>JASGJE010000024.1:0-64186 GCA_049840875.1 Chitinophagaceae bacterium | reverse complement strand
TGTGGTTGTAAATGCAGCACCTTCTATTTCGCTGCAGCCTGCAAGTGCAGTATTCTGTTCAGGTCAATCAACTATACTGTCAGTGACTGCATCAGGTACACAGCCGTTGAGTTATCAATGGAAACTGAATGGTTCTGATATCACAAACGCGACAAGCAGTACATATACTGCATCTGCTGCAGGTAACTACAGTGTTACTGTCAGCAATGGTTGTGGTAGCACTCCATCGTCAGTAGCAGTTGTAACTGTAAACGCAGCGCCTTCGATCACTTTGCAGCCTGTTGGTAAAACAGTATGCACAGGCAACAGCGCGGTATTCAGTGTAAATGCTACCGGAACGGCTCCGTTGACTTATCAATGGAATCTGAATGGAAACCCTATTACTAACGCTAACAGCAATTTCTATGAAGCGACGCAAGCGGGAGACTATACAGTAGTAATAAGCAACGGATGTTCGTCAGGAGTGACCTCGTTGATTGCAACTCTGACTGTGACTCCTGCCTTAAGCGCTGGTGCTATAAGCGGTGATCATAATTTAGGTTGTCCTGGTACTGAGCAACTGCTTGCATTAAATAATGCGACAACAGGCGGTACATGGTCAAGTTCAAATACAGCTATTGTAACAGTAGACGCGTCGTCTGGTATGGCACATTGTGTTGCGGCTGGTAATGCGACTATTTTCTATAGTGTAACGGGATGTGGCGGAACACAGATCGCATCGTTTGATGTAACCGTTAGCGCTAATGCAGTAGCAGGTATTGTTTCAGGAGGAAGCATTGTTCCATTGTGTCCAGGTGCAACGTTAACCTATACTGCTGACGGCGGAACTGAAGGTGGTACATGGAGCAGCAGCAATACCGCGATAGCAACTGTAAATGCTCAGACAGGTGAGATTACGTGTGTAGCTCCTGGTGATGCGATGATTACTTATACTGTACAGGGATGCACAGGAGCGCTGACTTCTCAGAAAGCAATATCTGTTGCTGCAGCAGTTACTGCTGGCAGCATCAGTGGAGCAAATAATGTATGCGCAGACGGAACAATAGCATTGTCACTGTCGAGCGAAGCAACAGCAAATGGTGTATGGCAAAGCAGTAACCTGACGATAGCGAAAGTGGACGCAAGTGGTGTTGTAACAGGTATTGCTCCGGGTACAGCCACTATCACTTATACAGTAAGCGGTTGTACGGTATCTACTGCAAACTTTGGAGTAACTGTAAGCCAGGGTGCATCGATCACTACGCAACCTACTAACCAGACAAACTGCGGAACAACCAATGCGATGTTCACAGTAGTAGCAAGTGGAAGTGGATTGAATTATCAGTGGAAACGTGGTTCAACCAATGTTGGAACAAACAGCAATACGCTATCAACAAATGTAGCAGGTACGTATACGGTAACAGTGACTGGTAGTTGCGGATCTCCTGTGACTTCGAATGCGGTAACGTTGACAACAAGCAACGGTGCATCGATCACTACGCAACCGACTAACCAGACAAACTGCGGAACAACCAATGCGATGTTCACTGTAGTAGCAAGTGGAAGCGGCTTGAATTATCAATGGAAACGTGGCTCAACAAATGTTGGAACAAACAGCAATACGCTATCAACAAATGTAGCAGGTACGTATACGGTAACAGTAACTGGTAGTTGCGGATCTCCTGTGACTTCGAATGCAGTAACATTGACAACGTCAACTGCTGCATCGATCACTACACAACCGACAAACCAGACAAATTGCGGCACGACTAACGCTATATTCACAGTGGCAGCGAGCGGAGATGGCCTGAATTATCAATGGAAACGCGGAACGACAAACGTTGGAACAAACAGCAACACACTGTCAACAAATGTTGCAGGCACATACACAGTAACCGTAACTGGTAGCTGTGGAGCGAGTGTAACATCAAACCAGGTGACATTGACAACATCGACAGCGCCATCGATCACGGCACAACCAGCAAGTAAGGAAGTTTGTCCGGGTAATGCTAACACATTCAGTGTAACAGCAACCGGTTCAGGTCTAACTTATCAATGGAAGCGTGGTACAACAAATGTTGGCTCAAACAGCAGTTCTTATTCAACAAACGTTGTAGGTACTTATACAGTAACTATCAGTAGCAGTTGTGGTGCAAGCGTAACATCAAATGCAGTGACATTGACAAATGCACCAGCACCAGTGATTACATCACAGCCAACAGATAAAACGGCTTGTGCTGGTACCAATGTTACGTTCAATGTAACAGCGAATGAATCAGGTTTAACATATCAATGGAAACGTGGTACAACAGTTGTTGGATCGAACCTGAATTACCTGACAACAAATGTTGCAGGTACATATACTGTCACAATTAGCAATGCCTGCGGAACAAGTGTAACGTCAAATGCGGTGACATTAACGGCTAACCCAGCACCTTCAATCACTGTTCAACCAACGAACATGACTGCTTGTCCGGGTACTGCGATTACATTCAATGTAACAGCAAGCGGTACAGGATTAAGCTATCAGTGGAAACGTGGTACAACGAATGTGGGTGCGAACAGCAGTTCTTTGCCAACAAATGTGGCTGGAACTTACACTGTAACTATCACTAACAATTGTGGTGTAAGTGTAACATCGAACGCCGTAACATTGACAAACACGTTGGCTCCGGTGATCACAACTCAGCCAACTAACCAGGTGTCTTGTGGCGGTGCCAACGCTACATTTAGCGTGGTTGGTAACGAGACAGGATTGACGTATCAATGGAAACGCGGTACGACAGTAGTTGGTATAAATGCGAACACCTTGTCAACAAATGTTGCAGGAACGTATACTGTAACGGTATCCAATGCATGTGGAATGAGCGTAACATCGAATGCTGTGACCTTAACTGCGGCAACTGCTCCGTCAATCACTACGCAACCTGCAAGCCAGACAATCTGTTCGGGCACTGCAAACTTCGCGGTAGTTGCGAGTGGTACCGGACTTAGTTATCAATGGAAACGTGGCGGTGTGAATATCGGTGGTGCAACCAGCAGCACTTATAGCACAGGTACACCAGGATCGTATACTGTAACCGTAAGCAACAATTGTACAAGTGTAACATCGAATGCTGCAACATTAACTGTAACAGCATCTGTAGGTGGTACATCACTTGTAAACGGCGCACAATCGATCAATACATGTAATGGCAATACGGTAACAGTAAGCTTGACCGGCCAAACTGGTAATGTAACAAGATGGGAATATTCGCTAGGTAACAGCGGCTCATGGCAGACAATCAGTTCAACACAGACTTCTATCACAAGAACTGTGACACAGAATACTGCGTTCAGAGCGATTGTAGCAATCAGCTCAACATGTACACCAGCAACATCGGCAGTTTCAAATGTAACAGTAACATCAACAGGTATCGGCGGTACACTTGCAATTGCAAACACAGTTGTATGCCAGGGATCAAGTGCAGTGTTTACATTGACTGGTAATACAGGTTCGGTATTATCATGGCAATATTCAACAAACAATGGTCAAAGCTGGACAACTGTTGCGAACACAACCAATACGCTTGTGTATAGCAACGCAACGCAGAACAGACGCTACCGTGCAGTGGTAAGAGGTTGTATGGGAACCAACATGGTTTATTCAACTACTTCGGCTATCACAGTTGTTAATTGTAGTTCGAGAACAACGACTCCGTCAACAGAGTCAGTTGCACCATCACAACCGCTTAACATAGCAAGTAAACTGGAAGCAACGGCTTATCCGAATCCGTCTCAGTCGTACTTTAACCTCCAGGTGAAGAGTTCCGACAATGCGGATGTGGAAATCAAAGTATTTGACATCACTGGTAAGCAAGTAGCACAAATGAAAGGTGCTTCTTATGAAACTTACAAGTTTGGCAATACATTGGTAGCTGGCGCTTACATTGTTGAGGTTCGCCAGGGTGATCAGAAAGTAACAACCAAAATAATTAAACAATAATTGCGAGAACCCCTAGTTGTGCAGACCATTCGCGAAAGCGGGTGGTCTTTTTTTATTTGCAGGTTTTGCAGTTTCTTTACCCGTGCACTGCAACGATTTCAATGATTTAGTTGTCACTGAGCCGAAGCCAATGGATTACTACAAACTGGTACGGGACTGTCTGGCGCAAAAGCCTGAGGCACAAAAGCAACTCTACGAGCATTTTTCTGAAACAATGCTGGGGATCTGTTACCGGTATACCAAATCGTTGAAAGACGCTGAAGATGTTCTGCAAGAAGGTTTTGTAAAGGTTTTCAGAAATCTCAGTCAATTTAAGAATGAAGGTGAGCTCGGCGCCTGGGTTCGCCGCATTATGGTCAATACGGCTTTAAACTTTCTCAAAAGAAACAGGAAGTACCAGGATGAAATGTTTTTTACAGAGCAGTACATGCATCCTGTATCGGATGATGATCCTGAAATTCATATCAGCTCAAAAGAGTTGGCCGATCTTATACGGCAACTGCCGTCCGGTTACCAAACAATATTTAACCTCTACGCGGTAGAGGGTTATTCGCATATAGAAATCGGGGAAATGTTGGGTATCAGTGATGGTACATCCCGTTCGCAATATGCCCGTGCGAGGGCATTACTTGCGTCATGGATCAAGAAACATTTTTCAGAAGTTAAAAGCAGGAGTTATGCAGGAAAATGAATTTGAAAAACAGGTTTTGCAAAAGATGGATGAGTTCAGGCTTCGTCCTTCTGAACCTGTATGGATTCAGATCAATAAAGAATTGAGAAAAAAAAGAAGAAGAAGATTGCTTTTTATTCCTTTGTTTGCCACCCTGTTGATCGGAGGTTATTTTGCATGGCAAGCTATTTTCCCTGAAACCAAATTAACCGGCAATACTGTTGTCGTTTCGGATTCTCCAAAAACAAAACCTACAAATTCAACTATCTCTGAAAAAAATACGTCCAATGGCTCATCATCTTTATTAAAAGATAAAATTTCTTCTACCAAAAATCCTTCTGCAGATGACGTAAAAGAAACGGAACATAAGGGAAGTGTACAAGGTAAAGCGAACAATCAAATGAACGTTTCTGTAAAAAAGTTAACTGCGAATAAACGAGGTAGTGAGACAGCAGGTCTGGAAAAGCGCACAGATTTATTGACGGTAAAAAAGAAATCAAAAGAACCGGATGAAACAGCTACTTTGAATGGTGATATAACAGCCAAAGCAAGCAGTAAGAACCTTCAAAATGAAAAATTAAATTACAGCCCCACCCGCTTAGCTGGTAATACAGACGACTTTCAAAAGATAAAATATCAATACACAGTTGGTGAAGCGGTTTCTCTAAATGAAAATCATATTATCAGCAGAGATCCTGTTTCGATGTCGTATCAATCGAAGCGCCAGGTTTTAATGGATAGCCTCGCATTGAATAATGTTCCCGCTTTACAATTGCCAGCGATTAAAAGTGAGCAATTAAGAAATCCGGCGACACTAAAAGTCGGTTTAGTATTAGCAGTAGGAGCATCATCACGAACAGATAAGCCATTACAGATTGGTTCTTCGAGGGAAAAGAGTTTGCCTTCGGGTTTTAATGCAGCTTATCCTTCATTCGCCAATGGTGGTGTTTTGATTTTGCCACCTTCAGATGTAAAACCAGGCGCTGCATTTAAAGCCGGTATCATTGCGATGAAATCACTATCACGGAGATTCGATCTTTCTACCGGTCTTATTTACTCCTATACCAGCGACCACATTCAGATCGGTAAAACGGTTTACACCTCAGTTAACTATAACAACAATTATTCATTGGATATACGTGCGCAGACGTCTGCCATAGGTGGCCAAACATCAAATTACACGAATAAATATCACTTTATAGAATTACCGCTATCAGCTTATTATAACCTGACTGGAAAATGGAAAACTCCTTTGGTTTGGAATGCAGGTGTATCTATCAGCCGGCTCATTTCAACAAATGCATTGTTGTATGATGAAGCGCTGGGCGGTGTCTATTATGACGGCAACCGGGATTTCAATAAAACGCAGTTCAATATATCAACTGGTTTCTCATTCCGTTTTGCAGGTAATGGGCGTTGGCAATGGAATATCGGACCTGAAATTTATGTAAGCGCAACTAAATTGTTTGATAATACATACGACGCCAACAAGCACCCGTTGTATGGCGGCCTGCATATTCAGGCTCTGATGCCGGTGAAGAAGAAGCGGAGATGATAGTGATAAGTTAAAAGTGAATAGAGAAAAATTAAGCTAATTGCATTCATGCTGATTGGGTATTTGATAGTTTGGTATTTACAACTAGATAAACGACGGCTGTCATTAGGGTACTTAGCACAGACATCTCACAACCCACACCCGACCTACGATTGAATAAAGCGAAGGTTTCTTTTAATTCCTTCAAACTTTGATCGTTTCAAAGGTGACTTGCCGAATATTTTTTTGAACTGTTCTTCTGTTAGTTCTTCCCAATCGTTGCTGTTAAAATTGAGAATTTCCGGAATGGGCGAAAAGGCTTTTTCATCCGATGGTTTTGAAAAACGATTCCAGGGACATACATCCTGGCAGGTATCGCAACCAAACATCCAGTTGTCAAACTTATTCTTCATCTCACCCGGTATAAGCATTTCTTTTAGTTCTATAGTGAAATAAGAAATACACCTGCTTCCATCAATCTCTTTGTCTGGTAATATTGCCTCAGTGGGGCATGCATCTATACATCGGGTACAGCTACCACAAAAATCTTTTGCAAAGGGATTATCATAATTCAGTTCGAGATCAGTAATAAGTGTGGCAATAAAATAAAACGACCCACCTTGTTTCGTGATCAGGTTCCCGTTTTTACCAATCCATCCTAAACCGCTTTTTTGTGCCCACGATCGCTCCAGTACGGGGGCGCTATCTACAAAGCCTCGTCCATATATGTCGCCTATTTCCAGTTTGAGTGATTCAATAAATTTCTTCAATAACGATTTTATCACGGTATGGTAATCGTTTCCATAGGCATATTTTGAGATCTTGGGAGTGTAAGTGTTTTGTATTATTTCAGGATAATAATTCTTTAATAAAGTGATCACGGATCTGGCGCCTGGAACTAATCGTGAAGGATCTATCCGAAGGTCAAAATGATTGGCCATGTAATCCATTTTTCCATGATAGCCCTTGTTTAACCATTTTTCCAGCCGAAATGCATCATCGTCAAGCTTTTCCGCCTTTGCAATTCCGCAATATTCGAAACCGCTTTCCTTCGCTTTTAGTTTAATAAATTCACTATGTTTTGTGATTGAACTCAATGGTATGTTAATCGAATTATAAGTGATCACAAACTTACTCTTCCCCACTCAAAGTTTATTTCAGGCAATTATCTTTTTTGCAATTGTTTTTTTATATTGGCAGCGCAAAGCTATAGACACCAACCACACATGAACTTTATCAGGCCGATTCTTGTCCTTATCTCCTTGTCATCTGCGATCAATACATTCTCGCAAACCAAATCATCATTCAGGTTTGAAAAAATAGGTAAGGAAGATTTTGCACAGAAAATTTACAGCATCGATAGTAACGCGGCTGCGGTTATTCTTGCAGATGTAGGATCGTCGGGATTTGAAGGAAACAACAAAGGATGGTTTTCATTGGTTTTCAAAAGACATAGACGTATACGGATTCTTAACAAGTCTGCTGTTGAATTGGCCACAATTCAAATACCACTTTACAGAAGAGACGATGATGAAGAAAGTCTTGAAGATGTAAAAGCAACTACATACAATGAAATGAACGGTGTCGTCACCGAAACGCCGTTAGATAAACATGATATATTCAGCGAGAAACTGGATAAGAATCATTCGCAGAAAAAGTTTACGATGCCCGCGGTAAAAGATGGTTCGATAATCGATCTCGAATACACTATCAAATCTGATTTTACCTTCAACCTGCAACCGTGGACATTTCAACACCTTCGTTATCCCTGTTTATGGAGTGAGTATAGTATCAGTGTGCCTGGCCTTTTAAATTATGTTTTTATCAAACAGGGCTATCACAAATATTTCATAGAAAAGAAAGACACAAAGTCGCAAGGGTATAAGGTGACTATGCCAGCCGAAAGTGGTTTGGTGAGCCCCCAGAGAGATTTTTTCATAAGCAGTACAGATACCAGGTGCCGCTGGGTAATAAAGGATTTGCCAGGATTCAATGATGTAGACTATATCTCTACGCCTGATAATTACGTGGACAAAGTTGAGTTTCAATTGTCACAGGTTTCTGACGGGCAAAACGTAAAAGATGTAATGGATACATGGCCAAAAGTGATGGAGCAACTGATGAAGGAGGATGATTTTGGCGGACCCCTTACCAGCGATAACTACTGGTTGGATAAGGATATTGAAGTAGCAACAAGCAATGCCGGCGATCAATTGGAAGCAGCAAAACGTATTTATGATTTTGTGAGGACTACATATACTTGTTCAGGAAACGGGTTTTTAATCAAAACGAAACTTTCTGATGTATATAAAAACAGGAAAGGGAATGCCGGAGAGATAAATCTGATTCTCACTGCCATGTTGCGCAAGAAAGGAATAATAGCTGAACCTGTATTGCTGAGCACCCGCAGTAATGGAAGGCCACATGATCATTATCCAATGCTTGCCAAATATGATTATGCCATCTGCCGGGCCACGATCGGTGAATATTCGTATTGCTTAGATGCGACTCATCATCTGCTTGGTTTTGGAAAATTGGATCCTGAATGTTACAACGGACCTGCAAGAGTGGTAAGTACTTCTGCTCCGGTTATAGATTTTGAAACCGACTCGCTGAAGGAAAACAAAAGCGTGTATGTACAGATTATTAATCAAAAAGGAGTACTGAAAGGAAGCTTCTCAAAGATGCCGGGATTTTATGAGTCCTATCATTTACGCGACGTGCTGTCAAAAGATGGGAAGGAAACTTATTTAAATGATATAAAGAAAAGCTTTGTTGGTAATGTGCAGGTGGAGAACCTGCAATTCGATTCGTTGGCTTTGCTTGATCAGCCGATTGGTATTCATTATGATTTTACGATAACCCCCGATGCAAATGGTACAATTTACCTGAACCCGTTATTCGGTGAAGGATATGAGAAGAATTATTTCAAGTCAGAAGAACGGATACTGCCGGTAGAGATGTCCTTTCCTGCTAATAGGTCGTATGTTTTAAATCTTGATGTGCCGGACGGGTACATAGTGGATGAGTTGCCAAAGCCTGTGAAAGTAAAACTCAATCAGGAAGGTGATGGCGTGTTTGAGTACATAATCGAAAACCGCGACAACAAGATTTCATTACGGACGAGGCTTTTTATCCGCCGTACTTTTTTCAGTCCGGATGAATATGATATGCTGCGTGAATTTTTTAACCTGGTTCTGAAAAAGCAAAATGAAAATATAGTATTTAAAAAGAAAAGCTGATACCGACTTTGAAAACTTATTTAACCACACGAGAATAAACTACCATCATATGAATTTAAAAACTGCAAAACCCCTCAACCTCATTCTTTGTTTTTTCATCGTTTTCCTGTGTAATGCCCAGGATAAATCGCCCTGTAAATTTGGAAAAATAACGGCGGCTGATTTTCAAAACAAAGTTTATAGTATCGACAGCAATGCGAATGCTGTTGTTATCGCCGACATCGGTTCATCCGAAATTGTTGGTAATAACAAGAATTCAGTGTCGCTTTCCTACAAGCGCTATACCCGTATTCATATTTTAAATAAAAATGGTTACGATGCTGCCGATTACAAAATATCATTGTACCAAAGTAACAATGCAGAAGAATCACTCGAAAATCTAAAGGCTGTAACCTACAACCTTGAAAACGGTGCCGTTGTAGAAACAAAGCTTGAAAAATCGAATGTGTTTAAGGATAAGGCAGATAAGAACAACTTTATAAAAAAATTCACGTTGCCCAATATAAAGGAAGGATCGATAATAGAAGTACAATACGAGATCAAATCGGATTTTATCCGAAACTTTCAGCCTTGGAATTTCCAGGGCGATAACCCGGTGCTATGGAGCGAATATAATGCCTCGATACCAGATTGTTTGGGATATGTATTCATAGGACAGGGATACCGTACATTCGATATCCGCGATTCCAAGCTCAGAAATTCATCTCTCAGAATCAGTGACTCGAGAGGAGCTGGAGCAACGACTACTGATGAAGCAAATGTGCAATACACAGATTACCGATGGGTAATGAAAAATGTACCCGCATTGAAAGAAGAAGGGTACACTTCCACTTTAAAAAATCATATAGCCCGCATGGAATTTCAGTTATCAGAAACCAGGCCGCCTTTCAACTATAAGAATTATATGGGAACGTGGCCGGATCTTGCAACTGAACTTCTTCAATCCGAATATTTTGGACAGCAAATTGGGAGAGATAACAATTGGCTGAGTGACATTGAAAAGCCATTGATTGCCGGAGCAAAAGACGATATTGATAAAGCTAACCGTATCTATTCTTATGTAAGGGATAATTTCACTTGCACTGATCATAGCAGTTTAGCAATGGATCAGGGTCTCAAGGCTGTTTTAAAAAGCCGAAACGGAAATGACGCTGAAATAAATCTATTGCTTACGTCCATGTTCCGCTATGCAGATATTAAAGCAGACCCCGTGATTTTAAGCACACGATCACATGGATATGCGAATGCGGTTTACCCGCTTATCTCGCGGTTTAATTATGTGATCAGTCGTGCAATTATTGACAATAAAGAGTATTTCTTTGATGCGAGTGTGCCGAGACTGGCTTTCGGAAAACTGATGTCTTACTGTTATAATGGCCATGCAAGAATCGTAAACAATTTTATGACGCCGATTGAATTGAGCCCGGATTCTGTTTGCGAAAAGAAAGTCACATCTATTTTTCTGATCAATGATGAAAACGGAAAAATAAAGGGTACCATGCAGCAGTCGCTTGGATACATTGAATCGCTGAAAATGCGCGACGATATAAAAGAGAAAGGGCAGGATGCTATCATAAAGGATATACAAAAGGTTTACCAGGGTTATGGAGAAGATGCGCAGATAAAAGATGCAGTATTTGATTCGCTGAGTAAATTGAACGACCCCATTACATTGAAGTATGATGTAACTTTTAAGAATTCGCAAGAGGATATTATTTACTTCAATCCTATGTTTGGCGAGAATTATAAGAATAATCCATTTAAATCAGCAGAACGTTTTTACCCGGTCGAAATGCCATATACAAGCGACGAAATGGTTATAGTGAATATGGAAGTGCCAAAAGGATATGCTGTCGACGAATTACCGAAACCAATGCGCATGAAATTAAATGAAGCAGGTGATGGCTATTTTGAATACCTGAGCCAGGTACAGAATGATATGGTTTCAGTCCGTATGAAAATAACATTAAAGCGTACCTATTTTCTGCCGGATGAATATGATATGCTGCGTGAATTCTTTAACGTAGTTGTGAAAAAGCAAGGCGAGCAAATTGTCTTTAAAAAGAAAAAATAAACCCGACTATGAGAAACAGGTTAACGATTACAATATCTCTTTGTTTCGCCATTTCATTGGCATGCTATGCAGGCGATGGAGATTACGCGGTTTCGAAGATTCCGGCTTCTTTACTGAAGAATGCAGATGTTGTGCTGAGAATGGAGGATATTCGTTTTGAGATTAACAGTGTAAAAAACGCAGTAGAAAAGAATCATTATGTTATTACAGTATTGAATGAAAACGGCGACAAGTGGGCCGACTTTTCAGAATACTACGACAAGCTTCGCCAAGTTTCGTCGGTTGAAGGATACTTGTATGATGCGATGGGAAAGCAAATCAAGAAAATGAAGTATAAAGATCTACAGGATTTCAGTGGGGTAGGAGATAATAACTTGATAGATGATAATCGCGTGAAGCATCATAATTTTTATTACAAAGTGTATCCTTACACAATTGAGTATGATGTAGAAATTTCTTACAACAACACGCTATTTTTTCCCATGTGGTCACCGCAAGGTGGAGAAAAAATGTCTGTAGAGAAAAGCCAGATGAGCGTTATCTGTCCGACAGATTACCAGTTCCGGTACAAAGCCTATAAGTATGCAAGTGAGCCTGTAAAATCTTCTGAAAAAAATAAAACGATAACTACGTGGAGCACAAAAGAAATGCCTGCCCTTTTAAAAGAGCCTTATGAACCGGCCTGGCATGAGTTGACAACGGTTGTTATTTACGGGCCAACAGATTTCCAGGTAGACGATTACAAAGGCAATATGGCCACATGGCAGGATTTTGGAAAATTTGTGTATGCATTAAAGCAAAACCGCGACGTATTACCTGCGGGAGTGAAACAAAAAGTACATGAACTTACCGATGGAATAACTGATACAAAGAAAAAGATACAACTGCTGTATGAATATATGCAGAAGAATACGAGATACATCAGTGTTCAGTTAGGGATTGGTGGTTGGCAACCCTTTGATGCAAATTATGTTGGAACCAAAGGTTATGGCGATTGTAAAGCTCTCTCTAATTATATGTATAGTCTTTTAAAAGAAGCGGGCATACAATCGTTCTATACGGTAATAAGAGCAGGCAGCAATGCACAGTATATCACAGAAGATTTTCCTTCCCAACAATTCAATCATGTAATACTATTTGCGCCTGTAAAAAATGATACAGTTTGGTTGGAATGTACAAGTCAAACATTACCGGCGGGTTATCTCAGTGATTTTACAAGTGATAGATATGGTCTGCTGATTGATGAGAATGGTGGTAAACTCGTGCATACTCCAAAATACGGCATTAAAGAGAATCTGCAGTTGCGACATATCAATGCGAAACTGGATGATGAAGGTACGCTTACCGTAAAAGCAGATTCAAAATATGAAGCTGAACAACAAGATGAAATACAGGAGGTCATTAATGCATTGTCAAAAGATAAGGTAAAAGAATACTTGCATGAGCATTTTGACTTTGCTACCTACGATATCAACTCATTCAATTATAAAGAAAATAAAGCTACTCTGCCTTCTGTAAACGAGAATCTCGATATCTCGGTCAGTAACTATGCAACGATTACAGGTAAACGTCTTTTTATCGTTCCAAACGTTATGACGAGATCACACAGGCGACTTAAAGATGATGATGACCGAAAATATGATGTTGTATTAAAGTTTGAGTATACTGATATCGATAGTGTGGAAATAGAATTGCCAGAAGGGTATGAACTGGAGTCAAAACCTCAGGATGCCAGCATTTCAAACAAATTCGGAAAGTATAGCAGCAGTGTAAAAATAAACGGCAATAAAATTTATTATTACCGTAGTATGGAGCAATTCAGTGGCCGGTTCCCATCAACGGATTATAAGGATCTTGTAAGTTTTTACGAGTCTGTGTACAAAGCAGACAGGAATAAAATTGTTTTAGTGAAGAAAGGAGGATAGGATATTGAAAGTTGTGGAATCGTTTGAAATTATTTGAATAGTCCCGGCTGTGTTAAGCAATCGGGACTTACATTTTATTTCGCAGCATTCAAGGCCTTGCGAAAGCCGGATGGCGTTGTCTTTTTCTGCTTCAGAAATTGTTTATTGAAATTAGCCAGCGTGTTGAACCCGCTTTCATAACAAACATCCATAACTGCTTTTTGAGTGTCATTTAACAATTTGCAGGCATGACCAATGCGGATTTCATTCAGAAAATCGATATACGTTTTCTTGGTGCTTTTTTTGAAATAATTGCAAAATGCAGGAACACTTAGTCCTGCTGTTCGCGCCACTGTAGATAGTTGAATTGGCTCCTGGAAGTTTTCAATAGTATATTGGAAAACTGCATCGATTCGTTCTTTATGCTTCGCATTCAACTGTTTTATTTCCTGTGTTGATATAAGATTGTATTGATTGGAAAGTGATATGGTTTGTAAACAATTACAAAGACAAATGATACGTTGCAATCCTTCGGCATCTTCCAGTTCTTTTATTAAACTATTCAGTTGTTGCTTGCATTTTCCGTACAGTTTTAATCCTCGTGCTGCTTTATTAAATAGCTTGCGTGTGTTTTTGTTTTCAGGTAATTCAAGAAAATCAGTTCCCCAGAAATCTTCGCGGAATTGAACGACAACGGCGCTTGTCTTTATTCCTTTTCCAGGCTGAAATGTATGTGGTAAATCGGCTCCAAGAAAATACACATCTCCGGGTTCAAACTCTCCAATATAATTGCCAACGAATGCAGTTCCTTTTCCCTGTGTGAATAAAATCAGTTCACATTCGATATGCTGATGCCACGGCACTTCAAAGTGCGGGGTACGGTAAGTTCTTGCAACAAACGAAGTATTTTCAGATAACGGCAATTTTTCGATCAGTAACTTCATAATGTAACTATCTTAAGCATAAATATGTGACTATTTTTGGATTTTTATTAAAATAGTTTCAGTTTTCAAAAATAAAGTAGAAGGTATTTGTTTAAGCTGCTTTTACCTTAGCAATTCGAAAATGATTGCCATATGCTTCTACTCGGTATAGATTTAGGAACGTCTTCTATAAAAGTTTCAGTTATCGATGCAGACACACAGGAAATACTTGCTACTGTTCAGTATCCTGATGAAGAGAACCCCGTGATCGCATTGAAAACAGGTTGGGCAGAACAGTCGCCTGATACATGGTGGGATCACGTACAGCATGCAATTTTAAGAGCGAATGCAAGCGGAAAATATAATCCGAAAGATATTGCAGCTATCGGAATTGCCTATCAAATGCATGGATTGGTAGTGGTAGATAAGCAACAAAAAGTTTTGCGTAATTCAATTATATGGTGCGATAGCCGTGCTGTTGAATTTGGCGAAAAAGCTTTTTCCGAGATAGGTAAAAAGAAAGCACTTTCTCATTTGTTGAATTCTCCAGGCAATTTTACAGCATCTAAACTTGCCTGGGTAAAGAAGAATGAACCTTCAATTTATAAAAAGATTGATAAGGTGATGTTGCCCGGAGATTTTATTGCAATGAAACTGACAGGAGTTGCAACAACAAGTATCTCTGCTTTATCAGAAGGAATATTCTGGGATTTTAAAAAAGAACGTTTATCCAAAGATGTTTTCGAAACCTATGGGTTCGACGAAGATATTATCCCAGCTGTTCAACCTCTTTTTTCATCACATGGATTTGTTACAAAAGCTATTGCTGATGGATTATCTTTAAAAGAAGGTATACCTGTCACTTATAAAGCAGGCGATCAACCCAATAATGCTTTATCATTAAACGTATTCGAGCCGGGTGAAGTAGCAGCTACTGCAGGAACTTCTGGTGTGATCTATGGCGTAAGCGATAAGCTGACATATGATCCGCAATCAAGAGTGAATACATTCGCACATGTCAATCATTCGAATGATAAAGTCAGAACCGGGGTATTACTTTGTATTAATGGTACTGGTATTCTCAATCGGTGGGTGCGTGACGTGATTGCTCCGTTGAAAAAATATGATGAGATAACTGCTGAAGCGCAAACTATTTCTATTGGTTGTGATGGATTAAGAGTATTGCCTTTTGGTAATGGCGCAGAACGAATGCTGAATAATAAATTGATAGGCGGTCATTTTATGCATTTCGATTTAAACCATCATACACAATCGCATATTTTCCGCGCAGCGCAACAAGGAATCGCTTATTCATTCCGTTATGGCCTCGACATTATGCGGGAAAATGGAATGAGTCCAAAACTTATCCGCGCAGGCAAGGCAAATATGTTCTTAAGCCCGTTGTTTGCAGAGGCGTTTACCAATATCACCGATTGTACAGTTGAACTGTATAATACCGATGGTTCTGCAGGCGCTGCACGCGGAGCGGGATTGGGATTAGGTTATTATAAGAATCAAAAAGATGCATTCTCCGGAATGAAGAAACTTGAAATAATCAAACCTGAGAAAAAGAAAAAGAAGCAATATGAAGAGGCTTATCAATTGTGGAGAAAGGATCTGGCGTTGATAATGAGTAGATAGTTATTAATTGTTTAATGGTTCTATTGCTAATTATCATGATGATTAAATGAATCAATCAATAACAATAAAACAATTAAGCAATCAGAAAATCTTTTTTAATTTTTACTTTTTTTAAATACAATTTTTATGAGCATCGTTACTGGTAGTAAAGAATTTTTTCCCGGTATTGGAAAGATCAACTATGAAGGGCCGCAAAGTGATAACCCTTTGGCCTATAAATGGTATGATGAGAACAGAATTATAGCAGGTAAAACGATGAAGGAATTTCTTCGTTTTGCCGTTTGTTACTGGCATACCTTCTGCAATACCGGAGCAGATCCATTTGGACCCGGTACCAAACATTTCCCGTGGGATGTAGCAAATGATGCTGTTGGGCGTGCAAAAGATAAAATGGATGCGGCTTTTGAATTTATTACAAAGCTTGGCGTTCCCTATTATTGTTTTCACGATGTAGATATGGTAGACGAAGGCGGAACGATCAAAGAGTATGAAAGCCGCATGCAGGCTGTCGTTGATTATGCAAAACAAAAACAGGCAGCGAGTGGTGTAAAATTATTGTGGGGTACGGCCAATGTATTCAGCAATCCGCGATATATGAATGGCGCTTCAACAAATCCGGATTTTGCTGCAGTTGCCTATGCGGGTACACAAGTGAAAAATGCTCTTGACGCAACAATTGCATTAGGTGGCGAGAATTATGTTTTCTGGGGCGGTCGTGAAGGCTACATGACTTTATTGAATACAAATATGAAACGGGAAATAGATCATCTGGGTCGTTTCCTGAACATGGCTAAAGATTATGCCCGCAAACAAGGTTTCAAGGGCGTATTTTTCATTGAACCGAAACCTTGTGAACCAACAAAGCACCAATATGATTATGATAGTGCAACTGTAATTGGCTTCCTTCATAAGTATGGTTTGGAAAAAGATTTCAAATTGAATGTTGAAGTAAACCATGCAACGTTGGCGGGTCATACATTTCAACATGAGTTGCAGGTAGCAGCCGACGCTGGCATGCTTGGCAGTATTGATGCAAACAGAGGCGATTATCAAAATGGGTGGGATACGGATCAGTTTCCAACAAATCTCAATGAGCTTGTTGAAAGTGTATTGATTATACTCGAAGCAGGTGGTTTTGCCGGTGGCGGTGTAAACTTCGACGCTAAGACAAGAAGAAACTCAACTGATCTCGAAGATATATTCCATGCACATATCGGCGGTATGGATGCATTTGCCCGCTCACTGGTAATTGCTGACAATATTTTACAGAAATCGGCTTATAAAAAAATCCGCAAAGACCGTTACGCTTCTTTTGATAGTGGTAAAGGCAAAGAATACGAAGATGGTAAATTGAAATTGGAAGACTTAAGAGATTTTGCAATTTCTAATGGAGAGCCAAAGCAATTAAGTGGCAAACAGGAATGGTTAGAAAATATTATCAACCAGTATATCTAAATGTCTGATGTCAGATTTATGATTTGGAGGAAAGGTTGTCAACTTTTGCAAAAGTTGACAACCTTTTTTATTTACAATTCGCTGAATTTATCTGCTGATCAATTAAGTCCTTCACAGGTTTATCACCGGTATTTTTATCATCATCAGTCGATGCTTTGGGTAAAACAAAATAAGCATAGGCTCTGCAATAGTCAAGCACAGCCCATGTTCCATTGAATCCAGGGCAACTAAATACTGTTCCTTTACCACTAGCGTCGTAATCCAATACCCAACTACCCAATGCATAATTGTCACCCAATGTTACTTTCGGAGTGTATTTTATTTTATCCGGCGTAGTTTGAATTTCCAGTAGTTGATTCACCGATTTTTCAGAAATAATTTGTTTATCACCAAACTTGCCTTTGTTTAAAAGCATTGCAAGAAATTTGATATAGTCATCTCCACAGGATTGAGCGCCGTTTGCAGGATCGACTGTGCCGCCACTCATATCTGAAAACGATGTTCTGCGCATGGCAAGAGGAACGAACAATTTTTGCCGGATCAATATATCAAAACGTCGTTTGCTAACTATTTCTAAAATCCTTCCAACGATATTAAAACCATAGTCACTAAACCGGAATTCGGTTCCTGGATTGGTTTGAATTTCATGAGCGGCATAGGAGTTCACTTCATCTTCCAGTGTGGCAAATTTTTTACGGTCAAACATTTTTTGCAGAAACTTTTCATCCTGTTGAATACCTGTAAAATTGGATAGGCAATAACGGATTGTGATGTAGTTCTTTCCATATTTCGCGTACTCCGGCAACCATTTCGTTATTTTATCATCGATGGAAATTTTACCTTCATCAACCATAATCATTGTCAATGCAGCGGTCAGCCACTTACTTGCCGAACCAATTGGCGCTGCAGTTTTTGTATTAAAATCGCCGAGTTCTTTTTTATGAACCATCGTATCCTTCCATACCAAAGCGACCAGGTTATTACCCATCTGCTTTTTATTTTTTTCAAGGGCGGCATCCAACTCGGAAAAACTTTGAGCAAACAACGGCTGAAATAATAGCAGAAAAGCTGATACAATCATGACTTTCATGCAGATAGAGCTGATTTTATATGACATTCTTACGGAATTTTTGGCTTGGATTATGATTTGATAATTCTAAATGAATATTTAAAAATGAACAGTGAAAAATAAAAGTCTTAAAGGATAAAACGACCTCTGCTGTATTTTTCATTTTTCACTATTAGCTTTTCATTTTTGTTCAACTTATAACTTATATTATGAACTTAGGAAATTTCACGATAAAAGCAGCTGAAGCTGTGCAACAAGCGCAGCAATTAGCATTTAATTCACAGAATCCGACAATAGAAACGGAGCACATTCTGAAGGCGTTGCTCGATCAACAGGATTCGCCGGTTGAATACCTGATGAAGAAGAACAACGTAACAATGAATCTTGTCGATAACAAGTTGGATGAGTTAATTGGCAAGTTGCCAAAGACGTCCGGAGAGGCGGCGCAGCAAATTGGCCGTGATGCAAATAATGTGGTGCTTCGTGCAGGAGCTGCATTAAAACAATTCAATGATGAATTTGTAACGCCAGAGCATCTGTTGTTAGCGATAGTACAGGGTAATGATGCCACTGCCAAATTGTTGAAGAATGCTGGCCTTACAGAGAAAGGGTTAATTGCCGCTATTAAAGATCTCAGGAAGGGTGAAACCGTGACGTCGCAAACGCAGACGCAGGAATTTAATGCGTTGAATAAATACGCCAAGAACCTGAATGAATTGGCGAGACAAGGCAAACTTGATCCGGTCATTGGTCGTGATGAAGAGATTCGCAGAACACTTCATATTCTTTCAAGAAGAACTAAAAATAATCCGATCCTGGTTGGAGAACCAGGTGTTGGTAAAACTGCAATAGCCGAAGGTATCGCACATAGGATTGTGAATGGCGATGTGCCGGACAATCTCAAATCTAAAGTGATCTATGCTCTTGACATGGGTCAGCTGATCGCCGGTGCAAAGTATAAAGGTGAGTTTGAAGAAAGATTGAAAGGTGTAGTAAAAGAAGTGAGTGGCAGCGACGGCGAGATCATCTTATTCATCGATGAAATTCACACACTGGTTGGCGCTGGTGGAGGTGAAGGTGCGATGGATGCAGCTAATATTTTGAAACCTGCATTAGCCCGTGGCGAACTACGTGCAGTTGGTGCAACCACCTTAAATGAATATCAGAAATTTTTCGAAAAAGATAAAGCGCTGGAGCGCCGTTTTCAGAAAGTGATGATCGATGAACCAACAGTTGAAGATGCAATTTCGATTCTGCGTGGTTTGAAAGATCGTTATGAAACACACCACCATGTTCGCATAAAAGATGAAGCAATCATAGCGGCAGTAGAATTATCAAGCCGATATATAACAGATCGTTTTTTGCCTGACAAAGCAATTGATTTAATAGATGAAAGCGCTGCAAAGCTTCGTTTGGAAATGAATAGTATGCCCGAGGAACTGGACAGGCTTGAACGGCAAATCCGGCAACTCGAAATAGAAAGGGAAGCGATAAAACGGGAAAACGATGAAACGAAATTAAAAGAACTCAATACGGAAATAGCCAATCTTTCAGTAGAACGTGATACGTTCAAAGCAAAATGGAAAGAAGAAAAAGAGATTGTAGAAAAGGTGCAGAGTGCAAAAGCATCAATCGAGCAACTGAAGATCGAAGCTGAACAGGCTGAACGAAATGGTGATTATGGTCGTGTAGCTGAAATACGCTATGGAAAAATAAAACAACAGGAAGAAGAGATCAGCAAGTATTCTAAACAACTTGCTTCAATTAATGAAAAGAGGTTACTGAAAGAAGAAGTAGATGCGGAAGACATTGCAGAAAGTGTAGCCAAGGCGACTGGTATACCTGTTACCAAAATGATGCAGGGCGATAAAGAAAAGCTATTGCATCTTGAAGAACATCTGCATGAAAGAGTAGTGGGCCAGGAAGAGGCGATAACGGCTGTTGCTGACGCGATTCGCAGAAGCAGGGCAGGATTACAAGATCCTAAGAAACCGATCGGCTCATTTATATTTCTGGGTACTACTGGTGTTGGTAAAACAGAATTGGCCAAGGCGCTTGCGGAATATTTGTTTGATGATGAAAGCATGATGACTCGCATTGACATGAGCGAATACCAGGAAAAACACACTGTGAGCAGGTTGGTAGGAGCGCCTCCGGGATATGTGGGCTACGATGAAGGTGGACAATTGACAGAGGCCGTACGCCGCAAGCCATATAGTGTCGTATTGTTGGATGAAATTGAAAAGGCTCATCCGGATGTTTGGAATGTGTTGCTACAGGTTCTCGACGACGGCCGGTTGACAGATAATAAAGGGCGTGTGGTAAATTTCAAGAATACGATCATTATTATGACAAGCAATATTGGTAGTCATCTGATCATGGATGCTTTTGAAAATCTGCCTGCTGGCAGGCAAGGAGTGAACGAAAGAAATATTGAAGAAGCAACAGAGAAAGCGAAGATTGATGTAATGAACCTTTTACGTCAAACGATAAGGCCGGAGTTTTTGAATCGTGTGGACGAGATTATTATGTTCCAGCCTTTGCTGAAGAAAGAGATTATTGGAATTGTAAAAATACAGTTAGAAAATCTCAAGCATTTGGTAGCGCAAAGCGGAATTCAGTTACAATTCAGTGATTATGCCCTGGAATATCTGGCGGATCAGGGATTTGATCCCCAATTTGGAGCAAGGCCGTTGAAGCGTCTGATTCAGAAAGAAATTGTGAACCAGCTTAGCAAAAGGATACTCGCAGGTGACGTGGACAAGAGTAAACCCGTTTTGGTGGATGTGTTTGGAAATACGGTGGTTTTCAGAAACGAGGGACAGGAGCTGGAGAAAAAAGAAAGAGCAGTTTCCTGATTTCTAAAATGATTTCAGAGAGACAAAATTTGACAGCCGCCAACTACGGGCGGCTGTTTTTTGGAGGAGATATTCACAACCGCTTGTATAACTTTTTTTGAATTTATTTTTTTGATAACCAATCATTTACTTATTTCAAAGTAATTTATCTATTTATTTATATGGGAGGGTGGAAAAAAATATTACCTTCAGCCGTTTCAGAACCTGAAAAATATAGACAAGGCTACTGTAAACCAATCCTTTCAAGGATTGTTATTTAAATATCGGAACCAATAGCATGGGGAAGAGTAAAACAAGGAGTTAATCATGGCTTTTAAAAAAGAGATCATTGAGATCATTGAACCACGGGATATGTTTGTTGGCGACATAGATGCGCCTGTAACCCTGATGGAATTTGGAGACTATGAAAGCGAAGCATGTGGCAAAGCAAATGAAGTAGTAAAGCAATTGCTTGAAGAATATGAAGGGAAGATCAGGTTTAACTTTCGTCATTTTCCACTCACGAAAATCCATCAGCGCAGCCTGAAGGCAAGTGAGGCAGCAGTTGCCGCCGGGCAAGAGGGCAAGTTCTGGGAAATGCACAACATACTTTTGGCTAACAGGAGAAATCTTGGAACTACAAGCTTAAAGCTTCACTCAAAAGAGGCTGGAGTAAACAACAAGAAATTTTTGGACGACTTGGTTAATGCTGTCTACGGATGGCAGGTACAGGGCGACCTGAAAGAAGGAATTGACCGTGGGGTGAAAGATGTACCTACATTTTTCGTGAATGATGAACTGGTGGAAGGCCGACCTACATACGACAACCTGAGTAAAGCAATCGACGCTGCTTTGAAAAAAGCAAAACGCAAATCAGGCGTGAAGCAAAGAGCTTAAAATCGCTGATAGTTTCAATAAAAAAAAGGAGTTCATTTCGAACTCCTTTTTCATTATGGTATTTCTTCGATTACCACCTGTTTTTAGAAAAAGCCGGCTTTGAGCTTCTTTCTTCTTTAGGTCTTGCTACAGTTACTTTGATAGCACGGCCATCAACCATACCGCCATCTAATTCTTTAATTGCTTTTTCAGCAGCGGCATCATCAGGCATTTCAACAAAACCAAAACCACGGCTACGGTTAGTCAATTTGTCTGTAATTACTTTAGCAGAAGATACTTCTCCGTATTCTGCAAAAAATTCTCTTAAGTCTTCATCCTGTACGGCGAAACTTAAATTTGAAACATAAATGTTCATGTTTGCTTTTAGATTATAATTATTAAATGATCTGAGTAAACGTAAGGAAAGAAGACTAACTATTTAGCAGAAGATGCTTAGCAGAGAAAATCGTTCGAATACCAGTTACGCAAGACTCAAATTTGAAATGCAAATATACAACATTAATGCGTATGTGTAAAATATGAAATCGTAATTACAATAATCCAAACTTTTTTTATGGGATAATTACGTTTTGGAAAGAACAATATACACCTGCCTTTGTTATCATAATGTAATCCATAGCAACTTGTTTTGAGAGAAAGGAAAAAAACTATGAAAAAAGAAGTTGCTGAAATTATCCCGCCTAAAAAAATCATCGTTGGTGACCCACACGCAAAATTGTTATTGACAGAGTACGGCGATTACGAAAGCGAAGTATGTGCAAAGGCTAATAATGTTGTTAAAAAATTATTAAAGGAGTTTGAGGGTAAAATCAAATTCAATTTTCGTCATTTCCCTTTGATAAAATTTCACCAGCGTGCGCATAAAGCGGCCGAGGCTGCAGTAGCTGCGTCCCAGGAAGGAAAATTTTGGGAAATGCACAACATGCTTTTTGAAAACAGGCATCAGTTGGGAACCATAAGCCTGAAAGAGTATGCGAAAAGGATACAGTTGACAGATAAGCGATTTCTTAGCCGCATGGTGGATGCTTACTATGGTTGGACAGTTCGCGGCGACTTAATAGATGGCTTAAACAAAGGTATAACAGAGGTTCCTGTTTTTTATATAAATGATGAACGATTCAATGAGAAACTAACCTATATGAACCTGAGTAGAGAAATCGAAAAGGCGATTTACAAGATTGAAAACGGCGAAATGAGAAGCAGTGTCCTGAAATTGAAAAAGACCCAATAATGAGGGTCTTTTTCAGTCAGGAAAAATATAATTAACGTTCTGCAATCAACTTATTGGTTACAGATTGATTTGTTAATGTATCGATAGATTTTTTTGAGTTTGCATTTACAGCAACCAGTTTAGAATTCTTTGAGGCATTGAACTCATTCAATTTAACCAGGTAACTATTCATTTCAGATTTTGTAAGCGTAGTAATACCGCCTTCACCTTCGAAATAGAAGTGAGTGCTGATATACCTTTTTACATGGCCCCTTGTTTCGGCCGGTAAAAAATTCTGCAATTTCCAAAAGTTGCGGCTTCCGGATTTTTTAATCGCAGTATAAACAGGACCCGGACCACCATTGTAAGCTGCAATTACAAGCAGCCAATCGCCGAATTCTCCATACAGGTCTTTTATATACTTCGCAGCCGCTACGGTGCTTTTTGAAAAGTATTTCCTTTCGTCGTATTTATGTGTCACTTTGAGGCCAAGTACACGAGCTGTAGATGGCATTAATTGCCAGGGGCCAGCAGCACCAACATGCGATAATGCATCATTTTTTAACTCTGATTCTACGACAGCCAGGTATTTCAATTCCACCGGTAACTCATATTTTGTAAATATAGAGTCCATCAATGGAAAGCAACGTTTACTGCGCTCACGAACCAATTCAAGCGCTTCCGCGTTTTCTTTTAAATATGAATCAGCGAATTTAGCTGCCCGCGCATTTAATCTGACTTTTGGGCCGCTTAAAGTATCAGCTACAACTACTGAATCTGAAGAATCGATGAATGTAACCGGAGCATCAACATTGTGTTTTAAATTACCGCCATTTGAAGCAGCAATTATCAGGTAAGTACCCTGACACAAAAAACTCATCCTCCATAATTTTCTTTTCAACATCGTTTTAGGGTTTAGATTAAAACAATGCCGACCCTGAGGGTTTGGATTTATATTCTACATAGGAGGATTGGAAGATTCAGTTATAAGGCTCCGGGGGGCGGGTATTAAGGCTTTTCATTTGCCGGGCCTGTTTGCTCAACCGAATTTTGTATTCTGTTCTGAGTTCAAAAGTAGTGGAAGACCAGCAACTTTCTATCGTATAATCCCGGTGAGTTTTCTAATCAGGTGGGTATCATCATAATATTTTTTATGAAATTTTGGCAGGGGAAAATACGAGTACTTATGACAAGTTAAACTGATTGAAGATCAACATGTATCAAGAATCTTCCTCTAAGTATTTTTTCAAAAATATTTTCGGTTACACTTTTACGTTATATAGTGACAGGCAAAGAAAACGATCTGTTTATATGAAGGAGATGTAGTCGTAACTTATTTAGGGAGCCACCCATTTAATTTCATCCAGACTTTCACTTTGTTCATCCATCTTATCTTACTTGTCGGGTTGATAAGTCCGAATCCATGGCCACCTTTTTCATAAATATACCGGCTGTTATTTATCCTGTTTGCGGAAAGCGCTTTTGCAAACAGCAATGTATTTTTTACATTCACGCCATCATCGTTTTTCGCATGCATCAGAAATGTTGGAGGTGTTTCTTTTGTTACCTGCAGTTCGTTGCTATATTCTCTTATTTTTTCCTGAGACGGATTTTTGCCGAGCAACTGGTCTCTCGACCCAATGTGCCCGATACTATCAGTAAAACTTATAACCGGGTAACATAGAATCATGAAATCAGGCCGGAGGCTTGTGTTTTTAGGATTGTCAATATAAGCTTTATTGAAATGTGTACCTGCTGTAGATGCGAGATGGCCACCGGCAGAAAATCCAAGGATTCCGATTTTGGTTTTGCTGATATTCCATTGATCAGCATTTTCCCGCACGTACTGAATTGCACGTTGCGCATCCTGCAGAGGACCTATTTCTTTATTGATCATCGTTGTATCATCGGGAATGCGGTATTTTACAACGAAGGCCGTAACGCCAATTTTGTTGAACTCTTTTGCTACATCTGCACCTTCATGTCCTGCAGCTACGATCCAATAGCCACCGCCCGGATAAATGATGACAGCCGTGCCATTCGCCGTTTCTTTTGGAGCCGGATAAATTGTGATCGTCGGTCTTGTTATTTTATGGATAATCAGAACTCCGTTTGATGTATCACTGTACTCTTCATCTTTTACGGGCTTTGAATTTGGGATTTCATTGCTATACAAAGGAATTGTTTGTTGGGCAGATGTGACCATAGAAATAAGAACGTGAAGAGCGACAAGGATAAATATTTTTTTCATCATTCAAGCTTGTGCTTAAAAGTAGTTCATCCTTTTTAATCAAAAGCTTCTGGTTTAAAATAAAAAAACTCTTTCTGTTGTGGAAAGAGTTTTTTATTCTTTTAATGGCTTGCTTAAACAACCAGCATCGCATCACCATAACTGAAGAAGCGATATTTATCTTTGATAGCTTTTTTATAAGCTTCCATTGTCAACTCATATCCGGCAAATGCACAAGTCATGATCAACAAACTCGTTTTTGGTAAATGAAAATTAGTGATCAATGCATCAGCGATATTAAAATCATAAGGCGGATGAATAAACATATTTGTCCAGCCCTCAGACGGTTTTAAAAATTTCTGCGCTGTGAATGAGGATTCGACAGCCCTCATTGTTGTAGTGCCGACAGAACATATGCGATGACCGGTTTCTTTTGCTTTATTCACAATTTTGCAGGAGTCTTCCTCAATCCTGTAATACTCGGCATCCATTTTATGTTTGCTCAAATCTTCTACTTCAATCGGGCGGAATGTGCCCAACCCTGTATGAAGAGTAACTTCCGCGAAGCGGATGCCCTTTATCTCGAGTCTTTTTATCAATTCACGACTGAAATGCAACCCCGCTGTTGGTGCTGCAACTGCCCCTTCATGTTTCGCGTATACAGTTTGGTAGCGTTCTTTATCTTCTTCTTCAGGTTTTCTTTTTATGTATTTTGGAAGCGGTGTCTCGCCCAGCTTTTCGAGCATCGCACGAAATTCCTCTTCGCTGCTTTCCCATAAAAAGCGAATTGTTCTTCCCCGGCTGGTTGTATTATCAATTACTTCCGCAACGAGCTCTTCGCCATCGCCGAAATATAATTTGTTTCCAACACGGATTTTACGTGCGGGATCAACAATTACGTCCCAAAGGCGATTAGGTTTGTTTAGTTCGCGCAACAGGAAAACTTCGATTTTTGCTCCGGTTTTTTCCTTGCGCCCGTACATGCGAGCCGGAAACACCTTTGTATTATTGACAACGAACACGTCTTTATCATCAAAATAGTCAAGAATGTCACGGAAATGTTTGTTTTCAATATTGCCGGTGTGGCGATGAACAACCATCATGCGGGCATCTTCTCTTCTTTTCGTAGGGTGCTGTGCAATGAGGTTTAAGGGCAGATCGAACTTAAACTGTGTGAGCTTCATGAATTATTACTTGTTTTAAACAGCCGGATCTTAAAATATCGCAGAAGTCGGCTGGTGGTTATATTGCCCTTTGGACGCAACCGGGTAAAACCGGGAATGGACATGATCCGAATCCGGTCTTACGGCACCGGGTTGGGTCTATCTGGCAGATTTAAAAGGCGCAAAAGTATAACATTTCAATTGGAAAAATCGTTTAATTATACACATAATTTCACCGGTACTCACGTCAAAGGCTCGTGGAAACCTGTTTTATGCTTTTGAGTGCATTTGTGCATCTTACTTTTGACTTATTCAAACATGGCCAGAACGTATATGAAGCGATTTATAATTTTTGTGGTAGCGATAACTTCTACGACAGTCACTTTTTCTCAGATAAAAATAAAAAATAAGAAATATCAGAGCCTTCTTTGGGAGATAACGGGTAACGGCACAAAAAAGCCATCCTACCTTTTTGGCACGATGCATATCAGTAGCAAGGTTGTCTTTAACCTTGCCGATTCTTTTTACATGGGAATAAAAAATGCTAACGTGGTAGCGCTGGAGACAAATCCGGAATCGTGGCAGGAAGACATGAGTAAATACGATCTGGAAAATGCGGGATATAACACGATGAATTCCAGGTTTGGAGATTTCGACCGGCTTCCCAATGATTACATGAGCATCCATACGCTTGAATTTGGAAAATTTGAAAAAAAAATCGAACAGGCTTTATACAGTAACCCTTCTGTAATCAATAATCTTTTATATCGTACTTACGGCGATTTTTCCAGCGATTTTGAAGAAAATACCTATCTCGACATGTACATCTACCAGGTGGGGAAAAAATGGGGTAAGCGTGTAGCCGGCGTGGAGAGTTACGGAGAAAGTATGAAGTTGATGATGGAAGCTTACCGTGATGCAGCAAAAGATAAGAACAGGAAAGAAAAAAGCTATGATGCTGAAAATAGTTTTAGTGCTGATAAATTACAAGAGGCTTACAGAACGGGGAATCTCGATCTGCTCGATTCGCTGAATAAATTACAAAGCTTTTCAAATGCTTTTGATGAGAAGTTTCTTTACCGCAGGAATGAAATTCAAGCCAACTCTATCGATTCTATTTTGAAAAGCGGATCATCGTTGTTTGTTGGGGTAGGTGCGGCGCATTTACCCGGCTCCCGGGGTGTTATTGAATTACTTCGTAATAAAGGGTATTTATTGCGTCCTGTGGTAATGGAAAAAAAAGCAGACAGTCATCAAAAGGATTCTGTTGAAAAAATTCACGTGCCTGTTTCTTTCAATACGTATAATTCGGAAGACGGTTTTTTTAAAGTTGATCTTCCCGGCAAGCTATATGGCGGAGAGGATAATGCAGGTATGTTTGATCAACGCCAATATGCGGATATGGCGAATGGGAGTTATTACATCGTGACAAGACTGCGCACAAATAATGTGATGTGGGGCAACTCCGCTGATGTGCTATATAAGAAAATTGATAGTGTGTTATATGAAAATGTTCCAGGTAAGATTCTGAATAAGCAGGTGATTTATAAAAATGGTTACAAGGGATTCGATATTCTCAATCGTACAAGACGCGGTGATGTGCAACGATATAACATATTCATTACACCGTTTGAAATCATTTTCTTTAAGATGAGTGGCAACGACGAATATGTAAAGAAAGCTGCTGAAGCGAACTTGTTTTTTAATAGTATCCGGTTGAAAGACTATAATTCTGCTAATGCATGGAAAAAATATTCGCCACCTTTTGGAGGTTTTAATGTCTCATTACCGCATGAACCTTTCATAAGTAATGATGGCAACTGGTTGTTTGACGCAGAAGATAAATCAGACAGCTCCTTTTATCGCATTGTTCGGACAGATATTCATAATTATCATTTTGCCGAAGCGGATAGCTTCGACCTGGATTTGATGGCCGAAAGTTTTTCTTCCTCTGATTTCATTGATAAAGAAGTTAAGAGACAGTTGACAGTAGCGCAAGGTTATCCGGCGTTGGATTGCCAATATAAAGCGAAAGACGGTTCTTTCTTTAATACAAGGTTTATTATACAAGGACCGCATTATTATTCCCTTATTGCCCATTCTGATGGTGTGAATGCTAAAGCAAAAAACTTTTTTGATTCATTTTCCATAACGCCGTTTATTTATCATACTTCTAAGCTGCGAACGGATACGGCATTGTATTATACAGTGACTTCGCCGGTATTTCCCGAATCGAAAAAGGAAAAGCTTACGTTTCCTAATCAGTATGATTATCTGAACGGTGATGATGATGATGTGAATAGCAAAGATGATCCTGCGAGAGGCGTTTACAGAAATAAATTAATTACAGATGATTCCACCAGGCAGCAGATCTATGTTTCTTTTTACAAGT
The DNA here is from genome assembly GCA_049840875.1 of Chitinophagaceae bacterium. GTDB lineage: Bacteria > Bacteroidota > Bacteroidia > Chitinophagales > Chitinophagaceae > JAFDYH01. Next base: position 34,981 of record JASGJE010000024.1, on the reverse strand, counting down.
ACGGCCGTTATCGTTTTGACAGTGATAGTAGTTGGCTGCAGAAAAAAAATTCGACAACACACCTTGGCGGCGATTCTACATGGACCGTTCGCAAAGTAAGCAATTATGAAACGCCTCAAAAGATGAAGGTTTGGCAATACGAGTTAACCAAACCCGGCAGCAGTCGTGTTTTTTTAAAAAAAGACTTTTATAAGAATGACATTATAGTATCGTTGATTACGCAGTCTGATACATTGACAAGCCAGGATGCTTTTGTAAAAGAATTTTTCTCAACATTTAAGCCATCTGATACTTTGAAAGGAAATTCTCCTTTTGCCAGCAAGTCGAAACAGTATTTTGAAGACTTCTTTAACAAGGATTCTTCTATACGTAAAAGAGCTATCAATAATATCGATGAATTTGAGCCGGCTGATGATGATCTGCCTTCTCTGCAAAAAGCAATTTCAACATTTACATGGAAGGATAAAAAATATCTCGAAACAAAGAAGAATTTTATTAATAAATTAAAAAGGATTGATTCAAAAGAAAGCGCTGACTACCTGAAGGGCTTGTATTTTGCAGCCGGCGATACTGTTGAAATCCAATACGCGGTATTAGAAACTCTTTTGCAACAGCAAACAAAGTATTCTATGAACTTATTCAAGGATATTATAACAGTTGATCCACCCGTTTTGCAAAATAACAATTTACCTGACTATTCAAACTATTATGCAAAATGGCGGAATTCCTCGTATTATAAAAGTCTGCAGTTAAGTGACGGCGACTTCATGGATGAGCTGTACGATTCATTAAAACTAACGAGAACAATTTTACCCAACTTATTGCCGTTGCTAAATCTTGATGACTATAAGTGGCCGATGATGAGACTTCTCGCAAAAATGTCAGACAGTAACCTGGTGACTTATAAAGATTATAAAAGCTGGTTCAATAAATTTTTGCTGGAAGCGAAACTGGAATTAAAGAAACAGGTAATCGCCGAAAAAAAACAATCCATAAAGAAAGCCGAAGATAATAAGATTGATCAGCCTGCTGCTTACACTACTTACGAACGGACTGGTGAGAATAATAAAGGCAATGATGATCTTAATGTCTACGCAACACTACTGTTACCTTATTTCGATAAATCGACACCGGTTCAGTCGTTGTTCCAACAAATTTTACAATCAGGCGATGAAAAATTAAAATACAGTACGATGTTATTATTGGTACGGAATGGAAAAGATGTTCCGGATAGCCTCGTAACTTTTTTTGCCTCTAAAGATCAGTATCGTTATGAATTGTTCTCTGATTTAAAAGATATCGATAAAATAAATGAATTCCCATCTCAATATAATAATCATCTAGATTTGGCAAGGAGTAAATTGCTGGATTTGAAAACGTATGATAAGCCTGACTCGTTGGTCTTTATAGATAGTTTGCCGGCTACTGTCAAACAATACAAGGGCATGGTCTACTTTTTTAAATATAAACAGAAGAAGGATGATGATGTATGGAAAATCGCTTCTGCCGGTTTAGTTCCGGAAGACCCTGCCAGGTTTGAGTTTGATGACGTGAATGATGAAAGTATTTATTTTAATGAAATGAGTGATACGAAAATAAAAGAAGATGAACCCATAGCTGGTCAATTACAAACTGCATTGAAAAAGCTTTTATATCTAACTCACAGCAGCGCTAAAGAATTTTATGATAAAGAAGACAGCCGGTACGACATTCGAAGCCTTCGGAAATATTAGTGAATAATTCCTTTAGGGATTGATGCAATCAGTTTTTTAGTATAATCGGTGACGGGGTTTGTATAAATTTCTTCGGCATCTCCGGATTCAACAATATTCCCCTTTTGCATTACCATAATCCGATCGCTGATATAACGGACCACCGATAGGTCGTGAGATATAAATATAACGGTGAGACCCAGGTCTTCTTTCAAATCATTTAAAAGATTCAGTACCTGAGCTTGTACGCTTACGTCTAGTGCAGATACAGACTCATCGCAAACGAGGAAGGAAGGGTTTAATGCCAATGCTCGTGCTATAACGATGCGTTGTCGTTGACCACCAGAAAACTCATGTGGGTAACGTTTATAATGGTCAGCCCGTAAGTCTACCCGTTCCAACAACTCGATCACTTTTTCTTTTCTCAATTGCCGGTTATTGTTCAGATGATGAACCGCCAACGGCTCTTCAATAGCTTCGCCAATAGTCAACCTTGGATTTAGTGATGAGTAAGGATCCTGAAAAATGACTTGTACCTCTCTTCTTAGCTTTATAAGATCATTTTTATTCAGTTTTAAAAACTCAGCATTATTAAACATGACCGTTCCTGATGTTGGTTCAATTAACCTGAGCAATGCTCGCCCTAAGGTAGTTTTACCACAGCCTGATTCGCCAACAAGGCCTAGTGTTTCACCTTTGTATATTTTAAAACTTAAATTATTTACGGCTGAAACAAATTGCAACGGTTTCCCAAAAATGTTTTTGGTTGACGCAAATCGTACAGAAAGGTTATGGACAGACAATAGAATGGATGATTCTTCCTTTTTTAACCTGTTGTTTTTATCTTTTGCGCCTTTCTTTATTACTGATGCGGACATGCTATTGCCTATTGTCAGAAAATCATTCACTACTGGTAGCTTTTCTCCTTTTGAGTGAAAAATCGGACGGCAGGCAAGCAAAGCTTTGGTATAAGGATGCTTTGGTGATTGAAATAATCCTTTTGTTTGGTTTTGTTCTACTATTTCTCCACGGTACATTACGATAGCTCTATCGGCAATTTCTGCAACAACTCCAAGATCATGTGTGATAAACAAAACGCCCATGTTTTGTTCCTGTTGAAGTTCTTTGATAAGATCAAGAATATTTTTTTGTACGGTCACATCCAATGCAGTGGTAGGCTCATCGCAAATAAGCAATGCAGGATTGCAGCACATTGCCATTGCAATCATAATACGCTGCTTTTGCCCTCCGCTAAGTTGGTGCGGATATCGGCGATAGATGGCTTCGGGATCGGGCAGATTTACTTTTTTCAGCCATCCTATTGCTTCCGATTTCGCCTTTGCAAATGAGATTTTTTTATGTAAACGAATCGATTCGCTGACCTGGTCGCCACATCGTAAAACAGGATTTAACGAAGTCATTGGCTCCTGGAAAATCATTCCGATTTTATTGCCGCGAAGAAGCTGTATTTCCTTCGACGATGTTTTCAAAAGATCAATGTTGTTTCCATTATGAACAGAAAATGTAATGGAGCCATCCACATATTGAGCAGGTGGTGTTGGCACAAGACGAAGTACAGACAAAGCAGTAACGGATTTTCCGGATCCCGACTCACCGACAAGCGCAACTATTTCACCTTTGCGCACTGAGAAGGAAATGTTTCTTAATGCTGAAGTAGCTTTATTTTCTGAAATAAAATTGACCGATAGATTTTTAATATCCAATAACGGAGAACTTTCCATCATTTACCTAAAACCTTTATCGATAAATGTTTCGCGGGCGTTGGATAATAACCGAGACAAACGGCGCAATTTTGTACCTGTGCTGTATCAATTATAAACGTAAATTCATCACCCTCTGCAATGTTTTGAGGAAACGTACAACGACTTTTTAACGCGAAAACATTTTTATATGGTTTACCTGTCGTTTCGTCTATCCATTTTGATTCGATCAATGAAGTATCAATATTCCCTTCAACAACAGCGATTGTATAATTCATGCACATGCCTTTCACTTCAAGTTTTCCTTTAAAGGAGTTTCCATTGTTTTGATTTTTTTCTTTATGATGACAACTGTCTTTCGACATCAATACAGTCATAATAGTGACTGAGGCGAGGAAGATTTTCATAGATAAATTTTTTAAAAACGAAGATGTCTCACTGTAAGTCCATTGTTGATTAATTGTTTCAAAGAATCAATCCCTATTTTCAAATGCGTCTCGACAAATTTTTCTGTTACCTTTTTATCGCTTGTTTCAGTTTTTACACCTTCGGGGATCATTGGCTGATCGCTTACAAGCAGTAAAGCGCCTGTCGGAATTTTATTATAGAATCCCACAGTGAAAATGGTAGCTGTTTCCATATCGATCGCATAGGCTCTTATCTTTTGCAGATAATTTTTGAAATCTTCATCATGTTCCCAAACTCGCCGGTTGGTTGTATATACGGTACCCGTCCAATAATCTACTCCATAATCACGTATCGTTGTAGACACTGCTTTTTGCAATGCAAATGCAGGCATTGCAGGAACTTCGGCAGGAAAATAGTCGTTTGATGTTCCCTCACCTCGTATCGCAGCAATTGGCAGAATAAGGTCTCCGATTTTATTCCTTTTTTTAAGGCCGCCGCATTTACCAAGAAATAAAACGGCTTTCGGCTCGATAGCAGTTAGAAGGTCCATCACAGTCGCCGCCGTTGGGCTACCCATACCAAAATTGATAATACTTATATTTTCCGCAGAGGCACATTGCATGGGGCGATGCGCCCCGATTAATTCTACATTGTTCCATTCGGCAAACAGTTCAACATAATTACTAAAATTGGTGAGGAGAATGTATTCGCCAAAATTTTCGAGTTTTTCGCCGGTATAGCGGGGCAGCCAGTTTTTTACGATTTCTTCTTTTGTTTTCATAACGACCTTATTATCTAACGCAATTTAAAACAATTATTTTCGCTGTGATGATAAGCATAAATTACCCCGAGCCAACGTTCCGGATTAAAGAAGAAAATGGCGAAACGTTGATATTTGATTCCGTAAGGAAGCGATGGATAGTTCTCACAGATGAAGAGTGGGTAAGGCAGAATTTTATTTCGTATTTGATACAGGTGTTGAACTATCCGGCCACGTTGATTGCAGTAGAAAAGGAAATTTATTTGGGCGAACTTAAAAAACGCTTCGATATTCTTGTTTATGATAAACAACATCAGCCCTGGATGCTGATCGAGTGCAAGGCCCCGGAAATTAAAATGGATTCAACGATACTTGACCAGGTGCTTCGATACGGGATCAGCATTCCCGCTGATTTCCTTGTCATTACAAACGGAAATGCCACGTATGGGTGGGAGAAATCTTCGGCAAATCTCGTTGCAATCGAACATTTACCTTCATTGTAATTGTTCATAGTATTTGTTAAATGTCATTTTGATGACGACAAATTATCCTACTGGCTTGGCAGACTAAAGAAAGTTCACCATATTTGTGGACTGATATTTATTCATGAAGTTTCAAGCCGCAAATACTTTCTGTTGTTGTACATGTTGTTGCAAACAGCAAACGGGAGGTTATTTGAATGGGCGATAACCTTAAAAATTTCAAACAGGCGACTGTTTAAAAATAAAATCTAAAAGCTCCATACTATGGAGCTTTTTTTATTGGATATGATAGCAACTGAAAACAACATGACTGGATCCTTTTTACAGTCAAAGCTTAACGAAGTAGCAAAGCAAGTCGGTAATACTCCGCTTCGTCCTTTGCGAAAGATATTTTCGAAGAAGAACGTACAGCTTTTTGCAAAAGAAGAATGGAAGCAGTTATCCGGAAGCGTGAAATGTCGTGCCGCCTTCAATATTATTCAGAAAGCAGTCGAGTCAGGCGAACTGAATGAAAAAGTGGCATTGCTTGATGCGACGAGTGGTAATACTGGAATTGCTTATGCTGCAATAGGAGCCAAACTTGGAATCAGAGTGGTGCTTTGCCTTCCTGAAAATGCATCCAAAGAAAGGAAACAGATATTGCAGGCTTTAGGAGCGGAGATTATTTTTACTTCTCGCTTTGAAGGCACTGATGGCGCCCAGGAAGCAGCCCAGGAATTAGTTGCCAGACATCCTGGAAAATATTTTTATGCAGACCAGTACAAGAACAATAATAACTGGAAAGCACATTATTATTCAACAGCGCCTGAGATATTTAATGCATTACCAAATATCACACACTTTGTAGCAGGGTTAGGAACCACTGGTACATTTACCGGAACGGGCAGACGATTAAAAGAATACAATTCGCAAATTCAATTGACTTCATTGCAACCTGATTCAGCCCTACATGGATTGGAAGGGTGGAAGCATTTGGAAACCGCGGTTGTGCCTGCTATTTATGATTCATCAGTTGCTGATAAAAATCTGGAAGTAAGTACAGAAGAAGCTTATGAGATACTAAAAGCCACAGCTAAGCATGAAGATTTGATCCTTAGTCCGTCTTCAGCGGCAAATATAGCAGGTGCAATTAAAGTGGCGGAAAAATTGGACAATGGCATTGTAGTGACAATGCTTCCTGATAATGCGGATAAATACAGTGATATAATAAAAAAGCTTTTATAAAATATGGTAAGTATCGAACAAGCTGCTTTTGATGAAATGATTGTCGATGCAGTGGGGACATTTCCTGATGAGTGTTGTGGATTTATTTTCGGCTATGAAAATAACGAAGGGCGTACAATTAGCCGGATATTGGTAGTGGATAACTCAAAAGAAGGTGATAAGCGACGTCGCTTTGTTATTTCGCCTAAAGATTATTTGAAAGCTGAACGATTTGCCGATGAAAACAATTTGCAACTCCTGGGTGTTTATCATTCGCATCCGAATCACCCTGCGATTCCCTCTGAGCATGATAGGGTAGCGGCACAACCGTGGTTCTCGTACATTATTTTATCGATTATAGATGGAGAGTTCAATCATATCCGCTCCTGGCAATTGAATAATGAACAACAATTTGAAGAAGAAAAAATATTTATCAATCAATTAAATTAAAATAGCATCATGGCTACTGTAATTATTCCTACACCTTTAAGAAAGTTTACAAACAATACGGCTCGTTTGAATGTTAATGCTGCAAATGTTCAGGCAGTTGTAGATGATCTTTCATTGAATTTTCCTGATTTGAAAAGGCATTTGCTGGATGAAAATGGCAAAATCCGCTCTTTTGTCAATGTATTTGTTGGTGATGACGATATCCGTGATTTACAAAATGAACATACGTCGCTAAAGGAAGATGCAGTGATCAGTATCGTTCCTGCCATTGCTGGAGGAAACCTCGGTTTTTAAAGATCTTAAAAGAATAATTATGTCAACTGAAACAATAAAATTTTCGAGAGAAGAATTAGCCCGTTACGACCGGCATATAATAATTCCTGAATTCGGCCTGGAAGCACAGCAAAAGCTGAAAGCTGCAAAAGTATTGGTAATTGGATCTGGCGGATTAGGCAGTCCTGTATTACTATACCTGGCTGCAGCTGGAGTAGGTACAATAGGAATTGTAGATTTTGATGTCGTTGACGATAGCAATTTGCAGAGACAGGTTCTGTTTGGTGTCGATGAAGTTGGAAAATTAAAAGCGGAGGCTGCACGTGACAGATTAGAGGCATTAAACCCATACATCGATATCGTTGTACATAATACCAGGTTGACTTCGGAAAACGCATTAAGTATCATCCGTCAATACGATGTTGTAGCTGATGGCACTGATAATTTTCCTACTCGTTATTTAGTCAATGATGCATGCGTGTTATTGGATCGTCCAAATGTTTACGCCTCTATATTCCAGTTTGAAGGTCAGGTATCAGTATTTAATTATGTAAATGAAAAAGGGGAGAGGGGGCCAAATTATCGCGATCTTTATCCAACTCCACCGCCGCCCGGGTTGGTTCCAAGTTGTGCCGAAGGTGGTGTGTTAGGAGTGTTGCCCGGTATCATCGGCAGCCTGCAGGCGTTAGAAGTAATAAAAGTAGTTACGGGTGTTGGTGAATTATTGAATGGGCGTTTTTATATTTTCGATGCACTAACGTTTGAATCAAGAACATTTAAAATAAAGCGTAACGCGGCGAATCCATTGAATGGAATAAATCCAACGATAAAGCAGCTAATAGATTATGAACAATTTTGTGGATTAAAAGCTGTTGAGAAACCTGCTATAAAAGAGATAACAGTAAATGAGTTGTACGATTTACAGGTAAAAGGTGAACCGTTTCAATTAATTGATGTTCGCGAACCCCATGAGTATGATATTGTAAATATCGGCGGTGAACTGATCCCATTAAAAACGGTTGCCGCTAATGCTGATAAAATAGCAAAAGACAAAATAGTGATTGTCCATTGCAAGGTCGGTGCCCGAAGCGCTAAAGCGATACAGGAACTACAGGAAAAATTCGGATTCGATAATTTATACAATCTGAAGGGTGGTATACTATCCTACATTGATGAAGTACAGCCGGAGTTGACAAGGTATTAAAGGTGCTCGGTCTTTAAATAAAATGGTTTGATCATGTTTGTTGCATCGATCAAATCATTTTTTTGTTTTATGATTCAATAACTTTTCGCTGGTGAATTTCTGTTCTTACTTCTTTAAATCCTCTTTTGCGGTAATTATGTATGGCATGCGGATGGTCTAACTCACACGTATTTAATTGAATCCATTCAGGATTGTAGCTCCATGCATGTTGGATAGCCCAATCCAGAGCGTATTTCCCTAAGCTACGACCGATAAAATCTGGCATGATGCCGAAATAAAGAATTTCGGTAAATTTTTTTTCGATGATAAATTCCGCATAGCCGGCGGGTTTATCATTTACATGCATTGTGTATATTTCGATATTCGCAGCATTAATCAAGTCCGATAATGCATCTTTGCTCATGACAAGTCGATCCAGCCAAAAATGTTGTTTCCCAACTTCCGAGTAATAAAAAAGATAATCATCAGGCGCTATTGGTTTTTCAAGTAAACGAAACTTCACTTCGGTTCTTATCACTAATTTTTCAATAGGCGGTTCATGCATTTCAAAGAAGGTTACTTTGACTGGTTTAAGGACAATCTGGGAAGGGTTAACTATAGAAATCATTTCAATTTTTTTTATAATTTTTTTACCGCAGAAGCTTCCTGCCGCCTGTTTTTCGTATCGATGGTGCAACATCAGAGCGACCATGTTGTAACAGCCAAGAAAACGTTTTTCGGTTATTGGTATCAGTCAGCAACATAAAGTATTTTAAAATTAAATATGTAAAATTTTATAAAACAATACGTTTATAGCTTTTAAAGCAAGTATACAATAAAAAACCCTCCCAGTTTCCCGGAAGGGTCGCTTCTCCTTGTCAGTCTTCGAAGCTAGAAAAACTAAATAATTTACCTCAAAAATAGCATTTCTCTGTATTTAGGCAAATACCATTCCTTATCATCTATTAATAATTCCAGTTTATCAACATTGTAACGAATAGGATCAAAAAATGTGTCTTTTACTTGGCTTTGATAAGCAATTGCTTTAGTTCTGGTGTTTTCAATATTATTACACACCTTTCTTGCTGCAATCATCTTTTCAACCAGTTCACTGGTTTTGCTGATCAGGTCTGCAATTTTTTCCAATATTTGTTTTTGATTAGCATAAGTTTCTTCTGCAAGACCAACATCACGTAAGCCTTTTATATTACTGATCAGTATATTCTGGTAACGGATCGCTGCAGGTAGAATATGACTTGTTGCAAGCTCGCCCATGATCCGGCTTTCAATCTGAACTTTCTTGATATATTTTTCGAGTTCGATTTCGTGCCTTGCTTCCAGTTCAATGTGACTATAAACGTTATTATTTTCAAATAGATTGAAAGCCTTATCAGTTATCATTGCATCGAGAGCCAGTGGAGTTGTTTTTACATTTGGCAATCCACGCCTTGCTGCTTCACGCTGCCATTCTTCACTATAACCATCTCCTTCAAATAAGACTTTTTCGCTTTTAACGATGTATTCGCGGATGGTATGCATAATGGCGATTTCTTTTTTCTCGCCTTTTTCAATCAGGCTGTCAACATCAATTTTGAATTGTTTTAGTGTTTCAGCGACAATTACGTTTAAGACGGTCATCGGGTTTGCACAATTGGCTGATGAACCGACTGCACGAAATTCAAATTTATTTCCTGTGAATGCAAAAGGTGATGTGCGGTTCCGGTCAGTATTATCCAATAGCAGTTCAGGAATGCTTTTATGAATATCAATCTTCAGCATGCTTTCATCCTGCTCGTCAAATTTATCACCTACTCTTTCTTTGATATCTTCAAGTACTTTAGTAAGGTCCTGTCCAATAAATACTGAAATAATAGCCGGTGGCGCTTCATTAGCTCCCAAACGGTGATCATTAGGCGCAGATGCAATTGCGGCCCGTAGAATATCCGCATAATCATGAACAGCTTTTATTGTATTTACAAAGAACGTCAGAAACATAAGGTTGGTCTTTGGCGTTTTGCCAGGCGCCAGCAGGTTAACACCAGTATCTGTCGCCATGCTCCAGTTATTATGTTTGCCGTTGCCATTGATTCCTGCAAAAGGTTTTTCGTGAAGCAACACCCTCAAATTATGATGTGATGCCACACGGGCCATTACATCCATTAATAACGTATTGTGGTCAACAGCAAGGTTGACTTCTTCGTAAATAGGCGCACATTCAAATTGTGCTGGCGCTACTTCGTTGTGTCTTGTACGCAAGGGTATGCCAAGTTTATACGATTCTTCTTCAAAGTCTCGCATATAGGCATACACCCTTTCTGGTATTGAACCAAAATAATGATCTTCTAATTGCTGATTTTTTGCAGAGCTATGCCCGTAAACTGTGCGGCCACAAAGAATAAGATCCGGTCGTGCATTAAACAGACCTTCATCAATTACAAAATATTCCTGTTCCCAGCCAAGTGTTGGAGTTACCCGTGAAATATTTTTATCAAAATAATTACAAACGTCGACTGCAGCTTTATTCAACGCTTCAAGAGCTTTTAATAAAGGCGCTTTGTAATCAAGAGATTCACCCGTGTAAGAAACATAGATTGTCGGGATACACAACGTGCCGCCTTGTTGACCTATCTCCATAATAAATGCTGGTGAAGATGGATCCCATGCGGTATAGCCACGAGCTTCAAATGTTGCTCTCAATCCACCACTGGGAAAAGAAGAAGCGTCCGGCTCTTGTTGAATAAGTGCGTCTCCATCAAATTGCTCAATAGGAGTACCATCGCTTTTGATTGTAAAAAAGGAATCGTGCTTTTCTGCCGTCGTACCAGTAAGTGGTTGAAACCAATGCGTAAAATGGGTCACGCCTTTTGATTCGGCCCATGCTCTTATGCCATTTGCTATTTGATTGGCAACACTACGATCTAATTTCTGACCAGCTTTAATTGAAGCTTGTAAACTTTTAAATGCTTCATCACTCAGATGCTTACGTGCAGTCTGTGTATTAAAAACGTTTTCTCCAAAAATCGATGTGATTTTTGAAGTGCTTTGCTGTTTCACCTGCAGAGGGTTACGTAGATTGCTTATGGCATCAAATCGGATTGACATAATTGTTTGTTCTTTTTTTGGCATCGCAAATATAAATGAATCAATATCCGGGAAGTGCTGCTTCTAAAGAAGAGACACGAGTTAATTAATAAAGACATAAATCCCCCATCACTACTGATGGGGGATTTTGAAAAATATAAAAGTGATCAGCAAATTAAGCCTTCACTGATTTAACCGTTTTTATAATTCTTGCAGCCACTTTGTAAGGATCTGCTGCAGAATTCGGGCGACGATCTTCCAAATATCCTTTCCATCCTTTTGCAGGTACTGCAACAGGAATTCTTATCGAAGCACCTCTGTCAGAAACGCCATACGAAAAATCGTGAATAGAGGCCGTTTCGTGTTTACCAGTCAGGCGAAGATGGTTATCTGCACCGTACACTTCAATATGTTCCTTTATAACAGGGCGGAAAGCTTCGCAAACCTGGTCAAAAATTTCTTTTTTACCGGCATTGCGCAATAATGAATTAGAGAAATTGGCATGCATACCACTACCATTCCAGTCAAGAGCTCCAAGTGGTTTACAATGCCAGTTGATTGCAACTCCGTATTTTTCACCAATTCTTTCAAGGATATAGCGGGCAACCCAAATCTGATCACCAGCTTGTTTTGCTCCTTTAGAGAAGATCTGGAATTCCCATTGACCTGTTGCAACCTCAGCGTTAATACCTTCAACGTTGATACCTGCATCAAGACAAGCGTCCAGGTGCTCTTCAATTATATTTCTTCCATATGCGTTGCTTGCTCCAACGGAGCAATAATAAGGGCCTTGGGGACCAGGAAAACCTCCGGCAGGGAAACCCAATGGTTTGTTTGTTTTTGTATCCCACAAGAAATACTCCTGCTCAAACCCAAACCAGAAATCATTATCATCATCTTCAATTGTAGCCCGGCCATTGCTAACGTGAGCTGTGCCATCAGCATTCAGAACTTCAGTCATCACCAAGTATCCATTTTTTCTTTGAGGATCTGGTACGATAAAAACAGGCTTTAATAAGCAATCAGATGAACCACCTGGTGCTTGTTCGGTAGAGGAGCCGTCGAAACTCCACATTGGACAATCTTCCAATTTGCCGCTGAAATCTTTTTCAATTTTTGTTTTGCTGCGAAGGCTTTGTGTAGGCTTATAACCATCAAGCCAGATGTACTCCAATTTTGAAATTGACATGGTTTATCTGTTTATTATATTAAATAAAAAATAAATGTAATTATTCAAAGGCGGGAAAGCAATCGTTGCATGCGAATCTACGATTCTGCAATTAAAACAAAACATTTTTTTATTTTTTTTGGATAAAATGTTTAAAACTTCGAATAATTCTTTAAAAACGGATCAAAAACTATATTTTAATAAAAAAAATAATATGAATGACTTTTGTGGATAGAGGTATTGAAAATTAATGACTTATTTGGATGGAGCGTTCTTTTTGAAAAGTGCAGAGATTCTATTGAAATCTGTTTTTGCAAACATCGGAGTAATAAGCAGAGGTAAGATGATGCTTCGATATCGGACTATAGCCCCTATAAAATTTACTGTGTAGCCGATCGAAAGAAGAGTTGTAAATGAGAAGAAAAGGCAGAAATAGATAAAGGGACGATTATATCGTTCTTTCTTTCTGAAAAAAAGAAACAAAGCAAAGAAAATAAGTAACAAATCAGTCTCAACCGTGGCCATAAGAGAGAGTAAATGAATCACATCAGTTGGATGTGGCCGTAGTATCGAAAAATCTATAGCATTTGGTAATGAGGTTATAAAACTGCCACCATTTGGCTTTAATTCTTTTACGGGAATCATTGAGCCACCACTCATGTCGAGAAACTCACGCTGTTTTGCTACAACTATTCTTGGAAGATCAAGACGTGGATCAATATTTTTTGCTGTAAAAAAGAATGCAATAAATAGCAAATAAAATAAGCTGAATACCTGAAGTGAGAATTTTGGATACTTGGCTGCAGCTAACCATGCAATGAGGGCTGGTACTATGACCACGAACAAAAAATTCCGAAGGATAGCAATTATGAACAATCCAAAAATGGTAAATAAAATATATCGTGTCTTAAAGCGATGAGTCTTAGTAATGGAATACATACTGTAAACAATCATACCAATCGCTGTAAAAATTAATCCCTCTTTATGAATGCCGCTTGCCCAGAACAGGAAAGATGGAAGAAAGAATACGCCGGAAATCAAAATGACTTTCTTTACCGGAAACACATCTTTCATAACCCGGTAAATAGCTACAGGTCCAAACAGCGTAAGAAAATTATAGAAGATTACATTGATATAGTAATTACCAAAGCTGAAAATGTTGAATATTGAAAGCAATTTGATAACTGCCCGAAATTTCATTTCATTCCAAAAGGAATTTTTCGCTGTCAGAAAATTAAAGAGTTCTTGTTTACTGCCACCATTAAAAAAGTTTGCAAAATACTGTCCTGGGTCAGTTTGGAGTAATTTATATTCCTGCAAGCCAAGATACTGATACCCCCAGGTGTCTACCACCATTGTTTGGCCATAATAAACTCCTACCCATCCATAAAAAATGCCAGCCATTACTTTTAGTAAAAAAAGAATAATGACCTGCGACCTGGATAAACCGGCATTCGAGAAAAATTTTACTTTGGTAACAATCCATGCAAATAATAAAAGATAGCCTGCAAATAAAAAATAGTCCAAACGAAGTCGATTTGCCCGAAAATATAATTTTATTCATAAAAAGTTGACAACTTAGCCGGTTGACCTTAGGCATAGTTTGTAGATTTGCCGCTTATTTAATCAATTTACCCCAAAAGAATCGCCAGACAGGCGCAATCAAATGGAAATAACCGCTAAGACCGCGCAGCAACTCCGTCTCACAGAAGAAGAATTTGAGCTGATAAAAAAGAAATTAGGCCGCATTCCAAATTTTAATGAATTGTGTGCTTTCTCGGGTATGTGGAGTGAGCATTGCAGCTATAAGAATTCAATCAAGTGGTTGAAGACTTTACCTCGTGAAGGTGGTCGTATGCTCGTAAAGGCAGGTGAAGAAAATGCGGGCCTGATGGATATTGGCGATAATCTTGGAGTCGTTTTTAAAATTGAGTCGCACAATCACCCATCAGCGATAGAACCATTTCAAGGTGCAGCCACAGGCGTGGGCGGAATACATCGCGACATATTTACAATGGGTGCCCGGCCTATTGCGGCTTTGAATTCCCTTCGTTTTGGAAATCTATCGGAAGATAAAACGCAACATTTACTAGCAGGTGTGGTGCATGGTATAGGTCATTATGGAAATTGTTTCGGCGTACCAACTGTGGGTGGGGAAATCTATTTTGATGACTGTTATCACACTAATCCTCTTGTAAACGCAATGAGTGTTGGAATTGTAAAAGCGGGTGAAACAGTTTCTGCAACCGCCGCCGGAATTGGCAACCCAGTTATGTTCGTAGGTAGCGCTACCGGAAAAGACGGAATCGGAGGGGCATCGTTTGCTTCGGCAGATATTACTGCAGAGAGTGCTGAAGAGTTGCCTGCGGTACAGGTTGGCGATCCTTTCCAGGAAAAAAAATTGCTGGAGGCCTGCCTCGAAGTAATACAAACAGGTGCCGTGATAGGTATGCAGGATATGGGAGCAGCAGGTATTATTTGCTCTACTGCGGAGATGAGCGCTAAGGGAGAAGTAGGCATGCGCATCGACCTGGATAAAGTGCCAATGCGCCAGAAAAATATGAAGGCATGGGAGCTTTTGCTGAGCGAAAGTCAGGAGCGTATGTTACTCGTGGCCGAAAAAGGAAAAGAAGAAGAAGTAAAAGCCATTTTTGAAAAATGGGATTTGCCTTGCTCGGTTATAGGTGAGGTGACGGGTGATGGCTTGCTGAAATTCTATATGGATGGACAATTAGAAGCAGAAATACCTGCTTTTGAATTGGTGTTGGGCGGCGGCGCACCACAGTATGAGAGAGATTATAAAGAGCCAAAATATCTTTCAGAAATAAAGAGATTTGATCAAAGTGCTATTCCTGTTCCTGAAGATTTAAAAGGAGTAGCTGAAAAGTTGATTCAACTTCCTTCAATAGCTTCTAAACGCTGGATTTACGTTCAATATGATAGCATGGTAGGAACGGTAAATGCTTCGACTAATACTCCAACCGATGCAGCAGTCGTTTCGCTGAAGGGAACAAACAAAGGCCTCGCTGTGACGACTGATTGCAACAGTCGCTATGTTTATGCAGACCCATATAAAGGCGCAATGATAGCGGTCAGTGAAGCGGCAAGAAATATTGTTTGCAGTGGTGGCAAGCCTTTGGGTGTTACCAATTGTTTGAATTTTGGTAATCCATATGACCCTGAAGTTTACTGGCAGTTTGTAAATGCAATAAAAGGGATGGGGGAAGCTTGTCGCAAATTTGACACACCAGTGACGGGGGGGAATGTAAGTTTCTATAATCAAAATCCAGATGGTCCGGTAAACCCAACTCCAACTATTGGCATGGTGGGCTTGCTTGATGATATAAGAAAGAAAATGACACTAGACTTTAAGGAGGAGGGAGACATTATTTACATACTTGGCAAACAAACCAATGATCTTGGCTCCTCCGAATATCTTCATAAGCTTTGCAACGTTCGATACTCTGCATCTCCTTATTTTGAATTGGAAGAAGAATTTCAACTTCAAGCAATTGTTGCCCGGTTAATTGAATCTGATCTTATTCAGTCTGCCCACGACGTTAGTGAAGGTGGCGTATTTACAATGCTAAATGAATGTGGTTTTGGCAGGGAACTCGGATTTTCAATCATAAGTAAAGATGATATTCGTAAAGATGCATTTTTGTTTGGTGAAGGTCAAAGCCGTGTGGTAGTTACAGTAGCGCTTGAAGATGTAAAGAAGTTTGAATCAAACCTCGGCGATTTTCCATTTCAAAAAGCCGGCGTTGTAACGAGTGGTGAAATTGTTATTGATGGTGAATTCTGGGGAACAATTGATTGGTGGAAGGATAAATATGATGAGGCGATTGAAGGTTATTTGAAAAAAGAGAAAGCAGGCTCGGCATTAAGTTCATTATAAACTTAGAATCAACATGGGCAAAAAAATTGCCATTATCGGGGGGGGAAATCTGGGAACGGCTATCGCCGAAGGTTTATTGAAAAGTAAATTCAGCAAAGCGTCTGAATTGACCGTAACCAAGCGAAACACAAACACGCTGAAAGATTTAAATGAGAAAGGAATAAATGTAACAAGTGATAATAGCGCAGCCGTTAAGAAAAATGAAGTAATAATTTTAGCTGTAAAACCTTACCAGGTAGCAGAAGTATTAAGCGGTATTAAAAAGGATCTCACCAAAGAAAAAATTCTCATCTCTGTTGTTACAGGAGTTTTAATAAGCGAGATGGAGGAAGTTTTCAAGACTGATATTCCTGTTTTTCGTGCTATGCCTAATACTGCTATTGCAATACAGGAAAGCATGACCTGTATTTGCAGTCAATACGCCAATGCAGATCAAGTGAAGTATGTAAATGACTTGTTTAACCGATTGGGTAAAGTGGTAACAATAGATGAAAAGCTGATGGAAGCGGCAACTATTCTTGCCGCATGTGGTACTGCCTATGCAATGCGCTACATCCGGGCCAATATACAAGGAGGTATCGAAATCGGATTCGATGCTGCAACTGCTTCATTGATTTCTGCACAAACAGTAAAAGGCGCCGCAGAACTTTTATTACAAAAGGGATCTCATCCGGAACAGGAGATAGATAAAGTAACTACACCAAAAGGTTGTACGATTGCCGGCTTGAACGAGATGGAACATCGTGGATTTAGTTCGTCGTTGATTCGTGGTGTAGTAGTTAGTTATAAGAAGATTGAAAGAAGTTAATTCCTGGTAACGGCAGATTGATCTAAGCTTTTGCTGGGTAGCATAAATTAATCTAATAGGTCTCACCCGTGTCCATATTCAATTGGAGCGGTCTTAATTCTAATTTGTCTTTATGCAATTGCACTTCGGCTGTACCATATGCGCCACCACCAAGGGGTACCGGAACACCTGATTTGGGATAAGAGTTGATATATTTGCTGCCAAGCAAATCAAACGTATTATTCTGCCGGATGAGTTTGAAAAAATTGTACCCTATTCTTATAAAGTAATTCTGGCCATCGCTATATCCCCAGCAATCAATCAAGAGCTCCTCCTTTCCATCTTTTCTTATATACAATTCATCCGTCAAATCACCTTTTACAATCCTGAAATCAGGGTAGACCTGATTTTTAATTTTAAAATCGTTAAACGTCAGGAACACTCCTTTTTCTGCTACCTCGCTTTGTAACACCGGTAGAGCATACCGGTTGCTGTAATTGGAGTCGATTTTATTCCAGGTAAATTGTTTTTTTGAAGATAAAACCTGTTGAATATCCAATGAATGGAGTTTTCTGAAAAGAGAATCAAACGGAATATAGAACAAACGCTGAATGCTCGCAGAGTCATATTGATAGTCGACGAAATCATACTTGAACTTCAGCAGTGCCTGGTAACCGTCTCCAGAAAAAGAAAATACTTCGAAATCAGCGAAACATACGCCCGTTTTGTCGGTATAGTTTTTTTGCTTTTTTACAATTTTATCATTTACTACAAGATCAAACGCTTTTTGTTGAAACCAAAATGACTTTACGATTATCAGCAAACTTTTTTCGGAAGAAGAAACGAAATTATTTTGAAAATAATCACTTACCGTGTTCGTAAGCGAGTTAGAACTGCTTTCTTTTGTAGTGATTTTATTTAATGAATGTTTATATACGTTGTAAACGTATCCCAGTTTTGTAGTGTCGAACCGGACATCTTTAACTGTGATGGTTTTAAACGGAATTGTTTCGCTCCCTTTATACCGATCTTCGAGTTTTAGCGCAAATTCTCTGGATTGAGTGAAATTCTTTTTTTCCTGAGAAAAACAAAGCATAGCTAACAGAGTAAGTAAAAATGACAGTATGACTTTTGGCATAGTATGGATAATGGTTTGTGTTTTGGGGTCTGCCGTAAAATTATAAAGAGAACGGGAAAAGCGCCAATTTCTCACATAAATACCTGAGTTGAAATAAATAAAGATGTCGCAATCATTTTATCCACACTTAATAAAATTACCAATTTCCCTAAACTAAAAAATTGGCGTAGGTTTGCATGACCTCCCGGAATATATTTCCAATTGACTTCCGTTGGTCATTTGAATTAGGGGACATTTTCACAAACTATCAATCAACTTTAGGCGACCGACTACTATTTTTTGGAACGGTTGTTTGTTGATTTTTTATTTTAATTATTTATTCATTAATATACTCCTTGTGGGAGAATAATTTTTTTATGTCAAAATATATTTTCGTTACGGGTGGCGTTACTTCATCATTAGGAAAAGGAATTATAGCTGCATCACTGGCGAAACTGCTACAGGCGAGAGGCATGCGGGTAACGATTCAGAAATTTGACCCCTATATCAACGTGGATCCAGGCACGTTAAATCCATATGAGCATGGAGAATGTTTTGTAACGGAAGATGGAGCAGAAACAGATCTTGATCTCGGTCACTATGAGAGATTTCTTAACATTTTTACTTCACAAGCCAACAATGTAACAACTGGTCGCATTTACCAGACTGTTATCAATAAAGAACGCGAAGGCGCTTATCTTGGAAAGACGGTCCAGGTAGTTCCTCATATAACGGACGAGATTAAACGAAGAATGCTTGAATTGGGTAAGAACGGAAAATATGATATTGTAATTACTGAGTTGGGCGGTACAGTTGGCGATATTGAAAGCCTGCCATTTATTGAAGCTGTTCGGCAATTGCAGTGGGAATTACCGGAAGAAGATACGGTGGTAATACATCTGACATTGATTCCGTATTTAAAAGCAGCAAAAGAGCTAAAGACAAAACCGACTCAACACAGTGTGCGAATGCTAAGCCAGGAAGGTGTGCATCCGGATATTATAGTTTGTAGAACAGAAAGAACTTTATCACCGGAACTTCGTCGCAAAATCGCCTTGTTCTGCAATGTGAAGCAAGAAGCTGTAATAGAAGCTGCAGACGCTCCGACAATTTACGAAGTGCCATTGGTAATGATGCGGGAAAAACTTGATGTTATTTGCCTGAAAAAAATGAATGTTACTGGTTATAGAGAACCTGAATTGGGAAAGTGGAAAGAATTTTTAGACAAGCTAAAATATCCAAAGAGCAAAGTAAATATCGGCCTGATCGGAAAATATATTGAATTGCAGGATGCTTACAAATCCATACTGGAAGCATTCGTGCATGCCGGTGCGATGAACGAATGCCACGTACAGGTAGTCAATGTTCATAGTGAGTTTATCGATGGAGAAAATGTGGCAGAAAAACTTTCCGGACTTGATGGGTTGCTGGTAGCCCCGGGTTTTGGCTATCGCGGTGTGGAAGGAAAAATAACGGCGGTTAAATATGCACGTGAAAACGGTTTACCTTTCTTCGGTATTTGTCTCGGAATGCAGATGGCGGTTATTGAGTTTGCAAGAAACGTGCTGGGGATAAAAAATGCGCACTCCACTGAAATGAACCCGGATACCACAGACCCGGTAATTGATTTGATGGAAGAGCAGAAAAAGATTTCGGCGAAAGGCGGAACAATGCGGTTGGGAACTTACCCTTGCGAAATACAACAGGATTCGCTTGCGTATTCAATCTATGGCGAATCCAGGATTAATGAAAGGCACCGCCATCGTTGGGAGTTTAATAACACTTATCTCGAAAGATTTGAGCAGGCTGGAATGGTGCCCAGTGGAAAAAACCCGGATACCAATCTTGTAGAAATCGTTGAACTTCCGAAACATCCGTTTTTTATAGGTGTGCAATATCACCCGGAATTGAAAAGTACGGTAGAGAACCCACATCCATTATTTGTCAGTTTTATTAAAGCATCTAAATCATTTGCAGAAAGAAAGAACGAAGCCAAAAGTTCGCTGCTGCAAAGCGAAATAGTTTAATTAAAGTAAGAAAGGCAGCGTTTCGGGCAACCAACGTTCCGGTTCGGTAAACACAGGTTCATAACATGGGCTCCTAACCAGTTTCCATTATCTTTGCCCCCTCTTAAATTTTTGTAAATGAATTTCGACCGTAATACAGTCATTGGTTTTGTCGTTTTGGCCCTTTTGTTTTTTGGATATTTCTGGTACAACAATAAGGAGCAGGCTGCGAATCTTGCAAGGAAAGCCCATGAGGACTCCATAAGTAATATTGGTAAAGCAAGAGAGGATTCGATTAATGCTAAACAAAAAGTAGCGTCTGATTCACTAAATAAAGTAGCAAGTGCAGGAGTTGCGTTTTCAAAATCTGCAAATGGCAATGAAGAACTGCTCGTTGCAGAGAATGATCTTTTCAAAATTACTTTCACCAATAAGGGTGGACAGCCAAAGTCTATCGAATTAAAGAAATTCAAGCAGCCTGATAGCAGTTTCGTGAAGATTGCTTCAAGTGATTTTGATAAGATTGATTATAACATAAATACAGGTAGCCGTAGTGCACCAATCGCTGATCTTTTTTTTGAAAAAGGTGTAGAATCAAAAAGCGCTGATGGCACAACGACAATTTCTTTTACACTGGTATCTTCGGATAGTGTTGAATCCATAACGCATCAGTTCGTTTTGCATCCGGATAACTACATGGTTGATTTTAATATTCAAATGAATGGAGCTGATAAATTGCTTTCACAAAATGTGTTAAATCTAACATGGCAGAATAAAGCTGAGAAATTAGAAAAACACCAGGATGAACGCACCAATTCTCAGATTGGTTACAATATAAATGGTGAATATGATTATAACTCAGCATTGAAAACAAACAGTCAAATTTTTGATAAAGATGTCAAATGGTTGTCTGTAAAGCAGCAGTTTTTTAATACTACGCTGCTTGCCAAAAATGATAAGGGATTTGCCTCTGGTAAGATCGAATGGATTTTGCCTGCAGATACTGCCACCGTGATGCAGGCTGTTGCTAATTTACGTTACCAAGTGCAACCAGGTGCATCTGCTACAGTTCCATTGGCTTTTTATTACGGTCCTAATGATTACAAGATTTTAAAGAAGTATGATAACAAGATGGAAAATCTTGTAAACCTGGGTTATGGAATGTTTGCATTTGTAAAATATATCAATCGGTGGATTGTATTACCGGTATTTGATTTTCTCACAAAGACATTTCAGAGTTATGGTTTAATCATCGCATTGTTGACGATCTTTATTCGGTTGCTCACATCGCCTTTAATGTACCCCGGCTATCTCACAAGTGCTAAGATGAAAATTCTTCGCCCTGAATTAGCTGAATTAAAAAAGAAGTTTCCTGATCAGCAGCAGTATGCGGTAGAGCAAATGAAATTTATGCGTGAAGCCGGTGTAAATACTTTTGCAGGATGTTTACCAAGTTTGCTGCAGATTCCGATATTCTTCGCTTTATTTAGTTTTTTCAGTTCGAGCATCGCTTTGCGTGGGCAAAGTTTTCTTTGGGCAAAAGATCTGTCTGCATATGATTCAATTCTTTCTTTTCCCAATGTACCGGTATTGAGTTACTTGTTTAACGGTCATCTAAGCTTATTTACTATCACTGCAGTAACAACGAGTTTTTTGATTTCACTTTACAGCATGAATATGACGCCGGATCAAAGCAACCCGGTGATGAAATATATGCCTTATATTTTCCCGGTGTTTTTATTGTTTATCTTTAATAAGCTCCCCTCGGCATTAACATGGTACTATACTGTTTCCAATGTCATCACGCTTGCTTTGCAATTTGTCATTCAGCGGTACATTATCAATCATGAAAAATTGCTGACACAAATTGATGCGAATCGTAAGAAGCCAAAAACGAAATCGAAGTGGCAGGAAAGATTGGAACAAATGCAGGAGCAACAAAAACAACTAAAAAGTAACCAGCAAAGCAACAAACGTTAACAACGTTATAAATATTTGTAAACAAAACGCCATGTAATAAGATAAATGACATGGCGTTTTTCATGACGCAACTTATTAGACCTTTTGATTCGTCTTTTTCATAACTTAGAAACATGAAAATGATTTTTCGATATTCTTCTTTGTTAGTTTTTGTTTTTTTTACTTCAATTGCTTTTTCGCAAAAGGCGATTACAGAAGCAACAATTACTTACGATATAGCCGTAAGTAACAGCAGCCCCAAACCGCAAATGGCCGATTTGCTGGATGGCGCTACAAGCATCGTTTACCTGAAAGGACCTTCAAGCCGTTCCGAGATGATCAGTTCTCTCGGTACTCAATCAACGATAATCGATGGCAAGTCTGGTAATGTTACCGTGTTAAAAGATTATGGTGAACAGAAATACATGATTACTATGAATGCGGGCAATTGGAAAGAATCAAATAAAAAATATGAAGGAGTAAATTTTGAATTTGCAGAAGACTACAAAACAATTGCAGGCTATAAATGTCAGAAAGCAGTGGGTAAGCTTGCAGATGGGACAAATTTTACTGTTTATTTTACCCGTGACCTGGTACCACAGAACAAAGACTTTCAATATTTAAACAAGAATCTTCCAGGCTTAGCACTCCAATATGAAGCTTCTTACGGTAAGTTGCTTGTTACGTATACAGTATCTAATATCAATTTCAACCCTGTTCCGGTTGCAAAGTTTGATTTACCCAAAACAGGCTTTCGGGTGATGACATACGAAGAAAGCAGAAAAGCTTCCGGAAATAATTAAAAAACAGAACAAATAAATTGATTACCTGTTAATCTGCGGGATACCTGCGGAAATTTTCACGTTGTTCAATAACACTTTCGATTTGATGGGAAGTATGTAAGTACGATTTCCTCTTTCGTAAGTAGCAACTGTATTCAGGTTGATGTAAATCTCTTGTTTTATCGGGTTGATTACATTCGTACCGCGAAAATTGTAACCTGATTTTAAAGAGAAAGTACCATGTTTGATTATAACCGTCTTGTCAGAAAGAATGTTTTTATCCTTTGATTTCTTTGCAGAACCATCTCCCAATGTCGCAAACGCACCAATACCAAAGAAAGAAAGTACAGCTATAATAGCTACTTTTTTCTTTGTGAAGTAAAACAGTCTATTTTTCTTCTTTGTGGTCATCGGTTAAAATACTTTACAAAAATAAGGATAAAAAGAAATACTAAAAGCGTTGTCCAAAAAAAGTTTTAGTAAGTATTTAACGAAAAAGAAGAAAAATTGTTACAGAAAAGTACAGTTTTTTATTTTTTCAGCTTAACTTGTATAAACTACTGATATTCATGAAAGAAAACCCATATCATGAAGACCGTGAAGAGTTCAGGGAGTTATTAAAGCAGTACGAAAACCTCCGATCCGGTAAAAAGCACAGTTTTTTAGACGAAGATTCTTTCGAAAAAATCATTGACTACTACGATGAACAGGAAAATATCTCCAAAGCCTTAGAAGCTTGTGAGACTGCCATTGAGCAATTCCCGTACTCATCTTCGTTGCTTATCAAGAAGAGCGATCTACTGATTTCTACCCAACAATACCAAAAGGCATTAAAAGTGCTGGAGCAGGCCGAGCTGTTTGGCAAAGGCGAAATCAATATTTATATCTTAAAAACCGATGCCTACCTGGCGCTTGATCAGCAGGAGAAAGCTGTAGCATTGCTACAAGAAGCTCTTTCCTCGTTTGAAGGCGAGGAAAGGCTGGAATTACTGTTTGAGCTGGCAGACGTTTATGACGACTATGAAGAATTCGACAAAGTGTTTGATTGCCTCAAATTAATTCTTGAGGATGATCCTAATAACGAGGAAGCGCTGTATAAAATCTGCTTCTGGACGGATTTTACAGGCCGTAACGAGGAAAGCATCAAGTTGCATCAGCATATCATTAACGATTATCCCTACAACGAACTGGCGTGGTTTAATCTTGCTGCAGCCTACCAGGGATTAAAGCTCTACGAAAAATCGATCGATGCATACCTGTACGCGATAACTATTGATGAGAAGTTTGACTACGCCTATAGAAACATGGGGGATGCGTATATCCGTCTCCGTAAGTATAAAGAGGCGATAGAATCATTGGAAAAGGTGCTGGAATTATCGAAGCCGGAAGGCGTAATCTATGAAGCAATCGGACACTGCTATGATCGCCTTAAAAATTTTGCACAGGCGAGATTTTATTACCGAAAGGCATCTCATCTTACACCTGACGATAGCAAATTGTTTTACAAGATGGCCTGCACTTATTTTAATGAAAGCCAGTGGGAAAGCGCCGTCAAGCAGTTAGATGCCGCGATTAAAATTCACAAATCCAAACCAGAATACCACCTTCTGATGGGCGAGTGCAAGTTTAAAATGGAACAATTAAAGGAGGCGATACAAGCATTTTCAAATGCCGTGAGGATACGGCCCAAAAACAAATCAGGATGGGAAGCATTGATACGCTGTTTATACAAAGCCGAATATTATGATGAGGCGATTCTGCAAATTCAGGCTGCCCTCCGGATAACGAATGGTAAGCCTTTGTTTCTTTTTTACGAAAGCGTGGTTCTTTTTGCGATGGGCAAATCAAAAGAGGCTATTCTTTACCTTGAGAGGGCTATGGAAAAAGCGCCAAAACTTTTAAAACATTTTATTGCGTTAAATCCCTCGATACTTCAAAATCAGCCGGTCGTAGACCTTTTGGTAAAGTATAAGAATAATAAGTCTATTTGATTTTGCGAGAGTGCTTCTAATGAAGTTTCTGCATTATCCCGATAATAATTTTTATCAGATCGGGGATTAATGTAGCCTGTTCCTCTACTTAATGATAGTTTTCTTTAGAGTCATCTTTTCTATAGCAATCTTTACTATTTTTGCCCGCTTACCAAACAGCGTCAATCGTAGTTGATATTGAAAAGGTGATTGCAAATAGCGCTGGCCTGCCTTAACGGATTTATAAATGAGCAGTTAATTGTATTAATTATGATGAATTTCAATCTGACACAGATTCCTGAGCGTAATCAAAAGCCTCGGCTGAGTGGAATTACAATGGTAATGGACAAAGGCTTAAGTGTGAATGATGCTGAGAATTTTTTAAGCGTAGCGCATCCTCACGTCGACATTGTAAAACTTGGTTTCGGAACTTCTTTCGTAACACCTAACCTCACCAAAAAGCTTGAAATCTATCGTTCTTACAATATTCCCATTTATTTCGGAGGTACGTTGTTCGAGGCGTTTTTGATCCGGAATCAGTTTGACGATTATCTTTCTGTATGCAGGGATTATGGCATTTCGTATATCGAGGTAAGTGATGGTTCGATTACTATTCCCCATTCTGAAAAATGCGGTTATATCGAAAAACTTTCTGCAAATTTTACGGTACTGAGCGAGGTGGGCAGCAAAGACGCAGCGCACATTATTCCCCCCTACAAATGGATAGAGCTGATGCGGGCTGAATTGAGTGCTGGTTCTTCGTATGTAATTGCGGAGGCAAGGGAAGCTGGAACGGTTGGTATTTATCGTGGTACCGGGGAAGTAAGAGAAGGTCTCGTACAAGAGATCTTAACACAAATCCCAGGCGAAAAAATAATCTGGGAGGCGCCTCAAAAAGAACAACAGCTTTATTTTATTGAATTGCTGGGCTGTAATGTAAACCTTGGCAATATTGCGCCGACTGAAGTAATTGCAATGGAAGCCATGCGTGTTGGGCTACGCGGCGACACTTTTTTTCTTTATCTTAAAAAAGATCAGGCCTGATGAAACTGTATGGTTTAATCGGTTTCCCGTTAACGCATTCGTTTTCTAAAAAATACTTCTCCGATAAGTTTGAGCAACTGGGTTTGACTGGCTATCGCTATGAAAATTTTCCGATTGCGTCTATAGACTTATTACCTCAGATTTTAAAGGATAATCCTCAACTGGCCGGACTAAATGTTACTATCCCTCACAAAGAATCGATAGTCGCACTTTTGCACGAACAATCAGATGCTGTAAAAAAGATTGGCGCTTGTAATTGTATTAAAATTCAGGATGGCCGGCTTTCGGGATACAATACAGATGTAGTTGGCTTTGAACAGACACTTCTGACAAAGCTCAAACCTTATCATAAAAAAGCCTTGATATTAGGAACTGGTGGTGCAGCAAAAGCCGTTGAATTTGTATTAGAGAAATTAAAGATCGAATTCAACTATGTGTCAAGAAAGAAAGGCATGGATCATCTCACGTACGAACAACTTACAACGGCCATAGTTGAAGAGTATAGTTTGATAGTGAATACAACACCTGTAGGAATGTATCCAACTATAAACGAGGCCCCACCGATACCTTATGAAGCATTGTCTGCGAATCATCTTTTATACGATCTGATATATAATCCAGCTAAAACACTTTTTCTGCAAAAGGGAGAGGAGAAAGGCGCCGCAATTCTGAATGGAATGGAGATGTTGATAATTCAGGCGGAAGAGAGCTGGAAAATATGGAATAGTTAAGGCTGTAATTTTACTTTGCTACCGATTGCTATTCGATGAAATGATGCTGTTTTTATTTCACCGTTAATTTCTTTTTTACTTCATCGGGTACAATTGCAATCTTTTTGTTTCTATAATCATAACACACCATACCCGTCTTCGCCGCGGCTATTAAAACCATTTCATTCTCTTTTTGTTTTTCCAATTTATAATAAATTTCAAATGCAACTTTTGAAAACTCGCCTGCTGTTACGGATGCTACGATTGTATCACCATAAAAAACTTCATTTTTGAATTCAATGCCAACATCGCTCATAATTAACCCTGCACCGCCGCAATCAAGCTCAGAGTAGCCATGATGATTCAAAAACTGTATTCTTGCTTCATGTAAAATAGACAGGATAGTATCGTTGCCAACGTGGCCACCATAGTTGATATCAGTAATTCGAACAGGAATTTTTGCAGAAAAGCTAAAGGTATCTGGCAAGTCGATCTTGATTCTTGGCATACGCAGAGTTTGGGCAAAAATAGGGAAGGGGAATTAGTTCCTGGTATCATCCAACGATGTAACCAGGTCGAGAATATCCATGAAATTATCCGGCGATGGAACAAATGCTGAGGTGGCAATTTTTTCGCGCCATTTCTTTAACTGATCAGTACAGTTTTTGTCCTTTTCTTCTCCGCTTACACAACAAAACAAATCCGATAACTTTTTTGAGATACGTACAAATTTACCTTCAGTGTTTTTAAACATCAGATACCGTTCTCCTGAGTTATCCGATGAAATATCGCTCACTGCCGCCCGATGTGGATACTGTAGTTGGAAAGTCTTTTGAATGAAGGAATTGCTAAATGAATTTGATAGTTGTGCAGGTAAATGATAAAGGTTCCTGGTTCGGGTGTCAAGAACGGCATATGTTCCTTTAGTCTTTTCGATATCTGTTTCGTCTGAATCATTGATTGACTTCAACGTCTGATTTGAAGCAGATGTGTTTGCCTTTAACTGACTGTCAGAATTAGAGATGCCTGCTCCTGCAGCAGCATCAATTCTGTCTGTACCGATATTAAAAAAACGTATTGCTCCAAACGCAAGTAATCCTATAATACAGGCTGCTACCGCATATTTGAGAAAAGAAGATGATTTTTGTTTTTGCATCCTGATTACAGGTGCCTCATCTTGTTCTAACGAAGTTTTGATTTTATCCCAGGCGCCGTAAGGAGGGGTGGTTTCAAGTTCATAAATAGTTTCCGGGAATTTTAGACCATGTAGTGATTCATCGAGAGAAGAAGAAACCTTCTCCCAAACGTTTTCAGGTGGTGAAACTTCAGCATTTTTTATTTTATCAATCCATTCGCTCATGACTTCAATTTACCCCCATCTTTCTGTTCAATATATTTTCTTACCAGGTCCTGCAAAATGACTTTTGCTCTTGATAATTGAGATTTACTGGTACCCTCACTGATACCCAGCATATCGCCTATTTCCTTGTGCGTGTAACCTTCAATAACATACATGTTGAAAACGGTACGGTATCCGGGTGAAAGTTCCTGTATCAAACCCAATATATCTTTTTCCGCAAGATTATCCAGCACGGAAAGATATTTGCCTTCAATCGTTGCTTCTTCTTTTTCAGTTACAGGTTGCAGGTAATTTTTTCGTCTGAAATGTTCAATCGATGTATTTACAAAAACACGCCTGATCCATCCTTCAAAAGAGCCCTCACCACGAAAACTCGAAAGTTTCTTAAATATCTTGATAAAACCTTCCTGCAGAATGTCTTCTGCTTCTTCTGCTTTGCCCGCATAACGAAGGCAAACGGCATACATTTTTGGCGCGAAACGACGATAAAGCTCCTCTTGCATGCGTCTATCGCCATTTATGCATCCTTGTATTAAGTCGCTTTCACCGATAATATGGTTGCGTTCACCGCTCACTTTTGTTGGTTTATTTCCAGGCTTTTTAAAAAATTAGTTAGCTTCTCAGTAGCCTTTTTTCTGTGGCTGAATTTATTTTTCTCATCCATCGAGAGTTCGGCAAAACTTTTTTCAGAGTCATGCGGAACGAAAACGGGATCATATCCGAAGCCGTTTTTGCCACGCCGGTTTGTGGTTATTGTTCCTTCGGCAATACCTTCAAACAAAGTTTCTTTACCGTCGATAATCAAAGAGATCACAGTTCTGAATCGTGCCCGGCGGTTAGTTGATCCTTCGAGATTGTACAGTAGTTTGTCGATATTTTCTTCAAAAGAACGATGTTCGCCGGCATACCTGGCGCTTTTTACGCCGGGTTCACCGTTAAGTGCTTCCACTTCAAGCCCAGTATCTTCACTGAAACAATTTGTCTGTGTAAGATTATAAATCGTATATGATTTTTCAGATGCGTTCTTTTCCAATGTATCGTGTGGCTCGGGAATGTCGATGTTGATTCCGGCTTCCTTCAACGTTAGAATGTCAAACTTCCCCCCTGTAATTGATCTTATTTCTGCGACCTTGTTCTCATTGTTAGTTGCAAAAATCAGTTTCATGCGGCCAAGATAATGAGAAAGTATTAAATGATCAGACATTAAAAACTCTGCGTAGACAAACCCAAAGCTTGCTTTTCAACATCTTGTCTTGTTCTATTTCGCTAAGAGAAGGTGCTGAAAGGAATGTGTAATTACTAAATGATTGCACCTGGAATTGCGGAAAGCTTACCGGCAAGTTCAATGCTGAAGGCTCTATTCCAAATAGGAGTACTATTGAACTGTTTAATTTTTCAAAAATAGTTTTATAAGAAGGCGCCTGGATGTTGTTCAGGTTGATAATCGCTGTATCCGCAATACCAAGTTTGCAGGCTCCTAACATATTCGTCAGAAAGGACAAATCTTCATCAGGCAAAAAAGTTGTAGTTGAAGACGAGACCGCGATCAGGATATTTTTCCGGTTTTCTCCCAGGAATTTTATTGTGTTCTCTGTAGTCTGGATAGTGCTGGTGATAGACCTATCACCTGGTTCAACTACCGGTGATTTTATTTGCTGTTTTTCATCTGTCTCGATCAACGTTTTATTGTATAACGAGGATATGACTGATGATGGCAATTGCAGTTCACTCAATTTCATTGAATAACAGAAGGGTTAGAAAAAACTGTTCGCTATTTTTTTGTTTCTTTGCCATGCAAAAATAGCTTTATTATGATAGCGAGCACTGACATTGCATTTACCCGTGCGGAAAGAAGCAAATTAAAAGAAACTAATTTCGATAAACTCGTGTTTGGCCGGTATTTTACGGATCATATGCTTGAGGCTGATTACGAAAACGGTGAATGGAAAAATATAGAGATCAAACCATTTCAACCGTTATTAATGAGTCCCTCACTGGCAGCGCTGCATTACGGCCAGTCAATTTTTGAAGGAATAAAAGCTTATCGCGATAAAGAAGGCAATGCGTTTATATTCCGCCCCCAAGATAATTTCAGACGATTCAACATTTCTGCAGACAGAATGCAGATGCCACGGGTGCCAGAATATCTTTTTATGGAGGGTATGCGGCAACTGGTAGCAATTGATAAAAACTGGATACCGGATAAAGAAGATTATTCCTTGTATATCCGCCCGGTAATGTTTGCCTCTGATGAAGTAATTGGCGTTAAACCATCTGACAGCTATAAATTCCTGATCTTGCTTAGCCCAACTGGTCCCTATTACAGTGCGCCCATGCGCATTTATGTGGAAGAAAAATATACTCGTGCTGCGCCAGGCGGTGTTGGCTTCGCAAAAACGGCCGGTAATTATGCCGCAGCTTTACAAGCTTCTGCTGTTGCAAAAGAACTTGGCTACGATCAGGTTCTATGGACAGATGCCGCTACACATAAGAATGTGCAGGAAATAGGCACCATGAATGTCTTTTTTGTAATTGATGATGTGGCGATAACTCCGGGATTGGAAGAGTCGACTATATTGGAAGGCGTGACGAGGGACAGTGCGATCGTGCTCCTGCAAGAAATGGGATTGAAGGTAGAACAACGATCACTGAATATCGATGAAGTGATAGAAGCTCATAAAAAAGGCAGGTTGAAGGAGATGTTCGGAACAGGTACCGCTGCTACGATCAGCATGATTAAGGAATTAAAATACAAGGATTATATTATTCATTTCGATACGGAAACCTGGAAAATTGCGCCAACTTTAAAAACCTGGATCACAGATATTCGTGAAGGAAGACGTGCTGACAAATATGATTGGATGTGGAAAGTGTAAGAGTAGCAGAGTTGAAAGGATTTCAGTACTGGTAATTTAAAGAGATGTTGCCGATAGACGAGTAAACGCAAAAAATTGATTGATAGCAATCTAACCATTAACCATCAATTCAAACGGCCCTTACCTGGTATGATGTGCCCCATATTTTGTGTAAAAAACACTTTCCATAAGAATTTTACCAAATAGCCATTCCCTTTTTTTGCATTTTGCGCATAGTCCCCTACCTTTGCCGTCCCAAAAATAAAGGTTAAGAATGCCTACTATTCAACAATTAGTACGTAAAGGAAGAGAGATCATCAGGGCGAAAAGTAAGTCAAGGGCGCTGGATAGCTGCCCGCAACGCCGTGGTGTATGTACTCGTGTTTACACCACAACTCCTAAAAAGCCAAACTCAGCGCTTCGTAAAGTGGCGAAAGTAAGGTTGACAAATAAAGTGGAGGTGATCGCTTATATCCCCGGAGAAGGGCATAACCTTCAGGAGCACTCTATCGTGTTGATCCGTGGTGGTCGTGTAAAAGATCTTCCAGGTGTACGTTATCACATTGTTCGCGGTTCATTAGACACTGCAGGTGTGAAAGATCGTAAGAAGAGCCGTTCTAAATACGGAACAAAGAAAGAAAAGGCTAAAAAATAAAACGCTGATTAGCGCTGATTAAAGCTAAGCATGCGCTAATCGTTAATAACAACAACGAGTTAATTTAATAAAAGAGAACGATGCGTAAAGCACAAGCGAAAAAACTTCCGTTAGCACCTGATCCCAGGTATAATGACAAACTGGTTACCCGTTTTGTAAACAACCTGATGTGGCAGGGTAAAAAAAGCGGTGCATTCACCATTTTTTATACTGCACTTGAAAAAGTGGGTAAACAAACTAACGAAGATGGATATGAAATCTGGAAAAGAGCGCTGGCAAACGTTACGCCTGCTGTTGAAGTAAGAAGCCGTCGTATCGGTGGTGCGACATTTCAGATTCCTGCCGAAGTTCGTGCTGACAGAAAGATTTCATTAAGCATTAAATGGCTTATTCGCTATAGCCGCGAAAGAAACGGTCGTAGCATGGCTGATAAATTAGCCGGAGAGATTGTAGCAGCAGCAAAAGGTGAAGGTGCCGCTTTCAAAAAGAAAGAAGATACTCATCGTATGGCAGAGGCAAACAAAGCATTTGCACATTTCAGAGTATAATTTTTAAAATAAAATTTTCAGAGCCATTTACGTTAAGTAAGTGGCTTTTTTATTGCTTATGATTTATGTACTTTATAAATAAAGCATGATTATATCATAACAAGCAAATTCAAGGTTTATAATTAACACAGGAACTTGAGATTTTGGGTTTCAATCAATTGAATAAATCTGTGTATTTTTTCCGAAATTGCAGCACTCAAAGCTTTTTATGGCAGTAGATATAAAAGTTCCGACAGTTGGCGAGTCAATCAGTGAAGTAACATTACTCAAATGGACAAAGAATGATGGAGATTATGTTGAAAGAGATGAAGTGATTACGCATGGCCGCCGACTATGCGGTCCATGGCGTGAAGGCCGTGGCGCTGCGCTATTTCAACGCCTCCGGGGCCGACCCGGAGACCGAAATCGGCGAGAAACGCGCCGCCCAGACCCACCTCATCCCCCGTGCCATGATGGCCTTGCAGGGCTATATCCACGACTTCCAGGTTTCGGCAGCGACTTCCCCACGCCCGACGGCACCGCCATCCGCGACTATATCCATGTGACGGACCTCGCCGAAGGGCACGTTCTGGCGCTCCTGCACCTCGAAAACGGCGGCGCGCCCGGCGCGTTCAATCTCGGCGTCGGCCACGGCTATTCCGTGCTGGAGATTTCAAAGCCGTCGCCGCCGCCTCGGGCCCGCGAGATCCCCGCCCCCAAGGCGCGCGCCGCCCCGGCGATCCCAACATCCTTGTCGCCGATCCGTCACGCGCCCGTGCGACCCTCGGATTCGCGCCGCTTCACTCCGATCTCAAGACCATTGCGGAGACCGCCTGAAGCGGCACCGCATCGCCCATCCGGCGCGTAACGATCCCGCGCCGCAAGGCTAGGGAACAGACATGCGCATCGCGATGATCGGGACGGGCTATGTCGGCCTCGTTCGGCGCCTGCTTCGCCGATTTCGGCCACGACGTCGTCTGCATCGACAAGGACGCCGGCAAGATCGCGCGCCTGAACAAAGGCGAAGTGCCGATCTACGAACCTGGCCTCGACGAGATCATCGCCCGCAACGTGCGCGAAGGCCGGCTCGCCTTCACCACCGAAGCCGCCGGCATGAAGAACGCGGACGCCATTTTCATCGCCGTCGGCACGCCCTCGCGCCGCGGCGACGGCCATGCGGACCTGACCTATGTCTATGCCGCCGCCGAAGCAGGTCGGCCGGTCCTATCCGACCGGCTTCACCGTCGTCGTCACCAAATCCACCGTGCCGGTCGGCACCGGCGACGAGATCGAGGCGATCCTCAGGCGCGTGCGCCCCGATGGCGATTTCGCCGTCGTCTCCAACCCGGAATTCCTGCGCGAAGGTTCCGCCATCGAGGACTTTCTCTTCAAGTGCCCCGACCGTGTCGTCGTCGGGACCGAAGACATGCGCGCGCAAGGGTTGATGTGGCGGTTACCGCCCGCTCTTCCTCAACGAGACGCCGATCCTCTTCACCTCGCGCCGCACGTCGGAACTGACGAAGTACGCCGCCAACGCCTTCCTCGCGATGAAGATCACTTTCATCAACCAGATGGCCGATCTCTGCGAAGCGCTGGGCGCAGACGTGCAGCAGGTCGCGCGCGGCATCGGCCTCGACAAGCGCATCGCGCCGAAATTCCTCCATGCCGGCCCCGGCTATGGCGGCTCGTGCTTTCCGATAATGTCGTCCGCACCGCGCGCGATGCCGGCAGCCCTGTCTCGCTCATCGAGGCGACCGTCGCCTCGACGATGGCCGCAAGCTGGCGATGGTGAAGATCATCGCCGCGATGGGCGGCGTGAAGGGAAAGACGGTCGGCGTGCTCGGCCTCACCTTCAAGCCCAAGACCGACGACATGCGCGATGCGCCCAGCCTCGCCATCGTGCCCGCGCTGCAGGCGGCGGGCGCGAAGGTCCAGGCCTTCGACCCCGAAGGCCGTCACGAGGCCGAGCCGCTGCTTCCCGGCGTCGATTTCCGCGCCGGCGCCTATGAGGTGGCTGATGGCGCCGACGGCCTCGTCATCCTCACCGAGTGGGACCAGTTCCGCGCGCTCGATATGACGCGCCTCAAATCGCTTCTGAACGCGCCCGTGGTGGTCGATCTGCGCAACATCTACGATCCGGCTGACATGCGCAGCCGCGGTTTCAGCTATACGAGCGTCGGGCGTCTCTAGTGCGGGGCGCGCGCACCGCGCTGGTGCTGGCCGCCCTCACCGGCGCGGCGTCCGCCGAGACCCTCACGCTCGACTACCAGATGCGCGATGGGCTTCACCGTCGCCTATGCGCGGGTCGACGCGGCCATCGAGGACACCCGCTACACCATCCGCGTGACGGGCGAGAATACCGGTCTCGCCGACCTCTTCGGCAGCCTCACGCTGGATGCGACGGCTTCCGGCGCCTTTCCCGGCCGCATCATCGTGCCGACCGATTTCGAGACCAGGAATCTCGATGACGGCGCGCCGCGCCAGACGCGCGTGGTGTGGACGGGCGCCGACGCGAACCCCGAAATCATCACGCCCTCGCTGGAAGTCGAAGATCCGCACGCCCATTCCCGACGAGGCGCGCGAGGATGCGCTCGATCCCATCAGCGCCGTTCGCCTATGGCGAGCCGTCGCGCTGGCGCTGCCTTGGCGACGTGAAGGTCTATGACGGCCGGCGCAGCCACACGTTACTTTGGATGAAGGCATTGTTGAGCGTCCGCATCGGCAGCTACGAGCTGACCGCTCAAATGCCGCATTGTTGATTGCGGACTGGCGGCAAGGCGCCGGGCGGCTGGCTGTCGTCATCGGACGACCGCGACGAGGCCGAACTGGTTTTGGATCGACGGCCAGGGCCGCGCTTTGCCTGTTCCTTC
>JASGJE010000023.1:0-25008 GCA_049840875.1 Chitinophagaceae bacterium | reverse complement strand
AAAGTATAAAGATTTCTATAACCGCATTACGCAATCGGCAGATTTCCCAATCCGTGTAATGCATCACGATGCGAAAATTGCCAATGTATTGTTTGACGCAAAAACCGGTCGTGTTATTTGTGCTATCGATTTTGATACTACGATGCCTGGCTACTTTTTCTCCGATTTAGGCGATATGATACGATCCATGGCGTGCAGTAGTGACGAACACAATACTGATTTTGTAAACCTGCATATCCGAAAAGATTTTTACAAAGCCATTGTGAATGGTTATCTCGAGGTAATGAATAATTATTTAACCAGTGAAGAAAAGAAATATATCCATAGCGCCGGGTTGATAATGATCTATATGCAGGCTGTTCGGTTTATTGCAGACTACCTGAACAATGATACGTATTACCAGATCAGTTATGCAGAGCAAAACTTTGATCGTGGTCTTAATCAAATCACCTTGCTAAAAGATCTCGAACATTTTCTTTCTGAAGAATACCATTTTAGTTTATAGACAATCTATGCAACCTGAATTAAGCCCTCTCCATAAGTTTGGCGGGAAAAAAGTGAGTACTTTCCGGTTAGTTAATAAAAAAGGTACTGAAGCTATTATTTCAAATTATGGCGCCATTCTGCTTTCATTTAGAATAATCAAAGAAGATGGTTCCATAAATGATATTGTGCTGGGTTTTGATAAGCCTGAAGATTATCTGGACGAGAAATATTTAAAGACCTATCCAATGTTTGGAGCAGCAGTTGGTCGCTATGGCAATCGCATAAAAAACGGTAAAATGGTAATTGATGGCATTCAATACCAGTTGCCACTCAACATAGGAACCGATCATCTTCACGGTGGTGTAACCGGTTTTGATAAGAAGGTTTGGAATGTAGACATATTTGATGATAAAGTAAATTTCCTTCAACTATCATTAACCAGCGCGGATGGCGAAGAAGGATATCCCGGCAACCTGAAAGTGTCAATCCGTTTCGAGTTAAATGATGACAATGAACTGAGCCATGAATATATTGCGACTACAGATAAAGCCACTGCTGTTAATCTCACACACCACAGTTACTTCAACCTGGATAACGGTAATGGACGTGTAGATAATCAATTTATAAAGATCAATGCTGCGTCAATACTGGAACAGGATGAAAATCTTACAACCAATGGCAACCTGGTAAATGTATCCGGAACACGATACGATTTTCGTGAAGCACATCGTATGGCCGATCGATGGGGTAATGAGGAAGGATACGATCAAAGTTTCGTAGTTAACAAGAAAGAAAGAGAATTGGCATGGGTTGCGGAAGCCTGGTCAGATGAATCAAATACCAAATTGGAAGTGGCAACAACGGAACCGATCGTTCATTTTTATACAGGTATCTGGATACCCGCTGTAGTTGGTAAAAACAATACCCAATATGCCCCATATTCAGGCTTCTGTTTTGAAACACAGGCACATCCTAATGCTATAAATATCCCTTCTTTTCCAAACACAATTTTACGACCTGGAGAGGTTTATACACAGAAGACGATTTACAAAGTGAGTAATATATAGCGATAGCCATTGGAGAATTGCCACAAGGGTATTGCGGTAGTAAATATTATCACTGATTTTTTGTTCTGCATTTCTGGTAACAGCAATCAGGCCATTTTAAACTTCCTGAACAGCATAAAAAAACCGGCAGAGATAAATCAATGCCGGTTGTTATTTTAATTGTGGTGTGTGCTATTTTACAGAATCAATAAGATTCTTAAAAGTTTCAGGATTGTTCATTGCAAGATCAGCCAATACTTTACGATCGAGCTCAATTCCTTTTTTATTCAACTTATTGATGAATTCAGAGTAAGTCATTCCTTCTGCACGAACTGCTGCGTTGATACGTGCAATCCACAAAGAGCGATATTCTCTTTTCTTCAATTTGCGGCCTACAAACATGTAGGTCATCCCTTTTTCAACAACGTTTTTGGCAACGGTATAAACGTTTTTACGTTTACCGTAGAAACCTTTGGCTTGTTTTAATATTTTTTTACGGCGTGCTTTGCTTGCAACCGAATTAACTGAACGTGGCATATCTTAAATTATTTAAAAAATTAAAAAATCAAAAACCGATAGTTATCGGATTCAAAACCTGGAATTAATTACTTGAGACGTAATAAACGTTTCACAAAATTCATGTTTGGTTTTGCTACTTCACCATCCATGCGGAGGTTGCGTTTGCGCTTTGTTGATTTTTTAGTAAGAATGTGCCGTTTGAAGCTTTTCTGGTGAGTGATCTTTCCAGTCGCAGTCACTTTAAAGCGTTTTTTTGCGCTGGAGTTTGTTTTTACCTTAGGCATTTTACATGCTTTTGAATTACATCCTTGAGGCGTTTCGCCACCGGGCGAACCCTTAGAGGGCCTCTTCAGATAATAAACCCTGAATTTAATCGAAGGGTTTTTGGGAGCGCAAAGGTAGGAACAGAGAGTTGAATTACAAAACTATTATACAACTTATCCAGGAACAGCCGTGTGAAATTAACGAGTTTTGGGGATATTATCTTTCTATTGTAATTCCCGGTAGCTGACTTTCCAGTTTTTTTGCAGCCTGCTCTGTGATCCCTGTTTTCCAAAGATTTAGCTTCTTGAGTGCCTTCATTTTCTGAAAAGTGGCGGAGCTTTTATCTGTAATCGGGTTCTGACCCGCATTCAGGAATTCCAATGTCTGCATAGCTGATATTGGCTCTAACGTTTCGTCAGCAAGGTTGGCTTTTTGAATTTCGATCTTGTTGAGCCGCTGCATTTCCGCAATAGTTTTTATAGCGTCTTTATTGAGATTACAATTACTGACATCTAGCCGGTACAATTGTGATTTTACAGCCAGTAGTTTCTGAAGCAACGATGTGATCTCATTCGCGGGTAAATTTTGTACCATCACAAAAGACGCCTCGAGCAAATTACTTTTCGAAGTAAGCGGATGCACCAGGATTTTTGCATCCTGCAGTTGTCGTACAACGACTGAATCTGCAGGCATTACAGAAGGTAGCTTTATTTCTTTATCGCTTTCAGCACTGATACCGAGGTAGCTTGCAATGAGATATTTCGTCTTTTCATCTTCATTTGCCTGTGTAACGTTTTTGGCAAAATCAGCGCCGTGTTGAATCCATTGCTGAATAAAACTTATTTCAATTGGCGTTAGCCCGAAACTATTATCGGCGGGCATATATTTTGAACTTGATGAAGGCAGTGTGATTCTGTAAAACAATTCACTTTTTTCCGGATCGCCGGCAACAATCGTTTTGCCGCTTTTTCCACCTTTACGGATTCCGTCAATGGTTGACAAATCCAATTCACCCTTGCGTTTATTTTCGTTGTGACAGCTGACGCATTTTGTAGTGAGTATCGGTTGAATAATATCACGGTAAACTATAACTGAATCTAATGGCGGCAAAATCTTTTGTTCTTTAACCTGGAGTCCTCCGCAAAAAATTCCTTTGAGCCATGCGGGCATGTAGCGTGTAAGATATCCATCACCATGCGTCATTTTTCCACCAAGATGACTACCGATAGCGATCAATACTATTGAAATCAATAAAAGCCAATTGCTGAATTGAAGACGGAGAAAGATAAAATCCTTCGTTTTACTTCTTCTTATTATCCATATAATGAAAACAAGAACGGAAGTGATGATACCAATCCATTTATGGGTATTAAGTGTAGACGTATCATACCCGTCAGCAGATGAAAGCAGCAAACCGGAAATGATTGCTACCACTGCGCTTACCGCAGCAATCAATAGAGCAATCGATACAGCGAAATTCAGACCCTCGCTTTTTCTGTAATTCGCAATAAGGTTTAGTAATGCGGCAAACAATAAAATGCCAATGGGAAGATGAACAAGTAACGGATGAAACCTTCCAATAAACTGAGACCAGTCAGTGTGCATCGTTAATTAATTTTCTAAACCCGCTCCAGTTTTACCGGGTATGTTTTATCAGCGTTCCATTGACACACATACACATTGTGATCTTCATCTACGCACACATCATGACCATGGTAAAAGATATCTCCTTCCATGAACAGTGGCTGTAAAGCGCCGTTTTTATAGTCGGGCTTTGTTCCGCCCGGGTTTGAAATACATTTATTATTCTTATCGAGGATGGTTACAAATCCTGAACGCCCATCATTCATTTTACCTGTCTCTTTGAAATTTGACCAGCAAACACCGGCATAAAGATTTTCACCACGGATGACAGCGCGGCAAACATAAGCCCCGGGCAATTTTACAGTTTCAAGATATTTCCCATCGAGAGTAAATATCTTAAACGCGTTTTCATTGCGGGATGTACAAATTAATTTTGGAGATGCAGGATTACGAAGATCAACGGTTACCCCATGTGCATTGTCGAGATTATGATCAGGATTTGCATTATTGTGACCGCCGAAATGCCGGATATATTCTCCCTGGTGATTGTATTGAATGATATAGTCGGAACCATATCCGTCTGCTACGTAAAAATCACCATTCGGAGCAACGGCTACTTCGGTAGGTTGAAATTTCTCTTCTTTTTTATAAACGCCTATCGTGTATGGATGACCGAGAGCAAATAACAAGTCGCCATTGATTGTTGTTTTAAATATCGAGCCGGACTGTGCATGCCATTTTTCATCTTTTCCAAAATAATAACCGCAGTCTGTAATAAATAAAAAGTCCTCGCCTCCTTCCGGTGCAAGTGTTAACCCGTGGCCACCCGGATATCTTGTACCCCATGAATCAAGCAGCTTGCCGGATTTATCGTAAACGATGATATTATTTTTCACTTCATCTGTCACCATTACCAGGCGGCCTTTTGAATCCTGCACCATTTCGTGGCAATTGAATACCGGTGTTTTTGCCGGATCAAGATTGCCCCAATCTTTTTTTACTTTATATCGAAAGCCATTGTGACCGATGATGCCATCATCGCCAGGACTTGCTTTACCGATAATATTAAAACCGGCAATAGCTCCTGCTGTCAGCATAGAAGTCTTTTTGATAAACTCACGGCGATGGTTGACTGTTTTTTTCATACGACAATTTATAAATTAATTAAGCGATAATCCCTTTAACTATTTTTCCTTCAACATCGGTAAGGCGATACCTTCTACCCTCTGCATCAAATGTAAGCTTCTCGTGATCGATTCCCAGCAGGTATAATAATGTAGCCTGGAAATCGTGAACGTGAACCGGGTCTTTAATTATGTTATAGCCAAATTCGTCTGTTTCTCCGAATGTGAGCCCGGGCTGCACACCGCCGCCAGCCATCCATGTGGTATAGCAGCGTGGATGGTGATCGCGACCGTAATCATCCTTTGTCAACTTTCCCTGTGAATAATTTGTACGACCAAATTCACCGCCCCATATAACGACAGTATCATCCAGTAATCCTCGTTGTTTTAAATCCTGTACCAATGCTGCAGAAGCCTGATCAGTTGCCTTGCATTGAGTGGGGATAGAATGTGGTAATCCACCATGATTATCCCAACCC
This sequence comes from Chitinophagaceae bacterium, assembly GCA_049840875.1. GTDB lineage: Bacteria > Bacteroidota > Bacteroidia > Chitinophagales > Chitinophagaceae > JAFDYH01. Next base: position 19,506 of record JASGJE010000023.1, on the reverse strand, counting down.
TGGTGATAGAGCTGAACAAATTTTACGTCTTTTTCCAACAATCTTCTTGCCAACAAGCAGTTTGCAGCATATGTACCAGGTATCTTTGAATCAGGTCCGTACAGATCAAATACCCAATCAGGTTCGTTGGACATATCAGTCAATTCAGGTACAGAAGCCTGCATACGAAATGCCATCTCATATTGCGCAACGCGATTGTTGATTTCCGGATCACCAAACGTCTCCATTTGTGATTGGTTCAATTCTTTCAAAGCATCCAGCATTTCACGCCTGTCCACTGCTTTGAATCCTTCAGGATCACTCAGGTACAAAACAGGATCGGCTCCCGCCCTGAATTGCACTCCTTGGTATTTTGATGGCAGAAAACCGTTGCCCCAAAGACGGGCATACAACGGCTGATCCTTTGGCGCATTGTTAGATACCAGCACTATAAACGCAGGTAAATTTTCATTATCTGAACCCAACCCATAGTTAATCCATGCTCCCATACTTGGCCGGCCAGGCAGTTGATTACCTGTTTGCATAAACGTCAATGCAGGGTCATGATTGATCTGTTCAGTGTACATGGATTTAATAAAACAAAGATCATCGGCCACACCACCAGTATAAGGCATAAGCTCACTTACCCAAGCTCCGCATTTACCTCGTTGTTCAAATTTAAATGAAGAGCCTACTAGCGGTAACGCAGATTGCTGTGCACTCATGCCGGTTAGACGTTGTCCCTTTCTAACAGACTCGGGTAAATCCTGGCCGTGCATTTTTTCCAGCATTGGTTTGTATTCAAATGTCTCAAATTGTGAGGGGCCGCCGCTTTGAAAAAGATAAACAACACGCTTTGCTCTTGCAGGAAAATCCGGTGCGCCAAGAATGCCGCTTCCTCCAGCAATATGTTTTGCCTTCACACTTGACAAACCACTCTGCCCGGATATCAAAGAGCCCAATGCAACAGCACCAAGACCTAAACCTGCTTTTTGCAGGAATAATCTCCGGTTGATATTGCTTGTGATGAGTTGTTGAATTTCTTTGTTCATAACACTTCTTTGGGGTTGCTGTAAGCTATAGGCATTAGGCTATAAGTTGTGGCATCCAATTAATTATTATCGGGTTTTGGTCGTCATTTTTCACTATTCACTTTTCGCTATTCATTCTATTTATCGCTTTGTTATAAACGCATCTGAGTTCATGATCGTGCTGACAACTACTGTTCCTGCTGCTACCTGTTTTAGATCTACTTTGTCTTTTATCTTATACTCACCAGCATTTAACCATCCTTTCATTTTTTCCGGCGATGCTTTGAATTTTTCCAGTTGAGTATTGTAAAGTTTTACCAGGATATCAACTTCTTTTTGCACAGGCTTCCTGCCTGTCAATGCACGATAACTATAAACAACCTGGTCATTGATTAAACCATATTTTTTGATCGCGTGGTAAAACAAAACTCTCGATGCTTCAATAAACTGTGGATCATTTAACAACACCAATGCCTGCAACGGTGTACTTGTCTTTTGCCGTTGTACCACGCAACTGGCACGCAATGGCGCATCGAAAGTGTTCATCGAAGGCGGCGGATTCGTTCTGCGCCAGAATGTATATAAGCTTCTGCGATAAAGATTGACTCCTGAATCCTGCTTATATTCTTCGCTATTTACAGACCACAAACCCGGCGGTTGGTAAGGCTTCACACTTGGTCCGCCGATTGAATCAGATAACAAACCACTTGCTGTCAATACGCCGTCTCTTATCATTTCAGCAGTTTGCCGGAATGAAGGGCCGCGCGACAACAAACTATTTTCCGGGTCTTTTGCCAGTGATAATGGATTGGCAAACGATGATTGTTGATAGGTTGAAGACAGCACAATCAATTTTTGCATGGCTTTGATATCCCACCCCGACTCACGGAATGTAACCGCAAGCCAATCGAGCAACTCAGGATTGGAAGGCACTCCTCCTTGATTGCCGAAATTATCTGCGTTCTTTTGAATGCCTGTTCCGAAATAGGTTTGCCAATATCGGTTTACGATTACTCTTGCAGTCAACGGATTCTGAGGATTGAGTAACCATTGTGCAAGGCCCAATCGATCTCTGCGTAAGCCTGCAGGATAAGCAAGAATTGAAGCAGGCACATCAGGGTTGACTTCAGCACCAGGCACATCGTATGCGCCGCGCAATAAGATATGCGCCTGCCGCTTCTGCTTCATCTCTTCCATAATCATTATCTCAGTAATAGGCGCTGTTTCATTATTTCGTTCAGCCTGCAATTGTTTTAATTCGTGCTGTTTTTGTTGCCATGCGGTTGAAACTGTTGAAAAGTAATACTTGCGGAGATCACTATCAGGGATAACCGTATTTTGATTGACAGTTCCTTCTGATAATTGCATCAATAATGGAACTTCAGCGGGATTTAATTCACGCGAATAGACAAATAATTCGTCCACCAATCCATTTTTAAAACCCGTACCACGCCAATCCGCTCCTATTTGTAAACCCGGTTGTTCTTTACGGTCAAATAAAATGTCTTTATAAAGGTTATCCTTTTCAGTTAGCATCGTCATTTCCTTACCATCTATGTACAACTTCGCTCCTTCTGCTTTACCTGAACCACTATAGGTCAGCGTTAGTTGAATCCATTTTTCCTTTGGCAATGATTGTTCTGTAATTTTTAAAAAATCATTGTATGGCCATGTATGTGCCATTTGAAATTCTGCTTTGCCCTCTCTCAGATTGAGATAATATCCATGAAACGCATAGGTAATATCGCCATCACCCTTATGAAAGATCACACCTTTGTTTACATCTTTCGGAATATTGATCCATAAACTGATTGAGAAAGGATCAAATCTTCCAAATACACCCGTTTGTCCAAGTTTCAAAATATCATCCCCATTCGATTTAAAAGCATTGCCAAACTTTCCGGGTACGATTGTAGCGTCTGCCACCTGCCCTATAACTTTTGGATTTACTTTATCTACAAAAGCGCTATTCTTCAGTTCATCAAACGTAAAATGCGCCTGTAAACCGTTTTTCAAATCAAATGGAATTTTGCTTGCGATCTTTTGTTTCCATTGTATGAATGACGCTTCTTCATTTTGTTCAATGAGTTGTTCAGAATCACTCACTTCTTTTTCCCGTTTTTCCAGGTAAGCAAGAACAGAATCCTGGTGAGCAGTTGTCATCATCATTGAAGGGCCCGGCGTTGCATTATCAAATGATATCTGACCTGCTTCATCAACATTGTTGAAGAAACTATAGAGACTATAAAAATCTTTTTGTGAAACAGGATCGAATTTATGATCGTGACAACGGGCACAACCAACAGTCAAACCGAGGAACGCGGTTCCCACTGTACTGGTACGATCAACCACATATTCATTTCTGAATTCTTCATTAATAATTCCGCCTTCCATATTTTGCGCATGATTGCGATTGAACGCAGTTGCTAATTTTTGTTCCCGTGTAGCATTTGGTAACAAATCACCGGCTAATTGCCAGGTGATAAACTGATCGAAATGCATATTCTCATTAAATGATTTGATCACCCAATCTCTCCACGGCCACATTGGTCTGTATCGATCAACAGTGTAACCATGTGTGTCTGCATATCGTGATACATCTAACCAGTCTACAGCCATCTTTTCACCGTAGTGTGGGGAAGCTAATAAACGATTCACTACTTTTTCATAAGCGTCCTGTGATTTATCAGAAATAAAAGCATCCGTTTCTTCAACTGTTGGTGGCAATCCTGTAAGGTCTAATGTTACTCTCCGCAATAATGTTTCTTTATCGGCTTCCTGCGAATGTGTTAAGCCGTTTTCCTCAAGTTTATGCAATACAAAATTGTCAATACCATTTCGCGGCCATGCTTTATCATTTACTACTGGCAACGATTTTTTAACTGGTGCAATAAATGCCCAATGCGGTTTATACTCCGCACCTTGCTCTATCCATTTTGTGAGAATTGCTTTTTCGTAATCAGTCAATATTCGATTCGATGCTTTTGTCGGCATCATAAAATCTTCGTCGGCCGTAATGATGCGATTGTATAGTTCGCTTTTTGAAAGATTGCCGGGAACGATAGCGTGTGTTCCGTCTTTCAATTTCGCTCTCGCTCCTTCGCTGTTTGAAAGATTCAATCCTGCTTTCTGACCGTTATTTTTATCAGGGCCGTGACACAAAAAGCACTTATCTGAAAGAATCGGTTTGACGTGCAGGTTATAATCGATAACAGCGGGCAACGATTTTTCCAGCTTTGCAATCGCTTCAGGCTTTTTCACAGAACCCAGGTTTATGAAAATAAAAATAGCAGCGACGATCAGTAGTACAACAACCGTTATTTTATTAAAAACCAATTTGCGCATATCAGGCTTCAGCAAAGCTTTAAGTAAGTCTTTAGAGTAAACTGAAGAAAATACATGTTTATTAAGCCGTACGATCGCTTCAGTTTCTGCTTCATCCAAACCTGACCAAAGTAACTCTTTCTTGCTGTCAAACTGTCCTGCGATAGAGGGTTTTTATGGATCATGTGGTCATTATCATAACTCCAATAAAAACGCTCTAAAAATCTCAATTTCTTAGCCAGAAAAAATGCCGATCAATCCAATCTTTTGCCTTTCTAAGCGTTATTACCAAGTACCGCCCTAGCGGGAAGTTTCGAGACTTCGATACCAATGAAAAAACTGAACATTTCACTGCTTTTGATATTGCTCCTTGGCGCAGCGACCACGCAAATTTCTGCCCAGCAAACCCTTTCTTCTGATGAGCTATTTGTCAAAGCCCGTAAAACGGCTTTTGATAATAAAGACTATCCGACCGCGATTAAAATTTGTCACGAAGCATTGGCATTGAACCCGGGTTATACCGATATCGAGGTTTTTCTAGGAAGATTATATTACTGGAGTGATTTTACAGATAGCGCAAAGATTGTTTTAGACAATGCCCTCCAGGCAAATCCATCGCACGAAGATGCTGCTGTGGCGGCTGCAAGCATCGCCTATTTCTCCAACGATTATCAGCAATCAATAAATTATTGCAACAAAGGTTTGCAGTACAATCCGCAATCAACAGATCTTTTGCTACAAAAAGCCAAATGCCTTGTACAAACAAGGCAATATAAAGATGCATTGGTGATTATTGACAGCCTTGAGCAAAACCCGAAGACTAAATCTGATGCACGTAGTCTTGGCGAAAAAATCAGTGATTACCGTGCAAAAAATAAGGTCAGCGTTTCTTACGATTACACGTACTTCCAAAAACAATTTGACCAGGGATGGCATCTTGCCAGCATTGATTATAGTCGGCAGACAAAGGCTGGTTCAATTATCGGACGTGTAAATTATGGCAACCGGTTTGGAACAAGCGGGGTACAATTCGAAGCGGATGCTTATCCGCATATCGCAAAGAACCTGTACGCTTATGTCAATGTCGGGTATTCGCCTGACTTACCCATTTTTCCAAAATTTCGATCTGGCTTTTCGCTGTATGCGAACCTTCCAAAAGGTTTTGAAGCTGATGCAGGCTTCCGGTATCTCAATTTTAATAATGATACCTGGATTTACACCGGATCAGTCGGTAAGTACTATAAAAATTTCTGGTTCAATATCAGAGCCTATGTTACGCCGGACGATGATCGTATTTCCCAATCGTATTCTTTTAGTACCCGCTATTATTTTTCAGGTGCCGACGATTACTTGAGTTTCTCTATTGGCTCGGGCCTATCTCCGGACGATAAAAGTCAATCACTACAGTTAAACAGTAACTATAAATTACAAACGCAGAAAGTTTCGGTTGGTTACCGCCGCAGCTATAAGAAGCTGAATATTTTTTATATCGGAGCTGCTTATGCGAATGTGGAATACCAGCCGAAAACAAGAGATAACCAGGTAAATATTTCAATCGGTTATCAAAGAAGATTTTAACAATGAAGAAGAAGACGCGAAAAATATTTTTAGTCATCATCGCTATCCTGCTACTGCCTTTGTGGATGTGGCTGGCCTGGTTACTAACTCCTAAGAAAAAATTAGTGATGGCAATTGTAGATAAAACTGAAATCACTACAAAAGGCCAGGAACATGTTTCGCTCAACTGGATCTTAAATCACGAACGATACACAAAAACCAGTTCAGAGCTTTATAGTGTTTCAAAAGATTATTTCGGATTCTTTCCGTTGAAGCAAGAGACGTTTAAAATAAAAGGCCTTGAACGATTCAATGATAAACAACTGAAACAATTGACGAACGATTGCAATGCTGTTTATTTTACAGATACCTATGGCGTATTCAACAACGAATGGTATAAAGGAAAGAACGTCTCTGAACGATCAGGTATCGTATATGGTGGTATGAGCCAAGAAGATATTAACCTGCTCGCGAAAATGAAAGACAGTCACAAACTGATTATTTCTGAGTTCAACAGTATTGGCTCTCCGACCCAACCGGATATCCGTGCACAATTTGAAAAGCTTTTCGCATTGCAATGGACAGGCTGGATCGGTCGCTATTTTGAATCGCTCGATACAACTGTAAATAAAGAATTACCGCATTGGCTTATTAATAATTACCTGCAACAGAATAACAATCACTGGCCTTTTACAAAATCCGGAATTGCTTTTGTGAGTAATAAAGACGAGGTGGTAATTATTGAGGATAATACTCATTTGAAAGACCCGTTACCGCATATCATCACCACCGCAACAGGACGATCGCATTACAATCTACCGGAGAAAATAAAATACACGTTTTGGTTCGACATCATGAACAATGATAGCTCAACCAACCAGGCAATTGCTCATTTTAATATTGACGTGAATGATAAAGGCGCCCAATTACTGCAGCAACATGGCATACCTTCTTTTTTCCCTGCAGTAATACAACATATTTCAACAGATTACAGCTTTTATTATTTCTGCGCTGATTTTTGTGATAATCCCGTTTCAATCGGAAGCTCTTACTTTAAAGGTATCTCATTCTTTAAATCTTTCTTCTATAATGAAGCTGATCCAATGGAACGAAAAAGTTTCTTCTGGAATTATTACAGACCATTAATTACAACTATCCTTTCCGACAGTTATAAACGGGGATTAAATTAAGGATGATACTTTGTATATAACGAATCAGGTATTAACCCCGCTCCTTTTATAAACTCGTTGTTCTTTTGTTGAAAACGGGTGAATGCATTTCTGAGATTCTCTTTCATTGCCGGATCGTCTGCTTTTTCTTCACCCATGTTGCTATTCAATTTGAAAAGATCTTCACCATTAAGATGGTAAGTACCCATCACAAAATCAATAAGGTCAGTTTTGGTTTGCATTAATGGTGTTGCATGAATATTCTGAAATGTTTTCGTCGTATCTAATCCACTACCAACCCAGGCAGCAGGCCATGGAACATTTACATTATAGTTCTTTTGTAAATACGCCAATAGCGTTGGAGTAATATCAAAGTGCGTTGAAATGGATTGAAAGGTTCCGGTGCGCTGTAACATTGGAGAAAACAAAATCAGTGGTACATGATATCGATCGATCTTTGTTGCCATGGGTATTTCCGGCATACGATGATCGCCGGTAATCAGAAAGATCGTGTTGTTATAGTCAGGTCGTTTGCTGTATTCTTTAAAGAAATTTTTCAACGCATCATCTGCATAAAGAATGGTGGTGTATTGTTTTTGGTAAGTTCTGTGTTCTTTTTTCTGATCATCATTAAAATTCAACGCAGTCATTCTTTTTTCAAATGCCTGATCATAATATGATTGATCAGGAATCAGGAACGGGCTATGCGTTGACACCGTCAACATAACCTGCACAGATGGTTTGACTGCAGGTTGTTGTTTGTTCAGGAAATAACGAAAAAGTTCTTTATCACCGTACCCCCATGTAAATCCATTGTTAGCCGGTAATAAATCATATCCGGCAGGAAATGTTCCTTTATCATAAATGCCATCGATTCCCTGTTGCTGCATGTAAAATCCCATATTGTCAAAAGATGCATCACCCGCATAGAAAAAAGATGTGGAGTAGCCATTCTTTTTCAACACACTCAGAAGCGATAAATGCTTCTGCATATTGTCTTTCGTTTCATTAAATCCATTTTTACCAAACGGTAATGAGCCGGTAACGGTTGGTAATACAGCAAACGTTCTTCCTCCGCCGCTCAATAAGTTTTGCCAGTACAAACTTTGCTTCGATAATGAATCAAGAAACGGCGTGAAGTTTCCGAGGTATGCACCTTCGTTTGTAAAAGCCCTGCCTAATCCTTCCACAAGAATGATAACAATATTTGGAGGAGTTTGTGACGATTTTAGAAATGGCGACAAAACATCCGATACACTATCCGCATGCAGGAAAGGAAATTTCTTTTCATCCAAATAATTGAATGATGAAAAGGAATTGTCAACATAATTGTCGGCATAAATGTCGACATCCTGGTGCGTGGGAAAAAAGTGATCAACAGACGCACTTATAAAATAGCTGATTTTATTTTTAGCGATATTATTATCGTACTCTTTTTCAAAAGAAGGTTGAATATTCAACAGGTTTGTTGATAATAGCGCGATAACCAGGATAGATGATCCCACAAGATAGGCCTCTTTCAAGCCTGGTGTCAATTTCTTCGTCAGCCATTTATCAACTGCAAAAACAGAAAACACGACAGCCAACATCAGAACAATTGTTATAACATTCAATCCGCCGGACGCTCCGACGGTTTGCTGAATATCTTTCCATGAATAGCCATATAAGTCCGCGCCGAGCGGCACCAAGGTGCTGTTGAAATACTGCATCAATGCGAAATAGCCAAGAACAAGAAGCACAGCGATTATTAAAAAAACAATTCTTGCTGTTTTAACAGAAACGAAACTTATAAGAAAAAAAGAGGAAACAAAACAACACCGGCTTTACAAACAAAAAATAACTCAGTGGCTATTGATATTAGTAATACAAAAAAAGTCTTTGCCGGAAATTGATGTGTTATTCCATTAATGACAATCTCTCCAACTCTCATCATTAAAAAAATGATCAGCCAACCAATGAGTATTCCGTTATAGGACGGAAGATATAGCTGAACTTTCTCCTTCAGTAAATTTTGTTTATGCGGTAATGCTTGTGTTAATTCCATAGAATCAGGTAGGTTTATTTGCGGTAGCGAAACCTTTTCTTGTCATTTCTCCCCATGATTTCTTTTTTTGCATCAGGTCGATATTGCCTTTAATTGCAGACCACACCACGAAAGGATGAAATATAAAAGGTTCTAAAAATGCAGTAAGAAGTAAATTGAAAATATCTTTTCGCTTCTTATATTGGTTATACGTGAGTACTTCCATTAAAATTGCGAAGACAGAATATAAAAACCCAAAGCAAAAGATAAACGCCACCAGGGCGAAGAAGAATGACCAATCCATAAGGCCCATAAGTGCGAAAAATAAAAACGCTATAAACCCGGTGAACTCAATTAACGGAGCCATAAATTCAAAGAAGAACCAGTAGGGATAGCTAACAAGTCCCAGCACTCCATACTTCGGATTGAAAAACATTTTGCGATGCATCTTCAATGTTTCAATCGTTCCTCTCGTCCAGCGATTACGTTGGCGACCAAGTATCTTAAATGATGATGGCGCTTCTGTCCAACAAAGAGGATCAGGAATGTAAGCAACTTTATACGGCAACTTCTGTTCTTCCATATAGCGGCGCATGCGTACAACTAATTCCATATCCTCACCAACAGTATGATGATTATAGCCACCGGCTTTTATAACTATATCACGATCAAATGCGCCAAACGCTCCAGAGATCAGCAATAATCCATTCAAACGGCTCCATGCCATTCGTCCCAATAAGAAAGCACGGATATATTCCAACGTTTGCACCCTCGGCAAAAAATCTTCCGGCAAATTTATTTTGGTAATCTTTCCATCTTTTATTTCGCATGAATTAGCAATTCGTACCACGCCGCCCGTAGCGATCACACGTTTTTCTTTTTCTTCTAAAAACGGCTTCACCAGTTTAAGCATCGCATCCTGCTCCAATATGCAATCCACATCGATACAAACGATGTATTCATTATGAGCAACATTTACACCTACATTCAATGCATCTGCCTTACCTCCATTCTCTTTATCAACAACAATTAATTTTTTATACACCGGGTTCGTGCTTTTGTATACCGCTCTCACCGGCTTTGTTGCTATGTATTCCGTTATTAATTGCGGCGTCTTTTCAAGTTCGTAAGCGTTTATTAATTTTTGCAAAGAGTCGTCTTTACTGCCGTCGTTCACGACAATTAACTCCATATTATTATAGTGAATGCTTAATAATGAACGAACATTTTCTATAATCGTCGCTCCTTCATTATAAGCAGGTGCGAGTATGCTGATAGATGGTGTATTCTCTGATACAGCCATGATAGAATAATCAGTAAAACTATTTTTCCGGATATATTTTTTGGTTTCGCCAATCGAATAAACTGCAATAAAAAGATAGAATAGCAGCAGCACTATTGAATAAATCAATACGGCATAGGTGAAGAAATCATATGCGATCTCCTGCCAACTCATATTGCCTCCTCCTTCTGCAATTGAGGAAACAATACCGACCACGGCGTAGAAGAAATGTTGATTGCCTGCTCCACAATCTTTAATCCATCAGACTTAATCATTCTGATAGCCCTTGCAGCCGTCATCTTAAAATCGTCCCGATAATGATTCAGCGTTTTTGAAAGGAATTTAATTTCAGCCTCTGTCCCTGTATGAGAAAGTGATTGAAGAATATTCAACTGAATTTCTTCATCCTCTTTTTCGAAATGATTTACCAATATCTGTGCCGTATCATCACGGTGAATCTCCTGTAAAGCACGAATAGCTTTGCTTCTTATATCCTTGGAAGGATGTAACAGGCATTTAATAACCTCGTCATGCAGATCATAAACTTTGTAGGTATCTACAAGACGAAGGGCAAATTCCACAACACTGTTATTTGCTGATTGCAACCAACGATTGATATCAGTAAAAGAAATGTTTTTTTGGTGCGCCAATTCATGTAACAAGCAAAGTTGTTGCCATTCTGTAAGTGGGTAACTAATAACATCAAGAAAACGTAAACCTGCAAACCCGGTAAGTTTTACCACCGCAATTCGGGCTTCATTGCGCACCAATTCATTCTTATCGTTGGTCAACCTGTAAATACGGGCGATATGCTGTTTTTGATCCATCTGAGCCAGCACTTGTATTGCCTTTGATTTTATATGCCATTCTCCATTTCTCAGCCGACCAAGCGCATCTTTATCCAAAGTTGCCTGATTATAAAACCAGCAAATATTTTTAGCCGCAATGCCGTTCATGCTTTTTGCAGTTGTTACTAATTCCTTCGCCAGGATATAACGTGAATATGATCCGGACAACCAACGTTGAAGTTTCTGTTTTATCTCCGGCTCTGAAAGTAACTGATCTAATTCCTGCTGCCCTTCACATATTGCCAGGCTACCAATGAATTCAACATATTGCTCTTCTAATGTTCGTCTCTTTCTTCCTTTTGCAGACGAGCGACTAAGATGAATAAAAATAAATAACGTCAATAGAATGATAATACCAAGAAGCAGAGTGGCCACCAACCATAGCTGAGTTGGCTCCACCAGGGCATATAGAAGAACCCCGCTGTTGTCAAATATCACGTTAAAATGATCCATAACGGTCACGCAAGACTGTTTTACTATTTTCTACGCTGACTGTGCCAGTCGTTTTACCCGCATTGACAGTTCGTTTGGGCTAAATGGCTTAGTGATATAATCATCGGCGCCAAGATTAAATGCTTCGAGCACCACGTTTTCCTGCCCCATCGCACTCAATACGATGATCGGCACTTTGCGATGTGCCGGATGTTTTACTTTACCAACTATTTCGAGGCCTGATGAGTAAGGCATCATAATGTCAGTAATAATCAAATCAGGGCTCTGACGATCGATCAGTTCCATAGCTTCACGGCCATTATCAGTTATGATTACTTCATGACCATCTTTTTTCAGGCGGAGTTCGATCGTTTTCAACATGATCGGTTCGTCTTCTGCTACTAGTATTCTCATTGGTACGTTATTTTTAGTTTTCATTAATTTGATTAAACAGTCGCGGCCTTTGCCGAATTCAATTCCGCTTCTATCATCGGGCGGATCAATGCGTATTGTTCAACTAATTGTTTTATTTCCGCTGGAATTTTATCTGTTTCCTTTTGTTCTTTTGCCTGCAATTCAATCGTTGTTACCAATTCGAGTAAATGGTTCATCTGCAAAATGCCGAGACTGCTTTTCATTTTATGCGCCTTCTTATATACAACATCCCAGTTTTCATACAACGCTGCCTCTTTAATTTCTGCAATCAGCGTTGGCGTTGATTCAAGAAATATTTCCAGTATTTCGCAGAAATACTGGTTGTCATCCATTTCATACAAATTCGAAAGATTATAAAAATCGTTACCTGAATCAACAGCTACCTGCTTTTGATTATTGCTGCTGGTCTTTCCTCCACATAAAAATCTTCTCAATTCTCTAAACAGTTCAGCCGGCGCGAATGGCTTGGTTAAATATTCATTCATTCCCAGTTCGTAGCACTTCATTTTCTCATTGCGAAGGGCACTCGCAGTCATGGCAATGATTGGTGTATTCAATTGTAATTTCTGACGGATATAAGTTGTCGTTTGAAAGCCATTCATCTCCGGCATCTGCAGGTCAAGAATAATGAGGTCAAACTCTTGCCCGATTTCAAGAAGATTTACTGCTTCACGTCCGTTATTCGCTATCGTTGTTTCAATACCTTCTGATTTCAGAATATGGAATATAACTTTCTGATTAATTTCATTGTCTTCGGCTACAAGTATCCTTTTACCGGCCAGGTCATTGGACGATTGTGAAGCTGCACTGCTTACAATCTCGGGACGCATTTGTGTCTCAATAATCTTATAAGGAATTTCAAAACTAAACGAGGTGCCTTCTCCAAATGTACTTGATACTGAAATATGTCCCCCCTGCATTTCTACCAACTGCTTCGTAATCGCCAATCCAAGACCGGTGCCACCAAAACGCCGCGTAGTCGAACTGCTGGCCTGTTCAAAACTGTTGAAGATACTGTCAAGTTTATCCGTTGGTATACCCACACCCGAATCATCTACCCGGAAACCAATCCTAATCTGATCACCTTCTTGCTGTAGCTTATTTATTGAAACTTTTATTGCTCCTTGCTCCGTAAATTTCAATGCATTGCTTAATAAATTATTGATGATCTGATTTAACCGATAAGGGTCGCCTTCCAGCATAAATGGTATGCTTTCTTCGATAGTGCAATTAAATCCAATCTCTTTCTCTCTTGCTCTCATTCCAAATGGCAACAATGCCGCGTCCATGGTTTCGTGCAAACGAAACGGAATTTTCTCGATAGACAGTTTTCCGGATTTTATTTTTGATAAATCCAAAATGTCGTTAATAAGGAATAGCAGATTATCAGACGATTGTTTGATAATGTTTACAAACTCTCTTTGGCTCGCATCCATGTCTGTGTTCATCAGAATATTGGTCATCCCGATAATGCCATTCATCGGCGTCCTGATTTCATGGCTCATATTGGCCAGAAACTGCTCCTGCAATTGCTCCGCAGATTCCGCTGTTCGTTTTGCTTCGATTAATTTTTGCCTGTACTGCACTTTTTCAGTAAAGTCTGTAGCAATACCGCCAACACCATAGATTCTATTCTTTTTATCAAATAGAGGAAATTTAATGATGAGGAGATTCTGATCGCCATTCTCATGATGAATTGTTTCTTCGAGCTCCACAGAATTCAATGTCCTGATTACCTCCTGATCGACTTTCATATAGCGGACTGCCTGCTCATGAGTGTCGATATCAAAATCCGTTTTACCGATAATCTGTTCATCATTCAACTTTATAAATTCCCGGAACGACTTGTTCACCACGAGGTATTTTCCTTCAAGATCTTTGATAAAAATGATCAATGGCGTATTATCCAGAACTGACTGCAAACGGAACTGGTATTCTTCACGCTCCGCCCTGATCTTCGACAAAGCATTATCCACTAATTTCTTTTCCGTGATATCTTTTGTGGAAGCACAAATGGCGATAATGTTATTTTTTTCATTGTATACCGGGAAGTAACTGGAATGGAACCATCGCGTACCTTCTGCCCCATCAATTTCTGCTTCTGCTTCATGAATGCCGCCATCCATTACTTTCTGGAAAATATTGGTAAAGATTTTCTTACGCTCCGGCGCTACGAACTCCAGAATGTTATCACCCAGTTTACCATCTTTGCCAGTCAGCATTTTAATGTTTTTTCTCCCTACTTCATTCATCATCATAATGCTGAAATCATGACCTATCATAAAGAACCCTTCTCTTGTGCTTTCCAGCATCGCTCTTATCTTCTGATCAGATTCTCTTAATTTATCTTCGGCTTGTTTTAGCTTTGTGATATCTGTATGCGTACCAAGTATTCGCAACGCTCTTCCTTCAGCATCTTTGTCAACGACAACACCGCGATCTAATACCCATTTCATGCTGCCATCCTTGCAAATCATTCTGTACTCCAGCGAATGAGAAGAAGCGGTTCCGTTCTTATACCCACGATCATTTTTTTCCAGCATCCATAAGTCATCTTTATATACGCTTTCCCACCAGAGGTTTACATTATTGGCGAAGTCGCTTGCATTATAACCAAGAAAATCAAACGCCGTTTTTGAGAAATAAGTTTCACCTGTTTTGAAATCGTGCTCCCATACGTTGTCTCCCAGTTTTTCAAGTGTAACCCTGAATCGGAATTCTGATTCTTTCAGTTTTTCTTCCTGGATTTTTTTCTCCGTAATATCGTGTGTGACAATTGCAGCTCCTGTTACAATTCCGTTCTCATTTTTTACCGGGGAGTGGCTGATCAACATCCATTGCGGTCCGTACTGGGTTTGATAGTTCGATTCATGCTCTACCTTTTCGCCATTAAATACACGGCTGAAGTTTTCTAAAGCCAAGTCCTTTTCATGTGGCAAAACGAACTGCAGGAAATCATCACCTGCATCAACCGCTTTACCAGATAGCGCCGTGATACCTTCTCTAGCTTGTTTATTGATCAGTAATATCTTGTATTCCCGATCGATCATAAAAAAACCTTCTCTCGTATTGTTAAGCAAAGCCTGTGTCAATTCTTCATATCGTTTCAATTTTAAGGCGTCTTCTTTTTTATCAGTAATATCTTTTACGATACATTGAAACGCCAGCGGACCACTGATATCATCATGTAATAAAACAGCATGCTGTTCTACCCAACGTTGTTCACCCGATTTTCTACGAATGGGAAATTCAATTGAAGACTCACGAACCAGCGAAATCAATTGTTGCTGATAGTTTACAGCCACCGTCTGAATCCATTCACCGGGTATTAAAATTGTAAAATGCTGGCCGGTTAGTTCTTCTATAGTATATCCTGTAAGCGATTCACAATGACTGCTCACGTAAGTGAACTTTCCCTGCAGATTACAGGTAAACATCGTAACGCCGGCTTCTTCTATCAACTTCCGGTATTTGGCCTCACTCTTCCGTATTCCTGCTTCTGCCTTTTTTCTTCCGCTGATATCTTTATTCAACCGGAATAGCGTACCGGTAATAAAAATGAAAAACAGGCCAAGGCCTATGATCGACGTTGTTAACGCTTTTGTTTTAGCGTGAGAGCTGGCCTGCGAACGTTCTTCAAGCAACAGGTTTTGTCGCTGCATGAATTCATCCAACAATGACTGAATAGTATTTGAAATTGTTTTGCCTTCGTCATCAAACCCTGTTCTTCTTAATACAGAAATCATGTTAGCTGTATCGTTCACGATGCTCTGTTCAAATATGATTTTCGCATGAATAGCTTTGTCAAGTTCTTTCAGTTTTGCTTTTTGTGCAGAATCTTTAATAAGAATTGTTGCTTCACTCAGCGATTGGATCGTTTTCTTCTGCGACTCGGCCAGCAATTGTTCCCACCGGGGATCATGTGTCAGTATAAAACTTTTCGCTGAAGCTTCACTTTCTGCAACCGACGACTTGATATTTTCAACATGCTTTATAATTTCATAAGTATGATTGACGAGAAATTCTGTAGAAGTGGAATCGGCGCTGAATACTGATACAAGACGTACAAACAGGATAATGCTAAGCAGGGCAAATGAGAAAAAGAGAAGAATCCTTTTCTGAATAATTAATCCTTTCGCAAAAAGCAGTTGTTTCATATCAGGAATGAAGGATATTCGGCATTCCGTAGCGACAATAAGCCCGCCCCGGGTTTTGAGACAACACCGAAAAAACGAAATGAGCGAAATAGGTGAAAAAACTATCCTTTAAATATCGCCGGGAAAGGCGCTTGAAGGATTGTCTTCTACTAAAAGTTGAATGGATCAGTTGGTAGCTCATTCGGATATTATTCGTTGTATCTCAGAATATAAACGTAAAAAAACTTAATATTTTATACTGAGCCATTAGATACATATAGGATTTTCTTCTAACAACGAATAAATACTATCGTCGGGTTAGTAAAACCAGCAAAACTACTACAGCAATAACACTAAAAAACAAATGTTGTAGTCGGGCTACTACAACGGGATTTACACAATTTATGATGCTGATTAAAAACGAAAATGGCCATCAATGATGGCCATTTTTACAATTATTCGTATCCGTTATACCAACTCTTCTTTTGCAGTTTTGCTGTAATCATCTATCAGTTTCCGCTGCACTTCAAAAGGCACAGCAACGTATTCATGAAAGAACATTTTGAATTTTGCCCGCCCCTGTGTTATCGACCGCAGGGATGATGAATAACCATCCATTTCCGCCAGGGGAACTTTAGCAAGCACTTTTTGAAAATGACCTTCAGTATCGATGCCGTCAACGATGGCGCGACGACTTTGCAGCTCACCCATTACCGAGCCTGTCAGATCATCGGGGCATAGCACTTCAACGGTATATATCGGCTCCAGTATTTGCGGATCAGCTTGCTGGAATGCCTGCCGGAATGCCTGCAAGCCCGCAATCTTAAACGATATATCATTGCTGTCCACCGGATGCATTTTACCATCATAGATGCTTACACGTACATCCCGAACATAAGAACCTGTCAGTGGGCCATTATGCATTTTCTCCATTACGCCTTTCAATATCGAGGGCATAAAGCGAATATCGATCGCCCCGCCGACAACGCAATTGTAATAAACCAATTTGCCGCCCCATTCCAGCTCAATCGTTTCTTTTCCCCTTACATTCAATCCGTCTGGCTCGGACATGCCTTCGTACCAGGGCTCGATGCGCATGTATACTTCACCAAATTGACCGGCGCCACCGCTTTGCTTTTTATGCCGATAATTTGCATCCGCCATTCTGCGGATTGTTTCCCGGTAGGGGATTTTTGGTTTTGCAAATTTCACATCAACTTTAAAGAGGTGTTCGATCTTCCATTTGGCTACGGCCAAATGCATGTCACCCTGGCAATGGATCAACGTTTGCTTCAGTTCCGGCGAGTATTCAACAATGATGGTCGGATCTTCTTCTCTCAACTGATGCAACGCCTGTGAAAGTTTCTCTTCCTCTCCTTTTTTTACTGTTTCAATAGCAACAGTAAGATTTGGTGATGGAAACCTGATTGGGTTTAATTCAATGCTTTTTCCTTTTGCATGCAATGTATTATTGACATGCGTGTTTTTTAGTTTCAATGTTGCACCAATATCGCCGGCTACCAGCTCGTTGATATTAGTACGTTTGTTTCCTTCCACTAAAAAAAGCTGGTTTAGTTTTTCTGAGACACCGGTCGTTTCATTTTCTAATTCCATTCCACTACGCACAGTTCCGGAGTAAACCTTAAAAAACGATAAATCGCCGACATGTGGTTCCGAAACGGTTTTGTAAATGAATATACAAGCAGGCCCGTTTGCATCGCAAGGCAATTGATTGCCGCTTTTCGTTGTTTGTGCAGGCATTTCATTTGAACTCGGGCAAACGTTATCAATAAAACCCATCAGTCGTCCACTGCCCATATTCCTTTCCGCCGACAAACAAAACAATGGAAACAGATCATGATTGATCATCGCTTTCTTCAATCCTGTCTTCATTTCATCTTCATCCAATTCGCCTTTGTCAAAATATAACTCCATTAATGATTCGTCATTACTGGCAATTGCTTCTATAAGTTCTTTGTGCAACTCCTCTGCTTTTGCTTTTTCTTCGTCTGGTATGGTCAGCTTTTCAGGTTTGCCACCATTATCTTTAAACTTATACATTGTCATTCGCAGCACATCGATGATTTCATGAAAGCCGACACCTGTTTGTCGCGGGTATTGAACAACAACTACATTACTTCCAAAATGCGATTTTGCTTCCCGTACCGTTTTATCAAAATCCGCATTGTCATCATCGAGCTTATTTACTGCAAAAATCATCGGCGTTTTAAACTGTTCGGTATAATCCCATGTAATATCTGTTCCCACTTCTACGCCCATTACACCATTCAGCAACATTATACCGGTATCGGCTACACGAAGTGCAGAAATAACTTCACCTACAAAGTCATCGTAACCCGGCGTATCGATGATATTGATTTTGTAACCACGCCATTTAGTATGCATCAGTTTGCTAAAAATAGAATTACCACGCTCCTGTTCAAGTTCGTGGTAATCGCCAACTGTGTTTTTTTCTGTAACGGCGCCGCGGCGGCTGATAAGCCCTGCTTCATATAGCATGCATTCCGCCAATGTGGTCTTGCCACAGCCGGCATGGCCGAGCAAGACGATATTTTTTACGTGTGAAGTATCAAATTCAGGCATAGCTAAATCGTTTAAAGTTGAATGTTTGAAGTTTAAGGTTGCTATAATGACGACAATTTCTCCCGTCATTAAAAACCTGGTTATCCATTTGCTATTATTCTATAAAGTTCAAAGCCTAAACTTGTTCAAAGGCGCAACCGGTACCTGCCTGGTACAAAAACTTTAAACTATTAAACTTTAAACTTTTTTAAACTTAACTATTGCGTTCGCTCGAGAAAGCCGTTGAATTCGCTGCGTAGATCCTGTAGTGTAGATTCTAATGCCTGGTACTGTTCGAAGAGATTTTCATGCTCGGCCAGTGTTTCTTCCTGTACTTGTCCGTGATTGGACTCTGTTTCAAGATTTACTTTCCGATCGTGTACCTTAATAGCCTGTTTAAGATCGTGAATGTTGATCAACTGGATGTGAAATTGATTCTGGAGATGTTCTACATCCTGAAATCTGTCTTTAGGGAGAGTGTGTCCAACAGCCTGCTGCAATTTCATTTTGTCTTGTGTGAATTCTTCGCGGTAAGTGCGCAGGTTTGTTCTCCAGGTAGTACACTCCCCGGAAAGCTGTGAGATGTCTGTCTGAACCATGGGTTTAAAATTTAGAGGTCAAGAAATCGGGTTGACAAGTTTTGAGGGGGCTTGAATACTACTTGTAATTTAAGTTTTTTTGAAATTAAAAACCAGCATTTTTTTCGC
>JASGJE010000022.1:0-20605 GCA_049840875.1 Chitinophagaceae bacterium | reverse complement strand
GGCTCGATGATGCTTGTTAAAGACTATACAGACGTTTCTTTGTCAAGAAATGGCGGTGAAAATGAAACTATCCTCGCCAAGTATTACATCAATGCCTCTACTGATGATTGGGCGCATGGTATCCAAGAAATAACACAACAAATGGTTATCACGGATGGACATCCAGCGAACCAACGCAGAACCTTGTTGACAGTTATGAGATGATGGATGGTACCAAATTCGATTGGACTAATTCAACAATGGCTGCAGCTCCGTATGAAAATCGCGAGCCAAGATTCTATGCGTCTATCTTCTATGATGGAGCGCCATGGAAGCCAAGAACTACAGATGGTGCAGGTACCGATCCTTATGGTGAAATTCAGTTTGGTTCTTATGAAGTAGGAGCTGCCGGCTCGGGAACGACATACTTTGGTTTAGATACAAGAAACAGCTCCATCGAAAACTGGAATGGAACACGTACCGGTTATTCTATCAGAAGATTTACCAACGATGATGTAAGCATCGTGGATATGAATAAAAAACAGGAAATCCCATCTATCCAGATCCGTACGCTGAAGTTGTGTTCAATTACATTGAAGCATTACTTGAACTGGGTGATGAAGCAACTGCCAAAGACTGGTTGAATAAAATACGCTATCGTGCAGGTTTGCCGGCGATCACAGAATCGGGTGATGCGTTGGTAGCCCGTTACAGGAACGAAAGAAACATAGAAATGATGTTTGAAGAACAACGTTTCTATGATGCCCGCCGGTGGATGATCGCACCTACAACACTCGGACAAAAAGTAAGGATTATGGTTGTGTCTGGTAAACTCAAAGCAGGTAAAACAGTCACTACCTACAGGTATAGCAAAGACAATTATACCTACACATACACTGTACAGAACATTGAGTCAGGCGTTGAAAACCGCTCATGGGATGACAAGTTATATTTCCCGCCAATTAAACTGGATGAAATGAACAAGAATAACAAGCTTGTTCAGAACCCCGGGTATTAATTGTTTTCGGATATTAATTCGTTCATTTTTAATCTATGCCAGCAGCTTCTGCTGGCATAGATTATTTATAAGTGCTGCATAAAATTTTATCAGGCAAAATACGGTGATAATTAATTGGCTCAAGTTGCCGGATGGTTTGTAAGTTAACCTGGGTGAAGACCAGATTAATAATATCAATTTGAGCGGAAATCACTTAATTGGTACAAGCTGTATTTTTCGCATAAAAAGTGCTTGTTTCTTGAAAGCTATTCCCTCCCTTTTTTATCTGCACCTCGCAAATTGTCTCCACAATTTTCTCCTGTTTTTTGAAATTGTTTCTACGTTAATCGTCAATTCAATCATACCTTTTTCTTGAATAGCATCTTCGTTGAAAGAAGATAGTAAGTAGACCTTCCATAAATTTTATTATCTGCTGTTACTATCATTTCTATGCTTCAATTCTTATATATGTATACCATGAGTAAATGGTAATCCTGTTATGTACATGCAGCTTTTATAAAATTGAATTTAGTTCTGTTGATCGGTTAAGGTACGACTAGTGTAACACTTAGTTAGTTACCCAACGTTCATACATTGGCTGTTTAGTATATAAATTACTTATATGTTTATACGCATTAATGTAATATTTAAAAGATAGTTATATATTAATCATTATTATTTGAATATTAGTATTTATCAATCTGTAAAAGTGGTCATTTTTTTGGAATGACGTTTTAAAAAACATAGCATTGTGGAAACGATAGATTTTCTAACAAATAACTGCTTTGCTATTGAGAAGGACGATCCAGCGCACTGCTGATGAGTTGAGCTCATCGCCTGCCATTGTTTCCAGGACACTGAACAATTATCCTCGTATCAGTGCCGAGGACAATAGATTGGTTAATAAATCAAAAGATTGTTTAAACTATTATCGTAATAAAAGTGCACTCTCATTCTGTGCTGGGAGATCATATACGATTCACCTGAAAATAAACATCCTGAGATATAAGCTAAAAAAAGCGAGAAGCTTCTTTATAGCATTGTCGCAATTGCTTGATGTCTTTTTTTTGGGCATATTAGTACGAGATAAAGAAAGGGAAGAATATATCACAAAAAAAGACGGAATCATTGATTTTGTAAGCGAAGGTTTCTTTAGACACATTTCGCATACACTCCCAACTATAAATCGACCCACTTTCAAAACTCTGTATAAAAATCAAAATTGCTCTTACCCCTGTTCTCTTATTAAAGGGAGTTTTCAATGAGAAAACGAAGGTATTAAGTAGACTTCTAAGCAGATTATCAAGCAAAAAAATTTCAAACCCAAAACATTTACGAATGAGACAAACTTCAAAGAGTATGGCTGAATCATCAACACTTGCGTAAACAATTATGCAAAAAGAAATGGAACTAAACTTTGCTTAACTGCTTAATTAACTCAATTATGAACAAAATCAACTGCATCGTAAGACTAAAAGCACCTGGTCTTGCACTTGCAACTTTATTAACTCTGAACGTCAGTGTTTTTAATACTGAGGTTCAGGCCAAAATGCCAGGCTACTTTCAGCAACAAGGCATCAGCGGCCGTGTGGTAGATGATAAGGGTGAAGGTCTTGCCAATGTATCAGTTTCTGTAAAGGGAACAACCAAAGGAACAGTTACAAAGGCAGATGGAACGTTTACCATTAATGCCAATTCCGGTGAAACAGTAGAATTTTCAATGGTAGGATTTAAACCCTATTCTGTTGTTTTGAAAAAAGAAACAGCGCTTGCTATTTCATTACAATCAAACGATGCCAGTTCAAACATCAGTGAGGTTGTCGTGGTGGGATATGCCACACAAAAGAAAGTAACGATTTCCGGAGCTGTTGCCCAAGTAAAAGGCGCAGAGTTGCAGAAATCACCTGCGGTAAATTTATCTAACTCTCTGGTTGGTCGTTTACCTGGTGTTACCGCTACCAATAGAAGTGGAGAGCCTGGCAACGATGGTTCATCAATTCTTATCCGTGGAAAAAACTCTTTAGGTAGCAACGACGCCTTAATCGTTATCGATGGTGTGCCTGCAAGAGCTGGTGGTTTGGATCGTCTAAACCCCGCAGATATCGAAACGATGTCTGTATTGAAAGATGCCTCTGCCGCTATTTACGGTGCACGTGCTGCCAATGGTGTAATCCTTATCACAACAAAACATGGTAAAACCGGTAAGCCACAGCTTTCTTACAGTTTCAACCAGGGATGGGGACAACCCACTACAATTCCTAAAGTATTGAACGCGGTTCAATATGCAGAGATGGCTAATGAAATTGAAATTTATAAATTAAGTCCTTCTGAATGGGCAGCAGCCAATGGCGCATTTAAATCTACAGGATCTTATACCACTGTCAACGGGTCGAAAGTTACGGCTCCTTTTCAACCGGCAGATATCCAAAAGTATAAAGATGGCTCTGACCCCTGGGGGCACCCAAATACAGACTGGTATAAAGCGACGCTCCAAAATTGGTCACCTCAATCCCGTCACAATGTTCAACTGTCGGGCGGTTCTGAAAATGTTAAATACCTCGTGTCCCTTGGTTATGAAAACCAGGATGGACAATATAAAAATTCAGCAACAGGGTACAAGCAATACGATTTCCGTATGAGCCTTGATGCAAAGGTTAACAAATGGATCAATGCATCGGTTGGAGTAACCGGTCGCCAGGAAAATCGTTTTTATCCGACAAAATCCGCTGGTTCTATCTTCAGAATGCTGATGCGTGGCTATCCTTACAGACCGGCTTACTGGCCTAACGGATTACCTGGTCCGGATATTGAAAACGGAGAACAACCTGTTGTCATTACAACTAATCAGACAGGTTATGACAGAGATACCCGTTATTACCTGCAATCGAATGGAAAATTAGAAATTAATATTCCCTGGATTGAAGGTTTGAAAATTACCGGAAACGTTGCTCTGGATAAATATATCCAGCAAGGTAAAACATGGGTTACGCCCTGGTATATCTACGCATGGGATTATACAACCTACGAAGCCGATGGAAAAACGCCGGTGCTTAAAAAGGTTCAGAAAGGACCAGCGACACAGGCTACATTGAACCAGTACACGCAAGATCAATTGAACTCCATGCTGGAAGCGATTTTATCGTATGATCATAAGTTCAATGATCACCAGGTTACTTTCCTCGCTGGTGTAACAAAGGAAAAATCAAACAACAGTAGTTTCAACGCTTACCGTCAATATTTTCCATCAATCGCTATTGACTTATTAAATGCCGGCGGACCAGTGGATCAAAAATCCAATGGTACAGCATGGGAAAGAGCACGTTTGAACTACTTCGGTCGTGTTGGCTACAACTATAAAGAAAGATATATCGCCGAGTTCTTATGGCGTTATGATGGTTCGTATAATTTCCCTGCAGACAAACGTTTTGGATTCTTCCCCGGTGTAACTGCTGCATGGAGAATTTCTGAAGAAAGCTTCATGAAGGATGTAAACTTCCTCAATACGTTAAAGTTGAGAGGTTCATGGGGGCAGTTGGGTAATGATGCTATTTACGTAAACAATGCATTGGTAGAGTATAATTATCTTCCGACCTATGCCTTGACACCAACAGGTTATGTCATCAACAACCAGGTATTTAGTACATATCATGAAAATGGTATTCCAAATGCAAACATTACCTGGGAAGTTGCAAACAACTACGATATCGGCCTGGATGCGACTTTCCTGAATAACAGGTTGACTGTTGAATTGGATTATTTCCAAAATCGCAGATCAGGTATTCTTTGGTTTAGAAATGCATCTATCCCCCAATCGACAGGATTAACACTTCCTCCTGAAAATATCGGTAAGGTTGCTAATAAAGGATATGAATTTAAAATTGCTTACCAGGACAAAATTGGCGACCTGCACTATAATGTTAGCATCAACGGAGGTTATGCCAAAAACAAAATCTTGTTCTGGGATGAAACACCAGGCAGACCTGCTTACCAGTTATCAACCGGTAAACCAATACCTGATAATGTAACAAGCCCCGATGACAACTTGCTATACCAATACGATGGTGTATTCAAAGATCAGAAAGATATAGATGCAAACACATTGGATTACAGCGGTGTGGGTGGCGCTGGTAAATTGTTCCCAGGCAGTATGAAATTCAAAGATGTAAATGGCGACGGAAAAATCGATGGTAATGACAGGGTACGTTCTGATAAAACGTTAACGCCAACTTTCCAGGGCGGTTTAAATATCGGATTGCAGTATAAAAATTTCGATTTATCGATTCTGTTCCAGAATGCAATGGGCGCACAACTCTTTGTACAAACAGAATCTGGTACCATCGGTAACTATCTGAAGTACACATACGATCACAGATGGACATTAGAAAACCCAAGTTCGGTTGATCCTCGTACCGTAGATAGGAACAACCAGTATTTCTCAAACAGAAATACTTACTACATGATGAGCACAAACTATGTACGGTTAAAGAATGTAGAGCTTGGATATAATTTACCGGTGGCTATCGGTAAGAAGGCCGGTATCAACAACATGAGGTTTTACGTAAACGGCCTCAACCTGGCTACGTTCTCTAAGCAAAAAATCTTTGATCCGGAAGCATTGAGTAATAGCTTACAATACTATCCGCAATCAAGAGTAATTAACGTTGGAGCTACTGTTACTTTCTAAACTGTGAAATATGAAAAAACTAACAAAAAATATTTTATTGATTGGAGCCGCTGCGGTTGTGTTCAGCGCTTGTAAAAAAGATTTCTTGAATACACAACCATTGGATAAACCACCTGCTTCAGTGGTATGGACAGATCCTAACCTCGCTGAAGCTTTTATCACTGACATTTATAATGTTTATCATGATGGTATCCTGAACCAGGAAAGTATGGATTGTATAAGTGATAATGCACTGTACAATTTCGGTCGCATGGATATCATGGAAGCAAACATCAGCCCGTCAAACCTTGGATGGGTGAATAACACGTATGAATGGGGAGAAATGTACCTGCGCATCCGTGCAACAAACCTGGCATTGGAGAACCTGGCGACAGTAACCTTCGATGCTACCCTTGTCAATCGTTTGAAAGGGGAATCTTATTTTCTGAGAGCGCATTGCTATAACCAGTTGTTACGCTATTATGGAGGTGTGCCGCTTATTAAATCAACGTATGCATTATCTTCTACTGATTTTAGTATCAAGAGAAATACGTATGAAGAATGTGTGAACAGCATCGTAAGCGACCTTGATTCAGCTGCTCTATTATTGAATGGTAAAACGCTTGGCCTTGGCCGGGCAACAAAAGACGCGGCTATGGCGCTAAAGGCAAGGGTTTTGTTATACGCTGCAAGTGATTTACACGACATTCCTACTGCATCTGCAAAGTCTACATTAATTGCCGGCTATGCACATCCTGAATTATTGGGTTATACGAGCGGTAGCCAGGCAGACAGATGGGCAAAAGCAAGAGATGCAGCGAAAGCTGTAATCGATCTTGGTAAATATGGTTATAAACTCGATCTTGGCGCACCATCTACTTTCGATGATGCTGTTAAAGACTATACTGACGTTTCTTTGTCAAGAAATGGGGGAGAAAAAGAGTCAATACTTTCCAAGGCATATGTCAACGCTTCGACAGACACCTGGGGAGCATGGTATCCAAGAAATAACACAACAAACGGTTATCACGGATGGACTTCCAGCGAACCAACCCAAAACCTCGTAGACAGCTACGAAATGATGGATGGTACCAAATTCAGTTGGACTAATCCAACAATGGCTGCGGCTCCATACGAAAATCGCGAACCAAGATTCTATGCCTCTATCTTCTATGATGGCGCACCCTGGAAACCGCGAACTACAGATGGTGCAGGTACTGACCCTTATGGAGAAATGCAGTTCGGTTCGTATGAAGTGGGCGCTGCAGGTTCTGGAACTACATATTTTGGGTTGGACACAAGAAACAGCTCCATAGAAAACTGGAATGGAACACGTACTGGTTATTCCATCAGAAGATTTACCAACGATGATCCGGCAATTGTCGATATGAACCAGAAGCAAGAGGTACCATCTATCCAGATCAGGTACACTGAAGTTGTGTTCAATTACATTGAAGCATTACTTGAACTGGGTGATGAAGCAACTGCCAAAGGCTGGTTGAATAAGATACGCTATCGTGCAGGTTTGCCGGCGATCACAGAATCGGGTGATGCGTTGGTAGCCCGTTACAGGAACGAGAGAAATATAGAAATGATGTTTGAAGAACAACGTTTTTATGATGCCCGCCGGTGGATGATCGCACCAACAACCCTCGGACAAAAAGTGAGAATCATGGTGGTAACTGGTAAATTGAAACCAGGAAAAACAGTGACAACTTACCGTTACAACAAAGACAATTATAACTACACGTACACTGTACAAAACATCGAGTCTGGTGTCGAAAACCGCTCTTGGGATGATAAGCTATATTTCCCGCCAATTAAACTGGATGAAATGAACAAAAACAACAAGCTTGTTCAGAACCCCGGGTATTAATTTTTTCGGATAATTAATTCGTTCATTTTTAATCTATGCCAGCAGCTTCTGCTGGCATAGATTATTTATATTCGTTTGTATAAAAATTTACCGCGTTACAATGTCAAAGAAATCTTTCGGCGTCCCTTTAGTAATTGCAATAATTCTGGCCGCATGTAATACTCCTTCAGAAAAAAAACAAAAGGGAGACACGTTGTTTACATTACTTTCTCCGCAGGAAACACATGTCGATTTTGTGAATGAACTTACAGAAGGATTAAACACAAACGTGCTGCTTTACGAATATTTCTACAATGGCGGTGGCGTTGCTGCCGGAGATTTTAATGGTGACGGATTGGTTGATCTGTATTTTACCTGCAATTTAAAAGATAACAAGCTTTACCTGAATAAAGGAAATATGCAGTTTGAAGATGTGACTGCAGCTTCCGGAGCCGGAGGCAGACCAGGTCCCTGGAAAACGGGTGTAAATACAATAGATATTAACGGTGATGGCAAACTGGATATCTACCTCTGTTATTCTGGTACGATGCCAACTGAAAAAAGAAGAAATCAGCTTTTTATAAATAGGGGTAACAATGCGCAGGGCGTTCCGGTGTTTGAAGAACAAGCGGCTGCATATGGCCTTGATGGTGCAGGGTATAGCAATCAATCTTATTTTTTCGATTATGACAAAGATGGCGACCTGGATATGATCTTACTGCATCATAATCCTAAGAATCTACCAATGCTGGATGTAGCCAGTACCGGTGCATTATTTAATAAAGACAATTTTGAAAAAGGATTGCGGTTGTTCAGACAGGACAACGGAAAGTTTACCGACGTTACCACTACATCAGGAATAAATGGCTCTGAATTAAGTTATGGATTAGGTGTAGGAATTTCAGATTTCAATAATGACGGCTGGCCCGATTTCTATGTATCGAATGATTATGGTGTTCCTGATTTTCTATACATCAATCAGAAGAATGGAACGTTCGCTAATGATTTATCATCATGCATCGGGCACACCAGCCAGTTTTCAATGGGTAATGATGTTGCGGATATGGATAACGACGCATTGGTTGATATTTACACACTCGATATGTTGCCGCCGGATAATCACCGACAGAAATTATTGTTGACACCCGATAACTACTCAAAATTTGATCTCACCGTACGTAGCGGATTTTATTACCAGTATATGCGCAATATGCTCCAGGCCAACAATGGCAATGGCACGTTCAGTGAAATAGGACAGATAGCAGGTATCTCCAATACAGACTGGAGTTGGTCCGCTCTATTTGCAGACTATGACAATGATGGCTGGAAAGATTTGCTGGTCACAAACGGTTATTTCAGAGATTATACCAATCTTGATTTTATTAATTACATGACGGAGTATGAACAAGAGAAAGGTAGACTTACCCGTGAACAAGTGATGGAAATCATCAGTCACATGCCTTCCTCCAATGTAACAAACTATATTTTTAAAAATAATCACAACAGGACATTTAATAACAATGGGGAACAATGGGGAATAACAGAAACATCAAACAGCAATGGCGCTGCTTATGCTGATCTTGATAACGATGGCGATCTTGATCTTGTTATTAACAATATAAATCTGCCGGCATTCATCTACAGAAACGATTCGAAGAAGGATAGCGCCCATCATTTCTTACAGGTAGGATTAACCGGTGATGGCGGAAACACAGAAGGGATCGGAGCAAAAATAAAAATCTATTATAACGGCCAGGTGCAGATGCTGGAACAAAATCCTGCCCGCGGTTATCTTTCATCCGTTTCTACACTACTTCATTTTGGCCTCGGAGCTATTGATAAAATTGATTCATTAACGATAGTATGGAATAGCGGCAAATCGCAAAAGCTTACTGATGTCAAAGTAAACCAGGTAATTCGCCTTTCAGAAAAAGATGCGGCGGTTCAATCGATTGAACAAAAGAAAAATACACCGTGGTTTACAACATCCGCATCGCCGATAGATTACACAGCTACTACTTCTGCAACGCATGATTTCGACCGGCAGATTTTGCTGATCAGTGAATTTTCTCATAATAACCCGAAGATCACAAAAGCAGATATCAACAGCGATGGATTGGATGATGTGCTGATTGGTAGCGCAAATGGACAGCCGACAAGCTTGTATCTGCAACAAAAGAATGGAACATTTACACCGAAGAAAGTAGAAGCTTTCGAGAAGGACAAATCATTTGAAGACGCGGACATCGCCGTATTCGATGCTAACGGTGACGGCAAACCGGATATTTACATTGCCAGTGGCGGCTATAGTAACTTCGGTTCCTTCGATAGTACCACAGCAGACCGGCTTTATTTAAATGATGGGCATGGCAACTTTATTAAAAGCAATACTCTTCCCGCAGTATACGGAAGCAAGGGATGTGTAAAAGTGAATGATATTAATGGTGATGGCAAACCCGATCTTTTCGTTGGCGGCAGGGTAGTGCCAGGTCGTTACCCGGAAACGCCGCATAGTTATATTTTGATCAATAGTGGTGATGGAAAATTTACCGACGCTACTTCAAGTGTTTGTCCTGAGATTGTGTCAATTGGTATGGTAACCGATGCTGCATGGATTGATCTTGATGGCGATAAGAATAATGAACTGGTCGTTGTTGGTGAATGGATGCCGGTAACGATATTCAGTAATAAAAATGGGAAACTGGTAAATTCAACTTTGCAGTATTTGGATAAAACTTATTCCGGTTGGTGGAATAAAATTACGGTTGGTGATTTTAATGGTGATAACAAACCCGACCTTGTAATCGGTAATATGGGATTGAATACGCAGTTCAGCGCTTCGGATAAAGAACCGCTCGAACTATTTTATTCCGATTTCGATAAAAACGGTTCAATTGATCCGGTGTTTAGTTATTATATCCAGGGCAAGCGCTATCCCTATCTTACAAGAGATGAACTGGCAGGACAGATGCCGATCTTTAAAAAAAGGTTTTCAAACTTCAAGAGCTACGCAGACATAACAACCGATGAACTTTTTCAAAACGGTGAATTGTCAAAAGCAGGACATCTTACGGCAAACTATATGGCAACAACCTGTTTCCTGAGTAATGCAAATGGCAAATTCTCAATCGGCCAGTTACCACAGGAAATTCAGTATTCTCCGGTATATGCCATAGATACACTTGATTTTAATAAAGATGGAAAAACAGATTTGCTTTTGTTTGGTAATAACAGCCGCACTAAAATAAGGTTAGGCAAATTCGACGCAAATTATGGCATGTTGCTGGAAGGAGATGGGAAGGGTAATTTCAAATATATCCACCAGGATGAATCTGGTTTCAACGTTTGGGGAGATGTGCGAGGCAGTGTTATTATCAATGACAAAGTATTGATTGGTATTAATGGAAAGAAATTGGAGAGCTATACTTTGAAGACAAGATAAAAGATAAAAGTAAAAAGTGAATAATGAGCGAATCGTTTAAAAAGAATAAATAGTCTTTTAAAAGCTATTTGCTCTCACCATCGTCACCGCTTTAGTATTGCTTTCATCATATTGCACTATGATTGTGCTTCCTGAACGTAATTCGCTTAATGCCGGGAGAGGCGATTTTTCTTTCAACTCAGTTACAAAATTTCTCCCGTTCTGCGGCATTACTTTTATGAGAATTTTTGTTTTAGAGTTGCTTGTGGTGGTTACTAAAGGCTCAATAGACAGGATCACAGCTTTCTCTGTCTTGAAACCGGCCAATGATTTGTTCTTATTAAACCAATTGCGCTTTATTTTTCCTGATAAAAAATAACGGAGTGAAAAAAAAGAAATGAGCAAAATAGCAACGAGTGCTGTTTCCATTAATGTAGCTATAAAAATAATTTCCATGTGCAGTATTTGTTATTCCCGATACAAAGAAAATATGAAACAGCAACGTAGCGACAAACCGATCAATGACAGGCTGTAGATGTTTAACAAAAGGAAAAGGCTGTTATGCACAGCCTTTCTGATTGGTATATGTCGCCCGTCCCTGTATTTTTTATTTTCCTGCTTTTTCATAGCGATAGTCGCTGCCTTCCATGATAGGATGGCCGCCTGCTAACCCTGGCTCTCTTAATTGCAAACTGAAATTCTTAAAATAAACTTCCATTAGCCAGGGTTCAATGCGAAATTCGAAGTAGTTATTTCCTTTCATCGGTATTACAATCTTTGTTTCTTTCTCAGGGCAAAATTCAAACAACAATATCAGTGAGTCGACTTCCTGCAACGTAAAAAAGAATTCACCGTTTTCATTGGCTTTGGCATGTTGTTTTGTGTGACCAGACTGAACTTCGCAGTAGATATACCGTAGAAGGTTTGTATTCTGATCAGTGACTTTAATGGTAATACCTTTTTCACTCGTCTTCTTCGAGTTGATTAAAGCAAAGTCTGCATCGTGTGTTTCAATGCTGTTTAAAAACACCCGGTTGTCTTTTTGAACCCATTTACCTTTTCCAAAACGGTCGAGTGCACCATACGAAAAGAAAAACTGGAAACTGCCGTCGCCATCTAATTTAAAACCTGAAGCGGTTTCCATCACGCCACGCAGGTAATACTCGCCGGTTGCAGTGGTATCGGAGATTTGTGCATTTACTTCCATAATAAAAAAAGCAATTAGAAAGGATAAGGTTGATTTTTTCATTTGCTTTGTAAAACTAATTCACGCAGCAATAGTAAAGGCGGCTTAATTAACCAATGGCCGTGTTCGGGAAGCAAAAGGCAGCAGGCAAAACAAAAGCCTATAATCACGACTGCTTGTTGCGTGACTGAGGATGAAATAATTTGTTTGCGTTATGTTGGCTCGTAAATAAAACAGTATGAAATTTAAGCACTTCGAATCACCCGAAAAATTTGGGACATATCTTATCGGAGCGGCCGCCTGCGATATTTGTGGTTTTGAAAGAAAATGTTTTGATGGAAGCTTCTTCTCCGGGGAAGAAGAGATCAATGCTATTTGCCCGGACTGTCTTATTGCAGGCGAACTAAAAGAGATGGATATTTTTACATGCCAGGGAGATCGTGGAGAATTGGAACAACAACTTCGTGAAATAAATCCTGCAATGAGTGATGAAGAAATTGAGAAACGAATAAATGAAAAGACTGAGGAACTGGAAAAAACAACTCCGGCATTGATCACCTGGCAGGATTGGGATTGGCCTGCCTGTGATGGCGATTATTGTGTCTTTATCGCGTATGGATCGCAGCCGCTGTTTAATCAATTAGCAAAGGATAAAAATGGTAAGCGGCTATTTAAAGATTCGATTTATTATACTATGGATGCTGATGATGATATCGATGAGCTCTGGGATGAAAGTTTGCCAGAGAAAAATGTAAAGAACAGCAAGGATGCAGAAACATTGAGCCCGTTGTTTTATGTATTTAAAAGTTTGAACAGCGATACAATCGTTACGCTATGGGACATTGATTGATCATGTTTCAGGTCTGAAGTGGAAATAACTCAATGAATCTTTAATTGCTGCTTTACTTCATCTTTTTTTCTGCGGGAAACTTCCACTTTGCTTCCATCCGTCAATAACACGAATTCATTATCGTTTGTAATTCTCGTGATGTGTTTTGGATTTACAAGATGCGATTTATGTGTGCGGATAAACCCAAACTCATCGAGCATATCTTCGAAATGTTTCAGTGTTTTACTGGCGATAAATGGTTTTTTATTCAACAAGTGGATGTAAGTATAGCTTCTGTCGGCTTCAAGGCGAAGTATGTCATCGATCATAAAAAAATAAACCCCTTCGGATGAAGGCACGGCTATTTTAAAATCCTTTACTTCTTTTTTCTCTACGTTCTTCACAAGATTGTCAAACAATTCCTTTTTGTGTTGTGCTGATTCCTGTTTTTCCAAATGTCGTTGTACAGCAGTGGTCAGCTCATCTGGGTCTACCGGTTTTAAAAGATAATCAAGGGCGCTGAACCGTATAGCCTGAATAGCATATTGATTGTAAGCCGTTGTAAAAATCACATCAAACGAAGGCTCTTTGATTTGTACCAGGAAATCAAAACCGTTTTTATGCGGCATCTCTACATCCAGGAAAATAATTCCTGGCTGATAGGTTTTTAATATTTCCGCAGCAGCCTCTGCAGATTCCGCTTGCCGTATTTCAGTAACCTGCGGCGTAAAATTTTTCAGATAATGTTCTAGTACGCTTCTTGCCTTTTGTTCGTCGTCAACAATCAAAACCTTTATCATAGTCTGTTTTTAACTTTTAAAAAATGTTGAGAGTTCGACAATCACTTTTGTTCCGTTAGCATTGCCATTTTCATCATATTTGTCAATGATGTCAAGCAAAGCATGGTAGCCCTGTCGTTGCAATACATCAATCCTGTCTTTCGATATTTTCAACCCTTTTGATTCGTGCCGTTTCGCTTTGCTTTGCTGCTCTTTTAACTCAAATGATTTTTTTCGCCCGATTCCATTATCATCAATTACGCATTGAAAGATGTCTTCGCTGATACGGGTGAACGTGATTGATAGTTTTCTTTCACCGTTTCTATGCATCAATCCATGCCACAAGGCATTTTCAACATAAGGTTGCAGCAACATGGAGGGAATCAGTATCTCGTCATTTTCCAATTCTTCATCCACCTGCATTTCATAACAAAAACTTTGTTCAAACCGCATTTGTTCCAGCTGGAGATACAGATCTAATACATCTTTCTCTTCATGCAGCGATACAAGGTTTTTTCCCGAGTTATTCAATACTGAGCGAAATAACTTTGAGAACTTATTCAGGTATTTGCTGGCTTCTCCGTATTTCTGCGTTACAATACATTCCTGTATGCTATTGAGACAATTGAATACGAAATGCGGATTCATTTGTGCACGTAGCGCCATCAATTGACTTTCGGCCAGCAATTTCTTTATCTCCAGTAATTTTATTTCATTATCGCGGGCAAGCGCCTCGGCTTTGGCTTCAGCAATCTTGTTGGCGCTGATCGAAGCGATAGTTGTAAGTGCTTTTAAATGTTCTTCTGTAAAGAAATTCTTTGAAGGGTGTTCAGAGTCGATTACCCCGATTACTTTTCCATCATCAAGAATCGGTACAGCCAGTTCTGATAGTCGTTTCTGGTCATCTATAATATAACGGCTATCCTTAGTTGTATCGGTAATCAATAAGGGCTTTCCCGTTTTAGCGACTGTTCCCACGATTCCTTTGCCCGCTTCAATTTCAATCGGGTTCATGATCTCATGTTCCCTTGGACTTTTTGGTCCATAAGCCGCCTTTTGTACAAGTTTATTATTCTGATCATTGAGTAAATACACAACACAGTCCTGGAATTGTAATTGAGAAATACAGTTGCGTGCAATGTCCCAGCATATCTCATTGATGGAATTTTCTCCATACACCGAATTGGCAAAATAATCAATGGCTGCATCGATATTTTTTTCCTGCTTTCGTTTCTGCAATACAGAAAAAGCCCAGATCGCAGCAAGTATTATAGCGATAGCAATGAAGGTAAGGAACCACCATGTTTTCCAGTATGGCGGTTGAATGATAATGCCAATAGACGTGGCCGCATCCATCCATTTGCTGCTTCCGTTAGTACTTTTCACTGTAAATGTATATTCTCCATCCGGCACATTTGTATATGCAGCGGTTTGCTTGTTGCCACAATACACCCAGTCTTTATCTACACCTTCAAGTTTGTACGCATACTGAATAGATGGTGATTCATGATGAAAAGGGGAAGAGAAATCAATTGAAAAGAAGTTCTGCTTGTAGTCAAGTTGTACCGGTGTTCCTTTGCTGAATGGAATATCATTCTGAAAAACGTTGAAACCCGAGATCAATGGCGGGGCCTGTGCTGATAATTGCTGGTATCGTTTTGTATCGATAAACACTATGTTATCAAGCATAGTAGCATAGAGCTTATCATCATCTATCAACAAACTATTCCAGTGATCATTAAACGAAAACGTGACGTCAACCTTTACACGACTTACCTGTTTGGTCGCCGTATTTATGCAGATCAATGCCTCCTGGGAAATTGCCCATAGCCGCTTTTGATTATCCATGCAGATATTGCGAAATCGTAAACCGGGCAGACCATCTTTTGTGCCGATGGAATCAAGTATAACGCCATCACGGCTAAGTTTGATAATACCATGCTGGCTTCTGCTAAGCCAGATATTGTGATCGCGATCTTCATACATGGAAAGAATCAGATCACCATTCAGATCATTCTTCGGACGGATAAACTGTTGCGCATTTTTATCGAAAATACGGATGCCGTTCATGCCCGAGCTTACCCAAATTGTATTGTCATCTGTTTCGAGAAAAGACGCACTGTTGGTTGATGACATATCGCCCCAATGCTTATCGCTTCTGTCGAAACGTATGCAATCATTATTTTTCGGATTATACCTGTATACACCATCATCCCAGGCGCTGAACCAGATAAAGCCTTCCCGGTCCTGGCGTATCCAGGATACTTCTTTTATTTCCTGTCCTTTATTTTCCGGGTAATATTTAAAAGGCCTGAATTGTTTTTTCTCCATGTTGAAAATATGTACGCCATTGCCGGTGGCGCACCATATTTCATTATTGATCATCCTGAGATCGAATATTTCATTCCAGCGCAGGTTACCGTTTTGAGGAACATACCTTGTGAATACATCATTTGCCGTATCATAATGTACAAGGCCTTCCATTTTGCCCAACCACCATCCGCCTTTCTTATCAATCAGCATCGTATTGATATTCGCAAAGTTGGTGGTAAGAAAGAAAGGATAACTCGGCGCTTTGATGATATCTCTTACAAATCCATTGGTAGAAAAACGACTGGCGCCATTCAATGTAGCAAACCAAACATTGTCATATTTATCTTCCAGCACTTCATTAAAATAGCCATAGCCGATAGAGTAGGGAAGATTTTCATCGTAAGGTATTTTTTCAAACTTTCCGTTTTCTTTCCGGATAAATGCAGTGTACAACCAGGTTGAAATCCATAGCCGGTCATGTTTGTCAATGTATAAATAATTGCAGCCGTCTTTCAGTGTCCATAGCGGATTATCATTGATGCGCTCAGTAAATTCGATTGTATTTTTATCACGGTTAAAAAAGCCGAGCGCATTCGCTGTCATATCGCCAAACCAGATATTGTTATCACGATCAACAGCGATTGAATTTACAATGTGATTGGTAAACAGCGCAAGCTTATTTGGATTATTTCGAAAAGAGAGAAGTTCGTTGTGGGTAAGGTCGATACAAAAAAGGCCAGCATCGGTACCAGTCCACAAAACATTGTTCAGACTATCGTATGTAAATGCAGCCTTAAAACAGGATACGCTATCCAATGGTTTTGTAAAGGGAAATACAGCAGATGCATTTACAAAGTCTCCATCTTTTTCAATAAAAACGCCTTTATCACTGGCCATCCAAAGCCTTCCTTGTTTATCTTTCTTTAATTGATTAACGCCTACTTTTCCAAGATCTGTTTTATCGCCAGCGGTAATTTTTACGGTACGAAGGCTATAGGTGACTTTATCAAACACAGCCGCACCGCTATTGGTGCCAAACCATATTTTATTTTTACCAAACTCAGTGATGCAAAAAACTCTTTCTCCAAGCGTTGAGGGATAGCCGGGAGAAGAATTGTTCCATACACGTACGTGACTGCCATCAAAACGATCCAGTCCATTCAATGTTCCCATCCAGGTAAATCCTTCTTCATCGGCGTATAAGCTGAGTATCTCGCGGCTGGATAAACCGTCTTTTGGCTTCAGGTTGTCGAATAAATATTGCGCCTGTGTGCAGGTTAAAATTGATAAAGAAAGAAAAAACAATAAAGCGGATCGCCGCACCGGCATGTAGTGGTATTTGTAATTCAATATATAAATATTGCAAACGGCAATCAAAAAAAGATAACTCTTTTGCAAGCGGTTAACGCCAGCCAACAAATGACAAAGGCTGCTTCTTTTGGAAACAGCCTTTGTAGCCCGTTGCAAGTCCTGCTCTTGCTCTTAAAAGATTATTGATTTCCGATCAGTTCAAATCTTTTCAGTGAATTTTCAGAGTAAGGTCCAATGGTTATTGATCTTTGACAGTGTAAAGTTGCATCCGATTTCTGGTAGTTTACAACTGTAATGAACGAATGGTGGATTTTGTTTAGTGAACGGAGCATTTGTGCGGATTAAGTGACAGGTTCATTGCTATACCTTTGCCCTTTCTATTGATGGGCAAGAATTCCCGGATGTTGTTGGTTAACGAGAAATACCATCAACTGTGTGGCTGCCCTGACCACAGGTGCGCCGATTCTGTCTTTCTCCAACACCTCAAATGGGCCTTGTCCGAAATACAATCCATCAGCAACCAAAAAACTAATCCGGATGTCGCCATTTTTAGGCGCTGGTAACCGATCTTTTTCCCAGGGACCGATTTGTTTTACCACTTCAAGACCTGCAGAAAATAAATTCCTGATTAATGATTGCGATTCTGCTGTCGTGGTATCCCACACCGTCATCTTCTCTGAATGATTGATGTATCTCGCAGAACCATCTTTATAAGCGGCGAGTGTATCCAATCCTTCATCAAGTGCCACTTCAACTATAATGCCCAATAATTCTTTACTGTTTTGTTTATAGCCTTTGAAGCGAAGCATATTAAAAGCAAGGGCCCGTAAGCGGCTTTCGATAGTGGTGTCTGCCGCAACACCTTGCAGGTCGGCAACGGCTGCCCGATCATTCATCAATACATTCCACGGGTAAACAGATTTTGTTTCATTGTTTGGTTGATACAGATTGATGTCATCTGCGAAAAGAAGATTGTACAATTTGTTGTAGCCCTGGCTGGGATAAGGTTGTTGGTTCATGATTTTGTAGTATGAGTATTAAAAACAGGCAAAAATATTTTGTGAAATGATTGGCAGTGTGACCAATTTATTGAACGGTGCAAATGAATTGACAACAGGCGATGAGGAAAGAGATTTATAAACCGTACAAATAACAAACCCGGTATTTAATTATGAAAGGAAAGTTGTTGGTAAATTTGGCCAATTAAATAAAACAACATGGCAGATAAAGTTGCAATCGTAACGGGTGCGACGGGAAATATGGGACAGGCAGTGATAAAAAAATTTCTGACCCAGGGCTATAAAGTTATTGGTACTGTTGTGCCAAATGATCCGGCGAAGGTCAATGTGGTTGATAAAAACTTCGAGACGATTGAAGTGAATTTAATGGAGGAAGAAAGCGCTGGCAACTTTGTTGAAACTGTTTTTCTTAAATATGGAAGTATTGATGCTGCGGTGTTAACAGTTGGCGGCTTTGCAATGGGTTCAGTTGCGGAAACAAAAACCGCTGACGTATTAAAACAGTACAAGCTGAATTTTGAAACAGCCTATAATGTAGCAAGACCATGTTTTGTAAATATGATGAATCAGGGAAGTGGGCGCATTTTTATCATCGGATCGAAACCAGGACTTGAAGCGAAAAATAGTAAAGGAATGGTTGCATACGGACTTTCAAAATCACTGATCTTTCGCCTGGCAGAATTAATGAATGATGAAGCAAAAGGAAAGAATGTAGTTACCAGTGTTGTTGTGCCAAGCACAATTGATACGCCGCAGAACCGTAAATCAATGCCGGATGCGGACCGGAAAAATGGGTAAAGACGGAACAGATTGCCGATGTGATTTATTTTTATTGTACAGAAGAAGCGTCAGCCTTGCGTGAACCGGTGATTAAAGTGTATAATAATGCGTGAAGGTGTTGTCCTGCGATAGCTATACGTTAAATCATTTGTGTTTGTGTCGGAATCAGAAATAAGTCAGGCAAAAATGTGCGGTTGGGCTCTTTTCTAGTTTTTATCAACTAGGCGCCTGAGATCAATAGTAGTATTAATAGTGCACTCAAAATTTTCATGATCATAGACTGAATTGCTTCCTACATTGTAGGTAGTGCTGCAAGTGGGATATTATAACTGTCAGCCGGGTGCTGCAGCTTGGCTTTGTTTTGTTGATGAACTTAAGAGCTCTTGCTGGGCTTATTAGTCGAGCCCGAACTACTATTGATAGTAGCACATAGTTGATGCTTCAATGTCCAGCTCCACTTGCAGAAATGCTTTTGTTGTGCGCAGTTTTCAGATTTGGAAATTCCTTTTTTATTATGGTGTCAATTTTTAATTTAAGATTACTTATTCTTGTTGTGTCTTTTCCAAAATAGTATAATCCTAATGAGAGCGCCTTAAAATAAGTTTTGTCTATCGGCTTTCCTTCAAGATATTGATATATTGTGGAACTTGACCAGCCAACTTGAGTTTCTGTCATTTTTTTTAAACTGTCTGTCATAAATAAAAATGAATCTACTATTGTTCCATCTATATTAAATGCGATAGTATCATGTCTGGTGAGATAAAGAGTGTCGTGTTTAATTTTCGAAGTTTCAGCCCTGTAAAGCCGAAGACTGTCAGATAATAATTTAATAGTCATTCTCTGTTGATAACCTAAGTAAATAAATGAGCAGTAAGAAAGGCAAATCAGAATAGCGCCTATAATTGAAAGGTAAAGCCCATGTCTTAGCCCGCTTTTATTATTTTTCTTAAGCTCAGCATCAAAGTTTTCCAATGTCTTATTAACATTCATTAATGGAAATTTTCAATTATTCTGCTATCGTTTGACCAACCTCTTGATAGTTGCCCAATAGCATATATAATTCCGCCACATGGAAGAGACAAAAGTGCAAAAGTTTGAATTGAACAGAGTTTGTACAAATAACTATACCCAATAGCAGATATTAAAGCTACAAT
The DNA here is from genome assembly GCA_049840875.1 of Chitinophagaceae bacterium. Lineage (GTDB taxonomy): Bacteria > Bacteroidota > Bacteroidia > Chitinophagales > Chitinophagaceae > JAFDYH01. The sequence goes on along the minus strand of JASGJE010000022.1, from coordinate 319 downwards.
AGCAAAAATTGAAATAACAAGATATGCTATAAAAAATGGCTTGTTGCTTTTCTTTTGATTCTCAATATATTTAATCTTTTCGGAAAGCATAATGAGTTTAAATCTGAACTCGTCATTGCTAATATCATCCATAAGTTTTAATTATATTTTACAGAATATTATTTGCATCCACTGAATAGCCTGCCGCTTTAAGTTCTTTTACTATGGAAAATTTCCAGTTCGCCGCCTTATCTATAGGTACATATAGAACACCATGTATGTCGCTGGGGAGTTCAACCCCTTCAGAATACAGTGGTAAAACTCTTCCTCTTCCAAGTTT
>JASGJE010000021.1:0-17318 GCA_049840875.1 Chitinophagaceae bacterium | reverse complement strand
TGGCTAATTCAAGCTGTTTGGAGCGGCTGATCGAAGTGTCCCGGCTGTTAATGGAAATGCTCTCCCTGTCCTGCATGATCTTGCCAAAACGTTCCGAAAGCTGCTTGGCAGTTTCGCCGGAAACCTGACCGCTGATCACATTGCCGACAATATTCAAGATTACGTCGGCCTGTTCTTTTCCATAGTGCATTTTTAATTGACTGGAGTCCTGCACGGCCAGCGTCGTAGCAACCTTATTTGACCGGGCGGTGGCAATCAGGTTATCTATACCATTAAAATAGATGGTCGGGAACTCGTCAAAGACCAAGCTGCTCTTATACAAATTTTTTCTGTTCATCATTCTTGTCAGAGCCGTAACATACAGAGAAATCACTGCTCCGTAGGTTGCTGACTTTTGCGGGTTATTGCCCATGCAAACAATTTTCGGTTCATCTGGATTATTAATGTCGAGCGTAAAATCATTGCCTGACAAAACATAATAAAGCTGAGGCGAAGCCAGCTTCGCCAAACTAATCTTGGCGCTGGCAATCTGACCTTCCAACTGCTCCATCGCATCGTTGAGGTAGGCCGATACAAAGGGATTAATTAAAACATCAATTTAAAGATCTACTACGGATAGAAAACAACCTGCTGTATTCCACCTGCGCCAATTCAATTACATGAGCTAATGTGCAATATTTCCCCTTCTTGTAATTGCACAAGAACCAGGTGAGGGCAGTCACAAAATTGATCGGTGATTCCACGAAGAAATCACCCTGCTTTCTTATCCAGTCCTTATTTAATCCCAGCATGATCGTCAGGATAATTGAAAGCATCCGTTATATCCGCCATTGTCGCTGGGTGAATAGGATTACAACGGTTAAAGATTTGATCAAACTGGATGATGTAGAACTTTGGTTTAATCCGATATAGATGTTTGTGTTTTAAAAACTGGTTATACGCATGCTTAGTCAGGTCGTCAAACTTGAAATCATAGACAAACAAACTGAATCCTTTCCGTATATGCTGTGTGATGATATGCTGGATGATAAAATAAGATTTACCACTACCGGGCGAACCCATTACTAACAATCCACGAAACGGATTAATAATATTGATCCAGCTTTTTTTCGGATACGACCCTTAAGGTTGTATCGTGCAGGCAGATTGATGGAGTATTCATTGTTCAGTAATCGCTCTTCCTGTGGAAAGGTTTCATTCAGCGAATTGAATACGCTGTTATTTAATTTAAGCCGGATTATTCTTGATAATAATGTGCCGCCGGTCAGTATCAATATAAAACCGGTAATAGTGATGGCTATATACACAAAAGCTACTGATTCGATCTCCATCTGCAGGCGCATAAAAAAATAACCAATAAAATATAACAACAGACCGGGTAAGATATACGCCAATGCTGCTTTTAAAGCTCAATTTATCATCCTTTCTTCCCTTTGCACCCAATAAAGAAATGATCAACATCGCAAGGGCAATCAACTTCGATTTTTGGAAATGGCTGAACGTCCTGTATTATAAATATTTTGCAGTAATCTGTCGGTTAATCCTGATAGTAACTCCCATAACTTAAATACACCATAGCAGTAATAATAAAAGTGTAATAACAGAACCACGATGCTTATTAGTCTCGTCAAGTCAAGTATTTTTCTTTAGCCCCTGTTCATTCTCCCCAGTTTGCATACACTGCCAGTTTTAATTGTTATTGATTTCTTTTCTTTTTTCTTCTTCGTTTTTTCAATTCATAAGGCAGGTAATGAATCTCCTCTGTTGGCTTCATTATTTCATCTATTACTTTGCCTATATCAATATTATCCGACTTAGTTTTTTCAGTGAACAAATCAGGCTTACTAATGCCCATTGTTTCAGATTCCGTATTTTTTAATTGCTCCAAAACTGGCAGACTAATACCACATTTTTCCTGTATGCCTTTAGCACTGTATTGTTTGCCTATGTCACTGCCATTGAATACGCATCTTGTGTTGTGATCTACATAGGTCAATCCATAAACAACAGCTTGCTCATTCTGTCGGATAACAAGACTTATTTTTTCTTTTTCCAAAGCTTGTTTAAAAGCGGCTAAACTTTTTGGTGGCTTCAATAAAATCCAATCTATAGAAGTCTTTAAACGATTCTTATGCTCATACTTTACTGGTTCGTTTTCTTTAAATTTTGCTTCTAAAAATGAAAGCGTCGGTTTGCTATGAATGGAACTGGCTTTAATAGGAACGCCGATCTTGTTTCCCTTTTCATCCAGAACCCGGTAAACCAGTCCATTCTTTTGATGAATAATGCCACCTTCTTTACCTCTGTCGGCAAGCAGGTTGTATAGCTTCAGCACTGCATTTAGCTCAGCCAGCGAAGTATATTTGTAATGTGGTAATACAGCATCCAGTACATTAGTAATTCCCCTTTTAGTGGGGGATTTCCCATAGTTGACACGTTGCGCATTCATGGGGTTTATTTCGTCGTGTTGCTTTTGTTGACTATCTGCTTTTACCAGGTTGTACGCCGTTTCTATTTCACGCCTGGCTTTAGCAGATGCATTTCTCCCCAAATTGTGCAACGATATTCTTTTGCCATTTGATTGGATATTGGTCGTGACTATATGAATATGCGGGTGGCCGGCATCAAGGTGCTGATAGACTAAATACGGCTGCTCTCCAAACCCGATTTTTTGCATATAGACGGATGCGATTTCCGCTAACTTGTCTTTTTCTAATTTTTCCTGCAAGGCAAAGTTTAAGGAGATATGTACCGTATTCGTAGTGGCTCTTTTGTTTAACGCAATCAACTGCTCAAACCTGTTCAGCTTTTCATAGAAGTTCAACTGCGGTGCTTCTTTTAAAAAGTTATGGGCATAAAGACATTCAGCTTTACCCTCTTTTAGCTTTTGCTCATTATAGTTTAGCGCCCTTTTTATGGTATTCGGCACCGTTATTTTTGCGACCATAGCTCGTAGATTTGATGAACCCTGTTACTGATTTCTTCTACCTTTTCCAGGAAGAATTTTTTTCCTATTTCATTGAGTACGGCCCATGTTTTTATTTCGGGATTATAATCATGTGTATGCAACTTGTGAACGGCCTGGTTAAAGTTGTTGCCAATGGCATTGAGTTCCTTTCTTAACAGGATCATTTCTGCCAAAAAATCATCAGCAGTCTGATTGCGATACAGCACCGTTACGGGTTCCTTTAACAGTACATCTCTTGCGTACTCACTTAGGCTTGCAGAAGTAGTTCGTTCGTGAAATTTTTGCAATTTTTTTTCTTCTTCTTCGTTTAGCCGAATGGTCAGCCATTTGGAGCGGATGGATTTTGTTTCCTTCATCACAATTTCGTTTACACAGTTTCCAATGATTAACCTTAAAATCTCTGTCTCAATTCCCCGAAACGACTCCGGAGTGGAGGGCAAGATGCTCCAAACGTGCCACGTTTGTACATCTTGCCGGTTGCAGACACAGCAACCTGACAGCTTTTATAAAAGTACCATGATTGTGAACGCTGAAAAATACCTGTTCAAATTCTGAATAGGTGAATGTGGGTTTTGAAAAATAGCTTTGTGATTATTAAAATATTTTTTTACACTTTAAAAACGTGAAGTATGAGCAGTGCAGTGAACAAAGAAAAATCAAAGATTTTTGAAACCATTTTGAGCAGTCCGGGCATGACCGAAAAATGCAAGATCGTATTACAGTTAAGCAGGCAAAATGTGCTATTGTTAAGCCGCCTGATTGAAGCAGGGTTGCTGACAAAAGAACAACCTTTTCAAGATGAAATTATCCAAGTCTTACCCAAAGATGCGGCAGAGGAATTCAGAATAGTTCATGAAGAGATTTTGAGGAAGGCGGAGCTAACCGACTTCTACGAAAGAATAAAGCTGCTCTGATTGAAAGATGGCTGTCTTAACAGCATGAGGCAGCCATCTTTTTATACCGGCAAATTTTCATTTACATACTGATTCGAGATACGTTCCTGTTCCAAGCGCTTATTGTTGGATTGTAGGAAAGAATACAATTGTAATTCGTCATCAGTAAGAAGCCCAAGGGGTAATTTCCGATACGGGGATGCGACAGAAAACCTTTCAAACGTTTTATACGTTTTTTCATTCATCAAAAAGCTTTTTGCTTGTGGATAATAATGCCTCACACTATTAAGCATTTCAAATCCCGCAGCATCCAGGTCAAACCAACAATATAACTCGGTACTGTTCAGCCATGAAATATGTTTGCTCAACCTGCTTTTAAATCCCTCTCCAAATATGGCCACCGCATTTTTGATTTTTGGAAATGACAAAAAGCATGCTTTATTCTCTACAATAAACACTTTCTCAGGTTGCCAGCTTAGTTGCCCGGAGTCTTCCAAGGTCAATGCGACCTCATTAAACCCAACTATGGATTTAAGGGTGTCATCTAATATCCTGATTTGTGTATAAATCGCCGGTTTTTTAATCCCATATCTGCCTAGAAAATCAATTTCATTTGAACTAATCCAATGTGCTGGTAGTAACATGTCCAAAAGTTTCCTGAGCGATGCGCTATTCTCTTCAATAAACTTCGAATGAACTTCAATTGGCAGCTCCCTAAGGAACAGTTCGTGAGGGGGCTCATTTTGCCTGAAATAAACACAAACTTTGATCAGGTCATTAAATACCGGAGCATGATTGAGGAGGAATGAGATGTTTGCCTTTCCCCATGCATATAATTCGGGCAGGTTGTCGCTGAGTAATTGAAGTGAGCGTTGGATGGTTTCGTAGTCCTTTGTTCGCCTGGTGTAGGAAAGAAAATCGTCGAATGTTTCGAAGTAAATTTTATCCGGTATTTTCTGTTTTGTTCCTTCCACGGATTTCTCTCTCCAATCAATGGTATATCCTTTTCCTTTTGCCTGTTTTGATTGCTGATAGAGTGGAACAATTGTTGCTTTCAAATCACTAAAGCTTGTACCACTTAATTTTTTATTAGACGGTATCATTAAAGGGAAGATAGATTCGCCCTTTAGTTCTGCCATAACAACTTTGTTAAACAGCTTGCTGGATTTCTCAAAAAGTTCGTTTGGCGTTATCATTCTTTTGTTTCGGCTAACTGTTTAAAACTTTCTTTTTTCTCATAATACTGCTCCATAGTGAGGTTATACAAAACCGAACTTTTCTTGTTTTTAATTTCTACATAGTGAACAGCATGTATATACGGTTCGGCAATATTGATTTTATCCAATGGGGTTACCACTAAAATTTGCAAGTTCAACTGGTCACAGAATTTCATCAGGAACTGGCTCTTTTCAGGGTCAAGCTTACTGAAAGCTTCATCAACTGTAATAAACCGAAGACTCTTGTGCTGTTTACCTTGTTGAAATATACCAAACTGGTGTGCTATAGCTGCTCCCAAAATAGCGTAGGTAAACTGTGCCTTTTGCCCTCCGGAATAACTCGCAGTATTATCATGGAACTGCCCTGGTTTGTCGTCCACGACTGAATGTTCTCTGGCACTAAATAGCAGCCAATTTCTTACATCTGTGACCTTCTTTCGCCAATTCTCTTCCTTTTGTAATTCAGTTATCAATTCCTTTATTTTATGAAATACCTGTTCCCGGTAATTATCATCTTTTTGCGTTTCAAAATCCAATGCACCAGGAATCGCAGCATTCAACTGGTTTCTGAATATATTGATTTCATTTTCGCCCCGCAATCCACGACATTCTAATTGCAGGTAGGTGTCAGGATTTTGATTGAAGGTTATTTTTTTCAGTGGAACATTGAGTTCCTCAATCATATCTTCAATCTTACTTAGTTCGTTGTTAAGCCAGGCACGGTAGCTTGTAAGTGCATCGAGCATACTTTTATCCATGTAATCCCTGAACCGACGTTTGTGTTCCACCAATCTTTGCGTTTGTATCGTCTTATACAAATCTTCAAGATCACCAAGACCTGTGAGATCCGGTTTGATATTGATTACATCGCCGCTCCAATTTGGAAATTCGGTAGTTATCTTCTCGCCGGGATGAACAAATGCGGCAATCAATACGATCAACTCTTTTTCAAGACTATTCACGGCCTCTGTTGCCGTTTTTTGTTTTGATTTCAGTTTTATTCCGGCCTGTGTAACCATAGAATCAAACTGTGTTATAGATTGGATGTTAGATGGAGAAATTTCTATCTCTTCAAGGAATAGATTAATTGCTTGCTCGCCGTCTGCTTTTAAGTCTTCAAAATTGATTTTAAGCTTGCGCAAGTTTTTGCTATTAAACTCATCTTCCAGTTTGCTTACTGTAATGCCCAATGCCTCTTTCTTGCCTGTTTCTGTTTTTAACTGCTTCTCTACTTCTTCGATCTGTTTAACTATTAAATCATACTTATTAGAAGACTTCTTTAAATCTGCTATCTGTTTATTTAAATCATTAATCCGCTCGGCATGTTGCGACCAGTTTATATCATCATAGCTTTTGATTGCTATGAGATTTGTTATCGTTTGCTCTTTTGATTTTAAAGACGCAATAAGCGGTGCCAGACTCTTTATTTCTTCTGAAAGTTTCGAGTATAATTTTTCCTCACTGTATTTCTGTTCCTGCAGGTATTGAACAATAGCCCTGTTGTCACCGCCAAGCCTGTATTTCGATTTATTCCACCTGCCTGGCCGATCATCTTTTTCATGCCTGTTTACATTACGCATTAAACCATTAGACGTAATTGCTTTTTGTGAACCATAAAACACATCCAGGTCGTCCGTGCAATGGTAATTGAACCGGTCAAGTAATGTGGTTTCAAGCCATGCTTTGTGAATGGATTCTTTTAGCTCAATTTTGTTCACAAGGGCATCATCATCTGTCGGCCATCGAACAATGCTATTCGACGGTCTCCGGTCAATTTTGTGATAGACCAGTTTGGTCTGCATATCGTTATTGTATATAAACTGGTTAGCTGCCTTGCTAAACTTTTCTGGTACCAATAGCTGCATTGAAAAACTATGCAGTAGTTTTTCAATCGAATCTTCCCATAGCTGCTCAGATACTTTTACTTTGATCAACTCGCCTATAAACGGAATTTCATCCTCTGTTGTCTCTAATATGTCAATTAACCTTTTCCGTGCATGTATAAGATCGTCGGGTATGCGATTTTTTCTTGACAAATAGGAAGTAATCTGTTGCTGTAATGCTTCTATTTGCTTAGTCGCAGCATCCTGCTCAATTTTTAACCCGAATCTCTTTTCTGAAAGCTTTTCTGCTTCACCCGGAACTGTGCTGTTCAATTCAAGTATTTTAGTATAATTCTTTCTGAACCCGTCGTCATCTACATCTGTATCGAGGTCTAAAGCGATGCAAAGCGTTTCATAAACAGTAGCAGCTCCTGTTTTGCGATTTCTTTTTTCAGTTTCAGTATCAATGTCCTTATTTAATAGTGATACCTGGCTGTCGATATTAAGCGCTGCCCGCTGGGTGATCAGCTGCTCTTTATCTTTATCCAGTCTTTCAACTGTGGCAGTAACTAACTCTTTATCTTTCTTGTTTGTTTCTATATCCAATTCTAACCGTTCAATATCTTTCTCCAATAATTCATACTCGATCTTCCCCAGGTAAAATGGCATCTGCTCTTCTATGAAATCCAGGTTCTGTTTGTTGTTGCGAAGCGTCTCAAGTTTGCTTTTGTTTGCCATTACAGGTTCCAGTAATTCAAGTTGCTTTTCATCTTTTTGAATTGCTTTATGACTAATAAGCAGATCACTATAATGATTGTATAGGCTTCCAAATTGTTCTTCAGCGTCTGCTTCTTCCAACATTTCCTGTCGAATAAAGTTGGTCAGGTCGCCCAATACTTTAATGCCTACAGTCTGGCTGAATAGTGACAGGGCTTTATCTCTTAATCCAAATAATTCACTGAACCTTGCTGCATATTCTTTAAAGCTGTTATAAATCTCCGTTTTAGGATGTTGCTTAATTAACTTCTTTTTCCATTCTCCTTTCAAATCAAAATGATCTTTCCCAAAATGATCATTTACATTCAGCGGATACGGAGAAACAATAAATATTTTTTGTAACCCGCCATTGCTAAACCAACGGACCTGCGCCAGCGTGATGGTGTGTTGCGTGCCGGAATTTTGAAAACAGGTCAACAGCACAGAATAGGGATTATCTCCCTTTGTTCGTAACTGCTCTGTTTTTGACTTTTCTTCCAGTTCTGAAAATGTTTTGCCATAATACCCCCAGAAATAAGAATTTTCATCCCGTTCTTTTTTAGATTCAGCGCCGGATGACTGGTTATAGAATCTCTTGTTTGTCGGAACTAAAACGGTCAACAGGGCATCTATCAAAGTAGTTTTTCCGCTACCATTGGCACCGGTAAGCAGGGAGGTACGACCATCTGGCTGTAACCTGTACACTTTGCCATTAAACGTACCCCAGTTAAACACCTCCAGGTATCTTAAACGGTAGCCGTTATCTGAATTATTATTACTGAACAGGGTTGACATAGTTGCTTAACTTATTCTTTATTTCTTCCAATTTTTCATTACTGATGAATGCTTTGATAATCCGCTTTATCTCATATTTGTTATTGTCCTTATTGGCTGCATCCTCCCGATTCAATTTCAAAATGCCAATATTTAACAAGCTTGTTATTGGCTTGGACAAGTCTTTCCACAGTTTGCTTTTATTGGATTGCTCTTTATAGAAGAGTTCAATTCTTTCCTTTATTTCTTTTTGGGTCAGGTAGAACTTGCTGCCGTCGCTTTTTATATCAAATTCTTCAAGGCCCTCCCGGAGAATAACAGCCAGTAGTGTTGCTTCATAATTGAGCGTCTGCTTTTTCATCAGGCGAGGCAAGGGATTATCATCATGTTCATCCGCTTCGGGCTGCAATATCCTGGCAAAACCATCCTGCTCATTGATGACTAATTCCATTCCTATTTTACCAAAGTACTCCTGTATGGCAGATTGCCATCCTATGAGTTCCCGCCAAATGTTTTTATCATCTGCATATACCGGCCCCTGCAATAACTTTATAATAACAGCAGCAAAAGGGGCTCTTGCAATCTTTGTTTCCATATTATTTTGTTAATGGCTTAATGTAAATAACGAGGGGGACATTTACCATCCTGTCGCCAATCGAAATGGATTCCTTAGTGCCTTCAATTATTTGATGCGATCCGGATGCGCCGATAGAAAAATATCCCACAATTTCACTTAGGCCATTTTCCAAACCATACTCATCAATCACTTCTTTAAGTGTTACCTGGCCTCTTGCTTCGAGCAAGGCATCAATTCGTTGTTGTAATTTTCTTTTATCAATGGTAAACTGGTCAAACAATGTTTTAAAATCTGCATTCTCATCTTCGGCACTTCCGTCGGGAAAGAGAATATTGGTTATCTCATCTTTTTCATCACCAGGTTCCCATCTGTCGAACAGGTTAATGTAGGGCTCGTCTTCGATAATAAGAAAATCGTCGTCCTTTATTTTAGTATCAATAAGACTATAAGCCATTTGTCGTATCTCACCGATCAGTTCCATAGCTCGTCGCCTTTCCAGCATATTTTTTTCAGAAAGTACACGACTTATTTTTTCACTTAGCTTTCTATTAGAGTCAATCACCTTACGCCCCGACACATGCAGGTAACGTTTAAGATGTTTTAAGAAACGATCGTTGTTATAGTCAATATTCTGCTCATTCAATAGTTTGTATAATCGTTCTGTAAGCTGGGTAAACTCTTGTTGCCGTTTTTCATCCATCAAAAACTCCCAGAATGCTTTGAAACTTTTACCCTGTGGCTTTTGGTCGATTTCGTCGAGCGCATCAAGCGCAAAAACAAGCAGTGTCCCTTTTGCGATATCCTTCTCGGTGTATTTCCGCTGGATATCTTTTCTTATCTGTTCGAAGTTTTGTTCTACTTCACTAAAATCAGAAAGGAGCTCCCTCGCCATTTTATTCAGGTCATAAAACTGTTCTTTGATTTCTGTCTCGTCAAACAGCGAGGGTTTCATACCATTTTTCAGCAGGTTTATTTCATTTTCAATTTCCCACTTTTTCTTGTTGAGTTCTTCAATCCTTGCTTCTACGTTTTCATTTGTTTGTTCAATGATCTTCTGGAGCTTGAAAAAAATATCCCTGAACTTACTGTTCGTTCCAATATGCTCTCGTTTTTCCAAATCTCCCAGCCATTTTAATACTTTCCTCGTGTCAGGAGTTAATTCATGCAGGTCTTCTCCATCATCGTTAGGATACTTACTGAGAAAGCCGTTGTTACTCCATTTGTCTATATACTGTGCTGCTCTTACTGAAAAATCATCAAACAGCGTTTCTGCATCCAGTTCATCGTCTTTTTCCTCATAGGACAGCTCTTCCATGTAACCCTCCAGCTTGCTTCTCAATTCACTGTTGGAGATAGTTGTAACATTCGCATCTGAAAAAACTTTATAGAAAAAGGAAATAATAAACGGCGCATTCTTGGCCCGCAAAAGCAGAAGGGGTTTAGCCGTTTTGAAGTGTAAAAGTATTTCCTCAAATGTCATTCCTCAAAATAGCAATTTTTGAGTAAAAGAATGAAATAGAGTGGTTTAGAGGGACTTATATAAGCCCCTCGTCAGCAAAGCTGTAGTAAGCCTCGCTGGTAATGATAAGATGATCAAGCACTTTTATGTCATGATACCTTGCCGCTTCTTTGATCTTTAAAGTCAGTTCTTCATCAGCCGGGCTTGGTTTTAGGTTTCCGGAGGGATGATTGTGAGATAAAATAATACTTACCGCTAGTGTTTTAATAGCTACGGCGAGTATCAACCTCGGGACCTGCTACAGTTCCTGAAATTCCACCGGCAGATGCATCGTACACGCCAATCACCTTATTCCCTCTGTTAAGCAATAACACTTTAAATTCTTCCTGCATTTCAATTTTGTTCTCATTCCATACCTGGCGGAGTATATTGCAGGTATCTTTCGAATCTCTGATCATAGGTCTTTCAGAAGCTTTTACTTTCGTTTTGTAAATCAATTCCACTTCTGCCGCTTTTGTCCATTCCTGCAATTTCATTGTTTGCTGTTCCATAACTCAATGTTTAAAGATTGAAAAATTAATTATGGAACTGTGCCCGGCTTTGGGCTATCAAGGCAAAGAAGCAACGGAATAAATAGTATCTTAACAATGCGGGGCAGCTATTCATTATGCCGGAATTTCTTTGCCGCTCCAGTAGCCCAATAGCCGAACTTTGTGCAGGAATTAATGATGAGAAACTATCTCACGGGTAATTATAACTACGGGGTTATTTTTGGTTAGATAAAAGTGTGTTCACCATGAAGGACACTATTTCCTCTTTTGAAAAATCCATTTCCTTTTTAATGAATTTGATAATATCCTCTTTAGCTGGATAAAGTGAAGAGTTGCTTAGATATGCGGAGGATTGTATATAACCTAAAATAGTATTGGAGTAGTTGTTTTCACATTCTTCTAACCATTCTTTTTCAGGCTTCGATGACGATAAGCTTTTACGGTATTCAGACAATTTCCATATTTCCATCATCATTTTGTAGTAGTCCTCATTGTTTTTGTCAGGAACAACGGTTTTGATATGAATGTCACCTTCAATTTTGTCTAACAATATTTTTTCAGGTGTAATCGGGAGTGGCGTTGAGAAACTATCCTCCCGATCAAACTCACCGGTCTCAACTAAGCTGTTGAACCGATCAAAATAGTCACTGTTAAATCTTAATGAGCCGACAACTTCTTTTTCTTCATTTATAAAAACGAACGTAAAAAAATGGATGCCTGTACCAGCAAGCTTGTGCAGCCCCATTGACAGATCGAAAAGATCGTTTTGCTGCGTATCCACCAGGTCGCACCCTTGGATACCAATACCAACGCTTCTTAAACTTTCCTCTTCAATTATCTCCGTGGGTAGAAAAAATGTAAACGACGAAAATTCTTCATACTCTTTTATGATAGCATGTAATGTAGCGAGGTTTTTCCTTTGTTCTGCTTCCCACCATTGCCTTACGGAACGCATCGGGTCTATAATCGTTTCTGTGCTTGCTGTTTTGGTATGGTGAATATAAAACTGCGCTGTGTGAGAGAGCCGTGTATACCAGTCTTTTTCCTGTGCAACAATCGACTCAAACAGGAAGAAGCAACACTACTATCAGTTATAGTATTGAATGCTGACTGCATCGCTGAAAGGTTATACACCGCTGCCTTGATATTGACAATGGGCAAATGCCTGTCATGTTCCGTTTTCGGCGTAAAAATGCCCATCATTTGGTTTAGAAAGTTTCGGAAAGAAGCAAAGAAACCATCTATCTTTCCTTCCTCCTTCGCAAACTTTTCCTTTTCAAAATACTTCGGATTATAAGACGGATATTTTTTTAGAACCTGGTGAGTAGTAAGATGCTTATTTGCATTTTGCTCCCAGTCATTGATGACTGTTTTGAGCCTTGAAGAATTCTTGATTAAGAGACATTCAAATATCCTGACACATAGCCTTACGACCTCAATAGCATTTTTCCTGAAGTTAAAATACTGTTGCTGCCAATCATAAGCTGACGGCGATGTATAATTCATCAGAATAGTCTTTGACCATATCTGGTTGATGTGTATGTCGAAATCGTCAAAAAGCTTTTCTTTGGGCATGGCTTTTCTTCCATTTTGTACCACCACTTTAAAAATTTCCTCGTTTGGAAAGGGGAGAATATTTACTTCCGTGCAATAATGCGCATAATCAGGAAAGAAAGCATGAACAATATTTATCCGGTAAACGCTGTATTCATTTGCTTTGTCTGCATTATCGTCCAGGAGATAAGTGATATGAATGTCATTACCTTCTTCAGTAATTGTAAGCGTGTTCGTTTTTCTTTTTATCCAACCAATGATGGTGTCACGGTGTGAAGCGATCAGCTTTTGGTATGCCGACGGTTGTGTGATACTGAAAAAGTGGAATAAATCGGCAGATTGGCCTATTTCTTTTGTTGGTAAAACTTCTAATAGCGTTTGTTCATTCAAATCAAGTATATCAGGAAATTCAAATCCTGCTTTTTTAAACCATTTAGATAGAAACACAACTCCTTCTGCATTCGGTATATTTTTCTTTTCTTTTAATGAAGCATGGAGATGACGAACCAGGATCGAAATATCTGACCGATCAAAGTTGTAATTCCCCAGTTCCTTAAGTTTTGTTACAAGAAAATGTATGTTATTGCCCGGGATGCCACTCATCGATTCTGAAAATTTTTCTAACGTATGCAGCTTGTTGAAAGGAACGGTATCGTAAACAAATAACTGAATGCCGCCTGTCGCAAATACTTCGTCATAAATAGCTTTGTTTTCCATCCAGTAGCGGGAAGGTTCATAATGCATCAGACCATCGATTGCATATACCATTCCCGGAAAATCCCCTTTAGCCAAAATAACAGCAGCCTCCCGGTAGAAATGCTCTTTATTGGTCTGATCTACAAAGTTGGGGGCTGCAATGAAATAATCGTAAATGCTTTCGTCGTCTATTATTGCCAATAGGGTTAACAACGATTCATCAACAGCAATATGTGAGTGAAGTATATCAACAAGGTGCTTTGACCTGACAGGATGCAGTCCCTCAATATATTCCCGTTCAAATTTTAAATAGTATTCTTTTTCCAGTTGCCTGTATACTTCATTACGATCTGTGTCAAATCTGACAGATTGATTGATGTAAGTGGTTAACTTTTGTGTTCTTATCCTGATGTTCAAAACATCTGCCAATGATACCAAACGAAGTATTTCAATTTTTGCCGGAGAACCCGGCTCATTTTGTAATTGTTTTATTTGATGTTCGAGCCGGTCACTCAGCATCTCACCACTGGTCAGTAAGTAAACATATTCTATTAATAAACCTTTTTGTTCAATCTTTTCCCATGCCGGTTGCCATGAGCGTATTTCCTTGTGAACCTTATTATTTTTTTGCAGCTCCTTAAAAATATTTTCAGCTTCTGTTATGGTTAATTTAATATTGACTGTTTTCATACTTGCCTTTGATACATCGGCGCCGTAACGAAACCAATCCTCTTCTCTTGTTGTGATAAGTATTTTTACAGGTTTATCTAAAACCAGTTTTGCCAATAATTCCCATCCGGCAACAGATTGATTCAGTCCGTCAACAATAATCAATGGTGTTTCTCCAATTTTGAGTCTGGTCTCTACAAAATCGGAAACGGCGGTTGCCTGTTCCCAACCGGAACAGTAATTAAGCTGATAAACCTTATGATCCCTCAAACCCAGTTTTTTTCCAACCTGCCAGGCAAGTGTGGACTTACCCTGGCCGCTTGAACTTTTAATGATCGTGATATTGGATTCTTCGAGGGTCTTGATAATTTCTGCTTCCCATATTGGTCTTTCAACCGGCAGGCCAAGCGCAATGTGTATAGGTCTTGCAGCTTTACCTTCATAATAGTCTTCTGCCGCTAAAGAACTCTCCGGAGAATAAGAAATTTCAGTAATCCAGTTATGTTGTAATGCGGGATTGGAAGGGAACTTACTATATCCATCTCGTACAGATTGGATAAGCTGATCCAGTATCTTTTACGGAAATTAATGTCCTGTTTTTTGACCATTGAAAAACATTATAGAAAAGAGCTTTGATAAAACTCGTTTCAGTGCCATTATTGATCGCATATTGCTTGAACAAGAGCTTTAAACTTTCTTCGTATAATTTATTTGCATTGGTAGTTTCTATTGTAACCTGTTTAAAGAAAGTCTTCAGGCTTTCGGTAGTAAGCGAATACCCCGCCTCCTCAAATTTCTCCTGCCAGAATAGTATCGTGGTTTCAGGAGGTGAGGCAGCGAATACATCCAGGTTACCTTTGGCTAAAGTGGTATTATGTACCAACCGGAACAGGGCAGTTGGTTCTTTACTATATACCTCCATAAAATTCTGCAGGACATTTAATCCCCACAATTTTCCTGCATCAATTGGGTTAATGGACGATTTTACCTGAACATACTCCTTGTAATCATTCTCAAGTATATCGAGGTCTTCAATGCCTTCTAAACGAATTTGCCTGCTCTCATCCGGTATAAGTTTAGAAAGGATTGTATGTACAGCATACAACAATTGAAATTCGATTCCTTTAAAATTAATTGAACCGCCAATTCTTTTAGCCATTAGAACATCCACACTATTTTCTACTGGGGGTACACGATCAATTTTCTTCTCTTTTTTCTTTTTTTTCATTGCCATTTTAGATGCTAAGTACCCAATATAGCATTTCCTTTATATTTCAACCCAAGCTGCCGCCCCCCGTTACAATATCTTCAGTAGTATGGGGCGGCAGCTTTCTTACGATATAAAAAAGGGCAGCGAATAGCTGCCCTTTTAAACGGTATATTACCTATATCAATTTACAATCCCTGCCAGCTCACCTTTGAAAAAATCAGCACAAAGGTTAAATGCTTTTTGCGCTTTCATTTGCGCTGTGCCACCGTATAACAGGGATTTTAATTTAGCTTCTTCGTCTTTATATGTCCGTACATTTTGAAAATAACCTGTGACCGAATTATAAGCCCCGAACAATGTGCCTTTGGTTGTTTCTACCTGCTGTGTCGGGCTGCTCATGGCATATTCAAAAACTGAGTTACACATATTATTAAAACAGGTGGATAGTTCATCAAACTGTCCTTTCTCCAGATTATCCAAGACTTCTTTATTGGGAACCATTGCCAGTTGAATAAGCCGGAGCAGTTCAGGGTCGGTGATCTTTACCTTTGTCCAGTTGTTGAAAATTTCCTCCAACTGTCCGGCTAACTGGTTAGAAATTCCCATTACTTTATGTGCCTGTTCCAGTCGGTCTTTGGCACTGGCAGTATGTCTAATCTTAATAGAATTAGTATGGTTTCGGAGGGCGGCGTTTAATGTATTATTGCAAACTATACGCACCGGCGTAAAAGCTGCGGTAATACTTCCAAAACCATCGTGTGAAGTGGTCAAAAACAAATACTGTTCTATTAAATCTTCCCGACCTACTTTGATATAAGACGGCAATTTTGCAGTGATAAAAATCTTTTCGCCGTTACCCAATGCCCCGGCGGTTTCATACTGAATGCCATCACCTCCGACAATCGAATCAAAGAAAGTAAAAGCGTCTTTATTCTGTACGATCTCGTAATCTTTACCAACTACTCCCAATACATCGCCTGTGTCTTTACGAATAGTGGCGAAATGGGTTTTGATACGTTTGGTAAAGTCCATCGGCTGCCCGTCCGAATTATAGGAAGTCGTATAAATGTCTTCCTTTACTACTTCATAATCCAGCCCTGCAAATTTTATTGCTTCTGCACTTGTTGGGTAATCCTGTACGATTTGCCCCAATCCGTGCCAGGCTTTTTCTTTTACTGAAAAGAAATTGTGTTGCCCTGTCTGTTCATTAAAATTGATATTATGTGCCATAATTTGCTACCCAGCTTTAATTTTTATCCCGCAGGCGGTACTGCTGCGGTTTGTTTAATAAATGATGTGAATTATTCTTCGACAAGCTCAGAACGGTAAATCTTCCAATGGTTCTTTGATTTCGGCTGCAGCCGGAATGGGTTCTTTAGTAGTTGCATTGGATTTGCCATGCAGCTTGATATTGTTCACATGAAAATTCAAACTGGCTTTAGCTTCACCTTCTGCGTTTGTCCATGCATTGGCGCTGATACGGCCATAACATTCTACCAATACACCTTTGGTTAAATGCTCTGCAATACCGGGGTTCATCCAGTACGAACAATTGAAGTAAGTGGTAACCTTTGTGGCGGTGTCGCTGCCTTTAGGTTTGTACGAATCATTGACGGCAACCGAAAAGTTGATTACTTTCCTTCGTCCTTCAAGACGTTTACTGTTGCATCTGCTGTTAATCTTCCTACAATTTCCATAATTGACAAATTTTAATTGTGATTAAATAATTACTGAAAAAGTGATAACTCGTTTGTGTTGACTTTATCCGGGTTTCGTTCACTGCGATGTTTGCGCACTAAAATGAAAAACTGTTATTTCTTCCGTCAGCATGATTGCCCATGCGGAACGGAGTGAACGGGATCGGTCAAATTTCTTTGTTCGCTGCACTTCCCACGAAAGCCGCATGAGATTAGAAAGCCGTGTTGTGTGTTGCATACTTTTTTGATTTAATCTGTAACTGAAAAAAAATGTTTTGTAAAAGAAAAAGGGAAAAAAGAAAGCTTTATTCCCAAGCGGCTGCGCTGAAAAAGCAAAAAGGAAACGGAATAAATAATATCTAAAGAAGTGCTAGGACAGATTTGTTTATGCCGTAGTCTTTTTGCCAATTACTAACATCTCCATTCGCAGGCGCATAACTTCGCTTTCGCATTTGCCCCGTTTCTTACAAAACA
>JASGJE010000020.1:0-334143 GCA_049840875.1 Chitinophagaceae bacterium | reverse complement strand
TTTTTATACAGAGTTTTGAAAGTGGGTCGATTTATAGTTGGGAGTGTATGCGAAATGTGTCTAAAGAAACCTTCGCTTACAAAATCAATGATTCCGTCTTTTTTTGTGATATATTCTTCCCTTTCTTTATCTCGTACTAATATGCCCAAAAAAAAGACATCAAGCAATTGCGACAATGCTATAAAGAAGCTTCTCGCTTTTTTTAGCTTATATCTCAGGATGTTTATTTTCAGGTGAATCGTATATGATCTCCCAGCACAGAATGAGAGTGCACTTTTATTACGATAATAGTTTAAACAATCTTTTGATTTATTAACCAATCTATTGTCCTCGGCACTGATACGAGGATAATTGTTCAGTGTCCTGGAAACAATGGCAGGCGATGAGCTCAACTCATCAGCAGTGCGCTGGATCGTCCTTCTCAATAGCAAAGCAGTTATTTGTTAGAAAATCTATCGTTTCCACAATGCTATGTTTTTTAAAACGTCATTCCAAAAAAATGACCACTTTTACAGATTGATAAATACTAATATTCAAATAATAATGATTAATATATAACTATCTTTTAAATATTACATTAATGCGTATAAACATATAAGTAATTTATATACTAAACAGCCAATGTATGAACGTTGGGTAACTAACTAAGTGTTACACTAGTGGTACCTTAACCGATCAACAGAACTAAATTCAATTTTATAAAAGCTGCATGTACATAACAGGATTACCATTTACTCATGGTATACATATATAAGAATTGAAGCATAGAAATGATAGTAACAGCAGATAATAAAATTTATGGAAGGTCTACTTACTATCTTCTTTCAACGAAGATGCTATTCAAGAAAAAGGTATGATTGAATTGACGATTAACGTAGAAACAATTTCAAAAACAGGAGAAAATTGTGGAGACAATTTGCGAGGTGACAGATAAAAAAGGGAGGGAATAGCTTTCAAGAAACAAGCACTTTTTATGCGAAAAATACAGCTTGTACCAATTAAGTGATTTCCGCTCAAATTGATATTATTAATCTGGTCTTCACCCAGGTTAACTTACAAACCATCCGGCAACTTGAGCCAATTAATTATCACCGTATTTTGCCTGATAAAATTTTATGCAGCACTTATAAATAATCTATGCCAGCAGAAGCTGCTGGCATAGATTAAAAATGAACGAATTAATATCCGAAAACAATTAATACCCGGGGTTCTGAACAAGCTTGTTATTCTTGTTCATTTCATCCAGTTTAATTGGCGGGAAATATAACTTGTCATCCCATGAGCGGTTTTCAACGCCTGACTCAATGTTCTGTACAGTGTATGTGTAGGTATAATTGTCTTTGCTATACCTGTAGGTAGTGACTGTTTTACCTGCTTTGAGTTTACCAGACACAACCATAATCCTTACTTTTTGTCCGAGCGTTGTAGGTGCGATCATCCACCGGCGGGCATCATAGAAACGTTGTTCTTCAAACATCATTTCTATGTTTCTTTCGTTCCTGTAACGGGCTACCAACGCATCACCCGATTCTGTGATCGCCGGCAAACCTGCACGATAGCGTATTTTATTCAACCAGTCTTTGGCAGTTGCTTCATCACCCAGTTCAAGTAATGCTTCAATGTAATTGAACACAACTTCAGTGTACCGGATCTGGATAGATGGGATTTCCTGTTTTTTATTCATATCCACGATGCTTACATCATCGTTGGTAAATCTTCTGATAGAATAACCGGTACGTGTTCCATTCCAGTTTTCTATGGAGCTGTTTCTTGTATCTAAACCAAAGTATGTCGTTCCCGAGCCGGCAGCTCCTACTTCATAAGAACCAAACTGAATTTCACCATAAGGATCGGTACCTGCACCATCTGTAGTTCTTGGCTTCCATGGCGCTCCATCATAGAAGATAGACGCATAGAATCTTGGCCCGCGATTTTCATACGGAGCTGCAGCCATTGTTGAATTAGTCCAATCGAATTTGGTACCATCCATCATCTCATAACTGTCAACAAGGTTCTGCGTTGGTTCGCTGGATGTCCATCCGTGATAACCATTTGTTGTGTTATTTCTTGGATACCATGCGCCCCAATCATCAGTAGAGGCATTGATGTAATACTTGGCGAGGATAGTTTCATTTTCACCGCCATTTCTTGACAAAGAAACGTCTGTATAGTCTTTAACAGCATCATCGAAAGTAGATGGCGCACCGAGATCGAGTTTGTAACCATATTTACCGAGATCGATTACAGCCTTTGCAGCATCTCTTGCTTTTGTCCATCTTTCTGTACGATCTCCGCTTGTGTAACCTAACAGTTCAGGGTGAGCATATCCTGCAATCAGCGTAGAATTTGCAGAAGCAGTAGGGATATCATGTAAATCACTTGCTGCGTAAAGCAATACACGAGCTTTTAATGCCATTGCTGCATCAGCAGTTGCACGGCCAAGGCCGAGTGTTTTACCAGTTAATTCCGTAACAGCAGAATCGAGATCGCTGACGATGCTGTTCACACACTCTTCGTATGTATTTCTTGCAATAGTAAAATCAGTAGTGTTCAAATCATAAGTTGATTTGATAAGCGGAACACCGCCGTAGTATCTCAGCAACTGATTGTAACAATGTGCACGAAGGAAATGTGCCTCACCTTTTAAACGCTCAACAAGAGTCGCATCGAAAGGCGCTGTTGCCAGGTTTTCTAATGCAAGGTTTGTTGCACGGATGCGCAGGTACATTTCTCCCCATTCATACGTGTTATTCACCCATCCAAGGTTTGACGGGCTGATGTTTGCTTCCATGATATCCATGCGGCCGAAATTGTACAGCGCATTATCACTGATACAATCCATGCTCTCCTGGTTCAGGATACCATCATGGTAAACGTTATAAATGTCAGTTACGAAAGCTTCTGACAGGTTAGGATCTGACCACACAACGGATGCAGGTGGCTTATCCAGCGGCAGTGTGTTCAAAAAGTCTTTTTTACAAGCGCTGAACACAACCGCAGCGGCTCCAATCAATAAAATATTTTTTGTTAGTTTTTTCATATTTCACAGTTTAGAAAGTAACAGTTGCTCCAACATTGATTACTCTTGATTGCGGATAGTATTGCAAACTATTGTTTTGAGATTCCGGATCAAAGATGTCTTGTTTGCCCCATGTGAGCAGGTTCAATCCGTTCACATAAAACCTCATATTGTTGATACCCGCTTTTTTACCAATCGCAGCTGGCAAATTATATCCGAGTTCCAGGTTTTTCAAACGTACATAGTTTGTATTCATCATGTAGTAAGTATTCCTGTTTGAGAAATACTGGTTGTTCCTATCTACTGTACGAGGATCAACCGAACTTGGATTGTCGAGTGTCCATCTATGATCGTAAGTATACTTCAAATAGTTGCCGATGGTACCAGATTCTGTTTGTAAAAAGAGCTGACCACCCGTAGCATTCTGGAAGAGGATTGTCAAATCGAAGTTTTTGTACTGCAACCCGATATTCAGACCACCCTGGAATGTTGGTGTCAACGTTTTATCAGAACGTACTCTGTCATTACCATCAATTTTTCCATCGCCATTTACATCTTTGAACTTCATGCTTCCTGGGAACAGTTTACCAGCACCACCAACGCCACTGTAATCCAATGTGTTTGCATCAACATCTTTCTGATCTTTGAATACACCATCATATTGGTATAACAGGTTGTCATCGGGGCTTGATACGTTATCAGGTATTGGATGACCAGTTGACAACTGGTAAGCAGGTCTGCCTGGTGTTTCGTCCCAGAACAAAATTTTGTTCTTTGCATAGCCACCATTGATGCTTACGTTGTAACGCAAATCACCAATCTTGTCATTGAACCCGATCTTGAACTCATAGCCTTTGTTCGCAACCTTACCGATGTTTTCAGCAGGTAATGTTAACCCTGTTGATTGTGGTATTGAAGCGTTTCTGAACCATAAGATTCCTGAACGACGATTCTGGAAATAATCCAACTCGACAGTCAACCTGTTGTTCAGGAAAGATGCATCCAATCCAACGTCATAGTTGTTTGCTACTTCCCATGTAATGTTTGTATTTGGAATACCATTTTCATGGTAAGCTGTCGCTACCTGGTTGTTGATAACATATCCTGAAGAAGTAAGCGCATACGTTGGTAAATAACTATACTCAACCAATGCGTCGTTCACATAGATAGCATCATTACCCAATTGTCCCCATGAACCTCTCAGTTTTAAAGAATTCAGGAATGATACATTCTTCATGAAACTTTCTTCAGAAATTCTCCATGCAGCAGTTACACCAGGGAAGAATCCAAAACGTTTGTCTGCAGGGAAATTATACGAACCATCATAACGCCATAAGAACTCAGCGATATATCTTTCTTTATAGTTATAACCAACACGACCGAAGTAGTTCAAGCGTGCTCTTTCCCATGCGCTACCATTTGATTTCTGATCAACTGCACCACCAGCGTTCAACTGATCAATAGCTGTAGAAGGGAAATACTGACGATAAGCGTTGAAGTAATTGTTATTTGATTTCTCTTTGGTTACACCAGCGAGGAATGTTACCTGGTGATTATTGAACTTATGATCATACGATAAAATCGCTTCCAGCATTGAGTTCAATTGATCTTGCGTGTACTGGTTCAATGTAGCTTGTGTCGCTGGTCCTTTCTGCACTTTTGTAAGCACAGGTGTTACACCATCAGCTTCGTAGGTTGTATAATCCCATGAATAGATATACCAGGGTGTAGTCCATGTTTTACCTTGCTGAATATATTTATCCAATGCTACGTTACCTGTAATCTTTAATCCTTCAATAAACGGAATGTTGATTTCCAGTTTTCCGTTTGATTGCAGATAATAACGGGTATCTCTGTCATAACCTGTTTGATTGGTTGTGATAACCACAGGTTGCTCACCGTTTTCAATATCCGGACCAGGCAATCCGTTAGGCCAGTAAGCAGGTCTGTATGGATAACCACGCATCAACATTCGGAAAATTGAACCTGCTGATTTAGTTGGGAAGAAACGGTTTTCCTGGCGACCAGTTACACCAAAAGATGTATTGATCCATTTGTTCACTTTCGCATCAAGGTTCATACGAAAATCGTATTGCTTGTAACCAGTTGCCGAATTTTTATATTGTCCATCCTGGTTTTCATACCCGAGTGATACCAGGTATTTAACATTGTCAGAACCGCCGGATAATTGAACGTTATGACGGCTTTGAGGTGACCAGTTTTGTAATGTTGCCTTGAACCAGTCCGTATTTGGATGGCCCCATGGATCGGAACCATCTTTATATTTTTGAACATCTGCCGGCTGAAAAGGAGCTGTAACAACAGATCCACTAACCGTTGTATAAGATCCAGTTGACTTGAAAGCGCCATCAGCAGCAGCCCATTCAGAAGGATCTAATTTATAAATTTCAATTTCATTGGCCATTTCAGCATATTGAACAGCGTTCAATACTTTAGGAATAGTAGTTGGCTGTCCCCATCCATGGTTGAAACTATAAGAAAGCTGTGGCTTTCCAGATTTACCATGTCTTGTAGTAATCAGGATTACACCATTGGCGGCACGAGCACCATAAATGGCAGCGGAGGCATCTTTCAATACAGACATCGTTTCGATATCCGCAGGATTCAACCTATCCAAACCACCAGCTCTTGCTGGTACACCATCAATAACGATCAACGCATCGTTACTACCTAATGAGTTCTTACCACGTATAAGAATTGATGACCCGTCATAACCTGGCTCACCGCTGGTATTCACAGCAGTCACACCCGGTAAACGACCCGCTAAAGAGTTGGATAAGTTAACCGCAGGAGATTTCTGGAGCTCTGCTCCTTTTACCTGTGCAACAGCACCAGATATGGTTACTTTCTTTTGCGTAGCGTATCCCACAACGACAACCTCACCGATGTTTGAATTGGCATCGTTAGATTGTAATGAGATAGCAAGCGCAGTTTCTTTTTTCAATACAACGGAATAGGTTTTATAACCTACCATTGAAAATTCTACAGTTTCGCCGGAATTGGCGTTAATGGTAAACGTTCCATCAGCTTTCGTAACTGTTCCTTTCGTAGTACCTTTTACAGAAACAGAAACGTTAGCCAGACCTTCGCCCTTATCATCTACCACACGGCCGCTGATGCCTTGTTGCTGAAAATAGCCTGGCATTTTGGCCTGAACTTCAGTATTAAAAACACTGAAGCTTAGAGTTAATAAAGTTGCAAGTGCAAGACCAAGTGCTTTTAGCCTTACGATGCAGTTGGGTTTGTTCATAATTGAGTTAATTAAGCAGTTAAGCAAAGTTTGATATCCGTCCAAAGCGTAAACGATTACGCAGCTATACTTTCATTATCCATCCATCATTGAAATTTCTGTCATAAGCAAGTTGTTTTTGTTTTTAAAAAGTTTTTACTGATGATTTGTCTTTGAAATAAGCGACCTGTTGCTCGTGCTTTCTCATGGAAGATTCGCGGTAAAACGGAATCGGTTCCAAAACAATTTTTGATTCGATACTAACATTTGGCTTGCCTTCGATCAATGCAAGCAACATTGTAAAAGCTTCCCGTCCCATTTGTACGGTCTGCTGATCTATAGATGAAAGCGTTGGTGAAATGTGTTCATCAAATTCTTCATTGGCGAAGCCTATTATGCCGACTTCTTCCGGCATTTTTATTCCTTTCTCTTTGTATTGTTTCATCAACCCCAGCGCAGAAAAATCTTCAACTGCGAAAACAGCATCTGGTGGTTCAGGTAACGCCATGAAATAATCTGCAGCCTTCTTTCCCTTTTCGATTGAGATATCGCCTATGTAAATCAATGATGGATCGTGCGTATAGTTATAAGCTTTTAGTGCATCTGTATAACCCTGCAAACGATTTTGAAAAGTCTGAAACCGTTGCGGGCCTGCGAGGTGGGCTATTCTTGTGTAACCTTGTTTAATGAGATGCTCGGTAGCATAATAGCCACCTTTATAATCGTCTATCACTACAGAAGGAATATTCAATGAGTCGTTGGCGCGGTCAAATAAAACAACGGGAACATTCTTCTTTTTTAATTCTGTATAATGAGAAAAGTCGGTATCCTGTTTTGCAAGGGAAGCCAATATGCCGTCTACTCTTGCGCCTAGAAAAGCTTCAATGGCCTGTATTTCCAGTTCCATTGTTTCTTCTGACTGGTAAATGAGCGTATGATAACCATACTCGCTGGCGATAGATTCAATGCCATGAACAACAGAACCAAAAAAGTTGATTCTTGCGCTTGGAATTATAACACCGATTGTATGTGATTTGCCGGTGCGGAGCGAGGATGCAATTTTATTCCGGCGATAATTTAAACGAACTGCTGTTTCATTAACCAACCTCTTTGTCTCGGCACTGATACGGGGATGATTGTTCAGTGCACGGGAAACAGTGGCAGGCGTTAGGTTCAACTCATCAGCAATATGCTGGATCGTCGTTCTCAATGACAAAGCAGTTATTCGTTAGAAAATGTAATCGTTTGCGCAATATAAATATATTTTTTAATTACTTGAAAAAAATAATTTGTTTTATGCTGTAATTTATAGGAAAACAAGTGTATAAATTATTGAATGCGATTCGAATACAAATAATTTTTAAAGAATCGAGCGTTTACAAAAAGCGCATTACGGCTGCTTTTACGTCTTGACTTGCACAAAAAGCAGGGCCCTCCTTTTCTTAAAGGAGAGCCCGGTTTTAACTAATTCCAACGCTCAGTTTTCAGGTGTGCATGTCACCAATCCTGATTTATTTTTTGTAAAATCTACCGTGTTTACAATGACTTTTTTTATTTCATTATTTCCCTCTTTTATCTTAATTGTTTGATCTGGCTGAATGTTGTTAAAGACCTGTGTTGTATTGCTGACAGGCCATTTGATTTCTATGTTTTCAATAAGCGAAGCTGTACCAATGCCTATGTGTTGCATTAATGGATTGGAACCGAAACTGCCACCGGAGTTTACGTCCCTGTAAACTGAACGTTCAATACCATTTTCTTTGAACGTAACTTTTATCTTCGCTCCAATGGCAACACGATTACATTTCACTCCTTCCAGGTCAATATTTATCCAGTTATTTTTATTCTGGCCGGGATTGAGATATAATGAATTCTGGTAAGTATCTCCTTTATAAGCGCCTCCCATATCGATATAAATATCCTGGTCGCCATCATTGTCAAGATCAGCAAATGATACCCCATGCCCTTTCTGCAGGTTTCCTACTCTTGCAGAGGAAGTAGCATCGATAAAATACTGTCCATTCACATTCTTGAAAAGTTTATTCGGCACCAACGATTGAAAAAGTGGGTTACCTGTGCCCATATAGATGTCCGGGTAACCGTCATTATCGATATCACCGAAATTCATTCCCATTGCAAACGCAACTTTGTTTAGGCCCACCTTATCGGTCACGTCTTCAAATGTGCCATCGTGTTTATTGTGAAACAGGAATTGTTTTGCAAAATTGCCGTTGGGTAAATGCAATGCTTCATTAGCTGCGTACTGTGCCAGCGAACCGTTTACCTGGTAACTGCAGACCAGTATATCGAGCCAACCGTCATTATCAAAATCAAAAAAACAGGTGGGAAAGGTTCGTGTATGACAATCAGCAAAGCCAGCCTTGTCTGCGACATCTGTGAAATGAACAACACCATTTTTAATACCATCATTTCTCAACAACATTTTTTCTTCGCCAAGTATGGATATAAAAATATCCGGCCAGCCATCATTATTATAATCACCGGATGTAACACCCTTTACAAACTTTGTGATGGCAACATTACTTTTCACGGTAGTTTCTGTAAAAGTGCCGTCTTTATTGTTTATATATAGTTCGCATGGGTTGAGGTCTGCCGGATCGGATGTTTCATTACCAATAAAAACATCCAGCCATCCGTCATTATTGAAGTCATTCCATGTAGCAGTTTGTGTAGGATGAAATGATAAAAGGCCCGCCTGAACTGTAACATCCGTGAAAGTACCGTCACCGTTATTACGCAATAGTGAATTGGGTTCTTTACCATATGGTCCTCTCCATGCACCGCGTAATACAAAAATGTCTTTAAGCCCATCATTGTTATAATCGGTCTGCATGATATTCAATCCGCCAGTAAATTGTGACAGGCCAGATGAGTCAGAAATATTTGTAAAACTTCCGTTACCATTGTTCCTGCAGTAATGCATGCCTTCCTGCAGGCTCCAACTGGAAGTGACGAGATCCAGGTAATTATCGTTGTTAAAATCATCGATAATGCTACCACCTGCAAGATTGTTAGTATTCAGCCCCGTGTTGATAGCAACATCGGTAAAAGGTTTTACCGAATGGATACTATCTTCATCAAGACCTTTGATCAGGTATTCATGCGGCACCTGCGAAGGATAACCGCCTATAGTCATAAAAGCGATATTCAATAGCCATCTTGATTCAAGGTCTGCCGGGTTTTTGGCCAATAATCCTTCGAAAATATCAATTGCCTTTTCCGATCCTGTTTTATCCAGGTGTACACCAGCGCCCTGTATCGGGAAGATGCAGGATTCAGCACTATGATTGTGCAGGCAATTCGTTCTCTCACCAAGACGCATATACGCCATCGCCAACCATTTGAGCGCAATTCTTTTCCGGTCTAATTCTGTTGAATCTGTTTTGCTTAACAGAGAAGCAAACTCAGTTATAGATTGAGGTTCATTACCCATTTCCAGCAAAGTCATGGCCCGATAAAAATAGGCGGACTCTTTATCCCGTGTGAGCCGACTATCTATAACAGAATCGTAAAAAGCAAGTTTAGCTTCCGGGCAAAAAGGATTTGTCATCGTGTACTCGCTTTTTGCAGTAGCAGTTAATAAGTCGACCATTTCCTTATTGGAACCTGTTTTGTTTCCACAGGAAATAATGAAGCAACAACCCAAAACTGTTATCAATATCATTTTCGCATACTTCATAAAATAGTTTTGAAGCCAGTCATCGCAAGATGAACTGGATGAATGAACATTCGATGCAGTACCTGCATTCTAACCATTACCATCATATGCTATAACTAAAAATATACGTGCAGAACAAGCACTACAATAATTACCGTCATTGGTAACAGTCGAATGCAGCATTGGGGAATTGCAGACAAAAAAATTTAATTCAGTAAATATTCTGCATCATTATCCGCATTATCCCCAGAAATGATAGGATAGTTCGGGAGGTTTTGTTGGTGTTGAAATAAAGCAGGAGCTTAAGTTAGAATTAAAGGAGTTTTTATGCGGCGAATGAGTTGCAACGCATAAAAAATGAAATTGAAAAATATGCCGGTCGTATTCTGTATCCGAGTTGTTTGATTTAGCCAGTGACGCAGTTCCTTTTTTTGAATTGCCAGGCGATGTGTTGTCCGTTTCCTTAGAAGCAAACTGATGCTTGGCTTTGTATAATTCCGTTTTATCGTAATTGGGCAGGCAAAGCAGGTGAAGCGTATCATTCAGCACTTTTCGTTTTACATAGTTGTAATGAATATTGTTCAATTCGATTTCACCATCAAACCGTTCGTAGTCAGACCAACTATAGTAGTAAGGAAGGTATAATGGAATCTTGATTTCAATGAGTTGCGATTCACTATAGTCACCTTTATCCAATTGACGGATTATTTCCTTATTGGTTTGGGAAATAAAATAATCAAACAGAATATTGTAGCCAACAAAATTTAGCAGGTAAATAAAAATTAATAGTATCGTTATAATTTTCTTTATCACGCAATAATCAGGTTCAGTTGATTGTACATTGAATACTTTACCATTTTAATTTACCTGCTATGATTAGTTATTAATCTTGATGAACTACCGGCGCCACCGATCCGATATAACCTTGTTCGGCACGCATCGGCGCCCGATTTACATAGACCTGTCTGTCTTGCGGCGCCCATGTAGCTAATCCATCGACATAACGATTGAACATACAAAACGCGGCAGCGATTAGTACAGTATCATGAATTTCTTTATCGGTTGCTCCGCAATTTCTTGCGTCATTTACCTGGCTGATGCTTACATTTCTACCGCCTTTCTGTACAGACGCAGCAATGGATAACAACGCTTTCATTTTATCCGATAAGTCTGAAGCGTTAAAATTGTTCTTGATTGCGTCTATTTCTTCGAGTGAGCAGCCCATATAAAAACCCGCCATTGCTCCATGCACATTCTGGCAAAAAAAGCAATCATTTAAATATGACACATACGTTCCTATAAGCTCCCTCTCCCCTTTCGTCAAGGTATTATTCTCATTTCTTAATAAAATCTCCGCCAGTTCATTCAATGGCTTCGCCGTGTCGGGACTGTAAGCCATTGGCCCGCGAATACCGGGTTCCTCATTTTTAAGATCGATGTGAGCCATGTTAATTGTTTTTAGTTATTACACATTTTGGTTGAAAAATGGAATGTCTTTGTGACATTCCATTCATATTTATTTTGACTTTATAAAGAAAACAGTGATCAATCCACAAAGAAATATCATGGAAAAGATCAGCAACGCATTACCATATCCTCCAAGCGAACTAACGAGTACACCTACAAATAAAACACCGAGGCCAGTGAACAGTCGTCCTATGTTCAATGAAAAGCCTGTCGCTGATGCACGGATCGAAACCGGGAATAGTTGAGGAATATAAGAAGATAACACGCCCATATTCAAACCGAAAAAGATCGACAACACTCCGATCTCGAGGTAAATAATCGTAGAGAACACGTTATTACTTTTGAAAAGAATGAATGACAGGATTGCGCAAATGGAAAAGCCGATGATCATGGAACGCCTCACTCCCATTGCTTTTACAAACCATCCTGATATGAATCCGCCAGCGAGGCCACCCATACCTAAAAGCATCATCGATAGTCCTCTTTCTTTCTGTGCATCGGCAACTGTGATCAGGCTTTGAATCCATGTTGGCAGCCACGAAAAAATCGCCCATAGGCTGATAAGCATCGTTCCGTAAATTACCGAACCTCTTATCAGATCCTTTCGATGATTGTCAGAAAAAAGTTGTTTTAGTTTGTTATCTCCCTTCGCTGCTTCGCTTTTTTCTTCAAGCCATACTGGTGATTCTTTTACTAAAAAGAAACCAAGAATTACCAGTATCAATGGAACGATTCCAACCATGAAGCCTTGTCGCCAGGAACTCACGATGTAATTAATAAGACCTGCAGAAACTATGCCCAAAGGAAACGCGATAGAAAGGATACCGATAGAGATGGCTTTAGTTTTTTGTGGCCAGACTTCGCTCAATAACGTGTAAGAAGTAACGGCAACACCGCCTACACCGAAGCCACTCAGAAAGCGGCAAATCAGAATACCACCCCAATGCGACATGAAACCCGTAAGGATTGTAAACACAGCGTAACAACTAACTGTTAGCAATAGGGCTTTTTTACGGCCGATCCTGTCACCGATAACACCCCAGGTGAATCCCCCAAATGCCCATCCGAAAATAAAAAGTGAATTGATATAAGCACTAAGTCCATTGAGACTGATTTCCGAGTCGCCTAATAATTCTTTTACCGCTACCGGCAAATAAACAGACATTAATGTAGAAACCGTGCCGCCGATGGTGCTGCTGAGAAAGCATATGACAAACAAAGCAGCGAGATCAAAAGTTGATACTTTGTTCATGGCTTAATTATTAAAAAGATCATCAATTGTAACAGCTACATAATAAATACCGCCGATAGTTGGCGAGCCGTAAGCTGTATATACCTGGTTATTTAAAACGTTGCTCGCTCCTATCTTGATCATTGAATTCAGTTTTGGTAATTTCTTATTGATCTGTATATCTACTAATGAATATGCACTCACTAGTCCGGGACGTAAGCTATTGAATGGTCCATACCAGTCAAATGCATCCTGCCAGTGCCACGCAATATTGAAACCATAATTACGATAAACATTGGTATTGGAAAATGAAAGATTGGTGCTCCATTTAGGCGTATTGAAAGCAGCAACCTTAGTCGCATCAGCTTTACCAAGGATAAATGAAGACCATGTTACATTTCCACCAACGGTGTAGCCTTTGTTCAAGTTATACGACAATCCCAACGTGGCACCCTGGCCCGCAGCTTTATCAGCTGCGTTGGTATATAATTGAAAATTCTGAACACCACCATTCAGGATATCGGAAGCAGCGGCTGAGTTGATCTCTCCGTTTACTAATACCGAACTTTGCGGACGTACAACTACCGCATTTAAAATAAAGTTGCTGTAGCGGCCATAATAGTAGTTCACATCAATAAACAGTTTGTTAGCGATAACTCCTTTATACCCGATTTCAAATGTATTTTGTTTTTCAGGCGAGATATACGGATAGTTTGCTTTAACTAATAAATTTTTGCTTGCCTCTATTGCGTCTGATTGTGATGCACCACCTGCAACAGCCGCAGCATATGCAGCGCTGAATTGCCCGACAGATGCGGACGTGAATGAGTTTTCATAGACATTCATTCCTTTACTATTGGCCGGGGCGCCGCCAAGAATTGTGATTGGTCCTGCATTCAATTTGATATACTGATCTATCGGCGTGGGGTTTCTGAAACCTGTTTGAAAAGAAGCCCTGATGTAATGATTTTTAAAAATTTCATACACTGCAGAGAAGCGAGGTGTAAAACTGCCATCAAAATTTTCATTTTTATCATAGCGGATCGAAGCTGTCAACTTCAGTTTTTCATCAAACAATTTTTTCACACCTTGTACAAATGCACCGTACTCACGTATAGTTATCTTCTTATCTTTATCATCAATCAATGTTCCGTTTGTGTGCATGTCATAATAGCGAAAACTTCCACCAACTAGCACATCAACCGCTTTAATTGCTTCTATTTGATACTGGCCTTCTGCATGGTAAAATTTATTATGACTGTATATGCCTGCACCTTGCGTTCCATATTGTTTTGTGATAGCATCTTTTGCCGCATTAAACTCAGGTGTGCCAGGCATGAATCTGCCCTGATCTGCAAACGCTCTTGCAGCACTGTGATCAGCTGCAGCAACTCCTGTAACAGTTCCATTATAAGCAGCAGCATACCTGTTGAACCACATATTATCTGCCGAGCTCGGAGAAACAACAGTTCCATTTAAGTCCTGTACCCAATAACGATCAATAAACTGCCCAAGTGTCCGGGTATTATATCCATTATCACAGATTTCACCTGAACTATACGCTCTTAAGAAAGAGTTTTTATGCCGCAACTCGATGCGATGGGTTTGTAAAATGAAGCCGTTCACATTCATGCGTGCACTACTTGTAAAGCAAGCAAGCGCCTGCGCCCTGTTGTATTGATAAATAATACGGGTGTTATTATTGATCTTATATTGTAACGATCCGCTGGTTTTGAAACTATAGGTATTGTAATTCATTAAATCTTTTTCTTCATAGCCCGTTCTTGACACAAGGCCAATTCCAGGTAGCGTTCTCGACACTTCATCGCCATAAATATTTAGCGCATCGCGACCAGGATTGTTTGGTCCACGATTGGCTGCGGGTGTTTGCGAACTTACATCTGTATAGTTGTGCGCATACCAATCGAGCCCATTGAAATAACCTACATTAATCTTAAATGCAAAACGATCATTAAATGCTTTGGCATACCGGATAGAAATATCATTGACGGCCTGTGGTTTTGCATAGTCGTCGTTGACATGATTGATTCCCGTCTTTAAATGAACTGATAGTCCCTGGTATTTAAAAGGATCTTTTGTCTGAATGCTCAACATACCATTAAACGCTGCTGGCCCATATAAAGCCGAGGCAGCGCCGGGTATCAATTCAGCGCTTTCTACATCAATATCTGAAACACCAAAAAGATTCCCCATTGGGAAATTAAGACCGGGTGGCTGATTATCTACTCCATCGATGAGTTGGAGAAAGCGAGCATTGGATGTCCCGTTAAAGCCGCGGGCATTCACCGTCTTTATACCAAGGCCCGGTGAATACATCTCCATCCCTTTAAGGCTTTGCAGACTTTCATAAAAACTGATTGTTGGTGTTTCCACAACCGCCTGGTAATTCATTTTTTCAATGCTTACCGGAGATTGCAGTAATCGCTCTCTGCCGCGTGAAGCAGACACAACGACTTCATTGAGCGCTGATTTTTGTTCAAGAAGTACTTGTACCGGCGATGAAGCCGAAGAAATTACAATCTCTTTTTCCACGTGGCTCGCCGACGAAACGACGATTGTAAACGGAAACTTGAGCCGTGATATATCTAACTTAAACGAGCCCTGGTCATTTGATACAGTACCGATCAATTTTCCCTTAACAGTAATACTTGCTTTGCTTATTGCTTCTTTATTTACACTATCCGTGATGGTTCCTGAAAGTTGTGCGGTCTGTGCCATTCCGCTCAGCATGGCAATTGCCGAAATAAAAAAAAGTATGAAGAATTTCATTTTGAAATAAATAAAAGGTGACAGTAAGTTTGGTTTCTTTTAAAATCACAGGTATACATTGATCTATACTTCGTAGATCACACCATTGATGTCAGAATAGATTCTTTCGGAAGAATTTATTCCGGCATAATACAGGTTATATACGAAACACTTTTGTCGCGATTTGCCTGGTTACGCAATGCGGCAAACAAAAATGAATGATAAATCAGAATGCGCATTCACTCTTCAGGAAATGAAAAGTTTACCCTGGATTTTGTTGTAAAAACGATATGATCAACTGATTGATTCCGGTGGTATATCGTAACCGGAGATAAATGAATCAGGTATGGGAGAATTGATAAACTCCTGGAATTTATTTATCGGACTTGAATATGCGATCACGGAAAATTGCTGGGAGACTATCTGGAACTGCGGAAAATCGTTGGCTTTTTTCAACGTATTTTCATCTTTCTTTTCGCCATTAAAATCGTTGGCCTGGTTACCGTACTTTGATTTTTCTGTCAATAACCTATCTTTTTCTGTATTGGGCAAACAGAGAAGATATAACGTATCCTTATCGACTTTGCGCTTTACAAAACGATGCGATTCATTATTAAGAGTTATTTCCCCCTCGAAAGATTGATATTCACTCCATGAGTTATAATAGGGAAGATCTAATGCAATCTTAATTTCAACAAGGTCTTTATCCTGGTAACTGTGTGTGTCAATCTTTTTTTCAAGCAGATGCGAAGATTTGTTTATCAGGTATCCAAATAGAAGCGAATACCCTGCAAGGTTAAAAAGGTAAATAACAAGAAGCGCTATCGCAAGCAGTTTTTTCAGAACGAAAATTTTTTAAATGTATTTAATTCCTGAATAAATTAAAAATTTTTCGAATGAGGCGAACTGGTGAATGCTCAATTGTATTAGCGATCATCAGAAACAAATGATCGTAGATGCGTCATTATCATTCCACTCTACGGAATGATCTTCTATAAAAAAGATATCAGGATAGAAAATCTATGGGCTTGAGCTCTGCATAGGAAAGTAATTCATGCAAGAAGTTAATAGCTTTACTGAGCTGATAAAATTCCCCGCCGAAAGATGGAAGGACGGGGAACAGAAAATGTGGAGGTGACCGGATTCGAACCGGTGTCCAAACATATTCTCCAAAAGCTTTCTACATGTTTATTTCATTATTGCTTGTCGGTAACAGGCAGGAAACGAACAAACCAACCTGTTACTTAGCTGGATGGTCTTAAGCAACCGTCACAGCCTTCGGTTGCAGCATCCTGTTTTGTTTTATTAGTCGGCGGCGGAGCGTGGTAACAGAACAACCGGCTCAAGCGGCCCTAATGACTACTTAATCACTGATTAGGCAGCCATGGCATACTGAGTATTGCCATTTAGAGTTTGCGTATTCAGATTAACGGGCTAATTACGCAACGCCCGACATGCTTACACTTTCAAAGACCTATGATGTCAAAACCATACACCCCCTTATGCACTCACTCATGAATGAGCCTGCAAAAATACGCAAACTGCTGTTGATGAAGAAATAGTACTGCATTTATTCATAACCTCCATTGGGCCTTAAAAAAGGAAGCAACGATATCGCTGCTTCCTGAAACTAACTGCATCATTCATTCATTGTGCTGAAGTTGCCTGCAGAAACAACTTCGTAGAATTAAGCCATAAAAATAAAATCAACTCAACGTGAAATGTACGAGACTATGATGAACCAACTGAATTTTATGACCAAAAGCCGGCTTAATTGTTTGAACTCCTGAGTTGTTCAGATAATGTTCATGATTTTATTACACTCCAGTAATTGACTTGTCATAATTTTTATAAACACGTGATCAATTATTTCAGTTATTCATAATCAATTTTCACCGGTGATAACAGATACTTTACAATAGTTGCCCGCAGGCCCTATTTACCTTAGATTTACCGCATGGCAAGTCAAACGAATCCTGTATCGGTCTATCAAGCGAGAATAAATGAGCTCGAAATATTATTAGCAAGTTTAACAAAGAAGAGAAATCTGTTAGGTCTTTTAAGATTTCTCGCAATCATTATTGCAATTGCTTCTGCATGGATACTCTGGGGTTATGGACATGCTCTCGCTATAATTTCTTTTGTAATTTTTTTTGCTGCTTTCCTGCGGCTCGTTATTCTGGACGTTAAGAACAAGGGCAGTATCGAGAACACGAAAACCCTTATCGATATTAATAAAGAAGAAATAAAGATTGCAGCGCATGAATATACACACCGGTATGAAGGTGCGGCGCTCGCCCCGGCTGTGCATGCATATGCATCAGACCTGGATATATTTGGCAGAGCCTCACTCTATCAATACCTGAACCGGGCAAATGCTGAGCAGGGACAACGATTGTTCGGTGAATGGTTGTTGGATCCTTCGCCTGAACAGCAGATTGCACTGCGACAAGAAGCTGCGAAAGCATTATGTGAAAAAATAGAATGGCGGCAACAGCTGCAGGCCTATGGCATTAAAAACAGTATCACAATTGCTACAGAAGATAAAATAAAGAAATGGCTGACTGAAGAAAATCATTTCATTAATAACTCTTTTTGGAAAAACAGCCGATACCTTTTTCCTTCTATAAGTTTAATTGCACTGGCCTTATGCATCGCTGGAGTCATTCCGACACCAATATATTTTGGTATTGCCTTTATATTTTTTGTTATATCGGGTATCGCCAGCCGAAAAATCAATTCGCTATACCTGGTATTGAGCAAAATAGCTCCGGAAGTTGAAACTTTTTCCGACAGTATTAAGTGGATAGAATATCTGAAAATTAAAAATGAACTTGTTAATACTCTGCAACAACAATTAGCGGCAAGCGGTAGTAAAGCTTCTTCTGCTATTAAACAATTAAATAAAATACTTGAACGACTGGATCTGCGCCTTAACCCATTAGTTTTTATTCCGCTGAATACACTGTTGTTTTGGGACCTGCAACAGGCTTTTGCATTGGAACAATGGAAGATATCCAATAAAGAAAACTTATCCCGATGGATAACTTCACTGGCAGAAATAGAAGCTCTGAATACAATTGCGACGATGGTATTTAATCACCCACAATGGCAATTTCCGACTATTGACAACGAACGAGGCAATCTATCGGCAAATGATCTTGGTCATCCGTTAATTGAACCTGGCAAAAGAGTCAGCAGTTCTTTTTCAACTCATGGAATCAATCAGCTTGCTTTGGTGACTGGTTCTAACATGGCCGGCAAAAGCACTTTTCTTAGAAGTATTGGTGTAAATGTTGTGCTGGCCATGATGGGCGCACCCGTATGTGCGGAAAGCCTTACGCTTTCATCAATGAAAGTGATGAGCAGCATGCGGATCGCAGATAACCTGGAAGAAAACACTTCTACTTTTTATGCTGAATTGAAAAAATTAAAAAGCATTATCGAAGCGGTGAACCGCAATGAAAAAATATTTATTCTGCTTGATGAAATTTTAAGAGGAACGAATTCGCTCGACCGACATACGGGATCAAAGGCGTTGATCAAACAACTGATTCACCAGAAAGCTGTCGGCATTATTGCCACACACGATATTGAGTTGGCCAAACTCGCAGAAGAGTTTCCTGAAAACATTCATAACTACCATTTTGATGTGCAGGTCGCCAATGAAGAATTATTCTTTGATTATAAATTAAAAAGCGGCGTTTGTCAAAGTATGAATGCATCTATACTGATGAAAAAAATTGGCATTGAGCTATAAAAAAATATCCCCGCTGGACAACGGGGACAAACCAAAACTAACTGCTACATGAGAAATATATTTCCGGACAGATTTAAGGTATAATGATTTTTTATAGTGCAAAGTTGATTTTTTTAGCGATGCCCGTCAAGCGCTTTTCGGTGAATGGTATCAAAAATTGAGCAAACTGCGGTTATTTGATGGTGAACTGTAATTCTGCAGATTCAAAAACCAACATAAAAAAAGCGCTGTTTTCACAGCGCCTATATTTAAGAGACGTTTATTTGAACAGTCGCCAGATATCCAGTCCAAGTGCATAGGCCATCAATCCAAGCAGCAATACCATACCTACCAGTTGCGCATATTCGATAAATTTATCGCCTGGTTTACGACCCGTAATCATTTCAACCAATGTAAATAATGCATGTCCTCCATCCAACGCAGGAATTGGTAATACATTCATGAACGCGAGGATGATTGAAAAGACTGCTGTCAACGTCCAGAAACTTTGCCAATCCCATTCTCCTGGAAATATTTTACCAATGCTTATTACGCTACCTACGGAATCGTTTGGATTTGCCTTACCATTGAATAACTGCTTGATGCCTGCAATATACCTGCCCAATGTTTCCCAACATTTTTTAAACCCCGCTGGTACTGACTCAGCAAATGAATATTCTTTGGTCACAACTTCAAGTCCCAACTTTTTTAATTCGGATTCAGGAAAAACACCAATCTTTCCATCAGCATCTAATTGAACAGTTTTTGTAAGGGTGTCTTTCCCATTCCTTATAAAAGTGAGTTGAATACTTTTTTGCTTCTTTTTTTCCTTCATCACAGTCAAAAAATTATTGTGAAAAGGAGTGCTTATTGAATCTGCGGCTATAATACGATCACCTTTTTCTACTCCCGCAACTTTGGCACCTGAGCTGTCGGAAAAATCACCGGCGATAAAAGGTATGCGAACACTAACGAAATTGTCTCCTTTGCTTTTATTCAAGGCTTTCGTGAACCCATCAGGCAATGTTAATTGTATTTCTTTGCCATCTCTTAAGGCAGTTATGTTTTTTGAGTCACTCAATATTACCTCGCCTGGTACTTTTATAGCATCCCTTACATCCTTGTTACCCACTTTTGTAATTATATCTCCGTCGTTCAGACCAACAATTCTCCCAAGACTGTCTGCAACGATCCCATATTTTAAGTTTTGTGGGGGCAAATATTTTTCTCCCCATACCCACATAATCATAATAAAAATCACGATTGCAAGGATAACGTTTACCGTTACACCACCCAACATAATTATCAATCGCTGCCAGGCTGGTTTGCTACGAAATTCATATGGTTGAGCAGGCATTTTCAATTGTTCCTTATCCATGCTCTCATCTATCATTCCGGATATTTTAACATAGCCGCCAAATGGAATCCAGCCTAATCCCCATTCTGTTTCTCCGATTTTCTTTTTGAATAATGAAAACCATGGATTGAAGAACAGGTAAAATTTTTCAACACGGCATTTAAACCATTTCGCAGGAAGGAAATGGCCCAGTTCATGAAGTATAACAAGAATAGAAAATGATAAAACAAATTGCCCAGCCTTCACCGCTACGGAACTCCAATCGATTGCTAATAGAATCATAATATACCCCAACCCCTAAAGGGGCTTTATTGCCCAACACCAAGATGAGTTTGATTACTTTGATTTGACACCAGGCAGTTTTAATAATTGTTTTTAAGACGATCGCAAATTATGCTTATTTATCCACCAATACCCCTTCAGGGGACAGGGGTTAAAGTTTAATTATATCGGCGGCAAAATTACGGGCCTCCCCATCGCTGTCAAAATATTCCTCCAGCGTTGGAGATTCAATAAAAGGTATCTTTTCCATCGTCTTTTCTATCACATCAGTAATTTCCAAAAAGCCAATTCTATTTTTTAAAAACGCATACACCGCCAATTCGTTCGCTGCATTCATTACACAAGGAAGATTGCCGCCCTTATTCAATGCATCAATAGCCAATGCAAGATTTCGAAAGGTGCGCAGGTCCGGGTCTTCAAAGGTTAATGTGCTGACTTTTCTGAAATCGTAGCGCGGAAAATCATTTTGAATTCTACGTGGAAATGACAATGCATATTGAATTGGCACTTTCATATCGGGTAATCCCATTTGCGCTTTAATACTGCCATCTTCAAACTGCACCATACTGTGAATGATGCTTTGCGGATGAACGACGACTTGTATCTGTTCGGGTTGCAGATTGAACAAAAATTTAGCTTCAATCATCTCAAGCCCTTTATTCATTAATGTTGCTGAGTCTACACTGATCTTCGCTCCCATTCGCCAATTAGGATGCTGCAATGCATGTTCTCTTTTTACATTGACCAAATAGTTTGTTTTACGGCCGAGAAAAGGCCCTCCGGATGCAGTCAATATTACTTTTTCGATCCTGTTTCTTGTTTCGCCGACAAGACATTGAAAGATCGCTGAATGTTCTGAATCTACAGGTATTACCGGCACACGGTTTTCTACAGCCATATTCATTACAATATCACCAGCAACAACCAATGTTTCTTTATTTGCCAATGCAATTGTTTTACCTGCACCAATTGCTTTTAATGTGGGTCTTAACCCTGCAAATCCAACAATCGCAGCTAACATCAGGTCATAGCAATCCATCGCCGCTACTTCTTCCAGCGCTTTCTCTCCGGCAAAAACTTTTACATCCGTAGAAGACAATGCTTTTTTCACAGTCTCATACTTCGTTTCATCAACAATGACTACGATATTGGGATGAAATTTTTTTGCCTGCTTTATCAGCAACTCATCATTGCTATTCGCCGTTAATATTTCTACGGAAAACTTATCTGGATTTGATGCAATTACTTCGAGAGCCTGGATACCAATAGAGCCGGTGGATCCAAAAATTGCAATGCGTTTTATAACGTGGTCAAGAGTCATTGATTAAATTTCACCGGGTCGTTTTACTTAATGATATATAAATTTCTTAAAGAAATAGTTTGCAATTACCAGTTTGCAGTTTTCCCAGGCAGAACTTTCTCTTTCTTTTGAAAATTGCCAACTTCCTCAGTTTTCCGCCCATTCCCCCAGCTTGTCCGCAACAATTCTGTCATTACTCAAACGTGGCACTTTATTCTGACCACCTAATTTACCAATGGATTTCATATAATCAATAAATCCATTTCTGCGGATAGGCGTTATTTTCAGTGATTTCAGGATATTGCCATGAATCAAGTCAGCATAATATGAGTTCTTATTCATCAACGTTTCTTCAAGCCGCTGAGAAAAAACGCTGATATCATGCGGTTTATTTTCAAACTCGATAAACCATTCGTGATACGATTTTCCTTTATTCTCACTCACAAACGGGGCCACTGTAAATTCAGTAATATGGATGTTCTCTTCATTTGCGATCTTCATCAGGCTATACTCGACTTCTTCACCGATAACATGTTCACCAAAAGCAGATATGAAATGTTTTGTTCTACCTGTTACGACCAGCCGATATGGATTAGTCGAAACAAATTTTACTGTGTCGCCTATATTATAACCCCAAAGACCTGCATTACTATTAATAATCAAAGCATAATTTTCGCCAACCTTCACATCTTTTAATGAAAGACGGGTGGGATTTTCTGAAAATATTTCTCCGGCAGGCACAAACTCAAAAAATATACCGCTATCGGTATTTAATAAAAGTC
The DNA here is from genome assembly GCA_049840875.1 of Chitinophagaceae bacterium. Taxonomy (GTDB): domain Bacteria; phylum Bacteroidota; class Bacteroidia; order Chitinophagales; family Chitinophagaceae; genus JAFDYH01. Next base: position 311,268 of record JASGJE010000020.1, on the reverse strand, counting down.
CTTCTGCATCCTGCGAATCCTGGAAAGCAAAAAAACCTTCTGATGCCGGGAATGTCTCTATTGAATCAACCTTTTTCCCAATGCTGTCAAACAATTTTGCTTTATACGGTTCAAAGTTTACCCCTCCATATACAAATACGGAGAAGTCTGGAAAAATATCTTTGATCTTTTTACCGGTACGTTCGATTAGTTTATCAAAATACATCTGCACCCAAGGCGGAATGCCGCTGATCAACATCATATTCTGATCAATAGTTTCCTCTATTATCTTATCAAGCTTTGGCTCCCACTCTTCAATGCAATTCGTTTCGTATGACGGTAATTGATTGGTGCGTAAATAACTTGGAATATGATGGTTCACAATTCCGCTCAAACGACCAGTAGGTACGCCGCCAATACGTTCCAATGTGGGCGATCCAGATAAAAAAATCATTTTACCATCGCTGATTTTCGAATTTCCCGACTCAGCCATATAGCACAAAAGAGCGTTTCGGGCGGTATTAATATGATTAGGGATAGAATCCTTTGTGATCGGGATATATTTGGTGCCGCTGGTAGTACCTGAGGTCTTTGCAAAATAAATCGGTTGCCCTTTCCACAATATGTTGTGTTTCCCCTCTTTTATCTTGTTGATATACGGCTTTAATTGTTCGTAATCGCGAATACTAACCGCCTGCTTATATTCCTCGTAACCATTGACTTGTTCCAGTTTTACATCCTTGCCAAATTCTGTTACGCGGCCCGTCTTGATGAGTGATTTTAAGATATTCTCCTGGTCGGTTACGGCAGTGGCCATACCTTTGCGGATGGACTTATATATATAGGAGGCGAACGGTTTTGCTAAAAAGGACTTGATTTTCATACGAAATCTCCGGCAGAGCCATAGTGCCTGCAAATATAGAACTTGCCACGGCAAACGGTGTTAAAATTGGCTTCTAAAACTTTGATTTTCTGTTTGCCGGTTGAACTTTAACCCTTACCTTTGCCTCCCAATTTTAAGAATATGATCGCAGTAATTAAAATCGCCGGCCAGCAATTTACAGTAACCAAAGATCAGACTTTGTACGTTCCTCACCTGGAAGGCAAAGCTGGTGATACAATCGATATCGCTGAAGTATTGTTGGTTGACAATGATGGTAAGCTTTCTGTAGGAAGTGCAGTAAAAGCGAAAGTGAAAGCAGAGATCGTTGATCATGTAAAAGGTGATACGGTGATAGCTTACAAGCAAAAAAGAAGAAAAGGCTTTCATAAAAAGAAAGGTCATCGCACTGCGTATACACAAATCAAAGTAACAAGTATAGCATAACTGAAGTTTAAAGTTATAAGTGGCACATTCACTTACAACTTTAAACCTAAAACTTAAAACTTATAAAACAATGGCACATAAAAAAGGCGAAGGCAGTGTAAAGAACGGACGCGATTCACAAAGCAAACGTCTTGGTGTAAAGATTTTTGGTGGTCAACCTGCAACGTCAGGAAACATCATCGTTCGTCAACGTGGTACTGTTTATCATCCCGGTACCAATGTTGGTGTTGGTAAAGATTATACATTATTTGCTTTAGCAGATGGTGTTGTTGAATTCCGTAAAGGAAGAAACAACAGAACATTTGTATCAGTAAATGCTGTTGAGGCAACTGCATAATCATTATCGATACTTTCTCTTACTGAATGTTTTTTAGAAAAAAATTTTGACAGTACAAAAAAAATATTACTTTTACTGTCGTTATTTATTTCTAACCATTTAAATTCTAAAAACATGGCAGTAAAGAAAAAAGCAGCTAAGAAAGCAGCTCCAAAGAAAAAAGTAGCTAAGAAAGTAGCTAAGAAGAAAAAATAAGTTTAGAAGTTTTAAAACTTAATAGAAAGTCTCCCAAATCGGGAGACTTTTTCGTTACAGCTATTTAAATGTTTAAGTCGCACTAACAACTTCATTTAGTCATGAAGTCAATCGAATACTTGTTATTCTTGTCATTCAGCTTTGCAATTATGCTTTAACCGGGTTCCGCCAATCCGCTTAAATAATAATTTCAGCCAAAAACATAACTTGCAGCTATGGATAACGCTGCTATTGCCGATAACTTTTCGCTGCTATCTAAACTGATGGATATCCATGGCGAAAATTCTTTTAAAACAAAAACCTACTCAATTGGGGCTTTTTATATAGAAAAGCTGCCGGATCAACTTAGTAATACCCCAAGAGAAAAGTTGTTTTCAATAAAAGGCATTGGCGATAGCATTGGCAAGAAAGTGATCGAAATGCTGGATACTGGCAAATTCGCTCTATTGGATGACTACATATTGAAAACACCGCCCGGTGTAATTGAAATGCTGAACATTAAAGGCATCGGTCCCAAAAAGATTCATACGGTTTGGAAAGAAATGGAAATTGAATCGTTAGGAGAGTTACTGTATGCATGCAATGAAAACCGGCTGACATTATATAAAGGTTTCGGTGAAAAGACACAGCAAAGTATCCGTGAATCGATAGAGTTTTATTTATTAAACCATGGTAGTTTTTTATACGCTCAACTGGAAGAAATCTTTCCGCAGATAGATGGCTATCTGAAAAAAATATTTGCACCAGGTAAAGTGCATGTAACAGGCGCTTATCGCCGGCACGATACAACAATTGATGAACTTGAATTTATCGTGCTTGAGAAAAATGATAGTATAAAACCAAAATTTCAAACTGCGCAGCCGCCTGAATTACTGGAAGAAACCGATAGAAGTCTTTTGTATAAACTAAAGAATGGCCTGAAACTGCGGCTATATACAGGAGGAACCAATCGTGCAGAAGAGTTATTTCTGACTACAGGGAGTGCAGATTTTTTACAGGCATTCCAGAATAAATTCCCGGCGTTAAAATACAAAGGCGATGAAACCGAAGACGATGCAATAATATTTGAAAAAGCAAAGATTCAGTTTATTCCACCTTATCTACGTGAAACAGCTGCAATAATAGAAAAAGCATCAAAAAATAAATTACCTGAAGTAATACGGCCAGAAGATGTAAAATCAATTATTCACAGTCATAGCAACTGGAGTGATGGCGCTACCACCGTTGAAGAAATGGCGAAGGAATGTATTGTACGAGGTCTTGAATATCTTGTCTTATCAGATCACTCCAAGTCGGCGTTTTATGCGAATGGCTTGAGCGAAGAAAGGATCCGTGAACAACATCGGCAGATTGAAGAACTAAATGCAAAACTAAAACCATTTAAAATCTTCAAAAGTATTGAATGCGATATTCTGAATGATGGTAGCATGGATTATAGTAATGAAATACTGGCGACCTTCGATCTTGTCATTGCCTCTGTCCACAGTAATCTTAAAATGTCGGAAGAAAAAGCAATGATGCGGCTGATGAATGCCATTTCAAATCCCTATGTCACAATACTCGGGCACATGACAGGACGACTATTACTCAGTCGCAACGGTTATCCAGTAGATCACAAGAAAATAATTGATGCCTGCATAAAAAATAATGTCGTTATAGAATTAAATGCTCATCCAAGAAGGTTAGATGTTGACTGGAAATGGATTGATTATATCGTCAGTAACGGAGGATTGATCTCTATAAACCCGGATGCGCATGCACTGGACGGATATGATGACATCAAATATGGTACGTTAGCAGCACAGAAAGGCGGTCTTACCAAAGAGTATAATCTCAGCAGTTTTTCATTGAAACAATTTGAAGAGTATCTGCAGAAGGTTAAAAAGAAGAAAGGCATTAGTTGATAAAACTAATACAGAAAAAATTAGCCGATTAATGATCAACAGGCAATTCTACATGAAACGTAGTGCCTCTACCCTTTTGCGTTTCGAACCATATTTTACCTTTTGCCTGTTCGACGATGCTTTTACACATCGCAAGGCCAAGGCCTGTGCCTGATGATTTGGTTGTAAAGTTGGGAACGAAAATTTTTGACTGCATTTCCGGGGCGATACCTTCACCATTATCTTTTACGCTGATTTTTACAGTGCCGTTCTCTTGCATTTCATTTACCTCAATACGACAAGTATTACCATCGCAGGCCTCTACAGCATTTGTAAATAAATTTGTGAAGAGGCGATTCATTTGCGTTTTATCAGCATTTAACATTACTTCTCTGTTCAACGGATGCCAAACAAATTGCACCTGGTTATTCGGTTCATACAAATCTTTCAATGATCCAATCACGTCATGCAAATCAAAATTTTCGACATTCACATTTCCGATATTAGCAAATTGTGAAAAATCAGCGGCGATACGTGATAAGTGATCGATCTGTTCTATCAACGTGTTTGCTACGTTACTGGAAAGTTCTTTTACGTTTGGCTGATTATTATTAACTGCTTTTTGCAGGTATTGAATGCTCAATTTCATTGGTGTCAATGGGTTCTTTATTTCATGCGCCACCTGCCTTGCCATCTCACGCCATGCTCCTTCACGTTCATTTTTTGCGAGTGCGGATGCGCTTTCACCAAGCTTCGCGACCATTTTATTATACTCTTTTACAAGCTCACCGATTTCATCATCGCGATTCCAGATAATGTCCTCGTTCATTTTACCAAGATTTACTTCTTTCATTTTTTCGCTGATCAATGAAAATGAACGTGTGATCCTGTTGGTAATAAATAAGGCAATAACACCGGCAATCAAAAAAGTGAATGCATTCAGATTAATCAATGTGACCAGGAAATTGGATATCTCCTGGTTCAAATCGTTTTGAGAAGTGAAATAAGGGATATTAATATAACTATCCACCACTCCTTCACGGGTTCGCACCGGCGCATAGATACTTGTATAAGGAAGACTTCCGATTTTTTCCTGCTGCACATGCTGTACTTCACGAAGATGGCTGAGGTGATAGTAAGCTTCCGGGTTCATCTTACTGCTCAGTATCCCCCGCTTATAAACATTCGCTTCAGAAGAAACTTCAAGGTCACCGTTGAGGTCGTAAATATTTACGTCAACATTATGTATCTCCGCTACTTCATTTACCAACGATTTTAAATCGTATCCTTTCTCAACATAGAAAGAGTCGTCAAAATTTACAGTATCAGAAACAACATTCTGCCTGATTAGTTTTTTCTGCATTTCATTCACCATTACTTTCATCGTGCGGCTCAGTTTGTCAATATTGCTCCTGCTGAAACGGCTGTAAAAAAAAGAGATCGTGGCAATACCGATAATGATAAACGATAAAAGACTAATCAAGATAAAAGTGCCGTGTACCTGTGTACGTATATTCATTTGTGTAAGACGACGAAACTCATCCCAGTTATAGCCGGCTTTTAGAATCAACGACACTAACTGCACCACAGAAACCATGAATAGAAAAGAACAGAAGATGTACGAAAAAAGGGTAATCGATTCGATCGTTGAATCTTCTTTTTTTGCAAGCACCACTACTTTCTCATTAATATCGCGATGCCACATTTCATCATAATCTCCATTTTTTCTTTTCTCAAACTCTCTTCTTGGCACCTGATCATTGGTCAACGATGTTACAAACGGATATTTAGAAGATGATGCGATCAGATCATTTTTGCTATACAGCGCATAAGAATATACCTGCGAGTTTTCCGGGTTATTCTGATCATCCTGCTTGAACAATTGCGGCAGCATCGATTCATTTCCGAATTTCTTGGGAATAGAAATGATAAAGAAATCACCCAACTGATTATTCAATGAATCTTTTACCTGGCGATGAGTTATATAGCTGATCTTATCGTACGAAGTCTCATAAGTATACAGATCTGCGACTTTCTCAACTGGCTTCGCCTGCACGGTCAATATCGTATTCAATGCATCATAGGTATCAGGATCCTCGTTGTTCAACGGCTGCTTATTATGATCAAAGGCAAAAACCTTTGTATCATAATTACTACTATAACCCTGGTAACTTGCTCTCACGATACTATCGCGCAAGAACTTGCTGTTATCAGCCGTATAGAACCGGTGAAAGTTATGAGCAAGGAATTTATTATCGAGATATGTCATCGCGATATTTAACTCAAGCCCTCTTGTTTCATCAAATTTTTCAGAGATCTTTTCGGCAATGTTCATTCGCTTTTTCCATTCCTTCTGCTGGTTCTCTCTCAGCATGATAACAGAGATAGATGCAGAAAAAACAAAAATCCAGAACATAATTCCCGCAATATTGATCTGAAAGCGATGAAATATAATGGACTGCCTGCTGATAATCCACGTATAAATGACCAACCAGATCAACACAAACAAAAAAAACTGAACAAGAGCTCCGGAAGCAAGCGAAGTAAGGTAAGCTAGACCGGTAGCGCCAATTGCAAAATAAATCCAGCCGGCCGCTCTTCCTTCAAACACAGGAAATATCAGCTTGAATAATATCTGTGTGAAATAATAATAACCCAGCGAGAGGCAGGCCAATACAATAAAACCAACAACAGTAAAAACATCAAGGCTATCAAAATCTGTTACGTTAAATGAGATTTTCGAATCGGCAACCATGCCACGTATCAGGTTTGCCAAAAGAAACGTAGAAGAAATCAATAGAAATAATGCGGCTGTACCAATCACCCATCTCAGCCCTTTTATACTTAATATACCAAGGTTTCTGCGATGAGAAATTTTCGACCAACTAAATACCACTATCCAGCAAAATACGATTGCGTTTATTAAAAGATCTCCCAACGAACGTTGAATAATGTCTGAACCATAGATTGCAGGATCAAACAAAGAGAACTGTCTCAGATTGAATAACGATGGGAACTGGAATATAATCAGCCGCAACAAAATCAAACAACCGGCGAGTACGCCGATAGCTTTCCATGTTTTTACATGTCGCGCCAGCGATTCTGCTACCATGTGAACAAACAGAAGCAGCAAGAATAATGCAGCTAACCGGAGCGCCAGCGTAATCAAATCATTCGATGGAATAGCGACGTACGACTTTTTATCGAGGTATAACAATGTATTTCCCGACAAGGAGTGAACCGGGTAGACAGTTGTTCTATGCTCTGCGATATATACAATCTGACTTGCTTTTTTACTATAAGCAAATTCCTTTGGCAGATCTTCAGTTGGCAGATAATAATCAAACTGAACCGGTATCAACGCGAAAGCAATGAGGTTGCTATTAACGCCGGCTATTCTGATTGTATTTTTCTGAATAACATAATACCCGTTAGCCAGCTTTTCAAACGATTCACCATCTCTCATTTTAAAGCTTGACTGTGGTGGTAAAATCAATTGATCGCTCCAGAAGAGCATATTGAAATCTCCACCTGTATTTTCTGAAAAAAGGAAAAAACCATATTGCCGTGCAGACAACTGTTTTAACTCATCCAGTGACTCACGTTTATGGATCAGTTTTTTTAACAAGCCCGTATCCTGCAAAAGATTGTTATAATCCTTTTGCTGATCCTGGATATAATTTTCGAGAAATTTTCGTTCTCTCGAAACCGAAGTAAGATTAGTATAATAGGTATTGAAAACGTACGAAAGAAAAAAGAGTATAATAGCCGCTCCAAGCACAGTGTACTTGCTGGCAAAAAGATATCTTAAAAATCGTTTCACTTATTGTCGTTGCTGCTGCTTTATAGCGTTCCAGATGGCATCCATTTCCTTCAGCGTCATATCATCGAGGCGGCGCCCTGAGGCAAGGGCTTTTTCCTCCATGCCCGTAAACCGGCTTATGAATTTCTTATTGGTCCGCTCCAACGCATTTTCGGCGTCTATCCGCAAAAATCGTGCGTAATTAACCAATGAAAAAAGCAAATCTCCGAACTCATCTTCTATCTTATCCTTATCGCTCTGTGCCACGGCTTCTTTCAACTCATTTGTCTCTTCTTCCACCTTTTCCCACACCTGCTCCTTTGCATCCCATTCGAAGCCGACCTGTTTTGCCTTTTCCTGCAAACGCATGGCTTTTACCATAGCTGGTAACGATTTTGGCACGCCACTTAGTACTGATTTCTTGCCTTCTTTTAACTTTAATTTTTCCCAGTTCTTTTTTACATCTTCATCATTTTCCACTTTTACGTCGCCATAAATATGTGGATGCCGGGCGATCAATTTTTCGCTAATGCCTTTTATCACTTCTTCGAGAGTGAACTGACCTTCCTCTTTTCCGATCCGGGAATAAAAAAGGATATGCAATAATAAATCTCCCAATTCTTCTTTTATTCCTTTCCAATCCGAGTCAGTTATAGAATCTGTCAATTCATAAGTCTCTTCGATTGTCATCGATCGAAGCGTGTGAATCGTTTGTTTTCTATCCCACGGGCATTGTTCCCTTAATTCATCCATTATCTGAACAAGTCTTAAAAAGGCTTCAGAAACATGTTGCATAGAAAATGTTTATTTCTGTAATACTAAAAGGCCAAAGCAGCCGATAAAAATTGCAACCAACAAGATGCTGCAAAAAAGGTTGAAAAAGATGAATTTGATCAGCGTTTTTCCCGTTGATTGTTTATAGAATCTTTTCATTGCTCTAAACAGGTAAATCAGCAGGTAAAAGAATGCGACAAATGCCGTAAACCAGATTCTCTCTTCTTCTGTCAACCGCCTTAAACTGATGATACCAAGAAATACTAAAAATAACAGGAACGCAAATGCGTAAATGTGCATAAGAAATACAGCGTGCAAAGTAAAGTCAAATCCCTTTCTGCGTATATAAAACAATCTGAGTAACAAAACATAAAAAGGAAAGCACACGATTAAGATGTAAGGAAACCAATGCAGAAAACGGTTTAGCACATCACTCCAGAAACGTGCTCTGCTGTTGCCATACAGTTCTGTCAGCCGGTAACCAACGTGCTTCACCATTGTTAAAAACTTACCATCACGTGAAGAAACTGATAGTTGCTTTTGCGCGGAGTCATAAGCGTTCATCGACTTAAATGTAGTATCCAACTGATTGAAAAAAGCAATATCAGCATCGGTTTTATTATCTTCATTAATATCGGTATCTGTATCTGAAGTGTCTTTACCATGATTACCATTATTCAGCGCTTTTAACGCCTGTTCAATGCCGGCAGAATCCTCTTTAGTTTTCGCTTCTTTATATTTTTCCCGCAGTGTAGCGCTTGTTTTATTAATTATCATCTTACGTGGCGATGGCGTATTGATTATTACATTTTGGTTCTTAAAAAAAATAAAGAAGAGGCTAAAAAAGACCCCACAAACAATAATAAACAACACGATTGGCCTGACATAGTATTCCCTTTTCCCTACCATATACTCGGAGGAGAGAATGCCTGGTTTTGAAATAAGGAGTCCAATTGTCTTAAAAAAGCTTTTCATGTACAAACTATTTCCCAAGCGGCCGACGAACCGGGTTTGGCAATCTCGATTTGCTTTGCGGGAGAATTACTGAAATTTTTCTTAAAAATAACCACAAAAGATACACCCGGGCTTTTCTTTTTCGTTACTATAGAATTGCGGTATTTTTGAACTTTACTAATCTTGTTTGAATGAAAAACGCCCTTGTTCCTTTCTTGCTGACTATTTCAATAATTGCCCGTTCCCAATATTATTACAAAGACATTATCGGCACCGGGGAAACAAATAACCTGCTGAAATCCTATATCGGCAATAATGTGCTATCGGTTTCCTTAAAAAGTTTTGAAGCTGACGGCACTGTATCCGACAATTTCCAGGTGGGCCAATTCGTCGATAAAGCGAACAAAACAATGCGAACATCATCGCTATCTGGCGTAACAGAAGAGTCGGTGCTTAATTCATGGTTTGATGAAAACGCAAGAGTAATCAAAACGAGCGATACTTCTGGTATTTCAATGAATACAACGATCTACAGCTATAACAATACCGGGCAACTGGTCTCGATAAAAAGTACGTCGATTGATTCGCTAAAGACAACAACGGAAACAGAAGATCACCAATGGACTTATAACGATAAAGGTAAGCCTGCTCAAATGCTGCGCATCATAAACAATACAGACACTACTATTATAAAATTTCAGTACGATGAGAGTGGAAATATAACGCAGGAAACCCCATTCAAAAAAGGAAAAGCCGGTGACCCTGTATATTATTACTATGATGGGAAAAATCAGATAACTGACATTGTCCGCTACAACTATAAATTGAAAAAATTGATACCGGACTATATGTTTGAGTACTCCGACCAGGGGCAAGTCATTCAAAAAATAACGGTTCCTTCCAATAAAGCTTCACAATACCTGATCTGGCGTTATCAATACGATAGCAAAGGATTAAAGGCAAGAGAAGCTTGTTTTAACAAAGACAAGCAATTGACTGGAAAAATTGAATACACTTATCAATACGGGAAATAGGTCGGTGTATACCATAACTGGATCTTTTACATTTTCTTCGATAAAAATTGAGGCATTACAAACACAAAAAACACCGCAAGTTTCGGGTTTTGTAGCAAAGTGTGGGGCGATAGTTTTGTGAAACAAACAAGGCACAATGAACACGCAAAATGACGTTAACTATCAACGAATATCGGAAGCGATTGATTATATCAGAACAAACTTTAAAGACCAACCTGATTTAGATAAAGTAGCGGAACAAATTCATCTAAGTCCTTTTCACTTCCAACGATTATTTACTGAATGGGCCGGTGTAAGTCCAAAAAAATTTCTTCAGTTTATCAGTGTAGAACATGCAAAGAATCTATTGAAAGAAAAACAAGCCACTTTATTCGATGCTGCTTTTGAAACCGGGTTATCCGGCACAGGGCGTTTGCATGATTTATTTATCAAAATAGAAGGAATGACACCCGGTGAGTTTAAAAACGGCGGAGAAAATCTCAATATCAATTACAGTTTTGCAGAAAGCCCTTTTGGCAAAATAATAGTGGCATCCACACCAAAAGGGATTTGTTACATGGCTTTCGCCGATGATGAAGAAGCAACGTTTGCTGAATTGCAAAACCAATTCCCCAACGCGACGTATCACCAGGTTGTCGACATGATTCAGCAAAATGCGCTTTATATCTTTACTAAAGACTGGAACAAACTGAATGAAATCAAGCTGCATGTTAAGGGAACAGGTTTTCAATTAAAAGTGTGGGACACTTTGCTGAAAATTCCGGTTGGACAATTGTCGACTTACGGATCAATTGCAGCAAAAATTGACAAACCTTCAGCATCAAGAGCCGTTGGCACTGCTATCGGTGACAATCCGGTTGCTTTTATTATTCCTTGCCATCGTGTGATTCAATCAACAGGTTCATTCGGACAATATCATTGGGGAAGCACCAGAAAAACAGCAATCATTGGTTGGGAAGCAGCGAAAGTTACCAGTGAAAAATGAAAAGTGAGAAGGCAACGAGGCACATAGGCATAAAGTATCTTCTATTCACCATTTGTTATTGATAATTGACTATTACCGATTGTCTCTGTTTTTTCCGACTTTTGGTCTCCCGGTCTTCTCCTCATCTTTCACTATTCACTTCTTATGGCAGCGCAAATGCAACATAACTGTCGCCGGATTTACTACCAAGTTTGCCACCACCGCAAGCGATAACAATGTATTCTTTTCCATTCAAACTATATACTGACGGTGTCGCATAACCGGGAACAGGTAAATCCGCTTCCCACAACACTTTACCTGTATTTTTATTGAACGCCCTGATCTTTGAATCTTTTGTAGCGGCAATAAATACAAGTCCTCCTTTAGTAACTGCAGGGCCGCCATAATTCTCTGTTCCTGTCGGCGCTATTCCTCTTTTTGTCAATTCGGGATATTCTCCCAGTGGCACTTTCCATAATAGTTTACCGGAATTAAGATCAACAGCGTTCAATGTTCCCCATGGTGGCGTAATGCCAGGGTATCCATTTTTATCATAGAAGCGATTATAGCCGGTCATCACATAAGGTACTTCATCCAAAATCGTTTTTTGATGCAGTGCAGATACCAGTTCCGAAGATGGCTCTTTATCTGGTTTATTAAGGATAAAAGTAAGCAAAGCGGTTTTTTCGTTCTCATTCATTTGTTTGAATGCAGGCATCATGTTCTTACCATTTGAAATAACCTGGCTGACCTGCTCTTCATTATACTTTCTTTCGATGCCAATCAATGATGGATAAGAACTGCCATTCCCTTTTCTCTCTGGACCATGACAACTGATACAATATTTACCATACACTTCACCACCAAGCGTCTTCATAGAAAAAGATTTGCTTCTATCTTTCGGCACATCAATCATTGTCAATGACCATGGAAGTTCAGTACTATTGACGTATAAAATTCCCGAAGCAGGGTCAACAGCAGAGCCGCCCCACTCCCCACCTCCATCAAATCCCGGAAATATCCAAACGCCTTCTTTACTGGGAGGCATAAACATTGTGCGTCCTTTCACTTTGTTGTATTTCTCCAGCATGTCTGTATGTGTTGCCGAATCGATGTTAGTTACATCTTCTGGATTGAAATGTTGTCTTGCAAACGGCTCTGGCAATGTCGGAATTGGTTGTGTAGGCCATGTCTCTTCACCTGCTAAATCAGACGATGGAAATGCTTTCTCTTCAATCGGGAAAATAGGCTTGCCGCTATTTCTGTCAAATAAAAAAACATAACCGTGTTTGGTGATCTGTGCTACCGCTTCTATGTCTTTTCCATCATGCTTCACCGTTAGAAGGTTTGGATTGGCGGGAAGGTCTCTATCCCAAAGGTCATGATGAATCACCTGGTAATGCCATAGATATTTACCGGTCGTTGCATCTAAAGCAATCAATGAATTGCCGAAAAGATTTTGTCCCTTACGTATACCGCCGTAAAAGTCGCCACCGACTGAGCCGGTTGGCACATACAATATTCCCTTTGCCTCATCCAATGCCATGCCCGGCCAACTATTAGCGCCGCCTAATTTTTTATAAGCGTCTTTATCAGGCCATGTATCATAACCCGTTTCGCCGGGATGTGGTATCGTATGAAATATCCATTTGCGCTGCCCCGTGCGTACATCAAATGCACGCACATGCCCGGGTGCGGCATCTGCTGACTCGGATACACGGGCGCCAAGTATAATCAGGTCTTTATAGATAATACCGGGTGTAGTGCCTGAAACGAAAGAAGTAGCAACACCGTCTTTATCGAGATTCTCCGCAAGATCAATATATCCGCCTTTACCAAAACTCCGGACTGGTTTACCGTCATTGGCGTTGATGGAATATGTTTTTCCTCCAACGCTATAAAACACACGTTTATCATCTTTATCCTGCCAATACATTACACCCCTTGAAATTTTATAGTAAGCGAAGGGATCATTCCTGGAAGCAGTGTCCTCATTCGCAGGATCAAATATCCATTTGCGCTCACCGGTGGCCGCGTTCAGTGCGAACAATTTCAATTGAGGAGAAACGCCATAAAGAATACCATCAACTACAATCGGGTTACATTGAATCTGCGTGCGATTGCCGGTATCCTTATCGCCAGTGCTGAATGTCCATGCTATCTTCAATTGATTTACGTTTGACGTATCTATTTGCGTATTGGAAGAATAACGGATGCCATCTTTCGATCCGGCATATGTTGTCCATCCACTATAATCTTTTCCCTCGGTAGTTGTTTCGTTTTTACAGGACAACCAAAAAATACCAGCTAAAAGAATAAAGACAACCAGCAATTTTTTCATAACAGATATTTAGCAAGCAGTTAAGATGAATAAACAATAAGGTTTTTAAATTTAGTAAGAAAAATATTCTCCCGGCATCTAACCATATCTTTTGTAATAAAATAATTATCGCGAAAGGTTGCCTGCTGAGAATAACGAAACCTACATTTGCAAATCCCCTCCCATTCGCCAACCAAAAGATCTACAATTAATCAATCTGTTTGACATTTTTTAAAAGCCATTAACTATGAGCGAAATATCTGAAACAATCCAGGAGCCATTAGAGCAAGCCTCAAAAAGTAAAATCAATTCGAGAGTCGCACTTTTTGTTGCTATTACGGCTACATTCATGGCCCTTTGCAATGTAAAGGATGGCAACATTGTTCAGGCCATGTCGCAGGCCCAGGCACATGCCATTGACGAATGGTCTTATTTCCAGGCGAAGAGCACAAAGCAGTCGATTGCCGAGAACACACTCGAGTTAATGAAACTACAGCATGTGCAGGGCAATGACACGGTTATTAAAAAATATGAAGAGATCGTTGCCAGGTATGAAAAAGAAAAAGCTGAAATAAAAACGCAGGCCGAAGCTTACGGAAAAGAATATGACGATATTAATCTTTTCGACGACCAGTTTGACATGACAGAAGCATTGCTTACAATTTCAATTGCCATGTTCGGCATTACTTCACTCACGCAAAAAAAGTGGTTACTGACATTTTCAAGTGTCGTGAGTTTGATTGGTATAATACTCGGCTTAACAGCTTTTATGAAAATCAGTCTTCATTCGGATTTTATTTCCAGGATATTGGGGTAATAAACCATTCTCTTTGGTAAAACAGGTTTTACGTTATTAACAAGATAAATTTATCAGTTAATTGCCTTTAGCAATTTTCTTTTCTTATTCCATCTCTCTCTTAATCGCACAGAGTCGAAGCCGAGATAATTACCGGTTGCCAATGGATTGCGGCCGACACAAACAAGACGTAATTGATGTTTTCCCACCGGCAATTTAAAACTACCCAGGTAAATATCTTTTACCTGCAATTCTTTCGAATAAAAATCATAGTCTTTTAATTTCTGACCGGCCATATAATCTTCCGGCTGACTGATATTTTTTCCATCAAGGAAGATGCGATAAATACCATAGTCCTCCGCATACGTAAAGCGGAGTATCAAACCACGGTATTCTTCTTTGGTTATAGTAAATTCTGTTTCTAACATTGGTTCATCGCTTGCTGGTTGAAAAAGTATTTGACCATCTCCCGTCCAGTCGTAGCCCTTTTGTAACTCCAATACACCGGGTGAATGTTTTGCTGTCGTTAGCATCGTTTTCCCTTCTATTATTGAATCCAGGTTGGGTAAACTGCGCATAGCCAGCGGCGGTAGTTTTGTATATCGCTTCGGCTGACCAACCTGGTACCAGAATGCAACAGTTGCCATATCATCTTCACGTTCCACATGTCCTTCCACTTTACCGCTTTCCGTTTCATCGGCGCTTATCCAGCCGGTATGTTCGATCTCAAAACGAAGCGATTTTGTAAACTGCACAGGGTCGGCGATATGCCAGCGATACATATTGTATTGCACACCAAGGTCTTCAAAATCCGTACTCATATAGTTACAACCATAATAAGGAAACTGCGTTTGATTCAATCCCCACGCCATTAAAAAATAATCTTCTGTACCTGTACCTTGTATCGTCGGTTTCTTATCGCCGTCGATATAAAACTTTGCATCGCCTTCACCAAACCAGAATGGACTTCTTGAACGAACAGACATTACTGTTCCAACATATTGTCCTTCTCCTTCCGCGTCGAGTATCAAATAGTCTTTTCCGGTTTTTTCAGGAAATTCATTCCGGTATTGTGCACAGAAGTAGGCTGTTTTCGCAGGCAGCATTTTTTCTTCTGAATAATCAATGTGGTAATAAAAACTGCGTACATTCTTTTTCCCCTCATTTGTTACCGTTATAATTGCATGTTTGTTGAAAGGCATAGGCCAGTAACAGTTATACCCATCGCCGCCTTCAACCTGTACCGGTACTGATTTTATTTCATGCCGTTCTCCAAAACCAGCCGCAAAAAAATCACCGAGAGGCGCTTCTACAGCAGGTTCTTTACTATCGTCCCAGTACATGCGCAGAACGATTTCATCGGGCCTTGCAGATCCACCTGCTTCCAACCAGTTGGGTCTTGCTTCACTAAACGTTAACCATATATGCTTAATTATTCCGGTTCCTTGTATGTCAGCTAACACCTTCGTTTCACCTGGCGTAATGTATTTAATACGATCTGAGTTACTATTTGGGTCAGGATCAGCAGAAGTAATTGCTTTGGACTTGCCACCACTCAGTTGTGTAAGGCTCATCAAATCTTGTGATGAACTACTATACTGAAGGAAGGTCATGAGCAAAAGAATAAGTAACAGTTGCTGACAATTCTTTGCCAGAACGGAAGCGTGTGTGATTGGCATAACAAATAATTTAAGAAACGGAATTAACTAAATGTAAGAAATGTTTTTTTGGCATTGCCTGTCTACAGCCACGCTTCATGGCAAACAACCGGATAGTCTCAATAAAATAAGCTTATTTTACACCCTGGTTAATTGATCGTTGAATGTTCCGTTTACTTTAACGTAAAGAAAATTATAATGACTTTATCTGTAAAACACGAATTGACACAGGAGGAAGCGCTAAAACGAGTAAAAGGCTTGATCAGTCAACTTACTGAGGAAAACGCCGGGCGCATCACCAGCGCAAAAGAAGACTGGCAAGAGAATAAGGGCGTTTTTGAATTTAGTGCAATGGGGTATACACTGACAGGTGAGACAGTTGTAAACAATAATTCAGTTGATATCGATGCAAAACTTCCGTTTTCACTGACGTTGTTTCAAGGAGCTATCAAAGACACAATTAATAAAAAGCTGACTGAATTGCTGAAGGCATGACTGGAATGATTCGGAAGACAAGCGTTGAAGTAAATGTTGATTGCGATTTCTGTTTCTGAAGTAATTGTGCCTCTTACCAGATGCATCGTTATTTACAGGCAATTATTCCTACCTTCAAGCACCAACCGAAAATTTATACATAATGAAACGAGTCTTGCTTTTATTGGCATTAAGTACATACTGTTTTCATTTTTCTTTTTCTCAATCAAACAGTAAACCAGTTTATGTGATAGTTCATGGCGCATGGGGCGGTGGCTGGGCATTCAAAAAAGTTGATTCGTTACTTACTGCAAAAGGCTGTAAAGTTTATCGTCCGACATTAACAGGCCAGGGCGAACGGGCACATCTTGCTTCGGCTGAAGTAGGATTGAGCACACATATCAAAGACATAGTGAACACAATCTTGTATGAAGACCTTCACGATGTAATACTCGTAGGCCATAGTTATGGAGGTATGGTGGTAACTGGTGTTGCGGATAGTTTACCCGGAAGAATTTCAAAGCTCATATACGTCGATGCTTTTGTGCCTGATGATGGCGAAAGCGTTGCTACAATACAAGGTGGCCGTGCCGATAGAATAATGTCGATGGCAAAGAATGGTTTCCTGGTGCCTTCATGGGTGCCAGAAGGAAAAATGCCGCCCAAAGATGTTCCTCATTCTGTAAAGACGTTCACAGACACTATCCACTTACATAACGATCTCAGGTTGAAACTTCCAACAACTTACATACTGACTGTTGAAAAAGGAAAGGAAGCAAAGGATGATGATTTTGCTGCACAGGCTGAACGTGCAAAGAAGAAAGGTTGGCCAGTATTGCAATTAGAAGCCGATCATAATGCGCAATGGTCAGCGCCGGAGGCATTTTCAGAAATGTTGAAAAAGATAGGAAGCAAATAACTTAACCAAAAGATTGCTTTCCTAATTAAATCGCTAATCAAACAACTTTGCTATTCTTGCCATATTGAGACTTCTGGCAGACGCGTCAAATATTTCTTTGTAAGTGCCCGGCTGACGAACGAGCTCTTCGTGTGTGCCATTCTCTACCACTCTACCATTCTTCAACACATAGATCATGTCGGCATCAACAATCTGAGATATAGAATGTGAAATGATAATAACTGTTCTGTCTTTCTTGATAGCGTCAAGGCTATTTTTGATTTGCTCTGTCGCAATCGCATCGAGACTGGCAGTAGGTTCGTCTAGAAAAATAATCGGTGGATCTTTTAAAAATAAGCGGGCGATAGCGATACGTTGTTGCTGACCGCCGCTCAGTGACTGTGCGTCGCTGTTGTATTGTAGCGGTAAATCCATTATCTGATCATGGAGATACGCCTTTTTTGCCGCAACGATTATTTCATCCATCGACGCTTCCAACTTACCATAGCGTATATTACTTTCAATAGTTCCTTTGAAAATATGGTTTCTCTGAAGCACTAATCCGATTTCATTCCTGAAAGAACTATTCTCGTAATTGTTCAAATCGACATCATCCAATGACACAGTTCCTTTATCCGGCTGATAGAATTTATTTAGCAAACTGATAATTGTGCTTTTACCTGCACCGCTCAGTCCGACAAGAGCAGTTGTCTTTCCGTGCTCGATTCTTAAATTCACGTCATGCAACGCTTTCACTCCATTGGGATACGTAAAGTCAACGTTTCTCATTTCAAACGTTCCTTTCGCATCATGCAGTATTATCTTTCCAGATTCTTCCACCATCTCAGGTTCATCTATAATCTGGAAATAGCCTTCCGCATATATTAATGCATCGTTTATTTCATCATAAATTCTATGTAGCTGGCGGATTGGCGCTGAAACGTTGTTCAGCAACATGATCTGTAACATAATAGTCCCAAGACTGAGCTGATGATCCAGTACCAGCCAGGTTGATAACACAATTACTATTGCAACACCGACCTGTTCAATAAATGTTTTAATTCCATCGTACGTAAAATTCGTTCTTCGGGTGTATAACTGATTATTTGTTAAGTCTTCTTGTATTTCATTATGCCTTTCCTCCTCTGCCTTCTCTCTCACAAAACTTTTAATCACGGCAATAGAATCGATAAGGCTTATCAGGCGATGGCTTTTATTTTCACGTCCTTGCCGAAGTTTGCGGCGGACACCTTGTAATTTATTTGCCTGGCGATAACTGACATAGAAGTATGCCGGAATAATCATTAATGCTACAAGACCAACATATTTGCTGCTCATAAACATTATCACAAGCGCAAGAATAGAATTTGCAAACAACGGCAATATGTCGAGAAAAAAATTCTGTACAAGTTTTGTCAGGCTTTCCACACCTCTGTCGATGCGGCTTTGCAGTCTTCCTGCCTGGTTTTCGGGTTCAGCATAGAAGGTCATACTATAGCTTAAGATACGTGCAATTGCTTTTTGAGAAAGTGCGTTACTTACATTGATGCGTATCTTTTCACCATAGAATTTTTGTCCGAATTGGATAAAAATATTTACAAGTTCCTTTATTAAAAGCACTGTCGTAATCATGCCAATCAATCGCATTCCTTCATGCATTGGCTGTGGCAAGTTCAATAGAATTGCAACCTCATCAACCGTATATTTCAGGATAAAGGGATTTACCTGCGCTACTACTGCACCGATAATTGTAAGCACCAATGTACCGGCAATCATTATACGATACGGTTTTACGAAAGGCCAGAGTTGCTTTACAATACTGGCAAGGTTCAATGTCCTTTTAAAAAGTCTCGGTCCCGGCATCTGATCTCAAGTTTGAAAAGTAATAAAAGTAACCTTTTACCTTTAAAACATGAGACGATAAGCTAGCAAAGAACTTGTATAATGAGAATATAAACGATCGTTACTCTGTCCTTAATGACCTTACAGGGCTTGCCAACGCTGCTTTAATCGCTGTATAGCCAACCGTAAGCCACGTAATTACAACAGAGCCGGCAACGGTAATGATAAAGAACCATGCTCCCATTGAAATACGATAAGTGTATTGCTGCAACCACTGATGCATAAAATACCAGGCCAGCGGAGCGGCTATGAGAAAAGCGATTCCGATCAGGAACGTAAACTCTTTTGATAACAACATCACAATAGTGTGGACCGGTGCGCCTAATACTTTGCGGATACCGATTTCTTTTCTTTTTTGTACAGCCATAAATGCAATCAATCCATATAATCCAAGACAGGAAATAAAGATCGCAATGCCAGAAAAGATTTTGTATAAAACAGATACCTGGTTCTCTTGTTTATAATAATCCGCAATTTTCTGGTCAATGAAATTATATTCAAAAACATAGTCAGGATAATATTTGTTCCATGTATCCCTTAGTGAAGAAATTACATCTTTTGTTTTTGAAAGATTAATCTGAATATTGGCGAGACCGTAAGCTCTTTTCATGCTGGTTAAAACAGTGGGTATAATTTCATCGCGCAGTGAGTTTGTATGAAAATCTTTGACGACCCCAACGATCGGACCATCTGTTCCACTAACATTAATCATTCTCCCAATTGCAAGTTCAGGATTTTGAATACCCAGTTTCTTAATCACGTTTTCATTCACAACAAAATCCCGCATCGTATCGGACTGAAAATAAATTTTCCCGGCAAGCAACTGAATGTTATATACTTTGAAAAAATTGGTATCAGCCGGTTTTATCGTAACAATCATATCCGGTTCTTTATTCTGTTTATTTTTTTGATCTCTTAAATCTGTATACCAGCCGCCGCCTGTAGACGGTGCGAACGTACTGAAGCCGACGGCTTTTACTCCATTAATCTTTGTCAATTCATTAAACAGAAAATCAATTTTCGTTCTGCTAACACTATCACGGGGAAAACTTGCATTGATAATAGCATCTTTTTTGAATCCCAGGTCAGCATTCTGAAAATAATTCATTTGCGAAGCCACCACCAACGTACCAATAATCAACGCCTGTGCAATTACAAACTGAAACACAACCAATCCTCTTCGTAATGATACCCCTTTGATATTAGTTAAAGCTGCACCTTTCAAAACATTTATAGACCGAAACCCTGATAGCACTAATGCCGGATAAAACCCTGCAAATAATGTCACACCCAAAAATGCAGAAAGTATTATCAGGATAAATTCAGATTGTATAAACGCAGCCGGCGTGACATGTATTTCCAACAAGTCATTGACAAGAGGAATGCAAAGCAACGCGATACCAATAGCTCCGATAATTGCCAGTAAAGTGGTAACCGCAGTTTCTGTCAAAAACTGTAACACCAGTTGCGACTGATTACTTCCTAAGACCTTTCGTACACCGACTTCACGGGCACGGTTAACAGCATGAGCAGTAGTTATGTTAATGAAATTCACACAGGCTATTATCAAAAGAAATAAGCCTATTATGCTGAGAGCGAGAATAAGGTCTTTACTGAATGTTTTACCTGTGAACGTGCCATACCTGGAATCATAATGCATTTCTTTCAATGGTTCTAACTTCAGGAGATAACTGTCATTCACCGGCTTTATATGTTTGTCGGTAAATTCATTAATCTGTTTCTGCAGTTGTGCAACGGAACTTTGCCTGTTCAATTGAACAAAACAATAATTCTCATCTGATATGCTACCCCAATCGCCACTGTCGCGGTTTTTCATCATAGTAGCATACGACACAACAATACCTAATGGAAAATCGCTGTTCGGAGGTACATTATTTAGGATCCCCGTTACTTTCATCCCTTTACCATACACCTTTATTGTTTGCCCCATAGCGGTTTGCCAGTTACCAAAGTATTTTGTTGCAATATCTTTTGTGAGCAAAACAGTGTTGACATCATTGAGCGCCGTTTTTATATTGCCTTCTGCGAGTTCAAAATTGAATAGTTGAAAAAACTGTGGCTCAGCCATAAAAACATATTCTTCCTTGAATTTTTTATTTGGAGAGCCGTCAGCTTTGATAGTAGATACCTGAATATCGCCCTCGCTGAATATGGCAGCGGCATTCTGAAGCTGTGGCAGCTCGGCTCGCATTGTTGCCGTAACTGGAAATGGAACGCCGGGACGATATCCAGGATTTTGAGGATCGCGTCCATCCCGAACTATTCTGTATATCTCGTTTTTATTTTTATGAAAATCTTCGAAACTACTTTCATACTGCACGACTAAAAAAATTAAGAGGAAGGCGGCGAACCCGACAACTAACCCTAGAATATTAATAGCAGAATTAGCTTTATGGCGTTGAAGGTTTCGTAAAGCGGTTTTAAAATAGTTTTTGTACATGGCATATACATTTTGATTGAAATAAATAGCGAAATGTAAGGAACGAATAATAGCGGGTCTGAATAATAACATGACCTCTTTGAAAACAACCCGGTTAGCAAATCGCACTCCCCTAACCCTTTTTTGCTGATAGTATAATTCAAGCAGATCACCTTCAATAGAATCACTCAATTGCGGATCTGCAAACCAGCGAAAGAAACGAAGCATTATCCTGGAAAAACGCGAAACATTTTTCATGTGCTATACATTATGCTTTCTTAATACCCCAGGCATTCTTTGGAATTGCCTTCCATAGTTGTTCTCTTGTTTCTCTTGTGTATTCAAGCGCTTTTTTTCCAAGCGCTGTTATTTCGAAAAACTTCTTTGGTCTTCCGGCCCTCTCTGTATCTCCTTCGCCACTGTAAGATTTTACATACCCTTTATCCTCCAGCCTGATTAATGCTGTGTGTAAAGCGCCCATGCTCACATTTCTTTTGAGGCGCTCTTCTATCTCCTGCTTTATTGCCAGCCCATAAGCCTCTTTAAACAAAATGCCTATCGCAAGAAGTACAATTTCTTCAAATTCGCCCAGCTGGAATTTCTTCATGTTAATAATTATTTCCTAAATGTAGGAAAATTATTAACGTGAAAAACTATTTGTCTCCGGCTGGTTCAGATATATGAATCTAAAGAATCAAATTATGGAATGGATCATTCTATAAAATCAGAATGCCGGCGTTATGCCGGCATTCGCTACTTATGCAGTAAGTTCTGGTCGCTGAGCGCTATAGTCTTAAAGTCCCATATCCATTTTCTTTTGTTTCAGAGAAGCGAGTGAAGGATCCATTTCAATAGCTTTATCACAAAGCTGAACACCTTTATCCTTTTCACCTTTTTTCTGATAACACATACCAATCATATACAAAGCCGAGGCATTTGTTTTATCATACCCCAGCATGGTATCCCAATAGTCCATCGCTTCGCTGAATTTTCCTTTATAATAATAAGCTTCGGCTACCATGTTCAGTATATTCAGATCGCTTGGTTTCTTCTTTAAAATTTCATTGAGGATTTTTACTCCTTCGTCCAGGTTGCCAACATTCAAATAAGCGATACCAAGGTTTTCAAAATAGTCATTATCTTTTTTATAGCCTTTATCGCCCGCCTGTAAAATATATTTCAATGCATTCTTATCATCGTGCATGGCATAGCAGATGAGACCAAGTTCATACACCCAATTATTCTTTGTTGTATCTAATGTGATTGCTTTTTGAAAAAACGGAACGGCTTGCTTATAGTTCATCATATCGCCATAACTGCGGGCAAGCATATATGGCACTTCAGCATTAGCAGGCTCTTCTTTTGCAGCTTCATTGAGATATTGAATAGCTTCTCCGTAATTGTCCTGGTCGTAATGTATTTTACCAATCACAGCATTCACTTTAGCAGTTGGATCAACCTGCTTAAGCTTGGTTGCATATAAAATAGCATCATCGTTCTGTTTCAGATTTACAGAAAGGTTCATGAGTTGTCGATAGGTAGCTGCAGAATTTTCTCCTGCCTGCACGAGTTTTTTATATACTTCCCTTGCCTGACCGTAACGGCGCAAATCATAATAAACCGATGCCAGTTCAGTTAATATTGCTTTATCCGTAAGCTTATAGGAGGATGCTTTTTCAAAATTCTTAAGCGATTCCATTCGTCTTCCGGCTTGCTTTTCCTGTAATCCTTTCTGGTAAAA
This sequence comes from Chitinophagaceae bacterium, assembly GCA_049840875.1. Classification (GTDB taxonomy): domain Bacteria; phylum Bacteroidota; class Bacteroidia; order Chitinophagales; family Chitinophagaceae; genus JAFDYH01. Next base: position 287,790 of record JASGJE010000020.1, on the reverse strand, counting down.
AAAATCAGCGCTGTCGGCTTGTGCGAAAGTGACAGAGGCAGTCACCAAGCCTGCTAAGGTTAGAATAATTCGGTACATAGGGTATTGTATTGATTGGCGTTAAACATGGTTTCACTCACTTTTCTTGTCTTCGGCAAAAGGTTACCCGCAATTTAATCTTAAAGCCCGCCGATAGCAATAGTTTCCGTATTTATACGGAAAAACAGAGTGGTTTTGCAGGAGACGAAGAACCTATCGGTATCGTCCCGGTAAGTATAATTTATTAATCCTGTGAGTAGATTGCTTATTTCAAAACAATACCTGCAAGCGGAGGCAGGTTAACGGTAAGCTTGTAGCGGTTATGATCCTTGTCCACCAGCTCACATCGGATATCCGGGTTGAAAACATTTCCTGTGCCCCAAAATTCCTTCTTATCGCTATTAAATATTTCCTTTGTGTAGGTCTTGCCGGTAGTATATACTTCCCAGTTATTTCTGATAACTGGCGTCATATTCAGAATGATCAATAAATCATTTTCCGGGTTTACTGCCTTCCGCTTAAACACTATCACAGTTTCTGCTCTATGATTGAGGTCCACCCATTCAAACCCGTAAATAGTAAATTGGTTTTCGTACAGCGCCGGTTCCGTTGTCAGCAATTTGTTCAGCGCTGATACTGTATCTTTCATTAACCTGTGCGCATCATACTGTAGCAATTGCCAATCCAATTCAGATTTATAATTCCACTCAGTCGTTTGCCCAAACTCATCGCCCATGAATAAAAGTTTTGCTCCGGGATGCATCCACATGTATGTATAAAGCAATCGCAGGTTGGCAAACTTTTGCCATTCATCTCCTGGCATTTTATAAATCATCGGGCTTTTTCCATGTACCACTTCGTCATGACTTAAAGGCAACATAAAATTTTCATCATAGTAGTACATCATGCTGAATGAAAAATTATCCTGCTGGTACTGACGTATGAGCGGATCCATTTTGAAATAATTCAGCGTATCATGCATCCAGCCCATCATCCATTTCATGCCGAAGCCAAGTCCGCCTTCAAATGTCGGCTTTGAAACACCGGGCCAGTCTGTTGCTTCTTCGGCGATAGTTTGCACATCGGGAAAATCCCGAAAGATTGTTTCGTTTAAGTCTTTTATAAATGCGATCGCTTCAAGATTGCCATCACCTCCGAATTCGTTCGGTTCCCATTGGCCGGCCTTTCTTGAATAATTCAGCTTAAGCATTGACGAAACCGCATCTACGCGGATACCATCGATATGAAATTTATCAAACCAGAATCTTGCACTACTGATCAGGAATGACTTTACCTCTCCCCTTTTGTAATTAAAAATATAACTGTTCCAGTCCGGGTGAAAACCTTTCCGCATATCCGCGTACTCATAGGTATGAGTGCCGTCGAACATGAACAAGCCGTGTGAGTCGTAGGGAAAGTGTGAAGGAACCCAATCTAAGATAACGCCAATACCTGCAGCATGAAAAGCATCGATCAACCGCATTAATCCCTGAGGGTCGCCAAAGCGTGAAGTAGCCGCGAAAAAACCGGTACACTGATAGCCCCAGCTTCCGTCAAAAGGATGCTCCATTACAGGCATAAACTCAACATGTGTAAAGCCCATTTCTTTTACATATGGAACCAACTGTTCTTTTAGCTGATCATAGGTATTGTATGTTTCTTCATCATATTTATCAGGTCGCATCCAACTGGTCAGGTGAACTTCGTATACACTCCAGGGTGAGTTCAGAGCATTATTCTGTTTCCTGCTTTTCATCCATTCATCATCATTCCATTGATAATACATATCCCAGGTAATGGATGCGGTCTTCGGACGCTTTTCCCAGAAATTTGCAAAAGGATCTCCTTTTACAGTTTCTTTTCCTTCGAAACCGATGATATGATATTTATAAACTTCTCCCAGGTTAAAGTTGGGAATAAACCCTTCCCATATACCGCTATTATCCCAACGAGGGTTTAGATGATATTCATTCTTTTTCCAGTCATTAAAATTACCGAGCACTGAAACCGCAGTCGCATTAGGCGCCCATACGCAAAAATACATGCCCCATACGCCATTTAACTGTATTGAATGAGAGCCGAACTTTTCATATAGATTATAATGTGTGCCTTGTTGATAATTTTTCACGTCTTCATCCGTTAGTAAGGAATAGTTCCAAACAAGTCCTGATGTATCTATGAAATGCTTCTCTTCGTACCGATTCATCTTTCTATGTTTTTTTAATTCGATCCTCAAAACTGTCTTAGCTGGAAAAAAGTAAAGGAAAACATGTATTGATTATGGAATACACGTTGACCTGAATCTCATTAGACTTAAATTGTTTTAACGTAAAATTATACGAACGGTCGGTGATTTACAGAAAGTTCTTTTGAAATTTGAACACTTTCATTAAAGACCTTCTGTAACCGTACCGAAAACTAATATTAACCAGAACCAATCCATAGTCGCCATGAGAAAAGTATCACTGGGTCTTGTCTTCCTATTATTGCTATCACCAGCAGTTTTTTCTCAATCGATTTCAATTAAAGGTACTATAACGGATACGGCCGAAAAGAAAAATCTTACTAACGCCGTGATATCATTACTTACTCAAAAAGATTCTATTCTTATAAAATTTACAAGAAGTGATTTTAATGGAAATTTTATATTTAATAAAATAGATTCAGGTGATTACCTCCTATGGGTAACCTACCCAAAATTTGCCGATTTTACAGAAGCTGTCAGGTTAAAGTCTTCGGACAATTTGGATATGGGATCAATAGCATTAACATTAAAAAGTACAGTGCTGCAGGAAGTAGTAGTGAGGGCAAACAGGGCTATTAACATAAAAGGTGATACAACTGAATTTACAGCAGATAGCTTTCACGTAAAACCTGGCGCAACGGTAGAAGAATTATTAAAAACGCTTCCGGGACTACAAGTTGATAGTAAAGGAAAAATTACAGCACAGGGTAAACAGGTAGATAAGGTATTAGTTGACGGTGAAGAATTTTTTGGCGAAGACCCAACCATTGCTACACAGAATATCGGTGCAAAGGCTGTAGACAAAGTACAGGTATTTGATACAAAAACCGAAGCTGACCAGTTAAAAGGAATTGGCGCTGCCGGTAACTCCAACAAGACGATCAACATAAAATTAAAAGACAGCGCCAAAAAAGGATACTTCGGAAAACTGGAAGCCGGAAGCGACTTCGACAAGTTGCTGAATGGAAAACTCATGTTCAATAAATTCAAAGGCAATGAGAAATTTTCTGTGTATGGCACTAAGAGTAACATTTCAACAGGAAGTCTTGGCTGGGAAGACAGAAATAAAATGGGTATTGAAAATAACTATGAGTACGATGAATTGAGCGGTTTCTACTATTCTTTTGGTGACAATGACAATGAATTTAATGATTGGAACCTTAAAGGTATCCCAAACGCATATACTGCCGGAGGCTTATATAGTAACAAGTGGAACGAAGAAAAAAATAAATTGAACCTTTCCTATTTATACAACAGGCTTGGCACAACGAACAACCAAACCAACCTCTCACAAACTTTGTTGGAAGACACAACATTTTACAATAATTCCAGATCAAAAACCAATGGACTAACTCAGCAACATGCGGCAAGTGGTAAATATGAATGGAAGATAGATTCACTCGCTTCAATTAAACTGACTGTTGCAGGCACATATAAAGACAAAGATCTTACAAGCATCAGTTCCAGTGAAGCGCTAAATGAAGATAAAGACACTGTGAACGCTAACAACAGAACCAATTTATCTCATTCTATCAAGAAACAGTTGGACAACCAATTGCAGTATAAGCAACTGTTCAAAAAGAAAAACAGGATAATGATCACCACATTGCGCTTTGGGCTTTCCGAAGACGATCAAAATGCTCATCTTAATTCTTCCACCTGGTTTTATAAAAGCGGACTACGCGATTCATTGGATATAACAGATCAACAAAAAATAAATACTACAAGTTCAACTTCTTATGGTGCAAAAATCGCTTATAGCGAACCGCTATCGGAAACCTGGAACCTGGTAACAGAACTGAACTATAACCGAAACCGTACCAACTCGCACCGCAATACGTATGAACGAGACGCAAATGGCAAGTACACAGAATTGAACCCGATATTCAGCAACAATTTTGACATGGATGCATACTCAAATAGTGGAACTGTTACGGCAAGATACCAGGGTAAAAAATTACGCGGTGCAATTGGGGCCGGTGTTTCCGCAATAAGATTAAACCTGAATAATGCTGATCTGAATACAAAAACGAAATACAATTTCACCGGCTTTACACCACAGGCGCAGCTTGGCTATAAGTTTAAAGCGCAAACGCAATTGTATTTTTCTTACAGAGGCAATACCGTACAGCCAACATTAAACCAGTTGCAACCGCTTCGTGATAATACAGATCCACTGAGTATATACCTGGGGAATCCAAATCTTAAAGTCGGGTTCAATCACAATCTCAACTTATCATTCAACGATTTTAAAGTTTTAAAAAGCCGGTATCTATTTATGAATGTTGGTATGAACCTCCAGGAAAATGCTATTACCAATCTCAGTGTTACCGATTCATTTGGGAAAACAACTTATCTCCCCGTAAATGTGAAAGGGAATAAAAATTATTACTCATATGCAGGGTGGGAATCGGGCCAGGGTGACAAAAAAATAAATCACTTCTTGAGTTCGCAGATAAATGGGGGCCATATCATGAACTACCTCAATGGTAGCCAAAATATAAATACATATATCAACCTGGAGTTAGACTATGGAATACGGTATTCAGTAAAGGATAAATATAATTTTAACCTGGGGCCTGTAATCAAAAGAAGCATTTCCAAATCATCACTGCGACCGGAATCCAATAACAATTACTGGACGTATGGCGCTCGTGGTGAAGGCTGGGTAAGTCTTCCCTTGAAACTTGAACTGAGCTCCGAGCTCGATATGAACATTCAGCAAAAGACAACCGCATTTCCAAACCCTGTAAATATCACCGTATGGAATGCTGAGTTGAGCAGGAAGTTTTTCAAGGATAAAACATTCGAGCTGACATTTACCGCGCATGATCTCTTGAATCAAAACATCGGTTTTACAAGAACTATCAATAGTAATTTTATAAGCCAGCAGCAATACGATAAACTGAGCCGTTACTTTCTATTGACTGCGAAGTGGACATTTAATAAAATGCCAGGTAAAAATTAAAACCATGAAAAGACAAATTCTTATAGCTGTGGCTTTGGTATTTCAGTTTACTATATGCCATGCACAACAGATTTTTATTAAAGAAGTTTCCGTTGATTATACAAAAACACTTTCATGGTGGCCTATGATGAAAGAAATAGAGCCGGAATGGTTTGAGCGATCAAAAGACCGCATGCCGAAAGAAATCATCAGCGTATTCAACTTTACCGGAGATGATACAAAGTCCGTCTATAAACGAATAAAAGAACCAGAGAGAAAACCTGGAATGTGGTTTCAATCTTTCGCTGATGAGAATATGATTTATAATGATTACATAGCGAATACTACCATTACTCAGAAACCAGTCTACGAAGAAACGTTTCTCGTGCAGGACAGCCTGCTGAATATTAAATGGAAGATAACACCCGATACACGCACAATCGCAGGTTTCAATTGCCATAAAGCGATTGGCTTTTTGTACGATACAGTTGCAGTCTTTGCTTTTTATACAGATGAGATTGCAATTACCGGTGGTCCCGAAAGCATTCATGGTCTGCCTGGTTTGATATTAGGCGTGGGAATACCAAGATTACATACAACCTGGTTTGCCAACAGGATAAGTATAAATGGCGTTGATATGAAAAAAGTAGTACCTGCTACAAAAGGAAAAAAAACAAACCGGAAGGAGATGCTAAAAACAATAAACAATGTGATGAAGAATTGGGACGAATATGGACAAAAAATGCTTTTGGCATATGTGATATAGTTATTTATAATCCCGGAAAAAATGAGTAAACCAAAAGCATAAACTAATTCCCTCGGAAAACATTCCTAAAAACCGTAAGGCTTTACAGCCACATCAAAACCCGACATGAACCAGAAACAATCTATCGACGCTATGAGAAAAATATTCCTGGGCTTTTGTGTTTTATGCTTTTGCACACTTACTGCATTCTCGCAATCCGTCTCAATTAAGGGCTCCGTTACAGACTCTGTAGAAAAAAAGAATTTAGTAAATTCTGTTGTATCTGTATTGACACAAGGCGATTCTGTTCTTACAGGATTTGCCCGTGTTGACAAACAGGGGAATTTTTCAATTACTTCATTAAAAGACGGCAAATATATTCTGATGATCACTCACCCCTACATGGGTGACTATTTCGACAAGTTTGAAATGAAGGATGGAAAATCCGTTGAACTTGGCAACATCTATTTAACCCCAAAGGCTAAACTATTGCAGGAAGTAATTGTGAAAAGCGGTTCACCTATTAAAATAAAAGGTGACACTACAATCTATACAGCAGATAGTTTCAAAGTAAGGCAAGGAGCCAATGTGGAAGAATTGTTGCGAAGACTGCCGGGCATACAGGTTGATAAAGATGGTAAGATAACGGCAATGGGCGAACAGGTAAAAAAAGTATTGGTTGATGGTGAAGAATTTTTTGGTAGCGATCCCGGTATAGCAACAAAAAACCTGCGTGCAGATGCAGTAAGTGAAGTACAGGTATTTGATAAAAAAAGCGACCAGGCAGAATTTACCGGCATTGATGATGGCGTAAAAGACAAGACCATCAATCTAAAGATGAAAAAGAAAGAAGGTTACTTTGGTAAAATATCTGTCGGCGGAGGATTGCCCGATAAGTACAATAATGCGGCAATGATCAACAAATTTAAAAACAAACAGAAGTTGGCTGCTTATGGAACGATGGGTAACGTTGGACAAACACAGCTTGATTGGAATGATGCACAGAATTACGGGGGAGGTATTGAGGGATTAACAACAACTGATGACGGTGGCGCAATGTTTATTGGTGGTGGAGATGAAGATAACTATTGGAATGGGCAAGGTGGCATACCAATTAATTGGAACGGAGGCCTTCATTACAGCGATAAATTTGGAAAAGATGATAAGCAAAGCTTCAATAGCGGATACAAATTCAGTAAAATAAACTCACCTGCGCAAAGCAATACGTTCTCGAAAATATTTTTACCTGATACAAGCTGGAACACCAATAGTACGAGTAGCAGTTTTAATTCCACGATTAAGCACCAGTTGAACCTTACCATGGATTTCAATCTCGACTCATTCAATTCATTAAAGTGGACAAATAAAATCAATAATAAACTCGTTAATAAGGTAAGTAATTATTATACAGAATCCTTGAACAATGATTCTGCATTTATCAATAATAGTGCAAGAAATACAAGTAGCGAAGCTAAAAACAATGCCATTGCATCTTCATTACTTTGGCGGCATAAGTTTAAGAAACTTTCGAGAACACTTTCTATAAACACAGACTTCAACTGGGCAAAAACGGATAACACGAGTTTTCTCTATTCAGTAAACAAATATTATCTCGATGGATCGCTATCGCATGTGGATACCACTAACCAACAAAATGTACAGGACAATGAAAATAAAAGTATCCTTTCAAAAATTGCATATACTGAACCAATAACAAAAGATTTCTATCTCGAAGCGAGTTATTCTTTCGGTTACTATAACAATAGCAACGACAGGATCACCAATTTCAAAGACAACAATGGAAAATATTCCGAATTGATCGATAGCCTGAGCAATTCCTATGTTTTCAATCGTCTTGTCAATATGCCGGGATTAAATTTCAGGATGAACAAGAAGAAATACAATTATTCATTCGGTACGTCGGTAGCATTTAGCGATTTCACACAAAAGAACATCACAACCGGAAAGAATTCATCGTATACCTATACCAATTTCTTCCCAAGCGCTGCATTTACCTATAAGTTCAAATCAAACGAAAACTTCAGGTTCAATTATAATGGCTCAACGAATGCACCTTCGCTGGAGCAATTGCAACCAATACCCGTTAATACAGACCCTTTAAATGTTTACGTTGGAAATCCGAATCTGAATCAATCCTTCCGTCATTCATTTTATACCAACTATGGTTTTTATAATGTGCTTAAAGGAACAAATCTCTGGTCCAGCATTAATGGATCATTTACCCAAAATGCATTTGTCAACTCAAGCCTTGTAGACAGCGTCGGCAAACGTACCTATCAAACAGTAAATGCGAATGGTGTACATGATATCAATTTCAACATGGAATATGGATTTAAAATTATGAAGCTTGATTTTAGCTTCGGGCCAACAGCAGGGATAAGCAGAAATATTGATTTCATTAATGGCGTGAGAAATATGACTGATAACACAAACTACGGAGCCAGAATTAGTTTAAGAAGATACATCGAAAACAAGTGGAACTTCTATATAGGTCCGAGATTTTCGTGGGTGAAATCAAAAGCCTCTGTAAATTCTGCTGCAAATGCCGACTATTGGCAGTTGGAAGGATGGGGTGAGGGTAATGTGACTTTACCAAAGAAATTTGAACTACATGCAGACATGAATATGCAGATACGGCAAAAAGATCCAAGGTTCACGCAAAATAATAGTTTTACAAAAATAAATGGCGAGATAATAAAAAGATTTTTTAAGGGCAATGATCTTGAGCTAAAGTTTGGTGTTTATGATATCCTGAATCAAAACCGGGGATACGAAAGGAATTTTGATAGCTCAAGCTTTACGGAAACATACTACACAACTTTAAGAAGATATTGGTTATTTACTATTACCTGGAATATTTCAAAAAATGGAAAACCATCCGGATTTTAATAACAAATAAACGTCTATCAATGAAGATAAAATTAATACTCGCTATGCTGTTGTTTTATACAATAACGCATGGGCAACAATATATCAATGAAGGAATGATAGAATACGAAATGCGAATAAATAATACGAAGGCTATGGGCGATGGTTTGTGGGCTGATCTTTTTAAAGACAAAATACCGCAATTCTCGACGTACTATTATCATCTCACATTCAGTGACAATAAATCCGTGTATAAGTACGACCACATGGACGAAAAAACAAAATTGCCCTGGAATGATGACAACGACCACGACAATGTTTGGTATAATGATTATAATACAAAAACCTTCACCAATTTCAAATCGGTATTCGGTGACAATTATATAATGAGTGATACATTAATGAATATTAAATGGAGATTGGTGCCCAATGAGATTCGTGAAATTGCAGGATTTAGTTGTCGCAAAGCACAAGCGGTAATCTTCGATAGTGTTTATATTTTTGCTTACTATACAGATGAAATAACGGCACCGGCTGGTCCAATGGGTTTACAAGGCTTACCAGGAACGATCTTAGGCATTACTATTCCAAGAATGTTCTCAAGCTGGATTGCAACAAAAATCCAAATTGTTGGCGTAAACACAAGTGTTATTGTTCCTCCTACAAAAGGAAAAAAGAAAAAAGCGACCGATCTTTTAGAAAGCGTAAAAAAAGCAACAGCAGATTGGGGTCATTGGGGACAGCAAGCTGTTTGGAATATATTTTTATAGGTTACTTCATTAATTCAACTACAAAACTTTCTTCCGGCTGAAGGTTGATTTCATTCAACGCTTTTACTTCGCCTGTAATCACATTTCTTGCTTTCGTAAATCCATTTGTTCTTTCTGAAAAATACGACCAGGAAGGAATAATGTTATAAGCGCTGGTATTGCTCGCTACCATTATCGTTTGCTGGCTATCATAGCGGAAATAGACGTACAAACCACCTTGTGGTGTGTACTGCATCAGTTTGCCTTTTGTAAGAGCTGATGAAGTTTTACGAAAATTTGCTAATGCAGAAACATACGCGAATGCATCCTGCTCTTCTGCTGTTCTTCCTTCTTTAGTGAACTTATTCATTTTATCTTCTTTCCAACCGCCGGGAAAATCTTTTCTTACTTCTGCGTCAGTAGGACTTTTGAAGTTCTTCATTAATATTTCCGTACCGTAATACAATTGCGGAATACCTCGTAAAGTCAGCAACCAGTTTATTCCCATCTTGTATTTCAGGATATTTTCACCGATTACAGAATAATAACGGTCAAGATCGTGGTTGTCTAAAAAAATACAATTGCGTGATGGATCTTTATAAACATAATCCTGTGCAAGCGTTGAGTAAACGCGATTAACTCCTTCCAGCCAACCATATGATTGCTTTAATCCATCCAATATAGCGTTGGTTAAAGGCAAATCAGTAATACCTTGCAGGTTATGTTTGAAGGGAACATCACTAAAATTATTCTGTGCATAGTAGGCAACGTTTAAAATCGTAGGCGCTAAAGTTTCTCCAAATACGGTAAGCCTTGGAAATTCTTTTAGCAACGCATCATTCATTTTATTCAGAAATACGGGATCATTATAGAAATAAGTATCTACCCGCCATCCATCAATGCCAAATTCCTCAGTAGCCCATATCGCATATTGAATGAGAAAATTGGAAACGTAAGGATTCTTCTGGTTCAGGTCAGCAAGAAAAGGCGTGAACCAACCATCGATCACAACCTTACGATCATAAGTTGAAGCGTACGGATCAACCGTAGCCTGTATCTTATGAGAAGTATTGGTGTAAGACGGCCATTGATTTATCCAATCCTTCATTGGCAAGTCCATCATTGACCAATGATCCTGCCCGATATGATTATACACTGCATCCTGTATAAACTTCAATCCTTTATTGTGAGCTGTATTTACAAGATGTTTGTATTCTTCATTTGTACCAAATCGTTTATCGATTGTGTATTGATCAGTAAAAGCGTATCCATGATACGTGCTTCGGGAAGTACCGCCTTCCATTGTCCTTGCCATATCGTTCTCTACAACAGGCGTCGGCCATATGGCTGTAACGCCAAGTTCTTTTAAATAGTCAAGATGATCTTCTATTCCTTTCAGGTCTCCGCCATGGCGATCAAATGGGTTGTAGCGATCGTGAGCCGTATCACGCATATCCCGGAAAAAATCATTAGATGGATCGCCATTGGCAAAGCGGTCAGGCATCAGCAGATAAATAAAATCAGATTGTGTTACGCCCTGAATTCTTGTTTTGCCATCACCAATGTCTTTTGATTTCAATTCATAATTGATTTTTAAATGAGAACCCGGAAGTATAAACTCCCTCATTCCTGCTTTTGCCGTACCAGCGATTTGAAGATCAAGGAACAAATAATCAGGGTTTTCAACACGGTTTACTTTTTTCAATGTTACCCCATCAGCAATTCTTACCCCGGCAGCAGATAATTTATACATCGGAATCTGATTTGCAATCTCCTTTCCATGTATCATTAGTTGTAATGAAGTACTTTTCATTCCAACCCACCAATTGGTTGGATAGAATTTAATATCCTGAGCCAACGATGACATATTGAATAAAATAACAACAACTAAACCCGGCAAAAATCTTCTCATATATGTTATATTGATTTCTGTTCTGCAATTTCAAGCTTCGCTGTTTCGTCTTCATTCATTTCATTCTTCTTCTCTTTTACAAACAAATAACAAATAACGGCGGCGAGAATGAAAAGGAAGCCGCCCAGTTTAATCGCTAAAAGGCGGTCATTATTCAATACGTTTCGCATCAACCAACCAAAACCCAATGACGCAATAATCTCCGGCAGTACGATGAAAAAATTAAAAATACCCATGTAAATACCAACTTTATCTTTCGGTAATGAGCCGCTCAACATCGCGTACGGCATCGACAATATGCTAGACCAGGCAATACCGATTCCGGTCATTGCCACATACAACAGGTTTTTGTCGTGTATCCAGCTTACGCTGATCAAGCCCAGAGCGCCGCAAAGAAGACACAAAGCATGAGTTAACTTACGACCGAATTTATCTGCGATAAAAGGTAGTATCAGCGCAAAAATGAAAGTAATCACGCTGTAATAAGCTAGCGTCAGGCTACCGAAGTCTGCGCCTGCAGCGTATACCGGATCACTTGCATCTTTACCGCCAAATACATTCACCGCAACCGCAGTAGTGTAGTAAAACCACATCAGGAATAATCCCGGCCATGTAAAAAACTGAACCAGCGCTACAATGCGCATTCGTTTAGGCATATTCGTTAGCGCATGTATTATTTCGCTAACGCCACTCTCCATACCGACGTCCTCTCTTGCCAGTTTCTTTTTATACTCCGGATCAGATGGTGGATATTCCGTAGATGTGAAAACCGTATAAAGCACGGAGCTCAAAAAGAAAAATGCGCCGATATAAAAAGACCATTTTACATTTTCGGGTATGGATCCCCGTGGTGCCGTGTTAGCGACATGAAATAGATTACGCATTAACCAAGGTAATGCTGAAGCAATGCTACCTCCTAATCCAATCATCATACTCTGCATTATAAATCCGCGATTAACCTGGGAATCAGGCAATTTGTCTGTTACAAAAGCTCTGAATGGTTCCATAGATACATTACCAAACGTGTCCAATACCCAAAGTAATCCGGCAGCCATCCACAACGCACTGCTATGTGGCATAAGAACTAATGCGATAGAACATAGTACTGCGCCAATAAAAAAATACGGCCTTCTTCTGCCAAATTGAGGATGCCATGTGCGGTCGCTCAGGTATCCGATGACAGGTTGGACCAATAAGCCTGTAAGGGGGGCAGCTAAAAACAACAAAGGAATATCATCTGGGTTTGCGCCAAGGTTTTCATAAATGCGTCCCATATTGGCACGTTGCAGATCCCAGCCAAACTGAATTCCAAAAAAGCCCACACTCATATTGATTATCTGGGCAAGACTTAGTTTGGCTTTGACGCCGGTGTAGGCAGTTGACATAGCAATCTTTTTTGGCTGGTAAATTCAGTGAAAGGTAATGATAATCTTCTGATAACTGAGGGCCGTCAGGTTATGCACGGTATAGCCACAAAACAAATTCTCAACACTCAATATTCAATTCCCAATGTTCAACAAAAAAAAGAAATAATTTATAGCTTATTACTTATAGCCAACAGCCGACTAAAAATTAGTCGTGATAAAAATCAACAACAGAAAAAATAAATTTATCAATCTTTTTTTCAGAAAATATATTTGCACACCTTATTAGTTAAAGCTGTTAACCACCATTCACATGAAGAAAATTGCAAAACCTTCTCCTTCCGATATACCTTCATTTTACCAGGCTTATATGGATTTTGTACCAGGTGATGAAAACCTGATTAAAAACCTGGTTGACATCCTGATTGAAACCGAACAGTTAATATTGTCCCTTCCTGAGAGTAAACTCTTATATCGCTATCAGCCAGAGAAATGGAGTATCAAAGATGTTGTCAATCACCTTTCAGATTGTGAAAGAATAATCACCTATCGTGCTTTGCGCATAGCCCGTGCCGATAGTACAAATCTTCCCGGCTTCGATGAAGATGAATTTGCAAAATACACCAACGCAGACAACCGCACCTCGCAAGATTTGTTATACGAATTAAGAGCTTGTCGTATGTCTAGGCATTGCATTAATTGAAACACTGGATAACCCGGCCCTAAACCGCAAAGGGCTGGCCAATGGGTATCCGGTATCTGCCCGCCTGCTGGTAAATCACTTGTATGGCCATCATAAACATCATCTTGATATTCTGAAGGCACGTTACCTGTGAAAAAATTTTCCCAGTGATGCAGGCATGTAAATTGCAATAAGTGCTCGAAAACTGCCATGCAGCTGCCATTTTACATTCGGGTTACTATTATTTTGTTAGGCCTTTGCCTGTTCGTGTTCATTCTCTTTACACTGAAGGCGATCCTTGTACCTTTTGCTTTAGCAGGAGTAATCGCCATGCTCCTGAACCCTGCTGTGATCTGGTTGCAGAAAAGAAAGATTAATCACGTTATTGCGATCACTATTTCCGTCGTTTCATCGATCGTTTTGATTTTGCTGATAGCATGGTTTCTCGTATCCCAAATGGCTAGGGTTGGGCAGGATTTTCCCGCTATGCAACAAAAATTTGAAAAGCTGTTTCATAGTTTTCAACAGACGCTGAATGATGATGCAGGCGTAACAATGGAAAAGCAACAAGATCTTATTGATAAAGGAAAAGAGAGCCTCGGAACTTTAGCAGGCACACTTGCCGGAAGTATGCTCGGTTCTCTTTCCGTCATTGTATTACTGCCGGTTTATCTCTTCCTGTTACTTTATTATAAACAGCTTATCCTGAATTTCATTTATGAAATAATCGCTGATCAGTATGCTGGCAGATTAGATAAAGTGTTATCTGAATCGAAAACAGCTATTCAAAAATACATGTCCGGGTTGATGCTCGAAACGCTTATTGTTGCTACATTAAACAGTACGGCACTTGTAATCATAGGTGTGAAATACGGAATACTAATCGGAGTAATAGGCGCATTACTGAATCTTATTCCCTATATCGGAGGTATAATCGCCATCGCATTACCGGTAGTGGTAGCTACAGTAACGAAAGATGGTTTTCATGCACAGCTTTTTGTAATCGCATCTTACCTGGTCATTCAATTTGTCGACAACCATTACCTGCTTCCGGTAATTGTTTCATCAAAAGTGAGGATCAACGCACTTGTGTCAATCGTCGCTACTATACTTGCGGGCATGCTTTGGGGAATTGCGGGAATGTTCCTTTGCATTCCATTGGTGGGCATTCTCAAAATCGCGTTTGACAGAATACCTGGAATGGAGCCATGGGGAAGATTATTGGGAGATGAAATGCCTACTGTTCATCGTGGCATTTTGCTGAAAAGAAAACGGAAAAAGGTTTCTGCGACATAAAAAAACCGGTTCCATAAAAGAACCGGTTTCTTGATTAATTTATCAAATCTCAGATAACAAATCCGTTTGGTATCACTGCGCCTTTCTTGATTACTACAATACCATCTTTAATTGTATACAACGAATGATCTGTATTTTCCAGATGCGGGCCTCCGTTGATTCTAACATCGTCGCCTATGCGGCAATTCTTATCAATAATCGCATTGCGGATATAACAACGATGCCCGATCCCTAATAACGGAATTCCGGTACGTTGTGCATTGTTTATTTCGTCTAGTGTTTCGTAATAGTCATTACCCATCAGGTAACAACTGACTACAGTTGTACCATGTCCGATCCTGCTTCGTATACCGATCACACTATGCTCTATACGCGATGCATTGATGATCGAGCCTTCAGCAACCAACGTTTTTTCCAACGTACTTCCGCTGATCTTTGCCGGTGGCAACATGCGGGCACGTGTGTATATTGAGTTGGCGTTATCAAACAAGTTGAATTCAGGCAGGTCTTCCGTTAAACCAAGGTTCGCTTCGAAGAAAGAATAGATATTTCCAATATCCGTCCAGTAACCTTCGTATTGATAGCTTGCTACTTTGTGTTTGCCGATTGAATCAGGAATTATTTCTTTACCAAAGTCAGTTGCATCTTTTTTATCGGTCATCAGCAAATCAGTCAAAAACTGGCGATTGAAAATGTAAATACCCATTGAAGCAAGGTATATACGGCCTTTGCTTTTCATTTCATCACCGGTATCACTGATCCAGTCACCCAGAACTTCTTTCTTTGGTTTTTCTATAAACGATGTAATCAGACCATCTTCAGTTTTTAAAATGCCGAATTCAGGCGCTTCACGTTCAGCAACTGGTATTGTTGCAATTGAAATCTGAGCCCCCGTTGCAATATGATTTTCAAACATCGCTTCAAAATCCATTTGATATAGCTGATCGCCCGATAGAATAAGAATATAATCGCTTGGAAATGGATTTACGTGGCGCAAACCTTGCCGAACCGCATCAGCAGTTCCCTGGAACCATGTTGGGTTATCAGGCGTTTGTTCTGCTGCAAGAATGTCTACGAAGGCCGAGCTGAATGCACTGAAGTGATAAGTGTTCTTTATATGCCTGTTTAATGATGCTGAGTTAAACTGCGTCAGGACAAACATACGCCCTATGCCTGAGTTCAGGCAATTAGAAATAGGAATATCCACGAGGCGATATTTACCGGCGATAGGTACCGCAGGTTTTGAACGGCTTGCTGTTAATGGATATAGCCTTGTGCCGGCACCGCCGCCAAGAATAACAGCCAGCATTTCTTTACCGATATTAGACATATGCAGGAGATTTTATTTTATTGAATAAGTTTATTTAGTTGAAGTGTACAAATCAATATACTGCTGTGCAGCGCTATCCCATGAGTGATCTATATCCATCATATAACTGCGCATCCACTCCCAAAGCTCTTTTTTATTATTATAAAGATCAATCGCTCTACCTACAGAATAAGTGATATCCCACACCGTCGCATTATCAAACCGGATACCAAAGCCCTGCCAATCTCCGAAATCTGTCACGGTATCTCTCAATCCACCCGTATTTCTTACCATTGGCACAGTGCCGTAACGAAGCGCATACATCTGGTTTAAGCCACAGGGTTCTACGCGGCTCGGCATTAATAAAAAATCGGCGCCTGCATACATCAGATGGCTCAATGGCTCACTATATCCGATGTAAGTATTAATATATCCTGCAAATCGGTTATTCATGTCCGATAGCTCACCCTCAACAGCCGGTTCGCCTGATCCAAGAATCAGAAAACAGCAATTTCCGTGATGCTGGTAAATTGAAGAACTGATTGCATCCGGCAATAGATCGGCAGCCTTCTCCCCTACCAGTCTTCCGATAAAAACGATCAGCGGTTTTTCTATATCCAGCCCGAAGCGATCACAAAGCTCTTTTTTATTAGCTTCTTTACCGATATCGGCTGTCAGTTTAGTGTATGTCTGTGCCAACATCGGATCACTGTCCGGGTTCCATACTTCATTATCAATTCCATTTAAAATACCAGAACATTTTCCTTTTTCGTATTCAAACAAATTCTCCAGGCCATTTGACATGTACTTCAATTCATCGAGATAGCTTGGGCTTACAGTCGTCACACGCCATGCACATTTTACGGCAGATGCCAATGGATTGATTGCATTATTCCAATCGAGAGAACCCCATTTCCATCTATCATACTGTGGCAGAAAGTAACTTTTGTCCCATCCCATCGCGCCCTGGTATTGTGCATTGTGAATAGTACAGATAGTTGGTATATCGGCAAGATGATTAAATACAAAGCAATGTTTCATCATAAATGGAATGAGACCAGTATGATGATCGTGTACATGTACTATATCAGGCTTATGTGACCATTTGCTGATCCAATCCACAACTGCTATCTGAAATGAGGTAAATCGTTCTGCATCGTCATTATAACCATAAATCTTTTCGCGGTCCAGTAAGCCATTGATGTCTATAAGATAAAGGTCGAATCCAAGTTTTGAAGTCTTCTCTTTAATTACGCTATAGTGAAACCAGTGTGGGCCGAGATTCTGGCCACCTTCATGAACCAGCTCCCATTCATTATCGTATAAAAATTTGGTGCGGTACATGGGCATGATCACTTTTGCTACATGTCCAAGTTTAACCTGGTATTTTGGTAAGGCACCCACTACATCTCCTAATCCCCCGGCTTTAGCTACAGGATAGCACTCTGCTGATACATGAATTATTTCCATCTGGTAAGCCCGTTTTCTTTAATCAGGAATATGTTTCAAATTAAGCGGTTTTTTCTGAAAGCAAGTCAACTACCTGAAAATTATTTCAGTAAAAGCCATTTCAAAAATCATTTCAATAGTACACCATTAAATTTCTTGATCCCTTGATGTTTGTTTAATGATTTATTGACATCATTGTGGTAAAAGTAACCCTATCTGAAAATTGCCGGCTTTTTCATTTGAATTAAAATTTGTCTTACTTTCAGCCGTCTTTAAACTAATAATTGATTGCTATGAGTCAACAAACGAAACTGCCTACTAACTATGGAGCGCTTGGTACCCTGGTAACAGTATTTTTTTTCTGGGGATTTATTGCAGCTGGTAATAGCGTGTTTATTCCTTTCTGCAAACATTACTTTCATTTAGATCAGTTTCAAAGCCAGTTAATTGATTTTGCCTTTTACACCGCCTATTATATCGGCGCTCTCGCTCTGTTTGCCTATGGTGCGTTTGGTGGTAAAGACTTAGTTGGTAAATGGGGATTTAAAAAGAGCATTGTATATGGTTTGCTTTTTTCCGCATTGGGCGCCGCCGCTATGATCATCGCTGTTAATGCCAATACTTTCGCAGGTATGCTGGCCGGTTTTTTTATAGTCGCACTTGGCTTTTCACTGCAACAAACGGCCGCGCAGCCATTCGCAATAGCATTAGGAGATCCATCAACTGGTACTAGTCGTGTAAACTTAGGCGGGGGAATTAATTCGTTTGGTACCGCAATCGGACCATTGGTAGTGGCCGTTGCATTATTCGGAACGACTGCTGCTATTACTGATGAAAAAATTGCGATGTTAAGTCTTACAAAAGTAATTGTGTTGTACGTATGTGTCGGAGCACTCTTCCTTGCAGCCGCTGCTATGTTTCAGTTTTCGAAGAAGGTGCCATCGGGCGTTATGATTGAAAAAACAGAAAAGGCCAATAAAGCACTCTATACATTATTAATCATGACAGGTCTGTTAATAATGATGTTTGCCCCGGTTTTCAGCAGTTATAAAAGCCCGGATGCTTTAAAAATTGTTTCTATCGATGATGAAATCAGCGCTCAAAACAAGCAAGCTGATTCACTTCTAAAAAAAGCTATAACTATAGCACCTGCTGACAGTATGTTTGCTCATAATTTTTTGCTTGATAAAAAAGATACAAAGATTTCAGAAGAGCTTGACTCAATATCCAAAGCATATGCAACAAATGCAGCCGCAATAGCCAGTGTCGAAAAAATTAAACTCATCAAAAAAGATAATGATGAAAAAAATCAAACAATAGGAGAGATCAAACATCCGCTTGAATCCTATCGTCTGAAATGGCTGTTGGGCGCATTTGCAGTTGTAGTAATTGGTTTGATCGTAGCGAATGTAAGTGCGAAGAAAAATAACAACGGATGGGGGGCTATGCAATACCCGCAATTGCTATTGGGGATGCTTGGTATCTTTTTTTATGTGGGAGCCGAAGTCGCTATCGGAAGTAACCTTGGAGAATTGTTAAGACAGCCGGCATTTGGAAGTCATTCTGCATCTGAAGCGACTCCATATATTGGCATGTATTGGGGAAGCCTGATGATTGGTCGTTGGACAGGTGCAATTGGGGCATTCAATCTGTCAGAAAAAACAAAAATGATTTTAAAGTTTGTGGTTCCTTTAGGCGCTTTCGTGATCCTGATCGCGATAAACACTCTCGCCCAGTATAACATGCATGATTTGTATTACTATGTCGTTTGTGTACTGATCCAGATTGCAGCTTTTTATTATACCAAAGACAAACCAGCAAGAACACTATTAACATTTAGCATATTGGGCATTGCCGCAATGGTTATTGGTTTAATAACAACAGGTACAATTTCAATTTATGCATTCTTAAGTGGAGGTTTGGTTTGTTCTATTATGTGGCCATCGATATTCAGTCTTTCAATCGCAGGATTAGGGAAGTATACAACACAAGGCTCTGCTTTTCTTATCATGATGATCCTGGGTGGTGGAATTATCCCCCCTATCCAGGGAAAGCTCGCAGACGTATTAGGAATTCACCAATCTTACTGGATTGCCGCTATATGCTTTGGTTATCTTGCCTTTTTCGGATTTGCAGTAAAAAGCATTTTATCAAGGCAAGGAATTAATTATGATACTGAAGTAGCAGCCGGAGGGCATTAAACTTCTATCGCTTTATAATAAAAATACGTGTGATCAATTTAAAACAGTGCGATTAAAAAAATAATAATGGCTACAACTACAAGCTCTCTTGACTCATTGGTAATCGGGATTGACATTGGTGGAACTGGAACAAAATTCGGAATTGTTGACAGAGATGGAAACGTATTGTTCTCAAGCGAAATCT
This sequence comes from Chitinophagaceae bacterium, assembly GCA_049840875.1. Lineage (GTDB taxonomy): Bacteria > Bacteroidota > Bacteroidia > Chitinophagales > Chitinophagaceae > JAFDYH01. The sequence goes on along the minus strand of JASGJE010000020.1, from coordinate 267,800 downwards.
CCACAAAAAAGCATAAGGAAGTTGACACATTCATTGATGAACTACATTCAGCATTAGGCGAGCTCATCGAAAAAGCAGGTGGTACAGGTCGTATTAAAGGAATCGGTCTTGGTGCGCCAAATGGCAATTTCTATACAGGTACAATTGAATATGCTCCTAATCTGCCATGGAAAGGAATCATCCCGCTTGCAAAAAAAATAGAAGATAAATTCAAACTACCTGCAGCGCTAACGAACGACGCCAATGCAGCTGCTATCGGTGAAATGATGTATGGAGCAGCAAAAGGTATGAAAGATTTCATCATGATCACGTTGGGTACCGGGGTTGGCAGTGGCATTGTCGCAAACGGGCATTTGATCTATGGCCATGATGGATTTGCCGGAGAGTTGGGGCACACGATTATTATCCCTGATGGCCGTCTCCACGCAGGAACAGGCAAAAAAGGATCACTGGAAAGTTATGCTTCGGCTACTGGTGTACGTTATACTACAATAGAATTATTAAAAAACAGCAAGGAAAAAAGCCTGCTTCGATCTATACCCGAAGATGAACTTGACTCTAAGAAAGTATACGAAGCCGCAGTAAAAGGCGATGTGCTCGCAAAGCAGGTGTATGAATTCACCGGCAAAATTCTTGGTATCGCTTTAGCAAATGCGGTAATGTTTTCAAGTCCGGAAGCGATCATTCTTTTTGGCGGACTTACCAAAGCTGGTGATTTAATTTTAAAACCAACAAGAGAACATATGGAGGCAAACCTGATCCAGGTTTTCCAAAATAAAGTCAAGATATTAATTAGTCATTTGAAAGAATCTGATGCAGCGATTCTTGGCGCAAGTGCACTGGCGTGGGATTAGAATTTCACTTTCTCAGCCACTCTTAAAAATGCAATGCCGGATAAAACATCCGGCATTGTCATTGAACAGAATGATCGTATTATCTACACGTACTCGTCCCTGTTAGTCACAAAAAAATACGATCGTAATCTTATCATTCCTTTTAGTATTTATCGTCGGTAGATTGATTTCTGCTTTGAAAAATATTGACAACTAATCAATTAACTGTCATGCACATACGCAGTTGTAATGATAATTGTCAATATTATTTTTTAAACGATGTAAAAAAAACTAAGTATTTCATAGTATTCCTCACTACTATTTTTATTTTTGTGTAAGAATATTCACTTATATCACTAAGTAGATAACTTATACCCGTTTCTTACTAATATTCATTTTCAGATAAGTAGAATCATAGTAAAAACTCGTATAAGTTAAACCTTAAGCAAAGCCAATATCTGATGAAACGCATCGTACCCCTCTTCGCTATTGTTCTGACTTTCGTCAGTAACGGTTTATTCGCCCAAAAAACCTGGAAAGGTAAAGGAGCAGGTGGTACCAGTACCGATTTTAATACAGCGTCGAACTGGAACCCTTCAGGAGTACCAACAGCTACCGACAATGTAACTATCACTATCACATCCGATGCGACAATAACACTAAGCGCTGATGCGAGTATCAAAAACCTCACATACAGTGTGAGTGGCAATAGCATTAACGCAGTTCTTGACGTTGGTAGCCACACACTAACTGTCAACGGTAACTCTTCGGTTGAGGCCACAAGTGGCAACAGCAGCACTTCAATCGGCATTGGAGTAAATGGTGGATCAAGCGCAGGTATAGTCGACTTCAAAGGAAATGCCAGTTTCGGCACAACAAGCAATAGCGCTACAGCTTACTTATTAGGAAACGATAACAGCAAGATGACATTTCGTGGCAATGTTACTATCGGTGATGATGCCTGCACAAACACATGGGTATTCTTTATTTTCTATTCTTATACAGGACCAGGCACTGTCGAGTTTGATGGCACCGGCGCACAAGCAATTACATGGAACAATACGCAATACTATTCTCTTTTTAATGATGTAGTCATTGGAAACACGAATAACCCTACAGTAACACAAACGACAGGTACAACCACGCCGAACGCAATTATTGGTGATTTGACTATCAATGGGAGCTCTGTTTTAAATTTGGGAACAAGTCAATGGAATAGAAATAGCAGTGGCGGAACGCTTACAATGAATGGAACTTCTTCTCTGAAATTAGGAAACAGTACAGGTGGACAAACAGGAAGTAACTTCCCTTCAAATTTCTCGACGTTTGCTTTTAATTCCACAAGCACTGTCGAATATAATGGCACTGCGGCACAAACTGTGTATGCAAGTCCATCGTATGGCAACCTCACTCTCACTAACAGTTCCGTAAAAACAGCGGGAGGCAATCTCACAATAAAAGGTAACCTGCTTTTAAATTCAAACACTACGTTAGACCTGGGCAGCTACACTGGCAACAGAAGCACGTCGGGAGGAACTTTTACAATGAGCAGCGCTTCAACATTGAAACTGGGAAGCGGTACCGGCGGGCAAACGGGAAGTAATTTTCCTGCAAATTTTTCAACAATGACAATTGATGCCGCGAGCACAGTCGAATATACTGGTACATCTGCGCAAACGGTTTATGCATTGGCGTCACCGGGATATGGGAATCTGACGCTCACTAATAATTCTATCAAAACAGCCGGCGGCAACCTCACGATAAGAGCTAATCTTCTTTTAAATAGTAATACCACATTAGACCTTGACACTTATACCGGTAACAGAACTACGGCGGGAGGAACCTTAACAATGAATAGCGGCTCAAAATTAATTTTGGGCGCTAATACGGGCGGACAAACAGGAAGCAATTTTCCTAAAAGCTTCTCTACTCTCACACTCGATGCTGCAAGCACCATTGAATATGATGGAACCTCTGCGCAAACTATTTATACAATAGCATCACCCGGATATGGCAATCTTACGGTTACAAACAACTCTGTTAAATCGGCTGCAGCCAATTTAACTATACGTGGCGATGTAACAGTAAATTCAAACGCTACGTTAAACCTTGCAACGTATACAGGCAACCGAAGCAGTAGTGGTGGCACGCTTACATTGAACAGTGGTTCTGTTTTACAATTGGGAAAAAATACCGGCGGACAAACAGGAAGTAACTTCCCAACAAATTTTTCAACATTAACAATCGATGCAGCAAGCACTGTCGAGTATAATAGCACATCTGCCCAAACAATTTATGCAGTTGCTTCACCAGGTTATGGGAATCTCACTGTTAGCAGCAATTCTATAAAAACCGCCGGAAACAATCTTATAATCCGGGGAGATATGCTGATAAATTCAACAGCAACTTTCGCAGCAAGTACTTTCTCTCATACTGTTGGTGGCGACTGGTCAAACTCGGGAACATTTACCGCAGGAACAAGTACCGTTACATTGAATGGTTCATCGCAACAAAATATAACCGGATCAACCTTATCTACTTTTTATAAATTGACATTCAATAACACAGCAAACAATAGCGGTGGTGATATCATCCTCAATGGTGTGAATGCTGCAATAAGCAACTCCGGCACATTTACAGATGGTATTGTCAACTCGACCACATCCAACATGCTTGTGTTTAACAACGGCGCTACAACAACCGGAGCAAGCAATGCCTCATTTGTAAGTGTAAAAGTTCAGAAAATCGGAAAAGATATTTTCACCTTCCCGGTAGGTAAAATAAACGTAGGCTATGTCTATTGTGGCATTTCCGCTCCGGCAAACACTACAGATGCTTTTACAGCAGAGTATATACGCAGCAGCGGTACTTTACTGGGTAGTATCACAGCTTCCGGCCTTCTTCGGGTAAGCGCCTGCGAATACTGGCAAATAGACCGGACAGTCGGTACGTCCAGTGTCAACGTCACATTATCATGGAGCGGGGTTAATCCATGCAATGCCGCAGCCTACGTAACACAACTCGCATCTCTTCTTGTTGCCCATTTTGACGGCACACATTGGAATGTAGCAGGAAAAACTTCTTATACAGGTAATGCCTCAGCCGGATCAATAACATGGAACGGGGTTTCAAACTTTAGTCCTTTTACAATAGGAAGCAACAGTGCACTTGACAATCCATTGCAAGTTAAGTTCACAAGTATCAAAGCATATTCCGTTACCGGTGGTAATCGTATAGAATGGACAAACGCCACCGAAGAATCAATTTCGAAATATGAGGTGGAGCGATCTGCAGATGGTGTTTCTTTTAATTCAATTCTTTCAATATCACCAAATACAAATAACGGTGGCGAAAACAGTTATAGTGAAACGGATGAGAAAATTCTCGCCGGAGTAAATTATTACCGTGTAAAAGCCATCAACCTTAACGGCTCGTCAGAATATAGTGTGATTGTAAAAGTAACTTCTTCGGGAAATAAGTCGTATGCAACGGTTTATCCTAATCCCGTTGCGGGAACAGACTTCACATTACAAATGAGCAATTACACCCGTGGCAATTATACAATCCGCTTAATGAACAGTAACGGTCAACAACTCCTGCAGAAAAGTTACCAGCATTCAGGTGGATCGGCTGCTGTTTCAATAGAAAGAACAGAAGCTATGCAGGCAGGAGTTTATATTCTGCAACTCGCAGGTGATAACGTAAATGAACGAATAAAACTGGTAATTAGATAATGTGATGTATAATGCAATCAGGCAATGAAGTTTTCTTCTTTGCCTTTTTGCCATTCGAGGCGACCAAGTCCTGAAAATACATGACGTTCGCTATGATACGATGAGCGAACCAGTGGACCACTTTCTACATAATCAAGACCGAGATTATAACCGATCTCGCGGTATTCTGCAAACTCATCAGGATGCACGAACCGATGAACATGCAGATGTTTTTTTGTGGGTTGCAGGTATTGACCTATCGTTATTACATCGCAACCATTATTATAGAGATCAGTCATCGTTTGAATCACTTCCTCTTTCGTTTCACCCAAACCGAGCATAATTCCGCTTTTTGTGCGCATGCCGCCAGCCTTCAATGTTTTGATCACTTCCATACTGCGCCAGTATTTCGCCTGTATTCTTACCTGCCTTGTTAAACGCTCCACGGTTTCAATATTATGAGAAACTACTTCCGGCGCCGCGTCGATCACTCTTTGTATATTTTCCTTATCGCCTTTGAAATCCGGAATCAACGTTTCTAATGTTGTGCCTGGATTTAATGCTTTTACAGCTCTGATAGTATTTTGCCAGATAATTGAACCGCCATCTTTTATTTCATCACGGTCTACGGAAGTAATGACCGCATGTTTTACTTTCATCAGGTGAATTGCTTCAGCCACACGCTGAGGTTCGTCCCAGTCAACAGGATCTGGCCTTCCTGTCGCTACCGCACAAAAGCCGCAGCTTCTTGTACAGGTATTACCCAATATCATAAATGTAGCCGTACCTGCTCCCCAGCATTCGCCCATATTAGGGCAATTACCACTTTCACAAATTGTATGAAGTTTATGATTATCTACCAGGCTGCGAACGTGCTTATAACTTTCACCAATCGGCAGTTTGACACGAAGCCAATCCGGTTTCTTTACGCGACTATTTTCAGTATTATCAGGAACGACAGGAAGCTCAACCATGTTTGTAAATATTCATCGTACTTATAACAAACCGAAGCATGAAAATGTTCTTATTTTTCACCACGTCAAAGTCTTGCATAGTGATTAATAAAATCCAGCAAAAATACACGATTAGGGTCACTTTCGTTTGCCGAACTCAAGGGCAATATATCCCTGGAAAAAGAGCCGTTTATCCTGCTGGTAAAGCATGATCGGTACTTCTTTTATGTAGGCATCGAGGCTGACACCTACTTCTATTGCTGAAACCACTTCATTGAAACGTCCATAATCAAAACGAAGACCTGCTTTTCCATATGCACCGGGACGGATCTTCATTTCTCCCCACCCTTTACCTAAACCACCTCCGCCCAGTATAAGTCCACCGGTAAATAAAGCAGTGTCTTGTTCATATTTAATCGTTGATACATTACCAGCCTGATCCTGCACCTGGATGTAATAAGGTCTCAATAAACCTAATGAAAACCCTGCGCCGTAAACAGCCGAGACTGAGACACCATTCTTATTCCCCTTTTCCCCGAGTATATATTGCTGACCGATGCCCAGTTTAACCTGGTAAAAGTTGTTTATTTTACCGTAGATGTATGGGTTGCCAAATGTGAATGTCCCTTTCGGCAGTTTATCTTCCTTCCGGTCTTTAATTTCTGATATCTCGATGGCGTAAGTGGTTGTTTTGCGGGTAGTTTTCATCCGGCCTATTTCATATAGCAAACCATATCCAAGACTACGCAACTGGATGCCGAATACACTTTGTTTATGATAACTGAGAACACCTTCTTCGTCCTGCCGGATCATTGAATTGATTTTCTCCCGCTTCTGGCGTCTCTTTTCATCTTTTGATGACGTCGTTCTTCTGACGGATGTTGAATCCTGTGCAAATGTGGCAACTGTGATCGTTAGTACTGCTGCGAGGAATAGGATTTTCTTCACGGGACCTCTTTGTTTTTAGTAACGTAAATTTAGGGCAAAAATACATAATGACATCTTCTGTAGTTTATAACGGCGATCTGCGTACAACATGTACCCATTTGAAAAGTGGCAGCTATTTTGAAACGGATGCACCGACTGATAATAACGGCAAGGGTGAACGTTTTTCTCCGACAGATCTGCTCGCAACCTCGCTGGGAACCTGTATGTTGACGGTAATGGGTATCAAAGCAAGAGCAATGGGTTTTGATTTAAATGACATAAAAATTGATGTGCTGAAAATTATGAAAGCTGATCCGCGTCGTGTAGGCGGCATAAATTTAACATTTCATATTCCTGGTAACCTGGCCGAAGTAGAGGAAAAAACCAAGGCCATATTGAAAAACACGGCAGAAACCTGTCCTGTAATAAAAAGTATTCACCCGGATATAGAAGTAAATATTGATTGGGGTAAATGGAGTTGATACAATGACTCAAGATGACAGAGATCGCTCCTGTTTAATATCATTTTTAAAACATTTATAGGTAAACCTCAACTTCACTGCAATTCATTCATCGCTTTAAGCAGTTGATACCTCTCGTTTTTTTTCTGCGCCTGATTATATTGACATTTGTTCCTGAAGTATAACCAGGAATTTATGAATGTGCTTGTGATAGAACAGGAAAAATTGGCCGCGCAAAAAATTAAAGACATTTTAAACGGAATAGATGAATCAATAAAAGTGGTTGGCGTAACAGAGGATGTCTACGAAGCAGTGGACTGGCTCAATCGAAACGATATTCCGGATATCATTCTCGCCAACAATACCACGATCATCGATCTCGAAAAGAAAGCTGAAAGGGATATAAAAGCAACCGTTATTCTTTCGCGGGGGGCAGAACATCTTAACCTGCGTGCATTCCGGTATAAAACGATGCGCCATTTTTTACCCGGCTTTGATGACAATGAAAACTTCGAAACGTTGATTTCCTCTCCGAAAGACCCCAATATCAATTCTGCATCGTACAAAGAAAGATTCTTGGTAAAACAGGGACAACGGTTACTTTCCATTCATGTGAACCAAATCGCTTATTTTTTTTCAGAAGAGCGATTTATTTTTTTCAGGACATTCGACAACCAGAAATTTCTACTGGAGTATCGTATTGAACAATTGGAGAAACTGCTGCTCCCCTCCCACTTCTTTCGTATCAACCGTTCTTATATCATATCCATTCCGACTGTAAAAGAAATTCACGCCTATTTCGGTAATCGTTTGAAGATTTACCTGCTTCCTGCTGCAGATAAGGAAGTGATCGTAAGCCGCAAAAGAGTTACAGCATTCAAGAGCTGGTTAGGCAAATAAAACTCAAACCTCCAGTTTACGCTTATACCTGCGTGTTAGTTCATGCAGTCAATTGGTTATTTCGTACAGCATTTATTTCTCTTCCTGCAAAACCCGTTGCAGTCTGTAAAATCATTTAATAACTTAGGTTAGTAAATATCCAACACACGATCAACCGACGTAGAACCTGCCTGCTGGTGACCAGCATATGGAAAACTACTTGTCCGTACCCTTCGTCCCTGCTTTCATTTTTCGGCAGGAGGTTTTACCGGTGATCATCCTGTAAAAACCAATCTATGCCGAAGTTTCTTTTGCTGAAAGCAATTCTGTTGATTGCTTTTCCTTTCACCGTTTTTTCCCAATGTATTACAGCTTTACCAGTTCCTGCATGCACTGGCAGCGAACCATTGATCAATGATGGAGACGTTTTGTCCGGTGGTTCTACAAAGTGGTATTATGGCGGTGTCGCCTTTTTCAATACACTGACTGTCGATGGAGGAACGCTTGTAGTTTGTGGTGACCTCACCATTGATAAGTTTTACATGAATACCGGCAAAATCTTTATAAGACCCGGCGCACGGCTCGTTATCGGTTCCGGTATCGGAGCAGGATTGGAATTTAAAGGAGATTGCGCCATTTATAATTATGGCACCTGCCAGATACAACGCAACCTTTCGCTCGAGAACAATGCCACTGCAACAACACCGAACATTATTGTTAATGCCTTAAGCAGTTCAGTGTTCCTGATGTCCAACCAATATTTTGTTATTGGAAATTCGAGTTCATGGTTCGTGAATAATGGTAAAGCAGAGTTCTGGGGCATAATAACCGATCAGCAATCAGTTGCTTCTTCTGTTTGTCTCGGCAATGGCAGCAGCACAAAGATGGCAGTGTTGATCAATAAAGTAGCCAATACTTACGCGGTACCATCGGGAAGCGCTTGCCTGAACGTATATCAATTCTCAGAATTCTACGGTCAATTAACCTCCAGCGCTTCATTAATGACCTGTCTTGGGAGTGCGCATAGTTCGAATAGTTCCTGTATTCCATTTGGATGCCGTCCAAATTATTGGGGCGCCTCGCAATTATTTACGAATTGCTCCGGCTGCGCTACAATTAATCTGGCTTTATCTGTTCAATTTATTTCACTCAGCGCTACATCCATTAATCAGCATAAAACGCAACTGCAATGGGAAACAGATGTGGGAAATGAAAAAGGAGCTTTTATCATTTACCGGTCCAATGACGGAAAGCAGTTTTTACCGATCGATAGTATTTTCAAAGAGGACAACAGATTAACTTACAATTACACCGAAAACCAATCAATCAACGATATCGACTACTATATGATAAAATTTATCAACACACAAACGGGAAATATGATTTACAGTAAAATCATTAAAGTCATTTCAACAATAAAAAATAACCTCACCCTCTTTCCGGTACCATTCTTTGATAAGTTCTCAATCAATTATGAGGACGGAACAATTCCAAATAAAATATCGCTTAAAGATGTACAAGGCCGACTGATGCGGATTCGCTCCATCGTAAGAGGAGAAGCCAATGAGGTAGATGTAATCGTGCTGGATAAAATTCCTGCCGGTCTTTATATTATACAGATGGAAACAAACAAAAGTATTATCACCAGGCCGATTTTAAAATACTGACATCCTTAACAACATTCATTCTTTGTATGAAATGCCTGCCAGGAAGCAGGCATTTCGTTTTAATCCATCGTTTGATCCATACCGGATATCGCGTTATAAACATTTACATCGTATCAATTCGATTTTACTCCTGCTTCCAGGCTTTGCTCCAATAGTCCAATTTGTTTTGGCCAACCACTCTTCATTGCCATAAAGAATGCATCATATTCTTTTTCATCGAAACCCGTCTGATGCAGGTTCAATTCTGTGCCATTATCTTTCGCAATCAATGTCCATGCTACAACTGTATTGATTTTATGCCCCGAGTCTGTGGGGTTACACTTCCAGCTATATGAAAGACTTTTGAATGGATCCACCGACAGTATTTCGCAGTATACGATACCGTCGAAATCAATAGCCGGCGCCGGCTTTGCACGGAACTGAAAGGTATGTCCCACTACCGGCTGAATGTCATTTTGCATCAACCATTGTGAAAGCAATTCCGGCTTTGTAAGATATTCCCAAACAACCTCTACAGGTTGCTGGAAGAAGGTGCTGTGTTTGATTTCCCGACTCATAATTAAGTAACTTTTAAGTTACACAAACTTATATGTAACTTTTGAGTTACCCAAATATTCAGGCATTTATTTTTTGTAAAAAATATTATTCCCGTTGCATCATTTCGTTTTCAGCACAAAATCTCCTGTTTCTATTTGTCTGTTCTCTTGAGTAGATAATTACCAATAGCGCAGTCGAGGCATCTTCGTTTATTGCAATATTCGTTTTTCAACTCAATCAGTGCCTGCGATTCATATGCGTTTCGGTTACCTATGCCAATGGTCCCAAAATTTTCTGTGATTGAATTCTTTTCCGAACCTGTTTGTTCCAGCCATTGCAGCGCTTTGGCTTTGTATTTTATTTCTCCATGATAATTGCCATATGCAAACAACACCGGCACGATCGTATTGATGATGATGTTATTGATCATCTGGTCGCCGATATTTTTTTTGCGAAATGAAGATGTTTCGTCAAAACGGTAATGGTAATGCCAGTAATCGTTAGCTGTTACAATCAACGATTGCCGAAGAGTTTCAAGGTTATCTGCTTCCCTGATTTTTGAAAAAAGGTGTGAAGACCGCTGAATAAGCATTGCCAATTGCGCTAATCTTATTGTAGGAAAGTTGCCAGGCCGCATCCTTAAAAAATGAACAGGGATATGAACAGGCACCAGGTTATGTTTCGTTTTTAAAAACCGATATTCTTTCTGCAGCATAGTGGGATAATCCTCTGTAAAATCATTTTCCAGCAAACCTGCCTGACCAAATAATAACGCTTCGAGTTGATGAAGCTGATTTTTATGCTTTGCTAATACATTTAATGGGATTGATCTTGCAATCGATTCAAATGCATCGGCATTCACTTTTACACCAAAGTTCCGTGCAAGCAGCCACCAGAAACTCTCTTCCCAATGATCGTTTGATTTATCTACCAATTGGTCAACAAACATTGCTTTCTTGCTCAATCGCTCTGCGACTAATCTCTCAAGCCATATCTTCAACGTCAACTCATTTACTCCCGTTATACTTTCTTCACAGGGAATAAATGAAGAAGATTGCATTAGTTGCTCATACCGGCTCAATAAAAATTTTGAAACACGTGAATTCAGTTCAAGTACAGGAGCGCTACCTTCATTTACAGCGTCATCAATCCATACTACATGAAGAATAACATTCTTATAGTTATCATCATCGCTATGACTATGTTTTTGCCAATCCGAACTGTTGATATGCAATTCTACGGCGCCTGCCCATAGCGTACCATTTATCATAATTCTTGCATCGTTGAAATCAGGACCCTGGTTACTATTCAAGTGTCCCTGGTAAATGATCTCAATCGACTGGCCGGAAGTCGTGGTTAACTCAGCCTTGTTGAAGTAATGAAACTGCCAGATGAATTGCAGTAAACGTTCTGTCATAGCTATGAAAATAAAGACTTGCAACAACTAAATATGCAATCGTCATTACTTTCTCATATGCGATATTGCTAAAATTTATTAAGCGCTTGCACTACGCGAGATACAGGTAAGCCCATTACGTTGTAGAAGTCCCCGGTAACGGATTTAATGCCGACAACGCCTATCCATTCCTGTATGGCATATGCCCCGGCTTTATCATAAGGTTTGTATTTGTCTACATAAAATTCAATCTGTTCAATAGTGAGCTCATGAAATTCAACTTCAGTGACATCTGCAAATGAGATTTCTTTCTGATCTTTTACCAATACAACACCGGTTATAACTTTATGTTTTTGCCCGGATAATGCCAGCAATATGCTGACTGCTTCTTCGCGATGAACAGGCTTTCCAATAATAGCATCTCCCAATACCACAATTGTATCTGCGGCAAGAATTGTAGTTCCGGGTTTTACATCCTGTACAACGGCCAGCGCTTTGTTCTTTGCGATATACACCGGTATTTCTTCCGGCGTCAATCCAAAAGGATATTTTTCATCGGTGCTCTTTACAATAATCTCAAACGGTACTTCGGCCCATTCGAGCAACTGTTTCCTTCGGGGTGATTGTGATGCTAAAATTATTTTCTGCATGGGTTAAAGATAGAAGCGAAAAAAGATGATCGATAAAATTCCCGTAAGCATTGCGAGCTTGGTCACCGAACTTAAATGATGAAACTGCTCAGAAGTTGTTGCTTTAAACAGTTTAAAGAAGATATAACCAAGCGGTAAGATGATGAACACTGTGCTGTATATATTGGGCCACCACCAACGGAATTGTGAAACATATACCTGTGCTATGATGACCATGGCGATCAGTACTACCAGCCATAAAGCAATGTACACCTTCGCAGCGTTTACACCCCATTGAATCGGCATGGTACGGCAACCATATCGTGCATCACCTTCCATGTCTTCAATATCTTTAATCGCTTCTCTTACGAGCGAAATGATAAATGCAAATGCCGAATATAATAATCCAAGGCGTACTATCTTCTGTGAAGCGTTCAATACTTCAGCAGACGGATCGGAGAAATCAAACCGTGCTTCTGACAGAAACAGGATCATAATAACCCATGCCGTCAATAACGATATCAGGATGTTTCCGATCAGTATTCGTCTTTTCAATGACAGGGAATAAACAAATAACAGGAATACACAACCGAAATTGGCCAACGGAATATACCACAGGCTGGTGCGTATAAAAACATAAATACTTATCAGAATGCCGCTACCGCTGAGAATAAAATGCCAAAGCATAGCCCATCTCCTCGAGACAACACTATCGATGACATTCTGATTCGGTTTGTTTACCTGGTCAATATTGATATCGAAATAGTCATTGATGATATACCCCGCTGCCCCAATCAGTACAGATGCCACAATAATAAAAAGCAAGCTAAGCATGCCGATAGTTGCTTGTATATGCAGCGGATCCAGGATGGTCCGGATAATGCATTCGTAAAAAAGAAACTGGGTTAAGGCAATAAAAATGAGATTGGGCAACCGGATCATTTTTATAAAAGCCTTTAATAAATGCATACAGGTTTCTTAGCAGGATTGAATAATACGCTGCGAAAATAACTCAACGGGATGTAACTGTTTTGTCAAATATCCATTTATCCTGCACTTTCAAGACTTTTTCGATGATATCTCTTGCGCAGCCAAAACCTCCGTTCAAAGGAGAAATATAATGTGCAACTTCCTTTACTTCCATTACTGCGTCAGCCGGGCAGCAAGCTACTTTAACGGCTTTCAATGTTTCAAGATCAGGAAGATCGTCCGCCATAAACAATGTTTCGTTCCATTGCAAACCATTTTCCTGCAAGTATTGATTGACAAACGATTTTTTATCGCCAACACTCATGAAAACATCTTTCAAGCCCAATTTATTCAGTCGCTCTTCTACAGGCTTTGAATTTCCCCCGGAAATGATCAGTACGCGAAATCCATTCTTTAATGCCATTTGTAAACCCAATCCGTCTTTTATATTCATTTGCCTTGCCTGCAAACCATTTTCCAGTACAAGAACAGTTCCATCGGTTAACACACCGTCAACATCGAAAATAAATACGGAGATATTTTTAAAAAGCTCAAGAACATTCATATTGATCGATCATTTATCCGTCAAATTTATGATTGCACGGGAATTGTTATCTCTATTTTTCCATGGCCGGGCAATAACAAACATTGACAAGCCAGTCGTGAATTATTCTTTACCCCGGAGGCCTTTTGCAAAAAATCTTTCTCCCGACGGAACATTTCTTCTAAATGTCCATTTCCTTTTTCTATATAAATGTGACAGGTAGCACAATTACAGATGCCACCGCATTCATGGTTCAACGGTATTTTATTATCAATGATAACTTCCAGCAACGTAGCGCCCGGGGCCACATCCTGAATGATTACAGGATCATGATGTTCAAAATTTACCAGGAGAGAATACATCCGGATTGTTTACTTTATTTGTTCTATCTGCCCGCTGAGAAAAGAATAAACCTTTTTTAATTCAGGATATTTTTCAAGCAGTAAAAGATGTTTGTCGATCGTCTCATGATCATGGCGCATAGCCGGTCCCGTTTGAACAGTACGGGGAGAATTATTTTTCACCCGCAATGCCGTTTCTTCGATTAGGGGAATTAACAGTCTGAAATCGATTCCTTCATTTTTACAATACTCCTCTGCCAATGTGTAGAGGTAATTACTGAAATTATTTACAAACACCGCCGCAACATGCAATTTTATACGTTCATTTTCTCCTGCATGCACCACCTTATCACCTGAAATTGAATGAGCGAGTTTCTCCAATGTTTTAATAGTATGCTCATCGTTGCCATCTACAAATAGTGGAACATCAGGCAATATCTCCGTTTCTTTTCGCAGGCTTTGCAACGGGTATAACACGCCATAATGATGGCTGACCGTTTTTAATATTTCTTTTGGCAAGGATGCCGCCGTGTGTGCAACAATCTTTCCCGGTAATTTTATTTCCGGAATAATGGCATGAAATGCATTGTCCGAAACTGCGAGAAGGTAAACGTCTGCATTCTGATTGATAGCGCTCCAATAGTTTGTTGACACAGTATTCAATTCGTAGGCTAATGCACTGGCTGCAGCAGAATTTCTCCCTGCAATCTGAAGAATATGATGTCCTGCTGATTTAAACTTTTTCCCTAACACAGATGCTACATTGCCCGTACCGATGATGACTATATCCATAGCACAAAACTAAACAGCTTATTTTTGACGGGCGATAAAATCTGCTGAAGTACCATTCATGAAATTGAAATACAGGATTAACGGTTTTTACAGGATATTACAAATAAAATTGCTCGCCCTGTTCTCCAAAAAGATGGCTGCCCGAAAAGCGTTGACTGTTTTTAATACGCCGTATAAGCGAAACAACACAAAGCCATCCGGGCGATTTCTTACAGGTGAACCCCTCCATTTTGATTTTAATGGCATTAGTATTTGCGGCTTTCGTTGGAACGAGGGCGCAAAACGAAAAGCCCTTGTCATTCATGGCCACGTATCATCGGTGCTGAATTTTGAACCCTATATTGATGGCCTGGTAAAAAAAGGGCATGAGGTTTTGGCGTTTGATGCACCGGCGCATGGAATGAGTGGAGGCGAGACAATCAACGTCGTTGAGTTCAGCGATTTTATACTGCACATTCATGAAAAGTTCGGGCCGGTTCAGTCTTATGTAGGTCATTCTTTTGGCGGATTGGCCATTGCGTTGGCGATGGAAAAAATACAGCACGATGAATCGTTCAGAATAGCATTGATCGCTCCCGCAACGGAAAGTATCAGCGCCATCGATCGTTATTTCAGAATGATTCATTTAACTGATGAAAAAGTGAAACATTACTTTGAAGAGCAAATACAGGAAATCGGTGGTCATCCCTCGGCCTGGTATTCTGTTGCACGGGCTATGCAACATATAAAGGCGAAGGTTCTGTGGGTGCACGACCAAGACGATCCCGTAACGCCTTTTTCAGATGCATTAAACGTAAAAAAGCAAAACTATCCGAACGTGCAATTCGTAGTTACTTCAGGATTGGGGCATGCACAGATTTACCGGGATAAATCGGTGTGCAAGGCCATCATCGATTTTCTGTAAAACAACGCACTGATGACGGGGATAAAAAATGTGTTCATAATATTGCTTTTCTTTACTGCAGGCAGTTCCTGTCAAAAAACTTCAAGGTCAATGAATGTGCCACTTACCGGCGTTGATTCAGCCAAAAAAACTTTCACTTATCTTGCCCTTGGTGACTCGTATACGATCGGCCAAAACGTACCTGCCAGCGATAATTATCCAAACCAGATCGTGCAATTATTGACCAAGAGTAATATTTATGGGAAATTAAAGATAATCGCCACAACTGGCTGGACAACCAATGATTTAAAGAATGGGATTAGCAAAGATGACAATCTCCTTCTCTCATATGATATTGTAACACTTTTGATCGGCGTTAATAATCAATACCAGCACAAACCAATTGAAACTTATAAAACAGAATTCAAAGAATTGCTGGATAAATCCGTGCAGTTTGCAAATGGCAATCCATATCATGTGGTTGTTTTATCAATCCCTGACTGGGGCGTAACGCCATTTGCAAATGGCCGTGACCGCACATTGATTTCAAAAGAAATTGATCAATACAATTCAATCAATAAGGATATTTCTTCAAAAGCCGGTGTTAACTATCTTGACATTACTCCCTGGACAAGAGAAGCAGCATCTGATCCGTCGCTTTTAGCATCCGATCAATTACATCCTTCCGGCAAAGAATATGCACGATGGGCGGAAAGCCTTAGCGTACTTTTCAAAGGCATCCTTGCAAATTGAAAAGCCGCTGCAATTTAATTTTCTAAGCCGTTGTACTCATTTACAGAAAACAGGTTCAGTCTGCTTTCAAAAATTTGACCTTTTCTGAAAAAGGCCGTTCCTTATTATCTTTCAACAGGTTGCAGACATTTTCCAACTACTGATTATAGCCCTTCAACGATCATTAAATAGAAAAATTCCGATTCTTGTGTTATAATTGCAGCATCCGCTTGCCGGTAACTATATAATTAAGGAGTGGAAATAGCGTTTGATTTTGCGTAAACTGACCTGATAGAGCAGAACGGACAACGAATAATCAGAATAAACAAAGCCTGGCCTGAGCCGGTATCTTAAAACCCATTGAAGTAAATTATGGCGAAGAACCTATTGATAGTGGAAAGCCCTGCGAAAGCTAAAACAATTGAAAAAATTCTCGGTAAAGACTTCGAAGTTAAAAGCTGTTACGGCCATATACGCGATCTCGAGAAAGCGGGAATGGGAATAGATCTTGAAAAAAATTACAAACCACGATACATTGTTCCGGAAGAGAAAGAAAAGGTTGTCAGAGATTTAAAGAGTTTAGCTAATAAAAGTGATGAAGTATGGTTGGCAACGGATGAGGACCGTGAAGGCGAAGCCATCAGTTGGCATCTTTGTGAAGTATTGGGCCTTGATCCGAAAGCGACCAAGCGCATTGTCTTTCACGAAATCACGAAGCCAGCAATTAAAGCCGCTGTAGATAATCCACGCAAACTGGATATGAACCTGGTGAACGCACAACAGGCAAGAAGAATACTGGACCGTATAGTAGGCTTCGAACTCAGTCCTGTGCTCTGGCGCAAGATGAGCATGAAGAACAACCTGAGTGCAGGCAGGGTTCAAAGTGTGGCTGTGCGCATCATTGCGGAACGCGAACGTGAGATCAATGCCTTTACACCGGTGAGCAGTTTTAAAGTAGATGCCTTATTTACGGCTACTGATGCCAGTGACAAAAGCATCACCTTTAAGGCAGAAGGCGGCCGCCATTCCTCTGCGGAAGATGCAGAATCATTTTTGAAATCATGTATTGGCGCTAATTATAAAGTCAGCGATATACAGGTGAAGCCCGGTAAGCGTTCACCGGCTCCTCCTTTCACCACTTCCACTTTGCAACAGGAAGCTAGCCGCAAGCTGGGCTATGGTGTGTCAAGAACAATGTTATTGGCGCAACGCTTGTATGAAAACGGGTTAATCACGTATATGCGTACCGACAGTGTAAATCTTAGTGATACAGCTTTGGGTGACATTACCAATACAGTGAAGGGAATGTATGGTGATGAATACCATCAGTTCCGCAAGTTCAAGAACAAGAATGAGAATGCGCAGGAGGCACACGAAGCTATCCGCCCGACCTATATGAGCAATACGACCGTGGAAGACGCTGATCTGAAACGTTTGTATGACCTGATCTGGAAAAGAACAATGGCCAGCCAGATGTCTGATGCGGAACTGGAAAAAACCATTGCAAAAATAAATATCAGTACGAATAATGAAGAGCTGACTGCGCAAGGTGAAGTACTGAAATTTGAAGGTTTCCTGAAAGTATACCGCGAAGACCGCGATGATGATGACATCAATGAAGACGATACACAGGAAGGAATGTTGCCGCCATTAGCAATCGGGCAACAATTGCCATTGAAAGAAATGAAAGCGACGGAACGTTTCAGCCGCCCGCTGCCAAGATATACTGAAGCTTCGCTTGTAAAAAAACTGGAAGAGCTGGGTATCGGTCGTCCATCTACCTACGCTCCTACCATCTCCACTATTTTAAAAAGAGGTTATGTAGAAAAGCGGGATAAAGAAGGTGTGATCCGTGAATACAGCGTGTTCCGTCTTGCTGATAATAAGATTGCCAAGCTGGTGGAACAGGAAACTACCGGCGCCGAGAAGTCGAAATTATTTCCCACAGACCTTGGGTTGGTGGTAACAGATTTTCTGAAACAATACTTCGATGACATCATGGATTACAGTTTCACTGCCCGCATCGAAGAAGAGTTTGATGAAGTCGCAGAAGGCAAGATGAAGTGGAATAAGATGATCGATGATTTTTACCTGCCTTTCAAAAAAGATGTTGATAATACTATTGAAAATGCCGAGAGAATAAAAGGCGAACGTGAACTGGGCACAGATGAAGCAACCGGCAAACCCATCGTCGCAAGAATGGGACGCTTTGGTCCGATGGTACAGATCGGCCAGGTTGATGACGAAGAGAAGCCCCGCTTTGCAGCATTAAAAAGAGACCAGAGTATTGAAACTATCACGCTGGAAGAAGCGTTGAAATTATTTCAGTTGCCAAAGGCTTTGGGTGAATATGAAGGTCTGGAAGTTGCCGTAAACGTCGGTCGCTTTGGTCCGTATGTAAAATGGGGTGAACAGTTTATCTCGATTCCCAGGGGAGAAGAACCGTTGGATGTAGAAATGCCAAGGGCGATTGAACTCATCAATGAAAAACAAAAGGCTGATGCGCCGATTGCATTCTATGACGAGAAGCCGGTGACAAGAGGTAAAGGTCGTTTTGGCCCTTACATCAAATGGAATGAGATGTTCATCAATGTACCAAGGCGCTATGATTTTGACAACTTGTCAAAGAGTGATATCAATGAACTGATAGAAGCAAAGATCAAGAAAGAAGAAAACCGCTATATACAAAACTGGCCGGAAGAAAAAATCTCCATCGAAAATGCCCGCTGGGGAGCCATCATCAAGTTCAATAAAAAAGTATTGAAGGTTTCCAAAAAAGCCGACGATACAAAATACAGCGCAGATGAATTGGCAACAATTCCTCTTGATACTGTAAAGGAAATGATCGTTGCGCAGTTGCCGAATGCATTTGCCAAAAAGACAAAAGCGGCAGCGAAAAAAGCGCCTTCGAAAACAGCGGCGAAAGCCCCGGCGAAGAAAGCAGCAAAGAAGAAGAAATAGGCAATGGTTGATACTTAATGAAGTGAAGATATAACCGCAAGTGTACGAGCCTGAAATAAGTTGACCAATCAAAGGAGGTCAACAATGAAAGAAAAAATCAATTTGCGGCAACGGCGTGTATTCAGCGATGCCATTAAAAAGAAAGCAGTCAAAGACATAGAATCAGGGATTGTATCAGTGCTTGCTGTGTCAAGGGAGTATGGAGTAAGTTTTCAGGCAGTGTATGGATGGCTTAATAAGTATTCGCGACATTTGCAGACATCTAAAACAATGGTAGTGCAAACGGAAAGCGAAGCATATAAGAGAAAAGAACTGGAAGAAAAGATTCAGGAGTTGGAAGCGGCACTGGGTCGTAAACAGTTGGAGGTTGAATTTCTAAACAAGTTAATAGATCAGGGTAAACGAGAATTGGGAGTTGATTTGAAAAAAAAGTTTTTCACTCCACCCTTCAGTGGTTCCGGGTCAACACAAGAGAGCACGGATACAAAATGAAAGACGTTTATGAAGTAGCCTGCATCAGCAAGCAGGCTGTTCATCAACGTAGAATCCGGGAACTACAAAATACAGGTAAAGCAAATGAGTTCTTTGAAAAAGCCAATAAAATAAGAAAGGGGCATCCACGTTCCGGATGCAGGAAAATGGCTCTGGATATGGTTTGTAAAGGATGGGGAAGAGATAAAATAGAAAATCTGTTGCTGAAAAGTGGTTACCGGATTTGCTACCCGCCAAACTATACCCGGACGACCCAGGCTCAGCATGAGCTGTATTTTCCTAATCTTATTGAAGGGTTGGAGTTAACAGGTGTTAATCAGGTAATACAAACAGATATTACCTACTATCGTATAGGTGATAAGTTCTATTATCTGGTATTTATAATTGACGTCTATTCCCGGCGCATTGTAGGCCATATGGCAAGCAAGACGCTGGAAGCTGAAGCAAACATCAAAGCATTAACTAAAATGCTTGATATAAGAAAGAATGATTGCCTGGATAATTTAATTCATCATTCAGACAAAGGCAGTCAGTATATAGACAAAGAATATTTGAAAATTCTAAAAGAAAATAAGATCCGCATCAGCATGTGTAATCAGGGATGGGAGAATGCATATTCAGAAAGAATAAACAGAACGATTAAAGAAGAATATCTGGATGGATGGGAAATAAAGGACTATGCTACATTAAGCCGCCTTTTGAAAAAAGCAGTACATCATTACAACCATAAAAGGCGACATCAAAACTTAAATTGGCAGACTCCCGTAGCAGTTGAAATAAATGTGAAAAAACTACAGCCCAATGATCGGTTTAAAATGAAGCTGTACAATCATTTAGAAGATTATCCACAAAATAGATGTGAATAGCAAAAAAGAAAAAAAGAAGCAAAAAAAGAAAAGTAGTACTAATATTAATAATTGAAAAAAGTCAACCTTATTCAGGCACATACAAATATTCAATACTCAATATTCAATTTTCAATGCTCAATTCTAATTGAGTAACGGCTTTTGGCGTTAGACCTATTGAAGAAAAGATGTATAAACATTCTATGGAATAACTTTGACGCTGCATCTCACGATGATAAACCAACACTTTGTTTAAAGCCAATCTTAAAATTGCATGGCGCAGTATTACCCGGAATAAGCTTTATACTTTCATCAATGTTTCCGGGCTTGTTGTTGGCATCTGCTCCTGTATCGTTATCTATCTCATCAGCAGTTATGAGTTAAGCTTTGATAAATTTCACCCGGATCATGAAAGGATATATCGCGTATTAGGAAAAGTAACCGAAAACACGGGTGAGCAATTAACTTTTGCACGATTGCCTTTTCCACTAGTTAATGAAGCGCAAAAGAATGCCGGCATGGGGGAAAGCGTTGCTGCTGTTGTGCCATACAATGCTAAAGTAACTGTCCGTAATCAACATCAACCAGTAAAAAGTTTTGACAGCAAAGCCGATGGCGGAGAATTCATTACGACTATGCTGACTTCTCCGGCATACTTTGACATTTTCGACTATCATTGGCTCAGCGGAAATCCTGCCACTTCATTAAAAGCGCCTTATTCAGTTGTACTAACCGAAACAAGAGCGCGGCAATATTTCGGATCCGGCTATCCCGATAGCTGGATCGGCAAACAGATAGTTTACGATGATTCGCTTATTGCAACCGTATCCGGTATTGTCAGTGAATGGAAGCAAAATACGGACTTACGCTACAGCGATTTCATTTCACTCTCTTCGCTGAATGGTGGTTTTTTAAAAAAGAATTTTAATACTGATTCATGGGGGCAGGGTGATCTGTCGAGCTGGATGTTTGTGAAACTCGGCGCTGCGGTGAAACCGCAGTTGACCGCTTCTTTACTGACAAGGATAGCAAAAGAACATAGCGATCAGATCAGGTTAACGGCAGAACTTGAACCGTTGAGCAACCTCCATTTTAATGCTGCAATCATAGAAAACCCGGTACGCACTGCACATCGTGCAACGATTTACACCCTGATCGCTGTATCCGTTTTTATTCTTGTGCTTGCCATCATCAATTTTGTCAATC
This sequence comes from Chitinophagaceae bacterium, assembly GCA_049840875.1. GTDB lineage: Bacteria > Bacteroidota > Bacteroidia > Chitinophagales > Chitinophagaceae > JAFDYH01. Next base: position 246,040 of record JASGJE010000020.1, on the reverse strand, counting down.
TCTCGACCGCGCAATCCATCCGTCGTGCAAAAGAAGTTGGTGTACGTAAAGTATTAGGAGGAAGAAGGAGAAGCCTTGTGCTTCAGTTTCTGACAGAAACGTTTGTATTAACGTTCGCTGCAGCCTGCATTGCACTTGTACTAGTGAACCCAGCACTCAATTTGTTCCGCACGTTTATTCCGCCGGGTGTGCAGTTTCATTTATTGCAACCAACAACGATCATCATTTTGTTGATCGCTACTATTATAACAACGTTACTGGCCGGTTTTTATCCTGCAAAAATATTATCAGGTTACCTGCCTGTGTTGTCGCTGAAAGGTGTAGCAGGCATTCATCGCGAAAACCGTGTACTTCGTAAAAGCCTGATCGTATTTCAATTCACTGTATCGCTGATTTTTATCATTGGCAGCATTGTTATTACAAGGCAACTGAATTATACCAGAACAAAAGACCTGGGATTCACTGCAAGTGCGATTATTACCATTGAAACGCCGCGTGGTGATAGTCTTAGTAAAGCAAGGATCTTTGCAGAGCGACTGAAAGAAATTACTGGTGTAAAGCAGGTGGCTATGCAATGGCTTGCCCCGATGACTGCCAATAGCAGGGGAATGCGGATTAAATTCAATACCGCAGACGTGAAGGAAACCGGCGTGACACAGGTTGCCGGAGATGAAAATTACATCCCTTTATACCAACTTAAATTATTGGCTGGTCGTAACCTGTTACATTCCGACAGCGTACAAGAATTCGTAATTAACGAATCGCTTTGCCATTTGATGGGTATCACCAAACCGGCAGAAGCAATAGGTAAAACGTTGTACTGGAATAGTAAACCCTACCCCGTTGTAGGCGTAGTGGCCGATTTTCACACGGTGGGTTTTCACCAGGCTATTACACCGCTTTGTATCATCAACAGGCCGGAAAGGCAAGGTGGCATTGCAGTGAAACTTGACCCGGGCGCATTTTCTCCTGATGTGATACGACGCACCCTTAACCAGATCGGAACTGCCTGGAAGGAATTTTACCCTGCAGCGAGTTTCAGTTATAATTTTTATGATGAAACGCTTGGCCAACTCTATGTGAAAGACAGAGAAACACAAACCCTTACCAATACAGCAATGTCATTAGCAATATTTATTTCCTGCGCGGGTCTTTTTGGATTAGCCTTGTTTACTGCAGAGCGCAGGGCAAAGGAAATCAGTATCCGCAAGATCATCGGTGCAAGTGTTTCCCATATAGTGTTTATGCTTGGGAAAGACTTTATCTTCCTGATCGTTATTGCTTTATTAATTGCTTCACCGATAGCCGGGTATTTTGCCCAACAGTGGCTGGACAGTTTTGCTTACAGAATTCATTTATCAACCGGTGTATTTTTGATCGCGGGTGTGATTGCGGTGATGATTGCAGTATTAACAATCGGCTATCTTGCGATAAGAGCGGCTGTTGCGAATCCCGTAAAATCATTGCGACAAGAATAGGCTCATCATAATAATTACATTTTCCAGGTTAATGGAGAAGAAAGTGCATCTTAATTATCAATTGCCTGTAGTCTGAAGACTAAGGAGAGCGGCTTGCGAAAGCCCGGTCAGTCGCAAATACATGTATATTAGCAGCAAACTCGTGAACAACTCTATCTGCTGGAAGAATAAATGGAAAATTATTTCTCAATACCGCAATCACCAGTAATCAAAGATACTGTGTGCGCTTTCTGGCAAACGCACAGGGAAAATGATCCTCCGATAAAAGAAACCATTATTCCAAAAGGAGTTGTTGAATTTATTTTCAGTTTTGAAACTGCGGAGGTTGTTGCAAGGATAAACAATCAAACCTTTAACCTTCCAAAATGCTTTGTAAGCGGGTTCAATACCATTCCTGTTCAATTGCATTTGAGCGGGCGGCAAACTTATTTTGGTGTTGTGTTATATGCAGCAGCGGCCAGGCACCTACTTAAAATTCAACCCGCTGAGTTTTTCAATTGCTGTATCGATTTGACGCTGGTAGATACTTCGTTTCATTCGCTATGGCATAATTTGGCAGAACAAAAAAGTTTTGATGACAGGGTAATGGTATTTACAAGATGGCTTGCAAACAGGCCACTGTTTCTGACAGACAGGGAGCAGGTATTCAATCTTTTTTTGCAGGGTCACACCAGTAGTCCTTTATCCGTTCCGCTCCTGGCAAAACAGTTTTGTTACTCGTCCAAACAGCTGTCACGAAAACTATATGAACTTGTCGGCATGAACACAGAGCAGCTCTTGCTATTTAAAAAATATTTACATGCAGTTCACCTCATACATACTTCGCAATTATCACTCACTGAAATCGGTTATAGTTGCCATTTTTACGACCAGTCTCATTTCATTAAAACATTCAAAACGGTGAGTCAGCTCACACCGAACGAATACAAGCAACAAAAAAGCAATTTACCGGGACATATTTTTCAAAATGTCCCTTAAATACAATTTTTCCCTTTGCCGGGTGTCCAATTTTGTATTTAAAAAAGAAAATGAAACCAATAATTTTATTCGCCTCCACTATACTGGGCAGTGGAATACTGTTTGCGAACATTTACACTTCGCTGATCGACGCAAAATCATGGGGCGCAGATATCCCTCGTTCCATTGAAGTGGCAAGGGAATATTTTAAGACAGTCAATCCGGGAAATTTTTTCAGGATGTTTGCTCCCGTGAACCAGTTTGTAGCATTGCTTGCGCTGATTTTATTTTGGAAAGTTTCGGCCACTGTCAGAATCTATTTAGGAATAGCATTAGCACTTTATGTATTTGCTGATGTGTTCACCTTCGCATACTTCTATCCCAGGAACAGTATCATGTTTGAAAAAGGATCTTTAACCGACGTAGAAACACTCAAAAATGCATGGGCGGGATGGAATACTATGAATTGGCTAAGGTCGTTCATGATCTTTGCAGGTGTTGTATTTTCTTTCATGGCTTTGCATAAAATTTATTTTCCTAAATAATATTTCTACAAAAACCGGGTAAGCTGTTGCTAACATGTATTACCGCAATGAGCGCAGACGGAAGTACTTCAATTGAATTACTCCCGTCTGCTTTATGTTGTACTTGAAGTGACGGTCAAAATACCTCGTTGCAGCAATCCCATCTGGTGTAACTCAACCTGCATACCACAGGCGGGTTCGGCTTTACTTCTTATCTTCATCATTAATAATTTTATCGGGCTTCAGTAAGGAGCGGGACATTTTAAAATTCCAGCTCGGCAGCAAACGCTAATGTTGTATGAAACCATAACCTTCAATGCAAGTACTCTCCTTAATTTTTATCGTCTTCATAGTTATAGTTCTCATTCGTCTATTGGTTAGAAAAATATTTGATTTACCCGCTTATGCAGGCAAAGTCATGACTGAGCATTCAAATCCTGGCAACTTAATGCCAGAAGAAACATTTTGGCAGATAATAAAAACGACCAGGGATGGTAGCAGAAAAAATTATCAAATTCAATGTCAATTGCTGATAGAATATCTTGGCGGTTTAACTGCACAGGAGATTATTCAGTTTGACAGAACTTTTACTTTTCTGATGGCAAATTCATATAGTTTTAAATTGTGGGAACCTGCATACTCATTAAACGGTGGTTGTTCAGACGATGCTTTTGAATATTTTCGTTCGTGGTTAATAGCACAAGGAAAGAACAAATTTTATTGGACAATTAAATTTCCCAGGTTATTGCTGTTTGTAGGTGTAAAAGAGTTTATTGAAAATTATGAGGGAATTGCTTATTGTGCCTATCAAGCTTACCAACAAAAGACTGGACTTGACATACCTCAAAAGCAAGACATTCAATATGCAGACCCTGGACAAAAGTTTAAGGAAGGTGAAGCATTTCTGCGGTATCCCGAACTTGCATTGCTAGCATGGTGACGAATGGCTACTGCCTACGTTGGAATTTTCACCATCGGGGCTTGAAATTGAAGCAAACAGCAGCGATAATTTTGTTGCACTACGGTTCAAGGCTAGCCCCATAGGGAATAGTTCTAAATATTTAACTTTATCAGAAAGCAAGGCAGTAGTTATTCCAAAAAAGTTTTCACTTATGCTCTACAACATTTTAAACGGTGATTCCCTTGCGTATAGTTTTCCAGACGCAAAAATTGAAGGAGAGATTGTTGTTGTCAGAGAAGGTTTTATTGATGGAGAATTATCAGGAAACACCCTTCATGAATTTTGGCGATCAAGGGCCAACTACATGGGAATTACAGAAAGTGAATACTATAACTCTGTTGTAAAAGAATTTGAAAAGATAATTTCGGCGCCTGATAATTCAACGTTTAATCTCTGGTTTGAGTATGATTTGTTTTGCCAGGTAAATATGTGGTTTGTTATTTCAATTATTCACAGTTTGCCAATAAAGAAAAAAGTGTTTGCTGTTTATACTTCTTATTTAGACAAAACAAGTAAACATTTCTGGAATGGCTTTGGAACAGCAAATGCAGAGGAGCTCAATGTCTGTTATTCAAATAAAATTTCTTTTACTGAAGCAGATCTGAATTTTGGGAATGATTTGTGGAGAGCTTACAAAAGCGGCAACCCTGATGAGTTGACTAATCTTTCGATCAATCAATCATCCGCCTTTCCATATCTGCAGGAGGTTGTAAAGGCACATATTGACCGTTTTCCAAAAGATGGTACAAATGGAAGACCTGAAAAAGTGATTGAAGACATCACAAAAAATATTTCGACGGACTTTCATACTGTATTCAAAGAATTCTGGAACAGGGAAAGCATATATGGCTTTGGTGATATTCAATTGAAACGTATTTATGATAAGGTGATGCAGCATCACTAGCAACGGTCTGCAGAAATGCTTCCAACGCACATATCACTGATCATCTTCCTCAAGGCCTTCATGATTTTCACCGCCCAGACTATAATAATTATTTTCTTCATCTTCTTCACCAATCAATTCATCGTTATCATCTGCATCTGCGCCGGGCACATCAAGGTCCATATTAAGGGTATCCTTTTTTTGCTCCGTTGAAATTTTGCCCGTACGCTCATCTTCTCCAAGAGGTTCTTCTTTGGCTTTTTTATAAATATCGTCTTTATCATTATACACCGGCAATGGGAATTGCTCATCTTTCTTTTCAGCGGCTGACTGTGCTTTCTTTTTCATTTGTGATCTTTATTATTTTTTTATTGCGAAAAAATCATACCATAAATCCGGCGCAAATGGCCGGTACGATTTTTTAATACAGACTTTAAAAAGATCAATGAGTAAATTCAAAATTGCCGTAAGCATAGTTGCTATTGCAGCAGCCGGTATATTAACAGGTCTGCTGATTGCTCCGCAAAAAGGTAAAAAGCTTCGTAAAAGACTCAGAAAAAAAGCGAATTATACAAAAGATAAGCTCTGCAACCTGTTTCCATCAAAGAAGGCAGTGGAAGAAACGCAGGGTGAGAGTGCGTATGTGTGAGAAAAGAATAAATCTTCTTGCTTTAAAGGTAGCTGGAAGTAGCGATAATTTTGCTGATACGGGAATTGCTGATTTATGCAATGATCTTATTGTGGTTCATGATGAAATTTGATATCAGCTTCATTCCAATGTCAATAAATAAAGCTGCTGTTTCCAGCAGCTTTATTATCACCCAATCTATCGCACAGGTATTAAGCTTTTATAAATGGTTTTACAATTGCCAGTACCTGTTCCATCGTTAACGGTTCATCAAATGCTTCCGATGCTGCATCCATTGAAATCTGTTGTCCATTGATGTTCACAATTTCCACGCCAGCCTGGTTTGTGTTTTCTTCTCCATCGTAACTTGCCTGAACAGCGGAACCAATGCCGCTATCTTTCCCCGTTATCCATGGTTTCACATTGCCGAAGCCATTCTTTTTTCGCATCTGGCGAATGTGTGAAGCATGCCTTGCTTCTACGGAATGGATATTTAAAGCGGCCGTTAGTACATCATTATTCGCCATGAGATTTGGATTGGCTGCCTGTCCTTTGTAGGCACGGACACCGGTATCTTCAAATGTTTGCGCTACTGCCAGAAAAGTCGCGTAGTCGCTGAATACATTGGCAAATGCTCCACCGGCTGTTAGATCAAACATCGGTGAAGTGACTGGTGTACCTCCTGCAGCAGATATTGCAGTTTGTAAAAATTTTACGTGAGCTGCTTCGTGGTCGCCGATTGTCTTGATCGCATTATATGCAGCGCCTGACGGAATTAAACCTGATGCTGCCAAACCTTCTTTGTAGAATTCAGCCTCCAGGTATTCTAACGTCAATGCATAGTTTAAAACATCAAACAACGAGGCGGCAGGCGCCTGTCCGTAAGCTTTTTTAAACATCGTTCCCAGCAGCGACGGAACCGCGGCTGCCAGTAATACTTTACCTGCCATGGAGCCGAATTCTTTCATAGCATTCCTGCGGCTATCGAGCCTACCGGTAAGCTCTTCATCCTTTTTTTCCAGTTCGGTCATTATATGTTGCAAATTCATGAGTTGAAGTTTAAGAGGTTGGCAAATTGTTTCCGGAAACTTTTGTCTTTAGGAACGTGTTTGCAATAGCTAACACATCAGCGGGGTCTTTACTCATATCGAGTCCGTTCATATCAATAACTGTACTGTCGGCAAAGCTTCCATTGCTAATAAGATCACGTATAAATGCTGCGTGCCGTGCTTCTACAGAAACAATTTTACCGGCAATGGTAAGATAGTCGCCATTGGCAATCAATTTACCCGCTCCATTATACGCAGATACGCCGAGATCTTCGAACGCCTTTGCAGTTCCCAGTACACTGTCCCGGCTTCCGAAATTGATTGTGCTGAAATCAACTTCCAACCCCTTGATAGCGTTGGAACCAAGAGCATTTTTAAAAAATTCACGATGAGCTATCTCGTGATCACGAATGTCCTTCAATAAGGCCAATTCATCACCGCTACAACCATGATAGGGCGAAGCAATCACTTTTGTATAGAAAGCTGCTTCCAATTGTTCAAGCGCATAGGCATAATTGAGAATCCCATAATCTCCTTTGCCTAAATCCACTGTGGCTCCATTGCCTCCTCCGTGATGATGCGGGAAATAGTCTCCGAATTTGCTGCAACCTGCAAGACCACCTGCAAGTAATGCTGCCCCACCGGTCTTTACCAGGAAATTTCTTCTCGACTGGTTGACGGTTTTGGTTTTACCGGACATAGCGTTGTTGTCCGATGATTTGTTCATTGGCATGCCAAAACATTTTTAATGATTAGATAATAAAGGAACGCGTTGGAACTAAAGAAGGTTAAAGAATCGAAAAAGGTAACTACGAGTAATTTGATCAGACGGATTAAGAATGTTAATAAGTCAACTATAAAACCACATCATAAATGACCAGGTTTTAATCTTCTGATACATTTTCGTATATAACTACGGAAATAAAGAAATTATAGATTGGGGATCAAGTCACAGGCATATACCGGCCTGATTAAAAAGTGATCATAGATAAAGACATGGTGAAAACCATTCACCAAAAATTTATAAGCATATAGGTGATGCGATCTTTTATACGGGCAATAAAATAGTGAACTGAGATCCTTCTTCTTTCAGCGCTTTTACGGTCAATTCACCACCATGTGCCTTCACGATGTCGTAAGAAAGTGATAGCCCCAATCCTGTTCCCTCGCCTGTCGGTTTGGTTGTAAAAAAGGGTTGAAATATTTTATCAATAATGTTTTGAGGAATGCCGCTACCGTTATCAGTAACTGTAATTGTAATATTGTTTGATTGTCTTTTCGTGCTTACAGAAACAGTTGGCTCAAAGCCTGGTTTGGCGTCTCTTGATTTTTCACTTACCGCATAAAAAGCATTGTTGTATAAATTCAATAATACTCTGCCTATCTCCTGCGGAATAATTTTAATCTTCATAACCGATTCATCGAAATCAGTTTTTAACGCGACTTTGAAATTTTTATCTTTTGCACGCAAACCCTGTCTCCCTGACAGGCAGGCATGATAAGCAAGCCGCAGGTATTCATCACACAAGGCATTTATATCTGTCGGCTCTTTTTGGCCTGAGCTTGAACGTGAGTGTTGCAGCATTCCTTTTACAATCGCATCGGCCCGTTTGCCATGATAGTTTATTTTTTCATTATTCTGAAAAACGTTTTTAAGTAAATCATTGTATTCTTCATAATTCTGTCCATCAACACCGTTACCGGGTTTCAGCATTTTTAATTCCTCTATCAGTTCATTATTTATCTCTGAAAAATTATTTACAAAATTCAACGGGTTTTGTATTTCATGGGCAATGCCTGCTGTCAATTCGCCCAATGAAGCCATCTTTTCAGATTGTATTAATTGGGATTGTGTTTGCTTTAATTTTTCGAGTGCTTGTTCTATTTCCTGCTTTTGTGTAAAAATTTCTTTATTGGATGATTCCAGTTCAGCTGTCCGTAAAGAAACCTGCTTCTCTAACCATATATTTTTGCTGCGTGACGCGGCAGTCCGCCACCGGATGATAAGCCAAAGCGCTATCAACGATAAAACAATGATCGCAATCTTAAACCACGTTGTTTGATAGAAGAAAGGCTTTACATAAAAACTAAAACTGGCAGGGCCGGTGCTCCAAACCCCGTCATTATTAGACACCATCACCTCAAAGTGATAGTCACCAGGTGATAAGTTAGTATAAAATGCACGTTGATCTCCAACCGAGTTGATCCATTTGTCATCATATCCTGCGAGGCGGAACTTAATTTTATTTTTCTCAGGCGCAATAAAACTAAGAGCGCTATAATCAAAAATATAACGGTGATTACCGGGGGGTATAATGTCTCTCCCAGAATAGTAGACAGAATCATCCACAAGAAGTTGGTTGATGCTAGCCAGCGGTACAACTGTATTTTTCCGGATGGAGGCAGGATCAATTTCAATGAGGCCGCCTATTCCGAGAACCATAATCCTTCCATCAACAGAGACAATTGAATGTCGTGCGCCAACGCATTGCCGGTTGTTCATGCCATCACCCTCATCAATTATTTCCCAGTCAATGCGGGTCGACGGTTGGAGAATAAAAGAATCCAGTTGCGATTTTCTTACACTGATGACTCCAGTATTGGTAGGCAACCACCAGCGACCGTTCTTATCCGGAAGTATTCCAAATAATGTTAGATCAGGAATCATTGTATTCGCGCCGATTACTGATTTTTTACCGCCTTTATATTTCACAAGACCCGCCCCTGTTGCAAACCATAATGCATCTGGTTCAGCAGGGTCAATGTAGGAGTTAAATACCTGTATCCCCTTTACCCCTTCCGTGATATCGATATTTTTAACACGACCGTCTGGACTTATAAAATACACTCCTGTGCGAAAAGAACAGATAACCCATGTCCCATCATTTAATTGACGTATTGAACTAAGATAGAGCGGAACAAAATCAATGGCCTTTATCGGCAGGTATTCAAAAACACCCTTTTCATTTATAAACCCGATCCCTTTATACGCCACGCCAAAGTAAACCTTACCGTCAATTCCTGTACAGGCATAGCGTACCTCACCATCTACCTGGAAGGTCTTTTGCTCATTCTTATTTATTTTATAAATAAGCCTGTTGCAGCACAGCCATGCGTTGTAATGTTGGTCAACAAAAGAGTAATAACAGACGCCGGCTGCAGCCTTAAGGGCCGCTTCGTTACTAATCGCAAATGGGTTTACGTTGCCATTTTTAAGTTCATAAATCTTATTGTAAAAATTGGCTACCAAAAAGCTGTTGCTATCCATCTGGCAGATGGCGCTCACGCGGTTATTTTCAATTCCTTCTGCACTAGTGTAATTAATTACTTTGGTCTTCGATAATTTGAATAACCCTCTGTCGGTAGCAACCCATACACTACCTTCCCTGTCAACCGCAACGTTGTTCACTGTTTGAATGTTGAGATATTCTTTTGGAAAAACATGGAAGACGCTGTCGCCATCCGGCAAATAAGCAAGACCTCCGCTGCCGGTAGAAGCCCAAATACCCCGATCATTATCTTCTGTCATCAATCCAAAGCTAGGGTTGGAAGGCACAATGGCTATATAGGGAGTGCCTGGGTAATGAATCATCTTCTGGCCGTTCCACAGATAAAGACCGCGTTCACTCATCATCCATGTTCTGTGTTTACTATCGACCATAAACGTAGAAAAAGTATTATCTCCATTAATCCCTTCTTTCTCTCCCAGTAAAACAGGCTGATTTGCATCGTTAAGATGATATACTTTATTCCCCAATATAGTCCACCGCCTGACCGTTGTATCATTATTCGTAAGACGTGTATAAAGGGCATGCGTTAATTCATCAGCACCGGTAATTCTGTAGGTTTTTTTTTCAGGATTAAAGAAAAGATACCTGTCTGACCGGAAGCCTCCGAGAGAAATTATCAATTCGCCTAACCTGCTTTTTCCTGTCAAAAAAAGATTGGGAAATTCTGTGAGGTAGGCTTTGAATTTGCCTTTATTGTAAGCCAATAATCCGCTGCTCGCTGTAGCGAACCACAACGAACTATCCGCTGTTTCCGTAAACAACGCTACGTTATTATCTGCTTTGATGGCTGGAACATTTTTTGAACTGAATGTAACAAATCGTTTACCGTCAAAACGTGTGTAACCAGAATAACCATTCGTCCAGATAAACCCTTCTTTTGATTGATATACATTCATTACATAATCGCCCGGCAATCCTTTCTTGGTATCATAATGTTCCACTTTAAATTTTGCGAATGGGTTTTGCGCCTGCATGGTGTAACCATATAGAAGAAGACAACATACACAGACGAGGCAGTATTTTTTCATGGAAGAAAAATAATGTGAATGTAATATAATGCTTGCGCATTACGCGTCAGCCTGACACAACAGCCATTAGAAAATCTTCAAATTTTCTGAATTACTACGATAATTTTGTTTCAGATGGAAGGCAGCGGCGTCAATTAAGAGTGCTTACCCTGTCGTAGTTCTGTATCTGAAGGCTAAACCTGGCCATTCGTTCTTCTGTAAATGAACAGTATATAACTTTCTATAAACAACACACAGTAATGGCAAAAATGGTACAATCCATTATAGCTTTTCAAGAATTGATTTTACGCTGATTGCATGATGTGATGTGCTGTAAACAGGTCTGCCATTCTTTAATATAATTACTTGTGGTGATTGATGTGTAACCGAAAATATTCGGGCAATATAGTTGGACACATTCCGGTGGCGAAGCAGATTCAGGTAATTGGCATCCGCTTTTTTCAGAAGCGTATCGGTACCTTCTTCCAGTTTAAAAAGTGCATGAGCGCTGATGCCACAACTTACACTATGCTTAAAAATTAATTGCGGACGTTCAGCAGATTTTACGATCAGATCATCTACATCCTGCTCGGTAAGAAGTTCTTTCCAGTTATACATTTTCCAGGGCTTGATTAAATGATGGCTGTACTATAAAAAACTTTTATCAAATCGTTCGAAGTGACAGGTGTAACCATTCGGATGTTTGATGAGATAATCCTGGTGCTCCGGTTCTGCCGGCCAGAAAGTAGAGTAAGGTTCTAAAGTGGTGACCACAGTTCCATCCCACTTTTTAGACTCTTCTACGATTTTAATTACCTCTTCAGCTTCTTTCTTTTCGGTTTCATTCTGAAAAAAAATTGCAGACCGATAGCTCGAACCGATATCATTGCCCTGCCTGTCAATCGTAGTTGGGTTATGAATACGAAAGAAATAATCCAGTAATTGTTTAAAAGAAGTTTCATCGGCATCATAAGTAATCTCAATCCCTTCAGCGTGACCGGGATGATTTCTGTAAGTCGGATGTTCATTCTGCCCTCCGATATATCCTACCTCTGTATCTTTCACACCAGGCCTGGTCCGGAAAAGATCTTCCATTCCCCAGAAACATCCGCCAGCGATATATGCTTTCTTTAAATTGCTCATCTTTATTTAATTTATCGTTTACTGATTTCTGAAGCGTCAATTTACAAGTTGCTTTCGAAACCAGGGATATCAAATTTATAAAACAATTCTTGCCTGGTTTTGTTTACTATGAAGCACAAATACAATTATGAAGAAAATAGGATTTCTTTCGTTTGGACACTGGTCTGACCATCCGGGCTATAAAACACGCACAGCGAGTGATACATTGTTACAATCAATCGACCTGGCCGTAGCGGCGGAACAAATCGGATTGGATGGTGCATACTTTCGTGTGCATCATTTTGCAGCGCAGCTGGCATCTCCGTTTCCTTTGCTTTCGGCAACCGGCGCCAGGACAAGTAAAATAGAAATCGGTACCGCCGTAATCGATATGCGATATGAAAACCCATTGTATATGGTGGAAGATGCAGGAGCGGCGGATCTGATTTCCGGTGGTCGGCTGCAACTCGGCATCAGTAGAGGTTCACCCGAACAAGTCATTGATGGATGGAGTTATTTTGGGTATAAACCAAATGATGGAGAAACAGATGCTGATATGGGACGCCGCAAAGCGCTTGAATTCTTAAACAAGTTGGATGGTATCGGATTTGCGAGGCCAAACCCTCAACCGATGTTTCCCAATCCTCCTGGTAAATTACGTTTGGAACCCTATGCTGAAGGATTGCGGGAACGCATCTGGTGGGGAGCCGCCTCTAACGCTACAGCAGTATGGGCCGCTGAAAACGGAATGAATTTGCAGAGCTCAACATTAAAATTCGATGAGAGCGGCAAACCCTTCCATGTACAACAAGCCGAACAGATACGGTTGTATAAAGAAGCATGGAAAAAAGCAGGACATCAACGTACACCGAGAATTTCAGTAAGCCGTTCCATTTTTGCATTGGTAAGCGAACAGGATCGTTACATATTCGGAGGAGAAACAAATCGCGTTGATAAATTCGGCATGATAGAGCCAGAGAAACGCGCCATCTTTGGAAGGAGCTACGCAGCAGAACCTGATCAGCTCATAAAAGAATTGGCAAAAGACGAAGCGATCCAGGAAGCTGATACAATTCTTCTGACAATTCCGAACACACTGGGAGTTGATTACAATGTCCATGTGCTGTCTTCCATCCTCGATCATGTAGCACCCGGACTGGGGTGGCGATAACTGTCAACCTTCAAAATTCGTGTGTCGATATACGTTATTTAAAAGAAGTCGAAACGAATATTAATAAATGTGTAAAAGTCAACCATTGCTAATCAGTAGGGGTTGACTTTTTTGTTTTGCATTTACATATCCCATTGCTTATCGTTCGATTAAATCTCAATCCTTTTTAAACTTATACAAAACCCGAAGCGCCAGGCTAACTATATTTGCTTTGCAGGAAATTTGTTTCAATCAATCCATCAATGAAAGTGGCTAAAAATTTATACTTCTTACTCGTACTTTTCATTTCTGTTTATTGCCAGGCGCAACCTGATGCAGTAAAAACAGTTTCAGGAGATTATTACGACTGGAAAAAAACGATGCAACCGGAACGACCATGGTTACATGATTATTCCCAAACGGTCGTAATGAAACTTTTTCTTTGCCAACGCGATAGTGTCGGGAACCTGAAACATGTTTACCTCCGCTTTGCAGATGCACTTGAAATAATAAAAAAACTCGACTGGATAACAGTTGGTGTACCTAAGATTATTTATCTCGTAGGATGGCAATACACGGGGCATGATTCGGGTTATCCCTCGTGGACTGTAGTGAATAGTGCATTGAAAAGAGAAGAAGATGCCACTGCGTTGGAAAGTTTGCATTGGCTAATTAAAGAAGCAAAAAAGTACCACACGACAGTAAGCCTGCATATCAATATGATTGACGCTTTTAAGAATTCCCCTTTATGGAATGATTATGACAACAACAATATCATTGTAAAAGATAAAAATGGAATTCCGATTCCAGGAGAGGTGTTTGACGGGCTTCAGTCGTTCCAGATTGATTATGCAAAGGAATGGGAAACCGGTTATGCGATAAAAAGAATTGATGCACTGCTCAAGATGTTACCTGAATTGAAAGAAGGCGGTACAATTCACATTGATGCATTTCATACGAAGCAACCCGTACGACTGAATGACAGTATTTATAATCCATATCTCGGCAGTTCATTTGAACAGGAAGCTGCAGCGCAACGGAAATTATTTCGTTACTGGCGCAACCAAGGTCTTGATGTAACGTCTGAAGGTGGAATGTACGGACTAAGAATTGATCCTTTTATTGGACTGCAACCAATGGCATGGTGGTTTTCTTTAGATGAATTCACCGGTAATGACTGGATCGGCAAACCAGTTGGTTTTAAAAGTTTACCGGCAAAACTTTATTGCGGTACACCGATGCATGCTGAAGGAGAAATAAGAGAAAACCCGCAACAATTGGATAGCCTGGTAAAACAGTTCTTCACCAATGTGGTACCGTGGTATTACGAAAATAATCCCACGAAGAAAACAGATGACGATCTCTGGCAAAAAAGCGGCGATGAAATATTTATGCCTGCTTTGTGGTTAAATAAAACAATTGTTGCTTATAGCAGCAATGGCTATACAAAAAAAGAATTCAAGCTACCCGTAGAATGGAATGGCATTAAAAAGGTCAAGACTTATACAGTAAGCGCCAAACGGCTGGCAGAGCCGATGAATATTCCTGTCAACAATGGGAAAATAATCCTGACAATAAATCCCGGCGAAGGAATAGTTATCCAACCTTGATCAACACGATTTTCCTTGTTCAGGAACTTAATTCAACGAAGGATTTGAACCAAATCTTGTTTGGAGAATATCATCTAGCTGATCTGCCCAGTAGCCAAGATCACTGATCATTGATTTGAATTCTTCGTAGTCCATACCATCAATGTCTCTTTCTGCAACGGCATACAGGTATCCCTTCTCAGGAATGACGGCCAGTTTAACGCCCATGAATTTTGAATTATTTTCCAATGCTTCCTGGAATAACTGGCTGCGTTTCTGACTATCTGCCGGCAATGGAAGAATGGCGGAAAAACAACGAAGAAATGTACGCACTGTTTTTACAGCAGTCTGGTATGAGGTCATAAAGACTTCGATAGATGCGGAACCCCTTGAAAAAATCCATGAATTGTTTTTTGCATCATAAATACTCTCAGGTGTCCATCCTATTTCATTACAAAGTTGAGCAACGTACACTTGTATCATCTGTTCAGTCACCATGATAAGGGTTTTTGATTTTAAAACTTAAGACTATTGCATGTTAAATATAATAAAAGCCATTCAATACCTGTAAGTAACGTAAATTAGTAGTAACTGGATTTTCGCCCTGATGCCATTTAATAAAAAAATACAACGTGAACTGGAAGTTGCGTTTTCAAAACACGCACAGCCACTTTGGTTCAGGGTTACTAAATACATTTTACTCGTTACTGTCTTTTACTTCTTCGGGCGTTACTTCTTATTCTGGATGATTTTTATTGTTTTTCTTATTGTATCGGTACTACTGCATTTTTGGTACCGGCACAAGACCAATGGATGGACAAAGAGCTACGGACTTTGGAACTATGAAAAGAATAAGCCTAAAAACCAAGAATGATTTTTTACCAATAGTTACAAAAGTCGCATTACCGCCTCATCTCCTATTACAGCATTTGAAGGCAATGGGTGTTTAGTATCAAAAACAGCCAGTTCGCTTTCACTTAAAAGCTTGCAAGAGCTTTCGTCGATATTCCCTTTTGCATCTTTTATTTTACTTAAATCAAGGTCAAGATATTTTGCTATGAATGGATACATTGCTTTTCGCTTCGAAGGGCCATAATCATGTTTCTCATTTGCCAGGTGGACATTTTCTACTTTTTGTTTTGCATTATACAACGAATAAATATTTTGCATGAACGGATATTCGCAATCAGGCGTATTCTTTGTCCAATCGCCGCCGTCTGAAATTAACAGTAACGGTCTTGGCGCTGACAAGGCGGCTATCTCAGTATTATTTGTCTGATATTTTCCTTTCTTATGAATCGGCATTCCGCTTTCGCAAACACAGCCACCGAAAAAATATGAAGACACCATTACGCAAGGCACGATTACTTTTATGCGATGATCCAACGCAGCAAGAATAAAGCTCTGCGTTCCACCACCAGACTCACCGGTGATACCGATTCTTGTTGAATCAATACCTGGAATCGACAATAAAAAATCAAGCGCTCTTGTGCTGTTGATTGTTTGCAATTTCAATGCTTTTGCAATTTTATGATCACATTGCTTTGAATCTCCGTAACCAATCATATCCCACACAAATACAACAGCTCCCATCTTTGCCAGCATTGCACATCGCTTTTGCGTTTGCTCCATAAAGCGGCCATCGGGATTATTGCCATGTCCGTGCGGACAAAGAATACCGGCATAAGAAGATAGAGGTTTAATTGGTTTATATAAATTTCCCGTGACATAAAAGCCGGGCAAGCTTTCGAACGCTACATTTTCTACTGTATAACCGTCCATTAGTTTTTTACCGTGAATAATCGGAGCAGATTTTACGGGAGGTGGTAATTCATTCAGATCCATTCCTTCTTTCAACTGAGCAACTATTTGTACCGAACGGACTTGCCAATCAGGCAAAGAGGCGGGAACATGGCTTTTTAAAAATTCATATCCCTGAGCTTCTGTAAAATAATCTCCCTGGCAAAGTTCCGGCTGTGCAAATAATGGATCAGCCAGTACAGCAGTACAAAGCAAAATGATTATCGCTACCTGTTTCATATCCTGAATATAGCATTTGATTTAATGAAAAAAATGGAAAACGAAATTCTTGTTTTCATTTTCCATTTCACATTTAATGTCGTCAAGCAATATTACATTGTCAAACTCCAGCCGTCACGATATTCTCTTCGCACATACTGATTAGCTTCATCGAAGTTTGTGATCTTAATATTCTTCGCATCCCACAATAGTCTTTTTCTGCCGAGATAACTATCTTCTGATTTTTTGGAAGAAGGATTCTTCAACATCCAGCTTCTGATTGCAAGGTTACCGATGAGTATACTTTCTGCAAACGGGCCTGCATATTCGAACGGCGAACTGGTAATGCCTTTGCCATAGCCATCGATACAGGCATTTACCCATTGCAGGTAGTGACCATCTTCGCCACCAGGTACGCGGGGTATTGTTATCGGGGGCAAGGTTTCTTTCATCTTTGTGGTTGGCAACAGTCTCGGATTTGCGCCGTAACAATCGCACATTACTTTTCCTTTGGTGCCTTCGAATATCACGCCGCCGTCCCAGTTGCCCATTGGTTCATCAGGCAACAATTCATCGGGCCTTGGCGGAAGCAAACCTCCATCCATCCAGTTTACTTTTATTGTTCCTTTTCCATCTTTGCGGGGATAGCTTAATCTTATAATAGACGAAGGTGGACAGCTATCTACAAAAGCAGCTTCATCGAACATACCTTTCCAGTTACCAGTCACGCTACATTCGAAATCTGAAGGGTAATCGATTGGAAGAATTCTGTACACCGGGTCCATAATGTGACAAGCCATATCCCCTAATGCACCTGTACCAAATGCCCACCATCCACGCCATTTGCCAGGTAAATAAGCAGGATTATAGTCTATCATTTTTGCGGGACCGATCCATAAATTCCAATCCAGTTCAGCAGGTACATCAAACTTACCGGTAGGCGTTGCAATTCCCTGCGGCCATACGGGCCTGTTAGTCCATGTATGTACTGTATGTACATCACCGATCAATCCGGCGTCGACAAATTCTTTCATTCTGCGCACACCATCACCAGATCCACCCTGGTTGCCCATCTGTGTAATTACTTTATAACGTTTCGCCGCTTCAGTCAACATTCTCGCTTCATAAATATCATGCGTCAACGGCTTTTGTGTGTACACGTGCTTTCCCAATTGCATTGCTGCGAGTGTGGCAACCGCATGAGTATTATCCGGGGTAGATATTGAACAGGCGTCAATGTTATCTTTCTCCTTACTCAGCATTTCCCTGAAATCCTTATAGTACTTCGCTTTTGGAAATCGTTTTCTTGACTCTGCGGAACGACGGTCATCTACATCACACAGCGCTACAATATTCACTTTCGGGCTTTCCGCAAAATTCTTCAGGTCGCCGCTTCCCTTTCCTCCTGCGCCGATACCTGCAATATTTAGTTTGTCGCTTGGCGCTATATGACCTTTGCCCAAAACATGCCTTGGCACTATAAAAAAGCCGGCGGCGGCAAGTGAACTGTTTCGAATAAATTTTCTCCTGGAAGCAATAGTTTTAGATGATGCACTCATGGTGTAATTTTTTAAGAAATGGGCTAGTAAAGTTTATTTGGAAAGAGCCTGTGAGAGATAGAGAAGCGGGAGAAAAAAATATACTCAACTATCCCCGGAGGTTTTTGAGATCATGAAGAGTGAAAGAGTTCGTGAGAAGGAAAGTCCGGAGAGACGATAGACAATAGTCGATGGTCAATAGTCGAGTAACCGAAATGATACTTCGTTCCTTTGTACCTCACCCCTACGAAAACCTGATCTTATCCCACAGTTTATTGGAAACAACCTGCTGTATCACCTGGTCTCTGTAGTTGCGGCTTATTGGTACCCGGTGAGATTGTATCGATATTTCATTTCCTTCAATTGCGTCTATTTTATCAACTGCTACGATAAACGATTTATGCACCCTGATGAACGAGTTTTTGTCAAGGTTTTCTTCCAGGTTTTTCAGGTAAAGCAATGTCATATACTTCCCCTTTGTAGTATAAATGGTAACATAATTCTGCATTCCTTCGGCATATAGTATGTCTGCAAAAAATATCTTTTCGTATTTGCTGCCACATTTGATGAAAAAATAATCGTCTGCTGTTTTTTCATCCAGCATCTTTTGCCCTGACGATTTTGCGACCAGGTTAAAGTAGTCTTTCGCCTTATTTACTGACTTGAAAAACCTGTCGAATGTAATTGGCTTTAATAAATAGTCCATTACGTTCAGTTGAAACCCTTCCAATGCATAACTTGGAAACGCCGTAGTAACGATAACCATCGGTGGATTTTGAACGATCTTCAGAAAGTCAAGACCATTCATTTTCGGCATTTGTATATCAAGAAATATCAAGTCCACACTCTGTTGGTCAAGTAGCTTTGTTAATTCAACAGGGTTTTCGCACACCGCAACAAGGTCCAAAAAATCAATTTCCCTCACATAGTTCGATATACCTTCACGAGCCAGCGGTTCGTCATCTACAATTATACAATTGATCATGAAGCCGGTTTTAGAATAAACACATTTTGTTTGGTATTGTCTGTTGCTGATTTTGTCTGCAAATCTGATAGAGTACAGGTAAGTTTTACTTCAAAACTTTTTCCGGTATTACTGATATCCAGTTTATATTCACCGGGATAAAGAAGATCTAATCTTCGTTGTACATTTCTTAACCCGATACCACCATATTTCACAACATCATTGCTGCCGAAAGAATTAAAACTATTCGAGACAGAAAAACTGAGTTGTTTTTCATTTATGTCAAGATATATCCTTATCCAATTCTTCTGACCCGCATCTTTTGAAACATGCTTAAATGCATTTTCAACAAAAGTCATCAGGATAAACGGAGCGATAAATAAATCAGACTGGTATTGCCCATTCATTGCGAAATCCACATCGATATAATCATTCTGCCGCAACTTTTCGAGTTCGATAAAGTTTTCCATATAAGCGATTTCATTCCGCAATGGAATCTGTCGATCATTACACTCATACAACTGGTATCTTAATAATTCAGAAAATTTTGCCAGCGATGCAGATGCCTGATCAGGATTTTTGTGAATCAAAAAGAAAATTGAGTTAATCGTATTGAAGAGAAAATGCGGATTGAATTGCGAACGCAGGTAATTTAATTCCGTTTCAAGTTTTTCTTTTTCCAACAGCTTTTCGCGTTGCTTTGCTTTTAACCAATTCTTTGTCAGTTTGACACTCATTCCCAGCGTCATACTTGCAACAGTAGAAGGCAAGGTATTGATCTGAAAAAAATACATAAAATTCTTCGGATCCCTGCCATACATCTCTTTAAAGGGAATACCAGACACCCATGAACTTGTGTAGTAACCGAGCACAATAACCGATGCCGCAACAAGTATTGTCAATACTACATAGATAATGAACTGAACGTATTTGCCTTTTTCCAGGAATTTTGGAATGAGATAGTAAAGGTTAAAATAAACAGCGGCCGCCTGAAAGACAACGTAAAAAAGAAATTTGATCGAATATGCAGAACCAAGAACATTACTAGCAACGCCGGAAATACTTCCAATCGTTATCATCCACCACATGCAGTGATATGCAAACCAGAAAGGAATATGGTACAATTTATACCTGAAGAACCAATCGTATCTTGATTTACTAATAGGCAATGCCTGTTTTTTTATAGTTGTGTGAACGGACTTCTTTCAACGTTTAAAATTAGCCAAAATCCTGCCATTACCTGCATGCAGAATACCAACTGCACCTATAGATTGACCACTATCGCCTGTCAGTTGACGAATGGTTCAGGCAAGCGTTTCACCCGTCAGAACAGCTCTTTTTTCTCCTCTATTTTCTTCTGGTCAATTGTAAGACTCACTTCAGCACATACATTTCTTCGCTCTTCATTGCCATAGTTTCTTTGTTTATCAAACAAACAGAACATCGGATCATCAAATTATTTTCTGAACTAAATAACTAACATGAAATACCTGGTACTTATTCTCCTGTCAGTTTGTTTTATTCAACCAGCCACGGCACAGATAACCGGCAAAATAAACTCACCCAACGGACGACCACTTGCTGCAGCTAGTGTATTGTTGCTAAAAAACAATGATAGCTCATTGATAAAAGCGACTATTTCGAGCGATAGCGGCACTTACAATTTCGACAATATTAAAATGGGTACATACAGGATCGATATCAGTAGCAGCGGTTATCAATCCTGGCAATCATCTCCGTTTAGTATCAGCGATTCTCAGCGAACAAAAGAATTTGAGCCGATCGTACTTGCGGTAAATTCAAAGCAACTTGGCGAAGTAGTTGTTCGGTCGCAAAAACCACTATTTCAACAAAAACCAGAAGGTACCGTAGTAAATGTTGAAAACAGTATTCTGTCTAAAGGAAGTTCGGCCTTGCAGGTATTGGAACGATCTCCGGGTGTTGTCATTAACCGAAGAGATAATAGTATTGAACTAAATGGAAAATCAGGAGTAAATGTAATGATGAATGGCAAACCCATGCGCATGTCAATGGAACAACTCGTAACCTTATTAGATGGTATGAGCGCTGATGATATTGCAACAATCGAATTGTTAACAACACCTCCCGCAAATTATGATGCCGAAGGAAGCGCCGGGCTCATCAATATTGTATTGAAGAAGAATAAAAAAAAGGGAACAAATGGTTCTTTATCAGCATCAGCTGGATATGGGTACAAAGAAAAAGGGAACATAACAGCTAACCTTTCATATAACAAGAACAACCTGAATTTATACGGAGGTTATACATTTTCACATAACAGCACTTATAGTAACATGCATGTGGCAAGTTCGCAAAACATGCCATTTTTAGGTGGCGATGTGTTTGTAGACGGATGGTTCACCTCAAAATTTTTACGAAATAGCCATGATGCAAATATGGGAATAGACTTAAAAGTAAATGCTACTACAACGGTTGGGGGTCTTATCAACTTCAATAATAGTCGTATGTCCGGTTCTTCGTTTACAAACGCAGGGTATAATGTGTTACCAGACTCATTGCTGCAATTCACCGGACTAAATAGTGGTAAAGACCGATGGAATAATCTTATGAATTCAGTTTACGTAGAGAAGGTTTTTCGTCAAGGCAGCAAGACGAATTTCGGATTCGACTATCTGTACTTTAATAATACCGACAATTATTATGTAGCCAGCAGCTTTATTAACAAACACGGTATGCAGGCCGGAGATGATAAAAGCCTCTTCGCGCCAGGACAACGGGGAAACGCAAACACAACTATCAAAGTCGTTGTACCGAAAATTGATTACAGTACACAGCTCGCAAAAAATACAAAACTTGAAGCCGGTGCGAAAGCAGCGATAACCCGAAGTATTAGCGCATCCGGCATTGAAAGCTTAATTGATGGCGTATGGAAAAGCAATGATCAAACTTCCAACCACATTATAATGAACGAAGGAATTGGCGCCGCTTATGCCGCAATAAGTTCTCAACCGGGTAAAAGAATAAGTTTAAATATCGGATTGCGCTATGAATATTCTGCTACTAAAATGGATAACACAAAGACCAGTAATACTATTGCTAACCGAAAGCTGGGAGCAATATTTCCCTCGTTGTTTTTTTCAAAAAACCTGAACGATCAATCAGAATTACAATTCTCTTACACTAAACGTATAACCCGCCCAACGTATAACGACCTTGCTTCGTATGTTGGGTACAGTGATCCTACTGCAGTCTATACCGGAAATCCATTTCTAAAACCCGCAATAACACACAATCTTAAAGTTGGTTATAATTTCAAGAACTATTCTTTTTCTGTTTTAGCAAGCCGTGATATAAATGCAATCTCACGATACCAGTTATCAGAAAGTCCTGCAAAGGACATGTTGCTTATTTCTCCGCAAAATATTGACTGGCAAAATAGCCTCACAGCACAGGCAACTGTGCCTCTTAAAATCAGCAATTGGTGGACAATAAATAACAGCATTACCGGTTGGTGGCGAAATTATAAGGTCAGCTTTTCCAAACAACCATTTGAAAAAACATGGCTTGGTTATTCTTTAAATGTGGTGCAAACTTTTAAATTGCCCCGGGATTTATCAATAGAATTCGGTGGCATCTATCATTCTCTATCGTATGATGGAACTAAAAAAGTAAATGCATTTGGAACGCTGAGCGTCGGTATCCGCAAAGACCTACGTGGAAATAAAGGAAGTTTTCAATTAACCGTGGATGATATTCTTTCTTCCGAACATTACTTTATTAATTACGGCACGATAACAGAAGAAGCATATTCGATACGCAGCTACGTAAAATTTTTCCCGGAATCTGCACGATCACCAATTTTCAAATTAACCTATAGTCGTTCATTTGGTAATTCTAAGAGAATACAAAAACGCCAAGCTTCTTCGATCGAAGAAAATGATAGAATAGAGAAAAATTAATGCGCATAAAGAAAAGCAGGTAGCAGTCCCTGTTTGTTTGACCATTGATCCGGTGGCACGGTTTTTAATTTATATAAAACGGTGGTCGCTCAAATTAACGTTCAATGGTTACGCCCGGCATCTTGCCGGGCTTTTTTCGAACAATTCAATTTCTGAAGATGAAATCAAATTTAATCTGCAGTATGTTACTTGCTCTCGGCGTTTCTGTTTTATTGCAATCCTGTGCAATAGCAGGTGGAATTTTTAAAGCTGGAGTATGGGTGGGAATTCTGATCGTAGTGCTTGTAATCGGTGGAATCATTGCATTGATGGGCCGAAAAAAATAAATCACTTTGGAACAGTAATCGAACCTGCGAACATTAACTGTTAAGCCAACAAGGTTGGCATATTTATTTAAGCCTTGTTGTAAAATCTGTTGTAATGAAAAAGATTGCAAAAAGTGATGCGGAATCGAACAATAAAAAAGCGCTAAACAAAAAGAAAACAACTACGCAGGAAGATGATTCAATCATATTCGATTTGCCAGAAGTAAAAGATATTCCTGGCCAGGAGAATATCCGTCCTCCCCGTATGCGTGAAATGATTGACACAACGATCTCTTCTGCAGATGAAGAAGGAGACGGATTATTGGATGATCTGAATGAAGAAGATTTTACAGATGAAGCAACCAATGTCTCGCCTACGGAAAAAAGATTATTGAAACAATCAGATCGTGTAATTACAGAAGAAATGAAAGATCGGAGAAAGATGAAGCTGGATAATACGGATGGAGTTGATAAGCTAAATGAAAGCGCCAATCCGGAAGATTTTGGAGAGGATCTTGACATGCCGGATTCCGATGAAAATGAAGACGATCCTTCTACAGAAGATGAAGCGAATAATACATTTAAATAAAGGTGGCTCAATTTGTGGAATTAGTTCCCCTGCACCTTCACTAATATTAATCATTGACTAAAGCGCTGACAAGGCTTTTCCACTGCATAGTGGATAGTCCGATAGCGCCGGAGTTTGCGATTACGGCATTCCTGATATTATCTATTTCATTTTCGGTTTCAGTATTCGCAACTTCATTTCTCCCGTAAATGGCTGCGGTAATTTGTGAAAGTTCCCTTACGATCATAAAAGAGCTTGTAGCCGTATTCTTAAAAAAATGCGCAATAGCTTCATCATTTGCCTTTGGATATGAAGCGGGTCTTACCTGCATAAAGAAAAGCTCCTGGTGATTGTCGATATGAATATGTGTGAGCCGTTCAATTTTTACCCAATCATAACCCCTGCCCGCTTTTGTTCCCGGCCCGGGAATATTTATCCTAATGTAGTCGCCCACATCGGGAAATTTTTCAGCAATGTTTCCAGACGAGTCTGACAGTTGAAAAGCAGGAGAAAGAAATCCGCAGAGCAAATGCCATTGATTTACCTGAAGCAGTTTCTCCTTTGCTGTGATAAATAATTTTATCGCAGCATCTTCATCCACCATTATTCTTGTATCTACCACTTCAGTTTGCTTTCCCATGTGTTGTATGGGAATGAAGCCATTTTTTAATAATTCATCCATCGATTCGTAGTTTAAATGATAGCAATAAAAAAATCTGTGCCATCTGATAATTTCATAATTCGGATCGCTCCCGGCATAGTTTTTAAACCAGTAATCAAAGGAGGACAACTTATATGCAAGACGCTATAATCAAAAAAAGAGACTCGTTGAAATCTCCATTCAGAGGAATGCTGATTTTTGTTATCGTTCTTTTTATATTGGCGATCCTCGTTTACAGAAGTAAGCCATCTTCGCCATTAATTAAATCAGGCAAAACAGACGCAGCCGGTGCAATTCAATCGAGAGACACAACACATCCGGAATAATGAAGTTAAAGAAGACGTTGATGGTATCACTTTATAATTTCAAACAAACATCCTGTTAAAGCAGTTACT
Organism: Chitinophagaceae bacterium; assembly: GCA_049840875.1. Taxonomy (GTDB): domain Bacteria; phylum Bacteroidota; class Bacteroidia; order Chitinophagales; family Chitinophagaceae; genus JAFDYH01. Next base: position 221,011 of record JASGJE010000020.1, on the reverse strand, counting down.
ATTTTACAAAAATTATTTTTTTATACGCAGGCCGCTGTGCTGAATTAGTCTCTGATATGCTAATGTTATAAATTCCTGCAGGAATGTTTTTGTTTAAATTAACTAGATGCTGTAAAGACGAATTAACAATAGTAGCGCTATAAAGCAAATGTGCTGTGTTATCAAAAATTCTTATTGTATAGGTCTTCCTATCAATTGAATGAAAGCCGATGATAAATTGATTACCGGATACAGGATTTGGAAAAATGTCAAATTTTTCACCGCTCACACCTGCATGATACGTTACTATCTTACTATAAATACGCTGACCATGTGTGTTCTCAACAGATACACGATAATAGGCAACCTGTCCAGGCAGTGCGTCAATAAACTGTATGTTTTTTTGACCGGCTTGTGTTCCACTCGTTTTGCTATCGATAATTGTAAAAGAATGCCCATCACTACTTTTCTCTAAATTGTATTGAGAATTGCCGTCATCTTCAAAAGTGAAAGTAACAGTCGCGGCATTGTCGTTTCCACGCAATACAGCAAGATCGATAAATCTTACTGGCAGGGTGACACTGGGACACGACGAAAATCCACCAAAAGCATAATATACCTGCATGGTAGCACCCACCGTCAATGCGCCCATGTTGAAATTTATTTCTACTTCATCATATTGTTTGGAAATATTCGTACTGGCACATACATTCCCGGCGCTTCCCCCCAACAGGGAAATAAGATCACCATTTGAAACAATCGTTTCCTGATAGACTCCGGCCTTATACGTATTTACATCTACCGAAGGCAGAAATGAAACAACCGATCCAACATTGATATAAAATCCGGCTTTTGTACCACCTGATACCAGCGAACTTAATTTAGCCCTGATTCCTCTTACTGCCCCGAATACGCTTGCGCCAACATTAATTGTAGCATAGTTGCCAAGATTATTGTCTGAAATATAAGAAGGGTTTGAAAAGCTACACGCAATACATGTTCCGGAAGATGAGGTACTGTACTTTCCTGTCGGGTCACTAAACTGAGAAAGACCTGTTTGGCCGCTGGATGTTAGAATATCTATCGTAAAGAAGAGTAACAGGAAAGCTTTCGACATAGGAAACGGATTAAGCAATTTGAAGCTCTCTTGCCCCAAATGGAGTAAGGATTTAATAAAAGTTCTTGCTATTTGTCAACTAATTTTTTATTGGCGCTTAAATCAATTACTAATTATTTATATTAAATTACAATACCATAAACCATACTTTGTTTTCCAGGTTGTCTTCTTATTTCTTCTTATAACGTACTAAGCAATTCTTCAGGGCTTATTTTAGTAGCTAATACTGAGTAAAATTATTCTCTCAGCGAAAATCCGATTGCCACCGAAAGCTCAAAACATACACAAAGCAGCGCATTTATATTTTTTAAGCTAAGTGTTACCCTATAATCCATCCCTTGTGGAACGGACTATGTTCATTAAACCTTATAACCGATTGCTATGAAAGAATTCGATTTTTTTATCGGTACGTTCAGCGATGCCGTTGAAAAAATAAACCATTGGCTTGGTAACCGACCTACAGATGAACTGATCCATTTTAATGATATAGCATGGCAAGGAGATGTGTTACTTTCTGAGTTTGAAGCAGGTTGTTACGTACGAGCATGGAATTTTACACTGAAAGAAAATACACGATTTCGTATCCGGGCATTACCCAATCCAGATCTTCATTTATTGATGATTAACTATCTGATGATGCCGGAAAGTTTTATAATAGAAACTAATGGTGGCTGGCCAGAGAAAATGAAAAAGGTGAATGAGTTGCATAGTATTGTCTTCTCAAATAATAACAATGATTTTTCTTTTATTGTAAAAGCCGGGCAAAAGGCTAAAGCACTTGATATTTGTTTTACTGAGCAATGGTTGTTTCAGCAATTTCCACACGAGATTAATAAACAGTTAGAAGCTGCCTTAACCGTAAACACTCACCGAAAACCGCTTTTAGTACAAGCATTCTCAATCAACGATCATCGGGTAGTTAATGAAATACTGGAGAAAGTAACGAGCAAAAGCTTGCACAGCATTTTTCTCAAAAGCCGTGTTTTAACACTATTAAGTGAATTGATGGATAATTTTATAACGAAAGACAAAAAAACAGAAGTTGTAAGGAATTCCGCTAATGCGGATGCAATCATTGGTGTTGAAAAAAAGATAGGTTCTCTTCTGCATGAAAAGTTTCCGAAACTTAAAGATCTCGCTAAGGAATTTTCATTAAGCGAATCGACACTGAAAAGACAATTTAAAAATGTTTTTGGTAAAGGCGTATATGAATACTACCTCGAGAAAAAGATGGAACTCGCAAAAAAAATGATTGTTGAAAAGAACATGACTACTTCGCAGGTTGCTTATTCTCTCGGTTACGAAAAAGCAAGCCCTTTTATAAAAATATTCAAACGTGTACATGGCGTATCGCCAGGATCTCTGAGATTCTCAAAGAATACAAATGAAACAATAGATCAAAATTGATATAGGATTATTACGAAAGATTTTCTTTTCTTATAAGCCACTATAGAAAAGCACTTACCTTTTTTTAACCTGCGATCTCAAAAAGATATTCTTTGAAACCTGCGAGGTATACACTACGTAATTTGACCAATAGATTTGTGAATACACGGTCAGTATTTCAGCACAACGACTAAGTATTTATGTCGGGACCTGAAAACCACCGTAAGGATATCCTCTGAAGAATATCTTATTCGTACACCTAAATTCTCTCTATGAAACAAGCCATACCATTGTATGCCTTCGGCATCTTATTTATTCACCTTTGTCTTTATTCTTCAGGCCAGACATCTGCTAAACAATATGATGACGCATGGTTTTCTGCCGCGACATCTAATATTGAAAAGGTGGAGTACAGTTTTTACTCATTGGATAAACCTACTCATTTCAAAGCAGTAAATCACCGGAACCGTATCTCTGCTTTCATCACACCTGAGCAGTATTCCATCAATGGCAAATCAGTAGATCAGAAAGAATGGAATGTGTTGTTTCAGTTAAAAAGTATTGGCAGAAAAAATTCAATACAATCGTTTGGTTCCTGTCTCAAAGTTGCAAATAATGAATCATCACTCTCTTATTCATTTTCCGCAACATCAGTACAGTATATTAATAATGAACAAGGCTTGCGCCAGAACTTTATTATAAATAAAAGACCAGTGGGCAACGAGGCTGTAAAGGTGACTATGAAAATAAAGAGTGGGCTGGATGCGAGTCTGAATAACAACAAGCTTGGTTTTTTCAGAAAAGATCAACCACTTAAATCCGAGCTTGTATATACTGACTTAAATGTATGGGATGCCGATCATAAAAAGCTACCTGCAACTATGCAGTATGATAAAACAAATTCAGAGCTCAGCATAATTGTAGACGATGCGTCAGCAAATTATCCTGTAACTATTGATCCGATAAACCAGGTACCCGACTGGACGACATCAGCTGATGGATTGCTTTCGGGTTTGATCACCAATGCCGAATTAACAACCGCTCTATATGGCTTCACCGTTACATCATTGGGTGATGTAAACGGAGACGGATTCGGAGATGTGGCGATAAGCGCTCCGGGAGTAGCCGATGTATTCAGCGGAAGCGGTACGCTCGCTGCGGTGGGGGCCGTATTTGTATACTATGGTTCATCAACGGGTTTGCATACCACGCCGGATAATATTCTTCAACCGAATACTGCTGTTGCAGGTGCATTATTTGGGTTCAGCGTTTCTGCAGGCGATGTATCAGGCGATGGGAAAAATGATATTATTATCGGGGCCCCTCTTGATAAATATGTTGTGCATATAGAAACATCAGCGCTTGGTGGTGGTCCTCTCGGGCTTAGCCCAATCTATAGCGACGTAAACGTAACTGCTGGTAAAGTGTATATCTACAAAAGTGAAAATTTACCATCTGCACCAAATCCATCTACGTTTCTACAGGTTAAACTGCACGATAGCTTTTTCAGTTCAGGTCTCGCGGGATTGACAGGTAGCAATATCAATGTCAATGCATTGTTTGGTTTTTCCGTTGCAGCAACCGAAGATTTGAATAATGATAGCAAAGCAGATATCGTAGTTGGCTCACCCTCTTATCTTGGCACCAGTCTTCTCGCGGTGCAATCCGGAGCGGCATTCGTTTATTATTCTGATGATCTGAACACATCAACACCCGTTCAATTGCAGGCGCCTTCACCATCTTTATTAGGCTTAATTCAATTACCGGTAGTAAGCAGCAGTAGCTTGCTATACGGCTATAGTGTAGATGCTATTGGCGACTATAACAGTGATGGTTACCCTGATTTGATCGTCGGGGCTCCGGCCGGTGTAGACTTATCATCATTGGGTGGCGTATTAACCGGGCAGGTACTCGGAGGGAGTGCCTATATCTATTATGGAAACAGCACAGGTGTTAATTCATCTATAGGCGCCAGATTGCAGGCCTCTTCAAGCGGGCTTTTGAGCAATGCGGCTAATTTATTTGGTTATAAAGTAAAAGGTTTAAAAAATACCAGCGGATCACACAATGGGAATGTAATGATTGGTGCGCCAGTAGGTGGTGCGATACCATCCGCTTTAAGTCTTACTATAAGAACGGGGAATATACAATTGTTTCGTAAAAAGCCGAATTCGCCGGCAGGCGTTGTAATAGCTGACCAGGTATTGGAATCTCCAAAGTCGACAAGTCTTTTAAACATATTAAATACGATGAGCCTGAATGTCCTTTTTGGTGCATCGTTCGATAACGTTTCGGATATTAATTGTGATGGCTATCCCGATTTGGTAGTAGGCGAACCTTTATCATCGGGTACCAACATCTCACAGTTACAGGTAAACGCAGTTGGTGGTTCTGCATATGTCTATTACGGATCATCTGGTGGCACATTTAATCCGGTGCCCGGCTATACCATTGCGGCAACCTACGGTGGCGATTTTCTGAGTGTAAATGCAACGGCTCTCTTTGGGTTTAGCGTAGCGGGCGTTGATAAAGTAAAAGGACCTGGATCAAAACCAACAATTGTTACGGGTTCTCCTTCCGGCGCTTTGGATTTCAGCAGCAGTTTATTAAATCTTGGTTCCACACTAAATACACTGTTTAGCTTTGTCGCAGGAAATAATGGATTAGGAAAAGCGTACAGTTTTGAACCGGCGCTTTGCGGTTCAGGCATGCTGTTACCCGCCAACGAAATCACATTGACTGGTCAGAAACAGGAAGCGGCTGTTCAACTGAATTGGTTGTCGAGCGATGAGAAGGATATCAGCCAATACGTTTTGGAAAAAAGTACGGATGGAACTTATTTCAGTACCATGGCATATGTTTTTGCAAAGGGTAACGAAGGCAAAAACACCTATTCAATGATCGACTATCATCCGGTAAAAGTGAACTATTACCGGCTCCGCATCATTCATAAAAACAATGAGTACGATTATTCATCAGTGATAAAAATAAATTTCGACGAACAGGTAAAGGCTGATATAGTCGTAGCGCCAAATCCGGTTATCTCCGGTTTTAAACTGAATATGTCAGGAGTTGAAACAGGTATTTATACAATAGAAATAAAAAATTCTGCAGGGCAGCTACAGCAGCGAAAAACAATTATTGTAAACACAAACAACTATTCTGAAAATATGATAAGGGGCAATACAATGCCGACCGGCGTATATTATTTGAATGTATACGACAAGAACAGTCGTTTGATAAAAACGTTGAATCTTCTTTTCAAATAAAGGGGTATAGGTTACTTTAAAAAAGGCCACCTATTGTGGCCTTTTTCATTTGCATATATCCATAAAAAACTTGTAGAACTGATTTTCTGCAACCAGAAATCATTATTTTTAAAGCTTACTTAACTAAGCTCTATAAAATGTATAAAATTAATTCCACTCTTTTCATTGTTACACTCGCTTTCATTACAGCCTGTAATACGAATCAACAGAATATACAACCTGCAGAAAGAAACAGATCATTAGCATCTATTGACTCAATGGCTACCAGTCTGGGCTGGCCTTCAGAATTAAAAATTACCGGGTATGCAGGCCCTAATTTAACTCCAAGCCCCGCCTGTATTGCAGCCGCGGCTAGTGGTGACGTATATGTTGGTGTAGATATGATTGGTTCACTTGGAAAGAAACCGGGTAAAGGAATGATCGTAAAACTGATTGACGTAAACAACGACGGTGTTGTGGATAGTCATACGCAATATGCAATGGTTGATGATCCGCGTGGAATTTTACCGGTCGGCGACAAACTGTATGTTTTACATACTGTATTCAATGATAGCGTTGCCACAGGAATGGATCTTGTTGTTTTTGAAGATAAAAACAAAGATGGCGTAGCAGATGGCCCTTCCAAACCATTAATCGAACATATCAGCAATGTGAATTACCTGAGAAGTCGCGGTACCGATCATGCGACAAACGGTATCCGCATGGGTATTGACGGATGGATTTACATCGCCGTAGGTGATTTTGGTTTTTATGAAGCCGTTGACCGTGATGGAACAAAGCTCACTATGCTGGGCGGTGGCATAGTAAGAGTAAGACCAGATGGCACTGAAATGGAAATCTATTCGCATGGCACCAGGAATATTTATGACGTAGCGATTGACCCGTATATGAATATTTTTACCAGGGACAATACCAATGACGGCGGTGGCTGGAACATCCGTTTCTCACATCACATTCAGTCAGCGGAGTATGGTTACCCCCTGCTCTTTAAACATTTCACTGAAGAAATAATTCCGGCTATGGTTGATTTAGGCGGAGGATCAGGAACAGGTTCATTATTTATGGATGATCCTACATGGCCTGAGAAATATAATCATGTGCCCATGATGGCAGACTGGGGACGAAGTGAATTATATATCCATCGCCTGAATGTATCTCGTGGAAGCTTTACTCAAGAACAAGAGGATTTTATAAAGCTTCCCCAGATTACCGACCTTGATGTGGATGGTTCAGGGAGACTTTATCTCTCTGCATGGGATGGCGCCGGTTACGAAGGAGATTCGAGTAAAGGTTTTGTAGCAAGAGCTGTGCCGGCAAACTGGCAATACAAAGCATTTCCAGATGTTAAAGCAGCTTCAATTGACGAATTGAAAAATTTGCTGAAATCAGAAGGCGCTGTTGCAAGACTCGCTGCCCAACAAGAACTATTGAACAGGCCGGCAAAGGATGCTTCATCCGCAGCCTGGGAAATTGCGTCAGGAACATCGCTTCCGCTATATGCGAGAGTAGCTGGAATCTTTACATACGCTCAGATCGAAGGAAAAAATGCGATTAAAAATCTTACAGATCTCACAAAAGACAATGCAGTTCGTGAATTTGCTTTGCGTGCACTATCAGATAGAAAAACAATAAACAAAGATGTAGCAATTGAACCATTTTTATCTGCATTGAAAGATACTTCAGCTCGTGTACAACTGGCTGCGATTATCGGTTTGGGAAGGTTAGGAAGAATTGAAGCCGCGAAATCATTACTCGACATACCAGTACCTGCTTCGTTTGTTGCCCCACCCAAAGGTGAAGAAGGGCCGCATGCTACGCCAAACACAGAAATCATTCCTGCACATCTTGCAGTACATGCGTTGGTAAAACTAAATGCCGTTGATGACTGTGTAGCCGCAATAGGAACAAAGAACTCAACGATAGCTCTTTGGGCTTTGCGCTATATGCACGATCCAAAGGCTGTAGCGGGTTTAATAGCTGCATATGATAAACCGGAAAATCAGGCGATAAAAACAGAAATACTTACAACACTTGGACGTCTTTATAATATCGAAACTCCGTATAACGGCACATGGTGGTGGAGTACCCGACCTGACGGCCATGGTCCTTATTATAAGCCGATGACATGGGAATCGTCTGACACTATCAAAGCTTTCCTGATGAAAGAATGGACAAAGGCAGATAAAAACGGGAAACAACTCTTTGCCGATCTGAACGGCAAATTGCAAATGGGTATTGATCCATTTGGCGGAGAAGAAAAAACAACAGAACAAGGCGAGGAAGTAAAAGTGGATCTGGATAAAATAAGAAATAAAAAAGGACAGATCGGCCAATCATCGATTGAAGACATTATGCTGGCAATGGATAAAATAAAAGGTAACCCGGAAATGGGTAAAGCTTTGTTTACCCAACAAGGATGTATTGCCTGCCATAGTCTAAAAAGAAGCGAGCCATTAAAAGGACCATTTATGGGGCAAATCGGATCAATCATGAACAGGAAACAAATTGCTGAGTCAATTCTAAAACCGAATGCAAGTATTTCCCAGGGCTTTGCTACAGTTGTTGTTCAAACAAAAGATGGTAAAAGCGTTACAGGTTTCGTTACAAGCGAATCAGCACAGAAAATATCAATGCGTGACATTGCCGGAAAAGTACATGAAATCAATACAAAGGACATTCAGTCCAGGAAAGAATTGCCAACTTCAATAATGCCGACAGGCCTTGCCAATGCACTCTCCTACGAAGAATTTGCATCATTGATTACCTGGCTATCGCAGCAGAAACAATAGTCCAACCGTTCAATAATCAGAATAAACCAGTTGTATATTATTTACAACTGGTTTATTTTTATGAAAGCATTTTCAATTCCGGGCATGATTTTTTCCGCGAATTACCCCTAAACCATAGCCTTGTTGTATGAATTACTTTTCATTTATGCTTCTTTCCCAGCAAGACAAGATGCAGGAGATCTGGAAGAACGGGACATTGATTGCAGAAAGACAAGAAGGTCTTTATCAATACGAGCTATACCAATTGGAAAATTTTTACGCTGAGAAGCAATCCCATCTTTTATTAAATACTTCTGAAGTCGCAAAAACGTTTACAGCTCCATGTTATCTTGAGCCGTGGTTAAAGTCAATTAACATTTCAGACATCGCTTATCTATTCAGGTAACAATGGAAATTAAAATTGTAAATCATCCGTTCGATTTTAAACTATCCGGATATTCAGGAGTTGCATTGAATAAAGATTTCCAGGCAACCGCATTCCGGCTCATGGATAGAATGTGGCAAGCTGTGAAATCAAATCAATTAAAGAACAAGGGTATTAATATCTGGGTATACGAAGAAGGTAACAAAGTATTTGCCGGTGTTGAGTTAGATAATACTCAAACGAAAAACCAAACTGACCTGGAACATAAGCATGTTCTTATTTCACACTATGCCCGTTATAAACATATCGGCGCCTACCATCTTTTAAAACAGGTCGGGGAAAGAATGCGTAATGAATTGCTGGCAAAAGGTTATATAATACGCTATCCCTACATAGAAATATATGGCCACTGGACAAGCGACGAATCAAAACTGGAAACAGACCTTATCATGTGCCTGGAATAATCAACCAAAACAAACTATTATTATCCTTCGGCCATACCATTGTAAGAAATGTTATTGTTGTAATCTGGCGCCGTAAAATGTCTTCTTAAATTTCTACGCCGAACACTTCTCACTATCAACCCGATAATTATCAATAATACTATTACCACACCAGTAATCGCTCCGTAAATAATTAAGAATGTATTATCAAACGGTGCAGTCCTCAATGAATTCGGTTTTAGAAAAATGTAGCCATTCCGGTTATCAAGAATAACATTGAATCGTTTCAATAGCCCATTGCCTAATACGCTTGATTCTCCTTTATGTGTTCCGTTTTTTGCAATAATAGCTGCTACATTCATGAAACTTACATTGGCAATCCTGAACTCAGGTAACTTTACAAAAACCCTATCCTGGTAGGTAAGATACCTGTTTGATCCTTTATACAAATTATATTTCGATGCCGTAGTTTCATCAATAAACCCATTGCGTTGGTCACCCGTTCCTAAAACAAACCAATTCATTAGCGTTGTATCTTTTGTTGCTATCCCGGCCTGAATCATTGGCCTGGATCCATCCATTATCATTTCATGACGTGAATAACCAGTATCATTTAAAGGCATTGTTTCATATAAAATGATTTGACGGTTATCATAATCTATTTTCACTACTTTATCCTGGAACAATGAATTATCGATTACTCCTTCTGTCGCCTTTGCATTGCCAACGGCATTCGTCCGAACTGTAACGCTATCCCAGTGCAGGCCGGCAATCTCTACTGTACTTCCCGACAATACATTTTCATTTTGACTTTTTGAATCAGATGCTCCCAGGTCTACAAGAAGGTTAACATTTTCTGAACTACCAACATTACCCTTTACATAAATTTTATTGTTGCTGGCAATTGTAAAAGGTATTGTGTCGGGTATATCAGTGTCCGGATGTTTTCCTTTGAAACTAATTAATTTCTCAGGCGATGCCATCAGTTGTACAAAGCAAGTATCTTTTCCATTTAGTAAAACCGCGAAATTGTAAACGCCCCCGAAAGAAATATCAAACCGTATAGAATCGAGATCCGTATACAACACGACACGATGATCCCGGTGAGGCAACTCGATGTAATACTTATTTGCCTTTGCATCCGGAGTAATCGTAAGTGCGGATTTTTTGTAATGAAGTCCATCCCTTATATCAGCGATGCCTGAATTGGATTTTATAAGTGGAACCTGGCCGTTTATTGCTGCAGCTATTAACAGCAGCAAGAGTAATGTAGTTGCAAATTTTATTTTCATAACAAGCTATTTGGTGGATTCTACTATGACTGTATAAAAAGCGTACCCGGTATCGCATTGATTCTTCTTACAAATAAACAAAAGCCCCAGTGTATCAATTTTCACCGGGGCCTTTATCAAAAAAGTAAAATGTGAAATTACAAAGACTTGTACGTAAATTTCTGTCCACCCAATGACGCTTCAAGCATCAATCCACTTTTTTCTTCAGTAAATACTACAACACCATCGCGATAGTTTGTATTTGCTGATGATCCACTCTTTGCAGCAACTGCAGAAGCCTGTCCGCTAAATTCTACTTTGTTATCCTTGAAACGATCTAATGCTTCTTTGCTTTGAAAGAAAATTACTTCGCGGTATGCCTGTCCTCCTACTTGTGGCCCCACGGTTACCTGCACCATTTGCGCAGTACCAATCGCCTTTCCTTTTTCATATACAGTACCTTTACCCGCAGCGCCGCCTACACCTGCGCCACCTTTACCTACATTTGGAAAGATTGCATAACCATAAGCGCTTTTGAATAAATTCGTCATCGAGGGGTCTGTCTTTAAAAATGCAGCCTTCGAATCTTTGCTATCATTCATTATTCGCGATTCGTCTTGCGCATTCGCTGCAATTGTTAATATACTACACGATAGTAACAACAATGCTCCGATATAAACTACTTTCATCTTTTTCATAATTCTGATTTTTGTTTAAGTATGATCAGTGGTCGTCACTTTCAGTTAATTCAAAAGATTTGCCACTGCATTTACAATAGTCTTAATTATTGCAAATCAGTCATCTTTCAGTTTGCTTGTGTTAAACAAAAGGTAAATGGGTTTATTTTTCTACGGGTTACAATTGCGCTCAAAAGAAAAAACCGGGGAGTTTTTCCCCGGTAATATTCAATAATTCAATGAATAAAAACTTATACGCTTATTAAAAAAAATCCTTTGTATGAGTTGCAATATTCTCTTCAAACTTATTTTCTACCGGTAATCACTCCTTGAGCGTAAGTACCGCATCAGAATGACGCCAGACGAAAAATATTTATGCGAGTTCAAATTCAGGCTGACTTTCCAGCGCACTGCAAATTGAATCTTCGGAATTCACAACCCAGGATGGAAGATCATTTCCTGCTATATTCCAATGACCATCACTTTTTCTGATTTTGAAAAAGATCCGTTCGCCTCTTTCATTGCAAACGTCGCAATCATATTCCGCCTGATTGCGTTTTCTGAAATTAAATTCCCGAAGACGGTTAACCGCCCGGATGATAAGGCTGAAAGCGATGTTTTTGAAGAATTGCATTGTGACCGGATTATTAAGGTGAAGAGATTTTTAGTGCGACATTTTTTCAAAAACAAAAAGCAAACCAGAATCAGCAAATCGGAAAAAAAAATTTCATAAAGGTCTTTTTTATAAATTCTGAATACATCCAGACCTTAAAATAATAATTCCATGGAAAAAATGATTGGTTGATTTACGCAGATGCAATGGGTAAAAAATACATTTTAATAATTGCGGCATTAACTTTTCGTGAAAATGGGGAGATAATGCCGCAACATCAGCCGGGTAGCCTCGTAATTATCTTTTACCGGAGAAAATTTTATCAAGGCCTTCCATTGCAATAGTAAATCCTTCCTTAAAGCCCATTTGGATAATCGCTTCAAGATCAGAAAGCTTCTGATGTTTAATGGAAATATTCACTTGTGTTACTTCATGTCCGTCTTCAAAATCTATGTTCCAATCAGAACGGGGAAAATCTTTGTTGATATTACCTTCGCTGTCACAGAACGCATCACTCCATTTTATATTCGACCTGGCGGTAATCGCCGTATAATCAGCTAATGCCCAATGCTCCTCTCCCGCCGGACCAACCATCGCATAAAGACGACGACCGCCAACTTTGAAGTCCATTGACTTTGTTCTTGATTTCCAGGGCGAAGGCGCCCACCATTCATCCAGGATATTCTGCTCAGTCCATGCAGACCATACATCTTTCAACGGTGCAGCAAATTCTCTCTTTACATGCACCGTACTTCTTTCTTTGTCGATGGAGAAATCCATCAGTAATGCTGTTTTCATTTTGCTGATTTTTATTTACTCATTTAAATTTTCACGAAACCGTTCGGTTGCAAATATAAGCGCAATCAATCAGTTTCCCTTTCTTTCAACAAAATATTTTTTCACAGCCTTATATTCCGGCCATAGTCTGAACTATTGTTATTGATTATTTCGACTGTTAAATGAGTTCAACTGAGGAATAGAAATAATAAACATGTGGGTCTCTGAATAAGTCTCAGACTGTTCTTTTAAATTCTCTTATTTCACAACTTGCCAGTTCATTGCGTATGATAGGACATGTCTTTGCGATCATCATTGCAGTTTCCTCACTTTTTACATTTAATACACAAAAGCCATTGATGACTTCAGAAGCCATCTCATAATTGTCTGGTACATTTTCTGTTTTTCCCGAGTGATAAAAAGCGCTGCCCCGGAAGACAATAATGAACCGGTAACCAGTAAACCTTCTGCCTTTAACTCCTTTACCCATTGGTTCCAGCATTTATAGACTTCTTTCTTTTCATAAGCCTTCATTTTGTGAATGGTCAATCCCTTGTCACCTTTAATAAGCAATAAGTATTTATTCATTTATTATCAGAGTAAATAAACAATCACCAGCATTGGCTTTTAAAAATAAAAGAACACACTAAAAAAAACATCCCCCATTCCGAGGGATGCTGAAGTTGTTTTGCAGTATCAGTTAGCTCTGTGCTTTTCATCTTCTGCGCCCCCGGTTCCTGGTGGCTATGAAAAAAACATCAGATGAATTTTTCATCCCGCGCCACTTTCAACGCTTCTTCTTTGGAGTTCACGTTGAGCTTGTAGTAGATATTTTTGATGTGGGTCTTTACAGTTTCAAGATCAATGAAAAGTTCCTTTGCAATCTTCCCTCTGCTTTTCCCTTGAGCAATTGCTTCCAGCACCTGTGTTTCTCGTTTTGAAAGCGGGCTGTCTGTATTTTTCCGAAATGAATTGATAACTAATTTGGCAATACCCGCACTCATTGGGCCGCCGCCCTCCATCACTTCTCTTATTGATTCGATGATCTTCGTTGCCGATACATTTTTTGTAAGGTAACCTGAAGCTCCGTTGGAAAGCGCTGTAAAAATTGTTTGTTCTTTTTCATACACAGTTAGTATCAGCACATGTACATCAGGTAATTTCTTTTTTATTGCAGTAATGGCGTCTATTCCGCTAATGCCGGGTAATTGTATATCCAATAAGATTACATCAGGAGCATCATTTACAAGTTGTGGCTCAGCTTCATGATAAGAGCTATATTGACTTACAACAGAAAACCCATTTGCATTGCTAACAAGATATGCTATTCCCTCCCTGATAGTAATGTCGTCTTCTATCATTACCACTCTTATATTCATATCACGCTGCTTTGTTACAGGTTTTTGTCGCATACAAATATGAGTTTAAGATGAAACAATTTTATCCCTCAGCAAGGGGGATTTTTAATGAAATAGTAATACTTGTGCCGTGGGGATTATTCTGACTAATCAGTAATTGCCCATCAATTCGCTCTGCTCTGCGCTTCATATTCAACAAACCGTTTCCGGTTATTACACCGGGGTTCATTCCTTTACCATCGTCTATTACCGAAATAGAGAGATAAGTAGTGTGTATGTCTTTCACCAAAATCTCTGCACATTGCGCTTCAGCATGTTTCAAAATATTATTCAGCGCCTCTTTCACGATCATAACGAGGTTACGGCTAAGCGTTAGCGATACTCTGATATTCTTCAACTCGTCTGTAAGCTTCGACGATCTGAATTCTATTTCAGTTTCCTCGAAAAGACTTGTACCGAATGCATAACATCGTTCAAGCAAATCATACATATTGTCATTGCCTGGAGTGAGCGACCAGATGATATCTTTCGTGCCAAGGTAAAGCGACTGAGCATTCTCTTTTATCTGTGTTACCAGTTTTTGATTTTCATTATCACCTCCCGGAAGTTTATTTTGTAAAACATCAGCAAGTACAGATATCCGCGTTATCTTATTACCAAGATCATCATGAAGATCTTCAGAAGTCCGTTCCTGTATTTTTTGTTGCTCTTCGAGACGGATAGTTTTAATCATTGAATCGCGTCTCGCCTTTATCCTCATACGAATGTATTGAATCAAAACTCCGCTTCCGATCAATGAAAGCACTGCTAATAGTTTAAACCAAAGACGTTGATAAAAAGGCGCCAGGATTTCGAATGGAAAATCGACACTGTTCGAAGATTTCACTCCTTCGCTTGTCATCGCGTAAACACGGAAATGAAATTTTCCCGGAGGTAAATTCGAATAAATTACTTTGGGAGAGCTTACAGGGCCGCTGTAACTGGTATCGAGCCCTTCCAGTTTATAGCTGTACCGTATATCCAAGGGATTAGAAAAATACAAACCCGTAAATTCAAAAGTAAGTTGGTTTTGATCATGCGTAAGATTTAAATTAACAGGTATTGGCTGCCATGCAATAAAAGTATCTCTTGCAAGACTACTATCGAGCCGATTCGAAAACAATGATACATTTTTCAAATAAACCAGGGGCGATTTACTGGTTAAAGCGCTATCATCAGGGTTATAAATAACCAGCCCTCTCGTTGTACCGAAACAGATTTTGTTACGTTCAATCTTCTGAACCGCATTCAAATTACATTCCGGACCATAGGGATTATTAAAAAAGGAATAATTTCTGACTGTAAACGAACTGCTATCAGCGGTGAGATAAATTTTGCTGATCCCATGTCCCGTACCTGCAAAAATCTGGTTATCTCCATCTGCAAATAAACTGAATATAAAATCGGAGGTTAGTCCGTTCCGTGATGAACAGTGCATACTCTTTCCCGTTATTGGTTGCCAGAATATAATTCCGGCATCTTCGGTACCAAGAAGAAAATAATTTTTCCATTTTAAAATACAATTGACGGTCATAGCCTCATCACCGCTGATTTCCACTTTCTTTACTATCGACTTATTTAATATTCTCCATAATCCTTTCGATGTACCCGCCAGCATGCTATCCTTCCCTTGTTCATATATAGTGAAACACGGCTGATCAATTCCTTGTATTTTATGCATAGTGCCCTGCTCATAATAATATACTCCTGACCCGGTACAAGCCCATATTTGACGTTGGCTGTCTTCATATATCGCGACAATCTCTTTGAAATGAAGCCCGTTCGCCACAAGTATCTCTGAGAATTTTCCATCTGCCATTTTCCATAAACCGCCGCCTATCGTTCCGATCCACAACTGCTTGAATGAATCTAATAAAAGAGCATTGATCTTTCTTGCCTCAGCTCCTGCTCCGGGAATGGTAACCGGAGTAAATTTTTTGCCGTTGAATATTTGCAATCCGCCATCCATCGTACCAATCCATATTTTATCTGTTGCTTCTTTCACGACTGACATTACTACATTCCCTTTCATACCATGTGCGGAATTGTAGCAGCTCAGTGGGTTATCAGTCAATTTAAAAATACCTCCGCCATCTGTAGCAAACCATAAATTAGCTTCACGATCTTTTGTTATGCGCAGTACAGAATTATCTGTTAAGCCTTCAGAAGCGCCGATTGCTTCTACCGATCCGGTATTGATTACTAAAACGCCATGCGTTGTTCCTATCCATAATCTACCTTTCGCATCCTGTTCTATACAAATAAATTCAGGCTGCAATTTCTCCCTCGATAAAACGGGAAGCAGGCTATCATTTTTTATGGCAAAAAGACCTTTATTAGAAAGCAGGTATTGGTTCTCCCCGGTAAAACACAATCGGTAAACGATCATGCTGCTATCAAACTTATTAAGATCGAATGATAGTGTCCATTGTCCATCATTTAACCGATAGATGCCTTTTTTATAAACCGCTGCGTAAATATTTTTATTCCTGTCTGCTGAGAGAACAGTTGTATAATAGTTTGCAAATTGCTTTACACGGGAAATGTTTCTTCCGTCAAATGATTGATATAATCTATTCTTTGCTATACAATACACACCCCCTTCAACACTCTCCTGGATAGTAGTAAACTGCACTGGCTTTATAGAATCAGTAAAGCGTAATGTTTCAAAATTCCGTCCACTGTAACATTGAATACCATCCTGCGTTCCAATCCATATCTTACCATTGTTTCCCGGGTGAATTGTAAAATCAAGCAATGACAATAGCCCGTCGGCCTTTGAATAATTCTTAAAGCTGACTCCGTCAAACCGACTTACGCCTCCCAATGTAGCTATCCAAAGAAAGCCGTTATGATCCTGCACAATATCCTGTGCCTGCGATTGCGCCAACCCTTGTTCGACATTATAATTGGTAAAGTTGTATTTCTGTGCATAAGCAAAGTTTTCAACAACGCTCGTGCAGAGTGTAATTGTCAAAGCGAAAATAATTTTAGAAAGCTGTAAATGCTTGGCAAGAGGCATCTGCCAAATTAAAAAAAGTGAAGGTTTTCCAATGAAGAAATTGATGTACGGTTTTTTTTCGTTTCCACCTCACCTCTTTTATGTTTGCTTTTGATAGTTATTAATCCTAATCCAAATGAAATCTTAATTGTTATTCTTCCTTCATATATTCGTTCACTGTTTAAACACATTATGTCTCGCCTGGAAAAGGCATTCATAAATAAATCACTTCAAATAAAACGATCGATGCTTCTTTTTAGCTATTCTCTTAATCTCGTTTTATCGTAAAAAAGTTTGGATATTTATTATCTGCCTATTTTACCTTTTGCCTACAGGCTGCAATTCGATAAAAAAGCATATTGATGATAAAGAAAGAATTATAGTTAAGAGAAGTAATCTCTATTTAATTGAATTCGCGAATCAATTCATGAAAGATCTGAAAAAAGAAAAAGTTGATACAATTTTGTTTTATAGACATACATGCATTAATTGCTGTGACTTCTTGAATATTTTTTGGATTAAAGATGACAAACAGCACCTTATTAAATATCGGAAATTTACATTATGATACCGTCTATAGAACAATATACAAGATAATCCCCTTAAAAAAAAGATACCCTATTTTCTGTTCTGTTTTCTAACTACAATGAATTAAAGAATACTACAGTTCAACAAAACCTGCATAAGAATGAAAATGGAAGTTTGTACTTTCAAGCAGCATTGATCATTATTGCTTTACCCAGTTAGCGATTTACATAATGGGTGATAGCATTATAACTCCCCAGATAGAAGATCACTTTTTTGACAAATATATAAGCTACCATGAGTACAACTCAGAGTACAAACTACAAACGATAATTATGAAATAAATCTTCACTCAAAGTGGCATTTGCTTCTGAATACTATTGAAAACGAGTTGGCTGATAACCTCCTAATATCAAATGAAGAAAAAAATAAACTAAGAACCCGGCAATAGATTAACTGGAGGTAAGTTTTTATTTATCCTATCTCAACAGGAAAGATCGTCTGAAAGGAAATGTATATATTGAGACCCCTAACAGCCATATGAGACCCAAGCATATCACTTTATTCAGTGCATTATTTTTATTTTGCCAGGCACTCTTTTCACAAAGCTATATCCCGAATGCTTCATTTGAAAGCATTTCAGGATGCCCGGACGATATTTACCAGATATACAAAGCGCCGCCATGGTATTCTCCGTATAATGATCTCGGAGGTTTTTATAGTCATGCTAATGCTTCGTTATTTACCAGCAAAATTCCTTGTAGCAGCGATTTAACCGGCGTTCCTAAAAATGCAATATGCCTGCAGGCAGCGCATAGTGGTAGCAGTTATGTAAACGTTGAAGCGATAAACGCAAAAAATGGCAACAACATCTTCCGGCAATATATTGAAACAAAACTTACATCATCATTGGAGGCAGGAAAGAAGTATTATTTTTCAATGTTTTATAATTTCTGCTTCCCTATCAATGTTTCGATTGATACGATTTGCTTTAACCCGGTTGGGCTTGGCGCTTACTTTTCTGAAAATAGCATTGATACGGTGCCTTCATTCAATATTCTTCCCGTATCGCCGCAGGTACATGCTGAGAGTGCGAAAATTGCAGTAAACCAGGGCTGGCGGCAAATGTCAGGATGCTTCGTCGCTAACGGTAATGAACAATACGTAACTATTGGAAATTTTGCGGATAATATAGCAAGCAATTGCTCACTTGTAGATAGTATTGGTACCCCTGTGTTGCTCGATGATATAGCGCTTATCACGGAGCAAGCAAAAAATATTGATACTATACTATGCAATGGCGCAGACTGGCCGCTGGATGCACAATACCTGCGAAACGAATATCTCTATCTCGACGGTTGGAAATATCAATGGAGTGATGGAAGCGTAGATTCGAAAAGAAAATTTACATCACCGGGCACTTATACATTGAAGGTATCTAACAAAGATTGCTTTACCGATGTTTATCATATCAATGTAAAGTTTGCAGATTGTAGTTGCAAAGATTATATACCGAATACATTTACCCCTAATGGGGACAATCTTAATGATAAATTTATCCCACACATTGTTTGCGAAACACAAGGAACTACCGGTTATAAATTCTCCGTCTTTAACCGCTGGGGAACGAGAATATTTTTTACCACTTCCATGACAAAGGCATGGGATGGCTCTTATAAAGGTCAACCCGTTGATGGCGGAGAATACATTTATCTCGTTCAATACAAACCAGGGCCATTACAACCAATGAAGACAGTCAAAGGAACAGTCTTAGTACTGCGATAAATACCCTAATCCTGTTTGTCAACTCTTTTTGTTCTGAAAAAAAAAGACAGTTTTCTGTAACCTTTTCAATATTCGTGAGTTTAGTTAAATAGAAAAATCTTTTTTTTCCCAGGCTCAAGATCATTTGTACCAGTTTTAAACCAGGATAATGAAATCTTTTTTATCAATCGTTTTTCTATTGGTTTGTTCTCCATTACTCCGTGCACAACAAAGAAATGATGTTATTATCGGTAGTATCGACAGCATCAATTCGTCAATTCTGAAAGAGCAGCGAAAAATATGGGTTCACGTGCCGCCATCATTTCGCTCCCAAAATTCCGATGCGAAAAAATATCCTGTTATCTATTTATTAGATGCTGAGAAAAATTACACTGGCGTCGTTGGAATGGTAGACTTGCTTAGTTCGATGAACGGAAATGACTTATTTCCGGAAATGATTATAGTTGGAATACCAAACACCAATCGCACAAGAGATCTTACGCCAACACAGGTTACGAACGGTTTATGGATCGACAGTTACACGGCAAGTGTTTCCGGCGGTGGCGAAGCATTTATATCATTCATTGAAAAGGAGCTCATACCTCATATTGATTCTCTATTTCCGACTACGCCTTACAGAACATTGATCGGTCATTCCTACGGAGGGTTGACAGTCATGAACACTATCGTTCATCATAAAAATATCTTCAACGCTTATATTGCCATTGACCCGAGTATGTGGTGGGATAAACAACGCCTCTTACACGAAGCAGAGCAAGTATTGAAAAAAGATCACTACGAGAACACAACGCTGTTTCTTGCAATGGCGAACACATTGCCTCCGGGCATCGATACTACAACAGTGCAAAAAGATACAAGCGATGGCACTTTGCATCCCCGGTCAATACTAAGCTTAAGCCGATACGTTTTAAATAATCGTCAAAACGGAATACAATCCGGATTCAACTACTATAAAGAAGATACACATGGATCAATACCGTTGATAGCGACCTATGATGCCCTTCATTTTATCTTCAACGATTATGCAATGAAAATTGAAGACGGATATTTTATAGACCCGGAATTTAAATTGGCCGATTTTATTGAAAAGCATTTTAAACATATCAGTTGGAAATACGGATTTACAGATAAAAATGGCGGTCCTCTTTCACCACCTGAAGACCTGCTGTATAATCTTGGATATTTTGTTTCAACAAAAAAGCAGTTTAGCAAAGCCGAAGATCTTTATAAGATGAACATAAAATATCATCCGGAAAGCGCAAACGTGTACGATCATCTCGGCGATCTTTATTCAGAAGAAGGCGACCTATCCCACGCAAAAGCGAATTACAAGAAGGCGTTATCGCTAAAAGAAATTCCTGAAACCCGGCAAAAAATGGAAAAACTCGGTAAAAAATAATTCTAACCCCGCTATGTAAGTCTACCGAAAATCGCTATGCCTGGTAAACATTCCGATTTTATTTTTGTTGACCTTAAAAAAATCGAATGAATAACCCGGAAAGTTTTTTCAAAATACTATATCAGAATTTTAATGACCGCAATATCGATTCTGTAATTGATGAAATGACGGAAGATGTAAAATGGGCCAACGGTATGGAAGGCGGATATGTACACGGGCATCGTGGAGTGCGGGACTACTGGACACGACAATTCGCTTTAATCAGTTCGAATGTAATACCAATTGAAATTACTACCGGTAATGATTTAGCTAAAATAAAAGTTCACCAGGTGGTTCACGATCTAAACAAAAATCTTCTGGCAGATGAAATTGTTTATCATCTGTTCCGTTTTCAAAACGATAAGATATCTGAGTTTGATATTGACAAGCCGTAGCTGAAATTAATTCATGCAAAAATTTCACCCGAGACTTATCAACTAATGCGCTATTGCAAAAGTTTATCAATCGCCTCATGCAATTGATCAAGGGAAAACGGCTTTTCTAAAAAGAAATCAGCGCCATTTTCTAATGCGACGTCTTTTACGGAGCTAAAGCCTGATATCATTATTATTTTGAGAGAAGGATATTTGTTTCTGATATAACTGATAAAATCAACACCGAATCCGTCAGGAAGTTTGTTATCCAGGATAATCAGGTCTGGATTTCTTTTCTCAAGATACTCGTCTGCTGTGAGGATACTATTGACATAATCGAGTTGAAATTCATCACCAAGAATCATTTCAAGCACCAGACCAATTTCCCCATCATCATCAACAGCGAGAATTTTCTTAGTAGAAACACTTTTGAGTACGGCTGCTTTTGTCATGGTATTTTAGTAGTTAAACGGTTAAAAAATATTGCTCCTTTATTACTGTCCGGGCATACTGTATAGCAAATTGTCTGCCTTAAATAGCCAATAAAAGAAAAAAAACACCGGCTGTCGCTCTTCAAGTGGGTGAGTCGCTATGAACCAAATATTTAACTATCTGCCCTCAGGAAAAAATGTTTTTGCGGCTGGCGGCGAAATTCATGCAGCAGCCTGTCAGTTACTATCAGATGTGGAGATAAATCACCCGAAAGAATATAACTTTATAAAGACGGCTCACGAGATCAAAGAACTTCTACATCGTATTTAATACATCACGAGATAGCGTTTAAACTAATTTAACAAATGAAAAAAAGAATACTGATTACAATTGCATTCGTGGCAACCTTTGGATTTGGCTTTGCCTTCAAATCATTTATTTCAAAAACGAACAACGCAAAACAACCGCTAAAGCGGGTGACAGGTATTGGCGGGATTTTCTTCAAATGCAAAGACCCAAAGAAAATGAGAGAATGGTATAAAGAGCATCTTGGATTAAATACGAATGATTATGGCACCGTATTCGAATGGCGGCAAGGCGCCGATACTACAAAGAAGGGATTTACTCAATGGAGCCCGTTTGCCGAAACAACAAAATATTTTGCCCCTTCCACAAGAGATTATATGATTAACTACAGGGTAGAAAACATGGACGCTTTACTTGAGCAATTAAAGAAAGAAGGCGTAACGATAGCTGATAAAGTTGAAACAGTTGAGTACGGCAAATTCGTTCATATTATCGATGGCGAAGGCAATAAGGTTGAACTCTGGGAACCGAATGATGAAGAGTTTGAAAAACTCGGACAGAAATTAGGGGCTAAAACCACAAAATAAATGACTCTGTGATTTTTTCCGGTGGCGGTTATCCGGGGCTTCCTTTTAATAAAATCACTCATAATTAATATGCCACTCATTGTAAAAGCATAAATTTACGTGTGTGCATCAATGTGTGCTTTGTGAATTGCCGGAATGAACACCTATTTTTTTTAACCACTGAAATCTTAAGCATATGCAACCGACAACGTCATCATTCACCAACAAAGCAGGACTTAAAATTTTTACCAGAACATGGCTTCCCGCAGGAACTGTACGGGGTGCAATCATAATCGTTCATGGCCTGAACTCGCACAGCGGGTATTACCAATGGGTAGCTGATCAATTTATATCCGCTAACTATGCCGCTTATGCACTCGATCTGGAAGGCAGAGGAGAATCGGAAGGAGAACGCTTTTATGTACAAAGTATTTACGATTATGTAAACGAAGTTGATCAGTTGGTTGACATAGCCAGAGCTGCTCACCCGGGCCTGCCTGCGTTTATTTTAGGCCATAGCGCTGGTGGTGTCGTTTCCTGCTTGTACACACTGGAACACCAGGAAAAATTGAACGGTTTGATCTGTGAAAGTTTCGCCTACCAGGTACCCGCACCTGATTTTGCATTGGCTGTATTAAAAGGGCTAAGCCATATTGCCCCACACCTTCATACCATCAAGCTCAAAAATGAAGATTTTTCGCGGGATAAATCAGTTGTCGAACGCATGAATAATGATGCATTAATTGCTCATGAATCGCAACCCTCTAAAACAATGGAACAACTGGTAATTGCTGATGAACGGTTAAAGAAAGATTTCCCCCTCATAAAACTTCCTGTGTTGATATTGCATGGCACCAATGATAAAGCAACGAAATATAGCGGAAGTCAGTTTTTTCATGACCATGCAGGATCTACCGACAAAACATTGCATCTGTACGAAGGACATTATCATGATTTGCTGAATGATGTCGATAAGGAAAAAGTGATGGCGGATATTATCGATTGGGTTACGAAACGGAGCTGATCATTATTTTTTTTGATTGTCAATGGTCTTATTGAAAGTAAGAATCAGAAATTGCACTTTTAAAAACTATTATTTGGCAGGAACTTCCGGCTTTGTGAATCTCTTCTTACATATTGTGTAGAAGACAGCACATTTTGCTTTAATGGTATTTGCATAATAAGGGCGCATCCATAGCCGGGACTACTCTTTATCTGCAACCGACCATTGAACGACTCCACCCTGTTCGCAATGTTTGCAAGACCGATGCCGCTCGCCTGGCTATCGGGATTAAATCCTTTGCCATCATCGGCGATACTTACGTGCAAAAAATTATTTTCAACTTTTACTTCTATCGTTATACTATTCGCTTTGGCATGTTTAAGAATATTATTCATTTGCTCCTGTATGATTCGATACACATTTAATTTTATATCGTCACGTATTTCATGCTCGCCTGAACAATAGCATATATTGAATTCCAGTGGCGCCGCAAGTTTAATTTTTTCGGCAAGGCCCCTAATTAAGTCATCCAGTTTACTCTGCTTATTCGGAACGACCAGCCGATGGCTTAATCCTCTTATCTCCTCTATAGCAGAAACGACTATATCTTTCGAGTTCTCGATATGTTTCTTTGTATCCGTTTTATCGTCTGCGGCCAATGAAATATATAACAATGCGCTTGCCAGGATCTGGCTGATATTATCATGCAGCTCGCGGCCCAGCCGTTCCCTTTCTTTTTCTTCAGCTCTTAACATAGCCCGCATAATTTTTTTTTGTTCAAGTTCCTTCTGTTCCGCTATCCTTTTTTGCAGTCGTCTTTTTTCTGTCGTATCGATCAATGTACCTATAATAGCAGGTTTATCATTAATGATAGTCATACAACCCAATACCTCAACATTAATGAGCTCACCATTTTTCTTGCGTGCTACTCTCTCGAGGCATATATATTCCTTCGACACAACTGACCTGGCAGACTCCTTATAAGCCGTGTACATATTTTCCGGTGCATTAAGAATGCTTATTGGTTTGCCATCTATTTCCTCGTAAGTGTAATCAAAGATTTTTGTAAACTGCGGATTGATGTACGAAAATTTCTTATTCTGAATGATAAATACGCCAGCCACCGATCTTTCTACCAACGCCCTGAATTTTTCTTCTGCTTCTTTTATCACCTGTTGCGCTTTTTTTCTGAAGGTTATATCTCGTATGAACAATTGATAACTACCGTCAGGCAATTTTTTACCGTTAACTTCGGCCGGGAATATTGAGCCATTTTTCCTGATAAAAGTCGTTTCAACAGGGGCGGTACCAGAGTTATCAAGTAAAAAAGTATCCTGAAGAATATTCTTGCCATGATGTATGTTTCTTACATCATTCAATTCCATGTTTAAAAATTCTTTTACACTGTAATCAAACATCTTGCAGGCGCTTGGATTTACTTTTTCTATTTCTTTCTTTTGGTTTAATAACATTATAGCATCTTCTGCCTGCTCAAAAAGTTGACGGTATCTGCTTTGTGTCTCGGTTATTTTGACAGTCGCCATATTACTTGTCAGAATATTCTGCTCCTCCAATTTTTCTATGAGCGAATCATTAATGGCGTCTTGCTTATCAATTATCTTTTTAATTCCGAGGCAACACCCGTTTAACAAAAAACAAGCTATAAACGCTCTCATTCTGTATATGGCAACATCATCTATAGGCGATGGACCTATCGCCCATTTAATACCAAAGAAGCGAAGAATAATGTCGCAAAAAACTATAAAAAGCATAGGAAGAAGTAACCTGGCGAAGAAACTATACTTGCCTGAGCTTCCCAGTAAATAGGGAACTGCGGTTGTGCTTAGCAGGAAAAGATAAAGGCTGTTAAACTCTGCTATTGTCAATACTCCTCCTTGCCGGAGAGCATGCATTGAATAAAGACTTGTAATCAGAAGCGGTGGTAGCCAGCTTACGAGCAACCTGGCAAGGTCGATTTTTCCATACCTGGTACAAATCATTGGCAACGTCACAACAAATGAAGCAAAAACAAAATCCATGTTTTCGGATAGATCTATGTTTATATCTTCTTTTGAGAATACAAGAATGCAACGAATGATGATGAGCAGCAGATTGCTAATGATCGCAACTATGCAGAAATAATTAATGATACGGACATCGCGATTCAGATTTCTTTTTTCTGTGTAAAGAAGGTTGGTGTTTAGGAGATTTTGACGAAGTTTCATAGTTCTGGGTTTAGGCTAAACTGACTCAAAAACTATCTGTGTCTGCAAAATCAATTTTCCGTAGCGGTAATGTAAACTTTGCTAAAAAAATTTATTTTTAAAGCAACTACAGATAGCCGTTTGAAATTCCGGTTTTTCAGTACCAATCTTAATCCTGAAAAAATTAAGCGCTTAATTCATTTTAATTCAAGACTCGGCGTATGTTGAAAAGATAAGGATTAATAAAAGAGGCAGAAGATTAACCGAAATACTTCTGAACAGTCTTACTCTTTGCTATAACAAATCATCCTGCCTCTTATGTAAATTTTAGAAAAGAAGATGTTTAATGCAAATTTCAAATGGGACAAAAGTGTGACAACTGATTGCACACGTAAATCTATAATTGTAAACCCTGAACAATTTTATTCAATCTCCGGGTAAACTATTATTCAATATTTAGCATTCCTTTAATATGTGAAAAGAAACTTTGCTTATCTATTGCATTGATACATGAAGTAAAGTTTGAAGAAAATAAAAGTATTCTCCCTATGAAAAACTCTTATCCGATCAATAAAGATTTCTAAGGTTACTACGCATATCAACCCTGAAACATCCAATGTTTACCAAATTTATCTTCCAGCGAACCGAACCATCCAAAGAAGGCTTTCTGTAACGGCTGTTCTATTTTACCACCCTCGGAAAGCTTTGCAAAAAGATTTTTTACTTCGTCTTCTCCGTTGCAGATAACGGCCAGGTAGACTGTATTTCCCTCAACAGGTGAGGTGGGCGCCATATCGGTTGCCATTATATCCAGCGTGGCATTTTTTAAGTGAGAGTGAAGTACCTTATCATGTAACTCAGGAGGCATTTGATCTTTTGCCGGTGAGTCGCCGGCAAGATTAATCGTAAGTTCTCCGCCGAAAACTTCCTTGTAAAAATTCATTGCTTCTTTACATCTGCCAAAAAAATTCAGGTAAGGGTTTAGCGTTGCCATAGTCGTAAGATTTTATTTTTTCAAAGTAGTTATTTTTTACGAACCAGCAAGCCTTATTGCTATAAAGGAGTATCAGAACCCTTTTAAAAATTTTCGTCTTATGTTATTTATTATCAAAATCCGTAGAAATTCGCTTAATCGTCAATGTTATTCCTTAATGTTTGTCGTAATAAATCTCTTTCAAAATATCACTTCTTTGTTATCAGCACCCGACAATACAGTATTCCTCACCTCCCCTGCACCATTAAAGCGATACTGAACACCGACAATCTCTGCCGCTGGTCGTGTGATTTCAGTCGAATAGATCTCTTTATTATTAACAAGAAAACGGATGTGCCTGTTTTTACAATCTATTTTCAACTTTGTCCACTCATGCAGGTCGCAACCAAAACCACTGAGATCATCTTTCTTACTATCAGTGTAAAAACCATACGCTACCAGGTAGATGTCGCCGATACAGGCTTTGTTGACAAGCGGAACAATCAATATCTCATTCTTTGCCTGCAATAGCACTTCTATCCGCTGGCAGGCATTAGCGCCGATATTAGAAAGACTCTTCAGTTCAGTCTGAAATGTAAAATTATCAATAGTAATTCCGTGGATATCCTTTTGGTTATACAATCTTACAGGTGGTGGCTGTGGCGACAATGCGATATTATACTTCCTCAGCAGTGAGTCATCAATAGCAATTTCATTTTGCCTGGTTATTTCTTCCTTCTTAAAATACAGTGGCTCTTTCCCCCATTCCGCTTCGATCAATCCAAGCCAGCCGTCTGTGCGAATCTGCACATCATGTTCCTTCACAATTTCATCACCAATCATCAGCTTGGCCCTGAAGTAACCGGGATAGTAATAAATCGAAGAATGGTGTTTATCATTTTTATTGATTAACATTTTGCGACGTGTATCCCATGTCTGCGAAATGAAAACTGAATCCCTGTCTTCTGCAGCTGAAGCGTCAAAATCAAATACGACAGAATTGGGCAAGCCTTCTGTCAACATCGTCTTTGAAGAAAATTGAAAAGCTGACAGGTTTCGTTTATGTTTACCAGAAAAAAAACTAAGTGTAATAAATCCCACTAATAAAATGATCAATGCGGGTAACACGATTTTAATTAACTGAAAATGCCTTTTCTTTTTTCCCGGCTCTTCTTTGGAGGTTTCCGTTACAGGATCGGCAACCAATTCAACGATCGTTTCTTCTTTCAGCGATTGGGTAAAAGTCCGCCAGTCTTCGAAACCTGCAAATTTCGAAAGCGTATTCAATGTAGTGAGAGAAGGTGCACTCGTGTAATTCACTCTGCCGAAAATCCGTTTCAACGTCGATACACTGATTGCTATTCCAGACACTTCCTGAACTTTGTCAGACAACTTCTCAAAATCATAATTAGTCCAATCAGCGCTTTGTCCCCATTGCAATTGTTGTTCAATCAACTTTCTTAGTTGGCAAAAAGATTTCAACTCACTTGACTCTGTCATAATCGGCAATATTTCAAAATTCTCAATCGTGAACTGATCTTGAACCGCCTTTGAACTCAACGGTTTGTGATGAACAATGCAAATTTGCAAAAACACGATCAGTCATGAAAAAACTAATTCCTTTTATCGCTTTTGCATTTTTGTTGTCCATTCAAAGTTCGGCTCAAAAAAAACAAACAAAGCAACCTTTCATAACAAAAATAGAATTGAGTCCATCAAAATGGGTTTTTAAAGAGGGTAAAGTAGAGTTTAGCAATTATAAAGGCCGCGCTGCAATGAAGATCGCGCCGCAATCCGGCCCGGTTACTTTAAAAGACCTGGTTTTTAAGGATGGTACTATTGAATATGATATAGAACCAATAATGCCCGAATTTGCAGAATCGATTTATTTCCACAGAAAAGATGAAAAAGAACAAGAGATCGTTTACCTGCGTGCCCCAAAAATCGGGAACCCCTTTGCAAATGAAGGCATCCAGTATTGCCCATACTTCGACGGCGTAAACATGTGGGACATGTACCCGCAGTACCAGGCGCCGAATAACGCAAAATTGGGTGATTGGAATCACATCAAATTGATTCTTTCAGGAAAGCAAATGAATGTATTTGTAAATAATAAACTGGTGTTGGAAGTTCCCAAGCTTGAAGGCCGTGAAACGGAAGGCAGCCTCGCCTTCGAGGGCTCCTCTTACATCAGCAATGTGGAAATAAAGCCTGGAGAAACAGAAGGTCTTTCACCACTCGAAGGCGCAGACCTTACCAGACACGAAGCAAATTATCTCCGCAACTGGGCTATTACACAACCGGTAGAACTTCCTGAAGGAACTGAACCTACTACATTGCTTTCGATGCCGCGCAATGAAACATTCACAGAAAAATTAGATGCCGAACGATACGGAATGGTGGACCTGACCCGTCGGTTTGGAGGTAGTGATAAGCGCAGGCTTGTTTGGCTGAAAGCTACCATCACAACCAAAGAAGCGGTGAAAGCTAATTTACAATTAGGCTTCAGCGATGAAATATGGCTTTACCTCAATGACCAGATAACGTATACCGATAAAAATATTTTCAGGCAAAATATGAAGCGCTATCCCGACGGAAGATTATCCATCCAAAATGGAAGCACAAAGCTCAACCTGAAGCAGGGAGAGAATCAATTATTAATTGGTATTGCAAATGATTTTTATGGTTGGGGAATGATAGCAAGACTTGAAAGTACTGAAGGAATTGAAAAAATAACGGCTTATGATGCGCCTCCCAAAATTGCTATTGAAAATATTGAGCAATATACCGGCTCTTATGCATTGAAGGGCCAGCCATTGAAACTTGTATTTACCCAACAAGATGGAGATTTATTGGTACAATTACCAAAACAGTCTCCGGCAAGGCTGAGCTATGCAGGCAAAGGCCTTTTCAAAATGGGATTGGGAATTGAATTACAATTCAGCAATGACATGAAAAAGGTTGTGTATAAAGAAAATGGTTTTGAATCAGAGTTTGTGAAAGAATAAAAGTATTGTTGAATAGAATCTGCGTTCAGATTTCTCTTCATCATTCTGACAAAACCAATTGATTAAATTTATAATCCTGCAGATTAGTATAATGCTACTAACTAATCTGCAGGATTTTTTAGTCACCTGGATTGATCGCTTTTATTTACCCACACTGTTTTGCAAAAATTGCGGGTACCTCGCTCCTACCAGTTCGATTTTTGAAGTTGCTGTTTCAATCTCTTTCAAATCACTATTTGAAAGTTCTAATGATGCTGCACCAATGTTTTCCATTAATCGATGAATCTTTGTTGTGCCCGGAATAGGTGCGATCCATGGCTTTTGTGCCAGTAGCCATGCCAATGCAATCTGCGCCGGTGTAGCATTCCTCGTCGCCGCGATGTCTTTTAATACCTCGACCAACGCCAGGTTTGCTTTCCTGTTTTCTTCAGAATATTTTGGAAGATTGCTTCTGAAATCTGTTTTATCAAATTGCGTGGTTTCATTAATAGCGCCAGTCAAAAATCCTCTACCCAGTGGACTGAATGGCACGAAACCAATTCCTAATTCTTCCAATACCGGAAGTATTTCTTTTTCAGGCTCACGGAAAAATAATGAGTACTCGCTCTGCAATGCTGCCACAGGTTGTACTGCATGCGCTTTGCGGATAGTTGGTATTCCCGCTTCTGATAATCCCCAATGCCTTACTTTGCCTTCTTTTATTAAACCCTGTATAGCTCCGGCAACATCCTCAATGGGAACCGTTGGATCTACGCGATGCTGATAAAACAAATCAATGTAATCAGTATCTAAAAATTTCAGAGATGCTTCCGCTACCGCTTTGATTCGTTCAGGCCGGCTATCCATTCCCGTTAGCGGTTCTCCGTTTTTAAAACCAAACTTTGTGGCAATAATTACTTTATCCCGAAATGGCTTTACGGCTTTACCCAACAATGTTTCGTTTCCGCCTTTGCTGTATGCTTCCGCGGTGTCGAAAAAAGTAATGCCGGAGTCATATGCCGTCCTGATTACTTTGATCGCATCTTTTTCATCTATAGCGGTAGAATAGCCAAATGTAAGGCCCATACAGCCTAATCCCAATGCAGATACTTCTAAACCGCCATTACCTAATTTTCTTTTCTTCATATTTTAACCTTTTAGATTTTTATGTATTAATGATTGAACCATTGCATTTCATTTACAGGCACAAAACTCATATTTCTTTTTAGCAACACGCCTACCTGCATTACTGCTTTTTATACCAATTTTACTGATTGCCTTTACCTGATTGCAAATCGTGTATAAGATGATATAAATTTGTACAGCAAAACAATTGCAGTATGGAAGAGATAATACAGTTGAAAACCGTAAGCCAGTACAATAATTTTCGTGGTGTGGAAACACAGCATCCCTTAATAAGTGTTTTAGATTTATCTAAAGCAAAGGCAATGCCTGCACGTACTTTTAATTTTGGCTTGTACGCCATCTTTTTGAAAGAATTAAAATGCGGTGAACTTCGATACGGTCGCAGCCATTATGATTACCAGGAAGGCACGTTGGTATTTATAGCCCCCGGCCAGGTATTAGGCATGCAACCAAAAGTAAAAACGTTTGAGCCCAAAGGTTGGGCGCTGGTGTTTCATCCGGAATTAATAAAAGGCACTTCACTGGGAAAACATATTCACGACTATTCATTTTTCTCCTACGATTCCAATGAAGCATTACATCTATCCGAAAAGGAAAAACAACTGGTGCTGGATTGCTTTATTAAGATTCAATATGAATTAGAACAGTCAATTGACAAGCATAGCAAAACATTAATCGCATCAAACATTGAGTTACTGCTCAACTATTGTACCCGTTTTTATGACAGGCAGTTCATCACCCGGGATAATGCCAATAAAGGAATTTTGGAAAAATTTGAAGATTTATTAGAAACATATTTTTTGTCTGATAAACCACAAAACAACGGCTTACCGTCTGTAGCATCTTGCGCTGATGATCTGCATTTGTCGCCAAACTATTTTGGCGATCTGGTAAAAAAAGAAACCGGCAGGTCTGCCCAAGAATACATCCAGGCAAAAGTAATTTCCGTTGCAAAAGAAAAAATCTTCGATATTGATAAATCCATCAGCGAAGTAGCATATGAATTAGGATTTAAATACCCGCAGCATTTTACAAGATTATTTAAACAAAAAGTGGGTATATCGCCAAATGAATACAGGAATATGAATTAATGAAAGGCTTATAATTTTTCACTATCAGGATTAAGTAAAGATTTGGCTAAAGCCAATGTAGAATTTGTTATTGCCCCGTCATTAATGACGGGGCAATAAGTTTAGAAACCTTCCGGCTTTAGCCAAATAACAGGTTTATTATTCTCGAACCAGTTATTGTTTTAGTTAAACCAAACTGCATAGCCTTGCCTCCTTAAATCCCAGGCAAGTTTTTCTTCCATTCGCAATGCCTCTTCCCTCGTCATTGGTTTCAGGTTGATATGATCATACAAACTTGGACGAAGATAGGCGCCGTATTTCCGGACAATCGACGATGACAAATTGTGCCCTTTTATATTTCTATAACCAGTCTTATGCTGCTTAAAACGTTCAGCCGGCGTTTTACTTGTCATACCGACATATAAACATTCCAACACGCCATTGAATTGCGGGTTAGCGGCGCGGAACCGGGCATTCTCTGTAAACACCTTTCTTGACAACTCTATTACATAAACTTTATAGACGGATGGTGCCAAAATTTATCCTCGTAACTTTTAATTCTTCAAATAAAACGAACAAGCTTAAAGCAGCAATTTATGGATGATTTACAAACTTATTAAATTACAGGTTGGAGAAAACAAGCAAACTCTATTATATCCATGAGTCTTGAGATAATCACGGCATCCAACAATGACAGAGAAGTAATAAAAAATCTGCTCCAGTTATACATTTATGATTTTACTGAATATATAGACATGAATGTTGATGAAAATGGATTATTTAAGCTCCATGTTGACTTGAATGAATACTGGACAGAAGAAGACAAACATGCTTATCTTATAAAACAGGAAGGGAAATATGCTGGCTTTGCGTTGGTTAAGATGGTAATATTACCAACAAGGCATCATTCTATTGCCGAATTCTTTATTTTAAAAAAGTACCGAAAAAAAGGAATTGGACAGGCTGTAGCTGAAAAGATTTTCGATTCACATCCCGGCGAATGGGAAGTTCATCAGACTGAGAATAACGTGGCAGCACAAAAATTCTGGAACAGTGTGATAGCCAGGTATACCGATAGCAACTATTCCGATCATTTTTTGAACGGCAAAAGAATTCAGACTTTTAAAAATGAGAAAAAGGACAAAAACAGTTGACACTACATAGTTGTACAAGATTTATCTTTAACCTCTTTCAACCAAAATCTTAGAACAAATGAAATGGCTGGCATGGATAGTATCCTGCATCAATCTGTATTTCGCGTTTTACTTTCTACTCAATTTCTTTAATGTACTTCAATCGAGTAAATATTCGCAAAGAGCGAATATTATTTTTGGCGCCCTCTTTATCACCCTTGGAATTGCGGCGCTTTATACAATTGTAGCAAAACACAACTATCGTTCCGCCGTATTTATAAGCATATGGCCGTGGATATTGTCACTCGCCTTTCTCTTTTTAAATATGATTTTCGCAGACTACAAGTAGCAATGAAGTAACACCCGGCTTCGTCTTCTTTCAAAGTTTCTCTCTATATTTATTTTGTCAATAAATATTCCATGTCTTCCGTCAACGATCCGAAAGCATGCCGCCGTTGTGGCGAAACGATAGAGGGGAAATACTGCAGTAATTGCGGAGAGGCTGTAACTGCCAAGCGGATTACTATTCACAACCTATTGCATGATGTCTTTCATTTTTTTACACATCTTGATAAAGGCTTCGGGTTTACGGTAAAGCAATTATTGCTTTCTCCCGGTACCATGCAACGACGTTTTATTGAGGGTGACCGTAGCCGTTATCAAAAACCGTTTTCTATGTTTTTTATCTGTGCTACTATCGACGCAGTGCTCAGGTATTGGATTTTGACGGCTCTTGAAAAATATTATCACACCGGCGATGAAGCTCAAACTCATTTTTTTCACCAATACCTCGTGCTTACACATATCCTTATGATGCCGGTATACGTGTTTATTGCATGGCTGGTGTTTTACAATCGTAAATACAATTATGCTGAAATTGGCGTGCTGGTTTTATACAATACTTCCTTTTTCTTTCTAATTGCAGCAGCGCTTTTTATTCCTAAACTGGTGTGGCATGACTATGACACGGCATGGTCTGAACTTGCTGTTATTGCGATCTACAATGCAGTAACTTTTATCAACTTTTACAAGGAAGAAAACAAGTGGATCATAATTATTAAAAGTGTAGTGGCTGTCACCCTCACCTTTGTCCTGGCAAACTATGTAGAGGATATCCTGACGAAATTATTAGGAAATTGATCTGGCAAAAGAACTGGATGAATGTTCTATAAGTGGTTGCAGGTTGTTCAGAAAGGTATTAATTTCAACACTTCAAATTAGACTGCACTTAAATTTTGCAGATAAATTTGCAGTATAGAACTCAAAGGAACTTATCAACTGTATGCTGGGACTTAACATTTGGGACATTCTCGCTTTTATTGGCTTTATCTTTCTCGTAGCATTTTTTTATGCTGGTAAAAATCTTGTCTGGGGGGCTTTCTCCTTTGGTATCATATTGGCATTAATTGTTTGTGGGATTTATTTTCTTAAAAATGATGCGTGGCCCTGGGATCTTTTCAAAAAAATAATAGTGACTGTCACGCTTGGTGGTGTACTTGTAGAAGTAGCTATCAGAATTGGCGGCCGGCTCAGAAAAAAGCTGTGATCTGATTTACTTATTCAAACATTTCTTTCACCAACTATAGGCGCAGATCCGAGGCTACCCCTCTCGCAACTCTGAAGTAAATTTCAACATCTACAAGAAACAAAATGATTTAAACTGCAATTACGAAAGAAATACTATATTTACTGCAATTACGAATAATATGAAGATTACAAAATTGGGCGAATTTGAAGAGCTTGTGTTGCTGACAGTTGCTGCGTTGCAGGAAGATGCATATGGCGTAGAAATAAAACGGGAACTGGAAGAGCGTTTAAAAGAAACATTGAGCGTCGGCTCAATACAATCTGCCTTAAAGCGAATGGAAGAAAAAGGTTTTCTGACATCTGAGTTTGGTGAAGCGACTCAAAAAAGGGGCGGCAAACGAAAACGTATTTATTCAACCACCACTTATGCGCATAAAGTGTTAGCGGAGCTAAAGGATGTAAGAGCGGGTTTATGGAAATCGATGCCAAAATGGGCACACAACCTGAAAACAGTATGAGCAATACAAATCTTGAACAACCGCCACAATGGCCACTTCGGATTCTGCGATTGTTTATAAACAGAGAATACATTGAAGAAATTGAAGGCGACATGGAAGAAGTTTTCCATGACAATTGTCAGCGCTTTACCTGTAAGAAGGCTAAAAGAAAATACGCCTGGGACACATTGAGCTTATTGCGCACTTCATTATTCAGAAAACGAAATGATATTCATTTTTCAAATCAGTACGCCATGTTTAAAAATTATCTGACAGTCGGTGTTCGACATATCGTAAGGCACAAATTTTTTTCCGCGATCAATATCATCTGCCTCGCACTCGGTATCACTTTTTCGCTGATAATCGGCGTTTACGTGCTGAATGAATATAGCATCAATGCGTCATTGAAAAATGTAAACAATCAGTACATCGTAAAAAGCAATTGGAAAGTGAAAGAGATGGGGCTCGACATAACCACCTTTGGCTCGTTGCCCAAAACGATGAAAGAAGAATATCCCTCGTTGGTGGCTGACTATTACCGTTACAATCCTGTAACAAATGTTGTTTCCGCTGGGGATAAACATTTCAAAGAAGATATTTCCATCGGAGATACCAATTTTATAAACATGTACGGCTTTGATGTGTTGTACGGCAATAAACAACGTCCCTTTACAGATAACAGCTCTGCGGTCATCACCGAAGCAATGGCGCTGAAACTTTTTGGCGAAAAGAATGCTATCAATAAAGTTTTAAGCATTTCTACAACACATGACGGAGAAAAACAGGATTACAAAGTTTCTGCAGTGCTGAAGAATTTACCGTACAATTCCATTATGAAACTGTTGAACGTTACTTATTCAGTTTACGTGCCAACTATAGGTAACCGTTACTACTCCGGAGGCGATCCTGCGGAAGGATGGAACAGCGCCTATGAAGTCGGTATGATTGAATTGCAACCGGGCAAAACGCCGAAAGACCTTATCGTTCCTTTCCGGCAAGTACTGAAAAAGTACACCCCGGAAAAGGTACAGCAAAACCTCACAGTTGAGTTGGCTTCTGTAAAAGATTATTACCTCAACGATCGTGGAGGCGCGGCAAGAAAAATGATCCTTATACTTTCGCTCGCTGCTTTATTTATCCTGTTGATGGCAGTCATCAACTTTGTTAATATCAACATTGGCACTTCCTCTTACCGGCTGAAGGAAATCGGCCTAAGAAAAGTATTTGGTGGTGCGAAACGGCAATTAATCTTCCAATTTATAACGGAAGCATTGGTCTTAACTTTTATTGCGACAGTTTTATCATTAGTAGCGTATGAATTGTTACGTCCTCTATTTGGGCAGGTATTAAATACAACCTTCCAATCACTGATTCATTTCAATTTCAAAACAATCAGTTACCTGCTCTTATTAATATTGTTCACGGGTTTTATTGCGGGCATTTATCCTGCGTTTATATTAAGCTCTTCAAAACTGATTAACGCGGTAAAAGGAAAAATTGATACGGCAAAAGGCGGCCTGGGATTACGGAAAATAATGCTCACTGTTCAGTTTACATTGGCTATCATGGTATTCATTTGTACGTTGACAGTATCGAAACAGGTACGCTATGTTTTTAAAAAAGATATCGGTTACGAAAAAGAACAACTGATGGTTATCACCGCATTTCCTAAACAATGGGATTCCGTGGGCATCAGCAGGATGATTGATGTAAGAAAAGGATTGCAACAGCTACCTGCAGTGAAAAATGCAACCGTGTCTTTTGAAATTCCTGATCGCAAGCCACCAAGTAGTATTGATATGCAATTAATGAATGGTGATGGGAAAACAGTACTGATCACTTCCTGCGGAGCTGATGAAAATTATGCGTCAACATTTGGTTTAAAAGTTTTAAGCGGATCATGTTTTGCACAATCCGGAGCATTTGTTCCAAACCAGATAGTATTGAATGAGTCGGCAGCGAAAGTACTTGGTTTAACGCCACAGTCTGCAATCAACAGGCAGGTTTCTATCCCTTCATCACCTGGCACAACATTAACAATATCCGGCGTTGTAAAAGATTTTAATTACTCCAGTTTACAGGATCATATAGAACCTATCGCGTTCTTTCATGTGAAAGATGCACAGGCCTACCGGTATCTTTCAGTGAAAATTAATTCACCAAACATTGGTGAGGCAATCAACAGCATAAGAAACAAATGGAAAGAATTGTTACCTAATTCTCCCTTTGAATACAACTTCATGGATGAAAAATTCCAGGCGCTTTATCAATCAGAATTACAATTAAAGAAAGCTACAAGTATAGCCACCATCCTGAATCTTGTTATCGTTTTTCTTGGGATATTCGGCGTAGTCACATTCACGCTCATGAAGCGGACAAAAGAAATAGCAGTAAGAAAAGTACTCGGTGCAGATATAAAAAGTATCATTATCCTTTTTTCAAAAGACTATGCATGGCTGATGTTGATCGCGAATATTATCGCATGGCCGGTAACTTATTTTTTGACAAGCAAATGGCTGGAGGGCTTTGCCTATCGTATTGATCAGAACATTGTACCCTATCTCGTTGTCTGCGTATGCATTTTCGTCACAGCATTTGCATTGATCGCTATTCAATGTTTCAAAGCCAGCACGGCAAACCCTGTAAAATCATTAAGAACAGAATAACGAAGTTCAAAGCCGGAAAGCATAAATACGATACTACGGTTATTTGTAACAGTTGGTACAAATGTTTACATTTATTACCTGTTACACCGCATGAATATTCCACTATTTGAAAAATTGAACAAGGAAGGTTTGATCAGTGATAATTCGTTGTCAAAAATAAAAACGACTGACCAGGTCAAGCCATTTTCGCTTCATTGGGAATTAACAACGATACTTTATCTCGGTGTTTTAATTCTTACTGGTGGGCTCGGCGTGCTTGTTTATAAAAATATCGACACGATTGGGCACCAGGTAATCCTTGCATTTATTGCACTGATTAGCGGCGGTTGCTTTTTCTATTGTTTGAAAAACAAAGCGCCTTATTCAACCAGTAAAGTAGAATCACCAAATATTGGCTTTGACTATATTCTTTTGCTAGCCTGCCTCACGTTTGTAATTTTTATCGGTTATCTGCAATATCAGTATCATGTTTTTGGTGAAAGATTCGGGTTGGCAACATTTATCCCTATGGCCGTGCTTTTTTTCTGTGCTTACTTCTTTGATCATCTCGGTGTATTGACACTTGCAATTACCAACCTGTGTGCATGGGCGGGCATTACGGTAACGCCGCTGGAAATTTTGCGGGAAAATGATTTCAGCAATGAACGCCTTATTGTAGCAGGCATTATTCTGGGCGTTGGCTTGATCGGCGCTGGTATATTAACCAGGAAAAATAATTTCAAAGCTCATTTTGAATTTACGTATACCAATTTCGGAATGAACCTTCTGTTCATTTCTGTTTTGGCGGCTATGTTTGAATTTGAACGACTCAATTTTCTATGGTTTATCGCACTCACGGGGATTGCATTTTATTTTTACAAAGAAGCATTCCGGCGAAAATCTTTTTATGAATTATTAATGTCGATGCTATATGGATATGTGGGCTTAAGCTATATGATTGCGTATTTCTTATTTGCCGTCATGCATGGTGATTTGGGTGGTCTATACCTTTTTTGTTTTTATTGCATCGGCTCTGCCGTGTGGTTTATTCTATTTCTTATCCGTATGAACAAAAAAATAAAATCGCTATGATCGCTTATAATAAAGAGTGGTTAAATAATTTGTCTCTTCGCGAAGAAGCGGATAAGGCTTTGAAAAATGATTTTATTACAAAAACAGAACAAGAAAACATTTACAATAAATATCAATCAAATTTCTACACCCCGAATGTATTTATACGAATTGGTTTATTCATTTTAACGGCAGTAATTGCATTGTTTACACTCGGGCTATTTGCATTACTATTACTTTCCGGAGGTAGTGATGCGGCGATCACTGCAGTATTTGTTATCATCGGCATGCTTGCTTATATAGGCCTGGAAGTAATCGTAAAAAAAAGACATTATAAATCAGGAGTAGATGATGCATTGATCTGGATCGCGCCAATCTGTATCATCGGTGGTTTAAATATTACATCTTCGGTATCATGGCTGGGCAATTCACTGTTGATCTTTATTTTTTCCACTGTTTTATTTATACGTTTTATTAATTGGATAATGGGTAGCATCGCAGCAATTGCTTTTATATCGGTAGTGTTTTTTGCTTACATAAAATTCGGAGACATTGCAAAAGCGACGGCCCCATTTGTTGTAATGATAGCTTCTACCCTTTTATACTTTTTGGCAACGAAGCTTTCATCACGCAAAGAATTTAAATTCTACATCAATGGTCCATTCGCAATTTCCATTGTAAGCCTGGTTTGTTTTTATCTCACAGGAAATTATTTTATTGTAAGGGAAACAAGTATTGCGATGTTTGATCTTGATCTTAGCAATGATCAATCCATTCCTTTCGGTTGGTTGTTCTGGGCATTGACGTTCGTTGTGCCGATTGCATACCTGCTAAGAGGTATCTTAAAAAAAGATGTCGTTTTTCTTCGGTTGGGTTTAATACTCTTCGCTGCGATCGTTTTTACAGTTCGTTATTATTATCATCCGTTACCGCTGGAAACAGCAGCCGTTATCGGCGGATGTTTGTTCATTCTCGTTTCTTACTTTTTAATTCAATGGCTGCGGGAACCGAAATTCGGGTTTACCTATAAAAAAGATACAGACGAAAATAATGGCGACAGTATTCAGATAGAAAGCCTAATCATTGCAGAAACATTTTCAAAAACAAGTCAATCTACTGATAGCGGCATTCATTATGGTGGTGGATCTGCCGGAGGCGCCGGCGCTTCAGGTGATTTTTAGTCGAAATCCTTTTATAAAAACTCAGTGTAACCTTCATTCAATGTCAGTTTCTGAGCTGAAGCAAATTCATTCAGTTTCTGCACAAAACTAAAATCACGGATAATACCGACGACCTTTAGAATATCATCTGCAAAAATTCTATCTTCTTCAGCGAACCCCACAAACTCCCGCACATAGTCATGCGCGAATTCTAATAATGCCGAGCTTTTAAGCGGTCTCCGGAATTCAATGGCCTGGCATGCAGACAATAATTCAATAGCCAGTATGTATTCGAGGTTGTCAATTATCTTATACAACTTACGTCCGCTGATACTTCCCATACTTACATGATCTTCCTGCCCGAGCGAAGTAGGAATGCTATCGGCGCTTGCAGGGAAACACAACGTTTTGTTTTCAGTTACTAATGCAGCAGTTGTATACTGCGGAATCATAAAGCCGCTGTTCAAGCCTACATTTTTCATCAGCAACATCGGCAAACCCCATTTACCTTCCAGCAACAAATAACAACGCCTGTCTGAAATATTACCAATCTCTGCCGCGGCGAAACAAGCATAATCTAACGGTAATGCCAATGGCTGCCCATGAAAATTACCTCCACTGATTGTATCTTCTGCTGACAAAATAATTGGATTATCTGTAACGGCATTCAATTCTATTTCCGTCAGCTCTTTTAAATGCAACCACGCATTTCTCGAAGCACCGTGTACCTGTGGCATGCAACGCAACGAGTATGGGTCTTGTACACGACCGCAATCGATATGACTTTGCATAATCGCCGAGTCATTGAGCAAGAGACGCAATCTTTGCGCTACGAGTTTACTACCATTAAAAGGGCGAAGCTCATGCAGTCGTTCATCGAATGGCGCTTTTGTTCCTGTCAATGCTTCAAGGCTCATAGCGCCGATTATATCAGCAGCTTCAAGGCAATTATGTAAACGTTGCACTGCTTTCACCGCGAACGACAATATAAACTGCGTTCCATTTATTAATGCAAGTCCTTCTTTTGGGCCTAATTGAATAGGTTGAAGTCCTTGCTTATTCAGAACATCAATTGTTTTTGTTCTCGACCAACCATGTTTGTTAGAAGAAGTAGTGTAAACTTCCCCAAGCCCGATCAATGGGAGAAACAAATGTGCAAGAGGTGCAAGGTCGCCGCTGGCTCCTACACTACCTTTTTCCGGTACTACAGGAATGATGTTATTTTCAATATGCCAGATAATTCTTTCAAGAGTTGTAAGCTGAGCGCCGCTATATCCCTGCGCCAATGCATGCACCTTCGTGATCAGCATTAGCTTCGCTACTTCAACCGGAATACTATCTCCTACCCCAACACTGTGGCTTTGTAAAATTTTATGCTGAAGCGTGACTGTATCGTCTTCCGATATTTTTGTGTTGGCAAGAATTCCAAAACCGGTATTGACACCATACACGGTCTTATTATCCGATACGATTTGCTGAACCTGCCGCTGGCTCTCTTTTATTTTTGCAATCGCTTTTTCACCCAATACCGCCTTTAACCTGCCGGAGGCAATAGCAATTGCTTTGGTTACCGTCAGGTGATCCGTTCCGTAGTTAAATATCGATGGCATAGTGCAGAGTATAGTTTTAAAACGGCAATGTATCCGTTCAGTCGAAAGAATAAAAAAATATGTCCTTTATTCGCCAGTATTGTAGTTGGTGAATGCTTTCGCCTTGTATTGTATTTCTGAGAAATCTACAGTACAAGATGGCCCCAGGGGAGATTGCGCCTGGAATCCCAGCTTCATCGCAGCACGTTGTTTGAATGCAAACGTCCTGACGATATTCCACGTTTTTCCATCTGCGGAGTAATAGAAGCAGATAGTTTTGCCGGATGTTGCTACTTTAAGGTAAACTTCTTTTGCGTTTATTACTGCATGATAGTTATCGTCTGACTGTTTCTGTGTAACGACAGAAGAGGTGACCATAATAGTACTGGCGTCCGCCTTTTCAAAAAGAAACTTTGCATAATTACCGTTATCAGCGTAGAGCATTATTCCACCACCATCGTATAAGCTATCAAAAGGCGTATTCAATTTTGCAGAAAAAATAAAATCCTTGTCCGGTGTGAAAAAGACTTTCGGCGCATTATGGCTCTCGTATTTACCGTCCAGTGTCACGTACTGATCCGTGCCTTTATCGGCAGTAATAGAAATACTGTTTTGGTCTGATTTGAACTCTTTTGCCTTATTCAACCATGTCCATTGTTTAGAGATGCCGGAAATATTTATTTTCTGCTGTGCAACTCCTTGTAGACAGAGCGTATCTAATACTGTAACCAAGATCAAACAAAATGTAAACTTCATATAGCGTCGTTTAAGATGCGCAAAAATAAATCCTGTACTACTACTTTTCAGATAATTCCTTAAGAAATTGAATAATATTGGTTTGCAGTAAAACTGCGGGGACATATTATGCGCTTAGGGAATTGGTTTCTACCAAATTTGGCAATGGGCAATTAATAATTACATTTGTCTTTACCCGATTGTTTGCGCCAGAAGTGAGTGCTTTTGATTCCGGGAAAATCTTGCAACATTGTCATTTCTTGAAAATTCGTTCTACCGGCTGGCTTCTGCCTCTGTTTACATATCCCGGTATCGCTGGAAAAATTTTACTACAACTATTAATTTAAAAATGATATGGGACTGAAAAGTTTCTTAAAAGAAAAAGGCTTTATTGAAGATGGCCCCGACGATAAGCCAAAGGCAAAAACTGTAGAAGTACAAAGCAGTAATGTTGCAGACACTTCACCGGTTTATTTCCCGATAACTACGGCTACACAGCAAACAGCCTCTAATAGTGGTTCCGGCGACGATCCGTCTTTTGTAGTGAATTCAGCGCCGCAAAGCAGCGGTTCGAAAATTCAGATCGACCCTTCGTTTATTAAGTTCTTTGAAGATGAATTGGCTAAATCAAATTTGCCCGGGCCAGATTATTTTGAATTCCGACAACTTCTTTTGAAAACACAACAAAAAATGGCAGCAAAAGGTAATGCTGCTCCTGAGGTGGTGTTGCAGGCGGTAATGATGAGTTTTGAAGCGCAGGATATTTCCGCTGCTAAGTTGGTAGAAGCGGCAAAGCATTATAAAAATGTTTTGAAACAGAAAAATGATGATTTTTTGAAAGGCGCCGCAAGTGAGAAAAATAACCAGTTACAGAAGCGGCAATCAGTATTACAAGGACATACAGACGCTATTGAAAAAATAAAGCAACAGATTCAGCAGTTGGAACAACAGAAAAAGCAGCTTGAAGAATCAATGAACAAAGAGAAAACACAACAGGATGTGGATAAGACACTGGGGAAAGAGGGCATTGAAAAAATTGAACGGGCAGAAAAAATGATTGCACTGGCTCACGATTACATGCAGTCGCAGATTGATACAGACATCAACCGATTACAAAATGTTTAACCTGAATTTTTTAAATCAA
Source organism: Chitinophagaceae bacterium (assembly GCA_049840875.1). Classification (GTDB taxonomy): domain Bacteria; phylum Bacteroidota; class Bacteroidia; order Chitinophagales; family Chitinophagaceae; genus JAFDYH01. The sequence goes on along the minus strand of JASGJE010000020.1, from coordinate 177,618 downwards.
TAAACCTGAAATAAAATCATGAACGAGGTAATGAAAAGTTCGTCTGTGTACACACTTGAGACACCGGATGAACGTAAAATGCGGATGGGAATTACAGCAGCGATGGTTGCAGTATTCCTTTTGGTAGGTTACTTTTTGCTACCCTATCTTACTAAAACGATAAAGAACTGGATTGACTTTGGCATCGAAGTAGGGAAATTGTTTCTCATGATCGGAATAGTCGGCACACTGTTCCTTATGCGAAATGTTTTAATCGCAAGATGGAAAAGCGCTATCCGGAAAATGACAAGATTCCTGATCAAGACAGATTTGCCAGGGTTATTAGAAGTGGTAGTGGCCAATCGCCGTGCAGTGTTAGCAAAGTTCAGTGTCAGCATCAAGAAAATGATGTCTGCTATTGCGTTGCACACAACGAAAATGGCAGAACGGAAAGAGTCTATGCAAAAGAACCTGGATTATGCAGGGCAGTTTACAAAACAGGCAAATGACCCCAAACTCGATCAGCACATAAGAGATAAAGCGAAAGATCAGATTGCGCACTTCGGACGTGAAGCTGCGGAAGATGAAAAATTGTTGAAACTGATGCAGGATGATAAACAGAAAATGCTGAAGAGTTATAATTTCTTTGATCGCCTGTACAGCAATCTTGAAAGCAGTACTGAATCTGTTGCAAATACAATTGGTCGTTTAAGGGATCAGTTGCAAACTTCAAATACATGGCGCGAAGCAGCGCATAGCGCTTCAGCATTGTTAGGAGTATCCGAGTTTGAAACGATAACATTGGAAGAAACGCGTAATCGTATCGCCGAGAATGAATCCGAAGTAATGTCAATGATTCATGATCATGAAACATTGCTGATGAAGATGGAAGCTGAAAACGGTATTATGGATGATGCGGGCCAGAAATTGCTGGAACAATACAGCAACAAAGTTGATGTGTTTGCCTTCATGAAAACAGATGATGAAGCAACAAAACCTTCATCTGCCACAGACACATCATGGCTGACTGCCAATAAAGATTTACTGAAATAATTAAATGAATAAAATTTTAAAAACCTATACAAATGGAACTGACAGATAAAGGTAAAAAAACTGTAAGTGCGATACGAAATGTAATCATTCTCGCAGTTGTATTAATTGGTGGCTATTTTGCCTATAAGCAATGGGGATCTAAAGAAGGTAAGCTGCCTGTCGATAGTAAATCCGGCAAACCTGATCTCGTAGTGGCATACAATACTTTCACCGGCGTAGAAGGCCTCGTGTATATGAATGGTGGTATGGAACCAAATGAGAACAGCCAGCTATATAAAAACTATGGCGTTAAATTATTGATCAAGCAAATGGATGCAGTAAAGGATACAAGAGCTGGCTTGCATGCCGGTGACCTTGATCTTGTTTATTGTACTACTGATGCGTTGTCTGTAGAGATGGGATCAGGTAGTGAATTGATTGCAGATAATGTAGTTCAGATTATGCAGGTCAATCAATCGCATGGCGCTGATGCTATCGTTGTGCGCAAAGGCATCGATAATGTAGATGGATTGAAAAAGAAAAAGATTGCTTATGCAGTTGGTACCGCTTCGCATACGTTGTTATTAAATGTGCTTGAATCATCAGGACTAAAAATGAGCGATGTGGATGGATACCAGGTTGCCGATGGTGTAGAAGCCGCGAATGCATTTAAGAATAATCAATGTGATGCTGCAGTGGTGTGGGCGCCGGATGATGAAGATTGTGTGGCATCACAAGCCGGAGCAAAAGTATTAGTGAGCAGCGCTGTTGCCAGCCAGATCATTGCTGATGGTTTATTGGTAAAGCAATCTGTGTTGAAAGATAAACACGAAAAGATCGTAAAGCTTGTAAAGGCATGGCTCGAAGGGAATGCAAAGATGAATACAGATGTCGCTGCAAAAAAAGAGGCGAACACTTTATTTGCGAAAGGATTCAAATTTCCAGAAGATGTTGCTGCTAAATCCGCTGACAAAGTTTATTTCTCAACATTGGGCGATAATATTAATTTCTTTGGGTTGAACAGTACCTATACCGGAATGACAGGTGACAGAATGTACGGAAGAATGGCCATTAAATACACGGAAGTTGGTTTGGCAAAATCACCAGCGCCGTGGAGAAATGTTTCTGATCCTTCAGTGATACAGGAATTATCGGGCGATAAAACATTTGCTGATCAATCAGGCCAGGTAGCAGTAAAACCAGAAGCATTCAAACCGGCAACTGAAGAAATAAAAAAACAGCAAAGCCAGAGTAGTAAAGTAATCAGTCTTGAATTTCCAACGAATTCCGCTGCGCTGGATGAAGATGATAAAGTTTTGATCGATCGGGAAATTAAAGAATTAGCACAGGGTTTTGCAGGCGCTTATATCCGGGTAGAAGGTAATACTGACAATGTTGGTAATGCAACATCGAATGACAAACTCTCGTTGGCAAGAGCAAGTTCTGTTGTAAACTACCTGATCAATGAGCACAAGTTTGACGGCAATAAATTTATCGTCGTTGGTAATGGATCAAGAAAACCTGTTTCCGGTTGTGAAAGTAACGCTGATGAAAACTGCCGCGCAAAGAACCGTCGTACGGAGTTCCAGTTCATCTGGGATAAAACCGCAAGCAGCGTGGGACAATAAGGGAACCTTATCATCAAACATAACTGTTGTTTATGGCACAAGCAAGCAATGCCGGAAGCGGTTCATTTGATATTGAACTCAAACGGTTTTTTAAAAAATATTTTTCGCTCTTTACGCTTTCCGGCTGGATCATATTGTTCGTTCTCTGGTGGGTCATTACCAATTTCGGATTGATCAATAACCATGTGATGCCAACACCACAGAAAACATGGAATGCTTTTTTGGAAATGAAAGCAGACGACAATCTTGGTGACAATATCTGGTTTTCTGTACGTATCAATCTGTTGGGCTATCTGAAATGTATCGTCGCCGCATTGGTGTTTGGGTTTGCAATAGGACTATCGCCTGTCGTTCGCAAGATGTTTAGTCAGCAGGTAAATGCATTGCGTTTTGTACCGATAACTGCATTGATGGGAATATTCATTGCGATCAGCGGGTTGACGATCACAACTAAAATCAATTTTCTCGCATTCGGTATCTGGGTTTATCTAGTACCGGTTGTCGTGCAACGTATCGATGAAGTGAACATAACGCACATGCAAATGATGAAGACATTGGGCGCCAGTTTCTGGCAAACCGTTCGGTATGTAACATGGCGATCAGTAATGGCGCGTTTGTCGGATGATATCAGAATTTTAGTCGGCATCAGTTGGACGTATATTATCGTTGCTGAACTCGCCGGCATTCAAGGCGGTTTGGGTAGTTTGATCTTTTTGGGTGAGCGGCAAAGCAATGTAGGTAAAGTGTATGCTGTGATTTTTATTATCGTCATTATCGGAATTATACAAGATGCGTTGTTCCGTTTAATTGACAGGTTATTGTTCAAATTTAAATACCAGTAAATGGCAAAGATTGAATCAATAAATGAACAGTCGACTGGGAATAATCCGGCGGTGCTGGAATTAAGAGGAATTCATCAAACCTATTTTGATGAAAAGACAATGAAAGATTTTGTGGTGTTTGATAATTTCAGTCTTGCCGTAGAAGACTATCCGAATATTGGCCAGTTCATTGTTATAATGGGAAAATCCGGCTGTGGCAAATCCACTTTGCTGCGTTACTGGACTGGTCTTCAGAAACCAACTTCAGGTGAAGTATTAATTGGCGGTAAACCGATCGCACCGAATCAAAGTTTGCCAATGGTCTTTCAGCAATATTCGTCACTTGAATGGTTTTCTGTGTTAACAAACGTGGCGCTTCCGTTAATATTAAAAGGAGTTTCAAAGAAAGAAGCGGAAGAGAAAGCAATGGAGATGATCAAAGTAATCGGATTGGAAGGACATGAAAACAAGTATGCGAAAATGCCACAGCTTTCCGGAGGCCAATTACAACGTGTTGCTATAGCAAGATGTCTCGTCGCTAATCCAAATATGCTGATGCTTGATGAACCTTATGGGGCACTGGATGGATTTACAAGAGCGAAAATGCAATTCTTTCTACTGGATATATTTCAGAAACGTGAGGTAGCTGATCTTAACCCAACCGTTGTTCTGGTTACACATGATCCCCGTGAAGCGGTACTGCTTGGAAACGACATTTATATTATGGATGCCAATCCGGGCAGAATAATAAAGCATATCAAACCCGATCTTCCTGAAAACCGTGATCGCTCTATCCGAAAGAATTCACGGTTTATTGAAATCGTATCGTATATCGAAGATGTAATAGAAGGAAGCATTCAGTAAAAGGGCTCGTATAATAATTAGTGAGTAGTAAGCAACTTCATTGTAGGTGACTTGAAAAATAGTTGCCGCAGATGATAAGGTTTTGACTTTTGATTTTTTACTTTTTACTTGGCTACCGTTAGAATTGTAAAGACTAAACGACATGGCAACAAAAAAAATCGACTTCGCAGAAGTTCTGAAAAAAATAGAATCAATTGTATCGGGAATGGGATTCATGATCCAATACACGCAAAATATGGATCCTTTTTTCAAAGGCGACCTGGATGGGAAAACAATTTTCATTGGCACACATTTATCCGCTGAAGAGAAAGTATTTAATCTGTTGCATCTCGCTGGCCACAGCATACAATGGAATGTGGATGAATTGTTGCGCACACTTGGCTCTGAATTATACCGCAACCCGGATGATGCGTTGCTATTACGATTGCAGACCTATGAATGGCAGGCCAATTGTTATGCTCTGACTATTTTGCACCAGGCCAAACAATTTAATCTCGATAAATGGCTGACAAGAAAGTACATCATCGATATGCTTTATCTCACGCATTTTTATAAAACCGGAGAGAAATTGAAGCGCATTACGCAAGCTGCAAAAGCGTATCCATTCCGCAGAGAGTTAGAACCAAAGGAAATTCCATCATTTACTCCAAGAGCGAGTGAGAAGACCAGAAATGGAATCGTTATAGCATTCTGATTGATCAACAAGCTGTAAAACAAACCATTTTTCGTTTTTCCCGAAAGCCTAAATCTGTTATCTTTGCGCCTCTGAATTTTACCGGTCCGGTAGCTCAGCTGAATAGAGCACAAACCTTCTAAGTTTGGGGTCATTGGTTTGAATCCAATCCGGATCACTTAATTTCTGAAAAGAGTCTTGTAATCTAAATAGTTACAAGACTCTTTTATTTATGGTTAGTTTTTATCTACGCTATTGCAACAAAATTCGTTTGGTCTCTGTTCCTGCCTGAAGAAGATAAATTCCTTTTGCATAGCCACGAACATCAATGGTATGCATGCCAGGTGTAAACTGCTGTCGCAATAGCAGTTTTCCATCATTGGAATACAAATTAACGAGTGTTGCTGCCGTTGAGTTTAGTTTTAACCGAATTGATCCGTGCTGTACCGGGTTGCCTGTTACTTCGAGAATATGTAGCTGCATGGTCAACGTTATTGACCTGGTAACAGAATAGTTGATTTGATCATTAATATCCCTTTGCGATATCCTGTAATAATTTACTCCTGCTGCGGGGCTTTCATCTAAATAGCTATATTTCCTTGTCGAAGAATTTATTCCCGCTGCGGGAAGAGAGGCTATATCTGTCCACGTCGAACCATCTGCACTATGTTCTATTTTAAAATCCCTCGTATTACTTTCATATGCGGTGCTCCATTGCAGCAATACATTACTTCCTTGTTGCTGCGCAGTGAATGAAATCCATTGTAATGGCAGAATCGTTAATCCACTGAATTGACCCGAATAATTTGAAGTACTTCCAGTCAATGCAAAATTTGTAAGTGTTGCATTATTATCTCCGCTCTGATCAACGATTGTTATAAGTCCCGGATTACTTCCTGATGAAATACCCTGGTTAAACGTATAATATGCTACCAGATTTGTTTGGCTTGTGGGATCCAGTTCGCCATTCATTGTGGCCTGCACCTGGCTTTGCGTACGTACCACATTCCATACCCGCACTTCATCCAAACTACCTGAGAAAAAATTACCCAGACCCAAACCCTGAGCACCTATATAGATTAAACTATTTGCGCCGCCGTTACTTATCGCCGTTGCGCCGCTGAAATAAGGACCGTCCTGTACACCGTTCAGGTAAAAATAAATTTGTAACTGGGTGCCGATGTCTTCTACAGTTACTGCTACATGCTGCCATGTATTTAATGAATAAGTTAATGAAGAGCGGATTGTTGATCCGCATTGTGATTGATCCCAGTACACAAGGCTGCCTGAACTACCACAGGCTCCAACTCCTCCAAATCCACTCAACGCAAACCCATAACCGTAATTTCCTTTCATCAGTATATTATCCCAGTTGTTATTCGTTGGGTATACCCACGCTTCTATTGTCAGCGTATTGCTCAAATCCTGCGATGCTGACCATGGTACAAGTGCATAGTCATCAGTACCATCAAGCGCAACACTGTTTGCAGAAAACTGAATGGGGCTGGCAGACCAGGTTGGCCCGTTGGTCAAGGTACCATCAATGCCAGTCGTATTAGTGCAACTGTTTACGGCAGTAGTGTTGATGCCTTCATTAAACCGGTAATACGCAACCAATCCCGATGTTGAGTTACTCAGGCTTTTATTATACATGTTGGCCTTGATCTCTGCCTGTGTGCGGGCAGTATTCCAAATGCGCAACTCATCTATTTTACCACCAAACGGATCAGTTTGGGCTGCACGCCAGCGAAGGCCGACATTCACTTTATCAGGCGTCCATGCAGCCGGAGCGGTAAATGTGGCATTATCTTTCAAAATTCCGTTTATATAAATCTTCATATTGGTTGCTGAAGTACGAACAACAGCAACATGGATCCATGTATTTGTCGTGATCGTTGCCGTTGCTGGTTGAAGTAAAAGTCCCGTGAAGGAATTATCTCTGAATGTAAGTTCAATACCACCTCCATCTCCGCTGCGAGGAATGATACTGAACATTGGATTATTATTGCCCTGTATCGTTTCAGAATAAATACATCCGTTACCACTGCCATTCCAGTACACCCATGCTTCCACTGTAAATGTATTCAATTGACTTACCGCTACACTTGAGGGAAGAGAAACGTAATCATTGACTCCATCATAATTAACCGCGTAATTCGATTGTGCATGTGCCAGGTTAATCATGAAGCTTAACACGAAAAGGATCTTTCTCATAATGGATTTTGTTGGATGACATGGATGTAATAAACAATATTATAAAATCATTTAATAACTCGTTGCTTACAAAAATGAACAGACGTGGATAACGAATGCAAAATTTCAGATACTAAATCTTTCACTTGATTAGCATAAGTGTTTACAATTATAAATCTGAAAACATTCAATGATGATCACGCCATTTTAATTAAAAAAATGGAAGCATATTCTTTCGCCTTCATTCAATAAAACAGATTGAGTGGCTATTCGCTATTTGGTTTTGAAAAAGATCAAGCAACATTCTGATTTTATATTTGGCTAAAGCCAATGATGTTTCCACATATTGCCCTGGCATTAATGCCGAGGTAATATGAATATTTAAAAAGGGCTTAGCCAAATCTCTTACTAAAACCAAATAACGAATAGTCATTTAGTCATTGCAGATAACTATCAATCCAGGTTGTTTACCTGCAGTCGTTTTGAATTGCGCCGTATCGGCTTCATTGTTTTATAATCGCTACGATTATATTACACAGATAGCCGACTATACATTTGCCCGAAATTTTAAATAGCCAAAGAGCCGATTGCCTCATGTAGTATCTGAAAGTAAAGCGATCTGGCACATACAATTCTTCCGGCGATCATATCCAGGCTATCATTAAATTTGCTTCTGTTGAACTATGGATAAAAAGATTATAGTCCATATCTGACTAATTCAACAATAATAATTTTCTATTCTTTTATGAGACACTTAAGCAGATTATTTATCACTATAGCCTTATTTATTGCATATGCACAAACGGCATTCAGTAGCGATTTTATTCCTGTCAATTCAGGCAAAACAGATAGTTTACCCCCAGTCGAAACTAAAAAACCTAATAGTGATTATAGGCCTGCTTTCAAAGGGCAAACAAGGATCGGTGCAGTAAAGACGATTACAAAATATAAAGCTGAAAAAATTGCCGATAAACTCGGTGCGCCATTTGCGATTGTAGCAATGCCTGATGGAAGATTAATGGTGACTATCAAATCCGGCTATATGGAGATACATAACAAGAACGGCGCACTTGTTAAAAAGATTACCGGCTTTCCCCCGGTAGTAACGGCTGGTCAGGGTGGTCTGCTTGATGTTGCTTTTGATCCAACGTTTTTATCCAATAAAATGATTTATTGGTCTTATTCAGAGAGCAATCCCCCGGGCAATCTGACCGCGGTAGCAAAAGGTAAATTGAATGAAACAGCGGGAACAGTCGAGAATGTCACAGTCATCTTTCGCGCCACACCACAATTAAATAGTCCTTTACACTTTGGTTCGCGGTTAGTATTTGATAAAGATGGCAACCTGTTTGTAAGTGCCGGTGAACGATCAATATTAGAAGGAAGAGCGCAAGCGCAAAAACTGGATGCTGGTCTTGGAAAAGTATTCAAAATAACAACCGATGGAAAACCAGCTCCCGGTAATCCATTTCTGAAAAAAGAAGGAGCAATGCCGGAGATTTACAGCTATGGCCATCGCAATCCGCAAGGGCTTGATATTAATCCAAAGACTGGTGAACTATGGGAAGCGGAATTCGGTCCGCGTGGTGGCGATGAAGTAAATATCATTCGTGCCGGTAAAGATTATGGCTGGCCGATCATAACTTACGGCATCGAATACAGCGGGTTAAAAATCGGTGACTCCATCCAGCAAAAAGCCGGCCTGGAACAACCAGTGTATTATTGGGACCCGGTTATATCGCCCAGTGGAATTTGTTTTTATAAGGGTAATGCTATTCCTGAATGGAATAACAATCTATTCCTGGCATCATTAAGCGGTCAGCATATCGACAGGCTCGTTATTAAAAACAACAAGGTAGTGGGCGAAGAAAGATTGCTGGCAGATAAGAATGAAAGATTTCGTGATATTACCTACCTGAATGGTATGCTTTATGCTATTTCAGATGTCGGGAATATCTACAGAATCAGTAAAAATTAAATCAGCATATTCTTTTTACCAACCAAAACCATAAGCACTATATGAAAAAGATCATAAGCATAATCATGGCGACTGTTATCGCTGTAAGTGCAGTTGCACAGCATTCTCTCGAATTACTCTGGCAAACAGACACAACGTTTATCCATCCCGAATCGGTGAGGCCCGATACAAAATCAAAAATTTTATATGTATCTACAATCGGCGACTTTGATAAAGAAGGTACCGGCGGCATCAGCAAGATTTCGACTGATGGAAAAATCATAAAACTGAATTGGGTAACCGGCCTGAATAGTACCAAAGGCCTCGGTCTTTATAAAAATCTTCTTTACGCTGCCGAGCAAACAACTGTTGCGGTTATAGATGTCAATACAGGAACTATCAAAGAACGTATCGCTATCGATGGCTCACAAATGCTAAATGATATTACCATTGATGCGAAAGGAGTTGTTTATGTAAGTGATACAAAAACAAATAAAGTGCATAAAATAGAAAACGGGAAACCTTCCGTATATCTTGAAAATATGCAAAGCGCTAATGGTCTTCTGGCAGTTGGTAATAACCTTTATATTCTGACAGGGACAAGTTTACAGAAAGCCGACGCCAATAAAAAACTTACAACAATTACAGACGGCATTGAAGGTGGCGCCGATGGTATTGAAATGGTCAACGAGCATGATTTCATTGTGACTGGTTGGGAAGGAACGATATATTATGTGAAAGATGATGGCACAAAACAAACCTTATCTGATACACGGGATCAGAAAGTAAATGCTGCGGATATAGGTTATGATGCGGCGACAAGAACACTTTATGTTCCGGTTATGATGAAGAATAAAGTCATGACCTATAAATTGAAATAACTGATAGATTCCGGCATTTCATTTTAATCAACTTCGATTATTTTTAAGTAATAGCATTGCTTCATGAAAGGATCGTCAATGTCTCCTCCACCGTTTGGCTGGGATGATTGGTATGCCTCCGTTGGCGGCAGATCAATTCATATCGCAGAAGTCGATGCCATTCTTCATCAGATCAGGGAATATCAATACCCGAAGTTCAAAGGGCCAATAAACCCAGAGCAAACCGTTTTTGAAAATGCACAATCAGCCGCATCGCTCATTAAAAAGAAAGCATTTGAATTGGGCGCGGATGAAGTTGGTATCGCGGAAATTGAACCATCTGATATTTATAAAGACAGAGTGATACATGAGAAATATGCAATCGTTGTCGGGCAAAAAATGTTATGGCGCAATTTCCAGGAAGTTCCATCGAATGATTCTGCCATAGAATGTTTGCGTATTTATTTTTCATTGGGTGAAATCGTAATAAGGATTGCTGATTATATCCGGCAACTCGGTTATGCCTGCACGGTAGAGCACCCGATCGGTGATAGTGACGTGCTGCATGTACCTCTTGCGTTAAAGGCAGGCTTTGGAGAATTAGGCAGGCACGGATCGATTATTCATCCCAAGATGGGTCCGCTGTTTCGCCTGGGAAGTGTGATTACCGATATGCCTTTGCAAACTGATAGCCCTATTGATGCAGGTATCGCTGCGTTTTGCGATAACTGTAAAGCTTGCAGGAAATATTGTCCGGCAAATGCAATTCCTGATAAACGATCCCCGGAAGCGGGAAAAGATCATTTAGGAAATGACCGATACAAAGTAGATACGGGTAAATGCTTTCCTTATTTTGCAGCTCATAACTATTGTTCTATTTGTTTACCAGTGTGTGTTTATCATCACAAAGAATGGGCGAAAGACTTTGAAGGTTTCCAGACTAAACTCTTTCCAGCGGTAGAATTAAAAGCGGCGCCCACCCCTACAGACCCCGAAATACCGAAACATTGGTATCCAAAACTAAACAGGTGATATCGCCTTTATAAACAGGTACTGAAGTTCATTAAAAGATTATAAAAGCAAGCATTAACATAAAGCGAAAATATTTCTCTGCTACTTCTTAGCACCAATCCACAATATGGCATTCCCCAGCATTTTATTTTGCAAAGAATCTGAAACTACTTTATCACCATGACCCATGTTCAGGTAAAGCATTTTATATTTTGTGTTGGTCCAGATTACAGGGCAATCGCCTTCAGTAATCAGATCTTTTTTACCAAAGGGATAGTTTGCGGGATCTAATGTCGCCAAAACTTTTACGTCTTTATTTTCTCTCGGACTTGGTTTCCAGATATACCACTCGCTGATTGGCGCAATGTATTTTTTGGGTAATCCTTTCGTTACGGGATGCGTGTTGTCGTCAACGATCAGTTTGGCAGCAAGCGGTGGCCAATTGTTAGTATAAAAAACAGCTCCTCCCAAAAATTCGACAAACCACGGCCAATGTGTGTCTTTGTCATTGTATGCCGATACATGAAAACCCATCCATCGACCACCGCCGTTGATAAATTTCTCAAAAGCTCTTCTCTCCTCTTCATTCTGCGCAAATTCATTTATCCAAACAACAAGCTGGTAATTCTTTAGAGTATCATCATTCAGGTTTGTCCACTTTGTCGTGGTATCAAAAACGAAATTTTTTTCCTTTGCCAGTTTCTGATAGAAAGGAATAATATCATTCGCAAACTGTACATGATCACGTTCAACATTCGTCGAGTAAAATGCTAACGCTTTGAATAATGGTTGCTGCGCTTGCATCTGAAACGCAATCAAAAAAAATAAACCGGTATAAATTAACGATCTCATGAATTAAAAATATGCTTCGATATTTAAATGATCCCTCGATTGAAACTACTACCGACTACGGACTATCAACTCCTCACTTCCCCGCTGCCCAGAATATCGCGTTCTTGAAAATAGTTGTATACGCTTTGTTTTGAAACAGGTCAGGAGAATGTCCCATAAAAATGTATACGTTCCTGGCTTTCATTTTTTCGTTCGTCCATATTACCGGGTGATCACCCATTTTCTGACTACGGGCAGGCTTATACGAAGATTCATCTACGCTGGCAATCACATGCACATTTTCTCTTGGGCTTTTATCATACGTATACCATTCATCCTTCTCGATTACAAATGGCGATTGAACGCCTTTCATTACCGGGTGCTTTTTATCTTCCACATTCACCGTTCCTTCAGCAAAATCAGCGATATAATCTTTCCACCGGATGCCGCCCATAAAATCATGAAACCAATTCCACATAGGGTAACCATCAAACTCGCCGAGCAATGTAGCATGATGAAAGCCAATCCATCCGCCTTTTCCTTCTTCGATGTATTTCTGAAAAGCATTCATCGCCGTTTCTCCCCACGCATACGGAGCATAATCCAGTTGAATAAACAACTGATATTTCGCAAGAAATGATTCGGTAATTGTATCGGGTTTTTGAATGTAATCGATTGTAAAATTATTTTCACTGGCTAATTGATTCAGCCAGATTTTCGCAGCAGCAGAATATGCTACATGATGGCCGCCATTTTCATACAATGCCAATACATGGAAACGATCTTTTTCTTTTGCTTCGTTGCTTATTTGCTTTTTAGAAATTTTATTTGAAGAAAAACAGAATGAAGCAAACAGGCAATAACCAATGGCCAATAACATTGAAAATATTATAGGCCTGTATTTCAGCTTAAGGCTCATGCAGAAATGTTTATTGTTATAAAATTAGGGCAATGGCTTCTACTTGTGCGGCTTTTCTTTTGCTTACCTTCAGGCGGTAAAACATTTATCATCGTATGGATGTAAAGATCGAACCTTCATGGAAAGAAGTATTAAAGACTGAATTCAATAAACCCTATTTTCAACAAATCACCTTACACATAAAAACAGAAAAAGCTCAGGGGAAAACGATTTATCCGCCAGGTAGTCTGATATTTAATGCCTTTAATAAAACTCCCATTGATACTGTTAAAGCCGTTATTCTCGGGCAGGATCCGTATCATGGTCCGGGCCAGGCGCATGGCCTTTGTTTTTCTGTGCAGGATGGTGTTCCTCCACCACCTTCGCTCATTAATATTTTTAAAGAACTACATGATGATATAGGAATGCCGATACCCAGAACCGGCAATCTTACGCCGTGGGCAGAAAGAGGAGTTTTCTTACTTAATGCATCATTAACCGTGAGAGCGGGCGAACCGATGAGCCATGCGAAAATCGGTTGGGCAGAATTTACAGATACTGTGATCCGGAGGATTTCAGAATTAAAACAAAATGTTGTTTTTCTTTTGTGGGGAAAATTCGCCCAGGAAAAGCGTGTGCTCATTGACGAGAGTAAACATCACATCCTCAGAGCGGCTCACCCGTCCCCTCTATCAGCTCATGCAGGTTTTTTAGGTTGCAAACATTTTTCAAAGACGAATATTTTTTTAACGAGTAAGAAAATTGATCCTATTGACTGGAGGATATAAGTGAAAAACGAAACGTGAAAAGTGAAAAATATATAACCGCTATAAGACTTTGTGCCTTGTTGCCTTTGTGCCTCAATGCCTCGTTGCCTTTTTAATGCTTAAAAAATGAAACTAATAAAAGAAATACTGGCTCGTGTATTTGCAATATGGGGATTGATATGGTTTGTAATTACTATGCTCATCTTTTTCATTCCTTTTTTTCTATTCTGTTATTTTCATAAAGATCCGAAACGAAACAGGCGCTTTATCAGTATGGCGAGAGAGTGGATGAGAATTTATCTGACGATTATTGGTTGTCCTTTAACTGTAAAAGGAAAAGAGAACTTTAAAAAAGGGGAAACATATATCGTTGTCTGTAATCACAATTCATTCATGGATATTCCCATCTCCTCTCCTTCTATTCCCGGCGGAAATAAAACGATTGCTAAAGTTGAGTTGGCAAAAGTGCCATTGTTTGGCGTATTGTATAAAATAGGAAGCGTATTGGTAGATCGTAAAAGCGATGCGAGCCGCAAGGATAGTTATGTAAAAATGAAAGAGACGCTGAACATGGGGTTGCACATGTGTATTTACCCCGAAGGCACGCGAAATGTTTCAGAAAAGCCATTGAATAATTTTCATGATGGCGCTTTTAAACTGGCGGTTAATTCCGGCAAAGCAATTATTCCTTCATTAATATTTCATACCCGCGGTATTCTTCCTTCCAATAAAACATTTTATTTCTGGCCGCACAGCATGCAGATACATTTTCTTCCGGCAATTGAACCGATACCCGGAGAATCCTTCAATCAATTAAAGGAAAAAGTATTTACAACAATGCAGAATTATTACACGGCAAATAACAATTAACGCGAGAACGAACGGTTTCTGTTAATGCGAAGGTCTTGCAACACGGACGCTTTGGGACTGATCGTAATACTGAATGTACGATAAAGCCCGACAGGAGTAACATTGATAGACATTTGCCAACAGTGCATATCGCGGGATATAGCCATTGTCAACGTTTGCAGTTTCATCGTTTTAAAATCATAATATCCGTTGGATGACAAGTTCCACTTCGGTGTCAGGTTAAAGCTTCCGCCGAAATTCAGGTTAGAATAAATATTGGTTAAATAACCGCTATAGTCAGATTTCTGCGTTCTTGTAAAATTCAGGGAAAAGCCAAGATTGATAGACCATTGTACATTGAAGTCAACAAACTCGGCAGGGTTCTGACGCATATATTCCAGCAACCGCTGTTGATCTGCAATTACATTTGGATCCGTCAACTGAGCCATTTGCGCCTTTCGTTCATCGTCTTTCTTCTGATCTTTTGGTTTACTCTGAAAGCTTGTAGACATTGATAATGACCCCGAATAAATGTGACCGAGACTAAAGCCTCCGTTTTGCCAGGCGTATTTATTAATGTCATTTCCATACTTATCCCTTTCATAAGGATCAAGCACTGTGTTAGCAGTTATGTTTATTTTATCAAAAAGATTCGTTCGGAAATAGATATTAAATGGCTGTAATTTCAGTGAATCAGCAAAGAAGTTATAGCCAGATGTAAATCCAAATCCGTCAATCAATTTTACCTTCTTCGTTTTATTTTCACCGGTAGTATCCTTCGTTCGCACTTTCATTTCAAGATTGTTATCAAAACCAAAGGTTAATCCTCCAAACCTTCCTTCTGAATTATAACCATACATGCTTCGCCTGAATTCCGGCACACGTATTTTACGACCTGTTGTATCAGCTTGTAATGAATACCAATGCGCCTTTGCCAAATCTGGTTTATACGTTAATGAAAGCGTTGGCCGTATAACATGTCGTATCGCTACAACTTTGGAGTTTTTAAATTGATATGTTCCGAACAAGGCTGAACTTAGGCCGAGGCTGAAGTTCACCGTCTGATCTGTGAAAAGTCCTTTTGTAAACGTAGTATCAACCTGCTTTGTAACATCATTCCACTGGCGGTGTTCTTTACCTGAAATAATAATCTGGCTCATGGAGACACCGGGCGATACAACAATCGAACCACCTGCAATAGGAGGCAGAGAAAGTGAAATCGGAATTGAATGCTGGCCGCCCCATTGCAATGTATCTAACAGGTGCTGAATTGTTGATTTGCCGTAAACTACTTTTGAATTTACGGTATCATAAAAGGAAACCTGGTTCCGGAAGTTGCCATTATAACCAACCCCCAGCTTTTCATACCATTTTGCAGGGCCTGTCATTTCTTTTGGTTGAAACGGATATAATGTATTCACTGTAAACCCTACGTTAGGCAAACTAAGATTAATGATGTGTTGTGAATTATTCTGGCTGTGGTTCAGGCTCGCCGTTAAGTTATAAGGTTTGCCCTGCCATGTTTTTGAATATGCGATGGAAGAACTCGTCGTATTCTGAAAATTTAACGCTACGCTGTTTAATACGTTGCGATTATATTTTGTAGAACCTGCATTTACATTGGCAGAAAATGTTTGTCCCGGCTTCGCTTTACTGTCTACGCTATGCGACCAGGTGATGTGATAACTACGGTTAACGTTATAGTCAGGGTCACCTTTAAAATTGTACTTCGTATTTTGAATAGTAAATGTAAAATTACCACGATACCGATAACGTTTATAGTATGTAGGGTTCAGGTTAAAGGTCCATCCACCATATGAATAGACGTCACCATAAATTTTAGCATCCCAGTTATCATTAAAGACTTTATAGTAACCCATATTGGTAAGACCAATACCAAACTGATCATTGGTGGTAAATTGAGGAGGCAGTAAACCTGAATGGCGACCTTGTGACAATGGAAAAAAACCAAATGGAATATATACAGGGATAGGAACTCCTTCAAACTCCGGGTGTGCGGGACCGAATACAGCCAGCTTTTTATTAATCACTTTCATTTTACCGGCACGGAAAGCAAAATGAGGATCATCAAGATTACAGGTTGTAAAAATTCCGCTTTTTATAAAAATCGTGTTGGTGTCATATTTTTTGATGTTCTGACCATTCACAAATAAATCTCCCTGCTGCGTGAACGTATTTTTAGTTATTCCTTTCTGTGTTTTAAAATTGAATACGGAAGTATCCATCTGGTATTCCTGGTCGCCTTGCTTGAAAACGGCACGTTCAATGGAATTGCCGGCACTGTCTTTTGTTCCGATTGCTGTTACCAATTGAGTTACCTGGTCCATTTGTACTTTCGGCGCAGTAACCGTTATGTCTTTATAATCGGTTTTTGTTTTACCGTACATTATAATCTTCTGCTCCTTCATCAATACTACGGCAGAATCTTCTGCTTCATAATATACGGGTGCATCTAATGAATCCTTTGACATCTTCAGCGAAAAAGTATCAATCACAACTGAATCATGACGGATGAGGCTATCCGATTTGAGCCTGGTAGAATCATTTGTTAATGAATCAACCGGCTTTACCGGTATTGTATCGTTGATAATTGATTTTTGCGCAGAGTCTTTTTGCCGCGGGGGAACCGTATCAGTTGATGATAGCGGCTTGCTGGTGTCAGCACTTGTTAAAGCGCTGTAAAAATTATTTACCCGTACATGTCCCGCCAGTGATTCCCACGTTATAAACAGCAGGAAAGCAGCAGTTAGTGTTCCGGCAAACAGATATTTTAAACTAAATTTGCGGAGTTTATTCATACGGGTGCGACAAAAATAATTGTTTCAGGCCTAAACTATTTGTGAAGATTCCGACTAACCCACTAAATAAAAGCATAAATGATAAAAAAGATCGTTTATTGTTCGGTATTTCTATTTACGCTACCAGCCATTTTTTCATTTGTACCCAGCTATAAAATTTCCCAATCTCCAAAGGCTACAATAAGAACAATTATCATCGATCCCGGTCACGGAGGCGATTTTTCCGGCGCTGAAGGATTGAAATCATTAGAAAAAGAAGTCAGCCTATCTGTAGCGTTAAAATTCGGCCAGGCGTTACAGGCAGAATTCCCCGATATCAAAGTTATTTATACAAGAACAACCGATGCGAATGCTGGTAATAAAACAACATTGAGAGATGATTTAAACTACCGTGCAGACCTTGCAAACGCATCCGGCGGTGACCTTTTTCTTTCGTTTCATTGCAATTCGGCTGGCAAAAAAGCGGGTGGCTGGTACGAAAAAGTCGTTACCGAACGTATTCGCAAAACGAGAATGGTTAAGCGAAAAAAGAAAAAGGTAAAAGAAGTTTATTACGAATACAAATACGCAAATGTGTGGAGAGAAAATGTAGCACATGGCACCGAATCCTATATATGGGCGGCCGACAGAACGGAAGCTAAAACCAGTTCTATCGCAAAGAACAATGATTACACAGGAGAGATTGATTCAACCGGCGCGGTGCAATTACCAGATCCATCTGATCCTGCGGAAAAGGCAAGAATGCTGATCTATGCACAGCAATACTTTAAGAAAAGCCTGATTTTCGCTGACATGATCCAGAAAGAATTTGCAAAAAGAGGCCGTGTGGACAGAGGTGTAAAACAACGAAATGACGAAGGCATCTGGGTACTGCAAGCTACAGGTATGCCAAGCGTATTGGTTGAGTTAGGTTTTATTTCAAACAAAGAAGAAGAACAATATATCAATAGTGACCAGGGCCAGGAAGAAATGGTAACTGATATAATGAACGCATTCAGATCGTATAAACAAAGACTGGAATCAAAAACTACATCTTCGGCATCGGGTGTTAGCAATTAATAAAGTATATTGAGGCATGATAAAAAAGTCGCTTTTCTTTTTTACGGCTGTTTTTATTTCACCGCTTTTGTTTTCTTTTATTCCCCATGGTACGAAACAAAAAGCGCTCCGCACTCTGATAGTAGATGCCGGGCATGGTATTATGGCGAATGGAAATCATAACGGTGCCAAAGGAAGTTATTCGTACGAAGATGATATCTGTCTTGCAGTAGCAAAAGAACTCGTTGCTCAATTGAGAGACGCGTTACCCGATGTAAAAATAATAGAAACAAGACCAGATGAAAACATTGTAGACCTGCATCGACGTGCCGAGATAGCGAATGAAAATAAAGGAGATCTTTTTATCTCTATCCACTGCAATGCGATGCCTCCGGTGCGACATAGTGAAAGAATCGGCACCAAAACAATTACACAAACAGTCGGTAAAGGGAAAAAGAGAAGAACCATAAAAAAAAGAGTTCCTGAATATCGTTACTGGACAACGCCAAGTCCTGCAAAAGGTACAGAAACCTATATATGGGGTGCACACAAGAATGAAGACAAAGAAGTAGCCGTTCGTGAAAATGCGGCGATGATGGAAGAAGATAATTACAAAGAAAACTATGGCGACATCGATCCCAACTCTCCTGAATTCATCGCATTGTCTTTGCTGAAGACCAAACAATTTTTCAAACGCAGCGCTACTCTTTCTGGTTTTGTGGAAGATGAATTTTATAAAACCGGCAGAACGAGCCGTGGCCAGCAACAACGGCAGGTGGGCATTTGGGTACTGCAGGCAACTGCAATGCCAAGCGTACTGGTAGAAACCGGCTATCTCACCAATAAAGAAGAAGAAGATTATCTTAATAGCAAAGATGGTCAGAAAGAAATCGCTACCTGTGTAGTCAATGCTGTGAAAACATATATCGCATGGTTGGAAAAAGGAAAAGTAAATAATGAGCAGCCGCAACAGCCGGTTGTTAATCAGCCAGACAGTACATCAAACGCAAAAATCAATAAGGCCTTTCTTGAAATGTTTGACGAAAAAGAAAGAAAAAGAAACGCTGTGACGAAATAACTGAACTTATACATCCCGCTTCTTGTTTAATTAACGTGTTCTTTATTACCCCTTTATTCACATGTTGTGGCTTTTAAAAATGCCCTGATTACTGAATTCGTGGCCGTTTTTTATTAATTTGGCGGCTGATTGGTAAAATAAACGGACCAGGAATTCGGTCACCCTTGAATAAACCTGTATTACATGAAGATCAATAACGAAACAAAAGTTGGTGTGTTAGCAGTGGTAGCGCTTGCGTTACTGATTACGGGATTTAATTTCTTGAAAGGGAAAAACGTATTCTCGCACAGCACGAATATCTATGCAGTCTTTACTGATCTCGGTTCACTGGAAAAATCAAACCCGGTAAAAATTAACGGCCTGCCGATTGGTACGGTGTATAATCTTGCTCCGAAAGACAAAGATGTTACCGGCATCGTCGTTACAATCAATCTCACTAAAGACGTAAACATTCCAAAGAACTCAGTTGCTTATATTTCCGCAAGCCTTATCGGTTCATCCAGCATCGTAATTGAAAGAGGTGATGCAAAAGAAAACATGGCCGAAGGTGATACATTGGCTACTAAAATTGATAATGGTATATTGGGCGATGTAAAATCGCAGTTAAGCCCGGCTTTAATCAAAATAAAAGATGTGATTGATTCCTTAAAAGTCACATTGGGTGGTATCAATCGCATTCTCGATCCGAATACGAAAGGAAATATCAGCCAGATACTGGCTAACCTGAAAGATGCAAGTCATTCATTAAAAGCATTGGTAAATGATAAAAACGGGCCGTTGAATGAAACATTGAGCAATGCATCATCTGTAACCGGTAATTTAAAAAAGAATAACGACAGCATCACAGCGCTTATATCAAACGCCAATATGCTGGCGAAGAAGTTTGCAAACCTCCCGTTGAATCAGACGTTGGATTCCGTTAAAGGTGCCATTACAGAATTGAAACAGATTCTGCAAAAAGTAAATAGCCCGAATGGCACGCTTGGTGCATTGATGAATGATAAAACAGTGTATAATAAATTAACAAATACTATTGCAAGCGCAGAGTTGTTATTGGATGATATCCGCGTACACCCGAAACGCTATGTTAATATTTCTGTGTTTGGCAAAAAAGATAAAACCGGCCCTTTAAATTCGCCAACGGTAAAAGATACTCTCTCCGCAAGGGCAAATTAAAAATGCACAGGAAGCTTACTTATTATTGTATCGTCTTTTTAATACTGCTGGGAAATCTGCAGATCGTTTCCGCACAACAAAATAATCCCAACGCACCGAGAACTACAACAACTGTTGCCGGTGATACAACCAGAATTGTCGAGATATTACATAGCAACAAACTGAATCTTAAAAAGCCGAATGATACAACAGACCTCCAGATATTGGTTGGTGATGTAAGGCTGAAGCAGGGAACAAGTTTATTTTATTGCGACAGTTGTGTTATTGATAATCTCAAAAAAGTATTCGAAGCATTTGGACACGTACATATCAATGATTCGGATACGACTGACATCTATTCAGACTATCTCCGTTATCTCACCCAAACCAAGAAGGCATATTTTAATGGCAATGTAAAACTCACCGATGGTCATGGTGAATTGACAACGCCGGATATGGATTACGACATGAATACAAAAGTGGGAACTTATACGAAGGGAGGGACTGTAAAAAATAAAAAATCTGTACTCACCAGCCAGGAAGGAATTTACTATGCTGACCTGAAGGATGTTTATTTTAAAAAGAATGTTGTACTGGTTGATCCGGCTTACCGGTTAACTGCAGATTCATTATTATACAGCACCGCATTTGAAACAGTACGTTTTATCACAGAAACGGTAATCATTGACAGTAGTAAGCGAAAAATAACAACGAAAAGCGGATACTATGATTTAAAACAAGGAAAAGCAGAATTTGGTGACTTCCCGGTTGTCCAAGATGGAAAGACCACTGTAAGAGGAAGACGAATCGCATTTAATGATTCGACCGGAATTTCAGAAGCTCTCGGAAGCGCGGTAGTTGTTGATTCAGTGAATGGAACTACCATTTATGCTGACAAAATATTCCGTAACAGAAAAACGGAAGCGATACTCGCAACAGTAAAGCCTATCATGATCATTAAACAAGAATCAGACTCTATTTATGTCACAGCTGATACCTTGTTTTCGGCACGGTTAACAGATCTGAATACAACACCTGCATCCTTTAGGAAAGACAGCACTTCAAAAATAGATTCATCAGCGATTGGTAAAATAAATGCGAAGCTGGATTCTGCTCACAATAATGACTCGACAATAAAATCCAGCATCGCAATTGTGAATGATTCTGTTTCAAAAAAGGATACCGGATTAATACAGCACGATTCTACCGGCAATAAACTCGCTATCAAAATTGATTCGTTATCTAAAAACGATACGCTGGCAGATAAAACGGCGTTGATAAAAACTGATTCGTTGAATAAGGCGATGCCGAAACCGGTTGATTCTACAATTAAGATTGCGGCAGTGTCTAAGCAAGATTCCACATTGAACCCCAAAATCAGTTTATCAAAAAAAGAAAAACGCGGCAAACAAAAGCTTGCAATACCGGTACAACCTGCGAGTGATACGACTGCAAATAAAAATGAACTGACCGGGGCAACTGTAGTAGATCTGAAAGAAACCGATAGTACAAACCGGTATTTCGAAGGATATAGTCATGTACGTATCTATTCCGATTCAATGCAGGCCGTTGGTGATAGTATGTTTTATTCATTTCACGATTCTACATTCCGTTTATTTAAAGATCCGATTGTATGGTCAAAAGGCAGCCAGATTACCGGTGACACCATCTTTATGGTAACAAAAAACAAACAGCCAGACCATCTGAAAGTTTGGAATAATAGCTTTTTAGTAAATCATTTGGAGAAAGAAGCCTTCAACCAGATAAAGTCTTCACGGATGGATGCTTATTTTCTCGACGGTGAAATTGATTCTGTGCGGGCAAAAGGTTCAGCAGAATGTATTTATTTCATGCAGGATAAAGACAGCGCATATACCGGTATCAACCAGTCACAATCTGATATAATGGATGTTTATTTCAAATTGAAAGAGATTGAAAGAGTTGTCTTCCGCAGTTCGGTAAAAGGTACACTATGGCCAATACGACAAAAAAAGCCTGAAGACATGCGTTTGTCAAGTTTCAAATGGCTCGAAGCAAGAAGACCAAAGACGAAGTATGAATTGTTTGAGTAAGAAGGCGGCCTCATCCCGACCTTCTCCTAAGGAGAAGGCCACCAACACACAGACCTCGCTTATCGTAAACCCGAAAATGTTTAATAAAGATATCCGCTCAGTTGTCACCGTTTTTCATTTTTACTTTTTAATTTTCTTCTCCTGCTTTACATTTTCCATAACACTGCTTTTACATTTTCTTTAAAATTTACCAGCATTCTTTTCGTTTCCCCGTAAACAAACAACAATCAGTTATGAAAAGAAGCACAGTTACCCTTGCACTCTTCACCGCATTTCTTTTAACCAAGCACGTTTCTGCACAGGATGTTGCTGTAGTAAAAGAACCGACCGGCGATCAACCAGCATACAAAATGGCAATCGGTGTTCGACTTAGCAGTGCGCCAGCCATCGTTAACAATTCTGTTTCATTTAAATATTTTATGAATAGCCGTGCTGCTATCGAAGCACTAGTATCCTTTGGTGATCCTCTTGCTTTTGGCGCATT
Source organism: Chitinophagaceae bacterium (assembly GCA_049840875.1). GTDB lineage: Bacteria > Bacteroidota > Bacteroidia > Chitinophagales > Chitinophagaceae > JAFDYH01. The sequence goes on along the minus strand of JASGJE010000020.1, from coordinate 154,609 downwards.
GCTTGAATTTCATCAACCTATTGGCACTGCAGGACTGCAATGGTTTTATGGCGCCGGCGGATATCTCGGTTTCAGCAAAGAATACAATCCGGAAAAAAAGATTGAAGAACGAAATACATACTTTGGCGCACAGGGCGTAGCAGGTTTGGATTATAAGTTTGACAAAATACCATTGAATATTTCATTGGATTGGAAACCTGAACTAAACCTGGTACAGGATATCAATTTTGAACCGGCAGCATTAGCGTTTACAGCAAGGTTTACATTCGGGCATTAGTTGTCTGAACCGGGATTTATTGGATATTCAGGATTAACAGGAAAGAAACACGTGATTACAATCTTTGAAGCCACAATCAAAACATCTTTTGAAGTGTGGCTTTTTTAATCGATAACATTCCCGTATTGAAGTTGCAAATTGCGAACTGAAAACTGCATACTACCGACTAAGAACTCCGGACTTCACGACTTTCCTCCAAAATGCAACTATTTTTCACTTTGCCTTATCTTCACAAAAAAGAATATTCATGAAACGGTTGATTGGCACCGGATTTATACTATTTTTTTCTGTTACCCTTTTTGCACAAACTCCTTCCTTCATTACAGACAGTCTTGATAGCTACATAGAACGAGGAATGAAACAATGGCAAATTCCCGGACTATCGATAGCAATAGTGAAAGATGGAAAAGTGGTGTTAAAAAAAGGTTACGGCGTTCGCGAAATTGGCAAACCTGACAAAGTAGATGAGAACACACTTTTCATTATTGCGTCAAACTCCAAATTGTTTACCGGCACATCGATGGCCAAGCTCGATTACGAGAAAAAATTATCGCTGAATGATAAGGTAACGAAGTACATTCCATGGTTCACTTTGTACGATAATAAAACTACAGAGCTGGTAACAATAACAGATCTGCTTTGCCATCGGCTCGGTACAAAAACTTTCCAGGGCGATTTTACATTCTGGAATTCTAATCTGCCAAAAGATTCAATCATCTGGAAGATGCGGTATCTGAAGCCAACCGGCGTGTTCAGGCAGGATTATGGTTACTGCAATTCGGCATTCATGGTTGCGGGTGAAATACTGGCATCAGTAACGGGTGAAAGCTGGGAAAACTATGTAAAAGAAAACATTCTGCAGCCACTGGGCATGAGCAATACTTATATGAATACGGAAGATCTTCCGCTACGTAATAACGTGGCTAAGCCTCACAATAATTTATACAGCAATCTTACCGTTATTCCTTTTGATCATGTCGATAACCTGGGACCGGCGACAAGTATGGTCAGTAATGTAAACGATCTTAGCAAATGGATATTGATGCAACTGGATAGCGGCCGATATGAAGGAAAGCAAGTGTTACCGTGGCCTGTTTTGCAAAAAACAAGAGACGCAAACATTATAGTCGGCAGCAGAAAATCGCCTTATTATCCAACGCATATGCGTGCTTATGGCCTTGGCGTTTTTATGACTGACTACGCGGGCAAACAGGTATACTGGCACACAGGCGGCGCATTTGGCAACGTTACCAATGTATGTTTTGTGCCTGAAGAAAAATTGGGAATAACAATTCTCACCAACAACGACAATCAAAGTTTCTTTGAAGCGTTGCGATACCAGATACTGGATGCTTACCTGAATGTACCTTATAGCGATCGAAGCGATTTTCAATACCAGTTTTTTGTCGCCAATAAGATAAAAAAAGACAATGAACTCGCTGCCATGAAAGATAGCGTTGATAAGAAAAATCAACCTGATATTAAATTAGAAGATTTTACCGGTGAGTATGTAAATACAGTTTATGGGAAAGTAATTATTGCCAAGAGCGGCGACTTATTGATTTGTCATTTCGAGCATCACCCGGAATTGCTGGGCTATATGGAATATATGAACAACAATACGTTCAGGATTACTTACAACAATATTGCCTATGGCATTTACCCCGCAAAATTTACCGTGGCTAATGGTAAAGCGACAGCGATTGAATTACAAGTGAATGAATTTGTTGACCCTGACACTTACTTATTTGTAAAAGATCAGAATGGAATGGTAGTACGATAACATTGATTGATGGCATTCTATTTTTCAGAAAGAATAACGAACTCATTGTCTAATGTTAGCGAATGCCGGTATAAGTTATCAATAAAGTCTTTTCCCCATTTTGCATAGTACGAGCTGAAGTTATCAATTCTCTCCTGCAAACTATTCTTCGGAAAAAGTTTTTCCCTGATAATTTGAATCTGTCGTTGCTGGTCTGAAAATTTTCTTTTCTCAGCTCGAAGCATTTTCTTTTCCAATTCCTGCAGGCGTTGTATCGTTCTTGTCTTCAATGCATCGACATGCGGAGCTAATGTCTCATCTATCTCAGCAGCTTGCTTTCTGAAATTATCATAAAGCTCCTCCACCTGTATCAATGAACCATTCAACTTAACTTCATGTTTTGAATCTCTTGTTACCAGTTTATTCAGCAAGCCCTGTTCACCCGAAAAAAAATCGGCAGGATTAAAATCAAGCTTATCGATTTTTTCCTGCCATTTCTTTTCAATAATTAAAAATGAATTGCGAAGACATAATACCGGGTAACACACGTTGTAATGATCGAACAGATCCTTCAATTGCAGCCAGTAAGCCAGTTCTCCTCCTCCCCCAATGAAAATAATATTCGGCAGAATGGTTTCCTGGAACAAACCACGCAGAATTACATTTGGACTGAACCGTTCTGGGTTTCTATCTAATTCAACCAGCAATTCTTCTTTAGTAAAAGAGATGTCCGTATTCAATACCTCATATCTTCCGGATTTTATTTCAATTCTTTCACGAATATTATCCTTCAGATAAAATAAATTAATCTCTCTCGGATTTGCCTGAACCTTGTATAGCTCATTTAATCTTGCAGATGTATCACCTACGATTGCTGAAGGCTGTTGATTTAATAAGTCATCTTTAAACACTTCAATCATCTGTCTTTTTAATGCGGCATTGTCCGGGATTAAAACAACAAGACCGAAACGGCCGAATAAAGCATGAACAATCCTAAATGTTGCATTTTGAATTAAATCACCTTCTTTATAACTATCCCGCAAAAGAGCAACAACTTCTTCCCCAAATGGCTCACCGCTCAGAGGCGCTTCCATTTCGTCTATTAATTTCAGCAGCTCTTTATCAACCAACATATGGCCAACCGCGCCTTTTTGTTTTGTATTCCAACTTAGCTTATCCCCTTCCAGGAAAAGATGTCCCAATTCATCAAGATCCGCATCTTCGCAGCCCATATAATATACCGGTACAAACTTATTTCCCGGTAATGAATGGTTGAGGTATTCGACTAGCTTAATTGCATGCAGAATCTTGTATAAGAAGTAAAGTGGACCGGTGAATATATTGGGTTGATGAGCTGTTGTTATGGTAAACGTACCTGCTGATAAAAGCGCTTCAATATTTCTTTCAACAGCCGCCTCCGAATTAAGATCAGCGTATTGTTTTTTTAATTCCCCGACTAATACTTCACGATTGACAGGTTGCTTTCTTTTTTGTTCTATAGCCTTTTTAATTCCTTCCAATGTGGGAGACTGATCAAAAAAAGACGAAAGGTTGGCCGGTTGATCGAGATAATCCAATACGATTTTGGAAAAATAATTTGTGTCGCGGTAAGGCAGTTTGGTAACAATACAGTCCATAATCAGCTATAAAAATAGAAACAGTTGATTTGAAAAAATGTTCGCCAGCGAATTTTAACTTTCTGTTACTGCAGCTCGTATGCAATGATACCATTTCGCCAAAAGGTAGGAACATACACGATCCTTTTCTTCGCATCATACCCGATATCGGCGCTATTGATTTTCTGATCCCGTGTATCCAATAATTTCTCCTTTGTCCCATCTCCTTTTACATACCAGATAACGCCGGCCCAGCATGAAACAAGGTAGTCATTACCAGTTACATTCTCCACACCGTCTGTACCGCCTTCCATGCCATCGGTAATTTTTGTCAGCGATTTGTCGGCGCCAGCTTTGTATAAGCCGCCATTATCTAACAATAAAAATTTGTCTCCATCAGCTAATACGCCGTTAGGTCCTTTCAGGTTATCAAGGTATAGCTCGGCTTTTCCTTCTACGATTCTGAATATCTTTTTTGTTTTGCTATCCGATACATAAACGACGCCTTTCTTATCGACAGTAATATCATTCAGGCCTTCGGCTCCGTCTATATTTATTGTCTCAGAGATTTTTGCCGCTTTAATATCAATAACGACTACATTGTTCAGATCAGCAGCGTACAATTTATCCTTGTATAACCCCAAACCTTTTGGAGCATTCAGACCAGTAACCCAATCAACAGCAATAATTTTTCCATCCAGGCCTACCTTACCAATGGAACCTTTTCCATCAGCGCCCCAGGGATCTGTACCATCAATATTGGAGCAATATAAAACCTGGTTTCCTGCATCATATAATACTGATTCAGGTACTTTTAATAATGTATCGGTAGCCCATTTTTTCACAAGCCGATGCTCTTGTGAATGACCAACGATTAAGGAAGAAAAAAATAAGATTGCGAGTAAAAAGCCTGGTTTGATATGCTGGTTCATAACTACGATTTTATTTAAAGATACGGAGAGAAGGCAATAAGGAGAAAGCATCGAGGCTCCAGGCAACGAGGCTCAAAGTATTTTCTCCAGTCAGTTATCTATCATCAATGGTCAATCGTCTGCATTGACTATTGACCATTCACCACTCACACCCGACAACTCACCTCAGAATTTTCTTTCAGGATTAAACGCAGAAATGTCGATAGAGGTTTTCTTTTGAGAAATTATTTCATTGATAAGGTGACCCGTGCCACTGGCAGCCGATACTCCCAACATCGCGTGCCCACCGGCATAGGTAAGGTTTTGATATTTATTATGACGACCGATATATGGCATGCCATCCGGCGACACAGGGCGATAACCAAACCATGCTTTTGAAGTATCCGGTACCGGCAACTGCATAGATGGGTAATACTTTTTAAAGGCATTGTAAATCGCCATTACCCGCTTTGGTAAAATGTTATCGCTATGCCCGCTCAATTCCATAGTGCCCCCGATACGCAGCCAGCGATCGATCGGCGAAGTAGCTGTACGATCATCAACCAATATAGATGGAAATAAAAGATTTTTTTGCAGATCATTGTACACAATGCTGTATCCTTTTCCCGGTTGCATCAATATTTTTACACTCAATAATTTTGACACTTCCTGTAGCCAGGATCCGTTTGCAATTAACAATTCATCCGTTTCTACTTTGCCGTTGTTTGTAATTACAGCGCTTATTCTATCATTACTTTTTTCAAAACTTTTTACCTCTGAGTTTAACCAGAATGTAACGCCGGCATTTTTAAGATAATTATACAATGCCCGCATGTAGCTACCGGGTTCTACATGACAATCGTCGAGATACAATACGCCACCAGCAACATTCACCTCCACTTCTTTTTCATAATTCTGAATCTCGCTTTGATTGCAGCTTATCGTTTTTAATCCAAACTGATGTGCTTGTTCTGCAAGATGTTTCTCATGATCGCCCGTCTTCTCCGTTTTATACAACATCCAGCATCCTTTCTCTACCATGCTGAACGGAGGTAACTCGTTCTTCAAATCACTCATTAAAGCGCGGCTTAACTGTAAAAGGTTATTGAGATGTGGTGCGCTTTCTTCTACTTTTTTTCCATTGGCGCTACTGCGAAACGCTAATCCCCAATTAACCAGGTCAAGATTTAATCTTGGTTTGATATAAAACGGACTGGATGAACTCATCATCCATTTTAATCCCTGTTTAATAATACCCGGCGTTGCCAGCGGAATAAAATGGCTTGGAGAAATATAGCCCATATTACCAAAGGAACATCCATCAGTAATATCGTTTCTTTCGATAACTGTTACTTTATAGCCATTCTTACTGAGATAGTATGCACTGCACAACCCGATAACTCCACCGCCAATAATTGTTACTTTCATTTGTTATTGATCCTGTTTATAATTGCATAAAGTGACAAGCATTAGTTCGGGCTGCAAATTTATTTCACAGAGATTGTTTTCAGTCACGAACGGCTAAACAGAAATTCACTTCTATTTAGCGGTAATTGTCTTGATGAAATCTGTTTCGCTTTTATCGTATGGTGTACCATCTTTTCTGAAAACATCATGAAACCATAGTTCTGGCTCTGATCCATCGGGTATCGGTTTGCTCCATTGATAGATCGTGTTGCTCTTACCAGCTACCAGTCCCCAGTTAATAGCGCCAACATTGTATTTTTTAAAAATCGGAAGATGTGTTTTGAAACGGCTGTTTCTGGGCCTCGCCATGTACTCGCTGCAAATAACTGGTCTACCCAGGGCTGTTTTTTCTTTTAATTCTTTTTCAAGATCAGCAGCGTCGTTGTAATTATGAATGGTGATTACATCAGAGCTTTCCAATTGAAATGCATTCAGATTTTTATAATCAGCCCATGTTGCCGCCGTTAGAGGTTGCGAAGGACGAACGGCCCATGCCCATGCAAAGACTTTTTTCAACAACGAAAATGAACCTTCATCATACTTGCTATTTCCGGGTTCATTGTATAAATCCCACATTAAGATCCGATTATCATTCTTAAATGTTGTAAGGATATCTTTTACATACGATTCGAGATAGCCCCATTGTGAAGGATCTTCATGAACAGATTTTCCCGGACTCCTCACCCATCCGCTATTATGTACGCCTGGTTTTGGATCTGGTTGTTTACCAACGACGGGATCAGGATTCCAGCAATCATCAAAAATTGTAAACAATGTTTTGATCTTATGCTTTGATGCGATCTCAAGATATTTTTTCATCCTCCTTTTGAAACCATTTGCATCTTCTTTCCATGCAAGATCGTGAAGGTAAACACGCATTACATTCATACCGATATTTTGCGCCCATCCCAATTCGCGGTCAATAGTAACCGGATCAAACGTTTCTGCCTGCCACATCTCTAGCTGATTAATCGCAGTACTTGGCAAAAAATCAGCGCCAACAAGCCAACCTTGCTTTTTGTACCATGCATTGGCTTTTTCCTTTGACCATATGTTTGGCGATTGAGCACATACTGCGATTGAAAAAAATAGAGAAAGGCAAAACAAAAGTTTAAAACGCATAGACAATTTTTTCAGCCGAAGATATTAAAATAAAAGTTTAATAAAGTGTATTGCCATTTCAATTCCAGTTTGTCTTGTTTTTTTAAAAGTATTCTGTTTTGTCAGAGGTATTTTCTATATTGAAACGAAATCACAAAGATCTTATTTATGAGAATTTTTCATTGCCTGAAAACCATGCAAGCTTGTTTAGCAATTTTATTGGCTATTTCATTATTATCGTTGCCAGATCAGTTATTCGCTCAAACAACGACTGCGGCAGCAGACAGTACCGATTCAAAAATTTTTGATAAAGTAGAAATAGAAGCATCATTTCCGGGTGGCGAAACCGCCTGGCGACAGTTTCTTGAACAGAATTTAAATGCCAATACACCTGTAGATCATGGTGCGCCTGCGGGTTCCTATACTGTGTGGGTACAATTTATAGTTGGTAAAGATGGTAAAGTATCAGACCTGAAGATGTTGACACATCACGGATATGGAATGGAAACAGAAGTAATGAGAATTCTCAGAAAATCTCCGGACTGGACTCCTGCAGAGCAAGATGGAAGAAAGGTAAAAGCATATCGAAAACAACCCGTGACATTTGTAATACAGGAAGAGAAAAGAGGAAGAAGAAAGAAAGACTAATTATTTGCCGACAAGTCTGCCTTATTCTTTCGTAATAAACCGGGCGACACGCCAAATTCCTTCTTAAATACTTTTATAAACGAGCTTACTTTCTCATATCCCAGTGTGTAAGCTAATTGAGTAACGCTCAGTTCACCATTAGAAATAATCCTTTTTGCCAGCTCCATTTTCTTGCAGAGGTGATATTCGTATATCGCCTTACCATATACCTTCTTGAATTGACGCTTCAGTGTCGACTCGCTCAATGAATATTCCCTGGCGAGGGTCTTGAGATCGGGCATCGGGCGTTCGGGCGATGAGCCGATCTTTTTTTCTATTTCTACCATAGTGGCCAGGTTTGCCGGCACATTCACAGCTTTTTCTTCTTTAGCTGAAATTTCATTCTCGATCAGTTCGTTGATCAGCATTAATGCTCTCGATTTTAAAAAAAGTAATTCAGGTTCTCTGCTGTTTACCTTATCTACCATATCGTTCACTATTTTATAGTTCTCGATTGATAACCCGGCAAATGAAACAGCGCTTTTGCCGGCCCACCGTGACAATAAAGACTGAACTGACGCTCTTTTGTGTAATGGAACCTGCTGAATCAACCACGATGAAGAAAAACACATGTCCATTGCTTTAACAGGCGCGCCAGCCTTTACTACGAACGAAATACCGCTAACCGTAGATAAAAGAACAACATTCTTTTCCTTTCTGATCGTTTTTCGCCTGGCCGGCCATTCATAATCCGTTTGAATCAACATACTGTCTGGTGTAAGCAAAACAGAAATCATGAACATCTGTCCATTCAATTCAGTTGTTGTCAATGGAAATTTTGCCTCTTTCCTGAGCATATAATTTCTCGCCCTTATAAAAAAACCTTTCTCAATTTCAACGGCCATGAGATGACGCAAACCAGGGTCTCCGTTTAATGGGATAAGGTTGGGGTCGGGCTTCGCCGCAGTCCATTTATCAATTCTCGCGATAATTTCTTCAAATGGTTCAATTACAAAATCAAAATTGCCCATATAAAAAATTTTAATATCTAATCTTCCTTACTAATAACTAACTCTTAGGGTTAATCGATTTATGCTCTTTCAAGATTATTGTTTAGAACGTCTACCAGCAAATTGCATCAGTGGCGAGAATTACTTTAGACGGGCAATATCACTACCGGTAATGTATAAATAATAACAGAAGGTCTATAAAAGTAATATACAATAAATAAGCCAATGAAAGAATACCTGATTGAGATAAGTCAACACCATTTATCAGCAATATCCTGAAAATACTGACAAAAGAAGTGAAGTCACAGATTTGTCTCAGCGTTTTATTAATTAACTGAATTCAACTTGATGACAATCAGCACTTGTATTAATTCATTTACATTATTATAAACACTGGCAAATTGGAAAGAAAATGTTTCAGGATACGTGATTGAAATTCCGGACAATTGACATCGTAATGAAGAAATGTACATCCACTTTTCCTACGTAAAAAATTAACGATGCAAGCTGTTTCAAAAATTGTTTAGAAAGATACTAGGTATATACTATTAAGCATAATAAAATCCAGTACTGAATGAAAAAAAAGTTTTTGCCCTGGACGCTGAAGATGTTTACTCCTTCTGCAGATTTGCCTCATGGCTCTTTGTCATTTTATCTCATGATTATTCTGTTGATGTGCGGTACAAATTTATTTGCGACTACCAGAACTGCCACAACTGGTAATTGGAATACAGCCGGCACATGGAGCCCAAACGGCATACCATCAGCCGGTGATAACGTTATTATTCCGTCTGGTAAAACAGTAACAATAGATGTAACCACTAGCAGCATTTCAAGTATTACCATTAGTGGCACACTTACGATCGGCAATAACAATACCAACCGTACCGTAACCATAACGGGTAACATTACAATTAATACCGGCGGCAAATTAAGCACTGCAGGTGATGGTGGAAATAGTCTATTGATCGGCGGAAACCTTATCAATAATGGTACGTTTGATATGAACATCAGCAGCGCTACCGCAGACGTTACATTTAATGGAAGCGGTAATCAAACTGTAAGCGGCACATGTACTACCACTGACTTTTATACAATCGAAGTCAACAATACCGGATCAATCAACAACAATATCGTTGAAATTAATTCCTCTGATTTTACCGCTACCGCCGGATTTCTTAAACTTACCGATGGTATCTTCAAATTATCTGGAAGCTTTACTTTCTCAAACATCCTTTTTGCTACCGCCAGCCCTACTATCAATTCTGATGAGGGTATATGGCTGAATAATGCATATACAACCATAACAGCGCAAAACGGAAGCTTTACCGTATCAGGTTTATTACAAATTTCTGCCGGAGAGCTCAATATTGGTAATGCCGCCGATAATGCGCTTATATACAAAAACGGAGCGAATGTAGTAATAGATGGAGGCGCACTTAATATCGCGGGGCAATTCAGGTGCAGCAATACCTCGGACATAGTCAATTATAGTCAAAGCGGAGGCAGCGTCACAATCAACACCGTTAACAGTATCGCGAGCATTTATGCTTCGTTCGATATTCATTCAGCAAGCTCATCTTTTACAATGAGCGGAGGCACTATTACATTACTACAGCCTTTAAGTGTTTTATCAGAAGACTATATAAACAATGCGACCACCTGTTCCGTAACAGGTGGAACAATTCAAATCGGCAATGTTTCTTCGTCAACCTTATTTCCTTTCTTGATAACCAGTGTTGCTCCTTTTTATAATCTTACGATCGGCGTAGCCAATTCAACAAGCGTGCTCCTGCGTTCCGATATCACCATAGCAGGCAATCTGACAATTGGCAGTACTCTCGACGCAAGCACTTATAGCCACGATATCAATGTAGGTGGTGATTGGAATAACAATGGAAGCTTCGTACAAGGATCCAGAACTGTTACTTTCAACGGAAATGCCAATCAAAACATAAGCGGCAGAACGTCTACAATTTTTTACAATTTTACGGTTAATAAACCGGCAGGTGGTGTAACACTGAACAAATCAACAACTATCCAGAATGCCGGAACATTCACCGCTGGTATTGTCACCAGTTCTTCCTCAAATCTTTTGATATTTAATAGTGGTGCGTCTGCGGCCGGCGCTAATAATGGTACTATTCCGTCTTATGTAAGTGGCCCGGTTAAGAAAATAGGTAAAGATGCGTTTACATTTCCTGTTGGTGCGACAACTGTCGGTTATATGCCTTGTAGTATATCAGCGCCATCAAATGCCACTGATGCCTTTACCGCGGAATACAAACGAAGCAGTGCGACAGCGCTTGGAGGAATTACAGCTTCCGGCCTCTATCGGGTAAGCGCATGTGAATATTGGCAACTGGATCGTACAACTGGTAGTTCTGCTGTAAATGTAACATTATCGTGGAGCGGTTTGAGTCCCTGCAATGCGGCGGCCTATGTAAACGATCTTTCTTCGTTAGTGATCGCTCACTTTAATACCACATCGAATAAGTGGGATGCCAAAGGCGCTAATAGCGTGAGCGGAAATGGTAACGCAGGCTCCGTCACATGGAATAATGTGTCATCTTTCAGTCCTTTCACATTAGGGAGTACCAGCGCAATTGCCAATCCGTTACCTGTCAAATTCACAATGACCAAAGCATTTTCAGTTTCCGGAGGCAATCAGATAGAATGGACAAACGCAACAGAAGAATCAGTACAAGAATACCAGGTCGAACGATCTGCCGATGGAATTACATTCATTACGATTATAGATGTTTCACCAAAATTGAACAACGGCAGCCAAAACAGCTATCGTGAAATAGATGAACACGTTCTTGCCGATGTCAATTATTACCGTATAAAAGCAGTCAGCCTGGATGGTACGTCTGAATACAGCGTCATTTTGAAAGTAAATTCCCCGATAGAAAACAAGCGCTATATAAAAGTTTATCCCAATCCAGTTACCACCAATTATTTCACAATACAAATGAATAATCATAAACCCGGAACTTATTCGGTGCGACTATTTAACGGTACTGGTCAGCAGATTCTATTTAAAACAATTCGATATGCCGGTGGTATGGCCTTACTACAGATTAAAAAACCAGCCTCGGTAAAACCGGGCATTTATTTATTACAAGTTGGAGGAGAAAGCCGGTTGGAGAATAGGAAACTGATAATCCACTAAAATAATGATTCAAATGAAATCAACATCAGGGTTGAGGTTTTGTTACACGATCAATCGTTTTGAAAAATGATTGATCCCGTCCATAGCTCGTAATCCGCCGGTTTCTACCGGTGGATTTTTTTAATCCAAATTCTATAAAAAGTGCCCCTGTTATTTTTAATTTCCATACTAAGTTCGGCAAACACGCTGATGTTTACTTTTTATACCAGCCGGATTGTTTTTATTTTCCTCCATAAAATCATTCTCTTACCGCTTCCTTTTTTGCAGTATTCGTTTTCTTATAAAGACCTGGTCCAAGTGAAACCAGTCGAATAATTCCAAACACTATTGAAATGAGTCATACAAAACACTAACATCAGGTTCAGATATCCGTTTTTATATTTGTTACGTATATCTTGTATAACTTTTTTATGCACAAGAGGTTTTTTTTATTGATTGCAATTGTTGTGTATCTTGATTCATCAAGTCAAATGAAGAATGCGGTTAAATTTAAAGACCCTTTATATGAAACCGGCCTCACTGAAAACATTCTTTATTTTTCACCGCCCGATCAACATTATTATCTTCTCGATTTGTATCAGCCAAAAGACGACAATCAATCAAAAAGACCGTTAATCATCTGGCTGCACGGTGGCGGATTTAAATATGGCAATAAAAAATCCGGTGGCATTCCATTATGGTGTATAGAGTTTGCCAAAAGAGGTTATGTATGTGCAGCGATCAATTACCGGTTAAGTAAAAAGAAGCCGCTTCGTCATTTTCCCGATCTTGTAAAAGGATGCCTGGAAGCAACAGCAGATTTACAAAGAGCGATCGATTTTTTCAAAACCAATGCAGCACAATACAGGATCGACACAATGCATATTATTGCTGGTGGTAATTCCGCTGGTGCTATGACAGCATTGCAATCTGCGTTCAGCAGCCCTTCTGAAATGATGGAACTAATCAACGAACCGGGATATGACTCGCTTAGCAAACTTCATAACCCTTCATCAATTTGTGCTGTTATCAATTTCTGGGGCGCTTTATTCAAAAAAGAATGGTTGCAAAATGCAGCAATTCCAATTGTCAGTGTACATGGCACAAAAGACCGGATTGTCGCTATTAATACCAAAGGTCCCGTAAATGGAAGCCTTGCTATACATGAATACGCAGATTCGCTTCATCTTTCAAACGCATTAAAAACATTTCCTGGTTTCGGGCACGAATTACAAAGGCATTTTAATCCTCTGTTCGCAGGCAGACGCACAAAAAAACGCTGGAAAGAGGCTGGAGACTTTGCAGCGACTTTTCTTTACAACCAGTTTTTCAGGCAATAAAAAAACCCGCAACAGTAATTGATGAAGCGGGTTTTTAGTAATTAATTTACTCTTTACTGCACATCATGAAAAGAACTTTTCAGTTCGATATATTTATTGATGTCATTTGAATCAAATCCTTTTTTGCGCATCGATGCAATATAAGCAGGAGTAATACCCATTGACTTTACGCTGGCTACTTCATCCAAAGTGATGTTCTTGAAACCTAAATCTTTAAATCCTTTTACAAATTCAGGCTTTACACCCAATGATTTCATCGACATTATTTTTCCATCGTCTATATCTTTATACCCAATCGCGTCAAAACCTTTGATAAAATCCGGCGTTATACTAAGCGACTTGAAAGAAATCAACGCGTCCGGTGTAAGGTCTTTATATCCGATAGCCTGGAAACCTTTGATAAAAGAACCATCAATACCCAACGACTTCATTGAAACCAATTGCTCATTTGGAATATTGCCATAACCAACATCAGATAAAGATTTCACATAAGCCTCATCGATATTCATTGCTTTGAAGGTTATAATATCATCGGGTGTTGGCTGGCTTTCTCCTTTATCGGCTCTTGCTTTCTTCACTTTTCGGATATAATCGCCATTGACCCCTTGTGCTTTGAATGCAGTCAGCTTATCCATATTCATATTCTTATAACCGGCATCGCGAATGTCACCAACATAAGCGCTGTCTATTCCCAATGCCTTAAACGAAATAAGATTTTCCGGTTGCGGATTATCATAACCAAGGGATTTCCAGAAACGGATATAACGTTCGTCTACATTCAATGCGCACATTGCGATCAAATAATCTTTTGAAATATCGGAATATCCGTTTCTTTTCACCATCGCGACATAATCTTTTGAAACATTTACCATGAAGAAACCAAACATGTCCATTTCTTTTACATCTTTTATTCCCTGTTGACCGAGATAGGATTTATAAGATTCATCCGCAACAAACTTATAATGGCCATAACCAAGGTCGCCATCAAATTTTCCATTAAAGTTTATAGTTCCTGCATCTCTTGTCAATTTAAAGTCAGCTTTTTCAGACCCGGGCAACGATGTAAAATCACTTTTCTTGAAAGTGGTGTTATTCGACCAGTTGTGCCCATCTTTTCCGCTCTTAAAATCAAAGCTGATTTTATCGCCCTTAATTGTGGCAAACCAGCTTCCTTCCGTTTCAATGCGGTCACCATCATAATCAGAATGTTTTTCAGTGTCCTTATTTTTTTCTGCGGTTTCCTGCGCTACGGCAATAGGTTGATTTAATGCACAGACAATAAAGGTGAGCAACGGCAACAGGAAGAAATATTTCCAGGCTGTGTGCATTGAAGATTTTTTTTCGTTCATCATGGCTATACGTTTTTTTAGTAGTGATTGATTATAGTTTGTTGTTATTCCCAGTGGCAGATGTGGCGCCGCTACTTTTAAAAGGTTCATCTGGTAACCGGATATTTCCACCGCATTTTTATCGATCATAGAAGCATCGGTTAAAAATTCAAGATTCGTTTCAACCTGCTTGCGGTAAAGCCATGCAAAGGGGTTGAACCATTGTACAACGAGTAAAATTTCTGACAACAGTATATCAATACTGTGTTTCTGATGGCAATGAATTTTCTCATGCAGAAGAATCTGGCTGTATGTTTCCCAATCATATTTTTCAGGATTGATAAAAATATAATTGCCGAATGAGCAGGGGGCTTTGTTGCCTGATACCTCAATAATTTTATAAATGCCATCTTTCACCACCGGGCTTTTATAGCATTGAATAAGCAACGTCACAAACTGGAATAAAAGATTTACGCCGAAAATGATCAGACCACTTATATATAAATAATACACCCATCTTGTCCACGAAACAGTTTCTCCTGGTTGTGTACTTGCAACTGAAGGGTTATTATTTACCGGAGTTGTTGTTATAACATTCGATGGAATTTCTTTTACCGGCGTTTGGGTTTCTTTGTTGAGAATCGGTGACTGCACCGCTTTTACGACAGTATTTCGCAGCGACCATTTTGCCGGAACAGAAACAAACGGTAAAACGAACGCAAATAAGATGAACGTCATCAGTACCCAGCGATTCAACCGGAAGAAGGTTTCCTTCTGCAGAAATATTTTATAAAATATAAAACAGACTGCGATGATTATACTCACGTGAACGGTATATGGTATCATCACTTCTTTGATTTAATAATGCTTAAGATTTCATTCAGTTCGTCCTTCGACAATTTTTGCTCCTTCGCAAAAAAAGCAAGCATATTCGGGTAGGAGTTATTGAAGTATTGCTTCACGATATCTCCCACAGCATGCTTCTGATAATCTTCTTTACTTATTACAGGAAAATATCTGAACGTATTTCCAAACGATTCATGATCCAAAAATCCTTTCTCTTCTAAAATACGAACCATTGTAGCTACTGAATTATAATGAGGTTTTGGATCAGGCAATTCAGCAATGATCTCTTTTATAAACGCCTTCTCAAGTTGCCAGCAAGCCTGCATGATCTGTTCTTCTCTTTTAGCCAATTTTTGCATCTCAATCTGATTATAGAATAAAGCTACTACTAATAGATTAGTTTACCAACTAATCTATTAGTTTTCTCCGAATTACTTAGGAACGGTAAAATAACGGATGCGAATTCCGGAAACCCGGTATGAGTGGAAAAAACAAAGCAAACCCGGTTAAAGGTTTGCTTTAAGGACTACTACAACTGCGAAATGAAAGAGTGATTGTTACAATTTTATCCGCCATGGTTACAGCCACTGGACGGAGAAGAACTTTCACCTTCTGATGAGGAAGTGGATGTTGACTGATTATCTGTTTTTGTATTACTGGCAGCGGTAACTTGTTTCGTATCTGCCGGTGGAGGTGGCATCTTTTCTTTTTTACAGGAAATACAGAACATCGCTGAAAATAGTATCAGCAAAGAAAATTGTGTGATTCGATTTCTCATAAACAAAGATTGAAGGTTAAGTAATGATCAGGCGGGAACGGACGAAAACTAAATGAATTGAAGGAAAGGATTTGTAACCTTTCCAATAAGCACAGATCGCCGAAGATTTTACCGAGGTTGCCTTATCTGCGAAAAACTTAAGCCGGTTTTGAAAAATTTAATCCTGCCAATCCGATTACAATCAATGACAGAAAAATAAGCTGGGCAACGGAGAGCTGTTCCTTAAAGATAACAATACCCAGCAAAGCTACAATCAATGTACTTGCGCCCGCCCACACTGCATTTGCGATACCGACAGGCATATGCTTTAATGCGTATGTAAGAAAAACGAAACTGAGTATGTAAGCGACGACTGCCACAGTCGCGCTGATTTTATTTTCAAACCCATGAGACAACTTCATAAAAATAACTGCAACACTTTCGGCAATAATTGTCAGTAGCAAAAAAATGTATCCCATACAGGCGAGGTTTTCAATTAAGCAAATATCACGTTTAATAGTATAGTGCGGACTGGCGAATTCAGTGAATAGTTATAATTTCCGGCATGAAAGAAATTAAATGGGGTATGATTGGTTGCGGCAACGTAACTGAAAAGAAAAGCGGGGCGCCTGCAATCAATAAAGTTCCGCACTCGCAACTGGTGGCTGTAATGGCAAGAAATATTGACAAAGCCATTGATTATGCAAAACGTCACAACGTTCCGCGCTGCTATGATAATGTAGATGCTTTGATTAATGATCCCGAAGTAAACGCAGTTTATATTGCGACACCGCCAGATGTACATTTAGAATACACCGAAAAAGCGTTGAAAGCCGGCAAGCCGGTATATGTTGAAAAACCGATGGCGAGGAATTTTGAAGAATGCGAAGAAATGAATCGTATCAGCCGCGAAACAGGCGTTTCCCTGTTTGTTGCGTTCTATCGCCGCACTCTCCCCTATTTCAGGCAACTTAAAGAATTGATTGACCAGAAAGTGATTGGTGAACCAAGAGTGATTAATATCGTTTTACATTGGCAAGCCTACGCCGAAGAAGTTGGAGAAAATCCCAAACCAAGGTGGCGTGTATTTCCGGAGATATCCGGCGGTGGCCATTTTCATGACCTGGCGCCACATCAATTGGATTTTTTAGAATATGCATTTGGACCTATAAAATACGCAACGGGGATTGCGAAAAACCAGGCGCATTTATATGCGGCAGACGACATAGTAATTGCAAATTTTGAATTTGAATCAGGTGTACTCGGCAACGGCAGTTGGTGCTATACCGTAAATAATGAGCAACGTATCGATCAATGCCAGATCGTCGGTTCAATGGGTAAAATAACATTTTCATTCTTCGAACCCGTTCCAATAAAAGTTGAAACGGCTGATTCAATTAAGGAATATCATGCGCCGTATCCTCCACATGTACAACAGCCATTATTAGAGACAATCGTCAGCGAACTACGCGGAGAAGGCAAATGCCCAAGCACCGGTGAAACCGGGGCAAGAGCCAATTGGTTGATGGATAGAATTACAAAGAGGTAAAATGTTTCTTTTCTGGTACGACCGGAGATATTAAGCAAATGTTGCTTAATCAAAGAATAACAAATAACCTGTTAACGCCGGAAAATGTTGCAATCGATCCCGTAGGGATCATATATTGGTAAACTTAACCTGAAGGTCGTTCCTCCGTTCCGTAGGAACGATATATATCGAAATCAAATCTGATTTTGGGGACCAAAATGTTTTTGCCTACAATTTCTACTTCGTTTAAAACAGTAATATGTATTGTATGCATACTTATTAATACAGATGCGATATTAATTGTTTAGAAGTTAGTATTTAAATAAGTTGCGGCTATCTTTAAATTTATGGCAAACACTTATACTCAATTGCATATTCAATTTGTATTCGCCGTAAAATACAGACAGGCGCTTATAAATAACTCGTGGGAAGATTCGCTGTATAAATATATTACTGGCATTCTCCAAAACAAAAACCACAAGATGATACAGATAAACGGCATGGCAGATCATATCCATTTTCTGATCGGGTTGAGACCAGATGAAAATATATCTTCATTGATAAAAGTTGTAAAATCCGAATCCTCGAAATGGATAAACGATAACAAGCTGACAATTGGAAAATTTGCCTGGCAGGAAGGGTTTGGTGCTTTTTCCTATTCGAAAAGTCATGTTCAAAGAGTAACGAATTACATCATAACACAAAAAGAACATCATAAGAAAGAACCGTTTCTGGCTGAATACAAAAGATTATTGGCAGCATTTGAAGTCGATTGGGATGAGCGCTATATTTTTAAGGATCTTGAATGATGTAGTTATCTCACATGTCGTTCCGATGGAACGAAGGTGGGGTTTTACAGTTTGTTACCAATATAAGATCCCTACGGGATCAAGCCTCCAACTTATTCCTGCGTGTGACAATTGATTCATGACCATATACCGTTAATTTTGCGCTCACTTTGAAGGGATTCTGAATGCAAAAGAAAATATTAGTCATAAAGCTTGGAACGGCCGTTATCACCGATAATGAAGGAAAGGTAAACCGGGCAGTCATAAAAAAAATTTCTGAAGAAATTGCCGCTCTTACAAAGGAATACAATGTTGTGCTCGTATCAAGTGGCGCTGTCGGCAGCGGCAAATCATTTATAAAAAATTATAAAGGCACATTGAATGAACGAAAAGCCGCGGCGGCTGTTGGCAATCCCGTTTTGATTCAATTATATCACACTCATTTTTATAAACATGGTATTACAATTGCACAGGCGCTTTGTGAACGACATCATTTTTCCAACCGCACTCAGTTTTTGCAACTGAAAGAAACGTTTGATGAATTCTGGAAAAACGATATCATTCCGGTAGTGAATGAAAATGACCTGGTAAGTAATATTGAATTGAAATTCTCCGATAATGATGAATTGGCAACCCTTATCGCTGTTGGTTTATTTGCGGACACATTAATTATCTGTACGTCGGTAGGTGGATTAAGAGATTTTGAAAGAAACATAATTCCGTTTGTACCGCAAGTTGATGACACCATTTTGAAATTTGTAACCACAGAAAAAAGCAGCACGGGTCTTGGCGGCATGGTTTCAAAATTGACGTTTACAAAATTGGCCACCTCGTTGGGCATTCGTGTGATCATCACCGGTATAGGCAAAGATGCCAGTTTTGAAGCTGCATTAAAAGGAAAATGCGGATCAACGTTCGCAGCAAAGAAATCGACATTGAAAGCAAGACAGAAATGGCTCGCCAGTGGCTCTATTACTCTTGGAAGCATTCGCATCGATGAGGGCGCCGCTAAAGCGTTGAAGCAACGAAAAAGTCTTCTTACTGTTGGTGTACTTTCTGTCGATGGCGATTTCTCTGAGCAGGAAGCAGTACAGGTTATCGACAACACGGGTACTATCATTGCCGTAGCAAAATCAAAACTCAGCGCTTCAGATTTAAAAAATTCAGTAAAGCAAAAAAACATCATCGCGGCCCACGCAGATGATATTGTAATTCTCAATTGATTTTATGACAACGACGGAACAACTGATTTATAAAACATACAAAGCC
Organism: Chitinophagaceae bacterium; assembly: GCA_049840875.1. Taxonomy (GTDB): domain Bacteria; phylum Bacteroidota; class Bacteroidia; order Chitinophagales; family Chitinophagaceae; genus JAFDYH01. The sequence continues at coordinate 134,828 of JASGJE010000020.1, read as the reverse complement.
TCTTTTTCTTTACAAAAAGCGAGTGATGGGTTGATAAAAAAGATGTTATTGCAGTTAGCTGATGTAATAGAAAAGAATACTCCACTTCTGATTAAAGCAAATAAAAAAGACCTCTCCCGCCAGGATAAAGACAATCCAAAGAATGATCGCTTATTGCTGAATGAAAAAAGAATTAAAAATATCGCAGATAGTATTCGCACCGTGAGCAAATTGCCAAATCCCGTCGGGAAAATTTTAGAAAAAAAGACATTATACAATGGTTTGCAGATAGAGAAAAAAGCGGTACCCCTCGGCGTGGTAGGCGCTATTTATGAATCAAGACCAAATGTAACATTCGACATAGCTGCGCTTTGTCTGCGAAGTAAAAATGCCTGTGTGCTAAAAGGAAGCCGCGATGCTGAAGATTCTAACAAAGCTGCTGTGCAACTTATCAAGAGAGTATTAAAGCAGAATAATCTTCCGGCAGAATGCGTGGCATTAATGCCATCTGATCGTGAAGCAGTAAAAGATTTGTTTGTAGCGGAAAAATATGTTGACGTTATTATCCCAAGAGGTTCTAATGAATTGATCCAGTATGTGCGAAGAAATAGCCTTGTCCCTGTGATAGAAACAGGCGCAGGCGTCTGCCATACTTATGTTGAGAAGGAAGCGGATATTAATAAAGCCGTTTCAATCGTAGTCAACGCTAAAACAACAAGACCTTCCGTTTGTAATTCGCTTGACTCCTTATTGGTAGACGCTGATATTGCAAAGACCTTTTTACAAAAGTTATTACCTGAATTTGAAAAATACGGCGTTGAAATATTTGCTGATTCCAAAGCATATCGATTAATTGGAAACTACTCTTTCAAACAACATGCAACGCCGACTGATTTTGCAAGAGAATTTCTGAGTTTGAAATGCGCTTTGAAAATCGTAAAAGGCTATGATGAAGCGATAGAACATATCCGGAAATATTCAACACGTCATTCAGAAGCTATTGTTTCCAATAATAAAAAACTGTGTGAACGTTTCCTGGAAGAAGTAGATGCCGCGGCGGTTTATACCAATGCATCGACACGTTTTACCGACGGCGGTGAATTTGGTTTGGGCGCCGAGATTGGAATTTCTACACAAAAGCTTCATGCCCGTGGTCCTTTTGCATTGGAAAAACTAGTTACTGAGAAATGGATAGTCCGCGGCAAAGGCCAGATACGTACGAACTAAAAACAATCTTGCAGTTTTTAAATACCCGGTGAGAATTTATATTTGCTGTATCCCAATCATAAAAAATGAGAAAACTAACATTCCTTCTGTTTTTTATTATTGCCACACTTTCTGTGACGGCGCAAAAGAAAGCTGTTACTGAAAACGGCGAAGAGGTAATCTTATATGATAACGGCACCTGGAAACCCGCCAATGATTCTGCCACTGAACACAAAGCAATACCTGTAAACCCAACAAGTTTTAAAAAACCGGTAAGCTCATCTTTTTTATTGAAGAGTACCAAAGTGAATGTCGGCATCTGGCTTGATGCAAAAAAGTGGTCGTTTCAGAAATCGACAAATAATGATGCTGCCGAGTATGAATTACAATTAAAAGGGAAAGATCTTTATGGAATGCTGATATCAGAAAAAATTGAAGTCCCCATTGAAACATTGAAAACAATAGCGCTGAATAATGCACGCCAGGTTGCCCCAGATGTGGAAGTAGTAAAAGAAGAATACAGGACTGTCAACAACAAAAAAGTGCTGATGCTGCAAATGAACGGAACAACACAAGGCATAAAATTTTCTTATTATGGTTATTATTACTCGAGTTCAAAAGGAACAATTCAATTCTTAACGTATACCGCGCAGAACCTGCTTTCTTCTTATAAAAGTGATATGGAAGACTTGTTGAATGGCTTTGTGGTTATTGAATAAACATAGTTTTTCTTCCCGATAAAATAGTTACCAGCTCATTCGTAATTTCAAAATCTATTGACCGTGCATAATTAAGGCCGCCTCCTTGCTTTATTATCCTTATTTTCATTACCAAAGCAATCACACATGAAATACCGCCTTTCTTTAATTATCTGCTGTTTTCTGCTATTAATTACTGCTAACGCACAAATACAAAAGGCGCCACAAATAAAAGAAGGTGAAGGGCCTTTTACACAACTGATATTGCGCGGTGGCGTTCTCGTGAATGGAACCGGAACACCAGCTTATGGTCCTGTTGATATTGTTGTAGAAAACAACAGGATAGTATCTATTACAGTTGTTGGTTTTCCGGGAGCAAAAATAGATTCAGCAAGGAGGCCAAAATTAAAACCAGGGGGTAAGGAACTGGATTGCGAAGGAAAATATATTCTGCCGGGATTAATTGATGTGCATGGTCACATTGGCGGCGAACAACAAGGAACGCCTGCTGAATATGTTTTCAAACTATGGATGGGCAATGGCATTACAACAATACGCGACCCTGGCTGTTTCAATGGTCTTGATTGGGTACTCGATGAAAAAAAATTAAGCGCTGAAAATAAAATAACCGCTCCGAGAATATTCGCTTACACCGTCTTCGGTATGGGCGTCAAAAAAGAAATTACAACAGCACAGGAAGCAATTCAATGGGTGCAGGAAAATGCAAAAAAAGGTGCAGACGGAATTAAATTTTTTGGAGCGCCTCCTGCAATCATGGAGGCTGCATTACGTGAAAATAAACGATTAGGATTGCGGTCTGCCTGCCATCATGCGCAAATGGACGTAGCAAGATGGAATGTACTGAATTCGGCACGTGCCGGATTAACAAGCATGGAGCACTGGTATGGATTGCCCGAAGCGCTATTTACCAATCAAACAGTACAAAACTATCCGGCAACTTACAATTATACGAATGAACAAAACCGTTTCGAAGAAGCCGGCAAACTTTGGAAACAAGCAGCGCCGCCATATAGTGATCATTGGAACAAAGTAATGAATGAACTATTAAGCCTTGATTTTACATTGGATCCCACTTTTAATATTTATGAGGCAAACCGCGATCTTCAACGAGCAAGAAGAGCCGAGTGGCATGAGATATATACTTTACCTTCCTTATGGAAATATTATGCTCCAAGCCATGATTCTCACGGATCGTATTGGTTCAACTGGGGCACTGAACAGGAAGTAAGCTGGAAAGAAAATTATCGTCTGTGGATGACGTTTGTAAATGAATACAAGAATCGCGGCGGCCGTGTTACCGCAGGTTCTGACAATGGCTTCATTTATCAATTATACGGTTTCGGTTATATACGAGAGTTAGAATTATTACGGGAAGCAGGTTTTCATCCGCTTGAAGTAATTCGCTCAGCTACATTATATGGCGCACAGCTACTTGGCGCCGATAAAGAGATCGGAAGTGTGGAACCAGGTAAGCTCGCCGATATGATTGTAATAGATGAAAACCCATTGGAGAATCTGCAGGTACTTTACGGTACAGGAGCTATACGTCTAACAGCAGATAATAAAGCGATACGTGTAGGCGGCGTGCGATATACCATTAAAGACGGCATCATTTACGATGCAAAAAAATTACTGGCTGATGTAAAAAAAATGGTCGATGCTGAAAAACAGAAAACAGGCTGGCAATTGACACAGCCGGGATTTTAGTGAAAATCTGTTTCGTTTAAAATAGAATTTGCAAAGTTTAAGAAGGCAACATCGTTTAAATTGCTCCACTGATAGAAATTCCATCACTGAATAAATACCACTTCATTCAATAAAACAAAACAAAAATGAAAAGATCATTCCTTGTTTTCTGTATCGTTTGTTTTACTTCTTTATTTGTTAGCGCACAACAAAAAAAAGCGGCGCCGCCAGCTGTTGATACCCCTAAAGAGGAGAAAAAAGAAAATCCGAATCTTCCCAATCTTGAATTCAACCCTGACTGGAATACTTCTACCGATCATGAAGTAACGATAAAAGGACAACGCGTACCATATAAAGCAACAATCGGCAACATGCCTGTTTGGGATGATGATGGAAAATGTATCGCTGGATTATTTTACACGTATTATGAAAGAACCGACGTAAAAGACAAAGCGCCGCGACCGTTGATCATTTCATTCAATGGCGGCCCGGGTTCTGCATCTGTATGGATGAATATTGCTTACACTGGTCCGCGATTATTAAACATTGATGATGAAGGATATCCTGTGCAACCTTATGGATTGAGAGATAATCCGAATTCAATCATCGATGTAGCGGATATCGTTTTTGTAAATCCTGTCAATACCGGTTACTCACGTGCAGTAAGTAAAGACATTCCCGGTTCAAAATTCTTTGGCGTAAATGCAGATATCAAATATCTCGCGGGATGGATCAATACGTTCGTAACCCGTATGAGCCGATGGGCCTCACCAAAATATTTAATTGGTGAAAGCTATGGTACTACACGTGTTTCAGGATTAGCACAGGAATTACAGAATGCACAATGGATGTATCTCAATGGTGTGATACTTGTCTCGCCAACTGAATTGGGCATTGAACGTAACGGCCCGGTAGATGCGGCGCTACGTCTCCCCTATTTTGCAGCAACAGCATGGTATCATAAAGTATTATCGGCTGATCTGTTGAAAAAAGATTTAACGGATATGTTGCCGGAAGTAGAAGATTTTACTATCAATGAACTGATTCCGGCAATAAGCCGTGGTGGTTTTTTACCGGAAGAAAAGAAAAAAGAACTCGCTGATAAAATGGCTCGCTACTCAGGACTTTCTTCAAAAACAATTCTCCAGCATAATCTGGATATACCAACCGACTTCTTCTGGAAAGAGCTGTTGCGTGATAAAGGTTTTACTGTTGGCCGTCTTGATTCAAGATATAGAGGTATCGACCGGCAGGATGCGGGCGATGGGCCTGACTTCAATGCGGAGCTTACTTCATGGCTGCATTCATTTACACCGGCAATTAATATTTACATGAGAAATGAATTGAATTATAAAACGGACATCAAATACAACATGTTCGGCCCTGTACATCCCTGGGATCCATCCAATAATAAAACCGGTGAAAACCTCAGGCAGGCAATGGCTGAGAATCCATACCTGCATGTAATGATTCAATCCGGTTACTATGATGGCGCTTGTGATTATTTCAATGCGAAATACAGTATGTGGCAAATAGATCCGAGTGGAAAAATGAAAGATCGCTTAAGCTGGAAAGGTTATCGCAGCGGGCATATGATGTATCTGCGTAAGGAGGATCTTGCGAAAGGAAATGATGATATCCGTGAGTTTATAAAACAATCAACTCCGAAACCGGGGGAACCAGCGAAGTATTGATACGCTAATGTTCGCTAATCAAACTAATGAAACGCGAATAGAGTTTTAAAGCAGAGTCATAAAGTTTTACCATAAAAAAAGAGCCAACTACGTTGGCTCTTTTTTTATCGTCAATCGTCTACAATACAATCTTCTTCCCTTCTTTCGCAGAGTTCTTTGCTGCTTCTAATATTCTTACAACAATTACATTATTTTCCAAAGAGGAAGGATCATTATCAGGATGAATTTTTCCACGCAATACATCAGCGAGATAAACAAGGTTGCTGCTGTACGTTGCTTTTTTAACCGGAATAGTATAGTAAACGGCTGTATCTCTTTTCTGTAATGTATTTCCATTCAACGCATGCAGGTAACTTTTTTCTCCAAATACTTCCATATCTTTTATTCCATAAGGCCAGTTCCATGATGCTTCAACAATGCCTGTCGCTCCGGGATATTCAAGCACTATTGTGGCATCGTCATCTACATTAGGGTAAACCGATGGCTTAATTTGTTTCGTAACCGCCGAAACAGAAATTGGCGCCTTTCCATTCATCATCCATGTCATCAGGTTAGCGCCATAGCAACCAAAATCTATCACAGCGCCTCCTCCATTTTTTACAGGATCAGTTAACCATGCGAGGAAATCTTTGCTGCAACCAATTTCTTTTGGGCCCTGATGCCCCATATGCACAACCATTTTCCGGACTGCACCGACAGCATTTTCTTTATGCACCATTTCATATACCTGTTGATTCGTGTTGTACCAGGTTGTTTCATAGTTTGTCAATACCTGAATATGATATTGCTTGGCCAACGCCTCAATCCGTTCTGCCTGTTTCACCGTTGTTGCCAACGGTTTTTCAACCATTACTGAAATACCTTTTGGTGCACACGCTTCAACCACCGAAAGATGATCGGCAATCGCATTGTAAGCAAGCACAGCATCAGGTTTTATATGCGAAAGCATCTCAGGAACTGTTTTATAAAAAATTGAATCAGGCAATTGATACCGTTGTTTATATCGCTGTGCCAATTGCTCATCTGGCTCGGCAATGCCGATAATTATCACTTCACCGTTTTTATATTGTTGCATCAACCCATACGCATGATCATGATTGAGCCCGGCAACGCCGACCCGCAATGGTTGTGCATTTACTACAGAAAATAAAAGGAGGAAAATGAGAGGCAAAATCATCTGTCGTTGATTATGCTGACAAAAGCAATGAGTTTTTTTCATGGGTTGAATTTACAATGAAATTCGATTTACTGAAGAAGGAATGACAACAGCCTGTGAAAAAATTCCCCAATTTATATACGCACAACGCATCGTTGGAAAAATAATCGGTATTTAAAATAGGCAAGACAACCTTTCATTCATTTCATGCGAATTGATACAAACCCTTGCAGGTTCAGCCCCACCCAGGAACCCTTCACCATCATTTATTAAACCCAAATTTTGCTTTTATGAAAAAATTCATGAACAGAAAGACCTTTGGCTTAACCGGCCCTGCCTGCATTGCATTATTTGCATTTCTCTCTTTTACGATTGCCTGTAGAAAAAACGATGTAAAGAAACAACTCAAAGATTTCAGCCAGGTAAATCTTGTAGACAACAATGGAGAATACGGCGCTCCCAATCAAGATGCAAAACAAATGAATGCCTGGGGCCTATCATGGTCTCCGACTGGCACTGCGTGGGTTAATTCTCAATCCGGTCACGTAAGCGCTTTGTACAATGCAGAAGGTGTTGCGCCGAGAGCCGCTGTCGACATTCCTTCACCAACAGATACTATCGGAGGAAGTCCGACCGGAACGGTATTTAATGGAACAACAGGATTTGTTTTAAGCAATGGCACAGCAGCTCGTTTTCTTTTTGTTGGTACCGATGGCGTATTATCCGGATGGAATGGCGGCAACCGTGCATTATTAATAAAAGACAATTCAGCAACATCAGCTTACACCGGCATGGCGATTGGTTCCAGCGGTGGCGCCAATTATATTTACGCGGCCGATTTCAGAGGTGGTAAAATAGATACATGGGATAGTTTATTCAATCCTGTATCGTTTTCGTTTATGGATCCTTCTTTGCCTTCTGGCTATTCTCCTTTTAATATCCAGAATATTGGTAACTGGTTATATGTTACCTATGCAAAACCCGGCGCTGATGGAAGAGATGTAAAAGGTGTTGGCAACGGCGTTGTAAGCATTTTCAATATGGATGGTTCGTTTGTTAGTCGCTTTGCAACTGGTGATCAGTTGAATTCTCCATGGGGTGTTGCAAAAGCGCCTGCCGGCTTTTTTGATCAGCAGGATGATGATATGCGAATGGACAATAGCACTGCAAAATATGGTGAGCATTTTGTAGATTCAACAACTGTATTGATCGGCAACTTCGGAGATGGCAAGATAAATGCTTATGGAGAGCATGGCAATTTCCTTGGTCAATTGAAAGCGCATGGCAATACAATAGTCATCGATGGATTGTGGGCATTAAGCTTTGCGCCAACTACAGCGACAAGCATTGATCCGCAACGGCTTTATTTTACAGCCGGCCCTGACGAAGAAAAAGATGGTTTGTTTGGCTACCTTATAAAAAAATAAGCAGTTGAGTTTTCATGTATAGCAGGCGTCCCGTTTGTACGGGGCGCTTTTTTTATTCATCAATCAAAACCCTAAACATTCACCCATTTGCGTTATGCCCGGATATTTTATTTACCGTAGTTTGCATCATAAACTGAGATAAATGAAAAGACAATTAATCAGTTCCGGTTCAACATTTGAAGACCAAATGGGATACTCAAGGGCTGTCGTTGATGGTAGTTGGATTTTTGTTTCAGGAACAACAGGCTTTGATTATACATCAATGACTATTTCCGATAAAATTGAAGAACAAATCGAACAATGTTTTTTAAATATCATCGCAGCATTAAAACAAGCAGGTTCAAACCTCTCGGATGTGGTACGGGTAATGTACATTCTTCCTGATGGCTCTGAATTTTCTAAATGCTGGCCGGTAATGAAAAAATATTTCGGAGAAATAAAACCTGCGGCAACAATGATTGCAGCCGGACTTGCAGATCCAAAAATGAAAATTGAAATACAGGTGACGGCACGGAGAAGAAAGAAGAAGTAAAAAATATCTGCCTCTGAATTTGCACGCTAAACATAGTGCTCCAAAAGAAATCTATGTTTAAATTTTTATTCAAACCTGTCTCGCTAACGGCCGCGTCAGACATGTTGGTCCGCCACCGCCCTTCACGCTGATCTCTTCACCTCTATATTCTATTACAGTGCAGCCAGCTTCTTCCAGTCGCAGCTTTGTTTTTGGATTACCACTCACCACGAGGCATAACCGTGGCGCCAATGCCAGTACATTACAGCCCATTGAATCAAACTCTTCTTCCGGCACTTCTACTAATTGATAACCCCGTGCAAGTAAAAGATTTCTGAAAATGATTGGCATTAACGGCGAATAAACAACCGCCAGATCTTTATCAACCGGGCTTAATATCGACATCAGGTGAAATACATCAGATGGTCCACGGTAATGTGGTAGCGGCGCCACAATAACTTCAATACCAAATGGAGTCAGTAATGCTTTTAGTTGATTAATTCCTTCTTCATTTGTGCGGTAAGTATGTCCAACCGCAAGTGTTCTTTCATCGAGCCATGCTACATCACCTCCTTCAATCGTTCCGGGTGATTGTATTACTCCCAATACAGAAATTCCATTTGCTTCAAACGCTTTTTGTTCTGCAAAAGGTTCATTGCTTCTCGCAGGCTTTCCCATGTTGCAAATAATCATACCATGATCGGTTGCAATCGCGGCATCCCGGCAATAAATAGAATCCATGTTAACAGTGTCGCTTTCCGGCAAATAATGTAATGCCGCACCTTGCGATTTGAGTATTGATTCAAAATCAGAATACTCTTCAATAGCTTTATTTATATCTGGTTTGCCAAGATAGTTCAGCGATGCCCAGTATTTTTCAACATGGCCCTCGTTGATAAATGCATCCTTTACATTTTTTATAAATAACGAATGAAGCTTTCCGTACTCAGATTGAAAAGTTATTGACATAAAAAATCAGAAGTTATCTAAATGAAAAATGCTTTTATCTATTCATGAAAATAAATAAAAGCATTTAAAGAAAATCGACGTTTTTCCAGAAAAGTAGAAGCTATAATGATTTAGTCAATTCAGATTTATTTCCTTTAGTTTGAACATCTGAACGCCAGAAAAGAATATGGATCAATCGAAAAGTAATTATCCTTCTCTTCGGGAAACTCTCCCATTTCAAGCTCGAGGAAAGAAGCTGCTTCTTTCACCTGCCACAAATATAATTTCGATGCATCTTTTGTTTCCGTAAATATTTCCGGTAAAAGTTGTGGAAGCAATCCATTCCAGCATGCTTCTTCCAGTTGTTCTTCTTCGCTTAATTTTTTTGACCTGCTTTCGTCATTTGAACACCATTGGCGGTTGGAGAAATTTGTTCCGGTCAATAGTAATACCTCCTGTTGTGTAGATTTATTTTTCATATCCGAGAATTAAAGCTCTCATCAATTAGACGCACTCTTCACTAAAAAGTAACAACTCCATTCTGTAAAGGATGGTTAAAATAACCGTGCCACGGGATCTTTTGCAACAAGATTTAAACGCTGACGAAAACTATTTTGTGATTGTAATAGCTGAAAGAAGGTTGTTATAGCCACTCTTTTCCTCCCAGGTATTTTCATTGGCAAACCGTATAGAATATTCTGGTCTTCCATGCAGAGAAGCCGCTTTGTCAGGAAGATTTACAAACAGGTTGTACTTTCCCGGAACGATATCTTTTGGCAGGCCTATTATCTCATCCCATACAATTTTACCTGTAAACCACCGGCGCACATCTGCTTTACTATCCAGGAAATACTCCTTACCATTTTCAGTATTTCGCAATACAATCATTACCGGCCTTGGATTATAAGGTGAGGCATAACCTACATTTTCTAACTGTAAAGCAATATGCAAAGCCGCACCCGCTTTGTTAACCGCAGGAAGTTTCGTAGATTTTAAAACAAACCGATATCCCAATTTACGTTTTATGCTTTCCATACAGCCTAACGAATCCCAGTCGTTATTCACCTTATTATTATACACTGTATTTAAAAAGCTATAGTGCATTGACGCCATCTCTTCCTCTGCATGTCCAGCTGGCGCACAATCATTCTGCGGACTGAACGTGTCATCACATGTTTCGCCACCAACCGGGCCGAACCTGCTTTCGCTTTTAAAATAGCTGCGTAAAACTTCATTTGCAGGTTTTTTCGCGGTCGTTGAATTTCCATAATCATAAAATGTTCCATAATCATCAACACTCGCCAAAAAGCAATCATTGTGAAAACCTATCCTCGAATTGTCTGAAAAGGAAAACGCTTCTGCCTCTGAACTTGCTTTTGAGTCAGTAGTTGCCTTCGGTCCATACACAAATTTTTGTTTTATCTGCGGTGTTCTTACCTGTATCATTCTGTCTTTTGGTAATGCACCCAATAATGCTTTTAAAATTTCATTGCGATCATTCCAGTTGTTATCCATAATTTTTCCTGCTCCGTTATTCGAAGCATCGCCGAAATAATCTGTGTAATAATTCTCACCCCATATCCCGATAAATCCTTCCTGCATTACAGCAATTACATCTGCATTTTTCTGAAGAATCGGTTTTAATTGCCGGATATGTCCCAGCATTATTTCTTTTGGCGCATCGCCATAGGGAGGGCAAATGCCTTCCTTATCCATGCAGCCATCATTATGTACTTTATTGGTATAAGCAAACCGCAGAATTACTTTTACACCTGCTTCGCGGACCACACTGAAATCTTTATCTAAGTTTTCTAAAAAACTCTCACTGATTGGTTTATTCACAAATGAGTCCAGTAGATAACCTCTGTATAGCAATGTTGAATAAATCGCATAGCTGGCACTGCCATGTTTTTTCAATTCCTTTCTGTCGCTGATAATTTTTTCAGCAGTCAATGGGACAAACTTTGCGCTGTGGGCATCTGCAGGAATATAGAACCCACGTTCAGGATTTGAAAAATCTTCATTTGATTCCTGGTAAGAGATTTCGGACAGCTGTGCAAACGTTGTTTGTAAAGCCAATGAAAAAATAAATAAGGCTATTATCCTGTTTAATTTTAAAAGCATAGCGCAAGTTTAAACTGTAATATAACATTTCATAAAAAGCAAATACTGAACAAACGTTTGCCGGAAATAACAGCGTTAAAACAACGTTAGATGCTCATTATTGTCGTATATGCGACATACTATCGTATCGATCCATTTTATTTTTGCTCATATAAACTAAACAAGAAAGATCATGAAAAGGATTCTACTATTTGCAGGAACGATGATACTATTGATAATTCAGGCTGCAGCACAGAAGTCGGAGATATTTGTAAAAGACGGCGCAGCAATTCGCGGTTATGATGCTGTAGCTTATTTCACATCAGGTAAGCCGGTGAAGGGAAGCAAAGAATTTTCTGTGAATTATAAAGATGCAACCTGGTTATTCTCGTCAAAACAAAATGCTGAAACGTTCAAAGCCAATCCGGAAAAATATCTTCCGCAATACGGCGGTTATTGTGCTTATGGATTAGCTAACGGTCATAAAGCAACCACTGAACCTGATGCGTGGACAATTCTAAATGGAAAATTATATCTCAACTATGATAAAGACATACAACAGAAATGGAATAAAAAACAAGCAGATTATATTATTGCCGCCGATAAATACTGGCCAACAATAAAAAACAAAGAATAACTTAAAATCGCCTCAGGTTACTTTTCTAAATCCAGGTTACAGGTTTTATGTACGTACTCTAAACATATTTCAGCCACCACTGTTTGTGTGTGGCTTTGTAATTATAAAACCATTTGCATGGTTGATACAGGATGGCAATTACTATCAACCATATGAGATAAACGCCGCCTAATCCGAAGCCAAAATGCATCGGCCGGAATAAAAAGGGAATTTGCGGATCAACAATATCCTTTATGCCGTAGCTGCTTGCAAAAAAAACTATAACCAATAAAAAATGGAGTAAGTAGAAATGAATGACATAGTAAAAGAATGGAACTCGACCATATACGATCAGTAATTGACTGAACCAGCTCTTCACATTTTCCAAAAATGATAATAAAATCATACAGGGCCCGATAGTCATACATAAATATTGCAATGAAGCCGGGTATTTTGTTACATTGAAAAAGGAAATGATCGTCAGTGTTGTTGTTTTTTGCGTTGCCCATGGCGAAGGATCACCATATTGATTGATTAATCGTAATGCAAAAAATAAAATGGTTATGCCAAGACCAGTAATAAATAATATTCTCCTTCTGTTTACAGCATCTTCTGCAGACACAAACAGTGAGCCTATCGCATAACCGATAAGCATAGCTGATGTCCATGGAAGAATGGTGTATAAATCAAAAATAAAACGGTTTGGCCCGATCGGAATCAGCACACGCGGTGATGCAATCAATATATTCAGTAATACGCTACCAGCACCATCTTTTGGCAAGGTGATATAATCAATTATGTTATGACCGAAAAACAAAATGCAACCAATAACAAGAATAGCAGTAACAGATGCTCTCGCCATTAACAACAATCCCAATAAAATCATACTGATACCGATTGCCCAGATCACCTGGAGAATGATAACATTATAGAGAGGATTAAATGTGATCCCCAACGTAATCACTACCACTTCTACTACAACCAACCATAATCCACGCTTTAGCAGAAACACTGATTGCTCCTTACCTGTCTTCCTTTTACCGGCAATGAATGCGGAAATACCGGAAAGAAATAAAAAATTCGGTGCGCAAAAATGAGTGATCCATCTTGTGAAAAACAGCAACGGAGTTGTCGTCGCAAGATTCGTAGGGTCGTCATCGATTGCGTGAATATGAAACATATCGCGGACATGGTCTATCGCCATGATCAGCATGATAGCGCCGCGAAGAATATCAATAGATAGAATACGTTGTTTTGGTGGTGCCAAGGTCATATTCCCGAAGTTACCCTTTTGCCCGAAAATCCTTTTCACCACCTGTATAAATACCGCGAAAGAGTGATTTTTCGAAATTATTCATAAATGAATGAACATTCATTTATATTTGCCATGCATATGCGTATAAGAGATGAAAACAAACAACAGGTTATCCGCGACAAAGCGCTATCGATGATTGTGAAAGAAGGGCTGGATGGCTTTAGTATGCAAAAACTGGCAAAAGCTGCGGGAGTATCACCCGCCACTTCCTATATCTATTTCAAAGATAAGGAAGACCTGATTATAAACATATGGTTGGAAGAAACAAGGAAAATGACAGAAGCGACCTTAAAAGGTTTTGATCCTGCCATGTCGTTCCGCGATGGACTGAAAGTACAATGGATCAATAGGGCAAAGTATTGCATAAAAAATCCGGAAAAAGTTGATTTTCTCGAACAGCTTCGTCATTCTGCCCTGTATGCAAAATGCTTCAACCTGGTTGGTGATGAATTTAAGAAAGTAATGAGCCAATTTGTTGGTAATGCCATAAAGAATAAAGAACTGGTGAAAGTGCCTGTTGAGGTTTACTGGTCAGTGGCGTTCGCACCGTTGTATAACCTTGTAAAGTTTCATATTTCAGGAGCTAATATCGCAGGCAACAAGTTTGTCTTCTCGGAAAAAATAATGTTGCAGACTCTTGAATTGGTATTAAAAGCATTAAAGCCATAACAACCAATACAACGATTGCATTTGCCCGGCAGAATCGACAGTTCACCGGAAAAAAATAAAGATTCACCTGAATGAACTATATAAAACCATTAAGCCATGGCAATTTTGATTTTCAAAACAAATATCCGTTTCAAAAAAGATCTGAAGAAAGTGGAACCAGTGTTGAATAGCATCGACACAATTACAAAATGGAATATTGATCAGAAAGATATTGATAAAATATTACGGATAGAATCGATCACAGATGAACAGGATGAGATAATAAAAAGTTTACAGCAGGAAGGATATTTCTGCGAAGAATTAGAAGACTAAAGCATAAAATATAGTCATGAAAAAAACAAACCAACCCAATCAAAAAGTATTTACAGGTTACGATAAATTTATCATTGCGATACTTGCATTACTCCAGTTTACCATTATTCTTGATTTCATGGTATTGTCGCCACTTGGCGCGATGCTGTTAGAAAAATTAAATGTAAGCACTTCGCAATTCGGCATTGTCGTATCAGCCTATGCCTTCAGCGCCGGTATTTCGGGACTATTGTCCGCCGGTTTCGCCGACAAATTTGATCGCAAGAAATTGTTGTTATTTTTTTATACAGGTTTTCTTGCAGGCACTTTGCTTTGTGCTATTGCACCGAACTATCACTTTTTATTGATAGCAAGAATTGTGACGGGTATTTTTGGTGGAGTGATCGGCTCCGTTAGTTTCGCCATTATCAGTGATCTTTTTAAGATGGAAGTGCGTGGCCGCGTAATGGGGTTTGTACAAATGGCTTTTGCCGCCAGCCAGGTATTGGGTTTACCTATCGGCCTTGTATTGGCTAACCATTTCGGTTGGCATGCTCCTTTCTGGATGATCGAAGGTTTTGGCGTTTTAATGGGGATCATCATCCTCATTTACATGAAACCCGTAACCGCCCATTTGTTGATCAAAACAGAAAAGAATCCATTTCAGCATTTGCTGCACACTGTTTCCAATCGGAATTACCTTCGTGCATTTTTAGCTACTACATTGCTGGCAACCGGTGGTTTCATGCTCATGCCTTTCGGTAGTGCATTTGGTATTCATAATCTTGGATTAACCATGGCCCAGTTGCCGGTTCTTTATGGCATTACCGGTGCATTCTCTATTCTTATCGGGCCAATGGCAGGAAAACTAAGCGACAAGATAGGTAAGTATCCAATATTCGTTATCGGAAGTATTATCGGGATGATCATGGTGGCTGTTTATACAAATCTTGGCGTTACCCCTCTATGGGTCATCATTGCATTAAACGTATTGTTGTTTGTCGGCATTTCTACAAGAATGATTTCTTCATCTGCATTAATGACTGCTGTACCTGAGCCCAAAGATCGCGGCGCCTTTATGAGCATCAATGCATCTGTACAACAAATCGCAGGAGGTGTTGCCTCCGCTATTGCAGGGTTGATCGTGGTACAAAGTAAAGATGGATTACTGCATCATTACAACTGGCTTGGCTTTGTGGTGATGGGAACAATGCTGATTACGATTGTAATGATGTACTTCCTCGACCGCTATGTAAAAAACAAACCTGTTCAGGTCCCAGTGGTGGTGCGCAAAGAGGAACCGGCATTTGCAATTGATTAGAGGCGATTCATTGAAGAATGATTTTCAGACTAACGATTTTTATCGCTATCTAAAATATTATGCCCCAGTTTATCTCTCTTCGTTTGCAGATACTTTTCATTGTGGGGATTAGGATGAACATGGATCGGAACGTTGTCTACGATTTCAAGTCCGTAGCCAACAAGGCCAACTCTCTTCTTCGGATTGTTTGTAATTAAACGAAGCTTCGTGATATTCAGATAGCGCAACATTTGAGCACCGATACCGTAATCGCGTTCATCCATCTGGAAACCGAGATGAAGGTTTGCTTCCACCGTATCCATACCTTGTTCCTGGAGTTTATAGGCTTTTAATTTATTCAACAATCCTATTCCTCTTCCTTCCTGGTTCATATATAATATGGCGCCCTTTCCTTCTTTTTCTACCATCTGCATAGCTTTGTGCAATTGTTCGCCGCAATCACATCGCATTGAACCGAGAATATCACCAGTAAAACAGGACGAATGCACACGCACCAGTACTGGTTCATTTTTTTCCCATTCACCTTTTATCAAAGCAAGATGTTCGTTCTTTGAATTCTTTTCCTGGAAAGCGATCAGTTTGAAATTGCCGTATTTCGTTGGCATATCCACACGAACGATCTCTTCAATCAACGAATCTTTTTTCAACCGGTATTCAATCAGATCTTTTATCGAAATGATTTTAAAGTCAAATTTTTTAGCGACTTGCATCAACTCCGGTAAACGCGCCATTGATCCGTCATCATTCATTATCTCAACCAACACACCCGCAGGCTCAAGCCCAGCCAATCTTGCGAGATCAACTGTTGCTTCTGTATGTCCTGCACGACGTAATACACCACCTCGTTTTGCTTTTAATGGAAAAATATGTCCTGGCTTTCCTAAATCTTCCGGCTTCGTATCTGGATCAATTAATGCCTGTACCGTTTTTGCACGGTCGTGTGCTGAAATACCGGTCGTACATCCGTGACCTAATAAATCAACAGAAACGGTGAATGCTGTTTCGTGAAGAGCGGTATTATTATTCACCATCAATTCAAGTCCCAATTCTTCACAACGCTCTTCAGGTAGTGGCGCACAGATTAATCCGCGGCCATATTTGCTCATAAAATTGATAACATCCGGCGTTACTTTACTGGCGGCAACAATAAAGTCGCCTTCATTCTCACGGTCTTCATCGTCCACAACGATCACCAGTTTTCCTTCTTTTATATCTTCAATCGCACTTTCAATAGAATCCAACATAGTCAAAATTTATGCAAAGGTAAAACAATAGATTATCAGGGTAAAAAACGACAACTCAGAATAATATAAATTATCGTTTACCTTATACTAATCAACGTATTAGATCAAAAAAGGTTGCCATGGTAATTTGTTAAAATTTCTGCAACAGGGATAGAGATTATTCCTTTCCTTTGTGGCGTAAACCAAAGATTATGCTTAAGAGAATTGCCCTTCTATGCCTTGCCATTTCGGCTACATTCTTTCTTCACGCACAGGTTACAACAAGTAATATCACCGGAACAGTTACAGACGGAAAAAATGGATTAGCAGGCGCTACTATTACCGCTGTACATACACCATCAGGTACAACCTATGCTACCGTTTCAAAAACAGGTGGTGTTTTCAATCTGCCTGGTTTGAGAGCTGGCGGACCTTATACCGTTACGATTAATTATGTTGGCTATCGTCAACAGGTGTTCGATGGTATCAATCTTACATTAGGTGATGCTTTTAATATCAATGCGGAAATGATTTCCGAAACAGTAGATCTTTCTACCGTCGTAGTTACCGGTACCCGGCGTAAATTGGCAAAAGACATTGCAGGAGCCTCAACAAATATTGGACAGATTCAGCTTTCCACATTGCCGACGATCAGCAGAAGCATTACAGACTATACACGCATCACTCCGCAAGCAAACGGTACCAGCTTTGCAGGTCGTGATAACCGTATGAATAATGTGCAGGTGGATGGGGCAAACCTGAATAACAATTTTGGTCTATCAAGTGATTTGTTACCTGGAAGCGGCAACCCTATTTCGTTAGATGCTTACCAGGAAATCTCCGTGAACATTTCTCCCTATGATGTAAAACAGTCAGGCTTTACAGGAGCAGGCATCAGCGCTATTACTAAAAGTGGTACCAATAAATTTCACGGAAGCTTATATGGATCATATCGCAATCAAAGCTATAACGGAACAAGAGTGGCCGATACTAAATTGCCAAGTCCCGCTGCAACCAGCAATAAGATCTATGGAGCGACAATCGGCGGTCCGATCATCAGAAATAAACTTTTTTTCTTTTTAAATGGTGAAATTGAAAAATCAAGCGCACCAGGCGTTACTTATTCGCCAAAGGGCGGATCTGGCAACGGAACAGCTTCATCAACACCAATCGATTCTCTAAGTGCATTATCCAATTATTTACAAAGTAAATACGGATTTGATCCCGGCGCTTATGACAATTTCCCAAATTTTAAAACTGATAACCATAAAGTACTCGCAAAGCTGGATTGGAATATCAGCAAAGTGCATAAGCTAACGTTGAAGTACAGCGACTTTAAAAATACCGGTTATGCACAACCGAGCGCCAGCGGCGGTATCAATGGAGCAAACAGTCAGAGTTCGATTATTTCGTACACTTCTACAGGAAGATTCGGGCCAAGCTCAATGGCTTTTGCAAATGTGAACTACAGTATCGTTGATAAAGTAAGATCAGGGGCTATCGAACTAAATAGCAATTTCAAAGGAAGATTTTCTAACCAGTTTATCGCCACGCTTACAAAAATCAGTTCAATAAAAGGGCATGATGGCGCAACATTTCCATTTGCCGATATAATCGGGGGCACGCCCGGGAGCAAAAACAATTATATGAGCTTTGGTAATGAGCCATTCAATGGGAACAATAACCAGGTCATTAATGATATCTATACCATTACCGACAACTTTAGCTATTACGCCGGACGACACACCATAACTGCCGGTGCAACATATGAGTATCAAAAAGTCGGCAACATGTTCATGGCTGGTTCGCAAGGTTATTATGTATTCGGATCACTGGATGATTTTCTGAATAACCGTGCACCAAAATTGTTTTCTCTTACTTATTCGCTACAGCAAGGACAGGATGCAGTGTTTTCTGCAAATATGAAAATCGGCCAACTTGGAGTATACCTGCAGGATGAAGTAAATATCAATCCGACATTTAAGTTAACATACGGATTACGTATAGACCGCCCGATTTATCCGGAACAGCCATTGGAAAATCCAGCTATCAGCGCTTTGGATTTATTGGATAAAAATGGAAACACTACACATTATACAACCGGCAAATGGCCAAAAGCAACATGGTACTATTCCCCGAGAATCGGTTTCCGTTGGGATATGGAAGGTGATAAAAGTATGATTCTTCGCGGTGGTACAGGACTGTTTACTGGCCGTATTCCATTTGTGTACCTCACGAATGTTCCTTCCAATAGTGGTATGTATCAATTCGGCGCTTTAGTTACTTCCGGTTTGGATAATTTTTTGTTCAATCCTGATCCGCATGCGTACAATCCATTTTATAATAACAGCCTGAACCCCGCGCAGTTTCCAACAAAGGCAGGAACAGTGGCGCCGGGTAGTTTTGCAGTTACCGATCCTAAATTTAAATTTCCACAGGTATGGCGCACAAATATTGCCATTGATAAAAGTCTTGGCAAAGGATGGATGCTGACGATCGAGGCATTGTATACAAAAGATTTAAACGATCCGATCATGCGAAATGCTAACCAGACAAATCCGGATACAGTGGTAAATGTTGGGCCAAACGATGTACGTGGCCGTTACACCAGCACCAATGCAAGACGGTTAAATCCTTCTATCAGCAATGCCATTGTATTGGATAATACAAATAAAGGCGGGTCTTTTGCATTGACTGCATTAGTATCAAAAAGCTTCCTGAAGGGATTTTATGGTTCCCTCGCTTACACCTACACACATGCAGTAGACGTATCACCCAATCCGGGAAGCCAGGCAACATCTACATGGAGTGGAATTTATACTTCAAAAACTCAGAACGACCAGGAACTTGCTTATTCGCAATATGCTGTTCCTCATCGCATCGTAGCTACGGCATCGTACAGAGTTGAATACTTCCGTCACCTTGCTTCAACATTTACTTTCTACTATGAAGGAGCAACACAGGGAACTTATAGCTATATCTATAACGGCGATATTAATAACGATGGCAATAGCTCTGATCTGATGTATATACCAAAAGATCCTTCAGAAATTCAATTCACGCCAATGACAGTAAACGGCGTTACTTATACAGCACAGCAACAATCAGATCTTTTCTTCCAATACATCGCGCAGGATAAATACCTGAGCAAACACCAGGGACAGGTAGCCGAAAGAAACGGTGCAAAATATCCATGGTACAATAGAGTGGATTTTAATTTCCAACAAGACATTTTCAACAGTTTTGGAAAACAACGTCATACTTTGCAACTGAATCTTGCAGTTGTAAACTTCCTGAATTTATTAAACAAAGATTGGGGAATTAAAAAGCAATACATTGTAAACAATCCATTAAAAGTAGCGAGTGTCACAAATGGCACACCATCTTATCAGTTGGCAACATTCAACAACCTGCCGGTTTCGCAAACATTTATTAATGTAAATTCAACAACAACAACCTGGGGCATTCAGCTCGGTTTGAAATATATTTTCTGATAATAATTGTATTCACAAAAAAGGCTGACTGTAATTGTAGTCAGCCTTTTTTTAATTTTCACTTTTTTACTTCAACAGATCGTCCTTTACTAGAACTTCACTCACCTCCCCCAACCCCATTTTAAAAATAACGGCATTGCCTCTGCCCATGTTGGTAGATCATGTTTGCCTTTCGGCATTTCGAGGTAATAAATATCATTGTCACGGTTATAGCCTTTATCGATCAATTCATCAATCACAGCCATCGTATCATCAATAGAGTCAATGATGCCATTATTGTTACGGTCCATTGTTTCATCTTTATTGCCGCATTGAAAAAAGAATTTTACCCCCCCGTAAAAACTTCCATTCTTAATTTCCTGCTGCATGATACGATGCTTGTCATCATCATACGCAGGATCGTCCTGGTCAACAGAACGCCACCAGAATGAACCAGAAAACAAACCTGCTTTACTGAATTGATCCGGATGATTCCAGGCTATATCCAATGCCATTAAAGCACCCAACGAAAAACCGGCAATCGCTTTTTCTTTGAATGAAATAATAGAATAATTTTTATAAATAAAAGGTAACAGCTCTTCCAGTACAAAAGAACTATACAAACCAGCGCTGGCCCCTCGTCCTAAATAATCTGGTTGGGAAGAAACGCCGTATTCCATCTTCCGTTCGCTGCCGGCGTAGATGCCAACGCATAAGATTGGTTCGATAAGATTTGCATCATAAAAATTTTCAAGAACGGATTGAAAATTCATTTCACCAAGATTCTGTCCATCGTTTATCAGCAATAAATTAAGTTGCGATGGGTTGTCAACATTTTTTGGAAGAAAAAAATCTACTTCTACTTCGCGTTGTAAAAAAACAGAGTTAATAAAAATTTTCTCAGCCAGGATGCCGGGTCCGTTTAGCAGTTGCATAGCGTCAAAAATAAGCAAAGCGTTTCTAAAAACTAAGCCCGTTTCCTCATTGTAATCACCTATTCTTAATTTGTTTATGTGGCGGGTTAAAAATATATTTGGTAGAAGGCCGCAGGTATACCAAGTACTATCACTTAAAAAAATCATTATGAAAAAAATTGGCATCCTCCATGGTAAAGAAAGGTCATTTCCGGAAGCGTTTGTTGCAAGAATAAACAGTAAAAATGTCGACGGCATTGTAGCTGAGCCGGTAAAAATTCACAAGGCTGTACAGGGAGAGCCAACTGGCTATGCGGTAATCGTAGACCGTATTTCGCAGGATGTTCCGTTTTATCGTACATGGTTAAAGAATGAAGCGGTAACAGGAACAGCTGTTATTAATAACCCGTTCTGGTGGAGCGCTGATGATAAATATTTCAACAACTGCCTGATGACAAAAATCGGGGTGCCGATTCCGAAAACGGCGATCATCCCCTCCCGTGAGTTGCCTACAGATACTTCAGACGACTCATTCAGCAATCTTGTGTATCCGCTTGATTGGGATTCAATATTTGCTTACACAGGTTTTCCTGCCTACATGAAACCCTTTGCCGGCGGCGGATGGAAAAACGTGTATAAGCTAAGCAGCGCTGATGATTTTTTTGAAAAGCATAGCGAAACAGGGCAACTCGTTATGTTGTTGCAGGAAGAAATTGTTTTTGAGGAATATTATCGTTGTTATTGTATCGGAAGAAAGTACGTACGCATCATGCCATATGAACCCCGTAATCCGCATCACCTCCGTTATGTTGCCGATTTCAAACCTTCGCCTGAGAGATTGAAACAAATGGAAGATATCGTATTGCGGATCAATAATTATCTCGGATACGACTTTAATACAGTGGAGCTTGCAGTTCGTAACGGTGTGCCTTATGCGATTGACTTTTGTAATCCTGCGCCTGACGCTGACCGGCCCAGTGTAGGCGATGAAAATTTTGAATGGGTGGTAGAGACTGCGGCCAATTATGCTATTGAACGTGCTTTGGAAAACCAGGAAGGTGGCGACAATCTTACATGGGGAGAATACATAAAAAGAGGTGTGTTTAAGAATACATACTTCTAACAACAAATCTTTACTATTAAATCAAACCCGGATAACGTGTACACGATTTACGACGACGACAAAGATGAATTCCAGAAAGTAGAAGAACCCGATCCTTCTTTCGAATATACCTATGCTGACTATTTAAAGTGGAAATTCGAAGAGAGATTGGAACTTTTCAGGGGCAGAATTTATAAGCTGGCCGCACCAACGACTAATCATCAGGCTATATTAACTGATATTACCGTAAGTATTTATAATCAAATTAAAAATAAGAAATGCAGGATATTTCCAGCTCCTTTTGATGTAAGACTTCCAGTGCGTAATCGAAAAAAAGACAATGAAGTAAACACTGTAGTGCAACCTGACATCTGTGTTATTTGCGATGAAACCAAAATAGACGAGAAGGGCTGTTGCGGCGCACCGGATTTATTGATTGAAATACTTTCACCAGGCAATTCAAGAAAAGAAATACGATTGAAATATGAATTGTATGAAGAAGCTGGCGTAAAAGAATACTGGATAGTTCAACCCGGTTCGGAAAATGTTTCTGTTTTCGTACTCAATGATTCCGACAAATACGACGGAGCAAAAATGTATGCAAACGGCGATAAAATTCATAGCGAAGCAGTTCGCGGCCTGATAATTAACGTGAATGATATCTTTACCAAATAGACTTTATGGCAAACATTAATTATAAAAGTTTTACGCTTGGAGTAGAGGAAGAGTATATGGTGCTCGATCCGCATACGCATGAACTAAAAAGTCATAATCAAAAGATCGTACAGGAAGGACAGAAAGTGATCAAGGATAAGGTAAAGGCGGAGATGCACCAGGCTGTTGTGGAAGTAGGCACTGATATTTGCACAGATATCGATGAAGCCCACAAAGATGTTTCCCTTCTTCGTAAGACTATCTCTGAAATTGCCGGCGGACTTGGCTTTGCTATGGGAGCATCTGGTACACATCCGTTCAGTCATTGGGAAAGTCAATTGATAACCGATCATGTCCGTTATAATGAAATTGTAAATGAACTACAGGAAGCAGCCCGAAGTAATTTGATCTTCGGGTTGCATGTCCATGTGGGAATGGAAAGCCGTGAAATGGCCAATCATATTGCCAACTCTACGCGTTATTTCCTGCCACACGTTTATGCACTCAGCACCAACTCTCCTTTCTGGGAAGGAAGAATGACTGGGTATAAATCATTTCGTACAAAAGTGTTCGATAAATTCCCGCGGACAGGTATACCCGAAGCATTTGAAAGTATCGAGGCGTACGAGAACTTTGTAAAGCTGCTGGTAAAAACAAATTGTATTGATAATGCGAAAAAGATATGGTGGGATCTGAGGGTGCATCCATTCTTTAATACAGTTGAATTCCGGATCTGTGATATTCCAATGACTGTCGATGAAACAATTGCTATTGCTGCATTATTCCAGGCTATCTGCGCAAAGATCTATAAGCTCCGTATGCAGAACATGAACTTCATTCAGTATCCGCGGCCTTTAATTAATGAAAACAAATGGAGAGCAAGTCGCTATGGTATTGATGGAAGGCTTATTGATTTTGGAAAAGAAGAAGAAATGAACACAAGGGCGTTGATTTATGAGTTACTTGATTTTGTCGATGATGTAGTAGATCCCTTGAACAGCAGGCATCGCCTGGCACATGTGCATAAAATCCTGGAACAGGGAACCGGCGCTGACAGGCAATTACAGGTTTTTGAAAAAACAAAAAACCTTGTGAATGTAGCCGAGTATATACAAAGCCAGTTTCTTGCAGGAGTTTAAGCTTAGGTTATTTTAAAATTATTGCAGGAATTTTTTAAAAGCCAATAGATTTCAATCGCGATAAAATCAAAAAGCTTCTGTATCCACATCCTTGATGAATTTCACAACACCGTCCATAAATGTTTTCTGGTCATCCCACATTGCGAGATGGCTTCCATTCGGACAATATAAATAACGGCCTTTCTGTACCATCTTACTTTGTTCTTCCATCGCTTTAGGGTCCATCGTGTCAAACTTCGCTCCTACCATCAACGTCGGAACTTTTATTTCTTTCAGGCGATCTTTTATATCCCAATTAGCGAGCCTGCCCGAAATTCCAAACTCCGACGGCCCCTGCATCATGGTGTAAATCGTATTGTTGATATGTGAGAAGGATCGGTTCACAGCATCCGGCCATTCTGATAAACGACATAAATGCTGTTTATAAAAATTCGGTTGCAACAATTCCATATAACGCGGATTGCTAAAATCACCTTTTGCCTCGATAGCTTTTACTTCTTCCAATACTTTTGGGTCCATTTGTTTTGCTAATACTTCTTCGGCATATTTTCCGTATTCCGGGCAGCTCGCCATCATGTTAGCGACGATCAATCCTTTTAAGTTTGCCTGGTATTTTAATGCATACGACATCGCCAGGATACCACCCCACGAATTTCCCAATAAATAAAAATTACCGCGATTACCACCAATTGCCTTTCTTACCTGCTCTACTTCTTCCACAAACCGATCTGTTGTCCATAAACTGCTATCAGTTGGCTTGTCACTATAAAAAGATCCTAACTGATCATACTCGTAAAATTCAAACCCTTCCTTAGGAAAAAAACTTTCAAAGCACTCCATGTACTCATGCGTTGCAGCAGGGCCGCCATGGAGCAGTAAAACCTTTATCGAAGGATTATTGCCAAATCGTTTTGTCCAGACTTTAAATTTCCCAATAGGAGTTTCTATCGGAATCATCGTTACACCAGCAGATTGCACCGATGAATCGCCATAATTAAAATAGTCGGAAACAGGCGTATCCGGGCCACTTCGTTTTTCAAGATTACTGCAGGATGCAATAAATAAAACTAAAAGACAACAAAGAATGGTGCGCATAATCGAAGTTTTTCGGCAAGAAGGTAATTATAGAAAATCAAACTGCAAAATTCAACTAAAGCTGGTCAAGTTTATTGAATTTTAAAATGTTCGTTTACCAACTTACAGTTTATTGACAGTTATTGTTCTCGTATCATTAAGCTTATCAACCACTTCCTGTTCACGTCTTTTAGGTATGCCAATCTCCATGCTGCAAAACAACTGCATGTCCTGTTTATTCAACACACAGTTATATTGTTTTATTATCGACATTACCGTATTCACCTGGGTATAATCAAATTGAAGGTTATAATTAACAATGACAAGCTTCTGAACTATTGGCGCTGTTTGCAGCGCAAGTGCTGCAGCCGTCTTATATGCATTGATCAGACCTGGAGCGCCCAATAAAGTACCACCGAAATAACGGACAACAAATACAACGACATTCGTTAGTTTCTGACTGTCTATTTGTCCCAGTATTGGCTTACCTGCTGTACCGGACGGCTCTCCATTATCGCTAACGCGAAAGTTATATTCATCCAGTCCAAGCCTGTAAGCAAAACAATGATGGGTAGCTTTGGGATGCTCTTTTTTAATCTCATTCAGCCGCTCTTTGAAATCGGCAACCGATGCGATGGGATAAGCATACCCGATAAACCGGCTGCCACGGTCTTTAAATTCTGCTACTGAAAGTTTATCGATTGTGTAATAAAACTCCGGTGAAGACAATTGATTGTTTTTAAATTTTGGGTACTAAAGTTTGAATACGATCATCCACTACGGTAGTCTCAGAGAAAACGTGACCATAAATTTGTGGCGCATGCAAGCCCTTGCCTGCGATGAGTTTTGTATTTGTTATAATTCTCGCTTCATCCCATAGTTGTTCGTCGATGAATGATTGTAATAGTTTTGCTCCGCCTTCCACAATTATGCTTTGAATCTGTGCATGGTACAATGCATTTGTAATTTGATGAACAATGCTCACATCATCCGTTACCTGTGTAACTGATATTTCCAGAATCCTCATGTTTTATTTTATTGAAAACAATTGTCCGTGATGAATTATTGAAAATCTTCAACGACAACGGCAACTTAAGTTCCATATCTATCACCAACCGAACCGGTGATGGGCCGCTCCATAATCGTGTAGTTAATTCGGGATCATCTGACATTGCAGTGTTAGTTCCCACAAGTATCGCCGCTTCTTCACTACGCCATTTATGTACCAATCTGTTTGAAAATTCATTGCTGATCAACAATCTTTCATCATTCCCCGAAGAAATTCTGAGGTCATTTGTTTGCGCCCACTTTAAAATAATATAAGGTCTGTGCTTTGTATAAAACGTAAAGAATCGTTTGTTCAATTCAGTACATTCTTTTTCAAGCACATTCAATACAACTTCCACACCGGCTTGCTTCAATTTTTCGATTCCTTTCCCATCTACTTCTTTAAACGGATCTCGGCAGCCGATTACAACTTTTGGAATTTTATCGCGAATGATTAAATCAGCGCAAGGCGGGGTTTTGCCGTGATGAGCACAAGGCTCTAATGATACATAAAGCACGGACGACGAAATAAATTGTTTATCCTCTTGTATAACGGAATTGATACAATTCACTTCTGCATGCGCCTCACCGTATTTCTGATGCCAGCCTTCTCCTATAATACGATTATTATACACCAAAACAGCGCCGACCATTGGATTAGGCGCAACAAATCCTGCCCCTAACGCTGCAAGTTGCAGGCAACGCTGCATATACTTTTCGTGCCTCTGTAGAGATTCATTATGGGTCATGCTGGCCGCAAATGTAAAATAATTAAGTTTGCCAATGACGATCCATGAAATTCGACTAAACGCGAACGAATTATTATCCACCATTTATGATCACGCTGAAGCAGAAAACATTGCAGAATGGTTGCTTGAAAATAAAACCGGTCTTTCAAAAACAGAATTGATTGCAGGCAAACATCAGCAACTAACTCCACAACAAAATCAAGAAATTGAAAAAGGACTCAAACGTTTACAAACACACGAGCCGATTCAATATGTACTGAATGAATCATGGTTTTGCGGAATGAAGTTTTACGTGGATAAAAATGTGCTGATCCCCAGGCCGGAAACGGAAGAACTAGTGGAATGGATCATCAGTAATCTTAAATTTCCTCTCGGCAAAATCAGTATCCTTGATATTGGCAGCGGAAGCGGATGCATTGCGATAGCGCTAAAAAGAAAACTCAGAAAAGCAGATGTATGGAGTTGCGATGTAAGCGCCAATGCGCTTGCTGTTGCAAAACGAAACGCGATTTCATTGAATGCAGATGTCAATTTTGTTGAAATGAATTTTTTAGACGTGAATGAATGGCAAAAACTGCCACAATTTGACATCATCGTGAGCAATCCCCCATACGTTCCTCAGCAGGATAAATTGCAAATGAATAAAAACGTGCTGGATTACGAACCACACACAGCCTTATTTGTTCCGGATAATGATCCATTACTATTTTATAAAAAAATTGCCTTATTTGGAAAAAACCATTTGAATAAAGACGGTGCTATTTTTCTTGAACTGCACGAAGAATATGCCACAGACACTGCACAGTATTTCCAAAACGATAATTACAAAACAGAAATCAAAAAAGATATGCAGGGAAAACAAAGAATGATGAAAGGATATTAACTCGCTACTGTATTCTTTTTTCCAGCTTGTTAAAGCAGCAGTAGTTTGTCACTGAACATTTACATGCCAAACGATTATTGTTTCTCTTTTTGCTGTTGAATCAACTTATTCGCCGCTTCTTTCACTATATCCTTATCTGCTACGACATCTTCAATGCCAGGTTTTATATAATGAGAAGGCACGAGGCCATGCCCATCATTTATTCCATTTCTGATAATGAATTTTTGAGTTGAAATCTGTATCGCTATTTTGGTATTTGGCAAAATAGATTCATCTGCTTCGCCATTAATTAGCGTTTTATTGCCTCCAGTTTCTTCACCAATAAATACTGCCCGTCCCCATTGCTCAAGAGAGGAACTTACAATAACTGAATTTGAGAAACTGCCGCCATTTATCAAAACATATAAATCCCCGGTAAAATTATCTGCTGCAGGGTTGATCATTTTAGACTGCACACTGTTTTCTAAATACTTCATTGGCTTTCGAACCAAATACGACAAGAGCAACCGACCGGGCTCCCAATCACCACCCTGGTTATTTCGCAGATCAATAACCAGGTGTTTCACTTTACTGTCACGTATTTTTTTGAAGTGCTTTTCTATTTCTGCTTTAAACTGTTGATTGTACAAGGATTTTAATAAATAGTTGCTAAAACTCGGAACAGTCAAGGTAGCAATCGATGATTGATCATCTATTTCCAGAAAAATCCCCTTTTTATTATTCTTTTCTGAATTCCGGCTTGCATATTTCTGTTGTCTGTAAAAACGAATACTATCGTTTGATAAAGCATTTATCGTTGTTTCCTTCAATTCTTTCTTTTCGTTTTTAAATCTGACAGAAAAAGAAGATGGATGACCAAATGAAAAGCCGTAATAACTTTTAAAATAAGTCGTCAATATCCATTTAGGATATGCCATGTTATTCCCGTCTCGGGTTTGTCTATGTAAAAGATACACAAGAATGTCTTTCACATCTTTACCATTGATACTAACTATTTCATTGCCTTCGCGAATTGTTGTATCTGCAGAACAATTCATATTTACATACAACTTTTCATCTTGAATAAAAATATAAAAAGGAAAGAATTTGGAATAATTATTAAAGTACTCTGTCGTCTTTTCACCCGGCAAGAACATGGTATGACCATCTTTTATTTTTGAATTGAGCAGCGTGATAATATTATAGAACTCCGTTTCAGTCAACGAATCTTTTATTCTCAGATATAAACTATCGAAGAAGGCAGCCATCTCTTTTTGGGAGTATAGAGGTATAATGCGGGATGAGTTCTCTCGAGTTTTGTGCGAAGAAATGAATAGTCTTGTTGTAATTGCTGCTTTGTAAATTGGCGATCCGGATTATAAGAAGCATTTTGAGAAAAAGATAAAAAACTTACCAAACTGACTACACAAAATAGAGCGACTGATTTAATACCCATTTATGCAAGTTAAATACATGCCAAAAATCCTGAAAATTTTCAAGATCAAACTGAGGAAAATGGAACGCTCCTAAATACAGGACTGTTTTAAATTAAATTGCTCTCAACACGAAAACGAAATGTTATGCCTCTTTAAAAAACAGATACACTTAAAATAGAAAACTACGTTAGAATAAAGAGAGATAAAGTATAGTGTCAAATATCATTTCACCACCGCAACCACTTTTGCTCCTGCTCTTTTAGCTGCCTGCATTATGCGAAATACTTCGCCATAATAAGAAATGGTATCTGCGTTTACCACTACTGACGGTGTATCCAATGGAGATTTGCGGATCCGCGCCAGTTCCTGGTGTAGTATTGTGTCGATATTATTGAGGTCAATTGCCTTTTGACCGAGGTATACTTTTTGCTCTTTGTCGATAGATACAACAATGTTTTGTTTCGATTTTGTATCCTTCGTTCCTCTCGGATTGTTCACTTTTACCACATTGGGATTTGCCATTGTGGTAGTGATCAAAAAGAACATCAGCAGAATGAAAAGAATATCATTCAGTGAATCTGTAAATACTTCGGATTCTTCCTTGTGCTTTTTTCTGAATTTCATGCGCCTTATTATCGTGTTGGTTCCTGCAATACATCAAGGAAATCAGCAGCCGCTGCTTCCATCCTGTTTGATGCTTTGTCAATCTGGGTGTTGATATAGTGATAACCGAAATATGCCAGCAAACCGATTACAAGGCCGGAAATAGAAGTAATCAGTTTTGTATAAATACCTTGTGAAATAGTTCCGATTGCTACTTCATTTGCAGTGTAAATCTCAGAGAATAATTGCATCAACCCAATCAAAGTACCCACAAATCCGAAAATCGGCGCCGCTTTGGATACGACTGAAAGAATACCCATGTTCTTTTCCAGCTTATACATTTCCAACTGACCTACATTATCCATACTTTTTTCAATACTGTCAATCGGTTTGCCGATGCGTTGAATTCCTTTATCAATTATTCTTGCAACTGGATTATTGGTATTTTTTGCAAAACTTCTTGCTGCTGCTATATTGCCACTCACAATATGATCGCGGACAATATTCATAAAATTCTGATCGATCTTTGCGGCTTTATTCACAGCAATTGTGCGTTCTGCAAATACATACACGGCCAATAACAACATAATACCGAGAGGAATCATGATCCAGCCACCCATTTGAACCAACTCAAAAAAACTAAGGCTGCCATCACCATTCGTATCGCCTGCTGCAACGGTATGTATTACTTTATTTGCGGTATCTACTATCTGTAACAAATAAATCATAAACCAATTATTCTTTAAAGTGCGTAAATGTAACGTTTACTGTATGTAGCTATATGCTGTTTTTATCAACACCGTGTGAATGAACGAAAAAAAAGATGCCGCGTTGTGTGCGGCATCCAAGTTTTAGAGTTCTTTAACAACCATTTCAGGGATAAAAAGTTTAAGAAGTTCAATAAGTTTCAAAGGTTTCAGTAGATTTTTTGAACCTCTTGAACTTATTGAACCTTTTAACCTTACTGAACATCTTTCCCTGCCTGTTTTACCATCAGGGCCTGTATTTGTTTCATTGTTGATTCCATTCCTTCTGCGCTTCCATCAAGGAATATTACGTTGCCTTTGCCAAATTCAGCAAAGTTTTTAATCGCCTCTGTCCACATACTGAATAAGATCACATTCGTATCGAGATTCGCCTGTTTCATTTGTTCAGCCGCCTCCGTCATACCCGCAGCTACTTCTTTACGAAATAATGCCACGCCTTGTCCTCTCAATCTTGCCGCCTCTTTTTCAGCCTCTGCAGAAATTTTTATCGCGTTTCCTTCTGCTTCAGCTGCTTTTGTTTTTGTAATTAATAACGCCTGCCCTTCGTTTTCGGCTGCTGCTTTCAGATTATTACTGGCAACAACCTTACTCATTGAATCAAGAATCATTTTATCAAATGTGATATCGTTGATTTGCAAATCCTGCAGATGATAGCCCCATTCTTCTAATGTATGATCTACTTCAGCTTTTACATATTGAACAATCTCACGACGAAGGCCTAATATCTCTGCTTGTTTTTTTGTAGCGACGAAAGAACGGATATTTCCTTCAATTGTTCTTACCAATGCCTGCATCAGATCCTTATCGCTGATAAATTTGAAAGCAACCCGTTTAATGGTCTCTTCATTTTCG
This sequence comes from Chitinophagaceae bacterium, assembly GCA_049840875.1. GTDB lineage: Bacteria > Bacteroidota > Bacteroidia > Chitinophagales > Chitinophagaceae > JAFDYH01. The sequence goes on along the minus strand of JASGJE010000020.1, from coordinate 103,292 downwards.
TTTTGTACTGCGTATAACAACATGCTTTTAAAATACACATTTGCCTGGTCTTGTGTCACAGCCTGAAACTCCAATTCAACAGAACGATTCTGTATTGAAATTTTACGAAACAACTTTTCCAACAATGGGATTTTCCAGCGAAGACCTGGCGATACAGTGCGTTGATATTTTCCAAACATTGTAATAACGCCCATGTATCCCTGGTTGATGGTAAAAAACGAACTGAGGAGAATGATTGCAAGAATGATAAGCCACCAATACGAACTGAGGAAATGCGCTAAGTCCATAAACAGTATTTTTGTTTGAATTTAAAGGTAAGACAAACAAAAAATTGTTATCAAAAAGATTTATTCATGTAAATAAATCATTACTTCTACGCGTCGTTTCTTTGCTTTTACAGTAGATGATGCAGGCAACGAACCAGCTTTCCCTTGCTGCACGCCATTTATCTTGATTCGCTTTTCATCAAGATTAAATTTCCTGCGCAGGTATTCTTTTACTAAAGATCCGCGTTGCGCAGATATTTCGTCATTTGCAATTGCATCACCTGTAGCATCCGTATATGTTACAATCTCAACGTTGTCGACCGACTGCGCTGAAAGATTACTACAGAAATTCTCTATTGCAGCGTAACCATCGTTTTGAAGATTGCCTCTTCCGGGCATGAACTGTTCATCCTTCAATGAAAGCTTTTGTGATTTATATATTCTCGTTAAAGAAAGTTTCGGAGGATCCGCCACTTTATTTTGCGAACGATAAAAGCGAATATAGCGTTCAAAATATTCGTGCCTGTCATTTACTTCATAAATTTTTGTTCGTGCAACTTCCCAATCGCCACAAAGCTGCTCATCGGGATTAATCGGTGTAACTGATACACGATCCAGGTAAACGAAGAAATGCGATTCACCCGTTAAACCGGTTTCTCCATTAATATCTCTCTTCGAAAAATTCGCAATGGTTAAATATTTCTCGTTTCCTTTTGCTGTATAAATAAAATTGATTTGCTGCCAGCTTCGATTATTACGATCAGGTTTATTTTCATCGATTACATAAGCAGTCGGCTCGATGTTGTACAACATGTTTTTCTCAAATAAAAAATCGGTGTTGGTAAAATAAATACCGATGCTATCTAGTATATCCGTCGGAGCTTTTGCGTAGAACTGAACACGATATTTATTACCTGCACGGAGGTCGCACAACAATTGTGTTCGTGTATAAGAACGCTGATATTTATTTCTCGTTCTCCCGGCTTCTATTGCCAGGTAATGACTTCCATCATAAGCGACGCCTGAGTCAACAAAGTAATTTTTAAACCCACCGGTATTGCCAAACCAACCTTCCGGTGCACAAGGCTCGTGGTATTCAGTACAAATATTTTCATCCTCAAAACTTCCGTTCACAATGAGGTTTTGTCCCGTTGTGAAAAAGGGAAGAAAGAATAAAATTATTTGTGTATAGTATTTCACTTATCAATTTGGCTTGCAAAATACTTCAGTGATTTTCCACCTGCAAGCGTTTTGCGTTCTTTTTACTTTTCGTAAACAAATACTTCAACCCTACGGTTCCGCTGACGACCTTCCTCCGTATTGTTATCTGCCACCGGTTTGCTGAATGCCCACCCGCGTAGAACCAGTTGTGATGGCTTTATAATCGATTTATCGATTAAATAATTGCCAACTGTTTTTGCTCTCTCAAGTGATAAATGTTCATTTAGTTCATTTGAACCTTTATTATCCGTATGTCCTTCAACAACGATGGAATCAATAGTATGCCCTGCCCTTTTTTGGATAAAATCATCCAGGATCATATTCGCATTGGACTGTAGTTGAGATTTACCGGATGCAAATAACACATCCGGCAATATGAGTGTATCTACAACGACCAGCTTAGAAACCGTGAGAAATACCGGCTCTAGAGGTTTTTCTTTTGCTTCTTTTATTTTTTTACGAAGAAACGAATGCCGTTCGTCCTGTTCATAGATTTCCTGTTTTCGTTTTGTCCAATCATCACAAAGTCTTTCACGGCTATCAGTCGGTGTGAGTGTTACATCATCAATAAAAACAAAGAAATTATTTTCAAGAGGAATACCGGTCGATCCTGTTATGTCTCTTTTAGAGAAATTGGCGATTGAAAGAAAAGCCTCTTCACCAGTTGCCGTGTAATTCAAATTAACCTTTTGCCAGTTTGTATCCTTTGCCGCAAAAGTATTATCCTTTCCAAAGTATGCTACTGGTGTAATGGTTTGCAAAGGTCTACTGTCGAACAGAAAATCATATGAAGTAAAATAAATGCCGAGGCTGTCAAGTATAGAATGCGGCGACTTTACAAACAGATCAATTTGATATTGGCCACCTTTTCTTAAACCACAAACTAACTGACTTCGTATGAATGTCCTTCTGAACGACTTCTTTGCATGTCCTGCTTCAATTGCCATACAATGCAAACCACCGTGTGCACGGCCTGAGTCTTTAAAATAATTACTGAATCCATCATCATTCGTTTGCCACGCTTCAGGAGCGCATTCCACATTGAATTCTGTGCAGGTATTTTCGTCTTCAAAGCCTCCGTTTAACAAAAAATTTTGCCCCAATACTGTTAAAGGCAGGCAAACAATTATGATTAAGAAGAATTTTGTCATGGATAAAAACTCAATTCTTTATTAACGTAAAAAACAAACTTTTTAGCGCAGGCTTTGTTAGTTAATTATGTCAATAAAATTAAGCGTACTCGACCAGACACCGATCCGAAAAGGAGGCAGCGCTTCAGAATCGCTGACTGAAACTGTTGAATTAGTTCAACTGGCGGAAAAGCTGGGCTATACGCGATATTGGATATCGGAACATCACAACACGATTACCCTTGCGGGTGCAGCGCCAGAAGTTCTATTAGCAAGACTGGGGGCAGAAACAAAATCAATTCGTCTTGGATCAGGTGGTATTATGCTACCGAATCATAGTTCATTAAAAGTTGCGGAAAACTTTCGCTTATTAGAAGCTTTATACCCTGATCGTATTGATCTTGGTCTCGGTCGTGCACCGGGTGGAGATCGTGCCACTTCCAGGTTATTAAACCCATCGAATGAATTTGATCCGCATTCCTATATTGAACAAATCCGTGAGCTTTCCGATTTTCTAACGGAAACACCCACACCACAAAACATGAGCGGGAAAATAAAAGCTATTCCATCTATCGATTCAAAGCCCGAAATGTGGATACTTACCTCAAGTGGGGAAAGCGCTTATCTCGCTGCACATTTTGGTATTGCGCTTTCGTATGCCCAATTTATAAATCCTGTGGGCGGACCGGATGCTATAAAAATTTACAAAGAACGATTCAAACCTTCAGATCATTTGACTACGCCGCAAACAAACGTAGGCATTTTTGTCTTCTGTTCGGAAAGTGAAGAGAAAGTTTTCCAGGCAAAAAAATTAATGGAATATCGCTTTCTCAGCTTTGAAAGGGGAGATTTCAACCGATTATATTCTTACGAGGATATTGAGGATTATAAATTTTCACAGGCAGAGGAAGATCGCCTTCAATTCCATCGCCAACGATTTATTGCAGGCACACCTGAAGTTGTAGAGAAAAAGCTGACTGATTTAGCCACAAGTTTTGATACAAATGAAATTGTTGTTGCAACATTTGCTGACACTAAGGAAGACAGGTTTCGTTCTTATGAATTGCTGGCTGATATTTTTTTAACTAAGAATAAATCATCAAAGACTATACACAAATCCAAAGCATATTGATTTGTGTAGAATGGTTTGCCTGTGACTGTTTTCACCAGCGCATCAACTATACAATCCGCCATTAATAGAGATCACTTCGCCAGTGATATACGATGCCTCAGCAGAAGCAAGAAAGCCCACAACATGCGCCACTTCTTCTGGTTCTCCGAAACGGTTTACCGGGATCATCGCTTTCATTTGTTTTTCATCAATATCAGCCGTCATATCCGTTTTGATAAATCCGGGAGCAACTGCGTTTACAGTAATATTTCGTTTGCCTACTTCCTGTGCAAGGGCTTTTGTAGCGGCAATTACACCGCCTTTGGCCGCAGAATAATTAGTTTGTCCCGGCAAACCTTTTAAGCCGGATAATGAAACTACGTTGATGATGCGTCCATATCGCTTCAACAACATGCTATTGATCACAATCCGTGTAACATAAAAGAAACCGCCGAGACTGGTGTCAATTACTTTATCCCACTGCTCGTCTTTCATCCACATTAATAAACCATCCTCTTTTACGCCGGCATTATTTACCAACACTTCAATAACGTTCTCTTTGTTTGCTTCAATCCAACCACCAAGCACCTGCTGCACCTGTTCTTTATTGGCTACATCAAATTGCATCACTTCACCGGAACCGCCGGCTTCAATGATCATCGACAGTGTATTGGCCGCCTCTGCTTCATTGCCTTTAAAATTCACCAGTACATAATAACCCATCTTCGCCATTTTTATGCAAATGGCTCTGCCAATTCCTCTTGATCCCCCTGTAACTAATGCACATTTCATGATGAGTTATAAGTTGTACGTTATAAGTAATAAGTTCCGATCTACTCAGTCTTTTTATACCGTTTCTTGATTTTTCATTTTTAACTATTCACTTTTCACTGACCACTCAGGGATTTCGGAATTTTCAAAATATTCCTTCACCTTAGCCATCTCTTTATAACGAGGTTGGTCTTCTACGAATTTTGGGAATATGCTGCGAACATTCTTATAAACTGCTTGTGTATTTGCAGATAGACGCGATTCGCATTTGAGATAATCGATCGCCTGCATAATTGTTACCGCCTGAATGGCCAGTACTTCAAATGAATTATCGATAATACGCTTTGCCATCAACGCCGCATTGCAACCCATGCTGACAATATCCTGGTTATCGTTGTTGTTTGGAATGCTGTGCACATACATCGGGAAAGATAATGTCTGGTTTTCTGCTACAGTAGATGTTGCCGTGAACTGCATTCCCTGCATACCAAAATTGAATCCTAACACGCCAAGGTTTACAAAAGGCGGAAATTTTTGGTTCAGTTTATCATTCAATAAATAATTCAATTGGCGTTCACTGAGCATGGACAACTTTGTAATCGCTGTTTTCAATTTATCCATCTCCAATGAAACATAGTCGCCATGAAAATTACCTCCGTGAAAAATATTGTGATTGGCAACATCCACAACCGGGTTGTCATTAACAGAATTCAATTCATCAACAACAACCTTTTCCGTGTTTTCAATTGTGTCAAATACAGGCCCGAGCACCTGTGTCACGCAGCGCAATGAATAGTACTCCTGTACTTTATCCTCAAACACATCATGCTTGATATTGTCAGGATTATACAAATGTTCTGAGCGGCTCCTGATCATTTTGCTGCCGTTGAGAATATTTCTGAATACAGAAGCAATATGATTTTGCCCTTTGTGATGTTTTACGATATTTAATTCGTATGAAAAATGATCATCATAGGCCTCCATTATTTCATTGGTCATTGCGGAGAGCATGACAGACCATTGTAATAATTTTTTAGCCTGTATAATATTCAGCATGCCGATACCCGTCATCGCCGATGTACCATTAATCACAGAGAGTCCTTCGCGAATATGAATCGTCAGCGGTTTAATGCCGAGCTTTTTGAAAACATCCGCTGTTGGCTGCACTTTATCTTCATAGATCACCTCTCCTTCTCCGATCAACCCTAATCCTAAATGTGCCAACTGCACGAGGTCGCCGCTGGCGCCGACGCCGCCATGTTCAAAAATGCATGGTGTAACGTTTTTATTGATCAATGTTGCGAGCAGTTCAACAAGTTCTGTATGCACTCCTGAATAGCCTTGCATTACATTACTAAGGCGAGCGACCATTACGGCTTTCACCAGGTGAGCAGGCATTAACCGACCGCTACCTGAGCTATGACTACGAATGAGATTATACTGCAGTTGCAGTACGTTGCTTTCACTCACTTTGTATTGCGCCATCGGCCCAAAGCCGGTATTGATGCCATAGATAAGCTTGTGGCTGGAGAAGTTCTTTAAAAACTGGTGACTATCATCCACTTTTTTAACGGCGGCAGCGTCCAGTTCTATTGTTTCACCGTGATAGAGAATCCGTTCAAAATCTTCCAACGTCAGTCTTGCGGCTCCGACTTTTACCATGCAGAAAATTGATTGTTATTAATAAAACAGGCACAAAAAAAACAAAATATCGGGAAGGTATCAAGTTTTTATTGGTGCGCCCCTTTTGTCAATAAACCTGACCGGTTTCCGCATCATTTCTGGGAACAACATCTTCTGAATCGTGAGAGCATCGAGATACTTAATATAGGGAGTTACGCGAAGTTTAGCTTGCAGGTAAGCCCGGATTTTATGATCAGTTGCTTCTTCATTATTTACAGGTAAAATATACAACAACACTTCATCGGTGCCGATCTCATTAGCCGATACTTCTACGATGTAATCTTTTATTTCTTCCATGCCGTTCAGCAAATCAAATAAAGCAGGGGCAAACAATGTTGTGCCTTTGAATTTGATCATTTGCTTTTTGCGGCCGATAACCGGTGATAGCCGGAGCGTATTACGGCCACATTTGCAGGCATTATGGTGAGCAACGCAGATATCACCTGTTTTATAGCGTAACAACGGCATGCCTTCCACACCAAGCGTAGTGATTGTTACTTCGCCAGGTTGTCCATCGGCAACGGGTTGATTGTCCTCATTCAGCAATTCCACGATCAGAAGTTCCGGGTTTAAATGCCCACCCGTTCCCTCACGGCATTCTGTAAACGCAGTTTGCATTTCTGTAGAAGCATATGTAGAATACAGATCGATATTCCATGCCTCCGTGATTTTCCTTCCGAGAACATTCAATGAAAAATCGCTATTGCGGATATTTTCGCCAATACAAACCGCTTTTTTTACTGAAGAAGAATTGATATCAATAGAATGATCGTTGGCATATTGAATCAATTTTAGAATAAATGAAGGCACGGCGACGATTGCTGTTGGTTTTAACCGGGCAACGTTTCCCATTGTAATGAAGGCACACCAGGACCAACACGTATCAAGCCAGCGCCTAGCTTCCGGATACCGGAATAATAAGCCATACCTGCCATAAACTGGCGATCGAGTGTCAGCATTAATTGATAAATATCTTCTGGTAAACCACCGGCACAGGTAAAGGAACAGTATTCATTATAAGCCAGTCGCTGTAAATCATTTTCTGTCAGAGCAATAGTAACGGGACTGCCTAATGTACCTGAGGTAGAGGTATATTCGATAATTCTGTTCCGCGAAACACAAAGAAAACGATCGTTCTCAGTTTGCAGATGTTCTTTTTCAGTGGGAGGAATTACTGTTAAATCCGCGATTGTGTGAATAGAGTTTATATCTATTTTTTCTTTGAGAAAAAGATCATGATAAAATCCCGAATGATTATTTAAATAGCGAAGTAATTCCTGCAACTTTTCCTGTTGCAACGATTCAATTGTTTCCTGAGATTCGAAAGCTGTTCCCGGTTGATAAGACATCTCTAAAATTGAAAGTAAAAATTAAAAAGTAAAACTGAAGAAATCTTTATTATACTTCGGCTTTCTATTGTCACTACTTGATTGTTCAGATATTTTCAATAGGCCTGGGCTGTGCGCTGATGGCTTCCCCTTTAGGGGGAAGTCGGAAGGGGGCTTTCTATAATCACTACCGCCGCTGCAATATCCTTCAGATGAGATAAAGAAACAGAAATTTTACCAATTATAAGCGTTTCGATCGTTTTCGCGGTTTCTCCTGACAAACGAATTTCCGGCTTACCAGATTCATCATTTGTAATTTCTATCTCGTTGAATGATGTACCGTTTTTCCAACCTGTGCCTAATGCTTTAAAAAAAGCTTCCTTCGCTGCAAACCTTGCAGCGTAATGTTCGTACTTATTTGCCTTCGTTTCACAATAATCAATTTCACTTTTAGAAAACACCATCTCCCGAAAGCCAGATTCTTTTGCAATCTTAGCTTCTACCCTTTCGGTTTCGATCATATCTATTCCAACACCTTTAATCATAAAATCAGGATAAAGAAGGCAACGAGGCAACAAGGCACAAAGGCATCAAGGTATCTTCTAATCATCATCACTATTGACCATTGACTGTTGATCATTCACGACTCCTTTTTCATTTTTACTTTTTCACTTTTCGTTTTTCATTTCCTTACACTTTTTCATCTGCTCACGTATATGCCTTTCTTCTGGTTTGGTGGCAATTACTTTAGTAAGCGCCATTTCATAATAGGGAATCGCTTTTTTATACTCTTTCTTTTTAAATAAATAATCGCCGGCAATAACATAAGTGTGATAAAAATTCGGGTTGGCAGCAATTAAACTGTCAGGGTTAATGTCACCTCCATCAGCAACAGTTTGTTTCATCTGGCGGTATTTTACAAATTCACGGAATGCTTGCGTCGTCAAAAAACTATCTGCCGGCACCGTCAGTGCGCTATCATACAATTCATGGCTTTGTTGCAAACCATGCATGGCAAAGATCTTTTTCAAATCATAACAAACATATTCGCCCAGTTGCCAGGGTTGTGTAGAAACCCACACCAATAATTTCTGTGGTTCAAATACAATTGAATGATGAGCGATCAGTTGATTTAACGCTTTTTCATTTCCCATACCTATGTCTGTGCCATGTAAGCCTTTTTGATCGCGCAAAATCTTAATTGTTTTCTCCACTGTATTTTTTCCGTTGGCATTCATTAACTCTTGCAAACGTTCATAGCGATAAGGGGAAGCGCTTTCCTCCATTTGCACTTCATTGGGTTTTGATTTACCTAAGCCTGCACTCTGAAAATGGTTTGCGCAAACAATATGATCCTGGTGTGGATCATATACGTCTAATGAATCCGGAGTTTTTTCAATGATTACCGCCTTATGATCTTCTGCAGAGCCAACCAGGAAAGACTCAGAAACGAACATCTTTCTTTTCCTCGCTATTGCTATCGCTTCACTGATATTTTTTGAATACTGCAAAATTTCTCTTGCTACAATAGAAACCGGCGTTGCTGATCCGGAAGGTATACTACTTTTAGCTGCGTTGATTGTTACAGTTAATCCTTTCTCATTCATGCCTGACACAACTCCGATAAACCCTCCCCAGGTGACGCTCATAAACTTGTAACCCGAAGATGGATTTTCAAACAAGACAATTTTGTTTTTAGCAAAATTATCGCCAACGTAAAAGTCAAAATTGCGGCCGATGATCATCGTACTATCTGCAGATGCAGCATCCCATGTACCAAATGATGTGCAACCGACGAGCGCCATATTCTGCAATGCATGACCAATATCATGTGCGGAATGATAGTTTAATATCCGCTGATAATTGGTACCGATATAATCATATTTATCCGAAGCACATTGAGAAATACCGTATATCTCCTCTTTATATTCTTCAGAAACATTTTTATCAAGATTTCGATTAAACCAGCCAACAAAATATTTTAAGAAATGCAGGTAAAATTTTGACGGGATCATCTTATTGATCTGGTCGTTAAAATAATCTTCCTGCGATGTGACCAGCTCTCTTGATAATTTTCCATTTACAACGCCACGATCAAAAGGAGTTCCCTCCACATACATTTCAAACAAGCCCGAATTACTTTTTCGCAACCAGTTATTGTTTATTGTATATAATCCATTACCGGTTTCGTTTCGTTGCAACTGAAGACTCGCTTTATCTTTTATATCCGGCGGGGTAACTTTTGAAACCCAAACCAGGTAGAGAAATAAAATGAATAGTAAAAGGACAAACGATCCGAATACATACAAAAACCTTCGTAAAAATTTATTTTTAATTTTAAGCATTTCTTATTTTTTCAACCATACTATCATCTCCAGTTAACAAAATGCAGGTCAGCAATGCGCTGATTGCCGTTCCTAATATTCCGTGCACATTTAAGTTCTGTCCTGTTAAAAACAAATTCTGCAATTTAGTTCTCGAACTGATAAATGTTTTAACAGAGTCGCGATAATCTTTCGCAACGCCATACAAAGATCCGTCATCCGTACCAATATAATCTCGATACGATAAAGGCGACGTGGTGTAATAGTTTTCAATTGCATTGCTGAAACCAGGAAAACGTTCACTAACAATATCAATCAGCTGTTCCGCTTTTTTTCGTTTGAATTGCTCGTACCCTTCACCTCGATCGCTTTCATCAGAGACGGTATTAAACGTATCTTGCCACTGTTCAAACTCTTCATATTTCATACAAGTGAATATCGTGACAGAGTCTGCGTACTCATTAGATTTTACTGAATGGGTATAAAACAATGCGTATCCCAGTGGCCATTCGTACTCCTTATAATCGGCCATTGTCCATACATGGCCGGGCTTGAGAAAATAATAATTACTATTAACGTAACGAACCGCTTTTTCTTTCAGTACGATATGTACGCAAAATGAAGACACTGTGTTTTTTAAACTTTTTAAGCGGCTTCTGTATGCAGTTCTTATTAATGGAGAATCGATTAACTCCATTGTTTTCACCGGATGTGCATTCGAAATAAAATTTGTTGCATAAATCCGCTTGCCTTTGTTTGTTTCGATATAATCCACCCGATCTCCATCCGCATGTATCTTTTTTATTTCGCTGTTACGTAGAATCTCGCCACCATTCCGGCGGATATTCTGCACCATTATTTTTGCCAGTTGAGAACCGCCATTCACACACTTGTAAGCGCTTTCGATATAGCTATTCAATATCAACGCATGAATATAAAACGGCGTTTCGGGATAGCCGACATACAATAAATTGTTGCCTGCAAGTACTTCCTGTAATTTTTTATTGGAAGTAATGGATTCAATAAAATCCTTCGCCCCGATATTCATCGTGCTGTTTTTCTCTTCCAAGTTGCCGTTAACGGTAAGATTATACAGCGGGAACTTGCTACAGATATCTTTTATAGCATCGCAGTATTTCCGAATAGCCGCTTCCTCGTCCGGAAAAAATGCAGTTAATTTCTTAATAAAATTCTCATACCCTTGCGCCAGGGGATATTCATTCGAATCTCCATCCACGATTACTTTATCAAATGCATCTTCATTTAATTTCTCAATTTTCAATTTATCCATCACACCGAGATATTGCAGAATCTGGAAAAGGTTTTGCCCTTTTTCCAGTCCACCAATGTAATGAACACCCGAATCAAAAATTATTTTATCCCGGACAAAGGTTTGCAAACAACCACCAACCTGTTTATTTTTTTCGATGATACAAACGCGAAGACCTTCTTTACTCAGCAGGTTTCCGCATACAAGGCCGCCCATGCCACTACCAATTATCGCTACATCAAACTCCTGCATGTATGAGAATAAGGTTTAAGAGGTTTAAAAAGTTCAAAATGTTCAATGATTTAAAGTTCAAATACTATCATTCCAGGCAAAAACAGTCTTAGAATATTTTTACATCTTTTAATGCTGAGTCTTTTTCAAAACAAAAATAATATTCGACGTTCGCTTTGTATTATCAATCCGCTCAAACAACATTCCATGTTTCTCTGCCATGTGTTTTACAAAAGTTCCTGATAAAAAGGAAAGGCCTTGTTCGGTGGTTTTATTAAATGAAAAAAGTCTTGTTGAGAAAAACTCCGTCAGCTTAGTGCCTTTGTGTCTTTCTTCAAGATCCTTGTCGCCATCCCTGATTACCAAAATACCATTTTCATTGAGGCTTGCGATACATCGTTCGATTACAGTCTGCTGTTCTTCCGGCTGTAAATAATGTAAAACATCACTGATGATAATGCCGTCGTAATTCTTCATTGTAAAATTCATTACATCAGCACAAGTAAAATTTATTCTCTCATTCTTACTAAAGCAATTGGCCGCAGTTGCGATCTTCTCTTCATCATAATCGATCGCTGTGATAACGCGTTTCGGGCCGCAAAAGTTCAGCATGTAAGGCATAAAACCATAGCCGCAACCAATATCAAGCAACTCGCCTTCTTCTGGCATCAGTTCATGAAATTGCTGATAATAATTTTCCATTTTTATCTTAACACGCATATACCATTCCAGCACGGGATCTTTATAAAGATAATTCCGGATTAATTGTTCTTTAAAATAATGAGTCGTTTCAGTCTGCTTTTTTATCTTATCGTATTCATTGCGCACATAGCGATTTACTGCTTTTGTCTTTTCAGAATAAGACGAACCAAAACTTTTATCCCCCTGGTGGATACGCGGTAAGAACTCAACGGTAGTTGTACCGTCTTTCAGCAACATGTCTCCTTTTGATTTTGTATACCCGGTACCATGGAGAATTACCGGCAGTATATCCAATCCTAATTTTTCTGCGATATAAAACGCTCCTTTGTGAAATCGTTTTATTGTTCCATCAGAAGTTCTTGTTCCTTCCGGGAAAATTACAATCGAATATCCTTTCTCGATTCTTTCGCGTAACAAATCAATGCTTTGCTCCGCTCCTTCTTCAGCCAATGGATAGAAGTCAATCATGCGAAGAGCGGGACCGAATACAGGAGAATCCCAAACACGCTTGTTGACCACCAGCAATAATTTTGGGCTGAGCATCGTCGTTAGCAGTGTATCGAGTGACGATTGGTGATTACAAACAACTATTGCTGGTTTCGAAAAATTCTCCTTCGAAGGATTGATAATCCTCTTTTTTACATTCGGCATAATGTACATTACCGACCAGCATAATTTGGACACCAGCGAATGGAAAATATATTTTCCTCTCTCTTTACCCAAAGGGCGAAGCTTTGTCAGGATTATTCCGATTGGCGTCAATAAAAAACTACCGATAACAAAATATAGGTTGGAGAAAGTTGATTTACACCAACTCCAGAATGTCCACGGAAAAAAACCTTGCCTGATCCGGTTCTTTATTAGTAATGAAAATAAAAACGGTATCAGTATGTTCGACATCAGCACCACGCATAGAATACCTGTGACAGAAATAAATGCTATTGATTTCAGTGCCGGGTGTTTTGCAAACGCTAAAACGCCCAACCCCGCTATTGTTGTAATCGCAGAAAGGAAAATGGATGATTTAAATGACGAAAGATTCTTCTTACCGGTCTTGTATTCCTGCAACAAGCCATCCATAATAAACAAGCTATAGTCGTCGCCCAATCCGAATATTAAAGCGGAAACAATGATATTAATAATATTGAACGTGATGCCCATTATCCCCATAATACCGAGTATCCATATCCAACTGATGAACATGGGTATAAAAGAAACCATTGACAATTCAATGCGCCCATAGGTAATTAACAATACCACAAACACAAGTATTGATGTAATCCATGCGATGCGATTGAAATCATCAATTACAATTTCCGTCAATCTTGTTGTAAGATATTGACGATCCAGAACCGTTACATCTGAACGATTATCAAATCTGTTGATGATTGCCTGTTTATTTTCGCTGGATGTTTTTAATAGCGTAACAACAGAGGCTTGCCCGGGTTTCTCGGTAATATAGTCATCCAAAAAATTCTTTCGGATATCATCCAGTTCTTTTCGATCAACTGGTTCATAGGGTTTATTCAAAAGATTACTGAAATTATCAAATGCCGATTCTTTGAATTTCAACAAAGCGCCTTCATTCTTCAAATCAGTTATCAGTTGTTGTTTCTTTCCGGCAGTCCAGTAACTATTCCATTGTTCAATTCTTTTTTGTTGCAAAGAGTCGGATAAAAACAACGAAGAAACGCCTGAGTAATTTTTCACCTTATTTTCTTCTTTCAACTGCTCGATATCTCCAAGCAGCTTTTCATTATTTCGCAAAGCTTCATCCAGCGTTTTGCCTTCGGTAACGAGGTAAACTGATTTCAGAGAATAGGCAGTAATCTTATTTAATTTCTCTTCTGCATTCTTTAAATCGTCAGTCATGTAATTCATCCGCGTCATATCCGGTTCGAAACGTACACGGTTTATAAAAAAGAAAAAAAATACTGTAAGTATAGCGATGACACCGATGAGCCATTTATTATGTTCTGGTCTTAATGAAGCTACTTTATCGATCCATGATTCCTGTTGTACAAGTTGTTTCTTATTGACTATAAAATGTGGAAGAAATATCAATGAGCAAAGCGATGCACCGATGAGGCTGAAGCCTGCAAACAAACCCAAATCACGTAGCATTTCAGACTTTACAAATTCAAAGGAAAAAAAACCACCGATCGTAGTAAAGCTTCCGATAGTTAATGGGAATGCAAGATCTTTTATTACCTGTCTTATATCCGGCACATGCCGGTGATGGTTAAAAACGTGCAGTGAATAATTTACGGCAATACCGAGAATAACAGAACCCGTTCCCAATGCTATTACTGAAATAGAGCCTTTAATGAAATAAACTGCAGCCAATGAAAACAAGGCTCCATAAATCACCGGGATAAGAATAAAAAACGGCGCTCTTTTTTTTCTGAAATAAAGACCGATAAAAAGAACGAGGAAAATGATGGTGATCCCTTGAGTGAATAAAGTATCCTTTCTAAGCTGTTGTGCATTACCGGCGGATACTGCTGCTGCGCCGAAATAAGAAACAGAGGAAGATTTGTATGCTGAATGCTGAAAATTCGCGATGACACTATCAAGCGATTTAAACATCGAAATATTCTTGCCCGTATTTCCTGAAGGATAAACGGGTGTCACAAACACCAGGAGGTGTTTATGGTTTTTGGTAACTATATAATTGTCGTAGAGTTCAAAGTTGTCATCATATTGCAGTTGCTGCAGCTTCTTCACCGCGATAAAAGAAATCCCCGTTGGATCATTGGCTATTATGTTTTTCAAGGCGATGCCTGAAGGAGATGTCAACAAACGAATATCCTGTTCGAGTATCGGTTTTATTTTCTCCTTAGTTATTAAAGAGTCAATCGTACTGTAATCTTTCTCCGAAATAAAAACGGGAAGATGTTCCTGGATCGTTTGAAACAAATCAAAGGTGACATTATCATCTACCTTGTAACGGATAGCTTTGATGTAAGCCGAACAATTTTTTTGCAATGCAGGTACTAATGTATCAGCAAATGAAACCAGGCTATCGGGATCCGTTTTAGTTGTGTCGTTTAATGACAGAGTCAACACAAGCTTATCAGCAAATTTTGAATTCTGAAAAACCTGGTTGAGCTTCTCTGTTTTTTTATCCTTTGGAATAATAGCAGAAATATCTTCTTCAAACTTTACCCGCAAAGCAAAGAAAGCAAACAAGCCGAGACTAATAAAGAATACAGCATACAGAACGGCTTTGTTCCGGACAAAATAATTATATATACCTGCAAAGATTGTTTCCATTTCGTTCAGGCTGCGGGGATCGTCTTTCTTTTAAAAATTTTCAGCAAGATAAATGTAAGTAACCCAAATACGATAGCTCCAACGATAGCCAATGTAATACTGCCTAAAATATATTGTACAAGATTTACTTTAATCATTTGAAGGCTGAGGCTTTTGCTAAATGGAATATCTACAGCCCGTTTCGCCGTCCATATGCTCCCCATTTTATAACTTAAAAAAATAAGCACCGGAATCATAGGAGGTATGCTGATATTGGCAGCAATAATTACAAGAGCTTTATTCAAGCGCAAAACAATGGATAATGCGATAGCGATCAGTAATTGAAAGCCCCATATCGGTATGATACCCATAAAAATACCGAAGGCAATGGAGAGTGATTTGATAGCATCTGTCTCATTGGGACTTGAAAAATTTTCCCGCAATGTGTCTTTAATATTCCTTCTGAAAACTGCCCGGAAAAAATCCCTCGGTTTAATATACAGGAATGCAATCAGAACAAGTATCGTATTCAGTACGCTGATGCGGAAGAAATCTTTAAACGGGCGGAAATGGGTGATTCTTTCTTCTTTCGGCGCATAGTAAACTGAGATGGGTATCCACTCCAGTTTAATTCCTTTCCAAACGCAACGGACGACTGATTCAATTTCGAATTCGTATTTGCGGGTAAAGAATTTCATTCCCTTCATCAATCCTATCGGATATAATCGAAAGCCGGTTTGTGTATCCGGACAACGGATGCCCGTCTCTACCCAAAACCAAAAATTTGAGAAGCGATTACCGAAACTGTTTTTACCCGGCATATTTTCTTCTGCGAGGTTTCTTGCGCCCATAATGATAGCAGCGCCACCCGCTTCTATTCTTTCAATAAATAATGGAAGGTCTTTTGCAAAATGCTGACCATCTGAATCAATTGTAATCGCGTACTCATAACCGTCAGCAATTGCTCGTTTAAAGCCCTGGCGCAGCGCCCAGCCTTTTCCCCGGTTATTTGAATAACTTAGTTTTTTTACTGACGAAAACGTATCAATAATCTTTTCAGAATCGTCAGAAGAGCCGTCATTTACTACAATGATATTATTGGTATAAAGCAAAACATCGGCAATGACATTACCAAGAGTAGAGGCATTGTTGTACGTAGGTATAATAACACAAGCCTTCAGCGACTTGAATTTCTCCTGGATCATTGCTGCAAATGTAGGGCGGTCTGAACTGGGATTCTTGAGATTATTAGGATGCATCAGAAATGATAACCCTTATAGTTCTGATCCTGATCATCTGACCAAAAAAAACTTCAATTACTTTTCTCCGATAGTGTATCTCGCAGAAACCCCAAAGTTAGATCCGTAAAAAGTATCATAATAATCCGGACGAGATAACAAGAACGTTGGACGATAATCTGCAGAAACAGCTAAAGGTATTCTTGGAATTTTGAAATCAACACCTCCGGTTGGAAAAAGACCAAAACCCCAACCATCATATTGCCCATCACTGGAAAAACTTCTGTAACCCGTCAAACCTCCGCCAATAAACCAATAAAGGCCACCACCTCTTACCGGAATTTCGAAATGATGTTGATAAGATGCAGAAACAGAAAAATTAAACGGACGACTGCTTCCGTAATAAGTGCCACCGTAATAATAGCCGCCATAACCTTTTAACCCAAAACCAGCGTTCAATTCAAGAGCACCCGGATCAGTAATGAAAAATTTATACGAAGCTGTGGCAACATCATAATAAGATCCTGGAGCAATGCGAAGGCCAATAGCACTTTGATAAGGCTGAGCATATGCTGCACTTCCGATAATCACTCCGATTATTGCGAGTAAAAAAAACTTTTTCAATTGCATAACGAGTTCTGTTTGATTGTGCTGCGAAGATAAAGCGATTCTTTAATTATAGCGCGGTTATTTAGTTTGTTTTAATGAGGTTCAAGTCTTGTAGATATGTGAATATCAAGACTATCCAGATGGATTATCATTTACAGATTATTATTCTTATTATATTTGACACCCAATGAAACGAGTAGCCCGATTTAAGAGCAGTATCATCCTGTCCATACTACTGGTAATTCTTTGTAACAGTATTGATGCCCAAACGTTTAACCGGAAAGATTTTTATTCGGCAATGGCGTCTGGTGATTTAAAAACTATCGACGCCCAAATCGGCTTGTTAAAAGCGGTTGACATCGCTGAAAAAATTGCGTTTGAAGGCGCCCTGTTGATGAAGAAGGCCGGCAAAGAAAATGGCGCTGGTAAAAAGCTCAATCTCTTTAAACAAGGGCATAAAAAACTGGAAGAGGCTATAAGCAACGACGGGGAAAACGGGGAATACCGTTTTCTGCGACTGATGATACAGGAGCATGCACCGGGAATGCTCGGATATAAGGACGATTTAAAAAAAGACAGTGCGTATATTCGCCAATCGTATAAAAAACTGCCTGCCGACGTTCAACACGCTATTGCTGACTATAGTAAGCAATCGAAGGTGCTGAAACCCGGAGATTTTAATTTGTAAAAAAAGCATGAGTAAAAAAGTCTTAGCGATTTATTTCACGCAGTCGGGGCAGTTGGGTGACATCATTGATAATTTCACAAAACCGCTCATCGCCGCAGGTGCTACAGTTGAAAAGGTACATATACAACCATTGAATAAATTTCCTTTCCCATGGACTTCAAAGACCTTTTTTGAAGCCATGCCGGAAAGTGTAAACATGACCCCGGCAGAGCTTGATCCTTTCACATTGAAAGAAAGCCGGTATGATCTGATCATCGTGGGATTTCAACCCTGGTTTTTATCGCCAAGTATTCCTGTAAGTTCACTGCTGCAACATCCTTCTTTTAAAAATACATTGAATAATACGCCGGTCATCACAATCAGCGGTTGCCGGAACATGTGGATAAACGCCCAGGAAAAGAATAAACGTTTACTAAAAGATGCCGGTGCAAATCTTGTGGGCAATATTGCATTGGTAGACAAGCATAATAACTATACAAGTCTTGTAACTATCTTGTACTGGATGATGACCGGTAAGAAAGACAAGAAGTGGGGAATATTTCCAAAGCCAGGTGTTTCGGATGAAGATGTTGCAAATGCTTCTATATTTGGCGAAACGGTGAATCAAAACCTGGCAACTGGAAACTGGAACGATTTGCAATCAAAGCTGGTAGACCAAAAAGCTGTGGATATCAAGTATCATTTAATGTTCATTGAAAGGAAAGCTGGAAAAATATTCAAAATCTGGTCGAAGATTATCACCGGTAAGAAAAACAGGAGCACATTACTTGTTGTATTCAAATATTATCTTTTAATTGCCCTTTGTGTTGCTGCTCCGCTGATTTTGCTGGTGGACGCGATATTTTTTAAGCCGTTTTTGTCTAAAAGAATCGAAAGACAAAAAAAATATTATTCAGGAGTTGAACTAATTTAAAGAGATGTCATTGAATGAAGTTTATATAACACGAACGTCGCATTATTTTCCCAATAACCCTGTGTCGAATGATGAGATGGAGGAATACCTCGGTATGATAAACGGGAAACCATCGAAATCAAGACGGATAGTGTTGCGCAATAACGGTATCACCAATCGCTATTACGCACTGGAAAAAGGCGGCAAACCAACGCATACGAACGCACAATTGACAGCAGAAGCTATTAAGAATTTATTCAGGAATGATCCGGATGGTATCAAACACATTGATGTTCTCTCTTGCGGTACTTCGTCTGCCGACCAGATGATGCCATCACATGCCTGTATGGTACATGGCTGGTTACCTGAGCTTGGTTCAATAGAAGTTGTTTCACCTTCCGGTGTTTGCTGCGCCGGCATGCATGCACTGAAGTATGCGTATATGGCAATTAAAACGGGTGATGCAAAAACGGCCATCGCTACAGGTTCTGAACGTATGTCTGCTTCGTTGGTGGCAAACCAGTTTGAAGATGAAGTGCATAAATTGATGGAACTCGAAGAAAATCCGTACATCAGTTTTGACAAGGAATTTCTTCGGTGGATGTTATCCGATGGCGCTGCGGCTTTTTTGATATCTGATAAGAAAAGTGATGAAGGTATTAGCCTGAAAATAGAATGGCTTGAAGGGGTTTCATATGCAGACCACATGGAATCCTGCATGTACATGGGCGCTGATAAGCGACCCGATGGTTCATTGAAAAGCTACCTTGAGTATGATCATCATGAACTAGTAGAAAAATCGATACTGAGCATTAAGCAGGATGTAAAACTGCTGAGCCCAAACATTGTGCCTTACGGTGGTAAAATTTTACCGGAGTTATTTAAAAGAAGAGGATTGAATCCTGATGATATTACTTATTACATGCCGCACATGAGCAGTAATTTTTTCAAGGATAAAATTTACGAAGAGCATATAAAGCTGGGGCATCACATTCCATATGAAAAATGGTTTGTAAATCTTTCACAGGTCGGAAATGTTGGCGCTGCTTCAGTCTATTTCATGGTTGATGAATTATTCAATAGCGGTAAACTGAAAAAAGGCGATAAGATATTTTTACTGGTGCCGGAAAGCTCACGATTCTCGTATATGTATGGGTTGTTGACAGCAGTGTAAGAGAAGTCGGTAGTTAATAGTCGGTAAGTCCGGGAGATAAGTTCGTTCAATATGCTTTTTTTTATTTTAATTCTGATTGCCGGTCTTTCCGACTGCGGTCTTCCGGTCTAATATCACTCCAATGAAAAAAGAAGAAATTCCACAGGACGCCGGCGCATTAAACAGCCTCACCAAAGAATTATCCTACGCTGTAGATGAAAAAGGAAACTATACCACAGCGCTCAGTGCAGGATGGGAAGTAAAAAACAATGCATTGGATGTAGCATGGAATGACGTTGATAAAAGAATCGCCGACGCAAAGCAGAAGGTATTAAATGGTGAAGCGAGCCCACTACTCTACTACATGGAATTAAAATTGATGGATCCTTCAATCGTAGCATCCTATACTGGCTTTTGGAAATGGCAAATCAAAAAACATCTCAAGCCTTCCGCTTTTAATAAATTAAATGAGAAGAGGTTGAAGAAATATGCGGAAGTCTTTGAAGTTTCACTGGAAGAATTAAAAAACATTCGATGACAGTTGAGTTTAAACATTTGCAGGCAGCACATTGTGAGAATGGAGTTACAACAAGCCTGCTTCGGCATAACGGTGTTGAAAAAATTACGGAACCATTAGCTTTCGGAATCGGTTCGGGTTTATTTTTCATTTACATCCCGTTTATGAAAATTAATCACGGTCCCGCTATTTCTTTCCGCACACAACCAGGATTAATTTTCAACAGAACCTGCAAAGCATTAGGTATTCCAGTTTACCGGAAAAAGTTTTCTTCACAACAGGAAGCGATGAAAGCATTGGATGAATGTATACAACGCGGAATTCCTGCGGCCTGCCAGGTAGGTGTTTATTATCTCACCTATTTTCCAAAAGAATATCGTTTTCATTTCAATGCACATAATCTCATCGTATTTGGGAAAGAGAACGATAATTACCTGATCAGTGATCCGGTGATGGAAACTACAGCTACACTCACCAGTTATGAACTGGAAAGGGTGCGCTTTGCCAAAGGTGCATTTGCGCCCAAGGGGCAATTGTATTATCCAAAAGAAATAAAACAAGTGACGGACGACCAGATACGACAGGGAATCAAAACAGGCATTAAAAGAAATGTGCGTGATATGTTACACATTCCCGGTCCGATTGCCGGAGTAAAAGGAATTGTTTTTATTGCGAAACGAATTAAAAAATGGAAAGATAAATTAGGCCCCGAAAAAGCCCGCAGTTATCTCGCACAGTTGGTTCGTATGCAGGAAGAAATAGGAACAGGCGGCGGTGGGTTTCGTTTTATCTATGGCGCATTTCTGCAGCAGGCGCATGATTATTTCCCCGTTAATGATGAATTGATGGAATTATCTTCCCGTTTTACAAAAGCCGGTGACCGATGGCGTGATGCGGCCATACAAGCCTCTGGTATTTATAAAGGCCGGCTGAGCACACAGGCTGATTATGCTAAAATGGGTGACATGCTGATTGAAATTGCAGCCCTCGAAAAGCAGGCATTTAGTGATTTGTCCAAAATTAAATGGAGTAAATGAGCCTCGCCGTTAGCATCAACGACCTTAGCTTCGGCTATAAAGGACAGGCTAAGCAAAACTTTTCCCATCTCAATCTTTCTATTCCAACAGGCGAACGCTTCGGAATTTTCGGCCCTAATGGCGCCGGTAAAACGACATTGATGAACCTGATGACCGGGCTGCTGAATTACAACGAAGGTTCAGTAAAAATATTCGACAAAGAAATCAGTCAACATAAAAAGGCGGTAAATAAAATTTCAGGTTTCGTGCCGCAGGATTTTTCATTTTACAATGAATTAAGTCCTGTAGAAAATCTTGAATTTTTCGGCGCATGGTCGGGATTGAATAAGCAACAAATCGAATCGAAAATAAAAGAGTTGCTGACGATACTTGGGCTATGGGATGTTCGTGATAAGCAAGTGAATAAATTTTCCGGCGGCATGAAACGTCGCGTCAATCTTGCAATAGCTGTAATGCATGAACCCGATATTTTATTTCTTGATGAACCAACCGTAGGTGTAGATGTGCAGACAAGGCATGCGATGATCAATTATCTGAAAGAATTGAATGCAAAAGGAACAACACTGGTATATACGTCACATCAATTGAATGAAGCAGAAGACTTGTGTAACAGGATTGCGCTGATCGATGAAGGAAAAATTATTGCAAACGACAGCCTCGACGGACTTTTAAAAGAACATGCACAGGATGGATTGGAAGGATTGTTCTTGAATCTGACAGGGAAAGAATTCAGAGACTGAGGAGCAGTTTTACAATTGGCAATTTGCAATAAGCAATTCGCCTAAGCTTACGGCTCACTAAAAACGGATAACTGTTATTAAATGTGTCACCAACTTGTTGCCTTTGTGCCTTGTTGCCTTCTTATAAATGTTTAAACTAAAATCAACCATATTAAAAGACATTCGCATCCTGCTTCGTGATAAAGTAGGGCTTACGTTGATGTTATTGATGCCGGTGTTACTGGCAATCGTTATCACCAGTGTGCAAAACAGTACGTTTGAATTGGTAAACGATAATAAAGTTCCCCTGATCATTTACAATAAGGATAAAGGAAATGTAAGTGTGGAATTGATAAAGGCGTTGGATAAAATCGGCATGTTCGATTTAAAGAAACTTGATTCAACCCAAACCGAAAAAGATGTAATAACCAGGATGCACGCAAAAGACGCGTTGATCGCGATTGTAATACCGGATAATTATTCAGAAGCCGTTCTGGCAAAAGCCAAAAACATCTCAAAAGAAGCGCTGAAGAATGTAAGTGTAAACGAAGACACCTCCACACCGAAGGCGATAGAAGAAATTCCGCTTACGCTTTATTATCACCCGGTGTTACAGCAATCATTTCGCAATTCAATCAACGGCGCTTTAAGAAGCGCTGTTCAGTTAGTGCAGAGCAAATACATCGTACAGAAATTGTATTCCACAGTCAACGAACAGGATATCCCGGATTCACTAGAAAACCAGATAACATCAAACGAGTTACCAGTAACTCAAATACCTGTTTCGCGTGATGGTAGCCGTAATATTCCCAATGCAACACAACATAATATTCCGGCCTGGACCATTTTTGCCATGTTCTTTATTGTTATTTCGCTTGGTAGCAGTATTGTACGTGAAAAGTTAAATGGTAGCTTTATTCGCTTACGGACACTGCCAACCAATTTTATAGTTGCGCTCGCTTCCAAGCAAATCACATATCTGCTGGTAACACTATTACAGGCTGCAATCATATTTTCAATCGGCGCATTATTGCTTCCAAAAATGGGATTGCCCGCATTGAATATTCCTGCCGATAAAGTTGGTTTGCTGATCGTAACACTAGTTTGCGGCTGGTGTGCCACCAGCTTTGCATTGTGTGTAGGTGTATTTGCACAAACACAGGAACAGGCAAATGGTTTTGGTGCCGTATCAATCGTTATCTTAGCGGCGCTTGGCGGTTTATTGGTACCATCTTTTGCGATGCCTGCTTCATTCCAGTTCATTATGCGGCTCTCGCCTTTGCATTGGTGCCTTGAAGCTTATTATGGTCTGTTTCTTGAGGGTGGTAAACTAAAGGATATTCTGATGAATATTTTACCTTTATTGATCATCACTATTCTATTTCAAGTGATCGCCATTTACGGATTAAAAAGAAAAAACCTGATTTGAACTGATGGAAAAAGAACAATTGAAGCAACAATTAAAAAAGCAAATAGTCGAGTTCCTGAACCTGACGCATACAAAGCCGGAAGATATTGCAGACGATCAGCCATTGTTTGGCGAAGGTTTGGGACTGGATTCAATTGATTCTATTGAATTGATTGTTCTTTTGTCGCGGGAATATGGCATTACAATACAAGATCCGAAGGAAGGCCGTAAAGTTTTGGTTGACGTGAATACAATGGCAGACTATATCGAACAACATCGTACAAAGTAAAGTTCAGTTGTCGGGTGTGAGATGTCGGGTGCCAGGTGTCAGAGTCTCATGCATGTAGACTATTTTTTTTGAACCCGGCTTTTGTATTTCATAGCATCGTCTCTTGCGTCGCACCCGATAGCTATCGGGTCTTTTACGTTCTGAATTTCTATTCGACATCGTAACCAGCATTCAAATTCTTTAAAACTGTCGCTTTTGCCTTTTTAATTTTTACTTTTGACTTTTATAATTTTCCTCTTTGAGTAAAATCTTCGTAACAGGTATGGGTATTATCACTGCTATAGGTGATAATGTGAAATCGAACCGTGAAGCATTGATACAGGGTAAAAGTGGTATTGGCGATCTTACACTTTTTCCGACAAAATATGCTGGTGTCCTGCCTTGTGGTGAAATAAAAATCACAACCGATGAGCTGAAGCAGAAATTAAATGCTTTTGAATCCGGTGTAACGAGAACAAACCTGCTTGCCTTGCATGCTTTGAAGGAAGCGATTGAAGACGCCGGTTTATCAAACGATGAATTGTCAACAAACGGCACAGCATTAATCGGAGCAAGTACGGTTGGCGGCATGTGCCTCACTGACGAACTTTATCACGACGCCAATAAATCAGATAACGGCTCCGAATACCTTTCATCGTATGATTGCGGCTCAGTAAATATTTACCTGCAATCACGGTATACTATCGGCGGTATCATCAATACGATCAACACGGCTTGCTCTTCTTCCGCAAATGCAGTGATGTATGGTGCAAGGTTAATCAAAAACGGTCTGGCTAAACGGGCGATTGTAGGCGGAGCTGACAGTCTTGCTAAATTCACTATCAATGGTTTTAAGGCATTGCACATTTTATCGGATGAAAAATGCAGGCCTTTTGATAAAGATCGGAAAGGATTAAACCTTGGCGAAGCAGCTGCATTCCTTATACTTGAAAAAGAAGAAGACAGCAAAGGAAAAAAAGTGTATGCTGAAGTAACCGGGTATGGAAACAGCAATGACGCTTTTCACCCATCGTCTATTTCAGACGAAGGCGATGGCCCTTATCTTTCTATGATGCATGCATTGAATATTGCCGGCTTAAAAGAAAATGAAATCAGTTTTATAAATGCACATGGAACTGCTACTGAAAACAATGACGAAACAGAAAGTCGTGCCATGTTGCGTCTTTTTAAAACGCCGCCACCTTTTGCTTCAACGAAAGGATTTACAGGTCATACACTTGGTGCAGCCGGAGCTGTTGAAGCGGTTTACAGTATTCTGAACTTACATCACCAGGAATTATATCCTTCATTACAGTTTGCAAATGCTATCGAATCGACGAACCTGATTCCGCATTTAACGTATTCCAGTACGCCACTGCGACATGTTATGTCAAACTCTTTTGGGTTTGGAGGAAATTGTTCATCATTAATATTTTCAAAAATCTGAAAATGAATTCTGTCGAATATATCGTTTATAATAAAATATTTTCACCAGGCAGGGGCTGTGAAATGATGGCTTCCTCCTTTGGAGGAAGTCGGAAGGAGGCCATATGATCTATATCCATCAATACTCATGCATTTCGCCACAGCAAACGTTTAAGGATATTGATATTGAAACCTTAAATGAATCTGTAGAAAATAAACTCAACGCTATTGAACCTGTTTATGAAGGAATTCCTCCGGGTATTTTACGTCGTATGGGCAAAGCTGTGAGAATGGGCGTTGGTGCAGCAATACCGGTTTTAAAAACTAATCCTGAAGTCAATGGTATCATACTTGGTACAGCAAACGGGGGCATGGAAGACTGCATTAAATTTCTTAACCAGATTATCGATTATGATGAAGGAATGCTGACTCCGGGAAATTTTGTACAAAGCACTCCGAATGCAATCGCTGCGCAGATCGGTTTGATGACCAAAAACAAATCCTACAACATTACTCATGTTCATCGTGGTCTCGCTTTCGAAGCAGCATTAATAGACGCGATGATGATGATGCGGGAAAATCCTGGCAAAAACTATTTATTGGGAGCTGTAGATGAAATTTCAACCTATAATTTCAATATCGATTTCCTTGCCGGATGGTATAAAAAAGAAACTATTTCAAACAAAGATTTATACGGCAGTCAAACACCTGCAAGCATCGCCGGCGAAGGCGCCGCTATGTTTTTGGTGAATGACAAACCGGGCGACGCTTATGCCGTGATAAAAGCAATTCATACCTTACATACCGAAGATCAAAATCTTGTCAAAGCTGAATTCAAACAATTTCTTGAAACATATTTTTCCGGCGGCTATCTACCGGACCTTTTTTTGACCGGAGAGAATGGTGATGACCGGCTTTTAAACTATTATACAGGTTGTGAATCGCTGTTAGCTGACACCAGTACCGTTCGATATAAGCATATGAGTGGCGAATATCCTACAACCGCCTCCTTTGCGCTTTGGCTTGCCTGTTACCTGCTAGAGAAACAATCGATACCAGCACATTTGATAAAGCATATGAAAAATAAATCCGAGCTTAAAAGCATTGTCGTTTACAATAACTACAAAGGACTCCAACATTCCTTTATGCTAATCGGTAAGCGCTAAACACAATAATAATTTCATTTCCACGTAGGGCCGCTAAATTTTGTTCTTCTCAAATTTCTTTTAATTTTACGCCCTGGATAAGAAACCTATTTTACAACCTTAATAAAATCAGATGAAACCCTCCAAAATCAGCCTGCTCTCGCTGGCTATGATTGCTTTATCTATCACTTCCTTCAGTCAGAAAATCCGTGTAAAAGACGGCGACAAAAACGTATTGAAGAATGAAAGTACAATCAACATTGAATTCACGTTCGATAATCTTGCTGTTGGCAAATTTGACAAAGAACAGGATTATATTGATACCAAGAAAGCCGAGTACAATAAAAAAGAGCCGGGACGCGGCGATACCTGGGCAAAAAGATGGAAAGATGATCAGGAGAATAAATTTCCACCTGATTTCAAAGCTTTGTTTGAAAAGACTTCAGGCATGACGATAAGCAAAGACGCAAAGCTGACAATGATTGTCCATACAGTCGGCATCGAACCTGGCTTTAATGTTGGTGTAATGCGGAGAAATGCGAACATAGACGTCGAAGTGCTGATTGTAGAAACAGCCAATAAAGACAAAGTGTTATTAAAACTTTCAGTAGACAATTCACCGGGAAGGACATTTATGGGTAATGACTATGATACCGGCGAAAGAATTTCCGAGGCGTATGCTAAAGCAGGAAAAGAAGTAGGGAAATACCTTAAATAAACGATAATATAGTTTTCAAAAAAAAGGTTTGCCGCATGCAAACCTTTTTTTTGAACGTATCTGTTTAATCAGGCTCAAACTTACCGCTGCAATACCTAACGGAAATATGCCAGCGAAATAACAGCAAAAAAAGAGGCCATTTTCTCTTTTTTATGGCTTTGTCGTATTATTACTACATAATATATGTGAGTGCCGATTTTTCTTTGTAATCTGGCTTAAGCATATCTGAATGTATCATGAACATTGATTTTACTATAGCTGTACCCTATCTGCAATTCAGATTAAACAGAGCGAAAGAAGCGAAGCCATCATTTATTTTCTTTTACCATTTTTTATCCTGGTTTAATGTGATCAGATCTTCGACTATATACTCTGTCCTATTATCTGTCATTTTTTGTGCCTGCATGAAAAATGCAGTTGCGCAATTTGAAAGTTCTATTCAGATTTACGATACAGAAAAAGGACTGTTTCAAAACTCCGTTCTCAATATGACCATGGATTATGACGGCTACCTCTGGATGGTTACGGAAAGAAAAATGATTACGGGAGAAAATTTAACCCGGTATGACGGGTCTACATTTAAAAGTTTTTCATTCAGGAAAGATCGAACTCAGGTATCCAGCTCAATACAATTTATAACAAACACACTCGGCGATAAAAAGACAATTATTGGTTTAGCAAACGGCCAGACATACTCGCTTGAAAAAGGCAGACTTGTGGTGCAGGAAAATATGGCCCGAACTCGCTACGCTGAAACAATCAGTGGTTATTTCAATACTGCCTCTGGCTTTAATAAATTCAATACAATTCTGCAAAATCATCCAGCGGAGCAGCACTGGGCAATAAAAGCATTGAATGCTGTTCAGTTGGACACGGCTGACTTTGTTGTGAGCTATAATTACACTTCAATTCTGTTTTATTACCAAAATGGTGTTCGGACAAAAGACATTCAGCTTGATGGAAAAGTGGAGGCCCTTTTATTGGTAGATGGGTTTTGCATCATAAAAGACGAGAATTCCAATCTTTACCTTTTCGATAAAAGTATTGCAAACATTCACAAAATAAATATAGACTGGAAGGGTTTTAACGTGAGTCCCAGCCAGGGGAGTGATCTTGCTTTTTACCAGGATCAATTGAACCATAAAAGCTGGTGTATTTTCAACTCTACATTATACGACGTGAGTTTAGACTCAATTCAAAATCTATTACATTTTTCCCCGCGATTTTCGATAAAGGATAAAAAACATCTCTGGAAAGGAGTAACGTTTGATAGTAGCAGTTCGACATTTTTTCTTAGCACTCTCACCGAAGGTATGTTCCAGGTAAAGGTCAAAAAAATAAAAACATTCAATTTAACGGACAGCCTGGCAAAAGGACCGGACCCTAACATTTTCATCAACTATTCAATTGTTAAAACAAGCGACAGCACTGCTGTCATTCCATCAGGATTTGAATTCAACGTAAAAGAAAACGGTACAATTTTCAAAAAATTGGGAAACCTGTTTGGTAACAGGGAAACGATTGCCAAACTAACCGATGGCAGAATATTAGTAGGTCAAGGCGAAAATCTATTCTATTACTCGCCATCCGATAACTATAAAAATAAACATGTATTCTCCGATTTATTCACACGAATAAACAATTCAGATGTTATTTTGATTTATCCGGAGGGCGATTCAATTTGGGTAAGTTCAAATGAGCAAATCTATTGTCTTACAAAAAATAAATGCACTGTCGTTTATCAACACAAGCCAGGTGATTCGTTAAATCTTGCATCTATGCACCTCTTCTACAGAATTAGTGAAAATGAGGCGCTGATTTCGAATCTTCTCGGCTCTTTTCGCCTGCAAACGAAAGCACCGTACACTATTACAGAAATACCAGAGTTAAAAACCAAACAGATACGATATATTGAGCCTTACAAAGATTTACTGATACTTTCTTTGCATAACTCTGGCCTGACCGTTTTAAAAAATGGAAAATTTTATCCTGTTCCGATTTCGCCGGAACAGGCAGATGTTAGCGGTTGTCACTCTACTTACATAGACAGCAAAGGGTTTCTTTGGATAACTACGAATGGGGGGCTATTCAAAACTACAGTTGAGTCCGTAATTGATGCCGCGATCAATAAAAAGACAATTCCTTTTTTCTTTTATTATGGAAAGGAAGATGGCATTGACAATACTGAGTTTAACGGAGCGGGTAATCCATCTTATGCGGTACTGAAAGATCAACAGTTATTCTATCCTTCGATGGGCGGAATAGTTAGTTTTCGTCCCGCCTCCATGGAGGAGACTATGTCCAGAAAAAAAATATTTATTGAAAAAATCCTTGTAGACACTACCGAAATTGAAAATATTCCGGACACAATAGAAATACAACCAAACTACAGGCAATTCTCAATTGAGGTCAGCGCTCCTTATTACCAGGACCCTAAGAATCTTGTAATTGAATACAGTTTAGACAGTATCAATTGGAAGCGACTTGCAAATTCTGATCGGAATAAGATTACGATTGCTGATGTTTCAGCCGGTATATACCGTTTGCTTATCCGCAAAAGAGCTGGCTTTAAGAATAACGATTACATATACACTGCGCCGTTATTTATCAATATTAGAAAAAGCATGTATGAACAAGCCTGGTTTTATCTTGCAGTGATCCTTTTAATAGGCCTTCTATATCTCTTTTTTATAAAAATTCAAACGTGGAATATTAACCAAAAACGAAAGTTGCTACAGCTTAAAATAAAAGAACAAACGAACGAATTATCGCAATCGGCAGAAGTAAAGGATTTGCTGATGACTATCATTTTACATGATATGGTTACCCCGCTCCGGCATATCAGTTTCATTTCAGAAATTTTGAAAAAAGGTTTTGAAAAAGACCCGAAAATGACTGAACAAGCGCTTGATGATATCCAGGCTACCGCAGATAAGATGTCGGCCAATTCTGCCAGCATAATAAACTGGATAAAATATAACAATAAGCAGGTGGCAATAGAAAAGGAAGATGTGAATGTACGGGATGCTGTTGACGAAGCATTTGATCAATGCAGGCCGCTTGCTCAAAGCAAAGAGATCATTTTATCAAACGAGGTACCGTTTGACAAATTTGTGAATGCAGATCTTACTATTCTCAGAACAATTATTGACAATATTATCACCAATGCAATAAAACATACGACATCGGGCCAGGTGAAAGTCTTTTTAGATAGCACGCCTTCATCACAAAAAACAAGATTGAAAATAAGCGATACAGGAACCGGCTTTAAAGACGATGTGCTCGCCATAACAAGAGAGGTTCTGACCGGCAACCTTCATGCTTTGAAACTACACGAAAAGGCAACGCCGGGCCTTGGTTATATTATCATCTCTGAGCTCATTAAAATGCACAACATCTCGATTACAATAGACAGTGAGTTGGATAAAGGAACGGTAGTTACAATTGAAATTTAGAGATGAAGTGTACCTAAACAACCCTTTTCATCTTCTGTTCCAGCAAAAAGAAATCCGCCAGCACAATTGCAGTTACAGCTTCTACAATAACCGGTGCACGCAATGCGACGCATAAATCATGACGACCTTTAATTGAGAAATGCTCCATTTGTTCAGTATCCCAGTTTAAACTGAATTGTTCTTTTGGTGTGGATGAAGTTGGCTTTATTGCAATGCGGAAAACGAGCTCATTTCCATTCGTAATTCCTCCAACAATACCACCAGCATGGTTAGTCGAAGTTTTTCCGTCCATATTCTCAATTGCATCGTTATGCTGCGAACCAAACATTTTTGCAGCCGCAAAGCCTGCACCGAACTCCACTCCTTTGACTGCAGGAATTGTAAATAACATGTGTCCAAGCACCGACTCAACAGAATCAAAATACGGCTCCCCTAATCCAACAGGAATACCATTTACCCTGCACTCAACAATGCCTCCAACTGAATCTTTTGCATCAATTGCATTTTGCAAACCTTTGTCGAGATCGCCTTCTCCTCCTATTTCAGTTACTAATGCGTTTATAGATACGCCAGGCATCAATTTCTTTGCAATGGCGCCAGCCGCCACCAATCCTGTTGTAAGTCTTGCACTAAAATGCCCTCCTCCCCTGTAA
This sequence comes from Chitinophagaceae bacterium, assembly GCA_049840875.1. Classification (GTDB taxonomy): domain Bacteria; phylum Bacteroidota; class Bacteroidia; order Chitinophagales; family Chitinophagaceae; genus JAFDYH01. The sequence continues at coordinate 72,075 of JASGJE010000020.1, read as the reverse complement.
TCTTCGTTACCGCCAAACTTTTGATGCGCTACCCAATCCGCATGGCCGGGCCGGGGAATACTACGTTGTTTACTATAATCTTCACTGCGGGTATTATTGTTCTCAAAAAAAATAGCGATGGGAAAACCAGTTGTCTTTCCATTAAATAATCCGCTTTTGAAAAAAGGGAAATCAGCCTCCTGTCTCGGTGTTGTTCCTTTTTGTTTACCACCTTTTCTTCTCTCTAAATCGGCCAACAAATCCTCTGCTGATAAGGCCAACCCTGCCGGAATACCGTCAATAACAATACCTACTGACTCACCATGGGATTCGCCAAATATGCTGACACGAAAGACGCGACCGAAACTATTCATATGCCTTCTAAAAATTTCATTGATACTGAGACAAAATCATCATTTCCAGAGAGAAAAAATAACACTGCAAATGATTTTCACTAAGCGTTCAAAGATAACGAAATGCAATTACTTGAGAAGAAAGGCGCTCATTGTTACTATCTGACTGACCACAACATAAAATACTCGAATGAAATGAATTTACCGCACAGGCCATACCGGGAAACTTAAGCAAAACAACTAAATTTACTCAAGCCATTAAAGCTTACCGGTTACTCGTTTATTCAGTAAATAGTACGCTTATTTTTTACCGATGTAAGCCATCATGATTCGTTCGAATAAAAAATCAATTCTGATCCTGCTGAGCGCTGTGACTCTGATCGCAGTTGCTGTTGCCAATATGAACTTGAAACGGGATCATTTCAACCTTCCTGCAAAAATTGACTTCAATTTTCACGTAAAACCCATTCTTGTTCAAAAATGTTATCTCTGCCATGGCCCCGACCCAAGTTCACGTAAAGGTGGTTTACGGTTAGATACCTACGAAGGCGCAACGGCTTTGTTAAAAAGCGGCAATCATGCTATTAATAAAGAACATCCCGATATCAGTGAACTATTATCAAGAATAGAGCATAAAGACCCGGATATGGTAATGCCGCCGCCGGATTCAAAAATGCTCCTGACTGAAAGAGAAAAAGCCATTCTTTCCAAATGGATAGAACAAGGCGCGGAATGGAAACCACATTGGGCATTTATCATGCCGGATACATCTGTTTTTGAGAAAGTAAAAAACAAATCAACCAACCCGATCGATTTTTTTATAGACGAACAGCTCGATAAAAACGATCTTAAACCTTCTGCAGAAGCAGGAAAGAATACCATGATCCGCAGAGCCTCTTACCTGCTTACGGGATTGCCTCCCTCCGTCGAAGAAATTGATCAATTCATTGCTGATAAAAGTCCTGATGCGTATGAAAAAATGATCGATCATTATTTAAGTTCAAAAACTTTTGGCGAGCGATGGGCCCGCCATTGGATGGACGTCGTTCGATACGCTGAAACGAAAGGGCATGAATTCGATTACGCAATCGAAGGCGCCTGGCGTTATCGTGATTATTTAATTCGTTGCTTTAATAATGACGTTGGTTATGATAAGATGGTGAAGGAACAACTTGCCGGCGACCTGCTTACCGAACCGCGAAGAAATCCAATCGACGGAACAAACGAGTCACAACTGGGCACAATGTTTCTTACAATGGCTGAAGGCGCTCATAGTCCCGTTGACATTCGCCAGGATGAAGCCGACAGGATTGATAACATGATCGACGTAACTACAAAATCATTTCAAAGTCTGACGGTATCTTGTGCCCGCTGTCACGACCATAAATTTGATCCGATACCAACAAAAGACTATTATTCTCTTTTTGGCGTAATGGAAAGCACACGGTTCTCACCAGTATCAGCTACAACCGGTTTAAATGAAGAAAAGAAAATTCAGGACATTGAAAAATGGAGAAAAAATCTACGTGAATCAATAAGTACCGATTGGCTTTCAGAAAATAAACTATCTGCAACTAACACAAGCTCATTTCAAACTATCAATTCAAAACCGATCCCAATCGCTGCTTCGTATACAATGATCGGTGATTTCCGTAATAACGATTTTGGTAATTGGAAATCGGATGGATTGGCATTTGGAAAAACTACAACACTTGGCAATCCTGTATTTGACGAACACACAGGTAAATTTTTATACCTTGACGAAGGCAAAGCTTCAAGTAGAAAAAATGGTGTCGGTATTTTCGGCGCATTACGTTCGCCCAATTTTACAATTACAGATGATTCTATACTAGTCCAGGCAAAAAGCAAAAATGCAACCATTAGAATTATCATTGATAATTTTCAATTGATACAAGATCCGATTTACGGTGGTATCTCCAGAAACGTTACTTCTGATAAATGGGAGAATGTAATCATCGATGTTTCGTCATGGAAAGGGCATAACGCGTATATTGAACTATTGCCGGGCGTTTACCAGCAACACACTTACAGGCAACCTTCAGATTCTTATATTGATGTACGTTACGTGATTTCTTATAATGGAAAGACTCCTGTTATACCATACGATCAGCCACTTGAAAGAATTGCTTTGCCGGTTGCTATCAATCATTGGCAGTCTGGAAATTGCTCAGAACAAGATGTAATAGTTCTGAATCAAAACATAAAAAAAGGTACGCTTCGAAAGGTGCAATTAACCGATAATTCATTTTTAAAAGTGCCTGATTCTTCGATAAGCAATAAGCCTGATAATACCGATTTTTATAACGGCGTATACGATGGCTTTGCCATTAACAGCCCGGTTTTTATTCGTGGTAGTTACAAGCAAACTTCAGCAGATCGCATACCACGCCATTTCTTTTCTGCGTTGCACATTGGCGATTCAGTTTTTCATTCCGATGGAAGCGGCAGGTTAGAACTTGCAGAATCAATTTTAAGTTCAAAAAATCCACTGACGGCAAGAGTAATGGTGAATCGCATCTGGCATTATCTCTTTGGTAAAGGTATTGTTGAGACTGTCGATAATTTTGGATTGCAAGGCAAACTGCCATCGAATCCTGAATTACTGGATTACCTCGCTATACGTTTTCAAAAAGATAATTGGTCGATAAAGAAAATGATAAAACTGATTGTTTTATCAAAAGCTTTTCAACGCTCGACAGAAGCAACAGCCGATATGCAAAAAAAAGATCCGTCTGATACCTATCTCGCATATTTTCCTGTTCTTCGTTTAGAAGCTGAAGCGATACGCGACGCATTACTAACGATATCCGGCAGGCTCGATACGACACTGTATGGAACACCAGTACCCGTTCATCTCACTACGTTTATGAATGGCCGGGGAAAACCAGACACATCGGGCCCCGTTGATGGCGCCGGCAGGAGAAGTATATACCAGGAAGTGAGAAGAAATTTCCTGGAACCTATGATGCTTACATTTGATCGTCCGATCCCTTTTTCAACATTTGGCAACCGAAACGTAACTAACGTACCGGCACAGTCGCTTTTTCTGATGAACGATTCGTTTGTAGTGGAACAGGCAGACCTACTGGCAAAAAAAGTTATAAAGCTAAAAAATACAACGGATGATAGAATAGCATTAGTTTATAAACTCGCATTTTCACGAACTGTAAGTGATGATGAAATTTCGAAAGCAAAAATATTTCTTCAACGACTTTCAGAAATATATAAAGCGAATGGGAAAAATGATATTACTGCGATTTGGAAGGACTATTGTCAATCGCTACTCAATTCAAAAGAATTCATTTTTTTAACCTGAATCTATGCACGGTAAAAAGCACTCTATATATCAGCCTGTGAGCCGTCGTGAAATGCTGGCGCTTTGTAAATGTGGTTTTGGATCGTTGGCCTACCTGAGCTTGTTTGGCAGCATCGTTTCCTCCTGCTCACAAGCGGAAAAATCAGGATCACTGCTTGATCAGTTATCAAAGTCCCCAAATTTTATTCCGAGGGCGAAGAATATCATCTTCCTTTACATGGACGGTGGCGTATCGCAGGTTGATTCGTTTGATCCTAAACCAAGGCTCGCACTGGAAAACGGCGAAGACCCGGCAAAGAAATTTAAAGTCGATGCGACACAATTTAACAATGTAGGCAAAATACTAAAGAGCCCTTGGTCATTTAAAAAATATGGTGAGAGTGGTATGGACGTAAGTGAATTATTTCCTCATATCGCCACATGTGTTGATGATCTTGCATTGATCCGCTCGATGAAATCCAACTTCCCGGAACATACTAACGCAAACTATTTTTTACATACTGGTAGTGGGTTACAAGGAAGGCCCAGTATGGGTTCATGGGTTACTTATGGATTAGGCAGTGAAAATAAAAATTTACCAGGCTATGTTGTACTGGATGGCGGTCTTATTCCTCCTGGGGGACTTGACAACTTTAAAAATGGTTTTTTGCCTGCGTCGTACCAGGCGTCCATTCTTAAAGCAGGAATTGAACCTGTGGCCAATATAAGACCAGCCGATACAATGAAGGGATTGCAGGAAGAGAAATTAGCTTTTGCACGACAGATGGATAACAGCCTGCTTGGAAAGCTTGGCCACGAAGATGCCATTGAATCCGCAATTGCAAACAATGAATTGGCTTATAAAATGCAGTCCTCTGTACCTGAACTGACAAATTTTTCCAGCGAATCTGAAGCGACTAAAAAACTATACGGATTATATTCAGATGATCCACATACAAGAAATTACGGCTCGCAATGCCTGATGGCAAGAAGATTGGTGGAGCGTGGAATACGATTTATAGAACTGACTTGTCCGCCGGCAGCAGGTGACCGTTGGGATCAACATAGCAATCTGAAAGTGGGTCATGAATCAAATGCACATGCAGTAGATCAACCGATAGCAGGGCTATTGAAAGATTTGAAATCACGCGGCATGCTTGACGAAACACTTGTTGTATGGAACCGGAGAATTTGGCCGTACACCTTTTGCCCAAGGTACTGATGGCCGCGATCATAATCCTTCGGCATTCAGCATGTGGATGGCCGGTGCAGGAGTAAAAGGAGGAACAATCTATGGTAGGACCGATGACTATGGTTACAGGATTATAGAAAATGAAGTCAATATTCATGATATGCATGCTACCATGCTTTATTTATTGGGAATTGATCATGAGAGATTGACATTCCGTTATAGCGGTCGTGACTTCCGATTGACAGATGTTCAGGGAAAAGTAATAAATGACATTCTCGCCTGATTTCTTTTTTAACAATTATCAACATGAATTCATTCAGAAAAATTGCTCTCGTTTTTTGTTGCTGCTCTTTGCTTGCATTTTCTCCGAATCATTTTATGGAAAATGGTGGCAATCGTTTGCCAAGCACGACAAATCATAACAAACCAATCAGGCATTCCTTTTTCATGGCAGGTCCGGAATTTACCGGTATCATTGGTGAAAATGGCGAAGAAATATGGAATTCAGGAAAAGCAGGCGCCCGTGACGGTTATGTTTTACCCAATGGAAACGTATTGATATGCTGGTCGGATGAAGTAAATGAATACGATAAAAGCAAACAGGTAATCTTTAATTACAAAAGAAAATCGGAAGAGACTGAACTAAGCGCCGTAGCGAGGTTAGAAAATGGCAATACAATGATTGTCGAATCGGGGAAAGAACCTAAAATCATTGAAGTAGATAAAGCCGGGGCTATAAAAGCATCCATTCCGATTCAGCCAGAAAGTGATAATACACATATGCAAACAAGAATGGCACGTCAATTAAAAAATGGAAATTACCTCGTACCGCACTTGCTTGCTTTTGCCGTGAAAGAATATGACGGCAAAGGGAACGTTGTCAATGTTATTAAAACTGATCTCACAGAATTGGGAGGAAAAGAATCTGAAAACTGGCCTTTTACTGCCATCCGCCTCCCGAATGGTAATACCCTTACATCATTGACTCATGGGAATAAGATCGTCGAGTTTGGCCATGATGGAAAGATTGCCTGGAAAGTAACGAATGATGACATTGATGAACATCCTTTCCAGGATCCTTGTGGCGCTCAGCGTTTACCCAATGGTAATACAGTCATTGCGAGCTATGGTGCGAAACCCGGAACGATTAAACTATTTGAAATTACAAGGGATAAAAAAATGGTCTGGACTTATTCTGGATATAATGTTCATGATTTTCAAATTTTAACTACCAACGGATTGCCTTTGAAAGGGCAGCCTTTAAAATGAGAACCATACGATGCAGGAAACTCCTGATGTTTTGATTTTCCTTGGCAGGCTACACCCTTTAATCGTTCATTTACCAATAGGATTTGTTTGTCTTGCTATACTTATCGAAATATTTTTTCGTGCACCGAAGTTTCCAAACCTTCAGCCTGTAATAAAGTTTATATGGTTACTCGCCGCGTTAAGTTCAACTTTATCTGTTCTGTTTGGATATCTGTTATCGTTGCAAGGTGGTTACGACGAACGAATATTGTCCTTGCATAAATGGTCCGCGATTTTGCTAGCTGTGTTGATACATGTCTGTTACTTCCTCAAGAAATCAACTTCTTCAAAATTGATTTCAAAATATACTTCGCCTGCCCTACTTGGCGCTTGTGCATTATTGCTCATTATTACTGGTCACTTTGGTGGTTCATTGACACATGGTTCAGACTATCTTACAGAACATAGGCCGGGATCATTTTCGGAGTGGTTGGGTTTATCATCTGAAAAAAATGTGACAAAGAAAATAAACTCGCTTGATTCCGCAGATATTTTTACTGATGCAGTAATGCCGATTTTGAAATCGAAATGTGTAAGCTGTCATAACCCACAAAAAAGGAAAGGTGAGTTTATTATGGATTCATATGATGACCTTTTGAAAGGCGGAGAAGATGGCCCTGGTATTGTACCCGGAGACCTGGAGAAAAGTAATATCTATACAAGGATAACACTTCCAACCGATGATAAAAAGTTTATGCCGGCAAATGGGAAAAAACCGCTGACACAGCAACAAGTAGCAATAATCAAGTGGTGGATAGAAATGAAATGTCCAAAGAACGGAAGTATTACGGTATTAAGCCCCGATTCGACAATGAAAAAAACATTGACTACTTATTTTGAGATTGATGAAAGCAACAACAATCTTGATCTTTCACCATCAGCAGCAAAAGCTGAAAAAATAAATGAATTAAAACAACAAGGTTTTATCGTTTCAGCGCTTAGTGAAAAAAGTAATCTGCTGCAAGCCACATGGATGGGTGATAGAAACAGTAAACGAGATTTCAGCAAACTGCTTGAATTGAAAGATCAATTAGTTTGGCTGCGAATCAGCAATGTCGGAAAACTCGATGATGATTTAAAGATAATTGGGGAACTGGTCAATCTTAGAAAGCTGACATTAAGCAACAATGAAATTACCGATGAAAATTTGAGTGATTTACGTGAACTGTCGAATCTCGAATATCTCAATCTTTACAATACTAAAATATCCAACAGCGGGGTTGAAGTCCTGGTGAAACTAAAAACGCTCAAACAACTTTATATTGGAAAAACAAATATCGATCCTTCTTTATTCGACAATCTCAACAAGAAAAATCCTTCTATAAAAATTATTTATAAGGAGCCTGAAAATGATGTGATAGCTATCGATACAATTTCAAAAACAGGTACACAGCAATAGCTTATTGCGCAGAACTTACAACTTAAAGTCAAGAAGCGAATTACTAACACTAGCTCCCAACGATTCAATATGATTGTAAAAATCGGGATACGATTTCTTTACAGCCTGCGCTTCTTCTATTGTTGTAGCACCGTCTGCCCTTAGAGCCGCAACTGCACAAGCCATGGCAATACGATGATCATGCCTGGAATGAACGACGGCACCTTTTAATCCTTTTCCTCCATGAATAATCATGGTATCATCATTCAGATCGATATGCAATCCCATTTTACCAAATTCTTCCTGAAGCGTCAAACCGCGATTACTTTCCTTATGTGCAAGGCGGCTTACTCCTTTTATTTTCGTTTCACCATCACAATACGCAGCAAGAGCAACGAGTGGGGGAAACAAATCAGGACAGTCCGTTGCATCAAAGTCAAATGCATTCATTTTACCTGCATGAAGTTTGATACCTTTTGTGTCAATTGCGATTGAAGCATTTGCTTTCATTAATGCGTCAACGATTGCTTTATCGGCTTGTGTACTCATTAAATCCAAACCCCTTACTGTAATAGAACCTGCGATAACCCCAGCTACGAGAAGAAATGCGCCGCCACTCCAGTCTCCTTCGATAGTGTATGCCCCCCCACCCCCCAAAGGGGGGATTATCGAAGAGTCCTTTCTAAAAATAAACTCTTCATAGTTGTTATTGATCGGCACCTGCAATCCAAATTTCTTCATTACATCAAGCGTGAGATCAATATAAGGCTTGCTTTTTAAATTTCGAACCTTTATTGTTACATCCCCGTTTAAAGACTCTTCGAAAGCCCCTCCCTTGGTCCTCGCCTTGGCGGGATGGGGAGGCCGCCGCATAGGCCAGCAACAAACCTGTCAAATACTGAGAACTCAGTGAACCATCTACTTCTATATTTCTTGGTTGCAGAGGACCTTTTATTTTCAACGGCAATTTTCCGTCTTGGGATGCAATTGAAACGTCTAATTGCGGAAGAATTTCATCAAAGAAATCCATCGGCCTTGTCACGAGACTGCCTTCACCCTTAATTGTAATTTCTCTTTCACTCAATGCAACAAGCGGAGTGAACATGCGTATACTCAAACCACTTTCGCCACAATTCACTTCATCTGTAATTGGTTTTACACCATTGCTTTTAATAGAGAGTTCTTCACCTTCAATTGTCCATTCTGCCCCCAATCGTTTAATAATATCCAATGCTGCTTTATCATCATTGCTATGACCCGGATTCTGAATTACGCTTGTTCCTTTCGCAACCAATGCAGCTGCACATGCTCTTTGCATCGAACTCTTTGACGCCGCTGCCAATATGGTTCCTGATAATGTCGATGGTTGTATTGTAACTTTCATGCCCCTATCCCCTTAAGGGGTATTTTAGAGTTGATCAATAATCGTTTCTAATTCTTTAATCGGTATAGATTTAACTACCCCTTTACCAATTTTTTCCAGCAGTACATAATTCATCGCTGACTTTTCCCGCTTCTTATCCATCTTAAGAACATTGAAGACTTTCTCCTTATCAAATGATGCATAAGTTGGCAAACCGTATTTTTCTAAAAGATTCACAACACGATCTGTTTCTTTAAATCCGATTAACTGTTGTGAAATGTGTGAAGCATATGTCATACCGATGGAAATAGCCTGTCCGTGCGATAGTTCATACTGATTTTCCAATGCATGTCCGAGCGTATGCCCAAAGTTTAGCAGCCGGCGTTCATTCTTTTCAAACTCATCTTGCTGAACCACTTTTGTTTTCAACAATGCATTCTTCTGTACCAATTCGCAAATCGAAATCTGTCGCGACTGGTATTTCTTCAATGTCATTGATTCGAGTTCTTTGAACATTGAAGCATCTTTAATGCAGGCATGCTTGATTATTTCGGCAAAACCGTTTTCCCATTCACTTTGTGGCAATGAATTCAGGAAAACCATATCATGCAGAATGAAAGATGGCTGACGGATAATGCCAACGATATTCTTATAAACACCAAGATCAATACCGTTCTTGCCGCCGATTGATGCATCTACCATCGCCAGCAATGACGTTGGTAAAAAACCAAACTTTATTCCACGCATGTACACTGAAGCAACATAACCTGTCATATCCGTAATCACACCACCACCGACGCCGACCAATGTCGTTTTACGATCAGCTTCCATTTCAATCAACTGCTCTATAATGGTGTTTGCAGTTTCCTGCACTTTAAACTCTTCACCAGGTTTCAATACGATGGTGTTCCATCCTTTGAATCGTTTGGTATGTGCATTGAAGATATTTTCATCCGTAATTACAATTGCGCTCTCTTTATCTACGATTTCTTTCAAATGCGCAATGCCACCAGCCAGATAATAATCAACTGAACTATTTGAAAACTTATAAGTGAGTTTTTTCATATACCCCCAGCCCCTAAAGGGGAATTTTTAGAATATTCATTATTCAAAAGACACTTCGAAAATGCTGAATAGTTCCGATAGCTATCGGAATACCAACCGTACAAGGTGTCCCGACCCCGATTTTTATCGGGGGAAGTCAAATCAAGGAACAGAAGTCGGTATCAAAAAAACTAATTTAATATCCGGAGACCTGATACCGACCTTTTTGAAAAATCCTCATCGACGACTGACCATTGACGATTCACCATTCACGAATTCATAATCTTATTCTGACGATTGATACTTTCCATGTGAACGGCATCAAAATATTTCACGATGAATTCTTTGCTCAGTCCGAGTTTATCGCCTTGCTGAAATGCACGTTCAAGAATAGAATTCCACCTGTTTGTCTGCAGAATGGTTATGTTATTATTCTTCTTGTATTCGCCGATTTTTTCAGAAATCTTCATGCGCTGACCTAATATCTGCATCAGTTCATCATCAAGGTGATTGATTTGCTGACGCAATTTTTCCAATGCTGCATGAAATTCTTCGGAGTTGTTATCTTCCTTGCGCCAAACGATTGTATCGAGCATCTCCGCCAAACGCTCAGGAGTTATTTGTTGTTTCGCATCGCTCCATGCATTATCGGGATCGATATGGCTTTCGATCATCAATCCGTCATAATCAAGGTCGATTGCTTTCTGAGCCACATCCAAAAGAATATCACGGCGACCACAAATATGTGAAGGATCATTGATGATCATCATGCCAGGATTGCGACGTTTCATTTCAATCGCAAGGTGCCACATCGGAGCATTTCTATATTCCGTATTACCATAAGAAGAAAAACCGCGATGAATCAAACCAATTTGCTTTACACCTGCTCTTGCGACACGTTCAACAGCACCAGTCCATAATTCAAGATCAGGATTGATGGGATTTTTAATCAACACAGGTACATCAACACCACGCAATGCATCAGCAACTTCCTGTACACTGAAAGGATTTACAGTTGTTCTTGCTCCAATCCAAAGCACATCGACTTCAAATGTCAATGCATCTTCTACCTGCTTGCCAGTTGCTACTTCCACCGTCGTTGGAAGACCAGTTAATTTCTTTGCCTGCTGCAACCATGGTAACCCTTTTGCACCAATACCTTCAAATAATCCGGGTTTGGTTCTTGGCTTCCAGATGCCGGCACGAAGCATATCTATTTTACCGGTGTTGGCAAGACGTTGTGCTGTTGCTACTAATTGTTCCTCGGTTTCGGCGCTGCATGGGCCGGAGATAATCAATGGACGTTTATTCCATTTTTCCTGAGTTATCTCTTTCATTGTTGTCGTTACTGTTTGCATGTTGTCAAAGTTACACCCTTGCTGCCTAACGGTCGTTAAGGGTAGTTTTTGTCTGAACCAGGATTTTTGAGATGATTGGGATTGACAGGATAATATCCACCTGTCCGCAATCATCCGTTTTTCTATTCAGTTTATTGTTAAGAAATATATTGTTGCCAACCAGAATTTTTTGTGCCTTTTTTTAGTTTATAACTATGAATTTTAATTACATATTTTCCGCGTCACAAGAAAGGTGAACTAAATAAGTATCTTTCTTCTCACATAAATCTCATTAATCTCAAAAATCACGGTTCAGACAGTAACTCATCTATCACCGGCTTTGCTTTTAAATACGCTGCCGTTTCTGCTTCTTTACCGGTAAACCCGCCATTCCACACAGACCGCACAATTCCTTCTTTATCGATAATATAAGTCGTCGGATAACCTGCCGAAAATGCTTCTGTTATATTTTCAACATCACACACTATTTGAAAATCGAACTTGTAGTTTGGAAAAAATTTCGACGTCAACGTGCTGTACGAATCGTATGTAATTCCGAAGAAAACAACATCTTTACCTGCGTAATCCTGCACCAATTTATTTAATGCGGGAATCTCGGCTATACATGGTGCACAAGCGGTGAACCAGAAATTAAGGGCTATCACTTTGCCCCTCAGCTTTTTTAGCGCTACATCTTCTTTTGAAACTGTTGTAAACTCTATCTCAGGCAAAGGCTTATCAAGAACACAATTTTGCCATTTCATCGCGTTATAAATTGTGTCACCAACGGTGCTGTCAATATTTGTCAATGATTTAAGTATGCAATCTCCAAATCCTTTCTGTGCAAAAAGACTATTTGTACAGCAGCAAAAAAGAATTATCAACGACATTAACTCTATTCTATTTTTCAGATACTTCATCATTTCCTCAAAATCTTTTTAATCCAATAAATCCCGGTTCAGACAATTATTTTATTATCCTTTTGATTGTATTTGCATCATTGATCAGCTTCTGCAAATCGTCAAACTTTTCGTTCTCGATACTATCACGAAATTTTATGAGCTGTTCAATATGCTCATTCAACACATCCAGTACGTTTTCTTTATTCTGCATAAACACTGGTACCCACATTGCCGGGTTACTTTTTGCTAAACGCACCGTACTTTCAAAGCCAGCAGATGCCAATTCAAAAATTGCTTTCTCTTCTTTTTCTTTTTCCAATACTGTATTTGCCAGGGCAAATGATGTGATATGCGAAATATGACTGACGTAGGCGGCATGTAAATCGTGCGCCTTTGATTCCATCTCCAACAGCCGCATCCCGATCTTTTTATACATTGCTTTTGTCCATTCCAATGCGTCTGCATCACTATCTTCTGCATCGCAGATAACCACTGCTTTATTTTCAAAAGCACCTTTTACTGCTGCTTGCGGACCCGCTATATTCTGTACCCCACATCGGGTGAGTTGCTACATACCTGCCGCGCTTCGGATGATTTTTTACAGCTTCGATCGCCTGCGATTTTGTAGAACCGAGATCAATCACAATCTGCTGATCAATTTTATCCAATATGCCGGGCAACAATTTCACAACCGTATCAACCGGTATCGCAAGTACTATTACATCTGATGCAGCAATCGCTTTGTCCAGCGTAAGTGTTTCATCCACCAATTCAAGCTCGACCGCTTTCGCAGCATGTTCTTTATTTGCATCCACGCCAATCAGCTTCGACGAAATCTTTTTTTCATGCAACTGAATGGCGAGCGAACCGCCGATTAAGCCAACACCTACTATTGCAACAGATTTTCGGGAAGCCCCTCCCGGCCTCCCCTGAGGGGAGGAGGCCAATGCACTCTCCTCGCTTTTCGAAATGTCTTTTATCTCTTTTGAATTTTTCATTTTTTACCACTTAAAACATTTTCAATTTTAAGACTTTTAAGCCCCTCCTTTGGGGGGGGTTGGGGGAGGCCTTGGCCTTCATTCTTCTTATCGCCTCTTCAAATCGTTCTATTGAACCGCATAAGCTCACCCGGATATATTTTTCACCTGCATCACCAAATATTCCACCCGGCGTGATGAATACATTTGAATTATACAGTACATCATCACTCACAGCATAGCAATCTTTATACTTTGAAGGAATTTTCGCCCAAACGAATAAACCAACCTGTGCTCTTGAGTAGTTGCATTGCAACAGATCAAGCATTTCAAAAACCTTTTCTCTTCTTTCTGTGTAAATCTTATTTACTTCATCATGCCATTCTTTTCCAAGTGAAAGTGCTTTTGCAGCTGCCAACTGAACCGGCAGAAACATGCCACTATCCATATTGCTTTTAAATCGTAAAACCTCGTCAATTCTCTCTTTTGATCCGCAGAGCATTCCTACTCTCCAGCCAGCCATATTATGCGATTTACTCAATGAGTTTAATTCAATGACAATATCTTTCGCTCCATCAACGCTCAACAAGCTCATCGGCTCATCATTCAAAATAAAACTGTATGGATTATCATGAATGATCAGGATATTATGTCTCTTACCAAATGCAACAATTTTTTCAAATAATTCTTTATTGGGTGTTTGTCCGGTTGGCATCTGCGGGTAATTAACAAACATCAACTTCACCTTATTCAACTTCTTCTTCGACAGTTTATCAAAATCCGGCTCATAGTTATTTTTTTCTTTCAGATTATAATCAACACATTTACCACCTGCAAGTTTTACTGCACTTCGGTAAGTAGGATACCCGGGATTAGGCACTAATACTTCATCGCCTTTATCAAGGTATGTCATACAGATATGCATGATGCCTTCTTTACTTCCGATTAAAGGCAATATTTCGGTGTCAGCATTCAGTTCAATGCTATACCACTTCTTATACCAGTCGGCAATCGCTTTTCTTAAAACAGGTGATCCTTTGTACGATTGATATGCATGAACATTTGGCTTTGCACTTTCTTCCTGTAATGTTTTAATTACTTCAGGATGTGGTGGTAGATCAGGGCTACCAATACCGAGGTTAATGATATTTTTTCCCTGTTTATTCAATTCATCGATTTCTCTCAATTTCTGCGAGAAATAATATTCACCGATACCGTCAAGTCTCTTACTTGTTTTCATTTCGTTTAACATGTTGCTCCTACGGAGCTTATTGTTTTCATAATTGTTGTTTCCTTTACTATTATTTCGTCCCTACGGGACTTCCTTATCCTTTAATCCCAAAAATCACATTAATCCCGGTTCAGACTTCTAAGCCCCTCCTTTGGAGGGGTTGGGGAGGCTTCCTCTCCTATACACACCATATATTTTCAAATGCTCGGTGATTGGTTTAATCTTTTTAATTACTTTATCAAACTGATCAGCGCTATCAAATTCCATATCCGCATGAAAGGAATATTTAAAATCACTACCCGGTATTGGAAAACTTTGCAGTTTACTTAGATTAATACCACCATCAGCAATTGTTGTTAATACTTTGGCGAGACTTCCCCTTGAATGATCCGTATGAAAATTCAATGACGCTTTATTCGCATCAACGATTTCTGTCTTTACATCTTCAGGCTGCAGAATCAAAAATCTTGTGTAATTATTCTTGAGCGTATGAATATCCGGCGCTATCATATCAAGCCCATATAATTCCGCCGCGAGTTTGCTGGCAATTGCAGCTATATGTTTGCTTTTGTGCTGATGAATATGTTTTGCACTTAACGCAGTATCCTCTGTTTCTACCAGTTTCCATTTGTATTGATCAAGAAAGTCATAGCATTGCTGCAGCGCCATTGTATGGGAATGAACCTCTTTAATATCTTCCAGTTTTACGCCGGGATTCACCATCAGGTTTTGACGTATATGCAGATAAACTTCTCCAATGATCTTCAGACTAGACTTTTGCAGTAAATTATAATTTGGTAAAATACTGCCAGCTATAGAGTTCTCAATCGCCATTACGCCACCACCACTTTCTTTTTTATTACCAGCAATGCGTACAACATCTTTGAATGTTGCACAGGTAATTACTTCTACATCTTTTCCAAAAAACAGTTGCGCTACCATTTGGTGAAAACTGCCTTCGTAGCCCTGTATAGCAACAGAAGCCACGGCCAGCCGGCCCACCCCCCGAAGGAGGGATTTGGAATTCTCCTTGTTTATTATTTCACCTTCTTTCGGTTTACTTGTTACTATCATTTCTTTCGGTGTCATAAAAAATTCTTAGTCTGTTCCCTTACTCCCCTTCAGGGGTTGGGCAAAAAAAATCCCGGCTGATTTGCCAGGATTCTTTATGTTGATTTTGGTTTACACTACTTAGCTTTCAACAAAAGCAATCCTGGCTTCTTACTAAAAAAGAAGTAGTAAAAATAGAAACCAAAATATGTCTTTGTTGCTGTCATGTGTCGCAAATATAAAAATGAAAACGAAATAAAAAAATTATTCTCTGCTGCTTCTTCTTCCACCACCAGTTTCTGCATCGTTCATTCTTATCTTTCTGCCTCTATAGTTTTTTCCATCGATAGCGCGGATCATTTTCTTCGCTGCGCCTGTTTCTACTTCCACCCAACTGTTCATCTCTTTCATATCAATCCTACCCAATACATCTTTATTTAAGTCACTCATATCTAATATAAACTGAAGAAAACTCGCTTTGTAAAAGCCATCTTTCGTACCAAGATTTACAAACAGTCGTTGGTAATTGCCATTGCCTCCAAAATTTCTTCCTCTTGTATCGCGATTCGTTGGTCGCTCTGCTCTTTCCCCTCGTCTTTCAACACGTCTTTCTTCACGCATATTCAGATCGGCAGAATTTTCATAATACTTTAAAAAACGATCAAACTCAAGAGCCGCTACTTTTTGTAAAATCTCCTCTTTCTCGACATTGGCAAACCGCTCTCTTAATACTGGTAAATAAGTTTCATATTCTCCGTGACTGATATCCGCACCAAGCATTTTATCGATAAAATGGAAAAACTGTTTGCGGCAAACATCTTTACCGCTCGGAATGTCCATTTTATGAAACCGGCTATTGATCAATCGTTCGATCTGGCGGATTCGCATCACTTCACGTGGGCTTACAATCGCCATAGAAATACCACTATTGCCAGCCCGTCCTGTACGGCCACTTCTATGCGTGTACACTTCCATATCATCCGGCAGTTCGTAGTTAATTACGTGCGTCACGCCCTGCACGTCAATTCCCCTGGCAGCAACATCTGTCGCAATCAATAATTGTAATTGCTTTTCACGAAAACGTGCCATTACTTTATCACGCTGCTGCTGTGTCAGATCGCCATGCAGCGCTTCTATATCGTAACCCTCACGAATTAATTGCTCTGTTATTTCCTGCGCATCTGCTTTCGTTCTTGTAAAGATGATTCCGTAAATGCCAGGATTGAAATCGATGATACGTTTCAACGTCTCGTAACGGTTGACATGTTGCGTAACATAATACTGGTGATCAATATTTGTATTACCTGTATTTGCCTTACCAATCGTTATCTCGAAAGGCTGTTGCATGTAACGCTTACTCACCTGGCGGATCTCCGGTGGCATTGTAGCGCTGAACAACCATGTGCTTTGACGATTCGGCGTATTTTTTAAAATAAATTCGATATCATCTTTGAAGCCCATGTTCAACATCTCATCGGCTTCATCCAATACCACATAATGAATTTTCTCAAGATTAACTGCCTTACGCTCTATCAAATCAATCAATCTTCCGGGTGTAGCAACGACAATATGTGAACCTCTTTTTAATTCTCGTATTTGTTGGGAAATCGATGTACCACCATATACGGCAGTTACTGTTATCTGCCCGGATTTTTTCTTGAATGTATCCAGGTCTTTTGCAATCTGCACACACAGTTCACGTGTGGGGCAAATTACCAATGCCTGCGGAAATCGATCTTCTTTTTTAATTAACTGGAGCAAGGGCAAACCAAAGGCTGCTGTTTTGCCAGTACCTGTTTGCGCAAGGCCCACAAAGTCTTTCGTGCCTTGCAATAAAACGGGAATTGCTTTTTCTTGTATCGGTGTCGGTTGTGTAAAACCTAATGCTGCAATAGATTGTAATAAACTTTCTTCAAGTCCTAAAGCCTCAAAACCGGCTGCTGTCTGTACCATGTAAGTTCTGAAAAATTATATTTAAGCCGCAAAAGTAGCTTTAATTATTTAAATGGGAGATAAAGCGACGCAAACAATATAAATCAACCCGAATCACCAGATAAAATTTCAATCGGTTAATTTAGTAAAATTCTTAAAACGCTGACAATGATTACACGAATCTGGCATGGTAAAACAAAGTCAATCGTTGCTGATGAATACCGTGAGTTTGTAATTGCAACCGGCATAAAGGATTACCAGGCGACCAAAGGCAATAAGGGTGCACAGATATGGCAACAACGCGAGGGTGATGCCACGCATATCTGGACCGTTTCCTGGTGGGATAATTACGAAAGCATAAAAGCTTTTGCAGGGGACGATATTTCAAAAGCTCATTATTACGAAGAAGACAAAAAATACCTGCTGGAATTCGAGCCACATGTTGTTCATTATGAAACGTACGACTTTTCGAAACTGAGTGACGAATAAACTATTCGAAAAAAATAAAACGTCCTTTCATCGAACCCGCTACTTTAAACCAAAACTCAAAAAATGTTACAGACAACTTTTCCTGTGTTACGCATCTTTGATGTAGACAAAGCCAAAGAATATTATATTGAATGGCTTGGGTTTAAACTGGAATGGGAACATCGCTTCGGCGAAAATTTTCCATTGTACATGGAAGTTTCGAAAGACAATATAAAGATTCATCTTTCAGAACATTACGGTGACGCGACTCCCGGCAGCAAAGTAATGATCAATTGTACAGACATTCAGGCTTACTGTGATAAACTAAGAGCTAAAGATTACCGGTATTATAAACCAGGTGTAGAAAAAACTTTTTATAATACGCTTTGCATGAACCTCACGGATCCTTTTGGAAACCGCCTCTCATTCAATGAAGAGCTGCATGAATCAACTCAATAGGAGGTAACAACGTTTGTATGATTACTTCGTGCCTCGTTGCCTCTGTGCCTTCTTCATTTGCTTATGTTGAAATTTTCTCATAACCCGCATCGCTGATTTTTGTAACTTCAGAGAAATCTTAATACCATGACCAGCAATCGCCGCGACTGGCTCAAACAAACCACATTTGCCGCTTTGGGCCTTGGAATTTCTCTTCGTTCTCTCGCTAACGAAGAAGGTTTACCAAGACAATTCGGATCAGAGTTAGGAATTATTAATCTTGGTTCTAACGAGAACCCGTATGGCATTTCACCAAACGCAAAGAAAGCGATCAGCGATCTGCTGAATGAGGCGAATCGCTATCAATACAACATTGCTTCGCTGAAGAATTTCAAGAAAGAAGTAGCCGCTTACTATAATCTTACTCCTGAACAAATACTGTTAATGCCCGGAAGCGGTGAAGGGTTGAACCTTGCTGCTCGTTATTATAACGGAGGCAACATCATTGCTGGTGATCCCACATTTATGATATTGCCAAGAACGGCAAAGCTCATCGGCACCAAAGTCATTGAAGTACCATTGACAGAAGATAAAGTACACGATCTCGATGCCATGCTGAAAGCGATAAATAGTGATACAAAACTTGTGTATATCTGTAACCCTGCCAATCCCACAACAACAATACTTAAAACAAATGCGCTGCGAAGTTTTTGTGAAGAGGCATCGAAGAAAACAGTGGTTTTGCTCGATGAAGCTTATATGGATTATGCCGACCCCAATGAAACGCAGACCATGCTGCCAATGATTGAAAAGAACCCCAACATTGTTATACTGCGCACTTTTTCAAAAATTCATGCAATGGCTGGAATGCGTATGGGATTTCTTGCGGCACATCCGTCCGTAATTGAAAAATTAGGCAACAATCTTTTCAGCAATACACAATTCTGTACAAGTTCATTGACGCAGACAGCGGCCCTGGCTTCTATAAAAGATGAAGAACACAGAAAAGAAAGTAAATTAAAAAATGCCGCTGCAAGAAAATATACAATCGATGAGCTGAAGAAAATGAATTATAAAGTTGCCGACTCACACACCAACTTCTTATTCTTTCAACTAAAAAACTTCAAAGGTGATTTTGCAAAAGAAATGATCGACAATCACAACATACTTCTTCGCTCCTACGATCGTAACGATGGAAATTATTGCCGCGTCAGCCTCGGCACCATCGACGAAATGAAGCAGTTTATAAAAGTGTTTAAAGAAATGAATGCGTGAAAGCGAGTTCCTTATTTTAATTTAAAGATCTTTAATAAAGCAAACAATCCTTTCGGCTTCAGTAAAGCCCGCCTTTTTGTGAAACGCGATGGCAGGGATATTTGTAAGACTTGTATCCGAAGCGATTTGCTTTGCACCCTTTTGCTTAGCCCAATCCTCTGCCCTGGCAACTAATTGCATTGCAATTCCATTTTTTTGATAGTTCGGTTGTACATAAATTCCTTCAATGTAAGCAACAGGTAGATCATCTGCCCCTTCAACATATTCACTACGCAGTGCCAGATGAATAAAAGCAATAAAAATTTCATCTTTTCTTATAAGGTAACAAACTTCTTTTTCCGATTGAATAAGACTTTTATAATAATCATACTCTTCTTCAAATTCACAATCTGGCCATAATTCCAATACCAGGTTGGTAAAATATCCCAAGTTGTGAGTTGACAGTTCTTCAATAATCATTTTGTGTATAAAACCCGCGCCGTTTGTGTTGAGATGCTTTTGTTTAACATGCAGCTAACCTGCTGAAGCCTGTTATTAAAACCATCCCTTTCCCGCCCCTATTTCACGGAATGGCCATGGAATAGAAATAAGAATTATCAATAGCGCAAGGCCGAAGAAAATTAATGTGCGTTTATGTTTTACAGAATCAGGCAATGATTTTTTCGCAACGGATTTTCCAACATGTACTAATGCGATAGCGATGATCATTCCGGTAAAATGCTCGATCGAGAAAAATCGGTAGACCTTATTAGCCATTACATCATGCATAGGCTTAGTCTCAAGAACATTCAAACCAACTCCGCTTGTGAACCACAAATAAAGCCCGATTAATAACATAATATCACAAGCGATCATAGTAAATAATCCAAATTTCCGGTCCGTATTGGTGAATGGCCTGCTGCCCGCTGTAAGACTGCGAAAAATAACGATCAGTAATAATAAAAGAATAACCCAACGAAGGAAACTATGTAAATGCAGCATGCCGGTGTACATACAGAATATTTTGGAACAAATCTAAACCGGTGCGATCATAATCAGAAATTTATTGTTTACCGAACTTAATTCACCCAATCGGCTATAAACACATTCGTATCATGACCACCGCCGTTATTACGGTTGCTGGAAAATACAATCTTCTTTTTATCAGGTGAAATCATTGGAAACGCATCAAAACCTTTATCGCGACTTATTTTCTCGATGCTACTGCCATCTGCATTCATTGTGTACATGTTAAATGGAAAACCTCGTTTGTACTCATGATTGCTGCAAAAAATAATCCGGCCATCTGGTAAAAAGTTAGGCGCCCAGTTGGCCTGGCTTAGGTTGGTGATTTGTTTGGCATCGCTCCCATCAGCATTAGCAATAAAAACTTCCATATGCGTTGGCGCTACGAGATTATCTCGCAATAGTTCTTTATACTCTTTTATTTCTTCTTCAGTTTTCGGTCGACTTGCCCGCCACACTATTTTCTTACCATCCGGGCTAAACCATGCACCGCCATCATAACCCAATTCGTTTGTGATACGCTTCGTTTTTTTAGTTTTTAAATCCATTGTATACAAATCCAGGTCACCGTCACGGACAGACGTAAACAACATTGTTTTACCATTCGGCGATAAAGTTGCTTCTGCATCATATCCCGGCGTATCCGTCAATCGTCTAATAATTTTACCATCAAGATCAGCCATGAAGATGTCATAGCTTTCATACACAGGCCAGATATATTTATTACCATATTTGCTTCTGTCTGGTATTGGCGGACATGTATCTGCGCCAAGATGTGTAGAGGCATAGATGATATGTTTGCCATCTTTTGTAAAAAAACCACAAGTTGTTCTTCCCTTTCCGCTGCTGATTTGCCTTGGTTCAAATTTATCTCCTGGCTTTTCAGGCAATTTGCCGATAAACATTCTATCGCAATGAATACCATCTTTGGGATCGGTACGTTGAAAAATAAGCCATTTACTATCGGCGCTGAAGTATGCTTCCGCATTATCTCCGCCGAAAGTTAGCTGTTGAACATTCGAAAAATGTTTCTCTTCCGGATAATGAATTGTATCGTTTGCCGCATTCTGCCTGCTGATTTCCTTGGGAGTATTGGTTAAGCTATTCATTTTCTTAAATGAAATCAAAATGAATATTAACAGGAAAAAAAGGGAAAAGAATACAAGTTTTCTCATACAACAGCGTTTAATCGCAAAATAAACGAAATACGGGGAAACGGTGTAATCTATAATCATTCTGAATTGCCCGTATTTATTAAAACAATTAGTTTTGAAAGATGAATACAGTTTTGAGAAATTTTCTTCTTTTAGCGACTGCCGTCACACTTTTCTCTGCATGTAATAACAACGACGAAAGTTCGCCTTATAGCAGTGTACTTTCGTTAGCGCCCTATTCATCACTGACAGATAGCATCAAAAACGACCGGAAAAACGACGTACTCTATTTTCATCGTGCATTGGCATTGAAGAAAAATAATTTACCGGAACCTGCATTGGCTGATTTCAAAAAAGCCTGGTCATTAAAACAAAAAGAAGAATACGCAGCGAACATCACGAATATGCTTCTGGAAAATAAGCCAGATTCAGTCGTTGCATTTGCAACGGAAGCGTTAAAGAAAATTCCGTCCAGTATTTTTATTAAACTGGATCTCGCACGGGCTTATACGGATTTAAGTAAGAAAGATGAAGCGCTGAATGTTTGTGATGACATTATCAGAGAAGCGCCTGGACAAATAGATGCGCTGATGATGAAATCTGATTTACTGGAAGAAAAACAAGATACTGCAGGTTCTGTCGCCGCTTTGGAAAAAGCGTATTCACTTGCACCGTTTGACCAGGAATTGAACTTTAACCTGGCGTATAAATATGCTGAAAGCAAAAATCCCAAAGCATTGTCTCTTTGTGATTCATTGATCAAAAAAGATTCAGCAAAAGCGCATCCTGAGCCATTTTATTTTAAAGGAGTTTATTATTCCAATATCAACGATAAACAAAAAGCAATTGAGAATTTTGATAAAGCAATTCAACAGGATTATAATTTTCACAATGCTTATCTCGAAAAAGGAAAAGCAATCTTCGATCAGAATAAAATAAAAGAAGCGTTGAAAGTGTTTACTCTTTTATCTACAATTAGTCCATCATTCCCCGATGCTTATTATTGGATTGCAAAATGCCAGCAGGTACTTGGACAAAATGCCGATGCAAAGCTGAACTATCAACGAGCTTATGGCCTGGATAAAACATTTACAGAGGCAAAGGATTCGGCAGATAGAATAAAGTAACATAGTCAGAAAGACGGAAAGTCCGTTAAAAAAACTACCACAAAGTAGTATTGACTTCGCTTGTATGGCAACGTACATTTGAAAAACGATGCAATGATTCAATGATGCCGCGATTTAGAATTTTTACTTTTTAATTTTTACCCTGCCTGCCGGCAGGCAGGTTTTTACTTAATAAGAGCTCTTTCATTCGTTATAGTTGGTAAGTTTTCTCAAGTGTACCCACCCCGCCGTAAAACCACAGCGGGGTTTTTTAGTTATCTTGCGGCCTGCCTTTATAAAAACAGGTGATAAAAATTCATGGCGATCGTAGCTCCCTCATTACTGGCTGCTAATTTTCTGAAACTGGAAGAAGAATGTAAAATGCTGAATGAAAGTGAAGCAGATTGGTTTCACCTTGATGTAATGGATGGTCGCTTTGTACCAAATATCAGCTATGGGCCGATGATCATTGAGTTTATCCGTAGCACTACTAAAAAATTTTGCGATGTACACCTGATGATCGTGGAGCCGGAAAAATATATTGAAGAATTTAAAGCCGCGGGAGCCGATCTTATATCAGTCCACATCGAAGCATGCCCGCATTTGCATCGGAACATTCAACAGATAAAATCACTGGGCCTTAAGGCTGGTGTTGCAATCAACCCGCATACTCCTGTTTCTTCCCTGGTAGACATTATCCAAGACGTCGACCTCGTGAACGTAATGACGGTAAATCCGGGATTTGGCGCTCAGAAATTTATTCCACATTCATTGTCTAAAATCAGTGAACTGAGAAAAATGATTGATACATGGAACCTGCCCGCATTAATTGAGATTGATGGTGGCGTAACACTGGAAAACGCAAGTGATATCATGGCAGCTGGCGCACACATTTTGGTGGCGGGCAACACAGTTTTTAAATCACCCGACCCGAAAGCGACCATTGCAAAATTGAAGAGCTTATAGGCGGAAATTGGTTCGTTGACTGAAAAATATCTTTTTATTCAGTTCCGGCAGAAGTATCACAACAATTCATTCATTTCAACCGTTTTATAACTCAAACCAGCTTTTTGCTTACTATAGGTTTGCAGAAACTATTTGTATCTTCAGGCCGATTCTCTCTTATGAAAAAACTGACCCGCCAGATATTGCTGACTGCTGTCTCTGTTTTGCTGTCGGTTATAGTATTTGCCCAAAAAAAACCAGCATGGGTTTCTGGTAAAGTGCTGGATGAAAATGAAAATCCATTACCACACGTTTCAATCGTTATTCTCGGTCATCAGACAGGTATCAGTACAAACGATACAGGTTATTTCCGGATAAAAGTACCCGCGGACAGATCTTTCGCTCTTGTATTTTCCTACACCGGTTATAAGACAGAACAAAAGAATTTTCTTCTCAGTGAAAATGAGAAGGAAACAATCACGCTTCGTATGGAAAGAGGCGACAGAGTACTGCAGGAAGTAGTAATAACGGACCAGCGTGACCGAAATGAAGCGGGACTTATAAAACCAAATCCAAAAAGCATCATCAATCTTCCTTCACCAATCATGGGTGTGGAAAGTCTTATCAAAGTCTTTGTCGGCTCTAATAATGAATTGACTTCTCAATACAATGTACGTGGCGGCAATTACGACGAGAACCTAATCTATGTAAACGATTTCGAAGTATTCAGGCCATACCTCGTCAACAATGCGCAGCAGGAAGGGTTAAGTTTTATAAACCCCGAAATGGTTCGCAATATCAACTTTTATAACGGAGGCTACCAGGCTAAATACGGTGACAAGATGAGCAGCGTGTTAGATATTCAATACAAAAAACCAAAAACATTTGGCGGCTCCGCTTATGTTGGCGTTCTCGAGCAAGGCTTACATCTTGAAGGAATAACGGCGAAGAACAAACTAACTTATCTTATCGGCGTACGCAACAGAACGAATAAGAATATTCTTAGTCGCCAGGAAACACAAGGCAATTACGTGCCATCATCATCGGACGTACAGGCATTGATTACTTACCAGGTAAATAAAAAATGGCAGGCTGAATTTTTAGGTAATCTTTCTACAACAAAATTTACCCTGATACCTGAATATAGTCAATTAACATCCTCTGTCTTCTCACCTTATTTCTCGGCAAATCTTGGTTTAGACATTTATTTCCAGGGACAGGAGAAAGATCAGTATAGTACAAACATGCTTGGCGTTTCTGCAACCAACCAGGTGAATAAACGATTAAAACTAAAATGGCTTGCTTCCCGGTTTGAAGATAAGGAAGAAGAGAACCGCGATATTTCCGGCGCTTATCTTTTTGGTGAAAGAGATTTTGACAAGAGCAAACCAACTTTTGGATTAATTACCAATCCGCTCGGGGCCGGCGTCAATCAGAATTTTTCAAGAGATAAATTAAATATTACTGATTGGAATGTGTCGCATAAAGGTTCGTATGATATAGGCAAACATGTTGTACAATGGGGATTGAGTTATGATAAAACGTTAATCCACGACAAACTGAATGAATGGGAATACCAGGATTCTGCTGGTTATTCACTGCCGTTTAATCCAAATTATTTACAACTAAATAATGTTATTAAATCATCCGCGGATCTCGACATTGATAAATTTTCAGGATACCTGCAGGATAATATCGCGTTTGGAGATAGCCTGAATTCATTTACTCTCACAGGTGGCCTTCGTTATAATTACAATTCATTAAATAAAGAATTCTTCATTTCGCCGCGTATTGGTGCAAGCTGGAAACCGAATTGGAAAAGAGATATCATTTTCCGGTTGGCGGCTGGTTCTTACAATCAACCTCCTTTTTATCGTGAACTGAGAAGATACGATGGCACATTGAATACAGCATTGAAATCGCAAAAAAGCTGGCAAGCTGTTGCAGGATTCGACTATAATTTCAAAGGATGGAATCGCCCGATGCGATTAACGACTGAAGCTTATTACAAATACATGACTGACGTTGATCCTTATGATATTGACAATGTTCGTATCCGTTATTTTGGAAACAATAACGCGAAGGCTTACGCTGCCGGTGTTGAAATGAGATTGTTTGGTGAGTTAGTTAAAGATGCGGAAAGCTGGGTTAGCCTCGGCTTTATGAAAACGATGGAAAACATTATCGGTGATTCGTATAAAGTGTATACGTTGGACTCATTGAATCAACCGAAAGACAGTTCAACAGTAGAAGGTGGTTGGTTCAGAAGACCAACAGATCGCCGGATTACGTTTGGTATGTTTTTCCAGGACTATCTTTCTACCAATAAAAACTTTAAAGTTTACCTGAGTACATTATACGGTAGCAACCTACCTTATAATATTCCTAATAGTGTTAAATACCGCAACGCATTATTTATCGAACCTTATATAAGAGTTGATATCGGATTCAGCGCATTATTATTAGATTCAGATAAAAGCAGACGAAGAAGCCATAATCCATTTCGGGGATTTGATAATATATGGGCAACGCTGGAAGTGTTTAACCTGATTGACCGGTCAAATACCATTTCGTACATGCTGATAAAAGATTTCTCCAACAACATTTTTACAATGCCGAATCGATTAACTCCAAGGTTAATTAACTTGAAATTGGTAGGGAGATGGTAATTGATTTAAAAAATGTAATTTTATAAAAAGAGATTGATGGAATTGAGGCTCAATAATACACAACTTGAACTACTAAAACTCTTTAGCTACGATCAATCTGAAGAAGATCTTAAAGAGCTTAAGTCGCTCTTAACTGCATATCTCGCTGATAAAGTTGTAAGGGAAGCGGATAAAAGTTTCGCTGAAAAAAATTATACAACCGAAATATTTGAGACCTGGAAACATGAGCATTATAGAAAAACAGGTTTAAAATGACAGTTGTTCTTGATTGCAACATTTTGGTAATGTGCATTAGTTCAAAGTCAGATTACCATATTATCTATCAAAATCTCGTTAATGGAAACTACACGATTGCAATAACAGATGAAATCCTGCTGGAATACGAAGAGATAATTGAGAGAAAATTCAGCATAGCTACCGCCAAAACATTCATGGCTTTATTGAGCGAACTGTCCAATGTAAAATTTACTTCCGTTTATTACAAATGGTTTTTAATTGATGCCGATCCCGACGACAACAAATACGTGGATTGTGCAATTGCGAGCAACGCAGATTTTATTGTCACAGAAGATCATCACTTCAATTCATTGACTAAAATCTCTTTTCCAAAGGTCAAATCAATTTCTATCAATGATTTTATGACATTAGTCAGCGCTACTTAGATCAAAATCTAAGACCTGTTCTCAAAATCGAAATTGTGTTGCTCTCTATAAGCTTTGTATGCAACAGGATCTCCGAAAGGCCCTTGGTAAGTTGCTGAACCAAATCCAAGAATTGGCCAGAAGATTATCCCTAAAAGAATAAGCCCGACTGTAAATCCTTCATCCTTCCCAAAACTTTTTGAAATCATGTTTGTGAGCCAGATAGCAAAAATGAAATTTACAAACGGAATGAAATACATCAGAACCCACCAGCCCGGTTTACCGGCAATTTTGGTCATGATGTAGATGTTGTAAATGGGAACGATGCAAGCCCAACCTGGCTGACCTGCTTTCGTAAAAACTTTCCATTGGCTTACAATCACAATTAATCCAAGGGCTAAACAAAATAATATAAGTGTGGTGAGTGCACCCGTAGACAAGGTGCTTTGGTATTGATATTCATCCATGGCAAGTGGCTTTGTTTCAATCAAGATATAATTTTTTCATGACCACGCAAAAGAAAAATTATTGCCATTTATTCCTCTTTATATCCCAGCTTGTTAATCCAATTTTAAACTGCACCGGGTTGTTGAAACTATTTGCGGCAGACGTGACAACATAAACACCCAGTTTAAATTTCGCCAAAGTATTAAAAGGAATTTTAAAAATCCGCTCGATGCCCGCAAATGCCTCTACATATTTCAGGTTGCGCTCAGGTGCAATTAAAAAACCGGCGCCACCGACCTCTCGCAATTGCAATTTTTTAAATAGAGGAACCTTATTCAACAAAGCACCATTGAACTCGTGTACATAATGTCCTTGGTAAAATCGTTTAAAGACAGCGAACGTAGAATCCAGCGCCTGAAAAGCTTCATTGGGATTCATAAATAAGAATGGATCTCCGCGTCGTTGAAACTGATAATCTACCAAACGAAGATCTTTTTGATTCGGAAAATTACCCGTTTTGATATTGTAAGAAGAAATGCCAAGTAATCCTAAATGTATCGATTGCTCAATACCAAATTCGAGATAATCAAAATTGACTTTACTATTAAATATGCCTGGTATTCCTTTTCGCCAAGTAGTGTAAAACGTAGGCCATACAGAACCAAGAATGATCTTCTCTTTTGGTTCGCGGATGTATTTCTGAAATGGCGTGTATTGTAATCTTAGCTTCCCGTATACTGCATTGTAAGGATCAAAAGCAACAGCCTGGTTATTGGTAAGAATACTTCCGAAAAGACTATCTACTTTGGGGTTTGTTTTATAATCTGCGACTGATCTTCTGAACGCAATATCAAAATTGCTGAATAAAAAAAGGCCATTCATTAACTCAAGCCCATGTCCTATACCCAACGCAGTATTGAGATAAATGTTGCTGCGTTTGATCATGTTGATCCATGCATCGCCTGCAAAAATGAATTGAAAATCGCGACCAACAGATAGATTATAAAATCCCCTGTTAAACGGATTATACATTCTTGTAAAATTGAGACTTCCATTTATATCATGATTGCGCAAACCATAGCTCACCTGGTTATAAATCGAAATTGTTTTCTTCGACTTATAGGTTTTGCTATACGTCGACATCAGCATAATGCGACTACCGCCAAATTGAAACGGCTGAAACATCGATGGAATCGAAGTGATATAAATCTGCCTTTCCTTTTCATGATTACTGAATGTTTGCCCGAAAATGAAAATCTTTTTCCAGGTTATTTTATTAATTACGTTATCCATGGAATCCAGATACGCCTTTGTATGTGTCGCCTGGTAAATGCTATCCTTAAACCGAATAAATCTTATTTCTTTATTGGTTAACGGCTCCGTTCTTACTTGTTTCCAGAATGAACTATCTTTTTCATAAGCCTCTTCGGCTGTGCTGCTGATTTCAACTCCGAAATATTTACGATCAAATTGCTTGTTCAATTCGTAGTCATGGTATGATGCTGTCGTTTGTCCCGTAGAACTGGCGCGACCGCTTTTAGAAAAGTAAGTAAACTGTTGTCTTGTTATCATCCAGGCTTTGTTATCTACAAAATCATATTGCTGTTCTACTTCGAAGAAATCATAATCCGGTAAATGATATTTCGGCAAGCTGAATTTAGTATGCAGTATCGCCCAGGCGCTATCGATTATAGTCACTTCTCCTTCTACTGTTGCATTACTAAGTTGACGAGGCTTTACACTGATTGTATAAACTTTATGATTGCCTTTGTTTTCCATCTTTATCATTTTAAAACGATAAGCGAGTAGCCCGCTGTAGCTGATTGGTGATAAAAATGGTGTTTGCGAAACCTTGGGAATTTTTAAAAGATTATTATACAAATCAAAATTTCCATCTGCCGTAGTGAGGTAAAAAAGGCGATCCGTATTGCCACGTTTATTCACGCCTATGCGCTCTTCCTTTGTACGCTGATCACTTTCATGATCATATTTCAACGATACTTCTGCCATTGCCATTTTCAGCAAGTCTGCGTTTGCTTTTTGCAGAGAGTCTGTAGTTGTAGTTTTCTTCTTATGCCGCAAAGTCAATGAATCCTCTTGTGAAGCTTTTATATACATCACACAGCTATAGGCTCCCACTGCTGCCTGTATTTCTTCTTTGTTGCGGATTACGTTCCGGATAATTTCTTCTGAGCGATCTTTTAATTTACCGCGAACTATCACTTCAGATAAGCCCTTTGAATCATCAGCATCAAGTATGACATTCTGTAACAGATCTGATTTGCCGACTATGATGGTAACAACTCTTGCTTTGTAACCAATCATACTGATGACAAGATCATATTTTCCTTCATCCAGAATAATTTCATATGCTCCGTCTTCTTTTGTAACAGCGCCGCTTTTTACTTCTTTTACCTGTATACTTGCGAAGGCTATTGGTTCAAGTTTTATATTGGTGATTTTGCCATACACTTTCGTTGTCTGCGCCAGCAGTGTGGATGAGGAAATAAATAATAAAAAGGAAAGTGTAAAGCTTCGGTTCATTGGCAGCGGTGATTGGACGCCGTAAAAGTGCAGTAAATAAATCGCCCACGCTAGTGAACTCTTTTGTTTTAAAATTGTTTTAACAAGGCGAGTTTAAAAAACCTTCTGGTACTTCATTACGAAAAAAATGTTTTACGGTTTTATTGTTAAATGGTTGTACGGAATTTTCAAACTCTTTAGATAACAATGAAACAATACAGCCATTAAACAATAACGTCTTAAAAAAATCTCCTTCCTTTACCAAAATTTAGCACAAAAAATTTCTGTACACATTTGTGAATAAGTAACTTTAGGAAAGAAGAAACACATATCCTAATATTGGATAAGAATGAAACGATAATCAAAGTACTCCTTTGACAACATTGTGAAATCTAAAATTGTAGCGAATTGACAGAAACGACCATCAACCTCGAGACCGTAAACCCTATTGAGTTTTTCGGTGTTAATAACGGTAAGCTTGATATTCTGAAAAAGAAATTCCCTCTTCTAAAAATACTCTCCCGGGGAACGCAGCTTAAACTTAGTGGATTGCCTGAACAGGTAGAAAATGCAAAAGAAAAAATCGACCTCATTGTGCAGTATCTTGAACGGAACGGGCATATGAGTGAAAATTATTTCGAGCAGATACTTGGCGGCGATGATGCTGAAACCGTTGATCACTTCGTTGAGAAAAACCCAAATGAAATTCTTGTCTTTGGTCCGAACGGAAAATCGGTACGTGCAAGAACTGCGAACCAGAAAAAAATGGTGCAGGAAGCCGAAAAAAATGACATTGTATTTGCAATAGGCCCTGCCGGTACTGGTAAAACTTATACTGCGGTTGCGCTTGCAGTAAGGGCATTGAAAAATAAAGTAGTCAAGAAGATCATTTTAACTCGTCCTGCGGTGGAAGCCGGTGAAAGTCTTGGCTTTTTACCAGGCGATTTGAAAGAAAAAATCGACCCTTACCTGCGCCCCTTGTATGATGCACTGGATGATATGATCCCTGCTGATAAGCTCGGTTATTATATGAGCACCCGTACAATTGAAATAGCGCCGCTGGCGTATATGCGTGGCCGTACGTTGGATAATGCATTCATCATTTTGGATGAAGCGCAGAACGCGACAGATCTTCAATTGAAAATGTTTTTGACCCGTATTGGCGCCAATGCAAAAGCAATCATTACCGGTGACCAGACACAGGTGGATTTGCCAAGAAATCAAAAAAGTGGATTACAAACAGCGTCGCGTATTCTGAGAAATATCGACGGTATCGCTCATATTGAATTGGATGAAGATGATGTTGTTCGCCACCGTTTGGTAAAAGCTATCCTTCGTGCATACGATAAAGAGCGTAAAGAAGAAGAACCTAAAGAATTCAAACCATATAGAGATCGCGAAAGATCATAGCTGGGAAACTTTTATTAGCTTGCAGGAATGAAACAGTATCTACTAATTACTACCACTTCATTCCTGCTTTTATTTGTAGCTGCCTGTAAAAACTCATCAGACGAAGGTCAGCCAAAATCTGAGAATGATATTGATGCCGCAAGGAATTTTATCCGCTCGGCACTCGATGGCAAATTCAGCGAAGCGAAAACATTTCTTCTCTCCGATTCTTCAAACAACCAATTCTTCGATGTGTATGAACGCGGTTACCAGCGTGTGGATGCAGATACAAAACGTAGTTATCACGAAGCCACGATAAATATCCATAACGTAAATAACCTGAATGATTCAACGACCATCGTCATTTTTTCAAATTCTTTTAAGAATGACCGTGACACACTTCGGGTAATTAAAAAAAATAATCAGTGGCTGGTTGATTTAAAATACCTGTTTAATCATGATATGGATTCATTGAACGCACCACCACCGATTGGAAAAGACACCCTGAGATAATTAATGTCGGATTTAACTATCTATTTTCGTTTCCTGAACTTTATCTCACTGTCAAAGCGTAAATTAGAACCAATAAATTCAGCATCATGCTTACAGTAAAACATCCCTGGCATGGCATTCCCCCCGGAGAGGCGGCACCACGCATAGTAAATGCTGTGATAGAAATACCGCAAGGCTCAAGAGCAAAGTATGAGATCGATAAAGAAACAGGTTTGTTGAAACTTGACCGTGTTATTTATTCATCTTTTTATTATCCCAGCAACTATGGTTTTATTCCACAAACCTACGGTGACGACAAAGATCCGCTCGACATACTTGTTATTACATCAATGCCCGTGCAGCCGATGTGCCTGATGGAGGCAAAAGTAATCGGCGTAATGCAGATGATTGATAGCGGCGATGCCGATGATAAAATCATTGCTGTAGCAAACCGCGACCCCAGCGTTAATCATTATAACAACATTGAAGAACTGCAGAAACACTTCTTTGATGAGATGCGCCATTTCTTTGAAGAGTATAAAAAATTAGAAAATAAGACTGTTGTGGTGGAAGAGTTTGGCGACAAAGTAAGAGCGTTGAAAATAGTAGAAAACGGAATCAATTTCTACAAAGAAACATTCAAGCATACGGCTAATGAAAGATAAGGCAACGCCAATGGGAACCGAAACAATAATACTGTTAATCGTTGTTGGCCTATGTGCAGGAGTACTAAGCGGCATGGTTGGCGTTGGTGGTGGTATTATCGTAGTACCCGCCCTGGTTTTTTTTCTTGGCTTTTCTCAGCACCAGGCGCAGGGTACCTCATTAGGTTTGCTATTATTGCCCGTCGGCATACTGGCGGTAATTAATTATTATAATAAAGGTTATATAGACATTAAAGTAGTCCTGGTCATGAGCATCGCTTTTATATTAGGAGGATGGCTTGGTAGTAAAATCTCACTCGCACTACCCCAGGATACTGTAAAAAAAATCTTTGCAGTTGTATTGTTTTATACTGCATTTAAAATGCTGGGATGGGATGCCGCTTTTTTTAAGTGGATCAAAAGCTTATTTTAAGCCTTTATGAGAATATCGATTGTAATAGCTGCTCTTTGTATCGGCTTGTCTTACTCAGCCCGGTCGCAGGATTTCTTTATTCATGAAATGCTGGACTATTACTTTCCGCAAAATCCTATGGACACCAGCTTCAGCGCATTCTTCAGAGCATTAAAATCGGATACTACATTAAGAAATAAAATCACACTCAGAAGAACAGACACATCACTATTTTCTTTCAATGGTTATTATATTAACTATAAACGAGAGCTCCGTTCACCCAAAGTAGATATCAAACTTGGTGAGGTAGTAATGACAGACTCAGTTTCCACGATAGATACTTTTTTTCAGTACCAGGTTATTTATTATTTCGTAAATGAGTCAAAAGCAAAAATTGAATTTGAGAATTTCGAAAGACATTATGGCCTTGTTTTTTCTTCACACCAGGATGGCAGAGTGTCAACAAAAGATCAATCACCTGGCTCGTTCCGTCACTATTTTTCGTCACTGTCGCCAATATCACCGGTAACAATTGCCTGGGCGAAGATCGATAATCAGCAGGCCATGTTTTCCATTATTATCCGTTTGAAGCTTGAACTAGGTGACCTGATTGTATACAAACCTTGGCTGAAAAACCCGAAGAATGGGAATCCCGGACCGGTGATAAAATGGAAAGGTTAGCCTGTCAACAAAACATTGTATGAAGTTTAAGCTATGCTTGTTGGTTTTAATAATTATGTGCTGCACGGGTTCGTATTGCGCTGCGCAACGGTCTATTCTAAAAATAGCCGACAATTACTTCCGTTATAATCCATTCAATCGTGAGTTTAAAAGTTTTCTTACCCATCTCATTAATGATACATTATTGATGAATAAACAGGTAATTAAACGGACTGACTCAACATTATTTTTTTTCCGTGGCACTTACAAAAAATACAATTCTTTTAACCTTGACCCTGTTCGGGTAGAAGTAAGACTTGCTGAAACTGAAATAGAATTGTTTCGACCTGTCGTTACAAAGGACACGATCCTGCAATACCAGATCATCATTTATACCAATCACGTTAACAACGGGAAAAATAGTGTAGAAAAAGAGTTTGATCACTTTCGCCGTAAATACACAACAGACTTCAGCAATGTTGAAACTAAAAATGTAACAACAGATAATAAATCGACAGGGTTAATCAACGATTATTTTATAGAAATGACAACGATACCGCCGGTTACAGTTGCATATATCAACAGCGATAAAAACGAAAATGTATTTGCAGTTACACTCAGAATTATTGTCCGTGAAAACAGGGCATTAATCCCAATGACTGAAGAATAAGATATCTACCGAAAAAACTGTGGTAAAAAAACTTCGACGGTGTTTTTACATACAAATCTTATCTGCATGAAACTACTCCTCTTAGCCACGTTTGTTTGCTTCATTGGTAATGCAAACGCTCAGTACGATGAAATAAACAAAGTGTTTAACCGCTATTTTCCTGCAAATCCTTTCAAAAACGAATTCACTACATTTTTCAAAAAATTGAAAACCGAGCCGGCACTCGTTAATAAGGTTCTTACCAGGCGAACGGATTCAACGTTATTCTCGTTTAAAGGCAACCACAATCATTATGAATGGGAAGGCTTTGTATTTACAGATGCCGAATTTATACTCGAAGAGGTGCCATTTAACACTAACAGTGTAGCGTACGCTGCAGACACGATTATGCAATACAAGGTAATTTGTTATTGCTTCGGCGGGGCCACGGGGTTAGCTATCGTAAAAGATGCGCTCAAAAATTTTGATGATACTATGGAAGCTTATCCATACTCTGACTATATTACAAAAAACGGAACAGTTGTTGGAATCGCCTATAATTATCATTACGGCAGTCTGGCGGTATCTCCCATCACTGCTTCGTGGATGAAGATCGATGAAGATAAAAGCGCCTTTTCCATAACCGTGAGACTTAAGCTAAAACAAAATATGCTTGAATTTTACCAGCCTTCACTCAAATCTCAATAGTTTTTACCTGTATATCTTAAATAAAAGATAAAGCCGGAATTGCATTTTTATTTCCTTGTGAAATAAATTGCATTTTGCATCTCAACTCTATAATCACAAACCACACCGTTGAAGGTTGACAGATACCACGATATAACCGACCAGGAATTGCTCGAAAGTTTTTATTCCAGCCATGACAACAAATGGCTGGGCATATTACTGGAACGATATACCCTTTTATTGCTTGGCGTGTGTATGAAATACCTGAAAAATGAAGATGAGGCAAAAGACAGCGTTCAACAAATATTTCTGAAAGCGATTACCGAACTGCACAAATACAAAGTAGAATATTTTAAATCCTGGGTGTACATGGTCGCAAAAAACTATTGTCTGATGAAGATCCGGGACAGGCACGGAAAAGTTCCTGCTGAATTAAATGAGAAGTTTACCACTGCGGCCGATCCGGCAACTGATACCACTGCGTTATTAGAGAACGATAAAACGCTTGACCTCATGAATGAATCATTAAAGGAGTTAAACCCGGAGCAGCAGCAATGTGTAACTTTGTTTTACATGGATAAAAAAAGTTACCAGGAAATCAGTGATAGAACCGGCTATAACCTGTTGCAGGTAAAAAGTTATATTCAAAATGGTAAGCGAAACCTGAAAATAATGATAGAAAGAAAATTAAAAAGCAAGACCTGATTCATGTCTGACAGTTTAAAAGACATATTAACCAATCTTTCGCCTGATGTTGACCAGGAAACGTTGATGCTTTACCTGCAGGATAAACTTTCGCCGGAAAAGAAACACGAGGTAGAAAAAAAGTTATTGGAAAATGAATTTACCGAAGATGCCGTTGAGGGTCTGCAACAATTCCAGGATGAAAAACAAATCGGATCATTGGTAGAACAATTAAACAGAGATCTCCGCAAAAAACTGGAAAAGAAAAAACAACGAAGAGACAAATTAAGATTGAAAGAACAGCCTTGGTTATCCATTTCTGTTTTGATTATATTGCTGTTGGTTATCATTGGCTACATGATCGTGCACAGAATGTTGTTGCATAGATAGAGATAAACAAGAAGTCATCAAACTGATCAGCTTCATCAATTTGTCAAAGAGTATTTGACGTTTGAATTAAACATGCTCTGCCCAAACCTTATACTTATAGGTGGTTTGTAGACACATTTCTCCGTTCATTGGTTTGCTTTTTTACTTAGATTTGCCCCAATATTTTAGCAATTGAAGACCCATCACAAAATTGTAAATGGCGACAGCCGACAAATGATTGAACTGGCCGACAATTCAATTCATTTAGCTATTACTTCTCCACCCTATTGGCAACTTAAAGACTACGGAACTGATAATCAAATTGGATTTCATGACAGTTATGAAAACTATATCAACAACCTGAATGTAGTTTGGAAAGAGTGTTATCGCACTCTTCACAATGGGTGCAGGTTATGTGTAAATATTGGCGATCAGTTCGCCAGGGCTGTTTATTATGGACGCTATAAAGTCATCCCCATTCGTGAAGAAATAATCAAATTCTGTGAAAACATTGGCTTTGATTATATGGGTGCAATCATTTGGCAGAAAGTCACAACATCCAATACAACGGGCGGTGGTGTGCAAATGGGTTCATATCCATATCCAAGAAATGGGATTTTGAAATTAGATTATGAGTTTATTCTCGTTTTCAAAAAATTGGGTGACGCACCCAAACCGACAAAAGAACAAAAGGAGCTTTCTAAAATGACTGCCGAAGAATGGAACTCTTATTTTGCAGGGCATTGGAATTTTGCCGGAGCGAGACAAAATAACCACATCGCAATGTTTCCTGAAGAATTACCAAAGCGCTTAATCAAAATGTTTTCCTTCTTTGGTGAAACTGTTCTTGACCCGTTTGCAGGAAGTGGAACTACAGCTTTAGCAGCAAAAAATTTAGACAGAAATTCCGTAGGCTATGAAATCAATCCGGAATTTATTCCGTTTATTAAAGAAAAGTTAGAAACTCATCAACAGGATTTGGCTGAAACAACGTATGATTTTACTAAACAGAACAGCATAAAGACTGACTTCGAAGAGGAAGTTCAAAAATTGCCTTACATATTTAAAGACCCACACACACTTGACAAAAAAATTGATGTAAAAAAACTACAATTCGGAAGCAGAATTGATAAAGACAGTTCAACTCAACGAGAAGAGTTTTACACAGTAAAAGAAGTTGTTAGTCCTGAGAAAATCCGATTAAGCAATAACTTAACTGTAAAATTAATTGGTATTAAAGAAGATCCAATAATCAATGGAAAGGCGACTGATTTCCTAAATGGTAAACTTAAAGGGAAAAAAGTTTTCCTTCGCTATGATAACATAAGGCATGACGCTGAAAATAATTTATTATGCTACTTGTATTTGGAAAATAAAACTTTCATAAATGCTCATCTGATTAAAAGCGGATTAGTTCAAGTTGATAGTCAAACCGACTTTAAATACAAAAAAAAATTTCTCACTCTTCTTAAAGAAACACATGCCAGTTAATTTCACTCAAACCGAAAGAACACGATTACTTCAATTTCTAAATTATGGAATAAGGACTGCGGTTAATGCTATAGCGATTGCTAATCACATGGGTTATCCAATTGGAGGAAATCAAGTTAAGACACGAACGCTTATTACTGAGTGTATTGAACACGACCAAGACTTGATAGCTAGCACCTTGAAGAAGTCAAGGGGCTACTATAAAATTCGAAGAAACAATATTCAAGAACTTAATGACTATTTAGACTCACTTGAAAATAGAGCAAGAGAAATAAATAACAGAAGAACTAATTTGATTAATAATTGGAACGCTGCTGTTCCAGCCAACCAAACTAACAGAAATATTTTACTTTATTAGACTTGTAGTCATTTATGGAAGAAGTAGAAGAAGAACAACCGATTTACAAATACGCGAAACCGTTCGGCAAAAAAGAAAAAGTACTAAACTACACAAGTAATGCGTATCAACTTACAAGACCAAGCAAGGTTGGTGCAGTAATGGAACTCATTAGGGAATGTCAACCTAAAACCTTTCAGGAATGGCGACAATACTACTTTGATAAGGCTCATACAAAAACAAAAATACCGGTCAAAGTAACCCAAGAAATCCTTGATGAATTAGGCGAAAGGCTTTATGAAAAAATTACAGAAGTTGTTATCCCAGAGTGGACAGAAGCATTTAGGCAAATCACAAAACAAGATTGTTACGACTACGTTTATGAAGTTACAATTCCACGAACCTTTGATGGCTTTTTGACAGAGAAGTCAGTTATCAATGATTTTCTTGCCAAGAAATTCCCTGATGTAGTATTTGAAGAATCTGATTCAGACTTAGACCATTCAGGCGATGTAGATTATATCGGCAAAGTTGAAGACAAAGCTTTTGGCATTCAAATAAAGCCTGTAACTGCAAATGCAAATTTTGGTAATTACAAATTGACGGAAAGAATGCAAGCAAACTTTGAATCTTTTGAAGAAAAATATGGCGGCAAAGTTTTTATAATTTTTTCTTCAAAGGTTGGCAGCAAAAAGGAAGTCAAAAACAAAGAAGTGCTTGACGAAATTGCTGCTGAAATAGCAAAGCTAAAATAGCCACGAGGAGAAACTACATACTGTTAAAATTGGTACTGCCAAAATGCAAGCTGACAAAAGCCGTGTTTCAACTGTTGTAATCCTGTTAAGCAGCATATCCAATCTGATCTGTTTAGTTATATGCATACCATCATCTACCTTCAATACCTTTTTTTATTTTCATTATCCACCCAGCTATTAAAAACCGCTGCTGCTTTTGGATGCGCATAATGAATGAAAGGAATTTTTCGCTTCTCCATTTCTGCGCCAATCTCTTTGTAGATAAAATCATCATCAAACTCTACCGCCGCAGCATCATGCCTGGTGCTCGCATAAATCACCCTGTTCACTCTTGCCCAGTAAATCGCGCCAAGGCACATCGGGCAAGGTTCGCAACTCGCATATACATCACAGTCAGTCAACTCGTATGACTGTAGCCGCTTGCATGCTTCGCGAATGGCCACCACCTCGGCATGTGCAGTGGGATCATTTGTAGAGGTTACAAGATTACATCCCTCCGCTATCACTTCATTATCTCGCACAATTACACAACCAAACGGGCCGCCTTTACCTGTTTCCATGCCGCGTTTTGCCACTTCAATGGCCTTCTCCAAAAACAAAATCTCTTTTTCGTTTAGCATAGAATCGTTTTATAAAATGCTCATTATCTGTGGAAAACCTGCAAATTGTCCACAGATAATACACGAAATTACTTCTAATATTAATTCTGGATTAATTCTTGACTCACTCAAACAGACCTTACTGAAAAGGATCGTAATTTTTCCGCCCTAACCCTATTTATCTGTAAAAAATTTCTGTTATGAGATGGGAAACAATACTTAACACTGCGAAAAAAAAAGTCTATGAACTCTGGCATAAGGATAAGTATGTATTGAGCCTTACTTATAATCCTTCGGCCGGCACTGCAAGAATAGAATCGCTGGATGAGAAAAGATTATTTATTATCAGCAAAGAAGGCATACTCAGAAACAAAACTGTTCTGAGAAATGAATACGGTTTTCGTGTTGGTAAGCTGGGACATGAAAACCAGGAAAACTATATTGAACTGGATGATCAACGTTTCTTTTATACAATACGGCAAGAACAATCAGCAGAAGAATTGGTGATTTATAAGGAAACAATCGATCAACCCTTGATCGTTTGCAAATTGTCACCTGCAAAAGCTGCTCTTGAAGAAATTCATCTTGAAACAGGAAAACCCATCGATACGACTAACGGAGCAAGTTTATTAATGACATTATGCTGGTTGTTATTTCAGCCATTCGCAAAGGCAAAACAACCCGAATATTCTCTGCAGCCGTTTTAAAAATTGTAGAATCGTAACATGCGCCGGTAAGAATGAAGTTTTTACCGGCGCATTTATTTTAAGAAGAAACAGCCACATGTTTTTCAGTCTTCAATGCGTGGTAAGCAAATATGGCGCTGGCCAACATCAATACGCCGCCCAATAAAAACGGCGCCCCCGGAAAATGGTAGGGCGCATTGGTTTTGGTAAAGAAGTAAAAGAGATTGTTCATTACCAAGGGACCAATAATCGCAGTGATACTCATGATGCTCGTTAAACCTCCTTGCAATTCACCTTGTTCATTTGGTGGCACGTGACCAGCAATGATGGATTGTAATGCAGGGCCGGCAATACCGCCAAGACAATATGGTACCAGGAATGCAAACATCATCCAGCTCTGCGTGGCAAACCCAAACAAAAACAAACCCAAACTATAGAGGCATAAGCCTATGTATACACTTCGCTCATTTCCTAATTTAGCATTCACAACTCTCGTCAATCCTGCCTGTACAGCAGCAACCAATAACCCCACTAACGCTAATGAATAGCCTACCATTTTATCACTCCAGTCAAACCTGTATTTAGTAAAATAATTCCAATTGGCCTGCACCGCATTTACGGCGAGATAAATCAAAAAGAACGAAACAGCCAGTTCGCTGATAGCCGGGTATTTTTTCAATTGACGAAGCGAGCCCAATGGATTCGCTCTCTTCCACTCGAATTTTCTTCTGTGTTCAAGTGACAATGATTCCGGCAAAATAAAATAACCGTATAAACAATTAAGCAGACAAAGTATGGCTGCAGCATAAAATGGCGCCCTTGTACCCCAGGTGCCTAACAAGCCTCCCAGTGCAGGACCGATAATAAAACCCAATCCAAATGCTGCACCGATCATCCCAAAATTCTTTGCACGGTTTTCAGGTGTGCTGATATCCGCTATATAAGCACTGGCTGTTGTAAAACTTGCACCCGTAATACCAGCTATTATACGACCAACAAACAACCAACCGAACGTCGGCGATAATGCCTGGAACAAATAGTCTACACCAAAGCCGAACAATGAAAACAGAATAATTGGGCGGCGGCCATATTTATCACTTAGATTTCCAAGAATGGGGGCACATAAAAATTGCATAAATGCATAGGCAAACAAGAGCCAGCTTCCATACGTACTCGCCTCATTAATCTTTACATGCTTCAGCTCAACTATTAAATCGGGAATAACAGGGATGATCAATCCCCAACCCATTACGTCAACAAGCAGGGTGATAAAAATAAATCCTATCGCAGCATTGCGGTTATTATTGCCAACAGCCATAGCAGATCAATTTAAGCAGTCAGCAAAGATGGAGTTTTTAGCGTAACCTGAATCAGCATAGTAATTTATTCATCATAAATTTTCCCAGACGCCTTTGGCGAAATGTTCCAGCGAAGGATCACGGGCGCCCATCAGGAGTAAAACACAGTTATCAGTTAAATGCGGACGAACAGCTGAGAGAAAATGATCGCGATTTTCAATGAAAAAAGCTTTTTTATCCAATCGCTGGATATCGACGATAAGGTCGTTTGCTGATATATTTTTCTCGGCAGTACCTCCGGCGTAAAAAATTTCACTCATCCATATCTCATCGCCGGGGCGGAGGGCTTTACTTATTTCCTCAACAAAATCATTTCTCAAAAATCTCGTAGGACCATACCCGTGAGGCTGAAACCATGCGATCACTTTCGGCGCTATAGGTTGACAAGCCTGTATCGCTGCGGCGCATTTCACAGGATTGTGAGCAAAGTCATCTATAACCCATACACCATCCTTTTGCCCCAATACCTGGTTGCGCCTATAAATCCCTTCATAGGTTTTCAGGGCGTGAGAAGAAATCTTTAAATCAACGCCATGCTGCGCTGCTACAGTCGCGGCAGCAAGTGCATTCTCCATATTGTGACGGCCAACTAATTTCAACGAAAAAGGCTCGCCATTAATTTTAAACGAGATGGCCAATCCGTCCTGCGCAAAATCTGTTGCAATATAACCAGCCTGAAAATCGTGATCAGAAGAGAAATCATGTTTCTCATTTTGAGAAAGCTGTCGCGCCAGGTAATGTGATTGATTGACGATAAATGTATTGCTGTTGTTTTTAAATGTCGTAAATACATCCATTAAAACATCTATCTCTTTGTGATCTTTATCCACGTTCAATAAAACACCGGTTTCCGGGTGGTATTGAACAATGGAACCATCGCTTTCATCTGCTTCGATCACTAGCAGGTCACCTGTTCCTGCAATGGCGTTGCCGATCTTTCCTTTCTTTATCAGGCTTACCAAACCCGCACCACCGATAATGGAAGGATGTAACCCTGCATAATCCAGGATATCAAACAACATAGCACTTACTGTACTTTTGCCACTCGTACCACCTATAGCAACAGTCTTTTTGCTTTTCGCAATCAACGCTAGCAATTCAGATCGCTTTATGATCGGGATACCCAGGCTCTTTGACTTCTGAACTTCTTCAACTGTATCTTCGATTGCCGTGGACACCACGACCAGGTCCGTTTCACCGCTAATGCCTTCACAGTTTTGCAGATAACAGCGGATACCTTCGGTTTCTAATTTCTCTTTTATATCATTATGTTCTCCCCGCTTAAAGAAACGATCACTTCCCGATACAATTTTTCCGGTACCAACAAGATATTGTGCAATTGCGCTCATACCCGCACCGGCGATCCCGATAAAGAAAACGTTTTTAAAATCTTTGATTGAAGATATCATGCTGCAAATATCAGGAAGATGAAGGATTTAGGATGGAGGATGTCTGATTTCTGATTTACGATGTACGATTTTCGATACTCCAGTTCTGAGTGGTGGAATGTTTCATTTGGACCAAATCCTAAATCGTACATCGTAAATCATAAATTAAAAAGGGCTCCATTGCTGAAGCCCTTTGGAAACATCATAGGGGAATAATTTATTTATGCAGAGTGATATCCGGTAAATCAAATTCCTGTCTCGCCGTTACTGTTACATTCGTAATAGTTGTATCCTGATAACCGTTGGATGCATTTACAAATACTGTATAAGTACCCGGATCAAGACCTCTCACTTTAAAATTACCATCACGGTAAGGAATAGCATAAGCTGTATCTGTTTCATTATATACGCTCACTACCGGGTAGGCATCCCATGGCGTTACTTTACCAGCAACACTACCAGTGGCTTTCGTTATAAACAAACGAATAAATGGTTTGAGATAGAATTCACCATCCCTGATTTTGAGAATAGAGCGGCCTACATTGAAATCGAGCCACAACTGGAACTGACCAGCCAGATATTCATCAAATTCATTTCCGGAAAGTTTAAGTGTAATAACCGAGTCGCCTGGATACAGATTCAACGGGTAGCTTACACTATCTTTTACCAATGAATTGTTTGTGCCCAATGTAATCTTGATACGTTTGATTTTTCCTTGAGGAATGGTACCATTTGCAAACAAAGTATCTGTTCCGTTTCTCAATGTAAGCAGGTCATAAACGCCTGGCCTGATTGACAAATCTTCCCAGATCACACTGGTGTCCTTACCATCATCACAGTTCCAATCATGACGCCAGCGGTGCTCAACAGTATCTGCAGTAGAAGTATCAACAAGAACTCTCACAGATTGAATATCAATTAACACCTGATCAAATAGCCCAGGATCATCAGAAAGGTATAAGGATACTTTCTGTTTGCCCGGAGGAACTGATGAGGATGAAGAATTATCCTTCGTACAGGATAAAACGAAAATAGCTGCAAATACCGACGCAGCTACAAGGACACTTAGAATTTTACGTGAAGCTTTCATACGCTTGTTGCTTTTAATTCGTCTGTTTAAAAATTGATTTAGGTGAGAATCGTAGGCGGGAAGGAGTATAAGCTTGTATGAGATATGAGACAACAATAACGCC
The DNA here is from genome assembly GCA_049840875.1 of Chitinophagaceae bacterium. Lineage (GTDB taxonomy): Bacteria > Bacteroidota > Bacteroidia > Chitinophagales > Chitinophagaceae > JAFDYH01. The sequence continues at coordinate 28,249 of JASGJE010000020.1, read as the reverse complement.
ACAGGGTTTAATGGAACTTTCGCTTTTTTCCATTAAACCCTGCAGCAGAAAACAGACAATCTAAAACCTAAGGAGAAATTTTTCTTTATTGGTATTGAATATAAAGCGGTTGTGGCTTTTGTTTCAATACTTCCTGCGGTGTCATCATGCGACTGTTGTCCCGCAGGTCATTTTTATAAAATAATTTAAATCCGGTAAACTGTACGGGTTCTTTATAGACAAACTCTTTGTAAGTGGTCATTTTCTTGCCCGGATAGCCCCAGCCATCCATATCCATTACGACCTGTACTTCCGGTTGTGTTTTTATCTGCTTATAGTTCGTCACCATTCTCTGTGTAAATCGGTGAACACAAAGTATTTTCGGAGGTATGTTATTGGCTTTCACCAATTCAGCAAGATAGTCTGAAGTATAATTTACATCTGCTGCATCGAATGTGCCAATCACTTTGCCAGGTGCTTCGCCACCTTTCATTGAAAATTCGGGGTCGATTCCTAAATGAACATTCGGCATTTTAAGGTATTGCTCGAGTTGTGGAATCTCTTCTTTTAATGTACTGAGACCAACCTGCACATCCAGGAATACTAAGGCGTTTATTTCCTTTGCCATGCTCAGTACAGAGTCAATCTGGTGAAATGGCATACGTAATCTATATTTTCCGCCTTTGCCGGGAGCTCCCTGGGCTGTCACCGCGATATAATGTAATGCAGGTACAACAGGAGTTGCTGGATCTGCTGCTTCCCATACTTTTACTTCTTCCTGTAATTTCTTCAACATCTGTGCACGGGGCAATTCACCCAGGATACCCATTCTTGTTGAGTAAAGATTACCATAAAACGCTACAATACGGTTAAATGGAAGTATGGCTCCTGCCAATGGAAAATCATGCACAACCGGCCAGCGGCCAGTGCTATCTCCATTTGCGTTTACAAGTAAACGTTGTTTGTAATCGGCTGTATCAAACGTTATTTGTCTTGCCTGTGCTGCTTTTTCTTTCGCAGTATCAGCCTGTGCGGCTACGGCTATTGTGTTGGCAGCGTTTGGCTCTCTTGAAAAAAGTTGCATACCAGCATAGCTGACTGCGATCAGTCCGAGAACTGCGCTTGCTACAACTAAATATTTTCTTTGATGGAGGAGTGCTGCGGGAGCGGTTTTGTTGCCTGTCTGGCTCATAAGGTTTGGATTAAATGATTAACTGTCTTCAAACGATTTTTTGCTTCGGTTTATTTTATAATTGTCAATTAATTATTGACGCGGCAAATTATGAAATAACAAACAATACTGAAACGAATTATTACCGGGAACTTTTCATAACGGCCTATGGTTTTTACTGAGCTGAAAAGTGATTCAAATAATCATGCCATCTAAGCGAAATTACCTGTTGAGCTCATCCTTATCTTCCCGCTCAGCCCTCATCATTTCACCATAGCTCATCCCTTTTGACATGGCAGTAACAGTCATTGCTATGCGCTTCGTTTTTGTGCTGTCTGTTTTGGCGCTTTCAACCCATTTGCTGTAATATAATTGATGTGATTTTGGCAACTTGTTAAAATTGGTGAATGCTGCCGGTTCGTCTTTCAGACAATCGAGCAACTCTTTTACTATTTTAACTTCCGCATGATCTTCTTCCAATTGCAGTTTTAGCATGGCACCTTTTTTCTTTCCGATGGCCTTGCGGGTTGCTGCATTTAGTGGCATAATGAATTTACCGCCGCCCATGGGCAACAAGGCTGTTTTCTTTATTTGAAAATTATCCAGCTTCCCTTTCACACGGAATGATTTCTTATTGCCGGGTTTGAGTTTTTCAGCAACATCAGGCGGTATCTCCACATACGTCCAGCCTGTCTTTTCACCCTGCTCTGCAAACTGAAGTATCCTTGTTGTATACTGAACCATGCATGAATAATTTAAAAGCAATTTACTAAAGTGAGTTATCAGAACCTTATAGAAGCGAATAGTGAAAAACAAAAATGATTTATTTTCAGCATTAAAATAACGATTATGCCAGCAGATGATATGAAACGCGTAGCGGGAGAATATGCACTGAGATTTGTTCAACCCGGATGGGTAATTGGCATTGGCACGGGCACTACGGTGTATTACTTCATACAGGCGCTTGCAAAAAAAGTGAAAGAGGGTTTACAAATCCAATCTGTCGTTACCTCGCAGCAAACAGCGAAACTTGCTGGCGAATTGGGAATAACCATTACTGACTTGAACGAAGTCGACCGGATCGCAATCACCATTGACGGAGCAGATGAAGCAGATAAAAATCTTCAGTTAATAAAAGGCGGTGGAGGGGCATTACTCCAGGAAAAAATGGTAGCTGCGGCATCAGACAAACTTGTGATAATCGCAGATGAACACAAATTTGTAAATCAGCTTGGTCGCTTTCCATTGCCGGTTGAAGTAATTCCGTATGGCTGGCAACAAACGCTTCGGCATATCCGTCAGTTGTATCCCATCGAGATTGTTTTACGGGAAAAAAGCAATAAGCCTTTCATCACAGATCATGGTCATTATATTCTCGATTGTCATTTCGGTGAAATACAGGATGCAGTTGGTTTAAATGTGCAATTAAACACAATTCCCGGCGTGGTAGAAAATGGTCTGTTTATAAATATGGCCAATGAAGTAATACTTGGTAAAGCGGATGGATCGGTACAAGTTATCAGCAAATAAAAAAAGCCGGTTATCAGCCGGCCCGGTGGTTTATGTTTGATGGTCTATTTCAACGCTACATCAATAGTATTTCCAGGATAAGAAATTGTAACCAGCTTATCACAATTCCCATTTCCCCAGGATACGTTGAATTTTGATTTGCCGCCAACTCTCACATCATATGCACCGCTCACAGGGTAAAAAATATGCCCTGCAGCACAAGCGCCATTGAATACAACCGGGTTGGTAATAGTAACACTATAAGGTTCTCCTTCTTCATTTACACCATTCATATCACCTGACACCGTAACGATATTATCAGAGATATCCCGTGTATCCTTTCCGAGATCAACAATAAAATTGCGGTTATAGCCAGAAAGATTTTGCGTTCGGCCACCAGGAAACCCAAATACAAAATCTGTAGTGCTCAATGAAAAGTTGACCTTGTTATTGCCACGGGTAATATTGCTTTGGGTAAATGTTCCGTTCATTGACAAAGTATCTTCGAATCTGAAATTTTCAAAACTGATGGTACGTTCTGTAGATGTCGTGTAGGTATCGCCGTTATATCCTACCGTTATTCTTCCGCTTCTCAGTCTTCCCGTTATAGGATTCACGCAACCACCGCCAAAATCGATGGTAATTGTCTTGAGATAACTATTTAAAACAATATCGGCGCAATTTACGGGGCGGATATCCGAACTACCATCTTCCGTACCATCCGCCGCATCCAGAGCAGTGGCAATACCTTCATTAATCTGGTTATCTGTAAAGGAAAGTCGAGCGGTGGTAGTTAATTGCCCTAACGGCTGGAGAGTGTTTTCTTTCGTATCCTTTTTGCACGAACCCAGGCATATCAATGCCGACAACAACAATACATCAATGACACGTTGGGTTTTCATAGTTGAGAATTATACGTAAAGCTAATAGTATAAAATGCTTACTCGATAAAACGTATAATAAATATTAATATTTTCATTTATTAATAGGAATTGTACGAGGTAAAATAACGGGAGCTTAGAATGTTCACATTAATTCACTAATAAGAGATTAAGTGAATAATAGTATCACAAAAGTGGCAGAAGATTTGGTAATCATGACACGCGATCAGCCACGATTATTAAATCAAAGCAATCTTATTTCTCTTTAAAAACAAAACAAGTGGCATCTTTTTTATAAACCAAACATGCCTTTGTTCAATTGCTGTAATATCTGTGTTTTATATTCTGCAGGAATCAATAAAGAAATATTATGTGGGCTGCCACCGTATGATACCATACGGATCGGAATGTTTACAATAGATTCGAATAGCTTCCGGACAATTTTTGACGTTTGCGCTATCTCATTGCCGACTACAGAAATGATCGTTTGGTTTTCATCGATCTCCACAGTACCAAATGGTTCCAGTTCTTTAATAATGCTTTTAAGATTGGCAGTACTATCAATAGTTAATGATACTGCAACTTCTGATGTGGTAACCATATCGACAGGTGTGCGATATTTTTCAAACACTTCGAATATCTTTCTCAGAAAGCCGTACGCTAATAACATGCGGCTGCTTTTGATACGGATGGCAATGATGTTATCTTTTGCAGCAACTGCCTTTACACCAACACTGCCGGCCTCCTGCACAATCAACGTGCCCTTTGCTTCCGGCTGCATGGTGTTCAACAATTTTACGGGTATTTTATATGTCTGTGCCGGCCAGATAGAAGCAGGATGCAAAATCTTTGCGCCGAAGTAAGCCAATTCTGCCGCCTCATCAAAGCTTAATTGCTCAACAGGAACTGTTTTATTCACGATACGCGGATCGTTATTATGCATGCCGTCTATATCAGTCCATATTTCACATACAGAAGCTTCGATTGCCGCAGCAACCAACGATGCCGTATAATCACTACCACCACGTTTCAGATTATCTACCTCACCTCTCGCATTGCGGCAAATGTATCCCTGCGTAATAAATAGTTTTTTTAAACTATGCTCTTTTAATAATTGTGTCAACCGGACTTTTATACTTCCGATCTGCGGCTCATCATTTGCATCAATGCTCATAAATTCAAGGGCCGGAAGCAACAAATGATCGATTCCTTGCTCTTCAAGGTAAACACTGAATAATTTTGTAGACAACAATTCGCCTTGTGCCAGTATATCCTTACTTAAAGCTTCGCTGAATGAAATACGAAGAATGATATTGAGAAACTCAAAATGCTCTGCTATAATTGCCTTTGCTTTATCAACAGATGCAGGTTTGTTTACAAGTTTTGATATAAAATCATGATAATGCGCTTCGAGTTTGTCGATCGTTGCTTTGGCAGCGTTCCGGTCACCTTTAGCAATATTGTCACCGATTTCAACAAGGGTATTTGTTGTACCGGATAACGCAGATAAAACAACAATAGTAGGCTCAACTTCTTTCGTCACCAAGCCGGCAATATGATGCATACGCTCTGGTTTACCTACACTCGTACCACCGAATTTCATGATTTTCATAACAGCAATATTCTATTATTTTGATAGGTTATTTCTTTAAGGCCTGCAAAGATAATGGGTGATGGGGTAAAATGTAACCATAAAAACAAAACGAAGTTTAAAAATTAGTCGCCCATTAATCAGTCTTCATAGTATCTCCTTCCGGCTTTATCTGTTTTTATTTTTGTAAGCGATTATAAACTATATCTTGATAAAAATTTCCGGTATGAAAAGAGCTTTTGCCGCTGTGGCTATACTTCTGCTTTCGTTGCAATACGCTTACTGTCAGAAAAAAGAAACCAAACCTGAAGACCAGATTCAGCAATATTGGTTTGTATTATTAACAGAGGGGAATAACAGGACGCAGGATTCAAGTTTTGCTGCCAAAATTCAGGACGGCCATATGGCGAATATTCATCGATTATATTACGAGGGGAAGTTGAAAGTTGCGGGACCATTTGGCGATGATGGAGCCTGGCAGGGAATTTTCATCTTCGATGCATCCGCAGAGGGATGTAAAACCAAAGATGATTTAGAAAAGATATTAAAGACTGATCCTGCTATTGCTTCGGGAAGATTGAATTATGAGATACGTTCCTGGTGGACTGCGGCGATCGGAAGCTTCAAGCCGGGAAAGCCAGAAATGAAAAAATAAAATAGTAATTTTAGTTGTAAATAACTTTCCAATGAACGAAGTCTTCTACGTCCGTATAAAAAAAGAATACGCAACAGCGGTAATTGAAGATCTGCAGAAAATGGAGGCTGTTGAGTTGCTTCGGGAGGAAGATATTGAAATTCCTGATTGGCAAAAAGAACTTGTAAGAATTGAAAAAAAGAAAGTAGAAACCAATCCTTCTATCTTAGTTGACTGGGAAAAAGCAAAACTTCAATTTAAGAGATAGTAGAAATGCATGTCTTATACCGTTAAACTGTCGCCATCGGCTATTGAAGATTTAAATGAAGCTTTTATATGGTATAATGAACAGCTAACGGACCTTGGCCATAAATTCATTGATTGTGTAAATGAGAGATTCGAACGTTTAGCTATAACGCCGAAGACAGGAAGTATCAGATATGACAATATCAGATGTACATTGGTCCAAACATTTCCTTATTTGATTCACTATTACGTAGATGACGATTCGCAAATGGTAATTGTTTATCGAATTTTTCATATCAGCAGAAAACCATTCTGGGAAAAATAAAAAAATTATTTAGAACCAAACTCTTGCGTCCACAAATTGCCATCACGTCCAACACCCATATCCTTGTAGTTAGCACCCATGATATTTTTACAATGACCTTCGCTTCCAAGCCATCCATTCATCACCGCCTGTTCGTTGGTATATCCACTTGCGATGTTTTCTCCATAGGCGGTCCACATGTAGCCTGCTGCAGTAATTCTTTGTCCCGGATCTGAACCATTCTGCCCGGTGTGACTAAAATAATTATTTGTGTACATATCAACACTATGATCATAAGCAGCCTTTCCCAATTGATCATTCCACACCACTGTGCCAACAGGTGGCATTACCGTAGTACCGCAAGTGCAGCCTTTAGTTCGTACATCGTTGACTAATTGCAATAATGTCGCTTTGTTCACATTGTAAACAACATCACCCGAACTACTATTGTTATTATTATTGTTGTTGCTGCCTGAATTGGAGTTATTATCAGCAACATCAGATTTTTTGCAGGAGAAAAGAGTAAGAGAAATAATTATAGTGACAAAAAGGATACGGCGCATTGACTACTTTAGCCATGATAACGCACCGGCATTTTAAAAAATTGTCATCAAAACGCTAAATAACCAGCCATCTCCTGCTGGTATTGCTGCGCTGCTTTCCTGGCCTCTGCAGCAAAATCTTGTTTATCAGATGCAAAAATGATTGCACGGCTTACGTTTACAAGAATACCGCAATCTTTATTCATCGCCTTTTCTGAAATTTCTTTCAAACTACCACCTTGTGCGCCTACGCCGGGAACAAGGAAAAAATGATCAGGAGTTAATTTTCTGATACTGACAAACTCTTCAGCCTGTGTAGCGCCGATAACAAACATCAGGTTGTCAGTATTGCCCCAGTCAGCAACGGTGGTCAGAACTTTTTGATAGAGTAACACTGAATCATTCTCTCCACTTTTACCAGCCATCTTTTGCAATTCAAAATCATTTGCGCCTTTATTCGATGTTAAACCAAGTACGATAGCCCATTTGCCAGGGTAACTCAAAAAGGGCTGAACACTATCCTTCCCCATGTACGGTGCAACAGTTATTGAATCAAACGGCAACGCATCGAAGAACGCCTTCGCATATTGCAGGGATGTATTGCCGATATCACCTCGCTTTGCGTCGGCAATTTTAAAATGATCTGATGAAATGTAATGAACAGTCTTTTCCAGTATCTCCCATCCTCTCACTCCCATTGCTTCATAAAACGCGGTATTGATTTTATAACTGACACAGAGGTCTTGCGTTGCGTCGATGATTGCTTTATTGAATGCAAAGACGGGATCGGGCTCACTTAAAAGATGCTTCGGGATTTTTGTAATGTCTGTGTCCAGTCCGATACAGAGATAAGATTTCTTCTTGCGGATTTGTTCAACGAGTTGCAGCCTTGTCATTGGCGCAAAGATAAAAAAATCAACGTGAACTGGTGATGCGAAAGATCTATAGTGTCCTGAAATAACTATACCGGTTTGGAAACAGACCTCAGTGGTTTTTTGATCTTTTTAAGTGTCGCAATGTTGAAAATTTGCGAGGTCTGATACCTATCTATTCCTTGTTATCAATCTTTTTAAAACATCTGCAAATCGCCACACTTCTTCAAATGTATTATAAAGAGGCACAGGCGCCAGCCTGATTACATTTGGTTCCCGCCAGTCAACCATTACTCCATTCTTTTCAAGTCTATCAAATATTTCACGCCCTTTTTCAAGCATCAGCATTGACACCTGGCATCCTCGTTTACGTTCATCCGTCGGCGTTATAAATTCGATAATTTTATCTGACACCGCATCATTGATCAACTTCAGGTGAAACCATAGATACTGGTTCAACAACTCACGTTTATTTTTTATGTTATCCCAGCCGGCCCGCTGGAATATTTCCAATGCGGTTTGATGTGATGCGTAAAGGATAAAAGAAGGTGTGCTCAATTGCCAACCTTCTGCGCCGCGCATTGGCTTAAACCCTTTTTCCATTTTAAACCGCGTTGCCTGATCATATCCCCACCACCCTGCAAATCGAGGTAACGATTCATTCTGATGATGTCTTTCATGAATAAACACCCCTCCAATAGCACCGGGGCCGGAGTTCAAATATTTATAACTGCACCAGCAGGCAAAGTCAACATTCCATTCATGCAAATGAAGATCAATATTTCCTGCTGCATGTGCAAGATCAAATCCTGCTATAGCACCGGCTTTGTGTGCAGCATCTGTAATTGCAGCTGTATCAAATCGTTGACCGCTGTAATAATTAATGCCGCTGAATAACACCAATGCCGTTTCATCTTTGTGTTGCTCTATTACTCTTAAAATATCACTGGTTTGTACTGTATGTGCACTTTCTTCAGGATGTACTTCGATAATAACATCTTCCGGTTTCAATCCATGATGGCGTACATGTGTTTCAAACATATACTGATCACTTGGAAAAGCCTTTGCTTCGCAAATGATCTTATTGCGTTTACCAACAGGGTTATAAAAACTAACCAGCATTAAATGAAGGTTGACTGTGAGCTGGTTCATCACAACGACTTCATTCGGCAAAGCGCCAACAATAGATGCAAGCGGTTTCACCAAATCATTATGTGAATAGAGCCATGGTTTATCGCCTTTGAAAAAACCTTCAACGCCATAGTCTGCCCATTGGCCCAATACTTCTTTAATTGCCAATTCTGTTTTCTTTGGCTGAAGACCAAGTGAATTGCCCAGGAAATAAATTTGCTCTTTCCCATCAATTGTCGGGATAATAAATTCATCTCTGAATGATTTCAGCGGATCATCTGAATCAAGACGACGAGCAAATTCTATTGAATCTTCAAATACCATCTTTTTCTTTTTAATCCTTAAAAATCCAGAAAATCGTGGTTCTAAATCGTTCCTGTCTTGCCACCATCAACAGGGATTGTAATACCATTTACATAGGAAGCAGCAGGCGAAGCCAGAAATGCTACGACATTTGCTATTTCTTCCGCTTTACCAAAACGTTTCATTGGTATTGAAGCTTCCATTGATTTTGATACGTCTGCTTTAGTAAGACCTGCTTTCGATGCACTCGTTTCGATTAAACTATCAAGCCGCTGCGTTTTTGTTAATCCCGGTAATACACTGTTTACCGTTATATTGAATCGGCCAACTTCATTTGACAATGTTTTTGCCCATGAAGCGACTGCTGCACGGGTGGTATTTGATACTCCAAGATTATCGATTGGTACTCTTACAGAAGTTGAAATAATATTGATAATGCGGCCATACAATTCTTCTTTCATTGAAGGTATTACCGCTTGTGCAAGAATATGATTATTGATGAGATGTTGATTATATGCCTGAAGAAAAGCTGCTTCTGAAGCTTCTGAAATCATTCCTGCTGGTGGACCACCGGTATTATTAATCAAGACATGAACCTTCGTGGATTTTACAATCGTCTCGATTACTTTTTTTACTTCGGTCGTGTTTGCAAAATCAGCGACATAATAACTGTGTTTTTGATTAAACAGGTTTGGCAATCCAATAACCGTTTTCAATAACACTTCTTTATTCCTTGCCAGTAAAATACAGTTTGCGCCATTCTGTGCCAGCTCTTTCGCCACAGACAAACCGATACCTTGTGTACTACCGCAGATGACGGCGGTTTTCCCTTTCAATGAAAGATTCATTGCTTAGTTATTTATCAGCAAATGTAACCGGAAATAAGAAAGGAAAGATTTGAGATGATTCAAAATCGGATCATTCAGCGGGGATGACTTTCATTGTACTAAAACAGATCCGGGTAATCCGATATTATTCCATCTACACCCATCTGTTTCAGTTCTTCTATCTTCGATTTATCGTTCACCGTCCAGGGAATTATTTTCATTCCTTCATCCTTGCATTGGTTTACCAATGCTGTATTGACCAACTGGTATGCAGGGCTATAAATGGTTGGTGTAAATCCAAGATCATTTATCTGGGTGACTAATCCACTCTTATTCGAATCATCAATCAGCATTGCTGTTCTTATGGTTGGATATTTTGTGTGCAGATACCGAAGCGTTCTGAAATCGAAAGATTGTATTATCACATACGGCTCTATCTTCTCTTCAATAATAACATACATTAATAAATCGACAAATTCTTCGGGGCCGGGATGAAATACGTTGTCTGTTGAAGGTTGTGTCTTTGTCTCTATATTAAAAAAAGGAAGCGGCGTCTTATGTTGCGTCGCATATTTTTTCACGCTATCGATAAGATCAGACAATAATGGTTTATGTACAGCTATTTTTTGTTGCTTAGGAAATCGTTCATAGAATTTCAACCCAACATCGTACTGCTGCGTCTCTGCATAAGTCATTCCGTATAACTTATACTCTTTCTCTTCATTTGCATCAATAAAACTTCCGTCTGATTTGGTTGTAATCTCATGATTAAAATAGGGATCATGCGAAATGATGACCTTTCTGTCTTTTGTAATGCAGGCATCCATTTCAAGCGTCGTTACACCAATTTCCAGTGCATGCAACATAGCCGGGATTGTATTTTCGGGCATCAGGCCACGACAGCCACGATGACCTTCTTTATCAAAATCCGGTAATTGTATCGCTACGTTACTCATACTATTTTTTGCAGAAGAGCATGCCAGCAGGCAAACTACAATAAGGCTGGAGATTAAATTTTTCATTTGGGATATACCTGGTCTTTTCTTTTTTTCATTTCTTCTGCGATCAGTTTACCATCTTCGTCCTGTGCTGAAAGTTTATCCATGATGTGATGATAGCTTTCTTCATCCCTGTTCTGACTAAGTTTAAATACATTCTCAATGCTATCAACTTCTACTTCAAACGCAATAATGCTTTTGATAAGTTTTGCTGTATAGTCTGCAGGAAGGTTTTCGTAAGTCGTAGAAGAACTTGTATTGTTATTCTCGTAATGCAGGCTCAGCTTTTTCAATGCATCAATCAAACCTGCTTCGTCGAGAAACCGGATAGTACCACGTGCATGCACACTCATATAATTCCAGGTAGATGCCTGGTGCGGATCAGCATACCAAGTGGCGCTTACATAAGTATGCGGCCCTGTAAATACAACCAACACCTGAGGATTTTCTTCAAATGCCCGTTGATGATCCTGTTTGCGCATCATGTGTCCCAGCAAAATCATTTTACCATTACGTTCATCAAACAACATTGGTATTTGCGTAGCGTAAGATTTATTATTTGCAGAACCAATCAGCATCGCAAACGGATGTTGCTTCATAAAGTCTATTACTACTTGCTGATTTTTTTCTTTAAAGTGAGGGAGATTGTACATGAAACAGATTTATGATGTCCGATTTAGGATTTCGGATTTATTGAATAAACAGGATAATCTACAATTCAAAAACTACTCGATCACTTCCAGAAATCAGAAATCCTACATCCTAAATCTTAAATAACTTCAGCCACTCGCTCTTCTTTAATATTGGCATTCCGCATCGAAATGCTTCGCACTACATGGCCGGCTACCAGGTCGAATGCATCTTTAGTAATTGTGTCATCTCCCATCATTACAGGCACGCCAATATCACCGCCTTCACGAATACCCTGTACCAGTGGTATCTGACCAAGGAAAGGAAGATCATATTCTTCTGCAAGATATTTGCCCCCGTTTTTACCAAAAATGTAATAACGACTTTCCGGCAACTCGGCCGGTGTGAAGTAACTCATGTTTTCTACCAGCCCTATGATCGGAACGTTTAATTGCGCCTGCCCAAACATGGCAATTCCCTTTTTAGCATCTGCTAAAGCAACTGGTTGTGGAGTCGTTACAACGACCACACCCGTCACCGGAACTGTTTGCATCAATGTAAGATGAATGTCGCCTGTCCCCGGTGGCATATCTATCACAAGATAGTCGAGCTCATCCCAAAATACATCTGTTACAAATTGTTTGATGGCGCTGCTGGCCATTGGCCCCCGCCACACCACAGCATTCTTTTCATCCACCAGCAAGCCTATGCTCATCAGTTTTATTCCATACCGCTCCAGAGGAATAATCATCCCTTTTCCTTTTATATCCATCATCATGGGTCGTTCGCCTCTCACGCCGAACATGATCGGCACACTCGGTCCATAAATGTCCGCATCCATCAAACCAACCTTAGCGCCGCCTTTGGCCAGTGCCAATGCAAGGTTTGCTGAAACGGTACTCTTACCTACACCGCCTTTCCCGCTCACCACGGCAATAATATTCTTCACGCCTGGTAATATTGCTTTATTGTCGTCGCGGCGACTCGTGGTTTGAGAACTGAAGTTGACATTTACCACTGCGTCTTTATTTACCAGCATCTTCACTGCATTCACACAGGCGTTTTTGATCATGTCCTTCATTGGACAAGCCGGTGTTGTTAAAACCACCGTAAACGAAACATAATTCCCTTCTATTTCAATGTCTTTCACCATATTCAGGGTCACAATATCTTTTCCCAGGTCCGGCTCCTGTACATTACTCAAGGCTTCTAAAACCTTTTCTTTCGTCATTGTCCAAGTTTTTGTTAAATATTGACGTACAATTGCAAAGTTAACCGTTAAGGGGGGTAATTTGTTTCCGTAAATCCCCAACTTGTTTTTATTTTTGAGCGTGATGAAGAAATTTCTACCTTATACGATCGCCCTGCTTTTTTTGATCCCCCGTACAGCCAAGGCACAGTTTGAAACTGTTCGTGATTCTGTAGTTCAGTTATACGGTATTGTGATGACTGCCGACAGCCTGGTGGGAATTCCAGCCGTGAGCGTTTCTGTAAAAGGTCAGAACCGGGGTACCATCACCAATGACCAGGGTGTCTTCTCCATCGTTGTTTTAAAAGGTGATGTGGTAGAATTCTCTCACGTCAGTTACAAACCTAAGACGATTATAGTTCCCCGTAACCTGGAAGGAAACCAATATAGTATGGTGCAGTTGATGGTTACTGATACAGTTTACCTCCCAATGACGATCATAAAGCCACGACCGACACCTGAACAATTTGCAAGAGACTTTGTAAATACAAAAGTGCCGGATGACGATATAGAAATCGCACGACAAAATACAAATGAAGCGAAGCGAAGAGCATTGATGAAAACTACTTCTGGCGATGGCGGTGAAGCAACGAGCCTGCAGTTGCGCAACATTGCTACAAAAGCTTCTTATGCCGGGCAGGCTCCTCCGATGAATATCTTTAATCCTGCTGCATGGGCGAAGTTTATCGAAGCCTGGAAGCGTGGAGATTTTAAGAATAAGAATTAGACTTCTGTAATTAGTTTCATTTCTACAATTGCTGTTACAGGTTACTGGTTACATGTAACCAGCAACTTGAAACTTGTAACCACTTCTTTATAAAAAATTCTAACTGGTTTGTCCGGTCGACTTAAGCCTGTTCGTCATTGTGGTGTATTTATTAAAGATTAAAACATTCACAATGAAAGATTATTTATTACTATTTCGGGGTGGTGATCCCGATAATGCAACCGCACAACAAGACCCTGCCAAACGACAGGCGCAAATGGAAAAATGGAAATCATGGATGGAAAATATCGGGAAAGAAGGTAAACTTGTTTCCGGTTTACCGCTCACACAAGATGGCGCCGTAATAAATGGAACAAAGAAGACAATTACTGACGGGCCTTTTGCAGAAGGAAAAGAAATCGTTGGTGGCTATCTTATTATAAAAGCAGGAGACAAAACTGAAGCGATTGATGTATCAAGTCATTGCCCGATACTGGAAAACGATGGCTCTGTGGAAGTGAGAGAACTATCAACAATGAACATGTAAACTATTTAATCAAACTTATAAAACTAAAATCATCATGGAAAAATTTATGCTGATATTCCTCGGAGCGCTGCCTCCGAAAATGAGTCCTGAAGAAATGCAGGAAAACATGGGCAAATGGATGGCATGGGTAGATAAACTGGCGAAGAATGGCACGTATATAAGTGGTGAACCTTTATTACCCGGTGGTAAAGTCGTTAGCGGTAAGAGCGGGAAATCTGTAACCGATGGTCCATTTACAGAGGGAAAGGAAATTGTCGGTGGTTATTTTCTGATCAAGGCAAAAGACTATGATGAAGCAGTTGCTATATCAAAAGAATGTCCAGACTTTGAACATGGCGGTGCTGTGCAGGTGAGACAAGTGATGAAGATGGATATGTAAGAATGAGTTATTAGTGATCAGTAATGAGTCGCGAGTCAGAAAATATCAAACAATTGGTCGATCATCTTTTCCGGCATGAGTCGGGAAAGATGATTTCTGTTTTATCAAGGGTACTTGGTCTGCAAAACCTGGAAACGGCACATGATATAGTGCAGGACACATTATTGCAGGCGATGAGTGTATGGAGCTTCAAGGCGATTCCGGACAACCCATCTGCATGGCTCTATCGCGTTGCAAGAAATAAAGCGATTGATTTTTTAAGAAGAGAGAAAAAGTTCAGGGAAATCAGCCCGCAGTATGCTTATCTCGTACAATCTGAGTGGACATTGTCTCCTACCATCAACAATCTTTTTTTAGAAAATGAAATACAGGATAGCCAGCTTGCAATGATGTTTGCCTGCTGCCATCCGGCAATCCCTGAAGAATCGCAAATAGCACTAACACTTAAAACACTTTGCGGGTTAAGTGGAAATGAAATTGCGAAAGCCTTTCTTACCAACGACGAGACAATCAGCAAACGGATATACAGGGCGAAAGAAAAAATAAAATCTGAAAAGATCGAGCTTGCCGTACCGACTGGTATGGAGTTGCATAATAGACTTGATACTATTCTGAAAACGCTATACCTTTTGTTTAATGAAGGTTACAATTCTTCCCATCCTGAAAAATTAATTCGCGAAGACCTTTGTGAAGAAGCTATTCGATTATGTATTCTGCTTACACAACATACATTGACCGCTTTTCCACGTGTAAAAGCCTTGTTAGCCTTAATGTGCTTTCAGTCTTCACGATTAGATGCACGACTGGATGAAAAGGGAAATATCATTTTATTAAAACATCAGGATAGAAGCAAGTGGAATCGCTCATTGATCAAAAAAGGCTTTGACTACATCGATGACGCCGCAGAACCGTTTGAAATATCTTCTTATCACCTTGAAGCGGGAATCGCATCGCTGCATGCCGCATCACCATCATTTGAACGAACAGACTGGAAATCGATCTATCATTTATATGAAATGCTTTATCAATTGCAACCAAATCCCGTAGTTGCCATGAATAAGGCTATCGCTTCTGCGTATTCGATCAGTAAAGAAAATGCGTTGCGTGAATTACAACAGATTAAAGGTCTCGAACATCATCACATTTATTACGCATCAATCGGGGAAATGTATTTTGATCTGCAACAAAAAGAAATTGCAAAAGAATATTTCGAAAAAGCGCTCCACCTCACAAACTCGCAGACTGAAAAACAGCTCTTATTTGAAAAAATAGCGCTGTGTTGAATTTGGAGAAATAAAATTGATTTATTTTTATTCAATCGCCTCTCTTTTGCATCTTATACGCAACCATTGTTTATGAAATATACTTTCACCTTCATCCTTTTTACAATCATTGCAATATTCAGTTGTACCACAAACGAGAAATCAAGCGCACTACTATCCACAGATAATCTTCCTGTTGAAAAATTTACAATTAATACCGAACGCGATACTGTATTGCAAACGAATAATGGCGCTTTGCTAAAAATTACCAGTGGGACTCTTCAATCTGCAGCAGGTGAAACTGTTACACTTGAAATAAAAGAAGCCTATTCGATGGAGCAAATTATAAGAGCGGGTTTGCTGACGCGATCAAATGGGCAATTACTAAGCAGTGGTGGAATGATTTATATAAATGCTGCAGCAGGTCAGCAAGTAAATTTTAAGAAGAAAATACAGGTTGCAATACCGACAGACTATTTACAAAAAGGAATGAGTTTATACAAAGGAGAAGAAAAAACGGATGGAAAAATTAACTGGACAAATCCTGATACATTGCCAGAGAATAAACAGATCACAAGTGTTGATAGAGGGAAAGTTTTATTTGAACGTCACTGCACTTCTTGTCACGCCATCGGTCATGATGCAACCGGGCCAGATTTAGCTCATCTCAGAAAACGCTTCAGTCTCCTGGATGAAGGAGAAAGTGAATGGGATTATTACCTACACTTCATTGAATATCGAGCTGAAATGAATTCATCCGATTCCAGTCATAAAAGAGTTTCGTACCACGAAATTTATGATTCATCTCCAGACACAGTAAAAAAAAGTTTCTATTTCGACAAAACATATGCTTACAAATGTAATGTCCGGGCGATGTTCGGATCACTGGGGACTATGTTTCCGGATCTAACGCATGAAAATCGTGAAGACATATATAACTACATACAAAATGAAAGTGACCGTCTTAATCTCCGTTATCCTGCCCACGCTTATTTAAAAGATTGTATAGATAGCTGTGAAGAATATAGTAGTAAAGTTTCACAATTAAAATATCTCAAAACCTTGTCCATCAAAAAGCGGCAAAAATTGATAACCGAAAACGGAGAAATGACTGTTGTAAAATCTGACTCAATCAACCGAACATCAGATACTTCGGGCTTCAACAGAAAAGTTTCTGCTGAACATTTTGAAGCTACTTACTATCAATTCACGGTGGACAGCTTCGGATGGTTCAACATAGATACGTTATTAGACAAAGTTGATGGCGTTGCAGAAAGTAAGTTGCTTGTAAGAATAATTGGTGAATTCAGAGAGCGCATCAACATTTTTATTATTATTCCTTCAGTTAAAGTTTACGGTGAGGGCGGCCGATCTGAAACCGACAATGATAAATATGCATTCTTTAGACCCGACGGAACGATACCTCTGCCGCAAAACACAAAAGCATTTATACTGGCAATAACAGAACAAAACCAAAAAATAGCATTCGGACTTAAGGAGTTTACAACCGGATTGCAGCAGGAATTTGCTGTGGAGCTAAAAGAGTCAACAAAGGAAAAGTTTGAAATGGCATTAAAGGATTTCGATGCTGACCGTCTTCACATTAAAGTAGACAAAACAAAAAATGCTGATTCTATTATTGCCAAAGACAAGGAACTGAAAGATATTGATCGTCAAATAAAGGATGCTGAAAACCTTAAGCCTAAAGGTTGTGATTGTGATTGCGATAAACCGAGGGATATAACAACTAAAAAATAGTTTACCATATCACGCTAAATGACAACCAACTTAGTCATCAATCAGGGTTGATGACTGACATTTCAAACAACTATTTCTTATTCGGGGTAATATTATTCGCCTTCAATATTTCATAAAACTTATCTTCTTTTCCATCTTTTTTCATCGCTGCATAAATTGTCTGGATAATTTTTTCAGCATCAGTTCGGTAAGGCGATTTTTGCTCTACGTATAAATTGTAAGCATGGCACATATTCTCCAAACCCTTTTCGTTTTCATTCATATAAAAAGAATAAATCTGACCGATGCCATAGTACACCTCTGGGTTGTTCTTATCAAGGGTCGCCAATTTTTCATACGCTTCAATAGCATGCTGGTATTCTTTTTTATATTGATAAACAATAGCAATATTCTGTAAAGGAGTAAGTCCTTCAGGATCTATCTGAAGCGATTGATTATACGCCCAGAGTGCACTATCCAATTTGCCGGTTTTTCTATAAGCAATTCCTAAATTATCCCATGCAAATGCAAACTGTGAGTCAATCTGGACCGCATGCAAATAATAATTACTTGCCAGATCATAGTTTTCTTTCTTGGCTTCCTCCAGACCCTTTAAATAATACTGGTAAGATTCCTGGTTGTCAGAAAAGGATTTGTCGCGTTGTTGATTATTCGAACCAATTTTCTCTTTTAATGGTTCGCAATTTGCCATCATGTACCGCTCAAGTTCATAATAATACGCTTTATATTGCTTTGAATCCGGGTTAAGATCAACTGAAATATTAACTTCCTTTTTCCCGTTTTTGCTTTTAGAGGTTTTTGCAAGGCTGTCTGCCGATAAAAGACCAACTGCAAGTTGATACGCAGCAGTTCGCCCATCAATACATTTACTGATTTCAGCAGAAACTTCTTTTTTTGATTTATTATAAATTGAAATAGAGTCAATACAATTACATGCTGTTGCTGAAATCTCCTTGAGAAGAGCCTCTTTTGTGACGTCATTATTTTTTTGACTAAAAGCGAAACAACAAAATAGCGTGAAGAAAATGGCAAGAATCAGGGGCTTCATGTTAAGGTTTTTGGTTAAGAGAGGTTGACTGATTTCTCAATCGAACAATAAAATAAATATACGGTTCGTATGCGAAAAACGCAAATAGCAAAACTTTAATGCCGACAAACCATTTGTGCTGGATTGTAAGATACTTTTTTACTAAAATATTTTTCTTTACAAATAGAACATCATCTGTAATAATAATGCCGAAGTACTATCTGTTTCAGATGTATAACTATAAATCTTATATTTTCCTGGCGAAAGTATTGTTGTTAAAGAAAATCAATTCCGAATTTCTCAGAAAGAAATTTTAAATCATCCAGGACGACAGGCATCAAAGGAATTCCGTTCTTTAATCGCTCTGCTTCCATCTCACGCTCAGGGTCACCCGGAATTATAACTCGTTTTTGTCCCTCCACAGTCTTTGCGCTGCGAAAACGTTTAATCCATTTATCCATGTGCTTTTTGAAATCTTCCGCAGGGCGAAATGCATCAATACGCATAGCGCCAAAAAAATGACCAATTCCTTTTCCCGGTTGTTCATCCGGCATTGGCACATACGCAGGAAATGGCGGCACCCAGGGACCATAATTGGCGCCGCTGAGCACTGCGGAAAAAATATCTACGATAGAGCCCAATGCATATCCTTTATGACTACCGTGTTCACGATCGCCACCTAGCGGTAATAAAGCACCACCACCTTTTAATTCGTGTGGATTCGTTGATGGCTTGCCTTCTTTATTCTGAATCCAACCCAAAGGAGCAACGCCATTTTTACGTTGCAGAATTTCCAACTTGCCATTAGCAGCAGTTGTAGTTGCCATGTCTGCAACAAATGCGGGTTCTTCACCAGCGGGTATGGCCACGCAAATTGGATTTGTGCCTAATAAACGTTCAACAGAAAATGTTGGTGAAACCAACGGGCTTGCATTTGTCAATGATATGCCAATCATATCTTCTTCCAGCGCCATCATGGCATGATAACCTGCGATGCCAAAATGATTACTATTTTGCACGCTTACCCAACCAGTACCAACATTCTTTGCTTTATCAATCGCGATCTTCATTGCTTTCGGAGCAATAACAAGACCAAGGCCGCTATCACCATCGACCACTGCAGTGGAAGGAGTTTGATGAATGATCTTTATATCCGGCGTTGCATTTACACGATTTACTTCCCATAACCGCACATAGCCACTAAGCCTTGCTACTCCATGCGAATCTATACCGCGAAGATCAGCAGATAACAAAACTTTTATTGCGAGTTCAGCATCGGAAGCAGAACAACCAATCTTTTGAAGAATTTCTTTGGAAAAATTAAACAGCTTATCGTAGGAAACAGTATTCTCAGGCATGCTGCAAAGATAAAAGCTTTAGGCTTTAAGCAGTAGGCTATAAGCGCAAACAGTATATCCACACTTGTAGCCTATTGCTCATTGCCAATTGCCTAAGACTTTAACTTCATGCTCACCGGATCCCAATTAATAATCTTATTCTGAAAATAACTTGCATTCGCAGCAAGGCAGGGCGCAGCTGCGCGAAAACCAGTAACAGGATTTTCAATCACTTCCTTACCCTCCCGTATACCCGAAAAGAAATTGGCAAAGTGTTCGACATGCACATCATACGCTTCGGGTAATTTAAATTCTATATCCGCTTTAGTTGGTTCTTTTTGATCCGCAGCAGACCATTTCTGATCATAATTCTTTTTCAGTTCTGCCTGCATTGCCTCAGGATAAGTTGTCAACGCATCCCAACCGCCAATACCTGTTGCCTTAGGCATCAGGCTATGTGTTATTTTTAATCCGCTCCAGTTCTTTTCCAGTACGCCTTCACTTCCGATAAAGCGTACAGAACTCCTGTCTCCTCCACCGCTGATGAAATTAACACGAAGCATTACTTCAAACGCAGGATGTTCTGCTGTTTGCGGATAATGCATGATTGACGTCATTACATCCGGAACATTTCGCCCATCCTTCCAATAACATAACTGACCCGAGGAGTATATTTTTTCAGGACCAGCAGACGAGGTTACGTAGTGAATTCCTGTCAGCAAATGAACAAACAAGTCGCCAGCCATGCCGGTGCCGAATTCTTTATAATTTCTCCACCAGAAAAATTTCTTTTCATCATATGCTGGCTTCGGAGTCATTCCTGCAACATAACGATCCCAATCTACAGTTTGTGGCGACCTGTCAGTAGGCATTGTATACTCCCATGCACCTAAAGCGCTTTGTCTGTCGTATGTTGCTTCAATACAATTCAATTGCCCTATTTCGCCAGACTTGAATAACTCTCTTGCTTTTGTATAATCGATGCCGCTAATACCCTGGCTACCGATCTGCATTACTTTTTTAGAATCCTTCCATGCTTGTATTACCGGAAGTCCTTGTTCCAGTTTATGCACCATCGGCTTTTCACAATAGACATGTTTACCACTTTTTAATGCAGCGGTTGCAATTGCGGCGTGCCAATAATCAGCAGTAGCAATAATTACAGCATCGATATCTTTCCTGTTAAGTAGCTCACGGTAATCCTTAGTTGTAAATAAATCCTTACCATACAACTCTTTCATCCGTTCGAGCCGACCAGTATAAAGATCACATGCAGCAGCTATTTCTACACCCGGTACTTTCAATGCTGCTTCAAGGTCGCTGTGTCCCTGAATGCCGGTGCCAATAAGACCGACTCTCACCTTATCATTGGAAGAAAAATTTCTCTCGTACTGCAATATCCTCGTCTCATATCTTTCTTCTGCCATTAATTTAGATATACCGCTACCACCAACGGCTAACGCTGTTCCGCCGAGATGTTGTAAAAATCGTCTGCGCGATGATTGATTTGCCACGATATTAATTTTATAACTGATTCAGATTATTTCAAAGCCGCTACCTGGTCGTGAAAGAATTTAATTTCTGTCTTCACGTCTTCCATATTGTGGTCCCAATTGTTTTCACGTTCGATAGAGAACATTCCTGCAAATTTCTGGCGCTTCAGCTCTGCAAAAATATCAGGCCATTTATTTACACCGGTACCGGTTATTACATCTTCTGCATCTGTTTTACCAAACTCTTTTACATCTTTGAAATGTGCACCAATAATATGTCCTTCTAATTTTTTCAAACATTCTACCACATCCAATCCGCTACGGCTCCAGTGACCAAGATCAGCGCAAGAACCGATATTGGGATGACCTTTCACAGCAGCAAGCACTGAGTCAGGATGCCAGTAATGACTTGGCTTAGGATGATCATGAATAGCGGCTTTCACGCCGTACGCACCAGCCAGGCTATCGACCATTCCCCATTGGTTATCTTCAGGCTCTACAGTGATGTACTGCAATCCCATATCTTTTGCAAACTCGAAAAGCCTTATCCATTCTTTGGAATCTTTGCCCCCTGTCACACCAAAGGCCATCAAGGTGATACCTTTTGCTTTCAACAGATCTTTCACTTTTGTACGATCGGTAGCAGATAAATCTGGTCCCATCGTTGCATTCTTGCTGAAATCACCGCCCATTTTCTGACCAGGGAACGCTTCAATGAATTTTGCACCTGCGCTGTCCGCTTTAGCAATTGCTTCTGTAAAAGAAAACCGGTTGAATGTCCACAATTGCACACCAATTTTCCATTGATCAGTAACTGAACGATCAACAGAATCGGCCTTAACTGTTGTTGTATCTGTTGTTGCTTCTGCAGATTTATCACTACTGTTATTACAAGCTGCAGCAATCATTGCTACCGAAAAAAGATAGGCAAGACGTTTTTTCATTTTCGAAATTTATTTTTATTAAAAATGTTAAAGCGATGAAGTTAAGGATTATTATGATTGACTAACTGCTACTAATAAGAAGAAGACATGAATTTGATGTTTCTTAAAAAAATTGAATTTGTGTGAATATAAAAATGCCCCGGAAAATCGCGGGGCATTTATTGTTTGCAAATAAATCAAAAATTAAAAAGGCAGATCATCAATTGGCTCCGTAATCTCGCTTGGAGAAGGAATGTTGCTTGATGACGAAACCGATGAATTACTGCTTACAGAAGGAACGCTATCACCGCGGCCACCTAACAACTGCACTTCGCGAACTCTTAAAGACAAAGAGGCGCCACTGATATCCATCCTGTCTTGTAAAACTTCTAACTTCAGGTTGACCTTCTACAAAAACCTGTTTGCCTTTAGTGAGATAGGGAGAGATCGCTGTCCTGTCTGTCCAGTAAGCGCAATCAACCCAGGTTGTTTTTTCCTGGTTATTACCCTGGCTATCACGATACTTTTCAGTGTGTGCTATAGTAAAGTTGATAACATTTTTACCGTTAACAGTGTTTACCACGCAATCTTTGCCGAGGTTTCCAATTACTTGCATTTTAATCATAGTGCTCAAATTTTAATGTGCGTAAATAATATTTAGACAAGCAATTTAAATCAATTGTGTAATTCTTTTCCGATTGCCTGTAAACTACTTATTAACATATAAATCAGATATAATACAGTCAGTTCGGTAAAACTGGTTTGACCGTGTTTTTGTACATTTAACTATGGAAGTAAAAGAACCAGTTCCTTCTTACGAAAGAAACGATACACAATTGAAGAATACCTGGAGTACGAGCAAGCCTCTGACATAAAACATGAATATTACCAGGGTGAAATATTCGCAATGTCCGGACCGAAAGTAACGCATAACATTATTGCGGTAAACATATTGACCTTTCTAAAACAAAAACTGAAAGGCAGTAAATGCAGACCTTTCAACAGCGACCAGCGAATCCATATTCCCGATAATACACTTTTTACATATCCAGACATATCGATTATCTGCGGAGAAATAAAAACGCGGAATGATGATGAATGGAATATTCTTAATCCCACTGTAATCATAGAAGTCCTTTCGCCTTCAACAAAAAATTACAATCGTGGCGATAAATTTAAGTTGTATCGCGATATTTCTACCCTAAAAGAATACGTCCTGGTTGATTCGGAGCTAATTTCTATTGAAACATTCAGGATAAATGAACGATTTCACTGGGAACTGGAAGAATATAAACAGATAGATCATAGTTTGGAAATAAAAGCAGTTAACATATCCATTCCCCTGATTGAAATATACGAAGGCACAAAACTTTTAAGTAACCAATAATTTTTTCAAATCATTGCCAATATGAATCGCAGAAAATTTATCCGGAACACATCCATCGCAACAGCAGGCGTAACCATCCTTAATTTTCCAGTGTTTGGGAAAAAGGCACCGTCAAATAAAGTAATTGTTGGCGTGATGGGCGTTAACAGTCGTGGCGCTTATCTTGCAGAATGCTATTCGCAATTGGAAAATGTTGAGGTTGCTTATATCTGCGATGTAGAAGATGGCGCAATAAAGAATGGATTGAATGGCGTAAAAGCTGCGAAACGTCAACCAACCGTTATTAAAGACATTCGGGAACTGGTAAATAAAAAAGACTTCGATGCCCTGATCGTAGCCGCACCAGATCATTGGCATACACCAGCAGCAATACTGGGTGTTACACATGGCAAACATGTTTACGTTGAAAAACCCTGTAGTCAGAATCCTCATGAAGGAGAATTGATAACGCAAGCTTATACAAAGTATGGGAAGCATATTCAAATGGGCAACCAACGGCGATCCATGCCGCAAATCATTGAAGCAATTCAACAGGTAAGAGAAGGTGTTATTGGTAACCCTTACTATGGAAAAGCCTGGTACAACAATAATCGCAAGTCAATCGGCGTTGGCAAAAAAATACCTGTACCATCAACGCTTGACTTTGAACTATGGCAAGGACCTGCGCCGAGAAAAGATTTCCAGGATAACCTCGTGCATTACAACTGGCATTGGTTCTGGCATTGGGGCACTGGAGAAGCATGTAACAATGGCACTCACGAAATTGACACCTGTCGTTGGTTTCTTGGCGTCGATTATCCAACTAAAGTTACGTCAGCAGGTGGCCGTTATGCATTCAAAGATGATTGGCAAACACCGGATACACAAATTGCGAGTTTCGAGTTTGGTGAAGGAAAGGCAATTAGCTGGGAAGGAAAAAGCTGTAACAATTATCCTGGCGAAGGTGGAGCAGGAAGAGGATTTATTATCTATGGGGACAAAGGAACATTGGTAAATCATGGCAATGATGACTATGCCATTTATGATTACGATAATAAATTGGTAAAGGAAGTAAAAACAAATTCACAAAACGCTGCCAACAATCTTGTCAGCGCCAATGGGAATCTCGACTTCTTTCATTTCATCAACTTTGTGGAAACCATTCGTGGAAATGCGAAATTGAACTCACCCGTTACCGAAGGGCATAAAACAGTATTACTTTGTCATCTTGCCAATATCTCACAACGCACAGGCAGAACATTGAATTGTGATCCCAAAAATGGTCACATACTGAACGATGCAGAAGCAATGAAACTTTGGCAACGCAGTTATGAGAAAGGCTGGGAGCCGAAAGTATAATGAATAAAAATTTACACTTCAATCAACTTATCTCTTTATACAGATAATAGTTATTCTCATTACTGTTTTACTCCAAAGTCATAAACCTTAGGACTGCTACCGCCGTTTACCGCGGTAGCTCCCGCATACATAAACCCATATTCACCATATTCAAGCCCCTCTTCAAAATACACTTCATAAATTCCTTTTTCCAGTTTTCTGAATTTTTTATCGCGTTTATATCTATCATCTATGCCTTGTGCATTTTCATATGCATTACCCGAAGCAGTAGTGACGGCGCGGGAATTTTTAACTTTTGTCTCAAATTTTATCAATAGAAATTCATTGGGGCTCGTAACACTTGCAAACCATGTAGGCGCTTGCGCATTAAGACTTTTATTTTCAGGATCGAAATAGAAATAAAAATGAGGCAATGACTTTTTAAACTGAACATTCGCTTCTTCACCGCTTACAGACATCACTTTTGTGGATTTCCCAAAACCATGAGTAAATGCTTTGCTCCAGTTGTTGTTTTTTTGCTGAGAAAACACTGTCGACTCCAGTTCCTGGATTGAATTATTAACCGGATCATAGTAATAAATTCCGCTACCCTCTTTCTTGAGAAATGCGATAACCTTAGGGTCTGGCATTGGCGAAGATTGTGAGGTAAGCTTTTCTGTTGCACTCGTAGAAGTGGTTGTAGCAGCAGGCGTATCATTATTTTTTGCTTTGTCTACAGGCGGTGTTTTTGTTCCTGAAGTTTCTTTTCCGTTCGATTCTGACGATGTCATTTTTGTTACCATTGCATCGATTACATCCTCATCTACCCCACTCTTCTTCAGGCTTATCAATGACTTCGTATCGGTTGTGAATTTACATGTAGCCGCTTCTATCTTGCTTAAAATGATTTTTTTGCTCATGCCCGCAACAGTGAGGTCAACGATTGATTTATTATTCAATACTTCTTTATTTTGCGCAAATGAAAATCCTACGCATAGTATAAGAAGAAATGTAATTAATGGATGCTTCATACTATCTGTTTTTAAATTGAAATATTTTTACGAATGGCATCAACTTTCTAATTGCCGCCGAATGTGTACCGGGCAGATACTCCAGCATTTCCGAAGTAAAAGTTATTGTAGTAAGAATAAGGTTTAATAAGTCCGATCGTCGGCCGTATATCAGCAGATACATCAAGTGGTATATTGGAAAACTTGTAATCCACTCCGCCTGTCGGAAACACGCCGAGGCCAAACCCGCGGTAATACGAGTAACTGGAAAAAGTATTGTAAGCCGTAGCGCCACCGCCAATAAACCACCGAAGGCCAGCTACACTGCCGATATTGAAATGATGCTGATAACTGGCCGAAAAAGAAAGATTGAACCAATCATATGCATAGCTATAACCGCGAAAACCCGCATTTAATTCTATTGCTCCTTTTTCGCTGATAAAAGTCTTAAATGATGCAGCGATTAAATCATAATAACCTCCTCCGGCGCGAATACCGATACCGCTTTTATAAGAACTCTCATCCGTTTGTTGCGATAACACTAGCGTTGTACTACACACCAGGAGCAGCATTGAAAAAAACATTCTTTTCATGGTTTTAAAATTTTGATTTGTATAAACAGGCTTAAAAAATTATTGTTTAGAACACAGGAGCTATAACTACTGAACCCTCTTGAGGTAAAATTTTCCTTCCGTTATTAGTATCCGTTCTGCTGAAGAAGGCGCTATAGATGTATCCACATTAAACAATAATCCGGAAAATGTACCCTTTGCATACTCTGTCGTCAACTCGGTAATTTGCAAATGACCATCTGAATGAACGCCATACAGAAAATATGAAATACCATCTCCAAAATCAGCAAACGATTTTTTATCGGCATCATTATAAGTAAAACCTAATGCTTCGGCCATTACAGACCCAGAAGGAGCAGGCAAAAAATTAACATAAGTATCGCCGGTAACGACAGGCTTAGAGGTACCTAATAGTATAGCGAAGAAATTTGACTTATTGTTATTTTCTTCAAGCCCACCGCCTAAAATTGTACTAAATAATGTATCAGCATCAGAAGCGTTAAACAACGATACTGCATCTTTTTCAAACGTTTTTTGCTGTCCATCTGCTTTGAACTTTATGTAATAATTACCGGGAGAATCTTCACCGCCCCCAGGATTGTCTTCTTTTTTACAACCGGGGATTGTCACGGCAAACAGAAAAAACAGGGCAAGAAAATGAAAAGGATTGAAAAATTTGTTTCGCATAATTAATGATTAAAGGTTAATGATTGTATGAACCGGTGTTGTGTTCTTCCTTTCAATTGGTTAATTCACGGTTAGTGTTGACGGCTATTTCGTGGCAAACAGCTACAGCCTGCAATGCTCGCCAAGGCATGCACCACATAGAAAACCTAAAACGTTCTTCAGGATAATAAAAGGTGTTGGTTCGAAGAGGCCGGAAAATCAGTGATGTTTTTACCACCATAAAATAAATACAGTCCCGACAGAGGCGCAACCGCCATTTATTTTTCGTGCTATTTGAATTATTTTTCGGGCTTCTGTTACCAGTTCACGGATATTTAGTATTTTGAAATAGACCTCTTAACCAAAAGCATACAGAATGGACAAACCTCTTTCATCATTACGAATTCTCCCTCCAAAAGAATTGCTGATAAAATACAGGGAACAAGCTTCCAGGTTGCTGCCCGATATAGAATATAAGAAAATGATACCTTATCAAGAGCAAATGACAGAACTCAGTTATTTAAAAGAAACTATACACTATGAACGTTTTTTTTTCGTGGTGAATCTTCATAAAATGGAAATAGAACATGTTACGGGAGTGAAGCGATGGCTAGATGGTTATGAAGAAAAGGAATTTGACTTTCTGAAATATCTGTCGCTGATTCATCCTGAACATGCTGCTGCACACAATATTACTTCGATTACTTTAATCGAAGGCTTGATGCGTGGCGATTGGAATATTGAATTCATGAAGCATAAGATACATTACGGAAATGGCATTACGGCATCGGGATGGTCGTTATCTTTTATGTAAGCGTCTGGCTTGTATTTTTCAATATGATGAAAGACGAAAATTGCTGGAGTTTATTAATGAATTTACCATTCTGGGTGAATTCAATCATGAACCTTTTAAAGTAAGGGCCACTAGTGATGATGGTCACAATCTCGAATGGTTAAATGAATTTCTGGCAAGGGCACAAAAGGCTTTCCAGGAAAAA
>JASGJE010000019.1:0-754659 GCA_049840875.1 Chitinophagaceae bacterium | reverse complement strand
AAGGTTAATAGGGAAACACGATAGAATCCGAACAGCACCTAGTCGGCTTTGTGCAACGGCGGAGTTTTTGCCCGCCTTTTCCGAATATCCTTTCAATCCAAATAAACCAGCGGCATTACCTTTATTGATAGCAATTTCAAGATAGCCGGCACTGTTAAACAAAGCCAGTTTTTCACCTTCATGTGCATCGGCATACGTCTCACTGATCCTGTCAATAACTTCATCTCGCTTGAAAATTATCTTAAAACTTCTTCCCTTTCGCTGCTGCTCAAATTGTTCCCTTGTGATATTGACTATAACATTTTCAAAATTGTCAATGAAAATTATCTGGCCTTCAATCCAAGTATCTCCCAGCAATGGGCGCAAAGGGTTTTTTTCAAGAATCGCTACATCTGCATCGCCGATTGTCGCAATTGGTTCGCCGTTTACTAATTGATTAACGACCTTTCCCATTACTTCAGTGCAATAAATTGTATTTCGAGGAAGGTTTTTATCCAACGGAATACTGATAACCAACTCAGGTTTTTCTTCGAGAATCATAGTCAGCAATCCATTATCAGCACAAAGGAAATACTGGTTTTTGTGAAATGCCAGCAAAATATGATCTGGCTTCTTTTCAAATAAGTTCACCAATATAAGATGATAGGTAAACTCAGGAAAATGAGTAAATGCACTTCGGCAAACATAAGCAGCCTGCGGATAATTAAACGGCGGAATAGTATGCGTTACATCTACGAATGTGAATGATGGATTAACCTGAAGCAATTGCGCCTTTATTGCTCCCACGAGATAATCCTGGTTGCCGATATCAGAAGTGAGGGTTAGTAAAGGCATGAAAAAAGAAAAATTAACAACGAAAAGTGAAAAATATAAAATTAATGCATGATTACGTTAGGTTATTCATTTTTCACTATTCACTTTTCATTTTACCAGTTCTCCTTTTTTGAAATAAAAATTATGAACGAGCTTATCAGCAATACGAGGGAAAAATTTATTGAGGAAAACGGTTTGCTTACCCGTGCCAGTGAGTACAATTGTTCTTTTTCTTTTTTCAATGGCATGTAAAATATGTTCCGCACACTCTTCTGCCGTCATCAATTTACTTTCATCCATTGTCGTATCGCCATGGCTTTCCGCTTTTTCATTGAGTGATGCCTTGCGGATATTTGAAGTTGTAAAACCGGGACAAACCCACATTACATGAACATTCTCTTCCACCAATTCTGTTTTTATCGCCTCCAGCCATCCCTGTAACGCAAACTTGCTGGCAGAATAAGCGCTTCTTCCCGGCAATCCACGGTAACCCGCAATTGAAGAAACACCAACAATTGTTCCCTTGCGTTCTATAATGGAGTTCAACGCATACTTGGTACAATAAACAGCGCCGAAAAAATTTACGTCCATTACTTTTTGAATCACTTCGATGGAAGCATCCTTTATTAATGCACGCATCGATATCCCGGCATTATTAATAATTATATCGACACCGCCAAACATGCCAATCGTCATTTCGATAAAACGGCGGCAATCTGTCTCATTACTCACATCAGCAACCATAGTATGCAATGGCGCAGAAGGATGATTAGACTGTAGTAAATATAATTTATCATGGTTGCGGCCACAGGTTGCCACTTTAGCGCCAAGCAAAAGCAATGCATCTACAAGGGCTTTTCCAATGCCATCCGTGCCACCCGTCACCACTACAACTTTATCTTTAAAATATGCCGACATGCGATCTGTTTAATTGAAACAGCAAACCTACTTCAAAAAAATTCAACATGAAAAAATGGATGATCTGGAAATAAGTGTAAGTCATAGGTTTATCCCAAAAAAGTTCAACAAAAACTAATTGATTTTTTTTTGGACTGCAACTCTCGTTCCTGTATTTTTGCACTCCCAAATCCGAAAGGGTATGGGAAAAAGGTTGATCTCGTAGCTCAGTTGGTAGAGCACAACACTTTTAATGTTGGGGCCCTGGGTTCGAGTCCCAGCGGGATCACAACTAAGATTTCAAACAACAAAAGCCTTTAAACAGATTCGTTTAGAGGCTTTTTTGTGTTCAGAACCTCCATAAAGTGATAATCTTAGTGTTTATTACAAATGCCACCCGACATTGAAACATCAACTAGAAAGAAAATAGAAGTTGCAAAATTTAGTGTACTGAGCAAAGATGTCAAGCATTAAAAATTGCCATTCCCTCTGGCAGAGATATCCCAGGCTTACACATACGTAGAGAACTTTCATAGTTCGAATTGTACTAATAACAATACAAAATGTATAATACTAAAGCGTTGTTTTACAGAAGGCACCTTGTTTGGAGAGATTCATGTAACAGCATAAATTTATGAGTTGCCTGCCATTTTAAAAGGCCTCACTAATGCAAAATATTTTAGAACTAAAACCTAACATCATTATTGGTGACAATCATGAAGGACAAATTACTTTGCCTGCTTGGGAAGGTTTTCAAAGTAGGCAAGGGTTTTATGGTTCAAAAGACAGTGAAGAAACTTCAAATGGATTTGTAAAAGTATTTATTAACGGGCGACAAGTTGACTATGTTAAAACAACAACTCAAGAACAAGTAAACGCCATAAATTTTCTGCAAGACAATTCTGCAAAAATTCGGGATGAGATTTTAAACTCTTTGTTTAACGAGTTACCTGAAATCAGAGAAATATACGAAGATTTAGTTCCTGAAATTAACAGCGTTTCAGACTTGAAGAATTTTATTGGACTATCAATCATCCATATAATGGAAAGTGATAGAGATGGCTTTGCATATATTGGTTATGAACTTGGTTGTGACTGGGACGATGAACACGGAATTGGTTTAATGACGCATAAAGACAGAGTTATAGAAATCGGACAAGCGGACACCTCTTTTAACACTTGGATAACCTATAAAGACAACGGCCAGAAGCAGAACAAGAAGCAAGATGGAATGCAGAGAATAAAACCGTTATTGAACAACACAAAAATGAAACAAGAAAGCCTTGGTGGAAATTTTGGTAGTTTTTCGTCTCGGTGGACGAAGAACGGTAGACAACATGCGGTTTTCTTCTATGCTGGCTGACGAATAAATTCTCTTCCTTTGTTGTTGCCAGCTACAATACAAATTATAACGTTAACAAGTTGCTTTTCAATGTTGAAAATTTTGAGAGGCTCAGGCAATAGCATACATTTACGAGTTGTGTGCAACTATATGAGACAAACCCTAACTGCAATAACTTTAATCTTAGCGACACTTAGTGCGAAGGCTGACCTGCCCGGACCAGCCTATCAGTATGACCTTTATTCGCAGAACAAAAACTTTTATTACAAGTCCATTCCTTTTTACAACTACGACCAAACCAATTTTGGCAAGACAATCGTTTACGATGCTAAGACAAAAACGAAGTTGTACCAGATTGACAATTACCTGCCGCAAGAAGCCTTTCTAAATAATAACGGCAAATCGCTAATCACGACACGGTACTGGATGTGGGGACATGAAGATTTTGAAGACCAAGAACTCATTGAGTTTTACGTTAACGGCAAGAAGTCAAAGAAGTATTTTGTAAAGGACATGATTGTTGACAGGTCAAAACTTCAATTTACTTCGTCTCACACACTTTGGTACGACCAGATGTTCATAAACAACGATACCCTATTTGTCTTGACATTAGACGATAGAGTTGTGCTAATTGATGCAAATAAAGCTGAAATCATTGGAAGACAAGAGAAGTCCTTTGTTACAAAACGATTTGACGTGAAGAAGCTACCACGGTTAAAATCTATAATTTATGACAAGATAAAATATCCTGAAGGTTATCAATTTCCGGACTTAGTTAATGGGAAAAAATTCAGGACTGAATTAATGAAAGGTCTGAACAAAACTGAAGTAAGAGATTATGATAGCTGCAAGTTCTACATAATGGTTTACGGAACAATTGACCGAAAAGGCAATTGCGAAATTTTCTTATTGTCAGCAAGTGTAAATAAAAACGAGCAAGACGACCCAAAATGGAAAAAACAAGTTTCTGATTGGGTGACAAAACAAAAATACAAGACGAGCCTAATTCCTGTTAACTGCGACAAATGGGTTTTTCAGGAATTCTTTTATCTAAAATGACGAATAGCTGCACACAACAGGCAGTTTTGCGTCAGCAGGGGCAACGACTATATCCTCATCTTAGTGCTACTATCAGCTACATATCCGGCTGACCCAACACAGATGAGCAACAGAATATATTTTCAACTTCAGTATCTTTAAATCGGCTGCAGTTCCGGGCTGGATATCATAAAATACCAGTACAGCAGCAAGCCCTGCTCAATGAAATGTAATTTTTGAACATTTCAATACTATGGCGATAAGTACAAATTCAGTTATTCATTACACTGGGGAAATTAATAATCTAAAAGGAATATTAGAATGTGAAGGATTTCGCTTAAAGTATTGCTCTGAAGCTTTGGATATACTTTTAAATAATTCACTTTTGGCGGCTATCCCTATTGTTTCATTCTGCGATATCCCGTTATCAGAGGTCAAGAATCACATTGATTCTTATGGGCAATATGGAATTGGCTTAAGCAAATCTTGGGCAAAAAAATCAGAATTAAATCCAGTACTTTACTTAGAAAGAGAATCAAGGTTATCAAAAGAGTTTAAAACCCAAGCCAATTTAATCCTCGATTATCTAAAAGAAAATGGACAAAAAGAAAAAGGATTTAGCGAGGATGTACAAGCTCATTTTAACTTTATCACAAGATTAATTACCTATTGCAAAAACTATGAAGGACCTTTAGAACGAGGTAAATTTAAATCCGAAAGTTATCGGTTTTATGATGAAAAGGAATGGAGATATGTTGCAAAAAAAGAAGAAATTGGAAATGCCCCTTGGATAATACATTCTTCGGAGTATACTAAAAACAAATTGAAATATAACAAGCTAGTTGAAACCTGTTATTTAAAATTTTCACATAAAGACATTTCATATATTATAATCGATAACGAAAATGAAATTCCTGAAATATTAAATTTATTACACAACATTTACGAAGATAAGTGTACAACTAAAGAACTGAAAATTCTAACAACCAAAATTTTGACGAAGAATCAAATATACAACGACTTTTAACTGCTGCCAACATTGGGTTTGTTGCAAGTTGCACTTGACATTGTAAAATCATTAGTTAGTTAAAGAAATTTGCAGAATTCAGTGTAATTGCGCTATAGATCATGCACTAAAAATCGCAACTTTTACCCCCAAGCAGGTAGATTCAAAAGTTCACGAAGTTGATGAGTTTATTTTATAGAACCTAACGAAGTTCATTAAGAAATGTGACTATAGTACAATGGGTTATTTACCTGTAAATGACATAGCGTGACTAAGTTCAGGTCGTTGAATAGTATTGCCCCCTGATTGGGACAATAGTTTTAAAAAATATTCGCTTGCTTTTTTATTGTCACCTGATTTTTCAGCTGCGAGACCTGCTCCATATAAACTGTTGAAACGATTTGGGCTTTTCTGCAATATTCTTTCATAAGCCTCCTCTGCAGTTTTATATTGGCGATCTTCCAGCAACATATCAGCAAGTAATTCCCGCGCAGGAATTACCTCACCCGGTGTAACGGGGTGTTTCTCGGTATTGTCTTCCATAGTTGCTGCGAGCTGCATTCTAGTGATCGCCGAATCCCTTTTATCGTTAGCAAAAGCTATCCATGCTTCTCCGGCTGTTATCTGTATGGATACCTGGTTTGCTTTGTAGCTGTCTTTCTGATGCACCAGGGTATCTCTTAGTCTGTTTAAAGCTTTAAGCTCTGCCTCCGACATAGCTATATCTTGAATATGTGCGGCGCCGATTAGCCTTGTGAAATGAACAATCGCCTCCTGCCAGGGAAACTGGCTCCAGGAAAAATTTTTTTGAGGCAATGCCATTACTGCCGCTTGCTTCCACAACTTATTTTCCAGTACATAACGCGAAGGAATAGCCGCAAATGCATAGGCAACTTTGAAGTTAACCGGGTAAACAGATTTTATACTATCGAGATAATCAATTTCGTGCTTCGCGGATTGATTGTCCCCTTTTTGAAGGTATGCGTATTCCAGGTAATCCAGGCCATGTAACTCTTCATCCCAGTGGCCTGCAATTTTCGCCTGCTCTGCGTAACATCTTGCCGCATCCACAGACTGAAGATTTGAAAGTATTACCTCATCCCACAAACCAAGTCGGGTGAAGATATGGGATGGCATATGTAAAGCGTGTGCGGAAGAAGGTGCGACAGCCGCGTATTTCTCTGCAGCTTCCAAACCCTGTGCTGCCAATCCGGGATAGTCGTAAGTATGAATCAGATAGTGGATAATACCGGGATGATTTGGCTCTTTCGCGTACAAAGTATTGAGTATGGCTGCTGCTTTCTTTTGATTTGCATAGGTCTTATCAGTGGGAATTGCCGATGCATCCAATGCCAATGCGTAAAAAATGGCCGCTTCATTATCGGACGCATAGCTGCTGTGCAACGATTCCATTGCTTTTTCAAATAAAACACAACGGGTATGATGATCTTTTTTGTCCCAGTCGGTGTAAAACAATTCAAGTGCATTGATGTAAGCTTTTTCCCGTGTAGATTGATTTGCGATGCTCATGGCAATATCCAAGGCCTTTTTCCCTTTTATTAATTCAGCTTCACTAGGTGGCGTCCATAGAGGATGAAAATTGCACATGGCCACACCCCAATACGCCATCGCACATGCCGGATATACTGTGATAATCTTAGCAAACATTTTCTCTGCTTCGTCGTATTCAAAAGAGTGCAGTAATTCAATCGCAAGATTAAAATCTTTTTTGACGGATGAATCGCAGGTCATCCCGAAATCGACTGATCCGAATTGCCCGCCGGGGGCACCGCAGGAAATAATGTCACCTCTCTTTAGTCCCAATTGCCCGATTACTTCAGCAGAAGGTGGTGAGGGTTTGTGACCGCATGATTGCAGCATTATCCAGGTAAAACAAAGTATAATTAATTGCAGGTATCTCATCAGCTTATTGCTTACTGTTTCATTTATCAATACAGAATAGCATTGTTTACAAATTTAAGCCCTAAACATTTTACAGTAAGGCAGCCTTTTTTCAATAGATAAACAAACGGATTAAATTTCATGGGTGTTTTCTATAATTTAACTACATTTAGGAAATTATTATTGTCTATGAAAAGATTCCGCTTGGGTGAATTTGAAGAGATAGTTCTTCTTACTGCAGGTATTTTATTTGGTGATGCTTATGCGGTAGCAATAAAGGAAGAGATAGAACGGAGATTAGCCCGTAAGGTTAGTATCGGGGCTTTGCATACGGCATTGCTCCGGCTGGAAGATAAAGATTACCTCCGCTCATATGAAGGCGAAGGAACCGCTGAACGTGCAGGCAGGCCAAAAAAATATTACGAAGTAACTGCATTGGGCAAAAAAGCGCTGGAGTATACAAAAGATACACGCAACAATCTCTGGCATGCGCTTCCGAAAACAATGTTCGGTATCAAAAAAGTGTAGTGTATGAATGATGTAAAGCCACCCCGGTTATTTCACAGGTTCTTCCGATGGTATTGCAAGCCTTCTCTCAGGGATTATATTGAAGGTGATCTGCTGGAACTCTTTCATCAGCGCTTGCACAAAAATGGAAAGCGTAAAGCCGACCTGTTATTTATATGGGAAGTTCTTATTCTTTTCCGGCCCCGGTTTATACGAAACGGCAAACAATCTCAACCTTTAAATCACAACATTATGTTCCGTAACAATATTAAAATAGCATGGCGAAATATCAAGCGCCATAAACTGGTAAGCCTGATTAATATGTCGGGGCTATCCATTGCGATAACAGCGGTACTTTTTATCATTCTGTATATCCGTGATGAATTTCAGTACGATAAATTCTTTCACAATGTTGATCATATTTTCCAGGTAAATATGTACGCTACTGACAAAGGGGTTCTGTCTGCGACGGGTGGTAACACGGCCCCTGCCGTCACTCCTACTATGCAAAGTATGTACCCGGAGATAGAAAGTTATACGCGTATTTACCGCCCCGGTGATGTGCTGGTGCGGTATGAAGCCAATCCTTCTGCAAAAAGCTATTTCACGGAACCGCACGTATGGGGGGTTGATTCGAACTTCCTGCAGATTTTCAACTATCCTCTCCTCGAAGGGAATGCCGGAAACTGCATGCATCAACCCGATGCCGTTGTGATCACGGAGTCCATTGCCCGGAAATATTTTGGCAAGTCTCCGGCTCTCGGTAAAGTGTTGCTCTTTGATGTGCAAAAGAAACCTTTTATCGTCGCCGCCGTTCTTAAAGATCTTCCCTCGCAGTCAACTTTTCAATTCGATATCCTTGTCCCTATCCATGCATATGCAGAAGTGAAGAAACGAAGCTGGAACTGGTTCTGGCTGCAGGTTAATTCTTATGTCAGGTTGAAATCAACTGTTCCTGTGGACAAAGCTTCTCTTGCAAAACTCGAACAGAAATTTCCAGAGATGGTTCGCCTGCATGCGTTTAATCAAAAATACGGACAATCTTATGACGAGTATGTAAAGAACGGAGGCAAACTCGAATTCAGCCTGTTGCCATTTACCCGTCTTCATCTGCACGCATTACCGGATGAAGTGCCGGCCCGTCTCACAACGCTGAGCGATATAAAATACATTTACATTTTTGCCGCGATCGGCGTATTCATCGTTTTTCTTGCCTGTGTAAATTTTATGAATCTTTCCACAGCCCAGTCTTCAACAAGAGCGAAAGAAGTCGGAATACGCAAGGTGCTGGGGTCTGAGTCAAGGCAACTGGTCAGGCAGTTTCTGTCAGAAGCGATGCTATACAGTTTTATATCCGCACTTTCGGCATTCATTCTTGCCTTTATCCTGTTGCCATCATTCAACCATATCTCAGGTCGATCGATTGAATTCAGTTCACTGCTTTCACCGGTTACTTTCGTTACAATAACGGGTCTATGTGTGCTGATCGGATTTTTAGCAGGAATCTATCCTGCATTTTACCTTACCTCGTTTAACCCCGTACAGGTATTAAAAGGGTTAAGCATTTTGAAAAACAATTTCAAAAATCTTTTCATCAGGAACGGGCTCGTCATCTTTCAGTTTACGGTATCGATAGTATTAATCATTTGCACACTCGTGGTATTCCAACAGCTCCGGTACACCCAGAATAAAGACATGGGCCTGAATAAAGACAGAGTGCTTGAGATCGCCAATACTGCACGGCTTGGCAATAATGAAGAACCATTCCGGATTGAATTGAGCAAGCTTGCAGGCGTTGCAGGAGCATCCCGCTCCGGCAGTATTCCTACAAAAGGTAATTTCGGAGATGGTTATGTTCCGGAAGCTGTTGAGACAGACAAGCCCCTTATCACGGATCTCGGCCTGTCGTCTTATATGGTTGACGAACATTTTATTCCCACTCTGCAAATTAAAGTGCTGAAGGGACGCAACTTCTCCGATGCATTTAATGATTCTGCATCAGTTATTCTTAATGAAAAAGCAGCCACCGAAATCGGTTGGAAGGACCCTGTGGGTAAGATTCTCGATTATCCCGGCAACGACCAGAAATTTAAAGTCATCGCGGTTGTAAAAGATTTTAACACTTCTTCCCTGCATGACGCAGTCGAACCTTTTGCATTGTTTCATAACTCTTCTAAAACCTACTATGTTAACTCTTCCTATATAACGGTCAGGCTTAGTGGCGGATCTGCGGCCCCGGATGTAGCCGCTATAGAAAGCACGTGGAAGAAATTTGCACCAGGTCTCCCGTTTGACTATAGCTTTCTGGACGAAGATTTTGATTCTCTTTACCGATCCGAACAACGAATGGGAAAAATATTCGGCGTTATTACAGGACTATCGCTATTTGTTGCCTGCCTCGGTTTATTTGGCCTGTCTATTTTTACGGCTGCACGTCGCCGTAAGGAAATCGGTATCCGTAAAGTTCTCGGAGCATCAGTGCAGGGGGTCACTCTTTTACTTTCCAAGGATTTTCTGAAATTAGTAGCGCTGTCGGCTGTTATCGCTTTTCCTATTGCCTGGTTCGCCATGCATGCCTGGTTGCAGGATTTTGCATACCGCATCACAATGAGCTGGACAGTCTTTTTCATTGCAGCGATGTCGGCTTTGGTAATTGCACTTATTGTTATCAGCTTTCAATCTATAAAGGCCGCGAACACAAACCCGGTGAAATCACTCCGAACGGAATAATAAAAATGATGTGACGAATCCTGATGCATATAGAAATGAGATTGCTCCCTTTCGCACAGGTCTACCTGTTCTATCAAATTATAAATTGATCTGCATGCAATGTCGGTATCGCAATTTCTGCGTTAGTCGAGCTGCTTAATAATCCACTTAAAAATTTTTGCCTTTGCGATGTCCGCCATCTTCACTGGAAGGCTGTCAAATGCGTGTGGGCATTCCGGGTAAACAGCGAGATATGTTTTATTGCCCGCACCTCTCCACCTTGCCTCCATAAAATAAGTGTCATCCAGCAAGGGATCGGCCGTTCCAACGGTAAAGATTGCTGGCGGCAGGCCATGCAGGTTAGCATATAAAGGGGAATATTTTGGGTCTTTCTTTTGATCCATAGTCCAGCCAGGCATAAGCATTTCAACTGTCATATCTATTATCTGCCGGCTCAGGAATGGCGTAGAATCAGTAGCCATCCTGAATGAAGGCGTGCCAGAAAAGTCATATAACCCATACTCCAGGTTCACTCCCTTCACCATATTGATTGCATGCAATGAGTCTCTCACATAAAGTGTAGTGACAGCAGCGAGATGACCACCTGCAGATCCACCCGCGATGAACATCTTATCTGTTTTAAACTCCTTCATCACGTTGTCTACTATCCATTTTGCTGCCGCATAGCAATCTTCAATACATGCAGGAAAAGGATAATCAGGTGCCAATCGGTAATCGACACTTACCACCGCAACGCTGCATGTTCTTGCCAACTCATCATTATACCTATCATTGAAAGCAGCCATTCCTGCACTCCAGCCACCGCCATGAATATCCAAAACAACAGCTCGAATATTGGCGGGTTTGAAAATCCTCAGTGGTATCAAGCCGCCAGGCCGTTCAATCATCTTTGTTGAAGGTTTTAAAATTGTTTTTGCATTACTGTCAGGCATTGGTGGGCCTTCACGTAAAATTTTACCCTTCCAGTTTTTTATCTCTATAACATAGGGAGAATAATCTTCATTAAAATTATTTTGCTGTGCTTTGATGGATTCCACAAAAAATAAAATCAAAAGGAGAAAGCCTCCAGGTAAATGGTTTCTTATCATGGTAAGTGATTTTATTGTAAGTTTCTTTGCTGTATTTCCAGCCTATATGTTTTCATTTATTTGCAGTCCACAGCCGGTTACTCATCCATGTATTGTTCCTGAATAAACTTCAGGATACTTTTACCTTCTTTATATACATCTTCGAGGCGATAGACTAAAGAACCGATACCGTATTTCCATACCCTCCGGTTCGCATATGCTTCGTTCAGCATCTTTTTACCCTGCTCAGTCAAGGGGACCGGCGAATCAGGATTCTTTTTCAAGCTGATGAAATCGAATAATTGAGAGTAAATATGCTGATCGGCAAGAGCGCCATTCATTAACGTCGCCTGCATATTAAAAGCTTTTACGAAAGCGTCATACTTCATGATACTGTCAGCTACCGCTTTATTACGGATCAAACGCAACCCACCACTGTTTTTCAATTGTTGTATCGTTCCATCATTTGATACGAAATCGGCAAAACCAATATATTTATTCCAGATGCGATAGACGTTATTTGAATTCGTCGATACTTCAGGTGATGACAGCGCATCCATGATACTGTCCAAACCCACTAATGTTTTGTTTAACCTTGAAAGTACGCGACCGGATTGCAACGTGTCCGATTTTATATCCTCGCAAATGGAATGAATATATTCCTTCTCACGATGATGCTCAACTGATTCCTCTCGTATATTTTCAGCGATGAAACCAAGAAATACCGCGAGAAAAAGCATAAAAAACTCAAGGAGGTATTCAGACCACTTTTTTTTGTGCGTCGGATGATGGGGATGATGTACTTCCATTAATGTTGGTGGTTGAGGAATTGATGTTAGTTCAGGTTTACTGACAGGCTTTTCAGTCGTTGCCGGCGGACTCTCGGTATTTTGTTGCTGCCCGTCGTCTTTTGGCGGCGACTCCTCATCGCTCTCAGGCATGTCAGATTTCAGTTCTTCACTCATCGTGGTAGTGCTGGTTTGTTTCAGAATTAAGGTATTTAATTTTTTATAAACCAGATACAGAAGAAATTATCTTTATAAAAATTTATTTCGCTTTACTGCCACCATTTACATTTCCTGCATCATCAGATTGGATGAATCAGCTATGGATCAACTGTTGAAAAACTTCTGGAAAGACATTTACCAGGAGAATATTGGAAAACTTATCGGTATCTGCTACCGGTATACAGGCAGCAGGCAGGTGTCTGAAGACATCGCCCATCATGCTTTTCTTATCGCAATCGATAAATTTCCAGGTTTTAAAAACCAGGGGCCACTCGAAGCATGGCTGCGCAAAATTGCCGTAAATGAAAGTTTACAATGGATCCGTACGCAAAAAAAGGTCCGACAATTTGAAGCTTTCGCTTCCTATCATTTATCCGATAATGTTATCGCGGAAGAAATGGAGGAACCACAACACACCTCAATCACGAAAAACGAGTTGTTACACATCATCAATCAATTACCAGGACATCACAGGCTTGTATTTAATCTCTTCATGATTGATCATTTTAGTCATGCCGAAATCGCCGCACAACTGGGTATTGCCGAAGGCACCTCGAAATCACACCTCGCAAGAGCGAAAAAAAAGATCCGGCTTTTACTGGCCAAAAACAAAAGCCGCGATAAAAAGGGAATCATGCTGCTGTCGCTATTTTACGGAACGCGGCATATTAACATTTCCCGTATGAAAAAGTTACATGATTTTTCTATTCAGCCGCGACACGCGAAGTATTTTAATATCAGCAGGAATAGTACTATCAAT
Source organism: Chitinophagaceae bacterium (assembly GCA_049840875.1). Lineage (GTDB taxonomy): Bacteria > Bacteroidota > Bacteroidia > Chitinophagales > Chitinophagaceae > JAFDYH01. Next base: position 741,590 of record JASGJE010000019.1, on the reverse strand, counting down.
ACGAAGGTAAATTCTATTATTCACTACAATAGCTATAGCCACGTTACTACGGCGCTGAAAGTTGCTACAGTTGGTATAGTTGCAATAAGCATAAGCTACTTCGGCATGCGTAAAGACAATACAATGATATCAACCGGCGCTTCAACTTCAGTTAACCCGACTGAAAATAAAATTTCTGCTACACAAACTGCAACGGCAAACGGAAACAGCATCATACCTGAACAAACTAAAAAATCAGAAAATATGAAACGCTTAATTCCTGCCGGTGCCGTGCTGCTATCAAGCTTTGCTCCTGCAACACCGCAAATCACTCCAAGTATTTTGCCAACAATAACCCCACACCAGGTTGTAGTGACCACACCCGATCATCGAACCGATACTTCCATTATAACAGTGCCCGTATCTGGAACAATTTATGCTTCCAAATTATCATGGAAAGCGGAAAATTATTCTATCGGTGTGAGCGGAAGTAACGTTGTTGTTAACCTGAATACGCAACATTTTACGGGTAGTGGTAAGTTTTCTTTTATCGATAACGTACATCTTGTTGTTATTGACGGTACAGCAATCGCTCTTAACAGCACTGTTGATCTCGCAGCAAAGACTTATACATTTATTCAGCTTAACCCTGAAGAAGCAGCAAGGAAGTATGGCGAGAAAGGAAAATCAGGCGCGGTGGAAATAGATGTTAAGAAGTAAGTTTTTCGCCATGCTTATAACATGGGGTGTGAGGGAATATCCTTGTTGTATTGATTATTCCCTCTCTCTGAAGCAAGAAGTAAAATAAAAACAGGATCCCTTCCCTATTTCTGTGAATAAGTATGCCGCTTACAGTTATCCCTCCTTTAAGCCGTTGGTTTGTTTTGAAATTGCTGCTTTTGAAAGTGTACTTTGCCAATACGTAAAATTGTATAAATCTTTCCGCCTTTTGTGCTAACACATCGCTTTGCCATACTGATAATTTTGAGTCATAAAAATTATGAACATGGCAAAAGTTATCTTTATCACAGGAGCTTCACGTGGGTTTGGAAAACTCTGGGCTGAAGCATTTCTTAAACGCGGCGACAAAGTTGCCGCTACTGCACGCAACCTTGAGGCTCTTACCGATCTCAAAAAGCAATACCCTGATACATTGCTTCCGATACGACTGGATGTTACAAACAGATCCGCGAGTTTTGCAGCCATTGCGCAGGCGAAAGAACATTTTGGAAGACTGGATGTTGTTATAAATAACGCAGGATACGGGCTCTTTGGAGCCGTTGAAGAAACATCTGAACAGCAGGCCCGTGAGCAAATGGAAGCAAACTTTTTCGGCTTATTATGGGTTACCCAGGCGGCGCTTCCTGTAATGCGGGCGCAAGGTAGTGGCCACATTATACAAGTGTCAAGCCTGTTGGGAGTTGTTACACTTCCAATACTCGGGCTTTACAACGCGTCAAAGTTTGCTGTGGAAGGTTTGAGTGAAACATTGGCTACTGAAGTAAAAGGATTTGGTATTAATGTTTCATTGGTTGAACCGAATGGCTTCTCAACAGATTGGAGTGGCGCATCAGCCAGTCAAACCACACCACTGAAAGAATACGAGCCAGTAAAGAAAGCATTTAGCGAAGGGATAACAGAGGATAGCTGGGGCATACCTGAAGCAACAACCGGCAGTATACTTAAACTGGTAGATTCAACCAATCCTCCTCTGAGATTGTTCTTGGGAAAAATAGCTTACCCTTTTGCTAAACAAGTTTACGCTGATAAATTAGCTACATGGGAAGAATGGTCAGATGTTGCTACTGCCGCACATGGAAAATAAAAAAGTAAATTAAACCGGATGAACCATTTTAAGACGATTCACTCCTTCTTTGCCGCGAACAATTGGCCAGCACCCGAACATACATTGATATGTCCTGTACGCTGCGACCTGAATTGTTTACCCATAGAAAGAGCATTCACCAGCGATTTTTATTTTATTGGTTTTAAAAAACTGAAATCAGGTATCATCCGGTATGGGCGCACAAAATATGATCACGAAAACGGCTCTATGTCTTTCGTGCGGCCGCAACAATTTATACAATTCCAGGATCTCGAATTTGAAGAAGATGGCTTTATGATCTTCTTTCATGAAGATTATCTGAATGGCCATCCTCTTCATTCAGAGATTAAAAAATACGGCTTCTTTGATTACATCGCGAACGAAGCCCTTCACCTCTCGCCAAAGGAAGAGCAAACCATCTGGGACCTGTTCTTTAAAATAGAGGGTGAGTACAAGAATAATACTGACGAGTATAGCCGCGATATTATTCTTGCACACCTTGACTCAATATTGAAATACTCGCAACGCTTCTATAAGAGGCAATTCATTAATCGTAATATTGTCTCTGGTCATACTGTTTCGAAATTCAACAATACACTTTCAGGATATTTTGAACAGGGTCTTGTTGAAGCGCAAGGACTACCTACAGTAAACTATATGGCATCTGCCCTACACGTATCGCCACGTTACCTTAGCGATCTGCTTAAAGAAGAAACAGGTAAGACTGCTATTGAATTAATACACATCTTTCTGATCAGCGAAGCAAAGAATTTATTGGCAGCGCCAGATCTATCCATTTCTGAAACGGCATATAAACTTGGTTTCGAGAATCTGCCGTATTTCTCACGATTGTTTAAAAAAGAAGTTGGCCTAAGCCCCAATCAATTTCGCAAACAAGCGTTGAATTAGGGGATCATTATCTCATACTTCAATCACTATTAATCACAGGTAATATAATCTTCGAACTGTTGTGATAAATCTTGATCGTTTCTTTTACAAAATCAGCGTTAGTTGCTTTATTGATGTTTGGTAAAAACTTTTGAGGATTTAAATCTGTAAGAGGAAACCAACTACTTTGAACCTGTATCATCAGCCGATGTCCCTTTTTAAAAGTATGAGCAACATCGGGCATTGTGTATTTTACCTCAGTCGGTTTATTAGAGACAAACGGTTCGGGTTTTTCAAAACTATTTCTAAACTTCCCTCGCATCGTTTCAGCACGTACCAGCATCTGGTAACCGCCCATCGGATAGTCCGTAACAGAATCGACAGGCGTATCATCTGGAAATACGTCTATCAGTTTAACTATGAAATCTGCATCTGTATTTGACAAACTTACCATCAAGTCAGCAATTACTGGTCCTGCTACAGTTATATCATCGTTCAATATACCCGTCGAATAAGTTAACACATCCGTACGACGGGAAGCAAATCGCTGATCATCATCCATATATTCTCTCGTACGGTCAGCGTGTACTTTCTCTGCATAGGGAACAGGTTTTGCTGGATCACTGATGTAACTATCAAACGTGGCTTGTTTACTGTTTGATGGAGTAAATGACAATTTGTTGTTTTGTTGCAGGTAAACTGGCGAAGCTACAGCGCTTGTCAACGGCCATTCGTCAAAACTTCGCCATTTATTTTCGCCGGAAAAGAAAATAGTTGCTTTTGGTAATTCATCGCTGCCTTTCCCTTTGAGATAATAATTAAAGAAAGGCACTTCCATATCCTGATAATATTGCGCAGTATTAGTTCCAAACCGAACATTCCCTAAATGAGTGCCATCATGGCTTGCCCACTGACCATGATACCAAGGGCCCATAATCAGTTTACTAACGGTTACGGAGCTTTGCTTTACCAATGCTTTGTAAGTGTTCCATGCGCCATAGCCATCTTCAGCATCAAACAATCCACCCGTAATGAGCATTGCCGGTTTCACGTCCTTTATACCGGTTCTTGCATCACGAGCTTTCCACCACGCATCCAGATTGGGATGATTCATCATATCAGTCCAGAACTTCATTGTGTCACCACTCAATTTTGTGAAATTCGGCATGGCGCCCATTTTCAAATAATAATCATAGTTGTCCTGCGCATTGATACGTAGTGTACCAAAAGCTCCGTTTACCGATGGCGGCTGACTTGGAGATGTAAAACCATATGCTACCTGGAATTCAAACGCATCCATCAACATCATCACACCGTTATGGTGATCATCATCACCAAAAAAACGATCAGTGACCGGCGCTTGCGGACTAACGACTTTTAATGCCGGATGTCCGCTCAACGCTACCATTGTTGCATAAAATCCCGGAAAAGAAATACCAATGGCGCCGACATTACCATTATTGTTTTCAATATTTTTAATCAGCCAATCGATGGTATCATAACTATCACTCGCTTCATCAATATCCTTATCCGTTTTCTTACTGGGATTAAATGGGCGCACTACTTCGAAACTTCCTTCGCTCATATATTTTCCGCGAACATCCTGGCTTACCATGATGTAATTTTCTTTACAATACCGCATCATATAGCTGCGCCAGTAAGCCCTGAAATCTTTACCGTAAGGTCGAACTGAGTAAGGTGTTCGGGTTAAAAGTATCGGATGTTTTTCCGTTTTGTCATTGGGAATATAAATAGAGGTAAATAATTTAACGCCATCCCGCATGGGAATGCTGACTTCTTTTTTAGTGTAATTATTCACAAACCATGTTGAATCAGGATTCTGAGCTGCAATGACTAACGGAACAATAAACGTAGAAAGGAATATAATTTTTTTCATCTTAAAACAGTTTGGAATTGCAGGTAAATATATTCATTTCCTTCTCAGTAGAACCGGGCTGATCATCTATCATAACTGCGGGCATTTTCTTAACATAAAACTAATCCCGGAGACAGGTATTTACAATTTAATGGTATAACCCTGAATACACGCTATTTTTGTTTTACTAATTAAGTATGATTAAGAGGTTCTGGATTTTATTTTGTGCGTTTTCATTAGCAGGTTGTTTAAATGCAGACATACATGCACAAGATAGTTTGCGCAAAATAAAAATGCCTGTGCACATACAAGGCAACTTCTTCTATGACTTTCCGCAAAGTTTCGGCGCTGTGGCCGGAATAGAACTTCCTCTGAAAAATAAAGTAATTAGCAGAGTTGACACCAGTGGAAAAGTAAAACTAAAATACAGGGATTGGGTTCTCAATGGCAATGTTGGATTTTACCGATATACATTTAACCACACCGGTTTATTTTTATTTCCGTCAATAGGTAAACGATATAATAAAGGCCGTCCTTATTATTTTGAATGGCTACTCAGCGTCGGACTCCTGCGCACATTTTACGATGGACAGGTATATTCTGTCGATGACAATGGCACAGTAAAACAATTGAAAAATTATGGGAGATTTTATACGCTAACAGGAGTATCAACTGTGTTTGGACATGATTTTGAAAAAAATAAAAAACCAAAACCATTTGCAATAGACATTAAACCTTCGCTATGGTTTCAATATCCTTATAACAGTTTTGTTCTGCCACATTTGTCATTTGAACTACAATTAAAATATCATCTTGACCGACTGAATATGCGGGTGAGAGAAAAATACGTTGTTCATAAATTAAAAGAATGAGAATAGCACTGACGATATTCGCCGTCTTATTATTTACAAGCTGTAAAAAAGAAGCTGTTCATCTATCAACCTCTGCTGATGAAATCTTTTGGCTTAGTAATAAAGGAGCAGATATGCCAGTGTGGGTGAAGGGCAACACGGCTTCTAAAGTAATGATATTATACCTGCATGGAGGCCCGGGAAATGGATCATATCGCTATACAGGTTTTCAAACTGATCAACTCTGGAAAAATTATTCAGTTGCTTATTGGGATCAACGGGATGCAGGCGTAGCCACAGGAAATAGTAATTACGCAGACCTTACATTGGATCAGATGATTGAAGACCTTGAAAAGTTAATCATCCTGCTTAAATATCGCTATGGAAGCGACATGGAAATATTTTTGATGGGCCATAGCTTTGGCGGGTTACTCGGAAGCGGCTTCCTGGTAAAAGGAGACAATCAAAAAAATATACGAGGGTGGATTGAAGTGGACGGTGCGCATGACTATCCAGAAACCAATCTATTGAGCCGGCAAATGTTAATTGATACTGGAACTTCTGAAATCGCAAAGGGAAACCATGTTCCGCAATGGACAGAGATCGTTGATTATTGTGATTCACACGCGGCGAATGTATCGTTGGATATCAGCATTAAAACCGAAGACTACGCGGCAGATGCTGAAGACTATATGAACATCAACCATACCAAAACATCACTCCAGCTCTTTTCCGTTTCATCACCAATAACTTTTGGCAGCAATCTCTTTAAACTATATTATACCTCAGCCGGCAAACAATTTCTTCAATCACTCGAACCAATAACATTCACAGATCAGTTGTATAAAATCACAATCCCCTCTTTGTTGATATGGGGACAATATGATTTTACTGTACCCGTCGGTTCAGGCATTCATGCATTGAATAATCTCGGATCTTCTTATAAACATTTAGTGATGATGCCAAACTCCGGCCATATACCTATGAACGGAGATACTAACCTATTTACACAAACTGTGAGCGACTTTATTGAAGCGGTAAAATAAATTGAGATAAAACAATTCGATTTCCTTTTATTCGGATATGATGAAGAATTAAAAAACCCGCCTTCGACGGGTTTTTATTTTAGCGACTACTAAGCTTTTTGCAAGTCTCTCGATCGTTTAATAAGGTCATGAGAATTTTTTAAGGAATTTTTCTGGCGCATGATCAATTGTCTTGTATCGGCGCTGAGATCAGCATCTGGCCCGAGAGCCGATTCATACGCTTCCTGTGCTTTATCTTCCCCATATTCGCAGGAAGTAAGTACGGCTTTCCTGTTTTTACCACTGAAAGTATTTTTTACATCCATCCATGCTCTGTAAATCTTCCCGGATACTGTAGTTCCGGTTGCTATATCCCCGCCCAAACTTTCGATCTTTTCTTCGATCTCTTGCTTATAAGTATAACTTTCATCGGCCATCTTCAGAAATAGTTCCTTCAGATCTGCATCTGTATTTTTAATTTCATCTGCAGCTTTTCTATAGCCCTCAATCCTGTCATTATTTATCCTGACAAGATCATTCAATGCCTCAATGCTGTGTTCTTTCGTTGTCATAAGTTACATTTTAGTGAATAAAGAATTTATTATAAAATCCTGCATTTATCATTCCAACCTATCCTTGATATGGATTTTCCAGATGCGGGAAAAAAATCGCCAATAATGATGCAAATGCCCAATGATTTCACCACTCATGGCACAGATTTTTTAGCATTTATTCAAACAGCTTAACTATGGAAAAGAACTTAACAGCGAAAGCAAGCGTAGATATTGAAGCAACTGCAGAGCAGGTTTGGGAAGGCCTTATCAACCCTGAAATGATCAAGGAATATATGATGGGGGCTGATGTAAAATCTGATTGGGAAAAAGGAAGCAAGATTACATGGAAAGGTGAAATAAAAGGGAAGAAGTATGAAGACAAAGGAAAGATATTAGAAATCGAGCCACAAAAAAAATTGAAGTATAGTCATTTTAGTCCATTGTCTGGCGCAGAAGATAAACCGGATAATTATCATACGGTAACAATTAATGTTTCAGGGCAAAATCGTCACACCACGGTGACTTTATCGCAGGATAAGAACAAAACAGAACAATCGAAGGAAGAATCGCAAAAGAATTGGGAAATGATGCTCAATGGCTTGAAAAAAGTAGTAGAGAAAAATAATTAAATAAAGTCTCGTAGTTTCCAATCTACCAGCAGAATTTATGCTCTCCGATTCCGATCATGTGGTTGAAAAGTATAAGACTTTAATATTGATTTTGCGGTTGATCAATATAACTCCGTGACACAATGTTGTGTGGCACGAAATTGTCTATTGCGTTGCGGAGGCACCCTATCGTATCACTGAATTTAACAGGCTTTGTTATGAAATCCGTAGCTCCCAATTGCCTGGCCTTACCGACATCTGCAGGATGGCTTGAGGTTGAATAAATAATAATAGGAACTGACATCAGCGCCTCATTATTTTTCATTCTTGCAAGACATTCGTAGTTATAATTCCCCGGCATGTTCTTATCAAGAAAAATTATATGTGGAGCAGGGTTACCTCTTTTGGTGTAAAAATTCAACAATGAATCCGAAGTAAAAAAGCAATCTATTACAGGCGATAAATAGAAAGATTTAACTGCTTTATAAAAAAGAAGATGATCATCCTGGTCATCATCAGCGAACGCGATTCTTAAAAGTGTTTTACTCATTTTATCAGGTCTTATACTTCTTCTATGCAAATTGAATGCCTGCAAGTATAGCAGTATAATCTTGATGATGACCTTTTACGCCACTTTTGAGTAACACTATTTTTCTTTTATTATTTTAATATCCCGAAAGAAAGCATCCGTTCCCGAATCAACAAAAAGGCCAATAGCGCCGCTGTTGTTTGCACCCAATTTCAGATCGTTGACGAGCAGCACAGGTTGTGGGCTATCATTCAGATAAAGTTTTGCCTGCGCATCTTTTACCACGATCTTCATTTTTATCCATTCATTCAGTCCCATATCGGCATAGGATTCATATTTACCTTCAGACTCTTTTCTCAATCTATCGAACGGATAATCGGGATAGGAAAAATATTGTGTGGAATGATTTCTGCGTAGTTGATCATCCGCCCTTCCATTAGTTGGTCTGAGATAAATAGATTCAAACTTGCTGTTGTCTTTATTAATCCTGAAGGCTAAACCAATAAAACCTCTGGCACTTGGATCTGCGGTGGGTAGCAACCGGCTCAATAGCATTATTTCAATTGTGCCATTACTGAAGTCGTCGGTATTTTTCAATCGTACATATGTGGGTATATCGGCTCCTTTAGTCGCCGTATCTCTTGATACCCTGACAGCTTTTTTACCATCAATTGTTGTAACCGACATGGTTACCTGAACAGGATCTAAACTATAATTTTCGAAACGTATTTCCTGGGCAAACAATATGACAGACGAACAGGATAATAATCCAATTATCACCATGCTACGCAATAATGAAGAGGTAGATGAAAACATAGTCATCGGTTTATGTTAAATAAGATAATTTTATTCGTTGCTTAAATAGAAATGCGAAATAGAATTTTTCTCTGTGCGGAATAGAAACGTTTATTGAAATTACGATGATTCCCTTTCAACAGAAATTCTTTCTGACTGGGATTATCGCAATGCTGCAATTATGTTTTTCAATTCATCTTCATCCGGTCTGTAAACCTCACCAAAATCAGTAACGTTGGGATTACCGAATGTCATTTCATTGGGGATCACTTTTCGAACTGATCCGTGAAATTCCCTCGCACCTGATTCCTCACGAAGCTTTGCTATGTTAGTAGCAGTGATACCTGCGCCTGGCATTATGATGATCCGATCACCAGCAGCTTGTACGAGTTCACCAAGTAACTTACCGGCTTTTGGTGCGCCAGTCGCCTGGCCCGATGTAAGAATTCGTTCACAACCCGCTTTGATAATATCTTCCAGCGCCTCAAACGGATCAGGTGTTGCATCGAAGGCCCTGTTGTACGTTACACCCATTGGTCCGGCCAGATCCACAAATTCTTTCAATCGCTCTACGTCAATTTTCCCATCCTTTTTCTGTACACCAATTGAAATACCATCACAGCCCAGCTCCCGGCATATTTTAATGTCATTTCGTAAAATCTCCAGTTCATCATCATCATAGAAGTAATTACCACAACGCGGACGGAGTATCGGGTATAGTTTAATCGAAATTTTTTGCCGTGTCTGTTTAATGTGGCCGTAGCTGGGTGTGGTACCCCCTTGTACGGGATTATCGCAAAGTTCAACGCGATAAACGCCAAGTTTTTCTGCAATTATAGCTGATTGAACATTGAAAGAACATAGTTCAAATAAAGCAGGAGATGTGATCGTTATTGCCATTCAATTAACTGTTATAGTTATCATTTGGGTGAGCGATGAAAATACTAAAATGATTTTACTTCTATCATTTTTCATAGCTATCCATTTCACTTACTGATAGTGTCAAGGCTATTACATTACTACCGGAAACAGGGTAGCCTATTTATTTTCTTCATCTTGTGGATCCGTTTCCGTCATTACATTGTAGCATTAAAGCAAGGCAATGGCGTTTAAGAATACAAATTCATCTCAGTTTTTTTCGATTTCATCGCATTTCAGCAAAGTGAGAAGAACGACAGGGATAATTTTAAAGCCTGATACTTTAGATTTGCAGGAATTTGGAGTTTAGCGTTTTTTGAATGCAGATGGCAAAAAATTTTTTCCACGTCTACCTGTCATTTTTCAACTAATGCTCACCGGAAGAATTATATCCCGATTAAACTAAGACCATGATCAAAAAATCGACGACTTATTTTTCTTTTATTTGTTTTACATCGTTATTTATCTCCTGCGGTGGTTCGGGTGACAAAGGTCAACCGAAAGGCGGTTTTGATCAAGGACCTCCGAAGGATTACGCTATTCTTCAACTTTCTCCAAGAAAAGCACAAGTGAATCTTGATTATCCCGCCACTATCCAGGGCCAACAGGTAATTGAGATAAGACCTAAAGTGGATGGATATATCGATTCTATTTACGTAAAAGAGGGCGCAACCGTAAAAAAAGGGCAACTACTTTTTAAGATAAAGAACCCACAGTATGAGCAAGACGTGATTACTGCCAATGCTGCTATTAAAAGCGCAATAGCCAGCGTTGAAGCAGCTAAAATGGAGGTACAGAAAGTAAAGCCGCTGGTAGAAAAAGAGATTGTGAGTAAATACGAACTTGAATCAGCCCAGTATACACTTGATGCAAAAGAAGCCGCACTGGCGCAAGCACGGGCAACACTGGCAAACGCAAATACCAATGTAGGGTATACTATTCTTCGCAGTCCGCAGAACGGAGTGATCGGAACAATTCCGTACAAAGTAGGAGCGCTTGTGAATAGCAGCAACACCGAGCCGCTTACGGAACTTTCAAATATTGGAAACGTGTTTGCTTATTATTCAATGAATGAAAAGCAGCTCCTTCAGTTTTTCGAGCTCACATCCGGCGCTTCAATACAACAAAGAGTTGAAAAGCTTCCTCCCGCATTGCTGGTTCTTGCGGATGGAACACAGTTTTCTGAAAAAGGAAAAATTGAAATGGCGAGTGGCTTAATTAATACAGAAACCGGTTCTGCTAGTTTTAAAGCGATATTCGCTAATCCCCTTGGCATTGCACGTAGCGGGGCCAGCGCAACAGTGCGGGTTCCCACCACTATTGATTCCTCTTTGGTAATTCCGCAAAGCGCCACGTATGAATTACAAGATAAAAAGCTGGTGTATATCCTTTCAACTGACAATAAAATAAAAAATGTGGCTATCACTACACTTCCTACAAATGATGGAAAATTTTTCATCGTTACAAGTGGATTAAAAGCAGGCGACAAAGTAGTGATGGAAGGATTGATCAGTTTGAGAGAAGGTATGACTATTATTCCTAGACAAATAAATGCAGATAGCGTGTACGCTAAATCACCTGCCCTTTAGTATATGATCAAACGATTTATTGAACGGCCTGTATTGAGCACAGTCATCTCCGTGGTCATTGTTTTGCTGGGGATTTTAGGATTAGTAAAACTGCCAATCGAACAATATCCCAACATTGCGCCGCCTACAGTGCAGGTATCGACGTCTTATGCTGGCGCTAATGCAGATGTAGTTTTGAAGAGTGTAATCGTTCCTTTGGAAGAAGCGATAAATGGTGTGGAAGGAATGACGTACATGACCTCCTCTGCCGGTAATGATGGAAGCGCATCGATCACTGTATATTTCAACGTTGGTACCGATCCTGATAAAGATGCTGTGAACGTACAAAACCTTGTTTCCAGCGCTACCAGCTTATTGCCGCAGGATGTTACCAAGGTAGGCGTCACCGTTAGAAAACAGCAAAGTAGTATGTTGCTGATATTTGCCTTGTACAGTGACAACCCGGTATATGACTTAACTTTTTTGCAGAACTACGCTAACATCAATGTTCTTCCGCAGATAAAACGTGTACCTGGTGTTGGTAGCGCTTCTACTTTTGGAAGCAGAGACTACTCCCTCCGCATTTGGCTCAAGCCTGATGTGATGTCTGTTTATGGATTGACGCCTGATGATGTTTCAGCCGCGTTAAATGAACAAAACATGGATGCGGCGCCTGGAAAATTCGGTGAAAATGGCGACCAGAGTTTTCAATATATTATCCGGTATACAGGCAAACTACAAACTGTAGAGGAATTTGAAAACATTGTTATCAAAGCAAAAGAAAATGGTCAACTGTTGCATCTTAAAGATATTGCCCGTGTAGAAATCGGAGCATTATCTTACAGCAATATCAGTGCAGTAAATGGCCATCCCGCTATTGGTATGGCTGTCAGTCAAACAGCAGGTTCAAATGCAAGGGATGTAATCAATCTTTCCAACAAAGTCATTGAAGAAGCGGCGAAAACATTTCCGGAAGGCATTCATTATACCACGCTTGTCAATGTAAATAAATTTCTCAGCGCTTCTATTGAAAAAGTATTACGCACATTGCTCGAGTGTTTTGGTCTTGTATTCCTGGTAATCTTTATCTTTTTACAAGACTTCCGGTCAACTATCATTCACGGTATCTCAGTACCGGTGTCTATCATTGGGACATTCTTCTTCCTTTATCTTTTTGGCTATAGTATTAACCTGCTTACTTTATTCGCATTGGTGCTCGCTATTGGAATTGTTGTGGACGATGCAATCGTTGTTGTGGAGGCAGTACATGCTAAACTCGAAAACGGATACCAGTCTCCCAGAAAAGCCGCGATAGATGCGATGAACGAAATCACCGTCGCTATTTTATCAATTACGTTGGTAATGGCTGCTGTGTTTGTACCGGTAACTTTTATTGGTGGATCAACCGGTGTCTTCTATAAACAATTTGGCGTAACCCTTGCGGTTGCCATCTTTATCTCGGCAATAAATGCATTAACGTTATGTCCTGCATTGGCGGCAATGTTTCTTAAACCACCAAGACATTTAGACGAAGATAAAAAAGGAGTGCTTAAAAAATTCAGTATAGGGTTTAATGCCGCATATGACGCGATGACGGTGAAGTATACACGGGCAATCCGTTTTCTTTCACTGAGAAAATGGATCATCATTCTATCTACCGCAGCCTTTGGAGTGGGATTTTATTTCCTGGTGAAAACAACACCTTCCAGTTTTGTGCCGGATGAAGATATGGGAACCATATTCGTCAATGTTACATTACCGCCTGCTTCATCTATGGAACGTACAACAGTATTGGTGAACCAGGTGAGTGATAGTGCGAGAACAATTCCACAGGTAGAGAATGTATTCAGAATAGTTGGCCTGAATTTTCTTGCAGGTAGTGGTAGTTCATATGGAATGGTAATACTTGAATTAAAACACTGGGATCAACGAAAAGGTGTGAGCAACCAGGATGTGATCAATATCCTCAACCAAAAAGTTGCTAAAATACGAGAGGCGAATATCTTCCCTCTTTCCCTGCCTACTATATTCGGCTTTGGTGGTACCGGTGGTTTTTCGTTTCAATTACAGGATAAAGGTGGCCACTCCATTAGTGAATTTTATGGTGTAGCGCAAAATTTTCTTGCGGCATTGAATAAACGACCGGAGATTCAGTACGCAAGTACATTTTTTAACCCTGGCTTTCCGCAGTATGAATTAAGCGTGAATGTGGCCAAAGTAAAAGAAGCAGGCATTTCTGTCAATGAGATTTTGAATACCATGCAATTCTATTATGGTGGTTTCTATGCTTCCAATTTTAATAAGTTTGGTAAGCAATACAGGATAATGATCCAGGCCGATAGCTCCTACCGTGCGAATGTAGAAGGGCTTGGTAAGATTTTCGTACGGTCAGCATCAGGTCAGATGGCGCCTATTACAGAGTTCATCACAATAAAAAGAGCTTATGGCCCGGAAAGTATTTCAAGATTTAATCTCTTTACTTCTATTTCTGTAAATGGTTCGCCTAAACCAGAGTATAGTTCTGGACAAACTTTATTGGCTATTGAAGAAGTTGCGAAACAAACACTACCACCTGGATACGGCTACGAATATTCCGGCGTGAGTCGTGAAGAACAAACAAGTGGTACACAATCGATCTATATCTTTTTACTGAGTCTTGTTTTCGTTTATTTGCTTTTGTCTGCACAATATGAAAGTTATCTTTTGCCATTTGCCGTTTTGCTTTCAATGCCCGTAGGTTTATCCGGCGTATATCTTTTTGCAAAACTGTTTAATGTCGGAAATAACATCTATACACAGATATCACTTATAATGCTGATCGGGTTATTGGCAAAAAATGCAATCCTGATGGTTGAGTTCTCATTGGATAGAAGAAGAAAAGGTATGAGCCTGATCGAATCTGCAATGGAAGGAGCCAAAGCACGTTTGCGACCCATATTAATGACCTCTTTTGCGTTTGTCTTTGGATTGATGCCGCTAATGTTTGCTACAGGTGCGGGAGCGCATGGAAACCGTTCAATCGGCACTGGTGCAATCGGAGGCATGTTGCTCGGAACTGTGATTGGAGTTTTTGTAATACCCGGATTATTCATCATTTTTCAATCATTGCAGGAAAAGATTCCGGCGAATAAATATGATGCAGAAGGAAACCTGATTGAAAAAGATGAGGCAGGTGTTTGATAATATTAATTTCACTTTTTAATGACCATGAATTTTTAGCAGTATAATGAACACAGTGAAAACAATTTTTACTATCCGACTTATATCCGCTGTAGTTATATCGGTTACGCTTTATAGTTCGTGCAAGATTACAAAGCCATATCAGCAGCCGTCTGGAGTTGCAGATAACAAGCTTTACAGAGACATTACATCCACTGATACGACAAGTATTGCGTCATTACCCTGGAAACAATTATTTACGGACAGTTTGTTGCAGAAACTAATTGAAGAGGCGATTACTAACAATACAGATTTAAAAATAGCTACTGCGCGGATAAAATCGGCTGCGGCATCGTTCAAACAAAGCAAGCTTGCTTTTTTCCCGGCGGTGAGTGCCGGGGCATCTTCAACTTTTCAAAGCGTATCACCTTCGCAGTTTGGTTATCCGCAAACATACCAGTTGAATGCAAACGCAAGTTGGATGGTGGATATATGGGGACAATTAAAAAGCACTAAAAAAGCCGCACTGGCCTCACTCCTTCAGTCTGAAGCCTATCGCAGAGCAGTGCTTACACAGTTGATAGCCGATGTCGCCACGAATTATTATTCACTCCTGGCGCTAGATGCTGAGTTGAACGTAACAGAGAAAACATTATCCCTTCGCAAAGAGGAAGTGGAGACGATGAAGGTATTGAAAGAAAGTGATGTGGTTACAGGAGCTGCTGTTGTACAAAGTACCGCAAATCGTTATTCAGTAGAGATTACCATTCCGGATCTCAAACAAAGTATTCGGGAAACAGAAAATGCTATCAGCGTGTTACTGGGGAGAAACCCCGACTCTATTGCACGCCTGAGCCTGGATGATCAGAATTTTTCACAAGAACTGAAAACAGGTGTACCTGCGTTACTTCTTGCTAACAGGCCGGATGTACAGCAGGCAGAATTTCAATTCCGCAATGCCTTTGAACTTACCAATGTTGCGAGAACTTATTTTTATCCATCACTAAATATCACGGCTGCCGCCGGATTTAGTAACGTAAGCGTAGGTCAGTTATTCAATCCTTCTTCTTTCTTTTCCAATATTACGGGTAGCCTTTTACAGCCGATATTTAACCAGGGCTTAAACAAACAACGCTTAGCCGCTGCCGAGGCAAGAAGCGAAGAATACCTTGCCAGTTTCAAGCAAAGTGTGTTGAACGCCGGTAAAGAAGTTTCAGATGCATTGTACAGTTATCAAATGGCATCTGATAAAGAAACTCTTCGTTTACAGGAAATTGCTTTTCTTGAAAAATCCGTTGACTATACCAAGGAACTTCTCAAGTATTCATCAAAAGCAAATTATACCGATGTACTTACGTCGGAACAAAGTTTACTCGCCGCACAATTAAATGGCGTTAATGACAAACTGCAGCAATTAACGGCCATTGTTTCACTGTATAAAAGTTTAGGTGGCGGATGGAAGTAATTCCTGTTGAATAATCTTATACAAGAATTGGTAAACTTCGATTGACTCACTACTTCTTCTTCTTTTTAGCTGTAGTGGATTTTTTACCGGCAGATGATTTCTTCTTAGGCACTTTCGCTCCTGCTTTTCGTGCTTCAGACAAACCAATTGCGATTGCCTGCTTTCGGCTCGTTACTTTTTTGCCGCTTCGGCCGCTTTTCAAAGTGCCTTTCTTTTTTTCACGCATTACTTTTTCTACTTTATCTGCAGCCTTCTTAGAATATTTTGCCATAATTTTTGTTTTAAATCATTTCTAAAATAATAGTGCCAACAACTATTCTATCCTTATACCGAAATCTTAGTAACAACCTGAATTTTCTACTGGTACAGTTTTTTAATCAGCTTAACAACATCAGGATCTAAAAAATAAGGTTAGTATATGCGGGCACTGTGGCAATTGATGAAAGAAACATGGAATGGAATTTCGAATGATAAAATTCCGAGACTTGCCGCTTCATTGGCTTACTATACTGTTTTTTCCATGGGGCCTTTGTTGGTTGTCATCATATCATTGTGTGGTCTGTTTTTAAAAAGGGAAGCAATAGAAGGAAAGATATATTCTATGTTGCAGGATTTTGTGGGGAATGATACCGCCATTCAATTGCAGGATATCATCCGTCATGCTTCGTTATCTGGCAAAAGCACTATAGCAATCATCATTGGTGCGATAGCTTTATTTGTCGGAGCTACTTCGGTTTTTAGCCAAATACAAGATGCAATTAATTCTATCTGGGGATTGAAACCTAAGCCCGGTAAAAATTTGATAAAGCTTCTTCGCAATCGTTTTCTCTCCTTTTCTGTGATTATCAGCCTTGGATTTTTATTACTGGTATCTCTTGCATTTTCCGCCATTATAGAATCTCTTAGCAATCGTTTGAAAATTCATTATGCTGATGCATCTGTTATTCTATTTTATATCATCAACCTTGTGTTGACATTTGGTATCTGCCTGTTAATTTTTGCAGTTATTTTTAAAGTATTGCCTGATGCAGTTATTCGTTGGAAAGATGTGTTAACCGGCGCTATTGTAACTTCTGTGTTATTTATCATTGGCAAGTTTGCTATTTCATTTTATGTGTCTCAAACCAAAGTCGGTTCCACTTATGGCGCAGCCGGATCATTGGTAATTTTGCTGGTTTGGATATATTACTCATCAATCATTCTTTATACCGGCGCAGAGTTTACAAAAGCATATGCGATAAAATATGGAGCGGAGATTAAACCCAACGACTACGCTGTCACTACAGAAATTATAGAAAAGGAAAAAGGCAGTCAATCAATTCAGAAAAAAGAAAGTTTACAGAAAAAAAATAACTCGGGATAAAAGTTCACCAATTGGTAACATACATCTGGCTCATCACCTTAAACAACAAAACCAGGACAATGCCCTGGTCTTGTTGATACCGTCCAAAGTAATATTTTTTAGAATTGATAAGTCGTCAAACGTATATCTAAAGTATACACGAAAATTTACTTGTGCAATACCCTATAGAATGTTTCGTAGAATTTCAGTGAATACCCTTATTTAAATATATTGGTTATCAATAGTCGCTGTCACGTTAAATCAGGCCTGTCAGCGCTACTTTTTCTTTCTTCATTCTTTTTGTATAGCAGGAATAAAAAAGCCATTTACTGTTTAGTAAATAGCTTATCAAAAATATTATTACAGAGATTTAATTTCGGTTCATTTTCAAGCAGCTTAGATGCTGAATGCCGTTTCAATAATTTCTTCCTGCTCCTGCTTATGTACTTTCGCATAACCGGTAGCGGTAGCCGCTGAGGGTTGACGACTGATGACACCATAATTGATATTCTTCAAATTCATTTGAAGAAAAGAAGCAGCGCCCATATTCAACGGTTCTTCCTGTACCCAAAACCATGTTGCCTTGCTATATTTAGCATATAACTCATCCAATTGTTTTGCGGGCAAAGGATATAGCTGTTCCAAACGGACTATTGCAACATCTTTATGATTTTCCTTCTCCTGCCTTTCTGCAAGATCAAAATATATTTTACCACTGCAGAATAAAACTTTCTTTACGGAATCAACATCAGCGAATGTATCGTCAATCACTTCTTTAAAGCCACCTCTCAAAAACTCTTCTTTCTTCGAATAGCTGGCGGGTAGCCTTAGATTAGCTTTAGGAGAAAAATTAATCAATGGTTTCCTGAATGGCCAAGCCAGCTGGCGCCTGAATGCGTGAAATAAATTCGAAGAAGTCGTGATATTGGTGATCACGATATTCAATTCGGCGCACATTTGCAGAAAACGTTCCATTCTTGCACTACTATGTTCCGGACCTTGTCCTTCATAACCATGTGGCAACAACATCACGATACCATTCATGCGATTCCATTTCTGTTCACCTGCTACGATAAACTGATCAATCATCGATTGTGCTACGTTGCAGAAATCACCAAACTGCGCTTCCCATAATACTAATGCATTCGGACTTGCTAAGCCGTATCCATATTCAAAGCCTAAAACACCGTATTCACTCAGGAAAGAATTAAATATCCTGTATTTTCCAGTTGCGCCTGGTATGCGGCTCAGTCGATTATATTCTGCATCTGTATTTTCATCTACCAACACCGCATGCCGGTGGCTGAATGTGCCGCGGCAAACATCCTGTCCTGTCATACGAACATCTTTTCCTTCCGCGAGAATGCTTCCATAAGCAAGCAGTTCTCCGGATGCCCAGTCTAGCTTTTGTTCGGTTTCAAATAGTTTGATTTTATCCTGGATAATTTTTTCAACCTTCCTCAATGGTTTGAAATCATCGGGCCATTTCATCATTGCATCAAACACTTTGCTAAATGTTTCATCGCTGATGGCAGTTACAGGAGATTCATCAAAATCTTCAGGTGTTGCTTTGCGGAGATTTCGCCACCACAATTCCGGCTGCTGATATGTATAAGGGAGTGGCTTTTGTTTTACTTCGTCTAAGCGATCCTGTAAGTCTGCCCAGAATTTCTTCTCCATTTCCTTTGCAAGTTCCTGCGCATCAGCTTCACCATTCTCCAATAAATATTTTATGTAAACCTCTCGCGGATTAGGATGTTTATCAATCAATGCATACATCTTCGGCTGTGTAAACTTAGGATCATCTCCTTCATTGTGTCCATGTTTGCGATAGCAAACCATATCGATGAAAACATCAGAATGAAACTCACTACGAAATCGGGCAGCTATCTCAGCACATTTTACCACTGCTTCCGGATCATCACCATTTACATGCAAAACCGGCGCCTGCACCATTGCGGCCAATGAGGTGCAATAATCGGCGCTTCTGGCGTCATCAAAATCAGTTGTAAATCCTATCTGGTTATTTATTACAAAATGGATAGTACCTCCGGTATAATAACCACCAAGCTTGCACATCTGCACTGTTTCATACACGATACCCTGTCCTGCTAATGATGCGTCTCCATGAATCAATATCGGCAATACATTTTCATATACTGCATCATGTAGTGTATTTGCACTCGCTCTCGCAAAACCCAACACAACCGGATCTACCGCTTCGAGATGCGAAGGATTGGGCATTAGTTTCAGGTGAATTGTTTTTCCTTCCGGGGTCTGCAACTCACTTCCAAAACCCATGTGATACTTTACGTCACCGCTACCCATTGTCTGGTCAAGTTTGCCTGTTCCTTCAAACTCACTGAAGATTTGTTCATATGTCTTACCCATAATATTGGCAAGAACATTTAATCTTCCACGATGCGCCATACCGATCACCACTTCTTTTACACCCAGATACGCAGATTTATTTATGATTGCATCCAATGCCGGGATTGTTGTCTCTCCTCCTTCCAGTGAAAAACGTTTCTGCCCTACATATTTTGTATGGAGAAACTTTTCAAACATTACACCCTGGTTAATTTTCTCCAGTATTCTTTTCTTTTTATCTAACGGTACAGGGTCGGTGAATTTCCGCTCCATTTCTTCCGCCAACCAATTTACTTTTGCCTGATCGCTGATATATTTATATTCTATTCCTACATGATGCGCATATACACTAGTAAGATGTGCCTGAATATTCCTCAGAGTCGTTGCGCCGAGGCCTATTCTTTCACCCACCTGGAATGTTTTATCAAGATCACTTTCTTCTAATCCAAAAAACTTAAGAGTAAGATTAGCATCCCGGTCTTTTCGTTCGCGTATAGGGTTTGTCTTTGCGATCAAATGCCCCTTATTTCTATACCCTAATATCATTCTGTAGGCGCCGAGCTCTTTGCGCCAGTCAGTTCCATCTATGGAAACAGCAATGCTGTTTGTTGTAGCTTTCTTTTCTTTAACCGCAGATCCGTTCGCCGATCCATTGCCGTTAGCAGGTGTTTGAGAAATAGCAAAATCGAATCCTTCAAAGAATTTCCTGAATTCCGGCTCTACATTATCGGGGTTTTGTGTAAACTCCTGGTACAGACTTTCAATAAAAGCGGGAGATGAACTGGTGATGTAAGAAAAATCTTTCATTGGCACTGAAAATTTTAAATAATAACCCTTCGGAGTGCGAATATCGCTCAAAAACTTCGAATCTCAGATGTTCTCCTTGCGGGAATACTGCATATAAGATGAAACAATTGGTTGAAATCCAGCAATAAAACAAAATAAAAAGATGCTTGTTCGGGAAGCGTGACATTGTAAAATTTTCAAGATAAAATAAGGTTTTCACGCTGTGATCCCTTACCTTTGCCGTCCAAATTTCAAATTAATGGCTAATCACAGCGCTACGAAAAAGGATACCCGCCAGGCGGCAAAACGCAGAGACAGAAACAAATATTACGGTAAAACAACCCGTAATGCCATTCGTGATCTGAAAGACGCGAAGGGAAAAGAAGCTGCTGATCAATTTCCGAAAGTGGCGAGCATGATCGACAAACTGGCTAAACGTGGCATTATCCATAAAAACAAAGCTGCGAATTTAAAAAGCAAGCTGGCAAAGAAAACTGCTGCCGCTTCTAAATAAAATATCTATTGATCTTATTTAAAAAGCACTGGTTAATGACCGGTGCTTTTTGTTTTTCTTTTCAATATAGAAGAATATCTATCTTACTGCTTCATGGTAAGGCAACTAATCGGCTGATTACATTTGTCATCATCAGAGAGTAAATCTCTTTATTTTCTTACTCACTGCTTTCATCCATTCAATAGCCATCAACTCATGGCCTGCAGGCATTGGATGAATGCCATCCCATATCCAGTAATCAGCTTCAGCTCTTGATAAGGCTTTATTAAATGCATCCTGGAACGGGACAAAAATGGCATTAAATTCAGTACTTAGCTTCTGTACAATTTCTCCCCGCTTTTTAACCTCATCAGCATACTGTTGCCATTTATCCTTTACTCTGCCAACTGGCAAAACGAATGGCTCGCAGAGCACAAGCTGGATTCCAGGTAAAGTATGTAATGTTTGTTGCAACAACGTTCGGTATCCTGATTCATATTCAACAGCTGTAAAATTGTTATCTCCTTCGATAAACTTACTTACGTCGTTGATACCAATCAGGATGCTCAGCAAATCTGGCTTTATGTCAAGGGTATCAGTCTGCCATCTTGCCGCAAGGTCAGTGATTTTATTTCCACTGATACCTCGATTGAAGAAATGAAAACCCCTTTTTGGGAAATCGTACCACAACTTACTACTAATGATATATTGATAGCCGTGCCCCATCACATGATTCCAATCGTTGTTCCTTGCCCGGTTGCCATCTGTAATTGAGTCGCCCTGAAATAATATCGTATAATCATCAGCAGGTTTATATTCGGATATTTTAATAGTTAATAATTCCGGAGAAGCAATTATTGCGGTGCTAAGTGCGGTGAAATTTTTTATAAAGGATCTTCTTCTAGTACGTTGGTTATATTTCATTCGAAATCGATTTACTTCTAAATGCAGAATGTATGTCTGAATATAATCAGTATTAATGAAATTCCCTTTATCAAAACCGAAAGGGGATAAGGGAGAGAATCAGAGGACTTCTGCAAAATCAATCTTTGGCTAACCGTAAAGAGATCAGTTGAAGAAATTGCTAATAAAATTGAACGGCTTAATCAACTCGCGGCAGGTATGGCAGCTACCTACTCTCTCCGCCTGAGGCAGATGCTGTATCGTTCGATAACGACTGTTGTATAATTTCTACTTCAGAAGAAGTGATAGAAAATAAAAGAGCCCCACATTTCTGTGAGGCTCTTAATAAATATGGCAGCTACCTACTCTCCCGCATTGTGGTGCAGTACCATCGGCCATGAGGGGCTTAACTTCTCTGTTCGGGATGGGAAGAGGTGAACACCCTCGGCAAAACCACCATAAGAATTTACGATGTCAGATTCCAGATTTATGAATTATTGTACTACTAAACTTCATACATCATAAATCAGCCATCCTACATCAATAAGATCATATTGGGAAAGTTAGAACGATTCACTAATACCATTCATTTTTAGAAAATGAATAAAAAATTAAAGCGTACGGGCAATTAGTACTACTCGGCTTTGATGTTACCACCTTTACACCTGTAGCCTATCAACGTCATAGTCTTTGACGACCCTTAAAAGTAAACTCATCTTAAGGAAGGTTTCACGCTTAGATGCTTTCAGCGTTTATCCTGTCCGTACATAGCTACTCAGCATTGCACCTGGCGGCACAACTGATACACCAGCGGTACGTACGACCCGGTCCTCTCGTACTAAGGTCATGTCCTCTCAATTTACTTGCGCCCACCACAGATAGGGACCGAACTGTCTTGCGACGTTCTGAACCCAGTTCACGTGCCACTTTAATCGGCGAACAGCCGAACCCTTGGGACCTTCTCCAGCCCCAGGATGTGACGAACCGACATCGAGGTGCCAAACCTCCCCGTCGATATGAGCTCTTGGGGGAGATCAGCCTGTTATCCCCGGAGTACCTTTTATCCTTTGAGCGACGGCCCTTCCATACAGAACCGCCGGATCACTTTAGCCGACTTTCGTCCCTGCTCGGCTTGTGTGCCTCACAGTCAAGCACCCTTATACTAATGCGCTCTACGTACGATTACCAACCGTACTGAGGGTACCTTTGCAAGCCTCCGTTACTCTTTAGGAGGCGACCACCCCAGTCAAACTACCCACCATGCACTGTTTCCCGCAAGGGATTAGACTCTAAATCAAAGAAGGTTGGTATTTCAACGACCGCTCCACAATGGCTGGCGCCACTGCTTCAAAGCGTCCCAACTATTCTACACATCCGTAATTCAAAATCAATGCAAAGTTGTAGTGAAGGTTCACGGGGTCTTTCCGTCCCGTGGCGGGTAACCGGCATCTTCACCGATACTACAATTTCACTGGGCTCGCGGAGGAGACAGCGTTCAACTCATTAGACCATTCGTGCAGGTCGGAACTTACCCGACAAGGAATTTCGCTACCTTAGGACCGTTATAGTTACGGCCGCCGTTTACTGGGGCTTCAGTCAGAAGCTTTGGATTGCTCCGAACATCCTTCCTTAACCTTCCAGCACCGGGCAGGTATCAGGCTCTATACGTCATCTTACGATTTTGCAGGGCCCTGTGTTTTTGTTAAACAGTTGGTTGAACCATTTTACTGAGACCATCCGAAGATGGTACGCTTTATCCCGAAGTTACAGCGTCAATTTGCCTAGTTCCTTCTCCGCGGCTCACCCAAGCGCCTTAGAATATTCATCCCGTCTACCTGTGTCGGTTTGCGGTACCGGTTGCTATACTCGCTTTTCTTGGAAGAGTATTTATTACTGCGCCTCACCCGAAGGATCCGCTCGGCAATTCCGTCTGCCTATGTAACTAGCACTCTCCGTCACTTTTAATGTATAGCAAGCGCAGGAATATTAACCTGCTTTCCATCAGCTACCCCTTTCGGGTTTGCCTAAGGACCGGGCTAACCCTGATCCGATTAACGTTGATCAGGAACCCTTAGACTTTCGGCGTTAAGGTTTTTCACCTTAATTATCGTTACTTATGCCTACATTTTCTTTTGAAACCGCTCCAGCATACGTCGCCGTACACCTTCGATGCAGGTTTCAATGCTCCCCTACCGATCACTGCCCGAGGCAGGATCATAGAGCTTCGGTTCACAGTTTGATGCCCGATTATTTTCCGTGCGGGACCTCTCGACCAGTGAGCTGTTACGCACTCTTTAAATGAATTGCTGCTTCCAAGCAAACATCCTGGCTGTTATAGAAGTCCTACTTCGTTTGATCAACTTAACTGTGTATTAGGGACCTTAGCTGCTATTCTGGGTTATTTCCCTCTCGGCCACGGATCTTAGCACCCGCAGCCTCACTCCCGGAGATATATGTTAGCATTCGGAGTTTGTCAGGGTTTGGTAGGCGGTGAAGCCCCCTAGCCCAATCAGTAGCTCTACCTCTAACATACTTCATAATCCGAGGCTGTTCCTAAAAACATTTCGGGGAGAACGAGCTATCTCTCAGTTTGATTGGCCTTTCACCCCTATCCACAGGTCATCCCAGAACTTTTCAACGTTAACGGGTTCGGTCCTCCAGTGTGTGTTACCACACCTTCAACCTGCCCATGGATAGATCACAAAGTTTCGCGTCTACCCCCACTGACTAAGCGCCCTGTTTGGACTTGCTTTCGCTACGGCTCCGTTAAATAAGAACTTAACCTCGCCAGTGAGGAGTAACTCGTAGGCTCATTATGCAAAAGGCACGCCGTCACTATTGCCTAGCTCCGACCGCTTGTAGGCGCACGGTTTCAGGTACTATTTCACTCCCTTGTTTAGGGTGCTTTTCACCTTTCCCTTACGGTACTGGTTCACTATCGGTGTCTGAGGAGTATTTAGCCTTACCAGATGGTGCTGGCAGATTCAGGCAGGATTCCTCCGGTCCCGCCTTACTCAGGATACTGCTCGTCCTCATCAATTTGTGCTTACGGGGCTATCACCCTCTATGGCTCAATTTTCCAAAAGATTCGACTTGATGATGATTTCTAAATGCAGTCCTACAACCCTCTGGCGGCACGCCGCCAAAGTTTAGGCTGTTCCCTTTTCGCTCGCCACTACTCAGGGAATCACGATTGTTTTCTTTTCCTCTCCCTACTTAGATGTTTCAGTTCAGGAGGTTGGCTCTCTTTCGAGTACTATACCTTCAGTATAGTGGGTTGTCCCATTCGGAAATCCGGGAATATAATGCTTGTGTGCAGCTCCCCCCGGCTTATCGCAGCTTACCACGTCCTTCTTCGCCTCTCAGACCCAAGGCATCCACCATGCGCCCTTAATTGCTTTAAAAAAGTTTATAAAAACTTAATTAATATGAGGCTCCGATTGTCATCGGAGACTTAATTTTTAATTTGTAGTTGTTACCCGACCACATTTCTTCAGACCAACCAAAAAAATGGTGTGATATTTCAAAATTGTGATCGATAATATTAGATAGTCATTCTAACATTTATTTTCCCAATATGTCAAAGAACTTTATCAATGTGATAATTTGCAAATATGCAAATGTGACAATGAATAGCAGATGTTCAGATTTCGAATCTGTACGCCTTTAGCGGACATCTCAATATTTTAAGAACTCTAATTTGCACATTTTCAAATTAACCAATTTGCAAATTATCTTATTGTGGAGGATATCGGAGTCGAACCGATGACCCTCTGCGTGCAAGGCAGATGCTCTAGCCAACTGAGCTAACCCCCCATAGTGAGTTGTTAGTTTGCAGTTGACAGTTTGCAGTTGGAAAGTTTCTCAACTTTAAACCTTAAACATTAAACCTTCAACCATTTAGTAGACCCGAGCAGATTTGAACTGCTGACCCCTACATTATCAGTGTAGTGCTCTAACCAGGCTGAGCTACGGATCTGTTTTCTAATGTGCCAATGTGCTAATCAGCGGCTGGCTTCAGATTTCCGTAAACCAAGTTGGCCATCAGGATCTAATTGAAAAGAGCTTATTTTAAAGACATTGAAAGTTGTGGGAAACAATAGCTGATAAGTTACAGCTCTAAAAAGGAGGTATTCCAGCCGCACCTTCCGATACGGCTACCTTGTTACGACTTAGCCCCAGTCACCAGTTTTACCCTAGGCGGCTCCTTACGGTTACCGACTTCAGGTCCCCCGGCTTCCATGGCTTGACGGGCGGTGTGTGCAAGGTCCGGGAACGTATTCACCGTATCATTGCTGATATACGATTACTAGCGATTCCAGCTTCATGGAGTCGAGTTGCAGACTCCAATCTGAACTGAGAAGTGGTTTTTGGGATTGGCTTCATATCACTATGTTGCAGCCCTTTGTCCACTCCATTGTAGCACGTGTGTAGCCCTGGGCATAAAGGCCATGATGACTTGACATCATCCCCTCCTTCCTCGCGTCTTACGACGGCAGTTTCACTAGAGTTCCCAGCGTTACCTGATGGCAACTAGTGATAGGGGTTGCGCTCGTTGCGGGACTTAACCCAACACCTCACGGCACGAGCTGACGACAGCCATGCAGCACCTTACAAATTGTGTATTGCTACAAGATGAGCTTTCACCCACTGTCAAAATGCATTCTAGCCCAGGTAAGGTTCCTCGCGTATCATCGAATTAAACCACATGCTCCACCGCTTGTGCGGACCCCCGCCAATTCCTTTGAGTTTCAATCTTGCGATCGTACTTCCCAGGTGGGATACTTAATGCTTTCGCTCAGACACACACAGTATATCGCGTATGTCGAGTATCCATCGTTTAGGGCGTGGACTACCAGGGTATCTAATCCTGTTTGATCCCCACGCTTTCGTGCATCAGTGTCAATATGCGTGTAGCCAGCTGCCTTCGCAATTGGTGTTCTATGTCATATCTAAGCATTTCACCGCTACATGACATATTCCGCTAACCTCCACGGTATTCAAGACAAATAGTATCAATGGCAGTTTCCGGGTTAAGCCCAGAGATTTCACCACTGACTTACTTGCCCACCTACGCACCCTTTAAACCCAGTGAATCCGGATAACGCTTGCACCCTCCGTATTACCGCGGCTGCTGGCACGGAGTTAGCCGGTGCTTATTCACCTGGTACCGTCAGTTGAACTAGAAAGTCCCTTTTTCGTCCCAGATAAAAGAAGTTTACAACCCAGAGGGCCTTCATCCTCCACGCGGCATGGCTGGTTCAGACTTGCGTCCATTGACCAATATTCCTTACTGCTGCCTCCCGTAGGAGTCGGGCCCGTGTCTCAGTGCCCGTGTGACTGGTCGTGCTCTCACACCAGTTACTGATCGCAGACTTGGTGGGCCGTTACCCCGCCAACTATCTAATCAGCCGCACACCCATCATTAAGCGCCGGAGCTATAAGATCAAAGAGATGCCTCTCTGATATATTACGGGGTATTAATCCAAGTTTCCTTAGGCTATTCCCCACTTAAAGGAAGGTTGTGTACGTGTTCCGCACCCGTTTGCCGGTCGCCGCCCATGTATTGCTACACTGCGCTGCCCCACGACTTGCATGTATTAAGCCTGCCGCTAGCGTTCATCCTGAGCCAGGATCAAACTCTCCATTGTAAATGTTTTGTTTGATACTGACAGTAAATTCTCTTAAAGAAAATTAACGTGTCAAATCGAAATTATATTCGCTTGACTTACCTTGATTCTTACCAACACATAGTGTTGATATAGTGCTATTGTTTCCCAACTTTCAAAGATCTTTTAGCTTTTACCAGCCACCGTTTTTTTAAACGGAGTGCAAAGGTAAGGGCCTATTCATTATCACCAAAATTTTTGCTGAATTTATTTTCAGTTTTTTTAGTGCTATGATCGAGTAACCTGTAAAGAACTTCCCGTTTTTTTGAAGCGGGTTGCAAAGATAACAACTTCATACATTCCAGCCAACTTTTATTCTCTGTTTTGTTCACATAAGTTCAACATTCTGATGTTCTTATTGTGAAAGCGCAACCCTTAATTCAAATAACGGGCGGCAAAGATAAGCACCTATTTTTCGCCACCAAATCTTTTTGAAAAGAAATCAAGTTGCAACGCCCGAAATACACTGTCGACAATGGTTTCAGCGATAAAAAAAATTGCGTCCTCCAAGTGTCCTAGTGCCACATCCGTTTAATCACTGGTGAAAACACCGTCGCAAGAGGCAAATTCCGGAGTTTCTTTTAATTGCCAGATCTGATCTGAGTATATTGATGATACTTCTACTGAACTATCTCAGCGCTCGCAGACATACTGTTCAATCCACGTCCTGACTCCTCCTTTATTCCACCCTTACTTTACTCATGGCTAACATTCACAAGCATCATACATGCTTCCAAATACGGAATAAATATCAGATATGTATGAAGGATATAATTCTTATTTTCTAATAAATGCTGTAGTTTGGTTTACTGTTGTTATACTTCATTGATGACTTCGCAGCCAGGTAACAATAGAGTAAGAGCGAAGTATTATGGTAGCGTGAGAATTGCCTACAAACAAGATCCGAGAAATCATGAAAATTCCCTGAATTTGGTTCATTGAACTTATTGGTTCAGGATGTTAAAGATACTGACCGGTATAACTTTCTTTCACTTTTTTCAATCCTGAAGGAACACCAGCATAAACAATATTTCCACCACCATCTCCGGCTTCGGGACCAAGGTCAATGACCCAATCTGCACATTTAATAACATCCGTATTATGTTCTACCACCAATATCGAATGTCCCTGCTCAATCAATGCATTGAAGGAAGTGAGCAGTTTTTTTATATCATGAAAATGTAAGCCGGTAGTTGGCTCATCGAATATAAATAGTATTTTATCAGCGTTCTTTCCTTTGCCCAGGAATGACGCCAGTTTTACACGTTGTGCCTCACCACCGGATAAGGTATCGGATGATTGTCCAAGTTTTACATACCCTAACCCAACATCACTTAATGGCTGGATCGCTTTCACAATATTCTTTTCTTCTGCAAAAAAACTGATGGCCTCATCAACGCTCAGTTCGAGAATATTGTAAATGCTTTTGTCTTTATACTTTACCTCCAATACCTCTTCTTTGAATTTTTTACCACCACATATTTCGCAAGTGAGATGCACGTCTGCGAGGAATTGCATCTCTACTATTTGTTCCCCCTCCCCTTTGCAGGTATCACAACGCCCACCATCTACATTAAAGGAAAAATGTTTTGGTTGAAATCCCCGCATCTTGCTCAGTGGTTGTCTTGCATATAACTCACGGATATCATCATATGCTTTTATATACGTTACGGGATTACTGCGACTTGATTTTCCAATAGGGTTCTGGTCTACCATTTCAATCTGTGCGATACTGTCTACATCTCCTGCAATTGCTTTATGAAAACCAACTTTATCAACAATCTCACCTTTGATCTTTTTCAAGGCAGGATAGAGTATTTGTTTGACCAGCGTTGTTTTACCACTACCACTAACGCCACTAACCACACACAATACATTCAATGGGAATTCGGCCGTTACATTCTTTAAATTATGCTGTCTTGCTCCTTCCACTTTTATTGAACGGTTCCATTTACGCACATTTTTGGGCGGTTCTATTCGTAGATCACCATTCAGATACTGACCAGTAAGACTTGAAGGATTTGAAATAATCTGATCATAATTTCCTTCTGCTACCACTTCTCCACCCAAGTGAGATGCGAGAGGACCCATATCGATAATATAGTCTGCCTCTTTCATCATCATTTCATCATGCTCTACAACGACTACGGTATTTTCAAGATCACGTAATTCTTTTAAAACTTTTATAAGATTAGCAGTATCTCTTGAATGCAAACCAATGGAAGGCTCATCGAGTATGTATAATGAGTTCGTGAGATTACTACCCAGGCTTCTTGTTAATTGAATACGTTGGCTTTCTCCGCCGCTTAATGTATTGGCAAGGCGATTAACTGTTAAATATCCCAGTCCTACACTTTGTAAAATAGAAAGGCGGTGATTTATTTCTATCAATATCCTTTTAGCAACCTGCTTATTGTACTCGCTTAATTTACCTGAAAATTTCTCAAACCATTTCTTCAATTCTTTTACAGGCATTTCACTCAGTTCACCGATGTGCTTATCATCAAGCTTTACATATAATGCTT
This sequence comes from Chitinophagaceae bacterium, assembly GCA_049840875.1. Classification (GTDB taxonomy): domain Bacteria; phylum Bacteroidota; class Bacteroidia; order Chitinophagales; family Chitinophagaceae; genus JAFDYH01. Next base: position 711,462 of record JASGJE010000019.1, on the reverse strand, counting down.
CTTTCCTCAAACGGTATCCTTTGCATTCGGGGCAAAGCGTACGACCACGATAGCGACTGAGTAACACACGATACTGTACTTTGTATAAGTTCTGCTCAACTTCTTTAAAGAAATCATTTATCCCATGTGCATGCTCGTTACCTTTCCACAGCACTTCATATTGCTTAGCGGTAAGATCCGCGATTGGTTTATGTACAGGAAAGTCAAATTTCTTTGCTCCTTTTATAAACTGTTCGCGCCACCATCCCAGCTTCTCACCTTTCCAGGGAGCTACAGCCCCATCATACACACTTAATCTTGGATCAGGAATTACCAATTCGCTATCAATACCGAGTACCTGCGAAAATCCCTCACACGTTGGACATGCGCCAAAAGGGTTATTAAACGAAAAGAGATTAGGAACGGGTTCTTCGAATTGTATACCGTCTAATTCGAAGCGGTTGTTATAGTGACGAAGTCGGGAGACTGACTTCTTGTTATCTTTCTTTTTATTATCGTCTTCTGACTCCGGACTAATGACTTCTATAAAAACGTCTCCTTCCCCTTCATAAAAAGCGGTGCCGACAGAATCACTTAGGCGATGGATATCGTCTTCATCAAATTCCTTTGCAACGATACGATCAACAAGTATATATGTTTCGTTGGAAAGTTTTGCTTTCAATTCTTTATCAGTCAATTCCAGTAGTTCTTCGATGCGTACTGCTTCCATTGCTGTTTGCTGCAGCACTGCTACACGTGAAAAACCTTTTTGTACCAGGATATTCAATTCTTCACGCAGGTCACGGTTCTTATGTTTTTTTAATAAAGCAAGAATAAATACACGATCTCCATGTGGGAATGCCTGTATAGCTTTTACTACATCTGTTACGTCATCTTTTTTTACTTCGTTACCTGAAACCGGAGAAATTGTTTTACCAATGCGTGCATATAAAAGACGCAGATAGTCGTATATCTCTGTCATGCTGCCAACTGTACTGCGCGGCGTACGTGTGATTACTTTTTGCTCGATTGCGATGGCCGGACAAAGACCTTTTATATAGTCAACGTCTGGTTTATTCATTCGATTGAGAAACTGTCTTGCGTAAGCACTAAGACTTTCTGCGTACCTTCTTTGCCCTTCTGCATATAATGTATCAATTGTGAGAGAAGATTTGCCAGAACCGGAAACTCCCGTAACTACAATGAGCTTATTACGAGGTATTTTTACGTCGATATTTTTCAGGTTGTGAACCCTTGCACCTTTGATGAAAATTGAATCTGCAGTTTTTACGGTCGGAGATACTGCGAGGTTTTCCTCTATTATTTGCTTTTCCATTTTTTGCGTCAACGAAGGTAAAGCCTTATCTGGAGCTAATTTCAACAATATTCTTAACAGGTTTTTAATAAATCGTAAAACCGCTAAGGGCAATAAATATTTGTCCGATTCGGAAAAAGGGCTATTTTTAAATCCTGAATCAAATAACACAATAAACCCCAAACGTGACCCGCCTATAAGTATCACTTCTACTTAAAACAAAACAGACAGTCCAATAATTTAAAACCAAACCAATATCCCTGAACACCTAAACCTTTAAGGAGTTTATGAAAACCTTTGCAAAACAAACAGACAACGAGTTAATCAATCTCTTCGGTAGTGGAAACTTCGATGCCCTTGAAGCATTAGTGCTCCGGCATAAAGACAAGTTATACACTTCCATCCTCTTTTTAGTTAAGGACAAATATCTGGCCGAAGACATCTTCCAGGATGTTTTTATCAGAATTATCGACACTTTAAGAGGTGGCCGCTACACAGAAGAAGGAAAATTTCTACCATGGGCTATGCGCATTGCGCATAACCTTTGCGTGGATCACTTCCGTAAAGTAAAACGCACCCCAACCATCAAGACTGGTGACAACAAAGACATCTTTGAAGTATTGAACTTCACAGAGGAAGGTGTTGATGCCCGCTTGATGAAACGTCAGAGCTATGACCGTGTACGTGAAATGCTGGATCGTCTTCCCGAAGATCAGCGCGAAGTAATCATTCTTCGTCACTATGCGGATATGAGCTTTAAGGAAATAGCATCGATGACGAATTGCAGCATCAATACGGCGCTTGGCCGTATGCGTTATGGTCTTATCAACCTGCGCAAAATGATGGTGCAGAAACAAATCGCATTATAAGTAAGAACTTGTCATTCTGTATCTCCTTCGGAGATGAAGAAGCTGAATATATTACTGTATCCGTTTCCCTTTTCACCGCCGGCTGATACAGAGTGACGACTAATTGAAAAATCCCGGACTGCAGTTCGGGGTTTTTTGTCTTAACTGGGATTTGGGGGATTATTGGGATTTGTGAGAAATGGATGCTACCGTTTTCTCAATCGATGTACGTATCGATTTTTACTTTTTAATTTTTACCTTTTCTATAGGTTTCAAGGCCGCATTGCAGCCATTGTGAAAATTCTTTTGGGTTTGGTGTGTAGTATTTAGTTTTTGTAAGAGCAATCTGGTCTGCGCTGATGATAGCGTATTGCGGTTGTGATGTTGCGCCGAAGTTCTCAGTTTGGAATGTAGCCCATTTATCGCCAACAGTTACGATTTCTTTTTCCTTACCGGTAGAAGTAGTTATTGTTGTCTGCTCCGCTAGCGGAAGGTTTTTTCGTTCATCTACATACAGTGAAACCACTACAAATTCTTTTTTCATCAGGCTATCGACATCAGGATCTGTCCATACGCTTTCTTCCATTTTGCGGCAGTTCACACAGGCCCACCCGGTAAAATCAATGAGCACTGGTTTATTTTCTCTCCTTGCTTTTTCCAACGCCTCAGTGTAATTATTCTCCAGAGGCTTGAAGCCTTTTTTGTAATTCACGGGATTACTATAAAGACTGTAGCCTAACGGTGGTGGGAAACCGCTGATCAGTTTAAGGTTTGCTGCTTTAGTATTCGTAACGCCGGGAATCAAATAGATTGTAAATGCTGCGAATAACACTATAAAGGCAATTCTTGTAAAGGAGTATTTCCTTACCGGTGAGCTATGTCCTATTTTTAAAAACCCTAAAAGATAAAGCGATGTCAACGCACCGACGATAATCCAAAGAGCGATAAATGTTTCACGCTTTACAAATCCCCATTGCTTTACCAGGTCTGCATTGGATAAGAATTTTACAGCTAAGGCGATTTCCACAAAGCCTAAAACAACCTTTACATCTGTCATCCATCCACCGGATTTTGGCAATGAATGCAGCCAGTTTGGAAACATGGCAAACAGTGCAAATGGTAAACCTAATGCAAGACCAAAACCTGCAGCACCTGCTGTGAGTGGCCATGCGCCCTGGTCTGCGACACCGACCAATAATGTACCCAATATAGGACCGGTACAAGAAAAAGAAACAATTGCCAGCGTTGCGGCCATGAAAAATATGCCGCCGATATTACCCAACCCCGATCTGGAATCCATCTTATTGGCAAGACCAGAAGGCAAGCCAATTTCATACAACCCGAAAAAAGACAGTGCGAATAATATAAAAATGGCAAAGAAGGTGAGATTCAGCCATACGTTTGTAGAGATGTTATTAAATATCTCGGGACTGATTGCTTTATTCGCAACGTGAAATGGTATTGTGATGAGGATATATATCAGGAAAATAAATAGGCCATATAAAACAGCATTGGTAATTCCTTTGCCGCTGCTTTGCGATTTCTTGGTAAAAAAGGTAACCGTGACCGGTATCATCGGAAATACGCAGGGAGTTAACAAGGCTATCAATCCGCCAAGAAACCCCAATAAGAAAACTGTAAGGATACTTTTTTTCGCAGTCCCTTCGTCACCGCATCCGCTAAAGGGTTTATTAATATCAATAGAAGCTACTTTTATTTTAGTAGATGAAGCGATACCTCCTTCTAATGCAACTGAAAAAGCAAACGGTGTAGAAGGATAAAATTCATCTCCTTTACCATAGGTATAATTTAATGTACCGCGTAATTGTGCAGGCACCTGGCCATTAATATGAATCGTTGCTTTCCACTCAGATTGCTTTTCATAGACCTGTATTTTCGTATTGTCGAAAATTGTACTGTTGATTGTCTGGATGTCTCCTGTTTCAACGAATGGGCCTTGCTGCATGATGTTTGAATCGGCAAAGATTAGTTCAGCAACCTTTGTTTCGTTCAATAATTGATTAGGCGCATATAACTGCCATCCGTTTGAACTGTTAGTTGTAAATGAAAGCTCATAATTGCCTTCACCGTTTTTTTTTGCGGCAGCTTTCCATATATATGGAGACGTTGAAGATGAACTATCTTGTGCAAATGCGAAAACGGAATAAGCTAAAAGAAGTATAGATATTGAGAAAGTCTTCCGCACTTACGGCTTGTATTTAGATTTAAAAATAAACGGGCCACTGCAAATGTACCCGTTCTATAATTTCATTTATGTCTTATGGATTACATAATCGGCACGCTGAACGTTACTTTTTTTGGCGGCAGGCATTTTTTATCATCACAGGTTTGAAACTCTACCACGCCGGCAAGATTTGTTTTTGCTTTGGCCTTTAGATTCACCACCTGCACAAAATCTACATTGTTGGCATATTGATTAGCCGAGACGCCCAGTTTCTCATCATGAAACTTTTCCATCTTTCCTGTTTCCTTCACCTTACCTTCGGTTGCAATCAGAGGGTTTGCGCTGAACGTAAAACTCGTTGGGTTTACCACAGCATCTTTTGGTTGAGTTTGCGAATAAAGATGCCATCCCTGTTGTACAGTCGCTGTCAGATGCACTTCATATTTTTTTTCTGCTATTTTCTTTGCTGTAAAAGTCCAGCTTACAGGACTTTGTGCTGCTGCAAACAATACTGCTGAAGATAATAAGCCAAAAAGTATCAGTTTTTTCATCGCAAGAGATTTAATCAGGTACAAAACTCTCATTTTAAAAGCAAGTAACCTGTTAAAATATAAAAACGAAAGTAAAATTACAAGCTACGCTACAAATTGTTTAACCGGTTGCAAACAATCTGGTCAAAATACCATGAAGACGTGAATTTTAATAGACGAGTTGCTCCTGCATGATCATGGTGCGGATTATTTCGCGGCCATCTGTATTTCCCAATACGTCAGAGCATGCCCGCTCAGGATGTGGCATCATTCCGAAAACATTGCGGGTAGCATTGCAAATGCCAGCGATATTTCTGAATGCGCCGTTTGGATTACCTGCTGCGTTTATGGTGCCGTACTCATCACAATACCTAAAGATAACCTGGTCATTTTTTTCCAGCTCGTCCAATGTTGCCTCATCTGCATAATAACGGCCTTCTCCGTGTGCTATTGGTATTTTATAAACTTTATTGGTATGATTTGTAATGAAAATGTTCTTGCAGATATATTGCTGGTTATTATTTCTGAGTACCGCGCCTGGCAACAGATGTGATTCACATAAGATCTGAAAACCATTGCAAACGCCGAACACTTTACCGCCTTTTCCCGCAAAGTCAATTACACTTTGCATCATGGGGCTGAAACGTGCGATAGCGCCGCAACGAAGGTAATCGCCGTATGAAAAACCACCGGGCAACACGATGCAATCTTCTGTAGAAAAACGGCTGAGATCCCTATCCTTATGCCAAAGCATGATGACTTCCTGACCAAGATCGTATTTCAATGCATCATACATATCCCTGTCACAATTGGAACCTGGAAATACAACAACGCCAAATTTCATAGCTGATTATTTGAAGAGGTAAAGTGCAAATTTAACTCATCCGGGGCTAACTGGATATCCAATTCATAACAAATAATCCCCGTGGTAATTGTATTTGTTGCAGGTAATTCACACAGGGCTTACTGTATAGTATTGATATACAAAAATAAATGCTATGACGATCCAGAAAAAGATTTGCGGATAAATGCGTTTGGCCGGATATAGGTAGGTGCAGGAATGAAATGCAGCCAATGGTATCGCCGCGATGACCCAATTTTCAAACGACTGTCCAGAGTTTAAAAAAGGCACCAGGATAGCGGCAAGCAGGTACAAAAGAATGAGGCTCCAGCCTTTTCTTACCTGTATTAGCATTCTCCGCAGATTGTCTTGCACATAATATGCACCGATGATAAATGGCAAGCATAGCAAGAGTGAACTGGCCGCAATCCAGGCGGATTGTTTAAAATGCGGTAAACTGATATCTATATAAGGTAGTATTTTGCCAAGCTTCAACCGATCGGTAAGGAAAAGATAGACAGGATAAAAATAATAGGGCGCCGTCATTCCGAGTATGCATAAAAGCCATTCATTTATGCGAAACGGGCGCATAAGCATAAGGCCAAAGATCGCCCAGATCATAAAGACGACCGTAGGAAAGAAAATAAAGGACGCGATACCGATACCGAGGCCAACATTGAAAATGGTTCCTTTTGCCTGTTGCATGTTTTGTGTTTTGAACAAACCATCCAGAACAAAAACAAGTATACTATTTACAAATAATGGCGCAGAAAAATAATTCCATTCAGGAACCAATGAGGTGACGATGAGGTAAGACATTGCCGGCAAAAAAGTCTGCCGCTGCATCATCCTGTTATCATTGATTACTTTATTCAATGATATAGCTTGAGTGTAAAGAAGTATAAACGTAATTAATGAATAAAACGAGGGACTTGCTTTGCCAATATTGGAAATTGCTTTCAATATTGCCATAAAAAGAGGGCCATCCTTTGCTTCTGGTGCAGGTATATGCGGATGAATAAAAACCGGAAGCTTGATCAGGATTCCGAGAATAAGCAGTGCAAAAAGATTACCTGGTGTTTTTTGTTTAAATAAGCCGATCACGGTTAAAAGATATAACCTTTATTGGTTATAGTCCAATTTTGCAAAACAAATATAATTACGAAAGATGCATGGAATAATAACTTGTTTGCTTCCCACCTGCTTACCGTATTTCGGCATGAATTCGTAGCCCTTTTCCAAATTCTTCAAAGTAGGATTACGATTGATTTGTCCGTCAGGTGACAAACTGAAATCGTTCAACATCAGCATTCTTTTTTCCTGCTGATTAAATAAAAAATGCAACTGGCCGCCGGTATTCATTAATTGATAGGAGACCCTGTAATCGCCATCGTCGTCGTACTGATCTTTTGCGATAACATTGTTCCATTCCAACTTGCCGTCTTTGTCAAACGAGAATATGACAACGTTATCTGCATGGGACCGTACGTTCTGATTATTGTTCCTGAAATAATTTGAACGGGCCCAGAGACTACTATAGTATGGAGAATAATAATAGTAATCGTAAGGGGACATAAAGGGGCTTCCATACATATAATCCCACCGGTTCCATGAATTGTAACGCGATGTGGTATAGAATGATTCGCTACCTACAATAAAGCCACCGTCCTTTTTCACAATTATGTTCCTGATAAAATAATCATTGAAAGCCATTTTCTGATTGGCATCCCCTTTTGCAGCACGTCTTAGTTCATCATTGAATGGAAGTACCGCTTCAATAAAGGGCTGACCTATGTTTTTATCCCATATATAAAAATAAAAGCCATCGACGTTTCCGCGCCGTTGTTTATAATAAAAAGAAGTAGCCAGGTAACGTTTATTATTGTTGTCGATCTTAATATGTATTTCATCCAGCAGGTTCTTATCGATTTTCAGATCATGCTCTACCAATGAATCAGAATCGCCTGGCTTAATCATCATAGAGGCCTTTACGATGTTGTCTGAGTTTAACCTGTTGTATTTTGCAAATACCAGGTTTCCCTCGTTATCAAGATTGAATTCATCGAGATAATCATTGCGGTCATCCATCGGTATTCCATTTACGCTTTTCCGAATCAATGAAAGCTTATCATCAAATGTGAGGGTAGTCAGCACATAATTCTGCCTGTTTTTACTATTAATTTTAAAAAGGCATATTTTACTTTTGTCTTCGCTTGTGATGGCAGAATAAATTTTATTGTTGGCCGCGAATCCGAGGTGCGAAGAATCCAATTCAACAGGTTCGGAAATTCTTTTACCCATTCCGTCGATCTTTACGCTCATGCAATACACCACATTCTTCCGTTGGTATTGATATAGTACATACGTAAAATCGAAATACGGGAAAAAGTCTACATTGATTAGGCGGTCATCGGGGATATAATCCATTTCTACCTTCCCTACCTGTTTCATATCGTTATCATAGAGGCAGATAAAATCCAAATTTCTTGGATTTTTATAGACAAGGTAATTGGGGCCGAATTTTCCAATAATTTCAAAATTCATTCTGCGGCTATCGTCCCGCTCGGGTTCTGAGTAAACAATTTTCTGAGCAACACCCGATTTACCGATAAACAAAAACAAAAAAAGGCAGAAGCATACCGTACATTGTTTCATCATAGTTCCCTGATTTTTCACAAATTAAAGTTACAGTTTGGACTTCAAAATCATTGTAAAAGTTTAGCCAATGGTCAGTCCATATTTCCGATGAAATAAATGATCGAACAAGGTCGGTAACAGGTTGCCCCTTTGCACAAAGGAAGAGATGCAAACATGTTAGAAGAATAGATATTTCTTCGAAATTAATTTTTGCATATACCTTTGCAACCAGATCCCTACAGAATTAAATCTGTACCAGGAGCCAAACATAAGTAGAGTGAAAATACCGACCAATAGAGTCACAGCCGCCGGCTTAATTATCGCACTGGGAATTATTTACGGAGACATAGGAACCTCGCCTTTGTACGTGATGAACGCCATTACAAACGGGCGTCTTATTTCAGAAGAGCTGATACTTGGAAGCCTTTCGTGCATAATCTGGACATTGACCCTGCAAACAACAGTTAAATACGTAATCCTGACCTTGCGGGCAGACAACCGGGGTGAAGGCGGTATCTTTTCGCTGTATGCTTTGGTGCGGCGACAGAAACGATGGCTTGTAATACCCGCCATGATTGGTGGAGCATCGCTGATAGCCGATGGAATGATAACGCCTCCCATTTCAGTAACATCTGCAGTAGAAGGTCTGCGGCAAATCAGCATCTTTCACGATATCACCTCGTGGGATATTGTTTACATCGTCATTATTATCACTACCATATTGTTTTTTTTGCAGCAATTTGGTACAGCATCTATCGGTAAGTTGTTTGGACCAATAATGACATTGTGGTTCCTTATGCTGGCAATACTTGGTGTGTCGCATCTTTTTGATGACCTCCAGATATTTAAAGCCTTCAGCCCGCATTATGCAATTAATTTATTAACGCAGTATCCCAATGGATTCTGGTTATTAGGCGCAGTTTTCCTTTGTACCACCGGGGCTGAAGCATTGTATTCAGATCTTGGTCACTGCGGGAAGGAAAATATCCGTATGTCATGGATTTTTGTGAAGACCTGCTTAATACTGAACTATCTTGGCCAGGGAGCATGGCTGCTTCATAACTATACCGGTCAAACGATTACGGCCAGCATGATCTCTTCGGGATTTCATTGTTTCTATGGCATCATGCCCGACTGGTTTAAAATATTCGGAATCGTAATTGCTACTACTGCTGCGGTGATAGCCAGCCAGGCATTAATCAGCGGTTCGTTCACATTGGTAAGTGAAGCGATGCGATTAAACCTGTGGCCAAAATTGAAAATCAGTTATCCCACTGAGGAAAGAGGTCAATTGTATGTACCGGGCATCAATTTCTTATTGTTCTTTGGCTGCGTTGGCATCATCCTGTATTTCCGTGAATCATCGAAAATGGAAGCAGCTTATGGTCTTGCTATCACGTTGTGTATGATTGCAACATCAATTCTCTTTGCTAACTATCTTATCACTAAACGAATTAAATCTTCCTGGATATACCTTTATCTATTTGTGTATTTCTCTATTGAGTTTAGTTTCTTATTTGCAAATCTTGATAAATTCAAACATGGTGGTTATGTAACGTTGATCGTTGGTGGCGCTTTGTTTGGCATTATGTACGTGTGGTACCGCTCACGCAAAATCAAAAACCGTTACGTTGAATTTGTACGACTTGAACATTATATTCCTAAAATACAAGAGCTGAGTGCAGACAGAGGGGTAGCAAAATACGCGACTCACCTTGTTTATCTTACCAGTGCCAATAATCCTAAAGAAATAGAACATAAAATCATCTATTCTATTCTCAATAAAAAACCAAAGCGTGCCGACATCTATTGGTTCGTGCATGTCGATACGGTAGATGATCCCTATACCTGCGAATATAAAGTAGACCACATCATTCCGAATGATATTATCCGTGTAGAGTTTCGTTTAGGGTTCAGAACGGAGCCTCGAATTAATCTAATGTTCCGTAAAGTGGTTGAAGACCTGGTAGCGAATATGGAGGTAAATATCACTAGCAGGTATGAAAGTCTTGCCAGCAATAATACGGTCGGCGATTTCCAGTTTATGGTGATGGAAAAGTATCTGAGCCAGGATAATGAACTTCCGTTCTTTGAACGCGTAGTGATGAAACTTTATTTCTGGATTAAAGAAATCAGTCTTTCCGAAGAACGTGGATTTGGACTTGACATTGCTAATGTAACGGTTGAAAAATTTCCGCTTATAGTTACTCCTGTTACCAATCTTAAATTGAAAAGGATCGAAGATTAGATCGAGAAAGTTTTAAACGCCAAACGAACCGAGTTACTTAACTTCAGCCATAAACCCTTTTAATTGCCTGTATTTGCCTGGTATATTATCGGAGGACTGATCGTTCTTTCTATTCTGGCTTACTTTTTCCAGGAAAGGTTCATTTTCAAACCAGAAAAACTTAATCAGAATTTCCAGTTCAAATACGACATTCCTTTTAAAGAATTGTTTTTTGATATAGCCGAGGGTGTACGACTTAATGGTCTTCATTTTTATCGTCAACATCCCAAGGGGTTAATCCTCTATTTTCATGGCAATACACGTAGCATAAAAGGATGGGCTAAATATGCCCGTGATTTTTACCGTTACGATTATGATGTAGTATTGGTTGATTATCGGGGCTTTGGAAAAAGCACTGGTAAAAAGAATGAAAAGGAAATGCTGGACGATATGCAGTTTGTGTATGACACGTTGCTTGTGCAATACCCCGAACATCATATCATCGTATATGGTAGAAGCATTGGCAGCGGCTTTGCATGTAAAATTGCTGCAGACAATAAACCTCGTTATTTAATTCTTGATTCACCCTATTATAATTTCAGAAAAGTAGTCGAACGATTCTTACCCATATTGCCGGTACGTTTTGTATTGCGCTATCAATTACGAACAGACAAATGGATACGAAGAGTGAATTGTCACACTTATATTATTCATGGTACTATGGACTGGCTGATACCTATTAAACATAGCATTGCTTTGCAGGAAATCAATCCCAATAAGATAACATTGATCCGGATACAAGGGGGCGGTCATAATAATCTGCCGTCCTTTCCGGAGTATCATAATTTTATAAGAGATATTTTGAAGTATTGAGGTGGGTGTTGTCCTTTATATAAGTTCTATAACGTTAAAATGGCCGTGAAATAAAAAAGCCAGGAGTTTTAAATCCCGGCTTCAATGACGTTTAAGATTTCTACAGGTTATTTGTTCCATGTAAAAATTAAGATGGCGATAATCGCGATAAAAACAGTAGCGATAATGAGATTACCCTGAACCTTTTCGTCATGCAGAAATGTGTTGAATTTTTTCATGCACAGAAGTTTTTAATTACAAAATTGAGTTAACAGGTTCTCAAAGGAGATACGGGATGGTTCTATGAAACTTGCTGTGTTTTACAGGGGACGGGATCAGGACTAAAGGTATAAAGGATTATTTTATTTTGCAACATTTTACTCACGATTTACAAATCTTTAAAATCCCCCACTGGCAAGGGTTTTGGCGGCTACCGAATTCCTTATAAGTACTTGATTTTGTGTGAGACGGCCTTTACGATCCGACAATAGCCTGGCTTTCTATCGCATAAAAACAGCTGCTGCTATTTTAGCAACAGCACGTCAACAATGGATAAAACGGAAATAACTTACTTCGAAGAAACACTGCGTCAGCCATAGCTCTATTACATTACTTCACTCAATTCCAGCCAACGCATTTCTTTTTCATCCAGTAATTGCGTTACCTCGCCGATGCGATTGGAAAGCTTTTGCAACTCGTCAAATGAGGTATTCCCATCGCTTAATTTGCTGGTAATAGTCCGCTTTTCCAGGTTGAGGTCTGCGATTTCTTTCTCAAGTGTTTCAAACTCTCGCTTTTCCTTGTATGATGGTTTGCGGGCAGAGGTTACCACCGAAGCAGCAGGAATTGTTAACGGCGTTTTTTTCTCTGCGATAACAACATCATCATCTTTTTGTTCCAGCCGGTATTGTGTGTAATTGCCCGGAAAATCTCTTACTATGCCATTACCTTCAAAGACAAACAGGTGATCAACTAATCTATCCATAAAATAGCGATCATGCGAAGCGATAACAAGGCAGCCGGGAAACTCGCTTAGAAAATTTTCCAATACACCAAGAGTCGGAAGGTCAAGATCGTTTGTAGGCTCGTCAAGAATTAAAAAGTTAGGATTGCGAAATAGAATACTTAGCAGATGCAATCTTCTTTTCTCACCACCGCTTAGCTTGCTTACGTAAGTGTATTGCTTGTCTGGTTCAAACAGAAATAATTGCAGGAATTGTGCTGCACTTAATGAGCCACCGGATGCCAATGGAAAGTTTTCAGCAATTGACTTTACAAATTCAATCACCCGCATGTCTTCTTTGATCGTCAAGCCTTTTTGAGAATAATTTCCAAATATAACGGTGTCGCCAGTGTTAATTTTCCCGCTGTCAGCCTCTTCAATTCCCTGCAAGATGTTTAAGAAAGTAGATTTACCTGCGCCATTTTTTCCAATAACGCCAACACGTTCACCCCGTTTGAATGTGTAGTCAAATCCTTTAAGAATTATTTTGTCTCCAAAACTTTTATATACTTTCTTCAGTTCAATAATTTTACCACCCAACCTGTTCATCTTCATTTGCAACTGCAGCTGCTGGTCTTCGATCTTTTGTTTCGCTTTTGCTTCGGTATCGTAAAAAGCATCCTGCCTGCTTTTCGCTTTTGTTGTTCTTGCCTTGGGCTGCTTGCGCATCCATTCCAACTCTTTGCGATAAAGATTTTTTGCTTTATCAATACTTGCCGATTCGCTTTCTATCCTCGCGGCTTTTTTCTCGATGTAATTCTCGTAATCACCTTTGTACATATAAAGATTGCTGCCATCCAATTCCCATATTTCTTCACAAACTGCATCGAGAAAATAACGGTCATGGGTAACCAGTAATAATGTAACCCGTTCTTTGTTAAGAAAATGCTCCAGCCATTCCACCATTTCTACATCCAGGTGATTGGTAGGCTCATCCATCACGAGCAAAACATGTTTGTGTTCAAAACCGATATCAATTAACGTCTTTGCAAGAGCCACACGTTTGCGTTGTCCGCCACTGAGTGTGCTTACTTTTTGCTGAAGATTGTGAATGTTCAGTTTGCCCAATACCTGCTTCACTTTCGCATCAAAATCCCAGGCGCCCAACTCATCCATTTTTATGATTGCAGCGCTTAGTTTATCTGCATCACCATCCTCACTGATTAGCTCAAACTCTTTAATTGCATTTAGTACTGGGTGAGAATGAAAGAAAATATTGTCAAGAATATTTTTTGTTTCGTCAAACGCAGGTTCCTGTTCGAATAAAACAACATCAACGTCTTTATTTACCCAAAGTTTGCCCTCATCCTGTACTTCTTTACCTGATAAAATCTTCAACAAAGTAGATTTACCTGTTCCATTTTTCGCGACCAAAGCAATCTTATCGCCTTCTTCAATATGAAACGAAATATCCCGGAAAAGCGGCGTGATGCCGTAACTCTTTGTTAAACCCTCTACAGAAACATAATGCATGACGCAAAGATAAATGATCGCGACGTCAGCGGCTTACCAAATAAATAAGAACAACGATGATAATTGTAGCAATAAAAATGATGTAAATTTTTCTTTGTTCCCAGGTTGTTTTCCTTTTAAACTGCCTTAGGAAAAGATCAATTTTCTCTGTTGAAGATTGAGCACCGGCCAAACGATATAATTTATCAGTAATCGATTTTGCCTGTGAAAAATCCAGGTAAGCTGCAATTTTAAGTGAGAGAGTGACTATTTCATTACTTATTTCCTGCTCGTTAAATTCTTTTAATTTTCCAATTGAGCCTTCATCCAAAAGATCGTTCAGGTATTCATACAACCCCTGCTTATCCATTCTGAAGCTATCTAACCGGGAAGTATACCTGTCAAGTTCGATAAATTGTTTTAAGATAAATGGTGGAGTAATAGCTTGCGATTGAAACCTTCTGCTTCCTGTGCTTTGTTGGTACCAGCGTTGTTGCAAATAGTAGTCTTTTTTGGCTGGATTTGTTAATACCTCGTACGCTTCTTTTACTTCTGTAAAAAGTGCTGATGAGTATTCTTTGTTTGAATTCTTATCGGGATGATATTGTTGAGCAAGACGATAATATGCTTTTTTTATTTCCGCAAAAGTTGCAGATGGTTCGACTCCCAATATTTTATAATAGTCTTTTAGCATGAATGCGCAATGTAGCGAAGCCCGTGGAGAATTGGTAATTCGCAATCGGCAATTTGCAGTTGCATGGTGTTTATCGCTTATTTCCTTAAACTGCGAAATGAAATATCCAACATTCAATAATCGATTTTCAATGTTCAAGGAATTGCCGATTGCAAATTGCTTACTCCTTCTCTCCAAATGGTTGCATCATCCAAAAATTTATCAGCACTTTATATAACAAAACATTAAAGTACAGAGAGATACATGCAGTGGCATAATAATAGTACTAAGTTTAGTGTAGAAAAAGTTCTGAGAAATTAAGAAACTTTAAAAGCAGATTATGGAAACAAATTTTACTTATAAAAACTTAACCTACATGAAACGGTTTATGCATATTTCGTTAATGGCATTTATGATAATGCTGTTAACCGGTCTACGTAATAACGTTTCGGCACAACCGGACGGCGATGTTACGTACCAGGATTTTTATGATGACCTGAGTCCCTATGGACGATGGATCGATTATCCCGAATACGGCTATGTATGGTGCCCGGATGAAGGTGCTGATTTTCGTCCTTATAGTACCAATGGTCATTGGGTATGGAATGATGACTATGAATGGATGTGGGTATCGGACTACTCGTGGGGATGGGCTCCCTTCCACTATGGTCGCTGGTTTTATGATGATATGTATGGATGGATGTGGATGCCTGGCTATGAATGGTCACCTGCATGGGTAGCATGGCGCGGTGGTGGCGATTATTATGGTTGGGCTCCATTAAGACCAGGTTTTAGTATCAGTGTTGGCTTTTCCAGTTATGCTCCTCCATATAATTACTGGTGTTTTGCGCCCTCACGGTATATCACTTCTCCAAGGATATATGATTATTGTGTGAGTTTCAGGGAGAATTTAACCATTATCAATCGCACAACTATCATTAATAACTATAACTACAATCGTAACGTATTTGTAACAGGCCCACGCAGAATGGATGCAGAGCGGTTTACCAATGGTAGAATTAATTCTGTCAATGTAAGGGATATTTCAAGGCCAGGTCGTGCAGGTTTCAGAAACAATGAAGTATCTATCTACAGACCGTCGGTGCGCCGCGAAAACAATACCATCAGAACTGCAGAGCCAAGAAGATTTGATGAATACCGTGGCAACAATGCAGTTGCAAGAAACGATCGTCGTAACGGATTTAATAATCGTGCTGATGCAAACAATAATCGTTTTGATAACCGGAATGCGGATCAGAGAAATAACTTCAATGATCGTTTCAACCAGCAAAATGCACAACGGCAGGATAATAACAGATTTCAGCAACAGCAAAATAATTCTCCAGCACAACGCGATAATTCTCCGCGATCATTTGATCAAAGAAACGACAGGAACAACGACTGGTTGAATCAACGGAATAATCAGGCGCAGCAACAACGAAATGATAACAACAATGCAACAAGAGAAAGAAGTGTGCGTGATGCATTTGGACAAGACAATCGCAGAGGCTTTGATCGCCCGGTAGATCAGAATCGTTTTCAGCGATCAGCACCTGTAAGAAGCAATGATAATTTTAATCGCGATAACAACCGCAGTTTCCAAAACAATAGTCCGCAAACTCAGCAACAACCACAAAGAAGAGAGGCATTCAATAACAGGAGTTTTAATCAGCCGCAACAGCAACGCCAATCATTTCCTGAAATGAGAAGGCAGGAACAACCAAGGCAATTCAGTCAGCCCAATAACGGTGGTAATAATGGCCACGGTTTTGGACGCGGACGAAGAGGATAATAGTTTTTCATACACTTATGCTTACAGCAGGCCCGGAAACGGGTCTGCTGTTTTTTATTCCCTGTTTTAAATACCCATACCTTTGCGCAAATTCTTTTAATTATGAAAAGACAATTTGTATTGCCAATCGTTTGTGCATTGGTAATAATAGCCTGTAATAACTCGAGTGACCAATCTGCAAAAACTGCGGATACAACAGCGGCGGCAAAAACAGATACGATGGCTGGTATGAAACATGATACCATGAACCATACTGTTGACGCATCCAAACCTGCTCCGCCACTCCCGGATGTACCCGCTGGCGCCAAAGTAATGTTTAAAGGTTTGAAGAATGGCGCTACGGTTTCTTCTCCATTGAAAGTGCAAATGGGCGCTGAAGGAATTAAAGTAGATACTGCTGGTCCGGTTATCGCTGGTGTTGGACATCATCATTTATTTATTGATGCTGAAGATTCATTGACTGCCGGTACAATGGTACCAAAAGATTCAACACATCTTCATTTCGGTAAAGCACAGACTGAAACTGAAGTGAAACTAACGCCAGGAAAGCACAAACTGACATTACAGTTTGCAGATGGTTTGCACCGCTCTTATGGCAGCAAACTTGCAACTACTATCACAGTAGATGTAAAAAAGTAATTTCCCGATTTCTCCATACGTAATACCAGGATAACCTGCTTTGTTGAACTTTTCAATAAAGCAGGTTTTTTATTTTGTATCCAACTTTATTGAAGAGAATTACTACAAACTGAGGGGGACTTAATATCACAAATTTATTTACACAACGCAGGATTATTTTTTACAAAATAGCTTCTATAATTTTTAGATTTAGGATCCATACAACCTTCGAGATTTAAAATCTCAACTCTCCTGAAATCAATTGGCTGACCTTCGCTTTGCAAGGCGATAAAACCTTCACTAAGAATCTTTCCGTCTATTTTTATTTTCGGATCATAGTTCTGAACAACGCCACCGCCGATCTGTGGTTTTGAATATTGTAAAACTGTATCGCCATTAATTATATGCGTGATTAATGAATCACCGAGAACAATTATTTCAGCTCTTACCCATTGATCACCAAAATAAGTTTTAGAAGAAGAGTTGATGCAATGTGTACTGTCCAGTTTTCCTTTATAAACAATATTTGTTCCGGGTGAACACATATTTCCCGTTGGTCTCGCTTCGCCTTGTTTTAAACCTCCCAATAGCTGGAACTCGATTGAGATCGGCCAGTTCTGTTCTTTCGGCATTGTATATGGATCCTGCGAATGAATCATAATACCGCTATTCATATTAGTATACTCAGGAGCATCTTTTCGCCACTCGCCTACAAAACGATATTCTACGACAAGATGATAATAGGAGAATGGCTTTTTAAAATAAAGATGTGCGAACTGCTCATTGTATTTATCATACTGATCATAACGGACTTTAATCATACCATCTTCCACCCGAAAGGTATTTCCAAAGTTATCGCCTGTTTCATGGTGATTGACTTTCGTTACCCAGTCATTGATATCTTTTCCGTTAAATAGCGATATCCAATCTTCTTTGCTTTTGTTCTGCGCATTTGTAATAATAACAGAGCACGAAACAATTGCAATCGTTAAAAAGAATTTGCTCATAAATATTAAGATAGTGCAGGTTCAGGCTCTGCATATGATGATACGGGTTCACATGTGCATATCAGGTTTCTGTCGCCATGTGTGTTATTTACTCTCGCCACCGAAGGCCAGAATTTATTTTCACGCACATACGGCAATGGGAAGGCAGCATCTTCTCTTGTATAAGGCCTTGTCCATGCCGAACTGATAACTATAAATTGTGTATGTGGAGCATTTTTCAATGCATTGTCTTTTCTGTCTGCGCGGTTTTCTTCTATTGCCCTTATTTCTTCCCTGATGCCAAGCATTGCATCACAAAAGCGATCCAGTTCAGCTTTGTCTTCACTTTCAGTAGGTTCGATCATGATTGTGCCGGGCACAGGAAAACTCATAGTCGGCGCATGAAAACCATAGTCGATTAAACGTTTTGCGATATCTTCCGCTTCTATATCTGCAGATTTTTTGAAGGGTCTTAAATCAACAATAAATTCATGTGCACATTGTCCGTTGTGATTGGTATAAAGAATATCATATTCTCCCGCCAATCTTGCACGCATATAGTTTGCATTGAAAATTGCAAACTCAGTTGCTCTCTTCACACCTTCAGCGCCGAGCATTCTGATATAACCATAACTGATTAATAATATTGATGCTGATCCAAAAGGAGCTGCAGAAACTGCGCCCTTACCATTTGCAATGGTAACGTGACCCGGTAAATGAGCAGCAAGATGTTTCTTTACACATATCGGGCCCATACCGGGACCGCCGCCACCGTGTGGTATGGCAAACGTTTTATGAAGATTAAGGTGACATACATCAGCGCCGATCAAACCCGGAGCAGTTAATCCAACCTGTGCATTCATGTTGGCGCCATCCATGTATACTTGTCCGCCATATTGGTGAATAATCTTTGTAATGTCTTTTATCGTTTCTTCATATACACCATAAGTACTAGGATAAGTAACCATAATGCCGGCAAGATTTGCAGCATGCTCTGTTGCTTTTGCTTTCAAATCTTCCACATCGATATAACCATTCTCCAGCGCCTTTACAACAACGACTTTCATTCCAACCATTACTGCTGAAGCTGGGTTGGTGCCATGAGCTGAAATCGGAATCAACATTACATTTCGATGATGGTCGCCATTTGCTTCATGAAATGCTTTAATCGTTAATAAGCCGGCATACTCACCTTGTGCGCCGCTGTTTGGCTGTAAGCTGCATGCATCGAAAGCAGTGATTTTACAGAGATATTTTGAAAGATCATTAATGACCTGCTGATATCCTTTTGTCTGGCTTGCAGGTGCAAACGGATGAATTTTACTCCAGTGCGCCCAACTTAATGGCATCATTTCACTGGCGGCATTCAATTTCATAGTACAACTGCCCAGTGAAATCATTGACGTGTTCAGAGAAAGGTCTTTGTTTTCCAGGTACTTTATATAGCGCATCATTTCGCTTTCGCTATGATGTGTATTGAAAACAGGATGTAGTAAATAATCAGTTACACGTTGCGATGTTGCAGGTATGCCAATTAAGGCTCCGGAATCATCAAACGACAAAGTGATATTCTTTGATTCAGCCGCACTGAATATTTTATTAAGGTTTTTTTCAGTGTCTTTGATGAACTGGTTATCTACTTCTCCGATATTGATACTGAAAGTACCATCATCAAAAGAGCGGAAATTAACCTGGTTCTTTTCAGTTGCTTTTTTAAATTCTTCAGCGTTGCTGACGGAGAAATGTATGGTGTCAAAAAAACCTTCATTCAATACTTTAATACCTGCTGCCTTAAACGCTGATGCTATGCGAACTGTTAATGCATGTGTCCGCAACGCAATTGCTTTCAAACCTTTTGGCCCATGATATACGGCATACATTGCAGCCATATTCGCCAACAAAGCCTGCGCAGTACAAATATTAGAAGTCGCTTTTTCTCTCTTGATATGTTGTTCTCTTGTCTGTAAAGCCATTCTCAGGGCACGGTTACCCTGCGCATCAATGCTCACTCCGATAATGCGGCCTGGAATATTTCTTTTAAACTCATCTTTCGCCGCAAAAAAAGCTGCATGTGGGCCGCCATAGCCAAGCGGAACACCGAAGCGCTGTGCTGAACCGACTGCCGCATCTGCGCCTAATTCACCCGGTGGTGTCAGCAATGTCAATGCTAAAAGATCTGTAGCCATTACAGCTAACGCACCTGATGCATGAACTTTCGAAATAAAATCCCTGTAATCTTCTACTGATCCTTTATCATTCGGATATTGAACGATAGCGCCAAAGTAAGATGAATCGATCGTCGCATTTTTATAATCACCCTTCACAATTTCAATTCCAACAGGCTTTGCTCTTGTAATAAGCACATCGATTGTTTGCGGAAATATTTCATTGTCTACAAAAAACTTTGGCCTGCTGATATGATCATGATCTCTATTCAGATAATTGAAAAACATGGTCATCGCTTCTGCGGCGGCAGTTGCTTCGTCGAGCAGTGATGCGTTGGCAAGAGGAAGGTCAGTAAGGTCGCTTACCATCGTTTGAAAATTCAACAGGCTTTCTAAACGACCTTGTGAAATTTCAGCCTGGTAGGGCGTGTATTGTGTGTACCAACCCGGATTCTCAAAAACATTTCTCAGGATAACAGAAGGCGTGATGGTATTATAATATCCCTGGCCGATATAATTGTGAAACACTTTATTTTTCAGCGAAACTTCTTTGATATGTTGCAGGTAATCGCTTTCGCTGATTGCTGCAGGAATATTCAGCGGCTTCTTCATCCTAATACCCGCCGGTACCGTTTGATCAATTAATTCATCGATAGATTCTACGCCAATGACTTTGAGCATTTGCGCAGCTTCTTTTTCACTGGGACCAATATGTTTTCCTGTAAACTCTGATTGCTGTTCTTCAAATAATCTCATGCGTAATCCTTATAAAAAAAGTGGAGTAATAAGGGTGCAAATTTAAGGCATGAAAATGGTTAAAAAGCTAACCTTGATTAAGCGCAGGCCAGAGTGTGGACAAGTCTGTAGATGAGCGGAATAAGTCCGAACCAAATACCCGGATATTTGTTATTGGCGCTGACTGAAAAATGTTTCCGTTCTTTGCGCCATGGCTGAAGACTTACTACATAATTGGCAAAAGAAATCTTCAGAACGCCAAAAGCTATACAAACAATTTCTGCAACGTGCTGAGAAGAATAAAGTGTTAAAACAATTGCCGGATCTGCACGAAGAAGCGTTTTCAAAAATCGATTGTCTTCAATGCGCAAACTGCTGCAAGAACTATTCACCTCGTTTTAAAACGCCTGATGTCAAGCGAATAAGCCGACATCTGAAGTTGAAGGAAAGCGAGTTTATCGATAAATACCTTCGTGTTGATGAAGATGGCGATTTTGTTGCCAAATCACATCCATGCCCTTTTCTTGGCGCGGATAATTATTGCAGCATCTATGACGAACGACCTTCCGATTGTCATCGTTTTCCATACACCGATGAAGATGTCATCATCAAGCGTCAGCAGCTTACGTTAAAGAATTCCACTTTTTGCCCGATTACTTACTATGTTTTGGAGAAATTGATGAGATCTGATAAATAAAATAGACTTCTACGGAATATTATCGTCAAATGAATCAATATTATCAAGGCCGCCATCATCCGCCCCGTCCTTATTTTTTCTACTTGATAATTTAATAAGTACAGCAATAGAAAGAATTATAAAAATAGGTGTCAAAATAGTCACTAAAAGAATTTTATTTCATTTGTGAGAACTCTACCCATGCTGCCGACAGCGAACGTTCAATGCCTTGTCCAACCCATTCTGTTACGCCGGGAATACTTGTATTCTTTAGAAATTCTTCTTGTGTTTTACCAGCTTTTATTTCCTGTTGAGTAAAAGCGACCAATTTTTCGAAATAATCTTTCATCGCTCTTATATCGTCTTTCTTTCCGTACACCTCAAAACCATCGGACGCATGACCAAATACAAATGTGGTTTTGTTGGAGAATTTTTTTATCGTTTTATCCAATACATCGATCCATCCTTTGATTGATGCGCCGGCAGTTTGATCGATATAGGGATAGCGACGATTATTAATCAGATCACCCATGTGTACGATATCAGCATGTTCAAAATGAATCAACGCATCGCCATCTGTATGTGCCGGACCAAAATAATGCAAAGTCATTTTTTCTTTGCCAACTCTCTCCTGCCAAACTTGCCCAAACGTATTATTGGGATATAATTGCTGATCTTCATTTTTCTGTTCTTTCGCAACACGTTCCTGGTTCTTCTTTGAATTTTCATGTGCGAGCACTCTATCGGTTAAACCTTTGAAAGAAATATTACCGCTTGTATGGTCCATGTGATGGTGCGTATTCACCAGCAAATGAAAAGGTTTATCGTTTCTTTTTTTGAGCTCGGTAATCAAATGTTGCGATTGTTCCGGAAACTCTGAATCAACAACTACGATACCTTCTTTGGAAAAATAGAACAGTATTGTTCCTCCTTTTTCGGTGAAGACTCCAAAGTCGTCTGTTAACATTTTTATCTTCCAGGGATCGTCGATAAATGTTTTAAGTATTGATTGCTGAGCAAGACTGAGAGCTCCGATTGAAAATGCAGATGTACGAAGAAAATCACGTCGTAACATAAAATAGTAATTTAGGTCTATAATTTTTTACTTAAACGAAAGAAAGTTTAAAATAGTTGCTAACTAATATTCCATCTTCCTCAACGTCGGGGCTTTGAACCATGTCACCAACACAACCAATATCGTCATACAACCGCCAAACACTACTGAAGGTACAACACCCATCAATGCCGCGGCAACACCGCTTTCAAATTGGCCTAATTCGTTGCTGCTGTTTACAAACATCGAACCAACGCTCATTACTCTGCCGCGCATATGATCTGGCGTTTTTAATTGCATAATCGTTCCTCTTACCACAACGCTCACTCCATCCAACATACCTGCGATGAGTAAGGCAAAAAAAGAAAGCAGAAACCATTTTGAAAAAGCGAATGCAATAATACAAACCCCGAAGCCGGCAACAGCAAAGAGTAATTTCTTACCCTGCATTTTGCGCATAGGGGACAATGTTAGCAAAATAACGATGCAGATAGATCCCATATCTGAAGCTGCATTTAACCAGCCATAGCCTATGGGGCCTATTTTTAAAATATCTCTTGCATATACCGGAACCATTGCCACTGCGCCGCCAAATAACACTGCAAACATGTCTAAGGACATCGCTCCAAGTAATTCCTTTGTTTTAAAAACAAAACGCAATCCTTCCTTCACACTTTCCCATGTTTTCTTTTCACCTGTTTGCGACAGTGGGGGTTTTGGTTTTAAACGCGTAAGAAAAATAAATGACAAAGCCATCAACGAACAAATAACTGTCAACGTTCCACTGATCCCTAAAAATCCGATCAGGAAACCGCCGGTAGCATGGCCAGTCACGGAAGCAGACAACCATGTACTCTGGTTCCATGTGGTTGCATTTTGCAAAAGTTTCTTGGTACAATATAACCGATCATTGTATAAAACTTGGCCCGGAAAATGAACGGATAATGCCTGTACAAAACACAACAGTATAAATGCAAACCGCAATCCAGTGCTTATTAAAGTGATCGTGAATCAATGATGAGGATAGAAATAACAAAACGGATACAGCGCAGAAATAAAAGAATATACATTTCAATATTAACCTCCTTTTTTCACTGATATCGATACGATGGCCCGCGTACAAGGCCATTGACAGAGCCGGATAACTTCTGAAAGGCCGATGATCCCGATAGCAAATGATGCATTCGTCAATTCATAAATCCACCAGTTCAGAAGGGCTCCCATCATACGAAATGCCATAATAAAAGCAAAGCGGCCCATCATCAGGTTGCGGTATTCAGGAATACGGACGGAAGCAAAAGGATCATTCTTTTCGGGTAATGCCATTCTTCAGGGTATTATCGCAAGGAAAGTTGAATCGATGGAATTAACGAATCAAAAGTCAAAATTAAAAAGTAAAAATTAAAACCTGCTTTCTTTCTCACTCTAATGTTGCTTGTATTCTATGGCAGTGTCAGATAATGTTGCCCCTCCGGGTACTCTTTATCAAGGGCATTAATAATTGTTTGCAAATGCTTTTCGTTGCCAAAGAAGTCAGCATTGGACGCATCCACAAACAATGTCTTGATGTTATGCTGCTTAATGTAGTTAGTGTAAGTTTCCTGTATGCTGAATAGATAACTATCTGGTATTTTTTGCTCGTAAGGGCGGTTTCGTTTTTTAATATTCTTCTGCAGACGTTGTACTGATGCGTGCAGGTATATCACGATATCCGGCTGAACCAATTGCTGAAGGATAATATCGAACAACCGCTGGTACAGGCGAAATTCGTCTTCGGGCAAATTTACTTTGGCAAACAATAAGCATTTTGTAAATAAATAATCAGAGATCGTCAGGTTTTGAAATAAATCTTTCTGCTGTATAAAGTCTTTCAGTTGCTTGAACCGCTCAGCCATAAAAAATAATTCCAGCGGAAATGCATATTGAGATGGATTATCGTAAAATTTTGGAAGAAAAGGATTATCTGCAAATTCTTCCAATACCAACCTCGCATTATAATGTTTGGATAATAGATGAGCGAGAGTAGTTTTTCCCGCACCAATATTTCCTTCTATAGTTATAAAATTGTAATGCATGCCTGTTCGCAACGGATATAATGCAAAGGAAAGGGAAACTGAAGTACCTGAATAAAAAATAAAACCCAGCGATTGCTCTCTGTGGAAAAATCAGGTATATTTTTTTACTGGTAACTCATCTTTGCATTCAGCCAGTAACTCCGAAATCGTTTTATAAAAAACCGGATGTATTTTATCGGCGGCAATTTCTGCAAGTGGTGTTAATGCAAAGCGCCTGTTTTGTAATTCAGGGTGCGGGATTTTCAGGAATGGTAAATTAAAAACGGCCTCGTTAAAAAGTAAGATATCGATGTCGATCAACCGGGGACCAAATCGCTCTTCGCGAATGCGCCCCATTTTCTGTTCGATTGCTAAAACTTCCTGCAGCAATTGTCTCGCGTCCATCAACGTTTTCAAACCTACCGATTGGTTTAAAAAAGCCGGTTGATCTGTTTTACCCCATGCTCCTGTTTCGTATAAAGAAGATTGAATGAATATATCGCCACATCTTTTATTCAGTAAATTTGCCGCTTGCCTGAGGTTTGCAATGCTATCTCCAAGGTTGCTGCCAGTAAGTAAATAAGCAGTATTCATAGTTTTATAACACGATCTGCAAACACCAATTACTCTACCAGGGATTTTACCTATCGAGTTTGAAATACTTTGCTTTTTTTCTTTCCTCTTGTTCGTGATGCCTTCGTTTTGCGATTTCTAAGAAAGTCGCTAAATGCTTTGTCATCTTTGTCACTCACCACCTTGTTAACAAACACAAAGTCTTTATCATCCATTTTTTTGAAGTCTATCATAATTTGAAGTCTTTAAAATATTTTATCGTAAGGATATATGCCTCTTTTGTATCAATAAACATTCGGTTTCCACCAAACAATTTTGCTCCCAATGTTTTTGAATAATGGTCAATAAGCTGAGTTTTCGAAACAAATGACACAACTCCGTTATAAGTTTTATCAAAAGAAATTTTGCAGGCAAAAGCGACGAGATTACCTGCAACTCCCTTATATAATTTTTTACTGCCCTTATTGAATTTTGCATTTTCGATCAAGTCCATAAAAATATGATCGCCTTTATCAGTCAAACTAATAAGTCCTTGTATAATGGCAGGATTATTTATTGTTGTCAACTTATAAACTTCTTTATTTGTATCCCTGATTTCGGCTTGCCAATTAAATGTCCAGTCTGTTCTTTTTATCTGTCTCGGATCTGCAAGTTGTATTATAGATGTGTCGAACATCTCACCTGAGATAGCATTTTCAATAGAATTAGTCAGCTTGTCAATTTCGAAATCAAGAGCTGTTTCTCTTCGTTTTTTCACCATACAAATTTACGAAAAGTTTGTCTGTATGGAAATTAGTATAAGACCAGGAGAATGTTCGCTGACATTATGGACAACATCAAACTTCAAACCTCCAACCACAAACATCAGTTATTCTCGCTTACCTTTGAGCTCTTTAAAAAATTCCCATGTCCAAGCCGTATAGTCAGTTTACAGCGTTGATGGCCATTACAAAAGCGAGCCTGAGAGCGATATTTAAAAGTCCGCAAGCCATTTTTTTTAGTTTGTTTTTCCCTATTGTGCTGATTGTAATTTTTGGTTCGCTCGGCGGCGGCGGTGGAATTTCGATGGATATTGCAATAGATAAGAAATCAGATACCCTTAACCCGGTTTATCTCGCTATAAAAAATACACCGCTTTTTAATATTGTGCAGGGATCAGATTCCGACCTCGAAGATCAGATGAAGAAGGGGCGCATTACAGCTATTGCAGAAGTAAGGCAATTGAAAAATGTAACAGATACAGGTGCAAAATACGATGTGCATCTCCGTTATTCATCGGCCAACCAGTTGGAGATTCCGCAGTTGCTGGGGATACTAAAAAATGTGATCAACGGATTAAACCAGGCAATTAATCCCCGACCGGATGTGGCGACCGTAAGTTCTGAAATAGTACAAGGCCGTATATACAAGCGCATTGATTTCTTGCTACCAGGTATGATTGGATTTTCATTAATCGGCGCATCAGTTTTTGGTGTTGCGTTTCTGTTCTTTAATCTTAGAGAAACGCTTGTACTTAAAAGAATGTACGCTTCGCCGGTAAAGAAATCCAATATTGTAATTGGTGAAAGCTTAGCGAGATTAATTTATCAGTTAAGTACTGTGGTTATACTGGTTGTTGTTGGGAAATATTTCTATGATTTCACGTTGTCGCACGGATTTATAACGTTCCTGGAATTGTTAGTGATAAGTTCATTTGCACTGCTGGTTTTTATGGGCTTTGGATTTATCATGAGCTCGGTGGCAAAAAATCAGAACGTAATTCCAATCTATGCTAACTTGTTTATGTTTCCCCAATATTTTTTATCAGGTACATTTTTCCCGAAAGGAGCATTGCCAAAAAGCATTCAGTGGCTTGTTGAAATATTACCGCTTACTTCTGTAAATGATGCATTGCGAAAAGTATCGTTTGAAGGGGCTCATCTTGATGGCTGCTGGAAACAGTTAGGTATTCTTGCCATCTGGGGCGTGATTGTTTATGCTATCGCGATTAAAGTATTTAAATGGGAGTAGAAATGAGTGCTGAGTTATCAGTAGTGAGTCTTAATATTAAATTCAAAATAACAAATCTTGAAACTGCTTCGCTTTGCAATACTGAGTTTTATTATTTTATTTCTAGTTGTTTATAGTATATCACTATTCATTCCCTCGCATGTTACAATTTCAAGAGCGATAAATATGAAGGCTTCCTCTGCTGAAGCGATCTTGAATAAACTGGAAGATATCAATAAGTGGAAAGAATGGTATCCTGGATTTGATACGATGCATATTGAACCCATAGTTGTTGCCAATGGCCGATTGCTGAAAGCGAAATTTTTAACAACCACCGTTTCTGTAATCGGCACGAAATCGGGAGAAACAAGGGCCGAGTTTACGTCCGGGAACAAAAACCCAATAGTCAGTGGATGGAAGATGAATTTTTACAACAACTCCGATTCCCTGACGTTACAATGGCATCTTGACTTCAAATTGAAATGGTATCCCTGGGAGAAGTTTTTCAGCCTTGCGTATGACAAAATGTATGGCTCACAAATGGAACTGGGCTTGCAGAACCTGAAGAAAAATGTTGAGCGGTAAAAGAATTACAAGATAAATAAGGTCTGATATTTGCTTATCTGTAGCTTTACAATCTAAAATCAATCAAAAAATTTGTTTTATGAAATCAATCATGTTGCTTGCGGCATCAATCGCGTTTATTACTGCGTGCGGACAGGATAAATCTAAAAGGCCAAGCCCGCCAGCGCTGGCAAAAGAAACAATCAGCAGCGGTGCTGTGGTTACTATCGATTATAGCGCACCTTCTGTAAAAGGAAGAACAATTGGAAAAGATCTTGAACCGAAAGTTGGCCAGGTGTGGCGTGCAGGCGCTAACGAGGCAACAACTTTCGAAGTAAGTAAAGATGTAAAAATAGAAGGACAGCCATTGGCAAAAGGCAAATACACTCTTTTCACTTTATGGAATCAAGATGGCACATGGACAATTATTTTCAATAAAGTATTAAAAGATGACAAAGGAAAACCAGTTTGGGGTGCGTTTGATTATGAAAAAGACAAAGCACAGGACGCTTTAAAGGTGAATGTAAAACCAGGCAAAGCACCTGCTTTCCAGGAGAAATTAGCCTACAAAATTGCGAAAGACGGCAAAGTATCTCTGCTTTGGGGAGATGGTGAAACTGATTTCAAAGTAGAATAAAACAAAAACAACTTTGTATAAAAGCCGCTTAAATTAATGAGCGGCTTTTCTTTTGCAATTTATTCCAGGATCAGTTGACTCAATAAACTTGATTTAATGATTATACTTTTTGTTTTTCCTTGAGATAGCGGCGAATTGCTTTCTTGTCTTTCTTCAAGCCGGTAACAGAGGTGATTCCGGTAATTGTCATCTTCACCAGGTAATTGAAAAACGATCTTTCCCTCAAGCGTTCAAAATACACCGTACCTGTTCTTTTATCGTCGTTATTATGTTTTAATAAAAATGCATTAGCAGCGAAATTGCCAATCCTGGTCAAGAAACTTTTTGCATTTGGGTCTCCTTTTTTAAAGATCGCAATTTTCAGGTTTTTGTAGTTCATCTTCATTTTACCATAGGCTGTGTATTCATCAGCACTCACGTCCATACCCAATGTATCCAACCAGCCCGATCTCAATTTTGCAGATACAAGGGGAATTAATGCCGGGTTTAAAATAGTAAGATCGGTGGCTTTTGCACTTAATAGAATGCGCATACCAGCTGAAGTATCATTATAAGATTCTTTGGCAGTCAGTTGCATCGGAGCTGTATTCATGATTAAAGCTGTCGCATGCAGCTCCAAACTATCAGTCGAGGAGAGATCGTAATTTCTTATCGGAAATAGAATTGCATTTAAATGAGCAAGAGGAATCGTGCCCGTTTTCTCTGTTTTCTTATCTACCTGCGAGTAGGTAATCGTCGCATCATCCATTTCAATCGTATCGATCGAAAAAAGCGGCGGTAGACGTTTAATGGTGAGAGCTGGTAAATATTTTATAAAGCCATGCTTAAATGGTTTCGTTGCATCACGATAAGCTGTGATCACCGGTTGCTCAATACTTATTTTCCCGGTTTTAAAAATGCTATCAGAAATATAAGACTCAATGTCGGCATTGCTGATATGAATTCTTCCTGTTTTTGCTGTTATATAATCAGCCTGGAAGGCATTTTTTAAAACAAACGAATCTCTTGTCAAAGACGGATTGTAGCTGAAAGAATTTAAAGTGATACTTCGATCAGAATGATCAAATGAAAGACCTTGCCAGGAAACAGAATGCGCACTGTCTGAATAATGACCGCCGGAATTGCTAAGCCGGAATGTGCCATTGTTTTGTAAAAAAGATGAAAAACTTTTTATTGCACCTGAAGTGAGCAACACATTGGCAGCATATGCATCGTCTAACGTTAACTCACCTTTGTTTTTAACATTGAAATGATTGAGATTTCTTACGTAGGCAGAAATAATTTTCGCTGACCAATCCCAACTACTATCTTGTTTTGGCGAAACATAAATTTGTTCCGTCTCCGCATGAATATCTCCATTTTCAATCTTGAAATGCTTTCCTTTATTAGTCTTATAAGATAACGATGGGCCACTTAATTCAGCCTGGTTGATTGAAACCATGTTGGTGAGATTATCACCTTTTACATTTTTGAATACCCATTTATTTTGTTGATCACGGACTACTCCAGACCATTGTACGGAAACAGTATCATCCTTCGTTTGCTTTTCGATAAATAGTGCAGGATTGATAAGATTGATGCCTGCAACGTTGAAAGCAGGAATGTTGATGCTTTCTTTATTCCCGCCATTTTCTTCTTGCGTTTTACTGATTATGCGAATCTGCGGATTGGAAAATAAAGCTTCACTGAAAGAATAATTACCCTTCATCAATTCTCTGATATCCGGCATCGTTGTAGCAGAAGAGATCGCCGCACTCAACGATAATGCTTTTCCAGACAGATCAATCCGAATATCATTTATTGTCGAACTATCCTTGTCATCAATATGATAATTACTGGTTTCTATATGCAGGTTTTTTCGAGTCATGCTAAAGCTATTACCCGAAGCTTCCAATCCTGCAATGCTGGTTCGTTCATTAATAGGCTTTCTGATTTCATCGGCTGATAACGATTGTATGACAGTACTGAGCACCCGAAGTGAATCATTCAATAACAGTGTTGTGTTATTGCCAGAAATATTTTTAATAACTATAGACGATTTAGATGGCTTTGCTGATTTTGAAAACGAACCAAGATTAACGGAAGCACGGGCCCATTCCAAACCATCAATGCTTACACTTTTAGTGCTATCATTATAATAAAGTTCATTGATGACAACATTTGAAAGATTTGCTGATAACGTTTTTGACGGATCATAAACGGTAACTTCTTCTGCTTCCAACTGATCTTGTTTGCCGGTAAAGTGAACTTTTTTAAACTCCGCTTTCAGATCGTTGATGCTTAATATGGCTTTTCCGAACGTGACAACATTCAGTGATCGCTGTATAGAACGAATGCTTTTTGATTCAAGCAACTCATTACTTGATACAAGGACATCCGCATCCTGTAATGTTATTTTTGTACGTTGATCCAGTTGCATGTTTAGCTGACCATCGATCACCTGCAATTGTTTTAATTCAGTTACTGCATCGATATTTCCTAAATCCCGGAATATTTTCATCCGGCCATTTTGATTTCTTGGTTTTATCCGCTTATAATTCAATACAGGATTATACAATACGGCTTTACTCGCTTTAATGTTCCTGTTAAATAACAATTCATCCCAGGAGAGATTACTCAGTTCTAAGCGCGGTACTCTATAGTCACGTTCCGCGTCCAATGTCCTCCTTCCTTCCTGTGTTTTAACTGTAAAATTGCTCAAGACAACCTTGTTATTGTTAAACTTTACGCTGTCAAAACGAAATGCCAATGTGCTGTCTCTGCTCAGTGTTTCATAATCACGAATAGCCATTGCAAAACTTCTTACAACCAAAGGATCCGTAGAATCGCTGCTGATATGCAAACCACTTATCTCTATGTTATCATTGTCTGAAGTAAATGTTGTTGAATGATCTTTTCGTGTTGTCATTATATCAATATCAGCATTTTGAATACTGACATAACCTAATTGCAAATCCCCGGTTAACGGTTGAAGAATCTTCTTGAGCGATGGTGGTTTTTTTAAATCTTTTTTATCATTCAGTGTGAGTTGAAGGTTAATCTGCGGCTTGGTACAATAGACTGTGTCAGCTTTTATTAAATCGTTCTTGTAAAGTGTGCTAAAATCGACAGCAGATAGACGAAGTGTGTCAAAGAAAAAACGGAAAGCTGCCTGGCTTGCTTCCACTTTGCCCGCAGCAATTGTACAACTATCCATTTCTATCGATCGCTTGCGGACATTGATACGAAGATTGCGAAAGCTAAGACGATGTCGTCCATCCGGCAAACTAATGTCCTGGTCATGTGAACGCAAAATCATATTATCCGGATTTTGCTTTGATGATGGAAGTAATGAATCTGTTTTGTCAACAAGAAAATGAATATGCGAAATAGAAATGGGGAGTTTATTCTTTTCAGCGCGGTTAATCAGCGAAAATTTTCCCTCATCAATAGAAAATCGTTTGGCGCCGAGAAACTCAATCGCATCATGAATGGAATTATAGATGCGCCCCATTTCCTGTGAAATGGACAACTTCTTTTCTTCTTCATCTTCTTCAGACGATATTTTGGCCACCTCTATATCCGGCTTTATCAGATCCATTGATTCAATGAGCAGCTTACCATGAAAAATAAGTTGCCAGAGCGATTCAATCTCAACTTTCATTTTATAGACCTTGAATTGGTATGCTGTAGAAGCATTGAGTGAATCTGTAGAATAGAAAACTGCGTTTTGCAATTCCATCTTCCGGCTGAAATAATTAAACCGGAACTTTTTTAATTTCAGATTTACTTTACCATTGGAACGGGCACTCACAAGATCTTCGATAACTTCTTCAGCATGATCTCTGAACCAAAAATGAAAGGCAGTCAAAAGCACCCCCAGTACGCACAGGATAATAATTGCAGTTTTTAAAAAGGATCGAATAATTTTCTTCTCTGACAAATCGGTGCTTGGTACTGAAGTAGATGAACAGTACGTGCTTTAAAAATACAAAAGCCCTGACTAAATGTAAAGGAAAGGACAGGCTAAAATCAAACGTTTTTATCAACGGCTGTTGATACGGCGCTCCAGTCAATATCGGCACCCCCGCTGTTTACTAGCTTTTCCATGTTGCCTTTTACAAGATATGCCAATGGCATTGATTGATTTACGCTATTCCCTTGCTGTAAAACCAGTTTAAGGTCTTTCAGGCCAAGCTTCGCGGTAAAGGCAGCAGGCTCAAATTTCTTATTGAGGATAATGTTTGCGTAGTTATGATAAACCGGTGCATTAAATAAAGTTTGTAAAAACATTCCCCACATTTCTTTCGCATCCACTCCACTTGCATTGGCAAGATTGATACTTTCGCCAATTGCCTGTAATGCTCCCGCGATTAAGAAGTTACCGCAAAGTTTTACAGTGTTCGCAGCCGTTAGACTATCACCAAAATGAAACACATTCATTCCACCTGCATCCCTCAATATTGATTCTGCTTTTTTCCGGGTAGGTTCAGGTCCACTGATTGCAAAATTCAATTTTCTAACTGCGGCGGCTTCCGGCCTTCCGAATACGGGTGAAGCAAGGTATTCTTGTTTATTCTGTTGATGCAATGAAGCAATTTCCTTCGCTGTTTCCGGTAAAATTGTGCTCATCGAAATATGCATACTGCCCGGCTGCATATTTTGAATCATTCCTTCCTCACCACCGGTAATTTCTTTGAGCGCTGCATCATCCGACACAATGGTAAAAATGATGTCGCATTGCTTTGCCAGTCCTGCGATATCAGTACTTACAATTGCACCTTTATCAGCAAGCGGTTTTGCTTTTGAGATTGTGCGATTATACACAACCAGTTCATGTCCACTTTCCAGAATATTCATTGCAATAGGTGTACCTAAACTTCCGAGACCGATAAAACCGATTTTCATATTCAAATGTATTTTTTAATCACTGACGCTAATTAATCTTATGGCCAAGAAACGCGAATTCAACGTTGCCAATCGAATCAGTGTTTGCATAAATGTAAGAGAGAGAATCGGGATAAAATTTACCTAATACTCCAAATGTCATAAAACTACCCCTCGGGCTATACAACCCATCACCGAACGTCTTATTGCTCTTTAAAGTTTCTTCTGTGCTAAAATTAAACAAAGAATCGCCAACGATTTCTATTCGAATAGTCGTTTTACTCAGTTTTATAACGTTGGCGGTAGCGCCAGTTGAAATCTCTGGGCCGCCAAACCAATACTTACTAGCAATTCCGCGATATTGGCCTGCTACTTCTCCACCAATATCTTTCTTGCAGGAAATTGTTACAAATACAAGAAAAATGGCCGCAATATATGCAGCATTAAAAGAACTGAATTTAAGCATAGATAAGGTTTGAAAATAGATCAGCTCACACCGCTGCCATTTGCAGCATTATCTTCAGGTCTTACAAATTTAAGCTTTCCATCAGCGTCTTCCGCCATCAATATCATTCCATTGCTTTCAATGCCCTTCATCTTTCGCGGAGCAAGATTAGCAACAACCACTACTTGTTTATTGATGATTTCTTCCGGCTTAAAATGTAGCGCAATGCCAGACACTATCGTTCTTTTTTCGAAACCTAAATCAATTTCCAGTTTTAATAATTTGTCTGCCTTTGCAACTTTTTCAGCAGAAAGAATTGTTCCTACTTTCAAATCAATCTTTGCAAAATCATCATAAACAATTTCTGCCTTAACATTTCCGGGCTTCGCTTCTGCTTCCACTGGCTCTTCTTTTTTCCCCAACTGATCTTTATCTATTGTTTTCAAAATACCTGCTTTTAATTTATCGACTTGCGCTGTTATCTCTGCATCCTCAATTTTTCTAAATAGCAATTGTGGTTCCCGCAAACTATAACCGACGCTCAATAGTTTTAATTTACCAGCATTTTCCCAGTCCAGCATTTTATCAACCACCTTCATCATGTTGAGCATTTTCTTCGCAGTACCAGGCAAAAATGGGTTGATGTAAATAGCAAGATTTGCTGTTAGCTGTAAACACAGATGCATAGTATTGTCAATACTTTTTTGTACTTCCGGATTTTGCTCAAGTTTCTTTGCAACAATCCATGGTTCTTTTTTCTGCATGTATTGATTACCCTTACGCGATAAATCAATTACTTCATACAGCGCATCTCTGAATTTATATTCTTCAAGAAGTTTTTCTATTCTCTCTTTTGATTTTTGAATTTCATTAATCAGTGTTTTATCATTCTCATCCAACACATCTTCATGAAGCTTTGGCACTTTCCCATTGCAAAGTTTGTGCATTAATACCCATGTTCTGTTTATAAAGTTTCCAAAGATGCTCACCAGTTCGCTATTGACCGCATCCTGGAATCCTTTCCAGGTAAACTCACTATCTTTTGTTTCAGGAGCTATTTGTGTTAAGTAATAACGCAGCATATCTACACATTGACTACCGCCGTTTTCTTTCTTCACGAAATCATTGATGTAGTCGCGCATGTCAAGCTTCCAGTTACGGCTGGTACTCATCTTATCACCTTCCAGGTTCAGAAATTCATTTGCTGGCACATTTTCCGGTAAAATATTGCCATGCAGCTTCAGCATTACAGGGAAAATGATGCAGTGGAACACGATATTGTCTTTACCAACAAAGTGAACAAGCTTGGTGTTCTTATCATACCAATAAGGTTTCCAGTCTTTGTCGTTGTCGATAGCCCATTGCTTTGTGGCACTTATGTACCCGATTGGTGCATCAAACCATACATAAAGAACTTTGGCCCCCCCACCCCCCGAAGGGGGGATTTGAGAGTTTGAGTGTTGATGTTTTCTTTCGTTTATGGTAGATAACACGTTTGCGGCTACTTCACTTCTGTTATTGATAACTTCTTCATTTTTGAATCTAATTACATGAAATCCAAGTTTGTTTAATTCTTTCGTTCTTTCTTCATCACTTATTTTATTTTCCGGAAGTTCATGCATAAGTCCATCTACTTCGATAATAAGTTTTTCCCTCAAACAAACAAAGTCTGCGATAAACGAACCGATAATATGTTGTCTTCTAAATTTATAACCGTCCAGATTCTTTCCTCGTACAATTTCCCATAAGGCAATCTCTGCATCAGTCGGATTGCTTCTGTGCTCTTTTACAAATTCTTTCAGCAATCCATAAACCACGGGATCTGCTGTGGCGTATGAAGCAGAATTCTGAATTTCGGAGTCTAAAGCCCCTCCTTCGGAGGGGTTTGGGGAGGCAGGTACTTTGATGCCCCAATCCAAATCTCTCGTTACCGCCCTTGACTGCAAACCTCCTTCAATCCAACTTTTACATTGGCCAACTACTGTTGCACGCCAATCATCTCCATGTTCTTCAAGTATCCATTTACGTAAGAAATCTTCATGTTTACCAAGAGGAAGGTACCAATGCGTTGTTTTCTTCTTTACCGGAGCTTTGCCACTTAATGTACTGACAGGATTGATCAATTCGTCAGGGCTTAATGTACGGCCACAATTTTCACATTGATCTCCAAAAGCCCGATCACTGCCACAATTAGGACAAGTGCCTTTTATAAAACGATCTGCTAAAAAGGTTTTGGCTTCTTCGTCATAATATTGCTCCGTTTCTTTTGTCTCTAATTCGCCACGATCATTCAGGTAAGTAAAAAACTCCTGCGAAGTTTCATGATGCAATGGCTCGCTTGTTCTGTGATAGATATCAAAACTTATACTGAGGTCAGCAAAATCCTCCTTCATTTCCGCATGATACTTATCGATGATTGCACGGGGAGTCGTATTCTCTTTCATCGCCTGGATTGGAATGGCAGTACCATGTTCATCGCTGCCACAAACAAATACAACATCTCTTTTTTGCGCACGCAGATAACGTACATATATATCTGCAGGAATGTAAGCGCCTGCCAAATGTCCGACGTGTTTCAGTCCATTAGCATAAGGAAGTGCGGATGTAATAAGATATCTTTTAGGTTGATTCATCGTAATTATGTTTCCGGCTGTTTTGCTATTATTAATCTTCTGTTGCGCCTGCACCGATGAAAATCAGGGTCGAGACACACTTGAACGCTTTGTTCGCTATTCAACAAACGTAGAATCAGTATTCCGGGCTGCAAAAATACCGCATTGGCAACCATCGCCCAAAAGTGCATATACAGAATGTGCCCAATTCATATTTTTCACTTTTCATTCTTCACTATTCATTCACAATTGTCCATTACCTTTAAAACATGAATCGAAAAGATTTTTTGTTGTCATCTTCTTCGTTAATTGCCGCAGCCAGTATTCCCTTGGTAAAGAGTGTAGTAAATGATCAGAATGATATCGTATCTGCTATCCCTCCTTACCTTAAAAAAGGAGATGTGATAGGGATCACTTCACCTGCCGGATACATTACCCTGGAAGAAATAAAACCGGCCATGCAGGTAATTGAACGATGGGGTTATAAAATAAAAATCGGCAGTACGATTGGTAAAAGAGATTTTACATTCGGCGGTACGGATGATGAAAGGGCTGCAGACTTTCAGCAAATGCTCGACGATTCAGAGGTGAAAGCGATCTTATCTGCAAGAGGCGGTTATGGTTCTATACGAATTGTCGACCGGTTGAGTTGGAACAAGTTTGTAGCAAACCCAAAATGGATTATCGGGTTTAGCGATCTCACAGTCATTCATTCTTTTTTAAATCGACAGTTTGGTATTGCTTCCATCCATTCTAAAATGTGCAACAGCTTTCCTGATGATTGGTCAACCGCAGAACCAATACAAATCGACTGTATAGAAGCAATCAATAAAGCCCTTAGCGGTGAAAAAATGAGTTACTCGTGGCAGATGAATACTAACAACCGGCAAGGTGTAGCGGAAGGGGTTTTAGTTGGCGGCAATTTGAAAACATTGGAGACTATGTCTGCTACTTCATCTGATATTTCAACAGCAGGAAAATTATTGTTTATTGAAGACACCGGAGAATATCTGTACAGCATTGATCGTATGTTCTGGAACCTGAAACGGACTGGTAAACTTACCGGTTTGAAAGGTTTAATTGTTGGCGGTTTTAAAATAAAAACTGATAATGAAACAGAAGATTTCGGACAAACATTGGAACAGATAGTTTTGGAGAAAGTGAAGGAGTTTCATTATCCTGTTTGTTTCGATTTTCCTGTAGGCCATCAAAAAAATAATTATCCGTTGAAATGCGGGGTAAAACATGTATTGACTGTACAAAACAATCAATGTTCTTTAATTGAAAGCAGATGATAACGAATCCGCCATACCTGCAACCTGGTGACACTATTGGAATAGTATGTCCTGCAGGATATATGTCCTTACAAAAAGCAGAAACTTGCATAGCCACATTAAAAGACTGGGGATATACTGTAAAAGTGGGCGCCACACTTGGAAGCGATTCATCCAATTATTTTTCAGGTACGGATGAAGAAAGACTAAATGATTTTCAGAATATGCTTGATGATGATGAGGTAAAAGCCATATTATGTGGCAGAGGTGGATATGGCGTAACAAGAATAATCGATAAGATAAATTTTAAAAAATTCAAGAAACAACCAAAGTGGATTATCGGCTTTAGCGACATCACTGTTTTGCATTCGCATATTTACAGCAATTATTACATTTCAACTATGCATGCACCGATGGCCGGAGCTTTCAATGATGATGGTTTCACTAATGAATATGTTCTATCTCTTAAAAATGCACTGCAGGGTGATAAAATAAAATACACTATCGAACCGAACGAGCATAACCGGAAGGGTGAAGCAATCGGTGAGCTCGTTGGCGGCAATCTCTCTATACTTGCGCACCTTACCGGTAGCGATTCTGATTTGAAAACAAAAGGAAGAATTTTGTTTATTGAAGATGTTGGTGAATACCTCTACAATATTGACCGGATGCTCCAACAACTGAAACGCAGTGGAAAGCTTTCCAAACTTGCAGGCTTGATTGTCGGTGGCTTTACTGATATGAAAGATACTGAACGTCCTTTCGGAAAAGCCGTTTATGAAATCATTCGCGATACGGTAGAAGAATATGACTATCCCGTTTGTTTCGGCTTCCCAGTAAGTCATGGGAAAGAAAATTATGCGCTGAAAGTAGGTGTTGGATATAAATTAAAGGTTGGTAAATCAAAGGTTTCTCTCGAAGAATAGCGGCTTTACAATTCCTTAATATTGACCATTAAAGGTCTTATTACCTTTGATAAAGTTTTTTGAATGCAAATAGACGAACAAAAAGATCTGTGGAAAAGGATACAGGATTTTATTATCGATGATCCTTCTGCAAGTGTCAAATACTCCGACAAACTTGCCTTTAATAATCACTGGTCAGGTGATTATACTATCCGCGTTATTGAAGAATACAAAAAGTTTATGTTTCTCTGCTGTGTGCTGCCGCGGGGAGCTTCTCCTTCGAAGCCAGTCGATGAAGCATGGCACCTGCATTTAACATACACGCACAACTACTGGAAAGAATTTTGTTCCAAAGTATTGGGCAAAGAGATTCATCATCATCCTTCCAAAGGGGGTACAAATGAAAATCATAAACATGAAGAATGGTACTCAGAAACGTTGAAAGCCTACAAACAATTCTTTGGCTATAATCTGCCGGATGATATATGGCTGCAAGGCCCCATTTTAAATACACCTGCTCAACCTCTCGATACGCTAAGCCATATCAATTCTTACAAATGGTTTTTGCCGTTTCTGATAATCCCATTTGTAATTACTGCTGCGCTTTTTGATCGTGTGTTGCCGTTTAATCTTACCGGTCCGCAATTTCTTTTGTTTTATCCGATGTTAGGATTAGTATCCCTCATGATAATCTATCTCGCAGCAGAAAAAAGAATCAGGAATATAACCAGGTTTGTGATAGAACATGCTGACAAATCCGCTACTGTATATCAATTGGCTAGATTTATTTACAACCGAGATCGTTCGGTTGAAGCCGCAGTTATCGATCTTGTAAATCGGAATTTACTTGAACCGGGATGGCGCAATAGCTTTACGTTTTATCCTTCCCGTTATGAACAGGCTTCAGAAGAAACCAACCCAATTTTACCAACCTTAATCCAGGAAAAGCAGGAGGGCGAAATAGTT
This sequence comes from Chitinophagaceae bacterium, assembly GCA_049840875.1. Classification (GTDB taxonomy): domain Bacteria; phylum Bacteroidota; class Bacteroidia; order Chitinophagales; family Chitinophagaceae; genus JAFDYH01. The sequence continues at coordinate 672,009 of JASGJE010000019.1, read as the reverse complement.
TTAATTGACACATTACGCAGATATTATGATGACCACCAAACATATCATCCTTTGCTATCAGACTTGTATGGAGCTGCCCCATCGTGGGATATTATCGGAATAGTACTTACTTGTTTTACTTCAATTGTCGGTGCATTACGAATAATACAGGGAGCGGTTAATGATAAGCCGTTTAGCTATTTGTTTGTTATGATCGTTGCTTATCTTGTTTTTTCGATAATACTGCTTTCAAAATCGTCAGAGCGGTCGATTATTAAAACAGTTTTTAAAGACAGATTTAATGATGGTTCGTTGAATATGCAACTTAATTCGGCGGCCGTGGTGAGCTCATTTCTATTTGTTGGCTTAGCTTCCATTCCTTCAATCGCGGGATACCAATACCTACAAAATACGTTTGGAAAGAAAAATAATAACGGATGGAATTCTTCACCAGATGTAGGAACTTCTGGCTGTGGCAGTGATGGTGGTGGCTCCAGTTGCGGATCGAGCTGCGGCGGTGGGGGATGTGGCGGTTGTGGTGGTGGCGGTGATTAAACAAAAACCGCTTCACTAAAGTGAAACGGTTTTGAATAAACAGAAGATGATTATTTATTTAGCAAGATCAAAACGATCAAGATTCATTACTTTGGTCCATGCAGCAACAAAGTCTTTTACAAACTTTTCTTTTGCATCGCTGCTAGCATATACTTCCGCAATAGCTCTTAACTCTGAATTGGAACCAAATACCAGGTCTGCACGAGTGGCAGTCCATTTAGGCTGACCTGTTTTGCGATCACTACCCAGATATAATTCTTTATCTTCTGAAGTTGCTTTCCATGCGGTATTCATATCAAGCAGGTTCACGAAGAAATCGTTTGTTAGTTTACCAGGTTGTTGTGTGAATACTCCATGTTTAGAGCCATCGAAGTTTGTATCCAATACACGCAAACCCCCAACCAACACTGTCAACTCCGGCGCAGTTAAAGTCAACAATTGTGCTTTATCAATTAATAATTCTTCGGTGGATGAAGCAATCCTTTTTTTGCGATAGTTACGGAAACCATCAGCTTGTGGTTCAAGGTAGCCGACAGATTCCACATCTGTCTGCTCCTGCGAAGCATCCATACGGCCCGGTATAAATGGAACCTTTATACTATGGCCTGCATTTTTTGCTGCTTGCTCAATACCTGTACATCCTGCTAAAACAATTAAGTCTGCAAGTGATATTTTTTTACCCATTGTTTGAGCGCTGTTAAACCCTTTCTGTACAGTTTCTAAAACCGTCAACACTTTAGCTAGACGAACAGGATTATTTGCTTCCCATGATTTTTGAGGCGCTAAACGAATACGTGCGCCATTTGCACCACCGCGTTTATCGGAACCGCGGAATGTAGATGCTGAAGACCATGCAGTGGCAATCAATTCTGATATCAATAACCCCGAAGCAAGAAGCTTTGCTTTCAATGCTTCAATATCATTTTCATTTATCAATTCATGATTCACTGCAGGTATCGGGTCCTGCCATATCAATACTTCCTTCGGCACATCCGAACCGAGATAACGGGACAATGATCCCATATCCCGATGCGTTAATTTAAACCATGCTCTTGCAAATGTATCTGCAAACTGATCAGGATTTTCCAAAAATCGTCTTGATATTTTTTCAAAGCCCGGATCCATTCTCAATGAAAGATCGGTAGTAAGCATCGTTGGCTTATGCTTCTTATTTTTGTCATAAGCATCGGGAATAATTGCATCTGCATTTTTTGCTACCCACTGATGAGCCCCGCCGGGGCTTTTTGTAAGTTCCCAATCGTAAGCAAAAAGATTTTCAAAAAAGTTGTTGCTCCATTTTGTTGGCGTTGTTGTCCAGGTTACTTCGAGGCCGCTGGTAATAGTATCTGCTCCTTTACCACTGCCAAAACTATTTCTCCAGCCAAAGCCCTGCTCTTCTATACCAGCCGCTTCAGGTTCTTTATCAACATGTGTAGATGGTGCCGCGCCATGCGTTTTACCAAATGTATGACCACCTGCGATCAAGGCAACAGTTTCCTCATCGTTCATCGCCATGCGGCCAAATGTATCACGGATATCCTTAGCCGAAGCGATAGGATCAGGTGTGCCATCCGGTCCTTCCGGGTTTACATAAATCAAGCCCATATGCGCTGCAGCTAACGGGTTTTCCAAATCACGGGAATGCAATTTGCCATGCGGGTCTTCATCAGATACGACTACACCATGCGCATCAACACCTTTCGTGCCTTTCGCATAGCGATGATCGTTACCCAACCATGTATTTTCAGCGCCCCAGTACACATCTTCCTGTGGTTCCCACACATCTTCACGGCCACCGGCAAAACCAAACGTTTTAAATCCCATTGATTCCAGCGCAATGTTTCCTGCTAATATCATTAAGTCAGCCCATGAGATTTTCTTACCGTATTTCTGTTTGATTGGCCAGAGTAATCTTCTTGCCTTGTCAAGGCTCACATTATCCGGCCAGCTATTCAGCGGAGCGAAACGTTGTTGTCCTGCACCGGCGCCACCACGACCATCACCGACACGATATGTGCCTGCGCTGTGCCATGCCATACGAATAAACAAACCACCATAGTGGCCAAAGTCGGCAGGCCACCAATCTTGCGAGTCCGTCATCAGGGCATGCAAATCTTTCTTAACTGCTTCCAGATCGAGACTTTTGAAAGCTTCGGCATAGTTGAAATCTTTATCCATCGGATCGGATAAAGTTGAATACTGACGAAGAATATTCAACTTTAATTGATTGGGCCACCAATCACGGTTGCGGGTCCCGCTGCCGCCAACATTACTTTTCATATTGCCATTATGAAAAGGACACTTGCTGATATCGCCTGATTTGTTTTCGCTCATCGTTTAAATAGTTTTATAGTTATGGAGTTGACAAAAGTGTGACAAAAGTTTTAATAAATCTAATTGATTAATTTTATGATGTCATAGATAAAATCTATTAAATGACTTTTGTACAATTAGACTATATCGTAGCAGTGGATACCTGGCGTCACTTCGCAATGGCTGCTGAAAAATGTTTTGTAACGCAGCCGACGCTAAGTATGCAAATACAAAAACTGGAAGAAGAACTGGATATAAAAATCTTTGACCGTAGCAAACAACCTGTAATGCCAACAGAAGCAGGCGTTGAAATAATAGAACAAGCAAGAAAGATTCTGTCTGAGAAAAATTCATTACTGGAAACTGTCCAAAACAAAAAAGGAATTCTAAGCGGCGAGCTAAGAATTGGTATTATCCCCACGCTGGCGCCATATCTTCTGCCATTATTCATACAGCCTTTTGCAAAAAAATATCCATCGATACGATTAGTCGTTCATGAAATGATGACAGAGTTAATCATTTCAAGATTGAGGGAGGGAAAAATCGACGCTGGTATTCTCGTTACGCCTTTGCAGGAAGCAGGCATCAAAGAATATGTGTTGTTTTATGAAGAATTGATGGCGTATGTTTCGAAAAAAAATGCAGTGTATGAGAAGACTTATGTATTGCCACAGGATATCGATCCGCAAAAATTATGGCTGCTGGAAGAAGGACATTGTTTCCGTTCGCAGATAGTAAATCTTTGCGAGTTGCAAAAGATAAGCAAAGAGAATAGTCATTTTGACTATGAAGCCGGCAGCATCGAAACATTAAGGAGAATGGTGGAAATGAATGATGGCATTACCATTATTCCTGAATTGGCTACATTGGATATGCCGCTGAAACAAATGCAACTGATACGGCATTTTAAAAAACCTTCGCCGATGCGGGAAGTCAGTGTTGTTGTTCATCGGAATTTTGTGAAGAAAAAACTGATTGATGTACTTCGGCAAGAGATATTAGATACGATACCGGAAAAAATCAGGAAGAATAAAACACAGAATGTAGTGCCGGTGTAAAGGCGTGAGACGTGAATCGTCAAACGTGAAATCGCTTTGAGAAATATATTCTTAATTCTAACTTCTTTCTTCTGTATTCTTATTTCAGTAAAGAGTCAATCTTTGCGATAGTTTGGGGAAAATCAAATAAGTCGTTATGACTTCCTCCATCGATCGTAACGAATTCGTCTGTCTTTTTCATAGCTTCTTTCAAACGCGATGCGTTTGAGTATGGAATCACGCCGTCATCCGTGCCATGAAACATTGTAACGGGCACTTCAACCTTCTGCAAATATTCTGCTTCTGGTAGTTTGTATTTAAACAACCAATCTACAGGATACATAAATAAATAACGATTAGCCAACGATGTCATACTATAATACGGTGTCTCCAGTATTAATCTTTTGCAGTTATGAGTAGCTGCCACCTGGGCAGCAACACAGGTTCCTAATGATTTCCCATACACAATGATACTATCAGCATTAAACCGGCTTCTCGCGAATTTATAAAGTTGATCTGCACAATGATATAGCGATTGCTCGGTAAACCCTCCAGTACTTTTTCCAAAGCCCGGATAATCGATCATCCAGACTTCATAATTGAGCTTTGTAAAATAAGGAGCGAACCTCGCATACCATGAAATGTTTTTTTTGTTTCCATGGAAATATAAAACCACTCCTTTCGGCAGCGAATCATTTGTTGTGAATTGAATAATATTCAGGTTTGATTCTTTATTAACCGGGATATTAAACTCCTTGTGTGGTTGACTGAAATTATAGCGGTCTTCTTTTTTCATCGGTTCTGGATGAAACAGAACATAGTCCTGCAAATAATAAATTGCTGCACCTCCAAGAATGTAAATGACAATAATAATTGTCAGCCATTTCTTCCATCTCCTTTTTTTGTTTTCATTCATCAGGCATCAAAGATAACAGGGTAATTTGCATAAATGCGAAGAACCGCATTAATTAACACGGTTCTTCGCATTTGCAACTTTAAAAGCTGCTAACAGAATTTTAATTTTCAACAAAATTCAAGTCCTTTCCAAAAGTCTCTTTTGTATTTATCGCAGCAATAATTGCAATGATCATGATAATAATAGCAGCAATCCAACCGCCCGTATAGTAATCCGTAACTGATCGCAAACCTTTGAAAAGTGGAATTATAAAAAGCGCCAACATACCGCGGACCATATTGGGAATAGTAGTAGCGGCAGTAGCACGGATATTTGTTCCGAATTGTTCAGCACCCATTGTAACGAATATTGCCCAGAAGCCAGTACCAAACCCTAATCCTGCACAGATCCAATACATCATTGCAGCTGAACCATTCCATTGTACAGTAAAAAATAAAATCATAAACACAGCCGTGATTCCATAGAACAAAAACAATGCTTTCTTACGGCTGCGGAACCATTGACTGACGAAGCCAACAAGAATGTCTCCCACTGAAATCGCAGCATAAGAAAACATAACCGCTTTTCCCGGATCAATCTTTTCTTTAATTCCCATTTGCGTTGCAAATTCGCTGGAGAAAGTGACCAACACTCCTATTACAAACCATGTAGGCAATCCAATTAATATTCCTAGTAAATAACGTTTAAACCGATCAGCATTATTGAACAACATCAGGAAGTTTCCACGCTGCACGTTCATCTTTTTTACTTCGGTAAACATTCCTGATTCAAAGACAGAGATACGAAGTATCAACAATAGCAATCCCAAGCCACCGCCTATAAAATAACAGGTACGCCAGCTAAATTCTTCTTTCATTACAAATGCGAAAACCGCACCTGTGAGCCCGATACCGGCAACCATCGAAGTTGCTATTCCTCTCTTTTCTTTTGATATTAATTCAGAAACAAGTGTGATGCCTGCTCCCAATTCTCCCGCAAGACCAACGCCCGCTATAAACCGCACAATTGCATATTGAGTGGTATTAACGACGAAACCGTTAACAATATTCGCTAATGAATACAATATGATAGAACCAAACAAAACGCTTAACCGACCTCGTTTATCCCCCATAATGCCCCAGATAATACCGCCGATCAACAAGCCAATCATCTGGATACTGATAATATTTTCTCCCACTGAAGTTACCTGGTCGCCTGCTACGCCTAAATCGGTGAGGCTTCCTTTCCTTATAATACTAAAAAGAAGCAAATCGTATATATCAACAAAATATCCTAGTGCGCCGACAATAACCGGCAATGACAAGACACCGTAAACTTTTTTATCCATATTTATCTTATGACTGTTTGGGCAGCTTTTCTTTTTTACCGCCGAAAATTAACTTATAAAGTACGGGTAACGTAGTGATAAGGATGATTACTATGGTGATAGCTTCAATATGATCTTTCAAACTATATCCATATTTTGATTCTACCCATGATTGTAAAAAGTATCCACCGAGCATCATAGAACTTACCCAGCAAATACTACCGATAATGTTGTAAAAGATAAATGTCTTTTTATCCATTTTTACAATACCCGCTACAATTGGCGCGAATGTTCGGATAATCGGCAAAAACTTGGCAAGAAAGATGGTGCCTTTACCATATTGATCATAAAACTCTTTCGCTCTGATCAGGTGTCTACGCTTAAATAACCAGGTTTCTTTTCTTTCAAACAATAACGGCCCGGCTTTATATCCGAACCAATAGCCAACCATATTACCAAGAACTGACGCTATTGTTACGAGTACAATTATGAATATCCAGTGTAAACCAAAGAATTCACGGGCCAGGTCATTCATATAAATGCCGGCGGCGAATAGCAGTGAATCACCCGGCAAAAAGAAACCAACGAATAATCCTGTTTCTGCGAAGATGACAAACAACATGAAATACAATCCACCATTGTGAATGATCCATTCTATAAACTGCTGTATAAATCCTTTTTCTCCACCCATTTTATTTTCTTTCTACGTTAAAATTAAAATCAGTTTTCTTTTGGTGCGGCAAGTTCACCTTCCCATTTACTTACCACACTTGTTGCTAACCCATTACCAAGAACATTCGTCATGCTTCTGAACATGTCACAAAAATGATCGATCGGCAATATTAATGCAATTCCTTCGGGCGGAATTTTAAACATTGCACAGGTGGCTGTAACTACCACCAATGATGCACGTGGCACACCGGCAATTCCTTTGCTGGTGAGCATTAATACGATTAACATAGTCAATTGTGTGCCTATGTCCATGTGAATGCCGTAAGCCTGTGCAATAGCAATACTCGCAAAGGTCATGTACATCATACTCCCATCAAGATTGAATGAATATCCTAATGGAAGAATGAAGGATACAACTTTATCGCGGCAACCAAAACGTTCAAGTTCTTCTGTTAATTTAGGAAATACCGCCTCGCTGCTTGTTGTACTGAACGCGATCAGTAAAGGTTGTGCAATTCTTTTTAAAAGCTCCTGTACCCTTTTTCCCAATATTAAAAATCCAACACTCAGTAAAACAACCCACAATAAAGCGATGCCTATGAGGAAATACAGAAGATATTGGCCGTAAAAAATAAATACGCCCAATCCTTTCGTTGCAATGACAGCTGCGATAGCGCCGAATACACCAAGCGGTGCAAAATTCATTACATATCCAACCATCTTTAAAATGATATGCGATGCAACATCCAATGCTTTGATCAATGGCTTTGCATATTCATGTAATGCAGTCGCCGCAACGCCAAAGAAAATGCTGAATACTACCAATTGCAGTATTTCATTGTTGGCCATTGCTTCGAAAACACTTTTTGGGAAAACGTGCTCTACAAATTTTGCAAGTGAAAATTCCTGTGTTTTTCCGATCAAATCTTTTGCTCCCGCTGTATCCGCATTACTAAGGTCAATTGCAGCGCCAGGTTTGAATAAGTTTACCAGTAACATTCCCAGTAAAAGACTTGCCAACGATGCTGATACAAACCATAGTAAAGCTTTGCCCCCTACCCTGCCAACAGTTTTCAGATCGCCAAGTTTTGCAATACCAACAACCAACGTGCAAAATACCAACGGTGCAATGATCATCTGGACAAGCCGCAGAAAGATGGTCGTGAGGAGCTTTATATTATCGGAGAATGTTTGAACCGATGTAACAAATGCTGTTCCATGCTTCGGTCCTGTAACGATACCACCAAAGTGAACTCCTTCATCTTCGGCATAGTGCGCATACCGGTGACGATAACTTTTATTACTATTTGAAATGACAACCCATTTTAGAAAGGATGACTCATCACGAAGTCGATTGAGGCTATCTGAAATACGCTTGAAGGAAATCGAATCTTTAACAACGATAATGTCTTGAAATAAGACTTTCTTACCGATACGTAAACTAATGGTGTCGGTGCCAGTATAATCCTTTGCCGGCGAGTATGAGATTTCTTCTCCTTGACCGTATCTGTTAATGAAATAACCGACAGCGATGCCTAATAACATCGCGATGAGAATATAAACAGTCAGCCGGTTTCCTTTCATGTTGAGAGTCTATGATACAATTGCCGAAAATCGGAAAAAAAAGGCAAGGTTGAAAACATTCTGGCTTAAATCAGGTTTTCGCTGAAGATTTTGTTTTCATAATCAAATAATCCTTATTTTACGAGTTCTAACCCAGGCTTTGATAACCATAATTAACTACACATGAGTTTATTCAGGAAAAAATCCTTAACTACTTTATTGGCCCAGGCTGCCGAGTCTGACAAAGGGCTGAAGAAAACATTGGGCGCAGGTGCGTTGGTTGCACTTGGTATAGGCGCCATTATCGGAGCCGGTTTATTTGTCCGCACTGCAGCCGCAGCTGGCGGCCATGCGGGATCAGCCGTTACAGTTTCTTTTATCGTCGCAGCTGTTGGTTGTGCGTTTGCTGGCTTATGCTATGCAGAGTTCGCTTCGATGATTCCTATTGCCGGTAGCGCTTATACATATGCTTATACAACGATGGGAGAATTAGTTGCCTGGATTATTGGTTGGGCATTAATTCTTGAATATGCTCTCGGCGCCGCAACAGTTTCTATCGCATGGAGTGAGTTTTTAAATAAATTGGTTGGGGGGACCATCCCATATGAATGGACCCATTCGCCGTTTCAAAAGGCGCTGGATGCAAACAATGTAATGCACCACGGGATTCTGAATGCGCCTGCATTAATTATCCTTGCTTTGATGTCATTGCTATTGATCAAAGGCACACAGGAATCTGCGTTTGTAAATGCTATCATTGTAATCATTAAGGTGGCAATCGTTTTAGCATTCATCGCAATCGGATGGGGCTTTATAAATCCTGCTAATCACACCCCATATTTTATCCCGGCAGATGCACCAGCAGCAACACAGCCTGATGGAACACTTTATAGTTATGCCGATACGTTCCGGCATGGGTGGGGCGGCGTACTGCGAGGGGCTGCTATTGTATTCTTTGCGTTTATTGGATTTGATGCTGTGTCAACTGCAGCGCAGGAAGCAAAAAACCCAAAACGCGACATGCCGATTGGTATTCTCGGATCATTGGTTGTTTGTACAATACTGTACATCTTATTCTCATGGGTATTGACAGGCGTTGCTCCTTACCAGGATTTCGTTCGTTCAGGTAAAGAAGCATCAGTGGCTTATGCTATCGATACATATATGCATGGCTACGGCTGGTTATCCAAACTAATCACAGTCGGTATTCTCGCTGGTTTCTCTTCTGTGATACTCGTAATGTTAATGGGACAAAGCCGCGTTTTCTTCTCCATGGCAAACGATGGTCTGTTGCCAAGAGTGTTTTCTGATCTTCATCCGAAATTCAGAACACCGTATAAATCGAATGCGTTGCTGTTCTTCTTCGTTGGTACGTTTGCTACGTTAATCCCGGGCGATATCACAGGCGATCTGACAAGCATTGGAACATTGCTGGCGTTTGTATTGGTTTGTATCGGTATTATCATTATGCGTAAAACAGATCCTAACACGCCACGCCCTTTTAAAACGCCATTGGTTCCGATAGTTCCGATTTTAGGCGTATTGGTTTGTTCAGCAATGATCTTTTCACTGGATAAAATGACATTGCTAAGCGCATTGGCCTGGATGGTTTTAGGATTGATCATCTATTTCACATACGGTCAGAATAATAGCAAACTGAAGGTTTAATCAGATTCAATAATATTAAAAAGCCGCTCGATTATTCATGAGCGGCTTTTTTTATTTACAATTCGTCAGTCGATCTATCTTGCTACCTGCACTTTTGTTGTTTGCAATCCCTGTACTTTCACGATATAAGTACCGGATGGAAGCGATGGAAGATTTACTGAAATAGTATTCATTCCTTTGTTGATCTGTACCGGTTGACGCAATAATGTTCTGCCGGTAATATCCATCATCGACAATTCAGTACGGCTACTGTTTTCAGCATTGATATAAACAGTCAACCTGTCTTTTACTGGATTTGGATACACAGCGAAACTATTGACATTTTCAAGGTCTGGTTTTATGCCATTCATGATGCCTTCTGAATTATCCTCACCGAAGAAGTTAGTACCACTTGTGGAAACACGAAGTGTATAGCATGTGGTACTGGTTGCACCAGAATAACCGTAAACCTGGAGATAATAGCTGGCGCTTTTGGTAGTATTGTACGTTATCGACTCATTAATTGTACCACCATTTTGAGAAACGCCAAGTTGTGTGCCTTTACTGTTATACAATCGTACATCATAGTCGGCAGGAAGATTGGTCAATGTTACTTTCAGTTTCGGCGCTGAAGAAGTTGTAGTAAACTTGAACCAGTCTTTGTCAGTTGACGATCCTATAGTAGCAGTGTTATCTGTATTTAGCGGTAATGTCTTAGCTGTCGCCTGTGTATTGTTGCTTTCAAAATTATCAGTGCAGGTTGGCGGTGGCGGCGCTGCTGCGGTACCAACTCCTACTGCATTCCATGCGTTGGTTGTTTGGGTTACTTCATTACTGTTTGCGCCGTACAAATCGGTAGCCGCCTGTATAGAATAAGTCCTTGCATCGATGTATTGCGAAGTAGAAACAAGATATTTTGTATTTGTTCTGTAAGCAATCGCTGCAGCTTTATCGACACCGATGCCAGACACGCTATAGGAATAGGCATTGTCATTTACTCCACTGCCCCCTTGCGCCAATAAATAAAACCAGAAATTCAATACTCCACTGTTAGTATGTACGCCGCCATAATCGGCAGTACCGGTAGCCCAGAATGTTCCTTTATAAGTATCCGGCTGGGCATAGGCGTTAGGGTTGCTCATAGAACGGATTGTATAGAAATCAGCGCCGATCAGCCAATCTGCATTTGCCGGTCTTGCGTAGAATTCAATCGCAGTTCCCATAATATCACTAAAGCCTTCATTCATCGCGCCAGATTCATTCGAATAGGTAAGATTAGATGTGAATGACGTTAACCCATGAGATATTTCATGACCACAAACATCAAGCGCCGTCAATGGCAAATTATTATCCGTTGAGCTGCCGTCACCGTAGGTCATTCTTGTTCCATCCCAAAATGCATTGAAGTAATTAGTGCTATAGTGTACATAGCTTTTTATTGCGAAACCGGCGCCATCGATGCTATTCCGCTGAAATTTAGTCCAGTAAAAATCATAGGTTTTTTCAGCTCCCCAATGAGCATCGGTTGCATACTGATCTTTATTTGCATTTACATTATTCCAATTGTTATCTGCATCGGTGAAATCAATAGCCGTGCTATAATTTGTTTTCTTTTGCAGGTTGAATGTCTGAATCCCGTTTCCTCTTCCGGTCTCTTGCAAACGATAGGTACTACCAGTATAATCTGCGGTTATAGCCTGCGTACCACTGTATGCTGTAACGGCTGTTCCGCTTGCGTTCGTTGTGTGCAGCAACTCTCTTTTTCCGAGTATATCTCCATTCACCGCATCTACAAAAATAATCTGGCGGCTTAATGGTTCGCTTGCGTAGATATCAAATTTATATGCCGGTCGCAACGCCGATGGAATTACATCATCTTCTCCGCTGTAAAGAACTAATTGGCCTTTGGGATAAAAACTCGCATTGGGATTATTTTGTTCCCGCTTGATAAACGTTTCTTCACCTGCTTCCTGCCATTTGTAGACTCTTGCATTTACAAAGCCAAGCGCAAACGTTAATGCAGAAGCTTCCGTTAAAGATGCTGCTGGTATTGATGTCGGAATATCTTTAATCCATTTACCATTTTGAGCAAATACACGTCCGCCGACACTATGTGTAATGTAAATGGCATGTTCAACGGGCACACCGTTGATCATTTGCTGATAGCGAACATGTTCGCCACCAGAAGCATCTTTTTCGTCGCCTATCACTTTCGCAAGTGCGGAAGACGTGACCCGTGCATTCAGATCGGTTAATGCAAGACGACCTTTACTAAACGCAGGCGCTAACTGAGGAGCAAAGGAAACAAAGCTGGGGTACATTCCTTTTCTTCCTTGTATTACTTTACTTGAATCCTGGGCGTGTAATACCGACACCATCAGCACCAGGCATGCTGAAGAGAGTAGAATTTTTTTCATTGAATTAATGGGTTAGTGGTAAAAGAATAGAACAAAATGAATTTAGAAAATTTTTAAACCGACCTTCCGCATTACTTTTACCCATATCTTAATAACGTGAAAAAGTTACTGACCACACTACTGTCTTTTGCCCTATCGATTGTTTTATCCGCACATGAATTCTGGTTGCAACCGGACAGGTTTATTTACAAACGAGGCGAGGAAATCAATATCCGTTTCAATGTGGGAGAAAATTTCGAAGGAGAAAACTGGGGTGGTGATACTTCAAAAATCCAACATTTAAATTTCTATTACGCTGATGTAAAAGATGATCTGCTTGATGCAATGGGTCCGGCCAAAGGCGATTCCATTCGCTTTGCATTGGTAGATGAAGGCACTGCGATGGTGACGTACAACAGCAAGAATTCATTTATCCAATTGGATTCTGCAAAGTTCAATGCCTACCTGTTGGAAGATGGGTTGAAAGAAGCGATTAAGTACAGGAAACAAAATGATGAAACAGGTAAAGAAGGCCGCGAGTTTTATCAACGAAGTGTAAAGACGATTCTCCAGGTCGGTGCCGTTTATGATACCACTTATAAGCAACAAACCGATCTGCCGCTCGACATCATTCCGCAAAGCAATCCTTACCAGTTAAAAAACAAAAAAGAATTAACAGTTAGGTTGTTTTTTAAAAATGAAATATTGAAAGGCGCTTTGGTAAAAGTATGGCACCGGAAAAAGAATGAAACGATCAAAGAAGAATATACTACAAATAAAGACGGAGAAATAAGTTTTGACGTGGAAACAAAAGGTGAATGGATGGTAAGCTGCGTGAGAATGATACGTACCGAAAACGATCCGGATGCAGACTGGCAAAGCTATTGGGGAAGTTGCACCTGGGGGTACAAGTAAGTCAGAAGTCCGCAAGATGGGAAGTCCGTAGTATTTGCTCGTAAAAAACTTCCGCATTCCAAAATTGTCACCCGATTACTGTTTAAGGAATAATCGTTTCGGTACACTCACTATGCGGCATTTTTATCATTCGCTTTTTACACACCTTGATCTTCGTTCTATTAGCAGAAACACTTTCTGGTAATAAACAGATTTAAAAACTTTTCAAGGATTAAAGCACTATTCGGGTACGGAAATGAAAGAATATAGCGGTACACAAGGAGCCGGATGCTCCCATGTTTTCTATTCTCCCATTGAAAGAAATTGGCGGTAAAAAGGAAATCCGTTAAATTGATTATTCAACCATGCAATTATGCAAATACTCGAAATAAAAGTGCTGAGGGGGCCAAACTACTGGAGCGTACGTCGTCCCAAATTAATTCAGATGAAGCTCGACCTGCAGGAAATGGAAGAGCAACCCACCAATAAGATTCCCGGCTTTCGTGAACGATTGGAAAAACTGATGCCTTCGCTATATGAGCATCGTTGCAGCGAAGGTGTGCCCGGCGGTTTCTTTAAGCGGGTGGAAGAAGGAACGTGGATGGGGCATGTAATTGAACATATTGCTCTCGAACTTCAAACACTCGCGGGAATGGATACAGGCTTTGGCCGTACAAGAGGGGCAGGAGAAAAGCCAGGCGTGTACTATGTTGTATTTAGCTATATGGAAGAAGATGCCGGCGTGTATTCTGCAAAAGCAGCGGTACGAATCGCTGAGGCGTTGATTAGCGGAGCCGACTACAACCTGCACCAGGATATACAGGAGTTACGGGAAATAAGAGAAGATACACGACTCGGCCCGTCAACCGGATGTATCGTGGATGAAGCTGCAAAGAGAGGAATTCCGTTTATCCGTTTAAATAAACAGAGCCTCGTACAGTTGGGCTATGGTGTGCACCAGAAACGGATCCGGGCAACGATTGCCTCGACAACGGGAAATATAGCCGTTGATATTGCCTGCGATAAAGAAGAAACAAAAGCATTATTAGAAGCGGCAGAAGTACCGGTACCGCGTGGTACGGTTGTGCGTAGCGAAGAAGGATTGAAAGACGCTATCGATCGCTTCGGATATCCATTGGTGATAAAACCAATTGATGGCAATCACGGCAAAGGCAATACGACTAACATAACGACGTGGGAAGTTGCGATAAAGGCATTGCAGGCCGCACAACACTACGGCCGCAGTGTAATTGTAGAAAAGTTTATCACCGGGTTTGACTTTCGTGCTTTGGTTATCAATTACAAATTCATTTGCGCAGCATTGCGCACACCTGCATCAGTTGTGGGTGATGGTGAACATACGATTCAATGGCTGATCGATGAAACCAATAAAGATCCACGCAGAGGTTACGGACATGAAAAAGTATTGACTCAAATAACCATCGATGACTTTACATGGAAAATGCTGAATGATAAAGGCTATACATTGGAAACCATACCGGCCAAAGACGAATTGGTTTTATTGAAACCAACTGCAAATCTTTCCACCGGTGGGACTTCAACTGATGTAACAGACGAAGTACATCCTGCCAATGTATTTATGTTTGAACGGATTGCCCGTATTATCGGCCTGGATATTTGCGGCATCGACGTAATGGCAACTGACTTACGGACACCTGTAAACGAAAATGGTGGCGCCGTACTGGAAGTAAACGCCGCCCCCGGTTTTCGTATGCATATTGAACCTGCTGTTGGCCTGGCAAGAAATGTAGCAGAGCCGGTAGTTGATATGTTATTCCCAAAAGGCAGCGTTGGCAGAATACCGATCATTGCAGTAACGGGTACCAATGGAAAAACAACTACAACAAGATTAACTGCACATATTGCCAAAAGCGCCGGAAAAAAAGTTGGCTATACCACGAGCGACGGAGTTTACATACAAAATCAACTGATGATGAAAGGCGATTGCACGGGGCCAATCAGTTCAGCATTTGTCTTAAAAGATCCTACTGTTGACTTTGCGGTGCTTGAATGTGCAAGAGGTGGCATTTTAAAATCAGGGTTAGCTTTCCAGCATTGTGAAGTGGCTGTAGTAACAAACGTTGCTGCAGATCACATCGGCCTTGGCGGTATCAACAATGTTGAACAAATGGCAAAAGTAAAAGCCGTTGTTCCCGAAACAGTATTTCCGCATGGTTACGCTGTTTTAAATGCAGATGATGATCTTGTTTATAAAATGAAAGATGATCTGAAATGCAATGTTGCATTGTTTAGCATGAATGAAAGCAATCCGAGAATTAAACAGCATTGCAGCAACGGTGGCCTCGCAACTGTTTATGAAAACGGATACATCAGCATACTAAAAGGCAATTGGAAAATACGGGTGATGCATGTAAAAGATATTCCACTGACGTTTGAAGGAAAAGCGATACACAATGTGGCGAATTGTTTGCCATCTGTATTGGCCGCTTATCTTTTCCGCGATATAACTATTGAGGATATTCGGTCAGCATTGACATCATTTGTTCCATCATCTACGCAAACGCCCGGTCGATTAAATTTCTTCCAGTTTAAGAACTTTACCATGCTGGCTGATTTTGCGCACAACCCACACGGCTTAAAGCTGCTTTGTGAATTTATCAGCAAACTGGATTATCCGGCAAGAATCGGCATCATCAGCGGAACAGGTGATAGAAGGGATGAAGACATCCGCGAATTGGGGGAAATCTCAGCCAACTATTTCGACGAAATCATAATCCGTTGCGATAAAAATCTGCGTGGAAGAACCGCTGAGGAAATTATCGGCTTATTAAAAGAAGGCATCGAAAAAGTAAACCCTTCTATACCGGTAATGACGATTGCCAATGAAAATGAAGCTCTTGAATATATATACGACAACCCACGCCAAGGCGCCTTATATACAATTATGTGCGACGTAGTGGCCGGCGCTTTAGATAAAATAAGGGAATTGAAAGACCGCGAGGAAAAGGGGAAAACAAAGCTTGCAGGTATATCCGGCTAAGTATTTCATTTTAAATCGGTTCAGGAATGAAAAAAATCTTGGTTCAACGGCTGTTGAGCCCTATTTTTGCACTCCCAAAACCGAACCCCGGTTCGGTCAAAGGTGAGATTGGTCCATGGTGTAATGGTAACACTACTGATTTTGGTTCAGTCATTTAAGGTTCGAATCCTTATGGACCAACAAAAAGAGAATTGATTATTGAATCGGTTCTCTTTTTTATTTTTATTGAAGTAACAGAAGACGAATAGCCAGGTTCGCCTTGCCGAAATGTTTCTCCTGGCAATTTTATCGATTTAGCAGTCTTACTGATTAGCTTTAATAAAATTTAATAGCAATGAAAAGAAACCGCGCTTACCTTCTTCTTTTTCTATTCGTTTCTTTTTATTCTAACGGTATCGCTCAATCAACGATAACACTCGGCTCTCTATTAAAAGAAATGACCAGCTTCAATGCAGTCGCTGAATTTCCTTTTCCTTCTTACACGATCAGGCAAGCCAGTAGTTATGACAGGAGATCAATTTCACCCGACAAACCAGGATGGTTTGCGAATGCGGACTTTAATCAATTTATCCGTGAAGAGAATAAAGAAGGACATAAAGAATATGTAATGATGGATGCGGATGGCCCGGGAGCAATCGTTCGATTTTGGCTTACAACCGTAGTAAAGCCTGGCACTATGCGTTTTTATTTTGATAATGAACAGAAAGCTTCTGTCGTAATACCCGGCTTTGATTTACTACGAGGATTTAAGCTTGGTCCAGCCTTACTGAATCCGCATTCAAGCTATGAACGTGACGGAAAAGGTGGCAACACATTGTACCTTCCATTACTTTATCAAAAACATTGCAAAGTGACGTGGGAATATGCAGATAGCGCTACCATGAAAACTTCTCATTATTACCAGATTAATTATAGAACTTATGCGGCTGGTACAACAGTGGAAACATTTTCAACAGATCATTTGACTAAATACAAGACTGAGATTGATGACGCAGAAAGTAAACTTTGGCAACCTTCCGCCATTCGTGGAGATGAAATCAAGTTAATCAAATCAATATCGCCGGGAAAGGAAGTGTCAGTTTCTTTACCAGAAGGAAAACATGCAATACAAGTATTGTCTGTACATTTTACTGCGAACAAAGCAGATTATGAAAAAATCTGGCGTTCTGTTTTACTAAAAATTGAATTCGATGGTAAACAAACCGTTTTATGCCCGGTTGGAGAATTTATCGGTAGCGGGTTTAGCGGCAAGAAAATTAAGAGCTGGTACAGAGATTTATCCGATAGCGGAACAATGATATGCCGGTGGCTAATGCCTTATAAAAAAGAATCAAAAATTACTTTTACAAACGGCGCTGATTTTCCAATCGAAATAAATACAGGCATCACCGTTAGTTCTTACAACTGGACCGATCGAAGCATGTATTTTCATGTCACTTATAAATTTGAACAAGATATTAAAGACGCTAAATGGGATTATGATCTTACAAAGGTTGCAGCCAAAGATATGGCGGCGCCGATCGATTGGAACTTCGCCGCGTTGAAAGGAAAAGGAGTTTATCTTGGTAATACTTTGTCTGTAAATAATCACATGAAATCATGGTATGGCGAAGGTGACGCTAAAGCTTATGTAGACAATGAAAATTTTCCTTCAGAGTTTGGTACCGGGTTAGAAGATTATTACAATACTTCCTGGGCGCCGGTAATTCTCTATCAAACCCCATTCGCAAATGCACCGCAAGCTGATCAGCCATCTTCGACGGGCTTAAACACATTTACACGTACAAGAATACTGGACGGAATTCCTTTTACCAAAACGTTTTCATTTGATATGGAAATGTTAAGTTGGGATGGTGGTACAATTGATGCAGCCGCTACGACTTACTGGTATGGATTTGATGGATCCACTGATAAATAAAACTTGTTAATTTGAAGGCTTGGAATTAATTGCAAGCCCAAAAGAGATAGACGCTGATTCCCGGTAAGAAAACGAATCCTGGTTCATTTCAAGTCTCACCGGGAAAGCAGCTTGTAAGTACTATTCAAAATGAAATCTTAGTTTCGATACTATTCATTGTAAACAGTGCGAAGGTTTATTAAAAAACCATACCCCTGATTTCAGAATTGTTAAGGTATTATGAAGAAATCAAAAAGATAAACCTTTATGCTCTTATTCTGGCGCAACAAATGTTTTATCGTCAGCTGAAGGACCATACAAAGAAGGAACAGGAATATCGTTCAATCGCATAT
Organism: Chitinophagaceae bacterium; assembly: GCA_049840875.1. Lineage (GTDB taxonomy): Bacteria > Bacteroidota > Bacteroidia > Chitinophagales > Chitinophagaceae > JAFDYH01. The sequence continues at coordinate 653,459 of JASGJE010000019.1, read as the reverse complement.
AAACTGTCAATTGTCCGCGATGGTGCACCCAATGATTCAGCGTTATACCAATATCAATCAATTTTGTAGAGGTATATAATACTTGCCCGTTTGCTTTCAGCGAAAACGACGCGTCGAGATCATTATCTTTTATTCCGAATAAAGCTTGTCTTGCACTGGCCATATTTTCGTCGAGGTATTTGACCAGTTCTTCGGCGTTTTTAGGGTTGCCATGTTTAAATGTTGCGAAGTCAATCTCTCCTTCACTAACCATTTTGGATATCCACAACGGTATTTCAGCAACCAGTTGAGCAAGATAACCTAATGCCATAGATTTTGGGTGTGGCTTAAATTCAAACAATTCACCAGGAATTCTTTCGAGACAAGCATGTGTTGATTTGTATTCCAGGTTTAATTCCTTTAGGTAATGTGCCGAAAGTATATTATCCATACCATTGAATTTATTGGATTAATTTCTCAATTCTTATGCCGTTTAAATTCAAATGCATTCTTTATTAAGCGAGGAAAACAATCCACAAGAGTTTAGCATAATCACATAGTTTAACTCTACAAAACTGCTGAAGAGATTTTTAGTTTTGTTTTGGTGCTGCTGTCATCACATAAGACAGGCCCTTTTGTGTTACAAAACTGATAGTGCCGTTTTTCACAACTGACTTAATTTTTTTCCCGTTGCATGTTACTTTCATTTGCAACTTGTTTCTGATTGTACACTGACCGCCAGCTTTCGAAAATACTTCGAGCTGTTGTACCTTATTATTTCTCCATTCTAATTTTAATTCAAAACCTCCGCGGCAAACTATGCCGTTTATAGATCCATCTTTCCATTCATCTGGCAACGCCGGTAATAAATTTATTTCTTCTTCATGTGATTGAACTAACATTTCAGAAATACCTGCCGTCATTCCAAGTGTGCCATCAACCTGTAGTGGCGTGAAGCATTTTGCAAAAAGCTGCGGATAGCATTGCTCTTTAAAATAAGCTTTTAAAATTTTATTCGCCCGGTTACCATCGTATAGCCTTGCCCATAGAGCAACTTTCCATGCTCTTGACCAGCCTGCAGCCCCATCGCCACGATGCTCCAATACTGACTTACATGCATCGATAAACTGTGGAGTTTTATTTACCGACAAAACATTTCCAGGATACAAACCATACATGTGCGATGAATGGCGATGATTTTTCTCAAGTTGTTCCCAATCCTCAGTCCACTCTTGCAGTTCACCATTTTTACCGATTTGCGGAGGAACTAAGCGGTTACGAGCCTCAATTACTTTCTTGGAAAAATCTTTATCAATTTCCAAAAGATTGCTGGCTTGCAGATAGTAGCCAAAAAGATCAGTCAGTATCTGCATATCAATTGATGATCCCGCACAGATCGTTGTTCCTGGCAACATACTTCCTGTCACTTCATCAAAGTATGGGCCGTTACCTGGCATAGCCGGAAAATTTTCAGGTGAAGTAGATGGATTTGTTACCAACCACTTTCCATTTGGATGCTGCACCAGAAAATCCATAAAGAATTGTACTGATCCTTTTATAATCGGATAGATTTCTTCAAGATATTTTCGGTCGCGGGTAAAAAGATAGTGTTCCCACAATTCATTGCATAGCCAGGCCCCGCCAGTTGTAAACGTACCCCATGTAGGTCCATCCATTGGTGCAGCAACTTTCCATAAGTCGGTATTTTGATGAAACACCCAACCACTGCAACCATAATGTTCTTTGGCCACTTGTGCCCCTTGATCGGTAAGATCTTTTACTAATTGTAAAAAAGGTTGAAAGCATTCTGAAAGGTTTGCCGATTCCACCGGCCAATAGTTCATCTCCAGGTTAATATTCGTTGTATATTTCGAATCCCATGCGGGATTCATATTATCATTCCATATACCCTGTAGATTTGCAGCTTGCGTTCCAGGTCGTGAAGAAGATAAAAGTATATAACGGCCAAACTGGTAAGCAAGTGCGGCAAGCGATGGATCTGATTTTTCTTCATTGGTTTTAAGCCTTTCATCTGTTGGAAGAAATGAATTTTCCATTACTGGCAACTGTAATGAAACTCTATTAAAATATTCCTGGTAATCCCTGAGATGGTCTCCCAATATTGTTACATAATTTTTCTCGACACAGTTTTTTAAGTATTGTTCTGTTCGTGAGTGTTCGTTGCCGCTTACATCTTTATAGTTCACAAAATTCGTAGCGGCAACAAACAAAAGTGTGACCGTATCGGCGTTTTCGATAGACAATTTCGTACCGTCCCCTTGAACAACTCCCCCTTGCACAATCGCCTTTAGTCGTGCATCAAATCGCAATTTTCCTTCCACTCCCATATAGTCTGCAGATTTACCCGTGAGCTTAAGTTCATCATTGCTCACAGCATCCATTCTGAAATAATCAGTCGCGTAGTTTGAATGCGTTTGATTTCTTACTCCCCGCAGTTCTGCTTTAAATGAAATACTTTTCGGATGGTCTGCTGTTATTCTTATTACAATCACCTGGTCTGGCACTGAGGAAAAAACTTCTCTACGGTACCTAATACCTTTTATCTCATATTCTATTGAAGCTAATGCTGTTTCCAGGTTGAGCCACCTTTTGTAATTGGTAAATGAATCGGTATTTGGGAATGATAAACGAAGATCAGCAAGCGATTGATACTTCTGTTGCTCAACAGGGTATCCCATCATTGTTCTTCCAAAAAGATTGTGCGCCTGCAACGACTTGCCTTCAAAAACCAATCTTTGAATTTCTTTCAGTGATTTATAACCATCCTTTTTAACAGTTGAGTAAGGACCGCCAGTCCAATACGTATCTTCGTTTAGTTGAATCCTTTCTTCGGGTACGGTCCCAAAAACCATTGCACCCAGACGTCCATTTCCAACCGGTAATGCTTCTTCCCATTTTGTAGCAGGCTGTTTATACCAAAGTAAGGTTGACGGGTTAAACGTTTTTGCTCCAATAGATGACGGGCCGATTGATTTTTGCCCGTTCAAATAATTTACGGCAATAAGAAACGAGAAAGCGGCATAAATTTTCAGGCTACCCATTGTGATGATAAAATAAAAAATTATCTGGTACTCAAGGTCAACTTCTTCGCAACTTATATTTTTTTCCTTTTACTGTCTTAAATTCAATTAAATATCCAAAGAAAGTTTTTCGGCTTTACCGTTGTAACCAGCCTGGAAAAGATACAATTGATTTCTCTTTCCTAATACCGAATCAGGCAAAGACTTTATCAATAAAAGGAAAACAACGAAAATCTTTTTCTACTAACAATAGCTTGCGTTGAAAAAAATGAAGATAAATGATTATTGCATTTGCTGAATGCAAAACAGTGACCGAGACAGAAATAGCATCGCGGGTTTTTTGTTATTGATTTTTTTCTTCCTCATCGCTTTCTTCTTCGGTGATTACTTCAGAAGAATTTTTAGACAACGGTTTCATTGAAAATTTTCGCGTCACGATACCTTTCGCAGGTACACGAAAAACGGAAGGGTCAATTTTATTGTAGGAAATATCTGCAACGGTATAGACTACACTTCCCTTCTTGTAGAAATATTCGTATTGCAAAACCACACCCGGAACAGTTGCAAATAGTGGATCAACCTGTTTAAAATCTTTTCGTATAATACTATCAGTATAATAGACACCGACGCTTCGCCCATCCTTCAACGTAACGATTGCTTTGCGACACGGATAATTAAAGATAACTGCACTATCATAAGTCAATTGACAACTTGCGCTATCATATTTGGCATTCAGTTGCTTCCACTCTTCTTTGGTCAACAGATAGCGGTATTTTGCCTTTCCCGACTCTTTAGTAATGGCTGCAATCTTGTTAGATTTATTTTTGGGAAATTGAAAAATGCTCTCGATACGCATCAGGCTCACGAGTCGTGTACGTATCTTATTGCCACTTATAAAAATCGTTTTTACTCCGCCATTATACGTTTCCCCGATGCCCGTATTTGACTTGTTCGATTTTACCTGGAGCGAATAGGAAATAGTAAAATCGTTATCTGAGAGAATTTTATTACTTTCTTTTTTTAGTAAATCCTGCGAAAAAACAGGTAGTGTTGGAAGAATTAAGAAAACTAAAACGCTTAAGAATTGTGTCGATTTTAATAACATATTGAGTAAACAGGTTGGATTCAAAGGATATGGATGAGTGATAACTATTTAAAAATAAATTCCGCGAGGTCCATTGCATCCAATGGATTTTTAATCAGAGAATTGTCAAACTGATCAGCATCTGCCTTCTTCCATTTTTCCTGTGTAGCCCTCGATCTCTTTGCTTTGTTTGTCAACTTACCATTGTTCCGGTAAAGATTCATCCGCCTGATCATCTTCGTCATAGCCTCTGAAACATTTATTGCAGTGTACTGATCGATGCGGATTGAAAACTCTTTCTTTTCCTCATCAGTAACAAATGATGGCAAGGCTGTATAGGTAAACGATGAAAATGTAAAAAGCAAATCATTATCAACAACCGGAAATTTATAATCATCAATGCTCATCGTCAATTCTACCGGTTGTTCACTTTCCGCTACTCCTGGTTTTTTCTTTTTCTTTTTTGGCTTTGTGAAAGCAATAGCTTCGTTATTACTATTTCCAGGCAGACTGGTTGTTTTTATCATTGAATCAACAGCGTTGTTAACCGGGATTGATTTTTTATCTGCAATCCCGTTTGATGATTTGGGTGCAGTATGTAATGATTGATAAATCAAAAAACCTGCTACGGCGATTAAAAAGAGAACTGCAGCAGCCTGGTAACGAAACATTTTGTGGGCGCCTGTAAAAGCTGAATTTTCTTGCTGTCGTATCGGTTCAGCAATTTTCTCAATAATCGCGGCATATGCAGTTGCTGGAGGGGTTGTTTCTAAATGTTGTAAAAAAGAAAGATGAATATTTTCAAGCACTCTCTTCTCGACTGAAGAATATAGAAAAGACGGAGGAGCTATTTCTAATTCCTGTAATTGCGACAGTAACCCTGGATGTGACACCTTTGTACCTATCTGAAAGTCATAATCAAGCTCCACGAAAATATTCTCTCGCAAGGCAGCAGGCGGTTCCACTTCGAAATCTCTCAACTTTTTCAATATGTCTTGTCCATCATTCATTGATGCTCTGCTAACATTTTTTGTAAACTTATTCTTGCACGATAGAGTTGCGAACGACTGCCTTCTTCCGAAATATTCAACATCTCACCAATCTCTTTGTGGTTATATCCTTCCACTAAATAAAGATTTATGACGGTGCGATAACCATCCGGAATTTTTCGGATCACTTTCATCAGATCTTCACCTGATAACTTATCATATCCATTCAGCCCTTCAGCGGCAATAGGCATTTCTTCATTGATTACGGAAAAGAATGCTTTATTCTTTTTGATATAATCAATACAGACACGCACAAATACTTTGCGGGCCCACCCTTCAAAAGATCCTTCTCCCCGAAAGCTCTTTAGGTTTCTATATAACTTAATAAATCCTTCCTGAAAAAAATCGTTTGCATCGTTTTCATTTCCTGCATAGCGCAAGCAAAGGCTATACATTTTACCTGAAATCGCGTTGTATATTTCTTTAAATGCCTGGCTGTCTCCTTCGGCTGCTTTCTGAACTAAGACATCAAAAAAGGAGGTGGCGTTTCGGGATATTTCCATATGCAAATATCTTTTTTTTGATCAGCTTTTACTATAGCGGAGGTTCCTTTATACGATTTTTAAGCATATATAACTATCACTTTATATATTTTCCCCTTATTTGTTTCGCATAAAAAAAATCCTTTCTTATGTGAAACACTTATCATTCAAAGCAAGTCTATAGAATGATTTTAATATGGATGATACTAATTGCTCGTAATAAAAAGTTGTTTTGAAAACATTTTTCCTTGAGCAAAAAAGTTCTGTTCTATAATTTACATCACTAACAAAATGTGAATTCCGGAATAGTTTATCCAATAAATGAAAATAACCATACTATTATTCAAACTATGAAAACAGCCGTATCCTTATTCAATTATGAAAATACCATTTCTCAATATCAACAACTATCTACCATTTTCCCTTGTCAGTTTTTTCCGTACACTAAGCTAGTCACCCGGCAATGCGTTGTGCATTGACCGGGAGCCTGGCATGAAACATTAATCCGCAAAACCTAAATAACACCTCTATGAAAACTCTCGATTTCGAGGAGCAATTGTACCTGCTGAGTGAATTGAAACACAGAAATATTAAAGCATTCTCCCGTTTTTACCATGAATTTTCGCCAGATGTATTTGTGCTTGCATTTAACTTACTGAATAATGAAGACCAAAGTCGCAAAAAAGTAGATGAACTATTTTCAAATTTGTGGGAAGAAAACAAGTTTAGTGATATCACACCTCCGATTCATAACTATCTCTATAATGAAATGCGGAAAATCTGTAAAATAGCTCTGTAATACGTCAATAAGCAGGCAACCTATACGACTCATCTGGCAGCAGAAATTGAGCTTTGTTTCCATATATTTGCAAAAAATTTTACTGCCCGATCGTATAATGGTAGTACTTCAGATTCTGGCTCTGATAGTCTTGGTTCGAATCCAGGTCGGGTAACCAAACTGGACAACTTGATTTTTCCATCATTTTGTCCGGTTTTTTTTTCGCTGAAACCCGCACCCACACTGAATATACGCGCAACGACTTCATTCATTCGAGTGGTTCGATAAGCAACTCCGTCGAAAGTGAGTTTTTCGGGATAAATCGAACCAACAATATCTCTTTTATGCCGGACGGTTACAGAACTATACAATTCCGCAATATTGCAGATTGTTGGAACAATTCGTTTCAGAACCGCATCAATATTGATATCATTCTTCGATTGCTCTACTATTTTTAATTCCAGTCGTTCAATAGTTTCAGTATACTGTTTCTTTGCAATACGGAAATCATCGGCATCAATCTCACTTCTGAAAAGTAATTGCCTCGCGTTAGATAATTCATTTTGAGCATCTGTCAGTTCTTTATTTAACGCAATGAGATATTGCTGTTGGTTACTTTTATTTTTTAAGAAATTTTCGTTGATGATCGAGGATACTATCTCATCCACTCCTGGATTTGCCTTAAATTTCTTCAACTCCTGCAGAAACCCGTCATTTACGATTTCCGCCTTGTAGCGCACACCGCAGGCAGATGTACAGTGATAATAATAATATCGCTCTTTTCTGCCTTTGGATCCGCTTGCCGTCAACAGTCTATTACAGCGCGGACACAGTAAAAAACCTCTCAGTTGAAAAATTTCAAGTGTCTCAAGCTGGGTGCGATAATTTTTCTTTTTACCATTTAAATAATCCTGAACATCATAAAAAAGAGTTTCCGGGATGATAGGTACATGTTGTCCTGGTACAATCGTAAAATCTTCGTCTTTATAAGCCGCAACCTGGATTTTGCCGCAATAAATAGGGTTTCGCAGTATGTTCCAGAAATTACCTTTACTCGCTACCAATCCTTTTCTTTTTGCATCTTTCCACAACTGTTGAACGGTGTAGTGACCGGTTGCTACTTGCCGGAATGCTGATCGGATGATAGAAGCGGCAGGTTCTTCGGGTGCTATATATTTTTTACCGTGCTCTGTAATCTTATTACAGTATCCTATTGGCGCAGGCCCCATCCATCTTCCTTCTTTCCGTGCTCGTCGCATTCCGCGAAGCGTATTTAGTGCACGACGATCGTTCTCTACCTCAGGTGCCGCCAGGTAAAAAGCAAGCATTATTTTATTCTCAGGTATCGACAAATCAAGCGGCTGCTCGATGGATTGTGGCTCCACCCCATGCTTTCTCAATACATTTATCATCTGGTAAGCATCGCCAGCATTTCTGCTGAAACGATCCCACTTTGTAAAAAGGACGAAATCAATAATACGTCTGCTCTTTTTTAAATCGCTAAGTAGGGAATTCCATACCGGCCTGTTAAATGTCTTTGCAGAATAATCTTCAAAAAAAACATGTCGGATTGTAATCTGCATCAGGTCACAATATTTGCGCAATCTTTCTTCCTGGTCTCGTTGCGAATAGCCTCTGTCAGCTTGTTCATCGGTGCTAACCCGGATATATAAATCTGCCTTCATAAGTTTTCATTTTGGTCTATAGCAATCAACACCAATTTACGAAGAAACTCAAGTATGCGGGTGGCTTCTTCTTCACTTACTGTAGTTCCATTTGACTGCAGAATTTCAATAATCTTTTGTACTGTCACTTTCTCCGAGTCCACAACCCACTTTGTTAGCTTTATAGTAAGACATTCAGTAATTCGAAAATTTGACTCGCACTGCTCTGACCAGAAAACCAGGGCAGCCGATTCCGGCATTTTCAATCACAAAGACTCGCATAACATGAAAGTTATATTCAAACATTCCATCATTCATTTCTCATTTCAATGAATAAATAATAAACCTCGTTTTTGAAAGACCCTCAAAGTAATACCAACAACGCAGTGCACCATCATCCGAGGTGATGGAGGAAAACCCTCTTCACCGATACGTCGACGATAAAAGAAATAAATCCTGCAGACACTCATTGATAAAATTTCCTTCAATACAAATTCTTTTTACCTTTAATTTTTACTAACCTTAAATTCTAACGAATGGCAACGAAAAAGAAAGCTGCACCAAAGAAAGCAGCAAAAAAAGCGGCTCCTAAAAAAGCAGTAGCAAAAAAGGCAGCTCCGAAGAAAGCGGCTTCTAAAAAACCCGCTCCAAAGAAAAAACCCGCCCGTAAACCAAATCCTGCATTTATGGTGGCGCTTACACCATCAGCAGCCTTGGGTGACGTGATCGGAACAAAAGCAATACCGAGAACTGAGATCATTAAACAGATCTGGGTCTACATCAAAAAGAACGGGCTGCAGGATAAGACCAACAAACGGATGATTAATGCAGATGCAAAATTGAAAACATTGTTTGGCGGAAAAAACCAGGTATCAATGTTTGATCTTGCAAAAATTGTAAGTAAACATGTAAGCTAAGTAGAACCATTGTAATCGAATGAAAGGGGCAGTTTTTACTGCCCTTTTTATAGTGCAATACGTTTCAATTGTTTCAAAATTTAATTGAATCATGCCATGGAAACTTGATAATGAAGCGTCGCTATGAGGTTTTATCCTCCTATTCCCCTATCACCCTCCTGTCTGATATCAATGGTTCATAAAACTCAAATGTCCGCTGTCGGTAACGCACTCCTGAAGGAAACGACGGCAACAGCGATGATTAACTGGTTTTGTGCGTCCCCCGACGATGGTCGGGTCGGGCTTTCCGCCGTACACGGTACGTTGCTGCAATCCCTGACGCGTTTAATTTGGGAGAAAATCGGTGAACAACTGTTAATCCACAACCAGGAATCTTCAACGTATAATGTATTACTTAAAACGTATCGCTTACCAGGAAAACCAAACTCCCCATAAAATGATTGCACGAAGGAACATACCGGATGTAGCCGTATGCTGCGAGTTGCCGGATCGTGCGATGATAAGTGGCGCTGCCAGAGATTTTACAAAGCGGCATCATGTCACGGCCAAACACGGATAGCGGTTGGCGTAAGGGTGCGTCAGGGGCAAGACAAACCAGGCAGATAAATACAGAGATGTGAAATACGGTAATACGGGCGTCTCCCTGTACCGTTTTCATAAATGAATAAAGTATAGCTGCCCGGTCTGCTGACAACCCCGGGGTTGGGTTACCGTTCATCGTGTTACTAACTGTCCTTCAGGAAACTCTTTGCCCTTTGCGCCTGGATTGTTTCTTACCGGTCGCATCTGCGTCATCATCACCGCCGGTTTTCTCCTGTTGCAGGCTTTCCTTTTTCGTCTCCTGTTGAACACCCTGCGATTCGTTGTTCTTATCATACAAAGTTTGCGCCTGTACCCTTTTCATACTGGCATCATATAAATTAAGCGACTTGAACTGCGGCGAAGCTTCAACAAATATCCGCTGTTCTTTACCGTTATGAACGAACGTAGCTGATTGCCGATTGCCTCGTTCAAGCGATTCAACTAGCAATTTTTTATCTTCAGGGCTGCTGAGTTCTTTTAAAGGATATTTACTCAAGGTTTTTTCAAGATCATAACCATATTTCTCATGGAATTTTTTCATTTCAAAATTCCCATATTTATCGGTGGCTTTAAAGTCAAGCTGTACCCATGCTTTATACTTCTCGCCTTCTTTTGGGGTCAGCTCCTTGTGTACCGCCCGTCCACTCATCAGGTTATAACCTTCCTTCAGTGTAATGTTATCTTCCTTCGAATTGATATAAAATGTTTGTTTGATGGGCTCGGTGGACTGAGGCGTTTTTACAAGCAGGTTATACCGGTTAAAAAAATAAAGACCGCTGTTTTCCGATTTATTAAACTGGAGTGTCGCAACAGTAGAGTCACGGCCATAATCCTTATCATGGAACAACGTAAATGCCGTTTCCCCTTTTTCCATTTTTGACTTCAGTCCTTCGCGTAATTCTTCACCAAATCCTGTCAGCTTTAATTGCTTGCTCAGGTATTCAAAATTTTGCTCATTCATGATTGTATTATTTAAAAATTATAAAATGTCGTTCATTGTATATCCGGCAGTAGTTTCGCTCTTACAATTTTACGGTTGCCTGCTTTTAGCAACAGGTTTCGGCCTCCGTTCTTCTCACTAACTTCAATAACAAACCATTTTCCCTCAGGAATTGTAAATTGTTCGAGCGCAAGCACGATGACCGTTGCGCCGAACGAACGGATCGTCGAACTGTTACCGGCCTTATAAATAGGCTTCAGTTCAATTTCCTGGGAGGCCGTCCGTTTAACTTTTCGCTTATCCCGGATGTAGACATGCAGGAAATCGATATCATAATCAAGCGGGCTCCTGTTCGTAAAAAGTAGCTGAACATAAAGAACATGGTCCTTGATATAAATCCCGGAGACCAAAGCCTGCACGCCCCAACGCTGGTCCCTCGGTCTGTGTAGAAAAGGGGGACGTGTTAAAAGGTTCCTGGCATAAGTTTCTATAGATGTTTTAACCTGTACCGGTGCTTTATACACAAATTGCACGGCGCTGTTGTCATAATAAACGATAAAGGAATAGAGGCTTCCGTCTGCAGTAAGTACACTCAGATTCGTAGGATGAAAATCGATGCAGGCCGCTTTCGCGAGTAAAACATTACCCGTTTCTTTAACTGTCTGCACAAGCACATCTCTAGTTCCTTTATCAACATGAACAATTGTAAAAGGAAAAACGATGCAGGTTGTTTTATCGGTGGTCAGCTTTAAACTATCCTGGGAAAAAGCGGTACTAAAAATCAACAACGCACAAACCACACTTACTATTCTTTTCATTCATTAAGTTTTAAGTAGTTTCAATTTCGTTCCTCAAGCAACGAATCAGGGAGAGGTTGCCTTCTCTTTCAACAATACCTTATAGCCTGCTTTCACAAAAACTTTTATGAGTTTGACCTTCCTCGTGAGAAGGTTCTTTGCGGCCTCGATGCCTGCTCCCGCTGCCTGCGCTCCGATGGAAGGATCCAGAGAGTTTAATGCAATTCCCTGTATCGCCCGCTCTGACGACTCCTTGACAGCATCCCGCGTAATGGCGCCGGGGATAAACACACCTTCCATACCGTCCATATCGTAAACCTGGAGCGAAACCGGGAAGAGTGAATGGTTATACCGGATGGAACTAACGCTGATGGTTAATCGTTCCCCGGCGAGCGACGCTTTCCCATAAATAAAATTACCCGTTGGGATAACTGTACGGTTGACCGTAACAGCGGTAAGTAGCCGGAGCTTGACAACGGCACCGTTCACGAGACTTCTGTTTTCATGAATAACCGCTTCTATCGCATTAATCGGCTCTTCAGAAAAAGGGTCGCTCAATGAATAAAATCCGGTATCCGCAGGGAGGATCTCCGGTTTTGTGGTCACATCATGAACAAGCAGGGAAACATTTCGGTCAGGCGAGTCCGTTAGTACCGGGTATACATGTCCTTCTTTTTGCGATGTTCCCGGAACCCCTTTCATTCTTTCAGGATGCTGGATATCCATGATCTTATCGAGCATCCCGCTGAGTTGATCAATCTCAGGATCATGTGCCGCATGAGGCTGTTGCATCGTACGCATCATGTTCTCCAAACGATCGGCTTCATCTGAATTACCGTTCGGATCGAACGTTTTTCTGAAATCCGGTTCGTTTACCTTAACAGATCGTTTATTCATGGCTTCCTTGAGCGCAGCAATCTTTGCATAGACTTTTTCCTCGTTACTATCAGTCACAGGCATGGAATTTTCAATAGTTGATATCGACTTTATTGTATGGTAAGGATCATTTCGTAGTTGTTCCTCCTTCTTGGCTGAGTCATAATCCGCCTTTTCGTAATACGAAAGCTTAGTCATACCGTTTTCGCCCTTAAAGCTGGCATCAGGCAGCTGAGGGTTGAGACCACCTGGCAATATCGTATTCGTATGCTGATCACCGGTAGCTTTACCGCCTCCCATCGACCAGAATGCCAGTGTAAGAAAAGGAAGGGTAAATAACGGGAGTAGAAGTAATAGTTTACGTTTCCGCGCAATGACCGGGGAGACAGTTACTGACTGCATAGTTTTAAGGTTGGGGGGAATAAATTTTTACAATTTCATGAAGACTATCTATCAGGCCTGGCCTCCCATGACAAATACTGTCAAACAAAGGGGGGTTATAATCATGAAGACTGTCAAGGTAATGCTGATATCGTCCGAGTTGCTGAAGAATGGTTCCGGGTAAAATATCCGGTGGGGTCAGTTTTTCAGCTACGACCGGTTTGTTCAAATGAGATATGGTAATTGGCAATGGTACCGTCCTGAAGGCCTTCACGATGGCCCATACACTGAAGACAAGGAACAGGATGCAGAGTACAGAAAAAATAAACGTCATTACACGTCTCGGTACCTGGCCAGCCTTTCGCAACAAAAATAGATTAAGTTTACGGTGCATTTTCAAAAGCCAGTCGGCAATTTTCTGTGCAAGAATATCCTGGTTCATCATCTGCTTTCAGTTTTTAAATCTTTATTTTCTACGATTCTCCATCGTTCAATTAAAAAGCCATGTGGGTTATTATCGGACCGGCTCACGCTGCGTAGATAACCTTCTGAAATAAGACTCCGGGTAATAACACTGCCGGGCCGTATAATTTTCTGCTCCCCGTTGAATTCAAAATAATAGGGATAGCTATCGGTATTGATACGAATACTGTCAGTAATAAGTTCCTGTGAAATATTTCCGGAAATCAGGCCCGCATAATAACCGGTCTCTTTAAGATTATCATATTGCCGTTTGGCGGTCCCGTCTGCTAAATAAAGGGCCTTGGTAATATTTGTCCTGATTACGTTCTCATCCGGGTCAAGCGTAAAAAAATTATAGTGAAACATTCTCACGTGGTCCCTTGCCTCTACCGGGATATTATCCTTGCGTTCCGCTGCATACGCCTCCAACGCCTTACCATTGGCTAAAATATAAATCCGCCGTTGCGAGGCAGTGATGGCAGCATCGCTCTTATAAACAGAATAGAGGGCGATCAAAGAACTACTGAACAGAACAATGACAGAGAATAGCCTGATCTGCCTGAATGCCGTATCAATATTTTTAGTCTGCCTGAACATAACTTCTTTACAAATTCATTTAGCGGTTACTGATTACTTATCACTTACAACACACCACGTACTACTTATTACTTCCCTTTCACCTTGTCTTTGAGATAATTATTTCCTTTACTTTCCATCCCTCCGCTCATCATTCCCTTCGCATCACCATACACATCTTTTACCATACCGGTTGCTGAGGAATGGGCACCCTGCACCAGCGAACGGCTACTGCTGGTTATAATATTGGTAACCTTATAGAGTAATGAATTACCGCCACCGGCATGAACTATATAGTTGGCAACAGTCGGAACCGTGAAATAACCAATGATACCGATAATCATAAAAATCAGGTAAGCGGTATCGGTAGAGGAGAAAAAGGTATCACCATAATCCTGTACCTGCTGTATGTCCAGGGTGAGCATTTTTTCCTGGATCCTGCCGATGATACTGCCAAAGATGTTGGCCACGGGCAACCATAAGAAAATATTGAGGTAACGCGCAATCCAGATGGTGAGCGTATGCTGGAACCCGTCGAATACAGCAATACCAAACACAAGCGGTCCAAGGATGGCAAGCACGACAAGATAAAATGTGCGGATGGTGTCGATGCATAGGGCAGCTGCTTCGTATAAGATACGGAGTACTTCACTCAGCCATTCTTTAACCGTATTCCTGAAATTATAGCTGGCCTTGGCAAAGGCAAATTTGATATCATTGCCAACCGACTCCAGCCATCCTTCACTTTCTCCGGTAGGGTCATCGGGATGGGTGTATTTATACCATTTATCACGGTCACCACTACCTGTTTCTCCGACATACATTTGCCATACTGAACTTTTTTGAATGGCTTCTTCTTTTTGCTCCAGCAAAACCTGGATGGCTTTGTTAGAATCAGTAACCATTTGCTCGGTGGCTGTGACTGTGGGCTGCATGACACCGTTAATCATACCAATCACCGAGGGAAATATCAGCACAGCAAACCCTAAAACAAACGGCCGGAATAAAGGATAAAAATCAATTGGTTCCGCATTGGCCAGGTGCCGCCACACTCTTGAAGCGATATACCACGTGGCAGCAAATCCCGCGAGGCCTCTGCCGACACCGATCAGTTTACCGCAAAGCGGCATCATTTCCGAATAGAGTTGATCAAGCACCCCATGCAAACTATTCATCTCATCGGCGAGCTGCGCATGGACTACATTACAGTAATCAATACAAACAATAAAACACAAACAAATCTTTATACACTTTCCCATCGCTCACATTTTTCACTTTTCTCCCGGTAGCTATCGGGATTTCACTCTTCTTTTACAACGCAAAACGAATTACTTAGAAACTTACTGCGCTCCATACAACTGCTTCGACACCTTCACATCATTAGCGTCCTTACTCCGCTGCAATGAAAGCACCGCGGCCGAATTGTTAAACCATCGCAGAAACGCAAGTTTATCCTCCATATCCCGGTAAATAGTATCAATCGTGTTTACCCGTTCATCATCACTCATCCTCGCCTTACCTGCAGTAATGACAATGGCAAGTGCATCTAAATTCTTTAGACTGCCATCCACAAGTTTCGCATATACAGTAGAGATATAAGTCAGTTCATCAATGCTGAAATTGTCATCCTCACGGAACCGGTTAATTGCCCCTTTATATTCTTTAACTAGTTGCAGCTGGTAAGAGACAATATCCGCTATCCGTTTATAATTTTTAACCGCAGGACTCACGGCCAGTAATCCATCCAGGAAAGTTTTATGAAGATTGAAATTCCCTTCCGCAATATTTTTGATGGTAGTATAGCCACCGAATAATATGTCGTAGCCCTTCTTCAGATCACTGAGAATTTGTTTTAGCTGCGCCAGCTTTTCGAGATCGAGTATCAATTGTTCCAGTTCCTCTGACTGGGCATATGTTCGTTGACTGTGAACGCAACAGCAGAGAAATAAAACAAAGGCCGGTAGTAATTTTTTCATAATGAGTGCAACTTTTCAGAGACGGAGATATCATTACTTTCTTTTTTGCGTTCACGGATCAGTAACTTAGCCTGCTCCGAAAAATGACGGATGAAATCGTATTGATCAACAGCGTCATTATAAATAGCATCAATACGCTTAATTCGCTCATCATCGGTTAACTGATAAACGTGATCAGTGATGATCTTACCGAGCTGAGCCGCCAGGAGCTCACACTCGACTAGCAAGTGTGCCGTCACACTGCTGATGTACGAAACTTCATCAGGGTTTACTGATACTTTTTTCAGAGATGCACATTCTTTAGCAATACCTTCAACCACTGAAAGTATCGCTGCAACCTTTCCATATTTCGCAATCTTCGGGTTAATAGTACTAAGCGAATTAAAAAAATCAATATCCAGTTTCCAGTGTTTGTCTTTTATAGCACCGATAGTCGTAAGTCCTTTTCTGGCGATGTCGTATCCTTTTTCCAGCCATCCGATATAGGCCTGCAGCAATGCAATCTGTTTGACTTTCGTGGACACGTCCGACTGTGCGGCGGTAGCCATTGAACAAATCATAAATAGTATTACAACTGTCTTTCTCATTCCAGGTCACATATATAAAACGTACTACGCATAACTTCTTACTTACAACGCAGGGGTGTTTCACTCCAGTCCATACAATCGTTTCACCACATCAACATCATTATATTCTTTAGCACGCTGCAAACTCAGCTTGATGTTCTGGACATTAAACTGCCGCAGGTCATCCAGGTTCTGATCAATATGAAGTGATGCCTGGTTGATAATCTCCATTCTCTTTTCATCCGTCATTTGCGTCGAAAGCGCGTTTACAACCAGGAAGAGTTGATCAAGATTTTTAAGGCTCTGGTCCATGATACCCGCATAGACTTTCTCCATGTAAGAAATTTCTTCAACCGTAAAATTTTTATCCTGGCGAAAAAGACGGATTGCCTTTTTGTATTCGTCAACCAGTTGAGCTTGCGCGGCAATAATTTCTTTAACCTTATGATAATCTGAAATGATTTCCTTTACCGTACGGAGTTCATCAAAATATTGCGCATATTGGGCGCGATGTTTTTCGGTCCAATCGGAAATTTCATCCAGCTTCAATTTTGACATCGCATTTTCGAGTGCCTTTTGCGCGTTCTGCAGCCAGATGGTTTTATTCTGTAATTGCTGGACAGCAATATCGAGTGCCTTTAAAACTTTTTTGATAACCTGTTGTATGATGACCCACACGATTGCGTGCGATTCCATCGTCGGCGCCATCGATAAAGTCAGGCTGAACAGACCGATAATTAAATTTCGCTTTATACTCCACTTTTGCATAACACACAAATTTGTTCTCGTAGCATGTAATTCTTCCTGAGCACATTTTTAACTTCTATCTTCTGACTTCTTTATTCTGATAGCTTACAACGTACTACTGACTACTTGCTACTTTTCGGTACATCGCCGTTCCAAACATCAGCGAATTGTCAGAAAACGAAAAAACCCGGCCCGTCTTGCTGTCTACAAGCTGGTTGTTTGCTTGATTATATTTCGTCATCATTTTATCATCCTTCCATTGTTTTGTCAGTGGCACGCCTTTATTAATGCGGATAAAACCGGTTTTTCGTCGGATGAGATAGGTAGCTGCCTTGAGATCATAAGCAATGATCACGAGCGTATCCCATGCTCTGCTGTATTCGCTCGCAGACTCCCGTGTATAAATTCCTTCAATATCTGCCTGCGCATGTTGTATACATCCCGCAATTCCTATTGCCAGCATAAATAATATGTACTTCATAATGCCCAACTTTAGACTTTCAGTTGTCGCCCTTTTTTTACGTACAACTCACTACTTATAACTTAGTACCTGCTACTGATAACCCAACCGCATATCCTCCACCATAGTGACAATCGCTTTCTCCATATTTCCTTCCATTTTTGCAGCATATTGCTGCAGTTTAACTTTCTCTGTTTCCTCTGTCGTATAAGCAAAGTATTCTTCCGGTGAAACTTCAGTCCTGTATACTTTCGATAGTACGCCGCCCAAACTGATAAACACTTCCTTATATTTCAGCGCCGGATCATTTGCTTTATTAATCGATAAAACAAGAGCTTTTTCTTTCTCCGTCAATCCTAGTAGCTCCTGGATCTGGTCAAATTTGTTCTGGTACTTGGCCTGGTCGAGCAGTATCTTACAGTCGCTGTTATTAATGATAGCTTGTTTGACGACCGGCGAAGAGATGATATCCTCTACTTCCTGTGTAACAACTATCGCTTCACCAAAAAATTTTCGGACTGTTTTAAAAAGGTATTTAATGTATTCAGCCATGCCTTCCTTTGCAATAGCTTTCCAGGCTTCTTCAATAAGAATCATCTTTCGGATACCTTTTAATTTCCGCATCTTGGAAATAAATACTTCCATGATAATGATGGTCAC
Organism: Chitinophagaceae bacterium; assembly: GCA_049840875.1. Classification (GTDB taxonomy): domain Bacteria; phylum Bacteroidota; class Bacteroidia; order Chitinophagales; family Chitinophagaceae; genus JAFDYH01. The sequence continues at coordinate 635,442 of JASGJE010000019.1, read as the reverse complement.
TACGGGAAAAAGGATCGGGTGGTCTTTGATATTGTCCAGTTCAAATACGATCAGTCGTTCCTTCAGTAAATCCAGGTTTTCTGTAGCATTGAGTAAGTAATCGAATTCTCCGCCTTTATAATAAGGTCGCAACACGTAAAGAAAGTTAGAAACATCAAAATCCTTTTCTTTGACGAGGTCTGTTTTCAATACTTCAACAAAGTCATTTTGAAGAAACTCATAAAATGTATCAAAACTTGGAAACAGGCTGGAATGTTTATGCAATTTCTCATAGTAGAGTTGTAACGCATTGGAAAGTGCCACATACTCCGAACGTAAAAAAGTTTCGTTGTCTTTTTTCCAGAGCGCCAGCAATAGCGTTTTGATGCTCTCTTTCTTCTCTGTATCCAGCGAATCGCCCTCACTGATAAAAAAGGGATTAAAGCGGATCGGCTGCTGTTCATTATAGGTAAAGTAATATCCTTTCACCATATCACACAGCCCCTTGTAGGAATGGCCGACATCCACAAGCACTACGTGTGTACCCTGCTCATAGTAGGATCGGACCATGTGATTGGTGAAGAAGGATTTTCCCGAACCCGAAGGCCCGAGAATAAATTTATTGCGGTTAGTAATAATACCGCGTTTCATGGGTTCATCTGAAATATCGGCGTGGACAGGTTTACCGCTTAGTCGATCACCCAAACGGATACCGATTGGCGAAATGGAGGAACGGTAATTGGTTTCGAGGTTTAAAAAGCAACAGGCCTGCTCTGCGAACGTATCGAACGTATCGTTCATCGGGAAATCAGCTTCATTCCCCGGGATTCCTGCCCAGAACACCTGCGGCGCACCATCCAGTTCCTGTTTGGGCACAGCGTCCATCTGGGCCAGGGCCGAGGAGACAAGGTTACGGATATCCTTGCCTTTCTCCTTATTATCCGTCCATACCAAAATATTAAAATGCGCTTTTACGGGTAGCCGTTGCTGTGAGATCGCTTCGTTCAGGAAATCGTTCGTCGCATCTCTTGAAATCGAATTCTCCCGTGAATAAGCCGACAGTGATTGCAGGCGGAGTCGTTTGCTTTCCAGTTTCTGGATCGTCTTGGCCGGGTCTTCGAGAAAAATATATTGATTGTAGATATGATTGCAGGATAACAGCTGGCCTAACGGTGAAGCAAAACCGACGCTGAATTTAGTCTTGTCCGTAGAATAGCGGTCATAGTTGATCCGGGAACCACAGTGGGAAGGAAGATCGGCGCTGTCCCCGAGTGTGTATAGCTGGCAATGCTCGTTGCCAACGCGGATGCCATTGCTGAAGTCAATATCACGTAAAAGGTAATTACTGTCACTGGCCTGGAGATTCAGGTAACGTTCAATCAACCCGCAACTATAGTGATGCCCGGTCAATGCCTCATCCTTTAACCGGTATAATTTAACCAATCCGCTGTCCTGTAAAATCCGTTCAAATTGACCGCTGCTATCCAGGAAATCCTGTAGAAGCTGCGGCTTAAGTGTTTCATCGGGTACAATTGATCGACGTAATAAATTTGAAACAATAGAACTTGCCGGCTTTCTTCCGGATGGTTTTTTGGTCAGCAGGATATAACACTGGTGATCAAGGTAGGGGCGTTCGTGAAAAAAACGTTCACTGCTTCGCGCAAGAAAGCTTTGATCTTCTTTACTGAATTCAGCAGTATACGTCGCTTCGGTGAACCAATCCTGCTTGTGAAAGATGCAGTGGCGCGGAAGTATCCTGATAGCCTTAATGAATGCCTGGTGCAATGATTCATAGTCGGCATCAGAGAGTGTAAATAACTCTGGCAACTCAACCCGGTAAGCAATGGTAACATCTCCCTGTTTGGAAAGGATGCAGTCATGCTCGACGCCCATGATGGGTAATATATCTTTTAATTCTTTTTTCATCAAAATATCCGTGTTGATTTGCCGTACAAATATGAGGTGATCGGAATCCACGCTTTCAATAGATAATCCTGAGTCGGGATAAATAAATTGGAGAATAGTAAAAAAGCCCCGGTTACCCGGGGCCTCACACATAATCAAAAATCACCGAACCTTCACAAAACAGATTTATCAATATACCCGCTCTTTCCATGGACAATACGATCACCACAATACTTTGAATAAGTCCGCTTTCCAAGACGGGTAAATACTTTTCGCGAATAACTTTTGATAACAAGCGGAAGAGACCGTCGCGCGACTATTTTCATCATACCATACTGACCATATTTGCGGCTGAGCCGGTAAACCTGCATAAATAACACCGTTGCACACACGATAATAATACCGACACAAAGGAACGGGTGAATACCACAGATATAAAGAACAGCGAAGAGAATAAGCAGTAGCAAAAGGCCCCCGCCAAGCCACCAGATATATTGCGCTTTCAGACCCTTGAATTCAATAGGTTTATTAATGCCTTTGTTGATTGAATAGATACTGCTCATAACTTCCTCCGCTGTTCTTATCCTTTCTGAATTTTCATAGGAATAAAATGAAATGGCAAGTTTCATAATTTCCTATTCCGTTAACAAGATGAACACATTAAAAAGTAATGTCCCACCAGTTCTTCATCAGCGCCCAGAATATTTTCCAGTACGTCATAATAGCATAAATTTTAAAATGATTAAATCGGGTTAACTATTTTTATGCGATACAATCCAACCTCTATTTGTCTTTACAACAACTTAAAACTGTAGAACTCTTTTAAATTTGTTCCCTTTTAGGGGAAACGGGTTTACACTCCAAAAAACGATTTGATCACTGTAGCAACAACAACGAGGAATACACAACTCCCGAACCATGCTGCAGCGACCTTTCCCGTATCGGGGTCACCACTGTTCCATTTCTGGTAAACTTTCACTGCCCCGATCAGTCCGAGTATGGCGCCAACGCCATACATTAAGTTGGTGCCGGCATCGAAATAACTTCTCACCTGGGTATTGGCTTCATTGATTCCTGCATTTCCATCCTGGGCAATGCAAATGCCACGGTAGAAAGTACACAATGCAAGTGCAGGCACTATCCATAATCTATATTTTACAGCAGCAAATTTTTTAAACATAACGTCACTTATAAAAGGTTTTAAAATCAGTTATCCATTACCGTTACCCCATCCCGCTACAGGAATGCAGCGGGAGAAGGGATAAACGGTTTAAGCCACACATAACCGAAGGGCACGCATCGCACACACAAAACAGTGAATAAATTCTCAGGAGGCCTCAGTTGTTGTGTCTGCATCGGAACGATTCGCTACAGTGAGCGGTTCGCGTTTGCGGAGTCTCGCTACCCATCGCGGAATATCTTTCCGGTAATACAGTACCACAATAATTGTATAATACAGGATAACTGAAATAAAGACTGCAATCCCGTAAGTATGCCATGAAATAAGGTGAAACATTTCCTTGAATTGATAGAGCAAATATGGAGGTATCGTCGTCCGTTATTTCAATAGTTATTCCTGAGTCGGGAAAAATAAAACGTGTGGCCTTATTCATCCATCTCATCCATCTTCTGCAATAAACGTTCTTTCATTAAATCAAGAAATGGCAAACGGCTTTTTTTGCGCAGCCGCATTTCCTGGAACGTATTATAAACATTGCCAAGTTCAACACCGAAGAACTTCTCAAATGTACCGGCAATATCTTTGATGGTGGCTGTTGATTGATTGAGAACGCCGGTAATCTGCAAACCGTAGAGGAGCTCAATCAGGTTCGCTTTGGACCCTGTCCATTGAAGGCCGGAAGATTGCTTCTTTCGTTTGTCGGTCTCCGGTAGCTGGACATATATTTTTACTTCTTTCGCAAAAATTTTCGGTTCACCGCAGTTTTCAATCGTAGCAGAGATAGTTGTCATGGGATTAGTAATTAACCTAAATTACAACACTGCTGTATCGCGGTAGTTGATGTTTATCAATCAACTAATAGGAAGAATATTTGGGCTCTATAAAATAAGATAGGCACTGCATTTTCAGGTTATCAATCAAAGGTAAAACTTACGACTTATTACGGCCTTTCCCCACCTGATCCATATACGTACTCTCAAAGATCTTGTCCGCATTACCGGCTTCAAAACCTTCACGGCGATGTATATGTGAAATTTGATCAGAAGGTATCCTCGCGAATTCCGGTAATACACGTCGTTCCGCAAACTCAACATACGAGCCCGGTATCATCTTGCGGCGATTAGCGGCAAAGACACCGTTGACCATTGAAGCAACGGTGCTGCTTTGCAATAAGTAACCATCCGGGCTTCGTTTAATCTTGCCACCAGAGTCATTGAGGATAATACCGTGGCGTTCGAGAAATAAATTAAAATCCGCCAGTGTATTATAGCCGTCTTTAAAATTGTGAACGGCAATTGTAAAATGATTCAGGTAATAACGGTTATAGATTGCCCACGCCGCGTACTCGCTTTCTGCAGATAAGGCTTCGTAATCGCCGATAGAAGGCAATGACCAGGAAGAGCTGTGGAGATAATTCGTCACAGTAGCGACATCATCCGGATCAAATGCATCGACAGGATCTGCATTCACAACATCCGTATATTGGTGAATGATCTCCCTTGAGTCTTCACTCAATTGGTTGACTCGCAACTCCGAAAGAAAAATCCTCGGAAACTCTTCTGAAGGTGTCGCATACCAGTAAGCGTTCAGTTTCTTCTCCGGGAAATTATAGTAATCCATTTTCCGGTAACCATAATAAAGAAATATCTTCTCCAGTGAGGCGATACCAAGATGCGGAACAGCCAGTGTGCGGAAAGCGATATGGTCATTCTCAATTTCGGAAGCTGATGAAATCACCCCCTCATTCATAAGCGCATTCATCACAAGTCCATATTCGGGTACACGTTCCCGGTATTTTGATAACAGGCCTTCCAGGATAATGGAAAGATTCTTTGTTGTATGTTTATTCATATCGTTTCAGTGATGGCGGGGTTCGCAGCATAGAGGCGTCCCCATATAGTCTGGTTAAATGCGGTAAATGAAATGTCTTCCTGTTTAACAAATCCCTGTTGGGGTAAGGCGCCCTTGCTGACCAATTCAACAACGGCAGCAACCGAAGCAGCCGTGGTCCAGCTGATTGCTCTCCATTTCTTGCCGTGAATCACGATAGGATGATAAGCACGATAAAACTCCTCACGTTTCAGTTCTGATCCGGCCCATCCTTCAACGATCGCATAGACATAAACGACGTCTTCCGCAACCGGTGGCTTCGCACTGGTTAATATTTCCTCAAGCAGATCTTTTTTCTCTTTCAGGATCAGTTCATATAATAGGAACCGCATCAGTTTGGCATGTCCCGGATACCGGATCGTTTTATAATTCAATGTATCAACCTTCCCTTCGAGCGTCTCGCAAAGAGTTCCAAGGCCGCCGGAAGTAGAGAATGCTTCGAACTCCTGGCCTTCGATATTAATGGTTTCAATTCCATCAAGAGAAGATACCATCTTTCGTTGCCCGTTATGAATCACTTCGGCATCGTTGATATATTCGTTAATCACGCCTGCAGGTGACCAGGTAAACGAATATCCCATCAGGCCGTTGGGATATCTCGGGAGGGCACCGACACGAAGCTCGATATCACGGAGACGGGTAAACGATTTTGCAAGATGTGCACCGGTTATACCGATAAAGCCGGGCGCCAGGCCACACTGCGGGATCATTACGCCCTTGGAGGTCTCAGCCATTCCGCGGATTGCTTCCGTTGTGGAAACATCTTCGGTCAGGTCAAAATAATGGATACCAAGCGAATGGGCCACGCGCGCAACAGCGAGGTTCAGATGATAGGGCAGGCAGGAAACAACGGCATCTTTACCAGTTAAAAAAGAAAGTAAAAGCTCAGGGTCAGAGGTATTGCCTCTGACGACGGAAAAAGGAACTGGCACGGCCGGATCATTCCGGTCAATCCCAGTGACGGTGAAAAGATCAGATAATAAAGTGCCGACTAAAGAGCCGACTTTGCCGAGGCCGGCAACAGCAATATGTTTCATATTAATAATGAATGAATGAATAAAAGAAGACCTGTCAAATACAAATGAATCGTCAACCTGGTTATGGCACGTTCGCACAGGCGCTGCGGAGAAAAGCCATGTACGAGTAAAAAATATTTACAGCGTTATTCATTGAAGACAAATGTAATGAAAACAGGAAAATAGAACCTGACCGTTTACCAGTTGCAGATTCCGGTATACAAACGGCCTCGGAGTTAACACCAGCAAAACTGTAACTATTTACCAAAAAAGGGCAGAGGGACTAATTCTGAAATGATTGATCGATAACAGCTTTTTAGTAAAAAGGAAGGGTTTGTAAAAACAAACCCTTTTACCATTAAACCTTATCCTATGAAAATAGACCATTAAGATAATTGTACTGTTTTAAAACAACAACAAAATCGTTCACAAAAACCGAACATAAGGTACAGCCCTTAGCAGTTCTAAGTTAATGATTTAGTCGTATGTTTTCGTATGTCTGATCCAGTTATATTGTCTGTACAGTTCCGCTTTCGTGTATTGATTTCATCCGGATGAACAGAGGTCAATAACGGCAAACGAACTATTTATGATACGCTATTTCATGCTACGCATTGCTAAACGATACGACCGGGCTTTCACGATTGATCATGCCTGCTGTATTTTCGAGATCGACGGTCATATACGACCGTATTTTTTATGGCGGTTGAGTCAAATCTGATTCACACATAGGAGTTAATACAGAAAGCCTCCGTCTGAAAAGTAACGTCAATGCATAGTACTTTTTCCGGTTCACATTGCTGACTGTCCGCGCAACCAAAGTACTACGGCAGGAGTGGCGTAAAGTTTATTAAATGATCCCCTTTAATAAATCATCCACAAGCACCAGGATATGATCAGCGAATCGTTGATTCAGGTGTGCGGCAGGTTTTTCGTTGCTGAAATAATTGGAAGTCCATATAATATGATAGCCATAATTATAATTCATCTGGTTGATATATTCTTCGGTAACGCCCCTTGTTCTGCAGGTGCAGATAATAATCGAACACCCGGCAGTATGAAAATCATCAAGACTTTGTTTCATGCGAAGACCGGGGGGATCGCCCTGGCTTTCGATACCGACCTTTATTTTGCCGATCGTAACAATCGCTTTGATTTCAACTCCCTGATGAAGATAATGGATGCCCGCAGCAGGGTATGCTAACCTGATCCTGCTGGCAATTGCAACGACTGAACTGGTTTTGCCCTGGGATGCTGCACCCCAGATAGCGATGATGGTTTTATGTTTCATAGACTGAATTAATGTAATTAGCAATTATTCTTCCCTGTTTCGGTATTCCTTTCTTGGTTTCAAAGCAACATCAGTTTTCAACAATGTAGTTTGCTGGTCAGCTGCTTTTGCGAAATGCATATTGGTAAAAACAACTCTCCATACAGAATCAATCGTATCGGTTACAGCAGGTTTACTGGAAGTGCTCACGTACAGGATAGTTAACCCTATATTGTATTTATCAAAATCTGCATTTTGTGATGCACTCAGGAGTCTTTTTAAAACAAGCTCTTTGAGTAAAGGAGCGCCGTCTTCAGTGTGCATATGAACATCACCGTTTTTTGATTCGGAGCATTCTTCAAACATATCTGAAATAACGTAGAGTTCGGGCCCCGCATTTGCCGGATTGGATTGGCGCTCGGTCCTGAGAATAGTATAGGCATGATTAATAGAGGTCTGTAAGCAAGTCGATCGCTCTGCATTTGCTGCGGCGGAGTCAATTAAGCTATCCAACTGGTTACAGGCCTTTTTAATCCTTTCTTTTTCACCGGGCCACTGATTTTCGTTAACTTGATTTGCCCGGAAGTCGCAAAGTTTATCGGGTGCAACCAACGAACTTACAGGGTAAAAAATAACTCTTGTTCCGCCTCCCGCACTCCGGAGAATCTGCCGGCAGTAATCTTTAATCTGCGGTAGTTTAGATTTGAGCTCCGGTTTACCGGCAACAGATCTGCGGCTGAGGCTATTGGAAACATCACAAAGTACAACGATCATTTTTCCTGGTTCCGGATCGGTCGCGTTCTTTACATTGTTAACGGGTTTACTGTTGTTACACGCAGTTACAAGTAAGGCGGCTGATAAAAAACAGAATAACTTCCCCATAATTTAAATCAGTTTATCCAGCTGTTTGGCAAAAATTTCATTTCTTCTTTCTTCTATCACTGTATAAAAATCACTTCCGTGATTGGAGCGGTAGCCGATTCGGAAACCCTGGTCATAGTTAGCCGTGAAAAGTTCGCTTAGTAATTTTATCTTAGCGGTTTTATCAGACCAGTCTTTTAAATGTGTTTTGAATTGCAGTTCCCGTACGGTACATTTTTCGAGATCTGTCCGGAGGCCGCTTAGCCGCACACCACTTTTTTGTAATTTCTCTTCCCATTTCTTCAGTGATCGCCTGTTGCTGCGGATATTCAGGGCAATCGACAAACAGATGCCGCTGATGATCGGCAGAATAATAGTAATCCCCTGGAAACACCGTAACAGGATGAATGACAATTCCGGGTGGGTCGCACTGATCGTTCGCATTTCATCGCTGCTCTCACCAAAAAAGGTGAACATCATTCTGAACCTTGAAAGTTCAGAAAGCATAATAAGGAGTCCGGCCCCGATGAGCAATTTTACAGCGAGTTTTAATCCCCAGTCTGTCCAGAAAAATGCTGCTGCAACGCCTTTTTTTCGCATATCCATAACGGATAGTATTCCTTCTCCCGGGCGCCCGATAATATAATCATCGTAAAGTATTTTGAAATAGACTGTGCAGAAGGCGATACCAAGAGAAAACGGTAACAGGTCAAAATCCCGGATGCGCTCCCATATACCGGCGCCGACGGCTGCATTGCCGATACCAAACTTATTGACAAGGTTCAGTGAAACGACGATATCTGCAATGATCATAACAAAAGCAAATACAATAAAGAACCAGAACATGGCGAGTGAGCGGTCCCTGTACTTTGACTTTTCAATAGTTTCAATCTGTTCTTTATAATTTGATTCAGCGGCTTCTTCAGCCTTGATTTCTTCAATCTTATCATCAATCAGTAACTTGAAGGAACCTGCTCTTCCTTCAAGGAAAGAAACAATCTGCCCGGTCATGTCATCTGCCTGTGCAACGGCCGTTGCATTGAAACTAAAATCCTTTGCACCACTCGTGCCATCCACTTCGCCAAGGCGCCTGGCGATAATACATAACAGTTCCTTATGCGAATTCAGTGAATGCATAAATTCGGTATCATCACTGGATTGGCGCATGGTATTCGACATCGCATCCCAGTGGCTCTCGCGCAATTTCCATAGCTGATCATAACTCTGCTGCCGGATGCTTTCAGCCGTTGCTGTTACCGGTTCAGCGGCAACAGGAGTTGCTTCGGGCTCGCGTACCCGGAAAAAAATCCATCGTCTCATAATGAGGTATTAGTTATCAATTAAATTTTTATCGGAATCCGGCGTGTCAGGATCATTCCGGAACCATCGGCCGGTATAATAGCCTTCAGAAAGCCAGACTTTTTTCTGATCGGTTCTGGTCTTTACGGTTTCTATCTGTAAGGCCGTACTGAGTTTTAAAACGGCCAGGTCCTTTTCCCGCTCGTCCAGCTCTTTTTCAGCATTATTTAATTGGCTGTTCAGCGAAGCCCACACTTCTTCATTGCGCCAGTAGGCTTTCATCTCGGACTCAATGGATCGTATCTTGCCCCGGTCGTCTTTTATCCTGGCGGTCAATGCTTCAATTTTCTTTGACTCTTCAGCGAAATAAAATTCTTCATTCTCAGATACAGAGCAGCCTGTTTCGAAATGCTCACCCTCAACGGAATCCTGTACAGCAGGTTTCGGTTTCCGCCGCCAGTGAAAGATTGAATAGAAAAAGCCCTTCCCGTTAGAAGATTGCGGCTGGCCTGGCATCAGTACCACTGTATTCGGTCTTGCTTTTCCTTTCGTCAGGTTCTCGGCTACCCGGTGGCGTGAGGCGATAAGCTCAAACATTTTTTCCTGCAGTTCTTCGAGATAACGATCAAAGCGGTCAGAATCGGTATAGGAATTCCGCCTGGGCCTTGATAATGTTTCAATCTGCGATGAAACATAGGCGAGATTCCGGTTATAGTAAACCAGGTTCTCCGTAAGGCCACGGAAAATATAACCATAGGCAAGACTAAAGGCGGTGGCAAGCGTACTTGCAGCAAACCCGGTTATAACGATGACCTTTAACTGTCCTTCTACACCCGGGACAAAATGATAGTAGAGCATGGCTCCGATCATGAGGGCATAGAGAATAAAACCAAGGTGAAAAATTTTAAACCCGCGGCTGCTTTTCTCTTCTTCTGCATTCTTATGATACGCCGGTTCGCTGACACGGGAAAGATAAACGAACATAAAGACAGACAATACAACAGCGATAAAACTTCCCATCAGGTTAATAAAAAAATCATTGAATAGTTCCTGGAAAGTGTGAGGGGTTTTATTGGCAGCAATATCGCGGTTGATCTGGAGTGTGATCATAACAATGATCGGGAGGATCACCACCAGTAAAGGCGCAAGCCGTAACCAGAATGTCCACCAGTTACGCCCCCGGACCTTGAAATCAAGAAGATTTTCATCTTTACTGTTAAAAGTAAATTCATGCTCTTCCTTTCGCTTCAGGTTTCGCGAGGGGTCCGCCTTATCAAGAATTTTCTGGCAAAACCAGCTGACAAACCCTATCGCGATTGCATACAGGGCAACGCCGGCAAGTACGTAAAACCAGTTATACTGCGCCAGCCACTGACCGATATTATCGATAAAAAACACCTTTACATTTTGCGAATCCCGGATAGTCGAACCAGGTTCAGCCCAAACCGAAAAAAACCAGCCGGCGATAAAAGCAGCAAGCCATCCGGTCGAAATGAGGAACCTTGAATTGCCGGGATTGACGCCGTCCCTGGACAATATCTTCAGTCGTACCATCACTTTATCCCGTCTTTCTTTAAGTTCGGTTTCTAACTGTTGGGCATAAGCGAGATTTCTTTTCCGGGCGTTCTCAGCTTTATCGAAGTCTTCTTCATTGGTTGCATTCAGATCTTTTGCAACCGCGCGATAAGTTTCAAGTATTTTGAAAATTTCATCCTTAATGGATTCAAGTTGCGTCGAAACAATATTCGCTTTCTTATGCCCGAGCTTGCTGAAAAGTTCATAGAGCTCATTGCAGGATGTTTCAATTTTTGTTTCAATTTCTTTTTTAACCGTCTCGCGTTCTTTGAGATAAACTTCATATTCTTTGCGACGCTCTTTTATCTCATTAATCTTTTCACGGATCCGCTCCGTGACAGCACTGATATTGCTGGCATTTATAATGGCATCCTCGCTGCAGGCCGCAATCAGCGACCGTCCTTCCTCTTCAATCTCTTCAACGGCCTTACTGTAAAATGTTTCCGGGGCGTTATCCTTGGCAATAAAAAAACCCTTCTTCTTATAAAGGAGCATGGTTTCTTTCGTTTCAGGTAATGGAATGGCCACAGTAATCCCGTTACCGTTGTGGTTCGTGGTGGTCATAAATAATGTATTAGGTATTTTTTGCTAAGGCAGTTGTAATGATAAGGACAGAAGAGAGTATAATGGTTAAATAAAGGTCTTAAAAATAAAGCCAATTGTCAATACCAGGCGATAACCTTTTTAGACCAATTTTTTCTTTCGTTGCAGTATGATTCAATTGATAAGTGTAAACAAATAGATAGATCGTTTGAATATGATTTGAATGGCTTAATTTTTTTTGGGGGGTGGTCGGGGCGAAAAATAGCTCCGGATACAATCCGTTCAGTGCGCAGGCGAAAGTAAAATGTTCCTGTCAGTATCTGAATAGTTATAAACAGGCCTGAAACACATTTAATCCCACAGCATGTGGTTAATACCCCCTCCGCTACGGGGTAAATACCTGTGCGGGCTGAATTAAAATGCCTTTCCTTTAGTAACAAAATTCCCACCCTGTTATAAAAATTCCATGGCGAAGTGGATGCTGCGTTTACCCTGCGGCGATAGCAATTAGTATTATTTTTTTATACATTAAATCTTACATCATGTCTAAAAGTAAATTCAACCCGAATGCCGCGACATTCGAAGAAGGTGTGGAAAGAGTCAATCAGGCGCTGAAGATTGCCGGCCTCACTGTAAAGGATAAAATCACCACATCCCAGGATGCACATGCAATCGAACTGGTCAACCTGCTTGCCGTCGATACAGTTCCGGATGGATTCAAAAAATGGCAGTTGCCGTTTGTGTTCGACAAGTCACAGTTATTTATATCAGTTAGTAATCCGGATGTGTCGGTACCGGAGCATTCACATGATGAAGGCGCGGGTATCCGGTTTATCATGAGTGGTTCGATATATTACAATGGTAAAGAATTGAAAAGCGGGGATTGGATGTATATTCCGAAAGGTGCAAGGTATTCGTTTAAGACAGGACCATTCGGCGCCTCTTTCTGCTATTGTTATCAATGCTGCTGCGCGCCTGCTTTTTTGAACAAAGGCGACGTCGTAATCAACCCTGATCCATTCAAATAACCAACAGATAGGTACGGGGAGATTGAAATCAGTCTCCCTCTTTTATTTTCCCGAAACGAATCAGGAATGAAAAAAACAAATTGGATGATTGCAATCTTTGCAATCATAATTATCGCGGCAATGGTAATAGTTGTAGTACTGAAAAAAGACAAGGAAACCAGGACACTGTATTGCGGTCCGGGCGAAAACAATCCGGTAACAGTTTTTATAAATCCGACAAAAGCATTTCCTGCTTTCGCCGAAGACTACAGCGTAAAATTAAATTCAGGTGTTACCCTGTTGGATACACTCCGCAACCAGGGGAATGCAACGGCTACGATCAGTACGGAGATCAATACGCACATTGTTGAACTCAGGGATAAGTTAAACCAGGATAACATCAGGACAGAAAACCTCCTAAAAGCTAATTTCTACGCGTTTAATAATACACCCTGTGATACATTTATCCGTAAAAAATACTATTCCTTCCTTGATTCACTTTCCTACAAAATCAATGAGATTGAAAAACTAAGGGCAATGGTAACCGTCCAGTCGCAAAAGGGAGGGGTCGTTCAAAAAGAAAGGGAAATAGTGAAGGATACTGCAGTATTAAAAGAAAGTCTCAACCATTTTTCTGAAAACTATTTTCCGCAATAATATGGTATTACGGCTTTCAGTTGGTTTGGCGATCACGGCGGTGCTGAATAGTGTAGTCGCATGTAATCATACTGAGTCGCCCATCACGCTAGCAATAAGCCGTTGTGATAGTGCCGGTTGTGTCAGCGCGGGCGTAAAAGGCTCTTTATATGGTTTGCAACAGCCAACGGCCAACAGTTGCTGGGCCACCGTACTGACAATGTTGTTTTCCTGGAAAGAACAGCGAAGAGAGAATACAGATTCATTACTAAAAAGGTTCGGCAACAAATTCGTACAACTATACCGTCAATCCGCTACGCGCGGGATTGGTATCAGTGATGAAATAGAATTATACCAGAAAGCCGGCCTCACGATCATGCGTCAACTGGATCCCAGCATTGAAGGCTGGGCTGAATTCATTAGAAATTTCGGTCCTTTATCGCTCACAGTTGATGCCAGTCCTCCCTTCGGCGGCACGGTACACGCTATCCTGATTGTAGGAATCAGGGGAAAAACAGACGGCAGTAACACGACATTGTATTATATTGATCCGCAGGATGGAGAATTGCACACGACTCCTTTCATGACATTTTTAAAAATGTACGAGGCAAAATTCGCCGTTGACTGGCCCATACAGATTATACATTTTTAGAGAAGATATACCCTGCATTCATAGTGCCGCATGAAGTTATTTCCCACTCACAAACTTCGGAATCGACACACTCACATTAAATCCAAAGCTCAGGATATCTTTAAAAAATACCTGGCCGCTTTTGTTGAGGTTACTGAATCGCAGCAGTGGCTCAACCGTTACAACATCATCTTTCCCGGTCGAAATGGGAATATAAATACCAAAGCGCGCATACACACTGTCAATGTGATTTGAAAATTTCATGCCGGCTGCAATATCAATCCCTGTCGAGGCAGAAGGAAAATATACGATCAGCGGCAACTCAACACCGAATTGAGCGAGACGGCCGGCCTTTGCCCGGTAGAAGGAAGTTGCGTTGATCACTTTCAGCGAATCGGTGGCACTGACCGGGAAATTCTCCTGCGCCTGCAGACTAAGTAAGCTGTCAGCAATAAAATTTCTGGCATTGCCAAAGCTGATAGTCGGCGCGAAATAAACGGTAATACCACGGTCTACTAAAGTCTTCATGTAGTTATAACTAAGGGAAAGTGTGACGAAGTAGTCGTTATAATTATCTGTATAGTTTTTATCAACCAGTGAAGGGTTAAACAACGGTTGGGTCTTTTGATTGAATTTGATGCTGCCGGACCACCAGGTATTGCCGAATGCGGACCACTTTGCGGCGTGCTGGAGACTATCCATGACCGTTAGGTTATCTTTATCTGCAAGCTCTCCGGAAATTACATCAGACAGGGTAGCGATGCTGTCGAGGAAGTGCCCGACAGCATTTCGTCCCAACGAATTAAATTTTTTCGGGTAGTAATCCGAAAGAGATGAAAGCAGTTGATTGAATTCCTGCAGTTTTTCAATCGAACACTTCTTACAGTCAATATCATTCGCGGCTGGAAGCTGAGGATTGTCAACTAACGGGTCAGCATAGTATAAAGTACGGCAATCGTTATATAATTGTACCAGTTTTTCAATCGTTGACTTGTAGGCATTTTTTCGTTTACTGCGGTCAAAACAATGATCCTGTATTTTAAGGAGCGTCCACAGCCGTTGCCGGTAAGACGAATAAAAGCTGCCGCTGTTCCACTTCGGGAAGAAATTAAAATTGAAGCCGCCGGTAATTGTTTTCTTATACTTACCACCGGAAAATATATCAACGAAATTATCCGCTGCGGTACCGCTCACTGTTGCCTGCACAAAGAGGCGCTCGTCAATAAAGTGGCCGATATTATAATTGACCGTAACGCTTTTATCATCGACGGTCGCCGTTGTGGCTACCGTCTTGCCGTCTTTAATCAGTGTACCGCTGATTTTACTTTGTACAGACTGGATAATGCTATCCATAATGTATTGTGTGACGTAAGGGCCGTCTTCCAGGTCGCCTCCGTAGAGCGTCCTCACCTGTTGCAGGTGTTCACGAACGGTAGATTTCTTCGTCTGGCAAAAGCTAATAATACAAAATAGGCTACAGGTAGCCGTTAGTAGCAGCGTCTTCATACAATTCATAGAAGTTGGTTGGTGGTATAAAGTAACTGTAGAGAACTCATATTCCGGGCAGGTATTTATACGGTGTGGGCAGGGGCGGAAACACCCGGTTTGCATTCAGGAGCTGCAGTTACCTTTGTTACGGCCGGTGCTGATGAATGATAAATTCTTGAAAAGCGATTTTAATAATCTTAAACCAATAAACCATGCCAAAAAAATACTACACTCCCTGCTGCCATACCTGCCCATGGCGCGGCACAACCCAGACAAGCCGTGCTGCTGCTTTACCGGAAGCAAGACAGCACCAGGCTGCTAATCCAACCCATGATGCGGATATAGAAGTTACACAACCAAGGTTTCTTGGAATAAACCTGAAAGGGAAGGCGAAAAAGAACAACGGCTGATATGCCGGTAACACGACTGAATGTAGTATGTCTTCTCCATACCAGGACCAATTCTGTCGAACCTCTTACATAGAACCTTAAACGTAAACCGTACAACTTATAACTTACAACTTCCCCACCTTCACATGTCCCCAGTTCTCCCCGGTCTTAATCCGGTGGACCTGCATGTCCGATACGCCGTATTTTGCCGCAATCTCTTTTAAGGTCTTACCCCTTTGCAGCATCTTTTTTATTGCAATCACTTTCGCCGCTGTAAGCTTCGACCAGGTGATAAAATGATTGGCTTTACGTTCCTTTAGAAAAGCCTTTACCGTTGGGTTGTTACGGTTATGGCGGGTCACTTCTTCCTGTGTCGCCCATTTCAGGTTGGTCGATTTATTATTCTCCTTGTTATGATCCATATGAATGATAAACCGCTCCTTCGGCGAAGGCTTTCCCAGGAAATATTTTGCTACAAGGCGGTGTAGTAGCGCCGCATAGTAATTCCCGTCCATTCTCTTGCGCCATATCGGGTAACCGCCTTCCCGGCTTAGCCGGAGAACAATACCATCCTCAAAATTCCTGCGATACTTAATCAGCCTTCCCTGGTTAGATATTGCATAGGAATAGGCAACCACCCCGCCGGATACATGTCCCGGTATTTTTTTCCATCGTTCATTTTTCAGGATCTTCAGTGTTTTCTTGTCTGCCATGCTGTAAAAGATATTTATATAAAAATATCGATAAAATCAATGCATACTTTGCCAGGCCCCTCATGAATTTTTTTTCTGGGTCGCAACAATGCCTTTCCGTTTGTTAAGGAGCAAACTGATTTTGATAACTGGCACACATTGGCAAAATAGCGGCCGCCAGCTACGGGCAAAAGTGCTTATAGCTATGTGCAGGTTAAAAAGATACGCTCCGTTTTCCCGGTTACGATAGGGAGGTCCCGTTAGTAAAAAAGCGCCTTGGGGGCGCCTTCTTTGCTTGTTCAACTTTATCCACCCCGATCGGGTAAAAAAGTTGAGCGCAATTTATATTGTTTTGATGATTCAGTTTCAGATCCTGCACATGATTAAATTAGGTTGGGGGGGCTGAATTTATAGTCATCCGGTCCCGGTCATCCCGCGGCTTTTTTTTACCTTTGTGTTTAGCAATTAAGGCATGCAAATGATCCGGAATATTCAATTTACCCTGCTGGTAAAAATTAATAAAAAGCTCCACGAATTCAATTTCAGGAAACGCAGTAATGAATTATATGATGTCGACGGCGGGGATGAACGCGGCAATCGTTTTTATTTCAAAATGCAACGGAATGAAAGCAGCTGGAAGATAAACGATACAAACCTTCCGGCATGGATACACGAAAATGAAAATGCCATAGCGGAAGCATTGACCCAAAAGGAAACCGGGGAATAATCACAATCATTTGGCGGCATTGATCCATTACGAAGTATAAAATTGGAAAAATCGCATAAAGTGACCACTCATTTTCAATTGTAGCTGACCCTGTTTTTCAGTTGAAGTTGACCCCTGTTTTTCGGTGCAAACTGACCCCTTTTTTGTGGTTGATGTTGGGTTAAATTGCCTGCCCGTCCTTAGCGACCTCTTTTTTCCTGAAATAATTCTCACCTGATGAAGGGCCGGCATCGGTATAACGGTAATTCATAGCCGAACGCCGCGCCCGCTGCCGGTTGACCCCCATACAACGCATCCTTTACGGCTCATTAGTGTACCACATACACTTATTCCCCGACTGCCGGAAATCGTCCGTGTACATTCTGGTTGGAGTTCGCCATTTAGTCGTTAATTAGTGGGGATAATCAGATGGTAAAAGAAATTTTCCAGTTACGGATTGAAGTATGCGGCACCGAGCCGCTGGTCTGGCGCTGCCTGCAGGTAGAGCGAAGGATGAGTTTCTTCGAACTGCATCACACCATACAGGTTGCCTTGGGCTGGCACAACAAACGTGACTTTGATTTCTGTCTGGAGGGCTATCATATATCGGAGGACGGTTATCACAAGGCGTATATAATCCGGCCGATGGAAATAACGGTTGGTGATATAGTAGCAGTCGGCGATGAATTCAGTTATCATTACCATAGCCACATCTTCCATGACCATAAGATTGTCGTCGAAAAATGTATTCGCCGCGAATACCGGGTGGTCTATCCTTATTGCAAGGCAGGGGAGTATAACTGTTTCGTTCAGTCGGAATCAGACCTGGTACCCTTCAGCAGGATGGCGGTCAACTTTCAGTTGGCAAATCTTACCTGTTACATTATAGATTGGATCCGTCAGCAAAAAGACTAATACCCTGAGCCCCCTGAGCTTGCCGAAGGGGCGACAGCAATCCTCCAACCTACCCCGAGCTTGCCGAAGGGACAACATCAATCCTCCAACCTACCCCGAGCTTGACGAAGGGCCGACATCAATCCTCCAACCTCCCCTGAGCCCCCTGAGCTTGACGAAGGGTCAACATCAATCCTCCAACCTACCCTGAGCCTGACGGAGGGCCAACCTCTTCCCACTCTCTCAAATATAAAAACGTAGTACGTACAACCTGTAACTTCCTACTGTAACCGTCCGGCTAACGGCCTCGCCTTTGGTGCTACCGTATCAAATCCTGACTTTCGCTGCATCCTCGATATCGTTGTAACGGGCAGGTTCCCGGTAAGCGGGCAATACTCTCCGTTCGACAAGAAGTATGGAGGGAGTCAGCTCGCTGATCTGCAGCAGCCCGTCTTCCGTTTTGCGGATAGGGCCGGTAGCGATTCCCTGCCGCCGGAGGAATGGGTTAAATAGTGTTAAGCGGTTATACGCGACCGGTAGCAGGAAAACCGAAAACCCGACATGGTGAATATAAGGCAGGGGCCGCTGCGAAGCGGTCAGGAAAATAACCGGGAGACGTTCATCGTCTATGCTGTAGTAGCTGGATTCTGCCCGGTAGCCACAATCACCCAGGAAATCGGCAAAGGAAGTCAGTTGCGGCACCCGCAGGTGGAGATGATCAGGCATGAACGCAGTAGCATCGGGGATGATGCCGCTACTTACAAGGATGCTGAGCAGGTCGCCCAGTTCAGCCACTTCCGCTTTATAGTGATCGATACATTGCGCGATGATCGTTCGTAATTGCTGTTGATGCTGGTTCATAATGTACTTTGTTTGTAGTGAAGTAATAACTGCCAGGCCTGGTCTATCTTGTTGGTATGAATCAGGAGGGCAGCGGTTCGGAAAATCGCCTCCTCACCCATCGCGGGATCAGGATAATCAAAATCTGCGTCAATCCCCGGAAGTTGTGGCACCCCCGCGAGGCGGGCTATTTCGCTTCCGGTGAGAAACCGGCTTTCTCTGATGAAACCGGGCAGCCCGTCAAAACCGATACCGGTCCTGCTGTGGGGCTTCTCTGCCTCGAATAAATTCGACTGGCTGATCCGGGTGTACCAGTTATCCCCCAGGCGCGCGACCAGGTCTAATTGGGCAGGATGAATAAGTTTATGACCCACGAGCAAATCATCATGGATATGTAGCGCCAATGCCTCACAGATAACAAGGTTGCCGGCGCCGCCGTTTTTCCCGAGGGGCTTTAGTTCAATCACCTTGCATTCCAGCTTGGCAGGTGCTTCCCGGACCATCGGCGGTTGCACATAGCATGCTTTTTCTTTGGTAAACCCCGCTTTAATAAACTCATCGGTTCCTTTCGGGTAATCGCAGCTTGCCAGCGACACCTGTTCCACCATGGAATAATTGACAAGATGGATGACGGCCTGCGGCACTTCTTCTATATTTTCCAGGGTATGCTTACGGGTATTATCGCGGACACGGCGGCAGGCTGAAAAAATAACGACCGGCGGGTCACTCGAGAAAAGATTAAAAAAACTGAATGGACTGAGATTGACAGCCCCCTGCCTGTTTACCGTAGCGACAAGTCCTATTGGTCGTGGGGCAACGAGGTGTTGCAGGTAATATTGCCGCTCGGGAGTTGAAAGTTCAGGTAAATGAAAAACCAAAGTATGTTTGATTAAATAAAAATTAAGGTTGCAGCTCCCCGTTAGTTAAAACTGCTGTTGGTGCCGGCGATAACGGCCCTCAGGAGGCAGATAAAGCACCTTCGGGAATCAGAAAATAATTTGGAGGGATAATCCGGCCGCATAAAAAAACAAAGCTATAGAAAAGTGGTGCGCAGAACATTTTATTGGTATATCATCCGGCGATGTTGGTATACTTTAAACGTTTCCAGCCGAAGCCGGATATAATTTTATAGCCTCAAAAATGGCTATGCAGGAAAAAATATACCTCGATAACGCGGCAACGACAAAGCTCAGTGAAGAAGTCCTGATCACGATGATGCCCTATCTCACCTCGCAGTATGGCAATCCTTCATCTGCGCATGCGCCTGGCCGTGAGGCAAGGATGGCCGTGGAGAACGCAAGGAAGAAGATCGCGCAGCTGCTGAATGTCAGGCCCGCTGAAATCATCTTCACTTCCTGTGGTACAGAATCCAATAATACGGCCTTCCACGCGGCAGTCAACGATCTTGGGTGCAGGCAGATCATTACTTCGCAGGTAGAACATCATGCCGTACTGCACACGGCGGAGAAGTATAAAAAAGCGGGGATACCGGTACACTATGCTCCACTCACGGAAAACGGTCACATCGATCTGGAGGGCTTCTTCAAATTGTTAGAGGAGACCGGCCGTAACACATTCGTTTCACTCATGCATGCGAATAACGAGATTGGGAACAGGACCGATATAGAAGAGTTGGGGCGGGTTTGCGCGGGTAACGAAGCAATATTTCATTCGGATTGCGTGCAGACGATTGGGCACTATCCGGTCGATTTTCAGAAAATAAAAGTCCACTTCGCGAGCGCCTCTGCGCATAAATTTCATGGGCCGAAAGGAATTGGTTTTTTGTTCGTCCGCGAAAAAACAAAGTTCACATCATATATAACAGGTGGATCGCAGGAACGGAACCTGCGCGCGGGCACAGAGAACGTAGCCTATATTGTTGGCATGGCGAAGGCGTTGGAACTGGCGCTGGAAAACCATGACCGCGAAGCAGCGCAGATCGGCGCGGTAAAGACAATGATGCGGGAAGGGCTGAGGGCTCGTTTCGAAAAAGTATTATTCAACGGTGATAGCATTGGCGACAGCCTGTATACGGTATTGAATGCCAGCTTCCCGTTATCAGATAAAACGGAAATGTTATTACTGGATCTTGACCGGGCAGGCATTTGCGCATCAGGTGGTTCGGCCTGCAGCAGCGGTGCCGGGTCACATGTCATCGAGGCGCTCGGAACAGGTAGCGGAAGGGTGAATGTCCGTTTTTCATTTTCCAGGTATACAACGACAACAGAAATAGATAAAACGATCAGGGTTTTAGAAGGGATTCTGCAGCCCGAAAAGGAGACTGTCTGATCGCCGCCCCTGTCTCCTGCCTTCAGTCTTCTCTCCTTGAGTAATACTAAACTTTAACGTCATACGTTGTACGTATGACTTACAACTCCACCGCCTCCCGCTCACGCCGGTGCGTGCTGTAGATACCATTGACAAATGCGAACATATAGCGGGTCATCCGTTTCAGGTCAAATTGCGGTTGCCAACCCCAATGGGCTTGTGCCACGCTGTCGTCGATGCTCGCCGGCCAGCTGTCCGCGATCGCCTGCCGGGAGTCGGGCTTGTATTGCATGGTAAAATCGGGAACATGATGCTGGATAGCGAGTGCCAGCTCCGCCGGTGTAAAACTGGTTCCCGCGAGGTTATAGCTGGTCCGGATGGTTATCTTTTCTTTCGGTGCGTCCATCAGTTCCAGCGTTGCACGGATTGCATCATCCATATAGAGCATCGGCAGCCGGGTATTATGCTGGAGATAAGATTGGTAAGTTCCAACGGTAATGGCTTTGTGGAATATCTCGATTGCATAGTCGGTGGTGCCCCCGCCGGGAACTGCTTTATAGGAAATAAGGCCCGGGTAACGGAGGCTCCGCACATCAACGCCGTACTTGTTATAATAATAATTACACCAGTTCTCTCCCGCGAGTTTACTGATGCCATACATGGTAGCCGGTGTCATCGTTGTCTTCTGCGGGCAGTTTTCTTTGGGCGAGCCACCGAAAACGGCGATGGAGGAAGGCCAGAACACTTTTTCCAGGCCCGTTTCGCGCGCTACAGAAAGAACATTGAGTAGGCTCTTCATGTTAAGGTGCCACGCAGCCTCAGGATTTTGTTCGCCGGTGGCGGAAAGAACAGCGGCAAGTAAATACGCCTGGGTGACATTTTCTTTCAGTACCCAGGCTCTTAGTAAATCCACGTCCGTTACATCGAAGCGGATATATCGCCCGTCCGCGATGAGTGGGTGTGGTATTTTCGCGATATCTGCTGCAACGACATTCTCACTTCCGTACTTATCCCGCAAAGCGAGCGTCAGGTCAACACCGATCTGCCCGCATGCACCGATAACAAGAATACTATCTTTCATTCCTAAAAAAATCTCGTCAATTAAAAAAACACAGTCACATGTATTACGTATAACTTACAACGTAGTACTTAAAACTTATAACTCGCTCAGGTAATTCCGGTTAAAGACATAAGGCCGCATCTGCTCCAGCAAACGGCTGCGATAGGTAGCGCCGAGCGGGTACCAATGCTCATGCACGAGGATCTTCGACTTGGCGATCACGCTGATCCCTTCGAGGGGAATGATCCACGAGCGGTGGATGCGGCAGAAAACGTCAACGGGTAAGCGCTTTTCCAGTTGGGCCATCGAACCAAGCACCATGTGCTTCTGGTCCTTCAGGTAAACGTAGAGATAGCAACGGCAGGCTTCGATACAGGTGATTTCCGAAAAACGGATCTTGATGAATTTCTTGTCCTCGATGATAAAAAAGTAATCAGCCTTTGCAGGTACCGGTTCGGTACCATCTAACAAGGCTTCAACGGACTCCTGGTCGGGTGTCAGGTTATGGGTGGAAAGCCGGTGACCGGCGGTAAATGATTGTGTGTTGTTGACCAGCATACAAACGGGATTTTAAGAGTACTGTGCAAAATGGTTTGACCACGCATAACTACCCACCCGGAATTATTTCCGTCTGCACCCTGCGGCTAAGGAGTCCGCATTGTTGCAAGTGGCGTCACAGGGCCCGTTTTCCCTCAGCCAGTCGATAAAGACGAATGGATAAGAACTGGAAACAAATATAATGAGCTCGTTTTGAATTATTAAGTGAAGCACTGATTTTTTTACGAACGGTCGTAATTAATCGATGAATCTTCAGATATCTCACTAATAAAGAACCGGGAAGCATAGAAAAATCCTCGTTGCAGTTCCACAATCATAGAAGTTTTCAAACGATAGCCACTATTTTTTTATTTCGCTTTAATCGCCCTATCTTCCATCCGCCGCAGCAACCTTAGCAGTGCGCTGTGACACAAACGGGAGCATACGCCTTGGCGTATGCTTTTTTATTATCCATGGAGAAACGGTCCGTTTGCCCCTGCGTTTCTTCTCAGACGATCATCGAAAAATATAAATCGAAAGGGAATGAGCCCGGAGCCTTCGATAAAAAATACCTCGTCGAAGAACCAATGTATAATGACAATTTAAAGGCCTTTTACTCTTTGAGATTGTCAATTAATAGTAGGGACAACACCCGGCGTATTTTTTGCAGGCAGGGCAATAAGCCCGTGTCAGCATGGAACTGCCGCTGATTTTGTTTTGCAGCCGAAGTTAACGGATAGCTGTTAAGGCTGGCAAACCAGCATTATTCTCAGTATGTTGCGAAAGATTTTTGACAATTCGACTATTTGCAGCAATCATTGTTAACAAGATGCACAGAAAATGAGTCGACTGTCATAATAAAAAAGGCATCTGATCTTCTTTTCACAATAGTTCCGGTAAAGTTATAAGCATAACAGATTTGACATTTATTAACAATACTATCCACTTCCTTTTCCATATGACTTTTTGAAAACAAAACCTTTACATCTTTCCCCAAAAAGTCCAATTCCCTATATCCATTGATTTTGATATCATTGATTTTGTATTCCGCGGAACATAGTCCACAGGCGTAGCCATTGTATGAACATGTCACTGAGCATCTCGCATCAATCGTTTTATAGTGCAGATATTCAAAAATTGTGAGGGATAATAGTCCCGCTGCGAGAATGATAAATAATATTTTTTTCATAAGTTAAAAAGCAAGTGATTTTGCGTTAAGTTCTTCTTCTTTTTGTACATTGTATTTCTCTATTGCTTCCTTTATTTGCTTTTGAGTGATTCGTCCTTTTTGATTTGTGGTCAGGATTTTATCACCATTGTAGAACACCGAACGTGTACCATGTCTGTAGTCTTGTTTTGACGCTTTTGTTTTTCCATCACCATCGATCTGTGGCCCGGATTGCGTTTCGTGCGCAATGACAACGGCTCCCGTTTTACCCGCTCCGTACAATTTTTCGCTCATATCTTCCGCAATATTATCCAAAAACCCCCTGTCCGCTCCCGCGTTACATCCATGTATTTCAATAACTGCGTCATCTTTAAACTTGTTATAATCAATATCACTGATTGTTCCTGCATCTTTTTTAACATCGTCGCCAAACCAATCCTTGGTGACGGCCGCATCGTACATGGTTACGTTTTGTTTGGCACTATTATTCGCGTACATGAAAAAGCCGGTTTTGCCTCCATGAGTGATTAAATCTAAAGAAGCAATCGAATTGTCTTTATTAGAATTAATAGTGCTCGATATATAATCTGACGATTTTGCCTCTAGAAGCATTACTGTAGTTCCATCACCTTTATAGTCCTTCGCAACGTTTTTAGCCGCATAATTAAATGTATTATTGTCCCCCGCTTTATGAGAACCTCCGGCAAAAATTAATCGGATGTCATTAGGGTCGCCTGGTTGCATTCCTTTGAGATCAATAAATCTCACAGGATTATTAATCGCGTAAGCATAAGGACTGAAAAGGGGGTATTTCTCACTCAGGGGATCTATATGGTTCCAACGGCCGATTTGACCATCATAAAATCGTGCTCCGTAATCGTACAACTCCAGCCCGCTATTATCATAAAATTCTTTATTCTGCATTTCCTTATCGTTATAATTATACTTATTCTCAGCGTAATTGCTCTTAAGTACTCTGCTATTAATTCCATTCATTGTCAATCCGAATGGATAATAATGTGTCTCTTCAGTTAATGGACCTCTTATATGCGTCACCTGCAAATTGTCAAAGAACACATCAATATTCGGCGTTTCGTTACTGACATAAATATACAAATAGCCGCTTTTGTTCACAGGCATATTATTCCTGACATGGGTAGTAAATGTTCCTGCGGTTCCTACCTGTTCAAAGCCACTGCTGCCCGCCACAAAATTGAATCGTTCGTCGAATAGCACCCAATTAATAAAGGCTTTTGGTTTACTAACCGTATAGCCACTTTGTGTACCGAGATAATTACCCGCTCCGACGGGTAGTGTGCCGCTGGCGAGTAGTTCCGCACCAGAAACTTTGCCGCCTGGCATGCCGCCAATACTTCCTGCAAGCGCAGCAACAATATCGTTTAAGGGACTTGCAGGCGTTCCCGGCGTCGGACTGCTGCTGCTATACCAGCTATTCGCGCGAATGTTAAACTGGTCTCCTGCCATTACTTTAAGCACAATACCTGTTCCAACCTTCACACCATTGCTTCCAGTCTTTTGAATAAAATCATTCGGGTTTGTGTAAGTATCACTCGGATATCCTGTAACGGTAGATTTATTCACCCTGCCGGTATCTACTTTACTGTAGAAAAGTCTTTCGTTGGTTAATTGCGCTGTCTCCATACTGGCAGCCGGATAAAAACTGGTATCCTTCTGTTCTGTCAGCACCATACGCACATTCCCAAGATGGTCCTTTACAAAGTAATCGTAATACAAAGCCTTCTTCGTCGTATCGTATCTCACCCTGCCTTCTTCCTGCGGCAGATATTGCAACGTGTCATTGATGAAATTACCGAACAGGTACAAAGTCGTGGTTATTTTGACCGGCGATGTCGTACTGTCAACTGTCATTTTTTTCAATTTCACACCGGCTGCATCGTAGGTATACTTGATCGTACCCTTACCTTTGATACGTATACTATCCGGCAGATTGAGATGATTATATAGTATAGCCGTAATGTCCTTGTTATTATCAATCGATAGATTGCCGTTGGGGTCATAGCTGTAATCTGCGGCTGCAGTCGTTTTATTATTGCCCAGCGCAGTCATATATGCTTTAGAGCTTCGGAAATCACCTAATCTCGTGGTCGTATCATTTTTCCGGTCGAGGACATTCAATAACCGGTTTGTGCCATTGATATAGGTGTATAGTAAACTATCAATCGTTGCACTGCCTCCGAGTTTCCAGCCCTTTTGATTCATGTTTAAGATATTGCCATTAGCGTCATAATTGAGTCCGGTTACGCTAAAGTCAACCAATGCGCTTTTATTAAACACACCAGCTGTTAACTGGTTGAAGTCGGCGCCTGTTATACGGTTTGCTGCATCGTAGGCAAAGTCATATTTACGCAATTCATCATCACCCGTGCTCTTCCAGAGCATACCATTGATATTGCCATTGTATTGTGGAACTGTATAGCTCCTTGCAGCTCCATTAACACTAAAGGAAGTTTTATCGTAGCCAAGGTCAAAACCAAACCAGTTTGTTGTGCTGAGGGTATCTTTTACGTAAGCGCGATTGGCACCTAGGATCCATCCCCGGATATTATAGTCAAACTGTAAGGTTTCTAACGGCGCCGCGCCTAATTTTTTCTTAGTTACCAACCCCATTGCATCGTACTCAGCCTGTGAAACCGTGCTCCATGACCCAGGCATGGTCCCGCTGTTTACTTTCGTATTACTGATCCTTTTTTCCACCTTTGCCATGCGACCCAGGTCGTCATATGTCAACTGGGTCAATACAACTGAGGTTTGGGAATTGGTGCCGGCTTTTTCATTGCGCATAATTGTTAATAGGGGTTGGCCGGGACCAGCTAAATTGCGACGTTGCAATAT
The DNA here is from genome assembly GCA_049840875.1 of Chitinophagaceae bacterium. Classification (GTDB taxonomy): domain Bacteria; phylum Bacteroidota; class Bacteroidia; order Chitinophagales; family Chitinophagaceae; genus JAFDYH01. The sequence continues at coordinate 608,734 of JASGJE010000019.1, read as the reverse complement.
CGGTTCCGCCGCTGATATTTGAGCTTTGCACCTGGATCACTCTTGCTTTTTCGTCGTAGAAGCTGGCTGTATAATTAAATGTCGCAGTGCTGCCCAGAACCTTTGCTTTTGTACCTGTAACCAATCCTTTTAGCTGTATAGTTTGCGATGGCGTTTCCGCATAGGGATATACAGTGGTTGAGGATGCCTGAAAATAGCCGTTGTCGGTTGTATTCCAGGTTGCACTCAATGGATTTCCTTCACCACTTCTCCAGCCGTAGCTATCGTAAAAAGTTCTTGACAACTCTTCATTTGTATACCCGGCAACGTTAGGATAAGCTGTGCTGACTTCAGCGAGTCCGCGATGATAAGCAGCGTTATTATAATTTGTATTATCTGTAATTAATCCGCTTATTGATGGGCGGTTTAGCACCTCATAAGAGGTATATAGCCACTTGTGTGCTGCCCGCATCACTGAATCCTGTGTCATGACCACTCTGTCACGCGCATCATAAATAATATAGACAATGCCTGCTCCGGGAACTTTTTTCATAATTGCCCGCTGCCTGCCGTCATAGGTATAACGGAAACTTTGTTCATTATAAATAGTTGCCGTAAATGCCCAACTGTTAGCTTGCAGCAGCTGTACACCCACGGGTTGAATCACGCAGCGTAGAAGACCGAAATCATCATAAATGTAATAGGTGCATAGCCATCCTGCATGCCCTGAACCGCTGCCGTTGTCCGCTGTAGCGCTAAGTTGTACTTTTTTCAGAACGACCTTCCCTTCTTTGTCTTTAAATTCAATCACCTGGTTACCGCTTTCATCCCTGGAAGAGGATTTTGCAAGCAGGCCTGCCGCATAAAATCCGGGTGACGTATAGGTACCGAAATCATTTGTCACATCGGTCACATTCCAGATCCGTACAGAATCCGTTACTGTATTTATCCAGGCGTTGGTAAGGACTCCTCTCGACGATCCTACCCAGTTATTACCAGGTGCATAAGTGCCTGATGGGCGGTTAATGGGTGACGCTTCAAACAATGTTTTGCCATAATAGTATTGTTCATCGGTATACCGCGATGCATTGTAGGTATTCTGTTCGCTTACAGCGCTGCATTTATAACTGCCATCCGTACCCGAAGATGCGTAGGGCAATAATTTATAGGATTCCCTGCCAAACGGATCGTATAACGCAGGACTGACAAGATCGGTTGCGGATTGACCTGTTGCCAGTGACCCCTGCTGAACTACGACCTGGACAACACGGCCTAATCCATCGACATACTGTGTTGCCTGTCGTGCATTAGTATTCCCGGTCAAGGCGTCCGCACTTGCTTTGTCGGTAATCCCGGGTTTAATAATATCACGGACACGGACATAACTCATATCGGTGCATCCGGATGTGCCTACAGAAATCGCCGTTGCAGCAGAATACGCTGTCTCGGTACCACAGGTTACAACGACCCGGTAATATGTTAATACAATTAGATTCCCGGGAGTGTACGTCAATGTTGTTGCCGCACTGATGTTATTGAACGTTACATTATCGGTGCTTTGTTGCCACTGGTAGGAATAAGCACCGGAACAGTTACCGCCCGAGGCGCTGAAACTGATGAGCGTTCCCGGGGAAGAATTGAATGGAATCGTGGAGGACACCGGGCTGATGGCACCCGCAGCCAGTTGTGCTGCAACAACAATGTAAACTGTGTTGGAATAAATCGTCTCTGTGCCGCAGGTTATTTTCCTGCGGTAATAAGTGGACGTTGTCATTGCACCCGGAACATACGTAAGCGAAGTCGCGCCACCGATGGCACTGAAGTTTACATTATCAACCGACGATTCCCATTGATAGCTGTACGCGCCCGAACATCCTCCACCGGATGCAGCTGTGCCGCTGATCGTTCCGGGCGCCGTATTATAGGTAATCGTTGAACCAACCGGGCTGGTTATAGTCCCCGCAATCAATTGCGGGGTAACGGTTGTCGTTATCGTATTTGTCGTTACCGATTCAAGCCCGCAGTTTATGACGAGCCGGTAATAAGTTATTGCCGTAAGATTGCCAGGATTAAAATTTGAAGCGGTAGCGCCACTGACATTGGTGAAGGTTACGTTATCCGATGACTGTTGCCATTGATAGGTATACGCCCCGCCGCAATTTCCACCGGTGATACCCGAAACTGTAAAATAGCCCGGCGAAGTATTATAGCTGATTGGTGAACTGCCGCCACCAATCGTACCGGCCACCAGCTGCGGAGCAACGGTTATCGTAACCGGTCCCGCATACACTGTTTCCGATCCGCACACCACCTGCACTTTGTAGTACCGGGTCGCTGTGAGATTGCCGGGGTTATAAGTGGACGACGTCGCTCCCGATATATTTGTCCATGTGGAGTTATCGGTGCTTTGCATCCACTGTATCGTATAGGATGTGCAAATACCGCCGGAAATACTTGTACTCAGTGTTCCCGGTCCCGTAATTATACGTTACTGTAGAAGAACCCGGAGATATACTGCTGGCTGCGAGATGCGTATGAACGTAGATGGCCCCCGCGGAAGAATAGGCAGTTTCTGTACCACACACTACTTTTCGCCGGTAATAAATTGTCGCGGTAGGTGAACCCGGAACAAGACCATTTTGTGTTCCGATTCCGGACGTGTTCCAGATACTGTTATCCGTAGAGTATTGCCAACTGTAGGTATAGCTTCCGGAACAGTTGCCACCGGAAGCGTTCGGGATGGAAAGATTCGACGCAGCATCCCCGATAAATATATCCTGGCTCGCCGGCAATACCGAGTTCGGGTATAATTGTGGCATTACGGTAACTGTCGCAACGTTGGAATACGCCACAGTGCCAGAAACGGTTTCCGTTACCATGCGCCGGTAATAAGTAGTGGCCGTAAGCGCTGAAGAGAAATTGTATGTAGTCGCTGTTGCACCGGAAATATTTGTATAGGTAACATTGTTTGGTGATGACTGCCACTGATAGGAATAGCTCGGTGAACAACTGCCCCCGCTGGCGCCCGCGCTTGAACCAAGATTCAACCCCGGTACAGTTCCATAGGTTATCGTCTGCGATGTATTTGTGATGGTTCCACCGGTCACAGATGCAGATACGGTAAAATTCAACGTGGCATTTCCCAGGGAAGTTGTGAGTGTTATGGATCCGCTGCTTGTAAACTTAACATAGACATTGGGCAATGGCGTAGCGCTTTTACAGCCGGTGGTGAACGTTCCCCCGGAGGTAGTGCTTATTGTACCACCGGTAACACACCATTGCATATTTGTCGAATTGGTCCACATCGGCGAAGAGACGATCGTGAACTGATAGACAGTATTGGCCGTTCCGCAGGTGGGCCCGGTAATTGAAACCGTATTAAAAGGGTTCGCCGCGACAACCTGGCAAAAAAATAGTATAAGGATAGCAGTACACAAATGTTTATACGACATACAAAGAAGTTAAGTATTGTTTAATGGCCTGTCATGTCAACTGAAACGTAAACGACGGTGACATCCGAATAGGCCACCGTCTGCGAGTTATTTTCGGTTACTCTTCTCCGGTAGAAGTACGTATCGGTCAGCGCTGAGAGTGCGCCGAGATTCTGCCCTGTAGCTCCTTTGATATCTTCCCAGTTCAGGTTATTCAGTGACCGCTGCCACTGGAAAGAATAGGTAGCGCTGCAACCTCCCCCGGTTGGTTTGCCACAGGAGATGGCGGAGCAGGAAGCTTTGAAACTGATCAATTCCGCCTTGACTGAACTGATCGTTCCAGGATCAAGCGGCATTGTAACAACAACATCAAGGCTCGCATTGCCCTGTCCCGATTTCAGGCTGATCGTGCCTTTTTTATCGGTCCAGGTCACACGAATAGATCCCCCACCTAAAGCTGACGTACAGGAAGATGTGACCCCGGTTATTGTTCCGCCATTGACACAGACCTGGGCGCCATCCGGAATATTCCCCCTGAGATTGTACAGGTATTCTGTACCGGACAGAACACAGGTTTGCCCTTCTATACTGAGCTGACTGAACCCGGAAAACGATAGTAAGAGGCAGGCGATGCCCGTTATGCCATTCGCAAATAGCTTTTTCATGCGTATAAAAAGATTTAATTCGATGAATTATTTTTATAGTGATAGCCCATGGTTTTGACCACATTGCCAAACATGTCTTTTACGAGTTTCAACCGTCCAAGACCGTCATATTCGTAATAATTAATGCGGTTATTCATGTCCGTTACACTGGATACTCCGACCAGCGGTTCGAAGGTGTATGTAGACATGCGGCCGTCAGAAGGATACAACCGCAGTTCGTCAATTGTCCCGGTCCCTGCAACAGTAACCGAAGCAGTTCCTGCAGTAAGAACGATTTCATTATAGGTCCAGCCATTTCTTGTTAGTGACGTTGCTGCACTCGTGCTGTTAACGGTTGCTGTACCGGCCTGGCTCCAGAAACTCACGATATAGCTTTTGGCCGTATTGGCAATCGTTTTGGTAATGCTGCCGCTACTGAGCGAGTAGCTTTTTTTGCCCGTCATCGCCAGCGATGTATTCCTTGTCGCTGAGGGGATTGTCCAGTTCCCGGACCCGTTCCATTCAAACGAAGTATATGCAATTTCATTAGCTGCGGCATTCACGCATTCCGCTACCGGCACCGATGAATTATAATCCCATACATAAGCGCTGGAAATATCATTTGTTTTATGTTGCTGAATGATATTGCCATAGCTATCATAACTATCAAAATAAATCTGCGGCTTATAACGGGTATCCATTGTCGCACCGCTGCCATTGATGATCAGTGAAGCGAAATTGGTAATCGGTGATACGGTTTCCGTTGTGTAAGCGAGCGATGGCAACGGCGTTGATGCTCCATATGTGGTTATAACACCCGATGTCACCCTCGTGTTGCTGCCATCTCCATTGATCTTCTGGATATATTTTTCAACCGGGGCGTTGATAATATGCTTATTCCGCAGATTCAATACGCCTTGTGTAACGGCATCACCAGCCGTCAAAGTAGTATAACTGGAAGGATAGGTATTAAACGTTGTGATTTTTTCATTTTTACTGTTTGTTGTTACAACCCTTGTCGGAAGATAATGTGAGGTGTCTTCATAATAATAATTCGTAATCACTTCCTCGTATTTGGTATCATCTCCCTGCGCATAGATCCTTTCGGTGGCCGTATCGAGATGATTAAATACAGATTTCTGAAGCCAGTAGGAGACAAGCAATTTGTCACAAGGCAAATAATAATCCGACGTGCGGCTGCTATTTCCATTAAGATCTATTGTTGTTAAATATTTCTGGTAAGTCCGCTGTTCGACGCCATAAATCGTATTATCATTATCGATATCAGAGATGTATCCATTTATTACTTCCTTCACTTTTTTTCCGTCGGCTGACCACGAAGTCTGGTTAAGTAAAGAACCATTCAACGATTCAGGGATGGTGGCGCCATAGGGAGGACGCATTGGCAATCCATACCTGGTGTTATAAGGACTGACGAAATCGGGCTTATTGATATATTTATAAACTGTTTTTCCATTCTCGCCGTTTTCCCCTTCGTATACCGTAACCTGGTCATAACCCACCACCGCGCCCGCTGCAGACCCGTTTAGTGGATAGTTACTATCTGATGAGCGCATCAGGTGATCAGAAGTAGAAAAGGTTTCAATACTACCTGTAGGAATTGCCTGCTGAACATGCTCAGCAGTGGTTGCAAAAAATCCATAATACGGTTTAGTCATCCTTCTTCCATAACTATTTTCCTCCTGCAGACCATCTCCGTTGGTGTCAGCCATATAGTGATAATCAAAACGCCGGATCCTGTCATTGGCCACGTTTAAGGAATCGTGATCGATGATCCGTTTAATTCTCAAACCACCACCTACTACGTAATTTTTGTTATAGGTTCCGTAGGTCTGAACTGCTGAAGCCAGTGAGTAGTATGTAAACGTCCAGCCTGCATCCTGCAAAGCGCCATTAAAAACAGGGTCAGCGTAAAAGTGGATCACATATTTGCCGGGTGGTAGTTTTATATCAGTATTGACGGTAAATACGCCGCCGCCACAGATTAAACAATTATTATAATTACCTCCGCTGCAAGGGCTATAATTACCGAGGTCCTTGCTTGCAATATTTATGGTACCGGTTGAATCATATATGTCGAATTTGATCTGGTTTTGATAAAAATACCGGGAGCAGTCTGTTGACGGGTTTGAAAAACGAAAATGTGCATTCAGATGCACCATATAAGCTGAGCCGCCGGACGTGTTATTGGTGAATACGTATTCATCGCGCAGGTCTGCAGTGTCTGTACCGGAAAACTGCTTGGCAACATTATCATAGGTTACCGTCTTGGTCTGGGTAGCGAGCGAATACATTTTTCCGAAATAAGAATAATCATTCACCTGCGATTGCTTTTCGTCAAAGTCATTGGATTCAAACTGCAATTCTGTTGTACCACCGGTTGGATATTTAATTGTCTTTAACGCAAATGCCTGGACGCAAACAGGATCAGGATCACGCTGAGCCCCTTGTATACCCAAGACGCTTTGAACGGCATCCGGCGAACTGATTGGCGTAAATGTCGGCAAGAGTGAAGTGCTTGACGTGTAGCCATTGTAATAACCCCAATGGTCACGCGCAAATGAATTTTTGGAAGGAAGGTTTGTTGTGTACCCTGCACCTTCTGTATAAGTAAATTCATAAGGGCTGGCAATACTGGGTACCGTGCCGTAGTATCCTTTTTCAGTCACTTTCAGCAATTTCAGCCGTTGAGAACAATATGCAGTACTGGTACTAAAATCATTGTCTGTTGCCCCGTAGTCAAAATAAGTATAGGTTAACGCTATCGTTTTGAAAGGAGTGCCACTTAAGGTTCCGGTTGCATCCCGCGTAAAGATGCTGACACTGTCCAGCTTCTTATCGTTTGATACGTCTGTTCTAGTGGAATAAAAGAATTTTACAATGCCGTTTGTAAAATCAATGGTATCTAACTGGACTGAAGAATAATCCCTTGGGGGAACGGTTCCCTCCTGTGTCGGAAAAGCTGCCCCGGAGATCAAACCATTAGCGACTATAATCGGTGTTGTATAGTCATCTCTTGTTATTGCGTAAGAACCAAGCGTTGTGACCCTGTTTACATTTGTACTGTACTTGTAAGTGACAGCATTGCCATTCGGTGAAGTAATCTTCGTGAGGTACCAGGCGCTGTTATGATATTGACTGTTACTGTAATTATTTTCCGTTACTGCAAAATCATAAATAAATCCGGAAAGGTCCCGGACACGAAAAGCGCTACCCGTTGTATCCATACAGGTAATTTCAATCTTTTCGGCTTTTTGCAGCGCGGCAGTCCGGTTTCTCTTTAAAACGAATTTTCCGGAATGACCTAAGAAATTATAAAAGTATTGATCGGGCTGAAAGTCATAACCCGGGCTTGCCGTCAGGTATGAAGTAAGATCGAGTGTATCCAGCGTAGGCAAATTCGGAATACTCTTGTTAAATCTCGGATAAAGGCAACCTTGCACAAGAACATTTGTTGGACCGCGATTGCCGGTAATATCCGGAAGGCTGTTCGCATAATTATTAAAATAACCCCAACCGATAAAGTCATCGTCACCGATAATATTCCTGCTGATGCAGCCACCGCTGTTCATTGCCCATCCGAGTCCAACCTGGCTGGATTCTTCATTGACTTTTATCCCGGATCCGTGATAGCTGAGACTGATCGGAATTGAAATATCCCTGAACTGTACCGTATAAACCGGTACTGATATATCCGGTATTCCGGTATACGGGCTTACCGGTATTTCACCATACTTCTGAAACGCGGCGGCGTTTGGCGATGGTGGTATCACTTTTGCCAGGTTCGGCGCCTGTGCAGCTGTAAAAACATAGGTTAGCAACAATGAAAGGCTAAACAAAGCTTTTGATTTCATATAGCGTTCGTATAATTTGATGATCGACTTTTATTATTAATTAAATCCATAACCGATCCTGAATAGTATTGCCTGTGTTCGCGGCACCTGGCGGTAACTCAGAAAATCCCAGAGCAGTTGCAGCTTTGTTTTTTTCAGGAACGTACTCTTTACGTCCACCACTTTACTGATTCCGATAAGGCCACTTTGCTGCCATGCGTCAAGACTTTTTAATTCATCGATCTTATGGAATTCTGTTTTATAATTGGCTTCAAAGCCGCCGGTGACCCAGAAGCTTCCTTTGAGTTTCCAGTCAATAAAACTTCGCAGGCTGGCTCCCTGCTGGGAGAATTGCATATGGTTCCATCCTTTCCCCAGGCCTAACTTATAAGCGGCGCCAATGCCGATCACCGAGCGATCATTCAGTTTATACCCCACTGATAAACCGATATCGCTGGTCGCGGGAAAAAAATATTGCGCCCGTTGTGACTGAATGTTTGTGCCATACTCCAATCTTTTCCAAAATGATTTTGTCTTTTGCGCGGAAGGCTTGAATCCTTCCGGCATGATATCATCACTGCTGCTGCCATACTGTGTCACTTTATTCTTTAACTGCTGTAGCATATCTGCTCCCTGCTGAATATTACCCTGCACCTGTTGCAAGGCAGCCGGTCCCCCGCTGCCGAGCTGGCTTTGAATAAACTGGTTCACCTGGGACCGCGTTTGCAGTCCATTTGCTATCTGCGCATACCCGGGATCGTTAGAGTCATCCGAAGGCAGCCGGAAGAGGCTGGCCAGTAAACTATTCTTATGCATGAAATCCTGGAACAGCTTTGTATGGCCCAAGAGCTCAATCGTTTTGCGCTCGATACGCTTGGGATCTTTCAAAATTTGTTTATACTCATTCACCTGCTGCGAATAGTAGTAGACATCTTTATTGAGTTGCTTTAGCTGCTTCACCAGGCCGAGACGCTGCAATTGCTGTTGCAGTATCTGCCGCTCCTGGTTGAAATACTGTTTGATGACATCCGCTTTCTGCAACTCATCTTCCAGCCCGTTCACTTTTCCCAGTGCCTGGTCCAGGTTACGGGTGCCATCTTTTGCTTTAGTAAGAAGATTATTGTTTGCGGACAGGAATTTTAATGAGGTCTTGAGTGTATCCAGTAGCGGAATGTATTGACTGAGCTGCTTGGGATCATTTAATTTCTGTTCAAAAAATTTATAGCGCTGCTGTGCCTCCGCAATTATTTTCTTTGCTGCTACGGAATCAGTCTGGTTTAATTTTTTCAAGAGACGATTTTGCTCCTGCTGAAATTGCCGCAATGCTTTTGCATTGAGGGATTCCAGTTTTCTATCGACAGCACTGACATGGTCAGCCACCTTATCGATATAACGTGCGGATACGGTCACAGCTTCTTTCGACGCATCGTCATTCTGGGCAATTGCGTTACTATGGGCAAGAATGATCAGTGCCGGTAGTAGTATGGCAAGGCAATACGGTTTCATACAGCCTGTTTGGCGGTTTTGGAAAATAGAGTTACAATAAAGGGAACCGGTAATTAAAAGCAGGGGTCATCGAAGGATAATGGTGGCTGGTAGTTGCTAATAACAGAGTGGGGTGGAAAAACTAACGGTTTCGTATTTGCGCAGCGTTATTGGCTGCGTTTCGTAAATGTATAGTGATTTTACGATTCAAAAATCAAATTATATAAAAAATATTTTCCAGTAAGTGTTATCCCCTAAAAATCAAAAAGTAATTGATGATGGAGTAACGTTCAGGCATCTGTGCATTTAAAAAAATAAAGTTGAGGCTAAAAATTAAACAGCATCGCATGATTACAGGATCAGTAGCAATGTACCCTTTGCTTTTTTTATTTCGCTATTGCCCGATTCAGTATAGCTGAGAAGATACACATAGACACCAACTGGTAAAATCTTTCCTCTATACGTTCCATCCCAGTAAGCATTTTTGTCGCGCGATTCAAATACGGTATTTCCATAGCGGTCAGCAATCAGCAGATGAAAAGAAGATACCAGTCCTGTTCCTGCTATATGAAATCGGTCATTCAACCCATCAGCATTTGGCGTGAATGCAGAGGGAATGCGGACGGTGCAATTTCCATTCGTTATACTTATTGAATCTGTGTTTGTACCACACTCATTCGAAACGGTCACACTGTAGATTCCTTCTTTTGTAACGGTATATGAATTTCCGGTACTGCCGTCCTGCCACAGGTAGTCTGCGTTTATACTACCGGGGGATAAAATAATCGGCACGCCCGGGCAGATGAACTGATCAGGTCCCAGGCTGAACTGCGGTTTTTGAATTATGGCAATCGTGATTGAATCACGCTTTATGCAACCACCCAGGTTTACTTCCACCCAGTACGTTCCGGCATTACCCGCGGTAAACTGCGGGTTACTGCTTCCGTCCTGCCAGGTGTACGCAGCCCCTGTATTAAAAGCATTGAGTTGCACCGGTCTTCCTTCGCATACAGCAGTATCTCCACCCAGGCTGACTAACGGTGAAGGCTTGCTGCTGATCATAACCGAATCGCTCCTTTTGCACCCGCTGCTCTTATCACTTGCCTCCACCCAGTATAAACCCGGCGCAGTCACATGGAATGTCGCCCCCATGCTACCGTCCTGCCAGGTGAATGATACTGGTCCGGACACCTGCGGGCTGAGGGTTACTGCTGACTCTTCACATATTGCGGTATCCTTTCCAAGACTAAGGGATAAATCACCAACTGTTATGCGCTGTCGCAGTGTGTCATTGTTACAGGGACTGTATTTTATCAGCGTCACATCGTACTGTCCCGGGGATCCATATACATGCGACGGATCAGCAGATGACGATGAGTTCTGAGCGGCTGATGACGGATCACCAAAATCCCATAAGAGCGCTGTAACATCACCGGTAGCGGTATAATGAAACTCCACCGGCGTATTCACGCAACTACTGTTCCCTGTTATATGAAAGGAATCTGCAGATGCCGTATAATCATTTAAGAAATTTGGAAGGGCTGCTTCACAGCGGTTCAACAGCGGTACCGCTTCTTCTGTAAAATTGCAACCTGCACCAGTTACTTCAGGATTATTAATAACGGATAAATAATTTTTGAGAAACTGCGACATATATATCTTACCGTTAGATGCCCGTTGCAATGAACTGACATCACTGGGTACCTCGTAATGAACAATTTCTGTCTTTGAATTTACAATGGCAGCCCTGTCCGGAAGAGAGAGATCGAATTGAAACAATCCTGAGTGACGTGTAAAATCAACCCCATTCCAGTAAGCGTGAATATAGGTATAGAGCATCCGCGAACTGGCTGAAAATTCGACACCATAATGATGGGCATTACTATTACCAAAGATCTCTGTCGTGTTGGATACAATACCCGTCTGGTTATCAAAATCAGATAATTCAATACCTACATTGGGATGCGCAGCCGCCAGCAGTTTGCCATCCGGGGAAGATTTTAACTGGCCTGCCATCGTTGCATACGCAACAGGAATCACCGGCCCGGAATGGCTGATGACAGGCGTTGGATTGACACCGGTTTCGGTTGCCAGGTAGGCATAATACGCATCGGTTCCGTACTGGTGCGTAATCACCCAGTAATCCTTTTTATTGCAATGACGGACGGCTGTTACTTTTTCTGAACAGGGTGTCATCAGCAATTGATTTTTTACATAAATAATACCCAACCCGTTATTCAGGGAAAGGTCCACCACCGAATATTCAAATCCGTTTAGTCCGCCTTCCTGGTCCGTGGTAAAGATATAATATTGCTTTCCGTCCGCCGTCTTAGGTACGATCAGGCAGGACTGGGTTGAGCTACCGTAACCCCCGGCAAGTGACTGGCCACCCAACATGATACTATGATTGCGATCCCACACGGTAACACCATCTGTATAGAATAACAGGTTCCCGTTTTTGTCTGAAATGGCAGACGCACCCTCCATCGCCAGGTTCTGGCCTCCCTGGATCGTAACGGGATTGCCAGTAGCAAATCTGAGACCATTGTAATCGCCGAAAAACCAGTTATTGGTTTGGGGTTGAGCAAAAGTGGGATTCTTACAAAATAATGTGGCATACAAAAACACTAGTAAAAAGCGGGCATTAATTTTCGATTGAACTAATATTAGAAAGTCAGAAGTCAAAGAAGAATAAAAAAGGGTAAAACTTTCCTTACTCGGATTATGATGGTTAGACTGCAGCATGTAGTGGTGACAGCTCGGTTAGCATTTGTTGTTATCCAACGCACGTAAATTAATTAAGATTTTTCTAATTGCATAACATACAATTAAAACTCAGGTCGCTTACACTTTTAACTGCTTTCATTATAACGCGCTCTGATTGCAAAGATGCCTGGACGAAAATGTAACTAAACTAATTTACTCATCTGAAATAATGCTGATATTTCACGACGATCATGTAATGTATCGGGGCGGCAAATAGGACGCTCATTAAATTCTGCCAGGCAAAAATGCATTCCTGGACAAAAGAAAGGATTGCATTCGCCGGAGAGCGGCTTTCTGCACTTCTCCGGTATCCTGTATGTATGGTTCATTAGCCATCATTGGCGCCAGCGCTCTCGCTGGAAAAATGAAAGTGCTGTTCAGTCTTTTCGTTGTTCATTGACCCTGGTTTAATCTGATTGTCAACATCAATGTGGATCAATAAAAACGAAATACCCGAAATAAGCAGTCCTGCTGTAGAATGGAAATAAACAATGAAACCGCCCCATTGCTGGGGCGGTTCTTTTTATCACACACAAAAACAAAAAAGATCCGTAAAAAAAGGGGGGCCGGCACTTGCCAGTCCGGTCCCCGGCGACAGCGAAGAGAGTTTTAGCTATACAGCATCATTCATTACATCCCAACGCCTGGGCCCGCCCGGGAACGGGCGCGTGAAGTTGAAAGGTATTGCAGCAGGCATTGACCGCATAGTAAAGTAGACCAACAGCAACAGATCGCATACCAACGCGTGAAACAGGCTAACCAGGATGTATTGATTAATAAATCCCCGCCAGCCGCAGGCTCTTCTGCTGTATCGCTCTGCTGTCCGTTACGGAAGGCTCAGCAATACCATCCGGCAACACGATTACCGAAACGTCCTTGAAATGAAACCATTCTGCATCCCGGAGCGTCCGGTAATGGATCACGCCGCAGATATACTGGCGGTCACCCGTCCCGTGAAATTCATCGATCCAGGCAAAGGCGTCACGGTTTACAATGGACCAGTCATTGAAACTGACGTAAACGCGCAGGTAAAAATCATCTGCAGCACCAACGCCATCCCGTTGTTTCATCATGGAGAGTTTTCGGTATTCGTACCGGTAATCATACCGTAGGGCCGCGATATCACTTAAGACGGCCGACGAGGTGGGGTACCGGCCGGCGCCTTTCCCGAATAAAAACTGTTTATCGGCAAGACCTGTTTCGATGACCACCCCGTTATACTCGTTCACGACATTGTAGAGCTGGCTTTCGGTGGTCACAAAATGCGGCAGGACAAAGGCGCCCACCGTGCCGTTGGCTAACTTAAACGCTCTTGCGCATAACCGTATCCGGTAGCCCTTCTCACCGGAAAACGTTGCGTCGTCCGCGTGGATGGAAGTAATGCCTTTGCACAACAGTTCCCCCGGCGCCACCCGTAGCCCGTAGCCATGTAATAACAAAATCGAAAGTTTATTCGCCGCATCAATCCCGTTGACGTCCAGCGCCGGGTTACTTTCAGCGAAGCCTGCCTGTTGCGCGAGGCGTAACGCTTCCGCGTAAGTGAGTTTGTCATCGATAATCCTCGTCAGTATAAAATTGGTGCTCCCGTTTACGACCCCGCAGATACTTTTTAAAAGATCATTATCATAATACTCTTCGAGGTTGCGGATCACGGGGATACTGACACAGACAGCCGCTTCATACAGCAGCGCCGTACCATATTCGTTCTGTAAATGGCGCAACTGCGTGAAATGTTCGGCAATCATCTTTTTATTGGCCGAGACAACTGCTTTCCTGCGGCGCAGCGCCTCGCTCACGATGACAAACGCTTCCTCGCTGTTATCGATCAGTTCGACGATGAGATTGATGGTTGGATCATTGAGTAACTCCTCGGCATGGGTTGTAAAAATCGCAGCCGGCGCGTCGCGTATCTTTTCCGGGTGCTTGATACAAACCTTTTTAATTGCTGCTTCGAGAGAGGGCGTATCCCGGAGAACTTTATAGATCCCCTCTCCCACTACGCCAAAGCCAAAAAGGCCGATTGTTAATTTTTTTGATCGCATAATCATGGAATAATAAAAACAGCGGATCCCCGGAAACTCCTTCTTTTCCTGTCAATAACCGGAGCCGGGAAGCCGCTGTCTTGGGATCAGATAGTTTGAGAACGCCCGGCAAAGACCGGGGCGCAGATTAACATTTCATTGAAAAAACCGGCACCTAAACTAACATAACGGGATAGAACAGCCGTAAAAAGTATACGAATGGATTGTTGGGGTAAACGAACAGGTAAAGAGGTTATGTTCGTGTACTTTCTGTTGAAAAGAAGGGCCCGGGTTGTACTTTGCGCCGTCTAAAGTTTTCTCATATGTGACGGGGCCTGTTTCTACAGGCTCTTCTTATTAAAATTAAATCCTGTAATATGCAAACGCTGAAACTCGTTAAAACCGTAATAGCATTTTTTTTCATAACCAGGCTGGGCGCGCAGGTGGCGGAACTAGATACCCGTAACTGTGACCGCTTCAGTAGCAGAAAAAAGGGTATCCGAAACCGGTAGAGATATTATCGTAATAAAAGGGGACCGGTTTGACAAATCTCCTGTTCATTCTATCGATGAACTGTTGCGGTATATACCGGGGATCGAAGTCCAGCAGCGCGGGCCGGCGGGCAGCCAGTCAGATATACTGATGCGCGGCGGAACGTTCCAGCAGGTACTGGTGATCCTGGATGGTATCCGGTTAAATGATCCGCTCACCGGCCATTTTAATAGCTACATACCCATCGCCCCCGGCGAAATCGATCATATCGAAATTTTAAAAGGTGCTTCCTCCGCCATCTATGGAACAGAAGCCGTCGGTGGTGTGATCAGTATTGTCAGCAAATCGTTCGCAGCGGGCGGCAATAGTCGCACTAACGAAATCGAAGCCGGAACCAGTGGCGGCCAGTATGGGTTCTGGAGCGCCAATGCATCGGGGTTAATACAAACAAAACATACGGCAGTGTCAATCGGTGCACTATCGGATAATGCCGATGGCGTGCAGCAGCGGGGCATCAACGGCTTCTTTCATAATACCACGGTATCTGCTTCGGTCAGGCAACAGCTCAGTGAAAACTGGACACTCTCGTTGCGTAGCAGCTATGACCACAGGAATTTCGCAGCGCAGAATTTTTATACAGCCTTCGTCAGCGATACGGCGGTGGAAAAAGTAAATACATGGTGGAACCAGTTCAATATAACGGGCAGGAAGGGGCGCAGTAAGTTCAGCTTCGACGCGGGATACAAACAGGCGGAAGACCGGTATGCCTTTACAAAAAACGCATCCGCCAACGATAATCATTCCAGGCTTGTCCAGGCACTCGCCGTGGAGGATTACAGCCTGGATAGAAATACCAGTCTTACCGGCGGCATTCAGTTTATCAATCAGTCCATCACCTCCAATGACCGCGGCGATCATTCCGTCCCGGCAGCAGGGGTTTTTTGGGTACTCAATCAAACCCTGGCAAAAAATTTACACTTGTCCCCCGCCGTTAGGCTTGACTGGAATAATTTATCCGGGTGGGAATTTGTCCCGCAGGTAAACGCTTCGTACAAATGGAATAAGCTGGTATTCCGGGGGAGTGCCGGCAAGACAACCAGGAACGCGGACTTCACCGAGCGGTTTAATAATTATAATAAGGCGCTGGTCACAAGCGGCAATATCGGTAACCCGGATCTGGGGGCGGAACATTCCTTCAGCTGGGAAGCCGGCGCAGATTATTACTTCGGTAAATCACTAAAACTGTCAGCGACGTATTTCGAAAAACAGTATACCGGCCTGATCGATTGGATCAATACGTCCTATAATAACATGCCGAGAAAAGACAACCTGAGCCCGTCGGGCAGCTACTATCTCGCGGAGAATAATACGGCCATCAGCACAAGGGGTATTGAAACGGTAACCAGCGTAACGTTCGGAAAATTGGATGGGATGGCAGGTTTAACCTGGATGCATACCACGCCGGCACAATCACTCTACATCGCATCCGCGGCAAAGCTGCTTGTAAATTATAGTGTCAGTTACAGGGTAAAATTTATCCGGCTTTCAGTAAATGGCTTGTACAAACAACGGGCGCCTCAACTGGATAATTCAACCATCGCGCAATTGGATAAAAATTATTTCTTACTGAATGGGAAGCTCAGCGCAGACCTGTATAGAAACAAACTGTCCCTGTATATAGAGTGCGATAATCTCTTTAATCGTCAGTATGCGGACAGGTTCGGTGTGCCAATGCCAGGCCGTTGGTTAATGACGGGTGTTCAGTTCAAAATAAAATAGGTTTCAGGCAAGAGAAAGCTCCGCCCCGTGAAGAAAATAATCTGATCAGAGCCTTGGAGCGGGAGCAGTTGTGTTATGGTTTTTCCGGAAGTAAGTTGTTGCTCAAAGAAAGTTGTCTTCTGTAATAGGGTAGTAAACATTATCAATTTAGAAATGTCTTTCTGCAAACAAATAAAAACTATACAAACACTCCTATTTAGTATACCACAAGTGCTTCTGCCCGGCGAAGGGCGCCTTAAAATTCTATCTTCCGCACCCTGCGCTTGACGAAGGGACGTACAACGCCCTCAAAGCAACCCGACCCCGGCTTTCACCGGGATCGAAGTCACCTTTTCCTTCGCTGTGACACAAACGGGAATGCCACATTATGTTGAATGAGGATGATCCGTATATAAGACGTACGAATCGTCAAATAGTACTACTCGTGAATCATCTTTTATTAGAATAAGTAATATTTTCGCTGTATGCCTTTTCACAGGAACTTCACCTATTGGATTGATAAACGCCGCTGGAAATTCATCTTCTTGCTGACCACGTTGGAAATGTCTCTATAATCAGGGCCCCCTGAGCTCCCTGAGCCTGCCGAAGGGCGAAGGGCGCAGAGTGAACGGCTGTCTTCTGTTTTCTCATTAATTAAAGGTATTACAACGTATAACCTGAAACGCATGCGCACCGGTTAGTACAAACTATCCCGTTGAAGCTGGATAGAAAAAAGAATTATACAGTAAGCTGAAATGCCCATCTCCTGTATTCTATTTTCCGTATTCGTCATGAATGACTACTTATCACTTAAAACGTACAACATATAATTTAAGCCCATGAGACGAGACATCTTAACACTGGACGAATTCCGCAACAAGGAAACCCGCAGTCTTCCAAACGCCACCGGAGAATTAAGCAATCTCTTACGGGATATCGGCCTCGCCGCAAAGCGGATCAATGTAGAGGTCAATAAAGCGGGGCTGGTCGATATTCTCGGGGATACGGGACTGAGTAACGTACAGGGGGAAGAAGTAAAAAAACTGGACGAGTTCGCCAACACCGAGTTTACCGAAGTGCTTCGCCGTGGGGTATCCTGCGCGGGGGTTGCCAGCGAAGAAATGGAAACCTGGCAGCCCTTTGAGGATAAACTCAACCAGCAGTCAAAATACGTCTGTCTTTTTGATCCCCTGGATGGCAGCAGCAATATCGATGTCAATATTTCCATCGGGACTATTTTTAGTGTATACCGCCGCGTTAGTCCCGTCGGGGTCCCTGTTGAAGAGAGTGATTTCCTACAGCCCGGGCAGCAGCAGGTTGCGGCAGGCTATGTGATCTATGGTTCCTCGACAATGATTGTCTACGCGACCCGGCGTGGCGTCAATGGATTTACGTTAGATCCATCCATCGGCGAATTCTGTCTCAGTCACCCGGGAATCAAATGTCCCGGGCAGGGTACTATTTATTCTGTCAATCACGGTAATTTCAGTTCCTGGGAAAAGCATGTACAATTGTACATTCAGGCCTGCCAGCAGAAAGGACTATCACAACGGTACGTGGGAAGCATGGTGGCAGACATTCACCGTAATCTCATCAAAGGAGGAATCTTCTTATACCCGGGTACATCGCAACAGCCAGGTGGCAAACTCCGGCTGCAGTATGAATGCAATCCCTTTGCCTTTATCATAGAAACTGCGGGTGGGAAAGCTACGGACGGACAGGGGCCTGTGTTGGATATCAGGCCCGAGAGACTCCACCAACGGACACCCTTTTTCGCCGGCAGTGCAGCTATGATGGGGGAATTCGGTTCGTATACCGGGAAGGGCGGTTAGAATACTTTCCGCGATGAAATGAATACAAAACTTTTCATTTGTTAAAGAAATTTCAAAGAGCGTAACCTCAAAAAAAGCAACGGGCCTGTTTCAACAGGCCTGTTTGATATATGGCTGTAAAAATCTTCATCACCGGCGGTACGTTCGATAAAGAGTATAACGAACTCACAGGAAGGTTGTATTTCAGGGGCACACATCTTGACGAAATACTCGCGCTCGGCAGAAATCGGGTACCCGTCACAGTTACAACGTTGATGATGAAGGATTCCCTCGATATGGCAGCAGAAGACCGGCAGTATATACTCACGCAGTGTAGAAAAGCGCCTGAAGCAAAAATCATTATTACGCATGGAACGGATACGATGACCGAAACAGCGAGACTGCTGGCTGAAATGATAAGGGACAAAACAATTGTCCTCACGGGTGCCATGATCCCATACAAATTCGGAAGTTCAGATGGTCTTTTCAATATGGGCAGTGCGCTTGCTTTCGTGCAATCTCTCCCGCCGGGTGTTTACATCGCGATGAACGGGCGGTGCTTTCCCTGGAATAATGTTCACAAGAATAAAGCAACGGGGACCTTTGAAGAGCTCGGAAAATAAAAGGCCCGTTAGGAATAACAGGCCGTCTAACCCCGGCTTATGGAACCGGTAAATAAATAAAAAATATCGGTGCGAAATAAGGATAAGCTGTCCTCTTCCGGCAGGAAAGTATACCAATGAAAAACCCTGCCTGCGCAGGGATTTTCATTCAACAAGTAACGATCGTGATAAATTAATTAACGGTTAAAGCTAACAGCTCTGCTGGTTTGCAGGCAGAAAGTATACGGGCTGATAGTTTCGGTAATACGACTATCCCTAACCGGTATAGCAAAACAAAAGCCGTCTTGCGACGGCCCTTGTTCCTTCTTACTTCACTCTTGGTGAATAAATTATGATAACGGCAGCAATTTAGGAGAAGTGCGCAAACCGCTTCCGGAAAGTATATTAATGTCGTTAAATTGAATACCAGATAGTCATATCTGTATAAAAAACCCGCCAGGAATAGCGGGGCACACCAAAAACTGAAAATGGCTGCTGTTAAGCAACGCTTCAAAACTTACTTGCGGCCAAATTATAGTGAATAATCATTCTGTTGTAATAAAGTATACGAACCCTGGCAAATCCAGAGCAAACCCTGAGCCTCCTGAGCTAATCCTGAGCTTGTCGAAGGGGGCGAAGGAGACGAAGGACGAAGGGCGAAGGACGAAGGGGGCGAAGCGCCAGCTTCAAACAACTTAACAGCATCTAACCAATAACATTAAGCGCTTTCCCTACTTTGACAAAGGCAGTAACCGCCCGCTCCAGTTGTTCGGTGGTATGTGCGGCGCTTAATTGCACCCGTATTCTTGCTTTACCCTTGGGGACGACCGGGAAGAAAAAACCGGTAACATAAATACCTTCATCCAGTAATGCAGTGGCCATCTTTTGTGCCAGCACGGCGTCATACAGCATAACGGGAACGATCGGGTGAATACCGGCTTTGAGATCAAAGCCTGCAGCTGTCATCGCCTTCCTGAAATAAATCGTATTGGATTCGAGTTGATCCCGTAAGGCGGTTGATGCCTCGAGCAGGTCCAGGACGGCAAGTGAACCACCCACGATGGAAGGTGCCAGGGTATTACTGAATAAATAGGGCCTTGACCGTTGACGAAGTAACTCGATAATTTCACGCCGGCCGCTGGTAAATCCGCCACTGGCCCCACCCAGTGCTTTACCGAGTGTACCGGTAATGATATCAATCTTACCCATCACCCCGCAATGTTCGTGGGTACCCCGACCGGTTTTTCCAAGGAAACCCGTACTATGGCTTTCATCAGTCATGACGATGGCGTTGTACTGTTCAGCCAGCGCGGCAATTTTATCAAGCTGTGCAATGGTACCGTCCATACTGAAACTGCCATCGGTAACGATGATCCGGCTGCGGCAACGGGCTGTATCGTTCAACTTAGTCTCGAGGCTTGACATATCGTTGTGCTCATAACGGAAACGTTGCGCTTTGCAAAGGCGTACGCCGTCGATGATCGAAGCATGGTTCAGTACATCAGAAATGATCGCGTCTTCTTCTCCGAATAGTGGCTCAAAGACGCCACCGTTGGCGTCAAAAGCGGCTGCATAAAGAATGGTATCCTCCGTGCCGAGGAAGGCAGATAGTTTTGTTTCGAGTTCTTTATGGATATCCTGCGTGCCGCAGATGAAACGGACACTGCTGAGGCCATAACCCCGGTGACTAAGCGCTTTCCGGGCAGCTTCAATAACCCGGGGATCACCCGATAGGCCGAGGTAATTATTGGCGCAGAAATTCAGGACTGTTTTTCCGTTAACCAGTATTTCTGGACCTTGCGCGCTTGCGATGATACGTTCACGCTTAAATAAGCCTGCGGATTCGATCCCGGCAAGTTCTTCGTTGATACGTTGGATAAATTGTTCATTCATGAACGTAAAATAAAAGGAACCGGGTTCATTGGCGAAGTTAGTATACGAAATAAGCGGAATCTGGTATTAGTGTAGCCAACCGGTATACATTATTAAAAAAAGAAAAGAATTTATCGCATATTGATACATGCAATTTCCGGAACAGTTGAAATATACCAAAGACCACGAGTGGGTCAGCACAGACGGGGATATCGCAATGATAGGAATAACAGAATTTGCGCAGGGTGAACTGGGTGATATCGTTTTCGTCGATGTCAGTGGAGTGAACAGGCAGATGAGCAGGCATGACACATTCGGTTCGATCGAGGCAGTAAAGACGGTATCTGACTTATTCCTGCCGGTTTCAGGGGAGATCATCGAGATCAATGCACAATTGACGGACCATCCTGAACTGATTAACAGTGATCCGTACGGCAAAGGCTGGATCATCCGGGTAAAAATGCAGGATCCGAAAGAGGTGGAAGAATTAATGAGTGCTGAGGCATACAGTTCACTGGTAAACTAGCGTTGCGACAAGGGGTGAGAGTGATCAGTGCAGGAATTCTTAAAACGTATTATCAAATCCTCTTTAATTGACTGACGAACTCAACCAGCGCCCCTGCTGTTACATTCTCACAATCTTTGACCCGGTGGAGACCTGCATGGCACTCATGCATTTTTTTACCAAACGTTCCGTAACGATCACTAACCTGCAGTATCAGGTAGTGGAACCCAATAAGGCAATACTTATCGTCTATGTCCATATTTCACGTGACCGTTTGAATTATATCACCAGCCTCCTCAAACAAAACGCATTGATTGGTTCGGTTGAACTACTGGAAGGTCGGGAAATAAAATAAAAAACCTCTCTCATGCAATAAAGTGAAATAGCCTCTCTCTTTGTCAGTCATCAACAAAACAGCAGAAGAGCTGTAAATAACATCGATCCGGGAAAGCCGGAAAGATGCTGGTTGAAGTCGTTTGGTTATTGCAATGATTCAAAAAAGAGTGTAAATACGGTGAGCAGCAAACATTTTTTAAAATAATTTGAAGCAGCAAAATCATTCCTGAACAAAAGCGCTCGACGAACACAAACAACAACTGCTGTATGGAAAAATTAGAAAAATTTTACAAAGTTGTAAATGTAATTTTAATTGTATTGATGCTGTCAGTGGAAGGAGAATTGAGGCATTGGCTGGAGGAGACAGGGTTGAAAGAAAAAGAATGGTTGTTATTTGTCGTTTTGGTGCTCATCCTGGTCGTCGTCTTTAAAATATTGGAATGGCTGATCGAAGTTCTGGTCGAAAAAAATCCGGTTTTGCGAAAATGGATCTTAGGAAATGAATACCTTGAAGGTGTCTGGTGCGATCGCACGACAATAGATAATAACTATTTGTTTGCCGTATTGACTATCTCTTTTTCAGATGGGATGTATTTTGTAAACGGGGCACAATATTATCCGGATGGACAGGAGCATCATAGTTGGAGCACGATCGCATCAAAATTTGACAACTCTACAATGCGGCTTTTATACCGTTCTATTTATTTCCATGAAGGAGACAAAAAGGATGAGTATATGGGCTACTCTTCTTTCACATTCGAAAAAATGAATTTGAACAAATTTCCCATTTCCTATACCGGGAAATACAAAGATTTTGGTGCCGACAACATTGAGCGACCATATAAGGGCTATAAAATAGTAAAACAGGAATTACTGGAGGATCTTCACGTCCCGGAAAAACAACGTCATGCACTGCAGGAAATTTTCAAACTTTATTTCGGAGACAAACACCAGAAACACAACGCTCAATCATAAAGGAAAATCTGTCCCGTCGGAATTTGAATAATCATTGTGATCGTTTAATTTCAGACTAATAAGGAACGATAATAACGCTGACAAAGCAATCATACAACATGGAGCTCGCTTATATTAGAATAAATAACTACAAAGGCCTTTCTGGAATCGATTTGAATCTGAGTAATCAATTTAGATTCTCTTTTCAGGAGAAAGAGAACAGCATTGAAGTGAGACTTACGGAAAATTATATCCGTGGGTTTTTTGCTGAAAATGTAACAAACTTCACGGGAATTATCGGGCAGAACGGAACGGGGAAAACTTCTGTTTTGCGCTATATCGTACAATACTTTGGGCATGGTAATAATGAAATAGATGAAAAGAGTATCGCGGTATTTTATAACAGGAAAAAATTTTATTATTACGCTCCTGCAGGAATCAAATTGAAAAAACCGGGTACAGAGTATTATGCTGAGAAGATGGAAGATTTAGATGATTTCAAACGCTCAGTGCTGTTAATATTTGCCTCCAGTCACTTTGACCCGACGTCTGTCTTCTCAGTTGATTCTTTAAAAGAGCAATTGGGTGATTCGGTAAATCTTTCAACAAACTATTTGCTTTCAAGAGATATTCAGAAACGAAGGACGTTCAAAGACTCTTCCAGGGAAACATTACCCTACAAGGATCATGTGAATGCTTTTGCAGCACAGGAGTTTATTCGGATTGTAAAATTACTCCGGTGGATCACAACTAAACAAGACCGAAATCCTTTTCCAGCTGAATTACCACCTTACATTAACCTCAACTTATATTATAATGAAGATTCACCCAACAGGGAAAAGTTCCAGATTTTAATAAAAGAGTTGGAAAGCTATTTCAAAATGAGAAAATCCAGGAGGGATCAATTTTTAATTAACGCTTTTACTGCTGGCGTCTTTCACCTCGCAGATGAAGGATCGCTGTCGCTGAATAGGGGACCGGGTGATTATATAACTGAAACGATTGATCGGATTATCGAATTCATAGGGACGCAAAAAAACAGAAAGGATGAAATACTATTATCAAAAATAATGGCCATAATCGCCGATCTGAGAAGAACAGACCTTTGGAGGGCGACTTCGTCTAAATTGGTGGATTTAAACAGGTTCATCAAACAATTAAGCGTTTATCTTGATAAACATGATGGTAAAGTCAATGCAAATGGTACAAGCATTTCCATAAAACTCTCCCGTTCTACAATTAAATCATTAATATCGCTGATAGATAGCTTTTACGCCGCTGATAAAGTTGGAGATTATGCTGAATTTTATTTTAGCCATCAACCGTTTGGAGAATCTTCCCTGAGTTCCGGTGAATACTCGTTACTCAGCTTATTTGGCCGGATAAATAATTTCAGGTTTGACAGCGGGAAAAGAAATATGCTCTTCCTGGTTGATGAAGCAGAGTTAGCCTTGCATCCTGCCTGGCAGCGGAGATTCATAGATGTTTTTCTGGAGTTTATTGCGGAGAAATTCGGGAGAAATAGTGTCCAGGTTATATTCACGTCTCACTCTCCATTCATCTTGTCAGATTTACCACCACATTGTGTAGTCCTGCTGAGAAAAGAAAATAAAGAGACTGTAGCTGTTGACAGTCTTACGCAGCACAAGGAGACGTTTGGCGCCAATGTTCATGAATTATTTACGGATTCCTTCTTTATTGAAGATGGTTTGATGGGGGAGTTTGCAAGAAAAAAAATAGAACAATTAATCAACGGGATTAAGGAAGAAAAAAGCATCTCGCTTGAAGCATATGAATCGACGTATAAAAAGAGAGTTGATATCCTGGGTGAACAATTCCTGAAAACAAAGATTTCCGAATTGATTGCTGCCAAAGCAGATTTGGATACGGTCGATCAGATAATAGAGCAAAGAACCAATGAACTGGAAATATTAAATCAAATAAGAAAAGAGAAGAGAGATGATCAAAATCGAGAATCCTGATCTTGCGAACATTGCTGAAGAATATTTCACTCGCATTAAAGATCATTGTAAAAAACGTGCAGATTTTTTTCTAACAGTGCTGAATGTATTATTTGCCGGTGCTCCGGCAGCCGATATGATAAATTTTAAACTGCATGGCGGTACAAAGAAAAGTCTTTGCAATCTATTGCTTAGGGTTAAACTTGGAAAAAATCCCAATTACAGAAATGTCATTGCGGGAAATTGTCATCAATGGGTGCGGAACAAGCAGGCAATATTGGACAGGATTGCGGTTCATCTGGCCGACGATAATAATCTGCGCGATTTAATTTTAGTGCGACCTGAAGACAGTTACCGGAAAGACAGGGATTTGAAAATCCATTTTATAACTACCACTAGAAGACACATTACTGATATTTATTCTTTCATCAATAAAATTATCGACTATTCTATTTTTGATAACCATGCTTATTGGCTGGGTACAAAACTAAACATTAATACCTGCCCCTATTGCAACAGGTCATACATACATACTGTAATCGACAAAAACCGTAAGGAAATCATACGGCCCACTTTTGATCATTTTTTTCCTCAGTCCAGGCACCCTTTTCTGTCGTTGAGTTTCTATAACCTGATCCCCTCCTGTTACTATTGCAATTCAAGCCTTAAAACAGCGACAATTATTACGCCCGATACACATTTACATCCTTACCTTGATGGATTTGGTGATGACGCAAGGTTTAAAATATTAATTGCAGCTAACAAACCTCAAAGAAGTGACCCGGAAAACTATTCAATCTGGTTGCAGGAGTTCATAACTGATCTGTCACCAAAATACAGGCAAGTCTTCGGGAAAAATGCAAATGAAGGGAACGTCAATCTGTTCCAATTAAATGAAATTTTTCTTTCACATCGTGACGTTGTTGGCGAATTAGTAGTCAAGTGTGATAAATACAGCGGTGGTTATGCAGATTCATTACACCGCATATTCGGTCACCTAAATACAAACAAAGGAGAATTTTATCAATTCTATTTTGGGAATTATTTTAATGAAAAAGATTTTCATAGAAGACCCCTTGCAAAAATGACAAAAGATATAATAAGACAAGTTTTGCCTGCGTTTGTGAAATAAAAAACCAAAATCTGTCTGTCCAGACAAACCTCATAGACGGCTTGTGCACGGTTACGATAATCATTGTGGCGCGACTATGCCTGCCCGTTACAAAATTATTTTCTACAAAAAAGATTCCGCCTCCTTTCACCTGCTACAGGATTCCTGTACCGACAGGGCCGGGGAAATAAATGGAGGGAATATCCGCAGGATTAACTAATCGCTGCCAATGATAGCATAGTGCAGTGCATAATTGATCCACTTATTTTATTTCGCTTGAGCCATATGGATATTGACAATAAATTTAGCCGGGCGTCAATGATCAAGATAAGATAGGATCACTACCGGCATTTTTCCAGTTGAATTATCGCACATTATGCAATGTTTAATTCTACTATACCGAACTGTTTAGTAAGATCACGCATTGAGAACTTCTGTTCTAACTTCCATATTCTCTGGGTGAAGCGAAGAACGTAAAACACAAAACCTTTAGCGTATTACTTATAACTTATAACTCAGTAACAGCGCTCAACCCTTATGTTGTTTCAATATAAACGCATAAAGCTTTTCTGCAATGAGCTTCGCTTCATCAGATAAATCATCCAGACTTTTCATAAAAGAAATAATCTTCCTTGCAAAGTCGGCTTTATGCAACAGCGTACCCGACGACGACGCATATTTCCTTTTTACGCCGGGTAACGATTGAATGAAATCACCGAATGGTAACGATTTATATTTATCGTACTCTGGCAGTACACTGATACCTTCTTCCTGCTGCAAAAATTGCCTAAGGACCGCTGGCGACAAAAGATTTTCGATTTCCCTGCATGCAAGCGGATGATATCGGTCTCCGAGTTTTTCTTTTAGTTTTCTATTGCGCTGCGCTTTTTTCGAGGTAACACGATCATCAACGGAATCACTGTCAGCGATCAAAAATAATTTACCGCAAAGACGATCCACCAGGATATTTGGATATTCTGCATCTTCATCTTCTAAAAAAGACCAGTGCGTAATATTATTGCCGCCATACTCCACGAATGAATAATGAATGTCTTCTTTGAATTGAACGGGTTGAGTGGTTTGAAACAGTTCAAGGTATTTCCTGATGTATAGACGGTCAGTGATACCCTCCACCCAGATGCTGCAATTCGTGAGGAAGACCGAAGAATTGCGCACGCCAATAAGTTCGAGAATATTGTTATCTCCGTTTTCCACGTTCCGGATCATGAACCGTTGATCTTCAGTTTTAGTAAATGTGTAGATGGAAATTTTAGAAAGCTCCAGTGACAGATCCAGGAAATGATTGGAATGGGTTGTAATAAAGTACTGGAAATTGTTGAATTGTGGGCGGAGCAGTGTTTCAATGAATGTCCGTTGGAACCCCGGATGAAGATGGAGTTCTGGTTCTTCGATGAAAAATTTTATACTCCTCCCCTGGTTAAAAAATAAAGGATAAGTTAATGCGATGATAGCCTGGATGCCATCACCAAGATGATAGATGGGCTGTTCGGTGTTGCCGATTCTCAGGCGCACAACGTCCTGCTTATAGGCAGGAACAAGTTCTACTGTCGCGCCTTCAAAAAAAGTTTGTGAGAGAAACTGCTGGAAATTTTTAAAAACCTCGCGCAGAGCATTATCCTGGTTTCTTGAATACTTATCGATATCATCATAAAATTGAAGACCCGTATACATTTTAAGTTTGGTATCGTTGTCGAAATAATCCTGCCGCGTTCGTTCGTAATAGACGTCTCTGCTCTCAAAACTCACGTCGGTAGTTCCCTGAGAAATCGCCTGTATCGGGCGCAAACCCCTTAACGTTGGTATATAAATCATTTCGGTACTAAACCGTTCAGTGCCGGTGTGATCACCCTGTAATCCAGAAAACTCTTCAAGGAAACCGGCAAAAAGTTCAGAAACTTTACGATGTTCATCATTCTGTGTTTCTCCATGCCCCTTCACATGATTGGCCATCGTTTCGAATAACCTCCGGGCCTTGCTGTAATTGATTGAATTCCGGAGAAATGGATCGAGACTAAGTGTATCAGCACCTTCGGGGTGATAAAGATGCAGGTAAGGCTGTATGCTGGATTTGAATTGCTGGAAAAGATCATACATCCTGCGCGAATCAATTTCATTGACCAGGAATTTCAATTCAGTATCAGAGAGGACTCTCCGCATAAACCGGCTTTTACCGGAATTATTCACGCCGACAAAAAGATTGATTTGCGAAAAATGATCAATGAAACCAGCATTTGTTGAATCGCACTGGTATTCTTCGTAATCGTTTATATAAATGCCCGATAAATGGTAATTTCTCATTCAAATAGATAAAGGTCAAAATTAATATGAATTATAGTCTCGCCCGCGTCCATCATAGCCGCGTGAATAAAGTCTTTCGCAGGGAGTTCATCATGCTAAGTTCCCGTAGTAACTTTATCGTAATAGTAAAATACAGATCTGATGAATCAACGAAAACGCCCGCATCCGTATCTTGAACATATTGTGTATTGGATCGAGAAAAGCCTGGCTCCTGGTGCCATTGTGTTACATAACCAACGGTTGCCCGTTGTCGGTTCGTCGTCTGGTAAAAAACGCCAGTGTGATATTGTGATCAGGAGTGGTCCGGAGAACAGGGAGACGTTGACGATTGTTGAAGTGCAGGACCGGAAGTCACCTGTAAAAATTGCTGAATTTGAAGGCTGGCAAAAAAAATTGAAACAGGTCGGCGCACAACATCTGGTTTGCGTTTCACGTCATCCTTTTCCGGAATCAATTAAAGAACAGGCCGCGTTATCCGGGAATACCGTGAAGTTGATTACAATAAATACGCTGCTCGGCGAGCAAATACCGTTGGAAGTCTTAAACATCAGTTTTGTACAAGACGTTACAGATATTCTCAATATACATAAGGAAGAAGTGATCGTTGCGTCTTTTAATGAAGAGATCGAAGGTTTTTCGAAAGAAGAAGTACTGGAAGATCTGTCGACAGTTAAGACGAACGATCAGAAATTCATTGTAGGAAAGAAAGTAATGAAAGCGCTCGCTACAATCTGCATTGAAAATTCTCCCACTGATACAGGGGGTATTGAAGTGGCTGCCTGTCTCGCGCTGGGGTATATCGGTTCGGATTCATTACATTATTGGTACAAGGGAAAGGCGGTACAGCTCGCCATGAAAATAGAGTATACATATAGTAGCCGGTTAATTAATATAGAGCCGTCTGTCATCGCTTATGATCAATTGAATGATGGCACGCTCGCCTGGATGTTGGAAGCGTTATATACTTCGGGCGATCAGAAAATGTGGCTGAAACTTCCGGCCGTAAAACACGGCGCTGGTTTGCGCGTGGATAGCATTATCGCAGAAATGCCCTTTCCCGGAATCTTAACCGTGTTGCAGGAAAAAGAAAAGAGATAACAGTGCGGGGGTAAAAGCAGTAAAAGAAATTTATTTCAGTTCTCTTTTAGGCCGTCATTTTTATCCCTTAATATCCCCGCAATCTCAAACTTACGCCTTTCAAATTGTTATGTTTAACACGCAATGTGGCGATGATACATATTCCAAATGAACCTTCATACCGTATTAACACCTGTTTTTTTGCTAATCAACCTGTTCTATGTTTGCAACCTGAAATTCAAATCTTAGAACCAATCTTTAAAATGACAGCAGCTGAATTCAATACATATATAGGAAATAAAAATTTTCGGTCAACAGACGGTACACATTACCGGTTCATTGCAGAAAACACGCTTCGTGTTGGGAATGCAATGGCAAATTCTGCCAAATACAGGATAGACGAAAGCGGGGTGAAAAATCATTTTATACTGCATCATGATAATATTCTTGGCAATGAGCCGGTATTGATCCAAATAGTTTCATTACAATTTCCGGTTACCATTTCAATGATGACAAAATTGACGGGTAAATTTCTTGGAACATGGGTTGAACAATCTAAACTTTAGTGAGCGGGAATGGAGTTTTAATCGGGAAAGCCGGGGCTAACAAGATTTCTATTAATCATGTCTCTGAAAATTGGATAAGCATTAATTTATACTTTTCATTCTATTGACGCCACCGTGTTAATACTTGCCCCGGAAGCGTGTAAACACGGTTTTCACAAAATACATAAGGGAATAGCTTTATTCTTAATTAATCATTTTATGCTAAAAATAATCTCTGCAGTGCTTCTTATTCTGGGATTTACGGGATGCAATAGTAAAAATGTCAAAGAAACAGACGCTAAATTTTCTTTTGAGCCGTTCGAATTGGAGCAATTAAAAAATAGTAAAGGAATTCAGGCTTTTGTTACAATAAGCTCACCTGCTCCAGGCTGTAGTTCAACACCAACCATTGAAGATGTCAATAATGGTAAATGGACATACGTGGATAATTTCTATTCAGTAAGTCAGGCAATTAAGGTTGGTATACCAATAGTCAACGCTAGTGGCTTAAGTAATCTGAAAGTGTATGTAAGAGACTATAGTCGAATAAAAGAATGTTCCTCTGCCGATAATGAATTCAGCCTGAAATATGGCCAGGTAATTCGATCAGTTATTGAAATTCAAAATTATGATGCTTCCATTGGAATCGATTTAGCATCTTTAGCGGCCAGTGGCCAGTTAGGTAAAACCAGGCAACAATTCTACTTATATAAAGATGGTTTTTTCAACCCCAAAATTGATGAGATAATTTCTTCAGTCTCGGGAAAAGTGTTTGATGTTCAAAACTACGCCTTATATCAAAACGTCATGACGCAAATGATCAAACTTCTGGGTGACCCGGGAACAAAATTCTCGGTGAATCTAATTGGAATAGTGAAAAAAACGATTGATGACGAGGTAATCAAAAACGCGCCAATAATATCGTACACTCTTTCCCAGATTGCAAATGGCAAAAAGTGTAGCGACATCAAAGCAAAGTTTAATACTAATCAGGACGCGCTGGACGCTATAGAAACAACATACAGAGCGTTAGAGGTCGATTGCAACGATGACGCGCCTAACGATGAATTGAAGCTTAAAGCCAGGAAGTATCTTCAAGGAATAAAAATTAAATAAATGGTATGTGACGACTTTATACGTATCAAAAAATTTCCAATGAAAGCAGCTATCCTTTTTATTTGTTGTATAATACAGCAATCCTATTCTTGTATGGCGCAAGTCTCTGATTATGCTGATATCTTAAACGGGACAAAACCTTTAAGTGATTTAAATTCACTTAAAACAAAAAATGATTTTAAGCAGGATAACTTAACGTCTGTCCAAATAGATCAGAAAATCGATAGCCTTATTAGAAATTCTAGCCAAATAGATAATTTTTTTTATGAAATTCCATTCAACACAAAGGAGCTTAATTACATTGGGAAAAAGCATCCTAAAGATGTGTTAACTTTCAATACCAGTGCCAATAATAATGCCTTTAATTCCAGGCTCAGTCACATCAACAAAGATATTGAGATTTACAACTATGGTGGTATCTATATATTTATCCCGCAAAAGGACAATAAAAATGTGCTTAATTTATTTTTTACACTACGTGCCCTCACAATTATTAAACACAAATATCCTGAAGCTTATTTCAATCTTTTACTTCAGCAGCAAAGCGCACAGGCTGAATCATTCGTTACTCAGGACCCCTACCGAAAGGCGCCTTCCTTTAACAAAAGCAATTCAATAATCTCATTTGATGATTCTCCAATCTATATAGCCGCCAGTATCACTGATTTGGTTTATTCATCAACTACTGGAATAACTATTGATGGGTATGGATATTATGAAAATACCGACAATCTGGTAACTTCAATCGACAATGAAAACATACTGGGATCTACGGAATTTGGCAGTAAAAAACTTTATAATTTCAAAAATCCAAACGACAATTACTTTTACTACATGCGGGATGGACTAATTGAAACCTTAATACATGAGTTTACCCATAATTATATTACCAACAACACTACTATAAATCGGAAGGCATTTTTTATAAACGAGATGCGTTTTGACAAAACGGATACCTCGTTTCAGAGAGACGTTGAAGAAGCCATCGTTTATAATACCTGTTTAAGGTACTACAAAAGAAAAGGTGGAATTTCATCAACCGTTCAATCTTTTTACGAAGCTAAATTAAAAGAGAAGAAGCGACTTCTTACAAGCTTCTATAGCAATAAAATATGTCTTCAGAGATACTATGCTCTAAAATCGTTATCAGATCCGGAGGCTCAAAATTTTGAAGACATCTATTACCTTGCCATATTGGAAAAATAAAACAGTCGCAAATAGGCAATTTCAAACCAAAACTTTTTGAAATTCACTTTCTTAATTATCTCAGCGAAGCCAGTTATATAGTTGAAACGGGAGCTTTAGGAAGAATTTGAAAGCTGTGCTTTATTGAAAAATTCCTGCGGCCTGATCCATATTTTTCACTGCGAAGTGGCCCATATTCACATTTAATATCAATTGTAAAATAGGTCATACACGCACGAAAATAGTGGATCAATGGCTGCGTTTTTTCCAGTATGAAATCAATAACAGTAGAAGCAACAGTTGCCGGAATTGATGCAGTAAAAAGAAAGCCCGGGAATCGTCCCGGGCTGTTTTATTCAGCTTGCTAAGGTTTAATGGCAGCCATTATAATATCCATCCAGGTCTGTTTCTTCAACATCGCAACCCGGGTTTTCATTCTGCAATGCTGTCAGCGCAGTCATTTTATCCACTGCAGGCGCATAGACCGTAGTGCAGGTATTAAATATACCGGAACAGGTTATCTTGAAATAAAAATTCGTAAGTTTTACCGGTGGCTTTGTCGTATCATTAGGCGGTGTAGGGGTTACCGGGGCGGGTGGTTCAACCCAACCGTAACCCGGTGGTGGGGTAAAGGCATTGAACATGGAACTCGCAGGGTCAAAGTTCGGTTCGCCGAGGTCGGTACCCTCGGGCATGCTGATAATAAAGCTTACAAGGTAATACAGGTTCTTCCCGTCATACGCGCCGGTACAGGCATTATGCCAGCGGATGGTATAGTCCGGTGATTTCAGAACAGCGCCATATGATCCTGCATCATCAAGCCAACTCCATGGCGAATCAAAACCGCGGACAGCAGGCCAGAATTGCCGGAATTCCATGCTGACGAGTGAACAACCGGCAGGCAATACTTTTCCTGCTGCTCCGAAAAATTTATCGGCGCCGTCATTACCGACAATACCACAGCCAGGGTTATGCGAAACCAGCAGGAAGCCGTTTTGACCACCATACCAGTCCTGCGGATCTCCTTTTTGAAATTTCAGGTAAGCGGCTCCGGCAATCCGGCGTTTGACAATTATTGGGGGCCCTTTGACTTCGATAGCGTCTGCCTTACCATCACCGGTAACATCGGCAAAGAAGTTTCCATGATTGCCGTAAAAATTACCATTGTACCAGGATGCATTGGGAACAAATTTTGTTCCGTCTGAAATCCTTACAGTTATCGAATTGTCGTTAATAACGATTGCGTCCGCTTTGCCGTCTCCGTTAACATCGGCAAAATAGGTGCCGCGGGTGCCGTAATAGGGATTGCTGGTCCAGGTGCTGTTGGGAAGAAACTGCGTTCCATCTGAAATACGAACGGTAACGCCTCCGTCATTGACGACAATGGCATCCGCTTTGCCGTCTCCGTTGACATCGGCAAAATAGGTGCCGCGGCTTCCATAATACGGTCCTGCTGTCCACGAGGCATTCGGCAGGAACTTTGTTCCATCGGATATCCGTACGGTCACTTTACTGTCGTTGACAACAATCGCATCGGCTTTGCCGTCACCATTGACATCGGCAAAGTAAGTGCCCCGGCTGCCGTAGTACGCCTCGTTTGTCCAGGCAGCATTTGGTAAAAAGCGGGTGCCGTCAGAAACACGGACGGTAACGCCTCCGTCATTGACGACGATAGCGTCTGATTTACCATCGCCCGTGACATCGGCGAAAAAAGTACCACGACTTCCGTAATAAGCTTCGGTGGTCCAGGGATGGTTGCCCAGGAAATCGAAAAACTGGTGACCGTTGGATGGCCTGACCTTTATGCCATCATTGTTAACAACGATATAATCGGCGAGTTTATCCCCGGTAACATCTGCGATAAAGGTACCCCGGTCTCCGAAAAAGGGTTGTGTGATCCAGGGTTTATTACCGATAAAATTGAGAAACCCGGAGCCGTTCGATGGAATCGCGGTCACCTGTGAAAATGTGTCATGCCCGGTCATACCCAGAAAGAATAGGCATACGATCATCTTTACAGCAAGAGAGTGGTTGAGTCTGTTCAGGAGCGTTGTCATAAACATATTTTTAAAGTAAAAAAAAGGTATTGATTACCGTTAGTTAAACCGGTAAGTAAGAAGGAACTGGATATGGTCTGCATTGGCGGATGGCCCTAGTGCGCAGGCCCGGAATGTCAGCGGCAGGTTGGGCGTTAGTGAACCGAACAATTGCATGTAATCGTTGGGAAAAAGATTGCCGTAGGCCGGCAGGCGGATGCTGGCCGAAGGGTCACTGCAGGTAAAGGGTGTTCCGTTCGAAGGCTTGAGGAGGTAAACATCATAACCGCTTCCGTTAACGGCAACAAGGGTGGCGTTGGCAGATGTTTGTGGTGCTGTGGCTGTGAAAATATCCAGAGTCGGATTTTTATCCATGACGACTGTCTGTATAATATCTTTTTTACGTTGAGAAGCAGCAACCGGTATGTAATGAAGTGAAAAGCTGGTCGTCTTGCCGGCGTAATTTGTAGCGGACACCTGGACCA
Organism: Chitinophagaceae bacterium; assembly: GCA_049840875.1. GTDB lineage: Bacteria > Bacteroidota > Bacteroidia > Chitinophagales > Chitinophagaceae > JAFDYH01. The sequence goes on along the minus strand of JASGJE010000019.1, from coordinate 574,389 downwards.
CGGTAATATCATCAGCAGTAAACTTCATCGCGAGGTTTCCGGTAGATCCGCTCCCGTTGGTACCGGTAATAGCCAGCAGGTCCGGGACCTTGCCATCGGTGCCGGGGCTGCTCGAGGTGGCTGCAGAAAATAAAGTAACAGCGCCACGCAGGATGCGGATAGAAAAATCTTTTACTCCTCCCGGATCTTTTGCGGAGCCACTGATCAGGATGGTCATACCATAGTCAGCATTAACGGTAGATTCAGCAGTTTGATTATTTTTTTCCACTGTGCCCCCATCTTCAAACCCATTAATGGTAATGACGGGAATGGATGCAAGCTGTGGGTTCGTTACCGGGACAACGCCATGCGAACATCCTGTCAGAAAACAAAGTATCGTAAGGCAGCACAGAACGGTATTGGGAAACTTTTTCATGGAGAGAAAGGTTTAATGATTAATAATTGTTTTGCGGATCTGCACAAAACTCTGCCTGCGAATCATTAATTTCAATGGTCTCTTAACCAGTTCGTGCTGATTGTAAAGCGGTTTTAACTTCCGTTAAATAACGGAAATCCATGCGTAATCAACGGTCTTTTATTGTTGCATAGATTCAATGTAATCCGCCGCCAGAGCGGTCTTCATCCGTTGATGAAACATTTTTTCCGTTTTCTGCGTTTTCCTGCTGTGCAATAATCCCTCCCGTTTCAGTTAATTTCGGAAATGCTTCTTTTTAATAAACCTTAAATCATCGTTATGAAAAAAATCCTCATTCTTGGTAACCTGGGATGGCTGCTCATCTTTGCTTTATTTCTCACTAAGTGTAACGACGCTTCAATTGCGTATCAGCCGGTATGCATCAACTGTGTTACTGACAATTTCAGTGGAGTGGAGGCGGGAAAATTAATGAAGGGCCTTGCGCGTTACAGGAAGTACCAGTTCAATGCTTCCAATAGGGAGATCAATGCAGCACTGAATTCCGGGGCCAGTTTCCAGGACGCCCGGTCCTGCTGGTATTCGCTGGACACGCTTAAAAAATTTATATGCCTTATTGAAAAATATAGCAGCTCCGATAAATTACGCTTTACCTCAAAAGATCTCGGTATTCGATTTTACTACGCTACCTATGACAGGTCGGTTTATGATTCCTTTGCTATCGTGGCGCGGGCCGGTGGAGACAGGATCGGCAGGGATTCTCTGGGCTTACATCATACATTGTTTATGGTGCCGACCTACCGGGACAGCGGGTTGAAGCTGGATGTCGATTTCGATCCCCGCCTGAGTGCCGGGGTATCCATCGAAACGATTAACCAGGGGTTTACCAGTATCGATGCTATCACAAGACCGGGGTTTGATCAACTGTTTATCTGGAATAATTATATTACCAATCCTGCCCAGAAATTATTGGTACTGGACCACGAAGCGTTGTCATCAACAACACCTTCTGCAAAAAACCAGGGACGGCTATGTCCTCCGACCTGTCCGACAGGAACTGCAACGCTGCTTGGAAAAGTCGACGCAACATTTCCGGATAACATGATCGGTACAAACTGAATCTATGTACGAAGCAATCATCTGGTTTGAAATCGCGGCGTTTGTCCTGTCACTGCTGGCGTTGCCGGTGATCTGGAAGAGCAGGTATATGCGGATCTACCCACTGGTGCTTTTCATTGTTGTGGCGGTAGAAGGATATTACAGTTTCTTCCCCGTTGCAACGTACGTTAATCCCGAAGTCTATAATATCCAGATCCCGCTGCAATACGTCTGTTATCATATGATCCTCTTTTACGCAGGCGATGGCAAAGTGTTTCGTTTTTATCTCATCATCGCTATTGTGGCAATCGTCGTTTTTACCGCTGTTTCAAATTACCTGGTTACAGCCGGTCACTCCAATGTCTGGAGTTATAGTTTTTGTTCGATACTTATTATTATCGGTATTGTGTGGAAATGTTACGAGATGCTGAAAGACCCGGCAAGCTTCAATTTTCTCAGAAACCCTTTTTTTTATATGCTGTTTGCTTTCCTGATCTTTAACCTCGGAACACTGCCGTATTTCAGTATGGCAAACTGGCTGTATCATACCACGCAATACCGGTATGTTTTTAATATATTGGTCAGTGTAATGAGCATTTTGAACTTCATACTCTATACAACCTATTCAATTTGCTTTATATGGATAATTCGGAAGAAGGGTTTTTACTGATTGGTACCACGATGATTATCCTGGTTGCAGTGGCGGTGGCTTTTTTATTCATAATGATCATCTACCGCAAGCGCAAACTGGAACATGTGCGGGAAGTGGAAATGATGAAAGAACGATTTCAAAAAGAAATGCTGGAAACACAGGTGGAGATACAGAGAAATACGATGGCACAGATCGGGCGGGAGATACATGATAATGTGGGCCAGAAACTAACGCTCGCGGCGTTGTATACAGAACATCTTAAACTATTATCCACCGGTGGACAGCCGTCTGAAACAATAACCAGTATTACGAATCTGCTGGGAGAGTCGCTGGCAGACCTGCGCCAGTTATCAAAAGATCTGACGCAATCACTTGGAGAAGTACGGGCATTTACAATTCTCCTGGAGAGGGAAGTAAAGAAGGTAAATGAAGCGGGTATATGTAAGGTGCAGATAACCGGAGAAGGGGAAACCTCAGAATTTCCGTTAAGCGTGAATACAATGCTGCTGCGAATAGTACAGGAATTCTTTCATAACAGTATCCGTCATGCGCAGTGCAGGAATATCACCGTGAAATCTGTTTTTCATACAAATGGTTTTTTATTGATGATCGCTGATGATGGCATTGGATTTGAAACCAGGGAGAACGGGTATAGCGGCATCGGGCTCAATAATATGAAAAAAAGGGCGGCGTTGATTGGTGCGGAATTCAGTCTCACATCATCGCCGGGGGAAGGGACCAGGATGGGACTCTTTCTTCCTGCAGAAAAAAGTTGATAGACTATGCGGTACAGTATTGTTATAGCAGATGATCATATCCTTATTGCAAAGGCGCTTGCTGTGATCATCGATACGTTCAATAAATATGAAGTATTGTACGAGGTCGCCAACGGTAAGGAACTGATGGAGCAGTTCAGCAATAAGAAACGCATCCCGGATATTGTATTACTGGATATCACGATGCCGGAAATGGATGGCTTCGAGACTGCGAAATGGCTGACAAAAGAACATCCTGGCATATTGATCCTGGCATTATCGATGCAGAATGACGAACAGACCCTGATCAGGATGATGAAAGCAGGGGCACGCGGTTATCTGGTAAAAAATGTACATCCGGCTGAGCTTGAAAAAGCATTGGATTCACTTGTAACAAAAGGCGTACATTATTCTGATCTGCAGCTTAGTAAAGTATTATCTCATTTAACCCGGGAAGATGATCCGAAAGACAGCACCCTGGGTCTGAGCGAACGGGAAAAAGAATTCTTGCGCTATGCGGCGACTGAGCTTACCTATAAAGAAATCGGCGGGAAAATGTTTTGCAGCTCCCGGACCGTGGAAAGTTATCGTGACAGTCTTTTTGAAAAACTGCATTTAAAGACCCGCGTCGGCCTGGTCGTTTACGCTATCAGGCATGGATTGATCAAAGTCTAAATGCATTTTTCAATTACGGTTGATACGATTTACAAATCGGGCTAACACGATCGATCCCACCGCAGAAAAAAATGAATTGGATATGGCCCGCGCAGAAATGTTACGATCAGTTTACCCGGTCGCAGAAAAATTGCCGGGTCGCACAAAGATGTTTTCAGCCTCTCCTATATATGGTAAGTCCGACCGCGAAATCAGTCTACTCATGCGCGTCTCCCCCACACCGTCCGTAACCTCTGCGTCCGCGCAATTGCGATTATCCGGAAGAAGCTAAGAATAATGTGAAAACCGATCAGAACGGGTGAATGAATGCGAAAAGTTGATTAAATCTTTCGCAAAGATGATCAACCAATAATTATATATCCATAGAGGCTAAAGACGAGGAGTCATTCATGTATCGGAACCATCCAGTGTCTTGCTCTTTTAATATAGTCATACAACGCTGAATCTCGTTGTGCAGGCCTCATCAACAATACTGGACAATCGAAGCGATCTGTTGTGATTCCGTTGTATTTTGACATAAGAGTATATCCCAAGTCATCAATGAAGACCCCTCCGATAGAAATCGTGTTTGTTTTTTTAACAAGTTCAATTTGAATAACCGGGATGTAATAATCGTCAAACAACTCAAAATACCAATCAGATACATATAGATGGTAATCCGGCTTTGACGTGATAAGCTTATTGTCGACTATTTTCGCAATATACTTTTGATCAAAACCCATTATCTCAGACGAGATTTTCAGTTTGCCTTTTTGCATTTTGATAGATATAACCTTGTCTCCGCCTTTAAAACGAATGCCGCCAAGGCCCGAATTTCCTCCTAACGGATATATTACACATCCCTTCTTTAAAGAATCTATGAAGATGAAGCCAGTGACGTAATTGGCTCCCGCATCAATGGTTATTGGCTTAGAAGTATCGATGTACTTATTGACATTTAAAATCGCATCTTTGCCCTTTTGGTTGTAGATATTTACAGTTTGCCTTGTAATCACATTTTCATTATGGCTAACCTGAATTTTGGTTCTTTGTGAAAAGCCGCTTATACATGCTATGGAAAGAAAAGCAATAAACAAATTTAGCTTCATACCGTAAATGTCATTATGCTCAATGTACTATAATATCTCTGTTCTGGTATATATTGAAATAATTTTTTGCTTTCACGGGTTTATCGTTTGTCTTATCTCGTTCAATACCGTAGTCTGATAAAAGAATGCTATCAAATTTTACATTCTGTATGCTATCCGAATGAAGATATTCTCTAATATCTCGTATGGTGTTATTGAGAGAATCGATCTTGCGTTCGGATTGACTTCGCGAAATAGCACCCTGATTTACTTTGTTAATTCCAATTAGGCCCAGATAGAAGCATCCCGCAATTATCAAAATAAAAATATATACCATCTTTTTTCTTTTCCCAGGGTTTTGCTCTTTCTTTCTATGTTGCCAAACGCTGACTAAAAGCGGTATTCCTAAAAACAAAATCTCCAACAATGAACCAACAATATCTTTTATTTTATCCGTGTCCATCTTATTTACGTTGAATGCTAGATTTTTGTGTGTGAAAAATTATCAGGTGATTATTCAGGCAAACGCTTACAAAATAAAACAAATGATTTAATCCTGGAATGATTCTGAAACGCTTCTATAGTATTCACCTATGTTTTTCAATTTTGATCCGATTGGGTTATCGCGCTGATTAAGTAATTCTGGAACGTCAATAGCTGAGCAGAAATCTATTATAATTATGGCAAACCGTAATTATAATCAGTTAAGAGTCAAAAATTAGGTTCAACAAATTAATTTTAATTGCACTAATTATCTGCAAGTCAAATTTTATGTGAACATTCATATACTTAATTGCAATTTTAGGGATAAAGGGCTAACCCGGGTTCTAAATCAGCAAACTCATCCGCGTCTTATAACACACCGTCCGTAACCTCCGCGTCCGCGCGATTGCGATTATTCGGAATAAATTGAAAATAATGTGAGACAATAAAAAAAGAATTTCAGTAGGAGATGAATTGTGTAGCCAACTACATGGCCAACGAAAAATTTCCAACTGCTTAAGAACTCTCAGTTCAAATATTAATACAGCTTCATAAACAATCGCAGTTAAATTCGTACATTTGGATATGCCCAAAGCGATAAAAAAATCAGGATTGTCTAAAGCAAAGATGAGGCGGAAGAATGCTTACCTCACTAAAAGGGTCTTAATACGTGCTTCACGGGCTGGTATGATTCAGGCTGCAGCTGCGACAGAGGCGATGATGCATTTTAATGTGATTGCTCTTAACGGGCGTATCGTCCGACGCCACACAGATGGAAGGATTGAGGAAATATCGCCAATAGAACAGGTACAACTACCAAAAGGACATCTTCTATTTGACTAATCAAAATCTTCAGCTAAGGCTTCGTGTTTTTGCCGGCCCCAACGGATCGGGGAAAAGTACAGTTATAGAAGCGGTGCGTGCCACCAAAGTTGGGAAAGCAGCAATAGACTTCGGGTATTATATCAATGCCGACGATATAACGCAGCAACTGATACTGAAAAGAAAGTTCGATTTTTCTGCATTTGAAATTGTTATTGACCGAAACCGGTTTAAAGACATTGTGTTGCAATCCGGTCTGATCAATCAAAACTTTGATAAGAAAACATTCTTAAACAGTTTTTCCCTCATCAGCAATGTTTTGACGTTAAAAAGAAAAAAAGATGCGGACAGGCTCGCGCAGATCATTGCAGATGTCTTGCGCAAGGAATTGCTGGAACTACGTAAACGCTTTTCGTTTGAGACGGTGTTTTCACATTCGTCAAAAATTGACATCATGCGGCAGGCGGTAGAGGCCGGCTACAAAGTGTATCTCTATTTCGTTGCAACAGAATCTCCGGATATCAATGTATTTCGCGTCGAGGCAAGGGCGCGTAAAGGTGGTCACTATGTTCCTCCTGCCAAAGTAATCAGCCGGTATTACCGTTCACTGGACCTGTTATATGAGGCTGCACAACTTGGTTATCAGGTTTACTTTTTTGATAATTCAGTTGACGGAGAAAACTTCAGGATGGTGGCACATTTCAAGAAGGGCAAAGAAAAAAAAGAATGGGACAGTATAAACGGCAATCCTCTCCCGCAATGGTTCCTCAAATATTATTCTGCCAAGATATCATTCAAATGAATTTGGGTTAGCCCTTATTAATCACGACGGAGGGGAGACTTTGCAAAGGCTTCGGACTTTTTTATCGTAGAATCGTCAATAACTTCGCTTTTCTGGGAAAAACAAGTGATGGTAGTTGTTGCGAGTAAAAGAGTGAAAAATTGTTTCATTAAATGATTTGAACTGTGAAATTCAAGTAAACCAAGAATCAAATCGTCTCTAGTCCTTCACATTATCTGGTTTTACAACCAACTTAGTTTTACAACAAAGTTGCTGCAACTACTGTGGCAGCTTTATTTCTTTTCGATGTTCCCGAGTTTATCCATTCCCGGGATAATATTCCGGTAATCATCAAAATGAGGTTTGAAATTATTGTCTTTCGCCTGGTCCGCCAGTTCTTTCAGTTGCTCCCTGGTCATTCCGCTTTGCATTAGCAACTGGCAAAGAAGGCGCGTTTGAAAAAATAAGATTTCATTTCGTTCCTGTGAGCGACTGGCGCCACTGATAATTGCGTAAGTAATAACCCAGTTGATAATACTGCAAATAATCAAAATAGCAACAGTGCTTGTTTCCATATATAATAACAGTTTATAAATTAGATGTAATTCTTGGCGTAAGAAGTATACTCGGAAATCCGCTTAATCCGTCACGCTACAAATTCCGATATTAACTCGATTTTTTGCTCTAATGCAGCAATGACTTCTCCTGGCTTGGGCTCATTTTCCTTAAAACCATAGATATCCTGCCGGCATCCATTGCAGTAAGCACCACTATCATTAGTCTTTCCGCATTCGCAGGTCCATACTTCTTTTTCTTTGGATGAAAGCAACTGCTTTTTTGTTGAGCGCACGCCGCGTTCTGTGAAAATTGTGGCAATGGAATCAGCAATGGATTGTAGTTCGGTTAAGTCTTCTTTATTGTAAAAGGATTTGTCGGCGGTAACAACCCGCAGTCCTCTTTTTTGCGCTTTAAAGTTGTCAGCTTTTAGCAAAGCCATGATTCGTTCGGCATCAAACAGGTTAAGTTCTTTTATAACGGTACATAATTTTATGGCCAGCTGCTCATTCATATCGTTCATGATAGTGCTATATAACAAGTCCTTTTTTTTATTCTCCCGCAGGGAGTCAATATAACCGGCAAACAGTTTATAAAAATTATCAGGGGATTCAGGATTAACCTGTGCATGTTCCAGGGCAGTTACATATTGTTTTAAAACAAAGGGGAACAGTTCATGGACCTGGTTAGTGCTGATGAAGCTCCAGGTATCATCCGTCATTTTTAAAATACCCGCGTCTGCATTTTTTATAAGATATTTTTCTCTACTGAGAATATTCACCCGGTCGACACTGACGTTCTCAAATTTTTCATCACGATTCAGAGAAGGATCTCTCAGCGCGGCATTGCTCTCTGTTACTACTGCAGTCCCGACAGCTGTCAGCATAAACATAGATTTACCCTTACCAGAGATTTCATCCATGTCGATATTCAGACCGACAATACAATTAGCCCCGATCTCGTAGGCTTCAAACTTTATTCGCTGTATTGCTTCATTATATAAGGAGGTCAGTTGTTTTTGATAGGTTTGCGATCGCCCCCCGAAAATATCAGTCATGCCGCCAAGGAAATCACTGAATAAATTGGTACCGGCGACAATATGTGCTGAGATCGGTCTGAGATATTTTTTGATCGTAATCCCTTGCAGCGATGAAGTGGTTACAACTAATACATCTTTCGGATTTGCCATGGTGATGAATTAAGATGAAAGAAGTGACGAATTTATTTTTTATTGCTGGTATTTCATCAATTCAAACTCAAGACTATCCCACCTCAACAAATCTTCTGCTTTCGCATGGCCATGGATTTCTTTATCAAGTCTGATGTTTTCCCGTGTTAACTCATACATAGTTTTCGTAAATCTGTAATCATCCAGTCTTTCCTTTTCACTTTTATGATTTTTCATAACTATTATCAGCCCTGTTAAAATAATGGCTGTGATGAGGATACCTATAATTGAATTTTTATTCATAAAAATTAGTTTGCAATTTCGCTACTCATCCGCAGTCTTCGGAAGTGACCTTTTCGAATTCGTCTGGTATTGTTTTTTAGTAATAGGTCCTTCGTAATATTGTTCATTTAAATAAAAAAGAATGTCTTTACAGGCCTTCTTATCTTCAGGAAATATAATTTTCCCATCATCGTTCAATTCGATTTTGATTCTAAATTTTTTCGCGCTCTTTTTTATTTTTTTTGTGTCTGCCCCGTCTAATATTTTACTTTTTTGGACGAGCGTAATATGTTTTCGTACAACAGTATTAGCGTTTTGTAAAAACCAGTCCATATTTTTTACTGAAACATTTACATGAGCTCCGAACAATGTTAACTCCGCATTGGTAGCCTCCTTATAATAACTGGCGAGACTGAATATCTTATTAGCATTCGGATAGGAGATAAAATAAAATTTTCTGTTCTTGTACACTGCATTTACTATGTTATCTACAACAAATGCATCCTCCGTCAACCTATCAAACGTATTCCAGAAAAGCAGGTAAATTCTCCTGCCTGCTTTTTTACTCCGTGGCATCAATAATAAATTATTGTGACAACCTCTTTATTAGTTCAGTTCAGCAGTTATGAAATACATACTAATATCACCCTTGTTCTTCCCGAGTACCCTGCCCCTGATGCAAGAAAATCTGCGATGACTATTTTTCCTGAATTGTAATTGCAGAAATGATTAACTGCTACAGAGGTATGTCATACATCAACAAACCGTAATCATCTTTCTCACGATATTTCCAAAATTTCAACCTTTACCGGATAGATTTTTTTTAGATAACAGTCACCGCTAAGTGTAAAATTTATCGTTGTGATTATCCTGCCTTCAGAAAGTGATTGACTTCCAGCCAGTAAACAAACGTATCAAACCATCGATTGCTTGTTCTATCGGGATTGCCAAGCCCGAAACCATGGCCACCATTCTGGTAAAGGTGAAACTCTACCGGTATACCAGCTTTGAACCAGGATTCAATCACACCAAACTGTCCACCGAACAAAAAGTCATCGGAAGCTATAACATTAAACATCGGGGGCGCATTCTTTGGCACTTCTACCGGGCCCATACCGCCATAGATCGGGCCGATAAAGGCCAGCTTCATTTTCGTTGAATGTAGTGTAGCATGCATCGTGAGACCAGCTCCCGCCGAAAAGCCGATCATGCCTATACTGCTGGTATCAACGCCCCATTCTTTGGCGCGTTTCACAATCATCGCGTACGCCGCCTCTGCATCTGCCAGTTGGTTCGACAAATCCATCGTTGGAGGACCAGGACGTGTTGGCGTTTTGGAGGAATCAGGATTGCCGGAAGGTCTCGGGAATGGCGGGCTCATAAATGCCTTGAAACTATCGAGCGATTCCGCAGTCGGATAGAGGCGATACTTAAGCACAAAGGCGGCAATTCCTTTGTCTGCGAGCGCCTGTGCTACTTCCCAACCTTCATTGCCCATCGATAGCCAGCGAAAGCCGCCACCGGGCGCCACGATCACTGCAGCTCCGTTCGCCTTGCCTGGCTTAGGAAGGAATGGTGTCAGGGTTGCTTTAGTAATGTTTCTTGCCATCGGGTCACCCCATTGACGAAACCAGCTCTCTGCCGCCGGTTGGTTATTCACTCCTCCTGTGCCTAACGGTATGGCATTGGGTTCAGCCGGCGCATTGAGCGGATAGATGGTTCCGTCCTGCGCGATTGAAGTTAGGGACAGCATTAACATCACTATCAATGAAGACAAAAAGCTGGTGCAGTTTCTACGATTACAAATCATAACGAGTAGTTTAGTTTAAAATTTATATGGTTTATAGATTAGCAGCCAGCGTATTCCCGGCCATTGTTTACTTCTGCTGACCTGGTTAAGACCGTGCAGTTGACTTATGTAAGTATCCGGGCAACCATGGAAAGATTCATTTACCGACTCCGACCGCAGCCTGCTTTTTCAACGGTAGGCTATTTGCGCAATGGTCTCCTTATCCATCTCCTTATCCATCTCCGCATCCTTATCGCTAACCCTGTTTTCTTGCGGGTGCACAAGGGATGAGACCGGAATGTATGCCTCTTAAATCTACAGCGTTGAGCTTGTAAATTGTAAATGAATCCACCTCTTCCCGGATTTTAAGGTTCTGATCTGCAGGAATAGTTTTCAAGACCTGCATTTTACCAGTTACCGGCCATTTTATCTCGATACTATCAATCACTGTTGCCTGCCCGATACCGATGTGTTGGCGCAACGGATTCGATCCAAAACTGCCTCCTGAATTGATGTCCCTGTAAACAGCCCGGCTTTTACCATTTTCCCGGAAATTAACTTTAATCCTCGCACCGATTGCTGCCCTGTTTGATCTTGTTCCCTCGATCAGAAGGTTCAACCAATGATTTTTTGAGTGGCCCGGGTTTAAATACAAAGAGTTTTCATATGCATCCCCAACGTAAGCACCTCCCATATCGATATAAATATCTTCATTGCCGTCATTATCTATGTCCGCAAATGATACTCCATGGCCTTTCTGAAGATTGCCCACTCTTGCTGCCGTCGTGATGTCCATAAATTTTTTTCCTTCGAGATTTTTGAACAACTTATTGGGAACAAGAGATTGAAAAGAAGGATTACCGGTGCCGAGGTAAAAGTCAAGATATCCATCATTGTCCATATCTCCGAAATTTGCCCCCATCGCAAAAGCAACCTCGTCCAATCCTGATTTGCCTGTCATATCTTCAAATGTCCCATCATGATTGTTCCTGAACAGTATTACTTTTCCGGAATTACCAACCGGAGATTGCACAGCTTCTGCACCAGCATAATACGCGAGGGACTCATTAAACTCATAGCCACACACGGTTATATCCAGCCAGCCATCGTTATCATAATCCCAAAACCAACACGGAAAGGTTTGCGTACGATTACGGGTTAAACCTGCCTGGCGAGAAACATCTTCAAATTTTACAGTTCCATTTTTATCCGTCTTGTTTCGTAGTAATATTTTATTTCCTGTCATAGTTGAAATGAAAATATCAGGTCTGCCGTCGTTATCATAATCACCTGACGAAACACCTTTTACATAATCAGTAATATTACAGCCGGCCATGGCGGCTGCTTCGGTAAACGTTCCGTTTTTATTATTGATGAAGAGTTCACAACCGTTTTTTTCTCCCCCGGGAATTGTTTCATTACCTATAAAAACATCGAGCCATCCATCGTTATTAAAATCATTCCAGGTTGCTGTTTGGGTGGGTCGTAGAGAAAATAAACCGCTTTCCTTTGTTACATCGGTGAAGGTGCCGTCTCCATTATTTCTTAACAAGGAATGCGGCTCTTTTCCGTACTTTCCTTTCCATCCACCGCGCATAACAAAAATATCTTTATACCCATCGTTATTATAATCAGTTTGCGTGATATTCAAACCACCAGTTAAATAGCCCAGCCAGGAAGAATCCGACACGTCTGTAAACGTGCCGTCCCTATTGTTCCTGCAATAGTGCATCGGCTCCTTAAGCGACCAACTGCTCGTGATGATATCAAGATAGCCGTCATTGTTAAAGTCATCCACAATACTTCCCCCCGCCTGGTTCCTGATATTCAGACCGACATTTGCAGCGACATCTGTAAACGGTTGCACCATTCCGGCGCTATCTTTATTTTTAATCGTCAACGCCTGACCGGTTGGTAGTTCAGCCGGGTATCCGCCGATGGTCATATACGCTATGTTCATCAGCCATCTCGATTCGACGTCGCCGGGATTTTCAAGCAACAGCTTCTTATATAGCGCAATTGCTTTCTGTGATGCTGATTTGTCGCTGTAAACTCCGGCGCCGGCTATTGGAAAAATGCAGGACTCCGCATTATGGGTGTGAATACAATTATTTCGCTCGCCTAATCTCAGGTAGGCCAACGCGAGATCTTTCATAATAAAGGTTCGCTCCTCGATTTGCCCAAGCGAAGTTTCCCGCAATATTTTTTCCAGGATGGCTAGCGCATAACCGCAACAGGAATATAGCTCAGGGAATTCCCTGATTTTTTGAATAAGCGTTGACAATTGAAAGATTGTTTAAACAATTCTGTTCTTGTTTCTGTAATTTAATTATCCGACTGTGCTATTGCATTCGTGAAAAAAGATAATGGACACACTTTATATCGACAACTATATTGAAGAGGCGAAAGGAGGAATTTGTACCACTACCTACAAAGTAAATTATAACCTTGGCCTGCTGCGCCGGTACCGGAAACTGCCCTGGAATAAAGGTAGTCAGCCATTTCAAATTTCCTATTTTTTGGCCGGCACTTACTTTTGTTATCACCTGTTCCAATCAGCCTACGATCAACTCATATTATTTCTCGATTTGTCGGGAAGTGAGAAGGAAATAAAAAAATTCACAGATGAACTCATTCCTGCAGAATTTACACAGGAGTTTTTTTCGATCATGAAAGAGATGAAAGAAGGCGATACAGGAGATTCCGTTAAACTGGCGGCAGGAATTCCACCGATGGTAAACGGTTAACGCGGACGAATGTGTTTTCTATTTTTATGATCATTTTTGATACTATTCGCCGTAGTTCCTTTCTGCTGCAAAAATTATCAGCAGCTTTTCATTTTTTTTCCGTCAACTTTCTATCTGTTCGTACCCTGTCAATATCAAATCGAGGTTTTCTTTTATGTCATTGTGATAAATGGGCTTTACGACATATTTCGATGCGCCTAAGCTGAGTGCATACCCTTCTAGTTTTGGGTTTGCACCTGTCGTATATAAAATGACAGGGATATCCTTCACCCTTAAAATTGTTTTTATTTCCTTCAGACATTCGTTATCCCTATTGCCCAGCATATTCTGATCCAGGAAAATCAGATCCGGTAGTTCTGTCGCCTGATCTTTTAAATATTCAAGAAGATCATCACAACGGTAAAACGGGGAGAGTTTCGCAGCCGGCCTTACCTGATTCAACGCAGCGCAAAAAAAATTATGATCATCTCTATCATCATCCGTATAAACTATGTGGTGGATCGGGTTATTCATGGTGATAATGATCTTATATCAAACACCATGCAATTTATTTTTAGCATGACAGACAGAGAGTTGGGTCTCTCAATTATCATTTGTGAACAGGTGTTTGGGAAATTTAATAGACGAAACAGTAGTTTTTCGAAATCAATCCGTTAACAACAAACCGGCGAAACGGCCGTGTTACACCGAACAGCAAGTTCATGCGGGACAAATTGATGAATTGTATTACAAAGGATAGTCAGCGTATCCTGGAACCGAACGGGTTTTGTAATGAAATGAGCGGCGCCGAGTTGGTCTGCTTCTGCAATTTCTGCGGCATTATCAGAAGTCGAATAGATAATTACCGGCACAGCCGAAAGGATGCCTGATCCTTTTATAGCTGCAAGACATTCGTAGTTATAATTCCCCGGCATATTCTTATCCAGGAAAATGATATGGGGAACAGGATTTCCCCGCCGGAACTTATCAAGCATTGCATCTGCATTAAAAAAACAATCAATGATGGGCGATAAATAACAGGTTTTAATTGCTTTATAAAATAGTAAATGATCGTCAGCATCATCATCTGCAAACGCGATCCTTAAAAGAGTTTTAGCCATAGCCTGGTTTGTCCTGATAACAACTACAAATCAAATGCCGCAAGGATGTTCATTCGTAAACCTATGAACCGAATCTAAATACCAATTTTATAAAAACCAGGTTGCCTGTATTGAACGCCTTCATAAGAATTCATGAGACAGAATAGGAAGCGGTATCTTCCTTTTCAATTAAATGAACAGTAGCGGTAGTTCGATCTTCCAAAGACAGCTGATACGTTACTGCGTTTACTCTCCAGTTTTTTGACCGATGATCTTTTTTAAAATTGCTGAACGCCTCTTGTGAAGCAAACATTTCAGCGCTATTCACGTTCATCAGTTCTACAATTTCATTATGCCTCGGAATGCAATCCAGGTCAACGGTAAAGTTGCTGTTATCCGGGAATATAAAGATTGCTTTCATAACTGTTTTTTAAGTCCCCACATTATTTCAGCTGTATAATTTAAATGCTGGATTATAATATCATGCCGTCCACGTATAACATTTTCTTTGTGTCATGGATTTTATCCCTCTTATCGTTCTTTATTTATTAATCGTTGGTAAAAAAATCTCAATTCCCAGATTGCATTAAATTTTTCGATATTTTTAAACCCACCATTCGTCTTACACTACCGGCCGCTGTCGTAATCCCCGTTCTGATCCTGCCGGTAGTCAGGGAATTCCTGTAGTGAATTTCAGTGTTATTATTATTTCAAGTTGTTGCGATAATAAAATTTATATTTAATTATTATAATTATCGGATATGAATGTAATCAAACTATTAAAAGCAAAGAAAGAACAGATTCTCACCGACTGGATGAAGATCCAGCTTGCTGATGCTGGCTTACGGGAAGACCTGATGAGCAATGAAGAACTGAGAGAACAATCGCAGGAGTTACTGGACACTATCCTGAAAGTATTGAACGATAAGAATTTTGGAGAGGTGGGGTCAGATGATTTCGAACCGGTCAACGAAATCCTTGCAGGTATTTCAATTTCAAGAGCGCGGCAGGGCTATTCTCCAAGGGAAACAGGTATTTATATTTTCAGCCTTAAAGATGCTTTGTTAAGTACCTTGAAAAATGAATTGAAATCATCACCAGATGAGTTAGTGGAAGCTACCTTCAAGATGAATAAACTGATGGACAGCTTTGGCGTAACAACCTTTGAAACATTTATCAAAGGACGTGAAGAAGTCATTCTTCGTCAGACGGATGAAATAACAGAAATCTCCACACCGGTTATAAAAGTATGGGATGGTATACTCGCCTTACCCATCATTGGCACGCTGGACAGTGCAAGAACGCAGGTCGTGATGGAAAGTTTATTAACGCAGATTGTTGAAACAGGGAGCTCGGTGGCTATCCTGGATATTTCCGGTGTACCGACGGTAGATTCGCTGGTAGCGCAACACCTGATTAAAACAGTTACGGCGACAAGACTCATGGGTGCAGATTGTATCATCAGCGGTATCCGCCCGGAGATTGCGCAGACCGTCGTTCATCTTGGGATAGATCTCAGCAACATCATCACCAAGTCGACCCTTGCCAGTGCATTGAAATATGCATTTACAATGAAAAAACTGGAAGTAAAAAAAGTAATTACTCAAAAAGCGGATTAATTCGATTATGGACAGAATTCCGATTTTAAGGATGGGTAAATTCTTACTGGTTACCATCCAGATTGATCTCTACGATAAACTCGCTACCAATCTTGAGGCTGACCTTGCACAGATGGTAAATAAAACAGAAGCAAAAGGTGTTTTAATCGATATATCAGGATTAACCATCGTGGATTCTTTTATGGGGAGAATACTGGGGAATATTGGCAGCATGTCAAAAATAATGGACGCCGAAACTGTTGTCGTAGGGATCCAGCCTGCGGTCGCCATCACATTGATAGAACTGGGACTTGAGTTAAAGGGAGTACACACAGCATTGAATGTCGAGAGGGGTATGGAATTATTAAAAGAAAAGATTGGATCCTACGATGAGGGTCCGGATTCCGATGAAGATAGTACTGAATAAGGATGCGATGAAGATCGAGAAAGAGCAGGATGTTGTTCCCTTTAGAAATAGAGTGAAGGAATATGCTGTGAAAATCGGCATGAGTCTCGTTAATCAAACCAAGCTGATCACCGCAGCCAGCGAACTGGTGCGAAATATGCTGAAATATGCGGATGGCGGAAATGTGTTGATTGAAGTGGTATCGCAGGGAAGAGATAGTGGCATCCGGCTCACGTTTACAGATAAAGGGCCTGGCATCAAAAATATAGAACTCGCTATGAAGGACGGCTTTTCGACGGGTAAAAGTCTTGGACTCGGGCTACCTGGCACGCGGCGCCTCGTCAATGAATTTGATATTAAAAGTGTACTGGGTGTCGGAACGACGGTATCAGTATTAAAATGGAAGAATGGATAATTCCCTATACCAAACGTTTAAAGTATTTGACCGCAGCTATCTCGCTATACTGAAAAAAGATATTCATGCACTTGCTACCAGGGCCGGGTTTAAATCAACGAGGTTAGGTGAATGCGATATCGTTATTTCTGAACTCGCTGGCAACCTTGTCAAGCATGCAGATGAAGGGCTGATGCTTGCTAAAGCAATTCAGCACAAAGGAGTAAATGGAATCGAAGTTATCTGTATTGATAACGGTCCAGGTATGAATGATGTGAAGGGGATGATGGTTGATGGGATGTCAACGAAAAATACATTGGGACATGGATTAGGGGCGATCCGGAGGCTGTCTGATTTTTTCCAGGTGTATTCACAGAAGGAATGGGGTACTATAATGGTTACGCGGTTGTTTGAGGAAAAAATAAAGGTAAGTTCAACGGATTCACTAGCTACTCATACGATCATTGTACCAAAACATGGAGAAACAGAATGTGGTGATGCATTTTTTTATAAATCAGATGACGCTACAATACAGTTTTTTTTGGCGGATGGATTGGGGCACGGTCACGACGCTGCAGAGGCTGTGAAGGTGGCAGGAAATGCTTTTATCATTTGCCCTGAAAATGACGGACCGTCCATCATCCGGTATATCAGTCAATCATCCCGCAAAACAAGAGGATTAGTTGGAACAGTTGTAGTATTTGATAAGAATGCCGGTAAATGGGCAATTTGTGGTGTGGGTAATATTATGACAAAATTAGCAAGCCCCTTGAATTCGAAAAATTATATGAGCTACAATGGTATTATCGGGTTGAATTTGCCGAATACCATCAATGCTATGGAAGTTACTTTTGAAAAAGACCAGCTGTTGATTATGTGCAGCGACGGCATTAAGTCCCGCTGGGATGTTTCGAAATACCCAGGCTTGTTCCGGAATGATCTGTCTATGATGAGCGCAACAATCTTTAAGGATTTTAACCGTAATACAGATGATACATCTGTGGCGGTTTGTAAACTAAGCATATGAGCACACATGAACTGACAAGGGTTTCACTCGAAAATGAAATGGACCTGATCCTTGCTCATAAGCGATCGATGCGCGTGGCAGAACTCTGCGGTCTTTCTCTTTCGGCACAAACAACACTCGCGACAGCGGTTTCTGAAGTATCGAGAATGTCGATTGAAAGCGGCCGGAAAAGCTATTTATCACTCGGTCTTGATTTACAGAAAAGAGATAATTATATCGTCGCATCGCTACGTCTTCAGGATATCAAAGAAAAAACAGGAAGCGGTCTTGAATATGCCAAAAGATTGGTCGCCAAGTATAACGTGTCGGTAAAAGGGAATGAAACCATTATTGAATTATTCTATTATTTCGTTCCGTCGTTTCGCATTACCACAGAAATAATTGACCAATGGAGAAATATATTCCGGAACGAACCCGCCATCTCTCCTTATGAAGAAATCAAACGGAAAAATGAATTATTACAGGAGCTGTCAGAGAAAGTACTAAAAAGTGAGACGGCGTACCGGACGCTGACGAATTCATTGCCGCTATTCATTTTCACGTTATCACCGGAGGGGGATCTTTTATTTGCCAACGAATGGTTAACAAGATATACCGGTGAAACGATCGCTTCGCTCAATCAAAACCGTTGGAAGAAAGTGGTTCATGAAGAGGACTATCCTGCTTTCCGGTTGTTAACCGGTACTACACTTGGCAATGCCCTATCCGTTGTGACAATCCAGCTTCGCCTGAGGAATGCGGCATCCCAGGAATTCCTGTGGCACCAGATTACCATCTCACCACAGCATAACGATATTCACGAACTAACCAGCTGGACGGGATATATAGCAGATATTCATGCACAAAAACTACATGAAGAGACATTAAGAGATAACGCTGCATTGAAAGAAATCCAGGTTGAACTGAACAGTAAAAAGGACGAACTGGAAACACTGGTCGCTGATTTAAACCGCAGTAATCATGAATTGCAACAATTCGCCTTTGTTGCTTCGCATGACCTGCAGGAACCCGTCCGGAAATTACTCTATTATAGTGAGATATTACAGAGAGAATATGGTGAAGGATTTGACCGCAAGGCAACCAATTTTCTCACGGGGATGAATACTTCTGCGAGGCGCATGCGCTCGCTCGTACAGGACTTGCTGATCTTCTCGCAGATCAATAAAAATGAAGTCAGCTATACAAACGTCGATCTCAACACTCTTTTACAGGAGACTGAACAGGATTTTGAGCTCCTGATAAAAGAGAAGGTCGCCACGATTCACCGGAACATCTTACCGGTTATCCAGGCGGATGAGCGAATGATACGACAACTCTTCGAAAACCTCGTGAGTAATTCACTCAAGTATTCCAAAAAAGATGAAGCATCGGTTATCGAAGTCTCTGCTGTTAAAGGGTCAGATGCTGTAACTATTGCAATTAAGGATAATGGTATTGGTTTTGATGAAAAATATTTACCAAATATGTTTCATCTTTTTCAGCGCTTACACGGAAGAGATGAGTACGAAGGAACCGGTATGGGGCTTGCTATCTGTAAAAAGATAGTCGACATCCATCATGGTCGCCTGTGGGCCAAAAGTAAAGTGAACCAGGGCGCTGAATTTTTTATAGAATTACCAATGAAGTAATAATAATAATGACAAGAAGAATTTTTTTAGCTGATGATGACCGTGATGACTGGTTTATCACAGAGGATGCGATGGAGCAGGTGACAAGCGAAAAACTGATTGTTTTCTTTGCCGATGGTGAGTTATTAATAAAAGCACTGGCAGAAGCCTGGCAACATAATAATCTTCCCTGCCTGATTGTACTGGATCTTAATATGCCACGAATGAATGGCACGGAGGTACTCGCCATGATCAAAAGTGATAACCGGTTTAACAAAATTCCGGTTGTTATTTATTCGACTTCCGTTAATATCCTTGAACAGAAAAAATGCCTGGAGCTTGGTGCACGCGATTATCTCACAAAACCGATCTCTTCAAAAGAAAGTCTTGCGATCGCCCGTCACTTTTATTCTTATTGTGAAGAAGCCCTGGTTGGTAAAGAGTACTGATACAAACCTTTTGCTGCATTAACCGGTGACCAGGTATTATTTATGCATTTTTGACAATAATTTTTCCAAACGTTCTTTCCGTTTTTTCCAGCCATAAATGGGTTCGGGTTGATGGATTGATTCGCCGGATTTATCCCTGAGGCCTGTGGAAGCCGTTAGTTTCTCACTCAATAGCTTTATCTTTTTTGAATGTTCAGTTTTAGGGCGAAATAAAATTGTTGAAAATTCTGCGATAGCTTCCGTTATCACTTTCATTTCTTTCTCATATTCCTTTAATTGACGATAGATTATCATTAACCGCTGATACGCAAATTCACGGCGGTAATGCAATTTGATCATGCGCTGATACATTTGAATTGCCGCGTCAAGCTTTCCTTCATTCTCCAGCTGGTTTGCCTGTTTTTGCAAATCTCTGCCCGTTGCGTCGTCCCGGTTGCTGTAAGCTACTTTCATTTCGGAAGATAGAATGATACGATAGAATCAATCCGCTCTTTCAGGCTATCCGGGCAATTGGTATTATAGAGAATATGAAAAGGGTCTGTTCCCACATAATAACACTGGCTGGGTTTTAACTGCAGGCCATCCGCCTCCACCAGTCCCTGGTCTAATAGCTCCAGCTCAGTCATGATCTTTTTTACTGAATCCTGCGATAACAAGGTTTGTTGTTTATCCTGCATAACATCCATTTAAAATTCTTCAACCTGGTTTAGTAAGAAACTGTTGATACTGTTTTCAAATAATTGGAGGTCCTGGATATGCGGAATATGGCCGATACCAGACAGTTCAACTACGATTGAATTTGTAACACGATTTTTAAACTGTCTTCCCATTTCAGGATAGTTTCCGTGTTCAGTTTTTGCTGCGTCACTAAGTAAATCCTTACCGACGATGGTCCGGTCAACTTGTCCTATCACGAGTAATACCGGAATTTTTAACTCTTCAATTTCATAGATGACCGGCTGCTGGTAAATCATATCGGTCGTCAGTGCATTGGCCCAAGCTATTTTTTCAAAGCCCGGGCCTTTCAATACTTCAGCCTGTGCTTTGACATATTGCTCGTAATCAGGTTTCCATTCCGGGTAATATCCCTGTTGATATCTTTTATACGATTCATAGGTTGCTGATCTTTCCTTTTTAAATAATTCATCAATCTTCTGATAGGACACGAATGTCTTATAATCTTCCAGCCCGATTGGGTCTTCAAGGATCAACCGGCCGACCCGATCAGGGAATAATAAACTAAACCGTATTGCCAGCATGCCTCCCATTGAATGCCCTAACACAATAGCTTTACGCACCTTTAGTGAATCCAGCAAAATTTTTGTATTGTATGCAAGCAGGTGGAAACTGTAATGCAGGTCAGGTTTGTCCGACTTTCCCCAACCTACCTGGTCAGGAATAATCACCCGGAAACCTGCAGAAGTCAGGAAAGGTACCAGGTTCTTCCAATAGTAACCGTTGAAATTTTTTCCGTGCAGAAGCACGATAACTTTATTCCCCTCTACAGCGGATGGAATATCCATATAAGCCATCTTTACTTTTTTATTTTCGATCGTCAGATGGATATAGTGCACTGGTGCAGGATAGTTTACCTGCGCCTGGCAGTGATGGAGCAGCAACACTAATGATAAAAAAATTCCTGTAAGTTTTAATTGAGACATATCCTATTGACAAAAACTCTGTGCCAGCTAACAAAGGCTCACTGATTTTTTTATACCTGGCCGCTGATTTGCACTGAAGGAATAAACGCTGTTACGATGAAGCTGGCTACCTATAATGTAAATGGAGTAAACGGAAGGCTGCCCGTATTGCTGAAATGGCTGAAAGAAGCAAAGCCTGGTGTCGTATGCCTGCAGGAACTGAAATCACCCGGGGAAAAATTCCCGGTAAAGGCCCTTAATGATGCCGGCTACCAGGCTATCTGGCATGGACAGAAGAGCTGGAATGGTGTCGCCATACTATCCTGCGCTGGCGAACCAAAAGAACTCCGTCGTGGACTGCCCGGCGATCCTGGAGATTTGCATAGTCGTTATATCGAGGCGATTGTAAATGATATTGTCATTGGCTGCATCTATTTGCCTAACGGCAACCCCTACCCGGGACCGAAATTCGAGTATAAACTAAAATGGTTTAAACGGCTGCAAGCCCATGCCAAAAAATTATTGGCTCATAAAATTCCTGTTGCGTTAATCGGCGACTTCAATGTCATGCCAACGGCGCTGGATGTCTACAAACCCGAACGCTGGACCAATGATGCTCTGTTCAGAAGCGAAGTCCGTGCTGCGCATAAAAAATTAATTGAACAGGGATGGACCGATGCCATCCGTAAATTATACCCGAAGCAGAAGATATATACGTTCTGGGATTATTTCAGGAATGCCTATGCACGGGATGCCGGTCTTCGTATTGATCATTTTTTGCTCAGTCCGCAATTAAAACGAAAACTCATCAATGGAGGGGTCGATAAACAGGTTCGCGGATGGGAGAAGACCGGTGACCATGCACCGGTGTGGGTTGAACTGAAAGACTAAAGATACGACCGGTGGTCTGGCATCAAATTTTTATTGCTGTCTATGGAGACTTATCGATATGCCCCTTGTCGTATCAATTTCAAAACAATTGCAGATCATCGGTGATCATGTTTATTTTATGCGAACCTGCTTCCGGAATTTTTTCCGGCGGGGATTTGAATGGGCAGAATTAAACCGTCAATGTTTTATCATCGGCTATCGCTCTGCATGGTTATGTATATTAACAGGATTTATACTCGGTATTGTTCTCACAATGCAGTCACAGCCGACATTAAAAGAATTCGGGGCGGAAAGTTTCATTCCAGGCATGGTGATGATCTCCGTTATCCGGGAAATCGGGCCTGTGATTGTTGCTTTGATCTGTGCTGGAAAAATTTCTTCATCCATCGGTGCTGAACTCGGGAGCATGGCTGTCACGGAGCAAATTGATGCAATGGCAGTCTCCGGCGCCAATCCCATACAGTTCCTGGTCGTTCCGAGAATACATGCCTGCACGTTGACAATTCCTCTACTCACTGTATTAGCGGATGCATTTGCTTTATGCGGAGGTTTCATGGCGTCAAACTTAAATGACGGCATGAGCTTGCAGCTATATTTTACCAAAGCCATCAGTAGTTTGAAATTTTCAGACATTTACCCGGCTGTATTTAAATCTATATTATTTGGCTATGCAATCGGTTATACCGGTTGCTGGAACGGTTATAACGCCAATAAAGGAACAGAGAGTGTAGGTATTGCGGCCAACAAAGCGGTTGTAGAAGCCTGCGTCGCCGTCATTATCATCGACGCAATAATTGTACAGATCAGTAACTGGATTATTTATAATTGAATGGAAAATATACTTTCATTAAAGGATGTGAAAAAAGGTTTTGCCGGGAAAAATATTCTCGATGGCCTGAACCTGAGTGTGCGCAAAGGCGAAAAGGTTGTTATTATGGGTAAATCCGGAGAGGGAAAATCAGTTACGCTCAAATGTATTGCCGGTCTTCTTACGCAGGATGAGGGATCGGTCAATGTATTGGGCAAAGAGGTGGGATTGTTAGACGAGGAAGCACTGAAAAATCTTCGTTGCCGGATGGGATACCTTTTCCAGGGTGCTGCATTATATGATTCAATGACTGTACGCGATAACCTGGAGTTCCCGCTGAAACGGGTGCTGAATATTCATCGTAAATCCGAATTAAATGACCGGTCAGAAGCAGTGCTGAAAGATGTCGGTTTGCTGGAAGTTATTGATAAAATGCCAGCTGAACTGAGCGGTGGAATGCGGAAAAGACTGGCGCTGGCAAGAACGCTTATCGTTGAGCCCGAAGTTATGCTCTACGATGAACCGACTACAGGACTCGACAGTATCACATCCCGTGAGATAAGCGAGCTGATTGTAAAAACGCAGGAGCAGAATAAAGCTACCTCGTTAATTATAACACACGATCTTCTTTGTGCTGCGATCACCGCTGACCGTGTGCTGATCATGAATGAAGGAAAATATATCGCAGACGGAACGTATGGGGAGATTGAGCATTCAGGCGATCCGTTTATACAATCATTTTTTAATTGACAACATATGAAAGTTACTACCACGCAAAAAATGAAAACAGGACTGTTTGCAGTCATTTGCCTCGTGCTCTTCGGCGGATTACTCTATGCGGTTGGTAAATCGAAAAAAATGTTTGGCGGAACCTTCATTGTCTACACGGAGTTTAAAAATATCGCCGGCACACGTGAAGGTAATTACGTGAGGCTCGCCGGCATCAATGTCGGAACGGTAGAAGCAATCGACCTTATGAATGATACTTCCGTCCGGCTCCGGCTGCGTTTAGATAACGATATTCAGCGTCATTTGAAAACGACCGCTATAGCAACGATCGGAAGTGACGGACTCATGGGTGATAAACTGATTGTTCTCCGGACAAATTCCGATAGCGTTGGTGTCCCGGTTAAAAACGGAGCGATGCTACGATCTGCAGACCCGATGGACGTTGACCGGATACTCAATAATCTAACGAAAATCGCTTCGAACGCCGAAGTTATTACCACCAGTTTGTCCGGTATTGTTGACAACATTAACAAGGGCAAAGGGCCGATGGGAAAAATTATGACGGATGAAAAATTTGCCGATAAACTGGATAATACTGTCAGCTCTATAAAATCAGCCGCCAATAATGTCAATGAAAATATGGAAGCTGCAAAACATAATTTTTTACTGAAAGGATATTTCCGGCGCAAAGAAAAAAAGCGGCAGCAAGATTCGATCAGACACGCCGAACAGGTTGCTGCAGAAAAAAATAAGCAATAAATTTTGCAGAATCAATTTCTCAAACAGGAATTTCTTTGATGAATTTTCTCCCACACCCGGAATGATATACGCAGATTTTAAAAGGAATGATATTGTTATGCTGTATTTATGAATCGATATTAATAATCTACAAAAAAGTAAGGTATGACAACAACAGATCAAACTATCGAAACCCTGAATGACCTTGTGCGGATCAATAATGACAGAATACAGGGGTACCAGCGTGCGGCCGACGAAACTGAAAATACGGATGCTGACCTGAAACAGTTATTCCGGAAGATGAGTGACGAGAGTTATACTTATAAACTGGAGCTGGAACAAAAAATTGATAGCCTGGGCGGTGAAGTTGCAACAGGAACAACTGTTTCCGGGAAGATATATCGTGCGTGGATGGATGTTAAAAATACATTCAGCGGTCACAACCGCAAATCCATACTCGCTTCCTGCGAATATGGAGAAGATAAGGCCCAGGAAGCTTACAAGGCAGCCCTTGAAACAGATGCTGAACTAGATAGTGATACAAGAAAACTGATTGCGCGTCAGAAGGCATCGTTAAAGGATTCACATGACCTGATCAAACGGTCAAGAGATATGCAGCAATCAGTGTCCTGATTGCATTCATGAATACAGTTTTTATAAAAGCCCGGTGACGCCGGGCTTTTGCTATACAATTATAAATCAGTGGGCATAGATTTTTAGCTGTTTTCATCATTTACATCAATTCCCTTACTATGAAGAAGATCATAGGATCTATCGCAGTAATTTCTGTGCTGATTGTATCCTGCAAGAACAACGCTAACAGGCCGGAACCCGTGGTTCCGGCAGTAACTGATACTGTGAAGAAGACTGTTACAGCAGTTCCACTGGCTGCTCCCTTTGCAACCCCTTCCGTTAAAAAATATAGCCAGGTTGAAGGCTGGCCCAAAGGAAAGGTTCCAACGGTCAGCGCTTTTCTGCAGGTTACATTATTTGCGGACAGTCTCGACAATCCACGCTGGATTTATGTAGCCGATAATGGTGACATCTTTGTTGCGGAAGCTAACAGTGCACATAGTACACTTGAAAAAATCACCGGTAAAAATAAAAACAAGGATGATATCATTTTACTGCGGGATACGAACGGCGATGGAAGGGCGGATGACCGCACGGTATTCCTGAAAGATCTGAATAAACCCTTTGGAATGCTGGCTATGAATAACCAGTTTTACGTCGCCAATACAGATGCCGTTGTGTCCTATCCTTACTTTGCCGGTGCAGCCGCGATTACGGCAAGGGGAAAAAAGATCCTGGATCTTCCGGGAGGTCCGAGACACTGGACAAGAAATCTTATCACGAATGCGGATCATTCTAAAATTTATGTATCGGTCGGTTCATCCACAGATCATGGGGAGAATGGCCCTGACAAAGAGAAACGGAGAGCCTGTATCCTGGAGATTACCCCGGATGGTAATAACGAAAAAATATTTGCAAGCGGTTTAAGAAATCCTGTCGGGATGGATTGGCTTCCGGGGACAAATGAGTTATGGTCCGTCGTTAATGAACGGGATGAGTTGGGTGATGAACTGGTTCCGGATTATTTAACCAGTGTAACAGAAGGAAATTTTTATGGCTGGCCCTGGCTGTACTATGGCAACCATCCTGATCCCAGGGTGAAAGATTATAAACAACCTGCGCCTTCCACTGTTGCCACAATGCCTGATCTCTCGCTGGAAAATCATACAGCTTCGCTCGGATTAAAATTTTATACCGGCAATAAATTACCCGCGCATTATAAAGGCGGAGCGATTATAACCCAACATGGTTCCTGGAATAAATCAACACTCGCAGGATATAAAGTAATCTTTGTCCCTTTTAAAGACAAACGACCATCCGGACCTGCCGAGGATTTTGTGACAGGTTTTATTGACGATCCGGCTACTGCAAAAGTATTTGGCAGACCTGTTGGAATTGCTATCGCAAAAGATGGAGCAGTGCTAATCGCTGATGATGCCAGTGGTAAGATATGGCGGGTGACAGAAAAGGTGCAGGAGTAACTGTTAGGCTACGTTAGCGTTTAAGTATATTCCATCAGTCTACGATTATTATTTCCCAGTCCTGTTTTTCCCGGTTTTATTTTGCTTTAGTAAACTTACCAGGCACTTGTACTCAATTTTTCAATTTATCGTGATGATTCATAAATAACCTTGATTGGTGGAATATAATTTATCCATTCCTTTGTTCTTCCATCCGCGTAGTTTAAACTTTTCTCCGTTAAAATTTTAGTGTATACGGAACGGTTCGTTTTTAGTCTTACCGCTAACCATAGTGTGTGAAATACCAATATCGTGTAATCGTAGCAGTTAGTCATAATTCGTACTGATAAGACCCGTCGTCCAGCGGGTCTTATAGTTTTCAGTAACCGGATATCTATTATCCATTGACGATTTCTCCGCCGTTGGGATGGATAAATTGACCGGAAATATAGCTGGCGTCGCCAGAAGCCAGGAAGAGATAGGCGGGCGCAATCTCAACAGGTTGTCCGGCACGTGCCATCGGGGCATCACTGCCATGCTTAGCCGATTTCCTGGCTGAAAAACTGGATGGTATGAGCGGCGTCCACACAGGGCCGGGTGCCACACCATTCACCCTGATTCCTTTTTTAACCAGATTAGCAGAAAGACTGCGGGTAAAGGAAACGATCGCACCTTTGGTAGAGGAATAATCAATTAATTCTGAACTACCACGGTAAGCAGTAACCGAAGAAGTGTTTATAATGCAGCTTCCCTTTTTCATGTAATACAAGGCTTCGCGGGTTACCCATATATAGGAAAAAATATTCGTTGAAAATGTTTTCAGGAGCTGAGCTGTCGTAATATCTTTCATCTGTTTATGCTCAAAGTGAATGGCTGCATTATTTACTAAAATATCAATTCGACCGTATTGCCTTATACATGACCTGACAACCTGCTTACAATGCTGTTCCCTGGAGATATCACCCCTGATCAGTGTGCATTTCCGGCCATATAACCTTCTTATTTGTCCGGCTGTATCGTTTGCATCTCCTGACTCGCTCAGGTAGGCTATCATTACATCAGCACCTTCCTTGGCGAACAATAAGGCAACAGCTTTCCCGATACCACTGTCACCACCGGTAATCAGGGCCACTTTACCATTCAACTTTCCACTTCCCCGTATTGAGGGGTCGTCGGAAACAGGAGCTGGTTTCATTTTAGATTCCACGCCCGGGCGTTGCTGCTCCTGTTTCGGGCGGAGCTTTTTGGTCTTAGCGTCATGTTGCATTGCACCAACAATTTAATTATGCTTTCCTTCAGCAAATTCTTCGATCATTTTTTTATTAAATGCGGGTAAATCCTTTGGTGAACGGCTCGTTACAAGTCCGTTATCAACGATCACTTCTTTATCAACCCATTGCGCACCTGCATTTTTCAGATCCGTTGCTAACGATGGATAGGAAGTCATCTTTCTCTGTTTTAATAATCCCGTTTCAATCAATAGTTGTGGACCGTGACAAATGGCTGCAACAGGCTTACCAGCACTCAGGAAACGGGATGCGAAGTCAACCGCATATTTATTCCTGCGTAGCTGATCGGGATTCATTACGCCACCGGGGAGCATCAATCCATCATAATCCTCCGGACGTGCGTGTTCAATATCCTTATCTACTTTAAGCTCTATCGTCCAATGATCATGACTCCATGCTTTGACTTTGCCCCGTTGCGGAGAAATGATGTCTACCGTTGCGCCTTCTTTTTGCAATGCTTCCCTTGGAGAAGTTAACTCTGACTCTTCAAAACCGTTGTCCGTTAAGATGGCAATCTTTTTGCCGGCTAATGTTTTCATATCTTTTTAATACCGACAGCAATAACATTGCCTGCCTGGATCAACGAACAATTTATTCACCGATCATTTGAATACGGTAAATGATTCAATATAGCCCCGATCTGTCCCGAAATATCAACAGTATAAAAGTTAGTGTGGCCCGGAGGCAGTTGGGTTTTTATTTATCAATCACGCATAGGATGAGAACGCCTGCCATTTCTATGGCAGGCGTTATTTTAGCACAAAATCACACCTGCATTCTTAGATTTCAGGATTCAAACTCTTCACGGATCTGCAGGTGATACCAAATTAACTGCAAATACAGTGCTCGGGGTGCCTGACACTTTTACATCTCCCGGCGATAAAAATTCGGCATCTATCCACACAATGAGAAACCCGGGTAGAGACCCGGGTTGTAAATTTTGGAATCGTAATCCTAAAAAAAATGTTGTTACAAAATAGACGCCCGACAGGATATTCCATAATTATGTGAATAACTATTCCCTACGGGAATTTCCTGATTTATTACAAGAGCGCCAGTGATTGTCCGTTATTTTCGCTTGCCTCCTGCCAGTAAGATGACAACACCGGCTGCAACCGCAATACCGCCTGCATACATTGGCCAACCTACATGATGATTTTCATCTTTATTAATTTCGACGGGACCGACATCTGCAACCTTCTTCTTCTCAGTAAAATTAAACCCTTTGAATACGAGCATTAAAAGCCCGATAACGATTAATACAATAGCAATGGTTCGCATGTTAAAGTTTACCTGCGATTCAAAAATATCGTGCCTTCCATTAATTGTAGCGTTCCAAATGGCCGAAAAAATAACCAGCAGGAATAATATTTGTATTACCTGATAGGTCTCAGAAAATTGTTCAAAACGATCAATACGCGCAAGATGAAAAAAATAGTTACCTCAGTTTACATTACTGTTATGGCAATTACTATCATGGCATCGGCTACTATCGCCTGTAATGACTCGGCAACCGCAAATAAAGCTAAGGACACCCTTTCGACTGATACCGTCGGCCACAAAATTGTTACACAGGGAGGGCTCCAGGACAGTATTGCTACCGGAGCAACTGACACAACCAAAAGAAAGGATTCAACACCGCGCTAATCCGTAATTCCTGATTATAAATTTCTTTTTGATTTTCCCTTTGGCCAGCTAATTGGACGAGTTCCTGATACCGAAGAAGCCGTTTATCGTAAAAGAACCGGCTGAAAAAATAAGTTGCCTGGTTCATCAGATGGCATTGAGTCGACAACATCTACAGGAAAAGCATTTCGTGGCTGTTAATTTTTCATTGCGATCAGAGCGTTCAATGTCTGTGCATTGTCAAACGCGCTTCCTATGGTGTTATTAAAATAGGCGTAAAGTTCTTTGCCTTCTTTAAGCCATCGTTTTATTTTAGTCGCCATTTTCTGCAAATACTCATTTGTATAACTGTCCCGGTAATCTCCTTTTGGTCCGTGGAATCTTATATAGACAAAATCAGTATGTCCCTTCACTTCCATCATCTTTGCTTTCGGGTGATCATGCAGTACAATCGCCGCGTTAAATTCATCCAGCATTTCCCAGGTCTCACCGGTATACCAGGTACTATTTCTGAATTCAACCGCGATCTTCCATGCTTCACTTAATTTATGATCCGTCAACTCCCGAAGGATTTGTTCAACGGCATTAAAATAATCCAATGAAATTTTTCCAGGAAACTGGACGAGTATACAACCAACTTTTTCGCCGATACCTTCCGCAGCATGCAAAAATTTATCTATTATATTTAGCTCTCCCTTCAATTCTTTTGTATGTGTGATTTCCTTACTTAGCTTTAATGAAAACCGGAAATCAGCCGGTACCTCTGCCGACCATCGCTCATATGTTTTATGTAAGGGAATCTTGTAAAAACTTTTATTGATTTCAACACTATTGAAGAGATGACCGTAGTAGGTGAGCCGGCTCTTTGAGCGGTACGCCCCGGGAAAAGTATCTTTATTTCCAGGAATGACCGGATTACTGGTCCCGATCCATGCCTGCCCGTTTTTTTTCATCTCTTATACATTATTTCCCGCCTTCTTTGCAAATTTCTTTACCCAGTTTTCCAATGCATCAAATGGCGTAGTGCCTGTAGCCGCCACTTTCCTCGTTCCGTCATCGTAGATACAGGAATATCTTTTTCTTGTTTCTATATCCACGAATAATGCGGGCTTGTACAGTTTAACGAGCCGGTGAATAAAAGGTAACCCGTAATCTATTTCATAATTCAGCTGCATACGTTGTTTTTATCAGCTATACAATTCTTATACCTGCCGGAATCTAACAGGAAGGCCCACCCTTCTTTGAGCCTTTACCAGTTAATATCATTTTCAGCGTGCCTGTCAGTAATTCATCGCTTTGCTTTTCTTCTCCCACTGTCTGCTGTAATAATTTCGAAGCATCCTGAATCCTCAGCAGTCACAAAATTTCTACAGCAATACGGGATAACCCGTGTTCCCTTTATTCAGCAATATTTCGTTCCACTTTATTGTTGATTTTGGGGATAGTCTTCAGGTACGCAAATATGGATTTCACCTCTTTATCGGATAAGGACGCATAGGGTCGCATAGGAGGATTCCGCAAGGCCGGTTGATTCCCCGGGAGAATGCCCGATTTAACAGCCATCACAAACTGTTCTTCAGTCCATTTGCCGATACCGGTTTCTTCGTCCATTGTCAGGTTGAGTGATTTGATCGTGGTACCATTTTCCATTAAAAGACCATTGCCGCCACCACAATAGCCTTTGCTCTTCTCAGGATTTAAAAAATCGTCTGTCTTGAAATCGGCAGAATGACAGCTGAAGCAATCGAAGTTAAACACATTATAACGGCCAAGTGCAACCGCATTATTGGTATCGGGCTGCGGTATCGGCGAAGCCGGATAGGGAAATGGCTTTGCTATCCCGACATTGCACATAAACTTCGTGAGTAACGAAGGCTCCGTTGCCGGGTGTACCGTGTTGTCCGGCGCAACCCATGGATGCTCCGAGCGAAGGAAGGTAATGACTGAAAAGATGTCCTCATCACTCATATGCGGCAGCTTCGCCATATAGGGCGGCAGGTAGGTGCCATCCGGCTTCAACCCAGTGCGGAGTAAATAGATGATTTCCCCGTCTGTCCACTTACCGATCCCATGAACAGAATCACGCGTTATATTCCTGGAATATATCTTTCCGAATTGCGGCGCATCCGTCATCTCCCGTCCTGTCAGTTTACCCGTGTTCGGATCCATGTGACAATTGGAACAAAGAAGTGATACGAGCACCTGGCCTCGCTCAAGTCTCGCTGGCGTCGCATCTACTTTAATGGAAATTTTTTCCGCCGTGTAATGTGGTATACCGCGGATAGCAATATACCCTGCAAAACCTGCGACGGCTATAATGAGAATGCCAATCGTGATCAGTAAATAACGGAAAAATTTACGCATAGCGACGATTTTAGTTAAGGTATTGGGAAGATAAAGCTATTTATCCTTTGCGTTATTGATTTTTTTTCACGTGGGGAAGTAATATTATTATTCAGTATCCACAGAGGCGATAATACGCATGCGTTTTCTTATACCTGTAACCAATATAAAATGGTTTATTTGCACACTTTAGCTATTACAGGAATTAATTTTTTGCCGCGGTCGTTAAATAGTGTTGGCTCAAACCGTATCCGGGATAGCTAATTCCGCCGGCAATAACAGGTTAGTGCATTTATTACGTTGTTCAGTAAACGCCATCACGCAACGCCAGGGGAATGGCGGACGTATTCGAAAATCCCGTATAAGAAACTGCATCAATTTCGGAAAATCAGGCCGAGCAACAGTGGTGAAGAGTTTGCGAACAGCATAAGCCGTAACAGTGACTTGTACATACAACGTTATGGTCAAAAAATATTAATCACGAAAAAATAATATTTCCCTGCACGAATGTAGGGCTAAGACGGCAACTGAATTAAAGCGCTATTCTTACTCCTGCGTTTAAGAAAATAGTTCTTGATCTTCCGACATCTACCTGCGTAATATCTTTTTGCAGGTTAGTCAGTGACCATTCATATTTTGCTTCAATGAATACAATTGAAAGGTCAACACCGAGACCTGCAAAAGCTCCCCCATGAAGCTCTATTAAAATCATCTTTATCCAAATCCTCAATCCTTGTCATGATAAAGGCCGAACCACCGGCAAAAGCCCTCAAACCAACAGGCGATTTTTCATTACCGATCAGGTGAGCACCGATCGTTACAGGACGAGACATGACTTCTGAATTGCCGTTTAATCGTTTCGTAGTCGTCTAATTGGTTTTTCAATTCCCGCTCTTATTCCATGGTAACTTACCGTAAGAAGTGCAATAATAAGTGAAATCAATGCAGACAAAATAAATACCCACGCGTTTAATTGAAAATGATAGGTTATGTTTGAAAGCAACGTACTCATTGACCATACGGCGACAGGTATTACAATCGCCAATGCAATGAACACGGGTATTAAAAAGTTACCTGATAAGAGTATACATATTTCGCCTACGCTTGCACCCAACACTTTACGGATACTCATTTCCTTACTTCGTTTTTCTGCAACGTAGGCGGACAGCGCAAACAGACCCAGGCAGGATATGAATATCGCCATTCCTCCAAAAATCGCTGATAGCATACCGATCGATGAGAACTCTTTAAACCGTTCCTGGTACTGTTCGTTGACAAATGAATATTTAAATGGGTATGCAGGATTTATTTTTTTTGTAATTTTCTCTACCTGCGCCATTGTTTGTTTCCAACCGTTATTGTTCTCAATGCGGATATAGATATGGCTCAGATTATTTTTCTGCAGGTAAACAATCATCGGCGCAATGATGCCGGAGGGATTATTAAACACGAAATTCTTAAATACGCCGATGACCCTGTTCCCACCAATTTTTATTCCCACGACAGGAGATTTAAGCCCCATCTTCTGAACGGCTGTTTCATTGATAAGGCAAGCGGCCGTATCGGTGCCGAATGAAGGACTGAACTCACGACCTTCGGAAAGTTGTAAGCCGGTTGTTTTTATCCAGTCATACTGAACATTGGTGACCATGAGCGAAAGTTCATGTCCCGGAATTCGTCCTGGATAGTCGAGTCCCGAGACGCCTGAACCGAAACCGGTCATATTATCTGATCCTGCTGTTATACTTCTGACGGCAGGAATGGATGCCAGTTCCTGTTTGAATAGTTCATAATGGCTGCCAAGTTCTCCGTTTGCATCGATGTCAATTAGATTTTCCTGATCATAACCGATCGGGCGGTTCTGAACATAATCAATCTCTTTAAAAATTACAATCGTAGAAATGATAAGAAAGATGGAGATAACAAACTGAAAAGTGACGAGTGCCATTCTCAGGCGGCCACGTTTTTCTTTTGTTGATAAAACGCCCTTTAATACACTGACTGTATTAACCCGACTGAAGCGAATTGCCGGGTAGCTTCCTGCAACTAATGCTGTTATAAATCCAATAGAAATCAGTAACACCCATAGTCCAAAACTTGAATAGTCCAATACAAGTCTTTTTCGAATAAGCTGATTAAACGCCGGCAGTACTATAACGGCCAGCAGTACACTAAAAACAAGCGCAATAAAAGTCATCAGTAACGCTTCTGCAAAGAACTGGGCACTGATTCGTCTTTTTGATGCGCCGAGTACTTTGCGAACGCCAACCTCGCGGGCCCTTTCTTCGGATCTTGCCGTAGCCAGGTTCATGAAATTGATACAGGCAATCAGCAGGGTGAAGATGCCCAGCGCGGCGAAGAGCTCAACAATGTAGATATTCCCACCATCCGGTTTGCCATTGCTGAAATTATTATACAGGTGTGCCCGTTTCATCGGGTAAACAAAAAGTGAGACGGTTTTATCATTGGTTTTTTCCTGAATGAGTTTAGTCAGTCTTGTATTGACCGAGTTGATATTTGCAGCATCCTTTAATTGTATCCAGGTATTGATCCGGTTATCATCCCATTTGGCTAGCCACGGGTTGTCCAATTCGAAATATTGAAAGGGGATTACCATTTCAAATTGAATAGTACTGTTCGGTGGGAGATCTTTTACAATTGCACCAATTTTGAATACCGTTTTATTTTTGAAAAGAATGGTTTGTCCCAAAGCATCCTGGTTACCAAACATTTTTTTTGCAGCACTCTCTGAGATAACAATAGAGCTGGCATCCTGCAGTGTACGGAATGGATCACCCTGGACAGCAGGAAAACTCATCATTTTAAATAGATCGGGATCGGTATAAATACCAGAACCGTATAGAACCTTATCACCTACCCTGGTCAGTTCTCCGCCAAAGCCGGCAACTCTTCCCGAATACGCAACCTCGGGGAATTGTCGTCGCATAACATCTGCCATCGGTCCCGCGGTAGATTTGCCGGTGCTGATTCCATCTGCATGCTGTTCATTTTTAATGAGCAAGTACAAATTGTTGATATTACTATGAAATCTGTCATAACCCAATTCATTGACTACGAATAGCAATATCAGGATAGAGGTTGAAAGACCTACAATCAATCCACCGATATTAATGATGGACGACAGCTTGTTTTTGACAAGGCTCCGCCAGGCGATTTTGAAATAACTTTTAAGCATACGATTATTCGATTAGTTTTACGGCTCTTCCGTAATCGCCGTCATTGTTAATTTTTTTTGCTGCTGAGAGATAGGCAGATTTTGTTTTTTCTGTACGAGGCATCTTTCCTGCAATAAGAATAAGAAGATTGCTTTTATCGACATCTGCGTTTTGTCTGCCGGCTGCATCAATCAATGCGACGAATTGCTCTTCTGTCGTGGTCGTATGCTCAGCAAGCTTCCTATAAATTGTTTGCTTATCGACATCAGCGTTAAGACGCGTACCGATATTCATAATGCGATCAAATATATTTTCACCCAACGAATCACGGTCAATGATAAACGACAGCAGATTTACTTTTTGAACATCTGCGTTAACGGATGCGACCATATCCAGCCATGCATTACTCACTGTCGAGTCTTTCAACTGTACTAGTGGAATTTTGCGGAGAAAAATTTCTTTATCGACATCGCTTACTGCGGAAGTTGTTTGCCGGATTACGGAAGCCAGTTCCTGTTTTTGCAAACTGTCACTGGATAACAAGAGCTCGAGATATGGTGCTTTGCCATCCTGCATTTTCAGTCGTGGTAGTTCTTCCATCAATGCCTTATATCCCCCCTGTTGATAGATTCGCTTGGCCCGGCCACCGGAATTAAAACCCCAGTCGATCATTTTGCGCAAGCTTGAACTAATGAAATTCCGGCCACTATCATTTAGTGGTAATGCATGTTCTCCATCGAATAAGGAATAAGTTATCTCACCTTGCACATTACTTTCAGCTGACATGCGAATATCATTCTCTTTAAATTTTAAATAACCGCCGGGCTGTATACTTTTTATCGAATGTTCATCGTCAGTCAACGCAATTTTTCCGAACCACTTGTACTGCACCTTGTGATCACCAATACTGATTGTGACAGTGCCATGTTTGTCATCATTGTGACCGCCACGATTATCATACAGAAACCATGCGCGAAGTGATACAAGAATAAGGGCGGCTAAGAAAAATAAAAGCTTCATGGAAATATTATTTCACTTTATTACGTGTGAGAAAATAATATCCGCCGAAACCAGCGGCGATACTGAAAGCAAGGATGGCGAGTGAATGCAAGCCAAACGGTCTTGTGAGTGCCATAGCTGTAAAACCAATTCCGATGGCTGTCAGTATACAGAACCATTGGAGTATATAGTTTCGTTTTTCCTTTTTTGACTCCGGCTGTAAAAGCTGCGATACAATTTCCTCCGGTACTGATTTATCGATGATCCGGTTCTTCAGTCTTGCTTCAAATGAATGACGAAGGATTTGAATAATAAAACTTGTGACCAGGTAGATAACCAGCAGAATCGCACAGATATTCAGGCTGTCAAATATGAATGTGCTGTCATGGAACGGATCGTAGTTATTATCCTGTGCATGAAGTACCGCTGATAAACTAAATAGAACTA
This sequence comes from Chitinophagaceae bacterium, assembly GCA_049840875.1. Taxonomy (GTDB): domain Bacteria; phylum Bacteroidota; class Bacteroidia; order Chitinophagales; family Chitinophagaceae; genus JAFDYH01. The sequence continues at coordinate 537,824 of JASGJE010000019.1, read as the reverse complement.
AGAAGGCAATTATTCTTTTCATTGTAAATGGTATTGAGTTAATTGACACAATGGAACGGGAGAGGTTGCAGTTATTGTAAAAAATTTATTTTATCGAGTTGTTTCCTGTAATTATTATATAACTGTATCGCCTTTACTGCAAGTGTGCAGCAGAAAAGCAACGCACAAATCATAATAAATACATCAGAAAGGCCGGAAAAGAAGTACGCGAAATTTCGCCTGAATAAATAAAGAGGGACAATAACGATTACACCTATTAGTATTGGTATAAGAAGTATTCTGAAACGACTTTCCTTTTCGGGCTGAATACTCTCGGGCACGGCAGCAGATAAATCGATGTCGAAACTAAATAACGGCTGGTCGACAATGGCATTTATTACCTGCCGGTATACATCGATATGTTGCTGACAATGACTGCAGCCGTCAACATGTGCCCGCTCAGTATCGGATAATAAGCCAGGATCTGTTATATAGACCTGGAAATTTTCTTCGGTAAGATGCTTATCTGTCATAAATCTTCCTTTTTATATTGATTCAATAACAAATCTTTTAATGCCTTTCTTGCTCGAAAGAGATAGCTTTTTATTGTTCCTTCCGGCAACCCTGTGATCGCATGTATTTCTGCATAGGTTAAATGTTCCTGGTGATACAATGTGATCAGGGTTTGGTGAACCGGATCGAGTTCTTTTATTGCTGCATGAATGATTTCCACCCTCTGTTTCGAGTCCGTGGGAATGATAATAGAGACTGATTGCTGGAGGTCAAGTTCATCCGCCTCTAATGGCAGTGATTTTTTATACCTGAGATGATTAATAGAATGATTATAGGCAATCCGCCCAATCCACGTCGAAAGTTTCGATTCAAAGCGGAAAGTAGGAAGGTTTTTGTAGGCATTCAGATAAACTTCCTGGGCAATGTCATTAATATCCTGCCGATCGGAAACAATCTTTGAAATAATGCTTCCGACGAGTTGTTCTGTATTCTTTACAATCGTGGTAAATGCAGCATGATCACCGGATAGTACCTTTTTTACTAATAGTCGGTCATCCTGGCTATGTGCGTCATATGCGGTCACTGGATGTTCTGACACAGATCGAAGAAATATGTTGCAAAAAAAAGTTTTTTTTAGCAACGATTGATACTGTGACTTAGGCAAACAATGAACTTCAACGTTTCTCTTGGTTTGCATCGATGTTATTCTAAAAGGCGTGCACATACTTCCGTATCAATTGCAAAATGGATCAAGCGCGCGCGAAAATGTTGGATCGATGTCTGCAGTTTTTTCGGGCCAGATAAAAATCTCTTCCGGTCAATTGACTATGATTCAAATAATGCATCCGCTGTTATTGATTTTTCTACAAGTTCTTTTTCATAGGCATTTTTCATCACGCCAAATGTGGACGATCTGCTGTCCGGTTTTAATACAAAGTCTTGTTGGTTAAGATTGGTATAAAAGGGCTGTTTAACAGAATTTGATGACCGGCAAGGTCAAGGAAAGGATTTGAAATTGCTTATTCTTATAAGTCATATTAGTACCTTCTTTTGTCGACTATCGTTAGGTCAATATTGAAGGTGTCTTTACTTATATATTCATGAATTTTAAATCCCTTTAATTCCCGTTTAGCGGTCCCGATAGGACTAAAGCTCAGTATGATTATTACTTATTTATATTTCTTCTGTAAATAAAACCGTAAATAAGATTTTGGAATCAAACGCGAACCTACCTCAGTTATTTTTTACACCCCAAATTGGAAAAAATGAAATTGGTGATCCGATCATTTCGTTCTCTATTGACCGTTGCCCAGTTTAAATGTCAGCATCAGTATAGGCCATACAAATAAAATTTAATGATCAACCATGCCGAAATCTACAGTTCATTCCCAAATCGAAAAGTTTTATTATGTGTTTGACTGGAAAATTCGTTCCTTTTGAGTCACATTTTTCATTTACAGATGACCCATTTCCGTATTGGCGATCAATTGAAAAATGGATCAAGCGCTCAAGAAAAGGTTGGATCAATGCATGCGATTTTTCCACTTTGTGAAAACGAAAACTAAATATTTGAGTCGCTCAAAATTGAGTTTAAGGGTAGAATTAATTACACTCACGATTAATTTTCTTCCTTGAGATAAATTTTACAGAAAACTTTCGCTGGGTTATTTCTTTCATGACCAATTATGGTAAAGCTTTTTGGAAATTCACCCTCCCTCAAATCCATAATATATACTCCATTTGCACTTCCCAGTATACCATACATTGAATCTTCAAGTTGCCATTTAACAACATAATTGTCGTAAGTAATCTCAGGTGGCAAACTGTCTACTTGTAGGATTAGTTGATGAGTTGAAAGGCCTTTTTTTACAACACTTCCATTTTCAATTTTTATTTTCCAAGTTTCTTCTATCCAGGCTTCATGTATTACGCAGCCGGAATCATTAATTACAGTATATTCTTTTTTAAAAAAATGGTCTGCCTTTGATGTTTCAATTGAAATTGATGCTTGCGGATCTGTCGTATTTACCTCAAAATTACAAGCTATAAGAAAAATCAAAGAGACGAAAGAAATAAACTTCATAAAATTATCTGTTAAGCAAAACGGTTCTTGGTTTGTCTGTTTTCGCCATCTTATACTTTCGTACATAACATTTGGCAAAAGCACTTCTGCAATCGCGTATCCATTCGCCCCGTTCATCGAAAGAAAAAGGGTCTTTCGGATCTAACACAAGTGCTCGCGAATAATACTGGATAGCTTCACGAAATTGTCGCTTGAACAGATAGACTTTTCCGTAATAGTAATATAATTTGGAATTTAAAGAATCAATTTTTTTTTTGAAGCATCTAAATCCTTCAACCCATCATCAAAAGATTGTAAAAAAGATTTTGCCGCACCCTGGTACATGTAAGATTTCGATAACTCCTCGTTATTTTCAATGGCCTTCGAAAATAATTCTATTGCCTTATTTAAATCGCCCGTAAAATATTCTGTAGATGCTTTCTTAAAATAATCCTGGCCAAAACAAGTGTTGGTTAACAAAACGATTCCGAAAAGTATTTCCCATTTTTTTTTCAAAGCCTATAAATTTTAGCAGTATGCTTCATCCTATCTGTGCAGGCCGCCAAGATTTATCCCGAACCCTGCAGGTGCTTCTAATGACACCATCGTATCAGCTTTTAATGTCCCACTACCCGGGTGCTGAATAAATGTTCTCATACTGTGAATTGTTCCAGCAACAAAGAGAATCCAGTTTTGAGAATACGTTGCGTCAATCCGATATATGGCTGAAGTCTTACACCTATAATCGAATAGTCAAGAATGTTTTTTATCAATGGCTTAGCATCAAAGTTAATGGATCTATCCATTCTATTTCCTCGAATGCCCAACTCGGGGCCAACTCCAAAAGAGTCATTGCCGTTTATCGTAATCTTATTTGAGAAGGCCGCCAATTGATGATCTACTCCGATACTTGCATGCATTGCCGTCGGGGCTACGTAGCCAAATCCATCAGAATTCTCTCGAAATTTTTGTTTAAATAAATTGTCGCACTGTTATTAAGAAGAATACTGTGCCCGACCCTTATTATTGGCGGCGACCACGACGGTATCCGGTTTCTTTCGCAATCCTTACCAGAAAATTGAACGCACCGCCGTCTACCAGTAAGCCGGGTCGCCGAGGCTGAAAGTATTTCAGCTCGTCTATTTCCTATTGAAATCCCGTTCATCACTGATTGTGTCTTCATGCTCAACTACCTTATGCACGACATCGCTCATGTCCGTCATTTATCTCTCTAATCAATAAATTCGAGATCATTGAAATAAAACTGTTTTAGAGCAAACTTTCCAGCGATACCGGATCCATATCTGAAAACGTTTTATTCTCTCCAGCCATCCCCCAAATAAATGAGTAACCTGGGGTCCCACAACGACAGATTTTAGCCTGGATGAGATTTAATTCCGCCTTGGCTACAGATCGCAGCAAAGATTTGCGTGTGCTTTTAAGAATTACTTTGGGAGGACGGCAGGGCGTTTCAGGAGACGAAGTAAGTTCTAAGTATTAGGTTTTAAGTAAGAGAATGGAAAATTCGTTCCATTTGATCCATATTTTTCATTTTCAAGATGATCCACTTTCGCGTTGACTATTCATTTAAAAGCGGTTCAAACACTAATGAAAATGTTGGGTTATCGTCTGCGTTTTTTGCAATATGCCAGAGAAGAACAATTCCTGAGAGTTACCTTTCTTACAATCAATGGTCATTCGTCGATCACCCAGCATCCCATGGTAAACCGGATCACTCCTGCTTTACCGGTAAATAATAATTTTGTGGTAACAGGGTAGCTGCTTTTTCACGCCAGGCCCAGTAGCCAGATATAATAAGATTAACCGGGTTATAATAATTTCCGGTTTTGTATACGGTCAGCACTTCATCGTTTTCCAGGTTGAGAATCCCCGTTACACAGGTGTCTAACCGGACTAGCATATTGCGTTGAAGATAATCGGATGGTTCCTCCTTACGCGGGTACGTAATGAGAAGGTAATCAGGGAATGTAAGTAATACAGATTCGGAGTCAATGCCATCATGTACGATTGTATTTTCGTTAAGTGGGCTGCGATCAGCTATAGTATTAGTGTTCCTGTCTTTCAGCATGTCTTTATAATACTTTAATGAGTCCGGATGAATATCCCGGGATGGTACATTTTTCATTATCAGTTTAATTCTTTCCTTTTCCGTATCCGGGATTATTTTCAGTGAACGGATTAAAAATCCTTCCTGTGCTGACCGGTGTGTTGCTAACGCGCGCATGAAATGCCTGACAGAACCTTCATAACAATCTACCCGATTTTTCTCCCAGCGTCTTAACTGATTCTTATTGCCTTTTAATTCGGTAAAAAAAGTATACCCGCCAAATACCAGCCGGTTTGAACCCAGGTTATACGCAAATTGTTCGAGATCATATTCCACCTTATATCCAAGGGCTTTGTTTATTATTATTATTGGTTTCTGCGCAACCACCCAAAGCATGTCTTCCTTTTCTGAATAGGAAAAACGTATATCCCCTGTGTTTTGAATTTTACATTCTTCTGCGAAAGAACTGTTGCCGAGAAAAGTTTTTGTAAACAGGGCCCCCCAACGATCCCATCCATTTTCAACATAATTCCTGACAATAACATTTTCAGTGACCACTGTTCTGGGCTGCAGGTAAATTGTGAGAACGGAATCATGCGTAGCAATGATTGTGATTATCCTGGTTTGATATTCTGCATAAGATGCAATGAGATCAAACTTTCCCCGGGGTATCCCGGAAAGCTTAAACTCTCCCGCAATGCCGGTAACCGTACCAATTGAAGTGCCGTTTATAAATATGCTTGCTGATGCTAAGGGCACATTGGTGCTTTTATCGATTACGTGACCCCTCAAAATTTGTGAAGTTGCACAATTTGATAGTATGGCAAGAATAGATACCAGAATGCTATAGTAGAGAAAACGGCGACAGTGATCCATCTGTTTCAAATGCGTTGTTATAATTTAAGTGTCAACTTAATTGCCAGCAACATAAATGTACGAATCCATTGCTGCAATATCCAGCCAGCAAATTTTACGTTGTACATTCTAAGATGTACGTTTTAATTTGTACGCGACACCTCTATTCTGTATCCGGTGAAGAACTAATATCCAGAACTTCATCCATGACTCGTTTGCCGGCTGGTATTGGGATAGCCTTTTGCCGAATGTTAATTCGACATCCTGTTTTTCTCTTTTGTAGCACCAGAATCGATCGTTTTGTTCACTACTTTTTTTCCTGAGCTAAAATTATACTTGAATGACAATCTCAACGTCCTGGTTGGCCGCTTACGATAAAAAGAAATCGTATTCCCTTTTTCGTCAGTCCATTCCTTTTCGCGCGAAGTATTCAGCAGGTCAGTACAGGCTACCCTTAGTTTCGACTTTGTCTTTCCTGTTTTTTTTGTAAGGCCGATGTCCATGCTGAAATTTCCATTGGTGTACAGGTTTGTATAAATCGACGGGGATTGATACTCTGCAATAAAGTCAATATCCGCTAGTGGCGAGAGCGTCAGTGTATGAAAAGACTGCCCGTAAAAAGTAGTCTGATGATATGGTCTGTCATTATAATTTTTAGACTTCTTGTATTAGTCAATGGGAAAGGAAAGAGAAGGTTGATTGGATTACTGATTTCTTAATTTCTCAATTAAAAAAAGTGGGCTACATAAAGTACGATGCAATGTCAGACAACTGCGGGTGGACGGCAGGGAGTTTCAGGAGGAATAATAAGTTGTAAGTAATACGTTGTACGTTTTAAGTAAAAGAAGACAGAAGAAAGTTTTAAGTTGTATGTTATAGGTTATACGTGGTTAAGTGGTAAGATGCATATACATCAGAACGATGATCAGCCTATCGGCGGACGGAACGGAAGATTAATCAAGGAACAAATGCTGGGAAACAAATTATTTATAGTGTGCAGATGAATTAACTGTTGTTGCTTTCATTTAAAAGTTTTGTTTGTATATACGATACTAAAGTTAGAATAAGGTGGTCTTACGACCACCTTATTCTTTTTACAGATTCTATATGCAATGGCAAAACTTTTAAATGAATAAATTTTAAATAAGTATCAAGAATACAGAAGATAGAAGATAGAAGTAAGAAGATCTGCCTAATGCGTCAGCGATTGGAACAAACTACCATGTAGTGTGGAAAGCGCGACCCGAGGAATGGAGGGAGACGCCCGATAAGTCATACGTAGTAAGTGTTTAAGTAGTACGTTATAAGTTTTAAACTTCCAGTCCGATGTTATATCGACAGATTCATCTTCGTAATTCTTACAATTTTCCGTACTAATACGGTAAGCCATTTGTCGTGCAGAACATAGTTTCGGACAGATATAACTGCCGCGGCAACATAGCCTTTTCATCAACGAGCTGAATCGAAGTCGTTCATTTAGCAGGTATCCAGAAATCAGGCCGGGGTGGTTATACGAGTTGTATGTTGTAAGCGATACGTTGTACGTTTTAAGTCTAAACGACAAAATACAGCATTGACCGGAACCTACGTCCCGGTATAAATATCTCTCTTTCAGCCCCATATTGTAAGACAGAAAATATTTAGCAATTTAATACTAAATATATTAGTATTAAATTGTAGCTTTAAGTTATTAAAGAACTGAATATGTATCCAACAACATCCTCCGACAGACAGACATTTTTTTGCATGATCCTGTCAGTTTCAAATTAACCGTCGGTAAACGACGATTAGAAGCGCAATTTGTTTCCACAGCCTATACGGAAGGCACCGGGTTTCTTTTTCATATTAAATTCAATGATGGTCACCAGGGAGAGTATGAGCTGGATGCTTTCCGGGTGTATAATTCCGATGGCAGCCAGGACGAATACTGTACGGCGCTCAAGGATGAAATTTATAATCCCCTCTTCTGCTGGACTCGGAACAGCAAACTTTTCGTCGTGAATTTCACGATCGGGAAAACCGAACGGAATATCTGGGTATCCGAACACTTTCATGAAGACAAAAAGGAACGGTATTATTCCGTTTATAACGGTAATGACTACCTGTGTTATTTAAAGAAGAACGGGACGCAGTGGCTGACGCATGTTCCCGAAGCGTACGGGGAACGGGCTATTGATCCAGGGCTGTTAAAGAAAGTGATCGCAGCGATTCATTATTATACCGATAAATAAGTTATCATGGAATTGCAGGGAGAGATTTTGGCTGGTTACAAAATTTGCGACTACCTCATCGTGCTCCAGCCGCATGAAGAACTGGCCAAACGGATTGCGGAGACCAGGAAAGAATTTAATGCGAATTATAAAATTGAGATGAAAGGCGCTGCACGGCCCAATTTAGCGCTCGTGCGTTTTACGCAATATGAACTGAAGGAAGAACGGATTACCAGCAAGCTCAGCGCAATTTCGCTCGGCTACCCGCCCTTTAAAGTTGAACTGAACGGTTACGGCAGCTTTCCAAGCCATACGATTTTCATTAGTGTAACCTCCAAGATCCCCATCCAGCACCTGGTCAAAGAAATCCGGTCACAATCACAGCAACTGCTGAAACTGAACGAAGAAAATAAGCCGTACTTTATCCTGGAACCCAACTTTCCATTAGGCAATAAATTAAAACCCTGGCAATATGAAAAAGGCTGGCTGGAATACAGTCACCGGAGTTTCACCGGTAAATTTATTGCAGATGCGATGTTACTGTTGAAACGCCCGTATGGCACAAAGCCCTGGCAGATCCTTCGCCGGTTTGAGCTGCAGAATCTGCCGGTGCATACAAAGCAGGGGGATTTGTTTTAAGGGCCCTTCCCTTTCGGCAGGCTCAGGATGGCCCAGGGTTAGTTCCGGTAAGAGAAAAAACGTTTGCAGTATCGTCTTTTGCTTTACAGCACACTAATTTCATTAAAGGAAACATCGTTCGCTCACCCGGAACATAATAGGTCACTAAATACCATTTTTCTTTCCCATCCTATTGAAATTTTATGGCCGAATTCTATTATTTTCCTTCCATCTGCTGAATGATCTTACTGACTTCTGATTCGGTCGCACGGAGTTTCGCCTGGCAATAACTGATCAGGAAAGAAGCACGCTTCAATTTATCCGCCAGTTCATCTACTGTTACTGTTTCATCCTGGATGACAGCAGCGATTTCCTGCAGTTCACTATAGGCCTGTTCATAGGTCAAATTCGCGTCCATCGTAATTTGTTTTATGCTTTACAACCGATTCCAGTTGCTGTTCATTGAATATAATTGAAATCTGATCTCCTACCTGGATGTCCCCAGCATTGCTTATTGTTTTTCCCTCTTTCTTCACAATAGCAAAGCCCCTTTTTAAAATATTTGCCGAGGATAAGGAACGAAGGATTGCCTGCTGATGTATTAATTGCTGGCTATGGTGCCTGAAATAACTGTGGAGGGATTGCGGGACGGACAATCTTAGTTGCTGCAACTCCTGCAGCTTCGATTTTGTGATCATTTTTGGCTGTGTGATCATTGTCCCCTTCAGGTGGTTCAAGCTTTCACGATAGCCTGCGAGCAACTGCTGCGTTTTAATGATAATATTCTTCTCCACGATGTGAACGGATTCTTCAAAGTCGCGGTTTCTTGCAATGATAAATTCGGCTGCCCTTGTTGGTGTCTTCACTGATTTGTTGGCAACAAGATCTGCCACCGTTTCATTTTTCTGGTGACCAAGACCGGTAATAACAGGGACTGGAAATTTTGCAATCATCTTTGCGAGCGGGAATTGATCAAAGAGCAGAAAATCTGTTTGGGCGCCGCCACCACGGATCAGTATTACCACATCATACCTTATCGCTGAAGCGAAGATTTGAATAAACTGATCGTTCACCAGTTCCGCCTTTGTTTCTCCCTGCACTACGGCATAGTAATAATCTATTTCAAACTGGTACTTAAAATCATTATGCTCCAGTGTATGCACGAAGTCCTGTAAACCGGCGGATGCTGCTGATGATATGACCGCTATTTTCTGAATCACGCGTGGTAGCGGCAGGCGTTTGTTATCAGTGAAGAATTCATCACCGATCTTATTAAGAAATCCTTCTTTGATCAACTGCTCAATCGTCTCCTGTTTCTGCCGTTCCAGTTCCCCAAGCGTAAAGCTCGGATCAACATCCTGCAGCACCAGTTTTAATCCAAAGGCTTTATGAAACTCGACAGTGACACATACGAGGAACCTTAATATCATTTTTAAATTTCTGCCCGGTTAAGCGTTCGAAGCGTTTGATCCGTTCATTGCCTGTAAACCATGCCGCGGTCTGCATCTTCGCAATGATGTCCGAACCGTTTTTTGATTTTTCTATCAAATCAAAGTAGTGATGGCCTTTTTGCGCGTAGTAACTGTAATTCGTTACTTCGGTGAGTACCCAGAACTGCTTTTCGCTGAATGCTTCGCTGATCACAGCGTTCACCTGTTTTGCCAATGCGGAGAGCGATATGTGAGAAGGGAGAGACATTGCTGTAAAGTTATATGTTGCAGGTTATAAGTAGTACGTGAGAAAAGGCAGAATATAGAAGAAAGAAGACTGAATACAGAAGAATGAATCTGTTCTGTCAGCGGTGTTCGTCGGCATGATGCCGAAGGATGCGGTAGATGAATTCTGTTAACAGCAATAATAGAAAGCCATTGATAATTTTACCCCATGCAAGCGCCGTCAGGACGATAAAGAGGATAAACACCCACAGATGGATCTCATGCATAAAAATAATATCAACGACTGACCGGAGAAAGGACAACCGTTTATTTCCCGATTGTTCATGACCGGTAGTCTTTTTCCGTGGCCCGACCGGAACGAGCGGAAGATACAGTGCGGAACGGATAAGGCAGTAAAAGACCAGGCCCATTCCAATCCACAGGTATAACAGGAAACCAAACGAGAGCAGGTGTTGCCGGTTCAACAAACTGTAGGTCAGATTGAGCCAGATGGTGGGACCATGCAGACGCCCATAAAAGGTTTGATGTATGTCCCTCTCCGGCCCCCGGAAGCTACCAATGAAAATTATATTTTTTCGACCTTCCTGTCTTCGTTCACCCAGTAACTGATGCAGTATTCCTCCCTGTGCAAAGACGCTTGCGTCACCCATGGTGAGATAATTCACCGACGTAAGATTGGTTTCCGAGTCTACACCCATCGCGGGGTTGCCGTACAATTCCTTTTCATCCGTGAGGATAAAAGAAGGTATAAAACTGTTGATACCGGTATGAGTCCTGCCATCCGCACTCGTTTCCCTGACCAGCAAATTATTCCATGCCGGAACGGTCTGAATGGACTGCATCCGCTGGTATATACGGTAGGCAAACGTTGGCACGGCAGCATGCAACGGTTGGTAACTGGCGAAAAACTGTTCCTCGCCTTTCTCGGAAATATCAGCATAAACGCTATCTTCCAGCGACGCGAATACAGGAAGATTCGGTGCAGCCGGGTTATGCGCCAGGATTATCTTTGTTGCAATAGCGGGCTCGGCCAAGGCATCCCGCAATTGCGGATCTGCCGGGGATGACTGATCGAAAAACACATCACAAACGATGCCGTCGGTAAGCGTGTCTTCTGTTTTCAGTTGTTCTAAAAGCCTGGTCAATTCATACCGGTTCGTAATCACCTCTGTTGATGTGTCAAACTGGTTGGATACGGCTGCCGGGATCAATTGATGGGACCAGGAAATGTCAATAAATATGAAATTATTTTTTACCCATTCCGAAGCTTTTTCCCTGGCCGCCTTCCGGTTCAGTCGCGCGGCCCAGGTCACCGCCTGATTCTGCTGCGGCAGGACGAGATAGTTCTGGTTTAACAAGAGGAGGGTAACCGGCAATAACAACAGCGAAATACTTGCTGCGATCACCACAGCGTGAAACGCTTTAAGGCGAATCCAGCCGGATAACGGGGCGGCCACCAGCAACATTATAATGATGATACTACCTGCGATCAACCATTCCATAAAAATGCTTACTTCATTAATAGTTGTACAGTCCCGATCCCGCAATACCCGTAGTTGCGATTGATATATTCCTGCAACCAATACGCTGTCTCCTTTTCATCTGCGCTGACCCCACTCCGCCTGATTCCTGTACCGATCTCTTTCCATTCTTTCACAAGCGAGTCAGAAGGGAAGAAAATACTAAAATCAGCTAGCTTCAGTTCCGGATGTTTATCGTTGTACAGCGTTGCGGTTCCCCACTGGTCAGAGAAATTATTGTATAAGTAGTGCCCGATGATCAGCTTACCCGCGTGGGAAACTTTCAACGACGGCGCTTTGCCCGAATCGCGGGGTTGAATATCCAGCCGGTACTGGTCCGGCGGAAAATTTGCTGATTGAAATTGCAGGGTCAATTCTATCGTGTCCGGTATGACCAGTTTTCCCTGCAAAATGTTGCGGAACTCCGTCACCTTCGGTACAATCAATTCTTCATTTCCACGACTTCCCATCACGATCAGCCATTCGGTTTCTATGCCATCATCTCCTTTGCTGAAATTTCTTTCCCAACGGTAAAAGTGGTTGTTTTTTTTATAGAATACCACGATTAGCCCGCTATTGTCCCGAATTCTTTTCCGGACAAGGTTTTTTACTTCATCCATTGATTTCAACACCCTGATTTCCTGCGCCAGTGTATTTCCGTTATAATGGATGCTTCGGGAAAGATATACCAGGGTGAACGTAGACTCCTGCCCGGGCGATTTCTCTTCTGCACGGAATCCCTGCAGCGCCGGTAACAGACAAACCAGGGCAACCGTCATCATAGCCTGGAAGTATCCTGGTAAGCATATTTTCATGCCATTAATTTTTCAGATAGTTAGTTAATTTAAGAATAATCTCATCAGCAATCCTTTCTTTTTCCGCGATGCTGCCATCTACTTCGAAATGATAGATTGGTTCGCCCTGCAATTTATTGGTGGAAAGAAAGAGAAATACCTTTACGACGCTGCCGGTCACCGAATAGCTACCTGTCAGCCGGTACGCATCGGGAGAAGAATTGTCCGGAGAAAAATAAAACGGGTTACCACCCCTGTCCATCATATCAATATTCATTTTGTTTTTTAGCAGTACAGAGAGCCCGAGTACTGCATCAGAATGATTAGGGCCTTCAATGGATACTGAGAGTTCTGCAAATATTTTCCGTTGCTGCTGTAAGACGATACTGTCAGACACCTGCTGGTCCGCCAGTCCTATATCGTAGCGGGCAGTTCCGAAAACCAGTGGCGTCTGGGGCCTTTGGATAATATTTGCAATTGCAGCGACATTTTCGATCGCCGAAGTAAACCAATGGTCTGCAAGGATAAATTTATCATCCCGCAGACCCGTGCGTTGTTTGATCGCCTGCAACAATGCCGCAGTCAGCACTCCGTGATTGTACAGGCTGGTTTCGTAAGCCCGCTGACCTTCTGCTGCTGCCATGAGCACACTACATCCCGTCTGTGATGCGAGATTGTCCACCGCTTTTTGCTGATCACCAGGAATTTCCCTGGTCTGTACCCCATTCTCCTTAAAGCCCTCCACCAACTCTTTCTCCGCAGCGCCCGCATTACACACATCGAGAATCACAATTTCTTTTTTTGCTTTTACGTTCCGGAGGGTTGTAGCCAGCTCCCTGAAACTTAATGCATAAGTTTCAGGGCTGCTGATCACCTGTTTTGCTGAAGCTGCTTCCATTGTCGGCAACAAAAGGTTATTTTCCCCGATGGCTCCCATGCCATGCCCCGCAAAAAATAAGATAACCAGGTCACGCGCTGTTGCCCGTTGACGGATCGTATCCAGTGCTGCCTGGATCCTGGTTTTGGTTGGCTGATCGCCCCGGGGTCCTGAAGTTACTAACGTCCATGTATAGACGTGGGACCGGTTGTCCGCCTCCAGCAGCTTACGCCCTGCCATTTTTAACATCGCCGCCATCGAAGCAGCGTCGGTCTCCGGAAAATTTAAGTCCAGTGACGTATCACCATACCGGCTGATGCCAACCGACAGTAAATAGATATTAGCCGGTACCCGGTTAATGATTTTCCGGATCTCTTCCAATTCTTCTGTCGACTGAACAGCTGCTGCAGAAGAAAGAACGTCTGAACGTACAGCGGTCGTGGCTTTGACGGTAACCTCGTTACGGCTTCCTGAATCCAGGTAGGACTGTATATCAAGGCGTCTGACGGTCAGCTCGTAACTGTTGCCACGCCTGGGAAGAACTGCCGGAGAATAGCTATCGCGAAATTTTCCATTCACGTACAGCTGAACTTCGCCAATGGGTCCCTGTTGCGGCGTGATACTAAACTTATATAGCGCCGGTTCGGCGGGTATCGTTTTTACCAGTGGCAGGCGGTTACAAATGTCAAGCTGCGATAATGGCTTCGCAGCTATTTTTTTATGGCTGGCTCCTGTCAGCTTCGCTGCGAGCGCTGTTTCCCAACTGCTGTTTTTCACCTGGTCTAGGGTGATGATTTCGTTGCCGCAAACATAGTACAGGCTTTTGCGCGCCTGATCGGTTCCATCAAAGCGAAAAAGACTATCCATCACAAGGTAGTTATCCTGGTCAACGGATATATACCGGTATAACAGCTTATTCTGCTCCAAATCATAAATGTCTGCTTCTCCCTGGTTAGCTACTACCATCTTTTTGAAATCGGCTGACACTGCACAACTGTAGCCCGGCAACCTGAAAACCTCTTTGCCGGTCTTGGGGAAATAAAAATGGATTTTGCCGGTGCCGTCCACTTCCAACAGGTAACGATTGGTGAAAAGTAACTGCAGGGTATGCCTGCCGGATGGCGTCGGAGCCGAATCAATCATGGGGCGTCGCGCACTGATGATTTTTCCGGATTCAATTTCCACCAATGTCAATGTATCATTATGAATATCGGAAACAGCGAGGTATTTTTCATCTGGCGAAAAGGCGACCAGTGAAACGGGCGGTCTAAAATAAAAATGGCTTTCCCCAAAGCGGTCATAAAATGCTGCCCCACCATCGCTCATTCGTTTTAGCAAATACCGGCCGCTCCGGCTGATCCAGTGATGATCCGCGTCCGGCGTCTCTGTTTCCCGCAGTATAACTGTATCTTTCTGAAAATTTCCGTCCAGGTCGTAGATGGCTATTGAGTCGTAAGGAATGGGAGAAGTAATGACTGAATCATCCCGGTTATACCATGCAGGATTCACTGCCGGGACCTGTTGCGGGTAGGTTTGAATCAATTGCCCGGTTTTAAGATCCCATCGTTTGGCGGAAGAATCCATCGAATTGGTCAGCAGTTCAGTGCCGGCAGTATTGAATACGGCAGAAGTTACCATGGCGGTATGTCCTTTCAATGTGCTCAGCGTTGTCGCTGTTGCAGTCTCCACTATCCGCGCCGTGGAATCATATCCTGCAACAACAAAATAGTTACCATCCGCAGCCATATCAACAAACCTGATATTTGCTGCACCTGCTGTGTACCGCTGAATTATTTCACCACTTCCTGTCTCGAGTAATCCACAAATACCCTCTTCCAATTGAACCGCCAGGTATTTACTGTCGCTAGTAAACGCAGCCAGTCGCAAACCTGAGCTCGTCATAGACACCGACTGATTATAGTTTTTTGTATTAAACAGCAACCATGGAAAACCAATCCATTTTCCTGTATTACTAATCGTCATGTCCCGGAAAAATTTTGGAAACTCATACCTTGAATTGGCATCCAGCAACGTATAGCCATCGATGTCCCCGGTCAATGGGTTTATTTTTGGAACTGAATCAGGGACAGCCCGTACATCACCTGCATTAAAAATTTCCCGGTATTCCTTCAGATCCCACAGCGAACCAGCGGTATGTTGAAACGGAAAGGCGATCAGCAGAAACCTGCGGTTGCTGCTCCAGTAAATCTCCCCGGCTGGTTGGTCAATGAACGAAAGGGCGGCAAATTCCCGGGACGCGTCAAACCGCTGCATACCCGACCTCGACACGGCAAGCAGGTAATTATTGTCCGGTAGAAAACCACATCCAAGTAGCTCCCCTTTTACGTTCGATTTTGCCAGGCGCTTTCCTGTCTTTGTGTCCCTGACAGTAAAAGCAGACGCCGTATTACTGCAGAGATAGCGGCCGGCGCTATCTGTTACCAGGCTTTGAGGAAGCGCACTATCCTTATAGGAAAATTCAACCTTGAAATCGTCCAGGCGGAGCTGCCTGATCGTGCCAGCAAAATCAACCGTGAACAAATTTCTGCCGGATGATGAAAACAACGCCCCTGACACTACCGGTGAGGTATAAACGATTTTATAACCGGGCACCGACCAAACGCAGATGGAGGAATCTGTACCCACTACAATAAACCTGTTGTCCGGGCTGAAGAATGCATAGGTAACGGCACTTTTATTCGGAGCAAGGTCATGGATTTTCCGCCCGCTAAATGTTTCCCATACGATCGCCGTTCTGTCCACCGACCCGGTCACCAGCAACTGGTTGTCAGAGCTGAACGCGGCTGTCCGTACGAAACCCGAATGCCCCAACGGTACCACCAACTGCTGGGCAACGACTTTACAATAAAACGCAGTAAGAAATAAAATAATGTAGCAGCGCATAGCGTCAATTGAATGGCTGTTACAAACCTAAGAAAATCCATTATCGGAAACCGCGGCTTTTAAAAAAAGGTTTGTGCTCTATTTTTTGAATTTGCTGGCTCATAAATCCGATAAACGAGTGTCCATCATATTTTGATTCTTACGCAGGCAGACAAAGCCAGTTTATAGAATAGAAAATATAGAAGACCATTCATACGGTATAAGTCGGACTTTTAAAGCAAAAGGCATTGCGGCCATTCTTGTTGCCTTGCTTACAATCAGTTTCCAGTTGGTAAGAGCAGCGTTGATGAGCCCCGTACTGCAGCTGGTATTATCAGACTATTACGGGAATGTGTATTCGCAGTTAATCTGCACAGTAAACATACGAATTTGCACCATTTATCCCCAGTAGTTACACCAGTTCTGTGGAATTCCCGGCTCTGATGACGCTACCGCCTCGTCCTATTGTTCCCCTGCTTTCTATGCCTGGATTTTCACCAGTTGCTCAATAACTATACTCTTCATAAAGATCGGACCGGAAATATCGCCGCATCCTGGCCGAAAGGATCCGAATAAATTTATTCCGTTTAGCTATATCATTTTGAGAGGGGTACTCAGAATTTCGTGTTGTTAAAGTGTGGTGCTCAGCGAAAGGGGGTTGGTTTTTACCGGCCCTCTTTCTTTATTGATTGTTTAGCTCTGCTAAAATTGAGTCCAACAGGTATGCATTGGCGTATGTAAATTCAGAATTTACCGTGATTGATTTTTGGACCGAAAGACCCGCTTCCATCCTACGATTAACCTTCCAGCAAATCAGAAAAATTATTGCGCCGGATAATTGAGTGCAGTGTTTCTTCCATCTTCCTGTTTGCGTACATCGCTGCAAATGGGCCCATACTTATTCTTTCTATCTCCTGCCAGACTTTTTGCAAAGGAAACAGCCGGTACCGGCGTCAGCCTGTTCTTTGTTTTATTTTCCCTGGCAGGCATTTTCTTATCGGGATTTTATCCCGCCTTTGTCCTGTCTTCGTATAATCCGCTGAAAGTATTAAAAGGAAAGTTCCTGCGTTCAATCACCGGAATTCTCCTCCGGAAAAGCCTTGTGACCGCGCAATTCGCAATTAGCATCCTTCTCATTATAGGGTCTTTTGTTGTGTACCGCCAATTGAAGTTCATGACCAGTCAATCTATGGGCTATAACATGGATCAGTTGATGGTCCTGCGTAAGCCTGTACTTAGCAATCCCGGTACAAACTTTATAAATACTGCAGAGGGCTTTATCAATACCATCCAACAACTCGCTGCCGTTAAAGGAGCTGCGGTTTCGGCCAGGATACCCGGCGATGAATTGGGAAACGTCAATAACATCATGCGGCTGGATATTGCAAGTGATAACTCCAGCGCCATGGCGACGATGGGCATTGATGAACGTTTTATTGCTTTATACCAGATGAAACTGCTTGCCGGCAGAAATTTTTCTGCTTTGGATTATGACAGTCTCCCGCCAACCTGCGTTCTCTGATTATTAATGAGACCGCACTTAAAAAACTGGGCTTTCAGCGTCCGGCAGACGCAATTGGTAAACAGATTACTCTTTTCAACCGCCCCTGGGATATTGTCGGTGTCGTCGGCGACTTTCACCAGAAATCATTAAAGGGTGGCATTGAGCCAATCCTCCTTATTCCAAACCTGCAGGGACAATACAGCCAGTTTTCAATTAAGATCAGTGGGAAGCAACTTCCTCCCACCCTTGACGCGATCAAGACTGCCTACCTGCGTTACTTCCCGGAGAATGTCTTTGATTACTATTTCCTGGATGAAAAGTTTAACCGGCAATACAGTAATGATTATCTCTTCGGGCGAGTGTTCGGCATATTTGCAGGCCTTGCAATACTGATCGCCTGCCTCGGTCTTTCCGCCCTGTCGCTGCTTACCATGACGCAACGTACCAAAGAGATCGGTATCCGTAAAGTGCTTGGAGCCTCGGTGAGCGGAATTGTCTTACTACTGACAAAGGATTTTATGCAACTGGTGCTGCTGGCCTTCCTGATCGCTGCGCCCATTGCAGGCTATATCATGCATCAATGGCTGCAGGATTTTGCTTACCGTACCCCCATCAGCTGGTGGATCTTTGCGCTGGCCGGTTTGTTATCCCTGACGATTGCTTTACTGGTGATTGGATACCAGACACTGCGATCAGCTATTACCAGCCCGGCAAAAAGTTTACGCACGGAATAAATTTACTGAACCAGCAATAATTGTCTTACCGTGTAATTGTGTCAGAGGGATGCATCTGCTTTTTGTGACGAGCTTCCTGTAAACTTGTCTAAATATGTGTACTCACTGAGAAGCCTATGACTTTAAATCATAGGCTTCTTTGAGCCATCCCAACAATTCTTTATCTATTTCCTTTGCCGAATTTATTCTTATGGTATGATGAAATCTATTTGGGGAACCCTGTTCAACTTTAGAAACTCTCTTGCTTGCTAGTTTATTCTTTAAATGTACTTCAAGATTTATATAGTCTTTACGGGTGTATACTCCTGCAAATCCAAATCTGTTACATAAATGAATGCTTGTTTTCTTTGGTTCTATTTTTAATGTTCCGAATTTCTGTAGCTCTTTAATCAGCTTTTCATAAATAGAAGTAACTACTGGTTCTTTGTCTTTCAGGTGATCAAGTTCTATATACTCCATATAGCAAGGATTCAGGATACTGAATTTACAAATAATTAAAACAATTTCAATCTCATTGTATCTCCTGGAACTTCTGTTTTTAATTTACTAGCGGGTAGCGAAATAAAACATCCCTGCCTGATCAACGATCAATAAATGAATAACGCCTTTCAGCTGTTGAAAGGCGTTATTTACCGGCTATTTTCTTTTTTTCCTGATTGCTTACCGGTGAATAAAAGCTTTTACAAATTGTTTCTCCCCCTGAACAATCATTGCCTTGTACGCTCCTCCCGGCAGGGATTTCAGCGAAATACGGATCGTTTTGCTGAGAAAATTATTCCTGAATACCTGCTGTCCATTCGCATCATAAATAATAATACTTGATGCAGACGAAGCCGGTAACTCAATTATTATATTCTCCGAGGCCGGATTTGGGTACAAATTAGCAGTAGCTAACCGGGCCGCCTTAATTCTTACAATATTACTGATCTGCTCCTTCCCATCGAGATCAACCTGCACCAACCGGTAGTAGTTATCACCCGGTGCAGGTTGCGTATGAACGTACCTGTACTGTTTCTCTGTATTGCTTTCCCCTGCTGCTTTCATGGAAGCAATATCCGACCAGTTGGACTGATCCGTACTATATTGTAGTCGGAAATAACTGCTGTTGTGTTCCTGTGCCGTTTTCCACTGCAGGACGGCTTCATCATTGACCAGTGAGCCAGTAAACGAAGTCAGCCGTACCGGCAACGTGACCAGCGAAAAATCCGCTGTAATCATCAGGTTCCCGGAGCCGGTCATTTTAAAACTGCTGGCTTCTGTAACTACCCCTGCCATTGAGCCGGTTTCGCCGGTGGCAGCCGCCGTCCAGTTTATCCCGTCTGATGAATAAAGCAGGTAGGCCTCACCGGTAGTGGCATCCACTACTGACCCGGCAAATTTGCCATTACTGTACGCAAAGGCTCCATCGCCCCAGGTGCCACCAATCGTCACTCCCCCGGGCACCCCACTCACCACACTTTTATTGGCCCATGAAGCCGGCGTCGCGGGTGTGGTGCTCGTCACAGAGAAGAATGAATAATCCGCTTCAGTTCCCATCAAAACATATTTACTGCCGTCGTAAACAATATCATTATAATAATACGTGGTAAAAGCTAACGACGGGGTAATATCCGACCAGGCTAATCCGTCTGCCGAATACATCACAATTCCGGTGTAGGTATCATTGTCGTAGCCGAAAGCAAAAAAAGCATTGTTGACATATTTCACCCGGAAGTACCAGTTGTTGGCACTATTGGCAACCGTCCAGGATGTGCCCGTTGCCGAATAGCCAATTTCTGCAGCGTAGGTATCGGCGTCATAACCGACAGCCACGTATTTACCGGCACCATAAGCAAGACTCATATAGGTTTTCGAAGGCGTCGCGATCTGCGACCATGTATTACCGTTATCCGTCGATTTAGCTACCGAGCGGTCACCTACCGCAAGATACTCAGCACCGTTCCAGGCCAGGCCATACAACGGCGACAAAGACGATGGTGAGTGGTCCGTCCATGTACTGAAATCACCTGACTTCCACACTACCCCTGCGGAACTAACAGATCCCGCGCCGATATAATTACCCGAGCCGCTTGAAGCTACTGCATAATAATTTCCGCTCAGGTAACGATAGTTGACGCCATCATCCGAAATCACGAGTCCTTCGTTACCCCATTGAAAATATTTACTGTTGAGATATTCGGCTCCCTGGCAAACAATATATACCGTGCGTGGCTGCAGCGTAAAGCTGGTTCCGTTGGTTGAAGAAGAAATCGACCCATACGATCCCTGGGACTGGTAATATTGTGTGGACCCATACAGGTACACTTTCGTTCCGTCATAAATACCGTGGAAGGCCTGGTTGGGGGTTCCGATATTCTGTACAGTTGAATTCGGCAGCGTTAAGGTCAGTGACGAAGTGCTGTTTGTCCAACTGGCGCCATCGGCCGATGTATATACAGTTGTCCCGGATGTAAAAATGAAAAATTTGTCTTTGAGGTATTGCACCCTGTTCACGAGGTCATAGGAAATTGCCTGGTAGCTCCAAGTGTTGGATGCACCCGTGGCCGAGCGGTAAACGCCCAGCGCCATACCGCTTGTATTTCTTGACGCCACGATAAAGTAACCATTTCCCCAGGTGATATTGATCAGGTATCCATTCGTGCCGACACCAAAATTAATAGCGTTCCATGCGATACCGTCCGTAGACTTTAAAAGCGTGTTATTATCACCGG
This sequence comes from Chitinophagaceae bacterium, assembly GCA_049840875.1. GTDB lineage: Bacteria > Bacteroidota > Bacteroidia > Chitinophagales > Chitinophagaceae > JAFDYH01. The sequence continues at coordinate 516,820 of JASGJE010000019.1, read as the reverse complement.
TTACATAAAATGCACCCTGGAGAAAGTTTACGAACCCAAGATTGTTGGAAGTTCCCGAGGTCCGTGCCGTCCACGTAATTCCATCGGTTGAGCTGGAAATTTTTCCGTTATCCATGGTAATAACAAATATGCCTGCCCCATACGCAATCCTGTACCCGTAACCACCCGGCAGGTTTGGGTTGGTTACCTTTGTCCAATCGGAACCATCCGCGGACGTAAAAACCTTTCCCTTGTCAAATACGGCGACATAAATGCCGTTCCCGTAAGCAACGCCCAGGCAGGCCGTGTTGCCTGTGGGGATACCTGCCTTAATCGTAACCGCAGGTGCCTGACCATCGGAAAGTTTGGAAAAATGAACAAAGAATAAAAGGAAAATAAAAAACCTGCATGCGCACAGCAGTGTGGAAAGTTGTTTCATGATACTGGATTTTAAAAAGCTAATGAAAAACGCCCATGTCAATGCCTAACAAAAGCGTGGAGAAGTGATTAAATTTTCATATAGGTTAAACGCTCTCAAAATCAAGAGCGCGACAAAATACAAATCTGTTGAATTCCATACAATAAGTAATTACCCTGAGCTACGGGCGTAACCTGTCAAAAACAGAAAGATTTTTACTGACAAAAATCAAATTAATAGACAATAAAAATAAATGACACATGATCCTTCAGACATTATTAAAAAAATCTCTCCTTTGCGGGAGAGATCTGTAAATCGAATTCTGCTTCTAAAGAATCGCAAACGGATGATTAAAAATATCATCGTCATTGCCTCCTCTCTTCCGGATTTTACTCACCATATTTCTTTAGTGGTTCGACAATTTTGTTAATAATAGCTTTTCTCATAGTTACCTGATTTGAATTAGTTCATTAATAGTTTCGATTTAAATACTTCCCTTGTGATCATTTTGGCATTCTCACCGAGATCGGCCAGGGTGCAACTAATGATCTGCATACTCAGCGGCAATTCATTCTTTGTTTCGATGAACTCCATCTGCAAAGGATCATTTTCTTGTACGTCATGACTACCTTTCAATCTGCCGAACAAATCCTTCGCAAACTGCTTATCATTTCCCAGATTGAATTTTGCGATGCATTCCACCTCATCGCCGCAGCGCAGGGAAAGCTTGATGCAATAGGTCGTATTCATAACGCTTCGATTTTGAAAATGCGGAGACAACTGATAAAGCTGTCTCCGCAAATTATTACTTCACTTCAATCTGCCGGCTTGCCATTGCCGCTTTTTCACTCTTGCCCAGGCTTACCCGCAGGATGCCATCCGTATAAGTAGCAGTAATCTTCGCACTGTCCACTGTTTCATCGAGGGTAAAGCTCCTGCTGAATGAACGTTGCACAAATTCATTTCTCACCCATCCTGATTTTTGGCTTTGTTCCGTACTTTCTTTTTTCTGAAAAGCAATGGTCAGGATGTTCTTGTCGACCTTAATACTAAAGTCTTCCTTCTGACATCCCGGCGCTATCACATCGACTTCATACTGCTGTTCAGTTTCGCGGATGTTGACCGGAACAGTCCCCATTGCGAATTCATTTTCGGCATCCAAGAAGTTACCGTCAAAAAAACGTCTCAGGCTATTATGGAAGATGTTGTCAACCACATTTCCAAAGCCATTGTACGCGTTGCCATTGTTTCTTTTTGCAATTGTGTTTGTCATACAGGCCTCCTTGTTTTTTAAAATCGGTTATCAGACTTTATGCCAGCGAAGCGGGAAATGAAAATTTGACTTTTTGAAATGACGGGATTGCAAGATGACTGAAAAAAATTCAGATCGTGCCGAATAACGGGACCAGATTCAAGCAGCAGCTGGCATGCTATTTTTATCATTACCATAAAACGTATTTTATGTCAACACGAAAATCATCCAGCAACCCCGGTACCGGTGGCCAGTTTGATCCCAATCTGTCGAAAGGAAAGAAAGAGGAAATGAAACCCCAGCCTACCGATAAAGAAGAACTCAAGAAGAAAGCTTTTAAGGAAGGTCAGGGAGACAATGATAATACTGATAAACCCGGCAATAAAAAATATCCTCATCGCTGATCTTATGGGAGACAGAATTTTTGACATCAGTTTTACCAGCGGGGAGACTCTTTATAATGGATGGGTTAATCCATCTCTGAAAACCGGCGCTGACGGCAATCCGGCTTCGTATCATGTCGTATCTACCTGCGATGCGTAGTGCCGACGTTCCTGTACCGGTAACGGCTTTGCCCCATGAAAAGATTCAGGTTAAACAGAATATATACCAGTAGTAATAAGCAGACAGCCAGCAGGAATTTCAAACCAGTTTTGATAATACGCTTAACCAGGAACATGGAAGGTTTTCGTTTCAGCAAATAAACCGAGGCTCCCCGGAGTTTTTTATGACAATAGTCATGCTCTAGTTTATAAGTGATACTCTAAATCATAAAATATGTACAATAGCTAACGATGACATATTTAATCGTATAGTCATACGCATGCAGAGCAATTGTTTTTACGTTGGTTTACCACTTTTTACAAACATACTTTTCGTGAAAACTAACCTCATGGAATTGACGATAGGAATACCGTTCAACTCCTTTTCCGCTGATCAGAATTCCCACAAAATTACAGTGTTGATACGATTAAATCAATTACAGGTTTACGCCAAACAGATAACCGACCAGCGCCGACAGGCCCATTGCCAGCGTTCCCCAAAAGGTTATTCTGACGATTGCTTTTCGGACACCGGATCCTCCCGCTTTGGCAGCTGTCATCCCGAGGATGATCAAAAAAAGGATGGAAAAACCGTAAAGAGCATATTTCAGCAAATGAACAGGTACAAAAACTGTTACCAACAAAGGCAGGATAGCCCCTGCAGTAAACGATGCTCCTGATGCGAGAGCTGCCTGCACCGGATTTGCCTGGCTGGTGGCAGTGATTCCCAATTCCTCCCGCATATGCGCAGCCAAGGCATCTTTTTCTGTCAGTTCATTTGCCACCTGCAAGGCTGTTTGTCGTGTAAGACCTCTCCGTTCAAAAAGTACGGTCAACACCTGTAATTCTTCCTTTGGTGTTTCGCGGAGTTCTTGCTTCTCCCGTTCGATATCTGCTTTCTCTGTATCAGTCTGTGAGCTTACCGATACATACTCCCCGGCAGCCATTGATAATGCCCCCGCGACCATTCCGGCAACAGTGGCAAGAATGATAGATTCTCTTGTCGTGCTGGCGGCCGCAACGCCGATAGCAATACTGGAGACAGAAAGAATACCGTCATTAGCCCCAAGAACTGAAGCACGTAGCCAGTTACTACGATGGATATAATGTTTATCAAGGTATTCATTAATATTTACCATACGTAATTAAGTCGGATTATGCTGAAGGTGCTTCTACTAAATTAATATTTATCTGCCAGGTAACGTTGATGGTTCGATTACCATATTTTATAAAAGAGGAGTTGTTCTATGTTTGTTCCAATCGCTCAGCAATATCGCTTCGCAGAAACAGGTAAAGAAATAGTCGTAGGTTTATCCCGGCAACTTGATCGGGTGTAAACGTAACGGGCTTACAAGGTGACTGATCCAAAAAGAATTTTGTTTATCAGCATATCCTTTCAGCCCTGCGTAAACCGGTTCCGGGCGACAAATAATTACAGATGGAGATAAAACAGAAACTTTTTAGCTCGTTGTTGAACGAAGAGGTTTATAGAACCGGTACTGTCAAAGCATTTACTGCCGGATCAGTTATTCAGAATTTCAATGCTTACATTAAATCCATTCCGGTTGTATTATCAGGGAGTATCCGTGTCGTTAAAACAGATAAAGATGGTCATGAGATCCTGCTCTATTACATTAAACCTGGTGAAAGTTGTATCATGTCGTTTCTGGCTGGCATTCACCAGGGTACCAGCAAAATCAAAGCGGTAGTGGAAGAGGATGCCGAGGTATTGCTTATTCCCGTTGAAAATGCAGGAAAATGGATCCGGCAATTCCCGGAGTGGACTGATTTTATATTCAGTCTCTACCAGAGACGATTTGAAGAATTGCTCGATGTCGTGAATGCGATAGCGTTTCAGAAACTTGACGCACGCATAATGCATTTATTAAAGCAAAAGGCCGAATTGTTCGGGACAAAGGATCTTTCCATTACTCATCAGCAGATGGCCGATGAATTAGGAACGTCTCGGGAGGCTGTAAGCAGGATATTAAAACAAATGGAAAACGCCAGATCGCTTGTTCTTTCGCGCAATAAAATTTCTCTTCGTTGATTTTTTCTCTTCTGTGATCCTGATCACTGACCGGGGGCCCCGCCGTGGGTAATTTTACACTCTCAGCTGTTATTAAATACCCGGCTAAAAAGTGCAGAATTAAAAAACAGGCGTACTCAGGCAGGATGGCCGGCATATTGACTGCAACGGTTACAGGAGACCCGTTCGTATTTAAAATTATCAGCAGATGATGACCGCGATTATTTATTCAGCAGGCTGACAAGCGACCGCCCGTTGTATAAAGCGTTGGACTATACATTTGAAAACAATAAAAACAACAGCGATGGCACATCATACGATTGAAACAATGTGGATGGGTAAAATGCAATTTAATTCCCTTGTTAACGGTCATACCATTATAATGGATGCACCGGAAAAGGTCGGAGGCGAAGATCTTGGCCCTATTCCCAAACCATTTGTATTAACTGCACTTTCCGGCTGCACGGGAATGGACATTGTATCGATCCTTCGTCAGCAGCATAAGCAAGTTAAGGAGCTGGGTATTAAAGTGACCGGCGAACTCAGCCCGCAGAAGCCGATTGAATACCTGTCCATGCATATCGTTTATGATTTCAAGGGCGATGAATCAATTAAACAGGCAGCACTGGACGCAGTGACAATTTCACAGGAAAAATACTGTGGCGTTAGTCATATGCTCCGCAAAGCCATACCCGTTACATGGGCAATCGTCTTCAATGGGGAGACGATAATTGACAACAGCATGTCACCGGCTGTTAGCCATAGCAGTTAACAGGTGCTTTCATCTCTACTCCATATTGTATCATACAAAAATGACTATGCTACATACAATTAAAAGTCTTTTCAAAAAGCGCCCTGAATCAGATTTTGCAAAATTGATAAAAGACGGGGCCATCATACTGGATGTAAGAACCAAAAGTGAATTTGAGGGCGGCCATGTGAGGGGCGCAATCAACATTCCCGTGGATCAGCTGAGAAATAATCTTTCGAAACTGAAAGACAAAAACGGTACTGTCATTACCTGTTGCGCATCGGGCATACGGAGTGGTTCAGCCAAGGCAATCCTGAATTCATGCGGTTATACCAATGTGCTTGATGGCGGCGGGTGGAAGGGCCTGGCGAACAAGTTACAATAACGTTTGTTACGGGTATGCTTGCCGGGGGGTGATAGTGTGTTGCAATAAAAGTCGGATTTTATTTTACTGGCGGAAAGTGAATTTGCAGAAAGTATAATACCGAAACACGCCCCATGCAGGTTGGATGTAATGAGCTGCAAATGCGTTACCTGGTTGGCAACAGGTTGGAAATACTGCAGGATACGCGTTATTGATGATCATCCGCAAAGGGATAAGCCTACAATCAGCCATTCCTGAAGAATGCTATAACCGTTGAGAAACGTAAAGAAGGAGTTGAATGGGTCAATTTTCCCCGCCACGATAGACAATTTCGGACATAAATAGTGTTCTTCTTTAAGATGATTCAATCTCTTACCACTCGCAAACATTGGGTTTTTACTAACCTGATTTATTTCATACTGTCAACTGACGTTGCTCATTCAGTAAGTGACTGAAATGATCAAGCTTTAGCCCTCAATCATACTATGTCTATTTATGAAAAAGATTGTTGTGGCCATTGATTTTTCCAGGGCGTCCAGAAATGCATCAGAGTACACAGCGTCTTTGGCGAAACTCTTTCATGCAGAACTATTGCTGGTGCATGCCTATAAAGAGCTGATGCCTGCAACGATGGGACCAGAACCATGGTCTGTTATGATAAGTAAACGGACCAGGCTAATAGAATCAGAAATGCAATACGAGATCGCATTTCTGAAAAAGAAGTACGGCATCCAGGTATCTGGTGAAATCTCCAGGGGAAATAAACAGAATATTTTAAAGAAAGCAGCAGAAGACACCGGAGCCGACATGGTTGTAATTGGCGGAAAAAGAGTGACAGGAACTTCTTTATTTTCTTTTACGATAATGAAATCAATTCGTAAAGTAAATCGACCTGTGTTGATCGTACCGGAAGATTTTAAGTTTGGAACGCCGAAAAATATTGTCCTGGCTGTTGATTTTACAGAAAAGCCTGAACAGCGGGTGATAAACTTTCTACTGGAAATCGTGCATACGTTTGATGCTTCGCTGCGTGTAGTAAACATTGAGAGACGCGGATATACTGCATCCGGTGCAGAGTCGGAAGCAAAAACGGATATAGGCATCTATCTGGCAGGTGTTTCTTACCTGTATGATCAGGTTGAATACAAGGATGTCAGCGAGGGCATCCGGCAATTTACAGACACCCATCCAACGGATTTACTGGTGATGATAGCCCACTCCCACAGCCTGTTTGATCAAATCTCGAGACGAGATCCTGTGATGAATGCGGCTTTCGAAACTCAGTTTCCGCTCCTCGTATTGAAATAATTTTTTAAATACTGTAAAAAATGATAAATCCGGCTGTCCTGTTATCGTTGTTACTGGTACAGGCGTTTCCCGCCGGCACAAAGGCAATTCCGGTACTAAAATGTGATACGCTAACTAATCATATCCTGCTTTTCTCAACAGATACCCTTCAGCAACCTTCTGCCTCGCTGGAAGAAGTTATCGTTAATCCCTTATCTTACCTGATGATTACCGATACAGCAGCCGGACCCGATGAGTTTGCCGGCCGGTTAGGAAGGGATTACAGCGAATTGAATACCCTTATCAATCACTCGCATCTTACAGCCGGGAGGATAATGACCTTTTATCATACTGCAACGTACCCGCTCATTTTCGATGCCGCCATCGCAGTAGATAATTTTCCCCCTAAAGTTACCGGAGGTATACGCATAAATAAATTGAATGGCGGAATTGCGATTGTGGCTCACTATAAAGGGCCTTACGACCAGATAGGAATTGCCTATTCCTTCATTCATGACTGGCTGAAAACCCATAATAAAGCAGAAGTATCAGCGCCATTCGAAGTCTATATAAATAGTCCGGGTGTTGTAAATAATGTCAACGACTTAAGGACGGATGTTTACCAGTTATTCCGGTAGCGGACCGGCGGAGTTCGTACGATTTTTTGCCTTGCCGCCATCAACAATCAGTTCGCGCCATGACGCGGATCATAGAAGAAACAAAGGCTAAGTGCGATTTTACAGACGCTGAAATCAAGCAGCATACAGTATGCAAAAATCAGTTTTATCAGTTCTACTTACCTTCTTTTTGGTGACAGTCTACGCCCAGGAACAGGATTCTGTTATTGCACTTCCCGGGATCACTGTCACCGCAAGTTCAAAAGTGAAAAAACAGGTGACTGCTGCATTTAACAAGGCGTTCCCTGATGCGGTAGCCGCCCGGTGGATTCACCATAATAAAAATTACCTGGTAAGATTTATTAAGGAAGACAGGTATCACCAGGCACTCTTTCACAAAAACGGCTATCTGAAGTACGACATCAGCTATGGTTATGAAAGCAACCTGCCTGCGGATGTGGCCGGGTTGATAAAGTCATCCTACCGGGGCTATATGATTACAAGAACGGCACTTGTCAGCCAGGACAACCGGAGTATATGGATCGTGAATCTTAAAAGCCTTAAATACTTTATTCTTTTAAAGATTGAAGAAGATGAGGTCGACGAAGTTGAACGGCTAAAACGAATAGATTAATAATGCCTGGACCGGTTTTGTGGCAGCGCTTGACTAAGCAGGCTAGCTGCCACCCTTGAAAGAAATGCCATTTCTTAAACTTTCCAGTTCTTGTCTCAATGATTTAATGACAGTACGGAGGGTCTTGCGTTCTTCAAATACTGCGTTTTTGTTAAGCCGGGCATCATAGAGCCTGAGATGTTGTTCAATCTCATTTTCAAGGCGGGTTATCTCCTGTTGCTTTTTGGTTTCGTTAACATCCCTCATAACAGTTCTGCTTGGTTGTGTAGTATCCCAATGCCAGTACTCCCGGGACATTGACTCATTCTTTTATCTTTTTCTTCAGCATCTGACGCCCCTAGTCCATGAAAAAATCCACTGTCCGTATATCAAGCGCCTGGGCAATTTTCCGCAATGTGAGCACAGAAACATTCGTCTTACCGGACTCTATTCTTGACATACTGGCCTTTTCGAAATCACACGCAATGGCCAGGTCGCTCTGACTCATTTCTTTTTGCGTCCGTAAATGTTTGATTCTGGATCCTAAATTGGCCAGGAACTTTTGGTCAGTCATCTTACAGGTATAGTCAAATATCTGAAAGCTAAATCAATATTAGGTTGTTCTAAATGACAACCCTCAGGTCAGCCTATGATCTTTGTCATGGTAATTGCGGAACTGCAGGTGGAACTCTAAACAGGTTGCTGTTTGACTGGGCATTTCACAACTGCAACGCCGCTATAGAAGAAAAGGGGCCTAAATGAGCCACGAAAAATATGAATAGCTATTGCGGTTCTTTACAGCAAAGAACAGTTGAACATTGTTCTTCTTAATAAACTCGCCCTGCTTAAGCGCAGGAATCAATACAGTCAAGGCCCAACCGTTACCAGGTGACGTGTTGATTGAAACTGATCCGTTGTAAAACCGGCTTCGCCCGAATATATTCGAAAGACCGATGCCTCGGTTGATTTGCCAGGGGTCAAATCTTTCCCATCATCGGTGAAAATAAGGCTGACCACTCCATGGTGACAATGAAGAGAGATGCGCGCATTTTTTGCCATTTAAATACAGTGTGCCGAATGCTCCTTTCATATCACCATTGACGATACCATCAAGGGTAACGGTACCCGCAACAGCCTGTAATCCACCGATAGTAACCGACTTTTCAATCACTACTGTTCCTCCCGCTACAATAACGTCACCTTTAACGGTCTTTTGAATATACACATTAGCGCCGGCGCAACGAACATCATCTCCGGCAAAACCGTTTAACGTAACTGTACCCCCTGCCAACAATATATCGTTTGTCACCGTATCGTTAATAACAACCTTTCCTCCCGCAATCGTGAGATCGCCATATACCGGAGCATTAATGGTAACGTTACCCCCAGCGACATATAAATCCTGGTAAACCGGTTTATCAATAACAATGTCTTTCCCTGCTTCAATTCTGATTGCAAACGCGGCGGTAACCAAAAGAAGAAAGGCCCCTGCCATAACAATTTTTTTCATACGCCATTAGTCAGATTGTGTAGCTGATAATATAATTATACTGCTGCCAATGCCCAGGATTCAACCCAATAATAAACGGCCCGGGGCATCCGCACCATGTGATGAAAGATTTCGGACGTCAAAGTAAATTTATCGGTCAACTTTTTTCCATGACACGCGTCAATCGGGTTGCTGACAGACATCAACGTTCACGTTTGCCTGCAGGCGATGGAATGAAATTTCTTGTAATCCTCCACTATGAATCTGTGTATAACGGTGACAGGTTTTTGCGCATTGACTTAAATCAGCGTGAATCCTGATAGCGATCATACATTCAACATTGAAAAGCGTTTTACTTTGGGTGAAACGAAAATGTATGTTTGGTACGCTCCTGGAAAATGAAATAGACGAGGTCTTGCGCAACGAGTTTATTGGTCGGATAGGATGTCATGCAGAAGGCATGACCTATGTGGTGCCGATAAGCTATGCGTTTGACGGAACGTTTATTTACTGTCACACGTTTGAAGGTATGAAGGTGAATATGATGCGCAGGAATCCGATGGTTTGCTTCGAAGTAGATGACCTGTATAATATGGCCAACTGGAAGAGCGTAATCTGTTTCGGCGAATTTGAAGAATTGCCAGGCGGCCAGGAAAGAGAAAAAGCGATAAAAGCATTGATGAACCGCATCGTACCGGTAGTGCATAGTGAAACAATGCATCTGTCTCCACAATGGCCGTTTCCTGTAAATGATGCCAGTGAAATTAATGGAATCATTTTCAGAATCAGGCTGAATAAAAAGACAGGGCGCTTCGAAAAAAGTTCCACACAGCAGTTTTTTACAAGCTAATACGATTGTGAAAACCAGATAATGAAATCTACGTGTCCAGAAATTTTTATGTATGAAAGGATTTGAAGACGAAGTGTATCGCTACCTCTGGCTGCTTTCCAATGTTACCGCGATCTTCCTGTTATTTATAACAATTAAATGGCCCCGAATCGGCAGGGTTTTGTTTTTCCTGCTATTTGCATGGGCTTCGTGGATGAACTGGACGACCGCGATTGAAAAGCCTTCCATTTATTTAGACTATGGTAGATTGACGTGGAGTTCCGTTTACCGGAATTTCATCTATGGATGGTTTTCAATGCACATCACTGAAGTGGTAAAAACGATTGCCACCGGACAGGTATTGATTGCGACAGGCATCCTGTTAAACGGTTGGATTATGAAGATAAGTGTCATCGCCGCGATCGTATTCTTATTAGCAATTGTTCCTCTCGGTATTGGTTCCGGATTTCCTACGACACTAATTATGACCATTGCGCTGATGGCTCTTTTACGTAAACATTCCAGCCAATTCATCTGGCGTCCTTCAATGGAGTAACCGTTGTCGCATCAAGTGCAAAGAATCATTTCGGCAAATGACCTGCGTCATACGAATCAATGGCTACGCAGTTTAGCTTTAACTATACAATCTTCACATGACAGGTAAGACTGAAAAACATTTTCTCTTTACAGTGCAGCTAAACTGGCTGGGTGAAAAAAAGGGTATTCTGTCTGCGCATGACGCCGTTGACACCATACAGGTGGCTACACCTCCGGAATTTGGCGGCACCGGTAAGCCATGGTCTCCTGAGCATTTATTCCTCGGCGCAATCAGCAGTTGTTTTATGACAACACTGCTTGCATTCGCTGAAAAATTTCAATTGAGTATCGCCAAGATAGATTGCGATATCACCGGCCTGGTCGGAATCATAGAAGGAAAATACAAATTCACGAAGATTGATGTGTTTCCAAGAGTATTTATAGCTGAAGAAGGTCTGCGGGAACTCGCCAACAAAGTGGTCACAAACACACATCGTTATTGTCTTGTTACAAATTCTGTGAATGCGGCGGTTACCTATCACACGGAAGTATTGCTGTCAGCATCACCCGGTCTCAACAGTGGTCAACAAACCCGTATCAATATCAACAATACAATTGAAGCATAAACTATGAAGATAGATCGGCCGATATCCCACTATGAACAGTTGCAATGGATGAGTTGGGCCTATACGCTGTTACTGTTTATAATTGTGTGCCTGCTATCCGGAAAAACGGTGATCCATTGGCTATTCGTCAAGCTGTATGAACTTTTTTTTAATAAAAATTAATATTCATCAACATGAAAGGAATTATTCTTTATAAAGGAAAATATGGGGCCACTGAACAATACGCCGAATGGGTGTCTGCCAGAACGAATCTGGCATTTAAGCCATCCCATGAATGTACACAGCAGGACTTGCAGTCGTCTGATTTCCTGGTAATGGGCACCAGTGTGTATATGGGAATGCTGGGCATTAAAGAATGGTTAAAAAATAACACAGACCTGTTACGGGGAAAGAAATTATTCCTGTTTGTTGTTTGCAGCACCTTAGCCCAGGATGCCGAAAAATTAGAAGAATACGTCAGCTCTTCCGTACCTGCGCAGCTTCGGCCAGCTTGCAACATTTACTTTCTTCCCGGAAGACTTGACTATAAGAAATTAACATGGTCTGACCGCTTTATGCTCCGCATCGGTGCATTATTCACTAAGAATGAAAATGACAAACAAAGAATACTCAAGAGTTTTGACAGTGTGAAAATAGAACATATTGAATCGCTGGTCAGCGATATCCGCCGGTACATGACCGATTATCTTATTACCTCTCCGTTGAAAAGTCCGGTAACAAATTGACAAAACCTCCACAAATAAAACTTAGCGGTATCACTATTCCGCAAGTTATTTTCATTCTCTTTAGCGGTATTATTTCGCTGGTTAATCCAGCCATCTATGGCGCTGAATCGGCAAACTGGCGATTGCAATCAAGGGTGCAGGATTTGATAAATTGCACTGTCCTCGTGCCAGTTTTGCTGCTATCTTTTTACCTGGCCAGGCGCGGTAGTTATCGTGCATGCAATATCTGGGGTGGCGCGAATATTTATCTGGTATACACCTATTTTATTTATTGTTTCGATCTTCATTTCAATCCATTTTTTTTGATGTATTGTATTATACTCGGATTGTCTTTTTATTCCACAGCACTGTTTTTTTATCAGCAGATAACAGGTGGTACCCTGCCCGCAGGCTCACAAAAAAGGGGAGCGAAAGCAGCGGGTCTCTTTTTTATCATTATTTCCCTGTTATTCTCCATAGCGTGGATTGGCAATATACTTCCCGCAATGCTGCATGCTGAACCACCTGCTGAGATAATCGATGCAAACATCCCCACCAACCCTGTACATGTGTTGGATCTATCTATCTTTCTTCCGGGCATTTTTTTGACCGGCGTGCTGCTGCTGAAAGCAGATGCGACGGCTACCAAACTTGCACCTGCTATAAGCGTATTTATCTCACTGATGAGCATTACGATCGCAGGTTTACTGATCAGTCGTGAGACAACCATTCTATTCAATGCAGCCGGTGCAGCTGTTCTATTGCTTATCGCTGTAGTCAGTTGCGTACTATTTATACGTCTGCAATATTTTATTCTCCAATAAGAATTGCAGGGAAATACCTGCCACCTGGCAATCCCATCTTCAATTTGTTATGGTCAAGGTAATGCCTCCGGTATTCCGCACTGCAGGCAGATTTCAATCGCCTTCAGGCAATAGTGATGCTTTTATCGAGATAAATATCCTGTACTGAATTTAACAGGCTAAGCCCTTCTATAAAAGGGCGTTGAAACGCTTTACGCCCCACAATCAATCCTGTGCCCCCGGCACGCTTATTAATAATTGCACTGATGAGCGCATTCTTTAAATCGTGTTCACCGGTGGACTCGCCGCCGGAATTGATCAGCCCGATTCTGCCCGCATAGCAATTCATGACCTGGTACCGGCATAAATCAATGCGATGTGGAGAAGAAAGATGGCTGTACATTAACTCGTTAAATTTCCCATATTCCTTACCGGTAGTACTGAGCGCCTTGAAACCGCCATTGATCATTGGGATTTTTTGCTTAATGATATCTGCCTGGATAGTGGCGCCGAGGTAATTGGCCTGCCCGGTAAGATCTGCCGATACGTGGTAATCTTTATCATATTGCCTGAACGAGTTATTACGAAGATAACACCATAAGATTGTCGCCATTCCAAGTGAATGAGCCTCTTCAAATGCACGGCTCACTTCGGTGATTTGCCTTGACGATTCCGGGGATCCGAAATAAATGGTAGCACCGACTGCTGTCGCACCGAGGTTCCAGGCCTCCCTTACAGAAGCGAAAAAGACCTGGTCATATTTATTCGGATAGGTCAGTAGCTCATTGTGATTTAGTTTTGCAACAAAGGGGATTTTGTGGGCGTACTTCCTGGCTACTATTGCAAGCGTCCCGATAGTGGTAGCAACAGCATTACATCCCCCTTCCAGCGCCAGCCGGAGAATATATTCCGGATCGAAGTAAACAGCACTGGGTGAAAAAGCCGAACCTGCACTATGTTCAACTCCCTGGTCGACGGGAAGAATCGACAAATAGCCGGTACCTGCAAGTCTTCCAGTATTAAAGAGCGAAGCAAGGCTACGAATCGTTTGTGCGTTCCTGTTAGATAGCGCAAAAACTCTTTCAATAAAATCCGGGCCTGGTAATGTCAGGTGATCCTTGTAAATAGTCGCACAGGAATGGCTCAGCAGGTTTTCATTTTCAGGTCCCAGTATTGCCGTTAATTGATGCATTGTCATAACTGAAGTTTTATTTCTCCGAAAATTAGCTTCGGATATCTTCAAACTGTTTTTCTTCATTCATCTGGCGAAGCAACCGTATCACCTCCTCCGGATGGCACAGGCCTGTGCCAGGCGTCAATGTTGCGGCAGTGCCGCAGGCAATGCCGAATTGAACAGCGGTCTCCAGGCTCTCGCCCTGACTTAGAGAAAAAGCCATACCAGCTACCATGCTATCCCCTGCCCCTACCGTACTAACCGATTGTACAAGGGGGGACAATATTTTTTTAACAGCCGTTTTAGTGACCAGCATTGCTCCGTTTTTCCCAAGCGAAACAACAATAGCCTGGCAGTTGCCTTCAGTCAGTACCTGTTTCGCGACAAGGGGTATTTCTCCGACATCCAGATCGGGTTTACCAGCGATATAACTTAATTCGGCCAGGTTGGGTTTTATCAAAAAAACTGAAGCTCTTAAGGCATGTTTGAGTGGCTCGCCCGATGTATCTACTATTAATTTCGCCCCTGTCTTATTTGCGAGAATAGCGATGCGATAATAAATATCTTCGGGAACGCCGGGAGGAAGACTGCCACTCGCAACAATATAGTCAACATCAGTCATCGATTCCAAAGTAGCCAGTAACCGCTGCCATTCATGGTCGGCCAATGGTACACCGGGCATGCCAAACCTGTATTGCTGCTGATGTTGCTCTTCAAATACAATCACATTTTCCCGCGTTTCTTCTTGTGTCTCGATAATGTGACAGGGTACTTTTTCCTGTTGAAGCATAGTGAAAAGGTATCTTCCGGTATATCCGCCAACCGGAAAAACGGCCGTGCAGTTGCCGCCGAATCGATTTATGACCCTCGCCACATTGATTCCGCCGCCGCCGGGTTCCAGTTTTGGCGACGTACATTTTAACTTCTTCTCGGGTATCATTTTCGCCACTGTTGCGCTACGGTCAATACATGGGCTAAACGTTATAGTCACAATCTGCTTCATTACTATTTACTCTTTTTCATAACGGCCGGTAAGTTCGTCGATGACAATACGATAAAATATTGGCCTTATATTCCCAGGCGATCGTGGATGCAGTCGTTCCCCGGAAAGTTCGGGGGGCTTTGCGGTTTCACTGATCTTCATGCGCATCAATTTGTCAACAAATAACTTCATCGCGGCATATCGTTCCCGTTCATCTGTTAATTCTTCATATCGCCCCCAAACAATGATACTTTTCCAATCATTCATGGATTTCACTTCATCCACCTGGAAACAGACATTAGGATTACTGCGCATCATGTGGATTTTCATTCCCACTACAGAATGCCCAAGAATATTTTTTCCGTCGAACACGTAGTTAACAGGGATAACATAAGTCCTGTTACCATCATTGCATCCGATACGTCCCAATATACTGGTGGCCAGTACTTCCTTTGCTTCTTTATATGACAGAGATCCGATCACAGCAGTAACTTATAACGGTTTTACAACCTGGGGTGGTTGACTGAGTGGAACATGATATAATTCGTTTTGTGAATACCTGTTTTCTGCCCAGCAATTGATAGTATCAAAAGTCGTGGTCGCAATATTATCCAGTGCTTCATTCGTTGCAAAGGCCTGGTGCGGTGTAATAAGAACGTTGGGAAATTGCAATAACTTTTTCAATACGGGGTCGTTTATTTCACGGTTGGAACAATCATAGAAAAAGAGTCCTTTTTCTTTTTCATAAACATCGGCCCCGAAATAACCAATATGTCCATTATCGAGAAATTGTACAACAGCTTCCGTATCGACGCAGCCACCACGACTGGTATTAATAATCATAACACCTTTTTTCATTAGTGCAATCGAGGCAGCATTGATAATATGCCTGGTTTGCTCGTTCAGCGGCGTATGAATGCTGATAATATCCGACTCACTGCAAAGCTGTTGCATGTTCACGTAATGAAGACGATCATAGGTTGCCAGTTCTTCATTCTTCTGTATATCATAGGCCAGTATCCGGCATTCGAATCCCTTCAGGAGTTTGATGAGGGCAGCTCCGATATTTCCCGTGCCGATAATGCCGACTGTCTTCCGGTAAAGATTGAATCCAATCAGGTTGTTCATACTGAAGTTTTGTTGCTGAACCTGCCGATTGGCCGTTATCAACTTCCGGTCAAGTGCCAGCATGAGGGCCAGGGCGTGTTCAGCAATAGCAAAAGGCGAATAAGCGGGCACATTGGCAACCTGAATATGAGCTTCAGCTGCTTTCACCAGATCGACATTATCATAGCCCGCCGCCCGGATAGCTATAAATTTTACACCCGCCGCCTGCAAGCGCTCGATGACCGGTGCTGAGGCGTCATCACCGGTAAATATGGATATCACATCAAATCCGCCGGCCAACTCAGCCGTTTTTTCGGACAACGCGAGATTTGTCATCCGCACTAAAAAACCAGCTGTGTTCTTTTCCAACAGCAACGCCTGTTCGAAATCTTTAACACTATAGAAAAGTATTTTCATAATTATTTACGCATTGATGAGATTTATTTTTTCAGCTTCGTGTATATTTTCAATGCCTTTCAGCAGGGCATCCGGGTTAAACGAAATACTATTAATACCGTGCGTTACGAGAAAACCGGCAAAAGATGGGAAATCGCTGGGCGCCTGTCCGCATAGTCCAATTTTGGTTCCCATCGCTCTTGCTTTGGCGATTACTTCAGCAATCATTTCTTCAGCGGCAGGGTTCTGTTCACTAAACAGGTTACTGACAATGGAGGAGTCACGATCAATGCCAAGGGTTAGCTGCGTGAGATCGTTGGAACCAATCGAAAACCCGTCAAAAATCTTGGCGAACTCTTCGGCCAGTATGACATTGGAAGGAATTTCAGCCATGACATATATTTCCAGCGTATGGTCTTCTGCCCTGTCCAGGCCATTGGCTTTGAGTTCGTCGATCACTTTTTTACCTTCTTCCACCGTCCTGCAAAAAGGGATCATCACTTTAACATTCGATAGTCCCATCTGTGTTCTGACTTGTTTGATCGCTTCGCATTCAAGACGAAAGCCATCTTTGTATAAAGGATTATAATATCTCGATGCCCCGCGAAAACCAAGCATAGGATTTTCTTCGTGTGGTTCAAACTGCTTTCCCCCGATCAAGTTGGCATATTCATTCGTCTTGAAATCACTCATGCGCACGATAACATCTTTGGGATAGAAAGCCGCAGCGATGGTGGCAATACCCTGTGCGAGTTTATCAGAAAAATATTTCTTTTTGTCAGGATAATGGTGTGTCAGTTGTTCAATTTTTTCCTTCACCGAAGAATCTGCCAGCTCATCAAATTTTACCAGCGCCATCGGATGCACCTGGATAAAATGATTAATGATGAATTCGATTCGCATCAGCCCAACGCCATCATTGGGATAAAATGAAAGCTTGAACGCCTGGTCGGGGTCTGCGACGATCAACATTACTTCGGTAGATTCCGGTTTTTTTGTCTGACTGAGATCGGTGGTAGTTTCCCGGGTTTTCAAAAGGCCCTGATAAATATGGCCTGTCTTTCCCTCACCGCAACTAACTGTTACCGGTTCACCGTCCCGGATAAATGCAGTTGCGTTGCCACATCCAACAATAGCAGGAACACCCAACTCCCGGGCAACGATAGAGGCATGACTGGTACGACCTCCTTTGTTAGTAACGATTGCTGCTGCTTTTTTCAAAAGCGGATCCCAATCCGGACTTGTAATATCAGTTACAACAATTTCTCCCGGTTGTAATAATTCTCCATCTTTTGGTGACTGAAGAATCCTCGCCCGCCCGCTTGCTATTTTTGTACCAATGGCTTCACCTTCGGCCAACACGATTCCTTTTTCCAGTAGTTGATATTCTTTTAAAATGCTCCCGTCTTTTCGCGATTGCACGGTTTCAGGTCTTGCCTGCACGATATAAACCTGATTGGTAACGCCATCTTTAGCCCATTCAATATCCATCGGCTTTTTATAATGCTCCTCAATAAGAATACAGCATTGTGCTAATTGATGGATCTCGGAGTCATCGAGCACAAACTGTTCCTGTTTATCTTTTGTGGTATCTGTATTTACTGTACTGCTTTCATTTTGTTGGCTGGAAGCGTAAATCAATGTTTTTAATTTATCTCCTAATTTTTTTTGAATAATGGCCTGGTACCCGTTACGGAGCGTGGGTTTAAATACATAAAATTCATCAGGATTCACGATCCCTTGTACAATGTTTTCACCCAACCCCCATACACCACTTAATACGATCACATCCCTGAACCCTGTCTCCGGATCAAGTGTAAATGCAACACCCGAAGAGGCAAGATCACTTCGTACCATCTTTTGTATGCCAACCGATAATGCGACTTTTTCATGCGGAAAATTATTATCGATGCGGTATTTAATAGCGCGATCAGTGTAGAGGGATGAATAACATTGCAGCACTGCATCGAGCAATTGCTGCTCTCCTTTTATATTGAGATAGGATTCATGCTGCCCGGCGAAACTTGCTTCTGGTAAATCTTCAGCAGTGGCGCTGCTGCGGACAGCGACACTGATTGTCTCAGATCCGCAGAGATTCGTATAAGCATCAACGATTGCGTGCCGCAGATGTGCAGGCATTTCGGACGTAAGTATCAATGTACGGGCTTTACTACCTATTTCTTTCAGGTTGCTGAAATCTGTTGTATTCAGTCCGCTCAACAATTCCAGCAAGGGTGTGTGGAGTGAATTGTGGGTCAGGAAGCTCTCAAATGCATACGAAGTGGTTGCAAAACCATCGGGAACCTTAATCCCTTCGTGCGTTAGATTATTATACAACTCACCGAGAGAAGCATTCTTTCCACCAACAACCGGTACATCTTTCAGCAATATTTCAGAGAACTTTTTAATCAGCGGTATCATCATTTTATAATTTAATAATTCGATATGAAAGCGATGATTAAAAGTAAATGCGGTAACTAAATGAATCAATGATGTGAGTCAGGTGAGAGCGTGATGATGATCAGATCATACAGTGACAAACCGGCTGACCTTTACATCAGCGGCAACCCGTTAGTCTGACCGGGTAAAGCGATTGACTTCTTCGAGTTCATCCTCTTCAGCTTTAACAAGGAGTAGGGTTGTTGGAGCTTCCAATGTGACAACCCAGATAGTACGGGCATTATCGGTAACCTTTACCGCACGAAGTACGCTGAAGCCCTCATAACTTGCATTCAATTGCTGCAGAAGAGAAGCAGGAAGACTCTTTTCATAACCGTATGATATATGATAGATCAGCGTTCCCCGTTTTGTAAAAACAGCCCGGTTTTCTTCATCATAGATCATAAATTTTACCAGGAAATTCCTGTTCAGCCGGAACCATCTTGGGTTTTCAGCTTCACTGAAGTAAGTGCTGAAGCCCTTCCATACCCGGTTGGGAATCTTCCGCAGGCTTGCTGTCACTGTTACCGGAGGCAGGTTTTTAACAGCGGTACTATCCTGCGCATCAGATTGGAAAAATCCAAAAAGTAACAGGCTAATGCAGAATACTTTCACCCTTGCCTTTGAGTGCATATATCATTTTCGTTTATTGATGAACAGAAAGCAATGGCATGTGACTGTGAAGAGCAACCTGTTTGGAGTCGCTGTTATGGAACAGTCCTTCCAGCCAGCCATGCTTCTTTGGAATGACGATCAGCATATCGAGATTATTTTTTTCAGCAAATGAATGAATGGCTACATCAATCTTGTCGTGATTCAGAAAATGAAATTCCGGCTGAAGCTCCTCGAACATGTCCCTGATCCACTCGGAACCTTCGATTTCAGGATTGCCGATAATCTTGTCCTGGTTACTGTAAACATGAAGAATATGAAGGGTTGCATGGAGATCTTTTACCATTTTTTTGATCTCATCGGCATGCACTGCCTCGATAACATTTTTTAAATCACTGGCAAGGCCGATATTTTTCACCTGGTTGAAACGGGCCCCTTTCGGCACGATGATGAGCGGCCATGAAAGACTCTTCAACGCATCAATCGTATTGCTACCGAATATCACCCGTTCCGCTGCGGTGGAGCCACTGGCCCCCATAATCACTGCATAAGGATTAATCTTCCTGCAATACTCTGCGACCTGGTTCACCACAAATCCCTCCTTCAGTTCGGTATAGATTTTCACTTTATTATCCGATCTGTGTAACAAATTTTGCTTAAGCACCGCTAATTCTTTTTCCGCATCATCAAATGTTTCCTGCACAGTCGAGGCTGCAACAGGAACCTCGCTGAACGCGATGGGTACCTGGCACACATATAACAGTATAATGCTGCTGTCTATCGCTTTTGCAAAGTCAAGGGCGTAATTGGCTGCATTCACTGAGGCAGATGAAAAATCGACTGGAACGATAAGCGTTTTCATTGTATTTTGTTTAATTCGTTAGGAGGTAAAGAATTTAATAGTGCGTAATGAATATTGCCTGGGTAATCGCTTTTATCAAAAGATCGGCATGACTATGGCTAAAGAACCGGGATAACGCACTTCTGCCATACGCTCCCATTACAATAAATGCATTTTTTTTTCTGATTAGCTGGGCGAAAAGTTCTGCCTCTGCATCTCCTTTTAAGCGAACAAACTCAACCTGACCGTAATGACCATTCAACCAGTCGTTGAAGTTGCCATATTCCGTTAGCGATCCGGACCCTGCTTCTTCAATCTGCATGACAAAAACTTTTTTATCGCGTAACTCGGGAAATAAATAAGTAAACTGTTTAATCGCAAACATGGAAGATTTGCTGCCATTGAATGCAAAAACTATTTCATCGATCCCATCGAAGCTTTCAGGTGCAACAATAACTGGGCACTCGGATTCTTTCATAATTTCCCTGACAAAATCAGTAGGCACACCTTCAAAATGTCTGTGAAACGAAGTTTGTGCATCGACCACGATAATATCCGCGTACCTGCTCTCCAGTACGATTTGCTTGGAAGGATGCCCGTGGTCGCGTTGTACAGCATACCGCACCAGGCTTCTTTCACATGACTCGGAAAATAAGGACACGTTCGTTTCTATAGGGGTCGGACGATCAGCATGACTGATGAAACTGACCGGTTTCCCGGAATGTTCCGGAACTGGTTTACCGTGTTCAACAATGTCTTCCAAAAACATTCCTGTAACCTGAGAGTTGGTCAGCCGCGCAAGAAAAAATGCAAAGTCAACCGCATTCCTGTTATAATCTGCACCGTCAAGGGCCACGAGTATACGTTCCATTATAAATATTTTTTCAAAGCTATTATGCTGATCAATTGCTGTAAATGATTATAGTTAGTGCGGTAAATGATATTGGTCATACCTTGTTGACTGCCGTACAGAGACAATCGTAGTTGTCATTTACTGTGTGCAATAAACAGTGGTAATTTCAGTTCCTTCATCAAACTATCTGCTATACTGGGCCGCAGCCATCTTGAAACTGAGCTCCGGTGATAGGAACCTGCAACGACCAGGGTATCTTCCGATTGCTTTTTCAGGAAACTGTTAATCTCGGTCGCGGAATCCCCCTGGAATAGTTTATATTCTATATCCTGGAAATGCCGTTGCAAAAACTCTTTCAATAAGTATTTGTCTGGCACAGAAACGGCATCATCTTTACCGCGAACGCTGACGACAACTGCCACGGTGGAAGTTGATTTATTTAAGACATAATCATACATTTTGATCGCATAGACCGACGAGGGTTCGCCGTCATACAAAAAAACAACAGTTGTAACGGGATGATAAATTTCCGGCACAAGCAATACCGGGCATTGGACATCCGCAAGTAAATCCTTTACGAAGCGGGTAGGAAGATTTTCAACATAATATGTCAGGGTTTCTTTCTTATCTATTATCAGCAGGTCTGCATAGACACTCTCATGTATCAGTTCATGCAGGGCGATATTGCGGTCGTGATGAATTGCATGACTGACACCGGCCTTATTACACGCACTATTGAACGCGATTGCTGCTTTTTCCCTGGCAATTTTATCTTTCAGATCATAGCTATTCAACAGTGCCTGGGATGTTCCTTCCTCTGCAACCAAGTCATAAATTTTATAACTCGTGTAAGTAATATCATCTAAAAAAACACCCACTATATGTGATCCACTCATTTTTGCAATGTCAATCGCGTACAGCATTGTGCTTTCCGAAAAGCGTAATCCATCAAAGGCGGCAATAATTTTTTTCATAACTGTTTTTGATAAAAGTATTGCCTTGCTTTGCTTTGTCGAATGATCCCTGTCAAAAGAAAAACTGACAGTTATCACCCCACTTTGATTACAATCATATTTTCCGTCGTACAAAGTCATTGTGTCGCAGCCGGCATCAGCCCTGCATTCGGAGGTAACAGGTAACGGGAAAACAGAATAGTGGCATAACGACTTTTACAATGAAACGCTAACGTAAATTACCTTGATCAATGGCAAAGAAAGGTGGCGATCATTCGCGTGCAACGTCGCTACCTGCGGAGTGGATACATTAAGAATAAAAATCATCTAAATTAACATCCATTTCATCTTCTCTGCTTTAAAGAAACTCATGCTTTTTGGGCTTGAAAACAGGTTCGCAAAACTCAACTGCGGTTTTTTGGATAAGGTTTTTCTCGTTGATAGTTCCGGTATCTTCTTTTTTGTTTTGGTTTCATCGATCTCCCGCAGCAAATTTATCGGAATGATTTTCGCAAGAGACCATTCCATTACTGATGGAAGTAACTTGACGGTTGAAATTGCGCTTATCATAATAAAGGTTTAGACTATTTATAATAAACTTCAACTGTTGCCTTAAAAATCATCCACGCGGCAACTAATCATTGACACATATTCGGATTGCAGCTAAATTCTATCGTCACCAGTTACCGCCCCGAACCGCGCGATACGAATGACTTTCATCAATACGGATAATGATTTTGGCAACTTTCGTGTTCTTAAAAGAGACAGAATTAAATGAGAAACGTTCAAAGCGTTATTGTCCTTGTGTCTCATCACCGGATAATCAATTTTGATTTGAAAAGAACTTAATTAACCGCGGTAGGTGATAAACATCATGGGGGTACTGACAGTAGTCTTTTTTTAAAGGGTAATTATAAATTTATCCTGCAAACTAATTCATCACTTCAAATATTTTTTATGTCAACACAAGCTCTGATGAAAAATGCAGGCCGTGTCCCAATACTGATCGATGATTTATCCAAACCCGGAATGAATAGTTCGATAAGAGTCCCTGGTCACGCACATTGAATGTACCCGCTGTAAATATCATCGAAAACAAGGACGAGGTAAAGAAATACCCGGCGCAGCAAATTTCGGTCAAGTAGCAATACCAGGCATTGATAGGTCTCCGGCTGCGGCAGGACCTGTCAGTTACATGACCAGTTAACAGATGATAAAGATCATTGACCGGGTTGATTAAAATCTTAGTACTACTGTTTTTCTGAAATTAATTTAGCCGCAATTATGTCAACAGTTGCATGGCCAGTATGCTACAGTTTAAAATAAATCAGATACAGGAAGAGAGCGATTCATGGAAGCGGTTTCTTGCATTCATGGGAGAGGAAAATATCTACCTCAAGAACCGGCTCTCGCTGGCGGCAAAATCCGGCAGCGAAAAAGATTCATTGATCAACCTGGAAAACTTTCTGGATCGCTCGGTTCACCACGATGAAGCAATCCGGTTGATGAAACAGGACTTGTCTGAGTTTGACAAACTCATCGTCCGTGAAACCTATGAAGACGGGCATGTAAGCAAAAAACTGGAACAGGAGCTACGGCATAACCGGGTGAATGTAAAAAAACTCGCAGAGCATTTTGAGCAATTGAAAGCTGAATTCAACAGCTACCTGCAGGAAAATACCCTGTAGCAGGTTTAACGATAAACGCCTACAGCTTTTGTGATTCAGAATGCTAATTTTTACAGATTTACTGATCCTCCTGCTGAAATAACCGGCGTCATTATTACCATCGATATTTCTCAACCATTCAGTGCGGGCGGTCGACTATCTTTAAGGCAATACAACGTTTTCAAAACATGATTAAAGAAGATCAGGTTGCTTTTTCTTCAATACCGATTGAACAATTATATGGGGAATTAAATACATCCAGTCGCGGGCTTACGGAATCCCAGGCGAGTGAGCGGGTGAAACTGCAATTGAAGTTTTTTGAAAAAGAAAGCCGTTTGAGGCGGCAATTGAAATTATTAATCCGGCAATTTGCTAATCCTCTTGTTTTGTTATTAGTGATAGCAGTTATTCTTTCTGCATCCCTTGGAGAATCATCAGATGCATTGATTATACTTTTCATATTGCTGACGTCGGGTATTTTGGGTTATCTGCAGGAATCGAATGCGGGGAACGCATTTGAGGAGTTAAATAAATTAATAGATCTCAAACATAATGTCCTTCGCGAGAACTGCGCGTTACAGGTTCCTGTACGGGAGATAGTTCCAGGAGACATGCTGTTATTGGAGGCGGGAGATATTATTCCCGCCGACTGCCGCATCGTAGACAGTAATGAATTACATGTGAATGAAAGCAGTCTGACAGGAGAATCCTTTCCCGTTGAAAAAATAAAAGGGAAGATTGCAGAGAGTATGCCGCTGAATCAAAAAAGCAATTGCCTCTGGCAGGGAACAAATGTAGTGAGCGGAATGGCAACAGCACTGGTGATACGAACAGGAGCTCAAACCATATTCGGTCAGATGGCACATAGTCTTACACAGACGCCCGAAACTGCGTTTGAGAAAGGAATCAGGGGATTTGGATATTTCCTGTTGCGGATCACCGTGATTCTTGCCATCGTGATTTTGCTTGTGAATGTTTATTTTAAAAAACCGTTTTTTGAATCAATCTTATTTTCGTTAGCACTCGCGGTGGGAATGGCTCCCGAATTATTGCCAGCAATTATGACCCTTGCGATGTCGGCCGGCGCGCGCCGCATGATGAGGAAAAAAGTGATCGTAAAGAGACTGTCATCCATTTTTAATTTTGGAGAAGTTGATGTACTCTGCACCGACAAGACGGGGACCTTAACAGGAGGAAATGTTTGTATTAAAGATATTACTGACATCGACGGCAAGAGTAGTGATAGTTTGCGCTTTTATGCATGGCTGAATGCTTCCCTGCAAAATGGGTTTAAAAATCCTATTGACGAAGCGATAAGTTCAATGAATCAATCGTTACAGGGTTATGAAAAAATCAATGAAGTTCCTTATGATTTTATCCGCAAACGACTGAGCGTCGCTGTAAGCAACAGGCAACAGTCCATGATCATTACAAAAGGCGCATTCAGTAATATAGCGGAAGTGTGTACCACACTGCATACAGAAAAAGGCGTGCAAGCCATAGATGAAACGTTGCGAATGTTGATGGACCAAAAATATGTCGCGTATTGCCACAGCGGTTACAGGGTGCTGGGGCTGGCTTGCAAAGATTTCCAGGGAGATAAGATGAGCCGGAGCGACGAGAAAGAAATGCTGTTCCTTGGATTTATTTTATTGGAGGACCCGTTAAAGGAAAGCGCCGGAAATTCAATCCATCGGCTGGAACAACTTCATATTCATGTCAAGATTATTACCGGGGATAACCGGTATTCGGCAATTCGTGCCGCGCAGAATATCGGGATAAAAAATCCGGTAGTCCTTACAGGCGATGAAATCGACAGACAATATCCGGAAGCGCTTGTTGTAAAAGCCCTTCAAACCGACGTATTTGCAGAGATCGAACCTCATCAGAAAGAAGCAATTATAAAATCGTTACAGAAATCGAACCTGACCGTTGCCTATATGGGTGACGGAATTAATGACGTCTCTGCAATTAACG
This sequence comes from Chitinophagaceae bacterium, assembly GCA_049840875.1. Taxonomy (GTDB): domain Bacteria; phylum Bacteroidota; class Bacteroidia; order Chitinophagales; family Chitinophagaceae; genus JAFDYH01. The sequence goes on along the minus strand of JASGJE010000019.1, from coordinate 490,979 downwards.
CTGCTGATATCGGAATCTCTACCAACAATGCGGTTGACGTTGCAAAACAGGCTGCCGATTTTGTACTACTTGAAAAAGATCTTTCTGTGCTTGCAGATGGAGTCTATGAAGGCAGGCGATCTTTTTTCAATTCAATGAAATACATTTTTATCAATACCAGCGCCATATTCGGCAATATGTTCAGCGTCGCCGGCGCCTCGGTACTTTTACCCTTTCTGCCGATGCTACCCAAACAGATCCTGCTGAATAATCTCTTGTCCGATTTCCCTTACCTGGCGATCGCTTCCGATAAAGTGGATGATGAACAACTCAGCCGGCCCGGCAAATGGGATTTAAAAATGATCAGAAGGTTCATGATCGTTTTCGGTTTGCACAGTTCGATCTTCGATTTTATTACCTTTTATATACTCTATGTATTTTTTCATCTCGCTGATGCTTCCTTTCAAACAGGCTGGTTCCTGGAATCGGTAGTGACCCAGTTGCTGATCTTATATGTTATCCGGACACAAAAATCATTTATCAGGAGCAGACCAGGACGGCTGTTGTTGTTGGCTAGTTTGGCCGCTATCGCCGTCGCCATACTCTTACCGTTATCTCCGCTTTCAGGCGTGTTAGGTTTTTCGCCCGTTACGCTTCGCCAGTTTTTAGCGCTGTTGATTATACTGGTTTCTTATGTTTGTTCGGCAGATCTCTTAAAATTGCTCTTTTTCAGAAGGTATAAACCCAAAGACAAGAGTACAAATAGCGTGATGGCGGCTATATAATCCGGTAAACTTTCGTATTGCCGAATTACATAACGGATAGCTATATTGCATTCAATTTTTCAAGGATAATGTTTAATGGTGAATGGTTTTGATTATTAGAAAACCCTGCCGCCGGGCAGGGTTTTGCTGTATAGACGCGTGAGAGTTGGCGTTAACAATGCGCTGAATAGTTAGCTACCGGCATGTTGCCGCACTCTGACGCCTGAACATATCGCCTTTTGAAAGGCCGTTACCGCAAGTACCATAGCAATCAGTAATTGGCGATGAATACGGGTAGTGACCCGCTCGCGGCTAAAGCTTCCGAATCGTTGTACCGGATTAACTGTGAAATCAGCGACCAGTCAGAACCGCCCCTGACAATCATTGCATTTTTTCTTTCAGATAATTTCAGTGGAAGCTCTTTATCTGAATTACCCTGAAAACGTTCAAAGCCGATTGACGAATAATGATTACTGATCCACTCCCTGAATTTTTTGTTCTTCATAAAAACGCCTTCATTCGTGTCATCAGAATGGATCACCATGACTTTTTTTTCATCCAGTTCAGGGAAAAGGTACGCGAACTGTTTAATGGCAAAGAAGGAAGCCTTGCTTCCGTCATACGTAAATATGATTTCGTCAATACCACCAAAGTGCTGTGGAGCTATTATGACCGGACATTGCGCGTCTTTTAAAATTGAAGCAACAAATTTGCCGGGAGCGTTGCGGTTTTGTCTTTTGAACGTAATTGCCGGGTCAACAATCAGTATATCCGCGTAGCGGCTTTCCTCGATTGTTTCCCGGAGAGGGTCGCGTGTGTCTGTATGAATGGAATACCGGAGAGAATGTTTTTCACAGGCGGAAATAAAGAGATTTATATTTTTTTCAATGGTTGCATGTTTTTCCCTGTAACAGTCGCTATTGTTATCCAGTTCCCAGTTCCTTTCCTTTCCTGCGTATTCCTCCCGGACAACAATCACTTCATCTTCCGCGAGGTTTTCGAGAAAGACGCCGGTTAACGTCGAGCGGGTAAGGTTAGCAAGATAACAGGCGAATTCGATGGTGTCATGATTGGGAAACTCGGCATTGACGACCAGGAGAATTTTTTCCATAATGTATTTTTGATAAAACTATTCCACCGGACTTCTTTTTTCGCTGACTTTCATCGCATGGTCAAATGATTAATATCAAGGGGCACTTAAATCAAAAAGCTTTCAATGATGGATTGTCAACTGTCAGGGGCCGGCGCCTTTTAAGAAATCGATCTTTGTGCAATTTCCGGACCATGCAATCCCAGAATTGTTGGTCGAAACTCTTTTCAATAATATGCTGACTTATTGGCGTCCGCGCGATATAATGTGGCTGCAATGTCGGAAGATCAAACAATATCATTTCCCAGGAAGCTACCGGTCCCGGAGAACCCGTAAAACCAGGTAGCTTGTTTTGATGCTCCTTGAAAAACCAAACCTGGTCATAGTAATACTTTACCGGATCAGTCAAAGAACGATAGTCCAATTTCGAACCTGTTCCACGGTCTGTAATCGCCGCTATAAAGATGGCATCGATACCCTTCTCGCACAGGCTTTTATATGTTTCTTCCTGGTCCAGGTCCCGCAGCGAAGCCCCGAATTCTTCAAAGGAACAAAGTGCAGTATACCCGGCTGACTGAAAACTGTTCTTAAAATTGGTTTCAACAGTTCGCCGTAAAGCGCTGTCAGCAGGGTTTACAATGGCGATGATAAGTATCTTGTTATAATTACCCGGAAATGCATTTTCATTTTTCCAGGTTCTGACAACGTAACCTGACGTACAGGAAGTGAAAATAACGCAAGTTACGATTAGGCTAATAATAAAATGAACTCTGTTCATTGACTGAGAGTATAACCACAAAATATCAGCTTTATATTGGATGATAAATGACAAGCATTAGCTATCCACCTGATTGTCGTCATCAGTAGACGAAATTTAATGTGGATGATAAAAATCACTGCCGTCACCGGTGAAAATCATTTTTTTTGCCAGGTCAAAAAACAAGTTTGTATTAAAAATGGAATTGCATATAAAACCGACAGTATTGATCAGTGAAATCCAAACCCAGTTCAACGGAATGTCTCCTATCTGAAACCGGAGTTTTATTCCGTAAGGCCGGTCATGCATACAAAAAAAGGTCATGGTAACCGGATCGGTGACTACCAGTATTTGATAGCTGACGGAGTGCTTAAGGTAGTTCCGGAAATGAAGCTGTATGAGTTGGAAATCATATTAAGGGATAAATTTAAATTGAAGGCCAGGGTACTCCGGCAGGCCGACAGACGTTGGTTACAAACAACGTTGACCAATCACTGGTCATTGCAGAAACAAAATGAACTTAGTTTGGAGCTATCGGAATTAAAAGAATTTCAGAACGCCTGAAAGAACAGTATGTTCAATAGGAAATTTTAAAACACCAGGTTCTTTAATTTTTCTTCCGCCAGTATTTTGATTTTTCCCTCTTTTATTTCAATTAGTCTTTCTGCTTTAAAATCACTCAGCGTACGGATCAATGATTCAGTCGCAGTGCCGACATAGTGTGCAATATCATCTCTCGAAATCTCAATCGGATTGTCCTTGCCTTCCGTATTGAACTTCTTATGAATATCCGTCAGGGCTTTGGCAACTCTTTTCCTCAGTGAACTGTAGGCGAGGTTCAGTAAACGTGACTCTTTTTCTTTGACATTCTGCGTAATCAGGCGGATAAACCGAGCTGCTACGTTGATGTCTCCGTAAACCATCTCCAGGAAATCTTCCCGGGGTACCTGCAGAATCTCTGCATCTTCAAGAACCAGCACGGTATCATCATAGTTTGTATTTTCTATGAGTGCTGAATATCCGATAAAATCGCCGGCAGTGAAAATATCAGTGATATATTCTTTTCCGTCCTCATGTATTTTGTAACCTTTGACCTTCCCTTTCATGAGATAAAACAAAAAACGCGGACGTTTTCCCTCCTGATATAATGTTTGCTTCTTTGTATAAGCTGCAATTTCATATTGCGATGACAAATGAGTAATAAGACCGGCATCCTTGACATCTTTTAAAAATTCACTGATACCCGTTTGTGAAAGGGCATATTTCTTCTCCAGCACTTCATTTTTTTTCAATCGCACTTCAATGGCACTCAGGAGTTCAATATCTTCAAAAGGCTTTGTGATATAATCATCCGCTCCCATATCCATTCCTTTCCTGAAATCATTTCGTTCTGCTTTTGCCGTGAGGAAAATAAAGGGTATATATTGTGTATCGGCGTTCTTCCGTAATAAATGAAGTACCCCGTAGCCGTCGAGTTCAGGCATCATAATATCACAAACAATAAGGTCGGGACGTTCTTTAGCCGCAATCTCGACACCCCTTTTACCATTCTCAGCAGTGAATGTTTTATAACCGGCCATTTCAAGAATCTCGGCTGTATTATCCCGTATGTCAGCATTATCTTCTATAACAAGAACAGATTTCATGGAGTTATCTTAATTTATTATTGATAGTTTGATTGTTGATGAGCGGGCAATGTTACAGTAACGGTCGTGCCTTCTTCCAATTGACTCTCGAGGTTGACCTGGCCTCCGAGTAAATCTGCATACCGCTTTACAATATGTAGTCCGAGACCGGTGCCCTGGATATTGATTGCGTTACCTCCGCGAAAAAAACTGGAAAACAAGTGAAGCTTATCTTCCTCACCGATACCGATTCCATTGTCCATTACCTTTAGTGTAATGGATTGATCATCGACAGCAGCTTTCACCGTGATCCGCCCTTCGTCCCTTGAAAATTTAATAGCATTGCTGATCAGGTTAATCAAAATATTTTTCAATAATTTCCTATCTGAAAAAATATATTCTTTTCCCGTGAATCCAAAATCAACCTGCTGCAATGGTTTGAGCATCGGCTTCATTTCCTCAATTATATCGGCGATTGATTCTTTTAAATCTAATTGTATCAATTGTGTCTGTACTTTCCCTTCATCCAGTTTGCCCAGCGATAGAAAATCTTCCAATATATCATTGAGGTGTTTCACAGAGTTCTTTATTTTTTCAATATGTTTATTCCGTTTATCCTGCTCTTCTGTGTGGGTATATCGTGAAAGAAGTGATGCGGAAGAAAGAACTGTGCTCAGTGGTGTCCGGAATTCATGTGATGCCATTGATACAAACCTGCTTTTGATCTCATTCAGCTGCTTTTCTTTATCAAGAGATTCACTGAGCTCAACCTGCGATTCTTCCAATTTCTGAAGTGCCTCTTTAAGAATCATCGTCCGTTCTTCCACTTTCATTTCCAGTTCCGCATTTAACTTTCTTATTTCATTACTGATACGTTCGAGCTCTGCCTGTTGCCGTTTCATGTTTTTTTCGATCTCCTTTCGGCGCGTGATGTCCACAATGAAAGCAATTACATAGAGCTTGTCTTCCTTTCGATAATAACTCAGGCTGACTTCGACCGGAAGATTGGAGCCATCTTTCCGCCTCCCGTACAAATCCCGGTTCTGACCCATTGCCCTGTTTGAAGGTTGCTTATAAAACCCTTCCCGGAGCCGGTGATGGCTGGCTTTAAATTGTTCCGGTATCAACTGTTCTATCGGTTTGCCGACAATTTCAGCACTTTTGTAACCAAACATTCTTTCTGCGGCAGGATTGAAGAGAATCATGTCGCCGGAATTATCGGTCAGAATAATTCCTTCCGTCGCATTTTCAAATAAGGAAATAAGGTGTTCATACCCTTGGCTGAGTGGCATATATTGTAAGGCGATTTGTTATAAATATAGGAAATTAACCGACCTCGCATCTGCACATCAGCTTTACCGTATCGTTGATTTCACTTGTATTTTGTTACAAACATTGAAATATCCAAAAGACTGGGAATCGTATTTGCTACAGCAAAACTTTTCGTTGTCAATAACACCTGTCCCGGTCCTCCTGCGCAGGCTGTAAGTTTCATGCATGACCCGCATCTATGTTTCTAAGCGTCCCGTTATAACGCCGGTAGTTAGTTGATTTTTATCGTTTGCTTTTTGCCACAAGTGCTTAGTCCAAAAAGTGAATAAAGCGGACAAGTTCCGAAAAGGCTTGTTACCAGAAATACCGCAGCAAAAGCTATCAGGACATAACCGACAATACCTGTAATCTGTTTTTGTATAAAAAGAAAAACAATCACAAGTGCCACAATCGTGCGAATGATCCTGTCGGCAGTTCCCATATTCTTTTTCATAAATAAAAATTAAGTTGATAATAGTGATGCGCTCAACTCAAATTTCTGAAAGGCCCTATAGATAAAATGTGACGGTAATCAGTCGGGAATATGATTTCGGTCGATAATTACAAAATCGCATATTAATCTGTCAAAAGATTTATGCGCCAATACACTACCGTTGATCGCTCATCTTCCCAGCAGCTCTTTTTCGACCAGTATAGCCTTAGGAAATAATACATGATTTTCCAGGTAAATATGCTGCAACAGGTCATTGTCCAACTCTTTTAACCGTGAAAGGGCAACCAGGTGACTGATGCACACATTTTCGGGCTGGGCGTAATTATGGGTCAGTTCGCGAATTTTCAGTAAAGGCGTTTCCAGGAATTCGTGTTCCTGCTGAATCATTTTATCGAGCGGTTTCCGGAGTGTCTTCACCAGCAGGGCAGCATAGGAATCGCTGTTTTCGTGCGCATGCATCACCTGGCAGATGTAAGGAAAAACCACCTCTTCCTCGTGTCGTAGGTGCGTCAAAAGATCGCTGCTGAGTTGTTCAAACAATCCGGTGACCTGTTGCATCTCCGGATATTTTTTCTGATGCTTATCGGCAAATTGCCGCAGCATTTCTCCAGTGGAGGCTAAAGTGTGACGGAGGTAGGCATGATGGACATTTATGATATAATCAGTCAGGAAATCGACAGTCCAGTTGTGATACAAACTGTATAATGAAAGGGTAGTCACCCTTGTCACATCCTGCAGCTCCTTTTTTAACTGACCGAATTCAATCCCTTTCATCATACACACCATGTCTAACGGCCACCGGCCACCGCAACAGTATTCAATATTATATTTTTGAAAAATAGCCGCCGCCTGGTAGTGTTCTCTGACAATTTCACTCACAGTGGAGTTGGCGCTTATTTCGATTCCTGCTAGAGTTGGCTGTAACGCTTTCATATTTGGGGACAAATTATAAGAATACGGTAGGCTGGTGAATGACTTTACTCATGCCAACACCTGATAACAATCAACTACTGACTACATTAAATCATACCCTGTCAGGAAATGCCGGTATAACATTGTACGTCGTGCCAATACTAAGCACCAGTTATCAGCATCTTTTAATCCATGCATACAACTACGAGCATAAAAGAAAAAATAAGCTGCTATCACTGCGGCGAACCCTGTATGTCCAATAAAATCAGGACTGGCGATAAATCGTTTTGTTGCGAAGGTTGTAAACTGGTTTATAATCTGCTTAATCAAAATGACCTTTGTGAATATTACGACCTGAATAAAAATCCTGGGATCCCGCAAAATACAAACCTCCGCGGCGACAAGTTCACATTTCTGGATGATCCCTCAATCGAAACAGCACTCATCAGTTTCAAAGATCACGAACTCCTGCATGTCAGTTTTTATTTGCCGCAGATGCATTGCAGCTCCTGCCTATACCTGCTGGAAAACCTTCACCGCCTCGATGATGGAGTCATTTCCAGCAAAGTGAATTTTACAAGAAAAGAAGTCGCCGTCGTTACGCAATGGAAAAAGACCTCACTTCGCAAAACTGCCGAGCTACTGACAAAAATCGGGTATGAACCGTATATCAGTCTCAATGATCTAAAGGAAAAACGTCCGGGAATCAATAAACAATTAATTTATCGCCTGGGCATAGCCGGGTTCTGTTTTGGCAACATAATGCTGATGAGTTTCCCGGAATACCTCGGCATAGACACGAGCGAAACAGAACTCAGAAGTATTTTTCGCTGGATGAATTTTATGTTGGCATTACCGGTTTTCTTCTATTCTGCTTTCCCGTTTTATCAATCGTCGTGGAAGAGCCTGCGCCATAAATTTCTGAATATTGATGCACCGATCGCTCTTGCGATTATTATTACTTTCATAAGAAGTGCGTGGGAAGTAATCACAGGAAGCGGCGGCGGTTATTTTGACTCCATGACCGGAATCGTCTTTTTTATGCTGGCAGGACGTGTTCTCCAGGATAAGACCTATCGTCAGCTATCCTTTGACCGCGACTACACATCCTATTTTCCGGTAGCTGTCTCTGTAATAGAAAATCAAAAGGAATCAACACGTCCATTGCCCGCGATCAAGTCGGGAGATACCCTGCTCATTCACAGCGAAGAATTAATTCCTGCAGACGGGATCCTCACAAGGGGCAAGGCGTTTATCGATTACAGCTTTGTTACAGGCGAATCCGCAACTGTTCGAAAAGAAATTGGTGAACTCGTTTACGCCGGAGGCAAGCAAACAGGCGGAAATATTGAACTTCTCGTGGTCAAGGAGGTAAGCCAGAGTTACCTGACATCGCTGTGGAACCGAGATGAATTAAAACTCAAAGAAGATAAAGCAGTTTCATTTGTGCACTTATTAAGCCGTTGGTTTACCTATATTATTATGGGGATTGCCCTGCTGACTTCACTTTATTGGTACATTCATGACACAGCGAAAATATGGCCCGCAGTCTCCGCTATTTTTATCATTGCCTGCCCCTGTGCATTACTACTTTCCAATAGCCTGACCAATGGAAATATTCTGAAAATCCTTTCCAGGAACAACCTGTTTTTACGGAACGCACAGACGATCGAAAATATGGCAGCGGCAACGCATATCGTCTTTGACAAGACAGGAACACTGACTTCCATTCGCCAACAAAAAATTGAGTACATGGGTCGTTCCCTTTCGCCTATTCAAAAGCAACAGATCGCCACGCTTGCGGCATCGTCCAGTCATCCCTTAAGTAAAGCATTAGTGGTGGAACTAAATGAAAACGAACTTTCAGAAATCTGGGAATTCATGGAAACAGCAGGAGAAGGTATTGAGGGCATAGTGAAAAATACAATGGTAAAAATAGGATCTTACAAATTTATAACTGGTAAACAGAAAGAACCGTCTAAGACCTGTGTTTTCGTAGGTTTTGATGATGAATTATGGGGATGGTTCCAGTTCAGCAACTATTACCGGAGTGCCATACCTGAATTGATTAAAACATTGAAAAAAAATTTCCGGATCAGTGTAATCTCGGGAGACAATGAAGCAGAAAAAGAAAATCTTGCGCGACTTACGGGGAATGATACAACATTACTATTCAACCAGACACCGGAAGATAAATTGGAATACATCAAATCCCTCCAGCGGCGTGGAGAATCCGTTGTAATGATAGGTGACGGCCTGAATGATGCAGGCGCGTTGAAACAAAGCGATACCGGTATAGCTTTGTCTGAATATAGCAACAATTTCACACCGGCCAGTGATGCGATTATGGAAGCAGGCACCTTGTGGAAACTTGACAAATTGATACGTATTTGTAAGGCAAATCGACGGATTGTCCTGTTTAGTTTCATGCTGTCAATTCTATACAATGTAACCGGTCTTTTTTTTGCTGCACAGGGAACTCTTTCTCCCCTCGTTGCGGCAATACTGATGCCGGGCAGTTCTTTGTCTATTTTATTGGTGACTTTTGGAAGCAGCAACTATTATGCAAGACATCTCCGGTTATAGCAATCTTGTACAATCCCTTTAATAATAAAGAAACCCGGCGATCAAAAGAAAGCCGGGTACTTCTGAAAGACCTGACATGAAGCCAGGTACCACAAATTATAGTAAATGCCTTCCTCCTGATATGATCAAAATCATAATCGCTAATAATGTTTGGCCATAGCCCATTCAATTTGAAAATAAGACGGAAGTTATAATGGGACATGACCAGAATCATACCTGTTGGTGAGTTTGATTATATGTTGCTCTTTATCCAGCTAATACTTTTATGGCCGATTAAACTATTCCGATGAGCGTCATCATCATTTTGCTGATAGCAAGTATATCCATAGCTGGTCTTTTTCTTTTCGCATTTATCTGGGGAGTCAGGACCGGCCAGTTTGAAGATGACGTTTCTCCCGCATCGAGGATCCTGTTTGATGACAAGCCTTCCTCTTCAACCAAACTAAAACAATAAACAAACCCGCTCATGCAAGTTGAAAAATTCTATTACGATAACAGGATTGTCCGTGCCTTTGGTTATGCTACCGTCCTATTCGGTATTGTCGGCATGCTGGCCGGTCTGTGGGTTGCCATTCAGATCTACCTGCCGCAGGTCAGCCTGAATTTTGCACCTACAACGTTTGGCCGTTTACGCCCGCTGCACACCAATGCGATCATTTTTGCCTTTGTGGGTAACGCCTCTTTCGCGGGCATTTATTATTCATTGCAGCGTTTGTGTAAGACCCGGCTATTCAGCGATAAACTCAGCTGGCTCCACTTCTGGGGCTGGCAGGCGATTATTGCTGCTGCCGCAATCACGTTGCTCCTCGGAAAAACAACCGGCAAGGAATATGCTGAACTGGAATGGCCGATTGATATCGCCATTACACTCGTTTGGGTTGTTTTCGGTATCAATCTCTTTGGTACTATCATTAAGAGAAGGGAAAAACATTTATATGTTGCGATCTGGTTTTATATCGCAACCTGGATCACCGTAGCCTTGCTGCATATTGTAAACTCAGTTGAAATCCCAGTTTCTTTTCTCAAAAGCTATAGTTGGTATGCAGGTGTGCAGGATGCATTAGTCCAATGGTGGTACGGACATAATGCAGTGGCCTTCTTTTTGACAACCCCTGTTCTCGGATTAATGTATTATTTCCTGCCCAAAGCAGCGAACCGTCCTGTTTACTCCTACCGGCTTTCCATTATCCATTTCTGGGCACTGATATTTATTTATATCTGGGCCGGCCCTCACCATTTGCTCTATACTTCGTTACCCGACTGGGCACAATCACTGGGTGTCGTGTTTTCGGTAATGCTGATTGCACCCAGTTGGGGAGGGATGTTAAATGGCCTGTTCACCCTGCGTGGCGCCTGGGATAAAGTAAGGGAAGACCCTGTTTTGAAATTCATGGTCGTTGCCATCACCTGCTACGGCATGGCCACCTTTGAAGGCCCGATGCTGAGCCTGAAAACGATCAATGCCATCTCTCACTTCACGGACTGGACTATCGCGCACGTACATATCGGAGGTCTGGGCTGGAATGGCTTCCTGGCTTTTGCTATTCTGTATTATATGGTGCCAAAAATGTGGCAGACCAGTCTCTATTCAAAAAAACTGGCGACTAACCATTTCTGGCTCGGGACTATCGGAATCATTATTTATGCTGTTCCTATGTATTGGGCGGGGTTTGAACAAAGCCTGATGTGGAAAGCATTCACCCCCGAAGGCCAGTTAAAATTCCAGTTCCTGGAAACTGTCACCAACATCAAACCGTTGTATGTATTGCGCAGTATCGGTGGAGCACTTTACCTCGTTGGTGCGACATTGATGGTGTATAATCTTTACAAAACTATCCGCCAGGGAAGTTTCGTAGCAAACGAAGAAGCTGAAGCAGCGCCGCTAATAAAAGAGATTACGCATAAAAAAGAATACTGGCACCGCATCCTTGAGAGAAAACCGGTCACAATGCTGGTGTTGAGTTTAATTGTTGTAGCCATCGGTGGACTGATTGAACTCATTCCAACTTTCCTGGTAAAGGAAAATATTCCAACTATAGCGAGTGTGAAACCTTATACACCGCTTGAACTGCAGGGAAGAGATATTTACGTGCGCGAAGGCTGTTATACCTGTCACTCACAAATGATCCGTCCATTCCGGGACGAGGTAGCCAGGTATGGTGAGTATTCCAAAGCTGGTGAATTCGTATATGATCATCCCTTCCAGTGGGGCAGCAAACGAACGGGCCCGGATCTCGCGAGGGAAGGAGGAAAATATCCCGATAGCTGGCATTACAATCACATGTATGATCCCAGGTCAATGTCGCCCGGCTCAATCATGCCGCAATATCCATGGTTATTGGATAATGCACTGGACACCGGTTCAACCGCCGCGAAAATCAGGGCGATGCAAACGCTGGGAGTTCCCTATCCGCAGGGCTATGATAAGATCGCCAATAAAGACCTTCTATCTCAGGAGGATTCAATCGCTGCGAACCTGAAAAAAGATAAGATTGAAACGCCCTCAAACGCGGAGATCATCGCACTGATCGCTTATCTGCAACGCGTAGGCCGTGATATCAAAGCAGAACCCAAACAAACATTGGCTGAAAACAAATAATTACCACCAAATGAAATTCATTCACTATATCGAAAAAATAAGCGGCGTGGATGTATACGGCTTATCGTCACTGCTCATTTTCGTAGTCTTTTTCCTGCTCATGCTGACATGGGTATTTAAAACAAACAAGAAAACATTCAGCGCTATCAGCCGCATACCACTGGATAATTAAGGATATAAAACTGCAAGACCATGCTTTTATCAATGCCTAAACTCAGATATGTTTTATTGTTGCTGCCAGGCTTTATACTCCTGGGAGTTCAGCCGGCACAGGCCGCAGGCTCAACGGAGAGTTCTTTATATAGTAATCCCTTGGCGATGGGGTTGCTTGCCCTGATGGTTGTACTATTGATTGTCATTGGGGTACTCAGCAGTGTTTTGGTTGGTGCAGCCAATTTCAGAATGCAGAAAGAAAAAAAAGAAACGTCCGCGACTAAAGTGCCCGCGGCAGCAGCAACTATATTCTGCCTCCTTGTAGGTAGCAGGCTGTTCGCCCAAACTACTGCTACGGATGCGACAACCTCTTCTTCAGTCGGAGGGGTGTCAACGTTTGCTTTCTATATGATGATGTCAGTTATTTTCCTTGAGCTCCTGGTGATACTGGTATTACTGATGAATGTCCGGATTCTACTGAAAAAAGAAAGTCAGAAAATGCTTGCGGTTGATCAACTCCTGCTGATGAAGAAAAAAGGGTTATCCTGGTGGTCAAAATTTAACCGGTTCAAGCCGGTGGAACAGGAAGCTGACATCGACTTGGGCCATGACTATGATGGTATCCGCGAACTCGATAACCGCCTTCCGCCATGGTGGCTCTATGGCTTTTACCTGACCATTATAGCAGGCTGTATTTATTTGTGGCGGTTTCATATATCACATACAGGGCCTTCCAGCATTGAAGAATACCAGAAAGCAGTAGCCAGCGCTGATGCCGACATTAAAGAATACCTGAAAAAAAAGGGAGAGTCAGTTGATGAAAACACGGTCGTTTTATTAACGGCCCAGGATGATTTAACTGCCGGGAAGTTAATTTTTACAAAATCCTGCGTTGCCTGTCACAAAGAAACCGGCGCGGGGGATGTCGGTCCTAATCTAACGGACGACTATTGGCTGCATGGTGGAGATATCAGGAGCGTTTTCAAAACGATCCGCTACGGGATCAATGCGATGCCGCAGTGGCAAACTACGTATTCAAATAAAGAGATTGCAGAAGTGGCCAGCTATGTTAAATCATTAAAAGGCACCAATCCTCCTAATCCCAAAGCTCCGCAGGGCGAATTATATAAGGATGACCCGGTTAGTAAACCCGTAACCGATACGACCGCGAAGGATTCAAAAACAGCAATGAAATAATGAAGATTTTAGCGTAGATATGGAAACAGGCAATACAATTACAGACAACCAATCCGCAACAGCTGTCAAAGAATCATTCCGCGACAGGTTAACTACTGTAGATGCGAAAGGCAAACGGAAATGGGTTTACGCACAGAAGCCGAAAGGGAGATTTTATTCCATCCGTACCTGGGTCAGCCTCGGATTCTTCGCGCTGTTTTTTACCCTGCCTTTTATAAAAATGAATGGCCGCCCCTTGTTCCAGTTTAATATTCCCGATGCAAAATTTATCATCTTCGGAAAAATTTTCTGGCCGCAGGATTTTTTCATTTTCGGCCTGACCATGATTACGTTTATTGTTTTTGTCGTATTGTTTACAGCAGCATTTGGCCGGTTATTTTGCGGATGGGTTTGCCCGCAGACGATATTTATGGAAATGCTGTTCCGCAAAGTCGAGTTCTGGATCGAAGGCGATGCAGCGAAACAAAAATTGCTGAAAAACAGTCCATGGACGGCCGGCAAAATCAGGAAGAAATTAACGAAGCACCTTGCGTTTTACGGGCTGGCTTTTGTTATCGCTAATTTTTTTCTTTCCTATATCATCGGTATAGATGCCCTGAAACAAATCATCACCGAACCTGTAACTCAACATATCGGGGGTCTTTTTTCGATCCTGTTATTTTCGGGTGTTTTTTATGCTGTTTATGCTTATTTCCGGGAGCAGGCCTGTACAGTGATATGTCCCTATGGCCGGCTCCAGAGCGTTTTACTGGATCGTAATTCAATGGTCGTCGCGTATGACTATAAGCGCGGGGAACCAAGAGACAAATTCAAAAAGGCAACTGCCAACGCAGATCCCATTGGCGACTGTATTGATTGCTTTCAATGCGTCAAGGTTTGTCCAACGGGGATCGACATACGGAATGGTACGCAGATGGAATGCGTCGGCTGCACCGCCTGCATCGACGCCTGCAATAAAATGATGTCAGCGATCGGTCGTCCGACCGGCCTCGTTCGTTACGCGTCTGAAAATAATATTTCAACCGGAACCAATTTGCGGTATACCGGAAGAATGAGATTCTATACGGTACTGTTGCTCCTGCTGGCAGGATTGCTTTCATTTCTGCTCATCACAAGAAAAAATGTGGATGGAACCATTGTGAGGGCACCGGGAATATTGTACCAGGAAAGAGGAGAAGACAGCATTTCAAACCTGTATACGATCAAAGTCATCAATAAAACACTCAACGATGTACCCCTGAACCTGAAACTGATCAATCTTCCGGGCAGAATCATCGAAGCAGAAGGTCAACCAATACAGGTAAAAAAAGAAGGCCAGGGCAAGGGCTCTTTTTTTATTATCCTGCCGAAAACGGCAATCCGGAAAAGAAAGATAAACCTGAAAATAGGGCTTTATGAAGGGACAAAGCAGATTACTGTGCTGCAGACAAATTTCATGGGGCCATTTACAAAATTTTAAATTAATCTGGTATGAACTGGGGACATAAACTGACGGTTGTTTTTATTGCATTCGCTGCAATGATGAGCTATCTCGCCTACCGGGCCTTTAAAACAGAATTTGAACTGGTCGATAAAGATTACTATAAAAGTGAGTTGCGTTACCAGGAAGTCATCGACGGGACAAACCACGCCAATGCACTCAGTGCAATGCCGATTGTAAAACAATCGGGGGACTCCATTGTGCTGCAAATGCCCGTGGAATTACTGAACAGGAATGTTTCGGGAACAGTCTACTTTTACTGTGCTGCTGATTCAAAAAAAGACCGCCGGTTTTCGCTGGAACTGGTGCAAGGAAAACAAAGCTTTCAACACCAGCTGAAACCGGGCTATTATACGGTGAAGATTGACTGGCTCGACGCCGGTAGGAATTACTATTCAGAAAATAAACTCTCCATCCTCTGATGCTGCCGATCCTTTTAGCTGGTTTGACGTTAGGACTTGCCGGAAGCATACACTGTATTGGCATGTGCGGACCGTTGAGTCTCGCCCTGCCCACGTTACACTTATCAAAACGAATGCGATTCATTTCCATACTCCTCTACCAGTTGGGGAGAATCATCACCTATGCCAGCCTGGGGCTTATTTTCGGACTGCTCGGAAGAGGTTTTTATATCGCCGGTATACAGCAATGGGTATCCGTTATTATTGGAAGTTTGATTCTTATATTGGCAGGATTATATTTTATCAGGCGATATACCATCCAGGTCACTTTCCTGCATTCATTCTTTACAGGATTGCAACGACTCATGTCTCGCCTAATGAAAACGGATGCCGGAATAAGGGGGTTCCTTTTATTAGGGATTACCAATGGACTTCTTCCCTGCGGCATGGTGTATATCGCAATTGCTACTACGTTGTCCTATAGCCAGTTACTCCAAAGTGTTTCTTTTATGGCATGTTTTGGTGTGGGAACTTTGCCGGCTATGCTAGTGGTAGCTTACAGCAAACAATGGCTGCGACCACAGAGCAAAGTGCTCTTCAGAAGAGCGGTTCCTTATGTTATTGCTCTCGCGGGCGTATTGCTTATACTAAGAGGATTGAATCTGGGTATCACGTTCATCAGTCCGCAGCTGACGCAGACTACAACCGGCAGCGCCCTCAACTGCCATTAAATACTTTTGCTGAAAAGCGTTCTGGTTTGATGCTGACCATGTAAATGCAGGTCAAAGGCGCTCGCGATGGTACGGATGAAATAATGCCCCTGCGTCGTCAATTGTATACCGTTGACTGTTTTTTCAAGTAACCCGTCTTTCTCATATACGGCCAGTTCGGGAAATACAAATTCCTCCAGTAGATCGTTATGCTCTTTCCGGAAATTGGTATATCCTTTACAGGTAATATCCAGTATATATTTTTTGAAGGATGCATCAATCGCATCGAGCTCGTAACCTTTCCAAACAGCGGGGTTACCACCCTCAATTTGCGAATAATAGTCATGGAGGCTTTTTGTGTTCTGGGCATAGCCGTTACCCGCATCACTGATAGCCGATACCCCGAGACCGAGTAATACATCCGATTGTGATGTGGTATAACCCATAAAGTTCCGGTGAAGCTTTCCGGATGACCACGCTTTATATAAATCGTCATGCGGAAGCGCAAAATGGTCCATTCCGATATCGGCATACCCTGCCTTCAACAACATGGACTTTCCGTATAAATAAAGGTTGATTTTTTCTTCCGGACCTGGCAGATCGCCCTCATCAAAGAGTCGTTGTGCTTTGCTGACCCATGGCACATGCGCGTAACTGTAAAAAGCGATCCGGTCTGGTTTTAATAAAAGTATCTTTTCAATTGTAAAAGCAATTGAATGTATGGTTTGCCGGGGAAGACCGTAGATAAGGTCGAAATTGATTGATTTAAACCCGGTCTTTCGGGCACTGTCTGTGGCTTTCTTCACATTTTCAAAAGGCTGAACGCGGTTGATCATTCGTTGTACAACCGGGTCCAGGTCCCTGGATGCCATAACTGATCCTGCGAAACCCGGCATTCAATAAAAGTTTCAGATGGTCTTCCGTGGTATTATTGGGATGTCCCTCAATACTGAAATCATAGTTGGGATGCCGGATGCTCCTGTTGAGGATAAAGTTAGTGAGCCGCTCAAGATTCTCCGGTGAAAAAAATGTTGGCGTACCACCGCCAAGATGTAATTCCTGTATTACCGGTACCTGTTTCATCGTACTGCGGTAGAGCAACCATTCTTTTTCGATGGCTGCTATATATTCCTCTTCAACGGAATGATTGCCGGTAATCTTCTTGTTGCAACCACAATAGGTACACAGGGATTCACAGAAGGGAAGGTGAACATACAATGAGATACCTTTCCCAGGATTGTTCGCATGAAAGCTATCCGAAAACAATTCCAGCCAGCGGCCTTTATCGATTTTTTCATGCCAGTTAGGTACGGTCGGATAACTTGTATATCGGGGGACCGGTTTGTTATACTTTCTGATCAGAACAGGGTCTAACCTGGAGTGTTGCATGCCACTAAAATAGACCTGGTAGTATCCTTTCTGAATGACCAGGATTAACTTTCGGTATGATCTCTATCATGCGGATTTAAATATCACAATTCTAATTAAGTGTTTAATTTTGTAAAGAATGAAAAGAATTTTATTTAGTAGTATTCTCTTTTTTTTATCATGCGAACTTTTTTCCCAGGACAATTATGAAATACAGGTGTATGGTTCACAAACACAGTTGCCTAAAACCACCATGTTTGAATTACACAGCAATTATACATTTGATGGCGATAAAAATCAGACAAAGGGCGTGCTGCCCAGCAACCATGCCCTGCACGAAACACTAGAAATTACCACAGGCATTACAAGCAATTTTGAGATTGGAGCCTATTTGTTTACGGCTTATGTACCAGGCCACGGATACCAGGTGGTGGGTAGCCATCTGCGCCCAAGAATTATGGCGCCTGCTAAATGGCAATTGCCAGTGGGTCTCAGTCTGTCAACTGAAATAGGGTATCAGCGGGCTGATTATTCTTCGAGCACCTGGAGTATCGAAATAAGACCCATTATTGATAAACAATGGCAGAAATGGTATGTCTCGCTCAATCCTACGTTGGGCATTTCATTGAAAAGCCGGTATGATAAATCGACACCGACTTTCGAGCCCAATGTTAAGTTATACTACACGATCGCAAAAAATGCCGGACTTGGTATCGAATATTATGGAGATATCGGCTATGTCAACAGTCTTGAAAAATGGCCCGAGCAAAGCGATGCCATCTTTATGGCTTATGACTTGCTGAACAACGCCAAATGGGAATTCAATATGGGTGCAGGCATCGGCGTCACACAATCAACAGACCGGTTTGTTTATAAAATAATTCTTGGTCGAAAAATCAACTGGCAGCGAAATAAATAATTAAGGATTCAGTATAACGATTATCATTTATCAGGTTGCGGTCATTGAAAAGATCAATTGACTACTTCTTCTTTTTCAATTGAAAGATCCTGGATAAGTTAAATCCAAACTGTATTTCCCCTTTTGCCCAGTTATTGGTTGACTCCTTTAAAAAGGCCCGCTCATTCATCCCGTCGGCTTACTTATTTACGGAAACCTTACCCAAAGAAAATTTAAATTGACCGCTATGACACATGAGAGTTGACAGGAGGTCTAAACTGTTCACATTCCGCCAAACCCTCCACCAGATCTTTAACCATACGATAGATTCTTGTACCACGGTTCATGTTGCGGCCACCCTGTTTTTAACCCTGAAGCCCTTTTAGCAGAAATTCCAGCAGCCGGATATCTGCTTCAATCGTATTATCAAAATATTCAGTCATAATCAAGGCCATCGGACTATCACCCGCCTGTTGAATATTCCTTTGTATAATTCCTGCTATTCTTTCAAACAAGCTATTGTCGAGAAGCAATATCTTCCGCATCTTCCGGCCAATTACTTCTGCGGCTATTTCCCTGAGATCAGCGTCTTCCTTTTCAAATAAATCAAAATGATTATCCCAAATATCATTCGAATTCATATTGAAGAAATGATCCATGATTTCGCTGATATCTTTTATATCATCTCTCCTTTTTTCCGGCCGGTCATCCCAGGCGATCAATTTCAGAATGATAATACCGGGAAGTGTACAAAATTTGAACTGATGCCCCTCCAGCTCCACTTCGGGTAATCCTGACCGGTAGACTTCACTTAAGCCATCCACGTGAATACTGGTATACCCGGTTCCCTGAATCTTTACCGTGCGGTTATCATCTTCTATTTCGCCGAAGGGCAAGAGATCAACTTCCAAACCTCCCTCATATATCAGGACAAACGCGTTGTCATGCGAGGATGTAAATTTTTTAGTCGCCAGCAGGGAATCTTTCAGCTCTTCATATATTCCTTTCTCATGGATCAGTACCGCAAAATCGATATCGGCCGTTGACCGTTTCGGACGTATTCCGTGGATACCGGTGAACCAGACATCTCTTGAAATAGCGCCGACCAGATAGAAATCAATTTTGAATTTCTCAAAGGCCTTTTCCAGTTCAGCCAGCATTTCAATCCCGCCCTGCGGTAATCTTAATTTATCAGAACTTATCCTGTAGCCACTCATCGTATATTTTTTTTGCTGCTCCCATACAACGCCGGTCACCTGTATTCATTAAATCCGCATAGACTAGCAAATAGGGTGCTATCTCTTTTCTTTCCTGGATCTCCGGGTTCCAGAAACGCCGGTACATATCCAGTTCGCCATCCTTTGCCGGTATGATGCGATAGTTTTTTATAAAGTCCATGCGACCTTCTTCTGTATATAATAGTTGCTTCTCCGGCTTGAGGTAGTTTGTGAGTATAGCCCCTGCCACTTCGGCCCCCCAGCAGGTGAGTGCTGTGTTTAACTTTACGTTTTCCCATTTCCAATTCAGTACGTCCAGGTTATCCAGGAATTCAAAGTTACCGACATGCAATTTTGGTTTTAATTTCAGTGCGTACCCATCCATCCACTTTTGCAGAAGTTCCTTTTTCCTTACCAGTTTCATCTTTCTTTTGTTTTCGGCTACGATAAAGTTCTGTTCTTTCAGATCATTTATAATCACATTCAGATTGCCGAATCCGACCAGTGTTTTTTCTTCTAATTCGCGGTAGGTGAGGCCCAGCCATTCCGGTTTCACCAGTAAATGAAATAGAAATTTTAATCCTGTTTTGGTAAAGGCCCTGCCCGTCGGTGCTGCTTCCACAGGTACCCCCTTTTTTCCGTCCAGATAGAAAAACAGCTTGTCTTTTTTCAGATACATATTTCCGTTTGCCTCGATATAATTGATTCCCTCCTTCCGCATTTCCTCTTTGACAGTGGGGGGCAGATAGTCGGCGAGTACCATCACATCGCCGTAGGCTTTCTTCGCCAAAATTAACTGGGGGATATTTTGCTTGCGCAGTTCTACCCTGACCTGTGCAGGGAATTCAAATCGTTGCTGGTGGAAGGTGAAGTCCAGCGCCCCGTCAAGGTTGTCCTGTTCCCGGGGATGCCAGCGGGCGATGACCCCCACGTTTTCCCAGAGATGTTTTATCGCCTGATTTTGTATATTTTGTGGCTCCATTGTTTACAAATTTTACCCGAATACGATTCGTATACGGATATAAAATGTAAACAAAAGTAGTATTTTACTTTTATTGTTTACATATTTTATTTGTTTACGATTCGTAAACTTATCAAATTAATAAACAAATACATATAAGAGATTGGAAATCAAAGGCAGAAAATGCATGCCTCTGCGGTACCTGATTCTGTTCAAAAATATCAGGTGTTCAGGTTACGTGAACAGCCGGAAAAACTGAACATAGAGGGATGCTGCTGCCTGGGCATGCTAAAAGAAACCGTATTATTCTTCTTTTTTATCAGTTCTCATAAATCCGTCATCATAGCTTACCTGCCAGTCGCATTTTTTAAAATTCCGATTTGTAATAGTCAATATCTACTGGTCTAAAACTTGGTTGCGATAACGGAATTAAGCGGGAAAGGTTACCCCTTTTCCCCCGCACATATAAAGCACCGGCATTGTAGTTTAAGGTTTCATCTCCAAACTTTCCTGCATAAACTTTCAAACCTGATGTATCCATCTGATAAGGATGAATTTTAGCCCCCAGTATTGTTCTTGCCCATTGAATCTTCTTTATATTTTCACCATCCTTCCCGCTGGCGATTTCATAATTTCTTTTTGCAGGTGTTGTATTATGCCTGTCATTGCTACCGGCATGAAAATGCATCTACTAATATTATTAGTAATTCAAAATATTATTTGTTCCCGAATGGCTGTTGCTGTGGAATTAACCGTTCCAATAAAATTTTCGTTACACTCAACATTCATAAAGTGACGTATGCGCATTCTGACGGATGCCGGGAGGATTTACCATGTTTGCACAGCTAAGAGAGATTGCGAAAAAACTTACTTTATTAAATGCAAGAAGCGAAAACCTTTTCATCAATGAAAAAACTAGAATACCAGTATTCGCAAAGGAGCACCAACGGAAGATGCCCGGCTTTATCTTCTTATTTTTCCGAAAGCGCCACATCCCATTACTTCTGACAGTGTCTTGATCTGTTTCCAGCAGCGCTAAATGGGATAGTACCAGGCGCATAAAATGATACACCAAGCCCAGAGGGGAAGTTGCTTTCAATTTATGTTCGTCAATCCATAATCGTTATTATTAACCTGCAGCAAACGGGAAAATGTATTTCGTATCTCCCCAAGGCCCGCACTTTTTGAAAGAATAGCATCTGCACCGGGTTCACGAAACCCCTCTGTCATTTCATTATGCGGGAAGAGTGCCATGATAACTATCTTTACAGACGGCCATTTCTTTTTGATTTGCGGCCCGGTTGTAAAGCCATCCCCGTAGGGCATGTCAGCATCGATTGCACAAATATCCGGTGGACCGGCAGTTGCTATCTTCTGTATCATTTCTTCGCCGCTATCGGCAACAAAAAGAATGTCTGGTGCCTGGAAAATTGAATGAGTGATGTTGACTTTACACCGAGCAAAAACCGTTTAATCTTTTACCAGGTTTTATAAAATTCACCGGACCCTGTGGGGTAAGGTTCATGATAACCCTTCATTTTTCTTCATCTCGATTTTTTCGCTATCCTCCATATTTTCTGAAAATAATTTTCGTAGGCCGAAAGGCTTTCATATCTTGAAAGAAGCTGCTAAAAGATTTTAGGTATGCTGAATAATCCTGAACCGCCTTTTTGAGCCATTGAATCTTCCGCTTATCCCGAGCATTGGTCGATTGAAACAGCCGTTTTATCTTTTTTTAAAAGTTGGCTGGATAGATTTTCAGAAATTGAAGCCGTCTGCAGGTTAGAAGCCAGCTTAATCGCTTTTCCCTATTTTTGTAACGAATGAACTTTACTGTACATAAATTATCATCCATATTGCGGCATTGTATTTTGTTGTCGTTATATGCAGTTTTTTTTCTGGTACAGTTTTCCTGCATCACTGGCCCGGATAATACCAGCATCCCGGTCACATCTATATCGTTTCATCAATCAATAGAGAAGGGAAAAGTTTTTGCGGCGAAAGAAGATCGCGCAAAAAAAACCAATCTTCGCCTCAATAAACGCTTTCAGCCTGCTTTGGCTGAAAGCCAATTTAACCCCCTTGCCGGAACGCCCCTGAAATATATCAGCAGGGATAGTCTTTCAACACCGAAAGATTATTTACTAATCTCCTTTATACTGGCTACATCACTACGCGGCCCGCCCTCGTTAAGCTGATCCACTCAACGCTTAACAACAATTTTCAAACATAAAAATTTCAAATGACAACTTTCCCAGGATGGAAGTTGTGCTGTATATCTGTTTTACTGACAATAGTTTCAGCAGATCCGGTCTGTGCACAGGGAAAGGATTATTCTCTCGCCGCACTAACTGACAGCGCAAGAAAATACATGCCTGCAATACTGGAGAAACAGGCTTTGTCGCAGGCTGCTGACGCAGCCATAATGGACACCAGGCACAGCTTTCTTCCCAAATTGCGCATCAGTGAACAGGTAAATATCGGCTCTGATAATTCATTAGCCGGCAGTTATTTCACCTATGGAATTACGCCTTCTACTTCTGCGGGCGTCAGAGAAGAAAATAATCTTCAACCGGCAACCGGAAACATCGGCGTACTCTACAGTGAATACGAGTTGTTCAATTTTGGATTGAATCGTGCCAAAATTCAGCAGGCAAAAGCATATGCGGATCTCCAGCAATCGGACATAAAGCGACAGGAATACCTGCTCGAATCATCGGTTGCGAGAATCTATTTTTCCTTGTTGAAAAATGAATACCGGCTGGCCGCCGATCAACAAAACATTGACCGCTATAAACAGCTTTTTACGATAATTAAAGCGCTAACAGCAAGCGGTATCAATGCGGGTGCAGATTCATCATTAGCCAAAGCGGAGTTATCGAAAACGATTATCAGCTTTAATCAAACCGAAGGACGTATCAATCAATTGAAAGAACAGCTCTCATTTTTTACAGGTATATCAGCTGACAGATTGATGATTGATACCACGGCACACCGGTTTATTCATACTACGACAAGTACAAATTATCCCGCAGATAGCATAAATAACCCTGTTATAAATTATTTTTTACGCTACAGGGATGTGTTTACTACCGAAGATAAAGTTATCCGCAAAACGTATTTACCAAAAATAATTTTAAGCAGTAGTGCGTGGGTAAGAGGATCCAGCATTCAGTTCAGCGACCAGTATAAATCGCTGTCGATGGGGTTGAGCTATCAACGATTCAATTATAGCGCAGGAGTCGCTTTTACCTATGATCTCTTCAATGGCATTTATCGTAAAGACAAATTGCGGATCAGCAAATTTGAATCGCTGGCTGCGGAAGCGCGATTGCAACAACAGCAATTGACTGTTCAATCAGCATTAAAGCAATCAGATGTTGCATTGCAAATGATAGAAGCGAATATGCTTCAACTGCCGGTACAATTATCAGCAGCAGAAGCAACCTACCGGCAAAAGCTGGCACAGTACCGTTCCGGTATTATTTCACTCGTCGATCTTACGAACGCTTCGTTTGTGCTTTACCGTTCGCAAACAGATTATATCGAGACGATCAGCGATTGGTACCTGGCACAAGTGGATAAAGCAGAAGCCTCAGGCTATCTGCCTCAATTTATTAATTCTATAAACTGATTATACATGGTACGGACAGCATTGAAAAGGCCTGTTACGATCGTCGTGTTGTTTACAGGACTATTGCTCTCTTCCATTATGGCGATACGAATGATACCGGTTGATATTTTTCCAAAACTCAATCTTCCGGTTATCTACGTGATCGAATCGTATGGCGGTATGTCACCGCAACAGATGGAAGGATTTTTTTCAACGGGAATGCAGGACCAGTTCCTCTACGTAAACGGGATAAGGAATATTGAAAGTAAAAATATACAGGGATTAACGTTAATCAAACTTTCTTTTTATGAAAGCACCGATATGGCCGAAGCGTCTGCACAGGTGGCGCTGCAGGTAAACAGGGTCACAAAGTTTTTTCCACCCGGTGCATTGCCGCCGCAGGTAATCCGCTTTGATGCGTCATCATTGCCGGTTGGTCAGTTGGTATTCAGCAGCAACAGTAAATCCTTAAAAGAAATATATGACCTCGCAGCAACAAGGATACGGCCCATGTTTGCAACGGTACCGGGTTTATCAGCGCCGCCGCCATTTGGATCGAACGCGAGATCAGTCGTGGTGAGCGTTGACCCGGAAAAGCTCAGGCGTTTTAATTTATCACCGACCAGGTTGTCGAAGCGATTTCAAAAAACAATGCCATGACGTCCTTCCGGTAACATTCGAATTGGATAGCATGATGTATGTAACAACTGTTAATTACTCTCGAAGAAAAAGTAGAACAGTTTGAAGATATTCCGATTGTTACCAGCGGTACCTGCTTCGGTATTTATACACGATGTAGCAACTGTCGCTGACGCCACTGACATAACAGTAGATTATGCCTTGATCAATGGCAAACGATCCGTTTATATCCCCGTTGTAAAAACGGCCGATGCATCTACCTGGAGTGTTGTTCAGTCTTGAAGAATCGAAGATTCCGGAAATGCAAAATCTATTGCCGGATGATGTAAATGTGAGCTACGAATTTGATCAATCGGTATTTGTTATAAATGCAGTAAAAAGTCTGATAACCGAAGGTGCGCTGGGCGCGATGTTACGGGCTTGATGGTGCTGTTGTTCCTCAAAGACTGGCGAAGCAGTCTTGTCGTTGTGATCACCATTCCTGTTTCCATACTTAAGCGCTGTCTTTGCCTGCGCCTCTTGCGGGACAAACGATCAACATCATGACGTTGAGTGGACTTGCACTTGCCATCGGTGTGCTGGTTGACCAGGCGACTGTGACTATTGAAAACATCCATCAGCATCTCGAAATGGGAAAGAGCTAAGCAACAGGCGATACTGGATGCCTGCGAGGAAATCTCGTTTCCCCTGCTACTGATACTGCTTTGTATCCTGGCGGTGTTTGCCCCTGCGTTTATTATGACCGGTGTTCCAAACGCGATGTTCCTTCCGCTATCCTTATCCATTGGCTTTTCAATGATCGTGTCATTTGCCGCTGCGCAAATGCTCGTTCCCGTTATAAGCAACTGGCTATTGAAAGCGGAGCTGTTTAAATATCACCATGGCAGCTTGCACGCACATGCACGGCATGGCACCTTAATGACAACGAAGTAGATGAAATAAATGAACACAATGCCCAGGACAAAAAACATCCTGAGGAAAACAATTTTTTCCAACGATTGAAAATAGCTTTAGCAAGACGCCTGGAAAAATGGATGCCGAAAAGAAAATTTATTGTTACGTCTTATTTGTTGATCGTAATAGCTGCAGCAGCGATTTGTTTTATGATCATCGGTAAAGATCTTTTACCAAAAACAAATAATGGCCAGCTGCAGCTTCGTATCAAAGAAATCGATGGAACACGGTTGGAGAGAACAGAAACAGATGTAAAAACGGTTCTCGCCATCATTGATAGCATTACCAATAATCATGTTGCAATCAGTTCGGGATATGTTGGTCTTATACCAAGCAGCTATGGTTCCAGTAACCTGTACATTTTCAACAGTGGTACTCATGAAGCTGTACTGCAGATAAACCTGGATGAAAATTATAAGGTGAAGATGGACGATCTGAAAGAAACGTTGCGAATGGCTGTTAAACAAAAGCTGAATGGTATTTCTATCTCCTTTGAACCAATCGAGCTAACGGAAAAGATAATGGCCCAGGGTGCGTCTACCCCGATTGAAGTAAGAGTAGCAGGAAAAAATTATGATGACATTACCCGGTATGCCCGGCAGCTTAAAAGCAACATGCAAAAGATAAATTTCCTGCGCGACGTACAAATTGCGCAGCCGTTAAAATTTCCGGCTTTCAAGATTACCGTAGACCGGTACAAGCTTGCACAAATGGGACTCAACCTGAACGAAGTAGCAAAGAGCATGACAGATGCCACTTCTTCCAGCAGATTTACCGAGAAAGTACAATGGCTCGATGCAAGAACCGCATACACTTACCAGGTACAGGTACAGGTTCCTGAGTATATCATGAACTCTGATGGACCAGTTGCAATCAGTTTCACTGGTAAAAGGCAAAATGAGACCGGTGTTATCGGATGTAGCGCAGATAACGTTAGATACTCTACCCGGAGAGTATGATCGCTCAGGGCCGCGAAGATTTTTAACAGTCAGCGCCAACATTTATAAAAAAGATCTTGGTACTGCAACGGCCGCGGTTCGAAAAGCATTAAAAGACACCGGCATTCCCCCGAAAGGATTAATTACAGAAGTAAAAGGCATGTCATCTCTTCTGACTGAGACATTAAGCTCTTTGCAAAACGGCCTCATCGTCGCCATCATCGTTATCCTTTTATTATTAATGGCAAACTATCAATCATTCGGTGTTGCCATTTCCGTGTTATCAACTGTGCCCATGGTTTTAACAGGCGCCATGATTCTTTTGCTGCTCACGGGGTCGACACTGAATCTCCAGTCTTATATGGGTATCATTATGAGCACCGGCGTATCGGTTGCTAACGCCATACTGATTGTCACCAACGCCGAGTCATTACGCCTCGAATATAAGGATCCGTTCAAAGCCGCAACCGTTGCAGCCAGTATCCGGCTGAGGCCGATCCTGATGACAAGTCTTGCAATGATTGCAGGAATGATTCCCATGGCAAGCGGTTTCGGAGAAGCAGGCGACCAGTCTGCTCCGTTAGGTCGTGCGGTAATCGGCGGTTTGATAGCCTCTACGTTTGCAGCATTATTTATAGTGCCATTGGTGTATGGATGGGTCAGACAAAAATCATCACTCAGTTCAGTATCCCTTTTACCTGAACATTCAACAATTAAAATAGCAGCATCATGAAATATTTCGGAATAATAATAACATGCAGTATAATAGTTTCCTGCACGGAAAATAAGGCAGAGGAAAAAAAACCGTTACCGGCAACGCCTGATTCAACCTATCAAACTGCAATAGTACAAAAAGCAGGCGTTTCGTCCACCGTACGCTTACCTGCTCAATTGACCGCCTACCAGGAAGTCAGCATTTTTCCTAAAGTCAATGGATATGTGAAAAACGTTTCTGTTGATATTGGTTCGAAAGTAGCCAAGGGGAGTTTGTTAATGACCCTTGAAGCGCCGGAATTATTACAGGCTGCCATGCAGGCAAAAGAGAAATATGCCAGGAGCAAAGCCGATTATTTAATGGATAAAGAACGATATAACCGTTTGCTGGAAGCTGCCAAAACAGAAGGCGCCATATCACCACTCGACCTCTCAACAGTTCGGGTCCAAAATGGAAGCTGACAGTTCATTCTGTAATGCAGAAAAAACAAACTGGGAAATGCAGGAAACGATGTTGGCTTACCTGAAGGTCACCGCACCTTTCAACGGGGTTATTACTGAAAGAAATATTCATCCCGGTGCATTGGTCAGTGCGGTAGCGAAAGATAAACCGATGCTTGAATTAAAGCAACTGGATCACTTACGGTTACAGGCAGATATTCCGGAAGCGTTATCGACCGAATTAAACGATAAGGACACTGTCAGTTTTTTTGTGAGTGCGTTACAAGGAAAAAGAATGGAGGGAACAATCAACAGGAAATCAAATAACATTAATCCCACCTACCGTTCTGAAAGGATGGAAATCGATGTAGCTAATAAAGATGCCGTTCTTTCAGCAGGTATGTACGTCGATCTTATACTGAATCCAAAAGGAAATGTAAATGTGTTATCCGTTCCAACATCCGCTGTAGTGACATCGACAGATGGGAAATACGTGCTGAGGATGGTCAATAAAAAAATCACCCGAATAAGTGTCAGTACGGGTAACGCATCAGCAGATAAAACAGAAATATTCGGTGAGCTGCAGGCCGGCGATCGTGTAATTATTAATGCCAATGATGAGATAAAAGAAATCAGATAGAGCGGTATACATCAACTCCGGAATTTACTACCAGCAACGAAAAAGAATAGCATGATTTAAAAGACATCGAAACTATAAACAGCTTTTAACCCATATCCCTTTTCCGTACAATCCTGACTGGCATGGTAAGCTTTTAAAACCAATGACCAGAAGGGCTATTATTAACTTAAAATATTGTAGATCAATTAATTATAATATATTTATTTTGCAGGACAATACAAAATAGTTACCTTTCCATTTCAAATATTAACTCACGTGTAAGTTTGGCCCCTTAGTCTTAAGGGGCTTTTATTTTGTCCTGTGTTTGTGTCAAATGGTGAGTGGCATTCCGGTCGCTCATTGTATATTTGACTGCGGCCTATATGCGGCATTAAGAGAAGCCTTTTTTGAAACTTATTTTCTGCTCCTGTGTCACACAAACACAATTTTATTAAACAGGCCCTCCTTCTATAGTTATTCCCTTTCGTCAATGATTTCTTCTTCATGAAGAAACAGCATTAATGTTCAAACGTTGACTTAAAAGACAACAAAAAAGGTTATACGTTACCGTTATACTTCGCTATAATAATCATAAACACTTAAACATCCTTAGCTCAACGGTTCTAAGCGTATTATATTTTTAAAATCAATGCATCCTGAATTAAACATATAACGAAAAAAAATTGTTTCTTTAGGTAGACTTACCATTGCAGCGATCGGATTCGTAGAATAAAACTGCCGCCTCATCGATTCATCATAAAACTGGCAGATGAAAATCAACTTAACCATTCCTGGCAGGAACAAAGGGCAGTTGCCGGCAGGATTATCATTACGAAAAAAATTGCCGTTGCTGATCTGTGTTCTGTTGCTATTCACCATTATTGCCTTCGGCACACTCTGTTATTTCAGCGTCCGGACGGCTGCAATGACGATGGGTAAAGACCGTCTGTCAGTCCTAACCAACCAGCTTGGTGCGATGTTCGGGCAGTCGGCATTACAGATCAATACAGCCACCCATGTGGCAGGCGCCCAACTTCCGGTCAAACAATTCCTGCTCGGAGGGACCGGGAAAGATTCAGCTGTACTCATCCTGGATAAATTACGCATCGACAGTACCTGGCCGCAGGCAGATCTGCTTGCTGCGGATGGGAAACTCGTATTGCGCTCCGGAAAAAATGCTGCTATCAGTATCAGCGGGGCCGCTGTCGTGAACAATATTCCACGGGACCACGACAGCAGCTGGGTCGGGAAAATATACCAGAGCGGTGAATCTGTCATTTATCCCATCATTACAACGG
The DNA here is from genome assembly GCA_049840875.1 of Chitinophagaceae bacterium. Taxonomy (GTDB): domain Bacteria; phylum Bacteroidota; class Bacteroidia; order Chitinophagales; family Chitinophagaceae; genus JAFDYH01. The sequence continues at coordinate 461,301 of JASGJE010000019.1, read as the reverse complement.
TGATGGATAACCGAAAAACAGCCGGCTACCTGGTACGCTGGCGGCTGCAGACAGCTACCCCCGAATCGGTCCGACAATTATCCCGGTTACTTGGCACCAACGCACAACTTTATTTCGGTAACCGGGATGGCAGTCTATGGACCAATGTACTTGAAACCACCGATGCGCCTCCTGTTGCAATTGAGCCTGGCAATTCATTTTTCGAATACAGCCGGCCGGGAAAAAATTCAGTCATCGCAGCGAGTGCGGCAGTGCCCGGCAGTGAATGGATCATCCTGGTTGAGTTTCCAAAAGATATTCTACTCACCGGCGCCCACCTCTTTCTACGACGGATTATCGTTGTGGGTCTTATTGTTATTCTATCTGGCTGCATAATCGCCTGGATCATCAGCAGCCGGATCACAATACCACTTGAGAAGATAACACTGGCGGCTGCTTCAATTGCAGAAGGTCATTATAATACATCGGTTATTATTTCACGCGGTGACGAGCTTGGAAAACTGGCCCGTGCGTTCAATGACATGGGTGTAAAATTAAAAGCAGCCCAGCAGGGTTTGGAAGAACAGGTACATAAAAGAACGATTGAACTGGAAAACGTCAACCGGGAACTGGAGGCATTCTCCTATTCTGTATCACATGATCTCAGGGCGCCGTTACGTTCCATCAATGGGTATGCTGCGATCCTTGAAGAAGATTATGCTTCCAAACTCGACGCTGAGGCGATGCGACTCACCGGGAAAATCATCAGCAACGGCAAAAAGATGGGGTTGCTCATCGATGACCTGATCGCTTTTTCCCAGGTCGCGAGAAAAGACATTAAAACCAATATTATTAACATGCAGGCCCTGGTCAAATCCTGCGAGGACGAAGTACTCGTTCAGCAGGCGAATACCCGGCCGGAAATAAAAACGGGTGTTCTCCCTCCTGCCCGCGGCGATGAATCACTGATCCGGCAGGTATGGATTAACCTCATCAGCAATGCCATCAAATATTCATCCCGCGAAGCCCATCCTGTTATAGAAATCGGTTATCAATCCGGCGATAAAAATTACTATATAAAGGATAATGGAGCGGGCTTTGATATGGCATATGCCGACAAATTATTTGGTGTCTTTCAGCGGCTTCACAGCAGTAAGGATTTCGATGGCACCGGGATCGGGCTTGCCCTGACAAAACGAATCATCGACCGACACCGTGGCCATATTCACGCCGACGCCAAAGTGAATGAAGGCGCGTGCTTTTATTTTAATTTACCTGGATAACCATGAAATTATATGACTACGGACAACATTGTAGAAATCCTTTTAGCCGAAGATAACCCGGAAGACGCCGAATTAACGGTCAGGGCCTTGCGTAAAGTAAATTTAGCCAATCGACTTGTCCAGGTTGAAAACGGACAACAGGTACTGGATTTTTTATATTCGAAAGGCGCGTATTCAGGCAAGGACGCCGCTCCGCCGCGACTCATCCTGCTGGATCTGAAGATGCCAAAAGTAGATGGCATCGAGGTGCTGCGAACAATAAAATCGGATGAGACAACGCGGACGATCCCGGTAGTAATGCTGACGTCCTCTGCTGAAGAGACTGACATTGTAAAAAGTTATGAGCTTGGGGTGAACAGCTATGTCGTAAAGCCCGTTGAATTCACAGCTTTTTTTAAAGCCATCAGCGAACTTGGTTTATACTGGATGCTGATGAACCGTTCCCGCCAATAGTTTCAGAAAGTTTTTTTATCGTGATACCAATTATATGAACCGTATATTAAAAATTCTTCACCTCGAAGATACCAGCGACGATGCCGATCTTGTGCAACGTGAACTGCGTAAGGCATCCATGAATGTCGAGGTGTTACAGGTCGATGAAAAAGAAGTGTTCACCAAAGCGCTTGACGATTTCAGGCCGGATGTCGTTTTATCCGATCACTCGCTACCATCATTTAACTCACAGGAAGCGCTCCGCATCGTGCGGGCGCATGGATTATTTGTTCCCTTTATACTGGTCACTGCTACTGTGTCAGAAGAATATGCGGTCCGTGTCTTACAGGAAGGAGCTGATGATTATATTTTAAAAGACAGGTTGCAACGTCTGCCGGCAGCAATCTCCAATGCGCTTGAGCGTTATGCTGTTGAAGAAGAGCGCAGGAACGCGATCACTGCACTGCGGAACTCAGAACATAAATACAGGTTACTCTTTGATCACAATCCGCTGCCCATGTGGATGATTGCGAGTGAAACCCAGGAAATCATTGCCGTAAATGAAGCAGCTATCGAACGATATGGTTACACTGAGAAAGAATTCCTGGATATGAATCTTTCCGGTCTGCGCTTTCCGGGGGATACGGAGCCATTTTTGAAAGAGCCGGCAGAATCAAGTCAAAACGCCGCCGAACTCGGCGTGTGGCGCCACCGAAAGAAAGACGGGACCCCTAATGTATATCAACCTCATCGCGCACGATACAGAGTTTGATCACTCTGCAGTGCGGCTGATTCTTGGCCAGGATATCACCGAAAAACTGGAATATGAACAGGAACTGGCAAAGCAACGGGCCAAACAACACAGGATTATAACGGAAACGGTCATACGCGCCCAGGAAAAGGAACGGGAAGAGATCGGGCGGGAATTGCATGATAATGTTAACCAACTGCTGGCAACCGCCGTGCTGTTACTGGATTTTGCGATAAGGAAAGAAAACCTGGTATCATCAACGCTCCAGGATAGTCTTAACAGTATCCGCATGGCAATCGGTGAAATCCGGCGCCTGTCCCATAAACTTGTGGGCCCGGCGTTAGATGATGGTGATTTACGAAAGGCACTCACAGAGCTCGTCAGCAAGATCAGCAGCGCCGGTATCGATTTTTCGTTTATTGATGATGGTTATACTGATCTTTACCCGGATAAAGAGACGGGCCTGATGATTTACAGGGTGGCGCAGGAGCAACTGAGCAATATCCTGAAACACGCCCATGCTTCAAAAGCGGCCGTTGAACTCGCATCGGATGAAGACCGGATTTATCTCACGATACGGGATAATGGTCGCGGCTTTGACCCGGGCAAGCAATCACCCGGGATCGGTCTTAGGAATATGACCAACCGTGTGCATTTCTATAAAGGAACGATCGCGATCCACTCCTCCCCTGGTGAAGGATGCCAGCTGGAAATTGTGGTACCAGTCAAAAAAGCGCAGGAAAGAATGTGAGAGGATTTCTGTTAATGAAGGATAATCCGTTTAACGGTCAGCCTGCAGCTATAAAAGAAGGCAGAACCAACGAAAAATCTGTATCCGGACTTTGATTCGATCTGTGAACTTTTTTGTTTCCGCAAAGTTTTTCCCCGGTTACTCCAAGGATCTGGGATCACTGCTGATAACGTAATTAAACCAATGTATGCATAAGATCAACGTTCTGGTGATTGATGACCACAAGATGATCCGTGAAATGATGATGAAACTATTTGCGCATCACAAAGACATCGAAATCGCTGGTGAAGCGGAAGAATTCGATACGGGTGTGCAGCTTGCCACAACAGTAAAGCCTGATATCATTTTACTGGATATCAATCTTCGGGATAAATCGGGCCTCGACGCTGTTCCTTTATTGAGAAAGGCGTCTGCGGAATCAAAGATAATCGGCATATCCATGCATATACAACCTGCTGTTGTCAAAAAGATGCTCGCACTCGGTGCCAGGGGATATATTACCAAAAGCTCGAGTCTTGGCGAAATCGAAAAGGCGATCATTGCAGTGATGAACGGAAAAGTGTATGTCTGTGATGAAATAAAAAATATTATCGCCAACCAGGCTTTATTGGCCGACACCGGCAAGTCGCTCGGTTTACTGACTGCGCGGGAACTGGAAATAGTCCGTCTTATCAAACAAGGAAACTCTTCCAAACAGATCGGTGAAACGCTTGGTATCGCTAAAAAAACAGTTGAAGTTCACCGGCTGAACATCATGAAAAAACTGAACATTAAAAATGCGGCTGCACTGGTCAATTTCATTAATCTTGAAGATCCGTATTTTTAAGATTGGCGCTGTGCCACCCGTAGTACCTGCAAGTGATTTTCACTGCGGATGACCGCCGACAGGATATAGGAATGATTTTATGTGTAATTTCTCGCCGGATTGCAGCGCAGACAGAAGAACCGATTGCCTGCTGTGATGAATTCAGCCAATTAATTAAAAAATATCCAATGCCGGAAACAGGAAGTATCGGATGGAAAGAACAAAACCTTTACCAGGCAATGATCAATACCGTTGAAGACTATGCTATTATCATGCTGGATACTGAAGGGAACATTCAAAACTGGAATAAGGGAGCTGAAAAAATAAAAGGGTATACTGCAGAAGAAGTCAGAGGATGCAATTTCAAGGTATTTTACCGGGGGGAAGATATCGATGCCCACCTGCCTGATACACTCCTGGAGCAGGCAAAAATCCACGGAAAAGTAACGGACGAAGGTTGGCGACTAAGGAAAGACGGTACCCGTTTCTGGGCCTCTGTTGTAATCACAGCCGTCCCGGATGAGAATGGTACTGTGATCGGGTTCACCAAGGTAACAAAGGATATTACCGAACGAAAAAGTGATGAGGACATCATCCGGCAGGCGAAAGAACTGTTACAACTTTTTGTGAAGCATTCACCCGCCGCCATTGCTATGCTGGATAATGACCTTCGCTATATCCTGGCCAGTGACCGCTGGTATGAAAGTTACGGAATACCAGATAAGAATATAACCGGTAAACTGCATTATGATATATTCCCCGAGATCCGCACAATGCCGGAGTGGATGGCCATCCATTCCCGTTGCCTGCAAGGAACGACTGAGAAAAATGAACGTGATTTTTTTCTGCGGGCCGATGGAACGAAACAATGGATTCACTGGGAAATCCATCCCTGGCACCGGGTAGATCAATCGATCGGCGGACTGATCATGTTTACCGAAGTTATTACCGACCGGATCGAAGCGGAAGAAAAAATGAACCAGTTAAATGATCGACTGATCCGCTCCAACAAAGAACTTGAACAGTTCGCTTACGTAGCCAGCCATGATCTGCAGGAGCCCTTGCGGATGGTAAGCAGCTTCTTAAAACTATTGGAACGAAAATACCAGCATTCCCTGGATGAAACGGCGCATACCTATATTGATTTTGCTGTTGATGGTGCGGAAAGAATGCGCATACTGATCAGTGACCTGCTCCGGTTTTCACGACTGAATCACGCGGTTTTGTCCGTTGTCGCCATCGACTGCAATCAATTACTGTCTTCCGTCCTGAAAGTATATCGTAAGAAAATTGAAGAAACCTCAGCAACCATTACCCTCCATCATCTTCCTGTAATACACGGGAACCGTTCGCAATTCGAACAGCTTTTCCAAAACCTGGTCGGCAACGCACTCAAATATAAAAGTGACCGCCCGCTTGCAATTGAAATAGGCTGTACAGATGAGGTAAGCGCCTGGAAATTCTATATAAAAGATAACGGGATCGGTATTGATAAAAAATATTTTGAAAAGATATTTATCATTTTTGAGCAATTGCACGGCAAAGATGAATATGAAGGGACCGGCATTGGCCTTGCTGTCTGTAAAAAGATTGTAGAGCTGCATGGAGGAACTATCCATGTAGCATCCATACAGGGTCTCGGTTCAACATTCTATTTCAATATTCCCAAACAGGCAAAACCACCACTTTCATGAAAGAAATACAAATTCTACTGGTAGAAGATAATCCCGGTGACATCCTCCTGACAAGAGAAGCCCTGAAGAATTCAAAGATCCTGAACGTTGTCAATGTCGCGAAGGACGGAGAAGTTGCGTTGGATATGCTTTTCAAAACAAACGGCTACGAAAATTTCGAATTACCCGATCTCATATTACTGGATATTAACCTCCCGAAGATAGACGGGTCCGAAGTTTTAGTGACTATAAAAAATGACAAACACCTGAAAGTTATTCCTGTTATCATGCTCACGACTTCGGATTCGGATATCGATGTATACCGGTCATACAGCAATTATGCCAACAGTTATATTGTAAAGCCTGTCGACATGGACAAGTTTTTTACGGTTATCACATCCATTGAAAATTTCTGGCTGACGGTTGTCAGATTACCTTCAAAACCTTCCGGCCTGTGACCAGGGAAAAGACCATTTTAATCGTTGAAGACAGCATGGGCGACTTTACCCTGCTTACCGAATGCCTGCACCTGGTTGCTGTTACCCGGGAATACAGGATAATCCATGCCATGACGCTCGAGAAAGCACTGTTATTAAAAGATGCAGAAGAACCCGCACTGATCTTCCTGGATCTCCGCTTACCGGATAGCCTGGGAATGGAAACATTCACTGCGATCAATCATGTTTATCCACTGTCTGCAATCATTGTTCTTTCGGGGCTTGAAGACAAAACGATCGCACTCCAATCGATCCATGCCGGCGCTCAGGATTATATCCTGAAAGGAGACTTTGATGAAAAGCTGCTTGAAAAATCGATTCAATACAGTCTTGAACGAAAGCAAAACCAGCAGGCCTTAATCGAAAGCAATACGCGCTACGAAATGGCCTCCAAAGCAACCAATGACCCGATATGGGACTGGGATCTTACCAGCGGAGAAATTATATGGAATGATAAGGTCGCTGTCTTCGGTTATCCTGACGCTATTGTAAAAAACGATGCCTGGCGACGGTCAGCTATCCATAAAGATGATGTGGACAGGGTTACCCGGAAACTGGATCAGCAACTGAACAATCTTTCCGATACATGGAGCGACCACTACCGGTTTAAATGTGCTGATAACAGTTACCGGTATATTATGGACCGCGGTTATATTCTCAGAAAACAATCAGGTATTCCCTACCGGATGACGGGCAGCATGCAGGATATCACCGCGCAGGTATTACTGGAAGAAAAACTGGAAGAAGAAAGAACCGAAAGCCAGAAAGATGTCTTAAAGGCGATCATTATGGGACAGGAAAAAGAAAAAAATGAACTCGGAAAAGAATTGCATGATAATATCAACCAGATTCTTGTTACCGTTAAAATGTACCTGGAAGTAGCCAGGATTGACAAAAGCCGGTCGCAGGAAATGGTGGAACAATCCTACCAGCATGTGAGCACCGTCCTTAACGAGATCAGAAATCTTTCCCATTCATTATCGATTCCATCACTGGGTAGTTTAAGCCTGAACGACGCTCTCGAAAACATGTTTTATGATATGAATGCCGGTAATCAATTAAAGATCCGCTATTGTTATGATGCGGAACGGGATATCCATGACAAAAACAAAGAGCTCGCCCTGTACCGGATCGTGCAGGAGCAACTCAGTAATATCATTAAGTATGCCAAGGCGACCCAGGTTGAAGTCACAGTCGGTATTACCAAGGATCAGCTTCATATGACCATAACGGATAACGGCACCGGCTTTGACCCCGCAAAGACAGCCAAAGGAATCGGGTTAAAAAATATTTCCAACAGGGTGCATGTTTATTCCGGTACCATGGAACTTATTAGTTCGCCCGGTAACGGATGCACGTTGAACATCATGCTGCCGGATCCTGTGCTAGGTTGACCTGTTCTGCACCGCGAATAAATCCGGGACAGGAGCTAACAGTAACCTGCAACCGAAAAGTAATTAAATAAACGAGTCGAAATAATATTTACCGTTGAGATCACGGTAAATACAGTTGCGGTTTTCGAGTGCCGGAATTGTTGCATTATCAATGGCACCCCGGGGGAACCCGAATTTCTGTTCCAGTTCTTCCATCGTGCCGGACTCCGGTTCCAAAACAGCGAGTCCTGAAACGCGATGCAGACTGATCCACAGAAACAGCGTGAACTGATTGGGTATACCGGATGGATGAATAGCCGTCTTACTGATCACAGCGACGTGCTTAACAGTCTTTGACATATTGGTGAGCAAATGGTGGCTTTAAACGTTTTTTCAGGAGGGGTCACACTGTGAAATAATCTCACGCTGAAGAAACAACTATTTCACGAGGGATATGGTGGGTAGAGTGCTGGGCTGGCGAACTAAGATCTTATTTTCGTATATGGAAGGCTGTTATAAATTGCCGTTAAGGATTATCGTTGAAAGAAGACTGTGAGGCCTGGTTGCACAGCGCACTATCTTTACGACGACGATGCATTAATCCCGCGCCCGGCCGCCGGAAAGAAGGCTTTCAAATTCATGACGATGGTTTAACAAAAATGCGCGGAGTTCGCTTTCGTTCAGTCCTCCTTTGGCAAGCAACAGTGCAACTTCAGTTCCTGTAAGCTTATCTTTTCTGGGCAGGTTGAGGGAGTATCTCCCTCTTGTCCATTCGGTAAAATTTTCACTCATTACAGCCGGCCGAAATCCATTATACTTTAACCAGAGTTCAAACAGAATGGTCTGCAGCGGATATGGCTCGAATTTGTTGTGAATGAACATTGGGAAAACCGGAACGGCTGGTAGGTTAACAGGATGATACCTGCCCGCAAAGTTAGAATTCTTTTTTTGTATGGAGCCATGCCGTACCGCTTACCCCTCGCGAAGGTTTTTAAGGAAAAAATTTCGTCCCTTCCGTTGACACCTACTTAAACTTTAAGAAATAAATGATATACAACACGAGTATTGCCAAAATATCGCTGAACGTTGTTAGCATCAGGGGTTGTTTCGCTCATCATCTTCAGTTATGAGTGCGACAAAATTCTAATTGGCAACAACTATTATCTTCGGCAATAGAAAATAAATCCCCTTCGGTATCGGCTGCCAGAAGACAGCATATCCCGCCTTCGGCAATACCGAGCTGTAATATGCCATTTATGAGACCCCAAAACGAATCAAACCACTCACTGAAAAAATCGAACAGTTATGGGCAAAGAATCCGGATTTTCGGTTTGGACATACAACGGGCGAGCCAGCTTATTCTTTTACCAATTTCTTAATTTCATTTTTACAAATTTTGTCAATAACAGCCATTTTGGTATTCATATCACAGGACATAGTAGTATTGACTGTCCTTGTTTCGAAAAGTCCGTTGTTTGTTGTGGGATCGAGAAAAATAGCTTTGCCTTTTTTATCCCCCGGCCCTATTCCAACAAAATCAAAACGAAGTATTACCTGTGATCTGGATTTATCATCCACAATATTCCATGACGTGATGAATTTTAATGCGTTCCTGGCATGGATGACAGAAGCGGGATCATTTGAATCAGGACAGCCTGCAATACCCGGTCCTTTAATCCAGGTTAAAAAGTTTTCTTTCGTTACAGCAGGCACAACTGTGTCAGAAGGACCTGTATTAAAGGTATCGGTAGTTCCATTCTGATAGTGGATGCTTACAACTTGATTCTTACTAACCGAGTATACCGGGCCTTCGAGGTTCTCAAATTTCATATACTGAATGTCCGTTACCGGAAATTGTATCCGCATCAAGCTTAACGCGGTAATAAATACGTTGATTGACGAAACACCCATCAACCTATTTTTGGTTTTATCCGGATACATTTTATTCATCCTCACCAGCATCAGCAAGGCCATTGGCGCAATCATCATCAGTGACATATAAAAACGGGGAAGGCTGAGATGCCTAGGATCTGCACTATCAACATTCAGAAACATGACCGCATACAGGAGAACAAATGAAATACTTAGTGTTATAGCCAGTTTGCGATAAGGTGCTCTTTCATTTTTTTTGACTATCAGTACAATTATAATGCCTTCAACGGTAAAATCCGACCAACACTGTTTCTATTGACCTGGCATGATTTTATCTTTTCTCAAAACCCCCTTTATAGGTGAGCCTTGGTATTATTTTCATTGTTGCCGGTATTCTTGTGCTTATCTACAGAGGTGTCAGCTTTACTGAAAAAAGAAAGTCGTCGATCTAGTACCCGTTGAAATCAATAAAGATGAAAAGCATACTGTCGGGTGGCCTGTGTATGTAGGCGCTGTCGCGATAATGGCCGGCATTGCTTTCGTCCTCGTCGGGAAAAAAAGCAATAACCATCTTACCCTAATCTATGCTGTTAATAATTATTCCACGATTGGATTCAAGAAAATTGTAGCTTACTATCCATCAATCCGCGAAGAAAAGTTGTGCATATTGCCGTATACAATCTCCTGCCGATTGAGCGCTACTGCTATGGAAGGATCGAGTGAGAAACCGGTTAAAATAACGCTTGCCGAAGATGACAAAGATGACCAGGAATTATTTAAGGAAGCTGTAGAACGATCAGGTACCGATGCAGATATAAAAACAGTCAATAACGGTCAGGAATTAATTGACCAGCTTAGAGACGATAAAGAGAAGCCGGATATTATATTTCTTGACATCAACATGCCGGTAAAAAATGGTAAAGAGGCATTAAAAGAAATCAAAGGAGACGAGGAATTAAAGGACATCCCCGCTGTCATACTTTCCACCTCTGATCATCCCAAAGACATACAGGAAAGTTTCAATGCCGGGGCCGATCTATATATACAAAAACCCAACAGCCTTTACAGTTTTATAAGGATACTTAAACAGGTATTTTCTTTCCATTGGGCCTCAAAACTCCTGGGGACTGCATGGAAACGTTTATTTATGAGTGAACGAAATCCGGATGGCGGGCATCAGCATTAAAAAAAAATTGTTACGGCAGGATAAGGTTTAGCTCTGTGGCAAAATCAAGAGGGCTATTCGACGGTAAATTGTCAGGATACCCTCTTGTATATTACCTGTTTAATTGATAAAACAATTACCTTGACATAAAATGCTTGAATATGAAAAAAGAAAATAAGCCAGCAGAAGATAAAGGTATCCTTGAAAAAATCGGTGAAACCGTATCTCATGTAAAAGATGTCATCGTCGAAAAGAAAGATGAACTGGTAGAAGCAGTTGGTGAAAAAGTACAGGCTGTAAAGAAGGCCATAAAAGGCAGAAAGAAAAAGCCTGCGCCAAAAAAAAGTCCCGCTAAAAAAGCACCTGCCAAAAAAACGCCAGCAAAAGCGAAGAAAGCTGCACCTAAAAAAGCAGTGAAGGAGGCTGTGAAGAAAGTAACTGTGAAGAAAAAGAAATAAATAAACTGTTCTGTCGGGACAGAACCATCGAGCGTATAATGGACATAGGGCGTATCATCCGAATAAATTATTTTGAATGGTTTACCATTTATGACTATCCCATTCATCGGTGTGAATTCAATGTTCGAAGTCATGCCCTCATACGCAAACTTCAATCCATCGTAGGTTGTTTTCATCCGTAAGGAAATATGCGTTTCATTTGGATAGACCTCCATCTTCCATTTGAGATTGGCCGGTGCATATTTTTTTAGTAATTCTTCCCTCGTATCTGCTTTCATTTCATGAAACGGTGGTCCTGGTTTAAGTCCGGGAATACGACGAATGAGCATACCATTTAGTTACGGGGCTGGTCACCTATAAATGCCATTTAATCTTTACTTTATATATTAAATTTCTTCATACAATTGACCGTATCTTAAACCGGCATACTTTTCGCATCAGCTGCACTATCCAATGATAATTCTTTCGTACCCACAAAGATTTTCATTATGGATAGCATTGATAAAAATTTACACATTTTTGAACTTCACCACGAGATCGTCAAACTTCAACAGGACTACCAGGTTGCCACAGAAAAAGATCTTCAATTTTCGGTAAAGAAAAAGATTCGTCTCCAGATCAAAGCAATCATGCGTCAACTTGCTTCGCTTGAAGATAAGGAAGACCTTAAGGATATTACGGGTAAGGAAAATTTCAACTGTCTTAACGATAAGAGTTAAAAAGTTCCATTTCGATTATCTTCATTTCATTCCACACCAGCATCTTTTGCATAGGCCGATGCCTGATTAAAGTTCAGTTTTTTGTCAATTTTACACGCGCGAAAGGATTTAATTTGCCATTCTCCTCTCCATCCATCATCCACTGCCAGGTGTTGTTATCCCTGTCGTATAAGAAAACCGTGTGAAAGCGTATGGTATCGCTAAACTTGAATAACATGTCAATTTTATTCCCATTGGCTTTTGCCCTTCCCAATACCTGGTTTGTAATTCCTTCGTTACTTGTGTTGTCCAGCCACAGACAGTAATATTCCTCCTTTTCTTGCTGCCAACAGATATATACGATTGCCTGGTAAAGAGGATTTCCCCTTTCATCTTTTTCCCTTGATACTTCTGTTAATTCAATGTATTGCCCGTTCAGCACTCTTTTTGCATCAATGTCATGCGTCGTCCGCTGTCCGTCAATAATTCCCCTCAATATCCATTTGCCCGTTAATTGATTGAGCAATGAATCCGGTTGTACTATTTGCTGGGATATTGCTTTACACGGGCAAATCATAAGACCTATCAAAATTATTCTGAGAAATTTTTTCACCGGTTTCTGTATTGAAATCTTCATAAAGTTTATCCATTATTACATAAAGCCGGCGGTTATTTGCCGCTGTCCAATCCTGATTATGGTTATCTCTGAAGTTACTACAAAAAGTCATTGCAAGACTGCTTATTTGCTAACCATAATTCCTGGCGGCAATTCCTCGTTGAATTCCTCCGCCGTATATTGAGTAACATAACAATTCAATGCTTCAATGGCTTTTTCCTCATCTTCCTGCGTGTTCTCCCTTTTACGTTAATATATTGATCATTGATATAAACCATCATCTGCCGATTCAGATCCTTTCTTCCACGCAAAATAATATAACGGATAGATCGCAGATTCAACCTACGTTGACAAGACTTTTAAAAAAGGCAGCTCACTCTATTTTATACATGGTAACGTTGCATGCTATTATTAACTAATACTCCTGCTGCGGCCTTTGTCCCAGCCCACGCTCACTGCCTGTTCTTATTACTCAGTACGCATTACGAATAGATGATAACGTACAACCTATCTACTTTCGCCTTCTCCGCGTAAACTTATAAGTACAACGTATCCACTTCAACTTTCTCTATCCCCACCGGTATACGCACAGTAAGTGTACAACCGTTGCCGTGCGAAGTCATCACCGTAGCGGTTCCCCTGTAAAGTATTCCCGTAGGATAGGATTGCAAGAAAGAGCCTGTTGAAATTCCTGTGTTCAGCCTTTTACCGAATGAAATAAGAATGGATTTGTTATTAAAGGCGGTGATTTATGAACCGGATGGAATATATGAGAGGATCTGATGATGGCGTGAGTCATACAAGCCAACGAAAAACAGTTCCAGGAGCTCGCGCCATGACAGCACTTGTAAGTATTATTTTCTCAATCATTCTATTGATTATTAAATTAATCTACTGTCCCGTTATCACTTTGATTAAGAAAATAACTTTTCTTGTAAAACTTATTTGTAAAGATTGAAGCGTGTTTAGCAGCCTGGAGAAAAGAGGCATCGCTTTTGCTTAAAAGACGTTCTGTATCGTTGGTTGTGCACGCACAATTTGTGTTAATAAATCGTACGGAAGTGGTGCATATTGATAAAAAAAACTTATCGCAGTTGTTTACGAAGGTGCACTAAATTTGAAAATAGCAAAGCAATGATAATCGGAGCAACAATGAAAATGATATGACGTCAGAACAATTTACTTCAGAATTTGAAAGTTTACGACTGCCGCTCAAGTCCTACATTTTACGGATAACAGCCAGTACAGAAGACACTGAGGATATTGTACAGGACACATTCATAAAAGCTTCAACTAAATTGCAAACTTTTCGCGGCGACAGCTCTCTGAAAACCTGGATTTTTACGATTGCTTCCAACCTGGCGAAAGATAACCTGAGGGCTAGGAAAAGATGGGCAGAGAATGTCACTGACATATCAAAAGCAGCAGCATTGAACAGCAGGCAATTTTTCCAGGAAGCTTTGTATATAGCAGCTGCGTCACCACAAGGTCACTTTGAAATCAAAGAACACATCAGTTTTTGTCTCACCTGCATTGCTAAATCCTTACCACTCGAGCAACAAATTTGTCTTTTGCTCAAAGAAATTTATGAATTCAAAGTCTCCGAACTTATGCATATCCTGGAAACAACAGAAGCGATGGTGAAATATCACCTGCATGCAGCGAGAAGTAAAATGATCACGATTTTTGAAGGAAGATGCGCGTTGATCAACAAAGAAGGGATTTGCCATCAGTGTTCTGAACTCAATGGTATTTTTAATCCCAAACAAAATTTTGAAGAAGAAAAAAATAAAATCGAGTTTGCCAGAAAAGCGAACGACCCTGACAGGGCACATTTGCTTGACCTGCGGTTAAGCATTTTAAAAGATATTGACCCCTTCAGTTCAGATGGGGCCGTCCTGCAATTACATCACCTTCAATTCAATGCAGAAGTGATGGAAAAATATTCTGAAAAAAACTGAACCATCCCTATCGTTTTGTTTTACCCGTTCGTCGAAAGGGTAAACAACAATGGAAACAACATCCGAACTAAAAGGCCTGAAATTATTCCTGAATATGTATGGTATTCTATCCATCCTCCTGTTCGGGGGACTGTTCCTGCTTACATCACTGGATCTTCCGGTAATACAGGAAGGCGGGACACTTCGTGTCCTGCGATGGGATATTCTTTCCAGGCACGTTGAACTGATGATAGAAACGGTATATCTCGTATGGGGTATTTTTTTATTACAGGCCGCACGCAACCCAATGGCCTATCTATCTTTTCTCCGGTTCACCCTTTGGGCAAATCTTGCACATGGACTGCTTATGATCCCGCAATCGATGATGGTTGGCATGTTATACAAGTTATATTCAGATGTCGCGTATTGCCTGATTTTAGCGATTGGACTATGGATATTACTACCTCATGAAAAAGAAACAACGGCAGGATGAACAGGTTAGACAGACGTAAGACTGCCATCATTGTTATCGTGGTTTGTCTGGTATATGATGCCTTTATCATAAAACATCAGCAAGCCGTTCCCGTTAACGGCCGCATCATTCTGAAATTGTTCTCCCGCACAGGGCAATCAATTTAAAGTTATGCAGGAGAACGCAAAATATACGACTGACACGTTCAATCATCGCCTCACCCAATAAAACTGTAAAGTAAACAACAGAGGATATTTTAATCATAAAAGAACAAATCATATGAAGTATAAAATCGGTACAAAAGAAAAGCCATTGGAATTAAAAACCCCTCCGCTGACATCCGTGTATACAATGCATGCAGACCAACAGGATGGCAAAGAGATTTTAGTTTGTACAGTTGGGAAGACGGTATTGCAGTATGATATACGCTGCATTGATGATTTAACCGCCATGCTCAAAAAACACAATGACTGGATGGAACTCGGAAGTGCCGACGAACAAAAGCCCGCAAAGGAAGGAACAGTCGAAGCATGGGCCCGTTCTGCGAAAAATCCTGTTGGCGGCTGGTATGGTTTAAAAAAAGGGCTAAGAGGAAGGTTTGGCATGTACATACCACCATTGATGGAAGCACTTGGTTTAGCCGAAGTAACGCATGATGCGAAAGGAAACAGGATGAGGGGTAAACAGAGTGATAAATAATCAGCGGGCATTATTTATAAAATTTCATTTTCAATTCAGGCAAAGCATGCCGCGTCATACCCGGCTATTTTACCGACGCATCGGAAGTACCCACTTCCTGTAAAAAAATGAAAGGATTAATACACTGATAATTCCTTCCATTGTGTGGTAGCCTGAATCAACCCAAAAAACAATTTGCGGCATCCGGAAGGTGGCCACTTCAATCATACCACCCTGTAAACCGTCCCAGAAAAAACCGGTTATAGCGCCGAAGATCACAGCCGTTTTTGAAAGAGACCAGTGATATTGCCCGCTTGCATAGCGGTAATAGATTGGAAAAAAATAAGCCTGAAAAATAATATACAGTATAAACGCCAGTGCGATAACAGGGATAATGTATGTTTCCCGCTGGATCGGCCCGATATTCCTTTGAAAAAAATCACCCATGACCATTTCATGAAACACATACCCCAGATTGAAAATAATTACAAAGCTTGTAAGCCCTCCCAGGAAGAAATATCTTTTCATTTGATGATTGATTTGGTTCACCCTGTTAGACGAACGGACGGCAAAAAATGATCGGGGTTTTATTCTTTATTGCCGGCTGTAGTGGCAACATGGGCATAATGGCAGAATTGCAACTCGGCGCCACTGCTTTCAAAAGGATCAATCGAACGGGCAATTTTCATTCTTATATCCAGCAATTTTTTATCGGAATCATCTTCAGCAGAACGGATCAGATTTTGCTGCAATTGCTGTTTCGGATTAAATATCCCGTTTAATTCGGAACACTGATGACAGGCGCCTTCTTTATTTACAAGGGAACAGCGCTTAGCAAAGATGCGCTGCATCGTTGCGCGTGCATTGTACAACAGATGTTTGACAACGCCTTCGCTGCACGCAAGGATCGTTGCGATTTCACCGATCTTATATGCAAATATTTCCTTTAACAGCAACGCTGCCTGTTCATCGGCAGGCAATGTTTTCCCGATGCAGGTAAAACAAAAGTTAATATGTTCTTTCACATCAAACGCACCCTGCGGGGAGGATTGATTGACGCGCAGGAATCTCGCGAGATGGATTTCCGGATGAAGCATTGATTCTTCCCGCGCCAGATCCATTGCCGCTACCGGCCATCTTCTTTTTTTCCGGAGGTAATCCCTTGTGAGGTTGGTAGCAATGGCGAATATCCATGTCTCCAGCGAAGATTGTTCCCTGAAACTGCCGAGGTTTTCACTTGCTTTCAAATAGGTGTCCTGCAATAAATCCTCGGTATCCTCTTTATGGGCAGTCATCCGGAACAGATAAGAACGCAGCCGGTTGCGGTTTGCCGCGAATATGGAATCAAGATGGGACATGCTGAAAAATTATTCTATAAATCAATCATCATTACTATTCCGGTTTATACGGGAATTATAACTCATCGGTTTATATTTTTCCGAAAGCAGTACAATGTAAACATATAATTTGTCTATCGGAATAAAGCCGGAAAGATTGTAATTGCATACCGGTCCGCCTCGCAAGGATTACAAACACGTTATCGTCTTTTTTATTTTTAAATAGCAGTTGAGGAAACGGTCTGCAAGGGTCTTCTTAGCCGTTTCTTACAACCATCCGGTAAAGGGTAATTGCGATCAACAGCAATATGCATGTGATGATGACCTGCGCAGAAATTGAAGAGGTTAAGTTTCAATTGCAAATACTAAAACCGGGTGTTGGCAATGATCACGTACAACACAGTCAACGTTCTTCGCTTCTGATCATCCATTCACTAAACATTCAGTTCCACTCCTTTTTTCTTTATTACATTTAACTGCTAATTTGAATAGTATGGAAACCATTCTCAATATTACCGGCCTTAGCAAAACCTATCTCAGCGCCGGTAAAGCTTTGACGGTTCTTGATGATATCAATTTTACGGTAGAAGCCGGATCAACCAACGCCATCGTAGGTCCTTCCGGCAGTGGTAAAACAACGTTGCTTGGCTTATGTGCGGGCCTTGACAACTCAACCAAAGGTACTATCGAATTAAAAGGTATCAGCCTTGGTAACCTTTCGGAAGACAAACGGTCTTCTTTGCGCAACCAATATATTGGATTCATCTTCCAGAATTTTCAATTGCTGCCGACGCTTACCGCTTTAGAGAATGTGATGGTTCCTCTTGAACTCCGTAACGAACGAAATATAAAAATGCGTGCTATGAATCTTCTTGATAAAGTAGGCCTGGCCGATCGTGGACATCATTATCCTGCGCAGCTTTCTGGTGGGGAACAGCAGCGCGTTTCGCTCGCAAGAGCTTTCAGTAACCGTCCGCAATTACTATTTGCTGACGAACCAACGGGCAACCTTGATGCAGAGACAAGCGAAAAAATAGTCAACCTGATTTTTGATCTTAACAAACAGGAGGGCACAACACTGCTGCTGGTGACCCATGATATGGAGCTTGCCGGCAAAACCGGCCGCATCATACGGATTAAAGGGGGACGATTAACTGCTGACGATAAAGTTGATCAGCCGCTTAGCTAATGGAAGATCAAGCTATCATATCTAAACGTAAGCTGACTATTTCCTGGCTATTTATAATGGCCTGGCGGGACAGCCGCAAAAACCGCCCCAGGCTTTTCCTTTTTATTTCTTCGATCATTTTTGGCATTGCTGCGCTGGTGGCAATTGATACGTTCAGTTACAATCTTAGAAAAGACATCAATGAGCAGGCTGCCTCTCTTACTGGCGCCGATCTAACGATATCGGGTAACCGCAGCAAGGAAGGTTCAGTTCTTTCCTTACTGGATTCATTGGGAAACAAGCGGTCGCAGGAACTGGTATTGCCTGCGATGGTTTATTTTCCTTCCACCCAAAAAACAAGACTGGTACAGGTGAGGGCGCTCGGGGGAGAATATCCTTATTATGGCAGGATTGAAACAACGCCTGTAGTGGCCGGGAGCAGCTTTCGTAAAGGAAAACTCGCGCTTGTTGATCAGACACTGATGCTACTACTGGGAGTAAAAGCAGGCGACTCTGTAAAACTGGGGAAGACAATGTTTGTTGTTGCAGGTTCTCTCGATAAAGCCCCGGGGCAGGTAGCCCTGGCATCAGGCATTGCACCTATTGTCTATATACCCTATCAATATCTTGCAGAAACAGGGTTTTCGCAAACCGGGAACCAGGTCAATCATAGCTTTTACTACAAATTCGATCATGCCGCTGACCTTGATAAGGTCGTTAAAGACATTGCTCCACGGCTTGACAAAGCCGGAATGAATTATGAGACGATCGAAATGCGGAAGCATAGCACAACCCGCGCTTTCGGCGACCTGTCCCGGTTTCTTTCTCTTGTCGGTTTTATTGCACTGTTGCTCGGCTGTGTCGGGGTTGCCAGCGCCATTCATATTTATATCCGGGAAAAAATTCTATCGATTGCTATTTTGCGCTGCCTGGGTGTAAAAAGTTATGAAGCATTTCTGATTTATCTTATCCAGATTGCCTGTATCGGACTTACGGGTTCAGTTTGTGGTGCAGTCTTAGGTATATTTGTTCAACATATACTGCCTTTCATCTTCAGCGAATTTATCCCCGTATCCATTACCACCGACATATCCTGGACCTCTATCTGGCAGGGAATTATCCTTGGACTGGTTATTTCTATGTTGTTTGCTTTACTATCGCTGATCGCTATCCGTAAAATTTCGCCACTGAATGTATTCAGGATTTCCTTTGAAAATATAAATCTGTTGCGTGACCCGTTTCGCTGGCTGGTGTACCTGTCGATACTCTTATTTATTCTTTTATTTTCCAAAGCCCAGTTAGGTGACTGGACAGGTAGCATTGCATTTTCTGTTGCGATACTGGTGGCATTTTTTCTTCTTTCACTCTCGGCACGTTGGTTAATCTACGCAGTAAGACTATTTGTAAAAAGTTCCTGGACCTATATTTGGAGACAGGGGTTTGCCAACCTCTACCGGCCCAATAATCAGACACAAACATTAATGGTCTCTGTTGGTTTAGGAACCGCTTTTATCTGCACCTTATTTTTTATTCAGGACTTATTAATCAAACAGGTTAACACTGTAAGCGGCGGGAACGCCAATATGATTTTAGTGAATATTGAGAAAAAACAAATCACGGGTATTGATAGCCTCGCCGGTCAATTTCATTTGCCCGTTTTACAGAAAATCCCCATCGTGACGCTTCGCATCAGGGCTATTAACGATAAGACTGCTGAAGATATCGCCACCGATACGGTAGCGGGCCCATTGGAATGGCTTTTGAAAAATGAGTTTCGCGTCAGTTACAGTGATACACTTTCCGTTAACGAAAAGATAGTTGCCGGTAAATGGACCGGTCATGCTGATACAACACAGGAAGTTCCCGTTTCCTTTCAGGACCGCTTTGCCCGGGGCAACGGCTTAAAAGTCGGTGATCACCTGGTATTTGATATACAAGGAAAAGCAATACACACAACGATTACAAGCCTGCGTGAAGTGGACTGGAATAAATTACAATCGAGCTTCCCGATAAAATTTCCCGATGGTGTATTGGAAGATCTACCGCAAACCTTTTCAATTATTACGAAGGTGCCCTCCAAACAAATTTCAGCCGAGTTTCAACGATCAATGGTGAAGTTGTTTCCGAATGTATTTATCGTTGATATGGGCCTGGTCATCAGTGTTCTCGATGATATACTGGATAAGCTGACGGGTATCATCCGTTTTATGGCGCTCTTCAGCATCGTTACAGGTTTTGTTGTGTTGATTGCTTCGGTACGCATCAGTAAATATCAACGGCTCCAGGAAAGTGTTTTGCTCCGCACACTAGGTGCAAGCAAATCGAAGATACTGGCGATTACTACGATTGAATACTTCTTTCTTGGAACGCTGTCTGTCACAACTGGTATTATCATTGCCGCTACCGGCAGTTGGTTACTCGCAAAATATGGTTTCAAAATTCCATTCTACGTAAATTTTATACCGGTTACCTGGCTGTTTTTAACCATCACCGGTTTAACCATTCTCATAGGGTTTTTAAACAGCCGCGGTATTTTAAATAAACCACCGCTCGAGGTATTGAGGAAGGATTTGTAATTGGCAGAATGATTATAATTCTATCAAAATTCTTTATTGAATTTTTATTGTTTGGGTTGCCTGCCAATTTTATAACCCGGCAAATGCAATACATTAAATACAACAACCAGCGTTCAACCATCATGCGCAGTCACTGCATGTTCATCTGATTAAACGACTTTTAAAAATCGTATTTCCGAATTCATCTTCCGGAATGTTCAATTCAGGCATTCCCGGCTTTGCAGAGAGAGTTGTAACTTGTAGGTTTTAAGTTTTATGCTGATCAAAAAAAGTGATGCATGTAATTTTGTTTCGGGGAGTTCATAACAACAAACAAGTTTAACAGCAATTATATTCATTCAAGTTATTTAGGATGGAACTGGAACGATTAAGTCCGATACTATGGACAAAGGACCTGGCCGCGTCCATTCAATTTTATACAGATATTCTGGGCTTCCGGGCGCAAAGCAATTTTCCCAATTTCGCTTCCCTTCAAAAAGGTAGTGTAGAAATTATGCTGGTGTTGCCGGTAGAAGAACCGGAAGATTGTAAGGACCCGGATAATCAAGAACCATTCTTTGTCAAACCGAAGCTGACGGGCAGTATCTATATAACTGTCAGCGGTGTCGATGATTTATGGGTAACTGTAAAAGATAAAGCCGTGATTGAATCGTCTATTGCTGACCGTGAGTATGGCATGCGGGATTTTTCCATCCTGGATAATAACGGGTATGAGCTGGTGTTTGGAGAGAATATTGAAAAAAGCTAGTTACAAACCGGGGCTGCTGGATTTTTAAAGGAAGGCGTAACGTTCCTGCCCACAAAAAAACCTCAGCAAATGAAAGTACGTTGCCAATACAGGAGACGAAAGAGGAATACCAAAAAGCATACCCTGTTTAACCACTATTATCTTCGCGTTAATCCGTCCGCAACGATTTTATCCTGGTCCGATAGCTATCGGGACCAGGATTGATCACATCTTTTTTATTACTCTGTCCTGAGTGATTTCACCGGGTTCGCTCTCGCTACCATTACGGATTGATAGCTGATCGTTACTATTGCAATGATCAGCGATATTCCCGCAGCCAGCAAATATATCCACCAGGGTATTGTGACGCGATAGGCAAATCCCCTGAGCCAGCTGTCCATTGCCGCCCATGCAACCGGTGCCCCGATGACGAAAGCTATTAATACAAGCTTCAGAAAATCCTTGCTGAACAACGTTATGATCTGGATAAATGTGGCGCCCAATACTTTGCGCACACCCATTTCTTTTGTTCGCTGACCGGCAGCAAACATCACCAGGCCCAGCAGCCCGAGACAAGAAATAAGGATAGCCAGAACCCCGAATACAACCGTCAACCGGGAAATTAATTGTTCGTTCCTGTAAAGCTTTGCATATTCTTCATCAACAAACTGGTAGCTGAAGGGATAGTCCGGGTTCAGCTTTTTATAAACATCTGCGATACCGGCCAGAGCCTGTGTCGTTTGTCCCGGACCTGTACGGATAATGATGACGCCGAAGGACTCACCTTCTTTTATATCGATGACCAGCGGTTGTATCTGTTCGCGCAGGGAATTGATATGGTAATCCTTTAACACGCCAACGATATGCCCTCTTTTGCCCCAGGCGGATATCCATTTTCCAATGGGATTCGTCATCCTCATTTCCTTTACAGCCTCTTCGTTCACAAGAAAAGCGTCGGTGGAATCGGTGGAGATAGCTGAAGAAAAATCACGCCCTTCAGCGATCCGGAGATGCATGAGTTTCACAAAATCATATCCTACTGAAGCGGGTTTAAAACCTACCGCAGCATTCAGCGGTTTGCCTTCCCATTTCACAGGATCGGTCACCGTAAAGCCCATACTGTGGGGGGCCTCGGAGCTGCGATCGACATACGCGATACCGGGGCGCTTCATTAACTGCTGCTTAAAAAGCAGGTATTTGTTGCCGTTAGCCAGCTCTCCTTCGATTCGGATGTACAGAAGATTCTCCTTGTCATATCCCAGGTGGGTGTTCTGCAGGAAACTGGTCTGACGGATAATCACGATGGTGGCAATGATCAACGTTATGGAAAGGACAAATTGAAAAACCGTAAGCCCTTTCCTGAATAATGCGGCCCCGCCGGAAAAACTGGCCACACCCTTTCCTTTGAGTACCGTCACCGGCCGCAGGGACGATAAATAGATAGCCGGGTAGCTCCCAGATATGACCGAGGTGGCCAGAAGGATGACAGCCAGATAGCCCCAGAAAGCTGATTCTGTTACCGGAATAGACATGTGCTTCCCCGTTAGTGCATCAAATACCGGTAGCAACCCGTAAACAAAAGCCAGGGATATTAAAATGGCGACTGCTGTGAAAAGCAGGCTTTCCCCCATAAACTGAAAAATTAAAGACCCTTTCCCTGCACCGACCACTTTGCGCAGCCCTACTTCTTTGGCACGCTTTACCGAGCGGGCTGTATTCAGATTCATAAAATTGATACAGGCAATGATAAGTATGAAGATGGCGATACCGCTGAATATCCTGACATATTCAATACGACCTGCCCGGGGTTTACCGCCCACAAAAACATTTTGAAGATACTGTTCCCCAAAAGGCTGCAGGCCGGCCCTAACGGTTACGCCCATCTCGTTTTTGAGATGCGGCTTCAGAAAGTTATTAATTTTATTTTCCACTTTTACCGGGTCAGCTCCATCCTTTAGTTGTATATAGGTCTGAAAACCGGGAGACGCCCAATCCAACAGATTTTTCTGTGCCTCCCAGTTAAAGAGGAAGTCAAAGTGCAGGGAACTCTTTGATGAAATATCTTCAAAGAC
The DNA here is from genome assembly GCA_049840875.1 of Chitinophagaceae bacterium. Lineage (GTDB taxonomy): Bacteria > Bacteroidota > Bacteroidia > Chitinophagales > Chitinophagaceae > JAFDYH01. Next base: position 437,978 of record JASGJE010000019.1, on the reverse strand, counting down.
GGCCGTAACTAAAAAGTCCAGTTTATCTTCATAACGCAGGGCCTGGTTCATTGCTTTAGCAGGGCTTCCAAAAAAAATGTCTGCCATTTTGCGCGAAATAGCGATGCCGTTCCTATTTCTCAGTGCATCTTCCGGCCGGCCTTCGATCAGGGGATAGCTGAACATTTTAAAAAAATCTTCTCCTGCCCTTGCCCCTTCCATCTTCAGCATTTTTTCACCGGCGCGGAACGTCTCGGGATGCCCCCAGGGTAGTTCATAGCCCGTGGCATAAAAACAAAAATGACTGACTTCCGGCACAGCTTCTTTAATTCCCTCCACGATAAATGCAGGTTTTGCAGAGTCAAACTTTAGTGGCGAATTATAGGCGCCGGTAACTTTGCCGTCACCGGTGGTGGTTTCATACATGGTATACAGTGACACTCCGTTTTCATGGAAATTGTCAATACTTTTTTCATCGCGCACCCAGAGAAATATAAAGATGCAGCAAATGGTTCCCAGTACCAGGCTGGCAATGCTTATGATGGTGTGCCTCAGTTGGCGGGTACTGTTTCGCCAGGCTATCTTTAAGAAGTTCTGCAGCATATCCTTTGTTTTAAATTTAATCCTGACTAAAAATGAGGAAAAACATGCTGGAAACCTGTTCAAAACAGGTTCAATCCGGATTCATTTTTCAAGTAACCATTCTCCCAAACGGTTCGCAGCTGCGGGAGCGTAATCTGACCGTAGAGAACCCGCCAGAACAGGCACTTACTACAAAGCCATTGAACTGCCGGTTACTCTTTTTACGCCCTTAATAAAAAAGCCGAAGTAATAGAAAGTGATCGTGCAACAGAAACTTACCCACATCCCCGGGACAGAGTGGAATCTTACACAACTAAAAAATTTCACTACAGGGATGGGCATTTTAAATCGATCTATTTCATAAATCAACCATATCGGTTCAACGATCTTAACTTCAAAATGAATGTTCACCCGAGAATACATCACCGGTATTTATTCATGCGGGATTGCTTAAACTCATTTCAAAAATTAAATTTATCTTTTGGGATGTTCAGACACCAGGGAAAATCGAGGACACATCATCATAACCTGAAGATTGCTTCTCTTTTGTCATTTGTCGCAGGGCTTGTCAATGTTGCGGGGTTTCTTTCCGTGCAACGTCTCACGACGAATGTTACCGGTCACTTCGCTTTTGTTACAGATGAGGTGTTCAAGATGAATTTCAAAGGTGCTCTTATTTTCCTGCTTTACATTTTATTTTTTCTCGCTGGTTCCTTTGTATCCAATTTTATCGTTGAAGTTATTTCACGAAAGAGCGAGCGGTTTATTTTTACGATCCCGGTCCTTGCGGAAAGCGTAATCCTCTTTGTTATTGCTGTAACAGGTGATCAACTGATAACAACCCACCCAAATGTTATTGCGTGCAGCCTGTTATTTGCCATGGGCTTACAGAATTCTCTTGTCACCCAGATTTCCAATTCGGTGGTGCGAACCACGCATCTCACCGGATTGTTTACTGATTTAGGCATTGAGTTATCGCAACTACTATTCTATAAAGCAAAAGAGCAAAAAACGAAGCTGCTGTCCTCCATTCAGCTGCGACTGACTATTATCTTTTTCTTTTTTTCCGGCGGTATAGCCGGCGGTTTATTTTATTCCAGGCTAAGCCTGCATGTATTGCTCGTGGCAGTGGCAGTACTCATTGCCGGACTTGCCTACGATACCTTAAAGTTTCGCTTTATCCGCCTGAAGCGAAATTTAAAAGGGTGAGAAAATGTATAATACCGGTTTTACCCGGGAAAACCGGACCTTTTTTATAATTTTCAATTTATGAAACCGGTACCAGGTACAAGGCAACATGAACCCGGTGCTGTCAATAACTAACTTCGCTTAGCTCACTATTTTCGTAAACCAATGGCTGACTACCGGGATGAAAAGATAAATGTGTGGCGGAACATCTTCGGCCTGGTAAAACCGCACAGGAAAAAACTCGCAGGAGTGTTTATCATCAGCTCACTGGCAATAGCAGTGACACTCGCTGAGCCGCTTATCTGCCGGGTAGCCATAAACGATGTTGCCGGGTTGTCTGTAACCCCCCGGGCAGACCTGGGTGACAGTCTTTCAGAAGGCGGAACGGAGATCCCACCGACCGGAAAATGGATAGCGGAAAAAACAGACGACAACCGGGTAGGCGCTACACACCAAAAATTGTCTATGTTTACCGGTACTGATAAAATCAATAAATTTTACAGCTATTGAAGAACCTGATTTCACCCGGATAATTTCAGGCGGGAAATAACTATTCGTTGAATCCATTAGCCATTTTTGGTAAAATAATTTTTATATGAGTGAGCAGTTTACATTCCAGGTACCTTCTTATGACAAGGTTTCTGCAGAAGCTAAAACTATTTTTGACCAGTTAACAAAAAACACGGGAACCGTTCCGAACCTTTATGCGACGATCGGTTACTCCGGGAATGCGCTGGTTGCCTACATGGCCTGGGTCCAGGCACAGGCAAAAGGAACCTTTCATGCAAAAGAACGGGAGGCCATTTACCTGATCGTTTCTGAGTTCAATGGTTGTGAATATTGCCTGAGTTCTCATACTCAAAGTGCACTTAAAAATCACTGGACAGAAGAAGAAACATTTCAACTCCGCTCGGGAACCTATCCCGGCGAAAAATGGAACGCCATTTACAGGGTCATTCAATCAGTCATCCAAAATAAGGGGCAGGTTGATGCCGCAATACTGCGGAGTTTTTTTGGGGCAGGGTATAATGAAGCAGGACTGATCGATCTGATGGCACTCATCAATGTAATGAGTTTTACCAACTATGTCTACCGGTTGACAAAAATACCTGTTGATTTTCCCCTGGCAAAAGCAATATAAACTGCCAGCGGAAGACAGCGCTCTTACCTGATTCACTGCAGGCTTTCTGTATTCTTCGTTGGAAAGCCCGATTCAATTGATACTGTCTCGCCATTTTTCGTGATCCACGTCCTCCATTCGAAAATAACCTGTACCGGCCAGTCAAATTGATCCCTTTAAACACATTCGATGCGCTCCTGTTAATTGCAATTGACGATTTTGCCGAAAAGCACAGAATCCAGGATCATTGAAACTATCGCAGGCGTTTTTATGGGGGTTAATTTAAAAATGGTTTGAGGGGTCTGTTTAACCGATATTTACCCAATGAGATCGCCGGATTATTTTTCAATGGGATAGCATAGCCCCGGTTTATCGGTTTAAAAATAAATTTGGAAAGGGGTTCAAAAGGTTGTAGCTTCGCCTAACGATGTTAGATTATTTTACGCCTGCAAAAAATGTCAAGTAAAGACAGGATATTAAAACTGAAGGAGGATACGCGCTGCAATATCCTTAATGCGAGCCTGGATATCGTGAAAGAAGAGGGATGGCCTGCCCTCAGCATGCGTAAGATTGCCGACAAGATTGATTACACAGCACCCACCATCTATGAATATTTCAGTAACAAGGAAGCGCTCCTCCAGGAACTGACCCGTATGGGCTATATCAAGCTGGCGGTAAAAATGGAAGAAGCCAGGAGCCTCAGCACCAGCCCGGAAGGACAGCTGGAAGCCATGTGGCTCGCGTACTGGAATTTCGCCTTTGACAATAAAGAACTGTATAAAGTGATGTACGGTGTTGAAGTTAATTGCTGTGCCTGCGAAACTGCCCTGCCGGAAACCCAGCGGCCCATGAATATGCTCTGGGATAAGATCGAGGAAATCACCCCGGCTGACCGTCGTAATGATGAATATGTCGACCTGAAATATTACACGTTCTGGAGCGTGGTCCATGGCCTCATATCCATCAATCTCACCCGGCAGATTACCAGCCAGGAGCTCAACAGGCAGGTCCTTCGCGACGCTATTTCCGGTATTATCCGTTCTATTAAAAACTGATCAGACCGATTGATTGCCAGCAATGCCGCAAGGCTTTTTTTCAGCTCTTATGCCTAACGGCGTTAGATTACCAGACACCGTTTGGCGCAAATTGAGGCAAGCTTTCAATAGAAATTGCTTTGCTTCAGGCCCGCAGTGAACAACTGCTTTTTTTAAACTTATTATTTAACAGTGTTAGAAAATTTAATCACGTTATGAACCAGATTGCAAAGTACCTTTTGTACATATCACTGCTTTACATCGCAGCCTGTGCCAGCAAGGCCGGCAGCCTCCAATCACCGCCTGCCCCTGCCCTGCCGGTTGTTACACTGCAACAGGGCACCGTTACAACCTGGCAGGAATATCCAGCCACCGTACAGGGAACAACCAATGTTGAGATCCGCCCACAGGTGAGCGGCTATCTTGAAAAGATTTTTATCGAAGACGGGGCCTGGGTCAGCAAGGGCCAACCGTTATTCCGGATCAACTCCCGGGAATATACCCAGTTCAGCGAAGGCGCTGCTGCGGCCGCACGGCTCGCAAAAGCGAACCTGGAAAAAGCGGAAGTGGAAGTCACCCGGCTGGAGCCGCTGGTAGCCGGAAATGTCATCAGTGAAGTGCAGTTAAAAACGGCCAGAGCGGGCCTGCGGGAAGCAGAGGCCGCCTATGCGCAGGCCCTGAGCAATCAATCCAGCGCTGCTATCACGGCTGGCTACACCCTGATTACAGCCCCGGTGAGCGGTTACGCCGGTCATATCAATTACAAAACGGGTAGTCTTATCGGCAAAGGCGAAGCACAGCCCCTTACCGTGGTCAGTGAGATCAGCCAGGTACACGCTTATTTCAGTATGAGCGAGGCTGATTTCTTTAGCTTTTTCTCAACCATACCCGGCAAAACACCCGAAGAAAAGATACAGCATATTGCCCCGGTGGACCTGCAGCTGGCCGATAACAGCATCTACCCCGACAAAGGCAAGGTGGAGCTGGTGGAAGGGCAGTTTGACCGCAATTCCGGCAGCATCCGTTTCCGCGCCGTGTTCTCCAACACCGGGAAGGTTCTCCGGTCCGGTGTCACAGGGAAAATCAGGATTCCATTTACAGCCTCCGGTAAGGTCCTCGTTCCCCAGCAAAGCACCTATGAGCTACAGGACAAGGTATTTGTCTTCACGCTCGGGGACAGTAATAAAGTCGTGAGCAAACAAATCAGCATCACCGGTAAATCGGGGGACAATTTTGTGGTAGAAAAAGGTGTGGAGGATGGTGAAACGATCGTCTATAGTGGCCTGCAACGGCTACGGGATGGCGCTGTCATCCGCCCGCAACCGGTCCCCATCGACAGCGCACTGGCGAAAAATTAAGGTATCCAGCAGCCGGTCATTTTTATCAACCCCCGGGCTGAACAGGATTGTTATGTCCTTCACCCGGGCCCAACAACAAAATCAACGTATGTTACAGACATTTATCAAACGGCCCATCCTTTCCACAGTGATCTCGATCCTTCTGGTACTGCTGGGCATCGTTTCACTCACCCGTCTCCCGATTACACAGTTTCCCGATATTGCACCACCGGCAGTACTGGTGACGGCAGCCTATCCCGGCGCCAGCGCGGAAGCCGTTGCCCGGTCGGTAGCGACCCCGCTGGAGGAGGCCATTAACGGCGTCGAGAACATGACTTACATGACCTCTAACAGCAATAACGACGGCACCATGACGCTGAGCGTGTTTTTTAAAGCGGGGACCGATCCCGATATCGCTTCGGTCAACGTGCAGAACCGCGTGTCAAAGGCCAGCAGCTTATTGCCTGCTGAAGTGTTACAGGCCGGTGTTGCTACTCAAAAACAGCAAAACAGCATCATTATGGCGATCGCCCTTTACAGCGACAGCAGCTATGATGAGACCTTTTTACAGAATTACGCCAAGATCAATATTGTCCCGGAAATCCAGCGCGTGCATGGTGTAGGGCAGGCCACCATTTTCGGTACCAAGGATTACGCCATGCGGATCTGGTTAAAACCGGACCGCCTGGCTGCCTACGGCCTGTCGGCGCAGGATGTCCTTGCTTCGGTGAGAGAACAGAACCTGGAAGCAGCACCCGGAAAATTCGGGGAAGGCAGCAGGGAATCCTTTGAATACGTGATCAAGTATAAAGGCAAACTCAGCTCGGGCCAGGACTATGAGAATATTGTGCTGCATTCCAACCCCGACGGTTCAACCATCCGGCTGAAAGATGTGGCAAGGGTTGGCCTTGGTTCCTTCAATTATACGTCGGAAGCCAGGGTGGATAAAGGGCCCTCTACGGGAATCCTGATCTACCAGACAGCAGGCAGCAACGCTAATGATATCCTGACGGAAGTGAACCATATCATGGAGCGGGTGAATAAAGACCTTCCCCGCGGTGTCAAAACATTTGTCCCTTATTCTTCCAAAGAATTCCTGGACGCCTCCATCGACAAAGTAAAACATACGCTCGCAGAAGCCTTTATCCTTGTCTTTATTGTGGTATTTCTCTTCCTGCAGGACCTCAGGTCCACCCCTGATACCGGCCATCGCCGTCCCGGTCGCTATCCTTGGCACCTTCTTTTTTATGCAGCTATTCGGGTTTACGATCAACCTGCTGACCCTGTTCGCGCTGATCCTGGCCATCGGTATCGTCGTCGATGACGCCATTGTTGTAGTGGAGGCAGTCCATACCAAGATGCAGCGGGAACATTTACCCGCAAGGGCCGCCACCCTGAAAAGTATGCAGGAAATATCGGGGGCGATTATCTCCATCACACTGGTAATGGCAGCGGTGTTTGTGCCGGTCGGATTTATGCAGGGACCTGCCGGAATTTTTTATAAGCAATTCGCCTTTACGCTCGCTATCGCGATCCTGATCTCCGCCGTCAATGCCCTGACGTTAAGCCCTGCGCTTTCAGCCCTTTTCCTGAAAAATAATCACGCTGTTCCCGGGAGCAGTTCTTCCTTCAATTTTAAAGCCCGCTTTTTTAACGCGTTCAATGCCGGCTTTGAGCGGATCACGAGCCGTTATGCCGCCAGCCTTCGTTTTCTGACGCGGGTGAAATGGGTCGCCCTGACAGGGCTTGTCGTTATTACAGCGGCTACGATCTTCCTGGTGAAAACAACGCCGACCGGTTTTATTCCTACTGAAGACCAGAGCATCTTTTTATATTCGCTGAACATGCCGGCGGGCGCATCCCTTGAACGCACGAAGAGAGTGATCCGCCAGGTGGATAGTATTATTGCTACTGTTGAAGGCGTGGAAAAATCCTACAGCGTGGCGGGGATGAATATTATCACCAATGCCACGAGCCCGATCAACGGCCTTGCCTTTGTGAAACTAAAAAAACCGGGGCAGCGCGGGCATACGGAAGATATTAACACGATCCTCGGCGAGGTGAACCAGAAAATCAGTGTGATCTCGGCAGCCGATCTCTTCACCTTTACCCTCCCTACCGTGCAGGGTTTTGGAAACACCAATGGATTTGAGCTGATCCTGCAGGACCGCGCCGGTGGAAAACTGGAAGATCTCAGCGCCACCGCCTATGGTTTTATCGGTGAGCTGATGAAGCGCCCTGAAATTATGTATGCCTTTACCACCTTTAATACCGGTAACCCGCAATATCAACTGGATATCGACGAAGAGAAGGCAAAGCAACTAGGTGTCTCTGTCAGCGACCTGCTGCAAACGCTCCAGGTCTATTATGGCAGTTTCCAGGCAGGGGATTTTAACCGCTTTGGCAAACAGTATAAAGTGATCCTGCAATCCGATGTCGCTTACCGGGCTGATCCCTCCACGCTGAATGATGTGGCCGTAAAGAATAACCAGGGCCTGATGGTGCCGGTCAAAACACTGGTTAACCTCCGGAAGGTCTATGGCCCGGAGACAGTGACCCGGAATAACCTGTTCAATGCTGTCACTATTAACGGCGTTCCCAGGCCCGGTTACAGTTCGGGGGAGGCGCTGAAAGCCATCCAGGAAACAGCCGCCGCCTACCTGCCGCGGGGGTATGCCTATGAATGGGGAAGCCTTACCCGCGAAGAACAGCAGGCGGGCTCACAAACGACCTGGATCTTCCTGCTATCCGTCATCTTCGTGTATTTCCTGCTCGCGGCGCAGTATGAAAGCTACCTGCTTCCCTTTGCGGTCATCCTCACCGTACCGACAGGTTTACTCGGGGTATTTGCAGCGATCGGCCTGGCGGGCATCGAAAATAATATTTATGTGCAGGTCGGTATCATCATGCTCATCGGCCTGCTGGCGAAGAATGCGATCCTGATCGTGGAATTCGCGGTGCAACGCAGAAGGGCCGGTCTTTCCATCCGCCATGCCGCGATCGAAGCTGCCCGGCTGCGCCTGCGACCGATCCTGATGACCTCCTTCGCCTTTATCGCGGGGCTGCTTCCGCTATTAAAGGCTACCGGGGCATCGGCAATGGGTAACCGTTCGATCGGCACCGGCGCTGTTGGCGGGATGCTGACGGGAGTGCTGCTGGGAATCTTTATCATTCCCGTACTCTTCTCGGTGTTTCAATGGCTGCAGGAAAAGCTGAGCCATAAGAAAACCGAAGAGAAAGATGAATGGATCACCGAAAAACTGGAATTAAAAACTGTTTAATCAATTTTTATGCAACGAATTATAGTCTATTTTAGTGCACTGGTCACCGTTATATACAGTGCCTGCACTGTTTCAAAGGATCTACCCGCGCCGGTTGATTCGGTGCCCGCAGCATACCGGGATGCTGTCCCGGCTGATACGGCCGGCATCGCCGCCATACAATGGAAATCGTTTTTTCACAACGAAGGTTTACAGCGTCTCATTGACAGCGCACTCCGCCATAATTACGACCTGCAGGCTGCTGCAAAATCGATCGAAGCGGCATCGCTCATGGTAAAGCAAAGCCGGCTGGGCTATCTGCCTGTGGCAACCGCCCAGGCGGCCGCAACCATTAACCGACCCTCCGACAATAGTTTGAACGGTCTCAGCCTGAACCAGTTCCTTGGCAAGTCGTACGTCGAGGATTATACCCTTACTGTGACGCTTGGCTGGGAAGCTGATTTCTGGGGTAAGGTGAAACTGCAGAAAGCAAAAGCCCGGGCGGCCTTCCTCTTACAGGAAGAATCGGGCAAAGCGATCGGAACAGAGCTGGTTGCCGCCATTGCTACCGGTTATTATAATCTGCTGATGCTGGACGCCCAGCTCGCTATCGCCCGCAAAAACCTCGCCCTGAATGACAGCACGCTGCAGCTGATGCAGCTACAATACCAGTCCGGCGAGATCTCGGCGCTCGCGGTGCAGCAGGCCGGTTCGCAGCGTCTTGTTGCAGCGGGACTGATCCCCCGGCTGGAAGAAGCCATCACCCTGCAGGAAAATGCACTTACTATCCTCGCCGGGATTGCCCCCGGACCAATACAGAGAAGCGGCGACATCCGGGAAAAAGTCTTTGCAGGGATTCCCTCAGCGGGCATTCCTTCCGCCTTGCTGGACAACCGGCCCGATGTAAAGATCCGGGAACTGGAGCTCCGGATTGCCAATGCCAGTACCGGTCTTGCCAAAACCGCGATGTACCCCTCCCTTACAATTACAGCCGGCGGGGGCATCAATGCCTTTAAAGCCAGTAACTGGTTTACCGTCCCTGCTTCTCTTTTTGCCATGGGCACGGGCGGTATCACCCAACCGCTCTTTCAACATAACCAATTAAAAACAATCTATAAAGTGTCTGCGCTTGACCGGGAACGTACTGTGATAAGGTTCCGGCAGACCGTTTTAAAAGCTATCGGCGAGGTGAGTGATGCGCTGGCAAGAACCGGAAAACTGGAAGAGCAACGGTCAGCCGCTGACGCAAGAGTTCAACTGCTGGAGCAGGCCACGGGTAATGCCAACCTGCTTTTTAAGAACGGTTTGGCAAACTACCTGGAAGTTATTACTGCGGAAAGCAATGCCCTGCAGGGAGAGCTCGAGCTTGCAGTCATCCGGAAAGAACAATCGTCCAACATGATCGAACTATATCGGGCGCTGGGCGGGGGATGGCGCTAAAAGTCCCGAAAACCGGACCGCCTGCAAACAATGAGTCTCATTGCAGGCGTTTTCCCGGCCCCCCTTACAGAGGTTTTTCGGCCGATTGTAAAAGAAAAGGGATATGCACATCCCTTAATAATACCATGATCCTGATTTCATCCGGGGTTATATTTATTCTGTATCTTCCCTGTACGATTTGCTCCGCTACAACACCCGCTTTCCGGCCATATAGGCTTAATCAACTAATTTACTATGCGCATCTTCAACCGGTTTAAGACACGGACCAATCTTTATGATGAGTTCTTCGGGCATTTGCAACCCGTCAAATCGGGAAAGAATGCTGTCACTATCCTGAAAGGCAAGACTTATTTCCACCCGACCAACAGCGTGACTGAATTTTTTATCCATACCGATAGTGAAGGCCCTTCGGAAGGCCAGCGGCAATTTTACAGTGATTTACAAACGCGGTTCAATGAGTATGCTGAAAAAATGACAACGGTTATCCTCTCCGAATACCGCCAGGCTACCCCGCAGTTTACCATCGAAGAACTGAAAAAAGAATTCCAGGTAGTATCCATAGTGATTCCGGTTGTTCCCGGGGAATCTTCCGCGTGGAGTTTATTATTAATGTCCCGGAGCGCCCGTGATCTAACGATCAAAATTGAGTTTACCGGTCAGCAGCCCTCCGGCATTTCAAGAGGCAACAGCCTGGTACCAGTCTTGTAGCCGGTATACTAAAACCCCGTTCCTGTAAATTTTGGGTGCATTGAAAACAACGGTGCCTGCACAGCGGTTTACATGTCCGTTTCTGCCGTTTTATTTATTTATAAGGCTGATCAACTTTTCCGCGTTGAATGCAGTAACCCCGGTTGTTTCAACATGATTTGCACGCTGCAGCTTGCACAACAGGGTACTTTGCAGTAAACTTATCATACAATAATTTGATCTTTTTGCCGTGTTGTGACGGCAGGGAAAGGCAAGGACGCATCAGCATAATCTGAAAATTGCTTCCCCTGCTGTCGTACCATTAACCTTATCCTTGAAAAATGAATTACTAATTTATTTGTTTCAATTGAAAATAACCAATATAGTTATCACGATTTTCTACCGGTAAGGGTTAGCCAGTAATCCCGGTCAGCGTTTGCCAGTAGCACGGCTATTAAGCCGGCAATTGAATAATAAACTCCGTTCCTTCACTTTCTTTTGTTTCCACTTTTATTTCACCATTATGTGCTTTCACAATATCATAGCTTAATGATAACCCGAGCCCCGTTCCTTGTCCTGCGGGTTTGGTTGTAAAGAATGGCTGAAAGATTTTGTCAATTATTTTCTGCGGGATACCATTCCCGTTGTCTTTTACAGCAATCAGAATTTTATCGCCAACCTTTTTTGTACTTACCCAGATTGTGGGGTCACTGCTTCTAACAGCGCCTGAGGCCCTTTCCTTAGAGCGCAGGGCGGCCGCATAAAAGGCATTTGTAATTAAATTCAATAATACCCTTCCGATGTCCTGCGAAATGATATTGACGGGACCGATTGTTTCATCAAATTCTGTTTTTACTGTTGCATTAAAGGATTTGTCTTTTGCCCGAAGGCCATGGTACGCCAGCCGTAAATATTCATCCGCCAATTTATTGATATCGGCCGGTTCCTTTATTCCGCTTGTTGCACGGCTGTGTTGTAACATGCCTTTTACGATCCCATCGGCCCGTTTACCATGATGATTTATCTTTTCTGAATTGACGGCAATATCTTTTGCGATCGCCTTTATTTCTTCCAGGTTCCCCTTATCCACTTCTGCATTTAATTCTTTCAGCAACTCTTCATTTACTTCTGAGAAATTATTGACAAAATTTAACGGGTTCTGAATTTCATGCGCAATGCCTGCCGTGAGTTCACCTAACGAAGCCATTTTTTCGGATTGTATGAGCTGCGCCTGGGTAGATTTTAACTGATGCAGCGTATTTTCAATTTTTTCGTTTCGCTGTCGTAACGTTTCATTCGCCTTTTTTCTTTGCTGGTTATTTCTATACAGCAAAAAAACAATCACTATAAAAACAACAATACCCGAAAGGAGTAAGTATATCTTTAATTTTTCGCGGGTTTCTATTTTTTCTTTCTCCAGCTTTTCCAGCTTTACCTGCTCATCCACCACTACATCCTGGAATGCAAGAATATTTTTTCGCTCTTCGGCACTCAGGCTATCACTTAATGATTTTGACAATTTTAAATATACGATGGCACTATCGGTCCTGCCCAACTGATCAAAACAGGCCGTCAGCAAATTATATGCATCCCTTTTCCAGGCCGCGTCTTTACGCTTTTCAAAAATTTTCAGGCTTTCCCTGGCATAATACAAAGCGGAATCCTTTTTCTTTAAATCCGTACATACACGGCTTAATGCGTTATATGCCAGGCCCAGGTGCAGATGATCATTGGTCTGTTTTAAAATCACTATGGCCTGCGCTATGGTACCCGCGGCTAAATCAAAATTTCCCATCTTCTCATAGGTATCCCCCAGGTATTTCAATGCACGACCTAATCCCCCTTCATCGTTCAAATCTGAAAACGTTGCGACGGCATTTTTAATTAACAGGAGCGCGGAATCTAATTTTCCTTCATTCATATAAGCAATACCCATGTGAAAGTTTATATACGCCATCCGTCCCGTATCCCCGGCAGCTTTTGCATACCTTCCGGCTTCCCGGTAATTTTTCAATTGATTTTTTGTGTTAACAATCCAGTTCCCGGTATAGGCGTTCAGTATCCCGATTAAATCATAACAGTCGCTTAGCAGAAGCAGCCGCGTGTTCACCATACTTTGTCCCGGCGGCAACTGCCAAATCGTTTTTTCAATACCGGGATCCTTTGCAATGTTTAACGCTTTTAAATAGAATTCCAATGACTTTGAAAACTTTTCCTGCTGCATCTGGAGAATCCCCATTGCGTTCAATATAGTGGCTTCGTCAAATTTCAGACGTAACCTGACAGCAATCGACAAGGCTTTTTCAAGGTAAAACGTTGAGCTATCGCGATTTTCAAGGGAGTAATACGATCCGAGGTTACTGCAGATTTTCATCCGGGCAGTATCGCTTGTTGCAGCAGACAGCGATATTTGCAAACTATCCGGATACAGGTTTTCCTGTTGCCCGGCAGTTAATGATGGCAACCAGAGCAGTGAAATTATTTTTAAAACCGTTTTCATACTTTTTTGATCAGTTCACAATTGAATCATAAATTCACTTCCTTCGCCATCTTTTGTTTCCATTTTGAATTCTCCGCCATGCGCCTTCACAATATCATAGCTCAACGATAAACCGAGCCCTGTTCCCTGCCCCGTTGGTTTCGTCGTAAAGAATGGCTGAAAAATTTTACCCACTATATGCTGCGGTATGCCATTGCCATTGTCCCTGACATAGATCATGATCGTATTACCACTCTTCTTCGTACTTACTGAAACAGCCGGTTCAAAACCCGGTTGCTGTCGCTTTTTCTCGTTCACTGCGTAAAAGGCATTGTTATACAGGTTCAATAGCACCCTGCCCATATCCTGTGGAACGATATTTATTCTTCCGATACTTTCATCAAAATCAGTTGTTATAGCGATAGCTTCCGGGATTGCGCCCAACAAATCACTCTTTGCCTGCAGGCCCTGCCTGCCAGTCAGGTAGGCGTGATAACTTAACCGTAAATATTCCTCCGCCAGCAAATTGATATCCGTCAGTTCTTTCTGTCCTTTACTGACCTGTGCATGTTGCAGCATTCCCTTCACAATCCCATCGGCCCGTTTGCCGTGATGATTTATTTTTTCTTCATTAGCCATTACATCTTTAAGCAGATCCTTTATTTCCGAAAAATTTCCTTTTATGATGGCATCCTCCGCTTCAGCGAGTATCTCTTTATTGACCTCCGAAAAATTATTGACGAAGTTCAGCGGGTTTTGAATTTCATGCGCAATGCCGGCTGTAAGCTCACCGAGCGAAGCCATTTTTTCGGATTGTATGAGTTGGGCCTGCGCAGATTTTAAATCGGAAAGTGTTTTTTCCAACACCGTATTGGCTTTTTGTTTTTGCCTGTTATTCCGGTAGAGTATTACTGCGATCAATACAATAATAGCCAGGCCTGCCAATAATGAATACAATACTATCCTGCCCCGGATTTGCTTTTGCTGCTGTTCCAGCGCCTGCAAACGGAGTTGCTCCCCGTAGGTGAGTTTTTGAAACTCCGCCAGGTTCCTGATCTTTATTTTTGAAAGGCTGTCTTTGGTAACCAGGGCAAGGCCCTGGTATTTAAACGCACTGTCGAACCGGCCATTCATTTGATACGCGCGGTACAAATTTTCATACCCTACCCCCATATTTGTTTCCGGCCCCGTCACCTCTCCCATTGTTTTCAACAGCGCAATGTTCTTCAGGGCATATGATAGCGCGGAATCTTTACGCTGTTTTTCCAGGTGATAATTCCCGAGGCGTAACATTGCCCTGCTTAACGTAACCGTGTTATTGCTGGCTATACTGGCGGGCAGACTCTGGTAATAGTAGCTGAGTGACAGCGAATCATTCCGGAGCGCTTTGTAAATATCCCCCATGAATAGTTCAATCGTCCCGAGATAGGTTTTGGAAACAAAATAATCCTGGTTGCCCGGATGCCGCACTAATTCCTCTGCCCGTTTTTCATAATACAATGCTGAATCGGGCCGACCGGCGATCAGGTAACTCTGGCCGAGGTTCATGTAGGCCAATAGTACCCGTGGAAAGTAATTGATCTGCCGGGCAATTTCAGCCTCCATTTTAAAATGAATCACCTGTTCACCCGGGTTTTCGGTACCCACCATCAATAAGCCATACATGTGATGCGCATACGACAGCAACAGCAATCTTCCATTTCCTGTATATGGCGTGATAAAATAATCCCAGGGCGCTTCTTTTTCAATGGCTTTATTTTCAGCAATGGCAAACGACTGTTGCAGGCATCGCAACGCATCCGCGTATTTACCCATTGCCATCAACTGGTAGGCCTTGCTGGCGAGGGCCATCCCTTCGCCTATTTTATGGTAATTGCGCCGGGCTACCTGTACCTGCTCATCGGTATAAAAAAGCGCTGAGTCCCTGTTGGCTTCCTGGTAATACATGTACACACGGTTTGCCGCCCTGTATTTCAGGTTGCCATCCGGCGCATTCAGAAAAACCCTGTTCAGGCTATCGATATTGTTACCCTGTGAAAAGCAGTTACTGGTTGTAACTACGATGGATAGTTGAAGCAAAAATAGTTTAGTGACTGATTTCATGATGCCGGGCTGAACGTATCTGAAGTTCGGGAATTATTCCTGAAAACAGGATCATAAAATAACCAACCGAGCGGTGTAATGTGAAATCCGAATGTGATCTTTTGAGACATATTCAGGAGGAGACAACCGACAAATGATGCCAAATGATTTCAAAACGCTAACGGACCCTGCCGCCAACTGAACATAAACATAGACTCTATCACCTGTCTCCGTAAATTCTCCCGAATCCAATGATGTAAGCTGTATTACGTTTACTGAGATGAAATTATTATTTACTCTAGTCGCTTCAGGCGAAACAGCAATTGCTGGATGGCTTCCTGTCCATCATCAATGATCGACTGTGAAAAAGACTCCGCAAACAATTGCTTGCGGGTATCTTCCACCTTACTATAAAAACTTTCGATATGCTTAATATAATCTTTGGGCTTTATTGTCTCGGGGATAACTATTTCCAGCGTTCCTTTCAGCGCAAAGGTTGTTTCCACGAGCCGATCCGTAATTTCCACCAATGAATCTATTGCCTGATCGAGAGAAATATGGGCTTCATAACTACCCTTCCCTGTAATAGACCAATGGATTAACTTTAAAGAATTGCGGAATGAAATCATCTCTCCCAAAAAACCGGCCACTTCATTTTTGTTTTGTTTAGCTGCCATCGTTTATCGTTTAGTATTGTAAATGTATTAAAAAATAGTGCTCCCGTACGCAGCAGTACCGCCGGTCATCTACGGAGTAAATTACCGGATTCTGTGCCGGAGACCAGCGAAAGCCTAAAATTTTATATCAACCAGCGATAATTTAACTACATTTAGGAAATTATTATTTTCAGCATGAAGCAATTCCATGCATACGCCTGATTCCTATGAGCCCGATGTGCTACTGGAAAATTCGGGCTGCTTGATCCATATTTTTCGTTGCAAAGCGACCCATATCCGAATTGATCATCAATTACAAAATGGGTCAAATACGTATGAAAATGTTGGATCAACGACTGCGATTTTTCCACTACTGCAACCGGGTTCGGGAATGTGATTTATAAAAAAGGAAAGGTAAAACTGGATGTTGTATATGGCAGTATCCCTATCAAAAAAATCATGAAGGGAAAAGAATAAAAGGCGTTATCGTCAACCCTCGTCCGTATTATTAATTCCCAACCGGGCACGCAGTTGTTCCCGGTAAGTACTGCCAACAGGAATTTTTTCATTATTAACTGTCAGCTGATGCACTTCAATCATAGTAATATGTTTAATAGAAACTACATATGATTTATGCACCCGTATAAAGTCTGCAGCAGACACCATTTCAAAAATGTCTCCCATATTTTCACGGATAAGTATGTTCCTGTCTTTCAGATGAACAGTGATATAGTTTCCTTCTTTTTCAAAATAAAGAATATCACCTATTTTAACCTGGTATGTTTGAGGACCACTTTTAATGAAAATTGTTTTATCGTCATCAACTACGGATGATATTGTTTTGCCAGTTCGCATCGACACGGCTTTATTGAGAGCTGCAAGGAAACGTTCAAAGGTGATTGGTTTTAATAAATAATCTACTGCATTGAGATTATAACTTTCTACCGCGTAATGACTGTACGCAGTTGTAAAAATGATGAGTGGCTTCGGCGACAAGATTTGTACGAATTGCATCCCGCTGAGATCAGGCATGTTAATGTCAAGGAAAAGAAGATCTATCTTCTCCCGGTTTAAATATTCGATTGCTTTAACAGGCTCACGGAAAACAGCTTTCAGCTCCACCTGTTCGCTTTTGCTGCAATAGCGTTCAATGACTTCCAATGCCATCGGTTCATCATCCACTGCTATACATGTGATCATGCAAGATCAATTTGGAGGTTTACATTAAATTTATTCTCTTTTTTTTCAATCTGCAATTCATGCCGGCCAGGATATAAAAGTTGTAACCGCCTCTTTGCATTTTCGAGCCCAATTCCTCCCTGCTCTTCTTTCATTTTTTTGACTGTACTATAATCCGTATTCCCGCATACAAAGATCAATTTTTTTTGTTGCAGCTTAATAGTCATATCAATGCAGGATTGTTGCCCGATGGAAATTCCGTGTTTGTAAGCATTGTCCAAAAAATGGACAAATAGCATGGGTGCAATTTGTACGCCTGCGGTAACAGCCTGTTCCGGGTAGTTGAAGGTTACAGCAACTTCGCTGTCAGCGTAGCGGAGTTTATTCAGTGCGATGCAGTCCCGGAGGTATTCGATTTCCTTTTGCAGCAATACGCTTTCCGTATTGCTTTCATACAGCATATAGCGCATCATTCCTGACAGTTTCGAGATGCCATCGGCCAACTCATTGTTTCCTTTTTTTTGCGCCAGCGAGAACAGGTTATTGAGCGTATTAAATAAAAAATGAGGGTTTACCTGCGACCGCAGGAATTTGATTTCGGTACTAAGCAGATTTGACTCCGCCCGGCTGCGTGCCAGGTTATTCCGAACCCATTCCCTGATGAAGAAAAATGCGATTGCAATTCCCAGCACAGAAAGAAAAACCAGCGCGATTATCCATTGCATATCTACCCAATCGATCCCGGAAAACCCTCCGCCCGGCGGTATGCCAGGGCGAGTTCGGTCTGGCCCGGATGATCCTATTCTACCCCTGACGATCCAGAAATCCAACCCAAAAAGTAATAGCGTCCACCCGGAAATTACAGCAACCGAAAATATCTTGTTTTTATATTTTATAACTCTTACAAACAACCCGTAGACATTGCTATAAAACAGCATAATCAGAAACCCCAATACAAGCTTTGCATAAGGGAACAGGATATTTATACTCATTGGCCCCGAAAGCTTACCCTTGTCGCCTGGCAGCATCTTAAAACTGGACATCGTTATGGCCCGCAGCGCATAGTACATTCCTATCCAGAAAAAGATATGGATGACTAGTTCAATAAGATATTTACCCCAGGCCCGGTACATACTGCAAAAATAAACGTACAAAGAAGTTACTGGTAACCGTTGATGGAAACAGCCCAGAGCGGTTACTGAACAGCCGTTTTTTGAGATCTGGCAGAACCGAGTTTATTACATAACAGAAATCAAGCGTTGATTTGCCATCTACTGATCTTCATCACATCAATTTTTTCCCCGAAGGCCCGAGATATAGGTTGCATGAAAATTAAGTTATGAGATATTCTATTTTATTCAGCACCGCAATCATTTTATTTACGTTTAAGGCAATCGCGCAACAGCCTTCCGTGGCCCAGATAGTCGTACACTACAAGTTCTCCCATGTGCGGGACACTACCCACCGGGATAAGCCCTACACGGATAACACCGTTTTGCTAATCGGGAAAGGACAGAGTGTGTACAGGCGTTACGATCAAAACCTCCAGCAGGCACTGGCCGGGCAAAATACAAAGCAGCCGATCGCTAAAATTTCCGGCAACGGACCAAGTGGCTTTGCTTACTTTCAATTCTTCCGTGAAAAACAATTAACCAGGATTGAACCCATCCTTGCCAATCTTTTTCTATTAAAGGAAGCATTACCGTCAATGGATTGGAAGATAATGCCGGATACTGCGACTATTAGCGGATTTCGCTGTCAAATGGCAACTACCCACTTTAAAGGAAGAGATTATACCGCGTTATTCTGTCCTGATTTACCAATGCCTGTGGGCCCATGGAAGTTGAATGGTTTACCAGGGGTTATTATTGAAGCCTACGATAGCCGGAAAGAAGTCTCTTTCATCTTTGACGGAATTGAAAAGATTGCCGCAGCAGCGGAGAAAGCAAATCAACCAGCCCTGAATGATCCGACTGTTATCAGAGTGCCAACGAACGCAACTCCTACCTCAGAAAAAGAATTCGCCAAACTGCAGGAGACATTCAGGAAAGACCCTGACGCTTTTATGCGGTTGATGTCAGGACCGCAAGGAGCGACCGGGGGTCCTAAAATGGACATCAAACCTGGCCCGGCGCCTGTTATCAATAATCCAATCGAATTACCTGATCACAAATAGCATGAAGAGATTGGTACAATTTGCCGGGCTCCTATGCAGTGCAATCCTTTGCTCTGTACCTGCATTCAACCAAACAATTAAAGGTGCAGTTACAGATAGTACCGGTTCCCCGGTTGCTTATGCCAGTGTCAGTCTCAAAAATAAGCCTGGCGGCACGATCCTGGTGTATTCCATAACCGATACAAAAGGCAATTACCGGCTGGAGGCGCCAGTTGATGCCGTTCCCCACGACCTGGAAGTGGAAGTACATTGTGTTGGCTACAAAACACAACGCAAAGCGATTACAAGCTTGCCGGCAATTATCAATTTTATAGCAGAAGTTTCCATTGAACAGCTCCCAGGGGTTATCATTAAAAACCGGCCTTCCATACGAACCCATGGTGACACAACAAACTATACAGTGGGCGATTTTGCCAATACACAGGACCGGGTAATCGGCGATGTGCTTAAAAGAATTCCGGGGATTTCGGTGGCGTCAGATGGTACAATCAGCTATAATAACAAAGCGATTTCGGGTATCTATATTGACGGTGATAACCTGCTGGATGATAAATATACTATCGCCTCCAACACGATTCCCAATGCCGTCGTTGACAAAATCCAGGTGATTGAAAACCATCAACCGGTTAAGGTCCTGCAAAATAAAGTTAGCAGTAACGATATAATGATCAACCTGACGTTTAAGGATAAAGCAAAGCTGCATGTGCTGGGAGAAGAAAACATAGGTGTAGGCTTACCGGGCAATTATACCGCGGCGTTCAATGCACTACTACTTAAAGATCAATATAAGGGAATCAATTACCTGAAAACAAATAATACCGGCAATGAACTTCAACGGGAGTTAGGTTCGCATAATATAGCAGCTTACCAGGAGCGGACAGGTGATACTCCCCCCGCCACAATGCTTTCCTTAGGCACGGTTAATAACCCCGATCTGTCCGGATATCGTTATTTGTTTAATCAAAGTCGCTTACTGAATATTAATAACCTGTATCATCTTAAAAATGATTTGCAATTGCGGCTGAATGCTTATTACCTGCATGACAAACAGCTACAGCAATATCAACAGTTTACGACTTTTTTTTTGCCAGGCGATACGGTACACTATTCAGAACAGCAGTACAACAAATTTTATCCAACTCTTTCAACTACCCATTTTACACTGAACCAGAACAACCCCAACTATTACCTGAATGACGTACTGAGCCTTACCGCTAACAGATCTGCCAGGAATTCCAATTTTGATATGAATGGAACAGCATTAACCCAGGCGCTCAATGACCGTTCGCTGAGCTTTTCGAATGAATTCAATCTGGTCCGGTCGTTGCAGTCCGGCAAAATCATGGAGGGCTACTCTTATATCAGCCGGTTTTCAGAACCTGAAGAGCGAGTTATAGCTCCCGGTTACAACGAGGCTTTTTTCAATCAAACTATTCCATACGCCCAATTGATTCAGAAAGTTGACCTGCCAACATGGTTTACCAATAATTACCTGTCATTTAAGATACCAGGAAGCTACCTGACGAATAGTTTTAAAGCAGGATTCAGCCTGCAATCGCAAACATTAATGTCGTCGTTGAATGCAATACAGTTTAATAACAGCACGAATCCGGCCTCGGGAAACTCCTTTAACAATTTAAAATGGAATAAGGGAAAATTTTATGTTGAGAACTCATATGATATACCAGCCGGCAAATTAAAAGGTAACCTGACATTGCCGCTTGTCTACCAGAAACTGGATTATTCAGACAGGAGCCATACGCTGTCGAAAGAATCGGCCAGATTTTATTTTAATCCGCGACTGAACCTGTACTATCAAACAAGTACTGAAAGTTTTACTTCGCTCCAGTACAGTTATAAAAGTGAAACAGGAAATATCGAGGATACTTATTTCGGGGATATCCTGAAAGACTACAGGACCATATATGCAAATACTGCCGACCTGACCCTTCGAAAAAATCAATCTGCTGCCATTGGGTTCACTTATCGGAAAGCGCTAAAATTGTTTTTCTTTAATATAAACGCCGCCTATAACCATATTCATTCGAATACGATCACTTCCAGTATCATAACAAATGAATTGCAAAATCAATCTGTAATACCTTATTCCAATAATTCAACGTCCTGGACATTCAGCAGCAGCATCAGTAAATATTCATTTGCATTGCACTCTACGTTTGGAAGTGCCTTCCTATGGCAAAATGCCCATTCCATGCAATTGCAAAATGGAAGTTTGCTGCCCTTTTACCTTACATCGCAACGGCTAACATTGAGCGCCGAAACGAAGGTGAACAGGAAACTAAACCTGAGCTATGTTCTGACCGGTATCAACACAACTAACCGCAGTTCAAACGATATAGCAGCGAGTCGTATTTACCAATTGCAACAAACGGCGGCAATCTATTATAATCCGGCGAGCAACCTGCAGTTCAAACTCTCCGGTGAACATTATTATACAAAAAGACAAACCATACCAAAACTCAGTTATTTCTTTGCTGATGCGTCTGCGATGTACCGTATCAAAAAATGGAACACCGATGTACAGTTGGAAGGCATTAATTTATTCAATATAAAAACTTACCATGCCCCTTATTTGTCGGCCAATGCACTTACCTCCAGTTCTTACCAGATCCCGGGCAGGATTATTCTATTAAAGTTCCTTTTCAACCTTTAATGATAGCACTTGGCGTGATTTATCATCATCAGAAATGCCAGGTCAACGCCAGGATAAATGAGACGGTGCTTCTGGCAGTGGGTTCATTCGTATCCGAATTTTTATAGAATACCGGTTCTTTTGCATGATCTATGGAAAATTCGGGCTGCTTGATCCATATTTTTCGTTGCAAAGTGACCCATATCCGATTTGATCATCAATTACAAAATGGGTCAAATACGTATGAAAATGTTGGATCAACGACTGCGATTTTTCCACGGGAGTCTTTTTACAAAGAATAATAGAGGGCCATAAAATTTCAATACAGTACCGATCAATACTCCTCCTGCGCGGGTAATAAATATGTCCGGTTCCATCGTTTGAAATTCAGGGCAGTTAATTCAACTGAATCCATAATGTAGTTTAGTTCATCATTACTCATACAGGGATGAAACGACAGGCGGACCCAACCAGGCTTCGCTGCCGTATTGCCTGCACGAAGCTCCTGCAGGACCTGATGAGAAGCGTCCGTGGTAATCGTTAACAGGTAATGTCCATAGGTGCCGGCACAGGAACAACCGCCTCTTGCCTGGATGCCGAAACGATCGTTGAGTATCTTTATGAATGTATCGTAGTGCCCGTCCTGCACAATAAACGAAATGATGGAAAGCCGTTCGCGGCAATTCTTTTCCAACAATTCAATACCCGCAATAGATGATAGCCGTTCAAACACAATGTTTAACATTTCTTTCTCCCGTGCGAGGATATGCTCCACCTTTATCTCTTCCTTTAAGCGGAAACAAGCGGCTGCTTTGATCGCACCGATAAAAGGAGGCGTGCCGCCGTCTTCCCGTTCTTCTATCGATGATACATAGACATGCTCTTTCCATGGATTACTGTACAACAGGGTACCCCCACCGGGATGATCGGGCACTGTATTGTTACAGATTTTGTCGTTAACAATTAAAATGCCCGGTGTTCCGGGGCCGCCGAGAAATTTATGCGGTGAGAAATAAATGGCGTCGAGCGACTCTTCCGTCGCCGCGGGGTGCATGTTGATCCTGATATAAGGCGCTGAAGTTGCAAAGTCCACAAAGCACAGACCGTTATGCCGGTGCATAAGCGCTGCAATCGCATGAAAAGGTGTTTGGATACCGGTAACATTCGAGCAGGCCGTCACTGCGGCGATTTTATTCTTTCTCGATTTATACCGTTCGAGTAATTCTTGCAATGAATCAAGATCAACATTGCCGTCCTCTCCCCTGCCGATTATCTCCACATCGGCAATTGTTTCCAGCCAGGAAATATGATTACTATGATGCTCCATATGCGTGATAAACACGACCGGGCGCAGCGCCTCATCGATCAACTTTTCGATCGTCATCCCGCTTTTTAAATATATTCCGATTCCCTGGGGGATGCGCAAACCCATCAGCCGTTGCAGCTTATTGACTGCGGCCGTCATACCGCTGCCGCAGAAGATAAGAATATCATCCTCCCTGCCGCCGGTACTATTTTTTATGGTTTGCCTTGCTTCGGCATAATAAGCTGACATCAACGTGCCGGTCACCGTTGTATCGGTATGCGTATTGGCGACAAAGGGCAGGACCTGCTGCTGCATGTACTCTTCGATTGGCCTGTAGGCCCGGCCGGTTGCCGTCCAGTCGGCATAGACCAGTTCCCTGGGACCAAAGGGTGATTGAAATGATTTGCGGCGACCAATGATATTCTCGGCAAACGAAGCAAAATAAGTTTCCAATGCTGACATGACCGGCATTACTTGTTTTTAATGGTAGTTGTTTTGGGAAACAGGTTGTGCGGATGCCTGCTGTAATAGTCTCCGGAAATGCTGATGATAAAAATGATCGCGGCAATAAAGAGCGTTAAGACCACAACCTGTTCGGCAGCAATTTTCTGAATGGGCTGTCTTGCCTTTTTATCACAGACCTCACCGGGACAGTATTCCGTTTTGTCCTTAAAAAATAAAGGGTAAACCATGCAGCCGAGACAAATACCAAATGACGCTTCAAAGAATAAAAACAGCAGGCAGACGAGACAGGTGATACCGGTAATAATGCTGTACGCATTTACGATAACCAAAAACACGAACATCAGTGATGCAAGCACGATACCGATCGTCCAGGCAAATTTTTTTTGTTTCGCTGCCACATATTCAGGTGTTTGGTTTCTTACAATCCATCTTCCGAGAATCAGTGTTGGCGAATAACGTGGATTGATGAGCACCCGGATCAGCAGGTCGATCAGAAAAAAAGTGCTGAAATATTTGACGAAGACAAAGTTGTTGCTAGCGAAAATGATACCGAGTGAAATAAATGTACCCAGGAACAAAATTCCGGCAGCAGCCCTGATCTCCCGTTCATTGAGTACCGGTATAGGATAACCTTCTGCTTTCTCGCCGAATTGGATGAATTGCTTCATGTGGATTTATTTTAGATTCCACACAAGAATAGTAGATACGATTGGAGAAAAATTCAACCAGTCTATGAACAACAGCTATTCGTCAACGAACAGCGTGGTACAATCAACATGGATTCTGTATGAATCGATAATTTTACAGGAATAACAATGAAACGAAAACCCAATAAACAACAGCTGCGCCTTTATGCCCTGACGGGCCTGGGGTTCCTGTTACTGAATATGCTCCACATGTATAACAGGTACCAGGATGCGCTGCTGCAACGGTTGATCAATGGAGTATGGTCGATCAGTTATCTCGCGGTGATCAATTATTTTTTCCTGGAGTATATATGGCCTGTCTTTACCCGCAAACGGATGATCCGCTTTATCCTCCTGCTACCTGTTGCCGTTTTTCTTTACTCCCTTGGCTTTTACACGTGGCGGCTGATCGGGACGGGTCTTCATATCTATATGGTCTTTGAGACTTTTCCCTCTGTTGGCAAAGCTGTGGCTGACCGGATGGAATTCGCCATGGAATCGCTGTTCTTCTTTGCACTTATCCGTCATCTTTATAACTATACCCGGTTGCAGCAGGTTTCCCAACAGCTACGCATTGAAAAACAACAGGCGGAACTGAATTATCTCAAATCACAAACCAATCCTCATTTTTTATTCAATACCTTAAATAATATTTATGCGCTCGCGAGAGAAAAAAGCGAGCTCGCTCCTGAATCAATATTGAGGCTGTCCAAGATGCTCCGCTATATGCTCTATGAAACGACCGGCCGCTTTATTGCGATTGAACAGGAGCTCAAAGTGATCAGCGATTATATCGAACTGGAAAAACTGCGGTATGATGACTCGCTCCAGGTCAATTTTAATCATACGATCGATGAACTAAAACAATCGATCCCACCTCTTTTGCTTATACCCCTGGTGGAAAATGCCTTCAAACATGGTATTTCTGAAACAAGAAACCGCCCGTTTATTGATCTTCATCTTTCAGTAAAAAAACAGCAATTAGTAATGCTGATCCGGAATTCAACAGACGATGCCGCTCCTGGTCAAACCATCAGAGAGAATATCGGGTTATCCAACCTCCGGAGGCAACTCGAACTCCTGTACACGGATTATACCCTTTCTTTACAACAGGAAAGTTCGGTATTCATTGCTTCCTTACAAATCAATCTTGCCAGTCATGCCGGACATTAAATGTATCGTGGTAGAAGACGAGCCGCTTGCGGTGAAAGTACTGAACGATTATATTGCGCAGGTACCTTTCCTCCAGTTACAACAAACGTTCAAAGATGCCATAACGGCGATGCATTGGCTGCAATCCAACAGTACCGACCTGATTTTTTTAGATATCCATCTCCCCCGGTTAAAAGGAATGGCTTTCCTGAAAACACTTACCGATCCTCCCGCCGTCATCATTACGACAGCCTATCATCAATATGCCGTGGAAGGCTTTACGCTGAATGTCACGGACTACCTGCTCAAGCCCTTTGATTTTGAACGTTTCCTTGCGGCTGTCAATAAAGTGAGGAAAGCCACGGTTGCTACAGAAGGTACCAAAGATTTTATCTTCCTGACCATCCAGAAAAAGAAAGTAAAAATCCTGTTCTCTGATATCATTTATGTCGAAAGCCAGCGCGAATATATCCGGATTGTTACAACAAAAAACGAATATCTTTCAAAAATAAGTACGCATGAAGTGGAAAAGTTACTGCCAGCGGACCGGTTCATCCGTATCCACCGGTCATTTATCATTTCTACCGCAAAGATCGACTCCTACACGGCCGACGCTGTTGAGGTGGGTGGTATCTCTATACCGGTCGGAAGAGGTTACAGGGGCGTGCTGGAGAATCTGCAGTAAACTGACGCGGGAAAAGAGGACGCCACAACCACTTACCCGTTGCTGCCATCTTCTTCAATAATAAAAAAGCGGCTTATGCAAAATAATACACTGACGACTTCATAATAATTGATTAAATTCAGTAACGGTTGCTGCCAGGGCACTTTTTCGATCATCTCCAAAACCAACCGTATGGCTGCTATCACTTCTGTAAATGATATTGACCTGAAACGGCTTCAGGGTAAACAGTATACAAATTTCACGCGGGAATGGCGTGAAGAGTTTATTTATTTTCTAATGGTGGACCGGTTTCATGATGGACTGGCCCGGATTCCTGTCACCGGAAATGCGCGTAGCGCCGGAATTCAGACACCGGATCATTTCTATGGAGGAACAATAAAAGGTATCACCCGGAACCTGGATTATATCGCAGGCCTGGGATGTACGGCGATCTGGCTGTCACCGGTATTTGAAAATAATGACGGCGCTTACCACGGCTATAATATCCGGAACTATTTAAACATCGATCCGCATTTCGGGACCAAAGATGACCTCGTGGAATTAGTGAATGCGGCACATGGCTATCAGAAAAACGGGGAGCCTTACCCGATCAGGATTATACTGGATGTTGTGATCAATCATTCAGGAGATAACTGGTTTTATAAAAATGAAGATCAGCCGGGCGTGAATGCGTATACGTATTTTAATGATCTGCAGTTTGATTTTGGTGATTGGCGAAACGCTGCCTTCCCCCTTCCTGCTGAATTAAGGAATCCGGACCTCTATCACCGCCGCGGAAATATGCAGAATTATGATACGTACCCGGAAAACCAGCATGGCGATATGTCTGGCTTAAAAGACTATTCAAACGATGATGATGCCGATGGTTCCGAACTGATCAATATCCTGATCCGGGCGCACTGCTACTGGATACGGGAAGCCGATATCGATGGTTTCCGGGTGGATGCCGTGAAGCATATGGGAGAACTCGCCTGTTCCCGGTTCTGTTCCGGTATTCGCGAGTATGCCTACTCGTTAGGAAAAAGAAATTTCTTTTTATTCGGTGAACTGGCTGTCACCAGTGATGCGATTTATAACCGGTACATTGGCCAGAATACATCCCGCGCCGATAATCAGACCGTATACTTCGGGATTAATTCATTGCTGGATTTCCGGCTTGCCAAGGGAATCGATAACGATCCGTCAAACGCGGGCCTGCGGCAAATCATCCGCGGGTCTGCAGATCCGTCTTCGTTATTTAACCGGCTGAAAGCGCAGGAAAGCAGGGCCCTCAACCGTGGCGAGATCGGGCGCTATCTCGTAAGCTTTGTGGATAATCATGATAGCTTCTGGCAGCCCGATGGCCGAATTGCGGCCGGTTCATCGGACGGGCAGGTCATCGCTTCCATTGGCTTTTTACTTTGCGCCCTTGGTACGCCCTGTATCTATTACGGGACCGAGCAGGGGTTTACCGGATCGGGGTCCGATAATAATATGCGTGAAGCGATGTTTGATAAAAATGATCCTTCACGAAGTTTATTGAATACGGTAAGCACGATTTATAAAGAGATTGCAAAAATTGCGGAAGTCATGAGAACGCAGGCACCCCTGCGCTTCGGAAGAATGTATTACCGCACCATCTCCGGTAATGGTACTGACTTCGGTTTACCCTTTGGAAATACCTATACATTGGCATTTTCACGGTTGCTGTACGGAACTGAAATACTGGTCGCTTACAACGTTTCTTCAGAAGAGCGTAATGATTTTATTTCGGTGGAATCATCCTATCACAGGGCCGGCGACACACTGAACTTTCTATATGGTGATACCGGTAGCGTACGCATTCATGCATCCCCAGGGGGAGGATTGAGTGTACAGTTAAACCTGAAAGGACATCAGTTCGTGGTAATGGGTTAAAGCCTGGAATGGCCCGTTGTTTGCAACTATCCATTACCGTTATAAAATCATCATCCACTATGCTTGATTTTTTACATTGATAGATAGAGAGCACCAGTGGAACCGAAACGCCGGCAAAAGCGATGAATGATTACATCGAAATCGCGATTTTAGGAACCGGGGGATCCGGGCCGTTTTATCTTTAAAAACATCAACTCACCGCAGGAAACGGTATACGGGAAATTATCACCAGCGAAAAACCTGTTTCAGTTGCCATCGATCCTTATTTACGGCTGACAGACATAAACCGTCCGGATAACCGGAAGAATTTATAGTGCAGCCATGAAGAAATGTTGCTCACGACTGTAAAAACCGATTAATGATCAACGTTATACCGGTCGTGCATAGCAGGTTGACGGTTATCATGCCATTCAATTCAGCAAGTACGCCGCTCCAGGAATGCAAGCGGTCTCGGCTGTACCTAACGTCAACGGATTTACGACGCTGCCGGATATCAATACGGTCATTAAAATAAATTTTCAATAAACAACACTGCAACAAAAAGAGACGGCCTGAACACCGTCTCTTTTTGTTATTCCGGCAGTTGTAGTAACAGCACGGTTTGATCGCATTTTTTACGATTTTATAAAGCTCAGAATATCGTTATTTATAGTCGCAGCCTCGGTCGTGGGCATGCCATGCGGGAAGCCAGGATAAGTTATGAGCTTTCCATTCTTCAATAATTTAGCGGATTTTACGGCCGCATTCTGGTAGGGCACGATCTGATCGTCTTCGCCGTGCAATACCAATACCGGGATTTCAACCGCTTTTAAATCTTCCGTAAAATCAGTTTCGGAAAATGCTTTTATGCATTGGTAGTGCGCATGTATGCTTCCCATCATCCCCTGCCTCCACCAGTTTCGCCGGACGCCTTCCTTTATAACAGCGCCCTCCCTGTTATACCCGTAGAACGGGATCGTGAGATCAATATAAAATTGCTGACGGTTGTTCATCGTCTGCTCCCTTATTCCATCAAATACTTCCACCGGCACTCCATCCGGATTCGTGGCGCTCTTCACCATTACAGGCGGCACGGCACTGACCAGAACCGCTTTAGCAACCCGGTCTTTTCCATATTTATTGACATAACGGATCACTTCGCCACCTCCTGTCGAATGACCAATATGCACTGCGTTTTTTAAATCCAGGTGTTCCGTTAATTGTGCAACATCACTTGCATAGGTGTCCATTTCATGCCCCCCGGTCGTCTGACCCGAGCGGCCGTGACCCCTCCGGTCATGCGCAATAACCCGGTATCCCTGCTGTAAAAAAAATAGCATCTGCGCATCCCAGTCATCTGCAGAAAGAGGCCATCCATGATGAAACACAAGGGGCTGCCCTGCGCCCCAGTCTTTATAGTAAAGTTCTGTACCATCTTTTAATTTTAATAAGCTCATTTTCCTGGTTTTAATTTTTTGAAATAATGATTCATGTGACCTGCTCAAAAATAATCTCAATGGCTGAAACCGCCTGCTATGATATTGTTAACGCCACTCAACCACTTCATGTTAAGACGACCGGTTTACATTTTACAGCAACAATTTTCCCGGATCATTGCTGCTGTTGTAAAAAATTGCACGAGGGTTTTCAGATTGTTTACGACGTCAACTCAATTTTATCGTTAAAGGTATTGGAAAGCACATTTTATAAACTATACAGCGGTATTTAATTCTTGTGATTTTTGGGATCGTCTGCAGCATTGACATAAGTTACCCCTGATGGCCCATAACCTGTAATTTCACAGATTACCGGTTCGTTGCCCGTCATAGCAAAATGATTTTGTCCTGCAACTTCTGCATAGACACTGCCGACCGGCAATTTCTTCAGTTTACTTTCATCAAATTTATCGCCATACCCAAAATACCATGTTCCCGAAACAACTGTTCCAACACGTTCGTCCGGGTGAAGATGCGCCGGGATTTTTGTATTGGCAGCAACCTTTAATAAGATAGTATACAGTCCTGGTTTTGCCGGATCGCCATAGATCACAACCACCTGCACGGCGGAAAGATTGGAAGAACCCGGTGCAGAAGGGCCGCTTGCTTTTGTATCAATTATTTCCTGTTGCGTCATCCTGAGCTCTGTCTGTTTACCGGTTTGCGCTTTTACTGACAGACTGATAATGGAAAGGAAAATGAAGAAACCATATTGAAAACCCTTGTATAGTTTAGGTAACGATATAGCAGGTAACATAATGTGTGTTATTAATGATGATTGAAAAAATTTATAAAAGCCGGAGATTACGGGGTTACGATTACTTTCCGAAAAAATCTTCGAGCCCTTTTAATACCTGGGCCGTTGCTTCCTGTACAATCCAGTGTCCTGCCCCCATGATCTTTACTTCTTTCACATTGGTTGCCACAAGTCTTGAATGATCCGCAAGGAATGGCGCGGACTGAAATTCTGCACCCATCGCCAGCAAAGGCATTTGTAATTTCTGTTTCATAAATGTGCGGTTATCTTCAGCGTCCTGCGGAAAAGCGCCGAACCAATGAAAACTTCCGGTAGTCGCGCCAGGCACCGAATAAGCCCTGATAAATTCATCTGTTTCTTCTTTTGTAAATGCATTATTAATGTGCCCAACTACTGGCCAGAAGTCAGTTAAAAATTCTTTGGCTTGCCCTGCTACAAGATCCCCTGCAACCGGTCTTGCAAAAAAGCCGAACCACCAGAGTTTTCCCGAAAGATCAGACCATACGGGATCGACACCTGGCAATAATGCATCCAGCAAAGCAAGTTTTTTTACTTCATCACGGTACTGCGCTGCATAGGCATATGCCACCATTAACCCTATATCATGACCAGCAAGGTTGATCGATTTATAACCAAGCTTTGTTACCAGTTCATGAATATCACCTGCAATTGTTTTTTTATCGTATCCGCCTGCAGGTTTGTCGGACTCTCCTACTCCTCGCAGATCGGGGGCAATGACTGTAAAATGTTTTGACAATTCAGGCAATAAGCGGTTCCACATATACCAGTTCTGACCAAAGCCATGCACTAGTACTAACGGTTCCCCATGACCGCCGATGACATAATGTATATTAATGCCATTCACACTGGCCATTTCGTTTTTGAAATCAGCCGGCGGTAAAGCGGGTTTGATTTCTGCTACGGCGTTTGACGTTGTTGTATCGCCGGTAACCGGTGCTGTTTTACCTGAGCTGTTACATGATAGCATCGTAAGAAAAATAACAACGGTTAAAGTAGCTACTATTAATTTGTTCAAGGGAATGAAAAGATAATATGAATGAGAGATAAACATGATCGCTGGTTTTATAAATTGAACGAATATTATTTACCTGCCGCCTTTGCCGCTGCTTCGATAACGGCTGCAACTTCTTTGGGTTTCGAGATAAAAATGACATGACTGCCTTTTAGTTCTGTAACAACAGAACCTGCTCTTTTGTACATGGTACGTTCAATCAACGGATTGATACTTTTATCTTCAGTCGCTACAATTGCATAGGAAGGTTTTGTTTTCCATGCAGCCTGTGTCAATGGTGTAACAAACGATTTTACAGCAATAGCACCTTGCGATGCGTACATGAAATCAGCCTTCTCTTTCGGTATGTCTGCCGCGAAGCCTGCATGAAATTTTTCTTTGTCATAATAAATAAAGCCTTTTTCATCCGGAGGAAGTATACCGTTCTCGGGAGCTGCGGGCGCCGTTTTTACAAGATCCAGTGTTGATTCGCCTATTTCAGGAACAAAAGCGGCTACATATACCAGTGATACTACTTTGGGTGAAACGCCGGCCTGTGTAATAACGGAACCACCCCATGAATGACCTACCAACACGACCGGGCCATCCTGCTTTTCCAATATTCTGTCAGTGGCGGCCACGTCATCTTCGAGGGAAGTGAGCGGGTTTTGTACCATGCTGACATTATACCCGTCATTTTTTAAAATTTTAAATACTGCTTCCCAGCCCGATCCGTCTGCAAAAGCGCCATGAACAAGAACAATATTTTTCACACCCGTTTTCGGTTGTGCATTTGCGGTAGTATAAGCACCTGAAATAAAAGCTGCTGTTATCAGCAGCGTACCAGCGATCTTAGATAAAAAAATCTTTTTCATTGTTTTATTTTGTGTGGTTTAAAAATGCTGATGGGTTCTGGTTTACTTTCTGAGCCATTGCAGGATATATTCTGCATCTTCTTTCCAGGTAGGCTGCCCTAAAACAAAATGGTTACGGCCTTCAAACTCCTTATAATCGGTAATAGAATCGCGATCTTTATACTTTTTGTAGTTATCGTAGTTCAAGGATGCCGGTATCGTGTGATCATCGCTGCCGGAAGTCAACAGCAATGGTGCATGCGGTTTTTTAAAATCCACTTTTGCCGCGCTTGTAATGGTGTCTCGTACAATCAGCTTTGATTCGGGTATTGCAAACGAATAATAACCCTGTTTCTGTTCTTCGGGCGACATGCCGTTGGTAAATGCATATTGCCATTGCGAAAAAGACATCATAAATGATTTCATTACCGGCGTAAAAAAACCAAGCGCTCCCCAACCAGCTTTCAGAAACGACAACTTAAAGGTGAAAATGCCCTGTGGTGGCACCGAATGAATAGCCACACCTGCGGCGCCCAATCCACGTTGCAACAAAAGTTGCACGATCAATCCCCCTATTGAATGCCCGATCAGAATCGGCCTTTCCGGAAGTTTTTTAACGATGCCGGCGTAATAATCAGTAAGGGATGCTAACCTGTTTGATGCTATTTCTGCATCCGGCTGCCTGTTCCTGAGTACTTCGGCGGGAGCATCTTTGTGCGGCCAGGGCTCTGCAATGGTGGTATAGCCATTGTTTTCAAAAAAGGTCCTCCATTCATCCCAGCAACTGTTGCTTACAAAAGCGCCTGTAATAAATACGATTGTTTTGGCAGAGATTTCTTTCATGATTTTTTGTTTTCTGTGTACCCGTAAGTCAATAGAAATGCCAGAAGTGCAAGAATTTATTTACCAGTAGTTTAGGAAAATATGGCGGAGAGGACAGCAACGATATATCGTCGTAAAACGAAAAAAAGCAACTAAATAAAGTTGGATTTTAGTATTTATATTTAATCTTCTGTATCCGGGCAGTAAATAGTTAATCAATCTGAACCTGCTTTTATCTGATCCGCAATATGTTGACTGAAAGAATGAACTCAACTACCACATTTACCAAGATACTGGCTTGCTTTATGTTTTGGTGCTGTAAATAAAAATATGCTTCGACTGCTTTTACTATCCGGCATTGTGATTTTATTTCCGCGGGTTTCACCCGGGCAGATTGCTGTTAGCCCCTATACTGCAGAGGAAGCAGCAGTGATGCTGGGAAAGCACAGCAAGTTCCAACCTGATACCAGTAATGTCACCATCCTTTTGAAACTAAGTCAATATTATGCTACGTCAAAAAAGCAAACCAAAACCGTTACAGACAGTGCGTTACTGTTTGCAGAAGAAGCAAGAGTGATGAGCGAAAAAATAAACTTTTCAGCAGGACAAGGGAAAAGCCTGCTGGCCTCTTCAATGGCTTTCCGGCGGTTAAAGAAAAAAGAGAGCGGAGAAGAGGTCGTAAAAAAAGCGATTAATATATTCAGTACCATCAATAGTCAACAATTTCTTGCAGAATCATACCTGGAGTGGAGTCTGTATTACGAGGCGACGCCAAAAGAGTTGCCTGATAAAATCAGGTTGATGCAATCGGCCGCTGCCGCTTTTGAAAAAGCCGGCAACACAACGAAGGTCGCGGATTGTTTCAAAGAGATCGCAGATTACAGGCAGGTGCAGGGAAATTTCTCCCAGTCACTTGCAGACCTGAAGCAGGCGTTAAAATTATGTCCGCCGACGGACCTGGCAAGGTTGGCTGGTATCTATGATCTTCTTGGCTTCGTATCAACTTCACTCGGTGACCAAAAAGAAGGTGTACGATATGGATTACTGGCGGTAGAAACAGCAGAGAAACTAAATGACTCTTCCATGCAGATCTGTACGTTTTATAACCGTCTCGGCATTACGTACCTGAACATTAACGAAACGGCAAAGGCATCCCTGTATTTTACCAAAGCGATAAAGGTTGCTGAACAGTTCAGGGATGTTAATGCAATCCATGAACTCGCATTAAATAATACAAATCTCCTGTTGAAACAGAATAAAGCCCGGCAAGCCCTGGCTCTTGTGCAGGAAGTTGTAAAGAAATATCCGGCAGAGTCTGTTGGCGGGCAGCTTCGTATGGCTGCCGGTTTTGTGACGATCTATGAAACGCTGGGACGACAGCAGGAGGCGGGCGAATTTTGTCAGCAATTATTGCGCATCGCCGGCGAATCTGAATTAAATGATGAGGAACAGGGGTTGGTATATTCTGCTATCATCCCTTTTTATTTGTCTTCTCACCAATATAAAGATGCGAAAAAATATCTTTTGCCGGATAAACTGCTGGCGCAGAAAACAGGCTCATTGATGAACCTATCGCTGAATCACCTGTGGTGGTTCCAGTCAGATTCCGCACAGGGAAATTATATTTCTGCCATCGGGCATTATCAACAGTATAAACAATTAAATGACTCCCTCTTTAACGAGGCAAAAAGCAGGCAGATCAACCAGCTTGAAATCCTGTACAACATTGAAAAGAAAGACCAGGATATTCAATTGAAAGAACAGAATATTCAATTACTGACCAAACAGGGTCAATTACAGGAAACGAAATTGCAACAGGCAACTATTCTCAGGAACCTGACATTTATCGGAATTGCACTGCTGCTGGTCATTGTTGGATTGTTATTCAACCGGTACCGACTGAAGCAAAGAACCAATAAAAAACTTGAAGCGCAGCAAAAAGAAATTAATCGTAAAAATGAATCATTGCAACAACTGGTGGAAGAAAAAGAGTGGCTGGTTAAAGAAATACATCACCGTATAAAAAATAACCTGCACATGGTGGTTGGTTTACTGGATACACAATCCGGTTTTCTGAAAAGCGACGAAGCCAAAGAGGCGATTGCAGATAGCCAGCATCGCGTGAATGCGATGTCAATGATTCACCAGAAATTATACCAGTCAGAAAATCTCTCTGTCACTGACATGGCTGCCTATATCAATGAACTGGTAGAATATTTACGGGATGCTTTCAACACGGGGCAGCGCATACATTTCAATATGGATATCGACCGGGTTCAAATGGATCTTTCCCGGTTCCATACCGATTGGATTAATCCTCAACGAAGCAATCACCAATTCAATCAAGTATGGGTTTCCTCCCGGTCGCCAAGGCATTATTACAATTTCATTAAAGCATGTGACAGAAGACAACTACCAGTTGTCGATTGCAGATAACGGTATCGGGCTGCCGGAAGGTTTTGAAACCAGGAAGAAAAGTTCGTTAGGAATGAACCTGATGGAAGGGTTAAGTGAGGATATGAATGGCCATTTCGTCATTAAAGACAGCAGTGGCACAACAATAAACATCACATTTACCTATCCTAACCCGGAAACTGTCCAACAAACAACCAATGAAACAGCCGGAATATGAATAAAAAAGTTCTGATAGTTGAAGACCAGTTCGTGGAAGCCAATTATCTGCGTTCGATGCTCACAAAAGCAGGATACAGTGTGTGTGGTATCGCCCGCAGTGTAAAGGCAGCAGAAGAAATACTTGAGAATGAAAAACCAGGATTGGTATTGCTGGATATCTTTTTATCGGGTAAGGGTACAGGTATTGATCTTGCTAAACAATTAAAAGAAAATAATATCGCTTTTATTTATCTTTCTGCCAATTCAAATGAGGACATACTTACAGCTGCAAAAGCTACACAACCGGATGGCTTTCTGGTAAAACCCTTTCGTGAAAAAGACCTGCTCATCACCCTTGAAATTGCAGAATACCGACATGAACACAGCGTCGAAAATAATTCCAGACAGGAAATAGCTTTACAAAAACAATTGGCTTCTGTTGCCTCGGATGCCGGAAACAGGGAGCAGAAATTACTGGCAACAGGGAGGGCATTACAACCTTATTTCCCCTTTGAATACATCGGTGTAACAACCAAAGCAGGTAATAAAATAGTGTTTAACGATCCGGGGTTTTTAAGAACAGGATTTGACGAATACCAGGTAATCGGGAACAACGAGCTCATGATCATCACCAACCTGAAACTGCACGAAATTTCGGAATTCCGGGAACGTACAATCCATGAACCGGTGGCGACATGGTATGACGATAAATCATTCAGAAAAGAAGTTGGAAAGACTTCCCTTCACCGGTTAATTGCCGACCAATTTGAAATGAATTCATATTTAGTGTTGCCATTACCGTTAGTAAATGACGATATTTTTTATTTCCATTTTTACAGCCGGCGGCCGGATGCTTATAATGATAATCACCTTGTATTATTTCAACGTCTTGAAAAAATCCTGGTAACAGGCGTTGAAAACATGTTAGCAATCGGGAAAAACAAAGCTGCAGGAACCGGAAATAAAAAGGACATCCCCGGCATAATAACTATTGCTGAAAGCAGAAATTCATTTGAGGGGATTATAGGGAATAGTCATTTGCTCTTAAATGTATTTGATCATATCACCCAGGTGGCGACTACCGACACAAGCGTCCTGATACTGGGAGAAAGCGGAACCGGTAAAGAAAGAATTGCCGGCAGTATCCATGAATTATCGCCCCGGAAAGAAAAGCCATTTATAAAAATTAATTGCGCGGCCCTGCCCGCAACATTGATAGAATCAGAGTTATTCGGGCACGAGAAGGGTGCGTTTACAGGTGCGCTGGACAAAAGGATTGGAAAGTTCGAACTCGCCGGCCAGGGAACAATCTTTTTAGACGAGGTCGGTGAGATGCCCCTTGAACTGCAGGTAAAATTGCTCAGGGTGCTACAGGAAAAAGAAATTGAACGAATAGGAAGTAAAGGACCGCAGAAAATAAATGTCCGGATTATCGCAGCTACTAACCGCAACCTTGAGAAAGAAGTTGCTGAAGGTCGTTTTCGCCTCGATCTTTATTACCGGCTGAATGTATTTCCGATAGTATTACCATCATTGAAAGAACGAAAAGAAGATATACCCGCTCTTGTTGATCATTTTATTGGTTATTACAACAGAAAAGCGGGTAAGCGGATAACTGGCGTAACTGAAAAGGTTTTAGAAAGCCTGATGGCGTATAGCTGGCCCGGCAATATCCGCGAGTTGGAGCATCTTATAGAAAGAAGTGTCCTGTTAGCAAAAGGAAACCTGATCGAATCCATCCTGTTGCCAGGCATACAAAAAAAAGACCCAGGTCTTTCAGGTAATGACACACGAATCAAAACGATTTTTGAAAATGAACGGGACCATATCATAGCGGTACTTAAAAAATGTAATGGTCGCATACGGGGCGCCGGCGGAGCAGCAGAGTTATTAAATGTTCCTCCAACCACCCTGGGGTCCAAGATGAAAAAGTTAGGGATTAAACGGGAATATTCCGAATAATTTTTAACCGGATAAACGAACCACTCCGGGTCACGGTTGCCGAATAAATTGTCCGGTGAATTCGCCGGCTTCTATCGGTTAGCAATACTTGAATAATGGCGTTATTTTATTGTAACGATAAAGTATCATCTGTTTTTGTTCCTGTCGCCCGGAAACTGCCCGTGAGGCGGACAAATATCTATACTATATCCTTTCGGGTATAATTTACATCGCTTTACTAAATTTATACCCGTTAGGGTATAGTATAATTTAAAATCGGTAATTTTATACCCGATAGGGATTATTATGGCAGATAATACATATATCGGAAATTTTATAAAAGACAACCGGAAGCGGTTAGGGCTGACCCAGGAACAACTGGCGGATAAAGCGGGTGTTGGCCTCCGCTTTATCCGGGAAATGGAACAGGGCAAGGAAACACTCCGCCTGGATAAAGTTAACCAGGTCCTCGCACTATTTGGCAGCACCCTTATACCGGCAAGGAGACCGATCCCTATGAAGTAAGGCAGAACTATATGAATAAAGCCGTGAAAGTTTTTTTGAAAAACAGATCTGTATTACAAGGGCATATTATCGGAGAAATAAGAGACGCACATGAGATTGCGGGCTGGCGGTTTGTCGAGGCAGGTAACGTAGCCGCATTTAAATCCTCCCAACAGGAATCACTGGTCCGGGTTATAAAGCATAATGACATTGAATTTATAGAAACAGTATAACATGAAAAGAGAGGGAACCGTATTTTTCAGGGAAAAGCTGGCGGGCACCGTATGGCAGGATGACCCTCCGCTACCTGAACGCACTGCTATTGCTTCTGATAAATTGACTGACCGGCAGTACTGTCATCTGCTTCTTCAATAAATTACCCATGTTCCTCACCGTTTGAAGTACGGATTCCATGCGCTGTTCAGGAAGAACAATCACATAGTTACAAATTGTATGAATACCTGATTTATAGGCTAAAAGCTCGTTTTTGCGCGATTGTGTATGATTTTTGGTTTACGCCAACACAAGACAGTGATAATCAATACTAATTGACCAACCTTCGAGGTTTTTTTAGGGAATCGAAGGTGAAAAGCCGCATCGTAGTATAAAATTCTTACGCCTGTCATTAATAAGGAATTTCTGGAGTGACTGAATCGATATGTTTAACAACTAAATACTCAGCAACAAAAAAAGAGCAAAATAGTTGTTTCAGGTTGTATTTATCGTAATATTGCAATGAATAAATTGATATGGGCGTTACAAAAACGGATTTATTTACCAAGAAACAGAATGAGATTGCATCAATGGCAAAGGCTATTGCACACCCTGCAAGAATCGCCATCTTGCAGATATTGATTAAAGCAAATGCCTGCATCTGTAACGACTTGGTAGATGAACTGGGGTTGGCTCAACCGACTATTTCACAACATCTGAAGGAGCTGAAAAGCGTAGGTATTATTCAGGGAACAATTGAGGGGACAAGCGTCTGTTACTGCATAAACCCTGATGTATGGAACCGGTATAAAAAACTGTTTGCAAGTTTTTTTGGTGCTACGGTCAAAGACACCAGTTGTTGTTAAAATTTTTTGATCGATTTAATCGCAATATTGCAATGAATGGATAGATAGTGCTAATACAAAATTTTATAATATGAATACTGAACAGGAAGTAAAAGACATGGTAAAGCAGAAGTATGGAGAAATCGCTTTACAAAGTAAAGAAGTCAATCAAAGCAGCTGTTGTGGATCTGGCTGCTGTTCTGACGAAGTATTTAATATAATGGCCGATGATTACTCTCAATTGGAAGGGTATAACGCGGATGCCGATCTCGGCCTTGGCTGCGGACTTCCAACCCAATTTGCAAAGATTAAGAAGGGTGATGTTGTAATTGATCTCGGTAGTGGAGCAGGCAATGACGCATTCATTGCCAGACACGAAACAGGCGAAACAGGAAAAGTTATCGGGATTGACTTTACCCCTGCAATGATTGAGAGAGCAAGACTAAATGCTGAAGTACGTGGATTCAATAATGTTGAGTTCAGGCAGGGTGATATTGAAAAAATACCCGTTACGGCCAACGTCGCCGACGTAATCGTCAGCAACTGTGTCCTGAACCTTGTACCAAATAAAGATGGGGTTATTAAAGAAATATACAGAGTATTGAAACCGGGTGGACATTTTTCTATTTCCGATGTTGTGTTAGAAGGCGTCTTACCGAAAGAGATCAAGCAAGCTGCTGAACTTTATTCTGGCTGCGTTTCGGGAGCCACGCAGAAACAGATATACCTGGAGTTGATTGAATCGAATGGTTTTAAAAATATGACCATTCAGAAAGAAAAAACGATTGTAGTTCCTGACGACATTCTGCTTAACTATATGTCGGAAGAAGAATTGAACACATTCAAGCAATCAGGAACAGGTATAAGAAGTATTACCGTTTATGCAGAAAAGCCTGACGCGACAAAAGCTTGTTGCGGACCCTGATTGTTGTAATTAAAAAATCGATTATGCCAACCAACTATCAAATTAAACAAGCCACAATAAGCGACCGTAAAGGAATTGTAACACTACTACAAACTGAAAAATTGCCCGTAGAAGATTTGCCCCTCACCCTTGACCATTTCTATATAGCCACTGATCGTATGAACGCAATAATCGGAGCGATAGGTTTAGAAAGTCATGGCAGACATGGATTATTACGATCGATGGTTGTCGCTCGCAATTTCCGAAATCATGGTATTGCTGCAGAATTAGTGGGCTTATTGCAGACAGAGGCAAAAATCATTGGAATGGATTCAGTTTATCTTTTAACCGAAACCGCATCAGATTACTTCTCGCGAAAAGGATTTAATAAAATCAGCAGAGACGAAGTTCCAGAGGAAATAAAGTTATCAAGTGAATTCAGCAATGTATGCCCGGTAAGTGCTGTAGTTATGTTCAAAAAATTATCACCATAAAATGCAACTACAAAAATATATAGCGGAGTTTATCGGCACATTCGCTCTTGTATTTTGCGGAACAGGCGCTATTGTCATTAACCACGAGAGTGGCGGAGCCATTACACATGTAGGTATTGCAATAACGTTTGGATTGATCGTTATGGCAATGATTTATGCATTAGGTCCAATTTCCGGCGCTCATCTCAATCCTGCTGTATCGATCGCTTTTGTTATTGCTAAAAAGTTTTCATTAAACATACTGTTGCTCTACATAATAAGCCAGGTCGCAGGTGCATTATTTGCCAGTCTTGTGTTGAGGATTTTATTTCCGGAAAATATGTTATTAGGCAGTACAATTCCTGCAGGGTCTCCTCTGCAATCTTTTGTCCTTGAATTTTTGTTGACTTTCTTTTTGATGCTGGTTATTGTCAACGTTGCTATTGGTAGTAAAGAACAAGGGATGTTCGCAGGACTTGCTATTGGTAGCACCGTACTGCTGGAAGCAATGTTTGCAGGCCCGGTCTGTGGCGCTTCCATGAATCCGGCAAGATCAATCGGAACCTGCAGTCGTATCTGGTCACCTCGAAAATCTCTGGATTTACATACTTGCACCGGTTATTGGGGCGGCACTCGCCATTCCTGTGTGGAATTATCTGACTATTAAAAAATCTCAAAATGAAAATAGCACTGTTCAGTGATATTCACGCGAACCTGCCAGCATTGGAAGCTTGTCTAAAAAGCATCGACGAGCAAAAACCAGATGCCATCTATTGTCTTGGTGACCTGGTCGGATATAATATCTGGCCAAATGAAGTGGTTAATGAAATAAGAAGAAGAGGTATTCCGACCATCGCCGGAAATTATGACCAGGGTATTGGTCTTATGAGCGATGAATGTGGCTGTGCTTATAAAACTGATACTGAAAAAGATATGGGAAAGATATCTATATCTTATACCAATTCGCTTGTGAATAAAGAAGAGCGAAAATATCTCCGAACATTGCCCTCACATATCAAAGTTGAGTTTCAACTCAATCAAGATAAATTGAATTTATTGCTGGTTCACGGAAGCCCGAGAAAAATCAACGAATATCTATTTGAAGACAGGGATGAAAAAAGCCTGTACAGAATCATGCAGCAAGCCGACGCAGATATTCTATGCTTTGGCCATACACATAAACCTTATCATCGTGCGCTCAATTCAACCGAAGAAAATCAAAGCCATTGGCG
The DNA here is from genome assembly GCA_049840875.1 of Chitinophagaceae bacterium. GTDB lineage: Bacteria > Bacteroidota > Bacteroidia > Chitinophagales > Chitinophagaceae > JAFDYH01. The sequence continues at coordinate 396,291 of JASGJE010000019.1, read as the reverse complement.
ACATGCAATTAATATCGGTTCAGTAGGAAAACCTAAAGACGGTAATCCTGATGGATGTTATGTTATACTGACAATTGAAGAGTTCAGTAATATAAAGGTTGCCGAAAGTATCAATGTTGAGTTCATTCGATTCGCCTATGATGTTGAGAAAGCTGCGAAAGCCGTTGAAGATAGTCCGTTACCAAATGAATATGCAGAAATGCTGAGAAAAGCTGTTTAAAATAAAACTAAGCTATGGAAGCAGTGACTAACATCTGGAAAAATTTTGATGCGGCATTGTATGGGTTGATATGCAAAAAAGTCAATCACCAGGGACCATTGCCATGATATTTTACAGGAACTGTATATTAAAGTAATTCACAACATCGATAAAATTGAAAAGGCCGATAATATAAAATCGTACTTATTCCGGATGGCTGATCATACTGTTTCCGACTATTACCGTGTCAAATCCAATCAACCAAATTCGGAACTGAAAGAAGATATTGACTTTTTTGAGGAAACCCCATTGTCCGGGAAATCACTTCAATTGGCAGACTGTTGCCTGGGGCCGATGATTGAAAGCCTTGAGCCGGCATACAGAGAAGCTTTAATTCTAACAGAACTCGAAGGTCTTACGCAAAGACAATACGCCGAAAAAATCGGTATCACAGTCGCGAACGCAAAGATTAGGGTACATCGGGCAAAATTGAAACTTAAGGAAGTAATACAGTCATGCTGTACCTACTATTTTGATAAGTATGGGAATGTGGTAGATCGCGACACAAAAGGATGTTGTTCTTAATATTTGTATCCTTTTTTGAAAAACTCCGTCTTTTGAATAAAGTTAATTATGTCTTTATTCAGAAACACATTTCAAAGCTTTGTTTTATTTCTGCTTTTGTCAGGAATTACAGCTGGCCCTCTTGCACAAACAAATCATGCACTGGAACCAATTTCCGGTTATTACAAAACACAAGCTTTATTAAGCCCAAAGCCAAACCAGTCGCGAGCATTTATGGATACCATTCGCTATCCTTGGGCGGAGTACAGTCAGGGTGCTTTAACAACAATGTTGGTTCGAACAGTTTACCTGAGGAATGCGGATGAAACTAATTTACCTTCTCTGATTTCATTTCCTGCAAATAGCTCCGACCAAACTAGAGCAGAGCTTGACCATTTGTTAGAATTGCAACATAGCCGAACAAAGGAACAAATAGAAAGGGCACAGTTTATAGCCGATATTGGTTCATGGTTTAATATTTCAAATCCGGAAGATTCCGATTATTATGAGAACAGACGCCAATTATTTTACATAGCCGAAGGAGTCGGTGAATGGTATGATTATAAAAATTTTCCAGCAACAACAAAGCTGTTACTTAACTGTATCCAGGACATTCGGGTTACAGAATTCCGGTTGAAATATTATTTCAAGCGTCCCCGTCCCTATCACCTGGAACCGAAGCTTGAACCACTTGCGCGAATTAAATCGCCATCTTTTGCCAGTGGACATTCCTTATGGGCGTTTACAGAAGCCTACTTGTTCAGTGAAATTATTCCTGAAAAGAGAACTCTATTTGTTCAAAAAGCAGAAGAGGTACGCTGGTCAAGAGAATTAATGGGTATCCATTACCCTAGTGATAACGAAGCTTCCAGAGTTATTGGATGGTATCTCCTAAAATACTGGTATCGCAATCCTCAGTTCAAAAAGGATATCGAAGCAGCGAAGAAAGAATGGAAGGAATTCAAACAGAGATAAATTGATACCTTAGTACTGCCAAACATTCCTTCCATGAAACTGTTTTTGCCTTATCAAATTATTCTCGTTCTCGCGTTCACTATATGTCAAACCGTTCAAGGGAGTGAGCCGGTTGAACGTACTATATCAGTGACATATTCCTGTTACCTAACCGGATTCCCAAAAAACGGAAAAGAGGTTTCGGTATGGGTTCCTGTACCACAATCAGACGACCGGCAAACGGTAGAAATTACATCAGCTGATTTGGCAGCTGGAAAGTTTACACGAGAAGAAAAATATGGAAATAAAATGTACTACCGTCGTGTCGATCTTTCATCTATCTCTATGAGCGATACATTTCAAATAGTATTGACCTATAAAGTGAAGATCAATGAAAAGAAAATTGTAGAGGCAGAACAATTAAGACCTCTACCGAAAACAACGCCAAAAAGAATGGATGTTTATCTTTCAGCTAATCGGCTGATTCCGCTTGAAGGCCCGGTTGCCAACCTTACTAAACAACTAGATCTACCACCGCAACCTATACTTGCTGCAAGACAAGTGTACGATTACCTTATCAATACAATGGTCTATAACTACAAAGCACCCGGTGCAGGTCGGGGTGATGTAGTGTGGGCTTGTACTAATAAAACGGGTGACTGCTCTGACTATAACTCAATTTTTATTGGAGTTTGCCGAAGTTCAGGAATACCCGCTGATCATACCTTCGGTATTCCGTTGAAACCTGGTAAGAAAGAAACCAAAGATTGGCATTGCTGGGCAAGCTTCTGGGTTAAAGGTCCTGGCTGGATTACTATTGATGCATCAGAAACTTCAAAACATCCTGAATTACGTAATTATAATTTTGGAACATTAAGTAATACTTATCTTACGCTGACTCATGGCCGCGATGTGATACTATCTCCGTCTCAAAAAGGTGAAGCCTTGAACATATTCGCTGATCCATACGCAGAAGTGGACGGCCATGTTTTTGAAGGAGTCAAGTGGATTGTGAAATATGAAGAACTAAATTAATAATCGCAACGACTAAATTTTTATAGATCAATAAAATTACGCTTACACATATTTACAATGCCGCTCTCTGAACAAAGTAAAGTGTAAAAAAACCGTAGGACGGAATGTTTTACGGTTTTTATGTAAGAGGTTTGAAATCAATAGGAATTATATGCCTGTCGAACATCGAACTTCAAACCTCCATTAACCTGAATAATTTTATAGAATAATAAAAAAGCAGGCTAATATAGCCTGCTTAAATTACCCCATATCCAGCCTTCTAACTAAGCCGTTACTTTATTAAATCCGCCTGACATTTCCTGCTGAAATAACAAGCTTACATCATTAAATTGATTGCTTAGCCAATCAACAATGAATGCTGCATCTTCCTGCCAGGTCTGTTGCCCCAATACAAAATGAGTTCTTCCGGGAAATTCTTTATACGTTACTATTGAATCATTTCTCTGTTTATACTTTTTAGAATTTCTCCAGTTCAGGTGGGCGGGAATAATATTATCTGTCGTTCCGGATGTAATCAGTAACGGTGCATGGGCCCTCTTAAAATCAATTTTCGCGGCACTCCCTAATCCACCCAGGTTGACCCGCTTGGATTCAGGGATTACAAACTGACCGTAGGCCCGTTGCTGTTCTTCCAATGACATTCCGTTCGTGAATGCATATTGCCAATCTTTAAAGGTCATCAGATACGTTTTACGTAATGAAGAAAAGATACCCAGGAATTTCCAACCCAGTTTAAACAAGGGAAACTCATAAGGAAAGATACCAGCCGGTTGTACTGAATGAATGGCTACTCCCGCGGCAACTGCACCACGATTCACCAATATCTGTGTAATCAGGCCACCCATAGAATGACCAATCGCAATGGGTTTTTCATCGAATGATTTTGCAATGTGTTCAAAGTGATCAACAAGGTCACTCAATGTCAATCTTGTCAAACCCGGATTTTTATCCGGATGCAATAATCTTTGCTGTGCAGGAGATCCAATCTTATGCGGCCACGGTGGTGCTGAAGTTGAATACCCTTTATTCTGAAAATAAGTCTGCCATTCATCCCAACAGTTGTTTCCCACAAAGCAACCGGTGATGAAAAGGATGTTTTTAGGATTGTTTTGCATATTATTAATTTGATTGTTAAAAATAGAACTGGTGAACGTTATCATCAATGTATCAATCATCGGAGGTCATGTACCTATTCATGAACCTGAAGAGATAAATCTGCTTCTACTTGTTTTGTAGTTGCGCTTGGGACACCTGGGGTCTTTATAATTTGTATTTCTTCAGAAAAAGCTGGTGTGACAATCATCCGCAATGCCTGATCCCTGGTCAACCAGGCAATTATCCAGTTACAAAGTGTTTTTACCCGGTTCCGCCAGGTCAGCAAACCTGCCAGGTGCACGAAGAGCCAGATCAACAGTGCGGGGAAACCACCGATGTGTTTGCGGGAAACGAAAAGGTCAGCAACGGCGCGGTTACGCCCGACTATGGCTAATGTGCCTTTATCCTTATAACGGAAAGGGATAAGTGATTTTCCCGCATATTGTCTTCTGAGATTCTTTGCCAGGAGTTTCCCCTGCTGAATGGCCGGCTGGGCTAATTGCGGATGGCCTGCCGGAAAAGAGGGATCTGAATTCATCGTACATATATCCCCTATCGCAAAGATATTATCCACTCCTTTTACCCTGTTAAATTCATCTACTAAGATCCTCCCGGCCTTTCCTGTATTTACTGCTGCAAGGCCTTCTATTGGATGTACCGTCACCCCTGTCGCCCAGATTAAATTCTTTGTTTCAATCCGATTACCACTTGCGAAGGTGAGCGTACTCTCCCGGTAGTCTTTTATAAAATCACCGAGGATAATCTGAACACCCAATTTCTTTAATGCATTTTCTGCCTCCCGCCGTGACCGTTCGGACATCTGTGGCAATACTGATGTCGTTCCATCTACCAGGTATATCACTGCTTCAATGTCTTCCAATTCCGGGTATTCCTTCGCCAAAATATTTTTTCTTAATTCAGCCAGCACACCGGCTGTTTCAACCCCGGTAGGGCCTGCACCGGCAACTACAACGGTTAGCAGTTTTTTTCGTTCGTTCCTTTCCGTTATCCTGCTTGCCTTTTCCAGGGATTCCAGTAAATGATTGCGCATTGCCAAAGCATCACTCAACGATTTTACTGTGACTGCCTGTTCTCGGATATTTTCATTGCCGAAATAGTTAGTCGAAGCCCCCATGGCAAAGATCAGCAGGTCATAATGTATTATTCCGTTATCGAAGGTACAGGTATGTTTAAGCACGTCCACAGAACGGAATTCGCCCTGGCGGAAGTTTATATTTTTATACTTGCGGATAAATTTCCGAAAGGGATAACTGATATCATTTACTTCCAGAAAACCACCCGCCAGCTGGTAACTCAATGGCGTGAAATAATTATAATTGTTCCGGTCTGCAAGTATGATGTCATACCCTTTATGATTTATTAATTGTTTTGCGACATTGATCCCTGCAAAACCACCACCGATGATCAGAATTATTTTTCGCTTCTCCATTCAATCATTATTTAAAAGCGATCTGAAGAAATAAAGATGCTGTTTCTTCCGGCTTTGACAGGAATGGCGAATGGCCGGTGTTAATGCTATATTCTTTTCTTATCGATGCAGCAGACACCATCCTTGCCTGCAGGTCCGCACCAATTGCATGATCCATTAAGGTATGGATGTAGTATTTATCAACTACTCCATAGCGTTTCGCCGTCAGTGTAATTTTATCTGCGAAAGGTATTGCAGGCTCGACTTTATATTTCGCCAGCACCAAATTTTGTGCGTCAGCCGAAGCATCCTGGCAGAAGATGGAAATTATTTTGTCGTGAACGATATCCAGTGTCAACTGGTCTTCTGAGGGAATTAAGTTGGGGCCTAGTTCTGATTGAGCGTCTGTTAATGCGAGATCCAATAACGATTGCCCGCTGGCTGGAACAAAAGCGCCAATGTAAATTAATTTTTCAATACGTTCCGGAACCGCCTCTGCCACAGATGATACCACTACGCCACCCATACTGTGGCCGACCAGGATTACTTTTCCGTTCACTGTTTTTATCGCATCAACTACTTTCTGTGTATAGACCTGCATAGAAACGGCAGCAGGCGACGTGCCATCGTCACCGTGAGCCGGCAATTCTACTGTCAGTACATTCTGTCCTTTTTCTTCCAGGTTTTTCTTCACTTCCTGCCAGACATAAGAAGACTGCCAGGCACCGTGAACGAGTACAAATGTTTTTTTCGGGTATTCATGTACGTTATGATCGCAGCTGCCCGTCAACAAGGTGAAGGCCATGGCAGCTAATAAAATTATCCTGTTCCGCATAAAATTTTGTTTTGATGAAGTAATTAATAGTTGCAAAGCTGATCCATAGTGGGACAGCAGGCAATGTACTGATCAACGGAACTGATGTAAATCTTACAGGTGTCCTGTTCACCTACGCGATTTATACAACGAATCCGATTATTCAGCCATTTTTCCTGAAAGCCTGGCCGCCCATCTTTGCTTTGTACAACTTCATTAAAACAGATTGTTATGTTATATACATCCTTTAATTCAGGACAAGATCATTTCACAGGTAATGATTTTGCCCCTATAGAGCTGATCCAATATGGAGATCTTCATTGTCCGGCCTGTGCACAAGTATATCCTGAAATCAAGTTATTGCAGGACGTGATGGGCAGGGAGCTGCGTTTTGTTTTCCGTCATTTTCCCCAGTTGCATAAAAACCCGCTTTCCCTGGAAGCGGCACTGGCAACAGAAGCGGCAGCCGTGCAGGATAAATTCTGGTATATGCATGATATCATTTTTGAAAACCAGGCTATTTTATCCAGACCTGCGTTTCTCCAGTTCGCTGAAGATATCGGCATCAACCTGCAACGGTTTGAGTCCGACCGCGAAGACAACCGATTATTCCGTAAAGTGATCAGTGATTTTGAAAATGGAGTGAAAAGCAATATCGGCACTACGCCTGTATTCTTCTTCAATGGCCATCGTTATAACGGAAAGCCTGACTTCAGCCATCTTTATAAGACCTGCCGTTTTCTGCTTTCCCTGGAACCATTAAATGTTAACAGAGCATAACCGTTCAAATCGAATTTATGTCTATTACAAAACATCTCACATTGGTAGATACCATCTGCGATCTCCATGCAAAAGGATTTACATTGGATTTCAGCATGGCTAATCAGGGAGTAGCTCTTCTTTGCATCCAGGAGAAATACCTGTTATCAGCTTCTGAATTCGAAGTGCGCGAAATGCATTATTTCCCCGACGGAGATGAGGGCCCGGAAAAAATGATTTATGCCGTAGAAGCCATTCACTATGGATTAAAAGGTCTGTTGATGCTGAACGGACGGCACCGGCTGTCTTTATTTCCCGATCTCGTTTATCAAAAAGTGCTGGACACTGCTTCGCGGATGCGTACGGCCTGCTATAACGGAATTCTTTAAAACTATTTTTATGAGCTTATACATACCTGTTAACCGATCTGATCAGAAAGAAGGAAAGAATGACGCGCCGGTTATCCTCGTGGAATATGGAGATTATCAATGCCCTCATTGCGGCGCTGCTTACCCAATCATCAAAAAAATTGAACGCCATTTTGCAGGTCAACTAGAATTTGTGTTCAGAAATTTTCCGCTTGCTGAAATACATCCTTATGCCATGGAAGCAGCATGTGCTGCAGAGGCGGCAGGACTTCAGCAGCAGTTCTGGCCCATGCATGACCTGATATTCGAAAACCAGCCGATGCTATCGCCGCAGCAATTGCTTAATTTTGGCAGGGTGATTGGTATAGATATTCAACGCCTGATGCATGATATGCGTTCGGCAGCTATTATTAAAAAAGTGGAAAATGACTTTGAGGGCGGTCTGAAAAGTGGAGTCAACGGCACGCCCACATTTTTTATTAACGGAAAACGATATAACGGATACGCCGATTTTGAACCATTGAAAAAAGCAATTAATCTGATCGTTGATAAATAAATTTATTTATGGCAAAGAAAATTAAAGACCCTGTCCGGGAGAAAGATGCGAAGTTCCCCTTACCTGAATATTCCAGGGAGGAAGATATTTATAATCAGGAGAAGGAAGTCCCGCTTGAAGAAGATGAAGCTACCGGCAGAATAATCAAGAAGAAGAAAGGTATTGCAGCACAGGATATGAATCTCGATGTACCAGGTGCTGAAGCCGACGATGCAAATGAAGCCATCGGTGAAGAGGACGAAGAAAATAATTATTATAGCCTGGGCGGCGACAATCACGAAAACCTGGAAGAAGATAACGGAGACCAATAACCGCTTCATTATTTCATTTCATCCAACGCCTGTAATATCCCATCAACACCCGGATTTATTCCGACCGGTGAAAGATAATGCCAGCGAATTATACCCTTTTCATCAATAATATACAGCGCTCTTTTACTTTCCCCTTCGCTGTCGTCATACACATCGTAGCGTTTTGATACCAATCCTTTCGGCTCAAAATCGGCCAGCAGCGGAAAATGTAAATTACGGTCCTTACTGAATGCCATATGCGACCACTTCCCATCTACAGATATTCCCATCACTATCGCATTGTATTGCTGAAAGAATTTCACCGTTTCATTTAACAGCACCATCTGGTCACCACAAACCGGGCTCCAGTCCGCCGGGTAAAATGCCAGTATTACCTTCCTGCCCAATAGCTGTGTTAATTCTACCTGCTGATCGGGCGTTGCATATAATTTAAATGAAGGAGCAATTGTATTTATTGCTAACATAAAATTGAATTTAAGATAAATGTGCTCTCAGCATCCAGGCCATTTTCTCGTGTTTCTCAGCAATCCCGGTTATAAAATCAGAGCTGCCTGCATCTTTAAAATGATCCGCGAATTCTTTCACGAGACCGCGGATAAATTCAATGATAGCTGTGTGATCTTCCAGCAGGTTCTGCATAAATGCTGTACTACTGTTACCCGAAGCGTTTGTTTCACTCAGATGCGTTAAGGAAAGGAACGACTTCAGTGTAGCGGGGGCATAATGCCCCATGGAGCGAATCCGTTCAGCAACATCATCATTGATCAACGCCAGCTGCTGATACTGGCCTTCAAAAAAAAGATGCTTATTATAAAAATCCCGTCCTTCTACATTCCAATGGGCATTGAGTGTCTTTGTGTACAGCACAAATTCGTCTGCCAATAAATGTGTCAGTTGCTGAACTACTCCTTCACGGTTTGAAGGACTGATACCGATGGCTGTCTGCATATTGAATGATTTAATTGATTACTGATTCTTATTTACAAATGTTATTTCAGAATTTTACCTGCAGGGTCGCGCCCGTGAAGAGTATATCTTTTCCGGGCCCCGCATTTTTGAGAAAGGTGCCCGCATCAAACCAGGTACATTCAGCACGGAAATACATAAAACTGTTCGGCGTGTACACCATATCCACCGACCATTGATCGCCTATATATTTACCTGCAACATCTTTTCCGGAGAAAAGTAAAGTACCTCCGGGGCCATAGATCCCATCCGTCGTGCTATATCGCCAGAAGATATCATACCCCAGTCCCGCTATTAATTTCTTTGTCAGTGAAAATGCTGCTGTGGGGTGGATGTCCATTAAATTGGAAGGACCAATAATGGCTGCGTATCCAAAATAAGCCCCCCTGGGAAAGAGTGGGTTGAATGTATTAAAATTACTGCCGCCCTTGTTTCCTGAAATAATATCGGCTTTCAGGTTGAACTCCGGCGCAAGTCCTGTATTGGTTATTCTATATGTCGTGTTGGAGGACAGCGTCCAGGCAGCAATCAATTGCTCTCCGAATTTTCCCCATTGATAAATGGTTTCGACATCATAACTCCATTTCCTGCCGTCATTCCAGATGCGTGTACCTGCAGAATGTCGCAATTCCCTGTCCGTTGTTTTATCGAATGCCGCGTTTCGTCGCCAGATACCTAAGTAGTAAAGGTCCACATGTTTTAATAGAGGAATGTTATTAATCACTCCGTATGCGCCCCAGAATTTCAGATTTTTATTCCAGTGATCATCAAAGATGCCCCGTTGCGCCTGCACATACCGTGTAAAGAATCCATCTACCTGAACGTTCCCTGTCGTATACATCAACTTCGTTCCATCAAATGACTGCCGGTTATTCGGCCCTTCTCTTGTAGAAATGACACGCTGTGAGCCATACTGCATCTCCTGTCTTCCCAAACGCACTGTCAATTGTTTGCCGGAATGTTTATACAATACTGCATCTGCGAATAATTGATGCAATTCCAACTGGTTTTCATCCACTGGACTTGAATTGATTTTACCATTCGCGAGGCTGCTCTGCAATTGTGCGAATACACGAAACCGATCTCCTGTATGAAAATCCGCATGACCCAGAAACCGGCTTAATAAATAGCCGTCTTTATCCTTCGGTTCTTTTCCCCACCCTTCATTGTTAAAATAAAAGTACTGGTAGCGGAAGTCCCCTCCGAAACTGATGTACCTGGATTTATCCTTGGACAACGGTTGAAACTTGGTGTTCTTATACCAATAACTTTTGATTGTATCGGATTTGAAATAGGAGTAATCCTCGTCATACCGCAGCGGTTTAAACACAGGTGTTTCCTGGGCGTGTAGCCTAATCAACAGCATTAATGCCAGGAGACTTGTTGCCAGCTTCTTCATAACCTATTCTTTGACTTTGTATTTTTTTTTCCGGTTGCCCGTAACCGTTTTATTATTTCATTCAGCCATACGAGGTGATGCCCGCCGTTATTTATTTTCCAGCCCTGTTCTTACTATCATCCCCTGTAAAAAAGGCCACTAACTCTTTTTGGGTTTGTTCCGTGTTCTCCTGCACCAGCCAGTGCCCGCTGTTTTTTATAATCACTCCCTTCACGTTCTGCGCCACCAGGCGACAATGTTCCGGCATATAGGTTGCCGCAAACTCTCCGCCCATCGCAAGCACCGGCATTTGCAGTTTATGTTTTGCATATTCCAGATTATCCTTTGCATCCTGGGGAAAAGCGCCAAACCAATGAAATGCACCGGTTGTCGCTCCCTTCACTGAGTAAGCTCTTATAAATTCGGTCTCTTCCTGCTTTGTAAAAGGACGTTCGATATGCCCCACTGTCGGCCAGAAATTTTTGAAGAATAAATTTTCTCTTCCCGCTACCAGTTCACCCGATGCCGGCCAGCCAAAGAAGCCAAACCACCAGGCAAATAATCGTTTATCGCTCCACACCGGTTCGATGCCCGGAATCAACGCATCCATCATGGCCAGTTTATTCACTTCTTTTGCGTATTGCACCGCATACGAATACGCTACCATCATCCCGATATCATGACCAGCAACATTTATTTTTGAATAACCGAGTTTATTGATCAGTTCATGTACCATTACCGCCAGCGCTTTTTTATCATACCCGTGATCCGGCTTTCCTGATTCACCAACACCGGGGAGATCAGGAGCGATGACTGTGAAGTGCTTTGACAGTTCCGGCAGGATGCGGTTCCACATGTACCAGTTTTGTCCAAAGCCATGTATCAACAAAAGAGGATCGCCTTTTCCTCCAATGACGTAATGAATCTGTACACCATTGACTTCGAATTGCCGGTGCTTAAACCCTTCCGGTGGCGCTGCGGGCGTCTCTATGGGTCTAGCAGAAGAATCCGTCTTTGTTTCTACCGCTTTATTTTCGGTTACTGGTGAGGGTTGTTTTTCCCCCGTTGTTCCGCAGGATGACATAACCATCGACAATAGCAATACCAGCGTGACTGCTATAAAACAAACCGTTTGCCTGTACCCTGTTTTTTGGGGAAGATTATTTGTCTGCATAATTTTCAATTTTTTGCGTCAGCAGACGGGCGAATAACTGTCCCGCCATGACGCCGATTAAGCCATCTGATCGGTTAATGAATAATGTAAAATTATCTGCTGCGGGATGGGTTATCAATGGCGGAATAATCGGAAGACGTAGCTGTTTTACGGTTTCCACCTGAAAAAAAGATCAGGAATGAAGTACAGTTAAATTATTGGACTATGATTACAGGTAATCTTTGTGGATACCCAGCTTCTTGATTTTAGAGTGCAATGTAGAAGCCGGAATACCGAGCAATTCGGCTGCACCACCCGGCCCCTGTACTTTACCGTTAGTCTTTTCTAAAACAGATAGGATATATTCCTTTTCATTATCTTTTAAGGAACTGATCGTTTTGTTTGCGCCTACTTGTAAAAGCTTATTGCCGGATACCGGCAAATCTACCTGCTCAATCGTTTTGCCTGCAGTCATTAAAATTGCTCTTTCGATAACATGCTCCAGCTCCCGGATATTACCCGGCCAGTTATAGTGCAGTAATTCCTGGAGCACCAAAGAAGATACGGCTTCCACTTCTTTATCGACTTTGACGGTAAACTTCTTTATGAAATGTTTTACGAGTACATCTATATCTTCTTTCCTTTTCCGGAGTGGTGGCAATTCAATCGGAAATACATGCAGCCGGTAATAAAGATCAAGGCGAAAACGGCCTTCGGCTACTTCTTTTTCAAGATTCTTACTGGTCGCTGCTATCACTCTTACATCCGTTTTAATCGTCTGGTTTCCGCCGATGCGCTGAATTTCTTTTTCCTGCAACACCCTTAATAATTTCAATTGCATATCAACGGAAGTATCGCCTATTTCATCCAGGAAAATTGTTCCCCCAGCTGCATATTCAAACTTACCTGGCTTTTTATCAGTTGCCCCTGTAAAAGCTCCTTTTTCGTGACCAAATAATTCCGCTTCTATCAGTGAAGATGGAATCGCTGCACAATTAATTTTTATAAAAGGTTTGTGGCTCCTCGATGATTGCTGAAATATACATTGCGCAATCCGTTCCTTACCGGTTCCGCTCTCTCCTGTCAACAGAACTGACGTTTCAAATGGTGCCACCTGCTGCACGAGATTGAATACTTTGAGCATCGCCGCACTGTTCCCTACTATGTCGTTGCAAGTTGCTTTGGCTTTGGCTAAGGGATAATGTATAGCCTCTTTATTTTTGCCGGGAGGTTGTATTGCTGTTGTTGCACCTTTTATCTCCGAAATGCTTTCATAACGGTATCTTGCTATATCAATGGTGACCAATAAATCCTTTTCCCGGAACGGTTTTACTATAAATCCATAAGGATTTGTTTGCTTGGCTACTTCAAGCACCTGCTGGTTGGAGTTTGCAGAAACATAAATAAAGGGAATGTTATCCTTACTTAATTCCCGCGCCAGATCAATCCCCGTTAAATCGCCTTTCAGAAAAATGTCAATTAATACCAGCCAGGGAGCTGTCTCTTTTATCAGTACCAGTGCTTTTTCAGCAGATGTCGCCGTACCTGCGATCCTGTGCCCGTTTTTTTCCAGGGTCCTTCTAAGATCCCTGGCTACGATCAACTCATCTTCAACTATAAATATCTTATCCATAGATCGCTTCGTTTTGCTCACGGGCCATCATTAATTTACCAGGCGTAAATGGAACAAATGAAACCCGTACTGCTGTGCCCTCCCCACCCTCTACCCCCAATTCACCTTCCAGTTGTTCCGCAAAAAGTTGCATCAGGTGAATGCCCAACGAATTACTGCTTTCGTAACTGAAGTCACCGGGAATTCCTTTTCCATTGTCCCTTACCGTTAGAACAACTGCCTTGGTCTCCGTTTTGTAAAAGGAGATATGAATTTCACCGCCGCTTTTCCCAAATGCATGCTTCATGGAATTGGTGATGGCTTCGTTTAAAATCAGGCATAACGGTACCGCCTGCGATAAATCCAATTCGATACTGCCGACATCAAAGCTGAAGGTTATGAGCCCCGAAACAGTCTGTCCATCGCGGAAATGATTGGCTATTTCCCGGATATAGGATTCCATATTTACGGTTCGCCCCTGCTCGGACTGGTATAATTTCTGGTGCAAGGTGGCAATCGCATGCATCCGTTCCCGGCTCGCTTCAATAGCCGATATAGCTACAGGGTGTTCCAGGAATTCAGACTGTGCATTGAGGAGACTAATAATAGTCTGCAAATTATTTTTCACACGGTGATGGATCTCTCTCACCAGCCATTCCTTTTCTTTAATCAGTTTTTGTTGTTCTTCATTCAGATGACGCAGGTCACTATTGGTTTGATTGATCTCTTTTTGTTTTTCCTGCAGTAATTGATTGGACCGTTGTTTTAACCGGTAACGGCTGTAACCCATTCCCAGAATGACTAACAGTACAATCAACCCTCCAATGAAAATATTCCTCATCAATTTTGCCTGCCGCAGATCAGCCGCCTGCAATTCCGCATGTTTTGACAGCAACTGAATATCCTTATCTTTCTTTTCAGATTCGTATTGCAACCGCAACGCTTCTATCTGGCTGTTGCGCTTTTCGTTAAAGATGGAATCATTCAGGGATTTATAGTCTTTCAGATGTGCGATCGCAGAAGAATAGTTTGCCGAAGCCGAATCCGCACGATACAATAATAGATGTGCATCCCGTTTAATAAAAGTTGGAACTGTTTCGCTTCCCGGTGCCACCAGTATATTCAGGTATTGCCTTGCCTTATCATAATTTTTCATCTCACTATATAACTTCCCTAACGGGAAGCTAGCGAACGAAAATCTGTTCCTTTCCCAGCTGCTTACCAATTTCATAACTTTCCAGTAAATATTTTTCTGCCTTTTCATACTGACGGAGCGTGAGATAACAATTACCGCGGCTTTCGGCAATCAATTTTTTATTCCTGAGATCATCATAACCCCCTCTTGCTTCCGCTATATCCAGGAATTGCAGTGCTTCTTGCGGTTGCAAAAGGCCGATATAGGCTTTTGTAATATTTTTCAACGCGCTTCCATCGAATATCTCTCCTTTCTTTTCAACTATCGCATAGGCCGTCTTTAAATACTGAATGCTTTCATTCAGTTTACCGAGATCCAGGCAGATTTTTCCCAAGGTCTGGTAAGGAACTTCGTTGAGATAAGGATTCCCTTCCGCTTCCAGCATTTTTACCATTTTCAAACTATACTCATAGGCAAGATCAAGATCACCATGATACAGATAGTGATAGGATAACTGGTCATACCCCATGGTGATTAATGATTGTATCTTTTCTTTTATCTGGGGATCTGTGATTTTATCATACACAGTTAACACTTCATTGCCAATTGCCAGCATTTCCCGTAAAAGCGATGAATCCTGATTCAATTTCAGATACGTGCTCATCTGGCTGAATATCTCCGCTTCAGCAATTATCTGATTTGCCTTCCTTGCCCCGGATAAAGCAGATAAATAATACTTTTTTCCTTCTGCCGATTGCTGATTGTAATAAGCAATATTTGCTTCCTGCAACAAGGCCAGCGATTTTAATTCCCCGGAATTTAATTGCTCTGCGATTCCTGCAGCAAGTCCTGTAAAACGCCTGGCGGTTACGAGTGTTGAATCCTGGGCACCCTGAAACGTTGTATGATACGCAACGAAATCCAGCATTAAACGGGCCTGCGTTTCAGCGTCACAACTTATCAGTAGTTCCTCCAATTGGCGAAGTGAATGAGACTTTATATAGACTTTGCCGGTAAGGTAAGCCGCGCCTGATCTTCCTTTTTTATATTCAATACGGTCGCTGAGCGCTGCCGCTTTTGTTGCTAACAGTAATGCGCTGTCGAGATTACTCTTAGCCTCACCCCGTTTATCGAGATAGTGAGCACTTTCGCGCAGCCATTCCCTGACAAGGACCGAGTCTGCGAGGGATTGACGACCTTTTGAGAGTTTGGCGGATTGGGCGAAACTATTTATTGCTATCAGAAAGGTGCAGCACAACGATGCCCCCGGAAAAATTATGCGGGAAAAAAGTGTAAGATACTGGTGGCGCAGTCCCATGTGCTTTGAATTAGAAATACCGGTAAACGGTTACCCGTGCTACTAATTTCTGCAATTTCATGCTGGGTTTACATCAATTCCGTAAAATGTACATCATAAACTGAGAAAGTGACATCATGCAGCTACTACCCAAGTGTTTTCCGTATGCCCAGCTTTTTCATTTTTGAGTGCAGTGTTGTCGGCGGTAAATTTAATAATTCTGCCGCGCCGCCGTCACCGCGAACTTTTCCATTACAATATTTCAATACACGGATAATATAATTGCGTTCATTCTCGGAATAAGAAACAGGAACAAATTCTTCTGATGCGGTTTGCGATTGAATCTTATTCTGTTTGGCCAAATACACTTCCGAAATTGAATTACCGGTTGCCATCAGAATGCTTCTTTCTATCACATGCTCCAGCTCACGAACATTGCCCGGCCAGTTGTATTCGGTGAGTTCTTTTACAACTTTAGCCGGCACGTCTGTAATTGTTTTACCCAAAGCCTGGGAAAATTTATTGACGAAATAAGATACGAGTGGAGGAATATCTTCTTTTCTTTCGCGGAGTGGTGGTAATATTACAGGAAATACATTGAGTCTGTAGTAAAGATCGGCCCTGAAACGACCCGCAGCCACTTCAGCCAATAGATCCCTATGCGTAGCAGCAATAATCCTGACATTTACCTTTATCGAAGATCTTCCCCCGATACGTTCGATTTCTTTTTCCTGCAATACGCGGAGCAGTTTAGCCTGCAATTCCAGCGACATCTCGCCAATCTCATCGAGGAAGATTGTGCTGTTATGCGCCAGCTCAAATTTGCCGATTCTCCTTTCTAACGCACCGGTGAAACTACCTTTTTCGTGACCGAAGAGTTCACTCTCAATCAGGTTAGCCGGGAGTGCCGCGCAATTCACTTTGATCATTAACTTCTCCCGTCTTGGCGACGCATGATGTATGGTTGCCGCAATCAACTCTTTTCCTGTTCCGGTTTCTCCCAGCAACAGGACGGTACTGTCTGAGCTGGCAACATTCGCTACCTGGGTAAAGGTCTTTTCCAAACCGCCTCTTGCCCCGATAACCTCACCATATTTTCCTGAACTTTTTATCTGTTCCTGCAAATACAGGTTTTCCTGTTCCAACTGGACTTTAAACTTCCGCGTTTCATCCAATTGCTGTTTTAGCCGTTGATAGTACACAATGTTTGAAATCGTAATACCGATATAGGTGCTGACTGCATGCGCGATTTCAAGGTCTTCGGGCGAAAACAGGTTCTTTTCCCTGGGGAACAAAAAAATTCCGCCGATACTCTCTTTATTTAACCATAGCGGGAAGGCAACGATTTCTTTTACGTTCAACGCATACCAGAAATCTATATAATAAGGCTTATTCGTTCGAAGGATTAAATCGTCCATATCGAATACCGATGGTCCTTCTGCATTTTCTATTACGTCAAACACGCCATCGTTGATAAAAAAATCCATTTCGCTGCCACTTACAAATCCTTCAGCGTTCTTCGTTTGCTCACATACTACATCGATATAACAACGGTGCGTCAGGTTATCGCCGTTATTCATGCAAACCATCATGTCCTGCCGTTTAAAATAGGGTAAGAGTTTATTAACGATAACCTTCCTGATATCATCTTTTGATCTGCAGAGAGCAATGTCTTTGCCTAGTGAAAGCAAGGTGTGATTGATGTTTGCAATGGCAGGATTGGTTAGTTCCGGCCGATGAAGCAATTCCATAAGACCATTTTATTAAAAATACGATATTTTGAACGGCGCTCTCGCAGAAAGACGAAATATCGTCTGCTTGAAAACGGGGATTTTGAAATAAGGTTTTGATTTATAGCTCACTACATATTGGCATGTTAATAGGATTGAACTGGGAAATTAATTATTATGAAACTTTACGAGCAACCGAAACTCAGAGCAATATCATCCTCAACACAAAAGCTGCCCTTATATATAACCGAACTAAACAACGATTACTGGATTTATCAAAACCCGGAAAGAACAAGGTTAAAAAATGATGATTATGAAATCATCTGGCTGACGAGAGGTTCAGATATCTTTAAACTCGACCTGCATAGTTTCGAATTAAGCAACCATCTATTATTATTTGTTAAACCCGGTCAACCTTATACATTTCCTGCGCATGCAGACCTGGAAGGTTATATCATTCATATCAACCCTACTTATGATGAAAGTTCTTATCGTGAATTTGACAGCAGTTGGCAAAGGCATCGTCTCCGATTATTCAATAATCAATATAAACTGAATACAATGCCGGATGAAAGAGAAGATCTGAATGATGTTCTGATTAAAATGCTAAAAGCCTGCAATCATCCAAACGATATGAGCACTGATATACTGAAACGTTACTTCAGCATATTTCTTTTATACCTCTCACGACAGATTGAACAGGCAATTCCAGCGACAGCTGCTACCCGGAACGGCGAAGTTGTCCGTCAGTTTATCGGTCTGCTCGACAAACATTTTAAAGAAAAGAAGATGGTGGCGGACTACGCACAGTCCTTATCCCTAAGCCCCAACTACTTGAATGAGATCGTTAAAAAATTTACAGGCCATTCCGCTGGTTATCATATCCGTCAAAGAATTATCCTGGAAGCAAAGCGTATGCTTTTTTATTCCGATACCTGCCGCAAAGAGATTGCCTATAGCCTCGGCTTTAACGATATGGCCCATTTCAGTAAGTTTTTTAAAGCGGCTACCGGTAGAAATTTCACTGATTTTAAAAAGGAGAAAGCGATGTTTTCCTTTTCTCCGGCTGTTGCAGTTTGACACCCGGTATCATTTAGTTATACCGGTTACCAATACCTGCTTTTTTGTGATTGCGCATTGGTTTATGCATCACAACCGATAATTCGTCCCTTTCGGACCCTGATAGTTCCTGTTAATTTCATCCTTCATTTATAAAATACTGTAATATGGAAAGATTCAAGATGGGCAAAATTCAGCCCGAAGCTTATAAGGCAATGAATGCATTAGATATATACATCAAAACGTCAGCACTTGAACCAATTCATCGCGAAATGATAAAGATCCGCGCTTCCCAGATTAACTGTTGCGCCTATTGTGTTAATCACCATACCAGGGATGCACGCGAACTAGGCGAAACAGAACAACGGGTTTATCTTATTAGTGTCTGGAAGGAAGCCCCCAATATTTTTACAGAAGAAGAACAATTGCTTTTGCAGTTAACCGAAGAAATTACACTGATTCACCAGCACGGTGTCAGCGAAGAGACGTATAACAAATCCATTGCGCTTCTTGGAGAGATTAAAACAGCACAGGCTATCATGATCGCGATTACCATTAATGCCTGGAACCGGATTGGCGTTAGTCTCCATATGCATCCATTAGGTTAGTTTTTTTCAATTTACTCGTGGGTGTTTCAGCGATGCGGGTATTTCATATTAGCCGGCTGATCCTCATTGTCCAGGTAGGCCGACTGGCTTTCTTCTGATTGTTCTTCACTGCTGATTTCCTTCTCTGGGACAATGACTGAATCAGAATGTTTAACCATTGTCAGTTCCTGTTCATTAATTGTATTTTTATTATTGCGCATAGAAATAGCTTTTATTTAAAGAGTATAGCTTACCATAAAAAAAGCCCGGAGCCTTTCGGCCCCAGACTCAACTTCCTTCTTCACTTATCCATTCAATTCGGCATTGATTTTCTTTGACAATCCTACATGTTCCGTAAATGCAAAGATGGCTACCCTTGCGAGGTGATAGGTTTCACCGCCCGATGATTTTGCATCAGCCGCTCCGAGGTAATTCTCTGCAAGGTCACGCAGCCACTCATGGTTAGCCTGTTCCGCTTTCATATATTCTATATCAAATGCTTTTCCGTCCAATGATTTCAGTTTCGTGATAAACGCTTCTGCATCTTTACCTGCTGCAGGAGCAGGCGTTCCTAAATCTTTCAGGAAGTCGATCACGGCAATCGCTTCCATTAATTCCCAGCCGGCAAATTCTTTTGCATTCGTCTGTGATGCTTTCTCAACAGCGATTTTACTCGCGAGCATTGATAACTGCGCCCTTGGCATCACACCATCACGGAATTGTTTTGCTGAGACAATTTCAATTTTGCCGTCATTGAAAATTTTATCTTTTGACCCGAATGATTCCAACAGCATACCGGTGCTGACTGCAATGATGCCCGTTGCAGATTTCTTTAAGAAATCTTTCCGGGTCTGGTTTTGAGTATTTTCCATTGTATGGTTTTTAAACGTTTGATGAAATGTTACCTGTTATTCGCCCAGCTCAGCCAAAATGTTTTTGCAAAGGCCCACATGTTCTGTGAATGCGAATAAGGCGAGATTGGACACATGGCCGATTTCCTGTTTTCCTGTCAATTGCTCATCATAGCCATCTATAAAATTCTGTGCGAGGTCTCTCAGGAATTCATGATTCGATAATTCAGCCTGCATGTACTGTTTATTGAATTCCTTTTCATCCATGCCTTTCAATTTGTCGAGGAATGATGCAGCATCCGATGCCATGGGTGTAACTTTTGTTCCCACATCTTCCAATACTTTTATTACTGTTGTGGCTTCCATTAATTCCCATCCCGCAAATTGTTTTACTGCTTTGTTCGCGGTTTTTTCAAGCGCGATTTCACAGGCAGCTTTTGAAAGCAGTGCGCGGGGCATGATGCCTTCACGAAGTTGCTTTTCATTGACTGTTAATTCCAATGTTGCATTTTGCGTGCTCATAACTTAATGTTTTAGGTTTTAGAATTTTGTTTGATTTACAAAATTGATTCCTGCAACAGCCGGAATCAATGGATGATTTAAGGAAAGAAGTGTCGGAATTATCAGAATGATACTTTAAGCAGAGATATTATTATTCGAAAGCATCTTTTACAGGCAGCGGGTTTCTATAATTTATAGCGAATAAAAAATTCTTTTATCGATGCCTTATTATATGTGATAAGGATAGCGAAAGAAAATGAAATCTTTAGAACAAATACAAAAATTAGTCAGAGGTTATTAATTACATACTCTGAATATTTGTTTCATTTCAATGGGTAGCAATATGATTTAATGTAATTTCAGGAGTCGTTCTTTGAGTGAATTCCAGAGTAAAAAGGCCGTTTTACGGAATGTTTTACGGTTTTTATGTAAGTGGTTTGTAATCAATATCGATTATGTGCCTGTCGAGGTCGCTCTCCTCACCGCACTTTTATAATTTCATAATAATTATATAGTTACGAAACTATCGACCGGAAATTTCAACTTCATTACTCGTCACAATTTATTTGATCACATGTAAACAGCGCCGATATTTTCTTTACTAGATTCTTGTCAAAGGTTACAAAAGTAAAATCAGGCATAAAAAAATCAACAACAGAAGGCCAATAAATATGACCCACAGAAGACATCCAAAACGCGATGATTTCCTGTTCATGATGGTGGTTGATAGCTAATTTGAAATCTTTATGCCAAGCCCATACGTGTTTCACAGTGGTCTACTAACCAAGTCAAAATATTATTGTACATGCCCTGACGAGCAATCAGCTCAAAAAACTTATGCTCACACTTACGGGATCGATGCTTTTTGCACCACCGTGAATATTTAATTCTAAATATATTGCAATTTTCTTTGCAAGTATTCGTTAATTTCATGCTATAAATCTGTTTCGTCAACATATCAAACTCAAGGCGGCAATCCTGCTGATTGTATTTTCATTGAATACAGTATTGAGCAGTGCGTGCTCCTTAGGGATCAGAATGGGTTACAATTCCCGTGAAGATAAATGCGAAGGGCATACAAAAAAGATCATTCATATTCATAAAGACGGAAAAAAACACGCTCACGAAGAAAAAATTTCCGATCATCTTACTGAGAAAAGCGGCTGTAAAAAAGGGAAAAATTGTTGTTCTGATGATGTTTCGAGTTTTAACAAGGCCGCAAAGTCCCGCGCATCAGATGTCAGGATGCATGCTGTTTTATTTACCACAATCGTCTCCTCTTTTTTTGATATTAGCGAAATTCTTTTTTTCAGTCAATCGACACCCTGCAAAAGATACTTCGTACGAAGTTATCATCCTCCCATCCCAGATATTCGTATAGAAATACAGTCTTTCCAAATATGATTTTGATTTAACGTATCAATCTACTGGCATTGTGTTGCCTCTAATTTGTTATGCTTAAATCAAATTTAAATGACACCCTCTAAAAACGCACAAAAACCCAACTCAAAAAAAACCTGTAATTCACTTATATATTGCCAGGAAAAAAAACGAGCTGTCTTCGAAAAGAAAGGCTATCACATTATTGAATGTACGCAATGCGGACACCGTTATCTTCCAATCGATGACCTGAGAAATCATTTAGAGGAAAACTATTCTGACGAATATTTTTTTGGCGGGGGCGATGGCTATCCCAATTATCTCGATCAGGAAAAAATCCTAACGGGATATGGTCTTCGTTATGCACGCATTTTAGCTAAATATACCACGCCTGGCAAAATGCTGGACGTAGGGTGCGCTGCTGGATTTATCCTCACTGGTTTTAAACAGTCAGGCTGGGACTGTTATGGAGTAGAACCCAATGGCACCGTCGCTAATTACGGACGAACGCAACTCGGTCTGAACATCACAACCGGTGGTCTTGAATCATACAATACAGAGCAAAAATTTGACCTCATTTCGATGATCCAGGTCATCGGTCACTTTTATGACCTGGATAAGTCTATGCAAAATGTCTCCAATCTTCTTAAGCAAGGCGGGCTTGTTTTGGTTGAATCATGGAACATGAAAAGCCTTATTGCACAAATACTCGACAAAAAATGGCACGAATACAGCCCTCCAAGTGTCGTCCATTGGTTTTCTGACGAAACACTGGACGAACTTTTTAAATACTATGGTTTTAAACTCGTCGCAGAAGGACACCCATTAAAAAAGATAAATGTCCGGCACGCCCTGTCATTTTCGGAAGGAAAGTTTCAGGGTTCATCGATCTGGAAAAAATTGATTGCTGCCGCAATCAAAGTGACCGGTAGTGTAAATCTCATTTACCCTCCTGTGGATGTGAAGTGGTATTTGTTTCAAAAAACATAGGAATGCAAATCATGAATCGTCCGGTAAACGTATATCCGGAAGTGATTTTGTGCCATCGGCGTACGATAAATGGAACGACACCGATTCAATGCTGCTTGCAACAGCTTATTGTAAAAAAGAGGTGCCCTGGTGCAATGACAAAACAGAAACAAACAGGACAATAGTCGTTAAATGGATCAATTAAAGTTTATTTAATATGGAAATACAAACGTTGGAAGCAGAGATCGACTATCCGCTCGTTGTCGATCTCGACGGAACTCTTATCAATACGGACCTTCTGCAGGAAGGAATAATTCTTTTGTTGAGAAAAAACCCACTATATTTTTTTTATATGTTGATTTGGTTGCTGAAAGGAAAAGCTTATTTAAAAAGCAGGATTTTTCAGCTGGTGGACATACCCTGCGAGCTTCTTCCTTATAATACGGAAATACTTGACTTTCTTCATAAAGAAATTGCAAAAGGAAGAAAAATAGTATTGGCGACGGCATCCCCAATAGAATCTGCATGGTCCATAGCAAAAGTTCATCCTGTATTTTATAAAATATATGGCACCACGAAGGATATCAATTTAAAAGGGGGGCGAAAGGAGCAACTCTTAAGCCAGGAGTTTGGAAAAAAGAAATTCGATTATATTGGAAATTCCTATTCGGATGTGAAGATCTTTGCTTCTGCCAGGTATTCTTATCTCGTGAACCCTTCCCGCTCATTAAAAAGAAGAACCAGCAAAGTCTCTGAACTAAAACAGGAATGGTACTTAAGGAAAGGAATCTTCAGGAGCTATGTAAAAGCAATCCGCGCCTATCAGTGGGTCAAAAACCTGCTTATATTCGTGCCGTTGCTGACGTCCCATGCTTTCCTTTCGGAAAAGCCACTAGTTCTGGCGTTGATGGCATTTGCATCATTCAGTCTGGTAGCGTCTGCGGGTTACTTAATCAATGATTTGCTGGATCTGAACGGGGACAGGGTTCATCCCCGCAAAAAGTCCAGGCCGCTGGCATCGGGGAGAATTCCCATCGTTAACGGTATCGGGTTGGCGGTCTTACTGCTATGTGGCGGATTTTTTCTCGCCGCCCGTCTGAACCAGTTCTTCTGGCTGGTGGTTCTCGGCTATTTTATCACGTCTTTGTCGTATTCTGTTTTTCTGAAGAAAATAGTCCTTTACGATACCTTTATATTAGCCGTTCTTTATTCTACTAGGGTGTTTGCGGGGGCTGTGGCAACAAATATTATATTATCGTCCTGGTTGATTGCATTCTCGACCTTCATTTTTCTCAGTCTTGCATTCGTGAAACGGTATTCTGAGCTGGCACAGGTTACGGACAATGAAAATATGGGAAAAAGGGGGCGAGGGTATGTTGTTGAAGACATCCATCTCCTGCAAACAATGGGTGTTGTCAGTGGCTTTATTTCCGTCGTGGTGTTCTCATTATACCTGGATAGTCCCGATGTAGAATTGCTTTATTCAAATCCAAAATTTTTATGGATCACCAGCCTGTTATTTCTTTTCTGGATAAGCAGGATCTGGATGCTCACCGTGCGTGGAAAAATGACGGATGACCCGATCGTATTCACGTTACGGGACTGGATCAGTTACCTCATCTTCGCCTTTGTGGCGATTTGCATTCTGCTTGCGATGTATATCCCTTAACTATAAATTTTAATGATGAACGATATGAAATATTTCCTGCCTGTAATACCCCCGCTCCTGGCCTGTTTTTGTTACTTCTGGCTAAGGGAGAAAAAACCGGTTCCCACAATAATACGGGTTGGGTATTTTACGCTATTGGGTCTTGCATTCCTTGTGTTTTTTGTAAAAGTTGCAATGACGATTACAAATCCGCCACAGTATGATTTCACCGCATTTTTTATATGGGGAAAGGCGGGGGCGCAGGGGCTTGACTTCTATCTGCCGCAAAGTTTACAATCAGTTTTCAATTCAACGGCGCTCCCTGCAACAGATTATACGGTTTTCAAAGAAGAAATTGTGAATGTTGGTTTTCTATACCCTCCACCAACCATGTTATACTTTGCCCCGCTTGGTTTTTTATCCTACAAATCCGCGGTAATTTGTTGGATGATCATCAATGTAGCATTTGCAACCGGCTGCATTTATCTCATTCACGATCAGTTCTTCAAAAAAGACAAACTGGTTGGGTTCATATTTGTGTGTATTTTATTTGTCTTTTTAAAACCGGTACTGGATACCGTGTCGTTCCTCCAAACCAATTTTATGGTATTGTTTTACCTGCTCCTGATTCATAAATACAGGGAATCAAGGATAGCCGGGATCTTCATCGTGCTGGGGATGTTTACAAAACCCTTTATGGCGATTTTCATGTTGCCGTTTATTCTCCGGCGAAAATGGGGTACCGTAATCTATGCGGCGTTGACAGGAATTGTCATTGCTGCAATAACTGTTTTATTCTTTGGTATCGCCCCGTTTAAGAGTTATATAGTCAATAGCCCGGCGCAACGGATACCCGCCTGGGTGTATTATGAAGGGATCAACCAGTCGCTGCATGCCGTGATGATCCGGCTGCAATTAATACCTGCCGGGAAGTCAGTGTTATTCCTCGCCACAGCCGCGACGATTGCGGTGGCCGCTATCGGTTATATAGTACTTTTAATAAAGAAAAAATTATACGACTATGTGTTACCGTTAGTTTTATTGACAGGGTTGCTGCTTTATCCCGGGACCTTAAGTTATTATGCAGTATCGCTTTTATTTATTGTTTTCCAGTTTTTCGATAATGGTAACAGGCTTCGCTTTAATCAACAGGCGGCCATTGTTTTGGTAGTTGTATTCTACCTTCTTGGTATTTTTTCAACCTTTCTGAATATAACGTTGCTTTTTGCAGTTGTCATTGTTAGTTCTGTAATGGCCATGCGAAAGGTAAATCCCGGAGACACGCAGCAGAACGTAATACGGATGATGCGGCAATGATCTTTTACAATGATATTGCTCAGCGAACGAATAACCGGACGAAAACAATGTAATATGCAAACCAACTTAATCAGAAGATCAGAAGCCTTATCCCCTTATCTGTTATTCTTACCTTTCCTGGTTCTGTATAGTGGAATCATCCTCAAATTTCACAGTGGCCAGATAGCAGATGATGAAATAAGATATACGGGCTACGCCCAAAACCTGTTAAACGGTTTTTATTCTAATCCGCCACCAAATGTGTCTATTATCAATGGGCCTGGTTATCCGATAATACTAATGCCATTTGTTGCAGGCAAGGCCCCTCTTTTATGGATGGCACTCATCAACGCTGCGTTCTATTATTTGTCGGTAGTATTCCTTTTTAAATCATTAAAGAAAATAAGCCCGTTTAAAATTGCGTTCAGTTTCGCATTATTCTGGGCCTGCTATTACAGTTCGTTCCAGGATATGCTCCACGCTTTTACTGAATCATTTACGTGCCTTGTTATTTCACTAATACTTTATTTTCTTACACGGGTATATATTGACGACGATTCTGCCGCCAAAAGAAAATATCTTTATTTTTCTGGGATTAGTATCGGATATCTTGTGTTGACGAAGATAATATTTGGATATGTATTGCTTGTAATGATAATCGGGAGCGCCGTTTTATGGTTGATCAACGGGCATTCAGTAACAATAAGAAAAAACTTGCTTATTCTGTCGGTCGCTTTTCTGACAATAACACCATACCTCGCCTACACCTATTCGTTGACCGGTAAGATATTTTACCTCGGCAACCCGGGAGCAGATTCTTTCTACTGGATGAGTAATCCGAACCAGGGCGAATTCGGGGACTGGTGGGGCTACCCGGTGAAAGTTGCAAAAGATGAACCATACCTGGTGCCTTATTATCACGATTCACTAACAACTCGTCATCAAACGGATTTTGACAATGCCCGTCGATATGACGGGCCACGGCAGGACAGTATTTTCAATAAGATAGCATCCGACAATATCAAGTCGCATCCCGGTAAGTTTATCGAAAACTGGATTAGTAATATAGGACGGCTTTTATTTAGTTTTCCCAATTCGTATACGTTACAGAATAATAAAACCTTATTCCGGTTACCGTTAAATGGTATTGTGGTCATACTCTCACTACTTTGTAGTATCCCGACATTGTTGAATTGGAAAAAACTGAACTTTATGCTAAAGTTCCTGCTTTTCTTTACACTGATTTACCTGGGAGGCAGTTCACTCGTCAGCGGTGTGACGCGAATGTTTACTATAATCGTGCCTGTCTTTTTATTCTGGTTTGCGTTCGTCCTTCCCCGAATTCTCACAATAAAATGGAGATTCACAGGAGACTAAATAAAAAAATTACAGTCTTGTCGAAAAAGAAAAGTCTCTGAAAGGGTGTTTGGAGTTTACGGCTAATAATTTATCTGCGAAGGAGTCAGAGTATGTTACAGAATTTTGGAAATCATTTACAGAATTTTAATGGTTACAAGTCAATGATTGCGGCCTGTACCTGCTTATCATTTTCCCAAACACAAAGTATATGATCATTATTAATAGCCTTAATCACCGGTAATTGACCTTTACCTAAGTTTTCTATCTCTCCCCGAGGTTTCATTAAGATAACATGGCCAAGCTGCACCCAGGCATAAATATTTTTATTATCGATCGACTCGATAGTGCAACTTCTTCCTTCCCCTAATCTCATTTCTTCTCTTCCGGGCTTGCAGGCATAGATAATCCCTTTTCTATTCCAGATGGTTTCTGGCCTGCCCTCATTATTGAGGGCCATTCCACCACCATCCATTGGACAGCCATTTAGCGCCCAATTGCCGTTTCCTAATTTCTGCGCTTGTCCAAAGGTCGTACCTCCATCGGAGGACTGAACCAGGTATAGATCCCTGTTCCCGTACAGCCAGTTACGGAACATAACATAAACGTTATTAGCTTTCACCTGCACAGAAGGCTTACAACATTCACATACCGTTGCGTCCGGAGAGGCGTATATCAAAAAATTCGTTGACCATGTTTTGCCCCCGTCAGTTGATTTAGCACCAAAAATTTTATTATGCTTATCCCGCAGGTCAAGCCATACTGCAAAAACACTTTGATCATCGCCAGACAAAGACATAAGATTTTCTTTGGCTACAGTGTCCCTGTCATTAACTCTTGCTCCCGGCACCCACTGACCGGAATTTTTCTTGTTAAACGAGAAAATATCTCCGTTTTCATTACAGGCTGTAACAATAAGACCACCGGCAGTTGCGGCGATTTGCGGCCCCCTGGTATGCGAAGCCGAAAGTTTTGGCACAACAGAAATCAAAGAAGGAGCGGAAAACGACCTTCCGCTATTGGTGGAGTAAGAGTATAATATGCTATCCCCATTTCCATAAACAACATGGATATTTCCAGAATTATCTTTCACCACTACCGGCATTTGTCCAATGCCAATAATGGTAGTTAAAACGCCAGCTTTCTCATCTTTACAATCAGGTAAAAAGAGCAATAAGCTTATGGCAGCTAAAAATAAAAACAATTTCATGTTAAATATTGTCAGGTGATCTTCTATTATTTTCCGCTACTCTTTTGGATCGTTGGGCAGGAGGGGTAATTTTTTTTAACTGTGAAGGTAAATGAGCCATACGAATAAATCGTAGTTTTCAGGCTATTTCACATAGTAATACGATATCCAATGAAGCAAGGACAATTCGGACTTGACTCTACAACTGGGGGACTAGAACCTTTCAGTTTTCCGGTCAGATTTGACCTGATCTCGAAGATTCAGTTCATCGGTCATTTTTATTACCTTATTCATCCATGCAAACTATAACAAATCTTCCTATGCTTAACGGGCTTTTTTGGGTTGAATCATGGAATATGAAAAGCGTCATTTCACAAAAAATACTAAACAGGTAATGGCATGAATACAGCCCTCCAAGTGTCATTCATTTGTTCGCTGATAAAACGATGATTGAACTGATCAAATAGTACGGTTTCGAAATTATAGCAAACGCGAATCCATTAAAAAAATAAATGCCGGTCACATCCTGTCTTTTTCGGAAGAAAAATTCTATGGGTCATCTATCTGGAAAAATTGGTTAGTGCAGTAAATAAGGTTGCCGGTAGTATTACTGTTAGTTACCACCTGTTGCTGTGAAGTGGTATTTATTTAGAAAAACTTAAGAATGCAAATCAGGAATTCTCCAATAAACATGCATCGCGATCGTCGTTTTGTTCTATCAGTTACGTTAAACAGGGCGCACACAATTACAATATTGCATTGTGCTAAACAGTGCACAGTTGAACGGAGTTTTATAATTGTTAATTCGGATTCTGATTGTAATCTCCCTGTTAAATTCTTCTAGATTGTATATCTGTTCACGTAGACAATTTATGTTAACGGCACATTGTAAAAATTTTCATTTATTCCCAAAGAGTATAGTTATTCCCACTATTGTCCTGTTTGTGGATAAGAAGTTTTTCATTCGCTTTTTATATGACCGTACTTTATAGTGTAAATTTTGATATCCCGTTGAATTTCCATCTTCTGATGTTGTAGCATATCCATTACCATACCTTAAAAAATTTTTATGACCAGGGCCTGCTGCAATCTCATCCGGATTCTGCTATTCTCCATCGTTTACAACGCAAAAATTTTCGCACAGCTGCCGGCCGGTCTTGCCGCGGGTATATTACAAAATGGGTATACTGCGCCGATGGGCGTTGTTTTTTCCAATGCCGGTAGTTCGATGTGGACATGGGAAAAAGCCGGTAAAGTCTATATATCAAAATGGGACGGTACCACGTATAAAAAACAAACCACGCCGGTACTGGATATCAGTGACGAAGTGGGGAACTGGTCGGATTTCGGGCTGCTGAGCATTTGTCTCGATCCTGATTTTGAGAGCAATAACCTGATCTATCTGTACTATGTGGTGGACCGGCATCATTTACTCTATGCAGGCACATCCCAGTACAACGCGGCAACGAATGATTATTTCAAAGCGACAATCGGGAGGGTGACCCGGTACCGTCTTAGCCAGGGCGCGTCCGTTGGGACCGATTATTCAACGAGAAAGATACTGATCGGGGAATCCATTACGACAGGTATTCCCTGCCTGCATGATTCCCATATGGGTGGCAGCCTGGTATTTGGCAGCGATAAAACCTTATTGCTCACAACGGGGGACGGTTCTTCCTACAACGTGACGGATGTAGGTAGTTCTTCCGATACCTATTACCAGCAGGCGCTGACGGACGGAATAATCCGGTCAGCAGAAAATGTTGGTGCTTTCCGTGCACAGATGGTTAATTCACTGAATGGGAAATTGCTCCGGTTCGATCCGAATACAGGCGACGGCATTGCATCAAACCCCTTTTATGATGCAGCGAACCCGCGATCGCCGAAATCGAGGGTGTGGGCGATGGGTTTCAGGAACCCCTTCCGGATGTCAGTGCAGCCGAATACGGGAACCACCAATGTCGCAGACGGGAACCCGGGTACTTTTCTGATCGGCGACGTGGGATGGAATACCTGGGAAGAAATAAATGTAATTTCCGTTGCAGGGCTCAATGCCGGGTGGCCCTTATTTGAAGGGCAAACAACCAATAGCTCCTATGCCGCAGCGGCTACCGTAAACCAGGATGAAGGGCAGCAGTTTAAAACCCTGTGCATACAGCCAACATCATTTACATTTAATACGGTAATCAGCAACAGGAGGTTGACGCATTACCGCCCCGCGCTGGCATGGAAGCACGGTGTTAATGATACCCGCGTTCCATCTTTCAATGGAATGACGCCAACGGACCCGCAGGTAGGAGCATCGGGATCGCCCACGGCGGGACAGCCATTCGCCGGCAACTGTGCGATCGGCGGCATCTATTACACCGGGACAGCGCTCGGGGCCGCCTACCAGAATAAGTATTTTTTTGGGGATTACGGCACAAATCTCATTAAAGTAACAGACCTGAATGCCTCTCAGCCATGGTTTACCACTGTATTAAACTTTGCTCCTGCAAACTTCACTAACGCGATTGTTGATATTCAGCAGAACCCGCTGGACAATTCCATTCTTTATGTCAATATTAATTCCGGTGAGATTATGCGGATTGCAGCAACTGGTACCCAGCCTCCGGTGGCTGCCATTGCTGCCGACAAAACCTTCGGCGCCTCTCCGCTGACAATAAATTTTTCCTCCGCAGGATCAAATGATCCGGACGGAGGTTCCCTGCAATACCTGTGGGATTTTGGTGACGGCACAACTTCCACGGCGGCCAACCCATCGCATACATACACAGGTTCGGGAATAAGTTCATTTACGGCAACCCTGACCGTAACGGATCCGACCACGATGACTGCTTCAAAATCGGTAATCATCTCATTAAATAATACGCCGCCGAAAGCAACCATTACTACACCGGTGAACAATTCAACCTACTCTATCCTGACGGCGACTTCGTATACGTTAAATGCAACGGTAACGGATAATGAAACGACAGCGGGAATGCTGTATAGCTGGCAGCAGGTATTACGGCACAATAATCATGAGCACCGCGAGCCTGTGCTGACGACCGCCAACCCGTCAGTCGTTGTCTCGCCGGTTGGTTGTGACGGGGAGACCTATTATTATTTATTCTTACTAACGGTGACGGATAATGGTAAATTAACCGCTTCTGATTCTGTAAAGATATATCCTGATTGCAGCACGGCGGGGCTCGCAGTAACAGGACTGGCAGCAACGGCGCAAAACAGTAATGCTGTATTAACGTGGACAAATCCCACAGCCGCATTCGACGAAATTATGATAGCTGCCAGGCCGGGCAGCGGGTTTCTGACAAATCCTTCGGGAACCGGGTATGTTGCAGACCCTTCTTATACCGGCGCAGGTACGGCATTCGAAGGTGGTAAGATTGTTTACAAGGGGACTGATCAGGCGGCGACGATAACCAATCTTTCTCCCGGCACGACCTATTATTTCCGTGTCTTTACACGGTCGGGGAATACATGGACGGGTGGTGTGGAAACCTCAGTAACCATCGGGACAAACCTGGCTGGATCAGTAGTGGCTGATGCAACGACCGTGAACCTGACCACGGAAGGGACTGCTGACTGGGCACACTGGTATGGCTATGATCATAAGGCAACAGGTGGCGGCAAGATCAGTAATTACAGCCTTATCGGGACCGGAACGGTATTGAATTATACCGACGATCCCCGGACCTGCACCTGGAGTGACGGTACACCGACAGCAAGTGGCTCCAATAAAAATGGAATTTATATTACAGGCATTGGTAAGGGCTTTCAAATAACAGCGCCGGCTGATCTCACGCAGCGGACACTGAAAGTATATGTCGGGGGCTGGCAGAGTGGAGGTACCTTGACAGCATCGTTATCCGATGCATCATCACCGGACTATGTCAATACATCTATCTCTTCGGCGACGGGACAATATGCCGCCGTTTATACATTAATCTATAAGGCAGGATCTGCTGGGAAGCTATTAACAGTGAAATGGGTGCAGGCCTCCGGAACGGGGAATGTAACATTGGAGGCAGCTACATTAGTGCAGCAGGGCGGAACAACAACGGTGAATGTTACGGGTGTTACGCTGAACCCAACATCTGCATCCATAGTAACAGGCGGCACCCAGCAGCTCACCGCAACAATAGCACCATCAAATGCGACCAACCAGGCTGTGACCTGGAGCAGCAGCAATACAGCGATTGCAACAGTAAGTGCAACCGGTCTCGTGACTGCGGTAGCGGCCGGCACAGCAACGATAACAGTCACAACGCAGGACGGGGCAAAGACGGCGACAGCTACCATCACAGTAACGCAATCAACACCGGTAACGGGATCCTTGACAGGAACCGGGGTTGCTTCATCAGCAACGGTTAACCTTACAACCGAAGGAACTGCTGACTGGGCCCACTGGTATGGCTATGATCATAAGGCGGCAGGTGGCAGCAAGATCAGTAATTACAGTATTGTCGGGACCGGTACAGTAACAAATTACACCAATGACCCCCGGACCTGTACCTGGACGGACGGGACACCAACAGCAACTGGCTCCAATAAAAATGGAATATACATTACGGGTATAGGCAAAGGCTTCCAGGTAACAGCGCCGGCTGATCTGACGCAACGAACCCTGAAAGTATATGTCGGTGGCTGGCAAAGTGGTGGTACGTTGACAGCGTCATTATCCGATGCATCAGCGCCCGATTATAGCAATACATCGATCTCTTCATCGACCGGCCAATACAATGCGGTGTATACACTAACGTATAAAGCAGGGTCTGCCGGAAAGCTATTAACAGTGAAATGGGTGCAGGCCTCCGGAACGGGAAATGTGACACTGGGGGCTGCTACATTAGTGGAGTCTGGAGGAACTACGATAGTGAATGTGACCGGCATTACGCTGAGCCCGGCTTCGGCATCAATTGCAGCAGGCAGCACCCAACAGCTGACCGCAACGGTAGCCCCGGCGAATGCCACAAATCAAACTGTAACCTGGAGCAGCAGCAATACAGCGATTGCAACGGTGAGTACAACCGGTCTCGTAACCGGTATAGCAGCTGGCACAGCAACGATAACTGTCACAACACAGGATGGGGCGAAAACAGCGACTGCCTCCATCACAGTCACGCAATCAACACCCGTGACAGGATCCTTGACAGGAACGGGGGTTGCTTCATCAGCAACTGTGAACCTGACCACAGAGGGGACAGGCGACTGGGCACATTGGTATGGCTACGATCATAAGGCAGCTGGTGGAAGCAAAATCAGTAATTACAGTCTTGTCGGAACCGGTACGGTATCGAATTACACCAATGATCCCCGGACCTGCACCTGGACAGACGGAACACCAACAACGAGTGGTTCGAATAAGAATGGAATATACATCACAGGTATTGGTAAAGGCTTTCAAATAACGGCGCCGGCTGATCTCACGCAACGGACGTTGAAAGTATATGTCGGTGGCTGGAGAAGCGGCGGTACCCTGACCGCAACGCTGTCCGACGGTTCTGCTGCATCTTACTCCAATAGTTCCTATTCATCATCGACCGGCCAGTACAATGCCGTGTATACATTGACCTATAAAGCGGCAGCAGCAGGAAAATTGCTGACGGTAAAGTGGGTGCAGGCATCGGGTACAGGAAATGTAACATTACAGGCAGCTACAGTAAAAAATAATGCGGCAAGGCAAGTGAATGCTGGTCAAAGCCAGGACAGCGCAGGCAGCGGGACCGCATTAACGAAATCGCTGGAAATTTACCCGAATCCGTTCGCCGATAATTTTATTCTTAGTTATTCCGGTAATGAAACCGGGCCGGGAAAGATATCTGTTTACACCTATGATATGCGGTTGGTTTCGGTGTACCGGTTTGAGAAAGCTACCTGGAACCTGACGCAACATATCAATCCAAAAGGATTATCCAATGGGCTATACATTGTAGAAATGCAGATCGGGGATACGAAGATCATAAAACAACTGTTACGGTTCAGGTAATTGAATTCGTAGAACGATCAATGATCACTAATGTAAGTCTTATTCATTTATTACTTAATATTTGCAACTTCGTGTTATGGACATTTGTGGTAAACCGAAGCGACGAGGTATTATTAATAGGGGTGACATTTTGAAAATGCAGATCATCATAATGTTTAAATAATTATGCATTAAAGGTTAAATAGAATTTCAGTCAAAAAATAGCTGTACAAAATCGCTCCCAAAGCTTTTAATCCAAGAAATAAAATCTTTTGAATCCTCCATATTATCTGAACTTTTTTCGGTGGCGATTGAGTAAAAGTTCATTATAATTACTTATATAATAAGAGGGGTGGGTTTATAGTGTATCGGGACGCCATCCCCACGCTTATCAGGCATATCTAACGCATAAATCGAATCCTGTAGACAATTAGATTAAGATGGTAGCAAAAAATGTAAGCAGGTGAATAATAACCAGAAGGTGATAACTAAGGTTTGACAATAATTGGGACAACTTTTAAGCCAGACTTTACCTCTTCGTTTCCTTTCAGCACCAAAGTATCGTCTATATTCAATTCGCCAAAGATTTCCTGTCTGTCCCCTATATTAAATCCTGCTCTTACATCCACCCATTCGGTACTGTTGTTTGTAACTCTTATAACGAATTTCCTTTCCAATGTAGTTGTCACTGCAGAAACGGGTACAACAAATGATGGTCTCGAACGCAGAAATTGCATTTTTACGTCCGCATAACTGCCTGCCTTTAATTCACCGTTTGTGTTGGCTATTTCAAACTCCCACACTTCGCTACGTGTAGAATTATCGATACTGCCTGCCTTCCGAGCAAGTTTCGCTTTAAATTTTTTATCGGGTAGTGAGCGTGTCGTCAACTCGCCTGTATTATTTAATAATACAGCATTGGTATATATTTCAGGGATGGACACTCGCAATCGCAGGGTTTTGTTATTTTCCAGTTCAAATAAAGGTTGTTCATTAGCATTGCCGACGAATGATCCTACGACTATATTTCTTTTAGTGATAGTTCCATTATAAGGTGCAATGACCGCCAGGTAATTGCCGATCTGCCTGTAAGACGATGCTGCAAACACAGCAGCGTTATAATCCGAGCTGTCTGCCATCATCTGGTTTTTTGTTCGTTCGAGTTCGTTTGGTGCTATCACTCCATCTGCTTTCGCTGCTATGCTGATTCGTTCGTAGTAGTCTCTGCTCGACAGATAACGTGATTTGGCAGCTCTTACTTTTTCATTCAATTCCTGTATACGACTGTCAATTTCCGGTGCATCGATTAAGGCTAATACCTGGCCTTTAGTAACCTTTGATCCAATATCAACGTTCAGTTTTTTTATATAACCTTGCGCCTTAGCCCTGATTTGTGCAGTTTCATCGGGCAATAAATCACCGGGAATCGAAATCGCTTTTTTTACGGAATCAGTTTGCAGAATAAAAGCTTTTATTGAATCCGTCTTTGTCACTTTATCTGCGACAGCGGTTTTTGCCTGTTGTTCATTACAGGATGTCACTATCAACATTAATAGTATATACGGAATAAATCCCTTAGTATACTTGTATTCAGGCGTTCTTGTCATAATAAAGAGAATTTTTATCATCGGGATCAAGGGATACGCTTGCCATGTTTTTATTTTTTAGTAAAGTATCATATACTAACGGTACCAACCATAGGCTAATCAAAGTGCTGAACAGTAGCCCTCCGATAACAGCAATGGCTAAAGGCGAAGTTTGTTTCCCACTTTCGCCCAACCCAACAGACATTGGGATCATACCTGCTATCATGGCAAAGCTGGTCATTAGTATTGGCCGCAAACGGT
Organism: Chitinophagaceae bacterium; assembly: GCA_049840875.1. Taxonomy (GTDB): domain Bacteria; phylum Bacteroidota; class Bacteroidia; order Chitinophagales; family Chitinophagaceae; genus JAFDYH01. The sequence continues at coordinate 360,282 of JASGJE010000019.1, read as the reverse complement.
TGGTCGCTGCTGCTGTACCAGCCAATGTGGTTTTTTGCTCCAGGCGTATTTGTTCCGCATTTGATACTAACAATATGGCATTCGATACTGATACACCAATTGCCATAATGCATCCCATAAAAGATTGAATGTTCAGCGTATTACCCGTGAACCATAGTAATAAGAGGGAACCAGCTAACACGCCGGGCAAAACAGCTAACACGCTTAATGATAAACGAAATGATTGAAAATACGCAGTAAGCATCAATCCGATCACAACAACAGCGACCAATAAACCGGTTGATAATTCATTGATAGTATCGTTAAGTATATTGGGTTGTCCGCGTAGATACACTTTAACACCAGTGGGTAATTCACCTATCCTTTTTATTGCCGCATTTACTTCTTTAACGGCATTACCCAAATCCTGCTTATAAATATTCGCCGTTAATGTTATAAACCGTTGCTGGTTGATCCTGTCGTATTCACCGACAGACGTTTCTTCTTCAAATCGGCAATGTCGCGTAAGTAGATTGGATTGTTGCCTGTTTTGCCAACTGGTAGTTGGTCAATCTGTTCAGGACTGTTCATAATAAATTGAGGATATTCTACCTGCACCTGGTAGGCATTACCCGAGGCTTTGTCTAACCAGTAATTCAATTGTGTTAGTCTGCTGGAAGATGTCCCTTCTACAACAGACCGTCCAGCCTGTTCTATTGTTAGATTCATCTGGCCGGTTCTTACCCTGTCATAATTAATTTGAATGGTCGGATAATCTAACGGTTGTGCAATCTGTATATCTCTCAAATATGAAATCTCGTTCAGTGATTCTTTTAACTTGTTTGCGATATCCCTGCTTTGCGTCAGGTTTCTTCCTTGTATCACTATATCCAGGGGTGTATTACTGCCGAGGCTCATCACCTGGTCCACCATATCCGCTGGTTCGAATGAAATCAAAGCACTCGCGATATTTTTTGAGACAGAAGAACGAATTTGTTCCTCCAGATTTTTAATACTGATGCCTGATCCCTTTTTAAGATTGAGCCTGATTACTGATTCATGCGGACCACTCGTAAATAGAAAAATCGGGTTAATCGCATAAGTCGGTGGTTGCAATCCGATGAAAGAAGAACTAATGGCAACATTATCCGGACCAGCAATACTGTCGATAAAATGTAAGGTTTGTTTTGTAGCATCCTCCGTGCGTTCAATCCTTGTACCAACGGGCATGCGCAACCGCAATTGTACCTGACCTGCATCTGCCTTTGGAAATATTTCAGTTCCTGTCTTTTTATATCCAATAATTGAAAAGCATATTAATAGGAATTCAGCAAATAGTATAATGAAAACCTCGAATCGTTTAGATCTTTCAATATCTCTGGATATTCTCTTCTTCAATCCACTAGGCTATCAACTTTTGTCTTATGCTCTCGCTTTAATACCCGATTTGCCAACACAGGTAGTAATGACTGCGATAGCAGAAAGGATGCAATCATTGCAAAACCCACAGCGAGCGATAATGGAAGAAACATAGAGCGGGGTACACCCGACATAAACAACGCAGGAACAAACACTGATAGAATGCTTAGCAATATTAATAGTTTTGGAACAGCTATTTCCCTACATGCATCCCAAATTGCCCTTTCTTTGGGTTTACCTGATTCCAGGTGTTTATGAATATTTTCTATGGTCACTGTTGATTCATCTACGAGTATCCCTACTGCGAGTGCCAAACCACCCAATGTCATAATATTAATAGTTTGGCCACAGAGGTATAAACAAACGAGAGAGCTAAGCAAAGCAAGTGGAATACTGGTAACGACTATCAGGGAGCTACGCAAGTCCCTGAGAAATAGGAGAACCATCAGGCCGGTTAATAAGGCTCCCAACAAACCCTCGAACACTAAACTTTTTAATGCGTTAACCACATACCCTGATTGATCAAACTCGTAGGTCACTTTGATGTCGTCCGGAATAGCGGCCTGCATATCAGGTAATGCTTTCTTGATTTGCTGCACCACATCCCACGTAGAAGCATCTGCTCGTTTTGTCACAGGTATATATACAGATCGTTTTCCGTTGATCAATGCATAACCCGTCGTTACATCAGCGCCATTATCAACTGTAGCAAGGTCACGAACAAAAACAGGAGTTCCATTTACGTTTTTCACCACTACGCTTTCCAACTCCTTGAAATTGTCTACGATTGAATTGGAAGAGGTAATAACAGACTTATCGTTCATACGGATATTCCCGGCCGGAAGTATAGAATTATTCCTGGCAATAGCAGTCACTACTTCATCCGCTGTTATATTATAACTGCGCAATCGCTCAGGGTCAGCTTTAATCAAAACAGTTCGTTGGTTACCCCCAAAAGGCGGCGGTGCAGATACGCCCGATAAACCAGCAAACATTGGCCTCACCTTAAATAAAGCCAGGTCCTGTATCTCATTCAGTGAACGACTGTCGCTACTGAATACAAGTTGTCCTATCGGAATTGAACCTGCATCGTAGCGCATCACAAATGGCGGCAACGTACCGGGCGGCATAAATGAACGGGCCCTCGTCGCGTAAGATATAGTTTCAGCCATTGCACTCGCCATATCTGTTCCTTCATGAAATTGCAATTTGATCAGCGCCAAACCCTGAATAGATTTACTCTCTACTGCTTTGATTCCAGTAATGTATAAAAAGTGATATTCGTAATAAGATGTAATAAATCCTTCCATCTGTTGTGGTGAAAGTCCCCCATAAGTCTGCGCCACATATATTGTTGGTGTATTTACCGTCGGAAGAATATCAATAGCCGATTTCCTCATCAGCTAGTATCGAAAACAAAATGATAGCCAATACAAATACTATAACAGCAACAGGCTTGCGTAGTGAAAATTGAATTAGTCGAATCATTATACCTTACCTGATTTCATTTAAAAAAATAGCCTCATCTCCATTTATCGCTGCCTGCATTAACACGGCTTTCCAGGCATCCCAATATGATTTCTTCAGATCGAGTTCTGCCTTTAATAAATTGTACTGCGACTGGATGAGGTCCGCGAAATTTACGAGCCCCGTACTATATCTCGTCTGCATCGCACTGAATGCATATTTCGCAGCTGTTAGTTGTTTGTTCGTTTCAGCGGCGATAGCCATACAGTTGTTGTATGTGGCCAGGGCAATATGTTGTTGGGTATTTAACGCAAGCCGGTTATTATCTAATTTTTCCTCTATCGCAGTTGATAAAAGATGTTGTTGCACCAGTTGTCTTTTTACTTCTCCATATTTCATTATGGGAAATACCAGTTGCAAACCAGCTCCGTAATTAAAGCGGGTCAACCCTAGTCCATCCCAGGTTTTTATTTCTCCATTCGGTTGAAATGCCGAACCACGGCTGAAGCCTGTAGCCCACAGGTTCAGTTTCGGTAAGTATGACTTTTTTAATAATTGTTCTTTTGATTGACTTACTGATAACTGGCTTTGAATAAATTTGATAACCGGAGCCGTCGAAAAAGAAGTGTCGGCCTGATCCGCAGGTGTTGGTAAATTATCCAGGAAAGTAGTATCAGAAGGCACGGGCAAAGCATCCGAGACAATTAACTCTGCGAGCATCAATTGATATACCTGCAATTGTTTTTTTGCATTCAGCCAATCTATTTTTGCTTTCGATAATTCGGATAAGAATAATGCAGTATCAACACCTGCTTTGATACCGGTGGTCGATAAAACGCGGCTTTGTTCAAGATTTGTTTTGACTCTTTCGATATTATGACTGTGTACTTCGACGATAGTGTAACTCAGCAACAGATCGAGGTATACGCTGATGACATTCATTTTATGTTGAAACAAAAATTGTTGTACATCTGATTTTTTCGATTTGGCTTCAGCTACCGATACATTTATCGCAGCATCCCGCTCACCAAAGGTTACAGCTTGCCAGTTCAGCAGCGCACTTGCAGCGCTACCGGCTCCGCCTCCATAGTTGTTACTTAAAGAGGGCGGCCCTGTTACAGGCAGTATATTGCCAGGATAAAACATACCTGTAAGGTTATTGGCAGTACCATAGCCAGCCTGGTAGCTTACATCAATTGTTGGCAAGCGGTTATGTTTTACCACATCAACTGCTTTTGCAGCCGCGTCAGCTTCATAGCGGAGGCTTTTCAATAAATGGTATCGTTGTTCAGCTAATTGCACAACACCCTGCAGTCTTACTAACGTATCGCTTTGCACTTGTGCATTCGAAATAAATGATATCGGGAATATCCATAATAGCCTTGCAATTTTTAATAGACGATTCATATTTGAAAGCTCAAAATAGAATGTGATTTTGGAGAAATTCTGGCAGTCCTTTTAATTAAATGTTACGCTGATGCTGTGCCAGGTTTCATGATACTTGTAGCTTACAGAATAATGGTACAGGTTGCATACTTGTTTCACCAGGGAAAGTCCGAGGCCGGTTGTTCTTGTTGCATGCGATCCTTTTTTAAATCGCTCAAAAAGTTCTGCTGTATTAACTTCGAGCACCGGTCCGGTATTTTCAATCATCAGGCTTTTTTCAGAAAGCGCTATTTTTATTTTACCGTTTGGCTGATTATGGATGATTGCATTTTTGACCAGGTTGGAGAATAACACTTCAATCAACGAACGGTTAGCAACCAAAAGAACCTCCTCTTGAATTGCTCCGGAAATTTCCGGAAAATCTTCAGAATGATTTTTGTAGTCATCCAATAATTTGCTGAGTAGCCGTGAAACATCTATTGATTCTGTTTCGGGAAATTGATTGTTTTCAATTTTTGCAAGTAATAACAACGTACGGTTCATCTGGCTTAATCGGTTTGTTGCGTCTGTTATATCTCCAAGTAAGGAAGCATTCTTCTCTGTAAGAGATGGCTGATTGATCAGCAATTCCGATTTGGAGCGGATAATAGCAAGTGGTGTTTGCATTTCATGTGAGGCATTTTCCACGAACTGTTTTTGTTGATAGTAAGCCGCATTCACATTTTTGATTAATTTGTCTAATACATTATTCAATTCATCAAATTCAGTAATACCGGTTTCAGCTTGTAAATTCAAAGATTGATTTCGGACGATATCATACTTTTTTATTTCTTCCATTGTGAGAAAAAATGATTTCCACAACTGCTTTGAACCTCGGTTATTCAACATCACAATCGTAACAAGTAATAAAATAAGAATGACTCCTTCAGTAATGAATATTTTGATTGTCATATGCCACACTTCGGTTGAAGAAACATAAGTTGTAACATGAAAGTCTTGCCCATTTAATTGAAAATTTGCTGTGAGGATCTTAAATGGTAAAGCCTTTTTTCGATTAGTATAGTAAACTGCTGTATCTCTTGGTTCATCAATATCAATATCCGTAAAACTGCCTTCATCGATATCATATTCCCCTGTGATATGGCGGGCAGTATTACTAGGCTGTTTGATAAACGAGTTCCACACATTGTACTGTTTCAATTGCAATTGCTTTTCCTGCATATGATGTGTATGCATTTCCAGCACTACATAAAACAGGATGCAGCAAATGAATAGAACAACAGGCAACCATGTTAATATTGTTCGCGTATTTTTCTGCAATAGCGGTTGACTCATATTGAAAGTTTATAGCCCAAACCATAAACGGTCTGGATCAGATCATCACAACCTTTTTCTTTTAATTTCTTTTTAAGGTTTTTTATTTGTGAATAGACAAAATCAAATGATGGCAGGTTATCAGATTGCTCTCCATAGATATGTTCCGCAATTGCCTGCTTGCTCACGACCCTGTTTTTATTGTTCAGCAGGTAGGCCAGCACGTCATATTCATTTTTTGTGAGAGAGATTTTTTGTTGACCGTAACTCACGCTTCTCGCAGTAAGATCCAGCTTCAGGTTACCCAGTTCAAGCACACTTGTGCCTTGCGTGTACTTTCGCCTGATTAACGCTTTAATTCTGGCGTTGAGTTCTGAAAGATGAAAAGGTTTGGTGATATAATCATCAGCTCCCAGGTCAAGCCCTGCGATTTTATCTTGCAATGAATTCCGCGCAGAGATAATGATAACACCCTCGTCCTTTTTAATCTGTCGTAAATACGCAAGCAGTTTTAGCCCGTTTCCATCAGGCAGGTTGATGTCAAGAACGATACAGTCATAGTCGAAATCCTCGATTTTCTGCAACGCTTCAGTATAAGTAGTGATTCCTTCACACAGAAAATCTTCCTGGATAAAATATTCCTGTATGCCTTGCAGCAGGCTGATTTCATCTTCGATTATCAGCAATTTCATAAGCTGAATTTGTAACTAAACTAATTTTCAATTTTGGAGAAATCTTGTAACAAGACACTGTACTAAAAGTATTTTAAATTAATAACCCTAAAACCGCCGCCGCAACAATAATACTATTGTAATAAGTGCAAATCCGGAGATTTCAGCATGATTGATCCATTCAATTTTTTTATGTTGACCCACATCGTTCCTGACAATCAAAGTAAACATGTGTCAAATTACTCCAAAAAAGATGGATCAATACCTGATCGGAGGTTAGTTCAACCTCGTAGTTCACCAATGTCCACAACTGATTTTGATTATTCATCGGGTCATCCTGCATCCTTATTGCAATGTTATGTGGGACGAAGCGTTCAATCGCTGTACGTAAACATTGTACAGTCTCTTCAAACTTTACTGGTTTTGTAATAAAATCTGATGCACTCGATTTTTCAGCAGCAGCTATTTCCAACGGGTGTTCTGTGGTGGAATAAATGATAACAGGGATATTATTCAGATTTTCTTCAGTTTCTATTTTTAAAAGACATTCGTTCCTGTAATTCCCCGGCATATTCTTATCGAGGAAAAAATATGCGGAGCGGGATGTTTATGATGTGCGTAATGCCGTAGCAGCGCAGCACCGTCAAGAAAGCAATCGATGATCGGTGATAAGTAACATAATTTTACAGTTTTATAAAACAATAAATGGTCATCGGTATCATCATCTGCAAATGCAATTCGTAAAAGTGTTTTTTTCATCCCGCGGTTTCTGTTTCGGAATACCTGCAAATGGAATGCCTTCGGCAAGAACTGCTAACAGTTCCATTTCCTTTAGTGAGAGACCGGTATCAGGTTCGTTAAACGATTTCTTTTTCCCAGGTGACCTCTTTAAAAACCATACGGTCACTAGCAAACTGAGCCAGGAAAGAACCGGTTTAATCAAAAAGATAAATGCCGGCGTTGTAGTTTCTGAATTAAACACGCTGGTATAGGCAATCGCCGAGGTAATCGAAATAACAATCATTTCTATATAAATAATCTTTCGTCCTGCTCTCGGCCAGGTGAAAACAAGTTGCTCCGATACTAATAGGCCGATGAATGGCCGCAATACCCAAATAAAGAATAAGAATTGTAACAAAATGGAATTGTTATGCTTTCCTGTTTCAAAGAGAAAAAATAACGAACCGATCATAGAAATTATGTTGCAGATGCGGGCACGCAAATGCAGGTACGGCAGAGGTAATCTGAATTGCATGATAAGTTGCTGGTAATGCTGAGTTACCAAGGTAGAGTGCAATTCTGAAGCTATGCTGGGTATATACTATAAACCGAGATAGTTGAACAGGGATTCTTTATAGCTGTTTCCAATCGGTATCTCGTGCTTGCCAATAAAGACACGATTTCCTTCCACATGGGTTATTTTGGAAAGATTGACAATAAAGGAGCGATGTACCCGGCGAAATAATAATGGCGGCAACAGCTTTTCAAGACTGATGAAGGACATATTCGGCAGGATGGAAAAATCAACTGACACCAGTTTAATATAATTACCCTGGGCTTCCGCATACAACAAGTCTGTAAATACTATTTTAGAAAACTTGCCATCTGCTTTCGCAAAGAATGAATCACTTGATGTCACGGCACCTTCAATACCAGTGTTATTTTTATCGGCAGCGTTGATGCGCTCCATTGCTTTATCCACTGCTACAATAAACCGGTCCAGTGTAAAAGGTTTTACCAGGTAATCACAGGCTGCAATATCAAATGCCTTTACCGCGTACTCAGTATACGCCGTCGTGAAGATGACCATAGGCGGATTCTTCAGCGTGCTGAAAAAGCCCATACCGTCCAGTACCGGTAAATGAATATCCAGAAATAAAAGATCGATCCTTGCTTCACCCAAGATCTTTTTTGCTTCCAGTGCGTTCTTACATTCACCTACCACCTGTAAAAAAGGTAAATGACTGCAATAGGTAAACAGGATTTCTCTGGCAATCGGTTCATCGTCTACAATGAGACAGTTGAGTATTTTCATTATTTAATCTTCAGTTCAAGGTTTAAATAATAAATGTTTTTATCCATCCGATATCCCAGTTTGTATTCATTCGGATATAAAAGGTCCAGCCGACGGACCGTGGTCGCAATACCAATTCCTCTCTCCTTTTCGACTTGCTGTTCGAGCCATTTATCATAATCACAATTATTACTGATCGCAAAATAAATTTTACCCTCTGCAAGCGTCAGTGAGATTTCAATATGTATAGCATCATCCAGTGTATTCTTGGCATGCTTGAATGCATTTTCAACAAAGACAATCAACACCATGGGTGAAACTCGGACGGCAGAAGAAATGTGCTGCTCGATATTCATCTTGAGGGACAAGCGATCAGCCATCCGCATCTTCTCCAGTTCAATATAATTCCAGATATAAGCGAGCTCGTCATTCAGGGGAACAAACCGCTCTTTTGTTTCATAAACGGAATAACGGAGCAGGTTCGATAGTTTCACCAGTAAGGGTGCAATCTTATCTGGCTTATTGAGTGCTACACCATAAAGGTTATTGAGCGTATTGAACAAAAAATGCGGGCTTAGTTGTGCTTTTAATAAATCCAGTTCACTTTGTTTTTGCTGATCGGAGATTTCAAGGTCCACTAACTGCCTGCGCAAAGCCTCTTTTGACAGAGTCAGAAAAACGCCCAATGCAAGGAACAGGATTACCAGAGGTAAAGCCACGAACAGAACCTCATATCCATGCTGCAGCCCGGCCAGGTCAAGGTATAAACCGACCATTAATGCACAAACAATAACCATCACGAGAATACTGATCACAAACGGGAACAGCTTCATCTTTAATAACCATTTACGACAACACCAGCGTCCGCAATATGTAACAAAGAGCAAAAACAGGCAGACCACCACTGCCCTGTCGATGATTTGATAGGGACGATTGTTTGAAATCACCGGCAGAAAAAAAAGATTGATGAATACGAAGCAAAATATGAGATGCATAATGCCTCTTGATTGAAACAATGCCATCAATGGTCGCTGAAAACGCTTCATTGTTCAAAGATCACCCATCCTTCCAGTGCAGAAAAATTACTTTATGAAAATGGTCTGCAGGATGGTGAACGATCGAAATTCATTGACCATTGAACTGGAAGAAAGATTTCGCATATTGGTAGTCGAAATTTATTCGTTGGTCAAAAACTTTTTGTGGCCACTATTTCACTTTCAAGATTTGTAAATCATAATCAAAACATCTTCAGAATTTAAACAGAATTGATCAACATGTTCACAGCAATAATTTAAATCAGCCATGAAACTAACAATCAGTAATCTTTCCAAAACATACCCCAACGGTGTCCAGGCCATTAAAAATGTCAATCTTGTCCTTGAAAACGGGATGTTCGGTTTACTTGGTCCCAATGGTGCCGGGAAGTCTTCGCTCATGCGCACGGTTGCTACCTTGCAGGAACCCGATAGTGGCAGTATTACACTGGACAGTATTGATGTATTAAAAGAGAAAACAGCAATTCGCCGGTTGCTTGGTTATCTTCCGCAGGAATTCGGCGTCTATCCTAAAATCACTGCAGAGCAAATGCTCGATCATATTGCGCAGTTAAAAGGAATCGGTAGTGCGACAGAACGAAAGGATATGGTGAACTACCTCCTGAATAAAGTAAACCTCTTCAAAGACAAGAAAAAAAATCTTGGTACTTATTCAGGAGGCATGAAACAACGGTTTGGCATTGCCCAGGCCTTATTAGGTAACCCCGAATTGATTATTGTGGATGAACCTACGGCAGGACTCGACCCCGCGGAACGCAACCGCTTCTATAACCTGCTGAGTGAAATCGGTGAGAATACCATCGTCATTCTTTCCACGCATATTGTGGAGGATGTCAGCACCCTTTGTTCACGATTTGCGATCATCTGCCTTGGTGAAATGTTATTCAGCGGTACGCCTGACCAGGCGATTGATCAATTGCAGGGAAAAATATTCAGCCGCACCATTCATAAAAAACAGTTTGACGAGTATGCCGCTGAATTTACAATTGTCTCTTCGCAACTAAAGGCCGGTGAACAATCTATCCGCGTTTACTCGGAAGAAAATCTTTCTGGTGATTTCCACCCGGTTCAACCGAACCTGGAAGATGTTTATTTTATCCATATTAAATCACAGGCACTGGCGAGCAGCCTTTAAAATATCCTTTATGTTTTCAGCTATTTTCCGATTCGAGTTAAAATACCGGTTCAGTAAACCCGGGGTTTATTTATATTGCCTGTTTTGTTTTGTTGCTACTTTCTTAACGTTTGCAACGGGCTCATTGCCGCTGGATGAAAAACAGTTTATCAACTCACCCTCATCCATAGCCGATTTTATCTCGCTTTATAGTCTTTTTGCTATGCTGATCAGTTCTGCCATCATGGGAGTACCGGTCTACCGGGATGTGGAGTACAATACAAAAGAATATTATTTTGCTTACCCAATTACCAAATCGGCTTATTTCTGGGGGCGTTATCTTGGCTCTTTCTTCTTCGTGGTCTTGATAGCGATATCAACACTGCTTGGGATCTTTGCTGGTTCTAAAATGGGCCCTGTACTGGGATGGGAAACTGCCAGTCATTACGGCCCCAATCCTTTTTCGATGTATGCCTACTATTTTTTTACGATCCTTTTACCTGACTTGTTTTTCACTTCTTCTTTGTTTTTCGGATTGGTGGCAATACTGAAAAATGTGAAAGTTATTTATAGTAGCGGCATATTTCTTTTCCTGGGCTATATCATTGGGAATTTTTTTATCCGGGCTTCAACGAATACAACCTTAGTCAACCTCGCAGATCCGTTCGGTAACAAAAGTATTGAACTGATTAACGACGCCCGGACTGTTGCCGAAAAGAATTCGCAATTGGTAATCGTGCAGGGAATGTACCTGTTCAACCGGATCTTATGGACTGGCATCGGGGCAATCATGCTGGCGTTTACCTGGAAGAAATTCAGCATTGAAAGCTTTTTTAAAAAGCCGTCGTCTAAAACAGTACCGGATACAACATCTGTTGTCACCACTCTTCCTGTTGTTACGACCAGTTTCAATAAACGATATACAAGAAGGGTATTATGGTCACTGATTAAGATTGAAACAGCCAGTATCTTACGCGATAATTATTTCTGGATCATTATCGGTTCTCTCAGCATTTTTATGGGCATCATCTTCACGCACGGAATGATTCACTATAATGTCCATGACTTTCCAAGAACAAGCATGCTGCTGTTCTTCGCCAACAAAAACCTGATGATTTTTGGTTTTTGCATTGTGATCTTTTATACAGGTGAAGCGATTCACCGCGAACGATTGACCGGTTTCTCCCTGATCAACGATGCGCTTCCACCACAAACATGGGTGTTGCATCTGGGTAAGTTTATCAGTATTCTGTGCCTTTGTCTGGTGATGGCGATTGCCCCTTCGGTCACGGCAATTATTTCACAGATCATCCGTGGTTATTACCAGTTCAACTTTTCGCTGTACGCATCCGTCACTTTCCTGGCTACGTTTCCGAAACTGGTTATAATGGCGATGCTGTCGTTTATTTTGCATGTATTGATACGGTATAAGTTTGTTGCAATTGCCGTTGGTGTCACGTATATTTTTGGTTGCCAGTTGGGCATCGACTCCGGTTATCTCAATTACACACCATTACTTTATTCATTCACCCCGGTTTATGCACTGACAGACTTTGATGGTATCGGGCATATGCTCAAACCCATCACCTGGTTCAATATCTACTGGGGACTTTGCGGTGGTTTACTGTTGGTATTGAGTTACCTGTTTTTTCTACGGGGTACGCCTACTGCAATAAAAGAACGAATGCATATTGCAAGGCAGCGGTTTCACGGAAGTGTACGTGTGATCAGTTTTTCAGTTGCCGTACTCTTTATAGCAACCGCAACTTTTGTCTACTATAATGTTAGTATCATCAATCATTATTTTACGCCGGCAGAAGAGAAAATGCATGGAGCCATGATTGAAAAAACGCTGAAGCGCCATGAAGATATGCCGCTGCCGAAAGTTGTTGCGATTAAAGAAACCGCTGACCTGTTCCCGGAAAAGCAAGTTGCCAATTTTCACGCCTTTGGAACCCTTGTCAACAAAACAACTTCCCCGATTCATACCTTATTACTGGATGGAGATAACGTTGATGGCTATACGTTGAAAATAGCCGGCGTTGTGTTGCCATTCTCCGTGCCCCTCTATTTCCCACGAAGTAAATTCAGCTTTACAGGTGAGCGGCAAATTGCATCGGGTTACAGACTATATACCCTCCCCCGCGCAATGCAACCCGGTGATACGATAGTCGTCGAAGTAAATTCAGTTTATTCATTTAAAGGTTTTCAAAATACGCTTTACGCAGGCAACTTCCTGCACAATGGTACCGTGATGGGAATCGGTCTTCCCGCACTTGGTTACGATGATGATGAAGAACTCAGCAATGGAGATGACAGGATCAAATACGGTCTTCCTAAAAAAAAAGAAGAATATCCTGCTTCAAAAGAATCGGCGAATGCATCCATCTTAATCGGAGGGCCTGCACAGGATCTCTTGCGATTTGAAATCACGATCAGCACATCCGGTGACCAGACAGCGCTCGGACCTGGCAATTTGATCGCGAAATGGAGCGAAGCAGGCCGGAATTATTTCAGCTACGAATGTAATAACCCCGGTATTTATAACGCCCCTGGTATTGTGTCAGCAAGGTTTGCGGAATTGCATGACAGCGTACAGGTCGATAACCGGTATATCAAAGTGTCCTTCTATTATCATCCGACCCATACTAAAAATCTTGATCGTTTTATGGCGGCCTATAAACAGGGGCTGCTGAGTTATTCCAAATCATATGGACCTTATCCTTTCAATGAAATACGGTTAGCGGAATCAACTATGTATGCACCCAATACAAGTTCGGTTCCGGGTATGGATATCTACTCTGAGAAATACGGCTGGAATGCTGATTTCAAATCATCCGACGATATCGATTTTTGTTTTTATTCCGCTTCGACTGATCTTGCCCGGGAATGGTGGGGTGGCCAGGTAGCACCCAATCATACAAAAGGTGCTAACGTTGTAAAAGATGGCGTTGCATTATATTGCGGTCTTACGGCAATGGAGCAACGCTACGGCGTTGACGTCGCTCAGCAGCTTCTCGCTTCTGAAATGAACTGGTATATCTGGAATATCCGCTGGAATCATAATAACCAGGAGCCTTTGCTGCATGCCGGTATCTGGTCCGAGGTCGTGAATAAGACGGCCGTTGTCTTATACGGGTTATCGCATTATATCGGCAAAGAAAATATGGATGCTGCGCTGCATGAATTCCGGGATAGTTTTGCTTACAGGCAATCTCCACCTTATGCGGGTAGCATGGATTTGTTTAACAGCCTGAAAAAACATGTACCGGATTCCCTGAAATACCTCCTGTCCGATTACTGGGAAAAAATCTGTCTTTATGATAACAGGATTACCGCAGTGAACGCCGTTCCATTAAACGGCAATCAATATAAAGTGACAATACAGTATCATACGGGAAAAATATATGTGAGCCATGACGGAAGCGAAAAACCCGCAGCAGGGATGAATGATTATATCGAGATCGCTGTGTTCGGAGAAAAGGCATCCAAACCCCTTTACCTTCAACAACACAAGCTGACCACAGGAGACGGAACGCTGGAAATTATCACGAGCGAAAAACCTGTATCCGTTGGTATTGATCCATACGCAAGATTGCTGGAAATGAACCGTTCAGATAACAGGAAGAATTTATAGTGCAGCTATGAGGAGATGTTCCGCACGACCGTGAAAAAACGTTTATTGATTAACGCTATATCTGTCGTGCAAAGCATCCTGATCATGCAGGTGATGCTGATAGCTCATGAACCTCGCGACAAGCAGGACAGTGATGATCAGGGCAATGACGAATGTTATCGGAATCTTCATGGGTTTCATTCCGGAATTATGACAAGCAAATAAAAATCACTTTTTCACTCAGAATCTCTTCAGAATGTACTTACGACGATGCCAGGAGAAGATCTAATAATGGGGCAGCATTTTTATTTTCTTTTGCCGGTGTTCCCATGTAGAAGCTTTAGCGGATAAATACCCTATTGCAATTGCTAGTGGGTAATCGCCGATCCAGTGCACCTGGATATCAGCCATGGTCCACATACAGATTCCCATAAGTCCATAACCCACCGGACCAATCCACTTTTTTTCCGGATAGTTTTCTTTCAGCACGGTAATGGTGGCCATTAAAGTAGAAAGATGTCCCGAAGGGAACGCGTCATACGCCGGTGTGTTTTTCTGGAATGCTGAAAACGATGGAAACAGCTTCCACCTTCCGCCGGGTGCAGTCGCCATAAAAGGACTTTCTCTTCCGGTGATTCGTTTGATCGCCTGCGTTAGTATAGCAAGGCTGATAAACGTTCTTGTGATATCACTGGCAGTAGCTGTGGCACGGTAATCATGCCACAACTTTCCATAGGCCCAGATACTTCCAGCAAGTAACAGGCTTGTTCCACCCTGGCCCAATTGATAAAAAAGAGTAGTGCTGTTGTTAGGCACCTGCAGAATCTTGGTTTTTCCGAGCTTTAGTAAAACATCATACGAAGTCTCGTTATCGATATCCCACTTTACAGACGTTTTGCTGATCCAGTTCGTCGCCTGTTGATCGACACGGATGAGTCCATACGATAACAGGCCAACACCCGCTGTCAACAGCAGACCCTCCCTGCTTGTCAGCATCGGTCCCATGTGGCTGAAATCAGCCGGAAGCTTTGTGATAAATTCGAATGGTCTTGGTTTAGAATAAGTGCTAAGCTGCCTGTTATAATAAATCGTTGTTGCCTGGTGCACGCGGTCACTGGATTTCCAGAAATCACGCTCGCGGCTCTCATCAGGTGAATAAGTTTGTGCTACTGTTTGCCCCGCAATAAAGCAGCACAAAAAGATACTACAAAAGGATTGTAATCTTTTCATTGAAATGGTAAGTCATCAAACCTAATAGTTAATCCTGTTGAAAATCTGAAGGATTTCTAGTTATAAAAATGATTCAAAACTGTCAGTTAACGAACAATGGCTGTATCATATCCGGACGAATTTTTTACTCTAATAGTCATATCTAACTGATTTAAAACTGTTCAAGGCCTTGGCATATTCTTAGCATTGAAATTATGTGAAGAATTATTGGTAGAATATTTATATCCTTGCGAATATGCTGAAGAATTATTTAAAAGTTGCGTTTCGGACAATTTCAAGAAACCGCCTGATTTCCTTTATCAATATTTTCGGATTGGGGCTAAGCATGTCTGTCGGCATGATGATCATGATCCGCTTGCAGGATCAGTTCAGTTATGATAATTTTCATCCGCAACCGGAGAGAACTTATCGCATCTTAACTGATTTTCATAAAAAAACAGGCGAACGTTGGAAGATGGCAAGCACGCCATTGCCACTTCTTGGGAAACTGGGCAACATATCGGGTATCGACCAATCGGTCAGCATCTATCCGGCATTCGGTGGTAAAGCAACCGGTGGAGGAAAAGAAATGAATATCAGCTGCGCTTTTACAGAGCCGTCTTTTTTCCGAGTATTTGGTTTTACTCTATACAGCGGCAATCCTGAAACCTGTTTATCAAGACCGGATGGAATTGTATTAAGTAAAGCAACTGCCGAAAAATTTTTTGGTAAAGAAAGTGCGCTTGGAAAAATAATTACAAGAGAAGGCGGTAAGAATTTCATCGTAACGGGTGTGTTGAGTGAAATACCAGGCAAATCGCATATCGACTTTGATGTTTTCATTTCAATAACCGCCGTCCCGCAACTGGAAAAAGACAAATTGCTTCCGGAACAATCATCGGCTTGGTATCACTTTAATACGGCGTATACTTATTGCACGCTGAAAAAAGGTTATTTCGCGGCAACCATAAATAAAGAAATCAATTTCATCGCTGCTGATCTAAATAAAAACAATGATGAAGGAAGCACTTTATTTGAATTACAGAATATAAAAAAGATAACTCCTGGCAGCAATTATCTGTATAACGATATTGGCCGGGGTGGCTCCTGGGGAAAACTGTATACTGAAATAGCGATAGCCTTCATCATTTTACTCGCGGCTGCTTTCAATTATACTAATCTCACGATTGCAAGGGCATTGACGCGGGCAAAAGAAGTGGGTGTGCGCAAAATAAACGGGGCAGCCCGGTCTGAGATTTTTGCACAATATATTATAGAATCTGTATTGGTGTCACTATTCGCATTGTGTTTTGCGTGGGTGCTGCTTTCATTTATTATACAATACGCCCCGTTTAATGACGGTTACGAATTCATACCTTCCTCATTCAACCCGGATAACAAATTTATCGTTGCGACGATTCTGTTCGCTTTATTCACCGGTTTGCTTGCGGGTACTTCGCCTGCATGGATTCTATCATCCTTCAAGCCATTACGGATTTTGCGCAATATGGCTACGGCGAAAATTATGGGAAGAGTGAGTATTCAGAAATCACTTATTGTATTTCAATACACGCTATCGCTAACGATTATCATCTTCCTGCTGGCATTTTACAGGCAATTCTCGCACCTTGCAAAAGCAGATCCGGGTTTCAAAAGAGATAATGTGCTCGTTGTTCCCATCAACGGTATCGACAAGAACATTGCCATGCAAAAAGTAAAGGCATTACCTGGTGTGCAATCTGCCTCGGCAATGTCCTCTGTATTGTGGGGACGTTATTCCGGTTTGAATATGCCAGCCTGGGTATCGAATAAAAGTGATGCGTCCAGTTTGAATTATTATTATGCAGACCCGGCATTTATCCGTGACATGAAGCTATCCGTGATCGCCGGAACCAATTTTCCATCCGAAGCGGACGAGGAAAAATATATACTGCTGAATGAACAGGCCGTAAAATCGGTAGGCTTCAAAAGTAATCAACAGGCTCTTGGTCAAAAGTTATGGATCAATGATTCGACGCAATTGCAGGTAACCGGTGTATTGAAAGATTTTCATTACATGACATCCGGTATTCCAGTGATGCCACTCGCCATTCGAAGTAAGCAAAATGCATACTCTTTTCTTTATCTGATTATAAACAGTCATTCAAAAAAAGAACTGAGCGCACGGGTAACGGAAACACTGAATCAATTTGCTCCATCAGAAACGTTCAACCCACTATGGCTCGATGACCAACTGGAAAAAAATAATTCACAGGCAGCCACCATCTCATTGCTCGGCTATCTCGCATTTATGGCGATTGCGATTGCATCACTTGGGCTATTGGGCCTGGTCATCTATACAGTTGAAGTTAAGCGCAAAGAGATCAGTATCCGTAAAACAATTGGAGCTGAAACAAATCAACTGGTAAAACTATTGTCGAAAGGTTTTGTGAAATTGCTTTTTGTATCAGGGGCCATTGCAATTCCTATAGGCTATACCATCAGTTACCTGTTCCTGATGAATTTCGCAGATCGCGTCAGCTTTGGAGCTGGCAGCGTCCTCTTTTGCTTTTCAATTTTACTGATTATTGGACTCACCACGATTATTTCGCAAACCTATAAAGCGGCGATTCAGAACCCGGTAAAGTTTTTAAGGAATGAATAAAAAATGAATTGACATGTTACCTGTATCAGCTTTGAGAATTCTGCCGCTCGAAGGAAGTGTTATTGGTAATATTTATGGACGCGAACAAATACTCAATGCCCGGTTTGTCTATCCCAACAGCCGCAAACTTTCCGTAAAGCAGATTGGTGAATTAAAAATATTCCTGCCCTATGGTCGGCTAAAACCGATACAGGGGCTTCTTACGGCCACGTTCCAAAAAGATGATGCTGAAATCAAACGCGAAGATCTCCAGTCTTTGGGATAGTGGCCGGGCGTCTGGAAGGAAGATATTTCGGTTCGGTGACGAAGGAATTACAGCAAAAAATCTCTTCCGTTGTCAGTTTTCCCGCCGGTTATCATGTCGAATATGGCGGATCCTTTGCCCGGCAGCAGCAATCCTTCCATGAACTGCTGATGATCCTGGTTACGGCGAGCCTGACTGCTTTTTTTAGTCATACTGTTTCTCTACAAGCGGTTACTCGTAGCCGTTATAATGCTCGCAATTGCGGTTCTTGGTGTCGGTGGTAGTTATCGTAAGAGCTATCTTGCTTCAGCAATAGGCTATCAGGCCTGTCAATTAAATTTTAAAGTTTTGTATACCAACACTACGCGCCTGTTTGCACAACTTAAAATAGCCAAAGCCGATGGATCTGAAATACGGGAAATGCAAAAAAAAGAAAAGCTGACTTGTTTATTTTGGACGACTTTGGTATACAGACACTGGATCAGCAAAGTCGTTCCATACGCATGGAAATCATTGAAGACAGACATGGCAAACGATCAACAATCATTACCTCCCGGGTACCCCTAAAAGAATGGTACGATAGTATCGGTGAAAAAACGATTGCTGATGCTATACTGGACAGGATCGTTCGCAACGCCCATCGCATCGAACTAACGGCGAATCCCTGCGAAAAAACTTACCCTTGAAATAGAACAGAAGAAATAATTTTGTATCATCCATAAAACAACTCAGGACCTTCCACGAAAAACTCAACGTAGACTGGTCACCTTCGACCGAAAAAGGATGGTCACGATCTCCGGTTATTCCAGCCTGATACCGTAACTACAGATATCGGTCTTAATATACCACATTGATGATATCTCTTTTTCGGCTCTTCTTTTACACCATTCACCGGTTGTGTTGATATCACTGAGTGAACTTCCAACAGTAAATAAGGTGCTAAAGATATTTCTACAGATTTTTGCCGAAGTAGTACAGTACAAAATGTAACAGCTTTATTCCGTCCGCAGGCTCTTTACGGGATTTGCCAATGCAGCCTTCACAGATTCAAAACTCACTGTCAATAGAGCAATGAGAATAGCACAGGTTCCGGCAAGCAAAAAGACCATCCAGCCAATGGCAACCCGGTAAGTATAATCTTCCAGCCATTTATTCATCCCATACCATGCCACCGGCGCGGCGATGATAAATGCAATGAAAACAAGTTTTATAAAATCGAGCGACAATAACCGGGTGATGTTAAACACGGAAGCGCCCAACACTTTGCGTACACCGATTTCTTTGATCCGGTTTTCTGCCATATAAGCGGATAAACCAAATAATCCGAGGCAGGAAATAAGAATGGCTAATGCAGCAAATAAGCTGGCCATTAATTTTGTTTTCTGCTCATCCTCAAAATGCTTCGCATATTCCTGGTCCTCAAATTTGTAATCAAAAGGGTACGCTGGATTATATTTACGAAAGATCTCTTCCGCTTTTGCAAGGCTTGTTGAAGTTGAACTGGCAGGGTTAAATCGTATATAGAGTGTGTTGAACCAGGCGCCGGGTCCGTAAATGACAGTGGGCGGTATCTTCGAGTAGGGAGAGCCCTGTACATAATCTTTTACAACGCCCACCACACGCCAGTTGATATTATCGAAGGGGTTTCGGATAACCTGGCCGACCGGATTACGTAATCCCATGACCGTTGCAGCCGTTTCATTCAGCAGGATGGAAAAACTATCAGCAGGGTATTTATTAATATCGATATCTCTGCCTGAAACCAACTGCATGCCGGTTGTTTTAACAAGATCTGCATCTGAACTGAATATTGTGATAGTTGTGGCAGTATCCTTCGGAACCTCATTGGGCCATCGGAGCCCCCAGGAATGCCACCCGTAGTCTGTAATGCCGTGCATTACTTTTGTAACAGAAGTGGCAATCCCTGTAGTGATTAAATCCTGTTTGATTAACGCATAATTTTTATTGATGTCGCCCGCGAACTGCACCTGCACCAGGTTATTATTGGTATAGCCTTTATCCCTATCCTGCGTATAGCGGATCTGGTTGCGCACAACAATGACAGATATGATAAGGATAATGGCAAAGCTGAATTGGGCTACTACAAGGACTTTCCTGGGCGTGACAGCGGCACTCGTTTTTTTAAATTGCTTTTTAAAAATGCTGACAGGTTTGAAGGCCGATAAATAAAATGCCGGGTAACTTCCTGCGAGCAGGCTTGTAAGAAGAATAAATCCGATTGCACACAACCAGAAATATAAACTGCTGTACGGAATAGAAAGCCTGGCCCCGATCAGTGTGTTGAAAGCAGGCAGCGCAAGCACAACAATCAATAGCGAAAGCACACCGGCTATAGCTACAGTTAAAAATGCTTCAGAAATAAACTGGCCAATCAGTAAACCTTTACCCGCACCAGCCACTTTACGGATGCCAACCTCCTTCGCCCGCTTTTCGCTTTGCGCCGTGCTGAGGTTCATGAAATTAATGCAGGCAATCAAAAGGATAAATGTGGCGATGATACCGAAGGTGCGGACTGTTTCAATGCGCCCGCCGGCAGGTTTGCCATTTTCAAACTTTGAGTATAAATGCCACTGGCTGAGCGGAAAGATAAAGTGTGTCCAAAGATCATTGCGACCGGCTTTGATGCGGGTGAAATTTTTTATCTTCTCGTTAAATGCCGTTACGTTGGTAGTGGGCTTCAGCAACAGGTAGGTGGGGGTACTATTATTAATCCAGTCATCATTATTCCAGCCGATTTTTTTGAAATAGTCCCACGGTAACAGGTAGTCGAAATCAAAACGGGTATTAGATGGAAGATCGTTTAATATGCCGGTTACCGTGAAATTGTCTACGCTGTCTATCCTGATTAATTTTCCAATCGCATCTTCAGTACCAAATAATTGCCTGGCAAGTTTCTGCGTAATTGTGATCGAATAAACATTCTTCAACTGGTCATCGGTATTTCCCTTTACCAGCGGAAAGCTGAACATGGTTAAAAAAGAAGCATCGGTAAATTCACCCTTTATGTTGGTAAATCGTTTATTACCGGCAGTAAAAAGAAAACTGTGTACGGGCTGTACCCTTGCCGCCAGTTTTACCTCAGGATATTCCTGTATTAACGCGGGACCTAACGGCTGGGACGTAACATCAATGGACACGGCATGCCCATCGGTGTTATCGCTAAGGCCATACACCTGGTACAGGTTATCTTTATTCGCATGAAACTTATCAAAACTGATTTCGTTCTGTAACCAGAGTAAAATCAGGACAGCGCCGGCCATACCGGTTGCCAGGCCCGTAATATTAATGAAGGAGAAACTCCTGCCCCTGGTTAAATTCCGCCAGGCGGTTTTGAAATAAGATCGGAACATATACTTTCTTTTAAATTGGTCCGAAGCCAGACAGTTGGGGCTTCGTTGCCCGAAAGTATACGTGCGGCACGGGAGTAAGGTCTCAAAGTGTAATCTGGGAGGCAATTTTCCCGCTGACGTTTGAATTCTGCCGGTGTCTTTCCCGTCATCTCTTTAAATATCCGGTTAAATGTGGATTTGGAATTGAATCCGGCATCCATGGCAATGCCGATCAGTGTTAACTTATCGTTTGCGGGGTCTTTCATTTTTCGGGCAACTTCTGTGACACGATACTCATTGATGAAATCGGTAAAACTTTTATGCAGTGCTGAATTGATAATCCGTGAAAGTTCATTCGGCTTCAGCTCCAGTTTTTCGGCCAGTGAGCGCAAACCAATGTCAGGGTCGCGGTAATACAGGTTCTTTTCCATCAACTTTTTCAGCCATGCTCCTTTCTGTTGCAGGTCCGGCGGAACAGAAGGCCGGTTGGAAATTGCAGCCGGAACGGGAACACGAAGATCTTCCCTGAAAAAACAAATAACCGCTATGCGGATAAAACACACAGAAAGCAAAATATAATATGGATAATACGTCGCAGCGGGAAGTGGTGTAAAATAACTGGCAATGACATAAGGTATCCACAGCAACCACAATAACGCAAACCCTTTCAACAGCTTTCGCAGCCAGCGCAGTTGTGAACGGTACCGGTCGTTCAGTTCATTAAATTGAAGTCGCTGGTAAAATGCTTCGATCAATCGATCGCCGAGGTATAAATAGATGATCACTGAAAAAAAATCAAGAACGTTTACACGGGGGAAAAACAGTTCCACAACCACCGGCACAAAATGAACAAGGGCTTTTGGATGAAATCTATTTTCAGGACGGGTAATTGTAAGAACATAAAAGTAGATCAGCGGTCCGAAGGCTAATGAAAACTGAAACCGCAGCAACTTCTTAAACCCTGTATCAATCAATAGAATCTGGGCTATCCAAAAGATTGCAACAAACAAGGCAGCGCCAAGGAAAGCGTTTGCCGTTCGGTTATTCCGTTTGGTAAACAACAAAAGGCAGACAAACGTCAACCCGGTAAATAGGATACCGAGAAACGCCAGGTCATACAGGCTGATATTGAAAAGAGGGGAATTCAATTTCACAAATTTCGCCAATTGCTATGCCATTCTTTTAAGCCATTGCTGATCAGCAGCAACGATGGATAAAGGCGTCTATTGATGTACGATTATGAACGTAGATTGTACGTTAATGAATGCTCGTTCTGTCGGATGCTCACTACCAACAGCAGTATAATTATAATCAACAACAATTATTTGAATCGAAAGATATCCGTCCCTTTTGAGTTGCAGAATAAAGAGTTCACTGACGGAAGTGGTTGCACCCTGACCTCATCCTGAGCTCTGAGCACTAAGCACTGAGCTTGACGAAGTGACGAAGGCCGCAATAAAAAAGGCAGATACTGGACAGTATCCACCTTTTAAGTCTTCTTATTAGTTCTAAGCACTCTAAAGTTACAACGATTTAATCATAGCAGTAAAGATAAATTTAACCGGAAAGATTTACAACGTAATAAACATAAACATAACTACCGTGAGTCTGTCGAAGGGCTTCTTCAGGCGTCCCCCTCTTTCAGAGGTCGCGCTTTATCAGTACAAGGTATTTCGCTTAAGTGCAGTAGCATTATCGAAGGGCTTCTATATTCTATCTTCTGTCTTCTCTATGCTGACAACTCACAACTTCCCACTCCTCCTGGACCTTCCTGCCGTTCTCCCGAAATAACGCTTAAACGCAAATGCAAAGCTTTGCTGCGAGCTATATCCCAGCCGGAAGGAGATTTCATCGAGACTGTAATCAGTCGTTTCAAGAAGCATCTGTGCATGCTCCATCAGGACAGATCGTTTATATTTCCCGATACTCGTATCAAACAAATGCCGGAACGTCGTTTTCAACGTATATGGATTGGTGCGGAGGAGATGGCTTAATTGTAATCGAGTAAGATTGTTCGAAATCAGTGGTCAGCAAACGCCGCGCTTCCTGGGCCATCTCGATATCGGCGGAAGAATAATTCCTCGTAAGAGGATTGAAACGGGAGAGCCGTTCCAGTACATGAATCAGCAGGATATGCGCATAGGAATCATAGTGAGCAGGAACCAGCGGATCATTCTGTGGAGCGGTCAGTAATTGGTGATTGGTCGCGTCGGTAACAGGAGAGGAGAAGATCGGCTGATTGAATAAACGCGCAAAACTGCCATCATGGACTTTTTGCATGAATCGGGCCAGCAACGGAAAATGAGGTGCGTATTGATCATGTAACGCATTGTCGTAGTGAATATCGAGCAACGTGACTTGAATATCTCGCGGAAATGAAGCAGTGATCTCGCTGTAAGGAGCATAATAAAATTCAATTTGTTTTGTCGCAAGTTGACCGGTGAAAATTCCTTTCCATTCAATGAGTACGCTCTTATCGTATACAATTGGTAGTCCGAGTGCAGGCTTCCGGGCGCTGAAGAATAACCTGCCCCCTGGCCGACAATGAAATGATTTTTCCGGATACTGAAGCCGTCGCCGCTGTAATGATTAAAAAGAAGGTCTCCGAAACTGCATTGATAAAAGGTGTCAAAGAAAGGAAGTATTTCTGTGTAAATTCTTCCGTCTGTTCCTTCTAAGTGTTCTGCATGGCCGCCTAAATATTCTTCTGCAAAATGATTTACACCATACCACTCTAATTTTTTACTGAACTGCAAACAAGTAACAGGAATATGCCTCCCTTCATCGTTTCTGCCCCAATCCAATTTTATTGCTTTTAAACTTTTAAGAGCATCTAAATGATGTTCAATCATGTTTGTCGCAAAATTTTGTGTCCATTTGTTTACAATAGTTGTGTCAATAAGTAAACTGTCACCAATATAATAGGCTGGCATGTCTGCATAGAACGGAGGTTTATTTAAATCAGGAGAATATGTTCTGGCTAAATCAACCATAATGGTAGCTGAATTGTTGCCGAATATAGCGCTGTCACTTTTTGCATCGCTTATTATTTTAAAAGCTTCAAGGCTTGTGTTAATACCATCTGACCAATTTAATGTTGCAGGAGTGTTGGCATAAACACAACTGAAAACATCAGGATGAAGCATTCCCATTTTCAAAGCACCGTTTCCACCCAACGAAGCACCAGAAATATCTCTGCTGTCTTTGTTTGCAATAGTTCTAAATCTCTTATCAATATAATCAACAACATCTTTAGCGATATAGTCTCCCCAGTTGCCTGTCAGTTTAGAATTGGTGTAAAAACTTCCTTTGTATTTAGTGAAGCTATTGGGGAGTACAAAGATTACTGGCTTAATATGTTTACTGTAAATTGCTGTATCAAGTAAGTAATTTATTTCCAGATCATCCATTGTTGCACTGTCTTCTCCATACATGCCATGCAGAAAATAGATAACAGGATAATGTTGTTTGCTTTGATAATATCCTGGCGGCAAATAAATAGTTACCCTGCGTAGGGCCTCTTCGCCGGCAGGATTTCCAACGATAGACGGAGCTAAAAATCTTTCATGAATAACTGTTCCTTTCGGTATTTGTCCGAATGAGAATGTCAGTGTAATTAAAGTCAATAAAAGCGTAAGTATTATCTTGTTTATTTTTTTAAAGCAGCGGATTATTTTGTGCTGTTCAGGGTCCGCTGATTAACACCTGTTTTAATAGATTTGAAAATAATGTTGACTTCCGAAAAATCAAGGTTTGATGATTTCCCAGATCAATTGTCCGGCTTCTTTATCACGGACATCATTGTGTGCTCCCGCACCTTTTTTCAACGTTTTGATGATCGCTTTTGCATCGACCAATACCTTTTGTTTTGCTCCTGGATCAGCAGTAAACTTTCCAGCGTCATTGATAGCAGTAAATTCAAAATTATTTTTCGCTACTGCGTCATTCCTTAATGCGGGCTCAGATTTATCGTCAGCAACATAACCCAGGCTCCAGAAAGCATGCTTTACGGCATAATCAAATTCGCTGTACGTCATAAAATGTTTTTTTACAGGGATGTCCACTGTGTATAGCCCTCCGTTAAAGCCTTTTTTTGCACAAAATCGCGTGTAGGGATAGGCTCCCTGGAAGTCGATTGCCTTATCGATGGTTGTTGACAGATCAACATTCTTTTGCAGGAAGCGGCTGTGGATAGCTCTTGACAGCACTCTTGCGCCAAAGCTGTGACCAATCGTTATGACCGGTATATCTAGATCGCTCAGCGCAGGTAAAAGAAATTTCCAGATCAACCGGTTGACATGAGTCATTCCTAATTCATCCGCGTCATTGGCCTTATCCCATATACTGATACCCGGAATAATCCATCGGGACGCCCATGTAAATCCGATAAGAAAAGGATTGAATGTTGTGCCGCTGCCTTCAGCCGCTGATTTGGTGAATTGGGTCCAGTTTTCATACAGGTCCGCAGAGTCATCCTGGTAGTTATTCCACCCACTACAGGCGATGATAACATGGGTATAGTTTCCGTCCGTCAGTTTTTGCCTGGCATGTTCCGCAACAATTTTGTACTGAACAGGCGTTGCCGCCGGCAAATCGTAATCCGTGTCTTTTATAGTTTCATAGGCGTTGTAGCGTATAATATGACCGGTTGCGTTGGTTTCGATCCAGTGTGTCAGTATCATCGGCTTGGGATCATTGATGGTGCTTTTAGCAAGATGGATTGCTGAGTCAGAAAGTTCATGAGATTTCATGGCTTGTAAATTAGGCGCAATATCAAAAAGCGCATATTGATCAGTTACAGAAAAAGTTATTGGCTTTCCATTTTTAACGATCAGGCGGTGACGATTTACTTTTTCAAAACAGAGTAAACGCCGTCACTTTTAAAACGTAGCAGCGATGGGTTCACAAGGAATTGATGAAATATATTCGTGCTCTTGGTTTGTGTACCTAATATTTCTGCGTTCGGTGCGGCACGGAGACTTCCCACAAAAAAATATCTGTATAAAATAATGGTAGCAATCAAACCGATTGGTATAAAAATCAATGTCAGCAGCATATGTTTGGATTTGATGAATGACCTGGAATTCAAAATAACATAAACCAATTTAATTGAAAAGTTCAATTCGGTAATCGGTATTAATACGTTACCGGAAATTCAAAATGAGGAGTACTGCTTTTTCTTTCGTTCTCGTCTTTAGTTATTGGGTACATAAAACGAAAGAGAAATGAAAATCGTAAAAGAAGTTATAAGCCTTTTGATAGCCTTCACCGTAAACGCCCAAAAACGAGATCCAGTTCATTTTAATTATAATTCAGTGTAGGATACTCACCCTATTTATTCGCAGGTGCAGCCCAGGGAAGCAATCGCGCAGCCGGCAAGATTACATTCACAGAGAATTCTGTTCTTCAATTGATAGGCCAGCCAAAAGAAGTTGGCAATTAGAAAAGTATGAGGATAAAAGGCATCATTCAATTCAAATATGGAATGGTTGACTTTGTACAGTCACTGAAGATGAAGGCAGCAGTCAAAACAAAGTTAGCCGGTACAATTACCTGTCAGGCATGCACCGATGAAATGTGCCTCCCGCCCAAAACCGTTTCATTCACCATACCAATCGAATAAGATATAAATTTTTCTCATGGCATTGACCACTCGTTGGTCAAACGGAGGATGTTTCCACGCTTCCTCTTTAGTTAAGCAAGTAGTTAGTTTCACGTATAAGCGTTGGGGAAGTAGAAGCAACTTCCCCTTTTTCACTCTGTGCGGAGTGACTTCACCGGGTTGGCAATGGCTGCTTTGATGGCCTGGAAACTAACGGTTACAAAAGCAATAAAGAGTGCCGTTAAGCCGGCAAGGAGAAAGATCCACGGAGAAATAGTAATACGGTAAGCAAAACTTTGCAACCATTTGCTCATGGCCCAGCCGGCAGCAGGAAAAGCGATGACGAATGATAAAATTACCAACCGGATCAGATCTTTTGAAAGTAATAGGACGATACCTGTTTCACCGGCGCCCAATACCTTTCTGATGCCAATTTCTTTAACGCGTTGCTTTGCGGCAAATGTAGCCAGGCCAAACAATCCGAGACAGGAAATAACAATCGATAAAATGGAAAAAATAGTAATGAGCTTTCCCATTCTTTGTTCATTTGTATACAATTTGGAAAGGTCTTCATTGACAAATCCGTAGGAGAACGGGTAGTCGCCATAGACGTTTTTGAAGCTTTTCTGGAAGGATGAAATTACTTTCTGAACAGTAGCCGGTGTTGTTCTCATCACAACAAAGCCACCCGAAAAATTGCTCTTCAGGATCATCGGGTCAATAGGTTGTTGCACAGGCCTGAAATTAAAATCCTTTACGACTCCGATGATGGGTGCCGTCTCATCCCAGTAGGTAATTGATTGACCGATCGCATCTTCAGGTTTCATATGCATCACTTTTAAAGCGGCCTCGTTGACAACAAAACTGCTGTCATCGCCGCCAAAATCTTTGGAAAAAAACCGGCCCGCCATGATTTTCATGTCAAATGTTCGGGCAAAATTTTCGTCTACCCTTAACCGGTAGGCTTCTATTTGTGTGCCTGAATTCATTCCTGGCCAGGAGAGCATCGAAATTCCATCGGAGAGATTGGTCGGCAAATGATCGGTGAAGGTATAACTGGTAACATCCGGGTACGAGGTCAGCGTTGCCTGCATCGCATCTTTATTGTTTTTCAGATCACCCACCTGCGGCATTTCCATATACAATAAATTCTCTTTATTAAAACCGATATCCCGGTTTTGTATAAACTGAAGCTGATTATAAATAACCAGCGTGCTGACCATTAGGATGATTGAAATTGAAAATTGAAGCACCACTAATCCGTTACGCAGAAAAGATTTATTGCTGCTTAAAATTTTAGCGCCTTTTAAAGCCTTCACGGGATTGAACGAGGAAAGGTAGAAGGCAGGATAACTACCCGATAATAGGCCGGACAGGAAAGCAATACCCACAAGAATGATAAAAATGTTTGCACGGAAGGGATTGAAGGAGATGTTCTTTGCTGCAAGCTGATTGAACAGGGGCAGCATGACATAGACCATCCCGACGGCAAGCAATAACGAAATGAAGGCGATCAGTACGGATTCGAAAATAAACTGCATCACTAACTGCTGACGTAACGCACCCACTGTTTTCCGCAGGCCGACTTCTTTGGCACGTTGTCCGGAAATGGCTGTAGCAAGGTTCATAAAATTGATACAGGCAATCAGAATTATGAATATAGCTGCAACCGAAAATATCGTGACATAAACATAACTTCCCTGGCCCGGAACATCCATTGAAAAATGCGAATGCAGATGAATACGCGTTAAAGGCTGTGACGAAAATGCAGCAGCAAACTCGCTATTGTTCTGTTTGTAGATTGCATTGATTTGTTGATTGATGTTATCAAGGTTACCCTGGGTTGGCGCAATGGCATCCTTCAACCGGAAATAAGTATATACATCAAAATTTGTCCATCCGTATTTTGTATTGTTTACTTTATCATACAATGCCATTGGAATAAGAAGGTTCGGTTGTAAATGCGAATTGGAAGGAATATTTTTCAAAACACCGGTTACCAGGAGCGTACTGCCCTGTATGTCATTATCGATGTAAATGGTTTTACCCATAGCTGTGTTGGCAGAACCAAAATATTTTTTTGCAATGGCTTCCGTGAGTACAACACTATAAGGAGACGAAAGAACATTGGCAACAGTGCCTTTCAATAAAGGATAATTGAATAGCTGGAGAAAATTACTGTCGGCGTAATAAATGTTTTTTTCGTTAAATTTCTTTCCGCCAATGGTGATCATCTTCTGGATGGAGGCCACTCTTGTTGCAATTTTAATGGATGGTATCGTTGATTGGATAGCATAGGCCAGCGAGGGGGGCACGGTGACATATTCCTGGTCAGACGCCTTATCGGTAACCCTGAAAATATGATCGGCATTAGTATTGAATTGATCATAATTCAGTTCGTCCCGGACCCATAACAAAATGAGCAGGCTGCAGGCCATTCCGGTAGCAAGACCGAAAATATTTAACCCGGAGAATAGCTTATAACGTAAAAGATTTCGAAAGGTGGTCTTGAAATAATTTCTGAACATAAAATGGCTGTTTAATTTTCCCGGAACCCACCGTTTTAAGGGTTCACGGTTCAATATTAACAGCTCCGGGAGCCGTCCGCGCCCCAGGTCATGACTTGGGCGCTTATTTTTCAGTTGATTTTTATATGCCGTGGGGCTTTTCCCGGTCATTTCCCTGAATATCCGGTTAAAGCTGGTTTTCGAATTGAACCCGGCGTCAAAGGCAATACCCAGGAGGGTAATGTGATGATATGCCGGATCCTGCATTTTCCGGGCGGCATCCCGCACGCGGTACCCGTTAATGAAATCATTAAAATTAATTTTCAGCGCTGAGTTGATGATTCGTGATAGTTCCTTGGGATGAAGGTTTAACTTTTCGGCAAGGGAACCTAAAGTCAGCTCGGGGTCCTGGTAATACAGGTTCGTTTCAACAAGCCTCTTAAGCGATTCGCCTTTTGCTCTCAATTCATCAGGTATAGCGGAGGTATTGGACGCTCCTGTCTGGGCCGTGACTGCAGCCTTTGGTCGTAAGAAAGCAGCAGCAGCTGCCCATATAATTATGAGTGCGAAACAAAAATATAAAGGGTAATAAACCCTGATGTCTAAATGGTTGCTGTAACCAAAATAATCAATCCCGGTACAAAAGATCCACAGGGACCACAGAAGGGCAGTGGCTCCCAGAAGGCGTCGGAGCCATCGGAATTCAACAAGAGGTCTGTCCATCAGGACCGGTTGCAGGCCTCTGTAAAATTGTTGAATCAACCTGTTCGAAAGATACAGGTAGGTAATGACCGAAATAAATGTCAGAAGTTGTAGTATGGGATTGAATAGCCGGAAGGGGTGGGCAGGATTTGTACTTTCGCTGGTCTGCAGGACGAGAACAATCTGTTCCACTATTACCGGGGTAAAATGAAGGAAGTCGGTACGACTAAATTTCTGATCAGGCCTGGTTATTTTCCTGACATAGAAATATAGCAGCGGGCCTAAGGCCAGCAAAAATTGCAGAGGCAGCCTGCTCCGGCGGGCTAAGTAAAGGTCCGGCCGTATATCAATCGCAAGGATGTGGATCATCCATACAATCATGGTCAGAAGCGCCAGGGCCAGGAACCGGTTGGCAGCCCGGTTGATTGCTGGGGTGAACCACAGAAGGAGGGTAAATGTCAACCCTATGAATATGGCACCGAGAAACCCCAGGTCATATAAATTAATATGGAAACTATAGGAATTCAATCAGGCTGGTCTGCTGTTAAAAAACTAATACGCACGGGACCACCGAAAAGATACCCAATTTTTAATAAGATGATTCTCATCAAAAGGATGAATCATCCTCTCTTTAACTGTTCTTTGATATATTTTATACCAAGGCAGGTACAAAATTGAACGGCAATACGATTAAAATGCATTACGGTATAAAACAATAAGTTTGAAATTTCGGCAGGTTTGATCCATTAAATTTTAGTTGAATTGATCCACATTGATATTGAGAATGAATTTAAAAAAGGATCCATCAGGAACGAAAAGAGCGGATCACCATTTGCATTTTTTCCAATGGGATCTCCAGCCGATTGTTGTAACCTTTCGGATATTTTCGTATCTGATGGTATAAACGAATAAATTGCTGCTGCGGGAGTCACCTGGCTGAAGCAAAAGCTGTTCATTTTTTAAAAAATGGTATGGAGTGTCTCCATCACTGCTTTTATCTGTAATAGTAGTTGTGCTGAATAATGTTGTTTTAAGCCGGTTGCCCTGAAATTTCGTTCTTCGTCACGATCAAACACGATTTCTTCCCCGTCGATCACGACGATGATTTTATAGCTGTAACCCAGCTTGCTGAATGTTGCAGGAAAGATTTTTATTGAATTGTTATAGGGCACTTCGAGCTCAAAATCTTCGGTCATCTGTTATAGATTTTATTGAATGTAGAAAACTGTCAGCAAAATTTAGATTCACGGTATAATCGTAAAAGTAAACAGGGCCCCGTAGAAAACGGGACCCCGTAGATTGGAGTACTGCGCTTTAACGTCCCGAATTTCTGTCTGCCCTCCTGTAAAATGATATAGCTGAACGGAATAAATTTTTTTCCGTGCATAATTCGCAAGGCCCGCCATCTGTACTTTTCAGGCCTTCAGGAAGACAATAACATAGAATATAAAACGAAAACTGTTTCCGTTTCTTCAGTTCTGTTTTGGAATTTTTAGTATTCCTGGTCTATGAAATTTAGTAGTAATGGATCCGGTTGCTATGGGAACTAAGGCTACAATGGTTCAGCGAGGGAGAAAATCAATTTTAAATTACTAATTATTTTAGTAATTTAGCTAAATATATTAGTATTTTGCCACGAAAAAATAATGCATTTCCATGCCGGCGGCAAGGGCAGACATATTACAGCGCTTACAAAAAGAAATACTGCCACTGCAGGGCTTTAAACATTTACCGACAGATATAGCAGTTGATTTTGGATTAGGCTTAGTGAATGAAGCTTTTCCCAATCAATCTTTTCCTCTATCAGCCATGCATGAATTTATGTGCGAAAGCAGGGAGTATGCTACTGCTGCCAGTGGCTTTGTGGCCTGTCTTACCGGTACATTAATGAAGCGATCAGGCGCTTCAGTATGGATCAGTAAAAAAAGAAGCATCTTTCCCCCGGCTTTGGCCACATTTGGTATCTCTCCTGATCAGATGATTTTTATTACCACGCAAACTGAAAAAGAAACAGCATGGGTTATGGAAGAAGCGTTAAAGTGCGAAGGTATTGCCGCCGTTATCGCCGAACTGGCAGAACTTAGTTTTATTGCATCCCGCAGGTTACAGTTAGCCGTAGAGCAAAGCCGCGTCACCGGTTTTATCATCCGTAACCAGCCGCGTAGTATTGGGATTAACGCATGTGTAGCCCGGTGGATGATTAAACCACTGTTGAGTGAAACAGGAAACCAGTTACCCGGTATTGGATTTCCGAGGTGGAATGTAGAATTATTGAAGATCAGAAATGGGAGACCCGGCTCCTGGCAACTGGAATGGAAGGATGGCCGGTTTGAATCCATATCTTCAACTAAAAATCTACTAACGGAATACCATAAACGAAAAGTGGGGTAAGATGGTGAAGCGGTTTGTGTGCATATGGTTCTGTTATTTAAAGACGGATTGGATCAGCCTCCGTAAACCTGTCTTGCGCAACAGTCCTTTTGTACTTTCTACCGCAGATCATGGAAGGATGCTGATCACTGCGGTGAACAGGTTGGCCCAACGGCAAGGCATTGACTGCGGTATGGTGCTGGCCGATGCAAGAGCAGTCGTCCCTTCCCTGCAGTGCATGGAGGATAAACCAACTCCTTCCGGTAAGCTGATCCATGCGATTGCCCGTTGGTGCATCCGTTATACACCCGTGGTAGCAGTAGATGCCCCTGATGGATTGGTGCTGGATGCAACAGGCTGTGCACACCTCTGGGGTGGTGAACAGAATTATATAACGGCCATCACTAAACGTTTTAATGAACTGGGCTATACGGTGCGTATTGCTATGGCGGATAGTATCGGCGCTGCATGGGCTGTCTGCCATTACGGGCAGGGCGAACGCATTATTGAACCGGGGAGACAGGATGTTGCCTTACTGAATTTATCACCTGCTGCATTAAGACTCGATACAGTCATCGTTGAACGGCTCTATAAACTTGGTCTGAAACAAATCAAAAGTTTTATCGGCATGCCCCGGTCAGCACTCCGTCGCCGTTTTGGTGAATCCATTTTACTACGAATAGACCAGGCACTCGGAAAGATAGAAGAAACGGTAGTTCCGGTGATTGTACCTGAACCATGGGAAGAAAGATTACCCTGTCTTGAACCTATTGTTACAGCGACAGGAATTGCAATTGCTTTGGAGCGGTTACTGGATAATTTATGCCAGTGTTTACAGAAAGAAGCAAAAGGTCTTCGTGCGGCGAACTTTATGGGTTACCGGATCGATGGAAAGATGGAACAAATCTCTATTGCAACTACAAGGGCTTCGCATAACGTTCCGCATCTCTTCAAACTATTTAAACAAAAAATAGAAACGATAGAGCCTGCATTGGGTATTGAATTATTTATACTGAATGCGCCGGTGGTGGAAGAGTATACTGCCAGGCAGGTACATATCTGGGAAGGCAACTGCGGATTGGATGATATAAAGTTTGCGGAACTGATGGACCGGATCTCCGGGAAAATTGGCGCCCCAGCTATTCAGCGATATCTTCCGGCGGAACATTACTGGCCGGAGCGATCCATACAGGAAGCTGTTTCGCTCGGGCAGGAATTAACAACAAACTGGAATAATCACCGGCCAAGGCCATTACAATTATTAGCTGTTCCTGAAGCCATACAGGTGATGGCGCCAATACCCGATTATCCTCCGATGCATTTCCGGCACAACGGCAAGCTGCATAAAGTAAAGAATGCAGATGGGCCGGAGCGTATTGAACAGGAATGGTGGTTACAGGAAGGGGAACACCGCGATTACTACGCTGTAGAAGATGAAGAAGGTTGCCGCTACTGGATCTTCCGTTCCGGACACTACACAGGTGATAAATCGAATCAATGGTTCCTGCACGGCTATTTCGCGTAGAGAAATTGAATTGTAAATAATAAATTCTGAAGTATGAGTTATGTAGAGTTACAGGTAACAAGCAATTTCAGTTTTTTACAGGGTGCTTCACATCCTGATGAATTAGTCATGCAGGCTGCTGACTATGGATATAAAAAAATCGCGATTACAGATCATAATACTTTAGCAGGCATTGTCCGGGCACATGCAGCGGCAAAAGCAAAGGACATCCGGATCATTCCCGCCTGCCGCCTGAACCTGGTAGATGGCTATAGCTTGCTGGCCTATCCGACTAACAGGAAGGCCTACACGCAAATTTCTGCGTTGCTGACCAAAGGCAACCTGCGTACGGAAAAAGGAAAATGTGATATCTGCAAGGCGGATGTATATGAACATGCTGTGGATACAAAGTTTATCGTTATTCCTCCTCCATCCCTGAACCGGTTATTTGAAATCGATCCTATATTTATCGATGCCATGAAAGAATATAAATCTGTTCTTGGGAATGATCTTTACATCGCGGCGGCAAGGCGATACCATGGAGATGATGGTAAACAACTGCATAGGCTTTATGAGCTATCCAAACAAGTACAGGTGCCGGTGGCAGCAACCAACGATGTTTATTATCATCACCCGCAGCGGAGACAATTACAGGATGTACTTACCTGCATAAAAGAGAAATGTACCGTTCATACCGCCGGATTTAAATTACATCCCAATGCGGAACGCTACCTGAAACCAATCGATGAAATGGAGCGATTGTTCCGGCAGTATCCTTCTGCAATAAAACGCACTGAAGAAATAGCAGAAGCCTGTACATTTTCCTTGTCGGAATTAAAATATGTTTATCCTGAAGAACTGACTACAGAGGGGCGCACACCACAGGAAGAGATCACTCACCTGGCATGGAAAGGTGCTATAGAGCGCTATGGTGAACCGGTACCGGAAAAAACAAGTAAGGCAATCGTTCATGAACTTAGTTTTATAAAAGAAATGGATTATGCCAACTATTTCCTGACGGTATATGATATTGTCCGTTTTGCAAGATCAAAAAATATACTATGCCAGGGACGTGGTTCGGCAGCCAATTCAACCATTTGTTATCTGTTAGGCATTACATCTGTCGATCCGGAAAAATTTGATCTGTTATTTGAACGGTTTATTTCTTCCGCCCGCAATGAACCGCCGGATATTGATGTAGACTTTGAACATGAACGGAGAGAAGAAGTCATGCAGTATATCTATGATAAGTATGGCAGGGACCGTGCAGCTATTGTGGCAACGGTGACGCAGGAAAGGCAGCGGGGTGCTATCCGTGATGTGGGAAAAGCCATGGGTCTTTCGGTAGACACCATTAAACGCCTTTCTTCTTCTGTATGGGAATTCACCGAAGAATGGTTTGAAGGAAAGCGGATCGAAGAGCAGGGATTAAACCCTGATGATAAACTGTTACGGAAAGTGCTGGAACTAACGGGGCAGCTCATGGGCTTTCCCCGGCAACTCGGTCAGCATACCGGTGGCTTTGTTATCACCCAGGGAAAACTATCTGATCTATGTCCTATCATCAATGCAAGAATGAAGGACAGGACCAATATTGAATGGAATAAAGACGATATTGATGCGCTCGGGTTTTTAAAGATTGATGTGCTCGCACTCGGTATGCTGACCTGTATCCGCAAAGCATTTGAATTATGTAAACAACATTACGGGAAAGAATATACACTGGCGAATATCCCGCAGGATGATCCGGCTGTGTATGAGATGATCTGTCATGCTGATACGATTGGCGTATTCCAGGTAGAAAGCCGCGCACAGCAATCCATGCTGCCACGGCTAAAACCAAGAACATTTTACGATCTGGTGATTGAAGTGGCGATTGTACGGCCTGGTCCGATACAGGGCGATATGGTGCATCCATATTTACGCCGCCGGAATAATGAAGAGCCGGTTGAATATCCCTCGGAGGAACCTGGAAAATATTTTAAAAAAGACGTTGGGTGTTCCCCTTTTCCAGGAGCAAGCCATGAAGATTGCAATTGTTGCCGCAGGCTTTACACCTGCTGAAGCGGATGAACTGAGAAGGAGCATGGCGACATTTAAACTCCAGGGGCTGGTTACAAAGTTTGAAGAGAAATTAATAAACGGGATGATGGAAAGAGGGTACAGTTATGAATATGCCCACCGCGTATTCAAACAACTGGAGGGCTTTGGTAGTTATGGTTTCCCGGAAAGCCATGCAGCAAGTTTTGCATTGCTGGTGTATGTATCCGCCTATTTAAAATGTTTTTACCCGGATGTATTTGCCTGCGCTTTGCTGAACAGTATGCCGATGGGCTTCTATCAACCGGCGCAGATTGTAATCGATGCAAAAAAACATGATGTTATAGTCAGGCCGGTAGATATAAATTATTCGGTATGGGATAATTTATTGGAAGAAAAGTCGGGCAACTATTGTGTTCTTCGTTTAGGTTTCCGGCAGGTAAAAGGATTGCGGCAGGAAGATATATGCCTGCTTGAGAATAATCGGGTATCATCTTATTCGGATATCCCACAGTTATTCAATGCAGGTGTCCCTATCGCAGCGCTGGAGCGGTTAGCAGATGCAGATGCATTTCGTTCCATTGGTTTGGACAGGCGAAAGGCTTTATGGGAAGTAGCTGCATTGAAGGATCAGCCAAAAGGTTTGTACAAAGGACAATCCGCTGCAGAGGCCAGTGAAAAAAATATTGTATTACCGGAAATGAAGTTGCCGGAACATGTCATACAGGATTATGCTTCGACATCACTTTCGTTAAAAGCCCATCCCGTTAGTTTTGTAAGGGAAAAATTACAACAGTTGCGGATAGTAACGACGAAGGAATTGACGGCTATGAAAAATGGAGACTATGTGAAAGTAGCGGGGCTTGTACTGGTTCGGCAGCGGCCCGGCACAGCAGGTGGAGTATGTTTTATTACCATCGAAGATGAAACCAGCGTCGCCAACTTGGTTGTGTTTGAAAGTTTATTTGATAAGTATCGGAAAGAAATTCTGCAATCAAGACTTCTGATGGTAGAAGGCAGGTTGCAGGTAGAAGGCGAAGTGATTCACGTAATCGTTGGCAAATGCTACGACCTTTCCAGGTTACTACGCAACCTGTCATCTTCACAAGACGAAGATCCTCCTGTACTTACCTTATCACGGGCCGATGAAAAAGTAATACCCGCGCATTTAACAAAGAATAGAAGAACACAGGTAAGAGAGATAGTACAGGAAGAATTATTTCCGAAAGGAAGAAATTTCAAATAAGAAAACATTGATCAATTGATAAGCGAAGTTCAGGTTGTTATCTACTGGAAAATATTACCGACGTCGAATGCAGTTGCTCCCCCTGCCCCACCACCGATACCAATTACTACAACATATTTTGGTTCAACTGGAAAAATTACAAATTGGGATCCATTATTTTCGTTCTACGTTGATCCTTTTTTACATTGATTGTCACTTTAATGTGGTCATTACAAATTAAACTGAATCGATCAATCATGCAGAATACGGGAAATGCAAAAAATAGAAAAAGCTGACTTGTTTATTTTGGATGACTGTTGAAATGCCTTTACACATCTTAATTTTTAAGAAAAAGAACCCGGATGAAAAGTTACCGGTCTATACGTTCTCATTTTATTTCGATAACGTCATAATTTCTATACCGCTACTCCTGCATCGGGGCGATCTGATCAATTCGGGAGAAACAATACAATTTCCTATTGTTCCACCATATTTTGTATCGGATGATGCTGTACTCGGAATACAACCGATCCTTTCAATCCATGACATGAGTTCGCCCCTGAAACTAAAAGGCGAAGTGGAGGAAATGGTTATGCAGTTTGATAAATCAGAACTGAAAAAGGTTGTACGGTTCGATCCAAAAACAGGCGGGACAACTGAAACGGATTATAATCCATCGGGATCAAAATATTTTATCACTGTTGAGCACGGTGTGGAATTGACGAAAGCAGAAATGATTCAATTGTCGACGCTTATTGAAAAAGCGTTCAGCGAGTAAATCTATTACCGGATATCGTTTGATACCCACAGTTAACAGCGTACAACAAATCCGATCGTATCACGTATAACTTGCATATCAATATTCCAACTTCTTTACTCAAAAAACGTAGCACCTATTTCGTACAACTTATCACTTACTACCTGCAACATTATCTGACTACAAAAGATTCCGCGGGGGCTCGCCCCTCGACCCCAAGTTTTTTAGGCCCGGATGTTTGGCTGCTTTGCATCGTTTATAACGCTAAGTGGCGGCATGAACTGCTGACTCAGCGCCTGGTTTTCTATTCCTTGAATTTGAATGAGCATTCTCCTGGCTGTTAAATGTCTTTAAGTACATTTATACGGACAGTAAAACGGACAAGCAAGTAAGTTAAACTACTGCGATTAGGTAACAGGCCTGTAGCATTTTTAAAAATTCAATTATCTCACAGGAAACGTTTTGCTTCTTCTACCATATACATCGTTTTGCAGTTGGGGCAAAGCAGGTAGTATTCAAAATAATAAGTCTGCCCCGGCTTGATCTCTTTCTTTCTGGAAGGTTTGAGAATAACGGCTGTGCTACATTTTCTGCAGGGATCGCCCTCGCTTTTTATGTTGATAGTCTCTTTCCGGGATTGAAAGCTTTTCTGTATAGTTGGTTCCGCTGATAGACGGATTATATTCAAGTCCTGTTTCTTCAAATAAATTTTCTTCATAGACTGTATCCCCGAGTAGAGATGCACTGTTGGAAGCGATCCTGGCGAGTTCATCGCAGCGCTCATTTTCAGGGTGTCCGGCATGTCCCCTTATCCAGTTAAACTTTACCGACTGTTGATTCGAAATAAGATCCAATAAAATTTGCCAAAGGTCGTAATTGACTGCCTTTTCAGTTTTCGTACGATACCAGTTATTGGCTTTCCATTTTTCAGCCCAGCCTTTCGTGATGCCATCAATAACATAGCGCGAGTCACTATAGACGTTAACGATCGACTTGGTTTTGAGTCGCCCGAGTCCATAAATGACGCCCATTAACTCCATGCGGTTATTGGTCGTTAAACGATACCCCTGGCTAAACTCTTTTTTGTTGCCTTTATAGGACAGTATAATAGCAAACCCGCCCTTCCCGGGGTTGGGTTCAGCGCCGCCGTCTGAAAAAAGATCGATTTCGGGAATATCGTTCCAGGTCATATAGTCAATAGTAATTCCAACGAACAGGGATTGTTGCAGTAAAGCAATAAACAGCAATGAAGTTATAAACTACTGTCGAAAAAAGTTGATCCAGTAGTTGCGTATTAATACGGTGCCGTCGTATTTCTTTTCCGCTCTATCTTGCAGTATAGGATGATTCTTCCAAAATAAACAGGTAAAGCAATAATACTATAGCAAAGGCGCAAAGAAAAAGAAGAACGCGGGCCCACGTTATTGCGGCACTCAGCGTAAATTACGTTGAACGGTTTGCTTTAATGAATGGTTATACTGCACAGTCAGTAAAAGAGGACTATGGATATGATATGTCTGTTTTTACTTTTGACAGTAAGGGCGAATTTGAAAACGGGAACATTTATATTCAATTGAAAGCTAAGGAGAAACCAAAATATATTGCTGGCAAAAAATTCTTAAGTCTTTCGATCAATAAAAAAGATATCGATACGTGGTATAATGAGCCCAATCCGGTAATACTTGTTTTGTATGATGTTGGGAAAGATAGAGGACATTGGGTTTATGTTCAGCAATATCTGGGGAAACTCCCAAAATTTGACATCGCGAAAATTAAGCCTAACTTTACTATCAGAATACCGGTGACGAATATAATTAACAAGGCTTCTTTACAATTATTCAGGAAGTATAAGAATAACACCCTGAAAGAAATAGCAAAAGGAAATGTCATTACTTACAGCTGACGATATAAAAATTACTTACGGCAAACTGGACAAAATGCTGGTTCGGCTGGGTTATAAGCAACAGCAGCTGAACGGTGCGCATTACATTTACAGTAACAAAAGTTCATTGGTAGCAATCAAGCGGGCTCCGAAAAATTATAAAGTTCCCCGTATTGTTGTTTCTTCGGTAGTCACCAATATTCTCAATTCAAAAATTGCAAACCCCGCAAAGATCCGGGCAGCTTACGAGGCAGTTGAAAATTCCTGAGAATAATACGATCTATCTTACAATCGCATAGCGGGCTTACATCATTTCCTCTTCGATAATCATACGGATATTGGGATGAATTTTTTCCCGTTTGATCTTTTGAATTTGCGCGTCGTATCAGAATCGTTTACAAAGCCTTTAGATACGGCAAATAACCTGAATTTAGGCTTTGCCATTTCTTAAATCACGAAGTAGTTTTTGCGTAGCGATCAGGTGCCTTCCATCCGGATAAATAAGATAAGCAATCCCCTCAATTGAAACGGCAACAGGGCGCTTGTGACGGAACGCAATAATGCGCGCAGATTTCCCCACCCCACTTAAGGTCTTTTGAAGGCTTGAATTCTTTGTTCTTTTTTGAGGCATTTCTGAAAATTACATCTTTATTTTTTAACTCCTTTGCACTTCATTTCTCCTGTTATGTCAAACATAGAACTCAGAACGTATTACTTTTAAAAGTTTCCACACCCTATATACAATCCATAAGAAACAAATAGTGGTTGCACAACCACTATTAAAGCCTTCAGAATTGAATATAGATTCAAAACTTTTAAAAGTAAAACAGGGGTAGCAATTCATCACACTCATATAAACTCTTTTGTCGCCGGCATTCAATCCGTGATTAACCGTCCTATAACTTACTGAACAACGCCAAATGGGAATTCAATATGGGTGCAGGGATAGGGGTAACACAATCAACAGATCGGTTTGTTTATAAAATAATTCTCGGTCGGAAAATTAACTGGCAGCGAAATAAATGATTGACGATTCAGTGTGACTATTATTGTTCATAAAGATTTCATCGAAAAGATCAAGTGACTACTTTTTCTTTTTCAATTGAAAGGTCCTCGACAAGTTAAACCCGAACTGTATCTCTCCTTTTGCCCAGTTATTGGTTGACTCCGTTAAAAATGCACGTTCATTCATCCCGCTGGCATTGGTAAAATGTAACTGGAAAACGTGACCGCCGGTTTCAAAATCAAAACCAACTGAAAGGGGATTGTGCGTGCCTTCATTTTGGTTTGGATTCAGGCGATAGAAGTAATCAACATTGAAGGTAATCCTCCGGGTTAGGCGAAGACGTGCGCCTGCGCCTACGGCATACAGATCATTTGGATCGCTGCTCGAAGTAACAAGATTTCGGTGGAGGATTGTCGGGGTAAATTGCAAACTGAACCCTTCGGTAATTTTGCTGCCAATGATGAGTTGGTAATAAAATGCTTCCCGCGAGCTGAAGAAGTTTTTCCTTGACGTATCGGCCCAATGTAAAGTCTGCAGGGTTGTACCAGCAACAAACAGTAATGAGAACGGAATGGAACCAGGCCCCACGGATTGATGAATGATCCGGTATTTAAAAAAACCATCAAACTCTTTTTTATTGGTACTTCTTCCTATGCCGATCATAAGATTTTTGCTTATTCCAAAATCAAAACCCATTCGCATTGTTGCCTGGTCAAGTCCGAAAAATTGGTAACTGCCCTGGTTGACATTGCCGAACCGGTGAAGAATCCGGAAATCCATAACACCCGGCTTTATTAATTCCATGCTTTGTCCCATGATCACCCGGGATGACTTAAAGGCATAATCTATATATTCCTTTTTGGGTTTTGCAGAGTCCACCAGCTTTAGTAGGTCGGGTTCCTGGGACAAACATTGCTGTACGGATAGAATAAGTACGAATAGCGCTAATAGTGGTTGTAAGAATTTCATGTTGCGAAATTTATCATTTGAGAACATCCAGCGTCCCTTCAATGGTGATGGTAGCAGTTTTCGAAATTTTATCACTGACTAACGACGGGATACTGATTTTGTAATCCGATAGTAACAGTGTGAACGTGGCACCGATCACCGGCTTGCCATCTTTGATGGCAATACTGCCCGTCGTTTCGACGGGTTTCGTTTCGCCGTGAATCGTCAATGCGCCCTTTACATGCACGTTGTAACTTCCATTTTTCGTATAGGCCACCTCGTTATTGTTTATGATAGTTCCCCTGAATTCAGCCTTGGGGAATTTATCAGTCTCTGCATAATTTTCATTGAAGTGCTCCTGCATGAGGGCCCGCTCAAACTCAAACCCCTTCATCAGCACAGCAAACTGCAGGTTGCCTGTCTTTGAATCAAGCACGCATGTAACATTTTTATGAAGGCCTTCAATTTTTTCCGGTGACGATGCTGCCGTACACTGTAAAAAAATTTTACAGGACTTCGTGTAAAATTTATCCTGGCCATTGACAATTGTCACGGCCGCAAGAATCGTCAGTAGAATAGCGAATAGCTGCTTTTTCATTATCAGTCGATTGAGTTTAATTAAATGAATCAATGAATAATAACGCACCGGTTCAGCAATACATCTGAACCGAGGAAATCATCCTTGTTAAAACCCGAAATCGCTCCCTGGATGGTGACGCTGTCACCGGTGCCGATAGTAATCGCATCCCGGGCATGCAGGGAATCCATGGAACAGCGAACAGAGGACATACTGGTAACATCGCCCATTGTAATGGTGTAATAGCCCATTTCATCTTTCATCACTTTTTTGACACGCCCGGTTACGGCTAACACCAATTTCTTTTTTGTAAGAAAAGTGGCCGTCGCTGATGCCTCGTCGGATTCAAAACTTTTAATAAGACTATCGGCCCGAATATGTACATCAGGACGCACTTTTCCAAGGTCTTTATTTTTCCGGTTAAATTCTTTATAGGCATACAAACCCACGACCGTTATAATCAGCGTGATCGGAATAATGATTCTTTGTTTGTTTTTCATCCGGCTTAATTTTGTGGTGAACCCCTATTAATCCAGCTCGTTATTTTCAGAATATCACAACTGTTCAGTTTATTTCCCCCTAATGGCATAGCAGGATAGCCTGGTTGCTGGTTAATACTTCCCAGCAGGTGACCATTATCGGCATAGGCTTTAACCCCAGCATAGGTA
Organism: Chitinophagaceae bacterium; assembly: GCA_049840875.1. Classification (GTDB taxonomy): domain Bacteria; phylum Bacteroidota; class Bacteroidia; order Chitinophagales; family Chitinophagaceae; genus JAFDYH01. The sequence continues at coordinate 317,012 of JASGJE010000019.1, read as the reverse complement.
TCGAGGGAAATATTGCCGCCGTTCGTAGCTGCTCCACCATGGCAGGCCAGGCATCCGTTCGTTTGAAGAACCGGGAGAATTGTTCCGGAAAATGTAATGTTGCTGGTATCGCAATCATTTTTCGGGTACAGCCTGTCTTCCACGTCATAGTAACAACCGGGTAATAAGAGGAAGCCGATACCCGTCGTAATACTTAATGCGATGAATAGTTTTTTCATACTTGAATTAATTGTTGGGTGCTCCGGCTGCTATCCAGTGTTGAATTTGCGAAAGCTCGCAGTCTGATAGTTTGCTGCCATTTTGCGGCATCGCGATAAAGCCTGCATCCCAGTTGACTGCACCCTGAAGTTTTCCGTTATCTACTTCAGCCTTTAAGGAAGCATAATTACTCAGGTCCACGCCACCCAAAGGATTGGCTGTACTATGACATCCCTGGCATTTATTTGCAACCAGGGGCTGTATGGCACCGCTGTACGTGAACACACTGCTGTCACACATACTTTCGCAAACAAGGTTTTGCGCACCTTGCTGGATCCACTGATAAATCAGATCCTTTTGTTGTGCGGTTAATGCAGTGTACCCACGTGGAGGCATTGACCCCCCATTAATTACCCTGTACAGTTTACTGCCTGCAGCATTACCAGGTTGCACACCGGCAGTCTGCGTAACACTATTATAGGATACCAGGATGATGCCCTCCCGGTGCGAGCCATTATCATGACACCCACTTTGTGCACAGTTGGAAACAAGAATGGGGAGCACCTGTTGCTGGAAATAAATCTTTGTACTGTCACAGCGATCACTGGTACTTCCCGTACCACCACTGATGCCATCACTGATTGGAAAAGGGATAACATGCCGGCAGGCAATAATTGTCAGGAAAAAAATAATACTGTACCCAAGTGCTAAACGGGTCTTAGCTGGAAATTTCATCGTAAGCTTCTTTTTTTATTTAAATAGATCCTGGGTAGAGTTAGATGGCACGGCTTATACAGTGAAGAATTTATAATATATTGTTATTATCACAATGCGTATACTAAATGTAACTACATTCATATCGCCGCATGATTATCGGCATAATCCTATGTCACTTTTCTTTTTTCTTGCGATATACCTTTAATCAGACAACGGCTAAATCATTTTGGGTTGGGCGCTTAGTTGATAGAGTTTGATACTTTTACTGCAACCAGCCTGCAATCATTATCACCCCAAAGCATCGGAACTAAAATTTCGTTGGAAAAGATTCTACTATTTATAATCTGACCCAACGAAAAATTCAGTAATGCATGTCTTCTTATCAAACGAACGATTTATTGGCAGAAAGCCAGGAACTTACCATTAAGGGCTGTATTCAAGGTGATCGGGCTGCTCAGGCAAGATTATACAATAGCTATTCACGCAAAATGATGGGCGTATGTCTATGGTATGCGAAGAACCGGCAGGAGGCGGAGGAAATTTTACAGGATGGTTTCATAAGGGTGTTCAGATATATTGGGAAATTCAAAGGGACAGGTTCTCTCGAAGGTTGGATTCGTTCTGCAATGGTCAGTGCTGCTTTATCCAAATACCGGAATAAGTCAGCACATTTGCGACCCATGGTTGAATTTGATCCGGCCTTTCATGATAAAGGTGAGGAACCGTTTTTTGCAGAAGACTATGATGAAAAGGAATTAATAAAACTGATTCAACAACTTTCACCTTCCTACCGGCTCGTTTTTAATCTGTATGTATTCGAAGGGATGAAACACCGTGAAATTGCCGACGCGTTGAATATTTCCGAAGGAACCTCTAAATCCAATCTCTCCGCTGCCAGAACCATTCTGCAAAAAGCCATTCTTGAAAAAAAAAAGATAGCATAGTCATTAACTTTTAGCCTATGGACAATGATTTACACAATATTGATGAGCTTTTTCAAAATGTTCAGCAGAACTATACCGATGAACCTTCTGCTGATGTCTGGAAGAACGTAGCGGCGGCGTTGGATAAGGATCAGGAGGATGATACAGTTTTTATCATAAACTGGAAGCAAGTCGCTGCTATACTCTTTTTGATAGTGTGCGGCACTATCGCATTGCAATTATATGGCGTGCGGGTAAAAAAAGAACAACCCCGCAAAACAATTATTGATATCGCCGGTGCAGGTATCAAGCATGATATAAATAATCCTGCCAGTATTCACCCTGTTTCCGGGAATGGCAAAATAACCGTCGCTACCAACGGAGATAGCATGGTGAAGACTATGCCGGCTGCATTGACCCGGCAACGCCAGGCAAACAATAGGTATAACCGGAGCGAACGATCTACTGTTTTATCGTTTGCACGAGGCAATAATAAGACTACGGTTGAACGTGCAGGAAGTTTTGATGCTAGCCATGCAGACGAAGTTTTTCTTCCCCGGAAAGGCCTGGTAAGCAGTCCCGTTTCATTGATTTTGTCAGAACAGGTTAACCGGATTCAAACAATTCCTGCAAATCAGTCTGTGCCGGCATTGCAATTGTCCGGTAAGCCGTTGAAAAGATTCAGCCCAAACAATGCAGCATGGACACTAACCGCGGTTCTGTCAAACGAGTGGGCAGGCTATATTATCAATGATCACCAGTTGGATCGTTCCGGGATGCAGCATGAAACAGACGAGATTGGGAGCGATGAACGGCACAAAGGATCCAGTTCAATGAGTCTTTTGTTAAGCAAAGTGTATGGTAAACATCTTGTCGTTAAAACAGGTTTGCAATTTTCACGGACAGCTATTGACATCAATCCCAGGTTTATCTACGCGGGTCTTCAGCCAAATGGAGAGATTGCCTATAAATATTTGACTTCTTCGGGGTATGGATTCATTAAACCAGGGATTGGCTCAAGTCCGCAAATCGGGGATAGCCTGTTATCGGACAAGGGCCGTCATAAATTGCAAACGCTTGGAACCTTGTTAATGGCTGGTTACCGTATTGGAAACAACAAGCTTACTGTAACACCCTCTGCAGGGCTAAGTGTGAATGTGATTACCAAAGCGACCGTTGAGACTTCCGTATCCGGATCTTCTTATCGCGAAACTATTGCTATTGGGCGGCTACAGGGCATGCGGCAATATTACGCCGGCCTGATAGCCGATATTAATATGCAATATAGGATCAATGGAAGCTGGTCGCTCAACCTGTTGCCCGCATTCCGAGTGGCTATAACACCGATTACCAGGAACAACGCTGTAAAAACCTTCCCTTCTGGTTTTGGGATAGGCATTGGCGTTAGTTACACGCTTTAACACGACGTTACCAACCTGTTCGATGATGACAGTTGTCCCTGTCAGTGTGATTTATCTATCAACACTAAATTATTTACCAGGTATGGAACGAAAAGAATTTTTTACGGCACTCGCCGGATCAGCTGCCGCCATCTGTATTGGAGGTCTGGCAGCCTGCAGCAAATCAGCAATAACATCAAATGGAAACGTATCGCCCTTCAGTGTCGATCTGGGTGCAAGTCTTCTGAACGTCGGTGACGTCATGGTACACGGAGATGTTGTCATTATACGAACCGCTACCGGTGATACGGCATCATCCTTTGTGGCGCTCAGCAATATTTGTACGCACCAGGGTTGTACTGTGGAGTACAATGCCACCCGTGGTGACATGGAATGTCCATGCCACGGAGCGAAGTATAGTACAGAGGGTGCCGTTACGCAGGGTCCGGCATCATCACCGTTAAAAAAATATACGGTGTCAGTGAATGGAAATTCGCTGACAATCTCCTGAATTCATATAGAAGAAAGCAGCATGAAACAAACCTTTATTTCAATTTACCTTTTTTTGCTAACGGGGTGGGGATTTGCGCAAACGGATCACTTGCAACGTCCCGGTTGTGCGCAGGCCTTTATCCATAAAAAAGATACGCTCTTCTTCGAGCGAACGCCTGTGCTGAAAAATTTAGCTTCAGTACCAGCTGATATGTGGGCCATGGCAAAATCACCTTTTCAGGGTAACAACTGGATAGGGCTTGGCGCAGTGGCCGTCAGCACTGCTGTTTTGATACCCGAGGATCAGAAGATCATTAATGGGGTCCGCAAAATAAGCGATAAGATCGGTCTCCATCCTGAGACCGATTACAAGGTCATCTGGAAATCGGGCACCACGAAAATTCTCAAATTGCCGCTGAACCTTAATACCGGATTATACCAGGCCGGTGAAGGCGGCACCAGTATGCTCTTTGCCGGTGGACTTTGGATTTACGGAAAGATAACCAACGACCGGAGAGCTATCAGTACGGCAGCTGATCTTGCTGAGACATTTGTTACTATGGGCGTAACAACGCAGCTACTTAAACGGCTAACCGGTAGAGAGAGTCCATTTCTGGAAACAAAACCCGGTGGTCGATGGAAACCATTGCCTGCATTTAACGAATACCAGCGCAACACGAGTGCCTATGATGGATTTCCCTCAGGTCACCTGGCCACGTTGATGGCTACGGTAACTGTATTGAGTGAAGATTATCCTGAAAAAAAGTGGATTAGGCCAGTGGGCTACACGCTGATGTGTTTGTCTTCCTGGGCGATGATGAATACCGAAGTCCATTGGGCTGGTGATTATCCATTGGCAATTGCGTTGGGTTACCTGTCCGGAAAAATTACAACCTGGCGACATCGGAAGCACAGCAAACCCGTATCGGAATTTATACTGCTTTGACAAAAGTTTGCGCCTGAATCTGAATCTTCATTAATACTATACATAGATATGCTTGTCTTAAAAAAAGCTGTTTTTATCTGTTTAACCGGGCTGAGTGCCTTCGGAGCCAATGCCCAGCGAAATGACCTGTCGGATCAGCCAACAGGCTATAACGACACTACCACCTTTACTAAAACATTCGAAAGCAAAAAAGACAGGTTATGGCCAGTCGTTATTGCTCCCTCCCTGATGATTGGCTACGGTGTCGCATCGATCCATAGTCATTCACTCCTCCACCTGAATTCGGAAGTAAAGTATGAAGTTTATAGTGAGCATCCGCACATGAAAGTGGGTATTGACACCTACTTGCAATTTGTACCCGCTGCATTGGTATATGGTCTCGATGGATTAGGTATCCACGGGCATCACAACGTTCGGGATCAAAGCATGCTGTACATTCTGTCGAATATGATTGCAAACGGAATAGTATACCCGGTCAAAAAATATACGCATGAATTAAGACCGGATGGCTCATCGTATACTTCATTTCCGTCCGGGCATACCGCTGAAGCATTTGCCAGCGCAACCTTCCTCTGGAACGAGTACAGGAACGTATCTGTATGGTATGGTGTGGCAGGTTATGCAATGGCTGCCACCACCGGTTATCTCCGGCTGTATAATAATAGGCATTGGCTCAGCGATGTGATCGCCGGTGCAGGCGTGGGGATAGCGTCCACTGAAATAGCCTACTGGTTATATCCTAAAATCGTAAAACTTTTTACAAAAGATAAATCACAGAAGAACTTCCTGATTCCCCAATACCAGGATAAGTCAGTTTCTCTTGCCTTTGTTCACAGGTTGTAGAAGCTGCTAATTAACATTAGTAACGTTGATGTATTGACGATATCAGTGATTGAATTTTTCAACTCGTTAGATAGGGTAGAAAAAACGCCGACTTTGATCTAACATTTTCATGATTGCTTGACCCATTTTGGAGTTGAAACTCAATGCAATTATGGATCACGTTACAGTGAAAACCATGGATCAAGTAGTCCGAATTTTCCACTTTGCCCCTCAACCCCAAATTTTCGCGGCCCGGATTGGATGGCTTTGCATCGTTTATATCGTTACGAGGCGACATGAACTGCTAACTAAGCACCTGGATTTCAATTATAGTAATATGTATTTGTTATCGCTGGTAAAGAACTCTCTTTTATATCATTCTTTCTTCTGTATCCCGGATTCTTAACGTAAAACGGGCAACTTACCCCTTATCACTTATACCGTCAAAATATCCATCAAAATAACGAATCAATAAACAAAGTCCGCTGAACCCGCAGATACAAAGCAGTGTTAAGGGAAATATAAGGTTGAAAGTTTCATCAGCAGTGCCTCTGATGAAAAACAAAAGAAGACCAATAACCATGACAACAAATCCAACGGGTGTAAGTACACGCTGCAGAATCAGAGACTTGATGGTATTAGCTGCCACCAGCAATAATATTCCTGAAACGGATACTACCGCATAACTGGCACCATGCGGCAATGCCATTAAAAGATAGAGTAAATAGAACCCGCCGAAATGTTCGCCTTCTATAATGAGTAACAAATAAAGAGAGATAAATAAATAAGGATTACCGGCGTATTTGAAGAATTTCATGGACTTGATTATTTAGTTACAGGGGCCTTTACCATTTCCTACATAAGCCTTAATAATATCAGTGGTTATATTCGGAGCTTCAATAGTATTTGATTTCTTAAGTGTCTGTAAAGATAAATAGACTCCCTGTGGAGTATTACTTCCTCCGGCAACCTGTGCACCAGGCAGATCAATTTTTACAGCAGCCAGCGGAGTCGCCCGCTTATAATTGAAAACTTCCAGCGCAAAATCAGTACAATTATATTCGTCGATATCATACTTGATAAATCTGGAGAGATATACAATTTGATTAACTGTCGCCCGGAAGTTATCAGGCGTAAGGTTCATTTTGATGGAAGCATTGAACTCATGATTGCTGTTATCAACGAGTTTCCCGGGGACAGGTGCAGGCGTAAGAATCGATTTATAATCGGTCACAGGATAAAATCCGATATTCTGAACGACACTTTGTGAACCGGACACTTTTTTTAGCTGGAGAAAACAATGCCCGGGCGATTCAGTCTTCCAGTCAAAAAGTTTAGTGGGATCGTTGTCAACAGGGATATCCGTAAACAGTTCAATAGTACAGGTACTTCCTGCATCGGCAATCTGGTCAAAGCATTTGATATATGCACTGGCGTCAATCGCCGCTTTCGCCCCGGCAAACTCAAAATCCACCGTAATCGTCTCTCCACCTCCCCCGCTCCCTCCTTTCGTATTGGCACCACTTCCGCTTTTCCCGGCAGGCAATGGTTTACCGCTACTTCCGCCACTGGCAGCAGCTCCTGTTGCAGGCTCAGCAGAAGAATACGTAGCGCTGGCGCCGGATATTGTTCCACCACTGATGGCAGCAAGCGAATAATAATATTCCGGCAGTGGTTTCTTTACGGTACTGACAAGGATCACTTCAGGCAGTGTTTTCCCCGCCGCTCCTGGAACGATCATATCCCTGAGGGATAGGCCACCCCTCTCCCACTGTATAAATCCGTTAACGATGGCGGCATTGCGTAAAATCACCGAACCATCCAGCGAATAAATTGAAATACTCCCGCTAACGACTCCATTGTCAGCAACCGGGTGGATCGAGATGATCCGTCCGGAAACAATCCGCTCCCCCTCTAACTGTAATAAAATAAAATCGTTGGCAATATTTTTTCCGGTAAAACCGATTCGGATAAATGAAACTCCATCTTCGGTATTCTGTAAACTGTTTTTCCAGTTGCACGTGTTGTACATAGTTGGATTTAATCGGAGTTCGAGTTGCGATTGGATACGTTCGGTGGGTGAATTGGTAGAAACATCTTTACGGCACATGACAACCGTCATGCTCAATAAAAGTAGTGCGGCGAATTTTTTCATAACAAGGTTTTAGTGGTGAATGGAAATTGAAGGTATTTACACCCCGTTAGGGATTGGGGGTATGTATAACTTACTACTTATTACTCACCCTGAGCCTGTCGAAGGGACAACTTATCCCTGCTTCATTGGCACATCAGCATATTAGCACATTTGCATACTCCCCCATTTGCACATTTGCATATTTTCACATTTTCACATCAGCACATTTGCATACTCCCCCATTAGCACATTGGCACATCATCACATTAGCACATCAGCATATTAGCACATTTTCACATTAGCACATTATTCCTCACACCTTAAGACGGCTAATCGTCTCCGCCCTCATCCCCAAATAAGTAGCAATATCCTTCGATGGCACGCGGGAAAACAATTCCGGCGAATGTTGCAGCAGGTAATCATAGCGTTGCTGCGTTGTCTGCATGCGCATGGAATAAAGCCGTTCTTCCGATAAACAATAATATTTCTCCAGCAATGCCCTGCCAGTATAATTGAATTCAGGAAAATGTTTATACGCGTAGATGAGTTCCGAATAGCTGATATAATGTAGCGTGCAGTCTTCCAGCGCCTGTATCCATTCATAACTTTCAGTCTGTGTGAAAAAACTGCGGACTGAAACAACGACATCACCTTCCTTCATAAACCAGGAACAGATCTCGTTATTATCTTTTGTATAAAAACAGCGCAGCAGGCCTGATTGAATGAAATAAATGTGTCGGCACACTTGACCCGAACGGAGCAGGTAATCGTGACGGCGGATTGTTTTATAGCGGAGAATGGAGAAGAGATACTCCCGCAGGCCCTCTGACAGGGGATGAATAGAATGAAGGTAATTGATCAGTTCTTCCATGGTCAGTCGTGTGTAGGAAATAATTCAATCAGCACATGAATTTCCTTTATTAATAACTGTTGTAGATTTGCGAAGAGATCAAATTAGTTTTAGATATGACATTTGATAAAACTCCGGCTTGGGGAGGGCCACGCAGGAAAATTACGCCGGGTTGTACTGGTCATTAAACCCGGATCAGTGATGAATGTTCAGCATATTAATACTGAGTGTGGGTCATCTATTACATCTGCCAGTCGATAAGAATAAAGAAATCGTCTTATCGACTAGTACATACATTTTGATTAGATAGACATCATAAAGATTAAAGAATACCAATTTAACTATATAATAACTGCGTAGTAATACCCGTAATCACATTGAGAGTAGCTTCATAATTTTGTATCCACTTTTAATTTTATGAGTATTTCGGGTTTAATAAGTTCGATCAATGCTATTGACCAGGAGATTCACAATCTCGAGCAACAGATCAGTTCAGTAAACCAAAGAATCAGCGGTAAACAAAGAGAAGCGACGGCTATACTTGAAAAGATCTCCCGTGAAAAAAATCTCACCAGGATTGTTCAGCTTCAACCAGACCTTGGACGTAAACAGGATGAAGTCACGCAGGTTGAAAAAGAAAGATCCACCAAAGAGAAAGCTGTGGCTGATAAAAAAAAGAGGAAAGGTGAACTGCAGGTACAGGTAAGCAAAGAAGAACAAAGGGAACGGGAAGTTTCGCGTAAGGAACAACAACAACTATTATCGATTCAACAGGAGATCACCAGAGAGATGGAACGACAACAATACCTTTCACGACAATCACTTTTCAATATGCGACCGGTATCTGTCCAGAAACAATTTGACGTCTTTGTATCACATGCATCCGAGGACAAGGAAGATTTGTCCGTCCATTTGTCACCGCGCTCCGTGCAGAAGGTTTATCTGTCTGGTATGACGAAAAAGAATTAAAAATCGGAGACAGTCTCCGGAGGTCCATTGACAATGGATTGAAAAATTCAAAGTATGGCATCGTCGTTCTATCAGAAAATTTTTTTAAGAAACAATGGACACAAAAAGAGCTCGATGGTCTTTTTGCAAAAGAAATAAACGGCGGCAACATAATTCTTCCCATCTGGCATAAGATCAGTAAAAATGAGGTGCTGGCTTATAGTCCAATGATCGCTGACCTGAAAGCATTGAACACTTCAGCCTTCAGTTATGAAGAACTGGCAAAAGATATCTCAAGTGTCATATTAAAATGATCTTATGTTTTTTGATTTATTTAAAAGGAATAATAATGTAACGCTTCAGCAATTCATTGAATCATTACGCAAGGGTGAACGAAATTTTTTCAAAGCGTTACGGATTGACGACGCGGATTTTGAAGAAGCGTCGTTCGAAGAGCTGTTATCCAATAACGACGATGTTCTGGCAGGTGTAAACCGTGTACAGAAGCACTTTCGTATCGTTTTCTTTGATTTGTTCGACGGCTCGTTGGTAAAATATTATGATAACGGAGATGTCAAGCTTGTTTTCTTCACTACGACCCGTGACACAAAAAAAATTCTTACGATGGCATCACTATTTTTTGACACACTTGGTCACGGCTTTTTTGACGACAGGAAGTTTTATCCGTTCAATAATAAAGACAGGGTATTCGCTATCGCAAGAGCTGCCTATAGTGACGGCGGGCGTGATCTGCTGCATGGATGGAGTGAAAATGATCTCACATTTCTATTACAGTACAGGGACGACCCATTTCAGCAATTTTCGTTAATGGTAACTACTCATCCGGCGAAGCAAGAAGATGTCTCCATAAGGAAGAAAGGAACTGTTCTTGATATGCTGAAATTCGACATTCATGCGCTGCTAATGACTGAGGCAATAAATGTCTATGAAGAGAAACAAGATAATGAAACCAGGTTTATCGATTATACTTTCCATTTACCGCTAAAAGAAATGGGTGCATTTGATATGATTAAGGTTCGGATATTCGGGCCTGTAAAAGAGTTTGATAAATTTATTCAGACACATGTTACTCTATTTTATACTAAGATAATTCCCTATGCAAAAAAAGTATCTATCGCAAAAGATCTTATAGGTCTATATGGTCCCGACGATTCAGGAGCAGAAGATCTTCAAGCTTATGAACTGGAACTATTGGAGAATGCAGATTACTGGACAGGGCGAACATGGTGGTTTAACAGAGCTCACGGATTATTTAAATCAGGAAACCCTGTTGAGAAAATGTCTTACCAGGTATGTCTTTCTGATACACATGCGGCAGAAGGATTTAATCTGCATATTTTATTCTTCAATGAACTAGTGAGTCAGTTTGGCATCTCCTGATCTTGTTTATACGCTTCGGAAAAATCCACCTTCATCTTCCTGCTGATATTTCTGTCTACCGTGCATAGTCAGTTTTACATATACTTCCGTTGCATGGTTCTGTAGGTCAGGAGGGCGTGAGTTCTAAGTTTTAAGTTTCCGATAAAGACACCAGTACGATTCGATTACCGGTATTAAAGGTTTATCCTGCTTCAAAACAGGTATTAATACCTGCCCACTGAAATTCCATTTCATTTTTCTTTGCAGCAAAGTGAACCAATATGAAACTCAAGATCAGAACAATTACCGATCACGGTCATGATTCAGAAAGAATAGCCATCGATGTTGAACAGGATACTAATCTTAACGAATACATATTACTGGATACAACCTATAAAAACGGGCAACTTTCAAATAAAGACAGGCATCCTTATTTGTTCCCCGATCAAAAAGTAAAAAAAGGTGATGTCGTCGTCCTTCTTACAAAAAAAGGCATCAATACAACAGAGAGTAAAGCTAACGGTTCCGTCATCTATTTTTTTTACTGGGGGTTAGATAGTAATGTCTGGAACAATGATGGAGATTCAGCATCACTGCTTCATATCGATGAACGACAAAGTCATCGGGTTACTATTGTAAAAAAATAAAATATAACTACGATGGGTTTTTTAGAAAATTTCGTTTGTAAAAGAAAACAACCTGCGCAAGACAGTTATTGAAATAATAAAGAATTTATTCCTCCTTCTTCTGAAAACTATGCCCATATTTATCCGCAACCCTTGTAACGAATGCAATTAATTCGTTTGCCAGTGGAACTTCGGGAAAATCCAGTGCGATCTCATAGGCTTGCAACAACTTATCCATTCCTTCAGCTTGCTTATCCATTTTTAATAATAAGGATCCCTGGTTTGCAAACACTTTTGCAAGATTTACGGTGTATGCTTCCGGTGAATTTTCAGCGAGCTTTCTATAAATAGTTGCTGCCCTTTCGAGTATTTTCGCAGACTCTTCATATTGCTGTAATTCAATAAATGTCGCGCCAAGATTATTTAATCCATCTGCAACATCACCCTCATATACTTCCGGTACTTTCTCCGCTAATCGCTCATAGACCGAAACAGCATCTGAATAATTCTCTACAGCTTTCGCATAATCTTTTTTTGCGCCATGGAGCGTACCAAGGTTACCATAGACCAAAGCAAGGTCGGGTTCATGCAACGTAGGCTCGAGCGCGGCGAGCTCTTTAATCATTCTCAGTGCTTCCATGAATGAAGCTTCTGCTCCACCGTATTCTTCCATTAGCACCTGCAAGTTGCCGAGATTATTCAGCACCTTCACGATATCTTCAGAATACTTATAAGGGTTTGCCGTTGCGAGTCTATCATATATATCCAACGCACGCTTATGCATCGTCAGTGCCGTTTCAAATTCACCACTATCCTTATAAACACCACCGGTATTATTCAGGATCAGTGCCAGTAACCACTCATGCTGACCGGGATTTTCAAGTGCCAGTTTTTCTGCCAGCTCAAGGCCTTTCTCATAACAATGTTTCATCCCGTTTATATTATTGAGCGTATCGTATAACAACCCGAGATTATTATAATTCATCGCCATTCCTTCCTCATCCTCCAATGTTTCATTAATATCAAGCGCCCTCAGATAAATCTCTTCAGCATCCTGAAATTGTTCAAACTCCGTATACAGGGAACCGAGATTGTTAAGCGTCGTTGCCAACACTTCCGTATACTGGCCTTCATTATCTTTTTCAAGGAGTTCTCTTATCTCAAGTGCCTTCAGCAAACAAGCCCTGCCTGGCTCATATTCATTTATGTCCGTACAGACACGACCGAGATTGTTCAATATAAGCGCATAGTCAGCCTGGTTCTCTTTTAACTCCTGCTCGGTCATGTTTTCATATTCTTCCTTCAGTTCTTCATAACAGGCCTTTGCTCCTCCTGGATAATTATGTGCCTCGAGGAAGGAACCATATTCATATAAAGCGACATAAGATCGTAACGACTTAATGGCCGATTCAAAATAAAGGATCGCCTGATCAAACCAATCCGGAAGTTCATAACGGATCGCCGTCACTCTTGCTTTGATGAGATATTCATTTGAATTCTCCAGCAGCGCTTGCTGGATTTCTTCTGATTCTTTCTCGAGGCTTTCTCTTTTTTCCAATAGGCTGACCTGGTCTGATTTTAAAGTTTCAGCAGCAAGCAATGCATCCGCCTCTTTCAATTTTCCCGTTTCGAAAAACTCACGGGCCATACGCAATCGCTCTGTGTTTATTTCAATTTTTGAAAAGGTTTCGGCAAGCCGTATGATACCTTGCTTAAACGATTGAAGATCCTGGCGGGCGTCATTGAGTAACTTTGATTTCTTCAACAGGTATTCCGGGTCATCGATTTTTTTCATGTCCGTTTCAAGTTCCGTAATACGGTCGAGCAGGCCGTTATATTCGACAGACTTTCCGAGAATATTATTAATGATCTTATCACCGGCAACATTGTCACCGGTTCCAAAATGCTGTTGCGCCGGGCCTTCCATTTTTAATTGTTTATTATCTTATTACCGCCGACATTATCGCCCGTGCCGGAGTGTGTTTGAGTAATGTTGGCAACGTTCCCGGCTTGTTGCAGTTTACCGATAACCGCGACTAATTCCTTGAGCAGTTCCGGATCTTCTTCCAGCTTTTCAGAAAGCTTTTGCTTGACCATTCCCCGCTGTTCAAGGTCACCGGGTTTTTGCTGAAGGTCATCAACGAGTTTTTTTTCCTTATCAGACCGGAACGGCTTCTTTATTAATTCCCAGAGATCCTTGCCCAAACCGGAGGCGATCGCTTCGCCACCTTTAGCGAGATAGGGGCTGAGAAATGCAAGTGCTTGGGTAGCGACGATGGAGATATCCATAGTGAAGAGGTTTAGTGATAAGAATAGAATGGCTTCACTAAAGTTATTTAATTAACGAGAATCTATATTATGATTTTTGTGTTGTGGCCGGACGCTTTCATTTGGTTCTAACCTTGATGAAATGTTCCGGCGCAGACTTTTCAGGGCAAATGTCAAGTGAGACTTTACGGCACTGTGTTTCAGATTTAAAGCGGCTGAAGTTTGCTTTAACGTCCAGTCGTGCTCCCGGACTAACTTGTAAACAAGGCCCCTGCCGTAGAAAAAGAGCATTTACGGAGTTGTTTATTCAATCGTGAATTTTAAAATCTCAAGAATCATCTGTATTTTATCGCTCCGTACTTAAGAAAAGGTCGTAGTCAAAATCTAAATTCTGTTGAAATGAAGATCCGGGCACTTCATATTGAATCTTTCAGACACCTAAAAGACTTACGTTTTGAATTTGTTTATCCTGATGATCACAGTAAGGCGGGTGAGCCATTAGAAAAAATATGCTTTATTGGCCAAAGCGCTACAGGTAAAACATCAATTTTAGAATTAATCAAGGATAATTTTAAGTTGATTGAGAAGATAGAAGTCGTCAATGGCGATCAATTATTCCATCCGGTTCCGATTACTTTCAAGGGTTACATCGGATATACTTATGGTGAACATCTGTTGACCATTTCCGATAAAGAGGTAATGGTCGACGCTAAGTCATTTTCATTTTCAAATATAAGTGGAGGAGCCGTTGGCAACCCTGTAGATCATCAATTAAAGCTAATTTATATTACTGCCGAAATTCTAACCAAAGCCACCCTGGAAATTTTTAATACCCCAAGTGAAAAAGTTCTGGAAAAAATTGTAAGCGAAAAGTATAGAACTTTTAAGAAAAGATTTGAAAGAGAGAACTATTTCGTTGAATTTTCAGAGCTACCCAACGATGAAATATGGTATTCACTCATTTTCAATATACTTGATTACAGGAGGCGATACCGAGAGCAGGCTGCCCAGTGGATTAGTGACGGAGATATAGCCAACCTTGCATTAGTTAATAAAAAATTTTTAGATTGGGCTTCGACGAACGAAAATCCTCTTTCCTCATTTAGCGCATACTTCAATTCGATATTAAGTAAATTAAACTTAATCGTTGATTTGCAGAACTCCGCCTCTATTGTTCCGATTAAATCCAAATCTACTGGCGAAGTTCTTTCAATCGAAAAATTGAGCACCGGAACAAGAAATCTTTTAATTTCAATGTTCCCGTTCTTTGAGATAGATACTGATGATTCAATAATATTAATCGATGAACCCGAACGGTCTCTTTTTCCGGATGTTCAAATTGATCTGATTTCAAACTACAAAACTCTTGCACCAAATAGTCAACTGATTGTAGCAACACATTCTCCCTTTATAGCGTCCGCTTTTGAGCCGGAAGAGCGCTTCGTGTTATACTTTTCAGATGATGGGATAGTTAAGGCTCGAAATGGCCTTTCACCTATCGGAGACGATCCAAATGACATTCTAAAGAATGATTTTCAAGTCGATTACTATAACGAATTTGGGAAAAAAGCCTACAGGGATTATCTGAAATTAAGGGAGTTGCTTGCTAAAGAAAAAGAACCTGAGAAAAAGAGAAAGCTATTATTGGATTTGACCCGCTTAGGAGATAAATATAATTTTTCATGAGACGCACGATTAAAGACCCAAATTCGAAGGTGCTTCTGCAAAAACTGAAGTATGAGAAAGATAGCAGCCAAAAAAATAAAAAAATATCAAAGATTTTGATGGAAGAACAGAAATGCTATTGCGCGTATACTGATCAATATATCGGCAGAGCTGATGCCGCCGACATTGATCACTTTAATCCAACACTTAAATATCAACCCGAGGATAACTATGAAAATTGGTTCGTTGTTAAACATCAATGGAATAAAGAAAAGAGTGATAAATGGGACGATTTTCAACCAGTATTACATCCGACAGCACCTGACCTGGAAACAAGGATTATGTATAGCGGAGGACATTATCTGGCGAATTCAGATGATGCTGCTGCAACGAACCTTATTCGGTTAATTAAACTTGACGATCCTATCCTGGCAGAAAACAGAAGGAAATATATCGCAAGAAAAAGAGCAGATATGGCTGCGTATAGCAGCACGCCGGAAGAATTTTTTCGTCAACTGTTGGTCGATGATCAATCTGCAATAATTTATCCACGGGCCATTAAAGAGGAGTTTAATGTCGACGTATTTACACTCGAATAAGCATTATTATGGCATCATTGAAATATCGATTTAATTGGCACCCCTAAACAAATCGCAACCACCTCTTCCCAGGATGTCTTGTTTTATAACGGAGATACCACCTGCATGCGAAATACAAAATGACAACGTCTACCAGCCAGACAAGATAAAGCAATGGTAAACTCCACCGGAGCCCTTCATCCTGCGTAGTATAATATGGTGCTGCTCCATACCAATCCTGGTGAATACTACCTGTACGAATAAGATTTACAAGCAATGCAGAAAGATGGATAATTAAAATATGCAGCAGGTAATAAAACATCGCTGTTTTTCCAAAAACTGAAAGAACATGAATCACTTTTCCCTTGCTGTTTTCAAATGCAGGAATAAGTAATATCAGCGGCCCGAGTGTCATCAGCAGGAATAAAACCGACGCAGGATATTTCCGTTGATTGAGTAACTGCAGTACAAAAGGCATTTGATTTTCTCCGTTATTGGCCGGAACTGATAAAGTGCCCATAACAATGAACAAAAGAATAAATGCTCCGCCAATCAGTAAACAGGCCTTCCGTCTTTTCCTTTCCTCCAATTGCACTACCATTCCAAAAGCATATCCCGCGGCCATTACTCCGATCCAGGGAACAATAACATAAAGGATATTGATATTTTCCGGTTCGTCAATGCCTGTAGGATATATAAAGTTCCAGAACAGGCTGAACGAATTTCTCATCGCTTCCGGTAGTAGTTGTGGTATATGAGCAAATGATTGCTGCGCAACAATGATAACAATCCCGGTTATTCCCGCGACAATAGGCTTTAACCTGGCCAGCAATGCCATCAGTACCATGCACCAGCCCAGCATCCAGATGACGCCGGCGAGAAAGAACTGGCTGTAGTTTATTTGAAACGCCCACAAAAAACGAATCAACGTGATTTCAAGAATGACCAACAGGATTCCCCGCGACAATAGGAATACCGAAAGTTGATTGACACTGTTCATTTTCTGTCGCATGAACAGTATCGATACGCCCGCAAGGAATGCAAAACCCGGGGCACAGAAATGAGTAATCCAACGCGTAAAAAATAATGCTGAAGAATCGCCACCTGCAGGTATTCCTCCGTACAGACGCACATGATCAATGGCCATGATCACCATGATCAGTCCACGAAGAATATCAATCGATAGATTCCGCTTCATAAAAAATCAGGTACTAACGGTAGTCGAAGGAAACCTTTATCACTGTAAATCGCAGCCGCGTAATGATGAAGTTAATCATACTTGCGGGATGACAGAAAAATAAAGAAAGGGATCCGCATAAAAATCAGCTCGGCTAAACAAAAACAGTGGATGCTTTTTCAGCCAGGCATGCAAATTTGCAGGACTACAGTTTTTCTTTGATCGTATAGATTACGGCAAATATCTCATTGCGGAGGTTGTCATATTCTGCAATACGTTCCGGGTCTTTCGATGCCACTTTAGCCCAGTCAAGCATTGCGATGAATCGCTCACATTCATCCAGTCGTTCTTTTAAATTACGACCGTTTTCTACGTCGCGTATTATATCCATTAATCGTTGTCCGCCGTCAGCCATATATGTTTCATATTGCTCGTTCAAATCTATGAAATTTCAAACTGGGACGTTACCGGAGTTTAAGGTGGGATGCAACACCGCAGGCTTAACACTTTCTGGGCGCCACCGTCCGCTACGCAACGGTCGGGCTCTTTGCATCTCTCAAAGTCCCTCTCTATAGGGGAGGGATTTAGGGTGAGGCCGGTACTTGCGTCGATCCCTGGCGCGGGAGAGATAACTGAATTTATACGTTGTCATTTATTAAATCACAAAGTAATTTTTGAGTAGCGAGCTGTCATTTTCCTTATTCTAATTTTAACGAGCGCTTTTGTAAAATAAAAAAGCTGCCTTCAGACAGGACAGCCTTACTTCATATTTTGTCGCACTATGCGCGGGACACTTTCGCTTTCTGTAAATATCGCCTCGCTGCTTCAACTTTTTCAGGAACCAAAACCTTGTCTTTTACGCTCGTTCGCAACGAGCGCAAGAAGCCCTTTTTCAGAAACAGTAACAGTGCGTGCTTTTTTATTTTCTATCGTATTCGCCGGAAAGGAAAGTCTTTAACTACTCATGCATATTACATGCAATAGATAAAGGAGATTCTTCCCGTCTTATATCTTCTACTTATCGTTCACGACGTATAATGTATTATTTCTTCTTTACTCTGTCTTCTACTTATGATTCACAGCATATTACTTAATACCTATCGACCACAAATAAAAAAATCTGCTTCTCAGCAGATTTATAAGTTTGAAAGAGAACTTTACCTTACTTAAAAAGTAATTGATAATTTATTCCGTCACTTTTTACATCAAGTTTGTTGTGACCGATATACTGGTACACATTCAAACCAGGTGCAGCCTTCCGCTCAAATCCTTTGTACACAAATGGGGTAGAAGAATTATTGTTCGCAATGCTTTTTACAACGGTTACAAAGTTTTCAAACCCCAGGATGAAATCAAATTTTGAGTCTGCAGAAAATGCAGGGTCGAAATTGAAGTCAGTCGGGATAAAATCTCCGGCAACAGTTTTAATCTCGGATTTCACTTCACCTTGAACCTCTTCACTTCCAAGAAATTTATGCGCTTCCGTTTCATAATCTAACGGGTCAGAGTAAGCGCTAAGTTGCGTTGACTGAAATTGATCCAATAAAACGTTCAATGCTTTCGAAACGACTTGTGAGTTCTTAAAAACAATTTTCATAACTGCCATTTTTTACTGGCTTCCATAGGCTCAGATCCAGTTTATCACAGGGTAAAAAAGGACTAATTTAATATACTATATGACGTTAATCAAGGCGCAAAAGTACGACGTAAAAACATACTATTATCAGTTAAAAAGATCTCGTGTGGGCTGCTAAAAAGGAGAACCAAAACCGTTTCACGAACTAAATCTATGCTAAAAACCTCAAATAGACACAGTTATAGCCATATTTTTTCGAACACCCAATAAGGTACGATGTGATTAACCAGCCGCAGGTTTTGCAAAACGTTCAGTTTTTCTACACCACCTGCCTGCTCATAACGGACAAAAAATTCATGCCGGAACCGGTCAAAACTGATATCTGCTTTTCGGATGAGTGACTTCAAGACATCGGATCTCCGGATAGTCGGCGCGCTATAAGGTCCGGCGCTATCCACCTGTATAAAAACATCAGGTACGATAAAACGCACAATAGGGTCTGGCTTGCCGTCCTTCAACAAAATGCCTTCGAGCCACTCACTGAACTTCGCTGGTAAATCGATATAGCTGAATGCTTTTTTCGCCACGAGGTAATATTCAATGGGCCCGGTGCCCGAACTGTAAAAATCAAACAGGCCATCGTCAAAAGAATGTAATAGTTGCAGATCATCGTTGGGTGCTCGAATAATCTCCTGCGATTGCAGGTAAGCAAAAAATTTATCCTTTGGTCGGACCGATGAATTGAAGATAGCATCGCGTCGCCGTTGTGTTAAAGTATATTGATCGTTTCGTTTAGTCAGTGGCAATAGCTGCCTGTTTTCACTTTCATTGAATTTCCAGGTAGATTCTTTTTTTATATAGTTAATACGGTACTGATTCAGCTTTCCCTGGTAAGGAATAATCTCAAGGATGGAGAACCAGTTATCCTTAAACGGAATTGCTTTGTTATCGTAAGTCAGGAAACATCCGGCCCGCAGGTGCGTTGTTTGGTTTGCGATCGTTTCGGGTTCTGCATTGACGGCAATATGTTCGTGCCCGGTCAGGTAGAGATCACTGGTCCGAAGAATACTTCTGAATTTTATCGCATAACTCTTTCCTTCATTATCTGGATTGTGATACTCCGATGTTGAAAGCCAACTCGGCGGATGATGCATACAGGTAATAATTGTAAAATCCGGGTAATCGGAAAACGCTTGTTTGAGTTTCTCAAATTCAAGCAAGTCCACTCCAGTAATCTGCGTCCCGTATTCAGTGATCGCTTCTTTCTCAATTAGCTTTCGTTTGATGAAAGCTGCATCTGGGCCTTTTTTAAAATCAGGTTCGTTGACAATCTTATCAGCGAGAAGTACATCAAACTGTACCCCAAGAGAATACCACGCAGAATTTAATAATACAAACACAAGCTGCTTCTTCCTGTCGATAATACACCCAAACAGACAATGATCAGAATAACCTGATTCAACAATTAATTCAGTACCGGTAAAGTCAAAGAATGAACGGTACTTGCCGGCGTCAATTTCACGAAGCGATAAAAGAAATTGCGAATAATCTCCAAACAGCGCAAAGAACTGCTTTTTCTTTTTTTCGAGAAATTCGTTTCTTGAAGGGTAATCTTTTCTTTTTTTATCTGTAATCTCGGCGAGATATTCGTTAAAAAATTCCCCGTTCCCCCAATTCACATCATGATTTCCGGGAATAGCTAAAACCCGTGGGGGAGTGCCCGCACCGCCCGCAAGAAATTCATCCAGCAATGGCTTTAAAAGCATCGACCAGAAACAGTCGTAATCTTCCTTCGTTCCGCTTTGCGCTAAGTCTCCGGATAGAATAATATAATCAATGGGTTCGTCAGCATTTCTCGACTCCTTGACCAGTTGCAGGAATTGACTAATACATTTGGCCAGTTCATCACGATTTGAGACAGCACCAAAACTCAATGCAAAGTGAATATCGCTGATCCATAAAATCTTGCTCGATGGTTGAGTAGGCATTGGTTAACTTTTCAGGCGGCTTAGTATAAAATTTTTCTTCATTCTGAATCCATAATCCCAGATTTCAAATAATGTTTTGGTGCTTAGTTTAAAATATTGCTTCATTTCATCGACACCGTCGAAAAAAACGCCACCGGTCTGATCGACTGCATAAAGATGTTCCTGTTGATCACAATTGATAAAACATTTTAACGGTCTTCCTGTCGCCCAGTTACGTCGTACTAGCAGAACTTTCTCCTTATTTCGTTTGCAAATTTCAGACAGGTAATCGTACATGCGCCATTGAAAATAAAGCAGCGAATTGCGGGATGTTATTTCTGCTCCAGCCCCGGAAGAAAATAATTCGTAAACTGTTTCCTTTTGCTGCAATAGCCGCGCAAGATTTCCACTGAATGCCAATCCATACTTTTTAGTTAATAGTAGAAGACGGTCAAGCACGTTGCAATCCTGCTTTCTTTCCAGCTCGCCCACACCCTGCATTGCTTTGGCAGTTGCATCTTCAGTAATTTTACAAAGGATTCGGGTGAAATCTTTTGACATAGATTTTTTGTCCATAAATTGTATAAAAGCCTCCACCCCTTCGCGGGCTGTTTTTGCATGTCGGTCCCAGTAAGTGAAAAATTCAGGCACAGGACATTCCAACTGTTTAGCATCTACCCCAAAAAAAGTGGCGATAAAAAATATTCTGAATAGCTCAGTTTGAAAATGCGCTTCATTGATCATGCCTCTTTTATCATACAAAGATGTGTTTTGCAGGTTATACGACCAGAACCAATGATAAAACAGGTTAAAGTCACCATTATACGTGACAATAAACCGGATGATGTCATTAAATAAATATGTAAGGTCAATGGCATCATTCTGAATTAAGGAATTTAAAAAAATATCGGTTTCTTTTAATTCCGGCAGATGTTTGGAAAAACGCTCATACAATCCGCTGATATTTCCATGATCAGACTCCATGAAATTCAGAATCTCTTTCGTAATAGTTGCAAATACAAATTCCGGTGAACTGAGGTGATGAATATAATAGTTAATCGAAATATAGTTCGCAACAGTGTCCTTCAAATGCAATTGAACAATGGGCCCGTAGTTGTAAGGCGGATAAAAAAGATTGCCAAGTTCAAACGTAACAGAGCTATAGGCTGACAATAGTTGTTGAATAGAACTGTTGAAATCAAGATCAAAATCGGTAATATCTTCAAATTGGTAGCAATTCATCATACGGATATTATATCCTTCCTGGAATATCTGGATGCGGTTCATTAACGCCTTTTCCAAATCATTTACCTGGGTGTCTGTAACTTCAAAACTTACAAGATGTTGTTGCCATTTTTCAAACTCAGCTGCAATTAAAACAGCCAAGTCGTTGACGAATATTGTTAGATCTAAGAAAAAAGGAAACAGGATTGGGTCTTGTATCCCATTATTATAATTCGAAAATATTTTCAATATCTTGGAACGGATCTGCCTGGACACTTTTAGAGCCTTAAGAAAACCATCAAGTTCATCAATCTTTACCGCACTTATACAGAGGTGTTGCAGGGAAGACTGCAGGTTAAAAACCTGGCGTGGTTTGTCTTTCTTCTTTGGTACGGTATCGAGAAAAGAAACCTTCGTTCTCAGTTTACGGACGTGATTAAATACTTCTCTGCCAGTGTCTTGATCTACCAATAGCCGGATCACAGACGCGTTCTCCCATGCAAAATCATTTTTTTTTCTCAGCACATAATCACTTTTGCCGGCGAGCAGAAAACGCGGAGAAAATTGAAATACTTCAGAATGCGTCTTATGCCATTGCTCAAGGACCTTGGTGAGCATATCCATATGACCCGGCTTCAGTTGCCATTCGATTTCTGTTTTTAAAGGAATGTTGCCTGCGATAAATTTTTTTACATAATCATCTTCGAGAGGCAAATCAACAAGATCAGAGTGAATTCCGAAATAGGTATGTGTGTCAGAAAAAACGTCCGTTTTATCAAGGTCTGCGTGTCCTTCTTCAATATCAAAATAAAGAGAATCCCGCACCAGCTTGGCAGGATCTTCGAGTGAACAGATCGATAGTCCGCGCAGCGATTTTAAGGTCTCAGAGACACTTTCCGGGTTATCAGTAAAAAGTAGCAATGAAATTTCAAACCAGGAGAAAGATTGAAGAAATAAAAAATCAACCGCGTGTCCTGATTTGTTCTTTGCTGCTATCAACTCCTGTGTTCTATTCCGCACTTGCAAAAGGAACTCCTTGCCATTTCCAACAAGAAAGGCATTATTCAGCTTCAGGTTACAGATAGCCATAAAGTAGGGTCTTTTTGGCTTTTCTGTTTTTTTATTGTGATAAAAAAAGGAAGTCAGTTCTTCTGTAGTATGGTGCGTTATACCGGTAAAACTTTGAAATGTGTGGGTAGAAAACGGTTCTTTATCACTGCCGTTTTCATCAGCATGCGGTTCAAATAATTTTTGTGCGAATTTATAGTTGTCAATGAGTGTTACATAAGAAAGGTCATAATTCCCAAGTATATAGTATTTCAGGGGATTATAAAGGACCTGGATATCTTGGACTTTGCCATAAGAGTCCGAGTCTTCCTTTTTTCTACAAAAGGATTTTGCTTCGTCCCGGTACCGGTTAAAAAATGTGTCAATAATACTTTGGCTGAATCTGCCTTCCTGGTGTTGTGGTGCTGTGGCTAAAACAATATGTAGCGTAAACTCCGGAAATCCGTCTTGACCCATAGGCAGCAGCAATTTAAGTACTAAAATATATCATGTGTGAATCATGACCAACACTATCTGCCGTTAACTAGGATTAAAAGAAGGATTTTGACTAAGACTTTTTAATTATTTAGAATTTCTGACCCTTTTGGGTTATCGCACCATAAAACATCCTTCTTCGCTTCTTCTATATACTTGTAGCGAGACGTTGTGAACTTCACGAAGGCCTAAAGGAGAATATCTATTATCTTCTGAATTCTTTATCTGTCAATCCAGAAGTAAAACGAACGCCTTGCTACCAACACTTACAAGTTATTACTCAAAACTCATATCTTTTAAAAGTTTTCCCACTGTATATAAAATCTATAAGAAACAGGTGGTGGTTATATAACCACCACTTGTAGTCTTTAGTATTGTATATACATGCAAAACTTTTAAAAGAAAAACCCAGGGAAGAATTTGTTATTATAATCTGGTTCCCGGCATTTAATCCCTGGTTAAACTTCCGTTGCGACGCTCCTTTCATCGTTCCGATCGCTGCGCATCTTAAAAGCCCTGAGCTCATCCTAAGCTTGACAAAGAGACAAAGGGCTATATTCTTCTCCTGTCTTCTTACTTCCTGGTAACATTCAATTATCACATCAGTAAATTATCACATTAATGAACGTAACCGCGTATTACTTATAACTTACCACTTATTACGTAATACTTACAACTCCACCCCGAATACTTCCATCCTCAAACAAAATCACTCCGTGCACGTACCGCTACGGCCTTTCAAAAGTCGCATCTTTAATACATGCAAGAACGACACCACACAAAACAGCAGACAGTAGGCGCATTATATTCTCTCGGGGTTTCAGAACTAAAAACCTGTAGCCTTCAAACCAAAACCTACAACGTAAAACCTAAGACTCATAACTCCTACACCTCACAACCGGCAGCTGACACCACACATCACCCTGAGCTCGCCGAAGGGCCGGCATCAAACCTCCAACCTCAAACATCAAACTCCCAACAAAAAACTTCTACCTTCAATCTCCTGTCTTCTCACACCCTGACCCCGGCGAAAGGCGAAGGGTCACGATTCACGTCTCACGATTTCAACCCTACACCTTTTTCCAAATTTGCACATTGGCACATTAGCATATTATCAAATTTCCTAATCTTCCTCTTCACCTATACCGGCATAAACAAACTCATTCATCACACTCTTTTCTATAACACGATCAATATAGCCACAGGAATCCAACCAATCAGTGTTCTCATTGCATGGGCCGTTCCTGTTATTGAACTCATGATCGCGATCGCTCTATTCATGGCACAGATAAACACCCGCTTTACGGGTTCAAAACTTAAAACTTATAACGTAGAACTTAGAACTCCCTTACTGGCTTCTTTCATAATAATGACCATCTTCACCATATATATCGCGGTCATGTTGGGCTTTTCAAATAAACTGCCTTGTTCCTGTGGTGGTGTTATTTCAGAACTCTCATGGACGCAGCATTTAGTATTCAATATAATTCTATCGGTACTCTGTTATATCGGTTGGCGGCTTGCGCGGAGGGAATTACCTGGCAATTTATCGGGCGAGAACATAACACCTGCAACTTAAACCCTTCTTCATTCAGAGGATTGGGGGCGGCACGGCGAGCAATGTTACGCCGGTTAGCACAGCTAAGAAGGAATCGTCGGGTTAAAAAATAATACAAAACTCTTTATTATAATAAACAGGAATCGCCGAACACCTGGTTAACAAGGTAGGCAATCAAATTAAACCAAAAAATATGAAAAAGTATTTGTTAGGAATCGTCGCCATTGCGGTGGCCGTTGGGTTGAATGCGTTTACAACTGAAAAGAAACCTGAAATCAAAAAAATGCCACAGGCACTTGTTTGGTTCCAGACCAATTCAGGGAAAGGGTCCCGCAACTACGCTGGGTGATAATGACGTAAGTTATTTGGGCCCCGAATCGGAGACTCCGCCAACCGGAACTTGTCCCGGGACGGCTATAAAAAATTGTGTCGTAGGCTTTCTTCCTACCCAGGTTACAGGAACACATTTGAATGGTACTTACAGCATTTCAGGTTTTGGCCAGAAAAGACATGATGAATAAAAGCAAATTAAAAAGGATAGTATCACTCGGTGCTATCCTTTTATTACGGAAGACCTTTGTCTGTAAGTATAAGCATATTTATATTTCTATATTCTCTTGACAGGATTAAATTATACTTTAACAGAGTTTGGTTCAACTTATCAAAAGAAGTTTGTTTATAATCCTCCGGTATGGGCAAGGAGAAACTTACTTTCCCCTTACTACCAGCCTCATTAAAAAAAGGAAGTAACGGAAATTTATATGCTGCACAATTGGCCAGGTAAATATGCAGATTATTTATTGGTATATTATAAAGGACTAACTTATCATTTAACTGCTGCGCTTCCTGAACACCTGAAAGACAGGTTTCTCTTAATCTCCCTCTTCTTTTTAATACAAGACATAAAACCTTTCGCTTTTCAATTCTGCTGATGACGCTAAAATATCGGTCAATATCTTGTTGCATCTTTGAATAAATTCCGCGAAGAGGCATATTGTACACCATTGATGCGTAGCAATAACTGTTATAGTCAAACCATTCTTTCCAGCACTTATCAATATCGGGGTAATATTCTGGCAAAGTAAATTTAAACGGGTTGATTGTTTCAAGTATGATGCGGTTATCGGGAATTACAGGTTCTGAAGAGAACCACTCTGAATAGGCTATCTTATATAGTTCAAGTATGGTTTTATTGACACAGGAGAGGCCGAGTGGTTGTTTTGAAACGGTATCTTTTAATACAGCGAAAAATGTACCCCATCCGCCGCCAAATTCAATATGCCGCGTGATAAAGGAATAATATCTCACATTGTTTAAACCAAGCAAAGACGAATCAATCCATGTCAATGGGCTGTAACTATCAAATTCTGCATAACGTAATTCATCTAGTGGAACAGGCTCATTATTGAGTAAACTTGATATATTCTGTATCGTGGTAGAACTCGGATAGGCTGTCATTTTATAATTCCCTGTCGGATCAATCCAGATATGAACAGGGTTGCCGATATGCGGAAAAAGTCTATATACTATGGAATCATCTGTCACAAATGGAAGTTGCGAACTGGCGTCGATCCATTTTTTCGCGGTCGGATTTTTTTCGAACCGTTTACATAAACGTTTGATATCAGATCTGGAATTTTGAGTAACAAGTAATACTTCCATCTTGTCTTTGAATTTTTCCCGCAGTGAAAGTATCTTGGGCATAGATCCGATACAATCGACGCAGTTGACGCCCCAGTAGTCAAGTAAAAGCATCTTACCTCTGTAATCTGACAGTCGATGAATGCTGAAACTATCACCTGTATACACCTTAAATATCAGGTCGGGCACGGTTGCACCTTTGATAAGCGGTTTGATTTTGCTTTCCTGCGCTATAAGGTCCAGCGAGATGAATATTAACAAAATAGCAAGCCTCAATTGCGGTATTCGCAACAATATAATTCGGTCCATGGCTGACATACATTTACTCTTAATAACCGGGGTTTTGTTGAAGCGAAGGATTAGACTGGATTTCAGTAACCGGAACAGGGTATAACGTATCATGACTATCCCATCCTGGCTTTATCAGGGTTAGCACAGAATTTATCGTGCCGGTTCGCTTAATGTCAAACCAACGATGGCCGCATTCACAGAATAATTCAATTTGACGCTCGTGATTGATCGCATTGATGAGTGAATCTTCATTGACATTGGTATAACGTTCAAGGGCAGCGCGGCTACGGATGACATTAAGATCATTCAATGCTCCTTCTGTATTATGCTGTCTCGCTCTCGCTTCTGCCCTAATGAGATATTGTTCTGCAAGTCGGAGATAAACGGTATTCTCTGCTGGTGTGGAATTACCATCGTAACTAAGTTTATATTTGAATGGATAATAATATATTGAAGTATCCAACGTGTTGCTTGCCACCCAGGCGGCTTCCCTTAAATCATTTGGCTCGAATGCTTCCAGTAATGATTTGTTTAAGATATAATAAGGAATAATTGATGGCAGGTAAGGGATGAATTGATAGCCTTCTGCCGTTTCAAATCCTTTTTGTAAAGGAGGCAGGCTCCAGATAGTTTCATTGGAGCCTGATGTAAACACGTTATTTAAGTCAGCTTCCAGGGAATAATCGGTGGAATTGATCAAATCTCCCGCAAAACTTTCGGCCTGCGCGAAACTCCCTGTGTATAAATAAATTCTCGCAAGAAGAGCTGTGGCAGCATTTTTATCAGGTCTTATTTTCGGAGCAGGTATAGGTGATATACCTGCTGTCAGTAATTGCCTGGCAATTGTTAGATCTGAAACGATACCATGATATACAGAGTCCATACCTGTTCTTGGCATTACAGAATTGATTGTATAGGCAGAACCGGTCAGATAGGGAACATCACCAAAAAGATTAACAAGGTTGAAGTACACAAACCCCCGCATAAATAAACATTCTCCGGTAAGTTGGTTTTTAAGCGCTGTATTCAGTGCGTTGCTGGCGGATACGTTCTCAATACATGCATTGATCTGGTAAATTATTTTGTAGGCATTGATCCAGAGTGTCCAGTTGGAGTTATTCGACGGGCTGATTTTGTCTTCATAAAATTCCTTATCTGCGACGGTTTGTCTTGACGGTACGAGTTCATCCGATGATAAACCGGTGTATAATGTTATACCTCCGTTACCGAAAGTAAATATAGTCGAATAGCTATTCATCGTTGTATAAATACCAAGGACAGCCGCGGTAGCATTAATGCTATCGCTGAATACATCGGAAGATACAAGCTGGCTTTTGGGTGCAGGGATCTCAATTAGCTTCTTACAACGCACCGCTGTAAAACTTACTGTAACAATAATTATATAGGTGACAAAAGGTTTCATAAATGTTTAAATTAAAAAGTAAGCGATAATCCGGCTACAATTGCTTTTAGTGGTGGGATTGAATAAAAACTTTGCGTTTCAGGATCATTTCC
This sequence comes from Chitinophagaceae bacterium, assembly GCA_049840875.1. Lineage (GTDB taxonomy): Bacteria > Bacteroidota > Bacteroidia > Chitinophagales > Chitinophagaceae > JAFDYH01. Next base: position 288,574 of record JASGJE010000019.1, on the reverse strand, counting down.
TTTATAATGCGTAATGGTGAATAAATTCTGCGCATGGACATAAATAAGGCATCGTTGCAATCCGGTCTTTTGAAGGATGTCGTTTGGGATACTATACGAAATAGAAAATGTTTTTAGCCTTATATACGAGGCATCACTATAGGCGCCATTTGAATAAGGGAAATAAACGGCAGCGACTGCAGCATCGGAACTCGGATTTGAAGTAAATTTTTCTATGCCTGTTTGGTCGCCGGCTTTTTGCCAGCGGCGAAGAAGGTCCGTAGGTTGATTCTGTACATAACCTGAAGGATAACTTAGCGCTGAACTTAGATAATTTTGTCCTAATTGTTTTCGCAATTCAAAAAATAAATCGACCTGGAATCCCTTAATCGAAAAACTGTTATTTATTCCGCCATAATATTTGGGTCCACTGCTACCGATAACCACCGCATCTTCAGTCGTGTTGGGAGAAATTGAATTACCTTCTTTGGTGTGGTATTCATATACTCCCGTAGATGGATTAACCCCGGAAAGCAGGACACGGTTGAGCATGTCCAACGGTTGGCCAACTGTGTAGAGGTAGTAATAACTTGAATTTTCGATTCCGGCGAAACGGATCAATTTATTCCTCGGAATAGTAACTGCAAGGGAAGATAACCACGTAAAACTCTTTTGTTTGACAATTGAAATGTTGCCGGAGATTTCGACACCTGTATTTTGTACAACCGCGGGAAAGTTTTCCGTTACACCTGTAAACCCGGACTGGGAAGGCAAAGAATATGTAATTAACTGGTTACTGCTGCGATGATGAAACCATGTAACGTTTAGTAGAAGGCGGTCTTTAAAAAATCCCACCTCCATTGAGCCTTCTAATTTTTTGGTTATTGACCAGCTAAAGTTTGGATTTGAAAGGTTCTGTGGGAGATAGGTGTTATTTCCCATAAAAACAACGCCGTTTGTCTGGGTGCTGGTAGCCCACCGGGTAAGATATTGGTAGTCTCCGATATTATCGTTTCCGGTAGTACCATAGCTTGCTTTAAATTTTCCGTAGCTAAAAATAGTATGATGTTTCTTAAAAGGTTTTTCTTCCGAAAAAATCCACGCCGCACCAACAGAACCAAAATTGCCGAACTGGTTACCTGGGCCGAAACGGCTGGAACCATCCCTTCTCCCGTTTAAATTGAGAATATATTTATTGTCCCAGATATAATTTACTCGTCCGAACGCAGCAACGTATTTATATTGTGAATAGCCATCTGAATTATAGGTTATTCTCGCTCCTGATATAGATCCAAGTAAAATGTCGCTCGCATAGCCGTATCCGTCAGCGCTGTTTCTTGAATTGCTATTTTGTTGAATAGTACTCCCGAAAAGTAGGCTTAGTTTTCCCTTCGAAATTGGTTTCCGGTACTCCAGTTGGGGTTCCATAATCCATGCATCAAATTGATTTCTTCCGAAAGAGGCATACGCAGTTGGGTTAAGGGCTGGATCTTGGGCTGATCTCGGAACTTGCAATGTTTCATTACCAGTAAACTGACTATATCCAAAATTGGTGCGCACATTCAGCCCCGGAATGATTTCATAGTTAACGAGCAAATGGCTTATAAGATTATTATGGGTTGAGAGATATTTTTGTTTCAGATAGCCTAAGGAATTCTTAATAGAAACGCCTTTATAATTCCAGACAAGATTTCCATTTTCATCTATAAGATTTGGATTATTAGGTGCAAGTGTAAAAGCCTGAAGTATATCTGGTGCAGACGAAGAATTATTTCTGTCGCTGGAATAGTTGGAAGATACTTCAACTGAAAAATGCTTGTCAGGTGAAGTATACTTAAAATTCATATTGAATGATCCCCGTCGGTAACCAAGATCACCAGGCAAAATGGAAGACTGATTGTTAAATCCCGCTCCGATTAAGAACTGGGTATTACTTGTGCCCCCTGTAAGGCTTGCATTAAGATCAGTCGCCTGCGCATTCCCGCCCAAAAAATATTTTTTCCAGTCAGTAAATTTTGTAGAATCGAAAACCAATAGGTCTGGTGCGTAACCGGGATCGTAGGGATCATTGCTTGGCACATACCCATCATTAGCGATTGCTTCTCTTCGCATCTGTAAATATTGCTGGGTATTCATCATTGACATCGTTCGGGTAGTCCTGCTAATGCCGCTATTCAGGTTAATGTTAAATCGTGTTGTTCCTTCTTTTCCTTTTTTTGTGGTGATAAGGATTACTCCGTTTGCACCTCTCGATCCGTAGATGGCGGTGGCGTCCGCATCGCGGAGTATCTCGATACTTTCAATGTCGTTTGGATTGATACTATTGAACGGACTGATTCCGCCATAGGGATTTTGATACAGTTGGCTTAAACCAGGTGAGACAGCGGAAGAATACAGGTTGGTATTGGTATTCTGGGGTGCAAAAGGGACACCGTCAATTATAAACAAAGGATTATCCAACGGATTCACATAAATTTCATTTGGGTTTGGGTTTAGTGAATTCTGTCCTCTTATTTGCACATTAAATGACGCACCGGGCAAACCGCTTGTTGATGTAACTATAAGACCGGGTACTCGCCCTTGAAGGGCGGCGAGAGGATTTGAAACAGGCTGTAAACTGATTATGTCGGAACCAACTTTCGTCACGCTGCCTGTGCTGACACGCCTCGTAGTTTCACCATATCCGATTACTATTGCTTTATCTAATTCTCCAATCCTGGTTCTTACTTTGATAACAATATTATCAGCATAAACATTGACTTCCTGGTCTTCGATTTCTGCGCCACTGATAACTAAGAGAGTGCCGATGGCAGCGTCCGTTAACACAAATTCTCCCTTTACATCTGAAGCCGTCAATTTGTTCGTTCCCTTAACACTGATTGTTATGCCCACTACAGGTTCATTGTATTCATTTAAAACTTTTCCATGAATTGGTGTATAAGCGGCAGTTCGCGTCGCTGCTTGCTTATTTGTTTTTATGATTACAAAAGCCTCCTCGATATTATATATCAGTGGTTGTCCATCAAAACACCTTTTTAAAACGCTTTCAAACAATTCATTCTTCGCTTCAATTGTTACAGGCAATGAAGCAGCCATCGATTCTGCACTGTAAATGAATTTAAATTTGCTTTGATTCTCCAGCGCGTATAGAACTTCAGTGAGCTTTGCATTGTGAAAGGATAGAGTTATTTGTTGGGAAAATCCTCTCGCCGAGCAATGGATACCCGCAGCAAAAAGCAGGATACTGATAATTCTCATAGTAAGATAGGTTCTTCGGTTCAAGTTTAAGTACAATGGATGCCCATTGCAATACAAATGCAGTTGCATAGCTTTGTTAAGTTTGGGTTATACAATAGATGGTCCTGGTAGATTTTCTGATTGGGATAGCCCAGACGCCGGCCGGCGGTGTTGAGAGCACTGCTGGCTTTTTTTCTGGGCAGCCCTTTTTATTTCATGACAAAAATTTTATTTCCTTCTATTTCAAAATGTACATCACCGGTTTGTGATAACAGGTAGAGTAACCGTGATACGGGCACTCCCCTGCTGATAGTTGCATTGAGATGGATGTTGACACTATCCTTATAAACAACCTCAGCGTCGTACCATCTTGCAACCTGGCGCATAATTACGGGCAGCGCTGTATTGACGAATTTAAATTCGCCGTTCTTCCACCCCGTAATTTCCTGCACATTCACATTCGGAACAATAGTCACCACACCGACTCGGGAAATTTTGATCTGATCATTTGGCAGAATCGTCTTCGATTCCTTTGACGTCGAAACTTGAATACTACCTTCAACAAGTGTCACTGCCAGGCTCTCCTCATCTGCATAACTGTTAATGTTGAAAGATGTACCGATATCTTCCGTCATGATGCCATTTGCTTCTACTTTCAAAGGGTAATTATCAATATGTTTCACGTCGAGGAAAACTTCACCGGTAACTGAAACTTTTCGCTCTGCGTCGATGAATGATGTAGGATAACGGATAGAAGATGACGAATTAAGCCACGCGATGCTACCGTCGGGTAAATTAACTTTATAAAATCCTTTTCGGGGAACACTGATTTCAATATAATCGAGTTTGTCAGGAACTTTTTCCGGATAGGAAAATAATCCATTTTTTATCCCGATCGAGTGACTTTTATCAATGACAGTGTCTCTTATCTTTCCTAAATTAAATACCTTTCCATCACTGAATGTAAGGATGGCTTGATCACCTCCGGGTAATAAATCTGGAGAGGCCTTGACAATTTCATCTTGCTTACCGGTCTTTTTACTGAATGGTTTCAGGAAAACAAAAACAACAAGAATAATCAATGTTGCCGCAGCAATACCAACAAACGTCATATTGAGTTTTGGAGCGGGCGGACTAAACTCGAGATTCTTTTTACTGTTCGCTAAATACTCTTCTGGATCACTCGCTTCATATTCTTTCAGTGTTCTCTCGGAGTTTTCAGAATTTGTTAGTTCCTCGAATAAAAGCCGGTTCTCCTCTCCTTCTGCAATCCACGCATTCAGCTCTTCTTGTTCTTTGGGAGTAATGGTTTTTTTTAGATAAGCCGCCATCAGGTAAGATACCCGGTAGGCTGATTTAATATCTTTTGGCTGCTTATCCCTTTTCATACTGTTAAGTTAGACAATGTCCGAAACAGTATGTCGCAGGAATTCGTTAGACCTACTAACAATTTTTGAAAAAATTAATAGATTTTGGCAAATTCAGATAGCTCAAAGTTGAGTGGTTGCAAAAAAATAAGCGAACCGGGCGTGACTTAACTTTGATTAACACTCAATTTTTATCTCATCCTAAAGCCCAACTTTTTGGCTTTATTAAATTCTAAAAGTAGGTTTAAGAAAATATTATCGACCAAAGAAAAAATTCACTCAGCAGTCCTTTCAACACGCATATACGTATTATTTTGTTTATAGTCGAAATAAAATCATCTTTCCGAAATTTAAAAAAAGATTAGGTGATGGGCAGGTTGTCACTAAGCACTACCGCTAAAGGAGTTTGATATTCAATATATGAGTATTACTTATCGCGAAATGGTAGCTAAAATTGTAGCAAAATCAATTTGAAAGTAGTGACGTTTTTTATCGATACTTTTCATTGGAAAGTGACCAATTCGAATTGACCACTAGTTTGAGAAATTAGAAGATTCAGGGCAAAAACAGGATTGCCAATTGGAAATCATTAGCAGACAAATGGGGGCTTACTGCACTCAATTGGAACAGCAAACCCAACAATAGGAAACAACCGCAGGAAACGCCACTGCAATCGTTATACGACAGTTTTCTAAATGGAATGACTGTCTTTAAAGACAACAGTGAAAATCATTTCAAACGCTACAGCTGCAGGTGGATGAAGACACGATCACAAAAGCCAGGTCAATCCGCAGCGCACAGGTCAGCAGCTCCAATCAGTATTCGCTTACACAGTTATGGAATCGGTATTTATCGAATAATTCAGACAACCCATTAGTAAAAACGATGAATCAAACTTGTTGAAGATCGCTATCAAGCTGCAGGTCATCAATCATTTTCAGGAGTTAAAGGCAAGAGGCTACAAACAATTTCACCGCAATAAAAAATCAGTAACAATGAACATAAAAAATTGCACTTCCACTATCGACGCCACCCGCAGCATGAGCAAAATAGAAGATCTCCTCGTCGAGATCGGCGCCACAGACATCAGCAAACAATACTCGGAAAAAGTTTGCACCGGCATCACTTTTCGATTACCCTCCTTGTAGGGGGAGATGGAGGGGGCTTTCAAAGAACTCTATCATTTCATTTAAAAGCTGAGATTGAAGAATGTTTTCTCATTCTGTGGAAATCCGTCCGTCGTCCCCGTGCAGAGACAAGGGATGCAGTCCGTCACAGCCTGGAAGATCCTTTGCGATCTCACCGAGATGCAATGCACTTCCATCTTACTCGGCCAGGCAAAGTCTCTACAGTTATTCCTCCCATTCATGTACGACATCCCCACCCACGAAACCCTCTTCGAAAAATCTCCAACGGTATAGTGAAGCTGTTGCCTGTCACACACTGAGCTTGACGAAGTGTGGTGAGCCTTTGAAATTATGTGTTTGATGAAGTTACTTTATGGCTTAAATTTATTTATAGGGAGAAATTTTAATGGCACTTCATAACACAACAGCATGAATGTTAAAAGAGTCTCTAAGTTGGAAAGAGTTCCGATGTTGAACTTGTAAATTTGATTTTCATGCAGGAGTTATATGACTTATGGGAAACAGCAATTCGTGAATTTAAAATAGATATTGATAACATAGTACCCAGCAGTAAACAAGGTGGGAAATTTCATTAATAACCTCGGTTGCCTTAATTAATACCTTATGATTTGAAAAACAAGAAGCATTAAGGGGCTCAAGAGTAGAAAATACTATCTCCGAATTAGACAATTGCATTCGATTGTAATTCTTAAACTTCTTATTTAATTCATGACAAGTATACCTTCAGATGACAAAAACTGTAAACAACTTGATCAGACTCTCCTTTCATACGGTTTTTTGAATACAGGTCAATCCGTAGTTATTCAAAAACCTGGGCACATCGTGGATAATTTTCGTGGAAAACTGAGTAATGAAAATAATAGCGGCTTTAGACTCACAATTGAAGAGCCTGACGGTCAATATCACCTTAATAAAATTAAAGAGGTAAAACTTCTTACCAGTAATTATCTTTTACATGTAAATAAATTACTAATTACGTCGATCTCACGTGAAGAATCTAAGATTGAAATCTTTCAATTTAATACCGAAGGTTTTTCAACTAACGAAATTGGCTACTATAGGTTGATCGTTCCTCTAAAGAAAGAAATCTCGTTTGATAATCAACTTACCCCTTTTCGCTATTCAACAGAAAAATTAGACAGTCCCCGCTGCCTAAGGATATCTTATAATAAATCAACGTTAGATCTTTTTATCCACCAGGGTCAGGGGAAAAAATGGTTTTTGATTATTGACAGTACGTCCTACTTCAAGTTTGCAGACTTTCAAAACTATAGTTATTCTGCAATGCTTGCATTAGGCTATTTGTCAGGCACCTTTTCTCGTGATGAAGCCTACTTCTTTATGTACAAGAATTCCGATCTCGAAACGCCGGATCACATTTATTATTGTCAGTTTGGCCGATCGATGTCTACCCATTATACACCGATTCTAACTAATGGTCACAGAATGATAACCGATCAAAAAGAAGCAGAAAAATTCTCAGAACTGTTACAACCTCTTTCGCCGGAACAATTTTCCAAGCTTTGTCAATGGTTATACGATTCGAGAGAGTTTACTGGAGTAGTCTTACTAATTATTGAATCGATGGCTTCGTCATTAATAATGATGCCTGCGGGTCTGGCAATAGCTTTAGAAAGCCTGACAGAAATACTGGTAGAAAATCATACTGATAAGCTGAATCCTGTAAAAGACAAACAACAAGCAAAAAAAATAAGAAGCGAACTTCTTGCCGTTTTGGACTTCAACAAAACAGGCATCGACGAAGAAGGATTTAATATAATCAAGAGCCGAATAATGGATTATAACAAACCGACTAATACTGCCAAACTCACTAAACCCTTTCAAATGTTAAATATTAAATTGAGTAGTGAAGACAAAAAAGCTATCGGACACCGTAATGACTTTCTTCATGGTAATATTCCTTTTTTAAATGATAATGACCAAAACATTCCTGTCGGTGGTACATACTATATAATTATACGTTTGTATACTTTACTTGCTGCATTAATCCTCAAAAAAATCGGATTTGATGGTCTAATAGTGAATTATCCTAAACTCCTTGAATATGCATTCGACAAATCTCTTGATGAGGAAATTTTCAGGAAAATTTAAATGGTAAGAGCATCAGGTATTAAACTTCAAATTGTGTCGTGCTCTCGAAGTTTGCATAAGACAGACTTTAAGCCAAAAGAAGAGTAACAAAAATTCTGCTAAATGAAAGGAAAAAAAACATTTACCAATTTTGAAATCCGGCAAATCAAAAAGCTAATAGCAGAAAAGATTCTTGCGTCACCAGAAAAGCAAAAAAGCATTAGACAAAATATCCGGAATATTGGTTTTCACTATTCAGACTTTAGTCACAAAAGGTCCGGCTATACGGTTGCCGATTTTGAAGCTCTCGTTCTTTTAGGCCTTATTAAAATTGAAAACGGGAAGTACGTGGACTCATCACCAGTAACAAAACCAATTGGGAAACCAGACATAGTAGCGGAGAAATTTCCCGTAAAGCAATCAATTAAAAGGTTTGAGTCCATTCTTGCCAATTTTAAAGCAAATCGTTTCGACCCTAAAATCAACAACAAGACGATAATTGCAAATAGCTCGGGAAACTATATTATTTGTCTAAAGAAAGTATCAAAACTCCCCGATATTTTAGCCAAACCCATTTTAACTCAATTTGACGGATTACAGGTACTTTATACAGGCATTGCCAGTGTTAGTTTAAGAACGAGAGACTTTAAACAACATTTCAAAGGAAATAATGCAGGTCGCTCAACCCTGCGGAAAAGTTTGGGAGTGCTATTCGGATACAATTTAATTCCAAGAGATAGCGATCCAAACACTGGCAAAAAAAAATTTGGGAACGCAGATGAGATTAAATTATCCGAATGGATGTGTGAAAATCTGATAATGTATTTTTTACCGACTTCAAATTTTAATGGAATAGAAATTGAATTAATAAATCACTTCAACCCACCGCTAAATTTAAAGGACAAAAGCAATGAGATCAACTTTGATTTTAGGCTATTGCTTTCATACTTAAGAGCACAAAAAAAATGACATAAGCAGTCTAATTCAAAATAGAATTTTCTATTAATCCAAACAAAACAACTGGCTTCAAGAAGATAACTTGCAGCATGACTGCAAACCCTTTCTCAATATTCATTGTGCTTGCATTTTTACAATATTATAACTATCTTAATAACCTGCGTCGACTACGACTTATGTGCGAGAATGACTTTTCCCGTCCAGTATAATGAGAAATACGATTTATGTGCTTTGTTCAAAACTAAACCTGTTCAAATGAATCAATTTTTCAAAATTCCGACGAACATAAAATGGAAAGAAGTAATCACTTTGGTCGGCCCTACGCTGATATTCTTGGGCATATTACGTCTTTGGGTTTATTATTACGCTTTTAATGTTGATATAATAAGTTACTTAAACTTCTCTGAAATCTTAACCTCATTTCTGCAAATAAATATAATAGTAGGGCTGCTTTGCTTTCCTGGTATTTTATTCCTTCTTACAATTGTCTATTGCCTATTCCAAAAAAAGTGGCCAAAAAAGGCATTATTTATTGCGATTTCCTTCGGCGTTGTTTTGGGAATAACATTCTCTTTCATATTTGTATATTCTAATGGAAGTGCAGGGTTAAACATCGCAAAGCAATACTTTTTAGGAACCTTTATCTCAATAGTAATAGTTGTTCTCTTTTATTTTTGGCAGATGGTTTCGAAAGAAAGGTCATTCATTCCAAATTCCCTCTGGTTGGCGTTGTTAGGGATTTTAATTTTTGTTCTAATTACACTATGTATATCATTTAACGAAATCTCAAATACCAAATTTAATAAACTATATATCGGCACTGTAGTTGAATTAGAAAAAGGTGAAAAAATTTTATCAACTGAAACAGACTATATGGCCGGGAAAACAAATAGCTTCATTTACATCTTTCACCAAAACAAACAAGTAACTGATATTATTCCAATGGAACAAATCAAAATAATAAACTTAAAGCGTACAATTTTTTACTTTGATGAACTCCGACATTAGATTGGAGATTTTCTACCAGTTTCTGTATTTCCGCCAATGTTGGTCTTCCAAAATAATCACTCCAGTAGTAGTTGTTGCGTAATGACTTGTGACGAGCAAACCCTGTCTTTGCCGGCAGGCAGGCGCCAACACTACAAACTATCATAAATCAATGTCAAAACTCTTTTCTTCCCTTTTATTCTGTTTCATTTTGTCCGAACTCTCGTCCTGTTGTTCTACAAAAAATCTCACTGGTAAGTATGGAACAAATTTCGCTACACTTGGTTTTTTCGGAACAACAGTTAAACTAAAACTAGATAGTTCGTTGGAGTTCATTTTTCAAGGCGATCTTATTTATCACCGCTTAACCGGTCATTACCAGGTATACGGACACAAGCTGTACATGACATTTGATAAAGAAGAACTGGATTCAAATGACGCTCGGGGGCCTTTGATCTCTGATACTTTATACAAGACCAGTTTTAAAGGAATCAAAATAGTTTACCAGAAGCTCTTCTATGTCGGCCATCACAAGCTTTTTTTTGGTTACACCAAAAGCGGCAAGAAAATCACCAAGACAAAGCGCTATAACAAAAGAAAGAAATATCTCTTTTTTGGCAGTCACATGTATAGTCGCAGATATTATCTCCGTCGCATAAATTAGCAGTCTCTCGATTCCGCCCTTATCGGTCTTCCAAACAAACTAAATGCGCGCCGCACTGGCACAATACCTCTATAGGCGACATGTTTGGAAAAGGAAATTCGATCCTATATACTTATCACTTCCAACTAATGCAATCGAATATCTTTCCCAAACAATAAATAATCCTTTATTCAAAAATAAATCGGAAATTCATTCAATCGAGACCAATAGCTAAGCCATTATCAATTGCTATGAGGATTCTTATTTTCATGATAGTTACTTCCCTTGCAACTATTAGTTCATTATCTCAGGGAAATTTGCCTCAGGCCTATGAAATAGGCCGAGATTTAATTTCTCCTTACAGTATCAATAACGATGCATGGCAACTTCTTCCAGATTCTAATGGTAAACTCACGTTTAATGATGTCATACACCAGCCGTTTGGAGATAGCTTTAAAAACGTACAGGCAGGATCCGTACTTAATCACTATATAAATTTTTATTGGCTAAGGTTTAAGCTCCGTAATAACTTGTCGGTACCTCTCCAGGTATACCTTGAAAATATCGCAAACGCGGAACCGGACAGACTATTATATTAATGGATCAACCTTTAATTGGACACATTTTGTAACGGGCAACCTTGTCGGGTGGAGCATAAAAGACGGGGTAAAAAAACTGAACTATATTCCTTTTACGATTGAAGTAGGTAAGGAAATTGAAGTCTATTCAAGAATAGAAAATCATTATTATTTTAGTTATCCAAAGAGTATCAAACTTTCAATTCATACAGCTGATGATATTCGAACAATGTACGATTCTGAATATAGCAAACTATATTCAGGAGAAAGATTTAACGATTTGTCTGTTGGTTTAATGTTTTTTGCAATTATTCTTGGATTGTCATTCTTTATTATTACGCGGGATAAAGTATTTATGTATTACGCTTTATTCCTGGCGTATTTTTCATTTGATGGCTTCAGAGACTTGGTATTAAATATTGTTTTTAAGGAAAGGCCGGCAATTTCGCTCTTTATTTATACTATGGTAAAAGCATCGGGGGTGCTTTTTATATCACAATTTGTAAGACATTTTCTCAAAACATATCTATATCATCCCACATGGGATAAAGTTTTAAAAATTGCCTCGCTCATTCAAATGATCGGATTCGTTGTCAGATTTTTCGTAATGCCTCACTTAACGTGGGAGGCCGGAATTTCTACCTTTTATGCCGTCAGCTTTATCTTCAATATCAGCATTATCATTGTAGCATGCACATTGTTCTATTTTATCAATAAGCATGATCGTTTTACTAGAATTCTATTTATATCAACTATACCTTCTTTTGTTTTCTGGACAGTAGGATTTGCAATCATGATTTCTTACGATTTCCGTCTTGAAAGATACTCGATCCCGTATCCACCTGCAATAGATGTGTTTGTAAATTGGTTTGATATCATAAACACAATTTGCGTTTGCTGGTTTGCCCTTTCTTTTTCCTGGATTCTAATTTTACAATACCTGCAATTGCGAAAGGAAACCGCGAAACAACAATTGGAGAATGAAAAGATTTTAAGGGAAAAGGAAATAGAAAAAAACTTTTTGATCGAAATTCAAAACCAGGAACTTGAAAAGAAAGTTTTGCAAAGAACTTCGGAACTTAATAAATCTCTCGAAAGTCTGAAATCGACCCAATCCCAACTTATCCAGTCCGAAAAAATGGCGTCCCTTGGGCAGTTGACTGCAGGCATCGCCCATGAAATTCAAAATCCATTAAACTTCGTAAACAATTTCGGTGAAATTAACAATGAGTTGATTGAGGAGCTTCAAAATTCAAAAAATCAGTCTGGAGCAGAGCAAGAACTATTGAGTGATATATACCACAATAACGAGAAAATAGTATTGCACGGAAAAAGAGCCGACGCAATTGTAAAAAACATGTTGCAACATAGTCGTAGCAGTGGCGGGATCAAGGAACTAACAGACATTAACGCATTAGCTGATGAATATTTACGCTTAGCCTATCACGGAGTTCGTAGTAAGAACAGCTCATTTAGCGTAAACTTAGAAACCGATTTTGATTCGTCGATCGAAAAAATAAACATCATTCCGCAAGATATTGGCAGAGTTTTGTTGAACCTATACAACAATGCGTTTGATGCGGTCAATGTAAAGAACAACATTCTGCAAGCCGAAGGAAAAAAATTTGAAGGTGTAGTTTCTGTTGAAACAATAAAACAATCAAACAAAATAACAATTAGCATCACAGATAACGGCAACGGCATACCGCAAAACATCATCGATAAAATCTTCCAACCATTCTTTACTACAAAGCCAACAGGTCAGGGAACAGGCCTCGGCTTAAGTCTGAGCTATGATATAATCAAAGCACATTGTGGAGAAATAAAAGTTACATCAATGCCAATTGAAGGAACTGAATTTACAATTGAATTACCAATAGTCCCATAACGAGACTTTTCCTAAACAAAATATAGTTGCCTTTGTTTTCTTCATTTCCTATATTCTCCCAACAAGAAAAAAGCTTCAGAACAACCCGTCCACAAATATGACGAAAGGCCAATCATCGATAAGCGGCCATAGATGATACCAATAACCCAAATGGTCAACCGAAAAACCAAATGATTGCACTGCCAGCAAATGCGCGACAACCGATAAAACGATACGACGAGACAAGAAGAAACTAACAACACTATCGTCACATTTAAGATGAATTCATTGACTCATTAGAACTAATTTAGATCACATTAATAGGGTGAGTATCCCTAAACCGCACGTATGTAACATCTTGAAAAGTAAATTATATATCCATCCTTATAGCAGAGTGGTAGCAAATTTTGTCGCAATTAATACAAAGCTTTAAGAGATGTTGAGAATTCACTTGAATGAAAAAAGCTTTTTGCCCCTATTCATCAACATAAGAATGATGGAAATCGACAAGATCTTTTAGTTGAATCCTCAACCCTGAGGCGAGTTTTAAAAGAGTATCAATTTCAAAATTGACTTTACCTTTTTCAAACTTACTTATCCAACTATGATCAATTCCAGTAATTGCTTCGACTTTCCGATAGCTCAGCTTACGTTGTTTTCGATATTTCTTAAACAACTGCCCGACTTTAGTACGAACCTCTTTGTAAGCCACGTCAGCCATCAAATTTTATTCAGGCTGAAAAGTGATTATTTTCAAATTCTTTTATGTGGTAATATATTACCCCTTAATAATTTTTTTATTACTTTGCACTTGATGTTGTTTAACGACGACATCAAATTATTTTTGCGAATCTTCATATTGACTAAAAGTATTTGAAGCTTTCGCTTTGAGTCTCGCATTAGAAACCTAGGAATTTTTAATTGTCACGAGATGATAAGCAAGAGCTCACGTTTAGGCGTGGGCTCCCTTATTCGTGACTAGGCCTCCTAGGGCCTCTAATGCGGTAAGTGGAGACCTGCGCCATTTTTTTGCGCTTCTTTTCACGATACAGAATATATGGCTACTCGTCGGCATGTATAAAGACTCATTTCGTATGTCATCATCGTTTTTATATAGTGCCCTTCGGCGCAACAGACAATATTAATGATTATGCAAAAGCCTTTCGCCTCGGGCAGGAGAAGGGCTATGATTATTTCTTTCGCATGTACTTTCGCTCACTGTGTTTTTTTGTTAGGAAGATTTCGCCAAAAGGGATGGAACCGGAAGATATCGTGCAGGACGCCTTTGCAAACCTTTGGCATCGCAAAGCAACAATCAATAGACCCGAGGCCATCCGTGCCTATTTATATACAACGGTACATCATACCTGCATCAGCCAGGTACGCAAACGAAAGATCGTTGTGGTGGCAGATCATACAGAACTGGAGTTGATAGATCCCGTTGCGGCAATAAATGAATTGGAAATTGTCCGGGCTGAAATGCTGCGTTCAATTTACCCGGTCGCAGAAAAATTAACGGGGCGAACAAAAGATGTTTTCAGTCTTTCCTACATATATGGCAAGTCCGACCGCGAAATCAGCAAACTGATGCAGGTCTCTCACCACACCGTCCGCAATCTGCGTGTACGGGCGATTGCGATCATCCGGAAAAAATTAAAAATCATGTAATACCTGCACAGGTATAAATACCTGTAAACCGCTCCTGAACATCGCTTATCTTACTGTCGAAAACAAATATCGAAGAACTGATCATCTGCTCATGGAATCTCATTTAAATAACAAGTCAAAAGGAAAATTTCTCATTTTGCATTCCTTTTTGCTAAAAATTACGCAACTTGAGATAACTGGTAAGCCGGAAAATAAAAGAGATAGTGAACGCTTCTAGCATTGGTTCTCTGGTTGCTGGTACATACCTGGGAATAGCTAAAAATTTTAAAATTTAGAATATGCCACACGAAAACCGGCCAAAGATTCTCTTTGGAATTACTGTTGTGATCCTTGCCGTTTTATTGATTATTGGGTTTTTCTTTTTCAGACCGAAAACAAAGGATCTGTCAGGTGAACAGGGTCTCTTGGGTCGGCCATTAAAAGTGGGAATTGTTTCCTGGCCTGGCTACGCCGGTGGCATCGTGGCAAATGACGGTTTTAAGCCAAACAAAAACTGCATTTACTATAAGGATCACAATATAATGGTTGAATTCGTCTTGCTTGAAGACGCAGATTTACGGGCAAAGTCATTTGTAAGGGGTGGTAAAAATGATGTGGATGTGGTCTGGTCGACGGTAGACTTTTGGGCGAATGAACTGCCGGGTTTTGTAAAGGGCGGCGTTCCTGCCAGGGCTTTCCTCCAGGTCGATTGGTCAAAAGGTGCGGATGCAATCGTTGCGGACTCTTCAATTAAGTCAGTTGAGCAACTGGCGGGCCGCAAAGTAGCGTTGGCACAGTTAACCCCATCCGACTGGTTTTATGAATATGTAATGAGGCATTCCGCAATTTCCGAACAGCAGGTACGTGACCTGAGAAAGACAATTGTTGGCAAAAATGCAAGCCCGGACGCGCGGCAGGATTTTGTGGCCAACCAGGTAGATGCCTGCGTCGTGTGGGAACCCGATGTGGCGAATGCCCTCAAAGAAAGGAAAGGCAGTCATGTACTGGTCTCCAGCGCAAAATACAATCACATATTGTCGGACCTGATGGTAGCCCGTGAGGATTTTATCAACACTCACCCGGAAGTGATTCAGGCATTCGTGGATGGTTGGTTTGACGGTGCAAAACAGGCAAAAGCAAATCCGCAGTACACGGCAAAATTGCTCATGGAGAATGAACCACTGTTTAATGAAATAGGGGAAGAAAAGACCTTGTCTATCATGAATAACGTTGACCTTACAGAACTGGGGGACAATGTTAAAATGTTTGGTGTCGATGGCACAAATCCATTGCTCTACGATCTGTTCCGGGAAGCAGGTGGAATATGGTTGGACAGGAAGTTTATCGAGGATACGTTGAGTCCGCAGAACGCCGTGACCGATAGGTTCATCAGGAATTTGCATAACAAATAAGGCATGATGGATACCCGCTTTAGTTTCTTTAAAACAAGGTATGCACTGAGTGTGATAGGCGCTCTCGTGCTGTTGATCGCCTGGACCTGGGTTTCGTCATTGAAAATGATAAAGCCGGTATTTCTTCCATCGCCTGCGCAGGTTTATAACGGAGTGGTTGAATTGATAGAGAAGGGATGGTTACAAAAAGCGATAGTATTAAGCACCTACCGTGTGCTTTCTGCGATGTTCCTCGTGACGCTGTCTGGAATAATTATAGGTTCACTCATGGGCGTATCCAGGCTGGCTGATGGCCTGCTGGGGGGTATTATAAGTGGTCTTAAAAGTGTTCCGGTAACAGGGTTTCTGGGGCTGGTTGTTTTGTGGTTCAGCATTGAGGAACGTGCAAAAATTATCTTCCTTTTCCTGGTTTCAGTATTCTATATGATTCTGCTTGTCCGTGATGCATTACACAACGTCCATAACGTCGATTATATTGATGTGGCGAAAGATTTAGGGGCAACGAACTTTCAGCTTTTTACTAAAGTTTTATTTCCGTCGGCATTACCACAGATATATAATGCTGTGATAGTTTCAAATTCGTTGATGTGGTCATATATTGTTTTGGTTGAATATATCAATGGGAATGAAGAGCAGACAGGGCTCGGCTATTTGATTTATATTTCAAGCAGGACACAGGACTCGGCAAAAGTGTTTGGATTATTAATCGTCATTGCGCTCATTGCATCGTTATTCGATTATATTCTCAAACAGTCAAAAAAGTACTTTATCAGATGGAGCTAGGTAGCGTTGCACATAATACAATTGTATTTAAAAATCTGACAAAGACATTTATTGAGAAAAAGTCAAAGAAAGAAATTGGCGTTTTTAAAAACTTTTCTCTGGAGCTGCCGGTCGATGAACATAATAAAATTGTCACATTCATCGGGAAATCAGGCTCAGGGAAAACGACATTGTTACGATTGGTTTCGGGCCTGGAAAAATCCGGTAGCGGCTCCGTGACGGTGAATAATATCCCTGTAGCCGGGCCGACACAACAAACATCCCTGGTACCCCAGCACTTTACCTGCTTTCCGTGGTTGAATGTATATGAGAACATTGCGTTTGGTTTGGAAATAAAAAAAAGTGCAGGTAAAGATGACATTGTGAAACGGATTGCAGGGGAACTGGACTTGCTGGACAGGTTAGAAGCGTACCCCAAAGAGCTTTCCGGGGGGATGCAGCAACGGGTAGCCATCGGTCGGGCAATGGCGGTGGATGCCCCCATTCTCTTAATGGATGAGCCCTTCAGCTCATTGGATGCAGAAACAAGAGAGGAATTGCAGGAAGTCATTTTGAAGATAGCAGGGAAGCCAGGTAAGTTAATCGTATTGGTTACGCACGACCTGGCGGAAGCAATTCTTTTGAGCGACGTAATTTTTGTTCTGCCGGAAAGACCAATAGCCGCTATTGCAGATGTTGTAAAAATTACGTTCGAGAGACCGAGGAGAGCCGAACTTATTTACACCCGTGAATTTCATGAAATTTATCAGAAACTAAGAACCTTACTATAATATGAAAGATTCAACCAAACCTACACCGGAAACATCCGGGAATGGAAACCCGGGAAATGAGAAAAAACTGCAGGAGGAAAATAACGGGTCACAGAAGGACGCGGGTGCACTACAGAAAACGTTAACAAAAGATGCTGGTGCGGCGGATGTCGGTGCCGGGGTCGCGGCTGAAAGTTCGCAGAATATGGGGTTAATAATAATTTCCTTTATAGGAGTGATCATCTTAGCCGGCGCTTTCTTGCTGAGTAAACAACTTACCGATCCGAATGGTTTTTTGCAGGCACACCATTGCAAGACTATCTGGGATGTTTGGGAATTAGCAGCCCTGACCTGGTCCGCTTGTTTTGTGTGGTACTATTGGAACGAGCTGAATGAAATCGGGAGCAGTAAAAAAACGAAATATGTCGTTACGCTGATTGTAATGTCTGTTTTCCTGCCGGTCTCTGGTATTTTCTTTACGCTTGGCATAATCTGGAAACACGATCACTGGTATGCGCTGATGTGTGGTTGTGCACTGAGCTTCGTCTACTATACCCTGGATTATATATTATCGCATATACACAAAGATGAGATAGAAAGGAAGAACTATCTTGAAAGTTTCTGGCTGGCGGATGTGCCCATCGTAATAACAAACATTGTTCTGTTTGTATGGTTAATTGTCGGTGAAAAGCCGGAGGAATGGGAAACATTTGCGGGGGGAATAATTGCTGCGCAGTTGATAACCTGCAACCTTATTTTTGTCATTACACAGTCAAAAATAATCAGGAACATCTGGAACGCACGGAAAACGTCTGCTTGAAACGTACTGCAAAACGTTCTCGTGGATAATATTTATTAAATTGCTGAAGCAAATCTTGTGTCCTTTGAACCTGGAAAAATTAGAAATGATAGAAACTGGTATAGCCCTTGAAACAGCCGGTCTGATTAAGAGATCCTTTGATACATCGTTTAATCAAACCTGGCGGCATAGATTTTTAAATCAGAGTTTGCAACAGGTAAATTCTCCGCAGGCTGCTCTGACATTTTTTTCAAGATACATTGCGTTTAATTCAGTTTTCGCAGGAGGAGTAGCCCGGCTTGCCGGTGCAGTGCATGTCTCGCAGTCCATTTTCATGGGTCAGGGATTAAGTATGAACCGGAATATTTACAGTAAGAGTTCTGAGATTGCCTCCAATATTTTTGCTGCTGCCGAAGATGAGTTTAACGCAATGAAGCAGCAGATCAGGGTGACCCATCGCGATATGGCGGGATTTTTCCTGGAAGCGACAGTTGACTTTTTTAATAGCAGTGATCTTTATATTCCGCAGGTTGACACTCGCCTTGAATCGTTGTTGGATGAGGTAATGACGGGCTATTGTATTACCGGTATTCCCGCTGATGCTGCACTCCTGGAAGGAATTGGATTTCATATTGCATCAGAAGAGCTGGCCGACCAGGAATTCATTACCATCAGGGATTACCTGCTGGAAAAATATCCGGAACCTGGTCTTCTTTCTTAAAAACAAAATCCATCCATCAGGTCTATCAGCATTTTACTGGGTCGATATACATTGTGACGTAGAAAAAGACCACCATGATTATGCACTCAGGGCGATGGAATTGGCCGTTCAGAATTATTCAGGAGCTTTATCAGCAAAGCAGGTCCGGCAAAGCCTTGAAGACGGGTACCTGGATTTTTGTTTGTTACAGGAGCGCATGATCAAATATTGTTCAGATGTCAATGGAAGCAAATAAACAGGCGCTGATTAATTACATGGTAAATGTGTTGGAGCCGAAAAACGAAGCGTTTGGTAACTTACCAATGTGCCCCTTTGTAAAAAAAGAACGTCTAAAAAACAGGATACTGTTTGAGAAGGTCATTTTCGGTGCTGAGCCAGGTGACCAGGTCATCTCCCTGATCAGTTCAACATTCGCGCATACGGACGAAAACACTTTGTTAGCGTTCGATACGGACACGACACTGGGTCTTGATGAATTCATTGAATACGGAAAAAAGCTTTGTGATCTTTTTTCACGCAACAAGATAATTTCGATTGCTCTTCATCCCTTGGATAATTTTAATATTCACGGGCATTTTACAAGAAAAGTCCCCTTTCCAACCTTGCTGGTCCAGACTGCACGGCAGATTTCAGCGGCTAAGACGACGCTGATGGCCACTCAGTATTATAAATTCTGGACAAAAGAGGACCTGGACAATAACTTTGAACAGTTTGCAAAATACCTGTAAGATACAGGCATACCCGGCGAATAGATCACTGTTTGGCAATCAGCATCAATCCCCGAGCGTTGTAGTAAGGCAGCGAATGAAGCAGTTGAAAATTCCTGGCAATTATTCAGTAAAGATTCTCGTTCGGAACATGTTGTTTGGGAGAAATAAATTCTGTTACATCGTTGAGTTAGTTCAGTCATTAAAAGTTCGTGAATAGAAGTATTTGATGCGTATATTATAAAACAGGTATAAATACCTGTTCAGCCGCGGGCAGGTTATTTTACCTTAGTTGTTTAAAGAGATGATCCAACCGGGATAACACTTACCACAAACCGTAAACCCATTTTTAGAAAAATCTGTAACCAGGAGAAGTCCATGTTGCCTGAAATAAATCATAATGGAAAGGGTAAACTCGAATGGCAGGAAGCCGCCGCGAATGGAAGTATACTACCTGGCGGAGATGCGGCTAAGATCGAAACGGTTGAGCAGAAGCTAAAGCTGACACGTTATAAAAACCCGTTGTTTAATATCAGTTACCGTGTATTCAGGTTCTTTAAAAATATACGGTTATCCATAACCGAGAGGAACAAAGGGATTCGCCTGGAGGCTGTATTGGAAGGTGAACTGCCGACCCGCTCCGATAATGGCGAGAACATCGTCCTCCGGACAGGACAATACCAGTTATCGAAACACCAGAAGATCGAGACTTTTTTCAGTAAGGGTACTGCTTGTAATTATTTCATTACCCATTATTCGGATGACTTACTGAAAAGTATCGGGATAAAAGAGATCGTCAGTCCCTCACCGGTAAAGCAGTTGACATCGGAGATGAGTGCTGTGATTCAGAAATTACTGCACAATCCGCAGGAAGAACGCATCCGTGATTTTTACTACAGCAATTGTATCCGAGAGCTTCTGCTGCTGCACATGGTCAATGATAAGAATGTGTTGTACGACGGGCTCAGTGATCGTGACCTCGTAGCGATCTATGCAGCAGATACGTTGCTGCAGCAAAATCTTCACGAGCATGACGATATACCACAGATTGCAAGAAAAGTGACCCTGAACCAGACAAAGTTAAAGTCCGGCTTTCAGCAGGTATTTCACATGGGCGTCTTCGAACGCCTCACCTACCATCGCATGGAAGCGGCAAAGCTGTTACTAAACACAACAAACAGGTCCATTACGGACATCGCTACAGAAGTTGGATACTCTACACGCAGCGGTTTCATTACCGCCTTCAAACGCAACTTCGGAATCCCTCCGATGCATTGGAAAATTCAGAATCGTGGGAGTTGAGATTGATGACTAAAAATCGTTGTGAAGGCACGCTATGGAGTCTTACCGCTTTTGTCAAGTTCATAACCTGATCGAATGCCTTTCTCATACGCAGGTACTCCTTCTGTTAGCCAAACCGGCG
Organism: Chitinophagaceae bacterium; assembly: GCA_049840875.1. Taxonomy (GTDB): domain Bacteria; phylum Bacteroidota; class Bacteroidia; order Chitinophagales; family Chitinophagaceae; genus JAFDYH01. Next base: position 267,479 of record JASGJE010000019.1, on the reverse strand, counting down.
GTAAGGTTTCTTTTAAATAATGGTCAAAAAACTGGGTGAGCCGAATAGTGTAGTCGACCGAATCCTGGCCTGAAACAAAATGATTGCCGTTATCGTATTGTAACATCCAAACTCGTTTATTCAGATGCCGCAGGGCCATAAAGAATTCAACTCCTTGCCTAAATTGCACTCCGTCATCATTTTTGTTGTGTATCATCAATAACGGCGTGGTAACCCGATCGGCGTAAAGGACTGATGATTCCCTGATATAAAAATCAGGCTTTTGCCATAATGTTGCTGCGAACCTGATCTGCCCATATTCGCGGATAGATTGTTGCTCTTTACTATCTTCTTTGTTATTATTAGTTGGCAAAAGGGTCAGGTAACCGCTGATCTGGTCGGAAGGCCCCGCCATCTCCGAAGCTGCTTTAAATAGCTTTGTGTGTGTGACAAGGAAGTTCGTTTCAGACCCGCCGAAACTATGCCCCCGGAGACCCATATGTTTACCGTCTATGTAGGGAAGCTTCGCTAAATACTTAGCCGCCGCCACGACTGAATTGCAGGCATACTGTCCGACTGTTTTTCCGGATTTCGTGGCAAGTTCATTCCCGCCACCGCACACCTGACATCTCTCAGCTCACTACTTACATCAGTCATCCCACACCTTACACCACTCTTACACTATCCATCTCCGTTAGTTCCAGGAATAACTGCTGGTTTTCCTCACTTTCCGACAGCCAGTGATGGAGTAAATGGGTCTCTGCCTCATCAAGGGCGTGCCGGATATAGTTACAAATCAGTTTCAGGGCTGGAAGATTTTCCAGGACAGGAACATTAAGGATTTTCATAGATAAAGGTTTAAGCTGCATAATTGCAACCTTGGTATAATACGTTGCACTTATCAATTTTAGTATATAAACACTCAAAATTGATCCTTCCGGGATATTGCTTAAAGTTTATATACGGTCACATTGGGTTCATGGTTCGGGTTACTGCGTTGGTATACATTATCCCCGTTCTATTGCGTTCAATCTACTTTCGCCGCGGAATTAATTAAATTTTATGGCAAGCCCGGGCCCCTGCTCTCAGGGGCCTTTTCTATGCGGCCTTCCTTCCTGCAGGAGTAAAAGGCATAGCCGTTTTATAATTCTTAAATGTAAAACTGACAACCGATTCACGGTTCCGGTAACTACTGATATCCAGGTGCCCGTCAATTTCATTTGCAAGCAGGTCAAAATGCTGGAAACCGTAAAGAATGGCCTGCGCGTTTCCCGAGTAATTACTCAGCAGGCTGATCCCTGCCATGTCGTTGTAACTGACCGCGGAAACAGTAATGGATGAATTTCGGTTACACCTGGCTGATAGATAAAACAGGCTGTTCAGTAAGGTGCTCAGGATCTCTTCTTCACAGGATACGTACAGTGTGGAAAGGTCCTGGGAAATAAAATAATTTTTATGTTGTTCAGCAATGGACTCGTACCGGTTAATAAGTTGGTGCAGGGTCTGGCGGAGATTGATGGTGGTGCGCATGGTGGATCGTTATTCCTGTAAAGAAACAGCATCCCTGGTTCAGAATAAATAGAAGGGGTTGGGAACCGGATGTAGTGAAAGCTATTACAGGGAATCACGCCGGTGCATTAAAATCAACGATCCTGTCAGCTAAGGGTAATTGCTGGAATAACGGTGAAAGCCATTACCCGGCAAATGGTTCGGCATCGCTCATCGACGCCACCACCTGGGAAGTAATTTCGTCGTAATTGTTTCTGCAACTTCTGTCTTCTTTATTCTATATTCTGTATTCTCCATTTGCACATTGGCACATTTGCACATTTGCATATTTGCACATTATCACATTCCCACGTATAACGTATCACTTACTACTTAATACCTGTCACTTCCCGCTCCCCCGATACTTCATTACCGCCGTGGAATAATAGTCTCCTAATATCCCGCGGACGACGTCCATTGCGGCAGTAAGTTCTTCCTCCTTACGGGCAGGCATATTCGAAAGTATCTTACGGAACTGTTCATCATAGGCCTGTAGCAGTCGTTGCGCCTGCTGGTGCCCCTGGTCCGTTAAACTGATAAGAAGTCCTTTCCAGGATGGCGCGTCGCTTGACACGTGCAGCAATTCTTTATCACGCAGGCGGTAAATAATACGGCTGAGCGCGCCTTTGTCGACTTTCACACCTTGCAGGATTTGCCGGGCGGAGCAGGGCTGCAGGCCCTGTACTTCAAGAAGCACGCGGATTTCGTTGAGTGTAAAGCCATCGGTATCGATGGACGATTCGATAAAGAGCACCAGGCTGCTGTAGAACCGGTGAAAGGCACGGAATTGATCGGTACTGTTCATGCTGGTAATAAGAATAATGAAATCGTAATTATAACGCTCATGCCACAGCGCAGTGATACAGGTCGCCGTTAAAAAAGAAAGCCTGTAGAGACAGGCAATCGTGTTCACATGAGAAAAAAACTCATGCAACCTAAGGTTATTTTTAAGGAATTCCGGAATATGTATACCAACGCATCCGTTTTGTTATACGAAAAAGGTTTTGACAATAATGAACAGGGCCATGAGGAGCATGGTGACGGATAAAATCTGTTTGAGCAGGGAGACATTGATCCGGTTACAGATAGCCGCGCCAAGAAGGCTCCCGGCGAGGGCGAGGATGGTTAAGGGCACCAGTAGTTGCCAGTTGATCGTCATTGTGCGCGCTGCGCAAATAAACCCGATACCCGCCGTAACCGCTATGATCAGGAGCGATGATCCGATTGCTTTTTTCAGGGGTATGCCCATAGCCGCGGTGAGCACGGGGACGATGATAAACCCCGAACCCGCGCCGGAGATACCGGTCAGCAGCCCCGTAAGAAAACCACCGCCTGCAACGGTCATGCCTTTAGGCTCTCCCTGTTTTGGCTGAACGTTAAAGAAAACCAGCGCTGCAGCGCAGACCATGACCGCAGCCAGTAGCAGCATAATCAGCCATTGTTTCGAAGGAGGGATTAACGGCACCAGGAATTGTCTCGCCAGTAATACCGCCGGTACGGCAGGGGTCCCGAAGCGGATCACGGGGCGCGGGTCTGTTTCATTTCTCCGGTAAGCCATGATCCCCGTAACAAGACAGCAGGCGCCAACGATAAATAAAGAATATCCCGTGGCGGCCAGGGGCTGTATCCGCAGCAGGTAAACCAGGATAGAAAGGGCGAATACCGACCCGCCGCCACCCATCATACCCAGGATCATACCAGTAACTAACGTGGCCGTATATGCGATAATTTCCATAGAGCGATGTTGAACCGGCGGCGAAAGTAGCGGGAGGAGATCAGACCAGGGTAAAAAGTATACGAGCCGTGTTTACCGTGAGGGCCGGCAGGTATAAATACTGCGTTTTTCACAGGCGGCGGGTTGTATATTGGTGCCGTATAACCGGCCAGTCGCGTAACACGCCGATCGAAGTCACTCATTGGCAAGTTAGTCCAGGCGGCTGGCAGGTTATCAAACCGGCCGGTACAACCCCCGGCGCATGGCGTAGACCACTAACCCGGCCGTACTGGTAACGTTCATCTTTTCCTGGATCTTATCCCGCCTGCCTTCAATCGTTCGTACACTTAAATTCATCGCGGCAGCGATCTGTTTATTGGAATATTCGCAGCAGATCAGCCGGATCACTTCAAGATCACGGGTACTGAATTGGGGGACCTCCGGTATACGTGAAGGATTAAACTTGCTTTTCGCAATGAGTTCGGCAAGTCTTGAATTTGTTTTCCGGCAGTAATAATTATTTCCTTCATAGACAGAATGGATGGCATCATGCAATTCCTGCTTCGAGGCATTTTTCTGCAAGTAACCTTTCGCGCCTGCTTCCAGCATGCCGATGATTTGTGTATCGTCATCATACATAGTGAGCGCGATGACACCTGTAGCGGGAAACCGTTGATGGATAATGCGCGTGGCGGCAATCCCATCCATAACCGGCATCTGGATATCTGCGAAGATAATATCGGGTTCAAGTTGTTCTGTTTTATGGATAAGCTCTTCACCGTTTTCAGCCGTGCCGGCTATGTTGATTTCAGAAAATCCTTTTAATAATTTCTGCAACCCCTCACGGAGCAGAAGGTGATCATCCGCGATCAGCACGCGGATCGTGCGTAATTGGCTTTGTATCATAGTTGTTGGTTATAACGGGAATTCAAAAAAGTACCGGGTCCCTTTTCCTGGCATTGAGTCCAGGAACATCTTTCCGTTCAGTACATCCGCTCTTGATAATAAACTCCGGAGTCCGAGACCGGTATAATCGCGCTGCTGCAATTGGTAATCAAACCCCACACCGTTGTCTTCGGTTAATAATACTAAATTATTTTTATCGGTCTTTAACTCGATCGCGAGGTTCTTCGCTTTCGAGTGCTTGATACTGTTATGCAGGATCTCCTGGATGATACGGAATATATGCAGGGCATTATCATGGGGCAGGTCACTGACGCTTCCGTCATGTTTGAACCGGATGTCGATGCCGGAACGGTCATTGGCGATAAGCCGTTCCACTATTTTTACAAGACCTTTTTGTTCCAGGGCGACCGGTACCAGGTTATTGGATACTTCGCGGAGCCGGTCAATCATGTTATCAAGTAATTCTCCTGTTTCAGATAGCGTTGCGGCATCCTCCTTCCGTTGTGACTCGACACTGTCGATATTATATTTGACGGATACGAGCAGGGGCGCGAAATCGTCATGCATATCTCTCGCGAAACGCAGGCGTTCTTTCTCAAGCGTGATGATTTCCGCCTGGACTTTGGAAAGATAAGAGGAGAAATTACGTTTCTGCTGCCGGAAGATGATAATCGTGAAATAAATAAAGATAACAGCTATCACTGCTGCAACGATCAGTAAGACAATATAAACCTTTGATTCCTGGGTGCCCATAGCATAGCGAATGCATATACAAGGTTAATGAAAATATTAACAGCTTGCAGCACGCTGTAAACGTGTGAATAAAATATTGCAGAAAAATGAAGCCTGGAAATAAAGAAAATCGCGATGATCAGGTAGTAGGTATAAAAAAATGTAATACTTAAGCTGATCAGGAACCGCGAATTCTTGATCAGGCTGCCACGCTCTGTCATGAGGATCAGATTAATCTCATTAATGGCAACAAATACCAATGTGATGGAGTAAATGGCGACGAACCAGAAGCCTGTATTAAAAATGTGATTGAATAGAATGTTTTCAACTATCCAGACAATCCACAATAGTATAATGGTAAACACATAGCTTCTTTTCTTATTATTAAACTGTCCCCATCCCCTGAACAACCATAAATACAGCATCATTTCAACGATAACGTATATATTATTATTGATATCATTGTTTTTTATGGTATAGATTAAGATCCAGCTGAGCACTTCATTTAAAAATGCCAGCCAGCAGACAAAAACAAAGGGCCAATACGATTGATGAATATCTCTGAATCGTATTAACCCAATGATTGCCGCAATAAATATGCTTCCGCTACTGAGCAGTGAAAACAACATAAACTATTCGATTAACATCATTCCAGGTTATCCGGCGGTGGTGGTGGCGGACATTGCGGAGGGCATTTGACGCCGACCTCAACAATATACCCGGCGCTCGCCGGCGTGCCTGCTGCAGGTAAAATGTCATGCCCGCTGTTATCCGTCGCGACAGCTATGGCCCTCACCTGGTAACTTGGATCCATTCCAAGATAGATACGTATACCTTTTGCTCCGGTACGACCCAAAATTACATCGAAAGCGTCCCGGTCAAAGGTTTCTGAATTGAATAAAATATCCTGTCCCCTGTAAGCCGGATCAAGAATGTCTTCTTTCTTTGTCAGGTACAAAGATGTCATGGTCTTTGCATCCTCCAGTGAAATAAAATGGTTGCTCATAAATAGTTTTAGATTGATCGCTATAGTTGATGAGCAAAGAGATAAAATGGAGGAACGCCGCAGAGCAGTGTTAGTACGCAGCCATTGCAGGTATTTACCGAACAACTACTACAGGACAGGGGTTGCAGATACAACGTCTCATTCAGATAGAACCTGTATATATTGTTGGAGAAATATAGACAGCACAGCAGAGATCGGACGCTTGACCAATGCTGCGGGAAATCTTGTGACAGGAATAGATCACCACCTGGGCGCACGGGCAATAGTATTCAGTATGAGTCGATACCATGAAATTTAAACCATACAATGAATCTTACTACATTCACTATGGATCATTGAACACCCGCCTCTAACGCCGGTTGCAGATTTTAAAATCATCCTATGACCTCTTACTATTCCGGAACATCAAACCTCGAACCTCAGACAAAACGTAGTACGTATAACTTATTACCTATAACTTATTACAGCAACACTCTGCTGATTACAATCCGCTCCACCTCACTCGTTCCGTCAAAAACGTAGTACGTATAACTTATTACTTATAACTTATTGCAGCAACGCTCTGCTGATAACAATCCGCTGCACCTCGCTTGTTCCCTCGTAAATCTGTGTAATTTTCGCGTCACGCAGGAGTCGTTCGACATGGTATTCTTTCACATAACCATAACCGCCGTGGATCTGTACGGCTTCAGTGGTTACCCACATCGCGGTCTCACTGGCGTACAGTTTGGCCATGGATGAACTAAGCGCATAGTCAATACCGTTATCTTTTTCCCAGGCCGCTTTAAGACAGAGAAGCCGTGCCATTTCAATACGTGTCGCCATATCAGCGAGCTTAAAAGCAATCGCCTGGTGATGGATAATTTCAGTCCCGAAAGCTTTCCGTTGTTTGGCATAATTCAGGGCGAGTTCGTAGGCGCCGGCTGCGATCCCCACTGCCTGCGCAGCAATACCGATACGTCCCCCGGCAATCGTTTTCATGGCGAACCTGAATCCTGAACCGTCATCACCGATGCGGTTTTCCTTGGGAACACGTACATCGGCAAATGATACTGAGTGCGTGTCGCTACCGCGGATCCCCAGTTTATTTTCCTTGGCACCTATGGATACGCCCTCCCATCCCTGCTCTACAATAAAGGCATTGATTCCTTTCGCCCATTTGGAAACATCAGTCTGGGCAAAAACAATATAAACGGAAGCAGACTTCCCGACAGGACTGAAGGTCGTTATGATTATTAGTTATTTGGATTTCTTCTGTAAATAAGATTTGGGAATCGAACGCAAAGCTGATAGGAATTGAAGATTTATTATTGGCATTTCAATAAATGGAAAAAACAATTTAATGGATCTCCTTTCGCCATTCGAAACTAACCTGTATCGGCCAGCTTAAATTGATCCCTTTAAACACATGTGATCTGCTTCTATTATATTGTAATTGATGATTTTGCTGAAAAGCTCAATATCCAACATTATTGATATTATCGTAGGTGCTTTTGGGGAGCTAATTTAAAGTAGTTTTCAAGCGTCTCCTTCGCCGTTTTTTACAATTTAACCGTATCAGGCCACCTATACTCATAAATTTTAATCAGATTTTAATGTTCTTTTGATATACGATGTGATATATGGTTTGGCTTTTGAGATATTTATGAAAATAGAATATGGTTCCCGAAATAGAAAACTTTGGCGAATTTGCTGAACGCGCATGGACCCGGCATCTCGTCGAACTACGAGGTGAAATCAAAACATTAACCAGTGCAAAGAAAAAAATTGCCGGGCTTCGTTATGCTGAACACCAGCGATTATTGAATATAGAATTGGAAGCGCATATTGCACTACTTAGCGATAACGCTGAAGAATGGCTGAAAGTGAGCCTGATAGCAATAAAGGATAAATATGTAGAAAACCTGGTCCTTCATCATTAGAATTGAATTAGAATATCGCCTGGTTTGACTTTGAGCACGTCATTTGCCATTAAACCCTTGATTGTGTCAAGTAGCTGTAACAAAGGTAAAGGCTTCCTTATGGGAGCCTTTACTGACATTTAGGTAATAGAATAAATTGAGCGTTACCAACGGTTCGCTTTAGTTATAACGAGCGAATAATTCATCATCCAAATAACCTTCCAGCAAACGGGAAAATGTATTTCGTATCTCAACAAAGCCCGCGCTTTTTGAAAGAATAGCATCAGCACCGGATTCGCGAAACTGCTCTGTCATTTTATTATCCGGGAAGAGTGCCATGATAACTATCTTTACAGACGGCCATTTCTTTTTGATTTGTTGGCCGGTTGCAAAGCCATCCCCGTAAGGTAGGTCAGCATCGATTGCGCAGACAGCCGGTAGACCGATAGTTGCTATCTTCTGTATCATTTCATCGCCGCTATCGGCAACAAAAAGAATGCTGAACCCGATTTTCTCTATTGCGTCACAAATCGCGGCCCGTATCAAAAGATGGTGGTCTGCGACGGCTACAAAAATTTTCATTTCGTATAGTTGAGGTCATCAAATTTAAAAAAAGATATCTTCCGTCACCTCTTGTCATCGTTGATTTCTCACCGGCGTTTAAACCGTTTCCACCACGGCGAGCTTTTTATTTCGTCGTCTGATGTTGACTTGGATTTGATCTGTGCATCAACTACCGCAATCAACGCCATATTGACAATTGCCCTTACCGAGCTACCCAATTGTAAAATATGAACGGGTTTATTCAATCCAAGTAGTATCGGACCTATAGCATCTGCCGTTCCTAATTCTTTCAACAGGTTATACGCAATGTTACCGGAAGCAAGATTTGGGAAGATAAGCGTATTGACATCTTTGTCCACCAGTTCACTGAATGGATAGCTTTCTTTCATCAGCTCTTTACTGAATGCTACACTTGCCTGCATTTCACCGTCCACAATCAACGAGGGCATTTTCTGCTTTGCAATTTTGCGTGCTTGCGCTACCAACTTTGCTTCGGGAGAGTTACTGCTTCCAAAATTTGAATAGCTCAGCATCGCGATACGCGGTGTAATATTAAAGTTGCGTATTTCGCGGGCAACCATAATTGTTATATCAGCGAGTTCTTCCGCAGTGGGGTTGAAGTTAACAGTCGTATCGGCAAGAAATAGCGGACCTTTCTTTGTTAACATCAGGTACATGCCGGCGATTCTTTTTACGCCCTCTTCCATACCGATAGTGTGTAACGCAGGGCGAATGGTATCCGGATAGTTTTTTGTGAGGCCTGAAATCATTGCGTCCGCATCTCCGCATTCTACCATCATACAACCAAAGTAGTTGCGGTCACGCATAATTTTCTTTGCTTCATATGCATTGAAACCTTTACGTCCCATTTTCTTCAAGAACAATGCGGTATAATTATTTCTTTTTTCCTCCATTTCATCGCTGCGTGGATCGAAAATGGGGATACCTTCTATATCGACATTATTCGTAAGTGCAAGGTCTTTTATCCGTTTTTCGTCACCAAGAAAAATCGGGTAACCAATACCGTCATCATAAATAATCTGTGCTGCTTTTAATACTTTGATATTGTCTGCCTCAGCAAAAACAATTCGTTTCGGATCACGACGTGCTTTGTTACCGATCACACGCATTACCTGGTTATCGAGCCCAAGACGCTTATTAAGATTATTGATATAGCCATCCCAATCTGTAATCGGCGCTTTTGCAATGTCTGTTTCCATCGCTGCTCTTGCAACAGCGGGAGCAACTGTGGAGAGAAGGCGAGGGTCAAGCGGTTTAGGAATAATATAATTTGGCCCGAAGGAAATATTTTTTTCGTTGTAGGCGAGATTAACAATATCAGGTACTGCGGTTTTTGTTAACTCTGCTAAAGCTTTTACTGCTGCAAGTTTCATTGCTTCATTAATATGCTTTGCACGCACATCCAATGCTCCCCGGAAAATGTAAGGGAAGCCAAGCACATTATTTACCTGGTTAGGATAATCGCTACGGCCTGTAGCCATGATGATATCTTTTCTTGCACTGGTTGCGTCTTCATAGCTTATTTCAGGGTCAGGATTAGCCATTGCAAAGACGATCGGGTTTTTTGCCATGCTTTTTACCATGTCCTGCGTTACCACATTTCCTGCGCTTAAACCAATAAACACATCAGATTCCTTCATCGCATCGGCAAGACTTATTTCTGTCGTTGCATTCGCAAATGGTTGCTTGAACTCATCAAGATCTGTTCTGTGTTTATGCAATGCACCTTTACGGTCAAACATGATAAAGTTTTCAGGCAAAGCACCCAGCGAAACGTATAATAATACGCAAGCCATTGCTGCAGCGCCGGCACCATTCACAACAAACTTTACTTTATCTATTTTTTTCTTCTGAATATCCAACGCATTCAACAACGCTGCCGCACTGATGATCGCCGTTCCATGCTGATCATCATGCATTACGGGAATATTCAACTGCTCCTTCAATGTTTTTTCGATATAAAAACATTCAGGCGCTTTGATGTCTTCGAGATTAATGCCACCAAAAGTTGGCTCCAACGCTTTTACGATCTGTACAAATTTCTCCGGATCTTTTTCATTAATCTCGATATCGAACACGTCGATGTCTGCAAAAATTTTGAATAACACACCTTTTCCTTCCATTACCGGTTTACCCGCTTCGGGACCGATATCACCAAGACCAAGTACGGCCGTGCCATTGCTGATAACGGCAACAAGGTTTCCCTTTGCAGTGTATTTATAAACGTTTTCAACGTTGGCATGAATTTCTTTACAGGGCTCGGCAACACCAGGCGAATAGGCAAGCGTAAGATCGCGCTGGGTCCTGGTATCTTTGGTGGGTATCACCTCAATCTTGCCGGGTCTTTTCCGTGCATGATAATCCAGGGCATCCTGCTTACGCACTTTGCTGGCTTTCGGAGTAATTGAATTCTTATTAGTTCCGGCTGTTTGTGAAGGCAGGGGATTTGCCGGTAATTCCGATCCGGTTGCAACATCCTTTAACAGATCCTTTTTTTTCATGGAGACGTCCGTTTTGTTGGCTGATGAGCGGCTCGCAATTGAGTTCAGGGTGTTTAATGCCGTAGCTGAAAAAACGCTATGGCAAGACCGTGTAAGATAGCTATAAATCTCCGCGGAGATTGTATACAGCAAATTCTAATCTGATTCTAATCCGGCAGGACGGTTTTTGTCCGTGATTATGCATTGCCCTCTCCCATCAGGATTTTACGCAGATGAAACTGGACAAAGGAATCCATTGAATCCATTCTTTTAGTATTGTCAGTATAGCTCAGTGGCTTAATAATGTAACCGGCTATGCCTAATTCTTCAGCAATTTTCCGGTCCACCGTTTCTGATGATGTTGTCATGACAAAAACTTTCAACGATTTAAACCTGTCGTTGCTCCGGATGGTTTTTAATAGCTCCATTCCATTCATCCTGGGCATATTCAGATCCAGCAATATCACCTCCGGAATCACCGGATTATCGGGATTGCCCAGCAGAAAAAGCGCTTCCAATCCATTATAAGCTGTATAGAGTGTATAATCTATCTCCAGTTTTGCCAGTGAGCGGCGAACGCTGATCACATCGAGTTCGTCGTCTTCTACGAGTAAAATATTTTTTGTTATCATTCTATTATTGTTTTACAGGCCAGGTAAACCTGAAGGTTGCCCCCTCCCCCAGCGCTGAATGCACTTCAATACTGCCCCCGACATCTTCTATAATCTTTTTTATGATCGCCAACCCAAGACCGGTACTTTCTTTTTCGCCTTTTTCCCTTAAAGTCTGGAACAGTTCGAAGATTTTTTCATGATACTGCGGATCAATCCCTCTTCCATTATCGCTTACCGCAAACTCATAATATCGAGGAAATCCTGTGCAAGTAACCCGAATCTTTCCTCCCTGCACCGCAATATGCTTTACCGCATTGGTAAAAAGGTTCGTAAACACCTGTTCCAGTTTTATTCGTTCTGTGTAAAATACAGGAAGATTATCACAGATTACAGTGATAGCAGGGGGCACGACCGACCCTTTAAGTTCTCTTATGATCTCACCCACATCGGTTTTTTCGGCAGTCATCTTTTCACGGGTGCGCGCATACGCCAGCAGACCATTGATCAGGCTTTCCATTCTGCCCGTACGTTGACCAATAATCTCAAGATATTTTACCAGTTGCGGCGAAAGTTCGTGCGAATGGTCCTCCTCTATCCATTTCACCACATTATGGATTCCGCGCAAGGGAGCCTTCAGATCATGTGAAACGACGTAGGCGAACTTATCCAGTTCAGCATTCCGCTTTTCCAGTTCACCGATATTCCTGTCCAGACTTTCGGACATGCTGTTCAGCGAAACGGATAAGCGGGTCATTTCATCGCTGCGCCTATCGGTTACCGTTGCAAAATTCCCTTTTGAAATTGCTTCCGCCAGTTCGACGAGGCTATTGATTCGCCGTGTAATGCTGGTGATGACAACTACTGTGCACGCTATGCCGATCACGATGGTCAGGGTAAAAAAAGTTAATGAAAAAACGTGCGCTTTATGAATCGATGCGGCAAGATTAACAGCATGATTGCCACGGATAGTGTATTCATATTTGTCAAACGAATTAAAGCTACGGGTAATTTTCTCATTCAGGCGTTCCCCGGACTTCGTTTGCCATCTTTCCTGGAGGCGAAAATCATTACCATTTTCCCCTTCCGGTAAGTTCCGGGCCGGACCGGCTATCGACAATGTTGTATAGCCTAACCATTGATAATAGAGTGCCCGTATAGAATCCATGATATTGGATTGTTCCGGATTGTTGTTAACCAGTTGCTGTTGTGTCACAAACATGGCAGGAATATTTTCCAGTTTCCGGTTGTATGCTATTAAGAATACCGAATCTTTCGTAAGCAAATAGCCCCTGTAGGCGCTTTGCATTTCGATAATTTCTTTGTGTAACCTCCCTGAGTTACGAATAATCTCCTGTGAACGTCCCAGGAAACGGGTATTCTCTTCAACTTTTAGAGAAAGGACATAGTTCGAAAAGGTATCAATGACTGAAAGGAGAAGAACTATGGAAAACCCAAGCAATATCCGGATTGAAAGCTTCATCAGCTATGTTTTTCCTTCATGTTTTTTTTGACATCGCTAACAACAGCACCAAACCGTTGCACGAGCGAAAGGAGGTTTTCCGGCGTTGTGTTCAACTGGTATGACCACCATAGGAGTTCTCCCGTATCGCCGACATTTATTTTGGTAAGGTCAGCCGGTTTCTTTGCGCTAAACTCATTGTTCATATTGTAAGTAACTGACCGGTTTATAATACATACAGTAACAAAAAGACTAAAATGCCTGAAAAAAAGCCTGCCACTGCAAGCCAGCTGATTTTCTTTAAGTACCTTATAAAATCGATTTTTTCAATACCCATAGCTGCAACACCCGCGGCCGACCCGATAATGGTAGCACTGCCACCGGTCCCTGTTGTTAGCGCAAGGAATTCCCAAAATGGGTGGTCCATTGGAAAATCGTTCAAACTATACATTCCCTGGGAAGCGGCAACAAGTGGAACATTGTCTACGAACGAGGATAATAATCCCAGCGATATGCCGATCAGCCACTGATTGCGCAGGTGATTAGTAAGGTCAACAGCAACGATTCTCAGGATACCGGTTGATTCCAACGCCGATATGGCCAGTAATATTCCTAAAAAGAAAAGAATACCCGGCGTGTCGACCTTTTGTAATGCTCTTGTCACTGTATATCGCTCTGCCCGTTCCGGGTTGTTCTTACTATGGAGAATAGTCGTAATAATCCACATGCAACCCAATACCAGCAACATCCCCATAAACGGTGGCAAGTGCGTAAGGGTTTTGAACAGCGGGACAAATAACAGGAAGCTAACACCAGCAACCAGGACGATACCGCCCTCTTTTCTCTCCCTTTCTGTACAAACCGAAGGGGGAATTGTCTCAACTTCCTCTTTCCCAAACTTTCTCATAAGCACGAAAGCAGGAATAAAGCAAACAGCGATTGAAGGAATCAGCAACTGCTTCATCAAAGCAATAGCAGAGACCTGGCCTCCGATCCAAAGCATAGTCGTCGTTACATCCCCAAGAGGAGACCATGCGCCACCTGCGTTCGCCCCGATGATGATCATGCCGGCAAACCAAAACCTGTCACGCTTGACCGGAATAAGCTTTGAACAGAGGGAAATCATAACAATTGCAGTAGTCAGATTATCCAGGAACGCAGATAAAATGAAGGAAAGAAATGCAACGATCAATAACAATTTTCCTTTATGTTTCGTGCCAATCTTCCGGGTTACAAAATCAAATCCGTTGTGCGAGTCGATTAGTTCAACAATCGTCATTGCACCCAACAAAAAGAATAAAATGGACGAAATATCTCCCAGTTTTACGAGAAGTTTTTCACTGACCAATGCCGGGTGATTATTTCCACTGATATAGACGGTCCAGCAAAGTACACCGATTACTAAAGCCGCAGCTGCCTTATCGAGCCTGAGCCTCTGCTCAAATGCAATTAGCAGGTAGCCGGCAATAAAGATGATGATGATCGTCAGATTGGTCATGAAGCGGGTTATAACTGTCTTTCAAATGTAATACGCCGCTGTGTACTAGTCGATAAACCTGATAGTTTTTAATCCTATTTTAATCTCAGGCTGAATATTCGCTGCAATCTGCCTGCGATAGTAAATTGGTTCACATGCACGGAGATAAAAAGGGTACGGATGTGAATATAAAAACTGCTGAACCTTTCTTATTCTGAAGTGGATTTGCCGGAAATATCCGTGGGTGCTTTCGTCATCTTATTCATTCGTTTGTCCAGCATATCCACATATTTTTTTGCCAATGCATTGTCAGGGTCAATTGCAAGGAGCCTGCGGAAGTACTCCATGGCCGAGGGGTAATCCTTGCGGCTGTTTACGGCATAGGCCGCCAGGTAACCGTACGCTTCTGTTATCCATTTTTTATAATTTTCATCCGCCGGGTTACCGTTCAGTACTTCGATCAGTTTTTCATATACTGGTACCGCCAGACCGAGCACCATACCCGTATCCTGCAACGCTTTGCTCTTCGCCTGCCAGTAATAGCCAAAACTCTGTGCGGGAAATTTCTGAATATATAGCCCAAATACTGAATCTGCCATCCGGTAATCTTCAATCCTGTAATTGGCGATTCCCCAATAAAACAGATCGAGGTTGGAAGCTGCAGGGTTGGACCTGCAATATTTACCCAGCCAAAACGCCTGGGCGTTGTAGTCTCTTCTCACTTTAGCCATTTCCGCCAATTTCTTATAGTCTGCCCATAAAATCGTTGAATCCTTTTCAAGCGCTGTCGCTTTGCTCAATGCAACCGCTGCCAGTGAATCATGACCCGGAATGGACATATGAAAGGAACTCAGGGCCTCGTAATCCTTTGCGATAAGATTGCTGTCCGTTTCGTTTTCAAAATAAGTTTGCATCATTGTAAGGGCATGAAGCGTGTCCCGCTTCCCTGCATAACTGTAAGCAATCAATTTATAAATGCGGGGACGGGAACTGTCCCGCTGTGAACGAAGTATCGAGTTGGCATGGCTGATCGCGGAGTCATACTGCCCCGTCAGGTAGAGAAGATCAGTCATATCATAGATGTTCTGTACCGAATAATCTGCATTTTGTAAATAATTAGCGTAACAGGACATTGCTTTATCCGGATTGCGGCTGAACTGGTAAATATATAAGCGGTACCAGGCGGGTGAGAATTCAGGATCCGCGGTGACAGCTTTTTGAAAGTAGTCAGTATAGACGGGTACATTTTTCTGCGACAGGAAAATCTGGCCCATTTTAAAGTACGCCGCGGCATAAGCGGGGTCTTCATTAACAGCTTCCTGATAGGCTTTGAAAGCTTCGCTGCCGTTGGCCTTTTTCCGCCAGGCATCGCCCAGTAATACCAGTAGTTCAGGATTATGCCGTTTTTTTTTCATTACCGATTGAATCCTTCCGATGGCATAATCGGCGTCACCCTCCGGCGAATTAATCTGTATCCATGCAATTGCAGGGATCAGTTCCACGCTCCTCTTTCCGGCTGCTTTTAAAATGTTGTCGAAATAGCTGATGGCCTGGTCACGACTATTGTTATGCAAAAAACGAAGCCCTTCCGCTACCCTGAAAAAGGGGTCTTCACTCACAGTAACCGGGGCTTTCAGCAGCGTGTCACATCCTTTACCTGGCTGACCGAGTAAAAAATAGGCTTTGACAAGGTTAAACCAGCCTTCGCCATTTTGCGGATCCTGGCGGATGGCTTCCCGGAACGAGGCAACTGCCGAAACCAGCCGCCCGTAGTAAAGTTGTTTTTTACCCAGTTCCAACGATTGTGCATTGACGTAATTGCCTGTTACCAGGAAAATAATCAATAATAATTTCATTTTATAATTAGATTTAAGCTGTTGCAGAATGAAATGGTTGTACCGTTAACACTTCGAGGTTTGTCGTTGAGGGCAGGATATCGCAGATATCAGTATTCATCCAGCCGACTTTTGTCTCTGCATCGGGGTAGAGCAGCAGAACATCTGCATTAATCCCGGACGCATATTTCAGAATCGCCCTGGCTTTGTTCCGTCCTTTTAACACAGCATATTCTACCGGGCAACCCACCACGGTTTTAATCCATTTGTACAGATCGAGCAGGGTCGATGCATAGAAACCAATGGGCTCACTGCTATCAATCATGATCGTGACTATGTAAACATGAATCCTGAACCTCTTTCCCAGCGCCGCAACAATCTGCATCTTATCCTGGACAGAGCGGGAAGAAACAGGTACTACTATCTTCCTGATTTTGGTATGGAATGATCCCTGTTTTACGGTCAGGACCGGGATACCGGTTTCCCGAATGATCTGGCCGGGATTCACAGTATTTAAAAAACGTAGCCAGGGATGGTTCGAGTTTTTACCGATAATGATGAGGTCAGCTTTTAACTGTACGGCTTTTTTGATGACGGTGTGCTCCACCGATCCCGCCATCACATTCCAGGTACAGACTTTTATGAAAGGATGGCTTTCCTCTATCGATAGTTTCCATTGATGAAGACATTTTTCAATATGCCGGTATCCTTCCGCCATTCCATGACCGTTATTTTCCCTTTGGTCGCTTACAAACAAATATTTTTCGCTGCTTTGTACATGTAACAGGTGAATTACGGTGGTATCGCCGGAAAGTTCGATTCCTTTTTTTACGGCCAGCTCTGTATTCCTGGAGAAGTCTACCGGAATCAGCATGGTGTTAAATAAGCGCTGCATACCGGCAATCTAATGTGCACCAATTAGACAGCGATTAAAGCCAAATTAGAAATCCATTAGAACGATCCCTTAAAAAAATCGTTCCGCTGCCGCAGCGTAACTTGCAGCAATGATTATGGATGAACGCAGGATCTTAATTATTGAGGATGAACCCAAAATTGCCGAGACGCTCCGGTTGGGGCTGATAGAAAACGGCTTCCTCGCCGAAACAGCCGGCACCGGAGCGGCGGCGCTGGATTTGTTTACCCCCGACTTTTATCATCTTATTATACTGGACCTGAACCTTCCGGATATAAACGGTTTTGAACTTTGCCGCACCATCCGGTCGAACAATGAACAGGTACCCATCATCATGCTGACAGCGCTTAACAGTATGGAGAACAAACTGGAAGGCTATGAAACCGGCGCCGACGATTATATTCCAAAACCATTCGAATTCAAGGAACTGCTCATGAAAATCAGGGTGCTGGTGAAACGTACGACTATCAGCAACAATGAAATTCCCAATACGCTGCGCATTGCGGATCTTGAAATGAATCTTGACAGCAAGCAGGTGACCAGGAATAAAAAAATAATTCCCCTTACCGCGAAAGAATTCCAGTTACTGGAATACCTGTTAAAAAACCGCAACAGGGTGCTTTCCCGTGCAGACATATCCGTCAATGTCTGGGAAATCGACTTTGATACCAACACCAATGTGATTGATGTGTACATTAATTATCTCCGCAATAAAATAGACCGGAACTTCGCGGCTAAGTTAATACATACCCAGGTTGGAATGGGTTATGTATTACGCGAACTTCACTGATATGCCAGTCCGTCTACGCATCACTTTATTATTTGCCACATTGGTCGTTCTCATTGTCGGCCTGGTCTGTGGCAATGTGTATTATTTCTCCTATTCGGCCAGAATTAATACCATCAAGACAAGACTGGTTAACCGCGCCAAGACCACGGCGAAGCTGCTCAACCAACGCGAAATTTTCGATCAGCAACTGGTGCGCCGCATTGATTCCGCCACCACACTGTCGCTTAAAAAAAAATCCGTCGAGGCTTATGATTACAGGAACCGGAAGATGTACAGTTACTCGGATATGCCGGGCGATACACTGACAATTGGTGCACAACTGCTGAATGAAGCGAGGAAAAAAAGTCCGCTGTTCCTGGAACTTGGAACTAAAGAAGCTGTCATTTTTTTCTATGAAGATAAATTGAATGGCATCGTTGTAGCGTCTGCAGCAGAGGATACCGAGGGAAAACAGGAACTCAGTGCCCTGTTCGACATACTGCTGATCAGTTTCCTTACCAGTATCCTGCTTGTCGTTGGAATCGGTTTTATTTTTTCCACTCGACTGCTGCGTCCCATCAAGGTTATTACCGCCGACATTGAAGAAATCTCCGCACAGAATCTCGCCCGGAGAATTGCTACCGGTCCCTCTAAAGATGAATGGCATGGACTGGCGAACACCCTGAACGATTTACTCAATCGGCTGCAGGATAGTTTCCAGTTACAGAGCCGTTTTATTGCCAATGCCTCGCATGAACTGTCCACTCCGCTGACTTCCATCTCCAGTCAACTGGAAGTAGCGCTACAGCGGGAGCGGCTGGCGGCAGACTATAAGAGTGTACTTGAATCAGTCTACCATGATGTCCGGCACATGAATAAGCTGACGCAAACCTTACTCGAATTCGCAAAAGCTTCCGGTAATCCCGGAGGGCTTGAAATAACGATGGTCCGGGTTGACGAAATCCTGCTGGAACTCCCCGCTCAGATTGCGAAACTAAATGCAGGGTACTCCGTCAGCCTTCAATTTGGAAAACTGCCCGACCAGGAAGCTTACCTTATTGTTTACGGCAACCAGCCGCTACTTTCAACCGCTATCGGTAACATTATGCTGAATGCCTGTAAATATTCGGGCGACCATAAAGCACTGGTCACCCTTGAAATCGCCGATCGTATCAGGATTGATATCATTGATAGCGGACCAGGGATCCCGGAAGAGGAGTTGCATAATATCTTTCAACCCTTTTACCGGATCCAGGAGGAGCTGTCAAAGAGTAAAGGATTCGGGTTGGGCCTTTCGCTGGCGGAAAGAATTATCAAATTACATAAGGGATCTATCAGTGTTGAATCCGGTCATTCAACGGGTACCCGGTTTATCATTTCTCTTCCGCTGCTCAATAACGTCCCATAGATACATTATTTATGTTCTACTTATTATGAAAACCGGTCCTCATTATCGATGTATTTTACGCCAATTCCGATACGTTGTAATTTTATTTTTCTTACCGGATCCGTCTCAGTATTTCTTTCATTTGCAGAATTTCTCTTTCCTGGGAAACAATAATGCTATCGGCCAAACGCCTTACTTCGGGATCGCGCAACGATGCATTTTTACTGGTCATTATCGCGGAAGAATGATGCGGAATCATTGCTTTCATGTACTGAATGTCACTAACGGATACCTGTAATCGTAGTAATGCAAGGGAAATCAGAAAGATTGCCACTGACACGATGATAATAATACCATTTTGTTTTTTTGACGGGTACATTCTTCCCATCAGCAGTACCATCAGGACGGCCATGGGGCTGACCATCAGTAAAGCCATATACAGCCGGGTCAGGCTTACATATATATCGGAACTATCATCCACATTCAGGAACATGACTGCATACATGATGAAAAACGACAAAAGAAGCATGATCCCGAATTTTGGGTAGTGATTTTCTTTCATAGATCTTTTAAGAAGGCGGCTCAATTATAATGCCCTTTATGCTGAATGGAATGAAAACCGACAACCATTTCTCCTTTTATTTCAATTCTAATCTTATTCTAATCCATCGTATAAATTCTACCATGGTTAAAGCGGTAAATTGCCTGAAACAGGCGAAGCATGAAAGTCGAATTAAGTGACATGTATACGAACCGGTTTGTAATTCCGCCTTCTGTCACTAACAGTGATTTTACAAAAGGTGTTTTCGAGGATTTGTCGCTTGATCAGGCTTACACTGGCAGCCACAATTCAGACAGTTCAACCATCTTTCTAACCTGGAACCTGGAACTGCGGAGCAAAGACCTGACCACGGTTTTACTGGATATGCGAACGAACCAGTTTATGAAATGCATGCCCGGAGAAACCCCGTCTTCGTTCGTTACCCTGCACTCAGCCATCCTTGCATCGCATGCGGCACTGCAACGCGTCGTCCGGTCAGCGTCGGTTTACGATTTTCTTATTGGCTACAAGCCTGGACCGGTAGATTTTGAGCGGGCAGTATTGTATGCGCTTGAGTTGCTGAAGTAACCCTTTATACCCTATGATTAACTGGTCATTCATTGTTTAACTGAACGTTTCATTTATGCGTTTATCTATCTATACAGCTATTTTAATTCTCATGGCTGCGAGCTGTACTCACCCCAACGATTATACGAAAATAACCGGTAATCCCCTGCTATTTACCCATACAGTGCATGAACTGAACCAAATCGTCATGGGTAATAATTTCGGACCCATCGTGGCATCCAGAAATTATTATTATGCGAGCGTGGCAGCGTACGAAGTGATTGCTGCGGGTTACCCAAGAAAATTTGAATCTTTATCCGGGCAACTCCACGGCCTGGGAGTTATGCCCAAGCCCGTCAATGTAAATATCGACTTTGATTTTGGCGCTCTGTTAGCTTTCTGCAGTCTTGGTGAAGCAGTCACTTTCCCGGCCGGAAGTATGCGTGAGTATACCGACAGCCTTAAGCAGCTTGTTAGCGAACATGGGATGTCTCCTGAAATATTAGGGGCAACTTCGGCATTTGCTGACAGTATTTCTGCAGTGATTCTTGCCTGGAGTAAAAAAGATAATTACGCCGAAAGCCGGAGCTACCCGAAATATTCTGTCCTCGATTCACCGGGGCGCTGGACGCCGACACCACCGGCCTATGCAGATGCGATGGAACCACATTGGAATTCCATCCGCACTGCCGTCGTTGACAGCGTCAATGAATTTATTCCACCGCCCCCTTACATTTTTGACATTACACACCCGGACAGCTCTTACTACAAAGAAGTGAAAAAAATAAAAGATAAAGTAGATAGTCTTTCGCCCGAGGAAGCACATATTGCCGATTTCTGGGATGATAATCCTTTTAAGCTAAATGTATCCGGTCATGTGATGTTCAGCACCAAGAAGTTTTCACCTGGCGGACACTGGATGGGGATCGCGGGCATAGCGGCAGAGAAATCCGGTGCGGACTACCCTACAACGGTATGCGGGTTTGCGAAGACAGCCATTGCACTTTTCGATGCGTTTATTGAATGCTGGAATATTAAATATATTTATAATACTCTACGACCTGAGACCGCCATTAACAAATATCTTGATCCGGAATGGCGACCGCACCTGCAAACACCACCTTTTCCCGAATATACCTGTGGTCATTGCACCATTTCGGCGGCTTCGGCGGAAGTACTGACCAGCGTATACGGTGACCATTTCAAGTATACAGATTCTACTGAAATGGAATTTGGTATTGACAGCCGGCATTTCGGATCCTTCCGCGATGCAGCAAATGAAACGATGCAGTCAAGATTTTATGGCGGTATCCATTACCTCTATTGTTGCGAACGGAGTAATGTCATGGGAGCAAGAATCGGAAAGCTTATTGCTCAACGGTTGAAGATGCAGAAGGAGAAATAAAATCATCGTGACGCAATTTCCAAAAGTATTACAGTATATGTAGCATTCATGTCAATTTACCGGAAAGCAAAAGACCCGGTTGTACAGGAAATATATATCATATTGAAGCATTGTGAAATAAGAACCATTGTGATTTGCGGTTTTTTGAAAAAATCATTTTGCAGTTTGCTGAGTACCCATTGATAATTCAGACCAGCTGTTTTGAAAGCCAGTTAACTAGGGAGGTGCCGTTTTTCAGGTTAAGCTTTTTCAGAATATTATAACGGTGAACCTCAACCGTTTTTTGCGTGCAGCCCAATTGCCCTGCAATTTCGCGGCTGGATAGGCCCTGACGGACCAGCTTTGCAACTTCGAGCTGCGTTGCTGTCAATAATTCAATTGTCGGTGGCGCACCGATCGGTAAGGGCTGCATGGCATGGCTATTTTTAATTCGTTTACAGATATAACGTTTACCATCAACCACAGTGAGAATGGCTTCCGTGATTTCCTCCTTCGGGGAGTTTTTGGTAATGTATCCCAACGCCCTGCCGTGAACAAACTTTTTGCGTAGGCAGGTTGCTCATGTATCGATAATCCTATAATGGCACTCTCCGGAGCAATCGCTTTCTTGAATGAAGAAATGAAAATTAAATTTCACTTCCTGGTGTGCGGAAAACTGGATGAGTGATTTTTACTATAAACCCGAACAAAAAGCATTTAGTCTTTTACCAGGTTTTATAAAACTCCCTACACCCGGTGAGGTAAAGTTCATGATAGCCCTTCATTTTTTCCTTCATCTTCCTTGTTTCTTCGCTATCATTCATATAATCCTGAAAATGCTGTTCATATGCCGTTAAGCTTTCATATCTTGAAAGAATCACTACTTTATTAAATTCCCCTGACATGTCAGTCATAACCTGAATGAACTCGGGGTTATCTTGCATTAATTCCTTGAACAGCTTTGCCAATTTGGAGGCATTCCCCGGCTTGCACGTGAACGTTTCATGAACGATTACCATAAATTTTGATTGATTGATTAAAAATAAAGTTGCCATTTTCCCAAGCGATACCCGCTTACGATTACAAATTGAGTAACTTTCTGTTTACCACTACATCAAGAACATTGATTGTTTTACAATTCTCAAATTGCATTCTATGTCGATTCCAGAATTTATTAAAACCCAACCGCAGGAAAGACAAAAACTCTTAAGCGACCTGCATGCTATCATAGTAGAAATGGATAAAACAATCAGCCCCGAAATTTCCCAGATGATGGGCACGCAAATGATCATCTACAATGCACCTGGTACCTTTAAGTACGGACTGGCCAGCGTGAAAAATCATATGTCCCTGCATCTGCTTCCAATGTATAGCTCACCAGCCTTGTACGAAAAATACAAAACAATATTACCCAATGCCAGTTTTCAAAAAGGTTGTATCAATTTCAGGAATGAATTGGAAATGCCACTCAAGATTGTAAAAAATCTGATCAGCGATTGTTCGAAAATTGATCTCCCCGCGATCAGGCAACAACAACTTGCATCCAGGCGCAAAAAAAGTTAATCATTTTAATCCTGTTTAAATCAGGGACGACCTTTTTAAATAAGCCGCCCCTGATGTATCTGTCATTCTACTGAAAACTCACTTTGATAATTTTACCAATGCCAGGCAGCGTCGTAAACTCGTTAGGGTTAGGAACTGACATAATAGCCTTACTTTCCTGGAGTGGCGTACCCGCTAAATTAAATTGCGTTATACCGGCGCCGGGAAACTGATTGAGCGCGGTGCCATCATCGTACAATCCAACTGATCCTGCAATCCCTCCCTTGGTTGTTGCGGTAAATCCGTCCGGGCTTGCAAAGAACCAGTCATTGGAAAAACCGTACATGGTGGCAATGGCTACTTTCTGTCCCTGTTTAAGGTTTAACAGCTGTGATACCTTTCCTCCGTTAGCCGAACCGATACGGGGTAATAACACTGTGTTCACCGGGTCTTTCAATACATATACAGCAGCAATGCCTGGTTTCGACTGCAGGGAAGCGGCAAGAATATCGGCGTTACCTTTTTGCGCGAGATCTTTTAATCCTTCACCCCTGTCATTTTCACCGGTTTTGAAAAACGGATTACCCTCTCCTTCATAAACAGCTACCAAAACAGGTGATAATGGCGTGAAAATGCCGGTATTGGATGCGAGGTAAGTGCTCAGCGCAGCATTGTCCCCCATTTCTGCAATATTCGTTAGTCCGTTTGCAGTTGGCTCGCCCGCGGAATAAATGGGTTCCGGCAATAGTAAGTTACCACCTGCAACGTATGAGATCGCCCATACACCGGGGCTGAATGGCGTTTCATTTGCTGTACCACCCGAGTTATTCTTAATTGTTATCGTAAATGTTGAATTACCATTATAGGCCAGCGAAAGTTTCATTAAATCAGATGCAGCCAGATAGGTATTGCCGTAATCGTCCGTTCCTGCCACTTCTTTGATTGCTTTCGCTGCCGGTTCAGCAGCCCCCGGGTGCATTACTGAAGCGCCAGGCGCCTGGTTCATTCGCGTACCGTTGTCCCACAACTTCATATTTGAAGAGACGTCACCTGTAATGGGTGTTCCGTCATCAGCATATAATGCGATGCCCGGGTTGGCCGGTGCGAAAAAAAGATCATTGCTCCATCCATACATGGTCGCGAAGGTTAAACGCTGATTTTTGGCGGCAGAGAAGGTAAATGAAACGGACTGCCCGGGTAAAATCACCGGGGGTGTTCCATCGCCTTTGAACGTGCCCGATTCGACAAGCGGCTTACTGTCCAGCACATTTTCTACAGTGAGTGTCGAGGAATATTTTCCGGGAAAATCGTTTTTGCGGCAAGCGCCTAACAGGGTTACGACTGCTAAAAGGCCGAAGATTCTTTTTTGCATATATTATTATTTCCGGCAAAGCAAGCTAACCCGTATCCCGAAGCTGTCGCAGAATCATAACAAAAGTATCACGGCCGGTTTTGTAATGGTTTATTCGTCATTTTTGCTGTCAAGTATGAGTAACGCTACCATTTTTATTATCGAAGATGACCAGCAGATCACTGACCTGCTGAAAATTCACCTGCATGACCTGGGCTGTAGTGTTGTACAGGAGACGGACGGCCTACAGGCATGGAAAACTGTCCAGGAAAAACAATTTGATCTCATCATACTCGACATCATGTTACCCGGTCTCAATGGTTTTGATCTTTGTAAAAAAATCCGCAGTTCTGGTTATAAAAGTCCAATCCTCATGCTGACTGCACGATCGGAAGAAATTGATAAAGTGATCGGGCTTGAGATCGGAGCCGATGATTATCTCACCAAACCCTTTAGTGTGCGCGAGTTTATCGCAAGAGTGAAAGTCATCCTGCGCAGGCGTGATGAATCTTTAGTCGCAACGGAACAACGATTGACCGGGCAGATGATCCGTTATCCGGGCCTTGAAATCGACCTGGAAAAAAGAAAGGTTACCCTCAATAACCAGCGTATTGATCTGTCACCAAAAGAATTTGACCTGATAACACTAATGGCTTCCAACCCGGGTAAGAGCTATAGCCGTAAACGATTACTCTCTCTTGTCTGGGGCTACGATTTTGACGGGTATGAACATACGGTCAATAGCCATATTAACCGCCTGCGGTCGAAGATAGAGGCCGATCTTAATCATCCCCATTTTATACTAACCACCTGGGGCGTTGGCTACAGGTTTAACGAGGAGTTATAATATGTCAGTCAGAACTATCCGTGGCAATCTTCTTTTCTGGAAAATCACAGCGGTGTTTTCAGCACTGCTACTGGTGCTGGGTGTCATATTTATTCTTATTGCTTCCCGTTTTTCAAAGACCTATTATACCACGGCACACCAGGAACTCTTTGGTGATCTCGCCAGTCATCTCGCCGGTTTTACAAGACCCTTCAAGAATGGTAAACCCGATACCGTTGTAACCCACGACATCATTCATTCCACTATGGTGGCAAATCCCAGCGTTGAGGTTTATTTACTGGACACTGCCGGGAATATCGTCGACTATGTGGTGCCGGATAAAACAGTCCAGGTTAAAAAAGTAAATATTGATCTTGTCAGAAAATGGTTAGCGGCGCCTGTCGACCGCAAGCCTCTTGGCGATAATCCCAAACAACCCGGCGAACCCGGTATTTTTTCCGCCGCCGCTGTTTATGAACAGGGCCAGTTAACGGGGTATGTGTATGCAGTGCTCGCCAGTGAACGGCAAAAAGAAATCCTTTCATCATTAACCACCCGTTCCTATATACGCCTTGCCGTGTATATGTTTTTTGCGGCCCTGGTAATCGCGTTTATTGTTGGCGTTATCACGTTCTTCCTGATAACAGACAGCATCTGCCGTATTGCAGCTGTGGTAAAACGTTTCAAAGAAGGAGACCGTAATGCCAGAATCACTGGCTATGGTAAGGGAAACCTCGGCATGCTGACTTCCACGTTTAATGAAATGGCTGACACCATTGTTGAAAATATCAACCAGATTTCTGCCACTGATCGTTACCGGCAGGAATTAGTGGCCAATGTATCGCATGACCTCCGCACGCCACTATCAATCATGCAGGGTTATATCGAGACCTTACTGATGAAAAATGACGAGCTGACCGCGCATGAGCGTGAGCGTTATCTCAGTACTGTCTATGACGGTAGCCGGAAATTATCCGGGCTGGTGGATCAATTGTTCCAGTATGCCAAGCTCGAAGCAAACCTTGTTACTCCGCAAAAAGAACAATTCCGCCTGCAGGAGCTGGCTTCCGATATTGTTTCCTCGTACCAGTTAAAAGCGGATGAGCGGAAGATTGATCTGCAACTGTCCGCCACGGCGGATCTGCCTGTAGTTTTTGCCGATCTCGCATTGACAGAACGGGTATTTCAAAATCTATTGGATAACGCTTTTAAATTTACGCCCGACGGTGGCCGGATCAGTATCCGGATGGAGACGGAAAAGGATGCCGTGAAAGTATGGATCACCGATAACGGAAGTGGAATTGCGCTCGAAGATCAGCCCTTTATTTTCGAACGGTATAAGCGGTCATCTGCTACTGCCGGCTCCCCTGCAGGCATGGGAATAGGACTTGCCATTGTGCGAAAAATACTGGAACTGCACCAGGCCAGTATCGGGGTATTCAGTGAGCCAGGTAAAGGAACCTCGTTCTGGTTTACG
Source organism: Chitinophagaceae bacterium (assembly GCA_049840875.1). Lineage (GTDB taxonomy): Bacteria > Bacteroidota > Bacteroidia > Chitinophagales > Chitinophagaceae > JAFDYH01. The sequence continues at coordinate 240,486 of JASGJE010000019.1, read as the reverse complement.
GTGGCGCCAGTGATAGCTTAAAAATTCAGAAACTCTACAAAAAAACTGCCTGAAATGACCAGGCAATACGACTTTTTAAACTGAGCTACGAAGAGCGCTTATATCATAACAAGTTTATTCAATTACCCGTTAGCTTAGCTGATCAAATATTATATACGATGAAAACAATGACCTGCTGTCAGACTAGGGTTGCCTGCGAAATGGAATTCACCGGGAGTAGTTTTGAAGAAATTGCCGAACAAAGTAAAAAACATGCCATGGAAATGTTTCAACAAGGCGACAAGGCTCACCCGGCAGCGATGGCTGCAATGATCGTGACTTTTAATTTAGAATCATTTTGATGAGTTCAGGAATTCAAACATCTCAAATTTTAGCTGATGGTAAAATATTTAATCTACTGACACGATAAATCGGAAACATCAAATATTGAAAACCAAAAATCCGATATTAAAATCGTAAATAAAACCGTAAATGAATTAAAGAGTATAAGCAAGATTTAAGGGACCATAAAAAATCTAATTATGCTTCGCGTACAAAGACAATTATAAGGTTTAAACCTCATTAATTCCCGTCAAGCAGTCCCGTTGGTAATCCAGTTCTTGGTGCCGTTCAGCAGGTAATGGTCACCGTTATCAATCGCCGTGGTATGCTGTGAAGTAGCATCACTGCCCGCTTCGGGTTCACTTAAAAGAAATGCCCCGATAAATGGCTTTCCGTTAGCTACGCCATTGCCCAGGCGTTGCAGGTACCGCTCCTTCTGCAGTTCGCTCCCCCATTTCTCCAACCCGTAACAGACCAGGCTGTTATTGACACTCATGCAGACGCTCACGCTGGCATCGATCTTACTGATCTCTTCCATCGCAAGGACATAGCTGATCGTATCCATTCCCGCGCCACCGTAGGCCGGTTTCACCATCATTCCCATAAACCCGAGTTCAGCGAGTCGGGTAATCTGATTCGTGGGAAACTCCTGCGCCTCGTCCCTTGCGATAACACCCGGTAAACATTCTTTGATGGCAAACTCGCGTGCCGCTGTCCTGATTAAAAGCTGTTCCGGCGATAGTATAAAATCCATATCCGGAAAATACGCCGAATGTCGGTGAAGGAAGGAAGATGTATACGAACCATTGGTTTCAATAAACGGATCAAACAGAAAGGCCTGTAAAAACAGGCCTCGTTACCATTATACCTTATCATAGAAAAATAGAAGATAACAGATAACGGGCAGGATTGAAAGTAACGTATACGAATAGACGAATGAGTGATACGAATGGGGTTGGGCGGTATTCAAAAAAACTGGCCCGAAAGAGCCGGTCGTCATAAAACACTTAGAAAAATGAAAGCACCGGGTTGATCTGCCACACCCCGGCACTAAGTTTAATAAAATCCACGCCCTGAGCGCATCCTGAGCAAATCCTGAGCTTGGCGAAGGAGTCGAAGGAGGCGAAGGGCTAATAGCTGACCTTTAATGTAAAAACGTACAACCTATTACTTACAACGTATTACTTTCTATGGCATGAATCGCCCGGATCGTTTTAATCACCGAATCCGGCGTCACCGAAATACTGTTAATACCGTTACGCACTAAAAACTGCGCGAATTCGGGATAATCGCTCGGGCCCTGCCCGCAGATACCGACTTTTACGGAATGTTTTTTTGCCGTATCCAGTAATAGCGAGATCATCCGCTGCACGGCCGGGTTTCGTTCATCATAGAGTTCCGCTACCAGTGAAGAATCGCGGTCAAGCCCCAGCGTTAGTTGTGTCAGGTCGTTGCTCCCGATCGAGAAGCCATCGATATGTTGCGCGAATTCAGGAGCGAGAAATACATTCGAGGGTAGTTCCGCCATTAAATAAAGTTCCAGTCCTTTCGTTCCCTGTTCGATACCAAACTCCTTCATCACTGCTTTCACCTTGAGCAGTTCCTCGACGGTACGGCAGAAGGGGATCATCACCGCGACATTTTGCAGTCCCATCTTCTCCCGCACGATCCTGATCGCTTCACATTCCATCCCGAAGGCAGGCTTATATTGTTCGGAGTAATAACGCGAAGCGCCGCGCCAGCCGATCATCGGGTTTTCTTCTTCAGGTTCAAAGTAGTTGCCGCCGGGCATATTGCGGTATTCATTTGTTTTGAAATCACTGAAACGGACGATCACCGTATGCGGATAAAAGGCGGCGGCGATCCGCGCAATGCCAAAGCTGAGTTTACGGATAAAGAAATCCTTCTCGTCGGCAAAACCTCTTGTACGTTGGGCGATCAGGTGCGTGAGTTCAGGATCATTCAGGCTGGAATGATGCAGGAGCGCCAGCGGGTGCACCTGGATATAGTTATTGATGATAAACTCTTCACGCGCAAGGCCTACACCACGGTTAGGGATATGCGAAAACCGGAAGGCCATTTCCGGCGATCCGACATTCAGCATCAGCTTTGTTTGAATGGGTGGAAGAGTATCCAGGTTCGTTTCCGTTAATTCAAAGTCCAGCCGGCCGGGGTAAATAATACCGGTATCGCCTTCTGCACAGCTCACAGTTACTTCCTGTCCCGCGCTCAAAAGATCCGTTGCATTCCCCGTGCCGACGATTGCCGGGATTCCCATCTCACGGGCAACAATAGCCGCATGACAGGTGCGGCCACCTTTATTGGTAATAATCGCGGCAGCCTTCTTCATGATCGGTTCCCAGTCAGGGTCGGTCATATCAGTCACCAGCACCTGCCCTTGCGAAAATTCCTGGTCCGTGACACGCTTGTCAAGCGAGTAAAGAATATTCACCGATCCGGAAGCAATTTTATCACCAACGGCAATGCCTTGGAGTAAGGGCGGGATAGTATGCGGTTTAAGTTGGTATTCGGTGAGTGTTTTATAATTCTTCCGCGAATGAATGGTCTCGGGCCTTGCCTGTACGATAAATAATTTTCCGGTTAAACCGTCAATGGCCCATTCCACATCCATCGGGCACCAGTGCCCCTTTAACCCGGAATAATAGGTTTCAATCTTCACCACCCATTGCGCAAGTTGTAAGATCTGTTCATCAGTAAGGCAGAATTTTCCCTGCTGGCTTTTTTTTGCCGGGATCGTACGGATCCGTTCATCGGGGTCATCACCATACACCATTAATTGATCTTTGGCCCCGAGTTTCTTTTCGATAATCGGCGCATAGCCTTCGCCGAGAGTCGGTTTGAAAACAAGAAATTCATCGGGGGAAACGCTGCCCTGCACGATCAGTTCGCCAAGTCCCCAGGAGCCGTTGATCAGCACGATATCTTTAAATCCGGATTCGGTATCGAGCGAAAACGCGACACCGGAGGCAGCCAGGTCAGAACGCACCATCTTCTGTACGCCAACGGATAAGCCGATAGAAAAATGATCATACCCGAAATTGGCGCGGTAGGAAATCGCGCGGTCGGTAAATAACGACGCAAAACAGTTACGCACCGCATCGATCAGCGCCGCAGGCCCTCTGACGTTAAGATAGGTTTCCTGCTGCCCGGCGAAACTGGCTTCGGGCAAATCCTCGGCCGTTGCGGAAGAACGGACGGCAACGTCGGTCGATTCCTGGTCATATTGTGAAGAAAGCCGCAGGTAGGCTTCAATAATTTCTTTGGTAAGGTCCGGCGGAAAACGCGAATTCCGGATCAGGCTGCGGATCTGGAGACCTGCCCTCCGCAGGGATTCCACGTTCTCAAAATCAATTTCGGCTACCCGGCTCCGTATAACGGCGTCCAGTTCATTAAACGCGATAAACTTACGGTAAGCAGTAACCGTAATCAGGAAGCCGTCGGGAACGCTGACGCCAAGACCGGAAAGATTGCGGAGCATTTCACCGAGCGACGCGTTCTTACCCCCGGCAATCGCGATATCCGCGAGGCCGACTTCATCCAGCCGGAGAATAGTACTGTCTTGCATAGACAAATGAATTAAAGGATAATGAATAATGTTGTCGCAGGCAAGGTAGGCGGGCGGCCCGGTTGGCATTAATAAAGTTGACGATACTGCGGGACAGGGTATACCAGCTCATGCAACCGGTTTACGAAATTTCGTCCGGTTAAAGTAGCGGGGGGCGGGATTGATATACTAATTCCCGCCATTGCTATAGTTTATCGGCTGTCTTCGGGGGATTGCACGAGTTTACAGGGTATGGAAAGATACGCTCTTAAGGTGGGGCCTGTAAGAATAGAAGGATATATGTTGCCGGCGACGGAATCAGTCAATATTGAGACAACGGAAGATGAGCTGGCCGTAATCGGTTTACTGACACCGGAAGCAATCGAACTGACAGCGACAGATGAGTTACTGGTGTACAGGGAACTGATCATCTTTTCCGGCGATGGCTATATCAACCTGCATAATCACAAATCACCTTCAGCGTCCTTTATCGTATTTTGGGTTCCTTCATTCGTACTGGACGAGTTCGCCAGTCCGGCGCCCGTTGATACTAGTATCGCCATCTATGATGAACTGGTTATAGTGTACCAGCAGGTAAAAGCAGATAGCCGGCCCTCGCCCGCTGCAGCGAGTACGCTGTATTCCTGGCGCGCGTCAGGTCGGAGAATAATTTTTTCACCTGTGCCTCGACGGTAGCCACATCCACATCTCCGACAACAATCAATGCCTGCAGGTCCGGCCGGTACCAGTCCGTATAGAACGAAAGAATATCGGGTTGTTTAAAATTTTTCAGTACCTGCTCGGTACCAATTGGAAGACGGGCCGCATAACGGCTATGATTAACCTGCATCGGGAAAAGGGAATCCTGTATCCGTTCGCCTGCACCCTTACCTAATCGTTTTTCTTCCAGTACCACTCCCCTCTCCTTATCAATCTCTGTTGGATCGAGCGTTGCATTCTGTGCCCAGTCCCGCATAATTAATAATCCATGGTTAAATACATCTTGATCATCGGTTGGTATCGGTAACTGGTAGACGGTTTCATCAAAGGTTGTATAGGCGTTCAGGTCAGCCCCGAATCGGACGCCGGACTTCTGCAGATACTGCACAAGCTCATTGCGCGGAAAATTTTTCGTTCCGTTGAAGCTCATATGTTCCATGAAATGCGCCAACCCCTGCTGGTTATCCTGTTCCAGTATAGAGCCTGCTTTTACGACGAGGTAAAGTTGCGCGCGTTCTTTCGGTTCTTCATTGTGCCGGATATAATAAGTGAACCCGTTGGGTAACACACCCCTGGTCACGGCTTTGTCCAAGGGTAATTGCTGCTGTGCGTGCAACTGCATTGAAAAAAACAGTACACCTGCGAAAAGAGATTTTGTCATAGAAGGCAAAATAAAACAGGAAGGGCGCTGTTTAATTTAAGTATACGATAACAGCCTTTCCGGGATACCAGTCATCTATCGAAGTACACAAAATAAGATAGCTTATCCGGCGCCGGTTAATTTACCTTTTAATGTTCCGGGTGAATAACCGAACTGTTTTTTAAAAATCCGGATGAAGGGGCTGGCCTTCTCATAACCAAGCGTATAGGCAGCTTGGTCAACGGACATGGAATGCTGCAGGATAAGATCCCGGCCGTGCAGCATTTTTTTTTCGAGGTAATACTCATAGATCGCTTTCCCGAAGACTTCCCTGAAGTGTCGTTTCAGCGAAGAAGGGCTCATTGAAACTTCGCGGCTGAGCTCAGCCAGTGGCGGTAGCTTTGTAGTTAACGTGGTCAGTAACCTCTTTTCAATCACAAGCATCGCCTCATAAAAAGGTTTCTGCTGGAGCGCTTGTTCGCGGGCGGTCTGGAAACCTGCAGTACTGAGATTGGCAACAAGGCTCAGTATCCTTGATTTGAAATAAAGCGGTTGCTGAACATCGCCGTCAAACAATTCAAGGACAGTCCTGCGGTCTGCAGGGATGATCGCCCCAAATAACAAAGAAGTACTGGCAGGCCGCAGGAAGCTGGGTTCCGGTTGCCGCATCGATCGCTTCAGCCAGTCTTCCTCCATAAAAATATCCAGCGACCGGATAGTCTGTCCGGCCTTGATTAAGTAAGAAAATCGGGTGTCCGGTGGCGTTAGTATTAATGACATCGCCTCATTCAGCTGCGCCAGCCACCCGCTTCCTTCATCCAGTTGGAAGAATGCTGGTGTCAGGATATAGGAAACAACATACACCCGTTGAGTATCATTAGAGGAAGAAATAATTTTCGAATCTTCACGGAAGGAACAATCCCAGAGCCGGGCAAAACAGCCGGGTTCTATCGGGCTGACCATTATTCTTCCGTTGATTGCTTCATTGGAGAACAACATAGTTTCACCCGTCCGGCCGTTGGACAGGAGCGCTGGATCTGCAAAGGCAGTATAAAAACTGTAGGGTCGCATGGCGGCTCTTGAATAGTTGGTATGCGAAGTAACTCGGAAGAACAGCCTCAAAAAGCAGTATAAATACCTGTTGGGGAGTGTTAAAAAATAAAATATCTTTCGCTGAAGTGAAAAAAAATTCTTCATACGAACGTAATAAGTCTGTATACAAACTCGGCTAATGGGTAAACCATTTTTAAATCCGGCTCGTTAAATACTACCGGGTATTCTGCGCATAGCCCTCCCCGTTTGTTTATACAATTTGTTTCTTCATCTTTGGCGGATGGAAGTAGTGCAGGAAGCAATCTCTGTATTTGATATTTTCAAGATCGGTATCGGTCCGTCAAGCTCGCACACGCTGGGTCCCTGGCGCGCAGCTGAAGCATTTATAAAATCGTTGAAACAGCAGGATAAACTTCCATTGGTAGAAGCGGTAACCGTTCTGTTGTACGGCTCACTCGCAAAAACAGGGAAGGGTCACGGTACAGACAGGGCAATACTATTAGGGCTTTGTGGTGAGGATCCGGTTTCTGCCATGCCGGGCGGTTTACAGCAAAAAATAGAACGGGTCACGAAAGCAGGGTCGCTTTCGTTGAATGAAGAACATGAAATTCCGTTTGATCCTGATAGCAATATCGTATTTCTGAAAAAAGAATCATTGCCATTCCATCCCAATGGGATGACCTTCCTGGCGGATTTGGGTAATGGTGAAAACGCGGCTGCAACTTATTATTCCATTGGCGGCGGCTTCATCGTAAAAGAGGGAGAAGTCATGGATTCGCGCAATAAAATGCAGTTATCCTATCCTGTTAGTTCAGCCGCGGATCTCCTGCGATGGGGTACAACAACAGGCAAACGTATACACGAGATCGTGCTGGAAAATGAAACAGCCTGGCGTTCACCGCAGCAGGTCCGCACGGACATTCTCAATATCTGGAGAGTCATGAAAGAATCAATCTACAACGGTTGCCACACGGAAGGTGTTTTACCCGGTGGGTTGAATGTGACCCGGCGTGCTGCGGATTTGAGCAGGAAATTAATGGAAGGAAAAATGTATACGGATTTCGGCTCATGGGTCAAAGCCATCCGCCGCGAACGTATGGAGTTCAACTATATCCTCGATTGGGTCAGCTGTTTCGCGCTTGCAGTGAATGAAGAGAATGCTGCCTTTGGAAAAATCGTTACGGCGCCAACCAATGGTTCAGCCGGTGTCATCCCTGCGGTCTTATTATATTATCTGGTATTCATCAATGCAGTAACAGAGGAAAAGATTGTACAGTTCTTATTAATTGCGGGAGAAGTTGGCAGTATGTTCAAAAAGGGATCCACACTTTCTGCAGCAATGGGTGGTTGCCAGGCAGAAATTGGTGTGTCTTCTGCCATGGCTGCAACAGCCCTTACAGGTTGTATGAGCGGAAGCACTAGCCAGGTATTGATGGCTGCGGAGATTGCAATGGAACATCATCTCGGCCTTACCTGCGACCCCGTTGGCGGCCTCGTTCAGGTACCATGTATAGAAAGAAATAGTATGGGGGCCATTAAAGCAATCACTGCTTCCCGTCTCGCACTCCAGGGTGACCCTGCATCTGCCAGAGTTTCACTTGATGCGGTTATCAGCACAATGTGGTTCACCGCTCTCGATATGCATAGCAAATACCGCGAAACGTCCGAAGGAGGGCTGGCAGTTCACATTCCGGTTAGTCTGCCGGAATGTTAAGTCACCATTAATAATAGACAACATTGGTACGTTGAATTACACACCGACTGTGAGCCACAAGCCGTTTGTCAGAGAGCACGTGTATCTAAAGTGTATTAATCTGCCTTATATTCAAACGCTTTAACAACCTTATAGATATCCGGTCTGACAAGCCGGTATCCATAGTCAAAGCAAAAAGTAAATTGATTGCGCTTTATCTTGCTGATTACAAAATGCGAGTGGTAATCAAAATCAAAACCGAGCTTTAATAATCGCTCTCTGCCAATCTCATCTTTATCCTTTCGTTCAAACATCTTCGCCAATATGCGACGGTTATTTCTGAGGATGACATAGATACGGCTGATCTCATGTTCTTCCTGGTAGGTCTTCGCGTTGTGGTATTTATTCTTGCATTCGTTATTACAGAATAACCGGTCTCTCCTGCCCTTCGTAGCCTTGATCGGCTCACCGCAATTTTTACAAACGCGTTCTTCGGTTTTCATTCGGCGAATGTACAAATTATCCGTTTGGGAAACGCTTATAACGGCTTGATCAAACCGGTACAAACGTTTCCCTCACCGCTCGGCGTTTCGGGTGCGAATACCTTCACCGCGTCAATCTGATTCAACAATTTAATTTAAAAATCATGAGAACTAACAATGTCGTACTGATCGGAACTATCGCAAAACATCTGGAAGTTAAAAAAACAGAAAAAGGTGAACGTCGGGTAGCTATCCGTCTGCGCACTGCGTATCGTAAAGAACGAGGACTTGAAAAGGGAACATGGGTTACGCAATGGCACGATGTAATTGCATGGGGGCAGATTGCGGATTTTATACAACGCAATTTTGTAAAAGGCAGTAAAGTGCTGGTGGAAGGTTCAATTAACTACCGTACTTATCCCGATCAAACCGGTCATTTAAGATACGTCACAATTATCGACGCCTATTCCTGCATGAACCTTGATCGTTAATTCTATACTCAGATAAAACCTGGTTACTTATGGAAAATTTCAAATACAAACCCGCCATCGCGGTAAAAGAATGGGGATGTCATTTCGATTCATTGCTCGAATTAAAATACGCACTGTCGATCTACGAAGAATATGAATTTCTTAGATCCCGCATTCCGATCTATTTCGACCCGAAGACCAAAAAGCCCACAGACTACTTACGCTATAACACACGACGGTACATGCCGGACTTCCTCATCCGGCATAAAATAAGTGGTGAGGCATGCTGGGTGGAAATAAAACCACGTGTATTCGAAAATGAAAAGCAACTCATCCTCCGTACCTCATTAGCGGAACAATATATTAAATGGAAGTCACTTGATTGGACATTCAAGGTTGTCTACGACGACGAAATATTCCTGGAGTCCAGGCAACAAGAAATGTATAATTCTTATTACAAATACAAGCGAAAATCCTTAGGTGGTTTCGACAATAAAAAAGAGAGGGCCGCGCTTCCGATATTTAACATGATGATAGATAGCAAAAAGATTCGCTTTCTGATGTACGGGTATGTTAACCCTCTTAAAGTACCCTCTCCATAGTTGAAAGATTAATTGAAATCTACCACTGGTTTGTAGAAAAAGGGTAAAAAGCAAGCGAAGATACCGGCATCCACGCGCGAACCAAATCGTTCGGCATAAACGCAGGGCCGACGCACCAATCTTTCATTTATTCCGCATGCGAATTTGGTATTCCCTTCCCGCCGCCGCTTTGAGAGATGCTTTCTTTTTTCCCTTTTTCTTTTACAAACAGTTTTTTTCACAATTAAAATTTAAACAAAATGGAACTCACAGGAAGATTAACAGCAGATGCAACAGTAAACACAACGAAGAATGGGCGCAAGGTCGTGCACTTCACGATTGCAATCAATGACAGGTACAAAACCAAAGATTCTGATGAATGGAAAAACCTTACGACTTACGTGAATTGTTCTTATTGGATGCGGGAGGGAATTGCAAAACATCTTACCAAAAGTTTATTGGTGGAAGTGTCTGGTCGCATCAGCGTGAGCGCATGGATAAATCCTAAAGGAGAAGCAAAAGGCTCTTTGGATTTTCATGTCAATAATATCAAGCTGCACGGAAAGAGCAGAATAATAACAACGAAATCCATTCCGACCGGTACTGACAATTCAGAGCCAACAGAAGACTTACCGTTCTGAGTCTGACCAACAATTATCTATTTAAACCGCAGCAGTACCGCCTGCGGGATACAAATTAAAGCTGGGTAACAAATTATGGCGCACAATATCAATTTTAATGATCAAACACAAAAGCACTGTTTCTTTTCTGTAAAAGAAAAGGCATGGCACGGATTAGGCCAGATCGTACAGGATTATCCAACCAGTGCAGAGGCACTCAGGTATGCAGGTTTGGATTATATGGTTGAGAAAAGAAAACTCTTTACTTATGATACAGAAAATCAGAATGCCGATCCAGATAAAGAAATCGTTATTCCTGAAATTGACGTTCAGGATTATTTCGCGACTATCCGAACAGATAATGATAGAGTATTAGGTATTGTCGGCAAGGACTATGAAATCGTTCAGAATGTTGATGCATTCAGTTTTTTTGATGCTATTGTCGGCGGCGACGGCATTCAATACGAAACTGCCGGCGCATTGGGAAAAGGTGAACGAATCTTTATTACCGCCAAGCTTCCCGGTTACATTAAAGTGGGGCGTGAGGATTTAATCGAGCAATACCTGTTTCTAACGACTTCACATGATGGCTTCGGAAGCATAACAGCAGCGTTTACACCTATCAGAATTGTTTGCAACAACACATTGAATACTGCACTAAGAAAGCAGACAAACTCAATAAAAATCAGGCACACCGTAAATGCAAAATCCCGTTTGGAGCAGGCGCATAGGTTAATGGGAATTTCAAATCAGTTGGCTGAACAACTGGAAACCATCTTTAATAATTGGACAAAAGTAAAAATCACCGACTCAGAATTATTATACCTTATTCAGATGGCAATGGTTCCGAATAAAGAGGTATTGAATAATTTACAACAGGCGCAGTTTGATGAACTATCTACCTGTTTTAATAACATATGCAATTCAGTTTTTGAATATGCCATGGCGAGCCCAACGCAGCAACAGGAAACTACAAAAGGAACGTTGTTCGGTGCTTACAACAGCGTAACTGGATATTTTCAGAATGTTCGCACTTATAAGGACAATGAAACAAAACTCAAATCCTTATTGTATGGAGGTACTGCGCAACTTAAATCACAGAAGGCCTTTAATCTCTGCATGGACTTCATGAAAAATTAATCAATCCGGGTAACTCTTCGCCGGAGTTACCCTTTCCATTTAAACATAGATAAAATGAAAAATTATATAGATGTGAAAGTCACTGTCTGGTATCGTTATCATTTTACTGAATTGGCTAACATGCCAGGTATAGTTGACCTGATCAAAGAGAACGGCCTGGAGGAAGCAATTGACGAAAACCTTGGCTTTACCGAAACAGAAATGCTGCCAGTCACAGAGGAGAAATTAACGCCTGCGGAAAACGGCAATCGCTCTACGATTGATGTATTTGAGAATGGCCAGGAAATCTGGAACAATGAAATAAAGTGATGAATTCAAAACGGGGGCGCAGCCGTATAAGGTGCGCAGCCTTTTTTATGGAAGCAAAGACAATAACAGAACCGAGAGGGAACAGAAGCTTTACAAACGGATTGAAGAGTTGAATAAACGAATAGATAAGCTGAATAAAGGGGAAAACTAAAGCCAAAAAAAGCTGACGCTCCTGGGGAGCGTCAGCTTCGCATCATTAAATAGAGTTGCTATGAATTGGTTTGACTACTGGAGAGGGTACGATGATGGACAAATAGACCAACGGTATTTCCCAAGAAATGAAAGTTTGTTTTTTTTAGTTATCAAACTGGGAGTCTGTCTTTTTTCACTGGCCATTGCATTAATTTATCGGCTATTCAGATTCATTATACAGCTGATATTCTTAGCCATCCGGACCCGTAGAAAATAAATTGTTTCCGCTATTGCAATGATAGTATTGTTTATTGAATCAATTATTCTACAAAGTTCGGCCTTGGCCTGGGATATGCCTGCACGTCGTTCGGCATAAACACATGGCCCATACACCGTCCCCTCATTTATTCCGCCTGCGACATGCGCAAATCCGGCAAAGGCCGGAGGGGCTTCCATAATTAATTCTTAAAACAACAAAATGAACGATTATGGAAAGCGTAAAGAATCAACAGGACTGGACACAGGTTTCAGAGGTAGAAATAACGTACAAAGCAAAAGTAAAGCCCTCGCAACGACCGGTTGTAAAATGTTCATCCGATATGTATGAACTATTGAAAAGTTTGTGGAATGATAACACAATTGAATTGCAGGAAGAGTTTAAAGTTATCCTGTTAAATAGAACCAACAAAGTTCTAGGAATTTACAACGCATCCAGCGGCGGTATATCCGGAACAGTTGCTGACCCGAAACTGATCCTGGTAACAGCGATAAAAGCCGGTGCATGCAGTATTGTCTTAAGTCATAATCATCCCTCTGGCAGCGTCAAACCAAGCCACGCAGATGCGCAGTTAACCAGGAAAATTGCAGAAGCCGCTAAGTATCTTGACATGTCTGTGCTGGATCACCTGATTATCACAACTGAAAAATATTTTTCATTCGCTGATGAGGGGTTACTCTAACCCCTTTTTTATTCAAAAAAAAATGATTGTATTTTTTAAAACGATTTTAACCGATCGTTAATTTCAGTAAGACCTGCTCGCTGTAATAGTTCCACGGAAATTTCAGATAGCTTACTTAGTGTTTCTTTCGGCATGATTTCAAGTATCGTGACCGATTTATCTTCAACATCCTTTGCGTTTAATCCTCGCTCAATAATTTTAGTCATTAACAGCAAGTTTTTACGCGAGATTTTTAAGTTCACTTTTATTTCATCACTCATACCTGGCACACTTAAAATTGTTTCATAAATTTTGACAATTTCGCTCTTTGCTATCATCTTAAAGGGATTTATACATAATCAATCTATTTTATCGGCTCAAAAATAAGTTGCACACCTACATTCATCCTCCTCAGAATTTGATGAGGATCTTTCACTATTCATGGGGCAGCTTTATTTTTGCGGTCGATATTTTGTGAAAGAGAAAAGTAAGTGAGAAATGGGAAATACTATCTATCCGTATACCTGCGACCAGGTCCGCGATTTCGACATGGTGAGCTATTTGTCTTCAATCGGTCACGAACCAAGTAAAATTTCGGGTGATAACTATTGGTACCTGTCGCCATTGAGAACTGAAAAAACACCGTCATTTAAAATCAATCGCAAATTAAATCGTTGGTATGATCACGGTATTGGCAAGGGCGGCAACATTATTGATTTTGCGATAGAATATCATAATTGCACAATTCGTGAATTTCTGCAAAGTCTGAAGAACACTTGTAACATATCCCTTAATTCACCACCTTCAAAGATTAAAAATTCAAATAAAAAGATAACCATCGTTTTAGAATCATCACTCACATCGCCCGTGCTTTTGAATTATTGTAAGCAGCGCGGTATCCCGAAAAATATTGCATCAGTTTATTGCTCTGAAATATCGTACAGATTCACCGAAAAAATGTTCTATGCTATAGGTTTTAAAAATGACTACGGCGGCTTTGAATTACGTAATGCGGTATTCAAATGCAGCAGTTCTCCAAAAACCGCGACGACGATCAAAAGAGGTGCGACAACTGTTGCCGTTTTTGAAGGCTTTTTTGATTTTTTATCATTCCAGCTTTTGTTCCATGATGAGCCTCCATCTATGTGGGATTTTTGCATCCTGAATTCTCTTTCATTTTTCAAAGACTGTTATAGTTTTCTCGAAGAACATGAAGCAATCCATTTATATCTGGATAATGACGCTGCAGGGCGGCACGCAACTGCACTCGCAATCGAGCGAAATAAAAAATATCAAGATGAAAGTTTCCTGTATAAAGGTTTCAAAGATCTAAACGACTGGATTATCAACTATGGTAAAACAAAAGGGCCGTTAACAAATAGTTTTCCATAATAATACATAACCAAAAACGCAATTGCGATACTGCTAAACCTGACCCGAGGAACGATTAAGGTCGGATTTCAGAATGGCTTAGGGTACTACTTATCGTACCCGGTAAAATGTACGGTTGTGTCACAACCAGTGGCTTGGCCTCATGCTCCGGAGTCGCAGGCCAGAAACTGAATAAAGAAATGAAAGCACTAATAGAAAAGAATAACAACCGGAATAGGTGGCTGCATCTTAGGTTAACTGAGACAGAATATAAAAAGATACATACCGGTTTTGCGGAATCAACGAAACGAAAAATAAGCGACTACGCCAGGTCAGTGCTACTTGACAAGCCCATAACCATTTATACAAGGAATAAATCTTATGATGATTTTATACAGGAAATGATCGTGCTTAGAAAAGAACTGAATGCCATCGGAAACAATTTCAATCAAACGGTCAAAAAGTTACACAAAATAGTCCATGATAATGAGATAAAATCGTGGGCTCTCGTGAATGAAAAAAGCAAAGAAATGTTCCTAAAAAAAGTAGACGAAATAAAATCAAAAATTTCTCAAGTAGCCGATCAATGGTCGCAAGAATAAACAGCGGAAAAAGTATTTCCAAGGCACTCAATTATAATGAGCAGAAAGTGCAGCATGGAATAGCAGAGCTCTTAACAGCATCAGGTTTTGTTAAAGATTACGATAAATTAACCTTTTATGACAAGATCAACCATTTCAATAGGTACACTTCACTGAACGATAAGGTAGTGACTAATACGCTGCATGTTTCCTTAAATTTTGACCCGTCTGAAGTACTGGAGAATAACAAATTAATTGCGATTGCAAATGAATACATGAATCGGATAGGTTTTGGGAACCAGCCTTACCTCGTGTACAGGCATTTCGATACCGGTCATCCGCACATACACATTGTCAGCACAAATATCGAGGCTGATGGTAGCCGCATCTCATTGCATAATATAGGTAGAAATCAATCCGAGTCTGCAAGAAAGGAAATTGAAATCCAATTTGATCTTGTAAAAGCCGACAGCAGTAAGCCAGTAAATCAATTGAATATAGTGCCAGTAAACGCACAAAAACTAATGTCTGGTAAACGCTCTACAAAAGCTGCTATAAGCAACGTATTAAGCCTTGTGATTGACCAATATAAATACTGCTCACTTGCAGAATTTAATGCAGTACTGAAACTATATAATGTTTCAGCTGACCGCTGTAGCGAAATATCTAATACCTACAAATTTAATGGTTTGCTCTTTCGGGTTTTGGATGATAGAGGCAATAAGACAGGAACTCCTATTAAAGCCAGTCTTTTTTACATGAAGCCAACGCTTTCGAACCTGGAAAAAAGATTTCAGGAAAATGAAAAACTGAAAACGCCGCACACAAAAAGATTGAGAACAATCATCGACTACACTCTATTTAAAAATCATCACCTGACCATTGAAACTTTCATCAGGTTGCTGCAGCAGGAAGGAATAAGCACAGTTTTACGAATTAATAAAGAAGGGATAATATATGGAGTTACATATGTTGATCATAAAACAAAATGTGTATTTAATGGGAGCGAACTCGGAAACGGTTATAGCGCAAAAAATCTTCTTGAAAAATGTGATAGAGATGAAAACAAGATATCAGCTTCAATTTCGGAACAAACGAAAAAAAATCAGCAAAGTGAAATGAACGATGACTATTCCAAGCAGCAATCCATTGGCCAAAGTAAATCCATTGAAATCTTGAACGATGTGATAAATCCGACAAGAACGATTGACTATGTTCCGTATCAATTGACGAAAGCATCAAAGAGAAAAAAGAAAAAACAGTTAAAAATCTAAACAACTCCTCATGAATACAGGTGAAAACGAACAGGGGCTGCGCAAAATATTAGATATGACCCGGATGATAAGTATCGCAATTCTGACTATCCATTTTTATTATTTCTTTTATTGGGCTTTTGAAGATTGGAAATTAACGGCAACAATAACGGACCGGTTGCTGGATAATATCCGGAAAACCGGGTTATTTGAGAATTTCAATTACTCCAAATGCATCTCGATAGTATTTCTTGTGATTTCATTACTTGGGGCAAGAGGTAAAAAATCCGAGACGTTAAAATACCGAGCTGGGATCGCATGGACGTTATTAGGCATCACATTCTATTTCACATCCTATTTAATATTACAGTTGTCAGCTTCGGACACTACAATTGCAATGCTTTATATTACTTCTACTTCGATAGGTTATATTTTTATACTAACAGGGGGAACATTGCTTTCGCGGGTCATTCAATTAAAAATAAACAACTCCGATATCTTCAACTCCGAAAATGAGACTTTTCCGCAGGAAGAAAGATTACTCGAAAATGAATACTCAATTAATTTACCTGCAAAGTATAAGCTCAAAGGAAAAATCAGGACAAGCTGGATTAATATTATTAATCCCTTTCGCTCGACGTTAGTGATGGGGTCACCCGGAGCTGGCAAATCGTATTTTGTAATACGCCACATCATTGCACAGCATATCCGTAAAGGGTTTTCAATGTTCGTGTATGACTTCAAATTCGACGATCTTTCAATCATCGCTTATAATCAATTCCTGAATTTCAGGGACAGGTATAAAATACAGCCGGAATTTTATCTAATAAATTTTGATGATCTCTCAAAGACACATCGGTGCAATCCGCTGGATAAAGAAAATCTTCTGGACATTACGGATGCCACTGAATCTGCACGAACCATTTTAATGGGATTGAACAGGGAATGGATAAAGCGCCAGGGTGATTTTTTTGTTGAATCGCCAATTAATTTTCTAACAGCAATTATATGGTTTCTTCGACGATACCGGGAAGGCGAATTCTGTACACTACCTCACGTAATAGAATTGATGCAGGTAGATTACGACAAACTTTTCTCTGTACTTAAAACCGAAAAAGAGATCGAAGCCCTGATTAACCCATTTATTTCAGCATACATGAATAATGTAATGGAACAATTGGAAGGCCAGGTTGCGGCTGCAAAAGTCGCTATGGCGAGGCTATCATCTCCTCAGCTATATTATGTCTTATCTGGAAATGATTTTACATTAGATATAAACAGTCCGGTAAATCCAAAAATTGTCTGTATGGGCAATAATCCGCAAAAACTACAGATATATGGCGCAGTGTTGTCACTATATGTTTCCAGGTTGATCAAGATTGTAAATAATAAGGGCAGAAATAAAAGCAGTCTGGTGTTTGACGAATTCCCGACTATTTACTTCAACAATATAGATAGCCTTATTGCAACTGCAAGAAGTAACAAAGTCTCAACAACGTTAGGTGTTCAGGATTTCAGTCAGCTAAAAAAAGACTATGGAAAGGATCAGGCAGATGTAATCATGAATATTACCGGCAATATTATAAGTGGCCAGGTAACCGGCGAAACTGCGAAACAACTATCTGAACGTTTTGGGAAGATCATGCAGGACAGAAGTAGTGTTTCTATCAACAGTAGCGATACGTCAGTGAGCCATTCCAAACACTTGGATAATGCCATTCCGGCATCAAAAATTGCAGCGCTGAGTTCTGGTGAATTTGTCGGGATGGTGGCAGATAATCCTGATATGAAAATAGATCTAAAGGCTTTTCATTGTTCAATTATAAACAATCACAGCCTATTACAAAAAGAACAAGAAAATTATAAACCAATTCCAATAGTCCGGCATGTAACGAGTTCAATGATTCAAAAAAACTACATTCAGATTAAAACTGAGATTGAAGATTTAATTAATGCCGAACTCCAAGACATGATGAATGACCCTGAAAAGCAGGGCTTGATCTTAAAAAAGAATTGATGCGGTAGTATTCCTTAATGGTTACATCGAAGATTAGTACCAGTAGGCAAGAAAATCTGATTAATCTAAAATTTCCATTCTGCATGTGTGCAGCTAATGAATAGTGGTAAAAGGTCCATATTTAGAAATTTATGTTTCTATGAAATTATACTAGTACTCTTATTTTCTATACGAGCTTGTCTATCTCAGTAACAAGTTGCTTCAATACGTTTACCAAGCTCTTTGACAAGTAACTGCATTAGTTCGGAATCAATTATTCTTGCACCCCAAAATATTTTTTAATCAAACTTTCTTTATGAAAAGAAAATTCATTTCTTTCTTATTCGTATCTGCCTTAGCCTATTCAGCAAAAAGTCAGGTTTTTCTACCCGCTGCGCAAGTATCTGTTGATCTTAGTAAACAACATTTTTCCGGTGAGGAAGGGCTCGTTAACAGTGAAGCAAAATATCTCGTTGGTGGAAATATTGGCGTCTACGGAACTTTACTGTTTGCCAAAGACATCAAAAAAAATGCATTTACTTTGACTGCCGGTCTGGAATATGCGCAAAAGGGCGTGAAATCAGATGAAACCGATTTCAAAGCGAAAGCTCACGCAAATTATATACAACTTCCAGTGTATGCAGGGTATAATCTGGTTGCCGGTCCAGGTGCTTTATTTGCAGGTATCGGTCCATATATAGCTTACGGCGTTGACGGCAAGATAAAGGCCGATGGCGAAGAATCTATCAATACGTTTGGCGAAAATGACGGAGGTTTCAAACGCTTTGACGCTGGAGGTGCTGTTCGTGTGGGTTATCGTTTAGACAAGGGACTATTGCTCGTATTAGGTTATCAGCATGGCATAACTAACATCGGATATGAATCTCATGATTTCAATTCAAAAAACCGAAGTTTTAGTATTGCAGTGGGATATGCGTTTGGCAAACACAAATAAGTCATTTGATCAATTTCTTTTGCACGGTAAGAAGCCCTTCATAGAAGGGCTTCTCTATTTTATCATGGCTCTTCCAAAGGGGTTAAGATAGATAACAGTAATGCATATACGAAAAATATGCAAACCGAAATATTTTCATTAAAAAAACCGCCGTTCTGGCACGCTCTGCCAATGTTACGGGCATAAAAAAGACACTTCTTTTATGTTTTATCAACATTATTAGATACTTACCAATCCAGTCCTGGGCACAAAAAAATCTTCAGTCATATGAAGGTTTTTTTCTTTACAATCGTATCTTTTAAAAAGGTTATTATAACTACTGTTATCTGTAGGCTAATCAGCTTAAGCACTTCTTCTTCATTTTAAAATTTCCCTCTGCCGTGCTTTTGTCAATAAAATTTCTCTCCTATCTTCAATTTACTATTATTCATTTTTTTATTTCCGTTAAGAGCTGTGGTTAGAATGAATGAAGAATTTCAAAAAAATGAAGGAATAATAATTCTCAGCCATTTGCATAAAAGTAATTTCGAACTACGTATATGATTGGTTGTTGTAAAAGTATGGGGGTAGAAACAAAATAATTGTTTTACCTTGCATAGGAAACACTAAAGAGGTTTGCCAGTTTTAGAGAACAAGAAAAGTAGAGAATAGGGTAAGTATTTACCCTTATTAATAGAAAAGAAAACCGGTTTTATCGGGCAGCGCCTATTATGGACGGCATAAAGAAAATACTAATAGCAGACGATCACAGTATTGTTTCAAGAGGGCTCCACTATTTAATTACCTTAAATTTTACTGGTTGCAATATTACACAGGTGCCGTCATTAAGCGCATTGCAAGCCACTCTTTCGACAGATGATTTCACTCATCTGATTCTTGACCTGAACCTTGATGATGGTAATTCAATTGAACTTATACCACAAATCATTGAAAAATACCCAAATCTCTATATACTTATTTACAGCATGGCGTCTGAAGAAATATTCGGAAAGAAATTGCTACAGTATAACATTTCTGGTTTTCTGAGCAAAAAATCCGAAGAAGCTGAAATAGTGAGGGCATTACGTGTATTTCTACAAGGAGGAATATTTGTCAGCAAAAAGCTTAAAAAATCGTTTGATACCAAGGCTGATGATACTTACAATGAAAAAAATATATTTCATAGTCTTTCCATCACAGAATTAAAAGTTCTCGGATCGATTTTAAAAGGGCACCGGACAAAAGAAATCGCCTCTGAAATGAATGTGACACAACAAACTATCGCCACATTCAAATCCCGTATTTTCAAAAAACTAGGGACTGAAAATATTTTTGAAATTCAGCGTCTTGCAGAAGTCAATAAAGTGGATTTCTCCTGATTTTACCACCTTCCTGCTTTTTCCTATCCGATTTTTAAGGGATAAAAAAAATCCTTTTATTCTGTAACCATTTCTATTTCCCGGAGTTTATATTGTTGCATAAAATCAACACACTGCTTGGAAGGTCTTTCGGACAATGAAGTGATGCTACGGGTAAAGAACGGAGATCTTCGTAAAATGGATCTTCTGTTCAGGCGTTATCGTGACCCTCTGTTTGCTTTTTTATTCAGAATGACCAATCAGCGGGAAGCGAGTGAAGATATGACGCAGACTGTTTTTTATAGGGTCATCAGGTCGCGCCATACGTTTACCGGCAATGGCGAGTTCAGAACATGGATCTTTCATATGGCCCGCAATGTGCTGAAAGATCATTACAGGACTGCCGCAAGAACCGGCAATCATGCTGACATCGACAACTATCACGAACGAATGGATGGTACGATCAGCGCTGATGGGAGAATGGAAAAACAAGAACAGCTTGAGCTATTAATGGATGCGTTGCAACGTTTAAGTGAAGACGATCGTGAAATAATCATCCTTAGCCGCTTTCATGAGTTGAAATACTACCAGGTGGCACAGATTATGGAAACAACAGTGGGAGCCATAAAAACAAGAATGCACCGGTCCGTACTTCAACTGAAACAAATACTTTTAAAATCTGGAACAAATGAACTGTGATAAAGACAAGGGTGAAATAATTGACTATATCGGCAATCAAATGCCTGAACTGAAACGCGAAGCGTTTGAACTACATCTCACGGAATGCGCTTCCTGCCGGGAAGAGTTAAGCGTACAACAGGAATTATGGAACCTGATGGGAGAATTGAAAGTGCCCGCCTATTCTTCAAGGCTGGCTGAAATGGATCATTTCATGATTCCTGACGCTGCAAATTCGTCGAGAACATGGTTAAAGATAGCAGCAGCATTTATCCTGGTGCTTGCGGGATTTGCAGCCGGTTATCTTGTCAATCGACCTACATCTCCTGTTGTATATAACTATAAAGAACAAGTAGACTCGCTTTCTGCACAGATGCATGATATGAAAGAGATCATGATGCTATCAATGCTTGAAAATCCTTCAGCTTCTGAACGCATCAAAGCCGTGGGCTATACCAGCGAAATAAATATTGCCAACAACAAAACAATCGAAGCGTTGCTTACGACACTTAATAATGATCCGAATGTAAATGTTCGCCTGGTAACGTTGGAAGCATTGACACACTATGCAGGCGACCCAGTAGTAAGAGAAGGATTAGTGCAATCCATCATTCAGCAGCAATCACCACAGGTACAGGCAGCGCTGGCAGATGCGATGCTGAAACTGCAGGAAAAAAAGTCAATTAATGCATTCAAAAAGTTATTGCAACAAAAAGAATTGAACAACCAGGTGAGAACAAAAATTGAACAAACTATTTCCCGTTTAATTTAAAAAATATAGATCATGAAAAAAATGTACATCTCTCTACTGATGGGGTGCATGGCTTGCTGTTCCTTCACCGCAATAAAAGCCCAGGAATTTAAGGAGCATATCAATAAAGAAATAGCAGCCTCCGCAAATTCGGTACTGGCAGTTTATAATATCGACGGTTCCGTAAAAGTGATTGGCTATGCAGGCGATAAAATCATATTTGATGTAGACAAAAAAATTACCGCAAAAACCAGCGATGAACTGGAAAAAGGGAAAAAAGAATTTCAACTGGCAATTGACAAAGATGGTGATACAGTGGAAGCGTATATCGCAGGCCCGTTTGATTCACGGCCGCATCATCAATGGAATGACAACTGGGATGACCGCCGCGTAAGATATCGTTACAACCTTGAGTTCACCATTAAAGTTCCATTTGGAATGAGCATTTCCATTTCAACAGTTAACGGAGGAAAGATTGATGTAAAAGATGTTACCGGCAATTTAGACCTGTCAAATGTAAATGGTTCTATTTCTATCAGCGGCGCGAAAGGAATTACAGACGCTCATACCGTCAATGGCGATATCACAGCAACCTATGTATCGGTACCTGCAGATCAATCATCGTACAATACCGTTAATGGTGATCTGAATGTTACATATCCTACTACACTTTCTGCTGATATGGAATTTCAAAGCCTGAATGGAAATTTTTACACAGACTTTACAGAAGTTCAGACACTACCATTCAAAGTGGTAAAAAACGATGAACGTGAAGATGGTGGCACCGTTTACAAATTAGATAAGAACAGCAGTTTTCGCTTTGGTAAAGGCGGCAAAGTATTCCGCTTTGAAACATTGAACGGTAATGTGTACATCAAAAAACAATCTTAAAACAATATTGGACTCAAACAGAATATTTCCAGGTTATCAAATGCCTTTAAACCGATAAACAACAAGTACATGAAAAATATAAAATTATTCTTCTCATTTTCGATCGCGGCGTTACTAACATTAAACAGCTATGCACAGGATAATAAAGAACAGTTGGTCGTTCCTTTAAGTGATCCCGGCAAAACATACTCCTTAGACGTTGGCCTTGTAAGTGGCTCTATCACTATCATTGGTTACGATGGAAAAGATATTCTCATCGATGGAAAGGGCGATGGCGATGAAAATCAAAATGAGAACAAAAATCAGAATGGAATGCGCCGCATATCCTCGCATAACCTTTCCATCGTGGCAGAAGAAAAAAACAATAAAGTAAACGTACATACAGACCGACCCAACAGGACTATTCGATTGACCATAAAAATTCCAAAAGGCGCCGGTACTATCAAACTTGAAACAGTAAATGACGGCGATATAGAAGTGTCAAATACCAATGGGGAAATGGAAATTTCAAATACCAATGGCAGTATTAAACTCCGTGATGTTTCCGGTTCAGTAGTTGCAAACTCAGTAAATGGTGATGTAACTGCAACTTTCAAAAGCGTAGATGCACAAGCAGCGATGGCTTTCTCAACCCTGAATGGTAATGTGGACGTTACATTTCCCGCCTCATTGAAAGCTAACGTAAAACTTAAATCTGAACAAGGCGATGTGTTTACTGATTTTGATGTTGTTGTTGATAGAACCCCACCAAACGCAGAGCGTACAAAAGAAGGAAACATGTACAGGCTGAATATAAAAGATTGGATCTACGGAAAGATCGGTGGCGGAGGCCCTGAAATCATGATGAACAACATGAACGGAAATATTTATGCCCGTAAGTCAAAATAATCAGTCATGCTGAAAAGTCATTTCAAAATTGCCTGGCGCAACCTGATCAAACATCGTCAGTTCTCATTATTGAACGTTGCCGGGCTTTCTACCGGTCTTGCCGCAGCGATAATGATTTTGCTTTGGGTAAATGATGAAATGGCTATTGATCATTTTAACGAAAAAGAAAACCGGATTTACCAGGTATTGCAAAACTGGCCTACACCATCAGGAATTGAAACAACTGACCAAACACCCGGATTATTGCATTCTGCTCTCGCCGCAGAATTGCCGGAAGTTGAAAATGCGACAGCAGTAATCCCTGCAGCTTCATCAGATCGTGAAGGAATAATTTCTTTTGCTGACAAACGCATTACAACCCATGCACAGTTTGCCGGAAAAGATTTCTTCTCGATCTTCTCATACAAACTTATTGAAGGCGATAAAGACAATGTTCTGGCAAATAAGAATGCAATTGCGATAAGCGAATCGTTGGCCAAAAGATTATTCAATCACACCGGTATTATTGGTCAAACCATTGAATGGAATCAAAAAGATTTTTCAGGCAGCTATATCGTTACCGGTGTATTTCAAGACCCACCTCTGAACGCGACATCGCAATTTGAACTCGTTTTTAACTACGATTTATTTCTTCAGAAAAATCAAAAACTGGAGAACTGGGGAAATAATGAACCGCTAACTTATTTGATGTTGAAGAAGAACACAAACATTCAACAGTTCAATAAAAAGATCAGTGTTTTTATCAAACAAAAAAAACCGGAAGCAAGTCAATTACTAACTACACAAAAATACTCCGAGCGTTATCTCTATAATCATTTTGAAAATGGTAACGCAGTGGGTGGACGCATTGAATACGTTCGCCTGTTTGCAGCAATAGCGATTATCATTTTATTGATTGCCGCAATCAACTTCATGAACCTTGCTACAGCCAAAGGAGCTTCGAGAATGAAAGAAACCGGTATAAAAAAAGCAATGGGAGCCGCCCGTATATCTTTGATTATTCAGCATACCAGTGAAGCGGTACTTACCAGTTTAATTTCTCTGCTCTTTGCGTTATTGCTCGTCTTTTTATTACTACCCATCTTTAATACAGTCACGTCGAAACAACTTACACTTTTTAGTAGCGATATCGTGTTACCAGCATTTCTTGTCACTATCATTACAGGATTAATAGCCGGTAGTTATCCTGCATTTTATCTTTCTGGCTTCCGGCCGGTTGCTGCCCTGAAAGGAGAATTAAAAACATCCGCAAGCGAACAATGGATTCGCAGAGTTTTGGTTGTTTTTCAATTCAGCCTGTCCACATTGTTTATTGTAACCGTTCTTGTCATTTACAAACAGATGGATCTTATCCAGACAAAAAACCTGGGGTATAGCCGTGAAAATACCATCTGGTTTGATAAAGGCGGAATGGTTACAAACAATGCGGATGACTATAAACCCGGTGGCAAATACGAAAATGACCAGGAAAGCTTTCTGCATGAATTAAAATCCATTCCAGGTGTCGTCAACGCGGCCAATTTCAGGCATAGCGTCATAGACAGAAACGGAGGCACTTCCGATATTTCCTGGGAAGGAAAAGAGCCGGATCAACACACAGAATTTACCGATATCGGCGCGGGTTATAATTTCATTGAAACCATGGGAATTCGAGTGAAAGAAGGAAGAACTTTTTCCAAACTGTATGGTGCAGAAAAAACAAAGATTATTTTTAACGAGGCCGCCATTGAAGCGATGGGGCTGAAAAACCCCGTTGGAAAAACTGTACACATATGGGGTGAAGACCGGCAAATAATCGGCGTTGTTAAAAACTTCAATTTTCAATCACTACACGAAAAACTGAAGCCTTGCTTTTTTGATTTAACCACCAGCCAAAGAGCATCAAAAATTGTGGTGCGGATTCAGGCCGGACACGAAAAGGAAACAATACAGCGGATTGAGAAGTTTTATAAGAATTATAACCAGGGCATCCCTTTTAAGTTCAACTTTCTTGATGCCGACTACCAGGCGCTTTATTCTTCAGAAATCAGGATCGCCGAATTATCGAAGTACTTTGCGGGCCTTGCCATCCTTATCTCATGTCTCGGTCTCTTTGGTCTTGCCGCTTTTACAACAGAGAAAAAACGCAGGGAAATTGGCATCCGTAAAGCAATAGGCGCCACCACAAGCGACATTATCATATTGTTATACAAAGACTTTATGAAGCTCGTGACACTATCCATATTGATCGCCATCCCAATTGGCTACCTGGTTACAAACAGTTGGCTGAATGATTTTGCTTACAGGGCAAACCCCGGCATGAGCCCCTTTTTATTGACGATAGGTTCAATTTTTCTTTTAACGATTTTCACTATCAGCTTTCAATCGCTGAAAGCCGCAATGAGCACGCCGGTAAAAAGTCTGCGTGCAGAATAGTAAATAGGCTATCTAAGTATTTTACTCCATGCTATAGAATTCCGACTACAAGGCCTTCACAGTCGAGAGGACAAACAAAGAACATTTCATTCTATTGTTTTAAGCATCCCTGTGTCCGTAGCTTCGCTTATCCATTTAATCAAAACCTATGTTATGCGAGAATTAAAAATAAGCGCTTCAATCACAGCCAGAGATTCAGAAAGCATCGGAAAGTACCTCCATGAAATTTCAAAGATCGAGATGATATCTCCCGAAGAAGAGGTAAGGCTCTCTATCCTGGTTAAAGACGGAGATCATGCTGCCCGTCAGCGCCTGGTAAATGCCAATCTTCGTTTTGTTGTGTCTGTGGCCAAGCAATTCCAGGGACAGGGTATGTCGCTCAGTGATCTTATCAACGAAGGAAACATTGGCCTGGTAAAAGCGGCAGAGCGTTTTGATCATACACGCGGGTTTAAATTTATTTCATTCGCCGTATGGTGGATCCGTCAAAGCATTTTGCATGCACTTGCTGAAAATGCAAGAATGATCCAGATACCTGTCAATAAATTATTGCAAAAGAAAAACATAGATAAAACACAAAGCTCTCTTGAACAGGAATTGGAAAGAATGCCATCTGACGAAGAAATAGCCGAGGCAATGAACCTGGAATATGATGAGGTGAAAAGATCACGTTCCATGAGTAATGCATCAGTATCGCTGGACGCACCGATAGCAGGTGGCGAGGAAGACACTTTCCTTCTTGATTCTATAGAAAACAAGAATGCCGCTCCTGTCAATGAAAAATTAGATTACCGGGAGTCTTTACGTAAAGACCTTGCACGGTCTCTCAGCATATTAGACAAACGTCAGAAAGAAATGATCTGCTGCCTCTATGGTATCGGCGTCGATTATCCCATGACAATCGACGATCTGGCTATGAAATATAATCTTACAAGGGAAAGAGTTCGCCAGATAAAAGACAAAGCAATTCTCCGCCTTCAAACCGGAAAACAAAGCCAGCTGCTGAAAGGATATATGGGAAGGGCTTAATAAAAATTCAGGCATAGTCTTTTTGACTGCGGGATAAAATTGGCGTATGCAGTTCCCGGAAGAATTACGATACTCGAAAGACCACATTTGGGTAAAAACAGAAAATGATTTAGCTACCCTCGGCATCACTTTTTTTGCGCAGCTTGAATTGGGTGAAGTTGCCTTCGTGCAAATAAAATCCCCAAAAAAACATTTTCAGCAAGGAAAAGTTTTCGGCACGATTGAGGCGCTGAAAACGGTAACCGATATTTTTATGCCCGTTGCGGCGTGCATTGTGGAAATAAATCAATTTCTCGTTAACGACCCGGGGTTGGTAAATAAAGATCCATATAAGAATGGGTGGCTGATAAAGATTAAACCTGATAATATCAACGACCTCAGTCACCTGATGAACAGTATTGACTATGATAAGTTCGTGAACGGGTAACCGGTATACCCATTTATGGTCCTATTTTTTATTGGCGTGAAATGATCCAAGATATGCAGTACCGATTTTTTTGACTGAAGAGGGATAAACATACGAGATATCTTTCCACAAAACCCTGTCACTTATCAAAACCTTGTCTGACTCCGCTGTAGCTCCGGAAATATTTACTGCATTAGGATCGCTGTATCCCGGCACTTTTGTTAAATCATTTGTTACTATTTTCATTGCTGCATCACGGCAACGAATGTCAGAAGGCTTACTAAAGTAAAATGTGGACAGGATCGCTGCTATTATTACCACTACAACTGTTAAAGATTTCATCCGCTGAATATTTATGACTTTAAATATTCAACAGCAAAAAAATTATACCTGTCGATCAGTAAAAAAATCAGTTTGTTAAAAGAAAATTTTTAATTATCTGCGAAAACACGAAAAAGAAGAACTAGGAACATTATAAATGCAGCAACAATAAACACGCTGAAAATGAAAAAAGATAAAGCTCTTTTCCATCTTCGTTTTCTTTTACGGTGAGATGGAAACAGAATTTCTTCTTTAGCAATATTTGATTTCTCTTTATTCATGAATTGAACGATCACAAAATAAAATAGCCCCAAAAAAGGGGCTATTGATTTATTAATGTTCCGTCCAATTATCAAACTAAGGAACCTGTAGCACAACACCACAGACACGATACAATAACAAAGCTACTCAAGTCTTAACTGAACGTCCTAAAATCATGCCCTGTTTTTCAGGCAGTTTATAAAGGAGGGGTGTTGAAATGTTTACCCAAAATAAAGGTAGTGAGTGAAAACTTTCTCAAAAAAACGCTTTTTGCAACATTATAGGAAAAGAACCGGATGCTGTGTTGGGCTTTGTCCGGTCCTTTATCACCTTTTATAAAAAAACACCTCCTAAAACTTAACCTATCAAATTATTAATAGCCTTTCAGGTAGTCTTCGTATACATCCATTTCACCATCAACTACCCTGATTGTTTTCAGCGTTTTCTCATCTTCCATTTTCACGAGATAGGCGGTTTTGTCGTCAACATTCACTTCAATCACCACATCGATGGTATAATCATAATAAACGCTCTTTACTTGTTTCCGCACATCCACAGGCAACTTACTTTCTCCGTATGTAGCAATGGTATAAAACCATCTTCCATTCCTGTCGTAAAACGCTTTTATTGCCTTACCATTCTCATCGAATTTTGCAATCAATCCATTTTTCATTTCATACCATTTAGCGTTGCCCGCGTTTTTAAAACGGCTGCTGAAATCCCTTGATGCACGTGTTGTGCTTAGCGGTGAGTTACCGGTAGCAAAATCAGCTTTTTTTAGGCCATCTTCACGAATAGTAAAGAGCGATGTTGATTTTTTCGCATCGGTAGTTGCAATCTGTGCATTTGCCGTTGCAGTCAGAATTGCAGCGAAGGCAATTCCCAGAACTGAAATTTTCATTTGTCTTTTCATTTTTTTTAAAGGTTTAATAGTTAATAATTAATTTTTGAATCAGAAGTCCTCTTTCATAGTTTACTTTTATTTTCACCCATCACTGACTATAGTCAATGAATTTGCCGTACGATATCGGATCACCAATAGTGAATAAGGATGAGGCGCTGTCGGCAACACTTGTATTCACTGCTGCAGGCGATGCTGACTGTATCTTAGTACAGCTACTTACCGAGCATGAAATATCCTGGACAGGCGTTACATTCTTTTTCGTTTGTTGATGTTCCCATATTGCAATCATAAAAAGTAAAGCGATACAGGCTAACTTAATTTTCATCGTTAATGGTTATTGTCATGTTTACTAAAATTTATTCAACAACTTTCGGTTACTACAAAAAGGCCAGGATCATACTCCGGAAAGATTCCACAAACTAATGATCACAAATCGTATAGTATTTACTCAACTATTCACCCACAGCATTGGTCAAGGGTAAGTTTACTGCTGCTTACTACGCTTCTGGTTATGCCTGGCCAAATGATTTCATCGCTATACTTTATTAAATCTTATATGAAAGTCTCAATTGCTTATAAATAATACCGCACGCATTGCCGCTACACCTTGAAACTCTTATCAAACCATTTGCTACCGGTTGTATCACTTTATATATTGCCACCACCTGCGTGTTTATAACAACCGCGATGTGGTTCATCATGTTTTTGCTGGTAAAATCTCTTAGTTTACGTGTAGCATTGTCAGTCAAATGAACCAATACCTGGTTATCGCCATTGCCCTGGTATTGAATCACTGGTTTATCTGCAAGTTCCAGTGGTACAAAATCATCAGTAAATACAATCAAAGGCTGATACAGTTCCGGGTCATCATCCGTGAGCACCGGGCTGAGTTCTACAATTACGCGGTATGGTTTCGAAGTAACATGGCTATCATTCGATTGATCAATAAGATAGATTCCGTCCTTCAGTTTTGCCTGTGAAAAACCAAGCGATCCAATTACCATCAGCATAAATAAAAAAATGATCTTTTTCATGTGTTATAATTTATTCGTCATTAATTTCTTTCTTTAGGACAAAACATTCCCATCTACGTGGTTGTATCGTTTTTCACCGAATCAAAAATGATTAACATGAATAGACGGTACTACACACGAATTACAAGCAATCTCGTTTGTTGTGTTTAATCTCTCCCTGATGTGTGAGCAGCCAGTAGCTGATAAAAGCGGTATCAAATTATCGCCGTGAAACCTCTATGTATAAATGTTCAATGTTTGTAAACAACAAAGAATTTCACTGGTTCAGCATTCGGAGCTTTAATAATCAAGTTATCCTTTGTAAGTTGTTCAATAATTGCCCTTGCATAAACGAAATCAAGTACAGAGTCTCCATTTGTTAACGACCAGGTAAACATATTTGTATCATCACTATTCTCCCCGCAGTTTCCATTTTCCACTACGCTACCTGATCCATTCTTTTCAAAAACATACATGGTATTTTGCTCACAATCCCTTATCTCGTCTTCATTTCCGTCGATAATGCCATTTATATTCCGATCGTATCCATACGATGCAATTTTCCATGGCTGTTGCGTTAATAATTTTATCGCATCGGTCTGTTGTGCAGGTTGCGTGTATTGTTTACTGCAACTAAACACAGTAATAATTGTCGCAAACATTATCCAATAAAATTTCATTCTTTTCATCGCACATACTTGTTTAACTCATTTCCATCTTTCTCGTTCAGATTAGTTTGCTTTAATACAACGTCGAACGATCAATTATTTTCGAGGTGCAAATATTGTATACTGAAAACAAAAAATTATCACGCAAAAGGGTGAATTATAGCAATCGACTGAATCATTTTTATAGATAAAAAAATAACTAAATAAAAACTATTCATTAAGCAACCAAATTATCATTCCATTCGATCAATGCCTCAATTCTTCCATATCAATATCAAAATCATCCAATAAGTCATCGAACCAATGAACAGGGTTAATTGCTTTTACAATCTTTCTCCATCTCTTTAATTCCGGTCGTGCTGTTTTTGTGAATTGTTCAATTTTCCTTTGATCATTACTGAACACTCTGGCTGATTCATGAACCCGCTCAATAACACTAATTTCCTCGGTCACCATAAATAAGGTTTAATAGTTTCAAATTTGCAGTGCAAAGTTTTCCCGCTATTTGTGAGTCAATTCTACCGGAAAGGGGTGAATTTTGCGATATATTCCTGCCCACCTTTTATTTATACAATATTTTACATTTTACGAAAGGAGATTGATTATGTATTTCATTATAAGAATAGCATGCTCTTGCATTGTTTTTTTTATACTGCACACGAGCATGGCGCAAGGTGACATGTTTAGCGGGTTTGATCAACGAAGAGATAAAGCGATCGCAGACCTAAAAAAATTTACGAAACCGGATACAGCCCGTGTAAACGCTTTGGTAAGAGTATTCAGAACTGCCGTTTTTTTAAAACAACAAAAACAAGTAAAGCCATATTGTGATGAAGCTATGGTCCTTAGCCAACGGATAAACTACGCAAGAGGCATAGCAGAATGTCTTCTTTTTACAGCTAATTTTTATCGCAGTTCGGGAAATATTCCGATGGCACATGTGTATTTTGACTCCTTAATCGATGTAAGTCAGAAAGCGAAAGACAGCACGATATTGGAGCGAAGGGCACAGGCATTTCGCTGGAAAGGTCTTTTATACTTTGAAGAAGAGGATTATTATGAAGCGCTGCCAAATTTCTTTGAATCGCTGAAATATTATGATTACGACATTGGCAATGTGACTGTTTACCTCTACTCAAATATTTCGACTATTTATCTGCGGTTAAACAACCTGGACCAGGCTACGTTTTATGCGCTGAAAAACGTGACACTTACAGAAAAGAGTTTTCCGAAAATGTACCAGATGGAAGCCTATATGTCGCTAATAGATATTTACATTCAAAAAAATGATTTACAACTCGCCACAGCATACCTGGATAAAGTAAAACCTTATATGCCGGATTCATTAGAGACCATGCTGGATTTTGGCTATTATGCAAGCCGGGCCAGAATTTTCTATTTGAGACAACAAAATGATTCTTCTCTTTATTATTACCAGGAGGCCTATAAATATGCTACCATCAGCAAACACAATATGAATGTATCCGGTGCGCTTAGCTATCTTTCTGAAATTTCATTTAAGCTCGGGAAACTGGCAGAAGCAAAAAAGTATGCAGAAAAAAATCTTGCCCTATCCACAGAAATCAATTCCAAATCAGGAGTTATAAATGCGTTATTGAATCTTTCTGACTATTATCATAAAACCGGAAATAGCAATAAAGCATTTGAACTATTAAAAAAAGCAACCGCTTTGAAAGATAGCTTACTGTCTGAAACAAACATAAAACAGGCAAATACGTTGGCCGCTATTTATGAAACGGGAAAAAAACAAAAAGAAATACTTCGTTTACAAAATGAAAAAGAAATTCAAGGGGCATCCATTCAGCAAAATGCTACGTTAAATAAAGTCTTTGTTTCAACAATTGTTGGTTTGTTGGTATTTGGCTATCTCGCCTACCGAACAGTAAGAAGTGAACAAAAGATAACGAATCAACAGCAGGAATTGCAGAAACAGAAAATAGTCGAGCTTGAAAAAGACAAACAACTGCTAACCGTTGACGCGATGTTGAAGGGCCAGGAGGAAGAGCGAAGCCGGCTTGCAAAAGACCTGCATGATGGTTTGGGTGGTATGTTGTCAGGCGTAAAATTCTCGTTTATCAATGTGAAAGAGAATATGATCTTGTCTTCGGAGAATCTTGCTGGCTTTGATCGCTCCATTCACATGTTAGATAACACCATCACAGAACTGAGAAAAGTGGCGCATAATCTTATGCCAGAAACATTAGTCCGGTTTGGTCTTGAAGAAGCGTTAAAAGATTATTGTTGTTCGATAGAAACGTCTACCGGGATTAAAGTAGTTTATCAGCAGTTTGGTGAAGAACGAAAGATACCAAGGCGTGCAGAAATAACAGTGTACAGGATTATACAGGAATTAATCAACAATGCAATCAAACATTCAGAGGCTGACCAGATTATTGTACAGCTAACGAAGAGTGATGTAAAAACATCCATAACCGTCGAGGATAACGGAAAAGGGTTCGATAGCAGTGTTATTGAAAGAAAAAAAGGAGCAGGTTTTAACAATATAAAATACCGGGTTAATTATTTCAATGGCAATATTGACATAAATTCAAAACCCGGCGAAGGAACTTCCATAACCATTGAATTAATCGCTTAAAAATGATAAAGGTTTATATCGTAGAAGACCATTCAGTCGTCGTAGAAGGCGTAAGGTCTTTATTACAAAATGAAAAAGAATTTGAAGTAATCGGCTATACCGATACCGGCGAAGGTTGCCTGGATTTTTTTCGCACCCGTACTGCCGATGTAATATTAATGGATATCAGCCTGCCGGATATGAACGGAATTGATCTCTGTAAAATCATCAAAGAAAATTATCCCGGCATTATGGTGCTTGCGCTCAGCACATTCAACCAGGGTATTTATGTAAGCAAAATGATGGAAAGCGGCGCCAGTGGTTATCTTCTGAAAAATTCAGGGCGATTGGAGATCATCCAGGCCTTAAAAGACGTAGCTGCAGGTAAAACATATCTGAGCTTCGAAGCCGGACAGGCACTTAAATCAAATAATGCCAAGCGGTCTGAACAACCATTATTGACGAAACGTGAGAAGGAAATACTCGGACTAATAACCGAGGGGCTTACAAACGCCCAGATTGCTGAAAAATTATTTATCAGTATCGATACGGTTGATAGCCACCGAAAAAATCTATATAGCAAACTCAATGTAAAAAATATCGCATCGTTAATGCGCTATGCAATCGAGAACAACCTGATGGGATAGTCTTCACAAACATTTAAAGTTTTGCCCTTATCATTGCAGCAGAAGCGCTTTTGTATTTCGCTCCTGAAATTCTTACGCCTAAAAATTAATCTAAAAATCATATAAAGCCGGTAAGCGGAAGGCAAATATTGTTTACTTTTACTAAATTATTTATTTAGTATTTGTAAACTTTTCTCAATGGCTACTATCTCTTCAACGGCTTTTTCTGTAAATAATAAAACCTATAAACCTGCAGCAAAACCAATTGTCGTCATTTGTTTGGATGGTTCTGCAGATGAATATATCGATGCGACGATGACCCGCGACCGTATGCCCAATCTGAAAAAGATGACCATCGCCGGTTATCGTGGTATGGTACGCGGAGCATTACCGTCTTTCACCAATGTAAATAACTCATCTATTGTTACCGGCGTTTCTCCGGCAGTTCATGGTATTAGCGGCAACTTCTTTTATGATGCTGCAAAAGACCAGGAAGTGATGATGAACTCAGCCGAATACCTTCGTGCTGAAACAATACTAGCAGCTGCTTCGAAAGCCGGAAGAAAATTGGGCGTTGTCACTGCCAAAGAAAAATTGCGTGATATTCTTTCCCACAACATGACCGGCATTGCTTTCTCCGCTGAAAAAGCAAACCAAGCCAAAAAAGAAACTCATGGTATTGATAATGTCGAAGAAATTGTTGGTCATAAAACTCCTGCAATTTATAGCGCAGATGCCAGCCTGTTTGTTTTGCGTGCAGGCGTAGCTTTAATCGAGAAAGGATTAGCAGATTTCTTATACCTCTCTCTTACGGATTATATGCAGCATACTTATTCTGAAGAAAAAGAAGAGTCACTCGCATTTTATGAAGCAATCGACAAGGAGTTTGGAAAGTTGATGGAATTAGGGTCCATCATTGGTGCAACTGCGGATCATGGCATGAATGCAAAGATAAAAGCGGATGGATCACCGAATGTTTTGTTTGTAGAAGATATGTTGGAAGCTCAATTTGGTGGCGGCGGATTTAGGGTGATATGCCCGATTACTGACCCATATGTAAAACATCATGGCGCGTTAGGGTCTTATGTTGTGGTACATGTCGACGATAAATCAAAAATTAATGAAGTAAAAAACTGGCTAACCTTACAGCCAGGAATAACCGAAGTGTATGATAAGCCAACAGCAGTACGGGTATTGGAGCAGCCGGAAGACCGTATCGGCGATCTTGTTGTTCTTTCTGCAAGAGATGTAGTAGTTGGTCGTCGTCCGAAGTACCACGACCTATCAGCATTGGATGGAACATTGCGTTCTCATGGCGGACGCTATGAAGAAATGGTACCTATGTTAATATCGCATCCATTAAATGATATTTATCGTACAAAAGCTTCAGGAGATCCACGCAATTTTGACATCTTCGATTTTACGATCAATGGAACTATTGTTTAACCGGTATTGATTTCTTACAATTTATTGACTTACTAATATTATTGTTCATGAGCGAATCTACAGTTACCGCAAAATCAGTCTCGGCCAACGGAACAGAGACATTACGGATGACAAGCTATATAGCAGGCAAACCGGTGGAATCGGACAAACTGCTCGAAGTGAGGAGTCCGTACGACCGTAGATTGGTAGGTACTGTTACCATCGCAAATAATGGAGACGCTACAAAAGCTATCGAAGAGGCATTGAAAGGCGGTAAAAAGCTGAATCGTTATGATCGTTATACGATCCTGGAAAAAGCAAGGTTGTTACTGGTTGAAAGAAAAGAAGAATTTGCACAGGTGATCAGTGCCGAGTCTGGCCTGGCGATCCGCGAAGCCCGCTATGAAACCGGGCGTGCCCATGATGTACTTTTATTTGCAGCAATAGAAAGTCTGAAAGATGATGGACAGATTTTTTCCTGCGATATATCACCGGCAGGCAAAGCACGGAAAATATTTACCCTTCGTGAACCTTTATCATTGGCCCTCTGCATTACGCCGTTTAATCACCCGCTGAACCAGGTGGCACATAAAATTGCACCGGCTATTGCGGTAGGAACGCCTGTAATTTTAAAACCGTCAGAAAAAACGCCATTAACAGCTATCAAGCTAACTGAATTGTTGTATGAAGCTGGATTACCACATTACATGCTAAGCACCTTACTGGGACCCACAAACGAAATTGCAGAGCCACTGATTAAAGATCCGAGAGTAGAAATCGTTTCGTTTACCGGTAGCGTAGCAGTAGGAAAAAAGATAGCAGCAACTGCGGGATATAAAAAGGTAATTCTTGAATTAGGTGGTAACGATCCTGTAATTATCATGGATGATGCTGACCTCGAGAAGGCAGTTTTTCTGGCAGCAGAAGGTTCATTCCGCAATAGCGGCCAACGATGTACCGCAGTGAAGAGAATACTCGTACACGAAAAAATAAAAGACGCATTTACAGAGAAGTTTATAGAAAAAGCGAAAGAATATAATGCCGGTGATCCCGCTGATCCCGATACAAAAGTGGGAACTGTAATTGATGAAGCATCGGCAATCTATCTTGAAAATGTAGTAAACAAGGCTGTTGAACAAGGCGCAAAAGTAGTATTGGGTGGCAAAAGAAAAGGCGCTTTGCTGGAGCCAACAGTGATTGTAGATGTGCCCCGCAATGCCGACATGGTCGTTTATGAATCATTTGGCCCCCTCGCTCCTATTCTTACATTCAAAGACATCGACGACGCAATCGCATTATCTAACTCGACAGCATATGGATTGTCTTCTGGTATTGTAACCAACAACATGGACAGTGCGATCCGCTTTATAAAAGAATTAAAAGTCGGAACCGTTAATATAAACGAAGTACCAGGTTATCGCATAGAAAGTTCCCCCTTTGGTGGCATTAAAGATTCTGGCCTTGGAATAAAGGAAGGCGTGATTGAAGCGATGAAGTGCTTCACGTTTGTAAAAACGTTTTCAATGCCGTGGTAGAGCTTTATGCAATAAGCAATATGCAGTCTGTTTTTAATTCACGATGATCGCATCTTAAAGAATTGGTGAATTGACAACTGCAAATTGATCATTGCAATTTTTTTTCCCGTTCATAATTGTTAAGAAGACGTTCATAGTCATTCCTGTATTTCTGGTAAAGCCTCCTTAACTTTATCTGGATTGATTTATTCTCCTATCATTAATCCAACACACATGAGTTTAAAAAGAAGAGATTTCCTTCGCCTTACCGCTGGTAACGCGGCCGGAGCTGCACTGATTCCAGCTCTATCATCATTTCGAAATTCAGATGCTGTTCCTAAAGGAACAATTCTTGACGATCTGAAACCAATGACAGGTGACGTGGTACCAATTTCGCTACAAGAACGTGAAGCACGAATAGAAAAAGTGCAGCGGTTGATGGTTGAAAATAAAATGGAAGCCTTAGTACTGGACAGCGGTACTTCTCTAAAATATTTTACAGGTATTAGTTGGTGGCCGAGTGAGCGTACAATGGTCGCCGTTATACCTGCCCGTGGAGAAGTGAAATATGTTAGTCCGGCGTTTGAGGCCGAGCGTTTGCGTCAATTGATTACAATCGGGAAAGATGTAAGAACATGGGAAGAACATGAAAGTCCATACAAACAGGTTGCGGGTCTTTTTAAAGACTATGGTATAAAGTCAGGAAACATTGGAATGGAAGAACGTTTACGTTTTTTTGTTTTTGATGGAATACGAAAAGAAGCTTCTAATCTCAATTATATTAACGGTGATCTTGTAACAATGCCTTGCCGTATGATTAAAACGCAGGCAGAACTCGCATTGATGCAAAAGGCAAACGACATTACAATAGCGGCATATAAAGTAGGAATATCATTATTGTATGAAGGAATGAGCAAAGGCGATTTCTCGGCAATTACGGAAGAAGCACATGCAAAACTTGGCGCTGCAGGCGGCATTGATGTAAACTTTGGTGAAGCGTCCGCTTACCCGCATGGCAGCATCGAACCGAGACGATTAAAGAAAGGTGATATAGTATTGATGGATGGGGGTTGCCAGGTAGAAGGATATTCGTCTGATATCAGTCGCACGATTGTATTCGGCGCTGAGCCAACAAAACGCCAGCGGGAAATATGGGATCTTGAGAAAAAAGCACAGTCGGCAGGATTTGCGGCTGCACAACTTGGCAGCGCTTGTGAAAACGTTGATTTTGCCGCACGTAAAGTTATTACCGACGCCGGCTTTGGTCCTGATTATAAAATTCCGGGATTACCGCATCGTACCGGACATGGCATCGGAATGGATGGACATGAATGGGGCAATATGGTACGGGGAAATAAACAACCTTTGCAGGTTGGTATGTGCTTTAGTGTTGAACCTAATATATCTATTTACGGAGAATTCGGCGTGCGTCTCGAAGATTGCGCATATATGACACCGGGAGGAGCCAAATGGTTTTCAGAACAAAGCGTATCGATTGATGAACCGATACCGGGTTTTAAAGTACACTATTAATTCTGAACCTTAGCTGAAGCTCTTTCTGTTTGAGCGGAATACAACTTCAACCCAATAATATCTTTTGGCAATTCATTCTTATTCCAGTAAGAATGAATTGCCATTGCGGCGCCAATTGCGGAAGCCTGGGGAACGGAAGCTGCATAAACTTCCATTGCCGGAAACGCCGCAGCGAGAAGATGCATATAAATATCATTCTTGCTAAATCCTCCATCAACAAAAATCTTTTTCACAGAAGTTCCGTTTAATACAAGCTTCGTTGATCTTACCTGTTCCTTTATAATATCAGCAATCAATTGATGATAGGCTTCTTCATAATTTCCAAAATCATTCAATGATCTCCCGCTAAATTCAGATTGAACCAGGTTGCTTTTTTGATAATTTCCGTAAGAGTGAATATTTTTTTGTTGCTTAAAAATTTCTGGTTGGAACCGGATGCTGGTATAATAATCATCTGCTTGATTAAAATGTGACGCAAGACGCTTTACCTCTTGCTCATGCTCATAGCCTGCGAACAATCGGGAAGCTTTTACAGGCTTTCCCTGGTATGTCAAATAGCATAAACAATCCTGCTTCAGCTCTTCATCAGTTAGTGGAATAGTATTAAACGGATTCAGACTGATGCACCAGGTTCCTGTCGATAACAATATAAAAGGATTCTGAATGGAGGCGAGATAGGGAATCAATGCCGATGAACTATCATGGATACCCGTACCAACCGGTATTTGATCTTTTATACTGCCTACAATGGCATCAGCCTTTACCACGGGAGCCAGCTTTTCAGCAATACCTTCTTTGATTACCCATTCATGGTAATTCTTTATTTCAAAATTCCAAAGCAACGTGTGACAACCAATACTTGTAATATCCGAAACCGCTTTTTTTGCCAGCACATAGCTTAAATATTGCGGCAAGTGCAATGCCCATTTAATTTTCCTGAACGCTCCAGGTTTTTCGTATTTCAAACGATATACTTGTAATCCCGAATTTAAATGACCGAGAACTGGCGAAGCAGTCTGTCTTGAAACCAAATCTTCTCCGCCGTATTTAGAGTAAAATTGGTTTTTTAAATCTTCAGGAAAGGGCTTCAGATAGTTATACAACGGAAGAGAAACGTTCCCGTCATCATCGATATAAACAAAACTTGCTCCGTAACCGGAAAAATTGACGGCTTTAATTATAAACCGGTCGTCACTCAATAACTTTTCAAATGAATCTTTGATCCAGTTGGTTAATGCTTTCACATCTTCGCCTGCAAATCCATCTTCATCATTTATTTCTTTGAATTGCTCATTCGTCTCATAAACAATTTTATACTGTTCATCGAAAAGTAAAATTTTCTTGTTTGTTTTTCCTATATCGAAGATTAGTATTACGGGTATTTTGTTCATGCTATTCTATATTCAAAGATTATAATAGTTGTCAACTTTTAAAAAGTTAACAACCATTACAGCATTACAGTCCTGTGGCAACGACTTTTGAGCCACGCTCTTTTATTAAATGACTCCTCACTTTTTCAGATCTGAATAGTTGCAACGGTTGCAATGCTCCGCCGCTCTTACGTCTTGCTTCTGCTACCAACGGTCTGACATCTGTGCGAAACGCCTGTTGCAATATCTCTTGCGCGACAACTGCATCATTGTTTAGTTGCGCTGCATTGAGTTTTTTCCGATCGACAATTAATGCCTGTGCATAGGTGATCATAATTGCCTCGACGGATTGCAATAAATCCTCCAATGGATCTTTTACATTATGGCTTGCATCTATCATCCAGCCTAAATCTTCTGCATGGTTCATACCCCGCGCATCCATTCCTTCCACCAATTCGTTAAAAATCAAAAACAACTGGTACGGCTTGATACTGCCAACGGTTAAATCATCATCGCCATATTTACTATCATTAAAATGAAAACCACCAAGTTTACCTTCCATTAATAACAAAGCAACAATCTGTTCAATATTAGCATTCGCAAGATGATGGCCAAGATCTACTAAGGTATATGCCTGCTTTCCCAATTTCGAAGCGTACAATAATGATTGTCCCCAATCACCAACCGTTGTCGAATAAAAGTTTGGCTCAAACGCTTTGTATTCAACAAACATTTTCCATTCTGCCGGCAATGCGGAATAAACTTCCTGCAAACTTTCCAATGTATTTTGAAATGCTTTTCTGAAATTCAATTGTCCCGGAAAACAACTGCCATCACTAAGCCATACAGTCAACGAGGATGATCCTAATTCAATACCATATTTAATCACTTCTATATTATGATCGATTGCTTGTTTTCTAACGGCCTTGTCTACATGCTGCATTGATCCGAATTTGTAACTCAACTTTTGCGCAGGTTGATCCTGGAACGTGTTTGAGTTCATCGCATCAAACTTCAACTGATGCTGTGCTGCAAGAGCTTTTATGTTTGTTGCATTTTCTGGTATATCCCAGGGAATATGTAGTGAGATTGCGCCGCTGGATCTGTTCAAGGAATGTAATAGCCCGATGTCTTCGATTTTCTCCTCGAGGCTGCGAGGCTCACCACCACCACTAAAACGGCCAAATCGTGTACCACCTGTACCCAATGCCCAGGAAGGAATTGCGACCTGGAAATCGATCAACTTCTGTATTAAACCATTCACATCACTCAAATCGTTTGCAATGAAATCAAACTTTCTCTGATGATCTTTCTGCAATGATTTGTTGTGTTCTTCAATTTTATATTTTTCTATCTGCATTGCAAATCGTTTAAGCAAACTTAAGGTAAGTAGAACACTTCTTTCAGGGGAATACTAATTGGTGAATTGTCAGCATTGGTGTCCATAATGTCTTTCATATACGACCACCATTTTTGCATTATGATATCGGTTGGCAGTTTATCCAGTTCTTGAGGATCATCAATAGTGAGATATCCGAACAGGTCATTTGTACCGTCATCCAGGAAAATGGAATACTCTTTCACTCCTGCATTTTTCAACAATTGTTTTAATTCCGGCCATAGCGTATCATGTCTTCTCTTGTATTCAGTTTCCTGTCCCTTAAACAATTTCATCCTGAAAGCGACGCGAGGCATAGATTTATTTATTTACAAGACTGACTATTTTGGAATAAAAATCTCACCAATCTACGACCTATCTCAAAAACGCTGCTGCTACTCCCCCATCAACATTCAATGCATTACCAGTTGATTTATTCAATAAGCCACCCACAAAAACGAAACAGGCATTGGCAATGTCTTCAGGTAAAATAGCCTCATTCAACAATGTTCGTTTTGCATAGTATGCAGGCAATTCTTCTACTTTAATGCCATAAGCTTTTGCACGACCTTCTGCCCAGCCACCTGCCCAGATATTGCTGTCAGCAATAACCGCATCAGGGTTTACAATGTTTACCCGAATTTTATCGGGACCAAGCTCCGCTGCAAGCAGACGAGAAAGATGTGCCTGCGCAGCTTTTGCTGATCCATAACCGGTATTGTTGGGGCCCGCCACAACTGAATTCTTCGAAACGATATTGAGTATATCACCGCCAAAACCTTGCTTTCTCATTATTTCAACCGCTACTTTTGAAACGACGAATTGTCCTTTAGCCAGTATATTGTATAATTTATCCCAATCTTCAATTGTATGCTCCGCTATTGCTTTTGAAATGCTGATACCGGCATTATTAACAACGATATCAACCCCGCCAAATGCAAGCACTGTATTTATAAACGCCTTATCAATACTCGAACTATTCGTTACGTCCAGCAATGTAGATGCTACTGCGTCATTACCATATTGCTTTTGAAATTCAGCCGAAGCGCTTGTTAACCGTTCTTCGTTAATATCATTTATTATAACACAGGCGCCTTCTTCTGCAAAACGTTTTGCGATAGCTTTACCAATTCCACCGGCACTGCCGGTTATCAAAGCTATCCTGCCACTTAATGCTTTTGGCTTTGGCATCCGTTGCAGTTTAGCTTCTTCCAACAGCCAATATTCGATATTGAAAGCTTCCTGTCTAGGCAAAGAAGTGTATTCACTTACAGCTTCCGCGCCTTTCATTACATTAATTGCGTTAATATAAAATTCTGCAGCTACTCTTGCAGTCTGTTTATCTTTTGCAAAAGAAAACATACCAACTCCCGGATATAGAATAATTACCGGGTTTGCATCGCGTATCGCCGGACTATTTGGATGTTTGCATGCGTTATAATATTCACCATACATCTCCCTGTATGCT
The DNA here is from genome assembly GCA_049840875.1 of Chitinophagaceae bacterium. Taxonomy (GTDB): domain Bacteria; phylum Bacteroidota; class Bacteroidia; order Chitinophagales; family Chitinophagaceae; genus JAFDYH01. The sequence continues at coordinate 198,194 of JASGJE010000019.1, read as the reverse complement.
GTAAATAGCGGTGCGATCTTCTCTTTTATAACAACTGTATTGTTTACATCCTCATCTGGCGAAAGGTTTAATACCAATGGAGAAATCTTCGTTCTTAAAAAATGATCGGGACAACTGGTTCCCATTGGCGCGAGGCGGCCAAGATCATTGGAATTGATAAACTCAAGCACTCGTTCATCATCTGTAAAATGACCTATCATCTTTGTTTTGGAAGAACAAAAACCTCTCAACACAGGTGCAAGCGTCGCCGCTACATTCAATCGATCGCCTTTAGCAAGAGATTTTATTTTTTGCCCACCAAACACTGCACGCTTCTTGCCATAATTATCCTCAAGATATTGAGCGCAACGCTCAATAACCTCAAGCGTATTGATATAACTTTCGTAAGCAGTATCTCCCCATGTAAACAAACCATGTGAGCCCAGCATAATGCCCCTTATGCCTGGATTGTCATCGAGGCATGCTTTTAATTTTAACCCTAAATCAAATCCTGGGCGCTGCCATTCTACCCAACCAATCGTACCATTAAACAACTCTTGCGTGATCTTTTTTCCATCCTTAGCGGCAGCAATTGCAATGGCTGCATCAGGATGTAAATGGTCAATATGTTTGAACGGAAGAAAGCCATGCAAAGGAGTATCAATCGATGGCGCTTTTGAGGCGAGATCATAAATGCAATGATTAAAAAGTTCCACCATTTCATCCTCATGTTCGATGCCGCGATAAACATTCGTGAGTGAACGAAGACGATCAACATATAATGCAGCTAAACCGCTTCTCTTCATGGTACCAAGATCACCACCACTTCCCTTTACCCACATTACTTCAACTTGCTTACCTGTAAGTGGGTCTTTCGAAAAAATCTTACAGGATGTATTGCCACCGCCATAGTTTGTCAATCGAAGGTCAGCGCCTAATAAATTGGAACGATAGACTAATAAACCTACTTCATCTCCCGCAAGCTCTGCCGCCTTTTGTTCATCCCACAAGTAGCTCACATGTTTGAATTGCATAGTCAAGTTCATGGTAAAAAATTATTTTTAGTTATAATTGGCTTTATAGATCAGACCCCACACATCAACATTTATTTTTCATTCACGTTTTCAAAAATTTACTTTCATCACAGGTAAGACGGAGGCCGTCAGATCTTCGTTTCTATTTCAATGAATTTCCATACCCTACAAGTAGTACTGAAGCGATAATTGTTAAAATTCCTATCGTTATAGTCATTCTTGTCTTCTGGCTTACACCTTTCCATTCTTTCAACGCAATACCCCAAAGATTAGCCACCAGTATTATGAATGCCATGTGTAATATCCAACTGCTCGCGCCATTACCCAATTTACTTTCGCCCATTCCGTAAAAGAAAAATTGTAAAAACCATGTGGTGCCTGCCAATGCCGAAAACAAGTAATTTTTTATCAACGGCGTCTTTGCATTTCCATAGTCACCAAAACTTTTATTGCGTGTATTTAAAATCATACACCAGATAAAATTAGTTGCCAGCCCACCCCAAAGCAGCGTGACATAGGTTACGTTATTCTGATAAAGCGGATTAAACCCTGCAGCAACGGCGGCGTTCGCCATTGGTTTGCCCGCCTCTATTCCAAAATTGAAACAGGCGCTGAGTATTCCTGATATAATTGCAACGGTCAGGCCCTTGGTGAGGCTGAATTCCGCAACCGATTTTTTCTTTTCCTCTTCAGGTAGTTCTTTTTCTTTCAGCATTCCTGCCCGGCCACAGATATAAATTCCTGATAAGCAAACTATCACTCCCAGCAAAACAATTCGCCCCCATGATGTAGTTAGTAAATCAGTAAACGTTGTTTTTCCTTCTGCAGGGTAAAAATTATAGTAGATAGAAGGAACCAGGGCCCCAAATGCGGAGCAAAATCCAAGCACAATTGAATTACCCAATGACATGCCAAGATAACGAACGCCAAGCCCATAGGTCAATCCTCCTATTCCCCAAAGCACACCAAAAAGAATTGTGTATTTAATAACTTCCCACGGGGTGTTTCTGATGATTTCTGCAAATCCCGGAACAGTAAGATAAGCGGCCAGCGGCGGCACAATTAACCACGAAAATAAACCACCGATGATCCAGTAACTTTCCCAATGCCAACCCTTCACTTTTTTAAACGGCATATAAAAGCTGCCTGAAGCAAAACCGCCAATAAAGTGAAAAATAATTCCGAGTATTATCTGCATCCGTTGATTCTTTTCGATGTGGTAAAAGCAATCTGGCCAAAAATAGAGTCGTGCTATGCCGTAACTGTCATGTACTGTCTTGCGGAAAAACAGCACCAAAACGGTGCATTTATAACCCTTTTGACCGTTTATAGGTGAAAACACCAAGTTTGTTAATCACTCATGATTTCATAGTCAATCTCCATAAAGTCAGTAACAGCATTTACCCAATATTCTTCAATGAACCTGACATGTAATGCATCCCTGTTGTATGCATCATAAACCGCCGCATTTTCAAACTCCATTGAGAACCCAAAAGCATACTGGTTTTTCTTACTTATCTGTCGTAAGCTTTCAAACTTTCCTACACCTGGTATACCAGCTAACTGTGATGCAGCTTCAAAAAAAGACTTCTCTTCCTCTGAGCCCGGAGGGTATTTCAACGTAAACACAACTGTATGCCTTATCATGGTTGCAGGTAATTATTATTGTAAATTCAATTGTTGCTTGTAATACGCTATTGTATGCAATACTAAGGGAAGGTTATCAGGATGATTTTCCGCATCATGTTCTATGTAAATATATCCTTTGAAATTTTGTTTTTTTAGTTCTGTAAATACTGCCGGAAAATTTACAACACCTTTTCCGGTTATTGTATCACGTAAAGACGGGTTATTGAACGCCCCTATATCTCTCAGGTGTAAGTTAATGATATGCCCATTTAATTTCTTTATTGCTTCTGCGGGAACAATTCCACTTTTTGGCCAATGGCCGAGGTCAGCACAGGCTCCAAAATTCGAGTGACCACTTATCGCAGCTAATACGGTGTCGGGATTCCAGTAATGGCTTGGACCTTTCCAATGTTCATGAATCGCAACTTTAATTCCATAAACGCCGGCAAGACTATCGATGTTATCCCACATATTCAATGGCGGTTCAGTCGTTACAAAACTGACGTTAAACTGTTTTGCAAGATCAAATTGCTTTTTCCATGATTGAATGGTAGAATCGCCAACGATATAGATAGATTTTACAAGAAGATCCCTGGCATTGATAATCTTCTTTAGTTTCTCAATACCGTCTGTGGAAAGTTGCGAAATTGATGAATCTTTAAACTGATCACCAGCTCTTTGAAAAACAATTGGCTCAATATATTTCAATCCTGTGCTATCAATCTTATCCAAAGCATCGGTGAAACTCATTTCATGAAATGTCCAGAGTGCAATACCAAGTTTCCAGTCTTTTGCAGGATCAGTTGTGATATTTTGACTCGTATCAGCAGTACCCGAGCTAAGAACCGAATCGGCGTTATTATTACAAGAAATACCTGACGCCAAACTTAGAATAAATACAAAAAAGGCAAGTTTCATTTTAGCTTTTCGATTTTAAGTACTTGTCGTAAGTCTTGCGGAGTGATGAATCAATGCTGAATATTGTTACCAGACGTACAAGAGTGCGACGCAAGAAAAGTTTAATAGTAGTAACTCAGCTTAGTATATCATTTTATTTCTCACTAAAATGATAAACACCCGATCCGATGTTTACAATCACCCAGCCATTTTCGCTTCCCTGCACTTTAATATCGGCAACTGAAGTGATAGCTTTGTTACCTTCCAATACTTCATCGGCTGACTTTACGGGAATGTAAACAACAGCTGTTGTATTTACCGGCACTTCTACGTCCATTTGCAATTTTCCATTCGCTATTTTCCAGTGCGAAGATGCGTTTCCATAATACGTTTTAAGATCGGCATTCGCTTCGGTCAGGTTGCCACCAATATGTGGCTGAACGATGATTTGCTTATAGCCCGGAGCGCCTTCTCGAAGTCCCGCAACTGTTCTGTACATCCAATCACCGATTGCTCCGTAGGAATAATGGTTGAATGAATTCATTCCCGGCGTTTGAAAACTGCTATCCGTTTTTTGTCCATCCCAGCGTTCCCAAATCGTAGTAGCACCCATTTTTACAGGATACAACCAAGAAGGATATGAATCCTGTAGCAATAATTTATACGCCACACTATCATAACCAAAGCGAGTTAATACATGTGGTAAATATGATGTACCAAGAAATCCTGTCGTCAAATGATTATCGTATGATTCAACATTTTTCGCCAGCCGTTCAGCGGCCTGGCTGCGCAACGATTCCGGCAGCATATCAAAATTCAATGCTAGTACATAAGCGGTTTGCGTACCGGAAACCAATCTCCCATTAGGCGTCATGTATTCTTTTACAAAGGCATCTTTTATCTTTTGTATTAATGATGTATAAGAAATCACATCTTCTTCTTTTCCTAATACTTTCGCTGCCTTAATCAGCAACTGAACCGAATTCGCATAAAAGCATTGAGCGATCAGGTATTTATCAGTAACAGCAGCACGACCATCATTATCATCATCCGGTCGATAAAATAACCAGTCGCCAAAATGAAATCCTGTATTCCATAAATCATTCTTGCTATGTTCCTGCATATATCTGACCCACGCTTTCATACTCTCGTACTGATTTGCTAAAATCTGCGTATCAGCATACGCCATATAAATATTCCAGGGAACAATTGTTGCAACATCGGCCCAACCGGTTGAAGCTCCGGCCCCATCACCCAATACATTGGGAACAACGAATGGCACACTTCCGCTTGGTTGCTGGTCGGCTGCCACATCTCTCATCCATTTTACAAAAAAGTTATCGACATTTCGGTTATAGGTTGCCGTACGAGAGAATACTTGTGCATCCCCTGTCCAACCCAATCGTTCATCGCGCTGCGGACAATCGGTAGGCACGTCGAGGAAGTTTCCATTCTGGCCCCATTGAATATTATGCTGCAGTTGATTGATCAACGGATTTGAACAACTGAATGTACCGGTAGCAGGCATATCCGAATACAAAGCGACTGCAGTAAAATTTTCCGGTTTTATTTCGCCGGGATAGCCTTCAATCTTGATATAACGGAAACCATAAAACGTAAAATGCGGTTCGAATGTTTCCTCAGCGCCACCTTTCAGAATATATGTGCCGGTTGCTTTTGCGGCGCGAAGATTTTCTATGTAAAAATTTCCAGCTTTATCCAATACCTCTGCATGCTTGATAGTAATTTTATCACCAGCATTGCCGTTTACCTTTACAATCACCCAGCCAACGAGGTTCTGTCCAAAATCGATTACTTTCTCGCCTTTTGGTGTTGTCAATACGCGAAGAGCTTTAAATACTTCATGCTTTTTTACAGGCTGGTTGTATTCAGCAAGCAAATTATCATTCTTGAAATCTACGGTCGTTACAGCACTCCAGTCTTTATCGTCAAACGAAGCAGTTGACCATCCCGTCTTTTCTTTTCTTGCATCGATTGTTTCTCCGTCATAAATTTCAGCATAGGTAATACTTCCTTCGGATGACTTCCAGGAATTATCTGAAATAACTGATTCGGTTGAACCATCTGTATAAGCAATATCTAACTGAAATAATAAGCCGAGCTTTTTACCATAAAGATCCTTATTGTTTTCCCACGCAAGATGGCCGCGATACCACCCGCTGCCCAATACAACGCCAACGGCATTGTTTCCCTGCTGCAATAGAGTTGTTACATCATACACCTGGTATTGCAATCGTTTATTGTAGCTTGTCCAACCAGGTGTAAGAAATGCATCACCTACTTTTTTTCCGTTGATCTGCGCTTCGTACAATCCATGCGAAGTAATATAAGCAGTTGCGGAAGCTATCTTCTTCCCGGCCGTGAATTTTTTTCTGAAGTAAGGACTCGGTCTTGTAGCATCTTCCGTAAACCCAGCTTCGATCCATTTTGCTTTCCATTCAGCAGCAGAGAAAAAGGCAGTTTGAAAAAATCCAGGCAGGCTCCATGCTGATGCCTTACCCATATTGTCCCAAACACGTACCGACCAGTTGTATTTCTTACCACTTTGAAGCGCCGGCCCATTATATTTCACATGCACTGACTGATCGGTATTAATGCGCCCGCTATTCCAGAATGGAGTTTTCCCGTCATTTAGTTTTATTTCATAAGCAGTCTGTGTAATGTTGCGTTTAGCGCTTGACAACTGCCAGCTGAAACGTGGTTGCTTTACATCTATTCCTATAGGATTGCTAAGATTTTCTGTAAGTAATGATTCAACTTTAACCTGTCCGAAAGCGATACTATTCAACAAAATAATAGCTGCAACAAATATTTTCTTCATTATGACAAGAATTAAAAGAGTGTGGTTATCGGTTCTAAACTAAATATAGCGATTTCCGTAACTGTACTGTTGTGTTGGGGAAAACTGTGCGATTAAGAATGAGGAGAGGTATATTATAAATGCAACGATGTTTTTATCGATGATAATTTTGTATGGTAACTTAAAAGTTACCTATATTTGGGTAACTTTTAAGTTACTCATTATGCATAAAGAAATTCGCCAGGTATGGCATTTTAATCAATCACCGCGGGTTGTTTGGGAATACCTGACAAACCCTACGCTCATAAAACAATGGTTGGGTGAGACCAATTTTGAACCAATTCCCAGGAAGAAATTCAGGTTCATCAGTCCTTACGGGAATGATTCTATTTGCGAAGTGCTGGAAGTAAAGCCTTTTTCAAAACTTTCTTATTCCTGGCAAAAAAATTCTGCCAAAGATGGTCTGCCATTCGATTCAGTAATCGAATGGACGCTTATTCCGACAAAAGAAGGAACAGAGTTGCACTTGCTGCATACCGGCTTCAGGGAGGAGAAAGATATTGCTCCGCATGAAAATGGTTGGAACTATTGTAACAAACAACTTGAAAAATTATTAATCGATTTTAAACAATGACGACACAAACATTTGACGCATTCCAGGTGATCGCAGACCCAAGCCGCAGGCAAATGCTTATGATGCTCTCAAAAGACAGCATGACGATAAATTCGCTTGCTGAAAATTTTGACATGAGCCGGCCAGCTGTTTCAAAGCACGTAAAGATTCTCTTCAACGCCGGATTTATTTCTATTACCGATATCGGCAGGGAACGCCATTGTGTTTTAAAGCAAGACGGCTTTAATGAGTTGCAGGGCTTCATCGATTATTTCGATAAATTCTGGACAAGCAAACTCAAAAAACTGGAAACCATTTTAAATAACAAGACAACTGAAAATAAAAAATGACGCCCAATCAAAACAAAAGTTATTCTGTAAGTATTGAATTAACCGAATCTCCCCAAAGAGTATTCAGTTGTATCAATGAAGTTTCAAAATGGTGGAGCAAAGATTTTATAGGTAACAGTTCATTTATCAATGATGAATTTGTGATCCATCATCCCGGCGCTCATTTTACAAGGCAGAGACTGGTTGAATCGATTCCCGGTAAAAAGGTTGTTTGGCTTGTAACCGAAAGTAAACTGGATTGGTTGAAAAAAGACCAGTAGGAATGGAAGGATACAAGAATGATTTTTGAAATAATACCGAACGGGGATAAGACGATTCTTAATTTCACGCATGAAGGGCTTGTGCCTGAAAAGGAATGCTATGAAAGATGCCAGGGGGGTTGGACAATGGTTATCAAAGAGCGATTGTTCAACTTTATAGAATTCAACAAAAGTATATAGACAGTCCATTCAAAAAACGTCTTTAATTTATGAGCAAATCACTATTTGATGAATATGATATTGCCAGTCCTAGCATCCAACTTATTGCTGAAATATATGAGGATATTGAAAAAATATTGCCAGTAAGTCACAAAAAAAGCGCTCCTGTAAATTTTAAAGAATTTGAATTGTTTAACTATTATGAAATAAATCATCTCGGACCAGTTTTTATTATAAACGAGACGGCAGTCTCATTTTATTTAAATTTTGTTGAAGTAGCTTATAGCAAAAATTCTGGTAACATACATACCAGCAAAACATGTATCGACTTGCAAACCTGGGGAATGATTTATTTAAAAGAAAATTATGGTCATATTGTTATCAAACCAGAATCGATATTAGACAAAATCCATGATTTGATAAATCCGATAGAACTTGATTTCAAAGAAGATAAAATCTTTAGTAACAAATTCTATGTTATTACGAATAATAAAGGAATAGCAGAAGCAAGAATGAATCAGGCATTCAGAGATTGCGTACAAAGTCTGGATGTCCCTGAATTTCTAATTGAAATAAAAGACAATAAGCTAATAGTGGGAAACAGAAAGGTTCTTCAACACAGCGATGCTTTGGGCTTTGTAAAATTTTTAGAAAAAATATCAAAACAATTTTGACCGATAGGTTTGTTATACAAGGTTGTAAGAAACTTATAAATGAACAGTGAATTAAAATACAAAGTCATTCAGTCGGAAAAGTCTTTTTCAGACTTTGTAGAAAGTTTCTGGATGCTGCAAAATCAGTCTGAAAACGATAAAGACGTCATCGTTTTACCAGACGGAAGAATCGATTTGATATTTTCATCCTCAGCAACAGAACCCATTCAAGTTGTTCTCCTCGGACTTGAAACTAAATCAGACGTTGCAACAATACCTGCGAATACCTTAATGTTTTCCGTGAGCTTCAAATTACTGGCTACTGAATATATTTTTCATGCATCGTTATCACATTTGTTAAATAAGGCAAGCTATTTGTCACCGGGTTTCTGGAATGTTGATAAAGAACATATGAATGACTTTGATTCTTTCTGCAAAAAAATAGCTGAAAAACTACGGGAACTATTACCAAAGCAAGTTGACACCAGAAAACAGGAATTATTCAATCTTATTTATTCTTCAAAAGGCGCATTAACAGTAAAAGAGTTGTCAGAAAAAGTATTCTGGAGTAGCCGCCAGATCAACCGCTATTTCAATCAGCAATATGGTATCTCTTTAAAAACCTATTGCAGCATTCTTCGCTTCAGGGCTTCACTCGATCATATTGCCGAAGGGAAACTTTTCCCTGAACAGAATTTTACAGACCAGGCTCATTTCATCAAAGAAGTAAAAAAATTCTCCGGTGTAATACCAAAGGAATTATCAAAAAACAAAAACGACCGATTTATACTATTATCAGCCTTACAGAAGAAATAGTTTTGTTTTAGCAAAACAAAAATTTTCAAAATGCTGATAGAAAATAAAACGATCGTCATTGTTGGTGGTGGTCCCGGTGGTTTAACCCTTGCACGGCTTTTACAAAATAAAGGTGCAATAGTCCACGTGTATGAACGTGATATAAACAAACACGTACGGGTACAAGGGGCAACACTCGATCTTCATAAAGAATCCGGATTAGCAGCTCTTGAAAAAGCTGGCTTAATGGATGCATTTAAAGCGAATTACCGGCCTGGCGCTGAAATGATGCGGGTAGTAGATAATCAAGCGACAATTTTTTATGACGAGCATTCCGATAAAAAAGAAGAAACTTTCGGCGGCAAATATTTTCGTCCCGAAATTGATCGCGGGCCCTTGAGAAATTTATTATTGCAATCATTAAAACCGGGTACTCTTACCTGGGATAGTCATTTTGTTTCAATGGAAGAACAAAGCGATGGATGGCTATTACATTTCAAAAATGGAAAATCATTTTATGCAGATATCGTTATAGCTGCCGATGGCGCCAATTCCAAAATCCGTCCTTATATCACCGACATTCAGCCCTTTTATTCTGGCGTTACAGCAATAGAAGGTAATATTCATAATTCGGCAGTGGTGACACCTGTTATTCACCAATTATTGAAAGGCGGAAAAATATTTGCTTACGGTAATGGACAAGTGCTTATCGTTAGTTCAAAAGGTGAAGGAGATTTAACCTTCTATGCAAGTTTCAGGGCTGATGAAAAATGGGCAACCAGCAATCATATAGATTATTCCGATAAATCACAGGTGGCTGCGTGGTTCAAAAAGAATTTTTCGAAATGGAGTAATAGCTGGGATGAATTTTTTGAAAATTCAATCGTGCCATTCACTCCCCGTCCTATTTATTGTATGCCTTTAGATCAGCGCTGGGAAACAAAATCCAACCTGACAATGCTTGGCGATGCGGCCCACCTGATGCCACCGTTTGCTGGTGAAGGTGTAAACATGGCCATGTTAGATGCATTGGAACTTAGTGAAAGTCTGACCTCGGAGAAGTTTACTACAATAGAAGATTCAATTTCATCGTATGAGATACAAATGTGTAAAAGAGCAGCAGAAGCCGCAAAAGGTTCACTGGCGAATACAGAATGGATGCATAGCGAAAATGCTTTGGCAACAATGCTGGAAATGTTTAACCAACACTATATCTGAAAATACAAAACCACTTATTCTCACTGAACCTTTATATTTACTTTTAAAAACGATGAAAAAACTTTTCTTTGTTCTATTTGTAATTATTGTTTCTATGAGTACACTACAGGCACAATCGCATAAACTGCTTCGACACGTTGTTCTTTTTGGCTGGAAAGATGGCACTGATAGTGCAGACATAAAAAAAGTTGTAGAGGCTTTTCGCAAACTACCTTCACAGATCAAACTGATTAAATCATTTGAATGGGGCACCAACAATAGCCCCGAAAAATTGAATCAGCAATTGACGCACTGCTTTTTCCTGACCTTTGCAAGTGAAAAAGACCGTGATGACTATCTCGTGGATCCGGCCCATAAAGCATTTGTTGCGCTGGAGAAACCGGGAATGGATAAAGTGACAGTATTTGATTACTGGGCGCAGCAATAAAATTGATTCTTACACGATAAATAAGAAAAAAATGAGTAACATATTTGAAGAAGTAGATGGCTACATCAGCAACTTATTCGGCGATGAAGATGAAGCATTACGAAAAACAATGCAGGCTATAAAAGATGAAAAGATTCCCCAGATCAGTGTATCCGCAAATCAAGGAAAGTTATTGCAATTGCTTGCGAAACTCTGCAATGCTAAAAAGATACTGGAGATTGGTACGCTTGGTGGTTATAGCACCATCTGGATGGCGAGAGCATTGCCCAAAGACGGAAAATTGATCTCACTGGAATTAAGCCAACATCATGCTGACGTTGCACGAAAAAACATTTCGGTTGCAGGTTTGAGTGAGTTAGTTGAAATCCGTGTTGGTAAAGCGATTGATAGTCTGCCACAATTGGTAAAAGAAAACGCCGGGCCTTTTGATATGATCTTTATCGATGCAGATAAACCTCCATACAAAGAATATTTTGATTGGTCGCTAAAACTATCAAGGCCAGGAACATTGATTATCGCTGATAATGTAATACGCGATGGGAAAGTATTATTGAAAGAAAGCCCTGATGAAATGGTAGCCGGCGCTAAACGGTTTAATGAAGCGTTGGCCTCAAATGATGCAGTAACCGCAACTATTTTTCAAACCATCGGATCGAAAGAACATGATGGAATGGCAATAGCGATTGTAAAATAAAAACACAAAGGCCGGGCCCTTATAATACCCGGCCTTCTTTTTGTCCTGCACTCCTACACACCAGCACTCACATCACACTCCGCCTTTCTACTGATCGCCGCCCGATGAAGTATCGTTTTCTGAGCAATTTTGTCAAAGCTCAATTCAATCCATCCATTATATCGCTTATTATTTACTTTTACCTGTACTGACAAATAGCGATGTGATACATCTTTCCAGTTTCCTTCCCAGTATTCTTCACCTGTCAGTGGAATAATTTTCTGTGCCAGAATAATTGCTGACGCGTTATACCAATTATAGGAATCAAAGTCTTCTACCGGAATGACTTCATTTTTATTTTTTACCGGCGTCGTTTCAGATTCATTTACCGGCAATGAACTATACAGGTCAGAAGTAACCAGGAATTGCATCTTGTCTTGTTTGCCAATCGGGTCTCCGACTAATACAGTGGAAAAGCCAATGTCTTTCCTGTTATCATTATTCAGGTTCCAGCGTTATGGAACGATTAAAAGGAATTTCTTTACCGCCTAAATCAATGTAGCTCATGTCGAATCCTGGTTGCGGATTCTGATGTAAAGGTTTTTCTCTTTCGCATGAAGCGACAACAATCGTTGCCGCTATCAACAGCATTCTGATTTTCATAATCAAAGGTCTAATAGTTAAAAGGTTTAACAATTAAGGTGTATCATTTTATCACACGCAACTCTGACAACGCACTATCGGTGAACGTTGCACGAAATTCGTGGCAGCACAATAAAAAAATCATGGTGTAGGCCATGATTTTATAAAAATTATCCGCTTAAAAAAGTATACCGCCGTTTATCCGTGTATACTTTCGTTAGACACGTAAAAAAACTTTTTTCTTAAACATAAAATAAAGGAACAACCATTTTATCATAACGTAGCAAATCGCCATGATGACCGCGTTGAAAGGATCTCCGATCAGTTGACCAAGCCATTTGAAGAACCCATTTGTAGTATATCCCCAGTCAATGAATTTTCCGGACATATAAATCAGGATCGAGTTCATCCCAATGACTTTAAAAAAGAAAGCCCATTTTTTATACCCCTTTACATCGATGATATAATAAAATAGCGCCAGCAGGATCAGGCTGTAGCCTCCTACATTTAGCACAAATGAGCTCGTCCATAAATTTTTATTGATAGGAAAATCCAGGTCCCATAAATGAGCAAGACCGATAAACACCAATCCTGTAACGGCCATCCACAGTGCTTTTTTTACGGGATCAGTTGAATTCTTTTTCAAAAAATTTCCGGTTAATATTCCAAGTAATCCTGTGCTGATTGCAGGTATGGTACTCATCACTCCTTCCGGGTCATGAATTGTAAGATAAAGATGTCCGGGGATGATCAGCCTGTCGATATAAGAAGCAAAATTTCCCGGCATTGTCAAATCACCCTTTGGAAATCCCGGCGCGGAAGTAAACTTCAATAATAACCAGTAACCGATAATAAAAAAGAAAAAGAAAAAAATCTGCATCTTTTCTTTGCAATAGATGTAAATAATATTGGCAAACATATAGGCAAGGCCTATTCTTCCGAGCACACTTCCAAAACGAACATCCGCCAACGGTTTTATCTGCAAACCATTATTGGCGACTATACCAAGCAACACCAGTATCAACCCACGACGAACCACACGCCACAGTACCTGTTGCTTTGTTTTACCCTTTTCTATTTCACGACCTACAGAGTACGGCGTAGCTACTCCGGCGATAAAAAGAAAAAGAGGAAAAATAAGATCGTAAAAATGAAAACCGTTCCAGTCAGGATGCGTAAGTTCATTTGCAATCGTTCCCCAGAAAGGCGAACCGGTTGCTTTAAATAAAGCGTGAAAAATTTCTTCGGCGCCCATGATCCAGAACATATCGAATCCGCGCAGGGCATCTAGTGAAAAAAGTCTTTCGGACGTGTTGGTGGCTGTTATCTGCATAGTATGTTTATTTCAAAAAATGAGAAAAGAATAATTGATTGAAAGGTCTAATGGAGTTTATAAAGATGATGACTAAAGATAAGGGGATTTATCATTCCTGCTTTGCCGGGCCAATAGTTACTGACACTCCGCTGCACAAACCTTCCGGTTATTCAAACGATAATATCAGTAAATTAGAGCATCAACCACATCACAGATACTCTTGTATGAAGAACTTATCAATTCTTTTGACTGCTTTAATCCTTTCAATTCTTTTTTGTAAAAATCTTTACGCCCAATCAGATGATCAATATAGTCGGCAGGAAGTAATGATAACTATGCGGGATGGGACCAAACTGCACACGGTAATTTTTATACCAAAGAAAACAACTGAAGCGCTGCCATTCTTCCTAGAGAGAACGCCCTACGGAGTTAATGACTATCCTAGCCCGGAGAAAAACGACTATGTAAAAGACATGGCTGCAGACGGATATATTTTTGTGTACCAGGATATCCGTGGCCGATATCTTTCCGAAGGACAATTTGAAATGCAACGTTTCAACCGCGATAAAAAAAATCCAAAAGCAATTGACGAAAGCACCGATACATACGATACGTTTGATTGGCTGATAAAAAATATTCCAAACAATAATGGCAGGTCCGGCATGCTGGGCATTTCTTATGATGGATGGACAACAGTAATGGGTGCGATAGATCCACATCCTTCGCTTGTTGCCGTGTCAGAACAAGCAACACCATCGGATATGTTTATCGGCGATGACTTCCACCACAACGGTGCATTTCGTTTGAGCTATGGGTTCGAATATGCTTTTATGGAAGAAGCGACTAAAACAGATTCGTTATTTCCTTTTCCCTATTATGATACCTATGACTGGTATTTACAACTTGGGCCGCTTTCAAACGTCAATAAAAAATATTTCTTTAATAAACTTCCCAGTTGGAACAATTTCGCAGCGCATCCAAACTATGATGAATTCTGGCAAAAGCAGGGACTGCAATACCGGCTCGATTCGCCGCGAGTGCATATTATGAATGTAGCAGGCTGGTGGGACCAGGAAGATTTTTATGGCCCACAAAAAGCTTATGAAACCTGGGAGAAAAAAGACCGTCAACATAAAAACTATATTGTTATTGGCCCATGGAATCACGGTGGCTGGGGAGGCGGGCCGGGAAAGAAATTAGGGAATATCGATTTTGAGTCTGCTACCGGAGAAACATTCCGGAAAGATATACAAGCCCGATGGTTTGCTTATTATCTGAAGGGTAAAGGTGACGGCAATTTTGCAGAGGCCATTACATTTCAGACAGGCACGAATGAGTGGAAGAATTACAATCAATGGCCTCCAAAAGAAGCCGTGAAAAAAAATCTTTACTTTACCGTGAATGGAAAATTATCATTCGATAAACCGAGTGGAAAAACTTCGGTTGCGTTTAATAGTTATATTTCCGATCCTGCACATCCTGTTCCATATCGCAGCCGACCGATTGAAGAAACTTACGGTCCGGGTTCACGGTGGTACACATGGCTTACCGAAGATCAACGATTTGTAAAAGACAGACCAGATGTTTTAAGTTGGGAAACTGAAACACTGAAAGAAGATATAACGGTGACGGGTAGCCTGGCCGCAAAGTTATTTGCGGCAACTACCCGCAGCGATGCGGATTGGATTGTTAAATTAATTGACGTATATCCTGAACAATATCCCAAAGAACCAAAAATGGCTGGCTATGAATTCATGGTTGCTAATGATGTTTTCCGCGGTCGCTTCCGCAAGAGTTATGAAAAACCGGAAGCAATAACACCCGGAAAAATTGAATCATACACGATCGATTTGCATTCGCTGAATCATGTATTCAAGAAAGGTCATAAAATAATGGTGCAGATACAA
This sequence comes from Chitinophagaceae bacterium, assembly GCA_049840875.1. Taxonomy (GTDB): domain Bacteria; phylum Bacteroidota; class Bacteroidia; order Chitinophagales; family Chitinophagaceae; genus JAFDYH01. The sequence goes on along the minus strand of JASGJE010000019.1, from coordinate 182,822 downwards.
AGTACGTGGTTTCCTATTATTGACCGAAATCCACAGAAGTATGTACCTAATATTTTCGAGGCGAAAGAAAGCGATTTTCAAAAAGCTACACATTCAATTTATAGCAGCGCTGAATTTTCTTCCTGCATTGAAATGGATATTGTTCCATAAATAAATTTTAAAGAAATCAATTGATCAACAATGAAATGCTTGCTTTTAAGAATAGGATTTGCCTGTATCGTCTTATTAACATTCAATAGTTGTAATACCACTAAGTCCGCTCAAACGACTTCTTTCTTCAATGGTGATGTTTTACCTGACGCCCCGGAACTGGCAGCAAGAGGCGAATATCATGTTGGTGTGCGGACGGTGGAATTAATTCATAAAGGTCAGATCGATATACTAAAATCCAAAGACGGAAAAGATCCCGTATATGATCGCCCATTGAAAATTGAGATTTGGTATCCGGCTATCATTCCTGCAAACAAGAAAGAGGAAACAAGCTATGAAGATTTCCTGGGCAGCCCGTTAGATTCAACAAGACCTGTTCATTCCTTCAATTTCCCGGGGCGTGCATTTCGTAATGCCGCACCCGATAAACACGCTGCATATCCATTAATCATTGTATCGCATGGTTATCCTGGTTCAAGAGTACTATTAAGTTATCTTACTGAAAATCTCGCATCCAAAGGATATGTCGTTGTTGCCATCGATCATACAGAGTCTACGCATCACGATCAGGCAGGCTTTGCAAGCACTCTATTGAACAGGTCAAAAGATATTTTATTTGTGCTAAATCAAATGGCCGCAGTTGATCAATCTGAGCAGACAGTTTTTCTGAATGGATTAGTTGATGCAAATAATACAGCCCTGATTGGATACTCAATGGGCGGATACGGTGTGATGAATGCTGCCGGCGCTGCATATAGCGATAAATTGAGTGGCTTTTTCAAAATGATGACAAGCGGCAGCATAGCAATCATTAACGAAACGACAAGCAATAAAGAGTATGCTTCTTCTATTGATCCGCGTATAAAGGCTGTAGTTGCATTTGCTCCGTGGGGTATGCAACGAGGCATATGGGACGCTGAGGGATTAAAAGGCGTAAAGGTTCCTGTATTTTTTGTCGCCGGTAGCCAGGACGACGTATCGGGCTATGAAGACGGTACCAAAGCGATGTTCACCGGTTCGGTTAATGCTGATCGTTATTTACTGACCTATGAAAATGCAAGACACAATACAGCGCCGAATCCTCCTCCATCAATCACAGTTGATGATCCTGCATTTTCAGCGGATTACAACCATTATGCGGAACCGGCATGGGATCAGCGACGAATCAACAACATCAACGAACATTTTGTCACCGCGTTTCTGGGAATTTATTTACATCAACGTGATTATAAAAAATTCCTGGAACTACCTGAAAAATCCAATGTAAAAAACTGGACAGGATTTAAACCACGTTCATCAGTTGGTTTGGAGCTATTACACCTCAAACCTGGAAATTAAACTTATCATACTATGGCAAAATCCATTAAACTTTCTCACAAAGAGCAGGTAACGGAACACATCAAAAAACTCGATCCATTGATTCGCGATATTATTGAAACACTTCGCCAGATTATTTTAAGCACGGACAAAGAAATCAGTGAGCATATCAAATGGAACAATCCCGCTTTTTATTACAACGGCGAAATGAAGCCCTTTGACCCAAAGGAATATAAACGAGACATGATCGTTTTTAATCTTTTCAAAAACAGGATTATGCTTGTATTTCCCAGCGGTGCGAAGGTGAATGACAAAACGGGCTTCCTGGAAGGTGATTATAAAGATGGCAGGCGAATAGTTGTTTTTAAAGATCTTGAACATGTAAAATCAAAAGAAAAAAATCTTAGAAAAGTAATTAAAGATTGGCTCAAGTTGGTCGACAAATAATCTTCCTCCCCTACTCATAGGTTAATTTTTTTTATAAATATCAATCCAGCACCGTTGGCGATACTATAATTGCAATTTGTTGGATTTTTTTGCCTGTCATAAAAATAAAGGGAACTACTTATCGTTGATATTGCACTGAAGTTGTAAATGAATGAGTGTAGCTGTTATACTACAAAATATTTATAAAACTCTGTGTTTACATTTAGCCTCGGTATAATTAATTTTACGTGAGAAACTTACCTTTTTAAAAAGACAATCGATGCGTATTCTGATTTTGAAAGACCTTGTGCCGGATGCCGCCGCAATAAAGACAAAGATACTTGCCGACAATCCATCCTTTGATTCAGTAACCATATGTGAATCTTATCAGGCAGCGCTTGAACAGATCAGTTTGTTTGGAACACATGTAATCATTTTAAATTTTACTGCGGCGGGAACGGAGGAATTTATTTCCCAGGTAAAAGATCATCCTCACCGGATCATAAACCTGGATAAGAATTATCTCCAGGATTTCTTCTCTGCTCGTTTATTGGGGTTGAACCAGGCGTATGCCCCGGTAAGAACGATAGTTGCAAAAGCGCCGGGCGCAGAACAGTTTCAACATTCACCCTCTCTCTCTATATAGCCTTTGGATGGCAAATCTCTTTCCTCATAGCGGAAGAAAACTTATCCGTTTCTATTTTTTTTATATAATCCTGCGATAATAAACGCGATACCCGCAAAGCCCAATGCCTCAAATACGCTGGTAATCTCATTGCCATTGCCAGAATGGGGATCCGTTATCGCTCTTGGTATATGAAGAATAAGAAACCATATCAATAACATAACTCCCAGCAACACGCTTACCTGCGGCAATTTTATTTTTAATAAAATGGCAATTCCCGAACCGCTTAATGCTACTGCTCCGAAATAAGTCCAGAAAAGATGAAACGGAATCCATGACGGTACCAACCCAGCTACAAAATCGGTGTAGAGTAAATGGTCGATGCCAAACAGGATCAGCATTAGTGAGAAAAAAATTCTTCCCGTTTCCATAAGTTTCCCCGAAGTGATAAACGCGTTTTCTTTAAACGAACCTGCAACAACAAACGCTCCCCCCGACAACGCCAGTTCTTTTAATGCATCCGTCCACAAACCAAGATGAAAAGAATACTGGATAATGAAACATTGGTAAATGACATGAAAACAAAAAAAGCAGAACAGGAAAAATATGCCAAGCAGAAACGCAATAATTCTGGCTTTCTTGTTCAGGATGATTAATATCCCTGCTAAGATTAAAGCAATGCCGATAGCGTACGCTAAAATGTATTCATGAAGAAATGAGGGCCACTCAGGCAAAATCACCGGCTGGAAATCTGCGTATTGAATTTGCTGAACGCCGAGACCAATAATACAGATTGCATACAAAATTTTCCCAACGGCAATTAGATCACCAGGCCAACCTGGCCTAGCAGGATTTTCTGATACAGGCATAAAGCAGCGTTTTGGATGAATGAAGCAGTTTTACAGTATTTAAATGTATTGAAAAAAGGAGACACTGTAAGAAGAAGAAACAAATGGTGACAGAATGAATTAGTGCGGGTCAAAAAAGAAGAAGTTGATTGATATCGGATTTTTCCCGATAAATATCAGGATTGGCTTTTACAAAGGATTGGATATTGACGGTTATTTCAAAGGATCTTATTGGATAGATTGATATTGTGTATCAATCAACTTCTGCTACAAATGTAAGGGCTTGCAACAATTGCACCCAAGAGTAGAACCACCCGATTTTGTCGCGTACTAACACGCATCTTTAAGCGATTTTAAAACAGTCGTTAGTTGAAGAATGTAGTTCAGATGCTGATCAGATCAGTACGACTTTTGCAAATTGCATATTGCCTATTAGTTGAGTTCTTCCTCTTTCCTTCCAAACCGATCTTATAAAATTTCTTTTCATCCAATAGAAGCCCTTGCGCATTACCAGAATCGCCAATCCGTATCGATACCTATTACTTTTCCATCGTAGTAAGAGGCTACATTATTATGAATAGTATGACCGACGATAATTTTTCTTACGTTATAAAAATCGAGTGTTGAATCGATAAGCGATTCCGGCGCCAGCGGTGGAAAGAAATATCCGCGATACCAAAACAATGCATTATCGCCGAAAAACACATCGCGGTCTTGTGGTAATGAATCCTGTAGTGAATACAACGGCCGGATGGTTGAATTCAGGTCTTTCACCGATAACTGAAAATCCAGCATTTCTCTTGAAAAGCCGCCATGCAAACAGAGATAATTACCGATGCGCTCAATTACATTTTTGCTGCGTAACCATTTTCCCAACTCTGTATTGTTATCAAACAGTTCTCCATAACTTTTATCAAGCAACTTTGCATAAGTAGCGTATACCGGATTTACATACCGCCAATCACCACCCATGTTCATGATGTCATGGTTGCCTAATAAGACATGCACTTCACCACCGTTAACTGCCGCCGCGGTTTCTAACTTATACAATAACCAGAGCTCTTCAGTAACATACTTACCGCGGTCAAACAAATCGCCACAAATAACCAATTGGTTTCTTCCAAAAATCAGTTGCACTTAATATCGATAATCTTATTATCAATAAGCAATTGACGGAATAGCTCAAACTCACCTTCAATATCAGAAAGAAAAAGTACCATGCTTCTCGCCGAAGAAACAGGTGAATTCGAAGCAAATTTCTTTAGTTGCACAGAAAAATCCCAGGCGGGGTTATTTGCAAAATGGATTGTAACGTCGTGCTTTTCTTTTCACTGATCGGGAAAGAATCGATGTGTACTGAAGGAGAATCAAGTGTTTTCACAATGATACTATCTCCCTGGTAGAATACATACGGTTGTGATCTGCCGATGTTCAGCAGAAGAAAAAAACAAACAGTAGTGGCAAAAAACTTCATTTCTGAAAATAATTAAAGTTTGCCAGAAAACAATAATGGACTCACGAAAGACATTATTTCCCGGCACCGTATTATTTCTCAGATGATACAGCTTTGGGCCCGGTGTGCCGGATATCTGTTAAAATAGAGTAACAACTAAAAAGGAGATGTTGTTTGAACAACATCTCCTTTTTAAGCAAGTTCAGAACATCGCAAAATCTAAATCCTAACTTATCCTGATTTTCATCAGGCATTTTCCATTCGTGCAATGTCCAGCTTTTTCATTTGCATTACCTGCTGCATTACGCATTGCATTCTCGCAGGGTCAGCCATAAGTTTGCCAAGAATCGCAGGAACAATCTGCCAGGAAAGGCCATACTTATCTTTTAGCCAGCCGCACATGCTTTCCTTACCGCCATCGCTTGTAAGCTTCTCCCAATAATAATCGATTTCGTCTTGCGTATCGCAATTCACCACAATTGAAACAGCTTCATTAAACTTAAAGTTTGGACCTCCGTTCAGGTTCATAAACTTCATTCCGTTTGCTTCAAAGGTTGTTACTAATGGGTTATTAGAAGTAATTTTTGAATCTTTAAAAACAGAACAATAAAATTCTGCAGCGTCTTTCGCCTGACCATCAAACCAAAGACATACACTCATTGGGTTTGCCATGTTAAACTATTTAGATCGTGAATTATTAAAATCAAATTATCAATGCAAGATTATGCAATGTGTTTATATTTTATCATGGTGATAAGCGACAGATAAAGGGGTAAATGCGACTTTTATATTTTCTATGTTTTGTTTAAAATTTACGCTGATAACCTGTACAATTTGTTATTCTTTAATAGCCAACATTAGAGTCGAAGTAGAGTATAAATGACTTTGAAAACTGATCTCCTTATTTTATTCTATTGCATGGAAGCAAGAGGGTTGTTCATTAATGCATTTTCTAACAATCTTTTCGTTGCCCGAATGGCGTCTTCTTCTGACAAATAATGTCCTTTATCACCAATCATTTTCATAAAATAGCCACCATACTCTATTCCTATATAACCGAAAAATTTTTCGGTCAATCCATTTTTTACAATATTCATCATACGATTATAATCTGTATCTGTACAATTGCCCTCTTCATCAAAAGAAATTGTTTTTGCACTGATCGCCTTTGCATAAGGCATCAGCTTTTTTACCGCATCATACTTATCATGTTTAGCAACAATTTTTGAATCCTTAAAGGCTTCAATGGATATTTCATGCATTTCGTGTTGAGTAAAATTGCCAAAGTCGGGTAACGCTCCTGCATATGGATGGCTCGTTTGACGTAACAACCCGGAAAGCCAATCCGGGTCAGTAGAAATGGTCATGTGATTTTCAATCAATACATGTATGTTTTCTTTTGCTCCGTACTCGAGTAATTTCCCATATCCATCAATCGCTGCTTTCATTATTTCTGCTGGCGATCCATCTCCATCTATATTCACACGAATTGCAAAACAATCCAGGTATTTAGCAGCATCAATCCACTTGTAATGATTTTCGACGGCTTTATTTCTTTCTTTTGAAGAAGAAGCGCCAAGCTCACCCTCGGCATCAACCATGATTAAAACATTCTTTACGCCAGCATCATCTGCACGTTTTTTTAATTCCCGCAGATATTGTCGATCTGTAGCTTTGTCTTGCCAAAAACCAGATACATATTCCACAGCTTCGATACCAAAATCATTTTTTGCTTTTGCAGGAAAGTCAAGATTATCCAATTTACCGGTGTATAAAGATTCTGCCAGAGAAAACTCTGCAAGGGAGATTTCAAATATTTTTCCCGGGTTGTTATTCATTGCTGATAAAATGAATTGAGGTTTGTCGTTCTATCTAAAAGTTATTTTAATTCAACCGTGCATTCGCCTTTCGCTTGACAACTATCTTTTTAAAACAAATGTATTAATAGAACGCGGCTCAAGTAATATGCGATCAGCTGTCATTGATATCGTTACCGCTTTCATATTTTCATCAGCAACAGATGTAGTAGTATAACTTGTTATTTTTTTAAACGAAGTAATTCCTTTTACTTCCAACTTTATCGCTTTTTGCGTATTGGTATAATTAATCGCCACTACTACTATCTCATCTTTATCCTTTGCAAACGCCGACACCATCACATTCTGCGCATCTTCCTGTGCCGATGAATGATCACTCCTATTAATCAACAGACGATACATTCCTGGTCGTACAAACAAACTGAAATGACCTAATGCCCATAAGTTTTTAGTTACTGTAAAATTTCCGTCAGTGTAAGTCTTGTTGGGATCAAGAGCAATCAGGTAATAACGAGTATCAATATCCGCTTTTCCGGGTTCGTAAGAGTTCCAGTATTGCCAGGCCGTTGCATTCGCTACGGTAAAATCAGTGTGGATTATCTTGGCAAGAAATAAAGCACAGTCCATTCCGGTTCGTAGCGCCTTGGTTCCTTCCCGAAAGCCATCCGCCAGCATGCAATACTCACTTTGCCAGAAATCAACTCCATATTTCACGGCAGTATCCGCAAGATGTTTTCGAACTGCGATGCGGTTACTGTCAGGACCATCTGTAAAGTAACTATGGCCAGCAACAATTTTTGGAAGGTGTGAAAGATTGTTTGCATTAAATGTTCCGCTTTGCGAAAAGAAATTCTGAATCTGGTAAGGCGCTTGTCCTGATCCGGCATAGAGATAGTTCAACATACCGGCTTCAGGAAATAAAATCTGTGTATTTAAATTTGATTTAGAAAGCTGCTTATCCAATTTTGTTATAACATTGCTGATATCCTCGTTAGCCCATGGAGAACCTTCCTGGTCAGCCTCCATATATTTTTTGCTCCAATCCCATTGCGGTTCGTTTACCGGGCTGATATAATCAAAATGCAACCCATCCTTATCGAAATGCTGTAATACTTCGCTAAGAAAACCAACATACTCATCATATTTATCCGGCCGGAGATTCGCTTTATAATCTTTCACAGTTTTATATCCCAATCCATTTTCGGTAAACTGCACCGGCGGCGTATTTGAAAACGCGATCAGTTTTTCTACACCAAAGTTTTTTGCCTTCTTTAAAAACCATTGATAACCGGATTGCTTATTCCAATCGTATGAACCATCTTTTGATAAAAAACATTCTACTCTTTTTCTGAAGTCTTTAATTCCACTACTATCGCCCTGCTCGGTGGTACCTCCGCCAATGTTAAAGCGCCATGCCGAAAGGCCAATACCCCGCGGGTTTCCCTGTTTGTCGAATCCGCGGCTAAACAATAACTCAGCAATCCTTTCTTTTTTTTCCTGCGGCCAATTTTTACCAATTCCTTCACTGAACCAACAACCGGATGCACCGATATTATCTATTCGCTGCGCTTTCTTATCTACATCTAATTGTATTACGATTGTATTTGAATTTTGTGCTCTTGTTTCGACAACGGTTGCGAATAAAAACACGACAATAACTCCTGAGACTAATTTTATCTTCATCTGGCAATTTTGAAAATGGTGAACGATTTCTGTGATTATTTATACTTGCTTTCATCCAACCTGAAAAAGCGAACAGCATTATTAAAAAGGATGTCTCTTTTTTGATCAAACGACAAATAATTGGCATTCTCGATAACTCCTATAGATGTTTCCAATAGTTTAGGCCAGATCATAAGATCTGTCCCATACATAATCCGTTTCTCAAATCCAGCCTGCACCAGTCTTTTGATATAATCATTTACTTCTGCAAGTGGATAGCTCCATATTATACCTGCTACATCCACATATACGTATGCATTAGCGCCCATCAATGCAATCATATTATCAATCATTGGGTAACCGGCGTGCATTACCCATACTTTCAACTTCGGATGTCTCGCCAGCAAATCTTCCAGCAGCAACGGATCTCCTTTTGATGCGCGGTACTTTGGAGAAGTAAGGTTAGCCATTCCATTTCCACCCGATCCCATGTGAATGCCCACAGGAATGTTCAACTTTTCGGCTGCAGCGAAGTACGCATCGAGCGACATATCACTTGGCGATAGTCCTTCGTATTGTGGCGCCACTTCACCCATTACTTTGTAAAATCCAGACGAAAGAGAATCAGTAAAGGCAACGACTGACATTTCACTCGTTGATCCTATTCCAATGCTTGGGATGACACGGCCGGGTGCAGCCGCTTTTTGCCAGCTGCGGATAACGCCGGCATCGCCACTGGCTATAACGGTCATGTTTAACCGGTTCATGGTCGCAATCAATGAATCCTGAAACTCCTTGTCACTTTTTGCAGCTTTAAGTGGTGTCGCACAATCGGTGTTTATAAATGCTGGCATCTTCTCATTCGGATCTGAACCTGGCATACTGCTCAGAAACCATGGGCAAAGATCCATCGCAAAAGCAGGATTTACTTTCATTGCGTGTACATGTACATCGATTATCGGCAGATGCTTTTTGTCGGGAGTTTGAGAGAATCCGTTCATTTTACTGAACAATGCGAGCAGAAATACGCCAGCGGCGGCCAGTTTTTTTGACATATTTGTTTGTTGACTGTTTATAATAACCTGTTGATTAAAGTTAGGGCTTTAACGGCTTATTGGTATGCCAGGTATTTACTTTTCCAGTTCACATGCTTCATAGGCCGGTATTCAAAACTTTGTTCTTACAAGCAGTCAGAAAAGCCTTAACACAATCAAAAAATGCATCCGTAAAACCAACAATAAAACCTCACTGGCTTTCGTTATTTCCATCCGCTATCCGATTTACGATAAAATGATAATTTCTTAATTGTTATGTAACCGGGTAACGATTGATTGCCAGCTAATTTTGTTGTTATTAAATCTGTCCCGTGTTACAGTTATATGTCAGCAATTTCGGTTTCAATGTGCAGGATGAAGACCTCCATGACTTCTTCGCTCCTTTTGGTGAAGTAATTTCTGCAGAAGTAATTACCGACCGCTTTACCGGTACTTCTAAAGGGTGTGGCTATGTAGTAATGAAAAAAATCAAAGACGCTAAAAAAGCCATCGCCGCATTGAAAAACTTTGAAGTTGACAGAAATAAAATACTGGTGAAAGAAGCCAAAAATATACATAGCGACAACTAAACGAATTTTACTGAAACTCTCCCTGCGGCTTTAATTTCCCTACTAATCTGAAAGCAATTTCTTTAAAGCTGATATCAAACCATCGAGTTTATCCGGTTTTGTAATAAAATCTTTTGCCCCAAGATCCCGTGTAAGATCAATGGTTGGTTGATGTGAAGATGTGGAAAGTATTATGACCGGAATTTCTTTTATCGCTTGTTCTTTTTTTATAGCAACCAGGAACTGCTGTCCATTCATCACCGGCATGTTCAGATCAAGGAGGATAAGATCAGGCTGCAAATTCCCGCTTAATAATAAGCCCAATGCGTGCCGCGCATCTGATGATAAAGAGTATTTCACGTTGAGACCGGTTTTTTTTAATGCGGCAACAAAAATCTCATGATCGTCTTCGTCATCGTCAATCAGCAATATGTGCCGTACAGGCATGCGGATACTATTTAGTCTTAATTACAATTATTAACCTCTAAAATAATTTTGGAATTGCAGAGCAAGGAATCCGGATAAATGAAAATGATGAGCAAATAAAATCCGTAAATTTCATGCAGCAAAATTTTTCGAACTGCTTTGATGAAATAGTTATCCACCTCTCAAAAATTTGCAACACTACAATGAAATCGCAACAACAAACTATCAAATGGATAAAATAACACCAGGCACTAAATTCAATTCAATCGATGAATACTTTGCCGCTTTTTCTCCGGCCACAAGAACGCTTCTGAAAGAAATGCGCCAAATCATTCGAAAAGCTGCACCGGATGCTGAAGAAGTAATCAGCTATAATATGCCTGCGTTTCGGCAAAATGGAATGCTGGTTTACTATGCAGCGTATAAAGGTCATATCGGCTTTTATCCTACCGGCGCAGGTATTGAAGCTTTTAAAAAAGAATTGGAAAAATATGAGGGATCAAAAGGCGCTGTACGGTTTCCGTTAGACAAACCGTTTCCTGCAGCATTAATAACCAAAATTGTAAAATTCCGCATCAAACAAAATCGCGAGAAAGCAAAACTGAAAAAATGACCGGCAGAAAAATCAATCAATAAAGAAAATGGATCTTCTTCGTATTACCTCTTATTGTTGGATGGCGATGGGCCTGTATTGGTTATTGACTGGGTTTAGAACAAAATCAACGATCAGGAAAGAACCCGGCGCCCGGCGCTTTGCTTATCTTATTTTAGTCTTGCTTGCATTTGCGTTTGTTTACAGCCGTTATTTAAGCCCTGGTTTTATGGGTAAAGAAATCTTTAAACCATCACTCATTAGCAGTTACGCCGGGTTAATAATATGTATCCTTTCTGTTGCTTACGCGATTGTTGCAAGATATTGGCTGGGTAATAACTGGAGCGGAACTGTAACAGTTAAAAAAAATCATGAGCTGATTCAGAATGGGCCATATGCTATTACAAGACACCCAATATATACAGGAATATTTTTGGGTCTCTCCGGAGCTGCACTGATACAGGCTGAAGTTAAAGATGCCCTCGCCGTCGTACTGATTTTTGTCGCCCTTGAAATGAAGATGGTCAAAGAAGAAAAATTTATGAATGAAACTTTTCCTGGTTATAAAGAATATACAAAACGTACAAAAAAACTGATACCTTTTATTTACTAAGCTCCTTCACCATCACCAAACACAGTTTTTTTTCGTTTATTTCTTATAGTTATCGTTTCGTATATTTGAAAACGCTATATGGAAAAAAGGTATTTGCTGCAATTGGCGTTTATTATACTCCTTGCATCTGGTTGTAAAGAAAAATATGAGCCTCCGGTCATCCAGACCGACGTAAGCGCATTGGTTGTGGATGGCTTTCTCAATGCGAGTTCAGACACAACTTTTATCCGACTTAGTCACACACAAAAATTGAGTGAAGGGGTTAACAATTCGCAAGAACTGGGCGCACAAATGTCTGTGGAAGATGCGAATGGCAACACGCTGTACAATTTTCAACAATTAAATGATAGTGGCATTTATATTGTTCCCGGAATGAGTCTTGACATAAACGCTAAATACCGGCTGCGGATTACGAGGCCCAACGGTAAACAATATGAGTCGGATGAAATACCGGTAGTTAAAACTCCACCGATCGATAGCATTAGTTATGGCAAAGCCAATAACCAGATGTTTGTCTATGCCAATACACACGATCCGAATAATAACACATGGTATTACCGCTGGGCATATACCGAAACATATCAATACACTGCCGCGTACTTTGCCAGCCTGATATTTCAGAATGGAGGAATTACAGACAGGCAGCCGAAGGATTATATATATGAGTGTTGGAAAACACAACAATCCACACAACTGTTGCTGGCGACATCAACAAAACTTGCACAAGATATAATTTATCAATTCCCCTTAAGAAATTCCGATGTAAACGGTATTGAATTCAGTCAAAAATATTTCATCAATGTCAGACAATATGCTTTAACAAAAGAAGCTTTTGAATATCTTGTAAATCTGAAACGGATTACTGAACAAACTGGCTCACTCTTCGATGCGCAACCTTCGCAATTAAACGGAAACATTCATGCCATCAACGATCCGAATGAAAGCGTATTGGGGTATATAACGGCAGCTACACAAGAAGTGAAAGAACGTTATATCACCAATGCTGATGTTCAACCATGGAACTATGATCCACGGTGCTCAGTTATTGAAATACCAATAGATATGGTTGCCGGTGCATTTTCAGAAAATGGACTCATACCCCTTTCATGGGATGGCAGCCCACTGATGCCGAAAGGAGTTTTCGCCACTACACATGAATGTGGTGATTGCAGAGCTTTCGGCGGTGTAACAACTAAGCCAGACTTCTTTCAGTAAGCTCATCTTCGTTTTACTATCAATGGCCATGTGGTCAATTACTACTTCGTAGTTTTACCATTTTTCAATTGGGTAAAACCTCAGGCAGATGCGTGCCAGCAATAAAGCAATGCGAAAAAATCAGTAAAAATCGCAGCTTCGCTACCGTTATATGCTGACTAATTCTTCAAGTTATCCACATTCTGATTTTTTTTCTTATTGTAAATCAGTATCTACTGAGAAAAGTCGACCAGCATAATTACGTATAAGAAGTAAGGATATTGCACATGTAAAAACCCGAATATACCTTGCGGAAGATTTCGATACCTAATCCCGACCCTAAAAATTGAACGATGAAAACAATTGTACCCTGTATTTTCCTTTTTTGCTTTATCCAGGCATCTGCACAGTCTCTGTCTTTTACCAACCCGACACTTCAAAGCGGAACCGATCTTAAAAAAGGTGCAGTATATCTTTTCAAAAACGTTACGACAGGCATTAACGCTACGGTAACTATCAGCGACCTTGTAAATGGCGCGACGATCAATAAAATTGATGATAATGGTGGTGGCGTTGGATATCTGAACGCATTTCAGCCAGAAATAAAATCGGGCAATAAGGGAGAATCATATGCAGTTTTCTCTGTTAAATTTATTGAAGTAGCTACCAACTCTCCGTATCTTTTAAAAACACTGCAGGCTACAGCTCTCGATATCGATGGTACTTCTGAATTAAAAGAGTTTGATGAGATCGATATGAATGGCGGGTCAGCATCTTATATGGGTGGTACATTGCAGATATCACTTAAATCATTGCCGATAATCGGAACATTGTTTAACAATTTTCGCGCTGATAATATCACGGGTGTTGATAAAAACGGCATCGATACCGCATCGAAAGGGAATATGTACACCGTAACAAATTCAAATGTGAATTCGTTCACAATGAAATTAGGCGCTACTACCAGTACTACTTCAAACATTGCAAGACAGTATAGTATTTATATGATGGGGTTCCAATACCCGAACGTAGCGATACTTCCGCTCAAGCTTCTTTCTTTTACAGCTTCGTTGAAAAATGAAAAAGCAGTATTGAACTGGACCACGACTGAAGAAGATCATGTTGCATCATTCGTGGTAGAACGCAGCGTCGATGGTATTCATTTCTCAGACATCAGTTCAGTTTCATCAAAAGGAAATATGACTGACATCACAACCTATACATTAACTGATAACGATGCAATCACTGCAACAACTTATTACAGGCTCCGTTGCGTGGACATTAGCGGCAGCTTCATATATTCTTCTATACAAACAATAAAGACTTCTGCAGTTACTTCTTCTGTATCTCCTGTATCTGCTTACCCAAACCCCTTCTCAAACCGTTTGACCATTTCGTACCCGCCGACATTACAGGGTAAGCAGAGCAGGATTGATTTATTCAACAACAATGGTCAATTAGTAAAAACAATGAGTGTAAATGCAAGTGCATCAGAAAGCATAGAAACATCTTCTCTTGAAAGAGGTATTTATATTGTTCGTGTATCCGCAGGTAATAATCTTATACAATATAAAGTTGTAAAAAGTTAAACGATTCATTTTTAGGGTATCAATAAGAACGGCCGGGTATTTCTATACCTGGTCTTTTTATTTCAGTAAATACAACAATTGAGTTGAGGTTTTTACTGTTACGTAACCAAGCCCATAACGTTATGCAAAATCAACAATCCTCTTTTTTCAACTTTCCGCTTTGTATAAAACAAACATGTTGAAGTGATTTATACCGGTAAAAATCGACAGCTTACCATAATTTATCTCATTTCATCTCGGAAAATCTGCAGTTTGTCGCTTATCGCTTGCATCACGATTAAAGTCATTTTACATTTGTTCCGGATTTGAAACGATAGAAAAATAAATGAGCAAATAGATGCAGCGGCGAAGGATAAATGAAAGGTTTTGATATAAACAAGTCAGAAAATTCTGCGCAGTTCTTAATTAAAACGGGAGTGAAAAACGGTGCTAAATGAACGTTGGACATCCGTGCAATTTTTTGTTAAAACCCTTTACAGACAAGGGTTTCAGCAAATGAAGCGGGGGTTGCCGATCAGAAAAATGGCCTTAAGTTGATTATGAGGACGAGTTTTCGCGGTTTACTTTTGTGTCATCAAACGGAAAAAGCCTTGCAAGGCTTGCCTAACGTACCGGGAAAATGAAAATACTCCCCAGATAGTTTGAATTGTTTGCTCCACGATTTATTTGCCTGTAAAAATTTTTAGAAAAATAATTTTTGAATAATAATTAAACAATCAGTTTTATGAAAAAGACAATGATCAACATCAGAACTGCAGCTGTGGCTTTAGTGACCTTGCTTACAATCGGTTTCACTCAATCATCATACGCTGCTGCACCAGTTATTCCTTCCGAATTAAAATTCGTAGGACAATTCAACAGTCATCCTGTTTTCCAACTTGAGCTCAACAACACAGATAATGCTGAGTATGTTGTAACAGTTAGAGACAGCGAAAAGAAATTACTTTTCTCTGAAAAAGTAAGCGGCGAAAAAATTTCAAGAAAGTACAAATTGCAATCTGAAGATTTAGCTGAAGTTGCAGGTACTACTTTCGAAGTAACAAACAAGAAAACAAAAGAAACAACTGTGTATGAAATCAACAGCAGCTCTTCTTTTGTTCAGGATGTTACAATCGCAAAATTATAATCTGTTCAATTAGCTTATAATTCACATGAAAAAACCGTCGCGAATTCGCGGCGGTTTTTTCATTTCTTTGATCGCCCTGCTAAATAAATTATTTTAATCTCGCCCTCATCGTTTTGGAATAACTGGCGATGGCTTCATCTGAAGCGGCAATATCGGGATGCCAGAGTTTTTCCCACTCGAAACTATAATATCCTTTATAACCGTCTTTATACAAAAGATCAACTGCCTGCAGTATCGGTGTGTCTCCCGTTCCTACAAAAACATAATTCGGTTTATCATCAATCATTTTCGCGTCTTTGATGTGTGTATGGCGGATATACGGTTTTAATTGTGCGTACACATCAGCAGGAGGTTCCTTTGTTACTGACCACATGTTCACGATATCCCACACAAGGCCAACATTCGATTTACCGGCAGAACTCATTATTTGTTTCAACTCGTTTGTCTTTACAGCATCACCATGACTTTCCATCAATACCGATACGTTTGTGTTCTTTGCATAATCACCGAGCAATTGAAGTCCCTGGATAATTCTTTCAATCACTGCCGCACGGGTATCATCTTTTGGTAATTCATTCGGAAACACCCGCACATTCGGGCATCCGAGGTTTTGTGCGAGATCGATAAATCGTTTGCCTTCATCTAAATTTTTTTGCCGTTCCGCACCTTCAGGATGATGTAAAGCACAGGAAGAACCAAGATCCGATAACTTCAATTTTTTATCAGCTAATTTTTGCTTTGTACTCTTTATGCTTTCAGTGTTATTGAATTCAGCTCGTTTAGTAAGGTCCAGCTCACGAAGAATGCCCCGTAACTCTAAACCATCATAGTCATGATCGGCTGCGAATTTTAAAATCTCGTCAAAAGTCCAGTCAGGACAACCTAATGTTGAAAACGACAAAAGAGGTCTTGATTTGAAATTCATTGGCATATTAACAGACAATGCTGCGGCAGCAACCGTTGATGTCTTTATAAATTCACGACGTGTTGATTGTTTCATAAAAATAAATTTAGTGAAGTTTTTTAAACAGTTGCCGTTGTTTATTAAAACAAAAAAAGCTCCACAGTAATGGAGCTTTTTAAAATGCAATTATGAAATGATTATTTCTTTGCAAACTGTGCTCTGATCACGTTCAATGCGCCGCCGTCTTTAAACCATTCTATCTGTGACTCATTGTATGTGTGGTTTACGTGTATTGAGTCTTTTGTACCATCTGCATGATTTAATATAACTGTTAATGGTACGCCAGGTTCAAACGAAGTCAAACCAACAATATCAATACTATCATCTTCCTGCACCTTATCGTAATCTTCTTTATTGGCGAATGTAAGCGCAAGCATTCCTTGTTTCTTCAGATTCGTTTCGTGAATACGTGCAAATGAACGAACCAGTATTGCTCGCACACCGAGATGTCTTGGTTCCATCGCAGCATGCTCGCGGCTTGATCCTTCACCATAGTTTTCGTCGCCGATTACAATGCTACCGATACCAGCAGCTTTGTAAGCTCTTGCCGTCGCCGGTACTGCACCATATTCACCATTTAACTGATTCTTTACCGAATCTGTTTTATCATTATAAAAATTCACAGCGCCGATCAGCATATTGTTACTGATGTTATCGAGGTGACCGCGGAACTTCAACCACGGACCGGCCATCGAGATATGATCTGTTGTGCATTTTCCTTTTGCCTTGATGAGCAGTTTCAATCCCTTCAGATCAGTGCCTTCCCATGCAGCAAAAGGTTGCAATAATTGCAAGCGTTGAGATTCCGGGCTTACAATAACCTGGACTTTGCTTCCATCTGCAGCAGGCGCCTGGTAACCGGGGTCATCTACATCAAATCCTTTTGGAGGCAATTCAAATCCTTTTGGCTCTGCCAGCAATACATCTTCACCCTTGCTGTTTTTCAGTTTATCAGTTAATGGGTTGAATGAAATAGAACCTGCTATTGCCATCGCAGTTACCAATTCAGGGCTTGCCACAAACGCATGTGTAGAAGCAAGACCATCATTTCTCTTTGCAAAATTTCTGTTGAATGAAGTAATAATTGTATTCTTTCTGTTGGGATCATCAATGTGTCTTGCCCATTGACCGATACAAGGGCCACAAGCATTCGCTAACACAACACCGCCAACATCTTCAAACTGTTTGATGAATCCATCTCTTTCTATCGTATATCGTACCAGCTCACTTCCCGGTGTGATTGTAAATTCTGAGTTCGCTTTTAATCCTTTACCAACTGCATCTTTTACAATGGAAGCGCTACGGCTGATATCTTCATAAGAAGAATTGGTGCAACTGCCGATCAATGCAACTTCTAATTTTTCAGGCCAGCCGTTTGCTTTGATTGCATCTGCCATTTTTGAAACTGGCGTAGCAAGGTCTGGTGTAAAGGGGCCGTTCACATAAGGTTCCAAAGTAGAAAGATCCAGCTCCAGTACTTCATCATAATATTTTGACGGATTGGCTACTACTTCCTCATCAGGGCGAAGATGTTCTTTAATACCATCTGCCAAAGCAGCAACATCTTCACGGCCAGTGGCTTTCAGGTAGGCGCTCATTTTTTCATCATAAGCAAACACAGAGCAGGTCGCTCCGATTTCAGCACCCATGTTACAAACTGTTCCTTTACCTGTTGCACTCATGCTATCAGCGCCGGGCCCAAAATATTCAACAATAGCGCCGGTACCGCCTTTCACAGTCAGCTGACCAGCCACCCAAAGAATTACATCTTTGCAGGAAGTCCAGCCACTTAATTGACCTGTTAATTTTACACCAATCAGTTTTGGCATTTTCAGTTCCCATGGCAATCCCGCCATCACATCCACTGCATCTGCACCACCAACGCCGATTGCCACCATACCCAATCCGCCGGCATTAGGAGTATGACTATCAGTTCCAATCATCATACCACCGGGAAATGCATAGTTTTCCAGTACTACCTGGTGAATGATACCAGCGCCGGGCTTCCAGAAACCAATGCCATATTTATTGGAAATCGATGCAAGAAAATCATACACTTCTTTATTTACGTTCAGCGCCGTTGCAAGGTCTTGCGCAGCGCCGGTTTTTGCCTGTATCAGGTGATCGCAATGCACTGTAGAAGGAACAGCAACTTTATCACGTCCGCAGGTACTGAATTGCAACAAAGCCATCTGGGCTGTCGCATCCTGCATCGCAACACGGTCAGGTGCAAAGTCAACATAATCTTTTCCTCTCGTAAATGCCTTATCAGCAGGAGAGTAAAGGTGTGAGTACAAAATCTTTTCTGCCAGTGTAAGTGGCGAGCCGGTAATCTTTCTTGCGGCTGCGATCTTGCCCGGCATTGCGGCGTAAATTTTTTTAATCAGGTCGAGGTCAAATACCATAGTGGAATATTTTAGATTTTGGATTCCAGGTTGCGGTAAGCAGGATTAGATAGCTGAATCACAGGTCGCAAGACTGAAATTGGAATGTGCGGCGAATTTAAATAAATAACAGGAGTAAAAAAATCAGTTCAGGTTAAAATCACAGAAAGGTTGCAGATAAAAATAATCTGGATTTGCAGTGGTTAACGTGGGAAAATCACAGTGAAAAAATTATCATTAAAATAAACCTTCCGCCCCTTTTTCATTCGAAAAGCTCCCGGTTTTTTTTAAATTTGTACTATGAAACGTTTCAAAGATTTTGTGGAATGGAATGCGTTTGGTGTGTGTTCGGCTATTGGCGATAAAATTGGTATCGCCACAAGCCGCATCAGGATGTCGTTTATCTATATTTCTTTTCTCACCATGGGTTCTCCGATTATCATCTATGTAGTACTGGCTTTCTGGATGAACATGAAAAGGTATATTCTTAATGCACGCAGAAACCCTCTGAGATACCTCTGATCCTGTATTTCCTGGTCAATCGTTAATGATCCTGCTCCGTGAAAACGGAATGCGTTGTCTGTAACCCTAATCACTTTTATTTATCATGATCGCTTTACAATACGAACTTACCACTTACAAAAAATTCCTCGATGATATTGCGGCGTTCCTTGGTTTGCAGGTAAGTGAGAACACATTGCATTTCCCTGAGAGTATTGGCACCGGTTATATGAAGCTGATCATATTGCCAGGCGGCGTAGAGGCGATTCTTTCACAATTCAGATTGAAACATGATTTTCTCCTCGAAAGAAAAAAAGATAACAAAGAATACTATACGTTCTGTTGTGAAGAAGTAAAAGAAGTCTCTGAATTCAGCATGACGATTGAATCGGAAACGTATAAGATGAAAGACGATAGCAGGTCCGCAATGTACCTCACCAGTTTTTTGTACGATGTTGGCTATTTTTTAAAAAGAGATATTCCTGTAAGCAGCATTCGTGTGTTATTAACACCAGAGTGGATTTACAACTATCTTGGTTTTGATAAAAAAGAAGAAGCGTTAAAGCAATATCTTGAATTAAAGACTGCAGGAATTTTATACCGAAAGATTGACGCAGAGTCCTCATTGATCATGAACGAACTGCTCGCTGAAACCGATAGCAGCTTACTCTATAGCCATTCCCGCATTTTACGACTTATCGATACATTCTCCAGTTGGCTGACCGAAGAGATTATTCGTCATCCGAAAACAATGAACATTTCTTCGAAGGACATTGAACGTGTCCGCGATGTAGAAGCACAACTGGTCGCCGATTTTTCGGTTACGCCTCCTACCATTTCAGAATTGGCAAAATCTGTTGCCATCAGCGAATCCAAATTGAAGACTTTATTCAAAACCGTTTATGGCCTTGCTCCTTACGAATATTTTCAAAAACACCGGATGGAAAAAGCAAGAATGATGTTGCTTTCCGGTAAATATTCGATTAAGGATGTCGGTTATTCTCTCGGCTATGCAAACCTCAGCAACTTCACATTGGGTTTTAAAAAACAATTCAACCAATTACCAAGTGAACTTTTGAAATAAAAATTGACGTATATTACAAAAGTTTCATTCTTACCTTAAACCCCTCATTAAATCCCGGTCGATGCTGTTTAACTGACGGCTTGATCTGTGATTTTGTGATTGAATTGACTTTTAATTATTGCTTGTAACTACTGTTAAAAAAAATGAGGAAATTTTTGTCTGGCAACCTGATGCTGCTTTGGTGTTCTTTATTCTCTGTCAGCCTGAATGCCCAAACAAACAATGTCGCTGACAGCACGTTGCTCTCTGCTTCGCTTAAGAACGCAATTGATTTGCACAATTCAGTTCTGGGCTCTGGAATTCATCTTTACAACGGTCCTGAAGATCCGGGATATAACAGGCTGGCTACCGGTCACCCATATTTTCAGAATGATTTGGTACAAACAGGCTCTGTGTTTTACGACGATACATACTACACGAATGTTTCAATGCTTTACGATCTTGTACAAGATGATGTAGTTATACTCCAATTTCTACGCGACAGCAGCAACTACACTGAAGATTACAAAAAAATTGTACGACAAGACCTGGTTAAAAACAAAGTCACCTGGTTCACATTACCCGGACATGAATTTGTCCGGCTGTCGGCCGACAGTAGTTCAATGGAAATGCAAGGAGGTTTTTACGACAGGCTATACAACGGTAAAGTAAAATTGTATGTCAAGCGATCAAAGCTCTATAT
The DNA here is from genome assembly GCA_049840875.1 of Chitinophagaceae bacterium. GTDB lineage: Bacteria > Bacteroidota > Bacteroidia > Chitinophagales > Chitinophagaceae > JAFDYH01. The sequence continues at coordinate 161,766 of JASGJE010000019.1, read as the reverse complement.
CGAAGAAGTGAAAGGCCAGAACCTGGAAAAGAGGTATCAGCAGACTGATCTATACTACATATGGAAGAATGGCAAATATTATAATGTGCGGACGAAACGATCATTGCCCGCAGTGTTTGGCGATAAACGAAAAGACATGAACAGTTTTATCCGTGCAAACAGGAAACGATTTAAGAAAGATAAAGACCTTTTATTTTTTGAAACCACCCGCTATTACGACCAGTTGACTACAAAATAATATGAAAAATATTTATCGATTTGTCTCCTGCATTCTGCTCCTGCTTGCTTGCCAGGAAATGATTGCTCAAAACAAACAACTGTATAATGTAAACTCCGAGAAGATCCCTTTTCAAAAATTCCTTGAAAACCTGGAGGTTCAAACGGAGTATCATTTTTATTACAGCGATCCTGAACTGGATAGCTCATATGTAACGATCAATGTGAAAGAAAAAACGCTGGAAGAAATACTTGACCAGGTTTTAACCGGATCAAACTTTCATTATTCCATTGATCAGAGAAACAATGTTTTTATTACAAAAGGCAGCCCTGTTCTTACGTCATTGCCACAGGGATTTTTTAATAAAACGATGAGCGCAGCTGATTCAGCAAAACTTGCTGAATTACTGAAAGAAGGAAAAGGAAAAGATAAAACACTGGCCTCTATTGAAAACAAATTATTTGAAATAGGGACAAAAACAAACCAGGCAGGTACGGGCAATTCTACAATTGCCGGTTATATACGCGATGTAAAAACAGGCGAGCCACTGGCCTCTGCGGCAATCACAGTTGATCAATCAACAACAGGTGCAGTAACGGATCAGTTTGGTTATTATTCTTTAACTATACCTAAAGGTCGCCACACATTGAAAATTTCAAGTGTTGGTATGAAGACCACGTCACGGCAAATCACCCTTTATTCAGATGGTAAGTTGAATATTGACATGGAAGATTTTATTCCAAGCCTGAAAGCTGTAATAGTCGTTGCCGACAAAGTATCCAATATCAAAGGCACACAGATGGGTATGGAAAAACTGAGCCTGAAAACGATTAAACAAATGCCTGTGGCATTCGGAGAAGCAGATGTGTTGCGTGCCATTCTTACATTGCCTGGTGTAACTTCCGTAGGGGAAGCAACAACAGGATTTAATGTACGAGGCGGATCGACTGATCAGAATCTCGTATTGTTTAATGATGCTACAATTTATAATCCTTCTCACCTGTTTGGATTTTTCTCTGCTTTTAATCCCGATGTTGTACAGGATATAGAATTGTATAAGAGCAGCATTCCTGAAAAGTATGGCGGACGGCTTTCATCAGTACTCGATGTCACTTCACGCCAGGGCAATAAGAAAAAGATAAGTGGCGTTGGCGGTATCAGCCCATTGACAAGCAAATTGACTGTAGAAGGACCTGTGTTTAATGATAAAACGACCTTTCTTGTCGGCGGCCGTACCAGTTACTCAGACTGGATATTGAAAAATATTCCCGATAAAGAATATCGTAACAGTCGTGCGGGATTCTATGATGTGGACGCTCATATTTCGCATGAAATAAATGCCAAGAACAATCTTTACTTCACCGGCTATTTCAGCAGCGACCGTTTTAAGTTAAACAGCGATACCCTTTACCGCTATCAGAATAAAAATATCAACCTGAAATGGAAACATATCTTCAATAACAAACTCAATGCAGTTTTTCTCGGCGGTTATGATTATTATGATTATCGCGTCAGCAGTGTATCCAATGACGTAAATGCGTATAAACTCGCCTTCGATATTGGCCAGGCCAATTTCCGGTCTGACTTTATCTATACACCGAATACAAAACATACGATCGGATTCGGGCTTACTTCTATTTTATACAAACTGCATCCCGGTTCGTTTACACCATACAGTAAGAACTCATTGGTGGTGCCTGATAAATTACAGGCGGAACAAGGGCTTGAAAGCGCTTTATATATCGGCGACAAGTACGACGTAACACCAGATCTTTCCATCAACGCCGGCGTACGTTTTTCAATGTTCAACTTCATGGGGCCAAGTACAGTAAATAGTTATGCGCCCGGCGTGCCACGATCAACTGAAACGATTACTGATTCCACTCACTATGCAAGCGGAAAATTCATCAAGACCTATATGGGGCCAGAATACCGTATCGCATTGAGATATACAGTCTCAGATAATTTTTCAATCAAACTGGCATACAATACCCTTCGTCAGTACATTCATATGTTGTCTAACACAACAGCTATTTCGCCAACGGATATCTGGAAACTGAGCGATCCGAATATTAAACCGCAATTGGGTGCGCAGTATTCACTCGGGTTTTATAAAAATCTGAAATCAAATGCCATTGAAACTTCGCTGGAAGTGTATTACAAGGATTTAAAAAATTATCTTGATTATAAGAGTGGGGCGCAATTGATCATGAATCACAATATCGAAACTGACGTGATCAATACAAAAGGTCGTGCTTACGGCGCAGAATTAATGATCAAGAAAAGAAGCGGTAAACTGAATGGATGGGTAAGTTATAGTTATTCCAGGACGATGCTAAAACTGGACGATCCGATTGCCGGACAAACTATTAATGATGGTAAATATTATCCCGCCAATTTTGATAAGCCGCATATTGTAAATGTCATCAGCAACTATAAGTTCTCGCACCGGTTCAGTATTTCATTGGACGGAACATATAGCACGGGAAGACCAATTACACTGCCTATTGCTATTTATTATTTGCTCGGATCGGAAAGAGTATATTATTCTAACCGAAATGAATACAGAGTACCTGACTATTTCAGACTTGACTTCTCAATGAATATAGAAGGCAATCATAAAATCCATCAATTTTCGCATAATTCATGGAGTTTCGGCGTGTACAATCTAACGGCAAGAAAGAACCCTTACTCTATTTATTTTGTACAGGAGAATGGAATTATCAAAGGGTACAAACTTTCCATCTTTGGCACCGCGATTCCATTCATAACGTATAATTTCCGGTTTTGAGATATCACGTCTCATATACTATACCAGTGGTGACGTTTTCATGCTTAGCCGTATTTTGTACGTGTAAACAACGGTACGAGCCGCCAGTATTGACAATAAATCCCAACTATCTTGTTGTTGATGGATTTTTGAACAATGGCCCGGATTCAACTTTTATAAGATTAAGTCGTGCCAGAAAATTAGATAGTAATCTTGTTAACTCTGGAGAAAAAAATGCGGAACTATATATTGAAGACGTACAGGGCAACGTATTGTATTCTTTCAAAGAGCTGAATGATGATGGCCTGTATACGGTGCCAGGAATGGTATTAGATAGCAACACCCGATATCGCCTGAGAATAAAGACAGTGAATGGCAAACAATACCTCTCAGATGAGATGGCAGTTCAACAATCGCCAAAAATTGATAGCATAAACTGGAAAAGAGATGAAACAGGTGTGACTATCTATGCAAATACACATGATGCTTCAAATAGAACAAAATACTACCGCTGGGATTATACAGAAACCTGGCAATATCATTCAGCCTATGTAGCGGAATACACCTATGTTGACTTTGGTATACTGGAGGAAACACCGCCAAACTATTATGAATGCTGGAAGACACAAGTCTCAAAAACACTGTTTCTCGCGTCATCCGATAGACTTGCAGAAGATATCATTTATGAAAACCCGCTGAGGTTTATCCCTATAAATTCTCTTGAATTAACGATCAGGTACTCTATTATAGTACAACAATATGCGCTAACGAAAGAAGCTTATCAATACCTGGAAAAACTTCGGAAAAACACAGAGCAAACAGGTTCTATCTTCGACGCACAACCTTCGGAGTTAACGGGGAATATTCATGCAGTTAACGGATCAACAGAACCTGTATTAGGCTTTATGACCGTCTGCACAAAAGATAGCAAACGGATTTTTATTACACAACAAGAAGTAGATCCATGGCACTACACGTATAAATGCGGTGAAACAAAATATTCCAAAAACGAAAAGCCATGGGTAATTGCTTCAATCTTTGGGTCAAATGGAGATAATCTCCCAATAGCGGATGCACCGAGCACAATACCTTTTACTGACTCGATATGGGGAGCGCCGAAAGCATGCGTGAATTGCACATTATTGGGAGGAGTAACTAAAAGGCCGGATTTCTGGTAGAAAAAAAATTATGAAAAAACGAGCTTTACTATATCATTTACTAATTGTCTTTTCGCTTGGCGTTTCCTGCCGTGAAAAATATTTGCCGCCTGTGATAGATAATAGTGTAAGTTATCTCGTGGTTGATGGAACAATTATTAACGGGCCAGACTCAACATTGATACGGCTGAGTAAAACAAAAAAATTACAGGAAGATCCGACTACCGGCGGCTTGACAAATGCAAGCGTGACGCTTGAAGATATTGAAGGAGCTACGATCTATAATCTTTACCAACTTAATAATAATGGCGTGTACGGCGTTGGCGGTATGAGCCTGGACCTGAATAAAAAATATAAATTAAGAATCAATACGGCTGATGGAGGACGTTATCTGTCAGATGAGCTTACGGTAACAGATACGCCGCCAATTGATAGCCTTAACTGGCAAAAAAAAGACGATGGTGTAACTATCTATGTAAATACTCATGATCCCTCTGCTAAAACAAATTATTATCGATGGGAGTACGTTGAAACGTATGACTACCGGGTGAATAACTATTCTATAATTAAATACCGGCAATCCCCTTACCCTGATAGTTCATTCGTTGACCGTACACCTGCCGAGCAGATTTATCATTGCTGGAAAACGGCGAATTCCACCACTGTTTTTCTTTCCAGTACACTGAATTTGAAAGAGGATATAGTCAACCTTGTGCCATTACGGTTTATTCCAACTGCCGCTATTGAGTTAAGCTCTCAGTATAGTATTCTCGCAAAACAATTTGCGCTTACACGACAGGCATTTGAGTACATGCTCAACCTGAAGAGGATTAGCGAGCAAATGGGATCATTGTTTGATGTGCAACCTTCTGAAATTGCCGGTAACATTCACAACGTTGACAATCCTGACGAACCAGTAGTTGGTTTTGTAGCGGCCTCTTCTCTACAGCAGAAAAGAATATTTATAACGAGGGCGCAGGTGAACCCCTGGAATTATTCTTACTACTGCTCCGTGCCTAAAATAGTTCCGATGGATTTGGATTCAATACGTACCTATTTCGGTGGACCGTCACCGTACCTTATCCCGATTGATAGAATCATTGATCTGCGTACAGGTAAAACGACGGACGTACATGGGGGTGAACCTTTGTGTGTCGATTGTCAGTCGCATGGAGGTACAACCAGTCAACCAGATTTCTGGCAATAAATTTTTTTATTTGAAACACACTACTATGATATCGCGTTTTTTTCCGGCCAATAGAATAACAGGCCTCTTTATTTTCGTTTGTTTGATAATGCGGTTTTCGTCATCTGCACAATCAGTTACAGATGCGTTGGAAAAACAACTTACAGACTATTCGCAAAGTAATCCACAGGAAAAAATTTTCGTTCATACAGATAAGACTTTTTATGTACCAGGTGAAATCATCTGGTTTAAAGTATATGTTGTTGACGCAAGGTTCAATATACCAATTGACCTGAGTAAAGTAGCCTACGTGGAGGTACTGGATAAAAACAATGTACCGGTGTTACAGGCAAAAACATCGCTTGAAAAAGGCTCTGGAAAAGGTTCTTTCTTTATACCTGTATCTGTCACTTCAGGAAATTTCAAATTAAGGGCATATACAAGATGGATGCGGAATTTTGATGAAGGATTCTATTTTGAAAAACCACTCACGATCATCAATACACTGAAAACATTTACACAACCAACGCCAGAAAAAACAAAGTATGATGTACAATTTTTTCCTGAAGGTGGCAACCTGGTGAATGGAATGGAAAGTAAAGTTGGTTTTAAAATAACAGATCAATTCGGGCAAAGCGCAGATGCCAGTGGTTCGCTAATCAATCAACAAAACGATACAGTAGTTCGGTTTAAGACGTTGCATGCAGGATTGGGTAGTTTTTCCTTTACGCCAAAAACCGGCGATACTTACAAAGCTATAGTACGTAGCGGCGCTGACAGCAATATCGTAGTAACGCTGGCTCCTGCTTATGATGCCGGTTATACTTTGCATGTGGATGATGATGGCAGTCAATTAAAAGTTTCCGTCAACGCATCGAACCAGTTTATAAATGAAACTATCTATTTGCTTTCGCATACAAGAAATAAGACCAATTCAGCAGAAGCAAGACAGATAAAAAATAATACAGCGGTTTTCACAATTGACAAATCTTCTCTTCCACCAGGTATTACGACATTTACATTATTCAACCAGGCAAAGCAACCTGTTTGTGAACGGTTATATTTCAAACAGCCGGGTAACCAGAACTTAAGTGTAAGTGCAGATAACAACAGTTATGCAACAAGAAGCAAAGTGAATCTTAATATCGCTTTGAACGGAGCAATTAAAACAGATGATTTAACCGACCTTTCCCTTTCTGTTTACAGAATCGATTCATTACAGCCACAGGATAACATAGATATCATTAGCTACTTATGGTTAACATCTGATTTAAAAGGCGCTGTTGAATCACCGGAATATTATTTTACTGCAACCGGTAAAGAAGCATCCGAAGCCGCCGACAATCTTATGCTTACACAGGGCTGGCGCAGGTTTAAATGGGAAGATGTTCTTGCCAATAAAAAACCTTCTTTTCAATTCATTCCTGAGCATGAAGGACATATCATCGTTGGCAAAATAACTAATAAGAAAACCGGGTTGCCGGTTGAAAATGTGTTGGGTTATCTTTCTTCTCCGGCAAAAAAATTCCAGTTTACCGGCGGTATAAGTAATGCACAAGGCCTGGTATATTTTAATACAAAAGATTTTACAGGCGCTGACCAAGTAATTGTACAAACAAATACAAGGCAAAGCGGTGATTATCGTATTGATATTTTAAATCCATTTTCTGAAAACTATGCAACAACGCAATTACCGTCGCTTAAACTGCAACAGGCAATGCAGAACCAATTGCTGAATCATAGCGTAAACAGCCAGGTACAAACAACGTACACGATGGATTCGCTGAACCGGTTTGATCTTAGTCCTTACACCGACACAAGTCATTTCTTTGGCACGCCTGACAAATCGTATTATCTCGACGATTACGTACGATTTACGACAATGGAAGAAGTACTGCGGGAATATGTGGTTGAAGTAGCGCCAAGAAGATCAGGTCGCAGATTTCATATCTATGTTTTGAAAACGGCACACGAATTTTTTGAAAACGATGCTTTGGTATTGGTAGACGGAGTTCCGTTTTTCGATATGGATTCTGTAATGGCAATAGATCCATTGAAAATAAAAAAGCTTGAATTACTAACCAGAAGATATATCGCAGGTCCTGTCACTTCTGAAGGAATTCTCAGCTATACCACCTACAAGGGAGATATGGAAGGTGTACGATTAGATCCCAACGCGATCATTGTTGAATATGAAAGTCTTCAACTGGAAAGAGAATTCTATGCGCCGAAATATGAAACCCCTGCAAGAAAAAACAACCACCTCCCCGATTTCAGAAATACATTGTATTGGTCGCCTGATGTTAAATTAAACGGTCAGCAGAAAAAGGATCTTTCATTTTACACCGGTGATCTTGATGGGAAATATTTCATCATGGTACAGGGAGTTTCAGGCAAAGGAAATGTGGTTAGCGCCGTATCATCTTTTGACGTAAAAAAATAAACGGCAACGGTCGCCTTTTTTAAAAGCCAAAGCATTGTTAAGGTATTTTTCTTCCCGTACTTTTACTTTTTCCTTTTCGTCAAAAAAAGAAAAAAGAAATTGAAGATACTTTTACTTTTTTCAGTTTTACTGATAAGCTATTTTGGTAATGCACAGAAGATAGATAGTATTTATTTCCATCTCTACACCGACAGTTTAAAGAAAGGTGTACACAATTATATCAACGTAGACGGTAAAACGTCAGAAGGGCGTTGGTTACCACTTACAGCAAAAGAAATTCAGTTTTCAAGTAACTATGGAAAATTCGACGGTAATGATTTAATTCTTCCTATAGATTTTAAAGAGGAGAAACTGACAGTAAAAGCAGTTTTAAAACGCGACACAGCATTGACTAAAGAAATAACTATCTGGATAAAACAGAAGCCTGACGATGAAAATCTTCCAACAGCAGATGAAATATTGAATCGCCCTTCGCCCAAAAGAAGACGTGGATAAGAATTGTGTCTGCAACATTGAATCCCGAACTTTCTTCTTCGTATATTTGCGGCGGCAGGTCTTACACGACCAGCTCCTGCTAAACCTCCCCAGGGCCGGAAGGCAGCAAGGATAAGTGGTTGTAGCGGTGCGATGTAAATCGCCTGCCTTTTTTCTCCTTTTCCCCAGCCGGGGATTTTTATTTATTATGAAAAGCATTTTTTAAAACTCTTCAATCATTCTACATGAAATTTTTTATCGATACAGCCAATCTTGCCCAGATAAAAGAAGCCGCTGAATTAGGAATACTGGATGGCGTTACTACGAATCCTTCACTGATGGCCAAAGAAGGAATCAAAGGACAGCAAGCCATTTATAATCACTACAAAGCAATTTGTGACATAGTAAATGGCGACATCAGCGCAGAAGTAATTTCTACTGATTTTAATGGCATCATTGAGGAAGGAAAAAAACTGGCAGCAATTCATCCGAACATTGTCGTAAAAGTTCCGATGATAAAAGATGGCGTGAAAGCTATCAAATGGTTTACGGATAATGGCATCAGAACCAATTGCACACTCGTTTTTTCTGCAGGCCAGGCGATTCTTTGTGCAAAAGCAGGTGCAAAATATGTTTCACCATTTATAGGTCGTATCGACGATAGTGGCTGGGATGGCGTATTGTTGATTGAACAGATCGCAAAAATTTATTCCATCCAGGGATTCAAAACAGAAATTCTGGCGGCTTCTATCCGCAACCCCAATCATATTATCCGCTGTGCTGAAGCTGGCGCCCATGTATGCACTTGTCCTCTTGATTCAATATTAGGACTATTAAAACATCCGCTGACAGATATCGGCCTTGCAAAATTCCTGGAAGACGCAAAAAAATTGTAATGTAAATAAATGAAAAGCGCTTCAAACAAGAAGCGCTTTTTAATTGTCCATTATCAACGAATTATTTCATCGGTATGCATAAAATGAAGCTGAATATAATTGCATATTGTGTACTTTGCCTTATTTTGAACACTCATTGGGCTCGGTTTTAAACAGATTAAATACAGAAGCGCAAAACCTTAACCAAAAACTCAACAAAACTGAATGTTCACATGGAAGTAGCGGTTAAACAATTCCCTGATAAATCAATAGACGAATATTTCCGGAACCATTTTTTAACTGAACCTGAGCTTACTACAACGTCCCCGGGACGTATTAATCTTATTGGCGAACATACCGACTACAATAACGGCTTTGTGTTACCAGCCGCCATCGACAAAGCCATCCAATTTTCAATACGCAAAAGAGAAGATAACCTGATTGAACTATTTTCCGTTGATAAAAACCAGGCTTATTCAGCATCTATTGACCGGCTGAATGTATCTGGTTTATTATGGCCGGATTATATTATAGGCGTTGTGGACGAGTTATTGAAAGCAGGTTATAAGTTCAACGGCTTTTCTGCCGCCATTACAGGTAATATTCCAATTGGTGCAGGCCTTTCCTCTTCAGCCGCAGTAGAGTGTGCAACAGCCTTTGCTTTAAACGAATTGTTCAACCTTGGCCTCGATAGAATGAGTATGGTGAAGCTTGCTCAAAAGGCAGAGAATAATTTTGTGGGTGTACAGTGCGGTATCATGGATCAGTTTGCCAGCATGATGGGCAAGGAAAATCATGCTATGCGCCTGGATTGCCGCTCACTTGAATACGAATATTTTCCTTTAAAAATTGATGGCTACAAGATTGTATTATTAGATACACAGGTAAAACATTCTCTCGCTTCTTCTGAATACAACACCCGCCGTATAGAATGTTTTGCGGGAGTTAAAAGCATACAACAAAAATATCCTTCTGTACAAAGCCTGCGTGACGCAACGGAAGCCATGATCGAAGAAACGATCACAGACCCGATCATTAAAAAGAGATGCCTTTTTATAATACAGGAAAATAAACGGGTGATTGACGGTTGCCGCAACCTGATTGCAGGAGACTTATATACATTTGGAAAACAAATGTACGCTTCGCATGCAGGGCTCAGGGATATGTATGAAGTGAGTTGCAAAGAACTCGATTTTATAGCTGAAGAATGTGGCAAAGAAAAAGATATACCGGGCGCAAGAATGATGGGGGGTGGTTTTGGCGGCTGTGTCCTTGCAATTATAAAAGACGAAGCCGTAGAACCTATCACCCGAAAAATAAGTATTGAATATAAAGCGAAAATGAACCACCACCTGAAAACCTACATTACTCAATTACATGATGGTGCCTCTCTGTTTATTTAGGCTCACCATCACCGATTATACCCTCGTTTGTTAATTCCGGAAAAAATTTAAGAAATAACAAGCTTTGAAGCTTGTTTCTGGATGATTGCGGTTATATTTGATTATCGCACAACTTTATCCAGCCAAGATTTAGAAAACTGTTCCTTTAAAACAGTAACTGTATTACCAATATCATAATAATACCCGCGACCAATGATTTTATTAGACATCTCTTCGTTTTTCGGTGCACCAACGATTGACTTAAGCCATATTACACACCTCGAAAAAGGTTCTGCGGATCTGATAATCTACGCAATACCGGTAATGGCTTTTTTTACAATTTGGGAAATGTGGCATTCGTGGAAACATAAGGAAGGTCTTTATAATGCAAGAGAATCATTCGGTTCGTTACTTGTTGGTCTTGGTAATGTTGCTATCAACTTTGTGTTCAAAGTCGGATTGATCTACGGGGCTGTAATAATTTACAATATTGTTCCATGGCGTATGCCTCTTAACTGGTGGACGCTGATACCATGTCTCATTATTTTTGATCTGTGCAGTTATTGCGCACATCTTGTATCGCACTATCTCCGGTTTTTCTGGGCTGCTCACGTAGTGCATCATTCAGGCGCCAATTATAATCTCACGGTTTCCTTCCGCTTGAGCTGGATACAGCATTTAAAAATCATGTTTATTTTACCAGTTGGCTTTCTTGGCTTTCATCCGGTAATATTCTTTGTTACCAACCAGATATTAGTGTTGTTCCAATTCTGGCAACATACTGAGTATATCAAGAAATTGCATCCATTCATTGAATATTTTATAGTTACTCCCTCCAATCATCGCGTTCATCATGGCTCAGATGAGAAATACATCGATAAAAATTTTGGTGTAATGCTGGTAATATGGGATAAACTATTCGGCACGTTTCAAAAAGAAGAAGAACGACCCACCTACGGACTCACTACCCCGATTGAAAATTCATCGAATCCTATTTACCTTAACTTTCATGAGTACCAGGATATGCTGGTAGACGTAAAAGGTGCAAAGGGATGGAAAAAGAAATTTTTTTACATTTTTGGCAGCCCTACCAAAATAGCATTAGAAAAAAAGAAAAGAAAATTGCAATTGGAGAAAGCAATGCAGGTTACACCTGTTTAAATTCATTCAGCCGGTGCAATTCAACGATTGTTGTATCACCATCACCGCTTTCTTTATACATAGGCACAAACTTAGCGTCGAACTTTATTTCACGAAAAGTATAGGAAGTTCTTTGCTGTACAATGTTTGAGTACACATCATCAAACGCTCTTACCAAGACGTATAATTCAACATCCGCTATCCGCATATCTTCTTCACTGAATCCCATAAAAGGACTTGCATCATCGATTGGATGTACTACGGTAAAATTCATTGGCAGGCTGTCAACACGAGTACGTTCGAGTTTAAGCGAATAAAATTTATACACTGATTTTCCATCTTCCTGTACCTGGAAAGCTGTCGTTACTTTCACTTCCACATCAGTCAATACGTGTTTGTCTTTGTACGAAACAAACCGAAACATCAGTCCTTTTTTATCCTGGTACGGGCTTACCAACGCAAGGTCACTGAAAACAAGGAACGCCTTTGGTCTTGAAAATCGCCCATAGATTAAACCGGTTGCAATTGCCAATGATAAAAAACCGGAGATCGCTTCAATGGACGCTACAAAATTCGCCGCATCACCAACAGGATTTACCCTTCCATAACCAACCGTGGTAAACGTCTCTGTACTAAAAAAATATATCTCCTTGAATTTCTGCCACGGAGTTTGCGCAATCATTCCCTGGAACTCTTCGGGGCCTATAATCATATACACAGAAGTGAAAACAAGATTCACAGCGAGATAGAAAACTATTACCAACGAAATGAACTTCCAACGTGGCAGGTTGATCATTGTATGAAATACGCTGAACCGTTCCCAGATAGCTACGCCTTCCTTGCGAAGATTAAAGCTTCCGTCTTTATTGACAAAGCGGCCACCGACATTCGCGGTACTGGTACCAAAACCGGTGTCTTCATTACTTTTAAGTGAGCTGTTTATTCTTTTGCGAAGCGCCATGATGTAAATATGAAACTCAAAACTACTCTTCGCAGTGACTCGCACCAAAAACAACAATGGAATTAATGCCAGCGTTTCAGTTGGTCAATTGTAAACGTCCATTCAGGGGTATAAATGTTGACATTGTCATTCACCTCGTACCATGGGCTTAGCTCCTCATTCATCGGGTTTTTTACAATGTGGATATCCTGCGCAGGCATGTAACTCTGTGCCAGCATAAATAATTTCTTACCGCTTTTGTTTGAGCAAACATCCACTATCAACATGGCATGACCGGGAAATCCGGGTTTAATAAAAACATCACCAGGCCTCAACTCGCCGATACTACTAACCGGGGAAAGTTCTGAAGCCAGTGATGCCGTACCTGCATAGCGAAATACAGTTTCTAAAAAATTCTCAAAATTACTTTCGGTTTTGTCCGAATGATCTGCATTAAATGAAACGCTCAACCTGTTCCCAACCAGATGATATCTTTTGCCATGCTGCCAATCGGCAAACGACATTGTAGTTCCATCAGTAGCCTTGAAATGAATAGAATCGTATTGCTTTTTCGAAAAAAAATATTCAGCCCGCAGGCGGATAATTGCATCTGCACATTGTTGTAAGTCCTTGTCCCCAACCTTCTCATTCAACACGGCAAACTGTGCTTCCTGATTCTTTTTTAAAACTCCGTTGTAAAGAAATACTCTTTTGTCTTTTCTTAAATGAACATTTCTTAGCCAGTTGCCAAAAGAATTTTCGTCTGCGTCTAACCGTTGAAAACCTTCCGGTACATCAATTTCTCCGATTTTCTCATAATCCCTGCTTTTTGATACATCATTGAAAATTTTATCACGGCTTTGCAGGCCGCATGAGGGTAATAAACATAGCAGACTGAAGATCATTTGAAATCTCATAACGTTTGATTTTCTCCAAAGAGTCCCTTTCGTCTGCATTCCATAGTATCATTGAAAAAAAATCCTGTTAAAAAAACTTCTTAAGATGAAGCCATTTCATGATATCGATTGTCTTGTATCTGTACGATCACCAATAGTATCGTAAAAACACAATTTTATAATCTTGGTTTGTAAATGGTAAATAGGCTAAAAAATGCTGAAAAAACGTCCTATTTTGCCAGTCAAAGAGATTTTTCAAACTTGCCAAAACTGACTGCTTTTTATAGTTCTTTTCGCCTGTTGCTTATCGTGATAGCAACGATGAAAATAAGTGGTACCTGTGCCCAGTTATGCCCGGGAAGTCTCGGCGATCCTGTTGTCAATATCACGTTTGGTCCCGGTGGCGGCCTTGATTTCACTCCTCCTACAGCATATCAGTACACTGCTTCCGATTGTCCTAACGATGGTTCTTTCACGATTACCAGCAGCACATCGCATTGTTTTGGTGATACCTGGCACACCGTTAACGCCGATCATACCACTGGCCATGGAAATTTTATGTTGATAAACGCGTCGTATGAACCTGGTGATTTTTTTTTGAAGACAGTCACTAACTTATGTCCAAACACCAACTACCAGTTTTCTGCATGGATCATGAATGTACTTTCTTTCCAAGGTATACGACCGAATCTTACTTTCAGTATAGAATCGCCGGATGGAACAATACTGCAATCGTATTCAACCGGTGACGTTGTTCAAACGGAATTTCCTCAATGGGTACAATATGGATTTTACTTTAGCACTCCGAGCGATAACGCAGTGATCGTTTTAAGAATACGAAACAATGCACCCGGCGGACAGGGAAATGATCTTGCGATGGATGATATAACGTTTCGTCCCTGTGGTCCTATTATTAACTCTGCAATTGCCGGATATACTACCGATAGCGTTGACCTGTGCGAAGGTGATGCAAGAATATTTACATTTACCGGGAATGCTTCGTCAGAGTATGTCAAGCCAGCGTATCAATGGCAGGTAAGTCTTGATACGGGCCGCACCTGGACGGATATCGCTGGCGCCACCGATACAATGTATGTACGTCAGCCAATCATTTCAGCGGGCATTTATCAATACAGGTTGGCTGTTATCGATCAGCGTTTCGCAGGTCTCACGTCTTGTCGCATTGCTTCTAATACTCTTGTCATAAATGTTCATCCTTATCCGGATGTGAATGCAGGCCCCGATAGAATTGCAATAGCAGGTGATACGCTGCAGATAAATGCGATTGTGAAAGGAGATGACCCTTCGTTTACATGGAGCCCGCCGGATTATTTAAGCGATGTAACAATAACAAACCCTGTTTCAACACCACAGCAAGATATTACTTATACGTTATCTGCGGAATCTGCATTTGGTTGCAAAACAAAAGACGATTTGTTTGTAAAAGTTGTGAAAGGGATTTTTATTCCTACAGCATTTACTCCGAATGGCGATGGCAAAAACGACCATTGGCATATTCCCTATCTTGATCCTGTATTCGGTGCAGAAGTACTCGTTTACAACCGTTGGGGGCAATTGGTTTATCACACAAAAGGGCAAACAGTTGATTGGGATGGCAATCTCAAAGGTCAGCCTTTACCTGCAGCTGTATACGTTTATCTCATTCATTTTAACAATAATCGTCCAGACAGAAAAGGTA
Source organism: Chitinophagaceae bacterium (assembly GCA_049840875.1). Taxonomy (GTDB): domain Bacteria; phylum Bacteroidota; class Bacteroidia; order Chitinophagales; family Chitinophagaceae; genus JAFDYH01. The sequence continues at coordinate 146,587 of JASGJE010000019.1, read as the reverse complement.
CGGTTACACTAATCCGTTAGTTCATACTGCAATCGGGGAAAATACGGAGCATTACGAACTATGAAACCGTATTCCCTCAAGTACACCCATTGAAAGCGGGTTTTTTGTAAAGTAGATAAACTTATTATTTTTTAATTCTTCCAGTTCCGGGCTATAATTGGCAACAACGATTCCTTTTACTTTACCAGTCAGCATATCTTTATCATTCCCGCTGTTGCCTGCGGTTATTATTTTATCCATTGGCATTTTCCATTTGTAACTCAGGTATCTCACAGCGTTTCCTTTACTTGCACGGAAAGGGAGAATATCAAGATATTTATTCTCCGTCAAAAGAATTTTTGCTCTTAGCTTCCGGTCGTCTAAAAACTTATAGAGATTAGCCAGGCTGTCTTCATTGAAATTTTCATCTACATAATAACTCAACTTGAAACGCCATTGTGCCGCTTTCTCCTGTAACCTTATACCTGGAAATTTTGCTAATTCCCTTTCCAGCTCATCCCGTTTCCACTGATAATCGATATGACTTTCCCAGCCATTATCTGGTAACATTTTATCTGTGTAATAGATCTCTGAACCTGCTGAACAAATCATTATATCCGGGTCAGGCAGATTATATTTTGAAAATGCATCTTTTGCAAGGTTTCTATTTCTTCCGCTGGCAACGCCAAACACCACATGTTCCTTGTGTTGAACAATCCATTTTCTTAATTCATCTAAACCATCCGTCCTGGCTCCATCAATCAATGTTCCATCAAGGTCTGTAATAACAAACATATCGGCTTTTCCGAGTTTTTTTCCATAGGCTGTCTTGTTTGGATATGCGTTGCCATTTATTTTTTCTCCCTTGTAAAGACCTTTTATTATCTCAACATAACTATCTACATGCGATTTCCAGGAATACAATTGATCGGAATTCTTTATTCCGTTAGCTGAATAATTTTCCCACAACGAATGATCTGAAATAATTTTTTTCAGCGCTTCTGCTATTGCTTTCGGATTGTCTACGTCAACAAGCAATCCGTTATTACACCGTTCCAATATTTCTTTAGGGCCACCTGTCGGCGATGCGACTACTGGCAACCCACATGCGGAAGCTTCTACAATCGTCAACCCAAAATTTTCTCCAGGCGTAGCGTTGACAAATACACCCTTCTTTCTTGCAGCTAGCCGATAAATCTCGGGTACCTCCAACGTCGGATCATTTTTTTTAGGAATTGCCATCTTACCATACAGATCATATTTATCCATCAACAACAATAGATTAGTCAGTATTTCCTTTTCATCTTCAGGCATCTTAGCGATGTCTTTTCGCACGCCGGCGAAAATGGCAAGGTTCGCCATTGCCTGTAATTCCTTATCCTGCCCGTATGATTGTATGAGCGTTTCAAAATTCTTTCTTTTATCAGCCCTGCCTATTGATAAGATCAATGGCTTGGCAGGATTAAATAAAAAACGGTCAATATCAGAATTAATATGATATACCGTTTGTTCCTGCTCTATTGACATTTTAAAAGACGGCATATCGAACCGATAAAACGGATAAAACAAGTCTGAATTAACGCCGGGCGGTACTACACAAAATTTTCCGCTTTTGAAATTATCATACAAGCTATATTGATTATCGATGACGTATTGTGTACTCACGACTATTGCATCAGAATTCGTCAGAACTTCTTCTTCTACTTCTATGCGACGCTTCATGTTGAATTTTTCTTCGATCTTTTCTTCTGTCATACCCTGTTGCAACAAAATATTTTTCTTGTTTCTTCCCAAAGAATGCCCGGTTGCAATTAATGGGATGCCGTATACTTCACTTACCTGGCCTGCTATGTAATTACCATCTGCATAGTGCCCATGCACTACATCAGGAAAATCATCCTGCTTTTCAATGAAGCGTATTGTTTTATCAACAAACTCGTCAAGGTAGTCCCACAGTGATTCTTTTTGGCGATAACTATTACCGCCACAATGAATTCTTACTATCCTCGCTTTATCATTTACAATTTCAATTTCATTATCGTAAGCTGATGAAACGCGTTTGTCTGCAATGCGACGTGTAAATAAATCCACTCTTCTCACTTCCGGGTGTTGCGATAAATTTTCAAGCAATTCAAGAACATATTTTACCTGTCCTCCCGTATCCTTATCTCTTCCCACTTCCGGGTTCTCAAATCGTATTAATCCATGCGGGCTGAATAATTGTATATAGTAACCTTCCATAGTTCGCACATTTTTTGCCATGTTGTTTGCAAAAACTTATCCAATTAATACAGGCTTGATTTTAGCTTGATTTAAACAATGGCACAATAATTATGTATTCAGGATCCGGCTTTAGCGATTGGGAAATAGGCGATATTACCGTATTAATCCACAAAGGTGTTTATCATCTTTTCCATCTCATCATCCCCAATCATGATTATATAGCGCATGCAATTTCAAGGGATGGCATTTCATGGAGACGTGTAAAGAATGCATTGTTTGTCGGTAACCCCGGAGAGTGGGACGACGATATGCTGTGGACTATGCATGTGTGTGAAGTGAATGGCAAATTTGAAATGTATTATACCGGTTTACAGCGCAAAGACCGTGGCGTTGTATCCAAAATCGGATTTGCAGAGTCAAAAAACCTGTTGGATTGGGAAAAGAATAAAAAAAATATTTACCCGATTGAACCAAAGGGCTTGTTCTACGAATCATCCGATACCAATCCAAGAAAATGGTTAAGTTTTCGCGATCCTTTCCGTTTTGAATATAAAGATGATGTTTACCTCCTCGTTGATGCACGCACATTAAGCGGGCCGGTTTCCCGCAGGGGTTGTGTGGGCCTCGTTAAAATCACAAATGATAACGTAGAGCTGATGCCTCCATTGCTCAACCCGATGGTATATGACGACGTTGAGTGTCCTTGTGTATTTGAATTAAATAACCGATTTTATTTGTTGGGATCTATACGGGAAGATATCAAAGTCCGGTATTGGTTTGCTCCTGATTTCTTCGGCGAATATCACTCGTTTCACAATGATGTATTGTTGCCGCAGGGAAACTATGCAGCAAGAATTGTCCCTGACGGTGAACACATGCTGATCTTTAATTTCTTTTATGCTTATGGAAAAATTGATGCATTGAGAGTGCTGCCGCCGCCAAAAGAGTTGAGCACCGATAAACAAGGGCGACTGATCCTGAAAAGTTATTATCGCTGGGAAAACATGGTGCAACGTATAGTAGCGCAACAAAATTTCGGGGCGATAGAACAACTATTCGGCAATCCCGCCGGTTCCTTCAATGCGCAACCCGAACGATTACTTTGTGGTTGTAGAGGAGGTTATGAAATATTTTGTTTTCAAAAGCCGTCAAACAGCTTCATATGGGAAGGAAGACTAACGGTAGAGGGCATGGGTAAATTTGGATTGGTGACTGATATGGATAAAGAAGGGAATGGCTACTTTATTTCATTTAATGCATTGAACAGCCAGGTTAAAATAAGAGTGTGGGGATTCAATCCACTAAATAATCGTCAGAATTTTATTTTCAATGATGTGCAATCTGGCTTTTTCTCAAGTGGTGAAAAAAACTCTTTCCAATTCAAGTTAATCCGCTACGGTAGTTACATCGAACTTTCAATTGATGGGGCAGTGATATTGACGCTGATGGACTATACTTATTCCAACAATGGCATCGGACTATATTCTGCATCTTCTGTTATCTCACTTCAACAATCTTCGATAAAGATTTTACCGGATCCGGAAAATGAATACGCCAGCCAGGAAGAAGCACAGAAGATAGAGTAAGAACTTCGTCACTAACAATGATTTCATTTTTGTGGAATTATTTCCACAAAACAACGCCACTTCCTCGTTTTACCTGTGGAATGAATTCTATATTACCCTGTTTTCTATTAGTTTTTCTGGCCTGATTTTTACTCGAATTTTAGTTACTCCTATATAATTTAAAAAGCCTTTAAATCCATTTATGAATACCCTTAAGTCACCGTCAAAGAAAACGTCAAATGGCGTTTCCTCCAAAATAGTAGTCGCTACTTCCCAGGAACTCCCATTAAAAAAAAGTGCAAAAAAAATACCTGCTTTCAGTAACGGCAGTAATGGTCATTCAAAAACGAATGGCAGCAACGGCCATGTGAAAGCAAATGGGTTAGTGAAAACAAACGGATCTAACGGTCACGCAAAACCGGAAGATAAACTGGATTCAAAACGGCTATTAAAAGTTTTAACTGCTATAAAAAATGGCGACTTCAGTCAGCGCATGCCGGATAACGAAGATGGCATGAATGGAAAGATCTGTGAAGCATTGAATGAAATCATTTCCATGAATGAAAAGATGATCAATGGCTTTACAAAAGCAGGAAGCACAATTGGTAAACAGGGAAAACTGACACAACGTATTGAGATGGATGGAGCGAAAGGCTCTTTTAAAAAAGGTATTGATTCATTAAACGGTTTGATTGCTGATCTTGTAACTCCTACAATCGAGATAGCACACGTAATCAGTTCTGTGGCAAAAGGAAATCTTGCACAGGAAATGCCATTACAAATTGGTCAGCATAATCTTCAGGGAGAATTTGCTCGTATTGCAACGGAAGTAAATGACATGGTGAAACAGCTCAACATGTTTTCCATGGAAGTAACCCGCGTGGCACGTGAAGTGGGTTCAGAAGGTAAGCTCGGTGGGCAAGCGATTGTAAAAGGTGTGGATGGTGTATGGAAAGATCTGACGGACTCTGTAAATCAAATGGCAAGTAACCTCACCGGCCAGGTAAGAAATATTGCAGAAGTAACGACCGCTGTTGCGAAAGGTGACTTATCTAAGAAGATCACGGTGGATGTAAAAGGTGAAATCCTTGAATTGAAAAATACCATCAACACCATGGTGGATCAGTTGAACTCTTTCTCATCGGAAGTTACCCGTGTTGCATTGGAAGTAGGTACAGAAGGTAAGCTTGGTGGACAAGCACAGGTAAAAGGAGTTGCCGGTACATGGAAAGATTTAACGGACTCCGTGAATCAAATGGCGAGTAACCTGACAGGGCAAGTAAGAAATATTGCGGAAGTAACTACTGCGGTTGCGAAGGGTGACTTATCAAGACAGATTACGGTGGATGTGAAAGGTGAAATCCTTGAATTGAAAAATACCATCAACACCATGGTGGACCAGTTGAACTCGTTCTCTGCAGAAGTAACACGTGTTGCACGTGAAGTAGGTTCCGAAGGTAAACTTGGTGGACAAGCGAAAGTAAAAGGCGTAGGTGGTGTATGGAAAGACTTAACAGATTCTGTAAACCAGATGGCAAGTAACCTTACCGGCCAGGTAAGAAATATCGCCGAAGTAACGACCGCTGTTGCAAGAGGAGACCTGTCAAGAAAGATCACGGTGGATGTAAGAGGTGAAATTCTTGAATTGAAAAACACCATCAACACCATGGTGGATCAGTTAAACTCATTCTCATCGGAAGTTACTCGTGTTGCACTCGAAGTTGGTACAGAAGGTAAACTTGGTGGACAAGCACAGGTGAAAGGCGTCGCAGGTACATGGAAAGATTTGACGGACTCTGTGAATGGTATGGCGAGTAACTTGACCGGCCAGGTAAGAAATATTGCGGAAGTAACCACTGCCGTTGCTAAAGGTGACTTGTCAAGAAAGATTACTGTGGATGTGAAAGGTGAAATCCTTGAATTGAAAAATACCATCAACACGATGGTGGACCAGTTGAATTCATTTGGATCAGAAGTTACCCGCGTTGCACGTGAAGTGGGTTCGGAAGGTAAACTCGGTGGACAAGCAGACGTTCCCGGTGTTGCAGGAACATGGAAAGACTTAACGGATAGTGTAAATAAAATGGCGAGTAACCTTACTTCACAGGTGCGTAACATCGCTGAAGTAACTACCGCTGTTGCGAATGGTGACTTGTCAAGAAAGATTGACGTGGATGTAAAAGGTGAAATTCTTGAATTGAAAAACACCATCAACACAATGGTGGAACAGTTGCGAAGCTTTGCATCGGAAGTTACCCGTGTTGCACGTGAAGTAGGTTCGGAAGGTAAACTCGGTGGACAAGCTGCTGTAAAAGATGTAGGTGGTGTATGGAAAGATTTAACGGACTCGGTGAATGGTATGGCGAGTAACTTAACTGGGCAGGTAAGAAATATTGCAGAAGTAACAACCGCCGTTGCGAAGGGCGACTTATCAAGAAAGATCACCGTGGACGTGAAAGGTGAAATCCTTGAATTGAAAAACACCATCAACACGATGGTGGATCAGTTGAATTCATTTGGTTCGGAAGTAACCCGTGTTGCTCGTGAAGTAGGATCTGAAGGTAAGCTCGGTGGGCAGGCTGACGTGCCAGGTGTTGGTGGTACATGGAAAGATTTAACGGACTCTGTAAATAAAATGGCGAGTAACCTTACTTCACAGGTACGTAACATCGCTGAAGTAACGACTGCCGTTGCGAATGGTGACTTGTCAAGAAAGATTGCAGTGGATGTAAAAGGCGAAATCCTTGAATTGAAAAACACCATCAATACAATGGTGGATCAGTTGAGAGGTTTCGCATCAGAAGTGACACGTGTTGCACGTGAAGTAGGTACTGAAGGTAAACTCGGTGGACAAGCATTTGTTCCGGGTGTTGCAGGTACATGGAAAGACTTAACAGACTCTGTAAACCAGATGGCTGGTAACCTTACAGCACAGGTACGTAATATCGCTGAAGTTGCGATTGCGGTAGCCAATGGCGATATGTCAAAGAAAATTACGGTTGACGTTAGGGGTGAGATCTTGCAACTGAAAGAAACGCTGAACACGATGGTTGACCAGTTGCGTGCATTCGCATCTGAAGTAACGCGTGTTGCACGTGAGGTTGGTACAGATGGTAAATTGGGTGGACAGGCATTCGTTCCGGGTGTTGCAGGTACATGGAAAGACTTGACCGACTCAGTGAATTCAATGACCGGTAACCTTACTGCGCAGGTGCGTAATATCGCTGAGGTAACAAAGGCTGTAGCGAGCGGTGACTTATCGAAGACGGTTGCAATTGACGTAAAAGGTGAAATCCTCGATTTGAAGAATACCATCAACGTAATGGTGGAACAGTTAAACTCATTTGCGTATGAAGTTACCCGTGTTGCCCGTGAGGTAGGTACAGAAGGTAAGCTCGGTGGACAAGCTGAAGTAAAAGGTGTTGCCGGTACCTGGAAAGATTTAACAGACTCGGTGAACATGATGGCATCCAATCTTACCAACCAGGTACGTGGTATCGCAAAAGTGGTAACAGCCGTTGCGATTGGAAACTTAAAACAAAAACTGACGATTGTATCACGCGGTGAGGTAGCACAATTGATCGATACGATCAATGAAATGATTGATACGCTTGCCGTGTTTGCAGACCAGGTAACCAATGTTGCCCGTGAAGTAGGCGTGGAAGGAAGATTGGGAGGACAGGCAAGTGTACCAGGTGCATCTGGTATCTGGAAGAACTTAACAGAAAATGTAAACCAGTTGGCGCAGAACCTGACCACACAGGTTCGTTCAATTTCTGAAGTGGCATCTGCGGTAACAAAGGGAGACTTAACCCGAAACATTCGTGTAGATGCGAAAGGTGAAGTGGAAGCGTTGAAAGATACAATTAACCAGATGATCACTAACCTTCGCGAAACAACATTGAGAAACCAGGAACAGGACTGGTTGAAATCAAACCTTGCGAAGTTTGGTCAGATGTTACAGGGGCAAAAAGATTTGAAGACGGTAACGCAACGAATATTGTCAGAGTTGGCGCAGGTTGTGCGTGCACACTTTGGCGCTTTCTATATCTTAAACCAGGATGAAGAATTACAAAACTCACGGCTAAGTTTATTCGCAGCCTACGGCTATCAATCTGATAAAAACATTCCGAAAGAGTTTGCAATCGGCGAAGGATTGATCGGCCAGGTTGCGTTTGAAAAAGAACGTATCATTCTTTCCAACGTTCCGACGAATTATATCAAGATCAGTTCAGGTCTTGGAAGATCGAAACCAGCGAACCTTATCATTCTTCCGGTTTTGTTTGAAAACAAAGTAAAAGCGGTTATCGAACTTGCTTCGCTGGATATCTTCAGTGAAACGCATATCGACTTTCTCGCTCAGTTAACAGAAAGTATCGGTATCGTTTTAAATACCATTGAAGCGAATACACGTACGGAAGAGTTATTGAAACAATCACAATCACTTGCCAGTGAGTTGAAAATACAACAGGAAGAGTTGAGAAGAACGAACGATGAGTTGCAGGATAAAGCGATACTTCTTGTAAATCAGAAGAACGAAGTGGAAGCGAAAAACAAAGAAGTGGAAGAAGCAAGAAGATCGCTGGAAGAAAAAGCAGAACAGTTAACGCTTACTTCGAAATATAAATCAGAGTTTCTTGCAAATATGTCGCATGAGTTGCGTACGCCATTGAATAGTTTATTGATCCTTGCGCAACAATTATATGAAAACGTAGAAGGAAACCTGACAGAAAAACAAATACGCTACGCGAAAACAATTCACTCCTGCGGTGATGACCTGATCCAATTGATCAACGACATTCTCGACCTTTCAAAAATCGAATCAGGATTTATTACTACAAACATTTCACCGATTCGTTTCTCCGAAATTGCTTCGTTTGTCGAAACCACATTCAAACCAATTTCTGAAGCAAAACATTTGCGGTTTACTATCGAAACAGATTCCAACCTACCGGAATCAATGGATACCGACTTGCAGCGTTTGAACCAGATCTTGAAAAACCTTCTTTCAAATTCATTCAAGTTTACGGAGAAAGGTGAAGTGAAATTGAAAATTTATGAAGCGCATAAAAACTGGAAACCTGGTAACCTAAGTCTTGACAACGCAGAAAAAGTTGTTGCGTTTGCTATCAGCGATACAGGTATTGGGATACCACTGGAAAAACAGAACATCATCTTTGAAGCATTTCAGCAAGCTGAAGGTTCTACCAGCCGCAAATACGGCGGCACTGGTTTAGGGCTTTCAATCAGTCGTGGATTAGCAGATCTGCTCGGTGGAAACATAGAATTGGAAAGTTCACCGTTGAATGGAAGCACGTTCACACTTTATCTCCCGCTGGATCACGCCGGTGCAATGTTAGAACGCGAAACCGTAGTACCGGCTACACTCAAAAAATATACATTGAGTGAAGGAGCCGATAGCATTGACGAATTACTGAACTCAATGCGTGTAATTTCAGGCGACCGCGAAAATGCCAACCTGAACATTGTAAATGAAATGATCAATGATGCAGGGGATGACCGAAATTCAATACAACCCGATGATAAGATCATTTTGATTGTTGAAGATGATTTGCGGTTTGGTAAGATCATTATGGACAATGCTCACGAACATGACCTGAAAGCAATTATGGCTACCAGTTATGTTGAAGTGTTTGATTTCATCAATCGTTATATGCCAGTAGCAATCACATTGGACGTGAAATTGCCGGATACAAGCGGATGGAAGGTACTGGACTTGCTGAAAAACGATCTCAACTTCAGGCATATTCCGATTTACTTAATCTCCGGTGAAGAGAACAGGAGCCTTGCTTTACGCCGTGGCGCCCGCAATTTTTTGCTGAAACCATTGGAGCATGGAGCATTATCTGATTTATTTGATGATGTAATCGCACTAATACAAAAACCCGTCAAGCAAGTGCTGATTGTTGAAGACAACGAAATTGAATCTTCGCAAATCGCCAAGATGCTTCGGAGTGATAATATAAATGTAAATGTGGTAGATACAGCAACAAAAGCAATAGAACAGATTTCTGCCGGTAATCACGATTGTATCATTCTTGATTATACCTTACCGGATATTTCGGGTAATGAACTGGTGACGGAAGTAAATAAAGCCCGGAAAAAAACAACACCGGTGATAGTGTATTCTGCAAAAGATTTTACCAAAAAAGAATTGCAGAATATCAACAGGACTTTTAATAAGCATCTTACAAAAGGAGTTCATTCGCTTGAATATCTTCTGGAAGATACGATTGCGCAATTGCATATCAACCTGAATGAGTTGGCTCCCGAGAAAAGAAGGATTATTGAAAACATCAGGGTAAAAGAAGATATACTGTCAGGTAAAAACATCCTGATTGTCGATGACGATGTGAGAAACTTATTCGCCCTGACTACGGTATTTGAACGGTATAATATCAATGCGATAACAGCGGAAAGCGGGCAGGAAGCAATCAACATTATCAGTGACGAAAGTACCAGAGTGGACATGATCCTCATGGATATTATGATGCCTGAAATGGATGGTTACGAAACAACACAACGAATACGACGAGAACACAAAAACAGTACGCTCCCTATTATCGCCGTTACCGCAAAAGCGATGAAGGGTGACCGTCAGAAATGTATCGAAGCTGGCGCTTCTGATTATATCACAAAGCCACTGAAGATGGACCAGCTTCTATCGCTGATGCGTATATGGTTTTATAAATAATAAATTGATTCATGCAGCAGAAGATTCTTTTAGTGGACGATAGGGAAGATAATTTATTATCGGTACAAAGTATTTTGGAACCGGGTGGCTACTATTTTGTAAAAGCAAAATCGGGAAGAGAAGCGTTGAAAATTCTTCTTTCACAATTTGATTTTGCTTTGATCCTTATGGATGTGAACATGCCGAACCTGAATGGCTTTGAAACCGCTTCATTAATCTATGAACGGGAGAAGCTAAGAAATATCCCTATTATTTTCATCACAGCTCACGATGATGATGACCGCAATATGTTCAAAGGATACCGTGCAGGTGCAGTTGATTATATAGCAAAACCTGTAAACCCCGAGTTGTTAAGAGCGAAAGTTGCAGTGTTCACAGAGCTCTATGCAAAGACTCAACAATTGCAGGTACAGGAACAACGCTTAAAAACAGTCAATACAAACCTGGAAAATGAAATAAAAGAAAGAAAACATTCTGAGAAGAGAGTGAATGAATTGAATCGTCAGTTAATTGAAAACATTAATTCGCTTGAATCGGCAAACAAAGAATTAGATCGCTTTGCTTTTATGGCTTCACACGATTTGCAGGAGCCGCTTCGGAAAATCAGAACCTTTTGCGACTTGCTCGCTACATCGGAGCAGGTAAAAGATTTCAATGAAGAAACTTCGCTTTATATCAGTCGCATTGAAAATGCTGCAGGTAAAATGCAGCGCTTAATTAAAGATATTCTTACGTTTTCAAGAGTATCCGAAGATAATGATGAGTTTGCGGAAACAGATCTGAACAAAGTGATCCAGGAAATACTGGACGAGCATAAACCTGAGATAGATGACAAGAAAGCGTTGGTTGATGTAAAATCCATTCCATCCATCATTACAAAACCGGGGTTGATGTATCCTCTTTTTTCAAACTTGATAAGCAACGCCCTTAAATACAGCAAAAACCAGGAACCTGTCCGAATCAGTATATGGTCTGAAATATGTGTGACTGATAAAAAGAATGAACCACTGGATATCAATAACAAATATTGCCGCATCTCTGTGCAGGACAATGGAATCGGCTTTGAACAAAAATATGCTGAACAGGTTTTTGAAATGTTTAAACGTCTACATGCGAAAAAAGAATATGAAGGAAGTGGGATCGGTCTTACATTGTGTAAAAAGATTGTAGAAAGACATAACGGTTTTATCGCCGTAAGAAGTGAGGTTGGAGTGGGTTCAATATTTATGGTTACATTACCTGTACGACAAGTTTTGCAGGGTGAAAATCAAAGTAAAGGAAAGATTGCTAAATCGAATGTCTTTTAAACAGGTAGTATGGCTGAAAGCGAAGAAATTACAATACCGCTTCTCGTTGTTGAAGATGATGCCGATGATCAGTTTTTTTTACAAACGGCATTTGAAAAAATTGGCTTTGGAGGTAAAGTTGCCTATGTTGATTCAGCGCGGCAATTATTTGAATATCTTGAGAGAATGTCGGCGACATCACGTTATCCTTATGCTATATTGCTGGACTATAATATGCCTGCAACCAATGGCGAAGAAGCATTGGTCAAATTGAAAGAAACCGATAGCTATAAAGATATCCAGGTAATGATTTATTCGACAAGCATCAGTGATACACAGGTAAAACAATTAAAAGATCTTGGCGCAGAAGGCTGCTACATCAAGGCTTATTCCGCCTCAGAGATTGTTGACTTTGCAAAAGTTCTCCAGCAAAAAATTACCAACGCTTTATCGATCAACAAATAGAAAACGCTAGTCGTATTACGTTCAAAATTTTTCCCGGCTTCTACCTCACCCGTTAATTAGTTATGATAGTATAAATTCGCTGCAATAATTTTGAACAAATTAAAACAGCGATGTTAAAAAAGAGACAGGACTATATTTCCTGGGACGAATATTTTATGGGCGTGGCATTGTTATCTGCAAAACGAAGTAAAGATCCGAGTACACAGGTAGGTGCATGCATTGTAAATGACAAAAATAAAATTGTTGGCGCTGGATACAACGGTTTACCAATCGGTTGTCACGATGATAATTTCCCCTGGGACCGCGATGGCGATTTTCTCGATACAAAATATCCTTTTATCTGCCATGCAGAATTGAACGCGATACTGAACAATATTGGTATGGACTTACAGGGATGCAAAATCTACACAGCGTTGTTTCCATGCAATGAATGTACAAAGGCAATCATACAGTCCGGGATACGTGAAGTCATTTATTTATCGGATAAATACGCGGACAATGATGTATTCAAGGCATCTAAAATAATGCTGGATACCGCAGGCGTACGTTATCGCAAGGTTGAATCAGGAATAAACCATCTTACGCTTTCATTCAATGAAACAGATGTTTGATTGATCAGATACAAGAATTAATATGATCGCTTTTCTATCAAGTGCATAAAGGATTGTGGTCCAATCAAAGCTTTTATCTATTCTTGATAATAATTCAAACCGATGCTATCACTAAAATGTAATCAATTTTATAATACAGTAGTTTTCCTATCATTGAAAAAACACGATCAGCTTTGATTTTAAAAATTCACTTTCTATTTTAGAGCGCTACTTATATAACACCGCAATTAAGAACGGACTTTAATCTACTTGTATGGGTTATATAAAAAACTTAGGCGACATCAGCAACGAACAATTGAATGAAGAAGTAAGGAACGGAGCAAAATTTGTTGTATTTCAGTATTGTATTTCAATTTTTATTCTCACATTTAAACGAGGTAGCGATATATACTTTATACGGGCAAACGAATCAACTATAAAACATAGCATTAGCTTCACGTTAATCAGCCTTCTCTTTGGTTGGTGGGGCATTCCCTGGGGACCGGTTTATACCATCGGTACTGTCAGTACCAATATCAGCGGCGGTAAAAATATAACGCCGGAAGTTTTGCAGATACTTAACCGGCGTTGATTGAATTATTCTCGCTTTAATACCTGTGCCGGATTACTGCGGGCTACTTTCAACGTTTGAAAACCGATCATAACACTGGCGATAATCATGACGATAAAGAAACTCAGCAACTGATCGCTGATCCGCAACGGTTGATGATAGGCGAAATTTGCCAGCACTACCCTATCGAAAAATAACCATGTAGCTGGCAGTGCAATGAATGCAGAAAGTATAAGAAGGAATAAAAAACTTCTGCTCATCAGGTAAATCAATGATCCTTCATTGGCGCCCATCACTTTCCGGATGCTGACTTCTTTTAATCGTTTTTCGGTTGTGTATACGACCATACCAAACAATCCCATCGATGCAATCACGATAGCCAGAAAAGAGAAAAAACCAATCACTTTAAGAATTACAGAGAACTGACTGTACGCTTCTTCGATCTGATCGTCATAAAATTTTGCATCCAACTGATGTACTTTATCTGTTTTCCGCCAGGTATCATTTACAGATGCAAGCAATGCTGTGATATCCGGGGTTTCAATTTTTACATTCAGATATTGCGCCCATTCTCCTTTTGAATAGCGGAAAGCAACGGGTTCTATTTTATTATCCAGCGTACCATAATGGAAATCCCGGAGCACCGCTATGATCGCTAATTTCTTTTTATCAATCTCTACTACTTCTCCAATAGCTTTTTGCGGATCGCCATTGCCGATTTTAAACCGCTTAATCAATTGCTCATTTACGATTGCCTGTGTTTCTATACTATCACTCGCTTTTTCAACGAAGTTTGTTCCTGCAAGAACCTTATACTCGTGCACGCCAAGATAGTTCTCATCAATAAAATTCATTTGCACACCCGCTGAGTCCATTGGGTCTTTATATTTTATCTGCGAACCGTAAACACTCCCCAGGCTTGAAATTATAACAGATTTTGAAACTGCCTTTACACCTGGTATCTGCGCAATTTCTTTACTCAATACCGTCGTTTTATTTCCCTGCATTCTTATATTCAGAACATTCTTTGTGCTGAATCCAAGATCATACGTGATGAAACTGCGGTACTGCTTATAGCCGATGATTGTGGTTGCGATAAAAATCAATGAGAATACGTATTGTACCACGATCAATGATTTCCGCAGGTTGACATGCCTGAAAACTTTTAATGATGATACATTATTCAATACCTGTATCGCAGTGATGCGGGAATAAAACAATGCGGGCAGTATACCCGCGATGAAGCCGGTAACTATAGCAAACAAAACAAAATAAACAATCAGTTTTGCCGATAACTGAAGTGAAACAAGGTCGCTGACAAATCTGTGCAGCGAAAGAAATTGCGGGCGCAATACCAGAAACAGGAAAAATGCGACGACCAATGAAAACAATGACACCAATACTGATTCCGTAATAAACTGCCCGATCACGTTTCTTCTTTTCGCACCAATTACTTTCCGGATGCCGACTTCGCGGGAACGTGTCAATGAACGGGCAATGGAAAGATTGGTATAATTAAAGCATGCCGAAATAATAACAACCAGTGCAAGGCCGGCAAGAATATACACAATAATTTTACCAAGAGCCGGGCCCATTTCATTTGCATAATGGTCTCCCACCATGATATTACTCATTGCCTCCAGCGACAATGTTATCTTTCTATTCTTCAGCTTCGCATTTTCTGTTGACGATATGTTATCCAGTATCTTTTGTATCGTTACCTTATTTGCGTTGGGCGATAATACCATGTAAGTATAGTTGGAGTAAATATTTTCCCAGCTCATCATGTCGCCATCCCCATCCGGTTTCTTTTTGTCAATAGTAGCGTATGCGGCCAATGCGTCAAACTGAATGTGCGATAACTTCGGAATATCTTTCAGCACGCCACTGATGATGTAATTCGATGTATCGAACTTAATCGTTTTACCAATCACATCGGTAGTACTAAAAAACTTCTGTGCGGTTTTCGCTGTTAGCACAATCGAATTTGGTTTTTGCAGAGCTGTAGCTGGATTACCTTTTACAAACGGAAATGTGAATACGTTGAATATTGATTCATCGGCCCATAGGCCCGAGACAGAAATTGTTTTATCACCAATAGTTGCATCACCATTAAAATCGCGTCGGAGAAAAGTGATCGACTCTATACCAGGAACTGTCCGCTGAATTTCTTTCCCCGCTCCGTATGAAGTAGTCGCGAGGTTCATTGGGGAGGGATCATTAGTATGAATATCGCGACATACCACTCTGTAAATTCTGTTTTTCTTCGTATGAAAGTCATCATACGAATAGAGGTCGGATAAGAAGGAAATGATCAACAGTCCGACACACATACTGATAGCAAGTCCAGCTATGTTAATGCCTGCAAATAATTTATGCCGCAGAATACTGCGTCCCGATGTTTTAATATAGCTCCTGATCATATATTGACGTGATAAAGGGTTTTTTAATTTTGGTTTGCGTATCGTGTACAATCTGAAAAATTTCAGTACATCGATTATATAAATAAGTCTCGCTTTGCGGATACTTTTTGTCTGCACATTACGCTCAAAAAATTCATATAGGTCGCCCTGCAGATCTTCCGCTAATTCGGGGCGACAATACCAGTTTAAAAACCGCTCTGCCCAGCGTGGCGGTTTGGCTTCTCGTTGCTTTTTCATCATGCACCTTTTAATTTAAATCCTGGTATTTTGCTCCACAGTTCATCCCGCATTTCTTTTGATTTCACTAACGCAGCTTTGCCTGCCGTGGTAACAGTATAATACCGCTTACGTTTGCCACCTCGTGTATTGGTTGCTTCGCCAAGCTTGCTTTTCACCATTCCCTTTTCTTCAAGCCTGTTGAGCACGGCATGTACAACGCCCAGCTTTGATTCTCGATCCGTATGCTTTGCGAGCTCATCACAGATAGCAACACTATACGCTTCATCCATCAATGCGGCAATGGTGAGCAAAACAATTTCTTCAAATTCGCCAAGATGCGTTCCTTTCATCTTTTATTTGTGATTAATTACGTAAATGTATGTAAAATAATAGCGGCATAATTACCGCTCAAATAAAATTTTGGCAAAACAATTTGTCTGTATACTTACTTGGAAGGCATTTTTCTTTTATTCTCTAAATATGAAGTAATGGCTTCTGCCATATCCACTTCCATCAGGTTAGCCAGTGTCAATAACCACATGAGCACATCGGCGAATTCTTCTTTTGCATTTTCTTTGTCGCCGCTGGCTATTGCAGAGGAAAGCTCTCCTACTTCTTCATGAAACCAAAGGGCGGTATGATAGATGCCGCGTTCACTATCTGTTTTGAAATATCTTTCCTTTACAATTTTCTGCAGCTCCGAGATCTCCATAATTACCTGGTTAAAAATGTTGAAGAAATAATTTACTCTAACGAATAAATGACAAAATCATTTATCACTATTCACAAGTATAACAGAGAAAGCGTGACTATACCTATCGCCATTTCAGAAAAAAGATTTCCCTTCCTAATCCTGTTTTTTCGCCTTTGATGTTTCCCGGCTTCCGGAATATAATTCATACTCAAAAAGACGGCAATCGATGGTACTGGTGTAAAATTCTATTCTTCTTTTTGCTTTCAATCCTATTTTTTTCGCAAGATCCAGATTACCCGTAAACACATAACCGAAATAGCCGCCGCATTTCTGTTTCATAAAATCACCGATGCGGCTATAGGTTTTTTCCAGTTCATCAATTTGCCCCAGTCGCTCACCATATTCAGGGTTTACATAAAAAATACCTGGAACATTTTGCGGTATTTCAGTGGCGGCAAAATCACAAACGGAAAAATCAATTAACTGCGCCACACCTGCGGCAATTGCATTCTTCTTCGCATTTTCAACAGCTTTCGCACTGTAATCAGTTGCAATAATCCGCAAACCAGGTACCTCTTTTATTTGTTCCTCAAGCAAAGCATCTTCATTCATGTACACCTGTTCATCATACCCTTGCAGGTGCATGAATGCATAATTAGTTCTGTATAAACCCGGCCGCCGGTTTGTGGCGATCATTGCTGCTTCGATTGCCAATGTTCCAGAGCCACACATCGGATTTATAAATGGCGACTTTCTATCCCACTGTGTTGCCAGTATCGTAGCAGCAGCCAACGCCTCAAGCATTGGCGCTTGTCCTGGAATTTTACGGTATCCATGCCTGCCCAGCGAATCGCCTGATGTATCAATAAATATTTCAGCTCTGTCATTCTTCCAAAATAGATTGATAACCGCGCCAACAAGCGCCGACCCTGTTGATGGACGCACACCTCTTTTATCACGCAACCGGTCGACTATCGCATCCTTCACACGAAGGTTGGCAAACATGCTGTTATTGATAGTCGGATTGTTTACATTGCTCGTGATAGAAAAATAACCTGGTGCAGGTAAAATATCCTCCCACGGAAAATGAAACAGGTTTTTATAAATAGCGTCTGCGTCAATTGCTTCAAATTGTTTCAGCTTATATAAAACCTGGCTGGCGCAGCGAAGGTTAAGGTTCAGCTTTATACAATCATTAATTGTTCCTGTAAGCTGCAGTCCCGTTATAAATGTTTCTTCTATTGCAAAACCGAGTTCTTTTACTTCCAGTTCCAGCCACGGCGCAAGCCGCTTGGGACAGGTAATAATAATTGTTGCTTTGTCTGTAAACAGGTTCATGAATGCGTTAAAGGTAAAACGTTCAGCCCATGAATGTCTATTGCTGAAAGATATTTATTCACCAATACCGGTCCTTTCAGAGAAAAGACATCTGGTTCTCTTGTTATGAGGTTCAATGGATGTTGTTGGTCAAGCCCAAAAATGTTGAAAAGAAATTTAAAATTCAATCCTGTTTCTTAAAATCTGCTGAACGACCGATTCACCAAATGCTTTATTCAATAATCCGATATACGGATCAATATCGATCAAAGGCCAGTCCGTTCCGAAAAGAATATGACTGGCGCCAATCTGATTAATGCGCTTATTCAGCGCTATTATTGGGTCCCAATCAGATTTGTTTTTGGCAGGTTTATAATCTTCGTTTAAAGTAAGCGGCAATACGGCGCTGACTTCAAGATATAGGTTTTTACTGTATGAATTGTTCTGATGAATGTATTCTACAAAGAGTGCAAGCGCAGCATGCATAGGTTTATCATAACCGCCCCATCCAGCCATATGAGCGATAACTACTTTTGTATCTCTTGCTAAAGGCATTAATTGGTTTAATAAAATAGTTGTGTTTGCAATACCGTCCCATTTCTGCCCACTCCGAAAGTGAATAAGCATTGGCAAACGATTTTTATTGGCTAATGCAAATACTTTCTTCAATTGCGCCACCTGCGATTTATCAAACAAATTGATTTTACTATTTGCAAAATGTAGTTTGAGCCCCGTAAAGCGTTTACTATCGATACAGCGTTGAATTTCTTTGAGCGTATATGGCTTCAACGGATTTACACTCATAAAAGCATGCAGGCGATCAGGATAACGGGCCGCCTGTTCAGCTGTCCAGTCATTTTCTTGTTTTACCTGTTCATATTCGTTGTCGATTGGGGTTAATGGTGAACCAAACCAGTATGCGTTGGATAATATCCAGGCGCTTTTGAATTTAGCCTTGTCTAACCGTTCGATAATTGTATCTGCATCAAACACGATAGAATCTACTTTCGTTGGGGTCTGACCGATAGCTTTCAGCATTCTATATCCTAACTGAACAGTTGCTGAATCCTGTAAATGCACATGATAGTCGGTATAGTCATTTTGTTGACCGTCCTGTGCTTTTACCTTTGAGTTTATAGTCAATAAGAGTAGTGCTATAATAATGTTTCTTAAATAATAGTTCATTAGCTTAAATGTAATGCGTTCATATCGAATAGCGTTGCTTTCAAAAAAATGTTATAACCCCAAAATTTGGGAGCTGTTCCGAATAAAAAACTGCATTTATCCAAACAACTTTATTTCCAATGGATTTCAACGTGTTTGTTGTTAAAGTCGGGATCGTCTGGATCGCCCTTGTTTTCACACCACATTCCCGAAGGCAATGTATTCATTTTAATTTCCTGCTTATCAGCAATTATACCACCAAAAGCCTCATACTCGATAAACCGGTTAAACAGGTCATATATTGCATCCTCATACTGCGGTGTCACTTCATGAATACTCAAGTCTGGTCGACCGAATTTTCTTAACCCTCTTGTGTGATACCATTTTTTTCCATGCTCTTCAGAGTATAGTATCATAACATGATTTCTTGGAACACTGCCATCAGGACTAAATATATTCTCCGTCCAGGCTTTTTTTCCCATAAATCTGAAGCCCTGTGGATCATAAATACCAACACCGCCATTGTCGAAGAGATATGTTATAATTCCGATAACATCGCGCAAATAGTTTAAATCGGAAGTGTCTTTAAATTCCCCCTTAACTACTATGCATTCTTTCGAATGGCTAATTTGATTAGCGAGGTCTGGATCACCTTTTTTTGAAGATTCCCATAAATATCCTTCCAAAAGCGATTGTATATATTCAGAATCTTTCTTTGTGTTCAACACTCTTAAATCGCAACCGTCAGGTATGCCTGAAGTTCTGTACTTCATCGCAGGTATTTTAAAATCAGCAGAAAAATCTCCAAAAACACAATAGAAAAGAAAAGAACTATCCAGAGGTTTAGTGAAATACTTTCTTTCCCATGTTTTCAATTCAGTGTCCATACCTGAAATTTGTGTTTTATTCTGACAATAAGAAGAAACCTTAAATACTAAAAATATGGTGAATAGAGTTAGCTTGTACAAGTAAGGTTTATTATTCGGATGATAAATATACAACCGGCAACAACGATTCCGATGTGACGTTCGTTGTAACTTATCTCGAAGGTTAATAATAAAGATTCACATTAATTCCCTCATGTGCGATTTTAACCGGCTATCATTCTCAATCATCCAGATTTGTAAATCAAGCGTAAATTTCATTAAGAGGAAAATGCCAGAAGTTTGTATATGGGATATCTCTATTTGCCAGCAATAAAACGACGCGGGATATGAAAAAGATATTTTGGGGATATTGGCCATTTCAGATTGGCGGCTGGGGATTGGTTTTTTTGTCCAATATCTTTTTTGCCTATTTGTTCAGAGATTCTTTTTCGGCCGTTATTGTTTATGAAAGTTTTATAGTTGCTTTCACAGGTTTATTTACCACGCATTTGCTCAGAACATTTTTCAAAGCTATCGACATCACAAAGCAATCATCAAAAACAATCACACTATCTGTCGCGTTTTCGTTATTACCCGGATTGATTTTTTTCTCCGTTCTTGTATCTGCCCTGTTCAGGTTCCTGGGATTTAGTTTTGGTTTTGAAAAGTATGGCGTTTTTAAAAACATTACAATTATTGCGTTTTATGGTGCTTTTTTTATTATCCCCTGGGTCTGCACTTATTTGTATCTGCATTACCTGATCAAGCTCCGCCTGCAACAAATCAATACGCTAAAACTAAACAGCCTGGTGCGAGACCTGGAAATTAAAACAATAAGAAACCACCTGAATCCTCATTTTATTTTTAATTCACTGAACAGCATAAGAGCGCTAATTGAAGAGGATTCTGAAAAAGCTAAAAACGGGCTTACTCGATTAAGCAATCTTTTGCTTCACACGACGATGGTAGAAAAAAGCGATACCATTAAATTTAAAACTGAATTAGAATTAGTAAAAGATTATCTCGCACTGGAAAAAATCCGGTTTGAAGAACGATTGAACATTCATTATGAAATTGATGATGAAACATTGCATCTGCCTGTACCTCCTATGCTGCTGCAAACACTTGTCGAAAACGCCGTAAAGCACGGTATAAGCAAATTAATACAAGGCGGGTATATTAACATTGCTTCCAAAGTAGACGGAAATTTTCATGCGCTCATTATTGAAAATTCCGGGCCATTTCAAGGGAATAATTCAACAGGATTTGGCATACCGGGAGCACGACAGCGCCTGGTATTGACCTTTGGAGAAAGGGCGAGCTTTTCTATCAATGGTAGTCGTGATGTTACAACTGCTGTTGTCAGAATTCCAATTCTCCCGGAGAAAGAGTTGACGTTTGGAAGCTGAGATGATTGCTTTCTTATTAAATAGCTCGAGGTATAATGAAACCCATTTACAGTTTGCCATTGAAGTCGTTCCGTATAATTGACTGATTCAGTCAATTGATTCGCTGATCTTGCAATGATTTTTTTTAATACTATTCGTACAAATACTAACTTATTCTAATTGGTAGATAGCTATTCTGTATTTTTTTTATAAAATCCAACTAAGGCAAAAAAATTTTATCACTTTCTATCTTAAAAACTTGCATTTATTCTTTATCCCTATTATTTTTACCCTAATACAGCAACTATACTACTCAATGCCGTATTAGATTTTTCCAATACCTCTCCGATAATTACCACAATATCTTTTCTCGTTACGACGGCGTTTCGTCAGTAATCATTGATAAACCGATGGACAATGTCTATTGCTTATTCTTGTTTTTTGCAAATAGAATAGCAATACGGTAAATAGTAAATTATTTGAAGACTATTATATAATTCGTTTAACCAATCTTAACCCAACATGAATACAAACAACACAATCAGAAATTACTGCATTGCATTCTTCCTTGCAATCGTCGCAATGCCTGCACTTGCGCAGGATAATGATGGAATGTATCCCAAAAATATTCGGTTTGGCCTTGCGGGGCAGGGTTTCATTGCCTATCCCGGCCGTTTAGGCGTTAGCCTGGATGGCAAGCTGATGCTAAGAGGTAATGAGCATGGGGATGTTTATAATGAGTTTGTAGTAACTGCTAAAGCAGCACATGCTTTTGCTCTTAACGGCGGCAACTTTTCCGCATTTGATAAAGGAAAGGATGATAATATCAGCTCTTTATTCTTATTAGCAGGTTACAGAATGAATTTCGGCGTACCTGTACCTTATAGTAAAGATATCGATGCCATCGGAGGAGCTTTTATCGAATTAAATGCAGGTATTACCTATGTGCACAATATCAACGATTACTACCTCCAGCAACTGTATGCAGAAAACAAGCCTTATAACAGATCGCAACTGCGTACCTGGGCGCCTGCTATCTCAGGAGTTGCAGGCTATACGGTCAGCAAGAGACTGGATGTAATTCTTTCTTATACCGGTGCATGGCCTTTACACACAACAGGAAAAATAAAACAGTCTTTTATAGGCGCGGGATTACAGTATAATTTTTAGTAAATAAATAATAACGAATTACGCTGTTGCTAAAGCCCGCCTGACGAAGGCGGGCTTTAGCGTTTAACAGGCTTTACTGAAGGCCGATAATTCATTCACTTCGCAAACTATCAACAGGGTTTTTTATGGCTGACTTGATAGATTCAAAACTAACAGTGATCATAGCAATTGCAAAGGCTGCAAATCCTGCTAAGGCGAATACAAACCATCCTGGTGAAACTTTATAGGCAAATCCTTCGAGCCATTTGTTCATTCCATAGTATGCAACCGGCACTGCAATCATAAAAGCAATCAGCACTAATTTTGCAAATTCAGCGGACATCATCATTACAATCTGCCGCACACTTGCCCCCAGCACTTTGCGGATTCCAATTTCCTTCAATCTTCGCTCTGCCATAAAAGACGATAAACCATACAGGCCAAGCGCACAAATGATCATGGCAATGATGCCAAAGCATGAAATGATTTTTGAAACACGTCTGTCTTCATCATATTGCTTTTGAATTACCTGGTCCAGGAACGAATACTCAAACGGCGTATCATGGATCATAGATTTCCATATGCGCTGCATTTTCTTTATAGTATTTTCAAATTCAGTACCAGCAACTGACGCAATCACGTAGTCATATCGTTTATTGTTATTCTCCATTTCAAACAAAGTTGGTTTAATCTCCTCATGTAACGAGTTCTGATGAAAATCCTCCATCACTCCGATAACCTGGAAGTCATACCTTTTTCCAAGCCAGTCAAAATGCAGGAATTGACCAACGATTTTTTCAGGTGTAAATCCTAGTTTGGAAACGGCAGTGCGGTTTAAAATAAATTTTCGATTACTATCCGATATGCGGCTTTCTGTAAATGATCTTCCCGCAATCAATTTCATATTCAATAATTCAAGGTAGCCGACATCTACCACATTGCGTGTAATATCAATTGTCGTATTGTTGTTTTTTCCATCAGCATAAAAATTCATATCCCTGAAAATGGAAGTACCGGGAATGAAGGAGCAACCTGAAACAGCTCTGACGCTGCTGCTTTGCCTAATCTCATCTTTCAATGCCTCGTATTGTTTATGCGCTTCATCGGTACGAAGTGGCAATATAATTTTTGCATCCGCATCAAAGCCCGGGTTTATTCCAATCATAAAATTTACCTGGCGGGTAATGATAAATACACTACATATCAACGCAATGGCAATCATAAATTGAAACACAACGAGAGTTTGCCGTAATCTGCCCGCAGAACCGCCGGGATTAAATTTCCCTTTTAGCACCCTTGCCGGATGAAACGATGTGAGATAGAATGCCGGATAACTTCCCGCAAGCAGGCTTGTAATTACAATTAGCATAAGAGATGCAAACAGGAAGAACGTGATATTTCCTCCATTGAGTGAAATGTTTTTACCGGTTAATTGATTAAAAAGCGGAAGAGCAAATTGTACAAGGATAAAACTTATGATGATCGCTATTACAACGGTGATCATCGTATCGGCGAATATCTGTTTGATAAGAGCTAACCGATGTGCACCGAGTGTTTTACGGACGCCTATTTCAACGGCGCGTTTGTTAGCCTTAGCTGTAGACAAGTTCATAAAGTTGATGCAGGCAATCAATAATATAAATAATGCAATAGCGCCAACTATATACAAATAAGTAATTCTTGGTTTTTGCCCCACATCCGACTTCAGGTAAATATCTTTTACCGGTTCAAGGCTTAACGTTTTCTGAATGCCCTCCGCTTTCATTGCAGCTGAGCCATGTCGCAATAATACTTCATTGATTTTTTTTTCAACAGCATCTTTGTTATGACCGTGTACAAGCTTGAGATATGACGGAACAAAATTCTGACCGGCCCATTCATTTTCATTTAAAATAGTTGCAACCGATCCCGAGCTATTGATCGATGTAAAAAAGTTTGCCTTGATGTGACTGTTATATTGTTCATTAAATACTCCCGTTACTTTATAATCTTCCGGCTGGCCACCCTGGCTTATTGTAATCACTTTGTTTAATGCCGGTTCATCACCAAAAATGTTATTGGCCAGTTTTGCAGAAAGAACAACTGAATTGGGTTCGACCAACGCTTTTTCAGAATTCCCTTCCTTCAACTCATAAGTAAGTACGTCGAACAATGTTGAGTCTGCAATAAAACCCTCGCTATCATAAAATAATTTATCCCTGTAGCGAATAAGACTGCGGGCCTTTTCTTTTTCACCAGTAGTAAAATATTCCTTCACACCGGGGGGATTTAAAATCCGTACCGCTGCTTCTACTTCCGGTACTTCATTTTTTATAGCCATTGCAATGGGCGGAGAAACGGATGCCACTCTATCCACACCTGATCCTGATTGAAAATTGGTAATGATGCGGTATAAGTCGTCGGCCCGTTTATGATGTTTGTCATAGCTCATTTCATCGCGGATGTACAACGATAGCAGCAAACAACAGGTAACGCCTAATGCAAGCCCGCAAATATTGATAAAGGAATACACTTTATTACGCACAAGGTTGCGCAGTGCAAGTTTTACGTAGTTGGTAAACATGTTATCTCACGATTTTGAATGAAGGCTTCGCTGGAGTTTTATCTATTGACAGTTTTCGAGGAAGGATAGTGTGTGATAAACAAATTTAAGAAGTTATTGCGGCGTAGGCGACTATCTGCAGGTCAGCTGTTTTTTACTGCATCAGTGCATTTCGCAACACCAAACACTTACGCTTTTTAAAAAAGATCAAAAAGGGAAAAATGCCTTTATTATTTACTCGCAAGAATTTTATAGCCAACCCGGAAAGCAATGGTATGAAAATGTTTCCCATCACCTAAACCTTCCGTTGTAATAAAACGATAATCCAGGGAAAAACTGAATTTATCTTTCTGAAAACCTGGCTCTATGCCAATAACGCCGCAGTATGATTCATTGTCACCTTCTTTGCTTGGGCCAAATCCTACTTTGGACTCCACAAAGAATGATTTGAAACTTTTTCTATAGCCCACAGATGCAACAGCAAACGTATAGCTGTATGAATCGAAATGAAAATCCTCAAACAACTTGTCAAACCCGGCTGTACCAACAATCGCATTGTTTTTCTTACCAACCGGCCATAGAAACTTTAAATGAGTTCCGAAACCAACAAGCGGCTCAGTATAATAAGACGCAACATCGAAACCTGCATTTACCTGCATCTCCGGTCTTTTGGGTTTCTGGGCTGCAGAAGAATGATTCAGAATGAAGAGGAAAAGAACAGTAACAGATAAGGTTTTTAATGGCATAATTAAACAACGACGATAGCGAGATAAAAGTATAACTCCTGTAATGAAAAAATAAGTGATGCGATGTACTTTTTTATTGGTACCTCCATTTTTATTCAGATACAACGCATCATCAAACGAATTCAGGAAATTACAGATAGAGGTTTTGTATTCAGGCATGCGCACGATCTCCCTCGCAACACTAAACATTAGCGTGCTTTGCGGGGAAGACGAAAAAGGCAGAAACACTACGTCAGCATCTTTTATTTCATCAGTGTATCCAGCGCTTTTTTTCCGCCATCATTTTGTGGATTTAATGCAATTGACTTCTTATAATTTTCAATAGCTAATTTTTTGTTTCCGGCTTTTGCATAAGCTTCACCGAGACTGTCGAATGCATTCCATGATTTTGGAAACAGTTTTACGTTTAAAAGAAATACATCAATTGCGTTTTGCAGTTTTCCCATTGCTATCAGGTTATAACCACTGGTGTTTAAATTTTCTTCCACTGCCTGTGCAGTAGCATTGTACGTGTCTTTCAGGTAGGTAACCTGTGATGCGATCAACCATTTTCCATTTTCTTTTACCATTGCACGTTGCTCATGAGAATGATCCACTGCAGTATCCGGAGGATATGCAGATACCTGGTCGTATTCAACCCAGGCCATATTTTCATCACCGCGGATAGTAAGGTTTTCTACGGTAAACTTCACCATTGTTGGTTTCGGATTATCCTTTAAATATTTCACCATATCGGGACCGAAATTGGTCCATCCTGTTGCGGTTACATAGTTATTGTTTGAAACAAATGTGCGGGTTGTCTTCGCGTCCTGCTGCCATGCCGACTGCCAGCCATCAGCATCCTTGGCAAAATAGCTTGCGGTTTCTGCGTGGATCACTGCTTTAATTGAATCTTCTTTTGAAGATTGCGAATAGCACACTGTAATAATAAATGTGTGAATTGTTGCAGTCAGTAAAATTGTCTTCAAATGTGAAGGTGCATAACGTAACATGATTCTAAGTTTAATGGTAAAAAAATAAAACTATTAAGCAGGGTAAGAGGAAGGGAAGACGGGGTGGGTATAGAAAAACTATAAGGTCTACCTAATCTACGCGATTTTCTTTAAATGAAAAATAAATTGTGAAAGAGTTCGAGAGAACTCATGATAAGTATTGGGTGCAGTGATAAACGTATTGCCGAACAGAATTACAATACAAGTGTACTGACGATCTGCCGGCCATATGCAACAAAGATTAAAAGTCGCCGCCAAGCTCAGGGTTTGAGCGAAAAATCCCAAATCGGTTTTACACCCAATAAATTCTCAACAAAATAATTCCATTTCTTTTTGGTGAAATAGTCATTGTACTTTCCCATATAGCCATGATGCTGGCTGGGAAGTATCAGCATATCAAATTCCTTATCGGCTTTTACCAATGCTTCGGCGAGTTTGAAGGTGGCGGAAGGATTTACGTTTTCGTCAATGCCGCCATGCACGAGTAACAGTTTACCTTTCAGGTTGGGCGCCATCGTGATGTTGGATACCTGGTTATACGTACTGTCTACAGGCCAACCCATATACATTTCGGGCCACCAGTCTTTTTCCATTCTGAAATCATGATCACCGGAACTGGCAACAGCTACCTTATAAAAATCGGGGAACTCCAATACGGCATGACCCGCATCATAGCCACCAGCTGAATGACCAAAGATGCCGACACGGCTTGTATCAATCCATGAATAACGTTTGCCCAATTCACGGATTGCAATCACATGATCCAGGAGATTCTTGCCCATATTTTTATACGACACATTATGAAAGGCCTTAGAGCGGTTAGCCGTCCCCAATCCGTCAACCGTTACAACGATAAATCCTAACTCGGCCAATGCCTGGTTGGATCGTGCAATGCCGCTAAAGAAATTTCTCGGGAACATATAGGTATGCGGGCCAGTATACGTCTGATCGATAATGGGATATTTTTTTGTTGAATCAAAATTTGAAGGCTTCCAGATAGCGCCATAGATCGTTGTTACACCATCACGGCCTATAGTACTGAATGCTTCGGGTAAATGATAATGCATCGCCATCAATGCGCTGATATCGGCTTTGGTTAATTCTGTTATTATTTTTCCATTGCGGCTGTCGCGTAGTACAGCATGCGGCGCCTGATCGAGTGTTGAAATATTATCGGTGAAATATTTCTGATCAGGCGACAATGTGATATCATGATTTGCATTTTCCGGTGTCAGCAACATTAAGCCACTACCGTCTATTTTTATTTTATAGAAATGCTGGTAATAAGGATTGCGTCCTTCTTCTTTTCCTGATGCCGTGAAGAAAATAGTTTGTGTTTTATAATTTACCGCTATAATATCATTCACATAGTAAGCGCCATTGGTTATCGGTTTGATCGATTTATCTTTTACAGTGAAGAGGTACAATTGCTTCCATCCGTCTTTTTCAGATGTGATGATTAACTGGTCTTCATTTTCTGTGAGCTGTGAATTGTAATTGTCGATATTCGTTGTGCTTTTCTCTGTATATAGTTTCTCTTCTTGTTTTGCGTTGAGATCATAACGGAATAATTCTGTTTGCTGGTAACCCCGAATGCGATTCTCATACCAGGAAACGGCGCCGCCTTTTTTGCCCCATTCAAATGAAGCCGCATTTACGTTTCTCAATTCATCTTTGCGGATTTCTTCTCCTGTTTCGGTGTTGAAGTACACGGGTGTCATATACACCATATCGGTATCACCTGGCGAACCACGATAGTATGAAAGCAATTTTGCTTTATACAATGTATCAACACTCCAGTCGAGCAGGTACATCTTTTGTCCTTTGCGGAAGTCGCAGATATATGTCTGTATCCATTTTGAATCGGGCGACCAACTGGCGCCAAAATGCGGAGGACGTTCTCCATTTTCACCTTCTATTATTTCTCCCCAACCATACCAACTGCCGTATTCATAATTTTTAAATCCATCGTGACTGAGTTGTTTTACTTCACCGCTACTGGTTGACCTGATATAAATATTGTAATCTTTGCTGTAAGCAATCCATTTTCCATCGGGTGATTTTTCTTCGAGAGAATTATCTTGTTCTTCTTTTTTCCTTGCTAATGTATAAGCGGGTAATGTGAGAGTGTAATCTTTTCCATCAATGGTGAATTCAATATGGTTTGCGTCGATATTCTTTGTCGTATTAAATGGTAGCTCTGTTGGTTTGAATGTTTTCTTCAATGAATCGCTTAACAGTTTGGCGAGCCGTTCCTGATCAAAGAGCGGTTGTATCTTTTTTGTTTTCAGATCGAGCTTATTATATGTTTTGCCTACGGCGGTTTGCGTGTAGAATGATACTGCAGAACTATCGGCAAACCAGTTGAAGGTTGGATTGATGTTGAAGACCTTTTTATTGGAAAGGTTTGACCAGAGAAGACTGACGGCACGGGCATAATCCTGTTTGGTCAGTTGCTGTGCCTCTGTTGTGAAAAGAAAAATGAGGCTGGCGATATACAAAAGAAATTTCTTCATGCGATTGGTTTTGCTGGTTAAATGTAGGGATTTTTAAAAGATGGTTTTGTAAAGCGCCTCGTTCGACTAGTTCAGGATATTTATAAATTATGAATGAGTGCCTGGCACATCGCTCCAGGTTAAAAATTCTACGGACAAATGCATAACCAAGTAAGTCATGATTAAAGAATGAGAGACACGCAACCAATAATTAACGTAAATTGGCATACAGCACTAAAATATATCTCCCAACAAAAAAATTCACCGCGTGACGAAATCCGGTAAATCAGTCTTCTATTTCGGCTTTTATATTCTACTGATTGGTATTCTTCTTTGCATCGTACCAATGAAATTCAATACGATGCTCAACCTACCGGAAATACCTTCGGGCTGGGGACGATTGATCGGGTTATTAGTTATCATTCTGGCGGGATATTATTTTATTGGTGGCAGAAATAATCTAAAGCCTTTTATTAAAGGCACAATCTATTTGCGTCTTACATTCATTACAGGCATAATAGTATTATTTGCTGCCGGACAAATGCCAAAAGAAATTCTGCTGATTGGGTTGATTGATCTGTTGGGCGCTATATGGACTGCGATTTCGGTTAAGGCAGAGGCAGAAATATCATGACTTGTTTATTTCCATCCGGGATGTTGGTAAGTTTGATGCAGAAAACAGTTTTTTAAAAAAATCCAGGTAATGACAAACCTTCAGCAAATCTGGCCTTTTTTTATAGTGGCACATCTTGAAACTTCGGTTTCATACTATGTCAATAAGCTTGGGTTTGAATTGCGGTATTCGGGACCTGATGATGATCCTTATTGGGCCATTGTTGGCCGGGATAATATTTCTATTATGCTGAAGGCAATTATTCCGGAGATAATGCCTGTTCCCAATCATACCCGTCATGAATGGGCAGCATGGGATGCATATATTGCTACCGCAGAGCCCGAGAAGTTATTTGAAGAATACAATGCTAAAGCTGTTTCATTTCGCAAATCATTGCAGGTTAATAGTGATAACTTAAAAGGTTTTGAAATAGAAGATGCTGATGGATATGTTTTGTTTTTTGGAAGACCGAATGAGTAGCAATTGAAGTCATGCTTGCAATAAAACACATAAAATTTCCGACTTGTTTGTTGGCGTGAGCAACTAACTTTGATAACTAACTCCCATCACAATGAACAACGAAAGAGTTTATAAAATGTCCTTTGCCGGTGTTTATCCACTGTATATCCAAAAAGCAGAAAAAAAAGGGCGCAGCAAAGAAGAAGTAGATACTGTTATCTGCTGGCTTACGGGCTATACGAAAAAGACATTACAGGAACAGATCGATCAAAAAAAAAGTATGCAGGAATTTTTTGAGCAGGCGCCACTACTCCATCCAAATGCCACAAAAATTACCGGTATGATCTGTGGTTACCGCATAGAAGAAATAGAAGATAAGCTCATGCAAAAGATCCGCTACATGGATAAACTGGTAGATGAACTGGCAAAAGGAAAAACGATGGAAAAGATCTTGAGAAAGTAAGATAGTCCGACTAAGTTAAAATCATCCCTTCCATTTAGCATCGACCTGCTGACTTTCCCAAACACGATATTTAACGATTTTACTGATCAGTGTAAGAGGAAGTTTTTTATCCAATGGAAATTGAATCGATCCTTTCGCAGTAGCATATTTCGTCAACAGTTTCTCAAATGCTTTTACGGCAGAAGGCGTTGGGTAAAAGCCAATATGTTTTTTGAAAACTGCAAATGTTACGAGAATACGTTTGTACGAATACGAAGGCATGCTCCATTTCAATCCTTCGGTGGCGCCGGGCGCAGCAGCACGGATACATGCATGCATCTGCATGAGTTTTGCCCTCGTTTCTTCAGGCGCTGCTTCGATATATTCTTCGATGCTGGTTGGCTTTTTGCGGAGTGATTTCATATCTTATCGTTATAGCAATTCTTTTTACAGGAAAGTTTACACTGAATCAATCTCTATTTTTTTCTTCCTATTCCAAACTGGTTACCCGCGTTAACAGCTTTCTTTCCGATAAAATCTATTTCTACCATCTTTTCGCTGCTCACATTGTTATGCTGATCATCTTCCAGCACAGCAATTATCTTTCTTGTTTTTACATCTATTACTTCACCGCTGGAAGGATATGCATATTTTCCATCCACACTGAAAGTAATCCATCCTGGCATATCACGAAGCGGGATCGTTGTTAACTGCTGATAAGGCGCTATAGCGCTAAATACATGCATTCGCATATTGAATCCATCGCACAACCAGATTTCTTTTTCATCTGGTGTAAGACCGATACCATGACTTGGATTACCATGCCTGCGCACCGTACCTGTTGTCCATCCTTCCACTTCGATATGATCCGTTACCGTATCGGCGTGTAAATCGCCTACTTCAAAACCTAACAAACTATCAACGGTAACATACACCTTCGTTTCCTTTGAGTTAATGGTGAATGGCCGAACAAAGTTGGAAAATGGTCCTGTCTTGTGCACTACTTCGTTTGTTTTGGTATCTGCCACATAAATCCAGGGATTCCCGATATCATCGAGATAAACTGATTTGCCCGAAGGGCCATACAATGTATTGTGTGAACGAACGAAACCGGGAATCGTTTTAATGATACTGCCGCTTTCACAATCCACTACGCTCCAGGTATCTTTTTCCAATGAAGGTAGGTACATCGTCTTTCCATCTGGTGATATAGACATGCGATCACAACCTTTATCGAATTGTTTTTCCCAGATAATTTTTTCTGTGGTTAAATCGATCCGTTGCAATGATTCCAATGTGCTGACATAAATACTATTCAGCGGAATACTTACTGCTACTCCTTTTACATTCGAAGGCGTACCATCCGGATGCAATCCATTTGTTTTGATTCGCTTTACAAACTTATGCCCATGATCCATATCGAATACCAGTATACCGTAACCACCATAACCAAGATAATCACGAATGCCGGGCGTAGCTACATAAAGATAATGGTGAAGGGGCGAAATAGTATTGCTTTGCGCTTTGCCAGGTTGACTTACAATTAACGTCGTTATAATAGCAGTGATCATAAAGACACTGCGTCTCGCTTTTTTTATTGCAACTTTTTTCAAGGAATGCTTTTGTTAGGATAATAAATATAAGATGTTTTAAGAGTAAACGATTTGCCGCTACATAGCAATCCCTGTGATTAATCCAACTTTTTCTCCATAAACACGGCGCCATTTACCGGGTTGAAGCGGTAAGGTTGTATTTCATAAAAACCAAAGGAACGATATAATTCTAAAGCTTGTTTCATTTCAGGTAACGTATCCAAGCGTATAAATTGATAGTTCAGTTCCCTTGCGGTATCAATTGCCGATTGCAGCAAATTCTTTCCAAGTTTAAGCCTTCGATAGCCAGGATCAACGTACATTCTCTTTAACTCCGCAATATTTCTTTCACTTTCGCGAATTGCTACGCAACCAATGGGTAAAGAGTTTTTGTAAGCGATTAACAATGCACCTTTAGGTTCATTGTATTGTTTATTCATCACGGAAAGCTCATGTTCAAAATCCTGGAATGATAAATCGATTGAAAGAGAAGCTGCATATTTCCTGAATAAAATCCGGCCATCTTCAAATTGAGCAGCGGTGGTTGCTATTTTGATAATAATGTCTTCATGCATTGGTTTGGTATTCATACCAGTGTTGTTTCGCTAATGCTTTCGAAGTTTATAAAAGTTATCTACAAAAGCAGCCAGGTCAATCAGTGGTCTTAATTCCATTATATCCTGTGGTTTGGTCGGCATGGCCTGGAAGTCGTAGCTATGCACTTTCATCACACAATCATATTCTCCGAGAATATTATCAACCATCAACAATCCTCCATAAGCAATTTGATTGTAGTTCAGTTCTGTCACGTCGATTGCAAAAATCACAATGTCCAGTGTATCGCCGGAAATGATGGGGTAAAACTTCATTTTATTAATATCCAGTTCATGATCCCCTGCTTTTAATACCAGCGTCTTTAATTTTTCTTTCGGAAGCCGCTGCCGGAATGCAATGAAATTATATCCCGGTAATTTTGGCGCTTTTTTTACAATAGCTTTTACTAATGAAAATAAGTTTCTGTCGCCATCTGCAGATACAGTTACGTTGATGATACCGTTAACCGCTGGTTCAAACTCAAACGCAATTCCCTCCCGTATCTTTTTGGCATTCGTCGAAACTTCCTTCAGTATTTCCTCAGGACTGGCTTCGATATTATGGATGCGCTCCTTATTGGCTTCAAACCATTTCCAGAATTTATCAATGGAATTCTGCGATGACTGGGCGTTATCATTCCATGCTATTAAAACCGTTGATATAAGTGCCAATATTTTTTTCATTGTTACACTTCAGGCTTTAAGCCATTAAACAGGGAGCGTGATAGTAAATGCTGCCCCTTCTCCCGGAATTGATTCCAGTTCAATTTTACCCTGGTGTTCTTTGGTGATGATATCATAACTCAGGCTGAGACCAAGGCCCGTCCCCTGGCCGGTTGGTTTCGTCGTAAAGAATGGTTGAAAGATCTTGTCAGCAATCTCTTTAGGTACACCATTACCATTATCGGTAACGATGATGGTAATATTGTTTAATTGTTTTTTAGTACTGACTGAAACAGTTGGCTTATATTTTTCACTATTCATTTTTCGTTTTTCACTTACTGCATAGAAAGCGTTATTGAAAAGATTGAGTAACACTCTTCCTATATTTTGCGGCACAATGTTGATTTTAC
Organism: Chitinophagaceae bacterium; assembly: GCA_049840875.1. Classification (GTDB taxonomy): domain Bacteria; phylum Bacteroidota; class Bacteroidia; order Chitinophagales; family Chitinophagaceae; genus JAFDYH01. Next base: position 112,426 of record JASGJE010000019.1, on the reverse strand, counting down.
CTATAGTCTCATCAAGGTTCAAATGCATCGTTGCGTTAAATGTTTGATCTTTTGCTCTTAAACCATGATAGCTCAATCGCAAATATTCATCCACCAACGCATTAATATCTGTTAATTCTTTTTGACCTGCGCTGGTACGTGAATGTTGCAGCATTCCTTTTACGATAGCATCTGCACGCCGACCATGATGGCTTATCTTGTCTGAATTATCTTTTATGTCGTTTGCTATCTCTGTTGCCAATTGCAAATTGCCTGCCCCCAATTCACTTTTCAGCTCATCAGCCAGCTCTTTATTCACATCAGCGAAATTGTTTACAAAGTTCAATGGATTCTGAATCTCATGCGCAATGCCTGCAGTCAGTTCCCCAAGAGAAGCCATTTTTTCTGATTGCACCAATTGATTTTGCGTGGCTTTCAATTCAGTTATTGATTCGTTCAGTTGTGATGTTCTTTCATTTACTTTTTCTTCCAGTACTTTATTCTCTCGTTTCAATCTTGCTGAGCGATAAACAATAATACCCCATATTGCAGCGATCACAACCAATGCATAAATAAGATAAGCCCACCAGGTTTGCCACCACGGCGGCGCAATAGTAATAATGATTGAATCTTCTTTCACACTCCATACGCCATCACTATTTTTCGCTTTGATATGAAAAGTATAAGTACCCGGTGATAAGTTCGTATATGTTACCTGCCTTTGCGTTCCCGCACTTTCCCAATCATCATCGTAGCCATCCAACTTGTATGCGTATTGCAACAATTCAGGGCTTTGATATTGTAAACCCACATACGAAAAGGTAATCCGATTCTCATTATAATGAAGATTGATCTCATTTTTTCCAAATGCTATCACAGACGAATCAATGTCTTTAGCATCCTCAATAAAGGGAAAAGTAATTGATTCAATATGCATTAGTGGTGGCAGATTTTTTTCAGGTGCAAAATCATTTGGTTTCCATGAAAAAAAACCTTCTTTAGAACCACTTAAAAAATGTCCATCTTTTGTTTTAAAAAGATTGAATGATACATGCTCTGCCGGCAATCCATTTGCCGTCGAAATTGTACGAACTGTGTTCGTCGTTGGATCCAGAATCGTAAGCCCTCTTGATGATGCAATCCAGATATTTCCTTTATCATCTTCATTGATGCCCCAGCAGCCGTCGTATAAAAGGCCGTCTGCTTCTGTATACTTTTTGTATTTACCTGAATCTCCATAAAACCGGAACAAGCCACTCATGTATGATCCAACCCAAAGGTTATCATGGTCATCCTTATACGCACTCATAATTGTACTTAACCCCGGAATTGAACTATCAAAATGAGTAAAAGATTTATCATCGCGATGAAATTTATTTAAGTTACCGTTGTTGGTTCCTACCCATACAGTATTTCCCTTGTCGATATAAATTGTTTGCACCTCATCATCATCCAAAGCGACCTGTGTATTCCGGGTTGAGTCATTTGCTGATGCGTCAGGGATAAACCGGTACTTTGTAAATTTCCCGGTCTTCTTATCAAAACTGCTTATTCCGTTTCCAAACGTTCCGATCCAAAGAATATCATCATTATCAAATTTCATTGCCCGCACATTGTCTTCGGGCAATGATGTTGTATCCTTATCATTGTGCCGGTAGTTAACAATCTTTTTTGTGATAGGATTATAACTGTAAATACCAGCAACGGTGCTGGCACTTCCATAGCTTCTGCACCAGACCAATCCTTCTTTATCAATCGCTACAGAGTTTGTATACAAATCATTCGCCGCATGCGGATCGAGTATCACTTTTGTAAATGAATCGGTAGCTGGTTGCCAGTGATATAATCCATTGGCTGCTGTCAACCATAACGAACCATCAGCAGCTTCAGCAAATTCATTGACAAAACCACCGCTAAAGTGATGTGGCCTTCCAGGATTATCTTTATAGAGTGTAAACTTTGAACGTCCTGTATTTATCCACTGTAAACCCACTTGTTCGGCGCCAAACCATAAAATCCCGTCCCTCGCCAACAACATTGATCGGATAGAATTGCTTTGCATACCCTCGGCATTATTATTGGCATTCGTATATCGTATAAATGTTTTTGTAGCGCTATTAAAAAATAGTAAGCCATATATCGACTGGCACCAGAGGTTGCCATCGGCATCCATGAACATTCTTCTAATATATCTGTCGAGCGATTTTTTGCGTGCGTCTTTTGGACTATAATTTTCAAACTTCTCAGATGTTGTATTGAAAATACTCAATCCTGTATCTGTGCCAATCCATAGAAAGCCTTTCCTGAAATTCTTCATCGTTACAATGTCGTTGTAGCCAATACTCGTCGTGTCTTTCGCATCATGCATAAATTTTTTCAGCGTTTGCTGTTTGATATCGTATCGCCATAGTCCTTCGTCTTCATTCTTTTTTACATTCCAACCTGTCATCCAAAGTATATCAGTATTTATGCTATCCTGCGTCAATTGCCATGTACCCCTTTGTTGCAAGGAATCTGTGGTATTGAAATGCCCCGAGAAGCTGTCTTTTGCTTTATCGTAATCATAAAACCCGTTACTGGTACCAATCCATATTGTTCCATGCACATCTCTATATAAATCATAAAAAGCATCCGCATTCACATAATGAGCTTCTTTATCAACTTTACTATAGCGTTTTGTTTGCTTCGTCTTTGTGTCAAAAAAAATAACAGCATTAAAATTTTTACGATAATTCCTCGATGTCATCCAAAGATTTCCGTTATCGTCGTCAATAATTTTCATTACAACATAATCTTCTTTTATTTTTTCAGTAGACGGCGTAAGATTATAGTTTACAAACCTGTCATTCGGACGATCGTAATAAAATAATCCCTTCGGATAAGTTCCTAACCAGAGATTACCGCTATGATCTTCAAAAAAATTTGCAATATTAACAAGGCCAGAACCAATATTTTCGAATTGATATGTTTTGGTATGATACCCGTCGTACCGAACCAGGCCATTCTGCGTGCCGATCCATAAGTAACCAAGTTTATCCTGCAACAGGCAGTTAGCGCTACCTTCAGGTAATCCATCTTTAACTCCTAGAAAATTAAAATAAAGCTGATGTGATGAGGAAGATTGGGCACTCGTTACGATGCAGCACGATAGTAGCAATAAAACAACGAAAATTCTTCTCATAAGTTAGCTGTAAGATAAACCAGGTTTGTTGTACAACAAAAATGGATTAAAACCCATGATGGTATTATTGCTTTGTGATTTCAACCAGCTCCACTTTATATAACAATGTAGAATCTTTCGATAAATTGGATGGGTATTCTGTTCGTTTGCTCAACGAAGGTGGCACAATTAATTTTCTCACTTCACCAACTTTCATACCTGTCACTGCTTCATCCACGCCATCAATCGCCTGTTTTGCTCCAAGTGTAAACTTTACAGGTGGTGCAGGTTTTTCAATTGAATAAAATTGTTTGCCGCTTAAATAACTCATCGATTCATAAATGGAAACTTTTTGTCCTTTCCTGGCCATTTCTCCATTACCTTCTTTCAATACAGTATAACGAAGACCGGAAGCGGTAGTTATCTCTTTTGCAGTTTGTGCATTGCTTCGGGTAGCAATTCCAGCTATTAGTACAAAGGTTATTATTGAAAATTTCATCGTTTCAGGTGTTGGGTAAATTATAATTCATTAATTAAATTTACCCGATTTGATGAACAGGGCAATAATCATTTTTTAACAATAACGTCCATTTTTTTAATTACTACATCTTGTCGTATAACATATCCTCCCAGCGATTTGGAAGCTGCCGGATGTTGTTTCTGGTATTCCTCCATTAACGGCAACGTTTTCACAATCATTAATGCAGTATGAAGATCCCTGAGTTCCACGTCATTCGCTTGTATCTCCTTGAGAGCGATACTATCTTTAACGATTGCAGCATTATAGTTTCGTAAATTATTCCCGAGAAGCCTGTTTATTTTATCCCTTAATACCGAATCAGTGATCGAAAAAACATGTCTGTTCGCAGCGTCAAAATAGGATTGATTTTTCCCATTGAATTTGCTGAACTGGCTTGTTGAGTCGTTTTTACTGTTGTTAAGATCATCAATATCCTGCTCAAGTTTCTTTAAATCAGTGTCCTTCTCTGCAAGTTCATTGTAAAGTTCTTCGATCAAATCATCAGGAGTTCTTTTTGATAACGCGATATCGGTTATCGAATTTTTTTCCTCGAGAGCTTTCGGCATTTCCTGCTTTGGCTTGTCAACAGTGCGATGTTCACTGCATGAAACAATTGTAAGAACAATGGTAATAACAAATAATGATCTGACTTTCATAAACGGTGGTTTAACGTTAATTAACTTTAGCTGAAACCAGCTTTGTGAATGTGAGTGCAGCATTGTACAATTCCATAAAGAACTAGCTGAAATTATATAAGCGGATATATTTGTCCGAAAAAACGAAATCAATTTTAACTAACCCTTAAAAAATATTGCAGGTCTTGCTATATTTAATTACCATAAAGCCCGCCAATGTTGTATTTAATTCTATCTATAGTTGCCGTAATCGCCTTTATACTTTTCAGAGACCGGCTGATAAAAAAAGTTCCACAACCTGAGTTGATAAATAGCAGGCCTTCCAGCGATCAATTGCCGGTAATCGTTAAAGAAAATGATAAACTTGTTGTCGCAAAAGGGATTTATCTTGAAGATATACGTTCAGTGCTTGCCGGTTTTTGCAATTTGTACAATAAAGAAAAATACCAGGCCCTTCCCAGAATGACTCAAATTTCTGAAAAGGAATTTGCCTTTACATTTCCTTACGATATCGATTTTGAAATCTATTGTTATTTCATCAATTATCTCTATTATCCTATGGAAGTAAAATGGACAGTCGATGTTACAGGCTGGACAACCGGAATTGCAAGTGACAAAAGGATACCTGAAAAAGCCGTAGGCAAAAAAATGATGTTGTTTATTCCGGCAAATGATACGGAGGGCGATAATGTCTACATGACAACCGAAGATAACATAGGGTATAAACTGGGGTTTGCATGGGGCCATGAAAAAAAATTGTTGCCAACGCTGGCAAAAGAATTCAGGCCAGCTCTTTATAGTTTCGTGGAATTTGAGGAAAAGGAATTCGAAGATTTCAGGTAATGCGTTCGCAGTTTGCAGGACTCAGACTTTATTGCTTTTACAATTCCGTATATGACTTTATACTACTGTTACCAAATACACCTTTCCTATCTTTGCCACACAACGATGCGATTATGAATACTGAACAAAACCGCAATGAAGATTCAATAAAGCTGCTGCTTGGCGATCGGACACAACGGTTAGAAAAAATTTTTACAGGAGGTGGGAAGAAAGCCATTGAAAAGCTGAGGGAAAAAAATAAACTCACACCGAGGGAGCGTATCGCATACCTGGTAGACAATGATAAACCATTTATTGAAATAGGCGCTTTTGCAGGATATGAAATGTACGAGGAAAATGGAGGATGCCCTGCAGGAGGAACGGTAGCCGGGCTTGGCTATATCAGCGGACGCCAATGTGTGGTAGTTGCAAATGATCCGACTGTGAAAGCAGGCGCATGGTTTCCTATAACTGGTAAAAAGAATCTTCGCCTGCAGGAAATAGCAATGGAAAATCATTTACCGGTTATTTATCTCGTTGATAGTGCCGGCGTATTTCTTCCAATGCAGGATGAAATATTTCCCGATAAAGAACATTTTGGTCGCATCTTCCGCAACAACGCAAGAATGAGTGCAATGGGTATTCCACAGATTGCTGCGGTAATGGGGCCTTGTGTTGCAGGGGGTGCTTACCTTCCCATTATGAGTGATGAGACATTGATGGTAGAAGGCAATGGCTCTATATTTCTTGCTGGTCCTTATCTCGTAAAAGCAGCAATCGGAGAAGATATTGATGCTGAAACATTGGGCGGTGCGGCAACACATACTGAGATATCAGGGATTGCCGATTATAAATTCAAAACCGAACAGGAATGCATGGATCATATCCGAAGAATGATCAGCATGCTGGGTGAAAAAGAAAAAGCGGGATTTGACAGGATCGCTTCTGTGGCGCCAAAGAGAAAGCCAGGAGAATTGTATAGCGTTTTCCCTTCTGATGGTAAGCCATACGATGTAGTAGAGATTATTGAACGAATTGTAGACGACGCATCGTTTGAACAGTTCAAAGAAGATTATGGTAAAACTATCGTCTGCGGCTATGCGCGGATCGACGGATGGGCTGTCGGCATTGTTGCCAATCAACGATTGGTGATCAAAGCGAAAAAATCGGCACGCCAGGGTGGAACAGAAATGCAGCTGGGCGGAGTGATTTATAATGACAGTGCGGATAAAGCAGCCCGCTTTATTCTGAATTGCAATCAGAAAAAAATTCCGTTGGTATTTCTACAAGACGTAACCGGTTTTATGGTAGGTAGCCGCAGTGAACATTCAGGTATTATTAAAGATGGCGCAAAAATGGTAAACGCTGTAGCAAATTCAGTGGTTCCCAAGATTACGATCATTACCGGCAACTCATACGGCGCAGGCAATTATGCTATGTGCGGCAAAGCGTATGATCCGCGATTCATTTATGCATGGCCCACGGCAAAAATTGCAGTGATGGGTGGCGAACAAGCGGCAAAGACATTATTGCAGATACAGGTAAGTGCAATGAAAGCGAAGGGAAAAGAAGTTTCGGCAGAAGAAGAACAGAAATTGCTCAATGAAATAAAAGGACGTTATGAAAAACAAACAACGCCTTACTATGCCGCTGCGCGGCTATGGGTAGATGATATAATCGATCCGGCCGATACACGCAAAGTAATCTCAGAAGGAATTAATGCCGCCAATCATAACCCGGAAATTAATGAATTGAAAGTGGGTGTATTCCAGGTATAGTGTTCAACGGTTCAAAAAGTTTAAATCGTTTAACAAGTTCAATAGGTTAAACGCAAACGCGAAAAAAGTGACGTTTTGAACTTCCTGAACTTTTTAAACCTATTAAACATCCTAAACTCTCTCTAAGTAAACCGTAAAAGAACGATGTCTTCAACCAACATAACAATCTATACAGATGGATCTGCAAGGGGGAATCCCGGACGTGGCGGCTATGGCGTAATATTAATGAGTGGTGATCATAGAAAAGAACTATCGCAAGGCTATTTGCATACTACGAACAACCGCATGGAAATACGAGGAGTGCTGGCAGGTCTTGAAGCATTAAAGAAAAAAGGGTTGAACATAACGATTTATTCCGATAGCCAGTATGTGATCAACAGCATAACAAAAGGATGGCTGGATAACTGGATTGCGACAAACTTCAAGGGTGGAAAAAAGAACAAGGATTTGTGGTTGCAGTATAAAGAGCTTGCAAAAGATCAACGAATAAATTTTGTGTGGGTAAAGGGTCATGCTGATAATCCTTATAATAACCGTTGTGATGAATTAGCTACATCAGCGGCAGACGGCAGTGATTTAATTGTGGATGAAGGGTATGAAATCGAACGGAACAATTTGTTTGGTTAAAACTTTCTTTTATTAAAAATAAGCCGACAGGTACACCCTTTGTAAAATCAAGAAAAAACAATGAAAAACATATTTTTATTTTTATCAGCTGTCTTGTTGACAATCCAGGTATTTGCAAACGTGAATTACATAACCATTTCAAAAATCAGCAACGACAATAAACTCATAACCGCATTTAGCTTTATTAAAGACAATACAAAATATTATGACCATTGGACAAACGAATGGACCTACGACAAGCCGAAAGAAGATTTCATAAACACGCTTCGTGAATATTTCAACAATTTTTCATCGTTGCCTGCAAAGAACGAAGAGACTTATTTATTGCTTGGAGACATCGCCCATTATCTCTACAACATGGATGACACCTCCTATTACCGTGTTGCAGTCACCAACTATGAAGCAGCCGAAAAAAGCACTCCGGCAGATTATCGGTGTTATTGGTTTCTCGGTTATCATTGTACACTTTCAAATGTTCTTGACCTGGGAATTGCAAACTTGCTGAAAGCTGAAACATTACTACCATCACAACAACCTGTTGATTTCTGGAATGAATATGCCGAAGCTACAGCCATAGCTAATATGCCGTCGCATTGTATTTACGCAATGGATAAAATAAAACGCATTTCCGGGAAAGAAGGAACGTTTGAACAGCAACTTGGAAAAATAATTTATGATCGAATTGTTCCGGTAGATAAAAATAACTCTTATGATAAAAAAGATATTTGGATGTCAACTCTGGGCGATAAAACAACGTTTACGTCAAGACCGTTAGGTATCAAAATCATAGTTGATTCAACCTGGGGTCTACAGATCTACGATTATCAAAAAAACCAGACAGCGTTTATAATGAATCCGACCACCATATCAAATGGGAAGGGAAAAGAAATTCACTATACAATTGCTATTATAATGAGAACCGCAAACGACAACGATAAATTGTATGACTATATCTCCAATTTTGTTTCAAAATATCCCGATAAAAAACAAATTACTTTCTCAGATAAATACGATAAAATAATAGCTTATGAAATAAAGGAAAAGTCGATGTACCAGGAAATCGGAGGCGCACATTTGTACATGATAGGCATAGAGCGGAATGCGCCAAAATATCCAGGATTGCTATTAGAAAATCCCATGCAGATGCAAGGCGGGAAAGAAGGTGAAGTAAATTATTATGCAGTGGCTGGTAGCAAAGGAAGGTTTAATGGAAAAATTTACTACGCGATCCTGCTTGATACTTGTGAAGATATTTATCATGACTCATTTTCAATTTTCAAATCACTGTTCGAAAATCAGATTATCATTGAATAAATTCAGACGACATATCGCAGGACTAAAAATATGACAGCCTTTATTCAAGACAAGAAACAAATAGGTAAAAATAGCCTTTGCTCCTGGAGTGGCGGAAAAGATAGTTGTTTCGCATTGATGCAGGCAATACAATTTGGTTATACACCTAAGGTTCTGTTGAACGTTTTAAATGAAGAAGGAAAAATCTCTCGTTCTCACGGTATTCCACATTCGATTTTACAACAACAAGCTGCTACTGCAAAAATACCTTTATATGCTATTGCAAGTTCGTGGAAAGAATATGAACTACATTTTACAGCGGCGCTGAAAGATTTGAAAGAGCAATACCAGTTGACACATGCGGTATTCGGTGATATCGATTTACAACCACACCGCGATTGGGAAGAAAAGGTATGTACAAACGCTGCCTTGACGGCTGTACTTCCTCTTTGGAAACAAGATCGTAGACAGTTAGTCAATCAAATGCTGGAAAGCGGTATCGAAACGATGATCGTAAGCTGTAATGAAAAAATGGGTGAACGCTTCATTGGGAAAATAATCACAACTTCTCTTATCGATGAATTGGAATCAATGGAGATCGACGCTTGCGGAGAGAACGGAGAGTTTCATACGTTGGTGCTGGATTGTCCGCTGTTCAAAAACCGAATTGATGTCAGAATTGAAAAAGCGTTGTATCATGAAGGCTATTGGTTTAGCGAATTGAAACCAGGCCTGGTGGTCTCAGCCTGACCGGCCAAAAACGGAAGTTTAATAGTAGCTCTAAGCTGATATCATAAAAAAACCCGCCTATGCAGCGGGTTTCAGTTTTTATTCTTTAATCATTTCAAGCTAATGTAAGCACCGGCTTATTCCGCATTATATAGTTATACGTAAACATAATCACGGGAAGAAAAACCACTGTAGCGATCAATGCATTTCTATAGAATGGTAAACCAGCGGCGTAACATTGCATCAGGCCATTGAAGTCCTTTGTATACAATACTTCCTGCGACAACCATACATTAAAGTTTGAAAGTAAAAAGAAAACCGTTGGAGCCGCAACAGCGCCTGCAAAAAGGCTGATCGTTGTCTTGCCCTTCAGTAACATTCCGATCAATGTTGCACTCAGCAGTAAAAGATAGTTCTTCCATTGACCACTATAAATGCCGGCATATGGAAACAGGTTCACCTCGTACAAAGCCTGGATAGCAAGGTCACTAACTATCAACGCCAGTAAAGGAAACAGGAATGAACTGTCTTTTTGTTTAACTACAAATCCTGCGAACAATGCTATTGCGATAACAGGTGAAAAGCCCGACCATGTTAATGATGGTTCAAAAAAGAATTTACAAGCGGTTGCCAACGCAACAAGTATTATTGTAAAAACGATTATTTTTCCATTGATCTTCATATGTAAAAGTTGAACTGCAAAAATAATGAATTGAAAAGAACCTTATCTATTCTGCACTATTCAACAGGAGCTGTTGCTCTGTAGATTAGTGTCTTGTCAGATGATGAAAGCATATTCACTTTTTGTCCCGCCACTACAAAAGCAGATTCACCAGCTGCCAATCTCAATCGTTCATCGCCTACACTAAAACGGGCATTCCCCTCAATAACGATAAACACTTCGCCAGTCTTTGAAAACACAGAGAAGCTTTCGTCTTTACCAAGGGTAATATAACTTAGCTGAAATTCTTTTGCAGGTGTTTTATAAATCGTTTCGCGATTGTCTTTTTCCCCATGCAAAATTTCAGGCACTGTTGCTTCACACTTTACATGCTTCAGCAATTCTGGTACATCAATATGCTTTTTTGTAAGTCCGCCGCGAAGTACATTATCAGAATTTGCCATTATCTCTGCATTCTTTCCTTCAAGGTAAGCGTGTGGTACGCCGGCATCCTGGAATATAGCGTCTCCTTTTTTTACATTCACGAGATTAAAAAGATAAACCGAAAAAATGCCACGATCAATATCATCGCCCTGGTTATAAGTTACCGCCGCTCTTGCTGCCCAGAAATCTTCTTTATATCGAGTGAGCCGACCTTCATTATATAATGGAACAATCCGATCAATTAATGGCTGCAGTATTTCATTTACTTCTTCCTGCGGCATTTCCATCACATGTTTATAAAGACCTTCGTATCCTTCGTCTTCGAATATTGGCAGTAGTGATTCTAATTCATCAACATTCGATAAAATAGAAACCATTTTTTCTTTTGGCTTAAACCCATGTAATAACCAGAAATCCGTCAATGCAGCCGCCAGTTCGGGCTTATGATTATCATCTTTATAATTGCGATGTGGCGCATCTACAGCGACGCCCGCTTTATGTTCTTTTGCAAAATCTGCTTTCGCATTTTCTTTTGACGGATGCACCTGTATCGAAAGCATATCGCGAACATCCAGTATTTTGAAAAGATAGGGAAGCTCTCCGAAATCTTTTGTCACCGCATCTCCCAATATCGCTTCTTTATTATCAGCAATTAATTTAGCCAGCGATTCATGCGCATCGCCCACTTCAGCCGATGCCAGTGGATGTGTGCCCATCCAGTATTCAGCGTATGGTTTATTTTCTTCATTGGTAATATCCAATAATGCAGGAATGTATTCATATCCGCCCCATGCGTAATGTTGCACTTTGCCGTAAAGGGAATAAAGCTTGTTTTTTAATGCCACTCTTTTATTATTTTGAAGTAAAGATAAGAGATGGCTTTACATAATCAACTCGGAGAAGAAGGAGAAAAACTTGCTGCTGCATATTTGTTGAAAAAAGGTTATGAAATACTGCATCAGAACTGGCGTTTTTCATTTTATGAGATAGACATCATTGCCTTGCGTAACAAAGTGTTGCATATTGTAGAGGTGAAAACACTTAACGCTTCATCCCCTGGCTTTCCGGAGGATAGTGTAACAAAAAGAAAATTCAAAAGATTGTTAAATGCCGCTGATGAATTTTTATACCAACACCCTGAATATCGGCATGTGCAGTACGACATTCTATCAATCACCGTCCGAAACAATCAACCTGAGTATTTCCTGATTGAGGATGTATATCTATAATTAAAAAAAGGCGAACTTTGTGGGTTACTTTCTATTGACCATTGACCTCCCGATAGCTATCGGGAGACCATTGCTTATCGCTTATTGCCAATTGCCTTGGTTTCCGCCATCATCTTATTCACCATCTTGTACGTTGCAGGGCAATACTCTACGTTTTGTTTATGGATATGAATGTAATCTTTGAGTCTTTTTTTCGATAAATGTGGAAAACCGGCGCAGTCGCCCGGACGAACTGCATAAATACTGCACATGTTGGTTTTCAAATCAAGAAACTGGCAGGGAGTTGATTTATTCATCCAGTCACCTGTCCGGTCTTTATAGAGCCATTTCTTTTTAAACTCATCAGTCGTCATTTCCAAATGTGCCGATATTCTTTTTAAATCGGATGCTGTATAGGTTGGCGACATTTGTTTGCAGCAATTAGCACAAAGAAGGCAATCCATTTCACTCCATACTTCTTTTTCCAGGCGTGCCGTCCATTGGTCAGCATTACGGGGTATCTTTTTCTCCAGCCTTGTCAGATAATAGCGCAAATAGCGTTTATCATGGCGTGCTTTTTGCCTGAAGGAACGAAGATTAAAAACGACAGTTTTCGTCATAGCGGCCGAAGATAAATGAAAAACTGTTTACACCTTGATATGTTTCGAATGGATCGCTATTCAATCGTTCATAAAGTATACCATACCTTTGCGCCAACTAAAAGCATTCCGATGAAATTTGTATCGTTCGCTTCTTTTTTATTAATCGTTTTTCTATTTGTCGCTTGTGGAAATAAGCCTGCAAAGCCAAAATCATTTTGCAGCGATCCTTGCCTGAAGGATACGTTGAAATTCACGGCCGATCATCCTTCCAAGCCGCGTGTTTATATTTCCGCCAGCAGCTGCTCACCCGATACAATTTTATGGAGTCATGCCGGCCTTGAAAACAATCGTAAAATGGGTTTATCTGATTTACTCGGTCAGCCGGTAACGATCAACAAAGAATTTGTTCGCTGCGAAATATTCGACACGAGCTATGTATGGGTTCAGCTAAATGATTGTTCAACATTCAGGGGCTATCTGCTGAAACTTCCGTTTGATAAAAAGAAAAACATCAGTAAATATAGTGGTGCATTGACTGATTTCGATCCCAAATTCAAAATTGCGGATGGTCTTGTCTGTTATAGCGACAGGGCATTTATTTTTGTAGAAGATAAAGTAACGGGAAAGATTGAGAAAATGAAACTTGCCGATCATTCACTCGATATTGACTTCAATGATATCCATGCGGCATTCGACTCAATAAACGTGACGAGGACCCGCATCTTCGTAACCATGTTTGAAAATAAAGAAGTAAAAAAGTTTGAAAAAACTATTTCGCTTTAAAAAGACTAAATGCTGGATTGTTTGATTGTTGAATGGTTTTGTGAACTATAAAAGAAACAATCCAACCATTCAACAATATAGCCTTAGCTGATCCAATTGTGTATAACAACTACTTGCTGTCTTTTCTATGTGGGAGCCCTACAAAAAAGGATTCAGATCTTACCTGCAATTAGAAAAATCACTTTCTGATAATTCAGTAGAAGCTTATCTGCGCGATATAGATAAGCTGACTCAATATTTCGAACAAAACAGCATTTTAAAAAAGCCTTCTGAAATTGTTTTAAAAGATCTGCAGCAATTTGTAAAATGGGTTGCTGAATTGGGAATGACCGATACATCGCAGGCAAGGATTATTTCAGGTATAAAGGCATTTTATAAATATTGTTTGCTGGAAAATATCAGCGCAAAAGACCCGACATCATTATTAGAAGCTCCCAAATTAAAACGGCATTTGCCGGATACATTGAGTATAGAGGAGATTGAAGAAATGCTGAACCAGATTGATATGAGCAAAGCTGAGGGTGGCCGCAACAAAGCAATTTTAGAAACAATGTACAGCTCCGGGCTTCGGGTAAGCGAAGCTGTGAATCTGAAGATATCACAGTTATATCTTGATATCGGTTTTATCCGCGTAATAGGAAAAGGAAACAAAGAGCGGTTGGTACCTATCGGAAGCAGTGCGGTAAAATATATTACCATTTACAAAAATAATATCCGGGTACATACAAAGCCACAACCAGGTGAAGAGGATATTCTTTTTTTAAATAAACGGGGAACGAGGCTTTCGAGGGTTATGATTTTCCTTGTTATAAAAGACCTGGCTGCAAAAGCAGGAATTAAAAAAACAATTTCACCGCATACCTTACGACATTCATTTGCAACACACCTGGTAGAAAACGGCGCAGACCTGCGTGCAGTACAGGAAATGCTCGGGCATGAAAGTATTACCACCACTGAAATTTATACACATCTCGATCGTGAGTTTCTCAGGAAAACACTTATGGAGCATCATCCTTTTTTCAAAAAAGGATCGTAAAAGTTATCGACCAGAATGGTTCTTTGAAAAAAATAATAGAACTTCCGGCAGTACAGCAGGTTAACTTCTGTATTTTTACAAAAAACTTCCCGACATGAACATTTTCGTTGCAGGCCTTCCCTATGATTTAGATGATGCAGAACTTCTTGAAATCTTTGAAAAATTCGGTACTGTTACTTCAGCTAAAGTTGCGATGGATAAACAAACCGGCAAGAGCCGTGGGTTTGGATTTGTACAGATGCCAAACAGTGAAGAAGGTAAAGAAGCAATTGAAGGACTCAATGATATTTCTCTTGGACAAAAACCATTGGTGGTAAAAGAAGCTGAAGATCGTGGTGATTCTGGTGGTGGCGGAGGCTATGGCGGCGGCGGTGGATTTAAAGGTGGCGGCGGCGGAGGCGGTTATCGCGGAGGTGGAAGCAGTGGTGGCGGTGGCGGCTATCGCGGGGGAAGCGGTGGCGGTGGTGGATACCGTGGCGGAAGCGGCGGCGGTGGTGGTTATCGCGGAGGTGGAAGCAGTGGTGGCGGTGGCGGCTATCGCGGTGGAAGCGGCGGCGGCGGTGGAAGAGACAGAAGATTCTAATCAAGACATTCAACAATAGCAAAGGGTCAGCAATTATTACAATTACTGACCCTTTTATTATTTGTGTAAAAAAGTAGTTTAATTATGCCGCTACATATGCCCGCTCCTCAATCTTGCGGGTTCTTCCTTTTAAAAAAGAAATAATTTCTTCTTTCGACTTGAAGCGGTCTCCGACATTTACAAAATGGTTTGCCAACAAGTCGTAGCGCTTAGCCATCAACCAGAAGTATACATGCAAAAAGTGAATACCATCAAAAATGATCGCATCATTCTTTATATACTCATCCAGTGTTGATTTGAAATAAACAGGGTGCTCTGTCCAGTGCATGGCTGGTTTGATGTGATGACTGATATGATAACCATCATTCCAACACTTATGGTTATACTTTGTGTTAATGCAGGTAATACTGTTTTTATAGGCATTTTCAGGATCGTCTGCAGAAACAAAGGCATGCTGCGCCCAATTACCCATCATCGCTACAAGGCGAAAAAGAAACAACGGTATAATAAATACCACCAAAGTAGCCTGCCAGTTTACAAAACACATACCGGCACAAAACAAAAAGAACAACATCTCCCCTCGTACATACTTATACAACAATGTATTTCTGTGCCTGCGAAAAAAATACTTCGGCAGGTTAATAAAACTCAGAAATAAAAACGCACCGAAATACTTCAGGAAATCGATAAAGGAATCACGTTGAAAAGGCATTGTAGTGCTTTCATCCTCTTCGAGATTATTTTCAGGATGATGCATACCGATATGATGTACAAAATACGTTTCTGGTGAATGCCCGAATAAAGGGGCGAGTATCCAGGGAATGTAATAATTCAGTTTATTGAACTGCTTTTTAAATAACAACCGGTGACTGGTGCAATGCAGCATCAGGCCAAACGGCCCTTTGAAAACAATATTATTAAAATACTGGTATGCAATCGCCGCAATAGCCCAATACCACCCACTTACAAATGGGAGATAAAGAATAACAGCAAGAGGAATTAGTGTCAATGATATGTATATGCTCAGATGGATGAAAGGCAAATCACGCTCATCCCGCATGCGCTTCAGAAAGAACTTATCAAGAGCAGAATATTTTTCCGGCTTTACATAGATAGGATCTGTAATCGATGGTAGTGCTAACATAATTAACTTGTAAAATTCTCAACGTAAGCGGCCAAGGTACAAAATAATCACAAGGGCGCTTGGTTATCTTTCTCCTCTGATAAACAACTGTTAGTTTTCATAAAACGTACTTGCTTGTTTATAAAAGCCCGCATTACCGTATTATTGTATTACAAAACGAGCTTAACAAAAAATTGAATGAAGCCAGGCCAAAAATGATCTCTCGTTTAGTACAATCTCCCTTGACCAGCATAAAATAAACTTAGACAGATGAAACGCATTTTCCTGTTTTTTATCGTTTGCACACTGACAATTGTTGCCTGCAAAACTGTAAAAGTGCAAAAAGAACCAATCGATAACCTGTTACCGGTTCGTGGTTTTTGCATAGCAGCGCCTACGCCACGGAACCTGGATTCGTTTATTGTATTTATAAATCAGGAACTGGCGCCACGAAAAGTAAATACGCTTATTCTTCGTGTTGATTTTAATTATCAATATGCAAGTCATCCTGAATTACGTGATAGCATCGCATTATCAAAAGAAGACGTAAAGAAAATCGTCGCTTCTTGCCGTGGAAATAAAATAAGGTTGATACCACAGGTGAATTTATTGGGTCATCAATCATGGGCAAGTCATACAAATAAACTACTGGCGCAATACCCGCAGTTGGATGAAACGCCATGGGTTATTACGCCAGCGAAATACAAATGGCCAAATGATGATAATTTGTATTGCAGAAGTTATTGTCCCCTGCATCCCGATGTGCATGCTATCGTGTTTTCGTTGGTTGATGAAATATGTGATGTATTTGAAACGGATGCATTTCATGCCGGCATGGATGAGGTGTTTTACCTCGGAGAAGATAAATGCCCCCGTTGTGGCGGTAAAAACAAAGCAGAGTTGTTTGCCGGGGAAGTGAAAGCGATCCGTGATCATCTTGCCGCATCAAAGAAAGAATTGTGGATATGGGGAGATCGCCTGATAGATGGAAAAACAACCGGCATTGGCATGTGGGAAGCAAGCTATAACGATACCTGGCACGCTATTGATATGATTCCGAAAGACGTTGTCATCTGCGACTGGCATTATGAACGTGCAGATAAAACTCCCGTTTATTTTGCAATGAAAGGCTTCAGGGTAATTACATGCCCATGGAGAAATCCATCTATCGCCGTTACCCAAATGAATGACATGATTAAATTCAGACAGGAATCAACAAACGAAATGAAGCCAAACTTTTATGGGATGATGCAAACAGTATGGTCCGGCTCATCACAATTCATGAAAGGGTACTATGAAGACAAAAAAGATACGACCAACGGCGGCAATACACAATGGGGTTCATTCCGTGGTTTGTATAAGGAAATCAGTAAGCTATAGAATTGTCGTAAATACAAGTGCCCCGGTGGCTATCGGGAGACGCAAAGAACGGTGAAATTAGCAATTATGTTTGCTTCAATATAATCATCAAATCGAGTATTGCGCCCTGTTACCCCCTCACTTTCAGCATTGGCTTCACCTGTTGCATGGTTCCGTTTTGCCACCGTGCGTAATATGCGCCTGAGGGCAAACCTGTGCTATTGAATGTGACGGAATAATTGCCCACTTCATAATTACCATCGACTGGTGTGCGGACCACCCTTCCCAATGCGTCTATAATCTGTACTAATGTATGACCGCCCCTCGATGTAAACTTAATCGTAACGGGATCACTATCAGTAAATGGGTTGGGATAGGTAGAAATTAAATTATCACCGGCATCCTGGTTATGTTCGTTCGTTTTACCAGTGCAGCTTTCATCATTGATAACATCGAGGCTTTGAAAGTTTTTAAAAAGAATTGCTTCAAGATTTGCCGACGAAACGCAAAACCATTTTTCAAGAATGGAAGCATACACGCTTCTGAAATCATACTGGAACGGAACATTATCGTTTACACTGGCACCTGACGGCATTGTAGGATTGTTGCCGGTTACGCCTTGTTTTACATTCTTACCAAATAGAAGCATCGGGGCAGCGGCGCCATGGTCAGTTCCCATACTACCATTGGATTTAATTCTTCTACCAAACTCAGAGAACGTCATACCGATTACACGTTCATCAATCGCCAGGTACTTACAGTCATCCATAAACGCTTTTACCGCGGTCGAAAGTTCTCCCAATAATGTTGCGTGGTTACCTGTTGTTGTATCAGCAGCTTCTGTTTGCTGAGAGTGTGTATCGAATCCACCGTGGCTTACCATATAGATTCTTGTCTTCAACCCACCTCCTATCAATCGTGCTACAATCTTCAATTGATCTGCCAGGCTGTTATCAGGATAAGCCGTCTGTTGCGTCACTAATCCCGCAGCTTCTTTTATTCTTTTTGCGTATTGATTTGTGAGTTCAGCAATCTTTCTGATATAGGCGAGTTCATGTCCCGCAGGTGTATTGGGCACCGGATCTTCAATGCCGTTGATCAGATTGTAAAAACTGGTAGGATCGGTAATACTCATTCCCATGTTAATACTTGGGCCTTGCAAAGCCAATGAACTAACAGAGCCGATCTGGATAGCCAGCGGATCTTTCATTGTATCATTCGGATAACCTACCGGGTAATTGGGGTATTCAGTTGCAAGGTATCGGCCTGTCCAGCCAGTCGTAACATTTTTATCGGCATCAGATCCGCTCATCCAGATATCTGTAGCGCGGAAGTGAGAAAAGTTGGGATCGGGATAACCTACCGCCTGCACAATATTCAGTTTCTCATTATTGTATAATGTCTGCATCCCGGTCATTATCGGATGCAATCCCGTTTGCGCATAACCATTCAATTTTAAAATCTTTGCTTCGGGTATCGCGATATTTGTTCTTGCATTATAATATCCGCTGTAATTTGATATAGGTATTACCATGTTTAGCCCATCGTTACCGCCACTTAATTGAATAATCACCAGTACATGATCAGTATCGATTTCCGGATCCATCAGCGCACGCAATAATGGCGAATCGCTATTAAAGGCTTTTACTGAGTAACCATCGACAATTGCCGGAAATATTGCGGCGGCCGGTATTGAGTTACGTAAAAAATCTCTGCGCTTCATAAGGATATTTTTTAGATGGAGTTAGTTTAATTTAAGTGATGAATTTTTTGTTTCACTTTTTACTTTTCACGTTTATTAATCATTGAATCACCTAATATCAGGAAAGCTGGTATTCCGCCATATTCATCAGGTATTGATACAATCCTTTCAGTCTTGAGCTCACTACATTCACTACCATTTCATTGGTAGGTTCAGCGAGATAAGCATTCCATGCATTCGTCCAGTAATAGTCTGAAGTTTGATTACTCAGCAAAATCTGTTGCTTCACCATTTGTTTGGTAGCATCAGAAATCGGCATGCGGTATAGCAATGTCACCACATCATTCACCAGAGCGTTTGGGTCTGATGGGTTTGATAATAATTGTGTAAATGCCAATGTATCGATTTGTATTGTCGTATCATCCTGTGTAATACCAAACGCAATCATCGTGTCTGTAAAACGATTTCTTTTCGGCAATGTGTCAGAGTTGATCCATATCTCATGAAATTGCGGCGCCTGGTAATATGCCTGCCATCCCGATACATCCGGGGGATCACCGATGTCCTGGTTCATTTCAGCCATCCATGAAATTAAACCCGCCCACATGTTATATGCACCCTGGTACGAAGCAACGCGATCAGGAAATGCTACACCAAATTCACGCATGCAGCCTATCACCTGGTCTACCGGAGGTTTTATCAAACAGCTTTGATTTAATACGTCGAAAAAATGTTCACTTTTAAATAAAGCAGAGAGAACGGGTTTTATATCAAAATTGTTTTCACGAAATATCTGTGCCATCGCCTGTATCACATTCGCTTCATCACCTGCATCGATATCATAATAAACAAACCACCGATAAAGCTTACGGCAAATAAACTCTGACACATTGCTTTTTAGAAAAATCATGTTGAGCAAATCATCCAGTTCCTGTGCGCCATTTGCGCCTGTTCTTCCGGTAACAACTGTATTTCCATAAAAAGAAGAAAACTGCTTATCAGAAGTATCGTGCTTTGTATCATCAAAAAAAACATCGAACGTTGTTTCATTGATCGTCCAGCCTGTTAACACCTTTGCTGCCGTTTGCACATCACTTTCTGTATAAGGACCAAGATTGGTAACAGCATCTTTTCCTATTGTAAATAACTCCTGGAGTTCTCTTGCATAGTTTTCATCCGGAGCATCTTTTTCGTTTAAATAACCATTCAGAAAAATAAGCATGCCGCCATCGATCGTTACATTTTTAATCAGTTGCTTAAAATTACCGAGGCAGTTTTTACGAAGCAGATCATTATGTTTATAAACAAAATGCGAAGTTTTAATCGTGTTTACCTGCGTACCGAAATGATTGGCCCAGAATAATGTGAGTTTTTCACGGATACTTCTATCCTGGTTTATCATTGTACCAGCCCACCAGCTTTTGAATGAACGGTCTCTTGCATCATTTAAATCATCATTGTCCGCAACAGGATTGTTGATCCATGTCTGACCGGCGGCTACAGTAGTATCCGATACATCGCCACTGTAATTGTTAACAGGAGGAGAAGGTAAAGCCGCGGTTGGATTTAGCAATTCATCAATTGCCTGCGACATTGATAGTGATAAGAAATGATCAACATCTGCTTTGGTAGCGCCAAACATTGTTCTTTTCAAAAGATGAGTAACCTCGTTGATTGTCCACTGACCGGAATATTGCATCAACCCGGATTCTGTACGAAAAGGCTTCGGGGAAACTTTATGCTGGCGGACTTCTTTCTTTCTTCTTGCCGTCAGAAATTCTCTTCTGTCCATAGTTTCGGTTTAGGTTAACAGAGGTATCAGATTAACAGTCGTCTATTAACAAATATTAAACCTAAAACTAAAAATGATGTTAGGAATTTTACATGAATAACTACCGGGAAATTGCGTTCGGTTATCTACTCAAAACAAAAACTAACGGGGCTAATAATCTGTAAAAGAATTGCTTCTACTAAATATGATCTTTTTTCTATTATCCACACAATAATATTGTTCTTCATTCACTGAGATCGATTATTCAAAAGTTTGCGGTAAAATTCTTGTGATGATAATATCCTGCATCATACCAGGTTCGCTGTTAGGTATCTGGTGGCCTGAGTTTTCAAACCAGAATAGCTCCTTTTTGGGTGCTATCACTTTATTGAAATAATCTTCGGTTATAGAAAAATGTGTCTGATAATCTTTACGGCCTGCAAAAAAATACACCGGGCATTTTATTTCCGGAGCGCTTATAAAAAGATTCACCGCTGAAGCTTCGTTAAACACAGGTAACCACGTAGCCGCCCAACCCAAAGCAAAAGATTTCGGAAATGTTATACCGAGCAGCTTTTGGCCATTAAAGGAAAACAACCATTTTCGGTCAAAGTACAACTGCTCACCAGTTTCAAACGGTATTTTAACCTGTGACAATTCTTCTATTTCTCTTTTTTTATTTCTCTTCGTTGCTCTTTCCAATAACATAGATAATGTCATTCGCTCACTTTCAGTTTGATTTATCATCGGGCTGATGGCGATAAAGGCATACAATAATTCAGGGTATTTATCTGCGATATAAAATCCTAAAGCCGTGCCCCAGGAATGACCAGCGAGATAAATCTTTTTATAGTGAAACTGATTCAAGAGCGAATCAATGATATCATGTGTATCCTGTTCAAATAAATGCAGTGTTAATGGTTGATCCGATTTATTCAAGGATAATGTCTTTCCGGTTTCCCGTTGATCCCATTGCACAACGATAAAATTTTCCTGCAGTTTACTGGTAAATTTATCCGAACCATTTATAACAGAACTACCCGGGCCTCCGCATAACCATAGCAACAATGGTTTTCTAACGTCTTTACCTTTGACATTCACCCATTGATTAATACCATTGATCTTTATAGAATAGGAAACATCAATTGATTGCGCCTGTATTTTAAAATTCACAACCGATAATACAACTAAGACAAGAAAATATTTCATAACAGGTTTTCGACGATTACTTAATTCTTTTCAACTCATAATGCTCACCTTCATCATCAGCAACTATTGTATCAAATTTTCCATCAGGTCCTTCTTTGAATTCAAATTGCGCATCCATGATTTTTAAAAAAAGAAGATGATCATTTGCCGGATAAATAGTTGTTTTAGGCAACCCGACACTTGGCGATTCCACTTTGAGTTTTCCATTCACAAGAGTAATAATCGCTTTCAGTCGTCCGTCATATTCGCCGGTAAATTTTTGCAATTGAGCAGTTGTAAGTTTAGCTGTTGCGCGATAGGGCCAATAACCTTCCCATTCCCAAGGCACAGTGATACCGGCTAACTTTTCAATCAACTCTTTAAAGATACTTTCGCCGTTTGAGCTATTGGTCATAATTACATAACCAATCTTTTTATCCGGAAAACCAATTGCATAGTGTTGCCATCCATCGATATGCCCTTCTTTGAAAAAAGTCTTTCCATTTGTTGTGTTCATCAAACCCCAACCTAAACCATATGATAAACCAATCTTCCTATAATCTGCGATGCTATCCTTTTCTACTGGTGGAAATACCCAGTTACTATATTTAATTGCTATTTGCGGCGACAGCATTTCCTGTTTCTCTTTTGCAGATACTCTTTTTCCTTGCAGTACTGCAGACATGAAGCGGGTATAGTCTGCAATAGTTGTTTCCATGGAGCCTGCTGCATGTGCTTCGTTACGTTTGAATTTGGCAATTGTGTCTTCGTTCCTGTCGTGCCCCCATGCATAATCGTTATCGAATTGCTTTTGCCACACAAAACTTGTTCTTCGCATACCAAATGGTTTGAAAATATTTTCTTGTGCAAGGTCTTCCAGCTTCTTACCCGTAATTACTTCTACCACTAATTGCAACAATTCAATACCTTCTCCCGAATACGAATAGAATTGTCCCGGCGTAAAAAAGAATTCAAGCTTCCCATTGTTATGTGGATTACTGAATTCTCTCCAGTTGGGAAAACCAGTTGTGTGACTTAAACAATGTCGTGCTGTCAGTAGTTTCCATCTATCATCACCGGCAAGATCTTTATAGTTAGCATATTCCGGCAATGGTTTGGGTAAGTATTGATATAGTGGTTTGTCAAGATCGATCAATCCTTTATCTACTAATTGCATCACGAGATAAGCGAACAACGATTTTGCCAGTGAAGCTCCATAGAAACAACTGGCCGTATCAAGCTTTTCATTCAGCGGTTTATTTTTATAACCATAGGTCTTTATATAAACAGGTTTATTATCATTGATGATTCCCAGGCACAGTCCTGTCACTTCTCCTTTATCCATCAGGTCATTCACTATCTGATCAATTTTGCCAGAAGTTGTTGTAGTGCCATCTGTCTGCTTCAACTGGCATTCACTTTTTATACTTACAAAACATAAAAGCAAAAACGAAACTGCTAATCTTAAAAACTTCATTTCTTTTTTTTTATAAGGTCATAAATAAAATTTTTCCATCCGTCAGGATCTTTATACATCGCAGACAGGCTTGGCGTAAAATAATAATCGGGAATTGTTCCGCGATCTTTGTCGCCACCTTCTGTTGAAAACACACAATAAACAACCGAAGTATGCGCTGTGATTTTTGAATTTGGTAAAACAAGGTCAAGGCCATTTGTTGAACCACCGCCTGCAAAACTTCCGGCAGTTTCATTTCCTACTATTGTTGCCAGCCTATGACTTTTTGCATTGGCGGCACAAGTGGAAGCAGCGGAAGAAGTGCCACCATTCACATAGAAGTATACGTTGCCGGTAAAGCGGTTTGGTTTCGGATCAAATGTTTTTAATTCCATTGAATACTTTGTCAATGGTTTTGCAAATGCTTTACCATCTTTCATTGGCTCAACGAATGAATTCCAATCTGCTAACACGTCTTTAGGATAATTACTGATCTTCTTATATTCTTCCGAATCGTTTATCAAATACTCACTTTCAATAAAACGGGTTGGTTTATCGATGAGATAACTAAGCAACTCACAGGCATATTCTTCATCGCCGCCATCATTGTAGGATAGATCAATGATGAGATTCCCGATCTTTTCTTTTTGAAGAGTTGAAAAAAACTGATCGTACAGCTTAAACAATTTTTTTCGATCGCCTCCAAACGAATTAATTGTGATGATAGCAGTATTCTGCTCTTTTATAATTTCAAGCCGCCAGGGGTTCTTTTTTATTTTAGCGTTCCGTATCGCGAAGTCAATAATCTCCCGGTTTACAGGATTATCTATAGTGATCTTTGTGTTCTCCCCGAAAGTCAGCGATGATTCATAATGTCGCGTAATAATTTTACCATCGCTTTTCTTCATCGTTACATCATAAGATGAAGGTTGTTCTATATACTGGCAGTAGTAAATATTAAAGTTGAGGCTGCTGATCATATTTTCCTTTGCAGCCACCATATTACCATCCACCGGCAGGTATTTAAATATCTCTGTTTTAATGCTGTCAATTGGCCGGTTATTTATCGATACTATTTCATCACCGGGATGGATACTTGTATCGGCTGTTCTGTTAATGGCGATGTAGGATTTATTGTTGATGAAAAAAGGTTGAAATGGAAACATCTTCCATTGCATTACCCTTTTCTGGTAATCACTGTACGGATTACAATAAGTGTGTTCGCATTTTACTTCGGCTACGAGGTAAGCAATGATTTTATAAAACTGAAGAAATGGCAGGGGTTTATCGAGCAACTTGTAAAGGCTATCCATTTTAAACTCCATCTCCTCCTTTGTGTGATGCATGTATAAACCAGGATGAGTTTCTTCCAGCGCTTTACGCAGATAATTAAAATCTTCCTGCATTTGAGCAGGCTGAAAAACTCTTGTCTCTGCCACATCTTGTGCAATTATTTGCGATGTGGTAAATAAATTGAATAAAAGAATGAAGAGGTATAATTGTTTTTTCAAGAAATAATTTTAGACTGTAAATTTCCTGTTGCAACCAGGAACGGCCTAAAATAACAATGCTCAAATCCGGATTTGAGCAGTTTTTATCTTGAAATGATCAGTGATTACTCAGCGGTGATAGCCGCTTTCCGGTATTCAGAAGGAGACTTGCCGGTCAACTCTTTGAAGGTTCGTTGAAATGTAGCCTGCGAATTGAAACCACATTCAAGCGCAATGCCTGCGATAGTAAGGTTGTTCATTTCAGGGAGCAACACTTTTTCCCTGAACTCGTTTACGCGATAACCGTTTACAAACTCATTGAAGCTTTTCCGAAGATGCTGATTCAATACAGCGGATATTGTTTTAGCGGCAACTCCAGTATGCTCTGACAATGTGGCAAGATTCAGATTGGGGTTCAGGTAAACTTTATCCATCTCCATTGAGCACAGCAACGATTGAACAACCTGGTCAGCCACCTGGGGATTTAATGCATTATTTCCATTCGATTTTTTCTCTACTGCTGCTTGTCGCTGAGAAACGACATATCCTTTTATGCCCAACCAATAAATCAGGACTGTCATCGGAATATAAATCGGGTACCAGTCCAGTGTATCCAGAATTTTGTCAGTGTATTTGGGTATAACGTAAGGAACGAGATACAAAAGCCAGATTGCCTGAAACACAGTAAACACTCTAACGAACTGGCGAAGCCATTTATAATCATCTGTCTGTCCATTCAGGTTTCCATTCAGCTTTGTTTTATAAGCTTTAAGATACTTTGCAGTCGACCAGGTATAGATTGTCAGCGAAATCCATCTTGGGATATCAGCATATATATTATAAGTATCAATAAAAATTCCCCAGGGACCTTGCTTATTTTTTATTAACCCTGATAAAACCGCTGCAATAAAAATAAGAACAGTCAATGCCGGAACAAGATCAATGATGACTGGATAAAAGTGACTACGTTGTTTTTTATTTATTCTGAACGATGGATCTAATACTGATTGTGTATAAAACAACATCAATGGCCCGAACGGCATTACAATAACCAGGGGAATAAGATTACTTAAAAAAACAAGCAGGTTTGAATCAAACCAATTTTCATAGTTACCATATAAATTAAAGCAGCAAAGAGAAATCAGCAAAATGAATGTAGCCAGTATCCTGTTTGGGTAACGGTTTTTTTTAGAATAAAAGAGCAAACTGCAAACGATTATGCCTTGTATCGATCCCAGCAGGAGAATTGTCTTGAATGCGCCTGAAAATGTAATTGCCAGCATCTGAATCGGGATTAATAAACAGTTGTTCAACCTAAGTTAAGCGAACTACAGGAGGAAGAAAATTAAGAAATCATAAAAAAAAGAAAAATAAATTGACCTGGCCATGAATATCAACGTAATCTGAAAGAATCAAACATCTTTTCCGCAACTGTAATATACTCCTCTTCTTTTCCTCTCTTAATTGTAAATGTCAAAGCATATCCCGTTTCATCTTTAAAATAATATCGCTGAATTGTAGTCAATAAAAATTTACCCTGGCGTCCTTTGAATGTAAGGTCGTAATACTGATGAGATGAATTGCTGTCAAGTTTACTTTCAATAATACTGACATCCGTTATGAGATTTTTAATTTGGGTTTCACTTTCCCGCCCGATTTTGGTAAGGTAATAATTCTGCCCGTGAAGGTCCTGCACTATCACGTTTAAGTTTTCAGAGAAATCATCGAGGCTATCTGTCAATGGTGAACGCAATATCAGGTCCGCTGCATAACTCTTTGTTGTATCCAAATTCCATGATTCCGGATAACTTATTGAATACTTTTCTCGTAAAACAGAGCTTGTAGCCTCAGACTCTTTATTTTTTTGTTGACCAAATATGGTAACTGTTAAACTAAAAAAAGTAATAAAGAATAGTATTCTCATTTAAGTTATGTAAGTTTAGTTTTCTCCAAAAAGATAGAGCGGTAGAATCTCGACTTGACTAATTTATAAAAACGAAAATCAGTTGATATTCTCGATAATGCCTGCGATACCTTGACCACCTCCAACACAAGCCGTCACCATTCCATATTTCTTATTGAGGCGTTTCATATCATGCAAGTTCTGAATCGTCAACTTACAGCCTGTACAACCAAGCGGATGACCCAATGCTATTGCACCACCATTTATATTAACGATATCGGGGTTTAAACCTGCTTCACGGATGACAGCCAATGCCTGTGAAGCAAATGCTTCGTTAAGCTCTATTAAATCAATCTGTGAAAGATTCATTCCAACCTGTTTCAATGCTTTTGGAATAGCGGCGACAGGGCCGATTCCCATAATGCGCGGATGCACACCTGCAGAGGCACAGGCTACTAATCGACCAATCGGTTTTAATCCCAATTCATTCATCATCTTTTCACCCATTACAATTACAAACGCAGCCCCATCACTTGTTTGTGATGAATTGCCAGCAGTAACTGAGCCACCGGCTGCAAAGGCTGGTTTTAATTTTGCCAATGCATCCATTGATGTATCGGCACGCGGCCCCTCATCTGTATCAACTGTATAATTCTTCTTTTGTTTTTTTCCTTTCGCATCTACAAACACTTCTTCAACAGTGACCGGCAGTATTCCATTTTTGAAATAGCCATTCTTTATTGCGTTAATTGCTTTTTGATGGGAATTGAATGAAAACTCATCCTGCTGTTGACGATTAACATTAAACTCTTTCGCAACTGCTTCCGCAGTTAATCCCATGCTTAAATAATAATCCGGATCTTCTTTCGCGATCGAATAAGCTGGTACTGTTTTCCAGCCTGCTGTTGGCACAAGGCTCATACTTTCCGTACCACCGGCGATAATGCAATCCGCCATGCCCATGCGAATTTTTGCGGTGGCAATTGAGATCGTTTCAATACCACTGGCACAATAACGATTCACTACCATACCTGGCGTATCAAATCCCAGCGCTCTTGCCGCAATTATACGGCCTACCTGCAATCCCTGTTCGGCTTCAGGCACTGCATTGCCTACAATCACATCATCTACTCTTTTTGCTTCCAGTTGTGGTACCGATGCCATCAGTCCTTTAATAATATCCACGGCAAGATCGTCGGGACGATAAAAACGAAAACCACCGCGTTTAGATTTTCCAACGGCGCTGCGATAACCGGCTACGATGTATGCTTCCTGCATAAAAAAGTTTTTTGTTTTTAGTTTGAAGTTTATGGTTTACCCTTCCATTCAGCGACTTGCTATTTTGTTTACAGCTTCTCAAACAATAAACATCAAACCATAAACCGTATTGGTTGTTTATGCAACCTTTTACCCAAAGTTAGCCTAATCAATGCTGTCTTCCAAACCATCGCAGAACTTACTTTATCTTCGCCGGTTGTATGTATAAGCTTCTTCGCAATATTCTCTTTCTCTTCCCAACAGAATGGGTACATTATTTTTCAATGAACACATTGAAAGTCTTTTGTAAACTGCCTCCGTTGCGAAAAATTATTGCATGGTGTTTTAATGCAAATGATCATCGTCTCGAGAAAAAGTATTTCGGCCTTCATTTTAAAAATCCCGTTGGCCTCGGTGCTGGCTTCGATAAAAATGCACGGTATCTACGTGAATTGGAAACGTTGGGTTTTGGTTTTGTTGAAATCGGGACGGTAACACCATTGCCGCAGGCAGGCAATGATAAACCCCGTTTATTCCGCTTACCGAAAGATAAAGCATTGATTAACCGGATGGGATTTAATAATGATGGAGTGAAAGTGATTGCAGAACGATTACGTGAATGGTCAATCGTCAATCGTCAAAGTGATTCTAATTCACAACTCACACTTCACACCTCACACCTGATTATCGGAGGTAATATCGGCAAAAACAAAATCACCCCCAACGAGGATGCATGGAAAGACTATGAAATTTGCTTTAAAGAATTGCATCCATACGTGGACTACTTTGTTGTTAATGTAAGTTCGCCTAATACACCCGGCCTTCGCGAATTACAGGAGAAAGAATCGCTGAGAAAAATTCTGATGCATTTGCAAATGATCAATAACGGTAAAGCACATTCTAAACCAATTTTATTGAAGATAGCGCCAGACCTTACCTGGGAACAGGTAGATGATGTAATCGATCTTGCATTGGAAATAAAATTAGATGGATTGGTTGCAACCAATACTACGATTGATCGTTCGAAGCTTGTTACTGATGAGCAACATGTAACGACTATCGGTGCAGGCGGGCTGAGTGGAGCCCCGGTCAGAGAACGCTCTACTGAAGTTTTAAGTTATATAACAAAAAAATCGATGGGAAAAATTCCGGTTATCGCTTCGGGTGGAATTTTCAATGCTTTTGATGCAAAAGAAAAAAAAGATGCCGGAGCAACATTAATGCAGGTCTGGACAGGTTTTATTTATGAAGGGCCGGGGATCGTGAAAAAAATTTGTCGTGGGCTGTAATCTATTTTACTGCTTCCTTCGTCTTCAATCGCATAGTTTTTAATTTTTCCTTTAATTTGAATTTTAAACCAGGATATGTCACACCTTTTAACCAGCGAAAGTATCATCAGCTTCTTTGTCCTCGTTATTCTTGAAATTGTGTTAGGCATTGATAATGTTATTTTCGTAAGCATTATTCTCAATCGCCTGCCTGGTAAAGATCAAAAGAAGGCCCGCACCTCATGGATGATAGCAGGTATTATTATACGTAGTCTCTTGCTAATGGCATTGGGTTGGTTGCTTTCACAACGTGGTAAATCGTTATTTACTGTTTTTGATAAAGGTTTTGATATCGCAAGCATCGTCATGCTGGGTGGTGGTCTTTTCCTGATTTATAAATCGGTACGTGAAATTCATCACAAGCTGGAAGGCGAAGACCCCAACCTGAATGCAGAAAATAAAAAATTGCTTACACTGGGACAAGCGATAGTACAGATCATCGTTATCGATACTGTTTTCTCTTTTGATAGCGTTATTACCGCTGGTGGTACAGCAAAGCACGTTGAAATAATGATTGCTGCCGTTGTTATTGCAATGATCGTAATGTTCTTGTTTAGTCCCAAGATTTCTGAATTCATTCATAAGCATCCTACATTAAAAATGCTGGCCCTTTCATTTCTTGTAATGATCGGTATCAGTCTTGTTATTGAAGGATGGGATTCTGAACAGGCAGAAAAATTGCACTTAAAAAACTATATCTACTTCGGAATGGCTTTTTCTTTCATCGTTGAAGTGTTGAATATGACAATGATAAAACGCCAGGCGAAAAAAAGAGTGGTGCAATTAAATGAGCCAAGGCTGAATAAAGATGACCCAAATCGCTCAGATATGGCGAAGTAATTGTTTTGTGAAACGTGAAAGGGGAAACGGGAAGACAAGGATGTAAATATCTATCAATGAAACTTCAATACTGTTGCAGCTACCAACGCGGCTGTTTCTGTTCTTAGCCTGGTATCTCCTAACGTGACCGGTTTGAAATTATTCTTCAAAGCCAAATCAATTTCCTGCGGTGTAAAATCTCCTTCGGGACCGATGAGAATAATTTTTGAATGAGATAGAAAATTAATTTCATCAGCTAATTGTTTTTTATCACTATCAATACAATGAGCGATAAACTTTTGTTCTTCGATTGCATCTTCAATCGCCTGCGTAAATGAAACCGGATCTCTCAGCACGGGCAACCAGCTCTGCTGTGATTGAAGCATGGCGCTTACAAGGATATTTTTCATTCGATCTGCACGGAATTTTTCTGTCTCTGTCCGTTCACAAATCAGCGGGATGACGGATTGCACACCGATTTCTGTCGCCTTTTCCAAAAACCATTCAAAGCGGCTGGTATTTTTTATCAACGAAACAGCAATAGTTATAGCAGACGCTGGAGCTGAAATAAATTGTTTGTCAATTATGCTTACACCACAATGTTTTTTATGTTCATCTTCAATCTCTACTGTGAGTAAGTTGCCTTTGCCATCTGTCAGGTTAATCTTCTCTCCTTTCTTCATCCGCAATACCTGTACAATATGCTTCGATGTATCCTCATCGAGAACGATTGATTGCTGCCTGGCGTTAAACTGATCAATATAAAAATAAGGAAGCATCAATTCTTATTCTTGTTGATTTCAATTTTAAAAATTCCTTTCGGGCTTATTTTTAAATCATTGACAGCCGTTTGCTCCACCGAAATATTTTTTCCCAATACATCTCCCTGCAATTGATTGCCTGCAATAGTTACATTTTTACAAGCCAGAAAAGTAAACATCGATCTCCTCGAGTGAAATGGAACGAATCGATTACTTCTCGTAATCGTGTTGTTTGAAAATGTAAGACCATCTACAGATTTCGCATATAAAACAGGATAATCAAAGGGATGAAAGTTGTTTTCTGTAATCGTAATGTTTCTATGAAACGGTTTGTTCTTGTCAAGCTTCGGTATCTCAGGGTCAATACTGATAATACCCTCGCAAAACTGGTACATGGATGTGAGGCAAGCATCTGTAAAATTATTACCGCGAATCATAACATCTTTCACTGCACCTGATTCAAACCACTGATTGGCATCGCCAGGAATCAGTATTGCAGAACCGCTGGAAGAAAATGTGTTATTTTCAATAATCACCTTGCCGGGAGTGGAAACCAATATACCACGGGCCCGGTTAACCGAGAATAAAGAATTGCTGATAACTACGTCAGGCGTCCATGTAAGATTTTCCAGTGCATCTTTTAAAAGCAATTCTCCAGGTACAGGTTTGTTGAATGTCAGCAAAAAATCTTCTTTAGTCAACGCTTTAAAGCTAACAACAACCCCAAACGCGAAGGTTTGCATCGTTTCATGATGAATGAAGGCAATTGAATCCCCGGGTTCAGCCCATTTCATTCCTATGCTTTGTTCATGCATAAACCGACATAGCAACTCCGTCGGCGATTTCCGCTCGATTATTTGCACAGCAGTTCCATGTATATTAATCGGATCATCCATCAATCCTTCGAATTCCGAATGATCAACAACAATTTTTCCCTTACAATTTGAAAAATGACAACCGTCGTCATGTGCACTATAGTAACGTCCTTTTCGTTTATTCGGCACGGCACGGAGATACTCAAATGAAAGATTTTCCGAATACTGGGATAATACGCCCAATCCCGCAGTATGATAGATATCTATATGATCAAGATGTATGTTTTTGCTACTGGTTATAAAAATGCCCGCATGATCACGTTCACTGTGACGCATTACGATAACATTTCCAGGTGAAGGTTTTCTTGTAAATCTGTAATGAAGTCGGATAATTCCTGCAGACACCTTTTCTGCTTTATAATCTTCCCAGTTATCGCCCATTACACCATTGTCGCCTGTCTTCGGCACAATTAACCTTGTATCAGGCTGAAATTCCATCGATGCCCACCATTTACTTTTCCATCCTTCACCAATAAAAACAATTTTATCTTCTTCAATAACAAAAGGATTGGCAATTGTATCGATTTGTATATCGATATAATCAGCAGCAGTATCTTTTATCGTCGCCTGTGCAGTGAGTGGAATATCCCAATCGATATTCACGTTTTTGATTGTGATGTTGCTGCTGCTATCAATCGTAAATGGTTGTATGCGGTCGTGATAAATAAAATCAGAACCGTTGGCATCAATCACGAGATTATTAAAATCATATATCCAGGTAGCACATCGTTTAGGGTTTATCGCAGTCGTATTTGATTCATAATATTCTTTCTCTGTAGCCCACTGCGGCCAGAAATCATAGCGGCCTTTCGGAAAAACCAATACTGGTTGCTTTTTATTTTTGCAAAATTCCAATGCTGCCTGAACAGCTTTGACGGCATTCTCCCGTGAATTTGCATGTAACCCAAATTGACTCACTAAGACTGTATCACCTCTTTGCGCAGATGATGCAATGGAAAATAAAAATAGAAGCAAAAAAATACTAAGCCTGTTCTGCCAATGATTCATTTTTTTAGTCTAAACTTTGTCCGAAAATAATACAAGTTTTATCAATGAATCTTCAAATCCCCCAAATAAAAAACTCTCCGGCTGGAGAGTTCGTTGTATTGGTATTCTCACTGTTATAAAATATTAAAAAGGAGCGTCATCATCCTCACCGAATGACCCGCCATTATTCATTTTACTTCCTGTTTGTATAAACACTTTTGCGCCGCCTCCATCAGCATCTGAGACAGGCTTCCAACTTCCGCCGGGCAGACCCATGGCTGAAAATCCATCGCCATCATCTTCAACAAATTTTTGTATATGCAAAAGTGCTTTGAGCTTTATCGTTTCCAGCGAACCATTACGATGCTTTGCAATACGCACATGGGTTTCACCGCGATTGTTTTCACCCATTTCATTGGCGGTGATATCATAATACTCTGGCCGGTATAAAAACATTACCATGTCCGCATCCTGCTCGATAGCTCCGGATTCGCGCAGGTCGCTCAACTGTGGCATTTTATTTCCTTCTTTTCTCGTTTCAACTGCACGACTTAACTGTGATAA
Organism: Chitinophagaceae bacterium; assembly: GCA_049840875.1. Taxonomy (GTDB): domain Bacteria; phylum Bacteroidota; class Bacteroidia; order Chitinophagales; family Chitinophagaceae; genus JAFDYH01. The sequence goes on along the minus strand of JASGJE010000019.1, from coordinate 78,983 downwards.
TGCGATGATCGGTATACTTAATTCCTTTGCCAATCCTTTCAGGTTTCTGGAAATATTGCTGATCTCCTGTTCACGGTTACCACTTTTGTTATCACCGGTACCACTCATCAATTGCAAATAGTCAATAATTACAAACCCTATGTTGTGTTTATTTTTTAAGCGTCGGCATTTTGCTCTTAATTCAAAAATATTCAGGGCAGGTGTATCATCAATAAAAATCGGTGCCTGGGCCAGCCGTTGAATGCCTTTTGCATACAACTGCTTCATCTCATGCTCCTCCATCTTACCGCGTGATATTTTCTCCAACCAGATTTCACTTTCTGCAGAAAGAATACGTTGTACCAACTGGCCGGCGCTCATTTCCAGTGAAAAGAATGCAATCGGTGTCGGCTTGGAACTGCTTAACGCTGCATTACGGGCAAGGTTAAGCGCAAATGCTGTTTTACCAACTGCAGGACGGGCAGCAAGAATAATAAGATCGGTATTTTGCCAACCGTACGTTACACGGTCAAGCGAAGGAAAACCGCTTGGAACCCCGGTTACATCTTCATTCCTGTGACGAAGATCTTCGATACGCTGAATCGTTTTTACCAATACGGAGTCAATGGTATCGAAATTCTTCCGGAGGTGATTGTTGGTTATTTCAAACAATTTGCTTTCAGCATCATCCAGCAAATCAAAAACATCAGTGCTGTCTTCATAAGCATCACCGATAATTTCGCCACTGATGCGGATCAGTTCCCGCTGAATAAATTTTTGCAAAATAATTCTTGCATGTGCTTCTATGTTAGCCGCAGACACAACGGCATTGGTCAGCTTGGTAACATAATAAGCGCCGCCAACCATTTCCAGTTCTTCGCGGAAACGGAGCTCTTCAACGACCGTTAAAATATCGATTGGTTGGCTTTTTTGCGCCAGTCCCTGCATAGCGCGGAAAATGCGCTGATGTCCTTCCACATAAAAACATTCCGGCTTCAGTATTTCAATAACGGTATCGAAAGCGCTTTTTTCAAGCATTATTGCACCGAGCACGGCTTCCTCCAGGTCTTTGGCCTGGGGAGGAACTTTCCCGTATACCATGGTGCTCAGGTCAGGAGACGATTTCCGGCGTTGCTTCCGGTCACGATTCAGGTTAGTAAGATCCATCAGCTATTTAAAAGAATAAAATGGGTTAAATAATCACTCCACCTTTCGGCAGATGACCTTGGGTTGATATTCCAGTCTTGTCTTAAGAAATTATTATCTCAGCGTTATCGGAATGTTGCCCTGTAGTCGGACGGCGAATATAAATTCAGAAATTGCGTTGGAAATACGTAAATCAGTATTTTTTGTTATTCACGCCCATTCCACAAGCTTATTCACAAATCACCATCCTTATCCACAAATCCACCAAAGTCTTACACAATTTAAAAAAGTTTTTAGTCTCAAAGCCGATTAAATTCACACGGTTTGTGCTAAAATAAAACCCACAATTTTTTTGGGCAGAAACTCAGAACAACAGTAGGCGTATCCAGGCGATTTTCAGATAAAATAGAGTAGTAAAAAGCAGATCAAACACACAACCAGTGGCCTTTAACCAAAATCAGAATAAGTAAATTTTATTTTAAACCCTTATTAATTGTTAAAGTCAAACCGCATCTTTTCTTTAAAACTAACTACATAGTGTCAACTACATAAAAATAAAATCGTTCACAACTTAAAAAATTATGCCACGGAATTGAAATATAAGGATGCAAGAAAAATATTTTATCAATAATAAAGAAGCACAATAATTGTTATAAACCAACAGTTCTTTCAAAACTACACTGCAGATTTTTCAACTTTAAAACTTTTGTGAAAATGGAAACAATGAAAAATGCAGCCGCCATCCGCCCGATTCTGAGCCAGACAAAGAATAATACAACTACATGGGTTGGTCATCTACAAGACGAAACAGTAGATCATTTCGGAGGCCAAACGTTCAAATGTCCGGATGAAGGATATCTTGATAATATCCAGGTGTATGCAAGCATGATACAACGGCCGGGAAACATACAACTAACATTGTATGAATTTGACGAAACTCAAAAACACTGGAATCTTTCAATCGCCAACTCTTCGGTGATTGCTACTTTAAAGGACGAAGGTGAGTGGCTTAGCTTTATGATGCCACGTATTTATCTTTCAAAAAACAAAACATACGGATTTCGCCTTCAAAGCAAAGATGCAATGGTTGGCATTGGCGAGTTTGCGCGGGGTAATCATGAACCTTGTTTGTTTGGACAGGAATGGAATGCTGATTCCAACAATCGTGATGGTGTTTTCTTTTCCTGGTTTAGTCTTGCTTTCAAAATAGAAATGGCAGCCTGACTTTTTCTTGTTTACTCATAAAGTAAAAAGCCTGTAAAATATCTTTTACAGGCTTTTCATCTGTTTATCGTCAAATCAGAATTTTAATTCTGCTGGCAAATATTTCTTTACAAGATTTTCGTAGTAAGGACGAAGCTCATTCCAATCCGGGGGCGTTGGATTTTTAGAATAGAGATCATACGGATTAAATAATTTCACCCATTTCAGCATCTCACGATCATGATCATCTAACAAATGATCATATTCACCTTCGCGATGCCATGCATAAAATGAATGATAGCGGAGCATGTATAATCCTTCTTCCGGCAAACTATCTTTCATCATGTGATAAACATATTCATCGTGTCCCCAGCTCATATGCACATTTCTCAATCCACAATTGGGAGAATAAACACCATACTTTGTGTTGTACCGATCATCGCTGATATCCGGGTTATTTACAAAAAACTCAGGATACACAACTTTGTTTGAATAACCGCAGCCTACCGGGAAGGTATCTCCGACAACAGCCCATTGAGGTTCACCAAACAAGCAAAGCACTTTACCCATATCATGCAGTAACCCTACCAACACCATCCAATCCGGATGTCCGTCTCTGCGGATAGCTTCAGATGTTTGTAACAAATGCTGAAACTGATCAAGATCTGTATCCGGATCTGAATCATCTACCAATTGATTCAAAAACTGGAAAGCATCCCATACAGGCATCGTCTTTTTATCAAACTTCAGGTACTGTTCTTTTTTCCCTGTCACAAAATCATAACTCTGGTAAGTATGATTCAACCGATAGAATTCACGGACAGTGTCCCTGCCTGGCTCCTCGTAGTTGCGATATTCTTCTTTCGTTTTTGCTGTTGCAATTGTGTCTGGCTCAGGATAACGTTTCAATACATCGTCTTCCCATTCATCAAGACTTCCGAGCGGATTGATTTCTTTTTCTGATAACTGGCTTGCTGTATTCATGGCAGGCAAAGTTGGAGTGATAAATTATTTTGACACTGTAAATTCTGAATTTTTGTCAAAATCCAATAATAATCAATGATCTTTATTTACGAAACCGGTTTCGTAACTGAGGCTTACTTATAATAATGATAACAAACGGCATAGTCCTGATTGATCGATGGTTGCGACGCCTGCCCGCCGAAGGTGGGCTCCGTTCATCTGCATTGCTACCATTGTACAATTAAAGCAAAAAATTTTTTTAGTAGAAACATCGATGAGTACCATCAATATACAGGCATTGGCAGACGCATTGAAGATTTCAAAATCAACCGTTTCAAAAGCGTTGAAAGACAGTCATGAGATAAGCGCTGAAACAAAGAAGAAAGTACTGGAACTTGCTGCGAAACTGAACTATACACCAAATCCCTACGCCAGCAGTCTTCGCAAAAAGAAAAGCAAAACGATAGCGATTGTGATGCCCGAAATAGCAGACAGTTTTTTCGCTCTTGCGATAAACGGTATTCAATCTGTAGCAGAAAAAAAAGGCTACCACGTACTCATTTATCTTTCTCACGAAAAATACAGCATTGAAAAAAACATATTGGACGAAATACGCAATGGCCGTGTAGATGGCTTGCTGATTTCAGTAAGCCGGGAAACAAAAAATCCTGATCATATTTTGCAATTGCAATCCGCTGGTATTCCTGTTGTTTTTTTTGACCGGCAGATGGAAAGTATACCTACAATAAAAGTAATCACCAACGACGTTGAATCCGGGTACAATGCCGCAAAACATTTATTGGCACAAGGTTGTAAACATCCGGTCTTTCTTTCACACTCGGTATCATTGTCTATTTGTAAAGAACGTGCAGCAGGTTTTCGTGCTGCATTAAATGAAAATGGTTTTTTGAATAAAGACATCATGGTTCTTTATGATCGTAATTCGGAAAAAAGTAACGAATCTTTTATAACTAAATTACTGACCGGTACAAATCGTCCGGATGGTATTGTCGCGTCTGTAGAAAAAATAGCAATACAGACATATGTTGCAGCGCAAAAGGTTTCGCTGCGAATAGCACAGGATCTGAAAGTAATTGCCTTTTCAAACCTTGAAACGGCTTCCATTCTGAATCCGCCATTGTCTACAATCACGCAACCCGCTTTTGAAATAGGCAAGACAGCTTCAACAATGCTGTTTAAAGCAGTTGAAAAAAGTAATTCGCATTTACCAACCGACAATATTGTAATTCCTTCCACATTGATTGCAAGACAGTCAACGCTTGGCTGATTAGTCGTTCGTATATTTTCAGACAACACAGGATTGAATAATGAATTGAAAGAAATATATTGTGAGCTATGAATTGTTTGAGGTTTGAGGTTCGATGTTTGAGGTTCTCTATACAAGGATTACAAACTTCAACTCAACATTGGCGCCTCACAAGTCGAAATTTTTGATTTTTCATTTTTAATTTTTCGCTTTTAACGATTGCTATGAGATTACATTTTGCAGACTACCTGATTATCGCGATTTACTTTGTGTTTGTTATTACGGTTGGTTTTATAATCAAGAAAAAAATAAAATCCAGTAATGACTTTCTTTCCAGCAGCCGCAACATTCCATTATGGATTACAAGTCTTGCTTTCATTTCGGCAAATCTTGGTGCACAGGAAGTATTAGGCATGGTCGCATCAGGGGCCAAGTATGGCATCATGACCGTTCATTTCTATTGGGTAGGCGCCATATTCGCAATGGTTTTCTTAGGTGTATTTATGATGCCATTCTATTATGGCAGTCGTGCAAGAAGTGTTCCTGAATATCTATCATTACGTTTTGATGAAAAAACAAGAGGATTAAACGCAATTTCATTTGCCGTGATGACGGTGTTTTCCTCCGGCATTTCTTTATTTGCGTTGGCGAAACTGTTGGAAGTTATTCTGAAGTGGGACTTTGATGTATCGATCTGGATGGCGGCAGGTATTGTGATGATTTATACATTTCTTGGCGGACTGACGAGTGCAGTTTATAATGAAGTACTGCAGTTCTTTTTAATTGTGTTAGGCTTATCACCACTTGTAATCGTTGCATTGCAGGATGCTGGTGGTTGGGAAAATATCAAAGCAAACCTGCAACCAGAGTTGACACATGCCTGGAAATATATGGGTGATGCTAATTCAAATCCGATGGGAATAAATGCGATGTCTTTGATCTTTGGATTAGGATTTGTAATGTCATTCGGCTACTGGTGTACAGATTTCCTGGTGGTACAACGAGCGATGATTGCAAAGAATATGGGCGAAGCACAACGCACTCCGATTGTGGCTGCTCTTCCGAAAATGCTGATGCCGCTCATTGTTGTTTTACCAGGTGTAATTGCAATCGCAATGATGCAACCTGCATTGCATTCAAAAGGATATGCGATACCGACCGGTACAGATGGTCAACTGGATTATACAATGACATTGCCATCGCTGATCGCACATTATTATCCAAGCGGTTTGTTAGGCGTCGGTATCACTGCATTAATCGCATCGTTTATGAGTGGTATGGCAGGGAACGTAACTGCTTTCAACTCCGTATTTACGTTTGATATTTACCAGGCGTATTTTGTAAAAAAGAAATCAGATAAACATTATCTTATTGTTGGAAAATTTATAACGGTAGCAGGTATCCTTTTTTCAGTGATGACGGCATACATCGCAAAAGGCTTCAATAATATCAATGACTTCCTCCAATTGGTGTTTAGTTTTGTAAATGGTCCATTGTTTGCAACATTCTTATTGGGCATGTTCTGGAAAAGAACGACCGGTCACGGAGCCTTTTGGGGTTTACTCGCCGGAACTATTGCAGCCGCTTTAACACATGGATTAACTGTTGCGGAAGGTAAGGGGGGGTGGATCACAGAACTCTATACAATAAAAAGTGGAATGGGACAAGCATTTATTGTCGCGGGTGTTTCATGGATTGCAAACTTTGTAACAACAATCCTTGTAAGTCTCGCTACAAAACCAAAGCCTGATGAGGAATTAAAAGGGCTTGTCTATTCACTCACGGAAAAGCCAAAGTACACGGAACGGAAATGGTATATGCGGGTGGTGCCACTGGCAATCGTGTTGCTGGCAATAACAATTTTACTCAACATTATTTTTTTCTAAATAGAATTATATGTCAAAACGATCTACAGAGCTTAGCTTTATCATAGGATTATTTTTTACAATCGTTTCACTGATACTGTTGATTGGTTATTTCACCAGTGAATTGCTGTCATCAGCAAGAAATATGTATGCCGGTATTGCTTTTTTAGTGTTTGGTTTATTCATGATCTTCGTTACGAAAGAAGATAAAACTGAAAATTGAAGCAATGCAGTTATAAAATAACAAAAGGCATACATCCGGATGTATGCCTTTTTTACAATTAGAAAATTTCGTTTACAGATATTTCAACACTTCTTCTCCCATTCTTTCAGTGCCCAATATTTTATCTGTTGCCGTTTGCGCATCCGCTATATCTCTTGTGCGATAGCCTGATTTCAATACTTTATCAACTGCATTGATAACTGCTTCAGATTCTGCTTTCATTCCAAATGAAATATCCAACAATAAAGCTGCCGATAAAATAGATGCCAATGGATTGGCAACACCTTTACCAGTAATATCATGCGCAGAACCATGAATCGGTTCATAGACGCCAGTACCATCGCCAATTGAAGCGCTTGCCAACATACCCATTGAGCCTGCAATCTGGGAAGCTTCATCCGTAAGAATATCTCCAAACAGGTTTGCTGTTACCACTACATCAAAGCGGCGAGGATCTTTTATCAGTAACATCGCAGTAGCATCAACAAACTGATGTTCTACCTCTACATCAGGATATTCCTTTGCAACTTTTTGAATCACTTCTCTCCAAAGACGTGAAGTCTCAATCACGTTTGCTTTATCTACAGAACACAACTTCTTTTTTCTTGTTCTTGCTGCATCAAAAGCTTTACGGGCGATACGCTCTACTTCATAACGGCTGTACTCTGCTACATCGTAAGCTGTGTCACCGTTGTTCTTTCTTCCTTTTTCACCGAAATAAATATCACCTGTTAATTCGCGGAAGAATAAAATATCAGCGCCTTTCAATATTTCAGGTTTGATGCTGGAAGCGCCGAGCAATTCATCGAATAATTTTATCGGCCGAAGATTCGCATATAATCCTAACTCCTTTCTCATCTTCAGCAGTCCTTGCTCTGGTCTTACCTTTGCTGATGGATCATTATCATACCTCGGATGACCTACTGCACCAAATAAAACAGCATCCGACTTCTTCATTTTTTCCAGTGACTCATCCGGCAGCGGCTGACCTGTCGCTTCAATCGCAACGTGACCAATCAGCGCTTCGTCATACGTGAACGTATGCCCGAACTTCGCTGCTATTTTATCTAAAACCTTTTTTCCTACTGCTGTTACTTCTTGTCCTATTCCATCTCCTGGAACGATTAAGATGTGTTTGTTTGCCATTTCTGAGTGTTTAAGGCAGCAAGGCACCGAGGCAACAAGGCATCGAGTATTGCGTGCTGTTCAATTAATTTTTCTGATTAATGCCAGAAGCATGAGTTCTACTTCTTTGGCAAGGTTAAATAATATGTCAAAATTTTCTTTGTTAATGTAGCTAAGATTAAGTGCAATTTCAACTTGTGTCTGTAATTCAAACACAGAACCTGCAGCAATTTGTAAAAAGCGCTTATAATCTCCTGTTGAATTTCTGCCATAACCTTCAGCGATATTACTTGGAATAGAGACAGCGCATCGCCGAAGCTGGCTGGTTAATCCATACAATTCGTCTGACGGGAAAGATTTTGTTGATTTATAAATATCAGTGACCAGCTGCATTGCCTTCTGCCAAACTATCAAATCCCTATATGTCTTTACCTCTCCCAATTTATTTTTAACTAACTGTCTTTAGTATCTATCTCTCTTATCTCTCGTTGCCTTGTTGCCTTTGTACCTTGTTGCCTCGATGCCTTTATGCCTCGTTGCCTTCTCTCTTTTATGCCTTCCCTAAATTATATTCAACATCTTCTGCGTTGCCTTTATCGCCGATACTGTCTGGTCGCTGTCGAGACCCCTTGTTTTAAATTCTTTGTTATTATGGCTCCAGGTAATGACTGTTTCGCACAACGCATCACTCTTGCCACCGGGAGGAATACGAACGGTATAATCGGTTAACACCGGCAACTCGATTTTCTTCTGCTTATACACTTTCTTCAATGCATTCATGAATGCATCATATTGCCCATCTCCTTGTGCATGTTCTTCAAATGTTTCTCCATCTACTGTAACTTTTAATGTTACAGAGGGGTTCAGATTCTTTGAATGTGTGAGCACATAGTTTTCAATCCGCACTTTATCTTCAATCGTATTGCTGTCGAGGATATCTGAAATGATATAGGGTAAATCTGCTGGTGTTACTACTTCTTTTCTATCGCCCAACTCGATGATACGTTGTGTTACTTTCTTTAAATCGGCATCAGATAACTGAATACCTAACCGTGCCAGGTTGTTTTCAATATTTGCTTTGCCGCTGGTTTTGCCCAATGCATATCTACGCTGACGACCGAAACGCTCCGGCATCAAATCACTGAAATAGAGTTTATTCTTTTTATCACCATCAGCGTGTATACCCGCTGTTTGCGTAAATACATTTTCACCAACAACAGGTTTGTTAGTCGGAACACGGACACCAGAAAATGTTTCTACCATTTTACTGATGCTGTATAACGACTTTTCATTTACACTGGTTTTCACCTCCGGCATAAAATCATTCAATACAGCCACCGCGCTTGCCAGTGGCGCATTGCCTGCCCGCTCACCCATTCCATTCACTGTAAGATGCAATCCATGTGCACCCGCTTTTACAGCTTCGAGCACATTCGCTGTTCCTAAATCATAGTCATTATGCCCATGAAAATCGAAATGGATTTTCGGATATCGCTCTACGATAGACGAAACAAATTCGTAGACCTCCGAAGGAATAAGAATGCCAAGTGTATCCGGCAGCATTACTCTTTTTACAGGCTGCGTCGCGAGGAAATCTAGATATTGAAAAACATAATCTTTGGAATGACGCATTCCATTGCTCCAGTCTTCAAGATAGACATTCGTATCAATTCCCTTTTTCTTCGCTAATGCAACTACGGCCGCTATATCTGCGAAATGTTGTTCCGGTTTTTTCCTTAATTGGTGAGTAAGGTGATTCAGAGAGCCTTTTGTCAGCAGGTTCATCACTTTGGCGCCTGCTTTTATCATCCAGTCCACCGATACTTCACCATCCACAAATGTGAGAACCTCTACTTTATTAATTAAACCGTTTGCCTTTGCCCATTTTGTAATTCTTTTTACCGCATCAAACTCGCCTTCGGAAACTCTTGCAGAAGCTATTTCAATTCTGTCAACTTTCACTTCTGTGAGTAAAAGCTGGGCTATCGTTAATTTTTCAGAGGCTGAAAAGGATACTCCGCTGGTTTGTTCACCGTCGCGGAGAGTGGTATCCATTATTTCAATGTGGCGTATTGGCATTAATTAAAAATGAAAACGAAAAAATGAAAAATGCTCGTACTGTAGTCCATCTTCTATTATTAATACAAGCTTTTTTCAGCGAAGGTTTTGATATCGCTTTTCATTGCCTGCAGGTAGTCGATATCATCGTAGCCATTCATCAGGTTATGTTTCTTATAACCATTGATATCAAAAGCCTCCTCCAAACCTCCTCCAAAGGAGGAGTCTTTCGAGCCTAATATTCGAATAACTTGCTCACCGAGATTTACTTCAAACTCAGCCTTTGGATCAGCTTCGATGGATTTGAATATTTTATCCAAAAAACCTTCGCTTACAGTTACCGGCAATATCCCGATGTTCATCGAGTTGCCTTTGAAGATATCAGCAAAAAAGCTCGACACTACACAACGAAATCCATAATCATAAATCGCCCACGCTGCGTGTTCACGGCTGCTTCCGCTTCCGAAGTTTTTGCCTCCTACTAAAATTTTTCCGGAATAGATTGGATTGTTTAGCACAAAGTCTTTCTTCGGTGTATCATCACCGTTATAGCGCCAGTCACGGAAAAGGTTGTCACCAAAACCTTTTCTTTCCGTTGCCTTTAAGAAACGTGCAGGTATAATCTGGTCGGTATCTACATTCTCGATTGGAAGAGGAACTGCAGTGCTCTTTAAAACTGTGAATTTATCGTAAGCCATTTTTTTATCGCTGATTTCTGATGTATGAATTCTGATTTTTTTATCGTTCGAAGATTGTTTTTAAATCTGACATCATCCATCCGACATCAGACATTCCAACTCAAGCTGTCGCTTCTTCTTCAAGTAAGATTCTTGGGTCCGTCACCACTCCCGTTACCGCCGCCGCTGCTGCTACCAACGGACTTGCAAGCATTGTTCTCGCACCCGGGCCTTGTCTGCCTTCGAAGTTTCTGTTACTTGTGCTGACGGCATATTTACCAGCCGGAATTTTATCGTCATTCATTGCAAGACAAGCCGAACAACCTGGCTGACGTAATTGAAATCCTGCTTCTAATAAAATATCCAAAATGCCTTCATCTTTTATTTGTTGCTCCACGATATGCGAACCAGGCACAATCCACGCAGTAACATGGTCCGCTTTTTTACGGCCTTTTATTATCGATGCAAATGCACGAAAATCTTCAATGCGGCCATTGGTACAGCTACCGATAAAAACATAATCCACCTTTTTACCGAGCATTTCATCATCTTCATGAAAGCCCATATAGTTAAGTGACTTATCATAAGTAGCCTGGCTGCTGCCAATCGCCTTAGCCGTAGGAATATGTTTGGTGATACCCATACCCATTCCCGGATTGGTACCGTATGTAATCATCGGTTCGATATCTGCAGCATCAAAATTGTATTCTTTATCGAAAGTGGCGCCGTCATCTGTCTTCAATGTTTTCCAGTAAGCAAGCGACTTCTCCCACGCCTCACCTTTTGGCGCTTTATCTTTTCCTTTGATGTAGTTGAACGTTGTTTCGTCGGGAGCTACCATACCACCACGGGCACCCATTTCAATGCTCATATTGCAAACCGTCATGCGGCCTTCCATGCTCATATTTCTAAACACATCGCCGGCATATTCTACAAAATAACCGGTTGCACCGGCTGCGGTCAGTTCGCTGATTATATAAAGCACAACATCTTTCGGCGTCAAACCTTTACCGAGCTTACCATTTACATTGATGCGCATTTTCTTTGGTTTCGGCTGCATGATGCACTGAGAAGTCAACACCATTTCCACTTCTGAAGTACCGATACCAAACGCAATAGCGCCAAATGCTCCATGTGTAGATGTATGTGAATCGCCACATACGATCGTCATGCCGGGAAGGGTAATACCATTTTCCGGACCCACGACGTGAACGATACCATTTTTAGGGTTACCAAGCCCCCAATGAGAAATGCCATACTTCGCACTGTTTGTTTCCAATGCTTTCAACTGGTTGGCAGACAATGGGTCTTTTACCGGCAAATGCTGATTAATTGTTGGCGTATTATGGTCAGCGGTTGCGAATGTCTTTTCAGGGAACATTACTTTCAATCCACGGCTTTCCATACCTAAAAAGGCAACCGGGCTTGTTACTTCATGAATAAAATGGCGGTCGATAAAAAATACGTCTGGTCCGTCCTGAATTTTGCGAACCACATGGCTATCCCAAACTTTGTCAAACAGCGTAGTAGGCGTTTTGCTCATATTGCACATTTTAAAATGGGACTGCAAATTTCCTGAATTATAGCCAGAAATTGAGGAATTTCTTTGGGTTTTATTTAAGCAGTAACAAGAGTTTTTGGAAATCTATCAGGCGGAAAACTAACTGTCATTAGTTTATAAAGAGTAGAAACTACAAACCTAATTGTAGGCTTCACCTAATTTCGGATCGTTTGCGATTATTTGTAAAAATTCAAAGAACGGTATTTACAAAAAGAAATAAACCTTGCTATAGAATGTGATGGTTTCGAATTTCATTCCAATAAGAAATGACTTAGAAAGAGATTTGTTAAGAAATGGGATATTTACAAGAAATAATTGGATTCCTTATAGATTTTCAGCAATGAAATTTATCAAATGACCTCTAAGGGTATTGACAAGTTTTTCTTTGAAATAAGAAAGATTTCCGACGAAATCAACAACATTTAACATGGGGACGATTCATATTAAACGTATCTATTTACCGCCGTCCAAAAAAGATGGTCTAAGAATCTTAGTTGATCGCCTGTGGCCCCGCGGCCTTACAAAAGATAAAGTGGTAATTGATGAATGGGCAAAGGAACTGGCGCCAACTACCGAATTAAGAAAATGGTTTGGGCATGAACCAGAAAAATGGAAAGAGTTTCAGAAAAGATATATGAATGAATTAAAGATGAATAATGCTACCAGGGAATTTTTAAAATCACATCAAAATAAAAAACTGATTACGCTTTTATTTGCCGGAGCAGATGAACTACACACTCATGCTTTGATCCTGAAAGAATATCTTGACAAGTCATTTAAATGACAACGCAGCATCCTTTACTTCTTTTCAAAATGAGTATTCACGCCTATTCCATTCGTCCGCTTTTTCTGATAAATTACTTGAGGCTACTACATGATCAGCCAGAATTGAACCATCTATCGATAATTTTTTGATTTTAAATAATTGTCTTTCAACTAACAAGTTCTTTTGCTAAAGTACAATTACGATTTGTTAAGAAAAAACACTTGCATCTATAAGTATTTTTTTTAATCTTGTGTTCACAATTTACGAGGTAAGAATTCCGGTATCCCAAGAAAGCCTTATTCAAAACGTACCCCAAAAATGAAATCGAATTCTACCCCGGCATCACGAGTTTTTCGTGTGCCCGCAACACGCAATAACAAATCAATCCGTTTATTCAGCAGCGTAGTTATTTCTTCTGTATTATTGATTTTCTTTTTTACTACAAACGCAGGAGCGCAGGGAAATGATTCCTATTACCCAACGTTATCGTTTAATAGTCCCGTATTAAAAAGCGGAACTGACCTGCAGGTGGGAGCTGTATATACATTTCCGAATGTGGAAACAGGCATAGATGCTGAAGTAACCATCATGGGAATGACAGGCGGTGCATGGCTTTCTGAAATCGACAATACAACCGGCGCTGGTTATTGGGATGCTTTCCAGCCGTATGTTGGCGCCGGCGCTTATGATACCTCGTATATCGATTGGAAATTTGTATTTAAAAAAGCAGGTACAAGTATCGATACCATTTTACCAACGCTTGCTGTTACCGGCGTAGATGTGGACGGCGATGCTTCTGCTCTGAAAGAATTTATCCAGGCCGCAACCCCCGGCAGCTTTGCGCTGGATCCAAGCACCTATCTTAATTTTTCTTTTGATGGTGTAAGAAGTACGGCTACTTCTACGATCGATAATTATCCAAACATTGATACTGCCAACAGGCGTTCGATGTTCCAGATGAATTTTACAAACATCAACACGATACTTTACCGTAACGGTGCAATTACAACCGGCGGTTCGCAGGTAAGACAAACATCTATCTATTTCAAATCATTCTTTAACTGGCAAACGGTATTGCCGGTAAAACTTCTTTCTTTCGATGCGAAGGCAGGTTCTGCAGGAACAACTATCAACTGGGCCGCTGCCGATGAAGAAAGTTTAAAGTTTTATACTGTTCAGAAAAGTAAAGACAGTAAAGAATGGAAAGATATTGCAACAGTTAATCCTGTCATTGGCCGCGACAACAATTCATACTCGATAGTTGACAAGGAAGAAAATGCCGGTGTTGTTTATTATCGCCTGCAGCAATTGGATATCGACGGTTCAACAACATATTCCAAAACAGTTCGCATCACGGCAAATGACGCTTCGTCTTCCGTAATAATCAACAGCTATGCTTCTGATTATACTATCAATGCCCAGGTGAAAGCAAAAACAGGTGAGAACTATGTTTTTGATGTGTATACGATTTCCGGCGTTAAGGTGAAAAGTTCAATAGCGAAAGTAACTGCAGGTATCAGCCAGCATAGTATACAGATTCCCTCTGCTTCAGGAAAAGGAATCTATCTTCTTGTGGTAAGAGATAAGTCTGGAAAAATTATTTATAACAATAAAATTCCATTGATATGATCATTACATTCGTTATCTGCCGGTATATTTTATTGAAAAGAAAAGAAAAATTTTCATTGGCACTTCTTAATCCTTTAATGCATTTAAGGAAAAAAGTTTTATAATAAGACATACAACGAGGAAATAGCTACATCCCTTGAGTTAAATTCGATTAAGGCCGGTTCGGGTAAGCTAAGACAGGCTTATCATTATTAAAGTTTCCTTCATAAATAAGGTTGCCATTGATATCAAAACAACGTCCAAAGCCTTCTTTCAAATCATTTCTCCAGTACCCGATGTATTTTCTTGCGTTGGGGCAATTGTACAAGTCACTGTTTTGAACGATGCAGGTTCCTGAGCCATCCCGGGTGCCATTTTTATAATTCCCTTCATAGGTATCTCCGTTTGCCCATGTAAATTTTCCATACCCGTTTTCATTGTTGTTGTACCAGTTACCCTCATAAGAATTTCCATTCTTGAATTTGGCCTTTACCTGTCCCTGCATCACACCGGAACTCCACACGCCGTTATAAACATTTCCATTATCGTATTTCATTTCACCAATACCGTTCAGATAGCCGTTTTTGAAATAGCCAGTGTAGGTGTCACCGTTAGCCCAGGTAAAAGTGCCTTTACCATCCATATAGCCATTGGTCCATTCTCCGTCATAAGAATTACCATTTTTATATTTCGCTACACCCTGCCCATCCGGCAATTCATTCTTTTTATCACCTTTATAGATAAATGTATTACCGTCTTTATCTTTCAACGTTACGCCATGTGGTTTCAACAAATAATATAGCAGGCTTAATGCCGCAAGAATAATTATCCCTGCCTTTATAGGAATTTTGCTTTTCTTGACCGGTGGTGGGGGCGCTGGTTTTTTATACGGTTCAGGATCACGCCTTACAATTCGCTCTTTATTCTCTTGTACAGGTGGCAATTTTTGTTCCATCCTGATTGGCTGAGGCTGTGGTTGATTGGATTGACTTAGTAAACTGTTTTCACAATCAGCGATTTTATCACGGATGTTCTCATCATTTTTTATGTTCAGCGCTTCACGATACTTTGCTTGTGCTGCTCTGAAATTTTTATCCCGGAAGAATAAGAGATCTCCTTCTTTTACCAAACGATTAAATTCAGTATTCCGCTCAAACTCGATATGCTCATTTCTCAAGGCAAGATTTTCTGGATATTCTTTTTCCAGCAGGATATATTCGCGCCTTGCTTCTTCATAACGTCCCTGCTGCGCCAATACCTTCGGCATATTCAACCTGGCTTCAAGCGAGAATGACGGATTGCCGCTGAGATAAAATTTATCTGCAACAATATTTTTTAATTGTGCTTTGCAAACAGGCGCTGGTAGCCGTGCTTTCGATAGCTTCTGACTCGTGTAGTCAAAAAGGTCATTCAACGAAAGCATCGTGTTACTATTCTTGATACCCTCTTTAAATGCGTCAGTCAAATAACTGGTGAAGTATGTATTTGCAGAATCTCTTTTGAAATACGAAGAATCATCCGCCGATGTGGAAGCCAGCGTAAACGTACCAACTACCGGTTCGAAATCAAAAACATTATTATTCCCTTGTGCCGCCAGTCCGCTATGACAAGCGTCGATGAAAACGATTTTCTGATCGGCCTGCGATGAATTCATCATCTTCTCTACGTAAGAATAAGGAAGATCATTGTGCAATTCTTCATCAATATTTCTGGTATCCTTTGCAATTAAACTCAATTGATTGTTGCCCATGTTCTGTCCGTGGCCTGAATAATAAACAATCAATGTTTTGATATCGTTTATTCTACTAATGTTTCTTAATTCTTCTTTAATGTTGATGCAGCTTTCATTATACAATCGTGTTACATTCTCATAAGGAATGCCAACCATAGTCTTATCAGTCAATACCCGGTACATTTCATCAAGGTTACCTGCCACTGGCGGTATCGGTGAAAAGTTTGCTCGGTCATCATATTGACTCGTGCCAATCAATATTGCGTAGGTATGTTCGGGATCGATAGAATACTCGCGGTTTGTATAAAGATTGGTTGAGCCATTCGCATCATAAGCCGTCACAGATTTTATTCCGTTTGAGCTGGAAGAAATAGCCACTTTCCATTTTTCGTCTTGTGCAGGCTCAGGGCCGCTCATCGCTTCGATTGCTGACTCCTCTTGTGATTCGTGACTTTCTGTCCCCAACACACGTTTTGTTATTGAAGCAATTTTTTCCTGGTAATATTCAAGCGTTTTATCAGCAGTGAAGTGAGTCATTCC
The DNA here is from genome assembly GCA_049840875.1 of Chitinophagaceae bacterium. GTDB lineage: Bacteria > Bacteroidota > Bacteroidia > Chitinophagales > Chitinophagaceae > JAFDYH01. Next base: position 62,270 of record JASGJE010000019.1, on the reverse strand, counting down.
GGAAATAACAGCTTCAAGAATCAGGAAGGTCAATCCACCATCCATCTTACCGGGCGTAAGCGGAGCAGGTGGCAGTTGAAGATCAAAAGCACCTAATCCATCCACTTTACGAATTTCATCACGCAGCTCTATCAGTTTCTCCCTTGTTGCCGGCGTCAGAATCTGAACTTCTATTTTATTTTTCACTGTTGAAATCGTTTTATGCAGGTAATAATAATCCGGTAGGTTTTTATAAGGTGGGGAGAATGATCGGGAATACTTTACGTTTTCAAGCTTGGCGAGACTAATTTACCAAAAAAACCAATATCAACTCTGAAGCAGATCACCCACAGCGTGAAAGTTAACCGCATTCCGGGTATCGAAAAATCAGCAACGTAAAACAGTCGACAGCTTTTTGAAGTATCTGAAATATTCAATACTTTGTTTGTCTAACCACCAGACCTGTCTGCATATGAAAAAATTCCTTCTGTCATTGTTTCTTGCTATCCCATTGTTTTTATTTTCCCAGGAAAAACTCGTTCCGGGCTTTATCATTAAAAGAAGTGAGGATACTGTAAAAGGCTATGTTTCCCTGACAACCGAAAAGAGAATCGAAGACCGCATTTTGTTTTCCACTGATCTTTCTTCATCGCCTGCAACGTATACGTTAACAGATATAACCAGCTTTGGATATGCCGGAGGTAATTCATATGACAAAGTCATATTTACAGACCCCGCGGATTCATTGCCAAAGGAACGATTTGCAAAACGATTGGTCGAAGGTTATTACCGGCTTTACATGTTCTGGAAACAGGATAAGCGATTTTTTGTTCTCAATACCTATCGCGACAGTACCTATCTTTTATACGACGACAATACGAATAGCCTTGGCTTTTCAAGCGAGAAAGGGAATTATATGGATAAACTTCTTTTTCTGTCAGTGAATTGTGATGCAGTCAGAAAGTCATTGGATGGGCTCGGCTATACAGAGAAAGATATGTCGAACTATGTGAACCGCTTAAACGATTGCCTGCAACCATCAGAGCAGAATGCAATCGTTTATAAAAAGAATAAAAGCCGGTTTGGACTTTATGCCTATGCCGGTGGATTTATAGCAGGAAGTAAATATGAATATACAGGCAGGATTATCGCAAAGTTTACACTTCCGGCGCTTGACAATAATACTTCGTTGAACACAGGAATAAATTACATGACAAATAAAAGAACGCATATTGTAAAGAATATCTCTGACCTTACCACTTCTGAAAAAGCACAGTACAGGAATATAGTAAGCATACCGATGACCATTCAATATAGTTTTACGCAGGGCATTATCCGACCTTACGTTGATGCTGGCCTATCGCTGGATTACATCGAAACAAAAACACAACACGATTATGACAGCAAGTATAATGACGACAAACGATCTGGATTAGGCGTTATTTTTTCAGCAGGTATTGAAGGTTATATTACGCATCGCCTGATGGTAAAGGCCGACTGGCGCTATGAATTATTTGCCCACTACCCTACTATTGGAATCGGTTATCATTTTGTAAAATAAAACTCATCGAAGCTTATTTCATTAACACGACTTTGCGACCATTTTCTCTTCTCACTATAAGTAGTCCGCCGGTTTGCATTGGCTTCCATTCAAAGCCTTCACCGGTTTTATTTTCCGTGATTGCTTTGTAATCAAGTAAAACAGATGACGGTTTCTTTTTCAATCGAATTTTTTCAATTCCGCTGATCTCGAAAGTTTGATAAAATAAATTCACCTTATTGCTATCAATGTTCTGAAAATTGAAATAGATGAACTTATTGAACGTACCTGAATAGTCTGCCTGTTGAATAACGGCTGTTGAAGAAATGATATGATCTTCCGCCAGTGGTGTTAACTCTGGCGCTACATCCATTGCCCGCAAATAGTGACGCACGTAGTCTCCATAACCATCCGTTAACCATGGTTCATCTTTGGGATAGCGATTTGTGCCATCAAAATCCACCATGTAGGTTGCCCAGTTTAATTCACGAACAGCATTAGCATAAAAACTTGTGTCGCCTGTTAAACTTCCAAACAATAATTCATCAGCAGCTTGTCTTGCCGAATGACTATTGCCCGCCGCCTGGTAGGCAGATTGTTCGTTGGTGACAGTAACTCCATACTTCTTCCAGCTTTCATTAGAAAAATTCTTGTGTATCCATGTAATTATCTTTTGTACATCTGTTTTCCATTCCGGAAAAAACTGTTGATGCTCCATAATGAATCTCGCGAATGTCATTGCATTGATTTGTGTTTCACTATACCAATCCACATCCTCAAAGAAAGGTCCCCATTTATTTTCTTTCATCGCGTATTGCTTCATCCAGCCAAGCAAAATATCAAATGACTTTTTATACACACCGGCGTCGCCGACCTTCAGATCAATTAAATCCAAAAACAATTGCATCGTTGGCGCCCAGTTACTGGTATAGCCCGCAGTATCAATCCATGTACCAGTCGCAGGACGACCTTTTAACAAAGCAATTTCATTGCTAAATACATTTACCCGAAAAGGCATTGGAGAATAATTGATATTTCCTGGTGTAATATGAGTCGCCAGTGTATTCGCTATTTTTTCAGCAGCTTCCAGGTACAATTTATTTTCATTGATCTTATACACATGAATCAGTTCCAACCCAAATGAGCCGGCCTTATCAGGTTGTGCGAAATCTTTTCCGGCGCACATATCTCCATCATAGATACCTGAGTAAATAAGCGTGTTATAGGGAAAAGGAATATCCGGCCATTTAGAATTCGTCGGCGTAAATCCATGCAATAAATAGTAATCCGCCATAAAGAACATATTCGACTTCACCCGTTCATTGCCGGTATAAGCATATAATAATCTCCATGATGAAAGCGCCATCGATAGCTGATCGCCACCAATACCTCTTGGATCATTCATAGTTGGTCGCCATACCTGGTGATTCATATAATATGGAAGGCCGTTCATATCACGACGCATAGTATCCCAGAAGTTCCAAACCTGTTTAATGACATGATCATAGGATTTACCAGGATTGGGATCATACCATGAAACTATTTTTCCATCTTTATCTGTTTGAATCGGGTGATAGATTAATACCTCTTTTCGTTGCGAATAACCATGAACCAGCAACATAAGAGATACAACAAACAAGGAGCTCTGTTTACGCATATTTATTTTTTTACGAGCAGAATTCTATTGAGTATAAATTTGTTTTTATTCCCGTTCGTTCTGAATCCAAACGAAATAGTGTTATTCAACGACGTAATGGAAACCGGCGCAATCTCTTTCATCTCCTGCCGGTTCGTTTCTTTACTATATCCATCGATCCATTGGCTCAGTTGCGTTTGCCGTTGCCATACCGAAAACGATGCGCTTTCCGGTGTAGTGACATAATCGAGAAAGATATTGTAGTTGCCAACCGGTATATCTTTTAAGGATATTCTCAGTGCACCTTCATTTTTTACCGTAAAATAAAACGACATTCCGCCGGTGGGATATGTCCATTTAGGATCAATCGTTATCGCATCACCTACGGTCATGTTCAATAATTGAGGATATAATGTGAGTGTATCCGGGTAATAAATTTTTGTGTTCAGATTTGATGGTGTAACAATTTGTTCATTTGGTTGACTGCAATAATAATAACTAACCGAAGTATAATCTGCAGGCGCAAGATTATGTTCCGGGCCATGTTCAATCGAATGAAAAAAAGATTTTTCAAACGATACTTTATCGCTGATGAATAAGCGGTAGCCGCCGGTACGACAAAGCGGTAATGAATACTCTAATGAACCGGACAATGGTAAACTCATTGCTGCATCCCAGGTATCCATCAATGCATACCAGCCGCCATTAAAAAAATCTTCTGAACCGGTTCCATGCATTCTTAATGAACCATCCACTACCGTGGAATCATCACCTTCGAAGAATATAGTCATTCCCGGTTTTAATCCTTGTGCCTGTAAAACTGTTCCTGCAAAATGTCCTTTGCCTTTTATATTCAGCATTTCATGCGGCTGCCCGTCTGGTACGGGGTTATTTCTTTTCCAGTACGCATAAAATTTACCTTCTTTATCCTGCTCTCTTTTTTTATCGTTGGTATATACAGTGCATTGAAATGTTACTGGCAGACTTTTAGCATTGTCTCTGTAAACCAGCTCAATCTTAGCAGAACGATCGAAAGGCATCGGAAAATAAGAATAGTTTCTTCCCTTATCGGAACCGATCACTACACTTTTCATCGATGGTTTACCAAATGCATATCCAAAGAAATCTGCAATCGGGCAATATACTGCCGCCATCTTTTCATCATCCCATGTTATTTTGAGATCGATGTCTTTGCCGACCTTTTCAGCATTTACTGAAGACGTTAAATCGAACCCGAGAATTCTGCCGCCAGATTTTATTTCAACAACCGGAACAGTTTGTCCTGGATTTATCTTCACTGATTTTGTGAGAGTCGAGATCTTCATTCCTTCTTTGTACATGTCCGTCACCGTGATATCTTCTTTGCTCCAGGCTGATTTTATTTTATTCAATGCTTGTTGTTCCTGTGGTTGAAGCGGCAACTGAAATTTGTCAATTATTGTTCCGGCAGGATATTGACGGTAACCAATCTGGTGAAACATGGTTCTTTTGCCTTTGAATACTATTTTACAGGACAGATTAAACGGAATAGGCAAATAGCAATAGAAACCCCCAAGCTGATTGGCGCATAAAGGCGCAACGAAAGGGTATACTTTCCCCGAAAACAAATCGCGGTAACAAATTGTAAACGCAGCCCTGGTTGTATCATCAATATAAAAATCAAGGCTGTCATCAGACGGTGTTGGTGTCCATATCCGGTTGATTACTCCCGGTCCTTTCACATCAAACAATACAAGGGTACTATCTGCATTTCGCCGGACAAATGAATACGTTCCGTTAAAGCCGTCATCGTTCAACCCTGTCCTGTCATAAGTAGATACTTCCGCCGAGTAGGTACCGGTTTTATACGCAGGCAACGATGAAAGATCGTTCATCTCATGAAGAATATCTTTCAAACCAATATGTGTGCCCTGGGCGTAAATAGCAGGAGAAAACAAAAATAGCAATAGAATGGTGGTTATAAGCCTGTTCATATGACTGTGGTTTCGTTAGCGAATATCAATTAAAATGTTATCACACCGGTTTTTTGTTAACTTTCATTTTATAAAATTTCAGGAATGAAAAACAGAATGGCTTGTCATGTAATACTTACAATTCTTAGCTTTTGTGGTTGTACAATGTTGTTTGCTCAAAATTCTCCCGTACAAAAAATCTTTCCGGAAGGTACTGTGATGCATAGCAATATTCCCTATGCCAACGATTCCCATAAAAAACATCTGCTCGACATATATCTTCCCAAAGAGCAAAAAGGGAAATTGCCACTGGTAGTCTGGATTCATGGCGGCGCCTGGATGCTGAACGATAAATACGCTGACATGAGCTATATGAAAAATACAGTAAAAGGTTTTATCGAGAATGGCTATGCGTTTGCGTCTATTGATTACCGGTATAGCACGGAAGCTGTATTTCCGGCGCAGATACAGGATTGTAACCAGGCCATCGAATACTTGTATCAACATGCCGGCGAATTCAATATCGATAATAAGCGTATTGCTTTGATTGGTTTTTCAGCCGGCGGACATCTTGCTTCACTTCTTGGCCTATCGAACAATAATAACATAACGGATTTTTATGCAGGCGGCGTAAAGCCCCATTTCAATATCCGTTGCGTACTTGACTTTTATGGCCCTTCGGATTTTATTATGCTGGCAAATAGTACAGATACTGCGATAAATAATGATCGCAATGCAGTAGCAAAGCTGCTGGGCGCTATGCCGCTGAAGCGTCCTGATATTGGTAGAAAGGCAAGCCCTGTAACTTATATTGATAAAAACGATCCGCCTTTTTTTATAGTGCAAGGTGAAAAAGACGAATCAGTTCCTAATACGCAGTCTATTATTTTAAGTTCATGGCTTAAAACTGTTGGTGTAGAAAACCAATTAACTGTGGTGCCTGGCGCTCCGCACTATGGAGAAATGTTTGATGCAGAATCGATACGCAATGATCTATTCAGGTTTTTACAGCAGCATATGCAATAATTCTATTCAATTATCATTGGGATATTATGAACAGTACACTCGTTTAACAGGATACTGTTATCTTACACGTCTCTTATAATTTTATTTAAACCTGAGATAATGAAATGCCGGTTATTCATTCTTGCCTGTACAGTTATTTTAATCAGCAATAAATCCAACGCCCAGAAAAATTATTTGCAGGTAACAACCGTTTCACGCACTGCAACAACAATGTCTAACAAGTATTATGTGGCCAATAAAATGCCGCTGACATCGCTGCACTTTATCAAGTTGCCGATCGGCAGTATTAAACCGAAGGGATGGATTCTTAAATATCTCGAACTCCAACGTGATGGCTTAACCGGCGAACTGGGAAATATCAGCGCATGGTTGGACAAAAAAAATAACGCGTGGTTCAGCGGAAATGGCCAGGGTGACCATGGTTGGGAAGAAGTACCATACTGGTTAAAAGGCTATGGCGATCTTGGCTATATTTTAAACGATGAAAAAATAATTGCCGAAACGAAACTATGGTTGGAAAAAGTTTTCCAAAGCCAGCGGCCGGATGGCTACTTCGGGCCGAGTGTTATTGAAAAAGAACATCAGAACAATAATGACGGTGCATCGCCAGATTTATGGCCAAACATGATTATGCTGTGGTGCATGCAATCGTATTACGAATACAGTAAGGATCCTCGTGTGATTCCGTTCATGACGAAGTATTTTAAATGGCAAACAACAGTTCCTGATGAAAAACTATTGAAGTTATATTGGGAAAACAGTCGCGGTGGTGATAATCTTTTCAGTATTTACTGGTTGTATAACAGGACGGGTGATAAATGGTTGCTCGATCTCGCAAAGAAGGTTCATCGCAATACAGCAGACTGGACGCAGAAAGATAAATTACCCAACTGGCATAATGTAAACGTTGCACAGTGTTTCCGCGAACCAGCTACTTTTTACATGCAGGCAAAAGATAGTATGTTCCTTAATGCAACGTACAATGACTATTACCTCATTCGCAAGCTATACGGGCAAGTACCCGGAGGCATGTACGGCGCTGATGAAAATGCAAGAGAAGGCTATGATGATCCCCGGCAGGCAGTTGAAACATGCGGCATGGTAGAACAAATGGCATCAGATGAAATACTAACTTCTATTACAGGCGATCCCTTATGGGCTGATAACTGTGAAGACGTTGCTTTCAATACATACCCCGCTGCATTCATGCCGGATTTCAGATCATTGCGTTATCTCACAGCGCCGAATATGGTAATGAGTGACAGTCGCAATCATTCACCCGGTATTCAAAACGAAGGCCCTTTCCTGATGATGAATCCATTCAGCAGCCGTTGCTGCCAGCATAATCATGCTCAGGGTTGGCCTTATTATGCTGAACATCTTTGGATGGCTACGCCGGATAACGGTATTGCAGCCATATTTTATAATAATAGTGAGGTGACTGCCAAAGTCGGTAAAGGAAATACGATTACGGTAAAACAAACAACGAACTATCCTTTCGACGAAACAGTAAAATTAGAAATCAATACAAACGGCATCACCGAGTTTCCTCTTTACCTGCGGGTACCAGGCTGGTGTGAAAATGCTTTAGTAAGCGTAAATGGAATTTCATCTGGGGTCAAAGCAAATGCGGGGTCTTATATCCGCTTAATGAATAAGTGGAAACAAGGCGATATTGTGGAATTGAAACTACCAATGCAAATACGTGTAAAAGAATGGGCGAAAAATAAAAACAGTGTAAGTGTTGAATACGGTCCATTAACGCTATCATTAAAGATTACTGAAGCGTATAAAAAAATGGATAGTAAGGAAACAGCCATCTACGACTCAAAGTGGCGGCCGGATGCGGATCAAAGTAAATGGCCATCCTTTGAAATTTACCCCGCCAGTAGCTGGAACTATGGACTATTGCTTGATGAAAATTCGGGTGACAAACAATTTACCATTGTAAAAAAAGATTGGCCAGCTACTGATTATCCTTTTACACCAGATGCAGTGCCACTAATGGTGAAGACTACAGGCAAAATAATTCCGTGGTGGACACTCGACCGATATGGATTGTGTGATGTGTTGCCCCAAAGTCCCGTAGCGGCTGATACAAAACAGGAAGAAATAGAGTTAATACCAATGGGAGCGGCAAGATTGAGAATAACGGCTTTTCCGGTTATGAAGTAAAAGACTACATTATTTTAAAAGCCAACGCCCTGAACCAATAAAAGCAACAAACTGATCACAAAGTACATGATCGGATGTGTTTCTCCTGTCTTGCAGTCAGAATAACGTTCCAGGAAATTTTGTACGCCTATTAATTTATAGATGCGGAGATAATTAAAAAGTAATCCTAACGCTGAAACACTCAACAGAGCAGGTACAAAGAATCCCAGGGAGTCTCCACCGAATACAAACCAGAAAAAGATAAAGAGAACCGATAAAATATTTATTCCCTGAAAAAGTGAAAGGATTAAAATGCCGATCCATACCGGCAGTAATGAAATATTCTTTTTTGCGTAAAGTTTATAAACACTTATAAACAGCTTGTCATAAAACTCCAACATATGCTTTGGTCTTTAAAAAATTAATAATTGCTATGTATTGCCCGTCAGCGGGTCAATGATGGTTTTCACTTCAGATATCGAATTGACTGGAAAATTTCCTCTTCGGGCATGTTCACGGATATCTTCTTCGCTTTCGGCAAGATGAATACAATAGATTTTGTCTTCCGTTACAAACGATTCGACCCATTGGTAGTTGTTGCCTATTTCATGGATGACCTTGTTTGATGCCTGTGCGATGCCTTTTAGTTCCTGTACCGTAAGATTGCCTGCTCCTGGTAGGTTTCTTTCAACTACAAATTTTTTCATGCCCGTGTTTTTTAGTGATAAATGATAGCACAAAGCTGCCATCTTTAATTTTTAGTAAAGCCAAGACAATTCCCTATTTTAAGAAAAGGATATTCCCTATTTTAGAATTCCGCGGCGTTGGGCTTCTGAGACAGCCTTATTGCGTGAGTTTACATCAAGCTTAAAAAGTATAGAAGAGATATGATGATCAACGGTTTTTGCGGAAATAAACAATCGGCTGCCGATCTCTTTATTCTGCAGGTTCTCTTTTAATAACTCCAGTATATCGAGTTCGCGGGTAGTAAGAAAGGCGGGATTTGACTTTGTACTGCTGCGAATGCCTCGGGGAATATTTTTGATTCCACTTTGCTTCATTTCTTCCTTCATCTTGTTATACACCGCAGTGGCGCCAAGCTGTTGTATGATTTCAACAGCCTGCTTCTTATCCTCATCATCGCCATGGTATAATACCAATGCTTCTTCATAAGGGCACCCCAACTTGCGCCATATTGCAGCAGCTTTATCGATTGCAGCTTTCCCGGAGATGTCATACCCTTCAAAAAGATTTTTGATAATAATTTTCTTGTTCCGGACCATCGATAACCAAAAACCAAACTCGCAATTGTGAAATGTATTATCGGTGGTTTCTACCAGTTTTGTGGTAATTGCAAGCGATTCATCATCGAGCAGCTTCCTGCCGGTTATCCATTCATATTCCAGCAGTGCAATAGCCACCGGTACGATGCGCTGGTGTTCGCCTGCAGTAAACGCTCTTGTTTTGGCAGCCATTAATGCAGTAGCCACATCCTCCTCACCGCGCCGCATCGCTATCATTGCCATCACTGTACTTGCATTATGTTTATTAATACCGGCCTGTTGTTCATCCTGCAATACGCGGTCGGCAATAGCAAGCGCCTCATTCCATTCGCCTGTTTCCAGTTTTAGCCTGGCCTTGCATGTGAGCATGTATTTTGTCCACGCATCCAACTCCCGTTCTTCGCAATAATGAATTCCTTCATTCAGTATCTTTTCTGCTTCTGAATATTCCCGGCGAATGGTCAGGTCGCTGCCAATATTTGTGTAAGCCCGTGCTGCATGTTCATGAAACGAATTCCTTAATGCGATATCCAGACTTTCTTTCAATAAAGCAGCGCCCTTTTCACGCAGATTCTGCGTTTTCATTTGTACACTGCCGGCATTATTCAATACATGAGAAAGTATTGCGTCATCGTTCAGCTCTTTTGCCATCGCAATCGTCTTTTCAGACCAATGCAAACATTCTTCCAATTCGTCTGAAAGCATTTTCAAATGCGACATGTTGCTATAGGCCATTGCCTTCACCCTCGATACTGGTTGATTTTCCAATAATGCTATAGCCTGGCTTGCATAGTTCTCTGCATTTCCGCGGTTACCTTCAAACCACCAAAGACGAGATAAGAAACGCAGGCAATCTCCTATTTTCTCCAAATCATTTCCCTCACGAAGAATTGCCAATAATTTTCCCTGGTAAATAATTGCATCCCGCATCCGGTTGATGAGGTAACATTCGTAGGAATAAGAAGCATATAATTGAGTCAGCAAATCTTTGTCTTTTCCCTGATAATACTCAATAGCTGTAAAATACAATTTAGCGGCTTCAATATGAGCACCGACGCATGCCGCTTTAACTGCTGCATCGGGCGCATATTTCACTACGCAATCATAGTCATTTGCATTTTTTGCATGGTGAATGATACGCTCGATAATACCTGATTTATCGGTATACCCGAGCAACACCTCCAGCATCTTTTTATTCAACGCCATTCTCCTGAAAGGTGACATTGATTTTTCAAGTGTACGCCGGTAAAGTTCATGCTTAAAAAAAACAGTCCCTTTATCAAGAATGAGAATTTTTGCGTCAAGATTATTTTCTATTGCTTGTTCAAAATCCGGTTCAGCCTCTTCAAGATGACAGGTTTCCAACCCGGCCGGCACAACAGATAAAAGCTCCCATATCTCTTTTGTCTTTGCTGGCTGACGGTTATAAACCGATAACACCGCATCTTTAATATTATCGGGAATGCCTGAGCTATAACTGGCCAGGATTTCAGTAACATAAAATGGATTTCCGCCCGAGATAGTATATACGTCTTCGCCCCGGTAGCCTCGCTCAGCCGCCATGCGATCAACAGCATGTTTTGATAATGGAATTAATTGCAAACGGGTAAATGAATCCGGAGGTAGCTGCCCCAGCACGCTTTTCAAAGGGTGGTTTGAATGAATTTCATTATCACGATAGGTCAGTATAAAAAGGCAATGCAATCTCGTTATCCTCCGTGCGAGAAATTTAATAAAGTCAAGCGTCGCTTCATCGGCCCAATGAATATCTTCGAAAAGCAGAACAATAGGCTTCTTTTGGTTATTCAATTCGTGAAAGAAACGGCTGAACAGCGCTGGCCGGTCTTCAGCGGATTCATTTTTATCCCAAAAATCATCTCTTATCTGCCAGCCAATATCGAATAATGGGGCTAATGGCCGGGGTGTAAACAATGCGTCGCAGGCGCCCTGGTAAATAACGCAATCATTTTGATGTTCTGCGCAGAAAGCCCGCAATAAAGAAGTCTTTCCAATGCCGGCTTCTCCGCTTACAAAAACAGTGTGCCCCTCACCGGTAGAAGTCTGAATGAATTGCCGCCGAAGTGAATCTAAAAACCCGGATCGCTCAACCAATTCCATATCGCCAATTTACAAAATAAGGAAATGAGGTTTCTAAAATAGGGAAAACTCCTTACAAGCAGCAGCCGTTAATGGATTTGCTTTGTGTTGTCATTCTGATTTAACATTTGAAAGAAGTTCTTTGGCAAGTACGGTAATCAGCGACGATCATTTTAATAGATCCTTGTGAATAAATAACCCTTTCACGGTAGATATTCAAATGGATTTCTCTCTAACCTTCGTGGCTTTTTTGAACTGTCGTTGTCAAATCACTATTTCAGATTCATTATTTAATCATTTATTCAAATCACTCAACAATGAAACTATTTTATGCAGCTGCTGCGATGTTTATTCTTGTCGCATCCTATAATCAGTCGTATGCGCAAACAGACAATGCCGGTTCAACAAAGAAAACTTCAAAAACCAAAGTAAAGAAGTTTTATCTCGACATACATGAATTGGGCCCGGGAAATGTGACAGCCGATGCAGTAGCCGGCGCACATAAAAAGGACCTTGCTACTGAAAAGCAATTTGGTACCCACTTTGTAAAATATTGGGTAGATGAAAAAGAAGGGCTCGTTTATTGCCTTTCTACTGCGCCCGATACTGCTGCTATACGCAAAACTCACGAGAAAGCGCATGGTTTACTACCATCGCATATTTATGAAGTAAGTGAAGGCGAGGCTGCAAAGATTAAAAACATGGATAACCTTTATCTTGATGTACACGAATTAGGCGCCGGAAATGTTACTGCAGTAGCAGTAGCAGAGGCACATAAAAAAGATCTGGCTACACAACAAAAATATGGCGTGAACTTCATTAACTATTGGGTGGATGAAAAAGAAGGGCTCGTTTTCTGCCTGGCAGAAGCGAAGGATTCACAAGACCTGATTAATACACACAAAGAAGCGCATGGATTAGTTCCGACACATGTAATGAAGGTAAAGCAGGGAGAATAAAAAGTAAAACAACCATTCTCTCACGGCGCGGGCAATTGCCTGCGCCTTTTTACTTTTACAGACAATTTAAAGAAAGAAGAATGCTCTACTTCACGCAACTTATTTATATCAGAGAAGGACAGGAAGAAGTCTTTCATCAATTTGAAAACATCGCTTTACCGGCGATGGAGAAATATAAAGGGAGACTATTGCTCCGCATACGACCGGAGAAAAATTCATTTATTGAGCATAGCATTGACCAACCTTATGAAATACATCTTGTAGAGTTTGAAAACGAAGACGGATTTAAAAACTTCACACACGATGAAGACCGAAAGAAGTTTTTACATTTAAAAGAGCAATCTATCAAAAGCTCTATTTTGATTAAAGGTGAGAAAGTTTCATTTTAATGGACTGTATCACTCCATTCGATATACTGCCCTAATTTCTGTCGTTGTCGTTTTGACTATAAAATTCTTCTCATCTCAAACGATTATCTTTGCTCGGCTGCATACACTTTTTATTAGCAGTTTAATTTTATAACAAGAACCAGGACATGACGATCTCCTACAAATGGCTTTGTGATTATTTGCCAGCATCGATAATTGACAGCGTTGATCCCGAAAGGCTAAGTAAAATTCTCACCTCTATTGGCTTGGAAGTTGAAAGCCTTGAAAAATTTGAAGAAATTAAAGGTGGGTTGAAAGGTTTGGTAATCGGCGAAGTATTGGAAGCAATTCAACACCCGAATGCTGATAAACTAAAACTGACTAAAGTAAATGTAGGAAGTGACGCGCCATTAAAGATCGTATGTGGTGCGCCAAATGTAGCAGTTGGACAAAAAGTTATTGTTGCTACGGTGGGCACTACTATTTATCCTGTAACCGGAGATCCTTTGACGATGAAGCTGGCGAAGATCAGGGGTGAAGAAAGCCAGGGAATGATTTGTGCCGAAGATGAAATAGGATTAGGTGCTTCGCATGCAGGCATAATGGTTTTGCCTTCAGAATTAAAACCAGGCACTTCGGCCGCCGATTATTTTAAACTTTATGAAGATTGGGTATATGAAATTGGCCTCACGCCAAACAGGATGGACGCCATGAGCCACTGGGGTGTGGCGAGGGATGTATGTGCCTACCTGAGCTATCATGATAAAAAGGAAGTACGCCCCACATTGCCCACCAGTAATACTTTTAAAGCAGACAATACTTTATTACCTATAGTGGTAACTGTTGAAAATACGGCTGCCTGTCCCCGTTATAGCGGCGTAAGCATAGCAGGCGTTGCTATTAAAGAATCGCCTAGGTGGCTACAGGAAAAATTAAAGTCAATAGGATTACGCAGCATTAATAATATTGTTGACATCACAAACTTCATACAACACGAAACGGGTCAACCATTGCATGCCTTCGATGCTGACCACGTACGTGGGAAGAAAGTAATTGTAAAAAACCTTCCCGAAGGAACATCTTTTATTACTCTGGATGAAAAAGAAAGAAAGCTGAGCACCGAAGATTTAATGATTTGTGATAGCGAGGGTGGAATATGTATTGCCGGTGTATTTGGTGGCTTACATAGTGGCGTTTCAAGCTCAACAAAAAACATTTTCCTTGAAAGCGCTTGTTTTGATGCTGTAACAATCCGTAAAACATCATTTAGGCATAATCTGCGTACCGATGCGGCTTCACGTTTTGAAAAAGGAACAGACATATCTGCGACAGTAAATGTGCTGAAAAGGGCTGCGTTAATGATAAAAGAAATTGCCGGCGGCAGTATAGCCTCGGATATTATCGACGTGTATCCTGAACCGCGGAAAAAGACAGAGGTAACGCTCCCATATAGTTATTTGAAAAAACTCAGTGGGAAAGATTATCAGGCTGACGCTGTAAAAAATATTCTCACAAGTCTTGGGTTTGAAGTTCTGAAAGACGGCACTGATGAAATAACAGTAGCTGCGCCATTTCATAAACCAGATATCAATTTGCCTGCTGATATCGTGGAAGAAATTTTACGCATCGATGGTTTGGATAACGTGGCGATTCCTACCGCCATCACTATTTCTCCATCAGTAGAAAAAAATTACCTCGCAGAAAGCTATAAAGAAAAAGTTGCGGGTTATTTAGTTGGCCAGGGGTTTAATGAAATAATGACTAATTCCATTACTAATTCAGCCTATTTCAGCGAAGAGGAATTGAGCATGACAGTTAAAATGCTCAACAGTCTTAGCGCAGAGTTAAATGTTATGCGCCCATCAATGCTTGAAACCGGCCTTGAATCAATTGCACATAATCTCAATCGCAAAAATAATAATCTTCGTTTTTTTGAATTTGGCCGAACATATAAAACAAGCGGATCTGGCGCATATAGCGAAACTGAACATCTTTGTTTGTACCTTACCGGAGACACTCACGAAGATGGATGGCGTTCTAAGGGGCAAAAAGCAGATTTTTATTTGCTTAAAGGAATTGCGGCTGGAATTTTGCAATTACTGAATATCGGTATAAACGATTTCAGGTCGCTCGTGCATCAGAAATTTGAAACGGGACTGGAAGCTATCCTTGATTCAAAATCTGTTTTACAATTAGGCATCGTAAATAAAAAAGTGTTAAGCACTTTCAGTATTAAACAACCTGTAGTCTTTGCCGTCTTTAACTGGCAGGCATTGGCTGGTAAAGCAGAAAAAAATAAAAGTATATTCAAAGAAATACCGAAATTTCCATCTGTACAGCGGGATCTGGCCCTTGTTGTACCTAGTCAATTACCTTACGAAACTATAGAGGCGGCCGTAGAAAACATCAGGCTTGGTAAATTACGGGATATGCGTTTGTTTGACATATTCGAAAGTGAAAAGTTAGGTACAGGAAAGAAATCATTAGCAATCAGTTTTACCTTTTCAGACAATGAGAAGACCCTTACTGATAAAGAAATTGACGGTTGGATGGGCAAGATTATAAACGTATTTGAAAAGGAACTGCACGCGGATATCAGAAAATAACAGACCCGTTTTCCCGGTTTTTCAAACTCTCTAAACCCGGATGCATGACAGAACTCGAATCTAAAGTAAAGGACATTCAGACTAAACTTCAGCAATTATTGAAGCAACATGCTACTCTTGAAAAAGAAAACCAGCGGTTAGAAAGAGACTTGCTAAAAAGTCATGAACAGCACAAACAACAGCAACAGCTCATTGATACATTGAAACAGCAGATGGAAATTGCGAAAATCAGTACCGGCAATTGGAATGAAAAAGATAAAAAAGAGTTTGAAAAGCGCATCAGTTCGTATATCAAGGAACTTGATCGCTGCATTACTCTTCTCAGTGAATAAGTTTACGCTTTTTTCACCAACCGCATTTTCATTTCCGCGCCACCTTGCGATAATTCGATGGTATAAACGCCGTAAGGAATACTGTCAAGGCCATCCCAGGTCAGTTCATTCTGGGTGTTTGGTAAAGATTTTTCAAGAGTGCTTTGAATGCGGCCGTCTTCATCTCTTAGCACAGCCTTTAATTGGGAATCAGGATGAGCCGAAAGCTCAAATTGCAGACGATTGATAAACGTCGTCGGTTTAATTTTGGCGAACATAGTTAGCTGTTTTGGTTATTTTTTTTCAAAGGGTTTAAAAAAATATCGGTGTTTTTAGCTTGAGATATAACCTGACCTAAAGTAACTTCAGTAATTTCAAAAAAACAAATAATGGCAGACTTAATTCCTGTAAGTATCGTAATTGGCGACCGGTCCTACCGTATTCGTATCCTGCCAAAAGACGAAGAAGTGGTACGCAAAACCGTAAAAACCATAAATGACAAGATTATTGAATTTAAAACCCAGTTTGCCGGAAAAGACATGCAGGACTATGTTTCAATGGTTTTGGTATGGTTTGCTACTGAACAAAGCGCTCCGGCCTCTAATGATATAGAAAAGGAGAGCCTTTTGGGAAAATTAACCAATCTTGAAAAAATGCTGGATACTCAACTGGCAGGCTGAGACAATGAATAGTGAAATAAAGAATTTCGGGATCTAAATTTCCCTTCAATATTCTATGAAATTCGTGTTTAGTCTTTACGACGACCTCATCTTACCTTGATAACTGCGGAATTGTATTTTTCATTTTTACGTTTTAATTTTTAATTCGTGTCTTCGACTGCATTGAATTTCACGGGATAACTTGTCTTTTGTATCTTCGCCGACTATCCGCCTGAAAAGGGCGGTTGTTGTATTAAAACACATTAACCCAATCATTTTGGAATTAATTAAAAAACAGATTCATGGATCCGAATATACTATACATCATCATTGGTGCAGTTGCCCTTGTTGTGGGCATCATAGCGGGTAAATTCATCTTTGCAAAAAATACACAAAAACAGGTTGCAGAAGCCGAGGCACAGTCCCAGACAATTTTAAAGGAGGCCGAATTAAGAGCCGAAACAATTCGAAAAGAAAAAGAGCTTGAGGCTAAAGAAAAGTTTGTCCAGTTAAAATCAGCCCATGATAAAGAGGCCAATGACCGCAACCGGAAATTAGCGGAAAGTGAAAACAGGGCACGGCAAAAAGAACAATCAATCAATCAGAAGGAAGGTAACCTCGATAAGCAGATTAAAGAAAATGAGGCTATAAAAGAAAACCTTACCCGGCAGATTGACCTGGTAAATATTAAAAGAAACGAGTTAGAAAAACACCAGGAAGAACATATCCGTCGCCTGGAAAAAATTGCCGGCCTAACGGCTGATGAGGCAAAATCTCAATTAGTGGAAAGTCTCCGCCAGGAGGCACAAACCCAGGCGATAGGCATTCAGCAGGAGATTATTGATGATGCTAAAGGTAAAGCGAATAAAGAGGCCCGTAAGATTATTATTCAGACTATTCAGCGTACTGCGGCCGAACAAGCCATTGAAAATTCAATTACAGTTTTCAACCTGGAAAGCGATGAAATAAAAGGCCAGATTATCGGTCGCGAAGGCCGAAATATACGGGCAATTGAAGCAGCAACAGGCGTTGACCTGATTGTAGACGATACACCGGAAGCAATCATTCTGTCTTCATTTGATCCGCTTAGAAGAGAAATTGCCCGCCTCAGTTTACAGCGACTTGTAACCGATGGGCGCATTCATCCGGCACGTATCGAAGAGGTAGTAGAGAAGACAAAGAAGCAGATTGAAGAACAGGTAATGGAAATAGGCGAAAGAACGGTGATTGAAATGGGTATTCATGGCTTGCATAAAGAGCTTGTAAGAATGGTGGGAAGGATGCGTTTCCGTTCCTCTTACGGCCAAAATCTGTTGATGCACAGTCGGGAAACGGCAAATCTTTGTGGCATCATGGCCGCTGAGCTGGGCTTGAATGCAAAGCTGGCTAAACGTGCTGGTCTCCTTCACGATATTGGTAAAGTACCGGATGAAGAAACTGAATTGAGCCATGCCTTACTGGGCGCTAAATTAGCCGAAAAGTATGGCGAAAATCCTGCGGTTGTAAATGCAATTGGAGCGCACCATGATGAAATGGAAATGCAATATGTGATCTCGCCAATTGTACAGGCCTGCGATGCCATCAGCGGTGCCCGCCCGGGGGCCAGGCGAGAAATAATGCAGCAATACCTGCAGCGCATTAAAGACCTTGAGAATCTTGCAATGGCTTACACAGGTGTTGAAAAAGCATATGCAATACAAGCCGGCAGAGAACTTCGTGTAATTGTTGAAGCTGATAAAGTTACCGACGGTGACTCCGAAAAGCTATCCTTTGAAATTGCACAGAAAATACAAACAGAAATGACTTTTCCGGGTCAGATAAAGGTGACGGTGATCAGGGAAAAGAGAACAGTAAACGTAGCAAGATAGTTTTTTAATAGTTTGGCGTTTAATGGTTAAAAGATGTTGCACGTTGAAGATTGACCTATGCGATCCGAAAAGTCTTCAAACCTTAAACTTTTAAACTCTTAAACTTCAAATTTTCCGATTTTTCCCCTTACCTTTGCATCCCTTAAAAGAAAAGTTATGAACGCCATTGCATATGTTCACGAGCAATTGACAGGAAAGAAGAATCACCCCGCTTTCAAGGCAGGTGATAACATTACCGTGAACTATAAAATCATTGAAGGAAATAAGGAAAGAATTCAGTCCTTTAAAGGGGATGTAATTAAACGCCAGGGAACCGGAAATACATCCAGCTTTACTGTACGTAAAATATCAGATGGCGTTGGTGTAGAACGACTTTTTCCTCTTAACTCACCGAATATTGATTCTATAGTTTTAAACAAAACAGGACGTATCCGTAGGGCAAAACTTTACTATCAGCGTACCCGTAGCGGAAAGAGTGCAAGAATTAAGGAAAAACGTCTTGTTGAAACGACAACAGCAGAATAATAAATTCTTGTTTATAAAAGATATTAAGCTCCCTGTCCGGGAGCTTTTATTTTGTGCGCAAAGGTGAAACTCTCAGGATTTTGACCGGCTCAAAACCGATACTCTTTTTAACTTATCCGGCTTGATTTGCACATTTTCGAATTTACATATTTGCACATTGAAATAATTCGCATGTTGTTGCAGGACTTATTATCTTTACGATCTTAATTTTTAATTATGATACAAGCAAATTTTTCAAATGTGCTGTTGGGTGTGCTGGGAACACAGGAAATTATCATCATCCTTGTTATCATCCTGCTTTTATTCGGAGGTCGCAAAATACCTGAATTAATGCGCGGTCTCGGTCGTGGCGTTCGTGAATTCAATGATGCCAAGAGCAATGTAAAAAGGGAAATTGAAGAAGGCATGAATGAAACGCCAAAAACTCCTTCCCAGCAATAATTTTTTCAATCAACTCTTAACCACTTTCATTCATCAATAAAGGCTAAAGCTTTTGTTTGAGTTTTCTTCTATTGCGCAATATCATGCCCAATTAAGAGAAGGAGGGGCAACTTGTTTGCAGGCAGTAGAATATTACCTGCAACGGATCAATCATGCACAGCGGTTGAATGCATATATTGAAGTATATGCAGATGAAGCTTTGGAACAGGCAAAATCTCTGGACGAAAAAAGGGCAAAAGGCTCAACCATTGGTAAATTACATGGGGTTGTTATTGGAATTAAAGATGTAATCTGCCACAAAGGTCATCACGTTACCGCGTCTTCTAAGATATTAGGAGGTTTTGAATCTATTTATTCAGCAACCGCGGTTGAGCATCTCCTGGCAGAGGATGCCATTATCATCGGGCGATTGAATTGCGATGAATTTGCAATGGGCTCTTCCAATGAAAATTCATACTATGGTCGTGTTTTAAATGCTGCTGACGAAACCCGTATTCCGGGTGGGTCGTCCGGAGGATCAGCCGTAGCTGTGCAGGCCGGGCTTTGTATGATTTCGCTGGGTAGTGATACAGGAGGCTCTGTGCGCCAACCTGCAGATTTCTGCGGTATTATTGGACTAAAGCCCACATATGGTCGCGTGTCACGGTACGGTTTGATTGCTTATGCTTCTTCCTTTGATCAAATTGGAATCTTTGGAAATACAGTAGCCGATGTTTCTCTGACGCTAGAAGTCATTGCAGGAGCTGATGAATATGATAGCACCGTTTCACAGTTACCCGTTGAAGTTTATTCTTCTGCCTTGAATAGTAGCGGGAAGTATCGCTTTGCCTATTTCCAGGAAGCATTGGATCATCCTGGAATTGATCCGGAGATTGCTTTCAAAATAAAAGGTTTGTTTGAAAAACTGAAAGCAGACGGCCACACAATAGAACCGGTAAAATTTGAATATCTGGATTATATTGTTCCCGCTTATTATGTACTAACGACTGCTGAAGCTTCTTCAAATCTGTCTCGTTTCGACGGCGTCAAATACGGTTACAGAACTAATACAACAACAGGCAATCTCGACGATTTTTATAAACATACCCGCAGTGAAGGTTTTGGAAAAGAAGTAAAGCGCCGTATTATGCTTGGTACATTTGTGTTAAGTACAGGGTATTATGATGCCTATTTTACAAAGGCGCAACAAGTCGCAAATTGTTAAAAGATAAAACAGAACAGGTTTTCCAGGATTACGACTTTATTCTTTTACCGAATTCTCCTACCACAGCTTTCAAAATAGGTGAAAAATCCGAGGATCCGATAGCTATGTATCTCGCTGATATCTATACAGTAATGGCAAACCTTATTGGTGTTCCTTCTATTTCTCTCCCCTTATTTACCCACACTAATCTGATGCCTTTTGGTCTCCAGGTTATGGCAAATAACTTCAAAGAGTTATCTTTGCTGAGTATTTCCGAACAGTTGGTAAGGGAATACAAATAATCTCGCATAATTTTTGTTGTCCTATGTTGCGCCAGATGAAGACTTATAGATTAAATGTCTGGTTATGTTTAAACGCTTATCTTTTTATTGCATAGGACTAACAGTTACCGCCCTCATATGTACTCATTCACATGGGCAGGGTCAGGTACAAACTCCCGGTGACTACGCCGCAGTGGGAAAGTCAGCAACCTCATCAAAAAATAGCGCTGTTAGTTCGGATTCTGCAACACATAAGGATACCGTGGAAAAAGTGCAATTTGTGAGTGACCCTAAACAAGGGTTTAAAGATCTGTTTGAATCAGCAGATAAAAGCAACAAATTAAACACGGCTCAACTGAATCCCCGTGCGATCAGCTTTGTGCAGGATTACATGGATAAAAATGGCAAGAATCTTCAAAAAATGAAAACCTGGGGTAGGCCATATTTTGACATGATGGATAAAATTCTCGAATTACATGGCGTGCCTGGTGAAATGAAATATCTCGCAGTGATTGAATCCTATCTGAAATCATCAGCAGTATCGTGGGTTGGTGCAGTTGGTCCATGGCAGTTTATGCCGGCGACAGGTCGTGGAAATGGTTTACGTGTAGACCGCTTCGTTGATGAACGCACAGATTATTATAAAAGTACTCATGCTGCAGCGCATTATCTTACCACATTGTTTAACCTTTACAGGGATTGGTTGCTGGTAATCGCAGCTTACAACGGCGGCCCAGGCAATGTAGATGCTGCAATACGCAAAAGTGGCAGCCATGATTTTTGGGTGCTTCAGAATTATCTTCCAGCTGAGTCGAGAAACCATGTAAAGAAATTTATTGCCACACACTACATCATGGAAGGTGAAGGCGGTGAAACTACATTGACTAAAGATGAAGCTGCCAGCCTTCGTTTAACTGCAGCAAGAAATCAATCACTGGCATTAACAGCCACGACTGATAGTCTCAATAACTTGAAAACGCAATTAATTACTGGTCGCTTCAATTCTACAGTCATCGCGCAGTTTACACAAACTGACATTGCAGACTTCAATAAACTGAACCCTGATTTTGATAACCAGATTATTGATGCAGGAAGCTATAATCTTCAATTACCCATACAAAAGATGGACTTGTTTGACGCTAACCGCGTTAAGATTTTATATGAATCAATGCAGGTAATGTTAAAAGCATTGAATGAACCGAAGAAAGCGTTTTGATTGGTTTAATCTGCATTCATCGCCAATGCTATCAATAAATGGTAGCATCACAGATCCAACCTAAAAAATAACAGGATATTTTTTCTACGCCTTGACTGCAATAATATATGCTCTCGGGTCACCAACAGCATATTTTCGTTTACCCGGAATGCTGAATACTTCCTTTAATTCAAATCCGGATTGTTTCAGCATTTTCTGTATTTCCGAATAGCTATAAACATAATCAATCGCTTCTTTTATTTCAGTATAACCATCCTTCCCAATCATTGTAAATTCAGTCTCTATTCTTGTGGGATTGAAAAGAAACGCACTGTCTGAAAGTAATTTATAATCCCCGTTATATGTCCAGGATTTATCTGCAAAGTCTTTTATAACGGTCTCTGCCAGCGACCATGTGTTAATCAGGAAGTGACTTCCGGGCTTCAGGCTTTTGGCAACAGAAGTCATTAAGTCAATGCAGTCTTCTTCGCCAAAGAAATTGATACTATTGCCCATGCAAACAGCAAGATCAAATGAATTGTTGGCTGAGTATCTCAACACATCTGATTGTATAGCAATCAAAGGCAATTCTTCTTCTTTTGAAATGCCGTTAATTTCATCAATATAATCCTTAAGATTGTCGACAGCCGTAACGTTCATTCCATTTCTTGCGAGACCTACAGAATGCCGGCCGTAACCGCACATGATATCTAAAACGGCATTGCCAGGTTGTAATCCAAAATACTGAATGATAAAATCCAGCTCTTTCCTGGTGAGTTCTTCGGGTATGTATAACCGCCAGAGTTCTTTGTATTGCCCGTCAAAAAAAGTATTATTTACGTTTTGTTTGTCGGAAGGCATAAAAGATAATTTTATTCGAGCAGTTTATTCCGCATGGCATACATAACAAGGCCAGCGATTGTTTTAGCCCCTACCTTTTGCTTCATATTCTGGCGAATAGTTTCTATAGTGCGAGGGCTAAGAAATACTTCCTTCGAGATCTCTTCAGTTGTCTTATCCTCCGCGATTAGTTTTAGGATTTTTAATTCTTTTTCAGACAACTTTATTGGATTAGGATAGAACTGGCGTACAGTTTTTTTATGTTGAAGTTTTAATAATACCGCTTTATTGACCAGATCATTAAAATAGAAATCGTCATTCATGCAGGTTAATATCGCCTGGTAAATTTCTTCAGGGTCTGTTGTCTTTGTAAGGTAGGCATTGGCGCCCATCTCCATCATCTTTGTGATCATCTCCTGATCATCGTACATTGTAAGCACAATAATCTTCACATCCTCATACTCCTTCCTGATCAGGCCAATCGCGTTAATGCCATCAATCTCTGGCATACGTATATCCATCAACAACACATCTGGTTGCTTGAGCTGCAACTTGTGCATAAGGTCTTTTCCATCTTCTGCTTCCCACAAAATTCGAAGGTATTCCTTATCCCGGAGCGCCATTTTTATACCATCCCGGAAAATCTTATGATCATCGGCAATCGCTACTTTAATCGGTTGCGAACTCAGCATGGACAATTGGTTTTACTTTACAGTTTTATAGGTTCTTTCAGACGATAGCAAATCTACTCTTTTTTTATATCGCCCCGGAAGGCCTTTTTAATAACTTTAAAATCTTGTATCAGAATCAGATACTTTCATTGACTGGCGTCTCCACAATTGCAGTCATACTATGTGCACATCTTATTAACGGGTGGTTTACGATGGGGGCGGTAAAATCCGAATTATTGAAACAACGAAATTGTGCTCTTGACCTGCCGGAGGCGGTTATCTATTTTTATAATAAAGTTGATTGGCTGGGATTAAGCTCTGATAAACATCCAATGTCCTGAACCGTCCAGAAAAAAATTCCAAAAATCCTTTGAAAGCCAGTTGCAGAAAATCCAATGTCAATCAACTTTCTTTTTTCGGTAAAATGTAATAGTTTTCCAGTAAAATGGCGTAGGCGGTCTCATCTATCTTTTCCACACTTGTTAATATCTGTCGATTTTAGTACTATTTCTTCGCATAATTCCTCGATTTTAATTTAGTAAAAATACGGTCATAAAAGAGTATTATTCCTCTAATTTAAATAGTTTAAATACTGCGTAAAAAGCTGAAAGTGCCTACCAGAGAGAGTTTCAAAGAGATATTACAGTTGGCCTTCTCTGTTCACCTATTGAAAACAATTTCATTCAGAGTCACTTTTGACTCATAAGAAATATTTCTGGACAAACCCTAAAACTTTCGCTGTTATGAAAAGATTCCCAATCGGTGGTACAAAGGAAATTACTTGGACAGAAGAGTAAGAGATTAAGGCCTTGTATTTTAATTTGTTAAAAGTTTTTCTATTTTTGGATAAAATCCAAATACGTAGAAAAACTTTTTTTGTTTAGCTTAGAAAACATACTCATTTATTCGTATCTGTTACCCCTTTTTGTATTCTTATTTTTAAAAAGAGAAATAAGAGCAAAAAGTGAGGTGATTGTGATTGTGACCTACAGCATTGTTTTTTTCGTGCTCCTTAATTTTCAATATCTCTATCTCGACAAATATCCATTCCTCAACAATTTTTTTGCGAGTCTCTATACGTTTTCAGAGCTTTTATTTTTTTCACTTGTTTATTGCGTGAACCTGAAGAGCAAGAAATTCAACATTATCGCGACAATTATACTTATCGCTTTTGGAGTTTTTCAGGCATTAATTATTAAAAAATCAGAGGTCGCTATTATTGATAATGTGGCTGTAGGAATTGAGACATTGATCATGTACCTGTACATCTTTTATTTCTTTTACACAAAGTTTATCAATATAGACGATCAATACATTTATAATAACTATTGTTTCTGGATCTCCATCGGCATTATGCTTTATCTCGGAGGCAACTTCTTTTTTTATATTTTAGGGTCGCACATACCAAAAAATATTATTACTAACTATTGGTATTTTACATATATCGTTGAGTTAGCAAAAAATATTCTTTTTGCAATCTCAATGCTTGTATTTGCGAAACAAACGAAAATAAAATTTCCCAACAAAAACATACCTTATTTGGACTTTAATTAGCCACTAACCTATATTACAACCCATTATGTACTTACTTCAGGCCAATAGCTTTTCTAACGTTTCCATCGTGCTCTTTCTCGGCACTTTGGGCATGTTAGTGCTTACCATCAGCCTGATCCTCTTCATTATTTTTCATCAGCGCCGCGTAATCCGTTACCAGATGCGACTGCAGGAAATGGAACAGGAACAGCAAAAACTATTATTGAAAGCTTCGATCAAATTGCAGGAAGAAGAACGACAACGTCTCGCTGCAGATTTACATGACGATGCGGGGCCTCTATTGGCTACCGCAAGATTGTATCTGAACGAAAACCTGGTAAACCAGGATAAGGTAACGCAATTGCAAGCCATCTTCCAGGCTCGTCAAATTATTGATGATACGATTCAACTTGTTCGTAATATCAGCCATAGTTTGATGCCGCCAACCCTTAAAAACTTTGGTCTTGAATCTGCAGTAAACGATTTGTTTCAGAAGATAAGCGGCTCTGGCACATTGAATGCAAGCAGTCGTTTTCATGAATACCGCGATCGTTTAAAACCGGAAAAGGAGCTAATCATTTTCCGTATCATACAGGAATTAGTGAATAATATTCTGAAGCATAGTAATTCCAGTTTCATTCATCTTACACAAAATGTGCATGGTGATAAATTTTATCTCAGAATACATCATGATGGCCGTGGATTAGAGCAAGCTGATTTCGATAAACTCACAAAGAGTGCTGCTGGTCTCGGTTTGAAAAATATCACAAGCCGTATGGGAGTATTGCAGGGAAGTATCAGTTTCGAAAAAGATATTTCGCAGACCTATTATAAGGTGACGCTTGAATTGCCGAGAGAAGATCCATATGGATCGTAATAAACACTAACTTTATCCAACATCTGATAACTATGGGAATAATCAAGGTTGCGATAGCCGACGATCATAAAATATTTCGAAAGGGGGTTATTCTTTCACTCAGACCGTTTACGAATATAAAATTTGTATTAGAGGCGGAGAATGGAGAAGAACTATTAAAAGGATTACCCGATGCAATGCCTGATGTAGTGCTGATGGATCTTCGTATGCCTCAGAAAGACGGAATTGAAACGACAAAAGCCGTCAGTAAACAATACCCGAAAATGTATGTTATCGTGCTGAGCATGTATGAAGATGAACGTTTTGTTTATCATTTGATGGAAAATGGCGCTAACGGTTATTTATTAAAAAATGCGGAGCCCCAGGAAATAAGGCGTGCGATTATGGAAGTGTATGAAAAGGGTTACTATCTGAATAATTTTGTCAATCGTGTTTTATTAAAAAGATCGCATGCACGGCAAAAAGTAATTCCTTCTTTGAACAGCGAGATCACCTTAAGCGATAAAGAAAAAGACGTGTTGCGTTTTATATGTATGGAATTCACTGCGCAAGAAATTGCGCAAAAAATGGAAATCAGCCCGAGGACTGTTGAAGCTATAAAAGATCGTTTAATGGAGCGCTTTGGAAGCAAGAATACAGCAGGTCTTGTTTTCTTTGCGGTAAAAAACAACCTAATTGATTAATTCACCTTTTTTTATAAAGCCTGGGTCAAAGCTTCATTTCAGAAATTTCTCCCTCTATAATTAATCGCCCGGCTGTCTTTGTCTTTATTTCTTCCACACTTACACCAGGGGCACGTTCCAGTAGCCTGAAACCATTCGGCGTTACATCTAATACAGCAAGTTCAGTAACTACTTTCTTAACGCAATTAATTCCTGTTAGCGGCAATGTGCACGCAGGCAATAATTTTGATTCGCCTTTTGGATTGGTGTGCATCATCGCAACGATGATATTTCTCGCACTGGCAACAAGATCCATTGCACCACCCATCCCCTTCACCATTTTGCCCGGTATTTTCCAATTCGCTATATCGCCATTGTCACTTACTTCCATTGCACCAAGTACAGTGAGATCTACCTTTCCTGCTCTGATCATTCCAAAACTTTCAGCGCTATCAAAAAAAACACCTCCAGGAATTACAGTAACAGTTTCTTTCCCTGCGTTGATAAGATCTGCATCAATGTTATCTTCTGAAGGATAAGGTCCGATCCCCAGCAGTCCATTTTCGCTCTGCAACATTATACTGATCCCATCGGGAATGAAATTTGCCACCAACGTTGGAATGCCAATACCAAGATTAACGTACATGCCATCTCTTAGTTCTTGTGCTATCCGCTTTGCAATGCCATATTTGTCGAGTGCCATTTTAGAAACTCTTTATCGTTACTAAATACATAAGATCCGTATCAGCTTTTCGATTGCAGTGCTATTGTTTTTCTTTCAATTCTTTTTTCATAATTATTCCCCTGGAAAACCCTGTGTACATAAATGCCGGCAACATGAACCTGATCGGGTTCAATTTCACCAGGTTCAACGAGATGCTCCACTTCTGCAATTGTTATATTTCCTGCCTTCGCCATTGAGGTTGAAAAATTTCTTGTCGTTTTTCGAAACAACAAGTTACCATATCTGTCACCTTTCCATGCTTTAACGATTGCGAATTTTGCATGCAATGCGTGTTCCATTAAATACATTTTCCCATTGAACTCCCGTGTTTCCTTTCCATTGGCTATTTCTGTTCCATATCCGGCCGGTGTGTAAAAAGCAGGAATTCCCATTCCCGCCATTTGAATGCGTGTTGCGAGTGTGCCTTGCGGAATCAAATCAACTTCTAATTCTCCATTTAACAATTGTCGTTCAAATTCCGCGTTTTCACCGACATAAGAACTGATCATCTTTTTTATCTGCCTTGTCTTTAACAACAATCCAAGACCAAAGTCATCTACACCTGCATTATTGGAGATGCAAGTAAGGTTCTTAATTCCTTTCCTGACCAACGCTGCTATTGAATTTTCAGGAATGCCGCAGAGACCAAATCCTCCAAGCATCAATACCGAATTGTCGGTGATATCATGAATTGCCGCATCCGCATTAGGCACAACTTTATTCATAACCTGCATTTAAGGTTATAAAATTAAGAATACCGTCTTAACAAAAAGATTATTTCGCAGGAAGGTGCTTTACTTTGGCCCGCAGCGAATCAGGAAGTTTAGAAGGCCTGTATGATTCAGTCATAGCAGAAGATTTCTTTTTTTCCAATGAATCAACGACAGTCTTAAACATATCCGGGTGTAGCTTATAAAAACTTATACTTTTTTCAAACTGTGCTTTATCCGTATGATGAATCTTAAAAACTTCCTCATACAAAAAAGTGCTTTTATCTTTAAAAGTATGGCTTGAATCTTTTCGTTGAAAATTTGATACAAATTCATCAGCTC
This sequence comes from Chitinophagaceae bacterium, assembly GCA_049840875.1. Lineage (GTDB taxonomy): Bacteria > Bacteroidota > Bacteroidia > Chitinophagales > Chitinophagaceae > JAFDYH01. Next base: position 33,848 of record JASGJE010000019.1, on the reverse strand, counting down.
GCATTAAATCCCACATTAATGCGCTCATCGCCGGCGGCTGAATTACATTTTTCGGAATTGAATTATTCGAAGAACAGGAAACTATAAATAAAATCGATAAAAAAAGAATTGCTTTCACCAGTATTGTTTTATTCATCCACAGAAAGTTTCATGCTATCAGCAAATAAATTTACATGCTTTTATAAAGTGTTGTATTTGCAACGTCGAGCTTTGTCAGCATATCTTTAGCCCGGTTCTTTAAGTCTGGCTGGGCTTTGCTGAAAATTTTCGATAATTCTGTTGCTTTTCCCTGGAAAAAGAATTGGATAAGCATTGAATTAGGGTTTTCGAGATTTAAGGTGTTCAAAAAATTGATACTGTTTAAAACTCCGTTTCTACCTTCGTCTTCATTTTCAAAAAAGATATCCATGCCGCTGCGATAGTAAGAATAAATCGCATCATGAATGAGTTTGAATTTATTATTATTAAGATTCTCGGCTAAATAGTACCTGTTTCTCACGCCGTCAAATGGTTTCCATCCTACTATGTCTTTTCCTTCCGGTGCATTGGTGACAATATTATATGCTTTTTCAAAATATGGATCACCGCTTCCTCTTGAAAAAGAATCATAATCAAATCCAAGAATTGTATAAACATAATATGCCAGCACTGCACTTAGATTTGCTTCTATTGGATCATTTCCCTGTATCCTGTTTTCATTAAACTCTACAGGCTGAAATTCTGTATACTTGAAACTTATATTGTCATCCAGAAAATTAATCAATGGTGATTGATAAGAAGTATTGTAAATGGGTCTTGCCGCCTGAACTGCCAAGGTTCCCTGATATGTATTATCTCCAATTGCCTTGCTTAACGTAAGCAAAAAATTACATTGAATTCTTTCGTTTGGTTGAAAATTGTCACCGGTTCCACTTCCGGTTATTTAAAAAATTGTTGAGGGCCGTTTGAAGTGTCTGAAATATTTTTTTATCAACCTGTGAGCTGATCTGGCTACTCACAATTGTAACCCGAGCCTGCAATTCCTGTGCATTTACTGCGGCAATTGAAAGCAGAAAAACAAGAGTAAAGAAAAATTTACGCATAATGTAAACGGATTATTGTATCAACGATATCTTTCGCTACCTCACGCTTCGATTTTGTTTCAAAAGAAAATTCCTGGCCGTTCTTTTCAAAAATGGTAACTCTGTTTGTATCGTACCCAAATGCCGCACCTTTATCTCTCAATGAATTCATCACGATCATATCGATATTCTTCTTTTTGAGTTTTGAAAGTGCATATTCTTTTTCATTGTTTGTTTCCAACGCGAAACCTACCAATACCTGTCCTTCTTTTTTTTGCGCACCAAGAGATTGCAGAATATCTTTTGTTTTAATCAATTCAATTGAGAAATTATCTTCCGTCTTCTTAATTTTTTGGTCGGCTTTTACTGCGGGCCTGTAATCTGCTACTGCGGCAGTCATCACACCAATGTCTGCCTGTTGAAAAGAACTGCTACAGGCGTTATACATTTCTTCAGCAGTATTTACCTTTACTAATTTCATCCCGTTCGTAGGAAAACTGAGTTGAGTAGGACCCATAATCAAAGTTGTCTCTGCTCCTCTGTTATACAATTCTCTTGCTACTTCAAACCCCATTTTCCCTGAAGAATGATTGCCAATAAAACGAACAGGATCGAGCGGTTCGTATGTTGGTCCGCCGGAGACAAAAGCTTTTTTACCCTTTAGGAGCTTTGTAAAAAAAAAATGTTCACTGATATACTGCAGAATGGAATCTGGTTCGGCCATTCTTCCGTCTCCAAACAAACCACTAGCCAGTTCGCCTTTCTCTACCGGGATTACTTTTACGCCATACGAATCGATCTTCGACAGATTTTCTTTAACGGAGCCATGATGCCACATGTCTTCATCCATGGCTGGAGCCGCTACTACGGGACAAGTTGCAGAAAGATAAGTAGCAAGCAAAAGATTGTCACAAAGGCCGTGGGCCATTTTGGCCAACGTGTTACAACTCAACGGTGCGATGATCATTAAATCGGCCCAACGCCCGAGCATTACATGATTTGCCCAGGAATTTTCATCAAAAAGATCTACTAAAACAGGATTTTTTGATAATGTGGAAAGTGTAAGCGGGGACACAAAATCTTTAGCAGCCGGAGTCATAATAACCTTTACCTCGGCGCCAGCCTTTATTAGTAACCTCACCAATAGAATGGATTTATAGGCTGCAATACTTCCGGTAACTCCAATTAATATTCTTTTGCCGTTAAGCATAGTTATTCAGGTTATCAAAAATAACATTAATCCCCAAACAGGACTTACACTATGAAATGAACAGTTCAAAATCACCAGCAATAAAAAAGCGATCCTCAGTTTGGATCGCTATATGTAATTTTTTCAAAAAAGAATTAACTGAAAAGTTCATCTTCCCCTTTACGGAAGTAAACTTTGTCTTCCATAAACTCCTGTGTTGCCAATAATGATGGGTTTGGCATACGCTCATAAGCCCTTGAAATTTCAATCTGCTCCTTGTTCTCGTGAATCTCTTCAAGGCTATCAGTATGACTTGCAAACTCGTCGAGCTTGTTATGTAATTCTTCTTTTATCGAAATATTGATCTGGTTTGCTCTTTTCGCCACTATTGCAATAGACTGATACAAGTTACCAGTTTTGTGCTTGATGTCAGCAAGATTGCGGGTTTCAACTGTATTGTTTGTTCCCGAGCTAATTTGACGTCTTAGTCTGCTCATTTGCTAGGTTTTTAATATTAGTTTGAGATAGATTCAAATAATGTTGTGCTTCCTTTACCAGTTTGCTGTCCGGGTAGCGGTCAATAAAATCATTGCAATCGGCGATAACCTGCTCATAGCGCTCTGGTTTCTTTTCTCCGATGCTCATTTCAGCGTATTTGTAATACGATTTAATGTTCATCATTTTATACTCATCGCCTTTTGTCGTTTCCGGGTAAGAGCTTATCAGACTATTAAAGGCAACACTTGCTGCCCTGAACTGACCGATATCGAAATAAAGTTGCGCACTCAGATAGTCTTTTGTTTCCAATTTATCCCGGCAAATCTGTATCAAATCTGCTGCATCTTTACTTCTGGCAGATCCCGGATGCTGATTCATAAAAATCTGCAGCATTCCCATTGCCTTTATGGTATTTGTTTGATCCAATTCTGCCTTAGGTGACTGCTTATAATAACAGTAGGCATGCATATAGTCCATTTCTTCCGACCGCGTACTGTTTGGAAATATTTCCAAAAAGGTTTTGAAAAGGTTTTCGGCATTTTGATAGTCATGCTGATAATAGGCGCAATAGGCATACTTGTAATAAATGTCTTCAAACTCCTTTCCTGTCTTGAAAAAAGGCATAATATCCTCAAAGAGCTGCTGAGCGTAGTTGTATTCTTTTTTTACATAGTACTGCTCTGCCATCCGCAGTTTGTAATTGGGATCAGGATTTTTCAAAATCTTATTTATCCCATGACAACTAACCAACAAAACCGATAAAGCTACAAGATAGAATAACCGCATAAAAGCTCGCAAAGTTAACAGAATAGAACAAAAATTCCTCAAAAAAGATGAAGCGCCAAAATGCAGGCGTTAAGGTTTTGATAAAGACAACCTTATAAAACAAAACCCTCCCGGTTAAAGGAGGGTTTGTTTTCCTATCAGCAAAAAGTAAACTCTTATTTATTCTTTCTCAGGTTCGGGTGCGGAGCAGGTACTGTGTTTGGACCTTCTTCACCTTCACCAGCTGCGCGGAGATCTACAGTGTTACAATCACCACCATCCTGACCGTACTGGAAGATAAAGCGTTCTGCGCTTAATCCTTCTTTTTCAACCAGGTAATTGATTACTGCGTTTACACGATCCCAGCTTAATTGTTGTTCTCTCTTATTAGAAGAGCAATAGCCAACAACAACAACTTTACACTCAGGACTGTTGCGAAGACGTGCACCTATGCTTGCCAAAAGCGCCTTTGCATCGTCGCTGATTTTAATTGTTCCTTCCTTGAAGTTAACGCTTGGTAATGCACCAAGTGTAACAGAACAATCTGGCTTACCCCAACCTTTAGGGAAACATGTAGAATCAGGGCATGGGCATTTACCAACACCATCAGCATCAACAGGTTGGCAATATGTTGGTGTAACCAGTTCTTTATCCTTACAATCAGGAACACCATCACCATCTGTATCGCGGCTTACGCCATGTGTATCAACAGGGCAACCTTGTGGAGTTTGCTCCTGGTCGAATTGGTCAGTAACACCATCACCATCGCTATCAGGTAATACCGGTTTTGGTAAACGCATTAAACGAGGATTGCGTATTTCGCTGTAGGCATAATCGAGTGGATTAAGCCACCACAATGGCTCAACAGCTTTTCCACCAAGATTGATGTTTAAACCAATGCTTCCGAAGTTGTATGTATCAAAATCACGGGTAAGAACAGGGTCGCCATATGCATGCTCCTGCCAACGCTGTCCATCAAGTAAATCATCTTTAATAAATGTCTGGCGATCTTCAATAGCAAGATTCAGACGTTTGCTAAGCTTAATCGCAACACCTATACCGATTGTTCCAGAAGGTTTGAACGTTTGTCCAAACAATTTAGGACGACGATCTCCCTGACTTTCTGCAGGGGTCTCGTAGCTTTTATCCATTCCATTGCGTAAAGCCTTACGGATTTCACGACGATTTTTATAAGTAGAAGGTGTTGACTTCACGGTGTTAAAAAGATCAAAGTAAGGAGTTACACCATCTGAATTCAACGCGTTTACTTTAGTATTATAAATCGTTGCTCCAATACCAGCAAAACCATACAGATTTATTCCTGTTTTCGCTTTGTGGAAACGAATGTTATTCAGTGTAAAAACGCCTTGCAGAGATAGATCTTGCGCCTGTGTCTTATAATTATAATAAACAGATTGTATAGGCTCATTAACTGGGTAACTACCATTTTCAGGTAAGGATTGAACTGAACCTATAGATCCGTCACTCTGTCTAATCGGAGCAGAATAACCGGTTTTAACCCATGCTGAATTCTGGCTGTAATTTTCATTCGGTAACCAATCTAACCCCTTACCAATACCATACATATATTCTAAACGCATTGAAAAAACATATCCAAATGCTTTTCTTATATGCAGACCAAAACCCGGTGTTGGAAATACTGCAGGTACATCTCCACTAACAGTAAATGTACCAACCTTTACACCAACTTCCCATTGGTTGCGGGGCTTAGCAGGAAAATTATAAGTTCCATTTAAAAACTCCGTGTGCTGGGGCATTCGCTTTGCTGGAATGACAGAAGAATCTTTAACGTCGTAACTCGATCCCATCTGAGAAAAACCGACCGACGCCAACAGGCACATCAAACCTGCCAGAAATGAGTACTTTTTGCTTGCCATAACTGAGGATTAATTTTATGAAAACATTGTCCTAACGAAAAGCAAAAATATGACATGACAGAGAACTACCAAATTTTTATCTGTTATTGAGCCTATTTTCCACTCTATTTCTCAATTAGTTAATAACATATCTGGATATCAAAACTTCATTTTTAATTAGTCTCGGGTTGATAGTATATTGCCACACTTTTCCACATGAAATTACCAGTTGATGTAATAGAAAAAGAGCTCAGGGTCTTTGAAGGCAAATTCAAAGACGCTACACGAAGCCATGTACCTATGCTTGACCGCATAATGCGGTATATCGTGAAAAGAAAAGGAAAGCAGCTTCGCCCTATGTTTGTCTTTTTGTCAGCTAAACTTTGCGGAGAAGTTACTGAAACAACTTACCGGGCGGCCTCCCTGGTAGAAATATTGCACACCGCAACTCTTGTTCACGATGATGTAGTGGATGATTCTATGGAACGGCGTGGGTTTTTTTCCGTTTACGCACTTTGGAAAAATAAAGTCTCTGTACTGGTTGGTGATTACCTCCTGGCAAAAGGATTATTATTATCTCTTGACAATAAAGACTATGAAGTATTGCACATTCTGTCCGATGCAGTACGTAAAATGAGTGAAGGAGAATTGTTGCAAATGGAGAAATCAAGAACACTCAACCTGGATGAATCTGTTTACTTCGATATTATCCGTACAAAAACGGCATCACTGGTTGCTTCTGCTTGTGCTGCCGGCGCCTGGTCCACTTCTGGCGATAAAACTATAGCTGATAAAATGCAGTCTTTCGGAGAAAAAGTAGGAATCGCCTTTCAGATAAAAGATGATTTGTTTGATTATTTCTCTGACAATGTCGGTAAGCCAACCGGAAATGATATCAAAGAAAAAAAGCTGACTTTACCTCTCATTTATACGTTGAATAATGCAGATAAAGCAACCAGGCAACAATTAATCTACATCATAAAAAATCAGAACAATAAAAAAGAAAAAATTAAAGAAGTAATTGATAAAGTAATTGAATCAGGAGGAATTGAATATGCTGTCGAAAAAATGAATTTTTACAAAAAAGAAGCTTTGCATTTACTGGATGAGTTTCCCGACTCTACAATCAAAAAGGCACTCACAGATCTCGTCAGTTTTGTTACAGACCGTAAGTATTAAAAGACAATAATGTTTCTTGGTTTTTTTTAATCATTAACAGCTTTCTGAATGGAAAAGCGATGGAAAATAGCGGAGCAGGATACTAAAAAAGTTTCATCACTTCAGGAGGAACTGAAAGTCAATCCAGCTATCTGTAAAATACTAACTCAGCGTGGTATTGAAACCTTTGATAAGGCTAAAAAATTCTTTCGTCCTGAATTAACAGATCTCCATGATCCCTGGTTGATGAAAGGAATGAAAGAAGCTGTGAATAGAATTAAAGCTGCATTCAGTGACTATGAAAAAATTCTCGTTTTTGGCGATTATGATGTTGATGGCACGACCTCAGTTGCCTGTATGTTTCAATTTTTAAGCAAAGTTCATTCTGATGTTGATTTCTATATCCCTAATCGCTATCGGGAAGGATATGGCGTAAGTAAGGTCGGAATTGATTTCGCAAAAGAAAATGGCTTTACACTCATTATTTCATTGGATTGTGGGATCAAATCGGTTGAATTAATTACATACGCAAAAGAACTCGGCATTGACTTCATCGTCTGTGATCACCATTTACCAGATTCTGAACTGCCACCCGCAGTTGCTATCCTCAATCCAAAACAAAAAGATTGCAATTATCCATTCAAAGAATTATGCGGGTGTGGTGTAGGCTTCAAATTAATCACCGTCCTGGTGCAGGAACTGCAAATGCCCCAGGAAACTGCCTACGAATACCTTGATCTTGTCGCAACCGCTATTGCCGCAGACATCGTTCCTATGAACGGAGAAAACAGAATACTTGCCTACTATGGTTTGAAAAAAGCAAATGAAAATCCCAATAATGGTATCAAGGCGCTTGCTTTTCTGAGCAGTTTAACCAAAGAACTGCACATAAATAATCTCGTTTTTATGATTGCGCCGAGAGTAAATGCCGCGGGTCGTATGGATGATGCACGAAAGGCTGTCCAGATGTTCATTGCAGATACCTACGAAGAATCCCTTCATTTTGCAGAGATGCTCCATAGTGATAATACTGAACGGAAAGAAGCCGACAGAAGCATTACAGAAGAAGCACTTGCACTGATCGAAAGTGACAGCAGGCTTATAAGTCGGAAAACAACTGTAGTATATCAACCGCATTGGCATAAAGGAGTTGTTGGCATTGTCGCTTCCAGACTAATCGAGAGATATTATCGTCCCACAATCGTATTAACACAATCCGGAGATTATGCAGCAGGAAGTGCCCGGAGTGTACCTGGTTTTAATTTATACGAGGCTATTCATGCCTGCAAAGAACACTTGCTTGGTTACGGTGGACATTTTGCTGCAGCAGGAATGACACTTGAAACCAATAAGATTGACGCCCTTCGAGACAAGTTCGAAGAAATCGTTTCTGCCACGATTCCTGATGAACTGTTAATTCCTGAAATATTTATCGATGCAGAAATAACGTTTACAGATATCCGCGAATCGTTTTATAATATACTTTGCCAGATGGAACCTTTCGGACCGGAAAACTTGCGCCCGGTATTTGTAACCAGGAATGTATTGGATACTGGTTTTTCAAAAATTGTAAAAGAAGAACATATTCGGTTTGTATTAAAGAAAGACAACATCACATTTACTGGCATTGGTTTCGGCATGGCTGAAAAATTTTATTTGCTACAATTGAAAAAGCCCATTGATATTGTATTCAAGATTGATGAAAATGAATGGAACGGACAGAAAAGCCTTCAACTAAGAATGATTGATTTCAGACTCTCACAAGCTTGAAACGTCAATTCACATGCAAGACTTCTGAATTCACATTTTACCAGATCTTAACTATGCTGAGAACGGAGATTTGAGTAAAATATTAGTTATGAAAAAAAGCATTCTTTTCTCTGTTACGCTTATTATTTTATTCACGCAATATTTGGATGCCCAGGTACAATGGAGCAGAGATTCCATCTTACCGGGCAAAGATGAATGGAGTAGCTATTCGACAAGTTATGTTGGCAGCATCAATGATTCGATTCCTTTTATTGTTACAGCAGTACCATCTCAGACTGTCGGAAATAATGCTCCATTATCTCTTGACTTCGACGGCTCATTGTACCAATTTAAATCAAGCCTGTTTGAAAAAACAATGAGAATCTATACAACCGATTCTGGCAATGTATATTTTCTTACTCCCGGCATTTACCCGCGCAATAAGGATAGATATGAGTTTAGGATAACACTGAATGCAAAAACCATTATAAAAGATTGGTCTCCGATTGATGAGTTCTCCGATATTCAACTAAATACGTTTAAAAAGGGATTCGGTTTTCTAGGTGGCTATAAAACATCTTGGGGAAGTTTCATTATTGCGGAATTGAGAAGAAAAGGATCGGACAGTATTTTGTCTAATGCGATTATTTCCTGGAAAGAAACAAAACCTGCCATCGTCGCTGTATACACCACAAAAAACCTGAATGACTTTCTAAAGTCTCTTTCCAGGCCTTGGGATAAAACAATTAAATCAAGGGATGTTTCGAAAGGTCTTATTTCAAATCCAGACGAGAACAGCATTATCTTTTCGATCGCAGGGGAAATCTATAAAAAACAAGAGCTTGAATTCGCATTGGTAAGAGATGGAGAAACTTTAATGCCCTGGCAACCGAACGAATTTGACAACAGTTTTATCTGGCTGCAGGGCCTATCATATGGAAACTATAATTTAAAACTAAGGTTTGCTAAACAAAGACATAATGTAACAGAATATAGCTTTCGTATCCGACCGGCATGGCATCAAACTGCCGCCTTTAAAATAACTGCAATACTCATCACATTAATATCTCTTTTTTCTGTTTTCCTGGCATTCAGAGTTGTAAGGCAGCGTAGTAAAATAAAGTCTGAGCAATCACGACGTCAGAGTAAAGAAGCAGAATTAAAAGCTCTTCGGGCACAGTTGAATCCTCATTTTATATTTAATTCTCTTAGTTCTATTCAGGGGCTTATCAATAATCAGCAGATAGAAAATGCAAATACCTATTTAGCAGATTTCGCAGCTTTAATGCGATCGACATTAACAGCAAGTGATAAGGCTTCGCATAGCATAGCAGAAGAAATATCAGTTTTGCAGAAATATCTCAAGCTCGAACAAATGCGTTTTCATTTCAGGTATTCAATCCAGTCTTCTACTGAAATAAATGAATCTACAACAGAAATACCACCCTTATTACTGCAACCGGTTGTTGAAAACGCGGTAAAGCATGGCATATCTGCTCTTGGTGAGGCAGGAATCATAGCAGTAAAAATTGAGAAAAGAGAAAGTGATCTGGTTGTTATAATTGAAGACAATGGCAAAGGGTTTGTTGTGACTGAAAAGAATAACGGATACGGACTTAAACTTACCCATGAACGGATAGACTTATTAAACCAGGTTTCTAAATCAAAGCAAGTCATGTTTCAAATACTACCATCCGAAGGAACAACTGTAGTTTTAACGTTCAAAAACTGGCTATAATATGATTCGTGCTATCATAGTTGATGATGAGCAAAACAATATTGACAATCTTGGTAAATTACTGGAAAAATATTGTCACGAAGTCACAGTAATATCAACTGCGACGAATGCTGACGATGGAAAAAAAATTATTGTTGAACTAAAGCCTGATTTACTTTTTCTCGATATTCAAATGCCTGAAAAAAATGGATTTGATCTGCTGCAGTCATTGCCTAGGCATTCATTCGAAGTAATATTTGTTACAGCATTTGACCGATATGGAATACAGGCTGTAAAATTTTCCGCAATAGACTATCTTTTAAAACCGATCAATATTGATGAGCTGAAACAGGCTGTTACAAAAGCAATAGAAAAAATTCAGCAAAAGAAACAAAATCTTCAGTTGGAGAACCTGCTCCAGTTATTGCAAGCAAATCGACATAAAGAAGATCATCGCATTGCGTTGCCCGGAATGAAAGAAACCAGGTTTGCAAAAACAACAGCTATCATTCGTTGCGAATCATCGAACAACTACACGACTTTCTATTTAACCGACGATGAAAAGCTTGTCGTTTCCAAACCGATCTATGAATATGAAGAGCTTTTAAATGATTATGGCTTTTTACGTTGTCATCAATCACACCTGGTAAACAAAAAGTTTATACGCAGCATTGTTAAAGAAGATGGAGGTTATCTTTTGCTGGAAGATGGATCTCAAATCCCGATCTCAAAACAAAAGAAAGAATATGTAAAGGAACAGTTGCAGAAAAAGTAGACTAAAATGAAAAGGTCTTTTTCAATAACCTTGACTTTATTTTCCCTTCTTTACTTTCCTGAAGTTGAAATTTTTCGCCATCGAAATAGTAGGTAATTACTTTTTTATTTGAAGAATTGGCAATAAAATATTCTTTCACACCTGACTTTTCATATAACGTTTTCTTGACAAGAAGATCGTGTTTTTTATTTCCTGACAATACTTCAATGACAAGGTCCGGTACCCCTTTTATTTTGCCGTTTCTCACAATACCAAGATTCTCTTTTGCAATAAAAACAATATCCGGCTGTACTGCATTATTACTATTCAGATAAACATCTACTGGAGCAACAACACATTTCCCCAAATTATTCTTTTTGGCGAATGCGCGGATTTCAACTACCAATTCTGTTAATAAATCCTGATGTTCAAAACTTGGAGCTGGTGACATATAGAGCACGTTATTGATTACTTCGGCCAATGTACCTTCCGGAAGCATTTCAAATACTTCCATCGCAGTACGCGGAGGTTCATGATATTTATGCTTTATAGTTGTCAATCCCATTCAGCAAATTACTAAATGTTTCAGGAAAATAAAAAGCCTGCAGTGAGCAAACTACTGCAGGCAATTATGCATTTTAACTATTTTACGCTTCCTGAATTATTTTTCCTTTAGCGCCCTCAATCAATTCCACGCTTCTATTAATAAATTCAGTTAAATCATTTCCTTTCAGTAAACCTTGCGATAATAAAGCAAGGTCAGCAAGATTATGCACTTTCTTTTTTTGCAGGTCTGCATCTTCAGCTAATATCGCTTTATATACAGGATGATTGCCATTCACCGTCAGCATCACTTCATCCGGCATTTCACCATACCATTGCATTCCACCATTTACCGCTGCCATATCTTTCATACGACGCATAAATTCTGAACGCGTTGCTACCACCGGTGGCGCCTGCGGACTTAATCCTTTTACTTCAACATTGATCGTTGCTCCGCTCACTTTTACATTGAACAATTCTTTTAATGACGCTTCTTCATCTTTTGACAATATACTTTCTTTCGCATCAGCTACGTCGATCAGGTTTTCTGCAATATCAGAGTCGACACGTTTAAACTGTACATTCTCCCATTTCATTTCCACATTACTGATAAATGCAGAATCTACAATCGTCTCAAACTTGACTACTTTATAGCCCCTATCTTCGGCTGCTTTTACATAAATGTGTTGTTGTATTGGGTTTGTTGTATAAAGTATTACCTGCTTACCGTCTTTATTTTTTTGCAGTGTTTCTGTCGCCATCTTGTATTCTTCCAGCGTATAGAATTTCCCTTCCGCGGTATCCTGCATCAGTAAGAATTTATTCGCCTTCTCCAGGAATTTATCATCTGTGATCATTCCATATTTTACAAACAAGCCGATGCTTTCCCATTTTTCCTCATATTCTTTGCGTTCATTACGGAATAATTCATCCAGTTTATCCGCAACTTTCTTCGTGATGTGTGCATTGATCTTCTTTACATTCGGATCTCCCTGTAAATAACTGCGACTAACGTTCAACGGTATATCCGGACTATCTATTATACCATGCAGCAGCATCAGAAATTCAGGAACTATCTCTTTTACTTCATCCGTAACAAAAACCTGGTTGCTGTATAACTGTATTTTGTCTTTCTGTATCTCGTAACTATTCTTGATTTTTGGAAAATACAAAATACCGGTAAGATTGAAAGGATAATCAACATTCAAATGAATCCAGAATAATGGCGGCTCTGCAAAAGGATACAATTCTTTATAAAAATTCTTATAATCATCCGGCGTTAGCTCAGATGGTTTTTTTGTCCAGGCAGGATTGGTATTATTGATTTGCTTATCCTCATCTTCTTTCTTTTCTGAACCATCAGAGAAATAAATCGGTACAGGTAAAAACCTGCAGAAACGTTCAAGAATACCTTTTACCCTTCCAGATTCTAAAAACTCTTTGCTTTCTTCATTGATATGCAAAACAATCTTTGTTCCCCTATCCTCTTTATGAGTTTCTTCGAGTTGATATTCAGGACTGCCATCGCATTCCCACCTTACTGCGTTGCTTCCTTCTTTATAGCTTTTGGTAAATATTTCTACTTTATCGCTTACCATGAAGGCGGAATAAAAACCTAATCCAAAGTGACCAATGATGTTCGCTTCATTCTGTTCTTTGTATTTTTCTAAAAATTCCTCTGCACTGGAAAAAGCCACTTGGTTAATGTATTTATCCACTTCTTCAGCGGTCATACCGATGCCACGATCTGTAATTGACAATGTCCTGGCATTGGCATCCAGTTCCACATCGATCCGCAACTCGCCAATCTCTCCTTTTGCTTCGCCTGTTGATGAATAAGTTTTCAATTTGCTGGTTGCGTCCACTGCATTACTCACTAATTCGCGCAGAAAAATATCATGATCGCTGTAAAGGAATTTTTTAATAATCGGGAAAATGTTTTCAGTCTGAACCCGTATCTGGCCTTTTTGCATACCTGTTATTTTGAAGATTGATTATGAAATCGGCCAAGCCAACGAAGTCAAGGCCAGCCCTTTGGTTTTCAAACTAAGTGCCAATAGGCCTGTTTATTCTAAAAGCAGAAAAATTGGCAGACCGAAATAATTCTTTGTGGGTCAAGAATACCGGGAAAAAGATACTTGAGCTACCTTTGGCATTTGCCATTAAAAAAATGGAATCGGCCTTCGGTTATTCCACTTCATTTGCATACCTTTGCCGCCCCAAATCTGTCCCAATTGTGGTTTGCTGATAAGCAAGAACAAGCGGGGATCGGCAGATTTTCCTGGCATAACAACCAGGAACCCATTGGTAAAAACGATTTATAAACTAAAAAAAGGTAAATGAACAACTACGAATTGATGGTGATTTTTACCCCTGTTCTCAGCAATGACGAGTTCAAAGCTGCACAGAAGAAATTCACCTCTTTCCTGTCAGAAAATGGCGGAAAGGTTGTGGCCGAAAATGCATGGGGCCTCAAATCGCTTGCGTATCCTGTACAGAAAAAAACAACTGGTTTATACTGGGTGTTGGAGTACAGTGCGCCTGCTGAATTTAACGAGAAGTTGAAAATTCAACTTCTGCGTGACGAGTCAGTACTTCGTCATCTCAATACAAAGCTCGATAAATACGCCGTCGAGTATAATGAGAAAAAGAGAAAAGGTGTACCAACTGGTAACGAAAAAGCAGTGGAGGCATAAACAATGGCAAAAGCAAATGAAATAAAATACCTGACGGCGATTAAGACCGACAAAAGGGTAAAGAAATACTGCCGTTTCAAGAAATACGGTATCCGGTATATCGATTATAAAGACATAGAATTTTTGAAGAAATTTTTGAATGAGCAAGGTAAATTATTACCTCGCCGCATTACAGGCAACTCTTTGAAGTATCAGCGTAAAGTTTCTGATGCTGTAAAGAAAGCCCGCCAAATGGCTTTATTGCCTTACGTAACAGATCTTTTAAAATAACCTCACCCTAATCCGCCGCAGGCGGAGACAGTTCGCCGATGGCGAACTGGGCAGGTGAACAAAAAGAAAAAAAATGGATATCATTTTAATCCAGGATGTTGACAATCTTGGTGCGGCCAATGAAGTAGTTAAAGTTCGCAACGGCTATGCCCGCAACTTTCTGATTCCCCGCAAAATGGCTGTGGAAGCCAATCCTGGCAATCTGAAACAACGCGAAGAAAAAGTAAAACTGGCGTTGAAGAAAGAAGAAAAATGCTCGCTGAAATTAATAGTGTAGTAGCAAAACTGAACGAGTCTCCATTGAAAGTTGGTGCAAAAACAGGTACCAGCGGAAAGATTTTCGGTAGCGTAACTTCATTACAAATCAGCCGTGCTATCCGTGAGCAAAAAGGTTATGAAATTGACCGCAAGAAAATCTCTATTGCTGACGAAGTAAAGGAACTCGGTACTTATAAAGCGCATATCGATTTCGGCAACGGCAAATCTGCTGATGTTGACTTCGAAGTTGTAGCTGAATAAGCCTTTATAAGATTGTTTGATACAAAGCCTTCCTGTAAAATGGGAGGCTTTTTTATTGCCAAAAATCACTTTACTATGGTATTTTCCTGTACCAACTGTGCCGCTTTCTCCGGATTTTCACTCATTTGGGCAACTCTTTGAAGATATTTTGGCAATTTCTCAGGAAAAAATACGTTACTTTGTCCTGAGTTTGGTGTCCTTTACAGTTTCACAAGTCCTGAACGTTTCTTTTTCTATGTTAAATGTTCACCGGTTACTGTTTACTGTTAGCACTTATTATTTTTTAAAATTTCTCACAAAATGAACATTTACGTAGGAAACCTTAGTTGGGGTCTTAAAGATCAGGACCTGGCTAACATGTTTGCATCTTTTGGCGAAGTTGCATCTGCCAAAATCGTTACAGACAAATTTACACAACGCAGCAAAGGCTTCGGCTTTGTTGAAATGCCTAATGATGCGGAAGCACAGGCAGCAATTGCACAACTCAACGGATCTGAAGTTGAGGGACGTAATCTTGTTGTTAACGAAAGCCGGCCTAAACAAGAAGGCGGCAGCGGCGGCGGCGGTGGCTTCAAGAAAAGAAGCTTCGGCGGCGGTGGCGGCGGCGGCTTTAAAAAAGGCGGCGGTGGCGGCGGCTACAACAAAGGTGGCGGCGGCGGCGGTTACAACCGTGACCGTGGTGGATACAGAGACGAATATTAATCAACAATCAATATTCACTGCATTCATAAGTCTGGCATTCGTGCCGGACTTTTTTTGTTTGTGGTAACCAACCAAATTAAGGATAGATTGTAGTTTGGTTAGACAATACGACAAAATGTTTTATGGAATATTGATAGCCCTGTTTACGAAAAATAGTTTTACTTCAGTAAATAGTTGTGATAACTGCCATCACCAATTTGCTTATGAAGTATCGTATTTTATTTCTTTTTATTCCGGCTATTATATGTATTTCCTGCTCGCGACAAAAGCAGTCAGCTGATAGTATTTATATCAACACAAAAGTGTGGACAGGTGATTCTGCAAAACCATTTGTAAGTTCCATTGCTGTTTCTGGTAATAAAATCGTGTATGCAGGTGATGATTATACTTCTTACAAAAGTGATAGTACGCTCATCATTGATTGTGCGGGCAAAATGATTGTACCTGGCTTTATTGATAATCATACTCATTTTTTAAGTGGCGGTTATAATCTTGCGAGTGTTAATCTTCGCGTTGCAAAATCAAAAGAAGATTTCATCCGGATACTTCGTCAATATTGTGATTCACTGAAAGATGATCGTTGGATATTAGGAGGCGATTGGGACCATGAGGCATGGGGCGGCGAATTGCCCGACAGAAGATGGATCGATTCAATAACGGGCAATCATCCTCTTTTTGTAAGTCGCTACGATGGCCATATGGCATTTGCAAATACCAAAGCGCTATCACTGGCCGGGATAAACAAACAAAGTATTACTCCTGCAGGCGGACAAATCATAAAAGATAAAAGTGGCGAGCTTACCGGCGTGTTCAAAGATGAAGCAATGTCTCTTATTGCAAATAAAATTCCATTGCCATCGGAAAAAGAGTTAGATGAATATCTGGATCGTGCTGTGCAACATGCATTCGAAAATGGAATAACGCAAGTAACCGACATGAGTAGCCTTGGTGGATGGCCTGATCTTGAAACCTATCGAAGGAACTATAAAACCAAGAATCCCGGTCTGCGCATTTATTCATTTGTTCCTATTGCCACGTGGCAACGACTTGATTCGTTTTGCAAGGTGAATGGCAAAGGTGATGATATGCTGCGCTGGGGTGGCTTGAAAGGATTTGTGGATGGTTCCCTGGGATCAACGACCGCATGGTTTTATCAGCCTTATCTTGATGCACCTGCTTCAACCGGATTGCAGGTAACAGATACCAACCAATTGCGTAAATGGGTTTTATCAGCCGACTCTGCAGGTTTACATATTGCTGTACATGCCATCGGCGATCACGCTAATGATTTTATTTTAGGCGTATTTGCAGAAGCGGAACAAAAAACTCCGGGAAAAGATCACCGCTTCAGAATAGAACACGCACAACATTTAACACAAAACGCAATACCGCGATTTGCAGATCTGCACGTCATTGCCAGTATGCAACCTTATCATGCAATTGATGATGGGCGTTGGGCCTACAAGAGATTGGATGATGCAAGATTAAAAGGTACCTATGCATTTAAAAGTCTTCTTGATGCTAAGGCAATTGTGACGTTCGGTTCAGACTGGACAGTGGCGCCATTAAAACCGCTCGAAGGAATCTATGCTGCAGTAACAAGAATAACACTAGATGATAAGAATCCTGATGGCTGGTATCCCGCCCAAAAGATATCAGTAGAGCAAGCATTAAAATGCTATACAATCAATAATGCTTATGCCGGTTTCCAGGAATATAAAGTTGGTAAGATAAAAGAAGGCATGCTTGCCGATTTCGTAGTATTGAGCGACAACCTTTTTACAATTGCACCGAAAAAAATCAAAGATGTGAAAGTGGAAAGAACTATCGTAGATGGAAAGGAAATGTATGTGAGAAAGCCATAGGCTGTAGGCATTAAGCCTTATGCTTTACTGATTTCCTGCCTGTTTCAATTTTCCCCGCGCCATCTTTTAATGTTATTTTAATCTATTTGCCAAAAGATATAATTAAATTTACCAAACCCCGTTATAACAGATAATCTGCGACATTCTGTAAAACGGCCTATAACTGCGAGCAAGGAAATTCTCAAGCTTACCGGAATTAATCACCACTTAACAAACCAAGACCTGTTGTTTTTGTTGTAAAATTCAATGCGTCTAAAAAAATGAGAAACCTGCATGATATCTGTAATTATACCTGCGTTAAATGAAGAAAAGACGATTGAGAGTGTAGTGCGGTTTTGCTTTGCAGCAGAACATGTTACCGAAGTAATTGTCATCGATGATACCTCTGAAGATAATACGGTAAGCATTGCACGGCAAGCTGGCGCAAGAGTGCATATCAGTAAAAGCCGTGGCAAGGGTATTTCGATGAAAGAAGGTGTGCAGATGTCTACTAATGAAATTCTTGTTTTCCTGGATGCCGACATAGATCCTTATCCCGCAAGAACGATAGAAAATCTTACAGCTCCTCTTTTAAATGAAGAGGCAGATTTCGTGAAAGGTTCTTTTGCACGAAACGCCGGACGAGTTACAGAATTAGTCGCCAAGCCTTTGCTTAACATTTTATTTCCCGGCCTCGCTTCATTCTCCCAACCACTTAGCGGTATGATTGCCGGAAAAAAACGATACTTCAATAAGATTGAGTTCTTTAATGATTATGGCGTAGACATCGGTATATTGATCGACATGTACCTCATGAAGGCAAGAGTGAAAGAAGTGAACATCGGGTATATCGAAAATAAAAGCAAGCCATGGGAAGCTTTGGGAAAGATGAGCAAAGAAGTGTCACGTGCGATAATCAATAAAGCTCAGGGACGACATTCAGACGAATTGAGTGAATCGGATGTGAAATCGCTTGAAACGATCAACCAGGAAATGAACAAGGTGTTGAAAGAAGAACTGGCTACTTTCCATAAAATGGCCATATTCGATATGGATGATACGATATTGAAAGGCCGATTCATCAATGAATGTGCGAAGAAGTTTCGTTTTATGCCGCAACTCGAAGATTTGAGAGCTGTGGAAAAAGATCCCATCATCCTGACAAAACGCATCGGCGTTTTATTAAAAGGTCGTACAATGGATGACCTGTTGGAAGTGATCAGCAGCATCGATATGGTGGAAGATATCAAACAGGTCGTAAAGGCACTGAAAGAAAAAGGCTATTTCATCGGGATTATCAGCAGTAGTTATACATTGATAACCAATTATGTCAGGCAAAATATAGACGCCGATTTCTCTTTGGCACACCAATTGGAGTTTGTAGAGGGTAAGGCTACAGGTGAGGTGAATCTTCCGTATTATTTTTTTGGTTCACCGGATAGTGTTTGCGGGCATTCTTTTTGTAAAACAAATGCACTGCAGTATGCTTGTGAGAAGTATAATGTGAAGATGAAAAACTGCTTGGTGGTAGGTGACAGCGCTGATGATCGATGTATCGTCGGGCATGCGGGGAAAGGGTTTGCGTTTGTATCGAACGACGAGATATTAAAACAGGTCGCGTACAAATCGATAAAAGAAAGGAAATTTGAAATGCTGCTGGAACTGGCTTAGATAAATCCGCGGTGAACCCTTTGAAATTTTATTTTAAAAAACACTTTAAAACCCTGCTATGCCAAACAATCTCTACAACATTATGGTGCCGGTGGATTTTTCCGGCAAGAACAAATGGGCCATTGCTAAAGCAATCGAACTGGCAAATACTTTTCATTGCAACATTCACTTTGTACATGTGCTACACAAACCGGTAATACCATTTATTCCAATTGATAAAACTGATTTTACACCGTATGAATCTACCGCCGATTTACACCTGTGCCGTAAAAAATTAGAAATGCTGAAAGCGTCGTATAGCAACCAACTTTGCGGCAATGGTAAAATTGAAATCAGTGTGATGCAGGGAACACCTGGCAAACGATATTCAAATTATATCCGTCAATATGAGATGGACCTAGTGATAACGGGACTTTCAAAATTTAACTTAATACAACGCATCATCTCGTCCATATCGATCAGCAGACTGGTGCGTAAAACAAATATCCCCGTACTTGCCGTACGTTCCAGCGGATTAATAAGTCATTTCAAAAAAATCGTATTGCCATTACACAAGGACGTGCCTTTGAGAAGCATAAAAATGGCTACCATGCTTGGTCGTCATTTCAAATCAACGGTTTATCTTGTATCACTGAGAAATAACGAGCCCGGACAACCGAATTTGTTAAGCAATGCATTGGAAGTTATTCAAAGTTTATCAACGATACCTGTTCAATCGATTCTTCTTGAAGGGCAAAATCTTGCTAAAAGCACATTGGATTTTTCGAAGAAGATCAATGCGGATCTGATAATGGTGAACCCGGTAAAAGAATTCCGCCTCCCGGGATTATGGAACCGCATTACCAACAAAATACTTTCCTACGGATCAAAAATACCTGTGATGACCATGGAGCAAAAAGTCACTGAACAATAATTACGCTTTTTAGTGCGACGGTATATGAAACTAATCAAGCCATGCGATCTGCATGGCTTGATTCTTTATGGATGGACTTTACTCAACTGCGCTATTTATTAAGTTTACGGTTTCAAAATTTGTTGCTTACCCGCATGAGTTATATTGATTACACTTCCGCTATCACGTGCAAGGAAAATGATACCATCATCATCCGGCTCAGTAAGGCTCATAGCAGCACCATCACTGGCTGCGCCAATCTTTACAATTGGTTTGCCATCAGGTGTAATCAGGCGTAATAAAATCGTTTCAGGATACTTTTTTCCATTCATCACAACAGGCGGTTGCAACGAAATGCTGGCCCGCGTCCTGCCAAGACTATCAACAATTTCCATTGCTCGCCCCCTAAGTATTGGTGCCGTGAAATCCGTATGATCCTTCGCATTCGCCGCACGGAAATGAGCTAATAGGAACGTCAACAAAATAAGATTAATCACAGTAACACCGATTGCGATTGATTGTATTTTCATATTCTTCCCGTTTAAACAAATATGAATTTCGATCTTTCCGGAGAGAGTAATGATCAGACTTTGACGAAATGTATTAAATGCTTGATGTAAATATTAATGAGCGTCAGTTGCAGCTGAAAATATTCTGCAATAATTGCCGCCACCTATTTTAGCAATCTCTTCTTCATTGAAACCAGCCTTTAGTAATGCATCAACTACTACGTAATAGAAACCAGCTTTCTGTGCCGCCCATGTTTCATTCGTACGTTCGCCAGGTCGCTTTCCATTATCATTCCGGTTAGCTTCTTTTTTATTTCCTGGCTTTGTGTCGCCTTGCTTGTCTCCAGGTTTCGAACCAAATCCGCCGTCTTTAGGTGAGCGATATGGCGGTGTCAATTTTGTATCTGTACCAATACATACATGATCAATGCCAGCCACATCCACCATCGTCTTTATATTTTTTGCATAATCCAGCGGCGTATCTGCAAGATGTGTCCATACACCAATAACGCCTCCGCTATCTGCAACTATCTTAGCTTGCTCTTTGCTGATCAATCTGGGGCGCATCATTTTCGCGATAAATTCATCCTGGCCCAATTGTGTATCGAGACCTGTATGTGAAATGAGAACCGGATGTTTTGTTATTTTCAGTGCAGCATTCAGTGTATCATTGCTTGCATGTGCCAGGTCGATAAGTATCCCCAGTTTGTTACACTCCCGGATAACGTCTCCCCCAAATGAAGTTAATCCTCCAAATTTTGCAGTATTTGTGTAAACATCTCCCAAAGGAATAGCAGCATCGCTATCATGCAGTAAACCCAGGTGTCGCAAGCCACGACTGTAAGCTACTCCTACTCTATTCAGTTTTCCTTCAAGAAAATGGCATCCTTCTACGGATTGAATAACCGTTGATTCATGATTTTTATGCGCATTATTCACGTCGGCCATATTCAAAGAACGATTCATTTTATTATTGGCCAGCATTGCATCCATTGCAATGAGGCCATTTGTAAATCGTTGATATGCTTCGCCCGGCACAATGTTTCTTTTGTAATCGGTGGCAAACGTCATGCATATTGCGGATAGTCCGGATTTTTGCATTTCGCCGGCAAGTTTCACCTCAGGCCCAGGCAATTCATTTGTCTCAAGCGGCACGTCAATATGATTATGAGAATCGATTCCTATAGTCCTTTTTACGATCGCATACACTTTGGGATCAATCTTATCAACTGTCCAGGATGAAAAAGGGTTGAATACAATAGCCGCACTAGCACCAGCCGAAATAGCGATAAACTTTCGCCTTGATAATTTCTGCTCATAGTTTGCCATAGTAACTGAAAATCCTGTCATTCAGGTTTTCAAATCTAAAACCGTAGGAAATTGTTTTGAATAAAATGCGATCAAACCAAAAAAAGTTGCGGCGAACTGCTGATAAGAATAACTGAATAATTGTTACCCATCGTAATTCTGTAAGTTATCGGCATTGAACAAAGTTGACAATTATGGTAGTAAAGGCATCATTATGATTTGACCAGCACCTCAGCAACTGTTTTCTTTTTATAAGTCAGGGCGTAGATAAGAAATCCCATGCAAATTATGGCAGTATTCCCTGCCGATACTCCTGTCCAACCATAATGTTTCCATAAGAATAGACCAACTGCGCTGCCAGTTGCAGTGCCTGCAAACGAACAAGCCATGTAAACGGTATTGAGGCGATTACGTGCTTCAGGAATTAATGCATAGATTCTCGATTGGTTAGAAACATGGATGGCTTGTTGGGCTATATCAATCAGAATAATTCCAACAATAAAACCAATCAGATTTTGCCGGGAGATATATAACAGCAACAAACTAACCACATATAATATCAGGCCGTAACCAATAGTAACACGTAAATTACCTTTATCTGCAAGTTTACCCACTAACGGCGCCGCTAATGCGCCAGCAGCCCCGGCTAGCCCAAATAAACCAATTTTATCAGCCGTGAAATGAAAAGGAGAATTGGAGAACAACAACACCATTGTGGTCCAGAATGAGCCAAACACTGCAAACCCCGCCATACTGATAGCTGTCGCTTCTCTCAATACAGGCTGTGTTTTTATCAATGTTAGTAATGAGCGGATAAGCGAACGATAATTCCCATGAAATACAGGCTTCGATATCGGAAAGCGTTTATTTATTAAAAAAGCAAGTGATAAACATAATCCTGCAGCGATCCAGAACATACTTCTCCATCCAAGCCATTCACCTATAGCGCCGCTCAATGTTCGTGAAGCAAGTATACCTACCAGCAATCCACTCATTACTGTTCCAATTACTTTACCGCGCTGTGAAGGATCCGCGAGTGTTGCCGAGAGCGGAAGTATTAATTGTGGTATAATTGAGCCAAGGCCAACCAGGAAACAAGCAACCTGTAATAGCCAGAATGTTTTCGCCAACGCTGCCGCAATCAAGGCCGCAACAGCAAGTAGCATCGTTGCAATGATTTGTTTCTTTCGTTCTATCATATCCCCCAGCGGCACGAAAATCAGCAATCCTGCTGCATACCCTGCCTGCGTTAAATAAGTAGCGCTACCGGCTATATTTTCTGGTATATTAAATTCGTGAGCTATTAAAACTATGAGCGGTTGTATATAGTAAATATTAGCTACAATTAAACCGGTACAGATGGCCATCAACGCTACATCTTTCTTTTGTAAATGCATGGCGCAAAATTCGTGTATTTTGATTTGTTTATCATTACTGCTTCCATCTACCCTTTTATCGTATATTTTTGAATCATGAGCAATTCTACATTCTTTATCTCTACTATTTGCTTAATAATTGTTGCAGCATGCAATGACGCACCGGAATCAGAGTATTATGTAAAAGCTGTGCCTGGTAAAACAGATAATACAAAATCAATTGTCAATAAAAACTACCAGGATACGGTTTACCCTTCAATATTTTATACTGCATTTCAAAGTAGTACCGTCGTAAAACAAGACGATGCTACTTTTCTCTTCTATAGATATGATATTGGCAAACTAAAAGTTGAAACAGGTAAAATTGTTGCCTGTGACCCGGTCGTATCACGGGATGCGTCACCATTTATATACAATTTTCCAGTTGGTGAATTTCCTGTGCAGTTGGCTATGGTAGCGTATAAGATGGACCGCCGCGTAGCATTCAGTCGGGTTGTATTCGTTGATTCAGCGCTTGTAAAATGGGAGTTTGCATTGCACAAAGGTCAAGTATCATTGCCGATAGGACAGGATAGTATCTATTGTTATGGCGTAGATGCAGGAACGGGGTTATTTGCGGACTCTCTCGCACTTAAAATCTTTGATGAAAAAGAGTCATCGAAATGGGAAGAAGTCTTTGTAAAAAAAGCAGAAGAAAATGGATATCGGGGTTATCTGTATGATTTTGACGGACACAATTTCGCTACTTTTTCTACCGGCTGGGGCGATGGCTGTTATGCCACTTATATTGGCCGCGATAAAAATGGAACAATTTGTCAATTGTTAACTGACTTTGGAATTATTGACTGGAGGAAAAAATAAAAGGAAGTTATTCAATTCTGTTTTATAAGCTATTGAATAGAATCCTTGAATTCATCACCTATGCAATCAAAGGAATTCAAAAAGCCTTCGTGCATCCACTGCCGCCCTATCTACGCAACGGAAAATCAAATTCACGCAGTTTTCAAAAAAAAATTTCAGTTAAAAAATAAAATCCCTTTTTTCATTTTATCTTAAACCTGGAAAAGCTATTACCAAAACCAGTTAACAATCTATTTATATGCAAAGCCAGAAACGATTGTTTTCAATTGATGCGCTCAGAGGTTTTGATATGCTGCTGATTGCCGGCGGTGGAACTTTTATCACCCGCTTAAAAGGTGTCACTAATCAACAATGGATCGATACTATCGCGGATCAACTAGAACACCCTGCATGGAATGGTTTTACTTTTTATGATTTTATATTTCCCCTGTTTCTTTTTACCGCCGGCGTGTCGTTATCATTTTCTATCCAGAGCGGTTTGCAAAAAGGAGTAACTAAAAAAGATTTTTACCGAAAGGCGTTGAGAAGATGGATAATACTTTTCGTTCTTGGCATTCTTGATAAAAACATTCCATTAGATATTTTCGATCCACACCAGATCCGCCTAGGCACTGTACTTGGCAGGATAGGCTTTGCTACTTTCGTCACCACTCTGTTATATCTTAATTTCACATGGAAAGGCCGACTGGCCTGGATAGCTTCTATTCTGATTCTTTATTGCGCAGCGCTTTTTCTCATACCTGTACCGGGTTTTGGCACCGGCGATCTTTCGTTTGAAGGTAACCTGGTTGGTTGGATTGACCGGTCGATAATGCCCGGTCGTTTATTGCAAAAAACATATGATGAAAACGCTCTTTTGACGCAATTACCTGCATTATGTCTTACGGTTGCAGGCTCACTGGCTGGCGACATATTGAAGTCAACTGAAATGAACGGCAAAAAATTACTGCGCCTTATTATTCCAGGAATATGTGCCATCGGTGCAGGTATTTTATGGGGACAGTTTTTTCCGATCAACAAACATTTATGGACCAGCTCATTTATACTTTTGACAGCAGGAATGTCATGTCTCTTTCTGGCTTTATTCTATTGGATAATCGACGTGTTGCAATATCAGAAGTGGGCTTTCTTTTTTAAAGTTATCGGCATGAATTCAATCGTCGTGTACCTGGCTTACCGCTTTATTGACTTCGATTACACATCAAGATTATTATTTTCCGGATTTTATTTGCATGCTGCTGAAAAATGGCAGCCTGCTTTCAATGCATTGGGTTCGCTGGCATTGGTGTGGACAATGTTGTATATACTTTACCGGAATAAGATTTTTGTAAAAATATAATACCTACTCAGGTTTTATGTATGCCATACCCGTTCATAATGATTGTTTTTTGAATGAAAAGGTATGGCATACGAAACAGTCTAACTGCGATAACTGCTTTGTTGTTTCACCATCCAACCCGGGTATTGCAATGGTAAAGGACTTACAGCATCGATCTTTTTAAAATCTTCTTCTGAAAGATTAATCGTTGTTGACTTCACATTGTCTTTTAATTGATTGATATTCTTTGCTCCGATAATTGTACTGGTAACCCCAGGTTGCTGACGTACCCATGCCAGCGCTACTTCCGCAGTGGTAGCATTGTATTGTTCCCCGATTACTTTCATCACATCAACAAGATTGTATGCCTTTTCCTTATCTATCGGCGGAAAATCGAATGTCTCTCTTCTTGATCCTTCTGTTGCCTTTTCCCGGCTAAACTTACCCGTTAGAAAGCCTCCCGCCAGTGGACTCCATGGGAATATTGCCAGATTGTGTTGCTTTGCCATTGGAATCAGTTCATGTTCAATATCACGGGATACTGCTGAATAATAATATTGCAGACCGATAAACTGCTGCCAGTTATTGTACTTTGCAATTGTTTGCGCTTTTGCAACCATCCAGGCTGGCCAGTTGCATATAGCGATATAACGCACTTTACCGCTATTAACAATATCGTTCAACGTATGGATGATTTGCTCGAGTTCTGTTTTCAGGTCAACGCCATGCACGTAAAGAATGTCAATATGATCCAATTGCAAACGTTTCAGGCTGGCGTCAACTGAATTAAACACATTATAGCGGGAAAGACCGACGCTGTTTGCAAACGGGTTCATTCGTCCCAATACTTTTGTTGCAATGACGACCTGGTCTCTTGGAATTGAAAGATCTTTCAGCGATTGCCCCAGCAACTGTTCTGACTGGCCAATTGAATAAACATTGGCAGTATCAATAAAGTTGATACCGGATTCGATTGCTGCCTTTATTAGCTCATTGACTTCTTGTTGCTGCAGTTGTCCGATCTGGCTCCATATGCCTGCGTTTTGTCCACCAAATGTCATTGTACCGAAGCAAAGCTCTGAAACCATCAGACCAGTCTGGCCTACATAATTATATTTCATCTGTCGTTATTTTAAAATGGGAAAATAAAAGTATAGTAAGGGAGCTGTTTATTGCCTAACAGAAAAAGAAACAAATTGTTGACCGTATTTATTATGATCTTTTTGTTTTAATGTTCAATTTCTGCAGGATTGAAAATCATTTTGCAAAAATAAGTTGCGGTAAGTAGATAAATAACATCAAATCGTTACGGCAATTATTATTTCATAATTAGAAGGATGTGAAACTACCTCAATCGATGGCTTCAAATGACAAAGGCCAAAGTAAATACTCTGGCCTTTGTTGTACGAAAATATATCGCAAATGTTATAGCATCAGAATGACGCAGTAAGTTTCTGCCACCATGGTTTCGACTTTGAAGATGCAGATGGCATATAGGTTTGTGCTTTTATTTCATCAAGCAGCTCTTTTTCCAATATTACTTTGTCTTCCTCAGAAATGTGCAACTCGCTTTTATCAACTATCGACAACCATGATTGTACCTGGTTTACTTCTGAAGGCATTGATTGACCATCGAGATAACGAATTAATTTCTGCTGTAAAATTTCTGTTTTCATATTGTATTGTTATGGTAAGATTAAAAATTCAACATTGTCTGTAACGTATGCTTAATCGTTCTGAAACCTCCTTTCGGGTAGTATTTTGACAATAACGATTCTTTTGGAGCAATTTCCACTTCTGCAAGGCGGACACGCCCAGGTTTGAGATAAACATCTTTAACTGTAACCGGCTTCCTGGCTTTTACCAATTCCTGGGTTGCGAAGCCTGGCAATATTTGTTCTTCTACAAAATCTTCTTCCGCCTCGTTATTCATTTTGTTGTTGACACTTTTCACAACTTCATTTCTAACCTGGCTGTACAGGTAAGCAGACAACGAAAAATTAATTGGCAACGTATTACGCTCATTCCACAATGCTACAAATACATTGCTTACGATAGTCTTTGCATCCTGGTGTGATTTCAGCTTGCTGAAACTGTAAGAATACAATGCATACCAGTGGCGATGATAAATCTCTTCAAATGCATCAGTGTCGTTCAGAAAAAGTTGATCGGTGAGGATCTGGTCCGAAGTAAAGTTCCTGCGCATAAAAATAGTTTTCATTAAAGAATTTAATACGGAAGGCTTTTAGAGGAGGTTGGATTTCTGGAGTGGGCTTTTGCAGGAAATTGGGAACCAGAATAGCTACAGCTAAAGTACAAAAATTACTAAAATGTCAAAGCCGTGTTTTATGAAAAGCACGTAAAACTACCCCCTGTTTTGAGATCGATCAGGTTCGAAGCCTCGTACTCAACACATTACCGAATTGCGTGAGATCATAATCTTTTCCAGAGTAAATTTCCTCTACCTGTTGAAAACTGATATATCCATATAAAGCCTATTGACGCATTATGTAAACTCTTAGATTGTCACTTATCGTTGCTTTCGTGATGAATTAACCCTGTTTAACAGATCTGTTAACAATACCATAATTCAATTTGAATGTTATAACATTTATCAGCATCGTCCGTCACAGGATGAAAGGAGGCTATTATGAAACCAAAAATTT
Source organism: Chitinophagaceae bacterium (assembly GCA_049840875.1). Lineage (GTDB taxonomy): Bacteria > Bacteroidota > Bacteroidia > Chitinophagales > Chitinophagaceae > JAFDYH01. The sequence continues at coordinate 5,905 of JASGJE010000019.1, read as the reverse complement.
ACTTATTCTCATCTTTATTCTTTCTTTCAATGACAATGTTGGTCTCTTGTAAATCGGCCAGTAAACTGTACAACAAGGGAAACTATGATGAAGCTGTTGAGGTAGCGGTAAAAAAATTGCAGAAAAAACCAAACGATGCCGAATTAAAGTCTTTGATCCAAAGCGCTTATCAATACGCGGTTAATGATCATGAAAACCAGGTCAGGAATTATTCGGCGAGCAACAACGAACTGAAATATGAATGGATCTATAACGAATATATTGACCTTCAGAACCTGTACAATGCCATTTATAATGCGCCGCAGGTTTTTGAATTGGTACATCCGACAGATTATTCTTCATCTGTAACAACTTATCGTGAGAAGGCTGGTGACATGCACGTGAATCGTGGTTTAACGTGGATGAATAAGAAAGACAGGGAAAGCTATAAAAATGCTTATCGTGAATTCCAGGTTGCTTTAAATTTCAAACCGGCAAATATTAAAATCCAGCAATTGCTTGATGAAGCATATGATGGTGCCGTCGTAAGAGTTGTTGTCACTTCAATTGACAATAGCAATTTTCAATTCAGTTCTTATACCAATTCACAAAATGCATCGGATGAGCTGATCAGGAATCTAAGTTATAACTCGGGCAATGAGTTTGTGAAATTCTATTCGGCAATGGAAGCCCGTAGTAAGGATATCGATGCAGACCAGGTAATAGAATTGAAGTTGAATAATATTTTTATCAGTCCTGTACAGGAAAATCGGTCTGTAAAAGAAGTGGTGAAAGATGTGGTAGTGAAAGAAACGGTTTACAAACCCGACTCAGTAGTAAAACAATATGCAAAAGTCAAGGCAAAGATTACTACCACCACACGAACTATACAGGCTGACGGAAATCTTCTCATCACCCTTCGTGATCAGGATGGCAACCGGATCTGGAGCGACGCTGCCAAAGGCAATGGGGTATGGTGCAGTGAATTTTCAACCTATACTGGCGATGAAAGAGCATTGAGCGAAGCAGATAAACAATTAATTAACAGAACGGCAAACAATATTCCAGATCAATACAGCATTATAAATAGCGTGAAGCAGGATGTTTTCAATAACGCCCTTTACCAGATAAAGAATTACTATAGCCGTTACTAATGTCATGAAAGACACAAAAGGGCTGCCCAAAAAGGCAGCCTTTTTTTGCGCTTCTCCGCTTTTATTCATGGTATTTTTTAACGCTGTTTTTCTACCTTCAGCATCTTACTTTTGATGTTATGCTTTACATAAAATCTTTCGCCTTCATCTTGTTTATACTCATTGCGCATACTTCCTGTGCACAGGAAAAGAAAATAGATTATGGTCATAACGCTGCCGCGGGTCGTTTCTATAATATCCGTGGATGCAAACTGTATACAGAAGTATATGGTAAAGGGCCAGCACTGTTGCTGATACACGGTAATGGAGGCAGCATCAGCGCATTCTCCGGCAACATTCCTTATTTCGATAAGAAGTATAGGGTGATCGCTGTCGATAGCCGGGCACATGGTCAATCGACAGATGCAAGTGACTCGCTCAGCTTTGAACAAATGGCGGATGATTTCGCTGCTCTATTAGATACGATGCGCATCGATAGCGCTTATGTGATCGGCTGGAGCGATGGTGGAATAAATGCGTTGATAATGGCAATGCGCCACCCGGATAAAGTGATAAAGCTTGCATCAACAGGAGCCAACCTGTGGCCTGATTCAACTGCATTGATCCCATCCTTATGGAAAGAAGAAGAAGCCTATTATTCAAAAAATAAGGATAAAAAATGGGCATCCACCAAAGAAAAAAATGATTGGAAAATATTTATGCTCGATTGGTTGCAGCCTAATGTTCCTTTAACGGAATTAGCTAAAATAAAATGCCCGTCATTAATTATAAGTGGTGATCGTGACCTCATTTGCCTCGAACATACTATTTCTATTTATCAGAATATTAAAGATGCAGATTTGTGGGTACTGCCACATAGCGGGCATGGTACGCTTATAGAATACAAAGATGAATTCAATAAAAAAGTAGACGAGTTCTTTTCAGCTAAGAAGAATTAATAAAAAAAATCACTGAGTTGTTTTTAAAAATAACCCTCTGCAATCAGTCCGAAATTTATCAGAAGGTTTTCTATATCGGTATGTGAGACCCCGAATAATAGACTTTGAGTGTTTGAGTAATTAAATTATTCCGCCTGGCGATCATTCTGGCCGGTCTTCATCTGCCTGGGCTTGTATCACTTTGAAATAGTTAGTCACGGCTTCATTTGTAACGTATTTCTGTTCTTCAATGCTATCGTCATTTTGCATTGCATTATTTTCATTGGGTTGCAGTCTATCCTGTTGTTTGTTACTTCTTTTCAAAACAGGAGTAACATCCTGTACGGCATTGGTGTAGGTTTTCATACTAATATTTTTAATTTTTTCGGCTTAATACTGATGTGCAGGACAGAACGGGCAGTTTGAAACAGTAACTAAATTTATTAATTAAAATGAATTTTCCCAGCGCAAATAGTGAGTAATTTTTAACATTCACAGTTATTGAGTGAAAACGCTTACTAAAAATGTTGCAGAAATTACTCATTGCAGCATAGTGTAGTCAACGAGTCAAGAAATTAAAAGCTGTTACAACGATTTTGTACACCGATAGGTCAAGGGTGCCATGCATGTATATCTATTGTTCTTGTATCGATGATGCCACATGCTGATTCTGCTTTAAACACACTGTTATTTTCTTTCAATCTTTGTAACTTTCAATTCAGAATAACACCGGACTGTGCGAATTCGTATAAAGAATTATCAAATGCGAACAGACATCAAAAATGATTTAAAATTATTAAGCTGATTTTCAGTTGACAGTATAAAAGGCACTGTCTTTGTGCAAAACAAAAAATCATGATCGATCAAAACCGACTCTGGGAATTAATAAGCCGCAAACTGGCAAATGAAGCCAGCTATTCTGAGTTGGCGGAGTTGGACCAGTTGTTGGAAACAGATCCTTTAGCAAAGGAAATGCTTTCACTGCTGATTGCAAACTGGCAGCTTGAAACTAAAACAGAAAACACGAGCGTTGAAAAAGCATTCGAGAAACATATTCAATTACTCCCAAAAAAAATCCAGGAAGCGGAACGTTCTTCTCTGTTATTAAGACATCGTGCCCGAACTGACGCATGGGGTGAAACGGTAAAGCCAAAAGGAATCAGTGGACGACTCTTACGAAGTTTTAATCTTTTACATAACTATATAAAATTTGCCAGGCGTAGTCTTTCAAGAAATACCACATTCTCATCAATTAATATTACCGGTTTAGCGATAGGGATTGCGTGCACGATAGTATTGTTACTGATGATCAGCTACCAGCTAAGCATTGATCAGTTTCACAAAAATAAAGACCGTATTTACCTCGTGGGTCGGCAGTCGAATGTAAATGGCGAAATCGCTACTTGGTTTGGAACACCAATGGAATTGATGCCTGTGTTGAAATCAGGTTTTCCACAGGTAGAAGAAGCCTCACGGTATAACTGGGCTTCTGCGTTTATCCTGAAATACCAGGACAAGAGAATACAAACCGGCGGCATGCTTGTCGATCCCGGCTTTCTCAAAATTTTTAATTTCCCGCTGCTGAAAGGTAATATAAACAATGTACTCAGTGAGCCACGCAATATTGTTATTACGGAAAGTCTTTCAAAGAAATTATTCGGTAATGAAAGAAGCTATTGGAAAAACAATCAAGATCGATAGCACCGCTTTGTTTACAGTTACCGGTTTATTAAAAGATTTGCCAAAGAATACGGATTTCAGGGGTGAATACCTGATCCCGTATAGTTATATGCATGATGCGGGATGGTATAATGCTGAATGGAGCAATAGCTCAACAACAGCAACCTACATACTGGTGCGAAAAGGGATAACCGAAGCATCAGCAAATAAATTATTAGCAAATGTATTTACAGCACATGAACCGCGAATAAAAGTAACGTTGTTTGTGCATCCGGTAACCAAGTGGCATTTATGGTCAAATTTTGAAAACGGAAAGATCGTGGGCGGCGCCATACAATTTGTACGACTCTTCGGTATTATAGCCACATTTATTCTTTTGATTGCCTGTATTAATTATATGAATCTTAGCACAGCCAGGAGTGTAAAACGCGCCAAAGAGGTCGGCATACGCAAAGTAGCCGGGGCGGAAAGAAGTTCATTAATATGGCAATTTCTATGGGAGTCTTTATTGTACTGCCTGCTCGCTGCTATTATTGGCTTACTGCTCGTAGAATCGACTATCGGCTGGTTCAACCGATTATTGGAAGGCTCACTCGAAATTCCATACAGCAATCCGATGTTTTGGTTTACAGGCCTGGGGTTTGTTTTATTTACGGGTCTGATTGCAGGAAGCTATCCGGCATTTTATCTTTCATCCTATAAGCCTATCCGTGTATTGAAAGGAATATTCAAAGCAAATCATACTCTCGTTACACCACGGAAAGCGTTGGTTGTATTTCAGTTCACGTTCGCGATCAGCTTTATTATTTGTACTGTTGTCATTTATCGCCAACTTTCGTTTGGTCAACACCGTGATACAGGTTTTGATAAAACAAATCTTGTATTTACTTATAATAAAGGGGATGTACAAAGGAACTATCTTGCCATAAAAGAAGAGTTGTTGAAAAGTGGTGCGGTGAGTTCAGTTGTAAGAACCAACGCCCCCGTTATCGATCCGTGGTATTGGGAAGATCATTATTCGTGGGAGGGAAAAGATCCAAACACACGGGAGGTATTTATAAAATATCAATCGGACAAAGACTTTACACAAACAACGGGGCTGCGCATTATCCGGGGTCGCGATTTAAATATCGACGAATACCCCGGTGATTCTTCATCAGCGCTGATAAATGAATCCGCAATAAAGACGCTTGGTTTTACTGACCCGATGGGTCAATATATAACGGTTGATAATAAACGTAAACTTAAAATTGTCGGCATTATTAATAATTTCATCGCGGGTTCGCCATATCAACCGATATATCCCCTGGTGGTTGAAGGGCCGGTCAACAGCAAAGTTTGGTTCGGCGCCGTTTACATTCAGGTTAAATACAAAACATAAAACGTCAGCAAATCTTTCTGTCATTACTTCAATTTTTAAAAAATATAATCCTGATTATCCGTTCGAATATCATTTCGTGGATGAATCCTACACGCAACGTTTCGAAGATGAAAAAGTCATGGGCACATTAGCAGGCTTGTTTGCAGGTCTTACAATATTCATTTCCTGTCTCGGTCTTTTCGCATTGGCCACATATGTTGCAGAAAGCAGGATAAAGGAAATCGGAATCCGCAAAGTGCTGGGCGCTTCTGTTACAACAATTACGACATTATTATCGAAGGATTTCCTCAAGCTGGTAATGCTTTCATTTCTCATTGCAGCGCCGCTGGCGGGCTGGCTGATGCATGCCTGGCTGCAGCAGTACTCTTACCGGGTATCTTTAAACTGGTGGATTTTTGCAGGCACCGGTTTTATCTCCTTTTTCATTGCATTTGCCACGGTGGGTTACCAGTCGCTTAAAGCAGCAATGGCGAACCCGGTAAAAAGCTTGCGAAGTGAATGACGTTTACAATTTCTTAAAACTAACCGGCTTCAATTTGTCAGATCATTCTTCCGCAGATAATCAATCTGCTGCGCATCGTATTTATTCTATTACTCACAAAAAATAGCAGGCATCGTGAAAATCCCCCAGGCTGAAACTGGCTACTGGCCCGGTTTTCGTCTGATTAAGGCAAGGGGGTTTTGTAAAAAATCCTTTTTCAGAAGAATTCCTGGTTATTGTTAACCGGGAATTTCTTTTATAGATGCTCTATAAGAATTCTGTAGTCTTGCCCTAACCTTAGCAATTGGTGATG
>JASGJE010000018.1:0-71807 GCA_049840875.1 Chitinophagaceae bacterium | reverse complement strand
TCCAGTCGGGCGCGAGCTGGTGCTCGATGCCGGCGAAGACGCTGCCGTAGCGGCGGTAGGAGCTGGCCCAGTCGGCGGCGGCCGAGTCGGAGACGCGCCAGTGGGTGCGCGTGCCGTCGCTGTAGTAGGCCGGGCAGGCTCGCCGCGCGCGTGGCCGGTGGACTCCATGCGCTGCCACGAGAAGCCGGCGTGCACGCGCGTGTCGGGCGTCAGGCTCAGCTCGACCACGCCGTAGAGCACCTTGCGCTCTTCCTCCAGGCGGTCGATGTACGAGTCGTTCTTCTGCATCGCGGCGACCAGCCGGCCGCGCACGGTGCCGGCCTCGTTGAGCGGCGTGGAGATGTCGGCCTCGGCGCGCCGGTGCGCCCACGAGCCGAGCTCGCCGCGCACGATGGCCTGGAAGCCGGCCACCGGCCGCTTGCGGATCACGTTGATGGCCGCGCCCGGCGTGCCGATGCCGCTCATCAGGCCGCTGGCGCCGCGCAGCACCTCCACGCGGTCGACGGTGGCGATGTCGTAGGTCTGGAAGATGTCGGTGTAGCCCGAGTTGAGCTGGCGCACGCCGTCGACGAGGTAGGTGTCCACGCCGAAGCCGCGCGAGTAGATGGGCGAGCTGTCGCTGCCGGTGTTGCCGCCCTGGGCCACGACCAGGCCCGGCGTCTGGGCGATCACGTCGGTCAGCTGCGTCAGGCCCTGGTCGTCGATGCGCTGGCGCGTGATGACGCTGATGGACTGCGGCGTCTCGCGCGGCGAGAGGTTCAGCCGCGTCGAGGTGCTGGTGGACTGCGTGGTGTAGGAGCCGGTGCCCTCGGTGGTGGCGCTGCGCTCGGCGTCGGCGCTGACCGTCACGGTGGCGAGCGATGCAGCGGCGTCCTGCGGGCCGCCGGTGCCGCCGCCGCGGGTTCGGCTGCGAGCACGTAGCCGCCCGCGCTGCGCACGGCGCGCAGGCCGCTGCCGCGCAGCAGGAGCGCGAAGCCCTCGTCCACCGACGCGTTGCCGCGCAGGCCCTCGGTGCGCATGCCGGCCAGGCGAAAAATTGAAATAACAAGATATGCTATAAAAAATGGCTTGTTGCTTTTCTTTTGATTCTCAATATATTTAATCTTTTCGGAAAGCATAATGAGTTTAAATTGAAGCTGCGTAGATTGCTAATATCATCGATAAGTTTTAATTATATTTTACAGAATATTATTTGCATCCAATCCTGAATAGCCTGCCGCTTTAAGTTCTTTTTGATGAGATGGAAAATTTCCAGTTCGCCGCCTTATCTATAGGTACATATAGAACACCATGTATGTCGCTGGGGAGTTCAACCCCTTCAGAATACAGTGGTAAAACTCTTCCTCTTCCAAGTTTACCAATAAAATATCCAAGTTCAAGTATTACGTTTTGTCTCGCTCTCTTCTGTAAATCAATTTGTGTTTTGGCTTTGCCTTCATCGTCATCTGTTAGTAATATAATTGCGAAACCAACATTCGAATTTGATTCGAATTTTTCAATTACGGTTTTCCCTTCATTTGGTTGCTCTTGCAAAATAATTACATTGAGTCCAAGTTTTTCAATTACTCTGGCTACCGACTGCTGTATTTCGATATTGTGTCCATGAACAATAAACACATTGTTATTATCTTTGAAGTCAATTTGTTTTGCAGGTTTTAGAGGTGCTTCGCCGATATCTGATTTCAGCAGTTCAGCTTTTTCGATTAGCCTTTCGATGTTCTCAATTTTATTGGAGATTTTATCTCTAAGTTTCTGAAATCTGCCTTGTCCAGTATTGTCATATTTGTTTGTTCCGAACCCTATCCACTCATTAACTCTGTCATAGGAAGCTTTGTATGTGTTGTCCTCATTGTTAAAGGACTGTTTAAGATACTCAGAATTGTAATTGTCCCATCTGAAATATTCTTTTTCAAGTTCTTCCAACTCAGGTAGCTGGGTTATATGTTTGTCTAGGAATGACTTTGCAATTTTTAATCTTTCTTGAAGTTTTTCAATAAAAGAAGCTCTGTCAACTATAAGAGCGTCAGGTTGTCTTTGTAGTAATTCTGTTTTTTTTCTGGTTGCCATGGTCTAATTAATTGCACACAACTTATAAATATACGAAGGTTTCAACCCTCAGTCACTTTCGTTTTTTTAATAACAGGCTAATAGTAAATCACATAGCATAATTGCTTACGATTAAAAACTTTCGCAAATGCAACTCCAAGATTTTCGATGTATGTTAATCGAGTGCCACTCACTTTATTCAGTGTGCACAATAATTTTTTGAGTTAACATCAACTGCTAAAAGTTGTTTTTACATCCACACCTTTTATCAATGTCTGATAAACGACGCAATATCGTTCTGTCAGTTTAGTCAGAGTAGCCAGTTGTTCCGGTTCCAATGCTGGCTTCAGCAAAAAAGAAAGCCGTATTGATTTAAACCCGACAGGCGCTTCTTTGGAAACACCGAGTGTACCCCGAAAATCAATGTCACCTTCAGCTACAATTTTTCCTTCACTTATTTCGATGCCAATCGATGTTGAAACAGCCCGTAGCGTTACGCCTGCACACGCCACCAAAGCTTCCAGCAACATATCTCCGGAGCATAACTGTAAACCTGTACCACCGGTGGCCGGATGCAATCCTGCTTCGGCGATAGCTTTGCCGGTCACAACTTTGCAGGAAATACCTTCGTCGATATTTCCTTCCGCAGTTAATGTCACAATTCCTGATGCCGGATCATTTCGATATTGTTCTTTTAGCGGGGACTGTAACGCTTTTAATTCTGATGCATTCATGAATAAAATTTTATGAAGTTATTGATTGCAGACGGATCATAAAAGAAGTTGTAATCAAGACTGATTTACAAGCAAACGATTGCTGAATTTACATACTCCATCCGATGCACTTTTCTCTTGGCTGAAATCATATTTTATCGTCTTATATTCTTAGTTATTATAGTCTTGGATGGCTTTCCTACATTTGTGCTTTATATTTGGGCCATGTATAAAGTAGCACTCCTTTCAATCGCCCTCTTTTGTTGTACAATAACAATGTGGGGACAGCAAGCAACCAGTTTAACAGGATCTGTAAAAGATAGCAAATCGATCAGTATTCCAAAAGCGTCCGTGTATATATTGAATACTACACAGGGTGTTTTTACGGATGAACAGGGCCGGTTTCATCTTGATAACCTCAAACCCGGCAAGTACATTCTGAGTGTATCGGCAGTGGGTTATTCGACGTTTAACGAAGAGATAAACACGGCGGAAAAAAGTGAATTATCGATAGTGTTGAAAGAGGCCGACATTCACCTGGATGAGGTGGTTGTCTCTGCTCAAAAAAAAGAAGAGCTTCTGCAAAATCTGCCTCTGAGCGTTACTGCATTTTCCTCATCTAAAGTGAAAGATTACCGTCTTTGGAAAAATAAGGACCTCACTGCGATAGTGCCTAACTTATATTCCGCTAATCCCGGCGATGATCGCAATGTTACTTCCGTACGAGGTATTACTTCTACATCTTACGATCCTGCAGTAGCCACCTATGTTGATGGTGTAAATCAATTCAGCCTTGACACCTACATTCCTCAATTATTCGACGTAGAACGCATCGAAGTGTTGCGCGGGCCACAGGGTACTTTATACGGCCGTAATGCGATGGGTGGCGTAATCAATATCATTACAAAACAACCGGGGAATGAAACAAGTGGATTCGCAGAAGTAAATGTCGGTAACTATGGTCAGCAACGCTATAATATCGCGATCCGCACACCTATTATAAAGGACAAATTATTTTTCGGCGCTTCAGGAATGTATAACAGCTTCGGCGGTTTTTATACGAATGACTATAATAATTCAAAGTTTGATAAACAACATAGCATTACAGGTAATTATTACCTGAAATGGCTGGCATCGCAACGATGGGCTGTTACATTGAACGTAAAACATCACATCAACAGGAACAACGGACCGTTTTCTCTTGTAAACGGAGTTGAAGATGCATTTACAAATCCATATCACCTGAACCAGAACGCTACAACACAGATGGTCGATAATACACTGAATGCATCATTATCATTGAACTATTCAGGAAACAGCGTGAACTTCAGTTCGCAAACTGCATGGCAGACGAATTACAGGTACTATAAACAGCCTATTGACGGTGATTTTTCTCCGATTGATGGTGTTACTATCATTAATAACTATGGTAAAAAATGGAATAATGTAAAAGCACTGACACAGGAATTCCGTTTTACCTCTCCGGCTTCTCTTTCTTCACCGTGGAAGTGGACAACGGGTTTGTATTTGTTTTACCAGGATGTTCCTAATAAACAGGCGACTCATTTCGGTGAGAACGGTGATTTGTTAGGAGCGGAAAAAAATACTTCAGTCATTACAACGTCGAAGGGAAAGAGCACAGGCGTCGCCTTGTTCGGCCAGGTTTCTTATGAAGTGAATAAGCGGTTTCAATTGACAGCAGGGGCACGTGTGGATTATGAGCATAAAAAACAAAGTGCATTAAGCCAGTATCAAATCGATCCTGATCCGAACCCTGTATTCGATATCCGCCCTGATACAAGTGCATCTACAAGTTTCAGCGCTTTCTCTCCTAAGCTTAGTGCGAACTATTTAATTACGAGAAACCAACATTGTTTATTTCACCTATAGCCGTGGTTTCCGGGCCGGTGGCTTTACACAGGTATCCTCAGACCCTTCTCAGCCGCCGTTGTACAAATTCAAACCGGAATACAGTAACAATTATGAGATTGGAACAAAGAATGAATTTTGGGATAATCGTTTACGGTTGAATATCTCATTGTTTTATTCTCTTATCAATGATGCACAGGTACCTACGTTAGTATTGCCGGATGCGATAACAGTGACAAAGAACGCAGGAAGATTGCGCAGCAAAGGATTTGAAACCGAGATTGCTGCCACACCGGTAAAGAACCTTGATATCAGTTATAATTTTGGCTTTACAGATGCGAAATATAAAACGTTGAAGCTTTCGCAAAATGGTAATGAAGTAAACCTGGAAGGTAACAGGCAGGTGTATACGCCGGAGACCACATCGGCACTGGCTGTTCAATATGGTTTTGATCTTGGCTCGAAACAAAACCTGAAACTGGTTTTTCGTGGAGAATGGATGAATATCGGCAATCAGTATTTTGATCTTGCAAATTCAATACACCAATCGGATTATAGTTTGTTAAATGCTAGAGCAGGTATTGTTGGAAGAAATTTTGAAATCATGTTATGGGGAAGAAATCTTTCCGATAAAAAGTATATCGCTTATGCTTATGATTTCGGCGCTATACATCTCGGCGATCCGAGAACGTACGGTGTGACATTAACCGGTAAATTCTGATGAACGTTTTACCAGAGAGAAGAATCTGTGAGAACGATATAAAGACTGAATAATTTCGTTCTGATTTTTACTTTTGATTTTATGACTCTTTTTACTTACTCCCGATGTTGTTATCAAAACAAACGCTCAACGAAATTCATTCAGACGAAAAAATTCAGCTTCCATCGGCGGATTATTTTGCATTACCGGAGAAAGTATTACAATTCGGCACCGGTGTATTACTGCGCGGTCTGCCTGATTATTTTATTGATAAAGCAAATAAACAAGGTGTTTTTAATGGCCGTATTGTTTTAATCAAATCAACATCTTCTGGTTCAGCAGATGAATTCAACAAGCAGGATAATTTATATACGCCTATGTGTAAAGGATATCGATAACGGTACAACTCAAAGAAGAGAATATTATCAACGCATCCATCAGCAGAGTTCTATCAGCCACATCGGAATGGGACAAAATACTGGAATGTGCTGATTAACCCAGATATCGAAATTATTATTTCAAATACGACAGAAGTTGGGTTGGATTTGGTGAAGAAAATATTTAACAAATCCGCCTTCTTCTTATCCTGCGAAGTTATTGGCTGATATTATATAAACGATATCAACATTTCAATGGGGACGCAAGCAAAGGAATGGTTATTATTCCCACTGAACTGATACCGGACAATGGAAAAAAACTATTGGGTGTATTAAAAGAGCTTTGTGCATAATAAACTTGGAAAGGATCTTTATTGATTGGCTGGAGCAAATAGAATCATTTTTGCAGTTCATTAGTTGATCGTATTGTTCCCGGTAAGCTTCCCAAAGAAAAACATAATAAGGCAGAAAAAGACTTTGGTTATGACGACGATCTGATGATTATGTCAGAGCTCTATCGTTTATGGGCAATAGAAGCCTCAGATAAAAAAGTGACGAGATAATTATCTTTTACTAAAGCAGATGAGGGAGTAATCATTGCGCCTGATATTTTTATTTTCCGGGAATTGAAATTGCGGTTACTGAATGGCGCGCATACATATAGTTGCGGACTGGCTTATCTAGCAGGTTTCATCTTGTGAGAGACGCGATGAATGATGAACGATTTTCCAACATATATTACACGATTAATGATGGAAGAAATTGTGCCTGCGATTACTGGTACTGGTATTACAAAAGAAATGGCAATTGATTTTTCTAAATAAAGTACTTGATCGTTTTCGTAATCCATACATTGATCATGCATGGTTGAGCATTACTTTACAGTATTCATCCAAAATGAATATGAGAAACCTGCCATCGTTATTAAATTACTATCAACAAAACAATACTGTTCCGGTTGGCATGGCCCTGGGTTTTGCGGCGCATATTTTCTTTATGAGAAGTGAAAGAAAAGAGAGCGGAAAGTATGAGGGAATTGTTGCTGGCAAAAGTTATGGGATCAATGACGACCGTGCTGAAATATATTCATCACGCTGGGCGGATAATGACATCGCTGAGGTTGTACACGCTACTTTAGCGGATAAGGATTTTTGGGGAGCAGATTTATCTGTATTACCGGGCTTCGAAAAAGCTGGGCAGTGCAATCTTCAACTAATAATAAATAGCGGCGCAAAGGCCGCTATCAAAAGTCTATTTCGCTGATATTTTTAAGCCTGGTAAAGTGATTAACGCACATTGGCCGGGCATCCATACTTGCTACGGCTTGTTACACAAGAAGTTATTGTTAATGTAAGTGTAGCGAGAAGAAGCAGGATGTAAAGCTTGTTTTTCATTTGTGGTGTTTTATTAAGAACGTTAACAGCTAAGATTTATTTTGCGGCACCGTAGTTCAAATCTAAATGCAAGTATATTACTATTTTATCAATCTCATTTACACTCATAAATATTAGGTTAACCTGCTTAAAAACTTACCTTTGCCGCGATAAATAAATCAAGAGTATAGCGACATGTTGCAATTAGTAAAACCCTTGGCATTTATAGACCTGGAAACTACAGGTATCAATCTTGGAACAGACCGTATCGTTGAAATTGCGATTGTAAAATTACTGCCAGACGGAAACCGTTCCGTAAAGAGAAAGCTCATCAATCCGCAAATGCCCATCCCAAAAGCATCGAGTGACGTGCATGGAATTACGGATGAGATGGTGAAAGATGCTCCTTCGTTTAAACAGGCTTCACAGGAATTAAAACAATTCATTGACTCGTGCGACCTGGCCGGTTATAATTCAAACCGGTTTGATATTCCTTTATTAGCAGAAGAATTTTTGAGGGCAGGTGTTGAGTTTGATATGAAAGGGAGAAAGCTGGTAGATGTGCAAAAGATATTTCACCAGATGGAGCAGCGAACGTTGGGTGCGGCGTATAAATTCTATTGCAATAAAACGCTTGAAGGGGCTCACGGTGCGGAAGTTGATGCTACTGCTACATATGAAATATTAGGAGCGCAACTGGAACGTTACCCGATTTTAGGTAATAGCGTTGAATCAATCCTGAAAGCTATCGGTGAAGAACAGGTGGTAGACCTGGCACGTCGCTTTGTAATGGAAAACGGAACCGAGGTGTTTAACTTTGGAAAACATAAGGGCAGGGCAGTATCTGATGTACTCAAAGCTGAACCTCAATATTATGACTGGATGATGAAGGGTGATTTTCCCCAACATACCAAACAGAAATTGACCGAAATATATACCCGCACCATGCTTAAGAAATAGAATGTTATTTCATTTTGAATCAGGGCCCTGTTTTTTCGATCGGTAAGGATAAACCATCAGAATCCCTGATATTACTGTGCGTTCTTTGGTAGAAAAAATAACAAATTGCCAAAAGCAAAAATTGTAAATTCGTTTTACACGCAAAAGCCTGCTTGGAAAAATTAGTCGTCATACCAACCTATAACGAAAAGGAGAATATTGCACTTATTCTCGAGGCTATTTTTTCCCTGAATCAAAATTTTCACGTGCTCGTAATTGATGATAGCTCTCCGGATGGTACCGCGGCTATTGTAAAGGCATTGCAATCAAAATATCCATCTCAATTGTTTCTTGAAGAACGACAAGGAAAACAAGGATTGGGAACAGCATATATACATGGTTTTAAATGGGCTGTAGAGAAAAATTACAATTTTATTTTCGAAATAGACGCTGACTTTTCGCATGACCCTGCTGACCTGATCAGGCTGTATAATGCATGCAAAAATGAAGGAGCCGACCTTGCTGTTGGGTCCAGGTATACGAAAGGCGGAGGGTTAGTAAACTGGCCATGGGACAGGATTGCTTTATCGAAAGGTGGTTCGATTTATACGAGACTAATAACCTGGATGCCGGTAAAAGATCCGACTGCCGGCTTTATGTGCTATAAAAAAGAAGTGCTCGACACGATCAATCTTGACAAGATCACATTTGTCGGATATGCTTTCCAGATAGAAATGAAGTTTGCTGCATGGAAACTTGGTTTCAAAATAAAGGAGGTGCCGATAATTTTTAAAGATCGTACGCAAGGTGTTTCCAAAATGAACAAGGGTATCGTGAAAGAAGGGATTCTCGGCGTATTAAAGCTGCGCTGGGACAGTCTCTTTAAAAATTATAGAAAAAGAGTTAAGAACGTTGAAAACCAATCCACTGTTTCTTCAGTGCAAAACACCGAAGTACTTGCCGGAGGTAAATAATCTAGTGCTATCATACCTTTTTAATAGCGTTGAATCGATATAAGTGTCTCCTTCTTATCTTTCCGGTTATTCATGAAAAAAGCTTTTCTCCAACTTCATCTTGCTGTTTTCTTTGCAGGCTTCACAGGCATACTCGGTAGATTGATTACGCTGAATGAAGGGCTCCTTGTTTGGTATCGTTTAATGATCAGTGCCGCTACTATGTGGATACTTTTCCTGGCAATGAAAAGAATTCAACGGATTCCTTTTTCGGAAATTTTAAAGATAATGGCGGTGGGTTTCCTTGCGGCTATGCATTGGGTTACTTTTTATGGGTCGATAAAGTCTGCCAATGTTTCAGTAGGGTTGGTTTGCTTTTCATCAGTTGGTTTTTTTACAGCTTTACTGGAGCCAATGGTTTTTAAAAAGAGAATCGACGTGGTGGAACTACTGCTTGGGATACTCGTAATGATTGGCATCTATGTCATTTTTCAGTTTGACCCACGGTATCAAATCGGTATAGCCATCGGGATTATATCAGCAATTCTCGGAAGCTTGTTTCCCATTTACAATAAATTATTGCTTCGAAATGTGAATGTCGAAACGTTATTGACTTACGAATTGACAGGCGGTTTTCTTGCTTTAACCGCGCTGTTGCCTGCTTATCTTCATTATTTTCCAACAAAGCAATTATTGCCCGATTGGTCAAACCTCTTATGGCTACTTGTTTTATCATGGATCTGCTCAGTATGGGCGTTCCAACTTTCTACAAATGCCCTGAAAAAATTATCGGCATTTACCGTTAATCTTACATACAACCTCGAGCCGGTATATGGTATTCTGCTGGCATTCGCGATCTACCATGAATACGAAAACCTGAGCCATTGGTTTTATATCGGATTCGTGTTGATAGCATTGGCGTTGATCATTCATATCGTTATGCTCAAACGAAAAGAAAAGAAAGCCTTATTATCGGAAGGTTAGAATGGCTTTGGTCAAATTGTTATATTCACCAATTCGCCTTTACCTTTATCACTATAATCATTCGCAATGAGAAGATTTTTGTTGTTGCTTTTTCTGTTCCCGTTTATTATTAAAGTTTCCGCACAGAAAAAACCTCTGGATCATTCGGTATACAATAGCTGGCAAAGTATTGGCGAAAGAATGATCAGCAATGATGGCAGGTGGATTGTATACACCATAGATGTGCAGGAAGGGGATAATAATCTTGTTATTCAATCTTCAGATGCAAATTATAAAAAAGAAATTCCTCGTGGTTATTCTGCACTGATAACTGAAGACAACCGCTTTGTGATCTTTAAGATTAAGCCTTTCTTTTCAGATACTAAAGATGCAAAAATCAAGAAAAAAAAGACGGATGAATTTCCCAAAGATTCACTGGCTATTGTTGAATTAGGAAAAGAAGAGGTATGGAAAACACCGCGTGTAAAAGGATTTCGCACACCACAAAAAGCGGCAGGCTGGGTAGCATACCTGTTGGAAAAGCCCGTTGATAAAAAAGATAAATTAACTGATGACAAATCAAAAAGGATTGCAGATAGCCTAACTCGTATTATTGATTCATTAAAATCTGTAATAGCGCAATCGAACAATAACGGAAAAAAGAAAAAGAATACAGATGCGGATTATAATTTCCTGAATGATTTCGCTGGTGATGATGCGACAGGTAGCTCAGCGGAAACCGGCGCTGATTTGATTGTAAAAAATCTTCTTACAAACGAAGACAGGGTTTTCAAAAATGTACTGGATTATCAGTTCAGCAAAAATGGTGTAAAGCTGTTGATCTCTAAAAGTCGCGATCCCAAAGATTCATTGAGTAAAAACCTTGTTCTGTTATTTGACATGAACAAACTTGTGACAGATACAATCAGCCGGGGTGGCAATGATTTCCGCAGCTTTACGATGAATGATGATGGTTCGCAGATTGCTTATGTAGCAGAAAGAAATGCCGGACCGAAAGATTTGCAGAAGTTCTACAAACTTTGGTACTACAAACAAGGATCTGACAGTGCTATTCTGCTTGCTGATCGTTTCTCTGCAGGCATGCAGGTGGGAATGACCGTGAGTGAGAATGCGACATTGAATTTCAGCAAAAACGGCCATCGTTTATTTTTTGGAACTGCGCCAATACAACCGCCGAAGGACACGACAATCATTGAAATTGATCAACCTAAAGTTGATATCTGGCATTATAACGATGACTATTTACAAACAGCTCAGCTCAATCGTCTGGACCAGGATTTGAAACAAAATTTTCTTGCAGTCTATAATCTTGAAAATAATTCCATTCATCAATTAGCATCAAAAGAACTTCCCCAGGTAATGCAAACCGATGAAGGCGATGGTGCTACATTTGTTGGCGTAACCGATTATGGTAAACGTATCGAATCGCAATGGCAGGGCTACACGCTTAAAAACGTATATGCGATTGACGTAAATAGCGGCGAAAAGAAATTAGTAAAGGAAAATTTGTATGGAACTGTTTATCCATCTTCCACAGGTAACTTTATTATATGGTATGACAAGGAAAAGAAAAATTATTTTAGCTGGGATGGTAGTGAAACCAGGAATATTACCACTAAGATAAAAGTGCCGTTGTACGATGAAGAAAATGACGTCCCGGATTTGCCTTCTCCTTACGGCTTGATGGGGTGGAAAAAAGACGATTCGGCTTTATTTGTTTATGACCGTTATGACATATGGCAGGTAGATCCATTGGGGAAAAATGATCCATCGGTGTTTGAAGTAGGGCAGCGATTCAGAGAAAAGAAAACACGCATCCGGTATATCGAAACTGATCCTGAACGAAGATCTATTAACGTCTCCGATAGTTTATTATTTACGCTCTTTAATACAAATGATAAGAAGGAATCTTTGTATTACATAACACTATCTCTTCATCCCCTTACGCAAGTATATGCGGAAGGCTCAATGAATATCGGAACCGTGATAAGAGCTAAAAACCGCGATAAGTTTATTTATACGAAGGAAAGTTTTATTAAGTCACCCGATTTGTACGCATTAGACCAGGAAGCAAATGCACGCCTTGGTTTTGAAAAGCAATTATCACAAATAAATCCGCAGCAGAAAGATTACAACTGGGGGACCGTCGAGCTATTTAACTGGAAAGCGTACAATGGCAAACAAGCAACAGGCCTTGTATATAAGCCGGAGGACTTTGATCCAAAGAAAAAATATCCGATGATCTGTTACTATTATGAAAAACTCAGCGACAACCTGAATAACTATATTCCGCCTGCGCCGATTCGCAGCGCTATCAATGTTTCGTTTTTCGTAAGCCGTGGCTATATCATTTTCATACCTGACATAGAGTATGAAATTGGTCACCCTGGTCGCAGCGCATACAATTATATTGTGAGTGGTGCAAGAGCGTTGGCAAAAAAGGGTTGGGTAGATAGTACAAGAATGGCATTGCAAGGTCACAGTTGGGGAGGTTATCAAACAGCGCAGTTAGTAACAATGACAAAATTATTTAAAGCTGCATGGGCAGGAGCACCGGTTGCCAACATGACCAGCGCCTATGGTGGCATACGGTGGGAGACAGGTCTTAACCGGCAATTTCAATATGAAAAAACACAGAGTCGCATTGGCGCTACGCTTTGGGATAAACCAAACCTGTATATTGAAAACTCTCCACTATTTCATTTGAAAAATGTAACAACGCCACTTGTTATAATGCACAACGACAATGACGGTGCCGTGCCCTGGTACCAGGGTATTGAATTATTTACCGCAATGCGCCGCTTGGGAAAAAAAGTGTGGATGTTTAACTATAACGGTGAAGGACATGGCTTGACAAACCGAGTAGATAAACTCGACTATCAAATTCGCATGCAGCAATTCTTTGATTGGATATTAAAAGGAGAATCACCAGCCGAGTGGATCATTGAAGGTGTTCCGGCTGTAAAAAAAGGAAAAGACCTTGGCCTGGAAACAGGTTATTAGTTTGATCTGAACTTTAATTTTTCGTCTTTCATTGCTTTTATCATGATGGGTATGGAACTCTTTCCTATTCCATGCAATTGCAGTATTTCTTTTTCTGAATAAGCCGATAATTGTTTAGGGGTTTTAATTCCTCTTGCTTCAAGAGCACGCCTTGCCGGTGCGCCAAACAGTGAGAGAAAACCTTCCTTCGGTTTTTTCTCCGCTTCACATACTGGACAGGTAGGACAATCCGTGCTTTTATAATACTGGTGTCCTTTGCGGCAGGTGCGTAGAGTTTTTTGTAATGGCATATCAGAGAGTTTCAGATAAATTGTTTCAGCCACAGCCTGGCATCCTGGTCATTGACAAAGCTCTTCATAGGAATGGGTGGAGGCTTTAATGCGAAAAGAATATTCATTATAAATTTTGCCAGGCCTGGTTTCGAAACCATTGCCATAGCAGAATAAATTACCGGCAACTGTTCTGTAGAGAATTTCCTTGCTTCTTTATCCGGCACAGGCGAATTGGAAAGATAAATCAGCAAGGGTATGGTTTTACCTCCGGTAATACTTTTTACCAATGCAACATTTTCACGAATGTTTTTTACTGTTCGTCGCGGCGGTTTAGATAATGAAACGAGAATGCCGTTGTCTAACCAATACGTAGCAATTTCTCCTTCGAAAATCCGGCGATCTTGTGGTGGTGTAATTGTTGTAGTCAAACCGGTATTTTTAATTGTACCTCAAAAAATTCTATCGTCAGCGCTTAATCAACACTTTCCCTTTTGTTCTTACCGATTCATAAACAGCTTCTACCACCTGTATATCTTTCAATCCCTCTTCACCAGGCACTAAGACCGGGGTATTATTGATAATTGCAAGTGCATCCTCATCCATTTGTTTAGCTTGCTGATTTGGTATTACTGCATTCATTTTTTTTCCATCACTTGTAATACCATTTTGGCCGCTGTACTCCGAAAAAGGTTCCATTGTATACCATCCCTTATCACAATCCGTGCGCAATGCGTTCATGCTTTTACCAAAACTGCTCTCGCAATTTGCAACGGCGCCACTCGGAAATTCGAGTGTAAAATTTATAGTTTCTTCCACTTCCGTATAGATGGCGGGTCTGGATACGCTTGCTTGTGCAAGTACGGATACTGGCTCTTCGCCAGTAACATAGCGTGCCGCATTCAGCGGATACACCCCCATATCATACATACAACCACCGCCCATTGCTTTTTTCTGCTTCCAATGATTGGTGCGTGGATCAACATATCCTGCTGCTGCCGTTACTTTTCTGATATGGCCATATGGTTTTGTCTTTGCAAGCTCCATCAGTTTTTGTGTATTAGGCTCGTGATGTAAACGATAACCAAGGCTCAACTTCACTTTATTAGCTTTGCAGGCATCAATCATTGCCTTGCATTCGCGGACGTCCAATGCCATTGGCTTTTCACACCATACATGTTTGCCGGCTTTTGCAGCCCTTATCGAATATTCCTTGTGCATGGATGGCGGCAACACGACATAAACTATATCGATTGCCGGATTGTCGGCAATTGAATCAAAATTCGAATAGTTATAATAATTTTTTTCAGGAAGATTATATTTCTGTTGCCATGCCTTTGCTTTTTCTGGAGAGCCTGTTACAATACCAGCGAGGTAGCAATGCTCAGTCATTTGCAAAGCAGGCGCTAACAAATCTGTGCTATAATAACCGAGACCTACAAGGGCAACACCGAGTTTATTCTTTTTTGTTTTAGTATTCAATAATCTTAACCCTGCTTCCGCAAAAGTCAGCGACGCCAACGCACCAAATGTATTTTTTAAAAAGATCCTTCTTGTTTTCATGACTATAGTTTTTTAAGTGCTGTTTTCAATACAATTAGAATCTATAACTCACAAAAGCTACGCCTAACTCCATTCCCTGTCCCATGAATCGATCTTATTCCATTCGTCAGTAGGAGCGAAGTAAAGTTCACCTGTTTTCAAATGTTGTTTTACTACTGTTTCATTTAATTCTACACCTAACCCGGGAGTATCGGGCACTTTAATAAACCCTTTGCTATAGATCGGTTTTTCAATGCCTGTAACAAGATCCTGCCACCATGGTACATCGAATGAATGGTTTTCCAGGGCTACAAAATTTTCAGTTGCCGCCGCACAATGCACGTTTGCCATACAGCATACAGGTGTACCGGCAAAATGCATCGCCATCGGAATACCGTGTTCTTCTGCGTAATCGCCGATCTTTTTAGTCTCCAGTAATCCGCCAGAACTCGCAAGATCGGGATGAATCATATCTATAGCCTTTGCATCGATCAGTTTGATAAAGTTTTCTTTGAGATAAATATCTTCACCCGTCAGCGTGGGTGTATTGATTGCATCAGTAATTTGTTTCCATTGATCCGTCATTTGCCACGGCACCAGGTCTTCCAGCCATGCCATCTGAAATTTTTCAACTGCTTTGCCTAAACGAATTGCGGTGTTCGCATCGAAATGACCGAAATGATCGGCGGCTAGCGGTACGTCATAGCCGATAACATCTCTTACTTTACCTATTCTTTCCTGTATAATATCAAGGCCTTTATCTGTTATCTGAATGCGGGTAAATGGATGTTTGGTCATGCTGTAGCTATTGGCGTTTCCCTTTTCACTTTCACGCAATCCCCATTGATGTTTTACATCCCAGTTATTCGCCCCGACTAACGCTCCCGGAATATCTGCCAATACTTCGATGCCGATATCCATTTTTAAAAATGTAAGCCCGAGGGCCAATCGCTCTTTGATTTTTTTTGCAAAACCATCCGGGTCATCTACTTCAGGCGTATCACCATATATACGGATATAGTCCCGGTATTTACCACCGAGCATTTGATAAGCCGGCACATTAAATGCTTTGCCTGCAAGGTCCCATAATGCCATTTCCACGCCACAGACACCACCGGCAGCGCGACCTTGTCCTCCAAACTGTTTGATCATTTTAAATATCTGCTCTACGTTGCAGGGATTTTTTCCAAGCAAACGACTTTTCAAAAACAGGCCATATTTAGGACTGGCTGCATCACGTATTTCACCAAAACCAGAAATTCCCTGGTTGGTATCAATACGAATCAACGGACAAACCATTGGCGCACCGGTTACTACCGCAACGCGGATATCCGTTATTTTCAAATCAGATGGTTTACCAAACCGGTTAACCTTCTGCGTTATATAGTCGATTTCCTTTGCCGGATCATTGTCAAACATAAAACCTAACCCTAAGCCTCCCAATGATGCTTTTTTCAAAAAATCTCTACGGTTATCGCCGTGAATCATCCTATATTTTTCTTCATTGGTTTGCGCATCATTAGGGACATTTACTGGAGAAGAAGGTATTTGGTTTTTAAACTGAAACCGTGAATTGTAATTTTTCATATAGACTATCTGAAATAATTAAAAGGGAGTTTTTATTAGTCATCGCTCTTGTCTTGCGATTGCCATTCAACCGATTACTGTTCCGTTGCCATAGGGCGGTTGACTCAATTTATCACCATGTACGATCTTTCAGAAAATCATCGAGCTCTTTTTGCGTCATGGGCACTTTTGAAGGGTTGTCCTTTATCCATTGCAGAAAATCTTTTTTGATTTCTTCACTCCATGCCTGGTCAATCTGACCCGGTGTATACTTTCCTTCGCGCAAACGACCGTGACTGAAGTCATCTTTCATTTCAACAAATTCTGCAGTCACAATTACTTTTTGTGCGAGATAAGCCGGAATAAAAATCACTCCTTCCTTTTTACCCAAAACCAAATCACCCGGCAGAACAGTTGCTCTTCCAATACGAACGGGACAATTAATCCCGGTGAGCATAACATCTTTGATATAGGACGGATCGACTCCGCGTACATAACCAACGAAGCCATCAATTTCTTCCAAACCCTCAAGGTCTCGTACACCAGCATCAAACACAACACCGGTTTTTGTTTTACTATAAATTGAATTACCAAGGTTATCACCGATCAGTGTACCATCTATAATCTTTGAAAAGCCGTCAGCAACATACACGTCGTTATTTTGTAAAACATCAATTGGCCATGAATTCGGTGAACCAATTCGTCCATCTGCTTTGCCTTTATCACGTATCGGTTTATCAACATCGGGACGTGAAGGCATGTATTGAGCAGTGACCACACGACCAACCAATGTTTTTTCGGGATGAATAATCTGCCAGCCAGCTTCGAATTGATTATTAAATCCTTCATTTCTTAAAACCTGCCATGCTTCTTCAATAGCGATATTGGCTAAACGTTTTAAAAGGCTGTCGGAAACTTTTGGGCGCCCATCTGGAAAACGTTCTCCTTTCCATTGTGATGTAAATGCAATAATCTGTTCTTTCGAAAATGCTACTTGCTGCGCATTTGCATCAACATTATAAAGACAAAACTGAATAATGAAGAACAATGAAAGGATCAGAAGCGGTTTGACAGTAATAAATGTTGATTTTCTGCAAGCGGTCGTTGTGTACATAATAAATTGGTTTTTGCCGGCGGAGATGTAATTACCTTTCTAAATTAAATAATTGTCCTGTACATTCTCCAAAAAATACAAGAGTATTCCATTGCCGCATTATAGTAATAGAACTTTATCGCTTACCGGTACTTTTTTGCCGTACTGTGAAAAAGCAGTGGATGAAAGGACAATGGTCTTAATTTTATCATAAGGAATTTTAAACCGCTTGCAGCATATGTCCTTTACATTAAACGATTTCAGACAGGAAGTAAAGCAGGAACTTTTCAATATTGCCGACTACTGGATTGCGCATTCTATTGATAAAGAAAAGGGAGGCTTTTACGGCAAAGTCGATGGGCGGAACAAACCAGATATCGATGCGCCCCGCGCAATAGTAATAACCAGCAGAATCCTGTGGACATTCTCTGCCATTCAGCAATTATTTCCTGATCCCCGGTATGTGATGATGGCGAAAAGAGCATTTGATTACCTGCTCGAGCATTTTATCGATAAAGAATTCAGAGGTGTTTATTGGTCAGTAACTGCTGAAGGGAAACCATTGGAACAGAAGAAACAATTGTACGGGCATGCTTTCGCCATTTACGGTTTGTCAGAATACTATAAGATATCAGAAGACGAAAAGGCGTTGAACGCAGCAAAAGATATATTTTCGGCAGTTGTACACCACGCTTACGATAAAAACAGGGGCGGTTATATTGAAGCATTTACACGAGACTGGAAAGATACAGATGATTATATACTGTGTAAAGGAGAAAGCCGTAAGTCGATGAACACGCACATCCATTTACTGGAGGCATTCACCAATTTTTATAAAGTCTGGAAAGATGAATCGTCCCGGTTTCATCTCGAGCACTGCATTCACCTGATGTTGGATCATATAATTGATCCATTGACAAACAGAATGACTTTATTTTTTAAAGAAGACTGGACGCATACTTCTGATACTATTTCTTACGGACATGATATTGAAGCGTCGTGGTTATTATGGGAAGCGGCAGAAGTACTAGGTGATATAAAAATAAAAGCCAGATGTAAAGACGCGTCTCTAAAAATGGCCAAAGCTGCTATCGATGGGCTTGCTGCAAATGGCGCGATTAGTTACGAATATGATCCTTCGACAAAACATTTAGATGAAAGCAAACAATGGTGGCCTGAAGCAGAAGCGATGGTAGGCTTCTATAACGCGTATCAACTATCGGGCAAAGTTCATTTCCTGGAAAAATCAGAAAAGGTTTGGAGCTTTATTAAAGATCATTTGATTGATCATAAAAACGGCGAATGGTTTAGCGGAGTAGATGCAAACAATAAAGTAATAGCTGATGATAAAATCAATTTCTGGAAAGGACCATACCACAATTCAAGGGCTTGTATGGAAATATGGAAAAGGCTGGGAGAGAAGTAGCAATTAATACTCCGGCTTACGATCCGCTTTTTATCGCTTCAACGTTTTCAGGTAATTGATCAACCGGTGGTTTTCGGTGCCAGTAAGACGCAAGAATAGAGCCTGTGATATTCATCAACGGCCCAAATACAGCCGGAGCAAGACCGACAGTAACTATCTTTCCCATTGCTTTTGCAAGGCCAGATGCAAGTCCTGCATTTTGCATACCAACTTCTATTGCTATTGTTCTGCAATCCCTTTCACTCATTTTAAATAGCCGTCCACTCCAATAACCCAATGTGTACCCGCACAAGTTATGGATCAGAACAAGCAGAATCAATAGTGGTCCGATTGATAAAAGACTATCTCTTCCTGCTGCAGTAATAATTGTAATAATGATGGCTATGCTTGCCATAGAAAGTACGGGCATCGCTTTATCTAACCATTTTAATTTTCCACTGAGAAATTTATTAAACAGAAGCCCGGCAGTGATCGGGATGATAACAATCTTAAAAATATCCCACATCATTGCTGTCACATTTATTTGTATGAATTGTCCCGCAAGTACTTTCATTAATAACGGCGTAACAAATGGCGCCAGCATTGTTGATATTGCCGTAATAGTAACTGATAAAGCAAGGTTTGCTTTGGCGAGAAAGGAAATTACATTTGATGCGGTACCGTTGGGTGAACATCCAACAAGGATAATACCTGCCGCAATCTCAGAGGGCAAACCACTGAGATTTGCCAGCGTAAAACCCAGCAATGGCATAATAATAAAATGACTGACAACACCGATTAGCACTCCCTTCGGCATTTTTATAACCCCTGCAAAATCATTAAAGCTCATCGACGTTCCCATGCCAAACATGATGATTTGTATCAGCGGAGTAATAAGATTGGTAAGCTTATAGCCATTTATTGTGATGAAATGTTCAGAATAATAAAGCGCCGTTGTAACTGCCGCGAAAATGGTAACAGTGTAGGTGAAGCCTTTCAGTAATTGAAAACCGCGAAAACCGATAGCAAGCAACAAGAAAAATGCAATAAATAACGGACCTGCATGCTGAATGTTGCCAGCCACAGTTATACCAAGCGCGGCAAGTAAACAGAGCGCAGCGATGATTAAAACAACTTTAAAAACAGGTGACGTGGCCTTATTATTTTCTACGGCTGGCATGTGAATGAAAATAGAAACTATTTATTAATGAATCAATTTTTTTTGTTCTGTTATTGTATTACTTTTCGGTGGTACGATGGGGTTAGCTATTCCGTTCAGATCATAAACGACTTTTCCTGCACGGATCGTCATTTCGCACTCAAGCTTTTTATCTGTTTCAATTTTATAGCCGGTGTAATCAAACAAACCAAATTTACCATCCCGTAGATTCAGGATAGCGATGTCAGCTTCATTACCGATAGTCAGGCTACCAAGATCTTCACGTTTAATTTCCTGGGCGGGGTTCCATGTACTGGCTTTAATCACATCAATTAACGGCATACCCATGGCGATAAATTTGGACATTACATTCAGCTGATCTTTCATTGCATTATTCATACTTCCGGTATGCAGATCGGTGCTGATTGAATTTGGATAAAAGCCTTTTTTTATAGCTGGTATAGCCTGTTCGAATACGAAGCTGATACCTCCGTAGCCAACATCGAAAATGATTCCTCTTTTCCTTGCTTCCCAAACAAACGGCTTCAGATCGTGTGTGGTTTCGTCAACAATTGCTTCTCGTGTTTTCAAATGACCAAAACAATGCGTAAAAATATCGCCTGGTCGCAGATGTTTCATAAATAACTCTTCGATAGACAGAGGAGGATTGCTGGCGCCAAAATCAATCATCACAGGAATATTCGCCAGTTTACCAGCCTCGACTGCTCTGTCTACAGGTGTCCATTCAGGTCCATCAAAATGTGCTACTTTAACGCCAACAACAACGCCAGGGTTTGCTTTTGCAACCAAAGCGGTCATTTTGCTATCCATATCGTTCGTGTTCTGTTCGTATGCACCGCCACGCATTCCTTCTCCCACGATATTTAGTAAAGCAAGCACCCTGGTCTGTGAGTTATCAATGATATTCTTTTTAAAAACAGGGAAGCTTTTCCAGCCGGAGCCGCCTGCATCAACAACAGTTGTAACGCCACAGCGAAATGTAAATCCATCTGGTGCAACGGCTGATAGTCCATTACTTAAATAGTGATCCGGTTCTGTTCCGAAAAAATTATGACAATGCATGTCAATAATACCTGGAATAACATACAAACCTTTTGCGTTTACAACCTGAACAGCCTGTTTTGTATCGATGTTTTTTGCAACCGCTACAATTTTCCCTTCATTTACTGCAACATCCATTACTCCATTGATATTGTTTTTAGGATCGATAACAGTACCATCTTTTATCACGATGCTGTAAACCTGCGCATGGCTGGCGCTTGCCTCTATCAACAACAATGCAAACAAAAAGAGGAGTTTCATTTTCAATTTTATTTAGTACTTTTTTTAGTTGCGGTAGTATGTTTTGCCGGTAATGTAAGCTTCCAGATATGTCCTCCGCGTCCGCCGTATTCGATAACATACAAATTATTATCAACAAGAATTGCATCTGTCGGCTGAGAAAATCCGTCAGCTATCCTGGTTGTTTTTATGAAATAATTATCCATTGCGGGATTATAGGTGAAATGCATGTGCAGCAGATCCGATCCTTCTTTGGTGAATCTTCCCATCATCGGTGCTTTTGTGCCCAATGAATATCGGATTACAAATCCATCGCCATTCAAACTATCAGCCAATATTTTTTTGGTATCAAAAACGATTCCTAACGGTGATGAGTGAGCGGTAAATGTGCTCACGGCAATTCCTGTCGTATCACCATCCAGCACCTTTCCTGAATGACCTCTGTATTCATTGGCGTCCGGGCCAAGATTTTGTACACCGGGTGAAAACTTTATTCCAGCAGGTTTCTTTGGAAACGAAGAATCGTCATAGTAATATTTTACCAGCCATGAATGCGAAAAACGATTGATAAACGAATCGAGCTCGGGATTCGGTTTCCAACCCGGAAATTGTTGCGGATTTTCAATACCGCCCATGAACCAGGGAAAACCATAATGATGTCCTTGCCTTATCCAGAACATATCTTCCGGCGAATCATAATCCCCTGAGTTAACAACAGCGAATAAATTTCCGTTTTCGTCAAATGCCATGTCATATGCGTTACGTATACCTTCCGCATAAATATATCCGTCTGATTTTAATTTTTCAGGATCATCGGTGAGATAAAGGTCACTGGCATCAATCGGAAATCTGAAAATCTTACTGGTTAAAGCATTATCTCTCGCATTAGGAAACAAACCGCCATTATCCTGTATTTCACCATGATCAGTTCTCGCGCCACTATTAACATAAATATATTTTCCATCGGGGCTTATTGCTAACGCATTCCAGCCATGATCATAGATTGTTTTATTCGCGCCATAATTTACAGTATTGAAAACTACAGTCATTTTTAATGAATCCTTAGTTCCTAAATCAAACCGAACCATTCTGCCCCGTGTCACTTTTTTGCTGTTTGTGTCTACATTGCCGCAGAGAAATAGAGAGTTTTTATAAAACACTGCGCCTTGTAGTCGTGAAATTCCATGATCGTTTTTTGAAATAATCTTTTGTCCGGATGGTTCCTTGTTAAGATTGTTGATCCGAAATACATCTCCTTCGAATGTTGTATAATACAAATCCTTTGTTACCGGGTTTTGTAGTATTCGGACGGGAAGCGGGGCTGTCTTCATCACATAGCTAACAGTTATGTCTGACCGTAAAGGATGAGGTAGTATTACTTTCTCCTCGATATTCTTGTCGGAAAAGCGACGGATATAGGAAACCAACTGCCAGCGTTGTTCATCAGACAATACATCTTTGAACGAAGGCATGTTGCCATTGCCTGTCGTTATTTTCCAGAAGAGATTTCCTTGTTTTTCTTTCCTGATTTTTTCATCATGAAAATTCGCAGGTTTTTGTCCCAATGCACTTCCTGCTGCGCCGTCGCCCAGGCCAGTAGTACCATGGCATGACCAGCAATGCACATCGTATAATTGTTTTCCTTTTTCCTCTGCCACTAATAAATTTTCAAATGGATTATACCACGCATCAGTTTCAGAAGGCGCTACCCAGCCCGTAGCCTGTTTGGGACCAGGTTTACATTGAGAAAAGATGATAACGAAACAAATTATGCTAAAGGTCACCTTACGGGTAGTGACTATCTTATGGTAATTCAATCGCTTTTTATTTCAGAGTTGCTGAATTAATAATACCAATGAGATTTTATGCTTTCGCTTAAGCTAATAACGCCGTCAGTTCTTCTTTTAATCTTTTAGCAACAATCTTCTCATCTCCTGGCCGCATTACCCACACCGTGATGTGAATGCTTTTGTCGTCATGGCTCATTACTTCGATGGAAGGATTGCCTTTGCGAAGTTTCTCCTGTATATCTTTTGCTTTTACTTCAGGTTTATTCCATGTTACTTCGAGCGTCGGCGTGATATTCCCCAGCGGTGGAACAAAGATTCGTGTCGATGCGCCACTAACTGATTTAGCTGCCTTTTCAATTACGGCAATAGTATCTTCCCATGTTTTCCATTCTTTATCATGATCGTAGTTCAGGTAATGCTCCAGCGCTACATACATACCCAATACTTCTTCTTTATTTACTTTCATACCACGACCAATATTAAAACCACGTGGCGGCATATGTACACGGGCTGCTTCAATGATACTTTTCTTACCCATTAACAGCCCTGCACTTTGCGGACCTTTCATTGCTTTACCTCCGGAGATGACAACAAAATCAAATCCCATATCATTAAACTTCCAGAGATTGGAAACCGGTGGTACGTCAGCCGCGATATCATTTGAAGTTGGTATGTTATGTTTTTTACCAAGCGCAACCCATTCTTCGTGCATTATCTTTCCTTTATCTGCTTCTATGTTAAGAAAATGCATGAGAGCTGTTTTTTCATTAATGGCTTTCTCAACATCTTCCACAGTTTCTACCGGAACTATTTTACAACCTGTATTGAGAAAAGCATGATTGTAGTCTATATCATGTCCCTTCTGACAAATGACTTCAGATTTCATCCCGGTACCTTCCAGGTGCGGTAATAGTTTTACTTTATTTACATCTGTTCCGGTCAATATACCGGCAAGGCCAAGCGTCAAGCCGGAAAAAGCACCTGATGTAACCACTGCCGCTTCAGCGTGTGTCATCGCTGCTATCTTTTCACCCACTTTGTCCTGTACCTCATCCAACAAACAAAATTCTTTTGAAGCCGTTTTAATTGTATCGGTTACAAAATCGTGCATCAATGAGCCGGTCATAAATGTATAGGTGCCCGCCGCATTAATAAATGTGCGGATACCGAGTTCTTTAAATAAATCCCTGTTGGCCGGAGATGCTGCTTTAGCGCTAACAGATTCCGAAGGCAGTATTGAGCCAGCAAGGCCTCCTGCAAATGGAAGTAATGATAGTTTTTTAAGTATATCCCTGCGTTTCATAGCTGATGATTTGTTTTATATAGATAAAAGTGTCAGATCAGAATTGCAATGCAATCCATTTCAACTAATGAATCTCCGGGCACACCACCTTTCGCAACGGCTACCGTGGTACGCACTGGCGGATTAGGACCAAAACGTCCTCTGAAAACTTCATTCATTCCTTTATAGTCAGCTATATCATTCAGGTATACATTTACCTTGATCACCTTGTCCATAGCAGAGCCAGCCTTCTTTAATTCCTCTTCCAGTTCTTTCAGTACAATTTCAGTATGTGCTTTTATTTCGAATGGAGCGACGTGTGCTCCTTTACCGGCGATGTATACAAGTCCGCCATATTTTGTATGCCCTGAAAACAAAGGGATTTCCTGGTCGTAAACAATATTGCCGGTTTGTTTTTCATCTCCTGCAACTGGTTTATTCTCCATTGCATTTGTAACAGCTCCGAAACCGGCCACTCCGGCGATTGATGCAAATAGCTTTTTTAGTACTGATCTGCGTTGAGTTCCCATACGTTGATTTTTATAAAATGGTTAAGAAATTACGGTTGTGCGGCACGGATAGAAATAAGAATTCGAGGGAAGGATTATTGGAGGAGGTTATCAATATACCAGGAGGTATCACGCATTCCTTATCGATTGTTATAAAGCAATCAATGTGTCAACATATGGCATTTTGTAAACCGTTCTCTAATGTAAGCGATATTATAAAATAAACCCGCAGGTTCCTGAAATTTAAATTGGCTTGCATATTGCAATCGATTGCTCATCGATTACCATCGGAAAATAAAAAACCCCTCGGCAAAAGAGGGGTTCAGGAATTTTTTATCAGTTTAGTGCTTTGTGGTATCCGCTGCCGGTTTCTTCTTTTTAAATAAACTATTCAGCGTGTTCTTAATAGTTTCTTCAGACTTCTTTTTCGTACTGTCGAGCGAATTGCTACCAGATGTTGAATCTTTTTTTCCAAAGATCTGGTTTTTCAATTCGTCTTTAACAGTTTCAGCTACCTGGGCTTTTATTGAATTAAGTGAATCTTTTGTCTTTTGTTTCGCGCTATCCAGTTGAGCTTTTACAAAGCTTGCGGCTTGTTCTTTTAGTTGATCTGTAGCATCACCCGCAGCTTCTTTCAGATCGGTTTTGACAGAAGGGCTTGTGAGCGTTCCGCCCATTTTTACATTCAGATTGATCATGTCGCTCAATTTAACCGGTATCCCTTTATTGGTCGCCTGGGTAGCCAGGTTATTGATCAATGAATTTGCTTCTGTACCAAGGTATTTTCGTGGCACCTTCATTTGTACGATATAGTCGAGGGACTGATCGAACCCGTGCATGCCACCGATCTGCATTTCAATGTCCTGCACTTTTACTGTAAATGGCTTTACCAATACTTTTCCATTGGCAAAATCAATATGGTTTTTGATATCTTTTACAGATATGTCTTTCAGTTGGGCAATCTGCAATGTTGAAGCCAGTTTTTCCAGCGGGGCAAACTTTTTCAAAACACCGTCTAATAATAAAAGATCGCCATTGCCGCTCAGGCTTTTCAGATCTGGCATCATATCACCGCCCAGTTTACCGACCATTGTTAATTTAGAGGAAAGCTTACCATCGAGAAATT
Source organism: Chitinophagaceae bacterium (assembly GCA_049840875.1). GTDB lineage: Bacteria > Bacteroidota > Bacteroidia > Chitinophagales > Chitinophagaceae > JAFDYH01. The sequence continues at coordinate 45,807 of JASGJE010000018.1, read as the reverse complement.
GGCCGATCGGCATTAACTTTTGAACAGTATTGAATGCAAGAAATGTTTTTTGAACGTCGAGATTTTTTACGTCGTAGGTTAATGAAATATCCGGCTGTTTTTTGTTTGCTTTGGTAGAGTAGGAGCCATTAAAAGCAATCGTACCGTCCAGCGCTTCTGTATTTACATTTTGCAGTTTTACCGCTTCATCTTTTACGACTAACGTGCCGTTGATATTGCTATAGTCTACTTTGTCATATTTTACTTTTCCGGCTTTTGCGTTTAATGTCAGGTTGAGATTTGCAGGAATAAGAAATGGCTGAGTCGTTGCTGTTGTTGTTTTCGCTGTCGCCGTATCGGTAGACATCCAGTCATTCAGGTTCATTTTATCGGCTGATACATTTACAGTACCATCCAATGTCTGATCTTTCAGTGCATATCCAATCAGGTTATTTAATGCTCCGGTTGCGGTAAAGTTTGTGTTAAGATAGTTAGCGGTTAGCGAATTGAGTGTTACATTCTTAGGGTTAAATGCAAGCTTTGTTTCTGTGATAGTAACGCCGGTTGGATAATCTTTCGAAACGTACTTCACATTATTCAGCTCAACTGTTCCCGTAGTATTTATTTTATCATATTCTTTTTTATCAATCGCGGTTTTATTGCCACTGAAACTAACATCCGCATTTAAGATTCCGGAAACACTGGTACCCGGTTCAAGCTGCGTAAACTGTTTTATGTTATCAAGCGTGAATCTTCCTTTGGCAGTTCCTGAAAAATCTGCAGATGAAACAGGGTTTTTCAATTGCAATGTAAAATCAACGGGATCTTTTCCGATCTCAACATGGGCTGCAGAAATGTTTATAGATGTTTTATCTGCAATACCGCCACTGTTTTCTAATTGGATTTTCATGTTACCATTCTGTATAGGTTGCGGAAAATCTTTGGAAGAATAAAGCAGGTTTTGAATAGTAAGAAAGCCACCGGCTGTGAATGGCCCCTGTTGGTGCTGAATTGCGGAAAGATTACCTTTTGCAAATGCATCTGCATCAACCATGCCTGCCAGTTTTGTATCACCTTCAAGCTTTACAAACTTGGAAATATTAGCAAGGTCAATCTTGCCTTTTGCCGTTGCATCAATGTATTTGCTTGTTTCCGGATTTTTAAATAAAAGACGAAAATCAAAAGGCTCATTGTCCATTTCAATATGTCCTTTCGAAATATCCACAACGGTATTATCCATCTTGCCATCAACGTTACTGACATGCATGGCTACCTGTATATTCTTCACTGGCTTTGGTAAGTCTGGGTATTGAAAAAAACCGTCTGTTACGCCAAGGTTTACATCATACGCCGGTAGTTGTTGAGGACTGTAAGTACCTTTTACAAAACCGCTGAATGCTGCTTTTCCGCTTGTTTTTATTTTATCAAAATCCTTTTTATATACAGCCGGTATCATAGACAGAATATCCTTAAAATCATTTGAAGGAGATTTAAAATTGATATCCATGTTATAGGTGCTGTCATTTACTAACTGAAAGAACCCGTTTGCGGATAATTTGAGGTTATTGACCAGGATATCGTCTGTTTTGAAATCATACTTCGATGCCTTGTTATCGATTTTGATATCCGCACCGATCTCTGACTTCGCATTTACAAGATATGGCACACCGCCATAGTTAAAACTCGCCGCTAATGTTTTTGTGTTCGTCGAAAGTGTAAAGATATCCTGTGTAAAATCGCCGCTGCCTTCATGATCCAGGCCTGCTATTTCGGCGCTCATATTACCGGCTTCATCATTGTAATAGATGTAGCCATTTTTAATTGCATATTTCTGCAACTGCATCTTGAATGCAGAAGAACTGGTATCGGCATTGCTTGTTTTTGCAGTATCAGGTTTTGCAATATCCCAATTCGCTTTTCCATTTTTATGAACGAGTGCATGAATGCGTGGCGATTCAAGATAAACACCTGCAACTTTTATTTCAGATCCGCTGATCACACTCATAATATTTACAGACGCGTCTATATTCTGCGCACTGACCAAAGTATCTTTTGCAAATTCATCTGCGCCAACAACCGAAACGTTTTCCAGCGACACCGATAATTTAGGAAAATGACGAAACAATGAAAGACTCAGGTCTTTGAAATCCACCGTCGCATTTACATTTTTATTGATCGTATTTTTAACGACCGTGAGTATTTTACCTTTAAATAAAATCGGGATAGCAAACGCAATAACAATTAATACAAGAAGAGAAATGCCGGTAATTTTTAAGGCTTTTTTCATAGTGAGATGGTTAAGAATTAGCTTTTCAGGGTAATCAGGAAATTGACTGTATTTTCAGCCCTCAATATACAAATATGACACCAGAAAGGGAAGACAGGCTTGGTTCAGTTTTAAATAAACGGCAAAATGATATAACTGTTGTGTTGGAAAACGTATTTGATCCGCATAACATATCAGCAGTTATGCGTACATGCGATGCTGTTGGCATACAGGAAATTTATGTCTTGAATAATCGTATACCCCGACACAAAAAATGGGGAACCAAAAGCAGCAGCAGCGCTGCAAAGTGGTTGACCATTCACCAGTTTACCGATATAGAAGAATGTTTTGTTTCGTTGAGAAAGAAATACAATAAGATTTTTGCTACGCATCTCAGCAGTTCATCGGTCGATTTATATGAATTGGATTTTACCGATAAGATTGCATTGGTTTTTGGTAATGAACACTCAGGGGTAAGCGAAGAGGTGCTGCCATTGGTAGATGGAAATTTCATCATTCCACAGGTAGGAATCATAAAATCATTGAACATTAGCGTTGCGTGTGCAGTGACGTTGTATGAAGCCTTCCGTCAAAAAAACAATGCCGGTCATTTTAATCAGCGTAAATTGAGTGAAACAGAGACGCAGCAATTGTGGCATGAATGGTCATTCAAAAACCGTGAATAAGAAATGAATAGATTATTATTTGTGAGTTTTTTAGTATTTGCAGGTTTCGTAGCATCGGCGCAGGATATTCCTTCTTGGAAGATTACCGATCTTGAAAAATACGTTCACGAATCTTCAAAGCCGGTTGTGATCAGTTTCTGGGCAACCTACTGCATCCCATGTTTGCGGGAATTGCCTTCATTTGAAGAAACAATTCAACGATACAAAAATGAAGGAGTATCAATGTTGTTAGTGAGCCTTGATATGAAAGAACAATTTCCGGATGATATAAAAGCAACGATCTTAAAAAGAAAAATTGCATCTAATGTTGTGTGGCTGAATGAAACCAATGCAGATTACTTCTGCCCGAAAGTAGATAGTTCGTGGACCGGTGCGCTGCCATCAACCCTGTTCATCAATAACAAAAACGGATATCATAAATTCTTTGAAGAAGCTCTTTCAAAAGAAAATTTCGAAAAGCAATTAAAGGCGATGATTGCCGGGAAGATGGAAAGCCGGTAAGATTGTAACAGATATTTCAGGAATTCGCTTACTGACTTATTTCTGCCCGGCGATCGTCGCTCTTGTTCTTCGCAATGTAATGTGCGAGGAACTAATACGTCTCTTCGGTCTCAATTTCCTGTTGTCTCTTCGCTAATAAATAAAGAAATACAATGCCTGCGCTTAGGCTTACGAGGGCGAGAAATGTTCCAATGCCACTTCTTAATGCTATGCTGTAAGCAAGGCAATAACCGATCAACACAAAAAAGACGAGAATAATAACCCGGTTGATAATTTTCCTGGAGATCATAAGTGTGGTTTTAGAAGTAAATGAATGGTTTTGGAGTTTGTATCAAGTGCTGTGATGCGAAAGAAAATCCTTTCCATAAACTTCCATAAAAAAAATTGCGTGGAGATTTAAGCAAAAGTTAAAACGGTCTATAGAGATAGCAAAAGGTATAAAGAAATGTTACCTTACTTTGAATGACAGAATAAATTTCATTCTTTTGAATGGGATGTATAACTCGTTTGAAATTATTTTACGTCACAATCGTTTAATGCCGCAGCCGATTGAGCGGGACGTTTTAATGGTCACTTCTTTTCCTCCAATCATCTGATTGATTGCTTCAGCAAGATACTTATGTACAACGTCGGCCGGGTTACCTGGATTGTCGTCTATTGCTCCGTGATAGACAAGTTTGAGATTTTTATCGAATAAAAAATTTTCGGGTGTGCGCATTGCTCCGAATGCATCTGCCATTATTGAATTTTTATCCAGTGTATAAAACCAGTCGTATCCTTGTTCACTGGCATAGCTTTTCATGTCATCAAAAGAATCTCCTTCATCACGGCTGCCTTCGTTTGAGTTTATTAGTATTACTCCAATGCCTTTTTCCTGTGCAAGTTTGCAGATCTCTTTAGTGCGGTCCTGGTTGCGCATTACTACGGGACAGGTATTGCAACTGAACATTACCAATAGGCCATTCTTTTTCCTGGCATCGTTGAACGATATTTCTTTATCAGAAACGTCCTTCATTTTTACGTTTACGTTGGGGATGGGTGATCCTATTTGTAGTTCTTTTACGGCTGGGTAGAAGGAACAAAAGATGATGGCGCTAAGGAAAATTATCTTTTTCATACTAGCGACTTTTTAGCTTCTATAAATTTCGCAAAATTTTTCCTGATATTTCCCATTCATTTAAAAGAGTGGAGCTTTTTATATTAGCGGCAAAAATCAGTTATTTTTTGACCTTAATCGTTCTTCTTCAGCCAACCTTCGCAATGAAGAAATACTGACATTTAATTCGAACCCAATCAGAAGAACAAGCGAATTGAAATAGATGAGTAGCATCAGTATAAGCACGGCACTGATGGAGCCGTACAATTTATTATAATTCGCAAAGTTATTTACCCAATACGAAAACAACAGTGTAAACAGAAGCATTAAACAAGTTGCCAGTGTCGATCCGGGATTCAGTAGTCGCCATTTTTTATCTACCGATGGCGCATGACGGTAGATATATGAAATACTGTAGAAGAACAGCAGGATGATTACGACCCATCGTATTGTAATGATAAAAGAACGGACGCTGGCTCTCTGTACCCCCATCCATTTTAACATGGCTCCTTGTAAAACAAGTAACAAGATTGAGCAAAATACAATGAGGAACATGATTAATGTAAGTTTTATAGCAATCCCTCTGCGCTTTAAGGATTTTCTTTTTTTAAAACCAATATAATCTTTATCAAACGAACGCATGATGCCCATCATCGCATTGGAAGAATAGAATAAGGCCAGTATAAAACCGATAGACAAGAGACCGTTTCTCGGGTGATTAATGAAATCATTGAGAAAAGTAATTATAACCGAATTATTTTTTTGCCCCGGAATCACTTCTCGGATCAACCTGTACAATTCGCCGGTGAACTGTTTTACAAATGGCAGGTAAGGAATTAAGGTAAACAAGAAAATGATTGCCGGAGGAAATGCCATTATAATATTGAAAGAAATAGCAGAAGCCCTTTCTATCATTCCCACTTTACGTACCTGGGCGAAAAAGAATTTAACGACATCGTATAAAGGAATACCCTGGAAACCGGGCGGATGGATTCTTTTACTCCATCCGACAATAAGCGTTACCGGAGGAGATTTAGCAACAACATCTCTTGAAATGCGTAACAGTTTAATCATTGCGTGGCTTGTCTCGCTTTGACGATTGAATCCTGCTTATTCAACGATTGCTGGTATTCCCGCGCATATTTCATATGATCTTTAAAATTGGTAGTGAATACCGACCCGCCGGATAAATCGCTTTTGGCCACAAAATACAAATAGTCTGTTTTAGGTGAATTCAATACTTCATCAATTGTTTCAGGCGAAGGAGTACAAATCGGCCCCGGGGGTAATCCTTTATTGACATACGTATTATATGGTGAATCGAAGCGCAGATACTTTTCATAAATTCTTTTCAATCCAAACTCTTTCATTGCAAACTTGATTGTGGGTTCCGCCTGCAATGGCATGCCTTGCTGTATACGGTTAAGATATACACTTGCTATATTGGGCTTATCGGTTTTTGAATTAGATTCTTCTTCAATGATAGAAGCAAGTGTATAAGCCTGTGTTGGACTTAATCCATGTTCATCAGCTTTTTTCTTTCTTTCGTCGTTCCAGAATTTTTGCGAGTTATCCGCTATTTTTCTAAACACCTTATCAGGAGTCGTGTTCCAGAAATAAGTGTATGTATCTGGTATCACAACGCTCATTGCCGTATTTGTATCGAGATCATACTTTTTTAAAGAATCAAAATTGTTGAGGAAGTTTATCATTTGCAGTGAATCGAATTCGAAAAGATTACCTGTTTTTCTTGCAAATTCTTCTTTCGTTCTTAATTTAGTAATGACGAGATTTACAGGAGTCTGAGTTCCATTCTTCAACATTCGTACAAGATTAAACAGGCTCATACCTTTTTTGACTTTGTATTTCCCAGCTTTTACCTTATCGGGGCTAAAGCCAGAAAACCCGGCCACTTTTTCAAACCAACCACTGCCTGATAAATAGGATTGCGATACAAGACTATCTTTTACGCCATCAAACGTTTCTCCCGTTTTTATATAAAAATAATCTCCGTGCGAAGCAGATATAGTGGGGCCAAAAACCTTCCATCCTGCGAAGGCTGCCAATAAGAGTACAGCAATCACGATAAACGAAATGATTTTTTTCATAGACTAGTTTTATAATAGGTATCGAATAGTTCAAGTTTCAATCAAAATAAATAAAAAACCCCGCCAATAACGACAGGGTTCTTAAATATCTTTTTGAAAATTATTTCTTTGTAGTATCCGGGTTGGTAGGGGTAGCGCCAGGAAAGGTTGTGGAATTTGCCGGCTGCTGTTGAGGCGTAGCGGCATTAGGGTTAAATTTTTCTATTTTATCATTACTTGCACTGCCTTTAGAAATGAAAGCTGCAGAAGTTAATGAAAGCACCGCAATGATTGCAGCGAAAACCCAGGTACCTTTTTCGAGTACATCCGTGGTTTGTTTTACACCCATAAACTGTGTGCTGAAGCCGGCAATATTACCTGCCAGGCCGCCACCTTTTGGGTTCTGAATCAATACAATAAGACCGAGAACCACACAGGCCAGGATAATCAGGATCACAAATAACAACGTCATATCAATGCTGCTTTAATTGTTCAATAAGGTGTGCAAAGTAAGAGCTTTTAGCGGGATCCTGCAAACTTAATTTGGTATATATCTCAATGGCTTTTTCCTTATTTCCCTGCTTCAGCCACACATCGGCCATGGGTTCCGTAATGACATCGCGATCTTCGATGGAATGTTCTGCAAGACTGATGACTTTCTGGTCTGTGGCTTTGCTTGTTGCCAAATCATCAGGGCTTGTCTTTTTTAGAGTTTTCAACCATTGTGTGAAGCTCTTTAACTGCTGGCCAAATTTATCCTGTGGCTTTAAATCTGCCGACAGTTTGATTCCTTGCGATGCGAAATAATCGACTGTGTGATAAGGCTCAAAAGAGAGTGGTGCATTTAAGTCAACTGGTTCGGTTTTCAGTGAAGGAATTTTCAATTCCTCTGTATTCTCTTCAATTGTTTGTGCAGTTTTTCCTGAAGCCTGAGCCTCCTGTTTTGAAGTCATCTCTGCCATTTCCAGGGACGCAATCGTTGCTTCTGATTCTGTTACTGCCACGTCCTGAGGTTTATTCTGCTCCGAAGATTCAACGTGTACTGCAGCAGGTTCAACATCAGAAGTTGAAATCTCTACCGGCTCTTCTTTTGTCGTTAGTGCTGTTTCTATTTCCACGGGTTGTTGTGCAACCGCTTGCTCTATTAATTCGGTTGTTGGTTCAGTTGCAGCTATCATGTGCTCTGCAGCTTCATCTGCCGGTACATTGATTTCGATGGTCTCAGAAGGTGCTTCAGACTTTGTTTCAGGTATACTAATTTCTTCTTGCTGCTTCTCACTCGCCTGGGTGTGTTCTCCATTTTTTTTATTCAACAGGTAATCGAGCCACAGAGGATTAGTGAAATAAAGCGATGTTTTCTGAACCTGTTTTTCGTATGCTTCCTTATTTTCTTCTTTTAATTTTCCGGAGACGAGTAATTGTGCTATACCAAAATACGGGTACTTATCAGCAAGTATTTCCAATTCCCAACGACTGCAATCATGCAGGGAATTTTTTTTGAACAATACCTGTACCAGTTGGTTAGCAATTTCGTTCATGCCTGAAAGTTAAGTTTAACTTACCAGTTAGAAAAAAGCTTATTGAAAATTTCATCTGTCATGTTCTGTATGATCACATCATTTTGCGACACTTGCGCCTGCTCCAGTGTTTGTGTCGCCGAATAATCAAATGAATGGGTTACATCATACTCCGTCGATTTATTGGCGAGTTTATCATACAACGTAATATGAACGCTGATATTTAAACGGTCAGTTGCGTTTTGCTGACCGGAAATTGCCGCAGTTGAAACGGAGTAATCGCTCACATAACCTGTAATTTCCCAATCTGCATCACCGTTAGTTTGTGTTAACCTTGTCTGATTCACAATTTTCTGACGAAGCTTATCACTTAACTGGGGGCTTAATTGCGGGTTAATGTACCGGGCTTTATTTTCAATATAATTTATCTTAATTGTCTTTATACTATCGGGAATGGAAACATCTTTGAAACGATATATGCCACACCCTGATGTTCCTGATAAGACCCAGAATAAAATAATAAACGGAATAAAATATGAAGTGTAGATTAAATATTTTTTCTTGTTCTTCATGTATTGAATATTGCTAAGTTATATGGACTAAACTTTGTTGGTGTACATATATTCTTTCGAATTTTATTGGCACTGTTTGTGACGCGGTTTAATAGTTGATTATTTCCCGCATTCCCAATCACCGATGTATTCTCAGTTCAGACTATTATTCCTCAATATCATACTCCTTCAACTTCCTGTACAATGTTCGTTCGCTGATGCCCAGATCCAGCGCTGCATCTTTTCGCTTACCTCTGTGTTTTTTCAATGCCTTTATGATCAATTCCTTTTCCTTGTCCATTATGTTCAGACTTTCTTCCACTTCTTCATGCTCATGGATATCAGTGTGGGCTAAAACCGGTTGAGCGGCCTGAACGGTTTGCGGCATTCCGATTGTAATTGGCACACCTGATATTACCGGCTCATGGTTTTTTAATTCTTTCAATTCATTCATGAAAGCCGGGCTTTGCGCAGCGATATTTGGATTCTGCAGCACATCCAGGAACATCCGTTTCAACTCTGTTACATCCTTTTTCATGTCGAAAAAAAGCTTGTAAAGAATTTCTCTTTCATTTGCAAACTCCTGAGATGATGACGATCCATTTACATGGGCCAACACCGGTAAACGATTGCCGGATATTATTGGTAAAAATTTGCCTAGCCCTTTTGCATCTATATTTTTTTCCTGTGAAAGAACTGATATCTGCTCTGCAATATTCTTCAATTCACGAACATTACCCGGCCACGGATAGTTAATTAACAGGTCTTTTGCTTCCTCATCCAATTGTACCGGCGCTGTTTTGTATTTATCAGCAAAATCAACAGCGAATTTGCGAAACAATAAATGAATGTCCTCTTTACGATCATGTAATGCCGGAACCCGGATAGGAACTGTGCTCAATCGGTAATATAAGTCTTCGCGAAATTTACCTTGTTCTACCAGTTGCAGTAAGTCCTTGTTAGTTGCAGCGATTACACGCACATCAGTCTTCTGCACTTTGCTGGAACCAACACGGATATATTCACCTGTTTCCAATACTCTCAATAATCTCGCTTGAGTGCCTAACGGCATTTCACCTATTTCATCGAGAAAAATAGTACCGCCGTTTACTGTTTCGAAGTATCCTTTGCGTGCATCTGCAGCACCGGTAAACGAACCTTTTTCATGACCGAACAATTCCGAATCAATTGTTCCTTCCGGAATCGCACCACAGTTAACGGCAATGAAAGGATTATGTTTTCTCGCAGAAAGTGTGTGAATGATCGAGGAAAATGCTTCTTTACCAACCCCGCTTTCACCAACTATTAAAACAGTGAGATCCGTATTGGCTACCTGGGCAGCCACCTGCAATGCATAATTCAATGCAGGAGAATTGCCCATGATACCAAAACGGTTTTTTATACTTTGAATGTCCATTCTAATAAATTAAAAATTAAAAACGTAAAATGAAAAATGAACATAGATTGAAAAATCTAATAGTCTAAGTCTCTTTTAATTTTCACTTTTCATTTGTTCGATTTCTCCTAATAAAGTCGCTTGTGTACAGTCATTTACTTTAACTGTAACATATTCACCCTTGTTAAAGTTTGAATTTCCTTTTGGAAACACGATTACTTTATTCTGCGAATTTCTGCCCATCCAGTTATCCTGGTTGCGTTTACTTTCATTTTCAATAAGGACCTTAAATGTTTTACCCAGGTCTTTTTTATTGCTTTCCAATGAAAGCTTGTTTTGTAACTCAATTACTTCAACAAGACGTCTCTTTTTGATCTCTTCCGGTACGTCATCTTTGTAGCGACGCTGTGCCAGCGTTCCAGGGCGCTCGCTATAGAAAAACATATAGCTCATGTCGTATCGGCTATGTGCCATCACATCCAATGTATCGAGATGATCATTTTCTTCTTCGGTGCAAAAGCCTGTAATAATATCCGAACTGATTCCACAATCGGGCATTATTTCGCGGATACGATCTACTTTGGCTTTGTACCATTCCCTGGTATAAGTGCGATTCATCAACTGCAGAACTCTGGTCGATCCACTCTGTAATGGCAAATGGATATACCGGCAGATATTTTCATATTTCGCCATCGTATGCAGCACATCATCCGTTATATCTTTTGGGTGAGAAGTAGAAAAACGAACGCGGAGCAACGGCGATATCAACGCAACCCGTTCGAGCAGATGTGCGAACGTGACGACTTCATTATTTTTTTCATCATTGAAATAATAACTGTCGACGTTCTGCCCCAACAATGTTACTTCGCGATAGCCGCTATTAAAAAGATCAGTACTTTCTTTTACGATAGAATCCGCATCACGGCTACGTTCACGGCCGCGGGTAAACGGAACTACACAGAATGAGCACATATTGTTGCATCCACGCATAATGCTCACAAAAGCTGAAATACCATTGCTATCTAATCTTACCGGAGCAATATCAGCATATGTTTCATCACGGCTCAATAGAACATTTACGGCTTTTTGACCGCCTTCCGCCTCCGTTACTAATGTTGGTAAAGTCCGGTAAGCATCAGGGCCAACAACAATATCTACCAGCTTTTCTTCTTCCAGGAATTTTGACTTCAACCGCTCGGCCATGCATCCAAGTACGCCGACCAAGGTTCCCGGTTTCTTTTCTTTGAGCTTGCGAAATTCGGTAAGGCGTTTACGAACGGTTTGTTCCGCTTTCTCCCGAATGGAACATGTATTTACAAAAATGAGATCGGCTTCTTCCACGTTTCTTGTTGCACCAAATCCTTCTTTATTTAGAATAGACGCGACGATTTCGCTATCGGCGAAATTCATCTGGCAGCCATAGCTTTCAATATAAAAACGCTTCCTGTAATCATTCGGGTCGCTGGCAAAAGGCGCATACGCTTCGCCCTGCCTTTCTTCATTATGAACCTTTTCTGTCACTAAGTCCAGCATTATCGATAAAAATTAAGTCTGCAAAGATAAGAAAGAAAGGGAAGTTTGTGACAGGTTGGCAGGAGGGGAGGGGTTAAAAATTAAAAAGTAAAAATGAAAAATTTTGCAGGTGTAGATGGAGCGGAAATGCGGTAAAAATCCGTAACGGCTTTCCAAGCCCTGCAGCTTGAATATTAAACGACCTATTCCTGCTTTTGTGAGAAAATTGTAATTTCAAATTAAATTAGTTTAATCATGTCGAACCCCGTGAATGATATTCTCAAACTCCCAATAGAAGAAAGAGTCTTCGCTGTTGAAAAAATCTGGAACAGCATTGAAGATGACACACTCCCAGTTTCAGAGGATGAAATACAGATTGCGCAAAGCCGATATAATGAATATCTTAAAAACCCCAGCGATTCGGTGGCATGGAGAGACGTAAAAGCAGGACTAATAAAGAAATATGGTTTTTGAGATCGAAGTAAGGTCTATAGCTTTATTGGATATCGACGAGGCGATAAATTGGTATGATCAGGAACTGAAGGGACTTGGGTATCGCTTTCTATTGAAACTTGATGAGGTTCTACAAAAGATCAGTGAGAATCCATTTGCATTCATGATTATTCATGATCCAGTTCGCAGGGCATTATTAAAAACTTTCCCTTACAAGGTTTTATATTTTGTAAAGAACAACGATACAGTTGTCGTCATTGCGGTAATTCATCTTAAAAGAAGCAAAAAGTATGTTAAGCGAAGGTCAACCCCTTAAACTTTACTACTTGTTTTGATTTTATTTCGTAACCAGCTTTCTTTTACCGGCATCAGCCAGTTTTTCTCCAACTCTTCTTTTGTCTGCACTACATTATTGAAGTACAACGTTTCGGAAGTGATGAATCCATTGTCGTAGGCATATTGCAACTGAGCGAGTGGCAGCAATTGTACTTTATCTTTTATCACAAAAGCAAGATTAAGACGATCAAACATGTTTACCCCAAACCGTTGTTCGATATCTTTTATTAATCTTACGGAGCTGTCTGTACTACAACCGCTGACGCCTGTCGCAGTTTCATCGGCCATCAGAACAACAAACTGTCCAAAGAATAAATAACCTGCACCCTTTACCGGAACACCGTGGCTTTTCCATTGCGCCGCAAAATCTTTCAGCAATATTTCGATCTCAAGTGCTTCTGACAAAGCAAATAACCGGCTGGCCTGGTAAACCCATACACGGGAATCAGAATGAAAATTATTTTCGAGCAGGCTTTTATATTCCAGGTTCATCCTGCAAAGATAACTATTCATTTCTTGTTGTATCACCATGGAATTGCGAAGGTCGGATAACCCGCAGCGAAAAGTCTTCTATAATAATTTAACTTCCGCTTTTAAAAATCACGTGCGATGAAACTCATCTTCTTTTTTGTTTCAGTATTCTGTTGCAATGCTTTCATTTTCTCACAATCACTTTCAAAGACAGAGAAAAAAATTGCAGACAACATTGATATCGATATGCCACAAACGATGCAATTATTAAAAGACGCTGTCAATATCAACAGTGGCACATTTAACATAGCAGGTGTAAAGCAGACAGGCGCATTGTTTGCGAAAGAATTGGAAGCTTTAGGTTTTTCTGTGTCGTGGCTACCAATGCCGGATTCATTAAAGAGAGCAGGCCATCTTGTTGCTGAGCGAAAAGGGAAGAAAGGAAAGAAAGTTTTATTGATCGGGCATCTCGATACAGTGTTTGAACCTGATATGCCGGCAAATCCTTTTAAAATGCTGAATGATACAATAGCCACAGGCCAGGGCGTTGTCGATATGAAAGGAGGCGATGTGATGATTATTGCAGCATTAAAGGCATTGCAGCACCAAAAGCTTTTAGATAATACAACGATTACTGTTTACTTCACCGGCGATGAAGAAAATGCGGGTTCACCTTCCAGTGTCAGCCGGGGTGATTTTATTCAAAAAAGTAAAGAACATGATGTGGCACTTGCGTTTGAAAGCGCAATGAGCATGGATACGGTAACAACCGCACGTCGGGGCGCCAGTGAGTGGAAACTGGAAGTAGAAGCAAAGCAAGCACATTCATCAGGAATATTTCGCATAGGCTATGGAAGCATTTATGAAGCAGCACGCATCGTAAATGATTTTCGTGAAAAACTGAGTACACAACCATACCTAACATTTAATCCTGCTTTATTTATCGGCGGTTCTGATGTGCAATACGATTCACTTGCGCAGAGAGGAACCGTTTCTTCAAAAACAAATATTATTTCACCTAAAACAGTTGTGATTGGTGACTTACGTTTCCTGACAGAAGAACAAAAAGAAAGAGCAAGAGATACGATGCGTATGATCGTAAACGAACATTTAGCAGGAACAAATGCCCATATAAGTTTTGAAGACGGTATTCCATCAATGCCGCCAACAGCAGGTAATGATTCACTGCGCAAACTTGCAAGTGATGCCAGTATTGCTTTAGGATATGGTGAAGTGAGAGCAGGCGATCCCGGAAAACGGGGCGCCGGCGATATTTCATACATCGCAAAATATATCAATTGTCTTGACGGTCTCGGCTCTTCAGGAAATGGCTCGCATGCACCAGGAGAAACAATCAACCTGGCCGAATATCCAAAATTGATTAAACGAACAGCGTTGATGATTTATAGGCTTACAAGGTAACCTCGTCACGATATTCTTTCGATAACATTAATTGATGTCCTGGTTTTGTTTCAATTTTGAAATCATGGATTGCACATTATTTTTGCTGCCTTCATCAGGAGCATGTATCAATGCGGCTTCCATGTAAGTCAACGCTTGTTTATAATTGCCTTTGGCAGACCATGCTCTCCCCATACCAACTTCTGTTGTGTATTGTTTCGGGTATTTGTTGTAATTATTCTGAAATACTTTTAAGGCCTCGTCTGTTTGTTTTAAATTGAGTAATTGCCTCCCATAAAAATGAATATCTGTCATGGAGCCCATTGGTATTGCCTCTTCCATTACTTTTTTCGCTTCGTCAATACGGTTTAGTTTGATCAGCACATTTGCTTTCGTACTAAGAGAACGAAAATTTTTCTCACCCATCACGCGGAAATAAATGGCGCGATCCATCCACGCCAGCGCTTGCTCCAATCCATAGTCATTTCGTATACACCAATTGGCTGCGTCAATAAAATCATAATAAGGCCTTGTCGTCCTGAAGTCGCTGATAAAGGCTTGCATTTGCAATGCTTTTCTATCGGTTGCAACGTTGAATGCGATCATTCTTTTTTCCCATGACAGGGCGATTGTCGCCGTGCTATCTGTTTCATCCATAAAGTCATAGCGTAACCATTCTACTGAGCGATCAAGCGATTTGTTTTTTACTTTCACCCGCAATGCGTCTTGCGTAGAGTCGTAATAAAAGCTTCCCCATGAATTACTGACTTTGGAAAAAATGAGAACATCCTCTTCTTCACCTAACGCAATAAAAAATCCGTAAACACCTGCGGCGAGATCTTTTCCCTCAATTTTTACAGGATGTGAAAAAGAAATAGTCGTGTTTTCATTTGCGCCGGCTCTCCATGGCGCACCGTATGTCGTGCCATGGCCAAGATCAACAAAACCATAATGCGCAACCGGTGTATTCCATATTTTTCCTTCGCGACCTTTTACACCAGGACGATTGTAATCAACTTCTATTTTTACAATTCCGATTTGCTCAGACACAGATGCTTTTTTATTGCCACCATCAGGTTCAATAGTAATTGGTTTTACTTGTGCAGGGCTATAGTTAAAAGCAAATAGCAGTAATGCTGATATGAGTTGTTTCACTTCCTTTTGTTTTATTGAAGCAATAGATTCGTACTGTCTTTTCAAAACTAAATTCAAAACGGAAGAAGCAAAATCCTTACATAGAAAAAGCAGTTTTTGACAAACCCTGTTCAGCTTGGGTTTTTTGAAAGAAGGAAAACGTTCTTGATAGCAAAAGTACCTTTAATAACTTTTTCTATGTTTTGGCAAATAGAAGCCTGGTAAATGAAGAGGGTGGCAGTCAATAAGCAGATTGTCTTTTTTCATTCTGTAAAGTTAATAGGTACACTACAAAATCTTAAATTAGCTATAGAAAACCTCACTCAGCAATCGAACGCTTCAACATGATCTTTCATAAACATCAACCAATACCACTACTGGATAAATGGGTTGACTGTATTCTGTATGTGGAAGGAAATAATAAAGGCATTGGTTTTCCAAAGGCGGCAATGAGTCTTGTTTTTAACCTCGATGATAGCTTCAGGCTATATTCTGACAATACATTTTCAAAATTTACAGATTACAAGAAGCATTGGATAGCTGGATTTCAAACCGGTCCGAGTTACGTTGAAAATTACGGCGAAAGTAAAATGATAGTGGTACAATTTAAGACGGCAGGCGCCGCTGTTTTTTTACAACAACCTCTTCATTCGTTCACCGATAATTATATCCCGTTGGATTGTATTTTCAGCAATGAAGCAGACCTGACCTGGGAACGGATTTGTGAAGCGGCGACAATCGATGCTAAAATATCTGTTACAGAAAAATTCCTTAGCCGACATATTCTGCAGCATAAAACGAATAATGAAAAGTTTTTTTATTCATTTCATACAATTAATGGAAATCGCCACCAGTTAACAATTGAAGAAGTTTGCAGGCAAAACAATATTTCACGAAAACATCTCAATTTTCTTTTCAAAGAAAATCTTGGTGTTTCGCCAAAAACGATTGCATCGCTTAATCGTTTTCAACATATACTGAAGGTGATAAGTAATTCCAAACCTGGTAAGCTTTCCGGATTAGCTTATGAACTGGATTATTTCGACCAGGCTCATTTCAACAACAGTTTCAGACAGTTTACAGGTTTACGTCCCGGTGATTATTTAAAAAAGGTCGGTTCTCATCCCAGCCTTCGCTTTATGCCACACTTTCTTCCTGTAGCGTGAGGTTGTTTTCAATGTGGTAACATTTTTACAAGTTTAGCGGATAAGCTTAGTCTAAATTTGATCAGTCAGCCTTAAAACAATTTATATGCGCCTTCTTATTATTTGCATTTTTTTAATCGTCAATTTGGGTTTTGGAATAATCAATAATCCTAACCAGGAAAAACTTGATGGTAAATGGATACCGGTCCGCCAGGAATTTGCAGGTTCTTCGCTGCCTTCTTCCAGTTTTGAAAAGCAAACATTAGTCATCAATGATTCAATGTATGTGGTAACGGCAGAAAGCGTTGATAAAGGAACGTTGAAATATTCTGATGGGAAGATGGATATATTCGGGAAAGATGGAATTAACTCTGGTAAGCATTTTACTGCGATCTACAAATTAGATAAAGAGCAATTGACTATTTGTTATAACTTGAAAGGCGATGTCTATCCGGCATCGTACGAAACAAAAGGACATCCGATGTTTTTTCTTTCCGTTTTTAAAAAGAGTGATCAGTAATAGTTATGGCAAAAAATAAAACTGTAGAAACCGATGCCAGCGTCAAAACTTTTTTACAAACGATAAAAGAGGAAAAGAAAAGAGATGATTGCACAGCGCTGGTAAAATTATATGGAAAACATACCGGATTCCAACCAAAAATGTGGGGCAATGCTATTATCGGATTTGGCAGTTATCACTACAAATACGAAAGCGGTCGCGAAGGTGATGCTCCGTTACTTGCACTTTCTCCGAGAGCCAGTTCAATTGTGTTATATCTATACGACGTTGCGTCAAAAGAAAGTCTGCTGAAGAAATTCGGCAAATGTAAAGTGAGTGGCGGTTGTGTTCACATAAAAAAACTGGAAGATATTGATACCGGAATTTTGATGCAATTGATGGATAACTCTATGCAGCACGTTAAGAAAAAATTTCCGGGCTGATCAGTATCGACTAAAAACGATGATAATTCTGAATGCTTAAACGCTATTTTTTAGTGGTAGCAGAGTCTTTGTTTTGAGTTTCAATGGTAGCTGGTTTTGTTTCCTTCTTTTCATCAAAATAATTAAATAGTAACAGCACACCGGTAATTGCCAGTATCAGTAAAATCAAGGTAAATAAACGAACCCATGGAGATAGCAGTTTAAACGCACGGAATAAAGTTGGATTTTTATGATCTGCTAGAGGTGGCTCCTTTTTCTGCTCATCAATTTGTGTGGATAATGATCGTTCAATGCTCTGCAACGCAGGATCTTCCGGGTCATTGCTGATAATACTTTTTATAATGCCAAGAGCCTGTTCGTGGCGCCCTTTATCAAGCGTTTGATAAAAGTCGCCAAGCCGTTCATCGTCGCGTGTGCCGGATAAGCTGGTTAATTTCTTTTCCAATCGTTGCATCTCTTCTTGCAGATATTTATTGGAAGGATAGCGAATAGATAACTTCTTCAGGTAGTCATAGCCTGTATACCATGCTTTCCGGTCAGTGGCTTTTCGGAATGATGAATATTCAGGTTGGCTTTCAATTTCGGTAATACCACCAGCAGCCGATGTATCTGGCTTTTCGATTTTTGGCTCTTCACATTCCTTTATCCGTTGTCGCACCATTGGATCATCCTTGATCGCAATTGCCTGTTGATAAACAGGGAGCGCTGCGGCGGGATCTTTTTTTACATAAAACAATTCATTTGCCTGGTTTAGAATTTTTGAAAACGAAAGTTCAGTTTCACACTCTTCATAATGTTTATGAATCGAAATATCATCCGGGTAATGTTTTGCGAGAGTTCGTAGTTCACTCATAGCTGATTCCAGGTTACCATCACGCATCATATTTACTGCACGCCATTTCAATTTATCAACAGAAAAGCCTGGATTTCGTGCTATATAAAATGATGAGGATGGTATTGACATATCTTCTCTCATTTGCGGGCTGGGAAAATTCTTTGAAGAAAAGACTTCTTTGGTGTAGTCAAATATGTCTTGCACTGCCAGCATATCGTTGGTATTATCCATCCCTTTATCCATTGCCTCCAATAAAGCGCCGGTGAAATAGGTATTGCGCAGGCTTCTTTCAAAATAAGATACATCTTCTGCAGGTGAAGATGCAATTACAATATTTCCTTTCACCTCTACACCGGGTGCCGGATTATCTTCGCCTTGCGTTGCGATACCACTATGGCAGGTGTCCAGAATTATAAGTTTCTGGTGTGCAGAAGATCGTTTTAAAATACTGTTTACAAATTCAAGATCGATACCACCAATGATATCGTTATCGATTTTTTCAGAATCCTTTGTTATTAAAGTTAATTTGTTGACATCTACGCGGTGACCATGTCCTGCGAAATAAAAAATAAGCGTATTGATTCCCGAACGATGCGAAACTTCAAGTAATTTTTTTTGTATTGCAGTATGCTCTTCGTTAAGACTGATGACAATGTTTTCATCCGGAATTCCGACATGTAATTTGTCCTGGAAAAGTTTGTGCAAATCTTCAATATTCCCTTTCACCGGCGGGATAGATGGAAAATCAGATTTGAATTCACTCGTACCTACCAGCATCAGCAATGTTTTGTCCGGATCGATTTCGTATTTATAGTTTAATATCTGTCGCCCGTCTTCTTTTTCCAATACATGAATTTTTTCATCGCCATTTTTCAGCGTCGACATAATCTCAAGTCTTTTCTTCAGATGCGATGAAAAATTATGAATGTAGTTGAGAAGAAGGGGTTGAAATAAAGTGAGGTATAATTTTTCAAGTATAACGGCCGTACTGGCTTCCAACAAAATTTTTACGGCTGCGCAGATGGGAATTTCCATTTGCCCCTCGTGGGCCTCAGCTTTTTTGACGCTGATTGTTATTTCTGGCAATTTATCCTTGATAAAATCCCGGAACCTGAATATTTCATCCGGAGGCAGATCACCTCGCAGTTCTATTTCAAGGTTGACCATATGCAGTTGGATTTGGCTTTGGTTATTTCCTAAAAATTACAAAAATTCCTTCATCTTCCGAAAAAAATTTAATCAAATAGTCACGCACTGCTTTCCCGGAATTCTGATGAGATTAATTTAGTTTAAATTCACTCCATAAAACTTGTCATATGCAAAGGCCTCGCAGTGTTGTCTTTTCTTCCATTGCCATAATTGCTTTATGGCTAATCAATTTTAGCGGTATTGAATCAGAAATTACATCGCCACAACAATGGCGACAGCTTTTCAACGGGAAAGATCTCTCCGGGTGGAAACAGGTAGGAGATGGAACTCATTTCGTAGAAGATGGCTTAATTGCCAGCAAAGGAGGAATGGGTTTGCTTTACTGGACAAAAGAAAAGTTCAGCAATTGTACAATCCGGCTCGTTTATAAAATGCAGAAATTTAACAGCAACTCAGGGTTCTTTATTCGTATTCCTATCGAACCAAGAGAAGCATGGATGCCGGTATTTTATGGTTACGAAGTGCAAATTGATAACCATCCTGAAACTTCAAATGAAGATGATTATCATATCACGGGTACATTATACTCTCTCACAAAACCATTGGCGAAACCCGGTAAACCCGGCCCGGAATGGAATACAATGGAAATAGCACTTGATGGCCCCAGAACAATTGTTTATGTAAATAATGAAAAGGTTACTGACTATAAAGAAGGCGAACCAACGCCGGAAAAGAAATTTGACTTCGAACCTTTCAGGGGAAGAAGGCCGAATGAAGGTTACATTGGTTTGCAAAATCATGGCGATAGCGATATCGTATATTTTAAAGAAGTAGCTGTAAAACCGATTGCAAAAAAATAAAACAACTGTGCGATGAGCATCCGCAAAAAAAATAAAACGATCACCCGTAAAGATTTTATCAAGAATACTGCATTGAGCGCAGCGGTATTTTCTATTGTACCGCGATCTGTGTTAGGCGGCAAAGGTTTTTTAGCGCCAAGCGACAAGTTATACATCGCCGCTGTTGGTTGCGGTGGCGAAGCTGAGAATGATATCCATCACTATGCCAACGCTCCGAAAAAAAATGCCGTTGTTTCTTTTCTGTGTGATGTGGATGAGCGACAAGCAGCTCCGCGGATAAAAGAATTTCCACAGGCAAAATTCTATCATGACTGGCGTGAGCTATTTGAAAAGGAAAGTAAAAACTTCGATGCAGTTACGGTGGCTATTCCGGATCATAATCATGCGATAGTTGGGCTAAGCGCTATGCAATTGAATAAACATCTTTATCTGCAAAAGCCATTGACACATGATATCTATGAAGCTCGCATCATAACGCAAGCGGCTAAGAAGTATAAAGTGGTGACTCAAATGGGAGACCAGGGCGCTTCCTGCGAAGGGATGCGCATTCTGCGGGAATGGATAGAAGCAGGTTTATTAGGCGATATTGAAAAAGTATACTGCTGGACAGACAGGCCGGTATGGCCGCAAGGTATTTCATGGCCTGATGCAAAGCCACCGATACCAAAGGAATTAAAATGGGATTTATGGTTGGGCACAGCAGAGACGACGAACTATATCGATAACCTTGTTCCGTTTAATTGGCGTGGCTGGTGGCAATTTGGTACAGGCGCATTAGGGGATATGGGTTGTCATATCATTGGCCCTCCGTTTAAGTTAATGGAGTTGGGATATCCTACAGAAATTTCAGGAAGTGCAAGTACGGTGTATAGCGGCATCTTTAAGGAAGGTGTTTATCCTGAAAGCGGCCCGGTATCAAGTTCATTGAAATTTAAATTCAAACAGAAAAGTGGTAAAGACCTTGATCTGTATTGGATGGATGGAGGAATAACACCTGAACGGCTAAATGAACTCGATCCTGATGTGAATTCAAATGAAGCGCTTGGAGATTGGCCGGGAGAAAATGATTTTGAAGGAAGTACTTTATTTGTTGGTACCAAAGGCAAAGCTTCCTGCGGATGGGGTGGAAGCCATCCAAGATTGTTACCTCTTTCTTTAAATAAAGATGTGAAAGTGCCGGCGAAATATCCAAGAGTACAAGGCGATATGGATGGCCATTGGTGGCAATGGGTAGATGCCTGCATAGCGGGTTATGGCAAAATGGAAGTTGATTCACCGTTTGTCGGTTATGCAGGACCGTTAACAGAAACGGTTTTGTTAGGCAATCTTTTATTGCGGAGTTTTAATATTAAAGAAAAGATAAAACGAAATGATCCCGTGTATGGAAATATGGAAGGTTATAAATTTAGCGGACGATATACTGCTTTGAAATGGGACGGTGAAAATATGCGGGTAACTAATTTTGAACCAGCGAACCAATTCATAAAAAGAGAATATCGCAAAGGCTGGGGATCACTCGTTATTTAATCTTTCATCAATTCGTATGAATTCTTCAATGATCGCGGATAAAACGTTTGAAAAGGTAGACTATAAAGAAGTTGTTTTTGCGCAATCAGAATACGACAATTGTCAGTGTATTAACTGTGATTTTTCAGGAGCAGATTTTTCAGAACTGTTATTTGTCGATTGTGTTTTCAGCAATTGCAATATCAGTATGGTGAAATTGAATAAAACAGTATTTCGTGATATTCAATTTAAGGACTGCAAGATGATCGGTCTGCATTTTGACGATTGCAGCGATTTTGGCCTTTCATTTAGTTTTGAAAATTGCATACTGAATCAATCATTTTTCTATAAAACAAAAATCAAAAAAACAGTCTTTAAAAATTCTCAGTTGAAAGAAGTTGATTTTACAGAGTGTGATCTTTCGTCTGCTGTGTTCGATAACTGTGATCTGGAAAATGCTTTGTTCGAAAATACAATTTTAGAAAAGGCTGATTTCCGGACGGCCTATAACTACCAGGTGAATCCTGCCTTGAACAAAATCAAAAAAGCAAAGTTTAGTTTGCCTTCAGTAGTTGGGTTACTGACTTCTTTTGATATAGAGATAAGTAATTTGAAATAACACACAATCGATAATATAACTTTTCAATCAATTGCGAAGCGAATAATTTATGAAAAAAATAATTCCTGCACTATTTGTGATCATTGGTTTTTCATCCTGTTACTCCTATAAAATTTTTCCTGCTGAATACCGGCAATATCAATATTCCGGCGAGAAAAAGAAAGCATTTGTGATAAATCCTGAATTAAAAAAAGAGTATGCAATTGTCAGTCAGTCCGGCATCTTTACGCTTATAGCAGATAGTACAGATGAAAGTGCAGTAAAAATAAAACTGCAAAAAATGGATCGCCGTTTCACTTGCGGTGAGCCGGCAATCGCATCAATGATAACGCTTGGACAAATCCCTGTCCTGTTTCCTGATCGTTACGAATACCAATTTGATGAGATTACAGCTACCGGAACCGTCAACCGGAAATTTGAATTACTAATTGCACAACGATTGTGGTTCTGGGATGTGTTTAAGCTTAAAAAGCATTTTACTGAAAAAGCTGGTAAAGCATTGATGGGAAATTATTATAACCCTTCACATACAGAAGCTGTTGCAGCGATAAAACATAGCTAAAACAGCGACAACACAATTACGGCAAAAATATTTTCTGCTTCTTGTCCAATCTGTAATGGATCAATTGATATACTGGTGTAATTCAATAATACTAAACATTTAAATCTTTACATCATGGATGAATTTATTCTGATTTTCAGGCATGAAGATGGTATGAAGGTCGCATCGCCAGAGCAAATGCAAATCTGGATGAAACAAACTATGGACTGGATTGGTGGTATAGCAGCGCAAAACAAATTCAGCGGTGGCAATGGATTGCCATTTGCAGATGCGAAAGTTGTACATCATAAGGGACTTGTTACGAATGAGACCTTTTGGTGAAATAAAAGAAACGATCGGCGGCTACATTATCGTAAAGTCAGAATCAATCGAGGAAGCAGTTGAATTTGCAAAAGGAAGCCCTGTGTTGCAAGGCGACGGAAATACTGTTGAAGTAAGAAAGATCGCAAAGAGAGACGGTGTACATTAAGTGAAAGAATCATCAATAGCATCCTCAAAGCCTTTGCTATTTTCGCAAAGGCTTTTCAATTATGAAGCGTGAAGAATTGATACCTCATTTGTTTCGTACGGAATTCCGGAAAATCACGTCCGTGCTATGCAAGCTTTTCGGAATTGAACATATAGAAATTGCGGAGGATTTAGCAGGCGAAACTTTTCTTGCAGCAATCGAAACCTGGCCATATAAAGGTGTTCCTGAAAATCCCACTGCATGGTTATATACTGTTGCCAAGAATAAAGCGAAAAACCATCTTACACGCAATAAAACATTTGTTGAAAAAATCTCAAAGCAATTACGTTCAGATACGAAGGAAACAATCGAACTGGAAATTGATTTAACTGAAAAAAATATTTCGGATAGCCAATTGCAGATGCTGTTTGCACTTTGTCATCCCTCCATTTCTGTGGAAGCACAGATTGGTTTATCGCTTCGTATACTTTGCGGTTTTGGCATAGATGAAATTGCCAACGCCTTTCTTACCAATAAAGAAACGATCAATAAGCGATTGTTCAGGGCAAAAGAAAAATTGAGAGAAGAGAAAGTTGCGATTATGTTTCCCGGAGAAGAAGAAATCAATACAAGGTTAGATACTGTTTTGACCACGCTATATCTTCTTTTTAATGAAGGTTATTATTCTGAAAGTGACGATTCGGTGCTGCGTGAGGAACTTTGCCTGGAGGCAATGCGCCTTACTTATTTATTGATTGAAAACGAATCAACAAATTTACCGGAAGTAAATGCCTTGCTTTCATTGTTCTGTTTTCATTCATCCCGTTTTGAAGCAAGAAAGAAAGACAATGGTGAGATAATATTGTACGAAGACCAGGATGAAACTCTCTGGAATAAGGAATTAATAGCAAAGGGTATGTATTATCTCAAACGATCTTCGCACGGTAATTACATTCCACGGTTTCATATAGATGCAAGTATTGCGTATTGGCACACACAAAAAGAGGATTCAAAAGAAAAATGGGAGAGTATTCTTCAGTTATATAATCAGTTGCTTCAGATGGAATATTCTCCAATCGCCGCGTTGAACAGAACTTATGCTTTATCTAAAGCGAACGGAAATGACGAAGCTATCAATGAAGCGGAGAAATTAAAATTAACAGGCAATCAATATTATCACTCTTTGCTCGGTGAATTGTATAAGGATATCAATAAAGCAAAAGCCATTGATCATTTGGAAAAAGCAATTTCGCTATCAAAATCCAATACTGACCGAACCATTCTTTCAAGGCGAATAGCTCAATTGAAACATCGGTGATAGGCGATTCTTCCAGGAAATATTTCTCTTTGTAACTTCAGGAGCAAATTTTCCTCCGTTAAAATTGTCAGCCATGCGATTCAATACAATCATCCCGATACTTTATTCCTCTGATGTATTAAGAAGTCTCGATTATTATTGTAACGTACTTGGATTTGCCGACCGTTGGGAGTGGGGCGATCCTGTTGACTTTGGAGGCATATTCAAAGACGGCATAGAAATATTTTTTTGTAAAGATGGACAGGGTAATCCGGGCACCTGGTTTTCCATTATGGTAGATGATGTAGATGTTTTCTACGAGCAAGTAAAAGCAAAAGGCGCCGAAATACTACTGGAGCCAGTTAGCAGAGAGTGGGGTGTTCGTGAAATGTTGATCAAAGATCCGGATGGACATAGAATACGGGTCGGTCATGGTATCACTCTTCGAAAGAAAAGCGAACAGACAATGCCTGGTATAATAAGGATAATAGAACGAATGCCTTCCCCGGATGAATTGAAGTATATCGCGACAGCGATAGGTTGGTCGCAGCCTGATGAAAAGCCAGCGCCTGCAATTCCGTTAAGCTGCCTTGCAACAACTGTTATAGCTGAGGATACGGCAAGCAATACTGTTATCGGTTGCGCTTTCTTATTAACCGATCAGGCCAATTTTTATTATGTAAGAAACGTAATGGTGCACCCGGACTGGCAAGGCAAACGGGTGGGCACAGCGTTGATGCAGGCATTAACAGACTGGATCAATAAAAATGCAGATAATAAAGCAATGATCGCCTTGCATACCGGCGAACATCTTGCTTCGTTCTATAAACAATTTGGATTTAACCGCTCATTCAGCATGACAAGATTTATTAATCGCAATGCTTAAAGTGGAGGTAGATTTTCGTATTGCGCTTCTTCATTCGGATTAATCTTTGTCATAAAATCTTTAGCAACAGGCCATGCAATCATTTGCTCCGCGGCATATCGAAAACTACCAAGCTCTAATATCTGCTTCTCTGATAAATTTCCGGATAACCATTGCGTAGCCAACTCTTCTGTAAAAATCACAGGCATTCTCAATTTTGTATTGTACACTTTAGCCATCAGTTCATTCGCTTCTGTTGTTACGACGGCGAATGTATCTGCAGATTGGTTTCGATCGTAATTTGTCCATATTCTCGAAACACCGGCCATAAAAAAATATTCTGGCCTATGCCTTAGCGTTATAAAATAGGGAATGCGTTCTTTTTTTGCTAACGGCTTTCCTTTTTTACCCATCACCGGTACATGCCGCCATTCAAAGAAACCCGAAGAGAGAATAAGGCAGCGTCCGTACAAGGCGCCTTCCCGAAAAACTGAATCGTGAGATTTGTCATTCTTTAATAGCTCTTCACCTTTTGCAATGATCCGCCTATTCATAATCCTGGCTTCCTTTAATTCAACTTCGTTGCGAATATAGTTGGGGATGTATTCCCAGTGAGATAACTCAAGATTGAAACCAGCATCGTTCGAAGAATGTTTCAACACCGGCCAATCCCGGAAATTGAAGCCGTTTTGAACTAGCCTGATCAACCCGCTGGGTTTTATTTCTCTTGATTTACCGTTTAAACTGATACTGGTTGATGAAATAATACAACTATTATAGTGCGGCATATTTATTACCCCTTAAATAGCAAATTAGTTGCGACTCATTTTGAATCATCGATCTCAGGCAAAGATTTATTTTTTCTTTCACAATATGCATATGCTAAAACTGCCTTTATGATTTTGTCACAACCCTTTAACGACTAATGTAAATGCTCTTCTTTTGTTCTTTATTATCGGTTGTTCGTAGCAGATACACTATCGTAAATCTCCTATAATTTTCTCTCCAAAAAAGCGTTTTGATAAAAATTTATTCTAATCTCTTAAACCACTAAAATCAATCCCGGTCTACAGCTAAACCACATTTAAAAATTAAAAAACTTTTATGAAAATCAGGCTCCTTTCTCTTTTAACAATAGCATTCTCTTTAACGCTTGCATTCACGGCGTGTAAAAAAGATAATAGCACTTCAAACAATACTGCAAGCCAGGATGAAGTAACTGCACAGTCGGATGACCAGGCGCAGGTTTCTGAAGACGTTGACGCAGTTTCAACGGACGCAGATGCTGCTGTCAGCAGTGAGTCATCGTTAAGCGGTAAAGTATTAGCTGATATCTGCAATGCAGATGTAGAAGCAGATACAACTGGCACTACTAAAAAAATAACAATCACCTACAATGGTGCAGATTGTTTCAGCAACAGAACCCGTACAGGTGTAGTTGTAATTTCAATGCCTAAAGGTGTACATTGGAAAGATGCTGGCGCCGTTATCACCATCAACGTGCAGAATCTTAAAATTACAAGAACTGTGGGTGATAAATCAAAAAGCATAACAATCAACGGTACAAAAACAATTACTAACGTTACCGGTGGTTTGCTGAAAGATCTTGCTACACGTGGCACGATCGAGCATGATATCAATAGCGATGGCATTACGATAACATTCGATAATAATACACAGCGTAGCTGGCAGATTGCTATCAAAAGAACATTCACTTACGACAATGGCATCGTGATTTCTGAAGAAGGAACACATACTGATGGAGCTGTAACCGGCATCGCGTACTGGGGTTCTAATCGCTTTGGAAATGCTTTTTCATGGTCTATCACAGCACCGCTGGTAGTTCGCCAGGATTGTAACTTCAGATTAACAAGCGGCATCGCTGTACATACAGGAGCATGGGGTGTAGCCACTACAACTTTCGGATTGGATGTAACCGGTGTAGCAACAGATTGCCCGGGTACAGGCTTCTACTATTTCAAAACTGTATTTGTTGGTGTAGGCGGTAATACATATACTTTCATTTATCCCTATTAATTTTAGTATTTAATTTCTCAAATAAAAAATCGTCATGGTAACTATCATGACGATTTTTTTATTCAGGAATTTTTATTGACACAAAACTTTTCCTGCACTAGCAAGAAAAGTATCGATCAAAATGTATAGAAAAATTAAAGGGAAATCACACTGTTTGTACCGCCAAACTCATTCGGTTGAAGACTATCCGCTTCAGGTTCATTGAGCCACAAGGTTTCGTTTACCAGGTATTTGAATTCGTGTTTTGAATCCTTTGGCAGGTTGATATCTGCGCTAAAGCTGCCATCCTTTTTTTTGCTCATAATGACGGCCGTGTTCCAGTCATTATTCAAGCCAAGTATCTCGATTGTTTCAGCGTTATCAACTTTGAATGAAAATTTGACTTTGCAATAATCCTTAGTCTTGTAATAGGTTTTCTGTACCATTTGCTTCGTTTATTGAGTTTAATGTAATGATTACTGATGCCGGCAAAGCAAACCGCGAAATAGGGTGGGATTGTTCGGGTGCAAATTTATAGAAATAGGCCTCGGAGAGCTACCTTTTTTTTCCCACAAGGTTTTAAGAATGCCCCGCCTGTGATGAATAGGCAATCCTTGTTTCAACTGATTTAATAGAGGCATTTGAAGATGTTAGATCTTTAATAAATTTAAAGTTAGCGTATATAAGAGTTTGTTTATCAATATAAAAACCAATATATCCAAACCAATTCAAAAACTCTTTCTTTCTTAACCATCAATTAAAAGCAGGTTTATTTTGAACATCAATTTATTGGCGGCGAATGTGAATAAACGAATAATTTGTCAAGCCTGTAATTGCTTTTGTTGCGTAGTTTTAGCCAAAAGACAGGCATGAAACAGAACATTGCGCAATTGGTTCTGGTAGTTGAGGATTATGATCAGGCTATTGAATTTTATATAAGCAAATTGAACTTTACGCTAATTGAGGATACCATTTTAAGCCCTGTTAAACGATGGGTTCGTGTAGCTCCGCCCGGTACAGACGGTTGTTGCTTGTTGCTGGCAAAGGCCGCCAACGAAGAACAAAAAAGCCGTATCGGGAACCAAACGGGTGGCCGCGTTTTTCTTTTTCTGCACACTGATAATTTACAGCGTGATTACGCGAATATGAGAATGAAAGGTGTTGAATTCGTTCGCGATCCTTCCAACGAACCTTATGGCACTGTTGCCGTATTCAAAGATCTTTATGGTAATCTCTGGGATTTGATTCAACCAAAATAAAAAGCGAATGCTTCGTCCGATTGACAATTGGTATATGCAACAGGCTGAACCAATAAAAACCTGCCTGCAGTTTTTGCGCAGTCATATTTTAAAATCGGATCCAAATATTACTGAGTCATGGAAATATGGAATGCCATTCTTTTGTTATCATGATAAAATGTTTTGTTATCTGTGGGTGCATAAGAAACTGGGGCAACCTTACATTGGTATTGTGGAAGGTAAAAGAATAAATCATCCTGATCTGGTACAGGAGAAAAGAGCAAGGATGAAAATTTTGTTACTTGATGCAAACGAAGATATTCCGCTGAAAAAAATAAACAATATACTGAAGGAAGTATTGTCGCTTTATAAGAAATGAATAAAACTGTATCAAATCCGTACAGTCATTTTTAATTGATTTGCCATTTGTCACGCTGTATATCCGCAGGTACTGAATAACATTTTTCTTTTTAAACATCGTGTAAATTTTGGTAAATAACCAACTGCGATGTTTTCCGTGTTCAGGATAATTTTTATCAGCTTACTTATTTTCGCTCACAACGCGGTCAGCATTGATTTTGTTTTTGCATCTGCAAATTCACGACCGTTGCGACCATTGAATAACCGCATCACTATCGATCCCGGGCCGATGTTGTTAAACGATATTTCCGATGAACCGGATATTCTTTTTGATACATCATCATTGATAGTGCCTTTTACAAGGGCAGGTAATCTTATTTTGGTGCAGGCGAAAGCAGATACACTGGAAGGAAACTTTATTCTTGATACCGGCGCTCCTAAGTTGGTACTGAATGCAACCTATTTCCGCGATTATCAGCCTGTCAATGATCAGGCCTTTAATGATCAATCAGGTGGCGTGACAGGTTCTGTTCGCGACCAGGGAATTATACGGATCAATACGTTTTCTATAGGGCCGTTCAAATATTATCAAACAGATGCAGATCGTATAAACCTTGGACACATAGAAGATAGTAAAGGCGTTAAGATACTCGGACTATTGGGTATGCAGTTGTTTCGTCGTTTTGAAATGATTATTGATTACGAAGAAGGACTGCTTTACCTTCACCGCATCAGCAAAAAAGAAGGTTCGACTTATCAAAACACAATGTTAAATGATGCCTCTTTATACAATACTTTTTCCATTACGTTTATGGATGATAAGGTATTAACCTATATTGATGTTGCTGGCAAAAAATTAAGATTTATTATCGATACCGGCGCTGAAGCAAATGTGCTGGATAGCCGCCTTCCGGATAAAGTGTTTGAAAATATAACCATCACAAAACGTGCAACTCTTGCCGGCGCAGGTAATACGAAGATTGACGCCGTCTATGGAAATATGAGAAATATGAAAATGGGCCAACTGGCTTTAGATAGCTTGCCCGTACTCGTTACAAATCTTGAAAGCATGTGCAAATCCTATGAACAATGCCTTGATGGTATGTTAGGTTTTGATTTTCTTTCGATGCACAAGATTGGATTTAACTTTGTAACGCGGAGAATGTATATATGGAAATAGCATTTATCACACATCGTAAAGGTTCTGCGATGGCTTTTTGCCTGTATGCATTGTTATGCCTCTTGTTATTTACACCTCCGGTAATAGCGCAGGAGCCGGTAAAAGTGTATGGTGTGAAAGATGGAAAGATGTACATCAAACTGAACAGATCCATTACTGACGCTTCATTGGATAGTTTCATTGTCCAGTATGAGTTGTACGAACTTGGATTGAAATCTTTTTTGCGGGATCATTCTCGCGATTCATTAGAAAAAGCAGGTTGGTGGATTGAGGTCGACAACGCAAAATCAGTTGTCATCAATAAACCATTGAAAAGCTTTAAAGATGTAATTAATCCCGCAGATAAAATCCTGTTTACCGATAAAGAGAGAGAGATTGCGCGACGATTTCCTTCAGTGAGTACAAGCATAAAGTATGGATACAACCGATTTAAGAACAAAAATCCTTTTGCCGTAAACGGAAACCTGGTGACCTTTTTTTTGCGTGATAATCTCGATGCAAGACGTGTGATGCTGGCTGGTAGTTTCAATGTATGGGAACCTGATGCACTCGCTATGCAACGGACAGACAGCGGTTGGATCGCTGTTGTGAAATTAACTCCTGGAAAGTATTGGTACAAGTTTGTCGCCGATGGCCACTGGATGGTGGACGATGATAACATGACGAGAGAGAATGATGAATATGGAAATACAAACTCTGTTTATTTTAAAACCAATCATATCTTTTCATTGAAGGGCTTTTCAGATACGAGGAAAGTTATTCTTGCCGGATCATTTAATAACTGGCGGGAACGGGAACTGGTGATGGAAAAAACTACCGCCGGATGGCAATTGCCGCTTTATCTGGCTGATGGCACACATACTTACCGGTATATCACAGATGGTCAATGGAGAACTGACCCGGGTAATCCAGAGGTTTTACCGAATGAGTTCAACGATTATAATTCGGTTGTTCGGATCGGTACACCCTATATCTTTAAACTGGATGGTCATTCCAATGCGAAACAGGTGATCCTTACCGGTAGTTTTAACAATTGGCGAAAGGAAGAATTGATTATGAAGCGTACAGCAACGGGGTGGGAGTTGCCTTATCCACTTGCTTCGGGGAATTATGAATACCGTTTTCTTGTTGACGGAAAAGCAATTGCAGACCCGTCAAATAAATTAATAAATAATAACGGCAACTCATTTCTTATTCTTGGACCGAATTATACGTTTCGGTTGAAAGGATATCCGAATGCTAAAACAGTTTTTCTCGCCGGTGATTTCAATAGTTGGAGTCCTTCCACATTAGCGATGCTGAAAAAAGGAGATGATTGGATATTTGACGTATATCTTTCACCCGGCAAGCATCAGTATAAATTTGTAGTAGATGGTGAATGGATAACAGATCCCTCCAACCGCCAATGGGAGCAAAATGAACTGGGCACCGGAAATTCTGTAATCTGGATGCGTTCAGGTCGCGAACCACAATAATCACGTGTATAACCAGGCCCACCAGATCAATACGACTTGTAGCGGCAAGCGCAAAATAGCAAGCGATAAATACCGGCTATTTTTTCGCCGGAGATTTCGCATCATGTGAACATTAGCAGGGAAAATAAGGATCAATAAAATAATGATTCCCCATGCAGCATAGTTTCTTGTAACAAATGGGATCAGCAAAATACCTAACACAATTTCAACAATGCCGCTGATGAATACTACTGGTATTGGCCAGGGCACCCATCGCGGCATCATCCACTTGTAAAATTTCGGACGGAGAAAATGGAAACAACCTGCAATGATATAAGCAGCAGCCATCACATATAGGAAGAGTTCCCTCATCAAAGTGAAATTAGCTAAATAAGTTAAAAGCATTTGTAAGGATGCGCTCTATCTTTGCCAGCGTAAAAACAAAATCATGTACACAATAGAAAATGATTCACTGAGGGTAACTATAAAATCGAAAGGCGCTGAACTGGATAGCATTTACAATAAACAAACAGGTCTTGAATATATGTGGAATGCCGACGCGGCATTCTGGGCAAAAAAATCTCCTGTGCTTTTTCCTATTGTCGGTGAATTGAAGAATCAGACTTATTACTACGAAAACAATGCTTATTCATTGAGTCGCCATGGCTTTGCGAGGGAAATGGAATTTGTTGTAACTAATAAAACCAGTGATAGCGTTACTCTTTCTCTTTCAACCAACGAAGACACCTTGACAAAATTCCCATTTAACTTTGTTTTTAGTCTTGTGTATAAAGTAACGGATAACCGGTTGTCGGTTATGTATGTTATAAAAAATACGGGAAATAAACAACTGTATTTTTCAGTTGGTGGTCACCCGGCTTTTAAAGTGCCGGTAACAAGTGATACAACCTACTCTGATTATTACTTGAAGTTTGATCAGAATGAAACAACAGGTCGTTGGCCGATTTCAAAAGATGGGTTGATTGAAAAATCACCAACGCCGTTATTAGATAATTCAGATAAGATAAAGCTCAGCAAAGAACTATTTTATAAAGATGCAATCGTATTAAAACATTTGCAATCTGGTAAAATAAGTTTATTGAACGAAAAAAATAGAAATGGACTTGAGTTTGATTTTCATGAATTTCCGTTTCTCGGAATATGGGCTGCAAAGAATGCAGATTTCGTTTGTATAGAGCCGTGGTGTGGTATTGCAGATAGTGTCGATTCCGATCAACAATTAGTACATAAAGAAGGGATCAATCGTTTAGATCCTGACACAGATTTTGAAAGAACCTGGTCAGTAAAAGTTTTTTAAGTAATTTTTTTTACCTCTTCTCTTGCTTTTGCAATCCATGCATTGCTCTGCCTTCTTTCCATTGAACTTAGATGAGGCGCTTCATTGATCATTTCATTGAAGAGTTGCTTTGCTTCTGCTGCTCTGTTGTTATTGAGTAGAAAACATCCGTATTGAAATCTCGCTTCGTAGTTTGAAAATTTTGATTTCAATGATTTGAATTCTTTTTCGGCTTGCTCTGTATGCCCTGTATAGCCCAGCGCGGCTGCATAGCAAATGTGTGCCTTTGACCGTGCGAACTGCGGTAATTTATAAATCTTCTGCGCAATAGGTATTATCTCTTCATATCTCCGTTTCTGAAAATAGGCGATGATCAATTGGCTGAGCACGTATTCGTTTTCGGTAAAATTTCCCTCTAAACTTGATTCATACAATTCAATCGCCTTGTCCGTATTTCCGGATGCGAGATAAGCGTCTGCCAGCATTGTACGATTGGTGAATGTGTCTGCGAAGCGAAGATTATTTTCCAGCTTTCGTATTCTGCCGCCGGGATTTAAAAAATTTCCAACACCAGACTGCACATTATTGATGTCTCCACTGCTAAACATTTCAGTGAAGATGTAAGCAAGACAACCGACGATTGGTAAGAACACAATAATCCATATCCAGTTATTTTGTTTGCCTTTTCTTACGCAGTGTATTACGCAAATTAATTGCAGGCCGATAGTGATAAGGTAAAAATAGTTATTCGCAAAAAACATAAACGCAGCAGTTGTCTTGGGTGATAGAATTTGAAAATAGAAAAAACCTGATAATCACCCAACATTTTCAGAAAAAAACTGACGGAAAGGCAATAAACAAGTGAGAAATATGAAATTATACGTACGCTACATCCAGCGACTTTATCTGCTCCTTATAATCGGGTGGAAGGATAATTGCTTTAATCACGAAATCCATTTTGAAACGACGACTGAGTTTGTAAGCGAAAACCAACGGCAACAGTAAACGTGTTTTACCAAAATTCAACATATTGACGACTATTTCAGGGCACACTAATTTCTGCGATTCCTTTAAAATTAAATAGCGCGGGGCACCGAGATGTTTTTTATACTGTTTAAACAAATCAATTGTGAATTTACTTTTTACAAGATTATGTTGCAGATGATCATTCCGCATTATTAACCAACCGGAGTAATTTACCGGGAGATCCTTTAAATGCATGCGTTGCCCCATTCTGTAAAACACGTCATATAAATCTTCTTTTTCCGTATCAGTTAATTTTCGCTCGAGCAATTCAAAAGACGCTACAGAATAATGAATGAGCATAAACAATACGTCCCGGTAAGCCCAGTCAGGAATAGTATCGCCACGACTTTTTTCCACGGCTTTATGAATACTGGTAATCTGGTCAATTGCTTTTAACGCCTGTTCATTTTCTGAGAAAACAATTCTCCGCGCATATAGCACTGTGGAGAATAACCGTCCCAGCGGATCGGAAGGTAGTTTGCCTGTAAAGTATAACCAATCGACAGCTTTATTCAACGCAAATTCTGCAGAAGCTCCCGCGAACACAAATAATATCGTGTCGCTTTTGCCCCATATTTTTCGTACGACGGATTCCTTTTTCACGAAATATTCCATATGCTAAATTTAAAAATTTGCGACCACATTTTTTGTTACTAAAAATTAAAATAGGAATTCAAGTAATAACTTCACCTCCATGAATACAGCATCCGTCAGTGATTTGAAAGAAGAATTGAAGACGTTGAAACCTGCCCAGGTAGTTGAGCTTTGTTTGCGGCTTTCCAGGTTTAAAAAAAAAATAAGGAATTGCTGACTTACCTGTTGTTCGAAGCACACAATGAAGATGGATACATTACGGGCATCAAAACGGAAATTGATGAATTGTTCGGGGAAATAAATCTATCGCATCTTTATTTTGCCAAAAAAAGTCTGCGTAAAATTGTCCGTATTATCAACAAATATTGTCGCTATAGTGGTTTGAAACAAACTGAAATTGAGTTGCGCCTGCATTTTTGTAAACAATTAATTGCCTCCGGAATCCCCATAAAACGAAACCAGCTTATTTTCAACATTTATCAATCCCAGGTTAAAAAGATTGACACATTGCTGAAGACTTTACATGAAGACCTGCAATATGATTTTCAGCGGGAGAGAAACAGTTTGATAATCAGTTAGTGGAACTATTTTCAACCTCTTGCTGATTGCTGCGAATTAAAAACTTTTCCGGTAAGAGTGTCTATAATTAAAACGCCTTCCGAGGTATCATTCAGTTGCCCGAGTAAAAAGCCACTGTTATTCCATGCTGAAGATTTTCCGCCACAATTGAAGTTGTCACAATACCCCACACAGTTTGCAATCAGAACGAATAATGAATCTTTAATGGCAATTTCTGACAGTCTGTTGATCGCATTTTCCATTCCCGTTACTGATTTTGCAACGCTGGCAATGTAGATGTTAGCCTGTTGCGCAACTGCTTCATTGATATGCGCCGGAACTGAAATTTCATAACAGATCGCCAATGCAACCTTATTCTTTTGTTCGATCAGCATATCCTGGTTTTTTGCAGCTTTGAAATAGGGAAATTCATCTGCATGTAAATATTGTTTTGAATAAGTACTGAGCGGGTGATTTGGTTTAAAAATAAACGTGGCTATTTCAATTCCTTCTTTCGTTTTTAGCGGCATACCAATGCAGATCTGAATATCCTTATCATTACTGATTGATTGAAAAACATCGAAACGGATATCATTCGTATCAGTAGCCAGTGTTTCTGCCAGCTCCGGTTCATAACCTGTTATCGATAGTTCCGGGAATACTATAAGTTCTGCACCGTATTGTACGGCTAAATCAATCAGTTTTTGATGGTTGACAATATTCTCATTGATATCACCCTTTAATGGCTTTGTTTGTGCTACACAGATCTTCATTTTTAAAAAATATCGGTATAGCTAAAGTTAAGCTTCGTGAATTTTTTATTGAAACAAATTTGATTTTCGGGGTGAAATAATTGAGCCACGATTATTCGTGGCTCAATGCAATCTTTGCAGGCTGGATTATTTTTTCGGATAACCCGGATCTGCTTTTACTTCTTCGATTTGTTGTGTGTGGCGATTGCCATGGCCGGCAATAAACAATATCATCTGGTAAGAATCGAATGTTGCAAAAGGCAATACAACAACATGATTACGCAAATCTTCTTTAGTCGTCTTTACAAACGCTGTCATCTTTTCATCATTTTCCTTTATTGCTTTCAGTGCTTCGTCCAATGTTTTATATGATGAATTCTGAGGTTCCAGTTGCGGAGCGGTTTTTACTTTATTGGAGCGGTCTTCGATCATCTTAATCAGGCCTTCATCGGTAGCTTTGATGTCAGCTCTTTTTTCAGGATTGGCGGGTTGTTTCACCGCGCCGTCGACGGCGCCCCACAATGCACCTTGCGTTGTGGCAATATGAATCACACATTCTTCAATACTCCAGCGGTCGGGCGCAGCTTTATATTTTAACTGTGCTTCACTGAGCCCTTTTATTGCATCGAATACACCTTTTTCGGTTTTTGCAATTAATTCAGCAGCATCTTTCCGCTCTTTCTCAGAGATGGTATCGATGGGTTTGACGAAAGAAAACAACAATGGCACTGCGAGAAGTAACATGAACTTTTTCATAACAAATGGTTTTGATTAGAAATTATAATTGTAAGACGAATGGATACTAACAGAGGGGACAGAAAGGTACAGAAAAAAAATTCCGGCAGAAGGTGATAATGATTTCATAACCTCTTGCATTATTTTGAGCAATTCTGATGCCGGTTTACTATACTAACAATTGTTATCTTTGCGCCTTAATTGCAATTTTCTATGCGTGAAGTATATATTGTTTCGGCAGTTCGTACTCCGATCGGCAGTTTTGGTGGATCATTAAAAGATTTTTCGGCTACACAACTGGGCGCTTTTGCAATAAAAGGAGCGTTGGAAAAAGCGGGTATTAAACCTTCACTTGTTCAGGATGTGCTCATGGGTTGTGTACTACAAGCGAACCTGGGACAAGCGCCGGCGAGACAAGCGGCAAAATTTGCAGGCCTTCCAAATGAAGTGAATTGCACCACGGTAAATAAGGTTTGCGCCAGTGGAATGAAAGCTATTTCACAGGCTGCACAAAGCATCGCCTTGGGTGATGCCGATATTGTTATTGCAGGCGGAATGGAAAGCATGAGCAATGTTCCATTTTATGTAGAAAATATGCGCTGGGGAAATAAATATGGTAATTCAACATTGACAGATGGGTTGGCAAAAGACGGACTAACAGATGTATACGATGGAAAAGCAATGGGAAATGCTGCAGAGCTTTGTGCAAAGGAATGTGGCATCAGTCGTGGCGACCAGGATGCATTTGCAATCGAAAGTTATAAACGAAGCCAGGCTGCAAGCAATGGTGGAAAATTTGAAAACGAAATTGTGCCTGTTTCTGTACCGCAGCGAAAAGGTGACCCGTTGTTGATTGCAAAAGATGAAGAACCTTTCAACGTAAAGTTTGATAAAATACCGGAGCTCAAACCGGCGTTTCAAAAAGATGGAACGGTTACTGCTGCCAATGCAAGTACAATGAATGACGGAGCCGC
The DNA here is from genome assembly GCA_049840875.1 of Chitinophagaceae bacterium. Classification (GTDB taxonomy): domain Bacteria; phylum Bacteroidota; class Bacteroidia; order Chitinophagales; family Chitinophagaceae; genus JAFDYH01. The sequence continues at coordinate 8,009 of JASGJE010000018.1, read as the reverse complement.
GGCATTATTGTTGATGAGTAAGGAAAAAGTAAATGAACTCGGAATTAAACCGCTGGCAAAGATTGTTTCATATGCCGATGCGGAACAATCGCCGGAGTGGTTTACCGTAACGCCGTCGATTGCGGTACCAAAGGCTGTCGCAAAAGCTGGTTTGAAAATGGAAGACATCAGCTATTGGGAATTGAATGAAGCATTTGCTGTGGTAGGTATTGAAAATACAAAGCGGATGAAACTGGATCCGGCAAAAGTGAATGTGAATGGTGGCGCTGTTTCGATCGGTCATCCACTGGGTGCAAGCGGTGCAAGAATTATTGTTACATTGATCAATGTATTGAAACAAAACAATGCCAAATATGGCGCGGCTGGCATTTGTAATGGAGGAGGAGGAGCAAGCGCAATGCTGATTGAGAATCTTTAAGGAATTTTGGTTTATAAATAAATAATGATTTAGTAACCGATACACGCCCATTTTTCGACAACCATGCAATTGATAAAATCTCTTAGGAAAATTTTAGGAAAACCTGAACGTCCTGATTCTTTCTTTAATAACAAAAGCCATATTTTTGATTTCCTGCTATACATTCAGACCGCATTAAACCATTTGTCTTTTTTGGTTTCAGAGATTTTAAATGCAATTAAGATTAATCGCGTAAAATTTTTTTCAGCATTTGACTAATAGCAACAAGAAAATAGCGCTGTATCTGTTTTTTATTATGCTGTCTGTCTTTGCTCATGCGCAGAATGCAGATACCACACAGGCCCCCCAAAAAGATATTGTTGATTATTTGAGAAAATGGGTTGGTTACAAACCTTCGGAAAAAGCAGATAGCATCCGACCGGGGGATAAACCTGTTCTTTCCATTTTACCAGCGGCAGGTTATACGTTACAGACAAGATTAGCGGCAATTCTCGTGGGCAATGTTGCTTTTTATACAAGTCCGACGCCAGGGTCAAAATTATCGGTTATTAATGCGAATGTAAACTATACGCAAAACCGGCAGTTTACAATACCTGTTCAGTTGAATATATGGTTGAAAGGAAACACATGGAATCTGCTTGGCGACTGGCGGTTTATGAAATACCCACAAAGCACTTTCGGCCTGGGAAGTGATGTCGGTTTCGAAAATGAAGATCCAATGGATTATTATTACGTACGCATTTATCAATACATTCTCCGAAAGATTACAAACAACTTTTCAGCAGGGGTTGGTTATAATCTCGATTATCATTGGGACATTTCAGAGCAGGGAGTCAATACAGGAGAGATGTCGGAATATGCGAAATACGGAGCAACAAGAAATTCTGTTTCATCAGGCTTATCATTTAATTTTTTATACGATTCACGAAAGAATCCGATTAATCCGACACAGGGCCTTTCTGCAAACGTTGTTTTGAGAAACAATTTTACATGGTTGGGAAGTAATACCAATTGGCAATCGGCGATAATCGATATCCGCAAATTTTTTCCACTTGCGGCTAATGGCAGAAGCGTATTGGGATTCTGGAGTTACAATTGGTTGGTTACCGATGGTAAACCGCCATACCTTGATCTTCCATCTACGGCATGGGATAATTTTAATAATACCGGCCGCGGGTTTATACAAGGGCGTTATCGCGGAAACATCATGCTATATCTCGAATCCGAATATCGATTTACGATTACACGCGATGGATTATTTGGCGCAGTTATTTTTGGTAATGCAGAAAGTTTTTCAGGTGCTCCTTCCAATCATCTTCAATCTATACAGCCAGGGGCTGGCGCAGGTATTCGTATTAAGCTTAATAAGAAATCAAATACCAACATTGCAATTGATTATGGATTCGGTACACAAGGTTCGAGAGGATTGTTTGTAAATGTTGGTGAAGTTTTTTAATGCAAGTCAAATCAACTTCTTCAGCTATATTAATTATGCTAGTCAATATTTTATAAGTAGGTATAAATTCATTTCTGCTGAATTTGTTTTTTTCATTTTCCATTCTATTTTAGCGGCGAATGCAGAACGGGTAGTACCCGTTCACAAACACATATTATTCCACCTTCAAACCTTAACACATGAAACGAGTCGCGTTTTCTGTTTTGTTCTTTTTTTTAGTGTCTTTTTCTTTTGGTCAGAGTTTTATGCACGGCGCAGGTGTAGGCGTTTTTGGATTAAAGAATCCGGGATCAGATTTTACTGTTGCGTCTTCCCTGAGTTATAATCCGAGAATCAATTTTGTTGAAACGGATGGGTTTTCAGTTTCTGCCGGGTTGCCGATTGATATTGGATTTTCCGGTAATTATTCTGTTGAGTACAATTCTTATTATGGCGGTACTGAAGAAAATACATTGCAATTCTTTGTAGCAGCTCCTGCCACAGTTAATATCAACTTTGGCGCTGGATCTACGCCTGATAATGAAAGCCGTATTGGTTTCTTTGTCGGTGGCGGTTATGGACTACGATATGGAAAATACGGAACAACGGTTACGGATCCTTATTATGGCGAAACTGTCTCCTACAAATATAAAGCAGCATTCGGGCCATCCGGCAATGCGGGTGTACGGTTTGCGGTTGGCAGCAACCAAAAGAATATTGAAGTGCGGTTATCGTATATGAAAGTTCAGGGAAAAGAAGCGCCGGATGTTTATGGAGTAAACTGTTACTTTAATTTCTAAAACTATTCTATTACTTTAAAATAGCTTGTAACCTTCTGATCTTTTCAGAAGGTTTTTTGTTTGCGAATTCATATTATTGACTATGGGAAATGTTATTATCAAAAAGGCCAGATCTCAAGATGCAGCATTGATTGCAGAAATGAGCCGGCAAACATTTTACGATTCTTTTGCTGATTCAAATACAAAAGAGGACATGGATAAGTTTATGGAGGAGCAATTTAGTGTAGCAAAACTTATGAAGGAAGTGCATGACGAAGACGGTATTTTCTTTATAGCCTATGTTGATGAAGCGCCTGTCGGATATGTTCGGATGCGTGATGGTGAACGTTTTGCTGAATTTGATAAACTTTCTTCTATTGAGATCGCCCGCATTTATGCCGTTAAATCTGCAATAGGAAAAGGAGTTGGGCCTGCATTGATTCAGCAATGTATGGACACAGCAACTGCGCTGGATAGAAAAATAATCTGGTTAGGCGTTTGGGAACGTAATGAACGTGCTATCCGGTTTTATAGCAAATGGGGATTTGAGAAATTTGGCAAGCATGATTTTATTTTAGGAAAAGATGTGCAAACAGATTTACTGATGATGAAGCATCTCTGATTTTGGAGGAACAGCTTTTTTCACTGCACAATTAATTTTCCGGTTTTTATCAGTTTCAGATTTTTATCTGCTATGCGGTATAGCAGTATACCTTTCGACAAAGCGATTGTAGAAGTATTCACTGTAGTCGAGTTGGTAATGATAGTACCCAATTGTTGACCGCTTATATTGTAAAACTGAATGTTGAGTTGTTCTGCCGAAGAGTTGCTGATTGATAAATTATCACCGTAACGGAGTGGGTTTGGAAAAAGATTTAATTCATCGCCATTCACATTTCCGATTGTAATGATCCGTGAAAATCCAATATCATTCTGAGCATACCCCACCATTCTCAATCGATAGTATGAAATACCGTTCAGTGGTTGCTGATCGGTAAAATTGTAGGTTGTCCGCGCCATTTCATTCAGGCTTTTTACTGTTCCGATAGTTGTATAATGCAGGCCATCTGCCGAGCGTTGTATTTCGTAGCGGTCCATATCGGTTTCCACCTCGGTTGTCCATGCCAGTTGCACAGCATTGTTTTTTTTGCTGCCTGTGAAAGAAATCAAACGCAATGGGGTAAGAATAAAATCGTAAAACACGGTAATACGGACATTATCTATCTTACCACCTGTGGTACCGCCGGTGGAATTTCGTTGCGCAGCTATTGCAATGCCAAACCCTGGATCATTGATATCGCTGTATGTCCAGGTTTCGCCCCAAAAATCACCGGGCGCACCAAAACTTTGATAAGAATCACTAAAAGAATAAGCGGCGTTACTGGCACGGTTGGTCGTGCTTACTACGCCGCCTTTTACAATATCAATAGCATAATCTGACGTTCTGAAATTGACATCCGACCGTTCTATTTCTACCACAATACCATTTATTGTTGCTCCCACAGGAAGATTGAAACCAAAGCCCGTAACAATCAAAAAATCAGTATGAGCGCCGACAGTATTTGGCAGATTTGGAAAATTAGCATAGGTATTGTCGGAGGCTGCTACATTTCCAGCATTTGTCCAGGAGGAAGAGGAGCCAGTGAGAGTTCCGGTTGTAAAAACAGTTCCGTTGAAAGGCCCGTCAATCTGTGCATACAGAAAATTTGCCACTACTATTCCAGCGCAGCATAACCAAAGTCGTTTCATGCGTTATTGTTTTTTGTAGAGCAGGGGCAGCTCTAACATATTACGTTACGAAAAGATATGACAATGCGATTGCTGCGGTGGCAAAAAGTTATTCCGACAATGTGAATAAGTGTAATCTACTAGAGGTTTGCAAAAAATCGTTCGTTATTTGCCGTTAGAAGTAATATCTCTTTTTATTTTCTGAATGATGTGAATGGCATGCTCTCTCGAATTTTCAATAAATAGCCGGTGCGTATTCATGCCGCCGCAGATAACGCCAGCGAGATAAACGTTGAGAATATTTGTTTCGTGGGTTTCTTCGCTGTAAACTGGTTTAAGTATCTCGTCGTCGCTTAACTGTATACCAAGTTCTTTCAGGAATTTAAGATTTGGCTGGTAACCCGTCAGCGCTATTACCCAATCATTTTCCACCGTAATGATTCCATCGGGTGTATGGATGTCAACTTCATGTTCGCGGATCGCTTCAATCGTGGAATTGTAGTATGCCTTGATCGATCCCTCCTGTATCCGGTTTACAATATCTGGTCTTACCCAATACTTCACCCTTGCACCGATTTCATCTTTGCGGATCACCATTGTCACTTCAGCGCCTTTACGCCATGTTTCCAGTGCTGCGTCCACCGCTGAGTTTTGGGCGCCGACTACAATCACCTTTTGCATTGCGTACGAATGCGGTTCTTTATAATAGTGGGTTACTTTGGGTAAATCCTCACCGGGCACATTCAGAAGATAAGGGATATCATAAAAACCTGTCGCAATGATGATATGATTTGCAGTATAGTTAGTCCTGGAGGTTTTTATTAAAAAGGCATTTTCCTTTTTTACTGAAACGACTTCTTCATAAAGGTGAATGTTCAGATGATTTGAAACGGCAACACGCCTGTAATATTCCAGTGCTTCTGCTCTCGTTGGTTTAGCATTATTTGAAACAAAAGGAACGCCGCCGATCTCCAGCCTTTCTGAAGTGGAGAAGAAAGTCATGTTCACAGGATAATTATACAGAGAATTGACAAGCGTACCTTTTTCAAGAATTACATAATCTATTCCTGCGGCCTGTGCTTCCAGCGCACAGGCGAGGCCGATAGGTCCGGCCCCAATGATTACAATTGTGAAGTGAGTTGATGCTGATTGCAAGTAAAATGCTTTCTGCAAATTTATGTGTTATAAACAACCTACATAAAGTTGGTTCATTGTACGCTGATATCTTCAGCTAAGGATAAGCTACAGGCTCCAGTTCTAATATATGATGCAGATGATGTAACAGATGTTTGTTGTAGTCAGCAGCCAGCCATGCGATGGAATGCACAGCCTGCGTTAAAACATTTCTTGATGCTGCGGCAACAGTTGTGTTTTTCAGAATCACACAGATATGTTTATTGATCAGCCACCACAGACTAAGCAAATCCGCTATGGCATAATTCTGATAGTTGCTGATAGCAACCCATTTGTCTTGCTGATACACAATAAACGGCTGCTCTTCGTATTGACCAACCACGAATCTGCGGATATTGCTTTGTGCAGAATCAACCAGGTGTCCCAGCTCTTCAATCTTGCTCCATTTACCTGCAAAAGGTTTGGCTCTCCATGCAGGTTCTTCAATTTTTTCCAGTAATGGCAAATATTTTTTGAGAATGGTTTCTAATTCGTCGATAGTTTCTTTCATGTATCAAAATTAAGGTGTTGGGCGATCCCGGACATTCACATAAACTACATTTGGGGTTCTGATGGCCTTGCGATATTTTTGCGCCTCCGATAAATACCGGATTTAAAACAGGAAATACATGGCAAGATCAATAGCTTTTCGCGAAGCGCTGAGAGAAGCACTGAATGATGAAATGAGGAGGGATGGCAGAGTTTTCTTAATGGGAGAAGAAGTAGCCGAATACAATGGCGCTTACAAAGTGAGCCAGGGTATGTTGGCAGAATTTGGCCCTAAAAGAGTAATCGATACACCCATTTCAGAATTGGGTTTTGCTGCAATCGGCGTGGGTGCAGCACAGAAAGGACTTCGCCCTGTTGTTGAATTCATGACTTGGAACTTCGCTGTACTGGCGATGGACCAGATACTGAACACAGCATCAAAAATGCTGGCGATGAGTGGCGGCCAGGTTAGCTGCCCGATCGTGTTCCGTGGCCCAAATGGCTCGGCCGGACAATTGGGTGCGCAACACTCTACCGCATTTGAAAGTTATTATGCCAACATACCTGGAATTAAAGTTGTATCGCCAAGCAATGGCTATGATGCAAAAGGTTTGCTGAAGCAGGCAATCCGTTATGAAGAAGATCCGGTAATGTTTATGGAAAGCGAGCAGATGTATGGAGATAAAAGTGAAGTGCCGGAAGAAGAATATTATATCGAGCTTGGTAAGGCGGATGTAAAGAAGCAGGGAACTGATGTAACCATCGTTTCTTATAATAAAATGATGAAAGTAGCTCTTGGTGCTGCGACTGAGTTGGAGAAAGAAAATATCAATGCTGAAGTGATCGATTTGCGCACTATACGCCCATTGGATTGGATGACGATATTGGAAAGCGTTAAGAAAACAAATCGCCTTGTAATTATCGATGAGCAATGGCCCATGTGCTCTGTAGCTTCTGAAATTGCTTATCGCATACAAAAGGAAGGTTTTGATTACCTCGATGCTCCTATACGTCGGATAACTGCTGCAGATGCACCATTGCACTATGCACCAAACCTTGTTGCAGCAGCATTGCCAGACGTTCCAAGAACTGTGAAGCTGGTAAAAGAAGTGATGTATTTACAGAAATAGAAACACGTTAGTACTAAAGGATATCGAGCCGGCTGCAAATTGTAGCCGGTTTTTTTTTAGTAATAAAATCGTTACGTACAATTACCCTTTTTTACCGCATTTTCTGCGCATCGTGCATCGGATTGGCTTTCTATTGCATCTTTGTAATGGTTTTTCATAGGATATTGGATTTTACAACGAGGCTGGATTTCTATCTGGCCTCTATTTTTTTTAAAAGAAGTCTGGAAGACCGGAGTCCGGAAGTCCGAATGAAAATCTTCAGGATTTGAGAAGCTTCTTAAGCGATGAACATTCCCGTCTGACTCGCGGACTTACTGACTTCCGACTTTCTCTCCTTCTTTTCAACTATTTTTACCGCTCAAAATTTTTACCGGATGGCAGATATACTGATCATTGATGATGAAAAGGCGATACGAAAAACCCTTGGTGAGATACTATCTTTTGAAGGATACAAGATCGATGAAGCTTCGGATGGAGAAGAAGGTTTAAAAAAATTCAAAGACCGCAATTATGATGTAGTGCTTTGCGATATAAAGATGCCCAAAGTAGATGGTATCGAGTTTTTACAAAAAGCGACTGAATCGAATAGCGATGTTCCCATCATAATGATCTCGGGACACGGAAATATAGAAACGGCTGTAGAAGCGGTAAAGAGAGGCGCTTATGATTTTATTTCCAAGCCGCCAGACCTGAACCGGTTGCTGATTACTATACGCAATGCGATGGATAAAAGCACTCTTGTTACCGAAACGAAAGTGCTGAAACGGAAAGTGAGCAAAGTACAAGAGATGATTGGCGGATCATCGCCGATTGAACGCATCAAAGAAACGATAGATAAAGTGGCGCCTACTGATGCG
>JASGJE010000017.1:0-10752 GCA_049840875.1 Chitinophagaceae bacterium | reverse complement strand
GGCACATACGGCGCTAACGTGCCTGAGAATGATGCCTTCATTTACTTTTCTTACCAATTCAAATCTAAAAACCTCGCCGTTCCGGAAATTTATGCTGTAAGTGATGACAGACAATTTTATTTACAGGAAGATTTTGGCGACATTTCCCTCTTGCATCATTTGGAAAAAGATGGCTTTTCAGAAAATGTTTATTCTCTTTTTAAAAAGAGCCTTACTGCATTAGCTAATCTGCAGGTGAAGGGGGATGAAGGTTTGGATTATGATAAATGCCTGACCAATAAAGTTTTTGGAAAAGAAGCGATCATGGCTGATCTGCTTTATTTCAAGTATTACTTTCTCGATGCGTTGCGAAAGCCATACGACAAACAAAAACTCATCAATGACTTTGAAGCGCTCAGCACTTATCTCACGCATACTGAGTACAAATATTTTATGTTCCGGGATTTTCAAAGCAGGAATATAATGGTTAGTGGAGACACTAACCATGCCGTTCATTTTATAGATTACCAGGGCGGCATGAAAGGTGCTCCTCAGTATGACGTTGCCAGCATGCTTTGGCAGGCAAGAGCGAACCTTACAGAAGAATGGAAAGAGAACTTGCTTGCTGACTACATGAATTCATTCGAAGAAATTATTGACTCATCGATTGATAGAACAATTTTCAGGAGTCAGTATAACGGCTATGTACTGATACGTTTGTTACAGGTTCTTGGAGCTTATGGCTTTCGCGGTTTATTTGAGCGCAAAGCACAATTCCTAACAAGCATTCCTCTTGCATTAAATAATCTGAAAGATTTTTTTCAGAAAAATAGTTTGGGCATTTCGGTACCGGAATTTAAAAAAATTTTAGACCTCTGTGTTTCGGACGAAGTGATTGAGCATTTCACACCTGTACAGGCAACAGGAGAAACACCGCTTATTATAAAAGTGAATAGTTTCTCTTATAAAAAAGGATTACCGCAAGACGATAGTGGTAATGGAGGTGGTTTTGTATTTGATTGTCGCGGTATTTTAAATCCCGGTCGTATTGAAAAATTCAAAGTGCAAACCGGCCGCGATAAAGAGGTAAAAGATTATCTCGAGCAGCAAACACTGATGCCGGATTTCCTCAACAGTGTGTTTGATATCGTTGACATTTCTGTTACAGATTATATAAAACGTGGCTTTGGCAGTTTGATGGTAAGCTTCGGCTGTACCGGTGGACAACACAGAAGCGTTTATGCGGCTGATGCGATGGCAAGGCATCTGAGAAATAAGTTCAAAGTGAAAGTTGAAGTAAAACATTTAGTGCAGGATGAAAAGAATTGGGTGAATACCCCGAAATAAAGTAGTGAGAATTATCTAAAAACTGTAAAACATTGCATGTAATTTGAATGAAAAGAATATTACTCTTGACTTTTGCTATAGCTATTGTGGCTTTTTCCTCCGCGCAAAACTATTTAGATCCGGAAACTTCCGGATTTCGACTTTTAAAACTTTTATATAAAAACGATACAATCAATATACTCATAAAATCAAAAAAACACGAAGAGCATATACAGAAGCCGGTTCTGTTTTTTTGCCAGGGTAGTTTACCAATACCGCTTATACTTGTTGATGATAAAGTTGCATTTGGCACTTTTCCCTTTAACGCGGATAGTGTAACAGAAAATTATCATTTAGTAATTGTTGGAAAACCTGGAGTTCCTGTGGCGGCAGAATTATCTAAATTAGATAAAGACTATACTTTTTTTGAGACTCAACCTGGAAAATTTCCGAAAACTTACCTTGAAAGAAACTACGCTGATTATTATATAAAAAGGAATAAAGAAGTGATTCGTTATCTTTTGAAACAATCATGGGTAACTAAGAATAAATTAATAGTAGCAGGTCACTCGGAAGGGAGTTTTATTGCCGCAGGCATGGCTTCGGAAACAAAAGAGGTCACTCATCTGATATATTCCGGTGGCAACCCGTTGGGAAGAATGATGACAATTATAACCAGGGATCGGCGGGAAGAAAACGATTCGATCCTGACAGCAGAAAAGGATTTCGATGAATGGAAAAATATTATCGAACATCCTGAAGATACTTCTTCTGTTCAAGGAGACCCATCAAGAACAACATTTAGTTTTTCTAAATCACTACTGGAGAATTTCAAGAAACTCACAATCCCTACGTTAGTCAGTTACGGAACCGGTGATTATGGATCAGCCCCATTTAATGACTATTTACGCTTTGAGATGATACGTTTGAAAAAGGCAAATTTCTTTTTCAAGGCATATATTGGTAAAGAACACAATTACTTTTCCCTAAAGCCAGATGGCAGCATAAACTACGATGATTACAATTGGGATAAGGTAATGCGGGATTGGTTATATTGGATTAAAAACAATTAATTTGTGGCGCTACTAACCGCTAACTAAGTTGACAACTATTGATAAATTGTCAATCGAAAAGAAAGCAATTAATGAATAATCACTCAAATGCACCTGTTGCTAATGCAATGATTTTTTCCGCCGGTCTCGGTACCCGTTTCAAACCATGGACTGACAAACATCCAAAAGCATTGGCAATTGTAAATGGCAAATCGTTATTACAACGTAATATTGAATATCTTCAGCAATACGGTATCACCAATGTAATTGTAAACGTTCATCACTTTGCAGAACAAATTATTAATGCAGTTGAAAGCAATAGAGGCTGGGGAAGTAATATTCTCATCAGTGATGAAACGGATGAAGTATTAGAAACGGGTGGAGGATTATTGAAAGCAAAAGATTTATTTAAACCCGGTGAACTTTTTATTACATGTAATGCTGATTTTCTTACAGACCTTAACATCAGTAAGCTGATTGCATTTCACGAACAAAAAAAAGCGCTGATTAGTTTTGGTGTTACGAATCGAAAAACCTCACGCTATCTTTTGTTTGATGAAAATGACCGGCTTTGCGGATGGAAAAATATCAAAACAGGAGAAACAAAAATTTCGATAGAAAAGAAACAATATGTAAAAAAAGCGTACAGCTGTGTAGTGGTTTTTGATTATAGCATTTTTTCTTTGATGCCTTTCACAGGCAAGTTTTCGCTGATTGATGTTTATCTTGCACTGGCCGCTGAACACCCGATTTATGGCTACGATCACAGCGGCGACAGGCTTGTGGATGTTGGCAAACCTGAAAGCATCGCCATTGCCGAATCGATATTTCGGTAAAAAATAAAAAAACAAAGCCGAACGTGCCATCCTCCTGTAAGCATTTGCAGTATCTTTCGCCATCTTTTATTTAAATAAAACTATGATGAAGCATTTATTGAACGTTGCTTGCCTCCTGGTTATGTCGTACAGTTTTGCGCAGCAGGCACAGCAACAGCAATCCGTTTACGATCATCGTGAAGCTTTTAATCCTCAATTCTATCCTTACCCCGGAAATGATTTTCGCAGCGCTTCCGGAGAGCCGGGCCCAAAATACTGGCAAAACCGTGCAGACTATTCTATCAGTGCGACGATTGACACGGCCACACATAGCATCAATGGCAATGTTGAAATAACATACACCAACAACAGCCCCGACAATCTGAAATTTTTATGGTTACAGGTCGATCAGAATATTTATAAACAGGATTCACGTGCATCTGCAACAACAACAGAACAAGGCGGTAGATGGGCCAATCCAAAATTTACCCAGGGAGATGTAATCAAATCCATTTCGATTAATAGCGATGGCAAAACATACACACCTCAGTATTCTGTAACAGATACACGCATGCAGCTTTGGTTACAGGATGCATTAAAAGGGTCTGGCAATAAAACAAAGATCTCCATTGCGTTTTCTTTCGCAATACCAGAACGCGGTACAGACCGAATGGGTCGCCTGAATACAAAGAATGGATGGATCTATGAAATAGCGCAATGGTTTCCCCGTATGTGCGTGTATGATGATATCCAGGGATGGAATACGTTGCCCTATCTCGGTGCAGGAGAATTCTATCTTGAATACGGCGATTTTGATTACAGTATTACAGCGCCATCCGATATGATTGTTGTTGGATCCGGTGAGTTGCAGAATCCACAGGAATGTTTAACCGCTGATCAACTTAAACGCTACAATGAAGCGCAAAACAGTGAAAAAACAGTGGTGATTAAAAGTGATAAAGAAGTCAATGATAAAAATGCGAGATTGAAAACTCCGTCTATCACGTGGAAATTCAAAATACAAAATGCAAGAGACGTTGCATGGGGCGCTTCAAAAGCATTTGTATGGGATGCGGCTAAGATCAATTTGCCAAGTGGTAAAAAATGTTTCGCAGCCAGCGTTTATCCGGTTGAAAGCATCAAGAAAAACGGATGGCAACGTAGCACAGAAATGGTGAAAGGTTCTATTGAATTTAATTCAAAGAAATGGTTTGAGTTTCCTTATCCTGTCGCAACAAATGTTGCGGGTACGGTTGGTGGTATGGAATATCCTGGTATTGTATTTTGTAGTGCAGGAAGTTCCGGTAGTGGTTTGTGGGGAGTTACGGATCATGAATTCGGTCATACATGGTTCCCGATGATAGTCGGAAGTAATGAACGGAAGTATGCGTGGATGGATGAAGGATTCAATACATTCATCAACGGCATATCAACTGCTAATTTCAATAAAGGAGAATTTCATCAGCAGAGTTTTTTTAATGATCCTACATCGCCATTCATGGTAAAGTATATGTTTGGTGAAGGTTCTGATGGCTTATATAATATTCCCGAAGTAATTCAGCAAGGCAATCTTGGTAATGCAGCGTATGGCAAACCGGGATTAATGCTTGATGAATTAAGAGACGTGGTTCTCGGACCGGAACGTTTTGATGCGGCATTCCGTGAATACATAGCACGTTGGGCATTCAAGCATCCCACGCCATGGGATTTCTTTCATTCAATGGAAAATGTAAGCGGCGAAGATCTTTCCTGGTTTTGGAGAAGCTGGGTGTTGAATACTTGGAAGCTTGACCAGGCAGTAAAAGGTGTTACTTATATAAAAGACAAACCCGAGAATGGCGCTGAAATAACTATTGTAAACATGGAACAAATGCCAATGCCGGTAACTGTATTGGTGAAAGAAACAAATGGTAAAGAACACAGAATTGATCTTCCTGTGGAAGTATGGCAACGTGGCGCTGAATGGGTATTCGGTGTGCCGACTACCAGTGAAATAAAAGAAATAATTCTTGACCCCGATAAAAAATTACCGGATTATAACAGGGATAACAATACCTGGAAGAAAGCGTTCTAATCGCTATACTGAATCAGTGATAAAAAAGGTTGACAATTTTTCAAAAGTTGTCAACCTTTTTTGATAAATGTCGTTCTCTGATTTTTCAATGATTCTTTACATTCTTTGTTTCTTTGCGTAAAAGAGCGGCTATGTTTGAAGTGCTATTCAATAATATAAGGCAGAAGATTGAAATCACTGAGCAAGAGGAAGAAATATGCCGTTCCCTTTTTATTCCAAAAAAATTACGCAAGCGACAATACCTGGTGCAGCAAGGCGACGTGAGTAAATACACTGCGTTTGTAGAAAAAGGCCTCCTCAGATCTTATACAATTGATGATAAAGGTGCAGAATTAATCATGCAGTTTGCTCCCGAAGGTTGGTGGATCGGCGATATGTACAGCAGCATCACGGGCGAACCTGCAGAGCATTCTATCGATGCAATTGAGGATAGTGAATTATTGTTATTAACGACACAAGCGCATGAAGAATTAATGAAACGTGCGCCGGTATTTGAACGTTTCTTTCGCCTATTACTTCAGAATAGTTTTATTGCGTTGCAAAGAAGGCTGCGTGGAAATATTACACAAACCGCTGAGGAGAAATACAAAAACTTCATACGGCTTTATCCCAACATTGCACAAAGAGTACCTCAACATAATATTGCTTCTTACTTAGGCATTACTCCCGAATCGTTGAGCCGGATACGGAAGCAGATGGCAGAGAGATAAAAATTCTGTCGCAACAATTAGCTTTTGTTCGCTGTCGCTTTAGGTAGCATTTGTAAAAACCTATCAGCTTTTGAATAATCAAGCGATTCATAAAACATTCCCTGCCGGTTTAAGTTTTGATAATAATCTTTAACATGCTCGTAATAATATTTTTCCGATTGAATAAACCAGGCGTTCTCACCTAGCATGGTTGCCAAAAACCATTTTTCTAAAAGCCGGGCCGCTCGACCATTGCCATCATTAAATGGATGAATATTTACAAAAACCAAATGAATGAGTGAAGCATAATAAAAAACTTTTTGCGCGACAAGGTTTTCTTTTTTTAGACCTTCAATATCGAGCCATAGTTTTTTTATTTCGGCCTCAATGAGACTGAAAGGCGCTGCTTCATACTGAATTCGACCTGTATTATGTTCCATTACCAACATTTCATTCTGACGATAAGCGCCCCTCCATTTTTCTGGTAACAAATGTTTTGAAAGTAATGCATGGCTTTGAAGAAAATTATCTTTGGTCAGTTCGTTGTTTCTGGCAAATTGATATGCCTGAAACAGGTCATTTGGCTTTTCAATCAGCTCAGGCAGATATTCTATATCCTGCATTTTATGCTTAACGTAACTGTCAACTTCCATTTTTTCGCCCTCAATACGTGAAGATGAGATAACAGCTATAGAAGTATAAAAGGTAAAACTCTTCGGCGTCAGATCAATCCGCGACAATTGTTGCAACGTTTGGCTTAAATCGACATCCAATTGACTCAGATAATTATCAAAGTATTGCTCGCTTAAAATTTGCATTCAGACATTCTAAAACACAAAGTAAATGAAAAATTCTCCTGTATCTAAAAGATCAATTTCCTTGATTATCAGGGGATGTGTACTAATTCTATCCAAATCTTTTCCGTCTGTCTTCAAATCCCTTAACCTACATCAAGAGTTTTTCTTACCATGAGTCATTGGTGAAGGCTATCACATCGAAGTACTTTTGTTCTACAAAAAACAAAAACAGTGATAACACCTAAAACAATAGCAATACTCGGAGCCTGCAGCAAGAATGGCAGGATCGCTGCTGATAAGCTAGTGGTCAATAACAGGTTATTGCTGTCTGACGAAAACAAAGAAGAGTTAGAGCAGTTGAAAGAAGAGTTGGTTAAACAACATACCGGCGGCGATGTAGAAACAATGGAATGCTTCCAGGATACCGGGTGGGAAGCGGATGCAATAGTACTCGCTATACAATCCAAGAAAGACGATGAAATTTTTACCCTGATGAAACCTTATGTAACTGGTAAAACGGTAATTGTTTTTTCTTGCGGCAAAGAAGATGAGTTGAATGCTTTATTACCGTATTCGAAAGTGATAAGGATAGATGAAACAGATTGCGAAAGGGTGAATAAAATGCAAACGATTTTAAGCGAACAATTATAAATTATTTACACAAACACAATAAAAACAAATATCATGGCAACTACAAAATGGACATTGGACACAGCGCACAGCGAACTTCAGTTTAAAGTAAAGCATTTGATGATTACAAATGTTACTGGTCATTTCAAAGCAATTGAAGGAAGCATAGAAGCCGCTGACGATAATTTTTCCAATGCAAAAATTGATTTTAAAGCTGATCTTAATACAGTATCAACAAACAATGATCAACGTGATGGACATTTAAAAAGCGCTGATTTCTTTGATACAGAAAAATATCCTGAACTGAAATTCGAATCAACAAGCTATGATGCTTCTCATGGAAAGATTTCCGGAAACCTTACAATTAAAGATGTGACCCAGCCTGTAACGCTTGATGTAGAATTTCATGGGGTAACAAAAGACCCATGGGGAAATGCAAAAGCTGGTTTCTCAATTTCTGGTAAAATAAACCGCAAAGATTGGGGATTGAATTACAACGCGGCGTTGGAAACAGGTGGTGTATTGCTCAGTGAAGATGTAAAAGTTATTGCGGAAGTACAATTTGCAAAAGCAGCGTAATTGTGAATGGTCAATGGTCAATGGTCAATGGTCAATAACTGACACTAACATTTACCGAAGCGATGCATAGAAAAACATTTTTAAAAGGAGTAGTGATTATGACAACAGGCATTAACAGTTTAACGGAATTCAAAAAGTTCAGCGATGAGCTGAAGAATGAAGATCAGTTGATGCCTGTTCTTTTTGTGGGGCATGGCTCTCCTATGAATGGTATTGAGGATAATGAGTTTAGTCAGCGTTGGGAAAAAATGGGTGAAGAAATTGCTGCACCCAAAGCCGTGCTGGTGATATCGGCGCATTGGTTTACGAATGGAACAAAAATCACCAGCATGGATTTTCCTCCGACGATTCATGACTTTGGCGGGTTTCCGAAAGAATTGTTTGATGTGCAATATCCTGCACCAGGCAATCCGAAACTTGCAGAAGAAACTAAATCATTGATTCATTCGGCTGATGTCGAGTTGAATCACGACTGGGGATTAGATCATGGAGCATGGACTGTTGTTCGCAAAATGTATCCCAAAGCTGATATTCCGGTATTACAATTGAGCATTGATTATACGAAGCCGGCACAATATCATTACGATTTGGCAAAAGAACTGGCATCGCTTCGAAAGAAAGGAGTTTTAATAATAGGTAGCGGTAATATGGTACATAATCTGAGAATGGTAAATTGGGGAATGATGGGCAAAGATGGCGGAGGATACGATTGGGCGTTGAACCTGAATGAAAAATTCAAATCCATGATACTTGAAGGCAATCATGACCCATTGATTCATTATTCTCAACTTGGAAGAGATGCACAATTAGCGATTCCAACACCGGAACATTACTTACCGCTTCTCTATTCATTAGGATTGCAAAATAAAAAAGACGAAGTTTCTTTGTTCAATGACAAAGCTCTCGGCGGATCATTGACAATGACATCAGTTAAATTGACATCGGTGAACTGATAGAATAATAACAATATAGAAATGCCCATCCGTTTCGATGGGCATTTTCATTTCGTATATAACTTCTCATTTACTGGCACCCGCAACTGGAAATTTTTCTGAGTTGCTGACAAACGCTATCCGCTTACTATCTGGTGACCATGATGGAACATTGATTGTTCCCTGCCCGCCATACAAGTAAGCTATCACACGCGGCGCTCCGGCACCGGTTAACGGCATTAGTCGCAACATCACTCTTTTGTAGGAAGGATGTTCAGATGGTTCGATATCCGGAGGAAATGATATCATCGTCATCCATTTGCCGTCAGGCGAAATATGCGGAAACCAACTATGATATTCGTCAAAGGTTAATTGTTCTTTACCAGTACCATCTGGTTTCATTCTCCAGATTTGCATAGTGCCGGTTACGTTTGCATTATAGTAAATGTATTTTCCGTCGGGAGAATATTCGGAACCATCAACATGTCCGCTTGTATTAGTTGTCACAGCTGTTTCTTTACCATCGGTTGTAGATACCCGGTAGATATTATAAATCTTACTGCCATTTCGCTGACCAATGACTAATACATCTTTACCATTGGGGTTCCATCCATGCCAGTAAGAAGGTGTATTTTCTGTAAGCAACTTTGGTTTGCCACCTGATATTGGCAAAATGTAAACGGTAGAACCGCCACCCGGTAATCCCGCACGATGACTACTGATCGCCAGCATTTTTCCATCAGCCGAAATACCATGATCATTATTAAGTCTCGCAACCGTATCAGTATTTAATTTTTCAGGATCGCCGCCATCAGCAGGTATTTTATACAATGATCCATTTTCATTAAATAATAAATTCTTTCCATCGGGCATCCAGTTTGGCGCTTCAAAGCGTCCGGTAGATTCACGTATTATTTTTCGTTTACCATCAAATACATTCATCACTTCCATGCGGCAGCCAATCCATCCTTGTTTTTCCGGAACATAATCAGGTGGTACTGGCCGATCAATCCGTACATTCCAGATATGCGCAGTTTCAACCGTATTGGAATCATGTGAGCAAACAAATATTCCTGCAAGTACTGAGTCACGCATATCAGGCATTTCATGCGCACCAATCAATTGCAAAGGTTCGCCGGCGTTAGCGGCACGCATAATTATCTTTTTTCCGACACGCTCCAATTGGATTATCTGCAAATTCTTCTTTGGAATGCCAACTTCATCCTGCGGGTCACGCATATAAGCTCCACGCAACGTTCTCCATTGCAATACGGTTAAACCATCACCATGCAATGTAGCGCTGATATGGGCCGCATCATCTTGTTCGGATTCACGAATCATCCAACCAACTTTGCGATGCGCAACCGCACCATTTCCCTCAAATTCAAAATTTGCAGTTAATATAAAATCACCGCTTATTTTTTTATACAGGTATTGAAACTCATCTCTTCCAAACCAGATATTATATCCCGCGCCCTTCATAGTGTAAACTTGTGTAGAAGCGTCAAATTCTGAACTACCTTTTATTTTAGGTTTACCGACATCTGCGTTAGATTGAAAAACGCCAAGTGAAGAATTTTGTGAAAAGCAATTAGTAATGGCGAAAAGCAAAATAAAAGAAGCAATCAGTTTCATAAACTAAATTTTATACGAAAGATCAAGATGAAATAAAGTAACTATTCAGAAGTAAACAAAAAAGGCCCCAATCATACAGATCAGGGCCTAAAAAAATTTTAAATAATAATCATCACTTTTATCAAACAAGGTTCTTCTTTATATAAGTGATGCTTTTTGTAATGCTGTCAAATGGTGAGCCCGGGCAAATATCCTGTTCAACAAAGAAATATTTCATGCCGGCTTTACCTGCGTGCTTAAAAAT
>JASGJE010000016.1:0-18562 GCA_049840875.1 Chitinophagaceae bacterium | reverse complement strand
TATTGCTAAGGTTAATAGGGAAACACGATAGAATCCGAACAGCACCTCAAATGCCCTCGCCAATAACCCATGATGCACAGTTCTGGATAAGACATTTTAAGAATCTTTCAAAGCATATTGAAGGCGGCTACTTCGCTGAAGTGTACAAATCATCATTCTCTGTTTCTACATTCTTTTTTGCCTACAGATTTTCCAAAAGAAACCGAAAGGCATATCTGTACGCATATCTATTTTTTATTGGAAGAATCACAGTTTTCGGCTTTACACCGCATTAAGTCAGACGAGCTCTGGCATTTTTATGCAGGCCATTCATTAACCGTGTTTGAAATCGAACCTTCAGGCAATCTGATTGAACACAGTCTTGGCGCAGACCCCGAAAAAAATCAGCGGTTATTTACATGTATAAAGGCAGGCAGCTGGTTCGGAGCAGCGCTTCCACCAGGAAGCAGTTATGCGTTAGTTGGCTGCACCGTATCTCCCGGTTTCAACTACGCGGATTTTGAAATGGCCGATAGAAATAAAATTATTTCAAAATTTCCTCAACACAGTAATTTGATTCGTTCATTAACAAGATGACAGTTGATATTATCAGCGCTGACTTATGACTTAAAACTAAAAAGCTGCCAGTCAGGAGGCAGCTTTTCTAATTCAGAGGTACCGAGCAGATTCGAACTGCTGTAGGAGCTTTTGCAGAGCTCTGCCTAGCCACTCGGCCACGGTACCCTATTTAAATAAAAGATACCTGATCATGGTATCTTTGCTTTTTGAGCATGCGAAAATAGGATATTTTTGTTAATTCATTTTCATTGATCAATTCATGTCGCGAATACAGGAATCGGAGCTAATAATAAACAAACGTGGCGCTATCTATCATCTCGATCTTCGTCCCGAAGAAATTGGCAATACCGTTATTCTTGTTGGCGATCCGGATCGTGTGAAACTGGTCAGCAAACATTTTGACAAGATCGAATTCACTACACAACACCGCGAATTCATAACGCATACAGGTTTGATCGGTAAAAAAAGAATTTCCGTTACATCTACCGGCATTGGAACAGATAATATTGATATTGCCCTCAATGAGCTCGATGCGCTTGCTAACATTGACTTTGAAAGCCGCATAATAAAAAACGAATTGACTTCCCTGAATATTATCCGTGTAGGCACGTCAGGGTCGCTGCAGGCAGATATTCCTGTAGATGCGCACGTTGCCGGTACTCATGGATTGGGCATTGATAATCTTCTACATTTTTATCGATTGGAACAAAATGACGAAGAAAAACAACTGCTGCATGCTTTCGTAACTCAAACACAACTGCAGGGTCAACTGGGACAACCTTATATAACAGGAGCCAGCGCTTCGTTGCTAAAACATTTTGTAGAGGATTTTTTCAGCGGTATCACGGTTACCTGCCCCGGATTTTACGGGCCACAAGGCCGGATTTTAAGATTGGGGATAAGAAATCCGCACCTCATTGATAACATGACAAAATTTAATTTCGGGCAGCATCGTGTATCTAATTTTGAAATGGAAACATCCGCGATATACAGTTTGGGCCGTTTATTGGGGCATCATTGCCTTTCATTGAATGCGATCGTGGCAAACCGTGTGAAAAAAGAATTTTCGAAAGACGCCGGCGCTGCCGTTGAAAAACTCATTGTAAAAGTATTGAACACAATATCTGAAAACATTTAACGCTTTTAGAACAGGAAGAAAAGAATGGAACTTAAATTTTATAAATACCAGGGAACCGGAAACGATTTTATTATCCTCGATAACCGGAAGAAAGAATATTCTATGCTGACGACGACTATGATTCATTCACTCTGTGAAAGAAGGTATGGTGTCGGCGCAGACGGGTTGATGCTACTGAATGAAAGAAACGGTTACGATTTTGAAATGAAATATTATAATGCAGATGGTAACGAAAGCAGTATGTGCGGCAATGGCGGTCGCTGCCTTGTAAAATTCGCTTACAATCTCGGAATACACCGCAGCACTTATAAATTCCTGGCGACTGATGGTGAACATGAAGCTGAGATTGATACTGACGAAACTGTTTCGCTAAAGATGAAAGATGTGGCCGGGGTAAAAAAATTCAAAGGTGATTATTTAATTGATACAGGATCGCCACACTATGTAAAGATGGTAAGCGATGTAATGAACCTGGATGTATATAAAAAAGGGCATGAAATAAGATATAGTAAGGACTTTGAGAAACAAGGCATCAATGTCAACTTCGTGGAACAGTTAAGTGATGAAGATAAAATAATTGTGCGTACGTATGAACGTGGCGTGGAAGATGAAACCTATTCATGCGGCACGGGAGTTACCGCCGCTGCCCTTATTTGTTATCATAATGAAAACGGTTTCAACGAAGTCGAAGTAAAAACATTAGGTGGTACGCTTTCCGTTGAGTTTGACAGACTGGACGAAGGAAAATATGTGAATGTTTGGCTGACAGGACCTGCGGAGAAAGTCTATGAAGGATTTATAAAGATTGATTCGTAATATTTGTTTTATCAAGTTTGCAATTGGCAGTTTGCAGTTTCTGACAGAAGTAATTGCCAACTGTGCACTGCCAACTTTACTCAGTAGAAATAAATCAATAAGAGTTAATCTTCACAAAGAGCGGCTTACCTTCGCGCCGCATGATTCAATACTTCCAGAATATTAATCACCAGACGGTTGAAATTCAGAAGCCGGAAAATGGTACATGGGTGAATGTATTGCCTCCGCTAAAACAGGAAGAGTTTACCCAACTTTCCGAATCGCTTGACATTCCTATCGACTTTCTGACAGACTCATTAGATATTGATGAACGTGCCCGTTTTGAAGAAGAGGATAACGTGAAGCTGATCGTCATTAAAACCCCAACAGAGAATAATTCGTTCAACGAAAGCGATGCCTATTATATCACTATTCCAATTGTAATAATATTAACCCACAACCAGATTCTTACTGTAAACTCATTTGAAAACGGGGCGATAAAAAAATTCCTGAATACTTTTCAAAACCGGCATCCTGATAAAAAGAATATGATGGTGCTGAAAATATTTGAGAAGATTACAACAGCATACATCGAATACCTGAAGGAGATCAATCAACGCCGGAATATAATGGAGCAAAAATTATACGCCAGTAATCGTAATGAAGAATTGCTTGAGCTGATGCGTATACAAAAAAGCCTGGTTTATTTCGTAACAGCATTACGCTCCAATGAAATGTTATTATTAAAAATCGAACGAACGAATTTTCTTGGTTTGAATGACGAGGAAAAAGAATTACTGAAGGATATGATTGTAGATATATCGCAGGCGCTTGAGATGGCGAATATCTACACGAATATTTTAAGCAGTACATTGGATGCATTTGCCAGTATCATCAGCAATAATCTCAACAACGTGCTGAAACGATTGACCTCAATAACAATTATTCTTTCATTACCGGCGCTCGTAACTGGTATTTATGGAATGAACGTGCCTATCCCCTATGCAGATTCGCCCCACGCATTTTATATTCCTATCATCTTATCGATAGGAATTTCCGTTGTAATCAGTTGGTATTTTTTAAAGAAAAAATGGTTTTAGTTTATGATCAGCGTTCGTGTTTATGGTATCCTAATTAATGAACAAAAACAAGTTCTTGTAAGCGATGAATATATCCGAGGCAGCTACTACACCAAGTTCCCCGGCGGTGGACTAGAGTTTGGAGAAGGTACAAGAGATTGCCTGAAAAGAGAGTTTATGGAAGAGATGAACCTGAATGTAGAAGTCGGCGACCATTTATACACCACCGATTTTTTCCAGATGTCTGCATTCAATACGCAACACCAGATACTTTCCATTTACTATTACGCAAAAGCGTTGGAGGAAATAAAGGCGCCTTTAAGAACAAAACCGTTTGATTTCGATGAAAGAGAAATGAAAATTTATGAAGAGAGAAAAGAGACCGAAACGTTTCGCTTTATAGATTGGGAAGATTTTTCATCTGCCTTAATCAC
The DNA here is from genome assembly GCA_049840875.1 of Chitinophagaceae bacterium. Taxonomy (GTDB): domain Bacteria; phylum Bacteroidota; class Bacteroidia; order Chitinophagales; family Chitinophagaceae; genus JAFDYH01. Next base: position 14,558 of record JASGJE010000016.1, on the reverse strand, counting down.
ATTACCCATTGACAAAATAGTTGCTGATTTGGTAAAGCAACAAAATCCCGAAATATAAAATGAAGTCTTGATTATCCTGCAGCGGGAATGTTCATAAACTGATCTTGATCGCCTTTACCCATGGCTGCACGTTTCATTTTGGCAGCAACGTCATGACCGAGATATTTTTCAATGCGATGTTCTACAAGATAAATTACCGGCGTTAATACAATCGCCATTATTGCTTTATAAAAATAATTTACCACCCCAATCGCTAGGATTTGTTGCCAGGAAAACACACCGGAAAAAGCAATGAACAATACAATATAGCTGTCAACCAATTGCGAAACCAATGTTGAGCCTGTAGCCCTGAGCCATACTTTACCTTCACCTGTAACTTTTTTGATACGATGAAATACAGTCACATCTACTAACTGGCTTACAAAAAAGGCAACGAGGCTACCAATGATAATTCGCAGTCCCTGTCCGAAAATACCGTTAAATGCATTTTGCATATCCGGCACATTATCGGTAGTTGCATGACTCGTGATCCAGAAATCGGCAGGAGGCACTTTCATAGCCGCATAGAACATTACAAATGCATACGAAATCAGAATGATCGCCGTATAAGATATCCGCCGCACGGCTTTGGGTCCAAAATATTCATTCACAATATCCGTCATCACAAATTCAAGCGGCCATAATAGTACACCGCATGTAAGACTAACTGAAATACCTGTTTGCCCGAATATGGTAAAATTGGAAGGATGTAGTCCGAATAATTTTTCAAGTGAAAAGATTTTAGTTCCGATTGTTTCTGCAATCAATGCATTGCAACAAAAGAAAGCGGTAAATCCCAGGAACAGTTTGGTCGGTTTATCTTTAAGAATTGAGTGTATCATCCGGCAATATGAATATTGAGAAAAAGTATGAAAAAGAGTTGAATGAATAAAAATAGCACATTTGCGAGGCTCAACCACAATGGAACCGGGGAAAGTTGCTTTCTGATAACAAGAACAACAAGATAGCAAAGGTTGACAGAGGGAATAATAAAAATTCCCATAAAATACCCGATGATAAAAATGGTGGACGCTATCGATTGTTCAGGCACCCATTTTCTGATTTGCAAGGAGAATGCCAACAGCAAAAACACGCCACAAATAAAGCCCAAACGTGATAAAAATAATAGCCAGCGCATTCGCGAATTTCGTGTAAAATAGCATTATTTTGCCAGCAGTCAGAATATGTTAAGTCTTTGTATTTCCAATTAATAGCTAAACTATACTAATGAAAAATGAATTGCTGAAAAAGGCACTTCCCCATGTTGTTGCGATCATACTTTTTCTCATCGTTTCTATAATTTTTTGCAAGCCTGTGTTAGAAGGCAATGTATTAGATCAGCATGATATCACAGGATGGAAAGGGATGGCGCAGAATGCTATCGAATACAAAGAAAAAAACGGCCATTACCCGCTTTGGAACCCGAACCTTTTCAGTGGCATGCCAAATTATCAAACCATGATGGAAGGAAAGTCCATCATGCCGGATATGAGTAAAATTCTATCGCTCGGCTTGCCGAAGCCAATTAATTTTTTTTTCCTGGCTTGCGTTTGTTTCTACATTCTTTGCCTGGTTCTTAGAATAAACCCAGCACCGTCAATTCTTTTTTCAATCGCATACTCATTCTCTACGTATAATTCGGTCATTATAGCCGCTGGTCACGATACCCAAATGTTCGCGGTAGCCTTTATCCCGCTGCTGATGGCTGGCATTATGTTTGTTTTTCAAAAGAAATATTGGATTGGTTTCGGAATCACAACATACGCAGCCTACCAGGTAATCGGCGTGAACCACTTACAAATGGCTTACTACTTCTTTCTGATAGCTATCCTGGTATCGCTTGCCTATCTATTTTATTGGATCAGGGAAAAAGAATGGAAGCATATTATTCTTTCAGGAGGTATCATCATTGCTGCTGCTGTTATCGGACTTGCGGGTAATGCGCTAACATTAAAGACGACTTCGGAATACAGTAAGTATACCATGCGTGGTGGCAAGGATATTGAGATTGAAGGTGATTCCGTTAAAACTGTAAAAACTTCAGGTCTTGATACACATTATGCCTTCGACTACAGTATTGGTAAAGCGGAATCATCAACGCTTATTATGCCAAACGCTTTTGGTGGCGGCAGCAGTCAACGAATCGGTGAAAATTCCAACGTCGTCAGCAAACTCACCGGCAGAGGGATTGATGAAAGCAGTGCGTTGCAGGTAGCGGGTAGTCTTCCCCGTTATTGGGGTGCGCTACCCTACACAGCAGGCCCTGCTTATCTCGGCGTTATTGTATGCTTGTTGGGGTTAATTGGTTTTTTTGCTGTGAAATCTCCGTTGAAATGGGCCTTGCTGGCAGCAACAATTCTTGGGGTTTTTATGTCGTGGGGTAAAAATTTCGAAGCATTCAATCTATTTCTTTTTGAACATCTTCCTTTATACAACAAATTCAGAGCGCCATCATTCGCACAATATATACCGCAGTTGACAATTGGAATTGTAGCGGCGCTTTCATTGCATTACCTGCTCTATACCGATGATGGGAAACAATTTCTTCAAACGGAATTTAAAAAAGTATTCTACATTACAGGAGGTCTTTTTGCGTTGCTTGTTATTCTTTATCTCGCCATGGATTATTCGTCTGCAATTGACAAACAGATTATCACCGGCTATACTGATAAAAATGGATCCGATGAAATGGGAAGGTTGATCGTGGCAGGATTGAAAGACGATAGAAAAGCGCTGTTTGGAACACAATTATTACGTGCCTTTCTATTTTCTGCATTGACAATAGGAACTTTATTTCTTGTAGCCAAAAACAAACTTTCAGGACTGATTGCTTCAATTGTTTTAATTGCAGTAAGTACACTGGAAATAACCATTGCAAGCAAACCTTATCTCGGGAACGATCTTTATGTTTCCCCAGATGAATACACAAGCAAAAACTTTGTAGCAAATGACATAGATGTTGAAATTGCAAAAGACAAAGATCCAGACTTTCGTGTGTTTAATCTTGCTGCAGATACATACAATGAATCCCGCACTTCTTATTTTCATAAATCAGTTGGAGGCTATCATCCCGCTAAGCTTAGGATATACCAGGATATCATTGAAAAATATCTTTCAGGACGCCCCAATATGCAAGTGCTGAATATGCTGAATACAAAGTATATTATTATGCAGAACCAGCAAAGTGGTGCACCGGTACTCGCTCCTAATCCAAGCGCATACGGCCCTTGTTGGTTAGTCAACAATGTAAAAATTGTAAATGACAAAGTTCAATCAATTCAATCACTTGGTAATACGAATCTTCGCGATACTGCCATAGTTGAAAAGACATTCGCTAACTATGTCACACAACCGCAGCGAGACTCTACTTCTTACATAAAATTGTCAAAATTTGACAATGACAAAATGGAATATGAAGCGAGTTGTAATGGGCCGCAATTTGCTGTTTTCAGTGAAATATATTACCCGAAAGGATGGAATGCATATCTCGACGGAAAGAAGGTAGAATATGTTAATGCTAACTATATCCTGCGTGGTCTTTCTATCCCGACAGGTAAGCACAAGGTTGAATTCATTTTTGAACCTGAATCTGTAAAAAGTGGTAACAGTATTATGTTTATCGGATCTATTCTTATCCTTTTATCACTTATCGGTGGATTCTTTATGCAATGGTATACTACAAAGAATAAAGCAAAAGTAAGTTGATTAAAGTTGCTTCTTTGGTTCCTTACCAGGTAATTCCTGCGAAAATGGGAGGGCAAAAAGGTATCTTCCTTTTTCTGCAGTACTTTTCAAGGTATCATCCGGTTATTTGTTATACTACAAAAAGTAACCAGCCGCAAGGCGATGAAAATTTCGCGATAAATAATGCTATTGGTAACGCCAGGCTGAGATACATTAATCCGGCATATTTCTTTACCCTCAGAAGAAGATTTAAAAAAGATAACATTACACATTTAATTATCGAACACCCCTATTATGGATGGCTTGGTTTTTTGTTAAAGAAATTCGCTGGCATAAAACTGATCATTCATTCACATAATATTGAATCGCTTCGTTTCAAATCCACAGGCAGATGGTGGTGGGGAGTATTGTGGTGGTATGAACGTTTCACCCATCGAATAGCGGATGGAAATTTTTTTATTTCGGAAGAGGATAAAAAATATGCTATTGAGAAGTTCGAATTGAGGCCAGAGAAATGCTGCGTGATTACGTATGGCACTGAAAAAAGCAATATTCCGTCGCAAGAAGAAAAAGCAATCGCACGAAAAGAAGTTTGTTCAACGCACAACATTCACGAGAACGATCTTATCTTGCTTTACAATGGAACCCTGAATTATCCGCCGAATCTGAAAGCGTTGGACTTTATCATAAACGAACTGGCTTCTTCGCTCGAACGTAACGCTGTTTTAAAATATAGTATTGTTATTTGTGGCAATAAACTACCTGCAGAATACAATAACCTGTCTGCATACAAGAAACATAAGATAATCTACGCCGGGTTTGTAAAGAATATTGATGTTTATTTCAACGCTGCTGATATTTTCCTGAATCCGCTGACTGATGGTGGTGGAATAAAGACGAAACTGGTTGAAGCTCTTGCGGCTAACAATTCGGCTGTGTCATTTAGCAATGGAGCAATCGGGATTCCTCAAAGAGTGACCGGAAATAAGCTTATTGTAGTACAGGACGGAGATCTAGCAGAATTTGAATTGCAGGTGGAAAAAGCTGCAAAAACTGTCAATGAAAAAATCCCCGCTGATTTCTTCATACATTTCTATTGGGCCAACATTGCGCAAAAAGCTGCAACATTTCTTGAAACGATTAATGATAATTAAACGAAGGGATTAAATGGTTATTGGAAACGGACTTTTAGCAAAACGGTTTTACAAGTACAGTGAAGATAAGAACCCGATCATCTTTGCATCAGGTGTTTCCAATTCAACGAACCGGTTAGATTCTGAATTCCAGAGAGAAGAAAATCTTTTGAAATACACAATTGAAAAGAATACCGATAAGCGATTGATCTATTTTAGCACATGCAGCGTTTATGATCCTGCATTGCAGGATTCGCCTTACGTGTTGCATAAATTGGCGATGGAAGCGTTAATTAAAGCAAATCAACCACACTATCACATCTTTCGTATTTCAAATCTTGCAGGGAAAACGAATAACCCACATACTATTCTCAATTATTTTGCACAGCATGTTATTTCAGGTAGCTTTTTTCATTTGTGGAAAGAGTCTTATCGAAATATCATCGACATAGATGATGCCTTTTCGGTTTGCGATTACATCATCGAGAATAACCTGTTTCTAAATGAAGTAGTGAATATTGCGAATCACCAAAATTATCGTGTTGATCAAATCGTATCGGTTCTTGAAGAACACATAGGCAAGAAAGCTAACTACGATATTGTTCATAAAAACAGTAACCCTAAAATTGATGTTTCCCCTACAAAGGACATAGTTGCCAGACTTAACATTACCTTTGACGATTCGTATTTGCAAAGAATCATTGAAAAATATTTCCCGGTAAAATGACCTATCAGCAGGCCAGGCTAAAATTTACGATTGAAGAAATTATAATGCTGCCTTTTGTACTGGCAGGTAAACTTTATGGAATTCTTTTCCCATTAAAAACAAAACACAACGCATTCTTATTTTTTCCAAATGCTGATATTGGTGGTTCACCGAAAGTAAATATCGACATTACGAATTGCATAAAGGATAAGCATCCGCTGATTATATTTTCAAAAAAACCAAAAAATAATAAATTCAAAGAACAGTTCACGATCGATGGAGTAAGGATTATCGACCTGCACAAAAGGATTGACAACAAGTTATATCATTTTGTAAATTTTTTCTATCGCGGTGTTATTGCTTCATGGATCAATCGAGAAAAAAACGCTGTAGTTCTCGGCGGTGAGTGCATGTTTTTTTACAAAATGCTTCCACATCTTCGCAAAGACATCAGAAAAATTGAAGTTTGTCATTTGCCAACATGGCTTCACTATACCATCGGGCATATAGAGCGCATCACGTGGAGAATTTTCAGTACCCAAAAACTAAAAGAAGAAGTAATTAAACAGTACGATGAAAACAGAATTGAAAAAAAATGGTACGATCGTCTTTTGTTTATTGATAACGCTATTGACATTCCCGCATATGAAGAAATCAATAATGAAAACCTGGAAGTCGTCTTTATCGGTCGTGGCTCACCGCAGAAACGTGTACCGCTTATAGTGGCAATCGCAAAAAAAATGCATGAAGCGAATGACGCGGTTCATTTTTCATTTGTCGGTGATGTTGAAAATGTAATTGCAATCAGCGAATATCCATATTGTAAATTCTATGGCAATGTAAACAATGAAACATTGATGAATAAAATTTACAACGACTCCGATGCACTGATACTTACTTCTGCCTTCGAAGGCTTACCTGTTGTAGTGATGATGATGATGGCATATGGACGTGTTGTTGTTTCAACGGCAGTAAATGGAATTCCGGATTATATCAGGCATATGGAAAATGGTTTGCTGATCACAGCAACTGAGGAAGATAAAATTGTGGATGAAGGCATTCAACATTTAAGGTTATTGATCGCCAACAGTCAATTAAAAAAGAAATTAGGTCTTCATAGCAGGGAAATAGCGATTGAAAAGTTTAGCAGAGAGAGTTTTTGCAGGGAGTATCGAGGGTTACTATTTGAATAGCTTTCATTAATTATCTAACTGACCTTTATGCAGCAAATAGTGCAAGTACATCACAGGTTTTGAGAACGCGCCGATAGATAATAATCTCACAGGAATTTTCCTTTGCCAGTTCAACATACTTTCCAGTACCGGGTGGAGTGCTTTTTCATACCCAAACTTCTGTACCTGCTCTTTATTGGTAACCCGCAGATTTCTATAAGAACGCCAGAAGTAATCGTACACGAGTACATTCTTCAAAATAGAAATTCCTTTTGTTTCCAATAGTAAATGATTCTCGGGTATCTCTACCGCAGCATTTCTGAATATTGAACTCGTCACTTGCGACGAATTCAAACTTGTATTGACCAATGGTTTGTTAATATAAGCAAATGGTTTTCCTGATTTTCCGATATAACGCATATAAAATTCAAAGTCAACTACCCATTTAAACCGTGAGTCAAAAAGCAGGGAATCATTTTTACGGAATAGCGTACAGCTTGGGTTACCGATGTAATTTTTTCTAAACAAAATCAACAGATCTGATTCAAGGCATCTTTCTTCAGATGGTTTTAAATGCACATCTTCCATCCTGTTATTCTCCTGTTCAAAAACATTCCTATAGGCAGAAAAGAAAAAATCAGCTGTTGGATTTGCTATTATTGCATCAGCGAAAACAAATAAACTTTCCCCATCAACAAACCAATCATCATCGTGCATTATTTTTATCCATTCACCACTCGCATTCCGGATAGCCTGGTTCCAATTTTCAGGCGTACCTAATGATTGCAGGTTGTGCGAATATTTTAGTTGCAACATCTCCCTAAATTTTTCGCATAGCTGCTTTACTTCCTCACCAGGAGTATCATCAGATATAACTACCTCGAAATTTTTATACTGTTGTATAGCTATTGATTCCAACAAGCGCCCCAGGTAAGATGTGCGTTTGTATGAAGGAATGCATATTGAAATAAAAGGACTCATAAAATGGTTTCAAAATTATTCCTTTTGAAATCACGGTACCCTTTCATGATACTGGATAACGTTTGAAAAAAATGGCCTGAGAACAGCAGGTTATTTTTCAATGCAGTTAGCAACATCTTGTCCCGTTTACCAAATTCCGACGGGAGGGTTGACTTGTATTTAGTCCGTACATACAAATAATTTCTTACCATAAAATAAACGCGGTGTGGAGAATGAATTGTGCGTTTCGTTTTATTGACAATGCCGCCATAACCCGCCTCCTTTTTTGTTCCCAACTGATGGCTGAGGTGAACTTCAGGTATCCGTATTACCCGATAACCTGAACTTTTAACCCTGTAACAGTATTCATGATCGACCTCATCGATAAACAGTTTCTGATCAAACCCACCTGCATGATTCCAAATTGAAAGGTTCATCAGGCTACCAGATGTTATCACCGCGTTTTCTTCAACAAAAAGCGGTTCTGCCTCATTGTTAGTTTTATCTTGTGATGGAGCGACAATTGCCACTGACGGGTCGTTTACAAATTTCTGATTGAAGAATAATAAAAAAATTTCCATCTTACCTGCCCCAAAAAAAGAATCCTGGTCTCATCGTAAGTAACCATCTGAATTTTTCATTATAGGCTAATGTCGCAGCCTGGTTCAACGCTGTTGCAATCCCTTCATTTTTGTTATTGGCTAGGTAAAACGTTTTTTCATTATGAAATATTTCTGAATCGAGGCCACAACCACCCGGCGTGTTATCAATAATAAATAGTCGCGAAACTGACGGGAGGTATGATGCAATATTGCGCATCAGCTCATCCTTATTGGGATGATACAAAACAACACTGGCTGCTATTGTTTCATTCATGATGATTGCGGGCAATTGTTACAAGATGAAATGGCGCTACAGCCTGTTGATGTTCTATTGTGAATGAAAAATACTTCAACATCTCATTTACCAGTTCAAAATTAAATACATGATGATGTACAGCTCTCGTTACATAATTGTTCCTTACAAGACCAAGCAGTTCGTCTTTCGAACCAGAAGTATTATCCCGTGAAAAATCATGCAGATTAATCATCTCTTCTATATGTGTTTGATCGTCCTCTCCTATTCCCACTGTATAATCTTCCAATAAATGTTTCATCGTGGTATAGGGTCGGTTGTAATCAAATGTATTTCGCTTGTCCGGCAACACCAATACCAACAAGCCGCGAGGTTTAAGAACGCGCCGCCACTCTTCCACGGCTTTCATTGGATTTGCCACATGCTCTAAACTATGACAGGACAATATGAAATCATAGCTGTTGCTTCTAATTGCTGACAAGTCCGTTGCTTCGCGAATAAACTGATGCCCTGTTTTATTGTAGAATTTATAATTATTTCCTTCCTGTATCTTTCCTTCCCACATGGTCTCATCACTATAATTGACCCCATCAATTTTATCAGCAAAAAGGTAAACAGGAAAAAAGCTCTTTACTGAAAACGAACTACTTGGTCCACCGATTTCGAGGCCTTTCTTTCCACGAAAACGCATAGCGATCCGGATCAACTTCCTCTTTTCCGGCCGCCGGACAAACGATGCTATTGTAATCAACTGATCCTTTATTCCCATTTTGAACTTAAAGTATTGAAAATCGGTAAATTTAATCAGATTATAAGTAAGAGAAAAAACATAAGTTTGCCACCCATCAAGGGGGAAAGAATGAGTAAAGAATTATCTGAAATTAATGGAGAGTTTAACCCATCAATCATCAAACCAGCTTACCTGATCCGCAAATGCCTGCTAAAATACATACGAAAATATGCGCCAGAACTTACCGGTTCTGTAATGGATTTCGGATGTGGCTCAAAACCGTACAAATCTCTTTTAATAAACGCGGAGGAGTATGTTGGTGTTGACTTTCAGGGGCAAGGTCACTCACACGAAAATGAGCAGATAGACGTTTTCTATGATGGGCTGAATATACCTTTTGATAATAACCGTTTTGATGGAATATTCACTTCCGAAGTTTTTGAACACGTTTTCAATCTTGAACATATTGTTGGTGAATTAAACAGGGTATTAAAGCCGGGCGGTAAAATTTTTATTACTTGTCCTTTTGCAATTTGCGAACACGAACAACCAAATGATTTTGCACGTTACACATCCTTTGGTCTTAAAGATTTATTGGAACGAAACGGATTCACTATCATTTCTTTTGAGAAAGCAGGCACATCAATGGAAACCATCTGCCAGATTTTTATAAGCTATTTTTATTTTGATGTGATTAGACGCTTGTTTGGAAAAATTCCAGGCGTAAGAACTGTTGTTGCTTTGGTGTTTATTACTTTATTGAATGTCATTAGCCTCTTTTTGAACCTCATTTCGCCGAAGGGAAAAGACCTTTATATGAATAATGTTGTTTTAGCAGTAAAAAAATAAAAAATGGATCTCCGACTATTTACCCCTTCTGACGAAAAAATAGATTTCAATTACAAGACTGTCGACAAAGGGCATCACCAGGTTACTTATCGTGGCGTAAAAGCGCAACGTTCACCATTTGATTATGTTATCTATCAAATGATAATTTCAGAGGTTCAGCCAGATCTCATTATTGAAATAGGAACCAATTTTGGAGGAGGTGCCTTATATATGGCGGATTTACTCAACAATCTGGGTAAAGGCGAAGTTCATTCAATAGATATAAGCGACCGTTGCCCCGAAATAGTAAAAACGCATCCAAGGATTAAATTGTATCATGAAGGATGGGATAAATATGATTTGGCAATAACTCAAAAATTTGAAAAGATATTGGTCATTGAAGACTCTTCACACACTTACGAAAACACACTTGCTGCGATAAATCTTTTTTGCAATGTAGTTAGCCCTGGTTCATTCCTGATTGTAGAAGATGGTATCGTTGATCGTCTCGGCGCAAGTAAACAATTTCATGGAGGTCCCTGTAAGGCAATTCGTGAATTCCTACGGGATCACAAAGACTTTACTGTTGATAGATTCTATTGTGATCTGTTTGGGAAAAATGCAACCAATAATGTAAACGGATACCTGAGAAAGGCAGATAAGAAATAATCAGTAAAGTAAAATCAAATTCTTCCTATCAACCGTCTGTAAATCTTTCCAACAATTAAATTGACGTCAGGAGAAATTTTAAACCTGATGATCAATATGCCGAATAAACCAATAAATAAAGATGATTTTACTATAGAATCAATAAAGACATTAGGTAATACTGGCAGAGCCCAACATATTAAAAAACAGCAAGCTGCTATAAAAAGAGCAATTAAGTTTCTTAAATCAAACGGTTGCATTTTAAATAGCCTCCAGATAAGAAAAAAACGAACTCCATTGTACACAGTAAAAGCTATCAAAGTTGCCCAAGCTGATCCAACAATTCCATATTTCTGCACAAGAAAATAATTAAACACTCCTGCCATTAACACCAGAAAAACATTTGTAACAAACTCTATTTTCCAATGCTTTGAACTGAGAAGTAGATGTGAATTAAGGCCCGTACCAAGATCTATTAATTTTGAAAAACCAAGAATCAAAACAACCTCAGCCATTGGCCGGTAATTTTCCCCGAGAATTTTAATGACGTTCTGAATATTCAAAACAATAAGTCCCATGATTGCCAAACCCACTATCAGTAAAGTCAGCGCTGTCTTTTTATAAACGCGAAAGACTTTTGCAGTATCCTTATCTTTCCATGCCTGCGATAAAACAGCAAATGTAATTCCGGTCATACTTCTTACCGGAACTTCCATCAAGGCAATGAAATAGGTGGCAATTGTAAAAACTCCGGTATCTTTTAAACCGCCAGGTGACTGACTTGTAATTATTATACTGTCTAATGTTCGGGCTAACAAATTCAGCACCTGGCCTGAAAAGATAAAAACACTAAAAACGATAATTCTACCTTTTAAACGCTTTGTTACCGTGCTGATGTTAAAATGCAAAGAGATGTCTCCACTCCTGAAAAGAGCCGCGAAAAGTATTACAACAGGTAATACATATATCAGTGAATAAAGATTGATAAACTGGTTAAAGTTTATCAACCTCATCATGATTAAAAGAATAAACACCGTCGTAACTAATCGTACAACGACTTCACGAAGTATGGCAGGCAAAACAGTTTTTTTGACTGCCCAGGAATACGACTCAAGCAAATACAAGAATGCAATGGCTATGGTTAGTGGATAAATGAGGCGGAAATAATCGACAAATAAAGGTGATCGTTCTCCATATTTTCGAATGATCAGTTCTTTAAAAAAAGGAGTTATTGCCAAAAAAAGCATGCACCCTATTGATACGGTCACCAACGTTATTAATGGAAGATCATTCTCTTTTCTGGGTAGATAAGAATTGTAAAAAGGATAGAATTTTACCGCTGCCGGTGCAGTTCCTAACGTGCAAAGCATACCTATTAATAAAGACACATCCACCAGCACTTTGGTAAGACCAAATTGTTCGAGTGTAAAGTAATTATGATTCTGAAACAAGACAAGCGTATTCAACGCCCCAATGGCAAATCCAATATAAATAAAAATAGAGGATTGTATGGATTGTTTGCCTATAACGCCCATGCAGTAAACAGGTTGAATTCCAGATAGAAACCGGAGATGGAAAGATAGTCAGTTCGTTTCAAGGCCACAAAATCATTTCAAGTGAGATAAAAACAACTCCATTCCTTTTCTTTTTTGCTCCGTCAACCTATAACTTATATGAAAGTTGTAATACTTTTTAAGATCATAGTCTGGAAACGGATGTTGCTGCGCTATTGCTTCTACATTTTGCAAACCGAGCGCATTGGCTGCGTTAAATTCATCGATAAAATCTTGTGGTAGCATTTTATTGCTGATCCATGCTGCAAATACAAACGGAAGACCTGTAACAAACCGCCATTCTGCACCAAGATCGTAGATAAAGGTTGAAACTTTCCGTTGTTTCAATGCCCGGTCACCAATCACAAGCCCTGCTGAAGTACCCTTAATTTGCTGAATATAATTTTCATCACTTGTCTCAATCAATTCAGGATGTATGCCCCAATATTCTTTGATCAACCACTTCAACAGAGCGACGGACGAACGGCTTTGATAATCGAGATAGACCTTTTCAATTTTTTCCACAGGAACTTCGCTGAAAAGACAAACAGAAGCAACTTCGCCTTCTGCCCCGATACAATAATCACTCACAATGTGGTGCTCTTTGAATTGTGGTATCGCTGCAACCGGAATCAATCCCACATCTACTTCATTGTTTAACAACATATCTGCAAGACGCGAAGGATAGGCTTCTACCAACTCTATTTTATCAGCAATCGGTGGTAATTGCAGTCCGTATATCAGTGGTCGGGTATTTAAATAACTAACAATGCCAACTTTAATCTTATCCAATTCGACTATTTTTGCCGGGCAAAGATAAAGTCTGAAGAGCTTCTAAAAAAGATATGGAACTAACTACACTTACCGCAATCTCTGCTGTTGATGGCCGGTACCGGAAACAGGTACAGCATCTTGATGAATATTTTTCGGAATACTCACTTATAAAGTATCGTGTATTGATTGAAATCGAATATTTAATATTTCTTTCTGAAAAAGGTTTTTTCAAACTTTCTAATAAAGCGACAAAGCATTTAAAAAAATTAAACGAAGAGTTTGGGCTGGAAGATGCACAGGAGATAAAACAAATAGAATATACGACGAATCATGATGTAAAAGCAGTCGAATATTTTTTGAAGAATGAATTGGAAAAATGTGGTGCAAAGGAGATTAAAGAATGGGTGCATTTTGGCCTCACCTCCCAGGATATCAATAACACAGCGATCCCATTAAGTTGGAAATACGCTGTCGAGCATGAGTATTTACCTGCCTTATTAAATCTGAATACACAATTGAAATTGCTGGCTAAAGAGTGGAAAGATATCCCGATGCTTGCCCATACACATGGACAACCAGCTTCACCTACCCGTTTAGGGAAGGAATTAATGGTATTTGTTGAAAGAATAGAAAACCAGGTTGAACAATTAATCAGCATTCCCTTCAGTGCAAAATTCGGAGGAGCTACCGGTAATTTCAATGCACACCATATCGCGTTTCCAAAGATTGACTGGATTAAACTATCCAATGAATTTGTAAATGATATTCTCGGCCTCAGCCGGATGCAGTACACAACCCAGATTGAGCATTATGATAACCTTGCCGCTCATTTCGATTGCATGAAGCGCATCAATAATATTCTTATAGATTTTTGCCGTGATCTCTGGACTTATATTTCGCTGGAATATTTTAAACAAAAAATAAAAAAAGGAGAGGTTGGATCCTCAGCGATGCCGCACAAGGTGAACCCGATTGATTTTGAAAATGCCGAGGGAAACCTTGGGGTGGCCAATTCTTTGTTTGGCCATCTATCAGAAAAATTGCCAATTTCCAGGCTGCAGCGTGACCTTACCGATTCAACAGTTTTAAGAAATATCGGCGTTCCTTTTGCACATACGATCATCGCATTTAAATCAATAGAAAAAGGGTTCGGCAAACTGATCATTAACGATAACCAGATACATGCGGACCTTGAAAACAACTGGGCTGTTGTAGCAGAAGCCATACAAACCATTCTTCGCCGCGAAAATTATCCGAATCCTTACGAAGCGTTGAAAGATCTTACAAGAGGTAATAATAAAATCGATAAAAAATCGATTCAGCAATTCATCGATGGTTTGAAAATAAAGGATGAACTAAAAAATGAATTGAAAAAAATAAGCCCGCATAATTATACGGGCTTAGTGGTGAAATATTGATGTTTCAAATAACTATCATTTAGGAATTCTGATACCTTGTCCGTGAAAATCATTGCCA
>JASGJE010000015.1:0-226328 GCA_049840875.1 Chitinophagaceae bacterium | reverse complement strand
TTCACATCGAAGGTTAATAGGGAACACGATAGAATCCGAACAGCACCTCGAGTAACAATGAAGGAAGTAATAATAAACAGATTTCTGAGCAGGTTTGGTTTGCAGGCACACATAGTAATGTAGGTGGCGGTTATGTTGACAATGGCTTAAGCAATATCACATTGAACTGGATGATTGATAAAGCGAAAGATACAGGTCTTGAATTCGATGAAAGTTATACTAAGAGCCTGGTGAGTGATAGCAATGGTGAGCTGAGAGGAACAAACACGTTTGCTTATAAAATGCTGGGGATTTTCTGGCGTTCGATTAATAATAGTTATACCTCTCCTAAAAAATTAAAACTGGATGGTTCATCCTGTCTTATCATCAATCGCAATGAACGTATTCATTATACTTGCCTGGAGCGTTCACATAAAGTAAAAAACTACAAACCTAAAAATCTGCCGCCAGCATTAAGCAAAGGCACAGACTTCGACCCGGTAAAAGATGCGTGGAAACCGGATTGGATGCAGTATTTGGGAGGGTAACGCAGTCAACATCTGTATCAATACATCCATCCAAAGCTAATCAATGGCAATCCTCCTTCTTTCGAAGCAGCGTATGATGCGCTGATAACAACCTTCTTCATGGGTGCGATCCATATACCACCGCCATATCCCTTATGCCATGCCGATGTTGGATCATTCTTTACCCACACTTTGCCGGTATCAAAAAATCCAAGCAACCCAATCGCTCCCGGGAAAAGGTAAGTTCTGAAATCTGCTACTTTTATTCTCAACTCGAGATTATTATACAACATTGATGTACCGGCGAAGCGATACTTGCGATAACCGCGAAGATTTTCTGTACCGCTTAAATATTGCGCCTGGAAAAATTCATAATTCCCAAAATTGATACCGGCGCCGAAACGCTCTGCCAATACAAAATTGGTGTTACCTGGCGGACTGATATAAATGGTGAAGTCAGAATTTAATTGAGAATAATTTTTGGCTATCCCATTGTTCAATCCTTTCATTGCCTTGAAAGAAGTTTGCCAGTTTACACCACGTGTCGGAATTATTTTATTGTTCCGGTTGTCAATATTGAAACCTGCCTGGCCGCCCAGCCAGAATTTATTTTCATAAAGGGTAGCTGAATCCAGTCCATTAGCGTTTGTCTTTGTAATAAAGCGACCGGCGTTGTTATCTGTATCGATTGAGTAATACTGGAATGCAGGCCCTGCATTTATGGAAAATGTTTTTCCAAGATTCTTTCTTAGCAACAAAGCCACATCAGCTACCGCATACCGGGTACGGTAATATCGTATTTTACCAGGTTGGCTTTTATCAAAAACCGTTTCATTACCATAACCGAAAAAGTTCGTTACGTTATTTGGTGCTTTTAATTCCGAACGGATCAGGATATCCGTCTTACCAAATACAGAAATAAAATCAGCATTGTATTTTATGTTGTATGCCTTGGTGCTTAATGAATGGCTTATCGCAATAGAATGCATTGTCTGATACGGTGTCTTTCTGAAACCCTGGTTGATGAAACGCATTGACGCACCGAGATAAATACCATCATCTACGTTATACGACGCAGAAAGAAATGGAATGCGAAGGTTATATTTATAACTGAGGCGCTGATAACTATTCACTGACGGATCATCTGACAATTTCTTCCGGAGATTGTCATTGCCGGAAAACTGGTTATCTTCTTTTTTCAAATCATACACCAGTGTTTTACCAGCAGGCGCTGTAGCATCACTTTCAAACACATCTTTACCACCGCCGCCAATCACTCTTACTTTTATTGTACTGTTATTTCCACTGAAAACAAATTTATCATCACCATCAAGACCATATAATCGTATTTCTTTTGTTACTGCTGGATCAAATTTGCGTTCATACATCTGATCCGATTTTTCACCTTCTTTATTGATCTTAAAAACGGCAACCGTTACCGATCCATCTTCATTTCTTACCACGTTGAACAATTCATTTTTATTGCTGCCAGTAACACTCACTACTTTCGAAATGAACTTATAATAAACTTCCATTTCATCGGCGAAATATTTTTTCCTTTCTTTTAATTTCTGAATGATCTTGCTGTTTGAATAACGCAATAGCTCAGGTGGTTGCTGATGCAATGCCTGTTCGATGACTGTATCAGTCATTTTTGCAAGAAACTCATCCGTCATTTTTTTCCAGTCATCTTCACTCAGTTCATTTAAAAATGCTCGATCAAAATTTTTACCATTAAAGTTGTAGGTTCTTATGTTGATGGCATGCGAACGAAATCCTTGTATCTGTGGTGATATATAGTTTTGCCTTGCAAATGATGGTAACACGCCTTTGCTTACAAAAAATGGTTGGTCACGATCGCGTGGCAATGCAAAAAATTCTTTGCCTTTATCAGTCTTATTATACGTCCATCGCCATTGATCTTCATGCCGGTCAAAGTCCATCATGAACATATCGAGCAACCGTGCATTTAATATTTCATGCTGATCAATAGAATTATCGTTATCCTTTTGTAATTCTTTCACCATATCGTCGGTACTCGATGTTTTTTTGTAGCCACCCGGTTCACGTTCTTCCAGCAGGCAAAGCAGGTTTGCAAAATCTGTTCTGAATTTTCCCAATCGCGGATCATCCGGAACATAAAATAACATTGGCGTTGCATGAGGAACCCCCGCTGCATCTGCAAACGGTGGTACAGAAAGAGCCGCATAAGGATACGATGCAGATACACCATCTGAAACAACATCTTTCGCAATAGTGCCACGCAGGTCGGGTGGTAAAGCCGCATCCGTCACAAATTTTTGCACTGAACGTAATACCCATTGTTTGCCTGTTGAATCTTCCAGTCGTAATGATCGGGATTGGTGACCACCGCCGCGACGTAACGGTTTCAATCCACCCAACACTTTGTCGATATCAAACACTTTTACTTTCACCGGCGTTGCCCATTCGTCGCGATAGTTAGGGCCGAGTAAAAATTTCTTGAAACCTCCTGCTTTGAATCCCGGTTCAGCAACTACTGTAACTGAATCCGGGAATGATTCAACGATTTTCTTCTGTGTAGTCGCCACTTCTTCCGCATTGGAAAGATGTGGCAATGCAAATGTGAAAATCGGTTGCTGTAAATCTTTGCTTTGCTCTGCGCTATAAAATTTCACATCGGAGCTACCATCGTCACTCACTTCGATAACAGCAAAGCCTCTTTCGCTTTCTGCAAAAATGGAGTTAGCTGCTTTCTTTACACGGGTATGTTTTGAGCCTGCACCGCTTACCACATAGGTTACACTATCTTCTTTGAATAATTGAAGCGTATGTTCATGACCCGCAACATGAACAACATTTGGATGATTTTTAATCAGCTCTTCTGTTTTTTCAATCAGGTTGCGATACAATGGATTTTTTATATCCTGCACAGCGCCGAATACACCTCTTGCAATGGGGTAAGCCGAACCAAGAACAGGCAGAGGTATGTATAAATTATCAGAAAGATCGGTGAATGGAAAGATGTGTTGCTTAAAAGTATAATAGCCGCCATGTTCCCCATGTGAATGAAAGGGATGATGCATCGCAATGATGATCATTTTATCAGGATTGGAATTGATGATATCTTTCAACGCCATTATTACCTGCTCTTCATTCTTATAATCACAATCAGATTCGATGCCCGGCTTTTCATTTTGCTCCAGCCACCATTCGCTATCCATGCAAACAAGCAGGATATTATCAGCCAGTTTCACTTCTACAGGTCCCGGGCAACCGCCGGAAGGAAGATGTTGGACATTCGGCAACTGTAGCGATTCAATATAATCAGATGCATTCTGTATTTGTTGTAAACCACCTTCTTTTCCGCGTTTCCAGTCATGATTGCCAGGAACAAAAAAAGCCTTTGCATTTTTATCTTTTACTACTGATACCTGGTAATCGATAATCGATTTTGCGGTAGCATATGACTTGCTTCCTTCAGATGGCATGCCGAGTGGGTAGATATTATCACCGAGGTAAACGATCGTGTTGGAAGAATCATTCCAGTCTACATTTTGCTTCAACCAGTCACAAACCGGATGTTTACCGTTATCAAGTTCACCCGCATCACCCACAAGGAATATTCGCTGAACTATTTTCGGTTGTGCGGCAGCGGTACAGGAGATAAAAATAATGATCAGCAGTATTGGTATTCGTAAGAACATGACTTTAGTTTAGGTCTGAATAGTACGCAGAATCGCTGTAGCAGGTTTCAAAGAGTCAGGGTTTGTACACAAATTTAAGCAGCGTTGCTTTTCCATCACCTCCTTCATTAGAAATAAAAAGATCGCCGTTCGGTGCAAAGGCAATGCCTTCTGGTTGTTTAAATAAAGCCGGATTCAGTTTATAAACTTCTTCAACTCTTCCTTTTGGTCCGTTACAACCAGCAATTTCCCTATAGAAGAAAGTATATACAATTTACCAAGCAATGGATGAATCGCGGCAGCAGAGGGGAAAAATTTAGGTTCAGTCTCGTTCAGCTTTTTACCAATATCCGGAATGGATATTGTGAAATAAGCTGTATCGGAAAACTTTTTTGCCGAAAGATCAAATCGATACGCAGTTCGTATCTGATCTTTTTCGTGATGACAACTTTTGCAAACCATAATAAGTCCGTTCACCGATTTATCGTAGTACAGGGTTTCAAATTCATTGTGCTTTCCCCCCATTTGAGCAATCACCGTTCCCGTTACTTCCGCCGACTTTGAGAATTCAGGTACTTCAACGATTTCCCCATCGCTGATCAGCAAGTATGCTGTTGACCCGACTACTACGATATCTTCATAGTCACCTTTGCCACCAAACTTAACCGATGGATAATTTATGTCTTCGGGTTTCAAGGGATCAATACTGAATATTTTTCCCTGTTCATCATTTTCTCCGAGAATGATATGATCCGAGATGTAAGCAATACCGGATATTTCATGCAATTTCTCTCCCAATGTTATGGCCTGTGGCGAAGAAAAGTCGTAATGCCTTTTTGGTGCAGAATCAGCAGGCGCAATAACTGTAGTTTCTTCTGCGGCTTTTTTGTGTTTCTTGTCTTTGCAGGCGATCAGGTTTGGCCATGCAATCAGCAAGAACGCGAAACTGGCAAATCCATAATTCCTGAGATACAAGCGGGCAATATTGTTTTTAATTAAATTTACCATCTGCAAATCTTTAAAATGAATCAATCGTCGTTAATTATAGCTGAAGCACGAAAAGCCGCCGTCGATCTTCTCAAAAATAAAGTTAGTGAAAGCATTACTTATCATAACCTTGCCCATACAGAAGATGTAATTGCCGCCTGCGAAAAAATGGCTGATTACTATCAACTCAATAACGAAGACAGGGCGGTGTTGTTCACTGCAGCATGGTTTCATGATACAGGTTTTGTAACAGGCAAAGCAGAGGGGCATGAAGTTGAGAGCATAAAGATTGCGCTACAGTTTTTAACGTCGCAGCATGAGCCTACCGAATTTGCAGAAAAGGTAAAGCAAACGATATTGGCCACGAGGATGCCGCAATCGCCACAAAATCTTTTGGAAGAAATTTTATGCGATGCTGATCTCTATCATCTCGGTACCAATGAGTTTAAACGTAAAAACAAGTTGCTCCGTAAAGAGCTGTCAAATGTTGGGGGTGTCGAGTTTTCAAAAAAACAATGGAAGAAAAAGAATACGGAGTTTCTGGCTTCACATCATTATTTCACCAGCTATGGGAAGGAGAAGCTGCAACCAATACAAAATGAAAATTTACAGCGACTGAAAGAATTAGTGGAAGAAGACGAAAAGCCGGAAAAAGAAAACCATAAAGAGCCGGAAATTACTGCTGCTGCCGATACAAAAAATACTAAAGCAGATAGTGCGAACGAAGCTGAAAAAAAATCAAAGAAAGAAGAACTGGCCGAAAAGAGAAGACGCGAGCAACAAACAGACAGAGGTATTTCAACCGTTTTCAGAATCATGGCTTCCAATCACGCCAATCTTAGTCATATGGCCGATAACAAGGCGCATATCATGATCTCGGTAAATTCAATTATTCTTTCTGTTGTTATTTCATTATTGATCCGTCATCTGGATGAACACCAGAATCTTGTAGTTCCAACAGTCGTACTTGTCGGCTTTTGCGTTACTGCTACCATTTTTGCAGTACTCGCAACCAGACCGAACGTATCGAGAGGTACATTTACCCGCGAAGATATTTTCCACAAAAAAACCAACCTGTTGTTCTTTGGTAATTTTCATAGTATGGGGCTTGAAGAATATGATTGGGCAATGAAAGAAATGATGGCAGATAAAGACTATCTGTATGGCAGCATTATAAAAGACATTTATTACCTGGGCGTAGTATTGGCGAAGAAATATA
Source organism: Chitinophagaceae bacterium (assembly GCA_049840875.1). Classification (GTDB taxonomy): domain Bacteria; phylum Bacteroidota; class Bacteroidia; order Chitinophagales; family Chitinophagaceae; genus JAFDYH01. Next base: position 219,951 of record JASGJE010000015.1, on the reverse strand, counting down.
AATACCTGCGCATATCCTACAACATCTTTATGATAGGCCTGGTTATATCTATGATTGCATTTGGAGGCGTACTGACTTACGACGCATTCCATACAGTAAGCGCAGCGCCGATGCCGTCGATCCATTAAATTAGTCAGCGTAAACTTTCCCTTTACTTAAAAGGAAATCCCGGTAAGAAACACTGAATGTAACGCCTACAAAAGTTTGCTTGATCAGGTTCTGCGTTGTTGTTCCTTTTACACCTCCCTGCAGAGAAAGTGAATAGAGAAACTGGTTCTTTAGTGAACCGCCCATACCAACAGTCACTCCCCAATCGTTGATTGGTGTGTTACGTACCTGTATATAGGAGTTGTTATAATAAGCACCCACCTGGTAAAATCTTCTTTCTACTACTACACCTCTGTCATTCCTATAACTTGAAAACTCGGCCCCTGCGGAAATTCGCTGGCTGCTGGTTAATTGCCAGCCCTGCCCGCGAACGTGGAGGGATGACCAGTCATCATAAGAATAATCAACTGCATAGGTAGATTTGTAGCCGTGCTTTACGGCAATACCACCACCGAAGCTTTGTGGCAGATAAAATGTACCACCTGTAATGTATTTATTCGTTTCCACGCTGGCGCTGTTTTCAGTCACCGTCAATGTGCGGTCATAAATCAAACCCGTTTTATGCGCATACTTTCCTCCAATAGAAGCGCTCCAGTTTTTGTTGATCAGTGTTTCGTAAATAAAGCCCCCCTGGAAACGGAAGTTTCTGTAATAGTCCTGTTGTTTTGTAGATATTGATGCAGTCAAAGAAGCTTCGTTCAGCGTTTCGTTTTGATTAATAGAACCGCCGATGAAAGAGGATTTTACACCAATCGAGAAATGTTTTCCCAATGAAACAGCATTGGTCCAGTAGTATTCGTTTAACCCCCCATCACCCTGGTAAGTAATAGCGTACGCATCGGCAGATCCCTCAATAAACCGCGTACCATTTAAATTGTAGTTTACATTACTGAACTGACGGAAACCAAAACCACTTGCCCAAAACTTATTTATTTTAACCGCCAATGCGAAACGTTTGATCCAGAAATCTTTGCTGTTATTATTGTCACTGGTAATTGGAGTGCCTCTGAAAGTATTTGTCTGACCTGTTGCTCCCATTGTTCCAACAATAAAACTTCTGTAAAGGCCGGCGATTGAAGCAGGGTTATTATCAATTAAAAAGACAGATGATTTCTGAGCGATTCCTGTACCCCCCATTCCGCTGGTGCGGTTGTACACGCCATTATCAATATCACCTATTCCATAAACAGAATAAGGGTTATTCGTGTTTTGTGAAAAAGCGTAACAGCACGCAAAGTTTGCAGCAATCAAAAAACACAGTTGTTTATATCTGGATGATTTCATTATATCATTTATTAATAACCAGAACAGACAAACGCAGTTGGGTTGTATAATTTGGTTGAGATGTTGTATAGTCGCCGGCTATTATCCTGTCAAGCTGCAATGTTGACCCTGCAAAACCCTGGATGGCAAAAAAACCGCCGTCACCTGCTCCGGGATTTGCAAGCATTGTACTGATTGGGTTTGTTACGTCAAAACTGTAATAGTTATCTCGCTTATACAATTGATCGAGAGTCGGATCTATGTATTGTACGCCGCTTCCGCCAGGCGCTGTTACAGAGTACGATGGCAGATTCGTGCCATCCGTCTGCACCAGAAAAAGTTTTGAAGGTAGTTTCAACGTGCCCATATCGAACGATTGGTAGAGCGGCCGGATAATCAATTCTGCTTTCAACAGCCGCACAATATTATCCGTCTGAAGCACTCCCTGTAAGCCAGGAAAAGTCATTTTGAGATATAAACCTGTAGCGGCCTGACTATAAGAGAGATGATTCGTTGCCGAAGAGGGTATTTCATTGATTCCCCTGTTTGTTGAAACCAATCCTGTACCGCTACGATCGGTTAGGATCTGGTTAAATCCTTCTGTATTCAACAACGATATAAAATCGATCGTGTTTGTAACCGGGAAAGGATCATTGTAATGATAACTCACCCGCATGATTACCGTATCCTTGATACCATATACTGAAGAAGTGTCACCGTCACCAGTTGTGAGGGACATTCCTTTGAAATAATTCTGAAAACTTGCCAGTGTGGAAACCTGGTCATCTTTACTTCTGAGCTTACTGAAGAGCTCCAGTCCTTTAGCGTCATCAAGTCGAACAAAAATTGAATCACCTGAGTTCGGACGAACAGTAACAGTTGTCGATCCAAGCGGTGTTGGCTTTACGTCAAATTTTGAAGTGTTATAAAGGAGATCATTATAGCTCAGAGCAATATCCTGGGATAATTCATGCACGTTAACGGTGATCTGCTTTGTTGTATCTCCATAATAATACTTATTAGGCTGCAGAATGCAGGTAAGCGAATCAAAAACTGCCAGATTAGAAATATCCGGTATCGACGAAGGTTTATTAAGTTGGAAGAACGGCTGCGTTTTCACCAATCCAAGATAAGGATCTTTATATTTACCAATTAAGTAAGAAGTCGCATTACCAGTTGAAAATGAGTCGATAAGAACTGTTGACAAATTCACGCCAACAGAATCTATAAAAATCAGATGCGTATAACTGTTCTCCGGAACCGTGCCAAAATCGATCTGCTTCCTTTCACAGGACAGCATCAGGCAAAGCAGAGGTACAATCAGGAGTACAGTTGTTCTGGTTGTTTTGACATTCATACACTTACGCTGCATTCTTTCTTTATAATCCCGCAATATATTCAGGCCTGTTACGCAAAAATTGTTATAGTAGATAAACAAGCATTATTAATCTACGAATCGGCATAACAGATAGACAAATATATAACTCCTTCCGATTATGCCAAGTCTGGTAAAAAAACATGAACGTCGATATAAAATGAATATTTGTCTATGAAAACATATTATTTATCTATTTTGTGATAGCGTTCAGAAGCCTACCCAATACATTTACGAAAATTTATCGCAAAATGAGAAAAGCATATGCATACCTGCTTGGTGGTTCTTTAATAATCTCGTCCCTATTTGTTTCTCAAAGTTGTACCAAACATACCGATCCTAACGCCGATTTAATTGGAAACTGGACAAGTTCTTCGGATTTTGATGGTTATGCAAGAGGAGAAGCGGTTACTTTCACAATTGGAACCGACGCCTATATAGCTACAGGATATAGTGCTCGTGATTACTTTAAAGATCTGTGGGTTTTCAATCTTGACAAAAAATACTGGTCTCAAAAGGCAGATATGCCGACAGTTGGCCGGTATTCTGCCGTTGCATTTACTATTAATGGCAAAGGTTATGTAGGAACCGGTTTCGATGGCGTGAACTATATGAAAGACTTTTGGGAATATGATCCTGCTGCAGACACTTGGACACAGAAAGACGATTTTGCAGGTACAGCAAGATATGATGCTTTCGCTTTTGGAATCGGCAATAACGGATATGTATCATCTGGCACCGATGGTAACTATTTGAAAGATTTATATCAATTTGATCCTAATGCAGCAACTGGCAGCCAATGGATTCAGAAATCAAGTATCGGTGGTTCTAAAAGAACAGGCGCTAATGTTTTCGTAATGAATAACATTGCCTATGTAGTATCCGGAAACAACAATGGAGCTGTGTTGAAAGATATGTGGTCATACGATCCTTCTTCTGACACATGGACACAGAAAAGACCAATCTATAACTACAGTGATGAAACATATGATGATGACTATGGAACTACTACAAGCAGCTATATAGCTCGTCAGAATGGTGTTACTTTCATCATGGGCGCTTATGCTTATTTAACAACAGGAACAAGCGGGTCTTTATCTACAACAACATGGAGATACGATCCATCGCAAGATCAATGGTTACAAAAAACTGCTTTTGAAGGTGCAGCCCGTGAAGGCGCTCTCGCTTTCTCTCTCTCAGACCGCGGATTTGTAATCACCGGCAAAAGCGGATCACTTGTTTTTGACAATGCATTTGAATTCCACCCTGATGATGCTAAAGTTGATGGCGACTAAAAAACACAACACAATCGTTATTGCTGTATCGATTATTATTTCAGCAGCAATTCTGATTACGGCACTGAATAAAGGAAAAACCCGGCGTCATATCGAAAGCCGGGTTTTTCAATTGAATAATGGTTCCGGCTGGGGCTATGATATTCTTGTAAATGATTCAATCGTCATTCACCAGGAATCGATCCCTGTTCTACAGCATGAAAAGCCTTTTCCCGACAAAGAAAAAGCACAAAAGACAGCCGATATCGTTGTTCAGAAAATGAAAAACGGCGAACACCTCACCCTGACTAAAACTGACATTGATAAAATATTAGGGGCTGATGGAAACAGCAATAACCAATAAAAAAAGCTGGAATAACTTTCTATATACGCTGCTTGGTTTTCGTAAAACGAAAAGCAGGATGCATTTGCTGGTAATCGTTATCATACATATATCAATATGGCTGCTTTTTTTACAACTTCCTCTTTTATTTTATCCTGTTCGGGTAGATGACAGAACTTTCTGGTACCGGGAATTTCTAAGCAAACTGTTACCAATTGGTCTGTTTTATCTCAATTATTATTATTTACTCCCCCGTTATTTTGAATCAAGAAAATTCAGAGTCTACTTCATCTGGATAGCTGTCTCATTGATTTTTATTTTACTTACCGACACATTCCTTCGTGAAAAAATATTTCGTGGATTCCAGCAATTTGTAACGACTTCAGGAAATATGGAAAGAGGTCCAAGAAGGCTTTCATCTCCGGAATTTAATTTGCCTGCCGATACAACAGTTAATAATTTTCCTGGAATGCGCATGCCTTTCCCGGAAAAAACATTTTTGGGAATTCCTCTCCGGATTATTTTCTTTTCGGTCAACAGAACAATTTCGCTTTGTATCTTTTTATTGCTTGCGGGAGGAATGATTCGCCTGGCATTTTCATTTATCAAAAGTCAGAATGAAAAAAAGACTCTGGAAAACCTGAATCTTAATGCCGAGGTAAATTCATTGAAATCCCAGATTAATCCTCATTTCCTGTTCAATACCCTGAATAGCATTTATTCGCAAGCGCACAACCGATCGGAACATACGGAGTACTCGGTGCTCAAATTATCAGAGCTGCTTCGCTATGTATTATATGAGTCAAGTGAGGAAAAAGTAGCCCTTGAAAAGGATATACAATACCTGAATAATTATATTGATCTTCAACGGATCAGGCTTTCCTCCAAGATCACATTACGGTACACGGTAAATGGCAAGCTGGAAGGAAACACTATTGCGCCGCTCATGCTGATTTCTTTTATCGAAAACGCTTTTAAACACGGCATCAGCTATACACAGGCCTCGGTGATTAAAATTGAGATTGCCGTTTTTGAAAAAACATTAACACTGCTTGTTTCCAATCCCATTATCAAAAAAAATACTTTCACGCAAGGGGGATTAGGATTAAAAAACGTCAAACGTAGACTGGAACTACTTTATCCCGGAAAACATACCCTCGCTATCGACGACTCCAATGGTCTCTACATTGTAAACTTAAAACTCGATTTAAAGTGATTAACTGTGTTATTATCGACGACGAACCCCTGGCGCTCCAATTATTGGAAGACTATGTAAGCAAAACGCCATACCTCAAACTGGCGGGTAAATTTGAAGAGCCTTTGCAGGCTTTGCCTTTGCTGGAATCCGGCGATATCGATCTTTTGTTTCTCGATATCAAAATGCCGGATATTTCTGGTATTGATTTTTTCAAATCCTTATCAAAAAAGCCAGAGTTGATTTTTATAACTGCTTACAGTGAATATGCTATCAATGGCTTTGAGTTGCAGGCAATGGATTATTTACTAAAGCCGGTCTCGTTTGAGAAATTTCTTGCGGCATGTAACAGAGTACAGGAATACCTTGAGCTGAAGAAGAATAAAGTCAGCCGTGGCAATAAAGAATACTTCTTTATCAATGCGTCGCATAAACTGCATAAAGTATTTTACGACGATATGCTTTACCTGGAAGGATTTAAGGATTATACCAAGATTCATCTTTCTACTTCACCAACGCCATTGATTATCCTGCACAATCTCAAGTATTTTGAAGATCTGCTGGACAAAAATGAATTCATCCGCATTCATCGTTCTTATATCGTTTCAATCCGGAAAGTAGTCACAGCATCCAGGAAATCGGTTACCATTAACGGCAAAGAATTACCCGTTAGCGACAATTACCGCGACGCATTCTTTTCGATTATTGAACAATATGCAAAGTGATCAGGGAACGGTTGATCTTTAATTTATCTGCGTTGGTCTATTAACCAGATGCAGTTATCTATTATAACAATGAGGTCGTGCATTCCAGCCCTAAGTTTGATTTTCTGTTCAAAAACATCAAATTATGAAACGACTTGTATTACTATTCATCCTTGCCATTTCATTAACTGGCATTTCATCAACCCTCCATGCGCAAGTAAGTGTTAATGTAAATATCGGTACACAACCGGTATGGGGGCCGACAGGTTACGATCATGTAGATTACTACTATCTGCCCGACATCGATGCCTACTACTATGTTCCGAAACATCAGTATGTATACCTCGAAGCAAATAAGTGGGTATTCAGATCAACATTGCCGCCGCGCTACAAAGATTTTGATCTGTATAAGAATTATAAAGTAGTAGTGAACGAAAAAAAGCCATGGCTTCGCGATGCCGAGTACAAAACCAAATATGCATCGTTCCGCAACAGGCATGATCAACCTGTTATTCGTGATAGTCATGAATCCAAATACTTCCAGATTAAGGAACATCCCGAGCACGATAAATGGGCGAAAGATCATCACGATAAGGGAAGACATCATTAGTCCTTTGAAATGAAAATCTAAAAACTGATTATTAAAGCAATGGCCTTACTTCAGAAAAGTAAGGCCATTGCTTTTTGATGTCTTCTCTTTTTAATGCTATCAATCTAAATAAAATTCAGCTTCTCATAAGTTTTCCCCAATATCGTCGCATCATCTGCGCCTAGCCATTTATTCAAGACAGATGCATACACATTTTTGAAATCCACTTTATACTTTAAATCACCTTCATCAAGATCGTTCAGATCCGGCATCGCATTTAATACGCCTTTTTGTTTTAAACCCCCACTGATAAAAAACATATTGTTGGCCGTACCATGATCGGTACCGCCGCTGGCATTCTGCTCCACTCTCCTGCCAAACTCAGAAAACGTAAACAGTAATACGTCATCAAACCTGTGATTCTCTTTTAAGTCTTTTGTAAATACGCCAATCGCTTCATTCATTTCTGTAAACAATCTTTTCTGTTGCGCATCTTGGTTCACATGCGTATCAAAACTTCCGTGTGATAGATAATAAACTTTAGTATTGATGTCTGAAAAAATCAATGACGCGATTGTCTTTAGATTTTGTCCTATTTCAGTTTTTGGATAAACAGCAGAAGAAGGATGAAATTTGCTTTGCTCAAAAATATAATTGGCTGATGACAGTGTTTCTGCCATCGTCTTATATAGATAATCCACTGTTTCCTCACCTGCAGCACCACCGGTATGTTGCTTCAATACATCTTTAAAAAATCGTTCATTGCTTGTACCGAATAATCGCTTCGGATCTTTCATCGCGATAGCATTGGAAGCGTCTCCCTTCAATGCAAGGCTCAATACATCATCTATTTCTAAAGCATAAGTTGGCTTATCACAACCTTTACACTGCGCATCAAGATAGCGGCCGATCCATCCCGTTGTTAAATATTGATTGCTATTACTCGCCGTTTGCCATATATCCATACTACGAAAGTGGGAACGATCAGGATTAGGATAACCAACGGAATTTAAAATACCCAAACTTCCGTCATCATATAGCTCTTTGAATGAAGTGAGCGATGGGTGCAAACCTGTTTCATCTGTCACATGCAAACTCGCATCTTTCTCGATTCCCAACTTTGGTCTTGATCGGTAATAGATATCATTCCGTATTGGTATAACGGTATTGAGTCCATCGTTGCCACCGCCTAACTGCAAGATCACAACGACCTTATTTCCTGCAGGAACTTTGTTTCCACTTTCCAATGCCTTTAAAAACTTCGGCACGAAGAAAGAAGCCGTTGCCAGTGATCCGATTTGTAAAAATTCTTTTCGTTTAATGTACATGAAGAAGGCTTTAGCATAACTGATACTCCGGTGTACTCATCAATTGAATAGTTGCCGTTTTTATAAAATTCTCCCGGCTGCTGCTATCGCTGTATTGATCAATAACATTTTTATCGATACCTCTTTTTGATTGCAACAAGTTTTTTGAAATAACTGCTACCAGGTTCTCTCTTGGCACGTTTTCAAAATTTGCCAAATAAGAATTCCAATCGATTTCCGCATTGATAGGTTTGCCCATCTTTCGATTTACTTTGTCATTTTTTGCGGTATTTGGAGACTCGTCTTCTTCATCTTTTCTGCCCATCATCTGGTCATCGTCGTCTTTTGGCTTTACGTTCATCGTATCCGAATCATTTATCAACTGCGGAAATCGCATCCGCATCATTAATGTTGAGCTATCAATCCAGGTTCTTCCACCGGGCCAACCCGCTACATTTGGCGGGTAAAAAAGTACTTGTCCTAATACCCTTTGCAGGAGCAACAATGCTTGCTCGTTTTGTAATTTCATTGGCAACATACGCTCAATACCTGCTATCAATTCAATCGGCGATTTAATTCTGTTCCCGATATTTTTTTCATCGTAAAACCAATCACTGGTAAAAATATCTTCGAGTAACGACCCTATTTTATAATCGCTTTTATAAAACTGATCCGATAGCCATTGCACTCTCTCTGTATCAGGCTGATCGTTTACAAAAAACCGGTAAATCTTTTTAGTAATAAACCATGCTGTTTGTCGCTGCTCCAATAAAATGTTCAGCACTTCTTCCCCTTCAAAATTTCCTCGCTTCCCCAACACTGATTTAATGCCATAATCATGTTGCATACGACGAAAGACAAATTCGCCACCCACATTAGCGCCCCAACCGGTAAATGCTCTTGCCGCTTCTTTAATATCTTCTTCTGTATAATTGCCCCGGCCCATCGTAAACAGTTCCATCACTTCACGGGCAAAGTTTTCATTGGGATGATCTTTTTTATTCTGGTTGTTGTTTAAAAAATTCAACATAGCAGCGCTCATCGACACTTCCCGAAGCAAGTCACGAAAACTACCCAATGCATTGCGGCGTATCACATCCAATAAGTCTTGTTGAAAAAAAACATTCAGGTTGCGGCAAGCAAAATGGCCATGCCAGAAGAACGCCATCTTTTCCCTCAGTTGTGCATTACTATTCACCATTTCATTCATCCAGTACAGGTTCAGGTTTTTAATGCTTTCCCTGTTTTTCTTCTGGATCATTTTCTTGTCATCTTTTGACATCAGCTCTTTCTGACGACGCCCTTCTTCTTTTATGCCCATCATTAATCCCTGCAGATAATTATCAGCAGCATTGATATATTCCGGTTGTTTTGATGATTCTTTTTGCAGTGCTTTAAAAAGAAGCGAAGGATTTATCTTATCGAGATCACGCAGTTGTTGAGCGGCCGGACCAAATGCTGCCCGCCACATCAAATGATGGTTTTTTTGTCCATTTGTCAACGACATGCAACGATTTTGTGTTCAGACTTAGCCTGTATTACGAAGTTTAAAGAAGTGGATATTTCGAAGCCAAAAGTAAAAAGTACAAAATTGCGTAGCGCTGTTTATCGACGATCGCCAAGTTTCGGTAGTTGAAAAAGGCTGATAGATACGTGGGCTGGTTGCTTAATTATTGGCCTTCATTCTTTCGAAAATAGATTTCAATGTTTCATTTTCTGCTATACCATTCTTATTAAAATCCGGAGAATGCCGGATATAGTCGATTCGTTTATCCAGGTCAGGGTGGTTGCTCATCCATTCTGAGACTTTAACGGTGCTTTCTTTTTTCAGCATTTCAAATAATCTTATAAAGCCGTTGCCGTCGATTTTATGTTCATTTAAAATTCTCAAACCACTGAGGTCAGCTTCTTTCTCAAGGCTGCGGCCATACGACAGGCTTTTCAATTCATCAGCATTCTGAATAATCATATTGCTTGCAGCGCCGGTATTGCCGAGTATAACCGAAAGGAACATTGAATTCGCCATTTCACGGAATATCGATTTTGTCGTGTGTTTATTCTGCACATGCGTAAACTCATGACTTAATAACGCTGCCAGCTCTGTATAGCTATTCATTCCTAAGATGATTTTATCATACACAACAATATTACCACCGGGCATGGCAAATGCATTGGCAACATCATCTTTTACAACTGTGATCCTGATTTTATAAGGAGATGATAAGCGCAGTTCGTTAAAGAAGTCATTGATGTAAGCCGTTTTCCTTTCATCAATTTTAAATCCGGGCTTCATGGATTCGAACATGCTATTTCCTAAATTCTCTTCATAAGAAACAGGAACACGTTCGGCAAACCGGACTGCGAGGTAAGGAACCAACCATAGATAAGCAGCAAGCAAAAGCAAAAAGATCACAAACAATACTCGTAGCAACGGTGATACTCTTGCCACTACCTTTATCACTGTTCGTTTATTTTCTTTAGCAACATGTTTTTCGATCTCTGTCACAAACTCAGATGAAGATGTCTCAATTATTTGTTCCGGATAGCCTTTGTACCTGATAATGAAATTGCCGCTTTGGCGAAAATTTTCTTTGACTATTTCATCGTAATACCAGAATACTTCACGGCCATTATTATGTTCATCATTGAATTTTACGCTCAACCGGTCTTTGAAAAATGTAAAGGTGGCTGCATGTTCTGCGCCACCTTTTATGTAGTATATGCCTTTATAGAGGTTCATTCTGTAAAAGTAATTGCTTCTGATTTTTCTTTTTGCTTATTATAAAATCTACACCGAATGTAAATGTGCTTAGAAAATTGACTGAAAAAGCTGAGCTCCTACTAGCTGGGGTTGTATTGTTTGAATATTTACTATAATTGTAGTTTATGCCTCCAGCATCAACATTTAAAATTAGCCAATAAGCTGGCATATAATAAAATCCAGGAATTATGCTAGCGGTATATCCAACGTTATGTAATTTATAGATTTCAGGAGGTGCTCCGTTTACTGTTTTGTTTGTCGACCTATAAAACGAACCATTGAGACTTGTGTATAATCCAATCCTCTCTTTGAGAGAGATAAATCTTTTCCATGATGCACCGACATTAAACCCGTTAGAAATATTTGTGCCACCGCCCGATCTATAATAAGAATATCCAAAATTCGTGTAAAGCACAGAATTGTTTCCAATGGCATATCCTATTCTTGGGCTGATATTGGCATTTGTACTTGTGCTTGAAGTATTGCTTCCATTTGAACTCAATCCAACGGAGCCTCCGATTAATAAATCCTTTTTTAAAATTTGTGCATGAACAAATGAAATTGAAAACAAGAAGGTAATAAAAGAAAGAGTTGCGATCCTTTTCATAGCGCTGTCGTTTTTGTGGTTTTGAAAATGGTGAACAGCGCAAAAGTGAAATAGAAAAGGGAGCAAACTTTATCGTTTACCCCCTTTAACTAACAATTATCTTAAGAGATATAAAAATTTAAATTGCCATGCAGCAACTCCAACTACATTTTTTTTGCATTTGCATTTACATAAGCTGTTACTTGTGCAGCTTCTGTTTCATCCAATTTTGCTTTTGGTATCATTGCTTTCAAAATGTCAGCCCACTTTTCAGTTGTATAATTATCTACCACTTTGGCAGCGTGGCATTTTGTACATTTTGTTGTGTAGATGTTGTGACCGGCTTCAACGGTGGCATCAACAGGCGCAGCAGCGGGAACAGCAGTTGTGGGGGCTGCTTTTTTGTGACATGCGGCAATAGAAACGATCAAAACAGATAAAACGAGCAGTTTCTTCATAAATAGTAGTGTTTTAATAATTAAATCTACAATATTATTTAGTATTAAATAAAGGACGCACCAAAGTATTTTTCCAATACAATCGGCAGTTTAATTTTATCAGTTGCCTGGTTGTTTTCCAAAATGGCAGCAACTATTCTTGGCAACGCCATTGAGCTTCCATTTAATGAATGCACCAGTTGAGATTTTCCTTTTTCGTCTTTGAAGCGAATCTTCATCCTGTTAGATTGATAGGATTCGAAGTTGCTGACTGAACTTACTTCCAGCCATCGCTCCTGCGCAGCGCTGTACACTTCAAAGTCATAGGTTAGTGCAGATGCAAAGCCCATATCGCCACCACACAACTTTAAAATGCGGTAGGGCAATTCAAGCGAAGTCAATAATTTCTCCACGTGACTTACCATTTCTTCAAGTACATCATAGCTCTTATCCGGATGGACGATCTGTACAATCTCCACTTTTTCGAACTGGTGTACCCTGTTTAGTCCGCGTACATCTTTACCAAAACTTCCGGCTTCTCGTCTGAAACATGGCGAATAAGCCGTCATTTTGATAGGCAAATCAGTTTCTTTTAAAATTTCATCGCGGTAAATATTTGTAATCGGCACTTCAGATGTCGGGATCATGTAAAATTTATCTTCCGGCATATAATACATCTGCCCTTCCTTATCCGGCAACTGACCGGTACCGTAAGCCGATGCTTCATTTACCATAAAGGGTGGAAGATATTCGGTGTAACCGGCTGCAGTGTTAAAGTCAAGAAAGTACTGGATCAACGCCCGCTGTAGTTTCGCTCCTTTGCCCTTATATAACGGAAAGCCAGAACCGGTAATTTTAGCACCTGTTTCAAAATCGATGATGTCATATTTCTTAATCAGGTCCCAATGCGGAACTGAGCCTGTAGGTAGAATCGGTTTTGAACCACCTTCACGTACATTCACATTCTCTGCGGGTGTTTTACCAACCGGCACTTTTTCTGAAGGCAGGTTAGGCAACAATATTAAAGCATCATGCAATTCTTTTTCAATCGAACTGAGTTTATCCGTGATCGGTTGCAACGAATTTTTCAATCCGGCAACTTCCTGTTTTTTTCCTTCAGCTTCGTCTTTCTGTCCTTTCGCCATTAACTGACCGATTTCTTTAGAAGCGCTATTCACCTTCGACTGTGTTGTATCGAATTCCAGTTGCAACTTTTTCCGTTGATCATCCAATGAAAGTATGGTGTCAACAAGCTGTGTTTCTTTAAAATATTTTACCGTTAATCGTTCTTTTACCCAATCCGGGTTTTGCCGTAATACCTGGAGCTGCAACATCTATTTAAAATTTTGGCAAAGGTAAATTTTGAACAGCAGACAGGCAACGCTTAAATTGGAGATATCATCTTCCTTTTTCACGGCTAGTAAAATGCGTTTACGCTTTTATCTGAGCAGTTTATCGGAATAAAACAAGCTGAGTTCTTTAAACCATTAATTTACCAAAAAAAAATGCTATGATCGATCATTCAATGGTAACAACCAACATCGAGCTGAACGGCTATAAAATTGTACAATCACTCGGGCTTGTCCGGGGTATTACCGTTCGTTCAAGAAGTTTATTGGGAAATATTGCAGGAGGCTTTCAGACATTATTTGGCGGAAAGATTTCCATCTACATTGAGCTTTGTGAAAAAACGAGAGAGGAAGCATACCAGCAAATGCTGCAGCATGCCGCTGAGCGTGGCGCTAATGCAATTATTTCCATGCGCTATGATGCCAATGAAGTGATGAATGGCGTAACGGAAGTCTTAGCTTATGGTACGGCGGTAGTTGTAGCAAAGGTTTGATGAAAATATCATTTGCTTCTGCCACAGTATCTTTGCAGCATGTTTACAAGCGATGATTTGCAGCAACGGTGGTGGAACTTGGAGGCAAGTTTGGTAGAACGGTTTGGCAAAAAGCCTGACCTGGAAACGATTTTGTTTTTAATCGGTATACAGGAGTTTGGGCAGATCCGGGAAAAGTTTACCAAAGAACAAAAACAGGATCTGATGCATATCGCCGTATGCAGTTTGTTAGCGCCAAGCGGATTTTATGAACTCCAAGGCACTGATCGTGATGGCTGGCCGCATTTTAAGCAACTCAAACCGGTGCCTGAAATGAATATGATCGAACAAGAGAATTTTTTGAAGGATCATATTCTTCTGTACTTTCAGAATAATGAAGTATAGATTGTTTAATTGTTGAATAGTTATATTGTTATTTCCGCAATAGCAGTTTCCTTAACCATGTAAACAATAAAACAATCAAGCCATCGAAACAATAATATCTAAACGCACATCTACACCAAATCCCACTTCTTTCGATATTCTCTATGTAAGTAACCATTTGCCTCTTTATCATGAAGGAACTTTTCTTTTTCGCTATCCCATTCCAGTTTTCGCTTTAGTCGATAAGAAATCATTCCAAGATGCATCGGCAACGTCAGTTTTCTTGCATATTCAAGATTAGATTCAGGTTGTGTTCTTGACTTTACAGCATCTACAAAATTTTGCTGATGGCCGGGAGATCGTTTAATTGTTTGTGGTACTTCCGTAACATCTGTCAATGTTTGCCCATTAAGTATGATTTGCCGGGTATCATAATCGCATAGCAATGTTCCTTTATCGCCTTCAAACCATGCGCCGATACTTTTATCCGCAGCGCCGGGAACGTTTGGCGCTTCATGCGTCCAATATATTTTTAATCCGTCAAACTCATAATCCACATCTATCCATTTTGGCGCATCACCAATTCCTTCAGTTGGCGCTTCTCCTCTTGCTTCAACTGTTTTTAATCCTTTTGGGTCTAATGACCAGAAAACTATATCGGCGATATGGCACCAAAAATCAGCGAACACTCCGCCAGAATAATCCATAAAATAACGATAGGTAAAATGACAACGTGCAGGAACATAATCGGTATAAGGTGCAGGACCCAGCCACATATCCCAGTCTAATGTTGGTGGCGGAGGTGTTGCAGGTTGTACAGCTTGCAATACTGGTGGTAGCCCTGTCTTCCAAAGCCTTACCGTATGGACATTACCGATAGTTCCTGCCTTAATTATTTCAACGACGCGATGATAATTATCTCCGGCGTGAATCTGTGTACCGAGTTGAAATATCCTGTCGTACCGCTTCAGATTTTTCAACATCATCTGCCCTTCTTTTATATCATACGACAGAGGCTTTTCACCGTACACGTCTTTTCCTGCCTGGAAAGCCAATGTCGCAATTTGTGCATGCCAATGATCTGGAGTAGCACAAGTAATCGCATCAATATCTTTTCGTTCCAGGATGCGGCGGAAGTCAGTAAAAATTTCAGCCTTTGTATCAGGATGTAGAGTTTTCAGCTTCTCCAGTGTAGAAGTCAAATGTTCCTGGTCAACATCACATAATGCAACAATATCGACTTCAGGTAAAGCCGCAAACCAATTCATATGATTGTTGCCCATTCCACCTAAACCGATATGAGCAATTCTGAGTTTATCACTTGGTGCTATTTTACGGAGTGCAGTTGGCAGAAGAAACATACCGGCAGTTGCAGCCGTTCCTTGTTTAATGAAGGTTCTGCGATTCATATACAAGCAATGATTTAATGAATGATTGCTTTAAGGTAACGATAAAATATTTTAATTGAATTAATGTTGATCAAAAACAGATTTTATTTTTACGTAGAATCTGCTGCGTTTTATTCAATCAATATTTGTACGACATGAGAAAGTTATCATCCCTTCTTCTTTTTGTTTTGTTTAGTTCGATTGTTTTTTCTCAACGAGAAATAAAAATTAAGAAACGTGACAGGAAAAGAGATATTGAATTAGTGACAAATTATGGCAACATTGTATTGCGTTTATACGATTCCACTCCGTTACATCGGGATAATTTTATCCGGTTGGTAAAAACCGGTTATTACGATAGTGTTTTGTTTCACAGGGTGATTAATCACTTCATGATACAGAGTGGCGATCCGGATAGCAAACATGCAGCATCTGGCCAGCCTCTGGGTAATGGTGGACCGGCGTACACAATACCTGCAGAATTCAGAGTAAGTATTTTTCATCGGAAAGGAGTTCTTGCTGCTGCAAGAGAAGGTGATGACGTAAACCCACAAAAAGCAAGCAGCGGCAGCCAGTTTTACATTGTGCAGGGGAAAAAATTTACAGATGCGGGACTGGATTCTGTAGAAACATACCGGCTGAAAGGAAGAAAAATTCCTGTTGATGAACGTGAAGTGTATAAAACGACCGGAGGAACGCCCCATCTCGATCAGAATTATACCGTATTTGGCGAAGTCGTTAGTGGCCTGGATATCGTTGATAAAATTGCGGCTGTGCCTACCAGTAAGGGTGAAGATCGTGACCGGCCTCTCGAAGATGTAAGAATTTTAAAGGCTCATCTGATTAAGCGAAGAGGCTAAACTGGGATGTAGGGGATATTTAGGATTTATGGGAAAAGACTCTAGTGATCTATATTATATACTGAATAGAACATGATATTAAAAATGAAGTCATTTAAATTGTCGAATCAAAATAACAAACCCCGAAAAAATCCGGGGTTTGTATTCACATGTTCTCTGCTTTTCAAGACTACTTATTATTTAAGCCAATCAGACGCTAAGCCAATTTTTTGTTTTTTACCCTGTCTGCCGACAGGCAGGTTTTTATTTTTTAATTGTTCTATTGCTGCAATCCACCGCCTTGTGAACCCACACGTTTATTCTCATCATCAAGACCAGTTTTGCGTTGGCGGGATGCTTTTACATTGTTATTGCCAAATCTATACGTAAAGTTGAGTTTGAATACACGGCTATCAAATCCACCGCTTGCAATAGTACGCTGACCAGAGAAATCACTTGTTCCTTTCCATTTAATGGTTTTGAAGATATCACTGACAGACGCTTTAATATTCGCTTTGCCTTTAAACAAATTTTTCTGAACGCCTCCATCCACACTCCATATCTGGCTGCTCTTGAATGTACCCTGCCATATTGATGGCGTAGAATACCAGCCGCTCAATTCCCCTGTGTATCCTTTGCCAAGGTTAAAGCTGTTCTGCATATAAAATGTTGCAGCCACTACATCAAGATTGATCTTGCGATCACCGCCGCCAAAGTCTGCCTGGTAGCGGGAATAATAAGTATTCACGTTGGCAAATACTGTATAAAATTTATAATGAAACGGATAGCTCACATTCAGGCTTACAATATCCTGGGTTGCCAGGTTCTTCTTTGTGATATAAGACTTGGAAACATCGGCAGTATCTATCAACTGCGTGAAGACATCTTTTACGTGACTATAGTTCAACGTGCTTGTAAGTTTGAATTTGTAGGTGTTTGTAATTCCAAAGCTATTGGTGTATTGCGGACGTAGTTGTGTATTACCTTTCTGATAAGTGTATTCATCCAACTTGAATTCAAATGGATTCAGGTCCTGGTATGCTGGCCTGTCGATGCGACGGCTATAACTTAAACTCCATTGATTCATTGGCTTCTTGTTAAATGTAACCGATGCACTTGGGAAGAAGTCGGTATAGTGACGATTAAACACTGAATCATAAGCAACATACTCCGAACCATCCCATTTCTGTCCGGTTGAACGACCTTGTGAATTTGTATTTTCTACGCGTAATCCTGCCTGTATCATAAATCCTTTGAAAGAACGATTGTAGTTGGCATACACTGCATTTACATTCTCTTTGTATTTAAATCCATTGCTGCGTAACGTGTCCAGCTCTTTCGTGTTGCTATAGACGTTATATCGTTCAAAATCATTTCCGCTATTTACAAACGATGTTTTTGCGCCAAATCCTAATCTTCCTTTCTTGAAGTTCTGTTCATAATCCGCTTTGGCAGTGTACATATCAATATCAGTCGGGGCAATCATGTTATAGATAAACTGTCCTGTTTGTGCATTGCTGATCGGATCGAAATAATAATTAGGCTGCAACTGGTTTGATTTAATTCTGTAAAAACCATAGTCAGCATCAACATTCAATTCATGACCTGATGTGTCCGCAAACCGATAGTTCAGGTTGAAGTCTGTATTGTTTCTTTTTGATTTACTGCTGTTGTCTGCTACAAGAATACGATCAACTGTTCCTGTAGGAATATAGCTGATCGGCGTGCGGCTGTAGTTTGAAACAGTCATATCTGTTGCATTGCCGCTCACAATCACACCAACAGTATTGAATTTATTCACGAAATAATCCAAACCTGCTTTATACCCATGACTTATATTTTTGAAATAAATCTTTGACTGCTGATCAAATAATGTATCCAGTAATTCACGATGCAGTTTCATAGAGCTCTGGTTAATATTATCATTGAATGTGTAGTTGCCAAATACATTCACTTTATTATTGCGATGGTTGAGCGATAAGCCAGCGTTATATTTTGGATAAATACCGATACCATAACCAGCATTTACAGAGCCATTTGTACCAAAGCTTTTATTTTTCTTCAACCGGATATTAATGATGCCTGCGTTACCTGCAGCATCATATTTCGCTGAAGGGTTGGTGATAATTTCGATCGATTCAATTTGTGATGACTGCAATGACTTTAAGAAATCAGATAAATCTTTTCCGGTAAGCGGAGTCGGCCTTCCATCTACGTAAATCTGTACGCCATTTTTACCCGCGAGACTAAGATTGTCATCTTTGTCGATCATTACGCCTGGAGATTTCCTTAATAATTCCAAAGCATCTGTTCCAACAGAATTGATTGTTCCTTCCACATTCAGTATTGTTTTATCTGCTTTCACTTCTACCATTGGTTTTTTTGAGTTCACCACTACTTCTTTTAAATCACCTGTCAGTTTATCGACTTGAATAGAAGGAATGTTTACTTCACCAGAACCGGAATACTCAAATTTTTTTGAGTAAACAGGAGCATACCCAACATGTGTAACACTGATTAGATAATTTCCTGGTTGAATGCCACTGAAGGTATAGGCGCCATTATTATTACTTGCTGCGAGTTTTACAACTGATGAGTCTTTTGCATTCAGTAATGAAACTGTAGAGTTGGATAAGGCCTTTCCCTGCTGATCTTTTATATTGCCTGAAACCTGTTGAGCAAACGCAGTCGCAACCAGGAAACAAGTAACAGTCAATAATGCTAATCTTCTCATAATAATTAATTTTTCGATTTGTCGTCAAAGCTATTCTGATATTACAGCGGGGTAAATTGAATTCCGGTAAACTGCATTTTTTACGGTATGAGTGGCAGAATATGGCGACGTAAATCAAAAAAAAATTTAACCGGTTGACTTTATCCATGTGTTTTAATAATATTTGCAGATCAAAAAACAAATCAACATGGGGTTTCCTGCAAATCTTCGCTATACAAAAGATCACGAATGGATTAAAATTGAAGGCAGCACTGCTACAATCGGTATCACTGATTTTGCACAAAAAGAATTAGGCGATATTGTTTACGTAGAAGTAGAAACGGTTGGAAAAGACCTTGATGCAGGTGTGGTATTTGGCACGGTAGAGGCAGTAAAAACTGTTTCAGACCTTTATCTTCCTGTGGCCGGTAAGATTACGGAATTGAATCCGGCTTTGGCAAATGCCCCTGAATTAATCAATACCGATCCCTATAATGAGGGCTGGATGATCAAGATGACCGTCAAAAATCCGGCTGATATTGAACAATTATTGGATGCCGCGGCCTACGAAGCACTGGTTGGCTGATCATCCAAATCCGCGTCACTTCCTTTTACGTACATTTTAACCTGAAGCTGTGGTAATACACGGTTTCGTTTTAACCATCTATTGACCTCAAAGACTACATACAGCGAAGCTGAGCTGGTGGCTTTATTGCAGCAGCGTAATAACCATGCTTTTACATACCTGTATGATAACTATTCAGGTGCATTATATGGGGTAATCAGCCAGATCGTCGCTGAAAAGGAATCTGCTAATGATGTATTGCAGGAGGTGTTTGTCAATATCTGGAAAAAAATAGAGACCTATGATTTCAGCAAAGGTCGCTTGTTTACGTGGATGCTGAATATCGCCAGAAATGCATCTATTGATAAAATACGCTCTAAATCCTGGCAAAATGATCTTAAAAACCAGGTTTTGCCGGATGATTCGGACAATCTTGAAAGTCATTCTGTGAAAATGAATATGGATAACCTCGGACTTAAGAAAATACTTGGTACGCTACGGGAAGAGCAACGATCACTGATAGAGTTATCTTATTTCCAGGGGTACACACACGAGGAGATTGCAAAAGGATTGAGCATCCCTTTGGGAACCGTAAAAACAAGAATAAGAACCGCGTTATTGCAACTAAGAACAATGATCGAGCAGCAGTGAATATAAAGGAATACATATCGAGTGGGATAGTAGAAAGCTATGTACTTGGTCTTTCTTCAGCAGAAGAAAGAGCTGAGTTTGAACAGCTTTGTGCACAATATCCCGAGTTGGTCGCGGCTCGTACTTCCTTTGAGTTATTATTGGAGAAACAAGCCTTTGAAAGCGCAAACGAACCTCCCGCGATTTCGAAGCAAAAGTTTGCCGATTTTTTAATTCAACAAGAATCGTCAAAAACAGAATCAGCGAAAATTGTTTCTATGGATAATAATACAACTTCAGGAACGGGCGGTGTTCGCTGGCTTACAGCCGCCTCAGTTATTTTGTTATTAGTCGCCAGCTGGTTTGCTTATAAGTATTATGGTGAAGCCTCATCGTTGAAATCGCAACTTGAAAACACGAAAGAAGAGCAGGCAAAACTGGACAGCCGCCTGAAAGCGTTAGAAGATCAGAATAAGGTGATCAATGATCCTAAAGTAAACGTGGTCAATCTTACGGGCTTGCAAAAAGCGCCAACTTCATCAGCTAGTGTTTATTGGGATTCTACTTCATCCAATGTATGGCTGTTGGTAAAAAATCTTCCAAATATTCCTTCTGACAAACAATTCCAGCTTTGGGCGCTGATAGACGGCAAGCCTAAAGATCTTGGCCTTTTCGATTCTCCGGCAGGCGATAACAAAGTGATGTTGAAAATGAACAACACCCAAAAAGCAGATGCCTTTGCTATCACAATTGAAAATCGCGGTAATACCGGTGGCCCTAACCTGGAGCAGTTGCAGACAATGGGCAAAACTAAATTATAGCAGGTTGAGCTGCCTACAATCCGAGAAAATCATTCGTACGTAGATAATTACCTTGGCTACACAGTAGTAGTTTTTGGTTCTATAGTTGGTTAACGTGGAGCTTCCTTCTGGAGGCTCCTTTTTTTTGCTATACTTGCACCCAGAAATAGTTTAAGGTTTAAAGTTCTTTCGATAGAAAGTTTTTGCCTTTATTGAGGAGTTTTCGATTTGGTGAACTTTGAACCTTAAACGCTTAAACTTTAAACCTAACAAATACCGGATGCTGAAAAAAATCAATTACCTCCCTTTTGCAATTACCTGGTTTATCATTCTTACGGTGCTGCTATGCCTGCCGGGTTCTGTCATTCCGCAGGAAAACTGGCTGGATAAAATATACTTTGATAAGATCGTTCACATAGGCCTTTTTGGCGGGCTTGTTTTCCTTTGGTGCGGGGTTGAAAGAAAAAGAAAAAAAAAGTTAAAGTCCATGCAGCAGAATTTTGTGTGGATTGCTCTTGGTGGATGTGTATATGGGATAGCGATGGAATTTGTGCAGAAATATTTTATCCCAAACCGCTCTTTTGATACAGGTGATATGATAGCGGATGCTATTGGCAGTATAATAGCGTTAGTGGTCGCAACCAAACTACTTGCAAAAAAATAGACCCCTGTGGAAACAGGGGTCGCAACCAAAACTAACTGCTTATGAGAAAATTGACTGCTTTGTGTAAGTAAGAACTTTTATATCTAACGCAAAATTACTGCCAATAGTATTACATCTGCTGTTAACGAAATTCTAAAGCATTTTTAAAGAATTCGTATAGTATATCAGACGTCAGACTATCAAAGAAACTTGCGAGAATGATCTAGGTAATTCAAAACATTTGCCAGAGAGAATAGAAAGATCTTAATCGTTGTACAAAAATATAGGAAAGTATTTACTTACCTGCAAATAAATACATTATATCTTGTTAATTCATTTTGCATCGAAAGATGCATTTTTTATTTTATGCTTTGCAAGTAATAATGTTGATCAAAGCGTGGCAAAATATCTACGATAAAAAATACCACTTTTTAATTAAATAAACCTTTGATCATGTCTGTAATGCCGCCACCTGCCTGTGCTTGATTCTGCTGATGGTTCTGCGCACCTTGCGTTACCTGGTTGAGAACGTCCTGTATATTGAAGCCTCCACCACTATTGCCGCCACCGCCAATGAATTGATTCAACAACCCCTGGAAATCAAAACCGCCTCCCGAATCTTTTGTCGCCACGGTACCACCGGTAAGAGAACCAACCAAAGAATTAAGGTTAAATGATTCATTTGAAGGATCGGAACTTCGTGTACGATTGATAAGTCCGTTTAAAACATTAGGAATAAGACTGCTTGAAACGCTTTGCGCCTGTGCAGGGTTCATGTTGAACTTGCTGATAAGACTATTCACGAAGTTTCCAATCATCATTGATACTGCAGGATTATGCATCAGGCCACCAATACCTTCCTGTTGACCAGATTGACCGCCACCAGTAAACATCGATAGCAAATCCTGCAAACCGCCGCCTGCCAGCATATTCTGCAGACCTCCGGTAATCGTGTGTGTGGCTTCAGCCATCACAGCATTATTTTGAGAATTGGGAATAGCAGAATTGTTTACAACTGCATCCTGCCCATATTCCTTTACAAGGTCCGCAATCTGTTCAAGCATGGTTATATAATTTTGCCGGTTAAGGGAATGTATTTTATGAAAAGTATAGAAACAAATGCAATGGCTCAAATTAAGTTTTCATCAACACGACTCTATAGCATCTAGTTTAAGGACTTGCCCTTAGAGAAAAATCACTCTCAGTCTTCTACTCTTAAAAGACCGGGATTTAATTAATTCTGCTTCGCCATCTTTTCAGAATTTTCGGCAAACTGCAAGGCATCAATCATTTCCTGCAAATCGCCATTTAATACGGCATCAAGATTGTAAAGTGTAAGACCAATTCTGTGATCAGTTATTCTTCCTTGGGGAAAATTGTAGGTTCTTATTTTAGCGCTACGGTCGCCACTGCTTACAAGACTTTTGCGGTGACGGGAAATTTCTTCTTCCTGTTTTCTTACCTGTTCTTCATATAGGCGTGTTCTGAGCATCTGCATTGCTTTTTCGCGATTGCCTAACTGCGATCGTTCAGTTTGGCAAACGACAACTGTACCCGTTGGTATGTGTGTCAACATTACTTTCGTTTCTACCTTGTTTACGTTCTGCCCACCGGCGCCGCCGCTTCTTGCTGTTTCCATTTTCACATCGGCAGGATTTAATTCAAAATCTACTTCCTCTGCCTCAGGCATTACAGCAACTGTAGCAGCAGAAGTATGTACACGACCTGAGCCTTCTGTTTCCGGCACTCGTTGTACACGGTGAACGCCGCTTTCAAATTTCATGATACCATATACTTCGTCCCCTGTTACTTCCAACTGTACCTCTTTAAACCCTCCGACAGTTCCTTCGCTTTCGCTGAGTATTGCTGTTTTCCAGCCCCGCTTTTCGCAATAACGGATATACATGCGGAGTAAGTCACCGGCGAATAAACTGGCTTCATCACCACCCGTTCCGGCTCTTATTTCAATTATGGCATTTTTATCATCCTGCGGGTCTTTTGGTATTAATAGTTGGCGGATAAATGCTTCTGTATTTTTTTGCTTTTCCTCCAGCTCGGGAGCTTCCAGCTTTGCAAGTCCTCTCAATTCTTCGTCATCGCCATGTAACGCCTCCCTGTTAAACTCAATATCGTCAAGCAGTCTTTTGTAATCGTTATACGCATTCACGATTTTCTCCAATCCGCGATACTCCTTGCTGGTCTCAGCAAATTTCTTGTTGTCATTAACAATCTCAGGGTTTGTTAATGCAACGCCTAATTGATCAAATCTTGCTTTTATCGCTTCCAATCTATCCAGCATAGTTTCTTTTTAGAGTTAAAGGCCGACCGAATTTAACCTTCAACCATTTCTTAATTTTGGGCAGCAAAGTTAATAGAATTAATCGCATGGCTTATCGCAAATTCAGTGCAGACCAGTTTTTTGATGGTTACAAATTCCGTGACCAGGATACAGTATTGATTGCTGACGAAACCGGTAAAGTTCTCGATATGGTTCAAACAACAGATGCCGGTGACGACATTGAAAAATACGAAGGTATTCTTTCACCTGGGCTCATCAATTGTCACTGCCATCTTGAACTAAGCCATCTGAAAAACGTAATTCCGCCCCATACAGGCTTAATCGAATTTCTTTGTTCGGTTGTTACGAAAAGAGGATTTGATCCTGCGGTTATCAACTCTGAAATTGAAAAAGCCGAACTGGAAATGTACAATAACGGCATTGTGGCTGTCGGTGATATTGGCAATACAGCCGACACTGCTACGGTGAAATCAAGGAGCAAAATCTACTGGCAAAACTTTGTTGAAGTTTTAGGCTTTACAGATGCACGGGCTGAAGAAAATATTCAACATTACAAATCGGTTTTACATCAACTGAAGCAAACGCCGAAGGCAGACTATACTATTCAACGATCAACATTAGTACCTCATGCGCCTTACAGCATTAGCCCCAAAACGTTTGATTTCATAAATAATGAAACGCAACAAAAAATTATTTCAATTCATAACCAGGAACATCCTGCAGAAGATGAATTGTACAAAACCGGTGGTGGCGATTATT
This sequence comes from Chitinophagaceae bacterium, assembly GCA_049840875.1. Lineage (GTDB taxonomy): Bacteria > Bacteroidota > Bacteroidia > Chitinophagales > Chitinophagaceae > JAFDYH01. The sequence goes on along the minus strand of JASGJE010000015.1, from coordinate 195,167 downwards.
TGAAGCTGTTCAAAATTTTCGGCATCGAAAAATCCCCGTTTCCGATAACAGGCAAAAGCAGCATTCAATCTTACCTTCCTCATTTTGACAAAGGGCAAAGCATTTTCCTGATTCATAATACCTACATGCCCGAAGAAGATATTCTCTTTGCAAAAGAATATGCAGTAAAGAATAAACTGAACCTGACATGGTGTCTTTGTGTAAACGCAAATCTTTATATCGAGAATAATGTGCCGCCAGTAAATTTATTTCTAAAGTATAATTGTCCAATTGTGTTAGGGACTGATAGTTACAGCAGCAACTGGCAGCTCAGTATTGCAAAAGAAGTTCAATCACTTCATCAATATTTTCCTGAAATATCATTAGAAACAATTTTGCAATGGGCAACAATTAATGGAGCCAAAGCATTGCAATGGGAGAACGAATTGGGAAGTTTTGAAAAAGGGAAAAAACCGGGTGTGGTTTTGATCAACCATGACTTAAGTGGATCTTCACGCTTGTTGTAAAGTTGATTAGAGCTGAGACATCTCTTTTACTTGTTGCCTTTGTGCCTCGTTGCCTTTCCTAAGCAAGAATTGCGCTCAAAACAGGCAAGCTTCGCATTGTACCAAAATCCTGCATGTGCAAGGCGTAATATTTCTCATACGCGAACAAAAGACTACGTCGAAAGTCCTGGTTTAGTTGAATCTGATTCAATTCCGCTGTCTGCATTACACGTAATAAATCAGCGGTAACCTTTGCTTCCTTCTGATCTATAAAAAAAGGATGATCAGGTTTTTCATTTACAAAACTTCCTTCCTGCAAATCAAGGATTGAATACCTGTCAGAGTAATTGTCATTTATCCGCAATCCAAAAAAACCGGATAAGTTCAGTGCGAAAAACAGGGGGAAGTTTGCCGCTTCAACAGTCTCGCTTCTGTCAAGATGAAGCAGTGAATCCTCTGCAAAAGCGAATAAATCCGGATTGGATTCGGGCTGTTTCAGACACTTCGATAAAAGTTCAATCATAAATAATGCAATTGCATTCTTTGTTACATCAGATAAAATGTTTTTGTACAGGATACTCCATTTAAATTCTTTAATCCGCTGCAGGTTTTTCAATTCGTTATAATAAACAATTAGGTCAAGGATTGCGGTTGGTTGAAACAAATTTGCTTTCCCGCTGCCTTTCTTTGAAGAAGTTCTTACTCCATTAACGAGATAAGATTGTACGCCAAATAATTCAGTAAAAAATGTAACGATTACACTTGTTTCACCATATTTTACTGTGCGCAATACAATACCTTTTGTTTTATGAAGTTTATCAGGCATAATTGTAAAGGTAGGAGGAAGTATGCCATACCTTATTTTATTACATTTAACGCCGAATATGCGGGTGTGGCATACTTTCGGAGTTCGCTAATTATTGCTTTTCTTTGCGCTTCCGTACCTATCCATAATCAAATCGAATCAAATGTGGAAAAGTCTTGGTCAGTTTATACTCCGTTTTCGGATATCACTTCTAATTATTGTTATTGCTCTTACAGGTTTCATGGGTTATCATGCCAGCAAAGTGGAACTCAGTTATGAATTTGCAAGAGCGATTCCAACTGATAATCCAAAATACCTCGCTTACCAGCATTTTAAAAGCAAATTTGGCGAAGATGGCAATTTGCTGGTAATAGGTTTACAAACTCCTGATCTTTTCAATGAAACGTTATTCAATGAATATGCCTCGTTGCAGCGTAAATTGAAAACAGCGAATAAAGTTGAAGATATCATTAGCATTCCTTCTGCCGTTAACCTTGTCAAGGATTCAGCCACCGAAAAATTAAAGGCACAACCTATTTTCAGAGATACGATTCTTTCCCAGGTGGAACTCGATAGCTGCAAACAAATATTTTTCAGCCTTCCTTTTTATCGTGGTTTATTATACAATCCACAAACTAATGCCTGGTTGATGGGTGTTCGCATCAATAAGGACGTGATGAATTCGAAGAAGAGAAATGATGTAGTAGCGAATGTTGTCAGCATTATTAATGATTTTGGTAAAAAAACAAACCAGGAAGTTTATTTAAGCGGTCTGCCTCTGGTAAGAACGATAATGACAACAAGGATCTCTAAAGAAATGCAATTTTTCCTATTGATCTCTGTAATTCTCTCCGCTGTTATACTTCTTTTATTTTTCCGCTCTGTAAGCGCAATGCTTTTATCCTTATCAGTTGTTATAATAGGTGTGTTGTGGAGTTTGGGTATAATGCACTTGTTTTTATATAAGATTACATTGCTGACGGCTTTGATTCCACCCCTGGTCGTTGTGATCGGCATTCCCAATTGCATCTATTTTTTAAATAAATATCATACAGCTTATAATGATACCGGTGAAAAGCATGCAGCGTTGGTAACGATGGTAGAAAGAATGGGGATTGTAACACTATTTTGTAATCTTACTGCAGCGATCGGTTTTGCAGTGTTTGCGTTTACCAAAAGCCAGGTGTTAAAAGAATTTGGGGTAGTAGCAGGAATTAATATCATTGCACTATTTTTTATTTCTCTTATACTTATTCCTGTCACTTTATCATTTTTGCCTGTTCCAAAGGCGAAACACACAAAGTATCTTGATAGTAAACGGTTGAACCGCTGGTTAGACCGGCTGGAAGTCTGGTCTTTAGGGCATCGAAAATTAATTTATTCTTTAACGGTCCTTATTATTGCAGTATCAGTTGCCGGACTATTCAGATTACAGAGCGTTGGTTATATAGTAGATGATCTTCCAAAGACGGATAAGCTCTATACTGATCTTAAATTCTTTGAGAAAAATTTCAAAGGCGTCATGCCATTGGAAATTCTTGTCGATACAAAAAAGAAGCTTGGTGTAACGCGAAATGCAAATAACCTTGCAAAGATTGATTCACTCTCACAATACATTCAAACCATTCCTGACATAGCCCGACCGTTAAGTATAACAGAAGGATTAAAATTTGCAAAGCAGGCCTTTTTTGAAGGAGATAGTAACAGTTATTCAATGCCGAGCGAATTTGATTTAGTAGCATTGGTTCCCTACCTGAGTATGCGAGGAGATTCCTCCGCCGGAAGTAAAAACTCTTTTACAAAACTGATAGGGTCATTCATGGATAAGGATAAGCAGCAGACCCGTATCAGCGTAAACATGGCTGATGTAGGCAGTAAAAGATTGCCATTGATATTAGATAGTATTCAGCAACGTGTTAATCAAATCTTCGATAGCACAAAATATAAAGTAGAACTAACCGGAACCAGCGTTACTTTTCTTGAAGGAAGCCGTTATATCATCGATGGTTTGAAAGAAAGTATCTTCTGGGCTTTTTTACTGATAGCCTTGTGCATGTTATATCTCTTTCGTTCATTCAGAATATTACTGTGTTCGCTTATTCCCAACGTCATTCCTTTGTTAATTACAGCTGGAGTGATGGGCTGGACAGGAGTAGCCTTGAAACCATCAACTGTTCTTGTATTCAGTGTGGCGCTCGGTATAGCCATCGATGTTACTATTCGTTTTCTTGTAAATTATAAACAGGAACTACCAAATCATAATTACAACAGCCGTGATACCGTAATTACAACAATTCATAGCACAGGCATCAGCATTATTTATACTTCACTGGTATTGATTGCAGGATTTGTTATTTTCTGTTTCAGCGGATTCGGTGGTACGAAAGCGTTGGGCTGGCTGACATCATTAACCTTGGTTTCAGCAACAATTACAAACCTTGTATTACTGCCTGCGTTGCTGATTTCTATTGGAAAGAAAGGAAGTAAGCAATAAGCTTTTTACTTTCTGCTGATGTATATTTTATAAGAACAATGATATCGATACCGCAAGCTTATAGCCTATAGCATACAGCCTAAAGCCATCTACTACTATCTTAATACTTCTGCAAGTTTCGCTTCAAGTGCAGCCCCACGTAAGCGTTCACCAATAATTTTTCCCTGGGGATCGACTAAAATGTTGAATGGAATACCAGTCTCACCAAAATTATAGATTGGTACTACTAGGCTTTCCCACCCTTTTAAATCGCTGATATGCGTCCATGTGAGATTATCTTTTTCGATTGCTTTCAACCAGGCATCTTTCTTTTCATCAAGTGATACACCAAGAATAGTAAAATTCTTATCCTTGAATTGATTGTACGCCGTTACTACATTTGGATTTTCTGCACGACATGGTCCGCACCAGCTTGCCCAAAAATCAACCAGAACATACTTGCCTTTGAAAGAGCTCAACGAAACATTCTTCCCATTTACATCTGGCAATGTAAAATCTATTGATTGTTTTCCAGTCCAGTTTTCACCAGCGCCACCTGCACTTTGCTGCTGCGCCATTTTAGCTACCTGTGCATCAAAGTCTTTTTTCACCAGCGCTATTCCTTTATTTTCAGGGAACTTTTTAATCACACCCGTCAGTATGCTATCATATTCATCCTGGTTAAATAAGCGGTATGTGCCTAAAGAAAACACGGCAACGACAGGACTGTTTGAATTTTTTACAAACTGGCTTACATAGCTTCTGAATTCTTCCAGTTTTGCAGTACCTGCCTGATTAATGCTTGCAACCAAACTATCCGGCGCTTTCGCTTTTACGCAGCTGTCCATTTTTCTGCCTAATATATTTACAGCGAGTAATCTTTCATTCCCCTTTGTCATGAACTCTTTTAAAGAGGTGGTTGCAGGTGAGCCCTCAGCCTGTGCAGGATCAGTTTTGTTATTAAAGTCTGCAGTTACTGTGATCTTTGATACATCATTAATTACAGGAAGAAAAGGATAAACTTGGTTGTCCAGGTAAAGATTGTATAGAGATTCTTCTTTTGTGCTCGTCTTTAAACTGAATGAGCCATCTTTTCCCAGCAACATAGAATCTGCAAGCACACGCTGACCGCCAGCCATTGGGGTTTCTTCCAGGTAAATCTTTTTGGCACCACTGTTTTTAACTGTGCCTGAAACAGTAAATGAATTTTTTGATTCGCCACCGCAGGAAATTAATCCTGAAATCACTGTTACAACCGCTAGATATCGAAGCATGTCTGATTTTTTATGAATTTAATTTTTCGGTGAGCAGATCATTCGTCACTTTTGGATCCGCTTTTCCTTTTGATAATTTCATTACTTCTCCTACGAATAATGACATCAAGCCCTTCTTTCCTTTTTTATATTCTTTTACTTTATCGGTATACTTCGCCAATACCTGCTCAATGATCGGTTCTATCGCTGAAGCATTGCTTTCCTGGATCAGGTTTAGCTCTGCTGCCAATTGACTCGGTTCTTTTGAAGCATCACCAATCAAAGCGTTAAAAAGCTTTGTTGATGCTACACTAAAACTTACTTTATTCTCACCAACCAATTGTATGAGCGCTGCAAGATTTTTGGGAATCAAAGGAAATTCTTCAACCTGTTTGCTTTCCTCATTCAACCATGATTTTACCGGGCCAGCCAGCCAGTTTACAGCAGCTTTGTAATCGTGGGTATAACGAATCGTTTCTTCAAAATAATCTGAAAAGGATTTTTCTTCTGTTAGAATTATCGCATCATACTCTGAAAGTTTATACGCTTCTACATATTTTTTGATGCGCTCGCCATGCAATTCAGGAATCTGTTTCCTGATTTTTTCTATGAACTCATCCTGCAGATGAAACGGAGTTAAATCTGGTTCTGCAAAATAACGGTAGTCATCTGCATCTTCTTTTTCACGGATTGCAAATGTTGTTCCGTTATTCGCATCAAAGCTTCTTGTTTGTTGAACAATTCTTTCATTGGCCTCCAGAAGATGAATCAATCGATCGGCTTCAACTTCAACGGCCCTCTTTGCATTACGAATGGAGTTCAAATTTTTTACTTCTACTTTCGTTCCGAGCTTTTCATCGCCTTTTTTGCGAACAGAAATATTTACATCACACCGGAGACTTCCCTCTTCCATATTTCCGTCACAAACGCTGAGATAGCGAACGGTTTTACGGATTTCAGACAGATAGTTATATACTTCTTCAGCGCTGCGCAGGTCAGGCTCGCTTACAATTTCTATCAGTGGTGTGCCAGCTCGATTATAATCAACTGAGGTATTATAAACATCGGCATCGTGCACGCTTTTACCGGCATCTTCCTCCAGGTGAATTCTATTGAGACGAATCTGTTTTATACTATCGCCGCTTTTTATTGATATGTAGCCACCTTTACAAATCGGTGTTGTATGTTGCGAAACCTGGTACCCTTTTGGCAAATCAGGATAGAAATAATTTTTGCGGGCAAAATAATTATACTTCTCTATTTCGCAATGACAAGCCAGTCCCATTTTTACTGCGTATTCAATCGCTTTCCGGTTCATTTTGGGTAATGTGCCCGGATGACCAAGCGTAATAGGACTGACATGTGTGTTCGGTTCCTGGCCGAATGCAATGCTATCGCCGCAAAAAAGTTTGCTTTCCGTCAAAAGTTGTGCATGTACTTCCAGTCCAACGACTATTTCGTATTGATCTTTACGGCTCATTTTTATAAGAACGCAAAAATAGCCCATTTATGGCAGGGAGAGAAATGAGTAATCGGTCTTGAAGCACCTCCTCATAGACAAGAAAGCCCCCGGTAAACACCGCGGGCTTTTTCACACACACATGCTTTAAATGTATACTTGAATTAAAGATCTGCCGTTTTCAGTTTGCGTGGCACTTTTACATCAATATCCTGTGTTTTGCCATCGCGGATAATTTTAAATTTCATTGAAATCTTATCCTTGTTTTCTCTCACAATCTTTGCTACTTCATCAGCTCCGTTTACTTCTTTATCATTGATTGAAGTAATAATATCGTCTTCTTTGATACCTGCCTTTTCTGCATTGCTTTCGTCATCCACATCTATCACTTTTACACCTTTACCATCTTCGCTATCCTGTACTGATAGCCCTAATTTAGGATGGCCGTTATAAGCGTCCCATACACCATAACTGTCTCCACTGTATGGAGTAATATGAATTCTTGGCGAAACTTCTGGTACCGGGGCTATTTCCGGCATGGAGAAATTGAAACTTTTGCCGTTTCCTCCCCAGGAGTTGAATTTCATTCCTTTCCATTTGCTCAATTCTGCCGTTACCTTCTGCTCTTTTTTATCTCTGAGAAATGTAACTGTTACTTTATCGCCTGGCTTATGGTCGCGAACAGCTTTTGTAAGATCGTCGGGATCTTCTATTTTCTTATCATCGAGCTTCGTGATGATATCGCCTTCCTTCAATCCGGCTTTTTCAGCGCCGCTTTCCTTAGTTATCTCGCTGATTATAGCGCCTTCATCTTCTTTATCTGTCACTACCCCGAGCATTGCCCTGTTATTATCTTCAGAAAAGAATGAATCGCCATCTCCTGAAATCGTAAACGAACGTCCCGGAGTTCTTGTCATAGCACCCCATCCTTTATATTTATGAGTATCGACTGTTACATCGCCATCTTTATATTGATCGACTGGTTTACCATTTACAGTTACTTTATCGCCGACAATCTCAACGATTACTTTATTTGACTTTTCTCCTTTGCGTGTGATAACAATTTCCTGGATATCCTTTTCTTTTTCCTTGTCTTTATCCTTATTTTCTTTTTGAGCCATCACAGTAGCGGGCAACACAACTGCTCCGAGCAGGAAGCAGGATAAGTAAGCTTTTATTTTATTCATATTGGTGAAGTTGTTTTCTACGTTAAGTTTCGTAGATCAAATATAAAGACAATTCCGGAAATACGAAACATTTCGGAAATGTTAAATCGGAAATCTGTTCATGCGGTCAGAATCACGGAGGAGTGGGTTATTAATTGCATAAGTTTCCATAGGATAACCGCCGATATTCTGCTCACCAGTATAAAACATCCCACATTTTTTAAGAACATTGATGGATGATAAATTATCTTTTACAGCTTTCCCGACAATCTTATGGATGCCTAAGGTTTCAAAGCCATATTGAATACAGGCAGTAGCAGCTTCTGTAGCATATCCTTTATTCCAATGCTCTTTAGCCAAGCGATAACCCAGGTCTGTTTCATTTCTTTCTGCATCGTATTTTAACCCACACCAGCCAACAAACTCCATCGTATTTCTCAAATGGATGGCCCAGCGTCCATGATTGTATAATTTGTATTGTGGTAATATTATTTGCTCAATTATCTTATGAGCTTCAGATAAATTATGTAATGGATCATAAGTGAATCGTATTACATCGGGGTCGCTATTTAATTGATAAAGAAGAGAAGCATCATCTATCGTAAATGTTCGGAGCAAAAGGCGGTGTGTTGCAAGAATTACTATCATCAGAGGTAAAAATCCTTAGTTAAAATACGTGTCTCGTGTGGTTTTTGACATATATTTTCAACAAAGATTTCCGTAATGAATCCGCAGGATTATTTTTGGAAATCACTAACTGTTATGGCCGCCACCGTCTCTATTTTTTGTATTGTGCTTTGCATCCTTGCAATCACGTATGCTTATATAGCATATAGAGACACACGCAAATATCACCAGCAAATAAAAAAAGAACGACAATCAAAACCTAAAACACGTTATTAATTTCTCAAACAGCAGGATTTTCATTGGTTCATTCGTTAAACGTGAAAGGGGAAAAGTGAAATAGCGAACCTTGTTTGACGTTTTTCTTTTCACGTTTCACAAAATCTAATCAATTCAGTAAAGCTTTTACTTTTTCAATTACTTCTTTCAGATTCGATATATCTTGTCCACCTGCAGTAGCGAGATTCTTTTGTCCTCCACCACCACCTTTAATTAATGGAGCCACATGTTCTTTAATGATTTTTCCTGCATCGAGTTGCCTGGCTGCAACAACAGTATCTGAAATACCTACTGCAACGAATGGCTTACCATCGATATTAGCACATAAAACGACAAGATGATCGTGCAGATTATTTTTAAGATCAAAACAAATCTTCTTTAGTGCATCAGCATTATTTACCTGCACAATATCGCCCACAAAGGCAACACCGTTGATTAATTCATCCTTCGTTAATAGTTCATTTCGTATCGCAACCAAATGTTTAGCTTCTGCACGTTCCAGCTTTTTTTTCAGGTCAGCATTTTCTTCATTCAGATTTTCAATTGCTTTTGAAATATCTTTTGGATTCTTCAAAGCTTCGCGAATAGAATGTACAGTTGCTAATTGATCATTTATATAATCTTCCGCAATCTTTCCTGATACAGCCTCAATTCTCCGAACTCCTGCTGCTACTGCCGATTCGTGTTTAATTTTAAAAAAGCCAAGTTCACCCGTAAAACCGACATGCGTACCACCACATAATTCCACAGAGTATGTAGGGTCAATAACCACTACCCGCACAACGTCGCCATATTTTTCACCGAATAAAGCCATCGCTCCTAATTTCAAAGCTTCTTCTTTTGGCATTTGCGTAATAACAACCGGAATATTTTCTCTTATCTTCTCATTTACCAATGATTCTACTGCTGCTATTTCTTCGGTTGTCATTTTTGCAAAATGCGAAAAGTCAAAACGAAGATGTTCATCATTTACCAAAGAACCTTTTTGCGCTACATGAGTACCCAATACTTTGCGTAAAGCAGCATGGAGTAAGTGTGTCGCTGAATGGTGTAATGCGATTGCTTTTCTCCTTTGAACATTCACCATTGCTGTCACCCGTCCGCTCAGATCCGAAGGAATAGATTCAGTATAGTGAATGATAAGATCGTTTTCCTTTTTTGTATCGGTTACAACAACACCTTCATTGTTAATTACAAGCTTACCGGTATCGCCAACCTGTCCACCACTCTCAGCATAAAATGGTGTTACTTCCAGCACTAATTGAAAAGACTCTTTCCCTTTGGCTTTTACTTTTCTATACTTTACCACTTTCGTTTCTGATTCGAAAGAATCGTAACCGACAAACTCATTCCTGGCAAAATCATCCAATACAATCCAATCTTCAGTATCCACTTTCGTCGCAGCGCGGGATCGGTCTTTTTGTTTTTGAAGTTCCATTTCAAAACTTGATTGATCAAAACTTAGGTCGTGATCTTTGATAATTAGCTGAGTAAGGTCAAAAGGGAACCCAAATCGATCGTAAAGAATAAAAGCAATTTTCCCATTCAGTATTCTTGATGAATTTAAAGCAGCGGTATAAATTGTAAGATTTTTGTCTGTATCCATTAATTCTTTAATGACTGTAGGCATGCGTATGTGCGATATAACAGTTCCAGAACTTGGATATATAGAAAGACTTTTAACATATTTGACAATCTCACCTAATGTCTCAATTCCCTTTCCAAGCGTTCTCAAAAAAGCTTCTTCTTCTTCTTTAATCACCTTCGTTACAAAATCTTTTTGTGAGTTCAACTCAGGGAAAACATTTTCAAATTGTTTGGCAAGCAACGGTAACAACTGGTGTAATAATGGCTGCTTATAATCGAGATAAGAATAATAATAGCGAACTGCCCGACGCAAAATTCTTCGTATTACATAACCTGCTCCCGTATTAGAAGGCAATTGTCCATCAGCAATTGTAAAACTGATGGCACGTATATGATCAGCCAGTACACGAAAAGCTACATCTTGTTTGTTGTCACTATAATTATATTTCTTGCCGGTTATTTTTTCAACTTCATTTATCGTTCCGGTAAAAATATCAGTATCGTAGTTGGAATTTTTTCCCTGCAATACACGAACAAGCCGCTCGAAACCCATGCCAGTATCGACATGCTTTGCCGGCAATGATTCGAGTGTTCCATCCTTCATTCGGTTGAACTGGATAAATACATTGTTCCATATCTCAATCACTTTACCTGTTTCATCGTTATTTACCAGAGAATGCCCGTCATTGTTTGCTTCCGGCCGGGAATCATAATGTATCTCTGTACACGGCCCACAAGGGCCGGTATCGCCCATTTCCCAAAAGTTATCTTTCTTATTACCTAACAGGATACGATCTTCTGCGATCCATTTTTTCCATTCATTATAGGCTTCGTCATCTTTTGGCAATCTCTCTTTATCATCTCCCTGGAAAATGGTAACGTATAAACGGTCTTTGTCAATTTTATAAACGGATGTCAGTAATTCCCAGCTCCAGGCTATAGCATCTTTTTTAAAGTAATCGCCAAAACTCCAGTTGCCGAGCATTTCAAACATGGTATGATGATACGTGTCAACACCGACTTCTTCAAGATCATTGTGTTTGCCGCTTACACGAAGACATTTCTGTGTATCAGCTACCCGTGAATAAACGGGCTTCTTGTTTCCTAGAAAATAATCTTTAAACTGGTTCATCCCAGCATTTGTAAACATCAGCGTCGGATCGTTCTTTACAACTATCGGGGCAGACGGAACAATTTCATGCCCTTTGCTGCGAAAAAAATCGAGGAATTGTTGTCGTATTTCGGAACTTATCATCATCAGTAGTAATGAATGGTCAGTAAAATATAGTGAACGAAGAATCAGCGATTTTCAATAGACAACCCGCACAAACCAGGTGTGTCCTGGTTGAATAATTGAAATAGTCGCATGAACAGTGATTATTATCTATTGCTGATTTCCTGTTGCTTATTGTTTCCCGCTCCCCGCTCATTGTCAATAAATTTGAAAAAATAAATAGGTTGATTTTTGCCTTTGTTGCAACTATCTTTGCCGTCTGCCTGCCGGTTTAAAGCAGGTATCGGTACAATTAAGAAAAGCCACCGGCGTTTATTGAAACAGGCACGCAAAGGTAATTAAATGACCGGCATTTGTACCTCTGAAAACAGTTTTCAGGCTTTGCTTTTATGAAGAAGATCAAGTATTACTACAACACCAATACGCTCCGGTATGAAAAGCTGGAAACACCCTTGCGGGTAAAGTTGTTGCGCATTTTTGGTTTTCTCGCTGCCGCCCTCGTCACAGCTACACTTATTTCGTTTTTCGCCTTTCGCTTTGTAGGCTCGCCTAGTGAAAAGATCCTTCGGAATGATAATGAACGTTTGAAAGATAACTACAACGAATTGAATGATCATTTGAAGGCTATGCAACAACAAATGACCGAATTGGAAAAACGAGATAATGATGTCTATCGCGCCATTTTTGAGGCTAATCCCATTCCCGATAGTGCCCGGGCAAAAGAACTGGAGAAAAACCTCGAATTGGCGAAGATTGAGGGCATGACTAACTATGAGCTTACACACTCGATTATTCAATCGATGAATAATCTTGCCGCCCGAATGACGGCCCAAAAGGCATCTTATACGGAACTGGGCAGCCTTTTAAAAAATAAAGAGATCATTTTAGCCTGCACACCTGCTATACAACCAGTAAGCAACAGCGACCTGAAAAGAATTGCATCAGGATTTGGTTACCGCATAGACCCGATTTATAAAACCACCAAAATGCATCCGGGCATCGACTTTACAGCGCCGCAGGGTACGCCTATCTATGCCACTGCGGATGGTGTAATAAAAATGGCTGGCTTCAGCGATGGAGGTTATGGCAATCACGTTATCATCAATCATGGTTACGGCTACGAAACGCTGTATGGGCACATGGTGAAAGTAAAAGCCAGGGCTGGTCAAAAAGTAAAACGTGGTGAAGTCATTGGCTACGTTGGCAGCACCGGAAAATCTACTGGTCCGCATTGCCACTACGAAGTACATAAGAATGGTCAGAAAATTGACCCCATTTATTTCTTCTATAACGATCTTTCCCGGATCAATACGACCTGTTATTAAAGAAAGCAAGCTCATCCAATCAAAGCTTCGATTAACTTTCGCTGAAAAATCTTTTTACAGATCAATTTTTTTCTAAAGCTTTAACAAATCGTTATTCGTGACTAAATAACTCTAAATTGCAACCAATACAAGCCATCAACGCCCTCTGATAAACACCACTTATGTACCCCTGTGGAAAAAACTGTTTTTGATTTCTAAAGATCAAAACAGATAACAATCGTATCTTCATTTATAGTTATGGCAAAATCTCTGGACCAGATACCATTTGACTTTTCTGAAGTTTCAGAAAACAAACCTAACCAACAAGAATCAAGCATTGTTTCTTCATCACGTCAGCAATTGATTGATGCCGCAAATCAGGCATCTGAAAAAACAGCAAAGCCTGTCATTCGCACCACCGGTATTATAAAAGATCAAAAGCCTGTTTCTACCCGCGGAAGACGTTCTTTAAAAGAATTCGGACTTGAAGCAGACTTGATTTCGGTACCTGAAGATGCCCTTCTTTTTCAAAAACAATATTATTCCATCGGAGAAGTAGCAGGATGGTTTCGGGTAAACCAATCGTTGCTTCGCTATTGGGAAAGTGAATTCGATATTCTCCAGCCGCGAAAGAACAGGAAAGGCGATCGGTTTTTCCGCCCTGTTGATGTAAAGAATCTTCAACTAATATACGACCTGCTACGCCGCAGAAAATTCACTATTGAAGGCGCCAAAGATTATCTGAAAAAGACAAAAAAATCAGAGGAGAAGTTTGCAGTGATACAATCGCTGGAAAAGATCAAATCATTCCTCAATGAATTGAAGGCAAACCTCTAAGAAGCCGACCTGTATTTTTACTCTCTTGACATTTGTCAAACTCTAATAAATGTTTGTGGCTTGATTTTTGGTACTACATCGATGGTTCAATTACTACCTTATCATTTCCTTTTGTCCATTGCAAATTACCGCTGCCTTGCTGAACACCTGAATAACCGCAATTAACCAATCCAATATCCATTCAGGCCGTTGCAGCTTTTGAAAAAGCACCGCTTCTTAAAAATTTAGTTGAATAAGGCCGTATACTAACGGTCAGGTATGTTTTGTCTATACAGGATTAGTAATTCAACTAATCGTTGTACGCAAAACTTATACTGGCATTTGTGTTATTTCCTTCAATGAAGGCGATGAATATTACAAGATCGTCAATGGTACCTAATTTTTACAAAATGTCAATTCATTTCTGAAGCCTTTTAAAATGAATTGACAAAAGCTATAATTGCACAATTAATGCGCGATGATAGCATGCGTGGATTGTTCAGCGGCTTCAGATACCGTAATAACATACGTCGCTGGATAGCCGAAAATGTATGTTGCCCATTTTTGTTAAAAAGTTAAGGCTTTGTTACCCGTACGTCAGTTGTTGCACCGGCTATTTCCAGTTTCAACTCTTCTATGAGCTTTAATACCTGCATATTCACATCCTGGCGGATGCTGTTAAATTCACCAATGGTGACGGGAGCTGTATAATATTCTGCAGAAACAATAAACGCATTGCTGGCAATATCATTCATAAAAATAGACGAGTTCTCAATTTCCCTCCGGCTCACGATTTTGCGAACACCTTTTACAAGATCATCCATTTGTTGAGCAGAAGCCGATAACCCTATTTCGAGTTTTAAATCAGCACGCCGCTGTGAACGTAATGAAAGATTGTCGACGATGGTATCTACCATTTGCTTATTCGGCACGCTTACATATGTCTTTTGATCAGTTCGCAATCGTGTACTTCTCAATCCGATCTTTTCTACCACTCCTGTTATATTCTGTACTTTAATCTGATCGCCGGTTACAAATGGTTTGTCGAAGAAAATGATAAACGAAGCAATGAGATTTTCAAGACTTTCTCTTAGTGATAATGCCAAAGCCGCACCTACTATACTCAATCCGGTCAGGAGGTTTTTTACATCAAATCCGACAGCAAAATGCAATACCATCAGCATCCCATTGATAACAATAAGTACTTTAAAAAAATCTTTAAAGAAAACGATCAGCTGGTTATCCGAGGGATCTGTCGTACGATCGGCTTTCTTTCCCAAAACAACAGCTATAAAATCAATTAACCGTAGTAATAAACGAACAAACGAAATGATCAATATTGTTGTAGCAAGAAAATGAACGATATCTTTTGTTGTATAATCGTATATCTCCACATCCAGCACAGCCGGAAATTTCAATTTGTGAAATGCGACTATGGAAATAAAGATTACGAGAAACATTCCTAATGGCTGCATCATTAAGTCTTTAAACGACTTAATGTCCATGCTTTTCCAAATGCGGCGAGCGCCATGCGATAGTAAGGCAGCGATATACCGTGAAATCATTCTCTTTAAAAGAATGATAAAGAGAATGACTGAAAGTACCAGTAAATAACTCTTGATGGGATTGTCGAAAACTACCTGATCGAAAAACTTAAACATATCACTGTTTCCTTAGATCATCTAAAATTACAATTCCTGTACGCATTATCTCTATCGCAATGCATATATTTCAACGATATCCTTTTTCAATGCATACAGTCTTGTGGGAGTAAATCCTAATGATAATACAGGCCATATCGGCGCTACCAATTTTTGATTGTCGACGCGGAATGTACTGATCTGGTATCGTTGCAGCGTATCATTGGTGATGCCATAAATATATTTGCCCGCTACACGAAAATCTTTCCAGCCTGTAATGAGTATTTTATTTTTTAAAGCGCCGTAGTAATCAAAAACGTATACTCCTTTAATGGAATCATACATATATACGAATCCATCCTGGTCAAATATTGATTCGGGTGAAGGGGCATCACCAAAAAGCATTCTGAAATCCGGTGTCTCCAGCAACGTCTTTCCTGTTTCATCTATCTTTTTCAGTTTGCTGTTTACCTCATCGTATAGCCATATGTTATTATCGTATGAAAGCCCTATTGCATTTACCTGCAGAATATTGTTTTTGCGGAGGTCAATAACACTGCGGATATTTAATAGACGATCCAGTGTTACAATGGTAGAAAAATCTTTGTAGTAAAGTAATACACGTAAAGGATTGGACACATCGATATACGTAGCGCGGCCGTATTTTTTTATGTCATTGTACACAGCAACTGAATCTCCATGAGCATTCAGTTTCTTTAGCTGGTTAGTACTGCTGAATAAATAAATATTATCGAGATTGTCTACAGTAAAGTCAACGATGTCACCCGTTTGGGTACGCACTAAATGAAAGCCCGAGTCCTGCTGCGCAAAGGCCAGCGAAGAAGAAAAAAATAACAGGCAGTAAATAAACCATTTCATGCGTTGCGGATAATTTTATGATCGTTGCCAATGTATGATTTCAATGTTACAGTATTCCCGTCAAATTCTGCATAGGTAAAATACCTGATCCAATCCCCAAGATTGATATAACGGCTATTGTTTTTCAGACGATAATCTATTGGCAAATGTCTGTGGCCAAAAATAAAAAAGTCATAAAATGCTTTCTCAAGTTGATCATTGCAGAAAATGAGCAACCATTCTTTATCCTCTCCCAGGAATATTTCTTCTGATGAACCAGTCTGCGCCCTGCTGCGACGGCTCATGTAATCTGCAAGTCCCATGCCGATGTATGGCGGCAGAATACCAAAAAGCCATTGACAAAAAGGATTTCTGAATACTTTCTTCAATCGCTTATAACCATGATCACCCGGACCGAGACCATCGCCATGACCGATAAAGAATTTTTTACCGTTGCGCTCAAATTCTTTGGGCTCAAAATAGATTGGAATATTCAATTCCTTTAAAAAATAATCCTTCATCCACATATCATGATTGCCAACAAAAAAATGCATTGGTATACCAGCATCCGTTAATTCAGCGAGCTTACCCAATAACCGCACATATCCTTTCGGAACAACCTTACGATATTCATACCAGAAGTCAAACATATCGCCAACAAGAAAAACTTCTGCGGCCTTATCTTTTATTTCATCAAGAAACTGAACGATCAGCTTCTCACGCAAAAGACTCCGTTCATGATCAGGGGCGCCGAGATGAAAATCGGAAAGAAAATAAATTCGTTTATCAGAAGGCAATTGCACTCAATTATTCTTTTGTTGATGATATTGAAGTATATCGCCTGATTCAACAACAGGTTTTCCGCTTACATCTCCGTTATACCAATAAACCCACGCGGCAGTCGTTGAATTATCATAAACCACTTCCGTAAGTTCACGATAATATAAATGCGGCTCACCGGGTTCGGGGTTCACGCCTTCATAGTCATCCAATTGGCCAATGGCATAAGAGAATTCGGGTTCATTTTTAATGATGTACAATTCGCCTTTTATATATACATTTTCGTTTACCGGAATTGCTGCCGGATAATCGCCGAGATCATATAGCTTTCCTTTGATCTTCGCAGGAGAAACAAGGTTAAAATACCGGCTCATATATTCGTAAGCGGGACTCTTAAACCCACTCATGAGTGAGCCATAAACAAAAAGATGATAAACTTTCGGGGTATCCATTCGATAAAATTACTATTGTTCGGGGATATTGCGGAAGCTATAAAGTTCAACTTTTACTTCTTAATTTTATGAAAACGATTTTATGAGTTTTACAGATAAACAACTAATAGCTGCATACTCAAAAATAATTGAAAGCTGGAGCGATGAAAACAAATTGGAATTAATCGAAAATCTTTCAAAGTCTCTGAAAAAAGAAAAAAATATGGATAAGTCCTTTTATAAATCATTTGGAGCATTTGCGTCTGAAAAGTCTCCTCGTGAAATAATAAGAGGAATCAGGGCAGGCAGAAAATTCAGAAAAAAAGAAATCAGGTTTTGATGAAATATTTGCTTGATACAAATACCTGTGTTTTTTATTTAAGGGGCAAACTGAAGCTCGATGAAGTAATAAAAGAGAAAGGCCGTGAAAATTGCTTTATTTCAGAAATTACAGTAGCAGAATTATTATTTGGAGCGGAAAACAGCGATGATCCAAGCAAATCACACAAAGCCGTTGATAATTTTATAGCAGGTCTTTCAATTGTACCGATTTATGGCTGTCTCAAGCACTATGCTAAGGAAAAAGTCCGGTTGCGTAAAACTGGTAAAATAATTCATGATGAATTTGATTTACTTATTGGGATAACTGCAGTTGTTAACAAACTTACTCTTGTAACGGATAATATTAGGCACATGGAAAGAATCGAGGGAATAAAAATAGAAAACTGGCTTCAAAGGAGATAAATTGACTTTACTTCATACATCAACCAAAAACACAAACACTTCTTTCGGACCATGTACACCCACCACCAATGTCTTTTCAATATCCGCTGTTCTGCTAGGGCCTGTGGCAAACGTAATCATCGAAGGTAGACCAACGCCATATTTTTCTTTTACTAATTGCAGAGCATCTTTTACATCGTACACCAACTGATTTGTGAAAGCAATACAAATATGAATTGGCGCATACACGCTTGTTGTACGGCCACTTTCCTGCGAGGCGCTCATTACTATCGACCCCGTTCTTGCTACTAACGCTTCACAACCGGTAATTGATATATCACAATTAGCGAGATCATCTGTCAGTTTATCCGTGAGCTGATCACCTGTCAATCCCAGCAATCTTCTTTCCCGGCAATATATTTTATTCCATCCCTGCTTTTTCACCAGGCTGTTCAGCTGAAACGCGAGTTCCTGCTGATTCAGGCAATAAATAAATTTACCCTGCAGCTTTGTAAATTGTTCTGCAAATTCTACCTCCGGCTCTTGCTGTAATGGATGATATACTGAATTACTCCCCTCACTTTGCGGAAAAGGAAGAGGCGTTGATTGACTCAACGCCTGCCTTATTTTTTTTAAAATGTTCTCTTTGGAAGAAGAAACACTCATAGTCGTTATAGAAGTGTCGCGTTTTAGTGATTCAGTTGTCAGGTGTCTGCTGCCTGTTGCTGATATGAACCCGCAAACTTATCCTGGACAATTCACACCCTACCCCTGGCACCTGCTATGGTATCGATTTATTCGTTACTTCACTATCATACGGAGGCACGCCTGCGGATATCTCGCCATTTGCACCTGCTAATTTATCATCTACATCCAGTGTCTTCTTTTCTTCGTAGGGGCGTTTGCCAATCAACGTTTCCACATCACTCTGGAATAAAACTTCTTTTTCCAATAGCGCTTCTGCCAGTTTTTCTACCTGCATTTTTCGCTCCGTCAACAACGCTTTCGTTCTGTCGTAAGCATCATCAATCAGTTTCCTTACTTCCTGGTCAATCATCTTCGCTGTTTCATCACTGTAAGGCTTTGTAAAATTATATTCGCCCTGTTGCGGATCATAAAAACTTACATTACCCACTTTATCATTCATACCATATACACTTACCATTGCGTATGCAATCTTGGTAATTTGCTGCAGGTCATTCTGTGCACCGGTAGAAATCTTATTGAAGAAAATTTCTTCGCTGGCTCTTCCTCCCAGCGTCATACAAATCTGGTCAACCAACTGATCAGTGTTATACAGGTATTGTTCTTTTGGCGTGTACTGAGCATAGCCCAATGCAGCTGTGCCGCGTGGCACAATGGTTACTTTTAATAAAGGGTAGGCATGTTCGAGATACCATCCGCAGATTGCGTGACCTGCTTCATGATAAGCAATGATCTTCTTCTCTTCTGGTGAAATGATCTTATTTTTCTTTTCCAATCCACCAATCACACGGTCTACCGCATCCTGGAAGTCTTCCATCTCCACCGCATCCTTTCCTTTTCTAGCGGCAATCAGCGCTGCCTCATTACATACGTTGGCAATATCTGCGCCTGCAAATCCAGGGGTCTGCTCTGCCAGTTTATGAATGTCCAGCTTCTGCGATATTTTGATTGGCTTCAGATGCACTTTGAATATCGCTTCACGACCTTTCAGGTCTGGTTTATCAATGGTGATTTGTCTGTCGAAACGACCTGGACGCAGCAATGCAGTGTCCAATACATCCGGACGGTTCGTTGCTGCCAGCACGATAATTCCTGAATCGGTACCGAAACCATCCATTTCAACGAGCAACTGATTCAAGGTACTTTCTCTTTCATCATTGCTCATCATTACATTCTTTCCTCTTGCACGTCCTATTGCATCAATTTCATCGATGAACATTATACATGGCGCTTTTTCTCTTGCCTGTTTAAACAGATCGCGAACACGACTTGCACCAACACCCACAAATAATTCCACGAAATCAGAACCGCTCATGCTGAAGAAAGGCACCTGCGCTTCTCCGGCCATTGCTTTTGCAAGCAACGTTTTACCAGTACCTGGAGGGCCAACCAGTAAAGCGCCTTTTGGTATCTTACCTCCGAGTGCAGTATATTTTTTAGGATTCTTTAAAAAGTCAACTATTTCCATCACTTCTACTTTTGCTTCGTCTAACCCTGCTACATCAGCGAAAGTGATATTTACTTTAGTTCCTTTATCAAACAAAGTAGCCTTTGATTTACCAATATTGAAGATGCCACCCGGACCACCTCCGCCTGCAGCCCCGCCACCCATTTTGCGCATAAACAATACGAAAAGGGCAATGAATAATAATACCGGTAATAATGTATTTAATATCGGTACCAGCCAGTCTTTCTCCTGGTCCACTTCATAGTCTACCTGTTTTACATCGGAATGCTTGTCATAGAATTCACGCATTTCTTTTTGAAAATCCTCAGCAGCCGTTATTTTGAAAGACATTTGCGGGCCCTCATCGCTGATCTTCCCGCTGATTCCTTTTTTTAATTGCTCCTGGTATTTCACAAGACTTTCCGGTTTCAGATATACCCGTACAAGATTCCGGTTGCTGACAATCGTATATTTCAATACATCACCTGACGCCACCATACCTTTGAAATCGTTCGGTGTTGTCTTGGCCATATTCGAGTTGAAAGGATTGTATACCTGAACGCCGATCAGTACCGCGAAAATGATTGCGTATACCCAGTAAATACTAAAGCGTGGGCCTTTTTTTGGCGTACCATTATTGCTATCATCGCCCGTAGGTCGATTATTGAAACGGGGCAATTTTTGCCTGTCGTCTTTATTGAATTGTTCCTGTGACATAGTATCGGTTACCTGTTCTCCGCTATTTACGATTATTTATAAAAAACGGTTATTTTATTTTTAATATTAACAAACTTATTTTCATTTTATTGCGGTTTCGCAAATCCCCAAGCTATAGATTTTTATTAGTCACGATGCTCTTTTCCGTCTGCGTCACTCCACATTTCTTCCAGTTTATAAAACTTCCTCGTTTCGCCAAGCATCACATGCACTACCACATTTACATAGTCAATCAACACCCATTGCAATGCCTGATGGCCTTCATGCCGGTACGGGCTCTCACCTGTCAACTCTTTTACCTGCTCTTCCACATAACTTGAAATCGCTCTTATCTGTGGCTGGTTTCCAGCCTCGCATATTATAAAGAAATCAGCGACCGCTTCAGGAATTTTCCGCAGATCGAGGGATATAATATTTTCACCTTTTTTCTGCTGTATTGCGTTAATGATTGTTTTGATAATTTTTGAATTCCGCGTCAACCGTGCAGCACTCTTTTTACGGGTAGCGAGTAAAGCCAATTGTTCCAATAATCAAATTATTTTAGTGATTGAATTTCTGAAGCGTATAGTTTTATTTATAAGACGAACGTCGGGTAAAATTATTTTATTCCGTTTTCCGGTTAGTTTCGTACCACACGTCGGCCCATGCCCAGTTATCTTTGTAAAAATAGGGATTAATTGCAACAACAACCGGTTATAAAACCTTTGGGTTCACCGTTTATCGAATTATCTTCCGTCGACAGCACCAATAATTATGCCCTGGCGCAAATCCGCAATGGGCTTGCCATACACGGGGCTGCATTTTTCGCCCATGAGCAAACTGCCGGAAAGGGGCAAATGGGTAAACAGTGGAAATCTGAAAAAGATGCCAACATTGCCCTAAGTGTAGTGATACAACCACTATTTCTTACTCTTTCTCAGCAATTCCGGCTCAATGCCTGCGTGGCAGTGGCCGCCTGGACCTTTCTTTCACGATACATAAATGACAATCTCTGTATCAAATGGCCAAACGACCTTTATTGGAACGACCGGAAGATTGGGGGTATCCTCATCGAGAATATAATCACCAACCAACTTTCGGCTGCTTCGTGGCAATTTGCTGTTGCCGGCACCGGGCTGAATATTAACCAGGAGCATTTTCCTTCTGATTTACCAAACCCGGCTTCATTAAAACAAATAACAGGAAAAAACTACGATACGGTCGCTCTTGCCAAAGAGTTTTGCACCTCGCTCCAGGAACATTTTACGCTTTTACAAAATGATGGGTTTGAAAAAATCTATACAACCTACAACGCGGTTCTTTACAAACGAAATGAAACAGTAAAATTGAAAAAAGGAAATATTCATTTTACCACCATCATCAACAGCGTTTCCATCAATGGGCAGCTTGTAACAAATAATGGGCAGTTCACTGAGGAGTTTTCATTTGGCGAAATCACATGGACGATTTAAAATCCGATTGTAACCCCGGGCAGAATTATCATATCCTCGGTGTTTCCGGTGCTTTTTTTACAATTACGCTTCCATGCACCGGCTGAGAAGTCTGCACAGTATGGTTACATTGACCCAATGCCCAATAAATTACCAGGAAAATAAGAATTGTACTCAGGCAGCCGCCACCCAGTTTTTTAGCGCCGTAGGCAGCGATCAGCGCCCTTATCCATCTTGGCATATTGATTTTTTAGTAGTTTAAAAATACGGTTAATAATAATGTACTGATTTTAATAAAATTATGCCAGCATCGTCAGCCAGCCCAATCGCTTCGTAGCTTTAATAGAAATTGAACTCTTCCTTCAATCTATCTATATGAAAAAGTATTTTCTGCTCTTGCTGATCAATACTGCTGTATGTTGTACCACGTTTTGTCAACCTGTGCCGACCGAGGCACAACAAACAGCGATCCACTCACTCATTGATCAGTATTCACTTGCAAGGGAAACCAGTGATACGATTTTGCTTAAAAAAATCCTTACATCAGACATTGACCAGCTTGTGAGCAATGGCGAATGGCGCAATGGAATCGATGCAGCAGTAGCGGGAATGATAAAAAGCTCCGCCAGTAGCCCTGGCAAGCGAACACTGACCGTTGATAAAATAAAATTATTCAGCGCTTCAGTTGCGGTTGCTGATTGCCGTTATGAAATAACCAGTGCCGACGGCAGTATTCGCAAAATGTGGAGCAGTTTCGTTGTAGTAGAAAACCAGGGCAAATGGAAGATCTCTGCCATCCGGAATATGTTGCCGGCTGCCAATTAAAAGCGCATATCATTCCTGCATAAATAAATAATTATCCCGCCATGTAACTTTCTCTTTTTCTTAATCGTACTAAATAAGACCGGCGAGGCATTGTCATGTCTTCGCCCGTTACCGGACAATCACTGTATCATTAGCGCACAACAGTATGACTGTTCGCCGAATTAGTCTTTGATTTTCAATCATAAAAAAACAGGCATGGCTTTCGTGCCAATTCATTAATCTTCAAAACTGGAACAATGAAAAAAATTGTTTTCGCCATTTTAATTGCTGCGCCGGCTTTGCTGCACGCACAGTTCAATTCGTTTAAAGATCCGTTTATTACAAAGTCGCTTAGCAACGAAAAGTTTGATAAGATAGACGTTAGCACTTCTCATGGAAACGTAACCGTTACGAAAGTGCAATCTTCAGACGCCCGTGTGGAAGTGTATATACATGGCAACAATGGAATGGGTGATGAAAAGCTTAGTAAAGAAGAAATTCAGTCACGTTTAAATGATTTTTACGAACTCGAAGTATCTGTCAGCAATCACCAGCTCACGGCATTTGCGAAAAACAAATACAACGACATGAATTGGAAAAAAGCATTGAGCATTTCCTTTAAAATATATACTGCAGAAGAAGCAAGCACTGATATCAAAACCAGTCACGGTGATATTGATCTGGATGGCATGACAGGCAAACAGGATCTTTCAACCAGTCATGGAAATATTCATGCAGAAAAAATAAAAGGCTCAGTTCGTGGTGGCACTTCTCACGGTGATGTATATGTTAGCAATATTACCGAAGGCGTTGACATCGGTACCAGCCATGGCAATGTTTCCGCAGGTAATTGTGATGGTACTATCCATCTTACCACATCAAACGGCGATGTAAAACTGGATCATCTGAAAGGGAAAGTGAATGCGCAGACAAGTCATGGAAATATAGATGGTGGTAGCATCACAGGTGAAATAGCTGCCGTTACTTCACATGGCGACATAGGCCTGAAAGATCTTGATGCATCGGTTGAAACATCTACAAGTCATGGAAACATTACACTTCAATTACCGAAAGGAAAAGGAATGAATATCGACCTGCAGGGCAAACGTATTAACGTTGACAAACTTGAGAACTTCAGCGGTTCAAAAGAAGAACGTTCACTGAAAGGAACACTGAACGGTGGTGGCATGATCGTAAAAGCGGAAACCAGCAAAGGCAATGTGAATCTTGAACTGAAATAATCAACTATAAAACCAAAGCCTGTTTCTTGTGTGTGGTGATCTCAAAGTCCCGGTAGTTTACCGGGATTTTGTCTTTTAATGATTTCGAAACACGCCAATTTTATTATTGATTATTATTCAGCCATACTCTCCACTCGCCTGCACCGCGATTGCCAATACTATAAAATGGTACGGCAGTAAATTCCACCGCCTGTCCGTTGCTGTCTTTTGCCTTACCCTTGATAATATTTACGCCATTCAATAAATCCGCCTCGTAAGACATATTTAACGGAACTTGTTTTTCTATTGAATAGCCTGAAGGTTTTTTATTGTCAATACTTTCCAGTGCATAAACAACCGGGCCTGCTGCAATGGCCACTTTACCTTTTATTGTTTGAATGGAATCATTCGGGAATACCAGCCTGGGCTGTACGGGTAAATCCATTTCGATTCTGTCGCCACTCCGCCATTGTCGCTTTATTTGTACATAACCATTCACGGGAACAGTATTGATCGGCTTTCCATTTATTTTGATAACAACGGCACCTTGCTGTGATGAGGAATATAAATTATAAGGATTCTCATGTCCTGTTGCCCAACCCGGTACACGCAGCCTTACTGTAAACTCACTGCTGGTCACAGGACTCAATGTGATAGTTGTCTTTCCTTTCCATGGATAATCGGTTTCCTGCTTTATGTTGATCGCATTACCATTCACACTTGCCTTTGCTTCACTGCCGATAAACAGATTAACGTACAAACCATCTGCATCCTGTGCATAGATAAACCCTGGTAATGCGCCCACCATTTTCAAAATCATTGGCGGACAGCAGGGACAGTCATGCCATACCCAGCGTTTATGATCGGTTGCTATAAGCGGGTTCTCATAAAAATATTTATCGCCTGTTAACGATATACCCGAAAGAAGGTTGTTATAAAGTACTCTTTCCAATTCATCCACATATTTTCCATCTGGCTGCAGTTCACTCATCCGCTGTGTAAAGAAACCAGCGCCAATAGCGGCACACGTTTCCAGGTAAGCAGATTCCGGTAAGTAATAGTCTTTCCCGAACCGCTCTCCATCTGCAATAGCGCCTTCACCGCCGGTAATAAACATTCTTTTGCCTACCATATTATTCCAGTAATTGTTAGCGGTCTGAATGTATTTGTTATCATGATTTTCCAATGCGGCAGCTACCACGCCGGTTGCCAGTAATGTAGCTCTTACTGCATGGCCTTCGATAGTTTGCTGATTGAAAACAGATGATTGGTCCTGGTTATAACTGCTGTCACTGTTACGGCTATGCGAACCATCTTTCTCACCATAATTGCCGCGTTCTTCTATCCAGAATTTTGCCAGTTGGTAGTATTGTGTTTCATCCACCGGCACACTCATTTTCTTCTTCAGCGTCGGCTGGCTTTTAAACAACCAGTACATCTTTATCATTGCTTCTTCCGGACCACCATGACCTGGAATAACATTTAGCTTTGGCGCCGGACCAATCTGGCTATAAATATAATTGGCGAATCTTGCAGCCACATTCAGCAGTTGTGTTTTACCGGTTGCATTGTAATAATGCACCGCTGCATCTACCAGCATGCCGGCATTATAAATATCATGCTGCCATTTATCGTCACCGCCATTTCTACCCCAGCGTTGATTGGAGCGCATCAATGTTGTGTATGTATTGATATATCCATCCGGATCGGCTGCCTGCGCTGCGGCAATACGGGTGATGTAACCATCAATTCTTTTTTCCAAATCAGGATCAGGATACTCTAATAGCAAATCTGCAGCGCCACGTATACTTTCATATACCAGGCCATCATACCACGGTGGGCCATCATGAAGATTAATATCTTTTTTTCCTTCTGCTACACGATCAAAATTCAGGAATGCATTTCTCGTACGTCCCCATTTGGCTTTCTCGTCAATCAGGTTCTGCCGGTCAGGTTCGTAGTTGCCTTCCAGCTTATCAAACACATCATACACTGTTTTATTATCCCATACCGCCAGCTTAGGGCTCCAGAAAGCATCATGGATTGTAACGGCTTCCGGCGGTAACGGTTTTACACCAGCTTTATCAGCATTTTGTGCTACTAACAGTATCGGGCACACGTAAAATATTATTGCAACGATCCATTTACTTCTTCCTGCATTCTTAATCATATAGCCGCATTTAAGAAAACAAGTTAAGAAGAACTTACAAATTGCAGCACTCCGGGGAATCGGGTAGAAATAAGATGAAAGCCTGTAACTACTGCACAGGCTTTCATCTTGAAGTTGGGTATTCGACAGCGGCTGTATAAAAGCTTATCCGCTGATCAAAAATAGAGTTGTTTACAGGTTTTTCAACAAGTCCTTTGTATTCTTTGTCAGCCCATTTTCATCCGTTACTTCCCAGATCGCTGCCTGTATTGCCGAATATTTTGCCGACTTGTTTACGTCTATCGAACCATCTGCATTCAGCACATCATTCATGGTAATGTGTTTTGCATGGACAATATCGGTTACTTCTTTCAATGCACCCGGTATTTGCGATGGGCCGAATGAATAAGAAAGTAGTTTCTGTCCTTCATCGCTATAGTCATATGCCATTGGAACCGTTCTGCCGACATTCAGGCAAAAACCCTGTACTACTATCGTAGTGGCAATACCCGGATTGACGATTACTGTTCCAATATCAATGGTCAGTATATTCTGATGCTCAACAGACGAACTTACAAAAACCAGTTCTGGGGGAAACGTAATAGTGATAACCCCGTTGGTGGTATTGGTAAATGTGAGGCAGAAGGTAAATCCTGTTGGTATGCCTTTCCAGTCTTTTTTTTCTACAGAAGTATATGGTGGATAATTCCAGCAATAGGAGTATTCGTGAATCGAATCTTTTAGTTCCACTCCGGCTGGTAGGGTCCATGCCGCTGCAGTAAATGGCACATTCGAAGGACCATATCCAGCTTCATGTAGCGCTCCG
This sequence comes from Chitinophagaceae bacterium, assembly GCA_049840875.1. Taxonomy (GTDB): domain Bacteria; phylum Bacteroidota; class Bacteroidia; order Chitinophagales; family Chitinophagaceae; genus JAFDYH01. Next base: position 167,952 of record JASGJE010000015.1, on the reverse strand, counting down.
GCGCCACTATTGTTGCCACCACCGGTGCCGCTGTCTGATTTACTGCAGGCCGTCGCCAATATCAACAGCACTGCGAAAGAGAATGCTATCTTTTTCATGATTGTTTCTTTATTTACCGGCGAAACTATCACGGCATTGGGTGCCCGAAAATATGGGCATGTATCAATTGAAGAATGGATAGTATGAATTGCTATAGCGCCATATATCTCAATGGCGCTATAGAAAAGGTTATTAAAATAAAGAAGAATCTCGTGGCAGCTTCAGAGTCTGAATAAGCGTAAATAAAATCACACCCATTTTATAAATCATTCACACGTATTATTCGCTTTCAACTGCCCTTTTCATGTTTTTGAAAATCAGCTTTCTTTTTACATTTAAACTATCAGGGTTATCAAAATAGCTGTTTACCCAGGTTCCCGTTTCATTCAGGAATGGATTGAAAACTTTCTGATGACTGTTCAGCCATTCCCGGAAAGAAAAATGGTCAAACAATCGCACATATTCGGTGAAATAAATATCCGAAACCCAATCATCGCTTTTTATAATCAAGGTGTTCTCGTCATTTTTTGTTGTAGAGTTTTCGCTGTAATTGGCCGAACCTGAAATTACGATCGGTACGTCGCCAAGCGGATCGATCAGAATCAGTTTATTGTGCAGGTAGTCCACGCCGCTTTTTATAATCTTACCCGCATTGGTTTCCACTACCCAATTATCAACTGCGCTTTGAATATAGGCTCCAGCAACTACTTCCACGTCTTTATCATCGGTTTTAAATGTATTATACCCCTGGTGTTTATCGAGCAGTATATAGCGTATGTAACCTTTATCTTCTTTAAACACAGTTTGAAAACGTTTATCAATATTAAAAGGATAGATCGCACAAACCATTTCATCGGCGCCTTCAATAATATCCGCATAGGTTTGCAGCATATCAGTTGTTTTGCGTGGACTGAAGAATACAGAAATGCCATCTTCAACGTCGGCAGCTTTTATGTCTGCGGCATCTTTCAATGCCGCTACGCCAGCCTGGAATGTTTTATGATCAAGATTTTGAAATACAAGTTTCCAATACTCATAGTAACGTGAAGCGATTGTTTTATCATTAATTATATGTCCTGTATTGCAATGACCAAAAATACCTTTGGCCGAAATATTGGTGGATCCTGTCCAAACTTTCAGAGGCTTGTCATCTTTATCTGCAATGATAAAAAATTTGTTGTGAGCCTGTGTTACCTGGTTATCCCGCACATGTTTTACAAGTTTTGATGCTCCGGCCTTTTTTAAAGCCGCCTTGTTTTGAGTGCCGTAATTTTTTGCATCATACACCACATTTACTTCTACACCCGACTGTTGTATCGCTTTTAATTTTTGTAAAAAATCAGGATAGTGAAATTCATAACAGGCTCCATATATCTTTTGCTTTTTTTGGGCTGATTGTAAAAATCCAATCATACCCTCGTACAATCCTCGTGATAGCCAGTCAACGGCTTTTTGATCCAATACATTCTCATCGGGATCAATTGGTCGTTCGTTATTGAAATTTTCAGAGTACGACTGACTTCCTGATACGCCGCGATTGAAATAAATGCCGTGTTTACCAAGTATATGCTTCTCTGTTGAAATTGTTAGTTGCTCCGTTTCCAGTATCTGCATGTTTTGTGGCGTACCGGTGTAGGCTGTTACAATGTACTGGTATTCCAGGCCCGGATCTACAGTAAAATCTTTCCATAAAAAACTTTGCACCGGGTGCAGATGGGTGGGATATTTCTGTCCCTTTACCTTATTCAGATCCTCTTTGGCGATGGGAATTACTGTATGAAAAAATTTTTGTCCCTCCAACCAGATCCTTTTCATTGATTTTGTTTCAACACGTTCAAAGGAAAAGCCTAGCATACCAGCGGGCTTTTGCTTCATGTCCATAGATAATACGATGGTGTTGGTACCTGATACAGCATATATTTCAAGGTTACCAGTTGTCTTTTTGACTCTCATAACAGAAGGTTTATATTGATTAAATTAAAACATAGTTGAATCAGCAAATCCTGCACTTGCACTTTTTAAAAAGCAACAACTACACATGCCTTAAAACAAAATTTCCATTATCCATTTTAGATAGCGGTCGGGTAGAAAATGCTTCTACAGATAGTTGAATCAACCAACCATCGGCATCGCTGCACGTTAGTGTATCTGTAAAATCTGGTGAGTAAGTAACTAATCAGGAATAGAGATAATTCACTGAATAAACTGCACGATACAAGTTAAAAAATTAATGTTGAACAGCAATGTTCTGCGGATTACTATTTTGTAAACTCCATTATTATGAAATCTTGCAGTAAATAATTGTTTGTAATTGCCTTCCATTTCATCTTCCTGGTTTTTCACGGCCGTGAAACAACTTGACAAAACTTGATACGGCTTTGAACAGGTATTTTTTAACCTCCTCTCCGACATTCGCCAGCATAATCACTAAAAATTATAGCTATGGCCAACAGATTTATTTCTTCGATCGCTTTACTACTGACAACATTTTTTTCTTCCGGGTTATTTGCACAAGGCATTACACTATCCGACTGGAGCGTCCTTTCGGATGAAAATAAAAATCCTGCGTTAAAGGATACTGTGTTTCTTGGCAAACCCTGTGTGCAGGTGGATGGCAAAACCATTTCAGCCATCTGGAACAAAAAAGTGAATATGAAAAACTTTCAACTGGAATTCGATATGGCCGGCGCTGTAATGGGAGGTCTTGGTTTTCGTGCCAGTGATGAACAGAATTACCAGTTTCTTTACTTCCGACCGGGTTACGGTAATACTATTGAAGCTATTCAATACATTCCTATCTACAATGGTGCATTGAGCTGGGTTTTCTATAGTGAATACCAGGCATCGGCCGATATACAACGGATGCAATGGTTTCATGCCAGTATCCAGGTAATGGATGATCATCTCAAAGTATTCGTAAATGGCAATAAAAAAGCTGATATGGATATACGTATGCAGCATGCTGATGCAGACAGGGGATCGATCTTATTGCGCAGTATGTTTGGTGTTTCTTATTTCGCCAACGTATACTACCGGGAACTGCCGGAAGGCATTACAGATTGGGAAATATCAGAACAATTGCCTGCCGGTACGCATTACGGCTATGAACAAGTAAAAAAGATCAGTCAGTGGAAACCGGTGAACCAGGCTGGTGATGACTATGTAAACCTTTGCCGTTATTTCAAACAACCGGAAGGAACAGTAATCGCAAAACACACTGTGCATGCGGAAAATGCACAAGAGCAATTTCTCAGTTTCGACTTTACAGGTACTATGCAAATTTTCCTGAATGGGAAATCAATTTTCAATTATGATAAATATAAACTCGATCGCGTAGATGCCGGTACCTATCGCATCAAACTGCCATTACAAAAAGGTAATAATGAGTTGGTGATGATAACGCAAGGCGACAGTTATATTTTCGGCAAAGGCTTTAATTCTGTTGGTCGCCTGCAGCATCAGAACTGGGGCTTCATTGCAGGTATTGGTAATTGAGTTTATAAACCACGGAAAGAAGGCAACGAGGCACATAGGCACAAAGTAAAAGCTTTACAAGACTTTGTCAACGGTCAATAGTCGATAGTCAATAGTGATGCTCAAGCAAACGTTACTCTGTGCCTATGTGCCTCGTTGCCTTTGTGTCTTGTTGCCTCCTCTCCTCATCGAAATTTGCAGCAACCGAATAAATAAAAACTTCTCCTGCTCTTTTAATAAGCATACATTTAATAGTTCTTTACCCCCTGGCAACAATCTTCCTGCCCCTTCATTATTTTTTTATTTATAAAATTTAAATCAATGAAACACTTGCGTTTTACCGCTGTGCTTTGCAGTGCAGCACTTGCATTGTTAGTTGGATCCTGTGGCGGAGCAGGAGACAAAAGCACTCCTGCTGCAGACACTTCCGCCACTAAAACTGATACAGCAACCAAAGAACCCGAAAAACCGGCGCCTGTCAACACCATTGACACTACAACAACACATATGGCAGTGATCATTCACAAGGTGAAAGATTATTCCAAATGGATGACTGCATATGAAGCTGATGATTCGGCACGAACAGCCAATGGCTTGCATAACTATGTTATCGGCCGTGGCTATATGGATACATCGATGGTAATGGTAGCGCTGAAAGTCGATGATGTAGCTAAAGCAAAAGCATTTTCTAAAAATCCTCACCTGAAAGCGGCCATGCAGAAAGCCGGTGTAGTCGGACAACCAGAGATTGCAATCACCACTACTAATTGGCAGGATACAGCTACACTTACCACTACTCTCCGCAGCCGTGTACTATCTAATGTAAAAGACTGGGCTACATGGTTAAAGTCATTTGAAGACGGTAAACAGGAAAGAATGGATAATGGCGTTGTCGACAGGATTGTTGGTCACGATGCGGATGATACCAAAAAAGTATTCACCGTAACGGCAGTAACCGATACAGCAAAAGCATTTGCTTATTATAAATCCGATGCGCTCAAACAAAGAAGGGCAGCAGGCGGCGTAATTGGTGAACCAACAAGGTTCTTGTTTAACATCGTGAAGCGATACAGGAAGTAAAAAATATGTTGATAGTTATCGGTAAAAAACCAAAAGAAGCTGTTTCTGAGAAACAGCTTCTTTTTTTGACAGTTTTATCAGGCAGCTATTGTATTGTAAATGGAAAATTGAAATTCGATATGTACCGATTTTCTATTTCCAGCTAATCAATATTCTGACTCTGTAAGTGCCTGATCCAATAATCATAAATTGTTTGATGTAAGTATGTGTATCTTCCCATACTGCAGTCCGTTCCCACCAGTCATCATGATTTTCCGAAGAATCACTGACAGACCAACCGATTAATTTTTCAATCTGCTTCGCATTATCGTTAAATGTTTTCTGCAAAAGAGCTGTATCGCTATTGTTCAAGGTGTATTCAATCAGTCGGACAACACTATCTGGAAGTGAATAATAATACTGAGTCTGAATTGGCACTGGTTCTGACCTGTTAAAGGTTAATGGATTATCCAGATTATAACGATCCGATCCGGGAAAATAGCCTTTTGATACACTGAACCGGATATTCGAACTGAATTTAAATTGTTTTCCTCCTGCCTTTTCTTCAATTGAACCTATATTCTTTATTGCAGGCCGCTTGATTTGCAGAGAAAATTGCTGTGCATTTAACACTGACGTAAAAAAAGCCATAAAGGAAAAAAATAAAAATATTTTCATACCTAACTATTAATTAAAATCATTCTACCGGTAAGATATTCTTTCACTTTCAGAAATACAAATGCTGTATTTAAGACTTTTTGATTCCGAACTCTGTTATAGCTATCAATAAAAAAAATCCGCACACTTATCAGTATGCAGATTTGACCATTTACTATTTACTACTCTCTACTTCCCTGCAGACGCTTCCACTGCCGCACCAACAATTATTTCAGCCACTTTTTCCGGTTGTGAAATATAAATAACATGACTACCCTTTACTTCAGTCACTTTTGTATTGGAACGCTGATACATATTGCGTTGAATTTCCGGTGCAATACTTTTATCATCCGTGGCTACAATACCATAGGTTGGTTTTTCCTTCCAGGCAGCCTTTGTAATATTAGTTATAAAACCTTTTGCATAAAAAGCGCCCTGTGATGCATACATAAAGTCTGCTTCCTCTGCACTCAGGTCGGCACAGAAACCAGCATGATATTTATCTTTTGAATAGTACACGATTCCTTTTTCATCGGGAGGCAATACTCCATTTTCAGGAGCCGGCGCTGCTGTTTGTAACCACTGTAATGCTGATTCACCTTCACCGGGTTGAAATGCCGCAATGTACACCAATGCTGCTACGTTAGGATGATTGCCCGCTTCAGTAATCACTGCCCCGCCCCATGAATGTCCTGCAAGAATAGCCGGACCATCCTGGTTGTCCAGTACTACTTTGGTAGCTGCTACATCATCTTCCAGGGAAGTCAATGGGTTCTGCACTACGGTAACGTTATATCCTCTTTTTGTTAATGCATTATATAGCGCTTTGTATCCTGAACCATCAGCGAATGCGCCATGTACTAATACTACGTTTTTTACTGTTTGCTTTTTCATATTAATTGTGTTGATTTGTTTTGTTTGTCAACACAACAAAGATGCGTTGCCGGTAAGGCCCTGTACGTGACGATACTTCCCGAAGACTTGTAATTATTTCCCTTCGCCCGCAATTGCTTTATTACTCCTGAAATCGAGCGGGGAAAGTGACGTATGACGCTTGAAGAAATTGGAAAAGTAGGCTGCATCTTCAAAACCGAGATCAAACGTGATCTGCTTGATCGAGTGATCCGTATAATGTAGTAATCGCTTTGCTTCTATAATGATACGTTCCTGTATCACCTGCAGAGGTGTTTTATGATTGTAAAGAGCAAACAAGTTGGATAATGTTTTGGGTGATTTATTCAGCCGTTCCGCATAATAACTTACGGAATGTTCTCTGCGGAAATCGGCCTCCACCAGCAGGTTGAACCGGCGGATGATATGAAACTTTTCATCCTGAAGCTTTTTTCCTGGTATATATTCTGCCCTTGCTAACCGTGTGATGACGATGATTAATCGCTTCAGTAGCATCAGCAGCATATCGTTCTGTATACTGTCGGCTGTTTTGAGTTCCTGCACAAATACATCCGACAGCAATTGTAGTTTCTGTCTTGCTTCATTGTTGAGGTTTATAAACAGATGCTCCGTCGAACCAAATAAAAAACCTACGCAACTTACTTCCGCATCATGATCAATGATGCAATAAAACTCCCGGTTGAATTGCCAGGCAATGATACCGGAAGGGTCTTCGAAGCTGAATGATTGATTGAACAGCAATGTTACTAATGTATCCGACGGAAATTCATGTTCTGTTCCGTCGATGTTTATCAGTTGCTTTTCGCCATAGTTCCATGCTATGGTAAAATATTTATTAAACTGGTCTCGGCTGTAGTAAAGACGATCGAAATCGGGCTCGTCTTTGAATAACAGCAAATCTCCACCGGTTTTTGTATCGCGCAACGTTAGTCTCATAGCGTGTTAAAGATAGAGAATGTGAGGATGGAGCAGCGCTTGCCGGCTTTGAATGCGGAAAGATAGGATAGGCCTCACAAGTTTTTGAAACCTGTAAGGTTTCGATAACATTAAATTGAAATAGTCGTGACATTTAAAAGAAAAGTATAAAACTGAACATACGGTGTGCGAAACCGGACAATTAACAACAGTAAAAAAATATCAATTGGTTGATTATTAATCTATAGAAAATCAGGCACTCTTCTGGCGATAATTCTTCCATAGTCTAAATCCAAGAACATGTTTAAAAACTATCTCCTACTCGCCATTCGCCAGCTGCGCAGAAACCGTGGCTACTCGTTCGTAAATATCTTCGGGCTTGCCACCGGTATGGCGATTGCCCTGACCATCGGTATCTGGGCAAACGATGAACTTTCCATCGACCAGGATATTCCGCATGGCAACCGCGTGGTGCAGATTCTGCAAAACCAATGGGAGCAGGGTAAGACCGACGAGAAAACGCCTCCTCGTTATGTCGGTACTACCGTATCGCCGGCGCTCAATCCCTGGCTGCAAAAAGAAACGTATAAAGATGTATTCTCTCAAACGGCAATGACCCTTTGGGTTGGCGACCATTTACTGGTGAATGGTGATAAAAGTATCGTACAGAGTGGTACTTCCGCAGAATACAGTTTCCCAATGATATTTGGCTTTCATTTTCTGAGCGGCACCGCCGAGTCTATGAAGGATCCGAACACGGCGCTCATTTCGAAATCGACGGCCATCGCATTATACGGTACAGAGAATGCAGTAGGTAAAACATTCAACTATGAAAATCGCCGTCCGTTTGTCGTTGGTGGTGTATATGACAATCAGTCAACCAACAGTAGCCTGCACGACTATAACTTTTTTATCTCGATGGCCAATGAAGAAACTGCCTGGGTGAGGAATATCGATGATTTTGAAAACCATAGTTGCCGCATGTATGCCAGCCTCGCCGGGAATGTAACGGCGGAGCAGGCTACTGCCCGCATCAAGAATATCTGCAGTCCTCATGTAAAGTTTGCCTATGAAAACTATAAAGTGCTGCCTTTCCCAAGCCTGTACCTGCATTATGATGAGGAAAATGCTGTCGGTGATGGTCGTATAGCCTATGTGCGTATGCTTGGGATGATCGGGATCTTTATCCTCTTGCTGGCCTGCATCAATTTTATGAACCTGGCTACTGCCCGCAGTGAAAAACGAGCCAAGGAAGTAGGTATCCGTAAGACTGTCGGCTCGCTGCGCGGTCATCTTATTGCGCAATTTCTCGGTGAGTCGGTCCTTCTATCATATCTTTCTTTTGTGCTCGCTATTGCACTGGCGGCAGTGACGTTGCCCTGGTTTAATCAACTGGCTGGTAAAACAATGGTATTCCCGTGGACAAATACATTGTTCTGGACACTTTCATTAACCTGTACCCTGCTCACTGGTCTGCTGGCGGGCAGCTATCCTGCATTTTATCTTTCCAGTTTCCGACCGGTGAAGGTGTTGAAAGGTATGTTCAAAGCCGGCAAAGGCGCCAGCAACCCGCGGAAGGTTCTCGTAGTGGCGCAGTTCTCCATCTCACTCGCCCTGATCATCGGCACCATCGTTGTATTCCGGCAGATCCAGTACGCCAAAGACCAACCGTTGGGTTATCAACAAAGTGGCCTGATCACAGTGCCTGATAATACGAAAGAACTGGACGGTCATTATGAAGCGCTGCGCAAAAGCCTGCTCAATACAGGCGTGATCGCCAATGTTGCCAATTCTGATGCGGACATCAACGGATTTTACAGAAACAATTTCCTTGAGTGGGATGGCATGAGCGCTGAAGCAAAGACACTCACCTTCCGCGACGTTTTCGTGAACGCTGATTATGGTCCTACTATCGGCTGGAACATTATCAAAGGACGCGACTTTTCCCGCGAACATCTTACCGATAGTTCGGCTGCCATCTTGAATGAAACCGGCGCACAGATCCTCGGATTCAAAGATCCCATCGGTAAAACGGTTAAGCATTGGGGTAAGTCATATACCATTATCGGTGTTACGAAGAACATGATCAGCAATAATCCATATTTCCCGGTGCAACCTGCCATCTTTATGGGTGAAGGTGGTCATGCTGTATTCACCATCCGCATCAAACCCGGTACGCCTGTACGCACTGCGCTTGCTGCCATGGAACCTGTATTCAAGCAGTATAATCCGGCCAGCCCTTTTATTTATTCGTTTATTGATGACGAGTATCAAAAAAAGTTCAATACAGAATCACGCATCGGCAATCTCGCCTCCGTATTCTCCGCCCTTGCTATATTGATATCCTGCCTTGGACTTTTCGGTCTCGCTTCCTTTGTTGCGGAACAACGTACCAAAGAGATCGGTGTACGCAAAGTGCTTGGCGCCGGTGTGGCAGGCTTGTGGGCACTGCTCTCTGCTGATTTCATAAAACTCGTTGTGATCTCTATGTTTATCTCAATGCCGGTAGCTTATTATTTCATGAGTCAATGGTTGCAGAATTATGTGATCCACGCTCCTCTATCCGCATGGATCTTTATCCTTGCAGGTGCGGGTTTGTTGTTCGTTACATTGGCGACGGTAAGTTACCAAGCCGTGCGGGCAGCGTTGATGAACCCGGTGAAGTCACTCCGTACGGAGTAACAAATCCGATAGCTATCAGATCCCGATGTATATCGGGATGAAGAGTTTGAGGACGGTGCTGTTTTAGGAAAACCGACGAAGGTGTGAACAACATGGTCTCTTTTCAAATACTGACTATAATAGCAGTTGTGAATGAGCAAAAACTATGACAATAACATAACCGCCTTTTTTCCTTCTACGTAACTTTGTTGATTCCGTCAGCGGATACAAAAGTAAAGTGGCCATTGATCTTATAACTCCCTCGCAATACGAAACCCAACACCACCGCTCCTGTAATTTTCCAATGTAAAACCCTGTCCGGGCGCCCAGTTGCGGAATCCGGAACGAATCATATCGGGCGGATCGCCCCAGTCACCACCCCTGACAATCCGGTTGTCACAGGATTTCTTTTCATTCATAAATGAAAGGTCGCCGGTAATGCTTAGCGCTACATCAACTTTATAAGCTGAACCATCTGTGGGCAATTCAGGTATAGAAGCAGAGAAACAATCTTCAACATATTGCAACACGTTGCCGTGCATATCATACAACCCAAAGGCATTGGCGGGAAAAGAACCAACGCGTGAAGTGTATTTGCATTTGTCACGTCCTTTTGCAATTCCCGTCCAGCCGGAATCAGCGCCATAATTAGCATACTCATGACTACCAGTTGATCCCCAGGGATAAGCCGTCTTTGTTACCAACGAGAGCTGAAAGGTTAGGCAGGGAGATTGAGTTGCGATTATATCAGAAATCATACATCCTCTATCCGACATTCTTCTAATTCGTCCATGAAGCATCAAGGTTCAGCACATAATATTTATATCCCGTTTCACCTTCTTTACCTTTTATAAACCGCGGCCTTTCCTTTATCCATTTTTTTACGCCTTGTTTATAAGCTTCGGGCCCAATCAAACAACGGTTGCCTTTACCTGCTGTCAGTATTCTTGCCGCGTAGGTAACGGGCCTGCCGGTATAGATCAGTTGTTCATCCAGGAACTTGCTATATATCTGGGCAGTGTCCAGCACACCATACTCTACGCCGATCTTTAATCCTATATTTTTTGGCGAGAAAGGAAATGTCATTTGCGAGGAAGCGAAATCATCATACTGGCTGGCCATATCTTTTGCGATCTCCGAGCAACAGGCAAATACTTTTTCAGGATCATGCAATATGGCATAAAACGCGTCACCCATGAAGCCGACTACCTGTCCGCCGTTTCTTTCCACACAGTAGATACCGCCGATCAATACATCACTCGTGAATTGCGCAATACCCTGGAAGTCGCTAAATGCCAGTTTGCCGAAACCATTGATATCAACAATCATTGCAAATGCAGAAAAGGTTCCGCCCCGTGGCAATGTAGTCATGCTGTTAATCCTTTTTTAAATGGAGGTTTAATAGACGGGGTTGAAAGTACGGAAAATAGATGGGCGGTGAGAGGCAAATGTGATAAGGTGCAAATGTGCTGATGTGATAATGGGTTTATAATTGTAGAATCAGGGTGATAGATTCTTAGTTCGTTTTTGCAAGGCTATCCAATGAATGCTGAATGGTTATCAGTCTTGCGTGAAGTGCATCGACCTGGATCTTTTGGATTGCAGCGCTGTCGTTAACGCCTCTTCTTATATAGTCGCCGATACGTTCGGTTAAATTATTAGCGCTATCCTTCAGCAGTTTTTGTTCGCTCATCAGTTCAGTCATCGCATCATTGTGATTGGATCCACAGGCTATCAGTAATAAAAGGCATACAATGGATGAATATTTCATATAAACGTTTGATTTAGTTTTTAAGCCAGCGCTATTTTATCGTTTCAGAAATACATGGCGTAAACTGGTACATTATTGATCTTCTTTGTAACTGAGATCGTTTACTTCTTAATCGTATTCTCCAGTACAATCATTGAAGGTCCTGTCGTCAACCATTTTTTTCCTAACCCTGTTGTATCGCCTTCTGCAAGGAAATAAACAAATGAACCCAGTGCAAGATCGATGTCACCATCGCCATCCATATCGGCAGCGTCCATTACGACCCACCTTCCTCTGGTGGCTTCGGGAAATGAGTAGTCATCGAATTTTAAATGCCCATTGTTTTCGAGATAAACGAAACTCTCTTCCGGGTAATGCCTGTAGTCAGGGAAGAAAGATATAGCGGCAATATCCAGGTCGCCATCTTTATCAAAGTCTCTTACGATCGCTTTATAGGCGCCATTCAACTGGTAGAAATAAGATTGCTTAAAATTGCCTTTACCATCATTCATAAAAATATAAACACCATGATACTTTTTTAAGATCGGCGTTTTATCTGCGTTATCTCCGCATACATATACGATATCATCAAAACCGTCTTTGTTGAAATCGGCCAGTTCCATGTATTGCGAACCGTATAGCGGAAGGAATGATAGCAATCGTTTTTCTTTAAACTTACCACCACCCTGGTTTTCGTATAAGAATATCGCTTCGTCACCTTGTGCCATCAATACATAGATATCGGGCAAACCATCTTTGTTTACATCTTTGATAATGGCGGTAATTGCACCTGGCTTATCCCGCAGCACGTTCTTTACATAACCGCCTTTACCATTGTTTTGAAACCAGGCCAGTTCGCCTGTTTCATTACCAAACTCGCAGGCGACTATATCTTCCAGGCCATCTTTGTTCAGGTCACCATAGGCCATACATACGGGTCGCTTGAGACCGGGGATAAGCATGTTATCAGAAGTGTATCTTGTACCTGAGTCATTCTTTACCAATCGCTGCAGTGAACCCGCAGGTGCATCACTTGGAAAAACACCTCTGCCGATCGAAGTGAGGTATAGACCATCTTTCTTTTCATCCATCTGAATCAATGTTGATGTTAAGTCAAGGCTATAGTTCTCTTTCAAATCAGAATTAAGAAAGGTTAAAACGTTCTGTCTTTTCTTTCCATCTGCAAATGCAAATCCTTTTTTATCGGGAAGAATCTTTACCATTGTTGTCCATGGTGGCCGATGCGAAAACTGAGTTTCCCTGTATTTGAAATGTTTTAATCCGATCCGTATCGGCGTTTTGCGAACAGGGTCGGGTATGCTATCCGGTGCATTATCGAGAAAGTATTGTTGAATCTTGTTCCAGTCGGCTTTTGCTATCAATGGTTTTTCGGGAAATATGTTTGCCTTGCGCACGATGTCTCCGGCAACACCAACTTCAAACAAACTATCAGGCCGTATGCCACTGGGTGAAATACCAAAGCGAAAGCCCATTGCCTTTAATACATATGGCCAGCTTGATTTTGGAAGAATGTCAGGTGATACGAAAGAGTGACAACGGCTGCAATGCGTCATGGCCAGTTCTTTACCCGATAGATTCGAAGCCGGAGGCTCTGCGACCACTACCGGTGTTTCTTTTTTCTCTGTACCGGTATCATTACACGCAATAACCAGGGTAACGATGACAGCACCAATCAATAGCTTTTTCATTCTTTCCTTAAACTAAAGAATGAAGTTCTGTTATAATACTCAGATTCAGTTGGCGTTTGCTGAGGAATTTACAAACACTATGGTGATGAAATAAAACTCGCCAGAATTAATAGTAAGTGTATCGTTTAATAATTACCGTACCCAGATCGGTTACCGTCTTCTCTGACGTGATGCGATCTTTGCTGTCGAATGTATAAGAAACTGCTGCTGTTTCTACTACTGATCCGCCAGAAGAAACCGTAATCGTTTTAATGAGATACTCCTTAGTCACAGGAATGTAGGCCGGACCAATCATGGGATGATAATAGGTTTTGTCTGTGTAGAAATCGTATGCAATTACCTGCCCATTAGAATCCTCTTCTTTTACCTGGTTACCGCCGCCATCGTAAGTATAATTCGTAGTGTTGAATAATACCGCTCCCGTTACTTTTGAATAATCATATTCATATTGTTTTGCCCATTGTCCGGCTGTGTTATAAATAAACTTTACAGTAGTAGTGTCTCCTGCATCATTAACACTAAACGAACTATCGACATGATTATTTACATAAAAATCTTCTACATGAAGGCTCAGTGCGCCGTCGATATACACTTTCTTTACGATTGTATTTCCCGAAGGATAGCTATACGTAAATTTTTGACCAGTGTCAGCAACGGAAGTCATGCTGATGATCCGATCGCTGCCATCGTAAGCCAACACAAATGAATCAACGGTATGTACTGAATTGATATCAGTAACGTCTTCGGTATAGGTCTTTAATTTATTGCCGGTGCTTTGTGGTAGTTGTTCGTTGGGTTCTTTCTGACAGGCAACAACAAGAACAAGGATAAAAAATAAGAGCAGATAGGTGGTGATGTTCTTCATAATAAGCAATTTTGTTTCGATGATAAGGTGTGTAAAAGAGGGTTAAAATAAGCCGATTTCTTATTGTACCAAAATTCGTTGACGAGAATTCCACCTGATCTTAAATAGCAATTATACAGTAACTGTTTACGCTTAAAAGAAAACGAAAAGATATACTATAAAAAATGGTTAGCAGCATTCGGGATACTGCCAACCATTTCAATTTCACATACCGTGTAAGCAACTTCTGTTATTATTTTTTACCGGGATTATCTTTATTTTTTATTTTCTCCTCAAGTATCTGTGAAATTTCTTTCATCGTTGCTCTCAACGTTTTCAATTCTGCTACGCTTAAACCATTTTCTAATCCGTCGATAAATGCTTTTGTCTCTTTACGTAGCAATTTTTTCAGTTCTTCAATAGACATATTTTTAAATGAGCGATTCATCTCTTTTCATTTCATAGTTGACAAAAAAAATTACGAGCCTTTCTAAGACAGTTTGTTTGACACCAACGCAGATTTATTGATTGTATTAAGAGGTAAGAAGTATGCAATGCCGCATTATGCATTTGCAGGCGGGGGTACCCGCAACGACGTAGCGAGTATGGATGAAATGAGAAGATATTCCGTCGGCCTTATTGAATATAGTTGGACAGGATGATGAATGGTAACATTCTCCAGGTTTGTAAGCAGTATATCGCCGATTGCATGTTGAAAACGCTTGTTGATACTTAACCTTGTTTTCTTGACATGGTCTTGTGGATTATCTACAGAATTTTGCTTCTCTTTTGCTTTGTGAAAATGAAGAGGTGTAATTACAGCCGAGCTATCCGGCGCAGTAATGCAGAATAATTGTACCGTAAAAAAACAGATGTACACACACATTGCAAGCATCACACGGGGCCAATTATAATATTTGCCGGTGGAAAAGGGCATTGCGGTAAAGGTAAGGCCAAATAAATAAACAGGGAATATCACATAGTCTTTCATGAGAATCGACATAACTCAATAAAAAAACCGGCACAGCAGACGCTACACCGGTTTAACCCTTGTTCACCAAAAACAGCGTTTATTTATTTTTTTTATCTCTGAAGATTGTAAAGTTTCTTGAGATGGTAAATGCCCAGCGGAACTGACCTTTGCCCCAACTGGTAACCGTGTGTGGAATAAAACGATTTTCCAGTAGCTCGGTGGCATTTGTGAAATTGATATGAAATACGTGACCGCCGGTCAATATCTCAAAGCCTGCTCCGATGGCGTCATAGAATTTCGTGTTCCTGTTTAACGTATCAGCAGCCCACAAATCTTTACTTGCCTGCGAATGGAATGAATGGAAATAATCAGCAATGAAAAATAAGTGTTGCGTAATTGGTAAACGTATCGCTGCGCCAATTGCAAATATTCCCTTATCATCGCCAGGTATTACTAACCCTCTCGTAACATATGTAGGGCTTAATTGAAAACTTACTTTACCAACTTTCTTTGCAATCATTACCTGTATCGTTTCACTCGTTCTATCACTGAACTTGCGAAACGAACTTTCATAGCCGTCGTCCACATTTGCAGTCATGGATGATACGACCGAGTTCGCAAATACCGTTAAAGAAAGAGGATGTGATGGATCACCTTCTTGTTGTTTCAATATCTGGTACTTGAATCCTAATTCATACAATTGTAATACAGAACCAGGGCCAAAATTCACACCGCGATCACGTGCAAGAATAAGATTGAAATTCTTTGCCAAACCAGCCTGAAACCCGATACGGATATCGGCTGCATTATCCATTCCAAAAAAGCGTTTAATGCCACCGTTATCTCCGGCTATATCACCAAAGCTATGTGATACCCTGAACTCCATAATCCCTTTCGGTAAAACTTCAACAGAGTTCGCATTGATAATTTTCTGAGAATAAAAAACTTTTGTTTCAGATTCATCATTCGACCAGTTTTTGACTTTATTCTTCTTTGCAACGGCAGAATCCGATTGACTAAAACTGAACAAGGGTGCGATAAATAATACAATGAACAAGAGTTTCTGCATAAATATTCTTTGTACAGGATAATAATCGGCAAACGGAGCAGGAATGGTTGCCTTGCATATACTTTCACATGTACTGAAACTATTTTTTTAATGCAGCCATTATCTCTTCTGCATGTGCTTTATTCTTTGGCTTTGAAAAAATCTTTATGATAATTCCTTTTTCATCGATCACAAACGTGGTGCGGAGCACACCCATATATTCACGCCCGAATAATTTCTTTTGGTCCCATACGCCATATTTTTCCAACACATCATGATTGGTATCTGCAATAAGCGGGAAAGGAAGTTTATACTTTGTTTCAAATTTCTTTTGTACCTGTTCGGTATCTGGACTTACACCAATTATTTCAAGTCCATTCTTTTTCAATAAAGCATAATTATCCCGCAGGTTGCAGGATTCTATTGTGCAGGTGGGTGAACCAGCTTCCGAATAAAAATAAAGAACCAGCTTTTTACCTTTATAATCACTCAATGAAATCTTTTTACCATCCTGGTCTTTACTACTGAATGCCGGCGCTTTGTCGCCTTCTTTGAGAGTTACCATTTTCTTTAGCTGTTAATTGTTTATTGAGGTAGTGAGCAATTATCAGTTGGCAGTTGTCATACTTGGAGAATTCACAATCGCTCATAAATTATCATTCGGGAAGAATGCGCCAATTGCCGACTGCAAATTGCCAATTGTTATTTCTTCTTTTTCTTCTTTATCGCAGTTTTCTTTTTCGCTGTTCGTTTCATCTTTCCGCCAGGCGCTTTTTTCTTCGGTGCAACGTAGGCAGACTTTCTGAACCACCAGTTCTTCACTGTTGTATTTCCGGCAATATCAGTTAACGTCAGTTTCAGCGAATGAACACCATACGAGCAACGTTCATCAAAATTATAAATATAAACGCGTCCTTTATCGTTGGTAAAACGCAGCCATTGACCATCGAGTTCTGCCCGGAATATTTTTATGCCTGAATTATCCAGCGGCCGTATCATAATACGTTGCGATCCGCTGAAATCCATCGTATCGCCAAATGCAGGCGGAAGCGCCAAGGGTGCATCCACATCCGCATAGGCCTGGTATGTACCAAAATCATCGAAGTTTGCAGTCAGCCAGCCATTCTGCCATTCAGCTTTTCTTACAGTTGAACGGGAGCCGTAAACATTTTTAATAACGATCTTATCTCCCCAGACTGCCGGAAACGATTTGTTGGGTTTTATGCGTACGGCGAAATAATCACCTGGAGGAATTGAAGCATCATTGAAACGATGCACCGCTGAGACTACATCTGTTTCACCGGATTCAGTTTCTGAATAAACAGGTGATATTGTATCGTACAACGCGGTTGGCGGCAGGTCCATTTCAAAATCATTCTTCCGCAAATTATTCCGCTGGTTGGGAACAAACTGTTCATGCGGTATATGCGCCGCGACAGCGTTTACCAATGCATCATCATGCTGCACCTGGAAGCTTAGCGTTGAAAGGTTCATATTCGCATCCCGCACTTCGATACGAACGGAATGGACTGCGTTATCATTTAGCTCAACCACTCCGTCACCACTGATATGATGGTAAACGCGGCTATGATCTCCTGGCAATTGTGAAAGATGCTGCACGTTTACACCGCCACCATAATTGTATTTGTAATCGACCTGTGCATTGATGCCGTGTGTTTCTATATAATCAATACTGTCAAGAAAGAAATTTATCACAGGCCTTTCATCGACGAACAGTGAAGCGCCATAGATCCCATTCGGATTATTGGAGCCGGTCAGTTTATCAAATGCCTGTATGGCAAAACTGATTTTACGAAGACCCGTTTTGATTACCGGCATTTTGGGAATTGAATACACTGCCCCGGTTTTATGTACGGCGAAAAGTTTTGGAGATTGTTCGTACACACTGCGGCTTCTATCATACAACCCCAATCGAACAATACCCGGTGGCACATCATCGGCAATCGGCATTCCAAATAACAAAGGGTTCAGGCATCGTGTGGTTTTCGTATCCCGTATTTCAAAATGAAGGTGCGGTCCTTGCGAGCCTCCGGTATTTCCACTGAAAGCAATCACCTGCCCCTTTGTTACCGGAAAGAGATTTGGCGGCAAATCGAGATCAACACCCCATGATTCCTTCTGGTATTGCTGCGCTGTAACATACTGTTCAACCTCTGGTATGAAATGATTCAGGTGACCATACACCGTTGTATACCCATTCGGATGAGTTATAAAAATGGCCTGGCCAAAACCAAACGGCTCCACTCTTATTTTACTGATATAGCCATCAGCCGCTGCATGTACTTCCAGGTTTTCCCGTTGCTCAGTACGGATGTCAAGACCCATATGCCAATGGTTATATCGGATCTCACCAAAGTTGGCGGCCAGCTTCATCGGCACATCGAGCGGATTTCTGAAATAATTTTTGGGGTAATTGTTTACCTGGGCCACGACCAAAAAGGGAATAAACAATATCCAACCTGAAACGAAGAACCTTTTCTGCATTTGACAAAAATAATTACCAACGCTTATTCGCTTTGTAAGAACAAAACCACACACGTGAATAACTCCACTTACTAAGAATATAAAAAGCAAATTATTTTTTGAATGCAACAACAAAAGCACATGAAGTTGCGATTAAAGAGTATCTGCTACCCGATATCTAAACGATCATCATAAATTTTATCAAATTGTTAGAGATTCTTAAACTTTAAATAGCAATGCAGCGTATATAGAAACGTATTGGTCATTATAGAAACCGTTCGTTGAAAATAATTTGCCGGTTGTATAGTAATAATACGAAAACTGGCATGATATTTTAGCTTGCAGTAAATTATTAGATTCTTAGTTAAATCGGGCCAGATGAAAAGAATAGCACAAAAAACACTACTGAGTATGATACTGACGGGAGGTTTGTTCGTCGGTATGATACGTGGACAAGAGATCAAGCAGCGTTGGATCACCAAGATGAAGAACAAGTATGAAGGAAACAAGGTGAACGATAGCTTGATGGCTTCTGAGGAAGTTTCTTTAGATGAATTTGAAATTTCAGCTTACCACAGTTGAAATGTTTAATCGCTGAAAGGTATTTCCTGTTTCGAAGACGGGAAGTGTAAACAATATTCTCTTTAAACCGGGCAAATAAGTCCGGTTTTTCTTTTCTCTCATTTTCAAAAAGCGCAAACACATCATTACTTACAGATAGAACCACTCTTTCTATATCTACGAGGTAGAATGCATGCGGGGAACATGCCGCTTAAAATGGCGCATATAATTTTATTTCGAAAAGGTTGGATTCCCTTACTTTTGCACCCCGGGAAAAACCCGGTTTTTTTATGTCCGCACGATTGTTCTTGCGCTTAAAACACGAATAAAAAAATGCCGAAAGATAGCTCCATCAAATCAGTCCTTATTATTGGTTCAGGTCCTATTATTATTGGTCAGGCTTGCGAGTTTGATTACTCTGGCACGCAGGCTGCAAGAAGTTTGCGGGAGGAAGGTGTGAAAGTAATCCTGATCAACAGCAATCCCGCCACCATCATGACCGACCCGATGATGGCAGATAAAGTTTACCTGCTACCATTGACAGTGGAAAGTATTGAACAGATTCTCCAGGAAAATGACATTGATGCCGTATTGCCAACCATGGGTGGGCAAACAGCGCTTAACCTGGCAAAAGAAGCTGAAGATCTTGGGTTGTGGAAACAATACAATGTGCGCCTGATCGGCGTAGATATAAAAGCCATCGATAAAGCCGAAGACCGCGAAAAGTTCAGGCAGTGGATGATTCAGCTTGGAGTGCAGGTAGCTACGGCCAAGACAGCTAACTCATTTTTAGAAGGAAAAGAATTCGCACAGGAGATTGGTTTTCCGTTGGTGATTCGTCCCTCTTTTACACTCGGCGGTACTGGTGGTGGCTTTGTTCATGATAAAAATGACCTGGACGAAGCACTCAACCGCGGTTTGCAAGCTTCACCGATTCATGAAGTACTTGTTGAAAAAGCTGTATTAGGCTGGAAAGAATTTGAATTGGAATTGCTGAGAGACGCTGCAGACAACGTATGTATTATATGTACGGTTGAAAATTTCGACCCGATGGGTGTGCATACCGGTGATTCAATCACAGTGGCACCGGCAATGACACTCAGCGATACAGCTATGCAATTAATGCGCAACACTGCTATCCGCATGATGCGTGACCTTGGCAATTTTGCCGGTGGTTGTAATGTGCAGTTTGCATTGAATCCTTCTACGGAAGAAATCATAGCGATTGAGATCAATCCGCGTGTAAGCCGTTCTTCTGCGCTTGCATCGAAAGCGACAGGTTATCCAATCGCTAAGATTGCTGCAAAGCTGGCGATTGGTTATACACTGGATGAATTGGAAAACCAGATTACGAAAACAACGTCCGCCTATTTTGAACCGGCGCTTGATTATGTAATTGTAAAAGTGCCCAGGTGGAATTTTGATAAGTTCAAGGGCGCCAATGATACGCTTGGCTTGCAGATGAAAAGCGTGGGCGAAGTAATGGCAATCGGACGAAGCTTTACCGAAGCTATTCAGAAGGCATGTCAGAGCCTCGAAAACAATGCAGTTGGCTTAGGTTACTATGGCAAAAGCATGATGCATGCCGAAGAATTGCTGGAATACATCAAGACGCCGAAATGGGACCGCATCTTCCGTATAAAAGATGCGCTGATGGCTGGCATCTCTGTTGGTACTATTTCGAAGGCGACAAATGGTATCGATCGCTGGTTTTTATACGAGATACAAAAGATCTGCAACCTTGAAAAAGAGATTGCGAAATATGATCTTGATAATTTACCGATTGAACTCTTGCGTGAGGCTAAGGTGAACGGTTTCAGCGACGAGCAGATCAGCCGTATTCTTCAGCATGGGGATGAAGATGATGTTTATAATAAAAGAAAGGAAGCAGGCATCAGTCGTGTATATAAAATGGTAGACACCTGCAGCGCAGAGTTTGAAGCAAAAACACCTTATTTCTATTCCACGTTTGAAGAAGGTAATTACAACGAAAGCAAAGTTTCAGATAAAAAGAAAATCATCGTTTTAGGAAGCGGGCCGAACCGTATCGGCCAGGGTATTGAGTTTGACTATTGTTGTGTACATGGATTACTGGCGATAAAAGAGTGTGGTTATGAAGCTATCATGGTGAATTGTAATCCTGAAACGGTAAGTACAGATTTCGACATGGCTGATAAGCTGTATTTCGAGCCGGTATACTGGGAGCATCTGAAAGAAATAGTCGAACACGAAAAACCAGATGGCGTTATCGTGCAGCTTGGCGGACAAACGGCATTGAAGCTTGCGGAAAAGCTGGATGCAAAAGGTATAAAAATCATAGGCACTTCATACAATAGTCTTGATATCGCAGAAGATCGTGGACGCTTCAGCGATATGCTGAAAGAGCTAAACATTCCATATCCTGACTACGGCACTGCCTATGATGTGGATGAAGCGGTTGAAGTAGCGAATAAAGTTGGTTATCCTGTGCTGGTAAGACCAAGCTATGTGTTGGGTGGCCAACGTATGCGTATCGTTATTAATGATGAAGAGGTCGAAAAAGCAGTTATCAGTTTATTGAAACATATCCCTGGTAATAAGATATTGATCGACCACTTCCTTGATCGTTGCCAGGAAGCTGAAATAGATGCGATCTATGATGGCGAGACATTCCATGTGATGGGAGTGATGGAACATATTGAGCCGGCCGGTATTCATAGTGGTGATAGCAATGCAGTACTTCCTGCATTCAATCTGACACCAATGGAAGTGACGACGATGGAGTTCTATGCTGAGAAGATTGCAAAGGCACTGGATATTCGTGGACTGATCAACATTCAGTTTGCGGTAAAAGAAGGTAAAGTATTTGTGATCGAAGCAAACCCAAGAGCATCAAGAACAACACCGTTCATAGCAAAGGCTTACCAGATACCTTATCTGAACGTTGCTACCAAAGTAATGCTGGGTACTCACAAACTGAAAGATTTCAAATTTGAAAAGAAGCTGAAAGGTTTTGCGATCAAAGAACCTGTTTTCAGTTTCAATAAATTTCCTGGTGTAAATAAGGAGCTTGGCCCGGAAATGAAGTCGACAGGAGAAGCAATTCGTTTTATAAAAGACCTTCGTGACCCTTACTTCAGACAATTATATAAGGACAGAAGTATGTACCTGAGTAAGTAATCGGCTCGGAAAATCATTTTATGTAAAACGTCGATGATCAAATGATCATCGACGTTTCTTTTGAATGTCTTAGCCAATCGAATCACTCTGAACAATTCTTAAAATATCTCTTCCAGTTCTTTTAAAGAATATATGGTATAAGTGGGTTGTATATGCGCATTGATGCGATGATGATTGACAAATACCTGGTCGATGCCAGCATTTATCGCTCCTTGTATATCTACATCCAGCGTATCGCCGATCATAATACTTTCCGCAGGCAAAGCATTTGTTTTGCTGAAAGCATATTCGAAGATTTCTTTCTGTGGCTTCAAACTTCCTGAGCATTCAGAAGTAATTACCTGCTGAAAGTAACCATCCAATCCAGAGTATTTTAGTTTGCTATGTTGGGTTTTCTCAAAACCATTTGTGATAAGATGTAACGAATATTTTTTATTGAGCAGGTAATCCAGGATTTCTTTTGTGTAAGGAAATAAAATAGTTCGTGAAGGAAGCAGCTCAAGAAATTGGACGCTCATTGCCTGGGCCAGTGGCTCATCTGCAATTTTGAAATCGAGCAGTGATTGTCGCATCCGTTTTATCCGCAAATCTTCCTGTTTGATATAGCCGTTGCGGTAACGTTCCCACAGCCTGTCATTATGATCCAGGTAGTTTTTATAAAAAAGATTAAAATCATCAATGCCTCTTTCCTTCAATTTTAATGTTGTGTACAATTCCTGAAGAGTTGCCTTTGCATTCGCTTCAAAATCCCATAGTGTATGATCGAGATCGAAAAAGAGATGTTTATATTTACCCTTACCCGCTGAAGGTGCGTTATTATCTTTGCTCATAGTAGTATTGTTGCAAAATAACAGGGAAATTTTCAAAACATGGCTTTACAAAATTCTTCTTCAGAAACTAATAATATGAATGTTATTATTACCGGCGCATCTCGTGGAATCGGCTACGCGGCCGCTGAAATTTTTGCAGCAAATAGATACAACCTTTTATTATGTAGCCGTGGAGAGCATTCGCTCTACAAAGCAATGGAAAGTCTTTTAAATAAATTTCCTGCGGTAACAATCAAAGCAAAGCCATTTGATCTTTCCGTGAAAGAACAGGTAAAAGAATTTGGAAATTGGTGTTTGAAATCAGGCAACGCGGATATTCTTATTAATAATGCCGGCATATTTGAGCCTGGGAGCGTTTATAATGAACCTGAAGGTGCCATCGAAAACCAGATGGCCGTTAATTTTTACAGCGCTTACCATTTAACAAGACTTCTCTTACCGCAAATGATGAATAAAAGAAGCGGGCATATTTTCAACATTTGTTCTATCGCTTCATTGAATGCGTATAAAAATGGCGGCGCTTATAGTATCAGCAAATTTGCGTTATATGGCTTCAGCAAAAACCTACGTGAAGAAATGAAGCCGCATGGTATCAAAGTCACACATGTAATACCGGGAGCAGCTTATACCGATTCATGGGCTGCAAGCGGATTAGACCCAAAACGTTTTATGGAAGCCGAGGATATTGCAAAAATGATTTTTGCAGCTTCACAATTATCGCCACAGGCATGCATTGAGGAAATTGTGATGCGACCACAATTGGGCGATATATAAAAGATTTCAGGGCAATGGAAAAAATGGCTGATTTATGATGTATGATTGAGCTGAAACGAATTTACTGTTACCAAAAACATAAATCAGCTATCATATAGCAGACATCATAAATTCTATCCTACTTTTAACCTGAACGAAAGATATGAGAAGAGGAATTTTACAAATTCTGCTATTTATTATTTGTTGCAATGTCAATGCCCAGCTTAGTTTCCGGACAGTGGCGCCACAAACTCCTGTTACTGCCGGAGAATCTTTCGAAGTACAATTCATTATTGAAGGAGATGTGAAGACAGAAGATTTTACAGCGCCTGCATTTTCTGGTTTTCGTTTTGTGACCGGACCACATATTTATAAAGGATCGCTTATTAATCTAAATATTTCCCGGCCTCTAATAAATACAGTGTATACTCTTGTTGCATTAAAACCAGGCCGCTTTATGATACCGGGAGCCACGGCATTAACAGACGGAAAAAGGATAAGCAGTAATGATGTATTTATTGATGTTATTTCAAAAGATGAAGCGCTTAAACTATACAAACAGAAAACAGCATCGTTAAATTCTAATTCGGATTACTTTCTTCGCCCCGGCGAAAATCCTGTTGATAAGATCAAAAAAAATCTTTTTCTGAAAGTACAGGTTGATAAACGAACCTGTTATGTTGGTGAACCGGTGGTTGCTACTTATAAATTGTATTCACGGCTTGAATCGAAAAGCGACATCATTAAAAATCCGGGGTTTTATGGGTTCGCAGTGTATGATATGGTGAACCTGGCAAGCAAAGCACAAACAACAGAAGTGATAGATGGTAAGAGTTTTGATGTGCATACTGTTCGTAAAGTGCAGTTATATCCGCTGCAGGCCGGAAGGTTTGTCGTTGATCCGATGGAGATTTCAAATAAGGTAGAGTTTTCGCGAAGCGTGGTGAATAAAAAGACGGAACAGGAAATTGTAGAAGGTGTACTTCATGGTGCGGATGAGGAAGTTCATAATAATACCGAGGTTTACGAGAACTCAGATAAAACGGAAACCATACCAATCGTGGTAAAACCGTTGCCTGCAAAAAATAAAACAGATTCTTTTACCGCTGCCGTAGGCGATTTTACCATTGATGCTTCTTTGGAAAAAAAAGAAATAGCAAAGAATGAACAAGGCGAACTGGTAGTTACTATAAGTGGTAAAGGAAATTTTACACAAATAAATGCGCCGGATATAAAATGGCCTGCAGGCCTCGATGCATTTGAGCCAACCATAAAAGATTCGATTGATAAGCTGCAGGCGCCATTAACAGGGGTTAAAAAATTTCATTATCGTTTTATATCAGCTAAAGGAGGTAACTACGCCATTCCTGCAGTTGTGTTCAATTTCTTTAATCCCGATACGAATCATTTTGAAAATATTTCTACGCCACCGCTGACCATACAGGTTAGTTCCAGGGAAAAAGAAAAGGAAAAAATAAATGAAACAAAGATTACCCGTTCTGTCCCGGCTGTAATCTATCTCTGGTTAGCTGGTGTGATTATCGTAATGCTGGCAGCTCTCGGTATATTGATATGGGTAAATAAAAAGAACGGTAAAAAGGCCAAACTACTCATCACAGAAGTTATAAAACCTGCCGAACCGGGTATTTCAATAGATAAACTATTGGAAACGCCGGAAATGATGATGATCGCAGAAGACAATAATTTCTATAAAGAGCTTAACAAATCGATTTGGGAATACCTGCGACAGAAAATCAATATTTCAGGCAGCGCCATGAACAAATCATTATTGGCACAGCAACTTAAATCGTTTGGAATCGAAGATAAAACAGTTGCCGATCTCATTACAATTATGAACTATTGCGAAACCACATTATATACTGATGCGATTGTAGAAATCAAAAAAGAAGACTTGTTTGTAAAAACAAAGGAAACGCTGAAAGCAATTCATCATTCTCTCTAAAAAAGATACTGGACCTCTAAAATTTATTACTATCGACTTCGGACTGATAACTATTTACTTTTATCATCCTTCCGAATATTTATACCCTACTCCTCTTACAGAATGAAAATATTTTGGGTTGCGGCTGTCCTCTTCAAAATATTTTCGAAAACTAAGAATGAAATTATCAATGGTGCGGGTGGTTGGATACACATTGTAGCCCCATACAGCTTGTAAAATCTTTTCTCTCGGCACCACTTCATTTTTATTTTCGATCAGCAACTTGAGCAACATGGTTTCCTTCTTGCTTAACTGCACGGTTTCACCTGATCGTGTCTTTGCTTCCTGCGCTTTAAAATCGATAGTGCTATTGCCAAAACTGTATGTATCTCCAACTGTTTCCTTGTCCTGCATTTTCTTATTCTTATCAATCAACTTTTGCACTCTTAGCAACAGTTCTTCAAGATTAAAGGGTTTTGTGAGATAATCATCAGCGCCTTTTTTTAATCCGAGCACCCGGTCGGCGCTTGTATTTTTTGCACTTAAAATAAGAATAGGAACGTCATTGTTTTGCAGGCGCACGGTTTCAGTCACGTTTATCCCATCAATTTCGGGCAGCATTACATCGAGTATGATGAGATCAAAATATTCATCCGCTACTGATTTTAATGCGGCGCTGCCGTCATACGCAGAAGTCACTTCATAACCTTCCAATTCAAGGTTAAGCTTTAGAGCCTCATGCAGGTTTTCTTCATCTTCAACCAAAAGAATCGATTGCTTTCTGTTTTCCGTGCTCATGTCAGAGATAAAATGTAACGGTAAAATTACTGCCCGCAGGTTGATTGTTTGTCACTGAAATGTCGGCATTATGATAACCGGCAATGATTTTGCAGAGGTATAGACCAAGACCTGTGCCTTGTGTTTTTCTTGTCAGTTCATTGCCGATGCGATAAAACCGCTGAAATATTTTTTCTTTTTCATTGTCGGGAATACCGGCGCCCTCATCTTTTATACTCAATTCTATTTTTTGCTCATCAATATTCCGCAGAGTACATGCAATTGTTTTTTCTTTTGCAGAATATTTAATAGCGTTTTCAAGCAGGTTATTGATCAATAATTGCAATAGCAATGTGTCGCCTTTGATATCTATATCGGTCTCTGCATTTATTGAAAAAATTCGATCAGGATAGCGTCCCTGGAAATTCTGAACACAATCTTTTAAAAGGTCTGTCAGATCCAGTTCCTCCTTTGCTGTCTTATAGCCGCCAGATTCAAACTGTGACGATAATAGTATGTTATTGGTAAGTGAATTTAATCGCTCGGTTTCCTGTAGCGTATTCCGGATTAGTTTTTTCTGTTTTTCAGCATCCAACGAATATTTCTGTAGTGTCTCCAGGTTGAGCCGCGCTACGGAAATCGGCGTTTTCAATTCATGCGTGACGGCCATCATAAAATTCTGCTGCTGTTGTTGCAACTTAAATTGTCTTCTTGCGGAGCGATATACAAATGCTGCGCCGACCAAAATCATTAAAAGAAAAGAAATGCCCTCACTCAGAAATTTGATATGGCCGCGATGATATTTATCTTCAATTTTTGCAAACTCGTTTTTGTATAATTCAGGCAATGTAAGGCTATCTATAGTGGCATTTAATTGTTTGATATGAAAATCTTTCATCTGCCCGTTTTGCCTTTCAAGAGAGATATACCACCACACCAATATTGAAATGATGAATAAAAGCAGTAGCCAATAAACGATGGTAACATTTTGAAAATTCTTCTTTCCTGATTCAGCCATTGCCAGACGTTTGCAGTTTACTAAAGAAAAGGGATCAGCAGTTAGAGGAGAGGAAATTCAATCATTCGTTGTTCACAATTTTTAATTTTTACTTTTTCATTTGTTCCTATTTCTTTTCTACCCGTATTCCCACATTCCAAACATGCTGCAATGGGTCTTCCCGCATCACCTGTTCGGTTATGAATTTATACGTTCCTGCTCTGAACCGCTGAGGGTTGGTCATTGCGATGCGATGCTCATAAATATCATCCATCCCTGTTCCCAGCCAGCCTTTTTCATTCGTTGCCAGTTGCAATTCATATCGAGCCTTATGCAATGTAGTATCGCCGGGCGGTTGCGAGTAAAGATTGATCCAGATATTGTTGAAGTTGTATTTATCAGTGTGGCGGACTACGAAGTATAGTTGGTAAAGCGCAGTAGTATCTGTAATGGTAAATGTAAACTCGGGTTTGAAGGAACCACTCCAGCTATGATTGGGAATGCTTACGTTCTTTTCATAGAGATCGATGGGAGTACATGAAATAGCTGTAAGCTGTAGGCAATAGGCTATAAGCAATAAACAAACAAAGTTCTTAACCCTTTTCAAATAGATAGTTTTTGCAAATGTAATCAGGAAGCAGCTATTTTAATAGCTTATGGCGCTATAGCACATTCAATATTTGTTCCTTCGCTTTTTCCAATTCGTCTTTCATCATCACAACGCATTTCTGTATGGTGGAATCATAGGCTTTAGCCCCGGTAGTGTTTATTTCACGGCCTATTTCCTGCAGGATAAACGATAGTTTTTTCCCTTTCGATTCATCTTTTTCAGCCAGAATTGTTTTGAAATATTCACAATGATTTTTCAAACGCACCTGTTCTTCGCTGATGTCGATCTTTTCTATGTAGTAGATCAATTCCTGCTCCAGCCGGTTACTATCATAATTCTCTTTACCAACATTTTCTTCCAATACCCGGGTCAACCCTTCCCGAATCTTTTGCTTGCGAAGCGGTTCAAGCTTTATTACTTCGTTTTGTTGTGTTGTAATATTATCAATGCGCATCAGCAGATCGTCTTCCAGCGTTTTACCTTCTTCCAGTCGGTGCATGTTCAGATCTTCTATCGCCGCCATTAATACTTTTTCAAACTGAGATTTTTCATCGTCAGTCAGCGTATCTCCCGTTGGTGTTATTACTTCAGGCAATTTCACGAGTGTGCTTAGAATGTGAGAGGGGTCAAGTTTTAACTCTTCCGATAGTTCAGACAGTTGTTTGTAATATGCTTTTGCAAGAGCAGTATTGATGCTTACAGGCTTTGCGCTTCCGGTTTCTTTTAAACTGATTGAACAGTCAACACTACCACGACCCAGATTTTCTGAAAGTATGCGACGAATATCAAATTCAAATGGCCTGAGAAATGCGGGGAGTTTTAATTGTAGTTCGAATTGTTTCCCATTCAATGATTTTATGTCTACGAGAAATGTTTTATCTCCTACGTTTTGCTCTGCTCTTCCAAAACCGGTCATTGATTTAAGCATGTACTGTTTTTTAAAGTGAATAAAGGTATTCAATGGTGATGTTTTGCAACAATTTTTATTTTATTCCCTGATGAATGAGTGAAGTGGATAGTATAAAAGAGGTAAAATTAAAAGCCCCCGAAAACGGGGGCCTTAATATGTGGATGGGTTAGTAAGTACAGGGAATCAAATTCCCATCACAATATTATTAATAATTTTTCCTACCAAGAAAAAAATGTTTATAAATTTTATTCACATTTTTTTTATAGCTGTGGATAATAGACCTTATTCATCGATCAATTGTTGAATGAAAAAGATAAGATAGTAAATGCGAACTATAAATCGGGTATATCATTGCATACAATGAAATGCTTGCCCAATCAGTGTTTCATACGATTAAAAAGTTCATTCAATAAAAGAGATGTTTATTAAAGTATCATTGAAAAACTTATAACAGCGACATTATTGATCAGTTTTATCAGTCTATGATTCTCTAAAAATAATTTTTGCAAAAACTAATAATGATGCCGGATTTTATCTGATTTAATCAAAAACGATATTTTCATTCTCAATCAACGACCTGATTAACTTTACAAAAAATAAATACTATGCGGTTTGAAAAGCCTGTCTCTGTACAATGGATAGCTGAATTTATCGGTGCTGAACTCAATGGAAACATAAATGGGCAGGTTACCGGCATTAATGAATTGCACAAAGTGGAAAAAGGAGATATCGTCTTTGTTGATCACCCAAAATACTATGCTACCTGTATTAATTCCGACGCCGATTATATTATTATCAATAAGAAAACAGATTTTCCGGAGGGAAAAGCCATACTGATTGTAACAGATCCATTCGAAGCATACCTGAAACTGGTAAATCATTTCCGCCCATTCGCGCCATCTATGAAAACGATCAGCGACACTGCAAAAACCGGTAAAGGCACTGTTGTAATGCCCAACTCATATATCGGCAACCATGTAACAATTGGTGAAAATTGTATTATTTATCCCAACGTTACAATTATGGATCATTGTATCATCGGCAATAATGTAATCATTCAATCTGGTACAGTTATTGGCAGTGACGCATTTTACTATAACAAAAAGACCAACCGTGATATTCATTATAAGAAGATGGAAAGTTGTGGCCGTGTAGTTATTGAAGACTTTGTAGAATTAGGCGCGGGTTGTATGATCGATCGCGGTGTAAGTGGAGATACGGTTATTGGCGCTGGAACCAAGATTGATAATATGGTTCATATCGGTCATGATACATTGGTAGGTAAAAATTGTTTGTTCGCGGCGCAGGTTGGTATTGCCGGCGCTACTATCATCGAAGACAATGTAATACTCTGGGGACAGGTTGGTGTAAGTAAAACATTAACTATTGGGAAAGGAGCAGTGCTTTATGCACAAAGTGGAGTACCGGCCTCTCTTGAAGGTGGTAAAACTTATTTTGGCTCACCCGCTATTGAGGCAAAAGAGAAAATGAAAGAAATCGTTTGGATAAAACGCATTCCTGAATTGTGGGAGAAGATTACAGGGAAGAAGTGAAAAGTGAATAATGAACAATAAAAAATAGCGAATCACAATCATAGGAAATTCAATCGCCTATTTTTCATTTTTATCTTTTCATTTTTCATTGTCCGGGATTATAATCATACGGTAATTGATCAGCTAAGTTTTTCCAGCTCCAGTATCCCTGGTTGATCCAGTCTTTCTGATCATAATAATACCCATTCTCTTTAATGGCAATCGTATTGAGGAGTTCGATATAAGATATCTGTGTACCCACATTCTTTGGCAGGTTAAACTTCTTAAGGTATTCGGGCTCTGGTTTAGCCTTTATGTATGTTACACTGAATTTTCTCGGAAAATCCAATTCCGCTTCATTGGTGCTGTCGTCATACGCATAATAAGTTGTATCGTAAGGGTTCGTTACCTGGTCGAATTTCATGTTGTCATTCTGTGAAAGTAAATCAACAAGGAAACCGTTTTCTTTAAGTGTACTATCGAAATATGAACGCATAAAATGTAGTTTCGAACCATTGTATGCTTTCTGTCTTGCTACCTTCCATGTATTCTTTACATCTTCTGTTGTGTCTATTTCAGCATAGAGACAATTACCGCGATACAAACTAAGATCTGTTTTATATTGATATACGAAAGAATCCAATTGATAAGTCATGTTATACCCTAGCGCTTTGTTTTTTATAATCAGTGGTTCGGTCGCCAGCACACGAAGCTTATTGCTTTTCTTTAGAAAATAGAATTTCAACACTTCAGGATTTTGCAATACACACTTCGCGGCATTGGATGTAGTGCCAATAAAATTATCAATAAAAAAGCTGCCGTATTTCTGCCAGCCATCGGGAACCTCATTGCTACTTTTGATCACCACTTCACTCATGCTCTTATCTTCTTTTGTCAATTCAATATCCATTTTCACAGTTTCATTGCTTGTAATCCTGATGTTACGCGTTTGATATCCTGTATAGGAAATAATCAATTCATAACCGCCAGATTTAAGATTTAGGGAAAACTCGCCTTGCTTATTGGTTACTGTACCAATAGTCGTATTCTGGCAAAATACAGATGCGCCAGGTAGTGGCTCCTTGGAAGCAGAGTCGATTATTCTTCCCGACACTGATACTTGCGCAAATGCTGAGATCAGGCTAAACGTTAGTAATGCTGTAAAAACTACTTTTAACAATTTCATTCGTTATGTTTTTTGCGATCCGGACGATGATATGTATTTCTGTTTTTGATAAACCCGTGATACTTAAAATACAAGGGCTATGCCAATATGATTTACGTATACATGGAAAAGAAAATTACGATCATACCACACTCTCAACTCTTTATTCTCTATTTTATTGCGTCCTTGTATTTTTTGCAGGCATTTTGAATGCTTTCCTCAAGTGGGCGGAAGGAAAAACCCGGCAATGCGTTTAGTATTTTCTGGTTGTCAAAATACGTTTTAGTATAAGATACTTTAGCTGTTTCTTTTGACAATAGCGGTTTTTTACGGGTAAAAAAAGATTTAAATCGTTCCATTCGCCACGCTAATTCACCCATAAAAGGCGTCGCCTCGCGATAGGGATGTTTCTTCCCAAAACCATCAGCAATAACATCGAATAATTTTTTAAACGCCCAATTATCTCCGTTGACAATAAATCGCTGCTCATTTATTCCATTATCAATAAACATCACTGCGACTTTTGCCACATCTTCTACATCAACAAAACCATTGATACCTGTCGGATACCAGGCAAATTCATCGTACACAGTTTTAAAAATCCTGCAGCTCGACGTATTCCAATCGCCATAACCCAGTACTGTAGATGGATTAAGGATGACAGCATTCAATCCCTCTGCTATTCCACGCCACACTTCAAGCTCAGAACGGTATTTGCTGATTGCGTAAGCGGTGTTGAATTTATTATCCTCCCATTTCCTTTCCTCCTGTACATGTCCACCGCCAGGCGTTCTGCCTATTGCAGCCACCGAACTGATATGAATAAAGCGCCGGATATTTTTTTCCAATGCCGTATTTACAACATTGGTAGTCCCTTCAATATTTATCTTGTACATTTCTTTCTTATCGCTGCGAAAGAAAGAAATGACCGCCGCCGAATGAATAACACAATCGACTCCATTCATTGCTTCGTCCAGGGAAACAACATCGAGTACATCGCCATCAACCCATTCAACTTTATTAAATATTTCTTCCGGAATATAAAAAGGTAATTTACTTGTGGCACGGCGCAATGCCCGGACTGAATACCCTTTTTGTACTAATTCTTTAATAATATAGGAGCCAATAAACCCTGTACCGCCGGTTATAAATACTTTTTCTATATGTTGGGAAGAAATGCTATCCGTCATTTAAGTCATTCTTGAGTGCAAACTTAACGGTTGCTCTCTAAATCTGTTTTAGGATAAGCATAATACCCTCTTCCGCTCTTTTTGCCCAATTCTCCATTTGCTATTTTCTCATTCTGAATAGGAGATGGTCTCAATCGTTCGGGTTTATTCAGTTGTTCAAAAATGGATTGACTTACGGTATAATTAATATCGTTTCCTATCAGGTCCATCAATTTGAATGGCCCCATTTTAAATCCAGTTGCCTCAAGAAGCGAATCTATCGTTGCGAAATCAGTAATACCTTCTTCGATCAATCGCAATGATTCAATATAATATGGTCTTGCAACACGGTTAACAATAAAGCCCGGAACATCTTTGCATACTGCTGCAGTTTTACCTGTTTCTTTTATTAACTCAAGAACTATAGTTGTCGTTTGTGCATCGGTAAACTTTGTATTGATCACCTCAACAAGTTTCATAATAGTTGGGGGGTTAAAAAAATGCATGCCGATAACCCGTTGCGGACTCATAATTTTCTCCGCAATGTCTGTAACCGATAAAGATGACGTATTAGTAGCAAATACAGTTTCACTATGATTAATCTCCGCCAGTTGATTAAACAACGCGATTTTTGCTGCCGGCTTTTCAATAATTGCTTCGATAATTATGTCTGCAAGGCAATGATGAGTGTCGCTTGTAAATTGAATCCGATTAAAGATATCTCTCCGTTCTGCCTCTGTGATTTTCTTTTTTTCTGAAAGGATTTGCAGGCTTTGTTCAATGCTGGCTTTTGCTTTTTCAAGTGTGCCCGGATTTAATTCGTACAAAATTGTATAAAATCCGGATTGCGCCATCACTTGTGCAATGCCGCTACCCATGGTACCTGCCCCGCAAACGCAAACTGTTTGAACCATGATTATTAAATTGAAAGGATAAAGTTAATTATTACGACTATCTTAAGGATGACATAACTAATTCTTAAATCTTTTGAAACCCATCAGCTAATTCAAAGTTTACCTTACCTTAATAAAAAATAAACCATGGAACCAACCCAATCTCCTTCAGACAACAAAACAGATTCGGTAAGTATCCCGATCAGTCGTCTTCGTTCTATTCCTTTTATTCTTGGTGTTTTATTGTTTTTTGCGCCGTTTATTGATATCCGTTGTAACAATGTATCGCTCCAGCAAGTAAGTGGCGTGAATCTCGCAACTGGTTTTGAAATCAAGAACGATGATAACTCATTATTTGGCCGGCTCGATCATGATAGTGACTTCAAAATTGGTAAATCGGGAAAAAGAGACGGCAACATTTATGCACTGATTGCATTAATTACCGGTATTGCAGGAATCGTCATTTCATTTTTGAAGTTTAAAGAAAAAGCATTGTTGGGGATCGTTGCTGGTGTTGGCGCTGCCGCTTCTTTAATTGGTTTGATGGTCGATATAAAATCGCAGATAAAAGCAAATTTATCAGCCCGTTCAGAATCGCTGGAAATAAATTTTGGCGTTGAGTTTACACCATGGTTTTATATTGCTGTAGTTGCGTTTGTAGCTGGAGCATATTTAAGTTTCAGAGAAATAAAATTAAAGACTTAACTAATGAAAAGCTTACTCCAACCTGAAACAACAAACCAGAAACAATAAACCCGGTTTATGTGTTATACCGCACTTGTAAACTGTTTTAAGAAACGTACATCATTCTCGCTGAACAAACGAATATCATTAATATCGTATTTCAGCATTGCCGGACGTTCGATACCCATACCGAATGCAAAGCCAGTGTATTTAGTACTATCGATATTGCAGTTCTCCAGTACATTCGGGTGCACCATGCCGCACCCAAGAATCTCAACCCAACCTGAATGTTTGCAGATACGACAACCTTTACCACCACAGATAAAACAACTTACGTCCATTTCTGCACTCGGTTCTGTAAATGGAAAATAAGATGGGCGGAAACGAACACGCACATCTTCTCCATACATTTCCTTCACAAAGAAATAAAGCGTTTGCTTCAGATCGGCGAATGAAACATTTTCATCAATATACAAACCTTCTACCTGGTGAAAAAAACAATGACTTCTTGCACTAACCGTTTCATTGCGGTAAACACGACCCGGACAAATTACACGTATCGGCAATTTTCCCTTTTCCATTTCGCGGATCTGCGTATTGCTGGTATGTGTCCGCAAAAGCCAATCAGGATTTTGCTGTACATAAAATGTATCCTGCATATCCCTTGCCGGATGATGCGGCGGTAAATTCAATGCAGTGAAATTATGCCAGTCATCTTCTATCTCCGGTCCTTCTGCAACTGCAAATCCAAGACGCTGATAGATTGAAATAATCCGGTTGCGCATCAATGTAATAGGATGGCGGCTACCAACAGGTATAGGATCACCAGGGAGAGAAAGATCAATGTTTGATGTTTGATGCTCGATGTTCGATGTTAAACTCTTCAAAGACTCAAACCGCGATTCTGTGAATTGTTTGAATTCATTCAGTAGTTGACCTGCCTCTTTCTTTTTATCAGCAGCAACGTTTTTCATTTCGCCCATGATGGTTTTTACCAGGCCTTTTGTTCCCAACCACTTAATGCGAAAATTTTCTACATCCTTTTCGTTTTCAGGCTTGAAAGATTCAATTTCCTTTTTGTATTCTTCTATCTGTTGCAGTAACTGATCCATAAGGTCGCAAAGATAAGCCTGAACAGGGATTTGCCGGTTTCAATACAGCAGAAAATAGAAAAAGCTGATAGTACGATAGTAGTTCCACCATCTGTCATTTAGTTTCTGTTGATACGCCTTGTATATTTCGCTCCGTTGTACAGCGAATTATCATCAATAATCTTTCATTCCACGATTGGAAAAACGAAACCGATACAGTAAAAAGGTTGCACTCAATTGCCCTTTGATTTTTTAATTGCTTCACGTTATTACTGATAGCTATACCCACTACGTGGATAAATGGTTAGCCACTGTCATTAGTGCTTTTCAGTAAGTTTGCTTTAAATCATTCTTCGCATGTCCGACTATCTCAATATTGCCGATTTTTTAGTGCCTGTCAACGTTCATGAACTGAACTTTGATGAAGGTTTCAAAGACGGGCAGATCGGAAAAGTCATCAACGTATTTAGTGACAATGAAGAGTTCCCCGATTTAGATGAGGCACAAATTGTGTTGGTAGGCTGTGGCGAACAGCGCGGTAGTGGCCCTATGCATGGTCAATCGAAAGCTCCAGACATTATACGCCGCCATTTTTATTCACTATTCTACTGGCATGTTGATGTTCGTATTGCCGATATCGGAAATGTAAAAACAGGTTCATTATATACCGATTCATACGCTGCGTTGAAAACAGTG
Organism: Chitinophagaceae bacterium; assembly: GCA_049840875.1. Lineage (GTDB taxonomy): Bacteria > Bacteroidota > Bacteroidia > Chitinophagales > Chitinophagaceae > JAFDYH01. The sequence goes on along the minus strand of JASGJE010000015.1, from coordinate 131,658 downwards.
ATTCATGAATTACTGGAAGATGGAAAGACTGTAATCATACTTGGCGGTAGTCATGATCTTACCCTGACACAGTATTATGCATATGCTGATGATAAACGAATTGTCGAAAGCTCCTGCGTAGATGCGTTGATTGATCTGAATATTGCATCACCGTTCCGACATGAAAATTTTTTGATGGAAATGCTGACTGGTGAACCGAACTATATGCGGCACTATAACCATATCGGATTCCAAAGTTTTTATGTTCATCCCCGCATGCTGGAAACGATGGATAAACTACGTTTCGATTGTTATCGCGTAGGACATGTAAAAGAGAATATCGAAGAAATGGAACCGGTGTTGCGCAATAGTAATTTCATGAGTTTCGATATCTCTGCTATTGCTAATGCCTATGCGCCAGCCAATTCTCTTTCACCCAATGGTTTTACAGGTGAAGAAGCCTGCGCTTTATTACGTTTTGCCGGAATGAGCCCGAATATAACAAGCGTCGGCATTTATGGCTACGACCCACAATCGGATAAAGAAGAAATGACGGCGAAACAAATTGCACATATGCTATGGTATATGCTGGATGGTCGCAGTCGTGGTCGTCGGGAAGCTGCACTGGATGAAAAAGATTCCTTCAATGAATACCATATGGCATTTGCTGAGGTAGATACCGTTTTTTTACAAAGCAAAAAGACCGGCCGCTGGTGGATGCAATTACCGGATAAGAATTTCATTGCCTGTAGTTATAAAGATTATTTACTTGCCAGCAGCAATGAAATACCGGAACGATGGCTGAGAGCGCAGGAGAGAAGCTGAGTATATTTTTGAATAAATTTTGAAATGTAAAAGTATTGACACTGTCAGGATGGTCTTACTTTTACATTTTTCATTTACAGTCGAAAAAATTTATATTTCTCCAATGAATAAAATTATTAAAACAGGTATTTGCTCCTACGGTATGAGCGGCAAACTATTTCATGCACCGTTTATTGACGCTCATCCGGGTTTTGAATTGACAGCTATTGTGGAAAGAACAAAAAATGATTCAAGAGCAAGGTATCCGCATTCAGCATTGTATCGTTCTATTGATGAATTGATAAATGATCCTTCGATTGAACTGATCATTGTAAATACACCTGTGCAAACCCATTTTGATATTTCCAGGCAAGCGATGAATGCCGGCAAGCATATCATTGTTGAAAAGCCGTTTACTGTAACCTCAAAAGAAGCGGAAGAGTTGGTGCAACTGGCAAAGAAAAAAATGTTTCACTGTTCGTATATCAGAATCGCCGATATGATGGCGATTATCATGCAGTAAAAAATGTAATCGATCAGAAACTGTTGGGCGAATTGCAGGAAATGGAAATTCATTATGATCGTTACCGCAATGAACCTTCCGGCAAGGCACATAAAGAAGGCACATTACCGGCTGCCGGTACTTTATTCGATCTTGGCGCTCATATGATTGATCAATCGCTGCAATTGTTTGGCTGGCCGACAGCAATATTTTCAGACACTGATGTTATGCGCAAAGGTTTCGATGCGACTGATTACTTTGAATTGCTTTTATTTTATAATAATAAACTAAGAGTGCGGATTAAAAGCTCGATGCTTAGTCGTGAGTTATTACCCGCTTATATTCTGCAAGGCACAAAAGGATCTTTCTTTCAGCAACGCTCCGATCAGCAGGAAGAAAAATTATTAGCTGGCGCTATTCCTTCACTGCAAACATGGGCGCCTCCGACTGCTTTACCTGACGGACTTTTACATACTGAAATAAATAATGAAGTTGTAAGAAAACAGTTGACTTCATCACCTGGCAATTACATGGGCTATTTTGACGACGTTTATAAATCGCTCACGCAAAATGCACCGAACCCAGTGCCGGGAGAAGATGGTGTGAAAGTGATAAAAATCATAGAAGCTGCAGTAAAGGCAAGTAAAGAAAAAAGAATTCTCGACCTGTAAATACAATATCATAATGTTTGTTGTCCGGATGTTTAAAAGGAGTCTTTTATTGGGGCTCACAGTTTTTTCACTGATTTCCTGTTCTGTACAAAAGCAAATTGCAACGTCAGCAAACACGTTATTTCATGACCCGGTGATTGAAAACGCTCATGTGGGCATCAGCATTTTTGAACCCGCAACGAATCAATATTGGTACAACTATAATGCAAACAAATATTTCGTACCGGCGAGCAATACAAAAATTCCGACATGTTATGTTGCACTAAAACATTTAAGTGATAGTCTCCCCGCTATTCAGTATGCAGAGAATGATACTGCCATTTTTTTGATCCCAACAGGCGATCCAACTCTATTACATCCCAATTTTAAGTTTCAGCCTTTAATTGATTTATTGAAACATACCTCAAAGAAAATTTACATCAACGCGAACAACTGGAAAGATGAACCGTGGGGAGCTGGTTGGGAATGGGACGATTACAATGATGAGTGGGATGCAGAGAGAAGTCCGTTACCAGTATACGGAAATGAATTAAAATGGATTCAGACACAAACACTCGAGAAGCTCGATGGAGTTAATGAGCAATATGTGCCTTCAGTGTTTTCAGAACCGGAAGTAGATTGGGATGTAACGTTTGATACAAACAGAAATGATTCTGTTTTTTTCGTTAAGAGAAAAAGAGGAGCTAACAGTTATACAATTTTTGAAGGCAATGAAAAATATGTCGAACAGCTTGTGCCTTTCGTTACCAATGGCATTGAGTCTGCTCTTGGCTTGATAAGAGATAGTATCGGCAAAGAAATATTACCAATCGAACGCATTCCTGGAAATACCCGGTTTCGTACAATTTATTCTCAACCGATTGATTCGCTGTTAAAGCCATTAATGTATCACAGTGATAATTTTTTTGCGGAGCAAATCTTAATGATGACAAGCAACAAGCTGCTCGGCATTATGAATGATGAAAAAATCATTGATACTTTATTAAAAACAGATTTTAAAGATTTGCCGCAAAAACCCCGATGGGCTGATGGTTCAGGATTAAGTCATTATAATTTATTTACACCGCTTGATTTTGTTTTTATATTAAACAAGTTGAAAAACGAGTTTGGATTGCAACGCATACAATCTATTTTCCCCACCGGTGGCACGGGCACACTCAGTAGCTATTACAAAAAAGATAGTGGTTACATTTATGCGAAAACGGGCACTGTTGCCGGCGTCATTACTATTAGCGGTTATCTGTATACCAATAAAAATAAATTATTGTTGTTTTCAGTATTGGTCAATAACAGAACTACTGATGGATCAGCTATCCGACACGCGGTAGAGCGATTTATACAGGGTGTAAGAGATAATTATTAACGCGGTTTATTGTTTGGTAAACATGCGCTCCAATTGTTCGTTTTTGAATTCCAGGTAAGTCGGGTTTCCGCCAGCAGAAATATTCGGTTGTTTACAATTGAATAAGTCTTCAATCAAACGTTGCATTTCAGGATGAGTTAACGATCGTCCCGGCTTTATAGATTGTTGCCACGCCGCGGAACGGATTAATTTCTCACGTTTGGAAAATTTTACTTCGCTGTTGAAGTGTTTATATTGCTCCAGTAATGATTCAATAATTACTTTTTCATTCCCTTGTTCTACATCCGCCGGAGTTCCTTGTACAACGAAAGCATTTTTACCAAATGGTTCAATCAAATAGCCTAATTGGGATAAGTCGGCGCTTATTTCCTGCATTATAGCAGCATCGGCCGGCGCCAATTCAAATGAAACGGGAAAAAGGCTACGTTGTGTTGCGATAGCTTTTCCCTGCATAGCATTCATAAACCGCTCGTATAAGATGCGTTCGTGTGCAGCTTGCTGATTAATAAGAATAAAGCCATTCGGGGTTTCTGTAAGAATATAACCGTTGTGAAGCTGGGCAATATGTTGCCTGGTGTCGGTTGTCAGTTGTGCCGTATGAGCACTCAATAGCGATTGAAAAGAAGATCCGTTCTGGCTCTTGTCGGTTGGTCCAATACTATTTGCTATCGGTTCCGGACTGCGGACTTCGGACTTATCACTCTCTTCATAAAAATCTTTCCAGTGCTTTAAACCTTCTTTCCGCGATGGCTCGATAAAATGTGCCTGGTTTCTTTCTGTAAATCCTTTATAAATAGAAGTAGACGTAGTGGCTGATTTAGTTTCTTCCGTAAATGGTTTTTGAACCGATGGCAATTGCTGAATGGAAGCATCGAGATCAAAATCGAGCGCAGGCATTATACTGAATTGTGCCAATGCATGTTTTACCGCAGCCTGTATAAATGCATACGCTAGTTTTTCATCCTCAAATTTTATTTCCTGTTTGGTAGGATGGACATTTACATCAACTCTTGTAGGATCGAGATCGATAAACAAAACGTACATCGGAAAACTATCCGCAGCTATCATTTCTCTATAAGCGCTCATTACCGCATGATTGAGATAAGCGCTTTTAATAAACCGGTTGTTGACAAAAAAATATTGATCGCCTCTTGTTTTCTTAGCTGTATCAGGCTTACCGACAAAACCCCGGATATTCAGGTAATCTGTATCCTCTTTCACAGATACCAGTTTCGTGTTGTAGTTATTTCCAAGTAATTGAAGAATGCGTTGTTTTAAACTTCCTCCTTCAAGATGAAACAGTTGCTGGTCATTTGCCGTTAGTGAAAAAAGATATGTGGAAATGCCATTGCCACTCTCGTAAATTCATCTACGATATGGCGCATTTCAGCCGCATTGCTTTTTAAAAAATTTCGCCGGGCAGGAACGTTGAAGAACAAATTTTTCATTGCAATGCTGGTTCCATTCTGCATTGCAATCGGTTCTTGTTTTTTTACAACGCTGTTCTCTATCTCAATGTATGTCCCAGTGTCATGTTCAGCTTTTTTTGTTTTTAATTCAACCTGCGCCACCGCAGCAATCGACGCCAATGCTTCGCCGCGAAAACCCATTGTGCGGATATGAAAAAGATCTTCGATGGTCTGAATTTTCGATGTAGCATGTCGTTCAAAACACATTCTTGCATCGGTGTCGCTCATTCCACTACCATTGTCGATTACCTGCAAAAGAGCTTTGCCCGCATCCTGTAAAATCAATTTGATTTCTGTAGCACCGGCATCGACGGCATTTTCCAGCAATTCCTTTACGGCACTTGCAGGCCGTTGTATTACTTCACCAGCCGCTATCTGGTTAGCAATATTATCGGGCAATAAAGTAATCTTATCAGGCAATGTCTGGAAATGTTTAGCGGCAAATGTACCACATACCGGAGAATGAATTGCTTCATAAGGCACAAATAGATAACTGTTCATCGTCCATACATGACATACATAGATTTGGATAAAAAAATAAAGCACTCAATCGATTCTATATCAGTCGCTAAACTGTTTTTTGGCTAACTTGTGTGCTTCAAGTTATGCATATGAAGAGGCTACTGATTTTTGCTTCCTTTTTCCTGTATTCGTTTATTTCATTTGGCCAATATAAATCACAGCTCAGCCGGCAGCAATGGATTGACAGCGTTTTCAAAACATTGAATGACGATGAAAAGATTGCTCAATTGATGGTGTTGCGTACGACTGCTCTCATCGACAGGAAGACAATGACGATTGCCTATTATGACACTTCTGTTGCTGCTGCAATTCAGAAATATAATATCGGTGCTGTTTGTCTTTTCCAGGGGCAGGTAAGCTGGCAGGCCAATATGATTAACAGGCTTCAAAGCCTTGCCAAAACGCCGTTGATGGTTTGTATAGATGCAGAGTATGGTTTAGGAATGCGTTTACTCGACAGCGTGAGGCGTTATCCTTATCAATTAACATTGGGCGCAGTACAGGATCCGAAAATTATTTACCAATACGGAACAGCAGTAGCTAAACAACTGCATCGTATGGGTATACACGTCAACTATGCACCGGATGTGGATATTAATAATAACCCGAATAATCCTGTAATCGGTTACCGTTCATTCGGAGAAGATAAATATAAAGTTGCCGCCTATGGCATTCAGTACATGCGGGCTTTGCAAGAGCATAGTATTATGGCATGCGCCAAACATTTTCCCGGGCATGGCGACGTAGCCGTAGATTCTCATTATGATTTACCGGTAATAAACAAATCGAAAAGTCAGTTGGATTCACTCGAACTGTATCCTTTTCGTCAATTGTTTAATGCAGGTGTAGGTTCGGTGATGATCGCACATTTGTTTATCCCTGCTATTGACTCAGGAACGAATCGGGCTACCTCCATTTCCTATAATACGATAACCGGTTTAATGCGCAATGAAATCGGGTATAAAGGATTAACATTTACCGATGCGTTGGAGATGAAAGCAATTGCCAAATATTATCCATCCGGAGAAAATTCGGTTCAATCACTAATCGCAGGAAATGATATGCTTTGTCTGCCGGGAGATGCTGATACCTGCATCATGAAAGTGAAAGAAGCAATCGATCAGAAACGTTTAAGCTGGGCCGATATAGATAACAAGGTAAAAAAAGTACTCGGTGCGAAGTACGATTACGTCATCGGCAACATTAAACCTGTTAGTGTACCTAATATTGTGAATGACTTAAACGAAGATGCAGGACAAAGTGATATCAATGGTTGCAAAAAATTCACTCACCGTTGTGCGTAATGAAAATCAGCAGTTATTGCCTTTAAAGAAAAACAGGAAAAATAAAATTTTATACGTTGGTATCGGCTTATCGCAGGAGAATGTAATTGCAAAAAAATTAGAGGAGGAATTCGGCGCGACGTTTATTCCTGTTGATGCAAAAACTTCTATAGCTCAAACTGACATTGATCAATGGTCAAAAGATTATTCAACTATACTGGCAGGTGTACATGCTTACAGTTTTTCCCCCCCAAACAATTTTGGAATCAGCGCTTCACAAACTCAGCTATTGCAGTCTCTGCAACAAAATGATAATGCGGCATTGCTTTACTTTGGCAATCCGTATGCAATTAGCAACAGTTGTGCGGCAAAAAACATTATTGCTGTGTATGAAGATGATTCAATATTTCAGCAAAATGCCTTTGAGTTTTTAAAAGGTAATCTGTCAGCCAGAGGAAAATTGCCGGTTACAATTTGTCCCGAACTGAAATTCGGCGCGGGCATTGTTCAGCCCACTTACTCACCAGATCCGACTTCAGCTTATCCAAAACTGTATGTGATCGACTCAATAGCCGAAGATGCGATTGCGAAAAAAGTATTCCCAGGTTGCGTTGTTTTTGCGGCAAAGGATGGAAAGATCATTTATCATAAAGCATTTGGTAACGAAGAATATAATTCTTCATCCGCTATCTCACGGGAAAGCATATATGATCTGGCCTCAGTCACTAAAGTTTCAGCTACCACCATTGCTGTTATGAAATTATATGAGCAGGGTAAAATCGAATTGGATAAAACATTGGGCGATTACTTATCGTGGACAAAAGGAACGGATAAAGCAAAACTAAAAATCAAGGATATCTTATTACATCAGGCCGGGTTAGTTCCGTTCATTACATTTTATAAAGAAACAATTGATACAACCACTGGCGTTCCCAATCCTGCTGTTTACAGCGATAAATCAAAACCAGGATTTACAATTCGTGTCGCCGAAAATTTGTACATGCGCAATGACTGGAATGATACAATGCTTGTTCGTATTGCAAAAAGTCCGCTTGGCCCTTCCGGTAAATACGTTTATAGTGATAATGATTTTATCCTGCTCGGAAAAATTGTTGAAGCGCTTACCGGAATGACACTCGATCAATATGTTCAAAAAACATTTTACAATAAAATGGGATTAGCGACAACTGGTTTTAAACCAAGAGATCGTTTTCCAGTCAATCAGCTTGTACCCACAGAAGAGGAAAAAAATCATTTCCGCAGGCAATTAATACAGGGAGATGTGCACGATGAAGGCGCATCAATGTTTGGAGGTGTTTCCGGGCATGCTGGTTTGTTTTCAGACGCGTATGACCTGGGTACGCTTTATCAGATGTTGTTGAATGGGGGCGAACTCAATGGTGTGCATTATTTAAAACCTGAAACGATTCGTTATTTCTCAGCCTATCATAGCGATATCAGCCGCCGTGGTTATGGTTTTGATAAGCCTGAAAAAGACAACGCAACAGCCAAAGATCCTTATCCCGCTAAAAGCGCTTCGCCGGAAACATTTGGCCACACCGGTTTCACCGGCACTTGTGTATGGGTTGACCCGGTTTCAAAACTTGTATTTGTTTTTCTTTCAAACAGGGTTTATCCAACAAGAAATAACAGCTTGCTTTCCGATATGAGCATACGGCCAAAGATTATGGAAGCGCTTTACAAAGCAACATCGGTAAAAAAATAATTACTGTCCTGCTGGAAATTCATTTAGTCGATAAACCTGGTTGACTGATTCTATTTTATAAACAACCGGTAGCAACCTGCGTATCTAATAAGTCGTTATAATTTGGTATAAATGGGGGTCTTTTAAAAGGATTTATGTTTAAATTACCCAGAAATTGACTCGACCTACAGCTTTTTGCAGCATTTGGTTGTCTTGATTTTTATATATCCAATCCAAAACTGTTGATTATGAGTTTCAGAGGCACTGGTAACAGGCATCTTCGAGCAAGAAAATACGGACCAACATTTCTTTCATTTCTTACGCTGTTTTTATTTACCTGTTTTGTAAATGATGCTAATGCCACTCCCTTCCAGGATACTATTCCGACTACAAAGATTCGCGGTAAAGTCACTTCGTCTGAAGATGGATTACCTGCTCAAGGCGCATCGGTTGTCAATCAACGTACAAAAAAAGGAACAGTGACCAATACTGCAGGGCTCTTTACATTAGATGGAGTGCCGGGTGATAGCATTCGCATTTCTGCTACGGGCCGTGCAGCGAAAATTATTGCATTCACCGGACAGGCTTCTATTGAAGTTGACTTGACAAAATCAGAAGGAATATTGGGTGAAGTTGTTATCACAGGTTTTCAAAATTTAGATAAAAAGAAATTTGCAGGCGCCGCCGCTTCATTGAAAGCAAGTGATATAAAAATGGATGGTGTGCCTGATGTAAGTAAAATGCTGGAAGGGCGGGTGGCTGGTGTTTCCATTCAAAATGTATCCAGCACTTTTGGCGCCGCTCCGAAAATAAGAATACGCGGCGCTACGTCTATTAATGGTGAAAATAAACCATTGTGGGTTGTTGATGGCGTTGTATTGGAAGATCTTGTAAATATCTCAAATGATCAGTTATCCAGCGGCGATCCCACAACATTGCTTGGCTCATCGGTTGCAGGCATCAATGTAAACGATATTGAAACCTTCGACATTCTGAAAGATGCTGCCGCTACAGCTTTATATGGTGCAAGAGCAATGAACGGAGTAGTGGTTATTACAACAAAGAAAGGCCGCGTAGGCAGAAACATTATCAACTATACAGGCAATTTCAGTACACAGTTCAAACCAATGTATTCTGATTATAACATCATGAATTCAGTGCAGCAAATGTCTGTTATGTCTGAACTCGATCGAAAAGGTTTATTAACAACAGACATTTTGGAAAATGGCAATTACGGCCCATACGGAAAATACTTTGATCTCGTAAATACAGAATTGCCGGATGGAACGTTTGCAATAGCAAACACACAGGAAGCAAAAAGAAATTATTTACTCCGGTATGCCACTGCAAATACAGATTGGTTTGATATTTTATTCCGCCAATCATTTATACAAGATCATTCACTCAGCATTTCCTCCGGTACAGATAAATTGCAATCATTTTTCTCAACCAGTTTTTACAACGACAATGGATGGACAGTAGCTGATAACGTGAAGCGCTATACGCTGAATTTCCGTAATAATTACACACTTTCCGACAAACTGAATGTCGGTTTTCAAACAGTAGCTTCTTACCGTCAGCAACAAGCGCCGGGAACAGTAAATCGTAACGCAGATGTTGTAACAGGCGGCTTTGTCCGCGACTTTGATATCAACCCATTCAGTTACGCGTTGAATACGAACAGAACATTGACCGCTTATGATGAAAATGGCCAACGGGAATATTTTACGAGAAACTTTGCACCGTTTAATATCCTGACAGAACTTGAAAATAATCGCATTAAACTAAATGTAATTGACCTGAAGTTACAGGGAGAAGCGAGTTATAAGTTTACCAAGCAATTGAAGTATGAATTTATCGGTGCGCTTCGTTATGTTCGCTCAACACAGGAACACGAAGTAACCGAGAACTCCAACATGGCCAATGCTTATCGTGCTGCAGGCACGGCAGAGATCAGGCAGAATAATAAATTTCTTTATAGAGATCCCGAAAACCCAAGTGCAGAACCGGTTGTCGTGTTACCGTATGGCGGTTTCTACAATCGTACAGAAGATCAATTACTGAATTTCGATGTAAGAAATAGTTTGAGCTATGTAAACACATTTGCAGAAAAACATGATGTCAATCTGTTGCTCGGTCAGCAGATAAAATATTCAGACCGTCAGAATGCTTCGAGTACGGGTTATGGCTATCAATACGATAATGGCGGTGTTGCGTCACCTGATTTTTTGATTTTGAAACAAATGATCGAACAAAACTTCCCTTATTATGGAATGACAAAGTTGTACGATCGTTTTGCAGCTTTCTACTTCAACGCACAATACACTTACAATCATAAATACAATGTTTACGCCACAGTACGCTATGACGGTTCTAACCAACTTGGTTCATCAAGAACTGCAAGATGGCTACCAACATGGAGCGTTGGCGGTGCATGGAATCTCGATGAAGAGAATTTTATAAAAAATATAAAAGCGATCAACTATCTCAAACTGCGTGCAAGCTACGGTCTTACTGCAAGCCTGGGGCCTGCGACAAACTCTAACATTATTCTTCGTAATCAAAACATTCATCGGCCGTTTGCATCGGATATTGAAACGATCATTTACATTCAGAACCTCGCCAATACAGAATTGACATGGGAGAAAAACTATACAACCAATGTCGGTATTGATTTCGGTGTGTTGAATAACCGGCTGACTTCAAGCATCGATGTTTATCAGAGAAAAAGTTTTGATCTCATCAGCCTGATAAGAACGTCTGGTATTGGTGGTGAATCGCTTAAAGCCGGCAACTATGCTGATATGACTTCTCAAGGTGTGGAAGTATTATTGACTGGAAAAATCATTGATAAAAAAACGTGGGGCTGGAAAGCCAATATCACATTTGGCTACAACCAGACTAAAATAACCAATGCAGAATACCTGCCGCGCATTTTTGATTTAGTAAAAGCAGAAGGCGGCAACCTTCAAGGTTACCCGGTGAGTAGTTTGTTTTCCATTCGTTATTCAGGATTGGATCCAACAACAGGTGTACCTCAATTTATGAATGAAAAAGGCGAAGTTTCTCCGGCAGTTTATATGCAATCAGATAGTGTACGGAATTTAAAATATGAAGGGCCAGTTGATCCAAAATTTACTGGCGGCCTGAACAATACGTTTACATACAAAGCATTTTCCTTAAACATTTTTGTGACTTACCAGGCAGGGAATATGATTCGTTTATATCCTGCATTTAAAAATTCTTATTCGGAACTGGATGCAACACCAAAAGAATTTTATGATCGTTGGTTGATGCCAGGTGATCAGCGTACAACGAATGTTCCATCTATCATGGATTATTACCAGGCTGTACTGACAAACAATGCGTCTTCAGCTTACCCGTACAATAACTATAACTATTCAACAGAGCGGGTTGCAAAAGGTGATTTTGTGAGATTGAAATCAGTATCGATTTCTTATCAGTTACCAGATAAATTAATCAGAAGAACAGGCTTTCTGAAAACAACAGCGTTTACATTGGGCGTTATCAATCCATGGTTGATTTATTCTGATAAAAAATTACAAGGCCAGGATCCGGAATTTTTCAATGCAGGAGGTGTAGCGCAACCATTACAAAAGCAAATCACATTATCCCTGAAAGCAGGATTATAATAAAAGAGATTATGAAAACAAGAGCGATTTATTTTCTAATATGCATCCCGCTTCTCACAGCGAGTTGTAAAAAATATTTGGAAAAGGAGCCGGACAACAGGGCCAAGCTAACTGATCCGTCAAAGGTTTCGCAATTACTTGCATCAGCTTATCCCCAGGGAAGTTATATGGCATTCAACGAAGCCATGTCTGATAATGCAGGTGATAAAGGCGCGGGCACCATTGATCCGACTAACCGTGATCCTTATTACTTCGAAACCGTTTCGAATTCAGACCAGGATTCACCCGACAATTATTGGTTTGCTTGTTACACAGCGATTGCTTCGAGTAATGAAGCGTTGGAAGCTATAAACAACGCAACGGATCCAAACGATTATCAAAGCCAGAAAGGTGAAGCGTTGGTAACGAGAGCATATGCTCATTTTATGCTCGTGACGCTTTATTCAAAACCATACAATGATGCAACATCTGGTTCTGATCCCGGCATTCCGTATGTGACCGAACCGGAAACGGTCGTAATTAAACAATACGACCGTAAGACTGTCTCTTATGTTTACGATATGATCGAAAAAGATCTGCTTGCTGGACTGCCGTTGATTAATGACGCATCATATTCTGTTCCGCGGTATCATTTTAATAAAAGCGCTGCGAACGCTTTCGCCGCCCGTTTTTATTTGTATAAAAAAGATTACACCAAAGCGGTTCAATATGCATCTGCTTCCATTCCGAATTTTTTACCAAACCTGCGTCCATGGAATACCAAGTATCTCGAGTATGGTATTAATAACCTGCCGGCAGAATATCAGAAAACATCGGAACCTGCTAATTTATTACTGGTTACATGCGTGAGTTTATACAATTACGGTCTTAACTATGCTACTTACCGATATGCGCTCACGACGGATATAAAAGATGACATACTAAATACTTCCATTGCTGTAACTGGCGGATCATGGGCACTCGACCTTGGTACGTTTGTAGGCTCACAAAAAAATCCTGCAATACCGAAATTGAATTATACAGATTTTGCATTGGCAAACCCATCGGCAGATTATGGTTTACCGTATGGAACTATCAGTTTGTTTACTACGGAAGAAGTGTTGTTTAATAAAGCTGAAGCAAATTCATTTCTTGGAAATTATGATGCGGCAATTGCAGATCTGAATACATACATGAGTACGCGAATTCTTAATGTAACACCGGGAAGTTATTCCGGCATAACGCAAGCAAAGGTTCGTGCACACTATGGTAATTCATTGAGCATCCAGGATGCGCTTGTTAATTATATACTGGAATTGAAACGTGCAGAATACATCCATGAAGGCATGCGCTGGTTTGACATGCAGCGGTTTGCTATCCCGGTTACGCACAACTTTGTGGGAAGCGGTGATGTGATCGTTGGATCAATAACAGTGAACCCGGATGATAAGCTAAGATTATTGAAATTACCAGACCAGGTAAAACTTTCGGGTATAACAGATTTAAACAGGTAGTGGTATGGGCACAATTAAAAATGAAAAAGTAAAAATGAAAAATAGAAATGTGTCGAGGCTTGTCGCGTTATTGTCACTATATCTGGTTGTCGGCATATTACTGGTTTCCTGTAAGAAGGATACAGTGAGCCTCGCGGATGCAGAAAACATTAACGATCTCGGTGGCGATACATGGACTCCTGGTCCGATTGATAACTGGATAAAGGATACACTAACTACGCCTTACAACATCTCTGTAAAATACAAGTGGGATCAGTTTGAAGATCTCGGTGATATTACAGCGATACTTGTACCGCCGAAGGAAGATAACATCATTCCTGTATTGAGCGCTATCCGCCAGGTTTGGATCAATCCTTATATCGCAGAAGCTGGTGAAGATTTTTTCAAGCAGAGAACACCAAAGTATTTTTATATGGTGGGCAGTCCTGCGTTTAATGATAATCAATCCATCAAACTGGGCGTTGCAGAAGGTGGCAAAAAAATCATTTTATTAGCAGTGAACTATACGAAGTTCAAAAGCCAACCTGACTATACCGACGCTGATAGTGTGTGGGCAAAGGAAATGTTTCATGTTATCAATCACGAGTTCGGACATATTCTTCATCAAACAGTTTTATATCCACAGGATTGGAAAAATCTGAACCCAAGTTTGTTGACAACTAACTGGACTGACTATACAGATGAAGAAGCGCCGAGAGATGGTTTCGTAAGCGCCTACGCAATGAATAACTCTGATGATGATTTTGTGGAAACAATTTCATTGATGCTTGTGAACGGTAGAGAATGGTTTGAAGAATTAATTGCTTCGATACCCGACGGCGTTACAGACAGGGGAACAACAAAAGATCAGGCGGTTGCAAGATTGCGGTCAAAGGAATCGATAGTTGTGAACTATTATAAAGACGTATGGAATATTGATTTCTATTCATTGCAGACAAGAGTACGTGCGGCTGTCGTTGCGCAGCTATATTGATAAATTTTTTACGTTATTGACTATGAGGAAAAGCTATATCTATTTTTTTGCAGCCGTTATTTTCTTTTCGGCTTGTAAAAAAGATGAGACACACGTTTTTGATGAGACGCCCGACGAACGATTGAATGAAGCGTTGGCTAACTATCAATCGCAATTGAGCGGCGCCGCGAATGGTTGGAATGCTGTTTTGTATCCACAGGGTGGCGGCGCTTACTTTTTTTATTTTAAATTCAATGATGCCAACCGTGTGCAGATGGTTTCGGATTTTGATTCCGCGTCTGCGGTGAACATCAAGGAAAGCAGCTATCGTTTAAAAGCGTTGCAGCAACCAAGTCTGATCTTCGATACTTATTCTTATATCCATGTTCTTTCTGATCCTGATGCAGGTGTAAATGGCGGAACATACGGATCAGGGTTATTGTCCGATTTTGAGTTTTATTTTAACGATTCCACAGTGGCAACGTCTGACACGATGAAACTAACGGGAAGGATCAACGGCAGTAAATTGGTACTTACCAAAGCAACAGCGGATCAGGCATCTGGTTATGCCGGCGGTCAGTTCAATATCAACTTATTCAAAAACAGTCTTGCGAATATTCTGCAGTATTTTAAAAAGCTCACAATCGGCGGCACTGCTTACGATATCAATATCAACCCAATTACTAAAACTGTAATTTTCAACTGGACGGATTCACAGGGTAACGTACAATCTATCTCAACTACTTTTTACTATATCCTCGGAGGCATCGCATTCAGCAAACCATTGATTGACGGATCTACTGTTATTACGCAACTAACTGATCCTTCGTGGTCTTCATCTACAAACACGTTAACAGTAACGGCAGGCGGATCAACTGCAACGATTACCGGAGCTATCAAGCCGTTGGTGCTTGATACAGGTGCGCCAAGAAGATGGTGGCAGAAAGCAAAAGATGCTGACGAATACTGGGTATCTACAGATGGATTTCATGTAAATGGCGTGGATGACGCGTTTGGTATAAAACAGATTCCCTACTTCTCATTTATGATTTTCTGGCCAGCCTATGGTACCAGCGGGGCAACCACATATGATCTTGCCGGATTCGTTACTGATAGCTCCGGATTAGCACTGAATTTCGGAGCAGGTTATCGTGCGCCGAATTTTACGACGGATGGACGTGTTACGTTTACGTTGCTGGGAACCCTGGGCGTTGTACCGCCTGAGGCGCAAGCAGCATTTGATGCAACATCTGCAAAATTCGGGCAGGCTGGTGGTTATTACCTGATACAGATCGACGAGAATGATTATGATATGGTGGCTACTTCTGACGCCAAATCATGGATCAGTTGGTTTTATCCTTTTTAATCGTAAATACATAATCAACAAGACAGCTATAAAAACAGAATTCATTAATTTCAAATAAGCATAACAATCTATTTTAAAAAACAAAATGACAATTATGAAAAAATCGAAATTACTCTTACCATGCCTGGTATGTGCGACGATAATGATCTTTGTGGCTTGTAAAAAAGGCGATACAGGACCTGCAGGGCCTGCAGGAACAACTGGTGCAACCGGCGCAACTGGGGCTGCCGGACCGGCAGGAACTGCAAATGTGATCTACTCAGATTGGACCGATACTTTAACCTATTATTTAACAACTGCCACAACTACTGACACAATTTTTGGAGATTTATCAGTACCAAAACTCACAGCGGATATTCTCAATTCTGGCGATATAAAAGTGTACGTAAATTTAGGCAGTGCGGATGATCCACTTGTTGTTCCTTTACCTTATACAGGTGGTGATGGTGGATACATTCTTACATATTTTTTTACCGGAGGAATCGAAATCGAATCTAATTTAAATATTGATGGTATTCCAATACGCTACGTACTCATACCAGGTGGTACTGCAGCCCGAACGTATAAACAGATTAACTGGAATAATTATGCAGAAGTCAAAGCTTATCTCGGATTAAAAAATTAGCAAACTATAACTCATCTCAATAAAAAAACATCCCGACATAATCGGGGTGTTTTTTTATTTTATACCAGGATCACATTTATTCTTCATCGAGTTTTAGTAACACTTTTTTAATCTCATCATAATGTTGCCACGGTATAAAGTGATTAGCGCCAGGCAAGATCGTTGTCTCCACTTTTTTTGCATTCACCAGCATTTGCTTTGCATAAGCTGCATTGCCTACCGGAACCATATCGTCTTTATCGCCATGCACGATATAAACAGGACAAGTGATTTTTGAAAAATCGTTCTTTAATATTTTTAAATCATTTTTTAAATACCACAATTCTTCATTGCTTGGGCGAAAAGCGCCGGGTATAAAAAATTTCAATGGCGTTTTATATAAAACAGGGCGCCATTTCTCCGGCTTTTCCTCCGCAGGGTCAACGGAACCTGCGAGCAATACCATTCCTGAGAAATAATCGGGATTATCTGCGACTAATCTTACCGCCATCGGTCCGCCGAGAGAATGGCCAATAACATAAACAGCTTTGTTATTTTTAAATAAAGTCAATAACGGACTGATCAATTTTGATTGTTCTTCAAGATTTCTCGCATCACCGAATTCACTTTCACCAAAACCCGGGCGATCAATGGAGATCATCCGGTATTTATTTAATAAATCTTTGTCTTTTAAATATCGGCTGAATGCCTCCCAACTACCCGGCGAACCATGGACAAATAACAATGTCGGAAGCGTATCGCTACCTGTTTTTACATAGTGCATGTTGAAACCATCCACTTCTGCATGCTCAATTTTCAATTCTACACCTGCTTCGGCAAATTGCTTTTGCGCTTCCGTATCACTTATCTGGAAACGCATACAACTTGGCGCCATGATAATCCATGTAAGCAGGAAAATACTGAGTACAATGAATGTTATTTTCAGCCGGCGCTTTGATTTCATGAGAAAAAAGTTTATCCAACGAAGAAATAAACAAAAAGCCAAACAAAAGGGGTTGCCACCAGCAATGAATCGAACCGATCTAAAAAACCACCATGACCAGGCATGATATGGCCGCTATCCTTTACACCCGCCATTCTTTTCAATTTCGATTCAAGGAGATCTCCAAACGTACCGGCGATAGACGCGATGAATGAGATCGGTGCAATTAATACTACAAGTGCGAAATCAACAGTTTGATAAAAAATCAGCGAATAAACAACTCCCGTAAGTCCGCTGCTCAATATTATACCTCCGATAGTTCCTTCCCATGTTTTCTTTGGTGAGATTTTGGATAATGGTGTTTTACCGATGAAAGAGCCGACTAAGTAAGCCATTGTATCATTAATCCATATGCTTGCTATCATTACAACCGCAAAGAAATTTCCGCCAAGCACATACAAAGTGTCGTGTGTATGTATATCTGTTGATTTTCCAAAAAGATTCATCAATAATCCCAAACTCAACGAAATATAAATCAATCCAAAAGCTGAATGACCGATGTTTTTGGGTAACACCTGTTTTGCAAAAAGTATTTCAACTATTGGCAGTGCAAAGATCAGAATCAATCCCAACCACCAGCCAGCTTCATGCAACCGAAAACCAAAAATGGAATATGCATTATTGGTAAACCATAGCATCAGGCACCAGCCGGCAATCATCACTCCATACTTATGAAAAGGAGAGATTTCTTTATAGCCACTGTCAATTAACCCAACCAGTTTTTGATATTCTATCCAGCAACCGAAATGAATTATTGAAAAGAGAATAAAAAAACTCCAGTGATTCCAAAGCAGTCCCGTAAGCATTACGGCTACAAAAACCAATGCAGTCAGCGCTCTTGTGCGAAATGTTTGCAAGTTAAATGCCATGCATCAGATTTGATCCTTTACAGGTGTATTGAGCCATGAAGGATTTGTTGTACTTTCTATCGGAAGCAATTCTTCTTCTCCGGGTCTGTCTACCTGGTACTTACTCACTCGTTCAAATAATATAAACAATCCGCACACAACTGCCACCGCGACTATTGCAGTCCATATGGGAAACTGGGGATCTGTTTTAGTTGGATCAATTTTTGGATTGTTAAGTTTGGTGATATACAAAATTGTTACTGCAGTGCCGTTATAAAATCCGTGAGCTATTACACTCAGCCAAAGATTTCCTGTGCGATGATACATCCAGCCTAATACAAATCCCAACATGACACGGCTGAGAAAACCAAGGTATGAACCATGTACGGCGCTAAACACAATGGATGTAACAATGATTGCAAGAATTGGCTTCTTCCACCAACGGCTTAATAAATTCTGTACACCACCACGGAAGATTGTTTCTTCAAACACCGCAGGCAACAACGCCAACATGAAAAGTGATGCGAGATAATCTTTGAAATCATTCATACGACCGATTATCTCAACCTGTTTACTATATGCATCTTCCGCTGCTTTGAAGCGATCAAACATAGCTTTTGAAAACGGAAGTTTTTCTGTAAGATCAGACAAGCCTGCAACTAACGGTAATGCAGCCAGCATTATCACAATAACTATAGCGGCTTGAGGTATAGTTACGCGTTTAGTAAAACCTAAATGAGTAGACGGTTTTTTATGACAAACCAATGCATAAATAAAGGTTGGTACAAAAAACAATAACAACGTGGAAAGAAACTGTACTACCCGTAAAACATCCGCATTTCCAGGAACGAAAATCGTCTCCATGTTTTTCAAACCACTTAATCCGACTTTGAAAAGTAAGGGAATTGCCGCGATCAATTGACCAAAAACCAACCCTGCGCCGACAAGCCCGGCCAATATTCCAAATTGCCCCCAGTAATTGAACTTGTTTGTTGCCGGATATGCCATAGCTTGAATTCTTGAAGATTTGTCGATAAATTTGCAGGCTCAAATTTAGTTTACAACCGGCAGTTATCAGTTTGCGCTGCCGGAATTTATTTGAACCGTAAACTATGCTGAAAGATGGCTGAAATGGTTAAAATAGAAAACATAGAACTTCCTGATTTTCCGTTGCTTCTCGCACCTATGGAAGATGTGAGCGACCCGCCGTTTCGTGCGGTATGCAAAGACAATGGCGCGGGACCTGATGTACACGGAATTCATTTCATCGGAAGGATTGATCCGTGATGCGATAAAGAGCCGCAAGAAGCTTGACATCTTCGAATATGAACGGCCGGTAGGCATCCAGATTTTTGGAGGCGATGAAGAGAGCCTTTCGTTAGCTGCAAAAATTGTAGAAGTTACAAATCCTGATTTACTCGATATCAACTTTGGCTGCCCGGTAAAAAAAGTAGCGTTGAAAGGCGCAGGTGCAGGTGTATTAAAAGATATTGATTTGATGGTTCGGTTAACCTCTGCTGTGGTAAAATCAACCAGCTTACCAGTGACGGTGAAGACAAGATTAGGATGGGACGATAATAAAAAGAACATTGAAGAAGTAGCTGAACGATTACAGGATGTTGGTATAAAGGCTTTGGCAATACATGGTCGTACAAGAACACAGATGTATAAAGGCGAAGCCGATTGGACATTGATCGGTAAAGTGAAAAACAATCCACGCATTAAGATTCCAATCTTTGGGAATGGTGATATTGACAGTCCACAAAAAGCATTGGAATATAAAAACAGGTATGGCGTAGATGGCATTATGATTGGCCGCGCAGCAATCGGCTACCCGTGGATATTTAATGAGATAAAACATTTTGTAAAAACCGGCGAAATGGCGCCGCCGCCAACAATTGATGATCGCGTTGCCGTTTGCAGAAAGCATTTATATAAGTCGGTGGAATGGAAAAACCCGGTGGTTGGTATCAATGAAATGAGAAGACATTATGCAAACTATCTGAAAGGGTTGCCCAACATAAAAGAGTACCGCAATAAGCTCGTAACATTAAAAACAGTTGAAGAAATTGATGAAGTATTAAATGAAATTTCTACTGTGTATAGTGGATTTATCTTCGAAAAAACTCCGATTGAGTTGATCAATTATCATGAGAAGTGCCCGGTGTAATTTTAATATGATAATTTGAAAATGTGCTGATGTGCTAATTATTCATCACTATTTCCAATATTCTCTCATCAAATCTGTTGACCATTGTGGTTGCTTAATTTCAGAGCCAGGTAAAAATTCTTTCATTACAGGTTTGATATCTAAGACAGGCGTTCCATCTATCGCATCGAGATAACGTACCGTTATTGTTTTATCTTTTCTTCCAATTAATTCAACAATTGTTAAACCTATCGAATTAGGCCTGTCTTTTTTGCGCTGCGCAAATATGCCCATCTCCGGCCATGCCGTATTGCCGCGTGGATGCCCTTTGAATTTTATTTTCGATTTATCGGATTGATCGAAATAAAAGATCACCTCAAGGTGAGAAAAACTATCAATCCCATTGAATGCTTCAGCCGGAACTGAATCTGCTAGTTCTATTTCACTTATTACACTTCCCCAATAGTCATCTGCAATATCTTTTCTTGTATTTTTCACAAAGGCCACCGGTTGTAAAATAATATCCATAGCTATTAATTATCGCAGAGCTTTTATTAATCCAATTAATGAAACAAGGAACCATGTTCCTTCGAGAATGACAAAAGGCCAATATTGAATCAGGAATGAAGCACAGGTTGCCAATGCTCCGCCAATCATATTCAGTGTAAAAAAAGGAACGCTGTTATTTTTGATCAACCGGAACGTATTCCCGAAATAAGCGAATAAAATCAATCCGACACCTATTGTGCCGATAATATCGTTTAAGTTCATTTTATCTTTTTAAGAGAAATGATTCAATACCATTTGCATAAATCTGTGCTCTCTTCCCGGCTGTAGTATCAACAGTAAAAAGGAATAGAGCCATTATGGCAAGCGTTATTCCCAATCCTTTCCAGAAAAAATGATCATCATTATTACGGAAATACAAAAACAGGAATAAGCCGGTAACTATGAGAAAAATTTCAATGAAACGAAACACTGCAAAATTCTTAATTACTTTCTTTATTCTTGGCAGCTCCTTTTCTTTCAGTTCAGAAGGATTCATGTCATAAGCATATACGATCCGGATACGATCTTTATCACTGCGTGTATAAATAACAAAGCCCGCTGTAATTAATAATATAGCTACAAGCGCCAGCGGAATTGCAGCGCCTTTGTAGAAACTCGTTTTTAGAAAAATAAAGAACGAAGCCGCCGTTAACAGCAATGCTATGCCTATAAGCAGGCCGATCAATCCGAGTTGCTTTTCGGCAATGAAGTACTTTTCAATATCGGCTTTACTAAACATGCGATGCTAATGTACGCTAATGGTACTAATATGCGCTAATAGATTCCTAAAGCAAATAAAGTTTGCTTATTTATTGATCGCATTGATCACTTCATCACTGGTAGGTGATATGGCGGGATCGAAGTAATTTGTCAATATTCCATTTTCATTAACGAGGTACTTACTGAAATTCCATGAAGGCGCTTTGTTATTCCAGCCATTTTGCGCAGCATCTGTCAGCCAACGAAAAACAATATTCTGGTCAGTTGCTTTTATAACCGTGCTTTTCTTCATTAGTGGAAATGTAACGCCGAAATTAGCTTTGCAAAATGTGGCGATCTCTTCATCACTTCCTTTTTCCTGTTCTTTAAAATCATTGGCGGGAAAACCAATCACGGCTACTTTCGAACCATATTGCTCGTACAATTTTTGGAGGTCGGTATACTGTGGGGTATATCCGCAATCCGAAGCGGTATTTACCAGTAACACTTTCTTTCCTTTCAGTGAGCTAAAATCAAATGCAGTTCCGTTGCTCAATGAGTCCTTCAGCGAATAAAAAGATACCGATGGGTTCCCTGTGTCATTCGAAAGTTTCTGTGCATTTTTTCCGCTTGTCCTCGACCAGAATGTAAATAAAGGGTAAACTGCTTTTAAAATTTTTTGTCTTGTTGTCATAGTTTTCGAATTCCGGTTTATAATTTCAACATAGCTCCAACCTGTTACCAATAACAATAGCAGAACAATAAAAGTTCTCTTGAGTTTAGCGCTACGCATGAATTAGTGCTTAAATCATAGATTAATAGTCATGAGATTATTAATTGGCCTTGAATTTTCCTGCAAATACCCTCTTTGATTAAGTTAACATTAAAGTTTACCAGTATCGCAAGTTTAATTCCTGTTAATCTTAAATAAGTCAGCACTGTTTTGTGATGTACCTTCTCAAGACGATCAACAGATTTAATTTCGATTAACAACTTATTTTCCATAATTATATCTGCTCTGAATCCCACATCAAGAATAACATCCTCATACCTCGCGGGAATTCCTTGTTGCCTTGTATGTACGATATTTCTTTTGTTTAATTCGTGGACAAAAGCCGCTTCGTAAACGCTTTCCAATAATCCAGGTCCCAGGTTTGTGTGAATTTTGTAACAAATGTCAACGGCAATTGTGGCAAGTTCATTTTCAGTCATTCGAATAGCTTAGCAAACAAATTTAAATACAATCTTTAAATGAAAGGAGGTTTATCATTGATACACCAAGTTCTATAAGAATAAGCTATTTAAGTAATATTTTGTGTTCTACACGGGATAAATCATTCTTATAGCGTAATACATTTCCCACTAAGACACCAAGTACACAAAGAATAGCCAACTTGAAAGAAACTTTGTGTTCTCCGTGAGCTTTGTGGGATAAATCGTTTCGGTTACAGAAAATCTTTCCCACTAAGACACCAAGTACACAAAGAATAACCAACTTGAAAGAAACTTTGTGTTCTCCGTGAGCTTTGTGGGATAAATCGTTTCGGTTGCAGAAAATATTTCCCACTAAGACACCAAGTACACAAAGAATGGCCAACTTGAAAAGACTTTGTGTTCTCCGTGAGCTTTGTGGGAAACTACCTGATTACCCACTTGAACAATTTCAATTTTCCTTTAAATGGTGGATACTTTATCGAAGGATCAAACCATGCTGGTGTTTTCAACACAGCTTTTTTTCGTGTAAATGTATCAAAGGAATATTTTCCATGATAGGCCCCCAGTCCACTATTGCCCACACCGCCGAAAGGTAAATTATGATTGGTAAAATGCCAGTCTGTATTATTAATACAACCTCCGCCAAACGGAACTTCTGCTATCCATTGTCGCTCTTTCTTTTTATTGGCAGTAAACAAATAAAAAGCAAGCGGGTTTGACCCCTTTACATAATCTATGGCCTCGTCTGTGCTGACATATGTTTTTACAGGAAGTATGGGACCGAATATTTCTTCTGACCACAACGATGAGTTTTTAGCAACGTCATCCATTACTGTCGGGGCAATATAAAGTTTCTCTTTATCTGATTGACCGCCGGTAATGATGGTACCATCTGCCAAATACGAAATCAATTTATCAAACCTTCTTTCATTTATGATTTTGCCATAGTCATAGCTCTCAGATGGTTCGGCGGTATAAAAATTTTCAATTACAGTTTTAATTTTTGCAAGCAGATTTTCTTTTACAGATTCATGTACCAGTAAATAATCAGGAGCAATGCAGGTTTGGCCTGCATTTAAAAATTTACCCAATACAATTCGCCTTGCTGCAACATCCAGGTTGGCACCCTCTTCTACAATTGCGGGGCTCTTTCCGCCAAGCTCCAACGTAACCGGTACAAGATCTTTTGCAGCCAACTGATAAATGATTTTACCAACTGGGATACTGCCAGTATAAAACACATGATCAAAGCGAAAAGAGTTCATCATTTCGGGAATAATTCTTGCGCCATCACCCTGCATAACTGCAACATATTCTTTCGGAAAAATCTCTGTGATCATCTTTTCGATAATGGCCGCTGTTGAAGGCGCCAGTTCAGATGGCTTTAATACAACACAATTACCCCCAGCTATGGCGCCGACAAGTGGCAGAAGCAGTAATTGCAAGGGATAATTCCATGGAGAAATAATCAGTACAACGCCTAATGAGTCAGTATAAATTTTACTGCCGGAAGGAAGGTTGACAAGATCAGTGCCGACACGCTGTGGCTGCATCCATCGCCGAAGATTTTTAAGCGTTACATTTATTTCAGCTAACAATAATCCTAATTCAGTGGCATAACTCTCTTCTTTACTTTTTTTCAAATCGCTGTACAACGCCGCATAAATTTCGTCTTCATATTTGAGAACCGTCATCTTTAATGTTTGCAATTGCTGCTTACGAAATTCAAACGATCGCGTATTTCCTGTCTGAAAGTAATGCTGCATTCTTTGCAGACGACCGGATATGTGCATTACATTTATTTCTTCGCTTGTGATCATGATATGCTTTTTAGATAAGCGAGCTTAATAGGAAAGTCAGTCACAAAACAATTTACAAAAATTTCAGGGTAGACTTAAAACAGTGTCATTATATACAGTACGCCAAAACTAACCAATCCCATAATCAACGTACCAATCGAATAAACTTTCAACATCGTTTTCATCTCCAGTCCGGAAAATTTAGCAATTACCCAAAAATATGCGTCATTGGCATGAGATATCATCATAGACCCGGCACCCATCGCTAACACACAATGCAATTTATCCGCGGCAGATGCTAATTGTAACGCAGGCATCAAAGGTGCCACAATAGAAGAAGCTGTAATGATCGCAACGGTCGATGACCCCTGGGCAGTTTTTAAAATAAACGTAAGCATGAACGGGAAGAGGATTCCAAATTTCGCTAACGGCAAGGCATTACCGAAATGCTGACCAATATCAGTTGCGGCAAGTATTGCCCCGAAAGCTCCGCCGGCGCCAATGATTACCAATATGCCGCCCGATTTTTCAACAGCTTCCTGTAACAATTTGCTTATATCTTTTTTCAGGTTCCGACTAAAAAGCAACGCAGTAATAACACCGACAGCTAAGGCAACTACAGGATCGCCGGCTGCCGAGAAAATTGCTGTAATGATTGTTGAATGATTTCCTTCTATAGTCAGAAACGATTTGATTGCAATTAAAACAATTGGTAAAATAACCGGAAGAAATGCATTGAGTACCGGCATTAATTTTTCTACTGCTTCTTCTTTTACTATCACCTCATTCACAAATGATTTTTCTTTTATCCCTGCAAACTTTGCCCAATAGTAGCCTGCGATAGTAGCAGGAATGGCAATGATGACACCGTGCATGATCAATTTACCAAAATCAACACCAATCGCTGCCGCCGCAGCAGCAGCCCCGGGATGTGGAGGAATCAAACAATGAACAGAATACAATCCCGTTGCAAGAGATACAGACATCACAGCCATTGGAATCGCAGTTCCTTTTGCCAATGATTGATTAAGACCGCTGAGTACAATATAACCTGAATCGCAAAATATCGGCAAGCCGGTAATAAAACCAGTAATACTCATTGCAACAGGAGTATTGCGTTCTCCTGTTTTCTGCAGTATAAATTCTGCCATTACTTTTGTTGCTCCAGTATGTTCAAGTATAACGCCAAGTGTCGTTCCCAATACAATTATCAATCCCAATGATTGCATTATGTTGCCGAATCCCTGCCTGGCTGTAATGATAATCTGGCTGACAGGCATTTGAACACCAAGCCCCACTACAAAGCAGGCAATCAGCAAAGCAAAAAATGCATGCACCCTCAGTTTTGCAGTCAATAAAATAATTACTGCAATGCCTGCCACAAGGCTTATGATAACCTGTAAGAATGAAGTTGCCATCGTATTGCTTTGCAATTTTAGTTAATTTAGAATTAGTATGACAGACGAATACTTTATGATGCAGGCTTTGAAAGAAGCCAGGAAAGCGTATGAAGATGGTGAAATACCGATCGGCGCAGTCGTTGTTTTGAACGAAAAGATCATTTCCCGCGGGCATAATATGACCGAACGGTTGAATGATCCTACCGCACATGCTGAAATGATTGCATTAACTTCCGCGTTTAATGCGCTTGGAGGAAAATATCTGCCCGACGCTTCTATTTACATCACAGTCGAGCCCTGCCTGATGTGCAGCGGCGCATTGTACTGGAGTAAAATAAAAAAAGTGATTTACGGCGCTGATGATGAAAAGAATGGTTATAAGAAAACTGTGGGCGGCAATTGGCCTTTTCATCCAAAAACCGAATTAATACGTGGTGTTTTGAAAGAAGATTGTTCAAAACTGATGAAAGATTTTTTCAAGGACAAACGCTGATCATTCATTCAGCACCTTTCCAATTCAATCAAATTTGCCTCTCGTAAAAAAAGACTGCCGCTCCTGTAACAAACCCGCAACTCAACCGTTCTACGAAAAATTTCGTTATTTTCATATCCCGATTAAAAAAGTTGGCAACACATCAAATCGGGAGCCATTATAAAACAAAAAATATACGACCATGCAAAAGAAACTATTGTTAGCCGGTGTATTTTTCACAGCCATTTTATTTACCAATACAACACAAGCTCAAAAAGCAATTGATGGTAGTGGTAATATCGTTACGAAAGAAATTCCTGTAAAACCATTTGATGCTTTGTCAGCAGGAGGAGTGTTTAACGTTATTCTTCAGCAAGGCAGCAGTGAGCAAGTGAAGATCGAAGCGGAGGATAATATCCAGCCATTATTTATTGTAAGCAATGAAGGATCAACACTGAGCATAAAAATGCAGAAGGACATCAACCTGCGGCATACAAAGAAAATGAACGTATATGTTACATTCAAAAGCCTGAAAAGCCTGAACATCGCTTCTGTTGGTAACGTAACGGCGAAGGGCACACTCAGTTTTAGTGATTTGAGTTTGGAAAATAACAGCGTCGGTAGTGTTGATCTCGATTTATCTGCACAAAAGATCAGCGTAAAAAACAATAGTGTAGGAAGCCTGAAACTAAGCGGTAAAGCTGATAACGCGATTATCCGCAGCAATAGCGTTGGCGCTATCCAGGCATCAGATTTTGTAGTGCAGACGATGGATATTCAAAACGATGGCGTGGGTGGCGCAGAGGTAAATGCAGTGAAAGAACTAAAAGTGAAAGATTCTTTTCTTGGTAAGGTAAAAAATAACGGAAGCGCTCCGACAAAAAAAGTAAGCAAACAAGTGATATAGAGAATGTAGGATTGGGGATGTCTGATGTCTGATTTTAGTTAAACAAATCAGACATCCTCAATCATAAATCAGAAATAAACTATCCTACATTTTTCTTTCTTTCCAGGATACTCCAGCTACTCTCCTCTGCAATGATCGTGTTGCTCAATTTTCCTAAGCCATCAATTTCCATTTCAACAACATCATTTGGCTGCAGCCACTGTGATATATAATCAGGATTATTCAGTTTGCCTGTACCATTCAGTTCCAAAAAACTACCAGTACCAACTGTTCCGCTACCGATCACATCACCCGGATATAAGTCTACCCCATACGAAGCCCGCTCAATGATTTCAGCAAACGTCCAATCCATATCAGCAAGGCTTCCTTCACTTACCTGCTTTCCATTTACAAAACATTTCATTGATAAGTTCCAGGCTTTGCCTGTGTGATTTTCTTTCGCGGAAACCTCATACTGTTGTAATTCATCCAATGTTACCAGCCACGGACCCACAACCGTTGCAAAATCCTTTCCTTTTGCAGGGCCAAGATTCAACAACATCTCTTCTCCTTGTAATTGTCTTGCGCTGAGATCGTTCATGATCATCAGTCCGCCAATATACTCATCCGCTTCTTCTGCTTTTATATTCCTGCCGTGTTTGCAGATTACAATCGCTGCTTCCAGTTCGAAGTCGAGTTTTTCAAAGTGGTCGGGCATACATTGAATGTCACCGGGCCCTTTTATACTAAGATGGTTTGTAAAATAAAAAACAGGATACTGGTCAAACTGGGGAATCATTTCTGCGTTGCGGTTTCTTCTTGCTGCGGCTACATGTTGCCGAAAGGCATACGCATCGCGGCAGGATGGAGGAAAAGGCACTGGTGCAATTAGCTGCACATTTTCCAAAGGAACACCTCGCTTGCTTGTCCTTGATCCTTCTTTCAACATCAGTTCACCAGCCTGCGCCACAGGATAGCTATCTTCCCAATAAGCAAGAAACATGTTCATACTGCTTGGCAAATCGGGGTGCAGCACATCCATATCATACAGCATATTATTTACAAGAACGGCGAGTTGTTCATGCTCATCCTTCAAGTAGGTCACTAACTTCATCGAAGAAATATTTGTGCGCAAGTTAAATGTATTTCACGCAAAGAGATATAAGAATCAAGGATGCAAGTATTTTCATTATAAACTTGAACTACTTCTTTTTTCGCTTTGCACCTTCGCGGCTTTGCGTGAAAACTTGTACATTTCAAGATGAAGTATTTGTTGTCAATTTTCTTTTGCGTTGTTTACCTTTTTGGAATTGCACAATCAAAAACTGATTCTTTTCTTGAGAATCTTATCCGTAACAATGCGTCACCGTTTTTAAAAAATGTATTAGACCAACCCGACACGTTTCAATATCAAATCATTTACACACAAATCAATCGCGATAAAAATAATACCCCGCATTTTAAGAATTATTATTTCAATGTAGATCGTAACCGGTACTTCAATCCTGCATCGACAGTAAAGTTGCCCACTGCCCTGATTGCTCTCGAAAAATTGAACGACCTAAACAAACCCGGAGTTAATAAGTACACGTCAATGTTTACAGACAGCAGCTTTGAAAAACAATCAAGTGTGTTATCGGATACCTCTTCTACGGACGGATTGCCCTCCGCGGCACAATACATACGGAAGATATTTCTCGTTAGCGATAATGATGCATATAATCGCTTGTATGAATTTGTCGGTCAGGAAACACTAAACAAAAAGCTCTGGGAAAAAGGTTATAAAGATTGCCGTCTTACTCGTCGGTTTATAACGATGAATGAAGAACAAAACCGTCATACAAATACAATCCGTTTTGTAAAAGACGGAAGGTTATTGTTTACCCAACCGGCCGCTTACAATTCTTTACCGTTTGATTTCAGCAAAAAGATTTTAATCGGACGTGGCCATTATAACCGGGAAGACAGTTTTATCAATGCGCCGATGGATTTTACGACGCACAATAATCTGCCGCTTGAAGATTTACAACAACTACTGCAATCGGTTTTATTTCCTGAATCTGTTTCAGAGAAAGAACGTTTCAATATTACAAATGATGATTACAGATTTCTTTATCAGTATATGTCGGAACTACCTTCTGAAAGCAGCCATCCCAAATATGATACTTCTGAATTTTTCGACAGCTATACTAAATTCTTTTTCTTCAAAGCAGGTAAGCAAAAAATTCCGTCGTACATCCGTTCTTTTAATAAACCCGGCTGGTCTTACGGGTTTCTGACGGATGCTGCTTATATCATCGATTTCAAAAACAATATTGAGTTCATGGTAAGCGCTGTTATTTATGTAAATAAAGACGGAATACTTAACGATGACAAATACGAATATGAAGAAACAGGTTACCCTTTTTTTAAGGAAGTCGGTACAATCATCTATAACTATGAATTAAGCCGGAAGAGGAAGAAGAAGCCTGTTCTCGATAAATTCCTCGTAAAATATAATTGAGAAAAACTGAAACTGTAAACAGAAGATTGACATTTACGATCGGTAGCGGCTCTCCACAAATGGATAATTTGATATGCATTTAACAATAGAGCCAGAATATCTGCACCCGAAAATCCATAGCTTTCAGGTGTTTAACCAATTGTTAGATAGATGATTAAAATCATTTCATTGTCTCTGGGCAATAAAGGTTTTCCAATTATCTTTGCGCCATGCATTTTGAAAAGATAAATAACAAAGGTCAGGCTCGTTTATTCAAGAATGACTTTTTGGAAATGCTCACCAAAACACATCCTTTGGTGATTTGGGGAATGTATGTTCCGGTGATGGCTTTCATGCTTTATTACAGTGGTAATAGTCTTGGGTTTTCTATTCTTCGCATTATGCTCACTTTTGTTGGTGGTATATTTTTCTGGAGTTTTTTCGAATACATCGCACACCGTTTTATCTTTCATTTGGTCAGCGAAAAAAAAGGGTTACAAAAATTTGCCTATACACTGCACGGCAATCATCATCATTATCCAAGAGATAAACAACGCTTGTTCATGCCGCCAGTGCCGAGTATTATATTGGCTTCTGCCATTTTTGGGTTGATGTATCTCTTTTTACGGCAGAATACATTCATGTTTTTTCCGGGATTTTTGTTAGGATACCTGATGTATG
The DNA here is from genome assembly GCA_049840875.1 of Chitinophagaceae bacterium. Lineage (GTDB taxonomy): Bacteria > Bacteroidota > Bacteroidia > Chitinophagales > Chitinophagaceae > JAFDYH01. The sequence continues at coordinate 101,109 of JASGJE010000015.1, read as the reverse complement.
GTACGATGCATTATGCCATCCACGCATGGAATCCTCCTTTCAAATGGATGAAAGGTCTCTGGCGCAATCATCATCTTCATCATTATAAGAATGAACATCACGGATTCGGTGTAAGTTCCACGCTGTGGGACCATGTATTTGGAACCATGTTCGACCTGAAAAAAGAAAAAGACGATAAGGAGAAGGTAAGAGAGTTGATGTTTGACAAGAAGTAAATGAGGCAAATGTGCTGATGTAATAATATGCTAATGAAGACTCGCCTGTAAGCAGATAGATTGGATGGAAGTTGATCGAAACAAAATTTACCATTTTTCATTTTCATCGATCGCATCATTTCTCCCCTCAAATTCATGCCGTGATTTAATCTTTTGTAGTTGCCTTTCGATTATAAGATCAGCGATAATTATACCTGTATCCTCTGTCGTATTTTCCAATAACCATTGTTGTAATTTTTTCTCACTTACATCCAGCCGGTAAAGTAGATTAATCAGTTGATTAAAATGATTGACGATAAGATCATTGATATGATTTGCCAGAACATGCCGTAATTCTTCCCTCCCGGTATCCTGCTCGAGGTTAACGGGAAAATCATTATTTACCGATACTATCAATTCCTGCTGTTCATTCATTATCCATGTTTTTCCATTGCACCCAGAGAAAATAATGCGAAGTCATATTTTACAGGGTCTTTTGCATCAAATAATTTAAGGCTATCTGTTAATTCAACGGCGGCCTTCCAATTCGCTTGCTTTTCCCGAAGTAAATTAAATCGTTGTGCAACACGCAACACATGTACGTCGAGTGGGCAAATCAATTGCGAAGCTGAGATTTTTTTCCAAATTCCGAAGTCAACACCTTTCTTATCATTTCTCACCATCCATCGTAAAAACATATTTAGCCTCTTGCAGGCAGATTTTTTAAATGGCGCTGCAATGTGTTTCATCGTTCTTTTTTCAAACTCTATATCTTGATTAAAAAAATAATGATGAAATCCGTTTAGCGCATTTTCGATATTGTAATCACCCTGTCGCATCCACTTGGTGAATGCTGTCTCCAGGGATTGTTGTTTTTTAATCGTGTAGTGATAGCGAAAGAAATTAAAAAAAGAAAGTAAATCGGATGCATTGAAAGTTCTATGAGCAAACCGCAAAAAAGGTTTCAATTTTTCAGCGCTGTTATTTCGGTCATCACAGATAAAATCGTAAGGAGAATTGTCCATTAATTGAAACAACCGCTTACATGAATTAATAATACTTACCCGGGTGCCCCATGCAAAAGTTGCGGCAAAAAAACCTGCGATCTCAATGTCTTGTTGTTTGGTAAAAGAATGTGGTATAGAGATGGGGTCGTCTTTAATAAAAAAAGGCTGATTATATTCATCAACCTTTGCATCGAGAAAATCTTTCAACTTCGCTTTGTCCATCAGGACAAAAGTAAAGCAACCGATTTAAATCGGTCTTTTACCACGTATTATAGTCAACAGTATCGTAATAACTGCCATTATCAATAATGTATGTACTACGCTGCCGGCCGAATAAACAAAATAACCCAGCGACCAGCCGATCAATAAGATTATTGTTACAAGATATAGGAGGGTACTCATAAGAATGATTTTTTAGCACTAATGCAATGACCATACCACAATAAAAAACCGTTGTCTTTTAAACAACGGTCAGGAAGCGTACGGTATTGTTTTCTTATTTGGGGATTATTTTTCCACTACCTGCAATATGGATTGATAAAACTGGCGAATCTTTATAATACGCGTTTCCACTTTCGTTTATTTTCACCTTTAGTTGTTGGGTTGCAGTGATTTCTGTACTGCCGCTACCATTGGTTGCGACGTCAGCATTTTCTGCAACCATATTGAACGCGTTAATACTACCACTTCCGTTGATGGTGGAGAAAAAATTCTTTGCCGCCCCGGCAGCCAGTGAAATATTTCCTGAGCCACTAAAAGTCGCTACAAAAACTTCAGTTCTTTTGCCGCCATGCATCGTATTTCTTTCTTAATTCTTCTACTGCGTTTTCTTCTCCTTTGGGTATGCCTTTCACAACGAGATTTAAATACGGAGAGCTAACCTGGTCGCCGGACTTTGCAACAATGATAAAAGCGCTTGTTGCTTTTTGTGCGCCACAGCGTTTATCTCCACCCGCTACTGAGCCTGCTTCGAGAGCTTTCATTAAAATTTCAGAAATACTCAATGAGTCTTTCTGCGCTTTCAACGCCGCGTTGAGAATTACTTGCAACTCTTCAGAGTCTGAAAGCGTATTACCCTGCACAGAAATACCTTTTGCAACCAGCGCACCATTATAAGTAGTTGTTTTACTGCCTGTATAAGTAACAGGTTTGTCAATATAACTCATTGAGATAATCGCATATTGCTGTTCTTCCGGATCATACATTGGGTCAAGCATGGCCTTCAGAATATCATCGGGATTGGCATCTGTCATTATCATCTGCAATCCTTTCATCTGCGCAAGCTTATTACTCATAGCCTGAACAATCACGGCGCCTTTTCCGGGTATTATTCCGCCGATTCCATAAACATTAGGTGTGCAGGAAGCGCCTGCAATACCTATCTCTTTCGTTACCGGGTCAATCACGATTATTGACCATGTAGCATTTGCTGAAAAAGAAAATGAGGCGAGAAAACAGACACAGAATAAAAGATGAAAGACTCTTTTCATACTCAGCAAGCTTTTAAATTCTGAAAATAGTTCCCAATTGATTACCCTATCGCTTTATCCAGGTCTTCGATTAAATCGTCCGCATCTTCTATACCAATGCTTAATCGGATTAATGAATCACTTAAACCATTTTTTATTCTTTCTTCCCTCGGAATAGAGGCATGAGTCATTGATGCAGGATGATTAATTAACGATTCTACTCCGCCCAGGCTTTCTGCCAATGAAAATAATTTAGTGGACGATAGAACCCGCATAGCGTTTTCAATGCTATTGTCTTTTAACTCAAAGCTCAGCATACCGCCAAAACCCTTCATTTGTTTTTTTGCAATGGCGTGATTAGGATGATCTTCAAATCCCGGCCAAAAGACTTTTGCTATTTTAGAATGGTTACGTAACCAATGAGCAATCTTTTCTCCGTTCTCACAATGGCGTTGCATACGGATATGCAGTGTTTTTATGCCGCGCAATACCAGGAAGCAATCCATTGGCCCGGGCACGGCGCCTGAGCTTTTCTGAATGAAATAAAGTTGATCCCGTAAATCTTTATCATTCATAGAGAGTGATCCCTGGATAACATCACTATGCCCACCAAGATATTTAGTGGAGGAATGCATTACGATATCAGCGCCAAGGTCAAGCGGGTTCTGTAAAAAAGGCGTTGCAAAAGTATTATCTACACAAACCCATATTTTTTTCTCTTTTGCAATTGCGGTAATCGCTGCAATATCAACGATGTTCATTAAGGGATTTGTAGGTGTTTCCAACCAGATCAGTTTTGTATTTGTGTTGATGTATGTTTTGATGTTATCCGCATTGTTCATATTTACATAATGAAATACGATGCCGAATTTCTCAAACACTTTTGTAAACAACCGGTAAGTGCCGCCATACATATCGTTGCCTGCAATTACTTCGTCGCCCGGTTTTAATAATTTAATTACTGCATCAGTGGCAGCAACACCGCTGCTGAAGGCGAGGCCATATTTGCCATTCTCGATGATGGCCAATGCATCTTCCAGCGCTTTACGGGTTGGGTTTTGGCTGCGTGCATATTCGTATCCTTTGTTTTTTCCCGGAGCTTCCTGCACATAAGTAGACGTTTGGTATATCGGCGTCATGATTGCACCGGTTGATGGATCAGGCTCAGCGCCTGCATGAATGAATTTAGTAGCGGCCTTCATGCTGAATTTATTAATTGTTTTTATTGCGTTGCAAAGATAAATACCGATATCACTACTCTGCCAACATTTCCTGCTTTGCCATTCATCCCTACGATATAGTGTTTAACATATGCTTAACCTGTTGCTTTCAATAAAAAGAAATCACGACTCAACACTCTAAATATTTTTTTGAATCCACGTTTTACGGGTTTCAGTTGTATTTAAGATTTGATAATTCTACAAAGGCTTTCGTACTTGTATGCCAGTTATAGATAATCGCTTGACTTCGCAACGGCAGGTATCTACCTTAGAATTGTTATTCAATTTACCGACAATAAAAGCCATTTTGCCATGAAAAAGATACTATTAGCTTCGTTGTTATTCGCCGCAGTTTCATCACAGGCTACCGCCTTTCCTGATGTAAATGAAAAGATTTTAAAAGCATTCAAAGAAACGTTTAGTTACGCCGAAGATGTCGTTTGGCAGGAAAGAGATCATTCCTACCAGGTGAACTTCTGGCAGGGAGAAATAAATATACGAGCGAGATATGATGAGCAGGGAAATCTGCTTGGCACCATCCGCTATTATTATGAAAAACAACTACCTCCATCAATCCTATCTAAAGTAAAATCGAAATATTCGGGTAAGACAATCTTTGGAGTAACGGAAGTCTCATCTGAAGATGATGTTGCTTATTTTATCAATCTGCGGGATGAAAAACACTGGTATGTTGTAAAATCAGATGTATTTGGCAACCTTCAGCTCAATGATAAATTCAAGCGTGCTGATGGTGAATAATAGTTGAACTTTGCAGTGGTGGTGAACCAATCGTAACGCAACCGCTATCGCTCCCAGGCATAGCGGTTTTTTTTATTCAAGATAAAGACCAGCCATCAGGTAGCGCCAGTCAAAATTGTTTGCGTCGTATGAAGCAGCAGCATTAATCGGTTTACCGGTAATTGAAGGTTTTAAGATCTTCTCGTCAATTAATTTCTGTCTCGAAGCATTTACTAATTCCCGTACAGTTTTATTATTCATCCACTCTTGCTGAGGTGGTTCAAACCCGATTTTATTTTTTCGCCATGTAATTGCTTCGGGTAGTTTTTCATTCATTGCTTTTCGCAATATCCATTTCGTCCATCCTTCTTTTATCTTAAAGTCAGCGGGCAATGAAAAAATAAACTCTACCAGTTGATGATCAAGAAAAGGTAGGCGTACTTCGCATCCATGGGCCATAGAGTTGCGGTCTGCATAGCGTAATAATTCTTCCAGTCCATGAATACAAGTATTAAAATATAAAGCATCATTCAGAGAGGAAACAGCAGGCGCTGTATAATATGCTTCCCTACTTTGGGCATGAATAAAGTCTTTGGTCAGATCTTCCTGTTGTAATGAGTTTAATAGATATCGTCGCTCAAGAAAAACCGAGGCAATATCCGGAAACAAGGCAGCAATTACATTATTCAAACCAAATGACTCTATTATGCCTTTTTCCCTTGCATACTTTACTTCTTTGCTCATCAATAGTTTTCGCCTGCTGAATAGCTCCTGCCAGTACCATTTATAATAACGGGGATAGCCGGCAAGAATTTCATCTGCGCCTTGTCCATCCAGCATTGATTTAATTCCATTTTCAGATGCTGCTTCATATACTTTGTATTGAGCATAAATGCTGGCTGATCCAAAAGGTTCTTCCTGGTGAAACATCAATTTTTCAATATCATGTGCCATTGCATCCGCAGACATTGATACGGTATAATGCCTTAGATGAAAATGAGCCGCCACCTGCTCAGCATATTCAGCTTCATTTTTTTTAAAGCCAGGAAAAATTGCCGTAAAACATTTCTGACTATTACTTGCTGCATTCAATTCACTACTTATCGCGACGATGGATGAACTATCCAATCCACCACTAAGACTCGTTCCGATTGCTACATCACTTCTAAATCGTCGCTTTACAGATTGTGCCAGCAATTCATTGAATTTTTCAATTGCTTGTTCTTGTTTTATTTTTTCATCTTTTTCATTTACATCAATATCCCAATACTTTTCAATCAACAATTCGTCTTTACCGGTTTGATAAAAAAGAGAAGAAGCCGCAGGAAGTTTATAGATATTTTCAAAAAAAGTTTCGCCCGGATCAGCGGGATTATCCGTATATCCTATCGTCAAAAAATTAAACAGCATTTTCAGATTGGGGCGTCGTTCAATTCCTGCCGCCCATAACGCCTTTATTTCTGATGCAAAAACAAGTTGATTATTTTGAAAAGAATAAAAAAATGGCTTTTCACCAAACCTGTCTCTCGCTCCAAACAATTCCCTTTTTGTTTCATCCCAGATTGCAAAAGCAAACATTCCATCAAATTTGTCTACACACTCGTTGCCGTAGGCATCATAGGCTGCTGCTATCACTTCTGTGTCGGTTTGTGTATTAAAGTGATAGCCTTTCGTTTGCAATTCTTCTTTTAATTCAACGTAGTTATAAATTTCTCCATTATGAATAATCGTGTAACGCTCTCTGTATTGCATTGGTTGTGCACCTGCATTGGAAAGGTCGATAATAGATAAGCGCCTATGTCCGAGTAAAACGGTTTCATTGTTATTTTGCCAAAAACCTTCCCCATCCGGCCCACGGTGCGCAAGTGAATCGGTCATTTTTTTTAAATGACGTTGATCATACAATCGCTGTTTTGTCTGTAGTATGCCAGCAATACCGCACATGCTGTAAATATCCTAAATAATCACGAGCCTGTGTTACTATAAAAAGTTGGGGTAATGATCCTGCGATAGGCTGCTTTTACATAACAGGAGTATTCGTTCGATAAATCAGAATTTCATTGGCAGCCTGGCTTCAATATTATCCCATGCCATGATCAGATTGGCGCCCCCTGTTGCTTTTTCAAATACCATTGTAAAAAATTCAATCCGGTTTTCTGTTTGCGTTACAGGCACATCAAATCTGTAAGCGTCTTTTGTTGAATCAGGCTTTAATCCCCAGGTATCGATGTTTTTATTCAGAACGATCGTCCAGCTATCCTGTCTCGGAATGCAGTATAGAATGTACCGGCCCTCACTTACTTTTTTATCCTGGATCGTAATATTCTTAAAAAGTTCCAGTTCAGTTGCTTCATTTGCGCCTAACCTCCATGGCTGACCGTAAGTCAATAAACCATGAAACAGACCTCTGCCTTGTAAATGAGGGCGGCTATAAATTACTCTTGCTATCAGCGGTTCCGTTTCATTATTCGTCATTTTTAATTTTGGGTATTCTACCGGGTAGTAACTCATATCCATTGGTGAGACATCAATTGGTGCGTACGGGTTCGACCGGCTTTCCACCTGGCTAAGGGCTGTATCTTTTATCTGAATAGTTGGCTGTGTTATCTGCTTACTATTATCCGAACATGAGCAGACCAAAACGGGAAAGAGTAATGCCAGCAATCTTAGTTTATTCATAGTATCATTTAAAAATTACCGGTAAAGTGACTTCCGCAGTATCCCAGGCAATAAAAAGTTTACACCCTGTATCTGCTTTTCTGAAACCAATGCACAATGTTTCAATCGGGTCGCGAACGGGTATCACCGCAACGGATGTACGTAAAATATCATTCTTTGAGTCGTATTTAAAAGCACCCCATGTATCAGTGTCTTTACTGAGAATTAACGTCCATGACGCTGAACTCGGTATTGCATATAGCGTATAGCGACCTTTCTTTATTTTTTTCCCGTCAATAGTTACGTCTTTATAAAATTCAATTTCTGTCGCTTCGTTAGCACCTAATCTCCATACTTTACCATATTCTACGAGGTTGCCAAATATAGGCCTGCCATTTTTTTGAGGTCGGCCATATATTATTCTTGCCACCGGAGCAAGCGGGGCTTTATCCCTTATTTTGAGAACGGGATAATCAACCGGGTAATAGCTCATGTCCATTGGAGATTTGTCCATGGCCGGCAGGCCTGTGGTGTCGGCCTGTGCCATTAGCACATTATAAGCGCAAATAAAAGCGAATAAAGAAATTAATCGTTTCATAAAATTAGCTTCAACCGCAAAAATAGTTTTTATAGGGATGATTTATAGCGTTTGTTCAATTGATAATCTTATGACGCCAGCAATAGCTCTGCACGTTGCTTTGCATAATGTTTTACCGTAGGAAAAAAATTCTGATAGTGCATTTCTAATGATTCATAGTGTTCTTCAAACAACTTAAAAGCGGTTTGGCTTTCGCTCATATATTTTGATCGGCTTACCAGGCCTCTGAAACTTTGCGCCACCATCTTTCTTTCACGATATCCATACAACCAGTTCTGCTCTTTCATATACGGATATAATCGTTGAAAACGTTCAGGAAGAGTTTCTATTTGCTGATCAAGTATCCTATAAACCTGCTGCGAAAAGTCGAATAGAGAATGACCGCTGAATTCATTTATGTCATTGGCCAGGAAATGATCGTACACTACATCAATAAACGCACCACTGTACAACCTGTAATTTGCCCGGAAGATTTCCTTTGCTTCTTTTGTTATTTCACTGCTATCTGTAAATGAATCTATCTCCCGGTGAAGCGTAATGCCTTTTTGAATATCTGTCGGGAAATCATATCGTTTATTCCCTTTTACAAAATCACTGATAAGATTACCGATGGTTAATCCGGAATTACCGAAGGAAAGATATGCGTGTGCGAGAAAATTCAAAGTATAGATTTAAAGCCTGCAATTGAAGTTAGTATTTAGATAGAATATATCCTATCCGTTAACAATCCTTTAAATAATTGCGTTGCTATTGAAAGATTTGGCTAAGAATAGAATCGGAAAAACTACTTAAGAATAGTACGATACTGCTGAAATCAAGCAAACTGAAAATTATTTTCAAGAAAAAATAAAAATATTTTGATGTATCACTATTGGACGAGTGGTGTATCAAATGCGTACGCTAAAGTGGCCAATGGTGATAAATAATGGTGAGCGGTTTGCATTCTGATACATCTGTTAACCGGGTTTAACAATGCTCACCAATCGTCATAAAACACTTGCAATGGGCTGTAACCTATTATAGTTTTGTTCCGTCATACTGATCAAATAAACACAATTAAAAAAAGGTATTTAAAAATAGATTTTATGAAAAAGTTGATTATCGCAGCCGCAATGTTCGTTTCACTTAGCGCTTTCGCAAATGAAACCAGTATAAATCCAAAAGCGTTGAGTTCGTTCCAAACTGAATTCACCACTGCACAAGAAGTACAATGGACAACAAGCACTGATTACTACAGAGCGTCGTTTGACATGAACGGCCAGAAAGTATTTGCTTATTACAATCTTGATGGCGACTTTATGGGCCTTACAAGAAATATTTCTTCTTCACAGTTGCCGGTAAATCTTCAAAACAATCTGAAGACAACGTATAGCAAATACTGGATTTCTGATTTGTTTGAAGTAGCAAATCATGATGGTACCAGTTATTATGTAACACTTGAAGATGGCGATAAAAAAATCGTTTTGAAATCAAGCAATGGCAGCGATTGGAGTACGTATAAAAAAGACAGAAAAATATAAACGATTTCACCGGTTTGTCTAAACTGGTTCTCGTGTGTGGTAAAAATAACCCGGGATCGGCAAGTTTTGAGGACTATAAGTCCCGGGTTTCTTTCTGATTCAAACCTTATCCTTAATTCGAATCTTATTCTTTTAAACATAAACAGTAACAAAAATTATTCAAATCCGTTTCACTCTTATCTTTTAAAAGTTTTAAACCTATAGTCATGAAAAAAATAATCTTAGGCCTCTCATTGTTAATGGCAGTCGGCATCAGTTCAGCATTTGCAACTGAAGAATTAAAAGTTAATGAAAAAGTATTGAGCTCTTTCGGAAAAGACTTCTCACTGGCGAAAAACGTACAGTGGCGTGAAGAAAGTGGTTACCTCAAAGCAAGGTTTACAGTTTCTGATATGCTGATCGAAGCTTATTACACAGAAGATGGAGAATTTGTTGGCTCTGCACGTAATCTTCTTTTTGATCAATTACCATTATCTGTTATCCATGAGTTCAACAAACGTTATGATGAAAATTCAGTATTGAGTGTGCTTGAAGTTACAAACAGCGAAGGCACATCATACCGTATCTGGATCGAAAAAGACAACAAAAAAGTAAAATTGAATTCAACATCTTCTGGCGAAATAACCGTAGCAGAAAAAGTAAGCAAGTAATTCAGGATTTAACATCCGGAAATGTGAGCCTCCGTTGCAAGCGGAGGCTTTTTTATTTTTAAAATATTTACTTTTGCGACTCTTCCGCATAGTCTTCCGCCAATTGGCGGAATCAGAAGGCGTTCACTTTTACAAAACAATTTGCAACATGAACAAAGGTCCTGTTTCACAATTTATTCAGCATCATTATCGCCACTTCAATGCTGCGGCCCTTATGGATGCAGCCAAAGGTTATGAAACTCATTTGCTGGAAGGAGGAAAAATGATGGTTACACTGGCTGGTGCTATGAGCACTGCAGAGCTTGGAATATCACTCGCAGAAATGATCCGCCAGGGTAAAATCGATATTATAAGTTGTACAGGAGCTAATCTTGAAGAAGATGTGATGAACCTTGTAGCCCATTCTCATTATAAACGTGTGCCCAACTATCGCGATCTTACGCCACAGGATGAATGGGATTTACTCGAAAATCATTATAACCGTGTAACGGATACCTGCATTCCTGAAGAAGAAGCATTCAGGCGTTTACAAAAACATTTGGTAAAGCAATGGAAAGATGCGGAAGCAAAAGGCGAACGTTATTTTCCGCACGAATTTTTGTATAAAACTGTTTTAAGTGGGGATTTGAAACAATACTATGAAATAGATGCCAAGGATAGCTGGATCATTGCTGCCGCAGAAAAAAACATTCCAATCGTCGTACCCGGTTGGGAAGATAGTACGACAGGAAACATTTTTGCCAGCTACGTTATTAAAGGAGAGTTGAAAGCTTCAACAGTAAAAAGCGGTATTGAATATATGGTGTGGCTGACGGAATGGTATCGTAATAATTCTTCCGGTAAAGGTGTTGGATTTTTCCAGATTGGCGGCGGTATTGCCGGTGATTTTCCAATCTGTGTTGTGCCGATGATGTACCAGGACCTGGAATGGCATGATGTACCGTTCTGGAGTTATTTCTGCCAGATCAGTGATAGCACAACTTCGTATGGATCTTACTCAGGTGCTGTGCCAAATGAAAAAATAACATGGGGAAAACTGGACGTGAAAACGCCAAAGTTTATTGTGGAAAGCGATGCTACCATTGTAGCGCCGTTGATTTTTGCATGGATTTTGGGATGGTAAAAGAATAATTATGGCAATTAATATAGAAGAACTATATCTCGAAGCAGAAGCGGATATTAAGAACAGCGCTTACGTAGAAGCATACAAAAAATACGAGTCGATACTTTACGAAGAGCCGGACTATGCGCCTGCACATAACTCCATGGGATGGTTATTGAAGAACCAGTTTGATGACATTGAGAAAGCAGAAAACCATTTTCTCGCTGCGATAAGAACCAGGCCGTTGTATCCGCATCCTTATTTTCATTATGCAGTGTTGCTGACGGATATGGAACGATATGCGGAGCTGGAAAAGCATTTAAACGCCTGCCTTAAAATTCCAACAATAGAAAAATCGTGGGTGCATGCAAGACGCGGCATTTTGAAAGAATTGCAATTGCAGTTTGAAGAAGCAATTAAAAATTACGAAACAGCTATTCTTACTACGCTTAGTGATGAAAAAATAAAAGATTACAAAGCTGATATTGAACGCTGCAAACAAAAGATAGAATTGCAGGAAAAAAAAGAGACTTCTTCAAACGCCTAGAATAACTTCTTCGTATTTGCTTGTTTGACGACAAATTTCATTAGTCAAGTAATTTGGCCAAATTACTTGACTAATGAAAAAGTCTCTTTTAGAACCTTAAGTCATCGTTGTTGTTTTAACCTTGACTTTGCTATGGTATAAACTCCGAATTAATGACGCAAGTAATATAATAGCAAACAGTCCAAATGTAAATAATGGCACGGGTTGATAAAAAGTATCATCATTGTATCCAGCACTATCATTTGAAAAGAAAAAATATAGAGATAAAAGCATCGATGCATAGGCCGCAATATTCAGAAATATCGAAATAACCTTACTTCTTACTAACTTATAAACGATCAATAGCAATATGATACCCGCAATAGCCAACAATGCATGGATTGCTAAATAAGGCAATGCAAGCATAATGTAAAGGATATAAGGACCTCCTAAATGCTCTCCGCTGATCATTAACAATAAGAATGAAATAATAACAGTATATGGATGACCGATAATTTTTATCAATTTCATAGCTTGACATTTTAATTGCAAGATTCACTGCTTTTGGTCGTAAATGCCCTTATGAAATCTGAATTACAGCAGAAGAGTTAACTCCTTAACGCTGCTATCAGTTTACCGGTTTTAATTTCAAAATATCTTCAGCGAATTTATCACAGGCTTCTTCAACCGTTTTGTAGTCTTTCGATTTAATGTAAGAACCTATGACATGCACACCGGCATTGGGAACAGGCACTTCCATTTTCAAAGCCTCAGGTGTTCCCAATTCACGGTACATTTTTTTCATTGCAGAAACTTTTACCGTACTATCCTGGTGAATTTCGTCTTTGTAATAGTAAGCAAGCAATACAGGTTGTTTCACTTTCACAAACGTGGAAGGTTTCATCGTTGTTTCCAACAATTCTTCCAATTCAACCGTCGCTTCCATCCGGTATTTATTGTTCCAGTATTGGCTTTCTATTTTGGATGTATCCGGAAAAATATTGTAGTCGCCTTTCACCATATGCGCTACCTGCAATCCCCAGGGATTGTTTAATATCCACGCTTTGGAATCATTGATTTCGATATTCGGAGAGAGCAGAATCAGGCCTGCGATATCAGGATATTCTGCGGCTAATTTTAACGCCAATGTGCCTCCTGTAGACGTAGACATGAGTATAACTTTCTTTCCAAGCTTTGTACCGATTTCATAAGCTTCTTTTGCTGAGTTCCATACTTTGTCTGCAGTAAATAGCATCAATGGTTCGGTAGTATCAATGCCATGTTCTGCCAGGCGGGAAAGATATAAGTTGCAGCCATATCGTTTTGCAAAATCAATGTGTACAGGATCGCCTTCTTTGCTGCTGGCAGAAAATCCATGCAGGTAAACGACTGCATATTCTGTTTTTTCTTTTAGCGAATCATTGTTCCAGATTATCCTTGCTTCGTTATCGGGCTTTAATTTATGCTGACTTTCATTTGCTTTTACGTAATCTTCTAATTGCTGTGCATTATCGGGAATTGCTGGTAGATCCTTTGTATATTTTGGATGTTTAGGTTTTGGGCCCATCCAGTAAACAAGTATTAACGCCAGAAGAATGACCCCGATAATTTTTGCAATGCGCATTTGATAGATTGAATGTGATTTGAAGCACAAAAGGTAAAGTTAAAATCGGTAATTCTAAATCTTTAAGGTTGTCAACTTTTTAGAAAGTTGACAACCTTGTATGAGTCCATTATTATCATATTAATCTTGTTCTTTCTCTTGCTTGCCCGCCTATAAAAATGTACCTTTGCGCCTTGTTTTGCCCGCTTGCCAAACAGTAGCGGGCATTTCATTGGTTGTTAGGAAGTTAAATTGATTTTCCAAAACCCTCCGGACAAACGCGAAGAAGATAATTATGGAAATAAGAAATATAGCGATCATTGCGCACGTCGACCATGGAAAAACCACGTTGGTTGATAAGATTTTACATGCAACAAAAGTTTTCCGTGAAAACCAGCAAACTGGTGAATTAATCATGGATAGTAATGACCTGGAACGTGAAAGAGGCATTACCATTTTTAGTAAAAATGCCGCGGTAGTATATAAAGATGTAAAGGTTAACGTAATTGATACTCCAGGCCACGCCGACTTTGGTGGTGAGGTAGAACGCGTATTGAAAATGGCCGATGGAGTTTGTTTACTCGTTGACGCCTTTGAAGGACCAATGCCGCAAACACGCTTTGTTTTACAAAAGGCATTGCAATTAAATCTGAAGCCGATTGTAATCATCAATAAAGTAGATAAGCCAAATTGTCGTCCTGATGAAGTACATGATGCAATCTTTGAGCTTTTCTTCAATCTCGATGCTACAGAAGAGCAATTGAACTTTCCAACGTACTATGGTTCGGGAAAAAATGGATGGTTCAATGATTCTTTAGAGCCAATCGATAACATCAACCCGTTGCTGGATGGCATTGTAAAATATGTACCGGCTCCGAAAGTGAATGAAGGCCCTGTGCAGATGCAGATTACTTCGCTTGACTATTCTTCTTTCCTTGGTCGTATCGCTGTTGGTAAAGTAAGTCGTGGAGTATTAAAAGAAAATCAGCAGGTAGTTTTGATGCAGGCTGATGGTACCGTTCGTAAAACAAAAGTGAGAGAGTTATATGTGTTTGAAGGAATGGGAAAAAAGAAAGTGACGGAAGTCGTTGCCGGTGACTTATGCGCTGTTGTAGGAATTGAAGATTTTAATATCGGCGATACTATTGCTGACGCTGAAAACCCTGAAGCATTACCGGTAATCAGCGTGGATGAACCGACAATGAACATGTTGTTTTCCGTGAACAATTCTCCATTCTTCGGTAAAGACGGAAAGTTTGTTACGTCAAGACATCTTCGCGATCGCCTGATGAAAGAAACTGAAAAGAATCTTGCATTACGTGTAGAAGATAGCCAGGAAGGTGATAGCCTGATGGTATATGGCCGTGGTATTCTTCACTTAGGCATCCTGATAGAAACAATGCGCCGTGAAGGATATGAATTAACGGTTGGTCAGCCGCAGGTAATAGTAAAGGAAATCAACGGAAAAAAGTGCGAGCCTTACGAAACATTGGTTGTAGATGTGCCGCAGGAATTTGCAAGTAAAGTGATCGATCTTGTAAGCCGTCGTAAAGGTGAAATGCTGATCATGGAAACGAAGGGCGAAATGCAGCATCTCGAGTTTGATATACCATCGAGAGGTTTAATAGGATTGCGTACACAAATGTTGACGGCAACTACTGGTGAAGCTGTGATGGCACACCGATTCAGCGAATATAAACCATGGAAAGGGCCGATACCCGGAAGAAACAACGGCGTATTACTTTCAAAGAATACCGATAAGACAACTGGTTATTCAATCGACAAGTTGCAGGACAGAGGTACTTTCTTTGTTGATCCCGGAGAAGATGTTTATGCAGGCCAGATCATCGCTGAAAACATAAAACCTGGTGATCTCGTGGTGAATGCAACAGAACCAAAGAAATTAACCAATCACCGAGCTAGTGGTAGCGATGATGCAACACGCATTGCACCAAAAACATTGATGACGCTGGAAGAGTGTATGGAATACATTCAGCAGGATGAGTGTATTGAGGTAACACCGAATTTCATCCGTATGCGCAAAGTGATTTTGGATGAAAATGAAAGATTGAAGCAAAGCAAAAGAATGAGCGCTGAAGCGGTTTAATAGAATTCATAAGTCGTCACTCTTATCGTTTTCCAGGTTTTGTCTCTCTTTTTCGGATAAAATATTGTCTTGCTTACAAGACCCAGGTCATTGTATTCAAAAATCATTTCAGAACCATCGGCGCTTAATGCCGACCGCTTTACCAGATTTCCGGATTTATCGTACGATAAGTTGTATCGTTTAATTTGATCCGGTTTATTACTATAGATAGTTGTAATCTGGAAGTAGTTGTTCAATGAATCCAGTGTAAAAATGGTTTTATGTTTATCTATATCTGAAAAAGAACTTATCTCGATTTCTTGTTTATTATACTCCCGTCTTTCTTCAAAAGATGTGTTTTCACTGTATATTCTAAAAAAGCCGCCATCGGGTTTATAGATCGTCTTATAGACCAGGTAAGTTTTATTTTCCGAAACTTGCTTGCATTGGATTTCTCTTTTTAAGGAATCGAAAACATGGATATAAACGTTGGTATATCTTAAACCACGGGTTCTGAATTCCCGTATTGAGTATCCTAACGTGTCAAATACCTCAATAATGGTGTCATATTTAATTTTGTTATCCTTAGTATCCTGATCGTAACTGGTAATCTGCTTTATTTTATGGGCGACTATTTTCTGATGAGTTTGCGCTCCCATCTTCGTTGTGATTAAAAAAAAGAATGCTGTAGCAAGAATAAACTTCATCGGCTTAGGCTCTGAGCAGTCAAAAAAAGTCCGTTCAATTTAAATCAATCTTATTTAATTTTACAATTCAAATCAGGATGTATGAAAAAGTGGCTAGTGGTATCCTTATTATTTATAGGTGTCTCGTTTTTTACCACCCGTTTAAATGCACAATGCTCGGTTTGTACACGTACAGCCCAGCAATTAGGTGAAAAACCCGCCAAAGGGTTGAACGCTGGCATCCTTTATCTTGCATTTGCGCCATTTGCAATTGGTGGTTACATATTTTATCGCTGGCGCAAAGATGAAAAGGCTGCCTGATTTTCTTTTATGATTTACGGGATCATAATTTTCTTTACCTGGCCATCTATCTTTAAAAAGTAAATGCCTGAGTTCAGAATCGGCAAATTAATGTGAATGATGTGCTGGAACGAAGTAATCGATTTTTTAAAAATCAGTTTACCTTCCGCTGAATAAAATTCAAGAATTGCATCCGGTGAAAATTCTCCTTCTATTGTAATCTTATCTTTTGCAGGATTCGGATATACTTTAAATTTTTCTGACAAAGGCAAAATGTTTACCCGCTGCAATGAAGAATATGAGATAGCATTCGTCTTACTGATTGTTTTTAACCGGTAAAAACTGATTCCTTCCATCGGCGTTTTATCGGTGAATTGCTGAATCGTTTTAACTGATGCGTTTTCAATCGTTGTAACTGTTTGCCAACTTGTAAAATTGCTGCTTCTTTCAATAACGATTTGTTTGTCCGAAAAAGTTTTATCGAGTTTCCATTGCAGAAGAACGTTCTGTTTTGATTGTACAGTAGCGGTGAAATTAATCAGGCCAACAGGTAAAGGAATTGCTTCACAATATGCAGAAGGTGTAAGGGACGATTTGTACGAATAATTTGTAACAGTACTGCCATCGCTACCTGCTGTGGCCGCTCTCAGAGCGTTACATGCAGGATCACGGCCGGTTTCAGGTCCTGCAAGCCCACCTGTAAATGCTATCGTAGCACCCGGTGCATTTCCTGAAAAATAAATAACGCCGCCGCTACCGCCGCCACCTGCACCGTAACAACGTTTTAAATTGCCACCGTCGTTAGAAGTGCCGCCATTGCCACCTTTTGCTTCTATCGATAATGTACCCGAATAGTTTGTAATAGCAGTAATGATAGTACCGCCCCCTCCGCCTCCTGCAGCACCATCTGATACAGAATTACCACCGGCATTTCCATTCGCAGAGATCTTTGTATTAGTAGCGATGAGATTTTTTGCGCGGATAAAAATAATTCCTCCGCCGCTGCCCCCGCCGCTTGAAACCGTATTATTGGAATGTCCTGCACCACCGCCGCCGCCTAAAAAAATCTTTTTACCATTCCAACTGCTCAACGGTTTTCCACCTAAACCATGAATATCCATATTGCAACCGGTACTGCTTGAGTTACCACCACCATCTCCCGCCTTTGCAAGATTTGCGCCACCGCCACCGCCGTTGTTGTGATTATTTCCACCGCCGCCGCCATTTGCTGCCGCACCACGGCCACCGCTTTGCGCAGCTGGAAAATCGTAGATTGATTCACCTTTGAAAGCGCCATTCTGAGGCGTCAACGTATTTCCATTATAATAATAAGATGTTGCTGCCCCAAAATTGCTACAATCTCCATTACTCAGCATATAAGCGCCACCATTGAATCCACTACCATCTGCCGATACCGGCGCATTCATTGTAAGATTTTCATCAACAGTGAATGCAAGTACCCCACCAGTGCCGCTTGCATTATCCCAAGGTTTTGCTTTTAATGTGTCAACAATAACCGCAGAATAGTAATTCGGAATGCCAACTGCCTGTACTTTTCCCGTCAATGTATAACTATTGAGAATACCGTAAAAAAGGAAGACGGTATCACCTTTAATTCCGCAAACAGTATTTAATTCATAATTGCCGGCATTATTCAACGCCGTTGTATCGCCAAATGAAACATTGTTTGTTGTATTCACTGTCGCTCCCTTCATTTGCACAATCATTATCGTTTCGAATAAACTTAAACCGGTGGTACTGCCAACGCGTATCGCTGACTTAGCGGGAATGACTTCAACAATACTATGATAAGTATTGATGATACCGCTGATATTTGTACTTTGACTATTACTCGAAGTAAATGACAACATCGATACCAGGAACAAAAGAATAGTTGTTCCGATATTTATACGGCAGAATCCTCTGAAAAGATAATTGTCTTTCCGCGACATGATTTACAATAAATTTTTACGGGATGGATTCTTACAGAATATCAGGAGTGGTACTCAGAGGGTAGAAGCTATATCGACTCTCAATATAATTACTTCTTTTTAAATATTAAAATGCCTGTTTGAAAAAAAGTTGCGAAAGATGCACAAACGTGATTTACAATCAATAGCGGCTTACAAATTCGTAGAGGTTAAAGGTGTTTTGCCCTGATTCTTTTTCCAGGTTTGCTTTCAGGTTTTCTTTATTGATATTTTTCATCCGTTTATCAACGATCAGTTGCCAGGCTTTTTCCAGTAAAAGCCATTGCCTTTTATTGTTCGGTATAGAAAGATTTAGTTGGTTAAGTATGGTTTTGTACAACTCATCAACTCCCTGCTTTTGTGATGCGATGGTTTTGATTATCGGCACCTCCGTGTCGTGTGTGCTAAAAGCCGGAGCTAGCATCATCCTTAAATTTTTTACAAACAAATCAGCATCTGGCCGGTCGCTTTTATTGACCGTAAAGATATCAGCGATCTCCATTAATCCTGCCTTCATAGTTTGTACTTCATCACCTGCCTCAGGCACCAACACAACAACTGTAGTGTCGGCCAGTCCGGCAATCTCGATTTCACTTTGCCCAACACCAACCGTTTCAACAATGATATAGTCGAATGGGGCCGCTTTTATTAAGTCCGTTATCTCAATAATTTTAGGGTTCAGACCACCCATGGAACCTCTTGTGGCCAATGACCGGATGAATACACATGGATGCGTGTACCATTCACTCATCCGTATACGGTCTCCCAACAAAGCGCCAAGATTAAATGGCGACGATGGATCAACGCAAAGGATTGCAACCTTCTTATCTTGTTTAATAAGTTCTCCGATTAATGCATCTGTCAGTGTGCTTTTGCCCGCACCCGGTGGCCCTGTAATGCCGATTGTTTTAGTATGTGAGCCTGCAGGTAGTAACCGCAATAACTCATCATACCCCGTGTATTCATTTTCTATTAACGAAATACAACGGGCAAGGTCTTTCATGCTCCCCTTTCTGATTTTTTCTAAAAATTCCTGCCACATAAAATAGTTGCCGTTAACAGCAAGATACTGATAGATCAAATAAAAGGAAAGCAATCTTTATAATAATTGCTTTTTGCGCCATACGAAAAATGGGGATTAATATCAATTGTGATTAAGGGCAGACTATTCATCTTTTCGTTACTTTGTACTATGACGAATTTCATTCCTATTTTCCCATTAGGCATTGTGGTTTATCCGGGAGAAGAATTGAATCTTCACATTTTTGAGCCGAGGTATAAACAATTGATAGCTGAATGCCACAACTCGAAAAAAGATTTTGGCATTCCCTCTGTTATTGACGAACGGGTTCAAGACTATGGATCTGTAGTGAGTGTGTTGGAAATAAGTAAAACGTATGATAACGGCGAGATGGATATCAAAACCAGGGGAATAAAAGTTTTCCGGATACTTGAGGTGATAAAAGAAGTACCTGATAAATTATACAGCGGCGCCATTGTAAACTATCCTGATAACTATGAAGAAGGAAACCCGGAAATGATGAGAAAACTGGTAAACAGCATCAAAGAACTACACAAGATGTTGCACGTGAGTAAAGAGTTTAAGAAAGCAGATGCTGAATTAAAAAGCTATGATGTAGCACACCATGTAGGGTTTTCGATACAGGAAGAATATGAGTTGCTTGGATTGATGGATGAAAGGCAACGGATCGAATATCTCAAACGACATTTGACGAAAGTTATACCGCTTGTTGTTGAAATAGAAAAGCTGAAAGACAAAGTAAAACTGAATGGTCATTTTAAAAACCTTTCTTCATTCAACTTTGAACCGTAGGATACGGATGCTACCTGCCATATCCCAACTATGAATGTTTTGCCGGGTAGAATGTACAGTGATATAAACTGATTACTTTAGCGGCTTTAATTATCATCATGGCTCCTGTTACACTTTGTTTTGACTTTGGCAATACACGATTAAAGGTTGCTGTTTTTGAAGGTGATAAAATCAAAACAACGATTGTTCTTCCAGACGACAGTACGGAAAGTATTCAGCAGTTAATTACAGAATATAAACCTGAAAAATCCATTCTTTCTTCCGTCGTAAATCACAATAAAGCTATTGAAGAACTGCTCGCGTCAAAAACGAAATTCCATTTACTCAATCATTTGTCTAAGCTGGCATTTACAACGCCTGTTGGCAAACCCGAAACGATTGGCGCAGACAGATTAGCTCTTGTAGCCGCGGCTGTTCATTTTTACCCGGAAAGACACAATCTTGTAATCGGTATGGGAACCTGCATTACTTATAATTTCGTCAATAAATTTCATGAGTTCCTCGGCGGTGGTATATCACCCGGACTCGAAATGAGGTTGAAATCGCTCAATCATTATACCGCGAAGTTGCCAGTAATTAAAGCCGACAGTAATGTGCCGTTGATAGGATATGACACGGCGACAAATATTCTAAGTGGCGTTATTCTGGGTATTGTTTATGAACTGCAAGGATTTATTAGTGAGTATAGCAGAATATTTGACAGGCTAAATGTTCTTATAAACGGAGGAGACATGGTTTACCTTGCACCGCATTTGAACAATGAGTTGTCAGCCGATCCAGATTTAATTTTTAAAGGGCTATATGGTATCAGCGAAACAAATAATAGCTGATACATCGATGATATTTCCCCACAAGCGATGCAGATAATTAACAATCTGTAATAACGAAGAAGCGATCTATTAGCAGTAATATTGCGGAAGAATATGCGAACCAGCAGACAAATAACTTCACTAAAAAAAATAAATAGCATTATTGTATGTCTTTTTATTTTTTCACTCGTTGGTTGTGAGAATAGTCAAAAACAACTCGACGCAATTACAAAAAATAAAGTCTTAGTCGAAGAGGCTAAAAACATACAGGCGCTATTGAGCCAGCAGGGATTTGTAAAAGCAAAATTAACCTCGCCATTGATGCTGCGCTATGAACATGATACAAGCGGCAATAATCCTTATTCAGAATTTCCCAAAACCTTACACGTCGATTTCTATGACAGCACAGCAAAAATTCAAAGCTGGCTGGATTCCAAATACGGAAAGTATTTCGAATCGGAGAATAAAGTTTATCTCAGAGATAGCGTAATCGCTATCAATACACTTGGCGATACGTTAAAAACACAGGAGCTTTGGTGGGATCAGCAAAAAGAAAAATTTTATACGGATAAGTGGGCTGAGATGCATACGAAGAGTCAACAGATACATGGTGGTACAGGGTTGGAAGCATCACAGGATTTTAAAGATGTCACATTCAAAGAAGTAGTTGGTACAGTAAAGACATCTGATAAAGGGTTTCCGTAATAAATGATTACAATAAAGAACCCCGGCGAAAGCCAGGGCTCTTTAAATACCTTATCAGGCACATACATACATTAACCAGACAGTTTGGTTTTAAAAGCTACGGACACTTAATTAACCTTTTAAGGCGGTTTTGTCAGGATATGGATTGCAAGAACGGGACCATTGGTTTTACATAGGCGTGTCAATCAGTAAGAGCTCTCTGGTTTACAGGATCTGGATTTTAGGACCTAAGGGACTTTCAGGATATTGGATTTATAAGAGCTCGCTTATTGATTAACTTCTTTATCAAAAATAATCTTCACAGTTCTTTAAGACCAGAGCATATTTGGCCGATTATCAGTATGAAGAAAATACGGGGTTACTCGTATATATACGGTTTAAGCCCTTAACGCTGATCAATACTTTATTTTACCTTCATTGAAAATCAATCACGCATGTCTTTTTCGAATAAAACTGCAATTATTACCGGTGCAAGTCGTGGCATTGGCAAGGCTATTGCTTTGCGCCTCGCAAAGGAAGGAGCGAACATAGTTATTGCTTCAAAATCTGTTGAAGAAAATCCAAAACTGGGTGGAACTATTTTCTCTGCTGCAAAAGAAATAGAAGCTGCTGGTGGAAAAGCTCTCGCAGTGCAATGTGATATACGTTTTGAAGAGCAAATCAAAAATGTGGTAGATCAAACTGTTCAAACATTTGGCGGTATCGATATCCTTATAAATAATGCTTCGGCTATTTCGCTTACTCCCACTGAACAAACTGAAGCGAAACGATTCGATCTCATTTATGATATCAATGTTCGTGGTACATTTTTTATGACAAAGGCTTGTATTCCTTTTTTGAAATCATCATCAAACGCACACATTCTTACTCTTTCACCACCAGTGAATATGGACCTGAAATGGTTTACCAATCATCTTGCCTATACGATTTCAAAATACAATATGAGTATGATGGCAATGGGCTGGTCATCTGAATTGAAAAAAAGCAATATCGCATCGAATGCGCTATGGCCAAAGACGACAATTGACACAGCCGCTGTCAGAAATTTATTGGGAGGACAAACATTAGCCAATATGAGCCGTACACCGGAGATACTCGCAGATGCTGCATTCTATATTCTGAAAAAGGCTTCTGCTATTTGTACAGGGCATTGCTTTATTGATGAAGATGTGTTAGCCGCAGAAGGAATTAAAGACCTGGAAAAATATTCGGTTGTTGCTGGTGCGAAATTGTATAAAGATTTATTCGTTGAATAAAAAAACCCGGCTCTGTCGAACCGGGTTGTAATCTTATTCATCATATCTTCTATTGATAACCGTCATTCTGTGTAAGATTGGCATTTACACGAATTTCTCTCAATGGAATCGGGAAAACAAGTTCAGGTGCATTCCAATCCAGGTTACCGACTGTTCCTTTATTTCTTTTGATATCCTGCAGGAAGAATCCTTCAAATGCAAGTTCAATATAACGTTCATGTAAAATTGCATCGAGCGTCAGATCACCTGCATCGAGATCGGGCAATAAGGCCCTTTCACGAATCAGGTTGATATCATCAAGCGGATCTGCGCCTACGGCAGTGGACAACCGAAAGTTTGCCTCAGCACGAATCAGATACATTTCAGCCAGTCGTATTGTGTGCACATTACCATAGATGTTATCAAATTTGGCAACGTAATAGTCTTCGTTGATCATATTGATACGATCATCACCGTCTTCATACTTGGCCAGGTGATCGTCTGTAACAGATATATCACCGCGGTTACCTTCTGCGTAAAATTCATTGTATCCATTTACTCCAGAGGTATTCGTTACCTGCATAGAGAAAATATCTTCAGCTGTGTTATCAATTGCTTTTGGCGGATCTTTTGTCGGGAATACGTCTGCAAAATGTTCCATCAGATGCAGGTTATTGTCTAACGCTAAAGAAATCGCTTTGTCTGCGGAGCTTGCGGCGTTTTCATAATCCCCTTTCTGCAAATACACTCTTGCAAGCATTGCATTTACCGCAATTTGATTAGCATACGTTCCATTGTCTGCCGGAAGATTAATAGTTGATTCGGCATCTGTAAGATCGCTTAATATCTGTGCATATATTTCAGACACTTTACTTCTCGCCACTTTGCTTGATGGATCGATATCTGTAGTTGATTTTAAGATAAGTGGCACACCATCATTTGCAGAAGGATCGCCATTGCTCCAGTCCTTTGCGAAGATTTGAATCAATGCAAAATAAGTTGACGCCCTGATGAATTTCGCTTGTGCCGTAACATCCGCTTTGAATACATCTTCTACAAGCGAAATGTTGTCCAGCACTGTATTCGCATCGTTGATCGTTTTATAGCCTGCAAGCCATATATCCGATACAAACGTATTATCAACAGGAATCTGTTTTTGATAAATCTGCGTCATTCCCTGGTAGGTGCCTGTCCAATCGATATCATCAACATTCGCTAAGAGATCCTGGTCAAGGAATACACGACCGCCGTACAAACTTGCTACGCCCATATCACGGTATGCACCAACCAGAACGGCTTTTACATCGTCGCTTGTTTTAATGGCGTCATTCTGATCGATGCTGGTCTCTGGTTTTATATCCAATTTTTTGCTGCAACTGCTTACCAGGCCAAAAACAGTTCCAATCAACGCTATATAAATTATTCGTTTCATTTTTCGTCATTTGAGAATTAAAAAAATTAAAGACCGATACTTAAGCCAAATACAATTGTTTTCAATTGCGGCGCTGAATAGAAATCTACGCCCTGGTTAATGTTTGTGGCCTGGTAGTCGGCATTTACTTCAGGATCCCATCCTTTGTACTTTGTAATGGTAAACAGGTTTTGCGCCCTTAAATAAAGACGAAGCCTGTCGATATGAATCTTATTCAATACCTGCTTTGGAAGATTGAATCCAAGTGTAACCGCTTTTACTCTTAAATAAGATCCGGTGGAAATGTAACGGCTTGAGTTGTTTGTTCCGTTTGGATAAAATAATCTTGGCTCAGGCACCATTGTGATATCACCTGGTTTGTCCCAATAGCCTAATTGATCAATTGTCTGGTTGTCGAATCCATTACTTCCACTTGAGCTCATGTATTGTCCACCACCGTTGAAGATCTGGTTACCATACACTCCCTGCAATAAAACATCAAGATCAAGTGATTTATACGTAAACGTGTTTCCAAATCCATAAATGAATTTAGGATTGGGGTTACCTATTCTTACATCCTGTGCCGCATTGTAATCATTCGTAGTAGTATGATCTATTTTACCATCTGTACCAACTGTATTCTTATAATATAATGCATCGCCATTTGCCGGATCTGCTCCTGCGAATTCTCTTGCATAAAAAACGCCGAGAGGCTGTCCTTCTCTTGCTTTATTTACATCGTCGCCGATCACTTGTCCATCGAGGCTCAATACTTTGTTCTTATTCGCAGCAAAATTGATCATTGTTGTCCAGCGGAATTTGCGGGTTGCAATATTTGTAGTATTGATTGAAAGTTCAATACCCTTATTTTCCATAGTACCAACGTTCTCATACTTTGAAGCAAAGCCGCTTGTACCCGGTACGTCTACATTCAACAAAAGATCTTTTGTTTTCTTATAATAATAATCCAGTTCAAATGAAATACGATTGCTAAACAATCCGCCTTCAATACCTACATCTGTACCAGCAGTGCTTTCCCATTTCAGATCATCATTCGGCAATTGTGTTTTCACTTGTCCGGCATCGCCACCATATGCAACCGCTGAGTACAATCCTCTTGCTGCATAGTCAGGAATCTGGTCGTTACCCGTTAAACCATAACTGGCTTTTAATTTTAGAAAGCTCAACCAATTAACATTATCCTTCAGGAATGATTCTTCACTAACTATCCAGCCCAATGAAGCAGCGGGAAAAAATCCATAGCGGTTATTGGCTCCGAATCTTGAAGAGCCATCAATTCTTCCACTCAAACTAACGAGATATTTATCATTCAGTTTGTAACCTAATCTTGCAAAGTAAGAAAGCAAAGAACTGGAACTATTGTATGATGTGGCTTGTGTTTTGGATGCACCTGCAATCAGCTTTTTATACGCATTACTTGGAAATACCTCAGCAGTTGCGCCATTGTTTTCAAAATCTCTTTGCTGATAAGACATACCCAATACCGCATCTATATCATGTATTTCTGCAAAAGTCTTTTTGAAATTGAAAAAGTTATTGGTGGTATAATTCAATACCTGCGAAAGATAATTGGAACCATTTCCTTTTGGCACTGATGTATTACGAGCCGTCAGAGTACCATTATAATCTTCTTCTACCTGGTTTAACTGATCTACACCGAATTCAGTACGGAATGTAAGTGCTTTGGAAAAACTAACATTACCATACACGTTTCCAAACGTTCTGTTTACCGATGTTTTATAATACGCATCCAATACACTCAACATCGGGTTATAATACACAGGATAGTTTGTATTCGGTCTTCCTGTGTTGGGATCTAAGGCACCAGTTGTTAATCCTGTTCTTGGGTCAATGAGTGGTGTGATCGGGGACAACGCTACGATTTGTAATGGAGTTGAAAACTGGTCATCGTTTGATACACGGTCATTTCTCGAACGGGAGAAGTTCAGGTTCATACCGATATTCAACCATGGCTTTACCTGGTGGTCGATGTTTAGTCTTGTACTATAACGTTTGTAGAAATTACTTTTGATGATACCTGATTGATCCAGCAATTGACCGGAGAGGAAAAACTTCGTTCTATCTGTTCCGCCGGAAACATTTAAATCATATTGAGAAATCGGCGCCCGTTGGAATGCCTGATCTTGCCAGTTGGTATTTACTTTCGCCGTTTTCCAATCATCGTTACCTGCTGAGTAACGGGTAAAACGACCTTCTACAAAATCAATTTCATCAGGAAGCGCTTCATCATAAGTGCTATAGTAACCGGCTAACACATCCTGCGTAGCGGCGCCACGTGCTGCACGTTCCATGTAATCCAGCCATTGTTTTGTATCCAGGAATTTTCTATAGCCAGTAGGTTTTTGTAAGCCTGTAAAATAATTGAATTCAATTTTTGAAGTACCTGATTTCCCTTTTTTAGTGGTGATCAATACGACGCCGTTTGATGCTTGTGAACCATAGATCGCTGCGGAAGAAGCATCTTTTAAAATCTGTATAGACTCAATATCATTCATATTGATATCGGCCAATGAATTTGTCGTGGCGCCGTTTGTAGATAAGTCTGCTGCTGTAACAGGAATACCGTCTACAACATATAATGGTTCATTTCCCGCAGTTACAGAAGAAGCGCCACGAATACGTATGTTGATACCTTGTCCGAGTTTACCATTCTGTTGCTGAACGTATACGCCGGAGGCACGGCCTTGTATAGCGCTTTCAAAGCTCGTCGCAGGTGTATTGTTTACTTCTTTAGAAGTTACATTGGCAACGGAGCCGGTAAGATCTTTTTTGATTTTGGTACCGTAACCAACCACAACAACTTCCTGCAAGCTTTTATCTGCCAATTTAAGCGTTACATTGATTTCGGTCTGTGAGCCAATTGTTACTTCCTTGCTGCCCAGGTCAACTGAAGAAAAAACAAGGACTGTTGTGCCTGGCGGAACGGATATTCTGTAGGTACCATCTGCCTGGCTTACTGTTCCTTTGTTTGTACCGCGAATAGAGATGCTGGCGTTCGCGACCGGAGCTCCCTGCTCATTTGTAATTTTTCCGCTGATTTCACGATTCTGTGCAAACGTGATTTGGATAGATAGCAAAAAAAATGCTATCAGAGATAGCCACCTTGGTTTTCTCATGTACATGTAGTTTTAGTCGTGTAAAAATGCAGTGCGGTGTGATGGTAAGTGAATGAAGATAAATAGGACTGAACATTTCGCTGCTCCGTTGGTCATGATATTGACTTGAATCAATACATTTTTATTGATAAAGGAAAAGATTAGGTTGGTAGATTGACAAATGTAAATGGCAGTAAAAAGCCCGGTCAGTTGTGGACCGGGCTTTTATTTATTCTATATAAATTATGATTATTGTTTCTGTAAAATCAATTTATAAGGATCTCCATCAATGTTAATGTTCAATGTAATGTAGCCAGTGCAGGAGAAAACATAACCGGCTACACCGCCATCACCGGCACCAACGGCTGTATAAGAAGAGCTATATTGACCGAATACGACTTCAGGCACAGTAGCTGTTCCAGATGCCGGATCAATATCAACGATCAATGGATTTACAATATCTCCATATGCGGGATTAGGCCAAACATGGCTTAAGTCAATTTGGTTAGCTCCAGGGCCATCATTTACCTGAACAAGGTCGCCCGGACTCCAATCTTCCCAGTCGTCTCTTACAACGGAATATGTACCAGCCATTGAACCGGTATAAGGACACACGATATAAGCTGTAAATGAAAACGCAGCGTTGTAATAGGGACCAGTTACCAGTCCACCACCACCATTATCACCGGTTGTATTTACATCAAAGCTGTATCCATCTGTTGTAACGATGCGGGTATAAAAAGTATAGGCGCCGCCTGGTTGTAAATCACCGGGTGCTATACCCAAAGCTGTTGCCAGTTCTGTACCGCTTACTGTTAATTGCGTACCACTACCTGTGTATGGAACAGATTTTACTAAATGCCATTCAGTAGTATCATACGATGCATTTTCTGTGGCGTAAAGCAGGATATGGTCTACTTTCTGTCCGTTCGGGTATTGTGTTACCTGTATTCCTACAGTTGATGTCGCAATCTGTGAGTAATCGAGATTCAGATTTAAATTCTTATCGAGTGTGATGTAAGAGCCTTGCCCAAGATGACTTCGGTCGGATAAAGGATTTATATCCCCTCCTTTTTTCTTACATGCGTGTATGGCGATAACCAAGGTAGCCGCCGCCAGTATATAGATTAGTTTCTTCATGATTGCAGTTTAATTAATTTACAAAATCATCTGGATTGTTATCCCAGAATACCTTATCAACAGCATTGCCAGGATTTTTCTGTACTGGTGCATTCACATTTCTGTTTACAAAAACAGAAGGATAGAAGAATGAACGCATGAAATAACCTGGCTCTGGTACTGCGGCAGGGGGCTGCATATTGTTTGGTTTACCAGTACGCCTGTAATTGTTGTAAGGTTCCACACCATTACCCCATGCAGCCAGATAGTACTCTGTCATAACTACATTCAATTTGTCATCATCCGTAGCAGCTGCATCATATTTAGAAAGTACAAGATTGATATAGTTTGTTACTTGTGTTGTTGATGGTACTTTATCAGCAGGAACAGTATAACCCGATTTCAACGGGAAATTCATCACTTTATCAATCGATGCTGTTACTCCAGTCTGTAAAAGCGTTCTTGCCGTTCCGGGAGTAGTAATTCCTAATGCAAGCACTGCTTCCGCTTTTAAAAAGTTTGTGTAAGAAGACAACCAGATTGGATCAATACCTGCACCTTTGATACCCATGCTTGAGGTAATCGCATCACCTCCATCAGAATCAAATTCGCCGCCAGCGGGATAGATACCCCATGTAGAACGGAACGAACCATCGGGTGGGCCACCACTTGCATCACCGTGATCGCGTCCCAGGTATCCTTTACCGATTACACAATAAGGCGTTTCATCCGGTACACTCGGGTACCATGCGGGAGGCGCAGAGGTAGCAAATATTGAACGTGCATAGCAGGGACAAGTAGAACTGTTTGCCCAGCTATAGTTTAATGAAGCACGATAGAAATAATAACGAAGACGTGGATCGCCATTGAAATTGACTGTGCCTCCATATTTCTGTGAAGCCACCATCCACATAAAGAAGTTGCTGATATAACCAGGGCCGCCTGCGTCAACATAGTTGCCGCCATATGCCGGGTGCCTGCTATCTGGAGCGCTTAATGAAGTTCCGTATTGGAAAACGAAATCCTGGGATGCATCATTGATCAGATCATCTTCATCCAGCAGCGCAGCGATTTTATCTTTTGCACTGGCATCTACCAATCTTGTCTGCATATAAAATCTCAGCTTCAGTGTCTTTACAAACGTGACCCATTTTTCAGCATCACCGCCATAGAAAAGATCTACCTGCGGACCGGCTGCAGCGTCATCTGTTTGAAAATCTATAATAGCACTATCTAATTGAGCTTGCACACCTGCATACACGGCGGCGCCGCCATCTACTTTCGGATTAGTATTCTCATTTCCAAGAGTAGCTTCTGAATAAGGCACATCACCGAAATCATCAACCAGTGTTCCAAGCGTAAAAGCCTTCAATGTTCTTGCAATACCTGATTGAATATATTTTTTCTGTTCCTGCGCCAGTGGTATCAACGCATCTGCGTTGGCTAAGACGCCTGTATAAGCATTTGTCCATTCGCCATCGAAGCTTGCCGGTGTAAAACCATTACGATAGAATGGTCCTACCCAGTATTGCTGACGTGTTAATTGTGCACCGAGGTCAGAAGCTCTTGTCCAGAATAGATTGAAACTAACCTGTACCTGGTTTAAATACAAATCTACATCAGCCGTTTCCGGGCTGGGGCTATTGGGATTGTTGAGATAACTATTGAACTCCTTCTTGCAGCTTGTAACTGCCACAAGAAAGGCGATAGTCATCATGATATATATTTTTCTAAATTTCATGATTGATTTCTTTAAAGGTTTAGAATGTAACTCTCAGGCTTGCTCCCATACGACGTGCTGAAGGGCCAGTCAAAAACTCCAGTCCGCGACCGTTACCTACGCCAAGACCAGATGCTTCAGGATCGAAATGAATATATTTTGGAAAATTAGGAGCATAATACCAAAGGTTGGTTCCGGAAACAGACAACGATAAAGAACCGATTGGTAACTTACCCAACAGTTTTGTAGGAACGCTGTAGGATAATGATGCTTCTCTTAAGCGGATACAAGTCTGGTCAAATACCGCGCCTTCATCCGGAGCCCCATTTGTAATACTGTTGTTATAATAAGCGCCGGTTGCGGAAAGCTGCACCTTATTTGGCTGACCATCTTCACTCACTCCGGGAAGTATTACTGCAGCGGCTCTGTCAAATTCTGTATCCTTTGTTACACCTCTTCCGAGCAATGCTCCGGCAGTTCCGGAAAACATAGAACCACCATGTGTATAATCCCATTGCATTCTGAAGCTAAAACCTTTATAGCCCAGTGTGCTGATTCCCGTTAGTTTGTATTTTGGATTCGGGTCGGCAATTATTGCAATATCATTAGCTGCAATATAGTTTCCGTCTGTACCTACAACACGCTGACCTGTTTTAGGATCTTTCTGGAAAGCGCTTGCCATAACTACGCCAAGAGGTTGACCGTTGATCGCAAAAGTTCCTTCATTAGAATAACCGGAAATATTTACTGATTTCTGATCAGCAGGCAAACCAGATACTTTACTTCTGTTCATGGAAAACAGTCCATCTAACTGCCATCTCCAATCTTTATTCGCAACTGGCGTTATGCCAAGGGCGATTTCAATTCCTTTGTTTGTTACTTTACCTGCATTTATCTGCTGGCTCAGGAAACCGCTTGAAGGATCCAAATATCTGTTTAATATCTGATCGTTTGCTGTTCTCTGATAAACTGTAAAGTCGAGTGAGATTAAATTTTTAAACAGTTTCGCTTCAAGGCCGGCTTCGGTTTCTTTCAGCAACTCTGGTTTCAAATCCGGGTTAGGCAATTGTGATGCTATCGCATTTACGTTTACAGATTGGCCACTGTTTGTGAGGAACACTCTTGTTGAAGTATACAAATAAGGTCTTGTTGAATATGGTGGCGGAAAGTTTGCACTGGTAGAATAGCCTATACGCAATTTGAGATAATTAATTGCTGTATTTCCTTTCAGGCCTTCAAACGCTGCAGTCGGAATAAATGATAAACTTGCGCTTGGATAAAAAATACTTCTGTTGGCATCTTCAACTGTGGAAGTCCAGCTATTACGTCCACCAACTGTGAGGTATGTAAAATCGTGATACCCCAACTGACCCTGAGCAAACACACCGGTTTCAAGTCTATTGAGTGTATAGTTCAAACTTGAAACTCCATTCTCACTATAGGGAGAATGAGAAACAAAGTTTTCATGATTAAATATTCCATATACTAATTGCTCAGTGCTGGTCATTCCCGTTTCACTGTATTCATACTTTCTGCGATTACCACCTGCATCTACATTTAATGAAAAATCTTTTCCGAGATTATGGTTGTAATTTAAGATTACAGATTGGTCCCAGATTGTGTTATTGCCATTGGATTCACGATAAATTCCTTTAGGTGTTGAAATGCCTCCTTTGTTTTGTTCATACGTCTGAAGCTCCGTATAGCTGTCATACCCTACTCTGTAAGAAAGATTCAATCCTTTTGCAAGATCATACCGTGCAGACATCTGGCCATAAACTCTTTTTACATTATCTACTGTAAATGAATTATGGATTGTCCAAAGCGGGTTTTGAATATCGTTACCATTACGATAATATACGGACGAATGATCCAACGGGCTTTCGTACGGAAGGTTCATCAGGTCGATCGCCGTTGGTGTATACATTACATTACCAAAGATGGAAGTGTTCACAGCGTTGTTTCCGTAACTGTTACTTGTAGGTGGCGATTTCACATTGGTAGTAACGTAGTTTATTGTACCGGATACAGTTATTTTATTGGTCAGCTTTGATGTACCGCCCATACCGATTGAGTTTTTAATCATACCATTACCTGGCAGATACCCCTGATCGTCTGTATAACTGTAGTTCATGTTATAATTAACCGCAGGAGTAGAACCGGCAACATTTATCGATGTGTTGCTCATTGTACCTGTACGAAAAAAATCATGAACGCTGTTATAGAATTTGTATGGATAAAGCGCTCCCTTATACTGAGGGAAGGCGGTGTTCAACCATGATTTATCATATGGGTGTGCCACCATTGCGGGAGGATCAGTAAACTTAGCGCCCCAGTTACTATAAAATAACAATCCAAGACTAAGGTCAAAACCACCACCATAGCTTTGGTTATAATCTGGTAAAATGGCTTTTGTAGCAAACGCAGATTGAGAAACGGTTACCTCATTTTTTGTACGGGTCTTTTGTGTAGAACCGTTTTTTGTGGTAATTAATATTACACCATTTCTTCCCTGCTCACCATATAAAGTAGTTGCGCTTAAGCCTTTTAAAATACTGATGTTTTCGATATTGTTTGGATCAAGATCCAGGAAACGACTTGATGTCTGGTGACCATAAGTAAAATCTGACTGGGCATTTGTGCTGGCATCGAATGGAACACCATCTACGATAAATAACGGTTGCGAATTGCCGGTGATGGTACTGATACCGCGAATGGTAATGTTTGTACCACTACCACTCAAACCACTGGTATTAAGAACATTTAATCCCGGCGCTTTACCATTCAGTACCCTGGCAATATCACCTTCAGGTCGCAATTCGAGTGATTCTTTACCAACTGTAGCAACTGCATAACCAAGCGCTTTCTTTTCACGCTTGATACCAAATGAAGTAACAACGACTTCACTCAACGATTGGTCTTGTTGCTTCAGCGACACATTTACAGCAGAGGAACCATCAACATGTACTTCTTTTGTTTCCAGGCCCACGCCACTTATAATCAGCACAGCATTTGATGCTGCGTTGATCTTAAATGTACCATCGGAACCAGCGGTTGTTCCTGTTTTTGAACCTTTGATTTTGATTGTTGCTCCTGCAACGGGGAGTCCGTTTGCATCAGTAACCAGGCCGGTTACTGTGTTCTGTGCCCACGACTGTAAGGCAAAGAACATTGCAATGCTCGTAAAGAGCAATGTCAGTTTTCTCATGTGTTTTGGTTTTAAGGTAAATAGCAAGTCACCGTCCAAATAAATATAATCATATTAATAAAGCAACCTATTTAATTTTTGCACCATTCATGCAATATTGATTGGCGTCAATAGGGCTACAAGCGTTACTTTATAGAAAAAAGATCAGGATTTATAAGAGGTTTGCACTTTTTTATTGGCATAAAAAAAGAGGTTGTCAAAATTGACAACCTCTTTTAATCAAATAAAATTTACACTCAATAATTCGGATTCTTTACTGGCGCACTACTACCAGAAGGAGGATTTTTATCCGTCTCATCTGCAGGTACATCCCAATAATCCATATAATTGTAATTAATAGCAGCATTTGTATAAAGGGTATTCTGATATATCAGGTTGCAACCCCATCTGCCACCACCTTTTGCAGTTCCATATGTCCAGCCCCATCTTCTTAAATCGTAAAAAGAAAGACCTCTGAATACTAATGCCGCTAAGCGCTCCTGGCTTAATACTTTTAAAGCCCCTGCTAAATCTAACCCGGTTCCTGCAACTGCAGGAAGACCTGCGCCCTGGTATGTTCTTACCTCATCGATTAAAGTCAAACCTTGTTCAATCTGGCCAGTGCGGATATTTGCTTCAGCAAGCATCAGAGCATTCTCTTCGTAAGTAGGTCCAATATAAATCTCAATCCCACCAGGAGATTTAGATCCCAGGATCGGAATATTTTGCAAACTTGAATCGACTCCATCCACCAAACTATAACGTGTAGAATTAGTGCTCGCATCACCGGTAAAAATGCCATTTACAGTGGTAAAGTTTGCCAATCTCTTATCACCGGCACCGAATTGCTGAACAATTCTTTCACTCACTTTATAGGTAGAGTTTTTGTTGCTCTGTGCACAAAGGGAAGCCACGCTTCCGGCTGTTGCAGTAAAAAACGAATTCGTTGCAGTTGATCTGCCCGTAAACACATAATCATTTTTCTGTATTCCCGCATTACAATAGGTAATGATAGAATTCCAATCAGCAGAAGAAATAGTGGGAATGCTGGCGCCAGTAATAGTAGCATCAGGATTGCCATTTACAAATGGAGACAACTTGTTAAAGAGGATATTTCTTGCGAGTAGCGTGTTAATGGTTTTAATCCATTGTGCAGATGACAAAGGCATACCCAATCCTTTCTGGTTCTGCGTTGGTATCAAATTCGCTATTACGTCTCCAAATTCATTTTCATTAATACCTTGCAACGCAGTTATTGCCATGTTAAGTTGCTTATTGGATTCGGTTATGATGTCATCATGAGACACAAAATTCTCATTAATAACATTTGGCTCATCTTCAACCAACCCTGCGTAATAAAGTGAACCGATTTGTGCATACGCAAATCCTTTCCAATAATAGCACCAGGCCTGTATAGTTGATACTTTGGCTGCGCTTAATCCATTCACATTGGGAAGTTGTATCAAAACCGCATTCATCACACTTATCATGGAATACATGTTAAGCCATTCATAGTACAAGGCATTATTTGCTGCTGCAGTTGATGCCGCGTTGTTATAATTTCTGATTATAGTTACCTGCGGGCTAGGGTTAGTAACAACTGTTCCCGGCGCTCCAACGGGATCGGGTGTAAAGCTATCTGGTACACCCATCGTAGTGGTCTGGTTATTCGATCCTGCACCTCCGCCTACTACGTCTCCCATTAACTCATGATAACCCCAGGGCAGAGAAAAATAACTATTGCCCAGCCATCCATCACCGTAATTAAAACCATTCCAATAAACACCACCTGACGCATATGCGGTGACGCCAGCTTCATTTGTCACATTACCAGCCAGCGTTGGTGCATTGGGGTTAATTTGGTTTAATTCTTTTTTGCAGGAGCTTGCTACAACTATCGTTATAAAAAAAGCCAGATAGTGTATTTTATAAAAACATTCTTTTATTATTTGAAGATTTATTCTTTTCATGATCTGTACAATTTAAATTAAGGTTAGAAATTAACATTCAAGGTCGCCTGGTATGCTTTCAGATTCGGTATTGTACTATGGTCAACACCCCTGTCGAATGCTGAGTTAGAGGTACCAGAACTGATTTCGGGATCAAGTCCGGGATATTTGGTGAATGTCAATAGATTTCTTCCGCTCAACACCAACTGACATTTTTTAAGCCAGTTCTTCTGTACAATTTTTGAAAAATCAAATCCTAATGAAACGTTTCTTAATCTCCAGAATGAAGCATCATAATAGAACATGCTCTTGGTAAGGTTATTTCCTACACCACGGGCGGTGGTTCCTAATCCGTAATAAGCGCTTGCATAATAAGCTGTCCATGCGGCTGTTTCTCCGTTAATGGTTACAGGTTTGTCCCAATCACCACTGATTCCTTCTCTATACATCCACTCATCTGTTTGATTGTACAGGTGAGAGCCGCTGATCCAGTCGAACTGGAACCCGAAGCTTACCATTCCTTTGAAGGTAATGCTATTGATAAATGAAGAAGTGAGTTTTGGATTTGGATCTCCTAACACTGTTGGTTCATCAGATATAAACAACCACTTGGTTGTGTTATTTACAACGTATCCTGTGCTGGCGACAGAATAATTGCTTTGATCAGCTACCGGTATAAATGGCGTTTTACCATCTGCCCTCAATTGATTTACACTGGTCAGCATTTTATAGCCATATATCTGGCCTATTTTGTCTCCGGCCTTTAATATTTCGCTGGATGAACCTGCGCCGGAAGTCAAAGGAATTTCACCACCGACTATAGAATTGATTATTGAAGTCTGGTGACCGAAGTTTGCTGTAAAATCCCAACTCCAGTCTTTTGTCTGAAACACAGGAATGTTTAATGATAACTGCCAGCCTTTTGATGATAACGCAATAACATTATCTATGATATTGGCTGAGCCGGTAGACATTGGCAATACTCTCGGGAATATGGCATTATCCGTGTGTCTTTTCCAATAAGTAAATGAAAATATAAAGCTCTTGAACCAATTGCTTGTATTTGTTCCTTTTAATCTGAAATCTGTACCGTATTCAGTTTCTGCAGAAACTTCTACACCCAATGCAGGATTGTTCGCCGTTGTTGGGTTTGCATACACCGATTGCGATCCGGTTGGTTGCGAGTTCAGCACACTTTGTCTTTGGTAAGCTCCCGGCTGAATACCCGCTTTACCGTAAGAAGCTCTGAGTTTAAAGTCAGGAATAAAGTTCCTCAGGCCTGACAAGAAACCAAACTCTGTGAGGTTGATGTAGCCATTGACGTGTGGGAAAGTAAATGGCGTATGTCCCTGGCCGAAAGTAGATGCATAATCCGTTCTGAAACCACCGGCAATACCACCCCAGTTTCCTATATCAAATCGCTGATCCACGAGGTAACCATAGGTTACGTATGTTTCATTATACTGGTTGATTAGCGATTGTGATTGAGTTGATGGCATGAGGTAGGGAGGGCTTAGCGGAAGAGAATATCCATAAAAAGCGAGCTCTTTATATGTGTTCTTCCTGTAGTCATATCCTGCCAGCGTGGTGGATTGAATTGGTAATTTCAAATGAAAATCCTGTTCGAAATCCAGTTTCACCGTAGCTGATCCGAATAAATTTTGTTTTGTCTGGTTGTACTGGTAGTTATCTATCTCACCTGTATTATCAGTTCCGTTGTTCTGTGATGCCCATGATTCATAATAATTAGAATTGGCATTCAGGCTTTGGTTATAGTACGTCCAGATATCATTTTCATTTTTATAAGTAATGCCATAACGGCCATTCAGTGTAACGAATTTGTTTAACTTATAATCGGCAGAAAAACTTTGAATGACATCATATCGGCTGCCATCGCCCTTATTATAATGAGCATAATAAAAAGGATTGTAAGCATTAGCAGCCACATTGATATTTGAAACAAAATATCCATTGGCTGGCGCACCACCATCGATAGTATCTTCCAGGCTGTAGAATGAAGGAGTATTGAGGAATCCATATACGGTAGTTACGTTCGCATTGCTTGTTCCGTAACCATATCCGGGCGATGAATTAGTACCCGCGCCACCTGGAGCTCCCAATCCCGGGTGCAAAGTGTTTTTGGAATAAGCGAGGCTTGTAACAGAACGAAGGGTAAAACCTTTGAATAACTCCAGTCCAATGTTAGAGGTAAGATTTGTCCGGTCGATATAACCATTGTTTTTCAACAATGGAGAATTAGTACGGTTATTGGAAATTGAAA
Source organism: Chitinophagaceae bacterium (assembly GCA_049840875.1). Lineage (GTDB taxonomy): Bacteria > Bacteroidota > Bacteroidia > Chitinophagales > Chitinophagaceae > JAFDYH01. The sequence continues at coordinate 63,395 of JASGJE010000015.1, read as the reverse complement.
TATTATAATCTGCTTTATCACCGCCACCGCTAAGTGAGAGACTATTATTGTATGATGCAGCGCTTTGAAATACCTGTTTAAAGTGATCATAGTATTTCATATTACCCTTGTAAGATTGATCAGCCTTATTCAACGGGTCCAATATTCCATAACGGGAATTACTGGTTCCTTCACCTGGAACGGGATTTGGATTATTTTCCGAGCCGAAACGATATGCAGGATTACCTAACAGACCGCCGGTAACGGGGTCAATCTTTAATTCATCTCCCGCATTGAAACCACCACCAGCATCATACGCTATCATATTGCCGGCTGAATTTGTGAGATAAGGATGTAGCGTAGCATTTTTGAAATTACCAGAATTGATAAAAGAACTGGAGCCATAGCTTGAAGAAAAATTAATGCTCATTTTTCCTTTTACACCTTTCTTGCTGAATATCTGGATGACACCATTAGCGCCTTGTGCACCATATAGTGAAGCAGAAGCAGCGCCTTGCACTACTTCCACTCTCGCCACTGTGCTCATATCCAATGTATTCAAATTGGCAAAAGGAATTTCCACTCCATCCAGCAAAATCATCGGCCTTGTACCACCCTGGATAGAGTTGATACCTCTTAAAACGATATTAGTCTGGTCGCCAGGGTTACCTGATATGGTTGAAATCTGGGCGCCAGGAATTTTGCCTACCAAGGCCTGATCCAATGAAGCCATCGGCACCGGCGGCAGTTTGTCTGCCGTAACCGATTCAACAGAAATTCCAAGCTTCTTTTTACTGGTGGCAGAGCCTACCCCAGTTACAACTACTTCGCCAATAGCTCTTGTGTCCACAACTAGCTGTATATGTAATGGCTCCTGATCAGAGACCACTACCTCCTTGGTTTCGAAACCAACGGCGCTTACAACCAGTACTGCTTTTGACAGTGCATTTACTTTGAATGCACCATCAGCGCCTGCGGTTGTTCCTTGTCTTGAGCCTTTGATTTTGATTGTCGCCCCCGCAACGGGGAGCCCATTTGCATCTGTAACCTGTCCGGTTACCGGAGTTTGTGCCCATGAGTGCTGGGCAAAGAGCATAGCAATGCTCAAAAAGAGCAGTGTCAATTTTCTCATGTGTGTTTTGGTTTTTAAAGTGAAATGGCAGTTACCGTTAACATAAATTTATTTCCATCTACATAAAAAACAATAAATGTTTTTGCAACGCATATTCATTATGCATTATGTTTCTACACATTGAGCAAGAAAAGTCGTTTAGAAATTAAAACTGACGGCGGGGGGTTATAGCAATAGTTCTTAATAAAAATCAGAGGTTCTTTTGTCAGAAACATAATGCTACCGAGCGGTTATGTAGTTTTAGAATATTTTCATAATATTCCTGAAACGTGCTGTGTAAACTCAGTTACACGACTTGCAAGGATGTTGCCCTACTTTTTAATTCGCTGATAAATCATTTCTATTCGAATCTGATAAGAGAATATTAGTAAAACAATTCTAGTACGTTCACCTATTTGTGTATATAATCATTTCAAATAATTTGCTATTTGTATCATTAACCATTTAAACGTTTTAAAATGAAAAAGTTATTTCTATTTGCGCTTATTGTAAGTATCGCCATTATGGCTCTTAAATGCACAAAGAGTGATAGGTCGGACAAATCAGAGACTGTATCTTTCAAAAAAATCGAGGACCCTTTATTACTTCTCAAAGTAAAAAATTTCCAAGATGAATCGATGAAAGAAGGAATTCGCGTCTTTAGTTTTGACGCAGAAAAAGATGGTGTAAAATTAAATTCAAGATTTGAAAATCAAAAGGTAATTGCTCCGGGGCCGGATAGTAGAGTTGTATGCGGTAGTTCTGATGTATATATCAACAATTTTATTTTTGGTGTTAGATATTATGGTGACTGTATTGTTGCGGGAAATTATACCGCAGAACAAACTTCTATAAGATTGCTAGCATCACCAGGCGGCACATTACTTAGCACAACTAATATTCCAGTAAAAATTACATATGGTTCTACAGTTATAACGACATTGGCAAACGCAGCAGCTTCAGGTCCGGCTGTTTATATATTAACTGTGAACGATTTTCCTTTTAACGATTATTGTACTCTTACCGATGTCGATGTCACATGTACGGTTCAGGTAAAATGCTCTAGCGGTGCCATTGTTTCGGGAGATGTTACAGCAACTGCTAACATTTCCTCAAATAGAAGTATCATTTGTAAGAGCATTAGTCCGGCATTTTTCCAACCGAACGTCGGAGGAAATGGCACTGTTGGGTTAAATGGATGGTATCCATGCTCAAATCCCGCGCTTAATCCTTGCGTGGCCTATGCTGAAGGAATAGAATTTCAGTATAGAATAGTTGGCACTACTAGCTGGACTACTAGCCCACTCAATCCATATCTATATAACGCTTATCAGGTTTCGGGATTAGCAAGTGGCAATTATGAATATAGATATAGGAATATTGACTATTCAACCGGAACTGCAGTTGCTTGCTATGGACCATATACTTCGATAAAAACTGTTCATATAAATTAAAACAGGTTTTTCTACTTACCAATAAAATAAAAAAGAGCTGTGTCAAATTCCATACAGCTCTTTTTTATTTTATAGAATATCTCGTTATTGCTTTAGTAACACCAATTTCTGTCCGCCATATACAGTACCTCCGTAGTCAACGTCTATTACCAAACTAATCCCACCAGTACAAGAAAATATAAATCCAGAACCTGAAACTTTTGTTGCAGTCTGATCAGGCGTGCCGGTATAATATGATCCGGTCGACTGACTGGCGATTGTCACCGCTCCAGTAGTTGGATCTACGTCAAGGACTGTGAGCACCTGATCTGTACTTTCTCCTATTCCTGCAGACGGGTATGTATGCAAGCTAAGTTGGTTTGCCCCAGGACCTGCGGTTACATGCAGAGTGTCCGTTCCGACATTATAATCCGCCCACGAATCTGAAACAACTTTATAAGTACCTACACTTGCACTTTCATCATACGCACATACCGCCGTTGCGCTCCAGTTCAATGCCATATTGTAACCTGGTAATGATTGGAAATTCGTGGGAGTGTTAGCGTTAGAGAACTTACGGCCGTCTTTTGTCACCACTTCATTCTGCAACGTATACTGCGTTCCGGGTACAATATCGTCTGGCGCCAATGCAGTTGCGATTTCTGCAGTGGTTACAGATAAAGTGGTCACACCAGAATAAGGAACATTCTTGATCAATTTCCAACCTGTCGGATCGAAAGTATTTGCCTTTGTCGCAAGATAAATATTCACGCTTTCGACGGGCGAACCCTTTTCCTGCACATCGATTGATACAGTCGCTGACGGGTCGCTGAAGTTCAGGTTCTCGTTAGTTACCTTCGAGAGAGTAATATAAGAGCCCATTATCAACGTGCTCGAATCTCCGTTGATTTCTCCTTTTTTACAAGAGTTTAACCCAACGATAAAAAAGGCAACTCCTGATAATATTAAAATGATTTTTTTCATTGCTTAATAATTTAAGTTATTAATGGTATAAATTATCAGGATTAGTATCCCAGAATACCTTAATATTTGTTACCTGTTTTTGCGTTACATTCTTATTCAGGTTCACATACACTGAAGGATAAAAGAATGAACGGATAAAATCTCCCGGATCCTGTATGATCGTTAACTGGAAGTTGTCCGGTTTTGCTGTACGGCGATATGCATTATAGGGCTCAATTCCATTACCCCAGGCTGCGATATAAAATTCTTTTTCAATGATGTTCAACTTTGCATCATCTGAAGCTGCTGCTTCATACTTGCCTTTTACATAGTTCACATATTTCGTGATCTTAGCATCAGTAATCAGGTAAGTCGTATCACTGGTAGGTCCATAGTTGATAGAACCCGGAAAATCTCTCACTTTCGCCATAGATTCTGTGATACCTTTTACTAAAAGCGCTTCAGCATCACCGGTAGTTCCGAGTGTTAATGCAGATTCGGCCTGCAAAAAGTAATTGAAAGAGCTCATGAAAATTGGTTCCATGCCTACGCCTTTCGCACCTACTTCTCTGCCGGAGCTTTGACCAACAGAAGTATTCTGATCATAGTCCAATGCGCCACCAGCAGGATAAACTCCCCATGTAGACTTAACCAGTAAGTCAGGGCCTGTACCTTCATTGTTACCATGATCACGACCCCACCAGCCGCCGGAAAGAACGCAATAAGGAGAGCCGGGAGGATATTGCGGAGGTACTGCACGGTAATAACAAGCTAAAGCAAATTGAAGCGTTGTCTGATCTGGTAAACGGGGATCAGAATAATCAGTTGGATGCAAACATTGACGATAGAAATAATAGCGTGTTCTTGGATCCATAAATCCTTTTTCCAAAGCGCATACCCACATGGCATACGTACCAAGGTAACCGCCAGCGCCATTATCAGTTCCGTAGTTACCTACATATCTTCCATCGCGGCTATCCGGTGCAGAAGATTTTGAACCATATTGGAATGTAAAATCCTGGTCGCCGCCGTTTATCAGATCACCTTCTGCAATCAACGCATTAATCTTGTCCTTTACGCTTGCATCGACTAATCTTGTTTGCACATAAGCACGAAGCTTCAGCGTTTTTGCAAGGGTAGTCCACTTTGCTGCATCACCATTGTAGAAGATATCGTTGGTAGGCGATGAGGTAGCATCTTTTGCAAGTGTAGCTATCGCATCATCAAGAAGAGCTATTGCCGCAGCATACACGTCCTGGCCTTTATCCGCTTTTGGATTGGTATTATCAACGCCAAGATTGGCTTCTGAATAAGGAACATCACCAAACATATCTACCAGTGTAAACATGGTGAAAGCCTTCAGCACTTTTGCAATGCCGGAATGAATGTATTGTCCTTTTTCTTCTGCGATTGGGATCAGCGTATTGGCCGTTTTGAAAACAGAAGTATAGGCTGTAGTCCATACCCCGTCGAAGCTTGTGGGGCCATATGCATTAAAATAAGTTGGCCCGAACATTGTTTCCTGGCGAACGAGCGGATCGGTAAGATCAGAAGACCCGCGATGAAATCCTTCAAAATTCAGAATTGTGTTATTTAAATAAAGATCCACATCGCCCGCATCCAGGCTTGGCTGATTGGGGTCTGTCAATAAGCTGTCAAACTTATCGTCGATCTTCTTGCACCCCGCGGATACAATGATCGATAGAATGGTAAGTGATATGATTAATTTTTTCATTTTACTTTTTTTAAGTATTAAAAGGTTACACGGATGCTGCCACCAAAACGACGAGCAGACGGACCAGCAAAGAAATCAAGACCTCTGTAGCTTGTAACACCGAGGCTGTTGCTTTCCGGATCATAACGCACATATTTTGGAACGTTTGGAGCGAGGTAAAACAAGTTGTTACCTGTAAATACTAATGAAATTGAGCCAAATGGAGTTTTGTCAACAAGTTTGCCTGGCAAATTCAATGACAGCGATATTTCACGCAAACGAATAAGCGTTGCATCATACATCGCTACATCTGCAGGCCCGAAGGCGTATGCATTGAAATAAATATTGTCAACGCTCTGTTGATAATCATTTGGTGTGCCGTCCTGTTTAACTGTATTTGGTAAAATGAAAGGCAACGTTCTGTCGAAGTCTGTATCTTTTGTAAGACCTCTTGAAAGCATCGTACGTACAGTATTAGAGAATACTTTACCGCCATGCGTGTAATCCCACTGCATTCTGAAGGAAATGAACTTATAGCTAACAGTACTCACACCTGTTAATTTATACTTCGCATTGGGATCACCGATTATCCCTATATCTGCAGAGCCGAGATAGTATCCATTGTCGTCAACAATGTATTTACCGGATTTAGAATCGACCTGGCGATAGTTTGCCTGGATAACTCCGAGCGGCTGACCATTCATCGCAAATGTGCCAAGGTTAGTAAAACCGGCTGTTACGATCTGTTTTATTTCATCAGGAATATCATGCACTTTACTTCTGTTGAGTGTAAATATGCCATTGAGTTCCCAGCTCCAATCCCTGTTTTTCACCACAAATACACCAAGCGCAGCTTCAATACCTTTATTATCTACTGATCCGGCATTGATTTGCGTAACTGTTGATCCTGTAGAAGGGTCGAGTTGTCTGTCAAGGATCTGGTTTGAAGAAGTTCTGAAATATCCTGTCAGGTCAAGACTGATCCTGTTGTCCCAGAATTTACCTTCGATACCAGCTTCTGTTTCTTTCAACAACTCAGGTTTCAGGTTCGGGTTTGGTAAACGGTTGGGTATTGCTGCTACGTTCAACACATTTCCGTTTGCATCAACAAATGCGTTTGTTGCAATTGCAAGAGATGAACGTGTATTGTACGGATCAGGAAAATGCGCTGATGTTGAATAACCTAATCTAACTTTTAAATAATTAATAGTTCTTGAACCTTTCAACGAGGCAATAGCTGAAGTAGGAATAAAAGAAGCGCTTACCCCGGGATAGAAAAGAGTTCTGTTATCTTTCTCAAGTGTAGAGATCCAGTCGTTTCTTCCGCTCACTGTTGCATACAGATAATCTCTGAATCCAAACTGGCCCTGGAAATAAGCGCCGGTTCTGATCTTTTCTGATTGATACTGTAGCAAAGCGCCACTTTCGCTATATATATCATGGCTGGTAAAGTTGCCATGATTGAAGAGGCCATAAACAGTTTGATAATTACTTTTCAAACCATCACGATTGAATTTATCAGATCTCCAGTCAGCACCGATAGTCGCGTCAACACTGAAATCGCTGTTGATTTTACCCTGGTAGATCGCATTGATATTATGGTTCAGAATAGAATTGAAAATGCTTGTTGTACGGTAAAGGCCATTAACATATGAAGCGCCTCCGGATTTACCACCTTTATTTACCTGGAGTGAGGTTTGCTCACTGTATACATCATATCCGAAACGGTAATTGATGCTGAGCGCTTTCGTTACATCATACTTGAAACCCATTGTACCATAAGAACGATAAGTCTTATCAGTATTCAATGAATTTGCTGCTGTCCATCTTGGGTTTTCGATATCATTACCACCACGATAGTAAATTGATTCGTGCGTCAAAGGATTTTCATAAGGCAATCCCATCAGGTTAATACTGCGTGGAGTGAATAATACATAACCAAATATTGAGGTTACGTCCGGGCCACCGCCACCGCTATTGGCACCAGTTGCCGGAGTAGCAAAATCGGTAATCGCAAAGTTGAATGCTGAGTTCATTGTAATGCGATTGGACAGTTTTGCAGTACCGCCCAATCCGAAATTGTTTTTGAATACACGGTTGCCGGGAGTAAAGCCATGGTCATCCATGTAAGAGTAGTTACCATTAAAGGAAACCTTATCTGATGAACCTGACAGGTTGATAGAAGTAGTGCTTACCAACCCTGTTCTGAAAAAGTCTTTTACATTATTGGCGTAGTCCTTATAGTCTTGTGTTTTTCCTCCGCCATATAAATCCGGGTAGGCCGCTTGTAATGAAGGGGAATAAGATGCCTGTGCAGGAGGGTCAGTGAATTTAGCGCCCCAGTTACTGAACGCTGCGGAAGGAACAAGGTCAAAACCACCGCCATAATGATGCTGATAATCGGGCAGATTAGCTACCTGGTTAGCGAAGTAAGACTGGCTTACTGTTACTTCTTTTTTCTTTTGCGACTTGCTGCCGGCGCCATTTTTTGTAGTTACGAGTACAACCCCATTTCTTGCTGCTTCACCATAAAGGGTAGTAGCGCTTAAACCCTTCAAAACGTTGATGCTTTCAATGTTGTTTGGGTCGAGATCCAGGAAACGGCTCGAAGTAGTTGTACCGCCGCCATACTGGAAACCTTCACTCGCATTGTTTCCAGCGTCGAAAGGAACACCGTCTACAATAAATAAAGGTGTAGGAGAGCCGCCATTGATGCTGCTCAAACCACGAATCTGAATGTTTGTACCCGATCCTGAAATACCACTGGTGTTCAGGATATCAAGTCCCGCTACTTTACCATTTAAGACGCGGCCAATATCACCTTCACTTCTCAATTCCAGGTCTTTTTTGTCAACTGTGGAAACTGCATATCCCAACGCCTTTTTTTCGCGTTTGATACCCAGCGAAGTAACGACCACTTCGCTCAGTGACTGGTCGCTTTGTTTCAGTGAAATCGTTACGGTCGATCCCGATACAGTTGTTTCTACTGTCTGGAAACCGACGCCGCTGATAACTAACACAGCATTGGCAGGTGCATTTAATTTAAAAGAACCATCTGCCGCTGTCGTTGTACCCGCCTTGGAATTCTTGATTTTAATTGTCGCCCCGGGAATCGGGAGACCACTTGCATCGGTAACCTGTCCGGTTACTGTGTTTTGTGCCCATATGTCAGGTGCACAAAACAGCAAAATGCTCAGAAAGAGCAATGCTAATTTTCTCATGTGTGTGTGTGTTTTGGTACTACTTTAAAAATAAAGAGGTTCTTAAATATATTCAAAAAAATATGCTGATATAAGTTAAAGAGGTAAATTCTGTTAAGAATGCATCAATTTTTGAATTCAATTAAAATTGCATACCCGACTGAAAACTAAAGGTTCAATTCTTACTTAAAACGGGCATTATTTCCCACATTTGATTTTGACCAAACTGAGCCCTGTAGAAGCTCTTACCGGAAACGACTGGCGTGAAAAATGGATTAAAAATTACAGGTTTAGCGACAGGTCCTTTCAGATTTCTAAATACATGTTTTACAAAACTTAAGCTGGAGCGCAGTTGAATGCGTATGCCCATGTACCCGGATTTTTCAACAGTGAGTGGCGAATTTGTGGACGATTTACTATGCCGCTACCTCAAAAATCAGGTAATTACTCCGGGAATTGGATCGATATCGAAAGGTTTTAATCGGTAAAAAATCGACAGGCTTTTTGTCCAATTTTTAAAAAACCGAATCGCAAATTTTCCTGAAATCTTTCCGTTTGGTCAGAAAATTCAGGTTTTATTAATTACTGATTTTTTGCAACCTTTTTTGGGTATTCTTACATATTAATCTTTTGTAAACTAAATTCAATTTGGTCTTTCAAAATCAAAAAATACAAGAAAAAAATGTCGTAAGGCATTGATAATAAATTACTTAAATTTATTTTTCGTTAAGATGTTTTTTCTTCCTTTTAACTTCCCCAATGGCTCAAAGTTATTCACAGCTCAAAAAATTTATTTTGTAAAGTGGCACAGAATTGTAACTTAGTGCAAGAATTTAATGGGTTAGTAAGTAAGAGGGTCAATCAAAAGATTGGCCCTTTTTACTTTTAGAATGTTTCCGTTTTTTTCTTCCTTAACACTTCTATTTAAACGCTTCTGTTTTTAATCAAGCTTTATTTTTATCGCACTGAATAGCTTCCGTGTTTGCAATAACAATCAATTGTTGAAACAAACGGTTTATAAAAACCTAATTTTATTTTATGAGCAAAGTGAAGAAAGCATTTTTTTGTCAAAACTGTGGATATGAAAGTGTGAAATGGTTAGGCCAATGCCCATCATGCAATCAATGGAATACGTTTGTAGAAGAATTAATTCAAAAAGACAACGCAAAGAATAATGGTTGGGAAGATTATAATGGCGAAAAACGTTTGGATAAAACAATACGTTTAAATGAAATAAAAAGCAGCGAAGAAAAACGATTAGTTACAGAAGATAAAGAGTTAAACAGAGTATTAGGCGGCGGTATTGTGCCGGGTAGTATTGTTTTAATAGCAGGTGAACCTGGTATTGGTAAATCAACATTATTTCTTCAGCTGGGTTTATGCCTCAGGGGCATTACAGTTTTATATATCAGCGGTGAAGAAAGTGAGCAACAAATAAAAATGCGTGCAGAGAGAATAAAACTTGCCAATCAAACCAAAACAGAAGATGACTTTTGGCTGTTGACTGAAACTTCAACGCAAATTATTTTCCAGGAAATAAAAAAACTAAAACCACAACTACTGATAGTTGATTCTGTACAAACATTACACACTCCGTTTATTGAATCTTCTCCCGGAAGTGTATCGCAAATAAGAGAATCAGCAGCGGAATTTCAACGATTCGCTAAAGAAAGTAACACCCCTGTGTTTTTAATTGGGCATATCACAAAGGAAGGAAGCATTGCAGGTCCTAAAATTTTAGAACATATGGTAGACACTGTGTTACAATTTGAAGGTGATCGCCATTATGCTTATCGTATTTTACGGACTTTAAAGAATCGTTTTGGTAGTACTGCTGAGTTAGGTATTTATTCAATGACAGACCAGGGAATGCAAGCTGTTGCTAATCCAAGTGAAATACTAATTACACAGAAAGAAGATCAGTTGAGTGGTATCGCTATTGCAGCAACCATTGAAGGGATGCGACCTTTATTGATAGAAGTGCAGGCACTCGTTACTCAATCTGTATATGGTACTCCTCAGCGAACAGTGAGCGGTTTTGATTTACGACGGTTACAACTTTTATTAGCCGTGCTTGAAAAACGAGGCGGATTTCATTTTGGTGTAAAAGATGTTTTCTTCAACATTGCTGGTGGCTTAAAAGTTGAAGATCCTTCTATAGATCTGGCAGTTCTCGTTTCGTTATTATCGTCTTATGAAGATGTGCCGGTATCACATCGCATTTGTTTTGCAGGAGAAATAGGATTAAGCGGTGAAATTCGTGCTGTAAACAGGATTGATCAACGTATTGCTGAAGCCGAAAAACTAGGTTTCGAAAAAATTATAGTTTCTAAATACAATCAGAAAGGATTGGCAAAACAGAAATTCAATATTGAAATTGTAACGATGAGCCGTGTAGATGAAGTTTACCGGTATCTATTTTAACCGTATTCTCATGAGCAAGTTGGTCTTTGTAAATGAAATAAAAGATTCTTTTCTGCATTTTTTATTTCCGCATGTCTGCGAAGGTTGTGGCAGTGATCTATTAAATAAGGAAAGTTCATTGTGTTTGCATTGCCTTACAGAATTGCCCGCAACAGGTTTTGCGATGCATCCCGGTAACCCTGTTGAAAAAATATTCTGGGGCCGGATGAATTTACATAGCGCCGCAGCTGCCTACTACTTTTCTAAAGAATCGTTGATACAAGAGCTGACCCATAAATTTAAATATAAGGGCGACAAAGAGCTTGGACTACAATTAGGTCGCCTGCTTGGAAAATATCTTGCACTGTCTGGTCGTTTTAATGCAGATGCGCTGGTTCCGCTTCCATTATTTGCAGATAAAGAACGTAAAAGAGGATATAACCAGGCAACGATACTTTGTGAGGGTGTTTCTGAGGTTTTGAAAATTCCGGTACTGAAAAATATAATCATAAGACCGCGACATACAGAAACACAGACGAGAAAAGGTAGACTGGAAAGATGGGAGAATATCGAAGGCAAGTTTATCAGCAGAGATGAGCAAAGGATTCAAAACAAACATTTGCTTTTGATAGATGATGTGATAACAACCGGCGCTACACTCGAAGCATGTGGATCCGAATTATTGAAAGCGAATAATGTAAAGTTGAGCATTGCTGCACTTTGCATAGCCTCTCATTAATGTGATGCCCTTTTCTTTAAATACGAAAGAACTTTATATTTTCAAGCCTAATGAAAATCCTTAGCAGGTTAACAATCTTTGCTCTTATTTTATTTGCTGCGTGCAAAAAGGATAGCTTTATTACGAGTGCAGACGCATCGGTAAATATTACTGCCGACACAATCAAATACGATACTGTCTTCACAAGTGCGGGATCAGTAACACAATCTTTTAAAATCATTAACGAGAATAATCAGAAGTTAAAAATCAATTCTGTCAAATTGATGGGCGGCTCCAATTCGTTTTACACTATCAATGTTGACGGTTTTACGGGCCCTGCCGTTAATGATCTCGACATTGAAGCCAATGATAGTTTATACGTTTTTGTACAGGTAAACGTTAACCCAAATGCAGATAACCTTCCTTTTGTTATTCGCGATAGCATACAGGTAAGTTACAATGGAAAGGAAAGGATGGTGCAGTTGGAGGCATGGGGGCAAAACGCTCATTTTTTCCGGGATAAAGAAATTATGAGCGATGAAACCTGGAACAATGATCTCCCTTACGTGATTCTTGGGTATTTGCATGTAAACAACGGAAGCACTCTATCTATCAATAAAGGCTGTCGCATTTACGCACATGCCGATGCGGCACTTCTTGTCGATGGAACACTGAAAGTAAATGGCGAAAAGGATACTGTTGACCGCGTTTATTTCCGCGGCGACCGTTTGGATGATCCTTATAAAGATTATCCTGCAGGCTGGCCAGGCATTTATTTCCGCGCAAACAGCTCTGATAATGTATTGAACTATGCAGTTATCAAAAATGCCTACCAGGCAGTTGCTGTGCAAGATCCTTCGGTAAATGCCTCCCCTAAACTCACCTTAAATGAAACAATCATTGACAATGCATATGATGCAGGAATCATTTCATTAAATTCAAGTGTGACTGCAGTTAACTGTCTCGTGAGCAACTGTGGTAAAAACCTGGTGCTTGCACAGGGAGGCGATTATCAATTTACACATTGTACCGTTGCCAGTTATTCCAACAACTATATCTTACATAAAGAACCCGTACTATACCTCAGCAACTATGTAACCGAAAACAACATAACAACTTCAAATGATCTTACCGCAAATTTTCAAAACAATATCTTCTGGGGTGAAAATGGAACGGTAGATGACGAAGTCGTCGTAGCAAAAGACCCCTCCAGGGGGTTTGACGTAACATTTGATACTAATCTCTGGAAAGTAAAAACGGATCCCGCAGAAGTGACACTGAATAACATCATCAACAATCAATCACCTCAATTTGATAGTATCGACATCAATAAACAATACTATGATTTCCATTTAAAAACTAAAAATTCGCCTGCTCTCGAAGCTGGAAAATCTACCCCTGTTTCTATCGATCTTGATGGTAATACCCGACCTGTGGGTCTGCCAGACCTGGGTTGTTACGAGAAACAATAGAAGAACTCATCCGTTCTGCACAAATAATTTTAGCGTTAATCCTGGTAGTCAAAAACTTTCTGGCTGCAAATTTGTTAGCTTAGCAACTAAGAAATCAATCGTTACGATTCAGAATCAATTGTTGATTTTTCTTCTTAACCATCCCACGGGACTAACATTAATAACGAAAAAATAAATAACAATGAAAACAGTTTTGCTGAGTCTTTTACTTGCATCTTTTGTTAGCGCAACTTCGATTTACGATTTCAAAGTGACGGGGTTGACGGGCGGCACTATTGACTTCTCCTCTTTTAAAGGAAAAAAGATCATGATTGTAAACACCGCTTCGAAATGCGGTAATACACCTCAGTATGATGGTCTCGAAAAGCTTTATGAAAAATATAAAGACAAGCTTGTGATTGTTGGATTTCCGGCGAACAATTTTGGTCAGCAGGAACCCGGAACCAACGGCGAGATTGAAGAGTTTTGTAAAAAAAATTATGGTGTAACGTTTCCGATGTCAGAAAAAGTTTCAGTAAAGGGCGATGATATCGCGCCATTATTTAAATACCTCGTAGGCGAAGCAGAAAAGAAAGGGATCACAGATCCTATTAAATGGAACTTCACAAAGTTTTTACTAGATGAAAAGGGCAACCTGATTACGGTAATCAACAATAAAGTTCAACCGATGAGCGATGAGGTTTTGAAATATCTTAACTAATTGGCGATATTTTATTTGCAAATAAGTAAAGAGCGGCTTAAAAGCCGCTCTTTTATTTGATTCAATCGTTTTAATTTTTTTCATTTCTTTGCCTATGTCATTAGTAGAAAATAAGCTGATTATTATCACAGCTCCTTCAGGTGCAGGAAAGACATCCATCACTCGGCATTTACTGCAAAAATTTCCGGATCGCCTCACGTTTTCGATTTCTGCCGCTACAAGACAGGCAAGAGCCAATGAAAAAAATGGCGTTGATTATTATTTTATGAGCACTGAAGAATTTCGTGAGAAAATTCAACACAACCAGTTTGTAGAATGGGAAATGGTATATGAAGGAAAATACTATGGCACTTTAAAAAGTGAGTTGCAACGAAGCTGGAATGAAAACAAAGTTCCTTTGCTTGATATCGATGTAAAAGGTGCAATTCACATCAAACAACAATACATGACAGCAAGCTTGTCTCTCTTTATTGAACCTCCATCCATTGAAGAATTAAAAAAAAGATTACAGTCCCGCGGATCAGAAACGGCAGAAACCTTACAGGCAAGAGTAAATAAAGCTTCCTACGAACTTTCCTTCAAAGATCAATTTGATCGCTGCATCCTAAATGATAAACTGGAAAAAGCATGTGCCGAAGCTGAAGCAATTGTCAAATCTTTCCTGGCATAAAATAATGTAAGCCGGGCTTTTCTCTCAGTACAGGAGGGGTTATCTTTACAGCCCCAATGATTGATCTGAAAACGACGATATGGTTCATTTTAACCCTGCTGTTAATGGGATTTTTTGCAGGTATCGAAATGGCTTTTTATGGCGCCAACCGGCTTGCTATTGAACTGCGAAAAAAGCAAGGTGGTACAACCGGCCAGTTACTCGGTCAATTTATCGATTCACCGGTTCGTTTTCTTGGAACGACGCTGATCGGGTTTAATCTTTTCCTCGTATTCTTCAGCCTGCAGATAAGTAACGTGATGAAGCCATTGTGGGTATTCTGGCACGTAGGGTCAGATTTTATTCAACTGCTGGTTGAAATCGTTATTTCCACTTTCGTTGTACTTGTTTTTGCAGAGTTGATTCCCCGGGCCATATTCAGAGCCAGGAGCAATGCATTGTTAAGCGGGTTATCCCGTGTTATCGATTTCTTTTACCAAATGTTTCATCCGCTTGCATCAGGCTTTATCAAGTTTGCAGAATGGATATTGAAATATGTCTTTAATATTCGTGTAGATGAAGAAAAAGAAGTGCTGGGGCATAATGACCTTGAAAATCTTTTTCAACAGTCAAAAGATGAGCACGATGATAAGCATGACTTGAATACAGAGTTATTTGAAAATGCATTGGAATTACCAAAGATCAGGATAAGGCAAAGCCTGGTACCACGAAAAGAAATTGTAGGAGTTGATATCAGGTCATCCATCAGTGAGCTCAAGAATAAATTTATCGAGACGAAACTAAGCCGCTTGTTGATATTTGATAACAATATTGATCACATACTTGGGTACGTGCATCAGTTGGACTTATTCAAAAATCCTCAAAGCATTCAAGCTGTATTATTGCCGATTCCTGCCGTACCGGAAAGTATGAATGTAACTGACCTGATCAATAAGTTTACCAAAGAAAGAAAAAGTATTGCGTGGGTGGTAGATGAATTTGGTGGTACTGCCGGTATTATAACAATGGAAGATTTACTTGAAGAAATTTTTGGTGAAATACAAGATGAGTACGATACGGAAGAGTTCGTAGAAAAGCAATTATCGGAAAACGAGTATATTTTTTCAGGACGTCTTGAAGTTGACTATCTGAATGAAAAATATAATTTCGAATTTCCGGTAACAGAATCAGAGACGCTTTCTGGCTATATTATCAATTATCATGAAACTATTCCCCGCCAGAAAGAAAGGATAATCATAGACGATTACGAATTCGACATTCTCAGCGTAACGGACACCAGGATTGAAATGGTAAAGCTGAAAGTGCTGAAATGATAACGCCATTTGGCCATTATCATCCTATTGACGAAAATCTCCAATTTTTGAAAGAAATTTGTTGCTCATCATTGAAAAGGCGCTTTAATCCATCTCGTTACTTTGCTTAAATGCTTTTCACTTAAATTTATTTTTATCTAAACAGTTTATATGCAGAAAAATATCCGGTTGTTATTGTTCAGTGTAGTGATTTTGAGTGAAAGTATGGTGGCGCAGACAAAGAAAGCGACGTTATCCTTCGCACCGGTTACAGACACAATGAAGATTAAGAAAACGCTCAGTATTAGTGACAAAATTAAAAGCAGTCGAAAGATAGACGGATTGTTTACGCTATACCAGGATACGGCTTCGGGTAGCCTGCAGATGTATGTTAAAAAGAATCAACTGGAAAAAGAATTTTTGTATCAAAGCTTTTCCCTCAACGGCCCTGTTTCATTATTCCTGAATCAAAGCATGTACCGCCTGAATTTTTTGTTCAGAATAACAAAGTCATTTGATAAGCTTGAGTTCACAAGAGTAAACACTTCTTATTACTATGATCCTGCAAGCCCGATGAGCCGCACAAAGAATACGGATAAACCTGATGCCGTTTTTTATTCTGATAAATTCAGCGCCGAAGATTCAACCGGCTACCTGTTAAGCATAGACGCTTTATTTATGAGTGAAAAAATGGATCCGGTAAAGCCGGTAACAGTGCAAAGTTTTTTTACACCGCTTACATTTAATCTTGGCAGTTTGAATACTTCCAAGTCAAAATATTACCAGTTGCGCTCATTCAGCAGTAATACAGATGTGCTGGTTGATCTTGCATACGATAATCCCGGCGCTGCAATTAGCGGAACCGGACATTACCGATCCGCGCTATGTGCGCATTCGGGTACAACATTCTTTTATTGAAGTACCGGATAATGATTTCACATCCCGAAAAGACGATAGCCGTGTGGGTTATTTTACACAATTAACTACTGATCAAACAAGCAATAATCCCGTACCATATAAAGACAAAATCAATCGTTGGTTCTTGAAAAAGAAGGATCCGGGTGCCGCGATCAGTGAACCAACAGAACCGATTGTTTACTGGATAGAGAATACAACTCCGCTTGAGTATCGCGAAACAATTCTTGAAGCCGGATTAAAATGGAATGAAGCTTTTGAAAAAGCTGGTTTTAAAAATGCGATCCAGATGAAAATAATGCCCGATACGGCCACATGGGATCCCTCAGATATTCATTACAATGTAATTCGGTGGGTGGCTTCAGCACAGCCAGCATATGGTGCTATCGGCTTAAATTTTGTAAACCCGAGAACAGGCCAAATATTGGGCGCTGACATTACTATAGAATGGGCAACTGGCTCCTTCACGCCAGTTATTGATGAACTCTATAACAATGCAAATTCTGCCGAAGCGACTGCTGCCAATAATAATGCGGCTACAGACTATAATAACAATTGCAGCCTTGCAAAAGAAATGAAAGCGGAATTCGTATCCGGCATTACGGCATTGGAAGCTGCAGGTGCATCACCCGAAGAGATAAAGGAAATGCACAAACAATTCCTGACTTATCTTATTATGCATGAAATGGGGCACACACTGGGTTTGAATCATAACATGAAATCGAGCCAGATGCTTTCACCCACTGAAGTAAATAACAAAGAGATCACACGAAAGATCGGAATGCTTGGTTCTGTAATGGATTATCCGGCAGTGAATATTGCATTGGATAAAACAAAACAAGGTGATTATTATACGACAAAGGCAGGCCCTTATGATCTCTGGGCTATTGAGTACGGATACACGCCATTCAGTGAAACTGAAGAAAACAACGGATTGAAAAAAATACTTTCACGAAGCAATGATCCAAAACTGGCATTTGGCAATGATGGTGATGATATGCGTTCACCGGGCAAAGGAATGGATCCAAGAGTAAATGTTTTTGATCTGACTAACGATGCCGTTTCATATGCAGAAGACCGTTTGAAACTGATCAACGGATTGATGGGAAAGTTAAAAGAGAAATATGTGAAACCCGGCAATTCATACGCTGAGATTCGTTCACGGTATGGATACCTGAATAATCAGCGCTCTCAAATGATCAGCGCCGTGAGCCGGTACATCGGTGGTGTTTACATTGATAGAAGTTTTCCGGAACAGGAACCTTCAGGCAAACCATATACTCCAGTACCAATCAATATCCAGAAAAAAGCAATGGGCCTCTTGGCGAAATATGTCTTTGCTCCCAACGCTTTCGATGCAGATACGCCGGTGTTTCCTTATCTGCAGGTGCAGCGCAGGGGATTTAATCAGAATTCAGCAGGTGATGACTACAGGATAACAACAACTTTTCTCAGCAACCAGATGTCGGCGATATCTCATATTCTGAATAGTGCAACGTTACAGCGCATTACTAATAGCCGGTTGTACGGAAATCAATATAGCGTGGCAGATGTGATGAATGATCTTGTAAAAGCAATATTTGACGCAGATATGAAAGGCAATGTGAACGTTTATCGTCAATATTTGCAAACAACATTTGTGCAGTCTACTGCCAGCATCATGGATCCAAAATACCCAGGCTATGATGATGTGGCTAAAGCGGCAGCGTTGTATACTTTGAAGAAAATAAAAACGCAGCTTGGTTCTGCCGTTTCCTTAAACGAAGAGACGAAAGCCCACCGCGCAAATCTTGCTTTCCTGATTAACAACGCATTGGAAAATAAATAGCTTACCCTTTTCTGGCGAAAGCCTGCTTGCCTCTGGCCCGGTAAGCAGGCTTTTTTCATTGTTATAATAAATTCAAAATCTGGTTTCCGTAATTATCTTTGCCCCTCTTTAATAAATATCATGGCGTTATTGGATTTTTTCAGCAGAAGGAGAAAAGGTGAGGCAGCAGAAATGTCATTTATCGATCACCTGGAGCAGTTGCGTTGGCATTTGGTTCGTTCTGTAATTGCTGTACTTATTGGCGCGATTGTAATTTTCATTTACGTTGGTGAACTTGTTGACAAAGTAGTATTAGGTCCGGCCCATCCCGACTTTGTTACTTATGGCCTGCTGTGCAAAGCAGGTCACTATTTGCATCTTGGTGAAGCACTTTGTATAAATAATGTAAAAGTGAGTTTTTTGAGTAACCAGATGACGGAACAATTCATGTCTTCTTTTACTATCGCTTTTGTTGGTGGTTTTATCATTGCGTTTCCCTACGTTTTTTGGGAATTCTGGCGATTTGTAAAACCAGCATTAAACGAAAAAGAATTAAAACGTACAAGAGGAGTTATTTTCTGGGTGTCAGTATTATTTTTTCTTGGTGTTGCATTTGGCTACTATGTGCTAACGCCCTTCATGGTAAATTTTTATTTCTCTTATTCATTAAGCCCGATGATCGAGATAAAACCAACGTTTGGCGACTATCTTGAAAATCTGATTTATACAACAGTTGGCATTGGGGTATTATTTCAAATGCCATTACTCGTAATGGTGCTCGCAAAAATTGGAATCATCACAGGTTCATTCCTGAAAAAATATCGCAGGCACGCCATTGTGATTATTTTGATCGCAGCAGCCATCATCACCCCAAGTACAGATCCGTTTAGTCTTACCTTGGTTACTATTCCGCTTTACTTGTTGTTTGAAGCAAGCATTGTTCTGGCCTCACGTGTTGAAAGAGACAGAAAGAAAGCCGAAGAGAAAGAGTGGAGCTGATTTTAAAAACAGCGCGGATATAGTTTTATACCTTTGCGAAAGTCATTGTGTTGAATTTTTAATTCATTTGTTATGAAATCTGATTTTGATCTTACGAAACCAATTGCAATAGGCAGCGATCATGCCGGTTTTGATTACAAAGAAGAAATCATTTCTTTTATTGAAGGCAAAGGTCTTCCCTATAAAGATTTTGGAACCCATTCCAAAGATTCTGCAGACTATCCTGATTATGCTCATCCGGTTGCTAAAGCAGTTGAAACCGGAGAAGCTGCTTTCGGGATATTGGTTTGCGGCAGTGGAAATGGAGTTGCAATTACGGCCAATAAACACCAAGGAGTAAGAGCTGCCATATGCTGGGGTGAAGAACTGGCAAAACTTGCACGAGAACATAACAACGCAAATGTTCTTTGTGTTCCCTCACGCTTTGTACGCGAAGATGATGCTGAGAAAATGGTCGCAACATTTCTTTCCACTTCATTTGAAGGGGGACGGCATGAGCGACGCGTAGAAAAGATCGCCTGCAGTTAACACGGGATTTACCATTTATCCAAATTTTTTCTGGTCACAACTTAATTCATTTAAGTTCGGCACTTTATTTATTTCACTAAACCACACAGCACACATGAAGAAGATTGTCTTTATTCTTTTTTTGCTACCTGTATTTTCCATGCAGGCACAGAAAAAAGCAAATCCGGCAACTTTTGCAAAAGCCATTACGCCGGATGATTTAAAAAAACATTTATACACTATTGCCAGTAAAGAAATGGAAGGACGTGGTACTCCTTCACCCGGTCTTGATCGTGCAGCAGCTTATATCGAAAATCATTTCAGGTCATTAGGTTTATTACCAGGAAATAAAGATGGCTATCTGCAGACATATCCATTGTATAAGGATTCCGTGACGAGCTCTGATGTGAAAGTCAACGGTACTCCATTTGAACTAAATAAAGATTACCAGCCAAGCTCTAATTTTAATTACACCGCAGATATGCGGTTTTCTGAGGCAGTATTTGCTGGCTATGGTATAGTAGATGATGCAATTGATGATTATAAAGATCTGGATATAAAAGGAAAGCTAGTGATAATAGCAGACGGCGCGCCTGCTGATTACAAATCAACCGTAACAGGTTTCAGATCACCAGCTTTTTGGTTTGCTAAATATAATGCTGCAGCAAAAAAAGGTGCGGCTGCCATTCTTTTGGTTGCACAAAACTTTCCCAGGAAAGCAGGCCCGATTACAAATCAATACAGCATGAGCGGCTATAAAAAAGAATTATCGCCAAACTTGTTCACTATTTCTTCTGCTATTGCTGAAGCTATTCTTGGCGAAGAAGGCAAAGGGTTTATGGATAAAATGAAATCTGCTTCTATCGTAAAGAAAACATACACCGCCAATGTGGATTTGAGTTATTCAAAAACCACTACGCTGGCTTACGCATCAAATGTATTAGGCGTACTCGAAGGCAGTGATCTGAAAGACGAATATGTTTTTATTACAGGGCATTATGACCATCTTGGCAAACGCGATTCAGTAATTTATTATGGCGCCGACGATGACGGAAGTGGAACAACTACTGTTCTGGAATTGGCAAGCACGTTTGCAAAAGCAAAGGCAGCCGGTAAAGGACCGAGAAGAACGATAGTATTTATGACAGTAAGTGGTGAAGAAAAAGGTCTTTGGGGTTCCGAATATTATACGGATCATCCATTATTTCCGTTGGATAAAACAACTGTTGATTTGAATATCGACATGGTTGGTCGTATCGATGATTCAAGAAAACAAGGAGATTCAACAAACTATGTTTACGTAGTAGGAGATGATAAAGTGAGCAGTGATTTAAAAACAATCAGCGAGGCAGTAAACAAAAAATATACAAAGATTGAGTTGGATTATAAATTCAATGATCCAAAAGATCCTGAAAGAATTTATTTCAGAAGCGATCATTACAATTTTGCAAAACATGGAGTGCCTATTATTTTTTATTACGATGGCATGCTGGATGCAGATTATCATAAGCCTACGGATACACCCGATAAGATCAATTATAATCTGATGGCTAAAAGAGGCCAACTGATTTTTTATACTGCATGGGAAATGGCGAACAGGAATGATATGCTGAAACGGGATATTCCGCTCGAGAAGCCGAAAGGGTTTTAAATTCTAAAAAAATATATCTGAAGGCAGTGTATGAATTATGCACTGCCTTTTTTATTTTGTATAAAATCTTATCACATGCTACCCGAAACTAACGAACCAAATCAGCAACAAGATGTAATTGCCGACTATGCTGCGGAACTCCAACAAATAGAGTTAGAAGGCTACGAACGTACTGTTCGCAAAGCAAGAAATGCTTTGTTCTGGGCCGGTGGCTTAGTCTTTCTGGCGGAAATGATCGGAATGGCTATGGCAGGGACGGGTTTCGACATTGTAGTTTTCATTTTTGCACTGATTGAAGCAGGCATATTTATCAGCCTTGCGTTCTGGACCAAAAAGAAACCCTATACCGCAATCCTTTCTGGTTTTATAGCTTTCATTGGAATATTGTTATTAAGTGTAGTGGCAAATGGATATGTAAACGGCGCTCAAGGAGTTCTGAAAGCCTTGTTCAGCGGGATTATCATTAAAGTCATAATTATCGTAAACCTGATATTGCCTTTGAAAGATGCAAAAGCTTTACAAGATGCGAGGAAAGAAAGAATTTAAATACTTATGTACTTTAAAAAGATCAAATGGAAAATAGCAATGTTCGGGCAGACAAAGAAAGTGTGAGATTTTTATTTCATTTTTTCAATACTTCGGATGTAGATTTAAAATTTATTACTAAATCAAACTCTCACATAAATCTTTCGCTTATCAAGAATATATCCCACCAACCAGCAAACTAACATTACACTTACTGCAAAAAGAAACGATCCGAAATACATCCCTGCATGTTTATAGATGTTTTGAAAAATCCAATTGTAAATTGGTTGATGTTTTTCTCCCACTCCAAAAAAATAAAGAAGCGTAACACCCAACTCTGATAGCAGATAAATGAATAATGGATTTTTACCAAACACTTCAAAAAAATAACCCCATTTTCTTTTTTGCAAAAAGTCCGTGATATAAATCAGTCCTGCAATCACAATACAGTCGATACCTACTGTATTTAAAACAAAACTACCGGTCCATAATTTTTTATTGATTGGAAAGAACCAATCCCAGCTTAATGCAATTAAAACAGATAATACTCCGGCTAGTAACAATTTAGCTACTCCTTCGTAGTCTTTTCCTTTTTCCTGTATCCACATACCCGCGAGATAACCGAATGTAACATTAGCGATAGAAGGCAACGTACTAAGAATACCTTCCGGATCGAATGCGACTCCTTCGCCATGATACAAATGGTTGGGACCTAAAATCGCCAGGTCTAACCTGGTACCGGCATTCGTCAACATATCATAAGGGTCTGTGCCGCCAGCAAATGCTAAAAGAATTAACCAGTATAATACCAGGAAAGCTATAGATAAAATAAAAACAGTCCGAGGTTTTAGGTAGTATACTATAAGCGAGGCAAAGCCATATCCCAATGC
This sequence comes from Chitinophagaceae bacterium, assembly GCA_049840875.1. Taxonomy (GTDB): domain Bacteria; phylum Bacteroidota; class Bacteroidia; order Chitinophagales; family Chitinophagaceae; genus JAFDYH01. The sequence goes on along the minus strand of JASGJE010000015.1, from coordinate 40,446 downwards.
GATACGTTGTAACACGCCCATCACCCGTGTTGTACTAAAAGGATTTGCGACTAAATGATGTTGCAGGTTCCAATGAACAAAGGGGAACCAATACATTAGATAACCAAGTAGAAAAATAATAACAGTGCGCTTCAGAATTTTACCAACCACCTGCCCCTGGGAAAGATTGACCCACTTCCGCATTACAAAACTCATTGCATTACCAACCGCAAACATAAACGATGGAAACACAAGATCGGTAGGCGTAAAACCATTCCAGTGCGCATGATTTAACGGCGGATAAGAAGTAGCGCCATTGCCCGGAGTGTTCACAATTATCATGAAGCATATCGTCATGCCTCTGAAAATATCCAGTGCAAGAAAACGCTGAGAAGAAGTAGAAGCCATAAGTGGTGGTTAGAGAACTAATATACCTCCAAATAATCAATTTGTAACAATGAATTCGGCCAAACCAAAATTCCTGTTTACAATTTTATTTCTTCCTCTTGCTTATCAAAGAAATGGAATTCCGTTAAATGGTACGCTGAGTTCGCCAATATGTTTATCTTTTGTTTAAACTTCCTCGACCATTTTACTTTTTTAGACCATAACCATCCTTTTGTAAGATAGGCATGTAGTATCGGGTGAACAGCAACTGTGAGATTGGTGTGTTTATGTGTAAAGAGATAGTTCAGGTTTTTTTCAATTTCATCTTCAAGTATCAAAGCGGAAGAAATTTTGCCGGTGCCATTACAACTTGGGCATAGTTCCTGCGTGTTGATATTCACTTCCGGCTTCATTCTTTGCCGTGTAATTTGCATTAAACCAAATTTTGAAATCGGAAGTACAGCATGTTTCGCTCTGTCTGGCGCCATGAATTCTTCCATTTTCTCTACAAGCTTGCGCTTGTTTTCCGGAAGTTTCATATCGATGAAATCAGCTACGATAATACCCCCTAAATCACGCAATCTTAATTGCCTTGCTATTTCATCAGCAGCTTCCAGGTTTGTTTCCAATGCGTTTTGTTCCTGGTTGTTGCTTACACTTTTGTACCCGCTGTTTACATCAATTACATGCAGCGCTTCTGTATGCTCAATGATGAGATACGCTCCGCTATTCAGGTTTACCGTTTTTCCAAATGATGCTTTTACCTGTTTGGTAATACCGAATGCATCAAAAATCGGCGAACCATTCTGGTAAAAAGAAACGATATCTGCCTTCTCTGGTGCGATACGTTGAATATAACTTTTCGCATCGTTGAAAATATTTTTGTCGTTGACGACTATCTTGTTGAAGTCTGCATTAAGCAAATCACGAAGAATACTTGTCGTTTTTGTCTGTTCGCTTAAAATTTTTGCAGGAGGGACTGCACCTTTCAAATTATGCTGGATTGTTTTCCAGGTATTTACCAGGGCAGAAAGGTCTTCATGCAATTCGGCCGTATTCTTTCCTTCGGCAGCCGTCCGGACAATAACACCAAAATTTTTTGTCTTGATGGCCTCTACAATTTTCTGGAGGCGTTTTCTTTCTTCAGAAGAATGAATTTTGCGGGATACTGCAACGATGTCGTTAAATGGAGTTAAAACGACAAACCGACCAGGCAATGATATTTCACAACTTAACCTTGGCCCTTTTGCTGCAATCGGCTCTTTTAAAATCTGAACAAGAATATTTGGCTTACCGCCGAGTACCTCATTTATTTTGCCTGTCTTTACAATTTCAGGTTCTATCTCAAATTTTGCAAAATCCAACCCGTTCTCACTTTTATCATTCATACACGCAGCAGTGAACTTTAAAAGAGATCGAGCATAAGGACTCAAGTCGGTGTAATGAAGAAAAGCGTCTTTTTCAAACCCCACGTCTATAAATGCAGCATTAAGCCCTGGAATCAGTTTTTTTACTTTTCCCAGGTATAAATCCCCAACAGCAAATCTTGCGTCGCTTTTTTCGCTATGCAGCTCCACGAGCTTCTTATCTTCCATCAGGGCAATTTCTACTCCCTGTGAAGCAGCGTTAATGATGAGTTCTTTATTCACATCATAATGTCTTAAATGAATGTAACATCAATGTACTGATACATAACTTCCGGGTGAGTGTACTGAGCTGCTGAAGTAAACGTAGGATATATTCTGGAGCAAATTGGTGGGGCGCAAAACTGTACAGCAAACAACCCGTAGAATGTAGAATTGCCCGAACAATGCCCGGGCAATTCTATTCCGGGAAAAAGAATTATTTATTCCTTTTCTTATGTCGGTTTTTTCTCAGTCTCTTTTTTCTTTTGTGCGTCGCAATTTTATGACGTTTCCTCTTTTTACCACAAGGCATACTAAAATGATTTTTTAAACTTGTTTTATAATCTATTCGAACACTCAGAGATTAAAATCCCTGACCATCCTATTTTTTTAATTCAGTAATACGTTTTTCAACTTCTGCTTTCAAATCCGCGTTTTTAATGAGAGGCAATGCCTTATTATACCAGGTCACTGCGGATGTTTTATCTTCCTTTCTTTCGTAAACATCTGCAAGTACCATTGCTGCTTCAAGATTACCAGGTTGCAACCGCGCCACCGCCTGAAAGCGATTAATTGCACGATCCAATTGACCTGTCATCAATGATCCATAGCCAAGGACACTCTGAGCAAAAACATTATTGCTGTCTTTTTCAGCAACTGCTCTTACTTTTAGGATGCCTTCCATAGGATTATCAGCCAGGTTACCGAAAATGTAACAGGCCCCCAACCCTACAGTTGATGAATCATTCGCCGGATTGATCTTCAAAGAACGCTCAAACAAATCTTTAGCCTGTTCTGCCTTCCACCGCTTCAGTGCTGGGTTTTCCTCGTTTCGCAGATTCTCTAAAAATAAGTGGGCTGCAAAGGTGAGGGATTTTTCTGAATTTTCCAATCTTGCTGATTCCGCTTCGTACCAGGCATATGGCTCAAAAACTTTGGCCGTATCGGCCCAGAAATGCGCTAAATGATGATAGACTTTTAGTTGTTGATCCTTGACATCTCCGCGAACGACTGAATGCTCCAGCATTGTAATCCGTTGAGCCTGATCAGCATTCAATCTTTCCTTCGCGTGATATAAAATAGTATCAATAGATAAAACGATCTGACCCCCATCTTGTACAGGTGGTACAGGTTTTTTATCCGGAACTATTTTGCCAAAAAAATAAAGGAGAATGACAAGTGCCGCTCCTATGCCGATCGTGATCCATTGTGGTTTCTTCACTACTCAAAAAATTTCGGTGCGAAGTTAACCTCCACAGCATTAAGTAAAGCGGCGCAGCAAATTAATCTTCATCATCACCAGGGCCAGTGTCTGGCTTGGGCGCCACGAGCTTTTTCACTTCAGCTACAAACTCTTTTGCAGGCTTAAATGCGGGAATGTAATGTTCAGGAATGTGAACAGCGATGTTCTTCTTAATATTTCTTCCTATTTTGGCTGCTCTTTTTTTGGTAATAAAGCTTCCAAAACCTCTGATATAAATATTTTCACCGTTTGCTAAAGAATCTTTTACTTCTTTAAACATGGTTTCGAGAGTTACAAGTACATCCACTTTGGGGATGCCGGTTTTTTCAGAAATCTGGTTAACAAGATCGGCTTTTCGCATTGTTATAGATTTATTGTTGGTTTTACGCTACAATATATGCCAAAATTAAGTGATTGTCAATAGGATATAACGATTTTTTTAAAAAAACAGCAAAAATGGCACCATTTCGTTATATATAACATAAAATCTTAATGCAATTAACGCTTTATGTATAGCCCATCGGAAAAAAAACCCGGTACCGGGTTTTCAAAAAAATTGTTGAAATGGAATCGAGAGAAAAACGACAGGCAAATGCCGTGGAAAGGGGAAAAAGACCCCTATAAAATCTGGCTGAGTGAAATCATTTTACAACAAACACGGGTGGATCAGGGGCTGAACTACTATAAAAACTTCATCGCAGCATTTCCCGACATCCATCAATTGGCAAATGCTGAGGATAACAAAGTATTTAAATTATGGGAAGGGCTTGGCTACTACACCCGTTGCAGGAATCTGTTACTAACGGCAAGGCATATTTCCAAAACAAGAAACGGTAAATTTCCCCGCACCTACCAGGAAATCATTCAACTTAAGGGTGTAGGTGCTTATACGGCGGCGGCGATTTCTTCGTTTGCTTTTAACTTACCGTATGCCGTCGTCGATGGTAATGTTTTTCGGGTCATCTCCCGTGTATTCGGCATTTCAACTCCTGCAGACACTACAGAAGGAAAAAAAGAATTCACACAACTTGCCGATGAACTTCTTGATAAAAAAGAACCGGGAACTTATAACCAGGCGATAATGGATTTTGGAGCTACTGTTTGCAAACCTCTATTGCCGCTCTGTACGCAATGTGTTTTCAAAAAAGATTGTGTTGCATTTAATCAAAACCGAATTGATGAACTACCTGTAAAGCAAAAAAAAATAACGATCAAAAAAAGATGGTTCAACTATTTAGTTTTGGAGTACAACAATCAATTGTTGATACATGAGCGTTTAAAAAAAGATATCTGGCAGCACCTATATGAATTTGTAATCGTAGAAACAAACAAGGCAATCAATCCTGAAATGCTGATTAATTCGACGATAGATCAAAAACTGATAAAAGTTAAAGCTTACAAAATAGCTGGAAAGCCTGTAAAGGTAAAACAGCTTTTATCGCATCAATTAATAAATGGTCTCTTTGTGCATATAACTATAAAAAGTAAGCCGGCATTTAAAGAAAACTATTTTCTTGTATCAAAAGAAAATTTAAAGCAATATCCTTTTCCGAAACTTATAAATGATTACATAAAACAGGGATTGGAGGAAAAGAAATAAATTGCGTTGCCTTCTGCATAAAAATTCTTTGGTCGGTATTTCCAATTGATAAAATAGAATCAATTCAAAACAATTTTTAATCATGAAAAAGAACCTTGTTGCCAGTGTTGTAGGTTGTTTACTTATCATTCTTTCTTTGCAAACCAACGCACAATTAAACCTTACGCAACCATTACCCGTTGATCCGAATGTAAAAGTTGGTAAACTCGCAAATGGTTTGACATACTATATCAGGAAAAATTCAAAACCAGAAAAAAAAGCTGAAATGCGGCTTGCTGTAAATGCGGGCTCAATACTTGAAGCTGATGATCAGCAAGGCCTCGCACATTTTACAGAACATATGGCATTCAATGGCTCAAAGCACTTTAAAAAAAATGAACTCGTGAGTTTTTTACAAAACATGGGCGTTGAATTTGGAGCTGATCTAAATGCTTATACGGGCTTTGATGAAACAGTTTACATTCTGCCAATACCATTGACAGATACATCCAATTTACGTAAAGGCCTGACTGTTCTTCAGGATTGGGCAAGTGGTCTTAGCTTCGACAATAAGCAAATTGATGATGAACGAGGAGTAGTATTAGAAGAAAGTCGGCTTGGTAAAGGAGCTGATGATAGAATGTTTCGAAAAATTTATCCGATTCAATATGCAGGATCAAAATACGCGGAAAGATTGCCTATTGGTAAAGACAGCATCTTAAAAGGTGCTAAATACGATGTGGTCAAACGTTTTTTTAAAGATTATTACCGTCCGAATCTGCAGGCTGTTATTATCGTCGGTGATATAGACATAGCTAAAACCGAAAAGTTAGTAAAAGAATATTTCGGCAACTTGAAAAATCCTGCAAATGCCAAGCCCAGAATTAAAGCTGATTTACCCGCAAGAAAGAAAAGTGAAGCTATTGTTGTTACCGATAAAGAAGCAACAAATTTTATAGTTGAAGCAGATTATCCTGCTACTCCGTTTAAAGAATCCGTTACAGTTGGCGACTATAGAAAAGACCTTGTAAAAAATCTTTTTACATCGCTGTTAAATCAACGATTAAGAGAATTATCTCAAAGCAGCAATCCTCCTTTTTTATTTGCAGGCACTGGGTTTAATAGCTATGCAAGAGGATATGAAGGATTCAGCGCTTACGCAGTTGCTGGTAAAGGTGGTCCCGATACGGCACTAAATGCTGCTCTTACTGAAGTAGAAAGAGTAAAAAAATATGGTTTTACCGAGGCTGAATTGGAACGGGGGAAAAAGCAGATGCTTTCGGGGATGGAACAAACCTACAATAACAGGGATAAAACAGAAAGCTCACAATACGCAGAAGAATATATCAGGGCTTTTTTGACAAAGGAGCCAATTCCTGGCATAGCAAAAGAATATGAATATTACAAACAAATGCTTCCTGCTATAAAGCTTGATGAAGTAAATGCGATTGCAACACCATTAAAGCAAAACGAAAATCTTTTTGTGAGCTTACAAGGCCCGTCTGAAAGCGGTCAAAAACTTCCGGATAATGCTCAGTTATTAGCCAATGCAGAAAAGGCATTGAATGCAGATGTAACGGCTTATGAAGAAAAGGCTATTGCAACTGATCTGATAAAAAATAAGCCGACACCGGGAACTATTGTGTCTGAGAAAAAGAATGATGTGTTAGGCACTACTGAAATTACTCTATCAAATGGCGTAAAGGTTACATTGAAACCTACTGACTTTAAGAATGATGAAATCATTCTCAATTCGTTCCATAAAGGCGGTATGTCGAAGTATACAGCCGAAGATAAATTCAGCGCAAACTTCGCTGCAAACATTGTTCAACAAACAGGTGTCGGAGATTTTTCGCCTACTGATCTGCGTAAGTTCCTTGCCGGCAAAACGGTAAATGTTACACCCAGGATATCCGGATTGTCATCGGGCCTGAGTGGTAATAGTAGCGTAAAAGATATAGAGACGCTTTTTCAATTAACCTATTTATATTGTACAGCACCGCGCAAAGATGACGCGTTGTACAACGGCTGGAAAGACAAACAGAAATCCCAGATGCAGTTTGCAATGGCTGATCCGCAAACTGCATTTATTGATACGTTTTACCAGGCGATGTATCAAGGCAATCCTCTTGCACCTGTAGCTATTCCAAAGCCTGCTGATTTTGATAAAATCAATCCTGACCGTGCCCTGGAAATATACAAGGAACAATTTGGTGACGCTACTGATTTCAATTTCATTCTCGTTGGCAGCTTCGACGTAGAGAAAATAAAACCATTGCTCGCTACTTATCTGGGAAGTCTGCCGTCCACGGGCAAACCAGCCACTTACGTTGATAATGGGGTAAGGCGTGCACAAGGAAATGAAACAATCAATGTAAAAAAAGGTACTGAACAGAAAAGCCTAATATTAACTGTATTCTCGGGTGAAGTGCCATACAAAGAAGATTTAGCATTAAAAGCAAGCGCTTTAACCGAAATACTAAACATAAAAATCATTGAAGACCTGCGCGAGAAGCTCGGCGCAATTTATGGTGGTGGTATCTATGGTGGGTTAAATAAATTACCATACAGTAATTATTCATTGGTGCTGCAATTGCCCTGCGGCCCGGAGAATGTTGACAAACTTATTGCCGCTGCAAGGGCGGAAATCGATAGCGTGAAACAATTTGGTCCTACAAAAGAAGACCTGGAAAAAGTGAAGAAAACCTGGATTGAACAATATAAAGTCCAGATCAAGGAAAATGGTTTCTGGAGTGGCAAGCTTCAGAATATTTTATTCGAAGGCGCCGATCCGCAAAGAATATTTGATTATGAAAAAAATGTCAACGCATTAACCACAGATGACATTAAATCGGCTGCCAATCTTCTATTTGATGGCAAAAACGTTTTAAAAGCTGTATTGTACCCTGAAAATGCAGTGATTAAAGATGATCCATCGGGTAAAAAAGCATTCTAATGAAAAGGCCGGTTAAAAACCGGCCTTTTTTATCTACAAATAATCGTCTAAAAATTTAGAGATTTCTTCTGCCTGCAGTAACTTTGAAGTTCTCTTTGGATCTAAATTTCTGACCCTTTCCATTCTGTAAACAACTGCTGCCGGGATATTGAAACTTAACATTTCATTGATAAACATACGAATCCCTGAATCGTCCTAAAATTGCCTGAGTTTAATTTACCTCGGGTAAATAAAATGAATGAACTATACAATACTCTTTAAACAACTAATTAACATGAAAGCTTTCCGTATGCTCTCCCTTATGTGCAGTGCATTTTTTTTGTACTTCACATCCCATGCAGCCCAGGAACAGTGGCCAATTACCCTTTCAGGAAATGATGGGACCGTTATTAAAATATACGAGCCCCAGCCTGAATCGTTTGAGGGAAATACATTGAAATACCGCTCCGCAATTTCTGTTTTGGAGCAAGGTAAATCTGATCCTGTTTTTGGTACATTCTGGTCTGTTGCAAAAGTGGAAACGGACAAGGACAACCGCACAATTAACATTCAGTCAGTGAAAGTACCAAACATCAAATTCCCTGGCGAAGAGGATAAGGATATGATCAGCGATCTGAAAGGTACACTTGAGGCGCAAATACCTGATGCAGTAAATAATATTTCATTAGATCAGGTTCTGGCTTCGCTCGATCTTAACCAGGATCAGAAGAAATTATCCAAAGACCTTAGCACAGCTGCTCCGAAAATATTTTTCTCTTCTCAACCATCAATACTTGTATTGATTGATGGCACACCCAAACTTGAGCAAAACAAAGACTGGAATCTCGATGTGGTTACAAACTCACCATTTACTATCGTTAAAAACAATGATGGCAAATTTTACATGTATGGTGGCAAACATTGGTACACAGCACCCGCTGCAACGGGACCATACAGCTATACTGAAAATATTCCACGTAATCTTGACCAGGTAGAAGATGCAGTAAACAATGCAAAGAATAATAATGCTGGTTATGTTGATTCTACTGAAGCCGCAAGGGACAATGTAGTGTCTGATATTGTTGTAAGCACCTCTCCTGCAGAAATGATACAGACAGACGGACAACCAAAATTTGCTGACATCGATGGTACTTCTTTGTCGTATGTCAGTAATTCGCAGAATGATATTTTCCAGGATAAAAGTTCAAACGATTATTACGTGCTGATCTCTGGTAGATGGTATAAATCATCTTCATTAAGAGGAAGTCAATGGCAATATGTTTCTTCGAATTCATTGCCTTCTGATTTTGCAAAAATACCTGAAGGATCACCAAAAGATAATGTGCTTGCGAGCGTAGCAGGAACAGATGCTGCACGTGAAGCCGTGATGGATGCACAAATTCCGCAAACGGCTAAAGTAGATAGAAAGACGGCCACAACAAGCGTGACATATAATGGTGCTCCGCAGTTTAAAGAGATTCCAGGAACAGAAATGGAATATGGTACCAATACTTCTTCTTCTGTGATGCTTTATCATGGAATTTATTATGTCGTTGATAATGGTGTATGGTTTCAGTCTAACAGCGCCAATGGGCCATGGGAAGTAGCTACTGAAAGGCCCGATGAAGTAGATCGCATACCACCGAGTTCTCCATTGTACAATACCAAGTACGTGTATGTCTATGACGTAACTCCTGATTACATCTATATGGGTTACACACCCGGATACCTGAATACATATATCTATGGCCCCACCGTCGTTTATGGAACAGGATTTTATTATGATCCATGGTACGATGGTTTTTATTATCCACGCCCATGGACATGGGGATTTAATATGGGTTATAATCCATGGGTAGGTTGGAGCATAGGGTATAATTATAGTTATGGTTGGTTCAATTGGGGAATTGGTTTTGGAAGATATTATCCTTCCTGGGGCGGCTGGTGGGGACCACGAATCTACCGTCCTCCGTATGCATGGGCGCCTTACCGCAGTTATGGTTATTATGGTGGTAATTTTTACAGAAATAATATCTCTTACAATAACAGGTATTACAATGGGAATATTTACCGAAACAGAACCGGCGTTGTTACAAGAAACACAACGATTATTAATAACAATACAACAATTATAAACCGTGGTGGACGTGTGAACAACAGCGGTACTGGCAGGTTTAATAACAATAACTTCAGCCAGCGACCAAATGGTGCTGCCAATAATCCAGACGGTCGTTTCAATAATCAACCGGGCAGTGCACAACGTCCGGGTGCTACGAATCGTACCAGTAATGTGTTTAGCGACAGACAAGGAAATGTTTATCAACGCAGTCAGAATCAGCAATGGCAGCAACGACAATCAAACCAGCAATGGAGCCCGGTACAACGAAACGACAACAGGATCGATAATCTCAACCGCCAGCAACAATTGAGAACACGTGGCGATGTGAGAACACAAAATTTTGAACGGATCAGGAGTACTCCTCCAAGCGGTGGTGGCGGTTTCTCAAGACCAACACAACCATCTGGCGGTGGTAGCGTTAGCCGGCCTTCCGGAGGTGGTGGCAGCAGAGCTTCTGGTAGTGGCGGCGGCTCTCTTCGCAGAAGATAATAACTCATTATATTAGTAGCTGAAAAACCTGCTTTGAAATCAAGGCAGGTTTTTTATTAATGAATATTTGATGATACTGAATAGATATTCTCATCATAAATTGATTTATTGCACATTTGCTAACTTCATCATTAAACGTTTGCTGTTATGCTTAGAACAAAGATTGCTGGCATTGGAATGTATGTGCCCGAAAATGTGGTGTCAAACGAAGATTTGATTAAATACATGGACACCAGCAATGAATGGATCATAGAAAGAACCGGGATAAAAGAGCGCCGTTTTGCCCATCGTACAGAGGAGACAACTACAACATTGGGTGTGGAAGCGGCAAAAGAAGCCATAAAAAACGCCGGTATTACTCCGCAGGATATCGATTTTATCGTTTTTGCAACTTTATCCCCTGATTATTATTTTCCTGGCTGTGGCGTTTTACTCCAACGTGCAATGAAGATGAAAGAAATTGGTGCGTTGGATATCCGTAATCAATGTAGTGGGTTTGTTTATGCATTAAGTGTCGCTGATCAGTTTATTAAAAGCGGCATGTATAAAAATGTATTGGTTGTCGGCAGTGAAAAACATTCTTTCGGACTTGATTTTTCCACACGCGGCAGAAACATTTCGGTAATCTTTGGTGACGGCGCAGGCGCAGTAGTATTGCAACCAACAACTAACGAAAACCAGGGAATTCTCAGCACTCATTTACACAGTGATGGCGAAAGCGCAGAGATACTGGCCATGTACAATCCGGGAACACACGCTAATCATTGGATGACTCAAAAGCTTGCTGATTTTGATAATGCAGAAATTGGCGAGATGTTTATGAGTCATGAAATGGTTGACAAAGGACAGAATTTCCCGTACATGGATGGCCAGGCAGTTTTTAAAAAAGCTGTTATAAAAATTCCTGAAGTCATTGCAGAATCATTGGCAGCAAATAATTATAAGTCTTCAGACATCGATTTATTAATCACACACCAGGCAAACCTGCGTATTTGTCAATACGTACAACATCAATTAGGCTTGCGCGATGACCAGGTTTATAATAATATACAGCGGTACGGGAATACAACTGCTGCTTCAATTCCGCTTGCGCTATGCGAAGCATGGAAAGAAGGAAAAGTAAAAGAAGGAGACCTGGTTTGTCTCGCTTCTTTTGGAAGTGGTTTTACATGGGCCTCTGCTTTGTTAAAGTGGTAATGCAGCATTCATAGCAATAAATACCGGAAAGGTTTTTGATCCTTTTTCTTTATGAAAAGTATTTTTTTGATTTTTGTTATTTCGGCTATTTCACTTTCAGTTTATGCGCAGCAGCATCGAACCTGGGCAGTATTGCATGATAAGACGAAAATGTTGTGGGCCAGTGAGGAAAATGAACAGGCAAATGTTATTTCTTTACATTCTTCAATTTTTAAATCAAACAGTTTTTTCTATTTCTCGTTTAATGATGATATCAATAAAAATGACCGCTCAAATTGGGTGAGAACAATTGGCCTTTTCACTGAAAGTGATAGTGAACTTATACGAAAAAAAGGAGATTCATTAAAATTATCCGACAACAGCTTAAAGAAACTTCTCTTTAAAAATAAAACCATAAAAGTTTATACCTGGGCTTTGCCAAAAGATCCAAAAGAAGCAGCCAGAGTTCGCGTCCGCAGAGTACATTTGTGCACTATTATGCTGAAACCATAAATTCAACCTGTGGCATAATGCTTAATCTGCATGGAGCGTAGAATAATTTATGTTATTAATCCCATATCGGGGACGAGGGCGAAGAAAGATTTGCAGCAATACATTGAAAAAGCAACAACAGCGAAGAAGATTCCCTTCTTTATATATCCTTCTGTTGCCAGTGGTGATTACTCATTTTTACATTCCATTATAAAGGAAAAAAAGATCACAGACATTGTGATTGCGGGTGGCGATGGAACCGTGAGCCAGGTAGTGGGCAGTTTACTGGATTTCGATATCAACTTTGGCGTGATTCCTTGTGGCTCGGGCAATGGCCTTGCGTTAACAGCAGGTATATCAAAAAAGCCTGAACGGGCATTGGATATTATTTTCAATGGTGTAGCTGCTCAAGTAGATGGGTTCATGATCAATGAAAATTTCTCCTGTATGCTTTGTGGATTAGGGTTCGATGCAAAAGTGGCGCATGAATTTGCGAAGCAATCCAAAAGAGGCTTAGGCACTTATGCTTCGCTTGTCAGAAAAAATTTTCTATCCGCCGCCGCTTATCGTTTTTTATTGGAAAGCAATGGTATCAGATTTTCAACAGAAGCATTTTTTATCAGCATTGCAAACAGCAACCAGTTTGGAAACAATTTTACTATAGCGCCCAAAGCATTATTATCAGATGGTTTGCTGGATATTGTTATCGTAAAAAAAATGGCTAAACCATTGTTGTTGTTTACAATAATGAAGCAGGTACTTGCAGGCCGAATAAAAAAGATCGAAAACTCTCTTGAAAATCCCGTTATCTATTTTCAAACACCAACACTTGAAATAACAAATACTGATTCTGCCCCATTGCACATAGATGGCGATCCTGCTGAAACGCCGGAATATTTAAAAATAAAAGTTTTGAAGAAGTGTTTCCGTCTTATTTGCCCTGCCTGATATTTTAATTATGTTTAAAATATTCCAACACCTTTTTTAAACTCGCTTCATTTTCCGGGGAATTTAATGAACGGGCGATATCTAATTTTTCGCTTTTTGTAAGATGGAAATTTAATGCGGCTTTGCTTTCTTCTGTCTCAGGCGAGTAACGGAATAAAATTTTAGTGATGTTGTGTGCAGGGCTTTCAAGATAATAACCAAGCATAGAATTTTGGGAATACTCCATCAGCTTATACCAATTATTCTGCAACATCAGAAAGGGTTTGATCGTATGATCGGTAATATTATCAGACTGGTAAGGATGATCCCATCCGCCAACTGCGCGGTCAAATAATTGAATCATTACTACACCGCTTGTATTTTCCTTTATCCAGTCGTCGAATGATTCAACAAACCGTAGCGCAGTCTCTGTGCCATAATTGTCACGAAGGCCGGCATCCATTACATCAACAATAGGATTTGATGGAAGCCAGACATTCGGTAATACTACCGGAAAAGTTGCATTCATTCTCAGCGCTGTCAGTATCCGAAGATTATATGGATCTTGCTTTTCAAAGAAAGACATGAAGTCAATTGCATCGGGATCCATAAAAGGAACTCTCGCTGTATCTTCCCTCGGCAACATCATAAACCGGATCGGCTGTGTACTGATCGTCATCTTTCTTCCGTCCCTCGTTACCACTGAATTAAAAAACATTAATGGAATATTTGCATCTTTCTCATCCTGCACATAATCCCGTAATTGTTTATTTAAAAAACCTCTTGTATTCTCGTTCAACTTTGATTCAAACGCATAGCCGCGATCTTTTACAAACTTATATGGACCAACATGAAATTTTTGGGCTGGAGCAATCAGGTCTCTCGCGACAAAAGAAGAAAACAATGGATTCAATAAATCACCGGCAATATCGTCAGTATACTTTTTATCCTCCAGGTTTTTTATAGTTCCTTTTTGCTGCTGAAGATATAACTCCCGGAAGTATGCTGCAGACAACATACCACCGGAAGCGCCTGTTATCAGGAATGTTTTTTTCATCATTTCCCCATGTGTTGCACTATCTAATCGTTGCAGCATATTCATGGTAAATGTTGCGCTTCGTTGTCCACCACCGCTTGTGTTTATAATAATAAGCGGCGGCTTATCTGTATTTTGTCTTTTCTTCCATTTTTCCAAAATACCAATCATGTTTTTTCTGTCGGCTTCAATATTTTCCTGCGTGCATAGCTTTAATAAACCTTCACGACTGTATGATGGCCGTTCACTACTATTCAGATAATTGAGGCCATACGCTTTATTCCTTGGGTCGATCCAGTTCAACTGGTAAAACAGGTTCAGAATAAAAACCAATGCCAGTAAATATGGAATGCTCCATGATTGAAGAAAGTATGTAAACGCACCGGATACTCCGATTAGAATTGAGAAAAAAATAATGATGCTTGCGGCAGCGGGTATCTGGAATAATTTATACTCTAAAAAATTTCCAACAATGATCAAAAACAAAAATGCTCCGAATACAGAGATTACAGCAGCAAAGTGATGTCGCTTAAACATTGTTTCAACAAACTCATCTGTGTAGTGAGACACATCACGTGTTTTACGGGCTATAAAAGGGAAATCAATATACCATTGTACGGTATCCTTTATTGCAGGTGTAGCTTGTTTTTTTGGCGTGCCTGGCTGATCAAAATATTCTTCCTGGCTCTGTACTGCCGGTAACATTCTTCGCAAAATCGAACGATCCGCACGAAAGAAGTACATGAACGATATTGAAATGATAAAAACCAGCCCCGCAAGAAACCCACCTGCAAGAAATAAGATTTCAGAATGTGGTACTAATTCTTTGATATGGTCAAAACGCCAGGCTTTAAAAAAATAAAATATCAGGAACACAAGCGGCAACGCACTGTTATTGATGCAATATTTTAAAAAAGGATTTGTAGTCGCAGATAGAAATCGAAAATGTTTACTGAAAAGAATAAAGGTTGTGATGTTCCAGCTCATAATAAACATCGCTACTGCCATTCCAACAATTGCAAAACTGATGGGGTTTACATCGGCGAGGTATTCTGGCGCCAGGAACAGTGAGTCTGCGCCGAATGATTTCATGAATGTACCATTAACCGCACTGAAGAGAATAAACCAGAATATTAATAATGCCTGGTACTTTCTGAAGTGCAGGAAAAGCAATTGAACCGGTAATGAATGATAAAATCCTCGTAGCCAGGCTTTCATAAGTCAGGTGACAATTGAATTTAAAAGTAATGCTTTATCCTTGCTATTTCAAGCAGGCAGTAAACATTTATCGAAGGAATTGCCATCCATTTCTGATCAAGAAAAGTGTAAATATCAATGAAAGTAATAGCAGCATTGCGACAAACTGATGCAATTGCGCCATCCATTCAAACAGGCCCCAATGATTAGGAACGATATGAATGCTTGCAAGAACCGAAAATATGCCCAACAAAATCTGGAGTGATACAATAAAAACGGGAAAACGCTTGGCTTTATGCCACAATCCTGAACTGGAATATTTATTTGCTTTGATAGTCCAGACAACAATTAAAATAAAAATCAGGTAGGCCAATAAACGATGAATAAAATGAATGGTTATCTTATTTCCTAAAAGATTAAATAATCCATCTGACGAAGCGAACATGCCTGAAGGAACGATTGATCCATTAATATCCGGCCAGGTGGGAGCCGCCGTTGCTGCTTTGTTACCGGCCATCAATGCTCCATATAGTAATTGAAAAAAAACAAAAACAAGTATAATCCAATTCAGCTTATTTAATGATCGGCTTACAGTAATATCATTCTTCGGAACAAGCAACAACAAAGCAAACCAGAAAGTGTAGCATAGTAATCCGAGTGCAAATATGAAATGTAATGCGAGCTTGGTTGGTTCGACATATATGGCGTCTCCGGTGAGGCCGCTTGCCACCATTATCCAGCCAACTGCACCTTGCAACGCTCCTAATAAAAATAAAATGATCATTGGTCGGATCATTTCTGGTTTAAACCTTTTTTGAACAAGAAAAACAATAAATGGAATAGCGAAGACAATTCCAATCAACCGCGCCCAGAAACGATGAAACCATTCCCAGAAAAAAATAAACTTGAAATCTTTCAACGTAAAATCAAAATTCAATAAATGAAACTGTGGCGTTTGTTTATATTTTTCAAACTGGATAATCCATTGCTGCTCTGTCAATGGAGGTAAGGCGCCTTTTACAGGCTCCCACTCCGTAATAGAAAGCCCCGAACCGGAAAGACGTGTAATGCCACCTAGCAGAACCTGGATGATAATCATCCCAACACCTATCAACAGCCAAATTGCTACGGGGCGAGAAGAAGAATACGAAGATGCTTTAGCCATAACGGCTGCAAAGGTAGGTCGGCGGATCAAATGATTGTGATTGAAAAGAATGAATAAATCACGCATTGACGGTAGTTTCTGATATGAAGAATCCGGTAGTATTGCCGCGTCAAAAAGATACACAGTACACTTTGCAATCATGGTGCGATATAAAAACTGACTTGCTTGAAACAGTCGAATGTTTTTTTTCGTAGCTTATCTGTGCGCTGCAAAACCATTTTTAAACCTATAACAATTTCATTATGGAAAAGAATGAACACAAACAAACTTCGCGGCGAGGTTTTCTAGGCTCTATCGCAGCCGGAACCACCGCTCTTGGAATTTCTGCTATTGCCACACCATTTAATTTACATGCCGAAACCATACAAGGAAATAATCCGGAAGATCCCGATGCCTGGTTTAATAAAATAAAAGGCAAGCATCGGATTATTTTTGATGTGGCACAGCCACATGAAATATTTCCATTTGCGTGGCCTAAAGTTTACCTGCTCACAAACGGAGCCACTGGTTCTTCACCGAAAGATTGTAGTGTCGTTGTCGTTTTGCGACATAGCGCTATAGGTTATGCAATGCAGGATAATCTTTGGGAAAAATATAAGTTCGGCGAAATGTTCAAAGCTGATGATCCGAAAACAAAAGCACCTGCTACGAGAAATCCATTTTGGAAACCAGGTCCCGATGATTTCAAAATACCGGGTATTGGGCCAGTAGCAATTGGCATAAATGATTTGCAAAATGATGGAGTAATGTTTTGCGTATGCGATGTGGCCTTAACTGTGAACAGTGCCGTTGCGGCAATGAAAACAAACGGTAACGGCGAAGAAATTAAGAAGGAATGGTTGGCAGGTTTGTTACCGGGAATTCAGGTTGTGCCTTCCGGCGTATGGGCAGTGGGTCGTGCACAGGAACACGGATGCGGCTATCTTTCAGTTTAAGAACTAACCCGTCTTCATACATAATGCAGGTAATAAAACTACCTGCATTATTTTTTTGCTGTAGCTTGTCTTGCTTTATCAATTGGTTCAAATGGACCATACTTGTGTTGCATTGCAGAAAAGGTATCTGCAAAAGGGCCATAAGGATAATCGATTGCTTTCTTCTTGATATCCGGCCAGTCTTTGGGAAAATTCTTTTCAGGTCGCGGTTTTGAATTTACAAATGCAGCTACGTCCCAGGCCTCTTCATTTGTAAGTTCCAATGATTTATTTGAAGCTTTATCAAATGGCATATTGTATTTTACGTAGCCTGCAAATCGTGTTAGCCGATAAAGACCCGCTCCATTATTATAACTATCCTTCCCCCAAAGCGGCGGATAGATATATTCGGTCGAATCAAACTTCAACATACCCTCGCCATTTTTTCCATGACAACGTTCACATTTACTAACGTAAACAATCTGCCCTTTTAAGCTATCAGCGCCACGGTTTAAGAATGGTATATCATTATTAGATCCTTTTGGTTTTGCTTTTTTAGGTACATCTTTTCCTATCCATTTCAGATATGCTACCATTGCACGCATTTCTTTACTGTTGCTATCAATCGTGTTACCGTTAAGGCTGCGTTGAAGACAATCATTAATTCTGAATTCAATTGACTCTATAATGCCGCTACGATTTCTTAATTGCGGATAGTTGGCAGCTACTGCAGCAAAACAATTACCAAATGGTTTAGCCCCTGCATCCAAATGACAATTCTGGCAATTCATTCCATTCGTTAATACAGCCACCTTTCCTTTAGGCCCAAGATATTTTGAAGTATTACTGATTAGTTGACGGCCATAAAGAATTAATTGTCCCTCTTCCGTTGAAGAAAGTAATGTGGTATCTGGCGCACGCCATACTACTGAAGAGTCGAAAGTTTGTGGAGTAATATGACCCTTTATAGAATTGTTTTTATAAAAAATAAATGCGATTGCACTTATTAATACTAATGCGATAAAGAATATAATTCTGTTCGATTTCATACTTTTTGTCAATGCGGTAACCTGTTACGTAAATACCCATATACCCATGTACCCGCAACTGCGCTGATTAAAGGTACAATTATGACCAGTGCTCCACTACCAATCAGTGCGAATAATGGTCCCGGGCATGCCCCGGTAAGTGCCCAACCAAATCCAAATAATAAACCGCCATATACTTGTCCTTTGTTGAATGACTTTGGATGCAATTCAATTTTTTCACCATGAATTGTTTTAATGCCAAATCGTTTTATCAACCATACAGAAATAACTCCTGTAACGACAGCCGAACCTAATACACCGTACATATGAAAACTTTGCAAACGAAACATCTCCTGTATCCGGAACCATGAAACGACTTCTGCCTTTATCAATACAACCCCGAAAAAAATTCCGGCAACGAGATATTTACAATTATACCACCATGGATGCTGAAGCTTTGATTCATTCCAGTCACTATCCAGGGAAATGACCTCGAAATCAGTATTATTATCTTTCGGCAATTCTTTTATTTCAATTGTTCTTTCCATCGCTTCATTTATAATTTTAAAATAAACGGCATTATTAAATCTGCCATTATAAAGCCGCCAACCATAAAACAAATGGTTGCAACTAATGAAGGCCATTGCAGGTTGGACATTCCCATAATTGAATGACCCGATGTACAACCACCCGCGTATCGTGTACCAAAACCAACAAAAAAACCACCGATGATCATAACGATAAATCCTTTCACCGTAAGCAGATTATGCCAGTTGAACAGTTCTCCGGGCGCCAGGTGATCATAGTTTGTTATTCCGTAAACGGAAAGTTCTTGCGTCAGTTTTGGATTCACCTGCATGGGTGTATGATTGGATAAAAATGTAACTGCTATGCAAGCGCCTATTACAATTCCTGCAACAAAAAACAAATTCCATATTTCCTTTTTCCAATCGTACTTAAAAAACGAAATGTTGGAAGGAAATACTACTGCACAGATATGCCGTAATGAAGATGATATCCCAAATTTCTTATTTCCGGATAACAAAAGAATTGGCACCGTTAACCCAATTAAAGGTCCAGAAATCCACCATGGCCACGGTCGCTTGATTAATTCTAAAAGGTCTGTCATAATCTTATTGAATATGCAGACACAAATTTAAGCACGCTTTATCAAGACCGTTTTTTCATTTTCACTCCACAATTTACAGGCCTACTCTTCAGTAATATTTGCCGTGTTTCCGTGATATTTTCCGGAATGTGGATTTTTGATTCTTAGAAAGTATGGTTAAGACAGTTCGCGAAAGTATTTTTGAATTATAAATTCATTTTTTGCTCAAATCATTTTACCAGGAAGAAAAAATTGAAGCCGGTTGCGACGAAGCAGGACGTGGTTGCTACGCTGGCCCAGTATTCGCAGCGGCGGTTATTTTACCGAAAGATTTTCAGCATCCGGTATTAAACGATTCCAAACAGGTAAAAGAAGAATTACGCTATGAACTGAGAACTGTAATCGAAAAACAAGCAATCTGCTATGCTGTAGCAAGAGTTGACCAGGGTGAAATTGATGAAATAAATATTCTCCGCGCTTCTTTTAAAGCAATGCACTTGGCGATTGATCAATTACAACAAAAACCAGGTTTTCTATTAATCGACGGCAATCGCTTTACAAAATACAAACGTGTTCCTCATGCCTGCATTATCAAGGGTGATGGCATTTATGCTTCTATTGCTGCAGCGAGTATTTTAGCCAAAACCTATCGTGATGATTACATGAAAAATCTTCACAAAGAATTTCCGCATTACAATTGGGCATCAAATAAAGGATATGGTACAGAAGAGCATCGCAAGGCTATAGAAACGCATGGGCTATGCCTGCACCACCGTAAGAGTTTCAATATTTCCGTCACACAACCAGAATTGTTCGACCAATAATGCAAACAAACTGCTGTGTTTGTGCATGGTGTCGATGAGTGAAAAGTTAATGTTCTGAATCGCATTTTTAACACTGGCTAACGGCTGTTAAAATTTCCCTATCGCTTAAACTTACCGAACTGTTTTGCTTCTACATACTAAACAAACATTCTTAACTATTAAAAAAATCTACTCATGAAAAAGTTCTTATTTATAGGTTTGGTTTTTACTCTTTTTTCAGTAGCAGCGTCTGCGCAGCAGGCCTCTGGCGAAAGCTTTCATAATCGTAAAAGCGAAGAAGTTTATCGCGATGGTCATATGAATCGTCCTGAAATGAGACGCTTCCATAGAGATCATCAACGAGATTTCCGTAGTGAAAGAAGATTCCATCGGGCAGAACGCCGTCAGATGCATCGTCACCACCGCCACCATTTCCGTCATAACAGGCATGGCGGCCATCACAGGAATTGGTCCTAACATACATATAAAGAGTGAGCAAACGTGGCTTAGGTTAAGCGTCATCTACGGATGGCGCTTTTTGCTTTGCAATAATTTATTCTTCCCATTCACCTAATCCCTTTCTTATCAGTACTGGTTCATCGCCTGTGCAATCGATAATCGTAGAAGGTGTAGTGCCGCCAATGCCGCCATTCACAACAATATCTGCTTCGTGATAAAAATTCTCGTACATGATTTCCGGATCAGTATAGTCTTCTACCATTTCACCGGGAAGTGATGCGCTGAGCACAGGTCGTCCCAATTCTTTTACAATTGCCCGCGCAATATTGTTATCAGGTATGCGCAAACCGATTGTATCTTTTTTACTCTGCAGAATTTTAGGCACCATCTTACTTGCAGGAAGAATAAACGTGTATGGCCCAGGTAGGTATTCTTTCAATAACCGAAAAGTAGAGGTCGGTAATTGCTTGGCGAAATCGCTCAGATGGCTGAGATCGTAACAAACAAAAGATAGCTGCGCCTTTCTTGGATCAACGTTTTTTATGCGACAGATTTTTTCAATTGCTTTCTGCTGGAAAATATCGCAACCCAGTCCGTAAATCGTATCTGTTGGATAGATAACAATTCCACCTTCTCTCAACGTTTCTACTATCGTTTTTATCTGCCGTGGCTGCGGGTTATCCGGATGCACATGTATCAGCATAAATTTAATTCTCTTCAAAATTAATTCTTATCAGGCTGCTATCTGGATAAACCAGCAAAACAAACGACAATTTCAATTTTACAAGTCTCTTTATCTTTGTCAAAACTGTGTGACATGCAGCTCAAGCCGGTGGTAACCGTAGATGCTATTGACCCAGACGTATTTAAACGAGAGTTTTACATTCCCGGCATACCTGTCGTTATAAAAAATCTTGCGGAAAAATGGCCCGCCTCTACAAAATGGAACTGGGATTATTTCAAACAATTGGTCGGCGATAAAAAAGTTCCGCTTTATAATAACACCAAGAGCGACGCCTATACACCAATCAACTCGGCAGACGATTACAAAACATTTGGAGAATACATCGATATGATCCGAAAAGGACCTGCGGGCTGGCGGATTTTTCTTTTCAATATTTTTGATCATGCCCCTCAGCTAACGCAGGATTTTACCTGGCCTGAGGAACTGATGAAAGGCTTTGTAAAAAAATACCCGATGCTCTTTGTGGGCGGTGAAACGTCGATTACGCATATGCATTTCGATATCGATATGTCGCATATTCTGCATACGCAGTTTTGTGGAAAGAAACGGGTGCTGCTGTTTCCACACGAAGAAAAAAACAAACTATACCGCAAACCTTTTGAAGTATTAAGCCTTGCTGATTTTTCCCACTATCATCATTTCAATGGTACGCCAGATTATAAAAAATTTCCTGCTCTGAAACTTGCAAACGGCTACGATCTCACACTTGAACATGGCGATACGTTATTTATGCCCGCCGGTTGCTGGCATCACATGGAATATCTCGAAAGCGGTTTCGCTATGAGTTTGCGAGCACTCCAGCCCTCATTAAGTGGTAAACTGCATGGCGCCTGGAATCTATTTGGCATGCGCGGCATCGATACCATGATGAAAAAGACAATGCCGCAGTGGTGGTATGAAAATAAGAAAAAGAAGATTTTTAAGAATGCAGAAAAGGAATTGACAAGAGTGTGAACTCATGCCAATTATTCAAGTTTTGGCAACAAAAATGAGGCTTTATATTTGTACAAACAGGATACTATTATGGAGATAAGAACAGATTTATTTTTAGGTGACAGTGAAGAGATACTCAAAAAACTCCCCGACAACTCTGTTGACCTCATTGTAACATCTCCACCATACGCAGACCAACGTAAAGGAACTTATGGCGGCATCCATCCTGACAAATATGTTGAATGGTTTCTTCCAATAACAAAAGAACTTCTTCGGATTTTAAAACCAACCGGAACTTTCGTATTAAACATAAAAGAAAAAGTTGTCGATGGGGAACGTAGCACCTATGTAATGGAATTAATTCTTGAAATGCGTAAGCAAGGCTGGCTATGGACAGAGGAATTTATTTGGCACAAAAAGAATTGTTACCCTGGTAAATGGCCTAATCGTTTTCGTGACGCATGGGAAAGGCTTCTTCAATTTAACAAGGATAAGAAGTTCAACATGTATCAAGAAGAAGTAATGGTTCCAATGGGAGAATGGGCAAAATCAAGGCTTAAGAATCTAAGTAACACAGATAAAATAAGAGACAATTCAAAAGTTGGTAGCGGTTTCGGTAAAAATATTTCAAACTGGTTAACAAGAGAAAAAGCATTTCCAACAAACGTTTTACATTTAGCAACAGAGTGCAGTAACAAAAATCATAGCGCTGCTTTTCCTGAAGAACTCCCAGAATGGTTCATGAAATTATTTACAAAGGAAAATGACACAGTTCTTGACCCATTTATGGGTTCAGGAACAACGGTAATAGTTGCAAACAGAATGAAAAGGCACTCAATTGGTATTGATATAGTTCCCGAATACTATGACATGGTTAAAGAACAGGTTAAACCAGTGGAACTATATTTATTGGAGCCGAAAATAAAATATGAAACAGCTAAATCTAAAAGACGTTACGCAGTACGTTGAAGAGAACATCGGGACCTTTCACCAAAAGAGAATTTCCGGACTGAATGACTTGAAATTGAAAAAAGTTTTGGGGAAGAAAAACCCTTACCTCTTCAAGGCAAAATATATTCTAACAGCACAGGATATTATAAAGAGTTTGACTGATGCCTTTATTTCATCACAGGAGGAAACAATTTTCGGTGATTGGCTTGAAGGTCTTGCAATTTTTATCAATGACAAAGTATATGATGGTCGTAAATCGGGTATTCCTGGCATTGACTTAGAGTTTGACAAAGATGGCGTTCGTTACATTGTAACAATAAAATCAGGTACGAATTGGGGTAATAGTTCACAGATAGGCAAAATGCGGGCTGATTTTAAAACTGCACAGAAGACACTTCGTACAAGTAATTCACAATTGAACATTACAGCAATAAACGGTTGCTGTTACGGCAGGGATAACAAGTCAGATAAAGGCGATTATTTTAAATATTGTGGTCAAAAGTTTTGGGAGTTTATTTCGGGCGACACAAATCTTTACACAAAAATCATTGAGCCATTAGGACATAACGCTAAAGAACGGAATGATGACTTTATTCAGTCATATTCCCAAATGATAAACAAATTCACAAAAGAATTTGCAGATACTTTTTGTATGGACAATGGCGCAATAGATTGGAACAAACTTATACGTTTTAATTCAGCAATTATTTCACCGTAAAAATACTGATGGTGGAATTGCTATACCGCCCTCGATCTAATTAGGCATCTACCATAATTTATGTATCAAATATAAGTTTCGTACGTTAAAGTACATTTTGGCGTCGTAATATTTGAAAAAAATCCTTATAGAGATGAAGATGATTTTTATTGCCTCTAATTGACCGCTCCGACCAAATTACTTCAGCCATTTCTTGAGTTTTTTTCTGGCTTCGTCCGTAGTATAGCTTTTCCCTGACCTTATTTGTTGACGGCCTTCTTCAATTTTTTTTAAAAGAATTATCCTGTCAAATAATTCGGTTGTGTCGAAAGTATCAGGCATTTTTTTTATCGCAGATAAAACTTCTTGTTTTGTGAGCATAAATAAAATTTGTCTTTACTGAATCGTCCACACTTCATTTCCTCTCAACAACTTATTTAAATCAGCTGCTTTTCTCGCTTTAGCTTGTTCAATCTGCGTTGTCATCACATCTTCATAGCAAGGGCGATCTGTTTCATAAAACACGCCGAATGGTCTTGGTAAATGCCCTTCAATTTTGGGGTCATCAAAAATGCGTGTCAAAATCTGTGCTTTATAAATATCCTTTTCGTCGTGTATCCACAAATCATCTTTACTGAAACCATTATTCAGATCAACCACTTTTGGCGCAAATCCATCCAGGCGAATTCCTTTTTCACCGCTTGCTCCAAAAGTTAATGGCTTGCCCTGTTCAAGGAAAAGCGTCTCCTGCGCTTTGGTACCTTTTTCTGTAAAAATTTCAAAAGCGCCATCATTAAAGATGTTACAGTTCTGATAGATTTCCAGGAAAGATGCTCCTTTATGCTGATTGGCCCTTACAAGCATTGCCTGCAATTGTTTCGGATCGCGGTCCATGCTTCTTGCAACGAATGTCGCGTCTGCACCTAATGCCAATGCTAAAGGATTAAAAGGATGGTCGATACTTCCAAATGGAGTAGACTTCGTTATTTTATTCTCTTCTGACGTAGGAGAATATTGCCCTTTTGTAAGTCCATATATCTGGTTGTTGAAAACGAGAATATTTATATCAAAGTTCCGGCGCAACAGGTGTATGGTGTGATTACCGCCAATACTTAAGCTATCGCCATCGCCACTTACCACCCAAACGCTTAATTCAGGCCTTGCGGCTTTTAATCCGCTGGCAATAGCTGTAGCACGTCCGTGAATCGAGTGCATACCATACGTGTTCATATAGTAGGGAAACCGGGAAGAACAACCAATACCTGATACAATTACAATATTTTCTCTCGGAATTCCAAGCGTAGGCATCACTTTCTGCACCTGGGCAAGAATAGAATAGTCACCGCAACCGGGGCACCAGCGTACTTCCTGGTCTGTTGCAAAATCTTTAGCTGTCAGCGTTTGTGGGGCAATTGTCGTTTCACTCATAAAAAATATTCACTACAAATTTACAATCAACGGCCGAATGTGCAAGAGGGAAGATTTGTTAATTGTATGCCTGAATTCCGGGCAAATTTCTTTAGATGGACGGTGTCGCTTTCTGTCCCGCAGCCGGTACGAACCTTTCGTCAAATCCCTCGTTAAGCAAAAAACCGATGTCGTATATTCATACCACATAAAATCACCACGATGAGAAGTCTGCTTACATTCTCCTTAGTCTTGCTTTCGGTCAGCGTATTTTCCCAGGCGATAAAAGAACCAGTAAAGGTGACGGATCTGCTGCAAATAAAATCGGTTGCCGGCATCACAATAAATAAGGAAGGTAATAAAGCTGCATTTACAGTTACTGAAATACAGCCAGAGACTGACGCAAAGTGGGAATACAAATATTTTAATGAAATATGGATGTCTCCGATTGATGGAGGAGGGTCGCCGAAACAACTTACAACGAAAGAGAGTTCATCACAGCCCGCATGGAGCCCTGACGGAAAGCAACTCGCTTTTGTAAGATTGGCGGATGGCAAACCACAGATATTCTTGTTATCATTAGAAGGTGGTGAAGCAATACAATTAACAAAGTTCAAGTACGGCGCCGGTACGCCGCAATGGAGCCCCGACGGAAAAGAAATCTTGTTTTCATCAAGCATCAACCTTAAAGATTTATTGAAAGACTCACTACTTAATCCAAATAAAGAGGTTCCGAAATGGCCTTTTGAAAAACCAGGTTTTTCAAAAAATGAACAATTAAAAGCAAATAATGCCAAACCAGATCCTGATGGTTCAATGGATGAAATACGAGCATACCTGGATAACAATGTAACGGATAAAAAAGCAAAGGTGATTGACAAACTGAACTTCCAGGATGAAATGGATGTTTCGGCTGAGATGAATTTTAATCATTTCTTTTTGGTACAGGCAGTTCCGGACGCTAAGCCAATACCTATTACGAAAGGATTCTATCGTTTCAATAGCGCTGACTTTACCCCGGATGGTAAAGAAATCATTCTATCTGGTGATGTAGACTCACTGCAACACCCTGATCGTTCATTGGAGTCGGAAATATTTATTGTAAAAAATGATGGAAGCAACTTTCGCAAGCTACTTGGCGATGAGGGTATAAGCTACAATTCACCAAAAGTTTCGCCTTCGGGCAAATGGTTGGCATTTCAATATGGCAACACTTCGTTTATTAGTGTGCCGGCGCTTGCTATCATGCCACTTGAAGGAACAGCGAAAGATATTGTTATCATTCCATTTGATAGGAATAAAAACAATATCCAGTGGAGCAAAGATGAAAAGTATATCTATTTTATTTCACAAAGCAATGGCGGCGCACCAGTGTATCGGGCAGATTTAAAAACAAAAAAAGTTGAACAATTAAGTGATTACAATAGTGGAGTTACAAGTTTTGACATCACCAAAAATAAAATAGTATTTAGTAAAACCGAGGTTGCCGATCCATTTGATGTCTATACTGCCGACATCACAATGAAAGGTGAAAAGCGAATCAGCAATTTTAATTACGATTGGGTACAAAAGAAACAACTTTCCTCGCCTGAGAAAAAAACATTTATTGCAAATAATGGCATGACGATTGAATATTGGGTAATGAAACCAGCCAATTATCAAAGTGGTAAAAAGTATCCTTTGTTATTGGAAATTCATGGTGGCCCATCTGCGATGTGGGGACCTGGTGAAACAAGCATGTGGCACGAATACCAGTATTTCTGTAGCAAAGGGTATGGCGTTGTGTATTGCAATCCGAGAGGTAGTGGGGGATATGGACTGGATTTTTTAAAAGCAAATGTGATGGATTGGGGAACCGGGCCTACAAGCGATGTGCTGACAGCTTTAGATAAAACTGTCGCTGAAGGTTGGGCTGATACATCGAAGCTTTTAATAACCGGAGGTTCATACGCAGGTTATCTTGTAGCATGGATTATTGCCCATGATCATCGGTTCAAAGCGGCTTGCTCACAGCGTGGCGTATACGATCTTGTAACTTTCTTCGGAGAAGGAAATGCATGGCGCCTCGTACCGAATTATTTTGGTGGTTATCCATGGGAAGACTCTACAAAAAAGATATTACAACATGAATCACCGATAACTTATGTACAAAACATCACAACGCCCTATATTATTTTTCATGGAGATAACGATCGCCGGACAGGATTTGTGGAAGGGGAAATGATGTACAGAAGTTTGAAAGTATTGGATCGACCTGTGGAATATGTACGACATGCAAATGCAACACATGAAATTACCAGAAGTGGAAACAACCGGCAACGTATCGACCAAATGTTAAGGACATACGAATTTTTTGAAAGATGGCTGAATAAAAAATAAAAACACTAAACGATAATTATTATTTTCATTCCTTAATTATAAAATCAATTCCATGAAGTTTAGCAAAAGAATCTCTGTACTATTGGTATTAGCTGGCCTTGTCATTATCGGCGTTGCAGCGACGAAACCAGAAAACAATTACAAAAATTTAAAAGTCCTTCCAAAAGATATCAGTCATGAAGAGCTTGGAAAAGTAATGCACGACTTCAACAATGCGTTGGGTGTAAAATGTAACTTTTGTCACGCAGAACCTAAACAAGGCGAGCAATATCCGGATTTTGCAAGTGATGAAAAACCAGAAAAATCAGTAGCACGCAGTATGATCAAGATGACCAACAGAATCAATAAGAAATTTTTTCATGGTAAATCAAAAATCGGCGATCCCAATGCATTGGTAGCGGTTAACTGTGCTACTTGTCATCATGGTTCTCCTCATCCTGAAGCAGAAGCGCCAAAAGAAGAACCCAAAAATTAAACAAGTAAAAAATCTATAACGACAAAAGCAACCATTTATGGTTGCTTTTGTCTTTGTCAGTACTGCTCAAAAGGCATGATCTTTTCATTTCATTTTTAAAATAAGCGAAGTCCGGTATCCTTAACTTTGCAGCGTCCCAGGCTTACCATACGAGGTCTTTTTCGTTTTAGCTATTTGATCTGTTTAAAATAAATTACATTTTCATTAATCTCCATTCTATGAGTGAAGCAATATTTGATTTTGGTATGATCGGCTTAGGTACTATGGGCAGAAATTTATTGCTCAATATGGCTGACCATGGTTTCGCAGCAATCGGTTTTGATAAGGACAGTAGCAAAGGCACCTTGTTAGAAAGTTCAGCCACACCAAATACAACTGTAAAAGGAGTGAGTACACTTGCAGAAATGGTTCAGGGGTTGAAAAAGCCGCGAAAAATAATGATGCTTGTTCCTGCAGGGCCAATCGTTGATAGCGTAATTAATGATTTGTTGCCACTGGTAGAAAAAGATGACATCATAATCGATGGCGGTAATTCGCATTACACAGATACATTGAAGCGTATAGATTTCTTGAAAGATAAAGGCGTTCATTTTATGGGTATGGGCGTATCCGGTGGAGAACATGGTGCAAGAACAGGACCGAGCATTATGCCCGGTGGCGATATAGAGGCATGGAAAGAATTGAAACCGGTTCTTGAAGCTGTATCGGCGAAAGTGAATAACGACCCCTGTGTGGCATATATGGGAAAAGCGGCAGCAGGTCACTATGTGAAAATGGTACATAACGGTATTGAATACGCTATTATGCAATTGATCAGCGAAGTGTATGCTGTACTGAAACATCATCTTGGTCTTTCAAATGATGAGTTACATGAAATTTTTAAAAAATGGAATGAAGGTGAACTGCAATCCTATTTAGTTGAGATTACAGCAATCGTATTGCTGAAAGAAGATGACATTACAAAGAACAGGCTGGTGGATATGATACTGGATAAGGCAGGCTCAAAAGGTACTGGCAAGTGGACATCTCAAGACGCAATGAATTTGCCAGTTTCTATTCCCACAATAGATATGGCTGTTGCCATGCGGGATCTTTCAAGCTATAAAGATGAAAGAGTAGCCGCTGGTGCAATCTATCAGCCAAAAATTAAAATACAGGAAAAAGATAAAGAGAAAATAATTCTTCAATTGCACGATGCTTTATATACAGCAACGATCATCTGCTATGCACAAGGGTTATCAATGTTGCATAAAGCATCATCAGAATTGCAAATGGATATTCCGTTAAAAGATGTGGTACGAATATGGCGTGGAGGCTGTATCATCCGTTCTTCTTTGCTGGAAGTGTTTACGTCTGCCTATAAGAAAGATGCGGAACTTTCAAATATTTTATTAAATAAGAAAGTGGCCTCTTTAGTTAAGAAAAGACAAGCCGGTTTACGAAAGATTGTTCAGCGTGGTGCTGCTATAAAAATTCCAGTAGCGGGTTTAGCCAGTGCATTGGGATATTTTGATGCTTATTGCAGCGCTACTATGCCTACTAACCTGATCCAGGCACAACGAGATTTTTTTGGAGCTCACACGTATCAGCGTATTGACAAAGAAGGTAGTTTCCATACAGAATGGGAATAATCGTCACGAATAAACTTATTTTAAACAGAATTGTTTTTATAAAATGGAAAATGTAAAAGGCCTGCCGCCCACCATCATCTTTATATTTGGTGGAAGCGGCGATCTCACAAATCGTAAACTCATTCCAGCATTATACAATCTTTATCTTGATCATTATCTGCCGGAGAAATTCGTTGTAGTCGGTGTTGGGCGCACAACGTTTACATCCGACCAGGAATACAGGGACAAACTCCTGGAAGGCGTACAGCAATTTTCAAGAAGAAAAGGAGAAGCAAATGGTGATTGGAAAAAATTTTCTGAGCAAGTATCCTATCATGAACTTGATTTGCTGAATACCGAAACTTACGATAGCATATCAACCTGGGTGAATGATAAAGCAAAAGAATGGGGTACGCAACCGAATGTGATTTTTTATCTCGCAGTTGCTCCGCAGATGGCGCCTGATATTGCAGTTAAACTTTCTGAGAAAAAACTTTGCCTCGATTCCAAGACGAGAAGAATTGTGTTTGAAAAACCTTTTGGCCATGATTTGCAAAGTGCCAGGGAGTTGAATCAATTGTTAGGAACAATGTTTGAAGAAGACCAGATATACCGCATCGATCATTATCTAGGAAAGGAAACTGTACAAAACATTCTTGCATTTCGTTTCGCTAATACATTATTTGAACCGGTATGGAATTGTAATTACATTGATCACGTACAGATAACCGCTGCTGAAACTGTAGGAGTTGAAGATCGTGGTAGTTATTATGAACAAGCCGGCGCTTTGCGTGATATGGTACAGAACCATATTCTGCAGCTTGTTTGTATGATTGGAATGGAAGCACCAATTTCCTTTGATGCAAATGAAATAAGAAATAAAAAAGTTGATGTATTAAATGCGATACGTAAAATAGATCCCGAAGATGTTCATGCAAATACGGTTCGTGGTCAGTATTCTTCGGGTTGGTTGAAAGGAAAACAAGTACAGGGTTATCGACAGGAAAAAAGTGTAAACCCACAATCTCCGGTAGAAACATTTGTTGCTGCTAAATTTTATATCGATAATTGGCGCTGGCAAAATGTTCCGTTTTATGTACGCACAGGGAAATATCTGCATGAAAAGACCACGCTCATCACTGTGCATTTTAAAGAAGCGCCACGTTATTCATTTCCTGCAGAAGCAGCAGAGACATGGCGACCGAATCGCCTTACATTCAGCATTCAGCCGGAAACAAGTATCCGCATGCGCTTCCAGGCAAAGCGACCGGGGCCAAATATGATTTTGAATCCCGTAGATATGGCTTTCAAATATTCCGATGCATATGGAGGTTATGAACCGGAAGCGTATGAAACATTACTGGCTGATGTTATTGAAGGCGATCTTACATTATTCATGCGAGCCGACCAGGTAGAAGCTGCATGGAAAGTGATTACGCCAATTTTAGAAGCATGGCAAAATCGTATGCCGATCGATTTTCCAAATTATGCACCTGATAGTTGGGGACCAGAAGATGCAGAAGCGTTAATAGCGCGGGACGGGCACAATTGGGTTACGCTTCCACAAAGCAATAAAGACTAACAGAAGATTTTTAAAGGATTAAACAGGGGATACTATGAATCTGAATATTTCAGAAGACACAGATCAGTTGAGTAAACGAGTTGCCGATTGGATAGTGAATGATATTCATGAAACGCTGAAGAAAAAAGATCTTTATACAATCGCATTATCGGGAGGCAACACACCTAAGAAATTATATACACTACTTGCTTCTGAAAAATATAAAGACAAGATTGACTGGAGTAAACTGCATTTCTTTTGGGGAGACGAACGATATGTTCCGTTTTCAGATAAACGAAACAATGCAAAAATGGCTTTTGAAACATTGTTGAATCATGTTCCTGTTTCAAAAGAACAAATACATATTATGCAAACTGATATGGAGCCGCAGAAATCTGTCGCTGATTACGAAAAAATCCTGCATCATTATTTTGATCGTAAAAAGCATTCGTTTGACATGGTTTTGTTAGGTCTTGGAGATAATGCACATACTCTTTCATTATTTCCAGGCTATGATATTATTCATGAAAAAGAAAAATGGGTCAAAGCATTTTACCTTGAAGAAGAAAAAATTTATCGCATTTCACTTACCACACCGATAGTGAATAAGGCCGCAAAAATAGCTTTCCTCGTTGCCGGCGCCGATAAAGCAGCTTCAGTAAATAATGTTCTGTATAACGAACACGATCCTGAATTATATCCGGCACAATTGATTCAGCCTTTCAGTGATGAGTTATATTGGTTTCTTGATAAAACTGCAGCAGCAGATATTAATCCTTGATCTCTTTTAGCGAAGTCAACCAGTCTTTAATTCCTGCTACAATTTTTACTGCAACAACTTTTCTGAAACCCGCATCGAGTATTTTCTTTTCATCGCTGCGATTGCTGAGAAATGCAACCTCAACGAGACAATTAGGGTATTCAGTCGGCCCGCTCAATCCAAAATTGAAACTGCCGACATTACCATATTCATCCAGTTTCAATTCTTCAAGGCGTTTTAAAATGAATTGTGTCAGCGGCCGAAATCCGATGTATCGGTAGTAGGTGCTTACGCCTTTGTCTTCTGTATTGTCTGATGAGTTCAAATGAATGCTGATTAAAAGATCAGGAGCTTCCACCTTTGTCATCAATACTCTGTCTACCATTGCTATTGTGGTGTCTGTTTCCCGCGTCATGAAAACAGTCGCATGTTCGTTTAACAACGTTTGCTGTAATTCCTTTGCGATCTTCAATGTATAATTCTTCTCTTCGATACCGCTGGTATGGCCGGTTTCTCCTGTATTATCTCCTCCGTGCCCGGCATCGATCGCAATTTTGAGTTTCGCTAATGATAGTTCTCTCGGTTGTTGCTTCACCCGCACAATGAGCTTATTGTTTTCATAGTACACAGAATACCCCCAATGCTGCGGATGATTCAATTCAATGTAAATGCGCAATACATCGTCTTCAATTTGCTCATACCATGTGTTCTTTATTTCTGCGGCAGTCGATTGCTGAATGATCCAGTTGGTATTACTTGTTGCGCCAAAAACATCAATCACAATTCTGGATGGATTGATTTCCTGAACAGAACGATAAGGTAATTTCTCATCCAATATCACCGAAACATAGTCATACACACTATCACCCCACACTTTCCATGTATTGGAAAGATAATAAGGCCGAAACTGTAAAGCGGAATCCAATCGGAAATTTTCTTTGGGTAAATACGCAACATGATTTTGCGAAAGCGCAACCTTATACTTATTTCTGATACTATCTACCACCCGTACCGCAATATTCGTATCAAGGAAAGTCATTTTCGCGCCACCCAACCTGTCTTCACCCAACCCATATTCAAGGAATGGAAGCGGTCCTGTGGTGCGCCCCTTTAATATAAAACCACTATACTGCGCCGTTAGATTTTTTGCAAGTAGCAGAATAAAAAATAATTGTACAATCTTTTTCATAGTTATTGAGTAACATAAAAACACTCATCACGCCTAACCGTAGTTTTACTGGACGGCTCTTGAGGTTTTACTGAATTTTTGAACAAACATGTCAA
The DNA here is from genome assembly GCA_049840875.1 of Chitinophagaceae bacterium. Taxonomy (GTDB): domain Bacteria; phylum Bacteroidota; class Bacteroidia; order Chitinophagales; family Chitinophagaceae; genus JAFDYH01. The sequence continues at coordinate 6,983 of JASGJE010000015.1, read as the reverse complement.
AACAAGCACTACACACAGAATTCAACCGTTAATTTTATGGTTAAGTAGTTATCCTTATCCTACAGAAAAATAACAACTAAATGAATTCGGTTCAAATATTAGGCTACATTTCTACGGTTGCACAGTTTCTTCCCGTAGCCGCTATATTTTCTCTGAAATTGTATAAGAACAGAAGCCTGGCCTTTCTTGCGATTTACTGCCTATCTACACTTCTCTATAACCTTATGTCGGAAGGAATTATTGTATTACCGGCGGTTTATGTTAAAGCTGCGGGGATCATGAACAATTTATTAGATGTGCCACTGGCTTTATTGTACATGCTCTATTTCACAAAGGCGGGGTCTTTCCGCAAGAAAATTCATATTGGTATTATTGGCTTTTCAGTTTTTGAAATTCTTACTGTTGCTTTTTTCGGATTTAATAAAAATGCGCTTACGATAATTATCGGTCCTGGAATTCTGTTACTCGTAACTCTTAGTTTTATTTTCTTCATCGAACAGATAAAGGATGTCGTTCAATATGGCAAACCTGCCGGCAAAGCCCTAATGTCTGCCTCTACACTTTTTCTTTATGGCTGCTTTTTTATAGTTTATTTATTCTGGTACGTGCTAAAAGCAGAATCACTCAAAGACGATGCATTTAAAGTCTATTTCTCTGTAATGACACTTTCATCTTTATTAATGACAATTGGTCTGATCTTAGAAAAAAGAAGATTTAAAATGCTTGAAGAATTAGATACTGCAAGAAAAGAATTAAGCATGCTATATCCCAATGAGAAAATTGCTTTTCCAAAAGAAACGGCCCGATTGCTGGAAGATGAGGGATTTTAAAAACAATACTTCCCTTCGCTTACCATTTTATCAGCTATTCTTCTTCTCGCATCTTTTGAGTTAAATGGCTCTGCTTTTGTAAAGCGTTTAAGGCCCAGTAAAATCATTCTTTGTTCATCTCCCTCTGCAAATGCATTGATTGCGTCTTTGCCTGATTTGTTTACATAGTCCGCTGCGTCATACAAATATGTTCGCAAAATATCAAGATGAAATTGTTGACTTGCTTCTCCCTGCTGGTCGGTCAACTTCATTACACGCAGCAATGCGCTTTCTGCATTAAATGTTTCGATTGCCATGTCAGCAATATTCATCAGTACTTCCTGTTCGCTATCAATCTTCATCATCAGTTTTTGCACAGCAGCGCCTGCGGTCAGCAGAATTGCTTTCTTCAGATTTGAAACCAATTTTATTTCTTTCGAAAACAAACCATCTTCTTCTCCACCAAAATCAGGTATGCTCATCAATTCTTTTTGCACCCCCATTGCCGGCCCCATCATGTCTATGCGACCTTGCATGGCCCGTTTCAACGTCATATCCAGCGTAAGCAAGCGATTAATTTCATTCGTACCCTCATAGATTCTGTTAATCCTGCTATCCCTGTAAGCCCTGGAAATATTATATTCAGCACTGAAGCCATTACCTCCGTGAATTTGTACGCCTTCATCAACAACGAAATCAAGTGTTTCGCTTCCATATACTTTCAACATTGCACATTCGATAGCAAACTCTTCTGCTGCCCCTAATAACGCTTCATTAAAAGGTTTGCCGGCTTCTGTCAATTCATGCTCTTTGTTATCGATCCACTTTGCGGTGCGGTATAATGCGCTTTCGGCAACGAATATGCGGATTGCCATTTCAGCAAGTTTATGTTTTATCGCACCGAAATTGCTGATTGGTTGTTTAAATTGTTCTCTTGTCTTTGCATAATTAACCGTTTCACTTAATGCCCGTTTTGATCCACCCAACGCAGCTGCGCACAATTTGAGTCGACCAATATTAAGGATATTGAAAGCGATGCGATGTCCTTTCCCGATTTCACCAAGCAAATTTTCAACTGGTACTTTACAATCCTGGAAATACAATTGAACAGTAGAAGAACCTTTGATTCCCATCTTATGCTCTTCAGGTCCTTGTGTAAAACCTTCGGTACCGCGTTCAACTATAAAAGCGGTGAATTTATCGCCGTCTACTTTTGCAAATACTGTATATACATCAGCAAAGCCTCCATTAGTGATCCAGCATTTTTGCCCGTTTAAAAGATAGTATTTGCCATCAGCGCTAAGTTTGGCGCTTGTTTTTGCACCGAGTGCATCGCTACCACTATTCGGTTCTGTTAGTCCATATGCACCGGCCCATTCTCCTGTAATTAATTTTGGAATATATTTTTGCTTTTGCTCCGTTGTACCGAAATAAAGAATAGGTAGCGTACCTATACCAGTATGCGCCGCAATTGCAACAGAAAATGAGTGGCCCGCGCCAAGGTTATCATTCACGATTGTAGCAGTCACAAAATCTTTTCCAAGCCCACCATATTCTTCCGGGAAGGCAACTGAGAGTAGCCCCTGTTCACCCGTTTTATGCAATAAAGATTTCATCAAGCCGGGTTCCATATTATCGATACGATCAAGAATAGGCATCACTTCTACATCTAGGAATTGATCACACATGTCCCGTATCATCTTCTGCTCTTCTGTAAATTCTTCAGGGATAAATGTGTCAAACGGAGATGACTGCTTCACTAACCATTCACCACCTTTCAATGCTGCGTTTTTTTTCACTTCTGTACTCATAAAACAAAAGTTTAGGATTATGTTTAAAGTTTTTATTTCAAATTATCATACACTATTTGTAACACTTCTTTACATACATCGATCTTTTCGGCAGGTACACCTGTCAGCGCTTCATTCAATGTATTTTCTGCTAAAGCCATTGTTTCTTCCTGAATTTTCTGTGCCTGTTTTGTAAGAAAAACAAGATTGATCCGACGGTCACTTTCCGAAGCAACACGCTTTACAAGATTAATTTTTTCCAGGTTGTCTACAAGTCTTGTAATACTTGGTTTATCTCGAAATGTTGCATTGCACAACTCCTGCTGACTGATGCCATCCTGTTTCCACAACTGATAAAGCACACTCCACTGCTCTATGGTAAGATTCAATCCTGATCCGTTAAATTTCTTTTGTAATCTTCTTGCTATAGCCGTTGAAGCTTTTCCTGTAATAAAGCTGTAGAGTTCCCCTTTTTTAAATTGGTTGTTTGGCATATAGTTGTTTGTGCAACTATATAAAGTTAGAGAATATTTCTACCTGTACAAATATTTCACTCACAAATTGCCAGTTAATTTTTTTTGTATGACTATCATGAAGTTGGTGCTTTGCAGGCCTGCATGCAATGATTAGATTTGCTTTTCCCGGATGATCCTTCTATTTATTACCATACTACTCTTCATTATCTATAGCATATTGATCGTTTATTATTGGCAGGGCTGGTTGAAAATGCCGGAATATAATCTTGTTGAAAATGAAAGTTTACAGACGAAGGTTTCTATTATCATTCCTGCAAGAAATGAAGAAGGTAATATCGGTCGTCTGCTTCAGTCACTGCAGCGCCAAACATATCCAAAAGCGCTTACAGAAATAATTGTCGTTAACGATCATTCTACTGATGGAACTGCAAATGTGGTAAACCAATTCAGTAATGTTCAGCTTGTATCATTTACCAATGAATTGATTAACTCTTATAAGAAAAAAGCAATTGAGACAGGTATTGCCGCAGCAAATGGCGAGCTGATTATTACCACAGATGCCGATTGTATTGCCGGTGAAAATTGGCTGTATACAATAGTTTCATTTTATAAAAAAAATGATTCAGCGTTTATTGCAGCCCCGGTAACATTTACCGAAAATGTGAGCAACAAATTACTTTACTACTTCCAGGTACTGGATTTTTTAACATTACAGGGTATCACTGGCGTTTCTGTTTATAAAAAAATGCTCAGCATGTCAAATGGAGCAAACCTGGCTTACAGGAAGGATATATTTTATCAAGTAAATGGCTTTAATGACATCGATAATATTGCTTCCGGTGATGATATGCTTTTAATGCATAAAATAAAAACTGCTCATCCTGATCAGGTACACTATATTAAATCAAAAGAAGCGATTGTGCAAACTGCGGCTGCAAACAGTTGGAATGAATTTTTTAATCAACGGATTCGTTGGGCAAGTAAAGCAAACAAATACGATGACAAACGGATCTTTTTTGTTCTACTGTTAGTTTATCTTTTCAATTTATCATTCCTGGTATTGCTGATCGCTGGTTTTTTTAATCATCAACTATGGTTGTACCTGGCCATCTTGTGGTTGGCAAAAACTATTATTGAATTTCCATTCGTATATTCTGTGGCTTCCTTTTTTAACAGAAGATCGTTGATGAAATATTTCTTTTTCTTTCAGCCACTGCATATTGCTTACACTATTATTGCAGGTTGGCTTGGGCAATTTGGCAGTTATGAATGGAAGGGAAGAAAGGTAAAATAAGATTTAGGAACTGCTCTGGTTAATTCTCGCTAATTTCCGTTCATGACAACTGATTCATTTCAACAAGCGACCTGGCGAAGGCTTAAGAAAAACAGGGGCGCTTTGTTTGGAATGATCATTATTTCATTCTTTATCATCATTGCTGCTTTTGCTTACCTGATCGCCCCTGATCATTCTCCTTACGCAAACAGAATCATATTGGAATTAGGTGGTCGGCAGCCGGGATATAAACAGCAATTTTTGTTGGTTAAAAATGAAAAGAACATCACTACTGAAGGCTTTATAACACGATTTTTATCCGGCACACAGGACCCCTACTTTTATATACCTATTGATCGTAGTTTGTTAAAACAGGATAGTATTATCGTCGATAAATTTATTGATGAAGGTATTAGTGAGACACAGGCATACCCGTTAACTCAGGTAGCTGCAAGTCCGGTTATTGAAAAAAAATTTTTACTCGGTACTGATAAATATGGTAGGGATATTTTCAGTCGCCTTATTATTGGTACAAGAGTTAGCCTCGGTGTTGGTTTAATTACCGTTATTATTTCTCTATCAATTGGGATATTGCTCGGTGCCTTAGCGGGTTATTTCAGGGGCAAAACTGACAATGTAATTATGTGGCTGATCAACATCATTTGGAGCATTCCCACTTTGTTGCTTGTATTTGCCATCACCTTGTTACTTGGAAAAGGTTTCTGGCAGGTGTTTATTGCCGTGGGGCTCACCATGTGGGTAAATGTAGCAAGATTGGTAAGAGGGCAGGTGTTGGGTGTTCGTGAACTTGAGTATGTTGAAGCCGCAAGAGCATTGGGGTTTTCGGATTATCGTATCATTTTCCGGCATATTCTTCCAAACATTATGGGACCTGTAATGGTGATAGCCGCTTCCAATTTTGCTTCAGCTATAGTAATCGAGGCAGGTTTAAGCTTTTTGGGTGTAGGCGTACAGCCACCACAACCAAGCTGGGGATTGATGATCAAAGAGAATTACAACTTTATCATTACAAAAAATCCAATGCTGGCGTTAGCCCCGGGTTTTGCAATCATGCTACTTGTACTTTCATTTAATTTATTGGGAAATGGACTAAGGGATGCATTGAATGTGAGGGGGAAGATATGATGCGAATGTTCTATTATTACATTGTTTAATGGTTTTAGAAGCAACGGTTAAACAATATAACCATCAAACAATTCAATCATTACTCTTCAATAATCTTCACATTTCGGTTGAAGCTTTCATCCAATGAAATAAACGTTTCAGTTCGTTCAATACCTTTTATTTTTTGAAGATTGCCATGTAAGACGGCCCTTAAACCGAGAATATCTTTACAAACTATTTCAGCGAACATGCTATAATTACCCGTTGTGTAGTTTAATCGTACGATTTCCGGTATCTTCTGTAATTCTTTGGCAACCGCATCATACAGCGAGCTTTTTTCCAGGTATATGCCTATAAATGCGATAACATCATACCCCAATTGTTTCAAATCGACATTTAAGCGTGTACCTTTAACGATCCCTATTTCATTGAGCTTTTTTATACGTACATGAATCGTTCCTCCTGATACATATAGCTTTTTACCGAGATCAGCATATGAGATCTCAGCATTCTCAATCATATGTTGAATTATCTGAAGGTCAAGTTTATCCAGATTTAGTTTTGTCGCCATTTCGTCAATTATTTTTGATTTTATCGAACGATATAGACAAATATTTGAAAAATATCGATCATTTCAAAATTTTTGTTGAATAACTTGGAATAAACCGGCAGGCAGTATTATATTTGCACCATCAAAGTTCTTAACTACGAATTATCGTTCGTACACACTGTGGGGTGATGAAATCTTGGCAGACATGCCCTCTTGTCTCGGGGGTGGAGATAACAGGATAAACTAAGTGTAGCGCCGATTCCGCCAAAAGCGGGACCGACCGGGGTTGACCACCGGGTTTGCACTTTTGCTAACTGCTTCGTGGAGGTTCGACTCCTCCCCCTACAGCTTATTTTTCTCTCATGTGATTGCTCGCCTCTTGTATATCGATACGTTAGAGGCTTTTTTATTTGCAGACACTTCTCTCTTGAGCCTTTGCAATACTATGCAACTGACTTGCACTTATCAGTAAAAGAATCTATTTTGGGGCAAAATTGCATTCTTTATGTCAAAAGCACCCTTATTCCTATTCTTACTCATTTCATTGATCAGCCTTACAGCCGGTATTCACTTTTCTTCATGCACTAAAGAAGTCACCGTACATGACACCGTTAACGTGATTAAAAAAGATACGGTTACAGTCGTAGATACGCTGACGTTAATAGACAGTAGTTGTGCCGCCTGTTATGATCTGACAGAAGGCCTAATAGCGTATTACAATTTCAATGGTGGAAACCTAAATGATTCTAGTGGAAATAATAATAACATTACGTTCAATAACGCGGTAAAGACAACTGATCGGTTTGGAAATGCAGATAATGCTTACTTATTCGATGGCAGCAGCAGTTATATGAGCGTGCCGAATAGCAGCACACTCAACCCGCAGAAAATATCGATAATGGCGATTGTGAAGGTGAGTGATTTTTATACTGGTAACTGTCATGGTAATTCAATCGTCAC
>JASGJE010000014.1:0-266956 GCA_049840875.1 Chitinophagaceae bacterium | reverse complement strand
TTGTGTGGTCTCTTGGTTCGTTACGTATTGCTAAGGTTAATAGGGAAACACGATGAATCCGAACAGCACCTAGGGTTTTAGGTAGGCCGTTTTGGCCGTCCCCAGGAAGGGGAAGCACATGTCCCGAACTGTGACGCAACTCTGACGTTGGAGAGTGTAATGAGGCTATCGAGCAACGAGCTTTTCAAAGCCGTGCGCTTTGCGTTGTACGCAGGCGCATCGGCGGTGGTCGGCTACGCTGCCCCTGCTCTTGCGCAAGATGCGCCGCAGGACCAGAACAATCAGCAGCTCGAGACCATCACCGTCACGGGTTCGAACATCCGTCGCGTCGACATCGAAACGTCGAACCCGGTCATCACGATCGATCGCGCCGCGATCCAGAAAACCGGCAAGCTGACGCTCGGCGATCTCGTTGCAGCAGCTGCCGGCCGTCACCGGCCCGAACATCAACCCGCAGATCAACAACTCCGGCGGCACGGGTGCATCGTCGATCGGCCTTCGCGGTCTCGGCTCGCCGCGCACGCTCGTGCTGATCAACGGCCATCGTTATCTCTCGGGCGATCCGAACGCCATTCCGGCGAACATGATCGAGCGCATCGAAGTCCTGACCGACGGTGCCTCGTCGGTGTACGGCTCGGATGCGGTCGCGGGCGTCGTCAACTTCATCCTGCGTTCGCGATTACCAGGGCGCCGAGTTCTCGGCGAACTACGGCATCTCCGACAAGGACGACGGCGAGTCGAAAGGGTTACCAGTTCACGTTCGGTCAGAGCTCGGACAAGGGCTCGATCATGGCCGGCATCAGCTACAACAAGATCGACCAGGTGCTCGCCGGCCACCGCGACTTCTCGAAGAACTCGATTTCGCTGTACGGCACCAACGGTCTTCGACGTACGGCCAGCCTACGGCCAGCAGGTGCCGAGCGGCAACGTCGGCGGTTCGACCTCCTCGCCGTTCGGCCACATCCAGGATGCCGACGAGTTCCGCGACACCTATTCCGCTGCGACAGTTCATCGCGCGCAATCCGGGTGCGTCGGGCCAGAACATCGCGACCGACTACCACTGCTACGTCAACAACGGCACGCCGGACGACCCGAGCGACAACTACAACTTCGCGACCGTCAACCTGATCATGACGCCGCAGGAACGCACCGGTCTCTTCCTCAACGGCAACTACAAGCTGACCGACAACATCGAAGTCTACATGTCGGTCATGCACAACAAGACCTCGTCGGCGTTCCAGCTCGCGCCGGAGGTGTGACCGACGCGCCGGACGGCATCGTCATCTCGGCCGACAGCTACTACAACCCGTTCGGCGTCGCAGTTCACGAGGCCAGGGCGATTTCTCGTACGCGCCTTGCGACCGCTCGGCAACCGCCGCGTGCGTTCGGCACCAACGACCGACCAGGTGTGACGGGCTTCAAGGGTTCGTTCGGCGTGTGGAACGACCAGCAATGGAACTGGGAAGTCGGCATGGACTACGGCCATGTCAGTATCGGACCCGACGACCTACGGCCTGCCGAACCTGAACATCATCGAATCAGGCGACGGGTCCCTCGTTCCTCGACGACCGACGGCGTCGTCAAGTGCGGCACGCCGGACGCGATGATCAACGACTGCACGCCGATCAACATCTTCAACCTCGACGATCCGAACACGATCACCGTCGCTGCAGTCGGCCGGCGCTCCCGGCGCGAGCACCGTTCTTCACGCAGGAAAAGGTGTGGCGCGCCGACTTCGAACGGCGGCCTGTTCGAGCTGCCGGCCGGCACGATGCAGCTCGCGATCGGTGCGTCGTATCGCAAGGAATACACGCACTCGAACATCGACACTCGCTGCTGATCAATCCCGAGACCGGCAACTGCATGCTCGGTTCGCCAGTGCGGCTCGCCGCTGCAGGGTGGTTACAACGTCAAGGATTTCTACGCCGAACTCTTCATCCCGATCATCAAGGACATTCCGTTCGTCCACGCGCTGAACCTGACGATCGGCGACCGCTACTCGAAGTACAACAACTTCGGCAACACCAACAACACGAAGATCGCGCTCGAGTGGCGTCCGATCGAAGACCTGCTGCTGCGCGGCACGGTCTCCGAAGTGTTCCGCGCGCCGACCGTCGGCAATCATCTTCGCCGGCGCCGCGTGCGATGCTCCGAAGCTCTGCACGACCCGTGCGATCACTACACGGGCAACCCGTCAACCCCGCGTGCGTCGAACGTGCCGACCGACGGCTCGTTCAGCAACAACAACGTCGCGCAAGGCCTGCAGATCAACGGGATCACCTCCGGTTCGCAGTTACGCGGGCTTCCCGCTCGGACCGGAACTCGGCAAGTCGTTCGACTGGGGCATCGTCTATGACCCGCATTTCATCGACGGCCTGTCGGTCAGCGCGGACTTCTGGCGCCTCTACCTCAACAACATCGATCACGGGTCGTCGGCGCGCAGTAGGTCCTCGACCTGTGCTCCGCCGGCCAGCTCGACTACTGCCCGCTGATTCATCGCTTCCAGAGCGGCCCGAACCAGGGTCAGATCCAATTCATCAACGAGCCGACGGGCAACCTCGGCCGCATCGATGTCAAGGGTGTCGACTTCGCGCTGAACTACCGTCTGCCGGAGTTCTCGTTCGGCCGCTTCAACCTCAGCTTCAATGCGACCTACCTCGAAGAAGTACAACATCTCGATCGGCGCCGGACACCGAAGGCAACACCGTCTACCACTACGCCGGCCACTTCATGACCTTCGGCTCCTCCGCAGGCTGCGGCGTGCCCGGGTGCGGCGGCGGCGTGCTGCACTGTTCCCGCGCTGGCGTGCGCAGTCGTTCGGTCAACTGGCAGCTCGGCTCGTTCGATGCGTCGTGGCGCATGCGCTACATCGGCCGCTTCCACATGGGCTCCCCGACACCGTCGCAGGACACGTCCCGGCGGGCACGTACTACGGCGATGAATGGGAACAACTACTAATCAACTACGGCGCGAACTGTACAACGATCTTCAGTTCGGTTACAACATCGAAGCCTGGAACACGCGCTTCGACGTCGGCGTCAACAACATCGCCGACAAGCAGCCGCCGTTCTTCGCTACGCGAACAACACGCTCAACGCGAATACCGATCCGTCGACTTCGACCTGATCGGCCGCTACTACTGAGGCCGCATCACCGTCAAGTTCTGATCGACTGATTCGACAGAACGCAGTAAGGCTTCAGAGCCGCGCGAGTCGATCGCGCGGCTCCGTTTTTGCACGCTCTTCCGCTCATGACCGAACCTCGCGTCATTCCAGGAGATTCTCAACGTCCTTCAGAATGGCAGCTCGCCGCTCGCCGAGCGATCTGTCGCGAGCAACCTGCGCAGAGCGCCCGAACGAGCAAGGACTCGTTCTCCTGCTCTCGCTCGAGCCTGCAGTGCCAGGGCGCTACGCCGAAGCCGTGCGGGTATGAGCGCCTGACCGAGATCGCGCCTGCGAACAGCAGCGCTACTGGACCAACTACGCGACCGCATCTGCGACTCGCCGGACGCGCAAACGAAGCCGATGCGGACGCATCGAAATCCGTCGCGCTCGCGCCAACCGAAGCCGTCGCACTACATACCCTCGGCCAGGCTCATGCGAAACGCGGCGATCACGCCGCTGCGCACGACGACCTTGCTCGAAGCGTTCAAGCTCGATCCGAAATCGGCCGAAGCGCACATCCACGCCGCGAACGCGCTCGTCGCCGTGCTCGACGCGCTGACCAGCGGTTACTGCAACCGTGGCGCACATGGTTGCCGCTCAAGCCGAACTAGCAGCTCCTGCTCGCGACATCTGCTGCTGACGAGCGACGCCGCGGCGCGCACGAGTGCTGATCGAATGATCCGTCGCGCGCCGCTGCACTTACAGACGCGGCTCCAGTTGGTCGCGCTGTACGAGCGCACGTAACAATCTCGACGCCGCCGAAGCGTGCTCGCCGACACCGCCGCCGTTTCCGGTCGCCGACCGCGCGCGAGCTCGAGATGTCGCAGCTGCGCGGCACGCTCGCGATGCGGCGCGGTCGCCTCGAAGAAGCGCGCACGATCCTCGAGAGCACCGGCCCGCGGCCACGCTCGACTATTCGCATTACTTCGACCTCGCAGACATCTACGACAAGCTCGGCGACACCGAAGCCGCGATGGCCTCGCTCGCGACCGCGCACAAGCTCAAGGCCGAAGAGCTTGCGCCGATCGCGCCGGGTCGTTTCGACGCCCGACGCGCGCCGTACTGCCGAATGCCGTCGACCGTCTCACCGAAGCCGAGTACCGCGCATGGCCGCCGCTCACAGCGCCCGATGCGCGCGACTCGCCGATCTTCATCGTCGGCTTTCCGCGCTCGGGCACGACGCTGCTCGAGCAGATGCTCGACGCGCATCCGAGCTTGCAATCGATGGACGAGCGGCCGTTCTTCACGATCCTCGGCAACAAGCTCGGCGACTACGGCGTCAAGATGCCGAACGACATCGGCCGCCTGAATCAGCGCGATTGCGACGAGCTGCGCAAGCACTACTACGGCCTCGTCGCCGAAAAGATCCACCGCCGCTGGGACGCGCAGCTCGTCGACAAGAATCCGCTCAACATGCTGTGGCTGCCGCTCATCAAGCGCCTCTACCCGAAGCGCGCTACATCCTCGCGCTACGACATCCGTGCGACGTCGTGCTGAGCTACTACATGCAGAACTACCGCTCGAGCATGCTCGCCGACGCGTGCGCGACGCTCGAGCGCACTCGCGCGCGCTTACGTCGCCGCGATGGAGTCTGGCTCTATCACGTCGAAGTGATCAAACCTGAGCGTCATCATCTCACGCTACGAGGATCTCGTCGCCGACACGCCCGGCGCACGTGCAGCGCATCGCGACGTTCTCGGGTCTCGAAGACGCGACGCCGATGCTCCAATACGACCGTCACGCGCAAGGAAAAAGGCTTCATCGCGACGCCGAGCTACACGGCCGTCGTGCAGCCGATCACGCGCGCGCGCACCGATCGCTGGCGCAGATACCAGCCGAGTTCGAGCCGGTGCTGCCGATCCTCGAGCCGATGTTGAGGCACTGGGACTATTCGGTCTGATCGTAGTTCGCGCGCCTGCGCCGCGTCTATTCCGGAAATTCGAGCAGCTCCGGCACGAAGGCGCGTAATTGCGCCAGTGCCCGATCGAGCGCGTGTAGACGGGTTGTCGCGCCTGCCACAAGCTCGCCGTGTTGATCGCATCGTTTCGTTGCGGCGTCGATTCTGCTTGAAGCGGCGGCAGACCGAGCCATTCGGCGAGCTCCGCGATGCGATGCTCCGGATCGCCGCGAGGTCTTCGTAGACGAGCGCGCGAATCGACTCCGGATAACGCTTTGCCAATGGGCCATGACCTTGTCGCAGCCTGCTGGAATGCCGCGATATCGGCGAAGTCGGCCGCGTACGCGTAGGTATCGTCCTGAAACGACTGACCCAGAGCGACAGCGCGTTGTCGCGCGCGCCGCGCCGGCATGCACGAACTTCGCATTCGGCAAAGTGCGAGAATGAAATCGACGTGCATCAGATTCAGCGGCTGCTTGTCGATGAACTAGCGCGCATCGCCCGAATCGTCGAGCTTCGCATGCGCTTCGTATTCCGCCGCGAGCGCATCGAGCAGCGCGCGATCGGGCGCGCCGCTCGCCGGCAAACGTTGCGAGAGCTTCAGATCCAATTGAGCTCGCCGCGATTGCGCACTTCGGATGAGCGCGAGCAGCTCGGCCGTCAGCGTCGTGCCCGAGCGCGGCATGCCGACGATGAAGATTGGTTGAAATCGTCGGACCTTCGCGCCGAACCGGCAGCGGCTTCGACTGGAAGCGCGCCGTACGCTGCGCCGGAACTGCTTGCGCGAACGCGGCCATAAGCGTTAGAAGCGCTTGGCCTGCACGTAAATATCCGGCGCTCGCATAATCGCCGACGTCGTCGTACGCCTTGCCCATGCCGAACAGCAGCGTCGTGCGCGCCTTGTCGCTGAGGTCGCGTCCGGCGAGGCATTCGCGGAACAGCGTGAAATCCGGATGATCGGCGCTGCGATAGCGCTGCGCCGACGCGAGCCCGAACGGCACGTTCCATTCCGGCGCCTGCGCGCTGTGCGCATACGAAAGAGGAATCGCTCACGCGCGCGCGCGAAATCGCCGAGCTGGATCGCATACGTCGCCGCGTACGCATGAGCGCGGATCCGTGCACCGGCCGCGATCTCGGCTTCGGCGATCGCGCTCGCGTCGGCTTCGCGCTCGTAGTCGTCGAGGAGCTCCATCGCCTGGATCACGAGATCGATCGGTTGCCGATGCGCGACGAACGCCGAGCGCAGCACGTCGGCGGCGGCCTTCGTGCGGCCGAGTCGCCGATCATCTGCGCGAGCGTCAGCGCCGCGGTGCGTGATCGGTTTGGCGGCGAGCACTTCGCGGAGCAGCGCTTCGGCCTCGCGCTCGCGGTGCGCGCGGCGTTCGAGACCGGCAAGCGCGAACGCGATCTCGATCGAAGCCGGATGCCGCCTGCGCGCTTCGGTCAGGAGCGCGGTCGTGACATCGGCGCGCCCACGCAATACGAGTTGCTGCGCGCATTGCAGCCAAGCGGGCTCCGGCTGTGAAGCGAGCGCCGCGAACAAAGCCGCACGCGCATTCGGCTCGCCTTGCGTGCGCGTGTCGCGGTCGTAGTTCGCGAGCAGACCCGCCGCGGTGTTGGGCGCGGCCGCGGTCGTGGATGACGCTGGCGGGGTAGCAGTCACGTCGAACGGAACATGGAGCGATCACTTGAGGGCGGCGAGTTTCGCATGGAATCGCGTGCCGCATCGCAGGCTCGCGCCGAAGCGGCGTATGGCAGAATCCGGCGCATGCTCGTTCCCCGTTTGCGCCGCGCCGCGCGTTGAGGGATCGATGTCCGCCTCCGACATCGATTCGCTGTTCATGCGCGCGCGCGCTCAGCGTGGGAAGAGCGGTGACGTCGTGTCCGCCGAAGCGATCCTCCGCGATCTCGCCGCGCGTGCGCCGGCGCGCGAGGACATCGCGCATCTGCTCGCGCAGGTGCTGCAGGCCGAAGCGCGACTCACGGCCGCGTCGGAGGTGATGTTCACGCTTTGCCGCGCGCATGCGTTCGCGCCCGATCTTAGCCGACGTGCCGCGTTGTTCATCCAGCAATGCCATCGGCAGGCCATCGCGACGATCTCTGCGACCGTACGATCGCGCGCGGCGATCCGACGCCGGCGTTGCTCGCGTCGCCGGCAACATCGCGCGCGAGCTCGGCGATTTCGCGAAAGCGCGTGAGCGTTATCTCGCGGCGCTCGATGCGGGCATCGACCTCGACACGTGGTACGTGCTCGGCGCGCTCGCGCATACCAAGCGGTATGCCGATCGCGACGATCCCGACATCGCGCGCTTCGAGGCGCACGCGCGCGACGAAAAATACACGCCGCGCGCGCGTGCGGCGACGGGGTTTGGTCTTGCGAAGGCGTACGACGATCTCGGCGATTACGAATCCGCCGCGCACACCTTGCGCGACGCGAATGCGCGCGTGCGTTCCGTGTTGCCGTGGTCGGCGGCGGCGTGGGACGCCTTCGTCGAAGCGCGCATGAACGAGCGAGTCGTGCATGTGCGCGCCTCGACGCACAGCGACTTCAAACCGATCTTCGTCGTCGGACTGCCGCGCACGGGTACGACGTTGACGGCGACACGCCTCGCGCAGCACATCGGCGCGCGCGATCGCGGCGAGCTGCGCATATTGCGGTTCATCGCCGAGCGGCTGATCACAGGCGGACATCTTGGCGACGCCGATGCGATCGCCGAAGCCGCCGCGCTCTATCGCGTACATGCGCGGCAGGACGATGCTCCGGCGCCGTGCTACATCGATCAGGACCCGATGAATTTCCGCTATCTGCACGTCATCGAAGCGATGTTTCCCGATGCACGCGTGATCTGGTGCCGGCGTAATCGCCGCGACACGGCGCTGTCAATTTGGTCGCAGGATTTCGCGCATCACGACGCCGCGTTCGCCTACGATTTCGCGAGCATCGCCGCAGTTCGCGGCCGGTCACGATCGCTTGTTGGGTTACTGGCGTGCGACGCTGTCGTTGCCGATTCGCGTGCTCGACTACGAGGCGCTCGTCGAAAATCCGTCGGCGGAGCTCGATGCATTGAGCGCCTTCATCGATGCGCCGCGACGATCCGTCGATCGCCGTCGACGGAGACGACGCCGATTCATTCGGCGAGCGTCTGGCAGGCGCGTCAGCCGATCTATGCGGCGTCGGTCGGTCGCTGGCGCAAATACGCGCCGTTCGTTCCTGAGCTTACGGAGTTGTTCGCCTGACGCGGCGCATCGCTCGTCGCGCAAGCGATCATGAGTGTGCCGCGCGCGCCAGCATGACTCTCGCCAACGCCTCGCGCAGCGGATCGAGCAGCGCGCCGTAACGCGGCGCGCGCGCGTGTCGCGACGCAACGGCTCGCGCACCTGCATCGCGCTCGGCGAGCGCACGTCGCGTTCGGTGCGATGGAATTCGAGACACGCGGTCTCGAACGGCAAGCCGCAGAACGTCGAGCAAGCGACGAATTTCCGTCTCGGGATCGGCGAGCGAGCGCTTCGTAGACGCTCTCGTGCACGTACGTGCGGATGCTGCGCTTTCGCGAGCTCAGGGCTGCGGTCGAAATCGCTCCAGAACGCGGCGAGATCGTCGAACGTGCGCGTGGTACTCGTTGTTCTAGAGAGAACTGCGCGATAACACGAGAAGCACGTTTCGAGCGGATCGCGCCGCACGACGACCATAGCGCGCCGGGCAGCATCGCGCGGATCGCGCCGATATAGGTCCAGTTGTTCGGCAGCTTGTCGGTGAAAAACGGCCGACGGCGCGACCAATACGCGGTGCGTTCGAGATAGCGGCGGCCGAGACGTTGCCATTCGTCGCGCGTAAGCGTCGGTGACCCAGGCGTAACGGCTGGCCGCGGCGGCGCAATTCCTCGCCGAGCACGAGCGGCAGGTCGGGCAGTTCGCCGGCGCCTTCGACGGAGGAATGCGACGCGAGAATCTGCTCGATCAGCGTCGAGCCCGAGCGCGGCAGGCTGACGATGAAGATCACGCCGGCGCCGCGCGGGATCGGGCGCACCATGCGGCGGCGGCGAAAATACGCGATGGACCGCGTCGACGCTCGGCCAGAAGCCGCGCGCATTCCAGCGTTTTCCTCGTGACGCGCGATCGCGTTCGGCGCGCTCAAGCGCAGCGAGCGATTCGGCGTACCGACCATGATCGTCGAGCGCCTTTCCGAGCGCGAAGCCGAGCGCGATGCGGTCGTCGTCGCTCGCGCGCGTGTCGGCAAGCGCCGCTTGGATGCGATCGATGTCGGCGGTATCGAACTTGATCGTCTTGAGATCGGCGAGTCCCCACCAGGCCATACCCGAATATGGGCGCTCGGCGATCATGCTGCGGTACTCGGCGGCGGCTTCGTCGGCGCGATTGCTGACGCGCAACATGTCGGCGAGCAAGGCGCGCGCGGCGACGTGATCGGGCGCGAGCCGCACGGCTTCGATGAGCGCGGGCACCGCTTCCGTCGTAGCGCACGCAGCGCGTGAGCAGCACGCCGAGATTGTACCAGGCGAGCGCGAGCTTCGGTTGCAGCTCGCAGCAGCGGCGCAGCGCGGCGATCGCGCCGTCGTATTCACCGGCTTCGGCGAGGACCGTGCCGAGCGTGTTCTGGTAGAGCGCGTCGTCGGTCGCTGCTTCGACGGCGCGGCGAATCGCGTCGATCGCTCGGCGTGACGTCCGCGCAGGCTTTCAATGCCGGCGAGCAGACGCAGTACTTCAGGATGATGCGGATAACGCGCGACGACGGCGGCGATGTGGTTGCGAGCTTCGTCGAGCCGGCCGGCTTCGAGCGCTTGCGCGGTCGCGACGATGAGCTGGAATCGTCGCGGCGTCGAGGCCGTGCAGACGGGAACCGGGCGGAACGTGTGCGTCATCGCGTCGAGGCGGCGAAAGGCGCGAGTCTAGCGGACAAGATCAACTGGGGTCCCGGCTTTCGCCGGGACGACGGCATGGCAAAGCGTGCGATGTCGCCGTTGCGCGAGCGCCGGACTCAATAGTTGTTGACTTCGAACGTCTCGGGCATCGGCGAATCGGCGCCTTCGGCGAGGCGGATCTTGAGGGCGAGGCCGTCGCGCGAGTCGGCGTGATTGAGTGCTTCCTCGAGCTCGATCTTGCCTTCCTTGTACAGCGCATAGAGCGACTGATCGAACGTCTGCATGCCTTCCTGCAGGCTGCGATCCATCGCTTCCTTGACCTCGTGGATCTGGCCGCGGCGCAAGAGATCGCGAATGTGCGGCGTGTTGAGCAGCACCTCGACGGCGGGCAGACGATGACCGTCCTTGCCCATGACGAGACGCTGGCTGATGACCGCCTTCAAGTTCAGCGCGACGTTCATCAGGATGTTCTTGTGCGCCGACTCGGGGAAGAAGTTGAGGATGCGCTCGATGGTCTGGTCGGCGTTGTTCGAGTGCAGCGTCGCGAGGCACAAGTGACCGGTCTCGGAGAATGCGATCGCGGCTTCCATCGTGTCGGAATCGCGAATCTCGCCGATCAGGATCACGTCGGGCGCTTCGCGCATCGCGTTCTTGAGCGCTTCGTGATAGCTGTGCGTGTCGAGGCCGACCTCGCGCTGGTTCACCACGGATTTCTTGTGGCGATAGAGATATTCGATCGGATCCTCGATGGTGAGGATGTGGCCCGACGTGTTCGCGTTGCGATAGTCGATCATCGAAGCGAGCGTCGTCGACTTGCCCGAGCCGGTCGCGCCGACCAGGAGCACCAGGCCGCGCTTCTCCATGATGATGTTCTTGAACAGCACCGGCAGGCGCAGCTGCTCGATTGTCGGGATTTCGCTCTTGATCGCGCGGATCACCATGCCGACTTCGCCGCGCTGCTTGAAGACGTTAATGCGGAAGCGGCCGGCGTCCTTGACCGCGATCGCCATGTTCAATTCGAGGTTCTTCTCGAACTGAGGCACCTGGCCTTCGTCCATCAGCGAGTAGGCGATCTTCTTGACCATGCCGCCGGGAAGACCGGTGTTGCCGAGCGGATAAAGCTTGCCCTCGACCTTGATGTTGACCGGCGCGCCCGTCGTCAGGAACATGTCCGACGCGCCTTTTTCGGTCATCAGCTTCAGGAAATAGCCGATATCCATCGGTTCCCTCGTCTTCTTCGATTGGTACGGAACGTTGCGCCGTCGATGCGACTCTTAAGCCCAATCGGCGGCCCGCGATCGACACGAAACCGTGCCGGCGCAGACATTTTTTCCCGACTTCTCCATGCGAGCATCGTGCCGGCCCGTTGCCAAAGGCACGGGCGGCTTTCCACAATACTCCCCATTCCCCAATGCCGCGGAAAGCGCCGCTGTTATGACATCAAGCGCCATAAAAATCCATGCAGTGATCGCAATTCTGGCGGCCTTTACCACGGCCTGCGCCCCGACCAAGCCGCCGACCGACGCGCTCGGGGTCGCCGCGCGCAACGTCGCGGCGGCCAAGACGGCCGGGGCGGCGACCTACGCGCCGATTGAGCTGCGCTCGGCCGAAGACCATCTCGCGGCGGCGAACACGGCCGCCGCGAGACGGATTATGACGAGGCGACGATGCTGGCCGGCCAGTCGGCGGTCGACAGCGAGCTCGCGGCGGCGAAGGCGCGGCTCGGCAAGGCGCGCGAGTCGGTCGAGAATCTCAAGCGGCAGAACGCGGAGCTTTCGAACGCCGCGCCGCGCCATGACGGAGCGGGATTCCAATGAGCCTGCGCACCGTTTTCGTCTCGGTATTCCTTATCGCCGCGTTCGCGAGCGGCACGCCGGCGCACGCGCGCGATCTCGACTACGAGCGGCTCAGTGACAGCCTCGAGCGTCTTACGGCCGATCCGAAGCTTGGCACGCTCGCGCCGATGCAGGTCGAGCGCGCACGCGCGGCCTTGCAAGCGCTGAAAGAGGGCGGTCGCAAGGAGCGGCCGTATCTCATCTATGTCGCCGAGCGGCGCATCGACATCGCGCGCGTCTCGGCCGAGGCCGAGGCCGCCGAGACCGACCGCGTCGCGCTCCAGCGTGAGAATGATCAACTCGAGCTCGCCGCCGCGCGACGCGACGCCGAGCAGGCGCGCCGCGAGCTCGAGCAGCAACGATTGCAGGCGCAGATCCGCGCCGAAGAAGCCGAGCGCTCCGCGCAGGAAGCCGAGGCCGCTCGCGCGCAGGGCGAAGAGGCCTCGCAGGCGGCCGAAGCCGCGCGCGAAGAAGCGACGCAGGCGAAACGCATGGCCGATCTTCAGGCCAAGGCGGCGGCACTCGCGAAAAAGGAAGCCGAGTTGTCAGGTGCGGCGCCGACGGCGCCTGCAAAGCCGAGCGCCGCGGAGCCCAAGCGCATGACGCTCGCCGACAACGCGTTCGCGCGCGGCGATTCGACGCTCGCCAAAGCCGGCACCGCGCGCATCGGCGCCGTCGTCGATTTCGTCAACGCCGTGCCGGGTTCGCGCGTGCGCATCGACGCGAGCGTGCCGGGCAATGCGACCCTCGCGCGCGCGCGCGCCGACGCGGTGCGCGACGCGCTCGTCTCGGACGGAATCGCGGCCGACCGCATCCGCAGCGCGGGCAGCGGCAAAGGCAAGATTTCGCAGGTCGAAATCAGGCTCGAAGGGGCGAATTGAGGGATGTATTTTCTGCAGTCGGCGCGGCGTCGCCCGCGTCTTTTCGCCGCGTGAGCCGCGGCGCATCGCTTTCGTCTAAGCTTCTGATATCACGAAATTTTTACGTGGCGGGTGAGGGTCCGCGCAGCGTTCGGCTCGGCAAGGTTTTTGCGTGATTGCCAAGCCCGGAACGGAGGAGTAGCGTCTAACTCCCAAGTGGTTCGGAAACCCGCAACCGCTTGGGGCGGAGAGTCGGCCCCACGAGTGCAGCGACAGCGACCGAGGATGCAAACGCCTCAGTTTCGAAGAGCCAACGCGCGCACGGACGAACCTGGCAGTGGCGTCCTGCGGGCAGCTCGCGATGTCTTGTCGCAAGGCCATGCTCGGGTTGTTTCTCTCCGGCCATCGCGCAATCCCGTCGTAATCGTAGTTCCGCAGCCGGTGGCGCGACGTCGTCGCGCCACCGCGCCCGCGGCTTTTTTGCTAGAGGAGGTCAGCTGATGTTCGAACAGAACGAGAAAGAGGTGGAAGCGTTGATGCAGAGCAATTCCGAATTCCGCACGCTGTATCAACGCCACAAGGAGCTCGACAGCAAGGTACGCGATGCGGAGCTCGGCGTTCTGCCGATCGATGATGTGACCTTGCACAACATGAAGAAAGAGAAGTTGCGCGCGAAGGACATCCTCACGTCGATGTGGGAGCACCGGACCGCGACGCACTGACCTCGCACCGCTGACAAATCCCGTTTTTCCACGGGGCGCCGCGCCCGAGAGGCGGCGGCGCCCTTCGCTCGGTTATCATCCGCACGTTCAGCGCCGCGCCTCGATCGCGGCAACCGGTTCGCGCGCCGCTCAAGCGGACGCGAACGCTGCGGAGCCCCAATGACGATTGCAAAGAGCGTGCTCGAGCTCATCGGCAACGACGCCGATGGTGAAAGTCGCAGCGGCTCGATACCGGCCGCTGTGAGCTCTTATCTCAAGCTCGAAAGCCAGAATCCCGGCGGTTCGATCAAGGATCGCATCGGCCTTTCGATGATCGAAGGCGCAGAGCGCGACGGTCGCATCAAACCCGGGCGCGACGCTCGTCGAAGGCACCGCCGGTAATACCGGACTCGGCCTTGCGCTCGTCGCGCAGCAGAAAGGCTATCGCCTGATTCTCGTCATGCCGGACAAGATGAGCCGCGAGAAGATCTTTCAATCTCAAGGCGATGGGCGCCGAAGTCTTGCTCACACGCACCGACGTCGGCCGAAGGGTCATCCTCAGTATTACCAGGATCTCGCCGAGCGAATCGCGCGCGAGACGCCGGGCGCGTACTTCATCAATCAATTCAACAATCCCGACAACCCGCGGCCGCACGAG
Organism: Chitinophagaceae bacterium; assembly: GCA_049840875.1. Taxonomy (GTDB): domain Bacteria; phylum Bacteroidota; class Bacteroidia; order Chitinophagales; family Chitinophagaceae; genus JAFDYH01. The sequence continues at coordinate 252,964 of JASGJE010000014.1, read as the reverse complement.
ACGCACCACCGGGCCAGAGATCTTGGAGCAGATCGAACGGGCGCGTCGACGCGATCGTGTTCTGCTGCGTGGGGTCCGGCGGAACGATGACCGGCCTGTGGCGTTATTTTGCGCGGACGTCCGCCGAAGGTACAGAATTGGTCCTCGCCGATCCGGTCGGTTCGATCCTCGCCCGGATTACATCCACACAGGCACGATATCGGCGAAGCCGGCAGTTGGATGGTCGAAGGCATCGGCGAAGATTTCCTTCCGCCGATGGCGATTTCTCGCACGTCAAACAAGCCTATACGATCACCGACACGGAAAGTCTTGTCACCGCGCGCGATTTGCTCGGCAAGGAAGGCGTCCTCGGCCGGCTCGTCGACCGGCACACTCGTCGCCGCCGCGCTAAAGTATTGCCGCGAGCAGAGCACGTCCAAACGCGTCGTCACCTTCGTCTGCGACACCGGCAACAAATACCTCTCGAAGATGTACAACGATTACTGGATGCTCGACAACGGCTTCCTCGAGCGCGACCTTCGGCGATTTGCGCGATCTGATCTTGCGACCATACGTGCGCCGCGACACCGTCGTCGTCGCGCCGGCCGATCTATTGATCACCGCCTACAACCGCATGAAGCTCTACGACGTCTCGCAATTGCCCGTCATGGACGGCGACCGCATCGTCGGCATCGTCGACGAATCGGACGTGCTCTTGCACGTTTATCGCGACGAGACGCGATTCCGCGATCCGGTGTCAACGGCGATGGTGTCGAAGCTCCAGGTGCTCGATGTGAAATCGCCGATCGAGGCGTTGTTGCCGGTGTTCGAGGTGGGGCATGTGGCGATCGTGGTGGAGGGGGAGAGGTTTTTGGGGTTGATTACGCGGATTGATCTTTTGAATTATCTGAGGCGGCGGGCCGGCTGATCACCGCGTCGGCTCTCGATACGAAAAAATCGGAACTCACGATTCATCCACATGCCTACCCAGAATCCAGACTCGCAGGCCGATTTGAAGCGGAACATGACCGCCCATGCGAGTGAAGACGACATCTACTATGCGTATCGACTTTTGCTCGGCCGCGAGCCGGACACGCAAGGCTGGAACGAGTTGTCTCGGGTCATCGCTGAGCGCACGGTTTCGCCTGAAGAGCTTGCGCGCGGCTTCCTGACGTCGCCGGAATTCGTGAAACGCAATCGCGGTGGTCCAGCGATCGGTGGGTTCGTCGAAGTCGAGCTCGAAGACTTTTCGCTATTCGTGCGGGCACATGACCGCGACATCGGCGACGCCATCCGCAAAACGCACGTCTATGAGTCGCACGTGACGGCCGCGATGGGCGAGCTGTTGCGCACGGGCGATGTATTCGTCGACGTCGGCGCGAACATCGGATTCTTCACGAATCTCGCAGCGCACATCGTCGGGAAGGATGGGTTCGTACTGGCTATTGAGCCCATGGATAAGAACGTCCAGCTGATCCATCACTCGCTCGCTCGAAACGGCTTCGCGCACGTGAGAGTGCTCGCCTGCGCCGCGTCCGATCGAGAGGGACGCGTGGCGATACGCACCGATCCCGGCACATCAAACGGGCAGGCGCTCGCTACGGGAGCGGCCGATGCCAATTCGCTTTATGCACAAACGCTGCGCCTCGACGACCTCACGCGCGACTTTCCTCAGGATCGACGTCGTAAAGCTCGACATAGAAGGCTTCGAGCTGCTTGCCTGGCGCGGCTTTCGCGACGGGCTCGCGCGTCATCGACCGCGGGTGCTTACCGAGTTCCATCCGTACTGTATGCGGCGTTTTGTCGGCATCGAGCCCGACGAGTATCTCGCCGAGCTCTTCGCGTACGGCGAAATGATCGACGTTCTCACCACCGAAGGCGCGCGAGTGCGCTGCAGCCGGTCCGACGAAATCATGCACCAATGGGAAGCCGTCAACGAGCGGACGAAATCGGACGGCAAACATCATCTCGACCTTCTCGTTCACCCACGACCTTGAGTCAACGCATGCGCAACAACAAAGACCAGCAAGGCCTCGGCACGCGCGCGATCCACGCCGGCCAACATCCCGATCCCTCGACCGGCGCCATCATGACGCCGATCTACGCCACCTCGACATACGTGCAGAAAAGCCCCGGCGTGCACCAGGGCTACGAATATTCGCGTACGCAGAATCCCACGCGCATCGCCTACGAGCGTTGCATCGCCGATCTCGAAGGTGGTCGCGCAGGTTTCGCGTTCGCGTCGGGCATGGCTACTACCGCGACGATCCTCGATTTGCTCGACAGCGGCAGTCACGTCATCGCGATGGACGATCTCTACGGCGGCAGCTATCGATTGTTCGAGCGGGTGCGCCGGCGCAGCGCGGGGCTAGACTTCACGTTCGTCGATCTCGGTGATATGAGCGCCGTCAAAGCCGCGCTGAAGCCGAACACGCGCATGATCTGGGCCGAGACGCCGACCAATCCGATGCTCAAGCTCGTCGATCTCGCCAAGCTCGGCGCGTTCGCGAAGAAGCACGGCCTGATCCTCGTCGTCGACAACACGTTCTGCTCGCCGATGTTGCAGCGACCGCTCGAATACGGCGCGCATCTCGTCGTGCATTCGGCGACGAAGTACCTCAACGGACATTCGGACATGGTCGGCGGCATCGCGGTCGTTGGCGACGACGCGGCTCTCGCCGAGAAGATGGCGTTCCTGCAGAACTCAGTCGGCGCCGTCGCCGGTCCGTTCGACGCGTTCCTCGCGATGCGCGGACTCAAGACGCTTCACTTGCGCATGCGCGCGCATTGCGCGAACGCGCTCGAGCTCGCGCGATGGCTCGAAAAGCATCCGGCCGTCGAGCGCGTGATTTATCCAGGTCTCAAATCGCATCCGCAACATGCGCTGGCCAAACGTCAGATGGACGGCTTCGGCGGCATCATCACGATTGTCGTCAAGGGCGGCTCGCGCAAGGCGCGGCGTACGCTCGAGCGGTGCCATTTGTTCGCGCTCGCTGAGTCGCTCGGCGGCGTCGAAAGCTTGATCGAGCATCCGGCGATCATGACGCACGCGTCGGTGCCGCCGGAGAATCGCAAGCGGTTGGGTATCAGCGATGGATTGATACGCTTGTCCGTCGGTGTCGAGGATGTGGCGGATCTTCGCGCGGAGCTAGCGACTGCGCTGACTTGAATCGTCGCGTCGTTGCGTTTTCGATCTAACGCCGTAACCAATACATCACATCGGTTTCTGCTGAATGTGGCGCCCAAGGGCTCGATTCGAAATGAAGCGCGAACCGCATCGGACGGATATTCATCACTTGGTTTTCGTCGAGGTCGGGCGCCCAGAATGAAATTCGCGTTGCATTGATTGGTCGCGTGAACATCAGGCGCCAGCGATCGCCCAAGTTGATCAGTCGATATCCCGAATAGAGATTGAGCGGCTCCTGATCGACTTCGACTTTTAGAGGGTTGCCGAACAAAGCGTGCTGCCGCATCACCTGGCTCGGCGGCAAATCGATGGCGTCGACGTGCGTTGGAACGGTGAAGCTGAGCTCGAATATGCGGCCGTCATCGACCGCTCGTGATGTATCGCGCAGATGGGCTGAGGGCACTAGATGAATTCGGAGCGCGCCGATCGCACAGACGACGACAAGCGCCGCTATGGATGGTATAGCCCATCGCGGTCGGCGCACGATGCAGACCAGCATATATAGACCGGCGGCGGCGACGACCGGGAATGTCCAAACTAGGTAGTGAATCAGGAAGAAGTGCAGCAGTGCCTTCGGTATGAAATCGTTGTAGGCGAGATAGGTCACGTAGGAAACGCAGACCATCGCAACTGGAAGCAACAATTCACGCGGCCTCGAGAGCTGCGCCGACAATCGCGAGTGGTGCAAGGATCGGGAACCAAGGCAACAGGCCGAACAAGGCCGTATTCGGCTCGCCGAACGAAGGCCCGGCATCAACGAATAGATCGATCGCCCTTTGCGGCAAGTCAGCCGCGGACATCCCGATCTGGCCGATCTCGTCGGTATACGGCGACGACAAGCCGTGATGAATATAAATACCCAGCGCGACGACAGGACCCGCCGTCACCACGACGCCGCACACGGTCGCGCCGATTCGGCGCAGTGCGGTGCTCCGGTCTTTAAGGGTCTTCGCCAAATACCAAGAACCGGCGACTGTCAGCGGCAATACTTCAACGGGTTTGATCGCCACGATCGCACCGACGAGCGCGCCGATGAGCAGATGTCGTGACAGCGGAGTCTGCGGTTCCAGCTCATGCACCAGGCAGATCAGGCTCATGAACATCGCCGCGACCGGTATCGTGTTCCATGGGACGACGAATTGAAGCCACAGCAAATGTCGCACTTCGAACGGAATCTTCGTGACGAGCGGCAACGCCAACGCGCCGAAAAATGCCAGCGCGACTCCAAACATGCCGATCAGCGGGCGGAAATAGCGCTGGAACGCCCACGCGAAGACGATCATCGACAGCAGATTTGGGAAGAAGAACGGATCTCTGACGAGGCGAACCAGCGGTACGCCCAGTAGCGAATACCCGAGCGGGTACCAATGTTGCGACTCGGAAAAGTTGAACGATGCCAGTGCGGTGGCGCTCGCGAGGTACTGGCTCTGATCCCACCAGAGTTCCCAGCCATTGCGTGCGGCACTGTCGACGGGTTTCCCGGGGGTAAGTGAAATAAAGGTACAGCTGAAAGACGATTACAGCGATCAGGAACGCTGCGCAGGGAATGTTTGCTCGCAACGCATTCCAACCAGCGCGCACATTTATTCGCATGTGTAGTCCACATCCGTCGTACTGTGGCGGAACGGTTCGGTGAGATCGTCGGTGTAGTCGTCGAGAATCAGACGCTTCTTCGGCAAGAAGTGGCTTCTATAGAAGCGGCTGATATTCGCGAGCGCGTTTCCTTTCGGAGTCAGCTCGACACATCCATTGTGGATCACGATTGTTCCGGACTGCTCCTGCTCGGTCAGTCGAATGTCGACGAGACGAGCTTCCTTCATGTATTCCTGAGTGAATACGCGATCGAAGGCGTCTTGCCGGATACCGCCGCCGCGCTGTTGCAACTTTTCGAGAATGTAGAACGAGAGAGATCTGTCGATGACGGTCGGCACGGAGATCGCGAATCCGTATCCGAGCAATCCCCAGATAATCACGAGCTGCGTCTTCTCCAGCGTGTTGAGCGATGCGAAAGCGTGCATGAAACACAACAGCGCGCCTGCGACCGCGACCGCCAATGCCGCATCCAGCAAAGACGAGTAGAAGACGACATTGACGTCAGAAATACCGCATGTGAATGATGTTGATGACGAGCAGCAGCGCCACGAAGCATGCACTCGCGGAGAATGCCCTGACGAATTTATTCATCAGTAGTCACACGACGCCGTCACGTTTGCGATAGACGCATACGACCGTCTTGCCGATGCATCCGAAAGTCAGTCGATCCAGTACCAGCGAACATCGCACGAGCACACGATCCCAGAATCGGATCTGTCCGGCCGACGGCATCGACTGCTTCAGCAACAGTCGATTCGCGAGACTCGCTAACATGCCCGCACTATCCAGGTAGCGGCAGCTCATCATGTCGCAGCCCGCGGGCAGGAGAGCCGACAGACTGCGCCGGTCGTAGCGCCGAAAGTGACCGATGCTCGTGTCGAAATCGGTGAACAAAAAAGAATCAGCCGGCGCAAGGATTACGACGTGACCGCCGGCGTCGACGTGGTCGAGCACGCGGGTAAGCTCCGCGCGGTCGTCCTCGATGTGTTCGAGAACATCGATGTACAGCACCGTGTCAAATCGGTCATGCGCTCGAAGATCGCGCGATGTCCCGACGAGCACCTCGCAACGGGCGGGCAATTCGCCGCGGTCACGGAGAGAGACGATCTCGCGCGCTTGCACGGGATCGGGCTCGAGCTCGATCCAGCGCGAGCATTCGTGTTTGGCGAATGCCTGGGCGGTCGCTCCAATCCCCGCACCGACATCGAGCACGCGCATTCCTAAGAACGGTAAGATGACCCCCGACCAGTAGCGCTTCCAATTGATGGCCTCGCGGAACATCAACAACTCGCTGCCGACGTATTCGAACCCGGTCATGTCGTTTGACGAAACACGAGGTAGCGATTGCCGACGAAGCTGAGCGCGAATTGCAAGGTCGTTGCGATAACGAACCCAAGGCGATAGTCCAGCCCGGACACATCCGTCCAGATCCAAAGTACACAGCCATGCATCAACGCGATGGCGACATAGAGAGTCAGGTAGCGCATCGCTTGCTGCAAGATCGGCTGCTCGCTCGCGCGGAACACGAACCACCGATTGCCGATGAATGAAGCGCCAATGCCTACGATCGCCGCGAGTAGATTGGCCCCGCCGGCCGACGACATCTTCAGCAAATTGATGTTCGTCCAGAGAACGCAGAAATGCACGGCGGTCGCGATCAGACCATTCGCGACGTATGCGGCGAGCACGGTGGTCTCCCTACGCATCGACGACCTGGATTTCGGCGATGAAGTGCTTGTAGTCGACGTTCGCTGTAGAAGCGCCGCGCGCGATGCCGGCGAGCATCAATGTCATCAGCGTGATGGCGCCGGTTTGAAGAAACATCAGGAGCAGAATCCCGAACGCCACCGAGAACCATCCTGGCGTCGCGATGCCGATCAACTTCAATACGATCGCCGCGACGCCGCCGCATACCGATAACACGGCGACCGCGGCGCAGGCGATGCCCACTCGTACGAGCACGTCGTCGGCGAAAACCATCAACGCGCGAAAACCGTGCAGTACGAGCCCGACGAAATTCATCTTGCTGCGTCCCGCGTACCTTGGCCCGCGGTCGAGCGCGCACGTGGCGACGCGGAGCTTCGAGCCGAGCACACATGCGGCGACGTGGATCCAGAGCTCCTGCATCGCGACAAGACGGCGCACGGCCGCCGGCTTCAGCGCCATGAAGTTGCCGAAGCCGATCGCTCTTCCGCTCAACAAGTGAAACAGCCATTTGTATACGACGTAAAACGCGCGAAATTGCAGCGTTTCGACTCGGCTGCGTCGTTGCGCGACGACGACGTCGACATCGGGGGACTCGAGCGGAGCGCTCAATTCGGGAATGCTTTGCGGCAAATCCTCGCCGTCGGAGTCCATGACCACGACGCGCGCAAAACCCGGCACTTGATCGGCCACCCAGCCGAGACCGATCGCGATCGCGCGCTGATGACCGACGTTGCGGCGCAGGCGGAGCACTACGCCGGCCGCGCGCGCATCGATCAGCGATGACTTTTGCAGCGGCTCGCGCACGGATCCGTCGTCCACAGCGACGATGAAAAGGTCCTCGCCGAACGTGGTGTGGAGCTCGGAAAAAAGACGACTTGACGCAGCGCGATCCTCGAATACCGGAGTTACGACGGCGAGGCGGCGGTCGATCGGCGCGCTCATGCCGCGAGCATCCCTCTGAAGTACGCGATGGTTGCGTCGAGACCGTCGTCCAGCGAGACGCGGGGCTCCCAGCCGAGGTTCCCCCGGGCAATCGCGATGTCCGGCTGACGCTGGCGTGGATCATCGGCGGGCAGCGGCTTGTTGATGATGCGCGAAGACCCACCGACGCGACTCAAGATCTTTTCCGCGAGCTCGATCATGGTGATTTCATTCGGGTTGCCGACGTTCACCGGTCCCGTGAGCTCGGCGGGGCTTTCCATGAGCCGCAGCATGCCTTCGATCAGATCGTCGACGTAGCAGAAACTTCGGGTTTGCGAGCCGTCGCCGTATATGGTGATCGGCTCGCCTTTGAGCGCCTGTACGATGAAATTGCTGACGACTCGCCCGTCGTTCGGATGCATGCGCGGACCGTATGTGTTGAAGATGCGCATCACCTTGATCTCGAGCCGATGCTGACGCCAATAGTCGAAGAACAGCGTCTCGGCGCAACGCTTGCCCTCGTCGTAGCAACTGCGCGGTCCGATCGGATTGACGCGTCCCCAATAGCTCTCGACCTGCGGATGGATTTCGGGATCGCCATACACTTCGCTGGTCGAAGCCTGCAGTATTCGCGCGCGCAAGCGCTTGGCGAGACCCAGCATATTGATCGCGCCGTGCACGCTTGTCTTGGTCGTCTGCACGGGATCATGTTGATAGTGAATCGGAGAAGCCGGGCAGGCCAGGTTGTAAATGCGATCGACCTCGACGTAGAGCGGAAACGTGACGTCGTGGCGCATCAGCTCGAAGCGCGGCTCACCCAGCAGATGCGTAATGTTCGCTTTCGCGCCGGTGAAGAAGTTATCGACGCAAAGCACGTCATGGCCGGCCGCGATCAGGCGATCGCAGAGATGCGATCCCAGAAAGCCGGCGCCGCCTGTCACGAGTATCTTGGCTACGTCGACGCGCATGCAGTACCTTTTCTATTGGGTGGCGTTCCAACGGACATTATTCTGATTCCGGTCGGCATGCTTCGGCTGTGTAGCGAGCGGTGGGCGACGCGTGCGTGCCCTTCAGCGCGTTCACGTGCAGCGTAGTGTACGTGCATCTCAACGTGAGGTCCTCCGACGACCAAACGCGCCGCACTGTTGCATTTTGCGCTTGTGTGGCGATCGCGAAGCGACGTAAATCTCGAGCGCCGAATTCGCGCAACATCTGCCGAAGCATGCGTCGATAGATTCCGCGTTCGCGCATGAGAGGCACGACGCCGTTGAGTACGCCGACGGCCAGTCGCGTGTCGGCGTCGATTCGATAGCAAGAGAAACCGGCAGGCTTGCCGTCGATCTCGACGATCCATGCCGCGTTGCCGCTCGAGTTATCCGCGACGTGAGAAGCCGCCCACTCGGCATAGCCGTCAAGAATATCGACGCGCCGGAACAGCGGATTCGCGTGATAGTGCGTCAAATAGTCCGCGAAGATTTCTCGCGCTAGCGATGCGAGCAAGGCGGCATCGTTGGGAGTCGCGATCCGCAAGATCGGCGTCACCTCTGCGGCTGCCCGCGACGGCAAATCGATCTCGTAGCGCACGATCGTATCGGCAACGATCGGCGCCAAACCCAGCGCGTGCAATGCGTCGATCGAGGCGATCACGGCGCTGCGAAGGCGCACGATCGCCACGTCGATGCGGTCGCGGTCGAGTGCGTCGACGAACGCCGCCGTATCCAGCGATTCAACGTCCGCGCGGAAGACGCGCAACCCGAAGCGCGCCGATTCCTTCGGCGAAAAATGCAAAGTTGCTTCCGCCGGCATCACAGATTGACGCGCTCCCGCACGATGTATACCGGCCGTTGCTTCACGCTTTCGAAAACACGCCCGACATAGAGACCGATGATGCCCATGCAAAACAACATGACGCCGGCGAGCAGCCACATCGAAGCAATCAGGCTCGTATAGCCGGCCACGCTGATATCGCCGTGCAAATAGCGCACGAGACTGTAAGCGGTGATGCCGAGGGCGATGATCGAAACGAAAATCCCGAGCAACGCAACAAGCCGCAGCGGCTTGTCCGACGACGACAGCACCACATCGAGCGCAAGCCGCAACAACTTGCGCAGCGAATACGCACTCTTGCCATCGGCGCGCGCCTCGTGACGCACCGGAATCGAGGTCGCGCGAAATCCAGTCCAACGCACCATCACCGGAAAGAAACGCGAACGGTCGCCCATGCTGCGCACGGCGTCGACGACCGTGCGTTTGTAGATACCGAAATTCGCCGTGCGATAGTCGTAGTTCGCGCCGCTGAGCCAGTTCAAGAGCGCGATGAACACACGCGACGTGGTGCGCTTGAACCAACCGTCCTGCCGCTCCTCTCGCTCCGCGAACACGATGTCGTAGCCTTCGCGTGCTTTCGCGTAGAGCGCGGCGATTTCTTCGGGACGATCCTGCAGATCGCAATCGAGCACGACGACCCAATCGCCGCGCGCGTGCTCGAGGCCGGCGGCGATCGCGTAGTGCTGGCCGAAGTTGCGCGAGAGCGCGACGGCTTTGACATGCGCGTCGGCGGCGCAGATCTCGCGCACGACGTGCCACGCATCGTCGGGGCTCGCATCGTCGACGAGCACGATCTCGTACGTGCCCAGTGGCGCGACCGTTTCGCCGATGCGGCGGCAAAGATCGCGTAAGCAGGTCGCGCATCCGTACACCGGACTCACGACGGAAATCGTCGGCGCCGCGGCGTCGGTCATCGGAAGAACGCCTCGACCGCGTCGATCACGCGCGCCTGATCCATGTCGGGCAACCAAAGCGGCAGACGTACGAGACGATCGCTCGTCGTATCGGTGACGGCGAGATCGCCGGCCGCGCGACCGTAGCGACGGCCGGCCGGCGCGCTGTGCAGCGGCACGTAGTGGAACACCGGCCGGATGCCGACCTCCTTCAGCGTCGCGATGAAGCGCGTGCGCTGCGTCGAGATCGCGCAGCAGCAGATAATACATGTGCGCATTGTGGCGGCAATGCGCGGGCACGATCGGGCGGCGCACGTGACCTGCGGCTTCGAGCGGCGCGAACGCATCGTGATAGCGCTTCCAGATCGCGAGGCGGCGCTCGTTGATCGACTCCGCTTCCTCGATCTGCGCGGCAAGAAACGCCGCGAGGATCTCGCTCGGCAGATACGACGAGCCGATGTCGACCCACGTGTATTTGTCGACCTGGCCGCGGAAGAACTGCGAGCGATTGGTGCCTTTCTCGCGGATGATCTCCGCGCGCTCGACGAAGCGCGCGATCGTCGACGAGCAGCGCGCCGCCTTCGCCGGCGATGATGTTCTTGGTCTCGTGGAAGCTCAGCGCGCCGAGCGCGCCGAGCGCGCCGAGCGGCTTGCCTTTGTACGTCGAGAGGATGCCTTGCGCGGCGTCTTCGACGACGACGAGACCGTGCTTCGCTGCGATCGCGTTGATCGCGTCCATTTCGCACGCGACGCCCGCGTAGTGCACGACACAGATCGCGCGCGTGCGCGGCGTGATCGCAGCTTCGATGAGATGTCTCGTCGAGATTGAGCGTGTCTTCGCGAATGTCGACGAACACCGGCACCGCGCCGCGCAGCACGAACGCGTTCGCCGTCGAGACGAACGTGAACGACGGCATGATGACTTCGTCGCCGGGCTCAAGATCGAGCAAGCAGCGCGGCCATCTCGAGCGCCGCCGTGCACGAATGCGTGAGCAGCGCGCTTCTGCGCTCCGGTCGTCTTGTTCGAGCCACGCGTGACAGCGGCTTGCGTGAATGGCCCGTCGCCCGAGAGATGCCCGTTCGCATGCGCTTGGCGATGAATTCGAGCTCGCGGCCCGTCATGTACGGGCGATTGAACGGAATCGGGCTCGAAGTCATCGGATCGAAAGGAGCGAGTCGGCGGCGCGGAGTGTACACAGCCCGCGTGCGTGCACGCTACGCGGACGCGCGCTTGCGTGCGACCGCGAGCAGCGAGCCGCCGGCGGGAAGGCTCATGCCGAGCCTGATTAGCCACGATTCGATGCGCAAGGTCGCGTAGCCGATCGCGTTGAGCGGCGCCGGGAGATCGAGCTCGGCTTCGACTTCGTCCATGCCTTCGCGATGCCGCCGACGCGCGAGCAGCATCGCCGGCAGCAGCAGCGACACGAACGAGGTGATGCGCAGGACCTCGAATCCGGCCGCGTCGAGTTTTTCGCGGAGCTCCGCGCGCGTATAGCGACGCACGTGATGCGCGGCGACGTCGGTGTCGCTCCAAAGCCACGGATGTTGCGGCACCGTCACGAGCAGGCCGCCGCCGTCCCGCAGTGCGTTACGGATGTTGTCGAGCACGCGGCGATCGTCCTCGATGTGCTCGATCACGTCGAACGCGCCGATCACGTCGAACGCGGCGCGGAATTCGAGATTCGTCGCGTCAGCCTGCTTAAGCGTCGCTGCGTCGCCGAGGCGCTCGCGGGCATAAACAAGACCTTCTGCGAACAATTCGGTGCCGACAAGGTTCAACGGCGGAAACGCGCGATGCAGGCGATCGAGCACGTAGCCCGTGCCGCAGCCGATTTCGAGCACGTCGCGTGCATGAGGAAAATATCGCGCAAGCGCCCATTCGATGAGATCGCTGCGTCCGCGAAACCAGAAACTGCGCGCTTCGAGCGCGAAGAGGCGCGAGAAATGCGCCGGATCGAATGACGTCCGCGCATCGGTGCTCGGCGATGGATGGGCGTCAGCGGTCATGCGCGCTCGAAGATACTCAGGACCGCACGACGACGATGAGCCCGGCGACGACGAGCAACGTCCCGACGATGCGGCCCGCGCTCACGTGCTCGCCGAACATCGAACGCACCCGCGAGCGAGGATCACGAGAAACGTGATGCCCGTGAATGGAAACGCGTACGTGAGCTCGAGCCGCGACAACGTCAACATCCACGCGACACCCGCGAGAAACGTGCATAGAAATCGCGACCCACACCCACGGCATCGCGAGGAGGCCAAGCACGAACGCAACTCGCCCGTCGTCGGCAAGTGATGCGGACGGCGCGCCGATGCGCCAGCGCATGATGAGCTGGCTCGAGACGGTCGAAGACGATATAGAGGAAGAGGAACGCGTGTCGTTGCAGCCAGATCATGTCGGTTACCCGCGATGCGAAGAAGGATTCGATGCCGTGTCGGCGTCGGCGCGTAGATATCGGCGCGCGACGACGCTGCCGGCCAGGAAGAACAGCGTATCGCCAAGGAAGGTCACGATGCGAAACGAGTCCGATCAGCAGCAGCGCGCGGCTTTCGCCGAGCGCGGGTCCGGCGAGCGCGACGAACGCCGCCTCGCGCACGCCGAGTCCGCCCGGCGCGCCGACGACGACGAAGCCCACGAGCCAACTCGCGGCGCTCGCGCGCGAGCAGCATGGAAAACGAATCGACGGGAATGCCGAACGCATGTGCGAACAAATCGAGCAGCGCAGCGGACACCGACAGAAACACGAGATAGCACGCGGCGCAGAACAGAAGCACAGCCGACGGGCGGCAGCGCGGGAAGGTGAAAGCGTTCGAACACGCCGCGCCGCCGCGCGCAACGTGAGCGCGATGCCGCAGCACGACGAGTATCGACACGACCAGCAAGATCGCGAGGCGCGGATCCAGCATCGACAGCGCGCGCACACGACGCACAGTCCGCGAGCAGCGTAAGGCAGAGCGCCGACAGCACGAGCAACGCGGCTTCGAGCAGCGACGCGAGCGCCAGCGCGGCGTGCGCGACGCCGTAGCGGCGACTCCACGCATGGCGGATCGCGTAATGCATGACGTTGCCGGGCAAATACTTGCCGTATTGGCTGACGGCATAGGTCGCCATCAGCGGCAGCGCAGGGATCGGATGCATCGCGAGCGTTGTGATAAGGCGCCACCAGGCAAGCACGAGCACGCACGACGCGATCGCATAGACGATCGCGGAGGCGATCACGCCGATGGTCAACGACCCGCCGCCTGGAGCCGACGCGAGCAGATCGAGCGCGCCGCTGCGCATGAAGCGGAGGGTAATCCAGCCGAGTGCGATAGCCGACACGACGAGACCGGTAAGGCGCAGTGCGTGACGCGCTTTCATCGCGCGGACGTCCCCGCGGTGCGCGTTGAAAGATTCGGATCAGGATCAACAGGGTCATGCGCGGCTCCACCCGGCGCAATCGACAGCTTAACGAGCCCGACACCGAGCACGCGCTCATCGTCGTTGACGCCGGCCGACTCCGGCGACGCCATCGGATCGACGATGAAACGGAGCTCCAGCATTCCGTCCGAACCGACTAAACCTTCCGGAAGGCGAATCGTGAGATGACGGCTTGGTTCGTCCTTCGTGTAGGTGACGTCATTAACGCCGCGGCCGTTGCATTCGATGTGCAGATGACGCTCCTCAAGTTTCGGCCCGAGCATCATATTCGTGTCGAGGCTGAGTTCGAGCGGTCCTTGCGGAGCGGGAGCGATGCGCATGCGCAGGAGCGCGCCGGTACCGGACTGCCAAACACCCCAGCCCTCCGGCGGCAGCCAGCCGGCGACGGTGTACATCGAGCCGAGACCGCTCGTGTCGAACTTGATGGCGCCTTCGGCGGGTGAGTAGTCGAAGACGGCTCGCTTCTCCTGTTTCGAGGTCGCGTCGCCGCCGACGCATCGCAACAACCTCGAAGCGGAAACGTCCACCAGCGCCGATCGTTGCTGACGAGGGCATCTTCGGGCAGCGCGTCGTCGAGTGCATGGGTCAGCGTATCGAGCGACTCGGGCGTGTACGCGTGCGCATCGACGAGAATCGCTGCGAATCCCATTGCGTGCACGCGCTCGATCATGTCTTTCGCAGGCAGGCTTTCGACCGACTCACCCCAGGCGTAACCGCGCCGTGCGCGACTTGCGCCGTACGAAAAACGCGTGGTCTTCGTGAAAAAGAACGGCTCGAACTCTTCGTAGTCGCCCATCGCGTTGACAGGTGGATTTTCCGGATACCAAACGACGGGAAGCTGAAAAACGCTCGCATGCTCGCCGAGGTTTCGCTCGACGCGATTGAAATACGCGTCCGCGGCGTCGTAGCTAGCAATCATATCGGTCCGCGGCCCAAACGGCGGCCGAACGAGGATGTCCGCGAGCGCGAAGAGGCCGATGATGCCGACGACGACGCTGCCGACGCGGACGGCATCAAAACGTCGCATCAGGGTCTGTAGCGCCCAGCCGGCACCGATCAGACAGGCGAACGCAAAGAACGGCAGGATGCGGTTGTAAGCGCGGAGGTTATCGGTGATCCAATACGCGATCAGCGTGTCGAGCCCGCTTGGAATCGCGAGCAGCACGATCGCGACCAGCAATACGGCGGCCACGCGCGCAACGTCCTCAGCGGCGTCGACCTCGACGTTTCGCGTGCGGCTCGCGACCGCAACGCAGAGCGACCATGCCAGCGCGAGCAAGCCGAGAATGCCGAGCACGCCGATGTACTGATCACGCACCTCGGTGACCGGCACGTCCATCGCCTTGTCAAACGCGTGCTTCGCTTGCGCGACAGCGGCGCGACGGTCCTTGTTGGTGGGAAGCAGGACCTGATTGAGCTGCAGCGAATACTCCTGCGCCGCGTACGGCATGCGCGTAAATCCACCGGAACCGCTGCCGTTCTCCAACGTGTGCACAAATACCGGAATTTGTTCGAGCGCGAATGCGCCGGCGGTCGTCGCGAGCAAAAGGCATGTCGTCAGCACGGCGCGTCGGCTCGCGCGGCGGGCAAATGCGATCGCACCCGCGACTACGCAAAGGTAGGCGAAGAAGAATCCGTTGTAAGGCATTTGCAGCGGCAGCAGCAGCGCGACGGCGAATGCGAGCCATGCGTTCTGCCGCCCTTCTTTCGAACCGCCGCCGATGCCATCGCGCGCAAGCAGGATCAGCACGAGCATCGCGAGCGGCACGAGAAAGTACGCGCCGTTCGTCAGATGCGCTACGCCGCGCAGCACGTGGTATGGCATGAACGCAAAAACGAGCGCGCACGGCAACGCCGGCAACGCCGAAATGCCTAAGCGCCGCAAACTGAAATACGCCGTGAACGCGATCAGATAAAAGCCCGCGAGAAAATAAAGATTCATCGCGAGGCCCGGCTTGCCGGTGAGCGCCGCGATGGGCCCGAGGATCACGTAGTTGAGCGAATCGAAGCGCGGAAAATCGAGGCGGTCGTAACCGAACGGAACGCCGAGCCGGTCGTTGTGGAACAGCCAGCCGGTCTCCTTGACGGTTTGAATCTGCGCGAGTTTGTCGAGCGCGTCGCCTTCGAACGTGTAGGGAACGTCGCAAACAGGCCACATAAAGTTGATTCAAGATGCTGCAAAATAACGCAAAGTAGTTATATTTGGATAGGTTGAAAGTTAATCTCCTTCTGTTAAACCACCCCTTCGTTCACATTGCGGGAATTGCCGGTTAAATTCAAAGGCTATATTAATATCTAAAGTCGTATACGATGTTGAGAAGTATTGTTGTGTTTGTCTTTGTGCTATTCTATGCTAATAATAATTATTCGCAGGATGCGGGTGTTGGTTTTGTAACTACAAGCGATAATGAATATGTATACCTGCGATGGCAGTTGACTGACAGTACCCATTTTCAATATTTTACTGTTGAAAAAAGCGACAATGGCGTACAGTGGCGAACATTAGATACGGTAGCATGGAATCAAAATGTGCCGAGCTATGCCTATACCGATAGTTTTCCGGCAGAAGGTGTTAACTACTATCGAATAAAAGCGAACACTGAAGAAAAATCGGTTTACAGCATTAGCTCGACGAGCTTATGTCGGTGTAGCGACAACCTTGTCACGGTATATCCGAACCCTGTAAACCAAAACCTGCGGTTCGAAATGTCAGCGCTTTTAAAGGGCCGCTACCAGGCATTGGTATTTTCATCGGCAGGTGTACGTATTGCAGCCCAGTTGATCGATCATGATGGAAAAGATAAGTACGTAACTATACCGTTGCCGACCTTAACCAGCCGCGGCATTTACTGGATAGTGTTGATGACAAAAAATGAATTTTATAAGCAAAATTTTTTGGTACAATAAACCAAAATCATATCTTGGCCACCCAAATCACAACTAATTGCATAGACCAAAGCCTTCCACCAGGAAGGTTTTTTTATTGACGGGGTTCTGAAAACAGCTAAAGGGTGTTATAGTAATCTATCAGCCTTTTGATGTCATCCGGGTTTTTAAATGATAGATTATTATCTTTTACATAGCTATCGAGCTTTGCCTCCTGGTCATGCAGCAATTGCAAAACAGAAGTTTTGTTCAGTTTAAGCGGGTGCAAGACGTTATTATCTTTTTCGTACAGAAAATAATTTTCCGTCGAAACAAATTCTTTCTTGGGTGCATTAAATACATCGTCCTTATTTTCCCTTATTTCTCTTTTGATAGATTTGAGCAACTTTACCTTACCATTGCTCAATACGAGATAAAAGTCTTTATCAGTTTGCTTATCCACTGCCGGAAAGCCGCATTGAAAATCATAGGTTATTATTTGTCCATTTGCTGTGTCGTAAATAAACAATTCTTTTATTAGTTCAGGAGAAACCGCCATTTCAATTTTGTTCGGACCCAGATAATGTACTTCCTGGCTTTGAAGATTCAGCCTCACAGAAACATCGTTATAAACATAGTTGCTATTTAGCTTTATTGTACCGACTTTCCATTCATTGATGAAAAATTGTGATCCTTCCACATCAACGTCCGGATTAACAAATGGCTTGCCGTTTGAATCAAACACTTTCACATTTTTTTGAAAATCATTATGATCGAATGATTGAGCTGATGCGGGGAAAAATGCGAGCAGCAATAATGCCATAGTCAACGTTTTCTCATGCATGTGATTTGTTTTAGCAGTTAAAGGAATGGTAGTAGCAGGCAAATCGAACTATATAAATTTAACGGTAAAAAATTGCACTACCATTTTTCAGGCAGGAAATCTTACTTATTGCTTTAGTTGAACGCTTCTTAATTCAGTATAAGCGCTGAGATTCTATAGAATAACCGGTTTGTTTTTAGGCACCAGCCATTGCATGATCAACCACGCTGCAATATAACCACACCCGCAGGCGACAAACATAATGAAGTAGCCGGTCGCTATATGTCCAAGCGATTTATAGTAGTCAAATAAATAGCCAGCGCTTTTGGAAATTAAAATACTTCCCAATCCGCCGGCCATTCCGCCGATCCCTGTAACTGTAGCGATAGCCGCCCGTGGAAACATATCCGAAACGGTGGTAAAAATATTGGCGCTCCAACCCTGGTGTGCCGCTGCGGCAAAACCAATAATGCAAACTGCATACCACATACTGTAAGTTCCGGATACCTGTGCCAATACAACCGGCATAGCACATAGCGCATAAATGAGCATAGAAGTTTTACGAGCTTTGAATACTGGCCAGTCTTTTTTTATCAGGTACATTGGCAGCCATCCACCGATTATGCTGCCAACGGCTGCTATCACATATACCAACGCAATAGGAAATGCGATTGCCGTTTTTACCAGGCCATATTGTTCTTTCAAAAAATCAGGCAGCCAGAAAAGATAAAACCACCAGATGCCATCTGTTAAAAACTTACCGATTGCAAAAGCCCATGTTTGCCGATAACCAAGTAAGCGACTCCAGCTTATTTTATTTTCATTAATATCCTTTGAAAGTTCTGCTTCCTCGTTATCACTATGAATGTAGTCAAATTCATTTTTCGATAATCTTTTGCTCCTTGCTGGTATTTCATACAGCCAAAACCAAAAGATCAACCAAATTAATCCGGTTAATCCTGTAATAACAAAAGTCATTTGCCAACCAAACCGCTCTGCAATGAAAGGCACCGACAATGGAGCGATAATGGCGCCAATATTAGTACCTGAATTAAAGATACCGGTTGCAAATGCTCTCTCTTTTTTGGGAAACCATTCGGCAGTTGCTTTTATAGCCGAAGGAAAATTGCCAGCTTCAGTAATACCAAGTGCGGCTCTTGCCGCAAAAAAGCCGCTGGTTGTTTTAATGAATGCATGGCACATAGCTGCGATGCTCCAAAGTACCAACGACAAGGCATAGCCGATTTTCGATCCTAATTTGTCGATCAACCGGCCGGCAAAAAAAAGACCGATAGCATATGCCAACTGAAAGGCAACCGTAATATTTGCATAGTCTGTTTTATTCCATTTGAATTCTGTATCCAGTGTATCCTTTACGAGACTGATAACCTGTCTGTCGAGATAATTTATTGTTGTAGCAAAGAAAACAAGTGTGCAAATCGTCCAGCGATACTTTCCAATGGCTTGCTGCATAGTCGTTATTTAAGCTGCGGGGATTGCCGGTAAATTAGGGAATAAAAACAGCAAATCATTTTCTTTTTAACAGGCAAACCAATATTAATTATTGCCAACCTGCGTCCATGTAATATTGCCGATTGTATTGGGTTTGCCTTTAACAGGAGCGGATATAGTTCCGTTCCATTTACCGCTTTCATTTTTTTTCATCGTTACAGTTCGCCAGGAGTAAATGCCCTTTTCATAATTAAAAGTTTCGCCATCATCATCGTATAATTTGTATACTCCTTCTTTTTCACCATAATGTCTGAATTCTATATCAACTTTCTCATTGGCCTTTGGTGCGTGCAGGCGTGCCGGTTGCATTGATATAATGGCCCCGTCCTTTACATATACGGGAATTTTATCTAATCCGGGCGAAACTGTAATGATTTCACCATTACCGGCATATGCACCTGTATAGAAATCATACCAGTTGCCTTTAGGCAAAATAACCTGTCTTGTTTTTTCACCTGTAAATAAAGGAGCAACCAATAAATATTCTCCTGCCATATACTGATCTTTTATCTCTTTGGTTGTTGCCATCAAATACGGGTTTTCTTCAAGATTGGCGTTTGCCTTTTCTTTTACATTGTTCTCATAAAAACCTTCTTCAAGATTAATTGCCCTGAATGGCGGCGTACCTTCAAAATGATATTTTGCAAACTCAGAGTACCAATAAGGCATCATTCTCATTCTTAATAAAGCAAGTTCTTTTACCTGTGCAGCTACATCAGGATAGGTCCATGGTTTTGTGCCGCTGGCCCATGCATTGATCATTGCCATGGGAGAAAATATAACGGTCTGCATTCTGCGCAACCATTCTTCACTCGTTGCGGAAGCACGTACTTCCGGCGTCCACAATACGCCAGCAAATCCACTATTGATTAATGCAGTTACAAAATCTTCATGTTTGTAATAATCATTGTAGATAACATAGGGGAATGATACCGCACCGGCGTTCGAACCTCTTACCAGTCCGTACGTTCTTTTATTTAAAGAATGAAAAACATCGGTGCTATACCGCTGCGCCAATACACCATAAGTTTGTCGCATCTGTTCTGCGGATTTTCCTCCGGGAAAAGTTGCAACATCCGGCCATAGCCAATTATCATATCCGTCTACTTCATCAATTTTATAACCACTTACGCCTGGTTGGATCTGGCTCTTTTTTAATTGCCCGAAAAAATAATTCCGTGCTTGTGGCAACGTAAAGTCCGGCACCAAACCATTCCATACCATGTGAGAACCTGTATACGGTAAAATATCTTTATAAAACGGTGCATATTTGGAAACGTAAGGATTAATCCAGAGATTCAGCCTGATATTCTTTTGAAGCATCTCGTTTATAAATTTTTCAGGAGTAGGGTAACGTGAATGATCCCATTCAAAACTTCCGGGGTAAGATTTACTTTGCCATCCTGGCTCAAGGCCAATGAAATCCAATGGATATCCATTCTTTTCAAAATCTGCAGCTTCATTCGCTATTTCATCAGAAGTAAACAATGACTTCATTCGCTGCGTAAAGCCCAATCCCCACCTGGGTGGCAGACAACCTCCGCCGTTGTATAAATTAAAACGCCTGACTGCATCCATCGATGTTGGTCCGCCGAAAACAAAGATTTCAACTCCGCCTGCAGGCACTAATATTTCAACAGCATCAGAATACGGTTGTGCATTCCAGGTAGTATCCGTATTTCTATCCTGTTCTTCCGGTTTATTCTTGCTTTCTTTTCTTACAGCAGTTCCCGCATATACTTTTAAATATCTTGCTGAGTTGATAAACACACCATACCCTTTCGAAGAAACATAAAATGGAGTAGGCGAATGTGTACGACCATTGTCGTGGCCGCCGTAATGATCAACGTGTAATTCTAAAATGCTACCGCGTTGGTTAACCGTTTGAAAGTTTAATCCGAATCCATAGAGTTGCTCTTGATGATCCAATGGAAAGCGGAGATACGTTTTACCATCTGTTATTTTTATATCAATATCTGCTTTGCTAAAAGGAAAAGCAGCTTTTGCCAGTTTTGCAATGGCTTCTTTATTCGGCAATGAACCCGCAGCTTTCAGTAAATCATAATTTTCAGGCTTGCCTGCAACGGCTTTCCAAACACCGGGCAATATTTCATTCCAGGTTATTTGCTGTGCAACAGTTTTAAGCGACGGGATAATAAAAAAGAAAAGGTAAATAAAAGCAGCCGATCGTTTCATTGCAATAGATTTTTATCGGCTAAATATACGGGAGATGGAACAGTTCACTGGTATAGTCTGTAGGCATATAAAATAACAGAAACAAAAAATCATGTTACAGATTACCGGTTACAGGTAATAGTAACATGATTCTATAAATTTGAACAAAAACTACACTGCAAAACTTTCACCACATCCGCAGGTACGGCTCGCATTCGGATTATTGAAATAGAATCCTTTTCCATTTAAGCCGTCTGAAAATTCAAGTGTTGTATTAACCAGGTAAAGAAAACTTTTCAAATCTGTAACCACTTTCAATCCGTTATTTTCAAACACCTGATCTGTAGGCTTTGATTGATTATCAAAATCCATTTTATACGTTAATCCTGAACAACCGCCACCGGCTACTCCTACACGCAGAAAGTAGGACTCGTCATAACCGGCTTCTGTCATTAACTGGTGAATTCGTTCTTTTGCTTTGTCACTCACATAAATCGCGTTTTCCATTGTCACATTCATATCATTAAGTTTATTTTTTGTTTATTGATGCGTCCATTCCGTCAAATCGATATCGACACCTTTTTTATACATGTCCCACACGGGGCTAGTTTCCCGTAATTTATTTATTGTTTTTATTACCTGCCCTATTGTATAATCAATTTCCTCGTCTGTGGTATAACGACCGATGCCAAACCGAATTGAACTATGCGCAAGATCATCGCCTAGCCCTAAGGCTTTCAACACATACGAGGGTTCCATAGATGCCGATGTACATGCAGAACCGGATGATACTGCAATTGTTTTATTCAAACCCATCAGCAAGCCTTCACCATCTACAAATCGGAACGAAAGATTGGCGATATTTGGCAGCCTGTTTTCTCTATTACCATTCAAAAACACTTCATCAATCTTCAATAAACTGCTTTCAAGTTTATCCCGAAGATGTCGAATACGTTGTGACTCTTCATTCATGGAATGCATTGCTATTTCACATGCTTTGCCAAATCCAACGATGCCGGGTACATTTAATGTACCGCTTCTAAATCCTTTTTCATGTCCGCCTCCATCCATTTGTGCTGTTAACCGCACCCGTGGATTTTTCCTTCGCACATACAATGCACCAATACCTTTTGGCCCATACAATTTATGCGCGGAGAATGCCATGCAATCAATACCATCTTTTTCTACGTCGACAGATATTTTACCAACAGCCTGTGTAGCGTCTGAAAAAAATAAAATGCCTTTACGTCTTGCAATCGCACTAATTTCTTTTACAGGCATTATAGTGCCGATTTCATTATTGGCATACATGATCGCAATAAGCACCGTGTTTGGTCTTATTGCTGCTTCAAGCTCCTGCAGGTTAATAACGCCTTTGTGATTAACCGGGAGATACGTGACTTCACCGCTATTCTTTTCAATATGCGCACATGTATCCAAAACGGCTTTGTGCTCAATATTGCTGGTAATGATATGTGCACCATTGTTATGCAAACTACCAGCGTGCAATTCATAAATACCTTTCAACGCTAGGTTAGCCGATTCTGTAGCGCCTGACGTAAAAACAATTTCTTTATGCTCTGCGTTGATGAGTGCCGCAACCTGTTCTCTTGCCATATCAACGGCCTCTTCCGCCTGCCATCCGAATACATGATTACGGCTTGCCGCGTTACCAAATGATTTGGTGAAATAGGGCAACATCGCTTCTACAACGGCGGGATCGCAAGGCGTCGTTGCGTTATAATCCAGGTATATGGGGAAAGACAACATTTCGGCTAAACAGAGTTCATTTATTAAACACAAAATTACCCAAAAGGTTCTATTATAAAAGCCCGGTTGATCGGTATCACCTAATTTTACAAATCAATGAGAACTATGTAAATAGCCGGTTCGGCCGGTTAGTATTTTTCTAAACCGTTTTTATGAATCACGTTGAACATGTTGGTATCGCGGTGAAGGATCTTTCAATCTCCATCCCGCTTTTTGAAAAACTACTGAATACCAGCTGTTATAAAACCGAATCAGTGGAATCAGAAAAAGTGAATACGGCTTTTTTTAAAACAGGTGGAACGAAAATTGAGTTGTTGGAAAGTATCACTGACGACGGCGTTATTGCCGCCTTTATTGCAAAGAAGGGAGAAGGAATTCATCATATTGCTTTCGACGTAGATGATATAGCAACGGAAATGAAGCGGCTGAAACAAGAAGGTTTCGTATTGTTGAATGAAACGCCGAAGAAAGGTGCAGATAATAAGTTGGTTTGTTTTTTACACCCTAAACATACAAACTCCGTACTGATAGAACTTTGCCAGGAAATAAAAGGATAATCATCTTTACACTATATTTCTTGTAATTTTCAACGTTATAAATTTTCTACCATGCTCAGGAAAAATCTATCACGCCTGTTTCGCATTTTGACAATTGCCGTATTAAGCGCTACAATTGTCTCTGGTAATTCGTCCTGCAATAACAGCGACAAAACCGCTACCAGTGATACCACGAAAGCTAAACCGGTAACGGATACAACGAAGGCCACTGCCAGTGTTGAAGAACCTCAATCAACTCTTTCCGATGAAGAGCTTATAAAAAAATATGATCTCGATAAAATAAAATTGCCTGCAGGATTCAGCATTTCAGTTTATGCGCAGGTGCCCAATGCAAGAAGTATGTGCTGGGGAGAAAAAGGAACATTGTTCGTGGGTAATCGCGATAAGAAAGATGTATATGCAGTGGTAGATCAGAATAATGATGGAAAAGCTGATAAAGTATATAGAATTGCGTCGGGATTAAATATGCCTTGTGGTGTAGCGTTTCGCGACGGCAGTTTGTATGTTGCGGAAATCAGCCGCATCACCCGCTATGATAATATTGAAAGCAACCTGGCAAATCCACCAAAGCCAGTTGTCGTTTATGATAAATTGCCCACAGAGCAACATCACGGTTGGAAATTCATTGCTTTCGGTCCTGACGGAAAATTATACATTCCAATCGGTGCTCCTTGTAATATTTGTTTGCCAGACTCCATTCACGCCTGCATTGCACGCATGAACCCGGATGGAACAGGCTTTGAAGTCTTTGCCCGCGGCATACGTAACTGTGTTGGCATGACATGGGATCCACAAACAAAAGGTTTATGGTTTACAGACAATGGCCGTGATAACCTCGGCGATGATATTCCGAATTGCGAATTAAACTATGCATCAAAAGAAGGCATGCATTTCGGCTATCCATTCTGTCACCAGGGCGATATACTGGACCCTGAATTTGGCAAAGGAAAGAATTGTGCTGATTATACTGCTCCTGCACAGAAAATGGGACCGCATGTCGCACCACTTGGTTTACGATTTTATGAAGGGGGTCAATTCCCAGCTCAATATAAAGGCAGATTGTTTATCGCTCAGCATGGCAGTTGGAACAGAACAACACCGATTGGCTATCGTGTGATGATGGCGACTGTAAATAACGGCAAGGTGACCAAATATGAACCATTTGCAGAAGGCTGGTTACAGGATAATAAAAAGGTAAACGGCCGCCCGGTAGATATTGAATGGTTGAAGGATGGATCGATGCTGATTAGCGACGACCAGCAGGGAGTGATTTATAAAATCTCTTATAAGAAAAGCTAGTTGCTAAAATTAAAATGGTTGTATTGCTATATTGTTTGATTGTTATTCTTACGATAGCAATCAAACAATATAACCATCGAGCAATGTTTTTTAGTTATTTTCTTCAGTTGGATGCCCGTTATCCGCATTCAGCAATCCCAGTTTACCTACGGCGACCTGCGCAGCTATTTGCGACGCATCTTTTTTATTAAATGCTTTTCCCTCGGCAAGATTTTCACCATTCACTACTGCTGCAACGGTAAAGAGGCGACGACCGTTTTCCATTCGCTCATCAATGGTTTCAAACTCTAATGTTTTACCATTTTTATTGGCCCAGCCATAGAGTTTGTTTTTATGATTTATTTCGAGTAGTTCCAGTTCATCGATGAACATATGTGGAAGAATGATATAATCCATTACCCACTTATTCGTCTTCTTATATCCTTTATCAAGATAGATGGCGCCAATTAATGCTTCCAGTGTATTACCGAATATCTGGCTCACTTTTAGTGAACCGTCCATTTTATTAAAGAGAGTAATTTTTTTCAACCCCATGCGTATAGCAATCTCATTCAGTTGTTGCCGGTTTACCATCTTGCTTCGCATTTCTGTAAGAAATCCTTCTTCTTTATAAGGATAGCGTTTAAATAGATAATCAGCAATTAATGCACTGAGAACAGCATCACCAAGATATTCCAGGCGTTCATTGTTTTCAGCAGCGCCTTCACGGATGGAACGATGTGTGAGAGCCGTCTTGTATAGCGATATATTTCCAGGTAAAAAGCCAAGAATATTCTTTAGCTGCTTTTTAAAAGAAGGGCCAGTGTGCTTATTGAAAAGTTGTTTGAAAAAATCCACAATGTTTAAGCTACGAAAAAAAATTGAAAGGTTTGAAAGTTTATCAATTAAAACAGCCCCGGGCTTAGCTTGTGAATTCCTTTATTTTGATCATATAGATACTAATTGGCAAATTTTTTCACAATCACGCATGCATTGTGACCTCCAAAGCCAAATGTATTGCTCAACGCAGCTCTTACCGTTTTCTTTTGTGCTTTCCAGAAAGTAAAATTGAGTTTGGGATCCAACTCGGGGTCATCCGTAAAATGATTAATTGTTGGAGGGATAACATCATCCACAACACTCATGATGGCAGCGATACCTTCGATAACTCCGGCTGCCCCCAGGCAGTGCCCGGTCATCGATTTTGTAGAACTGATATTTAAATTATAGGCATGATCACCAAAAACCGAAGTGATTGCTTTTATTTCAGAAATATCGCCTAACGGTGTTGAGGTACCATGTGTGTTTATATAATCAATATCCTGCGGCTGCATACCGGCGTCATCCAGTGCCTGTATCATTACATTCTTTGCACCCAGTCCTTCCGGATGTGGCGCTGTAATATGATGTGCATCTGCAGTAGCTCCTGCACCAGCTATTTCACAATAAATTTTGGCGCCTCTTTTCTTAGCGTGTTCGAGCTCTTCAAAGATCAAAACACCAGCGGCTTCACCCATTACAAAACCATCGCGGTCTTTGTCATAAGGGCGTGATGCAGTTTTCGGGTCATCATTTCTTTCACTTAATGCCTTCATGGCATTAAAACCGCCGACACCAGCTTCTCTCACTACGCTTTCAGCTCCGCCTGTTACGATAATATCGGCTTTACCCATACGAATCAGGTTAAAAGCTTCCATCATTGCGTTGGTTGAAGATGCACAAGCGCTGACGACAGCGAAGTTTGGTCCACGAAAACCATGGCGCATGGATATTTGTCCTGCTGCAATATCCAATATCATTTTTGGAATAAAGAAAGGATTAAAACGCGGAGTACCGTCTCCCTTTGCAAAGTTGGTTACCTCTTCCTGAAATGTAATCAACCCGCCGATCCCACTTGCGAACACAACGCCTACCCTATCTACATTTACATTATCCTTATTAATACCTGCGTCTTTTACCGCCTCATCACTTGCAACGAGTGCCGTTTGTGTAAAGCGATCTATCTTTCTTGCCTCTTTCTTTTCGAGGTAATTCGTCGCATCAAAATTCTTTATTTCGCAGGCAAACTTTGTCTTGAACTTGGAGGCATCGAATAAGGTAATAAAGTCAGCGCCAGACACTCCATCTGCAAGATTTTTCCAATAATCCTGCACAGTGTTGCCTAGTGGCGTAATAGCTCCCATTCCTGTAACGACTATCCTTTTATATTCCATACAGCCTGTCGGGTATCTATAGTTAAAGATAAAAACCGCCTTCGCTGCAAACGACAGTCAGAAGGCGGAGTAATTTTATTTTTCTCTAATGGTTATTGCACCAGAGAAATCCAGGTATTTCCTTGCGGAAATGATTATCGCATTATTTTGCATGCTCTTCCAAATAAGAAACAGCCTGACCAACTGTAGTAATGGTCTCAGCCTGCTCATCCGGAATGGAAATGTTGAATTCTTTTTCAAATTCCATTATTAATTCAACGGTATCCAATGAATCGGCACCGAGGTCGTTGGTAAATGAAGCTTCATTTGTAACTTCTGCTTCGTCCACTCCCAATTTATCAACGATAATCTTTTTTACTCTTGATGCAATGTCTGACATGTCGTTTTGATTTAGTTAATATGGCTGCAAAAATAGAATTTTTGAATAAATCACCAATTTAAGCTTGGTTTTTCCTGATTTATCTTTGCAGGCTAAAAAATCAGCTTTTTCACCTTCTTGTAATCAACAATTTACCGCAAAATAAGTTTGTTTATTTATTGGCGTCTAAAAGGATATTTGTAAATTTCAATTTTCCAAACATTTGGTATGGCTTTGAAGATTATTGACCATGGCTCGAAGGAATATCAGCAAATGGTAAAGCTGAGAGATGATATTTTGCGTAAACCGCTTGGGCTCACATTCACACCAGAAGAACTGGAAGGCGAAAAGGATAACATGTTGATCGCTGCTTTTGAGGATGACCGCATATTAGGCTGCTGCATGCTTACAGAAGAGAGCCCTCAAGTGATCAAATTGAGGCAAATGGCGGTTCTAAACGACCTGCAGGGTAAAGGTGTAGGACGTGCATTGATGCAGTTTGCTGAAAATATTGCGAGGGACCATGGTTATAAGTTCATTATGATGCATGCCCGGAAATATGCACTTGGATTTTATGAGAAAATGGGCTACAAGGCCAAAGGTGATGAATTTACAGAAGTAACGATTCCCCATTTTGTGATGGAAAAGCAATTGTAGAAACGGATGCCAGGTGTGAGATGAGAGGCATCAGCGAACCTAACCCGTGTTTCAACTTTTTTCCTTTTTCTATTTTTTGACGCTCACTACTTTATCCTTCAATAACTGCCGCATTGCAGAAATTTCTTCGCTTGCTTTAAAACCGGTCTTTGGTACTAAGAAGAATGACCGGCTATCAAAGTATAAATGAAAAAAATGAGGGCTCTCCAGGAAGTTAGATAATGATGCCCATGACCAGCTTCTGGATCCACGTTCGTTACCCAACGAAAATCCATCGTCTTTAAAATCCATTGTAAAATGATCTTTGAACGTGGAATTTCTTTTGTAAACAAGCGATGGCATAATGAACCAGAAACTTATCATTAATGTAAACCATAGAAAAGAACTTGTAAGAAAAGCAGTCGGCGTTACTTTTTTGAAATAAAATAATAATGCGGAAGCTAATGCAAACACATTTACCAGGATGATCATGATCCTTATTTCAGGCCTGGAAATAAAGTGATATCGCAACGCCTGTAACACTTTTGGTTTTTCATACACAAACTGAATAGTCATTGAAAGCAGTTAATCCCGTTAATAATAAAAAATCCACTCTTACGAGTGGATTCAAATTACGGTTATTATTTTCAAATAATTATTGAGGGATATGATAAGTTGCACAAAGTTGTTGGTAACTCATCGATTTGGGATTTAATCTTCTGCCATTTGCCATTACACCACCGGGGATGATGATGTACCGGTATTCAAAACCTATTGGTCCTATAGTTGTAAAATTATGCGTAGTGGGGTTCCGGATATAAAACATGATTTCACCTTCAAGCGGTGCAAAATTTACTTCGACACCATCCTGTGTATATGGAAGCAGGGTCGGTGCGATAAGCGACACGCCCCGGAGGTAACAGAGCACGACACCTGAATCAAGAATACCCTGGGTAATATCAGGAGCAAATTTAAACGCCCTCGAGAAGGTTTCTGTAGCGACAACGGGAGGCAATGTAGAGTCGGCCCATGTTATGTCCATACCATCATCATCATTAAACCAATTTGAATAGATAACATTCGAGCTACCTGCCGGTCCCTGTGGACCTGCTGGACCTTGTGCGCCGTCCTGCCCATTAGTGCCATTAGTACCGTTGGTTCCATTAGTTCCGTTTATTCCAGAATCACCTTTTGGACCGACGGCACCAGAGTCACCTTTCGGACCTTGGGGACCCGTTGCACCAGTAGCTCCGGTTGGGCCCTGCGGGCCGGTATCACCCTGTGGGCCCATCGGCCCTTTTGAGCAATTGGCAGCAATAATGGAAATGAAAATCAACAGTGAAAGCAGCAGGTGGTCTCTTTTCATAAAATATCGGTTTTGGAAGAAATATAACGGTCTGTACTGAAGAATAATTGCGCTAAAAATTCATTAACACTCAGATTACGAAAGAAAAACGAATATCAATAAGTGATAATCATTAGGGGGACGTGATTATGCGGGAGAATATGCAATAAAAAAAGCCCGGCACGGATGCCGGGCCAGATCTTTATGAAAAGGCTTTTACTTATTCATCATTTGTTTAGCCTCGATGCTCAATGTGGCATGCGGCACGGCACGAAGCCTTGCCTTATCAATGAGTTTACCAGTAACCCTACAGATGCCGTATGTTTTGTTTTCAATACGCATCATTGCTTTCTCCAGGTGATCGATAAATGTGATTTGACGGCTTGCCATTTGGCTCAGCTGTTCTCTTTCCATACTTACACTGCCATCTTCCATTGTCATGTAGCGACCTTCATCCATATCCCCACCTTCATCTTTTCTTGTTATCAAGCCCTGGAGATAGGCAAGTTCCTTCTTGGCAGCATCCAGTTTTTTGGAAATCAGTTCTCTAAACTCGGCAAGATCAGCATCAGAATAGCGCATAGTTGGTCCGTTATTTTCATTTATTGGATTATCCAAAACAGATTTCATAAACTCAGGTTCGTATTTCACAGATTTACTGGTCGTCGTTTTTGGTATCACCACCTTTGTGGGTTTTGGCGGTTCTTTTTTCATTACGGATTTTATTGGCGGTTTTATAGATACCAATGATTTAGGATCTCTTTCCCCTTTCTTTACTGCCACAACGGGCTTTTCAGCTTGTATTATTTCAGGTTTTTTGGCAACAACGACCGGCTTTTCTACCGGCTTTACGTGTTGTTCTTTTTTTGCAACCGGCTTTTGCGCAATAGCGGGCTTTGCCGCCTTTTTAGGAGCAGGAGCAATCTTTTTAGCCACAGGTTTTGCAGCGGGCTTTGCTGCCTTTTTAGGCGCAGGTTTCGCAGCTGGCTTCGCTGCCTTTTTAGGCGCAGGTTTTGCTGCGGGTTTCTTCTTGGTAGCCATACAATTAGCCTTTTTTTGTAACGATCACTTTTAACAAAACATCATTCACTTCAATCCCGATAGCTGTCGGGACAGTGCCATCACTATCCTCAAGTTCGGGCACCAATTCCAGCTTATCTGCCAGAATTTCGGCGCAAATATAGTCTTTAAACTGTGCCAACGACTCTTTTAAACCATTAGTTGCTGACACTTTTACATCTATTCTATCTGTCAGTTCAAAACCACTGTCCTTCCGGATTTTCTGGATTCGGTTCACGAATTCACGTGCATTTCCTTCATTTTCAAGTTCCGGAGTGATTGTGATGTCGAGAGCTACCGTCAGGCTGCCTTTACTGGCAACAGTCCAGCCGGGAATATCTTCGCTGGCTATTTCGACTTCATGAGCCTGTAATATTACGGGTTCGTTATCAATTGACAAATTATATTGCCCTTCTTTTTCCAATTTTGAAATATCGTCCTGCGTAAACGCAGCGAGGGCCGCTGAAACAGCCTTCATTTTAGCTCCTAATTTCTTACCCAGAGCAACAAAATTGGGCTTGATCTTTTTCTTTATAAACCCTTCTGTTTCCGTCAGATATTCTACTTGTTTAATATTCACTTCGCTCTTTATCAAATCCTCTACTTTCTGAAGCTGCTCCTTCATCGAAGGATTCAAAACCGGAATCAACACTTTTTGCAGTGGTTGCCGCACTTTTATATTTACCTTCTTTCTTAGTGACAAAATGAGCGATGACGCATCCTGTGCCAACTGCATTCTCTCTTCCAGCCCGATATCTATGGCGCCCCTGCCCCCCAAAGTAGGGTTCTGAGTACCCTCCAGTTCTGGATATCTTACGTGATGTACCGAGTCTTCTTTAAATCTTCCTGTTACGGAATTCAGATTCTGGAAAAGGGCATCGCTAAAGAATGGCGAAATAGGAGCGATCAAACGAACAACCGTTTCGAGACACTCATACAAAGTTTGATAAGCACAGATTTTGTCCTGTTCATATTCACCTTTCCAGAAGCGTCGACGGCAAAGACGTACATACCAGTTGCTGAGATGCTCGTCCACAAAATCTTCAATCACACGTCCGGCCTGCGTTGGTTCATAGTCATCCATGTAATCGGTAGCCTTTTTTACCACTGTATTCAATGAGGAAAGAATCCACCGGTCTATTTCCGGTCGGTCTTTTACCGGAATGTATTTTTCCTTGAATGAAAAACCATCCACGTTGGCGTAAAGAGCAAAAAATTGGTAAGTATTATATAACGTGCCGAAAAACTTACGTTGTACCTCTTTGATACCTTCCAGGTCAAACTTCAGGTTATCCCAGGGCGACGCATTCGTAATCAGGTACCAGCGTGTT
Source organism: Chitinophagaceae bacterium (assembly GCA_049840875.1). Classification (GTDB taxonomy): domain Bacteria; phylum Bacteroidota; class Bacteroidia; order Chitinophagales; family Chitinophagaceae; genus JAFDYH01. The sequence continues at coordinate 221,511 of JASGJE010000014.1, read as the reverse complement.
GCATCAGCGCCAAACTTTTCAATGGTGTCAAATGGGTTTACCACGTTGCCGAGACGCTTGCTCATCTTGTTTCCGTTCTTGTCCAGCACGAGCCCATTAGACACACAGGTTTTATAGGCAACGCTTTCATACAGTAAAGACGAGATCGCATGTAATGTGTAAAACCACCCTCTTGTCTGGTCAACTCCTTCTGCTATAAAACTTGCAGGATAATTGGTATCAAAAGGCACTTTGAACGGACGTGGATCACCAGCTTTTAATTTATCATAATCCAAACCCCATTGCGCATAAGGCATAGCGCCACTATCGAACCATACGTCAATAAGATCAGGCTCACGACGCATTGGTTGACCGCTTTCACTTACCAGTATCACTTCATCCACATAAGGTTTATGTAAATCTAAAATTCCGTCGTGTAAATAATGTTTATTGACATCGCCACCCAGTTTATCGTTCGCTTTTCTTATTTCGGTGTTCAATTCCTCGATCGATCCGATACATTTTTCTTCTTTGCCATCTTCAGTTCTCCAAACAGGCAGCGGGGTACCCCAGAAACGACTCCGGCTCAGGTTCCAGTCCACCATATTTTCCAGCCAGTTGCCAAAGCGGCCTTCCCCTGTTGCTTTTGGCTTCCAATTGATGGTTTTGTTCAACTCAACCATCTTATCTTTCAATGCAGTGGTTTTGATAAACCATGCGTCGAGCGGATAATATAAAACCGGTTTATCGGTGCGCCAGCAGTGCGGATAACTGTGTTCGTATTTCTCTACTTTAAAAGCCCTGTTTTCCTTCTTTAGCTTTACACTGATGTCAACATTCACATCAACGTATTTCGGATCGTCTTTATAATTCTTTACATAACGGTTGCTGAATTCGCCAAGGCCGTCAACGAATTTGCCTTCGCGATCAACCATCGTGAGAATACCGATATCATATTTTTTACCAACACGATAGTCATCTGCTCCAAATGCAGGCGCGGTATGCACAATGCCGGTACCATCTTCCGTAGTTACGAAATCACCGAGTAAAACTTTAAATGAATTTGGATTATCTATTTTGTTTGCTTCATACGGAAGAAGTTGCTCATAACTCAACCCTTCTAATTCTTTTCCTTTGAACTCAGCCAGTATTTTCCAAGGAAGAGCCCCCTCCAAACCTCCCCCTTTAGGGGAGGCTTTCGAAGCCTCTGGTAATTGAGCTTTCACTTTTTCATTGTATACATCGAAATCACCGTTCTCTCCTTCCGCTTTGAAATATTTATGTAACAATGCTTTCGCCAATATAACGTTGACGGGTAAGTGTGTATAAGGATTAAAAGTTTTTACCAATACATAATCAATGTTTGGTCCGACAGTCAATCCAAGATTTGAAGGCAATGTCCAAGGCGTAGTCGTCCATGCCATGAAGAAAATATCGCCCTCAGCATTTTTAATTTTTAATTTTTCATTTTTAATTGCCTTAAACATCGCGACCACACTCGTATCCTTCACATCTTTATACGTTCCCGGTTGATTCAGTTCATGCGAACTTAAGCCCGTACCAGCCGCCGGTGAATAAGGCTGTATGCTCACACTTTTGTAAAGAAGTCCTTTTTTATAAAGCTGCTTTAATATCCACCAGAGTGTTTCAACATACTCATTCGTGAATGTGATATACGGGTCATTCAAATCCACCCAATAACCCATCTTGCGGGTGATATCATCCCATTTATCCTTAAATCGCAATACGGCTTCGCGGCATTTCTGATTGTATTCTTCTACAGATATCTTTTTACCAATGTCTTCTTTTGTAATGCCGAGTTCTTTTTCTACACCCAACTCAATCGGCAATCCATGTGTATCCCAACCGCCCTTACGTTTTACCTGGTATCCCTTCATGGTCTTGTAGCGGCAAACCAAATCCTTCAACGTGCGGGAAATGACGTGGTGAATACCGGGCATGCCGTTAGCACTCGGAGGACCTTCATAGAATACGAATGGTTCAGCGCCTTCCCGTAAGGAAACACTTTTTTCAAAGGCCTGTTTTTCAGACCATTTGGCCAAAATCTCCTGCTCGATAGATGGAAGATTAAGCCCTGAAAATTCCCGGTATTTAGCTGCCATAGTGCTTTTCGCCTTGATTTTGAAGGTTGCAAAGGTACGGCAATGGCGTGAATGGTGGATGGTCAAATGTGAATGAAAACCATGCGATTTTTTAAAAAACAAGCCGTTTCTATTCCAGTCATTCGCAAATAAAAAAACGGCCTCCATTTTCATGAAGACCGCTTTCCAAATCAAAACTATATTTACTTCGTTTGTGCCAGGTCTTTATTATCGCCGACATATTTATCGAACGAAGTTTTGATCCTTCCGTCGATATCAGCGGAGGAGATTTTACCCGCTGCATAGTCTGCAGCCATATCCATCAGGCTTTCATGCATCACTTTACCATCTACTTTATCTTTTAGCGCAACTGTGTTATGCGTTGCAAGATATTTCTCCCAGGTAATGCGCACTTTTGTCCAATACTCTTTATTCTTTTCCCACCAAGCTTTTGCGGCAGCGCAGTTTTTATCATTCACTTTTACATAGGAATTAATTCCTTTTTCTTCAGCCAGCAGCTTATCCGCTCCGTCTTTACGAATGATCTTCTGGTTATCCTGCTCATGTACGTAACCGCTATCATTTAATATAAGACGATTACCTCTGCGAAGAATATTATAATCATTCCGCACAGAATATTCTCTTCTTGGCAATGGTGCATCGGTTGCATTCTGCCAGAAAGTTTTATTATCTGTAGTTACCCATTCACTGTTTCCTGAATAACGTGGTGCATCACTCACTTCCCATACGCTTTGTGTCCATTTACCTTTTACCTGTTCAGGCTTCAGTGTTTCTTTTGTCCAAACCTTATCGCCCTGGTATTTCCACAATATCGGATCTTCATAAGTCCAGTTTTCTCTCCAATGTTTGATGATCATTGAATCGGTAATCACCAGCAAATGCTGCATCACGATCTTTTTATCGCTTACTTCTACAGGAAAAGTCAATTCTGTTCCACCGCTTATTTCTTCGCGGTCATGAAATTTATAATTCTTATCAGGAGAGAATGTCTCGGCATATTTGAATTCAACTTCGAAGCAGCCGCAAAGTTTATCAACGTATTGTTTGTCTTTTATAGCTTGTGCATTAATGTTAGCTACCATAACTATTGCGGATAAAAAACAAATTATTGCTTTCATAATTTATGTCATTTTAATAAATAGTATTGTTTGTATTCTTCTTGTTTTAGCTACCTCTTTTTACGAGTTTATATTCAAATGCAGGATAACCTCTTTCTCCATTCTGGGTCAAGGCAGTAAATTTTACTTTGTAATAATTTCCGTCGCTATCTTTTATTATATAATAACGTTTAGTATTCATCACTGGAGGAGAACTCGGACCTCCGCCAACGCGCCATGTGGAGCCGATTGTCGTCTGATTATTTGAGAAAGTGTATTTAGATATATCGGTTTCTGTAAAATTTTCATATTCTATCCAATTAATCGAAGAACCGGCAGTATCCACTTTTGCTACCTGCACATTCCTGTTTTGCAAAATGATATCCTGAAACGTATAAGGCACTTCACCACCACCAAAATTGGTTACGTTGGAAAAATAAGTCCATGCAAAATCCCATTTATCTTTCGCAGGTTCTACATCCACTGCTCCACTTTCAAATGAAATGTATTTAAAGTTATACGCTACATCTTTTGAAATGTCAACAGAAGTAAACGAAGTAGCAGCAATGTCTGCATGTTGCAACGTGTATCCTCCACCCGCATTTCTTATAATGCGAATTTTTTTCCAACCACGATCCGGTGCCGGGCTACCGATACCTTTGCCACGGTTGATGATATATACTTTATTATCATCCCCGGTTGCAGCTATTTCGGCAATGGCAGTCTTTGTTAGATCACCGTCAGGATAATCAATGTAGGCTAATGATTGTGTAGTTGGCGCAGCTTGGTTGAATATAACATCATTTGAAAATCCAACTGTATCTGCTGCGCTCACCGCATTCAGATCATTCTTCGCAATCTGCTTTGCCATCATCGCCGATGAAGAATTCAATATCACGCGGAATTCAGTGCCGGTATAAAATCCCAGGTCCCATTTGGTGCGTTGAACGCCTGTTTGCGTATTTGCGCTGAGATCGAAGAATACCTTATTACCATAAGTAGCGCCGCCGCCATCGCCAACGATAGATGCAGCTGTCGCTACCAGTTCGGCGAACTTCAACGTGAACTCGTTGGTAGTGCCGATAACTACAGGAGAACCTGAAGAGACAATCTTCAAAACAATTTTCTCATCACCATTAAATAATGCACCACTTGCTTTGGTAATTTTTAAAGTTGCTTCGTTGCTTCCACTTAAAACGTTTACGATCACGTTGCCAGATGTAGCTGCTGGTTCGGTAGTATAATCTGCTGTGTAATCAACACCTGTATTGGTCAATGATATTGATATTGGTGTAGTCTGATCTACAGCTCGCGATAATTTTATTTTTACGGTAATATCGGCAGACGCTTCTGCAATACCTTGTTCACTACTTTCAAACTGCACCTGGTTATCAGGCAACGGAGCATCTTTTTTTCGACATCCAATTGCCAATGTTAACGCTGCAGCTACGCACATCAATCCTGTCTTTAATTTCTGTTTCATTCGTATAGTTTTTATTGGTTCGTGTACTTATGAATATTTATTTCTTATTCCAATTGAATGTTACCCCTGCAAAAAAAGACCTTCCATATCCAATGGGCTTAGCGCCGGTTGGCGAATGGGCGCCACCGTCAGTAGCAGTATTATTTATATAGGTCACATCAAACAGGTTTCTTACTCCCGCGTTTATTGTGAACATATTGCATAATCTCTTATTGAGTGTAATATCTGCCCAATGATAACCGGCAGTCTCTGCAAGCCTGATGAAAGTCTGGTTATTTTCAGTTACTGACTCGTAAGAAGGTAGTTTGCCTGTGAACTTGTAAAAAATTGTTGCATCCAAACCAATCTTTGAAAATGTATAAGACACAACAGAGTTTACTTCAGGCGACCATTTAAACTCGGGTAAATCTTTATCTGTTTCTGAATAGTTATTATAACGCCCCGTATACGCAAAGCCAAGCGATGCATTCAGGTTTTTTAAAAGCAGATTACTATTTAAAGAAACTCCTCTTGTTTTATACTTACTGATATTTAGATAAGTGGTGATAGTCCGGTTATCCGCTTTTGCCGCATACCCGATCAGGTTATTAACGTTATTATAAAAGCCGCTCAGTGTAGTAATTATTTTTGCAGCTTTCTTGTCGTTTGCTTTCCAAACTACTGACCCCGTATAACTATCCGATGTCTCCGATTTAAGATTTGGGTTCCCTTCGATAGTATGGTTAGCATCTATAAAATCGAAATAAAGTTCCCGAATAGAAGGCGCCCGGAAACCTCTTGCATACGCGATACGCAAATCAATATTATTTGTCAATGCAAATTTTGTATTGATAGAAGGAATAACCGGCGGTGCATCATATGCTGAGTTCTTTATAAAACGTAAGCCCGGCCGGATATTGATTTTTGAATTCGGTGTTATTTCCGAAGTGAGAAAAACAGCATAATCATTGATACGCTGAACGCCTGCTTTTATTCTTTCGCCATCACCGTTTTCGCTATTCAGGTCTATGCCCGGTTGAAAGGAAAATATTCCGGATGCCTTATAAACTACAGTACCGCGAAACGAATAACCGTTAAATGTAGTCTCGCTCTGCAAACCTGGTGCGGTTGCAACGCGAACATCGCCATCCTGATAAAATAATGTTGAATATACCTGGCGGTAAAAATGAGTATAAGAAGCCTGTGCATTTGCAGATAGTCTATCATTAAAATTATAAGATGCTTGTAATTGTTGCATCAGGCGATCAGTAATATAATCCTGGTCAATTGCTGGCTGATCGTTATCAGAAAGATTTGCGGGATTAGTGATTATTTCATCCAGTCCATCTAAACGATAGTAAACATTCAGTTTGTTTGTGCGATAACCAATCAGTGCATTACCGGCAACCTGGTCTTTTTTATGCCATGATAGTTCGCGACCTGTTAACGTATCTTTCCAGCCACTGAAATGATTGTGCCCGATACTACCAGACGCATACCAGTTTTTAAAACTTCCATTTACTCCGATATATTGATTATGTATTCCCTGCGAAAAACCATACTCTTTGCCAATAGTTTCTTCGAGCAACCTGGCATTAACTGCGAGTTTCTCTGCTTTTGGTTTTTTAGTAATAATATTGATCACACCTGCTAATGCATCAGCGCCGTAGATAACGCTCATCGGCCCTTCAATAATTTCAATCCGTTCAATTGAATTGACTTCGATATTATTGATGTTTATTTCATTTGAAGTTCCCTGCCTGCCGATCATCGGTACGCCGTCTATAAGAATCTTTACATTTTGTCCTGACATGCCGAGCATGGTTATATCGGAGCCACCTGTTGCGAGGTCCTGTGAAAAACGAATATTCAATTGAGTATTTAATACATCCTGTAGTTTGGATGCAGCTTGCTTTTGTATTTGTTCTTTTGTAATTGTTCTTACCTGGTAAACGGATTGCTTTACAGACTGAGGTTTATATTGGCCTGTTACAACTACTTCGTTTAATGTTTTTATTATATTGCTATCTTCTTCAGCAGATGATTGTGCTGAAACATCCAGTACAGACAATAAAATAACAGGCACTATTAATGCAGCCAGCTTCATAATCGTATGGTTGACTGCAAAGTTGCCTCAGCTGATTTTGTTTAGCTTTCATTATCAGGAAAACGATTTACGCAAACGGAAAAGAATGTCTGAAGTATGCTATAGGATTTCTGATTTCAGGTGATTGTTTAGTAATCGAGATATAAAATGAAGGAGCAACCGTCCATCGTAAAGGAATGGTCTTGTATTATTTTTTCTTTTCGCGGATGGCTTTATAGATTTTTATCGCACTCATTAGAATAACAACAAACAGCAGCAACCCAAGTATACCCCACACAAAACTCATGTTTTGTTTTACAACAACAAGCATGACTATCGCAACAAGAAAGATTGTCGCTACTTCGTTCCAGATGCGTAATTGCTGAGAAGAATAGTTAAAGACACCTTTCAATTGCTGTTTGAAAACCACGTGCAATGACAGATGGTAGAGGTATAAAAAGAAAACAAAAGTCAGTTTGATATGCAGCCATGTTTGTATTTTAAAAGTGTCTGCCCAACCTCCGTTGAAAAGCACAATCAATCCAAGGATTAACGTTAGTATTGCTGACGGCCATGTGATGCCGTACCAGAGTTTTTTCATCATCATTGAAAACTGTGCCTGCAAGATGGTTTTCTCTTCTGCTGGTTTATCGACAGCTTCGCGATTATATACCAATAATCTTGGCATGTAAAATAACCCGGCAAACCAGGTAACGACAAAAATTATGTGCAGTGCTTTAAAATAGAGATACATGAATGATAAATGATGAATGAAAAGTGAAAAATCACATTTTCGATTTGGACGTTTTTATTGATGCCACGAGCATCGAGATTAATTCATTACAAGTCTTCGCCAGTCTTTCAAATGTTTCAACAGTAATGTATGTACTATCCTTCAAAAGACTTAGCCAATATTGCGTTTCATTTGCTTCTTTAAGTGCAACAGACATCTTATTAATAAAATCAGCACGGCTTTGTGCGAATTCTGCCTCTCTTATCAGAGCCCCAATAGCAGTCCCACTTCTTAAAAATTGTTTTGACAAAATGAATTCCTTTCGTTGACTAACGATTTGTTGCGCTGTTTTAACGATATCTAATGCAAAGGAATAACTTTTATCCTTCAAAACATTTTCAGCCATCAAGACGATTTTTCATTTTTCACTCACGGAACCGCCTACAAACTCCACCCACTTCTCCTGTACATTCATGCAAGGAATCATTTTATAACTTTCGCCGCCGGCGCCCATGAATATTTCCTTTCCTCTTATTTCCAATTCTTCAAGCGTTTCCAAACAATCGCTAACAAAGGCGGGACTGATAATCAATAATTTCTTTATTCCTTCCTTTGGCATTTGTTCCAGGCGAATATCAGTAAATGGTTCCAACCAACCTTTGCCTAATCTTGATTGAAAAGATAAGCTGTGTTTTTCTTTTGGAATATTCAATGCTTCTGTAACTAATCTTGTTGTTTCAAACACTTCGTAACGATAACAATTCTTATTCTTTGTCGCACCTGCAGCCAAACAACTACCTGCCTGAACGCATGCCTGCACCTGCGCCACATCCTTATTATGTAAATGTCTTGCCGGAATACCGTGATAGCTGAATAAAATATGATCATATTCCTGTTGAAGATATGGCCGCATACTTTCACTCAATGCATCAATATAACCAGGGTCGTTGAAATACGGCGGTACAATAGTCAGCTTGAAAGGATATTTATTTTTTGCATGAATTTCTTTTGCATATTCCACTGCCGTTTCATAGCTCGCCAATGCATAATGCGGATAAAGTGGAAATAAAACAACTTCTTCTAAATTCTCCATCTTTTTCATCAATGCCTCAAAAGCAACCTTCGGTGATGGATTCCCGTAGCGCATTGCTATTTCAACAGGATCGCTGACAAGTTTCTGAACGGCAGTCTGCAATTGTTTGGTTATAACAATTAAAGGCGAACCATCTTCAGTCCAGATAGTTTGATAAGCATGCGCAGATTTTGGCGCACGAAAGGGTGTAATAATTCCTTTTACCAAAACTGTTCGTTTCAGCCAGGGCATATCGATTACCCGTTCATCCATCAAAAACTCGTTGAGATAGCGTCTTACATCCTTTACTGAGGTAGAATCCGGTGAGCCGAGATTCATTAAAACAATGCCTCTTTTACCTGAAGTATCCATAATAGAGTGTGCAAATGTACTTATTGGAACAGATTTCAAATCGGGATTGCTATCAAAATGTCTGATTTCGGATGTAGGATTTATGATTTGTCCAAATCAAACCAGTTTAACAATTTCCGGAAATTTCAAGGTCTGAGAAATCAGAAATCATACATCTTACATCAGCCATTTGCCATACAATAAACGAGGAATGAAGCGAAAACAAAGTGATACAGATCATGCACACCGCTAATCCGGATCAACTCACACACTGATTTCGTCAATTCATGACTTAAATGACAGTCAAATGACACTATTTTTATCAACTTGGAGGCTGCAAAGGTATTTTTGCACGTACATAATTGAAGAAGAGAATTCCACATGCAGGATTATAGAACCACCGATATTTCAAAGTTTTTCGCAGCAGGTATTAATTATAAAAAAACAGATGCGTCACGTCGGGGGTTGTTTGCTATAAATAACGATCAGTATCAAAATATTCTTCAGCAGGCTAGTGAAAATGGAATCCGTGATGTATTTGTTCTCTCTACCTGCAATCGCACAGAAATTTATGGAATCGCTGAAACTGCAGATCAATTGTTGCAATTGATTTGTAGTGAAACTACCGGCACTATCGAAGAGTTTACGGAGTTGGCGTATATTAAAAAAGGCATTGAAGCGGTTGAACATCTTTTTCACGTAGGCGCAGGTTTGGATTCACAGATTCTCGGCGACTATGAAATTGTTGGTCAATTAAAGAACGCGGTAAGGTTTTCCAAAGAGAATGGGTTTATTCAATCCTTTACTGAGCGTTTGGTAAATGCCGTTCTTCAATCTTCCAAAGAAATAAAAAATCAAACCGCTTTAAGCGGCGGTACTGTTTCTGTTTCTTTTGCAGCCGTGCAATACATCCGCGAAAACGTACAGAATGTTGCTGATAAAAAGATATTGCTGATCGGCACTGGTAAAATCGGAAGAAATACCTGTAAGAATCTTGCAGACTACCTGGAAGCGGATCACATTACTTTATTAAATCGTACGAATGAAAAAGCGGAAGCATTAGCCACTGAATTGGGGTTGAAATTTGCTCCGTATAAAAATCTTTCAGAAGAAGTTGCCAAAGCAGACGTTATTCTCGTGGCGACAGATGCAAATGAACCGGTAATTAAACTGGAACATGTAGTAAACAAAGGCAGAAAATTGTTGATCGATCTGTCTGTTCCATACAATGTAGAAGAATCAACTAAACATCTGAATACAGTTACCTTGATTAACGTTGACGATCTTTCGAAAATGAAAGACGAAACATTGGCAAGGCGGCAGGCAGAAGTGCCCAAAGCAAAAGCGATTATTGCAGAGCATATCGCTGAATTTATGGAATGGTATGAAATGAGAAAGCATGTTCCGGTACTAAAAGCTGTCAAAACAAAACTGGAAGAGATTCATACCGGTTCACTCTATACACAATTTTCTACTGATACTTACCCCAATAACAATCCTAAAATCCAGCAAGTCATCAATGGATTGGCTACAAAAATGCGCAAGCAAAACCAAAAAGGTTGTTATTACATAGAGGCAATTAATGAATTTATTGCTCCTGCCGGTCATTAATTTTGCAAAATGAAGAAAGCGATCAGGGTAGGCACAAGAGAAAGCCAGCTTGCAGTGTGGCAGGCTGAGCAGGTAAAAACTCTTTTGCAGAATGTTGGTTATTCAGCCGAGTTAATTTTTATAAAAAGTGAAGGCGATATCGATCTCAAGACACCATTATATGAAATGGGTGTGCAGGGAATATTTACAAGAAGTCTTGATATCGCTTTGCTGAATGACAAAATTGATATTGCAGTTCACTCTATGAAGGATGTACCTACGCAATTGCCGGAAGGAATCAGGCAGGCCGCCGTATTGAAGAGGGGCAACTTTAAAGATCTGTTGGTCGTCAAGGGTGAAACGACAATGGTCAATGGTCAATGGTCAATAGCTAATCTGGAAATTTCAGCAATCGACAGAGGATTCACCATTCACAATTCACCATTCACCATCGCTACTTCCAGCATCCGGCGCAAGGCGCAATGGCTGAACCGGTATCCTAATCATACAATTGAAAATCTTCGTGGCAATGTAAATACCCGCTTGCGAAAATTGGATGAAAGCAATTGGAATGGAGCCATCTTCGCAGCAGCAGGTTTAGAAAGAATTGGATTACGACCTGCTAATTCAATTGAACTGGATTGGATGTTGCCGGCGCCTGCGCAGGGAGCCATCGTAGTCGTTTGCAGGAAAAATGATAGTGAGCCTTTTGATGCATGTTCATCATTCAATGATGAAAATACTGCGCTATGTACGTTAATTGAACGTGAGTTTTTGAGAACATTGCTGGGTGGTTGTTCTACTCCCATCAGTGCATTAGCTGAGATAATAAATGATAAAGTAATTTTTAAAGGAAATATTCTTTCTATCGATGGCAACGAGAAAGCGGAAGTAGAAAAAGAGATTTCTATCAATAAAGCAACTAATCTTGGGAAAGATGCCGCTGAAGAATTATTAAATAACGGTGGCAGACAAATTGCAGAAGCAATCCGTAATGCAGGAAAATAAGATCACTATATTATCTACAGGAGTATTGCCGTCTCACCTTGTTGAAGAAGTGGAAGCAAACGATCTTGCTATTGATGTTATTTCATTTATAAAAACAGAAGCTATTCAATCCATCGAAGTGCAACAGGAAATTGAGCAGGCTTTATTGCAAACTACTACTGTTGTTTTCACCAGCCGTAATGCAGTAGAAGCTGTTGCTGCCGAACTGGAGGGACAGGAACCGGACCGATAGCTATCGGGTGGAGCATTTATTGTGTCGGCAATAAAACAAGTGAACTGGCGGCAAAATATTTTGGTGAAGAAAATATTTATGCCACAGCAGATAATGCCGAAGAGCTCGCAGAACAAATAATAGAAGAAGATATTGCTGATGAAGTGATTTTTTTCTGCGGTGATCAACGAAGAGATGAATTGCCGGATGCACTGCGTGATAATAATATTGAAGTAAATGAAATCCAGGTTTATCAAACAATTGAGGTGCCGCAGAAAGTAGAAACGAACTATGATGGTATTCTCTTTTACAGCCCCAGCGGGGTAAACAGTTTTTTCTCAATCAATAAACCGGGGAAGAAAACTATTCTTTTCGCTATTGGAAATACAACATCCAATGCGATCAAAAAATATTCAGATAATAAAGTTATCATCAGTAAATCTCCCGATAAGGAGCAGATGATAAGAGAGGTGGTTAATTATTTTGATAGATTATAAAACAGAATTTATGATGGTGGATGTATGATTTATGATTTGTTTAAATCAGGATGCGCACACAGTATTGACGTATCTGTTAAGGGAGATCAGACATCATCCATCCTACATCAGACATTACTCTACTTATGTTAAAAAACGACTTATTATTAAAAGCTCTGCGGAAAGAAAAAGTAGAACGGCCTCCTGTATGGATGATGCGCCAGGCAGGAAGGTATTTGCCCGATTATATCAAGCTCCGCGACAAATACGATTTCTTCACCCGTGTGCAAACACCGGAACTTGCCGCAGAAATAACTATCCAACCTGTAGAGCAGGTGGGTGTGGATGCGGCAATTATCTTCTCCGACATCCTGGTTATTCCGCAGGCAATGGGATTGGAAGTGCAATTGATAGAAAGTAAAGGTCCCTTTTTGCCAAAAACAATAAGCTGCCAGAAAGATATCGATGCATTGAATACCGGCAATGTTGATGAAAGATTGAAGTATGTGATGGATGCATTGACGTTGACAAAAAAGGAATTAAATGGAAAAGTGCCATTGATTGGCTTTGCCGGCGCTCCATGGACAATTCTATGTTACATGATCGAAGGCAAAGGAAGTAAGACATGGGATAAGGCAAAACAATTCGCCTATACAGAAACACAGTCGGCTCATAGCTTGTTGCAAAAGATCACAGACATTACTATTCTTTACCTGAAGGCACAAATAAAAGCGGGTGCGGATACCGTGCAGGTATTCGATAGCTGGGCGGGGTCTTTAAGTCCGGCAGACTTCAAACTATTTGCTGAACCCTATTTATTACAAATCGCTGACGCTTTGAAAAATGAGGCACCGGTAATTTTGTTTCCGAAAGGAACATGGTATGCGTTGAAAGATTTAGCGAATAGTTCCGCCTCCGGATTAGGATTGGACTGGTGCGTATCACCAAAGCAGGCAAGAGAGCTAACAGCAAATAAAATTACCTTACAAGGAAATTTTGATCCGGCGAAGTTATTAGCGCCTATACCACAGATCAGGAAATGGGTGAAGGAAATGATTGATGAGTTTGGAGTGCAGAATTATATTGCTAATCTTGGTCATGGCATCACACCCAATGTACCCGTTGATCATGCAAAGGCATTTGTGGAAGCGGTGAAGGAATGGGAAAGTAGTGAAAAGTGAAGAGTTAAAAATGAAAAATGAGAAAGAAACTTTGTGCCTCAGTGCCTTTGTGCCTTTTAAAAAAACTCAGGTTCGTTCTTGATGAAGATCAGCGAGTATCGGAAACTCTATTGCAATCTTTGTGAAAAATATTTTTTATGGAAACAACATCACTTCATAAAACAGATACCAAAGAATTCAGGGGTAGGTGGATTGATTATGTTTATAATTTGCAGGATCGGATTTGCAAAGCGCTTGAAGATATAGATGGTAAAGAAAAATTCAGAGAAGATAATTGGGAACGTGCAGAAGGCAAAGGCGGTGGTGGCAGAACAAGAGTAATTGCCAATGGAAATATATTTGAAAAAGGAGGTGTAAACACTTCGGTTGTATATGGCCATGTGACAGACAAAATGCGCAACTTTCTGCAAATGGATGGCGCAACATGGTTTGCCTGCGGCCTAAGCCTGGTTATACATCCATTAAATCCTTTCGTACCGACTACTCATGCCAACTGGCGTTATTTTGAAATACACAATGAAGATGGCTCTGTAAAAGACAGATGGTTTGGTGGAGGTGCGGATTTAACGCCATACTACCTGTTTGATGAAGATGCAAAACATTTTCACCAAACGTTGAAAAATGCAATCGATCCGTTTGATACAGAATTATATCCTTTGTATAAAAAACAATGCGATGAATATTTTTCCAATAAGCATCGCGGTAATGAAATGCGTGGCATTGGCGGAATTTTTTATGATCATATAAAACCGACAGACGAGAATGACGCTGAGCGGTTATTATCATTTCAATTCGCCAATGGGAATTGTTTTACGGAAGCTTATATTCCTATTGCTGTAAAAAGAAAAGACACACCCTATAGCGATAAACACAAACACTGGCAGGAAATAAGACGAGGAAGATATGTTGAGTTTAACCTGATACATGACCGGGGAACATTATTCGGCTTAAAGACAAACGGAAGAACTGAAAGCATCTTGATGAGTTTGCCGCCGACTGTTAGATTTGAATACGATTACCAACCAGAAGCGGGAAGTGAAGAAGCGAAATTGCTGGATGCTTGTTTGCATCCGAAAGAATGGATATGATGAAGGATTTCTGATGTATGATGTCGGATTTTCATTTGATGCCACAATGCCTTTGTTGATGTAACTTTCTTTTTATGACAAGAAAAGAGTTACAGGATAGAACAAAGAAATTCCATGTAGATGTAATCAGGATTTGTGAGGATTTTCCCAAAAATGCTGCAGGTTTCGAAACCGCTAAACAGTTAATAAGATCTGCTGGTTCAGTTGGAGCAAACTATCGGGCATCTCTGAGAGCAAAATCGCAAGATGATTTTATTTATAAAATAGAGATCGTTTTAGAAGAAGCAGATGAGAGTCACTATTGGCTGGAAGCAATAAAAGATTCAGGATTGAAACAAGGATCGGAATTAGAAAGATTGATTAAAGAAGCAAATGAGTTGACGGCTATTTTTGCCGCCACGGATAAAACGAATAAACTGAAAAGAAAAAGCAAAAAGAAAATTCAGGACATCTGATACAGGATTATGATTTTACAACTGTAAGAAATCAGAGATCATACATTCTAAATCGGACATAACAACTATCATGTTTTTACAAAGAAGAAATAGAATCACAAGAAAAAACACTGCAATACGAAGTTTAGTTGCAGAAACTACTTTGACTCCAAACGATTTTATCGTTCCCTTATTCATCGACGAAGGGACGAATGTGAAAACTGAAATCGCTTCTATGCCGGGTTATTACCGAAATAGCCTTGATGTGACGGTAAAAGAAGTGAAAGAATTATGGAGTATGGGCCTGAAGAGCATTCTCCTATTTGTAAAAGCAAAGGATGAGACGAAAGATAATACAGGCAAAGAGGCGTGGAATGCGGACGGTTTAATGCAGCGGAGCATCAAAGCGATTAAAGATGCTATACCGGAAATAATAGTGATGACGGATGTTGCTCTCGATCCTTATTCATCGTATGGTCATGATGGCATTGTTAAGGACGGTGAAATTGTAAACGATGAAACAGTAGAAGCGCTGGTGAAAATGAGTATCAGTCATGCACAGGCAGGGGCAGACTTCGTAGCGCCAAGTGATATGATGGATGGACGCATCGCTGCGATACGAAAAGGGCTTGAGGAAAATAATTTTACCAAAGTTGGCATTATGGCCTACAGTGCCAAATATGCTTCTTGTTTTTATGGCCCATTCCGCGACGCATTAGATAGCGCACCTGGTTTTGGTGATAAGAAAACTTATCAGATGGATTATGCCAACCGCATTGAAGCCATCAAAGAAACATTGATGGATGTGGAAGAAGGAGCGGATATTGTAATGGTGAAGCCTGCCCTGGCCTATCTTGATATCATCCGTGAAGTAAAAAATGCCGTGAACGTTCCCGTTAGTGCATATAATATCAGCGGCGAATATGCAATGATTAAAGCCGCAGCAAAAATGGGCTGGCTGAATGAAGACAAGGCCATATTAGAAACTTTGACTGGCATGAAAAGAGCGGGAGCAGATTTGATTGCGACGTATTTCGCGAAGGATGCGGTGAGACTGCTTAATGAAAAATGAAAAGATAAAAATGAAAAATACTCTTTGTGGCCGAAAATATTTTAAAAGGTAAAAGCTATTCGTTTGCGCTCGATATAATAAAAATTGCAGAACAAATAATTAACCAACGTAAAGAATACATTTTATCAAAGCAACTCTTGCGAAGCGGAACTGCAATAGGTGCTTTGATAAGAGAGGCTGAGTTTGCACAAAGTCGCGCTGATTTTATCAGTAAGATGTCAATCTCGATCAAAGAAGCTAATGAAACACTATATTGGCTGAGCCTGTTAAAAGATAGTAATTATATTGTGGCTGAAACCTTTGAAAAACTTGAAAGACCATGTAAAGAATTAATATCAATATTGGTAGCCTCAATAAAAACATCGAAATCTAAAACTTAATTTTTCATTTTTACCTTTTCACTTTTCATTCATAGTATGAAGTTAAATCGAAGTATAGAGCTTTTCTCCCGCGCCCAGCAATCCATTCCCGGAGGGGTAAACTCTCCCGTGCGTGCATTCAAAAGCGTTGGCGGGATTCCGTTATTTATAAAAAAAGCAAAAGGCGCTTATCTGTTTGATGAAGATGGGAATCAGTATATAGATTTCATCAATAGCTGGGGACCGATGATTCTCGGTCATGCCTATGAGCCCGTAGTAAAAGCTATACAGGAAAAAGCAGCAGATTCCACTTCTTATGGTGCGCCTACAGAACTGGAAGTGGAAATGGCAGAACTGATTAAAAGCATGGCGCCCAATGTTGACCTAATAAGAATGGTGAGTAGCGGTACTGAAGCTTGTATGAGTGCATTGCGGTTAGCAAGAGGTTGTACAGGCAGAAATAAATTCATCAAGTTTGAAGGTTGCTATCACGGTCATGCAGATTCTTTTTTAGTAAAAGCCGGAAGTGGCCTTGCAACATTCAATATACAAACTGTACCGGGTGTTACAGGCGCTGTAAGTAATGATACGCTGACATGTGCTTACAACGATCTGGATGCAGTAAAAAAATTAGTGACTGAAAACAAGAATGAAATTGCAGCTATTATCATTGAACCTGTTGCTGGCAATATGGGTTGTATCATTCCTCAACCCGGGTTTCTTGAAGGGCTCCGAAAAATCTGTGATGAAGAAAAGATCGTTTTCATTTTTGACGAAGTAATGACTGGATTCCGCTTAGCGGCTGGTGGCGCCCAAGAACGGTTAAAAATAAATGCCGATCTTATAACCTATGGTAAAGTAATTGGTGCTGGTATGCCGGTCGGCGCATTTGGCGGTAAAAAAGAAATAATGGAGCAGATTGCTCCATTAGGAAAAGTATACCAGGCAGGTACACTAAGCGGTAATCCGATTGCAATGATTGCGGGCTATACATTACTGAGAGAATTAAAAGCTAATCCAGGCATCTACACCGAAGTCGAGGAGAAAACAATTTATCTCAAAGGAGGATTAGACACCGTATTAAAAGCATCAGGAAAGTCTTATGTGATCAATCAACTTGGTTCGATGATCAGTGTTCATTTCAGCGACATGCCCGTTATCGATTTCGCATCTGCGGCTGCTGCAAACAATTCATTGTTCAATCAATATTTCCATCATATGCTGAATGAAGGAATTTATTTACCACCTTCAGCATTTGAGACATGGTTTGTAAGCAATGCGCTGAGCTATGAAGATCTTGATAAAACGATTGAGGCGACAAGAAGATTTACACACACTTTCTAAAATACCGAAGTCGGATCAGCATTCAATCTTGCTCATCATATAAAAAATATACGCTAATGCGAGCAAGGGAATAATGCTCAAACTGAACAATAACGTATTTCTTTTTTGAAAGAGGTTTAAGTCCTGATATTTTCTCCAGAAGAATAAAATCAGGAAATAGTAAAAATCAACTCCAATAATAAACAAAAGGCTTTTATCAATATCGCCGCCATCAAAAAGTGATGCGGATCCAATAATAGTCACAATTATTACCATTAAAAGTGAAATAACAAGAGTTGAATATCGTATGAACATCGTTTAATAGTTTTAAACCGGGCAATATTTTAAGGAAACTGACTATTTTTCTATAATGATAACATAGCTAATACCGTCAGATGTAAAGTCTGATTATTCAGGACTTTCTAAGATTTAAAAAATTAAAGAAACTAACCGTTATTTTGTAATCACACTTATTTCACCGGCGCTTCCAATAAAAAATCAACGTTCTCAGAACGGTCACAAACTAAAGTACCATTTTCAACTTTTAAAGCTGCCGCCTGTATAGATGATCTTCTTTCATCAAATGGAACGATTCCATTTTCACCTTCATGCGTTTCTGTATGCTTCTTTCGCCCGGGATGTGTAAAATAAAATATCCATGCCTTATCATTTATTACAATCACATCTCCGTGTGCGCCGCTGGGTCCATCTTCTTTTCGTTTGGATGCACTATCTAATATTAAACCTTGCTTCTCCCAATGCGTAGCATCTGATGAACGATAAACACGCATGCCCCTCCATTCATCAGTAAGCATCCAGTAATAGCCTTTATAGTTAAAAATCTTTGGCCCTTCCTGCGCCGTATTTCCTAATACAGGATCAGGGAATTGCTTCCAATGAAAAAGATCGTTGCTTTCAGCGAGCATAAGATGAGAATGATTGATTTCGTCCTTGTACCACATTCGCCATGTTCCATTCGGCATTTTTATTAAAGAAGGATCGATGACCATGCCAGAAGATAATTTGAGAAATCCTTCAAACTTCCAATCCCATAAATTCTTGCTCGTGTAATGCGCAAGATGTTTATCACCACCCCAATGAATCCTTACTCCCTGTATGTAAGCAACGAACATATGATACACACCATTCTCATACACTACATCGGGCGCCCAGAAAGTGTTGCGACCTTTTTCAATATCCAGTTTCAATGTGCCACGATACACCCATGTCTGTCCACTATCTTCTCCGGAAGCTATCGCAATATCATTTCCATAACAATATGCTACATCCGGCGCTTCAAGGTTTGCACGCCGTTGAGTATAGAGCATCCACCATTTTTTTTCCTGACGATTCCATATCAATACCGGATCAGCGGCTCCATCGGTAATCGGATCCCGATAAAGAGGCGCTGGTATGGGATGTATTTGCTTTTGCGCATTTATTTCATTTGCTACCAACAAAAAGAAAAAAGAAAGATAAAATACATGCAGTCGTTTCATATCCCCTTACAAGTTTGATACAATACGAATGTAATGAAAATACATCGCGGACTTCCAGTATTGAAATGGTACAATGAAACAATGCTATAATTCTGCCATAGCAGGGCTGCTAAATACCTAAAAGGAAATTAAAGCGATTCCAGGAATTTCACCAGTGCATCTCTATCGGTAGATGACATTGCTTTCACTTTAGTACGGGCTCCGTCAGCTTCGCCGCCATGCCACATGATTGCTTCCATTAAACTCCTTGCCCGGCCGTCATGTAAGAAGTTATTATGCCCATTTACTCTTTGCGTAAGCCCGATTCCCCATAATGGCTGTGTCCGCCATTCTGTACCGGTTGCTTTAAAGTCTGGTCGGTTATCTGCCAGGTCTGCACCCATATCGTGAAGCAATAAGTCTGTATATGGATGTATAAGCTGATTACTGATCGCGGGAAATGTAACGTTCACGGCCGTACGCAGATCAGGTGTGTGACAAGATGCGCAGCCTGCAGTGATAAATAATTGTTTGCCCTGCTGTACCGTCGCATCGTCTACATTGCGACGAACAGGAACGGCGAGCGTTTTTACATAAAATTCTACTGAATATAATAAGCTATCTGTTAATTCAGGATCATCCAATCGTCCGTCATACTGCGGTTGACCATAACTACTCTCCTGGGGGAAAACAGAAGTAGTTACTCCAATATCGCCATTGTAAGCCGCCGCTACTTGTTGCAACAATGAAGGTTGATTCGCCTTCCAGCCGAAACGGCCTAAGGATGTTTTGTTATTAACCGCATCCCACACATAATTTGCTTTACCGCTGATACCATCACCATTTGCATCGTTTTCATCTACCCGTGATAAAATATCCCCGTCACTAACGGCCTCGAGTAGCCCAAGACCAAATACAGGCGCTGCCACCCGTGGTGAAAGCATAGCATTCGCCGGAAACGCGGTATATGTATTGGTAACTGTATAAGTTGGAAACCGTAATTTATATGTAGCCCCGTCATCAAAAGAAAAAGTCTGCTCATTGTACGCAATATTTACATCTGCTTCTTTCGCTACGCCAAAGTTTGAACGGTTCTGCAATTGATCACCAAATCCTGGTACCGGGTTTGGACCACCGTGCCCATTCTCACCAGTTAAACTTATACGAAACAACATCAATACGGATGTATCACCATTGCCGGGCACTTTGCCTCTTCCATCTGCGATATGGCAAGATGAGCAAGATACATTGTTGAATATTGGGCCTCTCCCTGGATTAGTCGGCGCAGGCGCAGGAACAAACGTGGCGCCGAATTGAATATCGCCAATCTCATGAACGCTTTCCAGTGCTTCTGACAACACAGGGAATACATGACTAAACGAACTACTGTTCTGATCGTATACTGTTTGTTGTCCACCACTCAACCATTCGCTGTCTGGTGTAGAATAGTTCTTATCATACTTTTTACAAGCCACCTGAACAACCGCTACGGCAGCTACTATCACAAAACAAACTTTGTATGTTCTTCTTATCTGCATCGTTTTAAAAAAGAGTAATGAGTAATCAATAATGAATACTTCGATTCACCACTGATTACCCACCACTAATTACTTATTACTGACTACTCATTATTGCGCACCGTATTGCTGTACAAACGGCTTCAGTTTTGTATCTAATGTTGATAACAAATCATTGATCTTATCCATCGCATTCGAGATTTGTGTACGTTGGCTTACTGTTGCTTCACCAAATGGATCAGTAACAGCGTTCATTGCTGTAATAGCTGCTGCATGCTTTGTCTTAATCTCGTTATCCAATGATAAGTTATAATTACGAACCAGGTCCTCAACGCCCTTTCCATCACTGGTAAACTGTCCCTGGTACATTTTCAAAATACCCTGAATATTATTAGTAAAGTCAATCATTGAATTTTTTGCAAACGGACTTTCTTCGAATTGCTGGCCTTCTCCAACCGGTGCATCAAATGGTTCTTTCATTTTTCCATTTGCTACTTCTTCGCAGATACCCGACATACCATCCACTAATGCTTCATACGCAGATTTAGTTGTTGGATATGTTGCATTACCAGAAGTACCGGCTGTTGCAAAAGAATTTGCATAGCCACCAGTCCAGCTTGCTTTTACATCACTGCAAAGTGTATTTAGGTTCTGTGCCAGCGCCAATAGAAATTCTTTTTCTCTTGCTGTAAAATCTGCTGCTGCTTTGTTTCCATCCTGGCCCCACAACAAATACTCAATTGGGTGAAATCCTTTTAAAGCATCATCCAAATCATTTACATAAGCTTCATCCAATGTATTTGAAGTATTCAAAATTGAATCGAGGCTATTAAAGTCAACCGGCCATGTATCAATACGCGGGTCGATGTTATCTGATTCAACCGGCCCGATCAACCACGCTTCCGATTGCTCCCATGTCTGACGGATTGCCTGCCACGCAGCACGGGCAGCAGTAAGATTCGCATCGTTAGTAGTTGTATTCAATGCCTGCACAGTACTCAATACCTGCCCTGCTTTTGCAGACAGGTCTGTATAGCTGGGAACAATAACCGTATTGGCGGCATCAGCTAATATATCAGTTTTTAGTTTTGTTACATCCGTACTCCCGCTATCGTCATTTTTGTGACAAGCTGGTATCGCTATCACTGTCACTGCAGCGAATGCCACTGCATATAGAACATTCTTTCTTTTCATATCTGTCATTTATAGTTAAATAAGATGAATAATTACACTGTCATTTGTTGTCTCTGTCCTGAATTCAGTCAATGGCCGCAACGCTGGTTCTTTTACTACATTTCCATTAAAATCGAACACGCTTCCATGTGCTGAGCAAAATATCTTTTTATCAGTGGCAGTAAGGCCTACACCTTCATGCGTGCATTTTAAATTCAATGCTTTGTATCCGTTTTCTTTTTTTACAAGCAATATGTCGTTTTCAAGACCATTCCCTCTTACCACTAAAAGATTGCCGGAAGAAAACTTAGTCAATGGTATCGAAAGACTTTTACTGTCAACTGGTGTAGTCTTTAACAATGGTAAGCCGGGGCTACAACTCTCAAGCAATACACCCGCTCCCATAAACGCCATGCAAGCGATACATCCCTGTTTTATAAAATCTTTCCGTTCCATAGTTAGAAATTATAGGCTACGCCAAGATTTACAAAACCATCTGTTTTAAAATAAGGCACCTGCTGCGGAAAGGGTGTTACAATCAACGCAGGGTTCGGCGTTCCGGTTGTCCGCTGCACATAATCAGCTTTAATGGCTACTCCACGAATAGGCTTGTACGTTAGTCCCGCTACGATGTATTGTTGCTGATTTGCACCATTCTGTACTCCGGTAACAGGAATCTTTGCACTCAGATCCAGGTATTCATACCGGCCAAATACAGTCAGCGCTTTTACATCTTTATATTTTTTATAAAAAAGATTATAACCAACTTCTGCATAACCACCATACAATTGCTCCGGTGTATTATTTGCATAGGCTTTATTAATATTCGCAGCATTCGCTATAGAAATACCACTACCGATCACACGAACATTCCATCCGTTATTTGAATATTGTGCATCTGCTTCATAGAGAACCACCGGGTTACCAAAAGCGCCGGAATTCAATTGCAGACTATCTGCTACTCTTCCTTCCACCGCAGTAGAACCGCCGATATAGGCAGAAGCTTGCAAACGGAAATTGTTGATATAGTACAACAATGAACCTGATGCTCCTAATGCTAATCCACTTGCCTCCGAACCCAGTTGACGGCCATTCCGAATGCCACTTCCATTTGTAAAGGCAGACGAATTCAATCCATTGGTTAAGGACACACTATAGTTAAGGCCGGGAATATTTTTAAACGTTCCGTAAAGACCTACACCAATTTCCCGCCAGGTGGTTGGTATCACAAAAGTTTCAACAAATGGTCTGTCGACTCCGTTAAAGGTGGTTGGTAAGTGATTTTCGTTTATTATACCAAGACGGGGAATAAATAGCCCCGCAACAATATAGGTCGTAGGGTTAAGGTTAAATTTTAAAAAGGCCTGCTCCATGGAGATGCTTCCCTTTCCTGCACCGCCTTCATCACCGCCAACACCGCCTACCACGACAGCGTCTTCCAGTTCCATTTCAGTGAACAGCGATATTTTGTTGTTGAATTTGTGGCCGATAAATAAAACCACCCGTTTCAACGTCGCTTCACTGTTCTTCCGCTTGGTATCCAGGCTATAATGCGCTTCACCATAACCTGAAAGTACAGTTGACTGTTCCTTTGCGATCAGACCCGCATAAAGTGAATCCTCCTGCGTAAGTACCTGTGAATGAGCGGCAAACACGGCTCCGCACACGAGTGCCATTAACAAAAACAAACCTTTGATTCTCATAATCTTTGATAAATAGTAGCCTGCAAAGGTGCGTTGCGAACAAAAACGTTGTTTGCGAAATCAGGAAATGCGTTTACGAGAGAAGGAAAGTTGGTTCAACACAAGATCAGGAAAATACAAAGCCTTCATTTATAGACAAATGTCCAGCACAAGCTTTTTCCGACTTATCATTTTTGTGGCCTCAATAACAAAAACAAAAAATGATATGAAACAGGTAATTTTCACAGCAATGGTTTTAATGGCAGCAACGACAGCTTTTCCGCAAACAAAATTTCGCAAAAATGAGCTAAGTATTAACGGCTTCAGAAACCCTTCCATTGGTCTTGAATACCACCGATACCAATTCTCGGTTCATGCAGGCTACTACACTACGGCTTTTAAATCGGGGGAATACACTAACTTCTTAAAGACAGGCATCACCTATTGGTTTTTACAGGTTGATAAAAAAGATATCCCGTCTTCTTTTTATGCAGGTGCTTCTTATTTATATGGCCTTAACAGAAACTATAAAAACGAAAGTGCGTTTGGAATAGAATCAGGCTTTCGCTGGATGATCTGGAAAGGGCTCAATGCAAGAATCGGTGTAATAGCAATTGCAGCAAAAGGAAAAGACATAAAAGTAAATCCGACGCCGGGTATCAGTTATTCGTTTAAATTCTAAACAACACAGCCCATGTAATGAATAATTCTGCTTAAAGGAATAAATGCCGTTGTAACTTCATAAGAGAACAAAGAATCTGAAATGTACCGAACCAATACAAGCATACAATCTTATGAGATCACACACAACGAACTTGCCAATTAAACCACTTCATCACCTGTCAGCGCTGATCATTGCTATTTTATTAATCAATAGTTCCAACGCACAATCACCCAATCAATCAATCCGCCCTCGCATTGTTATTACAGCCGATCCGGAACTGGATGATAATAATTCGCTGATCCGTTTTCTTCTGTATAGTTCAGATGTTACCGTTGAAGGACTCATCTATGCAAGTAGCGGCTACCATTGGAAAGGCGATGGAAAAGGAACAAAATGGTATGTCCCCGGCCGTGAGTATGCACGTTTTGGCTTGGATACCTGCCCTTGCGAATCATGGCGATGGAAAAAAGATGAACGCTTTATCGATGATGCGGTCGATGCATACAGTAAAGTTTATACAAACCTGAAAATTCATAACCCGAATTATCCAACGCCAACTGAATTGAAATCGAAGATCCGCTATGGTAATATCGAATTTGATGGCGACATCTCTAAAGATTCTCCCGGTTCTGATCTTATCAAATCATTGATACTCGATGACAAGCCTGGCAAGTTATTCATCACTGCATGGGGTGGGCAAAGCACAATTGCCCGTGCGTTAAAATCAATCCAGGATCAATATCAATACACAACACAATGGCAGGCTGTCCGTGAAAAAATCTACCGGAAAGTAGTATTGCTTCCTTCCGGCGACCAGGATGATACCTATGCAAAGTATATCAAACCCAATTGGCCTGAGATTGAATACCGGCAATTTGCGGGCGGACCTAATTACGGTTATGGGGCACAGTTAGGCGCCAAGAAAGAAGATGCAGTATTTCTCACAGCCACATGGATGAAGGAAAATGTTTCCAGCCGGGGACCATTGGGTGCATTGTATCGCGTATGGGGCGATGGCAAACAAATGGTAAAGGGCGATATCATGGACTACTTTGGTCTGACTGGCTATACCAACGAACAACTAAGAAGCATGGGCTATGCAGTATGGATGCCTGTACAGGAAAAAGGGTCCTGGCTCGGTGAAGGTGACGACTTTACCTTCATGAATATGCTGGGCAATGGATTGCGTGCATGGGAAGCCGGTTCCTGGGGAGGCTGGGGTGGCCGTGAATTAAATAAAAAAGATCGCAATGACTTCTCCTTTCAACTAAGTGATACATCACAACAGGCAATGGCTTCGGTATTGAGTTCATTGACGGATCAGATGAATAAAAGCGCAAACAGTTTCCCGGATTTTTTTCCTGCTGCACAACAGGATTTTGCCGCCCGTTTAAAATGGTCAGTCACGCCAAACTATGCAAATGCCAATCATGAACCTGTTGTAACAATCGAAGGACCTCTAACTGTATTGGCTTCACCCGGGGAAAAAATAAAATTGAATGGTATAGTGACTGATCCGGATAGGAATACTGTTTCTGCTAAATGGTTTCAATTTGAAACGGGTACATTTCCCGGTAAGATAGATATCACGAATCCCGAGTCATTAAAAACAACGATTACAGTACCGAAAGATGCAATTGCTGGTCAAACAATACATGTCGTGTTTGAAGCGACCGATAATGGTTCGCCTGCTTTGACAAGATATGAAAGGGTGATTATTTTTGTCAAACAGAAGTAGAGATACTAACACGATAATACCTACAAGATTCAAAATTTCAATTAACGCTAAACAATGTTCTATGAATGACGAAAAGAAAATAACTCAAAGTAAAGAAAAGGAAATTTTGGGGGTATATAAATCGTTTCAAAGTAATCTAGCATCTCTTAAGATTTTTATTGATACATTTTCTCCAATTACAATAGAAAAAGATACTAATGATGCAAAAGAATTAACAACCCTATTAACTTCAACCTTCAGTCAGATTGGAGTAGACTTAGAAAGTAAACCTGAAAAGGGAAAAGAGTCAAGCAATTTAGGAATTACCGTAACAGCAGAGCAGATGATTTTTATCGCAAAACAACTCCAAAACGTTTCTAAACTTTCGGTCGCTCATACTAATATACTTTTTCAAAGTTCTTTTGTATTGCTGATAGGGTACTTTGAATATCTATTCGCCGATCTCTTAAAATTCTACTATAAAAATTTTCCCGGACAGATTTCAGACAAACCTATTACTGTTATAATAAATGAACTTAAGTCATATGAATCTTTAGATGAAGCCATTGATCATGTAATAATAAAAGAAGTTGAAACAATTCTATTTGATCTCTCTTTTCAGGAATTGACCAATTTTTTTAACAAGACCCTCAAAATTGATCTAGAAGAAGTTTTTATTTCATGGGAGCAATTAAATGAAGCGAGAGAAAGGAGGCACATAATTGTTCACAACAATTCCATTATCAATAAAAAATATTTAAATAAGTCTAATATTTCAAATTTACCTGATAAGGAGAATTTACAGCTAGGAAAAAAAGTTTTAGTCGGCTCAAAATATTTTAAATTGATTTACAATCAAATTTACATAGCAGGGCATTTACTTATTTTTAATTCGTGGAGACAGTGGGTAAAGAACGATACTAAAACGTTAATAGCCGAAATACTAAATACCACATTTGAAAGTCTAAAACTTGAACTATATGATGTTTCAGCATCTATATCTTGCTATTCAAAAAAGATAATACCTATCAATGA
Source organism: Chitinophagaceae bacterium (assembly GCA_049840875.1). Lineage (GTDB taxonomy): Bacteria > Bacteroidota > Bacteroidia > Chitinophagales > Chitinophagaceae > JAFDYH01. Next base: position 194,600 of record JASGJE010000014.1, on the reverse strand, counting down.
CATAGAAGAGGATATGCTGTTAAGGTGCAGGTTAAATTATTGCATTTCTTTAAAATACCTTGAAAAAAACGAAGAATTGGAAAAGGAATTAAAGCAGATAAAGTTTTCTGTTTTAAGCCCAATATTTAAAGTCGCCTACCATTGCCTTCGGGATGATAAAAGTAATGTTCTATCCAATCTTAAAAATGCAAAGATGGTTGATCAGTTTAAGGTAGAATACTTGCAGGAATGGCCTCTATTTAAGTTATTAAGAAACGATCAAGAATTTATGGAAAATGCGTTGAAAGAACTTGAATAGTTAGCAATTATTGAATTCTAAATTATTTAAACAATCCGTCAGCACAAGTTTACTAGAAAAATTATTTCATTTAAATCTCAGCAATTTTTAATCGTTCTGCTAATATAGCTCTCGCTGGTTTCTTCTTCCTCCTGCCCCACCAGATATAAAAACCTGTAACCGGTAAGGAAGCTGCTACAAGGCTCGCGAAGAAAGCAAGAATTTTTCCCGGCAATCCAAGCACCGCACCCACATGAATGTCGTAGTTCATACGCTTGATCTTATCAGGCACTGATGCATCTTTAAACTTACCGGCATAAGTGCCTGTTGCCGGTAGCTCAGCGCCGGTGAACTGATCGAAATGATAAAAGTCCATGTTATAGTATGTACCAGGACGATGATTGATCGTTACTTCCAGCGGATCAGTATTTGTCAACGGGTAATACACGCCAATGCTTTCATTATTACCGATCTGTTTTGAATACTCCGCCCATAAATGATCGGAAATGTTATATGCAGGCTTCTTTGCCAATGTATCAGAAAAAGGATGTACATCTTCCTGCAGTGACTTGCCACCCGAAGATACCCAATATACCGATTTTTCAAACCATTGAAAACCCCATACCAACCCGGTAATGGCGATAAAGATTGCAATCCACGTCATGTAAAAACCAAACACATTATGCAGATCGTAATTCACTCTTCGCCATTTCGCATTCCACTTTACACTGAAGCGTTGCTTTCTTGCTGCTTTATTCTTTGGCCACCACAATACAAGGCCAGAAATCATCATTACTAAAAAGATAAGCGTGGCAGAAGCAACAATAGGTTGTCCGATCTTTTCCGGCAACCACAGGTAATAATGTCCATTCAATACAATGCGGAAAAAGTCACGGTTCATGTTCTTCACCTTCAGCATCTGGCCGGTATATGGATTCAATGCTACCAGCTTATAATTATCCGCATCGTAATAATAAGCAATGGTCGATTTCCCTTTACCCGGATATTCTAACCCATTAATTGTTTTTCCATCAAGATATTTCTCTGCTTCTGTTTTTAAAACTGATGGCGGCAGATAGGCCTTGTTTTGTATTGAAACGAACTGTTGTGGTTCTGTCAGTTTCCGTATATCAATTTCAAAAGCGAGTATGCACCCCGTTATACCAAGGAATAAAACCACCAGCCCGGACGCAAGTCCGAGCCAGAGGTGAATTTTTCCAATTACTTTTTTAACAGTCATCCGTATGGTTCCATTTTATCAAAATGAATAAGCGATGCTGAATCGAATGGTACGTGGCATTTCTGTTTGCCAGTAATAAGCATTCAGATACGGATAATACGAACCGCTGTAAATAAACTTATTCGCAATATTAAATACGTTGGCCGCAATTCTGATCTTGTCTTTCTCCCATGATAAACCACCATCTAGTTTGAAATAATCAGGCAGTTTTTGTGAAGGATCTGGTGAAGCATCCCAGTAAGTCTCACGACCTGCGAGATAAGTAAATCCTGCCGATATTCCCAGGCCTTTTAATACACCATCCTGTAAGCGGTAGCTTAACCATGTATTAGCCGTATGTTTCGCATAACCAGGAACGATATCTCCTTTCTTTGCAACCGTTACTCCTTCTGTTACTTTTGTAACAACTGACTCTGTGTAGGCATAGTTAGCTGTAATGTTCAGTCCGTTAAAAATTCTTCCACGCAAATCAAACTCAACACCTCTTGATTGTTTCTGACCTAACTCAACACTTAATCCAGATGTTGGTGGACTGTTTGGATCAGTAGTCAACTCATGATTCTTGATAATTTTGTAAACAGCAACAGTTGTATTCCATCTTCCGTTTGCCCAATCTCTTTTTATTCCAAATTCAATATTGCTTCCTGTTATTGGTTTTACTGTACCGGTTGCCACACGCCCTGCCTGTGGTATAAATGCCTGGTCGTACAATCCATATACCGAAGTAAACTTATCAACTGAAACGCTTACACCGACTCTCGGCGTGAAGCGTGTGCCCGTGAATGCATCACCACCCCATTCCGATTGCTTTACATAAGTATAGCGACCTGCCAGTGTAAGACGAACCCTGTTATTTAAAAATCCTAATTCATCCTGTACATATACTCCCGTATAGCGTTGTGTAATGATGCCTCCTGCAGCCTGTGCTCTTTGCTCGAGTGTGCTCCAGCTATGATCGAAGGAAGGATAGCCGTTTGATGGTATACCGTAAGAAGGATCCAGTGTATTAAATTCACCACCAATCGAATCCAATACATGGGATTGCCCCCAGTCGGCCAGATAATTTTTTGTACCAACATCAATACCACCAAGAATGCGATGACGGATAACGCCCGTAGTTATTTCTCCATTTACAAACGCCTGCATCAATGTCATCTGGCTTTTTGCATCCCAACTGCTGACGGCACGCTGCATGGTGCCATCAGCATTTACTGCGGCGGGCCACATAGAAGTACCGATCTGCCTATAATTGAAATATGCGCCTTGTGCAGTTATCTTCCATTGACTGTTTAACTGATGTTGCAGGTTCACAAATACACTATGATCATTCATTGTTGTCGGCTCCATGCCTGAAGGCAATGTTGTAAAATCCCAGGGCAATGTTCCAAATCCCTTTGTTGAGTACACATAGTAGGAACCAACATCACTCATCTTCGCATGTTGCAAGGTGTATTCTAATGTCAGCTTTGTTTTTTCATCTAATTGGTAAGAGATAACTGGTGCAATGCTGTAACGGTTATTGAATTCATTCGCACGAAACGAATTCTTATTCTGCCCCATCAAGTTGAAGCGATATAATAATTTGCCGTCAGCGCTTAACTTGCCATCCAGGTCCACGGTACCGCGATAGAGATCATAACTACCCATTGTCATTTCCACATTACCTTTTGTCTGGCCGGTTGGTTTCTTGGTCACCACATTATATAAACCACTGGGATCACCATTCGCCAGCATAAATCCTGCCGGGCCTTTTACAAACTCAATGTGATCCACAAAGCTCATGTCTTCTGTCAACGGGCCCCAGTAAGAACTTACAACGTTGAAGCCATTGCGAAAAGCCTGTATCTGTGATCCACGCGATACGATATTGGTGTACATATCCGCCCAATGATCAAGGCGTACGGCGCCACTTACATTTCTTATCAGTCCATCGCTCATGCTGATCACTTGCTGATCCGTTAATACCTTATTCGTTACAACCTGTATATTCTGAGGTATCTCCAGCAAAGGCGCCTGTAACCGAAGCGACGAAGACGCATTACCTGCTTTGTAATTTCTCAACCCGCTTTTTACAATTACTTCCTGTAATTGTTTATCAGAAAGCTGCAGTTTCCTCGCGATAGTCGTTGTTTTATTTACCTCAACGTTGACCTGTGAGATGATAGTTTCATAACCTACTAATGATATTTCCAGTTCGTAATTGCCGGGAGCTATGTTGTGAAATACAAATGAGCCATCATCTGCAGTCAATGTGTTCTTCTTTGTTCCCTTTACCGATACGGTTACCATTCCTGCAGGCTTATCGTCAGTAGTTGTTATTGTTCCTGCTATCGATCCTTTTTCCTGTTGTGTAAATCCTTTTGTTACTATTGCCGCTGCACACAACACAAATAATAGAATTCTTTTCATTGCTTACGTTCTGGGTTTAGATATTAGTCGGGCACAGACCTGAAAAAACTTTTAGTAAAAGAAAAACCAGGAATGGCCCTTTATTCTTGAATTGTTTAATTAGGACTGCAAATTTATTTTCACTATACAGGCTTTATTGTCAAAATCGGGAAAGATGTTTACGCGATAAGGAAAGACAAGCAAATGTGATAATGCGGCAATGTGCTGATGCGCTAATAGGCACAAAACAAAGGCCATAGAATATTTTACCGATGGTCAATAGTCTATAATCCATTCAGGCAAAAAATACTTTGTGCCTCGTTGCCTTCGTGGCTTACAATCGAAATGTTGTCTGCAACCTGAAATTTTGTGGTGTACCCGGAAAAAAAACATACTCATTCATATCAGGGTACCAGGAACCCCCTGTTGCATATCGCTTATTGGTTAGATTATAAACGTTCAGATTGATACTGAACCGGCCCCTCGTATATGATAATGAAGCATCGAATAAACTATAAGAAGGAAGATATTTATTACCTGTTTCGCTGTTCCATCCGGGATAAACGGCGCTTCGTTTGTCCGTATATTGATACCCTGCACCAATGCCAAGCCCTTTCAATGTTCCGCCACTCACCTGGTACTTCAGCCATACGTTACCAAGGTTCTTACAAGAGCCGTTATTCTGAAGACCGATCAATGTTTTATCCTCATCTTTTGTAATGCGGGCATTTGCATACGCATAGTTTGCATTGATGTAAAGGCTCGACGTTATTCTTCCTGCAATGTCAAAGTCTACACCAGTACTTCTTATCTGACCGGTCTTTAAATAAAAGTCTGGATGCAACTGATCAGCAGTACCCACATCATTTTTCCGTATGTCATAAACTGATGCAGTAATTGACAATTGTTTTTTGAACAGCAATGCCTTTATTCCAATTTCATTATTGCTACCGGTGAGTGGTGGAAGCCTTCCACCTCCATATATAGCACCGCGCTGTGCAAGAAAGCTTTCATCGTGCAGCACATAAGCAGAGATATCTTTTGTAAACAGGTATGTCAATCCCAGCCGTGGTGTAAACTTCGTATCGCTTATTTCATAATCAGGATCATCAGGAGGCGTATTGTAATCCTGTCCTGTTGTTAAATGCGTCAGCCGCCCTGCCAGCGTGACAATAAGCTTGTCAAACAGTTTTAAATGATCCTGCACATACAATGCTTCCCACCGATTGGTGCTTAACCAACTGCTCTTCATATAATCTTTTACCGTCAGCGTATCTTTTGGCAGATAATATGTAGGATTGGTAATCGCCAATGGATACGGGTTATTCTCCCACACATCACCATACGTGCTTCCTTCATTGCCCTGGCCATAGTCGATACCAATGAGCACTTTATGATCAACATTTACACCGGATTTAAAATGACCATCCATAAATAATTGCATATTGGTCAGTTTACCAGTCCAGTCGCTTGAATAATTATCACGGTCAATCGTGTCTTTTGTTGCATTAATACCTTGCAGGAACATCGTCGTTCCATCCCAGTCAGTAGTCATATACGCCGCCTGCGCATTCAATGTCCAGTCATCATTTAGTTTATGCCTTAGCGTTAGTTTATGATAAACATCAGCGCCCCAGAACTTAGGATTATTAGGATCATTAATCGCAAAGTCGATCGGTAGCTTTTCAAAGTCACCATTGATGGTGATAGACTGGTGCGCATTTTCCTGTGCCGCCGCTTTCACATAGTTAAACTCATAGCTCAGGCTTGTATTCTCATCGAAATCATATTTTAATACCGGGCAAAACCAATAACGGTAAAAGCCTCCGAAATGATAAAAGTCCTTACGTTGCTCCGCACCTACATTAAAGCGATAAGTAAGTTTACCTCCCTTTTTAAATTCACCACCCAGATCGAGATTGGTACGCATCTGGTTCCAGCTACCAACACCAAAGCCAACTTCAGCTATCTGTTGATGCGTAGGTTGTTTGGTTACAACATTTATTAAACCGCCGGGTTCTGCATTTGCCAGCATAAAACCGGCAGGGCCTTTTACAAATTCCATCCGTTCGATCATAGATGCATCTTCCTGCGCATTCCACCAGATAGGGCCACCGATACCATTTCTGTAGGTACCGTACGTAGAATTGATTCCTCTTATCTGGAAAGTAAGATCAAGCTCCGATCCATAACTTTTCGTGATAGCGCTGGAAATACGGAAGATCTCACTCTTTGTTAATAAGCCCATATCCGTCAGCGTTTGTTTGGTAGCGACAGTAATATTCTGAGGCACTTCTATCAGTTCGGCATTCAGGCGCAGTGAAGCAGAAGGTTTTTCAGAAATGTATGATTTACGGTTGGCGCTTACCACTACTTCTTTCAATTCCTGCTCTGAAGTTTTTAGCTGAATAGAAATGACGGTTGTACTATTTTCGGTTACACTTACCTGTTGTTCGATCGGTTCATGGCCAACCAGTGTGGCCGAAAGATGATACGTATCAGCCAGGAGATCGTTGAATACAAAGCCCCCGTTATTATCAGTAATAGCGGCTTTTTTAATCCCTTTCAATTGAATGGTAACAAACGGGGCCGGTTTACCATCCGATGTCGAGACAGTGCCTTTAACAGAACCCTTTGGACTTTGTGCTACTGCAAATACAGGAATAAAATACAAAAGCAGTAAGAATGTTCTTCTCATTGTTGATGGTTTTGGTGACTGAGACGCAATAGGGCAAAGCATCGCGTACTGCTTCTTACAGAGAAACAGTCTATCTATGAATTATCGTCAGAATTGCAGGTTTAGAAAAGGTGTGGAATGAGCCGATAAAAGCAGCGGCTGTAAAAATATTTACTGATAATTAAGGGACATATCGAGAAAAGAAATTTCGTTTACGCAATGCGGAAAGTAGTGGAATAGTAAAAGCATTATGAACAGTCGTTTCTGAAAATATTCAACACTCTGTATTCAATACACAATGAAAACAGCGTGATTGCCTTCAGCATTCGGCTCTGAGCATTCAGCTTTAGGCTTCACACATTCCAACAATAAGCCCCGCCTCAAAAGTGGCGGGGCCTGTCTTAAATTAAATACCTATTAAACAATTCCCCGAAACGGAGAGTCATTCCTGTTAATTAGCGCCTCCGATAAGAGAATTACCGCTGCTTACTATACCGGCAATTCCTGTAGTTCCATTGCCCCACGTAGTAGCGCCCACATTTCCGGAAGAGCCATTATGCCAATCAACGCTTTTTACAACATAATTTCCATTGGGTAAAGCAGTAATGCCCTGGAAGCCCACCTGGTCGTTACTGGTAGTTCCAACAAGAGAGTTTGTGCTATTGACGGTCCCCACTGTACCCATTGCACCATTGCCCCAGGTAATCGCTCCAGCATTACTGGCAGCACCATTGTTCCAGTTAAAACTCCTTACCACATAGTTGCCGTTGGTGAGCACTACTACTCCTCCTATACCTACCTTATCATTGGCGCTGCTGCCAACCAGTGAATTGCTGCTGCTGATTACACCGGAGATGCCAGTCGTTCCGTTTCCCCAGGTAACGGCTCCTGCATCAAGGGAGGGGCCATTATCCCAGTAATAACTGTTTACCACGTAATTGCTTCCGCTGGTCAATACTACTATGCCGCCTACACCTACCTGGTTGTTGGCGCTACCCCCTACCAGTGAATTCGTGCTGCTGACGACGCCTGCTGTCCCTGTCGTTCCATTACACCAGGTAACGGCGCCGGCGTTAACGGACGCACCATTGTGCCAGTTAGGGCTCAATACAACATAATTTCCGTTTGGAAGGGCTTCAACGCCGCCAATACCTACTTTATCGTTGGCGGTGCTGCCGGTGAGCGTACTAATTAGCACATGTGTAGTACCGTTATACAGGTAAACAGCACCTACATCACTAACCGCTCCATTATCCCACGAAGGATCGGCGATTACATAATTACCATTGCTTAAAACTACCGATACAGCACCGAATATTCCATTTGAAGCAGGTGCGCTGTTGGCAGTAGACTGGGAAAAAGCTGTAGATTGAATGAGGAACATCAGGTACACGGGTATACCACGGACTAAATTTTGTTTCATTTTTTCAGATTAAGTTATTGGATTAAAAATCAATAGTTCTTATTCAGAAGCATTTGTTTTTACAAAGCATGGTTACAAGCATACTTTCAACACTTGACTCCTGTTTGCAAACGCATGATAAGCAGTTATCATAAAGAAATGAAGCCATCCGGAAGTTCTCTTCATCCTTTTTTTAACCGGTTTCCACAGGGTTGCATTGCTTTAACAAACGGCTTATGATGTTTTTAATTGCTCTTTTCCATAAGAGTTTTTTTAATCTTTAAAATGGTTTAATACACTAATGCGTAATAAGTTACTAACAAGTCGCGATACAAAAACATAATAGATAAAGCATATATACCTTACTACAATAAATGATAAGAAAACATTTAAATCTAATAAAATATATTGTATACTACCAGTTATGTATAAGCGATAATATTAATGGCGCTAATAAAGTGTTGCTGCGAAAAATGAATATCGGAAAATCTTTGTGCAGCTTAATTCCCGGTTAGTAACAGCAAACTTCACAACCACGTTTTAAAAGAATACCGGACATGACACTGCCGACATTTTTCTTGCTCCTTTGCTGTTTCGTTCAGCTTTGAGCATTTAGCCTTTAAGTGACTTCTTTCTCTTTTCTTCTGAGATCTTGAAGGATTAGAATAAATACATATCTTTACTCTTTACTTCACAGGAAATGGTGTCTTCCTGATCCAACCGCTTCAAAAGCTGATGGCGCCTACAACCAGGAATATTAATTCTCTTAAAATCTGTTTGTAGGATGAATAAAAGCAAATACTCTTTCGAACAAGTAAAAATTGCAAGGCATTTAGTTTACTGGACTTTATTGATCGTACCCGTTGCTATCGTTACAGGATCGTTGGTGGCATTATTTCTCTGGCTACTGGATCTTGCAACTGCAACACGATGGCATCACCTCTGGCTTATCTTTCTCTTACCGTTAGCAGGTATACTCATTACGTTTCTTTATAAATTCTATGGAAAGAATTCTGATGCAGGTAATAACCTCATCATGGATGAAATTCATAAACCCGGCGGTGGTATACCATTAAGAATGGCGCCATTCGTTTTAGTTTCTACCATCATTACACATCTGTTTGGCGGCTCTGCGGGACGTGAAGGAACGGCTGTTCAGATGGGTGGCAGTATTTCATTCTTATTTTCCGGTTGGTATAAAGTGAGCCAGCGGGAGAAAAGAATATTGTTGCTCTGTGGAATGGCCGCAGGTTTCGGCGCTGTATTCGGCACACCGGTTACAGGCGCCATATTCGCTATGGAAGTGCTGGCCATCGGCAGAATAAAATATGATGCCTTGATACCCTGCCTCATTGCCAGCATATTGGCCGATATCACCTGCTCCGCTTACGGTATTCATCATACGAAATACAGTATCGCATTTACCAATGAAATGCACACAGCCATCCAATGGGCGCCATGGATCTCATTTGATTTTTTATTGCTGGTAAAAGTGATCGTTGCAGGCATTGCCTTCGGGCTGGCGGGTTTTTGTTTTGCAGAAGCCTCTCATTTTATTAAAAATAAAGCAGCAAAGTATATCCGTATAACCTGGTTGATACCCGTGGCTGGCGCAATTGTCGTGGTGGGCATCAGTTATGCACTGGGCACATTTGATTACCTCGGTCTTGGTGTAACGAACCCAAACAATGGAATAAGCATTGTATCTGCATTCAAAGCTGGCGGCAGCGATACATGGAGTTGGTTCTGGAAATTGTTACTCACAGCTATTACATTAAGCACCGGGTTTAAGGGAGGGGAAGTAACACCATTGTTCTTTATTGGCGCTACCCTTGGCAATACACTGGCGGTGGTTACCGGCGCTCCCATTGATCTTTTTGCGGGGCTTGGTTTTATTGCTGTATTCGCCGGCGCTACCAATACACCGCTGGCCTGTACGATGATGGGAATTGAATTGTTTGGCTCGGGAAATGTATTGTATTATGCTGTCGCCTGCTTTACTGCTTATTACTTCAGCGGACATTCTGGTATCTATGGCTCGCAACGACTGGCGGTATCAAAATTTCATTTGACTAATGATGATGAACAAACGATAAAAGAGATAAGAAAGAGCTAAAAGCAATAGGCTGTATGCTATAAGCTGAAGGCTAAACGCCAAATGTGGCATTATCAATTCTCAGCCCCCGTTCTCGGCACAAACATACCGGGATGTTCATGCGTAGGCTGTTTATCCTTGTATACCATTTTCCCATTTACCCATACCATGGCAATACCAGATGACAATGCTTTGGCATCTGTAAATGTGGATTGATCCGCCACCGTAGCAGGATCAAATAATACGAGGTCGGCAAAATAACCAGGCATTATCAATCCGCGATCGGTGATGCCGAGATGCTCTGCAGTTAATCCTGTCATCTTATAAACTGCCGTTTCCAGTGGCATTATTTTCTTGTCCCGTACATAACGGCCAAGCACACGTGTAAAGGCACCATATCCTCTGGGGTGGCCGCCATCGGCGCCGTCAGAACAGATGTTGGTGTAATTCCATTTCAGAAAACTTATTACATCATCATCGGACATTGAAGCGCCGGCGATACTTCCCCCTTTCTCTTCTCCTTCTTTTATCAATCGCATTAATGCCGCCGAAGGAGATTCATTGTTCATGACCCCGATTTCAGTAACCGTTTTCCCTTCATAATTCTTATTAGCAGGAAAATGTGTCATTACAGACGCAGATGGATCAAACAATTCTTCTGTAGCATACAATGCACTGGCTGCGTTGGTAAAATCTTTTTTAGGAAATAACACTCTTGGGGTGGATGACCACATCGTATAAGGATAGCAATCAGCTGTAATGTTAATGCCTTCGGCACGGGCGGCGTCCAGCATTGCCAGCAATTTGTCCGCGTTGCCCCATTTACTGCGCATGGCAATTTTAAAGTGTGATATCTGCACCGGAAGCTTCGCCTCACGGCCTATATTGATGATCTCGTCGAGTGAGGTTTCAATGTTAATATCCTCGCTTCTGATATGGCTGATATAACGGCCACCCGCAGCCGCAGCAGTTTTTGCCAGCTCAATGACTTCATCTCTTGTGGAATAAAAAGCTTCTTCATACTCCAGTCCTGTTGATAGACCGAAAGATCCTTTCCGGATATCTTCTGCCAGTAACTTTTTCATCGCGTCCACTTCGGTGGCGTCTGCAGCACGAAGCACAGTTTGCTTCATTACTTTTTCACGCAGCGATGCCTGGCCGGTATACGTGCCGATATTAATACTGATCGGATGATCTTTAAATAATGTTTTAATAGTATCAACAGGGTCAGATCCACCATCCTGCCCAACTATGATAGTCGTAATACCCTGGTTGGTGACTGCGATAGCGTCCGGGTTCTTATCCAGGTTCCAGTCGTGGTGACTATGACTATCGATAAAACCGGGAGCTAACGTTAACCCATGACCGTCGGTTACAGTTTCGGCCGGGAATGGAGTAAGGTCTCCCGTATCAAAAATGCGGTTGTCCAGTATCCGTACCGAAGATTTTTTTGCGGCAAGGCCTGTACCGTCTATCAATTGCACATTTGATATCAACTCTGTGTGTGGTAGCTTATACGGCTTGTCTTCCATGATCGCTTCTACTATCGCTCTTGCTTTTGTATTTCTTGAGTTGTCAAGTAATATCACCGTTTGCTTTTTCTGCAAATAGCGAACGATCAGGTTGCGAAAACCGACCCAGCTTCCGGTATGCGATACTTTCACGCCGGGCTCATCGATAAACCATCCGAACCCATAATCCGTTGATTGGCCATTATTCAATTTAGCACCAGTAATTGCTTCATCAAAGGTTGCTTTCTTTACAAGTTTCTCAGTATATAGCGCCTGCTCCCATTTGTAGAGATCTTCAACGGTAGAATATACAGCGCCATCACCCATTATCCCATCCATCCACACAAGGTCTTCAGCCTGTGGCTTTCCATTTTCATAATGAAAACCAAATATGCGGGAGGAAGGATAACTCTTCATTTTGATACTATAGATAAACGTGTTGCTGAGTTTGAGTGGTTTTGCAATGAATTGATCGAGGAATTTATCTGGTGTTATTCCCGATACTCTTGTAATAACAGAAGCCAATGTGCAATAGTTGGTGTTGCAGTATTCCCATTTTTCACCGGGCTGAAAAACCATGGGTGGTTTCTTTTCTGCCAGTAAACTCATCAGCGATTCATTCGTCAATGTATCTAACAGGTTCCTGTATCGCTCTACAAAATCGAAATACTCCGGCAAACCGGAAGTATGTGTGAGTAAATGACGGATAGTAACCGATGGATACGGAAACTCTGGTAAATATTGCTGTACAGGATCATCATACTTCAACTTGCCCTGTTCTTTGAGTAGCATAATCATCATTGCAGTAAACTGTTTGGAAACAGATGCGAGGTTAAATGATAATGCGGTTGTGAGTGGCTGGCCATTTTTTGCGGCAGAAATACCAAATGCTTTCTTATAAATCACCTTTCCTTTTTCGCCGACAAGAGCAGTACCATTGAACAACTGATGCTGATATAGATACGTAAGCGCAGAATCAATACTTTTGATTTTGTCTTTCAATTGTGCATTTGCGACTACTGCAAAAAGGATTGCTGATAATAAAAGTAACTTCTTCATAACTGAATATGTGTGGTTTGCTTTACCTGGTGTAATACAATAAAACTGCTGACAACCGATACAATCGGAATCGATGCTATCTGCATCAGGAACTGGTCGTATTCTTTTATGTCTTTTACAATAACTTTCAGGTGATAATCGATGGTACCAGCGAGATGATAACATTCGAGCACCTGCGGCATTTTTGCTACCTGCTTTTCAAAACTCGCTATATTCTTCGGCGTATAGTTTTCCATATGAAGGCTTAATAAAACTGTTTGTGATTTACCAACCTTCTCGGCATCAATAAGGGCACGATAACCCTTTATGATGCCATTCTTTTCCATCCAGCTTATTCGCTTGTGAATGGGTGTAGCTGTGAGCTTTAACCGTTTGGCAAGATCCTTAATTGTAAGCATCGCATCCTGCTGCAGCAAATTGAGTATTTCTATATCCAGTTTATCAAGCATACAGATATGAATGACTATTTTTAATTCTAATTGTAGATTTTTTTACTAATTTATGATAAAATAGTAGAACAAAATTCTATTTTTAGGGCCACACCCTTCGTCAAGCTCAGGGTGATACTATAAAATGGAAAAGGCAATTATCATTACCAATGGGTTGCTGGCAACAGACAATGCAAAAACAGCGCATGGCCTTATCAGGGAGAGTTTGCGTTTTGAAATTGTTGGCGTCGTAGATCATGTTGATGCCGGTCGTGACGCTGGTGAAGTGCTGGATGGTAAAAAGAGAAATATTCCTGTATTCAAAACTGTAGAAGAAGCGTTGATAACGAAACCTGTTTATTGCATAGTAGGCGTTGCTACCGCAGGCGGAGTATTTCCGGGAGATCTTATAGAAGAAGTGAAAACTGCTATACAGAATAAGCTGTCGATCATAAACGGCCTGCATGATCATTTAAATGAACGACCGGATATTAAACAACTGGCGGATGAAAACGGAGTAGCGCTTACCGATATACGAATTCCGAAGAAGAGAAAAGATCTGCATTTCTGGACGGGTGATATATTTCACTTAAAAACACCTGTCATTGCAGTGATCGGTACCGATTGTGCACTGGGAAAACGCACTACAACTCGATTCGTAATGAACGCCTGCAACAAAGCAGGCATTAATGCACAGATGATTTATACCGGCCAAACCGGTTGGTTACAAGGAGGTAAGTACGGTTTTATTTTTGATTCCACACTGAATGATTTTGTATCCGGTGAATTGGAACACGCCATACTGAGTTGCAGTAAAGAAACCAATGCCGACGTAATATTGATAGAAGGACAATCAGCATTGCGCAATCCGAGCGGGCCTTGCGGTTCAGAAATGCTGGTGTCGGGTAATGCAAAATCAGTCATTCTTGTGCATGCCCCGAAGCGGAAGTATTATGAGCACGATCCTGCATGGGGAGAGATACATTCTGTAGAGTCGGAAATAGAATTGATACGGCAGTTTGGTTCAACTGTTATTGCTATTGCATTGAATACGGAGCATTGCAGTAACGAAGAAGCCTTTGCATTTCAGAAAGAATATGAGGCAAGACTGAACATACCGGTGTTATTACCGTTGCAGGAAGGAGTTGACAAAATCGTACCGGCAATACAGCAACTTCTACATCTAAAACAAATCTGAATAAGTTGTTGACGAAGCTTATCGCCTTATTTTCTTTTTTTGTGCAACCGGTAATTAAATCCCATCTGGAATCCATTATTAAAGGATCCTATATTCAATTGCCAAAAAGCAGTGAGGTTGCCTTTGTAAGCTCCCCAAAAAAAAGTACGTTTTGAAATTGAGCATGAGAAAAGCCATTCATTACATTCGATAAAAAATGTAACGAATGGCTTTAGGCTTCATATAGGATCAGTTTGTTTACATAGTCATTAAAGCCACTTCGGGTTCTATTGCACCCCATCAATTTCCGCTATTGCCGACTGGTTAAGCCAATTGCTAGAAGTAATAAGATTGACCCTGAAATATCTTGCCGTAACAGGCCCGATAAATTTTATTTGTACAGGGTTCTGGTCGAATAAGGGTGGGCCATTATAAGTACCTTGTGATCTCCAATTATTGCCATCATTGCTTGATAAAATTTCGACTTGCGTAAAATCCAAAATAGTGTTGAAAAAATAACCTGGCACAACAAAAAAACCTTTTACTGTTTGAGTCGAACCCATGTCTATGTCAATAGCGCCAGGCAATTCAGCAGCTTTCCAAATACTGCTGTTATCCCCATCAATTGTATTGGAGGCAGGAAAAACAAAAGATTCGCCCGTGGGGCTTGTTGCTGTCCAGGTTTCCCGGCTCATCGTTGTGCCTTCAAGCCCGCTATTCGAAGGGTCTATATTCTCGTACCTGACTTTTACTATAACATAAACAACATTGTTTATATCATCAACAGGCGGGTTTGCAGGATCATTTTTTAACTGCAATGGCAATATGTAACTCATATCCAAACTGGTAAATGCTGAAACATTTGTCAACTTTATCTGAAACAAATCTGAAGAAACGGTTGAGCCCGCAGGTATATTTACCTCGCTTTTCGCTAATTGGAAAGAGCCTTTAGGGAATGGGATGTAATTAGTTCCATTTTGCATGTTGTACGCTGCTATCAACGAATCGTTTTGTTGTACATTTATTTTAATATCAAATGAAATGCCATGGTTGATTGTAGCAGCAAACTCTGGCACCGGCTCCGCTGAAACGCTGCTATCGGGCGTTATATTAATTACAGCCTGAAGAGTGTTGCTACCTGATGAAGGGATACTCACCGATATATTTAGGAAGGACACGACTACATACATCGTGTTCCTTGCATCACTTACATCCACACCACCTGTAGCGCTCTCAAGTGTTATCGGTAGCAAATAAGTTTTAGAAATATCAACGTTGGAAAAATCAGTAAAGTGTACAGTAACAGAATCTGAAGATTGAGTGTTTCCACTTTTAATGGTTACCACTCCATTGTTTACAAGCGTACAACTGCCTATCGGTAAAAGCTCAAATGTTTCGAGGTACTGGGTGTTGTATGCTATTCTGGCGCTGCTATCAGTATTTATTTTTGCCGTTACCTGCACATTGCTTTGAACAGCTCTTGTAAGCACTACAGGAATTTTTAAATCACTTATTATGGGTTTTGACCCCACCATTGGAATTGTTACTGTAATTTGGTTGTACTCCCCATTGTTTCCTGACGGGTATGCAATCGGCGGCTCTGTGCTCGCGACATCTTTTTTGCAACTGCCTATCCCTATCAATCCTGCAAGCATCGCCAGCAGCATGAAATATTTTCTGTTCATTATTTTTTTCATAATTCTTGATTTTTATCTTGGTGCAGGGTTTTGTATCTGGATGCCTGTTTGCAAATGATAAAAGGTTGTTGGAGGGTTTGATTTTGCATCTGTTTCCATTATATAAGCTCCAAAGCCTCCTTTTCTGCCTTCAATAGGATTCCAATAAGCCATGCCGAGCACAGAACCGACATCTGCGCCCTTGTAAAAAAAGGAAGTACCCCTAGCTCCGTATTGCTGCATGTTTTCCGTTACTACAAATTTTTTTGAAGGCAATACGTCGAATCCAAACTTATGAAACCTGTATTCCAAGTCTTCAGGTCCGTCCGAACCGTATGCTTGCTGCACCAGATAGTCTATACTGCTTGTTATACCCGGTTCACAATCCCCATCAACAATCAGTGTCTTTCCGGTACCTGATAAAGGCCCAAGGTATTTTGAAAATGCTTTGAAGAGGCGTTGGGTATAGATATCCCCACCGGCATCCCTTCCGGCGCCGCCATGCCCGAAAATGCCACCATCTCCAAAATTTGGTTCATAATCCAAATCAAACCCATCGAGCTGGTATTTATTAATTGTATCAACTATGGCTTTTGCAACAGTATCAATTGAAGCCATTATGTCGTTTGCATATAATGCACTATCATTTTTTTGCATCCAATCGTTTACGGTGCTGCCAAATAGCACCAAAACAAATTTGGTACCCTTTCTTTTGCGCACGGATTGCATTTCTGCCCAAGCCGGATCGGTTAGATCAGGTTTGCCGCCCCATAAGCTTACAATATCCATACTGTCTGGAAGCCCTTCATAACGAAGGGTCATATCCGGGCTAACCGATCTCACACCACTGTTGCCCCACCAACCAAAACAGATTGCATGGTCTGTTTTTTTATAGGCTCGAAGGGCTGCATAGTATTCATCACTGCCGACAATGGGCAGCGATGCTTTTAAAACTTCCGGCTTTGGGGTGGTTTCCTTTGCGCAAGAGGCTATCAAAACACAGATAAGAAATATACTGCCGATATATGTTTTTGCCTTTTTCATTTATAAATCTTTTTGATGAGAATTAAATAATTTTTTAACCGATCGATGCATCCCTGCTACTCAAATGCTTTTGTCACATTTAGTCTGGGCATTTCACACCAGGCACCAAAGTAAAAGTTGATGACTCATCTGCAGTCAGATTATTCCCATGCCCTGAGATATCTTTCAACATATCTATAGGATCAGTGGTATTTAGCGGCCAGTATCCTACCAGGTCAGGATCGGTAGGATCCGCTGCGCATTTAAAAGCGTTTATCTGGGGAGCAGTTCTCGCGGTTTTCCAAACACGATATTCGGCCACTTGCATTTCTGCTGTTCCGGTAGTAGTGCCAAAATTAACATATGAAGGGGTAGGAGAAGATAGACTGAGTGTTGTATACTTTTTTCCATTAATGAAATAAGTAACATTGTTCCCGCTAAATACCAAAGAAAAATTGTACCATTGGTGCAATTGAATCTGTATGAGACTTGCGACAGGGCCACTAATAGGTGGTAGGCTACCCGAGGAAGTTACTGAAAAGAAAACAGTCGAGCCGGAAAACAAATCATTAAACCACCGCCCTCCAGAGCCATCGCCATCAAAGATCCCGTCAAATTTAAAACGCCCTTCCACTGTAAAATTAGTATAACCTGCGCCTGTTGCCGGATCTATGAATGTACTTTTTGGTATATTAAAGCCGTTACCTGAACCATAGGAATTAGGGGCGTAAGATGGCTCAATCTGAACAGCATTAGACTCTATTACTACAGTTAATTGTAGCAAAGCAACATCCTGACCGGATATTATGCCAATATCATCGCTGTGGTTAAGTCGAACAGGTATTACATATTGCCTGCCCGAATTGAATGACTTCCATTTATTGATATTCACAGATACAGTAAAGCCGTCAGAAATTGCGCTGCCGGCAGGGATTGTCACAGAACCATCGGATGGAATAATCGGAGATCGTGACCATCCTTTTTCGGTCGAAGTTGACCAGTCTAAGTTGAGTTTTTTGTGGAAGGTTCGGAGTTGTTTTATTGGTGATACAAAATTATTTCTTCTGTTCTATTTCAAGGGTAACTTTTTTTCGTAGGGATTCGCCTGTTAGTTCGATGCGATGGGCATTATGAACGATCCTGTCCAGTATAGCATCAGCAATCGTTTTTTCACCGATAATATCGTACCATTCTTTTACGGGTACCTGGGAGGTAATGATTGTTGATCGTTTGCCATGTCTGTCTTCAATAATTTCCATGAGTATGGAACGACTTTGCTGATCCAGTGTCTGTATACCAAAGTCGTCCAAAATAAACAAGTCAGCTTTTTCTATTTTTTGCATTTCTCGTATTTCAGATCCATCGGCTTTGGCTATTTTAAGTTGTGCAAATAGGCGCGTAGTATTAGTATACAAAACTTTAAAATTTAATTGACAGGCCTGATAGCCTATTGCTGAAGCAAGATAGCTTTTACCAGTTCCGGTTGCACCGGTAATTATCAGATTTTCATTGTTACGGATAAAATCACAATCACCTAAGCGGAACACTTGATTTTTAGTGATGCCGCGTGATTTGGCAAAATCCCATTCTTCTATGTTGGCCTTATAGCGGAAGTGAGCATATCTTATTCTTTGTTCTACGCTTTTGTTACGCCGGTCATCCCATTCGCTTTCGACAAGCAAGGCCGTTATTTCATCGCAGGTCAGTGTTTCATTCGTTTTGTTTTCGAGACTTGTTTTAAAACATCGATACATTCCATATAAGCGCATAATGCGCAATCTTTCCAATGTGTTTGTGTTCATACTGTTTTTTTTATTGATTAATAATAAAGTTATTCGTAATAGTTTTTGCCCCGGATATTCTGATGTTGTGGCATCTCATTGTAATGTTCTTTTTGATCGTTTACATGATCCAGATTTTTTTCAAGTATTTGTTGGATAATGGGGAAGTTATACACTCCATATTCCTGCGCTCTTCTACAGGCATTCGTCAGTCTTACGGGTCCCACTTTCCTTCCCAGGTTTAATATTCCTGCACAGGATTTATAAGCTTGCTCTGGGTGTTGCTTCGTTTCAATAACAGTAGTTATAAAGTTTGCTACATCTTCATGGATGACTTTTCCCTGTTCAATAAATCGTTCTGCTGTCCAATCACTGAGGAACTGATGAGAAGAAGCCAGGTGCTCGTTAAGTGTGGTATAAAAATATTTTCGATGATTGCGTTTGTGTACAGCAATACGTTGATACTGGTAAAAAATTTCCACCTGATCGGAACTAAAAAGTATTTTAACCTTTTTGCCAATGTATTGATAAGGTACACTGTAGTAATGTTTATCGGGTGCAAGACAAACGTGCCCGTTTTTCATTACACTTACAATAACCTGCCGTTTAAACTCATAACGATAAACCGGCAGGGGGCGGAGTGCCGCCCTTTCTACCTCTTCAAACTGTTGTCTTCTGCTGTATTCACGACCTGTCAATAAGGTGTTGTTATGTGCTTCCAGATGTATATGTATAGCCTGATTTAAAGTGTCCAGTGAAAAATAAATTTCAGCATTAATCACAGCGAAGATTCGGCGATAAACAATTTTGACCATTCCTTCTACCAGTGCCTTATCCCTGGGCCTGTATGTACGAGTAGGGAGGACAACTGTGTCATAATGTTCAGAGAAGTCAGCGAATGTTTCATTGATAGTTGGTTCATACCGGCTACTTTTTGTCACCGCAGTACGCAAATTATCTGGAACAATGGCTGCGGGCACACCTCCAAAATAATGCAATGCATTTTCACAAGCTCGAATAAAATCTTCCTTACGCTGTGTTAACACTGCTTCAACGTACGTAAGCTGGCTGCAGCCAAGAACAGCAATAAATACTTCAACGGCTGTTATCTCTCCGGTTTGTTTATCGGTAATACTCAACTTTTCACCCGAAAAATCGATATACATTTTATCACCCGCTTTGTGATTAATATGCATTACCGATTGGCCTTTGTTGACGTACTTTCTGTAATACTCAAAGAAACTTGTCTGCCTGTAACCATCCGGATGGGCTTCAATGTATTGCTTCCAGACAGCGGCCAGCGTTACTCCTTTGCGCTTTAATTCCTTCTCTATTGAAGGAAGTAATTTTTGAAACTCATTGTAACGGGATGATTTAGGGACTATTCCAGGAGCGCCAAAAATCTCGTCGAGTTGTTGATCATTCATCTTACTGATATCTTCTCCTGTTAAGCGTAGTTTTAAAAACTTACTTATATACTTTTTAACAGTATTACGGGCGATAGCAGTTTGTATGCTGATCTGTTTCTTACTTGTGCCTTGCGTAAATAAACGCAGGATCTGTCTGATTTTACTCATAACAATTGTGTTATTAGCCATATGCTGAAGTTTGAATCATCAAGTATCAGCATTTATGGCTTAATAAAACAACCCAACATCAACCACAAAAAAAGGGGGTCAGTTTGCACCGAATAACAGGGGTCAACTTCAACTGAATAACAGGGTCAGCTACAATTGAAAATGAGTGGTCACTTTATGCGATTTTTCCAGTTTATAAATAAGTGTTCTATTTTATTTGTATAAATAATCTACCCAAGCCGACAAGAATGCTCGAGCATCTCCAGCTTTATTTTGGGCATTCGCGAAAAATCTCTGAAATGAGCCTTAAGAGAAAAAAAGTGAGGGCGTTATGGCAGCACAATCATTTTTTTTCCTTCTATTTCAAAATGAACCTCGTTTTTCTTTAATACACTTAACACTTGCGATAGCATGGCAGTGTTTGGAATTTTACCCTCGAAACGTTGATCTGTAATTTTTCCTTTGTATACAATTTGCAAATCGTACCAGCGTGATAATTGGTTCAGGACTGTTTGCAAGTTTGCATTTTTGAATTGAAAAAAGCCGTTTCTCCATGCCATCACCTGTTCTATATCGGCATCGTTAATAATTTTCATTTGCTGCCTGCTGACCTGCGCCTGCTGGCTCGGTTTAAGCAATCTGGTTTCTGTATCATGGCTTATTTGGATGCTTCCTTCCAGCAAAGTAGCTTCAACAGTGCCCGTATCATCATACGCATTTATATTGAAATGCGTTCCCAACACTTGTATTTCGCATTCATTTCCTGTTGTGGTTTTTACCCGAACAAAGAATGGCAAAGCCTTTCCATTCTTTTGAACATGGTGCGCCACTTCAAAATATGCTTCGCCGGTTATCTCTACTTTCCTTTCACCATCTGCCAACTGAACCGGAAAGCGCAATGACGATGCGGCGTTGAGCCATACCTTAGTACCATCAGATAAGATTATCGGATATTGCTCGCCGTTATGAGTAATGAGCATATTGTATTGCATATCCGAGATGCTGTTTGCTCCATCATAAATCAATGCGCCATCTTTATTTGCTATTTTGACATCGCCTTGTTTTGCCAATAAGCCATTTGAGCTTTTGTCAAGTTCAATAATCTGCCCATTGCTTAATGTAAGAGTAGCTTTTTGTTTGGCAGGGTTTATATCCGTATGTTGCTCAATCTCATTTTCTAAATGAGCTACTGGATCTTTTTTTGACTTGAAGAACAATACCCCTGAAATTAAAAAAATAATAAAACCAACCGCTGCCGCAATTCTGCCAAAGTATGGCTGTATTAAAAAGGTTTTTCTTTCTAATTTCGCCTGTATCTGCCCAAATATTTTTTTTCGATGCGCTTCTTCAGAAACAGCAATGGAAGATGGTATTTCTATAGGGTTTTCATGGCCTTGATTATACCATTCGGCATATAGCTTCGCTTCTTCATCTGTGATGGTACCATTAAGCCATTTAGCTTCCAGGTCATTCAGCCAATCTTGGGTAAATTTTTCTTTCTCCATATCAGTGCAATATACCAGTCGCCTGAAAAAAGAAAACCCCTGCAATCAAAATAAAAAAAACTGAAAAAAAATATGGGACAGGTCTTTTAACCCTAAACGGATCAATTTAATAGCGCGGGAAAGATGTGATTCTACTGTTTTCTCAGAAATATTTAAATGTTCGGCAATTTGCTTTTGCGAGTAGCCATTTTCCTTGCTAAACATATACACCAACTTGCATTTTTCAGGAAGCTTTTCAACGAGTGCGGCAAGCCTGTCTTTAAGCTCTTCAAAACTCAATTGCTGCTCTGTACCAATATCCTTATCAGATATGCGAAGCGCTTGCTCTGTTTTCAGCCTTTTGGCTCTTTGTATTCTTTGCCGGGCATCAATCACCTTATATTTTACAGATGTAGCAAGGTAGGCAGAAAGGCTCACAGTTATTTCTAAAGAATAACGGCGTTGCCAAAGGCTTATAAAAATGTCTTGAACAACATCTTCGGCAAGGGGCAGGTTTTTATCTAACTTATTAGCTGCTACAGAAAAAAGTTTGTCCCAATAGCGCAGGTAGATTTCTTTAAACGCATGTTGGTTATCTTTTTTAAGCAACTCCAGCAATCGTTGGTCATTATATTCTTCCATAAAGTAAATTATAGGAGATATTCACTTTAAATAAATAACTCACATTTAATTTAGGATTAACACGAATATATTGAACAAGCATCAGAAATTAACAGGGCAATCGCTTTAAAATTTTGTATTGTCGTACTTAATTCTTTTTCCGTTTTATATGTATAACGTAAATGTTTTAATGGAACATTTAATCTAACTCTTTGTACGATTTTATTTCTTAAAAGTGATTACTCTCAGAAATTAATGGAAAGCATCTGCAATAATTTAAAATTCTTTACAAGACAACTTAAAATTTAGGAAGCAGGATGACTATTTGTTATAAAATAAATTATTGTTGTCCAAGATATTTTCAATTTTTGAATAGTAAGAAGCTGTTTAAAAACGACTCAACATAATTCGTATAGTGGATAAATGCTCCATAGCTACACTTGTTTCATTAAGTTGTTCATAATGTTTTGAGTTTTAGGGATACTTACAGTTGACATTACATCAACCAATCCTGGACATGTAGGAGCTATCACCTTTGCAGAAAGCTTATCAATATTTTCAATTTTTCCTTCATCAATAAGTCTTGCATTTTTTGACAGCTATTTAAAAAAAGAACAGCGGTTAATATACCTGTAACGAAAATGCAAGAAAGAACATGAATATGCTTTTTCATATAAATGGTTTGAATGGAAGTTTATAATTTAAATTACTGCCCCGTTATGCAGTTTGCGTTTTTGTAAAAACATATTTGTTTTTATTATTTAAGAATAAAGAATATTTGCATTTATAAACTCTTAGTAAATCGTTCAATTATTAAAATGAAAATCAAATCAGTAAATGCTTATAAAAAGAATCTTGCATTACAAAAGCCTTATACCATTGCAAGGGGAACGATCACGGATGTAGAAAATGTTTTTTTTGAAATAGAACTGGTTAATGGTATAAAAGGAATCGGCGCTGCTAACCCTGCACCTGAAGTAGTAGGCGAAACGCCTGATCAAACCTATGCTAATCTGCAAACTGATTTTATCAATCAACTTGAAGGCAAAGACATCAGGGAGTTTTTAAAACATATTGATGATTGCCGCCTTCACTTTAACAAACTACCGGGTACACAGGCCTGCATCGATATAGCGCTGCACGATGCGTTTGGGCAATATCTTGGTGTACCCGTTGTAAAGTTTTATGGTAAGCAACATGAACGGTTGATGACATCGGTGACAATCGGCATTAAAGATGTGAAGGATACTATTGAAGAAGCTACCGATTATAAAACAAAAGGATTTCAGGTATTAAAAGTAAAGACTGGGCTCAATGCAGAGCTGGATGCGGAACGCGTTATAAAGCTTCGTGAAAAGTTCGCAGATCATTTCATTATCCGTGTTGATGCCAACACCGGGTATAAGCTTGATGATCTGAAAAGCTTTCTTGCTAAAACGGAACGTTCAAATGTAGAATTAATTGAACAACCATTATTACCCTCGATTGATGAAGATTTATTACAGCTACCATGGAATGTCCGTAAAAAGCTCGCAGCAGATGAATCATTGAAGAATGCAACATCTGCATTATCGATTGCAGAAAAGAAACTGTACGGTATTTTCAATATTAAACTGATGAAATGCGGTGGCATCAGTGGCGCTTTTGAAATTGCGTCGATAGCAAAACCGGCAGGCATCGATCTGTTTTGGGGTTGCAATGATGAAAGTATTGTAAGCATTACAGCGGCACTGCACACAGCATTTGCCTGTCGGCATACAAAGTATCTTGATCTTGATGGAAGCCTTGACCTTGCAGAAGATGTAGTGAGCAGTGGGTTTATTATTAAAGATGGATGGATGTATGCGAGTGAGGAAGCGGGATTGGGATTGGTTCGTGAATGGTGAATGGTCAATGGTGAATAGCTTCGGGAATGGTAGTGTCCATTGACTATTGACCATTCGCCAACAAAAAGTGCCGCCTCGTGGCAGCACATTACTACTATTTATCTGTTTTGTTTTTTGTGATGTCCTAAGAATAGGACCGCACGTCAATTCCACATTTTTATATAAAGTTTATTCAAACAACTGGATCAACTCCAGGGATTGTAATTCTGTATCAGCTTCGTCGAGCATCGTGTTCAGTTCTTTCAATTCGTTATAACTAAGCAATAACCGCATTCCCTGGCAAGGTGATGGGATCATGATTGAACGTACTGCAGGCGACTGAACAGGTTGCTGGCTTTCATGCACATTTCCGATCCATTTATGAAATGCCTCGAAATCACATTTTTCAAATGTCATTACAAGATTACCATAGGCCACCTGAATCTTAGAACACTCTTCACAACGGATCACATAACCGGTACGGTCGTTATGATATAAGGTTTGATAGCTGCACATATAAGTTGCAAATATTGGAAAGCTTCTGGTGTCGATGCTTACGATATCAGAAACCCTGTTTACGAAAAATGGAATAAATCCTAAATCAAAGGCAATTTGTGATGTATGATTTACGATTTTGAATTTGCTTAGAGATGAATGATGCATTTCGATAAATCAGAAATCCTACATTAAAAAGAAAGTTTGATCGATGATTTCTGATGTCTGATTTGTTTAAAGATCCGGATGCTTTGCGATAAATCGTAAATCGTACTTCCTAAATCCTCCATCCTAAATCCGACATCATTTTACTATATTGTAATCCCAAAACCAATGAAACATGGTAAGCAAACCAATACAGGAAGCCTTGAACAGGCAGGTACAAATGGAAGCCGAATCTTCCCAGGCATATCTCGCAATGGCCTCATGGGCTGAAATACAACCAGGCCTGCAAGGTGTAACGGATTTTTTCTACCAACAATCGGATGAAGAAAGAGTACACATGCTTAAACTCGTCCGTTATATTAATGAGCGTGGTGGCTTTGCCGTTATACCAGCACTGGAACAACCGATGGTTACTTTTCCTTCACTGCGTAAAGTGTTTGAAGAATTCCTGAAGCATGAGCTGAAAGTGAGCAACAGTATCAATGACCTCGTTCATTTATCGCTTACGGAAAAAGATTATGCTACGCACAATTTTCTGCAGTGGTATGTAAACGAACAGATAGAAGAAGAGAGAACTGCCAGAACACTGAACGATAAATTAGAACTGATCGGCGATGATAAAAGCGGCTTGTATCTTTTTGATCGCGACATCATGAATTACAGGAATGAAGGCGGGAGAAGAAATAGGAATGTTTTTTGTTTGAGGTTTTTTGTTTGAAGTTTGAGGTTGGATGTAGGATGGCGGATTTAGGATTTCTAATTTATTTTAAAGCATCGTTCATCGTTGAACAAATCAGAGATCGTAAATCGTACATCAGAAATCAATTAATGCAGTAACAGCTCACAAGGTTTCAACCCCGTGTGTTTTTTGAAAGCGGTAGAGAAGTGTGAAATAGAAGAATAGCCAAGCATTAGAGATACCTCAGTTACGCTCAACCCTTTTTCATACAAAAGATATTTAGCATGTTCCATCCGCTGGCTCTGGTAAAAGTCAAAGATGGTGGCGCCAAACATTTCTTTAAAGCCTTTTTTCAGGTAACACTCATTCATCGCTACTTTGCGGCTGAGTTCTTTAATTGTGATAGGCTCCCCGATATGTTGAATTAATATTTCCCTTGCATTTACGATCTTTTCACGGTCAGCCTCATTGGCCAGGAATTTGCAATTGATTACATCGATCTGCTTTTCGCCAACCATGCAGTCCATACTGTAAAGCAACAGCATTTGCGTTTGGGCGTTGATGTAAATATTCTCGAGGCTATCGCTGAAGTTGTGATTCAACAGACCTTCAATGACTATTCTTGTTTTTCCGCAAAGCGGAAGAATTTTTGTAAACGAAGACTCGTGTCGGAAAGAAAGTATGTTATCTGAAAGAATATCATTGGTGCTTCTTGGTTTTACAAACTGAGAAAGTACAGCAGGTGAAAAACGGAAGCTAAGAATATCTACACTTTCGGCTTTATCTGAGCAGTTTTTAGTTTCAGTAAGTTTACATCCGTCACACTCCGATTCCTTTTTGCGACAATATGTATTGCCCGCTACACAGAAACGTAATTCAAGAAAATTTTCTTCTTCGTCGTTCTTTTTGTAATGATACACCATCATGCCCGTATCGTCCATATTCCATTGGCGATGGCGATGATAGCGACGGATGCTGTATTGGATGGATTCCGGCATCAGTTGCTCCCGCTCATACATCAGCGACAACTGCTCCTGCATTACAGGATGCTTGTAGGCTAATGTGAGTATATCGGGTGGGTTATGCATATTCGGAGCGCAAATTTAGGATTCGGAGGGCATTTATGAACAGATGCGTTTGTGAGAAAAGTCAAATAAACGTCATATCAGAAGAGAATTGGCGATTTGCAATCATCAATTGGCAATTGTTTCCCGATAACTATCGGGATGACAATCCATGAGCCTGAAAGGGTTTTGAAAACCTGTAAACCGATTGATTGCTTCTGATCAAAGAATGTGTGCGATTCATAACCTTAGGGGCCATAATCAAAACTAAATCAGACATTAAGACACGATTTTTAAAAAAAATTACGTTATTTCACTGAACTGTTAACTTTGCACGTCCTTGTATAAAACGGGACTTCCTGTAATTCATTTTCATGATTCATCCGCATACTTATATACACCCCAATTCAAAGCTTGCAACGAACGTAAAAATTGATCCATTCACTGTTATCCACCAGGATGTTGTGGTTGGAGAAGGCACCTGGATCGGTTCCAACGTAACTATTATGGAGGGGGCAAGAATTGGCAAGAATTGCCGCATATTTCCCGGCGCTGTTATTGCGGCTATACCGCAGGACCTGAAGTTCGAAGACGAACGCACCACCGTGGAAATCGGTGACAATACTACCATTCGTGAATTTGTAACCATCAATCGTGGCACAAAGGATATGGAGAAAACAACGATTGGTAAGAATTGTCTCATCATGGCTTATAGTCATATTGCACATGATTGCATTGTTGGTAACAATTGCATAATGAGTAACAACACGCAAATGGCTGGTCATGTGGTGATGGGTGACTGGGCGATACTAGCTGGTATGTGCGCTGTACACCAGTTTGTGAAAATCGGGCAACATGCTTATATCGCCGGAGGTTCGCTGGTTGGTAAAGATGTGCCGCCTTTTATCAAAGCCGGTCGCACACCACTCAGTTATGCCGGGGTGAATTCAATCGGATTGAAGCGAAGAGGATTTGGCATCGAAAGAATAAACGACATCCTGGATATCTATAGAATACTCTACAATAAAGGAATGAACACCACGCAGGCTGTAGAATACATTGAAGAAGAAATGCCTGCTACCGATGAACGGGACGAAATCGTAACATTTATCCGGGAAAGCGGAAGAGGTATTATCAAACGCTTTACCAAAGGAAGTAACGATGACGATCTCACTATCTGATGCGGGCAAGCGCTTCAACCGCGACTGGATCTTCCGTCATCTGACGTACAATTTTCAATCTGGTAATACGTATGCTATCACCGGACCAAATGGGTCGGGAAAGAGTACGTTGTTGCAGGTATTGGCCGGGGCAATGCAAGCCAGTGAGGGAAATGTTCAATATTCAATTCTCAATAATCAATTATCAATTGAAACTCTTTATCAGCATATATCCATTTGTGCGCCATACCTGGAAGTAGTGGAGGAAATGACGTTGACTGAATTCTTATCATTTCATCAGAATTTCAAGCCGTTGCTTTCAGGCATTAACATCGAACAAATAATTTCTGAGCTTACATTAAAAAACGCTTCACATAAGCAGATCCGCAATTTTTCCTCTGGAATGAAACAACGGGTGAAACTGGCGCAGTGTATATTTTCCAATACCGAAATCGTTTTGCTGGATGAACCCTGCACCAATCTCGATATGCAGGGTATCGAACTTTATCATTCCCTGATTGATAAATACTGTAATGGCCGTACTGTGATTGTAAGTAGTAATGATAAGGTAGAATATGATTTCTGTAAAAGCATCATCAGCATACAGGATTTCAAGTTCAATTCATGATCGCTATACGTTAAAAACTCCTGATCATTTTAGATGATTGAAAAGAAAATTCCGGCCTTTCGAGCCGGAATAATATCATTAAGTTGAAACATGATTAATGTGCTGCACTCATATCCATTTTCTCGCCTTTCTTCTTTTTATTTCCTTTTACCATTAATATAAATGGAATACAAACCAGGAATATTATACCCACATAAAAGAATACATCCATATAAGAAAGCACCATCGCCTGTTTTGTGACAGAATAATCTAATGATTGATATGCATCGCCTAAAGCTATATTAATTGGTTTCCCTTTTGCGATAAAGCTGTTCTGCATAGCTGTTACCCTCGACTGTATTGTCGGATTAGTAACATCCAATTTGGCGACAAGGTCACTACGATGTTCCATGTTCTGGCTTGCCATAAACGTTGTGATAGCAGCGATACCGAATGAGCCTCCCAACTGCCGCATCATCCCTGTAAATGCAGCGCCTTCACCAATCTGTCTTCCTTTCAATGAACTTAGTGACAACGTGGTGATTGGTATAAACAACATGCCCATTGCCACGCCACGTAGCATCAGCATCCAGAAGAAATTATCTTTTGAAGTATCCGGCGTAATTATTTTATATCCCCAGACGCAGAAAAATACAAAGCCAAGCATACCTAGCGCGACGAGATATTGCTGGGGTATACCGCGTTGCAATAGCTGTCCGATGATCGGCATCATAAACGCCGTCATTAATGCTGCAGGCACCATCAGCATACCAGCTTGTGTAGAAGTCCAGCCGAGAGTTGCCTGTGTATATAATGGAATGATAAAAGTAGTTCCATATAAACCAAAGCCCAGGATAAATGATAATATAGTTCCTACGCGAAGATTACCGTTCTTAAGAACCTTGAGGTTAACGATTGGGTTTCTATACGTCATTTCTCTCCAGATAAAAAAGAACGCGCCGAGTACAGCCGTTACCGTTAGTACAACAATTGTACTGCTGTTGAACCAATCATCTTCCTGGCCTTTCTCCAATATATATTGCAGCGAGCCGACAAATGTTGCCAGTAAACCAATACCTAACCAATCGATATCACCAATGGCGCTTTTCTCGGCATATTTCGGGCTTCTTACGAACTGCAGTGTCAACAATGTGGCGATAACACCGAGAGGGATATTAATGTAAAATATATACGGCCATGTAAAATGCTCTACAATATAGCCACCAAGAGGCGGCCCTAATGTAGGACCAACGATAACACCTAAACCATAAATTGCCTGCGCCATTCCTCTTTTTTCAGGAGGATAGCTTTCTGTTATGATCGTTTGAGAAGTTGTTAACAAAGCGCCGCCACCAACTCCCTGCAGGAACCGAAAAATAATTAGCTCTATAATTCCAGAAGCATTACCACACAGAAAAGAACAAATAGTAAATAATATAATGGAAACCGCGAAGTAATTACGACGGCCAAATTGCTGGGCAAACCAACTGGTCATTGGAATGATGATTACATTCCCAATTGCGTAAGAAGTGACCACCCAGCCTATCTCACTTGTCGTTGCACCAAGGTTTCCTTTCATATCATTCAGCGCCACGTTCACAATTGTAGTATCTACAATTTCCAATAAAGCGCAGATGATGGCAGTGAGTGTTATGATCACCCGCCTCGAACCATACTCTACTAATGAATTTTGTTGCATAACCTAAAACACTTTAAATCTGAAAACCTTAAACTATGGTTTGATGGCTAAATTGTTTGATTGTTATGTTAGAAACAACAATTAAACCATAAAACAATCAAACCATCCCAAGCAAACTCTTATCAATCCAAATGCACATCAACGATCACGTTCATACCTGGACGAAGCTTATGTACCAGCGAATCATTCGAGTCTGTAAATTCAATTTTCACCGGTAAGCGTTGTACTACTTTTACAAAGTTTCCGCTTGCATTGTCAGGAGGTAACAAAGCGAACGTAGAGCCGGTTGCCGGAGAAAACGAAGACAATACACCTTCGAACTTATGTCCGCCATATGCATCTGCAGATACAATCACTTTCTGGCCTTCTTTCATTTTATCCAACTGCGTTTCCTTGAAATTCGCTACAACCCAAACACTAGTGCTATGTACAATGCTGAATAATGCTTGCCCTGCCTGTAAAAACTGTCCGCTTTGAATATTCACCTTCGAAACTCTGCCGGCTTCGGGAGCGATGATTACAGTATAGGATAGATTCAATTTCGCTGCATCGATGTCAACCTGCTTTTGTTTGATCGTTGATTCTGCAATACCGATTTGTTGGGCAGTAGCATTACTTTGAACTGATACGGCATTGGTTTGCTGTGCTGCCTGGTTCTTCTGTTCTTGCAGGATCGCTAATTGTTTTTCTGCAGTTTGCTTAGCAGCCAGGGCCTGCTCGTATTGTTGTTGTGTTATTGAATGATCTTTTATCAGGTTTGCATAACGCTCATAGTCCTGTGTAGCTCTCCATACGGTTACTTTTGCGGCTTCTATTTGCGCATCTGCAGTACCGATAGATGCTTTAGATGTCGCAATGTTTGCTCTTGATGCGTTTGACATTGCTTTCGCATTATCAAGATTGCTTTTTGCCACCGTCAATGCAGCTTCTGCTTCATCTAACTTAAGCAGGTAATCCCTGTTATCCAGTACCACAAGAGTATCGCCTTTCTTCACCAATTGATTGTCTTTTACTCTTATCTCAGATACATAACCTGAAATGCGGGGAATGATCATGTTGATGTCGGCGCTTACCTGCGCATCGTCTGTCTCCTCATGATGAAGACCGTGAATGTATTTGGATACGCCAAACCATCCGCCACCTACTACCAATAATAAAAGAATGATAGGGAAAATGGGGTTTCTCTTTTTCGGAGCCTGTTGTGTTTCAGTATTCGTTGCTTCCATTGTAAACAGCTTTATAATTTTTAGTTTCTTGTTATTTTTTTAAATCGGTGCTTAAAGTGCCTGTCGCCTGTAAAAGTTTGTGATAAGACACAAAGGCATCAGCACGTGCCAGTACATAATTCAGTCTTGATTGCAGTTGTGCCACATCTGCTTCCAATAAGTCGGTAGTAGTAGCGAGGCTATTGTCAAATTTATTCTTTACAATACGGTAATTTTCTTCTGCTTGTTCTACAGCTGTGCCATTCACCTCAATTTTTTTGCGGTTGCTGATCAACGTCAGATAGCTTTTATTTACCTGCATTGTTACATTATCATCCAGCATGGCCTGTGACTCTACAATCTGCGTAACCTGTGCATTTGCCTGTTGTATTTTTGATTTTGTTTTCCATAACGACGCAATATTATAAGAAACGCCAACGCCGATATTCAATGCATTTGTTACAGTAAATACATTCGGCACATCAGCGGCTATATAGCCACCGGTCAACTGGACAGACGGCAACATATCTGCTTTTGCGGTTTTTATTCCTACATCCGCTGCTTTTTTTCTCAGCGCAAGCGCCGATACATCTTTACGATTTTGTTTAGCCACCTGTACAAATTCATCGAGGGTTCTTGTATCATTCTTACGTTCAATATTTGATGTATCCATTTCCAGGTCGGTAGTATTGGGCAGACCAAGCATCAGGTTCATATTCAGGTTTGCAAGCTGTGCATTGTTTTCTGCATCGAGCAGGCTCAATTCAAGGTTAGATGATTGCAATTGTGCTTTCAATAAATCGTTCCTCGCAAGGATGCCATTTTTTTCCAGGTTAGTAAAATCCTTTACTCGTTGCTCAGATTGCTGAAGGTTTTCACGAACCAGTTTAACTGCTGTTTTGGATCTGAATAAATTAGCGTAAGCTTCAATTGTATTTTGAATGAGAGCATCTTTGTCTGCGTCTGCATCCAGTTTCACAGCTTCTGCAAGGTAACGGGAAGATTCAATTCCATAACGGATACGGCCACCCGAATAAATGGGAAGAGAAATGTTTAATAAACCATATGCCAACTGATTCACCTTGGGCGATCCACCACCACTGCCTGAACCGCTGCTGTCGTTCTTCCCGGTTTTGAGATCGAAATTGGCGCTGTTCAGACGGAGATAAGATCCTGATACAGTTGCATTGGGTAATTTTTTTTCAACGGCTTCTTTTAGTTCGGCCGTAGCTTCATCAATCTTAGCCTGGTCACTTTTCAACTGGTGACTGTTCTTGATACTTAAATCAATTGCATCGTATAATGTGATGACCTTCTTTTCCTGCGCCTGAGAAGTCATCAGCAAAAAGACCGTTGCAAATGATAAAAGTGTGTTTAATCTACGCTTCATGTGTCAATATTGCTTTAAATAGAAATTTTAAATGTTGGCTTAGTTTTTTCTTTATGAGTTTATTGAAGTCTTCATCGGACATCCCTTCAAGGTTATTCATCTCGCGATAATAGTGCTGAGTGGTTATAAGATGGCTTACGGTACCTACCAGCGTGGCCATCATAATAGGAACGTCAATATTCTTTTTAAACTCTCCTTTCTTTTGTCCTTCCAGTATCAATTGCTGTACCAATGCCTGATTTCTTCGTTTAAATGTTTTTATAGACTCTGTGATCGCATTTCTGTAATTGTGCACCTGTTCACGAGACATGATTTTATGAAAGCATGTCTGGTTTTGAAATTTGTCAATGTAATAATCGATGAGATGATAGACCTTTTGTAATGGAGTAGAAGCTTTATCCTGCAACAAACTCTCCATTTTTAATACGGAACTCTCAGCACGGTAAGTAAATAAAACCTCCAGCAATTTCTCCTTAGAACCAAAATAATAGGAAATCATTGCCAGGTTTACACCGGCCTTATCTGAAATATCCCGAACAGAAGTACCGTCAAAGCCCTTTTCCGCAAACAGCTCTTCGGCTGCTACCATTATCTGTACTTGTTTGTCATTGTATTCCATAGTTGTTCTCCCGAAATGAGGCGCAAAGTTAAACAAATGTTTGATTTAAACAAACGTTTAATTAAGAAAATGGCAAAAAATTTTACCTGGCGGCTGTTTTTGTTTTACGAAATAGCTTTTTGTACCAGTCCTTTTTCATACAGGGCTGCTCGATAAATTTGTAAAAGACCATTCCGCCAACCAATACGAGGATGATAATCAATAAAAAATAAACACCAAATGCAATCCAGTGATTCGTTATTACAATCTTTTGCAGCAGGGGAAACGCTGTCGACATTATCATGAAGTGGATCAGATAAATTGAATAACACATGCCGCCAATAATACTGATGATCTGAAGACTTAACAATTTTTTCATTTTACTATTCGTAATTCCTACAAAAAAAGCCAACGCTAAGAGAAGATGTTTTAAAAGATAGGAAGGCATGTCATAAATCGATATGAGCAATGGCATTAACAAAAAGAGCAGCAACGCGGCGCCAAACCAATAGTTTTCATTTCCTTTCAGGCGGACTCCATTTATATAAAGGTCGCAAAGTAACATACCAAGCAGGAAGCAATGCATGGAATATTGAATACCGGTCTGCCCGGACCAGAACCTGTTAAATGCATATATGCTAAATACAGTAATCAGAATTGAAAAGACCAGGTAGCGAATCCGGGCTTGCCTGATTCTGTAAATAAATGCCATCAATGGAGCAACAATATAGAATTGGATTTCTACTTCGAGCGACCAGGCAACACCGAGAACCCACGACCTCTCTCCGTAAATGTATTGATGCGAATAAATTGCAGATGCGCCAAGGTGTGGCAGTAGTTCGCCAAACGAAAACTTCTTGTTAATGAATACCAGGCCAACAAATGCAATCAATAAAGCGGCAAGATAGGGTGGCTCCAGTCTCGTAACTCTCCTGAGATAGTATTCTTTCAAGGCGACTTTTTTCCCATTTTGTAAATATTGTGTTGCAAAGGGAAATGCCAGTATAAAACCGCTTATTATAAAAAACAGCGAAACTCCGTAGCCGCCTTCTATTGCAACCCCTGCAGCATAGGAAGGCAATAATTTACTATCATAAAATTTTACGTTGATGAAGTTAGTGGTATGCATGAGGGCTGCCACCCAAAACACTGCAATAAAACGTAGCCCATCTATTTCCGGCATATAATATCCGCCGGAAGTAACTCTGCGAAATTTTTCAAGGAAAAGGGATATCTTTTTTCCCATTCTTTTTAGCGCTGGCTTGCAATCAACAAATTCAAATCGGTGTATTTAAGATCAAAACGCTCACTCAGATAAAAATTAGTCAATGCTCCTTTGAATAAATAAATGCCATTCCGCAAATGTATGCGATGCCATAATAAATTCTCAAAACCGCCTTCGTCGCCCGCTTCCATTAACAAAGGCATCAACACATTACTAATAGCCTGCGAGGCAGTGCGGGAAAAACCGGATGGAATGTTTGGAACACAATAATGAATAACCCCGTATTTTAAAAAGATAGGATGTTCGTGTGACGTAATCTCTGAGGTTTCAAAACAGCCGCCACGATCGATACTGACATCAATAACCACACTGCCAGGCCGCATATTGCTCACCATTTCTTCTGTTACCACCATAGGCGTTCTGCCGGTTTCAGATGCAAGCGCTCCTACCGCTACTTCACAGGTTTTTAATTGCTTTGCCAACATACGCGGTTCTATAACGGACGTCCACAGCCGCTGACCAATGTTATTCTGCAACCTCTTTAAACGGTATACACTGTTGTCAAATACTTTTACTGAAGCTCCTAATGCGAGGGCTGCTCTTGCGGCATATTCGCCGACTATACCAGCACCTATAATGATAACCTTGGTCGGTGCAATGCCGGAGATACCACCAAGCAACACACCTTTACCATGATTGGCAGAGCTGAGATATTGTGCGGCAATCAGCATTACGGCACTACCGGCTATTTCGCTCATGCTTCGTACAATGGGATAGGAACCGCTATCGTCTTTGAGGTTTTCAAATGAAATAGCCGTTATTCTTTTATCCATCATCTTCTGCAAAATCTCTGCTTTCAGTACCGAGAGATGAATGGGGGAAATGATGACCTGGTTTAATTGCAGAAGAGGAAGATCTTCTTCTATCACAGGTGCGCTTTTTACCAAAATAGGCGCCCTGTAAATTTCTGCACGGTCATATACGATCTTGGCGCCAGCTTCACTATAATCTTTATCGCGGTAATGCGAAGCGTCGCCGGCATTATGCTCAATGGAGACGGCATGACCATTGCTAATCAATACGCTAACCGCATCAGGCGTGAGGGCTACACGATTTTCCTGGAAAGCAATCTCTTTTGGAATACCGATATGCATTTGCGAGCTTTTCGGCTTTATATCCAGGGTCTCTTCCAGGGTTTCATAGCTGAATGAAGTACTTATCGTTGGTCGCTGCTGACTCATTTACGGTTACAGGTTTCGGTTAGTGGTTCGGGAATACAGAATATACCCTTTGAAAAAGTCGGTTAACTGTTTTATCGTCAATCAAAAATAACTATTTCCCGCTGATTCGTATTCTTCTTGTTTCGCTATCAATTGCCTCTATTGATGCGTGAATTACATCATCAGGTAACAGACCTGGTGTTTTTTCGGGCCATTCAACGAAACAAATATGATCGCTGTAAAAGCAATCTTCAATTCCAGCCTGCCTTGCCTCTTCTTCATCGTTCAAGCGGTAAAGATCAATGTGAAAAATCTTTCTGTCTATACCATCTTCCCTGAAACTATATTCATTGATCAATGAAAAAGTAGGGCTGCCAACGATATCACGAACTCCCTTTGTATCACACAATGCATGTATAAACGTTGTTTTTCCCGCCCCCATGTTTCCATGAAATGCGATAACATTTACACCATTTATTTCATTCCAAAATTCCTTTGCAACTTTTTGAATTTCAGCCAGCGTAAACTTCCATTCCATGGCACAAATTTAACAGTGAATAGCAACAGCGTTGTCAAGATATTCCGAACTGCGTAAACTGGTCGAAATAAGCTTTTGTAAATTTGCAACAAAATTTGCAACATGGGGATGGAAAAGATTCAATGGAAGGTGGATGGGATGGATTGCTCAAACTGCGCCTTAACTATTCACAAATTCATAGAAAAACAAGGCGGTAAGAATGTCAAAGTAAACTTTGCGACAGGTGATGTAAGCTTTGATCTGAATGGCGCAACAACGGAAGAGAAATTAGCAAAGGGTATTGATGATCTTGGTTATAAGGTTAAACACGATATTCAACAACATGGTGGTCATCCTCATGACGAACAAGGCTCCGGGCTTTTGTCAACACACCTGCAGCGATTTTGGGTTTGTTTGCCTTTTACGCTATTGTTAATGGTAAATATGATACCGGGAGTTCATATTCACTGGTTGATGAATCCATGGGTACAGTTAGGATTAACTCTTCCTGTTTTCGTTGTTGGAATGAGTTTTTTTGGAAAGAGCGCATGGAAAAGTTTACGAAACGGAATGCCAAACATGAACGTTCTTGTAGCTGTAGGCGCATCAGCTTCGTTTGTATATAGTTTGTATGGCACTTTAACCGGGCAGGCTGCAAACTTTATGTTTTATGAAACGACAGTTACCATCATAACACTTGTTTTCCTAGGCAATTATCTCGAAGAAGCAACAATTGCTTCAACTCAACGATCACTTGATGCATTGGTACAATCACAAAAGATGATGGCGAATATGATTGCATACGATGATCAGCATGAAGAGCATGTTTTTCCTGTAGAAAATAGTGCATTACAAGTAGGCGATCTTATCCTCATCAAAAGTGGTGAACAAGTACCAATGGATTGCAAAATACTTTGGGGAGAAGCAAATGTTAACGAAGCTATTATAACAGGTGAAAGTGCTCCTGTACAGAAATACGTAAAAGACAAGTTGATTGGTGGTAGTATTTTACAGGAAGGCACTGTGAAAGCGCAGGTAACCGCAGTGGGCAATGATACCGTTTTATCAGGTATCATTAACCTGGTAAAACAAGCACAAGGTGAAAAACCGCCGGTACAACAATTAGCAGATAAAATAAGCGCCATTTTTGTGCCGCTTGTATTAGGAGTTGCGTTGGTTACACTTATTGCCAATTGGATTATATTGAAAGAATTCACTCCTGCATTGATGAGAAGCATTGCTGTGCTTGTTATCGCTTGTCCATGTGCGATGGGTCTTGCAACACCTGCTGCTATCGCAGTTGGCCTGGGCAGAGGAGCAAGAAACGGAATCTTATTCCGCAATGCGACTAGTTTGGAATTATTTAAAAATATTCAACAGGTTGTATTTGATAAAACCGGAACGTTGACGACGGGGAAGTTTGCGATCAGTAATTGGCAGTTGGCAATTCAAGGCCTTCCGGATAAAGAGTTTAAACGCGTGGTATATTCTTTGGAGAAATATTCTAATCATCCTATTGCAAAATCAATATGCGCAGAGTGGAAAGTAAAAAACGAATTGCGCTGGAAAAAAATTGAAGAAGTCAAAGGATTGGGCATGCAGGCTGAAGATGCAGAAGGAAATAAATATTACGCCGTTTCTTATAAGGGGGCTGCCCATCTTACAAAGGATGAACTTCACAACGTGTACATTTTGAAGAACGATCAATTGCTTGGATGGATTGATGTGAATGACGAAATAAGGCCTGAAGCAAAATCTGTAATCAACTACCTGCAGGCAAAAAACATCAAAACAATTTTATTAAGCGGTGATAAATATGATAAAGCAAAACGATTAGCCGACGAGTTAAACATTGATGAAGTAATTGCAGAACAAACGCCTGAACAAAAATTAAAAATTATTACAGATAAAAGCACTGCCGCACCAACCGCAATGGTTGGCGATGGAATCAACGATGCACCTGCATTGGCTAAAGCCACAGTTGGCATATCTATGAGTGATGCATCACAAATAGCGATGCAGACAGCACAAGTAGTATTAATGAATCACGGGTTGAAGAATTTGCCAATGGCATTGGGCCTTGGCAGGCATACGTACCTTACTATTAAAGAAAATCTCTTTTGGGCTTTTGCTTATAATATAATCGCAATTCCTGTCGCTGCATTTGGGCTTCTAACACCTACATTCGGCGCACTGGTAATGGCGCTTAGCGACGTGGTACTGGCGATTAATTCTGGTAGATTGTTCGTAAAAAAAGTGGTTTGATCGTGAGTCGTGAAAAATCAGACTATATCCAGAAAATAAAACTATTTGAACTTATTTTCAAATTCAGCTTTGATAAGAATATGAAGCCTTTTAAAACTTTTTTCAAGATTTCTTCTCTGGGATAGAATGTGCTTATCTCCACTGGTAATAAATCCAGAATTTGTTTGTAATGCAAGAGCAATAATGTAGTTGTCATCCGGATCGCCTGGTATGTATTGCCTGATTGGATAGGATATCTCTACGCATATTGTAAAACTTCTTACAAATCGTAAAGCTTCTTTGAGGTCAATCCCGTATTTCTTTACCTGGGGATACTCAAGTACTCTTTTTATTTCTGTCAATAACTCTTCACAAATAAAAATCGATAATTTATTAGAGACTTTAATCTTTAGTAATTCTTCTTCCCGCCCGGTAATTAAATAGCTAATCCAAACATTTGTATCAAGCACAAATTTTTTTACCCGCATTTATTTTAGCTTTCTTGATGCATGCTTGACACGATCTATCTGCGTCATTGTTAGTGGTTTCAGTCCTTTAGGGGGATTGGCGAGTGCTTTTCTTTTCCTTTTCAACAATCGCTTCGCTCGGAGCTGTGCCAAAAATTCTTTCTGTTCAATACTGTCAAGTTTTGATAATTCTTCTACAATACTCTCGATCGTAACGTTATATCGACGTACTTCCACCATAGAAATAGATTTATTTAAAATTACAAAAGCGTCTTTAAAATCAGTTCGAAAAAAAATTAAAATTATTGCTTTACTTGTGAGCTCAATGGGTGATATTCATTTCATATTAAAACAATACTGGGGCTTTGATTCTTTCCGGCCTTTGCAGGAAGATATTATCAAGTCTGTTTTATCCGGTAAAGATACTCTCGCATTGATGCCGACCGGCGGTGGTAAATCTTTATGCTACCAGATTCCCGGAATGGCCAAAGATGGTCTTTGTCTTGTTATTTCGCCATTGATAGCTTTAATGAAAGATCAGGTTGCAAACCTGCACAGAAAAAGCATAACTGCATTTGCTATCTATTCCGGAATGAACCGGAAAGAAGTTATTAATACATTGAAGACAGCAACCAGCAGCAACTGTAAATTTCTTTACGTTTCTCCCGAACGACTGGAGACATCCCTTTTTAAAGAATATTTACCTGCGATAAACATCAATCTCATTGCTGTTGATGAAGCTCATTGCATTTCACAATGGGGTTATGATTTCCGGCCACCTTATCTGCGCATCGCTGCATTACGCGACGAATTGCGCAACGTTCCTGTTTTAGCGCTTACAGCTTCAGCGACTACTGATGTGCAAAATGATATCTGTGACAAACTTGCATTCGGATCAAAGAATATCTTTCGTCAATCTTTTGAACGATCCAACTTATCGTATAGTGTCTTCAATGTAGATTCAAAGATCAACAAGATCATTGAAGTCATCACAAAAGTGCCTGGAACGGGTATTGTGTATTGTAAAAGCCGTAAACGAACCAAAGAGATAAGCGAGTTATTACAACTGCAGGGAATTTCATCCGGCTTTTATCATGCCGGCTTAAGCACCGAAGAACGAACAGCAAAACAGGAAGATTGGATAAAAAATAAAATAAGAGTTATAGTGTGCACAAATGCTTTTGGAATGGGCATTGATAAACCTGATGTGCGCACCGTCATTCATGCAGATGTACCGGATTGCCTTGAGAATTATTACCAGGAGGCAGGTCGTGCCGGGCGAGATGGCAAAAAATCTTACGCTGTGCTATTGTATGATGAAAGTGATTTAAAAGAGTTGAATGATCTTCCATTGATCCGTTATCCATCCATAGATACAATACGGGAAATTTATACTCAGCTTGCTAACTACCTGCAGATTCCAGCCGGAACAGGAGAAGGAGAATATTTTGATTTCGATATCAGTGATTTTTTAAAGAAATTCAAGCTCTCAGGTTACAATTCTGTTTATTCATTAAAAGCTTTGGAACAAGATGATTGGCTTTCGTTTAATGAGCAAGTGTTCATTCCATCAAAAGTAAATTTCACAACAGGTAAAGATTATCTCTACGAATTCGAAAAGAGCAATCCTTCTCTAGAGCCATTGATAAAAGCGTTGCTCCGGGCTTATGATGGCATTTTTGACTTTCCGACTGTCATTTCTGAAACAACACTTGGCCGTCTTTTAAAAAAAGATAAAGAAGAAATAAAAAAGCAATTGACCTTACTTGATCGTGCAGCTATTATCGAGTATAGCCCTCAAAAAGACAATCCTCAAATTTTTCTTTCAAAAAACAGGGTTCGAAGTGAAGACCTTATGATAAACGTTCAGCGCTATGCAGAACGAAAAGAAAAATTTATTCTTCGTATCCGCTCAATGATTGGCTATACGATTGAAACCATAAAATGCCGGAGTAAAATAACTGCGAATTATTTTGGCGATATGGCAATAAAAGATTGTGGTATCTGCGATAATTGCTTAAGAAAAAAAGAAATTGCTTTAACAAAGGATGAATTTGAAACTATCAGCAACCATGTGATGAATATTCTCACCAATAAAAGTATTGATGCAAAAGATCTGTTACGCCAACTATCGATGTATAAAAAAGAAAAAGCCTGGAAAGTCATTGACACTTTGCAGGCTGAAAATAAAATCCTGGTAGATAAAGAAGGATTAATTTATTTAAAATAATCTTCACTAATTTGTAAAGGCATCTGCTTCATCCTTACTATCTACAAAAGCAAAAAAGTAAACTATCTTTTCGTCTTCCATCTTAAAATGCATCATAAAATCATGTGCAAATGATTTACCGGTAGATTTTACAGTTCCTTCCTGGCGACCGTGTACTAATACTGAATCTTTATCTGCATAATATGCTTTCGGTTCAAAAACTCTGTATTCAACGGTACCACCTAATGAACTAAAAAAATCAGCTACGCCTTTCTTTCCGTGATACATGCCTGCAAAAGGAACACCGGGATTGTCATAAGATCCCCATTGAACATTGTCTGCGCAGGCATCTACAATGCCTTTGATATTGCCGCTAAGAAAATCAGCAAAACCCTTTTGCGTTATAGAAATATTTTTTTCTGATTTTACACTTGCTAACGTTTCCATTATAAATGATTTTGAATTTTTAAATTAGTTTATAGTTGATCCGCTACATACGCTGCAGCCGTATTAAAGAAATCCTGGAAATAAATAACTTTCCCGTCATCATCAAACTTCCAACGCATGACCCATTCGGAGGCAACTTTTTTTCCGGTCTTCTTAGCGTTTGCGGCCATAAATCCAAATGCTACTACTTCATGTTCGCCAATGGTATGAATAGCTTCCGGATTAAAGGCCGTAAACTCTTCCGCTTCTCCCAGTTTGATAAAAAAATTTATCGCTTCTTTACCCTTGTATGTTCCTCCCTGCGGTAAAAAATCTTTCCCCGCCCCAATCCAGGTGCAGTCATCAGAGAGATGATCGATGATATATGCAATATCACCGCGGCCAAATGCTTCATACAGTTTACCAACTGTTTTTGCATTATCTGTTAATGCTAGTGTGCTCATAAAATGAATGTTTATTGGTTTTAAAAAATTATTTGACACTATAAAAAAGCAATAAGAAAGCGATCAGAAAAGAAATTCCCTTTCATGCTTAAATGAGTTTATTAAATAAATAATTGTATTACTGGCCTCGCTGAAGAATTTCTCTACACTATTATTAAAAAACGATAATAAATACGATAGTTTTTACGAAGAGGTTCTTGCAATCTTATTTTTTATTTGCAGCAATATTTCTGATCTCGTTTATTTCAATAATACGCAAACCTTTGGAGTCGCTCTCCGCTGCATCAACCAGGGCATCTAATACCTGGCGTATTGTGACTAATGCCATGCTTCTTACTTTGTTCCGCCACGATGGAATAATTTCTCCAAGGCCATAGACAGGCAATAGAAGAACTGGCCACCAATGACCAGGGCCTAACACATACCATGGACGTATAAATGTGCAATTCAATTTTTTACCTAAACAATATTCTTCACCTTCTTTCCTTACTTCCCGATATACCTGCATTATTTTACCGGAGGCCATCGCTACACTGACATAAATGAAATGCTGAGCTT
This sequence comes from Chitinophagaceae bacterium, assembly GCA_049840875.1. Classification (GTDB taxonomy): domain Bacteria; phylum Bacteroidota; class Bacteroidia; order Chitinophagales; family Chitinophagaceae; genus JAFDYH01. Next base: position 151,927 of record JASGJE010000014.1, on the reverse strand, counting down.
CTGCAAACGATGCAGCATCAGCAGAAGATTTTACGCTTCGTAAATCAATTTCTCTGAACTGTTTCGCTTTTTTGGGAGATGGATGAGCTACGCCCAGCAATTGTATAAATACTGCACCTTTTGGAATAAGCGATTGAAACGTTGTCGAATCAAACGGATCTGCAACAATCATGTTTGCACCAGCAGGCACTTTGTGCTCACTTCCCTTTCTTACCAACAGACTGACCCGATAACCTTTCTTTACCAGCTGGGTTGTAAACCTTGTGCCTATATAACCAGTGCCGCCGGTGATAAAAAAGTGTTTCATCAGTGGTTGAGGGTTTTAATGATTCTGCGGTAATAATCCTATTTGCCTTAAAACGCCGGCAAGATCCCACAGTACTTGTCCATGTGTTACTTTACCGTTTTCAATAGTAAGAATAGACATGCCATGTATGAATACGTTTTTTCCGGTAGCAGGTATCTTCATTAACGGTCCTTGATGATTTCCTTTAATTAACCAATGCAGAACTAATTTATCTTCAGTTGCTATTTCATTCAACAACGTGTACTGTAGATTTGGAAATGCTGTGAATACGCTTTTCGTCCATTGCCGCATCCCTTCCCATCCTTCGCGTATGCGCCCTGCCGTTAAATCTTCAACAACATAAGTCGGGCTATAAAACGAAAGAATAACATCATCTGTCCGCGAGTTCCACGCATTGATAATTTTTTGTCCCATTGATTTCGTAGCGGTTTCTTTCTTTTTCACTGCAGCATTATTTGTTGCCATAGACGATTATATTTATTAATTCAGCAAAATAGACCGTGTCGCATGTTCCCAGTCATTTGCAAAAAAACATCTGAGATTCCGGATCGCCCTGCTGACTCTTGTTTTCACCGTGCCAAGAGGTACATTCATTATTTCGGCGATTTCTTTTTGTGTTAATCCTTTAAAATACATCAGTTCTACTACTTCCTTTTCTTCATGTTTTAATGTGCGGATGATCCTTTTTAATCCAATTATATCAGGTAAAAAACGCTCACTACTTCCTGTTTTCAACAGTTCGGATAAATCTTCGTGCAATACAGAAACCCTGCTCTTTTTATGCGCCTTACTACGCATGTGATCGATGCAGACATTCCTCGTAATATTATGCAGCCATGTAAATATTCTTCCTTTTTCTGCATCATACAAATGCCGGTTCCGCCACGCTTTTAAAAATACTTCCTGCAAAAGATTTTCAGAAGTACCGCTATCATTAATCCATTTAATGATGAGGCCGAAAATTGCCGCTGAATACCGGTCGTATAATTTTGCAAAAAGTCGCTCGTTGCCGGAACAAAGACAATGAACCATCATTTCTTCAGCCCCGGACTGTATGATTTGATCGGTGGTGAGTGTCATATTGATTTGTTACACCACAAATATGCTGCTCACGATTGCTCATTGTCAAGGCCAGAAATTGTTCAAAATCTGTTCACGAGTTTGTAAAAGAACTCTTTTTCAAGACATCATTGTCACACAATCCGTCTGTCATTTACTCATCTGATCTCTTTTCTTCCAGCCACAAAATATCTGCGACCCGTTCAATTGCCTTCTTCACCTGTCGCCTGTATGTGCTGAAGCTCATGTATAAAAAGTCAGCAGTTTGCTCCTGGCTTCCGACAGGGTTGACAAACGTGCGATACAATACCCTATGCAGTGACTCATCTTTTGGAGAATGTTCCAGTGAACCGATTGCTTTTCCAAGTTTATCGACCAGCGTTAATGCAAGATTTATATCACTAGTATTGTTGTCATTCTCTTTTAAAATAAATTTTGACTTCAATAAAGGATTTGTAATAAGTTTTTTTGGATTTTTTAATTGCTTTAAAGCTTCATGTACAGAATCAATAAACACCTGCTCGGTAAGAAGCTCTTCATCCCGTGATTGTTCTGTGTGCAGTAGATCAGTTTCCTCATTTATTTCTTTTCGTCCCATCAATTCAAGCCAAGCTTGCGGCGTTCGTTTTCTCCAATCATGCATATACCAACCGTACTGCTGATCATTTATTTCAAAGTTATATGCTGGTATATATGTCAAGTCCGCATAGCTAAGCATCTGCTGCCAAAAGTCAGGGTTTGCGCAATTAAATAAACTAACCGATAGTTGCGGTGTAAAATACCATTGCACTATACCAAGAAAGATGGCGCTTTGTATTCCGCTTACATTTTGATAATGATCCCGGCTCATCCATGAGCGGAACACGGTCATTAATTGTCCTTGAAGAATATTTAGTTCCTTTTTATAGGGGAGCAATGCATTGATGACCGGATCATGTGTTTTACTATTTATTTTCTCAATATCTATTTTTAGTACAAAGCCGGCTGGCGATTTATCTGCATCGCGGTATACCCATACTTCTGCGTCTTTATGTTCAAGCCATTTGGAAACTATCTCTGAAGATTCATTCCCTTCATATTTTTTTACTATTGCCAGAATATCTTTTTTGTCAGCAGTAACCATTTTATCCTGCCAGCTATCACCTGTTTCCTGGAAATCAAAGAAAGATTTAACTGCCGGATTTGTTCTGTGCAGGAAAATCAAACCGAATATTAATTCACGCTGGCGTTCGCCAGACAATTTTATCAATCGGGACGAGAAGTACCGTTGTATTTTGGTATGAAGGTGTTTATACCACTCCGGGTTTCGCCAATGCATTTCCGCTGCAATCGCATCACGGGCCAGATCATGCGGATAAATACCGGCAGGTCCTTTTTCTATAAATGTGAGTGTCGTTAACCAATTAAACAGTTCATGCGCCATTTGTGGCGACAATACTTCTTCAATCAATTTCTCCGTTGTCACATAGACCAACGAACACAATTCCAAAGCGGCTTTGTGTGCCGGGCTTGGCACCTCCTGTACAAACTGTTCGAGCAATGTCTTCATTACATCTGGTGAATCCAGCGGATCGAAATTGCTGTCCTTTCGCTGATCAAACATATCCGCAACAATTGAAAGTGCAAGTGGATTGCCATGCGTATACTCCACGATGCGCTGTACCTGCAATGCGGGAATATTTCTGCGGACCAGCAGTTGCCTGCTTTCTGCTCCGTTCAATTCTTTTAAAGAAAATACTTTTATTATACTTTGCCATCCGGTATCTGTTTGCCAGTTTGTTGAAAGTTTTGAACGACTACAAACAACAGTGATCACATTTCCCGGCAATTCAGGTAAAAATTCAAGACGCAACCAATCGTCCAACGGTTTTATTTTTTCATAGGTATCTATCATCAGGATTACATTGCCTTTTTGTTGATCAATTAAACTGATTAAATTCTTTTTGCTGTTAAAGGGAGAAGCTTTTTGAAATGATTGCTTAAAACTGTCTGGTTGCGGATCAACATAACGGCAATCGAGATGTATGAATGGTGTCCCGGTTTCTTTACAGGTATCTGCGAATTGTTTTAACAACATCGTTTTACCTTGACCACCGGGTCCATAGATATACAACAAATGAATGGAAGGGTCTTTATCACGAATGAGTGATTCAAAAAAAGCGAGCTCTTTTTGCCGGCCGACAAAATTCTTTTTGCGCTGCTGCTGCAGAATGTCCTTCAGGCGGGTCATGATAAATTTCGAAACTAAAAGTATATATTTCGTAGAAACCGCCAGAAAGGTTTTCTCAACCAAAAATTTATTGCAGGGAAAATTATCGCTACCGTATCCTGTTTTGTCGCTGATCTCTTATCTCTTCCGCTTCCTGGTTAATGCGGACATAGAGTTTGTTCTTCGCCACTATTTCGTTGATAGCCTCAAGTAATTCATTTTTATGTGCCATTTTGCAAAGCATGCCGTCAAGATATTCCGCATGTTCAAGAAAGACTTTTTTGCTGCAGTTTAATGTCAGCATTAATACTTTCACATCAGGAAATCTGTTCTTTAGCACTGGGAGAAAATATTCTGCGCTCTTATCGCTGAGGCGATGAGCTGTTATAATCAAGTCAGGTCTTTTTATTAATACTTGCTCCGCCAAGTCTTCAAACGTTTCCGTTTCACCGGTAACTTCGATTGATTTCTTTTTGAAAATGTCTTTCAAATTATCCCTGAAATGAGAATACCGGTCTGCGATAAATACTTTAATCGGTTCAGCCTGCGCCATTTTTATGCTTTGGGTCGCTAAAATATATTTTTGAACTCAAACGCTGAATTTTTATACTGAAAAAATTATGCCTCTATGAATTACCAGCCTGTTGTCAGAAGGTTCATTGCCGCCTTGTTTGAACAATGTTGATATTTCGAATAAGCTTTCGCAGCAGCAGCCCTGATTTCCTCAGCCTTTTCGTTTTTGATCCAGGCATGTAACGCATCGTGCAAAGTGTATGCTTCAGGAGCCATTAAACCGTTTGTCCAAAGTAATGGTGAAGCCTCTGTCGACTTTATAAAACCAGAGAAGTAAGATTTACTGTAACAGGCGAGAATAATGGCTGTGTGCTTTTTATTTCCTTCGGAAATAAATTGCTGAGATAGTGTGAAATCCATCAGGCCATCATGTCCTATATATGCACACAAATCGGCGCTTCCGCCAAAATAAATAGTATCGCTACCAGCTACTATCCCGGTGTTAAGATTTCCTGATAAGGAACTTAAAAAATCAATTGTCGCCTGCCTGATATATTTACCATTATAGGCATCGGCCAGCAGATAAACGTTTTCGTTTTTATTTTTAAACAAAAGGCGCTCGATGATATTGTCTGAAGGCTGTAAGGTGATTTTCACCAATTTCCATTCAGCGCTTTTTGAAAAAAAGGATTTGACCCCGTTAGCAGCGCCCCAGTATAAGTTGTGGACTGCATCTTGTCCATTACCGATCATGGAAGGTACAGGCACAATACCCTGATATTTATTATCACAAAGAGCAACAAATACATGAATTGTCGTTATGCCATGGTTATTGCGTGAAAAATTAACCGAGTCTTTACTTTGCTGCGGATATACAATTGCTTTTGCAGATGGAAAGGGAGCTATTTTAGAGTTCTTACAATTGACACTGATAGCCAATAGTACTGGTAAAAAAAACAGTATGCCTTTTTGCATACTGTTTAGATACTTTTTTGAACCTATTCCATAATAATCAGAATAAGCTTTTTCTGCTGCTTCTGCCACCCAGGCCAAGTGTACCCAACAATGAACGCACAATTGTATTACCTGCCGTTCTCGCCATACTTTTTACGATTGGGTTATCAACGATTTCTTCCAGCGTTGACTTCTCCTGCTTTGCAGGCTTAGTTGGATTTTGATTGTCATCCTGAGATTTGTTGCCGGCATCATTTAATTTATCCGTCAGCATTTCGTAGGCGCTCCGACTGTCAATAACCTGGTTGTATTTTGAAACAAGCTTTGAATGTGCTACGATATTGTCAATTTCAGAAGGTGAAAGAATATCCATGCGGCTTCGTGGTGAGCAAAGCATCGTATGCACCAATGGCGTTGGTATACCTTTTTCATTTAGCATTGTTATTAACGCCTCACCAATCCCGAGCTGTGTAATCAGGTCTTCGGTTTTATAAAAAGAACTTTCAGGATAATTATCAGCCGTTTGTTTAATTGATTTTCTGTCAGCAGCAGTAAATGCTCTTAAAGCGTGTTGCACCTTTAATCCTAATTGCGCCAGTACCGATGCAGGAACATCCATCGGGTTTTGCGTACAAAAGAAGATGCCGATGCCTTTCGAACGGATGAGTTTTACGATCGTTTCAATCTGTTGCAGTAAAGCAGTACTCGCTTCATTAAAAATCAAGTGGGCTTCGTCAATAAACAATACCAGCTTTGGCTTGTCCAAATCACCTTCTTCAGGACAGGTGGAATATAACTCCGCAAGCATCTGCAGCATAAACGTTGAAAACAGTTTTGGGCGATCCTGCAGATCGGTTACACGAACGATGGAGATCATACCACGACCATCACTATTCATGCGCATCAGATCATCTACCTCAAAACTTTTTTCTCCAAAAAATAAATCAGCGCCTTGCTGTTGCAGTTCTATCACTTTGCGAAGAATGGTACCGGTAGAGGTTGTTGATACCTTACCGTAAGTCTTTTCCATTTCAGCCTTTCCTTCATCACTGATATATTGCAGCACTTTGGTAAAATCTTTCAGGTCAAGCAACGGCAGTTTATTGTCATCGCAATATTTAAAGATCATTGCAACAAAGCCACCCTGCGTATCATTCAACTCAAGAATTTTTGATAGTAGTACGGGACCGAATTCGCTTACTGTGGCGCGAAGTCTTACACCTTTTTCATTGCTTAATGTAAACAAATCTGCAGGGTATGCAGCAGGCTTATACTCCATGCCCAATTTCTGGTAGCGTTCAGTTATTTTATCATTCACAGTTCCCGCAGCTGCGATGCCACTCAGGTCACCTTTTATATCCATTAATACAACCGGCACACTTTGATCGCTCAGGCATTCACTGATCATCTGTAATGTTTTTGTTTTACCTGTACCGGTAGCGCCTGCAATCAACCCGTGACGATTCATTGTTTTCAGGGGTAAAAAAACATCAGCACCGGTTACAACCTCTCCATCGAGCACACCAACACCAATCTTCACTGCGTCGCCTTTGAATGTGTAACCGTCTTTAACTGCTTTCAGAAAAGCATCCGTATTCGCCATAAACTATTTTTTGCGAAAGTTACAGGATTGACAAGAAATAAATAAAAAAGGATTGACATCGCCGTTGCCAATCCTTTGTACCAACTTTTAATAACATTCTCAGATGATAGTATTCCATTTATAAACGTCATCATTAATACCAGTGCGTATTCTATTAAGTTTATCTTTTAAAATATTATGAACACTTTGACTCGAGTATGGAGGTAAAAGGTAGTCTGTTCCTTCTATACCTATTCTTTCTATTGGCACGACAACAGCAGCTGTACCAGCGCCGAATGCTTCTGTAATTCTATCATCAATAAACGCGGTTTTCAATTCGTCGATACTCACAGGTCGTTCGTCAGTTGCGATGCCTTCCTGTTCTGCGATTGTCATCAATGAATCTCTTGTTACTCCATCTAAAATTGAATCGGATAAAGGAGGTGTTACGAGTTTATTATCGATTACAAACATGGCATTCATCATCCCTGATTCTTCGATAAAACGATTATTCTTCCCTCCTGTCCACAGCACCTGGTCATACCCTTGCTTTTTTGCTTCTTGTGTTGGAAAAAAACTTGCCCCATAATTTCCACCGCATTTGGCAAAACCCGTACCTCCTCTTGCAGCCCGTATATATTCCGTTTCAATTTTTAGCTTTATCGGTTTTGCAAATACAGATTGTACAGGGCTTGAAAAAATAATAAATCGATATTCATCCGCAGGTTTTACACCCAGCTTTGCCTCGCTTGCATACATAAACGGACGGATATACAATGAACTACCTTCTTGCTTTGGCACCCATTCACTATCAGTTTGTATTAATTGTTTTAAACCTTCTTTAAAAATATCTTCGGGAATATCGGGCATACACATCCGATATAGTGATCGGTTGAAACGATCAAAATGTTTATCCAACCGGAATATGTTAATGCGGTTATCCTTCATACGGAAAGCTTTCATTCCTTCAAAAACTGTCTGCCCGTAATGAAGCGCCAGCGTATCCGGCCTCAGCGATAAATTGCCGAATGGCACAATTGAAGGCTCCTGCCACTCACCATGTGAATAATCGCATACAAGCATATGATCTGCTGTGTACTTTCCGAATTCAAGACTATTAAAATCGACTTCACTCAATCTTGAATTAGTCGTTTTCTTGACACTGATGTTTGTTAATAATTCCGTGCTCATTTCTATCAAAAATTTTTTGTTGAAAACTTTAATACCAGTTATGCTAAAGACATTTCCTCAATGTTTTCTTTAGTTACTGTCGTCTCCATATCGATCACCATCTTTACATTCGCTCTTTCGTACACACCTGGCTCAACGGCTACATGTTTGAAACCTATTTTTTCATACAGCTTTATTGCCGCTGCATTTTTTGTGTTGGAATAAAGAATAACAGTTGTTGCGCCTAATTCTTTTGCCTTTTCAAAACTTGCATAGCTTAGTGCTTCTGCAATTCCTAGTCGTCTAAAACTGGAATCGACAGCCATTTTTGTAAACTCGTATGTTGTATCATCCACTTTACGTAAAGCAACTGTACCAGCAATATTCCCATCGTATTCTGCCATTAATATCGCGCCTCCTGTTTCCAGAATAGCTTTGTCAGGATTTGTCAATACCCATTCATCCACTGGTTCCATTACAAACAATTGTTCAATCCATACACGGTTCATTGCTTCAAACTGTTGTTGATGTCGCGGTTGATAATCCACAATTCTGATTGGTTTCATAATTACATTTTTTGTTAGCTGCTTTGCTTTGCAGCAAAATCTGAAAACTATTTTGTTTTCCGGCTATACTTTATCACTAAAAAACTGAAACACAAAATTTCTGAAATTCTTCATAAAAAAACAGATTCAGATTTTGTATTTTTGACTAGATCAGATGAAAGACCGACAGATTTTAGTCCGTGAGTCCGACGCACCGTATTACTTTAGAAATGATCGTCGGACTTTCCGGACTTCCGACTACTTGAATAAACTCTAATTATGTTATCAACACGATTCAACAATGACGATCACATCTACATCCAGGTGGCAGAAGGTCTTGAGAAAATGATAACCGATGATATATTGAAGATAGGTGACAAGTTACCTTCTGTACGTGTGTTAAGTGAAGAATATGGCATCAGTATGGGAACGGCGTTTCAGGCTTATTATCATCTTGAAGGAAAAGGGTTGATTGAATCAAGGCCGAAATCGGGCTATTACGTACGATTCAGTCAGCGTCGATTTCCTGATTTACCAAAAATGATTTACCCGGAACCGTTATCACATGATGTGAGCGTTAAAGAAATGATTGCCTCTATTTATTCAGATATTACATTGAATACGGAGAAAGTAATCAACCTTGCTCTTGCTGTACCTGATCCATCGTTGGTGCCGGCGGCTAAACTGAATAAATCAGTAATGCATGCTCTTCGGAATACCAAAGACCAATGCATTAATTATGAAAATCCACAGGGAAATCTTGAATTACGAAAGCAAGTGGCAAAACTTGCATTCAATTGGGGCGGCAAAGTAAAACCTGACGACATCGCTATCACTTCCGGTTGCCTTGATGCAGTAACGCATTGCCTGAAAGCGGTTACACAACATGGTGATACAGTAGCGGTAGAATCGCCGAATTATTTTGGCATTTTCCAGGCAATTGAAAGTCTTGGTTTAAATGTTGTTGAATTATCTTCCAACGCTGTGACAGGTTTGGATCTTGAAGCATTGCAAAAAACGCTGAAGAAGTTTCCTGTAAAAGCTTGTGTTGTTATCCCTAATTTCAACAACCCGCTGGGCAGCTGCATGCCGGATGAGAATAAAAAGAAATTAGTGGAAATTATTTCCAAAGCGAATATTCCATTGATTGAAGATGATATTTACGGAGAACTGTATTTTGGTAAAAATCGACCCAAAACCTGCAAGTACTACGACACGAAAGGTTTGGTGATGTATTGTTCCTCTCTCTCAAAATCATTGGCGCCAGGTTATCGCGTAGGTTGGGCGATTCCGGGAAAATTTAGCGATGATGTAAAGAATGTAAAACGCATGCAGAACATCAGTTGCCCTACATTGACGCAGGCAGCCATTGCACATTTTCTTCAAATAGGGCGTTATGAGTACCATTTGAAATCGTTGCGTAAAGCATTGCATGTGCAATGCCTGAAGTACATACAGGCAATCATTGATTATTTTCCTGCAGATACGCGGCTTTCCCGTCCGCAGGGTGGATTTATATTGTGGGTAGAGCTAAATGCAAAAGTGAACACGTTCAAGCTGCGAACAGAAGCAATGAAACATCATATTTCCATCATTCCCGGAAAAGTATTCTCTACAAGTGGCAACTATTCTAACTGCCTTCGGATAAGTTTTGGTAAACCATGGAGCGAAGATGTTGACTACGCGTTGATGATGGTCGGAAAAATGGTAAAGAAGATGATTGGGTAAGTATACTTGTTACAAATCCTCTTCCCGTTCCAGCATCAGTATTGCGCTCTGCGGTACGATAAAATATTTTTCATTTTCGTACATCACCTCGGTAGCGCCACTCAATAAAAAAATCGCAAGATCTCCCTCTTTAGCCTGCAATGGAAGGTACTTCACTTTTTCTTCATCAGGCTTCCAGCTTTCTTCTTCTACCGGCATTGGTATTGCATATCCCGGGCCGGTTTTTATCACATATCCCTGTTGTACTTTTTCCCTTTCCTGCACGCCTGCCGGGAGGTATAATCCACTTGCTGTCTTTTCATCAGGCCTTGATGGTTTTATCAAAATCCTGTCACCTATAACAATTAATTTCTTCAACCGGTTATCTGGAGTAATGTGCATACTAAATGATTAAAAGCTGCAAATTTAAAACGAATCGCTGGTAATATCGCAGCGCTTCACATACTGACTCTTAACAAAAAATTATGGGCATGTGTTTAGTTTTGGTAAATGATTTATATTTATTTGTACGTCTTACTATTAAATTTCGTCTTTTTAATAAGAGAGCAACACGCTTCCTTTGAAAAAAGATAACTTTATTATCTAAAAATATACATGACATGGAAGGAAAGAAACCAAAAGTCTTATTGTGTGAAGATGATCCGAATCTTGGAAGTGTGTTGAAGAATTATCTTGAATTAAATGATTATGATGTAACGCTTGAACGCGACGGTCGTCTTGGGCTTGCAGCTTTTCAACGTGAAAAATTTGAACTCTGCCTGCTCGACGTAATGATGCCGAATATGGATGGTTTTACGCTGGCAGAAGAAATACGTGATGTGGATCCTGACATTCCGCTGTTCTTTCTCAGCGCAAAAACAATGAAGGAAGATATCATACAAGGATATAAGCTAGGCGCTGATGATTATATCACAAAACCATTCGACAGTGAAGTATTGCTTTTAAAGATCAAAGCGATACTGAAACGCAACGAAGAAATGAATAAGGAAAGTGAAAACAAAGAGTTTGATCTTGCATCTTATCATTTTAATCCGAAGCTTCGCCAGTTGGCGCATAATGGTATAACACAAACATTATCTCCAAAGGAAAATGAATTACTGAAGATGCTTGCTGAGCATATGAATGATTTGTTGCCCAGGGACCAGGCGTTGAAGAAAATATGGGGCAGTGATACTTATTTTAATGGACGCAGTATGGATGTGTACATCGCTAAGCTTCGTAAGTATCTTAAAGACGATGAAAAAATTGAGATTGTAAATATTCATGGAAATGGGTTCAGATTAGTTGTACAATAATTGTCTGAACCTATATTAATGAGATTGATGGGATTAACAAGATTACTTCTGTTAATCCCATTTTTGTTTTTATAAGATACTGTTATGAAAACAAAAGATTTTCGCCTTCCTTTCCAAAAGGCTTTTTTCCAAGATGCTCATACGCTTTATGCGTTACCTCTCTTCCTCTTGGTGTACGCTGTAAAAAACCTTCCTGGATCAAAAATGGTTCATACACTTCTTCGAGAGTACCTGCTTCTTCGCCAACCGCTGTCGCGATTGTTGTAATGCCAACCGGTCCGCCTTTGAATTTTTCTATAATCGTCTGAAGAATTTTGTTATCCATATCATCCAACCCGTATTCATCCACGTTCAACGCTTTTAAGGCATGTCTTGTAATTCCAAGATCAATTGTACCGTCATTTAATACCTGTGCGAAATCCCGCACCCTTCTTAAAAGCCCATTGGCAATTCGAGGTGTGGCACGGCTTCTCTTTGCGATTTCTGCAGCAGCTTCAATGCTGGTACTAACGCCGAGAATACCGGCAGAGCGCAGAATAATTTTTTGCAAAACTTCTGACGAATAGTATTCCAGTCTTGATTTAATCGCAAACCTTGACAACAAAGGCGCTGTTAGCAATCCACTTCTTGTTGTGGCTCCTATCAATGTAAATGGATTCAGATTGATCTGGATACTTCTTGCATTGGGGCCACTATCTATCATTATATCGATCCGATAGTCCTCCATTGCAGCATAGAGATATTCTTCAACGACTGTACTAAGACGATGAATTTCATCAATGAATAAAACATCGTTCGGTTCGAGACCCGTTAAAAGTCCGGCAAGATCGCCTGGTTTTTCAATTACAGGTCCTGAGGTTTCCTTAATATTTACGCCTAACTCATTTGCTACGATTCTTGATAATGTTGTTTTTCCCAAACCCGGCGGGCCATGAAACAATACGTGGTCTAATGCTTCGCCACGGATCTTTGCGGCTTTGATAAATATTTTGAGATTTTCAATGATTTGTGATTGGCCGGAAAAATCACCAATGCTTCCCGGGCGAATGGTATTCTCAAACTCCTTATCTGCAGCGCTGAGTTGAAATTTATCTGTATTCAGGTTTGGATTCATGTGAAGTCAAAATTAAAAAGGAAAAAGTCAAAATAATCCGGCGATACGAATGCAAACGCAATTTTTTGAAGTTATTCTTTGGATTCTGAAATCAATTGGGATCATTTTTTGAAAGTTGCTGGCCTTAACAGTCAGAAATTTCATAAAAAATTGAAATATATTTGTACATACAAATAAAATGCCGTTATCTTTGTCGTATCATGAATGTATCTGGAAGCCGTTTTAGTCAATGCCTTTATTTTTCCTCAAATGCATTGGCCCGAAAAATTGAAAAGCTAGCCCAGGAAAGTTGGAAGCCGGTAGGGCTTTCGCCAAGTCATGGTTATCTTTTGATGACGGTAATAGATGAGCCAGGTATACAGCCTGGATTACTTGCCGATCATTTACAGTTACAACCCAGTACCATTACGCGTTTGATCGAAAAATTGGAAGAAAAGAAACTCGTGGTTCGTACAACCGAAGGAAAGATTACAAATGTTTATCCAACGCCAAAAGCAAAAGAGCTATATCCAAAGATGCAACACTGCGTTGACAATTTTTACACAGCTCATACGACCTTAGTAGGAAAAGATGAATCCAAAAAGATCGTACAACTCTTAACAAAAGTAGCAGACAAAATAACTGATTAAATTTTTTTTATTTTAATAGTTGTATATACAAATAAAATTTAAAACGATAATCATGAAGTATGTAATCACAGGTGGCGCGGGCCACATTTCAAAACCACTGGCAAAAAAATTATTGGCCACAGGGCATTCGGTTACGGTTATTGGTCGCAATCCGGAAAATTTGAAAGAACTCGTAACAGCAGGTGCAGGTACAGCAATTGGCTCTGTTGAAGATGTGAGCTTTCTTAAACAAGCTTTGAGCGGTGCGGATGCGATATATACGATGGTGCCACCCAATTTCCCAACATCTGGTTGGAAAGAATGGATTGCAAAGATTGGAAGCAACTATGCTGAAGCTATCGCCGCTACTGGTATAAAGTATGTCGTCAATCTTAGCAGCCTCGGTGCACATTTAGCTGAAGGGGCTGGTCCGATATCAGGTTTACACTTTGCAGAAGAAGCTTTGAACAAATTGAAAGGAGTAAACATCAGGCATATACGCCCAGGCTTCTTCTTTGAAAATTTTCTGGCTAATGTTTCGATGGTGAAGAATGCAGGCATTATCGGCAGCAATTTTGGGGGCGACAATTTTAAACTTGTATTATCAGATCCAAAAGATATCGCTGAAGCTGCATTTGAAGAATTAAACACATTAAAGTTTACCGGTCACAGCGTTCGCTACATCGCAAGTGATGAAAGGGGTACTGATGAAATAGCACAAGTGATCGGGAAGGCGATTGGCAAACCTGAATTATCATGGATCACATTCAGCAATGATGATGCATACAATGGAATGGTACAGGCCGGACTTCCGGCAGAGGTTGCAAAAAATTATGCAGAAATGAATAATGCATTGCAAACAGGTGTTGCTGCAGAAGACTATTGGAAACATCATCCATCTAAGTTTGGCAATGTAAAACTAGAAGAATTCGCAAAGAAGTTTGCAGATGTTTATAATGCCAATTAGTAGTGAAATATTTTACAACTAATGAATCATGCAGCCAGTTTGTCAAAGCTTAATATAGTTTACTGACAACAAACTGCATGGTTCATTACCTTTATGTGTATTTTTATTCACTCGAATTCTTCATAATCTTCTATGAATTTTGATCAGTTTAAGGAGTCAATCGATGATGGCAACCCGGTCAGAACATCCGTTTACCTGGAATCCCTTTGGTATGACGGTAAAGGTGATTGGGATAAGTCACATACGATTATCCAGGATGTGGAAGACAAAAACGCCGCATGGATACATGCTTATCTTCACCGCAAAGAAGGCGATATCTGGAATGCTGATTACTGGTATAGACGTGCGGGAAAAACAAGGCCTTCTGTATCGCTTGAAGAGGAGTGGGAAAGTCTTGTAAAATCGTTTTTAAAATAAATTATCACCAGGATTAATTAGCAATTAAAAACGTTGAAGAAGTTGATTCTTGATTTCATGAAAACGGTCTTTGTAAGAATATGCTTTGCAGCGTGATGGTTCACGGTATGTCGCTTCCCGGTACAATACCAGGCTATAAGTATTATTAACAGTAAACACAACCAGTTAAATAGTTTCCAACTCTTTCTTTTCTTAGTTTGAAATAATGCAGGATGAGCCAAGGTAGAGTGTTTACGTAAATCACTGATTTTAGTGAGCTCTAATAATCTTGCGGTATGAGCTAATTCTATCGGCAACCCACTTAGAATATTTGTCTTTTGTCCATGCAGGAAAGACGCAAGGCTCATTGCACTCAGGTTCATATCGGTAGAATATTTACCAATAACCGCTGCGACGAGAGATGTTGCCAGGTTAAATAAAACAGATGTTGAAGATTTTTCTATGTTCGCAAAATATGATATCGAATCTAAGATGCTGTTGAGCTTATCTCCGAGGAGAGCTCTTTCGAGAGTCAGGCTTTTATTACGATTCTCTATATTGTCAAAATAATAGACAATATTATCGGCGATTCCATTTTTATAAGAATCGATCACTATATCCAATATGTCGCTCGCATTATCTGAAGAGGCATTGGCTTTTATTACAAATCCCGTAAGAGTGATGGGAAGAATCGAGCTGAAAGCATTGCTTATATTTATCTCGTTCTCCTGGAGAAAAATACTGGCTTTAGAAATCACCTCCGGATTGAGATAACGGCTGGACGTTTTCAGAATGTTGAATGACATTATTCGTTTTTTTGGTGGCGTAAACTCGTTTTATCCGAATAATGCTTAAGGCTGGAAATAATAACTGGTGTAAAGTAGTAAATACAATAACATAAAAGCGTTTGTTTAACAAAACAGTTGTGCTTTTGCAGACATAAATTTTATCGTTATAAATCATTCTGCTAATATTATTGTCTACTCGGTAGTCATACCTAATATAAAAAACGGATCAGGACAATTAACAAGCCACTTTTCTCTCTCGGAAAATTTACAAACGCCAGAATAGTCTCCCTTTTTTCCCTGCATGTCAATTATGAGTTGAAAATGTAAATGCGGAGGCCATTGTCCGTTTTCAAATTGCATTCCAAATTCAGCAAACACTTCTCCCCGTTTTATTAAATGTCCCTCCTGTAAATTTTTCAATGAATTCAAACTAAGATGTCCGTACAATGAATGAAATGCGTAACCATCTAAACTATGAGTTAGAATAATCGTTGCACCATAATCACCAAAATGATGATTGAATGCAAAGCTGTGAACGATTCCGTCCATCGGTGCAATGACCGCCGTGTTTACCGATCCCCAGATATCGATGCCTAAATGCAGTCGTCGGGGTTCTTCCCCATTCACTGAATCGAAATGTTTACTACGACTATATACAGTTCGATGTTCTGCATATCCGCCGATACCGTATTTACAATTTGCCTGCTTTAATTTATTTGTGATATAGTCTGAAAAAATAGTAGTATCAGCCAGTATTTCGGCGGTTAGTTCCTTATTATTTTCCGTAAAGTCCAGTGGTAACAATTTATCCACTGATGGATTGAATGGAACAACTGAATGAAAATTTTTCTGATGTCTTTTTAAAAGGTTCGGAATGGAGTTAATAGCCATTTAACTTACCGCTTTAAAGACGTGATGCGTGTTCATGATTCATGCAAACTCTTTCACTGGTATTATTTCTTCGTAATTGATATGAACAGCTTGTAATAATCTTTCTTCCAGCAGCGATGCAAAGGTTTCGAAATAAACGATAACATCTTCCCGTACATTTCGCTTCAGCCAACGAAAACCGCCCGGCAACTGATTTAATACTTCTTTGTCTTCAAGATACTCAAGATTATGAATGTCCGTTGGCGTTAGTCCGAGCTTTTGCAAATGCGAAATCATCAGGTCGACCGGTGCATTGGTAATACCGCAATAATCTTCGGCGAGTTCCGTCCATTCTCCAATGCCAGAGTGCGCATGTCGAAGTATATCTTCTTTACTCAATTTTGTTACAACCTGCAGAAGATTGCCGCAGTTACAAGCGCCATGATTGCCCCATGCATAAGACGCTCCGTTGCGCAACCGGCGGGCTGTTTCCCGCAGCGCTTCTATCAATTCAATACTTGCGTGTGCCATGGTATAAAGTTCAGCATAAAAACAGTATCCCATTAGGGTTTGTTTAACCTTTGCGGGTAAAATATTATCCTCCTGTAACCGTTAATGTAAGAACCAAACTGAAGCCGTTTTGAAAAAAGCCTTCGTAGTTTCTCTATCCTTTACTATTTTCCTGATCATCAATAGTTTTTCCGGCAATGCTCAAATGATTACCGGCGTATGGCATGGCAAGATCAATAAGCAGAAGGTAGAGGTTAAGATCATTCAGAATGGCGATAGTCTTACAGGCACCTCTTACTATTATGAATCTGCAAATAATTATCGTCGTTACAGCATAAAAGGATATTTTGATCAAACAACTAACAATACCGTATGGTGGGATGATCAGTTGATTGAAGAAAAATCAAAGTATAATACCGCACCCGGCAAAGTTCCATTATTGGCAAGAGCAGATTTTAATTGTCCCGGCGGTGGAGTGATGATGCTGGATGGAAAGGCAACGTTGAAAGAAGATAATGCGGTCCCAAAAGGCGATTTGCATTTAGACAAAACAGAAGCATCGACTTTTCCCGACGAATGGAATTTTGTAATTGACAACTATCTCGTCGGTGCAAATGATCCGGACGTAATTGACAGTATTGGCCTGATTGCCATTCATGAACCGGTAACGCAACAGAAAGAAACGGTTGCTGTGGTTCCTCCTCCTGTTAAACAACCAGAAGTTGTAACAAGACAAAAACCGATTGAACAGCCAATTGTAAAAAAAGAAGAACCAAAAGCAACAACTTCGGCTCCGGTTGCAATCGTCGCTCCTTCCAAAGCTCCGACGATTGAAGAAAAGTTTCTGACACGTCAGAAAATATTCAATAAAGAAATTCAATTGGAAGGCGATTCCATCGAATTGCGTTTTTATGATAATGCGGAAATAGATGGCGACTCCATATCTCTTTTTCTGAATGATAAACTCATCTTTGAACATATCCGGCTAGAAGCAAAGGCCTACATCATTAAATTGGCGGTAAATGATCTGAAAGAAAGCAATGAATTGATAATGGTTGCGGAAAATCTCGGTTCTATACCACCAAATACCTCTTATATGCTGGCAATCGTTGGTGATAAAAGATACGATGCCTACTTAGCAAGTACAGAGAATAGCAGTGCGATGATACGGTTTGTGAAAGGGAAGTCGCAGAGTCGGTAAGTCCGAAGTCAGTCGCGATCTATTCTGAACTTGTGTTCTTTCTTACAGTGAAATCTTTGCAAACACTGCAAAGTGATCGGAAGCAAACCGTCCGTTCCAGGTTTCGGAGATCGTAGCATGTTTCAATACCTTCCATTTTCCTTTCAGAAAAATATAATCAATCGGCTCATCATCTCTTTCTTTTGATTGGAAAGCATTGAATGTTCCTGTCGGGCCGTAATGTGGTGTCTGTGAAATCTCTTTTGAGTCTGTTAAATGAAGAGGGTTATTCTTATCGGTAATGATCTGGATCGGCTCGTCTGTTGGTCGTGAATTAAAATCACCGGTAAATACAACAGGTATTGATCCTGCTATTTCATTTACTTTTTTCAACACCATTTTAGCGCTTTCACGTCTCGCCATCGGGCCGATATGATCAAAGTGTGTATTGAAATGATAAAATATCTTCTTTGTTTTCTTGTCTTTGAATTTCGCCCAGGTTACAATCCTTGTAATAGCCGCATCCCAGCCTATGCTTCCGGCCACTGTTGGTGTTTCGGAAAGCCAGAATGTTTCTGATTGTAATAACTGAAGTTTAGTGGTATCATAAAAGATTGCAGAGAATTCACCTTTGTTTTTTCCATCTTCGCGACCGACGCCAATCGATTTATAATTAGTCAATCGCTGCCGTAAATCATCCATCTGGTCTGGTAATGCTTCCTGTACACCGAGAATTGTAACATCATGAAATAAAACAACTGAAGCAAGCTTGTCTTTACGGTATGGCCATGCGTTAAGACTATCGTCAGGGTTGTTAAGGCGAACGTTGTAAGTCATTACATTAAGATCCTGCGCCATTGTCATTGACGAAAAGTACAGGAAAAGAAAAACAAACAAGCCTCTTTTCATATTGATAATTATTTTTTATTCACTTTTTATAACTCTGAATCCCTGATTGCTAAACGATGCGTGTACATTGACACGACCGATATGATAAGAACTGAAGTAGTGACAGGCATTCTTGCTGCACCACCATGAACCTCCACGGGCATGCGCAATTGTTTTACTTTCAGTTTTATTAATTTTTCCTGAACAAAATTCAAAAACGTTGCCGTACATATCAAACAATCCCCACGGGTTTGCCTGAAAGGTAGCGACAGGCGAAGTAAACATATACCCATCACTTGAATCGGCAGTAAGATGGTCTTTGCCATTCCAGATGTTCGCATATTTGTTTATTTCCAGATCATCGTTTCCAAAAAAATAATCTGTCGTTGATCCCGCCCTGCATGCAATTTCCCACTCATCTAAGTTTGGAAGGCGAACACCTGCCCATTTACAATACTGAAGAATATCATTGTAGCTTATACATGTAACAGGATGGTTCATCTTGTTCCCTATGCCACCCATCTCTTTCCCATTGGGATATCGCCATGATGCGCTTGAATCTTCTTTCCATTCAAATTCTTTTAATCCTGGTCGGAAAACCATTGCATTATGCAATCGCTCCGCATCCGTAACATAAGCGGTTGCTAACACAAACTTTTCGAAGTCCCGGTTAGTTGTTTCAGTCCTGGCTATTGAAAACTCTTTTACAGATACTTTTCTATACGGATTGGAAGAATAACCTTTTTTACCAACAACATAAACACCTGTACGAACAACTACAAATCCACTATCCATTTGAGAGTAGCTCATTGTATAAAGGAGCAGAATAGCAATGACCAGTAAGCTATTTTTTACTTGCATTGTAAAAATCAGTTGCCCGTTTAATAACTAAAGCTTCGTTTTCCTTATTAAAATTAATAAAGGCGTAATAGTTGGCAGTCTTACCGTACAGCTTGGTATATGATGGAGAATTTATGAACGGCGTAAACTTATTCTCTTTCATTAACAAAAGAAGAACTGTCAATAAATCACCATCTTTTTTTGAAAGGTTATAGGTGCTTATTAACAATGGAATCATTTCAATCGCATTTATCTCAATGACTGCTTGTTTATAATTTAGTCCTACTCTTTTTGCTCGTTTTATACTCTCGCTTAATAGAAAAATTACAGAGTCTCTGTAAGACTCAAAAAAATCTTTTTGCCTGCTACTCCAATTGTATTCACCGAAAGCATCCGGAAGATTAGCAAAAATTTTTTTGTTTTCATCCACAACGGGAAAGAAGCCGTCACAGTTCTGGCTATATGATTCACCATGAATCATATGGTATGTAAATTTTTCCCGGAGAGTAAGAGAATTATATACGGACGATTTCAAAGATTCGCTTTCGTCATCCGATTTTATTTTAACAATTAAATCTTCAATTTTATTAAGATTATAAGGAGGGCGGGTAATCTGACTTCTGTATTCATGATAAGCCTGGCTTTCTTTGCTTGGAAGAGCTTCTTCTTTTTCTTCAGTCTGTGCGAAAGACAACGAAGCCCAAAACAGAAAGGCAATCGATAAAATTGATTTCATATAGGTATGTTATTTCTAAACTTACAATTAAAATAACTCTAACCACAATCATGTTCGTGTATAGCTTATTGCATAAAGCCTAAAGCTATACGCCTACACTACCACATTCACCATCTTATTCTTCACATAAATCACTCTTTTCGGAGGCTTGCCTTCCGTCCATTTCTTTACGATCTCATTATCAAGCACCAATTTTTCAACTTCATCCTGCGAAGCTGATAAAGAAATGTTCAGCGTGGTGCGCATCTTGCCATTAATTGAAATCGGGTACTCTTTGCTGCTTTCTTCTACATGTTTCGCTTCGAATTTTGGAAAAGAAGCATCTAAAATACTTCCGCTGTTGCCTACCTGTTGCCAAAGCTCTTCGGCGATGTGCGGTGCATAGGGAGTTAACAAAATCAATAACGACTCGAGAATTTCCTTCTTGTTACATTTTAAATCAGTCAATTCATTTACGGCTATCATGAATGTACTGACGCCAGTATTGAAACTAAATCGTTCGGAATCGTCTTCTATCTTCTTAATCGTTTTGTGCAATACTTTCAATTCCGCTTCAGTTGCTTTTTCCGTTGTCCATACTTTTCCCTTTTGTTCATCATAAAACAAGCGCCATAATTTTTTCAGAAAACGATGAACACCTTCAATACCTTTTGTATCCCATGGTTTGCTCATTTCTACAGGACCAAGAAACATCTCATACATGCGGAATGTATCGGCGCCGTATTTCTGCGTCAGGTCAGTAGGATCGACAGTATTGAAATAGCGTTTACTCATTTTCTCAACCTCGCTACCGCAGATGTATTTTAATTCCTGATTGCCAAGACTGCAATCGAAAGACCTCGTTCCATCTTCAAAAACGAATTCAGCGTCTGCATATTCGGCTCTCCATT
The DNA here is from genome assembly GCA_049840875.1 of Chitinophagaceae bacterium. Lineage (GTDB taxonomy): Bacteria > Bacteroidota > Bacteroidia > Chitinophagales > Chitinophagaceae > JAFDYH01. The sequence continues at coordinate 130,778 of JASGJE010000014.1, read as the reverse complement.
TTTTAAATGCTGCAATGTCTAATTCATAGCCATCGACAATATTCACATCAACATGTATCGGTTGCACTTCATACTCATCTTTCTTGCCTGCAGAAACAAATTGATTCGTAGTACCTGCAATGCGATAAACAAATCTTGAACTTCCTTGTATCATTCCCTGGTTCACCAGTTTTTTATACGGTTCATCATGACCGATATAACCCAAATCAAACAACGCTTTCGTCCACATGCGGCTATACAATAAATGTCCGACAGCATGTTCCGTTCCGCCGATATACAAATCCACCTGTCCCCAATAGTCTGATACATTCCGATCACAAAACGCTTTATCATTGTGCGGATCCATATAGCGAAGAAAATACCAGGATGATCCGGCATAACCGGGCATTGTATTTGTTTCAAGTGCTCCCCCACCCACCAAAGGGGGGATCTCAGAACTATACTGATTGATCCATTCCTTAATATTCGCCAGTGGTCCTTCGCCTTCCGGACCGGGGCCATATTTATCTACATCTGGTAATGTTAAAGGCAATTCGCTTTCATCGAGAGGATACGCAATTCCATTCTTCCAAACAATCGGAAATGGTTCGCCCCAATAACGCTGACGGCTAAACGCAGCATCACGCATTTTATAATTTACCTTGCGGATACCGATTCCGTCTTTTTCCAATCTTTTGATAGCAACTTCAATTGCTTCACGCATCACGAGCCCATTCAGAAAATCTGAGTTCTCGAGCACAGTATCTTTTGTAGGGTTAGCTTCCTCACCATTGAAATGTGAACCGATAATATTTGTGATAGGTATATTGAAATGCTTTGCAAATTTGAAATCACGTTCATCGCCACAAGGCACAGCCATTATCGCACCGGTACCATATCCTGCCAATACGTATTCAGAAATCCAGATTGGAATTTGCTTTCCGTTGAAAGGATTAATGGCATAAGCACCGCTGAAAACACCAGTAATTTTCTTCTCTGCCATACGCTCCCTTTCACTGCGGCTCTTCACATACGTGATGTATTCTTCCACTGCTGCTTTTTGTTCTGCGGAGGTTATTTGTTCTATTAACTCATGTTCCGGAGCGATTACCATAAAGTCAACGCCGAAAATTGTATCTGGGCGGGTGGTGTAGACGCGTATTTTAGCCTCATCCCCCAACCCCTTCTCCTCATGGAGAAGGGGAGACTGCTCTCCTATAGGAATATTATCCTTTATCGCTTTTCGCTGTGATTCTATTTTATCAGTTATTAATCTTATAACATTATCTGGACTGCCGATCACTTCATCATTTGTGAAACGAATTAAGTCAAGGTTATACTCTTTTAGAAACCCTGTTCTTGCATTATCATATATCTTTTGTTCCTCAGTATTATGATATTCACCATCTATTTCCACAACCAACTTTACTTCCAACAAAGCAAAGTCAACAATATATCCTCCAATTGCATGCTGTCTTCTGACTTTTACTCCAATTTGATTATTTCTGATGCGTTGCCAGATAATATTTTCCGCTTCAGTTTGATTTTTCCTGTTTACCCTACCGTATTCTTTTAGCATCTGCCAATATTTATTATCGACAGTTTGAAAGAATTTACCAGAATCTGTAGGTTTAGAAACTCCCTCTCCGCCAGGAGAGGGTTGGGGTGAGGCGTTTATCTCAAAATCGATTTCAGCCCCTGACGATTTTCCAATCCAGTTAGTCTGCATTTCTTTCATTGCTTCGCTGAAGTCAACCGTATTTAATCCCTGCAATAAACGATCGGCATACTCTGTAATACGCAGATACCATTGCCGCAGTTTCTTTTTTACAACAGGATACCCGCCACGTTCACTTACTCCGTTAATTACTTCATCATTTGCCAACACAGTTCCCAGCGCTTCGCACCAGTTTACCTCACCATAACCGCAAAATGCAAGACGATAATTCATTAACACATCGGCTCGCTTCTTTTCACTGAAGTTTTTCCATTTCTCAGCAGAAAATTTTATCGTAGCATCTCCGGGACATGGATGATCGAAATTCCCGGCTTTATCAAAAAGCTCTTCGAGGTCTTTTATCCTATTTGCTTTATTCTCTTTCCGGTTGTACCAGCTATCAAACAATTGCAGAAAGATCCATTGCGTCCATTTGTAGTAAGATGGATCGCTGGTTCGCACTTCGCGATCCCAATCGAAACAAAAGCCGATATTATCGAGCTGCTTCCTGAAGTTCTGAATATTATTTTCGGTTGAAATAGCCGGATGAATGCCATGATCAATAGCATATTGTTCAGCAGGCAATCCAAACGCATCATAACCCATCGGGTGCAATACATTGAACCCTTTCAGTCGTTTGAATCGTGCATAGATGTCGCTCGCAATATAACCCAATGGATGTCCTACATGTAATCCTGCACCACTTGGATAGGGGAACATATCCAACACATAAAATTTAGGCTTTGTTGAATCATTGTATACTTTATAGGCATTGCTTTCCTTCCATTGTTGCTGCCATTTCTTCTCTATTTCCCTAAAATTATATTCCAAGCCCCCAACCCCTGAAGGGGAGTTCTTCGAAAAATCTTTGTTGTCTGTCAAACTCATTTATTTACTCTTATAATTTTGTATGCTCTGATTGCCTCAGATAATTACCTGAATGCTAAAGAAGGCTTAAAAAAATCAATTCCGATTTTTCAATCAGCTTCTCCGGCAATATCATTGGTCAACGACCGTTAGATGGGGAGCAAAAATACTGATTTGTACTGCTTATTGGCTATTTTTGCCGCATACCGCCAGAGCCTTGACTGTAAAGCATTCCGGCGGTTTCTAATCCATTTACAAAATTCAGTATCATGGCTCAATCGGGTAAAGCTTCTATTAAACGCGGGAAACCTTCCTACTTCATGGCTATCCTGGGCGTTACTATTGTATTATTTGTTCTCGGCATTGTAGGGTTATTAACTATCAATTCCAGAAAAATGATGCAGTATTTTAAGGAAAGCGTGAAAGTGCAGGTGTTTCTCCAGCCAAATATTAAAGACACAGCCCGGGAAGCATTGCAGAATTATATCACTGCAAAACCTTACGTTAAAAACATAACATACACCGATAAGGAAGCTGCGAAGAAAGCATGGCTACAAAGCGGCGAAGAAGATTTTACAGAATTTCTTGATAACTCATTATTGCCAACCAGTATCGATTTCACGCTGAAAGAAGAATATGTCGACTCTACCAAACTAGCGGAAATAAAGGCTGATATTTCTCAAAATCCGATTGTTGATGTAGTGAAATATCCCAATGCTGTGGTGGACCAGATGCAGAAAAACTTCCGTATTGCAAGCATAATCGGCATAGTGATCGCACTGGTAATGGCAATTGCCGTGATTGTTTTGATCGATAATACCATTCGCCTCGCTATGTTCAGTAACCGCTTCCTGATCAAAACCATGCAAATGGTAGGCGCAACAAGATGGTTCATTGCAAAGCCTCTGGATACGAGGGCAATTGTAAATGGGGCAATAAGCGGGATAATTGCCATTGCTGGCTTATACGCTGCTATCCTGTTTTCGGAAAAGCTTGTTCCTTACTTAAAAGGCTTGCATGACAACCGGCTGTTGTTTCTTTTATTCTTCGTTTTGATGATATTGGGCATCACCATCAGTCTCTTTAGTACACACCGCAGCGTGCTTAAATACCTGAGGCTGAAACTGGATGAATTGTACTGATTCAAAAAAGGACGGTGAAAGCAGCGTACAAACTACCTCATGTCCTGAATTGTAGTAAACCCTTTTTACTTTTGGCTTTTTACTTTTTACTTTTGAACTTATCTTAGCACTTCTAAAAATTTGATAATGGAAAAGAAACCCGTATCAGGATCGATGTTTACGAAAGACAACTTTATGTGGATGGCGATTGGCCTGGTGGTAATTGCTATCGGCATGTTCCTGATGTCTGGCGGAAAAAGTGACAACCCTGCCGTGTTTAATGATAACGAAGTGTACAGTACTACCCGCATTACCGTAGCGCCGATTTTGATTTTACTTGGATTAGGCCTTGAAATATTCGCCATCTTCAAAAAACCAAAAGCATAACAGAACTTGTATGCTGATGATGAAAAAAGAATTGAATGATGTATCGAAAGATGCATCATTTTCTTTTATAAATAGGATCGTTTAAATTTAAAAGATGAAATTAGTGCCGAAGTTTACAGTCAATTAAGCCAAAGTTCATTTATCGTCAAAATCCATTCAAATCCAAAAAATCTTGGTTCTTTATGAGCATCATCCACGCAATCATCATCGCGATCGTAGAGGGGCTTACAGAATTTCTGCCCATTTCGTCTACCGCCCATATGAAATTTGTAAACCCATTACTGGGTGTATCTCCTTCTCCGTTCAGCGATATGTTTGAAGTGGTGATACAACTGGCGGCAATACTCGCTGTAGTGATATTATACTGGAAAAAATTCTTTGACTTCAGCAGACTATCATTTTATGTTAAGCTGATCGTTGCGGTAATTCCTGCATTAATCTTTGGGTTTTTATTTAAAAAACATATTGACTCGGCGTTGGGAAATCTTGTTTTTATTGCCTGCGTTATGATCGGTGGCGGTATTATTCTTCTGTTTATTGACGGAATTTTCAAAAGACAAACTATCGACTCCGAAGAAAAAGTAACGATGAAAAATTCTTTTGTTATCGGCTGTTTCCAGGTGTTGTCTATCATTTTCCCGGGTCTGAGCCGTAGCGCTGCAACGATTATCGGCGGTATGACACAAAAGCTAACAAGAAGCGCTGCCGCTGAATTTTCATTTTTCCTGGCTGTGCCAACGATGCTTGCAGCTTCTGCAAAAAGTTTCTGGGACACCTATAAAGATCATCCGGATGTAGTTTCAAAAGATAACATGACAACCTTATTACTGGGCAGTGTTGTCGCGTTTATTGTTGCATTGATTGCGATTCGTTTCTTCATTGGTTTTTTAAAAAAATACGGTTTCAAAGTCTGGGGCGTGTACAGAATTATTGTCGGAACGGTAATGTTGCTTCTTATCTGGAAAGGTCTTGTGGCAAACTGATCGTTAGTTTGATTAATTTAGGTGAGTGTCCGCATTCACCTTTAGCTATTAACAATTGCTTATGCAAACCGCGTCTAAGAAAGTTATCAACGGCTGGGCCATGTACGATTGGGCCAATTCGGTTTACAATCTTGTTATCACTACTACTTTTTTCCCCGCGTATTATGCGGCGGTTACTTCCCTCAAAAATTTTCCAAATGGCGTTCCCATTTTTGGCCGCTATTTTAACAATACCGCGTTAAAAGATTACGTGTTGTCACTCGGGTTTCTCATCATTGCCATTTTATCTCCCATTCTTTCATCAATCGCAGATTACAAAGGCAATAAAAAGAATTTTATGCGCTTCTTCTGCTATCTCGGTGCGGCAAGTTGTTCGCTAATGTATTTCTTTGACAAAAGTAATGTAACGCTGGGCTTGCTTTGCTTCATGTTTGCCGCGATAGGTTTTTATGGCAGCCAGGTATTTTATAATTCCTATCTGCCAGAAATAGCAGCTGAGCAAGACCGTGACAGAGTAAGCGCCAAAGGATATACCTACGGTTATATCGGCAGTGTACTGATGCAATTGGTCGGGTTTGCCCTTGTAATGATGATGCCAGATAGTGCATTACCACTAAAACTTACATTTTTACTGGTAGGTATCTGGTGGGTTGTCTTTGCACAGATTACGTTCAATGTTCTTCCAATAAGCAGTAAAAAGGAAAGAGAAATCAGGAAAAATGTAATCACCAATGGCTTTAATGAATTGAAATTGGTTTGGGCGCAGCTTGTACACTTACCGGTATTAAAACGTTTTCTGCTGGCTTTCTGGTTTTACAGTATGGGCGTGCAAACAGTAATGCTTGTAGGCATTGATTTCGGAATAAAAATCATTCATCTCGAAGATGCAAAGTTGATAATTGCCGCAGTAGTAATACAATTAGTTGCTATCGCAGGCGCTTACGGCATGTCAAAGCTCTCTGGTATTTATGGTAATATCAAAGTTCTGTTGTTAACAGTATTATTATGGATTGGCGTTTGTGTGACAGCTTATTTTATCACAAACGAGATTGAGTTTTATATTCTTGCTGCATTGATTGGCTTAATGATGGGAGGTATTCAATCATTGAGCCGTTCAACTTATTCAAAGCTGATGCCCGAAACAAAAGACACTGCTTCGTTTTTTAGTTTCTATGACGTAACGGAGAAATTTGCGTTGGTAATCGGGCTATTTAGTTTCGGGTTTATTGAAGAGTTTACGCATTCTATGCGCAATTCAATATTAGTCTTAATCGGATTTTTCGTTTTAGGTTTTCTATTTCTATTTCTTACGTTGGGTAAACAAAAGAAAGCTTCATAAAATTTGTAGATTATTATCTCCCGTTTTCATTCCGCACTTTTTTATTTTTATGCTATGAAATTATACTCAATAAATGCCGGCTACTTTAAGCTGGATGGCGGCGCCATGTTTGGCGTCGTTCCCAAAAGTATCTGGAATGGAATCAATCCTGCAGACGAAAATAATATGTGTAGCTGGGCATTGCGATGTTTGTTGATAGAAGATAGCGATAAGCTGATATTGCTCGACAACGGCATGGGCGATAAACAATCGGAAAAATTTTTCAGCTACTATTTCCTGCATGGTGATGATTCGCTGGATAAATCATTGGCGAAATATGGTTTTCATAAAGATGATATTACTGATGTCGTTCTTACACATCTGCACTTCGATCATTGCGGCGGCAGTATAATCCGTGACGGCGAAAAATTAATCCCTGCTTTTAAGAATGCTACTTACTGGAGTAATGAAGATCATTGGAACTGGGCCATACATCCGAATGAGAGAGAGAAGGCAAGTTTTTTAAAAGAAAATATTTTGCCGATACAGGAGAGTGGGCAGTTGAAGTTTGTAAATGCAGAATTGGCAATTGGCAGTAGGCAATTGGCAGTAGGCGATGAGCCTTTATTGAAAATATCTTCCGGGATAATTCCCGGTTTATCGTTTCGTATTGTGAATGGGCACACACAAGCGATGATGCTTCCACAAATCAATTACAAAGGCAGAACAATTGTTTACATGGCAGATTTGTTGCCCTCACAGGGTCATTTACCACTCCCTTATGTAATGGGCTATGACATGTTTCCATTAACCACGTTAAATGAAAAGAAATCATTTTTGAACGAAGCAATAGAGAATGACTATATTCTTTTCTTTGAACATGACCCGCTCTATGAATGTTGTGATGTAAAAAATACTGAAAGAGGAATACGACCCAATCATTTTTTCAAGTTGGAAGAAGTTGCATGAGGTGTCAGGTGTAGGGTGTCCATTGTGAGGGGCTGCGGTTTTGAATTTTTACTTTTTAGTTTTTACCCTGCCTACCGGCAGACAGGTTTCTACTTCTCAGCCTCCACGAAATTTCAGCATTGAACTCAAAGGATAACGCAAATTCCGATAGCTCATCATATCAACTTTAATAGAGCCAACTGTTATAGGGCTTTCTATGCGAACAGGAATATGATTACCATCATCGGATACCCATACCGTCATTTTTTCACCGCCTTCGAAAATGGTTCCTTTCACCAATAATGGCTTAAACTTTATCGCCTTGAACTTACCGTATTTTGTCTTTACAGTTTCCTTTCCGAGATAACGGATGTACATATCATATACTTCATTATCAAGGAACATTTTGAAAGGAATTTTATCGTTTACCTGGTATTTATTAAAGTCAATATTCCGTGCATAATACACGGCGCTGATTACGTCTTGTATGCAATCGGGAACTTTATAAACACCTTTTGTAGTAACTGCCGTGTTAGTAGAACTATTGAATGTTACATTCTCATACTTTTTATATCCACCTTCATCCACATTACGCAGGAATTTATACGGCTCCATTGATGCGGTATCGATAAACGATTCGTATTTGTCTCTTACTTTGAAAAGAAAATCGTAGGAAGGATTCGTTTTACCATCGCCCGTTACATGATAAACCGGTTTGTTATTCATTCGTTCGAGGGCCGCATTGAAAACGGCAGTGCCAGCATTTACATAAATGCCCGCCACATTATAAAACACGATGTAAGTGATTTGCTCTCCGTCCTGGAACGACGTATTTTTTAACCCACAGAAATCCTGGTTTTGAGCGCTTGCTTTAATGGAAAGGGTTAAAATTCCTAAGCTGAGTATCCATAATATTCTACAAATCTTCATTCCTGTTCCTGAATATTTTAATGCCTAAAATTAATAAACTGCCGATCAAAGCCGGAACAATCAGATTAATAAACCAGACAGTTACTGCCGTTAATTCAATGCCCAATTTATTTGATACCAGGAGTCCGAAAATCTTCAATGCCACCGTACCTCTCTGCACTACTTCAAGTAGTGCGATTGTCGGAATAATTGCCAGTACCAGGAAAGTCACACTAGTGGCCCAAAAACCCTGCCACCACCCTATCTCTACATCAAATAAACGAAAGAGCAGATAATATTGTATACCGAAAACAAAAAATCTTATTACCGATAAGGACAACAAACGCAAAAGCAAAGTTGCATTAACGGATTCTATTGAATTGACAAGATACGTATATCTCGCCATGCCCGGTATTCTATCAACCCATTTTGCAAGCCAGGACAACCGAAAATAAAAAACTGTTAAAATAAGCGTCACAATAATTACTCCATATAATAATACTTTAATCCAAAGTGCGGATACAACTTCTGAAGCATATATTTCGGGTAATAAAAAAAGTAAGCCGATAAATCCCATAGTTAGCGTAACGATTAATTGGCTGAGGCTACACGTTATTGTCAATGATATAGTTCGCAACCTGTTGCCATCATCCATATACAAGACCCGCCCTAGGTACTCGCCTACCCGATTGGGCGTGCTGACCGAAAACGAAACACCTGATAATATAGCCATGAATGATCTGGCGAAGCTTATTTTTTGCACGTCGCTAACCGCTGTTTTCCATTTTGCAGCTTCTATTCCCCAATTGACGAACATAAGCGCTACGACTATCACTAAATTCCAAATCAGCGGGCCATTAAATGCTTCCTTTATGTGCTGCCAGGATACTGAAAGATTTCCCTGTTGTTTTAATTGAGAATAAATAGACCAGGCTAACCAGATAAACAACACCGGGCCAAGAAAATAATTGATGAAGATTTTAATATTTTTGCTCAGCCTCATTCACTGGTAAAAATACAGCCGACTTTGCAAAAGCCTCCGAAAATAATTCTCGGCATTGATCCTGGTACCTTATTGATGGGATATGGATTGATTGCAGTAGAAAATAATACGATCACATTAATCGACTTAGGCGTATTGAAACCAGGTGCAATAAAAGATGGTTATAAAAAACTGCAGTTAATATTTAACACAGTCAGCGGATTAATCATCAAACACCAGCCACATCAATTTGCAATTGAAGCGCCTTTCTTTGGAAAGAATGTGCAGAGTATGCTGAAGCTGGGAAGGGCACAGGGCGTTGCAATTGCTGCGGCAATGCGCCACGGTCTCGAAGTGGTGGAATATTCTCCGAAAAAAGTAAAGCAATCAATAACAGGAAATGGTAATGCGGATAAAGAACAGGTGATGAAAATGCTGCAAACCATTTTATCCTTCAAAGAAAATCCAAAACATTACGACGCCACGGATGCGCTGGCAGTTGCAGTTTGCCATCATTTTCAAATGAAGTTGCCAATTGTATTAAACGATCAGAAACCTGTGAAAAAGCCAACCGGCAAAAAGAGCTCGTGGGAAAAGTTCATTAAAGAAAATCCGCAGCGGGTGAAATGATAGAATGAAAGGATTGTGCAGGATATCAATGTTTAGAAAAAAGTTGACATCCTTCACAAATTGAGTTTCGTAACTTCAGTAGTACGCCGCAAATCTCTCCACCATGAAGTCGTTAATATTCCCAATCATTGTTTTCATTTTTATATCGTTTGGCATAAATGTATTTGCTCAAACAAATCAGCAAAAAGTAAAACAGTTTTGTCAGTCAAACCAGGTTTCGCTTATTGAAGAGTATAAGCAGCTTCTGTCGATTCCGAACGTGGCTGCTGATTCAGTTAATATCCGCCGCAATGCTGATTTCATTTTAAAAATGATGGGCGATCGCGGCATTAAAGCTCAACTTTTATTTGGCAAGTCACCTGGGGCCAATCCTGCGGTATTTGGCGAAGTGAAGGTGAAAAATGCAAAACACACTATTGCTTTATATGCTCACTATGACGGTCAACCGGTAAATCCGAAACAATGGATCGAACCATTGCAACCATTTTCGCCAGTATTTATTACTGCGCCATTAGAGCGAGGCGGTAAAATAATTGATTATAAAAAGGGAGATGCGATTGATCCCCAATGGCGCATCAGTGGAAGAAGTGCTGCGGATGATAAAGCCGGCGTAATGACGATCATAAATGCTTATGACGCACTGGTAAAAAGCAAAATTGCCTTGAACAACAATATCATTTTTCTATTTGAAGGCGAAGAAGAAGAAGGGTCTTCGCACTTAGGAGAAATATTTGAAAACAACAAGGACAAACTGCAAAGTGACCTATGGATTATTATTGATGGACCAAGGCACGTATCGGGTAAAAAATTAGTTACGTTTGGAGTTCGTGGTGATGTAAATGTATTCTTAACAGTATATGGACCGAAAAGGCCGCTGCATAGTGGAAACTATGGTAACTGGGCGCCAAGTCCGGCTATGAATCTTGTGCAATTACTGGCAAGTATGAAAGACGATAAAGGAAATGTTTTAATTGATGGATTCTATGATGATGTGATTCCTTTGTCTGCATCAGAAAAAGAAGCCATCAACAAAGTTCCAGATATAGAAGCAACGCTGAAGAAAGAGTTAGGCATTAAAGAACCGGATGGAGAAGGAAAACCATTTCTTGAATTATTAAGTTTGCCTACACTGAATATAAACGGCATTCAAAGTGGAAATGTCGGTAGCATGGCGAGTAACCAGATTCCTTCGAAAGCAGAAGCAGTATTGGATTTGCGTTTAGTAAAAGGAAATGATATGGATCGGCAGGTACAGAAACTCAAAGCATTTATTGAAAAGAAGGGATATTACATACTTGATCATGATCCAAGTGATGAAGAGCGTATACAGCACAGTAAATTGATTAAAATATCACATAACTCGGGATATAATGCGCAAAAAACATCAATGGACTTGCCGATTGCAAAATCAGTTGTAAAAGCAATTCAATCTACTATTGACTATCCTGTAATACTGAATCCTTCCTCAGGGGGAAGTTTACCGTTGGTGGTATTCGAGGAAAAATTAAACGCAAAAGTTATCACTGTTCCGATTGTGAACTACGATAATAATCAACATGCAGAAAATGAAAATGTACAGATCAGCTACCTGTGGGAAGGAATTGAAACCATAGCCGCTATTATGATGATGGATTAAATTATTTACAGGTTCGAAATAATTTTCTGCTGCACCTTTTTCAATTCATCGGGTGATAATTTCAGCTTCGGTTGAGTGAAGTTTAAATCTTCGGCAGAGTTTATCGGAATTAAATGTACATGCGCATGAGGAACTTCTAGTCCGATCACGCTGATGCCGCAACGATTGCAAGTAAAACTCTTTTCAATTGCCTTTGCAATTGGTTGGGCGAATAAAAGAATCTCGCTCAGGTAATCTTTTGAAAGATCGAATAAGTTATCGGTTTCGGTTTTGGGCACCACTAAAACGTGCCCTTCACGCAATGGAAAAATATCGAGGAAGGCGAAGAATTTCTCATTCTCTGCAATCTTATAAGATGGAATCTCTCCGGCGATGATTTTTGAAAAGATAGTCATGCTTCCAAAGGTTTTTGAGCTTAAATTGATAACAGCAGATCTGACTTTTGACATCCATTTACAAATCTACATGCAATATACCTGTATAAAAAAACCCGCCGTTTGGCGGGTTGCTATTTAAATTGAAATGTTTTCAATCTGGAATTTTATTACACCCGCAGGCGCATGCACTTCGGCGATATCGCCAACTGATTTTCCGAGTAGTCCTTTGCCAATGGGTGAGGTTACCGAAATTTTACCGGTTTTTAAATCAGCTTCTTTTTCACTCACGATCTGGTATACAACTTCCTTTTTCGTATTCAGGTTTACGAGTTTTACTTTGGTCAATATAGATACTTTGCTTGTATCTATGGTAGATGCATCTACGATCCTGGCGCTGGCAACCTGTGTTTCCAGCAATGCTATTCTTGCTTCGAGCAATCCCTGTGCTTCTTTGGCTGCATCGTATTCTGCATTTTCTTTCAAATCCCCTTTTTCCCGGGCTTCAGCTATTGCTCTTGAAGCGGCCGGCCGTTCTACTCCTTTCAGATGCTGCAACTCTGCTTTCATATTTTCCAGAGTGCCCGCAGTAACGTACTGAATGTCGCTCATATCATCCTCCTTTACATTAAAAAGAAAAAAATAACAACGCCTCAGACATGACCTGAAGCGTTGCTTTAATTAAGACAAATATAAAGAAGATTTTCTGGAAATAACCAGACGATGATTTTTAAAAGTCTTAAAAAAACATTAACGCAAAACCCGTGGCACAGTTTTTAAAACCAGTATTGTATTCTTTCGAAAATATAAACTAAAGAATATGAAAAATTTATGTTTGGCTTTATTTATAGGATTCGCAGCGATAACGTTCGCTTCATGTTCTGCGCATGTGGTTGCTGAAAGACCAGGTCAACCAGTATTTGTACGACCTATTGCCCCTGGGCCAGGTTATGTTTGGATAGATGGCGACTGGTATTACCGTGGTGGCAGATATGCCTGGCATGAAGGTTACTGGGCTCAACCGGGAACAAGACACTGGACAAGCGGCCAATGGGTGCCACATAGAAAAGGTTACACTTGGAGGCGAGGTCGCTGGCATTAAAAATTATTGCCTGTGAAATAATGCTGTCGTAGACCCAATCGTTTGCGGCAGCTTTTTATTTATATATTTCAAAGCCCGAGTTTATCAGCGACAACTTTACTCATTTTATAAAATGCCTCGTGACTGTAGCCAGCAATATGCGGAGTAATAATTACGTCCTTGCGGGATGCCAACCAATTTAGTCGTTGCTTTTCTTCTGCTGATAAGCTTTCAATTTTTTCATTTTCCAAAACATCCAGGCCCGCTCCTTTTATCTTGCTTTCTTTTAGTGCATTTACCAATGCATTTTCATCTACCACTTTACCTCTTGACGTGTTCAATAGAAATGGATTGTTTTTAAACGATGCAAAAAAATGTTCATTGGCCATGTGATATGTTTCATCCGTCAACGGCACGTGAAAACTGATGACGTCGGCATAACGGCATATCTGCTCAGGATTTGCTTCTTTTATATAGTCTTTACCAAAACCGAATTTGTATTTATCATAGGCAAGAATTGTTACATCAAATGATTTGAGCAACTTTGCAAATGCGCTTCCGGTATTTCCGTATCCGATTATACCAACTGTTTTTCCAGTCAGCTCAATGCCTCTGTTTGCGTCTCTTATCCATTCTCCATTGGTTACTTCAATCGCGGATGAAGAAACTTTATTCATAAGGTTCAACAATAGGCTCAGTGTATGTTCTGCAACTGCATTCCTGTTACCTTCAGGGCTGCTTACACATTTTATGCCTTTAGTTTCCGCATAAGCTACATCGATATGTTCCATACCACTACCAAGCCGACCAATCCATTTCAATTTACCAGCTTTATCAAGCAGGTTTTTATCTACTTTAAAGCGAGTCGTCATCACAAGCCCTTCAGCATTGCTGATAATATCACTTATTTCTTCGTATGAAATTTTGGGCTGGTTAATAATTTCATAACCTGCATTCTTCAACCGTTCAATTAAATAATCGTGCACTTTAGCTGTAATAATCACGTTTCTCATCTCATCCTGAATGTTAATTCCGCAAATTGTTTCACTGTTAACTGTTCCGCTCTTTTATCGAACACTTCATCCATTAACGCTTCTTTATCAAATAAACCTTTTACTGCGTTCCTCAATGTCTTTCTGCGTTGATTGAATGAAGTTTTTACTAAAAGAAAAAAAGATTTTTCTGATTTCATGTTTATCTTTTCCTCTACAGGAAGTAATCGGATCACCCCGCTTTTTACTTTCGGTGGTGGTTGAAACGATTGTTCGCTTACGTCGAAGAGGTATTCAATTTTAAAAAAAGCTTGTGCTAACACGCTGGTTACACCGTACACCTTATTACCTTCTTTTGCAGCGATACGCTGGGCCACTTCTTTCTGAAACATGCCAACCACACAGTCAACAGTATCTTTCCATTCGAGAATTTTAAAAAGTATTTGTGTAGAAATGTTATATGGAAAATTACCGACGATTGTGAAATTGCCTGTGAATGGCGGTTCTATATCCAGGAAGCTCTGGTGAATGATCTTACCCTGTATTTGTGGATAGGCCGATAAAAGATAGTCTATTTTTTCAGTGTCGACTTCTACTGCTTTAAAATCTATATTCACTATTTGTAAAAGATATTTTGTCAATGCTCCGCCACCAGGTCCTACTTCCAGTAATTGCTGAAAAGAATGCCCCTGTAATGCGTAAACAATTTTTCTGCAAATATTTTCATCGGTTAAAAAATGCTGTCCCAGCGACTTCTTCAAAGTGTACATGCCCACAAAGGTAATCTGAAATAAGATGGTTGAGCGTATCTCGCATGCAATGTAAATACCACATCGTTATCTGCAGGAACAAAAAGGCTGCATCAAAATTGATACAGCCTTAAGCTATGAGAGATCAGAAACTAAGATAGACGGCTACAGGAACTTTAGTTTATAGCTTCTGTAACTTAATATTTTCATTTAGCTCAGCGCCTTTGATCTGCATGAAGTAAATACCGGTAGCAAGAGTATTTATATTTACAGTGAAACTGTTATTACCTTTTCTCAACTGCTGTTTGCTTTGCAATACTACCCTGCCTGAATTATCCAACAATTTCCATTCTGCTTTTCCGTCGACTGGTGCATCAATTGTAACGTTGATTTCATCATTTGCAGGATTCGGGAACAGGTTTACTCTGCCATTTACAAAAGGTATTGTGATTTTAACAATATCAGAGTATTTGTAAGCGCCGTCTTTATCTGTCATTTTTAAGCGGTAGTAAACAACTGATGATGATTGTTTCATTACATCATAGTCGGTAAAGCGATAATCAACATTTGTTGTCGAACTTCCTTTAGCGGCTACCTGGCCAATCTGTGCGAAATTGCGCCCATCCGTGCTTCTCTCGATAATAAACTGAGAAGTGTTTACTTCTTTTTCTGTTCTCCATTGCAGCAGCGTCGTATTACTTTGAAGGTTGCCTGTAAAACTTAGTAATGTAACCGGCAGCATTGTAACTGATCCGCTACTGAAATAAAAGGAAGAAAAGCTGCGGATAGTACCTTGTAGCACATAGCTCTGACCGTTATAGTTTTCTGCAATCGTTGTATTTGCCAATATTGTCGAATTTACTATAGCTGTTTTTGCCGAGTCATCATTTTTTATAATTTTCAACAGCGTGATGTCGCCACTTTCACCATCGGCTATATATTGGGTAAACTCTGCCTGCGAAATGTATAACCTGATCCATACAGAGTCTGCCGGCTGTTGCTTGGGTGTTATGGTCATATTTCTGTTTACATACCGCTTACCGCCAGCAACTCTTCCCGTACCTGTGCGGGTAAATAAGGTGGTGGTCACAGTATCAAGATCATAACCTCTTGCATTTATCTCGGCCACTATATTGCTGTTCGTATCTGTGATAGGTACCCAGATATTGTTGTTCCCATTGGCTGCTGATATAACCACCTTGTTTGCCGTTTGAAAACTTCCCGTTATTCCAGATGCTATATCGAGTGTTGTTGGGATATTGCTGCGGTTATTAGTACCTGTAGTGTACCCAAGAAATGAATATTTAATAAGACATTGATTACATGCAGTGACAGATGCCGGTGGTGCGGTTCCGCCAGGACCTGATGCGTTTGTCCTGTCAACACTCACAAAAATGTCTTTCCCATTTGGTGCAATAGCGATATCCCGGTACCCATTGGGTCCCTGCCATAAGGCCACTGTATCAGCGCCATCACTTTGCGAAACCGATGTGCCCGTTGCATCTAATTTGAAACGCAGCACTCTTCCCCATTTCATACCTGCGGCCAAAAGTGAGTTTTTCCAACCAGGAATAATTGAATTTGTGTAAACATCTAAACCGGACCATCCTTCCGATGGCCATCCTGCGTTGCCAGGCTTTGAAGAAGCGCCCCATATAGAAGCAACTGTTCTGCAATTAGCTGGCAAGTAGGTGGATGAGGTTGAAGCATAGGCCGAAAAAAGAGGATCTTTATACGGCGCATAACCGCTTGCTGTGATGGAGTCGGCATTATGCTGTTCATCACCAATTGGCGCAAGCGTAGAAGCTCCACTGTTTGTAGCATAAGTTTCCCCCGCTGTGATGCTGGTACTGGCGCCAGCGGTTGTGGTACCGTTATAGTTACCGTCAGCCGAAAAACCTTCAACTAACGGGTGTCCATAATTTTTATATCGTTGTATAATATTAATTTCATCGTCGGTATACGGACCATGGGATGATCCATATAATACGTCGGTAGCTGGATTATACGCGAAGCCCTGGTTATTGCGGATACCTATCGCCCATACTGCACTTTGTTTTGAATGGTTATAGGGATTATCATTGGGTATCCATTTATCATAAGCACCCGGGTCAGTATCCGGCTCGAGATTGAATCGTAAAATTTTCCCTTGATAATTGGAAGTATCCTGTGCATGGTTAGGGCGCCATTGAGCAACAAGCTGACCAGCACCCATATCGCCTTGTCCATAAAAAAGATAATAAGTACCATTTACCGGAGCGATGATGATACGCTGCGAATTATGGTCGTTACCACCAGGTAAAGTATCACAGATAGAAACCGGGCTTTCCAGCTTACCACTAACACTATTGTAGGTAAACTGAACGAGGCTATTCGTGAAATAAAAGCCGCCTTTATTATTGACCGAGCTGCTGTCATATCTACGTACATAAGAAATATATACATAAGGTTTCCCGGAATTAAATTGAGGGTGTATCGCTAATCCGGCAAACCCCCCTTGAGGCCAGGGTACTTTGTAATTCGTTCCCCAGATTGTAGGTGCATATTCATTTGTAGTTCCGTTTGTTGTAATGCCGCTACTGTACGAAGAAAATGTGGCATTAAAAGTTGTATGTTCGGCAGTCGTTAATTCAGTTGATGTAGACCCTCTTGAAACATCCAGGATAGTTGTTTTTGTACCTGTACTTGGATCTATCCGGTACGCTTTGTAATCCTGGGAACCTGTAACCCATAAGTAACCGTCTGGTCCGTAAGTTACCTCCCATGCTTTATTTATAGTATTATCAAGGACTGTTTGTTTAAATACTTCGTTCATGCGACTTTGTTGACCGCCGGTGAGGCAGATATTGAATGTCGCATTAGTTGTAAGCGAGACGTTATTCTTCGCATATACAACGATATAATACAACTGGCCAGGGTTTAAGCCAGACGCGGAATAAGTAACAGAAGTTCCAGTACCGGTATTACATCCGACACTTGTAAATGTGCCTCCACAGGTTCCCGAAAGTACTTCTATAACTGCACCTTGACCTTGGGAACCCCCGGTACCTCTTAAATTAGTGCCAATACTGGAAACAGTAATCGTCGGAGTTGTTGAGGTTGCGGTAAAACTATACCAAACTTCGCGGGTCGGTGTATTACTAGAACATACTGGCAGGCTTGCAGTAGTAGTAGCGCCTACTAGAGTTCCTGCAGTGTTTGAGCAGGTGGAAGAAATTTGTAGTGTAGTTGCACTAGCACAATTATCGTTTGCGGGTTGGGCAAACGAAAGTTTACATAATAAGATAGCAATGACTGCAAGGAGTTTAGGTGGCTTGTTCATTTGAATTGGACTTTAGAAGTGCAAATTATAAATCATTGAAATATAATTCAACAGTACTTACACGCTGTTTTTGTACGTATATACACTTACAATAATAGAAGAAAAGTACTATTGTGTAACAGGTTATTAAGACCTAATTTGTGCGCTTGTATAAGTAGTTTCCATTATCCTGAGAATAACAAACCACCTCCATGAAAGCCATCTACGTAAAGGTGCCCTATATAAAGAACTTGCGAAAAGCAATCGTTGCAGTCGTAGGTTTTTGGGTATTTATTCTTTTTACGGGCACCAGTGTTTTCGCACAGCCAACATTTGTTGGTGTTTCCAGTAATCCTTCAGATGCTGGATCAGTAGTCACGTCAACAGTTACAATCGCACCACCAAGTGGTACGCAGGTCGGAGACCTGATTGTTATTTTTGCCCATTACAGAGCTACCGGCGCTACGCTGACGGTATCGACTACGGGTGGCCAAACCTGGACTAGTGAAACAGCGAATAGCGGTGGTACACAAACAGCACGTGTTTTCTGGTGCCGCTTCAATGGTACATGGGCAGCCAGCCCGATCATTTCCGGCGGAAACGGTACCAATCCGCTTTCGGCCATTATGTATGCGTACAGGCCTACCAGCAGCACCAGCCTATGGGCTATTCATGTCGCACAAACCACATCATCTACAACTAATACGGCCATTTCCATTACTGGTTTAACTACGACTCTTCCTAACACAGTAACGATGGCTTTCTGGGCCAGCCCTGCAGCTACTACCTGGGGAGCAGTTTCAGGTTCAGGTTGGGTCAAGCCGACTTTCCCTGTTTCGGCTACGCAGGTTACTAATACGGGAGGAAGTGACCAGTCTCATACAGGAGCTTACAACATTCGTGCTTCTGCGGGAGCGGTTGCAAATACTTCACAAACCCAATCGTCAAGCCAAAATACCCGAACAAGTATAATTTGCTGGAATGAGATAAACGATGAATGTGCCGGGGCCGTTTCGCTGACCTCATCAACTACATGCTCGAATACAACGGGAACACTAACCGGCGCGACTTATTCAACATTAACAGGAGCCTGTGGCACTGCGAGCAGAAACGACGTGTGGTATAGTTTTGTAGCTCAAACAACCAATCCAACTATTACGCTAAGCTCTGCTCCCACACAAGCAAGTATTCAGCTCTTTTCAGGTTCTTGCGGTTCGCTTTCTGCTGAGCAATGTTCACTAAGCAGTACAACACTTACAGCTTCAGGATTAACTATAGGCAATACTTATTATGTAAGAATATTTTCCAACAACAACACAACGGGTACTTTTAGTATTTGTGTGACTGATCCTTATCCGATTCCGGCAAATGATGATTGTTCAAATGCAGTAGGGTTAACATCGGCTTCAAGTTGTGGAACTCCAACAAACGGTACCTTATTTGGAGCAACAAATTCAGCATTGGCTGCATGTAGCGGAACGAGCAACGATGTGTGGTATACATTTACTGCTCAAACGACAAACCCCACTATAACTCTTGGTAGCACACTTGGCACGAACGGACGTTTCCAGATCCTGTCAGGTACTTGTGGCGGCACACTAAATAGTGAATTTTGTAGCACCAGCAACTCGCAGGCTGCTTCAGGGCTCACAATAGGAACTACCTATTTCGTCAGAGTGTACTCAGCAACCACTGCAAATGTTTTTAATATTTGTATAGTTGATCCTGCTCCGACAAATAATGCATTTGGAAGCCCGACGACTTTAACTCCAGGCATTAGCTGTTCTAGTACCGCCGGAACTCTTTATCTCGGAACTTATGTTGCGGCTACACCAACAGTCTCTGGTAGCTGCGTTTCAGGAACTATATCCAGTGACGTATGGTATAGTTTTGTAGCTCCTGGTGATATTGCGACCATCACATTAAGTGGCGCAGGCAGTGATGTTACGGGTGTTGAAGTTTTGACGACAATCAGCGGAACCAACTATTCGATCGCCTGTGGCGGTCCTACAGGAATTCCGGTCGTAAATGTAGTTGCGGGTAACACCTATTATGTTCGTGTATATAAAACAGGTACTGCTCCATCGGCAGGTGTTAACTCTGCCTTTAGTATTTGTGTCACTGTTCCTTCTGTACCGAATGACGATTGCAGCGGCGCTATTAATCTAAGCGTAAGTGCAAACTGTAGTAAGGCAATGGGTACAATGAGCATGGCTACGTTATCTTCAGGATTTGGTACCGTTGGTACTTGTGGAAGCGCTGCTTCTGCAACACAGGATGTATGGTACAAGTTCACTGCAACAACTGCAAATCCTACAATTACAATTACAGACTATGGTTCAGCATTTCCATTTACAAAAGGAATAGAGATATATCAGGGTACATGCGGGGTGCTCTTACCGATGTCCCAATGCGCCAATGCTTCATCAGGCACCTCTCTTGGCCTGAATGCAAGTGGATTGATTGTCGGAACTACTTATTATGTGAGAGTATACACGACCGGTACACCGGTTGTCGGTAATGGAAAGTTCAGTATTTGCGTTACAAGCGGTGCGACATCCAATGTAAGAACAGGTAACAGTTATGTGAACGTAACCAAAAATACAACAGGCGGTGTGGTTGAGGTGGGAGACATACTTGAAATCCGAATGACGATCTGGGTAGGATATGGCGCTACACTTTATAATGCACGCTACCTGGATAACATACCTACGAAAACAACAATGCAAACAGGTAATGAAATTCAGATTATAACAAATGAAGGACTCCGTTACCGAGGTTACACTGCTACTGATAATGTAAATGATGATGCGGCAACATATAAATCCGCTCCACCGGCAGGAGAATATAATATCCGCGCAAACCTTGGTACAACTGGTACTTTACCTTTAAAACCTGCAAATAATACGGCTACAGACCTTACTGGTGATAGCACGCTGGTAAGTACCTCATCAGCAGTTCCCCGAGCAGGAAGCGGACTCATGTTTGCTGTTGCTTATAGAGTGCAGGTAAGTGGGGTCGTTGGCGATACAATTCAACTGAATGGAGGAATGTTCCGGTACCGAACAGCTACTTCAAGTACTGCAGACTCAATCGTAACAGGAACGCCTTATAAAATTATAATCAGCCAACCACTGACTCTGTGTAGCAATTCATTTGGTGTAAACAATGCCAGCGAATATGGCGGAACATTTGGCTCCGGTAATACATTAAACAGAAGTACAGACCTCTCAAATCCTATCGCAGGTTACACATTTGTTTCAGCTACCAGTGCTCAATCTGTGGGTGATGGACAATATGCTCTCGTAAACAACACAAGCCCGAGAGGAGGTACCAACCAAAGCGCCAATAAGAAAAACGTTTGTCCAACAAACGTAGCGCCTGATCTTCTTTGTGACAATCGTATGTTTACCGGGTACTGGTATATAAACGGTGACCATACCGGAACCGGCAATGCGGCAGGCAATGCTCCGGCTGCTCCAGGCACAACAGGCGGTTATATGCTGGCAGTAAATGCAGATTATGTAGCGTCTGAAGCATATCGTCAACAATTGTCAGGTCTTTGTCCCAATACTTACTATGAATTCTCAGCATGGTTTAAAAATATTTGCCCAAGCTGCGGCGCTGATTCTACAGGAGCACAGTTTGCAGGAACTCCTACAGCCCCTACAGCAGGCTATGTAGGCGTGTATCCTAACCTGTCTTTCGCATTGGATGGCCTTGACAGATATTCTACGGGCCAGATTGATGTTGTCAGCGAAAGCTCTGGTTGGGTGAAAAAGGGATTCGTTTTCAAAACAGATTCCAGTCAGACTTCAGCAACGCTGTCCATTCGTAACAACGCACAAGGTGGCGGGGGAAATGACTGGGTGATGGATGATATCAGTATTGCAACTTGTTTCCCGAGCATGAGCTATTCACCAACTGCAACGCCAATGGTTTGCTCCGGCAACACCATTCAGGTAGGAGACACCGTTAGATCGCAGTTCAGCAACTATACGTATTATGTATGGCAGCGAAGCCAGGATGGCGGCGTTACGTGGGCAGACCTCACGACAGCACAAACGGCATCGCCAACGTTGGTGAGTGGTCAATATCAATATATCACAACATTGAATGTGCCTTCGGCAAATACTACTCTTGCTGATAGTGGAGATATTTACAGAGTTTACACAGGAACGACTCTTACCAACATTACCAATCCGAATTGCGTTGCCAACGACGGATCTGCTCCAATATCGCTTTCGGTTCTTAATTGTGGCGTTGTTTTGAAAACCGATCTGCTATCTTTCAATGGCAACCTCATGAATAAATACGCAGTATTGTCATGGAGCACGTCGAAAGAAGATGCCCCGGTTCATTTCGAATTACAAAGAAGCGATGATAATTCCTTGTTCAATACAATTGCTATTATAAATGGTAAGAATAATGGCCAGGATAAAAATTACTACTCATACACTGATCCACAACAACTCGATAGCAAGAAATGGTATCGAGTATTGATGATACTTGACAACAACAATATGAAGTATTCAAGCATCATTCAACTTAATATGGCAGCCGTTGATTTTGATATCGAAAACGTTGTCAATCCTTTCAGCAGCCAGTTATCATTTAATGTACTTACCAACAAAAGCGCAAAAGCTGATGTTGAATTGATCGATATGCAGGGACAAACAGTGAAGTCAACAAGCTTCCTGGTGTATAGTGGCAATAACAGTCTTCGTATACCAAATACAGATGTGCTTGCACCGGGTGTTTATACATTGCGTATACGATGCAATGATAAAGCTGTCAGCAAAAAAGTAGTAAAAAACAACAACTAATTTCATACCGTCCGCAGCAATGAAAAGGCTTCAGTTCATACTGAGGCTTTTTTGTTTTCCCTATGTTAACCACAGCTTCTGAATATTTGAACGTACTTTTATTTCCTGCGAAAAAGGCTATCATCTGATGCTGAAAAAACAAAAACTTATTTTTTTTCTTTTGCTTTTTATTGGCTGCTGCAGCTTCCTCCTTTCACCATTTTCAAATAATAACCAAAGTATCCGGGATTATTACATTGAAGTGCTGGAAAACTCCAGGCAAAAATTAATGCTTCTTAAAAACAGTTGTGAAAAGAAAAAAAAGATCACAGTACTGCAAGAAGATTTCAGAACTGCAAGGCTGGCTTATAAAGAACTGGCCGTCTTAAGCGAATATTTCTTTCAAATAGAAAGCAGGCTATTGAATGGTCCTCCCCTTGATCGTGTTGAAGAAGATTACCCCACAAAAATTATAAAGCCGCAGGGATTCCAGGTGGTTGAGGATTTATTGTTTAATAGCTGGCAGAACAATTCATATCAATCGGTATTGGTTGATATAAAGCAAATGCTGATAACGCTTAGTCAATTAGAACATAAAGACAATCTTGAAAAGATATTTAATGACAGAATGATTTGGAATGCCATGCAATCTTCAATAATAAGAATAATGACACTTGGCATTACCGGTTATGATTCTCCTGCTGCAATGAATTCCATACCGGAAGCAAATGCGAGTCTTAAAAGTTTAGAGCAGTTGTCTTCAATTATAAAAACAAATACTTCAAAAATAAATGATGCCGATTATGATAATCTGGTTTCATTATTTCATAAGGCAGAGAGTTATCTAAACGCTAACAATGACTTCAATAATTTCAATCGTCTTGAGTTTATCACTGACTATTTGAATCCGTTATACAAACGCATAGTTGAGTTGAGAAAAAGCGCAGATATCGCAATGCCTGAAGGGAATTATGTCCTCAACTTCAACGCTCCTTCAATTTTTAGCGATACTTCATTTAACATAAACTTTTACTCACCCGGTAACGACTACCTGTTAACAAAAGAACGCATTGAACTCGGAAAAAAATTATTTTATGACCCAATATTATCCGAAACAAAAAACAGATCGTGCGCATCCTGCCATAAGCCGGAACTCGCTTTTTCCGATGGATTAAAAACGGCGATGGCAATCGATCAAAAAACTTCTTTGCTGCGTAACACGCCAACATTGTTGAATTCCGGTTTACAAAGTCATTTATTTTATGATAGCCGGGCTGACATACTGGAAAATCAACTCGATGAAGTAGTGCATAATGCCGCAGAAATGAAAGGTTCGTTTGCCAAAACAATACCGCTGCTGAAGAACGATGAAGTTTACCATCGGCTTTTCACTGTCGCTTATCCAACACAAAAAGAAACCATTTCTCCGTTTAATATTGCGAATGCAATTGCCAGTTATGTGCGATCGCTGAATACATTAAACAGCCGGTTTGATCAATACATTCGTGGAGATAGCAATGCCCTATCTGAAACAGAACAAAAGGGATTCAATCTTTTTATGGGCAAAGCCAAATGCGCTACCTGCCATCACCCGCCATTGTTTAATGGCTTACTTCCACCAGAATTTACCGAAACAGAATCAGAAGTACTTGGTGTGCCGTCAACAGCCGATACTATTCATGCAAAGATTGATACGGATCCCGGCAAGTTTTTATTTACTCAATCTCCTGTTCATAAATTTTCATTCAAAACGACAACCTTAAGAAATATAGAATTAACCGCACCATATATGCACAACGGCGTGTACAAAACCTTGGATGAAGTTGTCGATTTCTACAATAAGGGCGGCGGTAAAGGATTAAGAATTGCTCCGCCAAATCAAACACTCCCTTTTGACCGGTTGAATCTTACTAAAGAAGAAGAGAATGAGATTATCAGTTTTTTAAAATCATTAACGGATACTACTTATTTAAATCACATCAATTAAGCAGCAAAAGAGGCTATTCAAAAGCATCGGAGTACCTAACTAAAGACCACGATTATTGCATAACTTCGCAACCTTGCCGGACAGGACTTATACAGGTAAGTCCGGTGGCAAATACAAAGCTTTAGTTTTACAGTTAATAAAAAAGTATGAGCGCAAAACCAGTTATTGGCATTTCCTGTGGCGACCTGAACGGTATCGGTATTGAATTAATAATAAAAACATTTTCTGACAGCAGAATACTGGAACAATGCACGCCTGTAATTTTTGCATCGAATAAAGTGATCAATTTTTATAAAAAATCAATTCCTGATGCTGGCTTTAATTATCAAAGCACAAAAGAATTAAACCGTCTGAATATAAAGCAGGTGAATGTTTTCAACTGTTGGGAAGAAGATGTGGTCATCACACCAGGCCAGTTAAATGAGGCTGGAGGGAAATATGCAGTTCGATCTCTTGAAAGTGCGGTAAAAGCATTGAAGCAGAAATTGATTGACGGATTAGTAACTGCACCAATACACAAAAAAAATATTCAATCGCAGCAATTTAATTTTCCCGGCCATACGCCATACCTGAAAGAGATTTTTGGTGTTAATGATGTATTGATGATGTTGTATGCCGGTGAATTTCGAGTAGCGCTTGTTACAGAACATATACCGGTAAGCGCTATTACTAAGTTTATCACGAGAGAAAATATTCTCAGCAAATTGCAGATTTTAAATGCTTCATTGAAGAAAGATTTTGGCATTGATAAGCCGCAGATTGCTGTTCTTGGGTTAAATCCGCACGCCGGCGATGAAGGACTAATTGGTAACGAGGAGGAAACTATTATCAAGCCAGCGATCAAAGAAGCTAAACAAAAAGATATTCTTGCATTCGGGCCATATAGTTCAGACGCGTTTTTTGCAAGGCGTCAGTTCAAAAGATTTGATGCTGTACTGGCAATGTATCATGATCAGGGCCTTATTCCATTTAAAGCATTAGCGTCTGGTGATGGAGTTAATTATACAGCGGGTCTTCCTGCCGTCCGCACTTCACCCGATCATGGCGTAGCATTTGATATCGCAGGCAAGAATAAAGCCGACGAGTCTTCTTTCCTCACCGCAATCTTTGAATGCATTGATATAATTAATCGCCGCAACACCTGGGAAGAAAATCATAAAAATCCATTAAAGAAGATCACTGCCGAAGTATTGGCTAACGTCGAAGATGAAAGAATTGAAGACAACGGAGAAAATCAATAAGCTCTCTTATTTTCCAAGATAGGTTTGCAGGTTTTTTACATACTGCTCAAAAGCTTTAATCCCCGCTGAAGTTATTTTACAAAGCGTTTGTGGATAGTTGTCTTTAAACTGTTTGGTGATTTCGATATAGCCCGCATCTTTTAATTTCTGAATCTGTACACTTAGATTTCCTGCTGTGGAATTTGTTTTATCTTTTAAAAAAGTAAACTCTGCTTCTTTCACACTGATCAGAAGTGACATCACTGCCAGGCGAAGTTGCGAATGTAATATGGGATCTAACTCTTTAAACATGCTGTATGCTTACTCTTTTTCTGCCTGCTGAACTTGTTTAAATTTTGATCGCAGAATAAACCCTGGAATAATCCATATTAATACTGCAATTGCTGCAAGCAGTAGATAATTGATTTCAGTATTAATAAAAAAAGAAAAAATGGCGCTCAGCCATGCTACAAATCCGGTAACAACATGAAAACGGAATTTTGTGATCATGCCCGTTAGAAAACATGCAATGCCAATCAAAATCAAAATGAATGAAATAATAAGATAACCAACGCCGGCCCATAGTGCAGAAAGGCTGACAAGTACCGCTATAAAAAAACCCATCCAAACAAAATCAACCGCTTCGTCGGTAAACGTTTTTGCTTTTTTCTTTTTATCCTGCCTGTATTGAATTACACCTTGCACAAAAAATACCGGAACAAGAAGATAAAAAGGATTAAGTGGAAAAGCTATACTTTCTTTCTTTTCTATAAAAGCCAAAACGCTACAAATCAAAACGCTGAACCCATACACAAGCGCCGACATTCCGTTTTCATAAAAATATCCTTTGGCCTCATAAATCATTCTGCCAATGAGTTGCAGGCTTTCCTGTTCTGTTAATTTCTTCTCTTCCATAATCAATAATTGAGTGTGTCTACAGAAAAATAGAATATCTGTCGAATCGATATGAATAACAATTCCGGCGACTTATTTATCACCGGAATTGTAGAAGACTTTTATTGGCACTCTAATAATTTAGCTTCTGCTTCCTTTTGTCCCCAATGCGGATATAATGGTTTGAGGTTCTCTGATTTGAATAATGCGATCGCTTTTTCAAAAACCGGCTTTGCTTTTGCCTTACCGCCACCAAATTGTTCCGGAGTTCCGAATATGCTCATCGCCTGCAGATAATAAACTCTTGGATTGTTTGGATCAACTTTCATTCCTTTTTGCAAGTAATCGGCGGCTTCCTGTCCATAGCTCATCCATCTTGATTGCGGATCAACGATCATCTGCTGTGTTGCCGCCATATTTCTTATAGTGTATATTTCTGCATTCTTTTCAATCGCTTCTGCTTTATCGCATAGCTTCTTTACTTTTTCGGCGTTGGCATCTTTATCCATATTCTGATCCGTCCACGCAGCAGTAGTAAGTGCAAGTCCGGCATAATAGTACGGAAGCCACTGCGTTTTTTCTGCATCACCAATTCGTTCAAAATTACCAGCGAGAGATTGATAGTCTGCAGTTGTCTTTACTGTTTCAAACTTCGCAAGGTTTGTTTTCATCGCATCCGCATATTTATCGCTTTGTGCATATAGCGACACAGATGTTAATAGTGTAATCGCGGCAATGATCTTTTTCATGAGTCTATGTTTTATTGTTTTGTTTTTTAAGATTACTATTTTAAAGATTGTTATTGATCGCATCCTCGGTTCTATCAACTCCCCAGCTAAAGAACACTCCTATAAAATAAAATCGTTTCGCTGGCGGAACGACAGGTATTTTATTCATACCATTATATGAGTAGTTATAGCCGTATACGATGTTATTGCCAAGCACATTCGTTACACTAGTCGACCAGCACCCAGAAAACCTTAGCGTTCGGTTTACCTACACTCGGTACATAATTCATACTGAATCCTACGTTATGATAATCTTTCGTTTTCCCCTGATCAGCAATTACATATTTGTTGCCTGCACCATTGAACATAAAATTATAGTACGGTCTTCCCGAGGCGTAACTGTATGTAAAATTGAACCCGGTTTTTATATCCATAAAAAATCGCTTTGTAACCAATGAAGCAGTATGATTTGCTGCAAAGTCTGGAAATAATTTTTCAGGATAATTTAAAAATTCACGTTTAGTATCGAGGTAAGAGTAGCTAACCCAATAATCAAAGTTTTTAAAAGTTTTCTTATCACGCCAGAAAAACTCGACACCTTTTGCATAGCCAGAACCTCCGTTGGTATAGGTCGCATAGTTAAATGTAATCGCGTTCGTTTTTACCAGGTCGGCATATTTCTTATAATAAACTTCCGTTCTGAAAATCCTGTCATTGGTTGTTTTCTGGTAAGTGAGTATATAATGTGTGGCTTGCGTGTAGCCGAGATTCCTTGTGTAAATAAGCTGCTGATATTCGGGTTTCTGATAAAAAATTCCATAAGCTGCAGATACCTGGGCGCCAATACCTACTTTATACGCTAATGAAATACGTGGGGCAAAGTTTATTTTATCAATAATAGAGGAATGTTCGAAACGTCCGCCAATTTTAGCAGCAAGATCATTGGTGACATAGATATCCGTTTCTGCAAATAAAGACTGAAAATTGTCAACTAGTTTTGAAATCGCCGTATCGTTATAGTTATTATTATTTACCGAATACATATACTCGCTGCCAAACCGGATTGTACTGATGCCAAATAATCTTTTTTCAAAAACAGCTTTTATCTGTGAGAGATCCTGGCGATTTTTCAACGTAAAGTTTTTTGCCTGCAGCCATGGTTCGTTATTAATGAATTGTTGTTTGTTTTCACTATTCTGCAATTGTTGATTAATGTTATCAGTATTTGTGCTGTAGCCTGCGCCGAGGTTCATCTTCCAGCCGTGACGCAGATTTTCCCGCCAGCTCAGATTATTATACCAGTTCACATTTTTCAAACCAAATGCATCTTTAAGTGAAAGACTATCGATATCCTGTCGCCGTAGCCCCATATCACTTTTACTAAATGTGGTGTAGTACTTAATAATTCCATTCTTTGTTTTGATACGAAAATTAGCATCGCCACTATGCGTGGCCGGCATTGTGAAATAATCAGGTGTTTGCTTTACTATATTGAAATAAGCAATCAGGTTGACATAATTGTAATTCACACCCCACGAAGCTTTTTTATCTTTTGATAAATCCTGGAATCCTCCACCGAGAATAATTGGAGAAACTGATAGATTCGCAGCGGAACGCTCTGGCAGATCAATCGATTCAAGTATCAATGCTGATGACATCGCTTGGCCGTATAATGCAGAGTAACCACCAGTACTGAACACCATTCCTTTAAAAAGAAACGGAGAAAATCGTCCGCGGTTTCCAAGATCTGGTGCGTTTGAGAAATATGGGTTGTTCACCAATGTACCATCAATAAATTGTTTCGTTTCGGTGCCGGTTCCGCCACGAACAAATAATCCTTCACGTTCACCAATTTGTTGTGCACCCGGCAATGTTCTCGCTGCTGAAGTGATGTCTGCATTACCTCCGCCGATGGTAGCAACATCCAACGAAGTTAAAACTGTCGCAGCTCTTCTCGTATCACCCGCTGCAAATGATCCTGAAATAACAGTAACTGCTTTTAATTCACTCAATTCTTCCTTGATCGTTACATCCAATGTAATCGCGGTAGTACCAACTGTAAGTTTTTGCTCGTACGATTTGTAACCAATATTTGTGACCAGGAAAGTAAACTCACCTTTATCAGAGGCAGTAAAAATGTAATTGCCTAACGAATCACTAACGGCGCCATCGTATGTATCCTTTAACGAAATGCTGGCGCCTGGCACTGGTTTGCCTTTATTATCTTTTATTTTTCCACTAATAGTCACTTGTGCAATTAACTGGCACGAGACCATAACTATCGACAGCAAAACAATCAGATTCTTCATTTTCTCCCTTTATAACATCAAATCTAAAGTAGTTTATAATATAAACCAAATTTATAAAAAAAGACCAGGCTTAGAAAAACCCGGTCGTTCTTATTGATACCCTAAAAATGAACGTGTTAGTTTTTGATTACTTTAAACTGAGATTTCTCGGTTGCTGAAGTAATCCTGATCACATAAAATCCACGCTGCAATTCACTCGTTGTGATCGTTTCTGTCTGGCTGGCCGCTGCTACATTCTGCGCTTTCACCACCTGGCCATTGTTGTTAAACAATTCTATTCTGAATGATTTTCCCTGCATTGTTTGTGGCACTGTTATCCGTAATTCATTCATAAACGGATTCGGATAGGCTAATACCTTTGCATTATCCTGTTCGTTTGCGATACGAACAATTCGTACTGGCGAATAAGTGTATTTTCCATCTTCATCAACGCAACGCAAACGATAATAAATAATGCTCGTGTTTATCTTATAAATATTATCTGTGTAATTATAGCTTTCTTCTTTCGTCGTATTGCCAAATGCAAACACTGTAGCTTCTTCAGAAAAGTTTTTACCGTCAACACTTCGCTCAACAGTAAAATGACTGACGTTCTTTTCTGCGGATGTTGTCCATTTCAGATCAACATTGGTTGAATTTACAAATGCAGTAAATGAAAGCAGGTTTAATGGCAACAATATCTGGCTGGGATACTGAAAGCCTTTCATGTAAAGGCTATACTGCCTGCTTGAATTTGAATTGCTGAGCGACTTGGCGCCATACTTCACAGTGAAAGAGCTGATATTTGTGTTTGATACGGTATACATTACTCCTTTACCGCTGGTATCAATTCCATCATGTTCTATTCCTAAAACATTATCTGCTCTGAATTCATTGAAAAGTGTGTTCACTATCGGCAGGCTTTTAAGCAGTATTTCAAGAGTAGTACCCATGTATGCTGCATTGCCGCCATTCATATTTATGTCAGCAAATTCTTTTAACGTCGCATTTCCATCGATATCCAATGAAGTTGCCTGAACAGATTGTAAAGCCATCGGTAAGCCGGTGTTGGCGTCTAAAAAATTAATTGTAAATAAGGCATACGATTCGCCGATCTTACCAATTTGTACTTCGGGTTGAAATGCGTCTGTATAACCAAGACCGCCGGAGTTATCATCTATCTTTTTTACTGAAGCGCCATTTACAAGATCAGTAATAGTTACTGTTGCATTTGTACCTGTCGTTACGTTTTTGAAAAGGTATACAGCCCCTTTTTCTAAGTCCTTTCCTGAATTCAGGGTAGGATTTTTAAAAACTAATCCGTTTACTGAGCCGCCAATTGATTGGGCATTTAAGGCTGAAACAAAAAATAAAAAGATCATTGCAGAAGCTACTCGAGCATGAGTTTGCTTCAAGTGTAAAAATGTTTTCACTACATAAAATTTAGGGTCCAGAAAATGTTTGGCCCATAGGATGGTGAATGTAGCGGCTTTACAAGGGAGGTGATTGGGATTTGAAAACTAAACTCCTTTCTTACCCTTTCGGGGAAAAGGAGGATAGTGGCTTATGTGTAATCGGTATTAAAACGTGCTTTGGTTCTGGTGCGAACCCGGTGAAGAAACATTTCTCAATCCAGTTATGAAACGGGAGATACTCAAGCGAAATGAATTTAGCGATCGAAGTGTACAATTGTTTCATAGCGGGATCAATTTTGTTTTCTAAGGGTTCGATTTTTTCGATGATTGCATCGAATTCTTACACAAGATAAAATGGTGTTTTTACATATGCAAGTACTTGGGTATTTTTCCTTATAAATATTAGTAGTTTTCGCATATTTCAAATCGATACATTTTATTAATCAATCGATTAAGTTTCAAAAAAAAAATTTAGTCAGAAGCGATTTTTCCGATCACTTATTGGGGTTAATGGGCGATACAACTATATAGAGCGAGAATTTTAATGTTTAACATCGGGATTCTACGATTAAATTAATGCCTGGATCGGGCAGGAAATAAAAAAGGCCCCGTTATTAAACAGAGCCTTTGAAATATTATACCGGAAAAACTATGCTTTGTACTGTGGAATCAACCCGTTTGCTAACTCTACCATCTTTTTAAGTCCATCTTCTGGAAGATTTCCTTTCTTGAATTCAGCCAATACCTCAGGTAATTTGTTTTCCATTTCGAGTAAGAAATGTTCTTCGAACTCTTTTACCTTTTTAACCGGTACATCCTTGATCAATCCATTCGTACCAAGATAAATAATAGCAACCTGCTTTTCTACAGTAAATGGTGAATACTGAGGCTGTTTCAGAATTTCCACGTTGCGAGCTCCTTTGTCAATTACATTCTTTGTCGCAGCATCGAGGTCACCTCCGAATTTAGAGAAGGCTTCCAACTCACGATAAAGAGCCTGGTCAAGTTTCAACGTACCAGCTACTTTCTTCATTGATTTGATCTGTGCATTACCACCCACACGGCTAACCGAAATACCTACGTTGATCGCAGGACGAATACCTGAAAGGAATAAGTTTGATTCGAGGAATATCTGTCCGTCTGTAATAGAGATTACGTTTGTTGGGATATACGCTGATACGTCTCCGGCCTGTGTTTCAATAATCGGCAATGCTGTTAAAGAACCACCGCCTTTGATCAAATGCCTTATGGAATCAGGACAGTCATTCATATCTTTTGCTACCGCATCATTGCTGATAACTTTAGCTGCACGTTCTAATAAACGGCTATGCAGATAGAATACGTCACCGGGATACGCTTCGCGGCCTGGCGGACGACGGAGCAACAATGAAACTTCACGATATGCGACGGCTTGTTTTGAAAGGTCATCATAGATGATCAAGGCTGGACGACCGGTATCG
Organism: Chitinophagaceae bacterium; assembly: GCA_049840875.1. GTDB lineage: Bacteria > Bacteroidota > Bacteroidia > Chitinophagales > Chitinophagaceae > JAFDYH01. The sequence goes on along the minus strand of JASGJE010000014.1, from coordinate 98,007 downwards.
CGGAAAAATTCACCAATCGCAGCTCCGGCAAATGGAGCATAGAATTGTAAAGGCGCAGGATCTGAAGCAGAAGCGGCAACGATGATTGTATAATCCATTGCGCCATTATCCTGTAATGTTTTCATTACACCTGCAATCGTAGATGCCTTCTGACCAATCGCTACATATATACAGTAAACAGGTTTGCCTGCTTTCAAAAATTCCTTTTGATTGATGATTGTATCAATCGCAATCGCGGTTTTACCGGTTTGACGGTCACCGATGATCAACTCACGCTGACCACGACCAATCGGGATCATCGCATCGATTGCTTTTATACCTGTCTGCAATGGTTCCTTTACCGGCTCACGGAAGATAACGCCCGGCGCTTTACGCTCAAGCGGCATTTCATAACGCTCACCTGTAATCGGACCTTTACCATCAATTGGTTCACCCAATGTATTTACCACACGCCCAACCATTCCCTCTCCTACTTTTATAGAAGCGATCTGACCGGTACGACGAACTTTCGCGCCTTCTTTTATGTCCCCGCTTTCACCCATCAATACCACACCCACATTGTCTTCTTCCAGGTTCAGGGCAATTGCACGGACACCATTTTCAAATTCCACCAGTTCACCGTAGCGAACATTACCCAGCCCATATACGCGGGCAATACCGTCACCCACCTGTAATACAGTGCCGACTTCTTCAAGATCAGCGCCTGCATTGAAGTTGCTTAACTGCTGGCGAAGAATCGCACTTATTTCGTCTGGTTTTATTTCTGCCATATGCTTGTTAAAATTATTGAGTTTCTATTTTAATCCAGTCGGGAGACCAAAAGACCGTCAGTCCGCAGTTTGTTATCTACTGGACTTTCCGACTTCTGACTTTCAGTCTATCTTATCTTATAAATAAAATCATTGTTCTCAAACTGACGTGCAATTGTTTTCAGGTCATACGCAACGCTTGCATCAATTAACTTATCACCTGCCTGTAAAACAAACCCACCGATCAATTTTTCGTCAACCGCTGTTTCCAATTCAATATTTTCATAACCACCGGATTTCTTTACCTGCGCAATGATTGCATTTTTCATTGCATCACTGGCAGGAGTTGCGGTGGTCAGCTTTATAGTTTGGATATTCTTGTACGTTTTATACTGACTGATAAAAGAACTAATGATCTCGGGCAAGTTTGATTCCCTGCCTTTGTTTATCAGTAATCGTGTAAAGCTTTTTGTAAGCTCACTGATATTGTTGCCAACAACCGCTTCGAAAATCTTTATTTTTTTATCTGCCTTTACAATTGGGCTGCGTAATAGATTAACAAAGTCACGGTTGCCTTTTATTACCGCCTGCAGCCATTGCATGTCAGCAAATATATTTTCCAACTGACCTTTTTCAAGTGAAAGATCAACCAGTGATTTCGCGTATCTACCTGCTAAACGTGGATTGGGCATGAAACAAGTTAAAAGTCAAAAGTAAAAAGTCAAATTCCTGTAGGTAGTCTTTTGATTTTTTACTTTTTAATTTTGATTTAATTAAGTTTTACTTCATTAACTAACCCCGAAATATGCGCTTCCTGTGCGTCTTTATTATTTAATTCTTTTCTCAACACTTTCTCTGTTACATCAATTACCAGTTTACCGACCTGGTTTTTCACTTCTGTCAAAGCAGCCATTTTCTGTGCGTTAATAGCGGCCTGTGCTTCAGCAATGATCTTGTTCGCTTCAGTCTTTGCCTGGTCTTTCGCTTCGTTGATGATTTTATCCTTTGTCTCACGAGCGTCTTTAAGAAGTTGTGCTCTTTCTTCACGGGCCTTTGCCAATAAGGCTTCGTTCTCGCTTTTCATTTGCGCCATTTCTGCCTTTACACGCTCAGCGGTAGCCAGCGATTCGCTGATACTGTTTTCACGTTCACGTAATCCCTTTGTGATTGCAGGCCATGCGAATTTGCCAAGAATAAAAAATACAACAAGGAACGCCAACAGCGTCCATATCAATAATCCGAATTCAGGAGTAAGTAGTTGCATATTTGAAAAGTCAAAAGTAAAAAGTCAAAAAATCAACTTTGCCGAATTCCTGCTTTTACTTTTAGTTTTTAATTTTTACTTTCTAAATAACTGCATCCTCCGCCCTGTGCATTGGATGCAGAAATGTCTTTTGCAAAGTGATTATAACACCATTGCAAGAAAGCCTACGATGATCGCAAACAGAGCAGCACCTTCTACAAGGGCAGCAGTAAGGATCATGTTAGCACGAATGTCGTTAGATGCTTCCGGCTGGCGGGCGATAGCCTCAACAGCGCCCTTACCAATCTGGCCGATACCGATACCAGCACCGATTGCAGCAAGGCCTGCACCAATAGCACCACCACCATTGGCAAATGGAGTCGTACTTAACAGGATGTTCATTAAATCCATAATTGTTCTTTTTATATTGGTTGTTTGAAAACTAACTTAAACTACTACAGCATCTTCATGATCATGACCATCGTGATGTTCTCCTTCAAAAGCCTGCCCAACAAACACAGCAGTCAACATTGTAAAAATGAATGCTTGCAGGAAAGCGACCAGAACTTCTATAAAATAAATAAATATCGTAAATCCGATGGCTAGTGGTGATGCTCCCCAGCCTGCATATACGTTCAACTCACCGAAAATAAAAATTAATGAAATCAAACAAATAATAATGATGTGGCCTGCTACCATGTTTGCAAAAAGACGTATGATCAACGCAAATGGCTTAATAAATACACTCAGGAATTCAACAGGCACCAGGATAAATTTTACACCTAATGGAACTCCGGGAGGATTAAAAATGTGACCCCAATAATGTTTGTTTGAACTGAATAGAATTACAACAAATGAGATGACACCTAAAACTGCTGTAAACGCTATATTACCTGTAACATTTGCTGTTCCCGGTATTAATCCAATGATATTATTTATAAGAATAAAAAAGAAAACAGTCAACAAATAAGGTAGATATTTATCTGCTTTGTGGCCAAGATTTGGTTTTGCTACTTCATCACGAACGAAAGTGATAACAGGCTCGAGCAAACTTTGTGAACCTTTTGGCGATGAAGTAACGCCCACACCGCTTTTGTATCTCTTTGCTATACGCAGCATAATCCAAGTAAATAATATAAGAGCCAGGAGCATCTGCACCACGTTTCTTGTCAGTGACAAATCATACACTTTTACAGAAAGATCTGGTTCGCCTTGCTCATTCACTGCCACAATGGTACCTGCAAAATTTTTAGCGGCATCCAATTTCCACTCTTCAATATTGTGTTTTGTGAGTATTGCATACCCCTGGTACTTAGCTTCCCCATGTTCAAAACGAGATGACATGAAACTTGTAAAGCCACGTTGAGGAGAATATAAAATAACCGGGAGTGGAATCGTGACAGGATGGCCGCTGATTTCCATGAAGTGAAATTCATGCGCATTCAATACGTGACCGAAAATAACTTCCGCTGCATTAAATCCTTCTTTCTTTTCGCCATGCTCTTTGGTTTGTTCTGTCTTTGCAGAACCTTCTTTATCGTGGTCCTCCTGTGCTGACGAAATCGTGGGAAAAAGCAGGGAAAAACCGCTGAAAGCCGCAACCAACAAGCATTTGAAACGATTAAAGGTCATACAGTCCCGAAATTTGCCGCAAAGATAAGGGGCGAAAAATCAAAACAATGATTTGGTGAGTGGATTTTGGGAAAAATCAGGGGTTTATGGAACGGTTCTCGTCCGCAAGTATCTTCTGGATTCTTTCAAGGAAAATAACATCAGTTTGATCTTTCGGCCGGTTGACGGCCTTTTTGTTTGCGATTAACTGATTTATGTGAAGGAAAGGAACTCTTATACCTTAAATATCAGCAATGTTAGCGAGATTAAGGCTTTCCTGAAATGAGTAATTCTCTAGCCCTTTCATCGAAAGCAAAAGATCAATACGAAGGCCATTATTCATTCTGAAATCGGTCCAGCCGGGGATAATCTGCATTGTTTTCAACATATAATAATCTCCCATTTCTGACTTCCTGAAAGCATTTCTCAGATTTTCACGATTTTCTTCTGTATCCTCAATCCAGATATCTATAACGTCAGTTGCCCGTTGGTAACCATTAAAATTTGTGGCCACGCCTCCGACCATAATGTAGCGTACATCACAATCGTTTAGATTTCTCCAAAGATTTAATAGTTCCTGGTCAAAAATGCCCATTATTCAGATTTGGAAAAGCCGGTGGTATTTGTATTGCGAATGATCCTGGCTTTGGATAACATAAATCCTAATTTCATCAATCGGGTCATCGTAAGAAATCGTTCAGTATAAGATTGTTTCAAAGATTGTTTTAGCAAATCGTTTTCTGCCTTTTCATAAAATGCATCTGGCTCCTGCAAAAATTGTTTGTGGAGGTCTTCTCTTTCGTCATCTGTTAACTGAAGATATTCTTTCACACCTGCAATTTACTAAAAATTATAGCGGCTTCAAACCTTTACAGCGTGTTTTGCGAACTGCATTTCGTGGAGTTTTGCATAAAATCCTCTCTTTTCAAGCAGTTCATCGTGGGTCCCCATTTCTTTGATTTCGCCTTTATCGAGAACGATGATTTTGTTGGCTTTACGAATAGTAGACAACCGATGGGCAATAACAATTGAAGTCCTTCCCTGTATCAACGTATCAATCGCATGCTGGATCAGCATTTCACTTTCTGTATCAACTGAAGATGTTGCTTCATCGAGGATTAATATTGAAGGATCGTAAAGTAAAGCGCGGATGAATGAAAGCAACTGCCGTTGACCCAATGAAAGTGTAGCTCCTCGTTCCATCACGTTATAATCGTAGCCGCCGGGCAGATCCATAATGAAATCATGCATATCAATCAGCTTTGCTGCCTCAATTACCTTTTCACGTGGTATATCCGTATTTCTCAAAGTAATATTATCCATAACAGTGCCCGAAAAAAGAAAAACATCCTGTAATACCACGCCGATATTTTTTCGCAACACATCAAGTTCATAATCGTTGATGTTAACGTTATCAATCCTTATTGCTCCTTTCTGAATGTGATAAAGCCTGTTCAGCAAACTGATGATTGTCGTCTTGCCACTTCCTGTGTGGCCAACTATTGCAATCGTTTCTCCGGCATTTATTTTAAATGAAATATTCTTCAACACATAGTTTGGTTCATTGTAAGCAAACCATACATTATCGAATTCAAGACTTCCTTTTACTTTTTCAGAGCTTTTAATCAACTCAGCGTTTTCCGAAACAGGAGTGGTATCACTATTATCTAACACTTTAAATACACGTTCACTGGCGATCATCCCCATTTGCAACACGTTGAATTTATCCGCGATCACACGTAAGGGGCGAAACAATAAATTCAGGTATAAAAAGAAAGATGTGATTTTGCCAACCATATCTATAGAGCCGCGGGTGACCCACCATACAAGTAATGCTGTAGAGAAAGCCAGGATGATTTCAACGATTGGAAAGAAAACAGAATAAGCAAAAATGGCGTTGATATTTGCGTTGCGATGTTCCTTGTTTATTTTTTTAAACTTTGAGAACTCCCGGTCTTCTGCTGCGAAAGCCTGCACGATTTGCATCCCGGTGATGTGTTCCTGCACAAAAGCATTTAATGCAGCCACTGCATTGCGAACGCGGATAAACGATTTATTTACACTTTCTTTAAAAAAATATGTAGCTACAATAAGAATTGGAAACGGTGCCAGGCAAATCAAACTCAATTTCCAATCCACATACACCATTACAGCAACAACGGAAATAATCGATAGTAAATCAGCAACAATAGGGATAAATCCGTCTGAAAAGATGTCATTGATGGCTTCGATATCATTAATCGTCCTGGTGGTTAAAGTACCGATCGGCGTTTTATCAAATTGAGTAAGATTCAGGCCGATTATTTTTTTATACACCTTTATGCGTAAATCTCTCACTACTGTTTGCCCAAGCCAAGAAGTAACATAGGTAAAATAAAAACGTATTGCAGTTTCGATTAACAAGACCAACACCTGGATCGCTGTCATCCAAATCAACATCTCAGTTAGTGTTCCAAAAATGGTAACAGTTCCAGGCTTGAGGTCCTTTACGGTAACTTGTATCAGGTAAGGTCGCACCGGTGTGATAATCGCCAGCGCAATCGCTGAAACCAACGACCAGTAGAATTTATTCTTGTACGGGGAAACAAAACCAAAAACCCTGCGTAAAAGAGAGAAATCAAATATTTTCTTTTTTGTGTCTGCAGCCAAGCGTCAAGTTCTTCTGAAAAATAGTCTGCAAATTTAGAAAGAAGTGAGGGAAATGAGACGTGCTTGTGTTAAATGGTCATTTTTCGTTTTCAAAGTATCAGGTAGGATTGTTTGATTCTTCAATGGCTATATGGTTAGTGAGCTTTAGATTCGATCAAACAATATAACAATTTAATCATCAAACCATCCCAAAAAACAATCCAACAATTACAACCCTCATTCATCATCTCCCATCGAAATTCGATACGCCTTAATAAAGATGGCTCCAAGGTTTTTATAAGGCGGAATATAATCGTCAAATTTTTCTTTTGCAGCTCCCGTAAATTGTTTGCTTAAATCCTTCCACATCGGTAACCAATCAATGTCTTTTCCGGCACGCAACGTATTGTTGATCGACTGAAGAATTGGTTCATTTACCGTCTTCGTACCTACTTGTTTGGATGAGATAATATGTGCATCCGGGCTTATTGTTAAAACATCATTCAGGTTATTATATCCGCCACAGGAACCCAATACAACGATTCTTGCACTTGGTTGTATTTGTGCCAACGAATATTTTACGTGGAAACTGTGCCCGCGATGAATGAATATAGTCGGCTTCAGATTGCGTGCGGCCAGGTATTGATCCAATTTTTCCTGCGCTTTTGCATCCGGATCATCCTGGCCGTACAAGGGTTTATTGGCAAAAATCCAAACAGGCTTTCCAGTATTGGAATGTATCCATATCCAATCCGGGTTATTATCCGTAACGGTCCAATCCGTTTTATTACGAAACATGCCGAGGAAGTTGATATATGAATTTTGTCCGTCCTTATCCTCGTCACCATAAAAAAATACCTGCTGCACTACGCGGCCGCTGTCATCAGCAAGCTTGCTGTAATCAACATTATAAATCGGCGGGATACCCAGCTCTTTTGAAAGATCAATATTATTCGTTGAATCTGCTGATAAGAATAGTTTGTGAAGCAGGTTGTAAATCACCATTCCCCGCTTATTATTCTGCAATAAATTCCGTTGAAAATTATATCGTACATTCAGCAGCATTTCATCAGCGACAGCCTTATTTGTTTCTGCTACGCTGGCATAAGAATCAGCCACATCCACACCATCTTCCAATCCCTTCGATTTTTCAAGATTGGAAACAAAGGCCTGCATTACTTTCTTCGCATCGTCAGGATTTGAAAACGTTGACAGAAAATTGCTGAGTGTATTGTAAGCAGCGCACATTTTGATAAACTTCCTGTATTTATCAAAATTCAATCGCATCAGTAATGAATCCCCACGCTGGTTAATGCGGCTCATCATCATTGGATAAACGCCCGCAACAAAACTTGATGTATAAATAATCCCATCTGTATAAACTGCGAGATAATACAACTCCTCCGCGGATAAAGATTGCAAAATTTTGAACCGGATGGCTGGATTAGGGTTTTCGTGCAAGCCATTAATCGTATTGACAAACACTTCTTCTGCCTTTTTTCGCAACATATCATTCAATGCAGAATACCCATTCGCTGTATCCCGGTTCAGTGTACGCTTTACATAATCCAAATGCGTTTTCACCATTAACTTGTAATAGCGGATGGAATCATTTTTTACTGCATCAATGTCTGTAAAAGACATTTGCCCCTTAACAATATTGTCTAAAAATGGAAAATACAGGCGACCGCTTGTATTAGTCGCCATTCTTGAAACCGTACCAATCAACGGGTCATTGATTTTTCGAATTGTATACCCCAGTTTATTTCCTGCAGCTGCAAAATCATATAATTGCGAAGGACTTCTATAGGCAGCAGCTTTTATCAAACTATCTGTAAACGGGTAGTTTGAATCTTCATTTAATTTGGAGAGGATTTTATCCGGGTTTAACGAACAGTATTTTCTGAACAAATCGTATTGACTAACCTGGAACCCAGGGTTTTTATCAAAAATATCTGCCCTTAACAAAGCCACACCGGCATCATATGGCACATCATTGATTACTGGCTCGATGCTTTCTTTCTTTATGTCTCGTTGCATGCAGGCCTCGTATCCATTAATGATTGCAGGCAATGAAGAAGGGCTTACTAATTTAGTTTTCCATGAATTGCCAAAATAGCGCAATACATTTTCCAATCCTTTCAGGTATTGTACTTTCAATCGATGATCTAAAACAGTATCTTTTTCAATTTTATATTGTAAAGCATCCACTTTATTGACAAGTGCAGCAGTAACAAAAAAATTGACTTCGTCATTCGTTGACGCAGAAAAAAGATTATCTGCTTTGCCATCGGAATTCAGGATTTTCGTTTGCTCTTTGTCTATCGCTTCATGATTAATGAGCCGGCGAAATTCTGGCTCTAATTTTTTGGGATGCTGGACGGTGTCGAATTGCCACAAACTCTGCGAAAAAGCGGTGGTGGCAAGAGTAATAAACAGTGCTACAAAGAAGTATCTGGTCGTTGAAATCATAAGGATCCTTCCGCGAAGTTAACAAGAGGGTACGGAATAACCCGAATCCGGGTAAAATGAGTGATTATATGACTCAAATTGAGTTCAGTTAGTTGCAAAACGCAGAACTGATTCAAAAATCTTTCCAAAACTGTGATTGTATTAATTTTTTATTAACTCTCTGTTATGAAGTGAAGCCTTGAGGGCCACAAAACATTTTCGTGTAGGTTTGCGCAAATATTTTCAGAAATGGATCCACGGACTAGAAAAGTGTTGATAGCGGACGATGAACCAGACATTGTTGAAATACTGAAATACAACTTATCCAAAGAAGGTTACCAGGTGGTGACTGCCAAAGACGGCGATGAAGCGCTGGACAAAGCTAAACTCACACATCCCGATCTCGTAGTGCTCGATATCATGATGCCGAAGAAAACAGGCGTAGAAGTTTGCGAGATCATGCGGGCACAGCCAGTTTTTAAAGACACGTTGATTTTGTTTCTTACAGCCTTAAACGATGAAGGCACACAAATAAAAGGATTAGAAACCGGCGCTGATGATTATGTGAGCAAACCCGTAAGTCCGAAAGTTTTTCTGAGCCGGGTAAATGCATTGCTGCGCAGGGCAAATAAAACTGAAGCCAAAACGATTCAGATCAACAATCTTACGATCGATCCTGAACGTTTTGTGGTGCTGGTAGATGGGCAGGAAGTTTCTCTTGCAAAAAAAGAATTCGAATTATTATACCTGCTTGCGGCTAAACCGGGCCGCGTTTTTCTCCGCAATGAAATTATGAGCCAGGTTTGGGGAAATGATGTTATTGTTGGCGACAGAACAATTGATGTCCACATCCGGAAAATCCGACAGAAACTGGGAATCGATTGCATTACCACAGTGAAAGGTGTGGGGTACAAATTTGAATTGTAGATCACTTCCTAATTTTGTCTTGCACCATTTGATTGCTTAATTGTTTTATGGTTTGATGGTTATTTAGACGGTTAAACAATTTAACCATTCAACAATCAAACAATTGAATCTTTCGTACGTCAAACTGCAGTTTGGAAATGTTCAAAACAAAAAATTTATCTCCCAATCAGCTTTCGTTGCTCACCGCACTGATTTTATCTGTTCCAATTAGTTTATTGCTGTGGTATGTTGAGAAGAACTGGCTGATAGCAGCTATTTGTTTTGTTGTCATTTTTCTCGGAAGTTATCTTCTGATTTTTGCCGTGCTGGAGCGATTTATTTACCGGAAAATTAAACTGATTTATAAATTTATCTACCAGACTAAAGCAAGCAAGAAAGAGGAGATTTATTACAAATACATTTTACCCAAAAAAGGCATTGATGAAGTAAGAGAAGACGTAGAAGCATGGGGAAAGGCTAACGAAAAGGAAATTCAATTGCTTCGACAGAATGAACAATTCCGTAAAGAATTTTTGCAAAATCTCTCACACGAATTCAAAACACCTGTCTTTGCTATACAGGGTTTCATTGAAACTTTGTTACAAGGCGCTATGGAAAACCCGGAAATCAATAAACGTTTTTTGGAAAAAACATCAAAGAACGTTGAACGTCTTACCAATCTCATAAATGACCTTGATGAAATATCAAAACTCGAAAGAGGCGAGCTTGTTATTTACAAACAGAATTTTATTATACAGGAATTGATTCGCGAAACCTTCGAATCTCTCTCGTTGAAAGCCGAACAAAGAAGAATACGGTTTAGTATCAAAAAAGGATGCGAAGCGCCATTGACAGTTTTTGCAGACAAAGAAAAAATACGGCAGGTAATTACCAACCTTATAGAAAATTCCATCAAGTACGGAAAAGAAAACGGCAACATTACTGCCAGCATGTACAAAACTGATGGTAAACATATTCTTATTGAAATCAGTGATGACGGTATTGGCATATCGGAAAAACATCTTTCACGAATATTTGAACGTTTTTATCGAACAGAAGAAGGTCGCAGCCGCGACGTTACAGGCAGCGGGCTCGGTCTCGCCATCTGTAAGCACATTATAGAAGCACATGGCGAAACCATTCATGTGCGCAGCACAGAAAACATTGGCACCACTATCGGCTTCACGTTGGAGGCAAAACGGGATTAATCCGCACTTTCCGGTAGTATACATCCTTCAAAATAATCTCTACGCTATTACCCACCTTTCGGCGGGTTAACAATTGCCACATGATCAATCGGATTTTATTTCTTACCTGTATTATTATCATCTCATCCTGCGGGCCTGCCAGTAAGAACAGCAAAAACGTTACAACTGGAGAAAAAGAGCCTGAATGGATTTCATTATTTAACGGAAATAATATTGACGGGTGGACATCTCGCGGGAAAGCGACATGGACTGTAAAAGACGGCATATTAATGGGTAAAGGAGGAAGAGGACACCTATACGCTGCACCAGAACTGAGAAACCTTGAAGTAAAAGGTGAATTCAGAATCACCGATGAAGGCAACGGCGCCAACAGCGGTCTTTACTTCAGAGCGCATGAACCCAAAGATGATCCGGATGGATTTCCCCGCGGGTATGAAGCACAAATCTGCAATAACCAGGATGCTTATACCGGCTGGTTGTGGAAGCCGGGTAAACCTACCGGCAAAGCATCTGCGCTTTTAACAAAAGATGGCGAATGGTTTTCTTTGCGAGTGAAGGCTGTAGGCAATACAATCCAGATCTGGGTGAAAGATCAACTTGTAACTACACATACCGACAAAGAATATAAGGAAGGCCGCTTCGCTATTCAATGTCATAATGATGGCATGTTGGTAGAAGCCCGCAATCTTTATTATCGTGAATTGAAATAAAAGTAATATCGTTTCGAAAAATCAAATCAGTATTAACTTAACTTTAATGAAGCATCTTCCATTTGTTGATATTTCCGTGATTATCCTGTATATGCTGGCGATGGTTCTAACCGGCTTATGGTTTTCACGAAAAGGAAAGAATGCTGATCAATTCACAAAAGCTTCCGGCACCATTCCCGGATGGGCCATCGGTTTATCAATCTACGCATCGTTTTTAAGCAGTAATACATTTCTCGGTGTGCCGGGCAAAGCATTTGGTAGTAATTGGAATGCCTTTGTTTTTAGTTTATCCATGCCTTTCGCAGCATGGTTATCTGCTAAATATTTTATTCCTTTCTATCGGAAAAGTGGTGAAGTATCTGCTTATACGCATCTTGAACATCGTTTCGGTGCATGGGCACGCACTTACTCAGTTATATGTTTTTTGTTGACCCAGTTTGCACGAATGGGCTCTGTATTCTTTGGCATAGCACTTAGCCTGCAGGCATTAACAGGCTATTCAATGGCAATGATCATTATTGTTGTCGGAATAGTTATCATCATCTACACCGTATTAGGCGGCATCGAAGCTGTGATATGGACAGAAGTTGTTCAGGCGATTCTTAAAACCGGCGGAGCAATCCTTATCTTATACCTTGTTATCTCAAAAATGCCCGGAGGTGTTGAGCACATCATTGAAATTGGAAAACGAGATGGAAAATTCAGCCTTGGCAGTTTTAACCTGGATTTTACTGCCTCCACATTCTGGGTGATCTTTCTTTATGGCTTTTTTATCAACCTGAATAATTTTGGTATTGATCAGACAAACGTACAACGCTATCATGCTACCACTTCACAAAAAGCAGCAGAAAAATCATTATGGCTTTGTGTGAAAATGTATGTGCCGGTTTCGTTTTTGTTTTTTGTAATCGGCGCTTGCCTTTACGCATATTATAATGTACATCCCGAATTGACTGAAGGCATACGCTTACAAGCAGCCGTGGAAAGATTGCCTGTGAATTCTTCCAGTCAACAAATTGCGCAATTAGCAGCTTCGCTGAAAGCCGCAGACTATGGTGATAAGGTAATGCCAAATTTTATGGTCACCAGTATTCCGACAGGATTGGTTGGATTGATTGTTTCAGCCATATTATCGGCAGCAATGAGCACCATCAGTTCAGGTATGAATGCATCAGCCACTGTATTTACTGAAGATATTTACAAGCGTTATTTTAAAAAGAATATTACCGACAAACAAACGGTTCGTTCTCTTTATATCAGTACACTGGTGTTTGGCATCGTTGGTGTTGTTACCGGCGTTGCTATGATTGGCGTAAAAAGTATTCTCGATATTTGGTGGGAATTGTCTGGAATCTTTGCAACTGGCATGTTGGGACTTTTTTTGTTGGGGATCATTAGTCGCCGGACGAAAAATACAGAAGCGTTTATTGCAACGATCATTGGCTTATTGGTTATTCTCTGGATGACTTTTCCGAACCTTATCCCGGCAGAGTATTCTGTGTTAAGAAATACATTGAATAAGAACATGACGATTGTCATCGGAACGCTCACTATATTTTTCGCCGGCGTTCTATTGACAAGGTTGAGAAGAAATAAAACTGTAGTCCAATGATTGCGAGAAATCGTCAAATTCTTTACTCATTGATTTTTAAAAAAAGTGATCAGTTACTGTTAGCCACGGGGCTATTGCTTATCGCCAATAGCATATTCGCTCAACCTGATAATGATGCAAAAGAAACCCAACTAACATTCGAATCAAAAGGCCATCTTTTAAATACTAGTCAATGTTTCTCCAAAGATGATCAATGGATCGTGTACGATAACCGCAACCTGGAAACTGCAATACCTGCCAACGGTACTATCGGAATGGTAAATGTTAGAACTAAAGAAATAAGAACGCTGTATTCAACAACGAATCAAACGGATTATGGGCCCGGAGTAGGTGCAGTTACATTTAGCCCTGTAGAAAACAAGGTTTTGTTTATTCATGGCATTCGCAATTCAGATAAAAGCAATCCATACACATATTCAAGACGCACTGGTGTAACTGTTAACATCAACAAACCAGGTATCGGTGAGTTTATGGATGCAAGAAATATTACTGTCCCATTTACGGCAGGCGCATTACGCGGCGGAACCCATGCCCATAGCTGGAGCGCTGATGGTAAATGGATCAGCTTTACATACAACGATTTTATTATCGATCAGCTTTCAAAAAAAGATTCTTCTATAAAAGATATTCGTGTCGTCGCCGTAATGAATAATAGTCGCTCAGTGAATGTAGAGGATACAACGAACCCTGAAAACAACAATGGGAAAATGTTTGCTGCCGTTGTAACAGAAGTAAAAGACAATCCAAAATGGGGTAGCGATGAAATTGATAAAGCTTTTGACGAAGGTTGGATCGGCAATAACGGTTATCTCAAGAAAAATGGAACACGGCAGAAAAGAGCTATCGCTTTCCAGGGCAATGTGAAAGATAAAAACGGAAAAACAAAAACGGAAGTATTTGTTACAGACATACCGGATGACATTTCAAAAGCTACTCCCGGTTGCCCATTAGAAGGAACGGAGACGACAAGACCTTGCGTTCCTGCTGGCGTTCATCAGCGGAGAATAACATTTACTGAAAAAGGTATTATCGGTCCGCGTTTCTGGCTTCACTCTACACCAAATGGTAAATCGATCGGGTTCTTGTCAACGGATGAAAATAATACCGTCCAGCTTTTTTTAGTCTCGCCAAATGGCGGATCGATCAGCCAGCTAACTCATAATAGTGTTTCAATCAACGGGCCTTTTAACTTTAGCCCAGACGGTAAAAATGTTGCCTATATCGCTGATAACAGCATTTTTATTACGCATCTTCAAACAGGATCATCGAAAAGACTTACAGCTCGATCTGATGAATCTGAAAAACCGGTTGGGCCAGTTGTCTGGAGCAATAATGGTAAAATGCTGGCGTACAATCGCTATATTACTACAGATAAAAAAAATAGCTTCCTGCAGGTTTTCATTTTACCCGTTCAGTAAAACAGTATAGCCCTACCCGAAAATTCTCCATACATCAATTAAATTAGCAGGCAAGGCTTTGAGTATTTATTTTCTTTCAAAATCTCTTTTAAAAAAAGGAATAAGACTATGAACGATCTTCAAAAGAAGTTTGTGCCGGTAATGATTACTCCTTTCAACTTAAAAGCTAAAGTTGACCTGGATGTCGTTTCGAGATTAGTTGATTTTTACCTGGCAGCAGGTGTTAAAGGTTTTTTTGCCAACTGCCTCAGCAGCGAGATGTACAGTATCAGCGAAGATGAAAGATTGGAATTAACAGCACATATAGTCCGCTATGTAAATGGCCGTGTTCCTGTTGTTGCAACAGGTTCTTTTGGGTTAACGATCGAAGACAAAGCAGAATTCACAAAGAAGATTTATGATACGGGAATAAATGCGGTGATATTAATCACCGGTCACTATGCGAATGTGGATGATAGCGATGCAATTCTCATTCGCAATTTCGAAAAAATGGTTCGTCTCACCGGCAATATTCCACTTGGACTATATGAATGCCCGGCGCCTTACAAGAGGATTCTTTCAACTGAGGTATTCAAATCTGTATTGAGTACAAATCGTTTCATTTATCATAAAGACACGTCGATTGATCTTGAGAAAGTAAAAGCCAAGCTTGAAATTGTAAAAGGCAGTGTGCTGGAATTTTATGATGCGCATACGCCAAATGCCATGTATTCCGTGCAAATGGGTGCAAAAGGAATGTCTTCTATATCAGGAAACTTTTATCCTGAGATTCTTGTATGGATGTGTAACAACGCTACCAATCCCGACAAACAGGAAGAAGTAAAATGGCTGCAAGCTGAATTAACAAAAGTTGATCCTCTCATACATGAAGCATACCCGATGAGTGCGAAATATTTTTTACAAAAAAGAGGCTTGCCCGTCCGTACTATCAGTCGTGCCTATGCGCAGGAGCTGACGCCTCAACAAAAGCAAACACTCAATGGAATTCATGCCAGTTTTCAGCATTGGTGTGAAAAGCTCGATATACAACCGGTAAATATTTCAGAAATAATGACCCCGGATATTCATTTCGATCCGGCGATATAAATGTGAATCGTGAATTGTGAATAAGGAATTCTGTATAATTTGCAATCTCTATTTTTTATTGACGATTCCCCTTTTACGGTTTCACCGGGCAATCCCAGCTATTCTTTTTCCCGAAAGAATATATTATGCCAAGTGAATGGCTGTAAAAATGGTCATTATGTGTGGGATTAGCCGCATAACTGAAGCCATCTAAATAATCAGTGGGTATAAACCGGAATGAAGTTTCTGCAATAATGGAAATTTTTTGCGTAAGCGCATATCTCAATCCCACACCCGCAGGAAATACAAGTGTACCTCGTTTCGGAGCGGTTGCTGTATCCAGCGCAAGTCCTGATTCTATTTCTGTCCCGGAATTGAAAACTGCCGTATTCATTCTGCTCCAGTCACGATGTACATTTAAAAAAGCATATCCAACTCCTACAAATAAGTAGGGCGACAAACTTTTAACAGGCCGCTGGTAATTCCTGGCAAAAAGATCCCAGTTTAACCGGGCAGATAGTTCATATACGGGGGTATTAAACCGAAAGTTCCTGGATTGCCGCCACCATGGCGAGGCATATTTCGAATCGTCTCCTTTTAAACTAGCGGCATCGAAATTGAACTGCAATGCAAAAGATGAACTCAACAATCTACTTACAAAAATCCCAAACTGAGGTTGAATAGTTTGATACGACCCGGCTACTGAAGGTGTAAGATCGCCCTGGTAAATAAAAGTGCCCGCTTTTATTCCAACCTCATACTTTGAAACTGTAAACTGAGCTGAAAGTTTAGATACAAAAAAAAGAATTATAGCCAGCGACAATATCCTTGTTGACCAAAAAAAATTCATGCCCCTTAGTTTGATTCCAGAAATAAATGATACCGGGTAGAATTTTTATCGCAGCGATTCTTTTAGGTAAATGATAATACTGACTATAGATGGTGACCGGTCAAGATGGTTTAATAAAAAAATTATTGTGTCACTTTTATATTTTATCAAATAATTGACAATCCACAAGCTGGCAAAGGGTGATTTCTAAGTCTATTACATGTTAACAATTAATTCATAGTAACATCACACAAGATTAATCTACCGATAATGAATGGGTAAAACCTGTTTACAACCTTTGCAAAACCCCCACCCAAATGGAAAAAAGACCGGTAGACGTGGCTGTAATCTCTGATCTGCATCTTGGTACCTATGGATGCAGGGCCAATGAAATAGTGACGTACCTGAAAAGTATCAGTCCGCAAATGCTTGTGCTCAACGGCGATGTTATCGATGCATGGCAATTCAGCAAACATTATTTTCCCGCATCGCACATGAATGTGATAAAAGAGATCTTTCACCTTTTATCAAACGGCACCCGTGTTATCTATATCACCGGGAATCATGATGAAGTACTTCGTCGGTATGCCGATTTACAACTGGGCAATCTTCAACTTACTGATAAACTGGTGATCGAAATCGATCATAAAATGACATGGATATTCCATGGTGACGTGTTTGACAATACAACGAAGGGAAGCGCAAAGTTCTGGGCAAAGATGGGCAGCAATGGTTATGCAGCGTTACTGGCTTTTAACAAGCTGATTAATCGCTGCATGAAATTAATCGGGAGAGAGCCTTTATCTCTTTCCAAAAAAGTAATGCACCAGGTAAACAAATCAATCGTCAAGATCAATGAGTTTGAAACATTGGTAGCAGAACTGGCGGTTGAAAAAAAATATGATTATGTAATCTGCGGACACATTCATCAGCCGCAAAAGCGAAAAATTACGACTGAAAAAGGAAGTGTCGTTTACCTGAATTCAGGAGACTGGATTGAACATTTAACTGCTCTTGAATATTATAACAACGACTGGCATATTTATCAGTACGATGCCTCTTCCATGAAGACGATCAATGTAAAAGAGACAAAAAGACAAACACAGGAAACGCAGGTGGTGACCAACGAAATCGCCTTTTATCTCCACACAATAGGTGTTCAATAAAACGTAACGATGAAAATACTTTATGCAATTCAAGCTACAGGAAACGGCCACATCAGCAGAGCAATGGAATTATTACCTTACCTGCAAACTTTTGGCGAGGTTGATATCTTTCTGAGTGGTGCAAATAGTACGCTTGAGTTAAATGCGCCGATAAAATATCGCAGTAATGGATTGAGCCTTTTCTATAACTGCAATGGCGGACTGGACTACTGGAGAATAATGAAGGAAATGCACATACTTAAACTGCGAAAAGAAATACAAGAGCTTCCGGTTGAAAAGTATGATATCATTATCAACGACTTTGATTACATCACCGCTGCAGCTTGCGCTAAAAAGAATATTGCATCCATCAATTACGGGCACCAGGCGAGTTTTTTATCAATGAATACTCCACGCCCTGAAAAGAAAAGCAGCGCCGGTGAATGGATTTTGAAAAATTATGCAAAAGCAACAAACTATACCGGTTTGCATTTTGACAAATACGACGATTTCATTTTTACACCCGTTATAAAAAAAGAAATCATTGAAACAGAACCGACGAATGGTAATTATATTACCGTTTATCTTCCCTCCTATTGCGAGCCACAATTGAAAGATATTTTTGGTGACATTAAAGATTGCCGTTTCCAGATTTTTATAAAAGAAATAAACCAGGTAAAACAGGAAGATCATATCACTTTCTTACCAGTCAATAAAAGTTTGTTTAATAAAAGTCTGATCAACTGTACGGGTATCATCACCGGTGGAGGTTTTGAAACTCCGGCTGAAGCCATTCATCTTGGCAAAAAAATAATGAGTATTCCTATAAAAGGCCAGTATGAGCAAATCTGTAATGGAGCGGCATTGAAAAAAATGGGCGTTACGACGAAAACAGAAATCGGCAATGATTTCAAAAATGAATTTTATCAATGGATGAACAATGGAAAAGTTGTTCAGTTGGACTATAGCAAAAGCATCCGGGAATCGTTGAATCACGTCTTTAATGTTCACGCAACTTCATCATCTGAAAAGAAAATGATGCCCGCAATGGAATTATTTTCTGAATCGTAAATGATCCGATCCTGACAATTATCAATACAGCGTAAGTATTCAGAACAAAACAGGCACAAAAAAACCCGCACCTCATTTGGAAAAACAAGGAGCGGGAACTGCATGAGAAAATCTACTTAACCCAAGGGGACATCCGAGGGAAATAACAATTGCTAGAACGTAATATATAAGAACTGGCTGCAAGATGCAGCCAGTGTATTAATGATGTATTAGATCAGTATTATCTTAGTATTAATTCACTCTTGTGTAGTATGCGTGTTACCCTGCCGACCAGAAAGTGTAACGAGGCGGTTCACTGCTGTTTTAATTTTTTCGCAGAATAGGGCAGGATCAGGCAGATTGTTTTCTTTATAGATCCGGGTAAAGTTCATTTTCACTTTGTAAAGTTGTTCGCTTACCATACCGCTGATGACAAATGCAGGTTTATAGATTGCTTTCGAGTGCAATTTAATTTCGATAACAACCTTACGGATATCAGGAAGTTTGCTTGAAAATTCTTTTTCAATTTCCTGCAACACCTGCAAATATTCTGATTTCTGAAATTGTGGGGAGAGAATAAAACTCAACTGCATTCCATTAAGTTACAACATAAAATGAAGTTTAAAAATGCAGCACCTCCCTGTTAACAATTAATTCATTTCAATATTCTTCCGAAATTGACAACAGGTGCAATATAATCTGCTCTGAATCTTAGTATTAGCTCCGCTGAGGTCTTTAACTCCCGAATAATCAGTGGCAAAATTTTGATAAAAAAAGTCGGCCGTTCCCGGCCGAATCGTAGAGTTCAAAAATCAAAAAACAAGCGAAAAGTATGGTGGGTCGGTTAGTCAGGCTACAATTCTCAATTCGTTTTGCGCAGTATAAAAAGAAGCTGCATCATTGTGAAAATTGAAAGTGATGGTAGTTTCTTTATTATATCGGGTTTCAATCTGCAGAAATCCATCCAGTGGCTTCGATAGCAACCGGAGATGCTGAAATTCGTACAATATTCCGTAAGTACCGGAAGGACTGTTATCGGTAATTGAAATAGACGCTCTGTCTCCTTCTGATGCAGAATGAACGTGGATATAGTTACTACTGGTTGATCGGGCGACGATGTAAAATATGCTGCCGAGTAAAGTTGCGAGCACCTGGTGGTCTGCTGAAATCAGCAGACCATTCGGTACATCGTTTATGAAAAAACTTTTTTGGGTTTCAGCAAGTGGTTGATAACTGCTGATCAGGCGGCCAATTAGTTCATTTAAATTGATCAGGGCCGGACGGGTTTGGGTGTTTTTCATTCCTGGTTATTTCGTTTTTTCAAAAGATAATTTCCAGGGTACGGATTAAAAACGGTTTACGATATTGGATTTTGTAAACGGCCGGCATTGGGTACTCAAGGTTTAGTTTTCATGGGCGCCTGCCGTTTACGAGTACAAAATAACAGTATCATGAAGCCGTAAAAAATAGAACCGGCTGCCATTGATTTGTAGAGATTCAATTACGGATCAATGCTACGGGATTTTACGGTGGCGACCTGCAGGGAACAAATAATGTCAAAGCAACACTTTTACAAAAAAGAAAGTATATAACGTTTATGAGTAACCGAAAAATAATCTCCCCTCAATATTACAAAACCCTTATCCTCACAGAGGGTTTAACAAAAATCGTTTGACAATTATCAACGAATTGCCTCTCCTAGGTATATATACAGAATAAACATAATGCCTTCTCGTTATAGTAGCACTAAGAATTTACAGGAATGCAGGTAATCTGTATTCCGATGTTTAAATCCAATTAATACTATGAAATATTTTCTACCCTCATTAGCATTGCTATGCCTTGCTATCATTTCCAATCAATCTATCGCGCAGTGTAACGTCAATGATAAATATGATAAGATCATCAGTGGCTATCACTCCTCCATCGCGTTAAAAGATAATGGCGTTTACGCCGTGTGGGGATCATATATGAAAGCAGCCGGAAATGCAGATCAGCTTTCTCCACAGGATATAAGTTCTACAAACTATTCCGCATTAACCGGTACGATCTATAAAGCAGCTTTGGGTGGTAAAAATGCAGGTTCCCAGGTAGACCAGGCATTTGTCTTAACAAGTGATGGGCTGTGGGCATGGGGCGTTGCAGGCAATGTTGTTAGTACAGGTGTAAAATCAGGAAACGCATTTGGAAGAACTTCTACAACGAGTGCTAATGGATTTAATACATACGGCCTTCCTTCAACTGTGGCGCCGACTGATGTCGCTACATTATTTGCGACTTATCAAACCCTCGTGATTTTGACTACAACAGGTAATGTATGGATGCTGACACAAACAACACTCGCCGTAGAAGGGGCGGGCGGTACAGCAACGAGTGCGGGCACTTCGAAATGGGTACAGGTAAAGATAAATTCCACAACCAACCTGACCGGCGTTACTGCAGTTAGAGGCCAGGTGAGCAGTGGAACATACAATGCTTTTATGGCATTAACTACAACAGGGCAGGTGTACACATGGGGTAATTCAAGTTATCTTGGAGACAACAATGCATCTGCAGCGAGAAACTATGCTACACTAATGACATTACCCTCAGAATTCAGCAGTTCTATTCCTAAAATGATTGGTGTTACAGGTGGCATTTCTACAACAACTACGACCAAGAATACATATTATATTTTAAGCGCTGCAGGCAATTTATACGCATTGGGCGACAACACACAAAGGCAATGTGGTGATTTTACAACAACCGAACGTAAATCATGGGTCCGTGTGCAAAAATCTGCAACTGCAAGTGACTATTTAACCAACATTAATTTCTTTAGCTGCCAGGAGCATGATGCTTCTTATCCTGCCGTTGCAGCGATTAATACAGCAGGGGTTCTTTATACATGGGGAAATAACAGTTCTGGTATGGTTGGCCGTACAGACGACGGAACTATGACAGGAACGTTATCGACAGTTTCTTTTGATCCTGGCACACCAGTAGGCTTTACAGGTAAAGCAGTATCTGTAGAAATGGGTGGTCATACAATGGTTTACCTGAAAGAAGGTTCCTCGCAATTCTGCTATGTGGGACACTACACAAATGGAAGTATGGGCGATGGCACATCAAACAACAACGGCTCACCGGCAGCTACGTCATTGAAACATGATTGTACCAGCACGCCTGCGATCAGCATTTGCGGATCTGTGCCTACTGCAGGAAATACCGTAACATCAACAATTGTAGCTTCACTCAATTCTATAACAGCAGATGGTGCCAGTATATCTGTAATTACAATACGCCTGAAAGATGGCTCAGGTACTAATCTCACATCAAGCGGCGGAGTGGTAACGGTTACTACAAATGCAGGTACACTTGGTACAGTAACAGACAATAACGACGGTACTTACACGGTTAACCTGACGAGCAGCACTTATTCGTCCACTGCAACTATCAACTTTGCAATTAACGGTTCTGCCGCATCATCCAGTGCACAGGTTTCATTTACGGGTGGCACATTGCCATTGACGTGGGTGAGTGTGACTGCTTACCGTGATAACGGAAAAGTAACTATTCAATGGGAAACAGGTAACGAAGTAAACGTAAAAGGTTTTGACATTGAAAGAAGTGAAGATGGTATTAATTGGGTCGACGCAATTACAAATATTCCTGCGGCTAATGGAGATGGTAATCATTCCTACAAACAAACCGATACCGCCTCAAACTCTATAAAATTATACTATCGTATCAGACAAGTAGATATTGATGGCAAGTATACCTATTCTCCTGTACGCACTGTGGCGCCTGTTGCAGGTATGGAAAAAATAACCATTTATCCTGTTCCTGCTTCGAGTAATTTCCATCTCGGCACCTCTATGCCGGGTGAGATAAAACATGTGGAATTATTTTCTATCACAGGAAACCTGTTAAGGGTTTGGAATAAGTACGAACCTTCTTACAATATCCAGGATCTGCCGTCGGGAACTTATATGGTACGGGTGCATACTTCGGCTGCAATTCAAGTATTAAAACTTAATAAATAAGATTATACCGGTTACGAATAAACGAAATGACCAGCACGAACATGAGTTTATATTTTAGCAGTTTTTCGAAGTATTTAGGATTTCTTTAATAAACTGTTCATGTTCTGGTAATAAAATGGTCTCAGATTTGCAACCTGAATTAAAGTTTTCTCATGTGTGAACAAACGGGCAGATTCCTCTGCCTGTTTTTTATTTTTAATGCCCTAAAATAGAATGTAAAAACCTCATCCTGCTCACTAAGTTTAATAATTAGATAATTTCAACCTACTCATTAAGAGAGTAATTTACTTTTGTCATCCATTACTTGAAAACCAGAATTTTGCCACTTTTGCTTGCTCGCGTTTAAATGGATTTGTGACTTTGAACCGAAACCAGGATATGCTGTTATTGTTAAATACAACGGCTTTGAAATGAGAGAAACCCTGTTCCAGGATCGCAGGATAGCCTGGATGGCCGGCATCCTGATCTTTATTATCTACTGTTTTGGTTTGTTTATTCCTTTGATGGATTACGACTCAGGCCATCATGCCTGTATCGCCCTGCACATGTATCTTACCGGTGATTATACGTCTCTTATCGATAATGGCGAGCCTTATCTGGATAAACCACATTTGCTGTTTTGGTTAACATCCACCTGTTATAAAATCTTTGGTGTCACAGATTTCGCTTACAGGTTACCTTCTTTTTTATTTTCGCTGCTCGCTATCTATTCCACGTATCGTTTAGGAAAAATATTGTACGATAAATCGACAGGTATACTTGTCGCGTTTATATTGAGTACTGCTTTTGCTTTCGCTGTTTCGATTTATGATGTAAGAATGGAAGGATTGTTAACAGGATCGGTTATTTTTTCGACCTGGCAACTGGTAGCCTATACAAAAACTAAAAAAATCATTTCCCTTCTGTTTGCATCAGCCGGATTAGCTGCCGGTTTCTCCACAAAAGGAATGATTGGTCTCGCCATTCCTGTTATGGCCTTGTTGCTGCAGATTATTTATACACGACAATGGAAACAAATCATTAACCCCGCATGGTTGCTGGTGATATTTTTATTCGCATTATTCATTACGCCGGTTGTATACTCCTACTATGTACAATTCAACCTGCATCCTGAAACCAGCGTAAAAGGGCAAGACAACATCTCCGGAACTGGTTTTATTTTATGGGGCCAGAGCTTTAAACGAATGAGCGGCGCAAGTCATGGCGCTAATCAATCAGATTATTTCTTTTTTTTCCACACCTTTTTATGGGCTTTTTTACCCTGGAGCATTGCAGCTATTTATGCTATGGTTCCGCGTATCAGTCAATTTGTAAAAGAAAAATTCAAATCAACTGCTTCTTATCCTGAAGCGGTATCTGGTGGCGCTGTCATTTTCTTTATCGTCTTGTTTTCCTTTTCAAAGTTTAAATTACCTCACTACCTGAATTGTTTGTTTCCCTTTTTCTCTATCGTGCTGGCCAATTATCTCATGACTACCTCGGGTAATGAAAAAAAACAAAAATTACATTCAGTTACTCAACGTATCGTTTCATGCATCGTTATCGCGTTTGGTTTACTGCTATCAGCATGGGCCTTTCCCGTATTTAAAAGTTGGAAAGGAGTTCCGCTGTTACTTTTATTTATCTTATGGATTTCTGTTTTTTTTACCAAACAAAGCCGCTTGCAAAAAACAATAGCATTGACTATTACCGGTTTTACGTTTTTGCTTGCTTGTTTATTTCTGAATTTTTATCCGAACCTGTTGAAATACCAGGCCGGTAATCAACTTGCTTTTTTAGCCAACGAAGAAAAGCTACCTGTTCAAAAGGTGTTTTACATAAAAGATGACATTCACAGTCCGACATTTGATTTTTACTCAGCGTGGTTACATACTTCATTGACCATTCAGCAAATAAGCGACAGTGCCCGCAGTTCCCGACATTTGTGGATCTATACTTCACAAGCTGGGTTAGATAGCCTTAAGGCCAATGGGGTGCAAACCGGTAAAATATACAGCAATCCTGATTTCCGGGTCAGTGTGCTCACCTTACCATTTATAAATCCTGCTACACGAAGTAAAGCAGTCACCCAAACCTACCTGGTTGAATTATGATGAATCAAACAGAGCAAAGAGAGCTATCAGTGGTAATAACGGTAATGAATGAACGGGAGAATATTGCTCCTCTTATTTCTGCTATACGCAATGCATTGAATGGAATCGATTACGAAGTCATTTTCGTAGATGATGGTTCATCAGACGGAACGGTAAAAGAAATAGCTGCTAATGCGGATGAGCGAATTGTAACAGTAGAGCTTAGACGAAATTATGGTCAAAGCACGGCAATGACTGCGGGTATTGATCATGCAGCAGGAAAATATATCGCCTTACTTGACGGAGATCTGCAAAATGATCCGTCTGATATTCCGCATATGCTGCAATTATTAAAAGCCGAAGATTGGGATGTGGTTGCGGGCAATCGCAAAGACAGGAAAGATAAAGTGCTGCTTCGCAAAATTCCTTCGGCTATTGCCAATGCAATTATCCGGCGAATGACCGGTGTTTATATCAAAGACTATGGCTGCACATTAAAATTGTTCAAACGTGAAATTGCTGAAGAGTTGGGTATTTATGGAGAAATGCATCGCTTTATACCAGTGCTCGCAAAATTGCAAGGCGCTAACATTACGCAGGTAGATGTAAAACATCATGCCCGTATACATGGTAAATCCAAATACGGCATCAACCGCACCTTTAAAGTAATGGCTGATCTGATGACCATTGTTTTCTTCAGAAAGTATATTCAAAAGCCAATGCATCTCTTCGGTACTATCGGATTTATTTCAGCTGGCATCGGGTTACTGATCAATATTTACCTGTTCATTTTAAAAATAAGCGGCCACGATATATGGGGAAAGCCATTATTGATATTGGGGTTGATATTATTGCTCGGCGGTATACAACTTATTACGATCGGCATACTTGCGGAGATCAGTATCAGAAATTATTTCGAAGGCACCAAACGAAAAACCTACCAGGTAAGAAAAGTATCCAATGGATAGACAAAAAGTATTGAATATTGCAAAGCTTGTATTGAAGTTGGGGTTCACTACGCTGCTGATCTGGCTGGTTTTTCAAAAGATCGATTTTAAACAGGTGAAACTGATTTTTCTGAAATCAAATCCTTTGTTCATTATCGGCGCTTTCCTCCTATTGATCGCTTCACAGGTTATTTCCTCATGGCGGTTAAAGGGATTTTTATACGCTACGAATATTCCTGTTCCTTTTTTATCCAATCTCAGATTGTATTCACTGGGTTTATTTTACAACAGCTTTCTTCCCGGTGGCATCGGTGGAGACGCCTATAAAATCTTTTTGTTGCGCGCAAGGTATAAGACTCCCGCAAAACAAATTCTGATTGCGATCTTGTTAGATCGCATAAGTGGTTTGTGGGCTATAACTATGCTTGCAACTATTTTTTTGTCACTCCTTCGGTTTGATTTTATACCTGATTATTTGTTGCCTGTGATGTTTATCACCGCCACAATCCTGTATTATGTAGTCATTTACTATTTCTTCAGGAAGTTTACTCACAATTTTTTCCCCGGCCATTTGAAAGCTTCACTGGCCCAATCATTACAAGTGCTAAGTATTGTTTTCATATTATTATCGCAACATTTTACCGGCGAGTTCTTTCCGTATCTGTTGAGCTTCCTCGTATCGTCTATTGCGACTGCCATACCTGTTAGCATTGGAGGCGCCGGCGTTCGGGAATTTGTTTTTCTGAAATTATCAGGGGTACTTCATTTCGATCCCACGCTGGCAATATTTACTACATTGACGTTTTATCTTTTATCACTGATGGTATCTCTACCTGGAGTTTGGTTTGTAGTAAAGAGAAATGAATGGAGTATTTCGTCGAAAGAGCTCGGAAAATAATTTCAAGCTGGTTGTTTATCCATTACCAGCTCTTTATTCTGACTAAACCATTGAAAAAATTGTTCAACACCGTGTCTGAAATCAGTTTTTGGAGAGTATCCTAAAAGGCGTTCGGCTTTACTGATATCGGCTGCCGTTTTCATTACATCGCCTGCCTGGTCGGAAAAACGTACAATCTTCGCCTGCTTATCAGTCACCGCTTCAATAGTATGAATCATTTCACGAAGTGATATACTATAGTTATTGCCGAGATTAAAAATCTCAAAAAGTGATTGGTCGTATCGCGAAGCTGCGATAATTCCATTCACAATATCTTCTACGTAAGTATAATCACGACTCGACAACCCATCGCCATACATATGAATCGGCTGATCCTGCATAATTGAGCTTGTGAATTTATGAATTGCAAGATCCGGACGCTGGGAAGGGCCATACACTGTAAACAAACGCAATGCGATAAACCTGATATTGTATAAATGACTATAAACGTGACCCAATGCTTCACCAGAAAGTTTAGTCATTGCATAAGGACTGATGGGAAGAAGCATCTCTGTTTCTTTCCAGGGGTAATTATTGTTAACTCCATATACGCTGCTGCTCGAGGCAAATACAAACTGCTTTACCTTTTTCAAACGTGCAAAATCCAGGAGGTTTTGAAGCCCTGTGACATTAGCCTGCTGATATTGTAATGGATTTTCGATGCTTGGTCTTACACCTGCTTTTGCGGCGAGATGAATAATTACATCAACGGGGCCTTGTAAAAGGCTGTTTAGTTCACCGGGAAGTGTTGATGAAATATCCTTGCGGATCAATGAATAATGCGGGCTCTAGGTCGAACCCTTCAATGTTTTTCTCCTTTATCTCCCTGGAATAAAAATTATCGAAGTTGTCGATATTGGTAATTTTTATAAAAGGGTTCAACCGGAAAAGCGTCCGGATGAGCTGGTTGCCAATAAAACCTGCTCCGCCTGTAATCAGATAGTGCTGCATACGTCCTGGTTTTGTATATGGCAGGCAAAGGGTAAGTGTTCAAAAGCTATTTAGCCGTTCAGCAATCTGTTGTAGAATAAAACGAGTCAGTTAAAATTCTACAACAGTTCAATGGTCAAATGGTTTAGCAATCAAAAATAAAAACTCAAAATTACCTCAATATTAAGCCAGTGGGAAATAGAGTAAAACAAACAGGTTTTATAAGAAATCGGTTTGAAAATTCTGTACGTTGATATTATTGGGCTGATTGTCTATTTTTATCGGAGTTTTAAATTGGGAAATGCAAATGCTAACATTTTCTTAATTATGCGCTAACACTACGATAAAATAAGCTGTATAGTATTGCTGATGCAGCAAAATCTGTCGTATCCTTCAAAGAATATTTCTACTAACATCAGACAATGCAGTTATTATTTCGGAGGCCTGGCCCTTCTTCTTTTTATCGCCACGATTTTTTTATTTCTTACAGGAAAAGCAGGTAGTTTTCTTTCATTAAATTCTTATCATCCGTTTGCATTGAATGTATTTTTCATCAACTATACTTTTTTAGGCGATGGTATATTCGCTATCTGTTTTATTTTATTTTTCTTTTACCGGAAAAAGAAACCGATAGCAATCAATTTGTCAATTGCATTTATTGTTTCATCTATTTTTGTACAATTGATCAAAAACCTTGTCAATGCGCCAAGGCCGATATTATTTTTTGAAAAGGGGCAATACCTTTTCTTCATTGATGGGATAACACATGGCGGTCATTCCAGTTTTCCTTCCGGTCATACGGCGACCGCTTTTGCAATGGCGACAATAATTGTTTTATTTACCCGATCTAAAGTTCTGCAACTATTCATATTACTGGCAGCTTTGCTGGTTGGTTATTCACGGATTTACCTGGCGCAGCATTTCCTCATAGATGTAATTATCGGTTCAGCTATAGGATGTTTATCCGCAATACTTGCGGTTTACCTGGCAACAAAAGCAGGTAGTATAAAGAAAGCGTTCAGAAGAATAAATAATAAAAACACACAAGAAAACGAACCAGTGCCTGCTCCCCTCCCCGCAGTCTGAAATTCTTTACCTGGTAACATAGGCGGAAAATGTTGTTTAACAATAGTATCCTTAATGACTGACAATTGTTATGAAATTATTACCTGAATGTTATTACACAATTAATATGCACAGTATTTCTACATTTACTCACAGGCTACCATTATTTATCCAGAAAACAATTCCCAGCAGTAAAATCAATGCGTTTTGTTTTGATGAATTACGATTGCCGCTGTATCATTGTCCGAATTTCTGATCAACGAACCCGATGATTGACAAAAAAATCTTTTTTACTTCCTTACTATTGGTAAGTGTTTTTATTTCCCTTATTGGCAATGCCCAGGATAAAAGAGCCCAATTGCCAGGTTTTTTAAGCAGAACATCACTAACACTCAACATTGGCTATATAAATTATCCTTTTTCCCAGTCGCAATTAGAGCCTGGATTTTATTCTTCATCAATACATACGCCGCATGTCGGTGTTAATCTTGCCGTACTTTGTTATCGTTTAAAGCAAAACCTGGAAGTCAACCTGCGTTACATGCGACCGGTGAACTGGGTTCAATATAAAAATGTAAATGGCGATCAGAGTTTTCATTCTGTGTTCCTCAACTGGCTCGCACTTACCGCGAAGTCTGGCATTCATCTCAATGAAAATCTGCGGATATATGGAGAAGCAGGTCCAGCATTATTCACCCGTCTTGCCACACTGAAACAAGATTCAGTGATCCTGAAAGGCGCAACTTATTTAACTGCGCTTGCCGGTGCAGGTGTTGAATACGCTGTCAATAAAAAGTGGACACTCCGTGCTGGTATGCTCTATTCACCATCCAACAAAAAAGCGAAACAACCAAACACGATTTTTATCGCAGGCGGCGCCACATTCAACGTATCTCCTTTACCTGAAGCTAAGGTATTGCGCAATTCAAACAGCGGGTATATTTTTCCGCATCATCAATTGTTAATCAGTTATACCAACAACTTCGCCGGCTACGGCGTAAATCGATTTTTTGGTGAAGGTGCTGTTCCTGTATTCTGGACAGGTGATATCCGCATCAGCAAAGGTTTCGCAATTCAATACCAGCAAAACATTTATCACAGTCGTAAATTATTTTCTTTGGATTGGGGAAGCAGCCTCTCTTTCTGGCAAAGTAAAAATGATAAAGCACATTTCTTTACCCTTTCTGTTTTTCCCGTTTTCAGGTTTACACTGTTGCGCACAAAGCCTTTTGATTTTTACTTTGATTACTCGGCGGCAGGCCCCTCCTATATTTCCAAAGTAAACATCGACAATATCAATTCTGGCAAGCATTTCACCTTCCAGGATTATATGGGAGTCGGTTTTTTTGCTGGTAAACAACGACAATTGAATGCCGGTATAAAAATCCAGCACTACTCAAACGGAAATATTTTTACAGCAAATCCCGGTTTGCAAATCCCGCTTACGTTTAATGCCGGGTATAATTTTTAGCAACTTTCATTTCTTGTAGATTTCTAAGAATAGATTTCAAACGGTAAGCGTCAGAGTTTCTGCTGGCATCATTTTTTAATAGTCCACCCAAACTCTATGATATGATGACCAAAATTCTGGCAACTCAATTTTTTGACGAAAGGATTGCAACACTTTTTCCCGAACAGTTTGACATAATCTCAGAAGATGTTGAGCAAATGGCACGGCATTGCAACAGGTTGAATGAAGGGCAAATTATTATTCTTACTAAAAACAGATCTATCAATGCGGCAGCAAGGACGCTGGCAGATAAAGTAAAAGATAAAACTATTCTACTCGTATCACTGGAAAATTCGCCTGAAAGCGAAGACGTTTCAAGTTTAATGAATCTTGGTGCAGCAATTGCTTTTGCGCAAACTCTATCATTGGGTATTTATATTATACACAACAACAAATACTATTACTGGAATGAGATTGTGATGGAGACTGATAAAAATTATCTGAGCCAGGCTGTAGCTTAAAACAATTCCTCAATTATATATCCATTTTGCATTTGCCCGGTATTCCGGGCTTTTTTTGCTAATCCTCACTAACCAGTTGCTTATCCAAGTAGAGCGTATAAAAACGAGAAGCATCTGTTTTTTAAATTTGGCGTTTCTTTATGGTTTCGTATTTTTGAATTCATCCTGCGACCTTACTCTACAATTCAATAACAGCACTAAAGCATTTTTCATTTACGTTCATGCAAACCACCAATTGCAGATATCAGGGTTTTCGTTTGAGAGCATTGCTGCTATTTATTTTTTTACCGTCTTTTTTTATCCAAACCAGCTATCGTTTTTTCGTTGTATCCTCATTTTTCTCGTACGAAAGGGCTTCTCAAATTGCAATCGACAACCAGGTTCATCCAGCAACTAAATATACAATTGCTGCCGTAGGCCTGGGTGATCGGTCTCATTTAAGACTTGATAAACGTTATTGTCATAAAGATCAGCGGGACGTTGTTTGCATTAACCTGCATTGGGAGCTGGCAAAGTATTTACCAGCAGAATTTCTAAATAAGAAGATTTCGCATCCCGATTCATTTATTGCTCTCCATTTAACTAACGGCCTGTCCTCCCCAAGACCTCCTCCGGTCGCTTAACCTTACACGTTATACAGGTTAAGCATTTTTCAATTTAATAAAACAATATGGTTGTTTCTTTCCAAAGAACAATCTATTCTGCATTTGCAATATTGTTATGTTCAGTTGGTCGCCTTCAGGCGCAGACTGGCAAACAATATTCGTTGGCAGAACTGGTTGATTCTGCAAAAAATAATTTCCCATCATTAGCGCAGAAGCAGAGCGTGGCCAATAGCGCCAGAGCAGCTGTTACGGAAACCCGGCATTTTTATTTACCAAAAATTTCTATCAGCGATGAGGTATCGGCTGCTACAGCAAACTCATTACCTGGATCTTATTTGCCTCTTGGTATTATTCCTTCAGTTTCCGGCTCTATCAATGCGCAAAACAATACATCGGTCGCTTCAGGCAATATTGCCTCTCTCTATGCCGAGTATGAGCTTGTAAATTTCGGGCTGAGAGATGCAAAAAATAAAAATGCGCAGGACTTTGCCACTATGCAGCAGGCAGATTATGAAAAAGAGCTCTATACAGTTAAATGGCAGATTGCAAGGATTTATTTCGATCTGTTGAAAAGTGAATATCAGCTAAATGTAGATGCGCAAAATATCAAACGGTATGAATCTATCTACACAGTGATAACCGCACTCACTGAAAGCGGCATTAATGCAGGGGTTGATTCATCACTGGCAAAAGCAGAATTATCAAAAACAAAAATAAATTACAATAACAGGTTGGGTGATATAATAAGACAGCAGCAACAACTTTCCTATTTCACTGGTATTGCAAATGAAATATTCATAGACACAACAGAATCAAAGTATCCCCTGTTAAACAGTCTTTTTGTAAATAACTCAAAGGATTCATTACAAAATCCGCTTGTAGACTATTACAGCAGGCAACAGGCGCTTTACAAGTCTACCGAAACGTTAGTCAAGAAGACTTATTTACCGAAAATTTTTCTTGCAGCCGCCGGATGGAGCCGGGGTTCAAGCATAACCTATGATAATAAGTATAATGATTTCAGCAGCGGCCTCGGCTATCAACGATTCAACTATGCAGCAGGTATCGCCATTACTTATGACTTATTGAGTGGCGTTCGTAAAAAGGATCGATTAGCCGTAACAAGGCAGCAGACTGCGGCGGCAACTTACGATTTGCAACAGCAACAACTTTTACTGAACACGACGGCTCGGCAAGCTGAAACAAGTATAAAAATTGCAGAAAAAAACCTTATCGAACTTCCGATACAATTAAAAGCAGCTTCCGATGCATTTGAACAAAAGAAAGCGCAATACGAAGCGGGCATTATAAACCTGGTGGATCTTACCAACGCTTCGTTTGTACTATATACTTCACAGTCCGCTTATGTTCAAACATTAAGTGATTGGTTTGTTGCCAACCTGAACAAGGCTGCCGCTACAGGCAATCTTGATTTATTTATTCAATCAATAAACAAATAATTATAGATGGTACGAGCAGCTTTAAAAAAGCCCATTACTGTAATCGTTCTGTTTACGGGGCTTTTATTGTTTTCCATCATGGCTGTAAAAACAATTTCCATTGATGTTTTTCCCAGGCTTAACCTACCTGTTGTGTATGTTATTCAACAATACGGTGGTATGTCAGCTAAACAAATGGAAGGTTTTTTTTCAACACGCATGCAGGATAACTTATTGTATGTAGACGGACTTAAAAACATTGAAATAAAAAACATACAAGGGCTTACACTTGTAAAGCTCAGTTTTTATGAAGGTACTGATATGGCCGAAGCATCAGCTGAAATCGCAATCGAGGTAAATCGTAGCCAGGCATTTTTCCCTCCCGGATCACTACCAGCCGAGGTTGTGCGTTTCGATGCCTCTTCACTACCCGTAGGACAACTCGTATTCAGCAGCAATACGAGATCGCTCAATGAAATCTTCGATCTTGCCGGAACGTTGGTAAGGCCATTATTTGGTAAAGTGCCTGGTCTTTCTGCACCTCCGCCATTCGGTTCCAATACAAGATCAGTAATTATAAAAGTAGATCCGGAGAAATTAAGAGAGTTCAACCTTTCACCGGAGCAGGTAGTGGAAGCGTTGGGAAAGAATAATTCTATTACTCCTTCGGGAAATGTTCGCATCGATAGCACGATGTATATCTCTTCCATAAATTCCCTTGAAGATAAAGTGAAAGATTTCGGTGACATTCCTATTACCAGTAACGGGGTGATGAATATAACGGCGAAGGACATTGCAAAAATTGAAGACGCCTCGGACGTCGTTGTTGACTATGCGTTGGTGAATGGAAGACGTTCAGTGTATTTCCCGATCGTTAAAACGGCAAGCGCATCGACATGGGATGCTGTGCAGGGATTAAAAAAAGTAATGCCGGAAATGCAGAGCCTCCTTCCTGATGATGTACATATCAGCTACGAATTTGATCAGAGCATATTCGTAATGAATGCGGCAAAAAGCCTGATGACAGAAGGCATTCTTGGGGCCATATTAACAGGGTTAATGGTGCTTCTTTTTTTGCGTGACTGGCGTAGCAGCCTTATTGTCATCATCACAATTCCTGTGGCTGTGTTGAGCGCCGTTTTGCTATTGAAGCTTGCAGACCAGACGATAAATATCATGACACTCAGCGGGCTCGCACTTGCAATCGGAATACTTGTGGACCAGGCAACGGTAACTATTGAGAATATTCATCAGCATCTTGAGATGAACAAAACAAAACGACAAGCGATACTGGACGCCTGTAAAGAAATATCGTTTCCATTATTGCTGATACTGCTTTGTATCCTTGCAGTTTTCGCTCCTTCGTTGGTCATGAGTGGCGTACCCAAGGCAATGTTCTTGCCTTTATCAATGGCAATTGGTTTCGCAATGATCATATCTTACGTAACCGCACAAATGCTTTTACCAATACTGGCCAACTGGATGCTTAAAAAGGAAATGTTTGAATATCATCACACCGCTTTGCATGCACATGCTGGCCTTGCATTAGATAAACAAGAAGTCTCGGAAATCAATAAGCATAACCGGGAAGATATTGCTCATAAAAAAGATGATGATTTCTTTCAACGAATGAAAGTTTCATTTATGGAAACAATTACCCGATGGATGAAACGCAAAAAATGGATCGTCGCCATTTATCTTCTACTCGCTATTGCTTTGTCTGCACTATGTTTTGTTTCCATTGGTAAAGACATGCTGCCAAAATCAAATGCCGGACAATTACAGCTTCGTGTGAAAGAACCAGACGGCACACGACTTGAGATTACTGAACGAATGGCAAAGGATGTATTAAACGTTATTGATTCAACAGCGAAAGGCCACGTCGCAATTACTTCAGCTTTTGTCGGCACTGTTTCTCCTAACTACGGACATAGTAATCTATACGTGTTCAATAGTGGATCTCATGAAGCCGTAATGCAGGTAGAATTGAATGAAGATTTCAAAGTAAATATGGATGACTTCAAAGATGAACTCAGAAAGAATATCCTTGCCCGGTTTCCTTCCCTGAAATTATGTTTTGAGCCGATTGAGCTGACGGAAAAGCTGATGGCACAAGGCGCTTCCACTCCTATTGAGATAAGAGTATCATCGAAGAATATGGACGATATGAAAAGTTATTCGGATAGACTGTTGCCTAAATTACAAGCGATATCTTACCTGCGCGACATACAGATTGCTCAACCTTTAAAATTCCCGACGCTTGTTATTAAGATGGACAGGCAAAAGCTTGCGCAAATGGGTTTAAGTATAGACAACGTCGCTAAATCTATTTCAGACGCGACCGCATCGAGTCGTTATACGTTGAAAAATCTGTGGCTGGATGAATCCAAACAATATACCTACAATGCGCAAGTGCAGATTCCTGAATACCTGATGAACTCATTGACCCAGGTAAGAAACATACCAGTAGTAAAAGGCAGCATGCGTCCTATACTTTCCGATGTTGCCGATATCACCATCGATTCTTTACCTGGTGAATATGATCGTTCAGGCCCACGTCGTTTTTTCACGATCAATGCAAACGTTTATAAAAAAGATTTGGGCACAGCAACGACAGCAGTGCAGAAAGTTATCGATGAAGCCGGAACTCCGCCAAAAGGATTAATTGCTGAAATAAAAGGAATGTCTTCGTTGTTAACAGAGACACTAAGCACATTACAGGGAGGTTTATTGGTAGCAATTATCGTCATACTTTTATTGCTTGCTGCGAACTACCAATCCTTTGCGCTTTCTGTTGCAATACTTTCTACTATTCCTGCGGTGTTGTTGGGATCAATGCTGATTCTGCTGGCAACCGGCGCTACACTCAACCTTCAATCATATATGGGTATTATTATGGCGGTGGGTGTGTCTGTCGCAAATGCAATTCTTATTGTTACAAACGCAGAAACGTTGAGATTGGAATATAAAAATCCATTTAAGGCAGCAACGGTCGCCGCCGGCGTTCGGTTGCGACCTATTCTTATGACAAGCCTTGCTATGATTGCGGGTATGATACCAATGGCAGTTGGTCTTGGTGAAGCCGGCGATCAATCAGCGCCGTTAGGAAGAGCTGTGATTGGGGGATTGGCTGCTTCCACTTTCGCCACACTGTTTATTGTACCGTTGGTATATGGTTGGGTAAAACAAAAATCATCGTTTAACTCGGTATCATTGATGCCTGAAGAATAATTCAATTAAAAAATTATGAAGATACAATTGATCAGCATCTTGCTTTTATCGTCAATACTATTTGAAGCATGCGGTGAAAAAAAAGCCGAAGCTGAAAAGACGGCTGAGCCTTCTAAACCTCATTATGAATTAGCGACGGCAGAAAAATCCGGCGTGGCTCAATATATAAGTCTTCCTGCACAGCTCGCTGCCTACCAGGAAGTATTTATTTTTCCGAAGATAAATGGATATGTAAAATCCGTTTCCGTTGATATCGGGT
The DNA here is from genome assembly GCA_049840875.1 of Chitinophagaceae bacterium. Classification (GTDB taxonomy): domain Bacteria; phylum Bacteroidota; class Bacteroidia; order Chitinophagales; family Chitinophagaceae; genus JAFDYH01. The sequence goes on along the minus strand of JASGJE010000014.1, from coordinate 61,901 downwards.
CTAAAGTAAAGAAGGGGCAATTATTAATGGAACTGGAAGCTCCGGAATTAGTGCAGGCAGTTATTCAGGCTAAAGAGAAATATGAAAGAACGAATTCGGACTATGCTATTTCAAAAGATAATTATGAACGTCTCAATCGTGCCAATCGTACATCCGGCGCTATTGCGCCTTTAAGTCTGTCAACGGCAAAATCCAAAATGCTTTCTGATAGTTCTCTTTGCAATGCAGAAAAAGCAAACTGGCAAATGCAACAGGCATTGTTAAGTTATTTGAAAGTAATTGCGCCTTTTGATGGAGTCATTACTGAAAGAAATATTCACCCGGGCGCATTGGTTAGTCCAACAGATAAAGCAGCCAAACCAATGATTGAATTAAAGCAGGAAGATAAGCTGAGATTGCAGGCAGATATTCCTGAGAAAATCGCAATGAATCTGGACATTAATGATACTGTAAGTTATTATCTCACTGCGTTGCCTGGCAAAAAGATGACAGCGAGCATAGCAAGAAAATCTGCAAACATCAATGCGCAATACCGGACTGAAAGAATCGAATTAGACGTAAACAATAAAACCGGAAAACTATCGCCGGGTATGTATGCAAACGTGTTTCTTTATTCAAAAGCAGATACCGGTGCTTTAACTGTACCCCGTTCCGCCGTTATTACTTCAACTGAAAGAAAATACGTGATCGCCGTTCGCGATGGTAAAACTTATATAGTAGATGTATCGACGGGTAATGAAACAGTTGATAAAGTAGAAGTAAGTGGCCTGCTACAACCTGGTGAAAAAATAATTGCTAAACCAAATGAAGAAATCAAACAAGGAATTACTGTGAACTAAAAACAAGATTCTTATTTACAACGATTTTTCGTTGCGACTATTCAGACCATTCAATTTTGAGCCTATGAGTGTTTCGTTATCAATATTTTTCATCCGGATCAATGAGAATTGGAGTGTAGACTTTTTTACTTCTTCTCCAAGTGCAACAATAGAAGGCATAAAACGAAGTTCTACATTTCTCTGGAGCATATGTTCCATCAGGTTGTAGATTGGTTTTGCTGCTATAGGCGTTACCGATTTATGAGAGATATAATAACCGGCACATTCATCGAATGATTTGAAATCTGTGGTAGGAAATTCGTAGCAATACAACACCTCGCGTTGAATCGGCACCAACCATTTAGATTCAACGACGACAACGTAATGAGCTGTAGATGATCCGAAGAATTTTTGCTTATCTGCTTCGGTTGTGTCGGGACCGGCATAAAAAGTGACACGTGGACAATTGCGCGGCAGAAGATAATTGTGCAGCATTTTTTCACTTATTGCCCAAACAACATCCTGCCCAAGTAGGCCATTGTAAAAAGTAGCGGGCAACGGTTCGAAAACTTTAATCTTCGGGTTGTCGCTGATGTGATAAAGAGGTTCTCGTCTCATACAAAATAAAAGGTGGTAAACCCGATAAGGTTTACCACCTTTTCAAAATAGAAATTATTTGATCAGCCACATTTTCGCATTCACATCATCATTACCGCCATATTGCGAACTTACTGCGGCTGTATAATTCGCATTGTTATATGTAATCTCATCTTGAGGATATTGCCAACGCAAAGGAATCTGGTTGTTGGCTGTTCCGATACCAACATCTCCCTGGCTGAACGCAGGAATACCTGTTCTTCGCCAGTTATAATAAGATTCAAATCCTGAGTTCATAAAGAAGGCAACATATTTCTGCGTTAGAATTTGTGTCAGCCCATTCGCATCATTGTATGCCACATTTGCGTTTGCTTTAAAAGCATTGATATCAATTGTAGCCGTGCCGTATGTTGTATTGCCATCAACGCTTTTAATAGTTAATGTCTGGCCTTGTGTCAATCCATATACGGCCATTGAAGCGTCAATTCCTTTGTAATACCAATCTGAAGCTGTTACTCCTGTTACCCATCCTCTGTTAGCTGCTTCAGCAATATTAAAACAAAGTTCAGGATAACCAAGTAAAATGTACGGTTCAGCATTAGCGCCAGATGGTGATGACATGTACCGGACATAATTCAGGTTCGAATATTTACCATCCGTTGAAAAGTTTGACATCAACCCTTGAGATTTTGCATTGTTTTCTCCGACATAGGCTGTAAAATCACTTGGTTGTTTACCACCTGTAATCTGTGCTTGCGCCGGAATGGTTAATGCAAATACACGTGGATCGCTGTAGGCTGCAGTGATGTTTAAAAATGTCTGACTGATATTTTCACAGTTGTTATACGGCGCATATCCTGCACGGTTAGGTGGATAAAGTGTTACAGTTGTGTATTTGTAGGAAAGATTGTCAGCATTTGACGTCATAATAGGATATTTGGCAGCGTCGCTTACGATTGCCGCAAACTGAGATTTGATATTTAAATCAGCATTATCATCTGCTCTTTTACTCAGGCTGATTAAAACACGCAGTTTGTAAGTATTCACTACTTTTTGCCATTGTAAATTGGTCAATCCATAAATATCTCCTTTTACTACGTCACCGGCTGGCAGACCGCCCAAAATTGTATTTGCCGTGTCCAGCAAAGCAAGAGAATTCTTATAAACATCATGTTGGCTATCGTAAGACGGTGTGAGATTATTTTCATCACCAGCCTGTGACATTGGAATATCGCCCACACGCTGTGTCAACCAGATAAAAGCATACGCTTTATAGAACTTACTCAGTGCCCGATAAACACTTGGAATACCGGCATATTGCTTCTCTACCTGTTCATCCAGTTTGTCGCAATACCGGATGATGTCGTAGGTCTGATTTGTGTTAGACCAGTTATACGTGTTCGTACCAAAATAATACGAATAGTTTGATACAATATTCTGGTTGTAACGATATACTGTTGAAATAACAGGCTCTTCTTCTCTTAGTGTATTTGCGGCAAGGTGATTGAAGATTAATGCAACCGGAACCGTAGAATTTTCCGCCGCTACATTCGGGTTTGATAGCAGGTCGCCTTTCTGGCAACTGCTGACAGCAATCATTGTAGCTAATAACCAAATGAAAGCATATTGAATTGTCGACTTCATAAATTTTTTGTTTTTAGAATTAGAAACTCACATTTACGTTAAAGCCAAATCTTCTTGCTGTTGTACTTTGCAATAACCCACCGTTGCCCAATGAACGGTCAGATGCATTGTAACCTGAAGCGAACTGATCCAGATCGATATCTTTTCTTTTCGACCAATACAATAAGTTTCTTCCAACAAGAGAGAAGGAAGCGCCTTTTACGATTTTATTCTTTGAAAATATCGCTGCAGGCAATGTGTAACCCAATGTTACTTCGCGCAGCTTTACGAATGAACGATCTGTCATCCAGTATTCGTTTACATTACCGATACCTGAAGAAATAAAATTCTGTACAGTAACTGCTACATCATTTGGTGCAAACTGGAGGTCCTTCATATTCGTGATCTGGCCATTTGCATATACCGGCGTACCACTTGTGATCTTTACACCATCGGCAACGTATTTTGCTGTTGGCGCTACTGTACCAAGAGAAGTTGTTTGCCATTCTGCAAGGCGGGCTGCACCGAAGGCACCAGAAGCGCTTTCAATCGATGTACCACCGTTCATACCATCTTTATAAACTTCGTCATAGATTTTACCACCGATTCTTCCATCAAACTGAAAACTGAAATTGAATGAATGGTAAGAAAAGCGGTTGTTGATACCAAATGTGAAATCAGGATTGGCGTAACCGAGGAAGGTATTATTTCTTGGATCTGATGGCGCTCTCAAGGGCAAACCACCGCTATAAACTATTTTGTTATTTGCATCTCTTACAAATCCGGCGCTATATATCGCATCAACTCTTTCACCTTTTTTGTAATAATGATTGTTGATCAATATTTCATTCTCACCTTCAAAAATATCTTTCAACGTTTCCCTGTACGTTGCATAGTTCACAAGGATATCCCAATTCAATCCTTTTGCACTTTTCAACGGTGAACCAGACAATGCAATTTCGAAACCTTTCTTTTCAGTTGTCAGGGCGTTTTGGTTTTTAGCTGTATAGCCTGTAGAAGGAGCAATTCTCAATGGGAAAATGATTGGTCCATTCTCAGTAGTGAAATAAGTTACATCCAAACCAAGACGGTTTTTCAAAAACTTCATTTCGATACCGCCTTCGTACGATTTTACGTCGAAAGGTTTAATATTCTGATTCGCCAAAGTACCCGCCGCATCATAGTCAATTGAAGGAGTACCATTATAATAAGTCGCGAGACTATATGCATTTTGATTGGCATAGTTAGGGCCATCATATGAACTCAACAAGTCCGTTCCATAACCAAGTAATCCACCATTGATACTGGCGCCTGTAATCAAAGAGAAAGCTGAAGGAGCAGTTGGCGTAGTCAATCCCCCTTTCACATCCGCGAATGACGCACGAAGTTTTAAGAAGGAAATAGCTTTCGGTAAATTGACATAATCACTCAATACTGTGCTCAACGAAACTGAAGGATAGAAAAATGTGTTGTTGTTAGTTGGTAATGTTGACAGATGATCCACCCTTCCTGTGTTTGATAATGTCAGGTATTTATCAAAAGAGATATCAAACGAATAGAATCCGCTGTACACCTGCATTTTGGAACCCCAGGTATAAGAAGAATAAGGTACCGTAGAGTTGGTGAGTGCATATACATTAGGAACGGCCAGGGCTTTTGTTGTTCCAAAAAGTGAGTTGTACATAAATGTGCGATCGCTTCCACCCACTAAGGCTGTTACAGCAAATCTTCCAAATTTCTTATCGAAGTTCAGAATCAGGTCATTGTTATTTTCAAACAGATTGCGGCGGTCTTCGCGATAATCACCATACCATCCAAAGGTATACCATGGAGTATATGTGTTAAGATTGATCCCCGCAGGCACCTGCTCCGTGCGCAATTGCGTCCACGTTGTAACCTGTGAGCGTACGCTAAGGCTTAATGCGTTGCTGAATTTATAGCTGAGTTTTACATAACCATTTACATCGGTTTTGTCATGAGAACGCAACCATTTTTTTGCAATAAACCACGCACTGTTTTCGCGACCATACTCCTGTGCGTAAGGTATAAGACCTGGTACACCTTGTGGCCCTTTATAGATATCCTTCAGATCATCGATATCATAATCCGCAGAACCATACACTTTAAACATGTAGATGTATGAGTTTGGTCCATAGTTTACATCCGGGATGTTGGGTGAATACTGTTTATTCAGATTCACACTTGCTTCAGCTCTCAATCTTGGCGTGATGTTATATCCTGCATTCACTGCCAGCGAATAGCTGTGCAATTTGGTGTTTGGTGCCATGCCCTTCTGGTTCATATTCGACAAAGAGATCCTGATGTCTGAACGATCAGAACCAGAGGATAAAGAAATGTTGTTGGTATTGATGATACCTGTTTCCATGAATTTGTGAAAATTGTCTGCACCACGTGCAGTCCATGGCGTTGCTGTCCTGATTTTTGTCACAGGATCATAAGGACTATCATATTGTTTTACCGGCTGGCCTTCAAAACGTGGCCCCCACTCCGGTAAGCGCTGGCTGTTATCATACAATTGATCGCCATAGCTATATTTGAATGTAGTGCCGCGACCATACTCACTCTGCGCTTGAGGTTCTGCGAGAAATCCTTTTTCAAATGATGTGCTTGTATTTACATCGATCTGCCAGCCTTTGCCGGCACGGTTCCCTCTTTTGGTAGTAATTACAATAGCGCCATTCTGTCCACGGAAACCATATAACGCTGCAGCGTTTGCAGCTTTCAGTACAGTATAAGATTCAATATCATCAGGACTTATATTCCATGTATCTGTATTGATAGGTACACCATCTACTACAAACAACAAATCCTTACTACCACGCAACACAATTTCGGGGCGACCGAGCATCTCTGCACTTGCACCCACCGTTAAGCCAGCTACTTTACCTGCAAGCGAGTTAATTGGATTTGCATCTCTTGCTTTTGTCAGGTCAGCGCCTTGCACTTGTTGCACTGAATAACCTAAACGTTTAGCTTCTTTCTTTACACCATATGCCGTTACTACCACTTCAGTTAATGATTTGGTATCATCTTCGAGGATAAAAATAAAATTGGGATTAGATGCGAGGGGAAAAGATTTTGCGATAAAACCAACAGAGCTTATGCTTAAAGATTGGTCATCAGCAGTTAATTGAATTTTAAAATTTCCGAGATTGTCAGTTGTAGTTGCACGATTCGAACCTGATGTCCGGACCGTTGCTCCTGAAATACCTGCGCCATCTTTGTTCTTTACAACACCGGAAACAACCTTTTCCTGCGAAAAGACGGTGGTTGCAGAAAACATGAGAAGCAGCACAAGCGATGTACACACCGCATGCAAGCGGCTCAATTTCTTTTTCATTAGTTTCAGTTGATTGTTTAAGAAATAATCTTGAGTCGCAAATGTGAAAGCATAGAGAAATAAATCCGACAGCGCCGCATGGGAAGTACCAAATTCGTCTTTACCACACGGCAAAGACAATTAGCTTCATCTTGAAAATTGAAAATCAACTACTTGATAATATTAAGGAGTTATTGCTTTATTATTACCAAACTGTTATGGGTTGTCGAAAAGTTCCTTTCTGCATAGATATCGATTCGATTGAAACATATAAGGCATACAAGAAATACAAGGTTCATATAAAAGATAGAGAAGATCATTTTCATTTTTATTTCTTAAATGCCTTGTATTTCTCCTATGGTTCAAAAAACCGGAATAGGACTGAAACATACAAGACATATAAGATATACAAGGTTTGCAGGAAAGATAAAGAAAGATCATTCTATTTCTTAAATGCCTTGTATGGTTCAAGTAACTGAGAGTAGGAGAAATCAAAAAAATCAGGAAACTATTAATTCTTCATTTAAGCTTTGCAGGTTGTGCTCCTTACGATAAGCTGAAGGTGTAAAACCAGTTACCTTCTTAAAGTAATTATTGAAAGAAGATTTGGAATTAAAGCCACAGTCATATGCCAGCGATAAGATATTAATCGTCTCATTACTGTTTTTCAATTTCTCAACTGCTTCAGCAATTCTGTATTCGTTGATAAACGAGTAGAAATTTTTTTGCAATCGCTCGTTTAATAATTGTGTGAGATGGTGTTTGGGAATTCCACTTTTAGCAGACAATTCTTCTAATGAAATTTCTGGTTCCAGGTAAATCTTTGTTTTCTGAATAAATTTATTAAGCGAAAGTTCATACTTGTCCATCATTTCTTCGTCGAGTGCAGATTTCCTGTACCGTTTCTCGGGCAACAAGTCTTGTTGCGATAATTCATTTACAAACGCCGGAACCTGTTCAATTTGCGTCAAAGCAATTGCTACTGGCGCATTAAGATCTTTCATTTTATACCGTAAAATCAAAACAGGTATGGCGGCCAAAGAAATATAGGGTATAAGTCTTACATCAAAATCGTGAAAGCCTGTTCTTATATAATGTACCAGAGCGCCAGACAAACCACTGATAATCCCTATCAGCATTACAACAGAAATATTTTTCAGCAGATTCGATTGCAGGGTCAACGATTCATTTTTTGCACCGTCGTAATTTCTTAGTTGCATAAGAGATAGTACAGGATAAACAAGCAATGAAACGGCGACAAACCACTGATAGATAAATGCGTAGCTATTAATAAAGTCAGCAGAAATGGTATGAAATAAATAGCCTGCCCCATTCACAAAATATATCAGCGTACATAGAACGAATGGCATCATGTGATAAATAATAGCACGGATCGCCAAGGGCTTTCGATCAAAGATGCGGGTAGCTATATACAATAACGGCCCGTAAGACAGACCAAAACCTGAAGCGTTGTTCTCATACAGAAACTTGTTTTTTAAAATAACAAGAATAAAAAATTTTGTACCGAGGTGAAAAAACAAAATAACTAATATGGCATTTAATGTTTTCTCAAAATCAGTTTTAAGTTTCAGTATGCTAACCAGGTAAATTGCAATAAGTGTTTGCGCAATGATGCACGATAAAATAATACTGCTGATCATGGATAGAATGTGATTGCGGCGTAAAACTATCTGCTGAATGTTACCACACCGTTAAGCGAATATTATGCCCGACAATGCGACACATATTTTTTGAATAAAAGATTCAAAAAGAATGATTTTATTCTTGCTAACATAACAATACGGTAATACTGCGGGTTTATATTGCCGCCGTTAATAAAAATGATATTGACGGAATAATTAATAAATCATGATAAAAAAATCGATTTCATTTTTCTTGCTCGTAGTTCCATTTTTAGTTAATGCCCAGATCGATGACAGCACAAAGCGTGAAGTAAAGCTCGAAGGCGCCATTAACTTCAGAGATATCGGTGGTTATACTACTAAAGACGGCAAGCATGTAAAATGGGGTAAAATATACAGATCTGCTGCGCTGAATAAATTGACAGATGCCGATCTCGATAAGCTACAGACTTTGTCAATTACCTATGTTGCAGATTTTCGCGGTCCATATGAAGTAAAAGTTGCGCCTGATAAAATACCTGCCGGAGCAACACGCGTTTCATTACCAGCCGGCAGTGAAAATATCGGTGATAGCAACTACATGAAGAATATGATAAAGCAAATGGCCAACGATTCATCACTGGTTAATTTTTACAGGATCACCATTCCTTTCAAAGACCGTTACAAACCCGTGTTTGATGAATTGCTTACAATGAATAAAGACAGCGCTTTGCTGTTTCACTGCACTGCTGGTAAAGACAGAACAGGAATTGGCGCTGCGTTAATATTATATGCATTGGGAGTAGACGAAAAAACAATCATGGACGATTATCTCGCTACCAATTATTATCGCACTGCTGAGAATGAAAAAGCGATAAATGCTATGGTAAAAGGTTACGGAATGAGTGAAAGCACAGCAAAAAATATGATGGCAGCAAAAGAGAGTTATCTGCAAGCAACATTTACATCTATCAAAAGCCAATATGGTTCTATCGATAACTATCTCGAGCATGAAATGGGTTTAGATAAAAAGAAGATTAAGAAGTTAAGAGAAATGTATCTCAATTGAACCGCAATCACTATTAAATAAGCTAACATTATTTCAATTCCACAACAGCCTTCAAAAAAAGGTTGTTTTCTTTTTTTGTATTGCTGTATTAGGCAGCACCCTTGCTGGCGGCCAGGTTTCAGGTTCGGCCTATCCGAAAGTTACGGGGTATATGAGTTATGTCAATCCCGTTGTATCCATTGATAAAAACGGGAGTTCTTTCAATTTCTCATCATCATTTACCGGCGGTTTTCCATGCGGAATTAATTTATTAAAAAGTGATAAAGCAGGATTTAGTTTTGAAATAACTCCATTTATCAATGTGGCCGGAAGCAGAGCAAAGATGAGCAACCTGCTTTTTCATCCGGGCGTGATGTTTCGATACCCGCATGGCTTTACATTTATTGCGCGGATGGCATTTGAAACAGCAGGAAGATTTGGAGTAACAGCAGTTTTTAATAAAGTGGTGATAAGGACTAAAACGAACAATTTTTTTATTGCGATACCTGTGCCACTACGTTTTGGAAACGACAAACCTGCATCTATCGGAGCATCGATACAAGCGGGCATCACATTCTGATATTTTAATTTTGAAAAAGATATGGGTATAAGAAATGCAATATTATCCGATCATCACGCTATAACTAAGTTAATCGAACAATTAGACTATCCTGGCTCAGAAGATTTTATCCAGGAAAAGATGAGGGTCATTATCAATAATCCTTTGACGGAATTATTAGTGTATGACGATGAAGACAAAGTCGTAGCTTTTATCGTACTCGAGTTTTTACCTCAATTAGGATTAAAAGGAGATATTGCCCGTATTGGTTACTTCGCCGTAGATCACTCCGTAAGAAGCAAGGGTATTGGCAAAGAAATGGAAGAATATATTGAGCAACTTGCAAGAGAAAGAAAATGCGACCGCATCGAAGTACACTGTCATGAACGTAGAAAGGATGCACATCGTTTCTATTTCCGCCAAGGTTATTTTGAATCACCGAAATATCTTATGAAATCATTGAAGAAATAATATGAAAAAGGCGTTCGCACTGTTCATCCTCTCCGCCATCGCTTCAGCTAATTACTCTTTTGCGCAACGGCAAGGAGCAATTCGCAAAGCGCACCAAAAAGTAATCATCTTTATGATCGATGGCTTTGGTGAATCCTATTACCGGGCCAGCGATATGCCGACGCTGAATGGCATGGAGAAAAAAGGGATTTATAAAATTGTTCCTTCGTTGATGCCATCGGTTACTAATCTGAACAATGCATCAATTTGTACCGGACAATTGCCGGAAAAAAATGGCATTACCGGCAATTCATACTATGACGTTAACACCGGCACTGAAGAATTTATGGAGGATTCGGTGTTACTTTTATCTCCAACTATTTTTCAACGTGCAAAAAAACAAGGTATAAAATCTGCACTTTTCTCCAGTAAGAAAAAAACAACAGGCTTGCTTGCCAATGGCGCCGACTTAGTGCTTTCACCCGAAACAGCATCGGAAGAATGGATCAGGCGAATTGGAACAGCCCCATCAATCTATAGCCGCGAAGTAAATTACTGGTTAATGGAGGCAGCGCTTTACACAATGAAGCATGACAGCGCAATCAATCTCTTCTATATACACACTACAGATTATCCGATGCATACCTGGGCGCCGGAAGAAAATGAATCCAAAGAACATCTTCATCAACTAGATGGCTACATACAACAAATAAAAGAAGCGGAGCCTGATGCTATGATTCTTATCACTGCAGACCACACTGTTAATCATAAGAGCCTATGTGTTGATCTCGAGAAAATCTGCAGTAATAAAAATCTGCCATTGAAAATTGCCATCTCCGCAGAACGTGATAAGTATGTAAAACATCATCGTGGTTTCGGCGGCACTTCTTACGTGTATCTCAATTCGATGAACGATTTACCGGCCGTTAAGAAAATATTACTGCAAACGAAAGGCGTAGAAACAGTTTTAACCAGCGATGAAGCAGCAAAGAAATTTCATCTTCTGAAAAACAGAATCGGTGATCTTGTTGTACTTGGTGATAAAAATACAGTATTTGGAAACCTCGATAGCGAATATGAAGAATTGCCTGCAAATTACCGGTCACACGGATCTATGTATGAAGCCGCAGTTCCGGTATTTATCTATAACGCAAAAAATCATCCTGCACCTTCCTACTTCTCCTCTAATTATAAAATAGCTGCATGGTTGTTTCCATAAGGGCCATCTTCTTCATAAATCTGAAAACACGGGACTGCTGCTCGTGACGACCACTAATCTTTTCGACCGTAAAACTTAACATTGGGTGTGTTACCAAATTATTATTTTTATTGTCCTAAATGAAAAAAATGGCAAAAAAAGAAATCAAAGACACCAAAAAGCTGTTGAAAAAAACCGCAAAATCGGATATCAGTAAAAAAATAGAAGATGCGCTTACAGAAGTTAAAGCAGAACTGGGTGAAAAAAAATTCCGCAAACGTCTAAAAAAAGCATCAGCATTATTTATAGATGGTCTGTCTATTCAAAAGGAGAAGAAAGAGCCGCTAAAGAAAGAAAAGAAAAAGGTAAAAAAAGAAGTTACTTCTGAAGTTGCGGAGCCTGTTGCATAATATTTCTTCTAGTAAGATATAACTATCGTCGATCAGCAATACCTGATCAATCAGCTTACAATTAATTAACAGAAACAATCAAACTGCTTAACATGACTTGGGCATGATGAGTATACTTTTGCGCCCACATAAGCAGTTTTGAATTTTCTCATGCAATCTGATTCGCCTTCCTGATCCCAGGAAGGCTTCTTTTTCCAAAATAGTTCTATTCTTTGCCCGCAACTGTATTGATCATTTGCTCCGAATTACCAAATTCAATCCCTAAAAAGCCTCCAAACGTTGAAGCAAGTTGTTTTGTATAATATTGTTCGCCAACCTTCATCTCACCCGATGCTTCGATGCCTGGTCCTATACATGCCATCCATGTTTGTGATGACCCTTTGGTTAATGGCCCATGTATTTTCCATGTAGAGGGCGAGCCGCCGCGACCGTGATCCGTTGTAATCAGCAATACTGTGTTGTCTTTATAACCCGGTGTCGTTTGCGCCCAATGCCAGAGTTCAGCAATCATGTGGTCGGCTTCCGCAGCTTTTTCCAGGTAAATATCGTAGCGGCCATGATGAGCAAATTCATCCGTTTCACCGAGACCGATAAATAGCACACGGGGATGATTCTTTTTGGCAAATTCTTTTGCAGCAATAAACGTGAGCCGATCATTGCGTGTCGGCTCCTGTGTGTCGTTCATCAATTGCACCGAATTAATCTTCTTCTCATTTTCCGATAAACTATCACTGTTGATTATTTCATAACCACTGTTGAGTGGCAACGAATTTCTTTCTTTGCCGAGTATATAAGGGAATACATTCCATGATGTAAAGGCTGCTACTTTACCGTGAAACCCATCTTTGCCTTCGAGATACTCGAGCAAATTGATATTCCTGTTCATTTTCTTTTTATTACTATAAATAAAAAGATCTGTTTTACCAGTCAGCAATTCACTGTAGCCCGGATAAGAAAAAGCATATGGATTAGCGACATTAAGTTTATTATCGAAATTCCGGTTGCCAAGCAGCTGGCCATGTGGAGCAATCACATTCCAAAAGAAAGGTAATAGTTTTCTTCTTCGTTCGTTTACACCTTCATCTGTCCAATACATTGATTTAACGGTCGCTGCATCTGGCGTATAGTTTTCATCGTTGATGATCGCAGAATCTGCGCCTTCAAAGACTTCCTGCCAACGAAATCCATCCACCGTAATAATAAAAAGATTAAGAGAGTCTTTTTGTTTTGAGGAAACTATTTGTTGTGCAAAAGGTGATACATTGAACAAACAGAAAAAACAAACTGATGTAAGAATATTTTTCACCGGGATGGGTTTTGCAAAGAAACCATCCCGGTGTCAACAAGAGATTACCTGATCATTAAGCGAAAGTTATTTAATTAATTTTCACGCCAACCCTTACCGGCTTTTTATCGGTAGCGTAGGCGAATGCTTCTTCTACTTTATCCAATGTGTATTCTTCTTCTACCAATGCTTCAAAAGGATATTTATCATGATTGCTTTCAATGAACGCTGTAGCATTTACAAAATCATCATAGTTATAATTATACAAACCTCGTATCTGCAACATCTTCCGTACAATTTTTTGCGCATCTATTTCTACAGGCTTGCCGGGATAAACAGCCCCGATCCAAACAGCGATACCACCAATAGACAGCAGATCAATTCCCATTCTCATAGCGTTTGCATTTCCGGTCATGTCAAATACGATATCGACTTCGTGATCAATCTGAAAATTATTGTCGCCGGTGATTACATACTCATCATCGGTGCCAAATTTTTTACCCCATATCAGCCTGTTCTGATCAATGTCAGCAAGACCAATCCAATAAGCTCCTGCCTCCCTGCACATAGCAACGCATGATAACCCCAATAAACCGGCGCCAATAACCAATACTTTCTTTCCGCTAATGTCTCCGGCTACACGAACACCACCCATTACTGTTGAATGGGCACAACTGATTGTCGCTGCAACCTTGACCGGAACAGCAGGAGATAATTTTATCAAAGCTGTATTCGATTGTATAATGCAATAATCGGCAAGACCGCCATTAAACACGTTATTTCCTTCGGATGATACATGACCATATTTAAAAAGCGGAGTGCTTTTTTGAGGCATATCAGGTCTTGGCGCTTCTATTCCCTCTGGTACGGCGAAAATAGACCAGGTAATCCTGTCGCCGATAGCAATCGATTCGCCATTAAAATCTTTGCGACTATGCGAAGGATCGATCCAAATGATATCCCCAACAATTTCATGGCCTAGTACAACATGCGGTGGTTCCATTCTTCTGCCACAATAGGTATGAATATCGCTTCCGCAAAGAGTGGTATAGATTGTCTTTACCAATATCTCGCCAGTCTTGAGTAAAGGAACTTCTTTTGTTACGAACTCGAAGGGCTCGCCGTGTCCATTAAATATAACTGCTTTGCCCGGTGGAAAGGCTGGGTAACTGTCGCTCATTGGTTTTGATTTTTATTTTAAAATACCATGTACAATACAAGACAATCAATCCGCCGGCAATTCCCAAACAAATGCACCCTTTTATAAACAATGACAATATGGAATTTTCTGCGGGCACTATATATTTCAATAACATCAATACAATATAACCTGTGTAACCAACTGAATCAGCCATATACATAAGAAAGCCCACGTTCGCTTTCTCTCTTGTCACCGCAATCATTCTTTCGAATATAGTTGTATGCACAGCGACATAAGGAATGTAGACTCCAAGCCCAACCAATACCATAAAAGCAAATTTTCCTAATCCATAACCATAGCTCATTACAGTGATCAGTAAAATAATAAAACCAAGCAGGCAGGTATATAAAGAATAACGAAATGCTTTATAATGATTCAAAATAAAAATGGCAAGCCCATTGATGATAATTACACCGAATGAAACAATCAGTTCCGATTGTGTGTATAAAGCAGGGGTCTGCGCATATCCAAGATCTCTCCACAGTTCAGGTGCAAAGTCGGCCCGTACGCTTCGTAACAACGTAACGAATAAATAAACAAGCAGGATACCGGTTAATCCGGGCGCATATTTAATAAAAAAATTCCAACGATCTTTTGCCGACATCGGCTCTCTTACACTGCGGCTGACTATATCTTCATTTGAAGGAACAGGAGTAAGACGCAGCATTGCCATAAATAATAATGATGGTAGCAGGAAAATCAATCCTGCGAAAAAAGGCATCCACATTTCACCAACGCCATGATCCAACAGCATCTTACCAATTGATTTTGAAAACCCATCCGATACAATAAAACTTGCACATAAACCTGCGATTAGCGCTTCTGTTTTTTGTCTTCCTTCCAGGAAGCCCAATACAAGACCAAACACGACACCTAAAAAAAGTCCATTCAGAAATAAACAAATGAAATTCCATTTTTGTGGTACAATGCCAAATAACAATAACATTAATTCTGAAGAAACAATCAATAACAAAAGCATTCTTATTCGTTGCTCCCGTTTTATTTCTGCAATTACTTTTATCCCGATCCATTTAGCAATTACATACCCTGCTGTTTGTGCAATAACCAATAAGAACTTATAATCAAGACCAAAGAAAACAAGTTTATTAAAAGAAGCCGCAGTATAAGGCTTACGAAAACCATACATACAGAAATAGGTTCCGAATGCTGCGACCAAAGCCCAGGCTGGATGATGAATTATTCGCTGTATTTTTTTTGTCGCCGCCATAGGTGAACGTTATAACCCGGTGAATGCTTCCTCAATCGGATGTTCCGCAGTAAATTTTAATCCTAATAGCTGAGCAATAGTTTGTGCGAGCTGTGCCTGGTAAAGCTGTTCTTCTTTTTTAACTTCACCGAGAGGCTGAATTCCTTTACCGATTGCTGCAAACCATATCTGGTCAGCGCCTTCTATTTCAGCGCCATGATCTCTCCATTGTGCTTTTACTTTATCGCCTCTTCCATGGTCGGTTAGTAAAAGCAATGTTGTTTTATTTTTATACTCCGGCATCGATTGCAGCATATTCCATAGATCACTTATCCATCCGTCTATGATATTTGCAGAATTCAGTGTGTTATCATAATTCCCTTCATGCGCAAAGTTGTCTGTTTCAACAAAGCCGATATGCAGCAATTTTGGTTTGAATTCCTTAATGTATTCTTTCGCCATATAATAAGCGAATTGATCGCCGCGTTCATTGGAAGGCATGCCTGCATCATGCACATGCCATTGCATATCATTCAGTAACTGAAACGTCGGGGATTTGAAACGAATAGAATCATAACCGGCATTCACAAATATCCTTGAACGCTTTTCTGCAAATACTGCGTGAAATGCATTCCATGATGTAAATACCGCGACTTTATCTTTATAAGGAGGTAAATTATTTATGAACTCAAACACAGAAGTATTTTTATTAGGATACTCAACTGTGTTAGCCTTACCGGTGGTGTCATGTGGAAATCCTGTAAACATTTCGTTGTACCCGGGATAGGAATAATGATACTCATTCATCACATTCACTTTGCTACCCTCACTCCTGTTGCCATGAACCTGGCCTTGCATAGCTATCGTTGACCAGAAAAACGGAAACAATTTTTTTCTTCTTTCCTCTGGTGTAGCAGCCCAGTATTTCTGTTTCAGTCTTTCACTGTTGCGGGTATATGCAGGATCATTGATCAATACACTGTCGGCGCCGGTAAATAATTCCTGCCAACGCAACCCATCTAAAGTAATGACGATAATATTTTCAGTTTGCTTTTTTTGTGCGAATACTAAGTCGGTTACAAAGAAAAAGGATAGCAATAGCAAAATCGATTTCATTTCTTCTAATTTTATCTATTGAAATAGTTTATCGACAAAATATTTTTTCCGCACATCCCATCAATCCCAGTTCAGGTCTATTTTATTTTTATCAGTTTATCAACCGGCACTTCATACAAACCCGCTGTTTCCTCATCCAGTAACCATAATGTTGAAGCATCTTTAAAACAAACGGATTCGATTTGTGGCGCAGTAACCGGTAACCAATAAATATGTCCATTGAAATATCCGGATTCAGCGCTTGTACGTTCGAATATCCAGATTGATTTATACGTGATGACTACAATGCGGTTACCATCGTCAGAAGCATCTGCAGCAGTTACTTTTCCGCCAATATTAAATTTATCCAGCAATGTCAGTGTATTGATTTCTTCAGTCTTTTCCTGGTCCATACGATACAGTCGTGTATATGTATCGCTACGATCTTTTGATAAAAAATAGAAATGGTTATCGGCAAAGAAAACAGCTTCACAATCGTAATTGAAGTCAGCTTTATCAGGGAACTTCTTTTGATCAGGATATTTAAAAAACAGCTTTTTCAAAAAGGTAGTGTTGCTTGCTATTGGCGATGGTTCGGGAACAAGATATAATACAAGGTCTTTGCGATCATTATAATTATTACCAACATCCGCTACTATAAGATTTCCTTTATTATCCATTGTGATGTCTTCCCAGTCAACATTTGTAGCGCCGGCAATCACAATACCTTCAGAATTTTTATAGCGTGCTGACTGGTAAAAATGACCAGTGCTATCAATAGCAAATACTCTTGGCTGATCACCAGAATCATTTTCAACCCAGAATACGTTTTTATCTGACTTGCTTCTTACAATACCAGACAGTTCCAATTTTCCCCAATAGTCCAACGTGTATTTTGGTTTTAAAACAAGTGGTTCGGTTGCAGGAAATTTCAATTCCTGCGCACTAAGATTTATGATCAGCAACAGAAGAATAATAATTAAACAAAAAAATGACCGCATCTTATTAATTTTTTTGAAACACTATTTGTCCGCCAACGATGGTTGTTACGATATTGATTGAAGAAATTTTTTGAGGGTTAATCGTTGTCGGATCATTATCTACTACGATCAAATCAGCAAATTGACCGGCTGCTATCTTCCCTTTTTTATTCTCTTCATGCGTTGTATAGGCTCCGCCAACAGTGTAAGCATATATTGCATCTTCAGGGCTGATACGTTGATTAACTCCTAAAACAGTTCCATCCTTTGTGGTTCTATTAACAGCGCTGGCCAATCGTATCATGGATTCGTATCGGGAGATAGGATAATCAGAATGCAATGCAAAAGGAATATGCATATCCAATGCTGTCTTTGTCGGTATCAGCATCTGCAGGCGTTGCTCGCCGTATACCTGCAACTGCTTTCCCAGTTCATTGATGTAGCAATGAAAAACAGGAATGATACTATCACTTTTTAACCGGTTTAAAATATTTTGATTAGTGATGCTGCAATGCTCAATGCGATGACGGACATCGTTACGATAATATTCTTTTTGTGCCTTTTCAATTGCCGCAATTACCATTTCTATTTCACGATCACCATTGGAGTGACAGGCAATCTGCAAACCAGCTTTGTGAATTTTTAAGACTAAACTATCCAATGCGGCCTGACTTCTTGCAGGAGGAATGCCGTAGTAATCTTTTTTTCCCGTAGCAGGATTAATGGTGTCGTACGGTTCGTATAGCCAACATGTCTTTCCGCTCAATGAATTGCCATGAAAAATTTTAACGCCGTTGATACGTAACCAGTCTGTTTCTATTCTCGGAATTTTTCCATCGATCAGTTGATCGAGATAATCTACATAGATGTACAGGTTAAACCGCAACGGGAAATGCTCTGCTACAAGCTCCTGGTACATCTTTACTTTTTGGGGCGATGTATTGCAATCGCCGATACTTGTTATCCCGCTTGCCAGTAAAGAATGAAAATAAATTCTGAACCCTTCCAATTCTTCCTCTTCAGATGGTTTTGGCTGTCGTGTTACTTTATCATAAGAAATTAATCGCCTTGCAGACTCTTTAATAATTCCATCCGGTAGTCCGGTCGCGTCTCTTTCAAGAGCACCGCCCGGAGGATCTTTTGTTTCTTTAGTGATGTTGCTTGCATTTAACAAATACGAATTCGCTGCCGAAAGATGCCCGCTGGCATGTGTGATTAAAACAGGATGTTCAGTCGTTGCTTTATCAAGATTATCTCTTGTTGGCTGCCCGCCGAGATTTACTTCATTATACCCGACACCTGTAATCAACATACCCTTCGGTGTAATGGCAGCTTTTCTTTTAATCAATTCAACCAGGCTGTTCATTGAGCTGACAGTATCTAATCGCAGGCTTGCATACGGCTTATCCCATGCATACAATGGCGCAGGATGCTGATGAACATCGTTGAATCCTGGCAACACTGTTTTGCCTGCCAGGTCAATCACTTTAGTTTTATCGCTGGTAAAACTTTTTATAAAATCATTTTTTCCAACGGCTATTATTTTATCATTGGCAATGGCGATTGCTTCTGCTCTATCGCCTTTTTCTTTAAGCGTAACAACCTTTCCATTTATTAAAATGATATCAGCTTTCTGCGCAAGTGTAACAGAAGAAATAAAAATGATAATACAAAAAGATAACAGTATGCTTTTTCTCATTCTTTATTTTTTTATAAATCCTTGCAGCTCCATCCAGTCGCCGAGACGATCGATCCATGTATCAGAAGGTTGATTGTGTTTATTCATACCAAATCCATGTCCTCCCTTTGAATAGATGTGTAATTCAGCAGAGTGATTTGAGGCGAGCCATTTACTATACAATTCAACGCTCATCGGCGTTAAATGCAGTTCATCATCTGATGCAGCAGCAATAAATAATGGAGGTGCATCAGCAGGAACCGTTTTTAAAAGATAAGGCGGTATGTATGCATAGATAGGCGCTGCAAAATCGGGCCTGTTTTCCTTAGTATAATCATTCAATACTGCAGCAGTTAAAGCTCCTCCGGCAGAAAAGCCAATAATTCCTATCCGGCCTGGTGAAAGTTTGAATTCGACAGCATGTTTACGCACCCATACAATAGATTGCTTTGCATCCGCAATAGCCAATGGTGCAAGAGAAAGTACAGCCTTGCGTGCAGTTACGGTATCACTCGCTTTATCCATTCGTTCTTGCATCGGGTGAGTCGTTTCACTATGTACCAAACGGTACTTGAGCACAAAGGCTGAAACGCCTTTCTTATTCAGCCATCTTGCTACATCTTCCCCTTCAGTCTTTACATGCAGGTAACAAAACGAACCACCAGGAAAGATTATCACGCTTGTTCCATTGGCAATACTTGCATCGGCAGGATAATAAATCAATGAAGGTTGAACTACATTATAGGCAAGCGGATCACCGGGAATAGAAACTGAATCGATTTGCTCTTTCCAATTCCAGCTTTCGCTACCAGTCGCCGCTCCGGGCCATATGGGAAAAGTCTTTTGCGCATTTACAAAATGCACAAACAGCAATAAGTAAAAGAAACCAATACTTTTTTTCATTGCCATAAGATAGCGAAGGAGCGACAAACATATGGGATGGTGATATAGGGTGTGTTAGCGGAATGTGATGATTGTGTGATGAAAATGTTTCCGGTGAAAAGCGGACGACTTTCGCGGGTGAGGCTGCTAGTTTTAGCGGTCGGTTCTAACTGAAGATTATTATCGAACAAAAAGCTGAAAATACATTGGCCGCCTCGCCATATCGGCAATGCTACGTTAAAGGCAGATTGGTCATGATAGTATAGAGTTTACGCTCTTAACGATATCCTTTTCTAGCTTTTTACAGCCTTTCGGACTGTAATCATAAATTAAAACCCTCCTATGTCTTAAATCAAATGGAACATCATCAACATTTTGAGCTAATAGCAAAACAGATTTATTCAATGTATGCGCAATACCGACTTCATAAAAAACATTTGGATTTCGACCGGTTAAATCTGCAACAATAAGTCTCGCTCTTTTAATACTTCTACTAATATCCTCCATTATAATATTTGAGCCGAACACATCATCACCTCTCTCACACACAAGGTTGCATGAATTCTCTATTGAAGGTTTTATGAAATCCTCATATACAACATCCAAATTCTCATTTCCGAATGGCATAACAATAAAACATAGTGTGCCCTCCACTTCAACCTCTTTCACTTTTATTTCCGGTTGAACTTTGAAAGCATTTACAGCTTCCTTAAGCATGTCTTTTATCTCATCTAGTTTATCTTTTCCAATATTTTCAATGTTAACGCCTGCTATATCTTCCTTATCCTTATTGTCATCTGTGTAAGATGAAGAAATTTTTTCTTTATCAATAAGAAGTAAGTCTCTAACTAGCTTACTAAGCTGAACTTGATACTCTTCTTGATTTCTAAAATCAGCATATAATTTAGTGCGTAGAATATTTGGAATTGAACAATCTCTATATAAAATCGGAATTGTCTTTATAACTCTTTCGTTGATCTCTTTATCCATTGCAAGATTTAGCTCCTGATGTGTCCAATTCGATGTGAAATAGTCTGGCGACATTATTATAAGCACAAATCTTGCATTAATTACCGCCTGATTAATTGTATTTGCAAATGTGTCGCCTACACTTAAGTTCCATTCGTCTAACCAGACATTTACTCCATTTGCCATTAAATCTTTGGCAAGCTTTAAAACAAAATTTTTGTCTTTAGCTGAGTGACTGATGAATACATCGTACTTCATAAAGCTGTTGTCAATTTTCAGATACTATTAAAATATTGTAGCGGTGATGGTATTTTGTCTTCCATCTGCCTGGTACTGCTGCTGATTAAAGATACAAAAGCTCATTGTTTATTCTATTGCCTGCCGTTGTTCGTTAGCGAACGAAACCTTGAGATTAATTCGGAAGCTAACATAGCAGAAAATCGCATATTGTGCGTTCGTTTTTTGTTAGACTGCGTATGGTGTCTGACTAAAACTAATGCCATTCCTTTCTTCAAGTGTCAAAAATTGTCCGTCTGAAAAAATTGGCTTCTGTCTTACAATTTGGTCAAAGCCTGATGATTTAAAATTTATATAACCTTCTTGCAAGTCAACTTTCCATTCGTAAATCCAATGATTTGTTTCTTGTTCCACTTTGTCAACAAGATAAAGGTCTGCGACTTCGAGCATGTCCGTTGTACCCCCCCTTCTGTCCACATTCATTGTCAAAGCAAAAGCGTCTTTGAATAATAAAGTGCAAGGCGAAACCCAAAATGAAATTGTTTGTCCTGGTTTTGATGGGTTGACCCATTTGAATATATAATCTATGTCAAAAACTAAATGTGTCCTGCCTGTTTCATCTACTGGTAAAAACGTCAAACCATAAATACTGCAGTCGTGCCAGCCCATTTGTTCATAGTCATCCTGTGTCCAAATATTTTTGTCGAGTGTAAACATGTTTTGATTTTCTGTCAAGATGTATTTTCGATTTTGTAAAATTCAAGAAATGTCAAAGATGAACGTGAGCTGTCTAAAGTGGCGCACAACTCCTAAATATACAAATGTTCTATCCTTCTTCCTCTTTCGCATTTTTTAATAATAAGCGACTATTCACTTGACCAGCCCGACCTAAACAAAAAAACCGCTTCATCTCTGAAGCGGTCCCTGATTTATGTCTCCGATAAAAACTATCAGAAATTATATTTTATACCTAACTGACCTTGCCAACGTGAATTAATCGGGTCAGAAGTATAGTAATGATTGTTGGTTGGCTGAAGGAACTGGAATGTTGGTATATAACCAGTTGATGGGTCACCTGGTTTTACATTGTTTGCATCATTCACAAACTTCAGGAAGTTTACAGTATAGTTGTTTGTGTTGCTCACAAAGTTGATATGTCCCCAGCTATTATTCAGCAGGTTCAATACATTGAATACATCAAAGCTGATTTGTAATGTATGGAACTTATTTGTTGAGCTCAATCTGAATTCATGCATCAGTTTTAAATCAACATCATGATTCCATGGTGTACGCAATCCGTTACGCTCTGCATATTGACCTCTTCTTGTTTTCAGGTATTTATCGTTATCTACAAATGCATTGAATGCTGCCCTGTTTGTAGCGTCCAGTATCATTGTATTTGTTTCTTCTACCGTTGGTATGTACGGCAGTGAAGAACTTCCGTTGATGATGTTACCCGGCGTACTTGCATAGATCACACTATACGGGCTGCCTGATGATCCTGAATAAAAGAAGTTCAGCGACGTAGTATTTTTTGCGTTCCAGTTAAATGCCCCGCCCACAGTGGCTACGATATGGTGACGCAAATCGAAATTAGAATAAGCCAGTTGCGGATTGTTTGCAGAAATAGCAGGGTTATAATCCCAGTTACTTTGCATTGAGTTACGGATACCATTCGCCAGGTCTTTCGATTGTCCGTATGTGTAAGCCAGCGACCAGTTGAAATTAATAGTAGCAACTGTACCCATTCTGATATTCGGTGTGAATTTCGATATCTGCGCAGTCAGGTTATAACGATACCCCTGGCTTGTGTTGCTCAGCAAAAAGATGTTTGAATATTGTCCGCTGTTGCTTGCGCTTGGAGTATACACAGGAGTTTCTGTTGGCCCGGTTGTATAATACTGCGTTTGATCCTTTTTATTGATCTGCTGAAATTCTACATCATGAATGGTCTTTGTGTACATCGCATCCAATGTCAATTTGTAACCATTGCCAAACTTCAAGTCGACGGCTACATTTGAACGCCATACTGTTGGCAATTTAAAGTGGTTATCCACCAGGTCAACTTCTCTTGTCTTTATAGCTGCAGGAGAGATTGTACCAACTGTTGTCACTAAATTCTGTGGGCCTGTTAATGGCAATACACCACTAGGTAATGCAGCGCTCTTTACATCGATGTTATTAAAGTTAGGTCCGCTCAATGTATAAGCATAGCCCAACCATGCAAATGGAATTCTACCAGTGAAGATGCCGCTACCACCTCTCAGGATAATTGACTTATCACCTTTAATATCCCAGTTAAATCCTAAACGTGGAGATAAAGCTGCGTTACCAAACCATTTGTTATTAAACTGCGCAAATGGTGTATGTGAATAGGTTGGGTTGGTTGTATTAACATTGTCCGGTACATTGTTCAATGCTGTATCAGTAGCAGGCTGAGAACCTACGTACGAATAATCTACTCTTAAACCCGGAGTTATTTTAAACCGGTTGGTGATTGCTATTTCATCTTGTGCATACAGGCTGATCAATCCCACATTAAAGTTGCTGCCGGGAACATTATGGCTCAGATAATCATAACTGTTTTTTGACTGATCGCTTGCATAAGCAGAACGTACACGGCTTGGCTTATCCGCATCAAAATCCGCAATACTGTTATATTGCCAGCGACCATTCCATGAGTTTACAAACCCATAGTTGAAATCATAAAATTCATTGTGCGTACCGAATGTGAATTTATGAACGCCTTTATTCCAGGTTACATTATCCGTAAATTCAAATGTCTTTTGACGTTGATCATAAATTGCCGCTTCTCTCCATGTACCTAACCATACATTGGTAGCACCGTTAGTAATGTCTGCATATGGAGTAATATTAGCTCCACCACCAGGGAAAGTTCGCGAATCGTGTACATTGATATAGCCAAGGATCAATTGGTTATTGAGATTGCGATTGATCTTTGTTTTCAACTCTGCTACCAGGTTTACGTTTACGCTTGTTTGCGTAAAGTCTGTAGAACTGAATTGGAAAATATAAGGAGTACGTTCAAGATTGTTTCCCCAGCCTTTTGTATAAATACCTCTTAAGGTAAGCGTACTTGCAGGGCTGATATTGTAATCAAGACGACCGAAAAATTTATTGCTTCTTGTAAAAATTTTAGCAGCAGAATAACCACCTGCATCAAAACCAGCAGCCTGGAATTTTGAAGCGATATCCTGCGCTTGTGCTACTGTAATAGCTGCTCCCGGATCACCGGCGTTATAAAAAGTAGGCTCTTGACGGCGTGTAATTTCTGCGTTGGCGATAAAGAACAATTTGTTTTTGATAATAGCGCCGCTCAATGTTCCGCCGTATTGATAGTCATAAAAGTCAGAGCCGATCTTTGTTTTGTATGCATCCGGACTTTTGCCCATCAATGTTTGGTTTCTGCCATAACCATATATGGAACCATGCATATCGTTGGTACCGCTTTTAGTTACAGCATTCACACTACCGCCGGTAAAGTTGCCGAGCTTCACATCATATGGCGCCAATTGCACCTGTACTTCCTGTATTACATCAAGGCTATAAGGGTTAGTTCTGGTACCAGATCCTGCAGTACCAGACTGGCCACCGCCACTTACGCCGCCAAATGAGTTGCTGAAACCAATCGCGTCGTTATTCATTGCGCCGTCCAGCGTTATGTTGTTGTAACGGAAATTGCTACCCGCAAATGAGTTATTATTTGACTGTGGAGTAAGGCGGGTAAAATCAGAAAGGCTTCTGCCGAGCGTTGGCAAAGTAGATAACTGTGCTTTTCCAACACTAAGCCCATTGATAGTATTCTTCTTAGTTCCGGTTACCACTACTTCCTGAATGCTCTTTTCATCCGCTTTCATGGTGAAATCGACACCGGAATTGTCACCTAAAGAAAGATTGACGTTATCATACTTTTCTTCCTGCAGACCAACAAACGTAATGTGGATAGTGTAAGGGCCACCTGGTTTCAGGTTGTTGATTACATACAATCCTTTACTGTTGGTTTGGGTTGTGGAGGAGTAACCAGTAGGTTCATGCTTTACTACTACTGTCGCGCCGACGACTGGTTGTGCTTTGGAGTCAACCACACTACCACTCAATGTGGAGGTTGTTTCCTGGGCATTTAAAAAGTTAATAACTACAAAAAAAGACAAAAACAATCCTACAATACACTTGCGTAAGCTCATAACATTTGATTTAAAAATCAGTGATGTTACGCATGGTTAAAATGGGGTGATGGTCGAAAAATTCGAGTGCAAGAGTAGAACCGGAATGTTATCGAATTGTTACCGGAACGTTACCTGTATCTGAATTAAGTCTGCTCTTTTTGCAATAATGTGTATATAAACAAAGACAAGGATAACTACCCTTTATGTTGATTGTTATATTAAAATCAGGTTGTGCCAAAAAACCAGAACGAATATTATCTCTGTATTAATTTTTGTAAATTGTAAGTAAGTTTTATCTGTGAAGCTAAAGCTGACCATATTAGCCCTTATCATTTTTGCAAACCAGCACGCCGGATTTTCGCAAAATACCCGCAATACAATTCACTTTGAATTCTGCGATGCACCGGTAACGTTTGACTATAATAAAGTTGGTTCTCCGAAATTAGAGGCCAGCCTTTCAAATGAAACGATAACTTCTTTTTACCATCAACTTTTACAATCCGGTTACGAACCTGCGGTCAATGCGATTATTGAGTATAAAAAAGAACATGAACTAAATGATTGGCTGTTTTATCAATTGGTCCGCCGCACCGCTGAGCAGCTAAGTCCGAAAGCTGAGAACTACAACCGATATACATTGTATAAATGGTTTTTGATGGCAAAATCCGGCTATAATACTACGCTCAGTATTGCCGGCGACAGCATTTTGTTTTATGTACAAAGCGATGACAGCATTTACAATCTTCCGTTTCACTACAAAAACAATAAACAATTTGTTTGCCTGAATTACCATGACTATGGCAGCAATATAGATTTTGAAAAAGAAAAATTTAATGAGGTACCCATCGCAATTGATGGCGCCAATCAAACTTTCTCTTATAAAATTACCAGGTTGCCCGACTTTAAAGCAAGCGATTACACCGAGAAAAGTCTTCAATTTTTCGTCGATAAAACAGAATATGATTTTAAAATCAAACTCAACCCTGAAATAAAATCCATTTTTACGAATTACCCGGTTACCGACTATGCGTCTTACTTTAATATACCGCTGAGCAAGGAAACCTATTCGTCGTTGATTCCTCTTTTAAAAAAACATACAAAAGGTTTGAATGTAAAAAATGGCGTTGATTACTTAATGCGGTTTACCCGCTATGCTTTTTTATTTGAGCCTGACACAAAAAATTTTGGCAGAGAGAAGAGAATGTCGCCCGAAGAAACACTTCTGTATGACTATAGTGACTGCGAGGACAGGGCTGCTTTATTTTTTTACCTCGTAAAAGAATTATATGATTTGCCGATGATCGTTTTATCATACCCCAAACACATCACGATAGCTGTAAAATTTGATAAACCAATCGGCAATACAATAGAATATAATGGGAACAAATATTCAGTATGCGAGCCAACTCCGCAAAGTATCGATCTGAACGTGGGCCAACAACTTCCGGAATTGAAACATTCCGCGTTTGAAGTTGTATATGCTTACAATCCGAAAGAGAAATAGACTTCGGTATTTTGAATAATGAAACATACAAGGCTTACAAGGCATTTAAGGTTTAAAAAGAATGACTTTTTTGTATTACTTGTATCTCTTGTAAGCCTTGTATGTTTCAAAAATAAAAAGGTGCATCTTTTAAGAATGCACCTTTGATATATTCTTCTAAATAAATTTACAATGCACGATTAGTTACCAAATTTCGTCCATCCTTTATGCCAGTTGCCATCAGGACCTGATGGTGCAATACCACCGATGAAATCTACTTTTTTAATAAAAGGTCGGCCTACTAAAATCGGATCATCGAAATAAGTATTGCTTGCTGATGGAATTACCACTGCAGAGTTTCCAAATGGTGCAAAGTCAGGATTTGCATAATCGAAAGGTCTTGTATAGATAGCCTGCTCTGTAGTCGGTGTAAGAATTTTATTTTTTGTGTTGCCTGTAAACCATGCCAGCATAGAAGCCTGGTCAGCGCCTGTAGGTGCAGATGTACTTGGTGTATAAGCTATATCTTTTTTACAGCTTGCGATTATCACACCGCTTAATTGCAATGTTCCAGCTGTGATATTTAAATCAGTAGGTGTTCCAAGACCTGCATCAATCAGGATACCTGTACCCCAACCAACAAATGCGGAATTGAAAATAGATAATGAAGAGTTCCTTCTTATTTGTACTGCTGGCCCGAGATAGTTGCTGTTGCCAATATTAGCAGGAGTTGCCTGTGGACCAAATGACGTCACATTACAGAACACTGCTTTTGTTTGCGGCAATAATGCACTACCAGTACCATCGTTATCACTTTCAAAACTTTCAGATTTTGATACGTCAGCAATTGATGAATCGCGGACAATTAAACCGAATTGTACACTTCCACTATAACCATTATCGGTATCGAAATCGTCATCCTGTGTTTTGTATGCGATCAGGTATTTGCAATTCACTGTTCCACCAAACCATTCGAATGCATCGTCTTTTGCATAAGAAACCTGGATATGATCGATCGTGGTTCCGCTTCCAACAGCAGCCATTGTCAACGCATTAATTTCCTGGTTTGGTAAAAATGCATAGCCTGCATATTCAATTCTCACATATTGTAATGTCCCTGAATTATCATCATTCACTGGTGATGGCGCCACTGCATCTCCCGATCCAGCTAATCCGTCGCCGGCAGCTGTGTTAAAACCACCTTCAGGAATATAAAGTCCAGGAGCTCCGCCATTGCTTGAATTGATCGCTGCTTTACCCAACAATTCAATTCCACCCCAGTCACCAGAAGTTGGTGTAGGGGATGCTGATGTGAAAACAATCGGTTCTTCCTGTGTACCAACTGCCATCAATTTTGCACCACGTTTAATGATAAGCGCTGCTGTATTAGAACCTGAATAAGCTCCTTTTACTGTCGCACCTTTTTCTACAGTGAGTGTTACGCCTGCATCCACATATACTAACCCAGAGAGAATGTTATTATCAATTTTGCGAAGCGTTGTATCTTTTGTAACGTGACCCGTCAACGTAACTGTTTTGCCAGTAATCACAGTATCTCCACCGCCCGCTGCAGGCACTTCAACTATAAATGGCTCGCCATCCATTTCAATTTTGCGACAAGCTAAAATGCTTACCGAGATGATTGCTGCCATGAATAAAATGTACTTTTTCATATTTCCCTTTTTGGTTTTTTTATAACTTTTTATAATGAATAATTAAAGGTGATGCTGTAGGTAGTTCCGAATTTGCGTGTGAAGCGATAAGCATCGCTGCTCTTACTGAAACCGGTTTTTGTATTTCCATTTTGATAGAAATACTGTGTTCTGTTTAATAGATCCTGTGCATTCAATCTTATCTCTGCTTTGTTCTTCAGTATCTTTTTTCCGATCTGAAAATCAAGAACAGGCCTTGGCGCTTCCCATATATCTGGTGCACCGCCGCCGCCACTCGCAGGAATATCGCCAACGAGATAAATGCGTTTGCCGATTTGATTGTAGAGCAATGTTGCATTCAATCCCGCTTTTTCAAGATCATACATCAAGCCTACGTTTAAGAGATAAGGCGATTGGCCCTGCAATGGTCTCTTGATTTTTTGCAATTCATCTGTAACCTGACTTTTGATATAAGCTGCATTGGCCTGAACCGTAAAGTTTTTCAAACCGCTAAACATATCGAGACGTTTACGCAATTCAAGTTCTACGCCGTATGCAGTTGCTTTATCAGGGTTTTGAAACTGGAAGATTGCACCGCCCTGCTGAAGGTTTTGCTCAATTGGTTTATCAAAATATTTATAGAAAACGCCTAATGTTATTAATTCACCCGAACGTGGATAGAGTTCGTAACGTAAATCAGCATTGGTTACCTTAGTACGAACAAGATTTGGATTTCCTTGTACAGCAGAGTTCAATTCAAAATCATAAAGCGTTAACGCTGCCAATTCTCTTTGTTCAGGTCTTATAACCGTCTGCGAACCTGATAAACGGATATTTGTTTTGTTGTTTAATTTATACGTAGCGTTTATGCCCGGCAGATAGTCTGTTTGTTCTGTATGGCGATGACGATCATCCCATTTTTTTACTGAGCCAAGTAACTGATCATAGTTCTCAACTCTTAAGCCCCATACTATGCGCAATGCGTTTGAAAACTGGTTATCAAACTGCAAATAGCCAGCGTTTAAAATTGTATTTGCGAGATAACGGAAATTCCTATTGTTGATAGAATTGAAAGAGAATAGCGTGCTGTTTGCAGAACCATCACCAAAATTTGATGGTGCAAAAATCTGATCGATTGGTTGCTGTCTTAAAGTTGCATTGTCTTTGGGTAGGTAATTGGCAAAAAGCTGTGCATCAAACAATCTGTCTTTTACCTGCAGCATGTAGCCACCTTTTACCGTTTGCTTTTGCCCAAGCATATTAAATGTGTAAGACAGGTCGCCGCCGCCGGTGTAGATATAATCATTCAATGTTTGAAAAACCCTGCTACCGCTTTCCTGTGCGAGAGAGTTGCCAACGAGAAAAAGATATGGGTTTTGTGTACCGGTTGCTCTTGTATACTGATAGCGACGTTGATCGGGGCTATAACCATCGAGGATGTTAAATGCGCCATACCATTTTAATTTCAATGGTGCAGCGATGCTATGCTCGCCGGTTAATTGTGCAGTAAAAAATGTATTTTCTCTGAAGGTAAGTTCACCGCCCTGCACATCATCACCTGTAAGATTGTTGATCCCACTGCGGGTGATAGCATAGTTGTTGGTGTTTACATTGATGATCGACTTTACCGATATTTTATTTCTCTGATCCAGTTGCACTGAAAGGCTTGCCAACGCACCTGCGGTAACTTCTTCAGTATAACGATCGTCCCCATAGCTAAACTGCTGGCTGAAGACGCCGTTTTCAAGCGTTTGAATCTGGTTGAGTATATCTGTAAAACGGTTTGTCTTGCTATAGTTGATACCGAGAATGCCACCGATTTTTTTACCAAACAGTTTACCGGTAAAGCCGCCACTTGCCTGGAAAGAAACATTCGGCGAAAAGCTTTTGGCTTTTGCAGCCCAATCGTTGTTCATCGATTTTCCTATTTCATTTTTTTCCGCTTGCGGCAAAAGATTAAAAGCAGATTTAGTTGTGTAGGCATCTGGTAAACCTCTTGTGCCATCGTCTACACCCAGCCAATCTGTTTTTCCACCCTTTCCTTTATAAAAATCCTTACTGATTGTCTGGCTGTTAAAACCAGTTCCTACCTGCACATTAAAAAAGTTTTTCGAAGGGATGTCCTTTGTATTTACCTGGATAAGGCCACCGGCCCATTCGCCCGGCAGTTCTGGTACAAAGGCTTTGTTGATAATAATATTATCAATCATCGGAGCGGGAATGATGTCGAATGAAAAAGTTTTGCGATCAGGTTCGGTACTGGTAAGCAATATACCATTCAGCATCGCCTGGTTATATCTATCTGCAAGCCCGCGGATAACAAGGAATTTTCCATCTATCAAACTTGCGCCGGGTGTACGTTTTAATACCTCACCGGTATTTTTATCAGGCGACCTGCGAATGCTTTCTGCAGATATGACGGACGCTACCGTATTTGTATTTTTTTGAAATGCTATAACAGAAGCAACAGATTCGCGGCGGGCTGTGGAACGACTGGTCGTAACAACGACATTTTCACCAGCCTTTGCTTTAGTCGCCATTACAACGTTGAGTTCGTTGAATTGTCCGTTTACAACTTCAGCGTCAGTGATAGTTTTGGTCTCGTAGCCGATAGCAGTAAATTCAATTTCGTACTTTTTTCCGGCGCTGAGATTTAGTGTATATCGGCCTTCAAGATCAGTAGTAGTACCGCCAGCTCCGGCAATTTTAATAGTGACACCTGCAACTGGCTCATTTTTCTCATTGGTTATCTTGCCGGAAAGTTTTAAACTTTGGGCATTTACCGCCATGGCAAAACATAGCAGTATAGGCAATAGGAATTGCCTGCGCTTCGTATGGTTCATTACTTGGGTTTGCGCAAAGAACTATCTTCAGCGTTAACAACATGTTTCCGGTAGATTAAGGAATTGTGACTACAGTGTTACGTTAATGTTACTCCGCAGATTCACCACATGTAAATCTTGTGGTAGTAGCAATTATAAGTGCCTCAATATTAATAGAAATCAAAATTAATTGTCGATACAAATTGTATTTATATTAAAAAATGATTACCCAATCATTAGTGAATGATAAATTTTGTATTAATTAATTATTAATTCTAAAAGGTTTTGGCGGGCACCGAACCGCAGGCATAACTTCGCTGCACTAATAAAAGAACTATGGCATCGCTTAACTCTGTTTTGAAGATTTTCCTGCCAAAAGATCGTGTGTTTTTTGATTTATTTGAAACCGTGGCAGGAAATGTAGCATTGATCGGCTCGAAGCTGAAAGAAATGGTATCCGAAGTTGATTTTGACAAACGTGCAAATATCCTTGCGCAGATAGAAGACCTCGAGCACGTGAATGATGATCTCACACACCGCATATTTACAGAACTGGGAAGAAACTTTATTACCCCGTTTGACCGCGAAGACATTCACTATCTCGCATCTGCTCTTGATGACATTGCCGACTATGTTTATGCTTCCGCAAAAAAAATAAACTTCTATAGGGTGAACCCAAATGACATGGGAATAAAGAAGCTTGCAGAAATGATCGAACAGGGGGCATTGTACGTTAGCAAAGCCGTAATCGAATTGAGGAATATGAAAAACATGCGGCAGGTAACGGAAGCATTGGTAAAGATCAACAGCATGGAAAACCAGGCCGATGATGTATTTGATATGAGCATCGAACGACTATTTGCCACCGAGCCTGATGCAAAAGAAGTGATTAAAAAAAGAGAAATATACCAGGTAATGGAAATCGCAACAGACAAATGCGAGGATGCTGGTAACGTGATCGAATCTATAATTATTAAATACGCCTAACTAATTTCAAAATTTGAAAATGCGCAATTTGAAAATTGCCTTTACTACTATTCATTTTCAAATTTTCAAATCGTTTCATTTTCAAATTAGTGTATGACTGCATTTCTTATCATCATCATAGCGCTGGCTTTAATCTTCGATTATATCAATGGCTTTCATGATGCAGCAAACTCGATAGCGACCGTTGTTTCTACCAAAGTGTTGACTCCCTTTCAGGCAGTCTTGTGGGCTGCGTTATTCAACTTTGTAGCTTTTTTTATATTCAAAGATCATGGCGTTGCTAATACGATCTCCAAAACTGTAAAGGCTGATTTTATTACGCTGCCGGTGATTTTTGCAGGCTTGGTTGCGGCCATACTTTGGAACCTGCTGACATGGTGGCTGGGAATTCCATCTTCTTCTTCTCATACATTGATTGGTGGGTTTGCAGGAGCTGCGATTGCGCATGCAGGAACATTTAGTTCCATTAATTCAGAACCTGTGATAAAAACGGTAGCATTTATTTTCATGGCGCCTTTGATTGGAATGGTAATGGCCTTTATCATCTCAGTCTGGTTCATTAATTCGTTTAAAAAAGGAATCGGGCCAAAGATATTTTCCATTCTGATTATTGTCGCCGTGTTCGTTTTCTTGTATGAAACGTTGGAATTAGATCCTAAAAATCTTCAATCACATTTTGACTCTTATATTTTAAAAGTAATTTTCTATTCACATAATTTTAAATGGATTCTGCCTAGCGCTGATCTTATTGATCATGGCAGTCTTCTCGCTTTATCTGAGCAATCTGAATGCACATCGTGCAAATGCATGGTTTAAACGTTTGCAACTCGTTTCTTCAGGCGCATTCAGTCTTGGCCACGGTGGTAATGATGCGCAAAAAGTAATGGGGATTATAACCGCTGCGCTCATTTCAAGTGGTTCTATTACAAGTTTTGAACAAATGCCCATATGGGTTCCTCTTGCATGTTATAGCGCTATCGCACTTGGAACAATGAGCGGGGGATGGAAAATTGTAAAAACAATGGGCACCCGTATTACTAAGGTAACGCCATTCGAGGGAGTAGCTGCTGAAACAGCAGGTGCAATTACACTTTTCATAACGGAAAATTTAAAAATACCGGTTAGCACAACACATACTATCACAGGTTCTATTATTGGTGTTGGCGCTACAAAACGTCTTTCCGCGGTAAGATGGGGTGTAACGGTGAATCTTCTTTGGGCCTGGATATTGACCATTCCTGTAAGTGGACTGTTGGCTGCAGGTGTATATGGCATTGTAAGCCTTTTTCTTTAAAATTTTTTCCGCACTTTTGCCAAACAATTCTTTAATCTATTCGCATGGCAAAAATCTTAGTTACAGGTGGGTGTGGATATATCGGTTCGCATACAATCATAGACCTGATTGAAAACGGCTACGAAGTAATATCTGTAGATGATAATTCGCGATCAAACTCACGCATATTAGAAGGTGTAGAAAGAATTACCGGCGTTAAAATAAAAAATTACAAAGTAGATCTTTGCGATTTTGATGACACCTTCGCAATCTTCCAGGAGAATGAAGATATCCTTGGTATCATTCATTTCGCTGCTTATAAAGCAGTAAATGAATCAGTGGAAAAGCCACTGATGTATTTTGAAAACAACATTAACTCATTGATCAATGTATTGAAATGTGTGCAGGAATTTAAAATTCCCTGGTTTGTTTTTTCTTCATCCTGTACTGTATATGGCAACCCGGATGAAATACCAGTAACAGAATTGACTCCCCCAAAACCTGCTGAATCGCCTTATGGATACACCAAGCAGATGGGTGAGCAGATTGTAAATGAGTTTTCAAAAGGGTTTCCCGCTCAATGCATTTTATTACGATATTTTAACCCTGTTGGTGCGCATCCGTCTGCCATCATTGGTGAAATGCCCATCGGCAGACCACAGAATCTTGTACCGGCAATAACACAAACAGCCATTGGCAAAATTCCGAAGATGGTTGTATACGGTGATGATTACGATACAAGAGACGGATCATGCGTTCGGGATTTTATTCACGTCAGTGATATTGCGCATGCGCACACACTTGCCATCCAATACCTGCAAAAAGCAAAAGATCCAGTGAGATGTGAGGTATTTAACCTTGGAACTGGTAATGGAGTCACAGTTTTGGAAGCGATCAAAGCATTCGAAAAAGTAAGTGGCGTAAAACTGAATTATGAAATTGGTCCACGCCGCCCCGGCGATGTGATCGCAATCTATGCTAATAATGACCTGGCGCGGAAAAAACTGGGCTGGAACCCTGAATTTTCCCTGGAGGATATGATGGCTACTGCCTGGAAATGGGAAGAACGGCTGAAAGCTGATAACACAATTTTTTCCGGAAAAGCGCAGGATCTCAATTAAAAAGTTTTGAAGTTTTTAGTTTTGAAGTTCAGTTGAGCGTTTTTTATACTTCTCAAACTGAAAACTTAAAACTAAAGAACTACTGCATTTAGTTTACTTTTGCGTTCCAATTTTAAAGCATGTTAAAGGATATTCAATCAACAGGAAATAAAGATACCCGGAGTGGATTTGGGGATGGTATCGTGGAAGTAGCCAGAAAAAATTCAAATGTTGTTGCACTGACAGCAGATCTTGCGGGATCGCTTAAACTGCAGCAATTTATAAAAGAGTTTCCCGAGCGTTTCATTCAGTGTGGAATTGCAGAAGCTAATATGATCGGCATTGGGGCCGGACTGACAATCGGCGGAAAAATTCCTTATACAACCACGTTTGCTAATTTTTCCACAGGTCGCGTTTATGACCAGATAAGACAAAGTGTAGCTTACAGTGGAAAGAATGTAAAAATCTGCGCTTCACATGCAGGGCTCACATTGGGCGAAGATGGTGCGACACACCAGATTCTTGAAGATATTGGCTTGATGAAAATGTTGCCGGGCATGACAGTTATCGTGCCTTGCGATTACAATCAGACAAAGGCAGCAACCATGGCGATTGCGGAGCATGTGGGACCAGTTTATCTCCGTTTTGGCCGACCAGTATGGCCTATATTTACAAAAGTTGAAGATTTTGTTATTGGTAAAGCACAGATCTTTTCGGAAGGAACAGACGTTTCCATCTTTGCTTGTGGACACATGGTGTGGAACGCGATACAGGCCGGTATCATTTTGCAGGAAAAAGGTATCAGCGCTGAGGTAATCAATATTCATACAATAAAGCCAATCGACGAAGCTGCAATTATTGCTTCGATTCGTAAAACGAAATGCGCTGTAACTGTAGAAGAGCACAATATCATTGGTGGATTGGGTGATGCGGTATCACAGGTGGCATCCCGGAACATTCCTACGCCGATTGAATATGTCGGAACAAAAGATACCTTTGGTGAGAGCGGTACGCCGAAAGAATTATTGAAGAAATATGGTTTGGATATACCTGATATCGTTGCCGCCGCTGAAAAAGTAATAGCAAGAAAAAATGTGTAAAAATATTCCGGTATAAGAACAAGCAGGCTCAGTTACAATTGATCCTGCTTTTTTAATTTTATAAATAGAAACAGGTTATTAACGAAATTAAAATCGTTTCCTAAACCAAAAGATGCAGCTTACCACAGCAAGTGATAGTGAATTACTGGTGCAGTTCCGTAACCCGGCTACCAAAGAAAAGGCTTATACGTCCATCATTAAAAAGTACCAGGAAAAATTATATTGGCATGTACGCAGGATGGTGATCGATCATGACGATGCGAACGATGTGTTGCAAAATGTTTTTATCCGCGTTTGGAATGGCCTTGAAAATTTTCGGGAAGACAGCCAGCTATATACCTGGCTTTACCGGATCGCGACGAATGAAACGTTAACCTTTCTTGAGCAGCAGAAAAAAAGAACAGCCGTTAGTCTAAGTGATGTTGAAAGCGGGCTTAGCAATAAAATAAAAGCGGACAAATACTTCGATAGCAATAAATTGGAATGGAAGCTACAGTTGGCAATTCAACAATTGCCTGAAAAACAAAGGATTGTGTTTCAGTTGCGCTACTATGATGAAATGCCTTATGAAGAGATGAGCCGGGTGCTTGAGACAAGCGAGGGAGCGTTAAAAGCAAGCTATCACCATGCAGTCAAGAAAATTGAAGATTACATCAAAAATAATTAAACCTTCAGGGGGCTGAATCGTCTCAATTGGGTTAAAATGAACAGAATCGGCATTATACAGGAACTGAGTGATTTAAAAAGCAATCTTCCGGATATTCCGGCGGTTGAGTTTTATGTGCCAGCGGGCTATTTTGAGGGTTTTGCTGATAGTATGCTGAACCGGGTAAAGGCATTGGAGGCAGCTAATACCCAGGAAGAATTAGCTTACTTATCTCCTTTGCTTGATGGTCTTTCAAAGCAGCCGGTATATGCAGAACCCGAAGGTTATTTTGAAGATCTGTCAGAAGCTATATTAGCAAAGCTAAAGTCGCATGAGGAATATCAAACCGCAGAAGAAGAGTTAGCCGATCTTTCGCCACTATTAAGTAGTATTGGTAAGAAAAATCCGTATTCTGTTCCTCAAGGTTATTTTGAAAATTTTCAGAAGGATATTAATTTGAACCTTGAAAATAAGCCTGCGGCAAAAGTGATTTCTATCACAAACCGTAAATGGTTCCGTTTCGCAGCAGCCGCTGTAGTAATCGGATTTATCGCTTTAACCAGTTTACCTTTTATTATTAATAGCGATTCGACTGTGCCTGTATCCAACTCGCATGCATGGATAGAAGAGAATATGAAAAAGGTAAGCACTGATGATATCAATAATTTTATTCAACCCGCTGTTGCAGGCGCTACAGCTAAAGCGGCTGATGTTGGCGATTTATTAAAAGATATTTCTGATAAAGACATTCAAAACTTTTTAAATGAAACAAATTCTGCTGAGGATAATAGTGATGACGTACTATTAAATTAAGGTAGAAACAATGAAAAAACTTTTACTCATATTCTTTTTATTTGCGTTCACAGGATTTAAACTTTTTGCCCAGGAAGACGACGGTAATGAGAAGATCAGGGACAAAATGAATGAGTTTATCCAGCAACGCTTAAATCTCTCCAAAGATGAGGCTGAAAAATTCAGCCCGATTTTCCTCCGTTATTTTAAAGAATGGCGTACCACATTAAGAACGACCAAGGATGAACCTTCGTTGATCCGGGAGCAGAAAATAGTAGATTTACGATTAAGGTACCGTGAGCAGTTTAAAGTTGTTATCGGCGAGAAACGTAGCACCGACGTGTTTGATCACCAAAAGGCATTTATTACGGCAATGCGAAATCTCAGGTCTGAGCGTATGGAAAGAAATGATGCGATTCGTGCAAGAAAAAATCGTTAAGTAATACAATAAAGAATTAATCTTCTAAATGATATTTTAATATATCTTTGAACTTGGTGTTTTTCATAGGTTAGCAACGGCCGGCTCTTTCCAGAGCGGGCCTTTTTTTTGAAATCGCTAATAAAAACGCTAATCGAAAGCGCTAATATTCGCCAATAAATTCTTCTTTACAATCATCGTTCACATTATACTCTGTTTTACGGTCTTGTATCTATATCCTGACTTAAAGGATATATTTCCACATCTTGTTTCCACAATTTTAAAATTCTGCATTTATGCAAAATTTCGTTAACGATTTATTGTTTAAAGACGAATGCTATAATATCATTGGCTTGTGCATGAAGGTTCATTCAAAACTGGGAAAAGGATTTAAGGAGATTGTTTATAAAGATGTATTAGAAATTGAATTGAAAAAACAGGCTATATCATTTGAAAGAGAGAAACCGTTACAGATTTTATATGATGGCTTTACCTTACCACATTCCTTTGTGGCTGATTTTGTAGTATACGATTCTATAATTCTTGAATTAAAAGCTTCATTTCAAATACATCCTGATAACTTCAGACAAACTCTTAATTACTTAAAAGCGACTCAGATAAAATTAGGTCTCCTTATAAATTTCGGCGAAAAAAGATTGAATTTTCAAAGAATTGTCTGTTCCTATTAATCGGTAATACTAAAACTATTGGAAGCTATTGGCTCCCTTTAGCGTTCTATTGGCGGTTATTAGCGTAAGGCGTTTTAATGTCATGATAAAATAAAAACTTCCAGTTTTCTTCTCTTCCTTCTTCCCACCATTTCACTCTTAAATCAGCTGCTTTCTTTCCGTCATAATCGTATTTGGCAACAAACCGATGTTTCATTTGTCCTAATTGAGGCGCATCATCTGCACCAAAGAAAATGATCTCATTGTCTTCCTTTATCCAGAATACCTGGTGAAAAGGCGAATGTGCTCCCGTTATTTCGTAAGAAATGTAATCATCAATGTTTCCTTTATTATCATTTAAAAAAATAACCTGCTGTGATTCCTTTAATATTTCCAGCTCATGTGGAATATAAGACGGAAATCCTTTCTCAAAAGCAAAATCAAGTTCCCGTTGCTGTACATAATATTTTGCCTGCGGAAAACTTAATTCTTTTAAACTACTCAATCTGTCTTCTATACCAACGCCGCCTGCATGATCTTTGTGTAAATGAGACATCAGTACCTTTGTGATTTTCGTCGGGTCGATACCGTTACTTTTTAAATTCTCGTGAATCTGCAATGCTCCATTTCTTTCAAAGCCGAGGCCTGTGTCGAGCAATAGGATATCATTTTTCGTTATAACAACAAAGGGTTGTACTTCGACAAGTAAACTACCTGTGGACCTTGCCTGTAAATCATCTTTGCTTTTATCAAACGGAACAAACAGTTT
The DNA here is from genome assembly GCA_049840875.1 of Chitinophagaceae bacterium. Taxonomy (GTDB): domain Bacteria; phylum Bacteroidota; class Bacteroidia; order Chitinophagales; family Chitinophagaceae; genus JAFDYH01. The sequence continues at coordinate 22,805 of JASGJE010000014.1, read as the reverse complement.
CGATTTATCGATTGTAAACGAGCCTTCGGAAAGAGGAATAATTTTCATACGCTAATAAAACACGCTAATGTTGACTAATGTTCGCTAATACTGTACTACTGCTGAATAGAATACCCACACAAGTAAAAACAATGCGAAGATACCTGAATACACTGCGAAATGTAATTGATGGAAGTATGGTAGAGGAATTTAAAATTAAAGCCTTATTCGTGTTCTATTAGCACACATTAGCGTACTCATTAGCGCAAAACCATTTGACGATCTGCATCCAACCTAATTAGTATAAACAGAAGAATTGTGAATGTAATAAGCGATGTACCGCCATAACTAATAAACGGTAACGGGATACCAATAACAGGTGCAAGTCCAACTGTCATGGCAACATTGATGGCAATGTGAAAGAAAAATACAGCCGCCACGCCATATGCATAACAGCGACTGAATACACTTCGCTGCCTTTCTGCAACAATTACTATTCTGAACAAGAGAACAAGATAAATTCCCAGCAAAATAAAACTGCCCGTAAAACCAAAGCCTTCACCGATCGTACAAAAGATAAAATCGGTTCGTTGTTCAGGCACGAAATCATACCGGGTTTGTGTTCCTTTTAAAAGTCCTTTTCCGAAGGCGCCACCGCTACCAATAGCAATTTTGGATTGCTTTACATTATAATCAGCCGTATTCTTATTCGTCGGAGATGCTTCTTCATCCCCTGTAGCAGCTTTAATATAATCAGCAGGCACATCTTTGCCAATCGTGCTATAAATTCTTTCTATCTGGTGTTTCTGCAATACATGCTTGAATATAAAAGGAACACCAAAGCGCTGTACACCGACACAGACGAACCAGATCACAACTATTCCTATTAATAAACTACGGTTTCGTTTTACCTGTCTTCGCAAAAAATATACAGCGGCTCCGGCAATCACCGTCAATATTATCGCCAATGTATTCTTCTCTAACAAAAGGGTAGCAACAACTAAAGTCGCAAATGAAAAACCAATCACAAGAATTATTGAAGGAAGTCCTTCACGATACATAACCAGGAAAAAAGCAAAATAGACTAACGCAAGGCCCGTTTCTTTTTGAAGAATAGTTAACGCAGCGGGAAATAATGTGATTGCCGCAGCAATTAATTGCGATTTTGTTCTTGTAAAATCAATGTCGGGCAATGAAAGATATTTTGCCAAAGCAAGACAAACACAAATTTTACAAAACTCTGCCGGTTGAAAATTAAACCCTCCGAAACGAATAATTGATTCCGTACCCTTTACTCTCGAGTGAAAAGGAAACACCAACAGTAACAGAAGAATACCGAATGCATACCAAAGATTAGCCGTTGCAGTAAAAAATTTACTGTCTGTTAGTAATATGAATAAAGCGATTATCGCAGCAGCGATAAAAAAATAAAACTCTTTGCTGTAATCTGTTTTAAACCGAAGAAAGCTTTGTACAATCGGATCGCCTTCTTTATAAGTAGCAGCAAAAATAGCTGTGATCCCCACTGCTACCAGGAAAAGATAAATCCATAGCAATAACCAGTCAATTCCCCTTGATATCGTTGCATTCTTTTGGCTCATAGTTTTCAGCGTGCTGCCGTTCCTTGTCTTTGCTTTTCATCAGGCAACATCGCCATTTGTGAATTATTCTTTTCAGACCGGGAAGCAGGTATATTTCTTTTCGATTTGATTTTTACCGGCTGAATTGTAGTGTACTTTTCAATATAGGTACTATCCTTGGTCATTTCAAACCATTTGAATGCACGAATTGAATCTTCCTTGAATTGTTCACGGGTAAGATAAGATGGCATTAAGTTCGCAGCAGCAATACGGTCTACTTCTTTTACCCTGTCAGCTCTTAAGCTATCAGTCAGGTATTTCTCCACCATCAGGTAAGCCATCGGACCGGCCCATGTGGCGCCGAACCCTCCATTTTCAACAATAACTGCAATCGCAATTTTCGGATCTTCTCTCGGAGCGAAACAAACAAATAACGAGTGGTCTTTCAATTGTACCACTTTGCCATCGATTACTTTCTTGTTTTCAGCCGTACCTGTTTTCGCACAAATATTAATTCCCGGAATTTTAGGCAATCCTCTTGCGGTACCCTTTACCGTTACATCTTCCATTCCGTCGATCACTATATCATATGTAGCATCCGGAATGTGGGTGAGCACTTCATGCTTCTGACGAAATTTTTTTACCAACGAACTATCGGCATCCGTTTCATTATCCAGTGATTTCACAAAATGCGGCGTATAGTAATACCCTTTGTTTGCTACGATACAAATAGCATTGGTAATCTGAAGTGGTGTCACAAGCAATTTATCCTGGCCGATACCAAGACCACCTCCAACCATCGTGCACGAATTCCATTGTCCGCGATATTCTTTATCATACGCTGTAGTATCAGGCACATTGCCGCCATCCTCACTCACTAAATCTACACCTAAACGATGGCCATATCCGAATGCATTACAATACTGCTTCCACTTCGTGATTCCCGTTCTCGGACTATGATAAGCAGGATTATCAATTGTGCGCTTCAGAATTTCGCTGAAGTAAGAATTGCAAGACCATGCGATCGCTGTTCGCATATCTTTTGCATGACCCGGCTGTTTCTCAGTACATTTCAAAGGACGTTTGCATCCATAGTATGCTCCATTGCAAACCACACCGAACTCCGGATTAATGACACCTTCATCCAATGCGATCAATGCGCCTAACGGTTTATAAGTCGATCCACCGGGATATTGTCCTTTGATCGCACGATTAAATAGCGGACGACTAACATCCAATACCATCTTGCCATAGTTCTTTTTTTTATTTGGGCCTGTCAAATCATTTGGATCATAATCCGGGCCTGACGCCATAGCAAGGATTCCGCCGGTCTTTGGTTCGATTGCGACAATAGCTCCGGTTTTATTTGTCAATAATTTTTCTGCCAGTTCCTGCAGATCTACATCAATATACGTGCGCAGATTCCTTCCTGCAATCGCGGCAGTATCGGATGAGCCATTTCCCCAACGGCCTACCAACCGGTTTTTATTATCCTTTATCCAGTATTGAATACCGCGTTGCCCTCGTAACGCTTTTTCATAGTATTGTTCAAGACCGCTTTTGCCGACATAGTCTCCCGGTTGATAGTAACCGTTAGAGCGGTTAATCATCGCCGTATCCACTTCATTAATATAACCCAGTATGTGCGCAGCGGAATTAAACGGATATTTTCTCACCGGTCTTTCCTGCAGGAAAAAACCGTTTCCGAAACGCCAGATATTTTCATCAAGGCGTGCATATTTTTCCGGCGTCAATAAATCTTCGAATACTGATGGACGATAGGGGCCATTGCGAAACTTTGCATTTAAAACACGTTTGCGGAACTCAGCCGTGTCTATTTCTAATAATTGGCAGATCAGTGTTGTGTCGACTCCTTTTACTTCTGATGGCGTCACCATCAGGTCAAACATCATAGTATTATTAAGAATCGCTTTGTTTTTTCTATCGAAGATGATGCCACGTGAAGGATAAACTCTTTTTTCAAAAATGGCATTTTCATCAGCCATTCTTTTGTATTTCCCGGAAATCACCTGCAGATGAAACAACTGGGAAATAATGATCAAAAATGTCAGCAAAAATATCAAGCGGATGATACGACTTCGGGACTGGTTAAACACAGGCATACGCGGGCAACTGAAATTTTATCAAAACTACAATGCAATTGGGCGTTTGCACCTTTTTACTGAAAAATTTATGAAAGATTTTCTACTGTTTCCTTAACAGGTAACTACGCTGTATTTGTACGGAATTTCATTCTGCGTGGAAATAAAAGTTCTACTGTAAAAATCATCAGCATGCTAATAGCCGTACTCGCCAATACTCGAAGTAAGAATTCGAAAAAGCCACCAAATTCAAGAAATTCGAGAAAACTGAGATAAAAATGATGGAAGAAGGTCAGAATTAACGCATACACGGAATAAGGCGCCCAGCCCATTGCTTTTGGCGATGGCTCGCGATAATTAAACTCAGAAGTATCTTTTGGTGTAAGTAACCCGATAATAAATGGGCGCATATAGGCAATTAATGTACAGGCTGCCGCGTGAAGCCCCATAGTCATTGTAAAATAATCCAATGAAAGACCGAATACAAATGATAGAAGCAAAAGCCCGATACGAGGCACTGAAAAAGGCAACCACAAAATAAAAAGAAAGTAGAGGTAAGGCGTAATGAAACGATGCAGGTGCGGTATCTTATTTAATATATACACCTGTATAACCAGGAAAAGGCAAAAACGGATAATATTTCTTAAAAGGTCGCTCAATTGCTTTAATTATGTTTTATTCAAACTGAAAAATTGGCAATTTGCAGTAGGCAATTCGCAATCGCAAGGAACTGACTGCAAACTGTCGACTGATAACTGCCCACTACTTCTTCTCTTCAATCTTCTTCTTTGTATCCGCAGCCAGTTTTACCTGCTCATCACGCTGCAGGTTCTCAATCACGAATACCTGTTGCAGGTTATAAAAGTTCGCAGCAGTTTTTACTTTTAATACATAAAAAGTGGTACTGTTGTCAGGAACGATCTCGGCTACGGTACCTATCATATAACCCGGTGGAAAATTGTAAGAATAATTGCTCGTAACAATTGTGTCGCCTTTCTTTATCTCAAGGCTTTTCGGCAGGTTTCTCAACGTTACAAACCGTGGATCTTTGGCATCCCACTCCAGTTTTCCAAACTCACCGCTTTTTTTAAGCGATGCGTTCACGGTATTCTGAATGTGCAATAAGCTCATGATCTGGCTAAAATTCGGACTTACATTCACAACAATGCCTACCACACTACCATCAGAACCGATAACAGCCATGTTATCTTTTATACCTTGCTTTGAACCACGGTTAATTTGTATGTAATTCCTTTCAGAGTTGACAGAATTATCAACCACCGAAGCGGGATAGTAGAAATATCTTCTCACGCCGGTGATCGTATCATACCGGGTTGTGTCAATAATTTCTTTTTTTGAAGTATCTGTAACGGAAAAATTGCTATGCAAAAGATTTAATAAGGAATCATTCATCTTATGCACCCTTTGATATTCTTCCTTCAGATGAAAATATCCATTTACCGTTGCGTATTTTGAATTTGACCAACCGGTAATTTCATTGGCGACGCCAAGGCCTACTGCGCGGTGAAAATGATTGTAGGTAAATAAAAGCCATATAGCCACTGCCTGCAACGCAAGAAAGAAAAAAAACGTAAAGAAGCGACGAATGAAAAGAAATACGTTACGCAAATGATGAAGAGTTTAATATCCTGTACCTCAAAACTAAAACAGAAACAGGATATTGTTTGCCCTGATATTTTTAACGCATTACAAACGGATAGCGATCATAATTTTTTAACGCAATACCTGTTCCCCGAACAACACTTTTCAGCGGATCATCTGCCACATGTACAGGTAATTTAATTTTCTGGCTTAAACGCTTATCGAGCCCACGTAATAAAGCACCACCACCTGTAAGATATAAGCCACGACGGTAAATGTCAGCAGCCAGTTCCGGTGGCGTTTGTTCAAGCGCCTTCAGGATGGCTTCTTCTATTTTGAAAATACTTTTATCCAGCGCTTCAGCAATTTCCTGGTAGCTTACCATTATCTGCTTTGGAATACCTGTTACCAGGTCACGTCCATTTACCGGAATATCATCGGGAGCATTTTCAAGGTCTTTCATTGCAGCGCCGATATTTATCTTTATCTGCTCCGCAGTTCTTTCACCGATCAGCAGGCTGTGATAACGGCGAAGCGCTTCCATAATATCTGCTGTAAATTCATCACCGGCAATACGGATAGATTGATCGCAAACGATACCAGCCAATGCAATCACGGTAATGCCTGTTGTACCACCGCCAATATCGATAATCATGTTACCAACCGGCTCTTCCACATCGATACCGATACCGAGTGCCGCAGCCATTGGCTCATGAATCAGATAAACTTCCTTAGCTCCGGCCTGCTCAGCACTATCTCTCACCGCACGTTTTTCCACTTCAGTAATAGAAGAAGGAATACAGATCATCATGCGCCAGCTTGGGGGAAACAAGGGCTTTTTGGGATAGATCATCTTGATCATTTCCCGTATCATTAATTCAGCGGCATTAAAATCGGCGATTACTCCGTCCTTCAACGGACGAACGGTACGGATGCTTTCATGTGTTTTCTCGTGCATCATCAGGGCACGTTTGCCCACAGCCAATACCTCTTTGGGGTTGTTCCGGTTCAGGGCCACAATGCTCGGCTCATTCACCACTACCTCATCGTTATGTATTATCAGGGTGTTAGCAGTACCCAGGTCGATAGCAATCTCTTGTGTAAACCAGTTAAAAAGTCCCATTTTCTTCCGGATTGGATTTAGATCGTGTGCAAAGTACGAGGAAATAATTTGAAATAACAAAGAGCAGCTTTCATATACAAACACTGTTTGTCAGAGCACACTGCAGTTGTTTTCAGTATTATTTTTTCGTCCTGTTGTTTGGTTTTTTTGTAAACATTATTGTTAACCAAATAACGCAGAGTTCATGTTTTTATTACTTATAATCAACGAACCTGAACATAAATTTCCTCATACCGTAACCATTACCGCATTTCGTTCCCCATTTTATCATCCCTGGCTTTTAATCCATGCCCGAAATTTTCTGGCATGGAAATAGTAAATAAGCAAGAAGAATTAGTTATCGTATCCCTTTCAAAACATCGCTCCCGGCCGGAAGCAATTTATAATCCGTAATACCTTCTACACATATATCCATATACATCTATTACCTATCAGCAAAGAAAAGGGACTGAGTAATCATGTCCCTTTATCTTTTTACCTTGCACAAAACCCATCACATGCAGAAACTACTCCTTACATGCTTCATGCTGTATTCTATTTCCGTAGACACAACTGCCCAGGTAAATGCCCAGAAAAAAATGGCTGAGTTTGAAAAAGCAATCCGCGATTCGGTAGCCAATCCATATGGGCATAATAAAGCAACCGGGAAATACTACAATATCCGCGGATTTAAAATGTACGCCGAAACATACGGAAAAGGACAACCACTACTGATAATTCACGGTAATGGCGGTTCCATCAACAATTTCATTTACCAGATACCCTATTTTGCCAAAGAATACAAAGTGATCATTGCCGATAGCCGTGCACAAGGTAAATCAGCCGATAGCGGAGATTCTCTTACGTACGAGATGATGGCTGATGATTATTCAGCATTGCTAGACGCGATGAAAATAGACTCCGCGTATGTCATTGGCTGGAGTGACGGCGGTATCAATGGTCTGCTATTAGCAATCCGCCACCCTGAAAAAGTGAAGAAGCTCGCTGTTACCGGTGCTAATCTCGTTCCTGATAGTACTGCCGTACCACAATCCATATGGGATATGGTACAGCCAGCTTATGCTCAACTCGCAGGTAAAGCAGACAAGACTGCGGAAGAAAAACATTCCTTCAAACTTTTACGGTTACTCTGCGATCAGCCACATATTGCTTTATCTGATCTGCACACCATAAAATGCCCATCGCTTGTCATCGGGGGCGATCATGACGTGATAAAAGAAGAACACACCATGCTCATTTATAAAAATATTCCAAGTGCCTACCTGTGGATTTTACCAGGATCAGGGCATTCGACGCCGATTATGTACAAGGATGATTTCAATAAAGTAGTTGACCGGTTTTTCAAAGCCCCGTATAAAAAGTTTGATGGCCAGGGAAGGTTTTTGTAAAATCATGAAGAAACGAAACCCAGTTTTTTCTCCATACCGGCGCTCAAAACCGGCAATCGTTTTCGCTCAATCAAAAAACTATTCAGTTGTGCAATCTCTCTGAAGATATAATGCTTTTCGGCTGCCGCCCTTAAATAATCCTTACCTGTGCTGCCACCTGTACCGATCCTGGAGCCAATCATTCTATGCACCATGTTCATATGGCGATATCGCCATGAGCTTAACTGTACATCTATTTCGAGCAGCGTATTCAATAATTGAAATGGTAGTTGTAAAACAGGGTAGCCGCGATAAAGGGTGATAAACAGCGCAGACCGCCGTGCAGAGGAAGAGAGTGACTGTTCAGTAAAGTTATCAGCATTACTAATAAATAAAGCATCAAAAGCGCCAAGATTCGCTTGTTCTTCTTTGGCAAGACTTAATTGATATTGGTTTCGGTAATCAACCCAGAAATTCTTCTCTTCATCGAAGAAAGGCATTCTTTCCAACCAGCTGTTTACAAGATCAAGCAGCGATTGATTGTTCTCCGCTTCCTTTATAATTTTTACCTGTTCTTCACGAAGCTGGGATGTATAATATTCTTTCCCGTAACGCTGCTCAAACCTCAAACCCAACTTTGCTTCCAGCTCTTTGAATTGCCAGCTTTGAAATCCGGATGCAGGCCGCAGCATATCCCTGAAATCGAGAAAATCCATCGGCGTCATCGTTTCCATTATATCAATCTGGTGAACCAATACCTGGAGTATTGTTACCATTCTTTTCAAACGATGAACCACTGTTTGCAGTTCCGGCGAGTTATCATTTAACACCGGTTTTTTCATTACGCCTACTACAGAATCAACCTCAAAATGCAATTGCTTAAACCAAAGTTCATACGCCTGGTGAATGATAATAAACAACATTTCATCGTGAGCATGCGATTGTCGCTTATCACTTTCCGGCGACTGTGCATTGAGAATTTTATCTAATTGGAGATAGTCGTGATAATGAACCTCTGTGGGCATATGTAAGATTGATATATTGTTTGATGGCTTTATGGTTTGATTGTTATAAGTCCAGATAACATTTAGCCATACAACAATATAACCATGAGAACAATTCAACCATCTATCTATAATTACTCTTTGAACTCATACCCAATATCATTCCGGTAATAAATGCCATCGAAATGAATATAACTGAGCATGTCAAGCGATGTATTTACAGCGTCATCAATATTTTCTCCGTAAGAAGTAACACACAATACGCGGCCTCCATTCGTTACCACAACACCGTTCTCTGATTTTGTTCCGGCCTGGAAAAGCAATGAGCTTTTCCCAAAGTTTTCATTGAGACCTTTTATCTCAAATCCTTTTTCATACGCCAGCGGATAACCTTTACTTACGGCCATCACCGTCACTGCAGATCTTGGATCTGATTGTAAAACGGCTTTATCCAACTCTCCATTAAATATGGACAGGAACAATTCAACAATATCATTCTGCAAACGGGGGATCACCACTTCTGTTTCGGGATCGCCCATACGGCAATTATATTCAATAACGAAAGGCTCACCGTTCACACTGATCAAACCAAAAAACACAAACCCTTTATAATCGATTTGCTCTTCATGCAACCCCTTGATAGTTGGCTTTATTACACGTTCTTCAATCTTTCGCATCAGATCTTCAGTTACAAAAGGCACAGGACTTACGGCGCCCATTCCACCTGTATTCAAACCGGTATCGGCTTCACCGATGCGTTTATAATCTTTTGCGTCTGGTAATAAAACATAATGCTTACCATCTGTCAATGCAAACATGCTCACTTCAATTCCTTCCAGGAATTCTTCCACCACTACTTTTCTGCTTGCAGCGCCAAACTTTGCCTGCTGAATCATTAATTCAAATTCTGCAATAGCTTCTACATGATTCTGGCAAATCACCACACCTTTTCCCGCTGCCAATCCATCTGCTTTTAATACTATCGGCAATGAATGCTGTTGAAGATATGTTACACCTTCTTCATAGTTTGCTAAAGTAAATTCTTTGTAACCGGCAGTTGGAATATTGTGCCGCTCCATAAAGGCTTTTGCAAAAGCCTTACTGCCTTCCAGCATCGCTCCTTCTTTGGATGGCCCTACAAAATATATCTTCTGTAAGTCTTCTTTTGATTTGAAATAATCACACAATCCATTCACCAGCGGTTCTTCAGGGCCAACCACCACCATATCTATTTTTTCACTCGCACAGAATTTACCTATCCCATCAAAGTCATTTACATCAATTGAAACATTTTTTCCCAGCTTTGCAGTACCCGGGTTACCCGGTGCTATATATAATGAACCAGTTAATTTGCTTTGATTGATTTTCCAGGCCAATGCATGTTCTCGACCTCCAGAGCCTAACAAAAGGATACGCATGATTTTATACAGTTGGTTATACAAATACCATTGCGAATATCGGGGTATTTATCAATGCACGTATCAAATATTTCCGAATATTCATTATATAACAACCAGTCATTTCAATATCGATTGTTATACTGCTGATTGCACGTAATTTCTTTCCGGAATTCTTTTTGCCACAAACAAGTAGATAATTATAAACACTGCCAGCACCTTAATAAAAAACCAATAATAAGATGCGCCTTCAAGAACGGAAAAGAAACCTTTTGATGCAATACTGCCATTGATCAATGTATCAAAATAGTTGCCAATCGAAATTCCTAACAGGTACAACGCACTCATGGTGCTTTTCATATTGGGTGGGGCATGCGTATAGGCGTATTCGAGGCAGGTAATCGAAACCAGTATTTCAGATATTGCCAACAGCACGTACGCCAGTATCTGCCACCATACAGATGGATGACCACCTTTATCAATAATCTGCTGCAGCAATGCGATAAGTGTAAAACAAATTCCAATCATGATGAGACCGGCTCCGATCTTGCGCAATGGTGTTGGTTTAATACCGATTTTTTCAAGAAATGGAAATATGATGTAAGTAAAAACAGGAGTAAGGCCAACTACAAATAATGGATTGATAAAATTAACCTGCTCCGGTAGAAGCGTAACGCCGAAGCCAACATATAAATTCATGTTTTTCGCCTGCAGTATCCACTCCGATAAATTCTGATCCCACATGGCCCAGTAAATCGGTGTAAAGGCAAATACTGCGAGAATGCGATAAACTGCTTTTACACCATCAATAGCCTGTGCAGAATACTTTTCACCAACAGCCTGCCATACAGATTGCCCTTGCTTTCTTGAAATCAATTTCTGAATTGCATAAAGCGATATGCTGACAAAATTTTCTCTCTTTGGTCCAGAAGGCGGTACTCGTACATATTTTTTTCTGCCAAGCCAGAACACAATTGTTGCGATACACATCAATAAACCCGGAATACCAAACGCAACTGAAGGCCCGAATTTCTGATAAAAAATCGGAATCATGATTGGTGATAACGTTCCACCCACATTAATGGCTGTATAAAACCATCCATACATTTTTGACAATAAATGCTGATTTGTTTTATCAAACTGATCGCCAACATTTGCAGATACACAGGATTTTATTCCGCCTGCAGCCATCGCTACCACTACAAGACCTGTGATAAATAATGGAAGGCTATGCGTGGAAAGCGCCAATATCAACGTACCAATGGAATAAAAGATAGAAACATACAAGATGACTTTATATTTTCCAAAAAACCAATCGGCTGCAATGCCGCCAACCATCGGCATGAAATAAGCCAGTGTAACAAAGAGATGTGTTAATTCATTTGCATTGGCGTTCGCAACTTTACTTAACAGCGGACTATTGGCCGGATTAAAAAAATACGCAACAAGAAATGAAGTCATAATTGAACGCAGACCATAGAAACTGAATCGTTCCGCAACTTCATTTCCCATAATAAATGGGATTGCTTTGGGAAACTTTCCCTGTGGTTGTTGATTAGCCATAGCTTGTAAAAGGATTAAAGATAAAAGAAAAACTGTGCGGACATGCCTGCTACTCATTTTTTCCTATCTTACCTTATTAAACTAAAGAGCTGCTATGTCGCAAAAGAATTTTCAACCATTTGTATCTCCCGAAACAAACATGGCGGAGTTTACAATCAAGTCCATTCTTACAGGCGCTGCGTTCGGAATTATTTTTGGAGCATCGACAGTTTACCTGGCATTGAAAGCGGGACTTACGGTTTCAGCGTCGATACCAATAGCAGTTATATCAATTACACTGGGAAGACGATTTTTAAAAACAACGATACTTGAAAACAATATCATTCAAACAACAGGATCTGCTGGCGAAAGTATTGCCGGTGGCGTTGTATTTACATTACCCGGTTTTCTTTTTCTGAGCGAGGCCAATAGTGCCAACTACTTTAATTATTTCACCATTCTCATTCTTGCAATCATCGGCGGTATGCTCGGTACGTTGATGATGATCCCTTTGAGAAGATCATTAATTGTAAAAGAACATGAAACGCTGCCTTATCCTGAAGGAACCGCCTGTGCTTCCGTTTTGAAAGCAGGTGAAAAAGGGGGAGATTTTTCAAAAACGGCGTTTATCGGTTTGGGGGTTGCATTCGTTTATGCATCACTGCAAAAGTTATTGCACGTCGTTTCGGAAGTGCCGGCGTTTATGACAAAGCAAACACAAAAGTTTTTTCCCTCTGCAAAAATCAGTGGTGAAATAACACCGGAGTACTTAGGCGTTGGATATATAATAGGTCCTAAAATCGGAGGCATACTGGTAGCAGGCAGCGTATTAAGCTGGTTTGTGTTTACGCCGTTGCTCGCAAGCCTGTTAAATGATAATGGAAGTATCATTGCTTCACAATTGATCAAACTTGGTTATCTCCACGATTTGAATACGGCAGGCGGTCCGGGCGGTTGGAATCCTGCTACAAAAGGGTTTGCTGATTGGTCGACCGCTATTTATCGTGCTTATGTTAGACAAATAGGTGCCGGTGCAGTAGCAGCAGGCGGTTTTATTACCTTAATCAAGACAATGCCTACCATTATTTCTTCTTTCAAAGGAAGCATTGGCTCATTAAAAAAAGACGGGCAAACAGGAGAGTCTGTTTCAGCTGTTCCAAGAACAGAGCGTGATCTCTCAATTAAAGTAGTCGGTATCGGCAGTCTTGCATTGGTTTTATTGATTGCTATATTACCCAGCTCATTGATACCAGGTGATTCTATCGCCAGCAAGCTATTGATTGGGTTATTGGTTATTATTTTTGGTGCCTTTTTTGTCACCGTAGCATCACGCATTGTTGGTTTGATCGGAACATCGAACAGTCCGATCAGCGGCATGACGATTGCTACGCTGATGGGAACCTGCTTAATTTTCATTGCTGTAAAATGGACAGGTCACATTTACGAGCCAATGGCGCTAGTGGTTGGTGGAATGATTTGTATCGCTGCCGCTAACGCTGGTGGTACTTCACAGGATTTGAAAACCGGTTACATAGTCGGCGCTACACCGAGAAATCAACAGCTTTCACTTTTTATTGGTGCAATTGTTTCATCATTTGCGATCGGTGCAACCATAAAAATTCTAGATACTCCAACCGCAGAGATGGCTGCGCAAGGAATTCAACACGCTATCGGCACTGATAAATATCCTGCTCCACAGGGTACATTAATGGCAACCCTGATAAAAGGTATATTATCATTTAACCTTGACTGGCAGTTTGTATTAGTCGGTGTATTCATCGCAATCGTAATGGAGTTGTGCGGTATTAAAGCGCTGAGCTTCGCAATAGGAATCTACTTGCCATTATCAACCACGCTACCAATATTCATCGGTGGCGCTATTCGCGGTTTGGTTGATTGGAGAAATAAAAAGAAAAATATTCAGCTATCGGCAGAGGAAGAGGATCTGGGAAAAGGAAATCTGTTTGCCACCGGGCTGGTGGCTGGAGGGGCCATCGCAGGTGTAATCGTTGCATTCTTATCAGCAAGTGATAGTATCAGCAAAGGCTTGGCCAAAATAAACGCGGAACAAAATCTTACCGGCACGCTCGGCGAAGAAGGTTATAAATGGCTTGGCGTAATCGCGTTTGGATTGATGTGCCTGATACTTTACCGCGTAGCTATCGGAAGAAATAAGACGGCGCTATAAGTGTGAATTAGTTATTGTTGAAAGGGAAAGAAGGCAACAAGGCACAGAGGCACAAAGTGAAGGAGATAATGAGTTAACGTGTTGATGTGCCATCAAAAATTTGAATCTTATTACTGCCTTTGTGCCATCATCATCTTTAAGCACTTTGTGCCTCGATGCCTTTTATAAATAATTCTTAATCTCCTCCACCAATTCAGTCTTTGTAATAGGTACTCCCATTATTTTGTTATATGGGATTGCATCGATCAGGTAAATGTCGCGGATAATTTTTATTAACTGACCATTATTGATTTCAGGAACCAGTACTTTTTTATAGCTCTTTAATATCTCGCCAAGATTTTTTGGGAACGGCCGCATATACCGCAAATGTGCATGCGCAACCTTGTAACCTTCCGCCAGCAATTCATTCACTGCCGTCTTTATTGCGCCGTAAGTAGAACCCCAACCCAATATTAATACATCTCCTTTATCCGGACCGTTATCTATTTTTTGCAGCGGTATATGCTCAGCGATCTTATCTACTTTTTCCTGGCGGATCTTCACCATCAACTGGTGGTTCTCCGGATCGTAGCTAACGTTACCAGTTATATTTTCTTTTTCCAAACCACCGATACGATGCTCCAATCCCGGTGTACCGGGCAGCGCCCATGGCCGAACCAGCTTTTCATCACGCATGTATGGCTGCAACTTCTCTTCATGATGCCCCAGTTCGGTTTTAAATTTCACATGAATCGGGTGCAAATGATCTTCCGTTGGAAACCGCCATGGTTCAGCGCCATTCGCAATATATCCATCACTTAAAAAGATCACCGGCGTCATATGCTGTATAGAAATCCGCACTGCTTCATACACCGCATCAAAACAATCAGCCGGTGTAGATGCTGAGATGATCGGCATCGGGCATTCTCCGTTTCTTCCATAGTATGCCTGCAGTAAATCGCTTTGCTCTGTCTTTGTCGGAAGACCTGTTGATGGTCCGCCACGTTGTACATCAACAATCAGTAATGGAATCTCCAGCATAACAGCTAATCCCATCGCTTCTCCTTTCAGCGCCATACCCGGACCAGAAGTTGTCGTTACTCCCAGCAATCCACCATAGCTGGCGCCAATTGCTGAAGTAATCGCTGCTATTTCATCTTCGGCCTGGAAAGTTTTTACGCCAAAGTTTTTATGCCGACTTAATTCATGCAAAATATCCGAAGCAGGAGTAATAGGGTAAGAGCCGAGAAATAAAGTAAGCCCGCTTTTTTGCGCCGCTGCAATCAAACCATATGTCAGCGCCTGGTTACCCATCACGGAGCGATACGTACCGGAATCCATCTTTGCCTTCTCAACCTTGTACGTTGTTGTAAAGGTTTCTGTCGTATCACCATAATTATAACCTGCACGCAGTACACGCAAGTTGCTATCCAATATCTCTGCTTTTTTGCCAAACTTCTCCTGCAGAAACGTTTCCGTATTTTTCATATCCCGGTCGTACATCCAGTACAGGAAACCGAGGACAAACATGTTTTTCGCACGGTCTTTTTCCTTCATCCCCATCTGCATATCTTTCAATGCCTCGCGGGTCATTTTCGTTACATCCATTTTCACCACTTCATAGTTACCGAGGCTACCATCTTCCAATGGATTCACTTTATCCGGATAATTCGCGAGACGGAGATTCTTCGCGTCGAAACCATCTGTATTTACAATGATCTTACCGCCTTTTTTCAATTGCTTCAGGTTGGCTTTCAATGCTGCAGCGTTCATTGCCACCAACACATCGCACTCATCGCCGGGTGTATACACTGAATCACTGGAAAAGCGTAGCTGATAACCACTCACGCCGGGTAATGTTCCTTGGGGGGCACGTATTTCAGCCGGAAAGTCTGGAAAAGTGGAAAGATCGATACCTAATAAAGCCGTATTATTTGTAAACTGGCTACCGGTCAGCTGCATACCATCACCACTATCACCGGCAAATTTTATAACTACATCCTGGAGTACTTCCTGTTTGCGAATCATTCTTGTAGGGATTTCCGCAAAGTTAAATGCTGGAAGTTTATCGGGAATTTTTTATTGAACAGAATATTTTACCCTGTAAACTCTTTTTAGGCGCTTTTGAACGAGCCGCGATTGTCAAAAACAATTAAACCAGTAAATTCATGTGTATATTTTTTGGCATTGCTCCATAAGAGTACATGGCCAATGTGAGCATCCTGACACCCACATCTGTCACCTAACACCTGAAATACGTTGAGCTTGCTACTGGAACGAATTACCGCATTTAATGCCAACCGGGATGCCGGAAAAATTCCGTTGAAATATGCGGCTATGCGGCAAAGCGCTTTCCGGTTTTTCAGGGGCAGTTGTCACTTGTTTTACGAAGATCTTCACAAAGTTAATCCACTTCCGGTCAGCCCATCCGTATGGCTATGCGGTGATCTTCACCTCGAAAATGCGGGAAGCTTCAAAGGCAGCGATCGACAGGTTTATTTCGACATCAACGATTTTGATGAAGGCCTTCTGGGGCCAGCTCTGTGCGATGTAGTACGATTTCTTACCAGTGTTATTGTTGCAAGAAGTGATGCCGGTAATACGATAGCCTCTTCTAATGCGTTGATCAAACAATTTATAGCCAGCTATGCTAATACATTGAAACATGGAAAACCGGTAACGATTGAACGGGAAACAGCAACGGGACTGGTAAAGGACTTGTTTGAAGAACTGGCCTTGCGAAAAGAAAAAAAGCTGGTGAGGGATAAATCTGATAGTAACTCGGATTACAGTACATTGCTGATTGACAATAAAAAAACATTTCCCATTTCAACCACGTTGAAAAAACAATTGAAAAGCGCTTTACAAACCTGGTTGAATGAACGGCACGGGAGAAATTCAAGAAAAGTATTGGATATCGTTGCCGCAGTATCCGGTACCGGAAGTATTGGCGTGAAGCGATATCTTATTCTTGTAGACCGTCCTGCAGCATCGAAAAGATATTTGCTGATTGTAAAACAAGCGGTCCCTTCTGCCTTGCAGCTATATAATACGATACTGCAACCCTCATGGAAAAATGAAGCCGAACGCATTTGCAGTATTCAATACCGCATGCAACATGTTACACCCGGTGACCTTGGCACATTTTCTTTTGACAATGACTGGTACATTACACGCTGGTTGCAACCGTTGGCAGATAAAGTAAGCCTTGACGATTTTATAAATAAGCCAGAGCTACAACCTGGTTTGATAAGTACATTTGGTTCACTAACGGCGTCAGCGCAATTAAGAAGTAGTGGCAGGCAAGGTTCCGCCATTGCTGATGAACTGATAGAATTTGGCAATAATGAGCAATGGGTAAAACCAGTTACGGATTATGCTGTTCAATATGCGACAATCGTAAAAAAAGATTACAGAGAATTTTGCCGTGCATATGATCGTGGTTTTTTTCTGTCGAAGACGATTAATGGCTGATGTCTGATGCCGGGTTTCTGATTTTCTCACACATGCAGCAGACTCGAATGATATTAGAGATTACTGCAAATCAGAAATCATTCATCCTACATCCTAAATATTTCTAAATGATTACAACCGAAACTATACTCACCAGGATCGCACTATCTATTCTTCTCGGAGGAATCATTGGTGCTGAGCGTGAATACCGCAGTAAATCGGCTGGGTTCCGCACTATCATACTCATCAGTCTGGGGTCTTGCCTCTTCACCATATTTTCTGCATTTATCAGTCCCACTACACCGGATCGTATTGCATCAACTATCGTAACCGGCATCGGTTTTATAGGAGCAGGTGTGATCTTTAAGGGTGATAACCGTGTAAATGGATTAACGACTGCTGCCGTTATCTGGGCAGCCGCTGCTATGGGCATGGGTATTGGCGCAGGTTATTATCTTTATTCTTTTGCAGGATGTTTTCTCGCTTTATTTGTTCTGATTGTGTTTATGAAACTGGAGACATTTATAGATAAGATCAACCAGACAAGAAATTATAAAATAGTTTCTACTTACGATGATAAGAAATTAAAGTACTATGAACACCGCTTCAAACATCATCATTTAAAATTCAAACGAAGCACACAAAAAAGAGAAGCGGACAATCTCACCGGCACCTGGACCGTACAAGGTTCGGAAGAAAATCATGATAAGTTTATTGAAGAAATAATGAATGATGCAACGGTGAAGGAGTTTGAGTTTTGATGAACAGCATTTATTACTTACCAATAAACTTAATTAGACATTATACTCTGAATATATTTTTAGATTTTAATCTCCACAAAAAAAACCGGCCTCAGCCGGTTTCCATTATATCAAGACGTCGGGTTTAATAATTGCCATCCCCATCCAGTAAATTACCCAGTCCACCAAGGATACTTCCTTCTTCCTTGCGCTTATAAGTTCCATACGCTACAATTCTTCCCGCAAGGCGACTGATCGGCAACGATTGAATCCATACTTTACCAGGGCCACGAAGGATTGCAAAGAATAAACCTTCACCGCCAAACATCCAGTTTTTAATGCCGCGTACAAATTCAATATCGAAATCAACACCCGAAGTATAGCCGACCACACAACCAGTATCTACTTTCAATATTTCTCCCGGCTGTAATGTTTTTTCAACGATATATCCGCCTGCATGCAAAAAGGCCATTCCATCACCTTCAATCTTTTCCATAATAAAACCTTCACCGCCAAATATACCTGTGCCCAATCTGCGTTGAAACTCGATACCGATGCTCACGCCTTTTGCAGCACATAAAAAGGCATCCTTCTGGGCGATGATCCTTCCTCCAAGCTGCGCCAGATCGAGCGGAATTATTTTACCTGTATACGGTGCAGCAAAAGAAATTCTTTTCTTACCCTGTCCCACATTTGTAAATGCTGTCATAAACAAACTTTCGCCAACGAGCATACGCTTTCCGGCAGACATCAATTTGCCAAGAAAACCAGATGATTGACTTTGTTGACTGCCATCTCCAAAAATTGTTTGCATTTGTATACCGTCATCCATCATCATCATCGCGCCGCTTTCCGCAATCGCTGTTTCATTGGGATCTAATTCTACTTCTACAAACTGGAGTTCTTCGCCGTAAATTTTGTAGTCTATTTCGTGATTCTGTATTGCCATGGTTTAGATTTTTATCAAAATTAATAAAGAAGGCACAAAGGCAACGAAGTGCAGATGCACAAAGTATCTTCTATTCGTGTATGACTATTGACAATGGACCATTGACCTCTCTGCGATTACGGATGTTACTTTGTGCCTCGTTGCCTCTGTGCCTTTACTTCTTTTCTGTACCTTCCTCTCTCAATAAGACCTTTCATGAAACGTAACATTCAACGATTTGCTTTAGCAACAATGGCCATTGCATTACTCACTGGCTTAATCTCTGCAAACAAACCTCCGAAATTCAAGGTCTTTGTTACACTTTCAAAAGCAAAGGATCATTTGAAAATGATGGCTGCAGCAAAACCGTTTCTCGAAAAGATTGCCGCACAGAATAATTTCACAATCGATATTAGTGACGATACAAGTAAGATAAACGATGCAAACCTTTCAAAATACCATGTATTTATTCAGCTACAGCAGGCGCCATTCGATCTTTCCTATGCTCAGCAGGATGCGATACAGAAATTTGTTGAGCAGGGAAAAGGCTGGGTTGGTATTCATGCTGCCGGATTGCCGGGCAAAAGTTTTATCGGACCGATAAAAAGTACTGGCAATGGTATGAAGATTTTCTCGGCGGTATCAGTTACTCACCACATCCTGCTTTTCAAAAGGGAGTTGTACAGGTAGAAGATCATAAACACCCCATTATGAAAAATCTTCCTGATCGCTTTGAAGTTGCCGATGAATGGTATGAGTTTGATAAAAGCCCAAGACCGAATGTGCATGTACTCGCAACAGCGGATGAATCATCCTATCATCAAAACAAACCGATGGGTGATCACCCAATCATGTGGACGAATGAAAAGTATCATCGGGCAGTGTATATCGGCATCGGGCATGACGCTACTTTGTGTAATGATAAAAACTATACAACGCTCATCACAAACGCTATTTTGTGGGCAGCAGAGAAATAAAAAATGCGGCTTGTAGTTAAGCCGCATTTATATTTAGTTTATTCGATTATCAGAACCAGCTTCCTGAAAACTTCTTATCTGCAGGAATATTCAGGTTTGCTAACTTTCTTTCACGGCGACGCACATCTGATTTATGCTTTATTGCCATAAAGATCATCAGCGGGAAGAACAGGAAAATAAGTGGTGGTATTGCTAAATAAGATACCCATTTACCTCCAAATGTTCTGCGCATAGGCCTTCTTAAACGTTCTGCAATCAGGTACATACTTGGTACCAGTATCAATGTCATAAAGAAAGCGAATGAAAGACCAAAGATGATCGTCCATGATAACGGCTTCCAGAATGCAGCGTTATCTCCACCAAAGAATATGTGGGGGTTCAATTCAGAAAATAGCGTAACGAAGTTGATATTGAAACCGATTGCCAAGGGTATCAACGCGAAGATCGCCGCCAGCGCCGTTAATAATACCGGAATGATACGCGTTTTACCCGCTTGTATTACCGCATCTCTTGTTTTCATACCTCTTGCACGGAGTTCATCAGCAAACTCGATTACAAGGATACCGTTCTTAATAACGATACCTGCCAGTCCTAATATACCCACACCAGTCATTACCACGGATACTTCCATACCGGTAAAAGAAAATCCAAGCAACACTCCAATAACACTGAATACAATTTCAGTAAGGATAATAACTGATTTACTTACTGAATTGAATTGCAGTACAAGTATGGAGAGGATTATGATTAACGCCATGATCAGCGCTTTACCAAGGAAGCTCATCGTTTCCGCCTGTTGAGCGCCTTCACCCGTTTGCCTTACAGTTACATTATCTGGTATCCCTTTGAACTCAGCGATATGTTTCGCCAGTTCCACATTCACAGCCGTTGGTGTATATCCTTGTGTCGTCAACACGTTTGAACGCAAGGTGATCATTCTTTTCTGATTCTTACGCTGCACACTTCCGAGTGTATTGGTATAATCAACTTTTACCAATGATGAGATTGGGATTTGCTTGAACTGACCCGAAGCCATATCCAGAAATCCGACCTTCATGTTCAGCAGGTCTACTAGGTTCTTGCGTTGCATTTCATTATTCCTTACCTGTATTTTATATTCATCTTCTCCATCTTTGATTTTACTTGCTTCATATCCGAACAAAGCCGTTCTTATCTGTGCACCGATCTGTGCACTGGACACACCTTCAGCCATTGCACGCTGACGGTCTACAGTAAGCGAAATTTCAGGGTTCTTTAAATCGATATCCATTTTCAATTCTTCCACACCTGGCGTCTGAATACTATCGAGATAATTTTTCATGTTCACCGCCGTTTTGATCAGGTTATCGAAATCTTCGCTGGCGATTTCAATGTTTACGGGAGGATCAGTGGGCGGACCATTCGCTTCTTTGTTCACCGAAATCTCTGCACCCGGTATTCCTTTCATTGCTGCACGTATGCTATCTAAATAAGGGCGTGAAGAAATGCCATGTCTTTTTCCAAACTCAACAAACGATACCTGTATTCTGCCTAATTCGCTACGGGTACTACGGTCGCCACTCATTGGATCGGCGGCTCCTACTGCCACATTTGCGATTACACTTTCTACAATCGGGTTCTTTATATTTTTCTCCGGGTCCATTCCCAATACTTTGTACACTCTTTTTTCCAACTCACGGGTAATGCTATCCGTAACTTCCACACGGGTGCCGGTTGGCAGTTTGGTATATACATATACCTGGTTAGGGTCACCATCGGGAAAGAACACCACCGGAACACCGCGAACAACGAAAAATATAATAGATGCAAAAAATAAACCTACAGCGCCTAATAATAACCATACAGGCCTCCAACCAGCGACAGCCCATTTTAATAGCGTTTCATAATGTCCCATTATCCATGGCAACAC
The DNA here is from genome assembly GCA_049840875.1 of Chitinophagaceae bacterium. GTDB lineage: Bacteria > Bacteroidota > Bacteroidia > Chitinophagales > Chitinophagaceae > JAFDYH01. The sequence continues at coordinate 935 of JASGJE010000014.1, read as the reverse complement.
TCTTAATTGAAAACTTTGGATCCAACCGGTAAAGAAATAACGGTTAAGTACCATCAGGATCATCAGGAATATTAAAAGGTTGCCAACAAAAGTTGCGCCGCCTAAATCAAGGAGTATCCCAACTGCTAAACCAATCCATAAAAAAGGTTTTTTGAATATCGCCGATTTCGGTTGTTTGTTGTCGTGATCTTCGTGGTTCATGAAATCTACTGCAAACACAGGATTCATCAGGAATGCAACTATCAATGATGCTGTCAACGTAAAGATGAGCATCAGCGGCAGATAGATCATGAATTTACCAATAAGGCCGGGCCAGAATAAAAGCGGGAAGAATGGCGCCAGCGTTGTTAATGTACCGGCAAGCACCGGGTACCATACTTCACCTGCAGCCATCATTGCCGCACGGCTACTGGACATTTTTCCTTTTGCTTCGGTGAAAATGCGGTGTGTGTTCTCAATTACAACTATCGCATCATCTACGATAATTCCTAATCCAAATAACAATGCGAACAGCACCATGAAGTTTAATGTGATATCCGTACCCACTACCATATTTCCCAATGGTAAAAAGATAAAGGCAACGAACATACTCAGCGGCACACTCAACGCGACAAAGAACGCGTTGGTAACACCCATAAAGAACATCAGGATCAACAATACCAGCAAGAAACCGATAACAATTGAGTTTACCAGTTCATTAAATGAAGTTCTTGTTAGATTACTGGTGTCACCGGTGATGCGCACTTCAAGATCTTTTGGAAACAAGGATGACTTTACTTCTTCCGCTACACGTTTTACTTCATCACTTGTCTCAACAAGATTTTCGCCGCTTCTTTTTACTATATTAAGTGTAATAACATTTAGGTGCTGTTCGGATTCTATCGTGTTTCCCGATTAACCTTAGCAATACGTACGTAAGTCGAAGAAGGTTAAAA
>JASGJE010000013.1:0-15179 GCA_049840875.1 Chitinophagaceae bacterium | reverse complement strand
AAGATCAATTGATTCTTGCCGATCAACGTATTGCCAATTCATTACTTGCTTATAAAGAAGTTCCGGTACAGTATAAAGCAGCCGCAGATGCATACACGCAGAAAAGTGTATTGTATAAAAACGGATTAACCAATATCGTTGATTTGCAACAGGCTTTATACACTTTGAATAAGGCCGAGACAGACCTCGGTGTGGCATATATACAGGTATGGCAGGCATTACTGTTGAAATCAGCTGCTTCTGGTGATTTCGATTTGTTTTTAAGACAGGTTCATTAATGATTTAACAAAGGATATGAATTTAATAAGATTCGCACTTCGCAAACCGATCAGTATTCTTGTTTTAGTAGCAGGCTTGTTTTTCTTTGGTATCAAAGCAGTGCGTACGATTAAGATCGATATATTCCCCAATATTGATTTACCTGTTATTTATTTATCGCATCCATATGGCGGATTTACGCCGGACCAGATGGAAGCATACTTCGGAAAAGCTTACGTGAACCTCATGCTTTATGTTTCTGGTGTAAAAAGTATTGAAACAAAAAACGTTCAGGGACTAACGTTGATGAAGCTGACCTTTTATGAAGGCACAAACATGGCGCAGGCAGCGGCGGAAGTAACTGCATTCAGTGGGCGAGCGCAAGCTATCTTTCCATCGGGCAGTAATCCTCCCTTTATAATACGGTTTGACGCTTCTACCTTACCGGTAGGCCAACTGATTTTAAGCAGTCCTCAACGAAGCAATAACGAATTGCAGGATCTGGCAAACGTTTATGTTCGTTCAGGATTTACATCTATACCAGGGCTTGTTGCCCCGGCTCCATTCGGAGGCAATGCCCGCACAATCGTTATTAAAGCTGACCCGGAATTATTACGATCGCATAATTTAACGCCGGATCAGCTGGTAGCAGCCTTACGCATCAATAACCAATCAACCCCGGCAGGAACAGTACGCATCGGTGATAAAAACTATTTTACACCAGCGAATACAAATATGAAAACCATAAAGGATTTTGAAAGCATTCCTTTATTTACCGGTGGTGTGCAAAATGTATTTCTGAAAGATGTTGCGACTGTTGAAGATGGTGCTGATATTACTTCTGGATATGTACTGGTAAATGGCAAGCGCTCTGTTTATCTTCCAATCACCAAATCCGCGTCAGCATCAACCTGGGAAGTTGTACAAAATTTAAAGAAAGCATTACCTCGATTCCAGGCTTTATTACCAGAAGATGTAAAACTGAATTATGAATTTGATCAATCGACATATGTTATTAACTCAGTAAAAAGTCTTCTATCGGAAGGAGCGATCGGCGCCATACTTACAGGACTGATGGTTTTACTATTTCTTGGCGATGCAAGAGGTGCGTTAATTGTTATTATCACGATACCAACCTGTATCATTTCCGGCGTTTTGTTTCTATCACTCTTTCACCAAACAATCAACATTATGACCTTAAGCGGTCTTTCACTCGCTATAGGAATTCTTGTTGATGAATCGACGGTGACGATTGAAAACATACACCAACATATGGATATGGGCAAGCCCAAAGCATTAGCGATTTGGGATGCGTGTAAAGAAATTGCTTTCTCAAAGTTATTGATCCTTTTTTGTATCCTGGCAGTATTCGCACCGGCATTCACCATGGGTGGCATCCCGGGCTCACTATTTCTTCCTCTTTCATTAGCTATTGCGTTCTCAATGATTACTTCTTACCTGATGGCGCAAACATTAGTTCCCGTTCTTTCCAACTGGATCATGAAAGAGCATAATGAATTAGAAAATGGTAACAAGAAATCTCCAGCCAAAAGGAAATTAAAAGACGCAAGGATATTTGCGGAATCCGGCATTAATCCGGAAACGGAAAAAAATACATGGCAGCAAAGAGATTTGCCGGAAAATCAACAAGAAAAAACAAAAAGAAAAATATCGCGGTTTAACCGGTTCAGGATACGTTTCGTTTTATTAATCAACCGGATGATGCCTTACCGAAAAGGAATTGTTCTTTTCTATATTTTATCTGCAATTGCCATTACGGCTGTTCTGATTAACATGATCGGTCGGGATGTATTACCAAAATCAGATTCCGGTCAATTCCAGGTACGACTTCGAGATGTGGATGGAACAAGAATTGAAAAAACAGAAAGAGACGTTATAAAAACGCTTGCCATCCTGGATACCTTGGTCGGAAAAGAAAATGTTTCAATTACATCGGCAATGGTAGGTATGCACGGCGGAAACTTTTCAACAAACCCTATCTATCTTTTTATGGCGGGGCCGCAGGAAGCTGTATTGCAGGTGGCGTTGAAGGAGGATTATAAAACAAATATGGATGAGCTGAAAGATAAGTTCAGGGGAAAAATGAAAGAGTCATTGCCTGATGTAAAACTTTCTTTCGAGCCAATTGAGCTCACTGATAAAATACTCAGCCAGGGTTCCCCCACTCCTATTGAAGTGAAAGTGATGGGAAAGAATAAAAAACAAAATGAAGTGTATGTTGAAAAAGTAATCGAAAAACTGAAGCAAATCCCTTATCTCCGCGACGTACAGATCGGGCAGTCAACGAAGAGTCCGGCTATAAATATCGATATTGACCGCGTGAGAGCCTCACAATTAGGCACAAACGTAAATGATATCAGCCGATCCTTAATTGCCGCCACGTCGTCATCGCGATATACAGAGAAAAATGTATGGCTTGACCCAAAAATAGGATTGGGATATAGTGTGCAGGTGCAGGTACCGGAAAATGAAATGACAAGTATTGCGGACATTAATGAAATACCGGTAACTCCAAATGCATCAAGACCGGTATTGGGCGATGTCGCCACAATCAAGCCAGATACCATTTATGGAGAGGATGATATCATTGGCGCTATCCCTGTATTGTCCGTAACAGCCAATCTTTATAAGAAAGATTTGGGAGCTGCTGCAACAGATGTAAATGCAGCAATAAAATCGTTGGGTGAATTACCAAGAGGGTTAACAATAGAAACACGAGGGTTAACTACTGTATTGACAGATACTTTAGATAGCCTGCAATCCGGATTGATTGTAGCAATCGTGGTTATCTTCCTGATGCTGGCTGCCAATTTTCAGTCTTTCAAAGTAGCGTTAACGGTGCTATGTACTGTTCCCGCGGTATTGGCGGGTTCGCTGGCATTATTGATGCTGACAGGATCAACCTTGAATCTGCAGTCCTACATGGGAATGATCATGTCGGTAGGCGTATCCATTTCGAATTGTGTATTAATGATTACAAACGCAGAAGAGCTTCGCTTAAAAAATGGCAATGCAATTTTATCAGCAAAGGAAGCGGCATCCGTACGTCTTCGACCGATTCTGATGACCAGTGTGGCGATGGTAGCCGGAATGATCCCAATGGCTGCAGGATTTGGCGAAGGTGGCGACCAGGCATCGCCGTTAGGGCGAGCTGTAATTGGCGGTCTTGTCGCTTCTACGGTCGCGGCATTACTCATTTTACCATTGGTTTTCGCCTGGGTACAAAATAAAACAACAACAGAATCTGTATCGCTTGATCCTGAAGACAAGAACAGCAAACATTTTATTCCTCAATTACCAAAAACAAAATGATGACCTCCCATTTCCGGAATATAGTTTTAGTAATAACAACAGCTTCTATTCTTGTTGCTTGTAAAAGCAAGAATGAAAAGAAACCTGAAACAGAAAATAACGCTGAAAAGAAGGAGCAGGCGCCACCTGTTGCCACAGTTTCGCCAGAAAAAGGCATACTATCTACTTCATTGCAAATACCCGGCGAACTGATCGCTTTTCAGCAAGTGGATATCTATGCGAAAGTGAACAGCTTTGTAAAGAAACTATACGCGGATGTCGGCTCAGAGGTAAAGCAAGGTCAATTGCTGGCAACCATGGAAGCGCCAGAAATCAATTCACAACTTTCGGGGGCTGAATCAAGACTGCAGTCATTGGAAGCTTTATACATTGCAAGTAAGGCAAACTATGAAAGACTACTGGAAACAAGTAAAACACCCGGCACTATTTCTCCGAACGATTTGGATATAGCAGATGCTAAACAAAAATCGGATTATGCTCAATTGTTATCTGCAAAAGCCTCTTATAAAGAAATTACAGACAATAAAAACTACCTCGAAATCAGAGCTCCGTTTACAGGTGTTATCAGCGCAAGAAATGTTAGCCCCGGCGCTTATGTCGGACCATCAGGAAAAGGATCTGACATGCCTTTATTTGTTTTACAAGAACAACAACATCTCCGTCTTGCCGTATCAATTCCGGAAGCTTATACCAGTTATCTTACAAATAAAAGCAAAGTTGATTTCACCGTTCGTTCACTGCCAAGTGAAAAATTTTCTGCGACGATCAGTCGTCGTGCCGGCGCTTTAGACAGTCGTTACCGCGCGGAACGCATTGAAATGGATGTAATCAATAAGGATAAAAGGTTACTACCCGGAATGGTCGCAGAGATCAGTTTGTCTTTACTGGGCAGAGACAGCACGTTTATCGTGCCTAAGACTGCAGTTGTCAATTCCAGTGAAAAAATATTTGTGATAAAAGTTGATAACGGAAAAGCAAAATGGGTAACAGTAAAAAAAGGTCGCGAAGTGAATGATAAGGTCGAAGTATACGGTGATCTCTCCGAAAAAGACATCTTGCTGAAATCAGCCAGCGAAGAAGTAAGAGATGATTCACAGATAAAGCTGTAACCCGATTTAAGTCTCATAAAAAACGATTTGACATTCGTCTATGCTGGCTTTATATTGAGAACGGTTTTAACAGCAAAAACTGTTCAACATGGAATTTACCGAAGAACTTGCCGTATCACTCGTAAAAAAATACTACAATTTAGTTGCTGACGCGAAAGCATTAACAGGCGAATATGAATTCAACTTTCTGCTCACTGCACGTGATGGGACAAAATATATTTTCAAGGCGGCAACTGATGAGCACAGCTATCAATTTTTCGATGCGCAGGTAAAAATAATCGAACATCTTCAGCGGAGTGAAGTTGCAGCGCAATTTTTTAAATACATTCCGAATCTATCTGGCGACCCAATCACCATTTTTACAGCAGAAGGAAGAACATTTTATCTACGCCTACTCACTTTTCTTGATGGAGAATTCTGGATAAACACAAGCGAACGGCCTGATGCACTACATTATGATTTAGGCAATCTGCTTGGCAAAATGGATAAAGCGCTTCAGAATTTCTCCCACCCTGCAATGCACAGATATTACGTATGGGACATCAATAATGCAGGCGACGCAAATCATAAATTACATTGTATAAAAAATCATGAACGGCGCAGAGTAGCGGGCTATTTCTTACTGCAATTCGAAACTGAGGTATCACCGCTTATTTCCTCATTACGACATGCATATACACATCATGATGCGAATGATACCAACATATTAGTTAAAGACGATAAAGTAGTTGGGCTTATCGATTTTAGTGACATGGTGTACACAACGCTGATCAATAATCTTGCTGTTGCCTGCACCTATGCGATGATGAAACAGGATGATCCATTGAAAGCGGCATGCCTGATTGTAAAAGGTTATCACGACGCGTATCCGTTAACTGTTCAGGAAATCGACCTTCTCTACTATTTGATCGCAGCAAGGCTTTGTATCAGTGTAACACAATCTGCCTACAACGCATTTATTGAAACGAACAATGAACATCATTTTGTCTCGGAAGCCCCGGCCTGGAACCTGCTATATAAACTTATCCGCATCAATCCTTTCAAGGCGCAGGATGAATTTAGAAAAACATGCGGATTTGACAGGGTCATTAATGAAGACAACTATTCCGATTTATTAAGAGAAAGAAAACAACATATTGGCCGTAACCTCAGCATCAGCTATCAATCAAAATTAAAAATAACGAAAGGCGCCTTACAGTATCTCTATGATGATAAGGGAAATACTTTTATCGATTGCGTAAATAACCCATCGCATGTCGGTCATTGTCATCCCGTAGTTGTAAAAAAAATGCAGCGGCAAATTGCAACATTAAATACCAACTCAAGATATCTGCACGACAGCATAATTGAATATGCAAAGCGCTTAACGGATACGTTACCATCCTCATTGAATATTTGCTATTTCACCAATAGCGGTAGTGAGGCAAATGATCTTGCAATAAGAATGGCAAGAAATTTTACAAAGCAAAGAGATGTCATCGTACTGGACCACGCTTATCATGGTACATCTTCGTTAACAATGGAAATGAGTCCATACAAATTTGATGGAAAAGGCGGTGCAGGTAAAATGCCATGGATACATAAAGCAATCAGTCCCGATTTATATCGTGGCGCATTCCGTTATCATGATAAAGATGCCGGTAAAAAATATGCTGCCGATGTGCAACGGATAATCGAAGAATTAAAAGCAGAAATCAAAGCGCCTGCTGCTTTCATCTGCGAAACACTATTAGGTGTTGGCGGCCAAATGCCGTTACCCGATGGTTATCTAAAAGAAGTTTACAAACATGCCCGCGATGCAGGCGCTGTTTGTGTAGCAGATGAAGTGCAGGTAGGCTTTGGGAGAATTGGCGATAAATTCTGGGGATTTGAATTGCAGGATGTAATTCCCGACATTGTAGTTATGGGCAAACCTATTGGTAATGGTCATCCATTAGCAGCAGTTGTGGTTTCGGATGAAATAGCCGATGCATTTAACAATGGTATGGAATACTTTAATACCTATGGCGGCAATCCGGTATCGATGGTTGCAGGTTTAGCTGTGCTGGATGTTATTCAACAAGAGGAAATGCAACAGCATGCAAAAGAAACAGGAGAATACCTGGTGAATGAATTACGTAAACTGATGAATAAATATTCTATTATCGGCGATGTCCGTGGCCACGGGCTTTTCATTGGAGCGGAAATGGTAAAAGATCGTAAAACGCTTGAGCCTGCTGTTTCGGAAATAAACAATGTAATTGAGATAGTTAAAACTAAAGGTTATCTATTAAGTACAGACGGGCCGCTGCATAATGTATTAAAGATAAAGCCTCCAATGACGTTTAATAAACAAAACGCTGATGAACTGATTTCATATATTGATGATGCATTGAGCACTTTAATATAAAAAGCTGTCAACTTTTAAAAAGTTGACAGCTTCAATATTGTCAGTGTCGGATATTATCCTTCTTCATCAAATTCTTCTTCATAATTTTTGTTGCCCAGGTTCATCATGCTTCCAATAAGATCTTTAAACTCGACTTTTGTTTCCAATATCTTTTTACTGATCAACGAGTGACTGGATAATCCATGTAATACGAATTCCATCAGCAGCGCCGCTTCCATTTCATTTGCCTTTGGAAAATATTTTTTTACCAAAGCACTCAAGCCATCTACTTTATAAAGCAACAATACTTTGTCTTTATCAGATGTATTGAAGAAGATGTTAAGGTTATTGCCTTTATCGAACCATGAAGTAATTGAGCGATACGGATTGTCACCACGATCCGCTTCCTGTTTTGTTTTTACTCTTTTTTTCAATGCTTCAGGATTCGGAAAGTATTGAACGAATTGGGAGCGAATTGCTTTCTCCAATAAATTCATCGCAACCTGGTAAGGCCCTTCCTGCTCACCTTCATACACTAATTCAATTTTACCGGTAATAGAAGGAATAATACCAATCAGGTCATTGATCCATACCTGGGTATCCTTTTCGTTATTCACAATTGCTCTTCGCTCTGCAGAACTTATTGCGTTTTCAAAAGCAGAAATTGTCAACCTTGCACTGACGCCACTTTTCTTATCAACAAATTCACTTCCTCTTGCTTCAAAAGCCACCTGTTCAATCAATCGCTTAACAAGGTCACTAATCTTTACCTTTTGCTTTTGCGCTTCATCGATATCCGCTTCCTGTTCTGTAATCTCTAATGCGTTTTCAAGCGATTTAGGATAATGCGTCAATATCTGGCTCTCAATACGATCTTTTAGTGGTGTAACAATGGAACCACGATTGGTATAATCTTCAGGATTAGCTGTGAACACAAAAAGAATATCCAACGGCAATCTTAATTTAAAACCGCGGATCTGTACATCACCTTCTTCCAGTATATTGAATAACGCCACCTGTATACGGGCCTGCAAATCGGGCAATTCGTTAATCACAAATATCCCACGATTGCTTCGCGGAATGATGCCATAATGAATTACACGTTCATCGGCGAAACTCAATTTCAAATTGGCTGCTTTTATCGGATCAATATCACCAATTAAATCCGCTACGCTTACATCCGGCGTTGCAAGTTTTTCTCCATACCGCTGGCTGCGATGCAGCCATTCGATGGGAGTAGCATCGCCCTTCTCGACTATAAAGTCCTTTGCAAATTTTGAAACAGGGCGCAAAGGATCATCATTAATATCACTGCCACTTACAAACGGAATGTATTCATCCAGCAACTCAATCATCTGCCTTGCCATTCTCGTCTTTGCCTGGCCACGCAACCCAAGAAAGAGGATATTATGCTTGCTAAGCAATGCTCTTTCTACATCGGGTATAACGCTATCCTCATAACCAACAATTCCGGAAAAAGTGTTTTCTTTTCGCTGTAATTTTTGAATCAGGTTATTCCTGATTTCTTCTTTGATGCTTTTGGGTTTATAACCACTTGCTTTTAATTCCCCTAATGTTTTAATTTTTGTCTGAACCACGATTTAAATAGATTTAAGTTTTAGGCAAAGTAATCAGTATTGGAGACTGATGCCTTTTTGATCAAATTCATTAACACCCGATTCTTCTATAGCAAACAATAATTGGCTAATACAAAGTCTTTCTCTTCCCACTCTCAAAATCTTTAAAAATAAACGCTCCTAACTTATCAAGCGAAGCAAAGAAAGCTTTGCCATGATTCATTTCTGTAAACTCCTGTACAAAGCGCTGGAGGTAAGGATCGGTCGCAATCATAAATGTAGTGATTGGTATTTTGAGCTTCTTGCATTGCGCTGCCAGGTTCATACAGCGATTTACCACTTTACGATCCAACCCGAAACTATTTTTATAATACCGTTTACCGACTTTCAAACAAGTAGGCTTACCATCTGTGATCATAAAGATCTGCTTGTTTGGATTTTTTCTCCGGCGTAAAATATCCATTGCCAGCTCCAGGCCCGCAACGGTATTTGTATGATAAGGTCCTACTTGCAAATACGGTAGGTCTTTTATCTGGACCGGCCATGCATCGTTACCAAATACAACAATATCAAGGGTGTCTTTTGGATACTTCGTTGTAATCAATTCACTCAATGCCATTGCAACTTTCTTTGCGGGAGTAATGCGGTCTTCGCCATATAAAATCATTGAGTGCGAAATATCAATCATCAATACGGTAGAAGTCTGCGACTTGAAATCGGTTTCATGGATGCTGAGGTCGTCTTCCTGCATCATGAAACTTTCTACACCGTGATTAATTTGCGCATTGCGGATTGATTCTGTAAAATCGATTTGCTCCAGCATGTCGCCGAAGCGGAATGGCCGTGATTCAGGGTTTATTTCATCACCCTGGCCTGGTTTAAACGTTCTGTGATCTCCCTGCTTTGTCTTTTTTAGTTTACCGAATATTTCCTCAAGGCTTCTTTTACGGATGCTTTGTTCTGTCTTTGGTGTAATTTTTATTTCACCTTTCTGATTGTCTTCAGTGATATAACCTTTCTCTTTTAATTCATCAATAAAATCACCCATACCATACTCGCCATCTGTGAGTTGATATTGTTTGTCCAATTCATTCATCCACGACAACGCCTCGCCGACATCGCCATTTGTATATGTTAACAATTGAGTGAAGAGATCGAGCAATTGTTCAAACCTTGTTTTACCCTCACTATTGGGATCAAATTTTGTAAAATGAAAACCTCTCATCGCTTATCCTTATTTCTGTTACACCAATTTACGACAAATATTACCGCCTTCTTACATTGTTAACAACAACTTAAGGTCGATGATGTTCAAACAAACATGCAAACAAGAAAAATAAGCAATGAACAAAAAAAGGGAAAACGTGTTGTGCTTCACATTTTCCCTTTTTCAAAACGATTAGATTTATCTAAAACAAAGACTTAGCGCTTTGGACTGTCTTTCTTTTGTCCACTATCACCTTTTCCTCCCGGTAAAGTATTGATGATACTTCCGCCATTTTCTTTTTTCTCCGGTTCTCCACCTTTTCCATACTTCTTTTCAATCTGATCGAGTGTTTCGAGCAACAACGTATTTACTCTGTCTTCTATCGCAACCGAGCCATACAGTGATTCACGGTCTGTCTTCAGATACTCATAATAGCGCTTCTGTTGTTCCAAATCTTTTCGAAGTGCCTTATTTACTTTTTCAGCAAGTTCAGTATATCCTGCTTTATAGGCTCCTTCAAGATAAATAATCGTTGCCTGGTTGTGCTGATTGTATCTGCCAACTAAACCGTATGGGAAATTGTCGAGATTTATCATTGACTCGAACTTGTTCAGCAATTTTTTTGCGTCTTCTTTTTTACCATCATCAGCAAGATTACCGGCAAGTTCGCCATACGTGGATCGAAGCGTCAGTAAATGACGGCGGTTCTCTTCATCAAAATAAACATTTGGTTTATCAGCGCCACCACTTGCAAATTTCTCCATCATATTCTTATACATCGTGTCCTCATTATTATCCCTCATCTGCGTAGCAAGCCCCACTTTTCTGAAGTTTTGATCGGCTACCCAATTCTGCTGGGGAAATTTATTCTTTACCGGCACAAGCCGATACGAAATACCATCTTTGCGGAGATATTGACCAAAACCTAACTCGCCGAGTGGTGATGTAAAGTATATCGGACGCTTGAAATTATTTGCGGCGATAATACTCAGAACGATCAGGTCGTTTCTTCCTAGATCGTTTTTATTCGGAGATAGTTCTATGAACATTTCATTCACTACAGAATCAGTCGGTGTTACTGTGCCATTTTTCCGGACCATCGCCGTATCGATAGCCATTCTGAATTTCTTTGCAGGGAATGTCTGTACATATTTATCATCCTGGAACATTTTCAGCGCATCATACAATGGATAATACGTATTCTGATCAATATTTCCCGCATTGAATGAAAGATACTCCCGCTTGTGCCCTTCAATCTGCTGAGGAGTAAACATTACATCCAATGAATCGCTTTGATTGATCTTATAACGAAGCTGGTTGATATACCAGTCAATACCCAACAAGCTGTTATTTATTATGCGAATGTCGCGGCGAATACCTTCTACCTCCTGAGCATACCACAAAGGATAAGTATCATTGTCGCCAAATGTGAACAGAATTGCATTCGGTGCACAGCTTTCGAGATAATCTTTTGCTATATCGCGTGCCAGTTCTTTTTTACTACGATCATGATCATCCCACTCCTGCTGTGCCATAATGATGGGAACAAGCGCACAAACAACAGCAGTAACAATGTTTGCCATTCTCATATTTTGACCGGATGAGGAAGCTCCTCTGACAAGATAAACAACAGCCGCCGTAAATGCTGCAAACAAAACTCCGAACACGATACCCGTAAATAATGCATCACCGCTTGTAGAAGGTGACGAACTCATCAGGCCAATCGCAAGACTTAATACCGATCCATAAACCAATGTATTGATCAACGTAGCCTTATCTAATTTTTCCAAAGCGAGGCGAACAATTCCTACAACACCGAGCCCGATCCATATCGCATAAGCGTAAAACGAACCTACATATGCATAATCACGTTCCCTTGGTTGATTGCCCGGTTGGTTCAGGTAAAGAACGATACCAATACCCGTGATGAAAAAGACCAGGAATGTAACAACCCAATCTGTTCTGTTTTTTAAATACTGGAATACGCAACCAATAATGCCCTAGGAGAAATGGCAAAAGATAAAGTTTATTATGTGCCTTGTTGGCTTTAAGGCTATCAGGTAATTTGCTTTGGTCTCCGAGACGTTTATTATCGATAAATGAAATACCGGTTATCCAGTTGCCGTCTCTTTTGTTTCCCAAGCCCTGCACGTCGTTTTGTTTCCCGGAAAAATTCCACATGAAATAACGCCAGTACATTAATCCCAACTGGTAACTAAAGAACCATTCAACGTTATCTTTAAATACAGGTCTGCGGATCGTATTGCCTCCAAACTCAGCAAGTTTATCCGGATCGGTATCTTGTGGGTATTGATTCAATTGCAGCCACTCGATATAAAAATTTGCATGGTCCTGATCGTTGCTTCTATCCCATACACGCGGGAACAGCTGCATGTCTTTATCCTCAAACTGTGGTTCTTTGTCACGACCGATTTCTATATACTTATCATGGCCTGATGCATCTTTACCTTTCACATATTTCATTTCCCCTTCTTTTAAATACACGTAGCGGGGATTATCAGGGTCTGGTTTATAGTCGGCTGCGAAATGCGGGCCATATAAAATAGGTTGAGATCCATATTGCTCGCGGCTAAGCCAGTAAACGAGGTTCATCGGGTTATCAACATTGTTCATGTCGATCGCCGTATTTGCATTGGAGCGGATCAATGAAGTGATATAGGTCGAATATCCAATTAAACTAAATGTAAAACACCATAAACCAAGATAGAGGAATGACCATTTCTTCTTATTTGCAACCCGCAATCCCAACGAGATTAAAGCCGCCAACAATACGAAGAAGAAGATGAAACCTGAGAAGAACGGTAAATTGAAATCGTTTACAAACCAGATATCAAAGTATCCGGCTAATTTAACCGACCATTGAATAACGCCAAGCTGCACAATAACAGTGACAATACAACCAACTATAAAATGCAATGATACCTCCTTTGACTGTCGGTGTATAGCGGCGATAATAATAGACCATCACAACGGCAGGAATGGTAAGAAGGTTCAGCAGGTGAACACCGATTGACAACCCCATCATGAAAAACAGGAAAACAATCCAGCGGTCAGCACGGGCTTTTGCAGCAAAATCGTTACCAGCATGTTCGTCTGCATGCTCCCATTTCAAAATAGCCCAGAATACCAGGGCCGTAAAGAAAGAAGATAAAGCGTATACTTCACCTTCAACAGCGCTGTACCAGAAGGAATCACTATAACAATATGCCAACGCACCAACAACACAGGCAGCCATCACAGTAAACAGTTGTTGAGGATTCAACTCCTCGCCGACTTTTACAAACATCTTTCTGGCAAAGTGCGTGATGTTCCAGAAAAGAAATAAAATGGTGCAACCGCTGGCCAATGCACTCATCAGGTTCACAGCACGGGCTGCCGCAGTAGGACTATCGCCAAATAAGATGATAAAAAAGCGGCCTAATAAAGTAAACATCGGCGCCCCTGGCGGGTGCGGGTTTTGTAATTTATAGGCACTGGAAACAAACTCGCCGCAATCCCAAAAACTGCCTGTTGCTTCGCGGGTAAGAAAATAAGTAACGCAAGCAATCAAACCCACGGCCCATCCCGTAATGTTGTTGACTTTCTTAAAATTCATAAAGGGTTTCTTTTACACCGAATTATCGGAGGAACGCAAAAATAGGGTTTCAACCACAGATTTCTCAGGCGAGTCGGTAGTTTTAGGATTTTGCTCGTCGAACTCTGGGCAGCAGAGGTGTCGGATGTCTGATGTCTGATGTCAGGTGTGGGGTAATGCAAAATAAAATTAAAATTCGTCCAGCAGTTAACTCACTATAAAATGTTTTACGCGGCCTGGTTGCCTTCTCGCCTTACTCAAAATAAACTTTTACCGTTTCATAAAACAGTCGGCTTTGTGCAACGGCGGAGTTTTTGCCCGCCTTTTCCGAATATCCTTTCAATCCAAATAAACCAGCGGCATTACCTTTATTGATAGCAATTTCAAGATAGCCGGCACTGTTAAACAAAGCCAGTTTTTCACCTTCATGTGCATCGGCATACGTCTCACTGATCATGTCAATAACTTCATCTCCGCTTGAAAATTATCTTAAAACTTCTTCCCTTTAGCTCGCTGCTCAAATTGTTCCCTTGTGATATTGACTATAACATTTTCAAAATTGTCAATGAAAATTATCTGGCCTTGAATCGAAGAATTCTCTCCAGCAATCGGCGCGAAAGGGTTTTCTTCAATAATAGCTACATCTGCATCGCCGAATACTGCTCGCAATTGGTTCGCCGTTTACTAATTGATTAACGACCTTTCCCATTACTTCAGTGCAATAAATTGTATTTCGAGGAAGGTTTTTATCCAACGGAATACTGATAACCAACTAGATTTTTTCTTTGAGAATCATAGCATCAGCAATCCATTATCAGCACAAAGGAAATACTGGTTTTGTGAAATGCCAGCAAAATATGATCTGGCTTCTTTTCAAATAACTCACCGAATATAAGATGATAGGTAAACTCAGGAAAATGAGTAAATGCACTTCGGCAAACATAAGCAGCCTGCGGATAATTAAACGGCGGAATAGTATGCGTTACATCACTAATGTGAATGATGGATTAACCTGAAGCAATTGCACCCTTGTTCCTCTACCCACGAGATAATCCTGGTTGCCGATATCAGAAGTAGAGTTAGTAAAAGCATGAAAAAAGAAAAATTAACAACGAAAAGTGAAAAATATAAAATTAATGCATGATTACGTTAGGTTATTCATTTTTCACTGTAGGCTTCATTTTACCAGTTCTCCTTTTTTGAAATAAAAATTATGAACGAGCTTATCAGCAATACGAGGGAAAAATTTATTTGAGGAAAACGGTTTGCTCCCGTACCATGAGTACAATTGTTCTTTTCTTTAAATGGCATGTAAAATATGTTCCGCACACTCTTCTGCCGTCATCAATTTACTTTCATCCATTGTATCGCCATGGCTTTCCGCTTCATTGAGTGATGCCTTGCGGATATTTGAAGTTGTGAAACCGGGACAAACCCGCATTTGCATGAACATTCTCTTCCACCAATTCTGTTTATCACCTCCAGCCATCCCTGTAACGCAAACTTGCTTTCAAGTAGCGCTTCTTCCGGCAATCCACGGTAACCCGCAATTGAAGAAAACCCGACAATTGCTGCCTTGCGTTCTATAATGGAGTTCAACGCATACTTCGTACAATAAACACAGCACCGAAAAAATTTACGTCCATTACTTTTTGAATCACTTCAATGGAGACCTATCCTTTATTATAGCATTGATATCCCGGCATTATTAATGACAACTATATCGACACCG
>JASGJE010000012.1:0-101377 GCA_049840875.1 Chitinophagaceae bacterium | reverse complement strand
GCTTTCTCGCCAGTAAACAGTTGGCTGCATAAGTACCGGGCACAAGGCAATCAGGTCCATATAACTTGATGATCGATTCCGGCTCTTTCGACATATCGGTGATCTCAGGCACTGCCGTCTGCATACGATACGCCATTTCGTATTGCTGAATCTTTGTATTGATTTCAGGATCACCAAACGATTTATACGATGCCTCATTCATTTCATTCAGCTTATCCAGCATTCTTCTTCTATCGGCTTTATCAATAGCGTCTGCATTATTCAGATACAACACCGGATTTTCTCCGCTACTGAATTGTACACCCTGGTGTACAGAAGGCAGAAAACCATTGGACCATAATTTTGAATAAACACCTTGTCCGTTTCCTTTACCTTTTGAAAGCAATACGCAAAACGCGGGTAAATTTTTATTCTCACTACCCAAGCCATAACTTAGCCATGCACCCATGCTTGGTCTGTTACCCACCTGCGCTCCTGTTTGAAAAAACGTCAAAGCAGGATCATGATTGATTGCTTCCGTGTATATTGTTTTAATGATACAGAGATCATCAACCACACCAGCAGTATATGGCAATACTTCGCTGATATGCGCTCTTGCCTGCCCATACTGGCCGAATTGAAATACAGTTCCTGCCAGGGGAAATTTTTTCTGATCTGCCGTCATGCCCGTCAACCGCTGACCCATGCGTATACTTGCAGGTAAATCCTGCCCTTGCATCTGTTGCAGCATTGGTTTATAATCAAACAAATCCAGTTGTGATGGCGCACCGTTTTGAAAAAGATAGATAATGCGTTTTGCTTTAGGAGCGAAATGCGGCAAGCCAGTCATTGCTATTTCTTCTTCGCCTTTGCTGAACAGATCAGGTATCAGCAAAGAACCCAACGCCACGCTACCAATACCCAAGCTCAACCGCGATAAGAAACGACGGCGGTTCAGGTTCAATCCATGTTCAAGTACTTCTTTCTGCATAGTAATTTTATTATGATGCTTCGATCAATTAGTCCTGAGACGGAAAACGTCAAACGTGAAAGGGTAAACGTCAAACATCATTATATCAACTACTCCCATTCACAATCTTTGATAGTCCTGCTAATATCAACAATCCATTTCCTAATAATCCAATAAATCCTAAAAATCGTGGTTCAGACAACTATCCCTTCACCGTCGCCTCTTCCAGATTATAAATCATACTGATCACTTTCATCAATGCAGCCGAACTATTCTTATCTGCTTTATCGTCTTGTTTATATTCACCAACTTTCAGCGTCAGGTCAGCATCGAGTTTTTTATCCTTAAATAATTGTAGCTGATCATTGAAATACTCAGTCAGCGTTTTTAATTCCTTGTCATCTGCTTTTCTGCAAACAATCAGCCGGAATGCTTTATTAATTTTATCAGTTGCAGATGTTTGTTCTTCTTCCAGGCGCTGCGCCAATACTCTTGATGCTTCAAGCACTGTCGGGTCATTCATCATTATCAATGCCTGCAAAGGTGTATTTGTTTTTAATCGTTTTACTTCACACTGATCCCTGTTGCTGGCATCAAACATAATCATGGAAGGAGGTGGTACCGTTAATTTTATAAACGTATACATCCCTCTCCTGTACAATGAATCACCATGATCCTGCTTGTACGTTGCCAACACACCGCGACCACTGGTGGCTGACTCCCATAATCCTTTCGGTTGATACGGTTTAACACTTGGTCCACCAATCGTTCTTACCAGTAAACCGCTGCTTGAAAGAACCAAATCGCGAACAAATTCTGCAGATAAACGGAATCGTGGGCCTCTCGATAAATAAACATTTTCGGGATCAACCTTCAGTTTGTCTTCTGATACTTTTGCCGATTGCCGGTAAGTCGCACTCATTACCATCTGCTTCACTAATCGTTTAATATCCCAGCCATGCTCCATAAAATCAACGGCAAGCCAATCCAGTAATTCAGGATGAGAGGGCAATTCACCCTGCATACCGAAGTCGCCTGAGGTTTTTACAATACCTCTTCCAAAAAACTCCTGCCATAATTGATTTACAAATACACGGGCTGTCAGCGGATTATTTTTATTTACAGTCCACGCCGCCAGTCCGAGACGGTTGCGGGGATATTGAACTGTATCAAACTTCATTACGGCAGGAATCGCCGATGCGCTTACTTCAGTGGTAGGCTGATCATATACGCCGCGGTTTAAAATATAAGTAGGCCTTACTGTATCTCTTTCACCTAAAACAGACACGGTCAGTTTTCCGGTGTCTTTAAAATTGATAAAACTTAACAGCTTCTTCCTGTCATCATCATTTATTTCAAGCAATGGATGTTTTGCAGGTTTGGATTGGCTCACATCACCCTCATAACCGACCTCTGGTGTATTGTTGAAAAATGCTAACAGGGAATAATAATCTTTTTGCTTAAACGGATCATATTTATGATCATGGCATTGTGCACACTCGATAGTAATTCCGAGAATACCTTTACCGTATGTCTTTGTTTTATCGATCAGGTATTCGATACGATATTCTTCGGGCACCACACCGCCTTCTTCTGTGTATTTATGATTGCGGAAAAAAGCAGTCGCTAATATCTGCTCTTTGTTAGCATCCGGCAACATATCACCAGCCAGTTGCCACGTAACAAACTTATCGTAAGAAAGATTTTCATTAAATGCATGGATCAACCAGTCGCGCCATGGCCATTGCGTACGTATGTTGTCATCCTGGTAACCGTAAGAATCTGCATAACGGGCAATATCGAGCCAATGCAGGGCCATCTTTTCGCCGTAAGCATTATTCTGCAGTAAGCGGTCCACTACTTTTTCGTACGCATTATCTGATTTATCATTCAGAAAATCATCCATCATCTGGATGGATGGCGGCAAACCTGTGAGATCTTCGCTTACACGTTTCAGTAATCTTTCTTTATCAGCTTCTTCATTTGGCTTCAGTCCCTTCTCTTCAAGCTTCTTCAAAATGAAATTATCAATTTCATTTTTTACCCAGCTTTTATCATCCACTGCAGGTATCGCAGCTTTTGCAGGGGGAACAAAAGCCCAGTGCTTTTCATATTTGCCACCTTGCTTAATCCATTTCTTTATAACAGCTATTTCATGTTCAGATAATAATCCTAAATGCGATTCAGGAACAGGCATCTGGTAAGAAGGGTCAACTGAGATGATACGTTTATACAGTTCGCTTTCTTCTGGTTTACCGGGAATGATAGCAAAACCGCCTTTTGTTTCTTTCAGTGGTGCATATGCAGAGTCGGCTATATCTAATCTTAACTCAGCTTTACGCTTGTTTGCATCAGGACCGTGACAGGTAAAACATTTATCCGATAAGATGGGGCGAACATCAAAATTATAACTGATCTTATCAGGCATTGCGCCTTCTTTACTATCACTATGGCTACAGGATTGCGACAGGAAAATAATACCTGCAGATAAAATACCAATAACTATCAGAGTCCTCAGGTAGCGCATATAGCAAGAATTGAGTTGCAAAGTAAAGAATTGATTGCAGATTCTGTCACATACATAGAGCTATCTTATTTTCATAGAAAGCGGTGAAATACTCGTCACATTATAAGTTGTACTCTAAATAATCAAACTGTTATTCAAAAGAGTTGAAATAGCATTATTGCATTAACCTTTTTTAAAACATGTGGTTATTCTATTGCATTCAATTCCCCCATGCCGGTATAACTGTCATTATTGCTTTGAGTAACAGTAAATTTGAAATATCGGGCAGTAACCGGCTTAATGAATGAAACATTTTTTATATCAGGGTTACTTTCATCAGAAGACGGGTCTGTTGCTGTACCTTCATATTCCCCTTCTAATTTCCAGACAGAGCCGTCATTACTTGAGTAAATTTTCATGGCCAGAAAATCATCGTCCCTGTATTCATAATTAGGCACAATCGAAAATCCTTTTACCGTTTTGATACTGCCCATGTCTAATTGCAACCATTGAGGCAAGTTACTCTCCGAGTCCCAGACTGTGGCGTTATCCCCGTCAATAGCCTGCTCCACAGGCCGATAAGAACTCGATGCGGACACCTGCCATGCTGTTCGGTCTGCTACAGACCCGCTCACAGCCGGATTAGAAGGGTCGACGTTATTGACAAATATGTTCAATACGATATAGGCTACTTTTTTTGTCTGATCCACAGGAGGAGTAGCCGGGTCGCCGTTCTCTATCAGCTCTACAGGTAACAGATAATCCGTACCGACGTTGAATTTGGATAAGTCGGGAAAATGGATTGCAATGCTATCCGTTGAAATAGTTTTATTGGCGGGTATAGCCGCTGTGGCTTTTTCGAATGCATAAGAGCCGTCAGGGAAAGTCTGGTAATTAGTACCATTTTTTGTGTTATACGACGCTACCAGCGCGGAATTTATCTGTGCTGTTGCCGATGTATTTTTTGCAATCGGAATATTCAAAGAGGTTTGCAGGTACACCTTATCACTACCCGTATTTACGCCACCTACATTGCTTAACGTAATGGTTTCTGAATTGGTTCCGTTGAGGGAACGAAGTCCGATGCTGGTGGATGTTACAGTCACCCGGTAAAACATAATCTGTCTTGTGGCGCTTACTTTAATCTGATTATCGGCAGATACCAATGCCACAGGTACTGTGTATACGGTGTTGCCCGCAGGTATATTGCTGGCGTTATCCACTTGTAGTTGAATAGAGTCAACGGAACTGGCGTTATTGGCTTTAACGGTAACAGTATTACTAACCAGCCTGAACGCGCCGGCCGGAACACGGGGAGACTTTATCTTATATATGCTGTCGTACAGCGAGATTAACGAGGTGTCGATTTTTACCGTTATGGTCACATCTTTTTCAAAAGGCCCGGTAAGCAACACCGGGAAAGAAGTACCGGCGCTGGATAATATTGTTTGACGAAAAATCGAAATCTGACCCGATAACACATTATAAGCCCCTGTGCCGACGGGTGTATATGCCAGTACTTCTTTCGTGTCCAGACTGTCTTTTTTACACGAAAAAAGCAGCGCTGGTGCTGGTAAAAAAAATATTGCAAGCACCAGTGAAATGTTTATGTTCTTCTTCATTGCTATCATTTAATAGTAAACTGATTACTGAAAATTTTGATCATGCTTTTATGCTCATTCCTGGAATAATCGGAGATCGTGACCATCCTTTTTCGGTCGAAGTTGACCAGTCTAAGTTGAGTTTTTTGTGGAAGGTTCGGAGTTGTTTTATTGGTGATACAAAATTATTTCTTCTGTTCTATTTCAAGGGTAACTTTTTTTCGTAGGGATTCGCCTGTTAGTTCGATGCGATGGGCATTATGAACGATCCTGTCCAGTATAGCATCAGCAATCGTTTTTTCACCGATAATATCGTACCATTCTTTTACGGGTACCTGGGAGGTAATGATTGTTGATCGTTTGCCATGTCTGTCTTCAATAATTTCCATGAGTATGGAACGACTTTGCTGATCCAGTGTCTGTATACCAAAGTCGTCCAAAATAAACAAGTCAGCTTTTTCTATTTTTTGCATTTCTCGTATTTCAGATCCATCGGCTTTGGCTATTTTAAGTTGTGCAAATAGGCGCGTAGTATTAGTATACAAAACTTTAAAATTTAATTGACAGGCCTGATAGCCTATTGCTGAAGCAAGATAGCTTTTACCAGTTCCGGTTGCACCGGTAATTATCAGATTTTCATTGTTACGGATAAAATCACAATCACCTAAGCGGAACACTTGATTTTTAGTGATGCCGCGTGATTTGGCAAAATCCCATTCTTCTATGTTGGCCTTATAGCGGAAGTGAGCATATCTTATTCTTTGTTCTACGCTTTTGTTACGCCGGTCATCCCATTCGCTTTCGACAAGCAAGGCCGTTATTTCATCGCAGGTCAGTGTTTCATTCGTTTTGTTTTCGAGACTTGTTTTAAAACATCGATACATTCCATATAAGCGCATAATGCGCAATCTTTCCAATGTGTTTGTGTTCATACTGTTTTTTTTATTGATTAATAATAAAGTTATTCGTAATAGTTTTTGCCCCGGATATTCTGATGTTGTGGCATCTCATTGTAATGTTCTTTTTGATCGTTTACATGATCCAGATTTTTTTCAAGTATTTGTTGGATAATGGGGAAGTTATACACTCCATATTCCTGCGCTCTTCTACAGGCATTCGTCAGTCTTACGGGTCCCACTTTCCTTCCCAGGTTTAATATTCCTGCACAGGATTTATAAGCTTGCTCTGGGTGTTGCTTCGTTTCAATAACAGTAGTTATAAAGTTTGCTACATCTTCATGGATGACTTTTCCCTGTTCAATAAATCGTTCTGCTGTCCAATCACTGAGGAACTGATGAGAAGAAGCCAGGTGCTCGTTAAGTGTGGTATAAAAATATTTTCGATGATTGCGTTTGTGTACAGCAATACGTTGATACTGGTAAAAAATTTCCACCTGATCGGAACTAAAAAGTATTTTAACCTTTTTGCCAATGTATTGATAAGGTACACTGTAGTAATGTTTATCGGGTGCAAGACAAACGTGCCCGTTTTTCATTACACTTACAATAACCTGCCGTTTAAACTCATAACGATAAACCGGCAGGGGGCGGAGTGCCGCCCTTTCTACCTCTTCAAACTGTTGTCTTCTGCTGTATTCACGACCTGTCAATAAGGTGTTGTTATGTGCTTCCAGATGTATATGTATAGCCTGATTTAAAGTGTCCAGTGAAAAATAAATTTCAGCATTAATCACAGCGAAGATTCGGCGATAAACAATTTTGACCATTCCTTCTACCAGTGCCTTATCCCTGGGCCTGTATGTACGAGTAGGGAGGACAACTGTGTCATAATGTTCAGAGAAGTCAGCGAATGTTTCATTGATAGTTGGTTCATACCGGCTACTTTTTGTCACCGCAGTACGCAAATTATCTGGAACAATGGCTGCGGGCACACCTCCAAAATAATGCAATGCATTTTCACAAGCTCGAATAAAATCTTCCTTACGCTGTGTTAACACTGCTTCAACGTACGTAAGCTGGCTGCAGCCAAGAACAGCAATAAATACTTCAACGGCTGTTATCTCTCCGGTTTGTTTATCGGTAATACTCAACTTTTCACCCGAAAAATCGATATACATTTTATCACCCGCTTTGTGATTAATATGCATTACCGATTGGCCTTTGTTGACGTACTTTCTGTAATACTCAAAGAAACTTGTCTGCCTGTAACCATCCGGATGGGCTTCAATGTATTGCTTCCAGACAGCGGCCAGCGTTACTCCTTTGCGCTTTAATTCCTTCTCTATTGAAGGAAGTAATTTTTGAAACTCATTGTAACGGGATGATTTAGGGACTATTCCAGGAGCGCCAAAAATCTCGTCGAGTTGTTGATCATTCATCTTACTGATATCTTCTCCTGTTAAGCGTAGTTTTAAAAACTTACTTATATACTTTTTAACAGTATTACGGGCGATAGCAGTTTGTATGCTGATCTGTTTCTTACTTGTGCCTTGCGTAAATAAACGCAGGATCTGTCTGATTTTACTCATAACAATTGTGTTATTAGCCATATGCTGAAGTTTGAATCATCAAGTATCAGCATTTATGGCTTAATAAAACAACCCAACATCAACCACAAAAAAAGGGGGTCAGTTTGCACCGAATAACAGGGGTCAACTTCAACTGAATAACAGGGTCAGCTACAATTGAAAATGAGTGGTCACTTTATGCGATTTTTCCAGTATTGGCTTCATTGTATGCAATCCAGTATGGGTTTTCAATACCCAGCCCCTGGCTGCCATAAGGCCAAAACTGGACAGGAATTTCCCTGTTAGGATCGTAATGTTCGTAGGTTCTGTATTTATTAATATCATCGCCGGGAGGAAGTAAATATGCACCTAACAATGGGTTATGGTATTGCCCCTGGGCAATCATGTTTTTATTATCGGAAAGCACATACATGCCGCTAAAATCAACAGATAGATTATTTGTCAATTGAGACGTTTGCCGCAAATAAAAATTATAGCGGTTGTATTTGTTTTGTGGAATAATCCCATTTGCATTATCCGTACCTATTGAGAAGAAAGTCTGGTTTTTTTCCGTACCGCCTGAAAAGTTTACTGAATTAAAAATGTTTGTACCCATCTGAAAAAAATCTTTTGGGTTATATGTTGAAGGGATGCTTAATTTGTTTCCCCAGCTTTGCATTTGTAATGGGTCTGCCTGCCCGTAAGTATTTTGAAAATCCGGCATCACAAAAGGGGTGAAAAAATCGGAACTATGGGAAAGGCTGATCCTTAATTTGCCGCTACTTCCTTTTTTTGTTGTAACAACTACTACCCCATTGGCGCCCTGGTTACCATACAAAGCCGTTGCTGAAGGGCCTGTTAAAGCCGAAATGCTTTCAATATCTTCAGGGTTTACACTGGCGATACCTTCACTGGTTACCGTACCCGAAAACGCTCCTGTAGAATTTTGTCCGCCATTTGAATTGGGCATTGGCATGCCATCCACTACATACAATACATTGTTGTTCCCTGTAATTGATTTTGTGCCTCGCATAACCACCCTGGTAGCGCCGCCAATACCCGAAGAACTTGAATTAATGCTAACACCTGCTATTTTACCGGCAAGAGCGTTTACAAAGTTGGAGGCATCTTTGTTCCGGGTAATTTCTTCTGCTTTTACTTCCTGTACATTATATGTAAGCGCACGGGTTGCTTTTCGTATACCCAGCGCCGTTACAACTACCTGGTCAATCTCTTTGCTCTTTGGCCTAAGCTTTACCGCTATTGTCGCCCCATCAGTTACGGTTATTTCTTGTAATGCATAGCCAACGTAAGTTACCACCAGCACATCGCCGGGATCGGCCTCGATCGAAAACCGTCCATCAGCATCAGTAAAAACACCCCGGCTGATTAATGTTCTTCCTTTTATCTTAAGAGATACAGAAGCGCCTGCCAGGGGCTTACCTGTGGAGTCTGCTACAGTTCCTTTTATAGTAATAGGTTGCTTTTCAGGAATTGCTACTTCCGGTTGCTTGAATGTAGTCATCATCTTTTTTTCCCTTGCAACAATGGAAATGGTGTTGCCAATAATCTTGTAATTAACTGGTTGCCCAATCATGACTTCTTCTAAGGCCTTTACCAACGGAACGTCTTTGAAATCAACCGAAACTGGTTTTGTTTGTTTTAGCGCTGTATTGTCGTAAAAGAATAGATAGTTGGTCTGGTCTTCCATTACAGCAAATAGCTTTTGAAGAGATACGGATTTTGCTGAATATGTAATCGTATTTTGAAAAGAGTGCGCTGAAGCGTCGTAAAAAAACAATACAAAAAGAAAAAACATTAACCGGCTGCCAGCGCTATAAAGAGCATTTTTTTTCTGCATGTCCGTATTTTTAATTTAATTATGTTAACAATTGTTATCAGACAATTATTTTTTGTTCAGCCATACCAGTGGCTTACATGCTTGATATTTAACAGCGCCTGCCGATATTATCGGGCGCTGAAGTGATTTTGTCAATGCTAAATGTGTTGATTGATTTTTCCAGGCTTTCATTATTACATTGCTAATGTTTCGCCTATCTGTTTTTACTGTAGATCATCTTCGCTTCCTTTTTGCAGTAGCATCATGTATAGATATTTTGAATGAAAAAATATTCCCGCGTATCATAGACAACAAAACGAAGAGACAGGGGTAAAAAAAATCAAACTTTTTTTAAGAAATAAGCATGCGCATAAAATCAGCACTGAATATTTATAAAGAGAAGTAACATACTAATATGCTTGTGAAAGGTATTTCCATTCAGATTTTATTTCGCAGAGAACTCTGCCGGGAAAAGTTTATTGCGAAGCTGAAGTATGAATGAATGGGTTGGATGGCAGAGGAAAATCGTTTCCGGGGATATATGGTGGTAAACAAAAAAATACAGCCAACCTGCTATGATGCGCTCCATCATTTACAGGATTTTCCCGGAGACTATTACGAGGAAAGATATTTTTATTGCATAATGTTTACTGTATTGTTATCAATCTTAAACCGAACATTATTTTGTGTTAGTACTTCAAGCGCCTGTTCCAATGTCAGGTTTTTTCCTATTTTACCCGAAAAATCCCGCATCGGTATTTTTCCTTCGTATTTCACTTCTATATTATACCAACGCGATAATTGCCGCATAATATCTCCAAGGCTGGCATTTTCAAAAGAAAAAGCGCCATTTTTCCATGCAATAACATTATCAATATTCACATTTTTCTCCAGTTTCATAGCCATAGCGCTTATCCGGGACTGTTGGCCTGGATTGAGCATTTGAGAATGCCTCTTTCCATTCTGCTGCAATGCTTTCACATTTACTTTTCCTTGCAACAAGGTTATCTTTATGTCTGACTCATCGTAATAGCTGTTGATATTAAAATGAGTGCCTAATACACTTACTTCTGTACTATCGTTAATCATCACATGAAAATGGGCCTTCTTATTATGAGCCACTTCAAAATACGCTTCACCTTTTATTTTTACTTTACGCTCCGTATCCGTAAAAAAAACCGGGTAGGTAATACTGCTTGCCGCATTTAGCCATATACGTGTGCCGTCTGACAATGTTACATTATACTGACTTCCCCTTGACGTTGATAATGTATTAAAATGAGCAGCATTATTTTTTAATGGCCTGTTGCCTGTCACGCTATAATCAAGATGGCCATCATTCTGGAGTATCTTTGCCTGGCTTTGCTGCAGTTCAAGTTTCCCGGCTGAGTCCAATTCTACAACAGTTCCATCTTCCAGTGTCAACGCAGCTTTATTTATTATGGAATAGGCGTTACTTCCTTTTTTTTCTTCATTCTTTGCAACTATAGCGTCACCGTTAGTATCTTTTTTATTCAGTATAAAAAAAACACTGCCCGCTATGGCAAGTATGAAGCACGCAGCCGACCACCATACACGGATGCCTGTTTTCCGGGGTTCTTGAATAGTCCGAAGAGGCACATTATCATCGGCATTTTTCGGTTTGATTGTTTGGATAATATTAGAAAATAAACGTTCCCGTTCATCATTTTCTTCCTGAAAAGATATCAGTTCTATAGCGCTCCATTCGTTGAGTATCGCTGTCTCAATCTCTTCAGTGGTTCCTTCCTGACCAATAAAAGTCAATAACTCTTCGGCTTCTTCTCCGGAGATTTCTTTTTTGGATAAGGCTTTTAATAAAAACTTTAACCGCTCTTTATTCATAACTGATATCAACGTACGTTAAACTGCTTAGACAACAGTAAACAGGCAAAAGGGGTAATCTTTTACGGAAATTTTTTAGAAGCTGGTGAATAGAAAAAAAAGCAACCCGTGCAATTTGAATATTTTCCAGGTATGCGCATTTTTTTTCAATGAGCGGTTGGCGAGTTGTAAATGTTTTTTTACTGTTTCCTGAGAAAGGCCCATTTCTGCGGCAATTTGCTTCTTTGTGTGGTTGCCCAGTTTGTTAAGAATGTATATCTTTTGTTGTTGTGGTGGAAGGCTGCGTATCATTTTGTTTAAAAATTCTGCATAGTGTGCATCATGATTGTTTTCTACCGTTTCCGTATTGGCATTGTGTATAGCGCTTAATAGCCAACCTTCGTGGGCCTTTTTTTTACGCGATGCTTTTTTCAATTCATTTAATATACCGTTGCGCGTCATAGTATATATATAGGCATCCATATTATTAATCATAGTTAATTGTTGCCTGTGTAGCCAGATCTTCACAAACACGTCCTGTATGATTTCCTCAAAGCCCTGACCATCTTTTATAAATAGCAGGGAAAAACGTTTTAGTTTGTTATAGTAATTATCAAACAGTCTTTTGAAAGCGATTTCATCACCTTCGGCTATTCGTTGTAGCAAGCAGACGTCAGTATAAGCCATACAATTCTCCATTCCTCTGAATTTCTTTTCAAAGTCTTTTTGATTTGATTATGCTTATGGTCTACTTAAATTAAGTGCTTAATAACCTGGAGGTGATTCTAAAAGAGCTACTACTGTTGCGGTTTAAAAAATTCCCCTGAGCTTTTCAACTCATATATTGGCAATTAAAAATATATGCCTCAACCAAGTTTTAAAATTAACAAAATAATTATACAGTATCCGATTTTACACAAATCTATTTTTAAATCGAACCCTGCAACTGTCGTATGCTTTTTCTATAAACACTTTCTTATTACATTCCTATCGTTGAATTTTTTTACATAGATGTTCCGAGGAACACCAATAAACAGAGCTTTTCCTTTCACAGGTCGCTACATTCATACCTGACCGGTTTTATAACATGAGGTATTGCCCCTCAATCATTACATACCCTCCGCCACCTCATAAAAAATTCCTTCATTTTCGATAACTTGGCTGATGGCAGGGACAACCGAAACTAACAATGCATCAGAAGGAGAGATTATTTCTGAAGACGAACGCCTTCTGGCTTTACTGGGTTATAAACAGGAATTAAAAAGAAGCTTCAGCGGCTTTTCCAACTTCGCTATTTCATTTTCTATTATTTCCATTCTCAGCGGTTGCTTTACTACATTCAGCCAGGCCTGGAACAATGGCGGCCCGGTGGCTATTTCATGGGGCTGGCCGATAGTAGCAGGCTTTATATTGATCATTGGTTTTTGTCTCGCAGAACTGGCCTCGGCATATCCTGTTTCGGGCGGTATTTACTGGTGGGCGTCAAAGCTCGGTGGCGCAAAAGCAGGATTTTATACCGGTTGGTTAAATCTTGTCGGGCTGCTTGCCATCACGGCATCTGTGGTATACGGAGCTGCTACTTTTTTAAACATCAGCATTGGCACTTATTTTCCATCGTATGCTACAAGCTTTTTAAATGGTGATAGTATCAATCAACAGTTCTTTTGGTTTGCAGTAATCATGATCCTGATTACTATCCTGAATTGTTTCAGCAGCGAAGTATTAGCCATCTTCAATAACATTTCTGTGTGGTGGCATGTATTCGGCGCTGCAATTATCATTCTCATATTGATCATTGCACCGGCGCAACACCAGGGTATTAAATGGATATTCACAGCACGAATCAATAATTCCGGTTTTTCAAATGGTACTACTTTCTGGATATACGTGTTACCGTTAGGTTTGTTATTAACGCAATACACCATCACCGGTTTCGATGCATCGGCGCATCTTTCCGAAGAAACAAAAGATGCACATATATCCGCCGCAAAAGGCATCTGGAAATCCATCTTCTATTCAGCAGTAGGAGGGTATATTTTGTTATTGGCGTTTTTATATGCAGCTACCAAACCAGAGGTAGTGAGTTCATTTGATCCGCAAGTGAATCCTTATGGCACAGGTTCAGTGATCACTATCATCAGCAATGCACTCTCTCCCCTCCTTTTTAAGTTTGTGTTACTGATTTCAACCGCCGGACAGTTATTCTGTGCAATAGCCTGTCTCACTTCTTCATCCAGAATGCTATTTGCATTCTCCCGTGATGGCGCAGTACCGGGTCACAAGCATTGGTCAAAGGTGAACAAACACCAGGTGCCGGCAAATGCTGTTCTCGCCTCTGCGATCATTGGAATAGTCATTACGTTGCCCGCACTATGGAAAAGTCCCCGTGGAATACCAACTGCTTTTTATGCCGTTGTTTCAGTCGGTGTTATTGGTCTTTACCTGGCGTTTCTTATCCCGATATGGCTGCGTTGGAAGCTGGGTAAAAGTTTTGTGCAAGGCGCCTGGAATATGGGCAACAATTACAAATGGATGAACATTCTTGCTATCGCGGAGATTGCGATCATGTGTGTATATTTCATTTTACCCTTTGAACCAGCCGCTGTACCAGGCAATGCAGATTTCACATGGCTGGCTGTAAACTATGCGCCGATACTAGTGGGATTGACATTGCTGTTTTTATGGATCTGGTGGCATTTGTCTGTAAAAAAATGGTTTAAGGGACCGGTTAAAACAATCTGAAAGAAAAACGACGATGAGCTTTTTACAACAGGATGAACCCATCAATCAATTGATCGCAAGGATACCTGTATTAAAAAATGTTCTTTCGGTAGAACCCCTGCATGGCGGACTTACCAATAGAAATTTCTGCGTCACTACTTCTTCCGGCAATTATTTTTTACGCATCAGTGATCCTTCTTCTGCTGCATTATGCATCAACCGGGAAAATGAACGGATTAATACTGCATTGGCTTATACAGCAGGTATCGGCGCAGAATTGATTGCCGCATATCCTGAAGAACATGCAATGGTATTAAACTGGATTCACGGCAAGACATTGCATGCAGAAGATATTCATCAGAACAAAGAGTTATTAGCTCGCATGGCGATCGCATTGAAAAAGTTACATAGCAGCCAATCATTTCATGGCGACTTTTATTTTCCGGTTATCCGAAAAAAATACCTGCAAACTGTATTGGAAAATAAATATTTTATGCCCGATCATTATCTCGATAAAGAACATTTGATAGTGGCTCTTGAAAAACAATTGGCTGATACAGCAGAATCGTTTGTGTCGTGTAACAATGATTTGCTTGCGGAAAACTTTATAGATGATGGCAATAAGATCTGGATTATTGACTATGAATATGCCGGGCAGAATGAAGCTTCTTTTGAAATCGGTAATCTTGCGAATGAACTTTTCCTGGATGACAACGAACTTGCTTTCTTTTGTAAAACCTATTGGAACGAACATTTACCAGGCAAAATAGCAAGGGCTAAAGCGTGGTCGGTGATTGCACGATACGGTTGGACGTTGTGGGCATCGATACAAGAGGCCATCTCTCCCATTGATTTTGATTTCAGAACATGGGGTCTTAAAAAATGGAACGCTGCGTTGAAGGATCTGACTGATGAATCATTCACAATTATTCTTAAGAACTTAAAGAAATACGATACATGAATCAACTACCGGAACAGGCAAGCATTGTCATCATTGGTGGCGGCGTTGGGGGAGCATCCATCGCTTATCATTTAGCGCTTAGGGGTCAGCGTGATGTTATTATTGTAGAAAGGGGCGAATTAACCAGCGGCTCTACATTTCACTCCGCTGGGCTGGTGGGCCAATTGCGCGGATCCGTTTCACTCACATCGATGATGATGTACAGTGCAGAACTATACAGGCAACTATCTAAAAACCATGATACCGATCCCGGTTGGATAGAATGTGGCGGTATCCGGTTAGCGTGTACACCTGAACGTGAGCAGGAGTTAAAAAAACAGGTGGGCTGGGCTACTACCTTTGGCTTGCCGCTTGAAGAGATCTCACCGCTAAGGGCACAAGAATTATTTCCTTTACTCTCCATTGAAAATGTAAGAGCGGCTACTTACTTACCCACAGACGGCTACCTTGATCCAAGCCTGCTTTGTACGTCTATGGCAAAAGAAGCCAAAAGAATGGGTGTAAAGATATTTGAACAAACAAGGGTAACTGCTATTGATGTATCTAACAATCATGTTGTATCTGTCACCACAGATAAAGGAATCATAAAAACAGAAAAAGTAGTTGCCGCCTGCGGTTTATATACAGCAGAAATAGCGAGATTGGTGAATGTGCGTGTACCGATCATACCGATGAGCCACCAGTATCTTGTAACAGCTGCTTTCAGAAATGTGTCTAAAACCGATGCTCATTTACCCACACTGCGGGATCCCGATAATCTTGTTTATTACCGGGAGGATGGAGCCGGACTTGTAATGGGTGGCTATGAACGGAAATCAGCCGCGGCATTTCTGAATCATGAATTGATAGATGAAGTACCAAAGGATTTCAACGGTAAGCTATTGGCGGAAGACTGGGACCGTTTTGAAGAAATAATGGTCAACTCCACAATGCGTGTACCGGCGATGGCCACTGCGCCGATCCGTAAGATCATTAACGGCCCGGAAGCATTTACACCTGACAATGAGTTTTGCCTGGGTCAAACAGCCGTAAAAGGATTTTTTGTTGCTGCCGGCTTTTGCGCCCACGGTATTGCAGGTGCGGGTGGCGTTGGCCGGGAAATGGCGGCCTGGTTAATCGACGGTCATCCTACCATGGATCTGTGGGAAATGGATATCCGTCGTTTCGGCGCTCAATACAAATCATTCTCTTACACACTGGCACGGGTAACCGAAAATTATGAAATGTATTATGACATCCGCTACCCGGGAGATGAAAGACAGGCAGGACGACCATTGAAGCTAAGTTCGGCGTATGAATGGCACAAGAATAACAGCGCTGTATTTGGTGAAAAATCCGGATGGGAAAGAGTGAATTATTATGCAAACAATGAGGATGCTGCCTATGAATCACTCAGGCCGGAAGGATGGGCGGGCAAGAACTGGAGTACTGCGATTGTTACTGAATCATTGGCGACGAGGGAAAAAGCCGGATTATATGATGAGTCTTCTTTTTCAAAAATAGAAATCAGTGGCCCGGGTGCCGGTGAATGGCTGGAATATATGTGTGCGAATAAAGTAAATAAAGGTAAAGGCGCTGTTACCTATACACAGATGCTGAACGAAGAAGGCGGTGTAGAAAGTGATATAACAATCACGCAAACGGCAGACACTGCATTCCGTATGATTTCAGGAACGGCATTGAACAGTCACGACATGGCCTGGTTAAGTGATCATCTTCCGGAAGATGGATCTGTTTTCCTGAAAGATATTACCAATAGTCTTACCTGCTTTGGTATCTGGGGACCGGCAGCAAGGGATATAATAAGTACATTAATCAATATTGATCTTTCAACCAATGCATTTCCATTTTTAGCTATGCGGGAAACCAGTATCGGCAGCATACCTGTGCAACTGGTTCGCGTTACTTTCGTCGGCGAATTGGGTTACGAAATTTATGCGCCTGCTGAAAAAGGTCTGGAGCTTTGGCAAACCCTGTATGAAGCAGGAAAATCGTTTGGAATGTTGGTGTGCGGCTATAAAGCAATTGACTCCTTGCGAACCGAAAAAGGATATCTCTATTGGGGAGCTGATGTAAGTCCTGATGAAACGCCGCTGGAAGCAGGACTCGGTTTTGCAGTGGCGAAGGGCAAAGAATTTCGGGGCAGTGAGGCATTGGCTAAACATACGATTAAAAAGAAGCTGGTAACAATCGTGTTAGACAACCCGAAAGCCGTTGTATTGGGCAATGAACCGGTGCGTATAAACGGCAACGTATGTGGAAGAGTTACTTCCGGCGCTTATGGATCGTTTATAAAATCATCGATAGCATTTGCCTATTTACCCGTTGAATTGTCAGCGATTGATACGCCAACTGAAATATTGGTGTTTGGCAACTGGATCAAAGGGAAAATTGTAAAGGGACCACTATATGATGCAAAGGGGGTAAAGGTTAGAAATTAAAAGGTTGCAGTTGTATATTTATCGCATTAATCATTAAAAATGAAACTCGCATATAATCCGAATTATCCGTCTATCGATCTGTTACGCGAAAAAGCAAAACGAACCATTCCGGGTTTTGCGTTTGACTATCTCGATGGTGGCTGTAATGAAGAAGTGAATCTTCGCAGAAACATCACCGATATACAACGTGTGGAATTCGTTCCAAAATATATCAGTACCCATGAAGGTGGTGATATGAAAGCCACTTTGTTTGGTCATACATACGATGCTCCATTCGGAATTGCGCCGGTAGGCTTACAAGGATTGCTTTGGCCTGGCGCACCTGAAATACTGGCTAAAGCGGCTTTTGAAAATAATATCCCCTTCATACTAAGTACGGTAACAACAAGCAGTATTGAAAAGATTGCAGAGATTACCCAGGGAAAAGCATGGTTTCAGTTATACCATCCGGCAGAGAGAACCATCACAGATGATCTATTAAAACGAGCAGAAGCCGCAGGATATCCCGTCCTGGTGGTTCTCGCAGATGTTCCCGCATTTGGCTATCGTCATAAGGAAATAAAGAATGGTCTGGCTATGCCGCCAAGAATGACGATTAAGAATATTGTTCAAATAATGGGGAGGCCACGCTGGGCAATGAAAACGTTATTGCATGGTTCGCCTGAATTTGCCACCCTGAAACCATACATTCCAAAAGGGATGAACATGCATCACCTGGGGTTGTTCATGAATAAAACATTTAATGGACGGTTGAACAATGATAAGATTGCTTACCTGCGGGATAAATGGAAAGGCAAACTGGTATTGAAAGGTGTGGCTTCTGAACAAGACGCTGAGCTATCATTAAAACTTGGATTGGATGGCGTAATTGTATCTAATCATGGCGGTCGTCAGTTGGATGCCGGTGAATCAGCGATCAGATCATTAAAACGGGTGAAGGACGTATGTGGTAATAAAATACCGGTAATGATGGATAGCGGTGTACGTTCGGGCGTTGACGTAGCGAGAGTGCTTGCAAGCAAGGCCGACTTTGTATTTATGGGCCGTTCATTTATGTATGGCGTGGCGGCATTGGGTAAAAACGGAGGTAATCATACGATTGCTATTCTAAAAAAACAGTTACAACAGGTAATGGATCAGTTGTCGTGTAAAAACATACAGGAACTGAATGCGCATTTGGCTAAATAAGACAATGTATAAATCCGTTTTAATGTTGATCATTCTTTATTGAACATTGAGCATTGGATATTGAGTGTTGAATATTTGTATGTGCCTGAATAAGGTTGACTTTTTTCAATTATTAATATTAGTACTACTTTTCTTTTTTTGCTTCTTTTTTTCTTTTTTGCTATTCACATCTATTTTGTGGATAATCTTCTAAATGATTGTACAGCTTCATTTTAAACCGATCATTGGGCTGTAGTTTTTTCACATTTATTTCAACTGCTACGGGAGTCTGCCAATTTAAGTTTTGATGTCGCCTTTTATGGTTGTAATGATGTACTGCTTTTTTCAAAAGGCGGCTTAATGTAGCATAGTCCTTTATTTCCCATCCATCCAGATATTCTTCTTTAATCGTTCTGTTTATTCTTTCTGAATATGCATTCTCCCATCCCTGATTACACATGCTGATGCGGATCTTATTTTCTTTTAGAATTTTCAAATATTCTTTGTCTATATACTGACTGCCTTTGTCTGAATGATGAATTAAATTATCCAGGCAATCATTCTTTCTTATATCAAGCATTTTAGTTAATGCTTTGATGTTTGCTTCAGCTTCCAGCGTCTTGCTTGCCATATGGCCTACAATGCGCCGGGAATAGACGTCAATTATAAATACCAGATAATAGAACTTATCACCTATACGATAGTAGGTAATATCTGTTTGTATTACCTGATTAACACCTGTTAACTCCAACCCTTCAATAAGATTAGGAAAATACAGCTCATGCTGAGCCTGGGTCGTCCGGGTATAGTTTGGCGGGTAGCAAATCCGGTAACCACTTTTCAGCAACAGATTTTCTATTTTATCTCTTCCCCATCCTTTACAAACCATATCCAGAGCCATTTTCCTGCATCCGGAACGTGGATGCCCCTTTCTTATTTTATTGGCTTTTTCAAAGAACTCATTTGCTTTACCTGTATTTTGTAGTTCCCGGATTCTACGTTGATGAACAGCCTGCTTGCTGATGCAGGCTACTTCATAAACGTCTTTCATTTTGTATCCGTGCTCTCTTGTGTTGACCCGGAACCACTGAAGGGTGGAGTGAAAAACTTTTTTTTCAAATCAACTCCCAATTCTCGTTTACCCTGATCTATTAACTTGTTTAGAAATTCAACCTCCAACTGTTTACGACCCAGTGCCGCTTCCAACTCCTGAATCTTTTCTTCCAGTTCTTTTCTCTTATATGCTTCGCTTTCCGTTTGCACTACCATTGTTTTAGATGTCTGCAAATGTCGCGAATACTTATTAAGCCATCCATACACTGCCTGAAAACTTACTCCATACTCCCTTGACACAGCAAGCACTGATACAATCCCTGATTCTATGTCTTTGACTGCTTTCTTTTTAATGGCATCGCTGAATACACGCCGTTGCCGCAAATTGATTTTTTCTTTCATTGTTGACCTCCTTTGATTGGTCAACTTATTTCAGGCTCGTACAATTCAACCGCGGTAAACATTAATTACATAAAAGAAGGGAAAAGATAGATTCTTTTCCCTTTTTGATTTTATAATAAATCCATTTACCTCTATTGGTAACCCGGATTTTGTGTTATCGTTCCGTTACTGATATCGATCTGGCTTTGCGGGTATGGCAACAAGCGATGCTTTGCAGGATCAAATGTTCTCGCAGGTTTGTAAGTACCTTCTGCCGGCAGGGCATTGTATACTTCTGCAGCAAGGCCCCAACGCACCAGGTCAAAGTGACGATCGCCACCTTCAAATGCGAGTTCAGCCTTACGTTCATACATCAGGTCGTTAAACGTAGGTTCTGCTATTGCAGGCAGACCTGCGCGTTGGCGCACCAGGTTAAATGGCGCAGCCGCGGCGGCTACAGCGACCGATCTGTTTTGCGGCCCACCGCCGTTCAGGTTCATGATGGCTTCTGCATCCAGCAATAATACGTCCGCATAGCGAATAGCAGCAATGCTCAAACCTGGAAATATATCTGTATAAGGATTCTCAAACGCCCGTTGAAATTTCACACAAACAACAGGCGATAAATTATTCGGCGCCTTCAATACATCCCTTGAACCATTATAAGTAACGGTATCCTGATCTTTTTTTGCTACTGTAGCCAGTTTTCTTACATCTTGCGGATCGTACGAGTCATAGAAATTTTCGGTTGCACTAACCAATCTCCAACCGTTACCTACTACCTCATCATGAGTTCCGCCCCAAACATCATTCGGTAAATAGAGTGTTGGTGTAATGGGATATTGACCTTGTCTTGCACCGAGTACCCAAAGATTTTCACTTGCAGTCACATTGTCGAACGTAAATAAATCCCTGAATACAGGAAACAAAGAATGCTTTCCGGAGCTAATTACCGTTTCTGCAGCTGTTTTTGCATCCGTCCATTTTGACTGATAAGCATACACTTTTGCCAGCAATCCCCAGGCAGCTCCAAGACCCGGACGGCCTTCTTCATGATCCCATGAAAGCTGTGTGGTAGCATCTTTTAGTACCTGCTCTATCTTAGCCCAGGTATCTGCTTCGCTTGCTCTCACCAGTGGTGATTGTGGATCTGCAGGATCATAAATCGGTACACCGCCATAGCGTTCGACCTCTGTAAAATAAGACCAGCCTAATAAGAAATTCGCTTCGCCAAGGATCCGTTGCTTTTGAGCAGCGTCCATGTCAATAGCCGGCACATTGGCTACAACATCACTTGCCCTTTTAATAACCTGGTAGTATTCTGTATAGCTATTTAAACTCAGGTCACCTTCTGTATTCTGGTTGGCTCTGAACTCCGTCATAGCAATGAAATCCGGGTAACCACGATCATTCAGGTAGCCGATATCGCTGAATGCTTCCATGCCGGTCCATTCCTCACCGCCAAGGGCCTCTTCTGAATTTAATGGTACATAAGCGCCTGCCAAAGCAGATTCTGCCTGGTCGGCTGTTTGCCAGAATACCGCGCTGGTAAACGAATGCGGTTCTTTATCAAGAAAACTTTTCTTGCAGGAGCTCAATACGCCCAATGCAAGTATAAAGATTGAATATTTTTTCATGAGCGTCATTGTTAAAAGTTAAAGTTAATACCCACCATAAATGCTTTTGCCTGTGGATACGCACCACGGTCCACACCATAAATATTCCGGTACGCATTCACGTCTGCACCGATTTCCGGATCAAACCCTGTGTATTTGGTAATCGTAATCATGTTTTGCAACGTTACGTAAGCCCGCAGTTTTTGTATTTTCTTACCAATGATATTATCGCCGAATGTGTAGCCCAATGTAAGATATTTCATACGCAGAAAGCTTCCGTCTTCGATATACAGGGTATTGAACTGCTTGTTGCTGTTCTTATCATCAAACGTTGCACGAGGAATTGTTGTGCTGGGGTTTGTCGTCGTCCATCTTCCAAGGATCTCCGGGCTGGCGTTATAACCAACTCCCTGTAAGAATTCTTCACCCAATTTCAAACCGTTGAAAATCTTATTTCCCTGGCTACCGGTCCAGAACATGCTGAAATCAAAACCAGTGTAGTTCGCAGAAATATTCAACGAGTAAGTGAATTTTGGAAAGCTGTTTCCAGCGTTGATCCTATCCTTTGCACTGATAGTACCATCACCATCTGTATCCCGGAATTTAACGTCGCCGGCTACTGCGTTCGGTTGAATAACGTTACCGTTCTTGTCTTTATAGTTGTCAACTTCTGTTTGCGATTGGAAGATACCCATCGCATCCAATACGTAGAAATGGCCGATCGGCGCACCTTCTGCTACCCTTCCTACCAGTACATTCTTATAGTTTGAAACAAAGATTTCATGACTGCCTTCTACACCCAATGTTTCCAGCTTGTTTTTAACAGCAGCAACATTCGCTGTAACCTGGTAATTGAATTTGCGGCTTGGCGTACCCCTGTAGGTAACCCCGAGTTCGTATCCTTTATTAGATACTACGCCTGCATTCTGGTAAGGAGCAATGCCTACACCATAAGAAGCAACTAATGGCACCTGCACCAGGATATCGCTTGTTTTTCTATCGAAGTAGTCTGCAGTGATTGATATTTTATTCTTCATCAGGCCAAGGTCTATGCCCACATCGGTTTGCGTCGTTTTTTCCCAATGAATATTGTTGTTAGCCAGGCTGTTTTGTGCAACTGCCGTAAAAGGAACACCGTTCAACGTAGGTGATCCGACACTGTTCACGGTGCTGAAGTATTGATAGTTCGGTATTTTGTCATTACCCAACTGGCCCCAGCTTGCACGGATCTTTAAATCAGACACCGCATCTTTCCATGGAAAAAAAGCTTCTTTTGATAATCTCCATCCACCAGATACGGAGGGAAAAGTACCCCAGCGACGCTCAGGTGCAAATTTGGACGACCCATCTCTGCGGATGTTTGCCGCCAATAAATATCTTTCATTGTATTCGTAAGTCACTCTTCCGAAATAACCTTGCAGGGTATAATCATCAGCGTTGCCGTGTGCATGATCTCTTGAAAAATCACCGGCATTGTCATAATACCTTAAAGCCGGATCCTGGTTAGTAAAGTTATATGCTGTACCACCACTTGAAGATTCATACAAACCAGATTCTGCAGACATACCCACCAACGCTGTTACATGATGGCTGCCAAATGTTTTATCAAAACTCAATGTGTTATTCCATATCCAGATATTATTGGTAGCATAACTTTCAGAAAGGCTGTTCTGCTGCAAACCGCGGCCACCGCCCTGTGCAATTGCTGTAAAGTTTTTATTTTTTGCAAACTCCCAATCATATCCAAAATCGGTTTTCACCGTAAACATGTTCAGGAATTTATACTCGAGGTAAGCATTTCCCAGCATGCTTACACCTTTTGTAACATTGTCCTTACTGTTGAGTGATGCAACGGGATTTGGAAAATCGCTGGAAGGAGTTCCGTATATCTGGTTGGCCTTGTCAACATAGACTGGTATATCGCGATAATCGAACATTGCGGCACTCAGCACACCATCGTAATCGCCTCTTGTTTCCGCAACTTTTGTGTTAGAGAATACCACCGAGATGTTTTCTCCGAATGTAAGATTCTTGATAAGCTCGTGCTGGCTATTGAACCGAAGATTATACCGTTTATACTTACTGCCCATTAATATACCATCGTTGTTCAGGAACCCAAGACTGAATGAATAATTAGATGTTCCTGACCCACCCCTGATAGCAAGGTCCTGGCTGGAGATATACCCGGGTTTCAGAATTTCTTTAAACCAGTCAGTGCGGGTAATTGCATTATTCGGATCGTTGATATAATCCCACCTTGGATCGGTTGTCGGAGTGCCGTCATTTGTCAATGCTTCCTTATATATCATGTTCCTGTCTGCTGCGTTTAATGCAGAAGGCATTCTCCATGCACGTTGACTTCCCTGGCTTGTATTCAGTGAAATTTGTGTTTTCTGATTTCTTCTTCCTTTTTTGGTTGTCACAATAACTACACCGTTGCCACCTCGCGATCCGTAAATCGCAGCAGATGCGGCATCTTTAAGTATAGAAATATTTTCAACGTCAGCGGGGTTCAGTCCACCGATGCCGGGAGAAATAATTCCATCGATCACATATAGAGGGCTATTATCGTTGATGGTACCGGTACCTCTGATCACAATGTTTACATCACCACCGGGCTGACCCGAGTTCTGAATAACTGTAACACCTGCTGCCTGCCCCTGGAGGGAATTGGCAACAGAGTTATTAATTCCCTGGTTCAGTTTATCACCGGAAACAGAAGATATAGCGCCGGTTACATCTACTTTTTTCTGTGTACCGAATCCGACAACAACAACTTCTTCTGAAGTGTTTTCACGCTTTGTCAGCGTTACATCAATAGAGCCGGATTTTGTAACGGTAACCTCAGTAGGCTGATAACTTACAGAGGAAATAACCAGTGTGGCACGATCGCCGGCAACCGTAATTTTAAAACTTCCGGCGTTATCAGAACTTACCCCATTGTTTGTTCCTTTTACTACAACAGAGGCTCCGGAAACAGGATCACCTTTTTCGTCTTTAACTGTACCGGTAATGTTTAAATTACTTTGAGCATTGGCAAAAACACCTGCAAAACAAATTAACCAAAGAGTAAATAAAAAACTCTTGGTCGCTGGTGTAAGCCTGGCCAGACTTGGCCAAAACTTAGGGCATAGCAGCTTCATGATAGTTGGTTTTGGTTTTACAATAAACATTCTAAAGTTGCACTGTTCCTGCACACCAACCCTGCTGAGCTGTGCTAATTCATCCAATAATTTCTTAAACCTTAATAGGTGAGTCTACAATTTCATACATATTATCGATTAGAAGACACGCAAAACTGCCTAGCCACCGCAGATAT
This sequence comes from Chitinophagaceae bacterium, assembly GCA_049840875.1. Taxonomy (GTDB): domain Bacteria; phylum Bacteroidota; class Bacteroidia; order Chitinophagales; family Chitinophagaceae; genus JAFDYH01. Next base: position 76,513 of record JASGJE010000012.1, on the reverse strand, counting down.
TAGAATATTATTTTTTTGTTATTGCAGCAGCCTTCTTCAGAAACACGTACGAGATCGCCTGTATAGTTCGTTCAGGACGACGCAGTCTGCTTTTACAATGGGCTTCCATGCACCCTGTCGCGGTATTTTTTTCTTATTGACAAAAAAAGTAGCTTTCCGATCATTACTTCATTATGGCAGTTTTTTGTGCTCCAATGAAATCAGTCAGCATTTACTTAGGGCTTAGCAGAAAATCAGTTGATATCTCTCAATCGTTTTTTTTTACCCTTGTTATCATTTTCAGTTGTTCTCTGCTATTTGTTTCCTGTTCTGATAAAAAAGAATCACAACTTCTTTTTACAGAAGTTTCTTCTGATCATTCCAATGTTCATTTCAAGAATGAATTGAAGGAAACAGAAGATTATAACATTGATACGTATGAATACCTGTACAATGGAGGCGGCGTAGCAACCGGCGATTTAAACAATGATGGTTTACCTGACATTGTTTTTTCTGCAAACATGTCCCCTGATAAAATCTATCTGAACAAAGGAAATTTAAGTTTTGAGGATATAACTGAAACATGTGGATTTCATTCCAGAAGCAAATGGAAAACCGGTGTGGCAATCGCCGATGTAAACGGAGATCATCTTCCTGATATTTATTTGTGCTATTCAGGGCCCGGCAGCGATGAAGACAGAACAAAAGAGTTATACATCAATACCGGCGTTGTCAACGGTATTCCCCATTTCAAAGAATCCGCCAAAGAATATGGCCTTGATGCACCCGGTACATTTACTACAATGGTGAATTTTTTCGACATGGATAATGACGGTGATCTCGATATGTTTATGGTGAACCATGCCGATATGTTTTATAATCCATTCTTCAATTCAGAGAAACTAAGAAAAACGCGGCATCCCAAATTTGGCAATCGTTTATACAGAAATGATAACGGACATTTTACCGACATCAGCGAACAGGCTAATATCGATGGTAGTGGTTTAAATTTTGGATTGAGTGCAGCAGTAAGCGATTTAAACAATGATGGATGGCCGGATATCTATGTTACGAACGACTATGATGAACGGGATTTTCTATACCTGAATAATCATGATGGAACATTCAGGGAAGTGTTGAACACAGCAGCACGACATATCTCTGAGTTTTCAATGGGTTCCGATATCGCTGATTATAATAACGACGGCAAAACAGATGTAATGGTGTTGGACATGTTACCCGAAGATAATTTTCGCCAGAAGACGTTGGAAGGCCCGGATAACTATGATAAATACATGCTTCGTGTAAGTCTTGGATTTCAGCGGCAGCAAATGCGGAATACGTTACAATTGAATAATGGAAACGATAAAGATGGTATACCCATTTTCAGTGAAGTAGGGCAACTGGCCGGTGTATCAAATACAGACTGGAGTTGGTCGCCGCTGTTTGCCGATTTTGACAATGATGGATGGAAAGATCTTTTTGTTTCGAATGGAGTATTGCGTGATATGACTAATCTTGATTTTGTAAAATACGGGCTTCAATATTCTTCGAAGTCGAAAAGCCCTGTACGTGATAAAAAGAAAATGTGGGAACAGATCAGCCAAATGCGAACTCCGGCTTTAAGCAATTATATTTTCAGAAACAATCATGATCTGCGTTTTTCAAATGCAACTACAGAATGGGGATTAAAAAAAGATATGGTAAGCAATGGCGCCGCTTATGCTGACCTGGACAATGATGGTGATCTTGATCTTGTAATTAACAACCTGGAAGGTGAAGCAACGATTTATCAAAACAACGCCGTTGAAAGAAAAGAAGGTCATTTTTTAAAAATCCGTTTTGACGGCGACCGTCAGAATACACAGGGTATTGGTGCTAAAGTAGTAGTTACGTCAGCCATGGGTAAACAGTGGCAGGAGCAATATTTGAATCGCGGTTTTCAATCTACAGTAGATCCTGTGATGCACATCGGTCTTGGAAAAGATAGTATTATAAATGATGTCACTGTTTACTGGCCGGGGGGGAAAGTCTCCCGACTGCAAAATGTAAAATCAGATTCTACAATCGTAATGAAAGAAAGCGCAGCCAGTGATAAAGGAACTGATACAATTTCAGAAAACAAATCGATGTTCACTGAAATCACGGATCAATCAGGTATTGATTATACACATAAAGAATCACCATTTGTTGATATTAAAGTGAATCCTTTATTACCGTTTCAACTTTCGAAGACCGGGCCTTGCCTTGCAAAAGCAGATGTAAATCATGATGGCCTGGAAGATCTTTTTATTGGCGCGACTGCCGGACAAGAAAGTAAACTTTACCTGCAAAATAAAGACGGCCATTTTTCACCGGCATCTGTCCAACCGTGGAATAATAAAACTGAGACTGTAACTACAGATGCGTTGTTCTTTGACATGGATCATGATGGTGATAGTGATCTGTATTTGGTAAGCGGTGGCGCAGAATATGTTCCATCCAGTAGAAATTACCAGGACCGCATTTTTGAAAATGATGGCAAGGGAAACTTCAAAGAAGTCGAAAATGCATTACCGTTGGAAACGATCAGCAGTTCTTGTGCAAGAGCAGCAGATATTGATAAAGATGGATTGCCAGATTTATTTATAGGAGGCATGTATTCCCCAGGGCAATTTCCCGTTGCGCCGGAAAGCTATCTACTTAAAAACAGAAGCAAGCCTGGTTCAATTCGTTTTGAAAAAGAAGATCCTGCACATTATTCATCGCTGAGTCGTGTTGGCATGGTAAGCGATGCTACATGGATTGATATCAATAAAGATGGTTGGCAGGATTTAATGGTTGTTGGCCAGTTTATGCCGGTTCATCTTTTTATCAACGACAAAGGGACATTGATTGACAAAAGCGCAGAATATCATATTGATCAAACAGACGGTTGGTGGCGACGAATTGCAGCAGATGATTTCGACGGAGATGGTGATATTGATTTTGTGATTGGCAACATTGGACTAAACAGTCCTTTTAAACCTAATGATAAAGAGCCGCTCACTATTACCTACGGAACATTTTACAATCCAGGTGTGGTCAACCCGCTTTTGTGTTATTATAATGGAGGCATTAATTATCCCTGGAATACAAAAGATGAATTGGCAAGCCAGATTCCTTCCATACAAAAAAAGTTTTTGCATTATGAAGATTATGCAAAAGCAAGTCTCACCGATATTTTGAGTAGTGAGCAACTGGGGAATTCAAAAACGATTAATGCTAAACTACTGCAGTCTGTTTACCTGCAGAATAATGGCAACAATACATTTACTGTTATCCCCCTGCCGGTAGAAGCACAGGAAAGCGCATTAAATGGAATAATTTCTTTTGACATTGATAACGACGGGAAGAAAGATCTTTTGCTGGCAGGTAATCTTTACCCGTTTCGCGTACAAACAGGACCGCTGGATGCTTCCATTGGGCTTGTGCTTAAAAATGATGGTGCGGGTAAATTCAATGCGCTACCCTATTCTCAAACAGGTTTATTTATTGACGGTGATGTAAGAAGTATGATTAGTTTGAAAACGAAAAACGGAAATATGCTTGTGGCAGCTAAGAGTAATGGGAAGGTGCAGGTGGTGCGAATTAATCATTAATCTACATAAAAAGAAAAATCCTTCATGCTTTGAAGGATATACACAAAATATCTTTCCTCGATCATTGCGGAGACGGCGAGATTTCCCGAAATATCGGGACAATACGGTTTCCCGTATACACACTTTCTCCCGAATTGGTTCGGGACTCATCAACCATTCGAGGCTGTCGTCTATTTTTCCCAGCCCGCTATTAAATCTTCAATATACTTACGGCTCTTCTTTGATTTGATTTCCTTTTCTCTTTTGAGTGCCTCTGTTCTTGAATGAACCATTTCAAAATACACTAACCGCCACGGACGTTTGCCAGATGTATACTTGCTAAATCCATCAAAATGCTTTGACATTCGCTTATCAAGGTCATTACATTGACCCACATAAAAAGAAATATCCTTCATACTTTGAAGGATATACACAAAATATCTTTCCTCGATCATTGCGGAGACGGCGAGATTCGAACTCGCGATACGGTTTCCCGTATACACACTTTCCAGGCGTGCTCCTTCAACCACTCGGACACGTCTCCTTTTATTTTTTAAATGCTTCGCATCTGTCTCTTCCCATATACACACTTTCTCCCGATTCTTCATCGGAACTCCTTCAACCTCCCGATAGCTATCGGGACGGACATATTTCCTCTATTGGGGCTGCAAAAATAAGGTTAACCTGCTAAAGGCCGAATAATTCCTTTGCATTTGAAGTCGTTACCGCTGCCACCTGTTCCAACGCCATCTCTTTAACGTCGGCAAGTTTCTGCGCGATATATTTCAGGTAACCGGGTTCATTTCTTTTTCCTCTGAATGGTACGGGTGCCAGGTAAGGAGCATCTGTTTCAAGCACAATTCTTTCAAGAGTTAATTCTTTTAAAACAGTATCCAAACCTGATTTTTTGAATGTCAATACACCGCCAATTCCTAAATAAAATCCAAGATCAATGATCTGTTTCGCCTGATTTAATGTACCGCCAAAACAATGAAACACACCTTTAAGCTTTCCCGACTGGTATTCTTTTACAATTTCTATGCATTCATCCGTTGAGTCGCGAGAATGAATTACAATAGGAATATCGTGCTGAAGCGCAAGCTCAATTTGCAGACGAAAAGCTTTGTACTGCTGTTCTTTGAAACTCAAATCCCAATAGAAATCAAGGCCTATTTCCCCAACTGCCAGGAATTTTCTCCTTTGGTAATAGTCTTTAATTACATCAAGTTCTGTTTCAAAATCTGCCTTTACGGAACAGGGATGAAGCCCCATCATAGCGACACAGCTTTCAGGGTATTCCGTTTCAAGAGCCAGCATGGATTCATGTGTTTCTGTATCGATAGCAGGCATCAGGATTTTGGCCACATTTTCCGTAATAGCCCTTTGAATTACTTCTCTACGATCGTTATCAAATGCATCTGCGTAAATATGGCAATGGGTATCAATCAACTGCATCGGTTCGATTTTTGCTGCAAAGCTCTCAAAAAATACCACAAACTGTTAAACTTTGACCAATATTTACCTTCTTAGATACGTTAAATGACTGTTTATAAATCGACTCTTTGTTATGAAGCTGGTCAATAACCCTTACCGGTTTTTTATAGTGCTTACTGTTATTTCGGCACTGATTATTTTCTCCTGCAAGAAAGAGGATAGCGGTATGTCTGCCGATGATCAAAGGAATGTTTCTTTAACGGCGGCTGAATCGAACTCCGAAGCTGAATTTGTTTTCAACGATGTTTTTGATAATGTAATGGGCGTGAATAATGATGTGGGTATGCAGGGTACAGGCGTGTTTGGCCGAATAATGAACAGCGATGGGTCTACCGAAAGGCCACTCACCTGTTTTACCGTCACCATCAATAAGCTTGCAGCGCCAGCGATATTTCCTTTGCAAATAGTCATTGATTTTGGCGGTGGTTGCCAGGGAAATGATGGACATGTACGTAAGGGCAAGATTATCGCTACATATACAGGCCGTCTTATAAATGTCGGCAATTCAGCTTCCGTAACATTTGACGGGTTCTCTATCGATAGCATTCAAGTAGCTGGTACTGAAACTATTTCGAATACAACCGGCACAGGTAACCGCCAGTTTACAATTGATGTGAAAAATGCAAGATTAGATAAGCCAAACGGCAACTATACCGAATGGAATAATCATAAAGTAATTACTCAAACCGATGGGCTCAACACACCTGATATGGCGCTGGATGATGTTTTCACCATGGAAGGCAATTCAGCGGGCCAGTTTAAAAACGGGGATATGCTGGCGGCATGGCAGTCCTCGATTGATATCCCGTTAGTAAAGAAATTCCTATGCCGATGGATCGTACAAGGGAAAATAAAAACTTCATTGGGCAGCTCTTCTGCAAACAGTCAATGGACGGCCGAACTGGACTATGGCCAGGGGGCTTGTGATGGCATGGCTACAGTGACAATTAATGGCACAACGCAGGAAATAAGTTTGCATTAATGAAAATTTATTTTATCTTTAAATCAGTTTTCATAGGGTACGGATTAAAAACGGGCCAGGGTTTCTACCCAGGCCCTAATTTTTTAAGCTGATTATCAGCATCTTACAGATGTTTTTTTTAATAACTTGATTTTAACTATTCTATCCTTCTATCTTCATCATTTTCTTTAATCGAACTAAAAGAAAACCCTTTTTCAGAAAAAAACTCAAGAATTTTTGGCAAAGCGTAATGAATTTTTGGAAAAGCTTTTTGACTGTCATGAAACACAATTATTGAACCGGGATTGGCATTAAAAATCACATTTTCCAAACATTTTTCCGGCGTAATAGTGATGTCAAAATCGGCGCTTAAAACATCCCACATAATAACACGTGCATTTCTACCGCGCATGGCTGACCGAAGATGCTTTGCCTGGAAAGAAGTGATACGCCCATACGGCGGGCGGAATAATCCGCTATCAATGTATTTCGAAGCTTCAGCAATATCTTTCAAATAGATTTCATTATCCGTTTTCCAACCATTCAGGTGGTTCTGAGTATGATTGCCAATGCTGTGACCTTCATCAATAATTCGTTTGAAAATCTCGGGGTACGCAAGTACATTTTTTCCGATACAGAAAAAAGTAGCAAGTGCATTGTATTTTTTCAGTTCATCTAAAATAAATGGAGTCGCCTCTATATGCGGGCCATCATCAAAAGTGAGATAAACAGTTTTCTTCTTCACAGGTATATGCCACGTGTAAGAAGAGTACGTCTGTTTTAACAACCACGGCGTCTTTATCCAATATCCTTTCCACCATTTTTTCCGGCCGGAAGGATTTTGATTGAGCACATTATTTGCAATATCTGTCATTGTTGAAATCAAAACTACTACTATTTTAAATCGTCTTTCTTCTCATCGTTCAAAGAGATTTTATATTTGCAGCCTATGAATCAGAAAGTTCGTGTACGATTTGCACCCAGCCCAACAGGTGGTTTGCATTTAGGCGGTGTGAGAACTGTCTTATACAATTACCTGTTTGCAAAAAAGCATGGTGGAGATTTTATTTTAAGAATAGAGGATACAGATCAAACACGATTTGTTCCCGGGGCTGAAGAATACATTTTTAATTGCCTGAAATGGGCAGGGCTTGAACCTGATGAAAGTCCGCTACATGGCGGCGCTTATGGGCCTTACCGGCAAAGCGAACGCAAAGCTTTGTATCGTCAATACGCAGAACAATTAGTGAAAGAAGGACACGCTTATTACGCTTTTGATACACCGGAAGAGTTGGAATCTATGCGTACAAATTTTAAAACAGAACAAAATTCATCTCCGCAATACGATCAGAGCATCCGGCAGAAAATGCGAAACTCTCTTAACCTATCAAAAGATGATACGGTTAAGTTACTAAACGATGGCGTAAGACATGTGATCAGAATAAAAATGCCGGAACACGAGACAGTATCATTTATCGATATGATCCGTGGCGAAGTAAGTTTTGATGCGTCTGTTGTTGATGACAAAGTATTACTGAAAGCTGACGGAATGCCGACCTATCACCTGGCCGTGGTAGTAGATGATTACCTGATGAAGATAACACACGCATTTCGGGGAGAAGAATGGTTGCCATCCGCGCCGGTACATGTACTGCTATGGAAATATTTATTTGGCCTTGAAAATATGCCAAAGTGTGCGCATCTGCCATTGATATTGGGGCCGAATGGTAAACTCAGTAAACGTGACGGTGCAAAGTATGGTTTTCCTGTTTTTGCAATGAACTGGACCGATCCAAAAAATAATGAATTGACTGAGGGCTTTAAAGAAAAAGGATTTCTGCCTGAAGCATTTATTAATTTATTGGCTTTATTGGGATGGAACGATGGTACTGAACAGGAATTATTTACAAAGCAGGAATTGATTGAGAAATTTTCAATGGAACGTGTGCATAGCGGCGGTGCAAAGTTTGATTACGAAAAAGCAAAATGGTTCAATCATGAATGGATTAAGAAGTCGGAAGTGAATAGTTTGGAGTCGGCAGTCAGAAGTATTTATAAAGCACATACGATCGACGTTGATGATGATGAACTACTTAGAAAAGTAATCTCATTAATAAAAGACCGTTGTACGCTTTTAACTGATTTTGTACAACAAGGCTCTTTCTTTTTTCAATCCCCGAAGGAATATGCTGTCGACGCAGTGAAGCCCAAATGGAATGAAGTAAAGCGAAATTTCTTTCACTCTTTTACAGAAGAATTAAATGCGATTCCTGAATGGAGGAGCGCTTTTATCGAAGACGCTTTTAAAGCCTTCGCAGCCTTGCAGAATATTAAAGCGGGTGAATTGCAATTGCCATTGCGTATTATGCTGGTGGGAGGTAAATTTGGTCCGCCTGTGTTTGAAATTGCCGAGTTGTTGGGAAAAGAAGAAACTATCAACAGGATCAGTAAGGCACTTCCATTGTTTTAATTTCCGGCTTTATTGTTCTGGCAGTGCATACCATCTGCGATAAAGCCTTTTGAATACCGGTTCAATTAAAATGAGTAGAATAACAAATCCTGCTACTTCTGCAACCAAATAATGTAATCCTTCATTTTTAAACAATTCGTACTCAACGTCTGCATAGTATTTCATTGTAGCCCTCCGATAACGAAGGATTTCATAATAAAGAGCAACAGAAACTAGTGGGATAAATGGTGTGAGCCATAAAAAAAGGTTGATGCTGATACCTCCTATAGCCGTTCTTATAGTTGAATTAAAACTTGCAAACGCTATAATTCCGAAAAGAATAAAGTAGAATAATATCATACCGAAACCTCCGCGGCTATCTAATCCTGAAACGCCAATAAAGATACCACTCAGTACCAATAACAGGACCGTAACAAGCAGGGTAAGAAAAAAAGTTTTAACGGTACAGTGTCGAAAAGCAAAGATCATTAATGATAGCGCAAGTACAACGTAATAAAAAACATGAATAAACATGTTTAACCCGTTACGATCCCATCTGAATTTCTTCTGGCTGATGGAATATATACTTTGCATAATCTCGTATAACCGATACTTCGCATGAATTCTTTCGGTGTATCGATAAGTGTAGTCGTAAGAATCGTAATTGCTGTAATGTCTGTAATCGTTTGTGAAATACTTATCTGACACGCGATTAAGATTTTTCCGGACAAGAGCTTTATCGATTTGGCTTCTGCCAAAGACTTTATAGTAAATGTCTTTTGACAAAAGTTTCGGAACTGTCGCATTTTCCCAAACATTGTTATCATCTACATAGATGTATTCCGGCACTTTATAAAAAACATACGTACTGTCATTCAATCTCGTTACGCTGTCCTCATTCAAAATCCGTTTATTGAGAGTTGCACTGTCGAGATAATACTTGCGAATATGATCGATCCCACTGGAAGATTCTGTATAATCAATATCAGCCGTAATATCTGTTTGATTTTCTCTAACAACAAAAGTATCCGCAGAAAATTTTTGCGGGATGGAATCTTTTTCCAATTGATTTATCCATAAGTTGATATTATTCATATCCTCTCCGAGTTCATTGGTGGCATATGCTCTGTTGGCTTTTCCCGTTTCTATTAATGATGGAATAAACGGTGCAATTACAAAAGGCATTATCGTAACAAAATACAACAAATAGGTTCGCAGGCCATCCAATCTATCCTGTTGGCCATAACGTTTGAAAACATTAAACCGGAGAAGGTATATCAGCCAGAAAATAAGTCCGACAAAAGAAACTAAAGCGGCTAACGTACTCCATACTTCTATCGAAGAAGATTGCCGTACGTCGTGCTGTGACAAAAAACTCAACAAAGCCAGCAATACAAAATAGATAACGCAATAATACCAAACCATATGCGTCCTTACAGACCAGGTAGTTGGTTTGTCTTTTAAAAGGCGTTCATCTATCCTGTCAAGTATGGTTGGTACAAAGTGCCGTCTGCTCATATCAGAAAAAGCGTTTTGTTGAATAAGTAATATCTCTGAAATAGGAAACACTGATATTTTCCTGGATTAATTTTTGTAAAATTTCCTGTGGCGTATGAATTGTTGAAGTCACGGTAAAATAATTGCCGTTAAATTGTACCTGTGCCGTTTCATCATTTAATGCAGCGATAATATTATCCCTTGCAGATGTTGTTTCCAACTCAATGGTTACTACAGCAGGTTGTTTATTTTGCTGATTTGATTGAAATATGCATTCGCCGTTTTTAATAAATAATACCGTGTCGGCAACTTTTTCTACCTCGTGTAATTGTTGTGAACTCAGCAGCACGCCCATCGGATGATAAATTGATTTGGCCATAAACCTTAAATCGGTAAGTATCGTTTGCTGGGCATTGATATCGAGGTTTGCAAGCGGTTCATCCAATATCAGCAAGTCAGGCTTTTGCAGCAGAATGCGTGCAATTTCAAACCTGGTACGATAGCCACTACTGATCTGGTTCCAATTTAAATGAGCAAACCGTGAAAGATTAAAACGCTCCAGCATAAAATCAACCATGATATCATTCTCATTACCGTTCACACCGGCTATCGCTGCACTAAAATGAAGATTATCTTTTAATTGCCCATACCAACGTGGTATTCGTTGTGGAATAAAAGCTATATGGCTCTTTACCGAATAACGATCGGGATTACTAAGGAAATGATATTGTAGCTCACCTGCATCCAGAAATAGCTGCCCGCCCAAGCTCCTCAACAAAGTTGTTTTACCATTTCCATTTTCTCCAACTACTCCAAAAATATTGCCCGCATTAATTTCAAGATCAACTGGCTTTAATGAAAAATGACCGGTGTTATACTTCTTGGAAATTCTTTTTGCAGTGACCAGTCGTTGTTGCTTTGCAGAAAAAACCGGTTCTTTTGTTATTGCGATTCTCAAAAGTGATGATGCTCTTTCAAAAAATGCGGGCTTTATTTCTGCATTATTATTAGCGTCATCGTGAAAGTCACTACTCCATTTTATTGTTTCACTGATCAATTCCTTATCACCGATATCGAGGCTCATATCCAGCATTCGCCGGACCGCCAATGAATAATCATGATGTTGTAAATAAGAGGAAATTTCGGAAGCAATCTCTTTTATCATATTTTATTCTCAGAGGTTTAAGTTCTTTCGAAAGCATATAAATGTAATCAGAAAACTATGAAATTCCGAGCGGTTAAAAAACAACTATCTTAGACCTTATGATGGATGAGAGAAAACTGCAACGCGTTCTTTACCTGCTTGCATTTATAAAACTAATCAGTCCTTTTATTCTCCAGGATGGTTCTTATCAGCCTCACCGAGATGAATTTTTATACCTCGCAGAAGGTCATCATATGGCCTGGGGTTATATGGAGGTTCCTCCATTACTAAGCGTGTTTGCATGGCTCACAAATCTGTTTGGCGGCAATATGTTCTGGATAAAAATATGGCCTTCATTGTTTGCTGTTTTTACGTTTATATTATGCGGCCGAATCGTTCTTTCATTAGGCGGAAAGGTATTTGCATTGATACTTGCATGGTTACCCTTTATGCTCGACGGTTACATGCGTTTGTTTTTTTTATTTCAGCCTAATTTCCTTGAAGTATTTTTCTGGACGTTGATTGGATATTGCATTGTCCGTTATATTCAAACAGATGATAAGAAATGGATTTACCGTTTTGGAATCGCTGTTGGTCTTGGTATGATGAGTAAATATTCAGTTGCGTTCATTACAATCAGCATTCTCGCAGGTCTTTTATTTACAAAGCATCGCAGGATATTTATCAATAAACATTTTTACTACGCTTGTCTGCTTGCCTTTTTAATTTTTCTACCAAATGTCATTTGGCAATACAATCATCGATTTCCTGTAGTGGCGCACATGCAAGAATTACAGGAAGAACAGTTACAATTTATCAGTCCATTAAGTTTTATTATCAGCCAGTTTCTTATGAATCTGCCCTGTGTGTTTACCTGGGTAGCCGGCATACTGTTTATTTTTTTTACAGAAAATGGAAAGCCGTTTCGCTTTTATACATGGGCATATGTTTTTGTAATTGCTCTTTTGGTAGCATTGCATGGAAAAGATTACTATGCTTTAGGAGTCTACCCGCTTTTATTTGCATTCGGTGGTGTTTATCTTGAAAAGATAACAGCGGTAAAAATGAAATGGATGCGATATGCGCTGGTTGTTTTTACTGTAGGGCTTGGTCTTTACATTTTGCCATTGATTTTGCCGGTTGCGCCACCCGCTGATCTGGCCGATTATTATGAAAAGACAGGTTTAAAAAAACTGAATAAATGGGAAGACCAGAAAATTCATCCCTTACCACAAGATTTTGCAGATATGATTGGCTGGAAAGAACTGGCACAAAAAGCGGCGGACGTATATAATAGTTTGCCGGAAGCGGAGCGCAAGAAAACATTTGTTTACTGCAGGCAATATGCTACCGCAGGAGCATTGAATTATTACGGACCCAAAATGGGTCTGCCGCAGGTGTACAGTGATAACGCTTCTTTTCTTTTATGGATGCCTGATAAATATGACATTAATAACCTGCTGCTTGTTGGTCGCCATATTCCCGATAAAGACGATATCGTATTCCAGCAATTTGAAAAGATGACGGTGAAAGATTCTATCAGCATGCCACTATTCAGAGAGACAGATACAAAGCTGATTCTTTTTGAACATGGTAATGATTCATTGAAAACAATTATTGAACGTGGGGTTGCCGGATTGAAAAGCCGTTTTACCCGGAAATGAGGTGTCAGGTGTCCGATGCCAGGTGTGGGTTTCCAGCTGCCTGGCCTTTTGTGGTATAGCGACTTCCTGACAACCGACATCTCACACCACACACCTCATTAAAAGGATTGCTTATTTTTATAATTAATAATGAATTATGAACAGACCCGTTCGCGTACTGATAGCAAAAGTCGGATTAGATGGTCATGATCGCGGGGCTAAGGTTATCGCTACAGCCCTGCGTGATGCAGGTATGGAAGTTATTTATACGGGACTTCGCCAAACGCCGGAGATGGTTGTGAATGCTGCATTGCAGGAAGATGTGGATGCCATTGGCATCAGCATTTTAAGTGGCGCCCACATGACTGTATTTCCAAAAATCATTACTCTAATGAAAGAAAAAGAAATGAATGATGTATTATTAACCGGCGGCGGCATCATTCCTGAAGACGATATGAAAGCGTTGAATACAATGGGCGTTGGAAAATTATTTGCACCGGGTACATCTACAGCAGTGATTGCGGAGTACATTAAAGAATGGGTAAAAGAAAATAGAAATTTTTAAATTTGCGTATGGAGCGGAAGATAAAAATATTCAAATCATTTGAGGAGCAAGAGCGTTATTTCCTGGAATATTTTATCTCATTATCACCATCTGGTCGATTAAAAGCCCTTGCAGAACTACAAAAGAAAAATTATAAAGATTTTCTGAAACCTTTTGTAAAAAAAATAACTATTCAAAAACATTTTGCAGATGGACATAGAGAATGAAGAGTTCGTTCTTTTTCTTGAATGTGCTGCTAAAAATAATCTAAGATATCTCTGTATTGGAGGCTATGCAGTTAATTATTATGGATATCACAGGTCAACGGAAGACATGGATATTTGGATTGCCCCGACAATCGAAAATAAAGAGTCATTTTTAAATACTCTACGCTGTATGAAATATAGTGATAATGAAATCAGCGAAATAAAAGAGGAAGATTTTACCGGATATTTTATGTGTTCGTTAGGTATCAAGCCCCATGTAATTGATGTTTTAACAATTATACACAAGAATATCTCTTTCGATGAGGCGGAGAAAAATATGGTGATACATCAAACTGGAAATAATATTGAACTGCGAATGGTACCGTATGATTTTTTAAAGAACATCAAGTTGCGTTCTTCCCGTCAAAAAGATCTTTGGGATATTGCCAGACTGGAAGAACTGAGAAATTTGAATAAGTCAGGTTAAAAATTCAAAATAAATTCTCAAAGCATACAATCAATATGAAACCCCTTAACCAAGTTCAAGCCCCTCTTTCTATCATTTATTTGTTTACATTTTTCCTGGCATGTAACTCTATTGCGCCATCCGGCATCAGTAAGGATATTAATACAGGAATGGTAACAAGCTATACAGGTCTTGTTCCTGCAGGCTCCAAGATCGTAATGAACGACGAAGTTTTGAATCACACCGATATTCCGCTCGGCGAAAGCTTTATAATCGTAAATGAAAAAGTAAAAGGCTTTACGGCAAAAGACAATAAAGTATCGGTTGGATGCGCACTTACGATCGCCGATAAAACCGGAAAGAAATTATTAGATGAGCCGGACCTTTTTAAAGGAAACGATATTTTCAACAAAGACAGTCTTGATTATTTACGTTGCACGGTAAATACCGGCAAACCGATGGAATGGGAACAGAACTATGATGTTACCGTCGTATTCACCGATAAATATGGTAAAGGCAAAATCGAAAACAGGGTTACTATCCGGGCGATTGATGTTCCGTAACAGCCTACACCACATAGTTCAGAATATTCTTTCAACAGTTCATCCGCTTAGGAAAGCCTTTCGCTAACGCAAAATGCCCGTTCATTACTTGCGACAGAAAATTTCTGTTTCCACAACTGATATTTGCGCCTCGTTAAACAAACCTTATTCTGAAAATTTTTACAAATGAAAAGCTTTATTGCCCATAAAAGACATTCTATTGTCTTCCGGGCTATCTCCCCAGCGATTATTGTTTCTGTTAGTCTTTACGTTTTTGTCCGCATTCTCTTTTATGAATTTCCAATGACGTGGATGGAAGAAATTATCTTCTTCTTTAAACTGGTGTTCACCGGCTCATTAGTTATCAGCAGCACGTTAGTAGCAGTACGATGGTTTTATTTTTACATGCTGAAACTAAAGCACCGCATCAGGCAGGTAAAAGGAAAACTTTCGAATAGTCTATTTTTGAAGAAAAATAGAGACCATGTTCACTACCCTGCTTACTCAAATTGAAAATAATACCTGTGTTATAACGATCAACCGGCCCGATAAATTAAATGCGCTGAACAAAACAGTGATTACAGAACTGAGTGCAGCGATGGACGAAGTTTATAATAATGGAGATATAAAATCAGCTATAATTACAGGCGCCGGACCAAAAGCGTTTGTAGCCGGCGCTGATATCAGTGAGTTTTTACAACTGAGTGCTGACGAAGGTGAAGAACTAGCCAGGCATGGGCAACAAACAGTATTTAATAAAATAGAGAATTGTCCCAAACCTGTAATTGCTGCTGTAAACGGTTTCGCATTAGGTGGCGGTTGCGAGTTGGCGGTAGCTTGTCATTTTATATATGCCAGTGAAAATGCAAAGTTTGGACAGCCAGAAGTGAACCTTGGATTGATTCCCGGTTACGGAGGAACACAGCGGTTAACGCAATTAATAGGACGTAATCGCAGTATGGAATTAATTATGACCGGCAACATGATTACCACGAAGGAAGCGATGGAATTTGGAATAGTAAATAAAGTAACAAGTGCTGAAGAACTTTTACCAAAAGCCAAAGAAACTTTGCAATTGATACATACCAAAGCCCCCATTGCTATTTCAAAAGTAATAGAGTGCATCAATAATTTCGATCACACGCAACAGGGATATGATTTCGAAATAAAAAAATTCGGAGAGTGTTTTACCACAGAAGATTTAAAAGAAGGTGCAGGCGCATTTTTGGAAAAAAGAAAAGCGAATTTTAAAGGAAAATAATTTTCTTTATCCTCCTCCTAATCCCGCGACAACATTTATCGTTAAAGCTATAATGACCGCGTTATATCCGAAAGAAATGAGGCTGTGCCAGAGAACCATGCGTCTTATTTTCCTGGAAGTAATTGATACATCTGATACCTGGAAGGTCATACCCAGCACGAAAGAGAAGTAAGCAAAGTCAACGAAATCAGGTTTATCCTCATCCGGAAATTCCAGGCCACCGGCATGTGTATTTGCTTTTGTTTCGTGGTCCATATAGTACATATGCGCATAACGAACTGCAAAAATTGTATGTACCAGGCTCCACGAAAGCGTCATACCAATTATAGCTACAGAGAGATGAACTACTTTGATAGCGCTGGTTTCATGCTTCGTAGTTAAAAGCAAGATCACTGCCAGCATACTCGCCGTTGTACAAATCAACGTGATCACAAAAATGATAACGCGGCTTGTATCTTCTTTCGCAGCGAGTTTACGAATGTGCAGTGGTATTGTAGTGTAAAAAATAAACCAATAGAGTCCCAGTAATAAAAAACTGAAAACATCCCAGGCGAGCATGATTCGCGAAAAATCATTGTGATTGCCTACAGGGAAAATAAAATAAACAGCTGCAGCTATTGAAATTGCAATCAAAGGCTTAATGACAGGTGGCATCCTGTAAATCAGTGATATTTCCTTTTCCTTGATTGCTTTCATCCTTTGTTATACTGAAATAAATAACATCAAATTTATCTCAGTTGAGATTCGCAGTAAAATTATTTTATACCAAAGCATGTGGGGTGTGATTAAGACCACCGCAATTATGAAAGAAATGCTTCGTTAATTTTCGTTAGCGGATTCATGATATAGGTTCTGATGGAATTATCTTTCAACAATTCGACCACTCTGAAACCACGATAGGCAGTACCCCAGCTTCCACCAAAATGCGCATCAAACAAAAAAGGAATACCATTCTTCGTTTTTATCCCTTCTTCATCATGATCATGCCCGTTAAATACTGCTTTTACATTTTTATACTTCGCTAATAAATCGTAAAATTCCGGGCAATCAACCGCATTAGCTGTTTGTTTTCCCGGGTTGATATGAATAAAGATGAAGACATTTTCCTGGCTTTTATGCGCCTCCAATTTTTCTGCAAACCATTTTAAATCCGGACAGAGATATTCTCCCTTTTCATTTGAAGTAGTTCCGATTAGAAATGAGTTTTTATTCTGAACAAAATCATGGTTGACTGACATATTCCATACAGAGTGCCATTCATCAGCCGTAACATGATCATGATTCCCCTGGCTGACATAATACTTCATCAGTAATTTGTCCAATGCCTTTTTTGCAGCGGGATAAAAGTTTTTATCATTATGAATAATGTCACCATTAATTACACAAAATGAAAATGGATATTTTGAATGAACCGCATTGATATTTGAAACGGCTGTATCAAAGAAACTTCCGAATTCAGTATTCGGTTCGCCATAGTGTCCATCAGATGCAACTACAAACCGAAGATTTACTTTATTTTTTAAAAATTCATCATTAAAAAAATCATTTGCTTTAATAACGCGGCCATTGGCCAAAATTAAGAAAGCCGAACCTGCAAGTTTGAGAAATTCTTTTCGTTGCATATAATTAATTGCTTAAGAATTTAAAGGTATGCCATACTTCTAAAGAATGGCATACCTCAAATTTTGAAAACTCATTCATACCCATTTTCAAACGTAATAATCTGACCAGGATTAGCTTTAAAAGAAATTATATTATCATTACCAATTTTTATGTCGGCTCGTTTAATACCTTTCTCAACAAAAGTTTTAAATGGAAGTTTTATTTTGCAATTCCCACCTTTCTCTGCTTTGATAGAAACAGATGTGATTACACCGTTTTCTTTCTTTGCAGAAATAAGAAATGCACCTTCTGTACGAAGATTGTTAAATGAAACGTTCTTCCAGCTTTGCGGAACTGCAGGAAAAATTTCAATACAATTATCACGGGTTTGAATTAATAATTCATGAACCCCTTGTGCAAAACCAAAATTACCTTCGAGAGTAAATGGCCTATAGGTAAAGTTTGAGTATTGGCCGCCTTTTTGATCGCCATTTAAATGAAAGCTATTGATAGAGCAAAAGTTGGAAGCAAAAATCTGTAATTGTTTTACTGCACTATCAGCTTCGTTTGCTCTTGCATAAATACAAGCAAGCCAGCTAAATGAATAGCCACACCATTCTGAGCTACCTTTACTTTCCAACCAGCGTAGTGATTTATTCATTATTTCTTTATCATCTTTCTTTTCTGCATTTAATAATGCCAATGGATAGATTGCCATAAGGTGTGCATGATGACGATGCGAATGTTCGAGGTTTTGCCCAGGCGCAATGGTAAGACCGGTTTCATTTTGATCAAATGCCGGTAACGCATGTAATTGTTGTACCCATGCATTTTTATTGCCCACGTTCATATCTATTCCTTCTTCATAAAAGCTTTTAATTAAGGCAAGGTCATAGTTGGTAAAATCCTTGAACCATGCCTTGATCGTGTTATCATTATACTCGGGGCTTGAACTCAATGGCAGTTTGTTTTTATAACCGTCTTTGTTCAACAAAAAAGAAAAGTATTGTTGCACATCATTAAAATATGGAAGCGCTTTTCGTTTCAGGAAATTACTATCCATACTATATTTCCATTGCCAGTACATATGTTGCGCAAGCCATGCCACTGTTGTTGGAGAAAAGGAATATTGCGCCCAGCCTCCCATTGGTTTTCCGCTGATCGTTGTAACACCAGGTGTATTCAATCCATTCACTCCATAAAATTCTTTTGTCCAACGTTTATTTTCTTCTTTCACTTTCACCATCCAATTTGTATAAGATGATGTAAGATCGAGATGGTTTGAGGTATAACCAGGCCAATAACTCAATTGCGTATTTAGATCGTTATGTATATCGCCTTTCCACGGTGGAAGATTTCCGTTGTCTGCAGTCCAAACGGCTTGCAATGAAATTGGCGGTGTATTACTTCTTGCCACACAACCAAACTTGTATAATTCGAGATAATATTGTCGTTCAACCAATGCATCAGGAAGGGTTACAGAAGATCGTTTCCAAAAGTCATTCCACCAGGCAATATGCGCATCCCAACCGGTAGGTTCCTTCACCGATTTATTTAAGTCACTTAATACCGCGTGTCTATTTTTTGTAATTGTCCACTGACCCACCACGTTAGTTGGTGATAGTTGTTGCCATTTAATCAGCACCTCATAATAACTACCATTCCACGTTGGTTGACGATATAAAATACTGTTTTTAGTTTTCGTTATAGTGCCTTTCTTATATCCAAGTCTTTCCAAACCCTGGCCTTCTACGCTGTTACCGGTCACGCCTGCATTCCCGGAATTATAATTCGGTGGAATCAGTATTGGGAGAATGTCGTTTAAAGAAAAATCAGCCGGCAGATTTTCAAAACCAAAGTAGCCAACATCTTTTGTGGCGTGTATATAATTATTAAAAGCAACTCCATTCTCAAACTTTACAACACTTAAAGCAGTTTCTATATCAAGTGCATTGCTGACAACTTTTCCAAAACTATTCAAGTCAAACTCAATCGCAGCTCCGGGAATTTTAGTAGGTGCAGGGTTATTTTCATACGGCTCGTCACTTAATTTCTGCACGGTATCATACTCACCTTTGTTTACCTGGTTTATTATCCAGTTAAATTTCAGTTTATCGATGCTACTCATCGGCCGATCATCCCAGAGATCAACGCGATCTAAAGAAAGTCTTACGTGATTGTCTTTTTTCCAAATCAATGCACCAAGCCACCCATTACCAAGTGGTATTCCATCATCCCATCGTGAAGCGAGACTATCAAATGCAAGATTGTGTTGTGGTTTCGGTTGAGCAGATAAAAAAAGATGAATACCCAAAAAAGAAATGCAAAAAAGTAAACTGCGTTTCATTCTGTATTTAAGTTTGAATCGCAATTTATACTTTAACCTGATAAAATTATTATTCGCTGTACTGATTTCAATTTGTAATCCAGAAACAGGAAGATACTTTAGACTTATTTTTCACTAAAGAGAGCTACTATCCCATCTTTCACCGTGCTGAAGAATTGCAAACGATTGATTGACGTTTTTTGCCTCATGTGCAAAATCGTTCGGGTCAGCAGTATTGAACTCGAACATATTGTAATGACAAGGAATCACAACACCTGCTTTGATAGCCTTTCCTAATTGCGCTGCTTCTTTTGCATTGAGATTGCCTGCTACGCCTCTTGACGGCTCATCTCCGTTTATCGGCAGCAACGCAACATCAACATTAAATGGTTTCAGTAGTTCGGCCATGCCATCAAACCATAACGTATCGCCGCTATGATACACTGACCAGTCACCAAATTGTATCACATAACCCATAAATTTACAATTACCGCTATCATCTCTCTCGATAAGATTATGCTTCGCAGGTACTCCATGAAATGTGAATTCACCAATCGTTAGATGCTCCTGATCATTCAATCCATCCGGAAAATTTTCAGGACACTTGACCCTATCTGCAACAAAAATTCTGTTTGCTTCAGGAATTATAAAGCGAATGCCGGGATTATTCTTTAAAAGAGGAATTAATGTTTCAGCATCCAGATGGTCGGTATGATTATGACTGGACGTAACAATCGAAATATCTGTGAGTAAAGAAGGATCGACAACTCTTTCGCTCATGCGTACATGAGGCTTATTCGTAGTCGCATACTTTTTCGTGAGTGAATCAGAAAGATAAGGGTCAATTAAAATTCTTTTCCCTTTCCATTGTAATAAATAGCCGCTTTGACCAAGCCACCATAAATGAAAATGTTCTTTATCCGAACGAAACTTTTCAATATCGTCAAGCAGTTGTTGGTCTTTTTGTATTGCAGGTATTAGTGACAAAGAGAGTTCTAAGTTTTAGGTTTTAAGTTATAAGTCAGGCTTTTATTTTATTGAGTATCCGAAAATGGCGAAAAGAATTACCGAACGTACTAAGTGTGCGACGTAACGAAAGCTTAATAGTAGCAATACAGTTCGGCGCATAAAATAGTTTGTATAGAATACTGTTCGCAACTGCAAATTGACAACTGCCAACTCTCATCGTCAACTTCTTACAAACTTTCCCTCACCTTCTTCGCTCCTTTCACCATATTCGCAAGCTTCTGTCTTGATGCCCATCTTGCCGTTTGGCTTAATCCGCAATCCGGTGCCACAGATAATTTTTCAGCCGGAATGTATTTTAAGCAACGATTTATTCTATCCACAACATCATCTACTGTTTCGATATAATAATTCTTTACATCGATGATGCCAACAGCGACATTCATCTTTTCAGCGAAAGGTTTCAGTAATTCAATTTCCGAAAACTCACGGTTTGCCATTTCGATATGAATTTCATCCACCGATAAATCCAGGAAATCCGGCAACATTGGTTTTATACTGCGATAGCCAACCGGCCGTCCTTTGAAATTTCCGAAACATAAATGCGTACTGAGATTACATTTACCCACAATCGGTTTTACTGTACGGTTAAAAATATCAACAAAGCGTTTCGTATCTTCTTTATAGGCGTAGCAACTCATTGATGGCTCATCAACTGTTATCTCGTTGCAGCCTGCAGCTACAAGATCTTCCAGTTCTTTTCGTATCATAGGCAACAACGCTTCCGTAATTGCATAACGGTCTTTGTATTGCTCATTCGGTGACAAACGACCGCTCAATGTATAAGGACCGGGCACACTTGCTTTTAAAACCGGCCCTGCAGGCGCTAATTTTTTTAACCGCAAAAATTCTTTCACAACACCAAGTCCATTCGGCGCAGTCAGTGTATCGGTGATACTATTTTTTCCTCGCTGATCATGTGCTGCCGGGCCAAACTTTCTTCTTTCCGATTCATCATTCTGAATACCTTTTATATAACCATAAAAAGACAAATTGAAATCAAGTCTTGTCTGCTCGCCATCAGTAATTACATCAAGGCCGGCAGCTACCTGGTCGTGCACCGCAGCAATTACAGCATCTTCAATCAACTCTTCTATATCAGCTGCGCCGAATTGATTTAAGTTTTTTGAAGAGAACTCTAACCACCCAGGGAAAGGATAGCTTCCTACAACCGTTGTTCTTATTGGAATTGTTTGCATAGTTATTTTTTTATGAAGCAAGCTTTGGAATTTCTATTGGGCTTCTGTTGCGACGCTCCTTTCAAGGTTTTGTTCGCTATTCAGCTTCTCACAGATCAGCAAATGGTCTATCGTTGTCCGGTCAGACGGAGACCGTCAGACCTCGTTAACGGCCAGCATTCTTATACAACTCCGCCAACTGATGCGCATGCTCATCATAAGCGCTTTCAAATAATGCAGTTGCTTTCTCAGTTCCTACCAATACGCCTGCCGTCAATACTTTTGGCGGATGACCAGCTTCCGTTAATATTCCCGCCACTTCTGCTTTGATGCTGTTTACAATCATTACCCCTCCTACTGTTGATCCTGGTGAAACAGGGGTTTCAAGTCCGGGAATTGTTACCATGGAATCACCTATAGGTGCGCCACTATCCAATATCAAATCAGCGAAATCACCGAGCTTTTTTCCATCGGTTCTTTTACTGGTACTTTTTTCCATGTGTTTTTTTGTAACCAGCGCAACTACCTTTATTTTTTTTCGTTGAAATAATTCAGCCATTTCAATCGGCACAATGTTGCAACCACTTGATGAAATAACAAGAGCTGTGTCGCTTTCATCTAATCCAAAATTGCGAAGAACACGATCAGCCAATCCAGTTACATTTTCCAAAAACATCGCTTGTCGTTGTCCGTTAGCGCCAACAACATTATTATGATAGGTCAATGATAACTCAACAATCGGATTGAATCCGGGAAATGAACCATAGCGAGGCCACATTTCTTCTGCCATGATGCGACTGTGTCCGCTGCCAAATACGTGCACCATCCGGCCATCCAGTATTGTCTGCGAAAACCATTGAGCAGCTTGCAAGACTTTCGCATGCTGTTTACGAACTGTATCAATTATTTCAGCGCATTTGTTCAGATATTGTTCTGTAGGGTTCATTGAGTATTCAGATAATTTATATTCAGTGAATGAATTTTTCGTTTTTCACTATTCATTTTTCACTTCTTCTGCTCATCGCAAAACTTGCAGCGCCAATAGCGCCAGCCATATCACCATACACAGCTTTAACGATCTCTACGCCTTTTCCATGTGGTCGCCATTCAAATTCGTGCATAAAGTTATTAAGTGGCTGAAACAAATCATCACCTGCCTGTGTGATACCGCCTCCCAATACAATTATTTCCGGTGAAAGAATATTGACAATTGATGCCAGCCCTATTGCAAGTTGCTTCACCGATTTCATCCATACTTCTTTTGCAAAAGTATCACCAGCTCTGTATGCATCAAGCATTTCATGAGTAGAAGCAAATTTTCCTTTGCTCCTCTTCTGAATAGTATAGTTACCAATACATTCTTCCAAACTGCCTGGCATACCCGTTACGTCAATATCACCTTCATGATCAATGACCATATGACCAATATGTCCTGCTTTATTAAATGATCCCTGGTAAGGTTTACCATCGATCAATATCGCACCGCCCACCCCTGTTCCCAGAGTCAGCATTGCAACGTTATTCTTATTTTTTGCTGCGCCGAATTTTGCTTCACCCATCATTGCTGCGACTGCATCATTTAAAACATACGTTGGGTGATTCAGAAAGCCACTCCAGTTGAAATGTTCAAGCCCCTGCATTCTTCCCGGCATACAAGCTATAGCTGTATTATCATTGTTTGGTAAACCTGGTGCGGATAAGCCTATTACAACATCATCTGTTTTCAGAACCGATTGCAATTCCTTTATAGCTTCTGTAACTGCGTTCTTCCATATTGTATCATCACCGTCATTTGTCGGTTGATAGTTTTCGTGCAATACATTACCATCAGCGTCTATTGCTACTGCTTTTATTCTTGTACCACCTAAATCAATTCCCATATACCCTAAATCCCTGAAGGGGCTTTGAGAATCCGAATATCCGATGTGGTTTTTTTGTATTGAAATCATTTTTACCTAATAAAAACTCTTCAACTTTTAAACATGATCATAAACCCCTTCAGGGGTTTGGGGCATATTGTCCTTCACTTATCGTCCAACCACCATCCACGGCGATCACTTGCCCGGTTGTAAATTTTGATAAATCACTCATAAAATAAACAGCAATACCATCAAGGTCTGCAGGTTCACCGATACGTCCTCCATCCAATGGTTGTTTTGTTTTTATAAATGTCAGTATCGTTTCATCACTTGCAGCCCGTTTTGCCATTGGCGTTTCTACAAGGGCCGGCGTAACTGCATTTATCCTGATATTGTTTTTTGCATAATAAGCAGCAATTGATTTTGTAAAACCAATAATTGCAGCTTTTGCTGCAGCATACGCATGTGTGGAAAAATAAGCCGGTGAAGGAGAATACCCCAAAACAGAACTCATGTTTAAAACAGTGCCGCCCGTTTTCTGTTTTAGAAATTGTTTTACCGCAGCCTGGTTTGATAACATCAACGATGTCAGGTTCAACTCCATCGTTTTATTCCAGCCATCAATCGTTAATTCATGCAAAGGACCATCGCCAAATTTGCGTCCGCTGCCTCCTGCCACATGATATAACCCATCGAAACTTCCAAACTTCCGGATACAATTGTCAATCGCCTCTGTTGCCGTATCTTCTTTTGTTGCATCAGCGGAAAATGCTTCGCCATTAGTACCAAATTCTTTTTGAGCAGCAACAACACTTTCTTCATTCCGTCCAACTGCAACAACTTTTGCACCATGATTTATAAAAGCTTTAGCAGCCGATAAACCTAAGCCGGTAGTACCTCCTATGATGACTATGTTTTTATTTTGTAATTGAACCATAAGGCAAAAAGTAAAAAATAAAAAGTAAAAAGCGACACCTGTTTACAGAAAAAAATTGCCTTTTGACTTTTTACTTTTGAATTATCCTCACATTAACGGCCATGGAAATTTACTTTGC
Source organism: Chitinophagaceae bacterium (assembly GCA_049840875.1). GTDB lineage: Bacteria > Bacteroidota > Bacteroidia > Chitinophagales > Chitinophagaceae > JAFDYH01. Next base: position 51,682 of record JASGJE010000012.1, on the reverse strand, counting down.
AATTGTATTTTCATCCCTGTCGTGGATGATTTTCTTGCTGCCTCAATAATCTCCAATACATGCAATGCATGTTCTACATTGATCTTCGGTTCAGTTCCATTAATAATACTTTCACCTGTTACCCTTGCACCTTCCTGCCATTCATAACCACCTTTATCCGTACTAAGCAACTCGGCTGGTTTATCCCACGATGTATCAAGCACCACTCCGTTTGTTTCCCAATCATACCCGATAAGACGCATATTGCCTGCATCTCCGTATACCTGTATTGAATGTAAAGATTGCGTTCCTGCTTCATGCCCGTGCGGATCGAAAAAATTGAATCCGCACATAACGTGACTAATAACACCTTTATCATGCTCCAATAAAATATGTGCATTGTCTTCAGCCTCTACTTTTATCTTTCCTTTGTCATCAACGGTTCTCTCAGGTTTTACAATACTCAACATTGCCATTACACTTTTTGCCGGGCCCAGCAAACCTGTCAACGTAGCCATATTGTATACGCCAAGGTCAGGCATACTACCTCCACCTTTTTCATAAAAAAATGCAGACCATGTAGGACCCGTATGACCATATTGACCATGCGCACTTGCCAGCCGTCCCAATTTTCCCTCTTGTATTGTTTTGTTCATGAAAGCAAACTGCGGACTGTTTACAACTGCAGGCGCACCCCATAAACGCAATTTTTTGCTTCGTGATAGCTCAAGCAATTCTTTTCCTTCGGCATATGTATTGGCCATTGGCTTCTCACTCCACACATGTTTGCCTGCCAATATCGCCTTCTTGTTTAGCTCTCCATGTTTCTGCATATCCGTCAATGTTACCATCATATCGAAGGGGACGCCTTTCAGCATCTCATCAATATTCGGATAAGTTTGTGCGTTGACGCTATATTGTTTGTTCTGCGCCAATGCACGATCATATTTAATATCGCAAAGACTTACGACTTCAATTAATTTGGATGATAACAACTGCGGCAGGTAGCGATTGCTCACACTTCCACATCCGATTACGGCTACTTTTAGTTTTTTCTCCGCCGTTGTAGCAGCCCATCCTTCTAAAGACGATACCAATAAAGCGGCACCTGCGGCGCCAGTCATTTTGAGGAATTTCTCTCTTGAAATTTTTTCATTCATAGCAAGCTAATTATGAGTAAAAAGTCAAAATTAAAAAGTAAAAAAATCAAACTTCATTTGTGAGTTGCCTTATGTTAGTTGTTCAATATCGATGTAGATTTCAGGTTACATGTAGTTTATAGTCCATTTTCCGCCATCTACAGCCTTTTGAATTTTTACTTTTTAATTTTTATTTAAATACGGGCTTGTAAAACCCAGTTTCTTTAATCCATTCTGTATGTCTGGTATTTTCATAAATAATTTCCAGAGCAATCCAGTTCGATAATTTTCGAGCATTACAACAATTGGTCCTTCGTCAATTGCCAAATGCGATTTTGCATACCAGTTATGATGAATGCTGAATCCGTCCACAAATCCATACTTGCTCCATATTTTATCGCCAAGAGTATAATAGAAGTATCGCAAAGCTTCCATACTTTCTTTGGGTGTATACGGCATTGATGAAATAGCCGCTGTTGGCTGAATGACACCGAAATCATTCTCAGGGCTATGAGCAACATATCCTTTATAACTATCACCAGCGGTCAGCCCCCAGCATTTATCACTGTAGCCTTTGTATTTCTTCGGATTCTCTATACAATAAGCTCTATTGATTAACGTATGATTCTTGCCTTGCTCAAAATAATCATTACCTAATGAGTCTTTCAAACCATTTGGATCAATACCCTGGAAAGTATATTGCTCAAAGAATAAAGGACCGCCTTTGTCTTTATCATAGTTACCTAACGGTAGTCTGTAACCGTAATATTCTCTTCCGTTTTTAAAACCTGCACTGCCTGCCCAGGAGCCATCATATACAGCTTTAGAAATGCTATGATACTGAGAAGAAGCAGCCATAATATACGTTATCAGGCACTCGTTCCATCCCCATACCGGGAAGTTCATATCAAAGTCATTATTTGGGCTCCAATGCCAGAATAATTTGTCCTGGTGATTGGTATGCCAGTTCCAGTTGGCAGCGCCCCACATCTGGTTTATTCTCTTTCGCAGATATACCTCTCTCGGCACATCTTTGTTGAAGTACTCACGTGCACATAAAAAACCCATTAACAGGTACGATGTTTCAACGATATCGGCGCCGTCATCAAGGCGATCAAATTTTATCGTCTTTCCTGTACGTCCATTCATGAAATGTGGATAGACACCATGATAGCAATCTGCATTTATCAGGAAGTCAGCAATTTTACATAAACGTTTCACCGCTGTATCACGACCGATCCATCCTCTTTCAACTGCAACAATAGTACTCATAATACCGAAACCAGTACCACCAATAGCACCTGCATCCGGACCAAAAGGAGTAGTACTGAAGTTTGGCTCGCCCCACGCTTCATTGATATAATCCCAATAATGTTCTGCAAGTACAGTATTGCTTCTTTCCAGTGCAAGTCCGCTAACGGGATGAGCGCCATGCCAGAAATAGCGGAATGTTTGCTTTTCTACGGCATCTAATAATTGATCATCCGTGAGCCCCTGTATAATTCCGACAGGAGCAATTGTATCAACACCTAAAACGCCTTTTTTCTTTTGAGCAAAAGCAGAAGAAAGTAAGATGAAACAACTGATGAAGAAGAAGATTTTTTTCATTGGCTTCAATCCTAAGTTATTAATCCGCTCCAAAATTAGATCACTGAAAATGCCTTAACTACTACTCATTAAATCGAAAATGATACTTTTCTACCAAAATTTTATCTTCGGTATATATTTTAAGTCAATAAAATATTAGTATGAAGCCGGCGCTGGAACATCTACCGCGAGAAAAAGGGGAATCATTTGTAGTAAAATATTTCGACTATAAATATTATCCTACTCCCTGGCATTATCACCCGGAATATGAAATCGTGCTCGTTACCGAGAGCACAGGTCGCAGGTTGATTGGCGATCATGTTTGCAATTTCCAACCGGGAAACCTGGCTTTCATCGGATCAAACCTTCCGCATATCTATCGTAATGATGAGAATTATTATAAACCAAAATCAAAACTAAGAGCGAAATCGATCGTGATTCATTTTTCAGAAGCATCGTTGGGAAAAGATTTTCTTGATTTACCTGAAGCAAAAATTGTAAAGGCTTTTTTACAGCAGTCAGAGAAAGGTTTTGATATTACCGGATCAACCAATCAATACATCAGTTTATTAATGGAGAAAATTGTTAGCCTGAATGGATTAAAGCGATGGCTTTGTTTAACAGAAATCCTGAATTCTATTGCTGAATCAAAAGAGCTGCAGGTGATTTGCAATAGTTCTGTAACAGGGAAGAACGAAAAAGAATCAGACCGGCTATGTTTAGTGTTTGACTGGATACTGCATAATTATGATCGTGATCTGCGGGTAACAGAAGCGGCAGACTTGTGTAGTATGTCGGTAAATGCTTTTTCCCGTTTTTTCTCAATGCGTACAAGAAAGACCTTTTCCGCCTATGTCGCAGACCTGCGTTTGAATAAAGCAGCAAAATTGCTTGCAGAAAACAAGTTGTCCGTATCAGATATCTGCTACGATTGCGGCTTCAATAATATCTCGAATTTTAACCGGCAGTTTTTGAAACATTATGAAGTGAACCCGTTGAAATACAGGAAGACATTTTTGGAAATGGTATAACTCTTTTAAGGCAATTTAATCTCCGTCGTATCCGTCACCAGTGTCGGCACGGCATAACCGCCTGAATCGAGTATTGCTTTTGGAAATTGCTTTTTCAAAGCAGGCCAATCCGTTTTATCCACTGCAGATTGATAGAGATAGATACTCCTCAACCTTTTGATATCTTTTAATTCCCCAACTCCTTTTGCTGTGATGCTTGTATGCACAAGATTGATGTAATGTAAATTGGTATCAGCTTTCAATTGCGCAAGGCCTTTATCAGTGATCGCTGTGTTATTCAAATGCAGTCTCGTAATATTTCCAAGCTTTGCAATGATCTGCATTCCCGTATCGGTTAATGTACTATTACCAAGATTCAACCATACCAGTTGCGACTGTATAGGCTGCAGCATTTTCAAAAGGGTATCTACACCGGTTGAAGCGGTTACGAAACTTGCGGACAGATAATTACTGTTTTGTGCTACTGGTATAACAACAACGCCTGCTTCTTTTAATTTAGCTATAACAGCATCATCTGCTTTCTTTACTTCTCCCGTAGGGATATCCGCACTCGGATTATCGCTTGATGATGATCCTGTTTGCAATGCATCCAGTATAGGTTTTATCTTGTCTGTTTGCGGTAGTTCTTTTATTTTTTTTGTAAACGAAGCGCCGGTGCTGATCCACCAATTGATTAATTCTATTTCGTTCGTCGTTAACTGAGGTTTTTCCGAAGGTGCCATATGATCTTTGTTATTCAATGGCAAAAGCAACCGCTTCATCATTTCACCTTCGTCAGGTTTGCCTGCCACTATAGCTTTTCCATCTTCACCGCCCTGCATGATAAATTCTGGAGTATCTAATCTTAATTTTCCTTTCTTCTTATTTGGACCGTGACAACCATAGCATCTTGCCTGTAACAAAGGTTGTATGGCGTCTGTATATAATACCGCTTCAGGGACATTCGCTATCGGTTTTATAGCAGGACCTTTCGACTCAGTTTTATTAAATCCTTCTGTTAAATAACCAGAACCATGCGTTAATGACCCGCCCAAATGACCAGTAATACTAACAAGGATTATCAAAATCAATGAAGACCATCGGGCTATAGTTTCGCCGATTGAAAGTTTATAAAAGATGTATAAAATCAATGAAGCAACCGCAACGATAATTCCCATCCATTGATGCTGGCTAACTAAATCAGCGTCGTAGTCACCGCTCTGTGAAAGAACATACCCACTAATGCAGGAACCTATTGCACTCAGCATGCCCCAGAATAACATAACAGGAACGGCTGGTTGAAGAAAGACAAAGCGATTGCTGATTGTAAGCCATTGAAAAAAACATGCGAGCAATAATATGCCAATCGGCAAATGAACAACCAATGGATGCAGGTGACCGATTAAATCAATAATGGAAAGTAGCATGGTGGCAAAGGCAGCTATGAGCTTTGAGACACGAGCTGCGGGAGTTAGGGTTTTATAATTTTAATTATCTAGTTTGTTCAATGACTATTCTCAATTTCGTCCAAATAATACGTTTGGCTAAAGCCTGGTTCTGAATGCTATTATTGCCCCAGCATTAATGCAATATGTTGAAAAATCTGTTGGCTTTAGCCAAATATATTACAAGGAAACTTTTTGTTTTTATTCAAATTAAATAACGGATAGTCATTGTCTATTCATAAAATTGATCAGCACTTTTCTCTTTATCGATTTATGCTATTATTTCATGTATCACTTTACCCGCAACATCAGTGAGGCGGAATGGCCTTCCCTGGAATGGATAAGTAAACTGTTCGTGATCGAAGCCCAATTGATTCAGAATTGTTGCTTGTATATCGAACGCTTCCACTTTACCACTGATGACGGAATAACCGATTTCATCTGTTTCGCCATAGCTAAATCCTTTTTTAATACCGCCACCTGCCATCCAGATTGAGAACGCATCGGTATGATGATCACGTCCCTGGTAAGGATTCTGAACACCATTCCTGTTTTCTTTCATTGGGGTTCTTCCAAATTCACCACCCCAAACTACAATCGTTTCTTCCAGTAATCCTCTTTGCTTTAAATCCATCAATAAAGCAGCAACTGGTTTATCAACAGTCCTATACTTATTAAGCATTCCCAGGTTCAAAGAATTACCGGCATTATCGCCATGTGCATCCCATCCCCAATCAAATAACTGTACATACCGAACACCTTTTTCCACCAATCTTCTTGCCAGCAAAACATTATTTGCAAAGCAGGCTTTGCCTGGTTTTGTTCCATACATTTCATGAATATACTGGGGCTCATCATTTATATTCATTACTTCCGGAGCAGTAATCTGCATTCGATATGCCATTTCATATTGCGAAATACGGGAAAGAATTTCCGGATCATTGTATTCCGCATATTCTTCCTGGTTCACTTTATTAATCGCTTCAATTGAAGCCTTGCGAATATCGCGAGGCATACCCTTCGGATCGTTGATAAATAACACAGGGTCTCCTTCACTTCTGCATTGCACTCCCTGGTAAACTGACGGAAGAAATCCGCTTCCCCAAACACTTTTACCTGCATCCGGAAAACTTCCTCCACTGGTCAATACAACAAAACCGGGCAGGTTTTGATTTTCTGTTCCCAATCCGTAAGTAACCCAACTGCCCATACTCGGACGACCAAGACGCGGCGTACCAGTATGCATTAATAATTGTGCGGGAGCATGGTTAAACTGATCGGTCGTAACACCTTTTAATACGGTGATCTCATCCACTATCGAAGTGAGGTGCGGCATTCCATCACCCAACCAGATACCACTTTGTCCGTATTGAGCAAACTTTGCCTGCGGGCCCAACATCTTTGGAACACCAGTTATAAACGCAAACTTTTTTCCCTGCAATAATGAAGGTGGACAATCTTGTCCGTCCATTTTCATTAATTCAGGTTTATAATCAAACAACTCAAGTTGAGAAGGTGCACCCGCCATATGAATGTAGATAACACTCTTTGCTTTTCCTGTAAACGGCGGCGCTTTTGGCAACAACGGATGAACAGGATCAAATGCAATTGATGGGGCTATTGCATTTTTACTGCGACCGCAACTGCCCAATAAAGATCCCATTGCCAATGCCCCTAAGCCCATCGCACTCTGTTTCAGGAAATGTCGACGTGTATGCATCTGCATCTGGGCAGACTGTGCTTCGTTTACAAGCCGTTGATTGTGCAAATCTTTTTGTGTCATAATGAGACGCTTTATGCTGTAGGCTATAAGCTTAAAGCCTAGCCTACGGCTTATTGCTTTTAATTCTTTGTTACTACTTCATCAAGGTTCAACATCGCATTTGCCACTACTACGAGGGCCGCTGTTTCCGGGTTATTATGTTCATTATTCAACCCGATCATTTCACAGCTTTTATCTGAATCGTTTTTAAATTCAACAAGCGCTTTATTATAAAGGTCATCCAGTACTTGTAGTTTACCGTTAGATATCGGCTTAAACAACATCATTTCATATCCTTTGCTGATTTGAGTCTTCACATCCTTTCCAGTTTCGCGTTGCATACGATAGGCAAAGTGACGGGCCAGATCGAGGTAAACGGAATCATTTAAAGTAGTCAATGCCTGTAACGGAGTATTAGTCCGAATACGCCGCGCCGTGCATACAACACGGGGAGCGCCATCAAACGTGATCATTGATGGATAAGGAGCGGTACGTTTCCAATACGTATAAACTGCACGTCGGTATTGATCCTCGCCTGAACTATTTTCCCATCGTGCACTATTATAAGGCGAGAACCATATTCCCTCCGGCTGCCAGGGCATCACACCCGGTCCGTACATTTTAGGGCTCATGGCACCACTGATACATAGCGCCTGGTCGCGGAGTTGTTCCGCGCTTAATCGTACCCGTGGGCCTCTTGTGTAATATTTATTTTCGGCGTCTTTTTGTTTTTGCTCTTCTGTTACTTTAGAGTCCTGCCGATAAGCTGCACTCATCACCATCTCTTTCAATAGTCTTTTTATGCTCCAATTATAATCATTCATAAATTTCCAGGAAAGATAATCGAGCAATTCTTTATGAGTTGGATTGATACCTTGTGTGCCCATATCTTCCAATGTTTCTACGATACCCGTACCAAATAACTGCTCCCACAAGCGATTAACAATTGTTCTTGCTACAAGAGGATTCTTTTTATCCGTTAGCCACATTGCCAGCCCCATCCTGTTTTTAGGAGCATTTGCGGGCATTGCAAAATTTAATGACTGCGGTACACCCGGTTCTACTTCCTTACCTTTTGCTGTCCATGCGCCGCGTTCAAAGACATTGCTTGCACGATGCCGTTCTGGTGAAGTTTCCATCATTACAGGTGTTGATGGTAAACGTTCATTCACCAGTTTCCAATACTCACTGTTCATTTTATCAAAACCTGGCTTATCATTTCCCGGAAATTGTTTTACGAACGCAAACCAGTCGAACCACGCAATAAACGCATCTTTATCTTTAGCAAATGCTGTATTGAATGTAAGAAAAATGTCGTGCACACCTTTTTGTGGTATGATATTAACTGGTGTTCTTTTATAATGCTCATCCTTTATTAATGGACATTCGCCAATTACTGGGCCGTTAGGCGCATCCAGGTGTATTTTCATTGTTACACCTTTTTCAACAGCCTGGAAATGATAGACCATCTGATCAACATCATTAAGATCAACATGACTTAAACGTGCTATTGAATTATTCTGAATCATCAACGAAGAATTATGACCTCCGATAACGGCATTCGTAAGGCTATCGGCAAGTTCAGCATATACTGATGGCTGCCATGTCTTCAGAAAAAGTTTTGTTTTCTCCGATGCTTCTTCGCCAGACTGTTGTTTTACCCAATTCACTACCTCATCCAATTGCTGCTTTGTTGAGTCTTTGAACTCCCTTAATACCGGGTATTCGTTGGGCACATCTTCATCGCGGGTATTATTGAAATAAGCCATGAACTGGTAAAACTCGTCATGTTTAAATGGATCGTAAGGATGACTGTGACATTGTACACAGCCAAAGGTTGTACTCATCAGTGATGTCCATGTCGTATTCACACGGTCAAGCACAGCCGCAACCCTGAATTCTTCATTATTCGTTCCCCCCTCATCGTTAGTCATTGAATTGCGTTGAAAGGCTGTGGCTATATATTGTGCATCAGTAGGGTTGGGCAACAGGTCGCCTGCAATCTGTTCAACAATAAACTTATTGTACGGCATATCGTTATTAAAGGCACGAATCACCCAATCGCGATATTCCCAGATATTACGTCCGCCGTCAGCTTCATACCCTTTTGTATCTGCGTACCGTGCTAAATCCAACCACATAGACGCCCATCGCTCACCATAATGCGGCGAAGCAAGTAAAGAGTCTACCAACACTTCATACGCATTTCTATTTGTATTTTTCAAATATTGATCAGAGATGGTGGTACCGGGTAATGCACCAGTAAGATCAAGACTTAATCTTCTTAATAATGTCGGCTTATCGGCCTCTTGCGAAGGCTTCAATCCTTTTTCATCTGCCCTTGCTAAAATGAAATTGTCAATGTCGTTTTTAATCCAATTATCTTTTACTGCGGGTACCTGCTCTTCCTTTACCGGAACATATGCCCAGTGATCTCCCCATTTTGCCCCCTGCTTTATCCATGTTCTCAAAATATCTATTTCATCTTTGCTCAACGGCTCATGTTTATAAGGCATTCTTTCTTCCGGATCTTTGAGCGTTAGCCTTCTTATCATCTCGCTGGCCTCAGGATCACCGGGAACAACGGCCGTCTTACCGCTTTTTGTTTTTGCAAACATTTCATCACGGAATAATACACTGAAGCCAGCCTGCTTTTTTACTCCACCGTGACAGGCGATACATTTTTTATTGAGAATAGGTTTTACTTCTGTGCTGAAATCAATGAGCCTTTTTGGCCGCAGCAGCCTGTACGCCGCAAAGCCGACGGCAAGGAGAAAAAAAACCACTACTAATTTGCGTGAAAGCATCTTCATATAAAATCAATCGCTGGAGTTTAAAGTTACTGATTATCTGCCGGTGTTTTACAGTTACTATGCTGGTATTGTCGCTTATAATTTCACTGACGCCTCAGTTTAATCAGGAAACAAGAATTGTTTATAAAACAGAGCAAAATCCTTTCATTCAGATTTTCATTGATAACGCTTCCTGAGTAGTTTCATCATGTGAACGTTAATATCCCATTGGTTTGCCAGCGGTTGCTGTGTGTAAGGTAGCGTGGGCATATAAGTGGGCGGACCAAATTCTGTCAATACCGTCATTCTTTCCCCGTTCTTCTTTTTCCGTTCGATTACTTTATCCCACCACGCGAAATGTGCCTTCACCGCATCGTCCCATTCCGGTGCACGGGGATCGTTCACTTGTGGCCCTTCAGAATGCCCGATTCGTGCATGAATATGTTCTACTCTTTCCAATACCATATCAACAGTTTCTTTCTGATCGGCCAATAAACTTTCATGAACATTGCACCAATGAGAAACATCAAACGTCAATTTCAATTCCGGGTACTTTTCTATATATTCTCTTGCTACATGCGCGGCAAACATGATCCGGCTACGATGTGTTTCATGGCAAATCGTAATTCCCGTTTCTTTTGAAAGTGCAATAGTATGTTCAACAAATTTTTTATTGTTTTCAAATCCAAAATGATCTCGCCCTGAATGACAGTTGATATACAATGGTGTTTGAATTTTTTGCTTTGCTGCCGCATCGATCATCTTCTTAAAAAAATCCAAATGCTCCTGTGGATTGGTTTGACTTCCTCCACATAGAAACCCAACATCCAGCTGATACTTTTTCAGCGCAGCAAACAATTCATCCTGCGCTGCTTTGTTATCGGTCGGCCACCAGATTTCGATTCCATCATAGCCTTCCTTTTTTGCTTTGGCGCAATAGCTGTCCAGGCTACCATCAAAACCCCAGTTGGTAGCCAATACTTTTAATTGAAAACCGGCATTCATTGTAAAATCAGGTTTGTTGGTTATAGCAAATGAATCAAGAGAAGAAATAATAGCTGACGCTGTCGCAGCAGAACTTAATTGAACAAATCTTCTTCGTGTAAATGACATCGATGACCTTAACATTTATTGAACACAATATAACAAAAGATCGACAGGGAATTATAGACAGGAAAAACACGGGCAAACGTTTGCCTTATGGAGCAATTCAGGAAACTGAAAAAGATAACCCGGGCTTTTAAAACTTAATCTTGTTCACAATCCTGTTCAACTCGATCTCTGCAGATTTAGCTGCGAAACTCAGGTTAGTGAAGGTGTAAGATGCCGCTTCGAAACTTTGTTGTGCCTGTCGGACATCGACAATGGTCGCCTGGCGCAGTTGAAATTTTTGTAAAACAAGATCAAGCAATTTCTGCGCTAATTCAACATTCTGCTTTTGTGTTTCTAACTGTTGCAGGTTATTCAGATAAGCCTGGTATGTTTTTACGGCGCTGGCAGAATAATTACGGATGACGATATCCTTTTGCAGTTCAGCATTTTTAGAATTGATTTCTGCAACCCGTTGTTGTCTCTTGTAAATAGATCCATTATAAATCGGAATACCAATGCTGATACCACCTGTTGGTCCGCCGCTTTGATTTAGCAATAATTGACCGGCCGCTGATTGGTTCCTGTTGTAGTTATACGCTGCATTGGCGCGAACTGTAGGATAGCGTTGCGCTGCAGTCTCACGTATGATGAATTCGTTGATCTTTACCTGGTCATCTGCTGCAATGATATCGGCGTTGTTTGGTAATTGACTCAACACATCGCCTAATACAATCGTTTTATCCATCAAAATTGTATCGCTAACATTAATTAAAGAATCGGGCCGAAGATTCAGCAGTAATAACAACTGTGTCTTGGATTGATCAATGACTAGTTGCTGTGTTTGTTTTGATTGTAACAGCGTATTTAAATCGAGTTGCGACTGAAAAAGGTCTGCATTATTTGCCAAACCAACACTTTGTTGTGTTTTTACAATATCTAATCGGATCTGCGAAGCATTAATCGATCCGTCAATTGTTTTTAAATAATTCTGTTGACGTATCACATCGTAATAAGCAGTCATCACAGACGCAACTGTATTCTGTACCAGTGAATTGATATACTGTTCGCTCTGCATCTCTAACTCTGCCAGTCGTTTCTTCGTTGTAATCACTCTTGATCCATTGTATAAAAGCATCGTAGCATTTACTCCTGCAGTCAATGTATTTCCTGATGCACCGCTACGTTTGATAACAACGCCTGTGTTCAATTTTTGATTGATATCATTCACCTGTTCATTGTCAGCTACGGAAGCAGTAACAACCGGCAATCCGCCTGCAACGCCTATGTTATTGTTAACATCTGCTATCTCCCTGTTGTTTCGCAGTATTTGTATATCCAGGCTATTCTTCAACGAAATATTGATGGCATCGGGCAATGTCAGGTTTTGCGAAAAACCATTAATTGCAAGCCCAATAATAAAAATCAATGTTCCAAAAACCTTCATCATTTATCTTTTAAGTTCGATCTCTCGTTTTATTTTTTTAAATAACTATATCCACGATTCAACTTTTCGTTTAATAACAAATAAATTTAGTGCGCAACAGTTGAGTCTGTTGCTTTTTCTTTTTCTTCCTCTTCTTTGTTTCTTTCTGAACGATGTTTCCCTGAAAGATAGGTGTATATCGCCGGGATGACGAACAGCGTAAGTATTAATGAAAATAAGATACCACAGACTACCACAATACCGAGTGGAATACGGCTGGTAGATGAAGCACCTAAACTCAATGCAATCGGCAACGCTCCCAAAGAGGTTGCAAGACTTGTCATCAGGATCGGGCGCAAACGCTGTTGAGCCGCTTCTATTACAGCTTCAGTTTTATTCATTCCCTTCTCTCGTTTCTGGTTGGTAAACTCTACGATCAATATTCCATTCTTTGTTACAAGACCGACCAACATGATCATCCCGATTTCTGAAAATATATTCAGTGTTTGATTAAATATCAAAAGACTGAGCAAGGCGCCGGCAAAGGCAAGCGGCACTGTTAGTATAATCGCGAATGGATCAATGAAACTTTCGAATTGGGCTGCGAGAACGAGGTAGATAAGTATCACCGCAAAACCCAGTGCAAACAGGATATTTGATGAACTTTCCGCATAGTCTCTTGAAGAACCTGCCAACGCCGTTTGGAAACTTGAATCCAACGTTTTTGCTGCAATTGCCTGCATTGCCTTGATACCATCTCCAACTGTATTGCCATCTGCCAAGGAAGCAGATATAGTAGCCGACTTGTACCGGTTAAAGTGGAACAGCGTCGATGGCTTACTATTTTGTTCCAAATGAACAACAGCGCTCAATGGAATATTAATGCCTTTGTTATTTCTTACATAAAGATTACTGATATCACCCGGCTCGTTACGATCATTTCTTGCCAATTGGGAAATGACATAATACTGGTAGCCATTCATTATGAAATAAGCAAGGCGGCCACCGCTGAATGCAGATTGCATGGCCGCTACCACATCCTGGGTTGATAAACCAAGATCTTTTACTTTCATACGATCTACGGTAACGTCGACTTCCGGTTTATTGAATTTCAGGTTTACATCGGCGTTAGAAAACGCTTTATCCTTTCTTACTTCTGCGAGAAATTTTGGTAGTGCATCTTTCAATTTGTTCATGTCCTGGTTTTCCAACACAAATTGTACAGGTAAGCTTGATCGTGAGCCGGAACCAACCGCAATGGTTTGCTCTTGTACTGCAAACAAACGAACATCATTGAACTTGGATAATTTTTGTTGTAAATCAGTTGCTATCTGTGCCTGCGTTCTTGATCGATCTTTCGGATCAATCAGCCCGATACGTGGAGCCGTTGTATTAATACCTCCATTCCCTGGCGTTCTTACAAAAACAAAATCCCGTTCACCAACCGAATCATATAAATAAGCTGCGATGCTATCTGCAACAGCGCTCATATAATTAAAGCTCGTTCCTTCCGGCGCTGTCGCAGTAAAGCGAACGCTGCTCCTGTCTTCCAGCGGTGCTAGCTCGCTTTTAATTGAACCAATCGTTACAACGATAATGAGAATGCAAGCTCCGATAATAATCCACGCCATCCATCTTATTTTCATGAAACTTTCCAGCAAACGGCGATAACCGTTTTCCATGCCGGTAAAAAACGGCTCCGTCTTTTGATAAAACTTTCCGTGACCCGCATCTTTCTTTGTGAGATATACGTTCAGCACCGGAGTAATGGTTAAAGAAACGAAAGCGGAAATCAATACAGCCGCTGCCAGTACTACTCCGAATTCACGGAACAAGCGACCGACAAATCCCTGTAAGAAGATAACCGGAAGAAACACGACTGCCAATGTTAATGAAGTAGAAACTACCGCGAAGAAAATTTCTTTACTTCCTTCCACCGCGGCTTTACGAATACTCATTCCTTCTTCCAATTTTCTAAAGATATTTTCCGTGACAACAATACCATCGTCCACAACAAGACCTGTTGCCAGTACAATACCAAGCAGTGTAAGGATATTGATACTAAACCCTGCGAGGTACATGATGAAGAAAGTCGCTATTAACGAAATCGGTATATCAATCAACGGGCGAATGGCAATCAACCAGTTTCTGAAGAAGAAAAAGATTACCAATACCACCAATGCGAATGCAATCAGCAATGTCTCTTTCACCTCACTCAACGAGTGACGGATATTCTGTGTATTATCAATTAATACATTGAACTCGAGATCCGCTTTGTTTGATTTTTTAATCGCATCCAGTCGCTTGTTAAATTCATCAGCTATTTCAATATTGTTGGCGCCCGGTTGCGGAATGATCGCCAAGCCAACCGCATTTACGCCGTTATATTTCCAGCTTTGTTCGGGGCTTTGCGGACCTAATTCAATTTTCGCAATATCATTCATGCGTACAATGCCGGTACTATCTTCTTTTATAATCAGGTCTCTGAATTGCTTTTCATTTGTCAATCTTCCCAGCGTTGCAATCGTCAACTCTGTATTGTTACCATATATCTTTCCCGGGGGCAGCTCTATATTTTCACTGTTGACTGCATTGGTAATATCATTGTAGGCAATATTATACGCAGCCATTTTATCCGGATCAAGCCAGATACGCATTGCATATCCCTTATCACCAAAAACAGAAACAGAGCTTACACCGTCAATTGTCTGTAGCTGTTGTTGTAAAATGTTATCTGCGTAATCGCTCAATTCCATCAGGCTTTTTGTACGGCTTTGCACAGTGAGAAGTAAGATAAAGTCACTGTTTGCGTCAGCTTTTGTTACGACAGGGGGCGCATCGATATCCTGTGGTAATGATCGTGTTGCCTGTCCTACTTTATCACGTACATCGCTCGCTGCGGCTTCAAGATCATAACCGAGATTGAACTCAACAGTAATCGTACTGCTTCCAAGATTACTTGTTGATGTAATCGTTCTGATACCCGGTATACCATTGATTTGTTTTTCCAACGGTTCTGTGATCTGTGTTTCTATCAGGTCGGGGTTAGCGCCGGTATAAGAAGTAGTAACTGTAATAATTGGTGGGTCAATGGCAGGGTAATCTCTCACCGCGAGGAAATCATACCCGACGATGCCGAACAGGATAATGATCAGGTTCATCACGGTAGCAAGTACCGGCCTCTTCAATGACAATTCTGAAATATTCATGGGCTCTGTTATCCGCTTAAGAAAAGTTTATTTATCGAGGTCTTCGAGTTTTTTTACCGATCTTACTTTTACGTCGTTCTTTGGCCTTACAAATAATACACCGGTAACTACCACAGAGTCACCGGCGCTTATTCCTTTTGTTATTTCAACATTATTGGATAAACGCAAACCTGTTGTCACGTTTACAAAGGATGCCTTTCCACCTTTCACCAAAACGACCTGGTTGTTTTTATCATCAGGAATAATCGAGTTAGTAGGAATCATTATCGCCTTCTTGTCAACGTCTGAAGCGATATAGACTTTTACAAACGATCCGGGATTTGCCTTTCCATTTTGTAAAATAGTTCTCACTAAAAGGTTGCGGCTATTCTGATTGATCTGTGGTTCGGTTGCGATGATTACCGCCTTCTTCAGTATTCCTTTTCCTGCATCCACTTCCACATCAACAGTACTTCCTTTCTTTATTACATAACTATATTGCTCAGGAATTGTAAAGTCGACTTTAATTTTATCCAGTTGCTGTATGCTGGCGATAATATCGGTTGGAGTAACAAATGCTCCCGGGCTTACTTGTCTCAAACCTACTGTGCCGCTAAACGGAGCATGGATGATTGTTTTATCAATCAGGGTTTGCGTATATGCAATGTCCGCCTTCAAACCTTCTACTATATTCACTGCGTTATCGTAATCGCTTTGATTGATTCCGTTTACATCCAGCAATTTCTTGTATCGCTCTTCTGTTTTCTGAGCAATATCCAATTGTACTTTGCTCTTTTGCACCTGCGCCTCAAGGTCTGCATCATTGATGCGTGCAATGATCGATCCTTGCGTAACGTGGTCACCTTCTTTTACATTAAGATAAGTAATGCGTCCACTTACTTCAGGATGCAGTTCGACATATTCATTAGCAAGCACGGTGCCGTTAGCTTCTATAGTATTAGTGACTTGTTGAGGCGAGGCAATAATAATATCAACGACTGGCGGCGGACTTTCTTTTGGTTTCATTGCCTTGGGTTTACCCTTGCAGGCAAAAAATACGGTGGCACAAACAAAAAATGAAACACAGTAAAAAAAAGATCGTGGATAGCTCCTGACTTTTTCAAAAATCATACTCAAATATTAACGAATGTAAGTTTACCTGGCAGCAGGCTGTTACGTAATGATTAAGGGGCTTATGAAAAAACAGCATACCAGCTAATTTCCGGTATGCTATTTCCGACACGCAAATTTGACGGCTTTTGGTTGAAAAACTTTTCCTGTTTGTAAAAATTAAACGTAAATATTTTTTTCGGGCCGACTTAATTTTATCGGCCTACTCCTTTTTTTTACAGATTACCCGCTTCATTACATCGTTAAACCGGAACGCCACTGTTCCAGCCTACCAAAGCGGTCGAACAAAAGCCTATTTGTAGTTACTGCAAGCCTCCAATCTCTTCTATTAATAAACTATTACCATCTGCAATTTTCGAATCACTGATCGGTCTCTTTTCATACAGGTCTCTGATGAAAGGGGCATTCCCTGATTTTTTTGCCGTGTTGACTGTTTTTTCAATCAACTCATTCGCTGCGGTCTCGTCACCTGAGCGCCTTAGTGCCCAGGCCTGTAAAATAATATTCGCTCTATAACCAAGACTTTTACTCTGCCAACCAGCTACTCCTTTATACATCTTATCCGCAGCTTCTTTATTTCTCATCTTTTCGGAGCAGATCGCAGCGAGATAATATTCCGCCCTGTAATCGATGTCTTCATCATACGGCTTACCCGAACCAAGATTTTCGGGAAACAATTTCGCTTTTGCCAGAAATCCGAAAGCCTTTTTGTATTTATTGTCTCTTATAGATTGAATAGCTTGATTCAACATCAATAGTCTATACAATTCACGTCCTTCTGTGGCGCCTTCAAATGGGATAATATGCAAGCCTGATAAAAGTGAAGACGCATCTGCATAGCGCTTATTTTGCAAAAGACATTTGGCATACAACAAGCCGATGATGTAGTTATCAGTATGCGATTTATAAAATGATTCGGTAAAAGAAAGCGCTTTTGTGTCATCCTGTTTGGTCAAATAAAATTCAGCTAACTTTTTTGTATATCGCCATTGTTCTTTGTCCAGTTCATAGGCTTTTAATAAATCCTTTTCTTTTTTTGCATCTTCACTATCCATTGCCGCTCTTGTTGCATAGAAAGAACTTTCCTTTGGTAAATCGCCGATTGCATTCATCAGGTTTCTGCTTTCTTCGACATTGTTTGTAGAATTATACAATAAAGCCAGATAATAACGAGGCTTCCAGTCATCCGTTTGCGATGTAACCCATTGCAGCATTTGTAGTGATTCTGCACGGAACGGCATTACAAAAGCGATAGGACTCTTACTGCCCTCCGCAATAAATTCTTTTCCGGCATTTCCTAGTTTAGAATTTAAATATCCCTTCCAATAACTAATCAATGTATGAGACGGAGACAATTCCAGTGTCTTCAATGCATCATCATAACAGCCAGCATTGTAGTAATCCATCGCCAGTTCAAGAAAAGATTGATAAGGTTGCTCATTTTGTATTTCACTGATGAAATCTTTCTTGTCCTTTTCGTCTTTGCTCCACAAATATTTTTCAAAAGAAGAAAAATGATTCAATGGGTTTATTTTTTCAAGTATTACCCATACTTCGTCGGCTTCTTTCTTTTGTTGAAGTTTACGATAAACAATTGCTTTTGTTTTGTAGGCGGAAACATTTCCGGCATTATAAAAAAGAGCTTTATCGGCATATGACAATGCTCTTTCATAATTCTTTTCGCCAAGATAAATTCTTGCCAATGCTGTATAGGCAGCATCCCGGTAAGAGGCTGATAACGTAGCAAGATCAAAACCATCTTTAGCATCTGTGCTATTGCCTAACTGTTCATTGATCAGTCCATAATAATAGTTTGAAGCGCCATCATGCGTATCGATACTCAATGCTTTCTTTGATAATGCAAGCGCTTTATCGTATTGCATATTATGATAGCAGAGTTCGGCCATCTTATTTAATGAAGGAATAAAATTTCCATCCAGTGCAATAGACTTAGATAACTTCTCTTCGGCCCTTGCGTACAATCGTTGATCCATCAATTCTTTGCCGGCGAGATAATTGCCATAAGCACTATTCCAATCGAAATCTTTTGGCGCATCTACCGGTCTGTTTAAATCATCGGCTTGAATTGAAGAATTATAAACCAGTTTATTTTCACCGATGGAAACTATAAAATCACGTTGAAGGTCATTAATTGCAATTGAATCAGCGAAAACTTTCAATGGTGAAAAATGAACTTTCTTATCATAAATGGTCTTACCGTTCTGTCGTATTGTTAATTGATCATTCAATTCCCGCACAGGAGAAAAATAGATTTTGATCATCCCATTATCAACAATCACATTCAATGCGCCATATTCATTTGCTTTTACAAAACCTTTGGTTTTCAAAACAGGGTACCAATATTCCGTCCATTCATCTGTTGCGTATGGCTCAAAGCTTACATGTTTGAACGGCGTTAATGTACTTCCTTCCGCATTCTGGTTGAATAAACGACCAGATTGTATTTCTGCATACTGACCATCGTTATCTGTCAACAGTTTTTCCCAAATCATTCCTTGTTGTGATAATCCCCAGATCCATATTTTTTTCCCCGCCTTTTCATCATGCGTAGCATAACGAGCCATTCCATAATCATCATCATGCCAGTAAGCGCCGAAGAAATCTGTGTATTTGCCAAAGACGTGATATGATTTATATCCTCCAAAATTGTTTTGCTCATAAAAATCGATATGCTTGCCATTTGATTTATTGACTGGCCAGTCTGCATATTCTCCTTCGTGACCGATGTATTTCGTACCGGGATAAATAAATTGCAGGTTACCTTTTGTTTTGATGCCCACGTTCATCCAATGATAATAAGGTTGTTCAAGTGGTGTGTTATTATACCAGGTAGAATGTGTTGTAAAAAATGCCTTATCAGCTGGAAGATTTATTTCAATGCACCAATTTGTTCTAGTCAGCAAATCAAGCCAACCTATATAGCAACTTACACTTCCATCTTCTTTTTGTTTCAATGCATAATCTACCGGTGAAGCGCTGTTGGGTGTATGACCGATAATACCGTAGTTCGCTTCGATACCGCCACTGGTCCATGGTCCGCGCATAGCGACATCCCTGAATTTCACAACGTGATTATAATAAATGAAAGGTTGATTTGTCGATTTTTCAATCGCAGCCCAGATCTTTCCGCCAATCTCTGGTAAGATCATTACTTTAATAAAATCATTTTCCAGTTCAACAACCTTCCATTCCTTCTGAATTGATTTCTCTGTAAAACCATCGAACCGATAGTAAGGATATATCTTACTGAAGTCAGGAACCGGGTCTGGATCTGAATAAGGATATGTAGTAAATGTCTTTTTATATTCTTTGATTGTTGCTTTGTTTTGTGAAAAACCAAAGCAACAGATCAATAAAAAGATTGCACACAGTGAGGAACGAAAAAGCATACTTAGTATTTAGTACGCCTAAAATTATAATAAAGGAGAACGTGACGGCTACAATGTCGCAATTCAGGCAAACGTTTGACCTTATTCTATCTCATACCACGTATAACTTTCAGCTGGAATGCTAATATTTATTTCAACGTTATAATCTCTGCTAACCGGGTAACTCTTTGAATTTACACCTTTCTCTTTCAATGTTGCTTTTTGTGTCAGCCCTGTATAATAAAGCGGAACCTGTATTGTTCTCGTTATGCTTTGCTTTAATGGATTAAATAGCAACAACATTCCTTTTGTTTTCAAGTTAGGATTTACATGTAGCCAACCATCCCAATCGCGGCCATCAGCACGGCGCAGGTGAATGATATCTGAATTCAGAATGCCCCGATATTTTTTATACCAGTTTACAACATTACTTACAGTTTGCCGTGTACTATCTGTATCATATAATCGCGGACCGCGATAACAGGCCTGAACACCTGCTCCGTAATATTGTACCATTAACTGTTGATAGTCTTTCAAATGTTCATTCAGCGGCTCCAGAACAGCTTCCGGTCCGCCGCCCTGGTATTTTGTCAATGGAACAAAGCCCCAACTCATCGATGGTGATTTTTCCCAAAGCCCGTCAAAGATGTTCTGTCGATTCAGGATCATTTGATTTTCTCTTGGTAGCGAAAAGTTTACTTCGCGATAACCGATTGCAATTTTGTTGGTACCATCCATAAAATACCAATCGGGTGCGTTTACATACACTCCATTTTCATTACACCAGTGGTACATACTCTTCTGCAATTCCATTTGCCGCCATTGACTATCAAACAAATCTTTATGGCCGGGATGAACAGTTGATCCACATAAATCACCCGGATAAGGGCCGTCATTTTCAAATAAATCGAATCCTGTTTCTTTAATGAACTTCTCTATTGTTGCCAGGTAGTTCAATCCCCATTTACTACCATAACAAGGTGCATTGCCAAAGAATGCACCGCCGGGTTTACCGGTAGCCGGATCAATCACATCATCTTCATCGCTAATTCTCCTCGAACTGAACAATGAATAACTGCCAATTAAAATACCTTTACTGTGTGCATAGTCAGCAAGTTTTTTCCATTTGGCAATATTCTCCGCAGAAGCATCTTCCATATTACAATGACTACCGAAGCTTAAAATCAATGCTTCATATCCCGTAGCGGCGCATTGATTCACTGCGTTAATTACCTGCTCATCATTTTCGCTGACAAGGTGCATGAAGATTGGATTCTGCGTTGTCCAGGGTGCAACGGTTTCATACATTCTGCGAATGGCCAATCCACGTCGCTCACGGTCATAACTATCCATGAGTAATTCATGTGTGCGAACAGATTTGAACGATTCGCCGGGTTTGAGATCAACACTGATCACTTTTTCAGGATAGACTTCAAGCAGAGCAGGCGTTTGATAATTATAATTTACCTGTGAAGTATAAACGCTGTCTGTCTTCCAATGCGTGGTCTGATCGCTTATATCATATCGCATAGCATTGTTGAAAGCATAGTTGGTTTCAAGATAAATGCCATGTTGTTTCTTCATCTGTTCCGGCGATCCTACAACAGCGCTTTCTTCTTCTACCAATGCCAACGACTCGTTTACAATGTGGCCGATTGCAACTGTTTTCTGGGTTTTATTTTCTATTGAAATCCATTTCACAATTAACGGAATTCCATCATACAATTCGTAGTTAACCCGAATCATTATTCCTTTAAGATCGGTTAAAGAAGACTGGCAGATAAAAGAAAGAACCTTTCCGGTCGGTTGCGATTTATTAAATGTCCATGTTCTGCTCTTCCATTGCAGAAATGGTTTCAGGTCGCTTGTTTCAAATCGAACAAAATGAAAATCGCTGTCATGCTGATTGAAATCATTCACCCAATCAGGTAACAGATAAGCGTTTTCCGATTGACCATATAAACCACCTATATTGTAAGCGATTTTATCAATCGTTATCCTTGCTTCCGGTTTTACAGCCCGAAGTAGTTGCTGACCATTACTCATGTTTTTGAAATCGATGCAAGCCACGTTTGGTGCAATGCGAAATGTTCTTTTCACAAGGCCATTATAAAGTACCAGGTTTTTTTTATCTCCCGTCTCATATATACCAGCTTTTACTGTCGTTCCTTTTACCAACCAATCCGTAGCAGTTAATTTATCTGATTGTGCATTCCATACAGGGAGAGATTGAGAATACGCCAAAGCCACAACTGTCATTGCGATAAAGAATAGCAGAATTTGCCTCTTCATGTAATATTATTTTATCTTTTTAATGCTCTGCAGAAGTGTTCGAATAAAACTTTGCGGAAACAAACTCTTTTGATTCTTGTACAAATCAAAAGTTTCACTTAAGATTTGTACAAGCAAAATCAAAAAGAAAGTACATAACTATTTCCGGCTTCTGTATTAAAATTCAACACTCCGTTTCCAAATGACGAACGTATCCTTTTGCCCGATTTATCACTTACAATTGATTTCTCGGGCATCGCAATCTTACAGGGTTTACCATACAATGATTTAATCGTTACTGTTTTCACTTTGCCATCATTCCAGTTAAAGTCGATTTCAAATCCATTTCTTGCCCGCATTCCTTTTATACTTCCATTTTGAAATGTTGCAGAAGAAGGTAACGCAGGCAACAGCCGAATTACTTCCTCTTTTCCCTGGCTTTGAACAAAAAATTCGGAAATAGCAGCAGTAGCTCCAAAGTTTCCATCAATCTGGAATGGAGGATGTGCATCAAATAAATTTGTGTAGGTACCTGCGCCTGAGCTCATGTTTATTTCGCTACCCGCAGTTGCTGGCTCTAATAATGCTTTCAGCATTTTATAAGCATGATCGCCATCACCCAATCTTGACCAGAAAGCAATCTTCCAGGCGCGACTCCAACCAGTACCTTCATCACCTCTTCTTTCCAATGTTCTCTTTGTTGCTGCAGCTAATTCAGGTGTATCCCACGGAGTAATTTCATCATATGGATGCAATCCATACAATGGCGACACGTGTCGGTGATGAACATCCTGCTCCTGATAATCTTCCAGCCATTCCTGCAACGCACCTGTTCTGCTGCTGATTTGATTGGGTGCCAATGCCGCTGCTGTTGTTATCAAACTATCAGCCCATCCTTTATCCACACCTAAAGCTTTAGCAGCGTCTGCGGTGCCTAATAGCAGTTGTCTACCGATTTGCATGTCGATGGTTGGTCCCATGCAAGTATTGCCCTCTTGCCCATCAGGAAGTACGTAGGTATTTTCTGGTGAATTAGATGGCGCTGTTACCAACCAGCCGTGTTTAGGTTCTTTAATTAAAATGCTTTTGAAAAATTGTGCAGCGCCTTTTAATATGGGATAATATTGTTGTAAAAAAGTTTTACCCGGGTTAAACTGGTAATGCTGTAATAAATGAGTGGCCAACCATGCTCCTCCGGTCATTGTAGAACCCCACTCTGCTCCTTCACCCGGCGCCGTAAATCCCCAGGGGTTATAAATGACATGCGCCACCCAACCATTAGTATTATAATAAGCCTTCGCAGTTCGTTCCCCATATTTTGCCATTTGCTTCAGTAAGGTAAATGCGGGTTGCTGACAATCAGCTAAATTGGTTGGATCCGATAACCAATAATTCATCTGTACGTTGATATCAATATGGTAGTCACCATTCCAGGGAGTTTGATATTCTTCAGCCCAAAGACCTTGCAGGTTAGCAGGCATACCACCAGGCCGCGAAGAAGAGATCATAAGGTATCGTCCGAAATTAAAGTAAAGACTTACCAATGCCGCATCTTCATTACCTGCCTGCAAACGTTGCAATCTTTCGGGAATAGACAGATTATTTTCTAAGGTTGTTTCTCCGAGTTTTAACCGGCAACGATTAAAATAAGATTGATAATCTTTCACATGATTAGCGACAGATTGCACCCATGAAACTTTTGAAGCAGATTGGTTTTGTTGCAAAGCTTTTGGCAGTGGATTTGGCCCACGTTTTTCAACAGTTGGCCAGTTAAGATTGGTACCTGCAGTAATGATTAATAAACACTCTGTAGCATTATTGATCTCTATTGCGCCTTCTTTATTTGCAATCGTACCTCCTATCGGCACTACCTGCAAAACAGCTGCGTAATCTATTCCTTTGTCGCCATCGCCTCCGTTCAGAGAGCCCGTTAATTGGATGAAATTATTCTTAGCATTAACCTTAGCTCTTTCTTTTCTTGATAAACCAACTGCAAACTGCAAAGCATTCTTTTGCGAAGCGCTAAGTCTGATAATGATAGCTTGTTGCGGAGCGGAAACGATTGCTTCTTCCTTAAACCGTATTCCGTTTCTCTCCCACGATACAACATTATATGCACTGTCGATATGCAGTGAGCGATTATATGACGATATTGCTGAGGTTGTATCTTTCCATTGCAGCCATAAATCACCTAGTGTTTGATAACAACCAAACTTAACGTTGGCGCCATTACCGAACCCAGACCCTTTTCCCGCACAAACAAAATGCTGTTGCAACAATTTTTGCGCTTCGATATTTTTTCCTTCCAGTAATAATTGTTGAATCGGTTTCAGATATTGCCAAGCATTCTCCTTATTCGGGTTTTCAACACCGCCTGACCACATCGAAATCTCATTCAGTACAATGCGTTCTTTATTTGGATTACCAAACACCATTGCACCCAATCTGCCATTTCCCAATGGCGATGAAGCTGTAAAATGTGTGGCTGGTTCTTTAAACTTTAATTCGACATCGGCCTGTGAAAAACAACTAATACTAAACGAAATAATACAACTGGCAATAAAAAATAAACGTTTCCTCATTCTTATTATTCTATTATGATGAAATTATGAGACAGAAGCAATCGCTACTTCAACAATTGCTAATGCTTCTTTCAATTGTTCTCTTGTAATAATCAACGGAGGGCTCAACTGCAATACGTTTCCTGCAGATACTTTAAAGCTAAGGCCGCCTTTAAGACATTCATACATCACTGCTTCAGCTTCTTTCGTTGCTTTTTCCTTTGTATTGCGATCTTTTACCAGTTCTATCCCCCAAAGCAAACCCACACCGCGTATATCACCGATCAATGTATACTTGTCTTTCAACGCAGATAGCTGGTCCCTCATGAATTGTTCATCCTCTTTCACCTTCTCTAATATCTTTTTATCTTCTATAAACTGCAACATTGCCAATGCTGCAGCGCTGCCTAATGTTCCTTTTTCATGCGTATAGTGCCCCAGTGCAATTTCATCACCTATATTAAAATCATCTCTTGCTATAATCGCAGCGATGGGAACCATTGCACCACCCAATCCTTTCCCGAGACAAACAATATCCGGCTCAATATCATAATTTTCGTAGGCAAACATTTTACCTGTGCGGCCAAATGCGATCGGTATTTCATCGAGAATTAACAACACACCGTGTTTAGTACATATCTCTCTTACTTTTTTCCAATATGCTTTTGATGGCAGTTGCACATCGGTGTTGCGAACTGTTTCAGCAATGAAAGCACCGATATCACCTTCTTTCTCGATTACAAATTCTAAATATTCTGCACTGAATAAATCTTCTTTACCCATATCCGTAAAGATGCCACGATAAGAGGAAGGCGGCGGGATACGCTCAACGCCTGGCATCAACGGGCCCATATAACTCCGAAACTGCGCTTCACCACCGACAGAAATCGCATCCATCGAAGCGCCATGAAACGAATCCCAACATGTGACTACTTTATGTTTGCCTGTTACTAATCTTGCCAGTTTCAATGCAGTGCTTACCGCTGTTGTGCCGCCTGGCATCAGCAAAACACGATTGAGATTACCAGGCGAAAGCTCGCCAAGTTTCTCTGCAAGCTTTATCGCCTTTTCGTTTGTGTATCGCCGTGGACAAAAAGGCAATGTTTCCATTTGCTGCAATACGGCCTTCTTCACATATTCATTACCATACCCAACCTGGTGTACATTATTACCATGAAAATCCATGTACTTTTTTCCGCTGTTATTGATTATGTAAATTCCTTCAGCGAATTCGATCACATCAAGACAAGGAGTAGATAATGACTGATGCAGAAAAGAATCGCTATCCCTTTGCAGCAGGTCTTTAGTCTTCGTGTCAGTAATTGAATTATTCCACTGTTCGCGGAAAGAAGACACATTCACATCTCCTTCCGTAACAAATCTTTTTTTTGCCATACCTGATTGTAAATTCTATTTATTTATGTAGTAACAATCTTAACCAATATAATTATTTTCGAAAGGCAAGGGCTGTGTGTTGATGACCTTCTCTTTTGGAGGAGGTCGGGAGGAAGCATTTAATGAAAAAGCAATTCTCCCGGTATAATCATCTTTTGAGCGCCATCCAATTGCATTGACACATTCAATGAGTTATTGCCTGATCCATCGAAGTACATTACTTTAATCCGGTGAAAGCCTTTCTTCAATAGTATCTTTCCATGCTTTTCTGTGTTGCCGTGGTTACCATCGTTATCTACCACTTCATTATCATCGATGAATAACTTGCTGCCATCATCAGAATCGGTAAAGAAAGAGCAGAAACCGTCTTTTGCAATTTTTATATAGCCTTCAAATGTCAGCACAAACTTTTCAGGCCGCAGCTTGAGTGAGTTTGAAATAATACTTGTCGTTCCTGTCTTTACAGCTTTGATATTACCAATCGATTCCAGGTTGACAGGATCAGCCGGTTCATAATAATTATAAACCAACCCAGGTTGCGGTGACGCGACGTTCCATGGCTTCATCCAATCATAACGGATTACTTTTTCGCTTGCAATTGCGCTCGGCAAACCGGAAGCGGGAAATGCTTTCACCATTAATGTCGTTGTTTTGTCTACTTCAAATGGTTTCGAATAAGAAAGCGATTTCACTGTCGGCTCACTACCATCTAATGTATAGTAAGCAGGTACACCATTTGTTTCTATTGTTACCAATGGTTTTACAGCATTATTCTTGTATTGATAACTGATCTTTGGTTTATGTGCAAACTGGCCATAGTTATTTATTTTAACAACATAGGCATATGGCGCTTTAAATGTATTAGGATCATATTCCGGTAAATCAATCGTTACATTGTTACCGTCCTGTTTCCAGTTTACCGATGATTTCGTACTCAGGAAATTAATTGTTGTTCCTGCCGGCAATACAATGTCCTTTAACGTTAATTTTTTATTCGTCGGGTATTTCGGAAAGATGGCGTATAAAGAGTTTGTATTCTCGTTGTAAGAATAAAATACTTCTTTAACTGCATAACCAGGATCAGGATCAACAGTTAGCTTCAATAATAAATCACCGCCACCGTCTTTTGGTTTATAGTCCTGTTTGCCATCACTCCATTGTGAAGGCGTTTTCCAGCGCACAGTATTATAGATTGCTTCGTTATTGATGTTCATCCAGTCACCCATCTGTAATAATCGCTCTTGCATGATTGGTGGAATCTTTCCATGCTCATCAGGACCGATATCCAATAAAAAGTTTCCGCCACGACTAACTTTATCTATCAATTGCAACACCAATGATTGTGTGGAATTATAATCCCATGCATCTTCATTACGATTATAACCATAGCTATAACCCATACCACGGCTTTCTTCCCAGTAATGTCCTTCCACATCAAGATCAGGTTGATATTCCGGCGTATAAAAACCTGCATGATTAAACCGAATGCCGGAACCCCAGCGATCATTTACGACTATTTTATCTTTTACAGGACTTTCATTATACAACCACGCTAAGAACTGTTGAGATTTCCATAGTTCGGCAGGCGCATCCCATTCACCATCTGTCCAGAATACATCTGGCTGATAAGTATTGATCAGTTCTTTCATCTGCGGCCACATATGCGTATCTACATACTTGTTACGATCAGCCAGCCAAACAGGATTATACCATTCGTACAATGAATAATACATTCCTGCATGCACCGATGTTTTTCTCACAGCTTTGAACAAATCACCAAGTAAATCTCTTTTTGGGCCAACATCTACTGCATTCCATTTAAATCCCCAGTCACGATCTGCTTCTTTGCTTGGCCACAGCGTAAAGCCATCATGATGTTTTGAAGTAAGCACAATGTATTTAGCGCCGGATTTTTCAAATACCTGCGCCCATTCATCCGGGTTGAATAATTCAGCTTTGAAATCATTTGCTAAATCATAGTACGATCGGTTGCCGAATTTCGCTTTGTGGTATTGTTGCGTAGCAGTATCATTTCCCTGCAAACCATTTTGATACCATTCAGAATATTGTCCTTTGGTTCGGAACCCTGGCACTGCATACACACCCCAGTGTATAAAGATTCCAAACTTGGCATCACGATACCACTTCGGTGAATCACGTTTATCCAGCGATTCCCAGTTGGGTTGATACGTTTGACTGAACGAAAGTGTAGTTGCGAACGATAGAAGGGCGAAGACAAGTTTTTTCATAAAATTCCTTTAGAGAAAATGGTGATTCATTAATACTCAAATTATTCTATTCAAGCGATGAAAAATCAATAACCGGATGATTTGTTTTTATTTCATGATTAAAATGACTTTTTATTGTTACACTGTCATTAAAAAATCCGCAGTTCTGCAGATAGAATGATCCATTATCAGCTCCGCCTTTATAATCTTTTCGATAGCCTTTTCTTGCAGTTGCGTCCGCTGTAAATGTCATTTCGTTTAATGCAAACCATTTTCCACTTTTATCAGCCACCCATTGATTTTGATAATACGCTTTGCGGGTAATATAACCTGTCGAAGGTTCAAAGTTTTCAAGAAAAGAATGAAGCTTTGTTAAATAGGTATGTGTCGCAGGCCTGCTGAAGCTTGCGATCAACAACCATTTTTTTAGTTCTGGCGCATAAAACCATGCTGTGTAATTTGTATAATTGTTATCAACAGGTTCTCCTTTCAAGAGAAATCTATAAGTTGCGCCTGCCTTCCAGTTATATTTCAAATAGCTTTGTCCACCTGAGCCTTCATTACCAAACTCACCGGTATGCACTTCTTTTCCTTTCTTCAATAATTTTATTTTCTTGTCATCCGGAATTTTTGATGGATCGTCGGTTTCAAAAGGGCTCCAGACAGAAAATAAAATCCTTCTTTCCGATAAAGAATTTACCTGCATTCCGAAATAACCCTCACCGAAACCATTGGCCATAAAATAAGAGCCGACAGGATCATAGCCTTCAGGCACTTTTATTTCGTTATAAAACCATTCTATATCATTATTCACTTTGCTGATGTCATAGTTTATGTGCACCGAAGGGCCACGTCTGCCCCAATAAAAATAATTGCCCTCATTATTTTTTACCCATGCAGTTGTTTCATCTATAGCTGAACCCTCTGCAAAAAAATTATTGATATTGGCAAATACTTTACCGGTTTTAGAAACTCCCTGCACATCGATCTTTATATAACCTGGCGTAACAGACCATGTTCCTAATGCAAATTCTTTCTTTGCTATCCCGCTTAAAGAGATTTTTTTCTTAACGCCCTTGATGCTGCATTGAATTATACTTTCTCCTTCCGGTACATTCAATAATGCAGATAATTTTAATTTGCCTGCTTTGTTGATGCCGATATAAATACTAAAGATAGTTTCTGCATGTTGCCAGTTTATCCAGCAACTATCGGTAACCGCTTCGTTTCCATTTGCAGCTTTTTTTGTTACCCATGAATTTCCGCCAGGGGGGATTGTTATTTTACCGGTATCATTGTTTATTATTTTAAAGTCGCTGTCGCTACGACCTGCGACTATGCAAAAAGAAAATAACAGAACCGCAGAAAAAACTATTGAAAAGATTCGTTGCATTTTTTAAAGGATCAAACTTATCCAGTGCTACTTATCGATCTAAAACGGCCTTAAAAGTAAATTATAAGTTTATGTTACATCAGGATTTCAAATAAAAAGACTCAAACGTTTGCAGAATGTCGACCATTGAGGTACTAATTTTTTCAGTGAGCAAGATTAAGCTTATTTAAAATTTATTCTTAATGATGATTCAGCTCGAATAATTTCAGCTTATCCCTGTTTTGTCCAGCGACAAGTAAATAGTTTCCGGATGCACTCTTCAATTTTTCGAGTCCTTTACCATTGCCGGGAATATAAATTCCGCTTTGCTGCATAGTGAGTGGGAAAAAGTGTCCTTTACCATCGCCTTTCAGCACCAATCCATTCAACGCATCGTATCTGCCATTCGCCGGATCAGTTCCAAAATCATTAGCGCTTATACAGACATCGAGATTTCCGTCTTTATCAAAATCACCTGCCACCATTGCATTCATTGCAGAATATTGTACAGTTGCCGGTAATAGCTCGATCGTGAAATTTCCATGACCATTGTTTCGTACAAACGCACTCTGTAAATAATTGGCTGTGTATTTTATTGAGTTTTTTAGTTCGTCTTTTGTAAATAGCTTATCAAATGTAGCTTGACCGAAGTCTGCATACGTAAGAAACCGCTTCTTTATGAATGGCAATTGCTCCACAACATCATCACGCCCCTGTGCTGTGAATTCCTTTAATGTTCCACCGGGTTTATCTTTCAGATACGTTGTAATTACACATTGCGTTGTTCCTTGTTTATAAAAATCATTGGCATAAATAGAAACCGGGTATTGATCGCTCGCTTTGTAAAATGAATTTTCCCCAAGATTTCCGATAATGTAATCGTCGTCACCATCATTATCAAAATCGCCTTTAGTAATACAGCTCCACCACCCGGATTTATTATTTATGCCTGAACTGCCAGAGGCATCGGTAAATTTTCCATGATCATTTTTCAGAAATTTTACAGGCATCCATTCTCCTGCCAATACCAGGTCGGGCCAACCGTCATTATCATAATCTGACCATACGGCATCGCATACCATACCGATGTTTTTCAATATAGGAGCAAGTGAATCGCTTATGTCAGTGAACTTTATCTTTCCGTTTTTACTGTCATTTCTTAATAAAAGACTCGAAGTAGGCTTCGGATAATTCCACGGATAACAACGTCCGCCAATAAATAAATCAAGGTCGCCATCCTTATCAAAATCCGCTACTCTTACACATGATTTGCTGATCAGTTGTTGCGGTAATGCCGATGGGTCTACCGTAAAATTGCCATGACCATCATTGATCAATAGCTCATCCTGGTATGAAGGAGAATTTGGCGGTTGCTCATTACTTCCACTGGCGATATACATATCGAGGTCTTTGTCACCATCAACATCAAATAATGTGATACTTACCGGCTCACGGTCTTTATCAGCTTTTGTCGCAGCAATGCTTTTCTCAATAAATTTTCCAGATGACTGCTGCAGCAACAGCGTGAGGCCTGTACCGGATGATCCGCCTATTACAATATCCTCCAACCCATCATTATTAACATCACCAGTTGCCAATGCTGGGGTATATTCTGATAGTTTATGTGGTATCAGTTTTTGAATATTGAAATCGATAAAATCCTTTTCCTGGTGTATATAATTAATGCCCCTGTCAGTAGTCACATCATTGAATAATGCTTTATCTGCTATAACAGGTTTCTTCCATTCATACACTGTATTTGCATTTTTATGATCCAGTTGAAGTGTTATTCCCACAGGCACTTTTGTTACTGCCTGCGTTTTATTATCCGGCCAGATCACGATCACTGAATCTATCATTGTTGCAGTACCCACACCAAAATGCAGTTGAGGCTGCATAGTAGATAAGAATCCCCGGTAAACTGTGTTTTCAATTACCTGGCTGTTGCCGCCATAATAAATTTTAACCCATGCACCAAGTCCTTCCTTATTCAATGTATCACCGGTTAGTTTTACTGGTAAAAATTGGGCGGTTGTTTTATTATTTTCTGTCGTATTCTCATATACAAACGCTTTGTCGTTAATATTGCTCATAACTATATCCAGGTCTCCGTCGTTGTCAAGATCAGCGTAAGCGGCACCGTTAGAAAATGATAACGCAGTAAATCCCCAGTCATCCGTCACATTCGAAAAATGAACGTTCCCATTATTCTTAAAGGCATAGTTCTTAATTTTCACTTCAGGTATTGCCTTCAGCACTTCCCGTTTGCTTTTGTTTGCAAATGCTTTTTGCCGGAAGGCGATAAAATCATGATCGGTAAGATCTTTTGGAAAACCATTGGTGACGATCATGTCACGTAAACCATCATTATCAAAATCCTGTACCAGTGGCGCCCAACTCCAATCGGTAGAAGAAACACCTGCATAAAATCCAACGTCACTGAAAACAGGATCGCCTATTGAGTCATTGCTGAGTAACCGTGGGCCTTGGTTTAGCTGCAGGGTATTACGAACATATTGGTATTGATATCCGAATAATTCATTGTTTTGATAACTACGATAACTGTATCCTGACAACAATACTTTTTTTCGCAAATTATCGCCGGGGTCCATATCCATTTCTACCAGGTCTGCAAGGCCATCATTATTGATGTCGATTACATCAGAACCCATTCCATTAGCAGATGTGTGTTTGAAATAGGAAGCTGCTTTATCCGTAAAAGTGCCATCATGATTATTGATGTAAAGAATGTCATTCGATAAAAAATCATTGGCTACAAAAATATCTTTCCAGCCATCAAGGTTAAAGTCAGCTATAGCAGCGCTGTGGCCATAGCCTTCAATTGTAATTCCAGCCTGGGCTGATACATTGGTAAATACGCCATGCCCAAGGGATGCATTCCAATCATTACGATATAAACGACCTGTACTTGGCCATGAACCATCGGTAATCTTTTTCCGGTACACTGAAGGATTAACGCCTTCCACTATTTCATTCACGGTAATATATACATCAAGGTCGCCGTCATTATCATAATCAAAAAACGAAGCCATCGTGGAATGAGAATCATCATCCAATCCATATTCTTTGGCCATCTCCTTGAATACCGGGATTCCATTGGCGTTGAGTCCCTGATTTACGTACAGTAAATTTTTTCTTCGCTCAGGATCGGCATAAATAGTGGCGCAAACATAGATATCCTGCCAACCATCATTGTTTATATCAACAACCGCGACACCGCGACACCATTTGCCATTGCCATCAACTTTTGCAACAGTAGTTACATTTTCAAATTTCAGGTGGCCTTTATTGAGATATAACTGACACGGCACCTGGTTTCCGGCAAAATAAACATCCTGCAAGCCATCATTATTAAAGTCACCAATGCCTACCCCTGCCCCGTTGTACATGTTAGTCATGTCAAATGGATTGATTGAGTCATTCTCCACAATCTTATTCTCAAATTCAATTCCGGATCGCTCAGCAGGTAATAATTGAAACAGGGAAGAATTGCGGGTGTTACAGGCCGTTGCCAGGCTCGTGAAGAGTATAATAAATATGCCTGGGAATTTCATTCAGCAATGATTCTACGCCTTTAAAACAAGCGAAACAAATTTATTGAAAACGACTAAAATAAATAGTATAAATAAATGGTATAATTTTGGACACTTTTTAAACCAAAAATCATAAACATGAAGAAATTACTCGCACTCCTGGCCATTTCAGGCTCCATTATCGCATGCAACAATAGCGCTGATAGCAGCAGCTCGGCAGCTGATACGTCAAAAGCCGCTGATACTACTGCAAAAACTTCGACACCAGCTGCAGATACCACAACTGCTAAAGCTGCGCCAGCTGTAAAAGATAGCGTAATGCAGTTCAAAGATGGTAAAGTTATGATCATGACGGGTGGTGCATGGTCTGCATTGACTGCAGCTGTAACTACAACAAACGGAAGGAAAGTGAGCCCGAACGGAGAGGTATCTAAAAATGGAAAAACCAGGAAACTGGAAGAAGGAATGATGATTGATAAAGATGGTCAATTGATGGACAAAGACGGAAAGTTATTAGACAACACCGGTTGGGAATAATCGAAGTCCTCTTCTTATAAAATGAAAAAAGGCCGCATAATGCGGCCTTTTTTATTCTTTCAAACTATATTTTTTCGCTTTAGGCTCAAATCGTTCCCAGGCATGCCAGAATTCATTATAGGCCTGTACGGATTTTAGTTGAGTATCTTTCATTGCTCCTTCAATACAACGACCCTCCATATTCCAAACAGAGCCGGTGATTTTATCCGTGATGTGATCATTTTCCAAGGCAGCATCGAATGTCAACGTTAAACCATTTACACGGCGGTCGTACACATGGAATGAAGTAGTATCTGCCTCCATCGTAACAAGTATCGGTAGTGCATCCACAGAATCTTGAATGACGCGTTTTTTCACAAGATAGCTCCAATCAAAGGCCTTGGAAGACGATTCATTTCTCACTCCCACAATCCAGGATTTCGGCTGCCATGGACTATAATCTCTTTTCACAAGACTGCTTTGCATTGTGCCTTTATCGTAATCTTCAAGGCCGAAATATTTTTCATCAAACTGTGGATCACCATCCATCACTACAGAATTTGGATATTGGCGCATCCACGATTCAATTGTTGTTTGAGTCGACGGAATTTCTTTAAGCGTCTCCCCTTTTAATGGACCGGCGATACCTTTTCCTGATGCCTGTTGCCACCAGGTCTTTGTTGTTTGATCTTCGAATACGGCATTATAATGATCCATGCCCACGAGCCTGAAGGTCTCATTTCTGCCATGCAACAAGCTACTATACACCCGACCAGTGCGGCAAACGGTACAATAGGTAATAAATACGGGTTGATTGCCGACTGTATCTGCCACCTGGTGGTGATATCCGATCAGTTGGATTGGATAAGCTTTTGCTTCACCATTTATAACAACGCCAATTACCAGCTTGCTTTTATCTAAACTCTTGGCTGCAGGAATAAATGATTTGACGCCAGGCTGAAGAAATTTATGGTCTGCTGCCATGCGAAGATTGAGAATATAGAACAGGGGAACATAAGCCAGCACAATCAATGAAAGACTTATCTTTTCCCAGGTTCTTCCATTTCTCATCGTATTAATCAATACAAGACCTATTATAAAAAGTGTGATTAATCGTATCCATAACATATGCCGGTCAAACCAGTAAGCGATGTCAACAGTTTCACTCACCTGGCTTCCTGGTAATGGCATCAAAAGATAAATTCGACCAAGTTCGGCTGCAAATAAAAAAAGTAACACAAGAATCAGGAATGCCCGACGTAAAGCAAGTGGGATCCTCACAGTAGAGGAACCAAGCTGATTGGGGTTCAGCGTCAATATGGCAACAGCAATTTGCTTCACAGTCGTTTTGGGCCAACAGGCAATAGTTGAAGATACGTTAAAATTTGAATTTTGCCGGTTTTCTTATCGAAATTTCTACCCGTCTTTTGATTTGTTCAGACCGTTAATTTTCCCGCTTAAATTTCATTCTCGTCACAGTGCCATCTTCATTTGATTCATAAATCAGTTCTGATTCTGTCACGCTGATGATTTTATATTTCTCTACGGCATCTTTATTATCAATGTTTGTCACAGATAAAGTGCCATGGTTCAGCGTCCACTTTCCCGGCAACTCTTGTCCCTGGTTTGTTTCTAATAATGTTCCATCGCTTTTTATCAAAAGATATGTTACGACTGTAGCTGGCAACTGCTTTTCTTTCCCCTGCGTGCCCATATGCGTTAAGTGCCACTTATGACAAAGCAGAGGAATCATCTCTTTGTCCGTTTTTTTTACGCTTTTTGTTTGAGAAAAAACGAGGCATGGGGAAATGATAAGCATTAAGACAAATAACTCTTTCAGTCTTTTCATAAAGAAGGTTTAGATAAACTTGTAAAAAACAATGCGTCATTAAATGTAAGACTTCCTTCATTTAATAGTTCAATCCTGGTATTGTTTAGTGCAATACTATTTTGTTTGGTTTGCAAAAACAGGATTTAACCGAAAATAAGTGCCGTCGTCGAAAGCGATTACATAATCAGATGAGAAATGGGTGCTTTTCCTGTAATAATCCGTTGTAATAATCTGCGCACCGGAATTTTCCGCGGCAATAAAACTGCTTTTGTCATTTGTTCTTGCTTCTTTTGTATCACTGTCGGATCGTGTCCGAATGATATATCCCTTTTTCACCAGCGCTTTAATTTTTTTCTCGTCATTTTTTGCATCGTTCATAATGCAGATAGCAGCTTCCGGCGTTCCGGGTTCGGCATTTACAAACAACAATCTTTTTCTTAATGATGGGTGACCGGCTATATATGCTTCCCTCTTTGTTCCCTGCTCATCAAGTATAAATATAAATTTGCCCCTGGCTTTTTTTAGCGTTGGCCAATTGCCAGCTAATACTGATTGCTCAAGTGTCGCATCATTACCTCTGATGTTATCAGGCGTAATAAGATAATCGCTACCAAGGTATTTGGTAATTTCTGCATCCAACTTGTCAAATACTTCGGTTGTGAATTTTTCAGGAATAGTTTGACCCTCTTTTTCTACTTCATCTTTCGCATTCATTGTAATGAAAATGGGATTATGACGTGAATGGCTGTCAGACCATTTTTTTAATTCTTCCAGGCATTGCTTGAATGTTGCGCAATTACTCCGGAAGTCAATGTCTTGCATATGAAACACTTTAAATCCTTTTTGTTTCATTACAGTTTCATCATATGCCGTTTGCCCGGGCGCCCAATCCAATCCTTTCGGATGCGCATATTTTCCTCCTACGGAATCTGCATATAAGTCGATCTCAAGATTGCATAATCCAAGATTCAATTGCTCTGTCAATGAGATATGACTATAATCAATAGTACTTACATCAGCAGAATCGATTGTCTGTAAAAATTTAAATAACACTGGGTCAATCGCTTTCTTATAACTATTATGCGAACCGATTACCTGGATGTGATTAATAGGAACATTGTCATCCGTATGTTTATCAGCTATGAAAAAACAGATAACAGGAAACACTACAAAGCTCAAAAATATTTTCATGAAATTATATTGAGGCTGTAAAATACCTAAATGCGATTTTAATTTGACATGAACATTTTGTTATTTAATTATTCTTTGGGCTTTAACTATGAAGATACAACAAGAATAAAACTTTGAACATCGCGGATTAACCAAGAAAAAGTAAATTTGAACGTAAAAATATTAAAGATGACAGCAGTAACGATCCGAAAAAAACTTGTATCGTATTTACAAGTAGCTGAAGAACAAAAAGTGAAAGCGATCTATGCATTGCTGAAAGACGATATTGAACAGGAGGGACGCATCGACATTAAACAATACAATAAAGAGCTTGCTGAAGCAGAGCAAGAATTTTTGAATGGCGACTATATCAGTAATGCTGAAATGAAAAAAAGAATCAGGAAATGGTGAGGAATAAGCTGGTCTGGACGAGACGTTCACAACAGCACATGTCTGCTCTATACCGATATATAAGTAAAGATTCTCCTCTTAATGCCTCGAAAGTTGTAAATGATATTGTAGCTGCAGCAGAAAAGGCAATTGCAAATCCTCAACATTACAACGCCGATAAATATAAAATTGATAACGATGGCAGTTATGGGGCATTTGAAAAACATCGATATCGGATCGTTTACCGCTACCAGAAAAACGTTATACGTGTTCTAAGGATTCGACATACAAGTATGGAACCGAAACAATATTGAACGTTTTTGTAACTACAAAAGGCCATTTTTCCGTCTTCTTACTATCATTCTCATGACCATTCATTTCCATTACCTTTGCGGCGTTTGAAAAATAAAAACAATTCAAATCATATTTCATGGAATACAGAATTGAAAAAGATACTATGGGCGAGGTAAAAGTTCCTATTGACGCCTATTACGGAGCACAAACGCAGCGTAGTATTGACAATTTTAAAATTGCGCAGGATATCAATCGCATGCCGAAAGAAATTATCGCTGCCTTTGCGTACCTGAAAAAAGCAGCCGCTATTACCAACTTTGAAGCAGGCGTTTTACCAAAAGAAAAATCTGATCTGATAGGAAAAGTATGCGATGAAATCCTGGAGAGAAAATTAGATGAATATTTTCCACTCGTGGTATGGCAAACCGGTAGCGGTACGCAGAGCAATATGAATGTAAACGAAGTTGTCGCTTACCGTGGTCATGTACTAAACGGTGGCAAGTTGAGCGATAAAGAAAAATTTCTGCACCCGAATGATGATGTCAATAAATCACAATCCAGTAACGATACGTTTCCTACGGCGATGCATATCGCTGCTTATAAAATTCTGGTAGAAGTAACTATACCGGGAATTGAAAAATTACGGAATACACTTG
This sequence comes from Chitinophagaceae bacterium, assembly GCA_049840875.1. Lineage (GTDB taxonomy): Bacteria > Bacteroidota > Bacteroidia > Chitinophagales > Chitinophagaceae > JAFDYH01. Next base: position 13,507 of record JASGJE010000012.1, on the reverse strand, counting down.
CGGAAAAGAGTAAACAATTCATGCATGTGGTAAAAATCGGAAGAACTCACTTTATGGATGCAACGCCTTTAACCGTGGGGCAGGAATTCAGCGGTTATGTATCACAGTTAGATCACGGATTGAAAGCTATAAAAAATACGCTGGCACATTTGAGCGAGCTTGCCCTGGGGGGCACCGCAGTTGGTACCGGAATCAATACACCGCCGGATTATGCAGCTAACGTAGCCAAACATATTGCATCACTTACAGGTTTGCCGTTTGTTACCGCTGAAAATAAATTTGAAGCATTGGCAGCACACGATGCAATTGTTGAGGCACATGGCGCTTTGAAAACAGTTGCGGTGAGCCTGATGAAAATTGCCAATGATATCCGCATGTTATCCAGTGGGCCAAGAAGTGGCATCGGAGAATTATTTATTCCGGATAATGAACCCGGTTCATCGATCATGCCCGGAAAAGTAAACCCCACACAATGTGAAGCATTAACAATGATTGCGGCACAAGTGATCGGTAATGATGTTGCCATTAGCGTTGGAGGCAGTATGGGTCATTTTGAACTAAACGTCTTCAAGCCGGTAATGATCTATAATTTTCTGCATAGCGCAAGACTGATTGGCGATGGTTGCGTTTCTTTCAATGATAAGTGTGCTATTGGCGTTGAACCGATTGAAGCAAACATTAAAAAGCACGTCGATAATTCATTGATGCTTGTCACTTCGTTGAACACAAAAATTGGTTATTACAAAGCCGCCGAGATTGCACAGAAGGCACATAAGGAAGGTACCACGTTAAAGGAAATGGCAGTCAAATTAGGATATGTAACACCAGCGCAATTTGATGAATGGGTAATCCCCGCCAACATGGTCGGGAAAATCAGTTGATCAATTCGTAAACTTTCTAATCCAGGTGCAGAAATTCCTGTACCTGGATTTTTTTTCTATTGCAAAAGACTATGTATTGCATCATAATTGCTCTACTTTTATCGTTATAGCAGAAGTTTTAAATGATCAAATCCTTTATCATGAAAACTGTTTCTGAAAAAATATCTTCAATTTCTGCCTATCCATTAAAGGCATTGAATCTATCGGAAGATGAATATCAATCAGAATTGAAGCTGTGGGAGCATACAAACACAGTCTCATCAGGAGATATTAGGGTATTACCAATGGTAAACCCTTATCGTGCTAAAGATTTCTTGGAAAATAATGATAGAGTCGCCTCAAATGATAACCTTGTCTAAGTAAACCTAGAGCAATACCAAACAAAATGTCCTCGCTTTCGGGGGCATTTTGCTTTTAAAAACATACATGCACCGTATTTTCTGCGATACTGGTTGTTTAAAATGTCATCTCTTATACGTCCTTACATCGGTGAAATTTCTACAAAGAAAAGTGGCAGTTTGTGTTGGGGTTTATACTATAAAAATTAAGGTAATTGAAACCAGTTTTTTAATAGTAAAGCCCTATTGTTCCGTGTTTTAAATCATGTTATTTTTAATGGAATTTAAGATCCGAAAATCCAGCTATCCTATTTGAAAACGCTTAAATCCATTCTATGAAACTAACTGTACCCTTAAACCGATTTCTCACTTCCTTTATCGCGCTGTTTGTTTTGTTTTCACTACACACAAATAAAGCGCTTGCACAATTCGATTTCGGAAAAAGTTATCTCAATGTTACAAAAGGATTGAATGGTGGAACTGTAGAACCTGGTGATACGTTAGAAATCAGAGCATCCGTTGTTGTTCGTAGTTCGCAAATAGACAGTGTGCAGTACACTGATGCTATTCCTGCGGGAACAACTTATATACCCGGTACTGTTCGTGTTTTGACCAACGAAGGTAAAATCTACAAACAATTTACAGATGCGGTAGCCGACGATGCCGGTTGGATAAGCGGTACCACTGTTCGCATCAACCTGGGTTATTCAACGGCAGGTACAGATTATGCCGCTACTGCAACAAGAGGCGGTAGAATTAAGAATACACACAGACCCTCCTTTTATGGAAGTGCTTGTATTATGATCGCTTCATTCAGAGTAAAAGTTACATCAGTATTAGGTACGCAGATCAATACCGGCGGCGGATCTGTGCAATATAAATCGGGGTTATCATCGACACCGATCACTTTTACGTATCCTTCTAATCCTGTTGCCATTTATAAAAACTATGGTATCTGCGCCAATACAGTTGGCGCCAATTCGCTGGGAACTGAATCGAATGGTACTTTCGGCTCAGGTATTACAAAAGACAGAGGCGCATCCGCCAACGTGCCCGTAAGCTATACTTACGCCGCCTTTTCCGGAAGCGCTGGTATGCCAAACGACTATTACTATGGTGTATCTAACAATACAAGCGCAGGTACAACGGCAGCTACCGGATACTCTACAGTAAACACATGGGCAAAGCCGGATAATTCAAGCCCTACACACAGAATTTTTAGCGTTTGGGATATTATCGGCGACCATACAGGCGCTACGAATCCTTTACTTGGCAATTCTGCAACACCCATAGGAACAACCGGCGGCTATATGCTTGTTGTAAATGCAGCCTATAAAATTGACTCTGCTTTCCAGCAAACAATATCAAATCTTTGTCCTAATACTTACTATGAAATTTCAACCTGGGTAAGAAATATATGTTCAAAATGCGGTTGTGATTCAACAGGTAAAGGCTCGGGAACAGCAGGATATATTGCTACAGTACCAGGACCTGCAGGCTCCGGTGATTCTTCGGGTGTTTACCCAAATCTTACCTATGAGTTAGACGGGATTGATTACTATACAACCGGTAATGTAAAATATACCGGTCAATGGATAAAGAAAGGCTTTACGTTTCTTACCGGTTCGGCGCAAACCAGCGTTACTTTAAAGTTAATCAACAACGCACCTGGTGGTGGTGGCAACGACTGGGCTCTTGATGATATTACAGTGGCGACTTGTTCACCGAATTTTACATTTACACCAACACCTACACCAGCGGTATGTGATAGTAATGTTGTAAATATCGGCGCTATCGTAAGTTCTTATTTTCCGAACTATGTAAACTACAAATGGCAGAAAAGCCGGGACAATGGTGTGACCTGGACCGATACACTTTCTGCAGGTGTTGGTACCCCGGTATACAATGGAACAGACTATACTTACACCCTGGCGTTCCCGGCATTTCAAGCTTATAAAAGAGATAGCGGGATGAAGTTTCGTGTTATCGTCGCTACGACGGTTTCCAATTTATCAAATTCCAATTGCCAGGTTACAGACGGATCTACAACGATTACATTGAACATCCTTAGTTGCGGCATGGTATTAAGTACTCACCTTGTATCATTTGCAGGTGCGGTACAGAATGATAAAGCAGTTTTGAGTTGGACAACCGACGCAGAAATGGAAGATTATAGCTTTGCCATAGAAAAAAGCACCGATGGATTAAATTATTCAGTCATCGGGTATGTAAATAGTCATGGAGATTTCAAAGCATTGTTGAATTCCTACTCGTTTATAGACCCAGATCCTGTGAATGGCCCCTGTCAATATCGTGTGAAAATGACGAATAAAGCCGGTCAGATACGCTATACCAGAACAGTGCAATTGTCGCCATCATCTAAAAACCTGACGATAACTTCTGCTATAAATCCTTTCTCAAGTCAGCTTGATTTTTATGTGAATGCGCCACAAGGCGTGCCGGTCACTGAAGCTGATCTCCTGGATATGTTTGGCCGCTCAATGAGACACATCAAGACCAATCTTATTTCAGGCACCAATCATCTTGTTTTTAATAATACCGAAGGACTGCCGATGGGAGCTTATACGATACGGGTAAAAGCGGGAAACCGCGTATTAACAAAAGCAGTGATTAAAGTAACAAACTGATTTTTCTCGTACCCTTTCTTATATGTAAACAGCCGTGATTCTTCATGGCTGTTTTTATTCGCGCAAGATGTAATGTCAACCTTTTCGGGTTTATGTTACTCTTTACGACACCTGCACTTCATCATTCACTTTTGTGCTTGTTTCTACAACCGGGTGATTTGTTTCGGCATGATGCTTTTTAAAAAATTTCTTCTGAAAGATCAGCAGCGTAATAACGCCAATGGAGATGGATGCATCAGCGACATTAAAAATCGGGCTGAAGAATACAAATCTTTCCCCACCCCAAACAGGGAACCAAGTGGGAAATTTAGAATCTATTAGCGGGAAATAAAGCATATCTACAACTTCACCATGTAAAAAACTGGCATATCCGCCCCCATGAGGAAACATGGTTGCCACTGTGGAATAATCACTTGAGGAAAACAACAACCCGTAAAACATGCTATCAAGAAGATTGCCTAATGCGCCTGCATAGATAAGCGCTGCGCAAACGATAAAGCCTTTATGATATTGTTGCTTGACAATCCTGGAAAGATACCATGTGCCGAAAATTACCGCTGCAAGGCGGAAAAGAGTCAGGATTATTTTGCCCCAATCGCCTCCTAATTTCCAGCCCCATGCCATTCCTGGGTTTTCTATAAAATATAATTGAAACCATTTGAAGCCCATTACATTTTTTACAAGGCCAAATGGAAAAGAAGTTTTGATCCAGATTTTCAGAGCCTGATCAAGAATAATTACAGCCGCAATGATGAAAACAACACTTCTGTTCTTCACTATAGAAAAATTTAGCAGCAAATATAGTTGAAAAGCGGTAAGGCAACCTGTCGCTTGTCATACAGCTGCGTTAAAGTAGCCGGTCTATCATCATTACCATTTCAACGCTGAAAATCAATGATAAAAATTAACTCAGGTGCTGCTTACCCTTCGAAGTAAACTCGTTTCACCCGTTGAGAAATACCAGTCATAATCTCATACGGAATGGTGCCGGCCCACGAAGCTAGTTCCTGTACCGGAAGATTTTTTCCAAATACAATTACATCATCGCCCTCTTGTACATCTGGTATATCGGTTACATCCACCATTGTCATATCCATACAAACGGTGCCGATAACAGGAGCAATTTGCCCATTCACAATCATCTTTCCTTTGCCATATCCCAACCTTCTCGAATAGCCATCGGCATAGCCGATACGCACTGTCGCGATTATTGAATCCTGTTGAACAATCCCTTTGCGATTATAACTTACCGATTCTCCTTTCTTCAGTCGCTTCAATTGTGCGATTGTCGATTTCAATGTGGCAACAGGCAGCAAATCTGCAATGCCCGTATGTGCGCTATCAATTCCATATAAGCCGATTCCCAATCTCACCATATCCATTTGTAGCTGCGGATGACGAATGATAGCGGCAGAGTTAGAAATGTGTTTAAGAAAAGAATAGTTCAGTTTACCTGCAAGCGTATTACAAGCCACTTGGAATTTTGAATACTGTTGTCTCGTAAAATCATCCTCGGCTTCATCTTCACTGCCGGCAAGATGTGTAAAAACAGTTTGCACTTTCAGCAGCGATGAAGATGCAAGATGATTGGAAAGTCGTTCGACATCATCCATTGCAAATCCGAGGCGGTTCATTCCGGTTTCTATTTCAATATGGACAGGATATTGTTGTATACCCTCTTTGCGTAATACTTCCTCGAATTGATGCAAAATTTCGAACGAATACAAGTCAGGTTCCAGGTTATAATCAATGATAGCATCGAAAGAATTAAGCTCCGGATTCATCACCATTATTGGCAAAGTAATACCGGCTTTTCTCAGTTCAACGCCTTCATCTGTATACGCGACACCGAAATAATCTACATTATGATATTGTAAAACACCGGCAATTTCAGCGCCACCACTTCCGTATGCAAAGGCCTTTACCATTGCCATCAGTTTCGTTTCCGGTTTCAACAATCGCTGATGCTCTTTAAGGTTGTGAACTATCGCATCAATACTTATCTCCAATACCGTTTCATGTACTTTCTGTTCGAGTAACGGTATTATTTGTTCAAACTCGAAGACCCTTGCGCCTTTTATCAAAATCGTTTCATCGCGAAAGGATGAAGAAAGAAATTGCCTGATAAATTCATTGGTGGTTAAAAAATAATGCACTTCAGGATTATAATTATCAAACCCTGCAAAGGAAAGATGATTTGAAATCCTTGTACCGATACCGATTATTTTATTAACGCCGTGATTATACAAATCGGATGCTACTTGTTTATAAAGAAGTTCATCCTGTTGCCCGCTTTGCAGAAAATCAGATAGAATGACAGTCTTCTTTCCAGACACATTTTGTTGTTGCAAAAAATTAAGTGCGATTTTCAATGAACTCAGATCAGCGCTATAGCTGTCGTTTATTATAGTGCAATTATTAATGCCTTTTTTTAGTTCCAGCCGCATATTCACAGGTTGCAATGCGCTGATCCGGGCATTAATTTTTGTCTGCGGATATTCCATTGCGAGAAGCGTACACCAGCAGGTAATCGCATTTTCAATCGATGCGTCATCCGTATATGGAATATTAATAGACAATACCTGGTCGCCTGAAGTAGCGGTAACGATTGTATGATCCGGTTCTTTTTGAACTGAGGAAACTTTTAACCAGGCTGGATAATGCCAACTCCAGCTAAAAAAAAATACGTTATCATTAAAAAGATTCCGATGTTCCCCTTCAATGTCTAATTGTTCCGGCACTGTATGGTCTTTGCAATAAATTATTTTATCACACTGCGCAAACAGTTTTATTTTTTCAGAAAGCTTTTCAGTCGTCGAACTAAAACCTTCACTATGCGCTTCGCCGATATTTGTAAGTATCCCGATTGTTGGTTGAATTATTTTTTCAAGGCGTGCCATTTCCCCAGGTTCTGAAATGCCAGCTTCAAAAATTCCAAGTGTATGCTGCGAGTTAATCTGCCAGACACTTAATGGGACACCGATTTGCGAGTTATAACTCTTCGGGCTTCGTACAATTGAAAAATCTTCATGCAGCAATTGATACAACCACTCTTTTACAATAGTTTTTCCATTGCTGCCTGTGATGCCGATCACAGGAATATCGAATAAACTCCGGTGCCATGCTGTAAGCTGTTGCAATGCTTGCAGCGTATCATTTACCTTGATAAAATTCGCATCGGGATAAATGATAAAATCATCTTCATTGCTTACAATAAAATTCCGGACACCCTTCTTATATAGTTCAGGAATGAATTTATGCCCATCTCTACGATACCCTTTCAATGCAAAAAAAAGCGAAGCCGATGCCGAATAGGTTTTGCGGCTATCAAGCAGTAATTGTTCTATAATAGTATCCTGGTAAAATTGTAAAAATCTCCCGTTGATTAACTCTGCTATTTGTGTTATCGGATTACTCAATGAAAAATTATTTAGTGGCTTCATCTTCATTCTTAGCTGCCTGTAACGAATAAACGATTGATCCCCCAAGGCAAATTATAATTACCATGAGTGACAGATATGCCGGGATATGAATCAACGATTCCAGCAACATCTTCAGCCCGATAAATATCAACACAATCGCAATCCCTTGCTGCAGGTACTCGAATTTTTTTACAGCCCCTTTCAATAAAAAAAACAATGATCGCAAACCAAGTACCGCAAAAATATTGCTGGTATAAATGATCATTTCTTCTTTCGACGCTACAATTGCAAATACAGCCGGTATGCTATCCACAGCAAATACTATATCTGTAGTAGCGAGCAGGATGACAATGAGAAACAAGTTTGTTACAAATCGCTTTCCATCTCTTGTCACGATGAATTTACCCTGCACATCATCATGTACGATTGGTAAAAACCGGTTCAGGAATTTATAGACAACATTTTTAGACGGATCAAATTCCTGCTCTTCATCTTTTTTTACCACAAATATTTTTATACCGGTATAAATAAGAATCGCACCAAAAACGTACAATATCTTTTCAAACCGTTCTACCACTACCACACCGACAGAAATGAAAATAATGCGAAAGATTATAGCCATCAAAATGCCTATCAGCAACGCCCGTGCTTCATGATTCTCTTTTATTTTAAATGCCTGGAAAATGAGAATGAAAACAAAGATATTATCGATGCTCAGGCTCCATTCCATCATATATGCACTGATATATTCTATCGCTTCCGTCTTTCCTTTCTCGAACCATACAAAAACACCAAATGCGAGGGCAAGGATCACCCAGAAAATAGTTTGTGTAAGCGCCTTTTTTAAACTAATTGTAGCAGATTTTTTGCTTAACAACCCAAGATCGAGAACTATAGCTATCAATAATATAATACCAAAAACAAGATAACTGATCTGGGTAGCTGTCATCACAAAGGGTTATAGTTTAAAAGCAAAGATAGTGACGAGGGTTGAGAGAAGCTATAGGTTTTGGGCAATATGCTGCCAGTTTATAGCTGATAGCTCTAAATATTCAATGCCCAATTTTCAATAAATACATAGTTGCCAATTGTCCATTGCTTATTGCTTATAATGCATACTTCCTCTTTCTGATCTGCTGATAAATTAAGGCAATGATAATAACGAGTATAACGGGAAGGGCTATGTTGACAAATTGCCAGATAGGTTTCTGTTCCTTTACTTTTTTAGGATTAAGTAATCGTAGTGTAAACTCTTTGGCTCTCGTTTCTAAAATAGATGAAGGATTAACGAGGTAATCCAATGCATTGTTGAAGAATTCCTTATTGGCAAATGTGTAGTTGCTATACAAATTGAAACCCATTGGTAACGGCCCGTATTGCGGACTAACGAAATTAGTCGCGATATCTCCATCTGCCACTACGATCATTTTAGTATCTGTATCAGATACTGATTTTACTGGTACGCCATACGCCTTCAATGAATCAGCCACCGCAGATGGTACCCTTCCGGCAAACAACGATTTAAATTTTCCTTCCAGCAAAGCTGCGACGGTAGTGTCTTTTACAGAGAATTGTTTTATATCAGGCGCTATCTGGAAATATTCAAAGTCCACACGAGCCGGAGCCTGTAATACCCTTGCATTTACAGATGAGCGTAGCAGAAATGTTTTTTTAATCCCGTCTGCTTTTACCGTATCCAATGTGTTTGGAAAAATAGCCCGCACACCATCCAGGTTTTTACTGATCGGATGATCCGTTCCATTTAAAATCGGGAAATATGGCCAATCTACCAATCTTGGTGCTTGCTTGCTGTTCGGATCGTTGCTGACCTGCGGCAACTTATCACTTTGCATATCCTGCAACAAGTTTTGATTGAGTCGTACGCCATAGCGAAAAAGTATATCTTCTAAATTCAACGCCCGATCAAATGCTACAAAGCCTCCTGATTTTGCAAGACTATCGAGTTCGGCATACATATTATCCACCATCCAGAAAAGCTTGCCGCCACGCATTACATACTGATCAATTTTCAATTTGTCATCATCGGTAAATCGAATGGTCGGCTTAATAATAACCAATGCGTCATAACCGGTATCGATAAACGGTATTGTTTTTACATTCACCGTGTCAAACCGGTAGTTTTGAATCATTGATCGCACGGCGTCGTTTACCTGCGGCCCCCAAGCTTCGCCATTTCCCAATACATATCCGACCCTCGCCTTCTTATCTGCTGTTATTTTCTCTATAGCGCTGGCAAATTTGTACTCAAGTGTTGCTTCCACATCGTTATACAACGCAGCCAGTTCTTCGGGAGTAGAACCATAACTCTTCTGGCCTTTCAATAGATTTACACCCACCGTTTTTCCATTATAATGCACTAAAGCTCCTGGTATCACCTGCTTTTCCACCAATTCGTCTCCCACTTTTCCCGGCGCCTGCAATGTAAAAGGAGCTATATCATATAGTGTTCTCAGCGAATCCAATAAAAGAGTCGCGTATTCCTGCGTAATCTGTTTATCTGTTGTTTCATTTTTACTATTTAAAATAGCCATTCTCACCTGGCTTACAAATGAACCCGATGTGTCGCGAAGCAATTGTGTTGAATCCTGTTGAATTAAAATCCTTGTCTCTTTTAAAAATCGTTCTGCGGAGTCGTTTGCTTTTTTAAAAGGATCGATAAACTGAATCTGAATATTTCCGTTTCCGTATTCCTTACATTCCTGTAAAAATTCGTCCACACTATTCGCCAGCTTTTTAAAACCTGCCGGAAAATCGCCTTTCAAAAACACGTCGATGCTTACAGGCTCCTCTACTTTACGAAGTAATTGTGTGGTTGCTTTGCTAAGTGTGTATCTCTTTTCTTTTGTAAGATCGAACCGGGAGTGAAATGATGAAGCAAGAAAATTTATTCCCGCCAGCAAAATCAAAAGTAAAATCCACCAGTATTTAGAGGCAAAAAGTTTTTTCATTTTTATTGGGCTGGTTTTTTCACCAGCGGGCTATCGTTTCAGAAGGTTACGGTTTGTTATCAAAAGAAATAATAAAATCACGCTTAAAAAATAAACAAGGTCTCTCGTATCAATCACCCCGCGGCTGATACTTTGGTAATGAAAATTAATTCCTACCATTTCTACGTAATAATCTGCGCCGTTATTTAACGCCGGTAGCCGGCTGATAGCGCTGAAACCATAATATATTAATGAGCAGCCGATCAGGCTGACTATAAAAGCGACTACTGCATTATTGGTGAAACTGCTTGTACAAATTCCGATAGCGGTGAAAACTGCGGCCAAAAAGAAAAGGCCTATATACGATCCGATAGTTGCCCCCCAGTCAATGCCTTCACCTGACGCTAGGTTCTGAATGGAAAAAGCATAAATCAATGTTGGTAAAAGAGCTATAATAACCACTATCAGGGCGCCCATGTATTTACCGGTAATAATTTGCCAACATGTCAACGGCCGTGTCTGTAGTATTTCATAAGTCCCTCCTTTAAATTCATCGGAAAAACTTCTCATTGTAATGGCGGGGATGAGCAACAATAATATCCATGGCGCCAATTGAAAAAAACGGTCCAGCGTGGCGTAACCGAAATCAAGAATATTATTTTCAAAAACAAACAAGACAAGCCCGTTTACCATAAGAAAAACTACGATGGCGATATAGCCGGTAAGACTGCTGAAAAACTGGCGTAATTCTTTTTTACAAACAGGCCACATAAAGTTGATTCAAGATGCTGCAAAATAACGCAAAGTAGTTATATTTGGATAGGTTGAAAGTTAATCTCCTTCTGTTAAACCACCCCTTCGTTCACATTGCGGGAATTGCCGGTTAAATTCAAAGGCTATATTAATATCTAAAGTCGTATACGATGTTGAGAAGTATTGTTGTGTTTGTCTTTGTGCTATTCTATGCTAATAATAATTATTCGCAGGATGCGGGTGTTGGTTTTGTAACTACAAGCGATAATGAATATGTATACCTGCGATGGCAGTTGACTGACAGTACCCATTTTCAATATTTTACTGTTGAAAAAAGCGACAATGGCGTACAGTGGCGAACATTAGATACGGTAGCATGGAATGAAAATGTGCCGAGCTATGCCTATACCGATAGTTTTCCGGCAGAAGGTGTTAACTACTATCGAATAAAAGCGAACACTGAAGAAAAATCGGTTTACAGCATTAGTCGACGAGCTTATGTCGGTGTAGTCGACAACCTTGTCACGGTATATCCGAACCCTGTAAACCAAAACCTGCGGTTCGAAATGTCAGCGCTTTTAAAGGGCCGCTACCAGGCATTGGTATTTTCATCGGCAGGTGTACGTATTGCAGCCCAGTTGATCGATCATGATGGAAAAGATAAAGTACGTAACTATACCGTTGCCGACCTTAACCAGCCGCGGCATTTACTGGATAGTGTTGATGACAAAAAATGAATTTTATAAGCAAAATTTTTGGTACAATAAACCAAAATCATATCTTGGCCACCCAAATCACAACTAATTGCATAGACCAAAGCCTTCCACCAGGAAGGTTTTTTTATTGACGGGGTTCTGAAAACAGCTAAAGGGTGTTATAGTAATCTATCAGCCTTTTGATGTCATCCGCGTTTTTAAATGATAGATTATTATCTTTTACATAGCTATCGAGCTTTGCCTCCTGGTCATGCAGCAATTGCAAAACAGAAGTTTTGTTCAGTTTAAGCGGGTGCAAGACGTTATTATCTTTTTCGTACAGAAAATAATTTTCCGTCGAAACAAATTCTTTCTTGGGTGCATTAAATACATCGTTCCTTATTTCCTTATTTCTCTTTTGATAGATTTGAGCAACTTTACCTTACCATTGCTCAATACGAGATAAAAGTCTTTATCAGTTTGCTTATCCACTGCCGGAAAGCCGCATTGAAAATCATAGGTTATTATTTGTCCATTTGCTGTGTCGTAAATAAACAATTCTTTTATTAGTTCAGGAGAAACCGCCATTTCAATTTTGTTCGGTCCCAGATAATGTACTTCCTGGCTTTGAAGATTCAACCTCACAGAAACATCGTTATAAACATAGTTGCTATTTAGCTTTATTGTACCGACTTTCCATTCATTGATGAAAAATTGTGATCCTTCCACATCAACGTCCGGATTAACAAATGGCTTGCCGTTTGAATCAAACACTTTCACATTTTTTTGAAAATCATTATGATCGAATGATTGAGCTGATGCGGGGAAAAATACGAGCAGCGATAATGCCATAGTCAACGTTTTCTCATGCATGTGATTTGTTTTAGCAGTTAAAGGAATGGTAGTAGCAGGCAAATCGAACTATATAAATTTAACGGTAAAAAATTGCAACCATTTTTCAGGCAGGAAATCTTACTTATTGCTTTAGTTGAACGCTTCTTAATTCAGTATAAGCGCTGAGATTCTATAGAATAACCGGTTTGTTTTTAGGCACCAGCCATTGCATGATCAACCACGCTGCAATATAACCACACCCGCAGGCGACAAACATAATGAAGTAGCCGGTCGCTATATGTCCAAGCGATTTATAGTAGTCAAATAAATAGCCAGCGCTTTTGGAAATTAAAATACTTCCCAATCCGCCGGCCATTCCGCCGATCCCTGTAACTGTAGCGATAGCCGCCCGTGGAAACATATCCGAAACGGTGGTAAAAATATTGGCGCTCCAACCCTGGTGTGCCGCTGCGGCAAAACCAATAATGCAAACTGCATACCACATACTGTAAGTTCCGGATACCTGTGCCAATACAACCGGCATAGCACATAGCGCATAAATGAGCATAGAAGTTTTACGAGCTTTGAATACTGGCCAGTCTTTTTTTATCAGGTACATTGGCAGCCATCCACCGATTATGCTGCCAACGGCTGCTATCACATATACCAACGCAATAGGAAATGCGATTGCCGTTTTTACCAGGCCATATTGTTCTTTCAAAAAATCGGGCCGCCAGAAAAGATAAAACCACCAGAATGCCCATCTCTTAAAGACTGGTTGCGAAGCTCATGTTTGCCGATAACCAAGTAAGCAACTCCCAGCTTATTTTATTTTCATTAATATCCTTTGAAAGTTCTGCTTCCTCGTTATCACTATCAATGTAGTCAAATTCATTTTTCGATAATCTTTTACTACTTGCTGGTATTTAATACAGCCAAAACCGAAAGATCAACCAAATTAATCCGGTTAATCCTGTAATAACAAAAG
>JASGJE010000011.1:0-1302093 GCA_049840875.1 Chitinophagaceae bacterium | reverse complement strand
CCATGTATTGCTAAAGGTTAATAGGGAAACACGATAGAATCCGAACAGCACCTGCTTCTCAGGAGGAACTTCTGCCACTATAGAGAGCCTGGTCTCTACTATATACGGTTAGTCACGGACAAGGATGGTTGTACATCTTCTACTCCTGCGTTCAAATGCCGTACAGATAACAGGGCCGAGAGCAGGATTTAACCCATCTGGTACTGATGTGCCATTGAACACTACTGTCAATTTTTCAGATTGAAATCATAAATATGGCTAGTACAGTCTATCATTGGAATTTTGGCGATGGTAAACATTGGACCGTTTCCACCCAAACCTACACCTATCAGTGGAGCACTTATACCATTCAATTAATCGCTACCAATCCTGTTTCCCAGTTAGCTATACATTGTCAAAGACAATTACCGTTCGGAAACTTTAACGATTATTTTCTGACATTCCTTATTGATTGATGGCAATGGTGGTAAATGTGTCTCTGTTTTGTAAACTTTACAAATAGTTCTTCAATTATACTCGTGTCGTTTGGGATTCTGGTGCTGGATCTTCACGCTGGAAAATCATCAAGTTATATCTACATTACCTGGAAGACATTGTGACGCTAGACGAAGAATCGGATTTACGGGCTCGCAGATACATTTACTTGGAATATCGGAAGCTCCGCCGCAGATTGATACGCGATCCAGATTGTGAAGGCCAACAGGTGGAAGCGCAACTGACCTGTTCATGCAGGCAGAGACGATACGTGGGATTTTGGCGATGGCACATTGATAAATAGCACAACTTTGCAGTGAAGTATTATTTCTCAGCAGTGAACAGATCCCTTGATTAATTTCAACAGATGCGAATGGTGGTTCATCATCTGTTTCATTGAACGATACGATTGGTTATTAACCCTTACCATAAGCATTTTCAACAGCGGTACAAGTTTGCAAGGCGTATCAGTTCAATTGCAGGCAGCATGCGCTGGACAATGTAGATCTGCTCACCTGCAAAAGCCTATCAATATTAATTCATCTACGCCTGTTGCTGCGCCGGCAAGACGACAACCATACAATAAAAAGGAAACAAACAGATTCGGCGTACCGGAAACAATACACATACAGTTACCGTTTTTTGAACCTTTCACGTTATCATTAACACCACGCTGCCATTTGTGTTGCTATTAGGTTCAGATAACAGCAGGTGGTGCTACATCTTACACCTGGATCAATGACAAACGGGCTTAAGATATACAAATTTCAAACCCTGTTGCTTCTCCTTCGGTAACGACAGATTATACAGTCATTGGTTCGGACGTGCTTACGTTGACAATGATACAGGTTTTGTGAAAGACGGTTTATCCATTACCAACTGGACGCGGCTGGATATAGAAGCGATGAACAAGACTTTATATAACGCTGCCATTACCAAGAGTGACGTGTACTGCACGATTTTTTAGTCCATTATTCTAGTTTATGCAATTGCGCTTTCACTGTACGACGTGCTCCGTCCACTATAAATATGATCAAAGAATGAACACAATTGCATCGCAAAGATGATGTGAAGATCACCGTTGCCTGTGCCGGTGCAGGTTTATATCTCTTGCCTTTAGTCCGAATAATGATGGGAAAATTATTGATTTGTACTTGAGGAGACGGCGTACGCATTGTAAAGTCATTGCGCATCTATAACCGCTGGGGCAATCTTGTTTTTGAAAAGAAAGAATTTTATCCTGGTGACAATGTCCTGGCCGTGCATGGATGATGCATAAAGGAATTGAAGCGCCGGTCTGTTTGTTTGACATCGGACAATGGAATGCATGCCAATTAAACTTTTGAAGAAGTAATGGTGACGCTGGTGCGATAAAAAGATATATGATATTGGTAAAGGCTCTTATTTTTTTCTATATTCCCAGATACCTATCCTATGTCCATCATTCACTATTGACCATTGACGGATCGCCCATCGTCTATCCCTCGACTTTCAGTCTTTCCGTCTTCTCCTCACATCTCTCTGATAGGCATTGGGATTCGAAATTAACAAACACTTCATCAACAAATGTCCACGCTCTTCGCCCTCATGCTACTTGGGGATCTTTGCAATCAGTTTCACGAATAATTTAAGAGCCTTACTTCTACCGTATTGAGTTGCAATGAATTGCAGATTTCCTGTTTTACAAAATCTTTTTTATTTAAACCTTTCTTCAGGTTGTCTCGGAATAATCCTTACTTAATAGTTTCAAATCATTTCCATCCCCACCCCTACACCCTACCGCTTGGCGGAAAAATATAACCTCCGATTTTTACATGATGATATTTTGTCTGATTGGTTTGTCAAAAACCAATAAAGCCTCCATAACATTTTCCGGAAACGAATCCATTTCACTCTTCCGTAGGCCGTGAACCATCCTTTTTCAGTATGATTATTGTTTTTCCCCGTTGTGAGGTATTTTTATCAGCGGAAAATGAGCAGTTCCAACACTATCCGGTCGATAGGTAGATTTAAAAAAATGTTCCAAATGATGTCGCCAAGATTCATTCCCGTTTATACGCTTTTGCTCACTGTTACGGCAGCGTCTAACCGGCATTTTATATTATAGACTGGAGATTTTATGCTGTCAGGATGGTATATCGAATGTATAACGAAGAGTTGTTCCTTGTAGAACAAGGTGTTCAGTTGAGGAAGAAATATCGTGTTGTTCAAAATGATCTGCTCCTCGTTTTTGTATCGGTGGTTCAGTTTCTAATGTTACTGTATCTCCTTTTTTGATCTGTTTGATAATGATGTTCTTATTTTCATTAACCAGTTTGATCAGCATCAGAACTTTGCATTGAGTAAACAGTCCTGAGTTTTCGCAATCTAACGCTATCAAATTGATAGTTTTTACTGCAGTACCCAATAATCAAAGACTTTTCAGGTTCGATGATCTTCTTCAAATCGTCAATGTAGTGCCTGTACAGCCGAATTGTTCAGGTTTAGTCTTCGCAGGTTTGTAGTCAGCAATGACTCTTAATCCTTGTCTTTTATCACACTATCCAGGTTCATTTCAACAATCCGCCTTGCTGATGTTTTACTTACTGATTTTTTCTTTTCACCATAAATACGTCGTAGTGATGAGATTGCCTAATTGATGAAGGTTGGGGTTATTACGGTGTACCACCATTATGAGCTTTTGCATTCTTTTTATCGGCTGTACAACGACTTGTTTATCTTTGTCGGATCGCTTTACGATCTTTGTGGCATTATCCGCAAAGTATCGGTTGGCGCCAATTCAATAGCCTCCGTTCAGCTTTATCCCACTTTATTATGTATATACTTCCAGAGCTCCTGGTTGGTTATTGAAGGTCTACCGGTTGGTGGCATATGTTCTTTTTCTTCCGC
Source organism: Chitinophagaceae bacterium (assembly GCA_049840875.1). Classification (GTDB taxonomy): domain Bacteria; phylum Bacteroidota; class Bacteroidia; order Chitinophagales; family Chitinophagaceae; genus JAFDYH01. The sequence continues at coordinate 1,298,730 of JASGJE010000011.1, read as the reverse complement.
AAACTAGTTTGTTGCATCATTAAACCCAGGTTGGCTTTTGTCGTATCCAACAGCGACCATCTTTACTGCCTTTTAATATACCTTTTTTTGTTTCCATGATCAGTCACCCTTCGCTGTCATTATGACAAGACAGACATTTACTTTCACGATAGGTTGTACCAGGTCTGCATACACCAAAGCATCTTCCAAATGATGCACGAAGTTTTTTATATCTCGTAGGATATGCTACAATAGCATCTTTCACGGTGAAACATCACCACCAAAGGTGCACCAGCACAACAGTAGCGCACGCGGCCTGACAAACGTATCGGACAAAGTAACCTTGTACATTGTTCCGAAGGCGGCAACAGCAAACAAAAACAAAGCAACAACGCCCATCCATTTGTGCCATGCTAATGCTCTGGTCGGTACCTTCCCAGAAAACAGACCCATCAGCGCTGCGACAACAGCAGATAATGACGAAAAGATCAACATGATATCCATTGCCGTTATATACCAGTTTTCGTTAGCAGGTGTAAGAAATAAAAATCCGAATACAATAACACCCAACACGATTGGGAGGGTTATCAATGGATGCATGCGGCCAATGTAATGATGCAGGAGCTACCATGCGGCTTTCGAAACAACAAGGAGCAAAGAAAACAATTCAGAAGAATAATAAAATATTGAATGAGATATTTTTCCAGTGTTGACTAATAGCTCGGGTTTCAGAAGAGCGCGCTTAATTAGCTTTTTGATGATGGTTGTTTTTTTTATACCTGCTAATTTTTGCCGGCTATTAAAACATCCAGGTGGGGCATATTAATAAAGTATTTTGATAATTTCAGAACCGGGCGTAGATTTATATGGATAAACATGATCCCATTCATTTGTGCCACATACATATTCTCTTGGATTATTGATCAAGTACATCGTGCGGGTAATCGAAGACGTGAATGGTCTGATGCATTTGGAGTTCCTATTGTATAAGTAAGGGAAAATTGCTGCCTGATATTTGAAATAACCTTGTTAGGCCGTCCAGCACCAATACAAAACCAGATTTTTCGTTTTGTTTTGTGTTTGTTTGCAAAACAGCAGCGTATAACAATCTCCATTTATTACATGTACTAAAACCACGCTCCCGGTAAAGGAATCGTTTCATATATTTCTCATTGAATGATATTGCTTATATGATTTGTATGTGGTAACCAGCAGTGTGGGATTCTTCTTATCACGATGATCACAGTAATACCATGCGCATTGCTATAGTATCTATCCCCTCTCCCTGCCATAAAATGGACAGAATTTCCTTTGTGCTATATTGGTATCACAAAATCCTTTCCATAACCATTGGTCAACATCACTGTTAGGTGAATGTTGGTTGGTACGTATTCTTCAGGCTTTGTGTAATCAGCCTGTTTCTTTTGGATAATCTAATGCCTAATTTATCACGTGGCTATTGTAGCGGCCGTCTTAAAAACCTTGTGTAAGTTATCATCGCAAATGAACAACAGTTGCGCCTTCGATTTACAATGTCTTAACTATGCAAGGCTTGGGAAATTCATGTCCCAACGGAAACCAACTTTCCACTTTTTCTCATCTAAATGATCACATTGTTCTTTGTTTCATTGGTAAGCAGGATAATGCGGCCTTTCTTGTCCTGCACCATTTCATGGCAATCCTTTACAGGATATTGGCCGGGTTAAGCCTGGTTCATCTTTGCATTGGTTTATACTTCTTTTTTTCACCATATCCTAGAATAGTATCTTCAGGAAGTACGGTAAAATTGGGCGCACAAAAACAACCCTGCTGCGTATGATGATTGTTTTATAAATTTTCTGCGGTTCATATCGTGAATAGTGAATGGTGAAATCATCACCCATATTTCTTTTATTATTTAAATTTGCTTGAATTGTCTGATTGTTATATTGCTTATCTTGTTCAAATTGCTACCTATCTTGCATTTGCAAAGTTCATTGTCTATTGTCTATTGTCTATTGTTGATTGTTACTACGTACTTTATCCATTCACAATCTTTCCTGCCACATCTGTCAATTGATAACTTCTGCCATATGTTTAAATATCAATTGCTGATCATTCATCTAATCAACTAATAAACGGAACACTAAAATCGGTACATGTACCTAATTCTTTGCAATGTTATATCCAAACTCATCTGTTTCACCGGGTCTTTACACCACCACCGGCCATTCCATACTCGCAACAAGTGGGACGACGTATCGTAGTATTTTTTTTACAAAGCACCCTTATAGTAGTCAGTACGGCCAAGCCTCCTTCCCGATATTACCAATGTTTCATCCAGAAGCCCTTCGTTTTGAACTGGATGCAACGCTGTGCTTGCCGGACGAGATCTTCTACATTGATCTTTTCAATTCCAGCAGGCAGGTTCGCCAGCTGCGATCTGAACCCTGGTGATATAGACTCGAACAAAAACGAACTCCATTTTCGCTAGTTTTCTCGCCAGTAAACAGTTGGTTGGCAGCAGAATCCGGCACAAGGCAATTAGGTCCATATAACTTGATGATCGATTCCGGCTCTTTGATATCGGTGACTTCAGGCACTGCCGTCTGCATACGATACGCCATTTCGTCTGAATCTTTGTATTGATTTTACATTACGAAACGTTTAGACGCTCCATCTTTTTTCATTTCATTATGTTTAGCATTCTTCTTCTATCGCTTTATCAAATAGCGTCTGCAATTATCGAATAATAGAACACCGACTTTCTCCGCTACTGAATTGTACACCCTGGTGTACAGAAGGAGAAAACCATTGGGCCACAATTTTGAATAAACACCTTGTCCGTTTGCACCTTTTAAAGCAATATCAAAACGTGGTAAGTTTTTATTTCACTACCAAGTGAGGCCGCCATGCACCCATGCTTGTCTATTATGGACTCTTGTTCGAAAAATGGTCAGCAGGATGATGATTGATTGCTTCCGGGATATTGTTTTGATGATATAATATGATCAACCACACCAGCAGAGATGGCAATACTTCGCTCATATGCGCTCTTGCCTGCCCATACTGGCCGTATTGAATATAGTTCCTGCCAGGGAAATTTTTTCTGATCTGCCGTCATGCCCGTCAACCGAGTCGTCCACCCTGAGCACTTGCAGGAATCCTGCCCTTGCATCTGTCGCAGCATTGGTTTATAATCAAACAAATCCAGTTGTGATGGCGCACCGTTTTGAAAACAGAGAAAATGGGTGTTTTGCTTTAGGAGCGAACGCGGCAAGCCAGTCATTGCTATTTTCTTTGCCTTTGCTGACAGTTAGGTATCAGCAAAGAACCCAACGCCACGCTACCAATACCCCAGTCCTACCGTGAATAAGAAGTCACGGCGGTTCCAGGTTCAATTTATATTTGACAACTTCTTTCTGCATAGTAATTTTATTATGATGCTTCATCAATTAGTCCTAGATGAATGTTATGTGTGAAGGGTAAACGTCAAACATCATTATATCAACTACTCCCATTCACAATCTTTGATAGTCCTGCTAATATCAACAATCCATTTCCGAATAATCCAATAAATCCTAAAATTGTGGTTCAGATACGATCCCTTCACCGTCGCCTCTTCAGATTATAAATTATACTCATTACTTTCATTAAATGAGCTGAACGTTCTCATCTGCTTTATCGTCTTGTTTATATTGACCTACTTTTCAGTGTCAGGTCATCGAGTTTTTTATCCTTAAATAATCGTGTTAATCTCATTCCAATACTCAGTCAGCGTTTTTATTTTCTTGCTCATCTGCTTTTCTGCAAACAATCAGCCGAATGCTTTATTAATTTTATCAGTTGCAAGGTTGTTTCTTCCAGGCGCTGCGCCAATACCTTGAATGCTTCAGCATTGTCCGGTTATCATCATTATCAATGCCTGCAAACGTGTATTTGTTTTTAATCGTTTTACTTCACACTGATCCCTTGTTGCGGCATTAACAGATCCTTATGGAAGGAGGTGGTACCGTTAATTTTATAAACGTATACATCCCTCTTTCCTGTAGATGAATCACCATGATCCCGCTTGTCGCCATAATCACCACTGGTGGCTGACTCCCATAATCCTTTCGGTTGATACGGGTTGCAAAGTTGCCGACCAACCTTACCAGTATGCTGTTCTAAAAGAACCAAATCGCGAACAAATTCTGCAGATAAACGGTGTTGTGGGCCTCTCAGAGAAACATTTGGACTCACCTTTAGTTTGTTTTTGCACTTTTGCCGATTGCCGGTAAGTCGCACTCATTACCATTGCTTTACTAATCGTTTAATATCCCAGCCATGCTCCAGAAACCAACGGCAAAGTGATCCGAGTAATTCAGGATGCAGGCAATTCACCCTGCATACCGAAGTCGCCTGAGGTTTTTACAATACCTCTTCCAAAAAGTCCGCCATAATTGATTTACAATGGAACGGCTCAGTGAATCACTTTGATTGACAGTCCCACTAGTTTACGTTGTGACATCGACTTATTAAACTTCATTATGCAGGAATCGCCCATGACTTATTTAGCGGTAGTTAGTCACATACGTCGTGGTTTAAAATATAAATAGGCCTTACTGTATTTCTTCCACTAAACAGACACCTGCTTCCGTGTCTTTAAATTCATAAAACTTAACAGCTTCTTCCTATCATCATTTATTTCAAGCAATGATGTTTTGGAGTATTTTTTTGGATCTGGCTCACATCACCCTCATAACCACCTCTGGTGTATTGTTGAAAAATGCTAACAGGGAATAATAATCTTTTTGCTTAAAAATGGTATTATATTTATGATGATGGCATTGGCGCACACTGATAACAATTGAAGATACCTTTACCAAATGTCTTTGTCATCTTATTGTATTTATATGTATTCTTTGGCACCACACCGCCTTCTTCGCGTATTTATGATTGCGGAAGCAGTCGCTAATATCTGCTCTTTTGAGGTGCTGTTTGGATTCATCGTGTTTCCCATGTGACTTACAGGTAACTGTAACCGAAGCAGTATGTATTGCTAAGGTTAATAGGGAAACACGATAGAATCCGAACAGCACCTCAAAGAGCAGATATTAGCGACTGCTTTTTTCCGCAATCATAAATACACAGAAGAAGGCGGTGTGGTGCCCGAAGAATATCGTATCGAATACCTGATCGATAAAACAAAGACATACGGTAAAGGTATTCTCGGAATTACTATCGAGTGTGCACAATGCCATGATCATAAATATGATCCGTTTAAGCAAAAAGATTATTATTCCCTGTTAGCATTTTTCAACAATACACCAGAGGTCGGTTATGAGGGTGATGTGAGCCAATCCAAACCTGCAAAACATCCATTGCTTGAAATAAATGATGATGACAGGAAGAAGCTGTTAAGTTTTATCAATTTTAAAGACACCGGAAAACTGACCGTGTCTGTTTTAGGTGAAAGAGATACAGTAAGGCCTACTTATATTTTAAACCGCGGCGTATATGATCAGCCTACCACTGAAGTAAGCGCATCGGCGATTCCTGCCGTAATGAAGTTTGATACAGTTCAATATCCCCGCAACCGTCTCGGACTGGCGGCGTGGACTGTAAATAAAAATAATCCGCTGACAGCCCGTGTATTTGTAAATCAATTATGGCAGGAGTTTTTTGGAAGAGGTATTGTAAAAACCTCAGGCGACTTCGGTATGCAGGGTGAATTGCCCTCTCATCCTGAATTACTGGATTGGCTTGCCGTTGATTTTATGGAGCATGGCTGGGATATTAAACGATTAGTGAAGCAGATGGTAATGAGTGCGACTTACCGGCAATCGGCAAAAGTATCAGAAGACAAACTGAAGGTTGATCCCGAAAATGTTTATTTATCGAGAGGCCCACGATTCCGTTTATCTGCAGAATTTGTTCGCGATTTGGTTCTTTCAAGCAGCGGTTTACTGGTAAGAACGATTGGTGGACCAAGTGTTAAACCGTATCAACCGAAAGGATTATGGGAGTCAGCCACCAGTGGTCGCGGTGTGTTGGCAACGTACAAGCAGGATCATGGTGATTCATTGTACAGGAGAGGGATGTATACGTTTATAAAATTAACGGTACCACCTCCTTCCATGATTATGTTTGATGCCAGCAACAGGGATCAGTGTGAAGTAAAACGATTAAAAACAAATACACCTTTGCAGGCATTGATAATGATGAATGACCCGACAGTGCTTGAAGCATCAAGAGTATTGGCGCAGCGCCTGGAAGAAGAACAAACATCTGCAACTGATAAAATTAATAAAGCATTCCGGCTGATTGTTTGCAGAAAAGCAGATGACAAGGAATTAAAAACGCTGACTGAGTATTTCAATGATCAGCTACAATTATTTAAGGATAAAAAACTCGATGCTGACCTGACGCTGAAAGTTGGTGAATATAAACAAGACGATAAAGCAGATAAGAATAGTTCGGCTGCATTGATGAAAGTGATCAGTATGATTTATAATCTGGAAGAGGCGACGGTGAAGGGATAGTTGTCTGAACCACGATTTTTAGGATTTATTGGATTATTAGGAAATGGATTGTTGATATTAGCAGGACTATCAAAGATTGTGAATGGGAGTAGTTGATATAATGATGTTTGACGTTTACCCTTTCACGTTTGACGTTTTCCGTCTCAGGACTAATTGATCGAAGCATCATAATAAAATTACTATGCAGAAAGAAGTACTTGAACATGGATTGAACCTGAACCGCCGTCGTTTCTTATCGCGGTTGAGCTTGGGTATTGGTAGCGTGGCGTTGGGTTCTTTGCTGATACCTGATCTGTTCAGCAAAGGCGAAGAAGAAATAGCAATGACTGGCTTGCCGCATTTCGCTCCTAAAGCAAAACGCATTATCTATCTTTTTCAAAACGGTGCGCCATCACAACTGGATTTGTTTGATTATAAACCAATGCTGCAACAGATGCAAGGGCAGGATTTACCTGCAAGTATACGCATGGGTCAGCGGTTGACGGGCATGACGGCAGATCAGAAAAAATTTCCCCTGGCAGGAACTGTATTTCAATTCGGCCAGTATGGGCAGGCAAGAGCGCATATCAGCGAAGTATTGCCATATACTGCTGGTGTGGTTGATGATCTCTGTATCATTAAAACAATATACACGGAAGCAATCAATCATGATCCTGCTTTGACGTTTTTTCAAACAGGAGCGCAGGTGGGTAACAGACCAAGCATGGGTGCATGGCTAAGTTATGGCTTGGGTAGTGAGAATAAAAATTTACCCGCGTTTTGCGTATTGCTTTCAAAAGGTAAAGGAAACGGACAAGGTGTTTATTCAAAATTATGGTCCAATGGTTTTCTGCCTTCTGTACACCAGGGTGTACAATTCAGTAGCGGAGAAAATCCGGTGTTGTATCTGAATAATGCAGACGCTATTGATAAAGCCGATAGAAGAAGAATGCTGGATAAGCTGAATGAAATGAATGAGGCATCGTATAAATCGTTTGGTGATCCTGAAATCAATACAAAGATTCAGCAATACGAAATGGCGTATCGTATGCAGACGGCAGTGCCTGAGATCACCGATATGTCGAAAGAGCCGGAATCGATCATCAAGTTATATGGACCTGATTGCCTTGTGCCCGGTACTTATGCAGCCAACTGTTTACTGGCGAGAAAGCTCAGCGAAAATGGAGTTCGTTTTGTTCAGTTATATCACCAGGGTTGGGATTCGCATGGCAACCTGCCTGCTGAAATAAAAGGTCAGTGTAAAGATGTAGACCAGGCAAGCGCAGCGTTGATTACAGATTTGAAACAAAGAGGCTTGCTGGATGAAACATTGGTAATATGGGGAGGAGAGTTTGGCCGTACTAACTATTGTCAGGGTGCTTTGTCTAAAGAAAATTATGGCCGCGATCATCATCCCCGCTGCTTTACGGTGTGGATGGCAGGTGGTGGTGTAAAGCCCGGTGTGTATGGTGAAACAGATGAGTTTGGATATAACATTGCAAAAGATCCGGTACATGTACACGATTTTCATGCTACCATTTTATCATTGATGGGATTGAATCATGAGCAATTGATATTTAAACATCTTGGCAGAAGGTATCGATTGACAGATGTGGCAGGAAAGATTGTGAATGGATTGGTGGCGTAGACAATAGACAATAGACAATAGACAATAGACAATGAACTTTGCGAAATGCAAGATAGGTAGCAATTGAACAATAAAGCAATATAACAATCAGACAATTCAAGCAAAATTTAAATAATCCAATCTGGTGATCATTCACCATTCACTATTCACGATATGAACCGCAGAAAATTTATAAAACAATCATCATACGCAGCAGGGTTGTTTTGTGCGCCTGCAATTTTGCGTAACGTACTTCCTGAAGATACTATTCTCGGGTATGGTAAAAAGAAGTATAAACTAAATACAAAGTGGAGCCAGTTGAGCCCGGACCAATATCCTGTAAAGGATTGCCATGAAATGGTGCAGGACAAGAAAGGCCGCATTATCCTGCTTACCAATGAAACAAAGAACAATGTGATCATTTACGATAAAAGTGGAAAGTTGATTTCCAGTTGGGGACATGAATTTCCCGGGGCGCATGGTCTGACGTTGTCTAATGAGAACGGCGAGGAATTTCTGTTCATTTGCGATAATAATTTACACAAGGTTTTTAAGACCACACTCGATGGCCGCATAATAATGACATTGGATTATCCAAAAGAAACAGGTCAGTACACAAAGCCTGAAGAATACGTACCGACCGAAACAACTATTGCGCCTAACGGTGATATATATGTAGCAGATGGTTATGGAAAGGATTTTGTGATACAATATGACGCAAAAGGAAATTATATCCGCCATTTCTGTGGCAGGGGAGAAGGGGATCAATATGTTGTGAATGCACATGGTATTACTGTAGATCATCGTGATAAGAAGAATCCCACACTGCTCGTTACTTCCCGCATACAAAATGCATTTAAGCGATATACATTCGATGGGAAATATATTGAAACGATTCCTTTACCGGGAGCGTGGGTTTGCCGTCCTGTAATCAATGGAGATTGTTTATACGCTGCTGTTTTGCAAACAAACACAAAACAAAACGAAAAATCTGGTTTTGTATTGGTGCTGGACAAGCATAACAAGGTTATTTCAAATATCGGCGGCAACTTACCTTCTTATACAGATGGGAAGCCCGAAGAAATGCATCAGACCGTTCACGTCTTCGATTACCCGCACGATGTATTGATCGATGATGAAGAGAATATGTATGTGGCACAATGGAACTCGGATCATGTTTATCCATATAAATTGTCACCGGTATAGAGATTTATACAAAATACTTTCTTGATATGCCCCACCTGGATGTTTTAATAGCCAGGCAGAGAAAATTTCGCAGGTATAAAAAAACAGACAGTCATCAAAAAGCTAATTAAGCGCACCATCTATTAAAGCCCGAGCTATTCATGCAACGCTGGAAAAATATCTCATTCAATATTTTATTATTTCTGAATTGTTTTCTTTTATTCCTGTTGTTGTTTGAAAGCCGCATGGTAGCTCCTGCATGGTTACAGGTATTTGGCCGCATGCATCCATTGATCGTACACTTCCCGATCGTATTGGTGTTATTGTATTTCGGATTTTTATTTCTTACACCTGCTGCGCAGCGAAAAGAAAACTGGTATATAACGGCAATGGATATCATGTTGATCTTTTCGTCATTATCTGCTGTTGTCGCAGCGCTGATGGGTCTGTTTTTATCAAGAGAGGCAGGTTACGACCAGGACGCATTAGCATGGCACAAATGGATGGGCGTTATTACTTCTTTTGTTTTGTTTTTACTGTACGCCTTCAGAAACCAACTGTACAAGGTTCCTTTTGTCCGATACATTTTTGTTGCGGCCACATGCGCTACTGTTGTGCTGGCGGGTCACCTTGGTGGTAATATTACACATGGAGAAAATTATGTGTTAGCGCCTGTAACGCCGGTGTCGAAAAAACTTCGTGCATCATTTGAAGATGCTTTCGTGTATGCAGACCTGGTACAACCTATCATTGAAAGTAAATGTATCTCTTGTCATAATAGCAGCAAGGCAAAGGGTGAACTGATCATGGAAACAAAAGAGTTGCTGTTAAAAGGCGGTAAAGATGGTAAGCTATGGGATACAACAAAGGCCGACCTGGGTTTAATGATGCAACGAATTCATTTGCCGGAAGAAGAAAAAGAACATATGCCACCAACCGGTAAACCTCAATTAACCAACCAGGAGCTGGAAGTATTGTATGCATGGATAAAATCCGGTGCAAGCTTTGAACAGAGGGTTATTGAATTGGCGCCAACCGATACTTTGCGGATAATGGCGGCAAAAATCCTGAAGCAATCAACAGATGAACAATATGATTTTGCTGCAGCCGATGAAAAAGAAATACAAAAGCTAAGTAATGATAATCGCGTAATAACGCCAACCTTCATCAATTCTCCGGCAATCACTGTTAACTTTTACAACCGTGCTTTTTATAGTAAAGAAAAGATCAGTGAGCTAAAACCCCTCAGCAAGCAGATTGTTGAAATGAACCTGGATAATATGGCAGTAAAAGACGAGGACTTAAAGATCATTGCTGACTTTACAAACCTGCGAAGACTAAACCTGAACAATTCGGCTATTACAGGCGCTACATTGAGCGATTTGAAGAAATTAGTCAACCTGAAAAGTCTTTCATTATCCGGTACTGCGGTGAAAGCTTCTCAATTAGATCCCCTGGTTTCATTGGCAAAACTCAGGACTGTTTACTTATGGAATACAGAAGTTGCTGATGCTGATGTAAAGAAACTGGTTAATGAAAATAAGAACATCAGTTATCAAACAGGATTCAAAGGAGATACAGTAACGTTGAAACTAAACCCGCCGATTGCCGAAAACGAGGAGCAGATCATTTTGAACGACCCGATACTTCTGAAGCTGAAGCATTATATACAAGGAACAACTCTTCGTTATACATTGGATGGTACAGATCCTGACAGCATAAAATCTCCAGTCTATGATGGCAAAGTGCGGTTAGACGCTGCCGTAACAGTGAAGGCAAAAGCGTATAAACCGGGATGGATAAGCAGTGATATCATTTCGGAACATTTTTTTAAATCTACCTATCGACCGGATAGTGTTCAACTGCTAACTCCCGCTGATAAAAAATACCTGGCAAACGGGGGAAAAACAATTAATGATCTTGAAAAAGGAGACATTAACAACCTTGCGGAAGGTAAATGGATTGGTTTCCGGGAAAATGCTATGGAGGCTTTATTGGTTTTTGACAAACCAATCGAGACAAAAAATGTTACCGTCAGTGCTTTTAAAAATATCGGAGGTTATATTTTTCCGCCGGCAACTGTAGAGGTATGGGGTGGTGAGAAGGAAAATGATCTGAAACTATTAAGTAAGGTTGTTCCGAGACAACCTACTAAAGAAGAGGCGACCAAAAAAGATTTTGTAAACAGGGAGATACTTGCAATTGATTGCAACTTCAAACCGGTAGAAGTAAAGTTTATTAAATTATTGGTGAAACCGATTGCAAAGATCCCCGAGTGGCATGAAGGCAAAGGGCAGAAGGCGTGGACATTTGTTGATGAAGTGTTTGTTAATTAGAATCCCGATAGCTATCGGGAGAAATATGAGGAGAAGACGGAAAGACTGAAAGTCGGAGAGAGGATAGACAATGAGCAATCGTCAATGGTCAATAGTGAATGATGGACATAGGATAGGTATCTGGGAATATGAAAAAAATAAGAGCCTTTACCGATATTGGTGTCTATTATCTTTTTATCGCACCAGCGTCACCGTTCCTTTTCTTACAAAAGTTTCATTGGCATTACATTCCATTTCTGCAATATAAACATAGGAACCAACCGGCGCTTCAATTCCTTTATACATTCCATCCCATGCGCCGCCAGTGTCACCAGGATAAAATTCTTTCTTTTCAAAAACAAGATTGCCCCAGCGGTTATAGATGCGCAATGACTTTACAATGCGTACACCGTTGCCTAGAATTACAAATCGATCATTTTTCCCATCATTATTCGGACTAAAGGCGGAAGGAATATAAACCTGCCCACCGGCACAGGCAACGGTGATCTTCACATCATCTTTTGCGATGCAATTGTGTTCATTCTTTACAGTAATTGTATAGTCAACAGGAGCACGTGGCCTGCTTACGGTCGAAGCGCAATTGGTGCAACTTAAATAATCAACTGGAGACCATTCCAGGTTTATCACATCACTACTTGTAATGGCGTTTAACTGTATGTCAGAACCTATAATAGCTTCTATATCCGGCCCGGCATTTACAGTTGGTAATGGATAAACAGTCACTTTCACAAAACCTGTATCATTGTAACATTGATACGCATCCGAACCAATGACTGTATAATCTGTCGTTACCGAAGGAGAAGCAACAGGGTTTGAAATTTGTGTATTGCTTAACCCATCTATCGCATTGATCCAGGTGTAAGATGTAGCACCACCTGCTGTTATCTGAACCTGATCACCAACACAAATAGCAGCGTCGGGTGTTAATGATAACGTGAAAGGTTGCGGAACAGTAACTGTTATTGTATTGCTTCCGGTACACCCGATGTTGTCTTTTCCTTCTACTGTATAGGTTGTCGTATTTGCCGGCGCAGCAACAGGCGTAGATGAATTGATATTATTTAATCCATTTGCAGGTGACCAGGTGTAACTATCAGCGCCATCTGCCTGCAATTGAACTGATACGCCTTTGCAAACTACTGCACTCTCTGGAGAAATGCTTATGGTGGGGGCAGGGTTAATAACAATCGTATCGTTCAATGAAACAGATGATGAACAGCCATTCGCATCTGTTGAAATTAATGAAGGAATATATTCACCTGCTGAGAGATAATTATTCACTGCGAAGCTATCTGTTGTATTTATCAATGTGCCATCGCCAAAATCCCACGTATAATTTATATTGCCTGCATGAACAGGTGCATTTAGCTTCACCTGTTGGCCTTCGCAACCTGTCAATACATCAGTATGGATACTTGCGGCGGAGCTTCCGATATTCACGGAGTCTTTAAATGTACCTGCGAGCCCGTTAAATCCATACACATATAACGTCACAATGTATTTCCCAGGTGCAGTGTAGATATGACTTGGATAGTTCTGATTTTCCAGCGTGAATCCATCGCCGAAATCCCAAACGACACGAGTATAATTGGAAGAAGTATTTGTAAAGTTTACCAAAGCCGGAGCACATTTACCACCATTGCCAATAAATGATGAGGATGTAGAAAATGCATAGTTAAAGTTCCGAACGGTAATTGTCTTTGACAATGTATCGCTGCATTGGGAAACAGAATTGGTAGCGATTAATTGAATGGTATAAGTGCCTGCCACTGGATAGGTATGGTTGGGTGAAAAATCCGTAGATGTTTGCCCATCGCCAAAATTCCAATGATAGATTGTACTGGCGCTGTTATAAGTATTGGATGTATTTGAAAAATTGACAGTAGTGTTCAATGGCACATCAGTACCAGATGGGTTAAATCCTGCTCTCGGCCCTGTTATCTGTACGGCATTTGCGAACGCAGGAGTAGAAGATGTACAACCATCCTTGTCCGTCACACTTAACCGTATATAGTAGAGACCAGGCTCTCTGTATACATGAGCAAGAGTTCCTCCCTGAGAAGCAATTACAGAGTTGCCATCACCAAAATCCCATTCCCATTTTACAATCTGAACGTTATTGCCTGGTAGTGATATATCCTGGAAAGCAGCGGCATTTTTAAAACAAACATTATCCGATAAAACTTTCATCGCTGCAACCGGTCCTTTAATATTCAGCTGGATGATGTTGCTTGTATCCCTGCAGCCAAAATATGGATTTGAAATCGTAACAGCCTGAATTGCTTCGTGGCTTTGCTGAGGAAATGTGAGCGATCCAATCCATGGTATTGAATTATTTCCGGAAGCATATGCATTCACGCTGCTTCCGTCAGGATGCTGAAAAACGACTGTGTATGGAGGATAGTTTTGTGGTTCATCATATGGTGAAGGAGTTAACGGTCTTTCAAGATTTGAAATTTTTACAGGTATCCCACTGTTCACGCAAGCGCCTGTGGAAGATGCAGAGAGCTGTGGTTGTTGTCTTAGCAACACATAAGCGATTATTGAATCTTTTACGGTGCAGGTGCCATTGGTTGTTGTCAGCATCACTTTGTACCGTCCGGTTCGCAGGTAAGAGTGAGTGATAGTGGGTACGGCGGAGGTATAGGTAGTGCTGGTGCTGTCACCGAAATCCCATTTCCAGCTTTGAGCCTGTACGGTACCATCTGTAAAAGTAACGGTACTGCGATTGCCATCACATGTGTTTGCAACATCAGCTATTTGCGGAAATGGTGGAGAGACGTGAATGTAATTTGTTTTTACTACCGTGTCTGCACAACCGTAATTCAGGGCGATCATTTTTATGGTATAATCTCCTTCCGCATTAAACTTATGTGTATTGAAATAACCATATCCTGGTATATTATCACCATAGTCCCATATAATCGTTGTAACATCCCCGGTAGATGTGCTGTGAAATGTGACCGGCGTATTGCCACAAACGGTGACAGGGCCTGTAAAGTCTGCAACTATTTTTTCCTGCACCACAATGATATTATTATATGTGGCGGTTCCCGTGCAGCCGCTGGCCGTTGTGAAGTTGAGTGTTACAGGATAGCTGCCGTGTAAGGTGTATGTATGTTGAGGTGCAGCATCTGTGGATGTTGTGCCGTCGCCAAAATTCCAGGTATAGCTAACAATGTTTTCAGTTGATCTTGCTTCAAAACCTTTTGTAACAGTACCGCACGAAACATCACCGGCTGCATCTGTGGTAAATATGCCAACCAATGGTTTACTGATATAAACATTCTGACCAACCGTTTGGCTGCAACCCTGTGCATTAGTAGCGGTGAGTGTTACGTAATACAAATCATCCTTTGTATAGGTATAGGAAGGTTCTTTTATAGTTGCTGTTGCATTGCCTGCAGCACTGAAACTCCACAACCATTTTACTGCGCCGCTGGTAGTATCCTTAAAATTTACTTTTACAGGTGAACCACAAACACCGGATAAATCTGCGATAAATCCTTTTACATCGATGCCCGGTTTTATATCAATCGCTTTAGTAATGCTGTCCATGCAACCTTCAAAACTATTTAGCAGTTTGACTTGGTGAATTCCGGTCGCTGTACTGTATATACTAGCGAGATTACTACCAATGCTTTTGTAAACATTTACATCGTCGATATACCATGTACTGCTATCCGGTGAAGGCGAACTTGTATTGAAGTAACTGATGAAGTTATTAACGCATGCAGGATCGGTTGCCTGGAAATCGGTTAAATAACTGGCAATGTTCACATCTGTTTTCCTGGTGTCAACACATCCCTCACTGCTTGTAACGGTTAATGTAATTGTATAGATTCCCTTTTGTGCATAAATGTGAGCAGGTGCTTTATCGGTTGATTTTGTACCATCGCCAAAATCCCACTCATAACTTAACGTTCCAGGACCTGTACTGTTATTTGTTGTATGCACTTCGTCACTTACGAGACAATACACATGCCTGTTGGTTGAGAAATTTGCAATGAGTTGAGGAAGTACAGTGATTATATTTTTTTTAGTGATGGTATTGCTGCAACCAAAAGAATTGGTAACTGCTAATGTAACAGACGTCGTTTGTGGAAAGTTATACGTGTGAGTTATCTGCGGGCTATTGGTTTGTTGTGTGCTGCCATCGCCGAAATCCCAGTAAATTGACGTAATAGTTCCATCACCCGCAGTAGAACTGCTATTGAAAACCGGCGAATACGGAAGACAATCTTTTACAGGAGAAACGGTGAAGTCCGGCGCTGGTCTTTTATAAACAGTAATAGTTTTTGATTTTATGGATGTACTTTGACCATCTTTTACCGTCAACGAAACGGTGAAGGTGTTTTCTATGTAAAAGTTTGCGGCCGCGTCTTTCAAAACAGAAGTGTTGCCATTCCCAAAATCCCATTGATACGTTGCGTTTGCGGAAGCGCCAATACTTGTATTTTTAAACGAAACGACTAACGGCGCACAACCAGAAGTTTTATCTGGCATAAAATCTGCCTGCACCTGTCCCCTGGCGTCACCATTCCTCAGAAGAAAGAAAAGGGCAAGGGCAATACAATGGTATATCAAACGCCTCTTTAGCAGTTTCGACAGGTTTGGTTAGTGGAATATTTTTTCCGAAAGTCCATGTAAGATAAACTAATCGGATGGCTTCATCAATGCGATGCCATTACCCAGAAAAAGGAATGAAAAAGGTGGCGTTTACCAGTTATTTGCCTGGTCAGCATTTAGCCTTTCCGATACATCTACAGGCTGATGTATTTTCCAGTCAGGGTCATATCGTACAAACCAGGAGATCCAAAGACTACGGGATAGACGCATCAACCAGGGCTGCATTGCTATTAAGAATACTGCATTGGCACCGATCCAATAGAAGAAACGGTTATCCTCCAGTGACATACCAATGGTGAGCAGCCAAACTACAAAGCTCGCTACGCATAAAAGAAGCGACAGCGCATAACTCACATAGCTGGTACCATAGTAGAAGCCAACTTCGATTTCAGTCGGTTGTCCGCAGATGGGGCAGTCCCTGTTCATCTCCATGTTTTTCTTGAAGCTGATGCTCAATGGATTTTTAAACAACTTTCCTTCTCGGCATCGGGGACAGCGGCAACCGAGAGCAGATGACAGATAACCCCTTGATGTATTTTGTGCAGCCATATCAATAGCCTTATTGCTTTTTAAACATACTGAATAACAAACCACCCATTACCGCTCCATACACAGTACTGTTGGGCCATTTTGATGTAATAGGGCATGTGCCTGTGGTACAACCAACAAACTTCCAATACATAAAACCGGCGAGTGCCCCAATTGCGATGCCGGCAACGAGTAATTTATTATTGAAAAACCAATTCTTCATTCTTTCGGTAATGGCTGCAAAGGTACGCTATTGATTTTTTGATGAAAAGAAAGATATGGATACTCATGAAGCGGGTTTACTCCAATACTTTCTCCATTTGCATACTGCGCGATCCTTTAACTAAGAGATAACTGTTTACAGGGGCAACTTCTTTTAACCATTCCCGGGCTTCGGCTGATGATTTAAATTGAAGGAAAGAATGTTCTGTTTTTAAAAAATCACCACCGACCAATACGACATTTTTCCAGCTGAATTTTTTTATCAGATCAATTATCGCTTTGTGTTCATTCAGGCTTTCTTCACCTAACTCAGCCATGGCGCCGAGCATCAATATTTTATTATCAGCCTGCAATTTGGAAAAGTTTTCAATTGCCAGCTTCATACTGCTTGGGTTGGCATTATAAGCATCGAGAATTATTTTATTCGTTCCTTTTTCTATTAATTGTGACCGGCTGTTCGAAGGTGAATAATTTTCTATTGAATTTTTTATTGAATCATCAGGTATTTTGAAAAACCGTCCGATAGAAACTGCTGCGAGCACATTCGGTAAATTGTAATCACCAACAAGATTAGTTTTTATACTGCCTGCTGAAAATTTTTCCATTGAAACTTCAAGAAAAGGTTCGCTTTTAATTGCAATGCCGTTTGTTTGTGCATCATGTGTACCGTAGGTAATAATGGTTTTAATACCCTTGCTCATTTCCTGCAGGTAATCATAATCTTTCATGATAAAGGCGATGCCATTATTTACCCTGAGAAAATCGAATAATTCTCCTTTGCCTTTTTTTACGCCTTCGGGTCCGCCGAAGCCTTCGAGATGTGCTTTACCGGCGTTGGTGATTAGCCCGTGTGTCGGTAAAGCATATTTGCAATAGCCCTCGATTTCTTTCTGGTGGTTAGCGCCCATTTCGATTACCGCTATTTCAGCATCTGTTTTTATTTTCAGTATCGTTAATGGAATGCCGATGTGGTTATTCAGATTTCCTTCTGTAGTGTATGTTTTATATGAAGAAGATAAAACGGCATGAATTAATTCTTTGGTTGTTGTTTTCCCATTGCTGCCTGTTATTGCAATAAAAGGTGTAGTAAACTGAAGCCTGTGGTATTTCGCAAGTTCCTGCAGGCTGGTAAGTACATTATTGACGAGGATCGTCTTGCCGGGAATCTCAAACTCTTTTTCATCAATCACTGCATAAGCCGCACCTGCATCGATTGCTTTTTGTGCAAACGAATTGCCATTGAAATTATCACCCTTCAGTGCGAAGAAGATATCGCCTGTTTTCAGTTTACGGGTATCGGTCTGAACGGAAGGGTATTCTTTATAGATTTCGTAAATGGATTCGATATTCATGCGGTAAAATTAAAAAGGCAAAAGTAAAAAGTAAAAATGTGGGGTAGCTAATATCTGAAGATGAAATGGTTTAATTGTTTTATGGTTTTATTGTTAGGATTTGCGGGGATAGGGAATTACAATAAAACCAAGCTGATTTTGGTTTCCGGATGAAAATCTATTTGGTGAACTTTTTTCGCTTCGAAGGATTCTCCCTTTCATACCGCACGGATAAGATGAACACGGTATCAGTCTCTATCTCATAAATAATCATACACGGAAATCTATCTAATAAGATACGTCGGTATTTCTTTTTTGTATCAATGAAGCGATAGTAATTAGCTCCTTGCGACAACTCGTGTAAAGCTCGTTCCACTGATTCAATAAAATCAAACCCGAGGCCATCTTTCTTTTTTTCGTAGTCTTCAAAAATTTGCTGCGTCTCTACTACAGCTTCGTTTTGAATCAGGATGTTGAAATTCATTTCCTACCGACTGATTTTGTAATCATGGCTTTGGCCTCATTCCACTTATAAGTTTTACTCTTGCCGGATTTTCGTTTTGCTGTCCTATTTTCCATTTCTGCCAAAACTTCATCACTAATTTCACTGTTGTTATATTCCCTTACTATCGCATAAATCATTTGAAGAAGACGGTCATCACCAGTATCTATATAGTTGTGCAGTGCTTCTTTTATCGCTATTGAACCCATAACCTTGTTTTAAACAAATTTAATTTATTAATCTGCTTTGCGAAAGTAAAAATGTGCGTTGGATAAGTCAGATACTAAAATGGTTTTATTGTTAGGAGTTTCCATGGGTCGGCAATAACAATTAAAACAATGAAGCCATAAAACAATATAACAATAAACCAGATCAATTACTCGACACAAAAAAAGCCTCCCGTTTTCCGGAAGGCTTTCTATGAAAGTGCGAGATTAAATTATCTTTTTTGTCTTTTTGTTTTCCACCAGTTACCTGTTTTGCGCTTGTTACCTTCAGGGCTACCCATACGGTCCATTGCGCAACGGAAACCAACGGTGCTGCTTGCCTGGTCTTCTTCCATGAAGCGGCGTGTGCCAGGGCTAAGCCAGTAAGCCATATCATTCCAGCTACCTCCTTTGTATACTCTTGAATGATCGCCAATCAATGTTGTAGAGCCATATCCATAGCTTACATTTGAAAGGCTGTCACCATCAAGGAAGTTGATTACGTTACCTCTCTGGTAGTTGCGGCGGCTTTTGCTTTCTTCGTCGGTAACATCAGTCATTTTCACTTTACCGATGCTATCGATTTCAGCTTCACCATTCTGGTTCTTATACAATTTCTGGTATTTGTTACCACGGAAAGGAGCAACATCATCCTGGTCTAAGCCAGTGAGCGGACGGTAAACGTCCATTACCCATTCGCTTACGTTACCAGCCATGTTATAAATACCGAAACCGTTTGGATAGAAAGAATTTACTGGAGCAGTGTAAACCGCACGGTCATTCAAACCACCTGCAACACCGGCATTATCACCAGCGCCACGTTTGAAGTTTGCAAGGAACTGACCCTGCCAGCTACCGTGACGTGTATCGCGAAGTCCATTTACATTTTGTGACCATGGATAAACCTGTTTGTTTGTTACCAACTCCTCACCACGTTTACCTTCTTTCAGGCTTGGGTTTGGGTTTTGGTTGATCAAACCATACGCTGCGTATTCCCATTCTGCTTCGAATGGAAGGCGATAAGCAGGTAAAAGAATACCATCTTCGAAACTTACTGTTGTGCGTGGAGCGCCAGTTGATGTTTTTAAAGGATTCTTCTTTTTAGAAGTTGCATTTTTACCCGGCTGTGCCTGGTATAAACCTAACAAATATGATTTTGTAGTGAAGTTGTTTTCCTGTTGCTCTCCTTGTAAAGATTGTTTGGCAACATATCCCTTTTCCAAAAGAATACCTTCATTCACACGGTCGCCTCTCCATAAGCAGAAGTCACTTGCCTGTTTCCAGCTTACGCCAACTACGGGATAGTCATTGAAGCCCGGGTGACGGAAATAATATTCTACCAATGGTTCATTATAGCTTAACTCGCTACGCCAAACCAACGTATCCGGTAATGCCCCATCAATTATTTTCTGATTATTTGGATCCGCCGTAGGATCGAATATCCGGCTCAACCAATAAATATACTCACGATAGTGAACGTTGGCCACTTCAGTACGGTCAATGTAAAACGAAGGAACTGTAACACGGCGTGGAATGTTATTGAAATCGCCCATTACATCTTCTTCCGTTTGTCCCATTGTGTAGGTACCACCTTGTACAAACACAAGACCAGGACCATTGCCTTGCTCTTTTGACTTAGCCACCTGGTAACCACCCATGTTCTTGTCGTTGTAGTTCCAGCCAGTCACTGCAGATTTCTCGTGCTTCTTTGACCCTTTACAAGAGGCCAGTAAAGCGGCGCAGGATAATAGGATTAATAAATTTTTCACTTTCATAATTTTTTTCTTAAACCTGGGGTTTGGAATAGATTTAACGGTAGCCGGGTATGAAATATTGCATATGAATGAATGAATTATCTTTTCCCGCCTGGTTGCGAATATAATTACATTCGATAGATTGTGATAAGGAGAACTACTTGTCTGCAATAGTTAAAACACTCGTAGTCAGCATAACCAGTAAACAAGCCTGTACTTACTCCGTTTTATTCGTAACCCGATACGGAAACTGTTGATAATAAAAGCATCAGGGTTTATAAATTGAAAGCCTGTTATTTAGGTGAAAAAATTACTGATAAATCCTTCATTCTGAACAATACAAAGGGCTCTGACATCGTTAATCTGCGGTACACTTATGTTTTGTAAGTCGTAATCAAATGGCCAGACCGGTTACCACGTGGCTTGTATGGCATTAAAATTTTGATTTCCAATATCATCTTTTAAAAATGAGTCTTAAAATGAGATCAACTGCGTTCAGACTAATTGCCGGAATCCTGTCCCTATCTGCTGTATCTACGATTGCCAGTGCCCAGGATAGAATAAACGTTGTAACCACTGCGGTTCCTTTTTTGCGCATTTCACCGGATGCCCGTGCAGGTGGTATGGGCGATATGGGGACAGCTACAGCCCCCGATGCGAGTTCCTCATTTTATAATATCAGTAAAACAGTTTTTAATCAATCAAAAAGTGGTATAGCAGTCACATACACGCCATGGTTGAAAGACCTTGGTTTGAATGACGTGTATATGGCTACGCTGAGCGGTTATTATAAATTCACAGAAGACCAGGCAATTTCTGGTGGCTTACGTTATTTTAGCTTGGGTAATATCCAATTTACGGATGCTGCAGGCAATAATCTGAATACGTTCAGGCCTCGTGAATTCGCTCTTGATTTTGGTTATTCCCGTAAATTATCTGAACAGTTCGGCATTGGTCTTGGTTTGAAATACATTTATTCAAATCTCGCTGGTAATGTACCGACTACCGGTCAGTCTTTTAAAGCTGGTACTGCAGTTGCCGGAGACGTGAGTTTGTTTTACAACAAACTTGACCAGGCTGGTCAGGGTTTGAATGCCGGCTTGTCTATCAGTAATCTTGGAACGAAGATCGCTTATACAAGTAATGCTGACCAGAAAGATTTTATACCGACAAATCTTTCACTCGGCGCGATGTATACAAAAGTGATGGATGAAAGTAATAAGATTGCTTTCGGACTCGAATTAAATAAACTGATGGTGCCAACACCTCCGGTAGATGCCAATGGCAATATCACTGATTCTACTGCATTGGTTGCTTACAGAAGCAAGAGCGTAATCGGAAGCTGGTTCAGTTCATTTGGTGATGCACCGGGTGGTTTCAAAGAAGAATTAAAAGAGTTCCAGGCTTCATTGGGCGCTGAATACACTTATAATAATCAGTTCTCAGTTCGTGCAGGTTATTTTTATGAAGATAAAACAAAGGGTAACCGTAAATATTTCACCATGGGTGTAGGATTGAAGTATAATATTTTCGGATTGAATTTCTCTTATCTTTTGCCTTCGGGAAGTGGTACTAACCGTAACCCGCTATCAAACACACTGCGCTTCTCACTCATTTTTGATTTAGGGGCCACTGCTTCTGACGACAATTCTACGTCAGATCAATAAACACGTTTGTATTAATTGGACAATAGTAAAAGGCGTTTAGTAGTAAAAACTGAACGTCTTTTTTCTTTTCAGATATTTGCAAAAGGGTTTAATGTTTAAAGGTTTAAGGTTGAAAGTTGTCTCGTTGGATGAAGCTCTTTTCAATTCTTAAACGAAAAACTTTAAACCTTAAACTTTAAACTGGTTTTATGCGTATTGGTTTCGGAACGGATTTTCATCGTTTGATAGAAGGAAGAGACCTATGGATTGGCGGGGTAAAAATTCCACATCACAAAGGAGCATTAGGTCATAGCGATGCAGATGTATTGCTGCATGCAATATGCGATGCTTTGCTTGGCGCCGCATGCCTGGGAGATATCGGTATTCATTTCCCCGATACATCTGCTGAGTTCAAAAATATAGACAGTAAAATTTTATTAAAAAGAACAGTAGAGCTGATCAATCATGAAGGTTATTCCATTGTAAATATTGACAGCACACTTTGCCTGCAGGCGCCGAAGATCAAACCTTATATAGAAGCTATGCAAAAAGCAATTGCAGAAACGGCGGCCATATCTATAAAAGATATTTCTATAAAAGCGACTACTACCGAGCAACTTGGTTTTGTAGGAAGAGAAGAGGGGTTGGTGGCATACGCGGTGGCGTTATTAGAGCCTATTAAAAAGTAAAAATTAAAAAGTCAAAAGACTTCTTAAGGCAAGCGTTTTCTCCTATTTTTTGACTTTTTTCCCGATAGCTATCGGGATTACTTTTGACTTTGCTTTCCCACTATCTTTGCCTCATGTCATCAATCGAAATCAGAATTATTAATAAATCCCCCAACAGCCTGCCGGAATACGCCACACCAGGCTCATCAGGTATGGATATACGTGCCAATCTTTCAGAGCCAATACAGTTAAAACCTCTGGAACGTACATTGGTCCCTACTGGGTTGTTTATGGAAATTCCAATCGGGTATGAAGCGCAGGTGCGACCAAGAAGCGGTCTTGCCATCAAGCAGGGGTTGACCTGCCTGAATACGCCGGGCACGATTGATGCAGACTATCGTGGAGAAATAAAAGTGATCCTGGTGAACCTGTCAAATGAAACACATACCATTCAACATGGAGACAGGGTTGCACAAATGGTGATACAAAAGGTGGAACAAGTGAGCTGGCGTATTGCTGAAACGTTGGAAGAAACTTCACGCAGCGCCGGAGGCTTTGGCCACACGGGGAAAAATTAATTTAAACAACAGTTCATGTTCAAAATAGCCATACCTGCCATCCTGTTTATTGCATTGCTCTCATCCTGCCGCTCTACAAGAAAAATTCAAACGGCGATTATTAAAAAAGACACAACTACTATTACCGCCCCGGTAGCTTCCTCTAATCCGCATGAAGACTCTGTTCAGTTCATTCATGGAGCTTACAACGATATTGTAAAGAATCATATAGATTTCAAAACCTTTTCTGCGAAAATTAATATAGACTATGTCGATGCCGATGACAAGAATTATAATGTAAATGCAAACCTTCGCATGTATAAAGACAGTGCAATCTGGGTTTCTATTACTGCAATTTTCGGTATTGAAGGCTTGAGAGTTTACATTACAAAAGATTCGGTGAAAATTATTGATAAACAAAATAAGCTTTACACAGCCCGCTCTGTTATGTATCTGCAGGATGTAGCGAAATTGCCGCTTACTCTTTCTGTACTCCAGGAACTTTTGATAGGAAACCCTGTTTATCTCGACAGCAATATTGTTTCTTATTCAAAGTACGATGATCATGTATCATTATTAAGTGTTGGTACCTTATTCCGAAACCTGGTAACAGTTGCTACAGGCAACAAACAGATCGAACGAAGCAAGCTGGACGCTGTAGATGTAACACGAAGCCTTACTTGCGACCTCACTTATTCTGATTATGAGAACCGGAATGGCGCCAACTTTCCAACCGTAAGGAAGATAACAATCGCTGAAAAAAAGAAGCTTGATGTAAGACTTGAATTCAAGCAATACGATTTTAATGGTGAATTAACATTTCCCTTCTCAATTCCTAAAAATTACAAAAGAAACTAGCCGGATAAAATTTAACTTGCAGCCACGCGTTTCATTTGATAGTTAATCGTTTAATTCTAAATGCCACCATAACAATATATCCATGAAGAAAGCTTTTTTCCTTTTATGCTTTGTGATTTCGGCTTTAGCGGGACTGCATGCCCAGGATAAATCAGAACTTGAAAAAGAAAGGGAAGATATAAAACGCCAGATTAATGAAATAGAAGGCGCTTATGATCAGCTGAAAGGACAGAAAAAGGAAACGCTGGGGCAACTCTCTCTCATACAAAGAAAATTAAAGCTGCAAGACCGGTACGTCAGCACCATCAATAAAGAGCTTCGCGGAATTGATGATGATATTTATCTAAGCGCTTTGGAAATTATCCGTCTGCAGCACCAGCTCGATACGCTGAAGAAACAATATGCACGGAGCATCGTGTATGCTTATAAGAATAAAAGCAATTTCGGATACCTCAATTTTATTTTTTCCGCCAATAGCTTTAACGATGCATTGAAACGGGTGCAGTACCTGAAAAGTTATCGCATGTTCCGCGAACAACAGGTAGACAATATCGTACAAACGCAAAAACTGATAGAGCAGCGCAAACAGGCACAGTTAACTAAGAAGACTCAAAAGAACGAAGCGCTAAAAGACCAGGCAAAGCAATTAGCTGTTCTTGAGGATCAGAAAAAGAGAAAGACAGGGTGATGACGAATTTGAAATCACAGGAAAAGGATATTAAAAAACAGCTCACCGATAAGCGAAAAAGAGATAACCAGCTAAAAAATTCAATTGCGTCTATCGTTCGCAGAGAAATAGAAGAAGCAAGACGGAAGGCAAAAGAAGAAGCGGATGCGGAAGCAAAAGCAAATGCTGCCAAGAAGGCGGCTGCGACCCCACCAGCGACAACGCCAACTACCAACCCTGATAAAACGTCAACAGACAATGCGGCCGTAACGAGACGACCTGTAGCTGAACCGAAGCCTGTTAAAAGCGCATTGGATTATACTGCAAAAGATGTTGCATTAAATAGCAGTTTTGAAAAGAATAAACGAAAACTCCCCTGGCCGGTTGATAAAGGCTTTGTCGGAATCAATTTTGGACGCAACGTTGTTAATGGATTAGCATTTGATAGTCCCGGAATTTCAATTATCACACCTTCGGCAGGAGCATCTGTGAAAGCGGTTTTCGAAGGAGAAGTAGCTGCCGTTTACAACCTTGGCGATGCAATGGCTATAACTATCCGTCATGGTAAATATTTTACCACTTATAGTAATCTCGCTTCCGTTAGTGTCAGCAAGAAAGATGTTGTACAAACAGGCCAGGTAATTGGTAAAACAGCAGAAGCGGAAGAAGGAACTGGCGGACAGGTTGATTTTATCCTGATGATTGAAACAAAGAACGTCAACCCCGAGCCCTGGTTGCATCCGTAATTATTTATAGAAACCTCGAATATAGCTGCTCGTAATACGGCACGATATTACTGATGTCGAATTTCTTCGCGTATTCCGCTGCGTTAGCTTTGAAAGTTTTCAAGGTTTCATCATCTTTCAAAATCTTCAATGCGTTTTGCGTCATATCCGCAATGTCTCCGACATTAGACATATAACCCGTATGCCCGGGAATATTTATTTCACTAAGTCCTCCGACATTGGTTGATATTACCGGTACACCTGCGGCCATCGCCTCCAATGCGGCAAGACCAAAGCTTTCGTAATCGGAAGGCAGAAGAAACAAATCACCGATGGCGAGAATATCTTCCATTTGTTCTTGTTTGCCAACGAACCGAATTTCATTTCCTACACCAAGCTCACGACTCAATTCTTCAGCAGGTTGTCTTTCGGGACCATCACCGATAAATAATAATTTAGAAGGGATTATTTTATTGATTTCATTAAATACGCGGACGACATCTTTTACTCGTTTAATTTTCCTGAAATTGGAAGCATGTAAAATGATACGTTCGCCATCCGGTGCGATTACTTTTTTAAACGCATCAATTGGCTTACGTGCAAACCGGTTTACATCGACAAAGTTTGGAATCACCTGAATTTCTTTTTCGATCCGGAATGTTCTGTAAGTTTCATCACGAAGATTGTTCGATACCGCTGTAATTGCATCACTTTGATTGATAGAGAATGCAACAACCGGTGCATACGTTTTGTCTTTGCCAACCAATGTAATATCAGTACCATGCAACGTAGTAACAACAGGTATCCGTTTGCCCTCAAGCTCTAATATTTTTTTTGCCATAAACGCAGCGGATGCATGCGGTATGGCATAATGCACATGCAATAAATCAAGGCTATTGTTTTTGATAACATCTACCATGGTACTCGCCAACGCCGTTTCGTAAGGCGGATAGTCAAACAATGGATAAGTGGGAACCTGCACTTCGTGATAAAAAATATTGGGAATAAAACCATTTAGTCTCACAGGCTGCTGGTAAGTAATAAAATGCACGTGATGACCTTTCTGCGCCAATGCCTTACCAAGTTCTGTAGCCAAAACGCCGCTGCCGCCAAATGTGGGATAGCAAACAATGCCAATTCTCATAAAAAAAGATTTTCGTAACTGTGGACTAAGGTAACAGTTTTGATAGCAGAAAGGTTGACCGCCTGTCTTAATTATTTGTTCCGAATGGAGCGATGTTTTACTTTTAAAACAAATTATAAAACATGAGAGGCCTTTCGCTTTGCTTAATTTGCTTGTTCACTTATTCGTTTATACATGCTCAGAGTGACGACTCATTGATGATTCGAAAAATAGCAGATGAGGTATTGGTAAATGGTAAAGCTTACGATAATCTGCATGAGTTGACTAAAAATATAGGGCAGCGTTTATCCGGTTCGCAAGGCATGGTTAAAGCAGAGAAGTGGGGTATTGAAAAAATGAAACAATCAGGAGCAGATAAAAGTTGGTTGCAGCAATGCATGGTACCACATTGGGTACGTGGCGCTGCGGAAGAACTGCGAATTACAAGTGGAGCAGATAAAAACAAAAAACTGGCTGTTGCGGCATTAGGTAATTCAACGGGCACAGGGATAAAAGGAGTGAATGGGCAGGTAATCGAGATTAAAACATTCGAAGAGCTCGAGACAAAGAAAAATGAAATAAAAGGGAAGATCGTTTTTTACAATTATCCGTTTAATCCAAAATTGATAAGAACGTTTGAATCGTATGCAGATGCTGTCCGATACAGATATATGGGGCCAACGATGGCTGCAAAAAATGGCGCAGTAGCGGTATTGGTTCGCAGTATGTCGCATAGTGTAGACAACAATCCGCATACCGGCGCTACTGCAAGCGGTGATTCAATTCCAAAGATTCCATCAATGGCAGTCGGTTTAAAAGATGCAGATTGGTTAGATCAGCAGCTACAAAAAGGAAGCGTATCCGTATTTTATAAAAGCAATTCGCATTTCCTTCCTGATACGATCGGGCATAGTGTAATTGGTGAATTGACAGGAACCGAATCACCCAATGAATTTATAACAGTGGGCGGACATTTAGATAGCTGGGATCTTGCAGAAGGCGCACATGATGATGGAGCAGGGATGGTACAAACAATCGAGATATTAAGAGCATTAAAAGCGATTGGATATAAGCCAAAGCATACAATACGTTTTGTGTTATTTGCCAATGAAGAGAATGGATTGCGCGGTGGCAGCAAATATGCGGAAGAAGCAAAGGCAAAAAATGAAAAACACATTTTTGCATTGGAAAGTGATGCCGGTGGATTTACACCGAGAGGAATCAGTTTCGGTGGTACTGCCGAACAATTAAAGAAAGTACAGGCATGGATTCCATTATTACAACCTTATGGGGTGTATGAAATTGAAAAAGGTGAAGGTGGTGCAGATGTAGGTCCGATTGCAGAGACAATGGGAATACCTGCTGGTGAATTAATTCCCGATTCACAACGTTATTTCGATTATCATCATGCGAAAAACGATGTGTTGGAAAATGTAAATAAACGTGAATTGGAATTAGGAGCGTTGAATATGGCGGCATTCATTTACCTGGTGGATAAATACGGATTGTAGTAAATAACTAAGAAACCAATTTTTCAATCGCCTTATGCACAGTGTCGAACGAAAATGAGGCGACAACCTTTTGCATCTGTTTTTTTATTTCTCCTGTGCAAAGATTACCAATGCTTCCTTCGTGTGTGTGATGGATGCTGGTATCATAGCTGAATTTTCCAGCTTCAATATCGAACCCTACTTTTTTATAAGCATCTCTGAATGGTACTCCGCTGTTCACCAACTTATTTACCTCTTCTACACTAAAAAGATATTTGTATTTCTCATCAGTTAGAAGATCTTTTTTCACTTCAACATTAGAAAGCATCAATCCTCCCATTTCAATGCAATCTTTCAATGTTTTAAAAGCGGGGAATAAATGTTCTTTCAATAATTGCAAATCCCTGTGATAGCCGGAAGGGAGATTCGTTGTCATCAATGTGATTTCATTCGGCAAGGCTTTAATTTGATTGCAATGAGAACGAATCAGTTCAAAAACATCCGGATTTTTTTTATGTGGCATGATACTGCTGCCTGTTGTTAATTCTGCAGGAAATGAAATGAATCCAAAATTCTGGTTCAGGTATAGACAAGCATCCATGCTGAGTTTTGCAAGTGTATCCGCAACATTCGCCAACGCCTGTGCAGTAATTCTTTCGGCTTTTCCTCTTCCCATCTGTGCGTACACAACATTGTAATTTAGATCATCAAAGCCTAATAAATGTGTTGTTAATGTCCGGTTGATAGGAAATGATGAGCCATAGCCAGCTGCTGAACCTAATGGATTCTTATTTACAATGTCGAACGCAGCTTTCAACGTCACCATATCATCAACAAGGCTTTCTGCATAAGCGCCAAACCACAAGCCGAATGAAGAAGGCATTGCCAATTGTAAATGCGTGTAGCCCGGGAGTAGCTCTGGCTTATATTTTTCGCTCTGTGCTTGTAATAAATCAAAAAATGGTTGAATTGCATTTACCAATTCTTCAATCTCATTTCTCAGAAAAAGTTTTACGTCTACTAAGACCTGGTCATTGCGGCTACGGGCTGAATGGATTTTCTTTCCAACGTCGCCAAGTTTTTGAGTGAGTAATAATTCGACCTGTGAGTGAATGTCTTCTACATCTTCCTGTAGTTTGAATTCTCCTCGTTGAATTTGCTGATAAATATTTTTTAGTTCTTTCTGTAATTGTGATAACTCATTCTTAGTTAATAATCCAACTGATTCAAGCATTTCAATATGCGCCAAAGAACCCAGCACATCAAAAGCAGACAAATACATATCCATTTCACGATCTTTGCCGACAGTAAATGTTTCTACCTCTTTCAGAGATGCCTTATCTTTTTGCCAGAGTTTCATTGTGGTTACATGTTTCAGGTTACTTGTTTCTGGTTTCATCCGAAGGAAAATCATTCCACTTATCTTCAACCCACTGAATGAATTTATTCATTTTCCTGCTTAATATTTCATATTGTTCTTTTAAGCTGTTATAAGTTTCAGGTTCTTTTAATGATCCGCTTTCAAATAAAAAATCAAGGTGCACAATTGTTTCATCGCATTCAGCCTGCGAATAAATGAGATATTTTATAAAGTCTGCTTTATATTTTCGTCTGCCATATCCTTCAACAATCGTTGCGGTTACTGATTTTGAAGATCTTCTTATCTGACTCCCTTCTTCGTATAATTCGAACTTAGGTAACTTCATACTCATTTTATGAATGGCTACTGCCAATCGCTTTGACTCTTTGTAAACTTCCAGATCTCTATAACTTTTCATATGGCAGGGTTCTTAACTAGTAACCAGAAACTTGGAACAAATAACTAAAGTATCTGCTCTAATAACCGGATGTACAAATCAATTCCCTCCTTTATCTCATCAGTATAAATGTATTCATCGGCTGTATGGCTTCTTGCTGAGTCGCCTGGCCCCATTTTTAATGCAGGGAAATGCATCAATGCTTTGTCGGAAGTTGTTGAAGAGCCATAATACGTTCTTCCAAGAGTGGTTCCTGCTTTTACTATTGGATGATCCAGTGCAATGGATGATGAACGCAATCGGATGCTTCGCGGCTGAATTTCACTTTTAATATTTTTCCTGATGATTTCAAGAATTTCTTCGAAAGTATACAGTTCGTTGATTCGTGTATCCACTACAAATTTGCATTGTGATGGAACTACATTATGCGCTTTATTTTCTGTTTCAATAACGGTTACGCTCATCTTTACCGGGCCGAGCAGATCAGATACCTTATCGAATTTATAACTGCTGAACCAATTAATGTCAGTGATTGCTTTGTACAAGGCACTTTCACCTTCTTCTCTTGCAGCATGACCTGCTTTTCCGTAAGCGACACAATCCAATACCATTAACCCTTTTTCCGCTACAGCCATTTGCATATGTGTAGGCTCACCTACAATGCCAAAATCAATTTTGCCCAATGATGGTAATAATGCCTCAACGCCATTTTTACCCGAAATCTCTTCTTCAGCGGTTGCCGCAATCAACATATTATATTTCAGATCTTTCTTACTGTAGAAAAAGAGAAACGTAGCTATCAGCGATACAAGGCATCCACCGGCATCATTACTGCCAAGGCCAAACAATTTTCCATCTTTTTCGATAGCAGCAAACGGATCAAGTGTATATCCTTTATTGGGTTTTACAGTATCGTGATGAGAGTTTAATAAGATGGTCGGTTTGGATGCATCATAGAAAAGATTTCTCGCCCATACATTGTTAAGGTGAACGTTTGTCTTTACGCCTTTGGAAAGAAGAAAGTCTTTAATGATCGCCGCTGTCTTTTCTTCTTCCTTGCTGAAAGAAGGCGTTGCGATCAGTGTTTTCAGTAAATCAATCGCGTCCTGTTGTAGTATATCTAAACTTTCGCTACTCATTTATAATTGTTGTTCCTGCCGTTCCGTTGATTAGTGAATCAAGTTGCTCTGCCTTACCGATAACCACTTTTTTTACACCACTGTTTAACGCTGCGAATGCGTTATCCAGTTTCGGTATCATGCCAGCAAATATTTTACCCCCAGCCCCCGAAGGAGAGGGTTTTAATTGCTGATAGTAGTCCCAATTCATTTTTTCTATAACCGAATTGTCGTCATTTACATCCAACAATACTCCAGCTTTTTCAAAAGAATAGATCAATGAAACTGAATAATGCTTACTTAATGCTTTCGCTGCTTCCTGTGCGATAGTGTCTGCATTTGTATTCAGCAATTGTCCTTTGCCATTGTGTGTTATTGGTGCCAGAACAACCGAGATATTTTTGTCAAGCAGGTTACTGATGAAGTCAATATTTATCGCGTCTATATCTCCTGCAAACCCATAGTCAATGGTTGGATGTTGCCTTTTATATGCCAGCATGGCATTCCCGTCTGCACCACTTAATCCTATTGCATCACATGCATTTGCCTGTAATTGTGCTACGATATTCTTATTGATATAACCTGCATACACCATCGTAACAATCTTCAACGTTTCTGCATCAGTAATACGACGGCCATCAATCATTGTTTGTTCTATGCCCAACTTGCCTGCGAGTTGTGTAGCAAGCTTGCCGCCTCCGTGAACGAGAATTTTTTTCCCTTTAATTGAAGCAAAATCTTTTAGAAAAGAAGAAAGCTTTAATTCATCATCGATTATATTGCCGCCGATCTTTATGACAAATAGATTGCTGCCCCCATCCCCGAAAGGGGGGCTTTGTGCAGTCGTTATTGTTTGAGATATTTTTTCCAAAACGTAATTTAAGTTGTTGAATACTTCCTCATTTCTAAATCTTAAAACAATGAGACTAATCTTTCATAAAGACGGTTTGTAAACACCCCTTTAGGGGATGGGGACCTTCAGTATTTCCGATAAAACTGCCTGCGCCGCCCAGACTCGGTTCGCGGCTTCCTTTGTTACTAAACTATTTGCACTGTCTAATATCTCATCGCTTAATTCAACATTCCTTCTCACGGGTAAACAATGCATCACTTTAGCATTATTAGTTAGCTCCAGTTTCTTATTTGTCAGCATCCATTCAGGGTCATTGCTGTAAATTTTACCGTAATCGTTGTAGGTGCTCCAGTTTTTTACGTAAACAAAATCGGCATTTTTCAATGCTTCATTTTGATTGTGGGTAATAGTTGCTCCTTTTGTAAATTCTTCATTTAATTCATAGTCTTCAGGATGCGTAATAACAAAATCAGCTTTACCCCAGGCATTCATCCATTGCGAAAAACTATTAGCGACACATTGCGGTAATGCTTTTACGTGCGGCGCCCAGGTCAGAACGATTTTAGGTTTTTTACTTTTTACTTTTGAATTTTTAATTTCTTCCTGAATGGTTATAATATCCGTGAGGGACTGTAATGGATGTAACGTTGCACTTTCTAAACTCACAACCGGAATTCCTGCGTATTTTATAAACTGTTTTATATACAACTCGCTATAATCATCTTCACGGTTTTTGAGCGAAGGAAATGTTCTTATCGCAAGAATATCGAAATACTTTCCCATTATCGGAGCAGCATCTTTCACATGCTCCACCGTATTGCCGCTCATGATCGCTTCTTCTTCAAACTCCAACGCCCACCCTTCGCTGCCGACATTAAAAACGATTACTTCCATTCCCAGGTTTTGCGCTGCTATCTGTGTGCTCAATCTTGTACGCATACTTGGATTGAGAAACAAACACCCAATGCGTTTATTGGCGCCAAGCGTCTTATCCTTGAAAGGATTGTTTTTATACTCTATCGCCTTTTTTACAAGAGAATCGATGTCTTTTACATCGTGAACGGATATAAACTGTTTCAACTTTTATACTTTATTATTTATGAAACGTGCTTCTGTAATTCTATTCAGCTAACAGTCTTTAATTTTCAAAATGCAATTTTTATCTGTAGTACGACTGCCAATTGCCAACTGTAAACTCAAAATTACTTTTAGCTTTTAGCAGTTTCTAACATTCCAATCTCTTCTTTCACCGATTCTATAAAGGCTTCAGCGTCTCTTCTTTTTAATGCCAGGGAAGGTAACAAACGAATGATATCCGGTTTTGCTTCACCGGTAAATGTTTTTTGATTCCACAATAAATTTTTACGTAGGTCTTTTAACTCCGGCGATACATCAAAGCCAATCATCAACCCACGACCTCTTACATTTTTTATCCCTGATATTGCTTGTAACTCGTCTCTTAAATACTTTCCGACCATAACGGCGTTGCCCATCAGTTTCTCTGATTCGATTGTTTCCAAAACAGCTAACGCGGCAGCGCAAGCGAGATGATTGCCGCCAAACGTAGTTCCTAAAATAAAATGTTTTGGTTTTATATGCGGCGCAACGATGATGCCTCCGATAGGGAATCCATTGCCCATACCTTTGGCCATAGTGTAAATATCCGCATTCACACCACCAAAGTCATGACTGAAAAACTTACCGCTGCGTCCATACCCACATTGCACACCATCTGCTATATACACAGCGCCGTATTTGTCACACAGATTGCGTATTGCTTTTAAAAAACTTTCTTCTGCAACATTAATACCACCAACGCCCTGGATACCTTCGATAATTACTGACGAAATTTTCTTACCATTTTTTTCAAAACATTCTTCCAATGCTTCTTCATCATTGAATGGTAAAAAGATCACGTTATCACTTTCATTCACCGGCGCTACATAATTTTTATTATCAGTAGCAGCCACAGCCAGCGATGTACGTCCGTGAAATGATTTGCTGAAAGCAATTATCTTTTTGCGACCATTATGAAATGATGCAAGTTTCAATGCATTTTCATTTGCTTCCGCCCCGCTATTGCAAAGAAAAAGCTGGTAATCTTCTTTACCGGAAACTTTTCCCAGTTTTTTTGCCAGTTCTGATTGTAAAGGATTGTTGATAGAGTTGGAATAAAACGCGATCTTCTCGAGTTGCTCCTCGATTCGTTTTATCCAATGTGGATGGGTGTGTCCGATACTGATTACAGCATGTCCGCCATAGAGATCAAGATACTGCTCACCTTTATCATCCCATACGTAAGAGCCTTTCGCTTTTACGATTGTTATGTCGTTGATGGGATATACGTCGAATAAATTCATGTTACGTTGTAAGTTTTATGTTTTACGTTATACGTTTACAGGGGTACTGTTTCTTACTTTGTTTATTAAAGAGATCAGCATTGCTTTTATTTCATTTATATTGTCTTCGAGTTCGATAAAACCAGTTTCTCCGAGATATCTTAGATCTTTCGCCAGCAATAAAAAATATTCTGCTTCATTAGCTGAACCAAGAGAAATATTTAGAAAATGAGCTAATTCTCCTTGTGAATTTTTGCCACAACCCTCTGCAATATTTGCAGGGATTGATGATGATGCTCGTCGAACCTGGTTGGTTAAGCTATATAACTCATCTTTCGGAAAGGATTTAGTGATTTCGTATACTTTGAGTGTAAACGCATGTGCTTTCGCCCAAACTTTTAGTTCTTTATAGTTCTGCATTACTTATTACTTAAAACGTACAACGTATTACTTTCTCAAAATCCGGTCGCCTTCAACTTCAATCCCGCACATTCATCAATCCCGAATAATAAATTCATATTCTGTATTGCTTGTCCACTTGCACCTTTCACCAGGTTATCCATTGCAGAATGAATGACCAATTTGCTACCTACTTTTTCTAATTGAATCACACATTTATTTGTATTCACTGCTTGCTTCAGGTAAATCGCATCCTGGCTCAAATGCGTGAATGGATGACCTGCGTAAAATTCGTCATAGAGCGTAACGAGCTTTTCCAGTTTCCAATCACAGTCAAGCTGCGAGCTGATAAATATACCTCTTGTAAAATCGCCTCTCCACGGAACAAAGTTTAAATCTATCTTACCTTTTTGTTGCAGCTGAACCAATGATTGCCCTATTTCACCGAGATGCTGATGAGTCAAAGTTTTATATGCTTGTATATTATTGGCTCTCCAACTAAAATGAGATGTTTGGCTAAAGCTTTGTCCGGCGCCGGTAGATCCTGTGATACCTGTTGTATAAATATCTTTCAACAAACCTGCTTTTGCCAGTGGTAATAAGCCAAGTTGGATGGCTGTTGCAAAGCAACCAGGATTTGCGATATTATCTGCCTTTCGAATTTCTTCACGATTTAATTCTGGTAAACCATAAATAAATTTTCTATTGCCAATACTTGATTGAGCAGATAAACGAAAATCATTCGCCAGGTCAATTACTCTTACTTTTTCGGCAACAGTGGTCTCAGTTAAAAACTTTTTTGATTCACCATGACCAAGGCATAAGAATAAAACATCGATAGCTCCATTCGTTAATGAAGTTGTATCATCTGTAAATTTCAGATCAGTGTCTCCTAACAAATCCTGGTGAACAGAATGAACATACTTGCCTGCATTACTGCGGCTATGGATAAAGGCAAGTTCGGCTTGCGGATGATTAATTAATAATCGTATCAATTCACCGCCGGTATAACCAGCACCACCTATGATGCCAACGGCCCCCTTCCGACTTCCCCCAAAAGGGGAAGCCACCTGTTCACTAACCTCGCTTTTTGTAGAAGTCTTATTATTATCCATGATTTTTAAATAAAATTTTCAAATTGATTTTAAACTGCATGACTTTAGGATTAAGCCCCTCCCTTGGTCCCGATAGCTATCGGGATGGGGAGGCCTCAGCTTGTACCGCCTGGAAAATCGAAGTCTGGTTGCCAAAGATTTTGCTAAAGCCTCTTACATCGTCACCGGTAAAGCCAGTATTCATTTCGCCATATTTACCAAACTTACTGCTCATCAGATCGTACTTGCTTTCGATACCGATGATTTGAAAGCGGTAAGGTTGAAGTGTAACAAATACATCGCCTGTTACATTTTCCTGCGAGCTTTCAAGATAGGCTTCGATATTGCGCATTACGGGATCAAGAATCTGTCCTTCGTGTAACCAATTACCATAAAACTGCGCAAGTGTATCCTTCCATTGGAGTTGCCACTTAGTCAATACATGTTTTTCCAATGCATGATGAGCTTTTAATATCACCATTGGCGCTGCTGCTTCAAACCCAACTCTTCCTTTGATGCCAATGATTGTATCTCCAACATGTATATCTCTTCCAATCGCGAACGGCCCCGCTATCGTTTGTAAATATTGAATTGCCTCAGATGGATGATTAAAATTCTTGTCATCGACAGTTGTAAGCTCACCTTTAGTAAAACACAATTTTACATTTTGACTTTTTAATTTTTCATTTAATTGTGTCGGCCATGCTTCTTCCGGCAACATCCCTTTTGATGAAAGCGTTTCTTTTCCCCCGACGCTTGTTCCCCACAGACCTTTATTGATAGAATACATTGCTTTTGAAAAATTCATGTCAACACCTTTTCCTTTCAGGTATTCTATTTCCTGTTCACGACTGAGTTTTAAGTCACGAATGGGTGTTATGATTTCAATACCGGGAATCATGATATGAAAGATCATATCAAAGCGTACCTGGTCATTGCCTGCACCAGTACTTCCATGGGCTACAGCGTCAGCATTTAATTTCTTTACGTGTTCTGCAATATGCAATGCCTGGCTTAGCCTTTCTGCGCTTACGCTTAAAGGGTAGGTGTTATTTTTAAGAACGTTGCCGAAGATCAGGTATTTAATGATGCGGTCGTAATACCCCTTTACTGCGTCGACGGTTGTGTGAGTTTTTACACCGAGCTTGTAAGCATGTGCCTCTATTTGTTTTAACTCTTCATCACTGAAGCCACCGGTATTTACAATTATACTGTGTACTTCAAATCCACGGTCTTCGCTTAAATATTTAACACAGTACGAGGTATCCAGTCCACCGCTGAATCCCAATACAATTTTCTTTGCCATTCCTTGCTATTCTATTTTATAAATTGAACAAATGATGAAAAACAGATTTTAATCGCGGCAATCCGTTGTTTGAATCGTCTTTATCCTTATCCTTTTTCAGGAAAGGACGGAGAAATTTCCATCGTTTAAACTGGAGCAATCGTTCAAACGCACTTTTATTTTCTTCGAAATATTCTTTTGTCTCTTCAGGTTTGTAGTGATCTTTCGGATCGTAAAGCATAGCTGTGCACATACAGTTCTTACGTTCCTTACTCATCAGTATTTCATAGTTCACGCAGCTTTTGCAACCGGCCCAAAATGTTTCATCTTGTGTCAGTTCAGAATAAGTTACTGGTTCGTAGCCAAGTTCGCTGTTGATTTTCATTACAGCAAGACCAGTTGTTAAACCAAATAATTTCGCATCGGGATATTTTTCGCGGCTGAGTTCAAAGATTCTTTTCTTGATTGCTTTTGCAACGCCACCTTTCCGGAATTCAGGCGAAACGATAAGTCCGGAATTAGCTACATATTCACCATGGCTCCAAGTTTCGATATAGCAAAAGCCGATCCATGTGCCATCTTTTGCAACTGCAATTACAGCCTTGCCTTCGTCAATCTTTTGCTCGATGTATTCAGGACTGCGTTTAGCTATACCGGTACCGCGGGCTGCAGCCGATGATTCCATTTCATCTGTAATCGTCTTTGAGTAGACTTTATCTTCAGGCGTTGCAACTCGTATAATAATTTGCTGATTATCCACTTTCTCTTATAAAATTAAATATAGGGGGACCACCAGTCCGGGAATATTGTTTTCGGGGATTGCTTCACTGACAGGGACCTCGGTGAATGGTTCGTCCTGTCAGAATACAGGGCGGCGTCGTGGACGTGAAAAAGTAAAGGTATCATAACCAACAGCATACACGCCACATGAGTTTGATGCGTGGAATGCAATTTGTTTAGTATGTGTCAGAATATTGCTCACCTTTAAAAGGTTTATTAATTTGCCGCACAAATGTATATAATAATTTATAGTGTTTGTCAAAATTTTTGTTATTAAACTGCTGATATGAACGACATCAAACAACAGCCAAAGAAAACTTCGGGTTTCAAACGATTCTTCCGG
Source organism: Chitinophagaceae bacterium (assembly GCA_049840875.1). Lineage (GTDB taxonomy): Bacteria > Bacteroidota > Bacteroidia > Chitinophagales > Chitinophagaceae > JAFDYH01. Next base: position 1,260,247 of record JASGJE010000011.1, on the reverse strand, counting down.
GTGTTTATTATCATGTTTATCCTTGTGGTCGGAGTTTATATCTATTGGAAATATTTCTTTGTATTTGGCCAGGGTGTTAAATCCGGCTACTTGAACTTTGCGGTGTACAAAGGACAGATTTTTAAAACATATGAAGGTAAATTGATTCAACAGGGAATTAAAAGCCAGGCGATAGGTTCTGTACAGTCAAACGAATTTGAGTTCTCCATCAAAGACAAACATATCTTCGATGTGCTTTCTGTAAATAGCGGTAAAATCTTTGATCTTCATTATAAAGAATACAATGGCATTGTGCCGTGGCGAGGAAATACCTTGTTTGTGGTTGATAGTATTATTTCAATGCATGATGCGGAGAAATAGTTTTTGTGAACCAGGCATGAATGCTACTATTTAGCTTCACTTGCGCCTGCCCCGATGAATATCGGAGTCGAGACACTCTTGTACGTTCGGATCGCTATTCAGCATTATTGAAAATTCTTCCTGATTTTGCCGGTCAGACGAAAACTGCCAGACCTCGTGTATGAATTATCATTATCGGCGTTCATCAACATACAGCAGAAAGATCGCAGGTCTTTTGTGAATGTCTACTTTTTCATTTTTCCATTCTGCAATGGTTTTTGTTTTTATCCATTCATTTTCGCCTGTTATATCTGCTGCAATGCATAGCTGGGTGGAAGTATTGCAGGTTTTCAGGAGTACCTCAATCAATTGGTTATTGCGGTATGGAGTCTCTATAAAAATTTGCGTACAGCTTTTCTTTTTTGATTCGGCTTCCAGGTCTTTGATCGCTTTTATTCTTGCAGTTGCATCAATCGGTAAATAACCCGTGAACTGAAATTGCTGTCCGTTCATTCCGCTGGCCATCAATGCTAACAAAATGGAACTTGGTCCAACTAATGGTTTTATAATAGCGCCCATTTCTTGCGCAATGCCAATCAATAACTGCCCCGGATCAGCTACGCCAGGGCATCCTGCTTCGCTGATAATGCCAATATTTTTTCCTTCTTTTAATTTTTGCCGAAAGGTTGATTGCACTTCCTGTTCAGCTTTATGAATAGTAAACCATTCATAGTTATCAATGATGATTTCCTGTTCCGGCAAATAGAATTTCCAAAGCTGTTTTAAAAATCGTCTTGCCGTTCGTTCATTTTCTGCAAATAAAACCTCGCAATCTTTTATGGCCGTTGTTATGTAAGCTGGAATAGTTTTGTAGGCATGTTCATCAATAACGCAGGGAAGCAGGTAAACTTTGCAAGTGGAGGTCATTGCGTTCAGAATTTAAATTTACTCTTTCCCAACTTTGTATAAACTTAATGTAGCAGCAATAATTGCATAAGCCGGCGCCAGGGGAATCACCGCATGCATCAGATAAAAAACAAGTCCATTGCCAACCGCAAGGCCACGATGTTTTGAAATATATTCCGTGCTTTCAGAAAAAGATAGTTTTTGCCTTGCACAACTATAATCCATCATCGAGGAACCATAATAGTAGCATTCAACAAATAAGGCAATCAAGGGAGTTATCCATCCTGCAACGGGAAACAGGCATAGCAAAATCAATGAAATACTATAAACAGTTTGCCACAGTGCATTTCTAACGGCGAGCTTCACACCACGGCTGATATCGGTTATGTATTGTTTTCTATCTGCAGTGAATTCCTTTCCTTCCAGTATAGACTGGGTTTTCTCACTCAGGTAGGAGAAAACAGGAGAACACAGGATCAGCCAGATATATTTAAAAAGAGAAAAATAGAAAAGCATCAATGTGAGGATGAGAGCAATATTGGCGAATGCAAATAGAAAACCAAGAATACCACTCCTGAATTTCTGTATCCAACTGTCGAGGCCGGTAGTATGGTTAAGATATTCAATAACGTTAACGGCTGATTTGCCAAAAAAATACATGCTGATAATAAATAGGATTGTATAGATAATGCCGGGGATGATGATCCATTTCCAAAGCTTATTGTTTGTAATAAAACGGTGCGCTTCTGCGTAGGATTGGATGGCTATTACGATTTCCTTCAGCAAGTTTTAAATTTGAATGGGTAAATATAAAGAGAACAAATAAAAACCCGATTTTTTGAATTAAAAAAGCATGAGAGAGAAGACAGACCTCCATTTATGAAAAAACTGGATCCTTTATTTTACCAACGAAAGAACGTACTTGTAATAGCAAAAGAATTGCTGGGGAAAATTCTCGTTACAAATTGGGATGGTATTATTACTTCCGGACGCATCGTTGAGGTTGAAGCATATAACGGGATAGTTGATAAAGCATCGCATGCTTCTGGCGGAAGGAGGACAGGGAGAAATGAAATAATGTATGGGGAAGGTGGTTTTTCGTATGTGTATCTCTGCTATGGCATTCATCATCTGTTTAATGTTGTTACGAATCTGAAAGATATTCCTCATGCGATACTTATTCGTGCTGTAGACCCTATAGAAGGAATCTCAGAAATGCTGTTACGTACCAATAAGAAAAATCCCAATGACTATACATTGACGAAAGGACCCGGTAATGTTTCAAAAGCGCTTGGTATTTACACAAAACACAATGGCATTTTTTTATCTGATGAAAAACTTTATATCGCCGATGACGGTAAAAAATATAAGAGAAATGAAATTGCCGCATCGCCCCGTATCGGTGTAGACTATGCTGGTGAAGATGCGAAATTGCTATACCGTTTTTATGTGAAGGATAGTCCGTATGTTAGCGGGAAGAATTGAATTGTTAGATTGTTTTATTGCTATATTGTTATTTGGTTTAATGATTATACGCAATAACAATTAAACAATATAACCATTAAACCGATAAGGATCACTTGCTGTTAAAAGCACTCTCCATCCTCACCCGATCAAACTCTTTCTCATTATTGGCGATCCATATTGTAGCAACACCATTACCGATGATATTTGTTATCGCTCTTGCTTCAGACATAAAGCGATCGACGCCCAATAGCAAGGCCAACCCTTCTATCGGAATTACCTTGATCGCGGTAAGGGTAGAAGCTAATACGATAAAACCGCTGCCTGTAACGCCTGCTGCACCTTTTGATGTCAGCATCAATATGCCGATAATGCTCAGTATTTGACCGACCTCGAGATGAACATGGAATACCTGCGCCAGGAAAATCATACACATGGATAGATAGATTGTCGTTCCATCAAGATTGAATGAATAACCCGCCGGCACAACAAGGCCAACAATAGATTTCGCGCAGCCCATTCGCTCTAATTTTTCCATTAATAGTGGTAATGCAGCTTCGGATGAAGAGGTGCCTAACACTATCAGCAACTCCTTTTTAATGTATTTAAGAAACTTCAGAATGCTGATTTTATACATCCGCAGGATCAACCATAATACAACAAAAATGAAGATGGCCATCGTTGTATAAACAGTTCCCATCAATTTCGCCAGCGGTAAAAGAGTTGCGATACCGTATTTACTTATTGTATAGGCCATGCCGCCAAATGCACCAATTGGTGCGAGATACATTACCAGGTGCAATCCTTTGAAAACGTACTTCGAGATTATTTTTAAAATTGAAACTACTTTTTCCCGGTGTTTCCAATAGTTTAATGCAAAACCCAGCACGAGGGCTATCAATAAAACCTGCAGCGTTGAATTTTCCCTGAAGAAATGCCACCAGCTAAATGCCTTGCTGCTTGTTGTGTACTTTGAAATATCGCCGCCCTTCACGGCTGATATATCAACACTGCTTCCAGGCTGAATAATCAAGGCTACAACGATACCAACAATCAATGCGAAAGTTGTAACGATTTCAAAATAAATCAGTGCCTTTGCCCCAACTCGACCGACTTTTTTAAGGTCACCCATGCTGATAATACCAAGTGTAATGGTGAGAAAAATAATCGGATTGATAAATTGTTTTACAATGCTTATAAAAATCCCTGAAATGAATTCACTCAGTGTAACACCAATAGATATTTCCTGACCAAGAAATTTTGTTTTAAACGGATCATTCAACACTTTCTGTAAAGCAAATGAAGGAGCGAAATGACCAATTAATATGGCAGCCGTAATTGCAAAAAGCACCCAGAATGTGAGGTTGGAAAAAAGTTTTTTCATGTAATTCCCGTTCTACAATGTACAGAAAGAATGAAAGATAAAAAAAGTACTAAAGTCTGGGTTTAATTATTGCGATTTTGACAACGAGTGCCCGTTATGGTAAATACTTTTTTAGTAACATGCATGCGGACTATTAATAGTGAGCCCAGACATTTCTTAGCGGTGTTCCTAAAATATCTTGTAGCTTATCAAAATCCTTTTTGGATAATTCACTGTTTGCGTCTGAAATTACCACGGCAAATTTTGCAAACCCCGCTGCTGTATGATAGATCAGGTCATTTAAAGACGTCTTTTTATGGCAACATGAGGTTATGAACATTAAATTCGTGAATTGTTGTTCATAGGCTTTATCCATTGCTTTCTGCCATGTTTGAATGCTTATGTTTTGTTTACATAAATTACAAAAAACACTATCAAAATTTTCACCCTGATCAACGAACTCAATCGAATCTGTCGATATAAATTCTATCTGCGAATTGTGATAAAAGCTAGCTAAAAGAGCTTTTCCATTTTCTTGTTGTTTTTTATCAGGAACATACGAAGGATCTGTCGGAATAATTTTTAAAAAAGTTGCTGACATTTTTCCTCTCTTTTGCGCAATACTATTTTTCTGCGAACTATTCCCGAAACAACTAGCGAATAAAATCAGTACTAAAAAATTGCAAATGATATTTATTGACATTGCGTTGCTATATATGGACTCGGATTGAGGTGCCAATTTAGCACCTCAAGTTTATAAATTTATTCCTCAAAAACAGGAATTAAAACTTAACCCCAACACTCATACCCGCAGTAAAAACAAATCCCTCACCAACAGGCTCACCATCTGTCGATATATTGGAGAGATAACCTGCAGAAACGGCTGGTGTAATAAAAACCATGTCGTTGACTAAAAACATATAGCCCATTTCTGCAGCGGGATGTATCGTTAGTGTTTTTGTTGTGCCAAAAGATGAGGCATCTTTCCAATCGAGATTTAATCGCCATACATCCGCACGCAGTCCCAGGAAGAATTGATGCGGCCGGAAGGGAAAATAATAACGGTAACCGATACCTGCTCCGGAACCGCCGCCTTTTTCGCTGGCATGTCCATTTCCCCAACTCTCACGGTTTACAACATTATAACCAGCACGGATTTGAAAACCGCTATGAATAGCTGCATTGAATGCAAGATGTACCATTCCCGTTACACCGCCGGACGATTGCCAGGCAGCTTCTGCACCAAAGTCAGTTGTTGTGTAGCCAATTTCCTGGGCTTTTAATACATATCCTCCCGCAATCAAAAGCACCATCAAACTAAGTCTTTTAAGCATAATTTTTTTTTAATCGTTTAATAAAACGGTTAACCTGATGTTGGATATTTTTGAAAGTTTCAGCGATTCTTCAGGAAGATATTATCTTGATGCAGGTGAAAAATCAAACGAGAGACTTTATATCATTAATCCCATAAATCATATCAATCCTGGTTCAGACAATTAAAAAGCGCTCCTTAACAAAGGAACGCTTTGGTATCGGCAAGCAATCAGAATTTGGGACAATTTAATTTCTTTGCGTTGGGATCGACTGGTTTCTTAATATAGATAAGAGAAATCTCTGCACCACCGCGCATATTCGAACCAGGTTTCAAACTGGATATATTTACGTCATAAGTTGCACCAATATGAAATTCACCAAACTCAAGACCAACATACGGAATAATAGCATCGCCAAAACGATACCAGCTACCGATATAAATGTTAGTTGGATTATCCTCGCTGTCATTAGCATTTAGTGCAAAGGCTCCCCCAACAACAGTATTAGTTGCATTGGCTTGTCGGCTATAGTTGGCACTAAGGTGTATGTAGTTGTTACTTTGTCCCACTTTTAATTTACCGCCTCCTTGTATTGTTAACCTTGTACTGAGGTTAAAATACTGTTTGTCCTGGAAACTTTCTTTTGGTCTGTTGATGTGATACATTGAAGCGCCAGCATAAAAATTATTATAACCATCAGTAGAACCGTTATAAAGTATACCAGCGTTCATATCAAAATAAGATACGTTTACTTTTTGTCCTGGAAAAACCTCGCTGGTAACACCTGTAAAACCCGAAGGTGTTAACTGATCTTCAAACGTCACTTTTGTTACGTCTAGTCGTTTACCAACATAACCGCCCTGGAAGCCGATTCCCAATTGATGAAAACCATCTTCGTCCAATGCTTTGTGATAGGCAAGTGATACTGCCAATGCGTTATTTTTTAAAACGCCATTACCGGCATCATCGGCGAAACCGAGGAAGCCAATGCCAAACTGATCGAATTCGGGGATTTTATTCTTGAGAATACCAGCATCGAAAGAAGCGGTATAAGTTCTGAAAGCGTTGTTGATGGTTGGCCATTGATTGCGATAATTACCAGCTACGCGGTAAACGCCATCAAATTTTCCGGTTAAAGCCGGATTCAAGGTTAATGGTGAGGCAAAAAACTGCGAAAAATTAGGATCCTGTGCGTAGGCACCGATTCCCAATAGCAGGCAAAAACTCACTGTACAGATTAGTTTGTTCATTCGTTTCGAAGTGGGCGTACAAAATAGATAAAATATAAGACTTCTGAAAATAAATGATTGCTGCTTAGCTCTGCATTTTTGAACCGAAGGCGAGGTCGCCGGCATCACCCAAACCGGGCACGATATATCCTTTCGCAGTCAGTTCGTCATCGATACCTCCACACCATATTATTACAGACGGCTCCTCTCTTTTTACATATTCTATGCCAACGGTACATGCTATGGCGCAAACAACATGAATTTCGCGTGGATTCCCTTCATCTTTAAGGTATTGGATGGTTTTTACTAAGGAAGAGCCCGTCGCCAGCATAGGGTCTGATATTATCACAATCCGCTCCTCCAGGTCGGGGCAAGAGACGTATTCGAGGCTAATATCAAAAGTGCCGTCTTTATGATGTTTTCTATAGGCAGAGATAAATGCATTGTCCGCTTTATCAAAATAGTTCAGCATGCCCTGGTGCATCGGCAGCCCCGCACGAAGGATTGTAGCTAGCACAGGCTGCTCCTTTAGAACTTTACAAGCAGCAGTACCCAGCGGTGTTTCTATTTCCTTTTCCTCATACTCCAACCGCTTGCTGATTTCGTATGCGATTACCTCACCGATACGTTCCAGGTTCCGGCGAAACCGCATGCGGTCGTTTTGTATTGTCACATCGCGTAGCTCAGCAACCCAGTTGCCTACAAGCGATTGTTTCTCGCTCAGGTTGATTACCATGATTTATTTTTGATTCTAAGTGTTTCGAAAAGTATTACTATAAATATCAATTGGATGCGGCCGGATTTTCTATTAGGGTAAGCTTTTAATTCTGTTCTGAAAATTATTGACCATTGACGATTGACCATTCACCATTTCCTACTTTTGGCAAATCTAAAATCCCCGCCTGACCTTATGAAATTAATTTCGATATTACGAAAGGGTAGGGCAGGTCAAATCACAAATTAAAATAGTATGGTTTACCGGGCAATCGGCATCATGAGTGGCAGTTCATTGGACGGATTGGATATCGTTTTTGCAGAATTCAATGAAAATGGCGGAAAATGGAGCTACGAAATAGTAAAGGCTGCTTGTTATGCTTATTCAAAAGAATGGATGGAGAAATTGAGAACTGCGGTGAATTTACCGGCGCTGGACTATCAATTATTGCATACCGAGTTTGGCCATTATATCGGTAAGGAAGTCAATCGTTTTATCGAAGAAAACGGGTTGCAGTATAAAGTCGCTTTAATCGCTTCGCATGGACATACTACTTTTCATGTGCCCGCAAAAAAAATGACGGGGCAATTAGGAGACGGAGCTGCTATTGCGGCAAAAACCGGATTACCTGTTGTAACGGATCTGCGGGCGATGGATGTGGCATTAGGAGGGCAGGGTGCACCGATTGTTCCGATTGGTGAAAAATTATTACTTGGAGATTATGATTATTTTTTAAACCTGGGTGGCATTGCAAATATTTCAGCGGCAAAAACACCGCAAAGAATTGCGTTTGATATTTGCCCTGCAAATCGTGTTTTGAACATGCTGGCCAATGAAGCGGGTTTGGAATTTGACCCTGGCGGTGAATTGGCTGCTTCGGGAAATGTGAATGATACCTTACTAAACGAATTAAATTCGTTAGACTATTACACTCAGCCATACCCGAAATCACTGGCAAATGATTTCGGAACTGATGTTGTTTATCCATTGATCAAAAAGGCAGGATTAAGTACAGCTGATGCGTTAAGAACATATGTCGAGCATATTGCGATTCAGATAAAAAATGCAATTGTAAATTTCAATACTCCACACCTCACAACCCACACTCCACAACTTTTAGCTACTGGCGGCGGCGCTTTCAATAATTTTCTTATCGAACGGATAAAAGATCAATTCCTGGCATTAAATGTCTCCGTCATTATTCCTCATGAAAACCTGATTCAATACAAAGAAGCGCTGATTATGGCATTAATTGGAGTGCTGCGATGGAGAGAAGAATACAACGTTCTTTCTTCTGTTACCGGCGCATCAAGAGATAGCATCGGCGGCGCTTTATGGAATGGGCAGGAAGCTTAGATAATTAACTAATTTGAAAATTTGAAAGTGTGCAAATGACACTGACCGATCATAGCACCTAATCTTTGGTGGTTCGTATCATTTCCAAATTATCACATTTGCACATTACAATCCCAGCACCTCCTTCAACTTTCCATAGCCGCTTCTGCTCACTGGTATTTGTGTTCCTGCTTTTAATACTGCGACGTGATTATCCTTTTCATACGGATCAATTCTTGTGATCTGCTGCACGTTGACAATGTATGAACGATGTGAGCGAACAAACTGCTGTGGATCGAGTACCTGTTCAAAGTGGCTCATCGTTTTATTTTTTAGAAAATAACCTTCCTTTGTATGGATCTTCACATAATCATCTGCCGCTTCCAGGTACAAAACATCATGCACAGGTATGATCTTGATCTTGCTGCCACTTTTTACAACGATACGCTGACTTTGTGATGGTGAATGCGAAGCTGTTTCCAGTAGATCTTGTGTATTTTTTTCAGTCTGCTTTGTATTATTCTGATCACTCCATTTTTGAATGGCTTTATCAAAACGTTCCTGGTTGAATGGCTTCAATAAGTAATCAATTGCATGTGCCTCAAATGCCTTGATAGCGTAATCATCGAAAGCTGTGGCAAAAATTACCGGCGGTGGGGTCTCAATTAATTCAAGCATTTCAAACCCATTGATCTTAGGCATCTGGATATCGAGAAAAACAAGATCAGGTTGATGTTGTTGAATTGCTTTTACACCTTCAAAACCGTCATTGCATTCCTGCGCCACTTCGAGATCGGTGTATTTCTGCAGATATTCCTTTACGATAGATCTTGCGAGCGGCTCATCGTCTATGATTATAATTTTACGCATTGCTACCAGGTATTCTGAATATTACTATAAATGAATTTTGTGTCTTATTGATTTCTACTAATTCATTTCTTCCAAACAACAGGTATAATCTTCTTTTTACAGAGTTTAATCCGAAGCCGGTTCCCGGGGGCATCTGCATATCAGGGTCAAACGGATTCATAACGGCGACTACTAAATGTTTATCAGCTACTGTGGCCCGCAAGCCAATCGTTACTTCGCCTGTTGTGCCGTATAGGCCAAACTTAATCGCATTTTCCATAATCGGTTGCAACAGCAAAGATGGTATTTTCCAATTCAATGACTCTTCTGAAATATCCATTTCCGTTTTCAAACGATAACCAAATCTTACTTTTTCTATTTCAAGATATAGTTTTAAATATTCCAGCTCTTCTGAAAAACTGATAAACTGGTTTTCTTCTTTACGAATGGTTCCCCGTAAAAAATCAGAAAGCTGTTGTACCATTTTTCTTGCTTCATCCGGTTTCATTCCAATCAAGGCATTGATACTATTAAGGCTATTGAACAGGAAATGCGGTTGTAGTTGTTGCCTTAATTTAAACAGCTCAGCTTCTTTTGCCAGTTTTTCCGCATCCGCTTTTCTTGTTTCATTTTCCTTCTGATCCGCCCAATGAAACCATAAGGCGCTGATCAAAGAAATGCAACCTAATACCAGCAATCCCATACTGAAGCGGATGGGTACGGAATAACGCAATACTTCCGGGTGCGAATCATAGTAATCAACGTAAGTAGACGCAAGCCAGCGGCTTAATAGCAACCATAAAATGGTAAATACAACGCAGATGCCGAACACATTAATAAACTGTTCCTTTTTGGGTAAGTAGTACCGGAATGTATTCATCAACATCAGGCAAAAGGCGAGCAATAATCCATTGCTGATAATGCAATCAATAAACGCGTCTTTCCATGGTAGGCCAAACCAACGTTCAAGTAATAATTGCCCTGCAAAAAATATCCACCAACTTATGCTGAAATATATCCGCAGCCTTAAGTATGAAAAAGGTGTTGCTGCCATGATATCAGGCTAATTGCAGCATTTGATGTGAAGGGGAAAAGATGATGTTCTCAGCTTTTTGATTCACAACTTGTATATATTGATCGGCATTATCCCGCTCTTCGATACGGGAATATAATTCGGCGCCATCAATTAACTCACTTAACCGATAGAGCTCACTTACATTGATAAACTGCCATTGTACCAGTTGTTCCTTTTGATTGACGAAAGCGTCGGATTCCTTTGCACCGGTTTGTTGCGCTTTATGAAAAGCTTCTTCTTTTGTTGTTGCGGCAACAAGCCGAAGCTGTTCATCAAACTGCGCAGTGTGGTCACCGTTACCACAAACAATACGGAATACAAGTTTTGCAAGATACCAGTTCATAGTAAGTCAGTTGAAGCCTGTTTACAGGCTGGTTAGAATTTTTGGTTTCCTATTTCGATGGCAGGGTTGTCGTTTTTCGTCTGTGTTTCTCAGTAGTCAATATGTGACGACGATAGAAGGATACCGGATGCTTTATTTTTTAAAATTTTTTATTTCAATTCCTCCGAAGATCACCGTGCCTTTCAGAACTAATACTTTATCCGGAATATCTGCTACAGTTGATACAGACCGTTTATCCTCAACGCCACCGAATATTGTGACGATCTCCGACTTTACCATCCAGTGTGATGGAACGAAAATTTCTGCGCCGCCAAATATGGTTGTGATGTCAATTACTGCCTGCCCCTGCAGATCGGCTTGTGTAAGATTTAATTCAGTGCCACCGAAAATGTTCGTGATATCACCACCCACAAAATGTTTTGACAAAATATTTTTCTTCGTACTGCCAAAGATGCTGGTAGCGTCTATGAAATCTTCTTTGCTTGGTGGCGTTTCTGAAATATTCTGTTCCCATTCATCCTTCCACTTTTTTCGTTGTTCCTGGATATTTCGTTTTGGACGAAAGATGAAAAACAATCCTGCAACAATAATAACAATAGGCCATACATGTTTGCGCAAGTCGCCATTGAGATAAAAATCATTGAGAAGAAAGGCGCCGCCGACCAGCATCAGAATAAACCAGGCCCCACCGCGAAAATTATGACGTACACCGATAAATAGCCCTAGTACAATCAATAAGCATTGCCACGTAAACAGCCACACCGGCATATCAACACCAAAACTTCTTAAAAGTGCAGCGCCACCGATAGCTAATAAAAAAACACCTGTCCAGATACGACCGTTTTGTCCGGACTCCTCCCATCTTCGACGGAGTTCTTCCCTTCGTGCTCTTCTTACATCCCTTCTATCTTCTCTTGAATCGAAATCGGCCATATCCGGTATTTTTATTCAAATGTATCGTTCTGTCAATACACAGACAACAGCTGACAGGCAATATGCGAATGAATACCGGTAAAATGCGGAAATATTCCGGTGAAATGCGCTGGAAAAGCTAAAGGCTTAAAAAATCAGACGGAGAGGAGCACCGCTACATAGTGACAAATAGCGGCCGCCAGTACGAATACATGCCAAAGTGCATGACTATAGGTGTACTTCTCCCATAGATAAAAGATGACACCTATCGTGTATAAACAGCCACCTGTTATAACAAGCGTTGCAACTGAATGGGGCATGTTTGCAAAGAAACTTTTACCGGTAAACAACATTATCCATCCCATACCGAGATAAATAATCGTTGATAAAATTTCCCAACGCCCGGTAAAAAAGCTTTTAAAAACGGTGCCGATCAGTGTCAATCCCCAGAGGATGGCCAATAGTGTAATACCTGTTCTATTATTCATATAAATCAACAGAAAAGGAGTGTACGTTCCTGCTATCAGAAAGTAAATGCTGATGTGATCCAGGATTTTCATGAACTCTTTTACTTTCTTATGCTGGAATCCATGATAAAGCGTAGAAAACGTGAAGACCATCAGGAAAGTAAATCCGTAAATACCTGACCCAACGATACCGGGCATGTTATCGTTCTTTACTGCCTGTGTAAGTAAAATCGGAATACATACAATACCGAATAGAATACCCAAACCGTGCAATAAGCTGTTGACTATTTCCTGTTTTATACGGATATCAGGGTTGTCGTTTTGCATAGTGTCGAAACAATTATTTTACAAAAGAAAAACTATCGCCATCAAAAAGACCAAGATCGCTGAGTTTAAGATGAGGTATTACAAGGAGCGCCATAAATGATAACGTCATAAACGGGGAAGCCAGCGTACAGCCGGATCCTTTCACTACTTTATCAATAGCTGAATATTGTTCAGCTATTTTATAACCATCTTCGTTGCTCATTAATCCTGCTACGGGCAGTGGTACTATCATTTCATTGTCATCAGATGCGTAACTAACACCGCCTTTATGATTAATAATACTGTTTACCGCTTTGCATATACTCTCATCATCTACACCAACTGCAACTATATTATGCGAATCATGTGCCACAGATGATGCAATTGCTCCTTTTTTTAAATTAAAATTCCTGATAAAAGCAGTTGCTACTTTAGCATGTGAGTACCTGTTCACTACTACGATTTTCAGGATATCAATTTGCGGATTACTTTTTAACTCATGTTTATCTTCCGAAAGAAGAGGAGTGATGTCCTGTTTAATTTTGTTAGTTATCAACTGACCATCCAATGCTTCAATGATCTCGATTTTATCTTGAGCGGGACGATTGATGTACAGATCTTCGCTTTTTATCGGGCTGCATTCAAATCGATTAATTATACCGGCCTTACTGGTTTTAATTTTTGAAATACCATTCTCTGCCACTAACTCTCCATTGATGTACGTCTGCAGCGATTCGAACTCTTTCAAATCTCTTACTACGATAAAATCTGCCGGATCACCGACTCTTAATAAGCCGACATCCAGTTTATAATGAAATACGGGATTGATACAGGCAGCTTTCAATATTTTGAAAACATCAACTCCTTTTGCGACAGCTCTTGCACATAGTTGATTGATATGTCCCAGCACAAGGCTGTCTGGATGTTTATCATCACTACAAAACATAATGTCATCCGGGTAATCATTTAATAAATCAATTAGCGCTTCAAAATTCTTCGCAGCACTTCCCTCCCTAATAATAATCTTCATTCCATATCGCAACTTGTCCAGCGCTTCTTCTTTTGTAAAACATTCGTGGTCGGTAGCCCCCCCACTCCCCAAAGGGGGGATTTGACCTTCTGCAATTCCGAGAAGTCTTTCTATATATTTTTTGGCATCATCGCCACGTAATCCCGGCGCATGACCATCAACCGGTTTTTGCAATTTATGCGCAGCAGCAATTTTTTTCATCACTTGTACATCGTTATTCAGAACCCCGGGGAAATTCATCATTTCACTGAGATATTTTATGTCGTCTCTCTGCAGTAATTCTTTTACATCTTCAGCATTCAACTCTGCACCGGCTGTTTCAAAAATTGTCGCGGGCACACAACTTGGCGCACCAAAATTGAATTTGAACGGAACGGTTTTGCCATTTTCGATCATAAAATCCACGCCTTTCATACCGCATACGTTCGCTATTTCATGCGGATCGCTGACTGTTGCTACCGTGCCATGAACAACAGCAAGTCTTGCAAATTCGGATGGTACCAACATTGAACTTTCGATGTGAACATGTGCATCGATAAAACCTGGAAGTATATAATCTGTAGTCGGTAGCCTGGAGTCAACAGGCAATGGTTTTACTGCTGAAATCTTTCCATTTTCTACTGTTACTTCTGCCGGATAGATTGATTGCGTGTGAATATCGACGAGATTGCCCGATATGGCGAATGAGGTCATAATAATTTTTCGGATTGGTAAATAAGCAGCAAGTTAGATTTATTCATGTTAACGGATTTGAATCAATGGGTAATGAAGGACATCTGTCAGTGCATTAAAAAGGTCTTTATAACCTTCTTATTTCTTTGAATTGACTTATATATTAAAAAAGTATTTATTATTTTGTTGTCCAGAGTTGATTCTGTTCCCGCAGAATTAATCGGTTATTATAGACAGTCCATTATCAAACTTAAGCTCCGTATGCGATTAAAGCCAGCTTTTTACAAGCTGTTTGTTTTATTATTTTGTTCAGCGCTCTGCTATCCGCAAAGAGAGTTATTCGCACAAACGTTTTACCCTGTTTTAAAACAATCCAAGCCTGATTATTCTTCCTTTTCAGCTTCTGCAAAGAGTGTTGTCGTTTCAAAAAATTCTTTTTTAAGTAACGCCAGTGAGGTAATTGAAAAAAGAACTGTAAACAGCCGTTGGTTTACAGATAAAGATTCAGTTGGTAAATTCTACCAGGTTTACTCGCTTGGCGCGATCAACTATAATAAAAATGGAAAATGGCACCCGATTGATGAAAAAATAAAATCAATAGGAAACGGCATTTACCAGGCAACTGAGCAGGACGAACCTGTAGGGTTCGACGTAAGAAAACAACATTCATTTATACAAACAAAGCAAGGAGCTATACAATTTAACCATTGGCAACTCTTTGGCATAAAAGCGGGGAAACAAATTTTAATTGCTTCAGCAAATTGGAAAAATTATACAGCCGGAGCTGATGGTGTTTTTATAAAAAATATTTTCCCTGGCATTGACGCCGAAATGCAGGTAAGACGCGGAGCTGTAAAAACGAATTTCATTGTCAAAGAGTTTTCATTTGCAGGATATGATAATTTACTTTTTAAAGATGTTTTCATTAAGAATTCCGGTAAGGGAAACTTTGTTTACTCTAAACAAAAGGAAGGCGTAGTAGAATTCATAGATAATACTGGTAGTAGCGTTCGCGTTGACCGTGGCTTGCTTTATAATAAAACGAATCCCTCAACTTCATGGCAATACTTCAATTATAACGTTCATGATAACGAGCTCACATTTTCTTTTGCTGCAGACTTTATAAAATCACAACTTGCAAGCGGACCATTGATTATTGATCCACTTGTTTCCTCTACTGCTACACTGGCGCAGGCCGATATTACAGGTTCTATGAATTGTGGCGCTCCAACAAAAACATGCGACTATAGTCTCACTGTTCCATTACCGGCCAATGCCACATTTACAAAAGTGTCGTACAAGTTTGGGTTTAATGCCAATGCTCCGAGTGCACAGAACCAGGGACATTTCATAATTAATACTTCACAGAACTGTTCCGGTAATAACGCTGTTTGGAGTACAAGCGATCCTACGAATTCAGGACCCGGGCAAGTAACAACACAAGGTCAATTTTATGACCTTAGTAGTTTTCTGTTGGGTTGTCTTCCGGCACCATCTTGTTCGGTACAAAATCAGACATTCATACTTAAGTTTTACAATGATTATTGCTCAGCCGGTTCAGGATGCAGTGATACATACGTGAGTGCGGAAGAACCATTACAGATAATGGTGGAAGGGCATACCATTGAATTCAATTCAATCAACGTTTCTGCGTCTACAATTTGCGCTGGTGATAAAGTGACGTTGAAAGCGCTTGGTAGCTACGGTGTGCCTCCTTATACATACACATGGGACAATGGTGCAGGTAATTCAGATAATGTTACAGTATCTCCATTGGTGAATACAACATATACAGTTACAATTACTGATAAATGTTCGAACATAACTACGGGTACTACAAGTATTGTGGTAAACCCTTCTCCGGTAATTGGCGCTGCAGCCAACAACGGCCCGTTGTGCCAGGGAAGTGATCTGAATCTTTCGATTCCGGCTGTTACAAATGCAACATATAGTTGGAGTGGACCAAATGGTTTTTCAAATTCAAATCAGAACCCGGTTATCACTGCCGCAACTCCTGCAGCAAGTGGTGTGTATACAGTAAAGGCGACAGTAAATGGATGCTCCTCTTCGTCATCAACAACAGTTTCTGTCGGTGCACAGGTAACTCCGTCTGTTACTATTCAATCATCTTCGGGTCAAATTGTTTGTATAGCAACGCCTGTTACATTTACAGCTACACCTGTAAACGGAGGATCGACTCCAATATTTCAATGGAAATTAAATGGAACTAATGTCGGCACAAACAGTTCGGCATTTACAACTTCTACGCTTAATCAGAATGACGTTATTAGTTGTGATATGATCAGTAATGCAGCTTGTCCGACGCCTGCACAAGTAACCAGTAATTCAATCACAATTCTGAAAGTAAATCCAAAGGTTACTTCAACGGTAGATGCATCAATCTGCGAAGGCGAAAACTATGCAGGCCATACAACATCCGGCACTTATACTGATGTTTATACTGCTGCGAATGGATGTGATAGTACAAGAACTCTGAATTTAACGGTAAAATTGAAATCATATTCCACATTGGATGCTTCGATATGTGAAGGAGATGCTTTTGACGGACATACAGCAAGCGGCACTTATATGGATGTTTTTGTTGCTGCCAATGGTTGTGACAGCATAAGAACCCTGAACCTTACTGTAAAACCTAAACCGACTACAACAATAGATCAAACGATTTGTGAAGGTGAAACTTATCTTGGCTATTCTGCAACCGGTATTTATAAGGATACATTTTTAGCAGTAAATGGATGCGATAGCGTCAGGACATTGAACCTTACAGTCACGCCTCACCCGCATCCGTTTCTGGGAAATGATACCACTATTTGCAGTGGTGATAAGTTGATATTAAATCCAGGTCAGTTTACTACCTATCAGTGGCACGATGGTTCTGTTAACAACAGTTTTGAAGTCGACCAGCCAGGTACTTATTCAGTAACGGTTGATAATGGTTGTGGAACTGCAACCTCAAGCATCGTTGTTAAAAACATGCCATGCGTGATTCAATTCCCCTCTGCATTCACGCCAAATAATGATGGTAAAAATGATGTTTTCAGAATAGTGAATGCGTATAATTTACAGGAGTATCATTTAACTGTTTATAATCGCTGGGGTGAAATCGTTTTTGAAACAAAAGATTACAGCAAGGGTTGGGATGGTACAGTAAAAGGTCAACTGACACCAACCGCTGTCTTTGCATGGTTTTGCAAATACAAACGAAACAATGTTGTTACAGAAATGAAAGGTATCGTTACGCTGATCAGGTAAAAGAAATCAGTCCGCGGGCACCGGTGGCGGACCATCCGGTAGCATTGCTTTCCAAACTTCTTTTCCTTTTCTTTTTTCAAATTCTGCACGGATATCCTGTCTTAGTTTTTCATTTTGAAAAAGATCAACCATTGTAACGCCCAATGATTTTGACGCAAACAACATTCCCTTATGCCCGATGCTCATACCACCACAGGCAACAACAACCCATGAATGCCATGGCGATTTGTAAGGAGCAGTAGTTGCAAGTAAAGAAATCTCGGGAACGATATAACTAACATCACCAACATCTGTAGATCCGCCTTCCGGATCAGGTTTGGTTGTTTCCAATGGCTTGATGTTGCCATTGATGCCTTCAGATTCCATTCCATATTCCTTCATTATCTTATCTGCAAAGTCCAGCTCTTCTTTTGTATAAGTTATTGGTCCTACCAATTCAATATTCGATTGCAATGCTTTTGCACCGGTTTCATTGATAAGGATTTCATACAACCCATTATTCAGTTTGATGTCATATTGTACACCAGCCATCAGAGCAGCGCCTTTTGCAATGTCTTTCATTCTTTCTTCCACGGCAGCTACACCACTTCTTTTTGAATCACGGATCCATAGCCACACAGATGCAGTATCTGGAATAACGTTTGGCACTTTGCCTGCTTCTTTAAAAACATAATGAATGCGAACGCTGGGTTTTATATGTTCCCGCAAGTAGTTGATACCGTTAGTAAACAACTCTGCTGCATCCAAAGCGCTTCTCCCATTCCAGGGGTCAGCAGCGGCATGTGCGCTTTTACCTTTAAAGCAAATACTGAAGTCTGTAACGGCCTGTGAACTTTGTATACCTGCTTTATTCTCAGAATCGGGATGCCAATCCAAACAAACGTCAAGATCATTAAAAACGCCATCTCTCGCCATATACACTTTGCCTGCAAGATCTTCTTCTGCAGGCGTACCATAAAAACGGATTGTACCTTTTAATTTTCCCGCTGCAATTAATTCTTTAATTGCAACTGCAGCGCCCAGGCTTCCGGTGCCAAATAAATTATGTCCGCACCCGTGACCGGGTTTTCCGGCTTCTAATGGTTCTTTTGTTGGTTGTGCTTTTTGTGAAAGACCTGGTAATGCATCAAACTCCCCGAGTATGCCAATAATAGGTTTACCGGAACCATATTCTGCAATAAATGCGGTTGGAATTTTAGCAACGCCTCTTGTTACTTTCATTCCCTGTGCTTCAGCATAATCGGCTAATAATTTTGATGATTGCTTTTCACGCATTGCTATTTCTGCATAGCCCCATATTTTATCACTTATTTCGGTCAGCTCTTTTTCATGCTTTTGCACAGAAGCAATTACAGCTTGCTTTTCGGCATTCATCGGTGGGGTTGTCTTTGATTTTTTCTGTGCAAACGAAATGTTGAGTAGTAATGCCGAGCAAATGCCGGAAAGAAGAATTTTTCTCATGCAGGAAGTTTTATAAAAAGAATGAATCGGTGAGGAAGATAGTGCATAAACAAAAACAGCCTCATAATCTGAAGCTGTTTTTTTTAAAAAGAAAATATTATTGAAATAGATGTTGTTTCCATTTCATATGAGCAACTCTATTTATTGTTGCATTGTAGCATTCTTTACTTTCTCACGCACTTTTGTATTGCCGCCGCCATCAAGCGTCATATCGTGCGGCTTGTTTGTTTTCCATGCGCCTCTCGTGAAATCAGGAACTTCCAGTGTTTTTGATTTGGCGGCTACAGATGCACCACTGAGTGCAAAGATGCTGCTCCATGTTGCCGCATCGTATACATTTTGGTCGAGTGGTAATCCGTTACGAAGACAATCGATCAATCTCCAATCCATAATGAAGTCCATTCCACCGTGACCGCCCACATCTTTCGCAATGGCGCCGATGTGTTGTACAATGGGAGGAGAATATTTATCGTACAATGCTTTTACTTCTTCCTCTTTCATCCATTCGTGACCGAAAGAAATTCGTTCAGGCTCGGGATATTTCTGCGCTGCGCCTTTTGTGCCGCTGATCAAATGAATTCTTGAATAAGGTCTCGTTGATGAAACATCATGCTGTAGCATAATCGTCTTTCCTTTGTTGGTTTGGATAGAAGTTGTATTCATATTGCCACGATAAGTCTTTCCAACATACTCATTAAAGAAAGGATCTTTTGCAGCCATTTCCTTCGCAAGATTACCGAGGGTAAAATCGTTGGTGCTCATGCTAACCAGGTAATCCATTTTATCACCACGGTTAATGTTCATGCATTGCGCAATTGGCCCTAACCCATGCGTTGGATACAGGTTGCCGTTATGTGCTATGTTTTGTTTCAACCGCCACATGTCGGCGTAAGCATTTTTATTAAATAAATAATCCGTGCTTAAATTATGGATATACGCTCCTTCTGCATGAATTAATTCGCCAAATAATCCATTGCGAACCATATTGAGCGTAAGCAATTCGAAGAAATCATAGCAGCAGTTTTCCAGCATCATCATATGCTTCTTTGTTTTCTCAGAAGTTTCTACGAGCTGCCAGCATTGGTCGAGCGTTAAACCAGCATTCACTTCAGTCGCGGCATGTTTACCGTTGTTCATTGCTTTGAGTGCAATAGGCGCATGCAGGTGCCAGGGGGTAGGAGTATAAACAAGATCAACATCTTTGCTTTCGCACAGTGCCTTCCAACCCTCTTCACCGCTGTATTCTTTTGCTTTTGGTCGGCCCATTGATTGCAGTGTCGCTTGTGCCTTGGTTACACGATCGGGATATTTATCGCAAAGCGCCGTTATTTCCAACCCATCGATATAGCTCAATCTTTCTACTGCACTGCCACCACGCATCCCCAGCCCGATAACACCAACGCGAACTGTATTTAATTTCGGTGCTGCATAGCCGCACATATTGAATTGCTGTACACCTGTATTCGCAGGTGAATCGGTTGTTAGATCATTTTCATCCGTTGTTACTTTGGCAAGCGCTGGTATGCCCGCTGCGAGTGCGCCGGTACCGGCAGCGAAGCGACGCAAAAATTTTCTGCGATTTTGTTTCATACTAAAATTTGAAGTGATTATAGATTGCTAAATTCCGGAAATAATGGCAAGGATGAACAATAGGAAATAAAATCGGACAAACGATTGATACGGCTCATCCGTGAAGTTGCTTGTACCGGTGTACAAAATCGTGGGGATGAATGACAGGGATTTTCGAATCGAAGAAATCATTTAAATCCTTCGTGATAATGATATCCGTTTTTGCATGTGCCGCACATTGATATTGCAAACCATCTTCTATGTCCGTAAAATTCGTGCGAAATGCAGCAGGTATATAGGATGTTAGGATTGGTGTTATTTCAAATTCTGAAAATGTAAGCTGCATTTGCCGTTTGTGCCGCTCTTTATTCTTTATAAATTTTCCCAGAATGAAATTAGCTATCAGAAGTGTCAGGGGTGAAGTCACGGGTTTACCGAAGTGTTTTCGTATTATTTTGATACAATCTTTTGCATAATGATGATCTTTTGACGAAGCATCCATAAAGTCAATCACAACATTCGCATCAAGAAATATTTTCTTCACTTTTTTACCGAAGGCTTTTATTTACGGAGATTGTTAAAAAGTGCTGCTAAGACATCTTTTTTTCCTGAAGAGTAGGCTCCGGCCGTTTTATCTATCCACTCGTCTTTATCATCAATTTGAGCTGCGTCTCGTTTAATAGATGAAAGAAGGTCGTCGATTAGTTTAGACACACTTTTGTTTTGCCTCCGGGCATATTTTTTTATAAACTTTTTATGCTCCGACGATATTAAAATGGTTAATTTTTCCTGCATATTTTCTATTCGTACAAATTTACAATTTTATACGAAGTTTATAAATATTTCGAATATTCATATTTACATGATAACAGGTAGGCCGATATATTTTTGTTTAGTAAATCATTTACTATATTGTTTTTACTTTTACTGAAATTTTACACAATGACCTGTCTCATCGTTGATGATAATAAAATGGCCCGGATGGCTATGAAGCAATTAGTCAGCCAGGTAAACGAACTGGAATTAAAAGGCGAATGTGATAATGCGATAGAAGCATATAACAAGGTTAATAAAGAGACTGTTGATCTGTTGCTGCTTGACATTGAAATGCCGGGGATGACAGGTCTTGAATTAACCAAAAACCTCGGGAATAAAAGTCCCCTTATAATTTTTACCACTGCAAAAACGGATTATGCTGTAGAGGCTTTTGAATTGAATGTAGTTGATTACCTGATAAAACCCGTATCGCCAGCCCGTTTTTTACAAGCAATTGAAAAGGCAAAAGAAGTGCTTGATAGCAATAAGCAGGATGTAAAAGTTGAAGAAAAGGAATTTGTATTTGTAAGAGATAATGGTGTTCTAAAGCGTATTGATATCAACGATATTTTGTTCTTGGAAGCGATGGGCGACTATGTAAAAGTCCATACGTCTCAAAAATTTCATGTGGTGCATTCTACCCTCAAGGCCATCGGTGAAAAGCTACCCCCAACACGATTTATGCGAGTACATCGCAGCTACATCGTAGCCCTGAATAAGATCGATTTTATAGAAGAGGGTGTAATCAATATCGGAAAAACCGCAATACCCGTTGCTGACGCCTATCGGGGCAGTTTAAATCAGCAACTGAACCTTCTTTAATTCGCCGACAATTTTCCCTTTTTTAGCGAATGGATAATGCCTGCCGACTATTTATCCGGAAAAGCCCTTTTTTCCGGAATATCTTCATTAAGGATTTTTGAAAACGCATTCCTTTCACTCAAAATATTCAACGATCTCGTGTCATGTAGGTAAACTCCCATTAGCAGTTGGGTTTGGGTAAAGGGCTGCGGGTGCGGCCCTTTCTTTTTTTAAATATGAAGACAAAGCATTCCATAATATTCATTTCTGCGATTGTGCTACTGCTGGTATGCGAATATCTTTTCCTTACTGAATTGATCGAGGCGCATCGTTTAATCATTCTGTTTCTTGCGGCTATAGGTGTTATTTCTTCTTCCTGCATTGCAGTTCTTTGCTACATCCGTTCTTCAAAGGATGTAGCATAATTCATTCGTATTCATCAACGGATTAATCAAAAAAGCATGGTTAAAAGGTTTTACGCCACTGACCTTCAAAATCATGATCTATTCTTACTTTTGCTGGCTTAACCAGGGCCGGCCGTAGCTGCGTTGCTTGCTGGTAAATCTGGTGTGTTCACCGCTGAATCTATTTGTTTCAATATAATTAATCAATCGCTGGTATGTTTGAGAGTTTGTCGGATAAGTTAGAGTCGGCCTTTAAACAATTAAAAGGCCAGGGAAGAATTACAGAATTGAATGTGGCGGCTACTGTAAAAGAAATACGCCGCGCATTGGTAGATGCTGACGTGAATTTCAAGATTGCGAAAGAATTTACGGATCGCGTAAAAGATAAAGCTGTTGGTGAAAAAGTAATCAACGCTATCAGCCCTGGTCAGTTGATGACCAAGATCGTAAAAGATGAGTTGGCAGAGTTGATGGGCGGACAGGAAAGTGAGTTTAATTCAAAAGGGAATCCTGCAGTTATTTTAATAGCTGGGTTACAAGGTAGCGGTAAAACGACATTTAGCGGTAAACTGGCTAATTATCTTAAAACAAGAAAAGGTCTCTCACCAATGCTCGTTGCAGCGGATATTTATCGCCCTGCGGCGATGGAGCAATTGCGTGTACTCGGTGAGCAGATCGGTGTTGATGTACATCTTGAATTAGAAAATAAAGATGCTGTATCAATAGCTCAGAATGCGGTAAAAGAAGCAAGAAGTAAAAATAAGAATGTAGTTATCATCGATACTGCCGGTCGCCTTGCAATCGATGAGGCGATGATGACTGAGGTTGCGAATATCAAATCAGCCGTCAATCCTCAAGAGATTTTATTTGTGGTGGATAGTATGACGGGACAGGATGCTGTAAATACCGCAAAGGCATTTAATGATCGGTTGAATTTTTCAGGCGTGGTGCTTACAAAACTCGATGGTGATACAAGAGGCGGTGCGGCGTTATCGATTAAATACACGGTCAATAAGCCAATTAAATTCATCAGTAGTGGTGAAAAAATGGATACGCTGGATGTGTTCTATCCTGAACGTATGGCGCAGCGTATTCTTGGCATGGGTGATATAACGTCGCTGGTTGAGAAAGCGCAACAGCAATTTGACGAAGTCGAAGCAAAAAAACTGGAAAAGAAGATTCGCAAGAATCAATTTGACTTTGCAGATTTTAAAACCCAACTGGAGCAGATCAAGAAGATGGGTAACATGAAAGATTTGCTTGGAATGATTCCCGGTGTTGGTAAGCAGGTAAAAGATCTTGATATCAGCGACGATTCATTCAAAGGCATTGAAGCAATGATCAATTCGATGACACCATTTGAAAGAGCCAATCCCGATGTAATTGATCAAAGCCGTCGCAAACGTATAGCCAAAGGGGCAGGGAAAGATATAGGAGAAGTAAACGCATTTATGAAACAGTTTGAGCAAATGCGCGACATGATGAAGAACATGAACAAAATGGGCATGTTTGGGAAAATGATGCCAGGGATGAAGAGATGATAGGTTTCGTGTTTAAAGTTTAAGGTTTAAGGTTGGCGAACGGGTAGTGATTTTTTCGTATTGAGAACATTAAACACTAAACTATTAAACCTTAAACTTCTCTTGTAACTAACACCTGTTCAGGCCTATTCACCGGTATATCAGGCCCATTTAAAAAAAAGAAATTTGCATTTTGATGCTGAGAGTTTATTTTTGCCGCATTATAACCCTATTCTTTAATCGCCTTTAAATGTCTATTTAAAATGGCTGTCAAAATCAGACTCCAACGTCATGGGTCTAAAAAAAGACCCTTCTACTTCATCGTTATTGCCGATGCACGTAGCCCCCGTGATGGGAAATTCATTCAGAAATTAGGTACTTACAACCCACTGACTGTTCCAGCTACTATTCAGCTAGATCGTCAGAAAGCGCTTGAGTGGCTGCACAAAGGCGCTCAGCCTACAGATACGGTTCGCCGCATCCTCAGCTTTAAGGGAGTACTTTACCTGAAACACCTGTTGCGCGGTGTAGATCTTGGTCTTTTCGACCAGGCTACTGCTATGGACAAGTTTACGAAATGGAGTACGGAGCATGACGCACAGATCAAGAAACGCCAGGAAGAAGCCATGAGAGCCAGAAGGGGAAGAAGACCTTACCAAGCTGGTGGCCGTCGCCCTGAGAGAACCGAAAGGAGACCTCAGCGTGAAGGTGGTGAAGGTTAATAGCCTGACCAACGACGTCCTGAAAAGTTTTTTAAGGTGGCATTATTTAGTGCCACCTTTTTTATACCCCTAACCCCTAAAGGGGATTAAAAAGAAATCTTTTCGAGTAATTTGCCCAATTCTTAATAACGATGGCAGAATATTTCAAAATAGGAAAAATCGTAGCAGTTCACGGATTGAAAGGTGAATTGCTGTTAAATCATGAGCTCGGAAAAAAGACTTCGCTGAAAGGTTTGCAGGCTATTTTTATTGAAGAAAAAAAAGACTCATTTCTCCCATGGTTTGTACAATCAACAAGAATAAAAAGTGATACGGAAATCTATTTAAAACTTGAAGGAATTGATGCCCGCGAAGCGGCAGCTAAACTGTCACAAAAGCAAGTCTGGATCAATGAAGCAGACTTTAAAAAATTCGCAGCAAAATCTGCCCCGATTAATTTACTCGGCTATACAATTATCAATCATTCAGAACCGTTAGGTGAAATACTGGAAGTGATCGAACAGCCACATCAGGTTCTTTGCAGGCTCGAGATAAAAGGAAAAGAAGTTCTGATCCCCCTGAACGAAAGTTTTCTTCAGAAGATCAACCATTCGAAAAAACAGGTGAATGTTGAATTGCCTGAGGGGTTGCTGGAGATTTACCTGTAGTCTTTTTCAATTCACTTATCGCATTTGCTATCTGTAAAAAATGCCGTTGCTGGTGAGCTATAAAAAAGCGGAAAGTATCTCCAACTTTTAATTTTATAAATTTTGAAATGGAGATTGGCGTTTTAATGGCGGCAATATTTTTTTGTTTCGCCGTTTCCAATAATTCCAGCAGTTGTGTCTGCTGACTAATAAAAGTATCCAGTACGGGTTTTATATCCAGGTCTGCTGCAGGCCGATGATTTTTCGGGGCATTCATCTTATTGGCAATCTTTCCACCAACTCCCGGCTTCATAATCTTTGTAAAATAATTGCCCAACATGCCTGGTTTAAATCTTTCTTTCGCTGGTTTATTTTGTTGTAATGATTTTTCAATTGCCGGTAAATAATATCGACCATAACTGTTTAGGTGTTCCAACACCTCTGTTACGCTCCATTTACCAGGCGCCGGTGCATTCAATAATATTTCGGGATCTTCTTTTTGCAGGTAAGTTGCTGCGAGTAATAATTGTCTTGTATCGGCTTGTAACTGTTCGAGTAGTAGCCTGCTGTCAAATGATTTCATGATTTTAAATTTAAAACAAAACTACCCGGCTCAAAATTGGAAAATCTTTGCCTGCGCCAAGATTTTCAGAAATGTAGCATTCACGTTTTCTGTTTCACGATTCTTAACTCAGTCTTACTGATCCCAGCAATTTACTAAACGTAGCCGGATCTATTCCCAGGTAAGAAGCGAGATATTTATGCGGAATGATTTGCAACACATGCGGGCTTCGTTTTAATAATGCCCTGAATTTCTCCTCAGCGCTAAAGCATTGAATTTCTATTTGTCGTTCCAGTACACCTTTCAGTGCAAATGCCGTTAACCGCAATACCAGTTGCTGTATAGACGGATATTTATTCATTAAGTCTTCCAGTTGGCGATAGGTAGTGCGTAAAAATTTGCTGGTTGTTAATGTTTCAAAGAAACATTTCGAAGGCGTTTGGGTAAGAAAAGAATCCGCAACACCTGAAAAGGATGGCGGATAAGTAAAAACAATTGTCGCTTCTTTCTGATCATCGCCGATATAAAAAGCACGTTGCAAACCATCGAGAACAAAATACAAGTGCTTTTCAGTTTCACCAGCTGCCGTGAGAATTGTTTTGCGTTTGCACTGAAAAGGTTGCCATATTTCACTGAATAGTTGCCATTCGTTTTCTTTCAATTGCTGAATGGCAAAAATAAATCGTTGCAATTGTTCTGTCGGCTCCATCATTTTCCTGTTGATTGAATGAAATCTGCCAGCAATTTCATCCGGTAATAAAGATTGCTTAACATCAGCGTGATATTATTTTTTACTTTTTCCACGCTATTATTATTCATCTTCCTGATGTTTTTCAGCTCTTCAATTTTTTCATCAATCTTATCGATTAACTTTTCGCTTGTCCATCCGGCATATTTCCGGTTACGTTCGTCGTAAATATTATTCAATTCAATTTGGCCGCCCTTTAATTTCTTAAACTTAAAATTATTTTTGATCGCTTCTTTTATGGAATCGTTTGTAAGCATTTCAATCATCACATCCTGGGAAATATTATTGAGATAAGCATTGTGGAAAATATTGAGATTGTTTTTCAGTTCGCGGATGATTTGCTTTTTTAAAACATCATTGGTCTTACTTTCTTTATTCAGGAAAGTCAATAAATCCTTCAGCGGGCCAATACCCGTTTTGAGCCATTCGAGTTGCATAAACCAAATATAAAAGAAAGTCCGTAAGTCAGGAAGACAGAAAGTCTGCAAGACCCTTTTCTAAAACTCTCTCTTCCGGTCTTCCGACTTACCGTCTTTCGGACTTTATTTTACCTTTACAAACTTGTGTCTGAAGTAAAACCGTATATCGCCCATTTTGACCTTGATTCATTCTTTGTTTCTGTAGAAATAATCAATAATCCAGCATTAAAAGGCAAGCCTGTACTTGTTGGTGGTTATGAACGAGGCGTGGTAGCCGCTTGCAGTTACGAAGCAAGAAAATTCGGCATTCACTCAGCAATGCCAATGAAAAAAGCAATGCAGCTTTGTCCGCAGGCAATAGTTACGAACAGTAGTCGCGGCGAATACAGTAAATATTCCCGTTGGGTGACGGATATCATCGCCTCAAAAGTTCCGCTTTTTGAAAAGGCTTCAATTGATGAATTCTACTGCGATCTCACGGGCATGGATAAATTTTTTGGCGTAAGCAAGTATGCAACAGAACTAAGAGAGATTATAAAGAAAGAAACAGGATTGCCAATTTCATGCGGATTGTCTTCAGCAAAATTCATCAGCAAGATGGCAACGAATGAAGCTAAGCCAAATGGGTTTTTAGAAATACCGCATGGAAAAGAAAAGGAGTTTCTATGGCCACTCGCCGTTGAAAAAATAAATGGCGTTGGAAAGCAGACAGAAATACAGTTAAAGAATGCCGGCATTCATACGATCGAAGACATAGCTAAACTTTCCCTTAAGATTATGGAAGAGAAATTTGGAAAATGGGGCGAATCATTATGGAATAAATCGCAGGGAATTGGGTCAACAACCGTCGAAACCGATTGGGAACAGAAAAGTATGAGCCATGAAAATACATTTGAAGAAGATAAAACCGATATTAACTTTCTGCATAGCGAAATAGTGAGATTGACGGAAAAGACAGCGTATTCACTAAGAGAAGATGAAAAGCTGACTGGTTGTATTACTGTGAAAGTTCGCTATTCTGATTTTGAAACAATCAGCCGGCAGGAAACAATAGACTATACTTCCCTCGATGACCGGTTGATTGCTAAAGCAAAAGATATCTTTAACAAAGCATGGGAGAAGAAACGGCCTGTCCGTTTATTGGGCGTTCGCTTCAGTCAGTTGATTCCTTTTACCATGCAAATGGACATTTTTAACAACAGCGAAGAAAAGCTCAACTTGTATAAAACGGTAGACGAAATAAAGGATCGTTTCGGGAGTAAATTGGTGACGAAAGCCGTTACTTTAAAGATGAAGGAAAGTGATAGTCATTCTACAACAAGGAAGAACAGAAGGCAGAGTTGAACGTTAAGCAAACTCAATTATCTTCGCTATTATAAATAGAAATACATGTCATCAGTTTGGAAGGATTACCAGGAAAAAAATGAAGAAAGGTTTTTGAATGAGTTGCTCGATTTACTTCGTATCCCTTCGATAAGTGCAAGAAGCGAACATAAAGCGGATATGGAAAAATGTGCTGAGGTAGTGAAGCAGCGTTTATTGGAAGCTGGAGCCGATAAGGCCGAAGTGATCAATACCGGCGGTCACCCGATTGTGTATGGTGAAAAAATAACTGATCCTTCAAAACCAACTGTATTGGTTTATGGTCATTATGATGTGCAACCTGCCGATCCGCTGGAATTATGGAATAGCGGAACCTTTTGAACCAGTAATTAAAGACGGAAAAATTTTTGCCCGAGGCAGTTGTGATGATAAAGGCCAGTTCTATATGCACGTAAAGGCCCTGGAGATTATGAATAAAACAAACACGCTTTCAACTAACATAAAATTTCTGATAGAGGGAGAAGAAGAAGTTGGTTCAGTATATCTGCCGGAATTTGTAAAAAAGAATAAAGAATTACTAAAAGCGGATGTAATACTCATCAGCGATACAGCGATGATAAGTATGGATACGCCATCGATGGATGTGGGTGTTCGCGGCTTGAGTTATATAGAAGTGGAGGTAACTGGTCCGAACCGTGATTTGCATAGTGGAGTATATGGTGGCGCGGTAGCAAACCCAATTACTATCCTGGCAAAAATGATTGCATCCCTGCACGATGAGAATAATCATATCACGATACCCGGATTTTATGATGATGTAGTAGTAGCAACAGATGCCGAAAGAAAGCTAATGGCAGAAGCGCCATTTGATGAAAAGGAATATAAAGATGATCTTGGTATAAAAGAAGTGTGGGGAGAGAAAGGATACTCCACCAACGAAAGAACAGGTATTCGCCCGACTCTTGAATTGAATGGCATCTGGGGTGGTTATATCGGCGAAGGTGCGAAAACAGTATTACCATCAAAAGCATTTGCGAAAATATCGGCGCGGTTAGTGCCAAATCAAGACAGCAATAAGATTACCGACTTATTGATTAATCATTTAAAAAAAATCGCACCATCGTATATTAGTTTAAAAGCCTCATTACATCACGGTGGTGAACCGTATATGACACCGATTGACAGTAAAGGATATAAAGCTGCAGAAAAAGCGATTGAAGCAACATTTGGTAAGAAACCAATTCCCGTTCGTGGTGGTGGGAGTATTCCGATTTGTGCTTTATTCGAACAGGAACTGGGAGTGAAAATTGTTTTTCTCGGGTTTGGATTGGATAGCGATAATCTGCATAGCCCCAATGAAAAATTCAATCTGGAGAATTTTTACAAGGGTATCGAAACGATACCTTATTTCCATAAATATTTTGCAGAGAGTTAGTAAGTTCATTTATTAGCATGCCTGAAAAAGAGAAACTCCGACTTGATAAATATCTCTGGGCTATCCGGCTTTTTAAAACAAGAACGATGGCAGCCGCTGCATGTGATACAGGTAAGGTAAAATTCAATGGATCGCAGGCCAAGGCTTCAAAACATGTGAATGTAGATGATGAATACGAAGTAAAAACAGAAGCAAAACGATGGCGAATAAAAGTTGCGGAACTATTGTACAACCGTGTTGCTTACTCGCAGGCGATCAATTACTACATCGATATAACTCCGGCCGAAGAAATAGAAAGGATACAATACCAGGCTGCCACCTTTCATACCGGCAAACGGCCAAGTAAAATAGGCCGGCCTACAAAAAAAGAGAGAAGAGATCTCGATGATTTCCTCGAAGATTGATTTTCGCAATTCCCATTGTTCAAAGGCTGGTAACATTAATAATGCAGTTGCTTTTATTTTTTCTATAAATTGATTAGAAATGAAAAGCAATGAAAACCGTTTCATCTGATATTTCTTCAAAAAAATATTTTACCAGTGATCTTTCCGGAAAAAATTTTCCACTGAATGAAAAAGTAAAAGGAAAGTATATCCGCGATAGCATCATGAAAACGATTTGCAATGAGCATCCCGAATTTTCCTCTGAAAAAGTGCTTTCGCTCAGCGAATTGAATCACTACCGTCAGCAATACATCGAATCAGTATTAAAAGATGAGGCGGGAAAATTATCCAGCCTTGACGCCAATGTGATTGAAAAGATTAAAAACAATGAAGTCGTTTCCCTGGATATGGAGAATGATAATAGAACACCTTCTTCATGGAAACAACGATTAGCAGATCGTGTTGCTGCGGTTGGTGGAAGCTGGTCATTCATTACAGGCTTTGTAATTTTTATGACCGTTTGGATATCCGTCAATCTTATCATGGCGATCAATCAGAAAGCTTTCGATCCTTATCCTTTTATCTTATTGAATTTGTTGTTATCAACGATCGCCGCGTTACAGGCGCCGGTTATTATGATGAGCCAGAACAGGCAGGAAGAAAAAGACCGTCAACGCAGCAAGCAGGACTATATGGTGAATCTGAAAGCGGAACTGGAAATACAATTACTGCATGAGAAACTCGATCATTTATTACTGAATCAACAACAGGAAATGATGGAGATTCAGCAAATACAGATCGAGATGATGGAAGATATTATCAAGAAGTTAAGCAGAGATAAAGACAACGAGCAGGAATAAAAAAAAGGTGTCAATTTTCAAAAAGTTGATACCCTTTTCAACCCCCTTCTATGATATCAAGTCAATTAACTCTTTTGAAGAAACAACAGGAAGCAGCGGAGAAATAATTTTTTTAAAATCTTTTTTATTTGAGGTGACAAAATAATCCAACTTGTTATCAATTGCGATTTGGTATAAGACGGCATCTTCCAGGTCGGTTGTAGGTAATTGTAAGGACTTAAGATAAGAGCTATTGGTACATGGAAGAATGGTAATAAATTCCAGTAAATGGCTCAGCATTGAACGCATTCTCTCAGTCTTGTATTCTTTTCTCAGAGCATTGATAGTTGTATTGAGGACGGATTCGCTTAAATAAGCGGCAATATCATGAGATTCGGATAATTCGATTAATTGCCGCGAACTTAAGTGACCGGAACGGCTACCATCAAAAAAATCAATTATAGTATTAATGTCAAGAAAAACCTTAACGGCCATATTTGTTCTTTAAATATTTATCTCGTACTTCGCTAATATCTGTAACTGGTTTTTTTAAACTGGCGGCATATTGCTCGGCAAACGTCTTTCTTCTTTTTCCTTTTTCTTGCGTGATTTTATTCAAATATTCCTGAACCATCTTTGAAATAGAAGTGCCCTTTTTTGCTGCGTAAAGTTTGCTCCTTTGCGCAACCTTTTCATCAATGGTAAGATTTAATTTTACGGTCATTGTTTTTTTGAATAAAAATACGCATAATTTATAAAAAGGCGTATAATCCTCGAAATTTCAACTTTGACAAAATGTAAAATGCGGGCCCCCAAGCCCGCATTTTACTGTGTTTTTGATTTGTAATCCTTGTTCTTTTACTCCTTAATACTCGTATTCATCGAAGGTTTATCAAATTTCCATTCATCAGTTTTCAATTTCCGTTGCTGAGGGTATACTTCATCGCAGGTGTTGCCATCGTACAATCTTCCGTTCTTCATTACGTACTGAATAGTGTTTGTGTTCCGGATATTCTCCAACGGGTTTTTTTCCATGATGATTAAGTCTGCCAATTTACCTGCTTCAAGACTGCCGAGATCTTTATCCAAACCTAATCCCTGTGCGCCAAGAATCGTTGCTGTCTTCAAAGCATCAATCGTACGCATACCGCCACTTTGCATCGCCCATACTTCCCAATGATAACCGAGTCCCTGGAATTCACCATGACTTCCAATGCCAACTATACCACCAGCTTCAACAAGGCTCTTCATATTTTTTGCGTGTTTGGGAAACACATGTTCTTCCGGCATAAACCAACCTTCGCCAACACGTCTTGTTTTTGAAGCTAATTCTTCATAAGCGAAGAAATGCTGCACTTTCGGATCGTGATAGGGATTTTCAGTTTCCCAGAAATAATTTTCAGCGAATGGTCCACCATAAGAAACCAAAAGAGTCGGAGTGACAATCATTTTCGCTTGTGAAATTGCTTTATAAACATCGCTGTACAATGGAAAAATCGGCAACGCATGTTCATGACCGGGATATCCATCCAGCATATTGCACATGTCGAATTTAAAATCCAATCCGCCTTCTGTAGTCGGCATCATATTTTGGTGTCTTGCTGCATCGATAATCCATTCTCTCTGTTTGCGGTTACCGACGAGGTACATTTTAATATACTTTGTATGGAAATATTTACTGTATTGCGTCAATACACTTTCAGCCTGGGCAGAATCTTTAATGTTGTAAAACCAATACCCAACACCAGGACCGGTAGAATAGATACGCGGGCCAATCATTGAACCTGCATCTACCATGTCGCCATAAGTCAATACATCAGTTGTAGCTGTTTGTGGATCCCTTGTTGTCGTTACCCCATAGGCAAGATTCGTAGCATAGATCCACACCTGATTTTTATGTACACCCCAGTTCGGCCACATATGACTGTGAGGATCTACAAATCCAGGTGTGATTGTTTTGCCCGACATATCCATCACTTTTGCATTGGCAGGCGGTGAAAGCGTTCCGGTTTTTCCGACTGCTTTTATTCGATTATTCTCTACAAGAATATCACCATTTTCAATCACCTCATCTCCTTTCATTGTTACGATCCGTGCATTCTTGAATAGAATAGTTCCCTGCGGCATATCTTTCTTGAAAAATACTTTTACATCCGTTTCATCTGCTTTGAATTTCGGATCTTCTTTTTTCGGATTCTTTTTTACCGAAGTATCTTTTGCTGCAATGGAATCAGTGATTTTTTTCAACGAATCTGCTGCTTTCTTCAACGTTGAATCTGCATTTAATCGCGCAGTTGAATCAGCTTCTCTTTTTTCTTTGGCTTTTTTTGCATCAGAAAGGCTGTCTTCAAATACCTGTGCTTTATCAACATCATAGGTGAAATGCGCACTGCCCAAACTCCAATGCACTACTTTGCCATTCGATTGCCAGTAAGGAAACTCACCACCGATTTCTGTCAGCTTACGTGCAGGGAATTCCGCACTCTCAGCGTTTGCAACGGAAATATTGTTTGGTTTGCCACTTTGTGGAATCGTCACCACATATATATCATTATTGATTTGCGCCAATGCTCTGTCTCCTGTAGGCGACATTGTTAATACCGAAGCTGATGATGGAGGATTTAGTTCTTTTGCATCTTGCGGATCATCATCCGGATCAGTAATGCATTTCATTTTTGATGGGTCCGGACGGCCAAATTTCATTGGTATGCTACCATAAGTAGTAATGCCGGAAACGTGAGCATATACTTTCTCATCAGTACCATCCCATTTCATAGAGATGAGATCGCCTGCGCCATTGTCTAGATAGATTCTTTCAGGTTGTGTTTTTACAAAATGCATATTATAGCGGCCTCTCGACTTGTCGATCACCGTTATATCGCCGCCACTTGCATTTATCCAACAAAGATCATCCTCACTACCATCATAACCTGGGCCATAAGCATCTTTATATGCTTGTGCAGAACTGCGGCGAAATGCAATCCGATCTCCTTTTAAATTAAAATTGAGCTCCTGGTAAAGACCGGGCTCTTTCGTTAATTTTTGCGGTGTAGCAACAGCTTTTGGTGCAAAAGAGACTTTGTAAATATTGCCACCATCACTGTTCCATGTTATAAATGCGAGTGAAGTTCCATCAGGTGACCAAGCAGGTTGCGCCTCAGTAAAATCATTCGTCGTTACACGTTTTGGAGTTCCGTTTGGATAATCCATAACATAAAGGCGATTGATCACAGTAAAAGCCAGTTTCTTTCCATCGGGAGAGGGAACGGCATCTCTTATCTGCGTTGATTGCTGGTAAGCTGTGTCAGACACCGGGTATTTAAATGCGAGCTGCGGGCCTAGTTCAAGATTCACATCTGCCGTGAACGGGATTTCGGTAATTGCAGATCCATCAATTGGAATTTTAAAAAACTTACCCCCATACGATGCGATCAAGAACTTACTGTCGGGTGTAAATGACATTGCAGGCAATACTCCCAGCGGTGCGATGGACTCCTGTTCATCACGCTGTACAGGATAGGCCAGCCATTTTTCATCACCTGTTTTTAAATCGCGAAGCACCAAACCTGTTTTGTCTTCAAAGCGACTACCATACACTAACCATTTCCCATCCTTCGATAATACAGGTGTAAAAGCAGAGCCGTACCGTGAAGTAATCGTATTCATTTTACCTGTCTCACGATCATACGTGCCAAGTTCGTATTGCGGCAATTGTGCGTTGTAGTTCCATGCTCCGCGTCGTTGAGAATAATAAATATAACGGCCATCTGCACCTACTGCGGGATCGATCGTTTTAAGATAAGCCGGCGCATCTATTAATTGCGTTCCGCCACCGCCTTTGCGATGTACCATGTACAATTTTATATTGCGACGCCCTTTGCCATAAATGATATAATTGCCATCCGGCGTCCAGCAGGCACTTGGAAAAAATTGATTGTTGTCGCTTGTCAATTGCACAGTATCTTTTTTCTCAGTATCGATATACCAAACGTTATCAGCGCCACTTCTGTCGGAAATGAATAGGATCTTTTTTCCGTCAGGGCTGTAACGCGGATGCACATCATAGGGCATTCCTTTTGTAATTGCAGTTGCTGTACCGCCTGTTATCGGCATCGTGTACAAGTCTCCCATCAGATCGAAGACGATCGTTTGTCCATCCGGGCTTACATCGAGGCTCATCCATGAACCTTCTTTTGTGGTGTAACTGATTTTGCGGGCAGGCTTCAGCGGAAGACTTTTATACACCGAATATTTTGTGGTATCTTTTTTCGTTGTGTCTCCCGGTGAAATTGTATTAAAATGGTTTGGTAAAAAAAATTTCTGATCTTTTGCGTAAGCAAGCAATACGATGCCAGTAAGCGCAGTGACCGAAATAAAAAGTTTTCTCATAATGATTGTTTTGGAATAAAAAAATGACCGGTAAATATAGAGAATGGACAAACGCGGAAAAAGAATTTATATGAACGGAGAACCTCCCGGAAAAGAGCGGATTAATCGAAATGAGAAAGCCCATTTAGTATAAAAATGGGCTTTCAGAAAAATTGTGGCTGCAGTATCTATAAGGGAATATCAAAATCGAAAACAAAACGACTTGGTTTCGGTAACGGCTTGCGTGGAAGCATTTCATCTCGCATAGCCGTGTTGTATACGAATGCGGCAACAATAATTGCAGCTTGTTTGAGATCGTCAATAGAAAGATGATCATAGGTGTCCATATTGGTGTGATGGGTGCGGGTTTCATATTCAAGCGGATCTTGTATAAACTGAAAAGCAGGAATGCCCACGGCATCAAAAGAGATATGATCTGTAGAACCTGTATTGCTGCTTGTTATACCAGTAGCGCCAAGATCAGCAAAAGGAGCGAGCCATGCTTTAAATATGTCGCGTGTTGCTTCATTGTTTTGTAAGAAGATGCCGCGTATTTTACCGGAGCCGTTGTCAAGGTTATAATATGCAGAAATATTTTTTTGTTCTGG
The DNA here is from genome assembly GCA_049840875.1 of Chitinophagaceae bacterium. Classification (GTDB taxonomy): domain Bacteria; phylum Bacteroidota; class Bacteroidia; order Chitinophagales; family Chitinophagaceae; genus JAFDYH01. The sequence continues at coordinate 1,224,052 of JASGJE010000011.1, read as the reverse complement.
TTTCAATTGCATGTCTTTTGGGTCACCAAAGTGTTTTTTTACATAACCAAACGAACCATATAGTGCTTGTTCTTCACCACCCCATAATGCAACACGAATAGTACGCTTCGGTTGAATGCCCAATGTTTTAAGAATACGCATAGCTTCCATCATTACGATGCAACCTGCTGCATTATCGGTTGCTCCCGTTCCGCTTTGCCATGAATCAAGATGGCCGCCGAGCATTACAACCTGGCTTTTTAATGAAGGATCGGTTCCTGCAATTTCACCGACAACATTATAGCCGGTAAGGTTGTCACTATAAAATTTATTCTGAACATTCATTTCTACCTGAACGTTTTTATGATCTTCTACAAGACGCTCCATTAATAAATAGTCTTCTCTCGATACTGACAATTCAGGCAATGTGGCTTTATAATTTTTAGCATAACCTTGCCCGCCCTGCACTATTACAGTTCCGTCTCTGTCGAAGCCACTTGAAGTTATGAGGGCTAAAACTCCCTTTGCCTGGAGGTACAATTTTGTTTTATAATCTCTGATAATAAAGGGAATAAACGTTTCCATTTGTTCCCGTGAATACATATAGGTATCTGGCATTTTATCCAATACAGAATCAGCAAATCTTGTTGAATATGGTTCAGATGCGCTTCGCAATTCTTTCTTACCAGGTTTTAAAATAATGATCTTGCCTTTTATGTTACTGCCAAGTTTATCAACCGAAGCAGAGTCTAACTGATCGAGCACCAATAATGAACCTTTTATCAAAGAAGGTGTGCCATTTGTCCATGCTTCCGGATAAGCGATGACAGGATGATAATACGGTTTAGTAATGGCGAAATAAGATTTCTCATTGTCCCATCCTCTGCCAAACTCGCCCCATGCTTCAGGGCCAGCATTTTGTAGTTTCCATTCTTTGAATGTCTGTGTTATCCACTGAACAGATCTTCTATAGCCGGGAGAGTTGGTTAATCTTGGACCGCATACGTCCGTAAGATTGTGCGCAATCATTTCAATTTGCGAATGATTATTTTCTTCGTCTCTTATTTTCTGCATTACCTGCATGTCAACAGGCTCCTGCGCAATGGAAAGTAGGGGAGTTGCAAATAATACCGTCGTAATAACTGAAACTATTTTTCTCATAAATGTGAATTTGGTGTTACAAGTTAATGAAATGACTTTTCAATAATGAAAAAATGCTTTCAACTTTTCCCTTTCAGCATCCATTATCTTTGCGTGATGCACATCGATATTTTAAGCGTGTTGCCCGAATTACTCGAAAGCCCTTTTCAGCATTCTATTATGAAACGTGCACAGGACAAAGGATTGTTAACTGTACGTGTACATCAACTAAGAAAATGGGCGGTAAACGAATATGGCCAGGTAGATGACTACCAGTATGGCGGTGGCGCAGGTATGGTGATGATGTGCGAGCCATTGGCAAAAGCAATAGAGGAATTGTCAGCGGAAAGAAAATATGATGACATCATTTACCTGACACCGGATGGCGAAACATTGAATCAGAAAATCGCCAATACATTTTCGTTGAAAGAAAATCTGCTGCTTATTTGCGGGCATTACAAAGGCATAGATGAACGTATTCGCGAACACTTTGTCACTAAGGAAATTTCAATCGGTGATTATGTATTGAGTGGCGGAGAAATGGCTGCAGCAGTTCTTGTAGACGCTATTGGTCGTTTATTACCGGGTGTATTGAACGATGAAACATCGGCATTGTTTGATTCGTTCCAGGATAACTTACTGGCTCCGCCAGTTTATACAAGACCGGAAGATTTTCGTGGTTGGAAAATTCCTGCAGTGTTGAAAGGCGGTGATCATAAAAAAATTGAAGAATGGCGGCATGAACAATCGTTATCAAGAACAAAAAAAAGACGCCCCGATATTTTAAAAGAAGATTAGTAAGAGTTGTTTGAAACTATTTAATTCGGTGTGCTGACAATATCTTCCGCAATCATGCCTGCAGGTTTTGCAAATGTTTCTTTCACGAAATACATATCAATATCGCCAACGTTTTTTGCATAGATCTTACCGCGGTATTCACAATCAAATTGGTCCTTCACTAACTCATACGTTGCGGATGAAATATTAATTTGTCCAGGTTCGCCGTTACTTTCCATCCTGCTCGCAACATTTACTGTACTTCCCCAGATATCATACGCATATTTTTTACGACCCACCACGCCAGCCACCAACGGACCAGTATGAATGCCTACACGCAATTCCCATGTCTGGTGACCTTTCATTTTTCGCTGCAGGTTATTGTGTCGCATATAATGCACTATCTCAATCGCAGCCTTTACCATTTTTACAGGATGATCATGTGTCTCCGATGGAATACCGCCGGCAACCATGTAAGCGTCTCCAATCGTTTTTATTTTTTCCAGGCCGTACTTTTCAATAATGTTATCAAACGTGGTAAAAATCTCACTTAACTCGGCGACTACTTCCTGCGGAGATAGTGAATCAGCTATCGTTGTAAAACCTTTAAAGTCGGTAAACAAAACTGAAACACTTTCATAGAATCGCGGTGTTGCTTCACCGGTAGCTTGCAATTCTCTTGATACTTCTCTTGGTAGAATATTTGAAAGCAACGTTTCAATCTGTGCTTTTTGCGTATCGAGAATGCGGTTGATCTTTAGTTTGTTGCGATAATCTCGATAAAGAATAACAACAATTAAAAGAACTAATGCAAATCCAACAATGGAGGCGTTGCGAGCCAGCTTTTGCCGGGCGATGCTGGCTTTCTGTAGTTCGATTAAACTGTTTTGTTGTTGTGTATCAAATTCAAATTCCGCCTGTGCAAGTTTGATATCAGCATCGCGGGTGTAAATCTTATCCTTTATATCCACCAAAAGAGACTGGTATCTATAAGCATTCCCAAAATCAGAAAGTTTGCCATAATCAAAAGCCAGCCCGTTATAAATATCTTTTAAATCGTATAATGAATTAATTTCTCTTGCCAGCTTTTCAGCTTTTTTGCGGGCCTCGAGCGATTTATTGTATTTCCCCAAACTGTCATAAGCATTGGCTAAACCTTCCAATGCCTGGGTAATATACAATGTTGAATTTTGTGTAACTGCCGAATCATACGCTTGCATCAAGGGGGACAAAGCATTTTCAAATTTTCCCTGGCTTATATACGCTCGACCAATATTGTACAAGGCATAAGGAATATCGGCGCTTGCAGCATATTCTTTCTTCTGCAATTGGAAATAGAACAACGCAGAATCCCTGTAAATTTTAATCGTGTCGGGATTACTGTTGGTTTTTTTTAAGTAGGTTTCGCCAATGTTTCCAAGCGTAGCCCCAATTAAATCATGGTCACCCAACTGACGGCTACCCGGAAGTGCTTTTTTATAGTACACAAGAGCTTTATCACGGTTAGCATCTTTATGATCATACACACTACCGATATTATTTTGAGCTGTGATTATGCGCAAAATATCACCGGCATCCTCAGCATTTTGCAATGAAGCGAAAAAAGCCTCCAACGCTTTTTCGTCAAGTCCTTGTTCTTTATAAATAACTCCGATATTGTTCTGAATATTTGAAACGCCAACTTTATTAGTCATTCGTTCAAAAACCTGCAATGAATGATTGTAATTATCCATTGCGTCAATGAACTTACCCTGATCATATAATGCGAGACCTGTGAATTTGTAACCAAGAGCAAGCCCTTCATCATATCCTAACTGTGTTGATAAATTAACAGCTTGCTGTGTATAAGGAACTGCTGATTGTGGATCCGTGCTGCGGTATTGAATTCCGATCTTCAGCAATAGTTTCACTTTCGATGTATCATCCTTCATTGTGGACAATACTTTCTTCAGGCTGTCCATTGGTGCAGACTGCCCGTAGCCGATTGATGTTAGAGCATAAAAGAAAACCAGGCCTATGATACTTGTTTTCATAAGTAGCATCATTTTTTTAGATAAGGTTTTTGGGTACCGAAAAATGGCAGGGCCGCTGATTTATTTTACAGCCCTGCATTGTTTATAGTTTTACAATAATTGCTTTTTTGTTTTCATTATTGATCTTGACAGTCAGAATATAAACACCCGATACAACATTACTGATATCCAGTACAGCACTGCTGGATGTTAACTTGCTGAACCCTTTAATGATTTGTAGTCTTCCGGATACATCAAACATCTTGACATCCTTTTCACTGATATTATCAGAACCGAAACTGACAACGACTTTATTTGTAACAGGATTTGGATATACACCAAATGTACGCCGTTCTACAGTCACATCATCTGATAAACCGCTGGCAACTATTTCGTCTGTATTTGTGGTTCTTGCACTAACAGTACTTGTTGTGTAATGACTGGTACATTTAGTAGACGTAGAACTGGCGTCAACGGAAACAGTTGTCTTCGTACTGCCATCATATGTTTTTAATGTCCATGTCATCTTGGTACCATCAAAATAGATATCAAAGTTGTTGGTTCCCTTTACAAAAGATTGTGGCTGCAATCCGCTGTACAAACCTGTTGTAGTTATCGAATTGTCTGTGCCCCTTGGTACATACACCGTCGTGCTGTTTGAATTGGTATATGAGAAATGTGCCAGGTAGCTGAATCCATTTACGGGACTTGCCAGTTTTTCAACACACACAAGTTTCGGTACTACCTTATAAGCGCCTGATCCTTTCGGATTGATATACAACGTACCGGTTTGATACGTGATCGTATAATTGCCTGACGGGCTTAATACAAGCTTCGACGGCGTGATAGTGTAAGTGCCCGCAGCGCCGGTGCATGATGGACTGAGCGTAAACACAGGACCTGAAACGATAGTGTTCTTGTCATTATTTATAAAGCCAGTGTATGTCGCTGTAAATACCGGTAGTGATTCTCCTTTGCAGATTGTTTTATCATCTGCTTTTACAATTAATGAAGCAGGTGAAACTGTTAATGTGCCGTTGGTTACTGACAACGTATAACTTGATGGCGCTTTTAATTGCGCTGCAGGTACAATCTTGTAAGTACCTACGGGAACCGGTGACGCAGTTACCACCTGGTTAGCGCTATTCAGCAAAGAGTATGTAATCGCTGTGCTGAAAACTTTAGACGAATCGTCTTCGTATTTATAACCGCTGATTGTTGACGACAATAAAGTGAGCGGGTCACCATACTTTATAGTTTTGCTTGCAGCTGCGATTGTCAATGGCGAATTTGTGATGTTCAGGTTGCCAAGATTATAAGTCACTTTAAAGTTCGAAGAAAGAAATGCACCAGGAACAATTGAATGTTGACCAGAGATTATTCCAGTTACAAGATTGATTGGTTTCAACGGTGACAAGCGTATGCTATCCGTAGCGCCTGATACATCATTCTCATCGATGATAACAATCACATTGTTGTTACTACCATCATTGACTGTCGAACTATTTACAATAGCGACATTAGCGACCGCTTTACTATTTACCAACGCTGCATTATTAGCAACTGCTTTGCTGTTAGCCACTGCCTTACTATTCACTAGTGTTACAGAAGCCGAGTCGACATGATAATTGTAGATCGAAACCGGAGATACTTCTTCTAATCTTGTTATTGCACTATTTGCAACAGCTTTACTGTTCGCTACAGCTTTACTATTTGCTACTGCTTTGCTGCTCGTTAATACTGCCATGCTCGTAATATCTGCAGTGCTTAGTTTTCTACCGTTAATTGAAATAGTATCATTGATAAATGCAAGGGCTGTATCAATTAAGTCAACAGTGTGACCAGAAACCAATGCATTGAAGAATGCAGTCTGTTCATTTGCGGCGATGTTTGTAGCGTCATAGATATAGTTGAATTTGATGCCCGTGATCTTATCACCATATTTCAGTGTTGTATCTCTTGGTGTGATCAATAACGGCATCGGCGCAATGGTCAGAGCGCCAACAGCAGAAGAATCGTAGTCGTATAATTCCGTAAAGCTTTGATCAATTGCACTTGTGGTAACCTTTATGTTGTACAATCCAACATTGCTGGTAGATGTTGCAGGTGTAGAATATACCAGTTTATTAATTCCCAATTGCGCTGCAATCAATGTCGTATCCATCGCTGCTCCGTCAACAGTGACCTTTACACTGAAATTTGGAATTTTTTCACCATAATTCTTTGTCTTCGCATCAGGAATAAGCTTAACAAGCTTTTTCGGTATGTCAAAGAATTTAATTGAATTGGATAAGCCACCATCTTTACCGGATTCTGTTTGTGGTGGTGTATATGCACGAATAATTGGATTACCTGAAAACGCAGGAATAGGCGCAGTAACAGTACTATCATTTAAAAAACTTGCTTTGATTGTATCAGTGCGGAAAAGAACAACAGTGTTATTGCTGAAATAATTTCCTTTCACTGTTACTATTATAGGTTGTGTTCCGGGTGTTACATTCGGATCGGTAACTAATTGTATCAATGCTGGTGTTGCAGATGCAATGCTTTGTACTGCCGACTGTGCATTGATAAATCCATTACCGGTAACAACATTATAACCGGAAGCACCAACTGCAGATGCAGTGTTCTTCAACAATGTTCGCAAATCTTCTGGGCTGATCGTTTGCCCCCCGTAATACCTTTTTCTTGCCTGTCGTAACAATGCAGCAACCGCAGCAGCGTGTGGTGCAGCCGCAGACGTTCCGAAGAAGTTTGGTATGTTGTCGTTGTCTACAACAACTGTATTTCCAAAGTTAACTGACGTGTTTACGCCATCCGGTCCTGCAAAATCAGGTTTTTTTCTATCAACGCCGCCAACCAACGTACCACCATAAGAAGTAAAACTTTCCGGTGAAAGTGTTCCGTTAAATGCGGGAGTATTTGTAAATCTTACTGCACCAACTGTCATAGCGCCGGCTGCATTGGCCTGGCCAACGATTGTTGAACTTCCCGTATTGTATTCATTAATCACAGCATTGCCACGGAAGATGATGTATTTAAATGCGACATTATCGGTACCGGCCGCTCTGCGTATGAGAATATTGGTTTGTGTATTTGCAGTAATCGTAAACGGTAAAACTTCAATAGGATCACCCCCGATATTGTTTGTATTGAAACCATTATTACGATTAAAACCAAACAGAATATTTCCGTTATTATCAGCAAGAAAAAGATCAAGGTCATTTTTTGTACCGCTTGTAGATTCCTGTAAAGAATAAATGTCATCTACCCATTGCAATACGATTGTAAAGGTTCCGGTTGTTTGTCCCGGATCGAGGCTCAACGTTATTTTCTGCAACGAGTCGCCGCCACCAAAATCATGTGCAACGCCACTTGCATTCGGCGTTGTTACCGGTTTGAAAGTACCCTGGTACGATTTATTGGCAAAGTTGCCCGCTGCTGTAAAGTATGCAACACCCTGGTTTGTGCTCACATCATTTACCGCTTTTGCAACTACGCCATCTTTTAAGAAAGGTTCAGTGATAAACGTTACGTCATCAACGATTACATCGCAATTTCTATTGGCCAAATCATGAATACCCATAGCGAGATTGGAAGCGCTGATAAATCCTGTACGGAAAGAGAGTTTTGCCTTTGGCGCAATGTCGTGCACAATCTGGAGCATGGCTCTTCCTTCATCAGTGCCGATACCAAATGGATATTCCTGTACCAGTTCGACAGGATTTTCCGAGCCCGGCAAGTCTCCATTGCCGATATCAATTCCGGCCGGATTGCCAGGTAATGTATTATAGCTATCAGACAGTACTCCAATTTTTGTGCTGTCACCATTTAAGCCGTAGCCATTCCTGATGAAATCAGATCCCAAAGCAAGGTCACCTTGCGTCGTTGTTAATCCAACCATTCCAATGGCAGGGAATAGCGGCCTTACGTAGTCGATATATTGTGTCAGCGAGTTTAGTGATTTAAGATTGGCAATTGGTATTTTACCAGAAATAATGAGGCTGTTAGGCCCATTATTTATCGTATCAGTCATGCCGTATTGACTGATTAATAATGATGCGAGAGCCGTTCTTTGCCCTTGTAATGAGATTACTTCTACATACACTGAGCTCGAACTTATCTTAAAGATTGTAGTTGCAGGATCGGATACACTGCCAAAGTTTTCTGCAAGAGAATTTAATTCAGAGCCAATAAGGTTGTCGCCTATTTTTCCTCCTGGTGGTGGTGGGTAAAAAGGTAATATACAGTTATAGGTTACAGCTACAGTATCGCTTGCTGTGCAACCGCCACTTGCATTTGTAACAGTAAGAAAATAAGTGCCGGCTTTGGAAACAGTCGGCGTTAACGTAGTTGCACCATTATCAATTTTCCCGTTTGTTGTTGTCCATTGATATGTAAGGCCGGCTGTAGAACCGCTGCCATTAAGTTGAGCTGTATTGGTAGTGCAATCCACCGTTTTATCCGGGCCTGCGTTTGCAACAGGAGTACTGCAGGCAGAAAACGGAGCGTAGTTTATGGTTACATTGCTTTGCACGTTTATTTGGGTACCGCTCCAGAATGCACCGCTAAAACTACAGGAGCCAGTGCCTGAGCCAATGTTTATAGCTGCATATGGTGACCATATCGTACCAAGCCACTTCGTAACACTATTACCAGATGAGCCGCTGGCGAAGTTGCAGGCAACTGTTTTATCTGAATTACCAGAACCGGTACCATGTGTTTCAAGATAGATGCGTGTTGCGCTTCCACCGTTTGCCATAGAAGCGCTGACTTTATCAAGATCTATATCTCCGTAAACGTAAATGATAAAATTTCCTGAAGCAGTGTTTTTGAAATCGAATACAAAATTGTTGGTAGTTCCTGTGTTCTTGATCGATTTGAAAATGTAAGTACCCGGACCTGACAATGTAATTGTTTTACCACCAGTTAGAGTAATTTTTCCGTATGCACCTGGTGTTATTGATTTCGTCGTTGTAATGTCCGTGCTTCCTGCTGCAGGGAAAGTTGTTATGTTTGGTAATGTAGGCATAACAGGCAGGGTAGGCGTCCCCGTTACATTTCCTCCGGAAGGTGTTGGCCCGGAGTATGTTGTTCCGGTTGGATGGGTAACTATTCCTGTCACGTTTCCGTTACTTCCAATTACAATGTTGCCCTTTACATCAATGTTTCCTTTGAATGTGCCACTGGAACCTGCAGTGAAAATTGTTCCGGAAAGATTTTGAGAATTAGCGGCTGTTATAACACCATTCACTGTATTGCTGCTGCCCAATGTGATAGTTCCTCCGCTATAGATATTACCGGTAACTGTAGACGAACCGGTTTTTACAAGTTTGAAACTACCGATTGAACCTCCTATAATAGAAGACGATGAACCGATTTGAACTGCGCAACCCGGCGAATTACAGGGGGTTTGACCAGGTCCCGAAGGGCAGGCACTATTGCCTCCGAACAGAACAAAGTCACTCATTTTTAACTGCTGGGAAAATGAACTGGCTGGAACCAGGAACACTGCCGCGATTACTAAAATAGAAATAATACAAGCAGGGTAAAGCTTTTGTGTCATTTGATTGATTTTACAACTTAAGGTTAAGGTATTCGCGGGTAAACAGTATTAACCAAGGCTAAATAAAGGATATCCAAGATCATTATAACTACCTGGTGTAACCGCAAATGACACGTCGATCAAGAACACGGGTTACTGCGCGGAGGTTAGATTTTCGGGAAAAGGCAAAGGCAATCTTAAAAGTAGCGATAGGAGGGACAGATTTCATGCTTCAGGCACTCTTCAATGACACTTGGCTAAGATACTTAAAAGAAACGATTTCCTGTTTTAAATTTATCGAATGACATCCGTGATGGACGAACAGCCAATCTTCCAATGCAAACAGCACAAAAGCTGGCATTCTCGTGTTGCCTTTTTCGTACATTTAGGCGGTGCGACAAAAGATTCTTAGCATTCTCAATATCAGGCAATCTGAGTCAAGATATGTTTTTGACCTTGTTCCTCTGCAGTTTTGTATCGGTATAGCGAATGCCTTCACAAACATTATTGCGATCACTTTTTTCATTCATGAATTTTCTGTAACGCTGCTTCCCTACGCCTATCTCGCAGTTGCAGTATCGCTGATATTGGCAAACATCCTTTATACAAGATTGGAACATAAATACCCACCATTGATTTTGCTGGAACGGATCATTATCTTTTGTTCGGTAATACTGGTTCTTCTGTGGGTGGGCCTGCATTTTTTTGATGAGCATCTGTTCACTTTCCTCCTGCTGGTGTGGAGTATTATTTTTTACATGATATCGGGGTACGCTTTCTGGGGCCTGGTATCGTTGTTGTTCAATGTACGGGAAAGCAAAAGAGTATTTTCGATTGTGGGTTCCGGTGATATACCGGCAAAGCTGCTGGGGTATATTACTTACCCGTTCCTTACGCCTTTCATTGGTTTAAATAATCTGATCTGGCTGGCGTTTGGATCGCTGATTATTGGCCTTATACTGCTATACCGCGTAATTCATAAAAAGAAGTGGAACCGCATCATTCATCATCAATCACATCCGCATGAAGCCCATGTTACAGAAACAAAGGTGCGCAAAGGGCCATTTAGTTTTTTCTTTGAAAACCCATTGATACTTTCAATATCGGTTTTGTCGCTTGTTAGTTATAATGTTTTTAACCTCATTGACTTTACATTTCTGTCGCAGGTCAAATTGAAGTTTGAAGATATCAGTTCACTCGCTGCATTTGTCGCTATATTTTTTGCGGCAGGGCGCCTTGTCGCTTTGATCATGAAGCTGGCGCTTACCAGCAGAGTCATTGAACGGTTAGGAATTATATCATGCCTGTTTATTACTCCGATTACTCTTTGTGTTTTCTGTATTCTTTTCTTGTTGGGAGTTAGTAATTCGTTATCCTACGTTTATATTTTCGGAGTAATGGCGTTGCTTACCGAAGTATTGCGCTCAACAATACAGGAACCTATTTTCTTCATTCTTTTTCAGCCGTTGAAAGAGCCGCTTCGTTTAAAAGGGCATATTATTTCCAAAGGTTACATGCTGGCCCCTTCGCTCGTTATTGTCGGGCTTTCCCTGATTTTCTTTTACAAAACAGGAATAACACTAACTATACCATTGACTTTTAAAATCCTGATATTAAACCTTGTTCTTTGGGGCATATTGATCTATTTCCTGAGAAGAGCTTATTTGAAAACATTGCATAATTCAATCAGTAAAGGAATCTTCAGTAGTCGCGATATTCATATTCACGATAAAAAAACTGCCGATCTGCTGATTGATAAAATAAGAACGGGAAAGGAAAATGAAGTGGTATTTGCGTTGAACACGTTAGAAAACGCAAAACATCCTTCCTTTGAAGAATTACTAAAAGAACAACTGTATAATCAGCATCCGTCTGTAAGAAAGTATACATTGGATAGAATGGAGGCTACCAATAAGCTTCATACAGATACGTTGCAGGAGTTGTTGCAAAGCGAAAAGAATTCAGAGGTAAAGCAAAAGATTATTCATCTGCTTTGCCATCACGATAAACACTTTCTTTCTGCTGCTGCCGAAAAACTGGATAGTTATGACAATGCAACACGCAAAACAATTATTGTAAACATGCTCGATCAGCATGAGTTTGACCAATTGCTTTCGGTGGGTAATGAAATCAATACTTTAATTCATTCTTCAATTACGGAAGATCGCTTGTTGGCGATAGAAATTATCAGTGAGTTAAAGAATGTTCATTTTACCAAAAATCTCAAAGCGCTGATCGGGGATAGTCAACTGCAGATAAAAAGAAACGCTATTATTGCCGCAGGAAAACTTAAGATACAGGGATTAATTCCTGATATCGTCCAGTTCCTTGATCATCCTACAGAAAAATATATCTCTATGCAAGGCTGCATTCACTACGGAGATGATTTTTTTGATGATGTAAAACGCCAATCTTCGGATGCCGGAGAGCGTTATGAGGAGCCGTTTATCAAGATTGCAGCGAAAGTTAAAGGGCGGCATTCAACCAATTTCCTATTGTCAAAACTGCGATCTCCTACAGCAGAGCGCCATAAGCTGATACAGGCACTCTGGGAAAAAGAATTTAAAACAAATAACCAGGAAGAAACCACCCAGTTAAATAAATTACTGGAAGATCATCTTGCGGCGAGCGTCAGAAAGCTGGAATATTATCACTCCTTTCCGCATTATGAAAATCTTGACCTGATTCGTGATTCACTGGAGAGTGAAATAAGAAATGACCTGGATACAGCGCTGAAGACCTGTACATTTATTTTTGACAACAAAGAGATAAACCGTACGCTGGAGCTGATTGCTACTTCCCAGAAACATCGCCTGTTCAATGCGATGGAAATGCTGGAACTGGTGTTGCCTAAAAAGATAACGAAGGAACTGAATTACCTCTTTGATTTTGCAATGGAACCTTTTCATAGAAAGAAGGCCATTCATCCACCGGAGGTACCCTTGCTTGTAAACAACATAATCCATAAGAAAGATCTTTTATTCCAGCCCTGGACAAGATCCGTTTGTATGTATAGCAGTTTGAAAAATAATTTTTCTGACGTTCTTGTTGTGATTAAAGAATCTGTAAATGAAGAGAAGAGTTATCTTGTAAAGGAAACACGGGATTTTATACTAAATGAAATAAGCTGAGAATACTATGTTGATTATTGAAAAGGTGCTATTGTTGAAGAACTCTGAAATTTTCACAAATTGCAAGGAGCAGGACCTTGTTGAAATAGCTTCTATCTGCGAGGAAAACTATGTCGACGCAGGCATAACACTGTTTCATAAAGGCGATGCGGGTCATTGCATGTACTTTATTTACAGTGGCAAAGTTTCAATTCATGATCAACAACATCAGTTTGCAGAACTCTCAGAAAATGAAATTTTCGGCGAACTGTCACTGTTAGATTCGGAAGCGAGATCGGCGAGTGCAACGACCACCAGTGAATGCGTATTGTTGAAAATCGAACAGGAGCATTTTTATGATGTCGTGGCAACGAATACCGATATACTGAAAGGCATTATGCGAACGCTTTGCAAACGATTAAGAGAACAGGATAGAGTAACAGTTGAAATGAGAAACGCTTCAAATCAGGCGGCAGGATGAGCCAACAGTTCTGCAAAATGTTTTTGTTTCGCCGGTTCCCGTTGATTTCGTGAAGAGATGGTGTGGTAATGGTGGTTGCCAAAAAAACCTAATTGCAATTCTTCCCATTGCATATCATTTGCCACTATGCCAAAATGAATGAATTCCTGTCGCAGGTTATCACTGATTGAATAGAAATCTTCTCTTGCAAGGTAATCAAGATCGGCGTCGCAAATGATTTCCTGTAAAATACCAACCGGCTGTTGCGGTACTTTTGTAGACATGATTAAACCTTGAATAATTTCTTTCTGCTGATCGTTCAAATCAAATTTTTCAGCGTCTTCCAAAAATATCCTGCAACTAACGGCTTCATGTCCACGATACGTTTTCAAAAAACCTGCATCGTGATAAAGGGCAGCTACTTTTAAAAGAAAAAGATCTTCCGTATTTGTAATTCTTTCGCACCATGCAATGCGCTCACACTGTTCCAGCACATCTAACGTATGCCCTATATTGTGATATATCAGATGATGGTCGAGATGGGTCAGTCTTTCAAGCAGCGTTTCTTTGATTGTAGAAAAAGAGACAGGCATGGTAGTCAGTTAGTGTTATCGGGCTAATCAGCAGCAAGCAATACGTTGTAAAACTGCGATTTTCGATTGGTTGAAACAAGAGACTGGGAAAATTACTAAATAAATTATTTGCCTTTCATCAAATTCCCTTTATTCCATTTCTTATTTTAACAGGAAGCGATCTTTATTTTCTATTACTTTGCCCACCGTTCACTAAGCGCCTGGCCAATCAACCACATGAAACTTCTTAACCGCCTTACCATTGTACCTATTGGTTTTCTATTACTGTCTTTTCCTGTTGTAGTTTTTTCACAGGCAGTTGCCGGCCCTGCGCCTACATTCACGGTCAATATAAAGAAAGCTTCGGGTATCATAAAAATCGATGGTATAATCGATGATGCGGGATGGATAGGAATTGAAACCAGTAGTCATTTTTACAAGAAATTTCCTAACGATGACGGGGAACCGCAACGACCAACGGAGGTAAAAACAGCCTACGACGATAACTATATTTATTTCGCGTTTACAGCCTATAGTTCTAAAGTCCCGATTGTGCAAAGTCTGAAAAGAGATATCGGTCACGATTCCAATGATGGCGTTGCCGTCATTCTTGATCCGGTAAATCAAAAAACAAGCGGATTCTTTTTTGTTGTGAATGCCTATAATGTACAATCAGACGATTTGCTGAATGCCAGCAGCGGGAGCGACAATGGGCTTAATTTCAGTTGGGATAATAAATGGCTGTCTGCAACAAAAATATACGCGGATCGTTGGACCGCGGAAATAGCAATCCCCTTTAAAACGCTTCGCTACTCGCCGGGGAAAAACGGATGGGGTATCAACTTTTTGCGGATCGATGCGCAAACAAATGAATACTCCACCTGGGCGAAAGTGCCGCGTAATTTTCGTTCTTACGATTTAGGTTATACCGGTCTTTTGAGTTGGGATACTCCGCCTCCAAAAGCAGGCGGTAATATCGCCGTCATACCATACATAACAGGTGGAGTCAGCAGCGATAAAGAAAATGGAACAGGCACAAGGACAACAGCAAATGCAGGCTTTGATGCAAAGGTCGGTTTATCATCATCATTGAATCTCGATCTTACCGTGAATCCAGATTTCTCGCAGATCGAAGTGGACCAACAGGTGACCAATCTTTCGCGGTATAGTATTTTCTTTCCTGAGCGGAGAACTTTTTTCCTGGAGAATGCCGATATATTTTCATTGTATGGAATCGACCCGATTCGTCCGTTTTATTCGAGGCGTATTGGTTTGGATAATGATGGTAATAAAATTCCAATCTTATTTGGAGCGAGGCTGAGTGGAAATGCTGCAAAGCGTACCCGCATCGGCATTATGAACATACAAACAGGAAGAAAAGGTGAGTATGCTGCGCAAAACTATTCTGCTGTATCAGTGAATCAAAGCGTTTTCAAACGGTCGGTAATAAAAGGATATTTTCTAAACCGCCAGGGATTTTTAACTGATGATGAAAAACAAAAAGATCCGTTAAGTCAATACGGCCGTAATGGCGGCGTTTCGTTTGATTACAGCAATGCAAAAGGAACATGGGGTGGCTGGAGTTATTACAATCATTCATTTAAGCCCGGCATTACAAAGAATACCGATTACGTTGACCTCGGAATGAATTATTCTGGTCGTGCATTAAGCGCTGTCGCAGAAGTAGCCAATGTGGGCACTAATTATTACACTGACATGGGTTATGTTGAGCGAATCGAGAACTATGATGCGCTGAGAGATACAAGTATCAGGGTTGGCTTTAAACATATGTTCACTGAATTGGGATATAAGATTTTTCCGAAGGATGGAATATTTACACAACACATGTTTGAACTAAGCCGCTATTATGTTTTAAATCCTAACAATAGCTTTAATGAAGCAAGCTATGAGTTCGTTTATTACAACATGATGAAGAATACAGCGATGATTTTGGTAAATGCAACTTCTGATAAAGTGCAATTGCTGTATCCTGTTTCGTTTACGGACAAAACGCCGTTGCCTGTGAACCGTTATCAATACAATACTGCAAGTATTGAATATGATTCGGACTTGAGAAAGCTTTTCAGCTATACGATCAGCGCTGGCGGCGGTTCCTTTTATAATGGTACCAATAAACAGGCAAAAGTCAGTATCAAATTCCGCAGCCAGCCGCATATGAGTATTGCTTTACAAGCCGAGTATCACAAACTCAATTTCCCGGAACCATATGGAAATAATGAATTGTTACTTGTCGCTTCAAGGCTTGAGATCAATTTTTCAACTAAAATATTCTGGACGACATTTTTGCAGTATAATACACAACGGAACAACTTCAACATCAACAGCCGTTTTCAATGGCGGTATAAGCCAATGAGTGATCTATTCGTTGTGTACACTGATAATTATTTCACCGATCCATTTTTTAGAAACAAGAACAGGGCGATTGTGTTCAAAATGAATTACTGGTTGAATCTTTGATGCCTTAGGCGGTAGGCAATAAACTATAAGATTCAGGTAGGTGTGGGGTGTGAGCTGTCAGTTGTCAGGTCCCTTGAGCATTGAATATTTGCTGTATAAATCTGTAGAAATAAGTCGAATGATGCTCAGTTAGTTTACCCCTAAAGCCCTAACAAAAAAAATGCCCCGCTATGAATAGCAGGGCTCACCCTTAACCATACGAAACCAAGTCGTTTATTGTTTTTTATCTTTATTCTCTTTAAATCGTTTGTCGGGCGTACCATCCTTCTTTACGTGTGTAGCGGCTGCTTTATCAGCATCTTTGTTCGCTTTGAAACGTTTGTCAGGCGTACCATCTTTCTTTGTCGGACCGGCTGCTGTTGTCTTTGCAGGTGTAGCTGTTGCTGCAGTAGCTGCTGTACCTGTAGTCGAAGCTGCCTTCGTTGTTTCTTTTTTCGCTTTCGCTTTAGTGTCTTTCGGTGTCGTAGTCTGGGCGAAAGAAACGGCGCTTACACCCAAAATGGCGATCAGCGCAATCAATAATTTTTTCATTGGCTTAATGATTCGTTTGTTAATGTATTTGTTTCGACGGCGTAAAACTAACCAGCTTATCTCCGTGGCTCGGAAAGAATCGGTGAATCAGTTGTATTTGTCGTTGAAATTTGCCGGCCGTTCTGTAAAGGTTTTTCGACTGCCAGTACATTTCCTGTTCTTTTCAATATGCCCCAGCCTTGGCCTTCGCCTTTTATTGCCTTGCGGATAGAACGGAACAACACGACATACATCAACTGACGATACACAAAGCGTTGTGGAATCAACCAAACCAGTTTGTAGAACTTTTCTTTCTCGAAAACAAAGGCGACGATAGATACAGCCACATCTACAGCAAGGAAAATGATATAAAACCACAAAATCTTATGACTGCTTTCAGGATTGTGGCGATTTACAAAAAGGCCAACAAAGAACATAAGATCTGCAAAGGGGCCAAACAGGGGCATGATGATTTGAAATAAGAGCACATTTGGTAACGCCACCATTCCAAGACCTTTATAGCGTGGATTGAAACATGCATCCCGGTTTTTCCAGAAGCTCTGCATAATACCATAGCTCCACCTGAAACGTTGTTTCATAAATTGACCTAATGTTTCAGGCGCTTCTGTAATAGCGATTGCTTCGGTACAGTTGCGTACACTATATCCATTGCGTAAGATGCGGATGGTTAAATCACAATCTTCAGCCAATGTATCAGTAGCAAAGCCGCCCGCTTTTTCAATTGCTTCTTTTCTGAATGTGCCGATAGCGCCAGGTACTACTGTTATCGCATTGATCAGGTCAAAGGCGCGACGATCAAAATTCTGCGCTGTTGTGTATTCAATGCTTTGCCATTGCGTAAGAATGTTTTTATTGTTGCCAACCTTTACATTACCTGCAACAGCGCCAACTTCTTTCGAAGAAAAATGTTTCATCATCTGGCTCACGGCATCAGGCAAAAGCTGTGTGTCGGCATCGATGCAGACAACAAATTCTGTTTGCGCATATGCTATACCAAGGTTCAAAGCCGATGCTTTACCACCGTTTGGTTTGGTCAAGACGTGAACGCGTTCATTTTCCTTAAACGCTTCGGTGACTATACTGTGCGTTTTATCTTTAGATCCGTCATCCACAAAAATTATTTCAATGCCGGGATAATCCTGCAGCAATAAATTGTTTATTGTTTTTACGGCATTCACTTCTTCATTATATGCGGGAACAATTATGCTGACAGAATGCGGGGGCGTTGAAGCAATAATCTTTTTATTTTTTGAGCGAAAGAATTGAATAGTGGCCATTGTACCCAGTAAGAAAATGCGGGCAAAGCCGAGAAGTATTGCAACCCAAAATGCACCGAATAAGAATTTGCCAGCCCAGTATACAAATGTGCTTACCCAGCTATTCAGACTTACAATGTCTGAATGTACGGGCGGCATGATCGCATCTTTATCTAAGTGAAGGATATCTGCTACTGAAGCAAATTTTATATTCTTCGACTTAAAATATTTTATTATCCTTGGTAAAGCCTGTACGGTAGCTTCGCGGTCGCCACCGGCATCATGCAAAAGAATAATTCCTTTTTTATCGCCTGCCGGAGATTTTTCATACTCCCTTACCACCCTGTTGTAGATTGTATCGGCATTCATTGTAAAAGACGAATCTTCAGTATCCCAGTCTTCCGGGTCGATACTTTCCCCAACGGTATAATAGTGGTCCGTTTTTCCTCTCGCGACAGGTTTCAATTCAACAAGCGTTGTTGGTTCTGCATCGGCGTTATATGGTGCACGAAACAATACCGTACTTCTGCCCGTTGCTGATTCAATTAATAAACGCGTGGCTTCCATTTCTGTTTCTGCCCGGCTATTGCTTACTGTTGCCATATTCGGGTGAGTAAACGAGTGATTCCCGATTTCAAAGCCTTCACGATATATTCTTTTTAAAATAGGCAAGTGATCTTCGGCATTCACACCTACCACGAAGAATGCTGCCGGTACTTTTTCTTTTTCAAGAATATCCAGTATGCGTGGCGTGTATTCAGGGTCAGGGCCATCATCAAATGTGAGCACAACCTGGTTATCTACTTTTCCAAACCTGCGGATGACGAATTTTGTTGGCAATTGCTTAAACACTTGTTCGCTAATGACATTCTCTGAGCTATCAATTTGTAAACTGATCTCACCCTGCCCAGGTTCACTTACTACATCCAATACTTCACCTTCGCCAATATAATCCGGCCTTTCATATACCAGTTTTACCTGGCTCAATACAGAAAAATCGAACGGATCTTTCTTTAATGCATCATTGCTAAGGTCGCGGTTGTAAAAAGACCAGATACGATCATCTTCAGAACCTAAACGCCACATGGCAACACCAGCCGCGCCATATTCATCCGCAAACCGCATCGTGTTGAAATTACCTCCCGCATCAACAAAGTAAACTTCATGTTTTGTGCCATTGTCCGTATACTCAAAATGACAATTGTAAGTATTGTTGTCAAAATCAATCTCTGCATTATTCACTTTTGCTTTTGATAAAGCTTGTTGGTAAGTAACGGTGGAAGCTTCATGCCCAACAGGCCAGTCATAACCATAGGAGGCAATACACAAAACAATTTTATTCGAAGGAATTGAAGAAGCTGTTTCATCCATTACTTTTTCCACCCATCGTTGCTCACTGATACCGCCAGGAGTGCTGGTGCTGTAATGCTGATCATATCCCATCAGAAAGAGATAATCGTTGTAGTTGGCTAAAATTTTGGGATCAAAATCTTCATCATTCGGCATTATATCCTGTGTGACCAGATAACCCTTCTTATGCAATGTGTCATACAGTTCCCTTTGAAATTGACGCATCGGTTCAACACTGCTTTCTTTTGGTTCTTCAAAGTCAACATTAATGCCCTGCATACCATATTGATGGAGATAACGAACGATATCATTCAGCAAACGCTTTTTCTTTTCCGGTGTTCTCAATATTCTGTCGAGCATTTCACTGTCCCAGTTACCCAGATGCGATGCAACATCAATATTGTTCAGGATCGGTAGCACTTTTACATTATGCTTCTTCATGATTGCATAGGCATCATCATCAACATGAAAAATAAGCGTGTCCGTTTTTTTATCAATGTGCATCCACTCGGGAATGACCACATTCATTTTTTCAATGTAATTCTGTAATGAAAAATAAGCTTGCGGATCTTCGTCTGTGTAGAAACCTGCGCGGATACGTTCATTAAAAGGAACTGCTTTTTCTTTCTTGATTACTTCTTCTACTTTTTGTTTTGCCTTCAGAAAGTCATTGAAGCCTTTATACTTTTTATCTTCTTTTTTAGTCAGCTCCCGCGGTTGAATCGGATTTATAGCTTTACCGGAAACAGTATCATCTGAAATCAATTGTGGTAAACCTGGTTTATTGGATCTTGTCAACGCAATCCAGACAATCGGGATCATCAATACCAAAAGGAAAATGAATAAACGGCTGGCCCAGGAGAAGGCTATCCAGCGTATTCTGGAAGTAGTTTGAAAGATTTGCTTTTTAGGGTCCATGGTAGTTTCGAAAATGAGAAGGGTTTATTTTCAGAATGCAAAGTAATAGCGCATTTCAGGCAGGGCCTGTTATAATCGCTGAACCAAAAGAAAGGATCGATGAAACGGCATTTAAACAAGCAATAATCTTGCTTCTTCCACAGCGCTTCTGCATATTTGTTGCAGCTTTTCAAAGTTTTGTTTTAGCTCATTCAGGTCGTCGGCCGACGAAGCGTTTTTTTCAATTTGTTCCAGTACAGGTTGAAGCCTGGCTGAGAGACCGACAAACGAAACGGAAGATTTAAGGCCGTGTGCCGCAGATTTTACGGCAGTATAATCTTTGTTATTAATCGAAAGTTGAAGTGAATGAATTTCATCCGGCACCTGTACAATGAATTGCCGTAGCATTTCGGTTTCAAAATTTTTGTTTCCTTTCGATAGCTCATTCAGGTAGTCAAGATCGATAACAGAAACCTTTGTTGTAGTCGATTTTTTTTCTGTTACCCTGTACTTTAAAAGCAGTTTATAGAGCTCTTCTTCATTGATCGGTTTTGAGATATAATCGTTCATGCCTAAGCTGATGCATTTCTCCCGTTCTCCGGGCATTGCATGCGCCGTCATTGCAATGATAGGTATATCAGTATTCAATTCATTGCGTAATTGTTTTGTTGTTGAGTAACCATCCATTTCCGGCATCTGGATATCCATCAATACGGCGTCAAATTTTTTTGTTGAAAGCTTTGCTAATGCTTCTTTACCATTGTTCACGATATCAAAGTCAAAATGCCAATTGGCCATCAGGTGTTTTATCAATTGCTGGTTCATGACATTATCCTCTGCTATCAACACGCTGATTTTATTTTGCAATTTCTGTTTGTCGGCGTCTAAATATAATCTTGCAGGAATTTTTGCCGCCTCGCTGGAGACAAGGTAAGTGAGTTCAACGGTAAATATTGTACCACTCCCTTGTCGGCTATCTACCGAAATTTTTCCATTTTGCAAATCAATGATTTGTTTTGCTATGGATAGGCCAAGCCCGGTGCCTCCATAGCGGCGTGTTGTATCAGCTTCTGCTTGCTGAAAACGTTCAAAAATCGTTTGCAGCTTTTCCTGTGCTATTCCAATCCCGGTATCTTTTACTGTAAAATGAAGTTTTATTTCCTTTTCGTTGTTTTCAAGCTTACTGACATTTACATTAATACCACCTTCCGCTGTAAATTTCACAGCATTGCTGAGCAGGTTCACCAACACCTGTGTTAGCCTTACTGAATCGCCTTCAAGCATATCAGGTACTGCATCGTCAATATTAACGATTAGATACAACTGCTTTTGCTTTGCTTTCTCCGTAAACATCGTTTCTATCGAATGCAATAAAGCACGTAAACTAAATGGCGCTGGTTCTATACGCATCATTCCGGCTTCAATCTTTGATAAATCAAGAATGTCGTTTACGATGGCGAGCAGTTTTTCGCCGGAGGCCTGTATGTTTTCAACGTATTGCTGCTGGTTTATGTCAAGCTTAGTTTTGTGTAAAAGATTGGTAAACCCAAGCATCGCATTCATAGGTGTACGTATTTCATGGCTCATGTTTGCAAGGAACTGTTCTTTCACTCTTGCTGCTTCTTTTACTTTCTTTTCAGAAGCGTCAAGAATATTGATCAGTCGCTGCTGCTGCATGCTCTGATTAACAATATACCAGAATGCGACAATACAAAACACACAAGCTACTACAGCGAGTACAAGCCCACGGTTTCGGGCTGCAGCTCCGCTGAGGTCGACCGTCTCAACGATTTCGCTTAAGCTTACCTGGCGGCTGCTGTCAACGTCATCTACCACATCAAATAAACTATCAGATAAACGCTGACTATGATTTGAATTGATGATCTTTTCGGCGGCCTCCTTGCCGCCGGTAAGAAAAGAGTCAATAACCTGCTGACTGTAAACTATTTTCAGGTTTACCAGTTTATTCAACTGCCGAAGCATCGTACTTGTTTCCTTATCTTTGATGCTGCTTTCAATAAACTTCATCTTGTGATTGATGCTATCAATCTCTTCGCGAATGCCAACAAGATGTTCGCGGTTCTGCGTAATGACGGCTCCACGTATCTGGCTTTCAACCGTTACTATTTCTGTCTGTAATTTCTGCAGGTCGTTTTGAACTTTCAGTTCGTTGAGCAGGCTATTGTTCCCTTCAATGAGTTTATCGATACTCCGGCCTGAATTAAACTGAAGAAAAACGATGAGAATTAACCCGGAAAGAAAAATAATGAGCGCAATGTATTTAAACCTGCCTTTCAGCATAGATAGATATTCCAGCGTTAAAAATACAAACGAGTTTTCAAATAGGACGCCGATGCCTCTTTAAACCTTCATATTAACTTAAACAAAAGGACGTATCATTTGACACGTCCTTTTGTTTCAATCTAAAGTATTAAGTAAAATTTTTTGTCAGTATTTTTCTTTTAATCTAAAAATTGATTTTACACTCCAAGATAAGTTCTCAAATGTTTACTCCTGTTGGTTGTTCTTAATTTAGTGATGGCTTTATCTTTTATCTGGCGTACTCTTTCCCTTGTCAGGTTAAAACGTTCGCCGATATCTTCAAGGCTCATTGGATGATCTACACCGATACCGAAGAAATAACAGATTACTTCTTTTTGTCTTTCGGTCAACGCTTTCATTGAACGGTCGATTTCCATTTTCAATGATTCTTTATGATCGAGCTCTGCGTCTGTTCTTTCAGCATTTGTATTTTCCAATACATCCAGCAATGTGCTTTCTTCACCTTCAGATAATGGAGTGTCTACACTTACGTGCCTTGTAGAAATGCTCAATGTAGCAGATACTTCTTCGATGTCCATCTGTAATGCTTCAGCTAATTCTTCAGCAGATGGTTCACGTTCAAACTCCTGCTCCAATTGAGAATATGCTTTCTGCACGCGATTGGTCAATCCAACTTTGTTTAACGGAAGGCGAACGATTCTCGCTTGTTCAGCCAAAGCTTGTAAAATGCTCTGACGAATCCACCACACTGCGTAAGAAATGAATTTAAAACCGCGGGTTTCATCGAAGCGCTGAGCCGCTTTGATAAGGCCAAGATTACCCTCATTAATCAGATCCGGTAATGAAAGCCCCTGGTTCTGGTACTGTTTTGCAACAGATACAACGAACCGGAGATTGGCTTTCGTTAAACGATCCAATGCTCGCTGATCACCTTGCTTAATAAGACGGGCTAATTTTACTTCGTCTTCGGGAGAAATGAGCTCCACTTTCCCGATTTCCTGGAGATACTTTTCAAGACTCTGAGATTCACGATTCGTAATCGACTTCGTGATTTTCAACTGTCGCATGCTCATAGGTATGGCTTTTAGAAATGGATATTTTAAAGGATTGAGATTTTAAATTGAGCTCTAAGTACATTCTGAGATATCCATTTTGCCAAACCAAGTCACTCAGCAGAAGGTAGTTGAACTTCAGACAATTTATATGAAAATCATCAAATTGCCCAAATACACAAGCCTAAAACGTGGCCGGATCGTATTTTATTTTACTATTTAGGTGTTAATACCAAAAAAAATCAAAAATAAAGGCCGAAATATTTTGAGGGATAGAATATTTTTCTATAATTGCACCACTTGTACCAGATTTTGGAACTATAATGAAGACAAATAAGCAATTATATACACTTGAGTACCCGGTGAGGTGTTCTCCTTCTATTTTGTATGAATTTCTCTCCACGCCTGCAGGCCTGCAGGAATGGTTTGCCGATAAAGTAGACGAACGTGACAGTATCTTTTTCTTTTCCTGGAACGGATCTTCGGAAAAAGCAGAAGTAACGGAACGGGAAGAAGACAAATTCATTCGCTTTCACTGGAGCCATGCGCCAACCGAGGAATTTTTTGAATTCAGCATTGAAAAATCAGAAGTTACTAACCAGACCATTTTGGTAATTAAAGATTTTGCTGAAAAGAAAGAGATCAAAGATCAGAGTATGCTCTGGGGATACCAGGTGAAAGAACTTTTTCATCGACTTGGTAATTAACCGGCCAGCATCCCTGTTATTATCGTAAAATCATCCGATAGTTGTTCAACAGCGTTATCCCACGTATTGATGGGATATTTTTTTGCCAGTTTTACAAATGACTTGACTGCTACAATCGAGTGAAATTCTTCAGAGGATAAATTACTTACAGCGGCATAATTCGTTGCATCGAAATGATGTTCCCATTCTTCTTCATTTATACATAAGAAAAACTCAGAATTCCTCAGTTGATGTGACATTTTCAAAATCTTGTTACTGAATTCAATTTTATAATCTCCACCTAAATGAAGCGTGATGCTAAAAAAATTTCCCCACCAGAACATAGTGCGGATGGCAAAAATATTTTGCTTATAAAAAACGCGAGGATAATCCAGCATCAGGTAAGGCAAACCGTTATAATTCTCGCCCTTTGAAATTTTTGGAGGGATACGAAGAGCCTCAGGTGGCAGCAAATTGCTTAAAGAATTGAGATGACTGATCATTTTATCCTGCAATAGACCAAACAGGATTTTTCCCTTTTCAATAATGCCATTCTTTGTTAAAATCCAATCAGCATTCATTGCCAGTTCCATCTCCTTTGCTGAAAGCCGTATTTTTGCCGTGTTCATGTATTAAAGGTATTATTTACTGTGATTAAGAAGTTAGATAAGCTTATTGTCAAATCATTTATCGGTCCATTTATCGCTACGTTTTTTATAACGCTGCTTGTATTGGTCATGCAGTTTTTCTGGTTATACATTGATGACTTTGTCGGCAAGGGGCTCAGCCCAACTATTATTTTCAAATTTATATGGTACCAAAGCGCCGTATTGGTTCCGCTTTCATTACCGCTGGCTGTGCTGATTTCTTCACTCATGACATTTGGTAATCTTGGAGAAACCTTTGAGCTGGTCGCTATTAAGTCCGCAGGTATATCATTGTTACGATTTATGCGACCGTTATTCCTGGTTACATTTTTAATTTCTGGTGTGGCATTTCTTTTTTCAAATTATATAATACCTGTTGCCAACCTGAAGTCGAGAACATTGCTTGGGGACATCTATTATGCAAAGCCTGCCTTCGATCTGAAAGAAGGCGTGTTTTATGATAAGCTTGACGGCTTTGCCATGAAAGTTGGTAAGAAAGAACGGGATAGCATAATAAAGAATGTAATCATCTATGAAACAGGGAGTCAGTTGCAGGACAATTTTATCGTGGCTGATAATGGCATCATGCGTATTACTCCGGATCATCGTTACCTCGAAATGGATCTTCGTGACGGATGGCGGTATGAAGAACGAGGAAAACGCGGCGACAAAACCTCAGATTTTGTACGTATCGGTTTCAAAGAATTTACCAAACAGTTTGACATCAGTTCATTTATTTTTCGGGCTTCCTCAGATACACTGAATAAGAATAACCAGAAGATGCTCAATATGCGGCAGCTTCAGAAAGCTATCGATTCATTACAGAAAAAAGAAAGAAAATTTGGTACGGGCTACAGTCAATCATTTGCAGGATTACAGTTTGTAAAATTCCTGGATAGCAGTTGGTTCCACAAAGAGAAGAGACTCATTGCGCTCAGCCAAAACGTTTGATGAATTATTACCCGATTCAGCGAAAATGAGCATCAACCGGGAAACATCTGGTCGCATCAATGGAATCAAGATAAACAATGAAGCGGCATTGATGGAGTATACAACTTTGCAAAAAGATCTTCGCCTTCACGAGATAGAATGGCACCGTAAAATATCATTATCTCTTGCCTGTGTTGTATTATTCCTGATCGGAGCACCGTTGGGATCTATCATTCGAAAAGGAGGGGTGGGTACTCCGTTGGTTTTTGCAATTATCTTTTTCATGGTATTTTATTTCTCCAGCACTACAGGAGAAAAGCTTGCGAAAGAAGCTACATTCTCACCTTTTGTAGGAATGTGGTTTTCCACTTTTGTATTGATTCCGATCGGTGTTTTTCTTACGTATAAAGCATTGCGTGATTCACAATTGTTCAATAAAGAATTTTATAATCGCATATTCAGGACTATAAAAAAATTGAGGAGTAAGAAAAAGCCTGTGGTTGCCGAACAGGTATAAACAATTAGTGAACAGGATGCCGGTATTGTTCCTCATTAATTTCAGTAGTTTCGGCCATATTTTTTTTACAACACTTTGAAAGCAGAAACACAAAATTTCAATACTCAAAAATGGATTGCATGGTTATCGGTACTACTGCTGATCGTAAAATTCATTGCCTATTACCAAACCCATTCAGTTTCGATTCTCACTGATGCATTGGAAAGTATTGTAAATGTTGTCGCAGGCTTTGTTGGCTTGTATAGTCTCTATGTTGCGGCAAAACCAAAAGATATTGATCATCCATATGGGCATGGCAAAGCCGAGTTTCTTTCCGCTGCAATCGAAGGCACATTGATCTTTTCGGCTGGAGCGTTGATAATCTTTAATGCTGTTAAAAGTCTTATTCATCCGGTTGTTATTGATAAACTTGACCAGGGCATTTACCTGATCGCCATCACTGCTGTTATCAATGCTTTTGCCGGAATAATCTGTGTACGTCGTGGCAAACAGAATAATTCAATGGCACTGACGGCGAGTGGCAAACATCTTTTATCAGATAGTTATTCCACGGGGGGCATTATAGCAGGATTGATTCTTATTTTTCTTACAAAGAAAATGTGGATCGACAGCGCTGTCGCCATTTTGTTTGGAACAATTATTATTTATACCGGCTACAAAATTGTGCGTGGCTCTATTGCCGGAATTATGGATGAAGCGGATATCGATTTGCTGAAACGCATGGTGATAGTGCTCAATAACAACCGGCGTGAAAACTGGATCGATCTCCATAATCTGCGGATTATTAAATACGGTACGGTTTTGCACATGGATTGTCATCTTACAGTTCCCTGGTATCTGACCGTACTGGAAGCACATGATGAAGTAGAAGCATTGGGCAAGCTGATAAAAAATGAATTTGGAGAATCCGTTGAGCTTTTTGTTCATTCAGACCCCTGCCTGCCATTTTCCTGTGCTATTTGCGAGAAAAAAGATTGTAACGTCCGAAAGCATAATTTTGAGCGGAAAATAACCTGGACATTGGATAACATCCTGCGGGACAGGAAACATCAATTGTAAATTCCGCATTGAACAACGGAGTTAATAATTTGTTTTAGATGAAGCCCGATTGCTAAACTCAAAAACTATCAGATGAAAATTAAAGCCCTCTGGAAAAAAGGCCACGCTTTCGAAAGCTGGCAGGAAGAAAATCACATCAAGATCGATGGCGATAAAGTAACGGGAGTCAGTCCTAAATCATTACTCCTGTCAGGATTAGCGGGTTGCTCGGGCATTGACGTAGTGGACATTCTTGAAAAAATGCGGGTTGAATTCTCAGATCTTTCGATTGACGTTCAAACCGAACAAACTGAAGAGCATCCTAAGGTTTTTAAGGATATCCTGATTACCTATAAAATAAAGACAGCTCCGGAAAATGAAGATAAAGTGAAAAAAGCTGTAGAACTTTCTTTAGATAAATATTGCGGCGTGTCTGCAATGTTAAAAAAGAACTCGCCCATTGATTTTAAAATAATTATTACAGAATAAATTGCCGTGATAAAACTTTGCCGTTCACATGCTTTCTAAAAAAACACAGTACGCTTTTCGTGCATTAACCCATCTTGTAGAAAATTACAACAAGGGGCCGGTGCTTATTTCCGAAATTTCAAAGAAGAAAAAAATCCCTTTGAAGTTTTTAGAAAATATATTGCTCGAGCTGAAGAAGGCGGATATACTGGAAAGCAAGAAGGGTAAGGGAGGAGGATATTTTCTAAAAGCACATCCATCAAAAACGCATGTGGCCAATGTGATACGTGTGGTAGATGGGCCAATTTCAATGTTGCCTTGTGTGAGCTTATATTTCTACCAGCGTTGCAAAAACTGCGATGAGCGTTATTGTGGATTACATGATGTGATGGAAAAAGTACGCGACGCAACGCTCAATATTCTCGAAAAAAGAACTTTACAGGATTTGGTAAACTATTAATAACAAAATTTAAACCCTACTGCTTTGGTAGGGTTTTGTTTTTGAATTACCTTGAACCTCATTTCTTAATTTTTAAATGACTATTTTATGAGTTTACGTTTAGGTGATCCTGCGCCGAATTTCAAAGCGCAGACAACAGAAGGTGAAATAGACTTTCACGAATATCTTGGTAATGGATGGGGTGTTCTTTTCTCACACCCTGCAGATTATACACCGGTATGTACGACCGAATTGGGTAAAACAGCTTTATTAAAAGATGAATTTGCAAAACGTAACGTAAAGGTATTAGCGGTAAGCGTTGATCCGCTCGATAAACATGCAGGATGGGTAAAGGATATCAACGAAACACAAAATACAACCGTCAACTTTCCTTTGATTGCGGATGCTGACCGTAATGTTGCCACACTGTATGATATGATTCATCCGAATGCATCAGCTACAGCAACAGTTCGTTCTTTATTTGTTATTGGAGCAGACAAACTTGTAAAGCTAATTATTACATATCCAGCTTCTACGGGGAGAAATTTTGTTGAAGTATTGCGGGTGATTGATTCATTGCAGTTGACCGCAAACCATAGTGTAGCGACACCTGCAGACTGGAAACAGGGAGAAGATGTAATCGTAGTGCCTGCAGTTTCTACAGAAGATGCGATCAAGAAATTTCCTAAGGGTGTGAAGGTGGTAAAGCCTTACCTGCGTTACACGCCGCAGCCAAATATCTGATCAATAAAATTGTTTGAAACAATGAATAAAAAAGAGCTGAAAGGCTCTTTTTTGTTTTTTATGACCTGCATGAATTAATTTGCTGAGAAACTAACACACATGAGAAGCCTTTTATTTTCCTTTCTTTTTTTAATTACTGTATCGGTGTCAGCCCAGCGCACCATTATCTATTGCGGTCAATTAATTGATGTGAAAAGCTTGCAGGAGCTGAATGAAATGACCATCATTACCGATGGAAACAAAATCATCGATGTAGTGAAGGGTTATGCAACTGCAGCAAAAACAGATAAAGTGATTGATCTGAAAAATAAAACAGTAATGCCCGGCTTGATGGACATGCACGTACATCTTGAAGAAGAAACGAATCCTAACCAATATCTTCAGGCATTTACCATGAACCCTGCTGACTATGCATTTCAGTCAGCAGTATTTGCAGAGCGAACATTGATGGCCGGATTTACGACAGTTCGCGATCTTGGTGGTAGCGGTGTAAATATTTCATTACGTAATGCAGTTAATAAAGGATTGGTGAAGGGGCCACGCATTTATACAGCGGGAAAAGCGATCGCAACAACAGGTGGTCATGCCGACCCAACAGATGGTTATCGTGAAGATCTGATGGGTGACCCCGGACCAAAAGATGGTGTAGCCAATGGCCCGGACGAATGCCGCAAAGCTGTTCGTCAGCGCTATAAAGATGGAAGCGATTGGATAAAAATAACAGCTACAGGAGGCGTTTTGAGTGTAGCCACGAACGGAAGTGGCGCACAGTTTACCGATGAAGAATTAAAAGCTATTATCAGCACAGCGAAAGATTATGGATTTAAAGTAGCTGCGCATGCACACGGTGCCGAGGGAATGAAACGGGCAATTAAAGCGGGTGTGACTTCTATTGAGCATGGAACTTTTATGGATGATGAAGCGATTAGCTTATTCAAACAATATGGTACATGGTATGTGCCAACAATTATTGCTGGTAAATCTGTTGCTGATTCTGCAAAGATTCCAGGTTATTACCCTGCTGTGATAGTACCAAAAGCAATTGAAACCGGCTCGAAGATCCAGGCCACATTTGCAAAGGCATATAAAGCAGGTGTGAAAGTTGCGTTTGGTACCGATGCAGGTGTGTATGCACATGGAAAAAACTGGAAAGAATTTATTTACATGACGGAAGCCGGCATGCCGATCCTCGAAGCGATAAAATCTGCAACAGTAAATGCTTCGGAATTATTGGGCGTAACTGATCAGTTGGGTTCAATTGAAAAAGGAAAGCTGGCAGATATTATTGCAGTAGATGGCGATCCTGTAAAAGATGTACAAAGTATGGGCCGTGTGAAATTTGTGATGAAGAATGGTGTAGTCTATAAGAATGAATAATTTGATTGAAATCTAATAAAGCATTAATCGTCGGATTGTTTGATTGTTGAAAGTATGAATAATAATAATCAAACAATCCGACCATTAAAAACTTAAAACTGTTTAATTCAATACCTGGTATTTTATATTGTTAATTTTACCTCCAGTTATTACCACGGTTGCAGTGCCTGTACTCCTGCCAGTAAGTGTGGATTCGAACGTACCTGAGATTGTGTGGTTGTTCGCATCACATGATGTAAGATGAAATGCACCCTTTTCATCATATACGTCAGTGAGCCAGATATTATTGATATATTGAGTATAGGTTGTAAACCCATCAATATATTGAAGGCTTTCATCTACACTTGTGTTTGGATCGTCTTTGGGAAAGGGATTTAACACATAAGTCTTTGTAGTTAGTCCATTTCCCTGTGAAGTTTCTTCGCCTATTGTCAATCCAAGTTCTGTGCTATCTGAAGCCCGGCCAATAATATCGAATTCTTTTTCGTTAAGGAATGTTGATCTTAATAACGTTGCAGAAATAACTTTGAAAACCATTTTTTTCCCATTAATTGTCGCTTCAAAGGTTGATCCATCAGCTTGGGTGTCCCTGCTTTTCGAGCATGAAAGACAAACTATACTACAAATAACAAAAAGAAAAAATATTTTCTTCATACGTAACATTTTAGTGAATTTCATAAACGAAGTAGCAGAACATATATTGCCACTAACGATTCCATTTTCTTAGTTTTTACAATCGGGTGAAGTCCTTTGCCTGTTATTAAATCGTTTTATTGTTTGATCGTTAAGTGTAGCGATATTAAATGACCGATGAGGGTTGAAGAATTTTATCGAATTTAAATTTAGATATTCATGATCTCATTTCGTTATCATTGATTTTTATATTTCTATTTTTCATATTTCGATTTTATGACTGCAAATGAAATTTTTTGCCGGATATAATTGTATTTTGAATTTTTACCGTTAGAATACGCGGTTAAATACAATTATCATCATCATAAAATACGAAACCATGTATCTCATCCTGTTTATAGTTGCAGTTGCGTGTTTCTTTGGTATAAGAGAAATGATCAGGGATAAAAATTTTTCAGAGACGAAAAAAAGTTTGGATTCTCGCCTGTGTATCATTTAATATAGCGGCTGTTGTTGCGTATTTGGTAGTTAGAATGTTTTGAACTGAATCAAAAAATAATGATTACCGATTTCCAGAGAAAGAATTAAGATTTCAACTATAATAACCCCGCTCTATTTTACTGATTCCATTTCCGCAACTGCTGCAACAAGGCTTTTAAATCTTTCGGCAATGGCGCTTCAAAATGCAGGAGTTGTTGATTGGCATCCTTGAAACTTAGTTCTGCTGCATGCAATGCCAGACGATTAAGAATAGGCTTTTCTTCTTCTTCCAGTTTGGAAAGTTTGAATTTCTTTTTAAACGAGGAAAGAAGAATTGGCTTATCATCTCCGTATAATTCATCACAAGCAATCGGGTGGCCAAGATCGCTCATGTGTATACGAATCTGGTGTGTTCTTCCGGTGAGAATGTTGAATTGCATCCAGGCATAGCTTCGAAACTGTTCTATTAATTCAAAAGCGGTTATTGATGATTTGCCCTTCGCCGTCACCATCATTTTTCCTTTCCGCGAAAAATGTTCCGCAATCGGTTTGTCAATAACATCTTTGCTAATTTCCATTTTGCCCAATACAAGACCGTTGTATATCTTCTTTGTCGTTCGTTCCTCAAATTGAGTGGAAAGATGTTTATGCGTATCCTCATCTTTGGCAAAAATGATAATACCGCTTGTATCACGATCAAGACGATGTACGGTAAATATGTTGCCATATTTTTCAAGCAACAACATCTTCAATGAAATTTCTTTTCCTTCACGATCCGGGATAGATAGCAAACCTGATGGTTTATTCAGAACTATGAAATTCTCGTTTTCATAAATTATCTCGGGCAATTTCATTCAATACTTTTTGGGTGTGGTGATAAAGGCCAGGTTGCTGCCGACCTTTAAGAACCGGTTCATAAATTTTGAAAACAAAGATTGATTCGATACAGGATCCTTACGGCTGTATGAATAATATTCCAGTACATCAAAGCCATTCTTTTTAATCAAATACAGCATACTTGGTATTGTTGGCTCAACCAGGTGATCCGGAGTACGGGAAGGATCGCTCCAGGAACTGGAGAATTGTTTCTTCAGTTTCAGTTTATAGAAAAAATATTGCAACCTGTAACTGAAAGAAAACTTATTTGGCACATTAATTACGAGAATACCGCCATCTGTCAACAACGTTCTTGCTTTTTGCAGCCATTCATTCGGATTGGGTATATGCTCCAATACATGGCTCATGTGTATCATCGAAAACTTTTCAGGATAATCGAAGTCTTCCAGTTGTTTGATGTAGATATTTATTCCAAGTGTTCGTTTGATAAATGCCGCCATCTTTTCGGAAACATCCAATCCCATCACTTCTTTATAGTACGGTTTTGCGGCCAATAAGAACGTTCCCATACCAGATCCAATATCCAATGCCAGCGATCTTTTAGTATCATAACGGATTATTTGCTGCATTTCTTTTTTAAACATATTCAACCCCGACTCAGGAATGTTTTCAAAATCTTCTGCTTTTAACTCTTCTGCATATTGATAATATTCAGCGTAGGCAGCATCAATAAAATGTTTGTTGTAAACAGGTCGTGGAGATGTGTATACCAGGCGGCAATTCTTACAAAGAACATAAGTGTATTGCATTTCACTGCCGAATCGTTCATATACCGAGTATTCAGTCGAATTACAAAACGGGCAGGGAACAGTTTCCCACGCATCAGGTATGTAGGGTTTCTTCGCAACAGTGGTTTGCATGGTCAATAAGCATTTGGTGAATTGAAAAATGTATGGTTTTAATTAGCGGTTGCCTTTACCAAAGTATTTAAGATCGCGAATTTCTTTTTCTGTAAGAAAACGCCATTTGCCACGGTCGACATTTTTCTTGGTAAGTCCTGCAAACATTACACGATCCAGGTTTTTTACATCATAGCCCATATGTTCGAAAATGCGACGAACGATACGGTTCCTTCCGCTGTGTATCTCAACACCTATTTGTGTTTTATCGGCTGCATCGGCATAGGCCAATACATCTACACTGGCTGGTCCATCTTCAAGCGTCACACCTTTGAGGATTGCTTCAAAATCTTTTTTATCGAGGGGTTTATTGAGTGTAACGTGGTAGATTTTTTTTACTTCATTACTTGGATGCGTCAATTTCTGGGAAAGATCACCATCGTTGGTAAATAATAAAACGCCGGATGTATTGCGATCGAGACGGCCAACAGGATAAACTCTTTCTTGTGTTGCTTTGCCAATCAAATCCAATACAGTTTTCCGTTGTTGGGGGTCGTCTGTTGTAGTGATGTAATCCTTGGGTTTATTCAATAAAATATAAACGAGATTCTTTTCAAGAAATGCTTTCTTACCATTGACAGTTACAACATCTTTCGATGTGACTTTATGACCAGGTTCTGTAACCAATTCACCATTTACTTTTACTTTTCCCAGCTTGATCATATCGGCTGCATCTCTTCGTGAACAAATGCCGGAATGAGAAATGAATTTATTCAGCGGCATCAGTTCAGGTGCCTGGTGCCGGGTGATGGATGCCGGTTTCGAACCAGCATTCTGTATTCTATCTTCTGTTTTTTGTCTTCTTTTATTTTCAAAGAATTCTTCTCTTTCTTTCTTTATTTTTCTTTTTTCCTGCTTGAATTGTTCTTTGATCGCGGCATTACTTTTCTTTTGGGAAAATTTGCTGAAGTTGTTTGTAGATTTCTTTTTCATTTTTATTTACTGTTTTACAACAGGAGCTATTTGCTAATGGAAATTTATCTGTGTTGTGGTGAATGATCAATAGTCAATGGTCAATCGGTAAGATAACATCGTTCTGAAAACTTCTTTGTGCCTCTGTGCCTTGATGCCTTTTCTCACGCCTTATTCGCCAGCTGTCCACAAGCTGCGTCAATATCCTTTCCGCGGCTTCTTCGCAATCTCACATTCACCCTGTTTTTTTCCAGGTGATTCATAAAGGCTTCTGTTTTTTGTTCAGATGGTTTGGTGAACCGGGCAAATTCAATTGGATTGTATTCAATTAGGTTCACCAGGTCAACCGGAACCTGACGGTATAATTTTATTAATTCGTTTGCATCCTCCAGGCTGTCATTAAAGTTGTCAAACAATATGTATTCAAACGTGATTTCGTTCTTTGTGTGTTTGTAAAAATAGTTCAACGCATCAACAAGTGACTTGATATTGTTTGAATCATTGATTGGCATGATCTCGTGCCTTTTTTTATCATTTGCAGCGTGAAGGGACAGAGCGAGCTTGAACTTTACATTATCTTCTCCCAGTTGCCGGATCATTTTCGCCACACCCGCTGTTGAAACTGTGATACGCTTTGGGCTCATTGCCAATCCATCGGGAGAAGTAATGCGATCAATCGCTTTTAATACATTTTTATAATTCAAAAGCGGTTCGCCCATACCCATAAAAACAATATTGCTTAGTTTTTTTTCGTGTATGCGTTCGCTTTGCTGGTTGATCAATACCACCTCATCGTATATCTCATCAAATTCCAGGTTTCGCTTTTTATCGATATAGCCGGTAGCGCAAAATTTACAACTTAGTGAACAGCCTATCTGCGAAGAAACACAAGCCGTTTTTCGGTCTTCAGTGGGGATCAACACCCCTTCTACTAAATGGCCGTCGAATGTTTTGAATCGGCTTTTTATAGTGCCGTCGGTTGAATATTGGGTGGCATCGATCGTTAAGGCAGGTAATGAAAAATCTGTAGATAGCTCCTGGCGCAGATCTTTTGAAAGATTGGTCATCGCATCAAAAGAACCAGCCTGTTTTTGCCAAAGCCATTCGTATACCTGTTTGGCCCTGAATTTTTTATCTCCCTTTTCTTCGAAATACTTCTCCAGGTCGTTCAACGTTAAGTGCCTGATATTCTTTTTCCCCGTTTTGATCATGCCGCAAAGATACGGCCCGGAGCTGCTTTTACTGGGAATTTCCCTTCATCATGCTGCTCATATCACGGACAGTGTAGCCGGCAGTGGAGAATTTGAAATCTGTTTTATCGATACTCAACGTTTCGAGCACTGTCTTTCCGTCTTTGTCAACCTGCACCATGTACCGGCCCTTATCAGGTGTTGGCAGGTCGCCAAGATCCTGGCCGGGATAAGCGCTTTTGCCGCCAGGTCCTTTCATCATACCCATCGTCATAGCCAGTACAGAATTAAAATCTACTTTTGCATACCAAAGATTCATTTTGCCTTTTTCGGTAGTTACCTCATATTCTTCAGCAGTGTAGCCGGATATTGATTTGGTATTACCCGTTTTCCTCGAACTGGCTTTTTCTTTCAGACTGTCTTTTGAAGCGTGGTTTTCGGCTATCTCCTTTGCCATGTTGAGAATGCCTTTCATGTTCATCACAACAATCGTTTTTTCCTTCTCGCTTACAATAAGCATGTTGCCTTCTTTGGTATAAATGATCATCGTGTTGTCTTTCGCCTCAGGCTTCAATGCAGCATAATCACCATTTACCGTAAAATAGTATGTAAGCATTGTCGTCTTTTTATCGGTTATTTTTTGTACCGCAGTTCTTTCAAACTTTATCTCTGACGGCATTTTAAAATCCGAACTCTGTGCGAATGCCGGCATGGCTGCAAGTAAACAAGCGAAGAGAATTATTCTTTTCATCGTATTCGGTTTAAGATTTAGGAAATGAAAACGAATTTACATATCAATAACGAAGAGTAAAGGAATGTGGATTTGTTTTGTGGAATGGGGTTCGGCCGTGCATTACCTAAAATACTGTTGGTTGTATTCGATATAAAAGAGTATAGCAGTTTCGTAAATCAGAATCCAGTCTCTCTCTCGTATTAGGTAGTAAATTCGATAAGATGTTTGAAGAGATTCGTCGGAATACCAAGAAATATCATCCGTTTCAAACTATCGTTTTTAAAAAGTAAATTTGTGAAAATGCAAACTACTATGACAACAGCGGCTGTAAGAGAGAAGTTATACGACTATATCCGGGTGGCTGATGAAAAAAAACTGAAGGCTATTTATACGATGCTTGAAGAAGAAATTACTGAGGAATTGCAGTGGTGGAAGGATAATGCTTTTATAAAAGAATTAGACAAACGATATGACTCTTGGTCAAATGGAAAAGAAAAAGGATATACACTTTCAGAAATTGATGCTTCTATAGAGCAGATGAAAAAAAGACGATCTGAAAAATGATCTACAGTACTGAGTTTTTATCAAAAGCGCGGAACGAATTACTTGCAGCATGGGAATGGTATGAAGAAAGACAGCCAGGCCTTGGTGATAAATTTAAAGAAGAAGTCTATCGATGTGTCCGAGTGATGGAGAAAAATCCCAAACGATATCCTGAAAGAAAGAAAACATATCGGGAGGCGGGGGTGAAAATTTTCCCTTATCTCGTAATTTATCGGATACATGAAAGGAAAAAAATAATCGCTATAGTATCGGTTTTTCATACACGTCGTAATCCAAAAAAGAAATACAGGAATAAATAAAAAAATGTTCTGTTTTCAAGGGAACTTTTTATGCAGAATAAATTTAGATAAGTAACTATTTGACAATAAGAATTTTGTTTATAATTTAAAGTGATTCCCTTTTTTTAAACTTAATTTAAAAGAATATGAAGATCTGAAGTCGCAAAATGCGACATCAAGTTGAGAGAAAATTGCATATTCATGTTTGAAGTATTTTAAACAGCGACGTAACAATAAAAAATATTAGCGAATAATCCATTAGCAAATTTCCTGTTTAGCATAATGTGAATTTTAATGAATTCCATGAACTGACGTGATTCGATTAATATCATATTCTTAAAAGTTAAGGACTATCCATTATTAAGTTTTAGGCAGGTGCGGCAAAATCTCCATTAACATATTTGGATAGAACCAGGAAATTATTAAACCTTTCACATCGTATTAATGACGGGCACAATTAAATTCTGTGTACAGCTTTACCCTACTTTTTAAAACCAAATTGCGGATAGTTTTGAAATACTTTGCACTGTACAGAGCAACTACTGAGCAGGTTTTACATGTTTACAATGATTAAATTGTTTTACTTTTCGGAAAATATGAAAGCAGCATATATAATAGACGCAGTAAGAACGCCAATTGGAAAATATGGTGGTATACTAAGCAGCATACGACCAGATGATTTGCTGGCGCATGTAATCAGAACGATCCTGGCACGCAATGAAACCATTGATGTAAATGATATCGAAGATGTGATTGCCGGCGATGCCAACCAGGCTGGTGAAGACAATCGCAATGTAGCCCGGATGGCTTTGCTCCTCGCAGGCTTACCAGTGACTGTTGCAGGCAACACGGTGAACCGTTTGTGCGCTTCGGGTCTACAGGCTATTATGGATGGTGCAAGACAAGTACAGTGTGGCGATGCAGACATTGTAATCGCATGTGGTGTTGAAAGTATGAGCAGGGCGCCATTTGTAATGGCAAAGGCTTCATCTGCCTTTCAACGAAACAATGAATTGTTTGATACAACACTTGGATGGCGGTTTACAAACAATAAGCTTGCGTCAATGTATTATCCCTATTCAATGGGTGAAACGGCGGAGAACATTGCAAGAAAATGGGGAATAACAAGAGAAGAACAGGATCAGTTTGCCTTGCATTCGCAGGAAAAATATTTCACAGCGAAAGAGAACAACAAATGGGATGATGAAATAGCCCCTGTGGAAATGTATAAAGACAGATTGGTAAGCTGGATCGTGCAAGATGAACATCCGCGACAAACAACTATTGAAAAACTGGCATCATTGAAGCCTGCTTTTGCGGAAGATGGAACTGTAACCGCAGGCAACTCATCCGGTATAAATGATGGCGCCGCTGCTTTGCTGATCGTGAGTGAAGATGCGATAAAAAAATATGAATTGTCTCCGATTGCGAGAATAGTTTCTATGGCTGTTGCCGGTGTAGATCCCGCTATTATGGGAATAGGACCTGTGCCCGCAACACGCAAGGCGTTAAAACGTGCTGGCCTCACCGTTAGTAATATTGATAAGATTGAACTGAATGAGGCGTTCGCTTCGCAATCTATTGCCTGTATCCGGGAATTGCAATTGGATACTGATAAAGTAAATGTGAATGGAGGCGCTATTGCTATTGGTCATCCATTGGGATGTAGCGGTGTACGGATATCAGCAACATTGCTTCATGAGATGAACAGGGTAAATGACCGCTATGGTCTCGCGACCATGTGTGTTGGCGTAGGGCAGGGGGCATCTATCATTTATGAAAAAGTGTGATCAACATTTTTGATTCAGCTTCTATGTTATTTCATTATCGCAATGCTACGCAAGATGACGTTCAATCGCTGAAAGCGTTGGGCATTGCCTCATATGGTCAGTTTGCTCCGCTACTAACAACCGATAACCAGGAAAAGCTGTTTAATTTTTTGAATAATGAAAATGGCTGGAAAGAGTTGATTCAACTTTCACAGTCGTTTATCTGTACACAAAATGATATTGTGATTGGTATGGCGTTTCTTATACCACATGGAAACCCTACCGATATCTATCCCATAGAATGGTGTTACATCCGAATGGTGGGCGTACATCCTGAATATTCGGGCAAAGGAATTGGTAAAACGTTGACAAGAATGTGTATCGACAAGGCAAAAGAATTAAACGAAAAAATTGTCGGCCTCCATACATCAGAATTTATGGATTCGGCAAGGCATATTTATGAAGGTCTTGGCTTTACAATAGTGAAAGAAATACCTCCACGCTATGGAAAGAAATATTGGCTATATAAACTGAATATAGATCAATAAAATTTACAGCATAGTTCACAAGAAATGATGGCTGCCATAGGGCTATCAGTTTTTTTCCTTCGGTGGCGGCGGTGGCAGTTCGTCGTCTTTCATCATCGCATCTCTTTTTCGCATTTCCGCGTCAGCAGCCGTGCCGATAATGCTTATGAATTGCTTTAATGAATTCTGACTTTTATCGGTGAACTGAATTTCAACTTTATTGTCGAGGTGATCTGTATTATAAGTGCCGCCTGAGTATACGAGCCGGTCAAAACTTTTCAATAGTTCCTGTGATTCCTCATTTGTATTTCCTTTCTTCATTTGCATAATGAGGGAAAAGATAGATTTCAGATCAAGTGATACAAATGCCGGCGCAGAGTTATAGGATTGCAACCAAACCGGTAAAGCGGCAGCGGGAGACCGTTTCA
Organism: Chitinophagaceae bacterium; assembly: GCA_049840875.1. Taxonomy (GTDB): domain Bacteria; phylum Bacteroidota; class Bacteroidia; order Chitinophagales; family Chitinophagaceae; genus JAFDYH01. The sequence continues at coordinate 1,184,454 of JASGJE010000011.1, read as the reverse complement.
TAAATCCAGCAGCGGCCTGGGGCGATAATGATAATACAAAGCTTTTATCATCATATTGAAGACCATCTTTCAAGCCACTTAAAAATTTAGCGCCTTTGCCATTGCCGTTTGCGAGGCTGTCTGATTTCTTTTTAATGCTTGCGGCAATCTTTTCAAATTTTGATTTGTCTTTAATACCACCGGTCAGGAACAATTGCAATCCACCGAGGTTTTGTGTGAGAGAATCATCAACGGCAAATTCATCAGCTTTCACCACGGCTATTGTGAGATCTCCTGCAAGAGCGTCGCTGAAATCCTGGCCTTTGAATTCATTATTTTTAAAAGCACCCTTCGCCATGTCTTTTACACCAGCTATTTCAAAAAGAGCTTTGAACAAATCAAATGAGTAGTTCATCGAAATGTAGGCCAACACATCGCCGCCCGGGAGACGACCCGCTGCATCTGTATTGATCTTATTACCCGGATAAATTTTATAAAGAGAATCGACCGACTTGGCGAGATAACTTTTCGTTTGCCAGCTGATTTGCCCGTTGTCAAAATTGATAACCGCGGCTTTCACACCGCCTTTTAATTTGGGGCTAACAGCTACCGCCTGCTTTTTTTTATTAAAAATATCCTGTAGCGGTTTGAAACTGCTTGTAGACCACATGCGGATATCACCTTCAGAGCTCATTAACGAAGTAAAGCGAGGATCTTTAGTATAGGAGCTATTTAATTTTACAGTTAGTAGCCTGATGCAACGATCCGTCAAAGTTTTGAATTTGTTTTCCGTGGCAACGGTCATGGCTTTTGGCGTTTTTGCGCTTCTGAATTCCTTATTGTTTTCTCCCATAGTGATGACGGCCATATCTTTATTCCATCCAAATGCGCCATCCTGATCAATCATTATTTTATTAGCGCCGATTGTTTTTATCGGGTGATTCTTGAATAATTTCTGAATTGCTTCGGTGAACTGATCGATATTTTTCATCCGGATAAATGCTGCCGCATACCCGTTTTTCGGATTCTTTTCATCACCCACGATTGCTATAATAACTTCGGGACTTCTATCCAGGCCAAGACCATCAGGGTTGCTCAAAAAAGGCTTCACTTCCATAGGCGCCTTTTTCACAAGCGCTTCAAAAAATTTGCTTTGTGCAAGTTCCTGCCATGTCATTTTTTGTTTCAGACTGGCGCTGTTTAAGCTAATAATTGCCGAGGCGTTCTCCGGCAGATATTTAATTAAGTCTACCTGGGCATTTGAGCTGACACAAAAAGATAAGAATAACAGCGAAGAAGCAATAAGTTTCGTAAGTTTCATAAAGATGGTTTAAAAAGTATTTTCTGTAAGCTCAGGCAAAGAAATAGTTTTTTGTTCCCCGGAACGAATATTTTTTAGCGTGCAAGTGTTTGATTGCAATTCACGTTCACCGATAATTACTACATATGGTATATTTTTTTTCTCAGCGTATTTGAATTGCTTGTCCATTTTTACGTTTTCATGAAATAGTTCGCAACGAATTCCTTTTTCTCGCAGCGACTGCATAATAACGAATGCAGCAGCGCTTTCATTTTCTCCAAGATTAAAAAAAAGAACCTGTGTGCCGGAATGTACTTCATCCGGAAAAAGACTCAGTTCTTCCATCACATCGTAAATACGATCAACGCCAAACGATATGCCGACGCCTGGAATATTAGGTACACCAAACAAACCCGTGAGATCATCATAGCGACCGCCACCGCCGATGCTGCCCATCTGCACATTGTTTGCTTTTACTTCGAAGATGGTTCCGGTGTAGTAGTTAAGACCGCGAGCCAGCGTAAAGTCGATAGTGAATGATGAGTAATGAGTGATGAGTGATGTGCAGATTGTTTCAAGTTCTGCGATTCCTTGTTTACCAGTATCAATATTATTGAAAAGAGCTTTGACCTGGTTTAGCTTTTCGTCATTAGAGCCCCCGATGCTCAGATAAGTTTCAATCGTTGCAATTTGTGCATCCGTTAATCCACGTTGCGCCAGTTCTTCTTTTACTTTTTCCAATCCGATCTTATCTAATTTATCAATGGCTACGGTTATGTCTGTCATTTTATCAGCACCACCACATAGCTCTGCAAGCGCCGATAAAATCTTACGATTATTGATTTTTAATTCAACATCAATACCTAGTTTTTTAAAAGAGCTTAAATAAATAATAGCGAGTTCGACTTCGTTTAATAATGAATTGCTTCCGACAACGTCAGCATCGCATTGATAGAATTCGCGGTAACGACCTTTCTGCGGTCTGTCCGCACGCCAAACGGGTTGTATTTGATACCGTTTAAAAGGAAATGTGAGTGTACCGTGATTCATCGCGACAAATCTTGCAAATGGTATTGTCAAATCATATCGTAGTGCACGCTCAGTAAGATTTTTATCGTTCTTTCCGTCTAACACTTTTTCAAATGCTGCTTTTGCCTTTTCAATATTCTTAGCATCATTTAATCCGTTATTGAGAATTTTAAAAATCAGTTTATCACCTTCCTCTCCATATTTACCCATCAGTGTTTCCAGGTTTTCCATTGCCGGTGTTTCCAATGGTTGAAAACCGTATAATTCAAAGACGCTACGAATTGTATTTAGAATGTAATTACGTTTGTGAACGACTTCCGGTCCAAAATCTCTCGTTCCTTGCGGTAAACTGACATTAACTTTTGCCATTGATGAGAATATCTAAGAGTGTTAGTTAAGAATCTGCTTTAGGCCTTGGGCTGTAAGCTATAGGCAAAAAAGCAATTGCTTTTGTAAAACGTATGGCCTATAGCCTATGGCTTATTGCCTACTGCTTCTTCCTTTGCATATTTTCCTATAATCGATTCACATGCATCATTCATCATTTTGTATACTTCATGATATCCTTCTTCTCCACCATAATATGGATCGGGCACGTCAATATCCTGTCCGGGAAAGATTTCATTCATCAGCAAATCCACTTTTGCCGGGTTAAATTTTTTCCCGACAACATGTTTCATATCATGAATTACATCGCTGGCCAATGCATAGATTTTATCATAGCGATCAAAATCTTCCGGCGTTATCGTTCTTGCACGCTGATTGCTGATATCGATGCCATGTAATCTTGCTACCTTTTGCGAGAGGCGATGTGGCGCTTCGCCTGTATGATAACGATTGGTTCCTGCGCTGTCTATTTTCCAATCGAGTCCGGCCTTTTTCACTTTATCCTGCAAAATGCCTTCAGCCAATGGACTGCGGCAGATATTGCCAAGACAAACCATTAAAATTTTCATGGCGCAAAGATAGTGTGCAGTCAGCAGTGAGCAGTATTCAGTTGCCATCAACTGCCAATTGCCAACTGCTAATTGTTTTTATGGATTATTTCGGCTCTTTGCATCTCATTTTCAAAGTATAGCCATGAACAACAATGAAATCCTGAAAGCGGATTTGCTGGATATTTTATTCGAGCACCGCAACAAATCGTATGGCGCCTATGCGCTCCGGCGATATTATAATAATCGTTTGCTGACTGCATTGGGAGTTGCTTTATCATCAGCAGGATTATTCTTTTTAATTTCTTTTTTAAGCAAATCTGAAAAAATTTCGGACAGTGGCTCCTCAAATGGCAAAAATGTAGTGACTATAACGCAAATTGATATTGAGAAGCCAAAAGAAATTGAGCCAGTAAAGCCGAAGAAACCAGAGACTGTTGCGCAAAAAGACTTTCAAACAATAAAAATTGTAGAAGACGATAAAGCAGATAAGCCAATCGTAGATCAAAAAGATTTAACGAATGTGGCGATTTCCAATAGAGATGAAGATGGTATCATTCCTGTAGATGCAAGTAAAGCAGTAAGTAACCCGCAGGAAGGACAAGGAAGCGAAACCAAAGAGCCAGAAAAGGAAACGGTATTTGTTCCATTCGAGAAACAACCATCTTTTCCAGGAGGTCCGCAGGCACTGGCATTATTTTTTTCAAGGACATTGAGTTCGCCTGCCGATCTTGAGGCCGGTGAAAAGAAAATGATTCTCGTTCGTTTTGTTGTTGGCGCAGATGGCTCCATTACAAAAACAGAAATCGTACAAAGCGGTGGCGATACTTACGACAAAGAAGTGTTGCGGGCCTTTAAGCGAATGCCGAAATGGGATCCGGCTATTCAGAATGGAACTAAAGTTGCGACTACATTTACGCAAGCTGTAACATTCGTAGGAGCTGACCAATAGAAGTGAATGATAGTCCAATGCTATTTTACTTTTTTATAAATGAAATCGCTGAAAAGATTTCGTGTGAAAAATTGGGTTAAATTGCTACCCGCTGAAAACGTGATTATGCTGGAAGAATATGAAAACAAGAAAAGAAAGCAGGTAAGCCAGATGAAGTCTGTGATGGACTACGGCATGGGCATACTAATGTTGTGTGCAGGGATTATCTTTCTTTTTCATGATAAACTACATCTTCCCCTTGGTGATGGACCACCTACAATGTTAGACAGGTTTTTCGGCGGCTTGTGTGTATTCTATGGTTGCTGGAGAATTTACAGGGGATATAAAAAAAATTATTTTAGTTAAATGGCATGTATAAAAAAGGATAGGATTATGAATATGGTCAGGCAGGTGTTTTATTCAATTATATTATTTGTTGTGATAAGCGGATGTTCCAGCCGCTCCGATAGAAAAAACCAGGATACTCATACTGAAGGGACGATAAATATCAGCTCTGATGAAACGTTCAAACCGGTTATCGATTCCCAGGTAAAAGTATTTGAGGCGCTAAATCCTGATGCACATATCATTGTTCATTATAAACCTGAATCAGATTGTTTCAGGGATTTTGGTATTGATAGTATCCGCATGGTGATAGTAACCCGCAAAGTGACAAAGCAAGAAGATGATTTTCTCGCTGATTCCATGAAAGTGGCAGCAGAGCAAATGATCATTGCGCGGGATGCTATTGCCGTAATCCTTAATAAAGATGCGAAAGATTCACTTTTTACAATCGAAGAATTAAAGCAGATACTCACAGGAAAGTTTAGCAAAAATTTAATCCCGGTATTTGACGGATTGAAGGCAACCAGCACAGTGCGTTATATCGTCGATTCATTATTGAAAGGTGATACGCTATCACCGAAAACAGTAGCCGGAAAAACAAGTGAAGAAGTACTGGATTATGTTTCCAAAACACCTGATGCTGTTGGATTTATTGGTGTAAACTGGATTGGCAACCCGGAAGATTCAACACAGCAAAGTTTTTTGACAAAGGTGAAGATAGCGAGCCTTGAAGCTTCAGGAGAAAAAGGCACTTACCTGATTCCGGTGCCCGCAACTATATATACATTGCGGTATCCGCTGGTACGTGATTTGGTTTATGTAATGAAAGAGAGGCACGATGGATTGGCGCATGGATTTGCAAACTTTATGAGCGGTCAAAAAGGACAACTGATTTTCAAGAGAGCATACCTGGCACCGATGCAAAAAGATTTGAGGATTCGGTCGGTAAAGCTCAGCGAATAAAAGAACTGATTATATTTACAACTCTTAAACGTGAATAGAAAAATGAAGAAAAATTTAATCGCATTAATGGTGGCAGGTTCCATCAGCATTTCACAACTGATGGCGCAAACCATCCAGGAAGGCATTAATCACCTGTATGCCGACAGAGACCAAAGTGCAAAAGGCGTTTTTGACAAGCTTATTGCAACAAACCCAAACAATCTTGACGCGATTTACTGGCTTGGGCAAACCTACATCGAAATGAACGATGTGAAGTCTGCAAAAGATACCTACGATAAAGCGCTTGCTACAAATGGTAATGCGCCAATGATTATTGTTGGCCGTGGGCAGATCGATCTGATGGAAAACAAAACGAATGAAGCCCGTCAACGGTTTGAAGCGGCTCTGACCGCAAGCCGTACCAAAAAAGGCGATGATCCAAACGTGCTGAATGCAATCGGCCGCGCAAATATCAATGCAAAAGCAGGCGACATTGCTTATGCAATAGAAAAATTAAAAGCTGCCGGAGACCGTGATCCAAAGAACGGCGATATCTTTCTTAATCTAGGGGATGCTTATCGCAAAACACATGATGGTGGTTTGGCAGTACAGAATTATGATAAGGCAATTGCAGCTAATCCGGCATTGGCAAGAGCAGAATACAGGAAAGCGAAAATCTACGAAACACAAAAGAACTGGGAGGTTTTCACCGAAAACCTTGATAAGACTGTTGCTATGGATCCCAAATTCGCTCCCGCTTATTATGATCTCTACTATTATAACTTATACAGACAGAAATATGACCCGGCAGATGATTATGCAAAAAAATACATTGCTAATTCAGATGCTGATGTACAAACTAATTATTTAAGAGCGCAAACTCTTTGGGCGAAGAAAGATTATGATGGGTCAATTGGTGTTTTAAAAGACATTATTTCCAAAGCCGGAGAGCAAACTAAACCTAAAACTTATAAGCTTCTCGCTTATGACTATGCAGATAAAGGCGATACAGCCAGCGCAAAAGATCCTATTGACCAGTATTTTGCTAAAGCAACTGATGAAGAAGTGGGTCCACAGGATTGGATTTTGAAGGGAGCGATTTATGGTACACTGACGAAAGATGATGATATAGTGCTACAGAGTATTGAAAAAGCTATAAGCTTGGATACCGTATATAATAGTAAATGGGATCTATTGCAGAGTTCATTTGATGCCGCGAAAGCAAAGGGAAATAAATCATTGCAGGCAGCTCTTGGATTATTAATGTATAAAACAAGAAAGGTTCCTTATCATTTTGACCTTTTTAGTTCTGGATTAGCTTATTACCAGTCGGGAAAATATCAGAAGGCTGATAGCGTGTTCAATTTGTACAATACAAATTATCCTGATAGTATACATGGACATTATTGGGGTGCTTTGACAAATTTGGCTTTAGATACTTCAATGAGCCAAGAACCATATTTGTCAAACATGGTTACGCAGTTTAAGAAAACTCTCGATATTGGTGCGACAGATAAGGATAGATATAAAACGCAGGGAACAAGATCAAGTTTATATTTGGCCGGTATATATAACAACACTAAAAAAGACAGAGATTCTGCTCTATATTTTGTAAATAAGGGTCTTGAAATTGACGTAGCTAATCCCAATTTATTAAATCTTAAAAAGATTCTCGAAACGCGGCCGGCACCCGCAAGAAATGCACCTGCAAGATCAAATAACAGCGGTGGTAAACCATCTGCCTTTATCAAAGTAGATGCGGATAACAGAACAGCAGTCGCTGCAAAGAAATAATTTTCACTACTTCATTTTTCAATCCCTGGTTTTATTTAAGCCGGGGATTTTTGTTTCAGATCAACGATTATTTAATGACAATGCGATGATATTTTATCTGGTATTTTGAAGAGGCTGCCTTATTTTTGCCTGCCTACCGTGAGGCAGGCTGATAGGGTAATACTATGATTTATTTACTCCAGACTAATCTTTCCACATCCAATGCCGGTTCGTATCTGCCGGTCGCTATACAAGTAATCTTTGCAGTTGGCCTTGTTGTGTTTTTGATGGTGGTAACACACCTGCTGGGGCCAAAACGTAAGACAAGTGATAAGTTACAGACGTTTGCCAGCGGTATCGAAACACATGGTGATGCAAGGCAGCCGATGGCGATTAAATATTTTCTGACCGCAATTTTATTTGTATTGTTTGATGTAGAAGTGATTTTCTTTTATCCTTATGCAGTGAATTTTAAAGACCTGCATTGGGAAGGATTTTTTGCAGTATTGCTATTTGTTGCTTTTTTTCTTTGTGGCTTTATTTATATCATAAAGAAAGGGGCATTGAAGTGGGAAGACTAGAAAGTGAAGAGTGATAAGTGAACAGTGAAAAATATGGCTGCATACTTCTGGTTTGTATTTTTCATTTTTAGATTTTAATTTTTAATTTATGCGTCCGGTATCATATAACATAAAGGAGAAAAAGCTGGTAACAGATATCAGCATGGTAGGAGAGATGCCTGAAGGGCACCAAGGTGAAGGCTTTTTTGCAACTTCTCTAGATAAAGTGATCGGATTAGCAAGAAAGAATTCGATCTGGCCTTTGCCATTCGCAACATCCTGTTGCGGTATAGAATTCATGGCAACAATGGGTGCTCATTATGACTTAGCTCGTTTCGGTTCTGAGAGAGTAGGTTTTTCACCACGCCAGTGTGATTTGTTGATGGTAATGGGAACCATTGCTAAAAAAATGGGCCCGGTAGTAAAACAAGTTTATCTGCAAATGGCTGAACCGCGTTGGGTACTCGCCGTTGGCGCTTGCGCCAGCAGCGGCGGTATATTTGATACTTACAGTGTATTGCAAGGTATGGACCAGGTAGTACCAGTTGATGTGTATGTTCCGGGTTGTCCTCCAAGGCCTGAAGCAATTATCGATGGCGTGATGCGTATACAGGACCTGGTAGGAAAAAGAAAGCTTGCGAAGAAGAAGCAGTGAGAAATATAAGGCATTGCTGGAGAGTTACGGAATACAATAAGTAAAAATTAAAAAGTCAAAAGTAAAAACAAGACAAAGGCAAGAAGGATCACAATTTTGATTTTTTACTTTTGAATTTTGACTTATGATCTCATATGAGTTTAACAAATGAAACGATAAAGGCTAAGCTGGTTGAGAAATTCAGCGATCAGAGTTTCCAGTTTTGAAGAATCTTACGGATTGCTCACATTTGAAGCGCCGAAAGAATTGAATCTGAAGGTGCTTAATTTTTTATACGATGATGCTGAGCTGAAGTTTCGCTTTATGACCGATTTGTGTGGCGTTCATTTTCCGGAGAATAAAGGAAAGGAATTAGGTGTAGTTTATCATTTGCATAACCTGGAAGATAATATTCGTGTTCGATTCAAAGTATTTACAGACGTAAATAAACCGGATGTTTATACAGCGACAGCTTTGTTTGCCACTGCCAACTGGCAGGAACGGGAGACATACAAGCTTTACGGAATCAATTTTGTTGGTCACCCCAAATTGAAAAGAATACTGAACGTTGATGAGATGGATTACTTTCCGATGCGGAAAGAATTTCCATTGGAAGATCAAAGCCGTATTGATAAAGATGATGAAATGTTTGGACGCGGCGGCACACTTGGTTTTGGTACGGAGAAAACAGATCACGGAACTATTATAGAGTCAGATAAAGGGAATGTGGGAGAGGAAATTGTATGAGTAAAGAATTGGCAGTTAGTAGTTGGCAATTAAAAACACTATAAAGGCAGTAATGTCGGAACAACATATAAAATTACCGGAAGGAAGTATTGAGAAGACCACCACCACGCTCAACCTCGGGCCTACACACCCGGCAACGCATGGTGTAATGCAGAATATACTGGAGCTCGATGGCGAACGGATTGTGTCTGCAGAACAGACAATCGGGTACATTCACCGCGCTTTCGAAAAAATCGCTGAACGCAGACCGTTATATCAAATCACCCCTCTTACGGATCGTCTCAATTATTGTTCCGCTCCACTGAACAATATGGGCTGGCATTTAACCTGCGAAAAATTATTGGGCGTAAAAACGCCGAAGCGGGTTGATTATCTCCGGGTCGTTATTATGGAGCTTGCAAGAATTTCAGATCACCTGATCTGCAATTCAATTGTTGGTGTAGATAGTGGCGCTTACACAGGCTTTTTGTATGTGATGCAGTATCGTGAATTGATCTATGAAATTTATGAAGAGATATGCGGCTCGAGGTTAACGACTAATATTGGCCGTATCGGTGGTTTTGAAAGAAATTTCAATGATATCGCATTTCAGAAAATACAAAAGTTTCTAGATGAATATCCACGTGTATTGAAAGAGTTTGAAAACCTCTTTACACGCAACAGGATATTTATGGAAAGAACGATTGGCGCTGGTGCAATAAGCGCTGATCGTGCCTTGAATTATGGATTTACTGGCCCCAATCTCCGTGCTGCGGGTGTTGACTACGATGTAAGAGCGATGAATCCATATTCGAGTTACGAAGATTTTGATTTCACGGTTCCGGTAGGTTCGACTGGTGATTGTTACGACCGTTTCCTGGTACGTAACGAAGAAATGTGGCAAAGCATCAGCATCGTAAAGCAAGCGATGCAAAAGCTGGAACAATTCAAAGGAGCAGAGGCAGACGTTTATCATGCAGACATTCCGGAATATTATCTTCCTGAAAAGAAAGACGTATATACTAAAATGGAAGCGCTGATCTGGCATTTCAAAATCATAATGGGTGAAATCGATATGCCGAAAGGTGAAGTGTATCATTCGATAGAAGGTGCGAATGGTGAGTTAGGATTTTATTTTATCAGTGATGGTGGCCGTGCACCATATCGTCTGCATTTCCGAAGGCCTTGTTTTATTTATTACCAGGCTTACGAAGAACTGACAAGAGGGGCGATGCTCAGTGATGCGATTATCGTAATGAGTAGTTTGAATTTGATAGCAGGAGAGATGGATGCGTAAAACAATGAGACAATGTGCAAATTTGAAAATGTGATAATGATTTCTTTATCTGATAAATTTTCACATTTGCATATTTTCAAATTTTCAAATTGATATGATTTTTTCAGAACAGAAATTAAAAGAGGTTGAGTCAATTATAGCCCGCTATCCTGTGGGAAGGCAAAAGAGTGCTTTGTTGCCTGTATTGCATTTAGCGCAACAGGAATTTGGCGGATGGTTGAGCAGCGACACGATGGATTATGTGGCTTCATTGCTGAAGATCGAACCGATTGAAGTGTATGAAGTGGCTACATTTTATAGCATGTATAATTTGAAGCCGGTTGGAAAGTATATGTTTGAAGTGTGCCAGACAGGTCCGTGCATGATCAATGGTAGCGATGATATTATTAAGTATATCAACGAAAAACTTGGCATAAAGCCAGGTGAAACGACCAGTGATGGTTTGTTTACTTTGAAGACGGTTGAGTGTTTGGGAGCTTGCGGTTATGCGCCGATGATGCAGATGGGAAAAACCTACAGGGAACATCTGACCAGGGAAAAGATAGATGCGATAGTTGAGGAGTGCAGAAGCAAAGCCGCTTTGAATAATTAAGCATATAGTTATGAATGCGATTGTACCATACTTAAGTTTTAATGGAAATGCAGCCGAAGCACTGTCATTTTATTCAAAGGCCTTTGATGGAAAGATCCTTTTTCAACAAACTTTTGGTCAATCGCCGGTGGAGGTAAAGCCTGATTATAAAGACAAGATTATGCACGCAAGTTTCCAGGCTGGCGATTTATTGTTCATGGTTTCGGATGGTATGCCAGGGCATTTATCAACCAACGGTACCAATGTAAACCTGTCACTTAGTTTCGACATATTGGAAGAAATAGAAAAGAAGTTTGCTGCATTGTCGGACGGAGCGACTATTACGATGCCATTGCAAGACACATTCTGGGGTGCAAAGTTTGGAATGCTAACAGATAAGTATGGCGTCAATTGGATGTTCAACTACGATTATCCAAAAGATGCAAAATAAAATATGCGGTACATCTTTATCATAGCGTTATTTCTTTTCGCCACAATTGCGGCATCTGCTCAAAAAGATACAGCTGCCGTGTTGGCTGCAGTTACAAAATTAGAAAAGGCATTGATCAACAAGGATAGTGCTTCAGTAAATGCGTTATTGCACAAAGATGTTGCTTATGGTCATTCAAGCGGATGGGTACAGAACAAAAAGAATGTAGTAGATGATATGATGAGTGGTTTTCTTGTTTACCAGAAGATTGAACAGACTGCCGTATCTATCGATGCAGGAAAAGAAAAGGCTATCGTGCAGGAACGAGTAAGTGCAAGCGGGGTAGAGATGGTAAAGCGTTTGAGTTGAATTTATTTGTAATGGAAGTGTGGCTGCAGAATAAGAAGGGTTGGCAGTTATTTGCAAGACAAAGCACAAAACTCTGATTAGTATGAAACTTGGTTATAAATTTTACCTGGTTTTATCACTCGTTTTTTTAATCGCATTCGTTGTGCTGATGCGGATGAATTCAGGGTTTAGTTATTTTTTCGTCGGGCTTGGTATTGGTGCGGCATTGAGAGCGTTGTATGAATATTATAAAAAAGGAAATCAGGCTCCTTAATTAGGATACCGGTATATGGGAAGAAAATTATTAATAGACAAAGTAAACGTTCCAGGCATTCGTAGCTATGAAGTATATCGCCGCGAAGGTGGTTATCGTAGTGTAGAAAAAGCACTGAAGACATTATCACTCCGGACCAGGTAACGGATGAAGTAAAGAAAAGTGGGTTGCGTGGTCGTGGTGGTGCAGGTTTTCCAACCGGAATGAAATGGAGTTTTCTTGCCAAGCCTGAAGGAGTACCACGATACTTGGTTGTCAATGCAGATGAAAGCGAACCAGGCACATTTAAGGATAGGTTCCTGATGGAATTCATTCCGCACATTTTGATTGAAGGCGTTATTGTAAGCTCTTATGCGCTTGGAAGCAAAACTTCATATATCTATATCCGTGGTGAATACGCATGGATTGTTGACATACTGGAACAAGCCATTGCTGAAGCGAAGAACAATGGTTGGCTTGGCAAAAATATTCTTGGTTCCGGATTTGATTGCGAGATCTATGTGCAACGTGGTGCAGGTGCTTATATATGCGGAGAGGAAACTGCATTAATCGAATCATTGGAAGGAAAAAGAGGTAACCCCCGCATCAAACCACCATTTCCTGCGGTAAAAGGTGTATGGGATTGTCCAACTGTTGTAAACAACGTTGAAACTATTGCTGCCGTTGTTCCGATTATCAATGAAGGTGGTGAGGAGTATGCGAAGATCGGAATGGGAAAATCTACCGGTACTAAACTGATTTCTGCTTGTGGTAATATCAACAAACCTGGTGTTTATGAAATTGATATGACCATCAGTGTGGAAGAATTTATTTATAGCGATGAGTATTGTGGTGGTATTGCAAAGGGAAGACGATTGAAGGCATGTATTCCCGGCGGTTCTTCTGTTCCCATTTTACCAGCCAATCTTTTATTAAAGACAGCAAAGGGCGATACGAGAATGATGAATTATGAAAGCCTTGCTGATGGCGGCTTTGCAACAGGATCGATGATGGGTTCGGGAGGTTTCATTGTTTTTGATGAAGATCAGTGTGTGGTAAAGCATACGTATACATTGGCGAGATTTTATCGTCATGAAAGTTGCGGACAATGTTCACCATGCCGCGAGGGAACGGGCTGGATGGAAAAGATTTTACTAAGAATGGATAATGGCCAGGGTAAAATGAGCGATATCGATTTGCTTTGGGATATACAACGAAAGATAGAAGGCAATACGATATGTCCATTGGGTGATGCAGCAGCGTGGCCGGTAGCCGCAGCGATTCGCCATTTCAGAGATGAATTTGAATGGCATGTGTTGAACCCGGAAGAGTGTTTGAAAAGGAATTATGGATTGGCGGGGTATGCAGAGCCAAGAGCGGTAACCGCATAAGTAAAAATTAAAAAGTAAAAAATCAAAATGTGGAGGATGATTTTGAGGTATTTGAATTGAATGATGAGACGAAGCCGTACAATATAAGACACCGGACATACTATTTTGCGAAGGAGATTTTGTTGTTTGTAAAAGAGTGTAAGTACGAAAAAGTTTATTACTCGATGTTTGATCAGCTTGTGAGAAGTGGTACATCGATCTGTACTAATCTTGTTGAAGGAAAAGCCGGAAGCTCTAAAAAAGATTGGAAGAATTTTTATTTGATAGCGCTGAAATCGGCCAATGAAACGAAGTATTGGCTCTGTTTAATACGAGACACACAGGAAATTAATAAATTAAAAATTAAAGAGCTGATAAAAGAAGCAGATGAAATTTCAAACATTATCGCTTCAATTGTAGTAAATGCGACGAAAGAGTAGCTTTTTACTTTTTACTTTTGACTTTTTAATTGATTTATGGCTGACGAAATAAAACTTTTTAAAGTAACTATTGACAACATTACGGTGGAAGTGCCGGCAGGTACTACCATTCTGCAGGCTGCCCGTAAAGTAGGTGGAGATGTTGCACCACCCGCAATGTGTTACTATACTCCATTGAAAGGAAGTGGTGGTAAATGCCGCACATGCCTGGTAGAGGTTGCAGCCGGATCAACTGCTGACCCAAGGCCAATGCCTAAGCTGGTAGCAAGTTGCCGTACGACTGTGATGGATGGTATGGTGGTGAAAAATATTACAAGCCCTAAAGTAATAGATGCAAGAAATGGAGTGGTTGAATTTTTATTGATCAATCATCCATTGGATTGTCCGATCTGTGACCAGGCTGGTGAATGTCATTTGCAGGATCTTGGTTATGACCATGGAAAAGCTGGTACGAGATACGAATTTAAAAGAAGGACATTCGAGAAACATAGCCTCGGTGATTATATTCAGCTCCACATGACGAGATGTATTCTTTGCTATCGTTGTGTGTTTACGGCTGATCAGTTAACTAATAAGAGAGAACATGGCATATTAGATCGTGGCGATCATTCAGAGATTGCAACGTATATCGAAAAGAATCTTCACAATGATTTTATAGGCAATGTAATTGACGTTTGCCCGGTTGGCGCTTTGACAGATAAAACATTCCGGTTTAAAAATCGTGTTTGGTTTACCAAACCTGTTGATGCCCATCGAAACTGTCCGACCTGTTGTGGTAAGGTAACGCTTTGGCAACGTGGTGATGAAGTATTGCGTGTGACAGCCCGCAAGGATGAATGGGGCGAAATAATGAATACTGAAGAAGGGAAAACCGGCTGGATCTGTAATGAATGTCGTTTTGAAAAAAAGAAAATGAGTGACTGGGAAATTGAAGGGCCGACAAAGGTTAGCCGTCATTCAGTTATTTCAGCGAATAAATATATTGACGCGAAGAAGCCACAGGAAGTAATCAGTGAAGTGATGGGTGGGCATGCGCCGAGATTATTGATGGATATACATTCTGTAAGCGACGTAAATGATCCGGAGGTTGATTTGAGTGTGATAAATGGACCGGCAACGGGCAAAACATTTACTACTAAACCTTCCGATGCTAATTAATTGTTTCAACAAAGATTGATAAAACAAAACTGATGTTACTTTCAATTTTCTTGCTGGTAGTTGAAAAATTTGTATTGATCGGGTTGATCGTTACGCTGTCGATGATAGTAGCGATGTATTCAACTTATGCAGAACGTAAGATAGCTGGGTTTTTGCAGGATAGAATCGGCCCTAACAGAGCCGGTATTTTCGGAATATTACAACCATTGGCAGATGGCGGAAAGTTATTTTTCAAAGAAGAGATTATTCCTTTAACCTCTTCCAAGTTTCTCTTTATTCTTGGTCCTTGCATGGCAATGATAACAGCATTGCTTACAAGTGCTGTTATCCCCTGGAGCACGCCGCTCCATTTATTCGGTCAGGACATTCCTCTGCAAATAGCAGATATCAATATAGGAATATTGTACATTTTCGGCGTAGTGAGTTTAGGTGTATATGGGGTTATGATTGGCGGTTGGGCGAGTAACAATAAATTTTCTTTGCTGGCAGCCGTAAGAGGTGCATCACAAATGGTATCGTATGAACTGCCAATGGGATTAGCATTGCTTGGATTATTGTTGCTGGTAGGAGATTTGAGAATGAGTGTGATTGTAAATACGCAGATAGAGCATGGATGGAATATTATATACCAACCATTGGGATTTATTATCTTTTTTGTGTGTGCTTTAGCGGAATGTAACCGTACTCCTTTTGATCTTGCAGAAGCTGAAAACGAATTGAACTTTGGCTATCACCAGGAGTATTCGTCGATGAAACTTGGATTTTATTTGTTTGCAGAATATATCAACATGTTTATCAGCGGGGTGGTAATGTCTTGCCTGTTTTTTGGCGGATCTGATATCCCGTTTGTAAACGAAGCATCGTTGGGTTGGGGACAAAACACACTTGCGATTTTAGGATTCTTTGTGATATTACTGAAGGCATTTTTCTTTGTTTTCGTGTTCATCTGGATTCGCTGGACGATACCAAGATTCCGTTATGACCAATTGATGAACCTGGGGTGGAAAAAATTAGTACCGCTGGCATTGTTTAATATGATTGTTACGGCTGCGGTGCTGTTGTGGCTGAAGAAATAGCTGATGAAAAAGTAAAGTTTCATAGGCTAAAAACAGAGGTTTTAATTTTTAGTTTTGAATTTTTAATTCAAGATATTTGCGAAAAATTGTGCGTAATGGGAATAATAAGACTGCCATTATTATACAGGGGAACAAAGAACGATAAGTATGTTTATTCGTTGTTTGACAGTGGGGCTAATTATTCCTTTTTGCGAAAAGATATAGCAGAACAATTAGAAGATTTGACATTGCTTAGGAAACCTTTGAGAATGGCGACAGCAGACCCTTCTAATTTTTTAGAAGTTAATTATGCAACAAGGACATTTTTCAATATGAGCAATGATGTGGAATTATCGGATGAATTTTATGTGCTTGATGATTTATCAGAAGAAGCTGTAATCGGGGCATTAACCATGCAAAAGTGGAAAATGAAATTAGATTTTGAACACGACAGAGTAGAGGTTGATCCGCGCATGACTAAGATGCAGATCATACAAATAAAATAACTGACCAGGCCATTTATATAACAATGCAAACATTAACAAACAGAGCAAAACCAGTAGATCGAAAGCCAATGACATGGCTGGAAAGTATTTACTTGTGGAATATTGCAAAGGGGATGCTCATTACAATAAGACATTTTTTCAAGAAGAAAGCGACTATTCAATACCCCGAGCAAAAGCGAACTTTTTCGCAGGTATTCAGAGGTCTTCATGTTTTGAATCGTGATGAAGAAGGAAAGGAGCGTTGCACGGCTTGCGGTCTGTGTGCTGTAGCTTGTCCCGCAGAAGCTATTACTATGGAAGCGGCAGAAAGACAGAAAGGTGAAGAAAATTTATATCGCGAAGAGAAGTATGCGGCAAAATACGAGATCAATATGCTTCGCTGTATATTTTGTGGTTATTGTGAGGAAGCTTGCCCGAAAGACGCAATTTATTTATCACAAACTTTTGCGCCTGCCAATTACGGACGCCAGGGATTTATTTATAAGAAAGATGATTTATTGATCCCTGACCCGGTGAAAGATCCTGAAGGATATCAAAAAGCTTTGGGAGAAAGGAGCAAATCGAAACATTAGCAAATTGGAAAATGACGCAACAGCCAAAACCAATTTTCAACTTGCGTTATTTTCAAATTGAGTATTTAAAGTAATGAGCATAACTCACGTTTTATTCTGGTTTCTATCTGTATTGGCGTTGTTCAGTGCATTAATGGTGATCACCAGCAGAAACCCTGTTCATAGTGTATTATGGTTAATAGTTACCTTCTTTGCCATCTCCGGGCACTACATTTTACTGAACGCTCAATTTTTAGCGATTGTCAATATTATCGTTTATGCGGGAGCGATCATGGTGTTGTTTCTTTTCGTGATCATGTTGATGAATCTGAATAAAAGCACGGAACCTAAGAAGAACCGCTGGTTGCAATGGGCTGGTGGTTTGGCAGGTCTTTGCCTGATGCTTGTGCTGGTAGCAGCGTTGCGTGAAACAGAAGTGAAAGGACAAAGCGCATTGGTCAATGAAGGTGATATAGGGTTAATTAAAAATCTTGGAAAAGAATTATTCAGTACATACGTTGTTCCTTTTGAAATCAGCAGCATTTTATTTTTAAGTGCAATGGTTGGTGCTGTTGTGATAGGGAAAAAGGAGTGAAACAAAAAGTAAAAAATAAAAAGTCAAAAGTAAAAATAGTACAGGGCCGTTTTCATTTTTTACTTTTGAATTTTGACTTTTAAAAGATGCCGATAAATTATTACATATTTCTGTCAATCGCTCTATTCTGTATTGGAATTGTTGGCGTGTTAACGCGTCGCAATGCGATCATTATATTCATGTGCATTGAACTGATGTTAAATGCAGTGAACCTGATGCTGGTGGCATTTTCAAAAATGCATTACCTGGCAAAAACAACAGCGACGACTGTTGCAGGTTCAGATGGGCAGTTATTCGTATTCTTTATTATGGTAGTAGCAGCGGCGGAAGTAAGTGTAGGTCTTGCCATAATCGTGATGATGTACCGGAATATTCATTCCGTGGATGTGAATTTTTTGAACAGGCTAAAACATTAAAAAAGTAAAAATTAAAAATTCAAAAGTAAAAAGCGAAGGCAGGCTTTTTTGAATTTTTACTTTTGAATTTTGACTTCTTGGTATGGGTAATTCGCTTCAATTGGCATGGTTAATTCCTTTCTTTCCGTTGATCGGTTTTTTGATTAATGGATTGGGAAGAAAGTCTCTATCAAAATCATTGACTGGTATTATTGGCAGTGGTGTTGTATTGGCTTCTTTTATTGTGAGTCTCTGGATTTTTTTCCAGGTGAAAGGAGGAAATGTTTTTACTGCCGAATATTTCGATTTCATTTCTTCAGGCACTTTGAAAATCCCATTTGCTTTCAGAATTGATCAGTTGTCTTCTTTATTTCTTTTAATAATTACCGGAATTGGTTTCTTGATTCATGTTTATTCTGCTTCCTACATGCATGAAGAGAAATCAGATCATTACGCCCGGTATTTTGCTTACCTGAATCTTTTCGTATTCTCCATGCTGTTGCTGGTGATGGGTGCCAACTTTGTTATCATGTTTATCGGATGGGAAGGAGTTGGTTTGTGTTCTTATTTATTAATTGGGTATTGGTTCAAAAACACAGCATACAATAAAGCGGCGAACAAGGCTTTTATCATGAACCGCATTGGTGACCTTGCTTTTCTTATTGCCATCTTCTGGATGGTATCGAAAATCGGGTCGGTATCTTTTGCTGATGTATTTACAACGGAAAGTATCAATAAACTTTCGCCAAAAGATATTACAGCAATCACATTATTATTGTTCATCGGCGCTACCGGTAAAAGTGCACAGATTCCATTATATACATGGTTGCCGGATGCAATGGCCGGTCCTACACCAGTGTCCGCATTGATCCATGCCGCAACAATGGTTACGGCAGGTATTTATATGATCGCCCGCAGCAGTAGTTTATTTTCTCAGGCCGCATTCACGAATAATATTATTGCAATTATCGGAACAGCTACAGCTTTATTGGCGGCAACAATTGCACTGAAACAAAACGATATTAAAAAAGTATTGGCCTATTCTACAGTGAGTCAATTGGGGTATATGTTTCTGGCATTGGGAACCGGTGCATATGCAGTTGCAGTATTTCATGTAATGACGCATGCCTTTTTCAAAGCGTTATTATTCCTCGGCAGTGGTAGTGTTATTCACGCCATGGGAGGTGAGCAGGATATCCGTAAAATGGGAGGATTGAGTAGCAAGATGAGGACAACTTCGGCAACTTTTTTAATCGGATGTATTGCCATCGCAGGTATCCCGCCATTAAGTGGGTTTTTCTCAAAAGATGCAATTCTGTTAAGTGCGTACGAACACAATAAAATTTTATATGGAATCGCATTGTTTACAGCATTGCTGACCGCCTTTTACATGTTTCGCTTATTCTTTCTCACTTTTACGGGTAAGTTCCGCGGCACACATGAGCAGGAACATCATCTACATGAAAGTCCTGCCGCAATGACGATTCCGTTGATCGTTCTTGCAATTCTTTCCTTTGTTGGTGGTTGGATCGGTATTCCCGAAGCCATAGTTCATGGCGGGGATAGATTGACTGCATTTTTAAGCCCGGTATTAGCAAGTGTTTCTTCTTCGGGCGAAGAAGTTTTGCATAGTACAGAATATACATTAATGGCTGTGTCAACCATAGCAGTTTTAATCATGATTGGCTTTGCCTGGTCGCAATACAGAAATTACAAAGAAAAAGAAGCAACCGGTTTCGCAAAAGTGCTTGAGAATAAATGGTACGTTGATGAATTATATGACGCAATCATTGTAAAGCCATTGAATGCATTAGGCTCTTTCCTGAATTCATTCTTTGACAAAAAAGTTGTTGATGGCATAGTAAATGGTGTTGGCCGTTTGGTTAATTATGGAGGACGTCAATTGCGTTGGTTGCAAAGCGGACAGGTAGGGACTTATGTGTTATTGATGGTGGTGAGTATGTTGGTGTTTTTTGTGTTGCAGTTTTTTATCAGAAAATAAAAGACAATTAAAAAATAAAAATTAAAAAGTAAAAATAACGGCACTGTTCTTAGACGATTTTTTGAATTTTTACTTTTGAATATGGGATTATGATTGCATTTCTTTTAATACTGGTTCCTTTACTGACTGGCTTGGCTGCATTTTTTATTAAAAATGAAAAGTCTGTTCGTTCATGGGCTTTATTCTCATCGATTATCACATTAGTTGTGTCAGTGTTGGGTTTAACTGCAATGAATAAAGCAAGTAACCTGGAGTTTAACGCAGAATGGTTAGGTAATCTCGGTAGCAGTTTTGCAATCAAATTGGATGGTATTGGTCAGGTACTTTGTCTGTTAACCGCTTTATCGTTTCCAATCGTTTTCATAGCGACATGGAACAGCAACTATAAGAATGCAAGTCGTTTTTTTGCATTAATGCTTTTATCGCAAACAGGTTTGATGGGTGTATTTCTTGCGATGGACGCTTTGCTCTTTTACTTCTTCTGGGAACTGGCATTGATACCAGTTTATTTTCTATGTTCACAATGGGGCGGCGAAAAAAGAATACAGGTTACTTTTAAATTCTTTATTTACACATTTGTTGGTTCATTGCTGATGCTTGTAGGTATTATCTACCTGTACCAGTTCACTCCGGATCATTCATTTAGTATTCAGTCATTTTACAACCTTAAACTCGATAACGGCACTCAGTCATGGGTATTCTGGTTATTCTTTGTTGCGTTTGCAATCAAAATGCCAATCTTCCCATTTCATACCTGGCAGCCGGATACGTACGAGCAATCGCCGACTGCCGTAACAATGATATTGAGCGGAGTAATGGTAAAAATGGGATTGCTTGGATTATTAAGATGGTTATTGCCTGTGCTACCGATGGCATCTTACTCATGGGGAGATGTCGTAATGTCAATGGCGGTAATAGGAATTGTGTATGGTTCGTTGTTAGCTATGCAGCAAGATGATTTGAAAAGATTAGTTGCATATTCTTCGATAGCGCATATTGGTTTAATGTGTGCAGCGGTGTTTGCGCTTTCAAAAATCGGTACGCAAGGTGTGTTGCTTCAAATGTTCAATCATGGTATTAATATCATCGGTTTGTGGGTAATCATTGAATTGATAGAACGCCAATTCGGAACAAGAAAGATATCAGAGCTGGGAGGGCTTGCTCAAAAAGCGCCGGCCATGGCTATATTGTTTGTGGTGATTGCATTTGCGAATATTGCATTGCCGCTGACGAATGGTTTTATCGGCGAGTTCCTGATGTTCAATGGAATCTTTACCGGTAAAACGGCGTACACAATGGCGTTTACAATACTATCGGGACTTGGCATTATACTCGGCGCAGTGTATACGTTGAACATGATCCGGAAAGTATTTTATGGCAATACAAATTCGCTAACTGAATCAACGCTCGACCTGCGGCTGAATGAAAAAGCAATTTTAATCCTGGTGGTCGCTATCATTTTTGTGATTGGTATTTATCCAAAGCCAATGATAGAAATGACGAACGCAATTGTGGATGCAATTACAAAAAAGACAGATCAATTTTCCATCATAAAGGGGCATTAACAGAAGGAGACTATGAACGCATTATTGTTATCGGCTTTATGGGGTGTTATCATGATGTTCAGCAGCTTTATTGTAAAAGAAAAAGCAACTGTACGGAATCTTGCTATAGCAGGCCTTCTTTTGCTCATTGTTGTCAATGTACTTGAAATGTATGGCAAAGTGCTGATTCATATCAATACAAGAGATATGATTGCCTTTGATCGCTATTCCCTTATATTTAACGGTATCGCATTTGTTTCAACGTTTATTTATTTCCTGTTGTCAGCACGCGACATGGAAAAAGTCGGCGATAGCTATTCAGAATATTTCGCCCTGATATTTTTTATTCTTTGCGGTATCACATTGGTAACATCCTTCCAATCATTACTTATACTTTTCCTTGGTATTGAAATTATTTCCATACCACTTTATATTCTCACAGGTGCAGATAAGAGAAATCTTAAAAGCAACGAAGCATCACTGAAATATTTTTTAATGGGTGCATTCTCAACAGGCCTTATGCTGATGGGTATTGCACTTATTTATGGCGCCAAAGGAACATTCATGACAGTTGCTTCTATTGGTGAAGTAGCACAAGCAACCAGAGGCGGCGTGCCTTCTGTTACCAGTCTGTTGACAGCTGGTATGATATTGCTGTTGTTCTCGATGTCGTTCAAAGTTTCTGCCGCTCCGTTTCATTTCTGGACGCCGGATGTGTATGACGGCGCACCTGCGGTATTCACGTCTTTCATGGCAACTATTGTGAAGGTCACAGTCTTTGCTGGATTTATACGATTATTCGGAGCTGAGTTTTCAACGCTTAAGCCGAAATGGGAATTACTGGTTACAATCATTGCGGCTGCAACGTTATTTATAGGGAATGTCACAGCTGTATTCCAGCAAAGTGTAAAGAGAATGCTGGCTTATTCCAGCATTTCACAAGCTGGCTTTATGCTTTTTGCCTTGTATGCGATGAATGAGGATGCCAAAGAGGGATTGATATTGTATGCTGCGGCTTATAGCCTCGCCACTATCGGTGTTTTTGCTGTGCTGATAAAATTGAAAGATTTTAGCTTTGAGGGCTTTAATGGATTTTCGAAAAAGCAACCGCTGCTTGCTGCAACAACCACTATATTCTTATTGTCACTTGCAGGCATACCGTTAACGGCAGGATTTCTTTCCAAATTCTATATGCTAAAGGCGGCAATGGCTACAGGCCATGGTTTATGGCTGATACTTTTTGCGGTATTGATGGCAGCGGTAAGTGTGTATTATTACTTCAGGGTAATACAGGCCATGTACTTTAAAGAAGGCGATGTAAATGCTGATATGTCAGTCACAACTGGCTTTAAGACTGCGTTGGTTTTTCTTGCAGCACTGATTATTATTCTTGGATTATTCCCCAGCCTGCTGCTTAATTGGTATTATTTCTGAGTTACCGATTTTCAAGAGTTCGTTTTTGTTCGGTCTTCTTTCCTTAATTTAGGGGCGCATGAATTTCGGCGACGTATTTTCTTTGGCCTCCCGCACTGTACGAAGCAACAAGCTCCGCACCGGCCTTACTGTGGCAATTATTGCTTTTGGTATTATGGCCCTTGTTGGTATTATTACCGCTATTACGGCGATGAATCAGAAGCTCACGGAAAGCTTCTCTTCCATGGGCGCTAATGGATTTACGATTCGCTATAAAGAAAGACAGATTCATTTCGGCGGCGGCGGTGGTTCCGATTTGCAATTGGAAAAGAAAGGTGCAAAAAAAGAAAAGAAATCCAATCTCGATAAACGGATCACTATCGACGAAGCAGAGGATTTTAAGAAATACTATCATTTTCCCGCAACATCAAGTATTTCTGTATTCGCCAACAGAAATTCACTGGTGGCTTTTGAAGATCGTAAAACTAGTCCAAACGTATTGCTGCTCGGCGGCGATGAAAATTACCTGTTATTAAATGGGTTCAAGCTACGGTCTGGCAGAAATATGAATAATATTGATGTAATTACCGGTAGAAATATTTGTGTATTAGGGTACAGTGTTGCATCTACTTTATTCAAGGGAAATCCTGAAAAGGCGGTGAATGCGATTGTGCGGCTGAATAACCTTCCATTCAGAGTGTTGGGCGTATTGGAAAGTAAGGGATCATCGTTTGGGTTTAACAGGGATAATATTGTAATCACCAGTTATAAAAATGTCGACAGGAATTTTCCACCAGGGTTTGCTTCCTATTCGATCGGCATCATGACGGATGATATCAAGCAAGTAGAAAACTCAATGGGGGAAGCTGATGCAACATTCAGAGCGGTAAGAAAGCTGACAATAACGGAACAAGATAATTTCATTCTTGACCGTAGCGATAGTATTGCAGAAAAGGCAATGAATAGCCTTGGTTTTCTTACGATCTCTGCAACAGTAATAGGTTTGATCACATTAATCGGTGCGGCTATCGGTCTGATGAACATAATGCTTGTGTCGGTAACAGAACGAACAAAAGAAGTAGGACTGATAAAAGCGATTGGTGGAAAAAGTAAAATGGTGCGGCAGCAATTCTTAACGGAAGCTGTCATTATAAGTATAATGGGCGCTATATTCGGAATTATTCTGGGTATATTGATCGGCAACTTATTCTCTATTGTTTTGGGTACTGGTTTCGTTGTGCCCTGGCGATGGATTGTATATGGAATTTTAATTTGTACTGCAGTTGGTTTAGCCGCCGGGTTATACCCTGCATTGAAAGCTGGAAGACTGAATCCTATTGAAGCTCTCCGCTATGAATAAATAACAAACGTGTGCATCTTTTCTAATCTGATAAATAATTTATCAAAGAGTTGGTGCATTGGAAAAAATCCTTAACTTGAAGGCCTTTCCTTAAGAAAATTCGACTCAGAGTAACGATTTTTAAAAACTTTTTTTCTTAGAATTGTAAACGGATATTTCTGGACTTTAATTTTTAAATTTTTAAAACACACTAAAAAATTACGATCATGGCTGAAACAAAACCGACTGCAACCGCATCTGTTAAGGCTACGTCTGTTCAGGCAAAAAAAGGCGGAAATGCAATTTCATGGATCGCTCCGATCTTGTGCGTTGTTGCCGGATACTGTATCTGGCGTTTTATTATGGGGAATCCTGATGGATTTAAAACTCAGGGTGAAGGCTGGTTCTGGCCAGAGCATAAAACACCAAAGGATGCGTTCCATAGAATTTACGAAGGTGGAATCATCGTACCGCTTTTGATCGGTATGTTTTTGATGGTGGTTACATTTTCAATCGAAAGATATCTCACTATCCGTAAAGCATTGGGTAATGGTTCTATTTCTGATTTTATCCGCAAAGTGCAATATCACCTCGCAAACAAGAATGTAGATGCAGCTTTAAGCGAGTGCGACAAACAACGCGGATCAGTTTCAAACGTAATGAAAGCGGGTCTTCGCCGCTATAAAGAAATGATCGGCGAGCAACATTTGAATACAGAGCAAAAAGTATTGGCTATTCAAAAAGAAGTAGAAGAAGCTACTGCACTTGAATTACCAATGTTGCAGAAAAACCTCGTGTTTCTTTCTACCATCACATCAGTTGGTACGTTGATCGCCCTGTTGGGTACAGTTATTGGTATGATTAAATCGTTCTCCGCATTAGGTGAAGAAGGTGGCGCAGGCGCTGCAAGCCAACTCGCGGTAGGTATCTCAGAAGCCCTTTATAATACAGCATTGGGTATCGGAACTTCAGCGGTAGCATTGATCATGTATAACGTATTTACTACAAAAATCGACGCAATTACTTACGGCATAGATGAATCTGGTTTCACATTGACACAAAGCTTTGCTTCTCTTTATAAATAAGAGAACCATGTTTATGGAAAGTGAAAACAAATGAATCTTATAATCTAAAAATCAGAAGACAATGCCGAGTGTAAAAATGCCTAAGAAGAGTACGGCGACGGACATGACCCCATTTGTGGACGTGGCCTTCCTGATTCTTTCTTTCTTCATGCTGGCGACAAAATTTAAGCCCCCTGAACCGGTGGAGATAACAACACCGAATTCAGTTTCTACAAAAGCTCTTCCTGAGAATGATGCCATACTTGTAGTTCTTGATAGTTCCGGTCGTGTATTTTTTTCCATGCAGGCTGAGAAAGACCCCACTTTAAAATATACTGTCATTAAAAACATGAATGACACAAGACAGTTGGGGCTTACTGAAGCTGAAATGAGAAATTTTGTAAAAACGCCCGCAATCGGTGTTCCATTCACCCAGCTAAAACAGTTATTGGCCATTCCTGCAGATGATCAGCGTAACATAAAACAACCTGGTATTCCGATCAAGGACTCTGCAAGTAATGAACTGACCTACTGGATTCGCGACGCTGTTAATGCTTTTGCCAGCACAAATAAGAAAATCAACTATTTGATTAAGGGCGATAACAATGCTAAATATCCTCAGTTTAAAGAGATATTGAATTCATTTAAACGTAATGATATTTACAAATTTCAATTGGTAACAGCAGTGGAAGACGTTCCGGCAGGCACAGAGTTATCTAAGGAAAGAGCAGCTGAAGCGAAAGCGGGGGCTAAACCACAATAATTTCATAATCCTAAAACTTAAACTATGGCAAGTATAGAAGAAGGCGGTGGTGGTGGCGGTCATAAGAAGGGCCCAGGTGTGAAGAAAGCGAAAAAACTTTCTACCCGTGTTGACATGACGCCGATGGTGGATCTTGGTTTTTTGCTTATCACGTTCTTTATTTTTACTACGACGATGAGCACACCATCCACAATGGATCTTTATATGCCAAAGGATACTAAAGACGATAAAGATCAGAACAAGGCGAAAGAGTCAGGAGCGCTGACAATAATGCTGGCTAAGAATAACGTAGTGTATTACTATGAAGGCCAGTTATTGCCCGATGCCTCCAATTTTCAGACTACCACTTTTGCAAAAATCCGTGACGAGATTATCAGTAAAAGAAAGGCGGTTATTGCAAGCCACGTTCATGATGCTGGTTGCGAAGCTATTTGGGCTAAGAATGGCGGTGATAAGAATTCTTGCCTGGATAGAGATTTTGTAGTGGTAATTAAGCCAGATCCGGATGCGACGTATAAAAATACGGTTGACATCCTGGATGAGATGACTATCAATGGGGTGAAACGCTTTGCAATGGTTGACCTTTTCCCCCAGGAATTGGACCTGATTCATAAGACTGAAGGAACATATGTTGCTCCGACAGCAGAAACGGCGCCAGCCAAATAGTAAAATAGTAATATGGAATGATGCATGTTTTGCATCCTAATTCTTAATAAAACTTTAAAATGGAAGCAAACAAAATTCTAAACGCTGATATCCTTGACCTGGTTTTTGAGGGGCGTAATAAGGACTACGGCGCTTATGAGTTACGGAAAACCTATAATAGCCGTATCACCAGAGCGTTGATTATTACTGCTTCTATTGCGCTCATCGCACTGGGTGGCTCATTTCTGGCGAATAGCCTGAAATCGAAGGATAACGGTAAGCTAAATGTAAAAGATGTGGTTCTTGAAGACCTCAAGCAAGAGGAAGAGAAGAAGCCTGAGCCTCCTCCGCCACCACCGCCAAAGCAAGAGCCTCCGAAGGTGGAAATGACAAAGTTCACACCTCCCAAAATCGTAAAAGATGAAGAGGTGAAGAAGGATGAAATACCACCTGAAACAAAGCAGTTAGAGGATACCAAAATTGACGTTACAAACCAGGAAGGTATAAAAGATGAAGGTCTTGCTGCACCGGTTGACCAGGGTAAGCAGGTTATTGAAGAAAAGAAAGAAGACGACGAAAACAAGATATTTGAAAAGGTGGAAATTGAAGCTGCTTTCCCCGGTGGTGAAAGTGCATGGCGTAAATATCTTGAAAGAAACCTGAATGCAAATACACCTGTTGACAATGGTGCGCCTGAAGGTTCTTACACTGTATGGGTACAATTTATCGTGGATAAGGAAGGCAACATAAGTGATGTAAAGCCATTAACCAGTCACGGTTTTGGTATGGAAGATGAAGCTGTAAAGATCATTAAGAAAGGGCCGAAATGGACACCTGCTCAACAAAATGGTCGCCAGGTAAAAGCTTATCGTAAACAGCCAATCACATTTGTGGTACAAGCAGAATAAGGAAGCTAAAAATACCGACTATAGTCAAAAAGAGGGGTTCAATTAGATTATTGAACCCCTCTTTTCATTTTCTTAAATATTGCAAATGATTAGGTTGGCAACGGTTGCTTCCTAAACAACGGGAAAAACTGTGGGATAAAGTCAAGTATATAGAGTGTCACTGAACTTTTCACAGAAAAATATAGGAAGTTTCCAATAATTTGAACGTTCCCTCCTGATACCGCACAACTCTTACTGCCCCTGCGCCAGACTGTATGCTTTCTTTCCGTCCCAGCTATTCAATAATTCAAGCGAGCAGATTTTAAAATTGCCGCTCATACTGACATAAAGGCCAATTACATCTTGCTGGTTCAATGGCGAATCATCAAGACTTTCAAAGCGAACGTTGTATTGATTTACTAGGTTTGTATATACAGAACCGGTAGGCCATACCTGTGTGCCGCGATTGCTGATGTTAACCAGTTTGAACTTAACACCGGCATGTCGTTGACATTTATGGGCGATGGCTTCTGGTTGTTCCTGGCTTTCGATAAAGAGATCCACGCCGACAATATCTTCGTTACCTGTTTCATTGGAAACCATCATTGAATTCTGAGCCAGCTTAAAGGGAGTAGGGGTGCCTGGCTGGTTTGGAATGATTTCTTTTGCGCCAACGGCAGGCTTCTTTCCAAAATTGTTGATAATTGCTTCAGCGAATTGTGTTGTATTTACCGAAGGTTTTGTTTTATCACCAAAATCGCCTGTATGTACGCCGCTTTCGAGTGTGTATAATAATGCGTTTTCAATTTCGCCTGCATTACCTGTCAAGCCAACGTGACGGAGCATTGCAATGCCGCTCAATAATAGCGCTGTAGGATTGGCGATGTTTTTACCGGCAATATCCGGCGCCGTTCCATGTACCGCTTCAAAAATTGAGATATGATCGCCGATGTTTGCAGATGGGGCAAAGCCTAAACCGCCAACCAGGCCGGCGCAAAGATCAGATACAATATCACCCTGCAGATTGGTTAATACAACAACATCAAAGGTATCAGGACGAGTAACCAATTTCATACAGAGATCATCTACGATGATATCATCTGCTTTTAATTCAGGAAATTCCTTGGCCACTTCATAAAAGCACTCAAGAAAAAGTCCGTCAGTTATTTTCATGATGTTTGCTTTATGACCACAGGTAATGCGTTTTGCATTTTTTTGTTTTGCCATTAAAAATGCATACCGGATCACTTGCATACTGCCTGGTCGTGTAATGAAGCGACGGCTTAATGCTACATCATGCGTAATCATATGCTCGATACCACCGTAGGTATCTTCGATATTTTCGCGAACAACGGTAACATCAATTGGAATTCCTGCTTTACTGAAAACTGTATCCACACCGTGCAAACTTTGAAAAGCTCTTTTATTCGCGTAGGTATTCCATGTTTTCCTTGCGGTAACGTTTATACTTTTAACGCCTTTTCCTTTTGGTGTTTCCATCGGCCCTTTAAATAAAAGCCCCAATGATTCAATTGCCAGTTTCGCTTCCGGCGTCATTCCATTGTTGAAACCTTTATCGAACACCCATTTCCCCATTTCTACAAACTCATATTCAAGCGGCACCTTATTGGCTTCAAATATTTTTAAAACTGCATCCATTATTTCCGGTCCCAATACCATCACCTTTGGCGACTGCAATTTTCATGTATATAGTATTTTAAGTATTTAAATAACAATGGCCCACGTTTAGTCACTCAACTATTGCTAAATGATAAACCTTAAGCCAATCGTCTGAAAAAATCATGGAATATGCTTCAAAATTAGGGGTTGTTCTGTAAAGCGTTGTGAAGTGTTGATGAATAATTTTCCATCCTTTATAGCAGGGTGAAAGCGGGTTTTCTACTAAAACAATCACCAACAGATACGATCGTTGTGGTTTTTCTTTACATTTACAATATAAGCTATGACAAGTACAATTTCCGAAGGCGTTGAAGTAAGTGTAGAAACTTTTTACCAGCCGGATTACAGCAACCCGCTGCAATTGGAATTTATGTTTGCTTATCGAATCAGCATCGAGAATCACAACTCATTTGCGGTAAAACTGCACCGGCGCCACTGGAACATATTTGACAGCAATGGTACCAGCCGGGAAGTGGAAGGAGAAGGGGTAGTTGGTGTACAGCCTACTTTAACTCCTGGCGAAAAATATACTTATGTAAGCGGATGTAATCTTCGTTCTGAGATGGGCAGAATGTCAGGAACCTACCAAATGGAAAACCTTAATAACAAATCTATGTTTGAGGTGAACATTCCGGCTTTTGAAATGATTGTTCCGTTTAAGAATAATTAAAAAGAGGATATAGAACACTTCAATCGCTCTTAATTTTTCTCCCGATAACTATCGGGATTTTTTTTCACGGGTTACTTCGGTTTATACTTGGCTTCTTCCAGAATTTTCTTTGTAGTTGTTTTCATTACCTGCTCCGGAGTGAGTGAAGAGTTGTTTGATACAAACTTTTTTACAATTTGCAATCCGATCCATGGCCCAAGATTTCCCGGTGATTGTTCCGGCATTGTTTGAGTGAATGGAGATTCGCCAATATAAGTTTGTATCGATACAGGATCTATGCTGTATAAGTTTTCGTTGGTAATGATTTGATTCCAGATCAATCCTTCATTCACCTTGCACCATTCCAGTTGTCGCTGTGTATAACCTGTCTTTAAAGAATCAGCCATGGACGGCAAGAATTTATCCAACAGCCACCATTGTTTTCCTTTCTCAATCATCTGGTCAATCAATGGCCTGCCATTTGTTTGATCGGGAAACAAATCATCTACAATTAATTTCATCGCATCGGGAACAATATATTTTTTTTCAAAACGACGGCTTCGGTATTGCGGCGCTACATTGGTGATAAAATATTCATCATTGTAGGCGGAGAAATTTGCCCCGAGATAAAACTGTAAGCTGATGCCCAGAAAATCGCGACCGATAAAATTGGTAGAATGATCGGTTCCCATTTGCGCAAGACCATCAATTGGTCCAACCATTGTTATGATTTTATCCGGTGCTTTGTAATTGGGAAAATAATACTTTACGTAACGGAAAGCGTCTTCAAAGTTATTCTGTAGATCATCTGTTGATGAATAGATTTTCTGTACGGAATCGAATAGCGGTTTTGAGACATGAAGAAATCGTTTAGAACCTTCAAACGCTGCAGGATTATCCTGTCTTATAGGCCCAAGTCCTAAAATATAATTGACAAAAATGGGTAGGAACGTTGGATACTTTGCCTGAAGCTCCGGCAAAGCCGACACCATAGCATTACTATCCTTACTAAAAAAATCTTTGTCAAAACGTTCTGTACTTAGTGAAACTTTAATACCTGAAATATCAGGTGCTGTCGATTTATCGTTACAGGAAAAAAAGAATACAGAGGATAGAATAACAAAAACAGATATTTTTTGCATGCTCATAGTAACGAAAGAGGTTTTTCGATGTTGTGTGCGAAGGTATAAATTCAGTGTTAAAGAGAAGGTACAGAGGCAACGAGGCACAAAGGCAACAAGGCAACGAGAAGAGAGAAGGCAACGATGCACCAAGGCATCGAGGAGGGAGAAGGCACATACGCACAAAGTATCTTCTGCTGAATGCACTTTTGACTATTGACCATAGACAACTTACGGCTATGACTTTTACTTTGTGCCTCTGTGCCTTGATGCCTTTGTGCCTTCTCTCTTCTCGATGCCTTTTTCCTAAATCTGTAACTTTGCGCTATGAAAATCGCATTAGCCCAGCAGAATTATCATATTGGCAATTTTGAAGAAAACAGGAAGAAAATAATTGCAGGAATTGAGAAAGCAAAAAATGACGGAGCAGATCTCGTAGTTTTTTCTGAGTTGTGTGTTTGCGGTTATCCTCCCCGTGACTTCCTGGAATTTGACGATTTTATCAACCAGTGTTACGCTTCTATTGACGTGATCTGTGAATACGCCGATACGATTGGTGTAATTATCGGAAGCCCTGCACGAAACCCCCGCGTGGAAGGAAAAGATCTGTTCAACGCTGCGTTTTTATTGTACGAAAAAGAGATAAAGGCAGAGATACATAAAACACTTCTTCCGAACTACGATGTATTTGATGAGTATCGTTATTTTGAACCGGCTTATCAATGGAACATCGCCAATTTTAAAGGAAAGAAATTAGCCATTACAATTTGCGAGGACATCTGGAATATGGGTGATAATCCATTGTACAGGATTACACCAATGGAGCAACTGATGCCTTTTGCCCCGGATGTTATGATCAATATTTCTGCATCGCCTTATAATTATGCCCAGGATATTGTCCGTAATAGTATCGTAAAGGCGCATACGATAAAGTACAAATTGCCAATGTTGTATTGCAATACCGTTGGCTCGCAAACAGAGATAGTATTCGATGGAGGAAGCCTTGTTTATGATATCAACGGCAATAAAGTGAAAGAGATGAGCTATTTCGAAGAAGACTATGCAATGTTCGATCTTGAAAAACTATGTACTTTACAACATTCTTCAAAGCCCATTGAAGAAAAATATTATTATTCCTCAGCCGACGTAGGGTATGGCTCGGATACAATTGCATATTTAACCGGTGAAAAAAATATCGAAGAAATTCACCAGGCGCTTTTACTTGGGATAAAAGATTACTTCGGTAAAATGGGTTTCAGCAAAGCCATACTCGGAGCTTCAGGTGGTATTGATAGCGCTGTCGTACAGGCATTGGCGGTAGAAGCGTTGGGAAAAGAAAATGTAAGAGCGATATTGATGCCATCTCAATTTTCTACTTCACATTCGGTAGATGATGCAGAACAATTGAGTAAGAATTTGGAAAATGAGTATAACATCGTTCCTATAAAAAACATTTTTGAAATTTTTTTGACAGAACTCCGGCCGATATTCAAAGAACTTCCTTTTGGATTAGCCGAAGAAAATATACAGGCCCGCACAAGAGGTAATTTATTGATGGCGATTGCCAATAAATTTGGTTACATACTACTGAATACTTCCAATAAAAGTGAATTGGCTACTGGTTATGGAACACTCTACGGCGACATGGCTGGAGGTTTGGGCGTGCTGGGTGATTTATATAAGATGCAGGTGTATGCACTGGCAAAGCACATCAACAGAGTTAAGGAGGTTATACCCTCAAACATCATAGTGAAGCCGCCATCTGCCGAACTACGCCCTAATCAGAAAGACAGTGATAGCTTACCTGATTACGATATCCTTGACAGAATATTATATGAATATATTGAGCTACGTCGGGGCCCGAAAGAAATTATTGCTAAAGGGTTTGATGCTGCATTGGTGACTAGAGTGTTGAAATTAGTCAACACAAATGAATACAAGAGGAACCAGTTTTGCCCGATTATCCGGGTGAGCAATAAAGCGTTTGGAGTAGGAAGACGTATGCCAATTGTCGGAAAGTATCTTAGTTAGTGTTTAATGCTTGAATGTTACGACGAAAGTCTGTGTTGTTCCCAAAATAACAGTGTCCTTTGCAACGGCTAACTGTGTTTCCGAAAGCGAATTTATTTTAAAATCGCTGGTGCCGGGAAATAATGGAGTTGTTGTATGAATTGATGATTCATTGTTCTCAAAAGTCCAATCAAAAGGAACAGTTTGTGGATCTGCTGCATCGCATTTTGTAGCGCCTTCATCGACAGTGCCGGTACCGTTGGAAACAAAGGTTACGGTATTATCTTTTTCGCAGTCATCAAAAGCGCCGGATACATCAACACCTGCCAGCTTAGCATTATCGAATCGCCAGGTGGATGAAGTGATTAATTGTGTCTTCGTTTTACCAGAAGTATTGTTATTAGTTGAATCCTTTTTGCAGGCGAAGAAAACACAAGCCCCGGAAAAAATTATAAGGGCTGGATAGAGTGCTTTTTTTTGCATAGGTCAGGCTTTATTTTAAAAATAGTCTCCCGAAAGACACGCTCAGACGGTAGAAATACGTTTAAGGTAAACGCAATTTCCCTGCCGGTTATTACATGGCGTGAAAATTGCAGAAGCCAGATCGTAATTTTGGTCACCATAATCTATTACTATGTTGAAAACCGCAGACGATATCCGTCAGTTAAACGAACGCATTGCCCAAACGGGCCAATTCACAGACAAAATAAGGGATGAAGTCGGGCACATAATCGTAGGTCAGCATCACATGCTTGACCGGTTGATGATTGGGTTATTAAGCAATGGCCACGTACTGCTGGAAGGCGTACCCGGCCTTGCAAAGACGCTTACAATAAAATCATTGGCTCAGGCTATACAGGCCCAGTTCAGCCGTATACAGTTTACACCGGATTTATTGCCTGCTGACGTAATAGGAACATTGATTTATAATCAACAGAAAAACGAATTCGTAGTCAGGAAAGGACCTATTTTTTCCAACTTTATCCTGGCTGATGAAATCAACCGTGCGCCTGCAAAAGTGCAAAGTGCACTGCTGGAAGCGATGCAGGAGCGGCAGGTAACGATTGGCGATACTACATACAAATTGCCAGAACCGTTTTTAGTACTGGCAACACAGAATCCATTGGAGCAGGAGGGAACATATCCTTTACCGGAAGCGCAGGTGGACCGCTTTATCATGAAAGTGATTGTCGACTATCCGAAGATGCATGAAGAGCAATTAATACTTCGTTCAAACGTACAGGGTGGTGGTTTGCCTTCGGTGAAACAGGTTGTGTCTGTTTCGGAAATTCTGCAGGCGAGAGAGCTCACAAAGCAAGTATATATGGATGAAAAGATTGAACAGTATATACTGGATATCGTTTTTGCTACGCGGCAACCGGAGAAATATAAATTGGAAAAATTAAAGCCTCTTATTTCCTATGGCGCTTCACCAAGAGGAAGTATCAATCTTGCTTTGGCTGCAAAGGCTCAGGCCTTTTTAAGCAAACGAGGTTTTGTAATACCAGAAGATGTGCGGGCTATTTCAAAAGATGTATTACGTCATCGTATAGGATTAACGTATGAGGCAGAAGCCGAGAATGTGAATGTGGAAGATGTAGTGGAAGATGTAATAAAGCAGATCAATGTTCCTTAGTAGGTTTAAGGTTTAATAGTCTAAATGTTTAAAGTTGCTGACCACTACTGAAATAATAAAGAAAGTCCGTGAGCTTGAAATTAAAAGCAAGAAGATAACCACCGATCTTTTTACCGGTGAATATCATAGCGCTTTTAAAGGAAAGGGCATGTCATTTAAAGAAGTTCGCGAGTACCAGGCCGGCGATGATATCCGTTTTATTGATTGGAACGTATCAGCACGGTTTGGCCATCCTTATAGTAAAATATTTGAAGAAGAAAGAGAGCTAACGGTAATGCTGCTCATCGATATCAGCGCCAGTTCATTGTTTGGCACCTTATATGGTACAAAACGGGATATTATTACTGAAATGGCAGCTACGCTTTGTTTTTCTGCTGTGAATAATAATGATAAAGTAGGTGTGATATTTTATAGCGGAGAAATTGAAAAATATATACCTCCCAAAAAGGGAAAGCAGCATGCGCTGTATATCGTTCGTGAATTATTAACGAAAGAACCAAAGCATACAGGAACTCAGGTGAAAAATGCATTACGGTTTTTCAATAATATCACACGACAGAAAAGCATTGCGTTTGTATTGAGTGATTTCATAGATGCGAACTACCAGGATGCATTGCGTGTAGCGGCGAGAAAACATGATGTAATCGGCATCAAAGTGTATGATAAGATGGATATGGAATTGCCAAAAGCCGGAATGTTGCAGGTAAAAGATGCTGAAGATGGTGAAACAAAATGGGTGGACAGCAGCAGTGAATACGTACGCCAGCAATATCAGCAGGAATTTTTTCGTGTGACTGCGTATAGCACCGAATCATTTAAAAAAGCTGGTTGCGATTTATTACATCTTCGCACCGGCGACGATTACGTAAGAGTTTTACAACGGTTTTTCTTTAGCAGAAACCGATGATCCGACAATAATGAAAGAACGACGAACTATCCGAGCCATCCACTCCTTAATCTTTTTGCTTGTTGCTGTTTTAGGCAATGCGCAGGAGAAGACTACCGTACACGCTTCCGTAGATAAAACTTCCATTTTAATTGGTGAGCAAATCAATTTTATACTGGAAGCTAATATTCCCGAAAATGATCCTATCGGTTTTTTCAATGTCGATAGTATCGCTCATTTCGAATTTATTTCAAAAGGAAAAATTGATACCACGAATACCAATAAGGGTACAGTTTTAAAGCAATTATTTCGTCTCACAAGTTTTGATTCGGGACAGTTCGTAATTCCATCCTATCATTTGCCCCAATCCGAAGAGATAAAAACGGATTCATTTCTTATTAATGTGGGATATATGCCCATGGATACTACGAAAGATTATAATGACATAAAAGAGATTATCGAGGTAGCGAAGGAGAAGAAAACTGACTGGACCTGGTATTATGTCGGCGCTGCAGCTTTACTTGCGATACTACTGATTTATCTTCTGACAAAAAGAAAAAAGAAAAAGGAAATGGTAGTACAAAAAGAAGAAGTGATCGATCCATATACTGAGGCGTTAAACAACCTGGAACAGCTGCGGAAGGAAAATCTACCAGCCAGGGATGAAACAAAACTATATTACAGCAGACTTACCGATATTTTCCGGGTATACGTGGAAAAAAGAAAAGGAATTCATTCTTTGCAACAAACAACGGATGACCTGGTGCGGCAATTGAAAAGTATTCAACTGAGTAATGAACAATATGAGCGCCTGGCACATTCGCTGCGACAAAGTGATTTCGTAAAATTCGCAAAGTATGTTCCAACTGAAAATGACAATGAAGAAACGTTTGTCACTATAAAAAATACGATTGAAACAATTGAAAAATTAAGCCCTGCTGTACAGGTAAACAAGCAATAAATGCTATACGACTGGCTACAACATATTGATTTCGCCTATCCATGGATGTTTGGATTGTTTGCCTTATTGCCATTTATGATATGGCAATACACAAAGAAGAACAATAAGAAGCAGGCCACTATCCATGTTTCTACGGTTCATTCTTTTACCGTTTCCTCCTGGAAAAGCCGGTTCAGAAACCTGCCTTTTATTTTACGTATCATAGCATTGGCTTGTATTATTGTTGCATTGGCAAGGCCGCAAAAACGTAATGATGATCAACTGACGCAGGGAGAAGGTATCGATATCGTTCTTACAATGGACGTAAGCGGAAGTATGGGCTCAAGAGATATTCTACCGAGCCGGTTAGAGGCTGCGAAAGAAGTGGCGGAAGAGTTTGTTCGCAACAGACCGGTAGACAGAATTGGCCTTGTAATTTTTTCAGGAGAAAGTTTTACGCAATGCCCGATTACAACAGACAGAAATACTTTGTTGCAGCAAATAAATCTATTGGAAAGCCGTCGCTTTTTAATAGATGGAACCGTGATCGGGGAAGGACTCGCTACTGCTGTAGATCGTCTTCGAGACAGTAAGGCAAAAAGTAAGGTAATCATTCTTTTAACTGACGGTAAAGAAGACCCACCGGAAACAAGGTTGATTGATCCATTAACTGCATTGGATATTGCCAAATCTCAGAACGTGAAAGTATACACTATCGGAATGAGTGCATTGGATACAAATAACAATGCTGCGATAGTAAAAGAAAACGTACAGGGAAGTGCGGCAAGAACAAACAGCAATTTTCTCGATGAAGAGTTGCTCCGTAAAATAGCTACCGAAACAGGTGGACAATATTTCCGGGCTATCGATAAAGAAAGCCTGAATAGTGTGTACAAACAAATTGATACACTTGAGAAATCAAAAATTGAGGTAACTGCATTCAAACGTTACAGGGAACGCTTTTTCCCTTTTATGTTAGCGGCATTATTTTTACTTGCTGTTGAACTATTACTACGGCTGATAGTTTTCAAAAAATTTCCTTAAGCAGCCTTCTTAATAGCATTTTAAGCACAGGCGTGTTTTCTTCAATTAGCATAACTGTCTAATCTAAATACTAATCCCTAACTTTCCTCCAAATCCATTTTAATCAGGCAAATTGTGGTTCTTAATGAAAGCACTTGTTTATAAATCTACAGGCAGTTGGTATACAGTAAAGGATGAGACTGGCAAGGCTTATAATGCCCGTTTGAAAGGCATATTTAAGATTGATGATATCACAAGTACGAACCCGCTGGCTGTTGGAGATAGTGTGGATATTGAAATGGAAAATGAAAATGAAGGTTCGGTGTTGATCACAAAAATTCATGATCGTAAAAACTATATTAATCGTCAATCGCCCCGCGCTAGGCATCAGCACCATATTATTGCAGCCAATATTGATCAGTCATTTATGGTTGCCACATTAAAAGAGCCAAGAACCTCTCAGGGATTTATTGACCGTTTCCTTGTCGCATCAGAAATGTATCATGTGCCGCCTGTAATAATTTTTAATAAAGCTGATGTTTATAAAAGAAAAGAAGATCTGCAATTTGAAGTATGGAAACAGATGTATGAAAAAGTTGGATACACGGTAATTCTTACAAGTGTTAAAACTAACCTGGGGATTGACGTAATTAAAGATTTGCTGAAGGATAAGACCACATTAATCAGCGGGCACAGTGGTGTTGGAAAATCATCGCTACTGAACATTTTACTACCTGAACTAAACCTTAGAACGACGGAAGTAAGTGACTGGAGCGGAAAAGGTATGCATACCACCACGTTTGCAGAAATGTTTGATATAGCTGGTGGCGGAAAAATAATTGATACACCCGGAATGCGGGAGTTCGGTCTTGTAGATATTACCAAACAAGAGTTATCGCATTATTTCCCTGAAATGCGTGAACGATTGAATGATTGTCAATTTAATAATTGTCTTCACATCAATGAGCCTGGCTGCGCCATTAAACAAGCCGTTGCTGATGGTGAAATAACAGAAGACAGGTGGGTGAGCTATTATAATATCCTGGAGTCGCTGCAGAAGCAGGATTATTAATTCTTGTAAAATAAAAAACCGACACAAGGTCGGAGATAAAAAACGCTACTACGATTGAGGGTAATAACTTACGCTATCTTCTTCTGCATGTCCAAAGAAATAATTCTTCCTTCGAGCACTGCAGCAAGCTCAATAACAGCTCTGTTATCTTTATTTACAGCATCTCTCGTTTTAGTTGGATAAATAGAAACACCATTGTAGATGTTGTAATGCAGCGTCATATTATGACCGCGGAATTTGAATTCCCATTCTATAGTATCAAAATCATCTTCTTTGCGGGAAAATGTGATGGATAAATCGTGACCGAGTATGTCAGCAACCTGGTAGAATCGTTTTAATCCCCCGTCATCATCAATTACTACTTCTGTACAGCCTAATGTTGTGCGTAAAGGAAAGCTCATAGTTAACGGTTTTTAGTTTATTAAAGAGGTCCGGATTACCAAGATTCTATTGCTGCACGAACAATTAGCTTCTGAATTTTTTTGCTTTTCTCGCTGCTCTTTCTGCTTCGGGATCACCGCTTGCTAATTTTTCTGCTCCTACATTTTTTCCGTTTGTCGGACATCCATATTTCGGCCCGAATACACTGTTCCATGCTTTACATGATGAAACCATTATCATCAATCCGAACAATACAATTAAAAGTCTGGAGTTTTTCATAGTCGTAATATTTCTTATTCAAAACGAATTTAATCACAAAAAATTACCCTTGCCATAGTAAATCTACCGGTTACGTAGTTTTTCTAATTGCCAGACATTTTCTGCCGAGGAGGGTAGCCCGTTTAAGTTCTTACAAGCCAATAATCTGTTACTTGTAAGGTTGAATTTTTATTTTGGCGCCGCAATATCCGGCTCAGTGGTTTTAAACCATCCTGCGTATTTAATGTAGTTATTGGCTATGCGGTTTATTTCACCGCTTATCAATTCCTGCGAGATATCTTTCACTTTCTTAGCCGGCACTCCTGCATAAATACTTCCTGGTTCACAAATTGTATTTTCCAAAACAACAGCTCCTGCCGCAATTATAGTATTGCTATGAACAACTGCATTATCCATTACGATGGCGCCCATACCAATCAGCACATTGTCATGCAGTGTACATCCATGTACGATTGCGTGATGACCTATTGAAACGTTATCTCCTATTGTTGTACCAAATCGTTGATAAGTACAATGAATGCAGGCCCCATCCTGGATATTAACCTTGTTGCCGATACGGATAAAATTTACATCTCCCCGTACAACCGCATTGAACCAAACTGAACAATCACGGCCTGTTGTTACATCACCTACTATCGTTGCATTAGGTGCCAGAAAACAGTTCTCACCGAACTGTGGGGATTTATTTTCAACCGGAAGGATGAGTGCCATAACTATAAAGTAGAGATTGCCTTTTGTAAAACAATCGGATAAAGTTAACCAATAGTAATCGTGATCGGGCCCGATTCTCCCAGAAGATAACCCACAGATTGCTTTCAGAAATTAAAAGTAGTTCTCTTGCAGTTGAAAAATTAAAAACCCATCTGCTTTAAAATTGACAGATGGGTTTTTAAGAAAGGAGAATTTTGTTATTGCTTGATTATCGCACGTTTTTCGCTCCAGTCTCCGATTTGTACATGGATGAAATATGCGCCACGTGGTAAATCATTTGCGTTAATATTCAGTTGATTCAACTTCTGATCTTTACTTCCCACATACGATTTGACGATTGCACCTGCCGTATTAATAATCTGAACGTTCATTTTGCCCATGTGATCATTATTCAACCGTATCGCAAAGTTGCTGCTGACAGGATTTGGAAATACTGTTAATGCAGGAACATCCGGGATAGCAATTTGTGTAGAATCAGTTGTCATCATGCGGGCACTACTTCCTGTGGAAATAAGAACTGTCGATGTATACGGCGACAGTGTAATAGAGGTATATGTCTTACCAGTCATATCCATGTATGTAGCACCCAGGCTTATCGTTTTGCTTGTTGTGCTGGCATTATATTCAAATCTCAGCAATGCTGCATTTGTAATCGTCATAGGAGACGTTTTTGAATTGGCCTCCCTGGCAACTATCGTTTTCCAACCTGCAAGGTTAGTGTTTGTTCTTGCAGAACTTTTAAGTACAGCAAAAGTCGTTGTGTTTTCAGCCATTGGCCTGCAGTAATAATTAGTATCAAATAATCCAAAAAGATTCAGATCCGATGCATTGGAACTATAATAAGCAACAAGCTGTGTGCTTGCTTTAGAGACAACCTTATTGCTGGAGAACTGAATGTTTCTTGCTAATTGTGATCCATCCTGGTTAATGAGTACCTGGCCATAGCCACCAGTCAGTACATTATTATAAAGAGTGTTTCCAAATACTTTTATGTCATGCGATGAATGCAGGAAGATGCCTGATGATCCGCAATTGGCAACTGTATTTCCTGCGATAGTAACGTTAGATGCGTTATTATCCATGTAAATACCAAATGCGTCTGAGTTGGTAGTTGTGGTACCAGGGCCGGCTCCGCCACCGTTTAATACAATGTTATTTGCGATAGTTCGTTGGCCATAAACGGTAGTAGTTGTTCCTGTGTATGTGTAAATAGCGCCACCATCATCTTTTAACATACAGAAAGAATCAATGAGGTTGTTCAATACCGAAATGCTGCTTCCTCTGAAATCTACGGCTATATAGCCTGTGCTTTTAATGGCATTGTATTGAACGAGACTATTGGGACCTATGTTTGAAAGCGCTATATAGGTACCATCACCTGAATTACCAAGACCTGCTGTTGCACCTGTAGTTGAAATTGTATTTCCAACAACACTAAGATAAGACGCGCCGCCACCGGTTATAAAATTATTATTAGTCCTTGAACTTGTACAGTTAGTCACCTTTATATAGCTTGATACACTGTTCAGATTCAGCCCATCCATTCCATTGTTTGCAAAATCACAAGCGTTGACCACGATATTGCTACCGCTGACGATAGAAAATACTTTAGAGTTAGACCCGGTAAACGCAATATTATCAAACGTGAGATAGTTGCGGGAGGTAATGCTGATCAAATTATCAACTGTTGCTGCCTGTACTGTTTTACCGCTTGTGCTACTTCCAAAATACATCTTTAATTTCTTGGTAGAAGGATCATAACACCAATCACCGGCCGTTGTACATGCATTTACATGGTTCTGGAAAAAGAACCCGTAACTCGTTTGTGAGTTGTAGCCTCCGCCGGAATAAGATACTGATGAAGAACTTTGCGATGTTACTGTTCCTTTATCGATTATCCAGTGTGCTTTGCGGATTACCACCTGGCCACCTACAAAACTTGGGGTACTTGATAATGAAGAACTCGATATAGAAGTATTGGTAGAGAATGAGCTGATTGTAAGATAACCACCGTTTGTGGCTGTCGCTTTCGGGTATCTGCCAATTGGTTGAAAAGCGCCATTGACAGTCACCATATTTAAAGAAGTTAATCCCGATGATAATACACTTTCATAAACCCCATTGCTACCGGCAGTCCATGAGCTTACTGTTGAGAAGCCGGTAATAACCGGCTTTGCACCGGTGCCATAGGCGCTAAAAGAAAGTGGTTTTGCAGATGTACCAGATACAGATGGCGTAATGCTTCCATAAAAAACATCTCCTCTTTTAAACAGGACAAGATCGCCTGCTGCTAAAGTACTGAAGATGGAATTCAACTTGCTTAAAGTCTTCCATGGCGTAGAAGAACTTTGAGCCTGTGTACTTGTTCTCGAATCATCTCCGTCTGTCGTAGAAAAATAATAAGTTTTGCCTCCATATGTATTTGTCAGACCTCCGGTACCAGTAGTACCAGTTGTAGTGGTAGTAGTTGTAGTAGTGGTTGTGGTGGTTGTAGTCGTAGTTGTTGTTGTAGTAGCAGTTCCGTACACTTCAAATTCATAAATAGAATAGCCATACAAATTTCCATAAGTACTACCTCTCGCGGTACCATACATTCTTACATAACGACCAGTGCCGCTCAACGTCATATCGTTTGTCAATGTAGCATTGCCGGTAACGGTTTTAATGTTCGTCCAGGTACTTGCATCGTTTGAAACATCAATAGTATAATTTTTCCCATAAGCTCCTTCCCAGGTAATCTTTACGCGGGTAATATTGTATTGAGCGCCTAAGTCAACATAGATCCATTGCGGATCGCTAAATGCACTGCTCCATCTTGTGCTTGTTGCATTTCCATCTACTGCATAGTTTCCGGCATACGCACTGTTTTCAATAGAAGAAACCTTTACCGTTTTGTTTAAGGCAATATTTTGTGCAGATACTTGTTGGTAAGAGAATAATACGATTGCATTCAGGATCACAGTTCCTAGAAGTTTTTTCATCTGATATTAAATTTTAAAAACTATTAAACAATAAAATTCCGTGACAATGAAATTGCCATATAGGGTAGGATAAAACAGTCTAAATGACGATCTTAGGAAAGATTATAAATAATGGTGGTGGAGGTGTGATCCAAGGTTTAGTGAAGCTATTATTCGATCTATGATACCTCTGATTG
The DNA here is from genome assembly GCA_049840875.1 of Chitinophagaceae bacterium. GTDB lineage: Bacteria > Bacteroidota > Bacteroidia > Chitinophagales > Chitinophagaceae > JAFDYH01. The sequence continues at coordinate 1,141,129 of JASGJE010000011.1, read as the reverse complement.
TTGAAAACAAATCAGGCTAAACTTTTGAAGGCAGCAAAAGTTAATAACTAAGAACTGCACTGAGCAGATCCGGTAATCCATAGAACAATCTATGCTCCTATAGCGGTTGGAGAAAAGCCATAATTATGCCATAAAGACCCGAAATCAGTTTTGTTAATAATTTTTTGAAATAAAATTCAAAAAATCGTTGTTTTACGATATCAAATAATTTGTTTGATACTAATGATCGTTCTCAATTTTTTGAAAAAGTCAAGATGAATGTTTTCAACTTATTTACGATCAATTGAAGATTGATTCTTAATAAATTGTTCATATTTAATAATGAAAAAAAGATAGGCTTTGAATCAACGGGAAATTTTTTTTCAACATGTTGCACAAACTTCACCAGCGCCTTTAGCGATTGAAATTGTAAAAGCGGAGAACTCATTGCTATACGATAGATCAGGAAATGAGTATATGGATCTTATTGGCGGTATAAACGTAGCGAATACCGGCCATCGTCAACCGAAAATTATTGATGCAATCAGAGAACAATTAGATAAGTATCTCCATGTTATGGTTTATGGAGAGTTTATCGAATCGCCACAAGTGAAGTATGCAAAATTGCTGACTGATCATTTACCTTCTTCATTGAATTCAGTCTACTTTACAAATTCCGGCGCGGAAGCGGTGGAAGGTGCGATGAAACTTGCAAAGAGATTTACCGGCCGCAGAGAAATTGTCGCATTCAATCATTCTTATCATGGCTCAACGCAAGGCGCATTAAGTATTATCGGAGATGAATATTGGCGCAACTCATTCAGACCATTATTACCCGGCATCATTCACTGCGATTATAATTCTGATGTAGCGATAGAGCAAATTAATGAACACACGGCCTGTGTAATTGCAGAAACCATACAGGCGGAAGCTGGAATTATTGCGCCGATAAGTAAATGGTTAAAGTCATTAAGACAAAAATGTTCAGATACGGGTACGTTATTGATTCTTGATGAAATACAAACCGGGTTTGGAAGAACAGGAAAACTTTGGGGTTTCGAAAATTTTGATATTGTTCCCGATATTTTATTATTGGGAAAAGCATTGGGTGGCGGTATGCCGTTGGGTGCTTTTATTGCACAAAAAGAATTAATGCAATCTTTGACGAATAACCCGGTGTTAGGCCATATCACAACATTTGGCGGGCATCCTGTTTGTTGCGCTGCGGGCAAAGCTGCTTTGGAAGTTTTATTCGAAGAAAAAATTATTGAAGGCGTTAAAGGAAAAGAAAAATTGTTCAAGGAGTTATTAACGCATCCGAAAATAAAATCTGTACGTTCATTCGGATTGTGGCTTTCTGTTCAATTTGATTCTTATGAAACAAACAAAAAGATTATTGATAATTGTATTGCAAACGGCATATTGACTGATTGGTTTTTGTTTGCATCAAATTGTCTGCGTATTTCTCCTCCATTAATTATTTCGGAAGAAGAAATAAAAAAAGCCTGCAAAATAATTCTGCAGGCTTGTGATGCTTTTTAATGTATAAATTTTCTATGTGATTGCTACGATAAAAGTTTGTAAACAAATCCAGCTATTATTGCGCCGATAATAGGCCCTGCAACGGGTATCCACGAATAGCTCCAATCACTATTACGCTTATTTGGTATAGGGAGAATAAAATGCGCAATGCGTGGTCCAAGATCTCTCGCCGGATTGATGGCATAACCTGTAGGCCCGCCTAATGAAAGCCCAATACCTAATACTAACAGTGCTACTGGTAATGCGTCGAGCGTTCCAAGGCTATGTTCTGGTTTGGAAAACAATAATGCGCCAAGCATAAGAACAAAGGTTCCAATTACCTCAGTGATGATATTATTGATTGGTTTTCTTATAGCAGGCCCCGTACAAAACACGCCAAGTTTTGAATCACTACTGGATGTAGTGTCGAAATGATTTTTATAAGCAAGCCATACAATTACAGCACCGACAAATGCCCCCGCAAACTGTGCTGCTAAATAAGGGGCTACCAGGTTTGCATCAAATTTATTTATCGATGCCAAAGCAATAGTCACCGCAGGGTTTAAATGACCACTACCTCCAAGGGTGACAGAAGTAAATACACCTGTAAAAACGGCAATGGCCCAACCGAACGTGATTGAAATGAGGCCGCCATTATTTCCTTTTGTTTTGTCAAGAATAACATTGGCGACAACGCCGTCGCCAAGAATGATAAGCAAAGCTGTACCAATAAATTCCCCGGTAAATGCTGACATAGCAATCGTTTTAGTTTGTGGTTGATGAAGTGACTTATTTAATAAAAGACTTTATTTCACGTCAAATTGTTTCTTATGCCGGAATATAACTTTCAGCGATTATTTTAAAGTTTTCAATTTGCTCTTTTTCCCATTGAAGATCTTTGTTCATTTCTTTTGCCATAATTTCTGCAACAATCGGTGCTGCTTCCACAGCGGCTTTTGCGTTTAATAAAATCGCCCTTGTTCTTCTGCTTAAGGCGTCTTCAATTGTCATACACATTTCATTTCGAACGGCCCACACTATTTCTGCTTTGATATACGGCAAATCCGGATGTAGTAGCCCGTTTAATTCAGGATTACTTTCCGCCAATACTTCTACCAATGATTTATCGCTTCCAAAATAATACATTGGCTCTTTGAAATCAACTTTTGCAGCGCCATGTATAGCAAGATGTTTTGTTTTGCATTCGACATCGTTTAACCCGCCGCTGGCTATTGCTACGTCAACAACATCTTCCGCCATATGCCGGTAAGTCGTCCATTTACCTCCTGTAATTGTAATCAGGCCGGAATCGCTTACCGTAATGAGATGATCCCTCGAAAGTGCTGCGGTTGTTTTACTGTCGGCTTTTACTAACGGCCTTAACCCGGCGAAAATGCTTCGTACATCACTCAACTGAGGATCTTTTGTAAGGTAACGACCAATGTGCTTTAATAAGAAATCGATTTCATCTTTCATCGCAACAGGTTCGCTGGATGGTTGCGATACCGGTGTATCCGTTGTCCCCAGAATTATTTTATTATGCCAGGGCACGGCAAATAGTACACGTCCATCATCTGTATGAGGAATCATAATTGCACTTTCTCCTGGTAAAAATTCTTTATCGAGCACAAGGTGAATGCCCTGGCTCGGCGCAATTATATTTTCATGATTGCCTTTATCGAGACTCAGAATACTATCCGAAAAGACGCCGGTAGCATTGATGACAATTTTACTTTTGATTTCATATTCTTTTCCTGATAAGCTGTCTTTCACTTTTACTCCGCAGATCTTATCATTCATTTTCAGCAGCCCGGTAACCGGAAAATAATTTAAAACAACGCCATTATTTTCGGCTGCGGTTTGCGCAATGTTTATCGCCAATCTTGCATCATCAAATTGTCCGTCATGATAAATAACGCCACCACGTAATCCCTCAGGTTCAAGTGTCGGTGCCAGTTCAAGAGTTTCTTCAATTGATAAAAATTGAGATGGACCTAATCCGAGGCTGCCGGCCATCCAATCATACACTTTCAGCCCAATTCCGTAAAACGGTCCTTCCCACCATTTATAATTTGGCACAACAAATTTTTGATTCTTTACAAGATGGGGAGCGTTCTGTAACAATAGACCTCTTTCTTTTAATGCTTCCATTACAAGCTTTACATTGCCTTGTTGCAGGTATCGTACGCCGCCATGAACAAGTTTTGTAGAACGGGAAGATGTTCCTTTTGCAAAATCGTACTGCTCAAACAAAATAGTTTTAAATCCTCTTGTTGCTGAATCAACGGCGGTTCCCAATCCGGTAGCGCCACCGCCAATAATACAAATATCCCAATCGCTGGTTGATTCAAGCTGTGTTATAAGTTGTTTACGGTTCAAATGTTTAAAGTTTAAAAGGTTTAAAGCGTTTAATAAGTTTAGATGTTCAGAACAGCCAATGGTTTGTTAGTGTATTGAACCTTTGGAACTTTTTGAACTCTTTAAACTTATATAGACTTTATTTTGTCCACGCAATCGACGCATTAATTGCCCGCTTCCACCCATTCACCAATTCATTTCTGTTTTTATCTTCCATTGTTGATGTAAATGTTTTATCTACCTGCCATTGGCTTTGTATGTCTTCAATATTTTTCCAATAACCAACAGCCAATCCTGCGAGATATGCAGCGCCAAGAGCGGTTGTTTCGGTTATTCGTGGTCGTATTACTTTACAGTCAAGAATATCACATTGAAACTGCATCAAATGGTTATTGACAGTTGCTCCGCCATCTACTCTCAGTTCTTTTATTGAAATGCCGGAATCTGCTTCCATGGATTTTAAAACATCATAAGTTTGATATGCGATGCTTTCTAATGCGGCTCTTGCAATGTGCGCATCTGTGCTGCCACGCGTCAATCCAAATATTGCTCCTCTTGCATCCTGGTTCCAATAAGGCGCACCCAGTCCGGCAAAAGCAGGTACGATATAAACACCATCAGTTGTTGTTACCTGCAACGCAAGTTTTTCTACTTCTGCAGAACTGCGTATGATTTTTAATCCATCTCTCAGCCATTGCACCACTGCGCCTGCAATAAACACGCTGCCTTCCAATGCATATTCGGTTTTTCCATTTATTTTCCATGCTATTGTTGTCAGCAAATTATTTTTAGATGCAATTGCTTTTTCCCCGGTGTTCATTAGCATGAAACAACCTGTACCATATGTATTCTTTACCATTCCTGCCTGCGTGCAAAGCTGTCCAAACAAAGCTGATTGCTGATCACCTGCAATACCTGCAATCGGAACCTGCAGATTATGAAAGATATTCCCGGTTTTACCATACACTTCACTCGATTGCTTTACTTCAGGTAAAAGGCTTTTCGGAATTTTCAATAATTGCAGTAGTTCATCATCCCATTGGCCCTGATGAATATTGAACAGTAATGTTCTCGAAGCATTCGACACGTCAGTGATATGCAAAGCGCCGCCACTTAATTTCCACACAAGCCATGAATCGATGGTGCCAAATGCAAGTTCTCCTTTTTCCGCTTTTTCTCTTGCGCCTTTTACATTATCCAGTATCCATTTTACTTTGGTGCCGGAAAAGTAAGCATCAATCACAAGTCCTGTTTTGCTGCGGATCATTTCTGAATGATTGGCTGCTTTTAATTCATCGCAAAAGGCAGATGTGCGTCGATCCTGCCACACGATTGCATTATAAATGGGTCTGCCAGTGCTTCGCTCCCATACAACAGTAGTTTCCCGCTGGTTTGTTATACCTATTGCAGCAATATCTTTCATTGTGATTTTTGCATTTGCCACGGCTTCTGCCATGGTGCCAAATTGTGTGCTCCATATTTCTTCTGCATCATGCTCTACCCAGCCCGGTTGAGGAAATATTTGTTTAAACTCTTTTTGTGCAACTCCGGCAATATTTCCTTTTTTATCGATGATAAGGCTACGGCTGCTCGTTGTTCCCTGGTCCAATGAAAGAATGTATTGTTCTGGCATAGAATCGTTTTTAACTGAGAGAAAATTAGGATAAAATCCCCTTGTAAAATAATATTTTGTTTATAGTTGGCTCCTGACTCCTTTTGATTATTTTGCGCGATAAACCTTACCATGCGTATCGGAAAAAGATTGATCGTATCCCTGGTTTCCCTGCTGTTATTTGTGTGTGCTTCCGCCCAAACTGTTCAATCCGGACAGTGGCCCAAAACTTTGCTTTGGCGTATTACTGGCAATGGTTTGTCAAAACCTTCCTACCTCTACGGCACCATGCATCTTGAAGATAAACGACTTTTTTATTTCGGCGACTCACTATATCGTAGCCTCGAACAGGTGGAAGGATTTACGATGGAAGTAAACCTTCGCGAAGCTATTGATTCAATATTGAACAAAACGTTTCAAAAAAGTGAAGAAGAATTTTTAAACCGTGATGGAAAACGTGATCGGTTGAAAGATACTAAGAAGAAAAAAGTTTTAGTGGATTCTTTATTTAGCAATGTAAAAAAAGGAGATAAGGAAAGTAAGCGACAATTAGAAAAGATGCGGCGCGAACAAGTGGATAATGTAATGCGAATGGATATGCCAACGTTTGTTGACGCCTATTTATATGGTATCGCAAAACGACAACGGAAAATAATTGGTGCCGTAGAAGATGTGCAGGATCAACTCGGACTTCTTGATGAACTGGGAAATAAACTGGATACTTCAGATTTTCTTGCGACGGATGAAAAATTACGCTTTACCATGGAAGACATGGCCAAAAGTTATATGGCGCAAGACCTGAACAGAATAGAAGATTTCAGTAAGCGAGGGATGCCTGAACAACTACAGGATAAAATGTTTCGGCAAAGAAATATCAAAATGGCCCGCAGAATGGATAGCCTTTCACATATTCATAGTTTCTTTTTTGCCGTAGGTGCAGGACATCTGCCTGGTGATTCAGGAGTAATTAATCTTTTGAAAAGAAATGGATTTACTGTGGAGCCTGTTTACTCTTCAAATCGTGTTTCACCTGAAAAATATGCGGCGAAATTGGAAGTCTTACCCTGGCAAACGGTAACCGGGCAAAATAATTTATATCATGTAGATATGCCTGAGCAGGCTACAGACTTCAATCTGTTTGGTGAACTGGTGAAGATGAAAGTGGACATAGATATAACAACGATGACCTACTACATGGTAGGACAAACGTTATTTAACAGGGACAGCAGTAAATTGGAAGATGCGTTTAAAGCAATGGCCGAAAATATGGGCGATCCTTATCCAACAAACATAACGACGATAAGAAAAGATAGCCTGGATGGCGTCGAAGGTGTTATCAATTCTATTTATGGTTCTTATAAATTGCAACTGTGGCGTTACGCCAACGTGCTTTACATGGTAATGGCGGGTAATGAAAAAAAGCAAACCTTGTTTTCAGGTGATATTGACCGGTATTTCAAATCATTTACCATCAATAAAAATGCTATTCAACAGAAACAACAAACTGCCTGGAGCAATTTTACCTCCGGAGAAAAGGCGTTTTCAGTTTCATTTCCAGGAAAAGCAAAACAAAATAAGACCTATGAGAAAAATTCGGGCAATAGCGACTGGAACGTTATAGTTTATGACTGTGTCGATATAAACGCCGGTTTATATTATATGGTTCAGATAAGGGATATTAAACCAGGGTATTTCCTCGATGGTGATTCTTCATTCTTTGAACAGATCAAAAGCAATATGGCCCGCGTTTTAAAAGACACGACAAAAAATGAACAATTCCTTCTAAAAGGTTTTCCTGCAATGCGATTTGATGGTCATTCGAAAGAAGGAGATATTTTTTACAAAACTATGGCTATCACCCGCGGCAACCGTATCTACATGCTCCATACGTTTGGCAGCAGCGGTGCTTCAAAAGAGGATGACGCAAAGCAATTTTTTGAATCGTTCCGCATTATGGATTATAAACATCCAGAGATATCAAAGCAATATTCTGAAGATGAAAGTTTTTACAGCAGCGTAGCTTATCCTTTTACAAAAATTAAAAAAGATACTCTTGAAGAAGATGATGATACGCCGGTGAAGAAAAAATTTGTTTCGTACAATCCAAACGAAGCAATCTCCTACCAGGTATTTGTAGATCCAATATCTCCATATAAGTGGTATGACAATGACAGCGATTTATACAGCATCAGTAAATATCAATATCGTGATTCAACGATAAGCATCAGGCAGACTACTAATGGTAAGCTGAAAGGTATTGAGAGATTGATCTACCTGCACAGTAATAATAACCGTAAAATTGTTCGCGAATTTTTGAATGGCGATACATTGTATACACTGTTGAGCTTTATTCCCTCTCAATATATAAATGATGATAGACATAGAAAATTCTTCGACGATTTCACGGTAACGAATGAACAAAAGACAACATCAGTATTTGAAAATAAAGCGGAAAAGCTTTTGAGTGCGGTGAATTCAAAAGATACTGCTACGTTCAGAAAAGCAAAAGCTGTGATAGATGATGTGAGCTTTTCCAAAAACAACCTTCCTCTTTTACATAGCGCATTGCTTAAAACTTATCTTGATGATAGCATCGGCTATGGCGTAAGCAGGACTATAGAAAACGCGATTTCCCGTATGGCCGACAGTTCAACGATTGATTTTGTACGAATGAATTATGAGGGCACAGATGATAAGATAAAAAGAAAATTATTGAGGCTGCTTGCGGAAAACAAGACAAAATATTCTTATGATCTTTTTAAAAAATTACTGATTGAAAATCCGCCGGCGATTGCAGACGTTTATTACGACTTTACCTATCGTATTTCCGATTCAATGGAATTGGCACAATCATTATATCCGGAATACCTCAAACTGAGTGGAAATAAATATTTGTGGGACGGGGTAGTTTACAATACAAACAGGCTATTGGATAGCAACAAAATTGCTATGAATATAATTTCTCCATATAAAAATAATTTTCAACATAGTGCTGATACAGTCTTAAAAAGTCTTCGCAAAACAAATGATGAATACGAAGGAGGTGAGTATACTGATCTGGTAGAATTATTAGGGAAGTTTAATGATACGCGAAGCAATCAATTGTTGCAGCAATTTCAGAAAATGAAGAACAAGGATTTAAAGAAAGCGGCTGTCATTGCGTTATTAAAGAACAATCAAACTGCTGATGTAGCAGAAATCAATAAGCTTGCAGAGGATAAAAGTACCAGAACTGATTTTTATGATGAATTGAAGAAAATAAAGAAAGAAAAATCTTTCCCTTTGAAATATCTTACGCAGCGATATTTCGCTGAATCTGAAATGTACAGCGCGGGAACAGAGGATGATGATGAGCCTTCCTCTATTGAATACAAAAGTGAACGGGTGATTAATTTCAATGGAAGCAAGCAGAAATTTTATCTCTATAAGATTGTCTATGGTGAGGATAGTGATGAGCAGACATCTTATCTCGGCGTGGCCGGGCCATATAGTATCAGCGATAACAGGAATATAAAAACCAGTGTAAGTATTTCGGGTTTATATTATGACAAAACTTTTTCAGCTGAGTCGTTGAATGAATTGTTTAACAGCTTTATTGCGGAAAGAGAAAAATTGATGAAAGAACATCCCGAATGGTATAAGTCGTCAGAATGACAACCGGAAGCTTCCGAATATTCCAAACTTTCTGCTTGTTTCGGCTGGTAATGGTCTTGGCAGAAGACGCCATACAAAATCGACCCGGAAAACTTTCAGAATATTATCGATACCGGTACCAAGTTCAAGATAAGTTTTACCGTTGAGCGTTTGAAAGTTATTCCCTTGCTTAAAATTAAATTGATAATTAGCATCACTTAAACTTCCCCATAATGCTTTTGCCGTCCAGAATTGCCTGAGCTTGAGTTTCGGTGTGATAACCTTAAAAATACTGTTGCCCAGGTTGTGTTCAAAATTGACCCCGGCAAAACGGTCATGAATAAATTCGTATTTATTCATTGTATTGAAGGCGTAATTATTGTAATAATACAATTCATTACCAGGAGCAACATCCAACAACACATAAGGTAAGGTGCCAAATGTTTTTCCTGCATAGGCCTGGAAAGAAATAGCGCCGAATGGGGGAACTTTAATATAGTCAGATATGCTTCCTGATATTTTTGTATAATTGTATCCGCTATTTAATATACCTGCAAAGCCATGTGAAATGGTGAATTCGCCAATGGGATAGGGGCTGCCAAGGCTTGTCCGGAAGAATGTATTTTCTAAAAATTTTTCAAGGTAGGCGAAGCGAATGCGTAGTGAAGCTTCGGTAGTGGTAAATGGGTTACGGCCCTTTATCGTCGCAAAAGAATCTTCGGAAATTAAATTTCGTACTGGTAGCCATGTTTTGTGTTTCGCAGTAAACAATGTGGAGAACCCCGACCTTGTTTCATTGAAAAATTCAAAACGTTGCTCAGTAATCTTCATGAACTTGATCGGAATATTAGGCTTTCTTGCCGCAACGGCGAAAATGTTATCGGTTGAAACTTCGCCATAATAGCTTTGCCCGAAATCATAGTCTTGCAGGTACTCGCCGTATAAATATAACCGTGGATGTTTTTTAGGTAGATAGAATAATTCACCTTGTCCCTTGAACTTTCTATCACCAAATCCATATGCGACATAACCATGCCACCAGAAATGTTTATTGAATCCTTTATTACTACCAAGATCAAATCGCATTCGGAAATGTTCCTGGGTGTTATAAGTAAACCAGTTGTACCACGGACCGATTTGCAAGTTGCCGATGTCCATATACCCGGTAGCGATAAACTCAATAGTATTAGTAAGTTTCTTAAACTCCGGTGCATTACGTAGCGTATCAATCATCGCGATAATACCTTTTTCAGTTGCCGTTAATTCTTCGTGCCGCGATGTATCCCAAAATTCCCGCCCTTTTTCCATAGCGCCGGGAATCGTGACAACCTCTTCAAGTATTTTATTTTTTGATAGTTCTTTTATAACAGACGAATCATTTACAACAACATCTCTGTAGGTAGTTGTTTTTCGCCCTATAGCTCCCGGAAAATTTTTACCAAACAATGATCCATCCGCGACGAATTTATCTTTTGCAAGAAACCAGGTGGAATCATTGATCAATGCATACTCTTGTATCAGGCTCAGGTTGTCAATATGATTAATGTTTGCTTCCTTGCCGAGGCGCATATTCATTTTCTGTATCGCAAATGTGCCAGCATGCACCCAGCAATCTCCTTCGAATGTATTGGTGCCTGTTCTTCTTGGTACGAATATCAAATGATAGTACCGGTTTTTGCCAATAACCTGCGTGTCTCTTACACTATAGTTATAATAGAAATCACCGTTGTCGCTTGCCGGACTTACAAATTGTTTATCGAATACGGGTATGAAGTTGGCATACACATTTACATTCTGATCCATTCCGCCAAGAAACTGCACGATGCTTTCATTTTTTACTCCGTTTGTATTGACGGCTTTGATTTCTTCTCTTCGTTTCAGTGGTTTTTTCTGGTAATAATAATCGGATAATGTCTCAGTGAGATAAGTCGGCAGGTAGCTTTTTCCCTCCGACGTGGTATCCATGTACTGAGTGATAATTTTATTGACAGGTTTAAACGGCTTTAATTTGGTAATGCCGAACTTGAAATTTTTTATGTCCAGTTCAAGTTTGTTGTATAGTTCGTAGGAGAAATTCGAAAATCGATAGCGATCATTGCGAGGTTTGTTCTGCACTATTTTCCTCCAGAGTAATAATCCCTTGTTCACTTTTGTTTTAACACGAACGCCTTCATTAAATGTACCTCTGTCCATCGGTATTTCCAGCAGGAAAGAATCTTTATCTGCAGGAATAAATAATTTGTAAGGTTGATAGCCAACACAAGTGATCAGTAAAGTATCAGATGGCCACTTATCCAGGTAAAACGAAAAGGTACCTGAAGAGTCTGTTAGTTTACCGACAGTTGTATTTTGAAAGTAAACCGATGCGAACGGAACCCGCTCATCGCTATGAAAATCTTTTACGATGCCGGTTATTACCTTTTGCTGAGAGAAAGCGCTAAGGGTGAAAGTGAACGCTCCGATTAAAATAAAAACAATTCTAGTCGAACTTATCCATAAGCCAAAGCACAAAAATAGGGACGAAACACCAGAGGAATTTGGTTTTCACAGAGATTAATAGCTGGTATATCTGTTAATTTCTTGCCTTATTTTTTAACCTTTTAACTATTTATACTGAGCTATGATTAATTCTCTGATCGTTGTTTTCAGTCACTTTAGCCAGTTCGGCTTCCAGCCTGTCGAAATTTTCTTCATTTTTTTCTGGCGTGAATGCTAAAATCTTTTTATAAAGATCAGGATCATCAAAAATCATGTTGAAAATAATATTCGTTTCATTCGCTGAAATTTCCTGGAAGTGCACTTCAATACAGAATAAAGGCTGTGAGAAACGCTTCCACGCAAGTAATGAATTTCTTTGAATATTGGTAAACTCACATTCATTGATAAAATTGCCGCCTTCCGGGCTATGCATGATGAAACTCCATTTGCCACCCGGGCGCAAGTCGAATGTATTAAACGTGTTTGTGAAGTCTTTTGGCCCCCACCATTTACTAAGATGACCCGGGTTAGTCCATGCTTCATATACAATGTGAACAGGGAATGAAAGCAATCGTGATGAAGTGATCACAGATTTGGAATTTAAATCATCGGTTGAGTTCATGGAATTGTCAATTTAGATTGGTAGTTATGCTACAGCAATCTGCTATTTTGTAGCAAAATGCTTCAGTTCAAATATAGGCCGGAAAAAAAGCTGTAGAAAAATTTTGAAAACCTGGTATTTTCTTATTTACTTTGTAATTCAAAGTGCTTTCTATGCATGCGCAAGACCAACCTACGGATACTTTACAAGATGTAAAAGACATTAAACGGCTGATGGAACGATCAAGCCGGTTTATTTCATTGAGTGGCTTGAGCGGCGTTTCAGCCGGTATTTGCGCCCTTGTCGGCGCGGCCATCGCCCATTTTGCAATATTTCACGGATATTATGGCCGTTATAATACGAGAGATTCTTATTCTGATACTGAATTTGCAGATCTAAAAATCCGGTTACTGTTATTGGCGGCTGGAGTGTTTGCTGCAGCGTTTCTGTCTGCTTTTTACTTTACATGGAGAAAGGCAGGAAGCCAGGGAGTATCATTATGGAATCACACATCCCGACGATTATTCTGGAATATGATAATTCCGTTGGCCGCTGGTGGATTATTCATCCTTGCGATGCTCCAATATGATGAGTGGAAATTCGTAGCGCCTTCGTCGCTTATTTTTTATGGACTGGCTCTCGTTAACTCGAGCAAGTATACGTTTACAGATATCCGTTATCTCGGGTATTGCGAAATAGTATTGGGGATAATAAACATGGAATGGCTTGGCAATGGTTTATATTTTTGGGCAGTTGGTTTTGGCGTTCTGCATATCATTTATGGCATTGTGATGTGGTGGAAGTATGAACGAAAGACTGTCTAAGTTGCCAAAAAGGATTTAGAAAAGCCTTGGCTTGGAATTCAATTTGTAAATGAAAACTAATATTCCCCTTTAGGGGATAGGGGTATGAAGAATCCGATCAATGGTTTAAATAAAGTGTTTGAAAGCCGCATACGCCTCGGGGTGATGAGTGTCCTGATGGTGAATGAGGAAATTAATTTCAATGACCTGAAGCAAATGCTGGAGGTGACGGATGGCAATCTGGCTACACACCTTGTAAATCTTGAAGAGAATGGCTATATCAAAGTACACAAAGGATTTATCGGACGAAAGACAAATACAACTTATGCAATTACCAAAGCAGGTGAAAAAGCGTTTTTAGACCATATCGCTGCTTTGGAAAATATGATTAAAGGGGTAAAATAATTTTTTTTATCATTTTACTTTGAAATACAAAGTACTTTTAAAAATGAATAATCAACACAAAAAAATTAAAGGCTGGATCATCTTCTTCATGATTACGCTTGCACTAAGTGGTATTACCGCTATACCAGCCGAAACAGAATTGGGCTTGTTGTGCGAATATTTTTCCACCGATTCCGCGTTAGGCCGTTGGCTTCATACAGTTTACCAGGGAGTTTACGAGACCAATATCAAATATCCTTTCATAGCGTATGGTTATGATTGGCTCGCCTTTGCACATATTGTTCTTGCGATTTTATTCATTGGACCATTAAGAAATCCTGTTAAGAATAAATGGGTGATTGAATTCGGAATGATTGCCTGTGTATTGATTATCCCCTTCGCAATGATAGCAGGTTATTTCAGAAGTATTCCGGTTGGCTGGCGATTGATTGATTGCAGTTTTGGAGTGATTGGATTAATACCGTTAAAGATTGTTTTAAATGGTATTAAGCGTTTGGAAAATCAGAAAAAAGAAAATTAATAAAAATGTTCAGGTACGTTTTTTATTCTTGGGCGCTGGCAATTGTTATTACACTTTGTGGTTTTGCGACCTATGAGTTTATAACCGGCTATGGCGAACTACATCTGAATTTCTTCAGTTTGTCTATGCTCATAATACCTTTCATTGCAAGTATTATAGCTTCACCGTCCCTTTTTATCAGTTACGTGTTCCTGCATTTCATTGCTACAACAAGCTATACGCTATATGAGAAATTAGCGCTTTGGTATATCTCTGCGTTAATTGCTGTTATAATCAATATTGTCAGTCTTGCAATGCTTTTTGTCGAAAGTGCGCTTGATGCCCAAACCTATTTTATGTTCTGGCCAGCATACCTGGCAACAATTGTATCAATCTCATTTCGCTATAAACAATTTGAGCAACTTTTCATGACTTATCATTCAAGCCAATCCGAACCTGGGAAAGAAGATCCAAAATATTGATGATAGTGAAAATCTTATGAAGCAACTTATTTATAAAACAAGAAATACGCAAAAGGTTTATGAAAATTAAAATGATTCTACCTGCGCTTATGGAGGCTAAAAGTCCTTTCTGGAGGCCGATCAAATATTCTTTGTTTCCTCCTCTTGGATTGGCAACTCTTGCGGCGTATTGTGACTCGATGGACGAAATAGTGTTACAGGATGAGCACGTAGAGGAGATAATAACTACAGATACGCCGGAATTAGTGATAATACAGGTTTACATTACCAATGCAAAGAGAGCTTATGCTCTTGCAGACCACTATCGAAAAAAAGGAGTTTACGTCTGTCTTGGCGGCTTACATGTAAGTTCTTTACCGCATGAAGCATCCCTGCATGCTGACAGTATTTTCATCGGACCGGGAGAAGATACATTTCCTCAATTTTTAAAAGATTTCAGAAAGAAAATCTACAAAAAGGTTTATGAAAATACGAAACGTGATATTGGAGATATACCACCGGTAAGGCGAGATCTGATTAAACGACAACTTTATTTGGTTCCAAATTCCATTGTAGTATCAAGAGGATGCCCGCATCACTGCGATTTTTGTTATAAGGACGCTTTTTTTGAAGGTGGCAAATCATTTTACACGCAACGTGTAGATGCTGCATTGGCAGAAATAGACAGATTACCGGGACGACATCTTTACTTTCTTGATGATCATTTATTGGGAAATCAAAAATTTTCTTCAGCTCTCTTCGAAGGTATGAAAGGAATGAATCGTGTTTTTCAGGGAGCCTCAACAATTGACGCAATACTGCGCGGAGATTTAATTGAAAAGGCCGCTGACGCCGGACTTCGAAGTGTATTTGTTGGTTTCGAAACATTGAGTCAGTCGAATCTTTCTCAAAGCAATAAAAAACAAAACCTTGGAAAGAGTTATGAGCAAGCGATTAAGCGATTGCATTCTCTCGGTATTATGATTAACGGCAGTTTTGTATTTGGATTAGATGATGATGATAAGGATGTATTTAAACGCACTGTTGATTGGGGCGTAGAAAATGCTCTTACGACATCTACTTATCATATACTAACGCCTTACCCCGGCACAAGGTTGTACGAGAATATGAAACAACAAAACCGAATACTTCATGATGATTGGAACCTCTATGATACGAGGCATGTAGTATATAAAACTACCGGTTTGTCTGCAGAAGAATTGAAAGAAGGATACGATTGGGCTTATCGTTCATTTTATAGTTGGTCAAATATCACAAAAGCAAGTCTGCAGCATGATACGGTAAAGCAGATTGTCAAACATTTTGCCTATTCGGGTGGTTGGAAAAAATTTGAACCACTTTGGAATTTCATGATCAAAACAAAAGGACTGAATAAAATGCTTCCGTTACTTGAAGCCATTCTTTCAAAAGTAAAAAGCAAGTCTCCAAATAAAAAAGATAATTCTCTTTTTCCGGCTATTGCATAAACATTATTTCACCATAAACAAACTACAATGGACTACCCGCAAGCAACATTCGATCCGGCACCTGCTTTTAATCAAGGCAATGTTTTAGATAAAGGAAAACTTTTCCTGAAAGCTGTTTTCATTTTTATTATGGCTTTGACACTATGGATACCGACCTATTTTATCATGGACCTGGTAAAAGAAAGACAAGGACGCCAGAAGGAAGCAATTGCGGATATCGGCAATAAGTGGGCCGGTAAGCAGACAGTTTTCTCACCTGTATTAATGATTCCTTACACCGATTCTGCACAGGACGATAAAGGAAATACGGTTAAAATAAAACGCCGCGCTTATTTTCTTGCCGATAAAAATGAAGTGCAAACAAAAGTGTACCCGGAGAAAAGACATCGCGGTATTTATGACGTTGTGGTTTATCACAGTGAAATCAGCTTAAATGGAAAATTTGGTCCGCTCGCATGGGAGCAATTAAAAATTCCTGCAGAAAATATACTTTGGAATGAAGCCGCAATTCTCTTCAAAGTAACCGACAATCAGAAAGGAATTAATGAAGATATATCTATCAACTGGAATGATTCAACTTTTACTTTCAATCCTCAGGAAACTGGTTCTTCTCAACTCGATGACGCATTTGCGGCTACTGTTCCTCTTAATATGTCAGAAGCTGCAAAAGAGCATTCGTATTCAATGAAATTCTCTATTAATGGGTCTGAGCAATTATTGTTTACTACAACAGCACGGGAGAATAAACTCACAATGCAATCCAAGTGGCCCGATCCGGCATTCGTTGGTATAAAATTACCAGACACACGCCAAGTAAGCGACAGCAATTTCACAGCAACCTGGAAGTATATGAACCGAACTGTTCCGCAAGTATGGAAAGATAAATTCTATGATTTATCATCTTCTGTATTGGGAGCGGATCTGTTGATACCGATGGATAGTTATAATAAAACTGAACGCTCGGTCAAATATGCGTTGCTCTGCATTGTGCTTACGTTCGCATCTTTTTTTCTGATTGAGACTTATTATAAGCGGTCATTGCATCTTGTACAATACGGATTAGCAGGCCTTGCATTGGTGTTGTTTTACACACTGCTGCTCTCCATATCGGAATATATTGGATTTAATCCTGCTTATTTTATTTCAGCTATAGCCACGATCGGCCTTGTAATGTGGTTTATTGGTAGCATTATGAAATCATCAAGGTTGGCGGTATTTATATCATTTGTATTGACCGTCGTATACGGGTACATATTCATCATTATCCAGTTGCAGGACTATGCGTTGCTGATGGGAAGCATTGGGTTGTTTGTCGCGTTGGCTATCGTTATGTTTTTTACCAGGAGACTTCAGTGGTAAAAATCATTAGTAAAAGTATTCCCTTT
Source organism: Chitinophagaceae bacterium (assembly GCA_049840875.1). GTDB lineage: Bacteria > Bacteroidota > Bacteroidia > Chitinophagales > Chitinophagaceae > JAFDYH01. The sequence continues at coordinate 1,123,907 of JASGJE010000011.1, read as the reverse complement.
GAGAACGTTCAGAAATACTGTTATATCCTATTCCATTAAACCTTTATCCGTTGGTTTTTGCGTGGACGGGGACGTCTGTCCCTGTCCTTTTTGAAAAATTAGTTATGAAAAAGAATTTTTTCTCTGTAGAAAACTGGTTATCACGATTTCGATATGCATTAAATGGCCTGCGTGTTTCATTTCAATCGGAGCAAACGATATGGGTACATTCCGTGGTAACAGTGATGGTAGCTATTCTTTCATTGTGGAAAGGTATCCGGGAACAAGAAGCAATCTTTATCGTGTTTGCCATCGGCTTTGTATGGGCTTCCGAGCTATTTAATACAGCCATTGAAAAATTGGCAGATAAAGTGACACCGGAATACAATGAACAAATAAAACTGGTAAAGGATTTAGCTGCATCCGCTGTTTTAATAGCATCAATTGTCGCTATGGTTACCGGCTTAATAATTTTTATCCCTAAATTTTTATAGCATGCAAAAAGGTATTGATTCAAAGTATTGGATCATTCGGTTGTACACAGATCGCACAGAAATGGAGAGAATTTTATTGCTTTCCTGTGCGTTTAGCATTTTTCTGTGGTTCGTACGATTTGTTGTAACCGGTAGTTTAATGCATGGATTTTTAATATGGAATCTTTTTCTCGCTTACTTGCCATATTCTATTGCACGGAATCTGGAGAAACGCCTGAGTGCTATTAAAAGCCGTTTATCATTCCTGCTCATTTTTATCTGCTGGCTGTTGTTTATTCCCAATACGTTTTACATCATTACAGATCTTTTTCACCTGGATGAAGGAACTGCGGCGCCGATGTGGTACGACCTGGCATTGATATTCTCGTTTGCATGGAACGGAATTATATTAGGTGTTCTTTCTCTTTACAAAATGGAGCGGATCATATCACGCAGGTTTAACTATAAGGTGACATTCCTTTTTGTTTATTCAATCATGTTGCTGAATTCCATTGGTATTTATATTGGCCGTTATCTGCGATTCAATAGTTGGGACGTTATAACGGATCCATTTCAATTAGCCAATGATGTATCGTACTTATGTTTTCATCCCATAAGAAATGGAATGGAGTGGGCAATGATTTTTTGCTTTTCAATATTGATGACGTTTATGTATTTGGTTTTAAAAAAGACAAAAGACGCGGTAACAGAATAAAAGTTTATTCATTCGTAAAATCATTTAAAATTATGGAGGTGATAATTATTGCAATTTTGTTTATAGGGTTTTCCGGTGTTGTAGTCCTTGTTGATTTCCTGGCATTTTTATCTACAGGAAAACAGATTGTGAATCAGATTCTTTTCAGGGCATCTGAACTTACTTCACTCATTATCTTACCGATGATATACGCAAATTTTGGAGCGAAGAACGATTGTTGTGATGAGGATAGCGCTGTATTTTCACCAGATCACCAATTAACTATCGCCATAGTGATTGTACTTTGCCTGATCGCTTATTTTTATTCCAGTTATCGCACCCGCATTGCCACACCAATTGTTGAATTAATTATAAATGCCTTTTTATTTATCGGCATTATTTTAAATTGTTTCATAGCATTTCATACCAAGGATTTTGGAATGGCAGTAGGCGGCAATGTGCCTATCATACTCCTTGCAATTCTTGTTCTTACAAAAAATCATCGGTTATTTATTGCGTATTCACAGGAACAGAAATTTAACCCAAGCAGGAAAATCGAATCTATCGCCTGGAAAATCTTAAACTTACGACCGGTGTTAAAGTATCCAGTGATCTTTATTCTTTGTCTACCCATACTCACAATACTTTCATTGTTGTTATTGTTAGTAGGTCAAAAACCTGATTCATTAATAAGGGCGTTTACAGACACATATAAACATGGTTTCTCCCAATGGGATTATAAATGCGACAATGTGGAGTGCGGAGGTCATTACTTATGTTCTGTTGCTGCAAACGGGCATAAAATAATTGTGAAGCCGAATAGATTCGGAGTGAGAAATGGTGGACGTATTATTTGCAATAGGCAATTACTGATAGCAAATGCATTTGAAGAACTTATTCAGGAGAAAACCCCATTTTTGCATAAACTTATAAGGAAGCAGTACAACAAGGTCGGTGATCTTGTTCACCGTTACTATGGCATATTCAATATTAAATTAGTATCCGATTGTGTTTACATCATAATGAAACCAGCTGAATTAATATTCTTGTTTGTGCTTTATACATTTGATAGAAATCCGGAAAACAGAATTGCTAAGCAGTATCTTGATCAACACAGCAAACACCAGATTGAGCAATTTGAACATCTAAAAACAAACTGATCTGGTAGCAATCTATTTCACAATAATATTACAGTTATAGGCTTCCCTTTTAACATAAAAAGAGGCTGTCTCGGTTTTTGAAACAGCCTCTTTCGTATTTAAAACTCAATTAAAGCTTATTAGTATTTATTAGCACTCTTATTGGCGCACTAGAAGTCAACCCCCATTGCAAAATACCACATTGGTTTTCCTCCGAAGAAGCGGCTCATATCCCAGGCAGCATCTAACCGCAGGAAGTAACCGAGAATGGTACTGCGGGCGCCAAAACCATATCCGCCAACAAAAGGACCAATACCGCCGGCTTTCACCAGGATCGAAACAGGGTTACCAGATTCAGTATAGAGAACGCTTGGTCTTTCAATTTTATCATACTTGCCATTCCATGCCGAACCAAGATCAACAAACTGTACTAATTGAAAATTTCTCAGAAAGGCATTGTTGATCGGCTTGTTCATCAGCGTTGAGAACACGGGAAGACGAACTTCACTGTTGATGACCAGGTTATTATTTCCGTTCGCTACATTCTGTGGAAACCCTCTCATGTTAACAGCCAGCGATTGAAAAGCATATTCGTTGTCAGGGTCGGGCTTGTTGGCATTATTAAATTTAGGGAATAGCCAATTGTCTACGCCACCGAGATAGTAAATGAATTTCTGTGGTCCCCATGAAAAATCTCCGGCTGCACGAAGTGCCCAGATCAGGTTTCTGTAAATTGGATAGTAATGACGTGCATCAAAGCCAAGATTGAAAGTATAAGGATGATCGCCTTCTTTCGTTCCGTCCAATTCGGTTCTTCTTACACGGGAGTTCCAATCCATATAGATTTTCCAGCGAAGCCCATTCATAATGTTCAACGCTTTAGTGATGGAATTGTCATATACAAATTCAGCATGTAATAAACCATATAATTGCTTGACATCGGATGTCGTCAGGGTAGCTGGAATATAGTCGTTTGATAAAATAACATCTCTATCGCTGCGTACGCCCACATTAAAACGAATGCTTTTGATTTTGTCAAACGGATAAGAGATGGTTGCCTGGTAAAGGTTGGAGAATTCCTTTACATTGGCTGGTAGATTATCGTATAGAGGTGGGTTATAAACGATACTGCGATAATAAGTAAAGCCATAGTCAATCCTTTTCTTCAGGTATTGCGTAGAAAGGATGTATTCTTTGTTCTTCAGATCAGGGCTGATGCGGAAACCACCAGCAACTTTCCAGTCTTCCATGAGGTCTGAAATACCGACACGTATCATACCATTAAATGGATCTCCATTGCTTAGATTGATAGGCCCGGAACCTCCCTGGTATGGTTGAAAACGCGTTACCAGCACATTATTATTAAAGCCTGTTACCGCATAATCCGTAAAGAATTTTGGCGGACGATATTCATACAACTTAGCTTTCTTCAAAATCGTTTCTTCCTCTTTGGGGATCACCTGTGCGTCGAATACTTTACCAACCAATTGGCTCGTATCTTGTTTTTCGTTCTGAAATTCATTCTGAAAGAAATCGTCTTGTTTCTTTCCGGCACTTGAATCCTTTTTCTCCTGCTGTTGCTGGTATGTCGCTTTGCCCGAAGATCTTCGCTCTTCTTCCAGCAATTTCTTTACATACTCGGTGGGTTTGGCTGTTACATTTCTGCGTTTCAAAGCATTATCATCCACGCGAAGACGATAGAGAAATTTGAAATCACCTTGTCGTACTACTTCACTTACCAAAGTATTATCACCAGCTGTTCTTGTTTCCAATAAACTGCTTTGATAATTGCTTAACGGGAATATGTAAGCGGAATCGTTGGTTACTGAAACAAAACCAATGGAATCGACATCCGGTTTATTCCAGTCTTTCAATAAGCTGTCTACTTCTTTTAATGAAGGATTACGCAATACTTCATCACCGATAAAGATAAGTGTGTCTAGTCCTGCTCGTTCCGTTTTAAAGAAACCAGCATACCGGTTGTTGATACCATTTTCATCACTCAGAAAAGTAAAGTGATAAGTGTTATACTGCGAAGGATAGCGTGCATTACCGTATTTAAGATTAGTCAACTGGGAAATTTGTTTGTAATCAGATTTATTCCAGTTGTCTACCAAAAAAACGTTGAAATGCTTTCCTGGTAGTGAATCACTGCTTGTAGCTGCATTGGCCGAAGGCCTGTTGCTTGAGTAAATAATACCTGTTTTATTTGGAAATGAAACAAAGGAAGCATCCAGGTCATCATACACATCGTTTGTAACTTGTTCCGCTGTTCCTTTTTCAATATCGTAAACATAGATATCAGACTGACCACTTTTTACAGCACTCATCAACAACGTGTTTGAATTCAACATGTATTTCATGTCCTGAATCTGATCAAACATTGAAAATTCGGTCTTGTTGATCTTTACACGATTCAGCATGTCGTAGATAAACATTTTCACTTTGCCTTCCGTGCTATACACAACAGCCAATCTTGTCCCCTTATTATCCCACGCCAATATCGGATAGTTGGGATTTTTTTCATCTTCGCCGGCACGAACGCCGTATTTCAATAAAACTTTCCGGCTGGTAAAGTTTTCGTGCAATACAACAAGATATTGTCCTTGTATAAATTCTACATCGGCATAGGTAAAGCTGCGTGGCAACGGATTTGCATTGAAACGAATGAAATCTTTTTTACGGATTTCTTCCGATACAGATAACTGGCCTTTGGGCACACTACGACGACCACGTATATCTTTATAATAGCGTTGTGTTTCTTCCGTCATGAAATCCTTCAACACTTCCTTGAATTTCTTTTTTGCAATTTTTAATGAAGCATTATTGAGATTTCTGTAGATACGGGCGAGATAAAGAAGATAGGTTGTTTTATTTTTTCCATACTTATTTGCGAAATAGTACCAGAATGCATGACCAGCGACTAATGGTTTTTCAAAAGCAAACTGGTAAAAATTATTATAGCGTCCTGAAAGCAGGGCAGACTTTGTAATATCATCATCTTCGGGGCTCCAGTTTTCTGCGGCGTAAGCAATATAGCCGTCTGTTAGCCATTTTGGCAAATCAAGTAGGGTTTGGTTCGCTGCAAATTCACCAAGATCATCACCGAATAACTGGTTTTCAACTAACGCCCGGGCGATACCCTGACGTATTTGCTTCCGGAGATTATTGTGATTGCCGTCGAAGCTGACAAGGATTTTGTTGTTTACAAGTTTTGTAACGCCACCGGTATTTTGCCAATCGATACCAAGGCCGATATTGGATTGCTCAAGTTTATCAAAATTGTTATAAACGATAATATTGGCACGGCGCTGCAAGCCATATTCTACGAATTCCTCTATCTGGGGCAGTTCTGTTTCTGCAACCTGGGCAACATATTTTCCCAATTCCAAACCATCCTGGGCGAAATAAGTATTGAAGTTTTCAGTCTGGTAATATTTCCATTTGAATTTTTGGTATTGTACCCTGTTCTTTCCAAATTCTACCGTGTTAACCTGAGCACTTGTTTTGACACACAAGAAAACTGTAAGACAAGCGATCCCACTGATGATTTTCTTCATAGAATTCTTTTGCTGTTTCCTATTCCTGTTTTAAATCGAACTTTTTGATCCTGATGTTGCCATTAGGTTTAATTCTTTCAGCTTTCATTGCTTTATTCCGGAAAAAACCGGTTTGTGGCAAGGCCGATGCAGCGATCGGGCAAAGAAAAATTTTTAACTTTTTCTACTGCTATAAAAGTACGCTGCCATCAAGAAAGTTACGTAAAGATTCGTCGTTATAGTTTCAATTTTAACAAACTAAATTCAAGGGGTTGTAAATTGCGTGTAAAATACAAAAAAGCGTCCATGTTAAGCGTACATTCATTCACATTTAGCCCGGTGCAGGAGAACACGTATATCTTGTATAACGCTGAAAAAGAGTGCTGCATAATAGACCCGGGTTGTTATTTCCAGGAAGAGCGGGACGAACTGAAAAACTATATCGAAGGCGCAGGGCTGAAGCCAATCCTTTTACTTAACACACACTGTCACCTGGATCATGTATTTGGCAACAAATTCGTTTATGAAACATGGAAATTACCCTTGCATATACACGAAAAAGAAAAGCCGGTATTGGACAACGCTCCTTCAGCCGCTATCAAATGGGATCTTCCTTTTGATAACTATAAAGGACAACTCATTTTTTTAAAGCAGGGAGAAAAGATTAACATTGGTGAGGAGGAACTTGATATTCTTTTTACGCCAGGTCACTCACCCGGCAGCGTGAGTTTCTATCATGAAGCGGGTAGCTATATAATCGGCGGTGATGTGCTCTTCAACGGTAGTATTGGCCGTACTGATTTACCCGGGGCAAATTATAATACGCTTATCAATAGCATTCAAACGCAGTTTTTTACGTTGCCCGATGATACGAAAGTGTATGCTGGTCACGGCACATTGACAACGATTGGTTTTGAAAAAATGAATAACCCGTTTGTGAAGCTTTATTGATGCAGAGAAGTTAGCGGTATGGAATTGACAATTGGCAGTTAGCAATTTGCAATTTTTGCGAGCATCTAATCCGCTATTGTAATAAGCATATTCGACAGAAAAGGAACTGCAAACTGCCAATTGCAAATTGAAAACTGCAAACTCCGAAACTACTCCAGCAAATACCTGATATCATCCATCGTCAGATTTTTCAGGAAACTTTCGTCGGTGGAAATAATATCTTCAGCCAGTTTTTTCTTTCCTGCAGCCATTTTCAAAATCTTTTCTTCAATACTGTCTTTACAAATCATACGATATGCAAAAACATGCTCCAGTTGACCAATACGATGTGTACGGTCGATCGCCTGGTTTTCAACCGCAGTATTCCACCATGGATCAAATAGAAAAACATAATCGGCTTTAGTTAAATTAAGCCCTGCATTTCCCGCTTTCAAACTGATCAGAAATACCGAAACTATACTTTCATCCTGTTGAAATTGTGCTACAAGCTCTTGCCGTTTCGACACTTGTGTTTGGCCATCCAACCGAATTGTGTTGATATTGTTTTTTTGCAGATCTCGTTCCAATAAATCAAGCATAGAAGTAAATTGACTAAACACCAATGCACGATGCTGTGGAATGATATTCGTAAGTTCATCAATCAGCACCTTCGTTTTGATGCTGTCATAGGTAAATAAATCTTCGTCTTTTACCAGCTCACAACTATTACAAGTCTGCCGCAGTTTCAACAAACCGGCGAGTACGCTCAATTTACCTTTATTCAATCCATTTTCGTTTATTTCCGTCAACACATTGCTTCTCACACTCTCTTTAATACTTTCATAGGCAGCACGTTGATCCGTATCCATTTCGCACCATAATACAGATTCTGTTTTTGCTGGTAAATCCGGAGCTGCCTGCTCTTTTGTTCGCCTTAATATAAACGGCTGGATAATCTTTTGTAATGCTGCAGACTTTACTTCATCCCTGTTTTGCTCAATAGGTACTGCATATTCACGACGGAAAAATTCATTACTGCCCAATAACCCCGGCAACAAAAAATGCATCTGGCTATACAAATCGCCGGTGCCATTCATAATTGGCGTACCTGTCAACGCGATTTTTGTTTTAGCCGATAACTGCCATGCGGCTTTTGTGGTTTGTGCAGAAGGGTTTTTGATATAATGGCTTTCATCAATTACCACTACGCTCCATGAAATAGTTTGAAGTACTTCTATATCCTGTCGTAAAGTGCCATAACTCGTAATGATGATTTTTGTTTCGGTATCTGTCAATATGGATTTATCTCTGCCAGCTCCATGAAATACATCTGAACTAACTGACGGAGCAAATTTTTCCAATTCCTGCTGCCAGTTATACAATAAACTGGCCGGCGCTACTACAAGATTTTTACCATTGGGATTTTCTTCTATTGTGTGTAAAAGAAAGGTTATTGTCTGAAGCGTTTTGCCCAAACCCATATCATCTGCAAGACAACCACTGCCGCCTATTTCAGCGAGCAGTCGAAGCCATTCATATCCTTTTTGCTGGTAGGGGCGTAAATTATTTACAGACAGGCCCGATGGCAGTGAATAAAGTATTTCTTCTTTCGTTTGCCTTTGCTTCCATTTTTCGAGCCAGTTGTTTGTGATACCGGTTTTTACTTTTGTCGTAGTACTTTCTTCGTTTTCAGTTTCACTCAGCAGCAGCCATTTGGGAACCTGTAATTGCTGGTTGTGAATTTTACTATGGCGGATCATCATTCCATATTGCTGCAGCCATTCATCACCCAGCACGCCGAGACTGCCATCTTTCAGCATCACAGCCCGCTGTCCGTTCAATAAACATTTTTGCAGGTTGCTCAGAGGAACATTCTCTTTTCCAAATTTTACAGAGAGATCAATATAAATCCAATTACCTTTTATTTCCTGGTTTGAAAGACTCGTTTCAGCTTTATACGAAGAATACCGGAAATGCTTCATAAAATCGATACCGATAAGATCAATATCCATTTCCAGCAGCCGGTGATACACTTTTAAAAACCAGTTCTTCTTTTGCGCTTCAGCAAATGTGAGATAGAAAAAACCATTGTTCTGATTGGAAAATTTTTCATGCAATGAGCGAAGAACTGTAGTTAATTCTTCTTCCTTTTCTTTGTTCCGGGCGATCTGAATTGTCTTATTACCCGATTGCAGCTTGCTTTTCTTTTCAAAGGGTCCATCGATTACATACCCATCATAAATAAAACGAGGTTCAATCTTCAGGAATGTATCGTTGAGTTCACTCAGCAAAACCTGCGGCTGTGGTATAACTACAATTTCTTCGCCGGCAGTTAATTGTTCAACATTCGTTTTTACACCCCATGCATTTAATTTTTCAATCAACATTTCCAGTGACGAAGAGTTATCGACAACCCACTGTGAACTATACTGTAGCTCCAGCCATTCGATCGCTTCATAAAACTTTACAGGCAAAAGGTAATACTGATTACCTGTGTAAAGCAGAAAATGAAAACGCTGATAATTTTGTAATGGTACCCGTTCTTTTCCATGTACTACAAAAATGTTCAGCTTATAAGCACCGGCGTCTCCTTTGATATCGCAAATCAGTTCCGGTGAGTAATTAAAGAACCCACATCGTGTTGTTTGTACTGCTGTACCATTGCTCGTTGCAGAATGATACATGACCAGCGATGTTTGCCAACGCAAACGACCTATTATTGATTGCTGATGGCGGGCAATTGCTTTTTTACGTGCTGCAATCCTTTCCTCCTCATTGCTGATGTAATTAATATTATTCAATAACTCTTTTTCTGTCTTTATCATTTCGACAGGTGAGAAGAAGAGTAGTGCACTGATTGTATCATCTGAAAATGAAGGGAAAAACTTTTTTAGTTGCGGACGGGTTAACGGCTGCTCACCAGTTTCAAGACCATTTGGCGTTTTTATCCATTGTTGGATTACAAAAACCGGTTTGCGGCTAAGCAGATTTTTCGGTTGAAAAAAAAGGTACGTTTTTGTATTTCGGGTATCGCTCATTTTGTAAAAAAGGGGAGCAAATGTAAGGAGAGAAACTTATGCAAACTGGAAAAGACGATTAAAATTTCATCACTTCACATTGGTAGCAAGATACTTACCTATCAATGGTAACTTTTGAAATTCCTTCTTCTCAACATTAACTACAAATAAAGTGAAAGCACCCATGATGACAGTAGCCGTTGAATAATAGAATATCATAGAACTTGTGATGCCTATCAATAGTTGATGCAGCCCATATAATAATACGGCAATTACGATATAAGCCACCAGTTTTTTCCATGCATATGGTATGCGGTATTCCTTTTGTCCCCATACGAAGCTGATCACCATCATGCTGCCATAGCATGCGAACGTTGCCCATGCACAAGCCATGTAACTATAAACAGGGATGAAGAAATAATTAATGATCAGTGTAATGACTGCTCCGATAAATGTGATCCATGCGCCGGCCATAGTTTTATTGCCCAGCTTATACCAAACGCTGAGACTGTAATAAATACCGAGAAACATATTTGCCAGCAATAAAATGGGAACCACCTTTAATCCTTTCCACATTGCTTTATTGCGAATGAATTCTCGCCATAGATCAAGATAAAGAACAACAAACAGGAACATCAGGCAAAGTGTGATAACAAAAAACTTCATCACCCTCGCATACACTTTTGGAGCATTTGCTTCTGTTGATTGTTTAAAGAAAAAAGGCTCAGCTCCCATGCGGAAAGCCTGCACCGCCAATGTAATAAGGATAGATAACTTATAACAGGCTGAGTAAACACCAACTTCTGCTTTTGCTGCTTCAACAGTTGTTACTGGTGCCCACCAGCCCAGCATGATACGGTCAAACGTTTCATTGATCATGCCGGCGAAACCAGCAAAGATGAGCGGCAGACCATATACCATCATTTGCTTCCACAGTATTTTATCAAACTTCCATTCAAAGCCGATCAGTTCCTTGTAAAGAAAAATCAGGATAAGAATATTTTGAATCAAATTGGCAAGCAATACATAACCCACAGCCCATTCTTTTTTAAAGAACAGCAATACCCAGCTATTGGGATTGTTTTGTAACAGTTTCGGACAAACGCTAAGAAAGAAAAACGTCAGCAGTACATTAATTACAATACCGCCAACTCTGATCATAGCAAACTTGACGGGTCGGCCATCCTGTCGAAGCTTGGCAAATGGAATGGTAGACAGAGCATCCAACCCAATAATGGCTGCCGACATGGACATATATTCCGGATGCTTGTCAATCTTAAGCAAAGATGCAAGAGGATGTTGCAGTATAATCAATAAAATGGTCAGAAATACTGTAGAAATGACCATCGAAATGCTGGAATTATTATAAACACTTTTCTTTTCTGCTTTGTTGGCGAAACGGAAAAAGGTTGTTTCCATTCCGTAAGTGAATACCACGTTCATAAAAGGAATAAAAGCGTAAATGATGCTCATTTCGCCATATTGCCATTCAGAAAACTTGAAAGTGAGATAAGGCGTCAGCAGGTAGTTAATAAAACGGGCGGCTATGGAACTAACGCCATACCACATAGTTTGCCCCGCCAGTTTTTTAATACCACTCAAGAATTGAAAAATTTCGTACAAAAGTAACTGATAGTGTGCCAAAAAACGAATCCCAAAACTCTGACTGCCGTTTGAAACGATTTTGTACTTTTAGTCGTCTTTCACCAAAATACTGTTATGAAAAAAATGATACTCTCATTCGTTGCTATCATCGGCGTTATAAATCTTGTATCAGCCCAGGCATACGAAGGAACCGCCCAGTACGATAAGAAAAAGCGCAACGCAGTCATCATAGAATATCCTTACACCGCAGAAGCCGTACAAAATGCAATCGACCAAAAAATGCAAAAGCTCGGCTATCGCGGAAAGGAAGAAAAAGGGCTTTTCAATGGTGATAAAGGGTTTACCGTATACAGTAAAGCCTACCTGCCGGAAATCAGTGATGATGCGCTGGACTACATCATAAAAGTGGAGCGGAAAAGCAAGAGAGAAGATGATAAATCCATTCTTTACCTGATTACTATGAAAGGCGATGCCGATCAGTCGACACTGCTGAAAGCCGATGGTATTGAAAAGGCAAAATCGTTTTTGAATGATTTTACACCAAACATTGAAGTGGCAAACCTGGAACTTAAAATAAAAGCGCAGGAGGATGAAGTTGCCAAATCAGAAAAGAAATTAAAGAAGCTGCAGGATGATCAGTCGGACCTCGAAGGCAAAGTGAAAAAGCTACAGGACAACCTTAAAGACAATGCAAAAGACCAGGAAACAACAACGAAAGAGATTGAAACCCTCAAGCTGGCACTGGAGAGTTTAAGAGGCCAGCGCAAAGCGATGTGAACAAAATATTATTGTAAGCGAAAAGCCGGCAAATTTCTGCCGGCTTTTTGTTTTTTGTATCGATAAAAGGGGAAATCAGAATTCTCCGTGATTTAATTTTTTACGACCAGATTTGACCTCTGAATTTTTTCGTTTCCACTCAAGTCTCTTTTCTTTTGATTGTTTTGACGGCTTTGACGCGATACGAAGTTTTTTCTTTTTAAGGGCTTCTGCAATCAACTCGTTTATTTTGGTCGTTGCGGCTTCTTTATTTTCCAATTGGGTGCGATGCTCCTGGGCTTTTACCTGAAGTACTCCTTCTTTATTGATTCGGTTGGATAGTTTTTGTAAAACAACTTCTTTTTGTTCACTTGTTAGCAACAGCGAAGAAGAAACAATAAATGATGCGATAACGGCAGTTTCCACTTTGTTTACGTTTTGGCCGCCTTTACCGCCGCTGCGGGTTGTTTGAAATTTTATTTCAGATAATAAATCGATCATTATACTATTTCAAAAATAATTTTAAGAACCAGCAAAGTTCGGCGTTTTTTACTTTTTACTTTTGATTTTTTAATTTAAAATACATGCGTTCAGTCATTCAACGGGTAAGTAAAGCAAGTGTAACGATAGACGGTCAACTTCATTCTTCAATTGGCAGTGGCCTGCTGGTATTAATTGGTATCGAAGATGCTGACACAAGCGATGATGTAGAGTGGCTGAGTGGAAAGATTGTAAACCTTCGTGTGTTTAATGACGAACAGGGTGTGATGAATGTCTCGGTGAAAGATATGGGTGGTGAAATACTACTCGTTAGTCAGTTTACCCTTCAGGCATCTACAAAAAAAGGCAACCGGCCTTCTTACATAAAGGCCAGTAAACCTGATATTGCGATACCGCTGTATGAGAATATGATTAAACAATTGACAATCGATCTCGGTAAAAGTATTGGCACCGGATCATTCGGCGCTGATATGAAAGTAGAGTTGCTTAATGATGGACCTGTAACTATTCTTATCGATACTAAAAACAAGGAGTAATTGCGGAGAATTACTGGACACCGATCTTTTCTGTATACCTTTTCCCGTCTTTCAATTCGAGCATAATAAAAACAAAACTCTCTCTTGCAGTTACGTTAAATGTGTAAGTAGCTGACTTTATATTATCCTGTTCAACTACCCGGTTACCCCTCGAAGTCCATACCATCACTTTACTGATTTCGGTTTTACTTTGAACAGTGATACGTTTTCCGGCGGTTAATACCTTATACGGTTTCGGTGCATCTGCATTTGATTTACCGGTTTCAGGTGCATTATTGCCTTGGGCCGATCCGAGCATTGCGATACATAAGATAGCAGCGGGGATGAAGACCTTGATTGAAAAGACTTTCAACATAGAATAACAGAACTTGGGATTCATAAAATTGGTTTCTATGTCTTCAAAAGGGTAGGGGGTACGTGGGAGAGGCTGTAAAACGGCAACAATCATGCTATATTGCAAAAACTTTCTAAAAATTTTGTTATGACTATTAAAGATGCGCAACAAAATGTAGATGATTGGATAAAGACTATTGGTGTCCGTTATTTCAGCGAACTAACGAACATGGCTATGCTAACTGAAGAAGTCGGTGAACTGGCCCGCATCATGGCACGTACTTACGGTGACCAGAGTTTCAAAGAAAGCGACAAGCAAAAAAACATGGCGGATGAAATGGCAGATGTGTTGTGGGTGTTGATTTGTTTAGCCAATCAGACCGGCGTTGACCTGACAGACGCTTTACAAAAAAATTTTGATAAGAAGAATAAAAGAGATGCAGACCGGCACCGGCAAAACCCAAAGTTGTAACTATAGATGGAATCTGGCATTGTCTGTGATTGATTATAGTCGTATTGTTTATTCGTATGATCTTGAAAAACGCCTGGAAAATAACAACCGAGACCTTTGCTGACTTTTTTAGCAACAGGGTTTTAAAACTAAGCGCTGCACTGGCTTATTACACCATTTTTTCATTACCGGGTCTTATCATTATTGTTATCTGGATAAGCGACTTGTTTTATGGCAGAGATGCGATAGAGGGAACTATTTATAACCAGATAGCCGACTTTGTCGGTAAAGATGCGGCTCTGCAAATACAGGAAACCATACGGAATGCAAGCCTTTCTTCCGCAAACCGGTTTGCAACTATCATTGGCGTTATTACGTTGATAATGGGCGCTACCAGCGTGTTCAGCGAAATACAGGATTCTATTAACCTTATCTGGCGGTTGAAAGCCAAGCCCAAAAAAGGCCGTGGATGGCTGAAACTGATTGTCAACCGGCTTCTCTCATTTTCTATGATAATAACGCTCGGCTTTTTATTGCTCGTATCTCTTATTATTAATGGGCTAATGGATTTGTTTGTAAATAATCTTACAAAATCGTTACCGCAAATACAGGTTGCTTTGGCTTATGGGATCAATATTCTTGTTACGTTCATAATTATTTCGTTGTTATTCGGGATTATTTTTAAAGTATTGCCCGATGCCAAAATCAAATGGAAACATGTAAGGGCCGGTGCGTTTACAACAGCCATCTTATTTATGGCAGGTCGTTTTGTGATAGGTTATTATCTCGGTCACAGTAAAATGTCGTCTGCCTATGGCGCTGCAGGATCAATAATTGTGATACTACTTTGGGTATATTATTCCTCCATCATCCTGTATTTTGGGGCCGCATTCACGAGAGTGTACGCTATCCATAATGGCTCGCATATTTATCCCAATAATTATGCTGTATGGATAGAGCAGGTAGAAGTAGAATCAAAAAGTTCATTACAGGAAAAAGAACATGCCCATACTGATAACCTGCCCGATAGTGGGTCCTGACTATAAACACCAACATTGACAGGTATTAGTAGTCAAGATCCATTTTCAATCTTTCCTTTAGCTCTTTTACAAGCGGATATTGTTCTGCCATTTTTAAAAATTGCTCACGGGATGTCAGCGTCCTTTCAACGGGTTCTTTCGCAGTAAGCTGCTCCTCGATAACAATTGTGAACTGAATATTCCTGTTGTTTAGTTCCTGTTGCAGGAATGACGATGCATTCAGTCTTTCTTTTTCTATGAATTTCTGTTCAAGATTATTGGCTGTTACTGCTTCAAAACTGTAATCGTCTTTTATACGCAATACGGCGAGATCGAAACTTTGCGCTGCTGAATTCTTATCTTCTTTTAATTGTGTAACAAATTTTTTCCAGGCCAGCGTCAGTTGCTGATCATTTAGCGGTTGAGCGTCATTTGTTGTTGCTGCTGCATTATTCGGTTTGAACTGCTGCCGTATTTTAGAAAGAGCCGATAGCTTTGAATTTGAATTTTGCTGTTTTGCATCCTGTGACGGTGTAGCTGTGGATGTAGTGTAGGCTGGCTTCGGTTCTCTTAACACAGATTTTTCTTCAACAGGTGTTTCAATAATCAGTTTAGCTTCCTGTTTATTGTTGTTTAGGGTCTTTGGCGGTTTAATTTCCACTGGTGCAATCTGCCGGAATGCTACCGGTCTTGCTGTGTCAACTAGTTTTTTTTTACTAACTCCTCCTGGTTCATTAATTATTTCAAGAGCTTGTTGCAGGTAAGTCAATTTTATCAATGCCAACTCTACATGCAACCGCTTATTTCTGGCGGCTTTGTAATTTATCTCTGCTTCATTCAATACATTCAATGCGCTGATAAGAAATGACGCTGATGTTTTTTTCGCCGCTTCTGCATATCTGTCTTTGAAACTTTCAACGACTTCGAGTAACGCAGCAGCCTTTTCATCAAGGCTTACCAATAAGTTGCGGATGAATTCAGAAAATCCATTCAATACAAGATCACCTTCAAACCCTTTACGATTAATATCATCAAATAACAGCAACGCACCTGGTAAATCCTGGCTTTGCATGCAATCCAGGAAACGGAAATAATAATCTTCATCGAGAATGTTCAGATGCTCCAGCGTATTTGCGTAGGTGACCTCGCTATTGGTAAAGCTGACTATTTTATCCAGAATACTCAATGAATCCCGCATACAACCTTCGCTTTTTTGTGCAATGACATGCAGGGCAGCTTTATCTGCTTTTATTTCCTCTTTATCACAAATTTCCTGCAAATGCTCAACGGTGTCATTGATCGTGATCCTCTTGAAGTCGAAAATCTGGCATCGGCTTAATATTGTTGGAAGGATTTTATGTTTTTCCGTTGTAGCCAGAATGAAGATCGCATAAGGCGGAGGTTCTTCCAGCGTTTTTAAAAAAGCATTGAAGGCCGACGAACTTAGCATATGAACCTCATCAATGATATACACTTTATATTTTCCGGCTTGTGGCGCAAAGCGTACCTGGTCTACCAGCGATCTTATATCATCTACCGAGTTATTGCTCGCTGCATCCAGCTCGTGGATATTTAATGAGGTTCCTTCATTGAAGGATTTACATGAGTTACACTTGTTGCAGGCTTCACCATCCTTTGTTTGATTTTCGCAGTTAATTGTTTTTGCCAGTATTCTTGCGCAGGTGGTTTTACCAACACCTCTTGGGCCACAAAATAAAAATGCGTGCGCAAGCTGATTGTGCTTTATTGCATTTTTTAAAGTGGTTGTTATATGCGATTGCCCTACAACTGTATCAAATGTCTGTGGCCTGTATTTTCTTGCTGATACGATGAATTTGTCCATGAGAAAAAGTTCGAAGTTCTTCAGTTCTTTGCTTCACGACAAATGTAAGCATTCGGAATTTAGTAGTTATTAAAACTCATCAACACAGAACTTTAAAACTTTATAGTATCGGATGAGGTTTAAACTCTTTCGTTCTGTCAAATAAATAACGGTAAGTAGTTAATATCCTGCTGCGATAAGTGCCAAGGTTTTCCGCTATGTTGATCATCTTTGGATTGAATTCACCGATCCACTGCATTTCATAATCGGTGTATAATGGATTGTCGCCGGGTACCCATTCACCGCCCGGTAATTGTTTTTGATTCTGGATCAACCTGGCGCCTTCCATGATCATGTAAGCATCCACACCTTTGGCCTGGAACTCCGGCACTATGCCAAATGCTATGCCTGTAAACTTTTTGTTTTTCTTTGTTTTCTTCAGCCACAGAAATTTGAGCTTGTGAAATAAATCAAACTTTCCATCAAGATATTTAAACCATTGATTCAGATCGGGAAGGTTCATCCACATCGCAATAGGTTGATTGTCGTAATACACAAACCAACTGATCCTTTCATCCATTACGGGCTTCATAGTTTGAAATAGTTTGACGACAACCTTCCTGTCCATTTCTTTTGCGCCACCATGTCCGGCAAATGCTTTATTGTATATTGTTGTAAAATCAGTAGCGAACTTTTCCAATTGGTCCTTCCTTACATGCGATGCGGAATATTTCGGATCTTTTGAACACTCGTGATGCCGCGAATAAAATTTTTGCTGAAGCTTTTCTTTCACGTTCAACGCGAAGCACACCTGGTTGAAAAACCCTTTGAACCCATATGTTTCAAATAATGATTGATAGTACGGCTGATTGTAGTTCATACAATACATTGGTTGTGCAAATCCTTTTACCAGTAAGCCCCACCAGCGGTCACGTTCACCAAAATTGATCGGGCCATCCATTGCACCCATGCCTTGTTCCATCAGCCAGTGTTTGGCTACATCAAACAACATGTCTGCGGCATTCTGATCATTGATACAATCAAAAAAGCCAATTCCACCCACAGGTACCTCGTCACCTTTTGTTTTATATTTTTTATTGGTAAACGCAGCGATGCGGCCAATCAACTCGTTATTGTTGTTTTTTAAAATCCACCGGATAGCTTTTCCTGTGCGGAAAGATTTATTCTTCTTTGGATCAAACACGTCATTCACGTCTTTATCCAATGGCCTGATATAATTAACATCGTTGCTATTGATGATTACATTAACCTGTAAAAATTCTTTCGCCAGCGCCGGCGTTGATACTTCAAATAGTTGCATTGTTCTTTGAAACGCTCTTTATTTTTTAACAACAGCAAATAACTGCGTTGCCATTTTTTTATCGTGACCGTAAATATCGCTCCGGAAATTCAATTTGCCATCGCGATCAACCCATGTCGTAAAATAACCGATGAACACCGGCATAGGCGTTTTCATTGTAACAAATTGCTCCTTTCCACTGTTCATAGCTTTTGTGATCTTATCCGTTGTCCACGCTGATTCATTTCTCAACAGGTATTCCGCCATTTTTTTGGGTTCGGACAAACGAATACATCCATGACTGAATGCCCGATTGGTCTCGCCAAACAAACTCTTTGCTGGCGTATCGTGCAGGTAAATATTATAGTTATTCGGGAATAAAAATTTTACAAGACCTAAAGAATTTTTTATTCCCGGTTTTTGCCTCACTGCTCCATTGTTCCATTCCATATCATGACTGGCGAGATAATTTTTATTCTTTTTAATACCGGGCAACACTTCCTTCTTTAAAATATCCGGCGGCACATTCCAATAGGGGCTGAATACAATGTATTTCATGTCTCCATTAAATATCACAGTATTATGAGCGACTGCTCCGACAACTACATTCATCGTCCATGCCAGGTCTCCTTTTTCATAAACATATAATCTATATGCGGGAATGTTTACCAGAATATAATCCTGTGGCGGATCAGCAGGTACCCAGCGAATGCGCTCCATATTGATCAGCATTTGCTCGATTCGCCTTTTGATCGGCGTATTTAATTCATTTAAAAATAACTTATTGATGATGCCATCTTCTTTGAGGCCAAATCTGCGTTGAAAACTTTTTACTGCATCAGTTAATGCCGGTGTGAAAACTGCAGATGTATCTGCCTCTGCAAGATCGCCCAATGAAAATAAACGGGATTTGATTGCGATAAGGGCTGCGTTTTCATCAGATTGCTTGAGTGTTGGTTTATTGATTTTGACAGAATCCCACTGTCCTTGTTTTTCTATTGTGTAATATTTTGCCAGGAATTCTTTCAGCAGGTTGTACTGCCTGTTCACCGGTTCATAATTCGAAAAACTTTTTCCGTTTTTAGAAACGATAGAGTCAAGATAAGCGACGAGATCTATCTTTTTTCTTGGAATAAACCAACCAAGATCTGTTGTATTAATGGACGTATCGCCCTGGTAAGCTTTGGAAACGTATTTGAAGAAGCCTTCGGTTAATGATAATTCAATTTTCAGCCTTTCACTATTACCTACTTTATACGTGGAGCTATCACCCATGATGGAATCGCGAAGCTGGCCGAGGAATGGATTATATACTGAACTGTCTTTCGCATAGGCAATATACTGGTCCTGCATATTGAGAAAGCTATGCGCATATTCTGCGATGCCGCTCGTATCAAACCAGGCATATTGATAATTGCGGCTGTTATAAAAACTACGAACCTGGTTGGCGAAACTATCGGGCAATTGCTCCTTGCTGATTAAAGATTCCATGGCGGTGCTGTCAAAAAACAAATCATTGAAAGCGTTTGCCTTCGTTACCGTGGTATCTCTTGGTTTTACAACAGGTTCAGGCTTCTTCTCATTATTACACGCATAAAAAACAATGCAGGTGATAAACAAGTGCAGAAAACAAAATAAAACTCGCCTTTTCATGGCGACAAGATACTTAATATGGAGAAAATGATATTCGGTTCAACTCACGTGCTTCGATGAGCGTAGTATTCAGATTCATCACAGTTTTAACAGTGGCACAGACCGCAAATCAGGTGGTTGAGCAATCAACTTTAATGGTTCAGCAATTTTCACCCGTCTTTCGAAAACATAGTTATTTCCTTTATTGTCTGCTAACTAATAGCCCGGGGCTAACAATCGAAACTATTCTATTATTCAAACCATGCTTATGAGTTACAAAATTTCATTTACTTTATTTTTTATCGCTCTTAGTATTCTTGCATTTTCACAATCAAGAATAATAAGAGGAAAAATAACTGCAGAAGACGGACGCCCGATAGAAGGCGCCACCATTAACATCAAAGGAACAAAAACAACCGTAATTACAAATGCAGATGGAGCTTATACGCTTAATCTTCCAGCATCCACTGCAACGCTCGTTATTACCTCCATTGGCTATTTGCCAATAGAACAAGGTATAACTGATACTAACGACGGCTTTATCGTTATGAAAAAAGATGATCGAAGATTATCAGAAGTTATTGTTGTTGGTTATGGCCAATCTCAAAAAAGAGCAGTAAGCGGTTCTATAAGTCGTGTAGCTTCAAAAGAAATCGAGAACCAACCTGTACAAAGTTTCGAGTCAGCGTTGCAGGGAAAAGCCGCCGGCGTAGTTATCGAGAACAGTAGCGGTAAAGTAGGGCAAGGAATAAAAGTCCGTATACGCGGTACTTCTTCATTGTCAGCAAGCAGTCAGCCGTTGTACGTTGTGGATGGTGTGCCATTAACAACAACGAGCCAATCAGACATTAATAATGAACCGACCGATCCGCTTGTGGATCTGAATCCGAATGATATTGAATCAATCGAAATATTAAAAGACGCAGCAGCTTCCGCCATTTATGGCGCAAGGGCTGCGAATGGCGTAGTACTAATCACTACAAAAAAAGGGACAAGGAATAATAAATCAGTCATTGAATTAAATACAAGCCTCGGTGTTTCAAATC
This sequence comes from Chitinophagaceae bacterium, assembly GCA_049840875.1. Classification (GTDB taxonomy): domain Bacteria; phylum Bacteroidota; class Bacteroidia; order Chitinophagales; family Chitinophagaceae; genus JAFDYH01. The sequence continues at coordinate 1,103,135 of JASGJE010000011.1, read as the reverse complement.
CGACCAAGAAGAGACACTTTTTAAACGCAAAACAGTATGTGGAATTGATCCGCGAAGCAGCGGCTAATGATGGAAAGGCTGATTTTGCAAGTGGCAGCAGTGGCTATGCCAGTGAACAGGATGCTATAAACGACTATGTGAAATCATATGAAGATGGTTTGCTTGATCCACTTTCAAACGGTACGGATTGGCGTAATGGCGCTGTCGATGTTAATTATGAAGATCAGCAATACCGTAAAAATGCATTGGCAAAACAGATTGATTTATCCGTACGCGGTGGTAATGAAAAAACAAGATTTTTTGCTTCAGGATTTTATAATGACCAGGAAGCGATTGTTATTGTTAATCGTTTCAAACGTTTCGGCGGAAGATTAAATCTTGAACAAACTGTAAACGATAAACTTTCAGTTGGATTCAACATGTCAATGAGCCGCTCGCAACTCGACAGGGTTTCGAATGATAATGCCTTTTCCACACCCGGTCAGTTTATGGCACAGGTTCCCATCTCGCCATTAAGAGATCCCGCCACCGGAGACTATAATGCCAATACATTATATCCAAACGGGCTGCTGGATGCGGAATATAATAGCGATAAACAAATAACTTACCGGAATGTCGGCAATGCATTTGCCAATCTGAATATTCTTCCTACATTATCATTTCGCTCAGAATTTGGAACAGATATCCTGAACATGACAGAAGAAACATTTGCTGATAAGCGAACACAGGATGGTGCAGGCATAGGAAAAGGACAGTTTTTTACTTCGCAGAATGTGACCTTCAATACCAACAATTATTTTACGTATACGCCAAGAATAAGCGATAAGATAAAATTATCTGCATTGCTTGGCATGAGTTATCTGCAAAATGATTTGCGCCAATCAAATCAACAAGCACAGGATTATCCCGCTTCCGCAGTGAAGAATCTATCAGGCGCAACGAATGTTACGTTCGGCAACTCCGTGAACGGACGATACAATTTTCTTTCTTATTTCCTTCGTGCCAATTTTACATTCTTTGATAAATATCTTATCGGCGCCAGTGTTCGCGAAGATGGTTCGTCTCGTTTCGGTCCTGATAATCGTTATGGTGTTTTCCCCGCAGCATCGCTCGGCTGGATTTTATCAGAAGAAAACTTTTTGAAAAACTCTAATCTTATAAATTACCTGAAACTTCGTGGTAGCTGGGGTACTACAGGTAATGCAGAAATAGGCGAGCAGCGTTACAGGAACCTGTTCAATATTTCTAATTATCCATCCTTACCGGGATTTATTCCTGTACAGCTTGGCGATCCAAATCTTAAATGGGAAAAAACAACGCAAACCGATGTCGGGCTCGAATTTGGATTGTGGAATAACCGGTTGTCTGGTGAAGTAGATTGGTATAATAAACAAACAAAAGATCTTTTGCTGGCAGTAAATGTTCCTGCTACCAATGGTTATTTCGATAATGTGAATTTTCTGAATAACATATTTCAAAACCTGGGAAGTCTTGAAAACAAAGGACTGGAAATATCATTAAACAGCCGGAACATTGACAAAAAGAATTTTAAATGGACTACTGCTTTCAACATCGGCTTTAATAAAAACAAAGTAAAAAATATACAGGGCCAGATAATCGAAGCAAGTAGTACCCAACGTGCAGTAGAAGGGCAGCCGATTGGTGTTTTTTACATGAAAAAATATCTCGGTGTTGATCCTGCAAACGGTGATGCACTATATCTCGGAGCAGACGGTAAACCAACTAATAATTATAACGCCGCCATACAAACTGTTGTAGGCGATCCCAACCCAAGATATACAGGAGGGTTTACAAATACATTTACATATAAAGGTCTTGACCTGAATATTTTCTTCACGTTCGTACAAGGCAATGAAATTTATAACGGTGGTGGAATTTATATGTCATCAGGTTTCGGTAATGGTTTCGATAACCAGACAACCGAGATATTAAACCGCTGGCAGAAACCAGGAGATATAACCAACGTACCGAGAATTGGTTTTGATTCCAAGACGGGACAACGTGCATCTTCCCGGTGGATTTATGACGGATCATATGTGCGTTTACGCCAGTTAATGATTGGCTATAATCTTCCGGCGTCTATTGTAAAAGGTTTAAAAATCAGCAGTGCGAGATTTTATGTTGCAGGTATGAACCTTTGGTTGCATACAAAATATATCAGCGATCCTGAAGTGAATACGCTTGGAACTGGTGTAACAAGCGTATCCAATATCGGTAATGGCACAGACTTCTATACGGTACCACAACCTAAAACGATCTCTGTAGGTCTCAATGTAAAATTCTGATTACCCTTCACCTTTAAATTTAAAATTAGTATGAGTTATAGAATAAAAATATTAACACTGCTGGCTGTCGTAGTCATGACGGCCTGCAATAAAAAACTGGACGTTCAGCCGCAGAATACAATTACACCTGACCAGATAAAAACAGCAGATGATGTAAAAGCTGTTCTTTTCGGTGGGTATTCAACATTTCAGAATGCCAATGCGATGGGAGAAAAGTATAACACATTCAGTGAGCTGCTGATCAATGATAATGATATTAACTGGGTGGGTACTTATTCTGATTACGATGATCTTTTTACAAAAGGAGAAGTAACAACCACTACAAGCATCTACGAGGTTTGGGCCAATTCATATCACAGTATCAACGTGGCGAATATTGTTCTTTCAAAATTGGATGTACTGTCTGCAGATGAAAGAGATGCGATAGAAGGTGAAGCTAAATTTTTCAGAGGAGCGGCTTACTATTATCTCGTAAATTTTTATGCGATACCTTATTCCGCCGGCAGCACCTCTTCCAATCCCGGTGTTCCTTTGATACTGGCCCCGGTTGAAGGATATGTGCCTTCACGTGACAAATTGCCGAGAGCATCTGTGGAGGCGGTATATGCACAGATTGTTGCTGACTTGCAGGATGCAGCTTCCAAAATGCCTGAAACTGCAGATAATGGAAGAGCGACCAAATATTCAGCGCTTGGTTTTTTATCGCGGGTTTATCTTTCAATGGCAAAATATGACGAGGCAGCAGATGCAGCCAGCCAGGTGATAGAATCAGGAGAATTTGCGTTAAACACCACATTTGATAAAGCATTCAATAATGCGACTAATACTCCCGAAGATGTATTTGCGATACAACAGACCAGTCAGAGTAACTCCGGAACAAATAATTTTGGGATGACAACATTTTATTCAGCGCAGCCGACAGGTCGGGGCGATATCCAGGTTACAGACGAGCATATAGCCAAGTATGAACCAAATGATGATCGTGGCGCTTTCTTCTATGCCGGAAGCAGTATTAATGGAAACGATGGAATGATGACTTCAAAATGGAAAGACATTTTCAAAGCAATTCCGGTCATCCGTCTCGCAGAAATGTATCTGACCAGGGCCGAAGCGAATTTCAGAAAAGGGGGCGCTGCAACCGGGCCAAATACGCCGCTGGATGACGTAAACGTTATCCGCAACCGTGCAGGCCTTTCTTCATTAGGGGCGATTAGTGATGCGGATGTGATTGTAAATGAACGCTACCTGGAGTTAGCATTCGAAGGTGAGAGGCTTTTTACCGTAAAACGGTTACAATTAACTGTTGAAGGCCGCCCTTATAATGATCCCAAGTTGATATTGCCTATCCCACAGCGTGAAATTGATTTGGGTAACTCATTACCGCAAAACGGCAGTTATTAATAAATTACTGAAACGGGTTGGTTAACTCTATTAATCAACCCGTTTTCATTTAACTGAATTCATTCTCACGTTGGTAGGTGAGGCGAACCAGGAGCAACCAGGTTTGTAATCTCTATGCATAAATGTTTTCATATATTTTCTGCGATCAACCTCTTCCCTGTTACATTTAGTTCGAAAAAATCAATGTTTCGGTGCCTACGATACTGCTAAAGCCTCACCATCAATAAAATTTCCTTCCTTTTCTTTCTTTCCGGAATCTTTCCTGTTATCTTTATCGCGCCACCATTAATCATTAAAGAATCAGTCCAATGCCCAAACTACAAGCGCCGGCTGTGTGTATCCTCTCGCTACTATTCTTTTGTTCTCAGGCTCAAACCGTTGCAGACGAGGATCAGAATACAGCGTATTCGCTATCAAAGAAATTTAAGGAAGATGCCTATGCTGCTGTGAGTATGACGCAGCACTTTACGTTTGATAAGGGGAAGAACGAGTTCAAACAGCCTGTCGTTACTGTAAGGGAAGAAGGCGCAGTAGAGTTTATAAGCCTCAAGGATATTGCCATTTTTCAGTACTATAAGTTTCACAACCGCTTTATTCAATTGAAATCATTTAACCGGTTTGATAAAATCGTACGTCGCTATCCGCAAACGGGTAGACGTGGTTTCGACAGGTCGGTTACCGATGATAATGTTTTTTTTGACGATAGCCGGGTGCAATACTATTCATTTCGTTTTTTGGAAAGAGGTAAAATGGCGAAGCTGACCTGGCAAAGCGATTATACCGATAGTAAATACCTGACCCGTGAATTTTTCAATGAGTCCTTTCCGGTAATAGAAAAGACAATTGAGTTTGAAGTACCGGCGTGGCTGGATATTTCGTTTATTGAAAAAAACTTTGGAAAGTTTAAAGTTGAAAAATCGCAGGAATACGCTGGAAAAAAAACCATTTACAGGTTTAAAGTGAAAAATCTGCCGGCTGTAAAAAATGAATTCAGTGATCTTGGTGTTGCTTACACCGAGCCTCATATTATCGTGCAGATAAAATCTTTTGATAATGATGGGCAGAAAGTAAACCTGTTTCAATCTACAAAAGACCTGTATAGTTGGTACGATCAGTTGTATAAAATGAATGGCAATGATGTAACGGTATTAAAACAACAGGTAGAAAATCTTACGGCTGGCAAAAAGACCGATGATGAAAAGATAAAGTCAATTTATTACTGGGTGCAGGATAATATACGATATATCGCTTTTGAAGACGGATTTACAGGATACATTCCAGCGAAAGCCCAGGACGTTTACAATGAAAAATATGGTGATTGTAAGGGCATGGCCAACTTGTTGACAGAGATGCTGAAGATTGCAGGATACGATGCGCATTTCACCTGGATTGGTACTCATCACATTCCATACGATCATAGTATCCCTGCGATGTGTGTGGATAATCATGCGATTACTACGCTTTATTTAAAAGGCAAAGAATATTTCCTTGATGGTACAGAAAAATATGAGCCATTCGGAGAAAACGCATTTCGCATACAAGGAAAATCTGCGCTCATTGAGAAAGGCGATGCATTTGATGAAAAGAAGGTGCCTGTTTCAAACGCTGCAGAAAATAAAACGAGAACAACTGCGAGCTTAACACTGAACAATGGCTCGTTGAAAGGTCATGTAAAGGTGGTAATGACTGGTGAGCAACGCAAAGATTTTCACAATGGATACCAGGGAAGACCGAAGCAGGTGCAACAGGATTTTCTAAAAGATATGCTTGAGTTTGGCAATAGTAATCTGACTGCAACAAATGTAAAAAGCGGTGATCTCAGCAACCGCGAAATTCCTGTAGAGATTGAAGGCGATATCGATCTTACTAACAACATTAATACAATTGGCGGTAATCAGTACCTGAGCATTGATTTTTTTCCGAAAACATTGCAACGGTATATGCCGGATGAAAAGAGAACCCGCGGATACGATTTTGAATCAGTATTTTCTTTTGAAGATGAGATTGAATTAACTATTCCGGCAGGAAAAAAATGTATCGATATTCCAGCGAAACTATTAATTGATAATCCACGATACACATTCAGCGGGGCTTATGAAGTAAATGGTAACAAAGTAAAGCTGAAAAAAACATTATCAATAAAAGACGCGGTGATTCCCGACAAGGAACTTGCTGACTGGAAATATTTCCTGGAGCAATTAAAAGAATTCAATAGTTACCTGTTAACCATAACTAAATAATTATTTCAAATTTCACCGGATATGAAATTAATGAGTGTAAAAAACTACATAAGAGTATTATTCACCTGCGCGGTTGTTTTTCTGATAACAAATAAGACCCATTCGCAGGAAATAATTGACGAAGATTTTATAGAAACGCTTTCGCGGAATGCAGCGGAAGTACTATCCGAACCGGATGCTGATTTTACGGTGAGCTCTATCCCAACCAAGTGGGCTGATGAATCTGCAGTAGCAATTGCTTACAAAAAGCATATCCTTTTTGATAAAAAGAGATCGGGACTGTTGGGTGGTAAAGAAAACCTCGTATTGATTGAGAAGAAACGCATGAAACTAAAATTGCTTGATAAAACAGCCGTTGATGATTTTTCAGAATTATACTTTCGGTACAGCTCTAAATTTGATGGCTTTAGTGCATTTCTTTATAAGCCTGACGGTTCTAAAAAAGAAATTTCATTGACCAAAGCAGTCAGCATAGAAGATAATGACAAGGTACCTGAATTTTTCAAAAGTTTTTTTGATCAGAACGTCAGTAATCGCAATGAATATTACAAAGTACCTGTCGCAGATTTATCACCGGGCGATATACTGGAGTTTGCATCACTTACAAGCAGTACATTAAATGTAAAGAGAACGCCTTACTACCAGTTTGATCCGCAGTATGAACTTTGTCAGAAGGGAATTCCGCTGATGAAGAATAAGATCGTGATCGAAACGGATAATAACTCATTCATCACTGCACGAAGTATTAATGGCGCTCCGGAGTTTCATCAGTCTGCCAATGGCGAATTCACCAGCTATACATGGGAAGATGATAACCGGGAACGACTGAAGGATGTAAATTTTGTAAATGAATATATGGTGCTTCCACTGGTGAAATTTCAAATTACATATACAGATGGACGGGATATTAAAACATTATTTGCCGGCACAAAAGGGCAGATGAAAAGCAATTTTGAAGCAGCCGAAATAGGTAGAAAGGCTTTTGCAAATTATAATACTGTTGGTGGTAGCCTTGTATATGGCGCTGGTGGCTATAACCTGGATGCAGTTTCAAAATTTCTTTGGGGCAAAATAAAGGACAATGGTGGTAAAGACGTCAGTGAAGATAAGTTTGTTGAAATGGCCTATTATTATATCCGGCATACGCAGGTGTATAATAACTTTTATTATAGCGATAAACAATTCTGTTACTTGATGGCCCAGTTACTCAATATGCGGAAGATTTCTTCAGAGATTATTGTAACAACGCCAAATACACTTACCTCACCGGCAAACCTGTTGTTTGAAAGTGAATTGTCATGGTGCCTGCGAATAAAAGGAAAATATATTTTTAAGTCTTCAGATTTTTCAAACATCTATGATGTGAATGAATATATGGCAGGAAATGATGGTTACAAATTGCCGACGAGGGAAAGAGACCAGACGGAAAGTGTAAAAATTACTGATCTGAAGCCTGAAAACAGTAAAAGTCTTTTTCAAATTAATGTAACAGTCGATACATCATTGAAATGGTTAAATGTAGAACGGACTACCGCTTATACAGGTGTACAAAAGGAAAGGTATAGTTATGGTGCGTTGCGATATACACCATATATGTTCAACGATCCACGAACTTTTAATGGCCCGGATGATGGTGAGAATTTGTCAGATGATGCTTCAGCACGGATGTACCGGCAGAAAAAAGCAATTACCGATATTTTCAAAGAAAAGAAACCGGAGGATATGAAATCACAAATGGAAAGCGACTTCGGCGTTGCGGTAAACTACAAAACTTTTGATGTAGTTGCAGAAGGAAGGAGCGTAATGAAACCAGAATTGATGTACAAGGAAGTGGCGCAGGTAAGCGGAAAAATAAGAAAAGCCGGGAAGAAGCTGTTGATTAACCTGTCGGGATTGATGGGCAGTCAGTTGCAATTAAGAAAAGAGGAGCGGGAACGAAACTTTGATATTGATTGCAGTTTCCCCCGCCAATTAAAATGGCAGATCAATATGACCATACCATCCGGCTATACACTTGAAGGTGTTGAAGACCTGGCCGTAAATGTAGATAATGAGACTGGCTCTTTTATTTCAACCGCCAAAGTGGAGAACAATGTCTTGACCATCAGCGTACAGAAAATTTATAAACTTCGAAGCTTTAGCAAGGACAAATGGCCTATGATGCTGGCTTTTGTGGATGCGGCGTACAATTTTACTCATAAGCTGGTGTTATTGAAGCCTGTCAATTAATAAACAGCAGTTTTTAGCGTATGTAAATCGACTCTGCGGGGGCGGGATTTCTCTTGTTACAAGACAAAAAGCAGCAAATACATGTTTTCTGCGGCGCTAACTGGCTTTGAGGCTATTATTTAAGCCTTTAGTTGCGTGGAAAAATCTTTTTTCTCCAGTTTACAGAATCACTTTTCCCCCCTTACCTTTGCGGCCGAAAATTACCCTTCCTCATATACTATTATTATGGCAAACGTTGGTAAAGTAAAACAGATTATCGGAGCCGTAGTCGACGTTCAGTTCGATGGCAAACTTCCCGAGATTTATAACTCGCTTGAGTTAAAGAAAGAAAATGGCGATACGCTTGTTCTTGAAGTACAACAACACCTTGGTGAAGACAGCGTTCGCTGTATAGCTATGGATGGTACGGAAGGACTTGTACGCGGTATCGATGTAATTGATACTGGTCGCGCCATCGCAATGCCAACGGGTGAAGGAATTAAGGGACGTTTATTCAATGTAACGGGCGACCCTATCGATGGATTGCCTGTTGTATCAAAAGCGGCAGGTCGTCCAATTCACTCAAAGCCGCCGGCTTTTGAAAACCTGAGTACTTCTTCCGAAGTATTGTTCACCGGTATTAAAGTTATCGACCTGATTGAGCCCTATTCAAAGGGTGGTAAAATTGGTCTGTTTGGTGGCGCTGGTGTGGGTAAAACAGTATTGATCCAGGAGTTGATTAATAATATCGCAAAAGCATATTCAGGATTATCCGTGTTTGCAGGTGTAGGTGAAAGAACCCGTGAAGGAAACGACCTGATGCGTGAAATGATTGAAGCTGGCATTATGAAATATGGTGACGCTTTCAAACATAGCATGGAAGAAGGTGGATGGGATTTGAGCAAAGTGGATATGAAAGAATTGTCTGAATCTAAAGCGACTTTCGTTTTCGGTCAGATGAATGAACCGCCCGGAGCACGTGCCCGTGTTGCATTGAGCGGATTGACTATCGCTGAATACTATCGTGATGGAGATGGCCAGGGTAAGGGACGTGATATTCTTTTCTTCGTCGATAATATCTTCCGTTTTACGCAAGCTGGCTCTGAAGTATCGGCGTTGCTTGGTCGTATGCCTTCTGCGGTGGGATATCAGCCAACGCTTGCGACAGAAATGGGTATCATGCAGGAAAGAATTACTTCAACCAAGAATGGTTCAATTACCTCGGTGCAGGCGGTATATGTGCCTGCAGATGACTTAACTGACCCAGCTCCTGCAACAACGTTTGCCCACCTTGATGCGACTACGGTATTGAGCCGTAAGATTGCTGACTTAGGTATCTATCCTGCGGTTGACCCATTAGATTCTACTTCAAGAATTTTGACGCCGCAGATCGTTGGTGAAGCACATTATAATTGTGCGGACAGGGTGAAATCAATGCTGCAACGTTATAAAGAATTGCAGGATATCATAGCCATCCTCGGTATGGATGAATTGAGTGATGAAGATAAAATGACTGTATTCCGTGCGAGAAAAGTACAGCGTTTCCTTTCACAGCCATTCCATGTTGCGGAAGCGTTTACAGGTTTGAAAGGGGTACTTGTACCAATCGAAGAAACAATCCGTGGCTTTAATATGATTATGGATGGTGAGGTAGATGAATATCCCGAATCAGCATTCAACCTTGTAGGTACAATTGATGATGCGATAGAGAAAGGTAAGAAGATGATGGCGGCGGCTAAGTAAAGATAATTTGCAAATCAGCTAATTTGCAAATATGCTAATTGAAAAACGTCAAATGATTAGCACATTAGCACATTGGCATATTATCACATTGGTTTATGAATCTCGAAATACTAACACCCGAAAAAAGATTGTATAGCGGCGAAGTATATGGCGTACAGATGCCTGGTATCAGTGGTTCTTTTGAAGTGCTGGACAAACATGCTCCGCTTATCAGTGCTTTAAAGCCTGGAAAAATAAAAGTGTTAAAAGACAAACAGAATCACACAGCTTTTTTTGAAATCCAGGGTGGTTTTGTAGAAGTATTGAATAATCGTGTGACTGTGTTAGTTGAGGGTGCAACTGCAGGAGAATAACCCTAATACTATAACTAAAATAATTAAGCCTCCGCAAATTTGTGGAGGCTTTGATTTTGTTATCAATAAAAAAAATTTATCCTTTTACTACAAGAGTCTGTGCCATTGAATCATGCAAAGTCTGTCTTTTTTCATTCCAAAGCATCATGAAATATCCTATAAAAAGGATGATTGTTGAGATGATTTTACCAAAATGTCTTCCTGTTGCCCGTCCAAATGAGATGCGTTGACCTTCCATATCGGTCACTTTTATTCCAAGCGCTTTTTTACCAATTGTAGCTTGAGTTGGACTTGATTCTTGTAATGCGTAATAAAGCCAACCGATGACAAGATTGGCTAAATTGCTGATATCTTTTCCCAGCATATACTGAACGATTAGCCCGGGGATTATCAATATAATGCCATCAATAAAAGTCGCGGCAAATCTTTCCCAAAAAGTGGCGTAGACGACTGGTTCGGTTTGAAAAAGGTCGGTAGTGACGGTTGGTTGCGGTTGGTAGTCCATGGTTTTTCTTATAAAAGAATACAATTCCGGCGATAAAGGGAAATTTCATTTATTAAGATAGGTATCAGCTTGATAATGTTAAGTTTGAAAATGTTGTTTCCGAACTTGAAGGTCAATACACTTCATTTTAATAGTCATCTTATTCTATCAGGCACTTTGTTTGTTAACAAAATAATAAGGAATAAAAACTAAACAGAAGTCGTCTAAAATAGTCCATAAAGCCCCGTTTTTAAACCGACCAGCTTACGCGTATTTCTAACTTTTGTAAACTTTATCTTTTTATGAAAACAAGCATCTTCAATTTTTTATCAGCAATAGCAATAATTGCTGTTGTTACTGGTTGCAGTAAGGATCCCTTGAAAAACCTTAGCGATGATGATAGTAGAATTTATATTACCAATCATGACAGCACCGTCAATTTTAAATCCTATAAGACTTTCAGCATTGCAGACTCTGTTGCAATAGTTGACAATGGTCAATCAGGCGGCAAAGATCAAACTGCCTTTGATGCGCAGTTCATTAGTGAGTTGAAGTCTTCGATGGCGGCACAAGGCTATACACTCGTAGATAAAAGCGCAAGCCCGGATCTTGCACTGGCAGTAACGGTAATCAGTAATGATTACAGTGGCGTGGTTAGTTACAATGACTATGGTGATTATTATGGCAGTTACTGGGATCCGTATTACTGGGGTTACGGCGGTTACTCTTACTACTACCCATCTTACTATGGAGTTTATAGTGTAAATGAAACAGCGTTGGCTGTAGATATGTTTGATCTGAAGGATGCGGCAACAAATAACCAGATAAGAAATGTGTGGACAGCGTTAATCCGCGGAGAAGGAATTTTCGACACCAATAAAATCTCCAGCCAGGTACAAACATTATTCAGTCAATCAGGTTATCTGAAAATAAATTAATCGATAATATCCGCAGGATTGAAACATAATCGTTTCAATCTTTCAATAAATAAATTAACATGAAAAAGATAAAATTATTATTGATGCTGTTGTCCGTTTTTGCGGGCATCTCAGCAGTCAACGCACAGGCAGGTCTTACAAAAGTGGAAGTCAATTACGCAACGGCATTTCCTGCTTCATCATTCAAAGATCAGATCAGCAACGGATCATTTCGTGGATTTGATTTTAAAATTCTGCATAACATCAACGAAAGTATGGCCGTCGGATTGACAGTTGGTTTCCAGGATTTTTATCAGAAATATCCACGGGCAGTCTACAAACTAAGCGATGGCAGCGACGTTTCCGCCGTTATGACTAATTCGATTCAAACCGTGCCATTACTCGCTACGTTTCATTACAACTTTAGTCCCACACAGCGTTTGCAACCCTTTGTTGGCGCTGGTGTTGGTGGTGATATTGTTTTATATCGTCAGTATCTTGGTGAGTTTGGTGATAGTAAAAATCAATTTGCATTCCAGGCACAGCCAAAAGTTGGTGTTTATTTTCCCTTTCGTGAAGGAGGTCCGACTGGTTTGACATTGACAGGTTATTATAACATCATACCCTTTAAATACAATGGAAGTACCAATCTGAACAGCTTTGGTGTTTCACTTGGTATAAGTTTTCCAACAAGAAGTTATTAGCACGATTCGAAATTCCTTTGTAAAATCAGCTCCGTTCCGATTTTTTTCGCAACGGAGCTTTTTGTATTTTGGCCGCTATTTCTCCACCAGAAAATGAAATAGAAATGAAAATATTCAACATCTTCTTTTGTTTTGTCTTTATTGTGTTTGCTGCCTTGCAATACAACGATCCGGATCCATACCTCTGGATGCCGATTTACTTATATACCGCTGTGCTATGTTTCCTTGCGTTCAGAAATAGATTTTATCCCAAGGCTTATTGGTTGGGTATCGTTCTTTACGGAATATATGCAGTCTATAAAATTTTTGATCAAAATGGTTTGATCGATTGGGTAGAAGTGCATCACGCTGAGAATATAGCGGAGACAATGAAAGCACAAAAACCATGGATTGAAGAATCAAGAGAATTTTTCGGATTGTTGATTCTTATCGGTGTTTTGGTTATAGATCTTATTTATGCCAAAAGAAAAAGCCGACTCCTTTAAAGAGAGCCGGCTTTTTCTTACTATATCTTTTTCTTATTTCGCGTTGAATTGTAATCCTGCGGCACCTGCCTGCGCTTTTTCCGCTGCATTTCTTGGTTTGCTCACGACAAACAATTTGTGCAATGCATGATCATTCACTGCGTCAATTGAAATGTGAGCCATTCCCTGGTTTGATTTTTTATCTGCTGGCGGCATCAGACTTCCTTTACCAATCGTCTTTCCATCTGCTGCATCTAATTTTATTTCAAAATCAAATCCAAATTCAGGAGCTGCCTGCCAACCTGCAAACAGGTTGATTGAGTTTACGCCTGTTAAATCAATGCCATCTACGGCGAACCACCCGCTTTCGAGCGGTATGATCAGGTAATTACTTCCATTGTATTCAATAGTTGTATATCCCTTTACTTCTTCTTTACCTGTAAATTTAATCGAGTTGCCACGCAGTGCTACTGAATTAGTTCCTGTTAATGCCTTGATATTATTGCCACCTTTGTCTGTATAACTTGCAGTTAATACCAATGAAGTATTTGGCTTATTATCAGCAGGTGGGGTGATACTTCCTGATTGCGGCAATGATTTTTTCAACCCCTCTTTATTGCTTAATGAGAGTACCCATTGTACTATCTGGCTTACGTCACTTTGCGCTAATGAGGGATGCGCAGCCATTGCTGTTTCGCCCCATACGCCGCCGCCGCCTTTGATGATTTTCTGGGCAAGATAACCTGGTGCATTGGGATCTTTTGCATATTTCTTTGATACTTCGATGAATGCAGGTCCGATTGATTTTTCAGCTTCTTTATGACAACTCTTACAATCTAATGAAAGCATCAGGTTTTTACCGCTTACTGCAGCTACACCTTGCTGGTGGCCCATCGGTGATGCGGCTTTATCAAAACCTTGCACATACTCTACTGAAACAAACAGATTGGCAGGATCAATCTTTGAAGTATCATTTTTATCTGTTACAGAAACGCTGTAATTGAGCGGTAATCCCGGAATATAAAACGATTTATTGCCACCGCTTAGTTGAATGCTCACATCCGGAGTTTCATTTCCGGCATAAATTTCAAGTGCATTGCTGACTGCAGAATCACCTTGGGCATCTTTTACAGTTACACTTACTTTGTAATCGCCAGCCTTATCGTAGGTATAACTGATCTCCGGAGTATCTGTCTCCTTCGTGGTTTTATTGCCAAGATCCCATACGTATTTCAATTTTTCTTTTTCAGGATCCATTGCACTTACAGTTGCTTTTACGGTAAATGGAAGGGAGCCTGTTGTTTTATCGATATTGACCGATGCAATTTTCGGAGGCCGATTACCAGCGATATAGTCGATGCGTGATAAGCCCGCATCGTCATTCTTTGCAAACCAACCTGATCCATATTCTAATAGATAAATCTTTCCATCAGGTCCGGCTTCCATATCAATACAATTATGCAGTTTCGTGTGCTCCATGAAAGGCTCCATTACATCGAAATCTCCATTCGGCAACATCGTTACTGCTTTCATCCAGCCGCGTATCCAGTCGTAAATAATAAGTTTACCATTATAATAATCAGGTAAACGGGTTTCTTTCGGGAACATATCTGTATAATACACAGGGCCTGCCATTGCATTGCGTCCGCCAGTACCAACTTCCGGAAAATCATGCGATGCAGCATAAGGATACCAGATAAATGCAGGTTGTGCCGGCGGTAAATCTGTTAGGCCCGTATTGTTTCTTGAAGTGTTTACAGGATGTGCAGGATCAAATGGTTCTCCGTGTTCACCTGTTTCATAATTGAAAGAACGATATGGATAATTATTCCCTACAAATAGTGGCCATCCGAAATAACCCGCTTTTCTTGCCTGGTTTACTTCATCATAGCCGCGAGGACCTCTTGTGGCAAAACTGTCTTCGCTAGGATCGGGACCTACTTCACCCCAATACAGAAAGCTATTCTTCTGATCTACCGAAATTCGATAAGGATTACGGTTACCCATTACATATATCTCGGGTCTTGTTTTTGCTTCTCCCTTGGGGAAAAGATTGCCGTCCGGTATTTCATACGTACCATCATCCTTTACCCGTATACGCAAAATCTTTCCTCTTAAATCATTTGTATTACCAGCAGATCTGCGTGCATCATATTGCTGATGGCCTGGAATATCATTCATAGGGCCGAAACTATTGGTGAGGTACTTTACATGCGGTTCATTGAACGGTGTCGTGTTATCGCCGGCTGATACATACAGCAATCCATCCGGGCCAAATGCAATAGAGCCACCGGTATGGCAACATATTTCCCGTTGTGATTTTACTTCAAGAATTACTTTTTCAGTTTTATTATCGATTGTATCGTTTTGCAACGTAAACCGTGATAAGCGATTTACTGATGAATCAATGGGGCTGTAATACATGTATACCCAGTTGTTTTTTGCGAAGTTTGGATCTTTGGCTAATCCCAATAAACCTTCTTCAGCATTGACGCCGGGTGTATTGGTTTTCCAGTACACATTTAAAAAACCAGCTTGTTTCAATTTCTTTGTATCATTCTTGTACAAAAGAATTTCACCACGGCGCTGAACGACAAGTATATCAAAATTTGGAAGGATTGTCATTTCTGTTGGTTCGAAAAATTCGCCCTGTATTAATGGTGTTTTTACAAACCGGTCTTCATCCGGCGGATACTGTGATTTTGCTTTTGCATAGTCCAACACTTTATTATCACCAATCACATATTGGATGCCGCCGAGAAGATGTTTCAGATAATTAGGTTCACTATATGATTCGTCGGTATGGCCCATCTCTGTGTAGAATGCTCGGCCACCATCATATTCATGATACCATGCCATTGGGTGAAAAGCGCCATTGGTGCCACCTTTATAGCTTGATTCATCAATAGTCACCAACACGTGAATATCCGGATTGATTTTTTTATAATTATACAATTCATCTTTTCGTTGCCAAATGGTATCCTGGAAGAAGGAAGTTGCAGGATGTGATTTATCCTTAATGATAAATTTCGCTTCCTGCTGTTCAGGGTGGCCATTGAAATAAGCGCCAACAAGACGACCATACCAGCCCCAGTCATACTCCGTGTCTGCAGCGGCGTGAATACCCAGGTAACCACCGCCAGCTTGTATAAAACGTTCAAATGCCACTTGCTGGTTATAATTCAAAACATCTCCTGTGGTGCTGAGAAATATAGCAGCGGAATATTGCTTTAAGCTGTCTTCATTAAAATAATCGGCATTTGTTGTGGAGTCTACATCAAACCCATTTTCGTCACCAAGTTTTTTAATTGCTGCTATCCCCGTAGGTATCGAAGAGTGGTGAAAGTCTGCTGTTTTTGCAAACACAAGCACTTTTGGTTTACCACTTCTCTTTTGACTACAGGAAATAACAAAGACAATTGTAAAAATTGCTAGAAAAAAGAACAAAAACTTTTTCATTTGGCCTGTTTAAAATTGATTGATTTTGGGAGACTAAATATAAAGGGTAATACTCAAATAACAACGGCAAAAGCCTGAAAGGTTTTTGTATGGTCGAATTGTTGGATAATTGAATGGTTAAATGGTTTGATCGTTTTATGGTTAAGAGAAATCCGTAGCAAATAACAATAAAGCCATCAAATAAGGTACTTGTCAATTCAATTGGGGATCTATCGGAAAATTTATCATCATTTCATAATCTCCGCCAAGCAGCCGGAGCGATTCCTTCCATACCTCATCATGGCTTGTATGAAAAAGAAGTTTTCGTGTTGCCTTTACCGTGAGCCAGGATTTTTCATTCATTTCACCGGATAGCTGCCCACTGCCCCAACCGGAATAACCAATGTAGAAACGAATTTTGTTTTCGTCGATTTTGTTATTCTTTACCATGTCAACTACTTTATCAAAATCACCGCCCCAGTACACACCTTTCATTACTTCGAGGCCGCCGGGTATTTCGTCGGGGTATTGGTGAAGAAAATGAATGGTATCCACTTGTACCGGGCCGCCGTAGAAGAGTGGGAGTGTCTTTCCTTCCAGTTCCGGGAGCAATTCATCCAATGTGTTTTTGTATTTCCGATTTAATACAAAACCAAAACTTCCTTCTTCCTGGTGATCGCAAAGAAAAACTACTGTCCGCAAAAAATTAGGATCTTTTAAGAAGGGATCTGCTATCAATAATATTCCTGCAGCGGGTTCAATCATGCTTCAATTTACAGGTAAATTTTTTTCCGCCCAACTACTTCGTGCAATCAGGGTGTTCACCTTGTGGAGTGTCTAAAATAGCTGTTAAAATCAGCCTAAACCCCATGAAAGGCTTCGATGGCTGAAGCAGCGATGTTACCTTTGCCGTTATCTTTAAAATTGAAAAACGCATTATCTTTCGATCATAAATTCTACTTGTGAAGAAAATTTTTCCGGTTATTATAGTGTTGATCAGCTTATCGCTTATCGGGATTATAGCTATTCAATTACTATGGATAAAAAATATGGTACTGTTGCGGCAGGAGCAGGTTCGGCACAACATACAGGATGCTACCAAAGATGCAGCGGAAGAATTGGCGAAGCATAAAGCAAACTACTCCGTTGCTACAAATAAACTTTTCCCTGGTCTTCACACGGAAGATTTCACGATTGATGCATTTAAACCTATTAATATCGGCCAGCGGTTCAGTACGGCAGAAATACAACAAAGAATCAGGAAATTTTTTTTAAAGAACGATTTAAAGAATGTCAAATTTGAATTTGCCGTTTCAGCCTTAAGTTCGATTAACAATCCCGGCCGTATAGAACGTCAATCTGAAAATTTTTTCCCCGTTTACCAGGACAGCATACGCAATTATTCTTCCACGATGCCTTTGATTGCTCCCAGCGGATCACCTGCTGAAAATCTTACCTTGGACGAAGCATTAACAATTGTTGTGCCCGATTACAAAGACCTTGTTTTAAAATCACTAAGTCTCAACATCGGAGTTGCGATCATCTTTACGATAATCATCATTGCTGCCTTTTATCTTACATTAAGAACAATGCTGCGTCAAAAGAAGCTTAGCGAGATAAAGAACGACTTCATTAATAACATGACGCATGAATTCAAAACACCATTGGCTACAATTTCTTTGGCTGTTGATGCGCTGCGCAATGAAAAAGTAATGAGCAACCCGGAAAAGATGGGTTATTTCAGTTCTATCATCAAAGAAGAGAACCAGCGAATGAACAGGCAGGTGGAAACGATTTTGAAAGCGGCGTTAATGGAAAAGCAAGAGGTGCAACTAATGTTACGCCCTATTCACGTACACGAAGTAATCGAAAATGTTGTTGATAATTTTACGCTGCAATTAGAAGATAAAAAAGGCAAAGCTGAACTTCTGCTGAACGCAACGAATGACCTGATTGATGCGGATGAAGTACATCTTTCCAACCTGGTGAATAACCTGATCGATAATTCAGTCAAGTACTCTAAAGACAACGTGCCACCCGACATTCGGATAACGACTTCCTCTGATGATAAAAAAATCATGATCCGTTTAGAGGATAATGGCATCGGTATGAGTAAAGAAACAGTAAAGAGAATTTTCGAAAAATTCTATCGTGCCCACACTGGCAATATCCATAATGTAAAAGGTTTTGGTCTCGGCCTTAGTTATGTAAAAACAATGGTAGAAGCCCATGGCGGTGAAATAAAAGTAGATAGTATGTTGGGAAAAGGAAGTGTGTTTAATATAGAGATACCGTTGAAGAAGGTGTAAGTATGCCATACCTTTTTTTAAAAGCTTTGGTCATGAAGAAATAGGTATGGCATACTTTAAAGAGAACTTACCCACAGCAAACTCCCATCACCATAACTTAGAAAACGAAAATCATTTTTCATTGCATAGTCATACACTTTTCGCCAATCATCTCCAATCAACCCAGATACCAACAATAGCAAAGTTGACTGCGGCTGATGAAAATTTGTGATTAAAGCTTTTGCAATTCTTGGTTGATATCCTGGCGCTATAATAATTCTCGTTTTTGCAATCAATCTTTGTGTTTTATTTTCCTCCATCCATTTCAATAGAGCCTTCAATGCTTCTTTTGCATCTATATCTTGTTCCTGCATATCATATACTTCCCATTGATCCAAATGAAGTATTTCACTCTCGTTTTTTGCTTTTAATTTTTCATTTTTCTTTGCTTGAATTTCTTCGCTGTCATTTTTCACTTTTACCTTTTCACTTTTCACTTTCATCTTCACCCCCAGCCAATACAAACTCTCTATCGTACGAAGCGAAGTAGTGCCGGCGGCAATAATTGTTTTATCTATGTTATTTAATAACCGATCAATTGTTTGTTTAGATACATCAATGAATTCCGAATGCATTTCATGGTCCTGCATCACTTCCGCTTTTACCGGTTTAAACGTACCTGCGCCTACATGCAAGGTGACGAAAGCTGTTTCTATATTTTTCTTTTTTAAACGTTCAAATACATTTTGAGTGAAATGTAAACCTGCCGTCGGTGCGGCAACCGAACCTTCATAGTGAGCATATACAGTCTGATACCTTTCTACATCGCCTGACTCAGCATTTCGTTTGATATAAGGTGGCAATGGAACTGCACCAGTATAATGCAATATTTCTGCAAAGCTAAGTGATGATGGCTGCCAGGACAATTCGATAATAAAGCTATCACTTCGTTTTTCGATATATTTTGCTGAAAGAATAAATTCATTTTCTCCCAGTTGAATTTTCTTTTCGAGGATCAATCCATGTTTCCATTTTGAAGCGCCACCGACAAGACATTGCCATAATACCTTTCCTTGTTGCAACATTGCAGTTGTGATGTCTGTGTATTGCTCATGTGGCTCGAGACAAAAAATTTCAATTATTCCACCTGATGGTTTCTGAAACAATAATCTTGCTTCAATAACTTTTGTGTCATTAAAAACAATCAATGAATCTGAAGAAATATGATCAGCGATATTTTTGTAAATGTCTTCGCTAATATTTCCATCTTTATAAATTAATAGTCGGGAAGAATCACGCTCTGCAAGCGGATATTTTGCAATCTTTTCCTCAGGAAGAGAATAGGTAAAATCTTTTATCAAAAGTTTTCTTGGATCTGTCATAATACAACTAACTGTTGTGTTTTACAAATATAGAACATGGAAAAACCTAACGAAGTAATAAGCAAGTATTTTCCGAACTTATAAATATGCGTTCAGTAAATGTTTTTACAAACAAAGAGTACGTTTCCCGCAAATCCTATCAATCAAATAAAATCCCAGTTCAGACATTTCTTTTTGTAACTGGCACTACCAATTTCAATCCGCTCCATATATCACTCACCGCACATACTTTTATATCAACCAAATCATTTTTCAACGCATAATTCCTGATCACATCTTCGGTAACATCAGTTCTAATCTTCGCCGCTTTCTTATACCACGACACCCATATAATTACTTCAGGGTTTTTCTTTGCAATTGCTTTTATCTTCTTCATTTCGGTTTCATACTCTTTATTGGTTTTTACAAAAAGATGAATAAAGTCAGGCGTTTGATTTGCTTTCAGTAATTGTTTATCAATATCTGTTACCAATAAATCAGTATAGTCATCTGGTTGATTAATCAATAGAACTTTCATCGAAGGTTTTATTCCAAGCTTATTAATTAACGGCGTACCGGAATATCCACTTGTTGACATCGGTGCATATTTAGTTTAAATGCTGCGCATGCAAAATTCCTACTTTCATTTGAAGCTGTTTGAAATAGTTAAAACGGGTATGAGTTGTCGGGGAAATTGCCTCAATGGTTTTATCGTTTTATGGTTATGATACCGGTGCACGACAATGTAACCATTAAGCAATAAAGCCATAAACCATTTATCGCAACAACTCGTGCTGTATCGCGGATGGTTCAAGCCGAAATCCACCCCTTTTACACCGCAATTCACAAGAAATCCACATGATTTTAAGCCATTATTTCTACCAATTTCCTGAAAACCTTTACTGTAGGGACTCTTCGAGGAAAATATACTGTGGAAAAAATAAAATTATAATATTTTGGTTCCTAAGTGGGAAAAAGTGTTATTTTGTGTCAATTTAGATCAGATTGATACAATTTATTGATAATGACAGGCCTAATCGGCGAATTCGAATCAACACTGGATACCAAAAACCGGTTCCTGCTTCCGGCGGGCGTCAAGAGGCAGTTGCCTCCGGACGAAGCAAGGTTCTTTGTTATCAACAAGGGATTCGAAGGATGTCTTAGTCTGTACCCTCTTAAAACATGGGAGCCATTAATCGCCCGTATCAGTAAGTTGAGTGATTTTGATCCGAAGGCAAGAGAGTTCCGCCGCTTCTTTTTGAATGGCGCAACACCAGTGGAACCGGATAGTGCGGGACGTATTCTTCTCTCTGCCAACTTGAAAGAACATGCCGGCCTTGAAAAAGACATTGTGTTGGTAGGTGTCGGTGAAAAATTCGAAATCTGGGATAGTAATAAGTACAAAAAGCTCTTTGAATCATTATCAGAGGAAACATTCAGCAACCTTGCAAAAGAGATAATGGACAAAACTGAAAACTAAGCTGCTTGCAACAATGAACGGAAAAGACAAACATCCTGATCCTTCATTAACCAATCAGCCAGTTGGAGATAATGTTTATCATGTTCCCGTTTTATTGCAGGAATCAATCGATGCGCTCAATATCAAAACCAATGGTGTGTATGTGGATTGCACATTTGGTGGCGGTGGGCACTCGAAAGCGATTCTTAATAAACTGGGAGCCGATGGCAAACTTGTCGCGTTCGACCAGGATGAAGATGCCAGGCGCAATTTGCCAAAAGATGAACGTGTAGTTTTTGTTCCGCAAAATTTCCGGCATCTGCAACGTTTTCTGCGATTGAATGGAATTATTTCGGTAGATGGTGTGCTTGCCGATTTGGGTGTCAGCAGTCATCAGTTTGACGAAGCGTCACGTGGTTTTTCCACGCGATACGAGGCAAATATGGATATGCGCATGGACCAGCGACAATCCTTAACTGCTTTTGAGGTAGTGAATACCTATACCGAAGAACGGTTGCACAAAATATTTGAGCAGTACGGAGAAGTAACCAATTCAAAAACGCTGGCAGCAACGATTGTAAATGTTCGGACGAAAGTATCTCTTAAAACAACGGAAGCATTTAAGAATGCCCTCTACGGAATTGTAAAAGGAAACCCAAAGAAGTACTATGCCCAGGTTTTCCAGGCGTTGCGTATTGAAGTAAACGATGAGTTAGGTGCATTAAAAGAATTGTTAGAACAGGCTGCAGGAGTTTTAAAACCCGGAGGCCGCTTGGCCATCATTACATTTCATTCCCTCGAGGATAGATTGGTAAAGAACTTTTTCCGCCGTGGTTCATTCGATGAACCGCAAGAGAATCCTTTTATAAATACCGAACCGATTAATCCATTACATGTAATTACTAAAAAACCAGTAATCGCATCAGCGGATGAAATCAAAAAGAACTCAAGATCGACAAGTGCTAAGTTGAGAGTTGCAGAGAAGAAATAGCTCTTAGTATAATTCGTCGTACAAGGAGTTTTATTGAACAGACGCCTTAATTGCTATTAAGCTTCTGTTGTGTCACTCACTTGTACGTCGGTAATGCTATTCGACACTATTGAAATAATCCGATTCGTTCGGAGATCCGTTACAAACGAAAACCATTATTATCTTTTTATAAGATAGTAAAATCTATATCCCTTGAAGCGAGCCTGGGTCTTAGGTGCTGCGGTTTGGGCGAACTAATCAACCGTAGCACCCATCCCAGGCAAAAAACAAAAAAGAGAAACCGGCGATCATGTCAGAAACACAGGACATCAATCAACAAGACGTAAAACAGGAATCTTCTTCTATTAACTGGAAGCGTGTTCTCAATTATCAATCTGTTGTTAAGCAAATTCCCTTTTTTCTTTTTTTAACGGCGCTGGCAGTACTGTATATATATAATGGTCACTATGCCGACAAAACAATTCGTGACATTAATAAAACATCGAAAGATGTAAAAGAGCTGCAGTACGAATATAAAACGGTGAAGAGCGAAGTAATGTTTCGCAGCCAGCAAAGCGAATTGGCAAAAGCGGTAGAACCGCTTGGCTTAAAAGAATTGACTACAACACCTGTAATGTTGAAAGATAGTTTGTCAAATTAATGGATATACGTCGCGACATATTATGGAGAGTATATGTAAGCTTTATCGGCGTTGCAGTACTCAGTTGCTTTGTATTAGGAAGGGCATTTTATATTCAGCGCTTCCAGGGCAATTATTGGCGCAGTATGAGCGATAGCATGCATCAACGGTTTGTTTCGTTGGATGCTGAGCGTGGTACCATTTATAGCGAAGATGGACAAATGTTGAGTACATCGCTGCCACAGTTTGATATCTATCTCGATTTCATGGCGGATGGATTAAGAGATAAAGGCGGTAAAGTATTTAAAGAAAATATAGATTCTTTTTCAGTCGCTGTCGCAAAATTGGTCGGTGATAAAAGTGCAGCAGATTATAAAAAAGAATTCCAGGAAGCGTACAGAAAAAAAGAGCGATATCATTTATTGAA
This sequence comes from Chitinophagaceae bacterium, assembly GCA_049840875.1. Taxonomy (GTDB): domain Bacteria; phylum Bacteroidota; class Bacteroidia; order Chitinophagales; family Chitinophagaceae; genus JAFDYH01. Next base: position 1,079,732 of record JASGJE010000011.1, on the reverse strand, counting down.
GAAGAAACTCAGTTTTGAAGATTTTAAATCATTCCGCGATTTTCCATTAGTTCGGTTGGGTAAAAATAAAAGTGGTGTAATTACGGAAGTAAAAACATTCCGCAAGAACCCATATGCAATGATGGCGAAGCGCACCATCGGTTTGTATCGTGAGAATGCACAGGTGATCGGCTTGGAAAGAACGTATGATACCACATTAAAAGGTAAGTCGGGAAAACGATTGGTTCGCTATATCACAGGTGGTGTTCCCGTACCGGTAGAAGGATATGAAATTGATCCTGAAAATGGTAAAGACGTTGTGACGAATATTGATGTGAATATCCAGGACATAGCTGAGACGGCTTTGCACAAACAAATGGAAACGACCGAATCGCAATATGGAACCTGTATCGTAATGGAAACAAAAACAGGAAAAATAAGAGCGATTTCAAACCTGGGAAAGCGACCAGATGGTTCTTATGATGAGGATTACAATTATGCAATGCTGACAACAGAACCGGGGTCAACTATTAAACTGGCGACATTATTAAGTGTATTAAGTGAAGGAAAGACGACAATAAATAATATGGTAGAAGTAGGAAGCGCAGGAAAAGCATTTGTTGGCGTACGTGAGGTAAATGAAGCAGAAAGAATGCCGAAGCCGATGCTTACAGTGAAAGAATGTTTTGCCCATAGTTCAAATGTTGGGATGAGCAAGATTGCTTTTGAAGCATTTTCAACTCAACCAGACAAATATATTTCTTACCTGCACAAACTGCATATGGATTCTGTGACAGGTATTGATTTGATGGGAGAAGACAGACCGAGATTACCACGAATAAAGAGAACCAATGAAGGATTGCATGCAATGGTAACAGCCAGTTTTGGTTATGCTATCGAAGTAAGCCCGTTGCAGACATTAACACTCTACAATGCCATTGCAAACAATGGAAGAATGATGAGGCCTTATTTAGTCAACAGCATTCAAAGCAATGGTACTGTATTGAAGCAGGTTGAACCAAAAGTAATTTCAGAGCAATTGGTATCTCCTGAAATAGTGAATATGGCAAAACAATGTATGGAAGCCGTGGTAACAGAGGGAACTGGTAAACCTGCCTTTAAAGGAATGCCATTCCCTGTTGCGGGGAAAACAGGAACTGCGCATGTAGCTGATGGAAATATCAAATACAGCGATGGAATTTACCAGGCAACATTTGTTGGTTATTTCCCGGCTAATCAACCACAATATACCTGCATTGTATTGATACGGTCAAAACCACACGCATTGCTACACTACGGTGGTACATTGGCGGCACCAGTGTTCAGAGAGATAGCGACCAAGCTGTATGCAATGTATATCGAGAAAAAGTCTATAGATGAATATGCGGCAACCAGGGATAGTTCTTCTTATTTCTATGCTGGTTATTCACCGGATATCAAAAACGTCTATAAGTCTTTACGTGTAAGCTATATCGATTCGGGGTCAGAAGGGAATTGGAGCACCGTATATCCATCCAATTACCAGGCGATGCTTCGTACAAATTATGTACGCAAGCAAATGATGCCAAATGTAAAAGGAATGGGATTGAAAGATGCATTGTTCCTGTTGGAAAATATGGGATTGAAAGTGCAGGTAAAAGGAAAAGGTAAAGTGTCGGCACAATCAATAGCGCCTGGAACAGCATTGGTAAAAAATAATATTGTGACGCTGGAGTTGGCAAGTTAAAAATGTGAGTTGACAATACTGAAGGACATATTATATAAGGTGGCCATCAGGTCAGTGGCGGGAGATACGGGAGTTGTGATCAGTGATGTACAGATCGATTCGAGAAAGGTAGGAAAAGGTTGTCTCTTCATTGCAGTGAAAGGTGTTGCGGCAGATGGTCACAAGTTCATTGAGAAAGCGGTTGAATCGGGAGCAGCGGCAGTTATATGCGAAGCATTGCCAGTGAATACAAAGGAAGGTGTTACCTATGTACAGGTCGATAATAGTGCAACGGCAGCCGGTTTAATTGCTCACAATTTTTTCGGTCAACCTTCGGATAAATTAAAGCTCGTCGGAGTAACAGGAACAAACGGAAAAACGACAATTGCGACTTTATTATACAAGCTCTTTACATCGTTGGGATATAAATGTGGGTTATTAAGTACAGTTGAGAACAAGATCGGTGACAAGATGATTGCAGCAACTCATACTACGCCGGATGCTGTTAGTTTAAATGCATTACTGAAGCAAATGGTAGATGAAGGTTGTTCGCATGCATTTATGGAATCGAGTTCTCACGCCATTCACCAGCACCGTATTACAGGTTTGCATTTCGCTGGCGGTTTGTTTAGCAATATCACACATGATCACCTTGATTATCATAAAACGTTTGGTGAATACATCCGTGTGAAGAAATCGTTTTTTGATAACCTTTCATCTGATGCGTTTGCAATCAGTAACGCAGATGACAAAAGGGGAATGGTGATGTTGCAGAACACGCATGCCAAAAAGTATTACTACAGTTTGAGAACTGTAGCAGATTTTAAAGGAAAGATTTTAGAAAACAACCTGAGCGGGCTGGTGCTTTCGGTAAATGATGTGGAAGTTCATTTCCGGTTGATTGGTGAGTTTAATGCGTATAACCTGCTTGCTGTTTATGGCGCCGCTATTTGTATGGGAGAAGATAAACAGGAAGTATTGCGCAATCTAAGTGTGATTACTGGAGCAGAGGGAAGATTTGATTATACCGTTTCGCCGAAGGAAAGAATAATTGCGATCGTCGATTATGCTCATACACCGGATGCATTATTGAATGTACTCGCAACGATCAAGAAGCTGAGAAAAGGTCATGAACAGATAATAACAGTTGTGGGATGCGGTGGTGATCGTGATAAAACAAAACGACCAATCATGGCTGAAGTTGCGTGTGAACATAGTGACAAAGTGATTTTGACAAGCGATAACCCGAGAAGTGAAGATCCTGCAGAAATAATAAGGGATATGGAAGCGGGATTAGGGGCAGCAGCGAGAAGAAAATATATCTCGATAATTGATAGAAAGGAAGCAATAAAGGCGGCAATCAGTTTAGCAAAACAGGAAGATATAATTCTTGTAGCCGGAAAAGGTCACGAGAAATACCAGGAGATAAAAGGTGTGAAAAATCATTTTGACGATAAAGAAGTAGTAAGCGAGATGTTTGAGATGTTGGAGAAGTAGCCCCCTCCAACCTCCCCCTTTAGGGGAGGCTCGCATCGCACAAGGGCTAAAAGGTGAAAGAGCTGATGAAGTTGAAATGCTTAATTACTAAAGAAGAAGTAAAAGACAATGCCCGGCCTCCCTCTCTGTAGGAGAGGGAATGAGGGTGAGGCTTAACAAAACAAGGACGGTTCATTATATACAAAAACCAGGGCCAGCATGCTGTATCATTTATTTCAATGGTTTAAGCAGATCGGATTGAAGTTCCCGGGAAGTGCATTGTTTGATTTCATCACTTTCCGGGTGCTGTTGGCCATGTTATTGTCTTTGGTGATCACACTAATCTTTGGAAGAAACCTGATTTATATTCTAAGAAGAAAATTAGCAGGTGAAACAGTAAGAGACCTCGGATTGGCAGGCGAGCAAACAAAGAAGGGAACACCAACAATGGGTGGTATCATTATCATTCTTGGTATACTGGTTCCGACATTATTGTTTGCAAACCTGAACAAGGTTTATATACGGTTAATGATTGTAAGTACAATCTGGCTGGGCATTATTGGATTTATTGATGATTATTTAAAACTCAGGGCTAAAAGAATTGCACAGGCAAAAGGAGAGAAGTATAAAAAAGGCGATAAGGATGGTTTAGCTGGTTGGTTTAAAATACTTGGGCAGGTTGGGTTAGGAATTATAGTTGGATCGACATTGTATTTCAGTAGCCATGTTACAATATGGAGAGAATATACTGGCCCAAGAAATCCATTGGATTCAACACAGTACGAAAGAACAATTGGCGGTAAACAAAAAATATTCGTTGAAACAAAAGATCCGATTACGACAATTCCTTTTGTTAAGAATCATGAATTCAACTATTCCAAATTGTTGCCACCAGCATTGAGAAAATACACATGGGTTCTTTACATATTGATTGTGATATTCATCATCACTGCGGTATCCAACGGTGCGAACATAACTGATGGATTAGATGGATTAGCTGCAGGTACATCGGCATTGATAGGAGTCTGTCTCGGCATTTTTGCATACGCAAGTGGCAACTTCATTTTCGCTGATTACCTGAATATCATGTATATCCCTAACCTCGCAGAATTATCCGTATTCATTGCTGCGATGATCGGGGCTTGTATCGGGTTCCTGTGGTATAACTCATATCCTGCGCAAGTGTTTATGGGCGATACCGGTAGTTTGACATTGGGCGGAATCATTGCTGCCATTGCGATTATTGTTCATAAAGAATTATTGATACCCATTTTTTGCGGAGTCTTCTTTGTGGAACTGTTGAGTGTAACGATACAGGTGAGTTATTTCAAATACACGAAGAAGAAATTCGGTGAAGGCAGAAGGGTTTTTTTAATGAGCCCGCTGCACCACCATTATCAGAAACGGGGATATCATGAAGCAAAGATTGTAACACGTTTCTGGATTGTAGCGATATTATGTGTAGTGACGAGTATAGTTACCCTTAAGCTAAGATAGAACCTAACCCTATTTTTCGAAAAGCCATCCGCTCCCTGCCTAAAGTTTATTGTGGTGCAGTGAAAATTGATACTTGTGAAAAACCCCTTCCGTTCCTTTTGAAAGCTGAAAGCTATTTGAATAGTTATGGTGTATGGTTCTATTGTTTTATGGTTTTATTGTTACGCTTGTTAGTTATAAAGATTCATAACAATCGAACAATTAAACAATTTAACTATCGAAAATGAATCAACTATTCACGGTTAGTTATGAGCAAACGAATGGTCATATTAGGCGGTGGTGAAAGCGGTGTCGGCGCTGCGCTGCTGGCAAAACAAAAAGGATACGAAGTGTTTCTCTCCGACGCAGGTTCTTTGAAAGAAAATTATCGTAACGAGTTGAACAGTGCTGCGATTGAATTTGAAGAAGGTAGTCATGATGAAGCGAGAATACTTTCTACTGATGAGGTAATGAAAAGTCCGGGTATTCCAGAGAAAAACGAAATGGTGAAGAAAATCCGGAAGAAAGGAATTGACATCATCAGCGAGATCGAACTGGCGTATCGCTTTAAAGGCGATAGCAAGATCATCGCGATTACCGGCAGTAATGGTAAGACAACAACAACAGCGTTGACCTATCATATCTGTAAGAAAGGAGGGTTGGATTGTGCATTAGTCGGCAATATTGGTTACTCGTTTGCAAAACAGGTGGCTGAAGATCCTAAACCGCTGTACGTCGCGGAGATCAGCAGTTTTCAACTGGATGATATAAAAACATTCAGGCCGGATACAGCGATACTGACCAATATTACTGAGGATCACCTGGACCGTTACGATTACAAATTTGAAAACTATATAAAAAGCAAATTCCGTATTGCTATGAACCAGCAGTCGAATGACGACTTCATTTATTGTGAAGATGACGAAGTCACAATGAAGTATATCAGCAACACTGCAGCGATCGGATTCAGTATTCATTCTAACCCATTACCAATAAGCATGAAGAACGAATCATCTAAGGGCGCATTTATCAAGGACGGCGATATGTATGTAAGAACTGGCGAAGATTTCATTACGATGAGTATCTATGATTTTGCGTTGAAAGGAAAACATAACCAGTATAATACTATGGCAGCATGTGTGGCAGGATATACAATGGATATCCGGAAAGAAAAGATCCGTGAAGCAGTACAGGATTTTCATGGACTGGAACATCGCATGGAGTACGTGTCTATGATCAGGGGTGTTGAGTTTATCAATGATAGCAAAGCGACGAATGTAAACTCAACATGGTACGCTCTTGAAAGCATGTCTAAACCTACTATACTTATTCTTGGTGGTGTAGATAAGGGAAATGATTATAGTCTTATTGCTGAAATGGTAAAGGAGAAAGTAAAATCAATCATTTGCCTTGGCATTGATAACAAAAAAATCCATGAAGCTTTTCCTGATACGCCGATGGTAGATACATCGAGCGCAACGGAAGCAGTGAGAATGGCTTTTCAGTTATCCTCAAAAGGTGATGTGGTATTGCTAAGCCCAGCTTGTGCAAGTTTTGATCTGTTTAAGAATTATGAAGATCGCGGTAATCAATTTAAAAGAGCAGTGAGAGAACTATAAAGAGTTATCAGTTTATAGTTGGCAGTTTGCAGTTAAAGACCTTGGCATAAATGACTTTAACGCTGTCAATATGGGAACATTCAGAGATCTTATTGTTTACAAAAAGGCTTTTCAGTTATCAATGGAAATTTTTGAAATGACGAAAGCCTTCCCAAAAGAAGAGCGTTATTCTTTGATAGATCAGATGAGAAGAAGTTCAAGATCGGTTTGTAGTTCTTTAGCAGAGGGATACAGGAAAAGAAGATACGTTGCGCATTTCATATCGAAAGTTACAGATAGCGATATGGAAAATTCGGAAACGCAGGTATGGATTGATTTTAGCCTGGCGTGTAAGTACATAAATGAAGAAGTGTATAAAGACAAGATTGCTAAAAGTGAAGAGATAGGGAAATTATTACAAGACATGATTATAAACCCTGGTAAGTATGGTTGTATTGTTCAGTAGGAGTATTTCGAAATATTGGAGACATAACTGTGAACTGCCGACTGTAAACTGCCAATTTGATTTATGAATATTGCAAAAGACATACGATTCAGTGACTTTCCAGGATTTAATGGAAAGAGTTTGCTAAGCAAGACGAAGGGAGATAAAGTAATATGGGCGTTAGTCGTATTGCTTGTGTTGGTCTCTTTACTTGCGGTATATAGTGCCACTGGTACTTTAGCCTATAAAAACTATAAAGGGAATACTGAAGTTTATTTATTCAAGCAGGTTGCTTTTATCGTACTTGGCATAGCAGTTGTATACTTTGCGCATCTTGTTAATTATACTATTTATTCGAAAGTAGCCCAGATACTATTTCTTTTATCCATACCCTTACTGTTTTATACCTTATTCTTTGGCGTACGCATGAATGAAGGAAGCCGTTGGATCCGGCTTCCAATCATCAATCTTACGATGCAGACTTCAGATCTTGCCAAATTGGCCTTGTTCATGTATCTCGCCAGGTTATTAAGTAAAAAACAAAATGTAATTAAAGATTTCAAAAAAGGTTTTTTACCAGTAATGGCGCCGGTTGCTATTACTTGTTTATTGATTGCACCTGCAAATCTTTCAACAGCATTATTGCTTGGAGCAAGTTGTCTTCTGTTGCTATTTATCGGAAGAGTAAGAACAAAACATATCATGTTGGTAATCGGGTTGGCGATGATTCCGATTATTATCCTGATTTCTGCGGCAATAATAAGGCATAGTGCAGGTGATAGTGATGAGACGACGTCAGTCACTAAAAAATCAGGAGGCTTGTTTGCCCGCGTTGATACATGGGTCGGTCGTGTTGAGAATTTTATCTATGGTGGTAAAGATGCAGACGCCGATGATATGTACCAGGTAAACCAGGCAAAAATTGCTATTGCAAAAGGCGGTTGGTTGGGAGTAGGTCCTGGCAATAGTCAAACGAGAGATTATTTACCACAGGCGTACAACGATTTCATATTTGCGATCATTATTGAAGAGTATGGTTTGTTTGGTGGCGCCTTCATTGCATTTATTTATGTAGTGTTTTTGTTCAGGTGTATCCGGATTTTTAAACGTTGCCCGTATGCGTTCGGCGCATTCCTCGCATTGGGATTGAGTTTCACATTGGCGATACAGGCGATTGCGAATATGGCAGTGACAGTGAATTTATTCCCTGTAACGGGTGTTACACTTCCATTGATAAGTATGGGAGGAACAAGTTTCATATTTACCTGCTTATCTATTGGTATCATTTTAAGTGTTGCAAGAAATGTAGAAAAGCAGGAAGGAAAAGAATCAGCGGTTGCTGTCGAAGAAGCACAGGCAGCATAGATAGTAATGAACAAGAAAGTGATCATAGCAGGTGGAGGTACGGGTGGACATATTTTCCCGGCGATAGCTATCGCTAACGCTTTGAAGAAAAAAGACAACTCGATTGACATATTGTTTGTTGGTGCACAAGGGAAAATGGAAATGGAGAAAGTACCACAGGCAGGATATACAATAGAAGGATTGAATATCGCGGGATTTAACAGAAGTTCTTTGATTAAAAATATTGGCTTACCATTCAAATTATTGAAAAGCTTTTTCCAGGTAAGAAAGATAGTAAACAACTTTCAGCCGGATGCTGCTATTGGAGTTGGCGGGTATTCCAGTTTTCCTGTATTGCGCTATGCACAGGCAAAAGGAATACCCACATTTATCCATGAGTCGAACTCGTTTGCAGGCAAATCAAATATTCTGCTGGGGAAAAAAGCAACAAAGGTGTTTACCGCGACAGATGGAATGGAAAAATTTTTTCCGGCGGGTAAGATAATGATTACTGGTAATCCTGTTCGTGAGAGTATTTCACGTTCAGCAATAAGCAGGTCAGAAGGGTTGCGATTCTTTGCATTAGATGAGCATAAGAAAACAGTATTCGTAGTTGGAGGAAGTCTTGGAGCAAAATCTATCAATGAAGCAATTGATGAACGCCTTGATGAATTGCTCTCAAACGGGCTTCAGTTGATTTGGCAAACGGGCAAACCTTATGCTGCTAAAGCAAAACAACGGGTAGAAGGTAAAGCAGGCGTATGGGCCAATGACTTTATTACAAAGATGGAATATGCCTATGCGGCGGCAGATATAGTGATAGCAAGATCTGGCGCAATGACAGTAGCAGAATTATGTGTAGTAAAAAAGCCGGTTTTATTTATACCGTATCCTTTTGCAGCAGAAGATCACCAAACAGTAAATGCACAATCATTGGTAAATAAAAATGCTGCATTGATGGTAAAGGACAGTGAAGCAAAAGAAAAGGCTGTGACGATGATAATTGAATTATCGAAGAATGAGGAAAGGCAAAACGAACTAAAAAAGAATATCGGATCGCTCGGAATTATTAACGCAGATGAACTGATAGCCGATAAAATAATTGAATTGATTTAAAGAAGGTCCGATTAATACTGTCCTTATGAATACCCCCTTCGGGGGGATAAAAAAACTGATAATACTTTTCGAAGTATTGTGAAAAGATGAATTGCAGCATAGATGACTGATCAGAAGAATATAGAAAGTTCAAAGATCTCCCCTTTAGGGGATGGGGGTGTTAAAGCTCTTTATTTTATTGGTATTGGAGGCATAGGAATGAGTGCATTGGCGAGATACTTTCACACGCAGGGCTGGCAGGTGAGCGGCTATGATAAAACATCAACAGTGTTAACGAAAGAACTGGAGGTAAGCGGTATTACTATTCATTACGAAGAAAACCTCGAGCTGGCGCCAAAGGATGTGGAGATGGTTGTTTACACACCAGCTATTCCAAAGGAGCATAAGGAATTGTTGTTCTATCAGCAGAATGGATACAAGGTGGTGAAGCGAAGTGATGTGTTGAAGATAATTACTGAAAGTTCTTTTAACGTATGCATTGCCGGTACACATGGAAAGACGACGATTACAACAATGACCGCTCATCTTTTACGGGATACAGGTTATGGTTGTAACGCTTTTCTCGGTGGTATTTCTGTGAACTATGGAACGAACTTCTGGAGCAACGAAAGAAATGTTTGTGTGATCGAAGCAGACGAGTATGACAGAAGCTTTTTGAAGTTAAGCCCGGATATTGCGATTATAAGTTCAATGGATCCCGATCACCTGGATATATATGGTACTGCCGAAGCAATGGAACAGGCCTTTATAGATTTTAGCGGAAAGATTAAAGCAGGTGGTTTATTGATCAGCAAACATGGATTAAAACGAGGTAAAGAGTTGAAGGGTTCACAACATTTTACCTATAGCCTGAAGGATAAAGGCGCAACAGTTTACGCAGAAGATATAAGGATCAGCAATGGGAGTTATGAATACAATGTGATAGTGAATGGTAAACGATTGGAGAATGTGGTGCTGAATATGGGAGGAATGCACAATGTAGAAAACTCTCTGGCGGCGATAGCAGTAGCAAGTTCTTTAAATATTGATGGAAAAAAAATCAAAGCAGCGGTTAATTCTTTCTTAGGTGTGAAGAGACGGTTCCAATACATCGTGAAAAATGGAGAGCATGTCTTCATTGACGATTATGCTCATCACCCGGAAGAATTAAGAGCGTTGATTACAGGTGCAAAAGGATTATTCGCCGGTAAAAAATGCACGATCATATTTCAGCCGCATTTGTATAGTCGCACAAATGATTTTGCAGATGGTTTTGCTGAAGTGCTGGATATGGCAGACGAAATAATTCTTTTACCGATATATCCTGCAAGAGAATTACCAATGCCGGGTGTAACCAGCGAAATGATTGCTGGTAAGATGAAAAGTAAGAATATAAAAGTGTTGAATAAGGACGAAGTAAAGGAATGGATCAGAAAGGAATATAAGAAAAGAGTTGGTGAAGTATTGATAACAGCGGGGGCAGGAGATATTGATACATTGGTGGAGCCCATTAAACAAATTTTATCATAGCCCTTAAAACGTGGTTATGGATACTAAGAAAACGATACGAAAATTATTATTTACAATAACCGGCTTGCTGGCTGGCACCGGTATACTCGTTTTATTGATCTCAGCTATCGGTGAGAAGAAAAAAGGACAGTGTACTGATTATAAGATCACGATAAAATCTTTGCACAATGATCATTTTATTGATGACAAAGATGTCTACAAGCTTTTGTCATCTGCAACAGGTGGCGCGGTAAAAGGGCAGGCGATAGCTGCCATTAATACGCAAAAGCTGGAAGATCTATTGGAAAACAGCGCCTGGATCAATGATGCACAATTGTATTTTGATAATAAAAATGTTTTACATGTAGCCATTACCGAAAGAGAACCATTAGCCAGAATTTTTACAATAGCAGGTAATTCATTTTATATAGACAGTAGTATTAAAAGAATTCCATTGTCGGATAAGATGAGTGCGAGAGTACCGGTGTTCACAGGTTTTCCGGATAAAAACACCTTAACGCAAAGCGACAGTACATTATTAGGTGATATGAAAACGGTAGCAAAGTTTGTTGCGGCAGATTCATTCTGGTCCGCGCAGGTATCGGAAATAGATATTACGCCAGAGAAAAATTTTGAGATTACTCCCGTTGTCGGTAATAACATATTGAGAATTGGCGATGCGGTAAACCTTGAGCAAAAATTTCATCGCCTCTATCTTTTTTATGATCGTGTATTGAGCAAATCAGGATTTGATAAATACAAAGTAATCGATGCTCAGTTCGATGGGCAGATCGTTGCTATGCGGAAAGGCGAAAAGATGAATGCTGTCGATACAGCGAAGCTTAAGTTGAATGTGCAACGATTAATTAGACAATCGTTGGAAACCAGGAATGATACAATGGTGACAGCGAGAAATATTGTAACAGGTACGGCTACACTAAACCCTGCTGATCGCGGTACTATGATCGGGCAGGATGAAAATAATGCAAAACCCTCCAGTCCCAACCCTTTGAAACTTTCTGTAAAGAAAAATCCAACCGTAAAACCAGCAACGAAGAAGGTTGCAACATCCAAAGAAAAACCAAAGAAGGAACAAAAGAAAGAAGCGAAAGCAGTGATGAAAAAAACGAGCAATAGGCAATAGGCAGTAAGCAATAGTTAAATGACAATGGACAACCGACAATTGTCAATGGTCAATCGTCAATAGAACCATGCTGATAGACTGGATACCTAAAGCCTACAGCCTATAGCTTAAAGCAAGCAATAAAACAACAACAAACACATACTATGAACAGCGAACAACCCATTATCGTTGGCCTTGACATTGGCACCACTAAAATTGCCGTCATTGCCGGACGTAAAAATGAATATGGTAAACTCGAGATACTCGGCTTTGGCCGGGCTAACAGTAATGGCGTAAAACATGGCCAGGTACTGAATATCGACGAAACTATCAAGGCCATTAAAACCGCACTGGAAAATTGTTATGCTTCAAATCCGAATCTCGAAATCGGTGAAGTATATGTCGGTATTGCAGGCCACCATATCAAAAGTTTGCAAACGAGAGGAGATATTGTTCGCCAGACGACAGATGAAGAAATCACACAGCGTGAGATTGATCAATTGATCGCTGATCAGTATAAAACATACATTCCTGCCGGTGATCAGATCATTGATGTGATTCCACAAGAATTCGCAGTTGATAATTTTCAGAACATACCCAACCCGATCGGATATGGCGGCGTGAAAGTGGGCGCCAATTTCCATATCATCACCGGTGATAAGAATGCGATCCGCAACATCAATCGCAGTGTAGAGAAAGCTGGCTTGCATTCTAAAGACTTAGTGCTGCAACCATTGGCTTCTTCTGCAGCGGTAATGGCGCAGGAAGATCTCGAAGCAGGTGTTGCTATTGTAGATATCGGTGGTGGTACAACCGACCTTGCTGTTTTTTATGAAGGTATATTGAAACATACTGCTGTCATTCCATTTGCGGGAGAAAATATTACAAACGATATTAAAACAGGATTGGGCGTATTGAAAACACAGGCTGAACAAATGAAAGTTCAGTTTGGCAGCGCATTGGCGAATGAGGCAAAAACAAATGCCTACATCACTATTCCTGGTTTAAGAGGAATGCCTGCAAAAGAAATCAGTGTAAAGAATCTTGCAAATATCATTCAGGCCCGCATGAGTGAGATCATGGATTTCGTGACATATCATTTGAAACAAGTCGGACTTGATAATAAAACGCTGAATGGGGGAATTGTATTAACAGGCGGTGGTTCGCAATTGAAACATTTGATTCAATTGACAGAATACGCGACTGGTTTGAATTGCAGAATCGGTTTTCCCAATGAACATTTAGCTGGCGGTCACATTGAAGAATTGGCGAAGCCAACTTATTCTACCTGTATAGGTCTTATCCTGAAAGGTTATGATGACTATGAACATAATCGCAAGAAGTTTGAAATGGAATTCAAGCGGGTAGAGGTACCACAAACATTGAAGAAAGAAAAAGAAGAAGTGTTGGTAGATATAGAAGAAGAAAATGAGACTGCAAGTGTAGACATCGAGAAAGTAAGACAAAGGAAAGGGTTGAGCAATTTCTGGGGAAAGTTCAAAGACGGTATAATTGATTTGTTCAAAGAAGAAGAAGATCACGCACTTTAATCCCTATTCGTAGAGGGGAATTAAAAAGTTCTTATTGATATTAACTAACCTGTTTTATTTTAAAATGACCTCGTCAAATCCTCTTTAGGGGATGTAGGGGTATAAATTCAATCACTATGATTCATTTTGATTTACCGAAGGAAAAATCATCTATTATAAAGGTGATCGGCGTTGGCGGTGGAGGAAGTAATGCAGTCAACTTTATGTATAGTCAGTCAATTGATGGGGTCAACTTCATCATTTGTAATACTGATGCGCAGGCGATTGCATTGAGTGCGGTACCAAACAGGGTGCAACTTGGCCCGCATCTCACACAGGGATTGGGCGCGGGGGCTAATCCTGAAATCGGTCGTCAGGCAACCGAAGAGTCACTCGAAGAGATAAGACGCATACTCGAAGTGAATACCAAAATGGCATTTATCACCGCTGGTATGGGTGGTGGTACTGGTACTGGCGGCGCTCCGATCATCGCAAAGATTTGTAAAGACCTCGGTATACTCACTGTAGGTATTGTTACAACTCCTTTTGCTTACGAAGGAAAAAAACGTCAATTGCAGGCCGAGGAAGGCATCAAGACGTTGAAACAATACGTTGACACGTTACTGGTGATCAGTAATGATAAGCTGAGGCACCAGTTCGGAAATTTAAAAATGCGTGAAGCATTTGAAAAAGCAGATAACGTTCTTGCAACTGCTGCAAAATGTATTACAGACGTAATCAATAGTACAGGGCAGATCAACGTTGACTTTGCGGATGTATGCACTGTAATGCGTAATGGTGGTGTTGCCATATTGGGTAATGCAGCCGCTGCAGGTGATAATCGTGCACAACGTGCTATCGAGGAAGCAATGAATTCCCCATTATTGAATGATAATGATATCCGTGGCGCTAAATGGATTCTTATCAATATCAATTCATCTGAAGGAGAACATGAATTTACAATGGATGAAGTGGAAATCATTCAGAGTCATTTGTTGAGCCAGGCCGGTGAAAACTCAGATGTAATTCTTGGATTGGGTTATGATAATACATTGGGAAATAAGCTTGGTATTACATTGATCGCAACAGGATTTGAATACAAAGACCCTTTTGTAAAACCATTAAGAAAGAACGAACCCAAACAGGAAAAGGTGTTCATGACATTGGGGAATATCGACGAAAAGAAACCTATCGCCCGCAAACAGGAGGAGAAACCTAAAGAACCGGTACAGACTCCGGTGAAAGAGGACAAACTGATGCCTAAACTGGTAGACGAAGCGCCGGCAAAGGAAACAATTTCGTTTGTAGATCACAGTGATGACGTATTTCGTTTTACGGAAGAACATGAGTTAATTGTTGATGAAAAAAGTGAAGTTGTTCATTGGGAACTGAAAATGGATGAGCCACAGAAAAAGAAAGAAGAAGTATTTCGTATAACTACTGTTGATAAAAAGGAAACGGTAAAAACAAAAGAGGAATTATATTCGAAAGCAGTTACCGCATCCGGTAAAGAAAATTCCCAGGAAGGTACGGGCAAAAATAAAATCATTAGCACTTCTTCATCTGCGATGAACGGAGGCTATTTATCAAGACCATCCAATATTTACGCAGCAGAATCAACAAACGGAGTTTCTAACTCTAAACCTTCTGTGGAAGAGCCGGTTCCGCACACAGTTGCAAAACAAACGCCGGAAGATATTTCCGACATGCAATTGGTAGAGCGGAATGACATTCCAGCGGCGGATTTGCCTTTGGCCTACCAGGCTCATCCCGATAGCTATCGGGAACCTTTGACAGAATCTGTTGAGGATACGCCTCCGGCGTACGAAACAGACGAGCAAAAACGTAAGGCGGTAGAACGATTGAAAAAGCTACGCAATTTATCGTTCAATGTGAACGCAGCCGACCCCAATAATGAGTTTGAAACTGTGCCGGCATATATCCGCCGTAACATGGAATTGTACAACACGTCTGCCAATGTGGAAAGCTTTTACAGCAACTACCAGGTAAATACAGACGAAAACAATAACACGCAAATCAGTACGATCAATACATTTCTCGATGGGAAGAAACCAGATTAATATTCCCGTTTCCGATGGCTGTAATAACTATCGGGATTGTGAATGTCAATGGCTTCGTCCCCATGAAATCGCCTAGATAATTAATAGGCTTGTGTTTTCTAGTTGTTTCCCCCGGTTTTTTATCGGGGGTTTTTTATTGCAAACTTTATATAGGAGTGATACGCAACTGCCAGTAAGAGTTAATAGTTTAATGGCAACATTCGACAAAAGTTTCAATCGTGATTTCCTGCTTTTGATTCCAGTGCAATCGGTGAAACATCAATCAACTGCAGAGACTTTACCATATCTTTTACTGTTTCTTTGTATTTTAAAAAATGTGGTTGTTTTATGTGAAATTGATACGCTTCTTCGCTCGCATATATTTCGAATACCGAAACATTTGCCGGATGTTCTTTTTCATACACCGCATATAGCATAATAACTCCGGGTTCAAACTTTACGGCAGTCTTAGCATGTTCCTGCAGCGCTTTTTTGTAATCATCAAGTTTCGTTGAATCAATTACAAGCCTCGCAATTCGTATATAATTCGACTTATTTTGGGCCATAAGAGTGCTGCTAAAAATTAATGATGTGGTTATTAAAAACAGCTTAAGCATTTTCATATGTTCATTTTATAAAACTATTTTTTGAATTTAAAGTAGCAGATACCTGAAGATATGTCGCAAATACGCTGATTGCCAAATATTATTTCGCCTGTGCTTTATTCTTGTAGCTCAGATAAAGCAATGTTGGTAATACGATCAATAATAGCGGCAACGCGGTTATAAATCCCCCGATTACGGCAATTGCCAATGGTTGATGTAGTTCCGCGCCGGTACCAATACCAAGCCCCAGCGGTAACAGAGCGATGATTGCGCCAAGAGCTGTCATAAGCTTTGGTCGTAATCTTGTTGAAATTGAATAGATCACTGCATCTTTTGGAGTTAGCGTTGCGAGTGATTCGCTGAATTGCAGGTACGTGAAAATCGCATTTTCCCCGATGATGCCTACTATCATAATAATGCCTGTGTAGCTACCAACATTCAATGGCGTACCCGTTAGCCATAAAGAAAGATAGCTTCCTCCAACTCCGAGAACAGCGATTGATAGGATTATAACAGCTACCAACAACCGCTTATAAAGAAACAATATGACTGAAAAAACAAGAAGGCTCGCTGTAACCAGGATCATTAGTAGTTCATGGAAAGATTGCTGCTGTTGCGCATACGATCCGCCGTATTCAATATGATAGCCTGCAGGCAGGCTTACACCGGAAGAAACCTTTTGCCGGATTTCTTTCATTACAGATCCAAGATCTCTTCCTTCGAGACGGCCGGTAACAACCCCCATCGATTGCAGATCTTCACGTTTTATTTCAGCATCTCCTTTCCGAACAGTAACCGTAGCCAGTTCCTGTATTGGTTTCAGGCGACCATCGGGAAGAAAGATTTTTAACTGGCCAATCTGGTCGACGGATAATTTCCTGCTATTGGGATATACAAAACGCACATTGAGAATTTGTTCACGTTCATAGATATTACCAATGATATTTCCCTCGAGAGCGGATTGTAATTGAAACTGAAGATTGGATGGTGTAATTCCGAATTGTGCCAGCAATTGGTAATTGGGCTCAACGGCAACAGACGGTCCGGCTATAACTATACCATCAAATATATCAGCGGTTCCGGTAACCTCTCCTGCTATTTCGGCGACTTGTTTTGATAGATGTTGCAACTGTTCCTGGTTATCACCGAATATTTTTATTTCAATTGGCTGTACAGATTCCATCAGGTCTCCCAGCATGTCCCCGATTACCTGTCCAAAATCAATACGCAGTGCAGGCTGAGAAGCTTCAATTCGTTTACGGATGTCCGTTATAACTTCTTCTGTCGTTCTGGAGCGATCTTTTTTTAGCTGAATCAGGTAATCTCCATCATTTGGCTCCGTAATAAAAAAGCCGAGTTGGGTTCCTGTTCGCCTTGAGAAGGCCTGAACTTCCGGTACGGCTTTAATCTGTGCCTCTGCAAGCCGCAGCATGCGATCCGTTTCTTCGAGAGATGTGCCTGGAGGAGAAGTATAATCCAGCACGATACTTCCTTCATCCATTTCAGGTAAAAAGCCAGTCTGTAATTTTGGATAAATATAGACTGCTCCGGCAATCAAAGCGCCGCATAAAATGGCGCTGATCCACGGTTTCGTAATAACGAATGATACCCATCGCTGACTTCTGACGGAATACGCCTGTTCTTTTAATTTTTTTCTTTTTTCACTTAAGAGCAACAAGTAGATCACAGGTAATCCCAACCAACTTACCATGAATGAACAGATAAGCGTGATAAGCATCGTGCTTGTCATTACACCAAAGTAGGCACCCGCAACACCAGTCATTAAAAGAAAAGGAATGAAGATGACGATGGTACTTAACGAAGAGCCAACCATCGCCGGAAAAAGATAATGAATAGCTTTTTGTACAAGAACTGAAGGCGGTTCATCCGGATGCTCTTCATGGGTACGGTGTATTTGTTCCATTACCACTATTGCATCATCGATAATGAGTCCTATAGCAGCAGCAATTGCGCCTAGTGTCATAATATTAAGCGTATAGCCAATCGCATACAGAACCACGAGTGTGAGAAACAATGTAACAGGTATTGTTACCAGTATCGTTACACTTGCCTTGAGTGAACGTAAAAAAATAATAGCGACAACAATAGCGAGAAGTAAACCAATCCACAAACTATCCTTTACGCTTTTCACCGAATCATTCACAAAATCTGCCTGCACATAAAACGGCCGTATGTGAACATCTTTTGGGAGAATTTTTTTCAGTTCTTCAATTTTTGCCAGCATTGTCGAGGAAAGATCAACAAGGTTGGCGTTTGGTTGTTTAATAACGGCGACCAAAACACCATCCTGGCCGTTGGCATTGATCTTTATAAATTCAACTGCTTCACTCACTTTTACGGTTGAGATATCTTTCATTCGGATAATCCTTTTACCGTCGTTGCGTACCACGAGATTTTCCAGGTCATCCATGTTATGTACCGATGCATCGGTCACTGTCAGGTAAAGGAATTTATAATCAGAAAGAAAACCATTGGATTGAATAAAACCAGTCTGACTTAAAATAGTAGTTATCTGTTCCGGTGTGATGGAATAGGTACTCATTTTTTGCAGATCTGGTTCTACCCAATATTCCTTGGTCTTTCCCCCTGTCACTCGGATCTCCGCCACTCCAGCAACCTGTGAAAGAAAAGGCTTTACAGTGTAGGTTGCCAGCAGCTTCAGTTCTATCGGCGTCTTAGTATTGCTTTCAAGGGAATAACCCATCACAGGAAGGATGGAAGGATTCATTTTTGCTACGGAAATATTAGCCCCGGCAGGCAATTGATTACGAATCTCGCTGATCTTTGATTCGATGTGTTGCTGATCAACATCGATATTGCTGGACCAGCTCATAAATGCAGATATCTCACAACTGCCACGGCTTGTCGTACTTCGGATCATTTCAAGATCAGGTACCTGCTTCACCGCATTCTCCAGTGGTTTGGTAACGCCAATCATCATACGATCGACAGGCTGTAGCCCGGCATCGGCAATAATTTTTATTTTTGGAAAAGTGATTTCAGGAAATAGCGAGGTCTGCATTTTTTCGTAGACATAGAAACCCCCGAAGATTATCACGACCAGCAAGACTGCAAGCGGACTTTTATAGGTAATAAAGAATCTGTTCACCGGTATTTATTTATTGTTGCTGAATGGCCACCCTGGCCGTATCCGGCAAACCGTAATTGCCGGTCAGAATGAAATGGTCGCTGTCACTGAATGACGGCTCGATGATCTCAGTCTTATCCTTTGTTTCAATACCTTTTTTTACTGCAATTTTTACTGCAGTGGTACTGTCGGTCAGCTTCATCACCCAGAAATTTTCCTGCGTTTCATCAGTAAGTACGGCTGTCCTGGGTAATGTTATTGCTGCAGGTTTCATCAATTTTACGATTCTGACTTTTGCAATCAGGTTTGCAGGAAGATTATCTTTTGTTACTTTCAATACAACTTGCTGCGTTTGAGCGATTGAATCTACAACAGGCAATACAGACGCAATAGTAGCAGGTAGCGACTGTCCATCCGGTAATTGTAATTCGACATTTTTCTTGCCAATCACATAGGGCCGTAATTCATAAGGAAGATTCAGGATGAATGCAAAACTTCGTTGATCGTTGATCACTGCCAGTTGTTCTCCTTCCTGCACATAGTCACCCTGCTGGTGATTGATTTCGGTAATATAACCAGGCGCCCCGGAACGTACAGAGACGACTCCTGAAAATTTGAAGCTCGAATCCAGCAGGTTGATCGTATTGCCCAGGCTTTGTGATTCTTTTGTCTTAATGCTGAAAAGATCTGCACCTGATGCTACTAATTCACCGATATGTGCTTTCATCATATATACATAGCCGTTAGCGCTTGCTTTGATCACCGCTTTTTGCAGAAACCCGGATGTCGCATTGAGTTCGATATATTCTGTCAATGGTTCCCGGCTTATACCAGTAATCGTAACCGGAGAAATTACTTCCGGTGGGGCTTCTGCAGCAGGTTCTGCGACAGGTGTACCACCACAGGAGCAAAGACTGGCAAAAAAAAGTGAATAAATAACGAATCGGTACATATAATGTAATTATCGGTTCCAGTAATTGATTTGGTTAATAACTTTCATCCGGTCTATGAAATTCTGTGTCAACAGGTTTTTTGCATCAAGATAATTGTTCAGGGATAAAACAAAATCAGGCAGACGGATATCTCCCGTTTCCATCAGCCTGAAATTTGCCGTAATCAGCGTTTCCGTATACTTCACCTGTGATTCTATTTGTGGAATTAGCTTTTCCAGGTCCTGTAATTGCCGGTTCAACTGAATTAATTGTTGTTCCCTTTGCCGGATAAAATAATCACGTTTACCAATACGTGTCTTTTCCTGCAGATCAATCTTTGCATACTGAAGTTTTCGTTGTTTACCGTCATAAATAGGAATAGAAACGCCCAGGCCCACACTGGTGCCGAAATTTCTTCCTGCCTGGTAGACCAGTGAAGAGTTATAGCCGGCATCAGCAAAAGCGTTTATTCGAGGCCGGTAGTTAATATCGACAACAGCTTTATCATTGATAAGTTTCAGGCTGTCTAATTGAAACTGTTTGTAAAACACGGACGCAGATAATTCAGGAATACCGGCTGCGGAAAGATCAGGGCTTTCCAGCCGTTGAATTGTGGTATCAGTAATGCCTGCGAGATAGTTAAGCAGGGCATAATCAGAATTGTATTGCACCTGCTGTTGTGTGGAAATGAGTAATTGTTGCTGCCTGCTTACTGTAAAAAGTAAATAGTCTGTCTGTTTATAAACAGTTCGCCTTGTCAGATCACGCAGCAGGCTATCTTCCCCTGCAAGCAGGTTATTGATCCTGGCGGAGAATTCAATTTGTAGCTGTTCTCCATACGTAAGAAGGTATTGATCCACGATCATTTTCTTTACATCCTGCACAGTCATCGCACTTGTATTAGCGGCGATCTGTTGCTGCAACAGCAGATCCTTGAAGCGTGTAGCCAATGTTGCTTTACTAATAAAATCTTTACTGACGGAAACCAATGCAGAAACCTGTGCGCCATTGGTAATAGCGTCGTCATAACCGTATCCATTAATGACAGGTGCATAAAGGTTACTGCTGTTTGCATTTACCTGCGGCTTCAGCGCTGCCCGCACAAGTGCACTGTCGACAGCTAAAGACAGCTGTTGGTTGGAGAGGTCTTTTAACAACGGGCTATTGGCGATTGCGGCGCCTGTAAAGTAATCAATGTTTCTTTGCTGTCCGATGGCATGTATGGTCAGCAAAATTGCAACGATGCCCGGGAGCATTTTAGATATGCAGAAATTCATCGTCTAATCGCCCTTTTTTACTGTGAAATTACAAGCACCTGGAAACTTCCCGGTATCATTTTTGGGCGACCGTTTTCATTTTTTTGTACCGGATCAAAATCTGCCGTTGGAAGATATAATTTATGTGTGGCAGGATCGATACAAATGGTTCGGGCGCCTCGTTTTGTTTTGAAGTTTTCGATCACAGTATATTTATCGGCGCTTTCTTCATGAATAGCTGTCATGGTTCCTTCACCATTTGAAGTAAAAATCATTGCGGCTGTGGGATCAAAAGCTACTCCGTCGCAACCTGCACCGATAGGAACTTTTGTAACCACTTTTCCATTTGTTGCATTAAGAACAATCAGTTGATCATCGCAACCGGCAAAGAGACGTTGCGTCGTATTATCATATGCGAGCCCGGTCGGCCCTTCACCTGGTGCGATGCTCCAGAAGCTAATAACTTTACCGGTAGAAAGATCGACAGCCGCGATCTCATTCTTGTCTTCAATATTGACGAAGAGTTTTCCTTTGCCATCACTGACTGCAGTTTCAGGTTTTCCATCCAAAGTGATCGTGTTGATAACTTTCATACTTGCAGGATCGATAATTGAGAGGTCCTTACTGCGACCATTACACGTAATCACTTTTTTACTAAATGGTTCATAAAAAATGGCATCAGGATTTTCCCCCGTTTTTATTTCTCCTGTAATCTTATTATCATTCAGATCAAATACAGTAACTGTATTCAATCTGCCATTACTGGTAAAGCCTTTACCATCTGCCGGATCAAAAGCTATTCCATGCACACCCGTAGTATTGGGAATAAAGCCAACTGAATCCCCGGTTGATTTGTCAAGAATATTGACCTGAGTGCCGTGGCTAACATAAAGCCAACTTTTTGTTGGGCTCACAGAGAGATAGTCCCAACCGCCGTCGCTTGCGATATGGAAAGTGCCAGTTAGTTTCAGAGACGATTTTACCTGTGCAAACAATGGTTGCAGGAAAAGTTGCAGCAGCATTATTACTGCAGTGGATTTAATTAAGCGCTTCATAATTTATAGATGAAATTTAGTGAATAGGATCCATTACCGTAAGAGGGTAGAATAAAGGAATGCATTGGTTTATCCTTGTAAAACAGATGCTTGATCTTCGGATACAGCCAATACGCAAGATGGGTGGATGCGATGCCGAAACCAGCGCCTGCAATAACATCATTCAGCCAATGTTTGTTATTATACGTTCTCAGGAAGCCGGTGATTACGGCACTTGTGTAACCAGCGATACCATACCACGCCGATATATTTTTATATTCTTGCCGCAGGAACTCTGCACTTGCAAATGCTTCAGCAGTATGGCCGCTGGGGAACGAATAATAATCTGATCCATCCGGACGAAGCTCATGAGAAGTATGTTTGACAATCGTTACTGAGCTATTCAGCAAAATATTAGAGAGCAGGTAAATCATCGATGCATCCACCAAATTACTTTTTCCTTTTATACCAGCTATATTCAAACCGAATACAGCAATTGCAGGTGCGAATTGCAGGTAATTATCCGCATGGATTGGCTTATGCTGATGCTCGAGATAAATTTCTTCCTTGTACTCATTGTTCACACTCAACAGCGGATTGGAATGGATAGCCAAAGCGCCATAAGTGATAAGACCCGCTGGTAAGATTAACTGTTTCCAGATCGGGTGTTCTGAGGTACTCGCGAAGCGAATGCTATCGTATTTTTCAGATAATGATTGTGCGTTTACAGATGGTTGAAAAAAGTACAAAAGGAAAACAAGACCGATAAACTTCTTTAACTGCATAAG
The DNA here is from genome assembly GCA_049840875.1 of Chitinophagaceae bacterium. GTDB lineage: Bacteria > Bacteroidota > Bacteroidia > Chitinophagales > Chitinophagaceae > JAFDYH01. The sequence continues at coordinate 1,056,669 of JASGJE010000011.1, read as the reverse complement.
AATTGATTACATCGGAAGTAAACGTCGTATTCAATTCTGAACAAATTCTGAGTTGCCATAGCCAGTGGCCTAAATAAAATGCTAATAACTTATGAAAGACATGCATCCAACAGCAATTGCAGAATTAAAAAGCCAGGTATATTTTATCAACTTCAGAATTCTCTCAGAATTGAATGATTGAATTGTTTTAACTTTTAAGCCGCTTTAATTAACCGGAACTAATACGCTTGAAAAGGAAAATTTTCAAATTGGCCATTGGATGTATTTGTTTATTCCCGTGCTTTACCTCCGCGCAGGATATTTTCAGCTGGGCCAAAAATTCCGGCTATTGCAACCCATCAGTGGTTGGATTGCCAAGAGCAAAGGCCTTCATATTCAAGTATGAATTATTGCCTGCTTTTACAATTAAGACGACGGCGAAGCAGGGGAATTTTGAAAATGCAGTCGGCCATATCAACCGAAACAGGCGCATTGACCTGCGGCTTCGCTTTCCGATCATTAACAAACCATCCTTTACGCTGGCAGCCGGAATAAAGTATACCCACGAAGAATTTATTTTCAATGCCAACGATCTAAACAATGGGTATGCCTTTTATAATAATCTCGAAGATCGGCCACTGAAAAGCATCGGCTTCCATGTGTACGCATTGAAGCCCACCCGCAGCAATAAATATTTTGTATTGAGAGCAAGCTTTGATTTGAATGGTGATTACACTTCCAAAAACTTGTCTGTAGCTGATTTTCTGAAGTTTTCGATAACGCCGATGATAGGATGGAAAAAAGATGAAAATCTTTCTTACGCTATAGGTGCGTCTTATGGCTACACCTTTGGAAAACCATTGATAATCCCAGTTCTATCGGTCAATAAAAACTTCAGTTGCAATTTCGGTATTGAAAGTCTTCTGCCGGTTAATATCCGTTTGCGATATTCGCCGAATGAAAATAATTACCTGTATACAGGGTTTGAATTATCCGGCGCTTCTTTTCGATTAGAAAATAATGATCCTGTTTTTGAAGAATATAAAAGACTTCACCTGTTTCGTTCGGAATTACGATACACTATCAACTACGAACGCTGTATACATGATTGGCTATGGGCGGGAATTGAGGCGGGCTGGAGAAAAAATCTTCGGTTTAACGTGACGAATGCGCCGGGGCCACGCTCATCGATAATCTTATCGAATCAACTTTCTGATGCGATTATTCTTAATGCTTCAATTTTCATTGTACCGCCAAAAGGTTTGCTCCGGAAAAATCAGGGACATGTTACCAGATGATCTGTTATGCTGTATTGGATGATAACTTCTAAATCGTGCAGATAAAATGGTTTTGCCATGAATAAGATTTTGCGGTGAGCCTGGTAACTTGTGAATAGTATTTTAATAAATGGAAAAAAGAAGGGCCGCCTGCCGGCAGCCCAAACGAAACCATAACCATGATAAAAATCAGTCTTTTGCTTCCTTAATAAATTTTCCATCTTTATCGAAGATGACATCGGTGTGATTGACTTCCGCTTCGAAGTTGAGAGTGCCATCTGCTTTAGTAATCTTTGCGGCTTCTTTGATCGCAGCATTTTTATAATGCTTGCTGATATAGTCCTTTACGGTTGCAGGTAGTTCACTTACGGTAATAGTCGTTTCAGTTTCTTTCAGTGTGCCATCGGCTGCGAAAACCGCACTCATTTCTTTTCCATCTTTTTTAAAATTCGCTTCATAGTCACTGTTTTCTTTTTCCCATTTCGGCTTTACACCGGGAAATAGTTTCGTAAATGATTTCTTCACTGTGGCCGGTGTAACATTCTGGGCGTTTGCAACTGCTACTGCCGATAAAAGCGCTGCCGATAAGATCAACGTTTTCATTATTGTGAATTTTATAAAAGCAAGATCAATGCAAATTCTGGAGAAAGGCTGAGCAAAATCTACATTGATGATCCAAAGTCGATAGAAAAGCAATGCATATCACTGGCAAATTCATACCGGATATCATAACTACTGATTTCGCAAATACGTTTTACAAGCGCAAGGCCAAGGCCAGGTGATTCCTGAAGACCACCCTGTTTCTGAAATCGTTTGAAAAGCAGGGATGCATCCAAAGGCTGCTGACTACCGGTATTGCATATGTGAATTGAGTTTGCTTCCTGCCATATGATAATCTTGCCTCCATCTCTGTTGTGCCGGATAGCATTGGAGAAAATGTTTCCGAATAATATCTCGATGAGATCAGGGTTTGCATTCCGGGTCATTGGTTTTGTCAATGAAGAGGTCACAGTAATCCTTTTCTGGTTGATGGCGTCTTCAAACAGGTGGATCTGATGTTCAATGCTGCCTACTATCTCTACTTTATCGGTACCGACAAACTGATTGTTATCAATTCTCGCCAATAAGATCAGGGTCTTGTTGAGCCTGTTCATCCTGTTTGTCGCATGTTCGATACCGGTAATCCAATCTGCCTGTTCCTGGGATAGTGGCTGACTACTCATCAATAGTTCAAGATTGCCATTAATAACGGCCAGAGGTGTCTGCATTTCATGTGAAGCGTTTTCTGTAAACTCTTTTTGCGACAGAAACGTTTTCTGGTTATTATCTATGAGGGTAGTGAGTGTAGTATTCAGGTTGTTGAATTCATCTATTGATGAAGAAGGAAATTCAGTCTGTGATTTTCTATCCAGCCGGAATCGCTTTAATTGATCAAGCGTTGTGTAAAATGGTTTCCAGATGCGCCGGGACAGCGAACGGTTGATCAGCACCAGGCCCAGTATTACGAAAATAATCAGCGCACCAATAATTGAGACGATACTTATAATCAAATCCTCACGATCTACCAGTGAGCTTTGAAGTCGTACATGATAGATTTTGTTTCCTGAGACGATAGATCCTTCCAATACCTGGTAGGGGACATGCTCCCTGGTCTCAGGATCATAGATCACAACATGATACAACCTGTCTTTCATTACGGCATTGCTCGGAACTACCTGGATATCGGGGTCATAAAATGGTCGCAACTCTTCACCATCCTGCAGGCTTGAAAGGGTTAATTCTATTTTCTTTTTTTTGGAATAAAGGCTTTCACTCACATCTTCTTTTACAATCGCCTGCACCACTTTATACATTACCGGAATTGCTATCAATAAAATTATCGACGCATACACGAGCGATGAACGTAAGGATTTATCAAGCAGTTTCATAATGATGTGCTGAATTTATAGCCCATTCCATACACGGCCTTGATATAATCTTTGCTGCCGGCCTGCTGCAATTTTTTCTTGAGATTTTTGATATGCGTGTAGATAAAATCAAAGTTATCAAATGCATCTGCCTGGCTGCCGGAAATATGTTCTGCCATCGCGTTTTTGGAAATAATCCTGTTCTTATTACTGATAAAATAAAGAAGCAAGTCATATTCTTTCCGCGTCAATTCAACCACTTTTCCATTCACACTTGTCATCTTCGCCGAAGTGTCTACAGTGATTTCATTTACAATTAGCGTTGACTGCCCATGAAAACGGCGACGCCTGATAATAGAAGCAATACGGGCCGCCAGTTCTGCGAGGTGAAATGGTTTTGGCAGATAATCATCAGCGCCAAGATTGAGACCTGCAATGCGGTCTTCAGATGAGTTCTTCGCTGAAATAATGATTACGCCATCCGATTTATTATCGGCCTTCAGTTGTTTGAGCACTTCAAGGCCGTTGCCATCGGGTAAAGAAATATCAAGCAGGATGCAGTCGTAATCAAACGACTCCGTTTTTTCTATTGCCGAGCGAAAATCAGGAGCTGTTTCACATACATACGCCTCAGCGGCCAGGTATTGCGTGATCACCTTAGTCAATTCCTTCTCGTCCTCGACAATCAGAATTTTCATCTGCAAATTTTATAAAATAAACGACCAATTCTGTGCAAATTCTGACGCTTCATGAAAACTTCCAATTTTACTCAGATTTTGCGATTTCTTTTTTGAGATACCAACACTATTATTTGTAAGCATCTTCAATTTGTTTGTTGATGTGAAGATGCTAAAAATGAAAGGTTCTCAAAGGCAAAAACCAAAGGTGTAAAAATTATAGAATAGGAGGTATATGAAAAATGGGTTTAAGATTAAAACTAACGCCAAAAAATAAGTATAAATTTATACTAAGCCTAAAACAGTTTAAGCACTATCAAAATGATTAAGAATATTACCCTTTGTTTTATCGCAACAGCGCTATTTGCAAGCTGCACAATGACAACTACCAAGTCGAAGACCCCAACATTTAATAAGCCTACGGATAGCTTGCAAATTGAATTAAATAAGGTTGTTTCTTGTGAGGGAATCAACCTTGACGGCAAAGAAATTACTAGAAATGGAAAAACAAACTCAGAGTTAGAAATTGACGTTACTAACGGGCAGAATATTCCTTCTGACGAAAATCAAATGTCTAATTTGGGGAGACAGGTGGCCATTATTATTAAAGCTTCTTTACAAGACAAAAGCGAATATGATAGTTACAAAGTTTTGTTTATCACTAAAAAAGAAAGCGGAGGAGTGACACAAAGAACCTGGAAAGGAAAAATTTTTAAGGCGCAAGAATTATAGAATGCCAGTCGAAAAGGTTTTGTTCTTGCATGTCTTCTGAAAAACAACCAGTCAGTGTTGTGTCTTGCATATCGGCTAAGTGAGTTTGCAAGAGGCCAAAACCAAGATTTGTAAGCATCTTCAATTTGTTTGTTGGCGTGGATGCTTAAAATTGAAAGGTTCTCAAAGGCAAACACCAAATAAGGGAGTAAAAAATTTACATCCGAATAAAAACGCAATGTGACTGACGCATTCATTATACGGCAAGCAACTATTGCCGACGTAACAACATTGGCTGCCTTACATTTCACGACCTTTAATGAAACGCATGGAAGTTTCAATTCACCTTCACTGGAAACACGGAAATGGCAATGGCGACAAATTTTTGAGAATAAAAATGATGATTGGTTTTGCCTTGTGATTGAAAAAGAGAACGAAGGTCTGGTTGGATTTGCAAAAGGCCAATCATATAATCACGCAGATAATCCTGAATTTTCCGGCGAGCTGAATAAAATATACCTACTTCGGAAATATCAGAAAAAAGGTTTGGGGAAAAAGTTGATTTGCAAAGTTGCCGGCGAGTTCATGAATCGTAAAATAAGTTCGATGTTGCTATTTGGTGATGCCAATAATCCAGCCAATAAATTCTATGAACACATGGGAGCGGAAAAATTATTTGCACAAAATGAAGAGTTTCATGGCGGTTACGGATGGACGGATTTGAAAAGTTTAGTACATAGATGTAAAAATGAGTGATGTTTTTTTGCCTTGTAGGTTTCCAAAAGATAGTACACAGGTGTTATAAATTGTGTTGGCAAAGTGAGTGAGCAACACTCAATTGGTATTTTCCAAAATTCTTTATCTGCAACAATCATCACAATTCCATTAAATTTTTATCTTCAGGAAAGATGTAGAATTAACAATGCAAAAGCCAACTGAAACTCCACAGCAACAATCGCGGTTACAATCAATAGACTTATTAAGAGGGTTTGTGATGATTATTATGGCGCTGGATCATGTACGGGAATATTTCAGCTATACACCCTATCGCCCCACAGATGTAACGAAAGCATCGGTGCTATTGTTTTTTACCCGATGGATTACACATCTCTGTGCTCCAACCTTCGTTTTTCTTTCGGGTATTGGCATTTTTCTTTACTGCAGAAAAACAGGCAGTCTCAAAAAAACAAGTGTATTTCTTTTAACCCGCGGTCTTTGGTTGATAGTCGCAGAAATTTTCATCATCAGTTTCATTCTTACACAAGGATACCAGCTAACACTGCTGGAGGTAATCTGGGCGATTGGCTGCTCTATGATTTTGCTGGCTGGCCTGGTCTGGCTTCCCCGCTGGCTGCAACTAACATTAGCGCTTGCTATGATCTTCGGGCATGATGCGCTACCAATGTTCAGTACTGTAACGAAAGCCAATATGCTGTTTGCCTTTTTGCATAATTCACCTTTCTTCATTCCAAATCCACCGGTATTGGTCGCGTATACCATCGTTCCATGGGTAGGTGTAATGTTGTTGGGGTATATCATCGGCACATGGTTTACCTATGAACAAAGCAGAAGGAATTTGTTGTTGATAAGTACTGGTGTAAGTGTGCTTGTATTTTTTATTATCCTGCGGGCATTAAATATTTACGGCGATATGTTTCCGTGGAATACTGAAGAGAGAGGTGGCATCTATACATTTCTTTCATTTCTGAATGTATCAAAATCGCCGCCCTCACTTTTATTTCTGTCTGTAACATTGGGTATATCCTGTTTACTGCTTGTATTGGTCGATAAATTCTCAGCGGGCATCAAAAAAGTGTTGCTAACCTACGGTCGCGTTGCGTTTTTCTTTTTCATCCTGCATCTAGCCATTATCAGTCTTGCATCCTATATATGGACATATATGACATTTGGCAAGCCGATCAATCTTTCGTTTATGTCAATAAAAGATTGGCCGGCAGGATATCAACCGAGTTTATTACGTACCTATATCATTTGGATTATAGTGCTAATCATTTTATATTTTCCTTGTAAGTGGTATGGAAATTATAAGGCTAAAAACAAAAGCTGGTGGCTATCTTACTTGTAAGAATACACTTTTAATCGGTCGACTTTGCTGAATTGATTTATCGAATCAGTATATTCATGATTCATAATTGTCTTGCATGGTTTCCGGCAAATTGAGCTCCGGTCAAATAAAGGTTGCTGCCACAGGTTTTCTCAGCTTGTTTTCGCTGGTGGGTATCCTGTTTTATGGACTTCCTTTCTTTTACGATTTCTGGTTCAAAGAATATGGTTGGTCACGCGCCACTATTACTTCTGGAAATGCATTTGCAAAAATCTTCGTTGGGCTTTTTGGTTTTTTAGCCGGCTGGTTGATCGATCGCTATGGCCCACGCCGTTTAATGCTTGCGGGCATCTTAATGGGTGGTATCGCATTGATCGGTTTAAGCACCGTTACTTCCCTCTGGCAATTCTATTTGTTTTATGTGTTTAATGCCCTCGGGTATATGTGTGCAGGGCCACTACCCAACCAGGTGTTGACGACAAGATGGTTTACAACATCACGTGGCAAAGCAATGGGCTTTGCATATCTCGGTATTGGTGTTGGGGGTATGCTGGTACCACAGATCGCTAAAGCGCTGAATGCACATTTCGGATGGCACCAGGCATTATTTATATTGGGTGTGCTGGTAATTGCAATTGCATTTCCCATGGCCTGGATTGTAAAAGAAAATCCCGACGAAGCAACAGAGACTGTAAAAAAAGAATTGCCGAAAATTCCATTGAGCGCGATGCTGAAAAGTGGATCATTTTATTTGTTGATGATCGGAAGTATCTGTTCTATTGCGGCTGTTGCCGGTACAAGCCAGAATCTGAAATTATTTTTTAGTATCGATTTAAAATATTCGCAATCGCAGGCAGCCAATATTATTTCACTGGTATTATTGTCCAGCATTTTTGGAAGAATATTAATGGGTTGGCTGGCAGACAAGTTTCAGAAAAAATTTGTCATGATCCTCATCTATACATTTGTTGCAGGATCAATACCATTATTGTATTTCGCGGCATCACCAGGCATCATCTATTTGTTCGCTTTTGTTTTTGGTATTGGATTGGGCGGTGATTATATGATCATTCCATTGATGGCCGCAGAATTGTTTGGCGTACGGGTAATGGGGCGCATCATGGGATTGATATTAACTGCTGATGGAATTTCCGAGGCGCTTTCACCAATGCTGGTGGGATGGATGAGAGATAAAAGCGGAAGCTATGCTAATGGTTTTGCTGTGCTGATAGTTTTTGCGATTGTGGGCATGATCGCGGTAGCAATGTTGCCGAGGCAGGTGATGAACGATAGACAACAGACAATAGACAACAGACCGTAGACAATCGTCAATGGTCAATGGTCAATATGGAAATACAGCTATTCTTTATGATTCATAAAATTCAATAATGATCGATATTAACCAATCATTGAAACCTGCCGATCTAACAGCGAAGCTTAATCAGTTTTGGCAATTATCTGCGCAAAAGATAAGATTGCTGCAAAAAAACTATGATGCAGCAAAAGGCTCGCCTGTATTTACTGCAGATGGAAAATATACAACAAGAGGCTGGACCGAATGGACGCAAGGTTTCCAGGTTGGCTCATCCATTCTTCAATATGATGCTACAGATGAGCAGGAATTTCTCGAAATAGGAAAAGAACAAACGCTGCGCTTGATGGCGCCACATGTAAGTCATACTGGTGTACACGATCATGGCTTTAATAATGTGAGCACTTATGGTAACCTGCTGCGGCTGATGAAGGAAAATAAAATCCCTTTTAATGAGTGGGAGAAAAATTTTTATGAACTCGCGTTAAAGATATCCGGTGCAGTGCAGGCAGGCCGATGGACTGTGATCAAAGACGGTGGCTTTATTCATTCATTCAATGGCGCACATTCTTTGTTTGTGGACACCATCCGGTTCCTGTCGTGCATTAATTGTAAGTTATAAACTGGGGCATGTTTTCCAGGCAGAAGGTGATGTAAAAATAGATCTGTTACAGCGGGCTATTCAGCATTTATCAGCCACAGCTTCCTATTCTGTTTTTTACGGCGAAGGAAGGGATACATATGATGTACGCGGCCGCACCGCACACGAGAGCATCTTCAATGTAAAAGATGGAAATTATCGTTGCCCGAATTCTCAGCAAGGCTTTTCGGGGTTTACCACCTGGACGAGAGGTTTAGCCTGGGCCATTTGTGGTTTTCCTGAAGAGCTGGAATGGTTCGATACATTGGATGAAACAATATTGGAGCCATATGGTGGTAAAGAATTAATTACTTCTTTATTGTTGCGTGCAGCAAAAGCCACCTGTGATTTTTATATTGACAATTGTTGTACAGATGGTATTCCTTATTGGGACACAGGGGCGCCGCAGTTGAATCAATTAGGCGATTATTTAAATAAACCAGCCGATCCTTACAATGAATTTGAACCAGTAGATAGTTCCGCAGCAGCTATAGCAGCGCAGGGTTTGTTACGTTTGGGAAAATATTTGATTGATAAAAGTTACAACAGCGAAGGCAATCGTTACTGGCAGGCGGGTTTGAAAGTAGTGGATACGTTATTGGCTGAACCTTATTTGAGTGTAAATGAACATCATGAAGGTTTATTGTTGCATTCGATTTATCACCGGCCCAATGGATGGGATTATATTCCGCCCGGTAGTAAAATACCAAATGGAGAATCGAGCATGTGGGGCGATTATCACATTCGCGAAGTTTGTCTCTATCTGCAGCGGGTTGTAAACAACGAAAAATATTACACGTTCTATAATTGTGTGCAATAATGGCAAAACCGATCAACGATCTTTCCCAGTTGTGCATTCATACAATCACCACAAAACCCTGGAGCATTGAAGAGGCGGCCAGGAATTTTTCGGCTGCAGGTGTCAGTGGCATTACAGTCTGGCGGGATGCATTAGCAGGAAGAAATATTTCTCAAACAGGTCAACTGCTCCGTGATAGTGGATTAACGGTCGTGTCATTGTGCCGCGGTGGTTTTTTCCCAAATAAAGAAAAGAAAAAAAGGGAAGAAGCCATTGATGATAACCGCAGGGCCATCGAGGAAGCTGCTGCATTGGGTGCACCATTAATTGTATTGGTTTGTGGAGCCGATTCGGCGCAGTCGCTGGAAGATTCACGGAAGCAAATCAAGGAAGGGATTGAAACAATCATACCTGAAGCAGCGGCAGTGGGAGTACGATTGGCGATTGAACCGCTGCACCCGATGTATGCCGATACAAGATCGGCGATCAATACTTTGAAGCAAGCGAATGATATGGCAGTCGCGTTGAACTCGCCCGTTGTTGGTGTGGCCGTGGATGTTTATCATCTCTGGTGGGATCCCGAACTGGAGGCAGAAATAAAACGCTGCGGAGAGAATAATCACTTATTTGCATTTCATATTTGCGACTGGAATTCTCCGACAACAGATTTATTGAATGACAGGGGCATCATGAGTGATGGTTGTATACCGGTGAATAAGATACGATCGTGGGTAGAAGCAACAGGTTTTAATGGCTTTTATGAAGTGGAAATATTTTCAACGAAATATTGGCAACAGAATCAACATACTTATTTGCAAAAAATCATTAGGGCATACAACGAAAAAATATAACGAATGCAACAACATACTGTAGGCATAATTATGAATGGCGTCACCGGAAGGATGGGAACGAATCAGCACCTGCTGCGGTCCATTGCCGAAATCATCAGGCAAGGTGGTATCAAAATCAATGCTGATGAAATCATTATGCCTGACCCTGTGCTTGTCGGCCGTGATAAAAATAAACTAGAAAAATTATCGGCAGTATCAGGTGTAAAAAAGATAACGACTAATCTCGAAGAAGTCTTGAATGATAAAAGCTACCCTGTATATTTTGATGCGCAGGTAACTGGCCGCAGGGCAGATGCGGTTCGACAAGCTGTTCGTGCCGGTAAACATATCTATTGTGAAAAACCAATAGCGGTCGATACAAAGACAGCGTTGGAACTGTATCATCTATGTAAAGATGCTGGTGTAAAACACGGAGTAGTGCAGGACAAATTATGGTTGCCGGGTATTATCAAACTAAAGCGATTGATTCAACAGGATTTTTTTGGAAAGATACTTTCAGTGCGTGGTGAGTTTGGCTATTGGGTGTTTGAAGGAGATTCTGTACCGGCGCAACGGCCTTCCTGGAATTATCGTAAAGAAGATGATGGCGGTATTATCAGCGACATGCTTTGTCACTGGCGCTATGTATTAGATAATGTTTTTGGAAAAGTAAAGGCTGTTTCCTGCATTGGCGCTACGCATATCCCTTACCGTGTGGATGAACAGGGTAAACGATACAAGAGTACTGCGGATGATTCTGCCTATGCGACATTTGAACTGGAAGGAGATATCATTGCTCATTTCAATTCTTCATGGACGGTACGGGTAAGACGGGATGATTTACTCACATTGCAGGTGGATGGAACTAAAGGTTCAGCAGTGGCCGGTTTGCGTGAATGTTATATTCAACACTATGGCAACACACCAAAGCCGGTTTGGAACCCTGATATTCCCCAACCAATTAATTTCTATGAAGGCTGGGCGAAAGTACCGGAGCAGGAAGCCTATGATAACGCATTTAAAGTGCAGTGGGAATTATTTTTAAAACATATTGTAAAAGATACTCCCTTCCAATGGGATCTGTTGGAAGGCGCTAAAGGTGTGCAGTTAGCTGAGAAAGGATTGGAAAGCTGGAGCAAAAGGTGTTGGGTAGATGTGCCCGAATTGTAAAAATGGTTTATTCCGAAGCGATTAAATACAAGGGCATAAGGAATAAGTGCTTTGAGAAATAGCTTTGTGTTCTCTGTGGACTTTGTGGGATATATTGTTTCTATATCAGAAAACATTTCCCACTAAGGCACAAAACTCACAAAGAATAAATGATTTGAAAAAAAACTCGTCTTTGCAGTTAAGAAAATGAAACGAAAAATTGCATTAATAACTGGCGGTAGCCGTGGTATCGGTTATGGTATTGCGCAGCATCTTGCAGAAAGTGGTTTTGATATTGCGATCAATGGTGTACGTGAAGAAGGTGCTGTGGAAGATGTGTTGCGGGAACTTCGTAACAGCGGAGCAAAGGTTTTGTATTGCCAGGGCGATACGGGCTCATCAAGTGATCGGAAAACAATTCTGCAAAATGTGAAAGATCATTTCGGTCGTTTAGATGTATTTGTAAATAATGCGGGAGTAGCGCCGAAAGAACGGAGAGATTTATTGGAAATGAGTGAAGAAAGTTTTGATTATGTATTGAACATTAACCTGAAAGGTTCTTTTTTCCTGGCGCAGCAAGTTGCAAACTGGATGATAGAACAAAAGAAATCGGATACAACATTCAGAGGTTGCATCATCAATGTCAATTCAGTTTCAGCAAATGTTGCTTCGGTTAACAGGGGCGAATATTGTATTTCAAAAGCAGGACTGGCGATGGTAACACAGTTGCTTGCCGTGCGGCTGGGAGAATATGATATTCCTGTCTACGAAGTGAGGCCCGGCGTTATTAGTACTGATATGACGGCGGGAGTAAAAGAAAAGTATGATAAGTTATTGAGTGAAGGACTGTCTGTGCAAAAGCGCTGGGGCTTTCCAGACGATGTAGGAAAAGCGGTAAGTGCCATAGCAGCGGGAAACTTTCCTTATTCAACCGGACAGGTCTTTATGATTGATGGAGGTTTAACCTTGCGTAGATTTTAAAAAAGTGCACGATCATTTTATAATCTTTTCATGAAACATAAAATTCTATTTCCTGTAATTGTATTTGCTATTTGTGCTGCATTGTTTTCTTGTAAATCAGGAAATGCGCCCGATGCTAATACGATAACAACAGATTCTCTAACGATTGCTGCCGGGCAGACGGCATTTACAGCGAAATGCAGTGGCTGTCACAATTTCCGCCAGGATGGTATTGGAACCAATCTTTCCGGTATTACTAAAGAAGTTTCAGTTGATTGGTTGCAACATTTTATTAATGATCCGAAGAAGCTAATTGAATCGGGCGATGAAAGAGCAAAGAAGCTGTTTAACCAGTTTCATACAACCATGCCTTCATTTGCATCTGCAAACAATGATGAGATCAATTCGATTATCGCTTTTCTAAATACTCATCAACAACGTGGCGCAGTAAAGAAGTTTGATAGCACTGCTCTTACAAATCCGATTCCAACTCCAATTGCGCTGTCGGGCCTTGTTGTCGATCTTAAATTGATCACACAGATTCCGGCATCAAGTGATAGTGGTAAAAAGCCACTGGCAAGAATTACAAAAATGGATTATCATGATCGTATTGGTCCTTTTATACTGGATCTGCGCGGTAAGTTGTATAAACTAAATGGTGATAAAGCTTCAGTTTATATGGATATGAAAAGGCTGATGCCAAAATTCATTAATGAGCCCGGTCTTGCAACCGGCTTTGGCAGCTTTGCTTTTCATCCGGATTTTTTAAAGAACGGACTTATATATACTACACACTCTGAACCTGCAGGTAGTGGTAAAGCCGACTTCGGATTTGCAGATTCCATTAAACCTGCATTACAATGGGTATTGACTGAATGGAAAACAGATCGCCCAACGGCTGATACTTTCATTGGCAAAAGCCGTGAACTACTAAGAATTGAAATGGTCAGTGTCATTCACGGTGTGCAGGAAATAATATTTAATCCTCTTTCCAGAAAAGGCGATGCTGATTATGGATTGCTTTATATCGGCATTGGTGATGGCGGCGCTGTAGAAAATGGCTATCCGTCATTGGCACACAGTCGTGATAAACCGTGGGGATCAGTTCTTCGCGTAGACCCGGCCGGTAGAAACAGCCGCAACGGGCAATATGGTGTTCCTGCTTCAAATCCCTTTGCAAAAAGCAATGGTTCATTGGGTGAGATTTACGCATATGGTTTCAGAAACCCTCACCGGATAACGTGGACGAAAGACGGGAAAATGTTGGTGAGCAATGTTGGTCATAGCAATATTGAATCAATCAATTTGATTGAGGCCGGTTATGATTATGGTTGGCCGATACGGGAAGGTTCATTTCTCCTGGATGCTTCGGTTGATATAACAAAGGTGCATACATTACCGGGAAATGATAGTCAATATCACGTTACTTATCCAGTAGTGGAATATGATCATGATGAGGGCAAAGCTATTTCCGGTGGTTACGAATACTCGGGGACGGATGTTGCAGCGCTAAAAGGAAAGTTCTTGTTTGGAGATATTCCCTCGGGAAGATTATTTTTTGTAAATACAAATGATTTGAAACAGGGATCTCAAGCGCAAATCAAAGAATGGAAGGTATCTGTTGACGGCAACATAAAAAAATTATCGGAACTATGCGGTAGTGATCGTGTTGATTTACATTTTGGCCGCGATGATCATGGGGAGATGTATATTTTGACGAAAGCGGATGGTAAAATCTATAAAATGGCGAATGCTTCAGAAAAACGATAGATAATGAGTATAAGATAATTCAGTTTAAGTAATAGATTTGGCTAAAGCCCGTAGTAGAATTTTGATATTGCCCCGGCATTAATGCCGGGCAAAAAGGTGAAAAATAATTGGCTTTAGCCAAACAAAATAGCAAATGATCAATAGCTATTCTTAACGCAAATTGTCTATGAAGAATAAAACTATCTTCTTTCTTTTATTTGCAGTTGTTGTTTTTAGTTGCAACGATACGACAGCCCAGTCGGGTAATGAAAAGCCAAGAACGATAGTAACGACAGATGGTGAAGTAGATGACCAGGATTCATTTATCCGTCTTTTATTGTATTCAAATGATTTGAATATTGCGGGACTTATCTATAGTAGTTCACAATGGCATTATAAAGGAGATGGGAAAGGAACGCTGTTTACTTCAGAAATGAAATATACAGCGGAGCGTTACGGGAAGCGTAGCGAACTTCGCTGGCCTGGAACCGACTGGATGCAAGGCTTTATCGATAAGTATGCGATGGTGTATGATCATCTTGTTCTTCACGACAAAAATTATCCAACGCCGAAGTATCTAAAAAGTATTATTAAAACGGGAAACATTGACTTTGAAGGTGAGATGGACAAAAACACAGAAGGTTCCGATTTTATTAAAGCTATTTTGCTGGATGATAAACCCGGTCCTGTATATCTGCAAATCTGGGGTGGCACGAATACAATAGCGAGAGCATTAAAATCAATAGAAGATGATTTTAAAAACACGGCGCAATGGAAAACCATTTATAAAAAGATTTCTGATAAAGCAATTTTATATACCGTATTAGATCAGGATGCAACATATCAGAAATATGTATCGCCAAACTGGCCGGATATTAAAGTGATGTACAATTCAAATCAGTTTTGGTGTTTGGCGTATCCGTGGCCAAAGTTTGTGCCTGAAGAATTGCAGGAAACGTTGAAAGGAAAATGGTTTGCAGAGCATATCAAGTTTAATCATGGTCTTCTCTTATCTTCTTATTATTTATGGGGTGATGGGCAAAAGATTGTAGGTGACCCGGAGCACACGCATGGAGATACTGCAGAAGTGAGAAAGTATGGGTTAACACAGTATGACTTTATCTCAGAAGGCGATTCGCCATCGTACCTGTTCTTGTTGAATGTTGGCCTGCGAAATAAAGAAGATGCATCCTATGGCGGATGGGGTGGACGAATGATTCAATCGCAAAAGAATCGGTATCGGTGGGAGGATGGAAAGGATGTGACCGATTATAATCCGTTTACAAAAAAGGAAGATGCTGCTTATCCGCAAACGAGATGGATACCTGCGATACAAAACGATTTCGCCGCAAGAGCAGATTGGTGTGTGAAAGATTTTAAAAATGCGAATCATCCACCGGTAGTTAAACTGAATCATGCAGCAGATATAAATGCAAAACCAGGAACGACAATACAACTGAGCGGGTCTGGAAAAGATCCGGACAATAATGAACTGACCTATAAGTG
This sequence comes from Chitinophagaceae bacterium, assembly GCA_049840875.1. Taxonomy (GTDB): domain Bacteria; phylum Bacteroidota; class Bacteroidia; order Chitinophagales; family Chitinophagaceae; genus JAFDYH01. Next base: position 1,041,108 of record JASGJE010000011.1, on the reverse strand, counting down.
GTGGCAGTACAAAGAAGTCGGCTCATTTAATGGAACAATTGATATACGCAATGCTGATAAAGCGAAAGCTTCTTTTATCATTCCATCCCATGCAAAGAAGGACGATACAATTCATATAATACTTGAGGTTACAGATAACGGTGTTCCTTCCCTGACACGATATCAGCATGTAATTGTGACCGTTAGATAGAAACCCTGACTTTATGCTTTCCAGTTGATTTAGTTTATATATGTGATGCTCTCGTATGTGATATTAAATAAATATCATCCGATATGTATTGACAATGATCAAAATAGTACTTTGAAAAGTGATATTGGAGAATGCGTAAGCTTGTTCATTAATACAAATATTTTATTTTAATGCTGATTTAATCGTTTACTCAGATTTGTTTTAAGTTGAAGTATTTGATTTGTAGAATTATGACTATGTGTACGCGGGTATTGTTATTGTTTGCACTATCTAATTTGTGTGTTTGTGCAAAAGCACAGGTAACTGAGATTTTTGAAATTCAGGATACAGAGAAACGTTTAGATTTTTTTTGCAAATGGGCTTACGATAACATCTATTGTGAAGTCAAAGACAATCGGGGAAATCGCCAGGCTAAGCTTAACTACCTGAATAATGTTTACCAAAAAGCCAAAGATGCAGGCGATGAAATGTTGATGAGAGAAGCCTGGTATGATAAGGAACTTTGGAAGATTGGCGGCAGTATGGAGCCATTTGAGCCACGAAATAACTCAGCAGAAAAAATGCTGCAAGCAGCTGAGACTGCACGAAAGCAAGGATGGGATTATGTAGAAGCACAATGCAGGATGACTGCGGCCTCTATTTATTTTTCCATTGCTTATTATGATCCAACATTTGAGCAGGCGAAGAATGCTTATAAAATAATACAAACGCTGGGAGTTGAAGAGTATCCTCAGGCAGCGCTTTATATTGCCGAATTGGCGAATTTTTATTTTCATTTCATGGAATATGATTCGACGATCAGGTATATGAAGCAGGCCATTAATGTGCGATCACCCAGGAATGATATACCCGAAAGCTATAAGTCTTTAAATACCGTGGGAATGTCTTACAGGGAGCTGAACCAGTTGGACTCTGCAATCGCATACTACCTGGAGGCATACGAAAATGCACAACGGTCAGGTGATGTATTTTGGATGAATAAGATCCACGGCAATCTTGGCAAAGCTTATTTTGAAGCAGGAAACGATAGCCTTGCTCTTCCATTGTTGATCGATGATTTTGAAAATAACATCCATTCGCAAATGACGAGCGATGCTGTAAATAATGCCGGAGAACTTTTTAGTGTTTATTTAAAGAAAAATGACTTCGAATCAGCAAAAAAATATTTCTCATATTTTAAATTAAAAATGGATCCGTTGAATATACACGATCGGGCAAAATTATGTGGCTATTTTAGTGATATTGCTCTTTATAAGAAGGACTTTAAAACAGCAAGCCTGTACCTTGATTCATCTTTGTATTTCCAGGTCATTGCACGCAGGCAACATGATAAGGAAATACAGCAGCGAAACAAGCAACTTGTTGCTACCGAAGTTTATTCATCCAGGATTAAAGTGTTGGAATCTATCCATAGAAGACAGACTTCGATCAGGAACGGACTTATCGGTATGATAGTATTTCTTATGCTGATTGTATTACTTTATATCAATCGGATACGCATGAAAAAGGGTGCGGCTGTAAAACTCGCACAAGTCGAAAAAAGAATTGTGATGGAGAAATTGAAAAGGTCGCAGGTTGAATTGAACAGTTTTGCAAACCGGTTGAAAGAAAAAAATGAAATAATTGAACGATTCAGAAGCAATATTGAAAGATTGGGGACAACAGCATCAGAGACAGAACGTGTTTCTTTGGTGACCCAATTGAACCACGCCAGTATATTAACGGAAAACGACTGGCAAAACTTCAGGGTATTGTTTGATAAAGTTTATCCCGGATTTTTCAATCGTCTGCAAAACATTGTTCCGACTTTAAGCCCCACAGATATGCGGCTGATGGCACTTGCAAAACTACAGATTGCGCAGAAAGATATGGCTGCAATGCTGGGAATGGGATACGACGCAGTACGGAAAGCAAGGCAACGACTTCGTGCTAAAATGGATACTGGTAACAGCGGGTCTATTGAAGAACTTGTAATGAATATTTAAGCGTTCATTGCATTTAAAATAAAAATAAATAACACAACATACACCGATGCTAAGCTGGTTTAAAGCAAAAAAAATTAAGGAATGAAATGGCCGTATTTATCGCTGCCAATCGGCCTGTCATGAAATTATCAGTGAGCATGGGACGCATGTACATATCTATGAATTTGCGACGCAATTTTATCCCGCTTGTCCTATTTCTCTTTTGTGGTTTTACCGCCGATGCTCAAGCTGACTCAATATTCAGAATAAAAGACGCAACACAAAGGTTAAAGGCATTCAATGATTGGGCCTTTTATAATATCTACTGGGAGAATAAAGAAACACGCAACAATCGCCCGCATACATTAGCAATTCTGGATAAGATATATAATAAGGCTGCTGAGAACGGCGATGAAAGACTTGAACGAGAAGCCTGGTTTAATATTGAACTATGGAAGATTGGCGGTGTTGTTGCGACCTTTAAGCCCAAAGACAGCACAGTCAACAGTATCTTACAGGCAGCAGAAAGTGCACATCAGCGAGGGTGGGAATATACTGAAGCAGAATGCAATGTAGCCGCGTCGAATATTTATTTTTATAACGGCAATTTTAAGCAATCATTTGATCAATCAAATAAGGCAATACTAATTATAGAAAAGCTGGGTCTTGAAAATTACCCGGAAGCCAACATTCACCTTGCCGAGATTGGTGATCACTATTTTCACTTTTTTGCATATGATTCTGCAATCAGCCTAATTCAGCGGGCGCTTAAGGTAAAGAAGCCATGGTCTGAAATTCCGAAACTTTACAGCATATTGAATACGCTTGCATGGGCTTACGCAGAAACGGGCAAAAATGAGCTTGCCGTATATTGGTATGAGACCGCTATTGAATCGGCGCGAAAAGCAAACGAAGTTTTCTGGCTTTCTATGTTGAATGGAGACCTGGGCACTTTATACTTTAACCTGGGCAAGGACAGCCTGGCATTTCCGCTATTGAAATATGATTTTGATAAGAGCGTAAAAGCAGGCTATTTCAACGTGGCGGCTCGTGCAGCCGGGCCATTAGCCGCTATATACATCCGTAAAGGTTATATCGATTCGGCGCAACTGTACGAAAAATTTTTCCGGCCTTATATGGATAAGGAAAATGAATTTGGCAAAGTGATGCTTTATAAAAATCTAAGCGCTATTTATGATTACAAGAAAGCTTATAACAGCGCGTATGCTTACCTGGACTCAGCTAATTATTTCTTTAATAAAGATCAGCGGGAACATGGCTTTTCAGTGCTCAGCCGCAGCAAATTACTTGGCGATATGGAAGTCTATGGCGCCAGGATCAAATCATTGCAGGCTATACAGGAAACGCAAAGTGTAATTAAAAACGTAATGCTCGCAATGATTTTTTTGGGATGTATATCAGCATTGATGTTTATTATAAGACTACAGGCAAGAAAAAATATCCAGGTAAAGACTGCACAGATGGAAAAGAAGCTTGCTACAGAAGAATTAAACCACGCTTCAGCCGAGCTCGATGCCTTTGCGAGGGCCATAAAAGAGAAGAACGAACTAATTGACAGTCTTCGTGAACGGTTTGAAAAAATACAACCGCCTGATAACAGTGACAATGATAAAAATGCTTTTTTCATAGAATTAAATGACGCAAATATTCTGACTGAAGACGATTGGCGACGATTCAAAGAGCTTTTTGATAAAGTAAACCCCGGTTTTCTTATTCGACTGAAAGAAAGATATCCCGGCTTAAGCGCAGCAGATACACGGTTGATTACATTGACAAAACTAGGATTGAATTCACGTGAAATGGCAACAACGCTTGGTGTAGGTTATGATGCAATACGAAAAGCAAGACAGCGGACAAGGGCGAAAATGGACCTGGACAAAGACGATTCTTTTGAAGAAGCAATTGAAGCAATTTAGAAACAGACAACAATCACCGGCATTGGTGAAGAGGTTAATTTTTGCAAATCAATTCAAAACCGAGAAAAGAAAATATTTCAAAATCAATAAGGCTCGTGAATGTTTTTATTGCCACAATCAATATATTTAGCCACTTAAAAATGGAAAGCTAATATGTTTTCCTTATCACTTGCAATATGAAATGTTTTACCAGCCGGATTTACTGGCTCGCCCTTAGTATAGTTTATATGTCGTGTAATGATGCCTCGCAGCAAAACAAACCAGCTGCAGATAGCGCTGTAGCAACCAATGCAAAAGGAACATACGCCTACGATGCCGATTTTTTAAAGCAGCATACAAAAGGTGTGCTTGAATTAGTATCCGCTGATGGCAATTCGAAAGTGTTGCTATCTACCGATTACCAGGGTCGTGTGATGACGAGCACGGCAATGGGGGATAGCGGTTCAAGTTTTGGTTGGTTGAATTATGATCTTATTTCGGCAAAAGAAAAAAAGAAACAATTCAATCCTGTAGGTGGCGAAGAGCGTTTCTGGATGGGACCTGAAGGTGGGCAGTATTCTATTTACTTCAAAGGAAAAGATTCATTCTCGTTCGCTAATTGGCAAGTGCCCGCTTTTATCGATGCAGATGCTTATGAAGTAAAAGCATCCGATAAGTCGCAAGCTACATTTAGTAAGAAAGCGTCATTTGTTAATTATAGCGGAACTGCTTTCGATGTAGAAATAGAGAGAAAAATAAGTTTGCTCGATAAAGCAAAAACTGAAGAGAAATTACATGTTTCCATTCCCCCCGATATTCAGATGGTAGGCTATGAAACAACCAATAAAGTACAGAACCAAGGCAGCGCCGATTGGGTAAAAAACAAAGGGTTATTGTCTATCTGGTTACTCGGTATGTTTACACCTTCACCAAAGACGGTTGTAGTAATACCGTTTCATAGTATACCTTCCGCAAGGTCTTATATCACTGATAATTATTTCGGGCAAATTCCATCCGAACGATTACAGGTTAAGGACAGCATCCTTTATTTCACCTGCGATGGTAAATACAGAAGTAAGATTGGTCTGTCGCCTCTTGTAGCAAAACCTATTGCCGGTAGTTTCGACTTTGAAAAAAATATCCTGACGATATTGATTCCACAAGTGAACAAGGATGCATCTTATGTAAATTCCAAATGGGAATTACAAAAAGAGCCCTACAAAGGCGATGTTATCAATTCGTATAATGATGGGCCATTGGCTGATGGTTCGCAGATGGGGCCTTTTTATGAAATAGAATCTTCTTCGCCTGCGTTGCAATTGAGCAAAGGACAGGCTGGTGAATACAGTCAGAGTACTTTTCATTTCCAGGGAAACTATAATTCGTTGAAACAACTGGCGCAGCAATTATTGGGTGTAAACCTGGACGAAATAAAACGATAACAGAAACCACGATTCATGCATCTCTACAAAACAACAGAAGGAAATGTGCTGAAATATAATGGCAAATCATTTCTATTAACCGATAACTGGGATACGTTAATTAACCAGCAGAACCTATATAGTCATTTAATGCATTCTATTCTCTCGGCACAAAGTATTCCTGATGAACAGAGCAATAGCCTCATTGCGGAACATCTATTACCGCCGATAGGGTCACAGGAAGTATGGGCTGCTGGCGTAACTTACCTGCGAAGCCGCGATGCGAGGATGGAAGAATCCAAAGAATCGGGTAGCGCTGACTGTTATAGTAAAGTATATGAAGCAGAAAGGCCTGAATTGTTTTTTAAATCATTGCCGCATCGCGTAAAAGGCCACGGAGGTAAAGTAAGAATTCGCAAAGACTCAAAATGGGATGTGCCGGAACCGGAACTTACACTGTTTATCAATTCTTCGGGAGATATACAGGCATATACGATCGGGAATGATATGAGCTCGAGAAGTATTGAAGGTGAAAATCCATTGTATCTGCCGCAGGCAAAAATGTACGAAGGCAGCGCGGCTGTAGGGCCTTGCCTTTATATACCCGAGAAAGCAATACCTGTTGACACGGGAATTCACATGAAAATATACCGGGAAGATAAAGTGATGTATGAAGGGCATACAACCCTTACACAAATGAAGCGGACATTGAAAGAGTTAGCCGGCTATCTTTTTTTGGAGTTCGATTTTCAGCATGGATGTTTCCTGATGACAGGAACATGTCTCGTACCGCCTAATAGTTTTACGCTTCAGGAAGGAGATGTTGTTGAAATCAGCATCGACGGAATCGGATCGATGAAAAATATTGTAACAATTAAGAAGAAATAGAAACCAAAACTTTCAAAAAACAAAGCTATGCCAGCATTGCCGTCTTTAGGTGGTCAACAATCGAGTGTTCAATCAGGTAAAAGTTATATCGTACCGTTAATATTAGTTACAAGCCTATTCTTCTTATGGGGTCTTGCTTATGGATTATTGGATGTTTTGAATAAACATTTCCAGGAGGCTCTTGGCGTTACAAAAACAAGATCCACATTATTGCAGGCGGCTTATTTCGGTGCTTACTTTTTGATTTCGTTGCCGGCTGGGATTTTTATGACGAAGTTTGGCTATAAAAAAGGAATTATAATAGGATTAGGTCTGTATGCTGTCGGTGCGTTGCTTTTTTATCCTGCTGCCTCGATGTTGAGCTTTGATTTCTTTCTTATTTCCTTATTTATACTTGCTTCAGGTTTGACTTTTTTAGAAACAGCGGCTAATCCTTATATCACAGTATTGGGAAAACCAGAAACTTCTGAATTCCGGCTCAATCTATCTCAAAGTTTTAATGGTGTCGGTGCATTTATCGGACCTGTTATTGGTGCAAGTTTGTTTTTTAATGAAGGTGGTGCAAAAGTTTCAACAGATTTGTCTTCAGTGCAAGTCGTTTATATCATCATCGGAGCTATTGTTTTACTCGTTGCTGCACTTTTCTGGCGTACAGCAATGCCGGAAATTTCAGAGGGTACGTTGGTTTCAAATGCTTCTCAGGATTCGAAGCCGTTGTTTAAGCATAAAAATTTCACTGGAGCATTCATCGCACAGTTTTTTTATGTCGCAGCACAGGTTGGTATTGCAGCGCTTTTCATTAACTATTGTACCGAAGCTGGTGTGGGTATTGATAATCAGAAAGCGGCGTATTTATTATCGGTAAGTCTTGTTCTTTTTACAATAGGTCGGTTTGTTGGTACAGCACTAATGAAAAAAATTGCACCAAATGTTTTATTAATGGTCTATGCAATTATTAATGTGGCTTTATGTGCTGTTGTTGTATGGACAACCGGACAACTTTCAGTGTATGCATTGATGACTGTTTTCTTTTTTGAATCAATTATGTTCCCTACCATTTTTGCATTAGGGGTAAAAGACCTTGGTCATCACACACGAAGAGGTGCTTCTTTTATTATTATGTCGATTGTCGGCGGTGCGTTAGTACCTTATGTGATGGGTATTCTTTCTGAGAAAAGTACAGCTACCGCTTATATTGTACCGCTTGTTTGTTTCATTGTGGTTGCATGGTATGGATGGAAAGGATACAAGACTAAATGATATTTTTTTGGTGAGAACGAGGATGTTGAAAGTATAAACATCATAAAGTGCCAGACTTTAAGAATATTTTTAAAAAATCTAAACTAACCTGACATGAGAAAAATTGTCATCCTTGTTTTTCTTTTTGTGTGCTCTTTACCGTTAGTACATGCGCAGCAAAAGTTTAACGGCATTGATGCCAATATGAGTAATATTTTCCGGTTGTCGGATGCGAAAAGCCGCAGCATCAGTCCCGAAAACTTCAATGGTGAAAAAGGGAAAGGGGGAATGGCTACAACCGGTACTGGCTCTGGCGCATCAAGGGATCTTGGACAAGGGTGGAAAGTAAGTCCTAGCGTTGTGATAAAAGCAAAAACAACTTATACGGTAGCTGAGATCGATGGACAAGGATCGATACAGCATATCTGGATGACGCCAACCGGTAATTGGCGTTACTCCATCATTCGCTTTTACTGGGATGATGAAAAGACACCTTCTGTGGAAGTACCTGTCGGCGATTTCTTTTGTATGGGTTGGAAAAAATATGCGCCACTTCAGTCACTGGCAGTCGCTGTAAATCCAGGCAGCGCTTTCAATTGTTATTGGCCAATGCCTTTTCGCAAGAAATGTAAGATCACGATGGAGAATATAGATACAGAAGATATGGTGCTGTATTACCAGGTAGATTATATTTTAACGCAAGTACCGGATGATGCTGCATATTTTCATGCACAGTTTCGTCGCACCAACCCTTTACCCTACAAAACTGACTATACATTGGTTGATGGTATAAAAGGTAAAGGGCAATATGTGGGTACATATCTCGCATGGGGCGTACACAATAACGGTTGGTGGGGAGAAGGTGAAATAAAATTCTTTATGGATGGAGATACGCAATACCCGACAATCTGTGGTACCGGAACGGAAGATTATTTCTGCGGTTCGTATGACTTTGATACAAGAAAGAAAAATGAAGCAGGTGTGGAAAAAACAGAATACACGGAATTTTGCAGTCCTTATACTGGTCTCGCACAAGTATTAAGAGGTGATGGACATTATGATGTATCACAACGTTTTGGTTTATACCGTTGGCATATTACCGACCCAATCCGCTTTGAACAGAACCTGAAAGTTACGATACAGGCATTGGGCTGGCGCGATGGTGGAAGATACCTTCCATTGCAGGATGATATTGCTTCAGTTGTTTTCTGGTATCAATCAGAACCGCATGGAGTTTTTCCCGTGTTGCCTTCAAAAGATTTATTGGAAGTGCAATAACTATATTTGACAAAAGAATTTTTTATAAAAAAACCGGATGAAAATGGAACGCAGAACATTTGTACAAAAGACATTTCTCGCAGGCGCATCAGTAGTTGCGGCTGGTGTTGCAAAAGCATCTAACAATAACAATGAACTACCGCTTGCTGAAAAACCATTTAATCTCAACTATGGGATACACGATGGTATGTTTCGCAATACTGCTGGTAATGATTTTCTCGACCAGATAAAATATGCTTATGACATGGGCTTCCGTTCCATAGAAGATAATGGGATGGCGGGTCGGCCGGCGGCTGAGCAACAGAAGATTGGCGACTTACTTGCCAAGCTTGGAATGACAATGGGAGTGTTTGTATTGCAAAAAGGTGGTAATGATGAAAATACGCTTTGTGCTAATAAACCAGAGTACAATGAAATCTTTTTAAAAGGTTGCAGGCAGGCAGTAGAAGTTGCAAAGCGAGTAAATGCAAAATGGACGACTGTTGTACCAGGTGATTTCGAGAGAGAGCTGCCTATCGGCATACAAACGGCGAATGTGATAACAACTTTAAGAAAGGGAGTTGAAATTCTTGAACCACATGGTATCGTGATGGTACTGGAGCCACTCAGTGATAGCCCAAATCTTTTTCTGCGCAACTCCGATCAGACGTATGAGATATGCAAAGCTGTAAACAGCCCATCTTGTAAGATACTATTCGATATGTATCATATGGCGAAGAATGAAGGCAATATGATCCGCAATATCGATCTTACTTACGATGAAATAGCATACTTCCAGATTGGTGATAACCCTGGCAGAAATGAACCAACAACAGGCGAAGTAAATTATAAGAACATCTTTAAGCACATCTACCAGAAAGGCTACAAAGGCGTATTAGGTATGGAACACGGCAATTCTGTAAAAGGAAAAGAAGGTGAAGCCGTGCTGATTAAAAACTACCGCTGGAGCGATGATTTTCTATAAGCTATATGCTGTAGGCTATAGGCAATGACTTAAAAACAAATTGCCCACCTAGGGTGTTGGCTGTAGCGCTCATATTGAAAATTGACTGTTGAGCATTGAATATTGAACATTATCACTTTAAGCCATAAGCCATAAGCTACTGTTTTAAAAGCTTATAGCTTATGGCCTATCGCTTAAAGCGTGCATCACGCTTCGTACATCCACTTTCTGAATGCCGGTGCAGTCTCCTGGCTGATAATAATATTGTGAGTGATTTCAGGAATAGTGAGGTCTACGAGTAGTTTGACCTTTTCATATGCTTTAAAACCTTTCACGAAATTAATATTGACAATATACTGCCGATTGGCGCGGAAAAACATTGTGTCATCCAATTCCGTTTCCAGGTCAGTCAGGTTTTTATCGGCAAGATATTTTTTACCTGAATGATCAATTACATAAACGATCTTGTTTTCGGTATAAAACAAAGCGATCTCATCAAGCCGCAGAGAAATATTTTCAAGCCCTTTGCGTACCAATAATCTTGTTTTCTTTTTACTGCTGAATTGTGTAAGCAGGTTATCCATTCGTTTGTTACCCGAATTGAAATGCTTTTCCAGCATTCGGTATTTCATAATTGCTTTAGCGAGATCCGTTTTACTCACTGGTTTTAGGAGGTAATCAATACCATTGTATTCAAAGGCGTTCATGATAAATTCATCGTAACCTGTGATGAATACAACCGGAATTTCTACATCGGTATAATTGAAGATTTCAAAGGAAAGACCATCTGCAAGTTGTACATCACTGAAAATAATATCAGCTTCAGGTGCAGATGAAAGGTATTCTATCCCTTGTTTTACCGACGATAATGTCGCAGAAACCTGTACATCCGGAGCTACTTCGTGCAGCGTATTAACAAGCTCCTGCAAGGCTAATCGTTCATCTTCTATAATAATTGCGTTTAACATGGCTGAAATATTTATGGTTAATTGATCATGGGCAGTTTCACAATGAATTCGCCGGGTGGCGTTTCTATTACTATGTCTCTATGACAAATAATGCGATACCGCGAACTCAGGTTTTTTAATCCGACATGCGTTGATTCTGCAAAAGATATTTTCGGCCTAGTGTTATTACTCACTTTTATATCCTGCTCACCGGCGCTGATTTTTATTTTAAGGGGGTTTGTATCCGAAAATTCATTGTGTTTAATAGCGTTTTCGATTAATGCCTGTATGGCACAGGGTAAGATCATTATTTTGCCATTCACGTGGCCATTCAGATTCTTTTCCAGCTGTAGTTTATTGTCATATCGTATTTGCAGAAGAAAAAAATAGTCCTCAATAAAATCCAGTTCATCATGGAGTGAAATAATATCCCTGTCCTTATTGATCAGAAAGTAACGATAGACTTTTGCAAGCTTACTGTTGAAAGCATGCGCTGTCTGCGGATCATTGATGATAAGATGCGACAGCGAATTGAGAGAATTGAATATAAAGTGAGGATCGAGCTCATTTTTAAGCACCGCCATCTCAGCTTGTGAACGCTCATGATCCAATTGATCCACAATTTTTACATCAAGTTCCCTTTCTTTACTCAGGAACAGTATTTCATAGACCAGTGTAAAAACAGTTATAGCCAATGTGCATATCACCATAAAGCGGATAATATTGCTCCATTGAAATAGCTCTCTTGACATCCTGATCCACGCAATAGCGAACAAACCACCAATACAGGAACCATACAATGCAGATACGGCGCAAAGCGTTGCTATTTTCAGAAAAGGGTTCACTCCTGTTTTATAAAACTGGCGGAGTTTTACATGTATCCAATTACATCCTGCCCAGATAAGAAATGATGTGAGTATAAAAAAAAGATTAGCGCCAATGATTTCTACTGTAGAATAGTTGTTATAAGTGATAATACCCGATAGAAGCGGTATTATGATCCCTAACAAAGGAATAAAAAGGGCTTTCAGGTAAGTGTCCCGAATCATTGCAGCAGTGGTAAAAGGTTTTTTAATCGTTAATCGTCCGTCGTTCTTTTGTTACGCAACTACAAAACGATTAGCACAATCAAATCTATTAGTAGCATGCGTTAAACAATAGTAAATTTTTAGTTCAAGGTTAAATTCAATTATAAGTGGTAAAATAAAAGTCATGTTGTTGTCATTCATTTATTGTCTACCTGATTTGTGGAGTATTAAAGTAAAAGGAATGCTGCTTCATTCATCAAAATTCATTGCACAGTAACTCTATAACGAATCAGTAGATCGTTTTTATGCTTTAATCGTAAGAATTGGATTTCAGGAATGCGGTTTCGGTATAATTTTTTCACGCTTCAGGAAAATAATGCTCCTGATGAGTTATATCATTGTGCAGATTCATTGAGGAAGAGTATTAAACGTGAGACAATGTCTCTATAGCGCTGAATTAAATTACTGAGCCAATATTTGTACGAAGTTGTGTTATCATCTTATTGCCTTTTGTTTTATTTGATATGTTGATGTAAAAAAAGTATTGTTATTGTCTATACAATAAGCTGATAAAAGGCCAAATAAGAGGATAGATAATGAATGGATAGTTTCAGATAAGTAGTTTCATGTTTGAGCAAACTGTACCGTAAGATTGAGATAATTGAAACTAACTTTAATAACACAAGCAAAAAAATAACCCGGACAAAATCCGGGCTACTTAAATATAGTTTTCTCATGTGAACGGTCAAACTTGACCAGCAGGTGGTTGTCTAGCCGACCTGCTTTTTATTTAAAGCAATCTAATACAATTGCTCATTTCGGCAAAAATTAATTTAACTCGTAGTCTTCAAAGTATTTTTTGGGAAGCCGCGTTTTCCTCAGCGCTGACAGATGTTTCAAAGAAAAAATAAATACAGTCATCGCAAGCACTAGGAAAAACAATGTCCATTCTGGTTTGAGGTCTTTCAACCAATATACTTCCATTAATATAAAGGCGTGAATAAAGCAGATAAATTTGGCTGCAAATGCATGGCTGAAGCCTGAGTTTGTAAGCAGGTGATGGATATGTGTTTTATCCGGAGAGAAAGGCGATTTGCCTTTCCACATTCTTAAGCTAAACACACGAAGGGTATCAAAAACAGGTATCAGTACGATGCCTAAAGCAAAAATAGGTGCATGCGGTACAATCGGATGTGCGGCTACATTATTTACCTGCATAAACCGGATACACATAATAGCGATCACGAAGCCAAGAACTAACGATCCCGTATCGCCCATAAAAATACGGGCAGGATTAAAATTGAAATACAAAAAGGCGAGCAAGCCCCCAGCCAATGAAAAAGCAATCAAAGCCATGTTAGTATCGCCGGATAAAGTAAGGAAGATTCCCAATGTTACCAGGCTCATAAAGCCAAGTCCGCCGGCGAGGCCATCGATTCCATCAATAAGATTGAAAGCATTGGTAATGCCAACTATCGCCAATACGGTAAATGTATATTGTGCGGTCAACGGTAATTCCTGAATGCCGAATAAACCATTGAAAGAAGTAATACGGGTACCTGCAATAGCCATTATTGAAGCGAGCCCGATTTCGATAATCAGTTTATAACGGGCAGAAAGATTTTTCAAGTCATCCATTACTCCAAGGCTGAAAAGAACCACCAGGGAAAACATAAAACTGATTACTGTCGCCTGGTTTGAAAACGAAAACCAAAGCATCAATGAAGTAACCATCCCGGCCCAGATGGCGACACCGCCAAAAGTAGCAATCGGGGTTTTGTGAACCTTCCGGTGATCGGGTACATCATAAAGCTGGTACTTCTTTACGATATTCAGAATTGGTGGGATTGTAATTAATGTAACGACAAAAGCGCTGAAAAAACTCAATAAAGCAAACTTATATTCGTGGAAATCAAGCCCTAGATTGATTTGCAACAGTTCGAAATGGTGGTACTTCATTGGATAATCCTGGTTTTTCGGATATTGTCAACAAAATATGGATAAGTATAAACATGTACAAGACCATCTTTATTGTGTAAATGATAATATTTTTTTATTCATTTTCAATTGATTGCGAGTAAACACTGAAGGCCTTAGGCTACAATGCCTTAAGGAATTCAGCATTAATTTTTTAGAATTCAGGGGTTTATTTTTGTCTAAATAATCGGCCACATTTCACAAGCTTCAAATATATTATCAAGTCCGATCGAATATCTGAAAGGTGTCGGTCCGCAGCGTGCTGACCTATTGAAAAAGGAATTGTCAGTATTCACTTTCAAGGATTTACTGGAGCTCTTTCCCTACCGGCATATTGATAAAAGCCAGGTAAATACGATAGCCGAGATCAATACGGAGACAGATTATATCCAGGTTGCAGGCATTCTAGTAAATGTTGAACTGGTTGGAGATAAACGTTCACGTCGCCTGGTCGCACAACTTAAGGACAAAACAGGATTGTTAGAGTTGACCTGGTTTCAGGGTGCTAACTGGATTCAAAAATCGTTGGAAGTAGGCAAAGCATATCTCGTTTATGGCAAAGTCGGTTTTTATGGTGCAAAGCCTCAGATTGCGCACCCGGAAATGGAGCCCTATACCGGACTTGATGTGAGTTCCAAAAAATTTGAACCTGTTTATCCAAGTACCGAGAAATTGAAAGCGAGAGGCTTAGGTGGACGACAGATCGGGAAACTCACACAGGTTTTGATTTCATTGATTAGCGAGAAGGATCTTCGGGAAAACTTACCGGATAAAATTATCACAGAATATAAATTTCCTTCTCGTTATAACTCCTTTAGACAAATACATTTTCCTGCATCTGTCACCGAGTATGAAGCCGCGGTAAAGAGATTGAAGTTCGAAGAATTGTTTATTGCACAATTGCGGCTCGGTTTGCTGAAATTGAACCGGCATAAATATTCGAAAGGCGTTGTTTTCGATAAAGTCGGCGATTTATTTAATATTTTTTATAAAAAATACCTCCCTTTCGAGCTGACCGGAGCGCAAAAAAGAGTGATGAAAGAAATAAGAGGAGATACTGCAAAAGGACATCAAATGAATCGCTTGCTGCAGGGAGATGTTGGTAGCGGCAAAACAATCGTCGCATTACTTTCAATGTTGCTTGCGGCTGATAACGGCTATCAATCCTGCATGATGGCGCCTACTGAAATTCTATCAAAGCAACATTATGAGGGAATCGCCGACTTATTAAGAAATATGCCGGTTCGGGTGGGATTATTGACTGGTTCTACAAAAGCCGCTGAAAGAAAAAAGCTGTTAAATGATCTTGCAAATGGAGAAATACAAATCCTGATTGGCACCCACGCCGTAATTGAGGATAAAGTTCAATTTCAAAAATTGGGATTAACTGTTATTGACGAACAGCACCGGTTTGGAGTAGCGCAACGGGCAAGATTGTGGGAAAAGGCGGAGATACATCCGCATATACTGGTTATGACGGCAACGCCTATCCCAAGAACGTTGGCGATGACTGCATATGGTGATCTTGACTATAGTATCATGGATGAACTACCGCCAGGCAGGCAACCCATAACAACGGTGCATCGTTTCGAAAATCAGAGATCGAAGGTGATGGATTTTATCAAAATGGAGATTAGCAAAGGCAGACAAGCCTACATCATATTTCCACTGATTGAAGAAAGTGATAAACTGGATTATGAAAACCTGATGAAGGGCTATGAGAATGTAAAAGCGTATTTCCCCGAGCCCAAATATTGGATCAGTATGGTGCATGGGCGTCAGCCTGCCGCGCAAAAAGCAACCAACATGCAACGTTTTGTTTCCGGAGATACTCAGATCATGGTTTCTACCACTGTTATCGAAGTAGGCGTAAATGTTCCAAATGCAAGTGTAATGGTAATTGAAAGTGCAGAGAAATTCGGCTTATCACAATTGCATCAGCTAAGAGGAAGAGTAGGAAGAGGCGCAGAAAAAAGTTATTGTATTTTACTTACCGGAAAAACGGGAACTGATGCCCGTGAAAGAATGAAAATAATGACCAGCACAAATGACGGCTTTATAATTGCCGAAAAGGACCTTGAATTGAGGGGGCCGGGAGATATCGAAGGCACAAGGCAAAGTGGTGCATTAAACTTTAAGGTTGCAGATATAGTCAAAGACAAATTTCTGCTCAATGAAGCACGATCATGGGCAATTCGCATCCTTGAAGATGATCCGGACATGCAGTCCACGGATAATCTGGCACTTAAACAATATCTTTCTGAACAGCGGGGTAAGACAGCCTGGAGCAAGATTTCTTAACATAAGTTTTTATGAAAATTTCTCATTTAATTTAGTTAATTTGATAAAAATAGATTTGAGCCTGAAACGCTTCATATACGTACTCACCATCCTTCTTCCGTTTACTTCATTAAAAGCACAAACGGGCAATATCCAATTTATAGAAAATAAAGGTCAATGGGACGACCAGGTAAAATATAAAGGCGTGGTTCCGGGCGGCGCTTTCTTTGTTCGTAAGGGTGGTGGCTTCACTATACTGCAACACAATCCAGACGACCTTGCAGCATTTCAAGCAGCGATTCATGGACATACAAAGGGCGAGTCATCCAGGGTAGTGAATCCAACTTCTATTCTCCGCTCTCATGCGTTTCATGTCGATTTTGTCGGAGCAGCAGATGCTTCGCAAGTACAAATAATAGCCGACAAACCCCTTGACACTTACAATAACTATTTTATCGGAAATGACCCTTCAAAGTGGGCTACAAAATGTAAGGTTTACCAGGGGATTACCGTAAAAAATGTTTACCCTAATGTCGATGTTCGTTATTACACCGATAAAGGATTTCTGAAGTATGACATCATTGCAAACCCCGGTGCAGATATCAGCAAGATTGCACTTCGTTATGATGGTGTTGATACGATGGAAATAAAAAAGAAGGAATTATCGATTGGTACTTCCGTTAGTCGTCTCAAAGAACTTGCTCCATACACGTTCCAATTCAACAGTAAAGGCCGCACTGATCTCGACTGTAAATACATTTTGAAAAATAATGTAGTACGGTTCAACGTAAAAAACTATGACAAAAACTCAACCGTAGTAATTGACCCTACAGTTGTATTTATAGATTTTTCGGGAAGTACGACTGATAACTGGGGTTATACTGCGACTTATGGTCCTGATGGCAGCATGTTTGGCGGCGGTATTGTTTTCGGTGATGGTTTTCCTACAACTAAAGGCGCTTTCCAGGAAAATTTTGGTGGTGGCGCCAGCGATGCCGCATCTACCCGACCATTTGATATTGGTATAATTAAAATTAGCCCTGATGGAAAAAACCGAATATATGGTACTTACATCGGCGGCAATGGAAATGAACAGCCACATAGTCTCGTGGTGGATGGTGCAGGCAATTTGATTTTGGCGGGTCGTAGCAATTCTTCTAACTATCCCGTTACCGGGACCGGATTGATTGGTCCTGGAGGCGGTTACGATATTGTTGTAACAAAACTTGACGCATCAGGAGGTGTTTTGTTGGGATCAAAAAGAATAGGCGGTACTGGTGACGATGGCGTAAACATTACAGTATCGAGAGCAAGAACAAACTCTCTTCAAATAAATTATGGAGATGATGGCAGAAGCGAAGTGATCCTTGATAACGCCGGAAATATTTATGTAGCTTCTTCCACGCAATCACTTAATTCAGATGCTACAAAAGGATTTCCTATTGTTGGAGGATTTCAAAAAACGCCAGGTGGTGGCTTGCAGGACGGAGTGTTGCTAAAATTTCCACCGGATGTTTCAACACTTAGTTTCAGTTCTTTTCTCGGCGGAAATCAGAATGATGCGGCTTACGTTCTTTCAATAAATCCTACCAATAATAATATTTATGTAGGTGGTGCGACAGAAAGTGATTCCGGTTTTCCGGGTATGACAGGAGGTACCATCAGTTCTACAAAGCACCAGGCCATTGATGGTTTTGTTTCTATCGTTTCAAATGATGGTTCTACGATTATCAAATCAACTTATGTTGGCACAGACTCTACTGATGCAGTTTATGGCTTGAAATTCGATCGGCTTGGCTTCCCCTATATTATGGGGCAAACTTACAGTAAGGCATGGCCGCATGTAAATGCCACTTATTATGATGCAGGTGCAGGCCAATTCATCTCCAAATTGCAACCTGATCTTTCCGGATTTGTTTATTCAACGACTTTTGGTAAAGGCAATGTGAATGCGCCAAGTATTTCACCTGTTGCATTCCTGGTAGATCGTTGTGAAAACGTGTACGTATCTGGTTGGGGCGGTTTCCTTGATGAATATGTATCATCCGGAACTACGGGAATGCCGGTAACACCCGACGCCTATCAATCAGCTTCTCAGGATAATCATGATTTTTATTTTTTTGTGTTGAAGAAAAACGCAGCATCACAGTTATACGGAAGTTTTCTGGGTTCCAATGCACCGCTGCCAGATCACGTTGACGGCGGTACGAGCCGATTTGATCAGAATGGTGTTATTTACCAGGCGATTTGTGGTAATTGTGATGTAAACAGAGACGGCAGCAAACCTTACTTTCCTACTACAGGTGGCTGGGGTGCAAGAAATGGATCACAATACTGCAATCTCGCAATGGTTAAAATATCATTCAACCTCGCTGGTGTAGGTGCAGGCGTACAGGCATCAATTGATGGTGTGCCCCGTGATACTTCAGGTTGTATACCTCTTACTGTTGACTTCAGAGATACAGTGGCAACCGGTAAAACATTTGAGTGGACTTTTGGCGACGGTTCTCCAACAGAAATAACTACAACACCAACAAGTTCGCATACCTACACTGCTATTGGTAATTATCTTGTAATGCTTGTTGCTGTTGACTCTTCAACGTGTAATATGCGTGATACGGTGTACACAAGAATCCGCGCCGGCAATAAAAAAGCAATTCTTGGTCTCAATTTTACCAAACTCGACCCTTGTGATTCGTTCAAATATCAATTTAATAACGTTTCCGTAGCGCCGGCGGATCTGCCATTTACAAATCGATCTTTTGTCTGGACATTTGGCGATAATACGCCTCCTGATACAACTGGCGCCGGTTCGGTTTCTCACAATTATTCTGCGCCCGGAAGTTATCATGTCACACTTACACTGATCGATACAAACTATTGTAATGCACCCCAGGTAATCGATACCGTTTTAAGCGTTGCAGATATTGTTATAGCAAGATTTAACACACCTCCTGTCGGTTGTGCGCCCTATACTGCTGTTTTTGAAAATACTTCACAGGCTGGGCAGACTTTTGTTTGGGATTTTGGAGATGGCACAGGTTCTACAGATTTTCAACCTACACATGTATATAACCAACCTGGACAATACACAATACGATTGACAGCGAATAATGATTTCACGTGTAATAAAACGGATGATACTACCGCGACAATAACTGTATATGGCAAACCGACTGCGCAATACAGCTATACGCCAATACCGCCTGTTGAAAATACACCGAATGTATTCACTAATCTGTCATCGGATGATGCTGTAAATTTTGTGTGGTTATTTGGCGATGGGGATTCGGTAGTTACTACTTCCCGTGCACCATTAGTTCACCAGTATGGCGCAACCGGTACATTCAATGCATGTCTTGTTGCAATCAACATAGCAGGATGTCCTGATACAACCTGTAAGCCTGTTGAAACAATCGTAAACCCACTGGTAGACGTGCCCAATGCATTTACACCAAACAGCGGAGACATAAACAGTAAGGTAATGGTGAAAGGATTTGGTATAGCCAAAATGAAATTTATGATCTTTAATCGCTGGGGACAAAAAGTATTCGAAACCAATGATCCGAAAATAGGATGGGATGGAAGATTCAAAGGCGCTTTACAGCCTATGGATGTGTATGCCTATACGCTGAATGTTGAGTTCTTCGATGGAACAAAAACAACGCGTACAGGCGACATCACTCTTATTAAATAGAAAGCTACTTGTTGCCGTATCCTGAGACGAACCGACGTGTATAAGTTTATTAACTGGTAAACCCGATCGAGATGAGGAAGATTAGATTAGCAGCACTAATAATTGCTTGCGGATTAAGGTTTGGATCCTCTGCACAGGATCTTCATTTTTCACAATTTTTCAATTCACCATTGTCAACAAACCCTGCCAACACAGGATTTATTCCGGATGGCGACTACCGGCTTGGTATAAATTACCGCAATCAATGGTCAGCAATTATGACCGTGCCATACAAAACAATGAGCGCCTTTGGCGATGTGCAGGTAATGCGTGACAGATTTGAAAACGGATGGATTGGTCTTGGCGGCGTTATACTTCACGATGTTGCGGGAAGCGGTAATCTTACTTCCACAAAGGTATATGGCTCCATAGCGTATCATCAAATGATAGGATCGGGAAGCCTTGTGAGTCTTGGATTTAATACCGGATGGGCAAATAAGCAAATCAATACATCCAACCTGAAATTTCCCGATCAGTTCGATGGAAAGTTTTTCGATAGCAAATTGCCAACAGGCGTTGTGTTAACGACGAATAATGTTAACTATTTCGATATGCAGGCAGGATTGAATTACGCTTATTTCCCCAACGAAAAAACCTACGTTAACGCTGGTTTTTCAGCGCAACATCTGAATACGCCGAAAGAATCGTTCTTCGATTCAGACCCTAATGTTGACAATCGCATACCGGTACGATATATTGGTTTTCTGAACGGAAGTTTTAAAATAAATGACCAGGTTATATTGAACCCAAATGTTTATTATACAAACCAGGCACGTGCTTATGAGTATGTGCTTGGTATGAATGCACATTACAATGCTTCCGGTGATGGCGATTATATTCTTACTGCTGGTTTATACTATCGTTCTGCCGATGCAATTATCCCATTGATCGGGTTGGGTTATAAAGATTACTCATTTACATTCACATATGATGCTACTATTTCTACATTAAAAAATTATAATAACACCCGTGGGGCTTTTGAATTTTCATTGGTAAAACTCGGGACATTTGATACGTACAAAGGCAATCGCCGCCAGTCGCTTTGTCCTACATTTAAAAATTAACAATAGTTGTTAAATAGCTTTGCTCATTTTAGTATGTTGCTTTTTTAACCGAGTTTTACAACCCGGTAGATAAAATATCAACTATATGTTCGCAACTACGGAACGAGTAGCCGTTACACCATCAATAATCGCATCTTTTAAAAGTATTGTCGGAAACGAGTTTGTCTTTACTGATAATGAATCGTTGTACAATTATTCTCACGATGAAACTGAAACGCTTTCATTTTTACCCTCAGTAGTTATTAAACCAAGAACCGCTTCAGAAGTCAGTGAAATATTGACCATTTGTAACAGAGAAAAAATACACGTTACACCTAGAGGTGCGGGCACCGGTCTGAGTGGCGGAGCGCTTCCACATCTTGGAGGTGTGTTATTGTCAACAGAAAGAATGAAAAGCATTCTTGAAATTGATGAAAGAAACCTGCAAGTAACAACAGAGCCTGGTGTAATTACAGAAGTTTTGCAGGATGCAGTAAAAGAAAAAGGATTGTTTTATCCTCCTGATCCAAGCAGCAGGGGCTCTTGTTTTATAGGAGGTAATATTGCAGAAAATAGCGGTGGCCCCAAAGCAGTGAAGTATGGTGTCGTAAAAGATTATGTGTTGAACCTGGAAGTTGTATTACCTACCGGTGAAATAATATGGACAGGAGCCAACGTTTTAAAAAACTCTACGGGCTATAATCTGACTCAATTGATCGTTGGCAGCGAAGGAACGTTGGGAATTGTTACTAAAATTGTATTGAAACTAATACCATTGCCGAAACATGATTTACTGATGCTGGTGCCGTTTCAATCATTGGAAAAGGCAGGAGAGGCGGTAAGTGCGATATTTCGTGGCGGATTTGTCCCAAGTGCCTTGGAACTTGTGGAAATTGATGCGTTAAAAATCGTGAGTAAAATGGTTGATAGCACTGCTGTTCCGGTTCATGATGAAATAGCTGCTCATTTGATAATCGAAGTAGATGGTAACAATATCGATGTGCTGATGCAGGAAATGGAAGCAATCGCAGAACTACTTACACAATATGATGCAGGCGAAATATTTTTTGCAGATGATGCACAGCAGAAAAATGAACTCTGGAAATTACGGCGTCGTGTAGCCGAAGCAGTAAAAGCTGCCGGTTACCTGATAGAGGAAGACACAGTTGTACCGAGAGCTGAATTGCCGGCGTTGATAAAAGGGGTTAAAGAATTAGGCGCCAAAAATGATTTTCATGCCGTATGTTATGGCCATGCAGGCGATGGCAATTTACACATACGCATAAAGAAAGAAGGGGTAGAAGATAGTTTAAATGATCCCGGTATGATTCGATGTCTTCGTGAATTATTTGAACTGGTAAAAAAATTAGGTGGCACCATCAGTGGTGAGCATGGCATCGGGTTAGTACAAAAAGAATACATGGATATTGTTTTCAGTGAACAACATCTTTCATTGATGAAGCAAATAAAAAAAGTGTTTGATCCGAATAATATTTTGAATGCAGGAAAGATTTTCAATTGATTTGTTAATACCGTTATTATGAAAAAACTATTGTTATCAGTTTTGTTTCTAAGCGCAATTGTTTCTTTTGTTCATGCGCAGGATGAGGAAAAATCAGAAGAGAAGAAAGGATTTAAAAAGGAAAACCTGTTTACAGGTGGCAATGTTTCATTTGGCTATGGAAGTGCCTACGGGTATTCAAATTTTTCTGCTGGATTGAGTCCTGTTTTTGGATACAATATTACTAACTGGCTCGATGCAGGAATCGCTCTCAATTATAATTACCAGGCCTTTCGTCCGACTGATATCAATGGCAATGCCTACGATTATAAAATAAGGCAATCAAACTACGGCGGCGGTACGTTCGTAAAAATATATCCTATTCACTCAGTATTTCTTCAGGCCCAGTACGAGCATAATTTTACGCACCAGAAATATATATTCGATGATGGCGAAGCGCCAGGTTCAGCAAATGTGCAAACAAATAGTTTTCTCATTGGTGGTGGATATGCTGCCAGGCTAAAAGGCTGGAAGCAACCATTTTTTTTCATTGCAGTGTTATTTGACATATCGGGTAATCCATTTACTCCATACACCGATTACCAGGGCAGGGCGATTCCAATCATTCGTGGAGGTGTCCAAATCCCGCTGTTTCAGGGTAAGCAAAGAGATAATCGTAGTGAATATGATGAACCAAGAAGTGGTGGCAAACGTGCAAGAAACTATAACGGCAGGTATTGAGTAATTTCCGCAGGTTCATTTAATATCGTTATTCTTTCTTCCAGCTTATCATACAAAAAGCCATACTTTTCCAGGCTTTGCATATGGCTGATCAGGTGATTGTAAAATCCATCTGTATTGATGAAGAAGATGCGCTTATCATGAATCGATAACTGGTTCCATGTCATCATTTCAAATAATTCGTCGAGTGTGCCAAGCCCACCGGGAAGAATAACTGCAGCATCGCATAGCTCGTATAGTTTTCTTTTTCTCGTATGCATGTTATCAACGACAATTAATTCTGTCAAATTTTTATGCTGGTGCTCCCATTCTACAAGTATTTCAGGAATTACACCGATTACTTTACCATTATTGTTCATTACAGTATCAGCAATGCAGCCCATAATACCTTTACTGCCCCCACCATAGATCAATGTGATTGATTTTTCAACCAGGATTTTCCCCAATTGTATCGTGTGTTGAATAAATAATGGATTGTTCCCGTTTTTCGAACCACAAAACACCGCAATAGCTTTGATTGACATACGTTAATATTATCGGACGCAAAGGAAAACATTTTTCTTTACCTTCAAAACTTTGTAAGCGTGAACGTGTATTAGTTAACAGCGAAGTAATATTCACGCGGCTACAAAGAGAGATATTAAACTCCTGAACCTTTTAAACTTAGACATGTCGCCCTTATTGCTTTTTTCTTTTGTTGTCGGTTATTTTTTCCTGTTATTGTTTGTTGCATGGCGAACGTCGCGCAATTCAAACAATGATTCTTTTTTTATTGGCAACCGGAATTCCAACTGGATGCTGGTTGCTTTTGGAATGATCGGTACTTCTTTATCCGGTGTTACGTTTGTAAGTGTTCCTGGTACTGTTAGCGGCGCTGGCTTTGCATACTTCCAGGTTGTTCTTGGTTATTTCCTCGGATATTTTATTATCGCCTGGGTATTGTTGCCTTTGTTCTATCGTCTTAATCTTACGTCCATTTATAATTATCTCCAAAGCCGGTTTGGAATGACTTCTTATAAAACCGGCGCTTTCTTTTTTATTATCTCGAGAATATTAGGCGCCACAGCGAGATTGTATCTCGTTATTAACGTGATCCAGATTTTTATTTTACAACAAATGCATGTGCCTTTTGCCGTTACCACTTTTGTTATTCTTTTAATGATTTTACTGTACACATTTGAAGGTGGCGTAAAAACAATTGTATTCACTGATACGCTACAGACAACGTTTATGTTGCTCGGCTTAATCGTTTGTATCGTTTATATAATGGGAAATATTGGTCATTCGGTCGGCTCAACACTGGAAGAACTGAGTAGTAAAGGACTGACGCGTATTTTCAATACGGATGTAAATAGTGCTGGATTTTTTATAAAGCAGATTATTGGGGGAATGTTTATTACAGTCACGATGACTGGTCTCGACCAGGAGATGATGCAAAAGAATATCAGTGTGCGCACATTGCGTGATTCGCAAAAAAATGTTCTTACGTTCAGCTTTGTAATTATTGTTGTGAATTTCCTATTCCTGTTGATGGGCGGATTATTATATATCTACGGAGCAAGTAAAGGTATTAAAGTACCATCTGACGATCTTTTTCCAACGGTAGCGCTGAATTATATGCCCGCCACTGTCTCTATTATTTTCGTTATCGGATTAATATCCGCGCTGTTTCCAAGCGCTGACGGTGCATTGACTGCCCTAACATCTTCTTTTTGTATTGATATTTTGGGCATTAAAAGAAGAGCGGATCTTGATGAACGCGGCAAGAAAAGGACAAGACTTACCGTACATTTTACTTTCGCTGTCATATTTTTTATCATGGTTATGATCTTTAAGTGGATTGATAATAAATCAATCATCGATGTCATTCTTAAAGTGGCTGGATTTACCTATGGGCCTTTATTGGGTTTGTTTTCATTTGGGATACTTACAAAAAGGCCGATCAACGATAAACTTGCTCTGTACGTTTGTGTTACTGCTCCTTTATTAATTCTTGGAATTGATTTCATCAATAATGTGGAATGGTATCAGAAACAGTTGAAGTTGGATGGGGAATGGGTTGGTTCGGTAAAAAATTTATCACAGGCTATATTTGGAAAATTTAAAATCGGGTATGAACTGTTAATCTATAATGGCTTGTTTACGTTTATTGGCTTATGGTTTATTTCAAAAAAGTCAGCAGCATAAACTAAAACCTTATTTTACACGTTATTAAATCATATGCCATTCCTGCACCGCGTTCATCAAAGTGTGGAGTGGCATTCTTGTCAAATGAAAATTTTCTCGTACTATGAATGATCATATCAGGCAATCGAAACAACGCAACTGGACAGAATCTAAAGCGCATTCAAGCTGGCAGATCTTTAAAATAATGGCAGAGTTTGTGGATGGATTCGAAGCGTTGGCAAAAATCGGTCCTTGCATTTCCATCTTCGGTTCGGCAAGAATTCAACCGGGAAACAAATACTATGAACTTGCCGTTGATATAGCGAAACGTTTGGGTGAAGAAGGTTTTGGCATCGTGAGTGGTGGAGGGCCCGGTATTATGGAAGCTTCAAATAAAGGAGCGCAATTGGGTGGCGGTAAATCAGTAGGATTAAATATTGAATTGCCGTTTGAACAACATTCCAACGAATTTATCGATCGTGAACATAACCTCAACTTCGATTATTTCTTTGTACGCAAAGTAATGTTTACAAAATACTCGCAAGGCTTTGTAATGATGCCCGGCGGTTTCGGAACGATGGATGAATTTTTTGAAGTCGCTACTTTAATCCAGACAAGAAAAATGCTTGAAGTTCCTTTAATACTTGTTGGCAGCGATTACTGGCAGGGATTGTTGGATTGGATTAAAAAAGTAATGATGGACAAAGAAAAAAATGTTTCGCCCGCTGATTTTGAATTATTGAAAGTAGCTGATACTCCTGATGAAGTGGCGGAACATATCAAGCAGTTTTATACAAAACATGCACTGCAGCCCAATTTCTGAGTTAGATTATCAGGTAAAGCAATAATTTTTTTACCGGGCAATCAGCCCTGATAAAGGCTATAGCCAGATAAAATATAGGAGCATTTTGTTTCTGTTGAAAAACCAATTAAAGGATAATCGTAGACTTTTTATTACTTCCTAATATATCATTTATCAATTTCTGTTTTGTTCTGGTTGGGGATATCTTTTAGCAGCCAGTCAATGGATACATTAAACTCATTGCTTACCAATAATAATAGTGTTGCAGAAGGATTCGAAATACCTTTTTCGTAGCGGCTGTAAGCAGACTGATCCATATACAGTCGTTCACACATTTGCTCCTGTGTCAAATTATGCTGTAGGCGTAGTTGTTTTATTCGTAGTGAAAATATCATAGTATAGCCGGATAGGATGGTACTTTAAAACTAATGAAATAGCAGAATAATTTTTGGCCACTTCTTTATTTCGGTATAAAAGACAGTTGTTGATGCTAGTGGTTACCCTTATTATACATTCCACCAACTATATGTATGCAAAATCTGCATAAGAAAGTTCTATTGCTTCATTTAGATTGCTATTGCTTTATAAAGCGATCAAGGAGCGGATAAAACCGTGAGGGAATATGCCCGACGCCCAATATACTGGCCGGTATATACAATAAGGGAATATTAAAATCAAAAACATTTAAAATGAAAAAATTAGAAATGAATGAGATGGAAATGGTTGAGGGGGGAAATAAGGCTGATAAGGCAGTTGGAGTTGGCTGTGCCGTTGCAGGTGTCGTCACGTTCGTAGGCGGATGGCTTTCTGGAGGGTTAGGATGGCTGATTGGAGGTGCGATAACAACGGGGTTTTGCTCAGGCTATGGTGCGGCGGCGGCGCTAGATTCCAAATAACGTTATAAGGCGTGAGTTTTATTGCTCATGCCTTTCTTAATCACTTTTGTTGAATTTAGAATTATCTACTATGAAGAAATGGACATTTGCAATCGCAATAATAGTTACTATTAATTTGATTTTAGTTTTAACACCTCTAAGTGAGAAAGGAGTAGTTAGATGGTTTTCTGTTATTACTTATATTATCCTTTTCATTTACTTTATTCTTCGAATAAAGAATCGTGTAGAATAATCAAACTAAAATCTATCTCGTACACAGTGCAAGTTTTTTGATGATGTATACACTGTTTAAATAGAAAATTGTTTTTGCCAAAACCACTATCTAAGATTGCGTTAAACAAATTACAGTGCTTTTGATTTATGATGGTTGCAATAGGGGAAGAAAAAGGTAAGTTCACAAAAGCATATTTGTTAATACTTATTTACGTATGTATTTATTTGAGTGTACAGATCTACATTGACAAATTTGTCTTTACTGATACTTTTTTCTTTAATTCTTGGGGAAGTCAAATAGAATTTGACAGAATAAAGTATCTATTGTTGCAACGGAAAAAGTTATTGTGGGTGGGATATCTATTTTTGCCTTGTTATGTTATAATAAAAATTTATTTACCTGCTGTTTGTATTTATGTTTATTCACTATTGTCAAATTTGGCTTTAAAATGGAAAGGATGTTTACTGACTGCGGCACATGCTGAGATTGCATTGATATTCCCGATTGTATTGAAATTATTATGGATGACATTCTGGTCACCTGCTAACGTTGACGAGATTTCTACTTTTTCACCCTTGTCAGTGGCATATTTTTTCAAAGGTGTGAATGACAAATATCTATTGTTTCCTTTACAGATATTGAACGTGTTTGACCTTTTATATGTTTTATTATTTGCCATAGGTGTTAGAAATAGACTGGGAATTAGTTTAAAGAAATCAATAGCAATTGTCTTGAAATCATACGGTATCGGGCTATTGTTGTACGTGTTTTTTGTTTGTTTTTTATTAATTCAAATTTTGTAAAAATGAAAAAAAATATTCAAATAGTGATTTTGATTATTCTCTTTTTGGCTGCTGCCTTTATTGGTTGGCGATGTTATAAAGTACTCAAGATGAAAAAAGAAATTGGTGTTATCATTCATAACTTACCTAAGCTAAACTTTCAATATTTCAAAAAAGGAGATGAGATTGATGATAAGCCCGTAATTGTAAGCCAGTTTTCACCCGATTGTGAACATTGTCAATATATGGCAGAACAAATTAACTTAAATCAGGTCGCGTTTAAAGATTGCCCTGTTATTATGATAACAGGAGCGACGAAAGAAAGAACAGAAGAATTCATAAAGACATATAAGCTAAGTGAGCTGCCTTTTTTATCTGTAGGTATAGATACATCCGATTACTTCTACAGAACATTTGGCACGAACTCTATACCAAGTTTTTTTATTTATAACAGAGAGCACAAACTGATAAAAACTATTAAAGGGGAAACGAAGATTGATAATCTTACAATGGCGATAAACAGATATTAAAAAGGAAAATTAATCACATAATGTAATACAGAAGTAGCTTTTGGAAATTTATTTGATTAAACTATGATAACGAGCAGCTCGAAACACCTATTTTACCAGTTGCTATCTCACCAATGGAAATCGTTTGTGCGTGGGCAAAATAAAGGGCAAGGAATAGCCGTAAGGTTAATACAGGCATTCTTTTTATTGTACGTTCTGGTTTCTGCTCTTTTGCTGGGCCTGTATATGGAGAAATTAGTACAACAATATGCAGGGAGTAAGAGTAACACAAGTGTTTTTTTAGGATTTATCCTGCTTTATTTTTTGATAGACCTTATTGCCCGGTATATTTTCCAGGAATTGCCTTCCTTTATCTTCAAGCCCTATTTGCTCCAAAACATTTCGAGACGAAAACTTGGGCTATTTTTCACCCTTCGCTCACTTTTTACAATTTTTAATGTTTTGCCCTGGCTGCTGTTTATTCCTTTTGTACTAAATGCGATTGCACCGGCCCATAATGGTGAAGACACTTTCTTTTTTGTACTGGATATTGCAGGTTTGTGT
This sequence comes from Chitinophagaceae bacterium, assembly GCA_049840875.1. Taxonomy (GTDB): domain Bacteria; phylum Bacteroidota; class Bacteroidia; order Chitinophagales; family Chitinophagaceae; genus JAFDYH01. The sequence continues at coordinate 1,012,083 of JASGJE010000011.1, read as the reverse complement.
ATAGGCAATCATTTTTTGGCGCTTTATGTAAAGCATCAATCAATCAGTAATCGCGGAACTATTCTTTTTCTGGTGCTTCTTGGGGCGCTATTTGTATTGGACTGGTTGGGGATATTTTCACTACGGCAACTAGCATCAATGCTACTTACGGGCATGTTGGAAAAACCCTGGCTGCTTATAGTATTTATAGTATGGGCGGTTGTTCATTCTGGTATCTATTTCAAAAGGCTGAGGCAATGCTTCTATTTAGAAGATAGCGCTAAAGGCAAAAGCGGTATAAGAACGTTTTTGCAATTTTCAAACAGCAGTTTGTTATCTGACCTAATGATGATTGAACTTAAGATGATTTTGAGAAATAAACGACCGCGATCTCTTTTTATACTATCATTTATTTTTCTTTTGTATGGTTTTATAGTATTCAAGCCAGAGGTTTTTTCAAATGCAATCGGGATACCAGTAGTTGCTGCTATCCTTATCGTAGGCATGTTTTCCATTAATTATGGCCAATTCTTTTTTGCATGGCAAAGCGCTTATTTTGATGGCATCATGATAAGCAATATTTCTTTTAAGTCACTAGTCAAGGCCAGGTTCAGGCTTATTGCGATGGTTTGTACGGTTACTTTTATTGCGAGTCTGTTTTATGCAATAATTGATGTGAAAGTGATCGGTTTATTAGTACCTGCCTATTTTTTTTGTATTGGCATTATGCCGGTTATCGCCTGCTGGTTAGCTTGTTTTAATTACAAGTTTTTGGACATTTCCGGATCTTCTTCTTTTAATTTTCAAGGTATAGGAGCAATGCAATGGATATATTCTCTGATCGTATTTATGGTTGCCTTTGTTTTGTATTTGCCTTTTATCGCCATACATAATGTGGAAGTGAGGTTATTAGCAGTAGGGTTTATCGGCTTGGTGTCTTTTATTGTCCAGGACTGGTGGATTAAAATTCTATATAAGCAATTTTTAAAGAATAAGTATAAAATTCTGAAAGGTTTCAAGGAGCGTTAAATATGATTACAGTCAGCAGTCTGAAGAAAGTATATAATCGGAAAGTAGCAGTAAATATTCCGTTGCTGGAGTTCAGAAAATCTGAGTTGATCGGCCTTGTAGGCAATAATGGAGCTGGTAAAACGACCTTGTTCAGATTGATGCTTGACTTGGTACGTGCAGACGAAGGTAAAGTAGCGATCGGCGATTACATCGTTTCTGAAAACGATCAGTGGAAGGGGTTTACCGCCGCTTACCTTGATGAAGGTTTTTTGATTCCTTATCTCACGCCGTACGAGTATTTTTATTTCGTAGGCAAATTGCATGGCCTGTCAAAAAAGGAAGTGGATGATTTCATCGTAACTCTTGAAGTTTTTTTTGATGGAGGTATCAGCAAGAAAACGTACATCAGGGATTTGTCAAGGGGCAACCAGTTTAAGGTGGGCATTGCCGCATGTTTATTGTACAATCCTCAACTTTTAATATTAGATGAGCCTTTTGCCAATTTAGACCCCAGTTCACAAATCCGGTTGAAGAACATGCTTGCAAAGATTAATGCCGAAAAAGGGACAACGATTGTAATAAGCAGTCACGATCTGAACCACATAACGGATTTGTGCAAACGAATAATATTGCTGGAAAAAGGAGAAATAATAAAGGACATTCATACAAGTACAGATACATTACAGGAACTGGAGGAGTATTTTAAAATTTGAATGAATTGAAATATCCAGATTTTAAAGTGATTCTGCAACAAGACCAATCCGACTGTGGGGTGGCTTGTCTTCTTTCCCTGATTCAATATTACGGCGGGGCAAATAACCTTGAAAACCTTCGAAGGCTGAGCGGTACATCTATCACCGGCACTACTCTTTTAGGGTTATACCAGGCTGCAAAAGAATGTGGCTTTGATGCGGAAGGTTGTGAAGCAGATATGCAATCGTTGATAGAGCACGGCGAACCCTGCATCCTGCACGTTTTAGTAGAGAGTAATCTGCAGCATTATATAGTTTGTTATGGGCTGTCAGCAAGATCTAAAGCAGGTAGTGAAATTTTTCTTATTGGTGACCCAGCCAGTGGCATTAAAGAACTATCAAAAGACGAATTGAATAGGATATGGCAATCGAAAAGATGCTTAACACTTTCACCAAATGAAAATTTCAGAAGGTCTGAAGATATAAGAAAGCAAAAGAGAAGATGGATAAAAACATTGATAAAGGAAGACATGCCTATCCTTTCCATAGCGATAGTATTGGGGGTAGGTATATGTGTGTTGGGCTTAGTAATGGCTATTTTTTCCCAGCGCCTCATAGATGAGATATTGCCGAAGAAACAATACCTGAAGCTGAATCTCGGTATTGCACTTGTTTTATTATTGCTACTGGCCAAAGAAGGCCTATCTGCTTTGCGCCAATATTTTTTACTCCGGCAATCAAAAGATTTTAATAGCCGGGTACTCGATTTTTTTTACAGCCACCTGCTGCATTTGCCTAAACCATTTTTTGATACAAGAAAAATTGGCGACCTGACAGCAAGGCTGGGCGACACGGCCAGAATTCAGAGGGTGATAAGCCAATTGGCAGGCAATATGATTATTGATATTCTTACTGTGCTGATTTCATCGGCGTTCGTCTTTTTTTATTCGTGGAAAATGGGCATTGCCTGCCTTCTTGCTATGCCGGTTTTCTTTTACCTGGTTTTCCGGTTCAATAAAAGAATAATGGATGGTCAGCGAAATACGATGTCTTCTTATGCTGCTGTTGAAAGCAATTATATTTCAACACTACAAGGTATTGATCCGATAAAAGATAACAATAAACAGGAATTGTTTAATAGTATTAATAAATCTGTGTACCAATTTTACCAGGATAAAATAGTGCTGCTGGGTAAAATTCAAATAAAACTTTCCTTCATTGCCAATTCGTTTGCGGTACTTTTTCTTACCGGAGTTTTGTTTTTCTGTGGTTATTCAGTATTGAATAATGAATTGGAAACCGGCGAATTAATCGCAGTATTGGGAATATGCGGCGCATTGCTTCCTGCTGTAGCCAATCTTGCACTGTTAGCTATACCGGTAAATGAAGCTAAGATTGCTTTTGATCGCATGTTTGAGTTTACGGGTATAGAAAAAGAGAAGGAGACGGAGAAAAACGAATCTTTTCTATTTGATTCAATAGAAATCCGTAACCTGGCATTTCGTTTTCCAGGCCACAGGCGGATATTAAATGACATTTCTTTTTCTGTAAGCAAGGGAGAAATAATTGCGATAATGGGAGAGAATGGATGCGGTAAAAGCACATTACTGCAACTACTGCAAAAGAAGTATGACAGTGAAAACGGGAAAATTATTATCAACAAAATTAGCCATTTACAGGATATCGATTTAACACTATGGAGGAATGTAGTCGCAACTATGCCACAACATGTTCATATCTTCAATGGCACTGTTCTTAATAATATCGCTTTTGATGATGCAGTCAAAAATCCTGAAAAGGTTCTACGGTTCTTACAGGAAACAGGTTTAAGTGAAATGATAGATGCGTTGCCACAATCTTACATGACGATTGTGGGAGAAGAAGGCATTAATCTATCCGGCGGCCAGAAACAAATTATCGCATTGGCAAGGGCTTTGTATCATCAACCGCAATTATTGATATTAGACGAGGCTACTTCTGCGATGGACAGGAAAACAGAGCTATTTGTACTTGAGCTGCTTAAAAAATTAAAGGTTGTGATGGGAATAATCTTTGTCACGCACCGCCTTCATGTATTAAAAAACTTCTGCGACAGGATTTATATCCTGGAAGATGGTTGTATTGCTGCGGAAGGCGATCATAACGATTTGCTGTCTACTCAAAATCTTTATAGCAATTATTGGGCGGACGTAACACAATAACAATCTCACTATTTAATTAGAAATCTTTTACGAAATGCTGTAAAAACCTTCGGTTTTACTGACCGGTAAGATATGGACGAATATATCTCCGCCATTTCTTTCCGAGCAATTAATAACTCATTCAGTTTTTTTACACGTTGGCTTTCAATTAGAATTCCGATGGCCATTGCTGAACATGAAAACAAGTTGATAAAATAAAGTATCAGGAGAGAACTTGCAAGGTCGGGGTTTTTAAAAACAAAGGAAACCAGGTAAATAATAAAATAGCATCCATACATAAATGCCAATGCTGAGATCATTATTGCTTTCCCAATAGCTTTTCCTTTTGTAACGCTCAATTTGACCTGGTGCAGAAAAAAATAAACGCTTAATAATAGCATGGCAGTAAGCCCTGGGCCTAATGCTACAGCCAGACCGTTTTTGTTAAAACCAAAAACAATAACAGAAAATATTTCAAATACTACAAGGCATGCAATTAACCACGCTATTCTTTTTTTGATTAATGGTGAACGACTGAAATAAATTATAAAGCCAAGCATAAGCAACGGATCGAGCATGTTGCAGATAGTTCCCGTGTAGCGTGATATGCTTTCAGGAATGGGTAAGTAACCTTCTCCCACGCAATTATCAAAAATCATCAAAGCATAATAAATGCAGAGAACCGGAAAACTTTTATGTTTTACCAGGCCGGTAAAAATTAACATGAGGAGCGGAAAGGATAAGGCAAGTACGGATATCAGTGCCATGGTAACATTCGGATTCATCTGTAGTTAGTCTGTTGGATAGGTTTAATCTTAAAAATTTGCAGATCCAAAGTATACAATATCAATTGTGTTGAGAATAGTGGAACCATTATTTATAGAAAAGAAGAGTAGAAGTATTGCTTCATACTCGTAACAATACCAGTTTTCTACAAGGATTCATACTAACCCGTTCGGGCTATCTTTGCGAAAATTTTTTTGCATGGATTTAATTCATTCGAAAGTTCAGCAGTATGCGGAAGAATTTTCAACGCCGGAAGATGACTTACTAAAAGAAGTATCAGATTTTACAACCAGAAATCATCCGGAATCGCATATGCTAAGCGGTCATCTGCAGGGAAAATTGTTGGAAGCCATTAGTTTTATGATTCGCCCGCGACGAATACTTGAGATCGGAACGTTTACCGGTTATAGCGCTTTGTGCCTTGTGAAAGGGTTGACAGAAGATGGGCTATTACACACTATCGAGTTGAGAGAACAGGACAGCACGAGAGCAAAAAGTTTTTTTGAACGATCTCCTTCTGGTGAAAAGATAATTTTACATACTGGTTCAGCGTTAGATATACTGCCCGGCTTAGATGAAACCTGGGATCTTGTTTTTATCGATGCAGATAAAACGGGCTATATCGACTATTTTAACCTGGTTTTGCCTAAACTCAGGAAAAACGGCTTTATTTTAGCCGATAATATTTTTTTCCATGGACAGGTTTTTGATGAGCCAGTAAAAGGGAAATCGGCCAGGGCAGTGAAGGAATTTAACGAAATGATTAAACAAAGACATGATATTGAAACTGTACTAATAACACTCCGTGATGGTTTGTTTTTAATCAGAAAGCTGTAATTAATTCATGCGGAATAAGAAAACAATAATTGCTGTTTTTTTACTGGTAATTTCGAAATTGTTATTGGCACAGCCAGACGATGCTATACAGCAATACATAGCAACGTACAAAGACCTTGCAATCGAAGAAATGATCCGGACTGGTATGCCGGCTTCTATAACATTGGCACAAGGTATTCATGAAACTGAAGCTGGAGGAAGTGACCTGGTAATGAAATCAAATAACCATTTTGGTATTAAATGTAAAACAGGTTGGACAGGTGAATCGGTGACACACGATGATGATGCCCGCGGCGAATGCTTCCGGAAATATGATAATGCCGAAGATTCATATCGGGATCATTCAGACTTTTTAAAGAATAGCCCCCGATATTCTTCGTTATTCAATCTTGATCCAACGAATTATAAAGATTGGGCATGGGGATTAAAGAAAGCCGGTTATGCAACCAACCCCAAGTATCCGCAGATACTGATTAAACTGATTGAAGATTATAACCTGAATGACTATACGCTAATTGCTTTGGGTAAATTGAAAGATGATAACACCGATATTGCAAAAAATAAATTGCGTCCTGGTGTTTACTCTTCACCTGCAGAGGTAAATGAAAACGATGATCAGGCTGGCAACAAATTAAAGGCAAAAGTGAAGGACTACCCTGAAGGAATATTTAAGATAAACGACACAAAAGTAATTTTTGCAAAGGAAGGAACGGCCTATCTCACGATTGCCGATCATTTCAATATTCCATTGGCTCGTTTATTTGAGTTTAACGATATGGAGCAGGCGGACATTGTAGCGGAAGACCAGTTGATTTTTTTGCAACGTAAAAGAAAAACAGGAAACAACGAGTTTCATATCGTACAAGATGGCGAAACGTTGTTTGATATTGCACAGGCTGAAGCGATAAGACTGGAAAGTTTGCTGGAGTACAATAAACTTTCCAATGATCAGCAACCGGCAAACGGAGAAAAGCTATTTTTACAACGAAAAGCGCTTGTCGCCCCCAGACTCGTATCGAAAACTAACAGTACTTCTTACGATAACAGATCGGCAATTAATAATTAATAGGTTTCAATGTCTGCAATCAGCATACACGACAAACAATTCAAGATTTTCCTTTCCGAAGAAACAATTCAAAGTCGGATAAAAGAACTGGCTGAAACTATCAATAAAGATTATAAAGGCAAGCGACCACTTTTTATAGGTGTGTTAAATGGCGCTTTTATGTTTGCTGCTGATTTATTCAAGTATATTGAAGTAGAGGCGGAGATCTGTTTTATAAAACTGATTTCCTACCAGGGCACAAAATCATCTGGCAAGGTTGTTACGTCAATTGGATTAATGGAGGACGTTCATAACAGGGATATCGTTTTGATCGAAGATATTGTTGACACAGGAAAAACATTACACGAATTCTTACCCGGATTGCAACATCAGCAGCCAGCGTCGCTCAAAATTGCCGCATTGCTACATAAACCGGATGCGACGGAATATCCGATAACGATAGATTATCTTGCGTTTTCAATTCCGAATAAATTTGTAGTCGGATATGGTTTGGACTATGATGGACTTGGCCGTAATTTGAAAGAGATTTATCAACTAGCGGAATAGTACCCGTTGATTGATTGCATAAGATCTTACCTCTTTGAAAAAAACAAGCTATATACTGTTATTTACAATTCTTGCCTTCATAGCGAATGGCCAGCAATTTTATCTGCGGGGAGAGACAAAAGACGAGTCTGGTAATTTATTGCAAAATGTGAGTATTCTTCTTCACTCAACCGGTTACGTTTATCATAGCGGGTCAGAAGGAGCTTTCGGAATTGTTACCAACAGGCAAAAAGACAGCCTTACTTTCTCTTATGATGGATACTACAAACAAACTATCGCAGTCAATGCAGACAATTATGTTGCTGTCAAAATGAAGATGTTACCGGCGAATGTTTCTGCATTAAAAAGAGATAGACTGGCTTCACTCACGGGAAACCTTACACGAGAATCACAAAAAGAATGGTTCACCGGCGATGAAACGTATGCCAGCATTGTAGAAAACCGATTTGTTAACGCAGAGAAATATCCGTCGACAACTGTTTCACTGAATATCGACCGTGCATCTTACAGCAATGTGCGAAGGTTTATTACAATGGGAACTTTAGTGCCGCCTGACGCAGTGCGTATCGAGGAAATGCTCAATTATTTCAATAATAATTATAATCAACCAGAGCGGCGAAATCTTTTTGATATCCGGTCCTCAGTGACCAATTGTCCCTGGAACGTCGCTAATCAATTATTTTTCCTGAATGTCTCTTCGCAAAAATTAAACCTTGATTCTTTGCCTGCCAGTAACCTTGTTTTCCTGATCGATGTTTCTGGCTCAATGGACATGCCCAACCGGTTGCCGCTATTGAAATCCGCATTCCGGTTATTAGTAAATAATCTTCGGGCAAAAGATACCGTATCGATCGTCGTATATGGAGGCACGGTAGCTACTATGCTTAATCCTACAAGCGGAAGTATGAAGGACAGCATCTTAAAAGCGATTGATGAATTAACTCCTGGTGGCGCTACGCCTGGTGAATCCGGAATCCGGTTGGCTTATAACTTAGCGTCACATCATTTTATTAAGAATGGAAATAATCGTGTGATACTCGCTACCGATGGAGACTTTAATGTAGGCTTAAAAAAAGATGAAGATCTTGAAGAGATGATTGCAAAGCAGCGACAATCCGGTATTTATCTTACCTGCCTTGGTGTGGGAATGGGTAACTATAAAGATTCAAAAATCCAATCGCTGGCAAGAAAAGGGAATGGCAACTTTGCCTACCTGGATGGCTATCATGAAGCTGAAAAAGTATTGTTACAAGAGTTTACTCAAACACTTTACGCCATTGCGGATGATGTGTATATGAACGTAGAGTTCAATAAACAATTGGTGAAAGAATACCGGTTAATCGGCTTTGACAATAAAATGGGAGCATTGAAAGATACATTATCGACCGTAGAAGGCGGAGAGGTGGGGTCTGGTCAATCAATGATGGCTGTGTTTGAAATAGTGCCTGCTGAAAAAAATGACAAGGAAGAAAAGTTTGCGGAAATTCAACTTAACTATAAGCTGCCCGGAAACAAAAGCAATATGACAGAATACAACTATACTGCCATCAACCATTTTACGGAGTTTAAAGAAATGTTGCCTTCGTATCGGTTTTCATCGGCGGTCATTATGTTTGGATTACTACTGAAACAATCCGCCAATGCAAAAATGATCAACTGGAATGATACGGCTACGTTAGCTGCTACTACTGCGGAACAAAATACCCCCGTGCAACAGGAATTTGTTCAGCTCGTTCAGCAGGCAAAAATTTTATATTCCAAGAAAAAGCGAAAGAAAGAAGCTGCTGCGGATCAATAAGATTAGCTGAATATTTCCCGCATTTTATCGAAGAAGCTTTTATCTGTTTTATCCGGGTTAGGTTTAAAATTTGCCGAGTTATTCAGTTTCTCCAGCATTGCCTTCTCTTCTGCACTCACATGTTGGGGCGTCCAGACATTAATATGTACCAACTGATCACCCTTTTCATATGAGTTTACATTTGGAAAACCTTTGCCTTTTAATCGGAATATTTTTCCGCTTTGGGTGCCTGCAGGAATTTTGATCTTCGCTCTTCCATCAATTGTCGGTACTTCTGTTTGTATACCAAAAACTGCATCTGTAAAAGAAATGTGCAAATCGTAAACTACGTTCAGGCCTTCCCGTTGTAACTCTTTATGTGGTTCCTCTTCTATTAAGATAATCAGATCACCGGGCATACCACCTCTTTCACCTGCGTTACCTTTTCCGCTGATGTTTAATTGCATCCCTTCTACAACGCCGGCTGGTATGTCGATAGTAACAGTTTCTTCATTGAAAACACGGCCTTCTCCTTTACATGTCCCGCATTTCGATGTAATTGTTGTTCCTTCACCGTTACATGTCGGGCAGGTTGTAACAGTTTGCATTTGGCCAAGAAAAGTGTTTTGAACTTTTCGCACCTGGCCACTGCCGCCGCAGGTAGAACAGGTTTGAATACTGTTTTTATCTTTTGCTCCGCTGCCTCCGCAAGTACCGCATGCGACATACTTTTTTACCTTGATGTTCTTTGTTACACCCTTCGCTATTTCTTCGTAAGTAAGTTTTAGCTTGATGCGCAGATTACTTCCACGAATTCCTCTGCTTCGCTGAGCGCCACCTCTTCTTTGCCCTCCACCAAAAAAGCTACCAAATAAATCATCTCCGAAAACATCGCCAAACTGGCTGAAGATATCATCCATATTCATTCCACCACCACTAAATCCGCCACGACCATTACCGCTTACCCCTGCATGTCCATACCGGTCGTATTGTGCTTTTTTGTCCGTATCGCTCAATATTTCGTATGCTTCCGCCGCTTCTTTAAATTTTTCTTCCGCAGCCTTATCCCCTGGATTTCTATCAGGATGATATTGCATGGCTACCTTACGGTAAGACTTCTTTATCTCATCAGCAGAAGCCGTTTTACCAACGCCCAATACTTCGTAATAATCTCTTTTAGACATATAAGCTTTTAGCTATAAACTACGAGCAATAAATTTGTTATTTGCCTGAGCCAGCTCGTAGCTAATGACTCATGGCCTGGAGTTTTATTTACCTACTACAACTTTTGCGTGACGGATAATTTTGTCATTCAGGTAGTAGCCTTTCGTCACTTCATCAAGTACCTTATCTTTCAATTCTGGAGTAGGCGCCGGAATTTCCGTGATTGCTTCATGTAAATCCGGGTTGAATTCCGATTTGATAGACTCCATTGCTTTCAATCCTTTTGACTGCATCATGTTTCTCAGTTTATTAAATACCAAAAGAACCCCTTCCTTTACTGCTTTTAAATCATCACTTGACTCCATCTGTTTCTGAGCTCTGTCGCAATCATCTAGTACATCCAAAAGATCTTTTATCACTTCTTTGCCTGCAGTTTGCATTAATTCAAGTCTTTCCTTTGCATTTCTTTTGCGGAAATTGTCAAACTCTGCAATTTGTCGCACATACTTATCTTTCCAGTCCGCCACTTCTTTCTGTAATTTCTCAATCTCACTCTCGGTACCAATCGGTTCATTCAAATGGCCTGTTCCAGGCACATCAGCATCTGCATTGATGTCTACCGCTGTAGTATTGTCATTTTCACTGATATTCTCTGAATTATTTGCGTGTTTATGCTTCATAGTTTTCAAAAATTGGCGCAAAGGTAAGTTTGTCAAGAATAACGCCAAGTAGTATGAGCCGTCAAATTGTCCTTACATCGTACAGATCCACAGCACAAGTATGATCATCTGTCGACTTCTTAAAATTTTTTGGCAAGCAAAAACTCCTGGGAACTGTACGCTCAGTTAACCGACTAACACTCATTAGGTAATACAATTTTAGCCTTTGTTAATACTATTTTAAAATTTTTTAAAATATTTTATTTGTTTAATAGATAAACGCCTTAAATTTATACGATCATTCATTCACATCCTCAAAACTAAAACGCTTATGCTTGCCAAACTAACTGCAAGAGGTTTAGCACTAACCTTGAGTGTGCTATTATTTTCCTTTTCTGTTTTTGGGCAAAAAGTTGTTACCGGTAAGGTAACAGGCCCCGACAATCAACCCCTTCTTGGCGCTACGATCTCTGTGAAAGGAACCACTGTTGCCACTACTACTACGGCATCCGGTGAGTTTTCAGTAAATGTGCCAGCAGGTAAAAACACCTTGGTTTTTTCTTCAGTAGGTTTTGAAGAGCAGCAAATCAATATTGGCTCTTCTTCTTCCATCTCAGTTTCATTGAAAGAAAAAGTGTCAAGCCTGAACGAAATCGTCGTTACAGGTTACACTGCACAAAAGAAAAAGGATATCACTGGTTCTGTTGCAGTGGTAAACATTAAAGACATGAAACAGATGCCGGCCGGTACCGGTGAGGAAGCACTGCAGGGCCGTGCTTCTGGTGTTAATATCATAACATCAGGGCAACCTGGTGGTGCAAGTGATATTCGCATTCGAGGTATCACTACGTTTGGTAATAACCAGCCACTGGTTATTATCGACGGTGTTCCAGGCGATTTACATAATATTAATGTAGCCGACGTGGAATCAATGCAGGTATTGAAAGATGCTGCTGCTGCGATATATGGTGCGCAAGGTGCAAATGGCGCAATCATCATTACAACAAAAAGAGGTAAAGCCGGTAAAGCAAAAGTGAGCTATGATGCATATTACGGCGTGACAACAAAAGGCCCGGGTTATGATATGGCCAGCCCTACAGAAGAAGCAAACGCTATCTGGCAGCAACTACGCAACTCAGGATTAAATCCTGGTGATGCGAGCTGGGGTAATAAACAGTATGGTACTGGTGCTACGCCGGTAATACCTGATTATATCCAGGTGTTAAGTCACGGCGGCACCAATGCAGGATATACTCTTTGTAATTGCCCTACAGACTCAGTGGTTGATATGAAATTCTATGATATTAATTCCAACCAGATTACTAAAGCGAACAAAGTAGGAACGAATTGGTATAAAGAAATGACCCGGAACGCTCCTGTTCAAAGTCATAATATTTCTGTAAGTGCCGGTTCTGATAAAAGCTCTTATTTCTTCTCACTGGGTTATCTCAATCAGCAAGGTATTGCCCGGTACCAGTTTAATAAGAGATATTCGATGCGAGCTAATACACAGTTCAATATAAAAAACAACATCAGGATCGGTGAAAACCTCTACCTGTATTATCAGCAAAACCCACGGTACGGAAACCAGGGAGAAGGAAGCCCATTCAGTATGGCATTTCGTGAAGACCCGATTATACCTATCTATGATGAGGCCGGCAATTTTGCTGGCACAAAATCACAGGATTTAGGTAATGCTCAAAACGTGTATGCAAATCTTTACAGAACAAAAGATAATCGTACCAACAACTGGAATATGGCTGGAAATGTGTTTGCTGAAGTTGATATCTTAAAGCACTTTACTGCAAGAACAAGTTATGGTGGTAATATCAATAACAACTACAATTACAACTTTAACTATGTGGCTTATGAAAATGCGGAAGGTAACACTGGTTCCAATTCTTTTAGTGAAGGCGGCGGTTATACCACTAACTGGACATGGACAAATACACTGACATATTCTAATGAATTTGGCAATCATAGTATCAAAATATTGGGCGGTACTGAAGCAAAAAGTACGTATTACAGATATTCCGGTGCTACGAGAGCTAATTACTTTTCAGAAAACCCTGATTACTGGACAATCAACACAGGTACAGGAGCACAATCAAACTCTGGTAGTGCGGGACAACTTGCAGTTTGGTCTGTAATCGGAAAACTGGAATATGCATACGCCAGCAAATACTTGTTGAATGCAAGTATCAGACGTGATGCCGTATCAGTTTTTGCTGAAGGATCACAGGTTGGTTATTTCCCTGCCGTATCTGCAGCATGGAGAATTTCACAAGAAAATTTCATGAAGACTGTAAGTTTTGTGAATGACTTGAAACTAAGATATAGCTGGGGTAAGCTGGGAACATTTGGTAACGTGCCTTCTACCAACCCTTACAACCTTTATGCAAGCCCGGGCGACAGATCAGCATATGATATCAGCGGTACAAACACAACACCGTTTTCCGGATTTTTCAAAGCATATCTTGGAAACCCCAATACAAGTTGGGAAGGCGATATCATTTCAAACGTTGGTTTGGATGCGACTATTCTTAATAATAAAATTGACTTTACTATTGAATGGTATAAAAAGAAGGTTACAGGTTTATTATTCCAACCATCTTCAAGCGTATTGTATGATGTAGTTGTAATTGGTGACCCGCAACTTCCTTATGTAAATATTGCAGATAACCAATCAACAGGTATTGACTTCAGTGGTACATATCATGGCAGAGTAGGTAAGGATTTCCGCTTTGACGTAACTGGTATGGTCACAACTTACAAGAGCAAAATACTTTCAGTTCCAGGTTCTGGTTATTTTGAACCAGGTTCAATCAGGAACGTGACGTTGCAACGTAACATGGAAGGTCATCCATACGGAACATTCTTCGGATACCAGGTTGTTGGTTTATTTAAAGACGCAGACGATGTAGCTAAATCACCGACCCAGGATGATGCTACACCTGGTGTATTCAAATTTAAAGATGTAAACAACGACGGAAAGATCAATGCTGATGACAGAACTATAATTGGTAACCCCAATCCTGATTTCACTTATGGATTGAACCTGTCATTGGGTTATAAAAGTTTTGACCTTTCTGCATTCTTCTTTGGATCTCATGGTAATGACATTTTTAATCAGACTCTTTACTATACAGACTTCCCTGATTTCTTTAAAGGTGCTATGAGAAGGGAGGCTGCGCTGAATTCATGGACAGCAACCAACACAAATGCTACTATCCCTGTATTCCGTACAAAAGGTGGTTTCAGTACGGACCAATCGACCAACAGCTATTTTGTTAGTAAAGGTTCTTACCTCCGTCTCAGACAAGTTCAAATCGGTTATACATTACCTACAAGTATTCTGTCAAAAGTTGGAATTGACAATTTGAGAATTTATGTACAGAGCGCCAACCTGTTTACGATAACCAAGTACAAAGGATTGGATCCTGAATTACAAACTCCGCCGGATTCGAATGGCAATATCAACAACATCGGTGCATTTGGTATTGACCAGGGTAACTATCCGCATACACCTTCATTCCTGGTCGGAGTTAACCTAAATTTTTAATTCTAATTTATTTGCATAATATGAAAAAGATAAAATTTAAATACTTAATCCCGGTGGCCGTTATAGCTATTGCAGCTGCGTATGCATGTAGCAAGAGCTTCCTGGATAAAAAGCCGTTGGGTACTGTAAACCCGTCAATTCTTGCAGATGAAAAAGGAGTTCAGGCGTTGTTAATTGGTGCCTACTCTCTGGTGGACGGAGCAGGTGCATCCGGTGACGACCAAACATCAGGTACTTCAAACTGGGTATATGGTGGTGTTGCTGGTGATGATGCTTATAAAGGCTCTGACCCTACAGACTTTTCCGTAATTGCAGCATTGGAAGACTGGAGTGTAACTCCAACAAGTGGTTTGCTCGGACCAAAATGGAAAATGTGTTATGCAGGAGCGCAACGTTGCAACGATGCACTGGCTACGTTAGCCACTGCAACAGATGTTTCAGCTGACCATATAGCAACGATAACCGCACAGGCCCGCTTTTTAAGAGCATTCTATCATTTTGAATTGAAACGCATCTATGGTAATATCGTTTATGCTGATGAAAACGTAAACCAAACAAGCCTGGACTTTAATAATACTACAGATGTATGGCCAAAAATAGAAGCAGATCTTCAGTTTGCGGTTGATAATTTACCTGCAACATGGCCAGAAGCAGGAAGGGTAAATGTGTGGGGAGCTAAGGCTATGCTTGCTAAAGTGTACATGTTTGAGAAAAAATACACAGATGCATATACACTGTTGAAAGATCTCATACAAAATGGTACCACTACAAAAGGTGATAAATATGCACTGCAGCCACATTTCTTTTCAAACTTTAACCCTGCACAAAAAAATAGCGCTGAATCGGTGTTTGCAGCACAAACATCTGTACAGGATGGTTCATCAACAGTTTGGGGTGGCGATCCAAATGGTAACTATGGCGACATGTTGAACTTCCCTTACACTGGTGGACCCGGTGCATGTTGCGGTTTCTATAATCCTTCGCAGGATTTGGCAAATGCTTTCAAAACAGATGCCACAACTGGTCTGCCACTTTTAGACAATTGGTTTGACAAGCCTTGGGTAAGTGATCCTGCCGGAGCTTATACAGGTACATTAGACCCAAGAATCGACTGGACAATGGGTCGTGCTGGTATTCCTTACCTGGATTGGGGCCCGCATCCTGGTGATGCATGGATCAGAAACCCGATCAATGATGGTCACCTGAGCCCATTGAAAAATGTGTATGCAGCTTCTCAGAAAGATCAATATACTGACGTAGGAAGCGCTTACTGGGGACCGACAGAGCTTGTTGCGAACAATGTAAACCTGATTCGTTTTGCAGATATTATCCTGTGGGCTGCAGAATGCGCGGTAGAGGCAAATGATCTTCCAACCGCTATGGGATATGTAAACCAAATACGCACCCGAGTAACTGACCCAACAACATGGGTGTACAAAAACAGTACGTATAATGCGGCAACTGCCTCATGGGCAACAGGCGGCACAGCCGCTTTAGCTGATAATTACAAGATCGGCCTGTACACTACATTCCCCGATCAGGCTTACGCAAGAAAAGCTGTTCAATTTGAAAGAAGATTGGAACTGGCAATGGAAGGTATGCGTTTCTTTGACCTCGTAAGATGGGGTACAGCCGACCAGGTGCTGAATTCTTATTATGATAGAGAGAGAGCCCTCAGGCCTTTAAAAGCAAATGCACACTGGACGGCAAATAAAAATGAAATCGTTCCGATTCCACAGGGAGAAGTTGATAACCTTAACTCTGATGGAACAGTTAGAATTACGCAAAATCCGGGTTACTAATCAATAGAACATTTAGCAGTTAGTATATTAAAGTAAAGAGATAGGTATTTGCCTATCTCTTTTTCTTTTCTTGTTTACCGGATTAAAATGGCTTATTTGCATGAATTTTTATTAGTTCATGACTTGTTGAAAACAGTAAGAATGATAATGAGACGATTTTTATGTGCTTTATTTTTTCTTGGAATTCTTTCTTTAATTTCTTGTACAGGGAACAAGCAAAAAAAGCCTGACAGAACTGTGTATGCTTCTGACATTGAAAAAGGGAAGAGCCTTGCAATAAAATATTGTCAATCCTGCCATATGTTGCCTGAGCCATCGTGGCTCAATACAAAAACATGGGAACAAGGGGTATTGCCACAAATGGGACCCCGATTGGGCGTCTTTAATTTTAACGGAACCAGCTATCCATACAGTAGAGTTGATCTTACTCTTGATAAAAATTTTTACCCGTCAAAGCCATTGGTAACCGAAGAAGAATGGCAACAGATTTTAGATTACTATATTTATACTTCGCCAGATAGTATCAACGAAAATAAAAACCGGGTATACCCTTCGAAAGAAGGTTTGTCTCTTTTCCAACTTCAGACGCCATCATTCAAAAATTCTACGCCAGCAACATCTTTTGTAAGAATCGATACGGCGTCAACACAAGCGCCGTTTGTAATTGCAGACGCTATGAAAACCTCTGTTTATCGTTATAACAGCGATTTAAAAGAGATAGACTCATTAAAAGTCGGCGGACCTATAGTAAACATCGAGGAGCAGAAACAGCAATGGATCGCTTGCAATATAGGTATCATTCATCCAAACAATGGAACTTATGGTAACGTACTGTCAATGGATGTAACAAAACCCGGAAAGGCAGATTATAAAAAATTATTTAGCGGTTTACAAAGACCGGTACAGGCAACTCCTGTTGATCTGAATAATGATGGTAAAGAAGATTACCTCATTTGCGAATTTGGATTCCTCACTGGTGCGTTGAGCTGGATGGAGAATAAAGGTGATTCGTTCTTGCGCCATGTTATCAGGCCCTTGCCTGGGGCTATTAAGGCATACGTGGAAGACTATAATCATGATGGCCTGCAGGATTTCTGGGTGCTTTTCGCGCAGGGAGAAGAAGGCATTTTTCTTTATACCAACGAGGGCAACGGAAAATTTTCTGAAAAAGAAGTATTGCGTTTTCCCCCCGTGTATGGCTCATCGTATTTTGAAATGGATGATTTTAATAAAGATGGTTTCCCGGATATACTTTATACCTGTGGAGATAATGCGGATTATTCGCCCATTTTAAAGCCATTTCATGGAATTTATATTTATCTGAACGATGGGCACAACCAGTTTAAGCAGCAATATTTTTATCCGTTAAATGGTTGCTATAAAGCGATTGCAAGAGATTATGATAATGATGGCGACCTGGATATTGCAGCAATTTCTTTTTTTGCTGACTATGTGAATCATCCAGAAGAAAGCCTGGTATACCTTAAAAACAATGGTAACTACAATTTCACTCCCTACAGTTTACCCGGGGCTCAAACAGGTCGATGGTTAACAATGGATGCCGGCGATTTTGATCACGACGGGAAAATTGATTTGATCATCGGCAATTTCGCGGTAGCGCCCCTATTCATTACATCGAGTAATGATTGGAAAGACGGTCCTCCGTTTATCATTTTAAAAAATACCGGGAACACCCGGTGAGAAGATAAATAAAGAATAGGATAATGATTCAAACAGACCTGTATGTGGGGGCATTATTTTTTTGATTTTTTATCTTTTACTTGATGCTACATTTGCCGCTATGATCAAAGCGTTTCTAAAACGAAAAATTTCTCCGCGTGTCGTTAACGGGCATCCATGGATTTTTGCCAATGAAATAGATAAAATAGATGGTAATCCTGCCGGGGGTGAAATTGCTGAAGTATTTACGCACGATAATAAATTTGTTGGTAAAGGGTATATTAACCCGAAATCACAAATAATAATCCGCTTGCTGACAAGAGAAAAACCGGATGTTATCAATGAAGATTTTTTTAAAAATAGAATTGCACAATGTTGGGAGTACAGAAAGAAAATAGGTTATACAGAAAATTGCAGATTGGTGTTTGGAGAAGCGGATTCACTTCCGCAGATGATAATTGATAAATTCAATGATTACTTTGTTATTCAGACAATCGCTTTGGGGATTGATCATTGGAAACCTGCTATCGTGAAAGCGATAAATGAAATATTTCATCCAAAGGGAATTTATGAGAGGAATGATGTGCCTGTGCGGGAACTGGAAGGTATGGAACAGAAAAAAGGGTTTCTATCGGCTCCATTTGATACCAAGATTATAATCAATGAAAACGGGTTAAAGTTCTATGTAGATATTGAGAATGGTCAGAAGACGGGCTATTTCCTCGATCAGCAGGATAATCGCAAAGCAATAAAAAATATTGTAAAGGGCGCTGAAGTACTGGGAGCATTTACATACACCGGTACATTCGAGATTCATGCTGCAGCCTATGGCGCAAAATCAGTGTTGGGATTGGATATTTCAGAAAATGCCGTGAGGCAGGCGACAGAAAATGCAACGCTAAATGGACTGCAGAATATTGTTCAATTCAAGGCGGCTAATGCCTTTGATGTATTGAAGCAATGGTCAAAAGAGGAAAAGAAATATGATGTTGTAATGCTTGATCCGCCGGCTTTTACTAAAAGCAGGGAAACAATTCAAAAGGCGATTACCGGGTACAAAGAAATAAATCTTCGTGGTATGAAAATGCTGCGTAAGGGAGGTTTCCTCGTTACGTCATCTTGTACAAACCTCGTATCACCGGAGTTATTTCTACAGATAATTGATATGGCGGCAAAAGATGCACGGAAGAAAATACGCCAGGTTGTATTTCAGACACAATCGCCGGATCATCCTGTCATTCCTGGCATAGAAACAACACAATACTTGAAATTCCTGATTGTAGAAGTGCAGTAAAAAAGAATGGAGTGTATAAATTATCGGGCTACCTGGAATTTTCCTGATTCAACTATCTTACCGTTACCATCTTTCAATTGGTAAATGTAAATTCCACGATTAAAGTCAGAAACGTCGAGAGTCGTTTTGGGCGATACATTCTTTTGATCAGATACTTGTTTACCGAGGAAATTGTAAACCTGGATTGAATATCCTTTGTCGTAATTCTTTTGAAAATCGAAGTTGATTAGTGAAGCAGCAGGGTTTGGATAGAACTTTATTATTCGCTCAGGCGTACCCGTTGGTGCACTCGTTTGTGATTGTGCTAACAAGATACCTGACGAAAAAAAGACAATAAAGAATATTAGTAAAGTTCGCTTCAACGTATCAAATTTACATTTTATTATGTCAATGATAGTTCCTTTTTTTTATTTACGCAACGTAAAAACCCTATGAATAAAAACTATTTACAAACCAATTACTTAGAAAATCAAGTACGGCTTCTTTTAACATTTATTTGTGGATCAATGGATATGCTCAGAATGCCATTTGAGTCAATTTATGCCTTCCGAAGCCAAATATCTCGGTCAAAAAAATAACACTTCATTTCCTAATAATCGCCCGAATGGATTTACGAGTTGCTTTTATGTTGAGATTTAAAAGGTCTGAGATAGTTTAACGGTTGGAGAAAATCGACACTGATCTTAAAATCTCGGGCATCGTATTGCGTCGAGGCTTGAACTACGGGTTGAAAAGCCAATGTAAGATACTGCTACCTCAAAGCCTCCGCGGCCATAGCTTGATAGTTTTAATGGCGAAGTATTTACATCATAGCTGAAAGTGAGTGAAAACGGGTGATAGTCCAGTTTAAGTGTTGGAATGATCGCATCCTGCCAGCGAAAAAAGCCTCCCACATGAACAACATAATCGGGATTGTCATAATCCTCGCCAAGTTTTAGCCCATACATCAATCCACCAATAACTTCTGTATATGAGCCTTGTTTTGAAAGATCGCCAAGAACAGTCATGTAGGCTGTTTCAGCTACAGAAAACCGAACCCCGGCAGAATACACCCATTTTGGATGGAGCTCAATTTTCGGATCGTGATAGAATGAATTTTTTGGCCTGTTGAAATGATGAAAAGCTGCCCCGATAAAAAAGTTGTTATCCGGATTGTCATTCAGGCTTGCATTGTAACTCATTCCAACGCTACCGTCGATATAGGTATACTGAGGTTGGAGGTTAGGTTCACCATCGCCAAGACCGTCATATGAACTATTGGTGGTCATTTTGGATCGGTCAATCCTGTTTTGGACAACTCCGCCCATGAACCCCAGCGATAAATAACTATTCTTTTCATTACTAAGCGACTTATGATAATTTAAGGCAGGCATAGCCTGAATTGTCGTCCAACCAACAGTTCCGGCACGATCGTACATGGTTTGCAGACCTATTGTAACAAAATCATCTCCTTTACCAACAGGCCGCTTAAATTCTGCATCTAGTGATGCTGTCTTGTAAGCATCTGTTACACTATTCCATTGACCGCGATAAACTCCCTGAACTCTTGTATCGCCGGTAAAAATGCCGGCAAGTGATGGATTGCGGATCAATGGCGCGTTGAAGAATTGAGAAAAATGAAGATCCTGGCTATTAGCTTTGATGTTAATACAGCACAAGAAACCAAGCAAGATCAATGCTGTGGCAGAATATTTTTTATCGATCACACAAAGCAATTTCATAAACATCAGTTTTATAAAATCAATGCGACATTACCCGTAAATTTTATCAATTCGCCATTGGTACAATAGACCTCTACCTGGTAAACATAAACACCAGCCTGCGGATTCTTTCCTTTATATCTTCCATCCCATCCATAACTGGCATCGTTTACCGGGAAGTTATCTTTCTCAAATACTACTTCGCCCCAGCGATTGAATACTCTTAGCAATTGCACTCTGTCTATTCCCTTACCTCTTGGATAAAATTTATCATTGCTGCCGTCGCCATTCGGTGAAAATGTATTTGGAACAAAAATGTTTCCGTCTTTGCATGCAACGATAATATCGATGCTGGCTGAATTCCGGCAACCGTTACTATCTGTAAAAGCTACATGATAAGTTGTACTATAGCGGGGCGTAGCCACCGGTGTTGCACAGGTACTACAACTCAAATCCGTTTGTGGTGACCATTGCCAATTAATTGTATTTGGAGAATAGGTTGCCGGAATAGTGAGCGATGTACCAGACATAATTGTTGCTGTGCCTGGCATATCAACAACCGGTAAAGGATTTACGACAACATTTTTTTGTTCTGTGTCTTTGCATCCGCTACTGTTGGTTGCAGTCGCAGTCACCACGAAATTTCCAGCAGTATTATAAGTTTGTGTTGGTGGATTTTGTAAATCAGAGGTGTTTCCATTTGGAAAACTCCATGACCATGTTACATTGGATGTATCCGTTCTCTTAAAAACACCCTGTTGTGTCATAGTGCCCGAGATACATACAACCGAATCTCCTATAATTCCAATATCCGGGCTGTTAACAAGCTTTATAATATTATTCAACGTCAAGGTATCCCGGCAATTGGCAGATGTGATAGTGTTCAACGATACATTATAGACTCCCGGAGTTGAATAGAAATGAGATGGATTTTGTAAAGTAGATGTTGTTCCATCACCAAAGCTCCAGTTCCAGTTTGTAATCGGATCGTTGAATGTAGTTGAATCAATAAAGTTAATAGTAGCGCTATCGCAGATAAGATTTGCGCTGACACCAAATTTTGTTTTGCTACCAGTAACATGAACTGTATCAACGCCTGAAACAGGGATAAGACAACCCGTAGGGTCAGTCATAATGATATTAGGCACATAATCACCAAAAGTTGTATAAACGTGTGTTGTGGTTGCTGTTGTTGTGTTTTGAGTGGTACCATCGCCAAAATCCCAGAAATAAGTAACCGGACCCGAAGTAGTGGCAGTAAATGAAACTGATTTTGGACTACAGCCACCTAATGGGGTATAGTTAACTGCCGATCCGACAGTGCTATAAACCGCGATTGTTTTATATGCAGTATCTGTACAACCACCAGGGCTTGTCGCAACTAACATCGCTGTATAAGATCCCGGTATACTATAGAAATGTGAAACGTCTGGGCCAAAAGCGGGGCCGCCACCATCACCAAAATTCCAGGTTAACAAATTTGAATAAGAAGATGAATCTTTAAAATGAACTTCAAAAGGTGTACAGGAGCTTATTGAATCATTTACATTAAATCTTGCAATTGGTTTATCTACGTTGATGTATGTTGTCTTTGTTATAGAATCGGGACAACCATAATAATCTGTAATTTTTAGTTTAACCGTGTAAAGTCCCGGAGAAGTATAATTATGACTGGGTGAAAATAGAAGCGACGTTGTACCATCACCAAAATCCCATGCACTCGAATAGCTTATAAGAGCTTCGGATGTATTGGTAAAGTTTACGGTTGCTCCCGGACAGGTCAATGTATCATTTGAGAAAAAGCTTGGTTCAGGGTCTGTTGCAATTACTAAATTGGGTTTCGATATAGTATCTGTGCAACCAGATGCATCTGAAATTGTTAGTTTCACTGTATATATGCCCTTATCGGGATATACATGTTGAAAAGGTCCAGCGGTAAAGTTCTGCGTTGTGCCATCACCAAAATCCCATTGCCAGCTTGTGATAGGATTTAAGCCGTCTGTAGTTGACAAATCATTAAATGTAACGTTCAGGCCTTTGCAACCAGTTGCATTCGTTGCTGTAAAATTTGCCACTGGCCCATTGACTCTCAAATTGTATACCGGTGCAATATCTGTACAACCATTAATGTCGGTCGTTACCAAACGAACTGTGTAGTTTCCTGAGGTGACATATGTATGGTTGATTGTAGGTGACAGGGTATTGGAAGTTGCCCCATCACCAAAGTCCCACGAATAATTTACGATGTTAGACGGATTTCCAACTGTTCCGGCAAACGCAATCGGGGAGCCTTTACAAGCGGGGTTCGCACTTGCAGAAATGACTGGATTCTCATCAACTGCATGTACAGTTTTTGCAAGCGTGTAAGAACACTGATCACCAGGTCCGAATACAGTTGTTGTAGTGAGTTTGACCGTATAAACTCCTAATGCCGGAAAACTATGGGTAAGGCTGGGGGTAGAAGATGTAGGGCTTCCATCACCAAAATCCCATGACCATGTGGTAACCGGACCTATTGATTGGTCAGTGAATGTAAAGCTAGTCCGGTTGCTGCAATCGGGTGTTATATCAAATCGAGAAATTGGCGCTTTTATGGTTACATAATTAAGCTTTGTTGCTGTTGCAAGACAACCATTATTTGCTACGGTTAGAGAAATTGTAAATGGTCCTGTAGCAGGATATAAGTGAGAAGGATTTTTAACAGAAGAAGTACTGCCATCACCGAAATTCCATTGCCACGCGTCTGCCACACTTGATAAATCAGTAAACTGAACAGCCTGTGACGCACAAGATGGAATAGGTGATGCGGAGAAATCAGCAACAGGTAAACTTCCGACTTTTACTGCACTCGGTATTATTAATGTGTCTGAACATCCGCTGCTTGTCACAACGATAAGGCTGACGGTATATGTACCCTGCGTAGGATAAGTATGCGAAGGAGACTGAGCATTAGAAGTTGTGCCATCACCAAAATCCCATAAATAAGAAACAACTGCATCGGCAGTTATAACATTTGCAACCGGATTGATTGTGTATGGTATACAGCCTGTAGCTGGTAATGATGGTATAGTTACCTGCGGTTTGGTAACTTTTATAAACCCGCTTTTTGTAATTGAATCAACACATCCTGTGCTATTGGAAACGATTAACGTTACATCGTAGTTACCATAATTATTATAACTGTGTACCGGGTTTTGTAAATTGGAAGTACCGCCATCGCCAAATTTCCATTGCCAGCTAACTGCACCAGGTGTCTGATCCTGGAAACTGACATTGAAAGGCGGTTTACAAGCGGCAGTTGATGCTGCTGTAAAATCAGGAGTTGGTTTATTTACCACCACAATTGTTTTGGAAGTCACGTCAGTACATGTTCCGTATGTTGTGTTTAGTGTTACCGTATAAGTTCCTGCAGCAGTGAATGTGTTTGTCGGATTTGTTTGTGAAGATGTATTTCCGTCACCAAAATCCCAGGTTTGAGATGATGGAACAGGTACGGATGTATTTGTAAAACTTACGGGTGAATTGATACACACACTATCCGCATTTGAAAAAGATGGATTGAACTGACCAACCGGTATAAGATTGTTTTTTACAATCGTATCTGTGCATCCGTTACTATTCGTGGCAACTAAAGTGACGTTGTAAAGTCCTTTCGTTGTATAATCGTGCTGCGGGTTTACATCTGTCGATGTGGTGCCATCTCCAAAATCCCAGAAGTAGGTGAATGTACCCGGCCCGGTGGTCGCATTGGTAAATGTAATTGTGGCTGGTGGCTGACAACTAACGGGCAAATTATTTGTAAAATCAGCGGTCACGCCCGGATTTGTTGTGATATAATTAGGTACTGTAACTACCCGATAACAGCCTTTGTCGTTAGTAACTTTTAGTGTTACAGAAAAAGAACCAGCGTTTGTATAAGTGTGTGCCGGGTTTTGTAAAGTTGAATTGGTACCATCGCCAAAGTCCCAATACCAGCTCGCATTGGTATTGCCGGTTCCTGCTTTTGAACTATCAGCGAATTGAACCTGCAAGGGCACACATCCCGTAGTCTGCAAAGACGAAAACGAGACAGTGGGAGACTCGTATACCGTCACATACTGGGTTCGTACAAGCGTATTTGTACCGTTGGCATTTTTTACGGTTAATGTAACTGTATATGTACCGGGGTTAAGATAATTTGCAGATGGGTTCGAAAGTGAGGACGTGTTACCATTTCCGAAATCCCAGGCCCATGAGGTTGGGCTGCCACTTGACATATCCTTAAAATCTACCCTCAGGGGGGAACAACCGGCAAGCGGGCTTGCAGTAAAGTTTGCAACTGGTTTTTGACCATTTGCAGACGAAACAGCAAGAAAGCATAAGCTTACTAATAGAGCAGCAGTTCCACCAAGTATGGATTTCATTCTAATAGGTTCGGGTTTCTCTTTCTCTGGATATAAATGTAAAAAACAATAATTCCAGAAAAACTGGGAAAAATACGATTGGTGCCTAAAGGCTATCCAGAAAAACGGATGATGGGGGAAATAAATTGTTTATAACGTATGTGACGGCAATAAAAATATTGGGTTTAATTATACTACTTAAACTTTATAGCCTTAAACTCGTATTTATTGCTTTTCCAGGCGAAACGATTTTGTATTTCCGCCAGAAGTTTGCGAAGCAACCACGTAGGTCCAGGTATTATTCGAAATCTTCCAGGTTCCATTCAATAAAGTAATGGGCAATGAATTGCCCGGAAAGTTTGCCCATGTTGTTTTGTCTAATGCATCTCCGTTCCAGTCTCCCGTTATTTCAATTATACCATTTTTGATGGCATCAACAGTCATGTCTTTATGATATTGAAACTTATAACCAGAAAAATCCGCAGTAATATCGGTATCATTATTTTTAAAACTTGTGATTACCCATTGTCCTTCACTCATTGAACTTATAATAATATTATCCAACTGATTCTCGACACTCTTTTTGCAGGCACAAAATGAGAGAATACTAATACAGCTCAATAAGAGTAAAAATGATCTCATACAGGCAATTTTGAGAATCACAAATTATAAATCCTTCCGTACTTATGCAAGAGGTAATTTATAAATTCATTGATGTCCAATGACTTGCCTGTGATCTTTTTGCAAAGTTCTTCACTGGTGTACATTCTGCCGTGTTGATGAACGTTTAAACGAAGCCAGCTTAATAATTCGTCTGTTTTACCATGTTCCAGTTGAGTATCTAAATTGTTGATTTTAGTTTTTGCAAATGAATAAAACTGCGCTGCATAAAAACTTCCGAGACTGTAGGTAGGAAAGTACCCAAAACTGCCATGGCTCCAGTGAATGTCTTGCAAACAACCTTTTTTATCACTATCAGAACTCACCCCAAGGTATTTCTTGTAGTGATCGTTCCAGAAAGACGGAATTTCGCTGGCTTTCAGCGATCCTTCAATCAGTCGTTTTTCCAATTCATACCGGATGTAAACGTGAAAGTGATAAGTAAGCTCATCCGCTTCCGTTCTAATCAGAGATGGCTCAACACGATTGATGCCTTTATAAAACGTATGTAGAGATACATTGCCTAATTGTTTCGGGAAATATTGTTGCAGCTCAGGTAAAAAATATCTCCAGAAAGGTAAGCTTCTGCCAACATTATTTTCCCAAAGCCTCGATTGTGATTCATGAATGCTGAGAGATGCTGCTTCGCCTAACGGTAACCCGTATTGTATTTCAAGTAAACCTTGTTCATATAATGCGTGACCGGTTTCGTGAATACAGCTCCAGGTCATATTGGCGAAATTATTTTCATCCACCCGTGTTGTGATCCTCACATCAGTGCTTGAGAAATTAATTGTAAAAGGGTGTTCACTGATATCCTGCCGCCCGGCATTAAAATCGAAGTTCAATTTATTGATCAGGTGAATGCCCCAGTTCCATTGCTCCTGTTTAGGAAAATGTTGTTTTAAAAAAGAATTATCTACCTGCTCTTTACTCATGATCTTATCCAGCAAATCTTTCAAAGATGGTAACAGCTCTGTGAATGACTTATCTAACAATGTTACTGAGCAACCTTTTTCAAATTCATTTAGTAATGCATTGTAAGGATGCTGTTCAAAGCCGAGAATTTGTGTTTCTTCTTTTTTTAATTCTATAAGCGCTGAAAGATCTTTTTCAAAGACAGAAAAAGAATCCTGTTTTCTTGCTTCAATCCAGGCATGAAATGTTTTATTTACCTGCTCGCTCATCTTCCGCACAAATGCTGAACTGTATTTTTTGTTTTTTGTATAATCCTCGTTCGTCAATGAAATATTTTTCTTTTCAGTTTCGCTCAACTGACTTTTCTCTGTCAACTCATTTAAGGTTGCTCCCAATTTTTCGTCAGTAAATAATTGATGCGCCAACTCTGACAAAGTAGCAATTTGCTGACCACGGATAGCAGCTGATTTTGCCGGCAGATACGTTTCCTGGTCCCATTGCAACACTGCTGATGCGTATTTTATATCGGCAATACGCCTCATTTGCTCCCGGTACGAATTGTATAGCTCAACACTAGTCATACGTTGCATTTATTAATTGAAAAATCTCTTTTGATATTTAGTCCGTTAGTTGAAATTTGCGTTGTTATCTCAGGAGCGAATTTATAAAAATCATAACGAAACAGTCTTGTTTAAAATCGTATAAAAATGAATTGGCAAAAAGATGGATATCGCATTTCGACTGATCAATCACTGATTGATATTGCTGTAGTACATAATTACCTTAGTAACGATTCTTATTGGGCCAATAATATTCCTATTGATACAGTGAAGCGAAGTATCACCCACTCACTTTGTTTTGGAGTTTATGACAACATCGGGCAGCAAGTGGGTTTTGCAAGAGTTGTAAGCGATTTTGCAACGTTTGCGTATCTCGCAGATGTTTTTGTTTTACAAGATCATCGCGGAAAAGGGCTGTCGAAATGGTTGATGACAATTATAATGAACCATCCAGATTTACAGGGGTTGCGTCGCTTTTTATTAACAACTAAAGACGCTCATTCACTTTATGCAAGGTTCGGATTTACTCCCTATCCACAGCCCGAACGTATGATGGCCATCAACAGAAACGATATTTACCAAGCTGACAAATAATAAAAGGCCCGGCTGCTTTTGCAAGAGCCGGGCCAGGAAGGGCTTTTCACCCCGATTATTTTCTTTTCGATAGAGATGCTTCTTCTTTTGTTTCGTTGATTTGTTGCATATGCCGGTTGCTGTGGGACGCAATCATCAAACAGAGTTGGTAGCAATCCATCCAACCAAAAGGCGTCAGCACAATATGATCACGGAGATCCTCTGTTGTTGACTTTAAATAATCAATGTGCTCCTGCCTTTTTCGCTTAAAATCATCAATAGCGGCGCTAACGGATTTATATGAAGTATGTTGAGGTTCCAGCGCTGCGGTGGTTTTTAATTTTTGATTACGATCTTCTGCCAGGCGGATTACTTCTTCGTCAGTCATTTTAACGGCAGATCGTTGTTCCGGATTTGCAGGCGCTTTCAATGATGATTGCAATAATTGCCAGAGATTGTTTTCTGCTGCAGCAATGTGGTACATGCATTCTTTTGCAGACCATTTGTCCGACGCGGTTTTGAAATTTAATTGTGTATTGTTTATTCCGTTAAGGCTTTGAAGTACTTCTGTTCTTGTACTTTTCATCAGGCTGACTGCTATTCTTCTTTCTTTACCTGTTATTGAACCGGAAATTCTTCCTGCTAATCCTGTGATGACCAGAAGTGCTAACAGGATATAACCAAACCTTTTTCGTCGCATGGCAAGATTCTTTTTTATAATTAAAAAACTATAAGCAGTAATCCAGGGTGGGATGCGAACTTATGGAAAAGGTACAAAGGTTTTTGATTTGACAAAAAATAATTTGATCACTGCGGCCTTTCTGATTTTTCAATACTATTTTTTATGTGAGTGCAATGAAAAAAAACGGATGATTAATATGTTTCAGGTACATATTTTAATGCTGCTATTCTTTTAACGGCCGTTTCTTCACCATTCCGCCATGAGTATCTTTAATGCTCTGCATTACGATGAATGCATTGGGATCAATCTTTTCAACTTCACTGGTAAGGCGGCTTATTTCCAGGCGAGTGACAACAGTAAAGATAATATTGCTTGCTGCAGGATTTTCACCCCGTCTGCCATAACCTTTTTTGCCAGCGTACACTGTAAGGCCTCTGCCCATTTTATCGGTGATCATTGCTGCAACTTCTTCGCTATGTACGGAGATGATGGTTACGCCTGTAAACTCTTCTATTCCTTCCAATATAAAGTCGACCGTTTTTGATGCTGCGAGATAAGTTAATATAGAATAAAGAGCTACTTCAATCGATAATAACCATGCAGCAACGGAAAAAATAACAATATTGAAAAGAAGAATAAAATCACCAACTGATAAACTTTTCTTGCGGCTCAGGAATATGGCAAGAATTTCTGTGCCATCGATCACGCCCCCTCCGCGAATTGTAAGACCTATACCCGCACCAAGGAAAAATCCCCCAAAAACGGCTACTAATAGTTTGTCATCCGTAATGGGTTTGAAAGGAACCACTGCGATAACAACTGCGAGTACAGCTATCGCAATAATGCTTCTGATACCAAAGGCTTTCCCGATTTGCTTCCATCCAAGGAAAATAAAAGGCAGATTAATTAATAAAATCAACAAAGAAAGAGATACTCCCGTCTCTTTATTAACCAGCAAAGAAATACCGGTTACGCCACCGTCTATAAATCCTGTAGGAATGAGAAACCCTTCGAGGCCGAATGCTGCTGATGCAATACCAGCAGACATAAACGCAATACTCCGTATGATATTCCGTACTTCTTTACGTCGTTTCCAGGCATTCTTGGCGTATTCGTATCGCTGAAAGGTTTTATCATCATCTGCACCAAGATTTTTCTTCACCTGCTGCACGACCAATTGCTGCAAATTCGGATTGACTCCCATTCTTTCAAAGATACTGAATATCGGGTGTCAGTTGTTGGGTGCCAGGCGTGAGGAGTTAATAGAGAGAAGTGAAAAATAGGAAATAGAAGATAGAATACAGAAGTGTAGAAGACCCGAACCAGATTTATAATCTAATACCTGACGCTAAACCAAAAACTAACAATGAAACACCCACATGTATGACAAACCTCGAACATCAAACTTCAACTCCACAAACTCACACCCGACCTGTATCTTTAAACAATGAAAATAGCCTCAATAATCGCTTATCTCGAATCTGTTGCTAATCCTGCATTGCAGGAAAAATATGATAACGCAGGATTGATCATTGGCGATGCCACCCGCGACTGCACCGGCATAATTGTATGTCTTGATTCTACAGAAGAAGTAATACAGGAGGCGATCACAAAAAAATGTAACCTCGTAATTGCGCATCACCCGATAATTTTTAGTGGTTTAAAAAAAATAAATGGTAAAAATTATGTGGAAAGAACGGTTGTTGCGGCAATAAAAAATGATATCGCGATCTACGCTATTCATACAAATCTCGACAATGTACTTGACGGTGTGAACGGTCGTATTGCTGCAATGCTGGAATTGGAAAATACTTCAATTCTTTCCGAAAAGGCTGAGATTTTGAGAAAGTTGTACACCTATGTGCCGCTTGCTCATGCTGAGTCGGTAAGAAATGCAATTTTTGGGGCAGGAGCGGGGTCTATTGGAAATTATAGCGAATGCAGTTTCAATAGTGAAGGTACCGGAACTTTTAAAGGAACCGAAGGCACCAATCCCTATGTAGGAGAAACGGGGGAACGGCATTTTGAAAAGGAAATCCGGGTGGAAACGATATTTCCGGCGTTTCTTGAAAGTAAGATTATCAAAGCGTTGATCGATGTTCATCCCTATGAAGAAGTTGCCTACGACATCGTAAACCTGGCGAATACCCACCAGGGAACGGGCAGCGGGGTAATAGGAAACCTTATGCAGCCGATGGATGAAATAAGCTTTCTAACCAGGATAAAAGAAATTTTTGGTGTATCTGTCATTCGGCATACAGCATTAACCGGAAGGCCTGTTCAGAAAGTAGCGGTATGCGGAGGCGCAGGAAGTTTTCTGATTTCCAAAGCATTAGTTGCTGGGGCTGATTTTTATATAACCGCCGACGTTAAATACCACGAATTTTTCGACGCCAATGACAGACTGGTGATCGCCGATATTGGCCACTACGAAAGCGAGCAGTTCACTATAAACCTTTTACAGGATATTTTGGAGGAAAAATTCCCTAACTTTGCCGTCCTTAAAACAGAAGTGGATACAAACCCGCTATTCTACTTTTGAGTTCTAAATCCGAAATAAAAAATGGCAAACGTTAAAGAATTTTCAGTCGAAGAAAAATTAACCTCATTAGTCACTCTTCAGAAAATTGAAAGCAAACTGGATGAGATTCACATTCTGAAAGGAGAGCTTCCGATGGAAGTTGCCGACCTTGAGGATGAAATTCAGGGTTTGCATTCGCGCCAGTTGCGCATCGAAGAAGAAATAAATGGCATCACACAGTTTATTGAGCAAAAGAAAGAAGCGATAAAAGAAGCGCAGGCATTGGGAAAGAAATATGAAAAACAAAGCACCAATGTAAAGAACAACCGGGAGTTCGAAGCGATCAATAAAGAAATAGAAATGCAGCAGCTCGAAGTAAAGCTGGCTGAAAAGCATATCAAGGATGCGAATGAAGAAATTGCTGAAAAAGCAGTTTCATTGGAAAAAGCAAAGAAGACGATTGCCAATAAAGAAAGTATTCTGAATACTAAAAAAGGCGAACTCGAAAAAATCATCGCCGCAAACGAAAAAGAAGAAAAGCATTTCAATAAACTGGCTGTAGAGGCAAAAGAACATGTTGATACCCGTTTACTGGCGAGCTATGAGAAGATTCGTAAAAGCTATCGCAATGGTCTTGCAGTCGTGCCGGTAGAACGTGACGCCTGTGGCGGATGCTTTTATTATATCCCACCACAAAAGCAGAGCGAAATCCGTCAGCGCAAAAAGGTGATGGTTTGTGAAAACTGCGGACGTATATTGGTTGATGATGAATTGAACAATAACGTAGAGATAAAATAACTATAATACAACCTGATATTTTCTTTTTTTATTTTTCCCCGTTCTTTACCGAACGGGGTTTTTTATTGGGCGATATTTAGCCTTTGGGTTAATTTGCTTTTTTTATAAAGCGCTTCGATTACATGCTGCAGAAATTATCCATACAGAATTATGCGATCATTGATGAATTAGAAGTTGATTTTTCTAATCGCATGAATATTATCACAGGTGAAACCGGCGCTGGTAAATCGATTATCCTTGGCGCATTAGGATTGATTTTGGGCGAACGGGCGGATACAGGAGTGTTGGTAAACAAAGAAAAAAAATCTGTTGTTGAGGGAACCTTTGAAGCAAAAGGGAAAAAAGCGGTTAAAGATTTTTTGAAACAAAATGATCCTGATAACTATCGGGACGATCTGAGCGATGAATTGATTATCCGTCGTGAAATAGCAAGCAACGGAAAAAGCCGGGCTTTTGTAAATGATACACCGGTTAATCTTTCTCAATTAAATGAACTAAGTTCATTATTAGTTGACCTGCACCAGCAATTCGATACTTTATCATTGGGTGAATCAGATTTTCAACGGGATGTGTTGGATGCTTTAGCCGGGAATTCAGATTTGCTTATTAAGTATAGACAAACTTATCTTTCCTGGCAGGCCGAAAAAAAGCAATGCGATGAATTAAAAGAAAGAAAGACTCAATTTGAAAAAGAAGCGGATTATAACCGTTTTCAGTTTAATGAACTCGAGGAAGCAGGACTCAAGGAGAACGAGCTGGAAGATAGTGACACCGAATTGAAAATGCTGAGCAATTCAGAAGGAATAAAGTCCACGCTCAATAAAGTGTATTATGAACTGGAAGAAAGCGATAATCCATTGGTGCAACAATTAAAACTGCTTTCCAATCAACTGCAAACTTATTCAGGCTATCATAGTTCGATTCCTGCAGTATTGCAAAGAATACAGGCGGCACAGATTGAACTGAAAGATATTGCTGATGAAATTGATACTATCAGCGCACATATCAATTACGACCCGGAGAAAATAGAACGGTTAAATGATCGTCTTTCCCTGGGATATAAATTACTGAAAAAGCACGGTGTGAAAACAACCGGAGAATTGCTTATAATAAAAAACAATCTTGAAGAAAAGCTGCAGGCTGTTTTAGATATTGATGCACAGATACAAACCAAGGAGAAATCAGCGGAAAAATTTTTCGCTGAGGCGAAACAGGTAGCTGGCAAAATATCTGAAGGACGCAAGAAGCAAGTAAAGCCTTTTGAAGATAAAGTGAATAAGTTGCTGGCGCAGGTTGGCATGCCAAATGCACGATTGAAAGTTGATATCAAACAGGAGACAACCTTGAGCAGTCACGGCGCCGATGCTGTTGAATTTTTATTCGATGCAAACAAGAGCGGCCATTTTCAGCCTGTACGCAAAGTAGCCAGCGGAGGTGAGTTAAGTCGCCTGATGTTATGCATAAAATCGTTGGTGGCGCAGTCCATCGATCTGCCTACATTAATCTTCGATGAAATTGATACCGGAATTTCCGGAGAAGCGGCCCGCCAGGTCGGCATCATCATGAAAGAGCTTGCGGCAAAGCGACAGGTTATTTGCATTACACATCAACCGCAAATTGCAGGCAAAGCGGATACACATTTCTTCGTGTACAAAGAAATAGTTAAGGATAAAGTTAAAACCAACATTCGCCCGCTTACAACTGATGAAAGAATCACTACTATTGCAAAAATGCTGAGTGGCGAAAAGCCAACAGCCGCAGCTATCGAGAACGCAAGAGAGATGATTGGCAATTAATTTATTCATCTGATACCGGCGTATGAAATTCCTGATTGTTCCAACCGGACTTTTGTGCATGTTTATTATTGGTGTTTACGGTTATCGTTTTCTGAACAGGAAAATTATGAACAGCAAAGGCGTACTTGAGATTTTGTTTTACTCAGTAGCAATGTTTGCGGCACTATGTATTCTTTCGTTCGGAGGCCTGTTTGTCATAGCTGAAGTTTATGGATT
Organism: Chitinophagaceae bacterium; assembly: GCA_049840875.1. Classification (GTDB taxonomy): domain Bacteria; phylum Bacteroidota; class Bacteroidia; order Chitinophagales; family Chitinophagaceae; genus JAFDYH01. The sequence continues at coordinate 978,242 of JASGJE010000011.1, read as the reverse complement.
TCTGATGAGCAGCGAATAATCAATAATCGCTATTTTTACCCGCAGTTTTTATAAAACCAACTATTATGTCGTACAATTTATTGAAAGGAAAAAGAGGCATTATTACCGGAGCATTAGATAGTAACTCAATAGCATGGAAGGTTGCTGAAAAAGCATACGAGGAAGGAGGAAGGTTTGTATTGACAAATGCGCCGGTAGCAATGAGAATGGGAGAGATAAAGAAACTAGCCGAGAAAACGGAAGCTGAAATCGTACCTGCGGATGCCACAAGCACAGAAGAATTGACAACGCTGTTTACCAAATCGCAGGAAATATTAGGCGGTAAAATAGACTTTGTTCTGCACTCAATAGGAATGAGTGTAAACATCAGGAAAAATATTCCTTACACCGATTTGAACTATGATTTTTTTCAAAAAGGGATTGATGTTTCAGCCTTATCGCTTCACAAAATGCTGGCTGTCGCAAAAAAACTGGATGCTATAAATGAATGGGGAAGCGTGGTTGCACTAACCTACATGGCGGCGCAACGCACTTATCCTTTTTATACTGATATGGCGGATATAAAGGCGATGCTCGAATCTATCGCCCGCAGCTTTGGATATCATTATGGACTTGATAAAAAAGTAAGAATTAATACAGTTTCTCAATCACCAACTAAAACAACTGCAGGATCTGGCATTAAGGGCTTTGGTGATTTTTACGATTATGCGAACGCAATTGCGCCTTTGGGAAATGCATCTGCGGAAGACTGCGCTAATTATTGCATCACGTTGTTTTCAGATCTTACCAGAATGGTTACAATGCAAAACCTGTTTCATGATGGCGGGTATTCTACCACTGGTGTGAGTAACGAGGTAATGACGAAGCTTGGAGTAGAGTGATAGTAAAATATAAGGTTGTAAAAAAATAGGAAAGCCTCCGTAACAGAGGCTTTTAATTTTTTTAGTCTCACCTTATCGCTCTCTAATATTCATCTTCATTAAAAAGAAAATCATCCTGCGTCGGATAATCCGGCCAGATGTCTTCTATCGTTTCATACACATCTCCTTCGTCTTCCAGTTCCTGCAGATTTTCCACTACTTCAATTGGAGCGCCACTACGGATGGAATAATCAATCAATTCGTCTTTTGTCGCCGGCCAGGGCGCATCTTCGAGATATGAGGCTAATTCAAGTGTCCAGAACATTCTTCTAATTTTTAACTCCTTAGACAGGTAAAATTTTCTGCGGAAACCTGTCCTAATTTTCCGCAAAAGTAATTTTATTAACGAATTTTCCAAATCATAGTTGTACAGCCCGGCAGAATGATTTCTTAAAAAACGGTTTATTATTCATTTCGGTTTTGTTTAAGAATGGTATTTACTGATATTTGATTTATTAATCCCTTCAAAAGCTGCATGTTAACAGGAAAAAATATTTATAAAACATATGGTTCCGTTCAGGTGTTGAAAGGTGTGGATATCAATATTGACAAGGGGCAAATTGTAAGTATTGTCGGTTCATCCGGGGCAGGGAAAAGTACGCTGCTACACATTCTGGGAACATTAGACAAGGCAGATAAGGGTGAAGTTAGTATGAGCAACGTTGCCGTTAGTTCGCTCCAAGGGAAAAAATTAGCAGCATTCCGGAATAAGAATATTGGTTTCGTCTTTCAGTTTCATCATTTATTACCTGAATTTACTGCAATAGAGAATGTGTGTATTCCGGGTTGGCTAGCCGGGCGACGAAAGAAAGAAGTGGAAGAAAAAGCAGCAGAATGGTTGAATATTTTGGGGTTGAAACACAGAATCGAAAACAAACCCAATCAATTATCCGGCGGTGAGCAGCAAAGAGTAGCGGTCGCAAGAGCATTAATTAATAATCCTTCAATTGTTTTCGCCGACGAACCTACGGGTAATCTCGACTCTGCAAATGCAAAAGAACTACATCAGCTTTTTCTTGAACTGAGAAAGAAATATAACCAGACTTTCCTTATCGTTACTCATAATGAGGAGCTTGCTAAACTCGGAGACCGTGTATTGTATATGAAAGACGGGAAAATTGTAAACCCCTAACCCCTAAAGGGGAAATTTCGAAATATATTATTGGAAGTTTTATGAAAGTTAATTTAATATCCCCTTGCTAAGTATGGGGTTTAAACTCTCGCTTTCCAGGGAATTTCTTCCGCTTTCAACAAGTGGGTAACATAACGGGCAAGCACAAACAAATAATCGCTCAGGCGATTAAGGTATTTTAAAACTATAGGTTCGACTTCTTCTTTTTGCAATTCGAGCTCTACGCAGCGTCGCTCTGCACGACGGCAAATACACCTTGCAACATGTAAGTGGGAAACGGTTGGATGGCCTCCAGGCAAGATGAAATTTTTCATTGGCGGAAGAACCTCATTCATACGGTCTATTTCCGATTCCAGTTTCGATATATCCTCCTCTTTCAAATCCGGAATTTTCATTTTAGGTTCCTTTGCAGGATCGCATGCCAATGAAGATCCGATTGTAAATAACCGGTCTTGTATTTCCAGTAAAATACTCCTTGAATGTTCATCTGTAATTAAATCCCTGCAGAGGCCGATATAGGAATTCAACTCGTCTACTGTGCCATAGGCTTCTATCCGGTAATGAGATTTTGGAACTTTTGTTCCGCCGATCAGTGAAGTAGTTCCCTTGTCGCCAGTCTTTGTATAGATTTTTGCCGCCACAATCATTATGTTTTCTGAAAACTCAACATTTAACAACGTAATATTCAGATAACCTTAAACCATTTAACCTCTTAAACTTTTGAAACCTTCTATGCATGCACTTTAGCAAAGTCTCCCTTTGGAGATTTCGGCGTATCGCTTTCTATAACGCCGTCCCTTAAACGAACTATTCGGTTTGAATAATTAGCAATATCCTCTTCGTGGGTAACAAGGATCACTGTATTGCCACGGGCCTGTATTTCACTGAATATCGCCATGATTTCATACGAGGTTTTAGTATCAAGGTTACCGGTTGGCTCATCAGCGAGAATGATAGACGGATCGTTGATCAATGCCCTTGCTATTGCAACTCTTTGGCATTGGCCGCCGGAAAGTTCATTTGGTTTATGATGACTGCGATCAGTAAGGTTTACCATTTCAAGCGTCTGCATTGCTTTTTCGAGGCGTAGCTTTTTATTCAAGCCGGCATATACCAGTGGTAAAGCAACGTTTTCAACAGCGCTTAAACGAGGTAAAAGATTGAATTGCTGAAAAACGAAGCCAATCTCTTTATTGCGCACATCTGCAAGGTCATTATCTTCCATCTTGCTTACATCGTTTCCATTCAATACATATTTTCCGGCTGTTGGTGAATCGAGACAACCTAATATGTTCATCAGTGTGCTTTTTCCAGAACCCGAAGGTCCCATTAAAGCGACGTATTCATTTTTATAAATGTCTAATGAAACGCCTTTGAGAACAGGAAGCTCCATGCCTCCCATTACGTAGCTCTTTCGTATGCCTTCAAGATGTATGATTGAACTCATATTGATCTTTCCGCGAAGGGAATTATTGATTTATAGTTTGATTTCCTCTGTGCAAATTTGTCGTCGCTGCTTTATTATTTCTTTATCACCTTCGGCACTTTGAAAAACTGGTCATCATGTGCAGGTGCGTTTTTCAGCGCTTCTTCACGGGAAATGGATCCTTTTACTTCGTCATCCCGCAAAACATTTACTTCATTACTCATGTGCAGCAACGGCGCAACACCAGTTGTATCCAGTTCATTCAGTTTTTCTACAAAAGAAATCATCTTTTGCAGATCTGTCTTTATTTCATTTTTCTCAGACGCTTCGAATTTTAACCTTGCCAAATGGGCCAATTTATCGATCAATGCGTCGTTCACTTCCATCTGGCAAATATAATCGAATTTGAACTTTGAGCCGGAAACATACTTGACGACCGGTATGGAGAGAGGCTTGCAGTTTTTAGTCGGAAGTTTGGGGCTGATCGAGCCATTTGCGATTTAGGATTTACGTTTGACGTTTCACGTTTGACCTTTCACGATTTTTACTTTTCTTATCTTCGCCGCCTCATGAAAAAGGAAATTGTTTTAAGTGGAATCAGGCCCACAGGGTTTGTGCATTTGGGCAACTATTTTGGCGCTATGCGCAACTGGGTGCAAATGCAGGATGAGTTTGATTGTTACTATTGTGTAGTTGACTGGCACAGCCTTACCACACATCCGGATACGAAAGAATTGCAGGATAATGTACTCCGGTTATTGAGTGAATTGCTGGCTTCGGGACTAGATCCCGAACGTTGCGTATTGTACGTACAAAGCCAGGTGCCGGAAATTGCGGAGTTGTATCTCTATTTCAATATGCTCGCTTATAAGGGCGAATTGGAAAGAACTGCGTCATTTAAAGATAAGGTAAGACAGCAGCCCGATAATGTAAATACAGGATTGCTTACTTACCCCGTTTTGCAAGCTGCAGATATCCTGGTTCACCGTGCAACAAAAGTACCTGTTGGTAAAGACCAGGAGCAGCATGTGGAAATGACAAGAAACTTTGCAGAGCGATTCAATTATCGTTACGGAAATATATTTCCATCCCCAACTGCGTTTAGCTACGGGAGTGAGTTGATAAAAATAATGAGCCTTGATGGTAAAGGAAAGATGAGTAAGAGTGAAAATCAAATGGCTACCCTATATCTGAATGATGACGACCAATTGATCCGTGATAAAATAATGAAGGCAAAGAGCGATGCAGCGCCAACAACGCCGAACTCTGCAAAACCGGAATCCGTAGAAAATTTATTCGGCCTGATGCGATTGGTGAGCTCGGCAGATGTAGTTGATAAATTTGAAGCGGACTTTAATAATTGTGTTATCCGCTATGGTGATATGAAAAAGCAACTGGGCGAGGATATGGCAAAATTCATCGCACCCCTTCGCGAAAAAGCCAAGGCTTACAGAGCAAATGAAAAATATCTGCGGGAAGTAATGGAAATAGGTGCAGATAAGGCACGTACAAGTGCAAAAGCGACAATGGAACTTGTTCGCAAATCAATCGGCCTGAAATATTTCTGATTTTGTTATCCTGATTGAGATTTTAATTATTTTAGCCGTTCCAGCCTTTTGAAATCAGCAAATCTGTAAAGCGAATCTGCAACGTAATTGAGTTATGGCAAAAGCAAAGAAACCAAAACATATCGCAGTGGCCGGCAACATCGGCGCCGGCAAAACGACCCTTACAGAACTGTTGACCAAGCACTACAAATGGATTCCCCATTTTGAAGATGTCGATCATAATCCATACCTGATGGATTTTTATGAGGATATGCCACGCTGGAGCTTTAATCTCCAGATTTATTTTTTAAACAGCCGTCTCCGTCAATTGGTAGAAATTCACCGTGGTACGGAAACGGTGATACAGGATAGAACTATTTATGAAGACGCTCACATATTTGCGCCCAATCTGCATGAAATGGGCCTGATGAGCAAACGGGATTTTGACAACTACTTCAATTTCTTCCAAACATTGAAACAAATGGTGCAGCCGCCGGATTTACTGATTTATCTGCAGGCTTCTGTTCCCACACTTGTCGGCCAGATACAGAAACGTGGCCGGGAGTATGAAGAAAATATCCGCCTCGATTATCTTAAACGCCTTAATGAGTATTATAACAAATGGATCGATTCATATAAGGAAGGCCCTTTGTTGGTAATCAATGTTGATAAAAATAAATTTCCCGACAACGAAGAACACCTCGGAGAAATCATTCGTAAAGTGGATAGTCAGTTGTATGGGTTGTTTTGATTTACTCAGTTGGGTTTATTTTTTTTACGAACTTTTGTAACTTTAGAAAAAGAGGTTTATGATTATTGATGTAGAAAAGAAAGAAATAATCAGGGAAATTTTAAAAACAGATAACGAATGGGTTCTGAAAGCCATTCGTAAATTATTAGATCTTGAGATCGAAAGTATCCCGGAAGCTCACACTCAAATACTGAATGAACGTCTCGCTACATACGAGACCAATCCTAATGATGTGATTGATTGGAATAGCTTGAAAGAACAGTTATTGAAAGATTGATTATGCCTTTTAAAATTGTTATTGTTCCAAAGGCGAAAGAAGATTTAATTTCTGCCGTAGCTTGGTATGAGGAAAAGCAATACAATCTTGGTAAAAGATTTCAGGGTGAAATCATCAAAACAATTGATTCGCTTAATAATCCTGTAAAATACTATGGCCCAGTATATCGAGGATTGAGCAGGGTTTTTGTTAAGCAGTTTCCTTATGTGTTGTATTTCAAAAAAGATATTTCTACTCAATGTATTACTGTGTTTGCAATTCTACATGAAAAACAAGATAAGATATCAGCATTAGGAGATCGATAGTAGCAAGCTCACAGGTTATACTCTGCATACTCATTGGTTTCTTCCAATAAACTATTAATCTTTTTCAGCCATTCTTTTTGTTTAGCCTCATTGCGACTGTAATCTGTTTCATTATCATATTGCTGCTGAAACTGTTCTTTTTCTTTCATTGCTGAAGAGTAAATATTTTTCAGATCGGTCTTATAGCTATTTGCATTGAAATGATACGCTTTCATTGTTTTAAAAAATCTTCGTGCAAATATTTCAGCGATATCAAAATGACCTTGTTCATGTGAAAGAATATAATCGTTCTTATAACGCCCCCACGATTTATCTTTTGCAAAATAGCAGGTAATGGTATAAGTAAGATCATTATCCCGCACATGATATTCAAATCCTAATTGAGTACTGGTGGTAGCTGCCGCAGACGAGCGGCTGTCCGGTGCCGCGAGATAATCCTGCCATTTTAATTTACGGCTGGCAGACCACTTTATAAGATTATTATCTTGTTGTGCGGCGGCAACTATGGAAATACAAAGACTTATTACCGGCAGAAATTTTTTTAATAGCATCAGTACACAAACGCAAACAACGATTGGAAATTTTACGCCCTTTTTGTGATATGGTTAAAGAAAATAAAAAACCCCGCCAGCAATGCTGCGGGGTTCATGGCAAACAATCATCAAAGTCATCAAACTTTTGGGTACGTTTCGATACTTCTGGAGTAAAACACCGTCCGCAAATTTTTAAAATATTTTTTAATGGATTTAATGTAAGCTTTTGAATTCTTCACCTGTTTGGCCTGGCTCTCCTTTCTCTGACGCCTCTCTCCCACATTAAGTAAAGCACAAAGGAACAAACATTCTTTCAATTTTACAAACGTATGTTAGTTAAATTTATTTTTCCGAGCAAATCTCATGAGAGAGGATATAGTCTTCGCGGCAGCAGGAGCTTTTATTCCAGAAGGGCAAATTCTACCGGTCTCCCCAAAAAAATTTCCTGTTTTTATAATGGTTAGCAGTAACTTAAGTTATGCTTGTTATCTTTAAAACCTGAAAATACACAATGAAATACCTTCCGCTCAATCCAGAGATTTTCGTTTCCAACCGCCAGCGTTTTGTAAAAGAGATGAGGTCCTCCTCAATCGCCATCTTTACCAGCAATGACGAAATACCGAGTAACGGCGACGCCCTTTATTCATTCAAGCAAAACACTACTCTGTTCTGGCTCAGTGGAATCGTGCAGGAAGGAAGTATGGTTATTTTTTTTCCAGACAACCCAGACCCCAAATACCGGGAAGTGCTGGTACTCGTACGGCCAAATGAATTAAAAGAAAAGTGGGATGGCAAGCGACTGCGTGTAAAAGAAGCACAGGATATTTCCGGAATAAAAACGATAATATGGGCAGATACCGCGGAAGTATTATTACAGCAATGGATTCACCTTGCCGATACTATCTACCTCGATAGCAATGAAAACGACCGGAAAGGAGGTTTTTACAAAACGAGTGATTACAGATTGATTGATGATCTGAAAACAAAATATCCGTTGCATCATTATGAACGGGCAGCAAAAATTTTAAAAGAGTTACGAAGCGTTAAGACATCATTGGAAGTTGACGTATTGCAAAAAGCAATCGATATCACTGAATCAACATTTCGCCGGTTATTGAAGTTTATAAAACCCGGCGTAATGGAGTATGAGATAGAAGCAGAAATACAGCATTCATTTTTGAGTCAGCGGGCAACGGGGCCTGCTTATAACAGCATCATTGCAGGTGGAGACCGTGCAAGAACATTGCACTATATAAGTAACAGTGAAGAATGCAAAGATGGTGAACTGATCTTGATGGACTTCGGTGCGGAATATGGTAGTTATTGCGCTGATCTTACCAGAACCGTTCCGGTGAATGGTAAGTTTACAAAGCGGCAGAAGACTGTTTATAATGCCTGCCTTCATTTGCATGATTATGCGAAGAGTTTATTAAAACCAGGGATCACTATTGTTGATTACACAGATAAAATCGGTGATGAAGCAACATTAATTTTCCAAAAGATAGGACTGCTGAAGAAAAGCGATATAAAAAATGAGAACCCGGATAATCGTGCTTATCGCAAATATTTATATCATGGTATTTCTCATCATCTTGGTATAGATGTGCATGACCTTGGCACCCGCACTTCTCCAATCAGGGCGGGAATGGTGCTTACGGTAGAGCCCGGCATTTATATTGAAGAAGAGCAAATGGGTGTCCGCATTGAAAACAATGTGTGGATTACAAAAAATGGCAACAAAGACCTGATGAAAAATATACCGGTCACTGCAGAAGACATTGAAGCTCTTATGAAAAAATAAGATTTATCTTTCCGGCATGAAGCAGATTCCCAATCTATTTACGCTACTCAATCTTGTATTTGGCTGTCTTGCAATTGTTTTTATTCTTCAGAATGGAGAACAGATCGTTTCTCTTGCAAATGATGGAACGACGGAGGTTAATATGCCTGAGAAAATAACTTGGGCATCGTTCTGCATTTTTGCGGCGGCGATAATCGATTTTTTGGATGGTTTCGTTGCAAGATTGTTTAAGGCTTCATCTGAAATGGGTAAGCAATTGGATTCCCTGGCTGATGTTGTAAGTTTTGGTGTTGCACCGGGCTTTATTCTTTATCAACTACTTCGGATAGGATTTGCACAGGACAAAGATGGCCTTGATATTTCGATTGCGTATTTACTACCGGCATTCCTTATTCCGGTTGCCGGTGCATGGCGATTGGCAAGGTTTAATATCGACAATTCTCAGTCGGATAGTTTCAAGGGATTGCCGATTCCCTCTGCAGGCTTGTTTATCGCGGCATTGCCGTTAATAATCTGGTACCAATATTATGGCCTGCAGGTTTATTTGATCAATCGCTGGGTATTGTACGGAATTGTTATTTTATTGAGTTTACTGATGGTAAGCAAATTGCCTTTATTGAATTTGAAGTTCAAGGATTTTTCAGTGCAAAATAATTTGTCAAGATATATTCTGTTATTTGGTGCGTTTATCGCATTGATCTTTCTGAAATGGCTGGCGATTCCGGTCATCATCATTCTCTACCTTATCTTATCTTTGGCGTTCAAAACAAAAGTTGCATGACATATTCAGTACAGGTAAAAGTAATGCCCCTGAAAGAACTGCTCGATCCGCAGGGAAAAGCCGTGATGGGAGGGTTGAAAAATTTAGGTTTAGGAAATGTGGAAGATGTTCGTGTTGGAAAAAATATCACGCTACAAATCAATGCAGCTTCTGCTGATGAAGCAAAGCAAATAGCAGAAGAAGCTGGCAAGAAATTACTGGCCAACCCGGTAATGGAATATTTTGAAATCTCTGTTAATTAGTAAATGTGGCAATTTGAGAATTTGAAAATGAATTTTTCAGAACTCTCGTTTTCAAATTTGCACATTTTCAAATTTTCAAATTCATGCTCTATCTCGTCCCATCGCCCATCGGTAATTTGAAAGATATTACGCTACGGGCTTTGGAACTGCTGAAAGAAGTTGATCTCATTCTTGCAGAAGATACCCGCACCACATCGCACCTGTTAAATCATTATGGAATTGTAAAACCGCTTTCCCCTTATCATCAGCATAATGAACATAAGGTGTTGCATCATTTGGTAAACCAATTACTGGATGGAAAAAAAGTTGCCTTACTTACCGATGCAGGAACGCCGGGCATATCAGATCCTGCTTTTCTATTAGTAAGAGAATGTATAAAGACCGGCGTTACCGTTGAATGTTTACCAGGGGCTACCGCTTTCGTACCAGCTTTGGTAAATAGTGGTATTCCAACTAATCGTTTTGTATTCGAAGGTTTTTTGCCGATAAAAAAAGGACGACAAACTTTATTTAAGAAATTAGCCGAAGAAGAAAGAACGATCATCTTATACGAATCTCCTTTACGCCTTGTAAAAACATTGGAAGAAATGATTGGTTATTTCGGTGAAAACAGGCAATGTTCTGTGAGCCGGGAACTCACCAAGCTATTTGAAGAAACAAAGCGAGGAACTCTAAAGGAAGTAAGCGAATATTTTAAAGAGAAAGGAGTAAAGGGTGAAATTGTAATTGTGATACAAGGCAAAGATTGAAACATTATTGATTAATCATCGCATCGGGTTCGTGTATTCAAAGAGTAAAGTTTTGAGAATTGCTGAATGCTGCTTTTAAAATTCTAAAAAAATATTAAAAAACGAACTGTATTGTTTCTGGTATGATTTTGTTATGCAACTTTGCAAAATCAAAATCTGAATCTATGAACAGGAAACTTCTATTAACAGGCCTTGTTTTAATTGTATTAACAGTAACATCATTTGCACAGGTTCGCGAAATACCCCAGGCGGTAAGAGAAACATTTGCGAATCAATATCCCAAAGCAGAAAGTACCGACTTTAAAGATTGGATCGCCAAAGTAGATGTGAGATTTGTATTGGATGGTGAGAATATGGTGGCTACTTACGGCAACAAAGGTGATTGGAAAGGCACGGAGAAAGACTGGCGTTTCGATGAATTGGAAGAAGATGTGAAAGATGGCTTTCAGAAAAGTAAATACGCAGAGTGGGATATCACCGAGACGAAAGTTTTATACCTGCCAGGCGGCAGCGAACAATACCGTGTTCGTGTGAAAAAGAACGATGTACAGAAGAAATATCTTTTTTTTAATACTAAAGGACGTCTTTTACGGGAATCGATCACACTTTAATAAAGAAAACATAAGCTTTAACACATTAACAGAGTGCTTCACCCGAAGCACTTTTTTATTTGTATTTTCGGCACTTTTAAAATCAGAAGGATGAACACGAAACTATTAACGATAGCAATTGTCACGGTATTTTTTTCATCAATTGCTTTAGCCCAACCCGATCGATGGCAACAACATGTAAAGTATGCGATGGATATCGATATGAATGTGGAGACCAATCGCTTTACCGGCAAGCAAAAATTGGAATACACGAATAATTCTCCGGACACATTGACGAGAGTTTTCTATCATTTATATTTCAACGCGTTTCAGCCAGGCAGCATGATGGATAATCGCAGTCGTCGGCAGGGAACAATTGTGTTTCGTAAAGATCGCAATGGCAATGAAATTTCTGATTGGGATGAACGAGTGAGAGATCGTATCGCCAACCTGAAGCCAGATGAGATCGGCTATCAGAAAATCATTTCATTGAAAATGAATGGCCGCCCTCAAACTTATAAGATGCTGGAAACAATACTGGAAGTTGACCTTGATAAACCGATTCTGCCGAAGACGAAAGTTACGTTTGATATGGAATTTGAAGCGCAGGTTCCTTTACAAATCCGTCGCAGCGGACGCGATAACCCTTCTACAAAAGTTCGTTATTCAATGAGTCAATGGTATCCGAAACTTTGCGAGTATGATTATGAAGGATGGCATCCCACTCCATATGTAGGCCGCGAGTTTTATGGCGTATGGGGAGATTTTTCAGTAAATATTACAATCGATAAAAAATATATTCTTGGAGGTACCGGTTATTTGCAAAACGCAAATCAGGTTGGTTATGGTTATGAAACACCTGGTGCGAAAGTAGAAAGACCTGCGGGAGATAAACTGACATGGAAATTTATTGCACCCAACGTGCATGACTTTATGTGGGCTGCCGACCCGGAATACAAACATATATCTAAGAAAGTGAGAGATGATCTCACTATTCATATTTTATACAAAACTTCCAATACCACCGATGCCGACTGGCAGGGCGTAATGGATAATGCAGTGAAGGCGTTGCCTTTTATAGAAAAGACCTTTGGCGCTTATCCTTATAAACAATATTCATTTATACATGGCGGGGATGGTGGCATGGAATATCCTATGGCGACGTTGCTGTTTAATAAAGGTGCATGGCTGCATGAATGGATGCATAGTTGGTATTATGGAATGTTGGGCACCAATGAATCACTCTATCCATGGATGGACGAAGGATTTACAGACTATGCCAATGAAAGAGTGCAGGCGTTTTTAAATGAAAGCAACGCATGGCCATATACCGGTAGCTATGCTTCTTATTTTAACCTTGTAAAAAGTACGAAAGAGGAGCCATTGACTACGCATGCTGATCATTACAATACCAATTTTGCTTACAGTGCAGCAGCTTATTCCAAAGGAACCGTATTTCTTGAACAACTGGGTTATATCACTGGTGCGCAGGTGCGTGACCGGATTTTACTTGAGTACTATAAGCAATGGCGATTTAAACATCCGAATGCTGCCGACTTTTTACGAATAGCTGAGAAGGAAAGCGATATGGAATTGGATTGGTATAAAGAATATTTTGTCAATTCAACAAAAACGATTGACTATTCAATTGATAGCCTTTGGGAAGCTGATGGTAAAACCAAAGTGCGACTTAAGAAGATTGGATTGATGCCAATGCCAATTGATTTACAATTGACCTTTAAAGATGGAACGAAGGAATTGCATTATGTGCCGATGAACCTGATGTACGGTGAAAAACCAGTTGAAGACCCTGCAATACCCAGGAAAGTTTATGACGCCTGGAAATGGACAAGTGACACGTATGTTGTGGAAACAGATAAGAAATTAACGACTATTGTCTCGGTTGAAATAGACCCATCACAACGAATGGCGGATATTGACCGGCGAAATAATAAGCTTGAACTGAAATGGTAACAGAAAAGCTCCCGGTAAGGGAGCTTTTAGTTTGATTAGAGTCCGTCTAGCTTAGTATATGATACTGCATTTCGGGTAAGGATGGTTTATGGTTATTGGCCCAGATAATCAATTCCTTCCTAAAATTAATGCACCGGCAAAACCTGGAGAATACCACATTCGTGGTATTTTTTTCAACATTCTTGCTTCTGGTCAACGGCCGTAATATTTATTTACCGCTTCAATCCTGTTGGTAACGTGCAACTTTTCATAAACATGGTACACATGTTTTCGTACTGTTTCTGCACTTATAAAAAGTTCCGCCGCGATCTCTTTATAGGTTAAGCCTTTAGAGAGTTGTTCCAATATTTGTTTTTCCCGGTTTGATAATTCGTCCAGTTTTTCAACTGTTTGTGTTGCAGATTTACTTTGTTGAAATGCTGCCACTACTTTCCGTGCTATCTGGCTGCTCATTGGTGCGCCACCTTCATATAATTCCTTTATCGCCTCGAGCATTTTGGAGGGAGCGGTTTTTTTGAGAATATAACCACTGGCGCCGGCACTGAGAGCCTCAAATATTTTTTCATTTTCCTCATATACCGTACACATCATAAAATTAGTGTGAGGTATCTGCGGTTTCAAATGCCTGACACAATCGATACCATTTTCGTCACTCCCGAGATTAATATCCATCAGCACCACATCCGGTTGAAGAAGCGGGAGTTTAAGCTTAGCTTCTTTTGCATTGCTCATCGAACCCAGGCAGCGATATTCGTCCGACATGCTTAAAATTTCTTCCAAGGCACTGCGCAGATCCGGATTATCATCTACAATACAAACCCTGATTTCTTTCATAGTACAAAATTCAGGTTAATATCATTGAAAGGCAATACCACGAAGTGGTAAATAAAATTTCAATAAATAAGTGAATACTTATAGCAATTACTTCTTGGGCACGTACAAAAGGTATTTTTCTTTAAAAAACTCTTCAGGAAAAATTTGTTCTATTTCCGTGATGTAAGGCTTGGAACCGCTTTCCTGTATTTCTTTTGCAAGATCACCACCTTTCAGGCAAATGAGACCGGCAGCGTGGTAAGAAGGTCCGGACTCTGAAGTCGTTAGTCCGGATTTCGGACTATCAACTTCAGACTTGCTTTTTCTTAGCAACGGCTTGCTCCAGTTCAACAAATCCTTCAAAGGCGCCACTGCACGGGACACTGCAAAATCAAATTTCCGGTCTTTTATTTCTTCAGCTCTTGTATGCCGGGTTGTTACGTTTTTCAAACCGATTTCCAACGCAACCGCATCAACCACTTTCAATTTTTTTGCGATACTGTCTGCTAATAAAAAAGATACTTCCGGAAAAAAAATCGCCAGCGGAATACCGGGAAAACCACCTCCCGTTCCAATATCAATTATTTCCGTTCCGGCTTTGAAATCAAACACGGCGGCGATGCTTAAAGAATGAAGAATATGTTTTTCGTAAAGTCCATCAATGTCTTTCCGGGAAATAACGTTAATCTTTTCATTCCAATCTTTATAAAGTGTTTCCAGCACTTTTAACTGATCCAGTTGTTGGGAAGTAAAATCAGAAAAGTATTTTAAAATAACGTCCATTCTTTTACCAGTTCTTTTTTGCTTTTTTCCAAAGCGAAGGTGCAAAGATGATATAATAAAAGAACATCCAGATATCCAACAGTATGAACAGCGGCCACAGATCTGGTTCGTTAAGTTTTTTCATTGCTTTAAAATAGATCAGGCCTTGCACTATTGTTTTTAGCCCATAAATGCCAAGCGCTATTCGCCAATCAAATAAAATGGCGCTTGTAATCAGCAAGGGATAAAAAAGAAACTGTGAAAAAGTGTATAAACCCAATAGGAATTTATGTTTCGGCTTGTAATATTTCGCAGTGGTATAATGTCTTTTCTTTTGTTTCATCCAGGAGGAAAATGATCGCTTGGGATTTGATAGCGTGATTGCTTCTGTATCCAAAACAACAGCCGTATTTTTCTTTGTCGCTACTTTATTGATGAATAAATCATCATCACCGCTTGGTATGTGATTAATAGACGCAAATCCTTTGTTTCGCAGAAAAACATCTTTTTTATAAGATAGATTTCTACCCACACCCATGTATGGTATACCAGCTAACGCGTATGATAAATACTGCAAAGCAGAATGAAACGTTTCAAAACGTATCAGCTTGTTTAATATGCCCGGAAGTTTATGATAACCGCCGTAACCCAACACAACCTCAACTCCATTATAATAACCATCCTGCATTTTCTGCATCCAGAATTCGCTGGCTGGTACACAATCGGCATCCGTTAGCAAAACAATCTCGTGTTTAGCTTCTTTGATGCCAATAGATAAAGGATATTTTTTCCCGCTGATCAGCTTGGCCTCATGAGTCAACTCAACAACATTCAGCATTTTAAAGGTTCGTTTCAACTCCTGTAAAATGTACTTTGAATCATCAACTGAATTATCATTTACCACTATTACTTCGTGCGTTGATGGATATTGCTGCACTAATACGCCTGGCAGATTCCGGGCTATATTTTCATCCTCATCCCGGGCACAAATGACGACTGAGACCGGATGTTGTTGAGATTGAGGATGGATCTTTTTTTTGAAAAACGCTAACCTTCTGAAAAACCAGAGATAATAAAATAACTGGACGAGTGTAATAAAAACGAACAAGTAAAAAAATAGCTGGGGCATATATGCTTTCCATTGCGTCCAGGTCATAATCTCAGGCAGTTTTAAGAATCCGCGGCGAAATTAGGTGAGTTGCTTTTAAAGAATAACGAAATCATTTCACAACTGTTGATAAAAGGAGAGAAGGCTGAGAGGCAACAAGGCAACGAGAAGAAAGAAGGCAACGAGGCACAAAGGCACAAAGTATCTTCTGCTGAATGCACTTTTGACTATTGACCATTGACAACTTACGGCTATGACTTTTACTTGGTGCCTTTGTGCCTCGTTGCCTTCTTAAAGTTTACTTTTGCCTCCCGATTTAATAATTTTAAATTTTTACCATGGCGGCATTGCAATTTGAGTTGCATAAAACGGATACAGATAGCAAGGCAAGAGCAGGCAAAATAGCGACTGATCATGGAGAAATTCTTACGCCTATCTTCATGCCGGTGGGCACAGCAGGAAGCGTGAAGGCGGTGACACAGCAACAACTGGTAAGTGATGTGCAGGCGCAAATAATCCTTGGAAATACGTATCATCTCTATCTCCGTCCCGGCCTTGAAGTATTGGAAAAAGCAGGTGGTCTGCACCGGTTCAATGGATGGAATAAACCTATCCTTACCGACAGCGGCGGTTACCAGGTTTTTTCATTGGCAGGCACAAGAAAGATAAAAGAAGAAGGTGTTACTTTTCAATCGCACATCGATGGTTCAAAGCATCTGTTTGCCCCGGAGAATGTAATGGACATTCAACGTACTATCGGCGGCGATATCATTATGGCGTTTGATGAATGCCCGCCCGGCGGTAGCGAGTATACTTATGCAAGGACAAGTATGGAATTAACCCATCGCTGGCTGGATAGATGTTTTGCGCAATTCAATAGTACAACTGATAAGTACGGATATACCCAAAATCTTTTCCCGATAGTACAGGGCGGTACGTTTAAAGATCTGCGCAAACAATCTTGTGAATACGTTTCTTCAAAAAATGCAACGGGAAATGCGATTGGTGGCTTAAGCGTTGGCGAACCCGAACCAGTAATGTATGAAATATGCGACTGGTGTTGTGATCATTTACCCACCGACAAACCAAGATACCTGATGGGCGTTGGCACACCATGGAATATACTGGAGTGCATCAGCCTCGGTATCGATATGTTTGATTGTGTAATGCCAACAAGAAACGGCCGCAACGCGATGCTCTTTACGACCAAAGGAGTAATTAATATCGACAACAAGAAATGGGAATTTGATTATTCGCCGATTGACGATGGTCTGGATTGTGCAATAAGTAATTTCTATTCCAAATCATACCTGCGCCATTTAATGAAGTCGCAAGAAATACTTGGCTTGACGATTGCAAGTATACAAAACCTTGCCTTTTATTTATGGCTCGTGAAAGAAGCAAGAATACATATTCTTGAAGGAGATTTTAATAGTTGGAAGAATGAGATGATTGGGCGATTAAAAACACGATTGTAATAAAATAACCAGGATAATAAATTCTTCGGTAGTCTCCGTTTCTTTAATCGAATCTCTTTGGTAAGAGTTTGCACTTATTATCTCTATTTCAATTTATCTGACAGTAAATTTCCGATTACATATTAGCTCAAGCGATAATGAAAGAATGAATAAAATATCGTTTAAGCATTGGCGATAATTTTTTCTGAAATTTTTTTGGATGTATTACTCAAATGTTATTAGATTTGGTTACCTGATTAGTTAACCACCGTATTCAGTTACTACCTCACCTTTTATTTTTCTAAAGTTCACTGTGAAAACACGGCTTCGTGTTTAGGGATTTTATTGAGTAAAATTTATTGAAGTATCCTCCGGATATTTAACGCCGGCCTTTGTAAACATTCATTACAAGATTTAAAGTAGTTGAAATTATAAAATCGTAAATGTGATTAACAACGTTGCATTTGATGTATTTGTCGGCCTTGTAGTAATATATCTTTTGTACAGTTTATTAGTAACCATCGTTGGAGAAATGGTTGCTACATGGATGGCATTGCGTTCGAGAATTTTAAGAGTATCAATTGAAAAAATGCTAAACGATGGAGGGTTTCAGAAGAGTAAACAAAATTTTGCTCGTAAAATCTGGGGATTTGTTCAGCGATATTTTCTGAAAGAATCTAAAGGTTTTAAGATCAGTTTCGCCGGAAAGTTCTATGAGCATCCTTCAATTAAATATCTGTCAAATAAAGCAGGAGAACAAAAGACTTTTTTTAGTCAGACGAAGCCCTCTTACATAACTCCGCAAAATTTTGCAGATACATTAATACAACTTCTGAAAGACAAAGGAAAAGGTGAAACAGACTTCGATAAGGTTTTGTTTTGTTTACAGTTCAATACGCATCACATTCAAAATTCCACACTGAAACTATTGCGGAATATTGCCGGTAATGAGGTAAGGGATATTGGCACGTTGAAAGAACGATTTAAAGCATGGTACAATGAAACTCAGGACAGGGCAACAGGTTGGTATAAAAGGAAACTTCAGTTGATCCTATTCTGGCTTGGTTTTCTGATAGCTGCTACATTTAATGTGGATTCCATCCAGATTGCAAAAATTCTTTCTAAAGATAAAGAGGCAAGGCAGCAGCTTGTTTCTATAGGAATAGAGTTATCGAAGGATTCTACCCGGTATAAAGATTTTTTAAAGGCAAGTGCAGATTCAGTTCGCGATAAGGCGATTTTAGACAGCGGTTATTCGCATGTAATGAAAGATATTGACGAAGCTAACCTGGTGTTAGGATTAGGTTGGGGAACTGATCGTCTTGTCAAACCCTATGAATGTGAGATTAGGAAGAACGAGATGGCCCTTTTCGATTCACTTTCTTTAAATGCTCCTCTTTTTAAAGATCTGCGGGATAGTATTCTTAGGATCAAAAATAATTTTAACATCCTCGGAAAAAAGGAAGATTCAGTTGTACAAAAAATAAAAATACTGGCCGTCGACACTTTGCATCAATCTTATAAGGTGACAAGTGTAAAAGACAAACATGCAGACACTACACTGCGATACGAAATTTTCCAAATTGATTCACTCCAACAAATACTGGATTCTATTCAATTGCAAAGAAGCAGTGATTCTTTTGCTTTAAAAACAGCCCGGAAATATCTTCTGCCAATAATCGCGTTGGCTGACTCTGCTACAAATGGCAAATTCAAATTTATAAATAGCATCGATTTTAAAAGTGGTGATAGCAATGTGATAGTTATTACTGGCCAGATTTCATGTAGCTGGTATGAAAAGACCAGGTATATTGTATCAAAACTTTTTTCGCCAATTCGCTTTTGCGGGCTTTTTATTACCGCACTTATGCTTTCACTCGGAGCTCCTTTTTGGTTTGACTTATTGAAAAAGCTGGTGTCTCTCAGAGGGTCGGGTGTGAAGCCTGAGGAAAAGAAAATTACGAAGGATGAATCGGTGGTTGACGGCAAAGTTATTGTCCATCCCCAGCAACAGATACCAGTTCAACATCAAGCATTGGTAAACGATATTTTTGATAAAGCCATTTTGGTATTAGGTACTTCCATCAGAAACATACCTGGCGTTAAGGCAGTTCTTAAAGTCCCGGGTTTTATTCAGATAAACGTAATTGATAAATCAACACAAGCGGCTATTTTGGCAAAATATCCGCAAATGAGCGTTGATAATATTTCAGTTCCGTATAAGGTTGTAGTTAGCGGTGCTCCACAATCACATTTAATCGGATTAAAACAAGGCGAGATATACAATCAAAGCACTCAAAACGGTTTTGGCTCGTTGGGCTGCGTAGTAGAGAACATCGATGTAAAAAGCAGGCATATATTGTCGTGCTGGCACGTGTTAAAAGGGAATATTGATTATGACAATGATGATAATTTCACAACAATACTTGATCACCAGGATAGCCGTTTGGCATCACGCTGGGCGGGTGGCATCGAAGGGCCAGTCGATTATAGCATTGCGCAATTGTTTCCTGAAAACATAAATGCCAACAACTCGGATCTCTACAGGCAATTAGGTATAACGCGAAAATCATTTAGAGCAGTGACCAATGCTGACGTAAATAACCAAATCGCTGTACAATACTTCGATTATGTAACCGGAACCGGGATCGTGCAAAACGGTGTGATATATACTGATGCCCTTTCAATAGACATTCAATACTCAGATAAGATAAGAAGTGTCGAAGACCTGTTAATTCTTTCCAGCGACAAGACAGGACAAAAGACTATCAGCCAACCAGGCAATTCCGGATCGATTGTTTTTGACATGAAGGGGTATGCCGTCGGGATGATAATCGGTGGAGATCTCAATTATACATATGCTATTAAATTATCAAACATCTTTTCTATTCACGATGAAATGAAAATTGTATGAAAATGAAAATATACTTTTTAATAGTTTTTTTCTGGGGAATTCAGTTTGCCTATGGTCAGGAAACAAAAGATACACTGACACTGGATGTTAAGAGTTTGAATAAATCTAAAATTACTATTTCGGATGGTAAAGAGTTTTATAACACAGAAGACGATACCCTTTCGATAGAAAATAAAAACTGGGCGCTAAAGATTAATGCTAATAGAAACGCTTTTTTGGTAGTGGTAAATAATACGGCTGGCAGCCGCGCCAAGCAGCAAATTGTTATAAAAACGGACACTATACTAAAGATAAAGGACTCTGGAATAGGTTCGACATCATTCAAGTTCAACGGTGTATTCCAGCTTGCAATAGAAAAGCTTGATAGGGAAAACTCTACGGTAGCCATCTACAAGAAGCTTGTATTTAAAAATGCAGTAGTTGTTTCAAATGATAGTTCGAAAAGTACTGCTGGCGGAAATACAATTTATCATGCCGGGTATCCATACTATGATGCATTATTTCTTGCTAATGAAAAGAATGATCCGAAAACTCAGAAAACTATTATTGCGCATTATGCGGGAAATGATACGTTGAGAGATTCTGAGATTGACAGTATTTTAAAGAATAACGTTTATTTGAATGATTACTGGACAAAGCTGAAAATCGTTCGATTAAAAAACGTCCAACAGCAAAATGGCAAACTCCCAATTTCCTTTTCTTCTATTACCTCATCTATTGGCGGCATTGATGTTACAAACATTGCTGACGGTCTTGCTAAATTCCTTGTTAAACGCACAAAGCAGGAATTATCAATTGCTTTTTTCGATAAATTCAATAAACTGATAGCGGATCCAAATTACATTGATTTGCGAACAGTATTTCCTGCGACTTATCAGGCACTTTCTATTATTGGTGATGAGATATACCATTATGAGGCATACATTAAGACATTAAGGGAAAGTTTTGAAAAAGATTTAAGCACGCTCAATACGAATCTACCTTCCATTATTGAAAATCATCCTGCCTTTTTCGGCAAACATCTGGAACTGGCTGTCACGCTTCGAAGTGGTTGCTATATTGCTGGTCAACTAAGAGATAAAATTCATCCCGGAGATATCCTTGCAAACTATCCTGTTGAGTACCTCGATTCATTAAATCCAAACTGGAAAGGTGCCATACAATCCTTGAAGCTTATTTCTGCTTCACTAAAGGATACGGCTGTAAATACAGATTCTGTTTATTGGGTCAGCTCCAAACAGATTAAACAGCTTGTTACGGACACTGTAGCCTTTAAAATATATCTTGGATTAATCTATCAACAGGCCACGACATTGGATATTGATCAAAATGGTAATATCGCCCCGATTACCTTCCAAAAGAAATCACTGCCCGATGTTTTAATAGAGATCGCCCCAACCTATAGTCAACTAAGAACCTTTATCAGCAGTTTCGGAGAAAAGGCGAATAAGCTGAACACACTGATTAAGCAATATCAAAAAGCAGCAAATGAT
Organism: Chitinophagaceae bacterium; assembly: GCA_049840875.1. Lineage (GTDB taxonomy): Bacteria > Bacteroidota > Bacteroidia > Chitinophagales > Chitinophagaceae > JAFDYH01. Next base: position 956,667 of record JASGJE010000011.1, on the reverse strand, counting down.
TCGCTTGGCATACAGCAATATTACAATTATGCAAAAGCCGCCATTGATTTATTGAAGCAAGCTTCAGCAATTACAGAGGTAAAAGTTATCAAAAAAGCGCTTGGCGGCATTAACCTTTTAGACACACTAAAGGATTATTTTGATGTAGCTCAGACTGCCACCGATTTGATTTTGAATATCAGTAAGAGAAGTTACAGTGCAGCGATTGTGAACGCTGTTCATATTTACGATCTGATAAAAGTAAACAAGGATATAGCTCTTTCAACTAACATGCTTAAGGCCCGCGCAGCAAAGAAAGTTGCGAAAGAAATAAAGAATTCTGGAGTTACACTTCAGCAAACTAATATTTTATTGGAGAGACTGGATTCGTTGATACGTGCTAATGGTTTAGATAGCTCTCAAAAGAGAGAGTATCTCGTCAGGCTTGATTCTCTTAAAGCATCAATCGGTTTATTCGATTTGAAAAATATTGAAACTACAAAATTGAAAGACACCATTGACGTTAAAAGCAGCCTGTTCAAATATGGATCATTTATGGCTGCTATGGTTCAGGCTAAATCTCCGGATGATGTTGAAAGCACGATTGAAGCTTTTGCCCTTCCTACCGGTAGTGCAAGAATAAAAAGGGAAACACCGTTTAATATTTCTCTGAACGCCTACGTTGGCTTGTACACAGGATATGAGCATATAAAAGGAGTAGACAACACAGGGTTCAAATTCAATTCCTATGGAGTAACGGCTCCGATCGGTATCGCAATCAGTCGGGGGCATTCAATTTTCTTTGCGGGTACGGGTCGAGGAGGCTGGGGCGAGGGTAAAAAGGGGTGGTCGTCATCGTTATTCTTGTCATTGATTGATATCGGTGCTGTTACTGCATTCAGATTTACTGATGACAGAACAGTTATTAAAAACAATAATACTTCTGACACTTTATTAACGCCGCAGGTTCCGGCAATTCAGCTTAAAAATATTATTTCGCCAGGTTTGTTCTTGTCTATTGGTATTCCAAAATCTCCCTTGTCTGCAAACTTTGGTGTACAGATGGGGCCTAATCTCCGAAAAGTTACCAGCGTTAATGATACCAGCCAATTAGATTTTAGCGATAATATTTATTGGCGATATAGTTTATCCATTTGTGTAGATATTCCTGTTTTCAATTTATACACTAAATCAAAGTAACAATCACTTAAACCAACGAACTAGAATGAGCTACCAATTATTAAAACATGATGTTCTTTTTTACCAGCGCTTTTTGAAAGCGAATGGTTTTTTGACAGGTAGATTAACCGGTACGTGGGGAGCAGAGACTGATGCTGCAGATGCAGCTTTTATTCAACAAAGTGAAATCATTAAGCAACAGAACGGCGCGGCAGATGCAAGAAGTGAAAGTAATATTATCACTCTTATCCCGAAAGCGCAGATTGCTGCCAGAAAATTTTTATCTATTCTTAAAGCAGCGGGCAAAGACGTGAGAATAATTTCCGGAACCCGAACCTATGCTGAACAGGATGCTTTATATAAACAAGGCAGAAATGGCAACACACAGCCAAAAGTTACTAATGCGAAAGGTGGGCAAAGTAATCACAACTTCGGTATCGCATGGGATATCGGATTATTTGAAAACGGTAAATACCTTACCTCAGATACAAAGTATAAACAATTACCTGCACTGGTATTACCGCAACTTCCCGAATTAGAATGGGGTGGCAATTGGATTAGCTTTCAGGATGTGCCACATTACCAGTTAAAGGCAGTATCCGAGAACGTAGCTACGGTAAGGGGGTTGTTTGAGAATGGTTCATCGTATGTTTAATGAAATCTTCATTAACATCGATAAAGAGGTAAGTAATGAAAAATCGATTTAGTTTTTCAGTTTATGGTCGTCGTTATAAGTCAAGGATATATTCGGTGATGATAAGTGCTTATTCTTATATAGAGAAATGATTGTTTAAAAAATGACAGAAAGGTTTTTGAAAATGATTTTTGGTTTTGTAATTTAATTTACCTTTTAGTACTATTCACACCTTCAGTTTTTATCCTCTGTATCTTCTGAAATTGATTGGTTGTCCTCTTTGATAGCAGGCAACATGGACCAGCAGTTTAAAACTGTTTCGTCAACGGCATATTTATTCATTTTTTATTCTGCACATAAAACCTAAATCAATGGTCACCCTTAAAGATCATCTTGATCCCAAATTACCTAAACGCATTTTAGCGCTTGATGGAGGCGGTATCCGCGGAGCGCTAACACTTGGATATCTTCAACGAATTGAAGACATTCTTCGAAAACAGCACGGTGATAATCCCGGGTTCAGGCTCTGCGATTATTTTGATTTGATTGGTGGTACAAGCACAGGTTCAATTATTGCTTCGTGCCTTGCCATAGGGATGAAGGTAGAGGAGATAACAAAAAAATATTTTGAACTAGGGGGTAACATTTTCGGAAAAAAATATAAATGGTGGAACATTTTTACTGTAAAGGATATCCTGAAAGCCAGTTATGATCATATTCCTCTTGAAAATGAGTTAAAAAAAATATTTCAGGAAATCACTCTCGAAAGTAACCAGATAAAGACCGGGTTATGCATTGTAGCAAAGAGAGCTGATACCAATAGCGTTTGGCCATTGATCAATCATCCCGATGGAAAATATTTTAATAGCAAGGAGGGAATGAATAAAGATATTCCTCTCTGGAAAGCTGTGAGAGCTAGTGCTGCCGCCCCAACTTATTTTATTCCGCAACTAATCGATGTGGGCGGCGGTATGAGCACAGCGGCATTTGTAGATGGTGGAGTAAGCATGGCAAACAATCCTTCATTGCAATTATTAATGGTCGCCACGTTACAAGGATTTCCATTTCGATGGAAATTAGGAGAGGAGAACTTATTGCTTGTTTCAGTTGGTACAGGAATGAGCCGTTGGGATAAGATTCCTGCAAATGTTTCAAAGAATAATTTATTGAACTGGGCTCAACAAATACCCGACATGTTGATGCAAGATGCAAGCTGGCACAATCAAACCATTTTACAATGGCTTTCAAAATGTAATACGAGATGGCCCATAGACGGAGAAATCGGCGATTTGACAAACGACCTTATCACTGGCGACATCAATAAAAGAGGTTTGCTAACATACTTACGCTATAATCTTTGGATAGAGATTCCAACTCTGGAAAAATTGATGAATAAACAATACAGTGAGAAAGAGGTAGATGAACTGGTAGAGATGAGTAACGCAGCCAGCAGGTTCGAATTATATGATATTGGTAAAAAAGCGGCTCTGGATGGCGCAATTATAAACGATAAGATAACTGCCACACAAGTAACTGAAGATCATTTTCCGGATATTTTCAAAATCAAATAACGCTATTAATAATATGCAAATACCAAAAGAATGGTTGCAATATGCGCCTAAGCCAAAGCCGCTTACTGATAATCAGAAATGGAATGTTTTCTTGTCTTACCGCTCTGTAAACAGGGCGTGGGTGTTGAGTCTTTATGACGTGTTAACAGAATTAGGCTATAAAGTTTTCTTGGATCAATACGTTTTGAAAGCGTCTGATGACCTTGTAACAGAGCTTCAGGATGCCCTGGCCAATAGCCAGGCTGGCGTTTTGATATGGTCAAGTGCCGCACAAGATTCTGAGTGGGTTAAACACGAGTATAGTACTCTGGTAACGATGTCAACAAACGATAAAGGTTTTTATTTTATACCCGTAAAGATTGACAATACCAAGCTCCTTGCCTTTGCAAATAATAAACTTTTTATTGATTTCTCAGATTACCCGGACGGCCCCAACGGTGGTGATCTTATAAAACTAATCTATGGTATCGATGGTCAGCCAATGAGTGCAGAAGCTGTTCGGTTTGCCAATGAACAAGATGAAATATCAAAAGAGATCACGGCAAATGTAAATGGTGCAATCATCAACAAAAAACCTGACATGATTAAAAAGTTATTTGAACAGGGCGGATTGCCATGGCAAACTTCTCCTGCGCTTGGCTGCAGAGCTGTAGATGGACTTATTAAACTAAAGCAATACAATGACGCTATTACAATGGTTGAAATAATCGCGGATCAATTCAAGAGGGCATTAAGGCCTAAGCAGTTAAAAGCGCTTGCGCTTGCAAGGCGTGGAGGCCCAGGAGACCTCGACCTTGCTCAGCAAATATTAGCTACTCTCTATTCCAAAAATTATCTCGATCCGGAAACAATGGGAATCTATGGGCGAACATGGATGGACCGGTATGAACAATCACATGATCCGGAGGATCTGAAACAATCAAGGTATTACTATGCTGAAGCCTTTGAAAAAGCGCCTGATGATTATTATACAGGTATCAATGCAGCCGCAAAAAGCGTATTTATCGGCACTAATGAAGATTTGGATAAAGCCGCCGAATATGCCAGCAGAGTAGAGAAGATCACCGGTACAACGGCAGTGCCTGGCGATTACTGGAAAACTGCGACCATTGGCGAAAGTTTTCTGATTAAAAAAAAATATAAAGAAGCTGCTGAAATGTATGGAAAGGCCATCGCGATGGCCAGGCATGAGAAAGGGTCACATGAATCAACACTTCTGCAGGCAAAAAGATTAATGGAGGTGTTGAAGCCAACTGAAGACGAACGAAATACTGTTATTAAAGCTTTTGATTCTTAAAGTGAAATTATCTACTCTCTTTCTTCACTTACTATTAAAAACTTATTCTGTATATGGCAACATCAAACGGCGACATAAATTCCGGAGTTGTAAATTTTGATACGCTCTATAGCCTTTATAGTGCAAATAAACTTGTATTTATAATGGGTAGTGAATTACTGAAATTGGAGAAGGAAGACAAAACTTTTGAACAAAAGGCGATTGAAAAAATTACTCGTAATTCGCCGGACGTCATAACACGACCTAAATCATACGTTGATTTGGCAATCAGGTATCCCAAGGCTATCAACGGAGCTATTTTACAAGGAATTTTTAATGTAGAAAAAGAGCAGGGTTTTGAAATAAGACTGTTACAACTCATCGCAGATTTTCCGAAAATTTCTTTATTTGTAACGACGACTTTTGATGACGAACTACAATCTTGTTTTGACCCAAACAAAGTTGAAGAAGTAGTGTGGAATCACACCAGGAATGAGCCCTTGTATCTCAATTTAAAAAATGGTAAAAAGAAAATCGTTTATTTATTTGGAAAATTTGACAGTGGTGACGTATCCTTCTTCGAAGAAGAACAATTAGAATGCCTGTTGAGCCTGTCATCATACAATGAAAAAAGCCGCTCCGTAACACAGGAAAAGTATTCTCTTCTTGAATACATGAAAGATAAAACGCTGGTTTTTATTGGTATAAATTCTTCCGATTGGTTTTTGCGTTTGATGATAAGAACCCTTTACAATACACCAATGTTTTCAAGGCCCAACAAAGCATATATCATTAATGACAAAAGATCGGAAATCAGTTTTGAAAAATATTTTTTTGAAAAATTTCAGATAGAATTGATACACGATTTTCCGATAGATGAGTGGCTTAATAAGTTACATGATCATATTCGGGCAAAAGAAACCTTTGACGATTGGTACAAACCCAGGAGAATATTTATCTCCTATGACAGAACGGACAAGGAAGTTGCTAACAATTTGAAAAAATGTCTGAACCTGAAACATATCGATGCTTTCCTGGATACTGAGGATATGGGTATTGCCAATCATGAAATAAAAATTAAGGATTTAATACAATCAGCCGATACCTGTGTTTTTGTATGCATTCTATCTGCAACTCTTGCAAAAAAAAGTAAACAGGAGTCTTATGTAAAACGTGTTGAATGGAAGACTGCATCAGAAAAATGCGTTTATAATCGCGTTTCATTAGCAAAGGGGCAAACGCCGGCGCCATTTATTATTTCATCATACGCTGTTGATGATTTTAATCTGTATAAAGATAGCCTGGATGAATTTATCCTCGACAATAATATCTTAAATCCTCCCTTGACTTCATTGGATCGCTTTTGCAATATGTTGGAAGAAACCATCAAAAACATTCAAAAATGAAATCCATTAACGATTATATAGATACCGTGGAAAACCCTTATAAAGGGCTCTTTCAGTACACGGCAAAAGATGAAATTCTTTTTTTGGAAGAGAACAGGAAACTGCCGACCTGACGGAGATGATAAAAAATAATCAGTTGGTAGTGATCTATGGAGATTCCGGCACCGGTAAAACATCACTGATAAAAGCGAAATTGTTTCCGGAGCTTTCACGTCAATATTATATTCCTATATACATCCGGTTTAACTATCTCAGCAAAGTTGATCCGCTGGTACAATTAAAGGAATCCATATTTGATGAGTTGAGTTCATGGGATAAGCAGGTGCCCAATTTCACTTCTGGTATGACGCTGATTGAATTTGCAGCGCAGACGAGTGTTTTAAACGGATTGGTGAAACCCATACTTTTTTTTGATCAGTTTGAGGAACTGTTTACGCTCGGTCAGAAATTTATAAACCCACGTGTACTGGAGAATTTTCTCCAACAGATATCAGATCTGGTAGAGATGCGATTGCCGGTAGCATCGAAAATGAAAGATTTGGTACCTGCAGGTTTGCAAGACGATGAACCGTACGGGGTCGAAAGATTTACTGAAAATGTATTGCGATTTACGATAGTAATCAGTATGAGGCAGGATTATCTTGCACAATTGGATGATTTAAGATTTCAAATCCCTTCCATCAACTCTAACCGATATAGAATAAAAAGATTTGATCAACCAAAGGCGCTTCGAGCAGTTCAGGAACCTGCAAAAGAGTTTTCAAAACTTAAAAACGGAGAAGAAGTTAAAGAAATTATCAGTGAGGAGACGTCGCTACTTGTAGTAAAACAACTGGAAAGGCTGGATACAATTCGTACTTCATCGATCCCCCAAGCAGATTCAAACACTAAAAAAGTAACTGCTACGATTATTGAATTTCTGAAAAGATTGGTTAAAAAGAAGCATGATAACTCAATGGGAAATATTACCGATTTAATAGTTCCTAAGAATACTGAGATTGACCCTACCGTTCTCAGTCTTTACTGCCACCAACTCTATAAGAAAGCTAAATACGATGGAAGTTATCTGCATCAGATTACAAGTGAACAAGTTAAAAGTTCGCCTGCCGAAGAAATAATAAAAAACTATTATCGGGAAAGCCTGGTAAGGACAAAGACAAAAATTGCGATTGAAAATTGTTTGATTACGCCAGATGGAAGAAGGGTATTGATCCCGTTGAATGATTTTCTCACCGCAGCTGATTTGACGGAAAATAAATTAAATGATCTAATCTCTCAGACAGGTATAATGAGAATATACGGTAGTGATGAAGAAAGGGAAATAGAGCTGGCGCATGATCAAATTGCAAAGCAAGCATTGATAAGTAAAAAAGAAAGAGAAGCTAATCGAATTGTCAGGAACGCTGCGATAATCTTTATAACTGCAGTAGTTGCAGTTGTTTCCGGCATTCTCGCGACAGCTTATTTCGTAAAACAACAGAAAGCAAACTATACGGTTACCGACTTAAGAAAAAAGAACGAAACGCTGGGTAAAGAAAATGAATTACTCGATCAGAAAGGTAAAATTTTTCAAAGCGAAGTTGAGAAATCAAAATCACAGTTAACATCATTGACTGAGGAAAATAAAAACCTGGAGCAAAAAATCAGCGCAAATAATGAATTTCTCAATACTGCAAGAGTTCAGATTAACACGCTTCAGTTGGAAAATTCGGGTTGGAAGAACCGATGGCCCAAAACCAGGGACTCGCTGGTGGGAGCTCTTAATAAAATAAATACGTTAAACATTGAGTACTCTGTTCTTCAAAGAGCCTACCAGGCGCAGTCAGATTCTATGCAAGCATATGCTGCGAGAGTTTCACGATTAAATACAAGTTTGGCTAGCGTACAAAAAGAGAACACATCGCTTAAAACGGACCTGACTTCTTGCGAAGCAAACAAAAAAAATAACCTGATTAAGAAAGATTTTCCGCAACAACAACAGCAGCAACAACAGAAACAATAGCATGATCGAAAAGTAGAGTGAAAAAAAGAGTGATATCTGTAGCAAGTAAATCAAACATAAAAAAATTATGAAAGTTCATCAGACTCCGACTGAAAAGAAAATTGAGCTTATTAATAAAGCCCGCGAGATCTTACGGGGAAGAAGAGCCTCAAGCAGTGAAGAGTTGGTAAAAATGTATAAAGAACTGGAGCATTATAGCCAGTTTGCTTATGCCACCGAGATTTTGTTAATTAAGATAAAACTTGATGAAGACAATGGAAACGCGATAAAACTTGCCGATTATCAAAAACTAGCATTGTATATATATAAAGATCACTCGCTTCCTTCGTTATTCAAATTCAATAAATCATTAGCCTGAGCTAAGCACCCCGGAAGAATTCGATACAACAAACAACTGCGAAACGTTAGGCTTAATCGGAGCGATTTTTAAACGTAAGTGGCAATTCGATCATCAGTTTAAAAATCTCATCTTATCTGAGCACTATTACAAAAAAGGTTTTTTCTTATGGAAACAATATTTAGATGGGATCAGTATTGCGCCTGTTCAGAATGATGGCGGGTATACAGCGATTAACTATGCGTACATCAGTGATCTGATGGCGATCGAAAGATTAGAAGAATATGGAGAAGTAATTGGTTTAGACGAAAGCATTGCTTCAAAATTAAAAGAGGCGCAAACAGTACGTGAATTTATATTGCATGAATTTGTTACAGATATCGATTCTCCATCTCCTCAATTAAAAAATACGGCTGTACCGGATTGGATTTTGGCAACTGTTGCAGAAGCCTATTTCGGAATAAGAAAGTATAGCAGCGCTTTACAGTTTATAGTTAAATACGTTCACGCATCAGCAAAAAATCCCTGGGAAATAAGAACATTCAGTCAGCAGCTGTTTTCAATAGCATACATTCAACAAAGTCTTAAGAAACTTCTTGAAAGCAAGTCTGTCAACGGGCTATCTATTGATCCTGCCAAAATAGCGGAAGAAATCAGCATTGAGGGAATAGTAGAGTGCTTATCCAGTTTTGTGAATGATAATGTAGACGGTAGTTCAAAAAGTAAAATTGAGCCGAGAATAAAAAAAGGAGGAAAGGTGGGTTTGGCCTTATCAGGCGGAGGATTCAGGGCTTCTCTTTTTCACATTGGTGTGTTGGCAGCTCTGGCTGAGAAGGACGAATTGAGAAATATTGAAGTATTATCGTGTGTTTCTGGCGGATCAATTATCGGGGCCTACTATTATATAAAATTAAAAAAATTGCTGGAGTCAACGGAAGACGTAAAACTTGGCAGGAATGATTATATTAAACTTATCCAGGAGACCGAGAAAGATTTTTTACGGGACATCCAAAAAAATCTTCGCGTCAGGATATTCAGTAACCTCTTCTCCAATATAAAAATGTTATTTGGGAAAAACTATTCACGTACCCACAGGTTAGGTGAGCTCTATGAGAAACATTTGTTTAAAAAACTATGGAATGAAAAAAACATTTACATGGATGATCTTTTTATTCAACCGAAGGGGACTGACGAAAGTTTTGACATAGCGATTGACAATTGGAAGCGTTTAAATAAGGTGCCACAACTAGTATTAAATGCCACAAGCGTCAATACTGGTCATAATTGGCAGTTTACCGCATCCTGGATGGGCGAACCTCCCGGGAATATTCAGGCGGATATTGATGTGAAACCTCGTCTGCGCAGAATGTATTATAAAGAAGCTCCGGATCCGTATAAGAAATTCAGACTTGGCTATGCGGTAGGTGCTTCATCTTGCGTACCGGTTATGTTTCATCCAATGCCAATGTTTGGATTGTATCCCGAAGTAGATTTACAGCTTGTGGATGGAGGCTTACATGATAATCAGGGTATAGCTGCTCTGATCGAACAAGAATGTCACAATATGATCATAAGTGATGCCAGCGGACAATTACCAACGAAGAATATTTCTACTGACAACGAAGCTGCCATATTTTATCGCACAGATAATCTCTTACAGGAAAGATTAAGAGAATTGCAATTCATGGATTTGAAAGAGCGGCATTATACATACCAGCTCAACCAATTAATCACATTACATCTGAAGAACGACCTGATGCTACTGCCGATAAATTGGAAGTATTGCGTTGACCCTCCCCGTACCCTGGTTTATTCAGACCTAAATCAGTTAAACAAAGTACTTACGACATATGGAATTCTCAAAACCGTACAAACCTATCTTTCCGAAATTCGTACTGATTTGGATGCATTTAATGATATAGAAGCTAATGCTTTGATGTATAGTGGCTACTTGCAAACTCACTACGAATGGAATAAAAATACCAATGCAACCGATTACTCAATGGATGAGCAACTTTGGCATTTTTCGGGCATTAGAGAGTATGTAACTGACGCAACAAAAGCCTCTGAAATAGAGACTGTATTAAAAACAGCGAATAAATTATTTTTTAAAGTGCTTTATCTTAATAAAGTTGTAAAAATAATAGGCGTCTTTGTTATACTATGTATCGCTTTAGCTCTGATATATTTTATTGCCAGGAAATGGAATGCACCTGTAACTAATCTCACTGTAAAAGGACTTGTTATAATAATATTATTATTCGCTCTTGGCTATTTATCAACGACAATGGACTTTATTCTAAATGGAAGCGCTAAAATAAAAAAATGGATCGCATTACTGGGGATATCAATTTTCGGATGCCTTGCAAGTTGGTTTTATCTAATTTTTTTGAACCCATTATATAAAAAAGCAGGTATTATAAAAAATAGCAAGAAGCCACAAAAATGATTTGAAAGGAATGAAAACGATCACTACCTGGCAGATTGTTGACGTCAATATTGTTTTATGATTTTCATCATCTCTACTTAAGTTGAGATTGATTTAACATTAAAAATGCATTTTAATGAGATTCAGCTTTTTTCTTTGTGGCATAGTCTTGGTTTCTTGTTTTCTATCTTGCTCATCAGGCAATACCACTCAGATGAATTTAAAAGAAAAATCGGATAAAGAACTTAATCGGATAAACTCTCTTTTGCGTGACCTAACATTCGCCATTTCTATCGCCAAATCGCAGGACTCCGCGTATTATATTTCCCAAAACCAGCCAGTTCCATCTTTCGATGCAGAAAAAGACAGCACAAAAAAGAAAAGTTTTAAAGAAGAAAAAATTGCGATCAACGTGGCAGGTTTTTATGCCACGGAATGTGGAATTGGGGCGTTAATGGAACAAAAAGGAGAAACGCCGGTATTTTGGTTAAAGAAGATAGCAGAAAAAAGACTTGACTCGTCAGAGATTTTATTATTGAATCGTTTTGCAAACGCAACATGGAAAGCAGGGCAACCCTTCAGAAGTTTGTCAAGAATTGCAAAAGATAATTTTATTGTCGCCAATTTTCTAAGCAAAGAGGAAATACAAAAAGACTACGACCAGGTATCGGCTGCAGCATCGAAACTTCTCGATTCTTTAAAAACATCTGAAAATGCTTTAAAAGAAGAACAGCTACAAAAGATAAAATCGTTACTTCAGGATAAGCAATTTGCTTTTGAAATGGCGAAGCATATAGAAGCGTCTTATTACTCTTCATTAAAAAAAGAAGTGCCTCCATTTCTGAATCCCGGCGAAGACACTCTGCAGATTGATAAGAGCATTTTCGAAGAGAAGATTGCTATAAATATTGCCGGATTTTATGCACTCGAATGCGGATTGAGTTATTTCGCCGCTGCACAGGATAAAGCGCCTTCTGATGTGTTGAACGCTATACTCGCAGATACCATTTCAACCAGCGATAAACAACTTTTCGAACGTTTTGCCAATGCAACATGGAAAGCGGGTCAGCCTTTTCGCAGCCTTGATAGAATCACGAGAGATATTTTCATACCTTTTGATTTGCTGAGCAAAGAAGAAATTGAAAAGGATTGGGTGCAGATAAAAAATGCTGCTAAAAAAGTAAAGGAGATTTTGTAATCAGTTTGGTACACGCTAATCCACCATTACCTGTTCCATCACTTCTACTTCATTCGTTTTAGCTCTTGTATGTTTCAGTGCCATAGATAAAAACAAAAAGCTTAATAATGCGCAACAGGCGATCACCAATACCATCGGTATTGCAGTACCGTTGTCCAGAAAGCTAACTGCAGCAGAGGCAGTAGCACTGAAAAACATTTGCATGCAGCCCATCATGGATGAGGCGATCCCTGTTCGGGTATGAAATGGCGCTAATGAGAGCGCTGATGTATTTGGAAATAAAAATCCCTGCATGGTGAGATAAGTAAATAAAAGAAAAACAATGCCAGCAAGACCAATGATCTGAAAGTATGTTAACACAAATAATAAAATGCCGGCCAGTAACTGAATCACGCCTGTAACGGAAATAATATCTTCAGACGTTCGTTTCGCCAGTAACAAACGATTCACCTGGCTGGCGATAATCAATCCTGAAGCGTTGAAGGCAAAGAACCATCCATAATGCTTCGCATTGACTTTAAATATCTCAATCAGCACAAATGGGGAACCGGATATATAAGCAAACATACCCGCTGAAGCTAATCCGGCCGCAACAACATATAGAATGAATTGTTTGGTTCGCAGTACATACCAGAAATCTGCCAATATCAGTTTCGGATGCATCGACATTGAAGGGTCCGCTTTTTTACTTTCTGGTAAAATCTTCCAGGCCAGTATCAGAATAATAACGGAAATAATGCTTAACGTCAGAAAGATTGTTTGCCACCCCAATGCCTCACTCATATAACCACCGGCAGTCGGCGCAACAATTGGTGAAATGGCAATCACCAACGTGAGCATCGAAAATATCTTTGCGTTTTCTTTTACAGGAAAAATATCCCGCACCATTGCCCGCGATACTACCGCTCCCGAACAACTACCCAATGCCTGTAAGAAACGCAACACAATCAGCATTTCTATCGAAGTGGAAAGCATGCAGCCAAGTGAAGCAAGCAAATAAATAATGAGACCGGCGTACAACGGTCTCTTCCTGCCAAAGCGATCGATAATGGGGCCGAAAAATAATTGACCTATGGAAATGCCAATAAAATAGCTCGTTAACGAAAGTTGAACTTTTGCAATGGTGGTGTGCAGATCAGTGGCTATAGCCGGAAAGCCCGGCAGATACATATCAATACTGAATGGACCGAGTGCAGATAATGCGCCTAATGTAAAGATGATAGCTCCGCGATTTTTTATGCTCATGTGGAAAGACAAAGATAGAATTCAGAATTGCGATAATGCCGCAAAGGTTTATGATTTCTTAATAATCTTTTATAATCCCGAAAATCACAGTTCTTTTTGTTACTTCGCACCGGAATGAAGAAATTAGACTGGTACATACTAAAGAAATTCCTGGTTACCTTTTTCTTTTGCATGATGCTGTTTACAGTTATTGCCGTAGCGATAGACAGCAGTGAAAAAACAGACGACTTTGTAAAAACCGGCCTGAGCACTTCGCAGATCATTACACAATATTATTTTGGGTTCGTTCCTTTTATCTGGGGTTTGTTATTTCCTTTATTTGTATTTATCGGCGTTATTTATTTTACCAGCCGTATGGCTGCACGGTCAGAGATTGTGGCAATATTGGCGAGCGGTACCAGCTTTAATCGGTTTCTCCGTGCTTATATAGTTGGCGGCATTTTTTTAGCTATCATATTATGGTTTGCAAATGCGTATGTGATTCCAAAAGCAAACGGCATCAAAAGTGATTTTGAAATTAATTACCTGAAAAAAGGCGATCCCGGTACAGGCTATTCGAGTAAATTCTATATGCGGTCCGATTCCAACACTTATATCGGAATCAAATATTACGATACAGCTACAAAACGTGCTACCAATTTTTTCATGAATCGTATTGGCGCCAATAAAATGGTGTATAATCTGCGTGCAGATGTATTGCAATGGGATACTGCGAAAAAAACATGGATGCTTACGAATGCGACAATCAGGGAGATTGATAGCATGAAGGAAACTGTGACGTATGCCCAGTCTATGAAAATCAGTCTGAATATAAAACCTGAGGATCTGCGACGCGATGAATACATCAAGGATAAATTAACGACTCCTAAACTGGCAACCTTTATCCGTGCTGAAGAATTGCGGGGCAATGAAGGATTGAACACGTTGAAAGTGGAGCAATACCGCCGTTCTGCAACACCCTTTACCGTTATTCTTCTCACATTGATTGGCGCCGTAATCGCCAGCCGTAAAACACGTGGTGGTGCAGGCCTGCATTTGGCGATCGGTATTGCAATTGCAGCGATATTTATTATTTCTGACCGCTTCTCTACGGTATTTGCGGTGAAGAGCAGCTTGCCACCGCTGATCGCCGCATGGCTTCCCAACATCGCGTTCTCGTTGGTCGCATATTATTTTTATACTAAATCTCCAAAGTAAAACGGAACTGAAAAGTGAAATCCCGATAGCTATCGGGAGAAAAGTGAAAAATATTTTCGCATTCACTATCTTATATTATGTTATAAAAGATAATCTGCGGCTCATACCCCACATCCTACACATGACATCAGACACCTGATTCAAGTTCATTTTTTACCTACCTTTAGCCCTTAACCCGCGTTATTATTTTAGCATTAAAAATCAGGCGACATGGCAGCAGATATCAAAGAGCGGTTCAAATCGAAAGCCGACGAAACAGGTGCAGAAATCAAGGATTTAATCAAGAATCATGGCAATAAAAAGATAGGTGAGGTTCAGCTTTCACAGATCTACCAGGGCATGCGGGGAATGACGGGTTTGGTGAGCGAAACTTCTTTGCTGGACTCACAAGAGGGAATACGTTTTCGCGGATATACAATTCCTGATTTACAGGCTAAATTACCTAAGGCGCCGGGTGGTTCAGAACCATTGCCTGAAGGTTTATTTTACCTGATGTTGGTTGGCGAATTACCAACTGAAGATGATGTGCATACCTTAACCGGGTTGTTGCAGCGTCGCAGCCATGTTCCAAATCATGTTTTTCACACTATCGAAGCGTTGCCAATAAACACGCACCCCATGACGCAATTCGTTGTTGCGGTGATGGCTTTGCAAACCGAAAGTCAGTTTTCAAAGAAATACGCTGCAGGCCTCAACAAGAAAGATTATTGGGAAGCGATTTTTGATGATTCGATGGATCTGATTGCCCGACTGCCACGTATAGCTGCGTATATCTATCGCCGTAAGTATAAGTTTGGTGAACATATACAACCGAATGGATTGTTAGATTGGGCTGGAAATTTTGCGCACATGCTCGGTTTTGAAGATGAAAGTTTCAAAGAACTGATGCGCTTATATATGACCATTCACGCCGATCATGAAGGCGGGAATGTATCTGCACATACTACACATCTTGTCGGGTCTGCATTGAGTGATCCTTATCTCAGCTTTGCCGCAGGATTGAATGGACTTGCAGGTCCTCTTCACGGCCTGGCCAACCAGGAAGTAATCAAGTGGATCTTTGAAATGCGCGATGAATTAAAAACAGAAATGCCTTCAAAAGAGCAGATCGGTGAATACGTGAAGAAGACTTTGAGTGAAGGAAAAGTAGTGCCTGGGTATGGTCACGCAGTATTACGTAAAACCGACCCTCGTTTTACTGCACAAATGGAATTTGGTAAAAAACATATGCCGGATGACCCATTGGTGCAGACTGTCTGGAATATTTATGATGCAGTTCCTCCCATTTTACAATCATTGGGAAAAATTAAAAACCCATGGCCTAACGTAGATGCACATAGTGGAGCATTGCTTGTGCACTATGGCATGAAGGAATATGAATTTTATACGGTGTTGTTTGGCGTAAGCCGTGCATTAGGTGTATTGGCAAGTTTATGCTGGGATAGAGCACTCGCATTCCCACTCGAACGACCAAAATCAGTTACAACTTCATTGGTGAAAGACTGGTTGAAAGGCGAGGGAGAGATTTGGGGAGATTGATTTTCGAAATCATCTTTAATTTTCTTAAAAAGCCGTCTAAAAAATATACTTTTCTAGCGGAAACAGAAAAAGGTATGAGTAAAAATGATACTAAAAACAAATTGACAAAACATAAAAGTTTCAAGTCATTGAAATCAATTGTTCAAACAGAAAATAGAACAAGTTTGATTAAAGAAAAAAAAATCATTTTTGAGTTTGAAGCCTTTCTGGATTTGTTGAAAAAAGAATTTTCAACAAATAAAGTTATAATGAATTCTCATGGAAAAATCTCTGAGTGAGAATATACTTAATGTTTGTCAGATTTTGAACAAACATTCTGTTCAATACATGATAGTGGGCGGTACAGCCGTGGCCTTGCATGGATATTTCAGACGATCAATGAATGTTTCGGGAGAATTAACTGATAAACCAGATTTAGACTTTTGGTTCAATTCTACTTACCAAAATTATTTTAAGCTTCTAAATGCATTAGAAGAACTTGGACAAAATGTTACTGAATTTAAAAAGGAGAAAGCGCCTGATCCCAAAAAATCTTTTTTTCGATACGATTTTGAAAAATTTAATCTTGATCTTTTACCAAAATTAAAATCTACTTTGAAGTTTAGGGATTGTTTTGCCAGAAAAGACGTTGTTTCTTTAAACAAAATTGACATTCCATTTATAGGGTATAACGATCTGATTTTTGATAAAGAATTCAATGGCAGACCTAAAGACCTAATTGATATTGTGCAATTAAAAAAAAGAAGAGGGGGTAAAGAAAAAGAATAATATAGCTCTATCAAGATAACGATCTACTAATAAGTTGATATGATGAATTTTCAGACTACTCCTTACTCATCTTCTTATAAACGAAATCCAGCGCTTCGCGATCTGGAATTGGTTTTGCAGATTGCTGATCGCCCAAAATCATTATTCGTTTTTCAATGGTGTATGCAGGCCACTCCGGTAAATCTTTTCCGTTTGGATTTCCTGTCTTGATAAAATTTATCCAGTAAGATGACATTATGGTTGCCAGATCTTTGTCTACTTGTGTCCATGGACGATCAACAAATTTCAGGTTATCATACGCATAAGGCACTTCACCGGTATGAAAGGCGCCATACTTGGCGTATTCACCAGTGCCGGGAACTTTTCGTGTAAAACGATAAACAAATGTTTTCCGGCCTTTTTCACTGCTGATATTGGCCCATGTGTAATTCTGCACACCAAAAATCATGTCTCTTGAAATCTTTAGCTGTGCAACGGCGGCTTTTGCATCGTCATTCGCCGGAAAGTATTTAAAGAATAATGTTGAATCTGCACCATATTGCACACCGATCTGTTGATGAAAATCATTTGCATTTTTGATTGGGCCGAATAGCAATCCTTCATCTTCATTCCATCCGGTCAATAATGAAATATTGTTTTCTTTGTTTTGCGCAAAAATGGAAGATATTGATGCAGGTAAAACGTAACCATCAATCACCGGGCTTCTGAATCCCTGACTTTTTTTCATTAAATCTTCGGCCGGTATTTTTCGTAGATCAGCAACGGTTGAAACATTAAATGCCTTTGCAGTTTTCATTCCGTCTTCTTCCGCCTGCAGCAATGTAATACCTGCACGTAACGGGCTACTGACAAGACTGGCTCCGCTTTCTGCAATTGCTTTTGTAAATAAACCTTGTGTTAATGGCGATGCTGCAAGACAATTCACGCTCATCGACCCTGCAGACTGACCTGCGATGGTTACATTGTTCGGATCGCCACCAAATGCACTAATATTTTTCTTCACCCATTGCAATGCCGCAACCTGGTCCATTAAACCATAATTGCCCGATGCATGATTATTCGATTCTTTTGTTAAATCAGGATGAGCAAAAAAACCGAATATGCCTACACGGTAGTTAATACTTACAAATACAATTCCTTTTTTCGCCATTGCCTCTCCGTCGTAAATAGGAACGCCACTACCACCACTTTGAAAGCCGCCGCCATAGATCCAAACCAATACGGCCAGTTTATCTTTACTGGATTTTGCGCCACTCCAGACATTGAGATAAAGACAGTCTTCGCTGATTGGTTCATCAGGAATCAAAAATTCTTTTGACCACATACTGAATGGAGCCGGTTTTCCTTGCATTGGACTTGCACCAAAGGCTTCGCACTTCTTTATACCACTCCATGTTTTCACAGGTTGTGGCGCTTTCCAACGCAAGTCGCCGACAGGCGGCGCTGCGAAAGGAATGCCTTTAAAAATATGAATGCTGCCATCTGAGGAACGTGTACCGCTGATTTGTCCTGCATCTGTTTTCACAACATCCATGAATTCAGGTACTGTTTTGTATGCAGCTAAAAAAAGCGTGACAGTTACCGTTAGTATTAAAAATTTCCTGGCAGCAATCATATACATGTATGAACGATTTAAAAAATCAAAATGCAGATTTTACCTGCGAAGCTATCTTTTGTAAGTCAGCATCGGGGTTATCCCTCACCGAACATTGATTGTCAAAAATCATCGTTGCTCCCTTCGCTGTAGTATAAGCTGGCCATTCCGGCAAGCCCTTCGCATTCGGATTTCCTGTTCTCGCAAAATTTATCCATGATGAGCTCATCTTATCGGCTAACGCATAAGCTTGTTTACCACCACCTGTCATTTCTTCACATCGTGCAATGTTATTAAACACGAACGGAAGTTCCATGCAGTGCATCGCTTTATAAATTCCATCATTTACCGGGCTTTGCCAGGTAAACAAATACATATAAACCGGCGCAGCACCAGGTATCGCTTTCAGGTTGGCGTGACGGATAACCCCACCGCGAAACATAATATCAATATCAGTATAGTCAGACCCATTTACAGTATTGGGATACGCCTTTTTTACTGCTGCTATATAAGCATCTGTATTTTCACCGTATTTCTTTTTCAGAATTGATTTTGCAGAGTCTACACTGATTCCTCTTGTACCAGGCACAAATGGAGTGAACTCATTTTTAGTGCTCCCTACAAGCATCGGAATATTTTTTGCGATCTCGATTGCGGCAGCTTCGGTCGGTTGATAAGGAAGAAAATCTCCATCAAGAACTGGCCCCCATCCAAGACCAAAACCGGGAATGGGCTTTCCTTCTTTTGCCATCGCTTCCTGCACTTTGCGTAATGCTTTTTTACCTGCAGCATTTAATTTCTCGTAAGAGATTTTTTGTAATGAGTCCACCTGCGAACCTTGCAACCCTAACTCTTCTAATAACGCAGCCGCTACTTTTTGTGAGATTGATTTTTCCGTAAAACCAGTGAGATAACTTCCACTTTCTACAATAGCTTTCTGAAAATATCCTTTCGCCGAAGGTGCATTCATCAACGTTGTTACCTTACCACCACCACCAGATTGGCCGAAAATAGTAACGTTATCAGGATCCCCACCGAAGTTGGCAATATTAGTTTTGATCCATTGTAATGAAGCAAGCAGATCAAGCATTCCCGCATTGGCTGATCCTTTGTATTTATCGCCATAGGCAGACAAGTCTAAAAACCCAAGTACGTTCAATCGATGATTAACGCTTACAACAACAACGTCGCCTTTTTTGCTTAAGCTTTCACCATCATAGGAGGGAAGCTCCACATAAGAACCGGCTGTAAAACCGCCACCATGAAACCAAACCATAACAGGCCTTTTCTTGCCATCTTTGATAGCAGGTGTCCATACGTTCAGTGTTTGACAATGTTCATTTGTATATCCCCAGTTATGGTTGAACGAAAATTCGATTTCATCAAAAACAGTTGTCGTTGGATCTGTTGGACAAACTGGCCCGTAAGTCATAGAACTACGTGTATTGCTCCATGCAGCCGGTTTGGATGGGGCCATAAAGCGATCGGCCTGTGCATAAGGAATTCCTTTGTAGGTGAACGTACCTTTATGAATATATCCTTTTACTTTTCCGCTTTCTGTTTCTGTAACAGCAATATTTTTTCCGGCAACAATCGCATCGCTATTGTCCTGGCTGAGCACTGCAAGCGGGAGCATGTACACGCCGATACAAGCGAGCATGAATAACTTCTTTTTCATGTTGAAATAAAATGTAAGTGATAAATTTTTACTGGGGGCTTATTGTCTCAAACTGAGACAATACTAAATCAATAATATGAAATGATCAAAAAATTTTGACATTTTGGGTTGACACTAATATTATTTTTTGGGTTCAGGAAATATCCAGCCAATCGCCATCTTTAGCAACCCGGACTTGCTTTTCAAGTGAATGTTCTTTAATCGCTTTGTTGAAATCAGGCCTTCGCTGGAGGCAATGGTTGACTGTATCTAAATGAACGACATTGATCGTTGCCGAAGTAAATTTTGCCGATTCAAGCACATCATTTATCGTCATTGTAATCGGATCGCCTTCGGTAAACTTAGCGCCCCCTCCATTCGTAATGATGTGTGTGGGATGATATTTTGCAATTGCTTCTTTCACATTATCACACCAGATCGTATCACCCGCAATATAAAGCCGATCGTTTTTATAACTAAGAATAAAACCAGACACAGTTCCCATTTTTTTACCAATCTCACCCGTACCATGTTGCCCGTTTGTCCGTTGTATACCTATACTGTTCCAGCGATAATCATTTTCGACACTGTGTACGTTTGTAAATCCAATGGCTTTAATTTTTTCTTCATCAGCGGGTTGACAAATAATGAATTTACTTTTCGGAATTAGGTGCTGTGCAGCCCCATCCCAATGATCGCGATGAATATGCGTTAATAAGACAGCATCTGTTTTGGCAATTATTTCATTAAGCTCATTATCCGTTACAGGTAAGTCTACCATCGGAATTCTATTGTTATTGCCGGCATTTGCTACCGGATCCATTTCTTCTTTTTTGCTGAACATTGGGTCAACTAAAATATGCCAGTTATTTATTTCAATGACGAGAGTCGCGTGTCTGAGCAATCGTACTTTCATAAGCGGTTTTTTAAATAAACTTGCAGATATTTTTTTAAAAACGGTTATACCAACCAGGGACCAGGCTCCATTCTGTAAAAATTTTCTCCGTTTCATTCTACAATTTATTACAAATAGCGCCAACATAAATAATGGCAACCTGGTTGTTTGGATGCAATCTATTTTTCCATAAATTTAATATTGAATCACTTCGTTAAACCAGCTTGCCATTAAACGACATTTAACAATCTTATCCTTTTTGCTCCTCTGTATTTTTACGGAATTGCCAGCGCAATCTATTTTGCCGGCTACAGATTCGGTGAGTAAAACTTTCCTGGAGTTTTCAAAGTCAAGTAAAGATGAGAGTATCGTTTTAAGTACAGACAGAGACTTATACATTGCAGGTGAACGAATCTGGTTTTGTGCATGGGCATTGAATAGCGGTAAGATAGATGTAACAACAAAAAACCTGTTTGCAGATATTGTTAATGAAAGCGATAGTGTTATTGAACAACTTGTTTTAGATAACAGGAATTTTCATACACAGGGTGCTTTTAAATTACCCGAAACTATTCCCTCCGGATTTTATTGGATACGATGTTATACGGCGAGCCAGATAAGTTCAATTAACCCAGACATTCTTCTGAAGCCTGTATTTGTTATCAACCAACGATTACATGATTCAGGAGTATACAACTACAATTCAGAAAAGAAAATTGTCGGCAAGAAAAATGATTTATCCATTCATTTTTATCCGGAACGATTGACGCGTCTTCCCAATATTATTTCCACTGGTGTGCTTGAAATAAAAGACGATTACAATAACCCTGCTTTAGTTAATGGTGAATTAGTAGATAACAAAGATTCTGTACTGATGAATTTTAAAACCAATTCCCTTGGCTTTGCCCGCCTGACTTTTCTTAACAGAGAATCGCAAACCTATTCGGCTGTTTTTCATTGGGGAAATAAAACGGTAAGGTATAATCTACCGGATAGAATTAAATCGCAGGTTCAACTGTCTGTAATGCGGCAGGATGCAGGATCAGTAAAAGCCTTTGTTACGCTTGAAGATGATGCACCTTCCAATTTGCAGACAACTATTCTTGCTGTTCAAAATGATAGTTTATACTATGCGGCCGTTGGTTCGGGTAGTTATGGAACTTCCATACCTGTATCAGGTTTTCCGACAGGTGTTGTGCGCTTGTTGTTATTTGATAATAACAAAAACCTGGTAGATGAGAGAAAAATTTTTATACCAGGAGAAAGTTCAGTTGTTACGATCAACCCTGATAAAAAGAAATATGCAGTACGTGAAAAAGTAGACCTGCATGTGAAGGTGACAAATGATAAAGGCAAACCACTCGTATCCATCTTAAATGTCGCTATTCAGAATGAATGGATAGATAAATTTTCTGATAGCATCAGTCTGAGTGCAATGCCGCCTTCAGACAATCTGTTAATCGAAAAATGGCTAAATGATAACAATGGAAAATATTCTGATGATGATCTCGATATACTGATGATAACAAGAAAACCGGATGTAAATAATAAGACAGATGAATATACAGAAAAAGAAAATTATGATTACGATGACAATACCAAACTAGCAAATCTTGTTGGCAAGATTGTGACGCAAAAAGGAAGAGCCATCAATGGCGATATTGTTACGGCAATTGCAAGGAATACCAATGAGTTTTTTATGGATGCCGATACAACCATAGCAGATGGTTCTTGGAAAATAGCCTTACCACAAGGTTTCGATAGCTTGAAACTTTCTTTACAAACAAGCAATAAGAAAGGAGTGATAACTACGGATAGCATTGTGACAGATCAATTTCGCTTTCCTGCTTTCGCAACGCCTGCGTCATTAAAAAAACTTTTGTATGTTAATTCATTGAATAAGCTTTCAATCTTAAAAAAAATTAACTCTACCACAGATATCAGCTTTTTAGGCAAAGGTTGGATCACGTTAGCGCCTGTTACAGTGAAAGCATTTAAACAAAAGGAATTGAATTATGATGCCTCAAAACGTATCAACCAAATCTCCCAGATTCTTACCAGCGATAAATTCCGGTATGGTGGTTTTAATGCAATCGGCAATGCTGTTTTAACGGTACCCGGTATCAATTATCTCAATGGGGATATTTTCGTTTTTGGCCACGGCATAAAGTCGTTACCTCCACTGATAATTATGGATGGCACCCCGGTTAATTTAACCACGGATGGCAAACCTGGGGGCGGAACACTTGACTTTTTAAACACTCTGAATCCCGCTGATATTGATTTCATTGAAATTTTAAGAGGAGGTGAAGCGGGCATTTTTGGTGTTAACGCCGGAGGCGGAGTGATTTCAATAAATACCAAACATGGACCGGACAGAACAGATTTTAGTAAAAGCAAACTGCATTTAATTACGCCACTAACGTATCATGTGAGCCCGAAATTCGAAATGCCGGATTATTCAAATGCTGCTATAAAAAATAATTCAAACCCTGATCTGCGGACAACGATTTACTGGAACGCCAATATTAAAACAGATGCGAATGGTGAAGCCGATATCAGTTTTTATACAGGTGATAACAGCGGAAAATATATCGTTACAATAACAGGGTTGACGGTTAACGGAAAGATTATTCATAAGAAAACAACAATTGATGTAACAGGAAAAAGCCGGTAGTGAAATTTATTTACACTACCGGCTTTCCTAATTAATGAATTCTGACTTCAAAAATTTCTTAAAACGTCTTCGGGCCAGCCTTCAGGTATTTATTGAACCAACCCAGGTGCTTTTCATACCTGAACTTTAAATAACTTGGGACAACGAGCCCATGATTCTGATTTGGATAAATGATCAATTCGGTAGGCACACCAAGACTACGCAATGCCTGGTACATTTGCTCAGCGCCAACAACCGGAACATTGAAGTCATTTTGCGAAGCCATAAATAAAGTCGGCGTTTTTATTTTATCCGCATGTAAAAACGGATAGGAAACTTTCAGCCACTTGTCGAGACTTTTCCAGGGAACACCCAATTCATTCTCATATTGATTGATGTATTCATCAGAGCCATACATACTCAATTGCATGGAACTACCTGCACCGCTTACTGCAGCTTTGAAGCGTTGATCACTTGCAATTGTATAGTTAGTTGAAATACCACCATAACTCCAACCTGCAATACCCATATTGTTTTCATCAGCGATTCCTTCTTTTATTAAATAGTTTGCCGCACCAACAATATCAATAACTTCTTTATTTCCCCAGTCGCCGAAAATTGCTTTGGTATACTCTATGCCGCGACCGCTGCTACCACGATAATTAACTGCTGCTACGGCATAACCAGCAGAAGCGTAGATCTGTCTTGTTAAATCAAATTCAAATTCATCTTGCGCAACAGGTCCGCCATGTATAAATAAGATCAAAGGAAGTTTTTGACCGGCTGGTGCATCAGCAGGACGATATAATAAACCTGACACGATAGTGCCATCTTTACTTTTTGATTTGAAACCTTCCACTTTTGCTAACTGTATTGGTGCTAGAAACGAATCCTGAACATTGGTAAGTTTTCTCAAATTATTTTTCTCCAAAGCATAAATTTCAGAGGGCGTTTGCGGTTCGCTCATAATCGTTACCCAGTTTCCATTCTGCATTTCAAGATCAGAAAAACTTTTATCGCCTTCAGTTACTTTGGTCATTTGCCCACTCTTCGCATCGAAGCTGATAACATTACATTGACGATCATCCTCCATTAGGACGGATATGGATTGTCCATCACCACTCCATCTCGGATTTCGTACAGGCCTGTCTGTTTGTTTACTTAATAACTTTGGCTCGCCGCCGTCTTTTGAAATTACCGCGAGATAATTTTCGCCATACATTGTAAACGCTTTATCGCTGCTGCTTTGCAGGTAAGCGATCCATTGTCCATCAGGGCTCCATTGTGGACTCACATCATTACCCGGCCATGAAGTCAATTTTTTCATTGTGGCATCAGCCTTTACTTCCATTGTATAAATTTCCGTGTTCTCGTTTTTATCCGGATCTGGAGTTCGGTTGCTGACGAATGCAATCGTTTTTCCATCGGGAGCAAATGCAGGACTTGTTTCATTATAAGCGCCTCTCGTCAACGTGTCGAGTTTTTTTGTTTTGGTATCAAAGTAGTAGAGATGCGTTTTACGATTGTCAAGATAACCCTCATAATCCTGTTTGAATTGATAGCGATCCATTACATAGGGTGTGCGGATTTTTGTTTTCGCTGTGTCGGAATTGTCGGGGTCTTTTATCGATAACAGAATTCCTGAAGCGTCAGGTTTCCATACATAGTCTTCGATATCACCTTTTATATCGGTTAATTTTTTCGCTTCACCACCACGACGGTCCAGTAAATAAATCTGCGACTTTTTATCTTCTTTATCATCATCACCATCGCGGCTGGCGACGAAAGAAATGTATTTACCATCAGGACTAAACTTTGCGCTTGACTCACTTCCTGGTCCGTTTGTTAACTGCACATTATCTTTTCCATCCCAGCTTATCATCCATAGATCACGATTACGTTTGTCTTTTACGGTATCTACAGTGGATAATGAATAGATAATCCATTTTCCATCCGGCGATACTTGCGGATCGCTGATGTTTTGTAAACGATAATAATCTATAGGTGAAATGGGGCGCTTCGCTTGTGAATAAGCAGAACTTATAAATAAACATGCAGTGAAAAATGCGATAATCGATCTCATAAGCTGAAGAGTTAAAATAAGAATGAAAATAAATATAGGATAGTTCCTGAAATTTCAGCGTTTCAAACGCAAAGGTTTGCATGAAAAAATGATAAACGGATGAACGGAATAATTAACTTCACGCATTCTGTTTATTATTTCATAAAAATAATCAATCACAAAAATGTTTCGACTGGATAATAAAATAGCAGTTATCACTGGCGGAGGAAGTGGTATCGGAAAAGCGATTGCGACATTATTTGCAAAGCAGGGCGCCACTGTACATATTGTTGAGTTAACGGAAGACCATGCAAAAGAAACTGCGTCTGCAATTAAAGATGCCGGCGGAATTGTGTATACACATGGCTGTAACGTTTCAAATCAAAAAGAAGTGGCAGCAACATTTGCAAAAATCGGCGCTATCAATATACTGGTAAATAACGCCGGCATTGCGCACATTGGTAAAGCCGATAACACAAGTGAAGAAGATTTTGATCGCGTAATGATGGTAAATGTAAAAGGCGTTTACAATTGCCTCCATTCTGCCATACCAATATTTAAAACTTCTGGCGGCGGTGTGATATTAAATATGGCCTCGGTGGCAGCATTAACAGGCCTGGCAGATCGTTTTGCATATAGCACGTCAAAAGGCGCAGCATTGGCAATGACGATGAGTGTGGCAAGAGATTATATACATGAGAATATCCGTTGTAATTCTATTTCTCCCGCCAGAGTTCATACACCATTTGTAGATGGGTTTATCAAAAAGAATTACGCAGGAAAAGAAGAAGAGATCTTTGAAAAATTATCAAAAGCTCAACCAATAGGTCGTATGGGTAAACCGGAAGAAGTAGCTGCTCTTGCATTATATCTCTGCAGTGATGAGGCTTCCTTCATTACTGGCATTGATTATCCTATTGATGGAGGGTTTTTGAAACTGAATAATTAGAACATTGAAAAGGCCGAAAGCTTATCATTTATTTCTGATTCTTTCAACAGTTAATCTTATAACTGGTGTTGATTCTGGAAAAAAGTCTATAATAGATATTCATGATAAACTAAGCACGAAAGACTATCAGATGTTGAATTATTATGTAAGCGTTTCAATTGTCTTGTCTTTAGTTTGGTTGTGCTACTTTGTTCTGAGGGCCAGGGTAATATCAGCACGTGTTGTTTGGCTACACTTATTAATTGCCACAGTTATTGTAGTTTTAACGCCTTACTTTTTCTTTGATTTTATGAACCAAATGCCGAGAAGATACTTCGAAATTGGTAGCTCACACTCTTCGTCGGTACTAACCAATAGAAAAATCATTGCCTTTTTATTTGAATTTATTTTATTGGGAGCCAGCATGCATTTTCTTCGCATAAATTTGAAACCAAATAATAACAACACAAAATATTTTACGAAATCATGAAAAGATCTCTCTTACTCTTAATTGTAGTTTGCATTTTTCATAAAGGATTTGCTCAAACCTACACGCCTACACCCGAAAATCTTGCACATCGTAAGGAATTCCAGGATATGAAATTTGGTATGTTCATTCATTGGGGTGTATTCAGCTACCTGGGAGATGGTGAATGGGTGATGAATCAACGGGGCATTCGCGTTGATGAGTACTCGCGACTGAGAGATTTCTTTAATCCCATTGAATTTGACGCGAAGAAATGGGTGGCTGCGGCAAAGAGCGCAGGCATGAAATATATCACATTGATCACAAGACATCATGATGGCTTCAGTCTTTGGGATACAAAACAAACAGATTGGAATATTACCAAAACACCTTACGGAAAAGATGTGGTGAAGCAAATAGCGGATGAATGTCATGCACAGGGAATTCAACTATTTCTCTATTATTCTTTGCTGGACTGGACACGTGAAGATTACCCGCATGAGACTGGTAAGACTGGTCAAAAATCCGGCCGTAAAGGGCATGGTGATTATGCAAGCTATCTGCAGTTTATGAAAAATCAATTGACAGAATTATTAACGAATTACGGAGAAATAGGCGGTATCTGGTTTGACGGACATTGGGATCAAACAGCACCTGAAGGCGCTGCTGACCGCACTTCGCGAATTGACTGGAAGTACAATGAAATTTATGGGCTGATTCATAAACTGCAACCAAAGTGTTTGATTGGAAACAATCACCACATGACGCCTTTCGATGGAGAAGACTTTCAGATGTTTGAAAAAGATTTACCGGGGCAAAACAGATCGGGTTTAAGTTTTCAAACAGCATCTGAAAGCATGCCGGTTGAAACCTGTGAAACAATGAATGATTCATGGGGATTCAATATCACCGACCGGAATTACAAATCGACAAAGCAAACAATACAATACATTGTTGGAGCTGCAGGTCGCAATGCAAATTTTTTACTGAATATCGGGCCAATGCCTAACGGTGTTGTGCAACCTGAATTTGTAGATACATTAAAAAAGGTTGGCGACTGGATGAAACTGAACGGCGAAACAATCTATAGCACGAGAGGAATGTATGTTGCTCCGCAAAACTGGGGAGTGGTTACTTCGAAAAACAAAACGTTATATCTGCATATACTGAATCAACCACAACAGGATGGCTACATTTTTGTAACGGAATTAAAAGATAAAGTGGTAAAGGCAATAAAATTTGCTGATAAATCGGCGGTGAAATTCAAACAAGTACCTGAAGGTGTATTTGTTTACCTGAATGGAATGGTTCTTGATGATACAGATACGATTATAGAGTTGGATTTGAAATAGTCGTAAAACGTGAAAGGGGAAACGTAAAATAATCGTCCAATCGTTTTCCCGTTTCACCTTTTACGTTTGACGGAATTCTCTTTCAACCAAAAGAATAACACAATTATGGTAATCGACACCCACGTTCATTTCTGGGAATACAACAAACAGCGTGACGCATGGATGGATGATATGAAAATTCTGCAGCAAAATTATTTACCGGAAAATATTGCACAGACATTATCGAGAAATGGTGTCGATGGATGCGTTGCAGTGCAGGCAGATCAGTCGGAATTGGAAACGCACTTCCTGGTTGAGTTGGCAAAAACACATCCCATTATTAAAGGTGTGGTCGGTTGGATTGATCTGCAAAATGAAAATATAGAAGAACGACTTTCATATTTTTCACAATATCCCTCGATCAAAGGGTGGCGGCATGTAGCACAGGGCGAACCACTGGATTTTTTAACGAGAAAAAATTTTCAACGAGGAGTCCGCTGCCTGCAGCAGTTGAACTATACTTATGATATTCTAATTTATCATTACCAGTTAAAACCCGCATTAGAATTTGCGTCAGCGTTTCCCGAGCAGAAATTTATCATTGATCACTGTGCCAAGCCAGATATAAGAAAGAAAGAAATTACAGAATGGAAACGGCTGATGCAGGAAATGGCAAAGCTGCCCAATGTAAGTTGTAAACTATCCGGTTTGTTTACAGAAGCTGTATGGAAACAATGGAGCGCTTCAGATTTTTATCCTTATCTCGATGTTGTGTTTGAAGCGTTTGGTACAGACCGTTTGCTGTTCGGCAGCGACTGGCCGGTAATTCTCGTCTCAGGTATTTATGTACAATGGAAAAGCCTGGTGGAAAAATACATGGAAAACTACAAGGAAGAAGACCGGCAGAAGGTTTTTGGGGAAAACGCGATTCGCTTCTATTCTCTATAAACATTTACATGAATTTCTGATTTAGGATGTCTGATGTAGGATTTTTTCATACCGGGAATAACTTCCACTTAACCAAATCATAAATCCTACATCCCAAATCTGAAATTATACATTCCCTCACGTCCGGCACACCCCCTGCTTTGCAGTCTGGAATTAATCCCTATATTGACCGCCCTAAACGAAGGATTGGCGACATGAAATTTGAGTATATTTAATAGCTTATACTCTCAGAAACAATTCGTGTTGGCTGGTGCGGCTTGATAATAAATAAGGCAATAAAAAAGAAAACTTCCACAGCATGTTTAAATCCAGTTTTTTCTTGTCAGCGATGCTTTCCATGGCTGTAATTACAATTAGTTGTAACAATAAAGATGAAAAGCAGGCGAGCGATGTGCCAGAATCAAAAGTCAGTAAAGATCCCAAAGTAGCGAAGCTGAAATTACCAGCAGGCTTTAACGCTGAGCGTTTATATGGACCATCAGAAAATGGCGAAGGTTCCTGGGTGTCGATGACATTTGACAACAAGGGAAGAATGATCGCCTCCGATCAATACGGTGCGTTGTATCGTATGACGTTGCCAGCAATTGGCGATTCAGTTACAAAAATAAAAGTTGAAAAACTCAATATCCCTAACGCAAAGGGGGTTGTGGATACCTCTGCAAAAAACGTTAGTATAGGATATGCGCATGGTTTGTTGTATGCGTTCAATAGTTTGTACGTAATGATCAATCATGGAAGCGATAGCGCTTTTGCAAAAGGAAGTGGATTGTATCGTTTACAGGATACCAATGGTGATGATGAATATGATAAGATGACTTTATTAAAAGCATTGGATGGAGAAGGCGAACACGGCCCGCATAGTATTGTATTATCTCCTGATAAGAAATCATTGTACGTAGTGGCAGGTAATTTCACCAAGATTCCGAAGATGAATGGTTATCGCAGTGTGCCTTCCGGTAAACTGGATAATATTTTACCATTGTTAAAAGATCCGAATGGGCACGATGACGAAGTAAACTGGGAAGGTGGCTGGATTGCCAATGTAGATTCAACAGGTTCCAACTGGGATTTGATTGCTTCCGGTTTCCGTAATCCTTTTGATATCGCGTTTAATGATGCTGGTGATTTATTCACGTACGATTCGGATATGGAGTGGGATTTTGGTACACCATGGTATCGCCCTACACGTGTATGTCATGTGCCAAGTGGTGGTGAATTTGGCTGGCGCCCCGGTGATGAAAAATGGTCGCCTTTATACGCCGATAATTTACCTGCGGCTATTAATGTTGGTCAGGGCTCACCAACAAACCTGATTTACGGAGCGAGTGCTCACTTCCCGGAAAAGTATCGCCGTTCATTATTAGCGTTCGACTGGAGCTTCGGAATTATTTATGCGATACATCCTGAAGCGGACGGCGCATCATATAAAACAACCGGTGAAGAATTCGTATCAGGATCACCATTACCATTAACGGATGGTGCAATCGGACCAGACGGCGCTTTGTATTTCTTAACTGGTGGTCGTCGTTTGGAGTCAGATCTATATCGTGTTTATTATGGCGATAATACACAGAACACGCAAGCCTTGACAGTTCCGGTGTTAACTGAAGAACAAAAGATTCGCAGGCAATTGGAAGAATATCATGGTAAGCCGAAAGCAGGCGCTGTTGATTTTGCTTGGCCTTATTTGAAACATGATGACCGCTTTATCCGCTTCGCTGCAAGAATTGCTGTGGAAAATCAACCGGTGACTGAATGGCAGAATAAATTATTCAGAGAAAAGGATCCGATCATAATTACACAGGCTGCAATTGCTTTAGCCCGCAAAGGAAAACCAGATGTAAAAAATCAATTGCTGAAATCACTTACCGGCGTTGACTACTCCAAGTTATCAGGTCAGCAGCAAATGGATGTTTTGAGAGCATTTGAATTGGTATTTGCAAGAATGGGAATGCCGGATGGTGCAACCAAGACTGCAGTTACTGATTATCTCAACCCAAATTATCCTGCAACAACAAATGATCTTAACCGTGAGTTGAGTAAGTTGTTGGTTTATCTCGATGCACCACAGGCTATCGATAAAACGATGAACCTGATGGCAACTGCAAAAGACGATAATGCGACAAAAACAATTTCTGAATCTTCAGATCTTATCATGCGCAATCCGCAATATGGAATGGATATCGCAGGAATGTTATCAAAAGTTCCTCCACAGCAACAAACATGGTACGCTGTTGTATTAACACAGGCAAAAAATGGTTGGACGTCTGAATTGCAGGAAAAATATTTTAAATGGTTTTACAGTGCTTTTGAATTTAAAGGTGGTCATAGTTTTATTGGCTTCATAAACAATGCGAGAAAGAATGCATTGAAAAATGTAGCGAATGATAAACTGGCTTACTTCACCAAATTGTCTGGCGACTCGTTGGTTGAGAAATCAGGTATTTATGTTGTGGGTAATGTGGTACAACCAAAAGGTCCTGGTCGTGATTGGGAAATTGATGAAGCAACAAAGGTTGCCGATAGTGCAATGAGTGGCCGTGATTTTGAAAGAGGGAAAGCGATGTTTGCTGCGTCGCTTTGTATTTCATGTCACACCATGAAGGGAGAAGGTGGTACTGCCGGCCCGGATCTAACGCAATTGGGTACACGGTTTTCTTACAAAGACATGCTTACATCAATTATTGATCCGAACAAAACAATATCGGATCAATTTGGCTCTACCGTATTTTATTTGAATACCGGCAGTTCAGTTGTCGGAAGAATCATCAGCCAGGATAATGATAAGTACGTTATTTCTCAAAACCCATTTGCGCCGCAGATAACAAGAGATATAGCGAAGAAGGATGTTATCAGAACAAGAGTTTCAGAGGAATCACCAATGCTGCCAGGATTGATCAACAGGCTCAGCCCGGATGAATTGAGAGATTTATTGGCGTATCTGAAATCGGGAGGAAATAGTGCGGACAGTATATTTTCTAAGACTAAAAAGTAAAACTGTGAGTAGTGAATAGTCAATGGTGAATGAGAGGACAATTAAAAATACTTTGTGCCTCGATGCCTTGTTGCCTCAGCACCTTTGTTGCCTTTCACATTAAACACGAAACATTGCTTTGCCAGATCAACCTTGGATAAATAAAATTTCTACGGCCGCACAAATAGGCGGTATTGAAACATCGGTGTTGGATACAGGCGCCGGAAAGGGTACCCGCATCGCATGGATAAATACGGGTACAGGTCTGCGTTATAAAGTTGTTCTGGATCGTGCAATGGATATCATGGATACATTTTTTAACCAGCATAGTCTTGCCTGGTTAAGTAATGTCGGCATTACCTATCCGCAGCCATTTTCCAACCGGGGCGTTGACTGGTTAAAAACTTTCGGAGGTGGATTGCTGACTACCTGCGGGCTTTCACACATTGGTGGCCCGGAAACAGATGAACATGGCGAACGAGGATTGCATGGAGAAATAAGTAATATACCTGCGGAAATAGAATCAATCATTCAGCCTGATCCGGCTTCCGGTAAACTGAAGTTTAGCATTACAGGCAAAATGAAACAGGCTCAGGTGTTGCTGAGTCATTTGGAATTAAGGAGAACGATATCAGGTGAGCTTGGAAAATCATCGATTCATATTCATGACGACGTAACGAATAAGGGAAACGTGCCCGAGGCTCACATGCTCCTATATCATTGCAATTTTGGCTGGCCATTGATAGATGATGGTACGGATATTTTATGGAATGGAAAATGGTTTCCGCGATTTAATAACGGTAATCAGAAAATATTTGTTGAAGGCAACAACTTTCGCAAATGCCCGCCGCCGTTAGACATTCACAATGGTACTGGTGAAGAAGTGGCATTGATTGATATCGACTCAGATGAAGCCGGACAATGTGTTTGTGGTTTACATAATTCATCATTGAATCTTGCTGTAACGTTACGTTTTTCAAAAGAACAATTTCCCTGGCTGATCAATTGGCAGCATTGGGGAAAAGGTGAGTATGTAACGGGGCTGGAGCCATCTACCAATAATCTTGATGGACAGTCGCAGGCAAGAAAGAATAAACAATTGATTTTACTGCAACCGGGTGAAACAAGAGCGTACGATTTGCAGATTGATGTAGTGCATGACAAGCAATCAATAGAAAAATTATTACAGGAAATAAAACCGCATTAAGTAATTTAACTAAGCCATATGGAAAAAGTAAGTTTAGCACAGAAAGCATTGGACCAGGGAAAAGGAATATTACGCCTTTCACCAACGTGGGTGCCGAGATCATTTTGTATTCCTGGTCGCCGTATCAAATTGCACCAAGACGATTATTATGCATTAGGTGGTATAAGAGGAGGCATCGATGAACGTTGGCTTTCATCTACCACACCGGCTGATAATGGACCGCTGACAAGTAAAAATGAAGGATTAAGTCATATTGTTTTTGAAGATGGAAATAATGTAACGCAAATTGTTTTGCGTGATGCAATCAATGAGTTGGGAAGTGCTATCATCGGGGCCCGTTTATGGAATCAATATAAAGCATGGCCGATGTATTCTAAATTCTTTGATAACCTTGGCCCTCTTCCTCACCATGTACATCACCGTGATGAACATGCGAAACTTACTGGTCAGTTAGGAAAACCGGAAGCTTATTATTTCCCTCCGCAATTGAACAATCATGGTGGCGATTTTCCGTATACCTTTTTTGGCTTCAATCCGGGAACGACAAAAGAGGAAGTGTTGGAATGTCTTAAAAACTTCAGTAAAGGCGATAATAAGATCACTAACATTTCGCATGCACATCGTTTGGAGCCTGGAACTGGTTGGGACGTTCCCCCGGGAATTTTACATGCACCGGGTAGCTTGTGTACATATGAACCGCAAAAAGCTTCGGATGTTTTTGCGATGTATCAATCATTGGTGAATAATGTTATTATTCCTGAAGAATTGCTTTGGAAAAATACACCGGCAGATAAAATTGGTAACTACGAGCACCTGCTTGAAGTGATTGATTGGGAACCGAACGTTGACACGCATTTTGCACAGAATCATTTCATGCGACCAAAGCCGGTTAAAGCTGTAGCAGAAATGGAAGCACAAGGTTATTCGGATAAATGGATCTGTTATAAAAATGCTGCGTATAGTGCCAAGGAATTAACGATATTTCCCGGAGCGACAGTGACCATTCGCGATGCAGCTGCTTACGGAATGATAATGATGCAGGGACATGGTAAAATGGGCGTGTGGGATATTGAAACACCATCATCAATACACTTTGGTCAGTTGACACACGATGAATATTTTGTAACAGAGCAAGCTGCAAAGGAAGGTGTAAAGATTCAGAACCTTTCAAAGACAGATCCGATTGTGATGCTGAAACATTTTGGGCCAGAGAATCCGGATTTGGTACTTTGAGAAGGAGGGAAGGCAACAAGCACAGAGGCACAAAGTATTTTTCACTTTTATCTTTTAATTTTTAACTAATTACTATGGCAAATACATTTCCAAAATTACATAACGCAACATGGCCCGGTATCGTAGGCAAAGGGCCAGACTCTGAACCAGTGATCCCTTTCGATACAATGCTGGAGATGACAGCCGCGGCAGAAGTAAATGGTATAAAGTTCGATGGCGTTGATCTGGGCTTGCTTGGTCCACATGTCGATATAGAAATGAATGATGACGGAATAAAAAAATTAGCAGACCAGGTTGGTTCGTATAATTTAAAAATCGGATCGCTGGTAGCGCCTATATGGGGCGGGCCTGCGATGGGTAGCGCTGCTGATAGAAAGTTATTTGTTGAGATGGTAAAAAAATCCTGCAACATCGGCAAGCGTTTACGGGAACTTGGTATTCGCCCCTATGGCATTGTTCGTATTGATTCCGCATGCAGCCCGCATGATTGGGCAAAAGATCCTGTTGGCAATACAAAATTGATTGCACAAACATTTCGCGAAGCTTGTGATGTTGCTGCTGATTACGGTGAGCGTCTCGCTGCAGAAGGAGAAATTTGCTGGGGCGGTATGCATAGCTGGCGTGCAATGGTAGAAACATTGGAAGCGGTGGATCGTCCGAACATTGGATTCCAGGCAGACATGTCGCATACTTTATTATATACGCTTGGTTATAATAGCCCGCAGGATAGAATATTGCCGGAAGATTATGACTGGAAAGACCGCAGCGTTTTAAAAGATGCTTTGCGCAAACTTACCGCTGCCTTACGGCCATGGACAATCGATTTTCATGTGGCGCAAAATGATGGAACTGTTTTTGGTTCAGGTTCACATGATAAAACAGGAAGACATTGCCAGGCTACTGATCCAAATGGTAAGTTGAATGTGGCTGAAGATGCAGGTTTCTGGCTTCGTGATGAAAATGGACAGTTGACAAAAGCGTTCAACCATATCTGTTGGGATGGCTGTATGTTTCCGAATGAAGTAATGATGAAACAGCAAACATGGAATGATATACTGGCAACAATGATTAAGGTGAGGGAGATGCATGGATGGTAGTAAGCCTCCCCAAACCCCTCCGAAGGAGGGGCTTTAGCTCACTACTTTTGAAGATATTGACAGAGATTGGCTTTAACGATTAAAGAAATTAATGGAGGGGGGAATTGAGCGAATGATAAACTATAAAGGGCTGGGATGAGTGTGCGAGAGGAGGAGTTTTCAAGTTGATCCAGAGACTTCGAAAATGCTGAATAGAATTACAGAACGCACAAGTGAGTGACACAACAGGCGATGATAGTAGTAATATAGTTTGCTTAATAAACATTGGGCAGAAAGAAAAATACTTTGTGCCTTGTTGCCTTTGTGCCTGGCATGGCTTTACTAATTAGAACTATAAAAGAAAAAACATTCTTGCAATGAAAAATAAAAAAGACTTAAGGATAGCATTGATCGGAACGGGATTTATGGGAAGAACGCATACAAACGGGTATAAACGTGTGAATGATTTTTTTCCCGAGCTTGGTTATCATCCGGTATTGAAGACAGTTTGTTCAAGAACGAAAGATAAAGTGCAGGCTTTCGCTGATCAATGGGGGTATGAATCAATTGAAACAGACTGGAAGAATGTGATTGCCCGTAACGATATTGATGCTGTTGATATCTGTACACCGAATGATACGCATGCAGAGATTGCTATAGCAGCCGCCAAAGCGGGCAAAATGATTCTTTGTGAAAAACCACTGGCCCGCAATCTTGCAGAAGCAAAACAAATGGTGGATGCGATTGCCAAAGCCGGTGTGAAAAATACAGTATGGTATAACTATCGTCGCTTACCTGCGGTAACGTTAGCCAAACAAATTGTTGATTCGGGAAAGCTCGGTAAGATTTATCACTACCGGGCTAACTTCTTACAGGATTGGACAATCAATGCAGATCTGCCGCAAGGTGGCGCAGGTTTATGGAGAATGGATGCAGATGTTGCAGGTTCAGGTGTTACCGGCGACTTGCTGGCGCATTGTATTGATACCGCAATGTGGCTGAATGGTGCTATTAAAGATGTGTCAGCAGTAACAGAAACTTTTGTAAAAGAAAGAATGCATAATCTGACAGGCAAAGTAGAAAAAGTTGGTATTGATGATGCCTGTATTTTTCATTGTCATTTTGATAATGGTTCGTTAGGTTTGTTTGAATCTACGAGATATGCAAGAGGGCATAAAGCATTGTATACTTTTGAAATCAACGGCGCTAATGCATCAATTCGCTGGGACCTGCATGATCTGAATCGTCTTGAATACTTTGATCATCGCGATGAATCAATTGTTCGTGGATGGCGTTCAATACATGTAACAGACGGCGACCAACCGTATATGGACAAATGGTGGGTGCCCGGTTTAGGCATCGGATATGAACACAGCTTTGTTCACCAGGTTGCAGACTTTTTGAAATCATTGGAAACAGGTGAACCTTGCGGTCCGACGTTTAAAGATGCTTATGAAACGCAAAAAGTTTGCGAAGCAGTGATCGACTCGGCAAAAGCAAGAGCATGGAAAGATACGGGAGTGGAATGGTAGGAATAAATGAAGAGTGAAAAGTTAAAAGTGAAAAATGAAACCCGATAGCTGTGAGAGAAAAATTCTTTGTGCCTCTGTGCCTTGTTGCCTTTTCTCAACTTAAAACTTAGAACCTAAAACTTATAACTAAAGTTATGATCAATTTAAAATCACTGTCCGGCATTTGCGCAGTTGCGTTAATCGCCGCCTGCAATAATTCCGGTGAACAGTCAACTGCTGAAACAGCAACCCCAAAAGATACTTCTGCCACTGCTGCATCATCAGGCGATGGATTTGTCAGCATGTTTGATGGAAAAACATTGAACGGATGGAAAGGAGATACAGTTTATTGGAGGGCAGAAAATGGGGAAATAATAGGAGAGGAAACGCCCGATAAGCAATTAAAAAATAATTCATTTCTTATCTGGACAGGAGGCGAACCTTCGGATTTTGAATTCAAAGCAGAATTTAAAATTAATGCTGAAGGAAATAGCGGTGTACAATATCGCAGTGAAGAGCTGAAAGATATTCCTCTTGCATTGAAAGGTTACCAGGCGGATATCGATGGCGCTAATACATATACGGGTCAGAACTATGAAGAACGTGGTCGTGGCTTCCTCGCTATGCGTGGACAGATTGTTGATCTGAAAGCAGGTCAAAAACCAATTGTTACAGGCTCATTGGGAAGTTCGGATTCACTAAAAGCGTTGATTAAAGTAAATGACTGGAATACAATCGACATCATTGCGAAAGGCAACCACATGAAGCACTTTATCAATGGTGTGCTAATGAGTGAAGCAACTGACTATGATTCAACTGCTGCGAAGTCAAAAGGTGTAATTGGATTGCAAGTGCATGTAATGCCGGCAATGAAAGTGGAGTATAGAAATTTGAAGATTAAGGTTGACTGAGAAGAGTATAAGCTATAATATAAAATCAAAAGCCGCTTCAATTATGACGCGGCTTTTGTGGAGATTACCGGAGTCGAACCGGTGACCTTCCCGTGACCAACGGGACGCTCTATAGGCTACTGGCAATTAGTGATTCAATGTATTTTCTACTCTTTTTTTTTATTTCCATTTCGCGCCGGTATGCTTCCGCTTTTGTTGAAAATTCTTCTTTGTAAACGAGTAGCCAATCACTCGCTTTCTTCGTTGCTTTACTCCCAGAATTGTTGTGACGGAATAACCTATCGGAAACATTTTCAGTATGACCGACATAATATTGATCGATTTCTTTTGAGTATAGTATGTAAACCGTGAAAAGCATCAGAAAATCGAAAAGCCGCTTCAATTATGATGCGGCTTTTGTGGAGAATATCGGGCTCGAACCGATGACCTCTACCATGCCATGGTAGCGCTCTAGCCAACTGAGCTAATCCCCCAATTAAAATTCAAAAACATCATTTTATTATTCGAACCGATGACCTTCCCGATATTTATCGGGACGCTCTAGCCAGCTGAGCTAAACCCCCGGAAGTGGGACGCAAAAATAGTAGTTTTAAACAAAATCAAATGAGGAAGAATTTATCCCAATAATCCCACAAATCTTATAAATCCTGGTTCTGATTTTTACCCCGCCCATTCTTTAAACGCTGCTGTATTCTCCTGGCTTACAATTACATCTTCGTTCACTGAAGGCTCCAGTTCTATCTGTAATTTACTTTTAGGATAAGATTTTATTTTTTTTATTGAGTTGATATTGACAAGATACTTTCTGTTTACCCGGTAGAATAAAGCTGGTTCCAGTTCTTTCTCCAAATCAGACAATGATTTATCGAGTATAAATTTCTGACCAGTCTTTTCCACCAGGCAAACTAATTTGTATGTGGCATAGAAATAAGCGATGTCTTCTGTTTTAATTGTTATATAATCAGTTCCTTTTTTTACAAGAAATCGTTTCTTATAATTTTGCGTTGATTGTTGTTGCCATTGCAACAGTTGTTGAAAATTTCCTGTAAAATGCTGTTTCAGTTGTTCATACTTTTTCAATGCTGCATTGAGCTTCTCCTGTTTGATCGGTTTCAACAGGTAATCGATGCTATTATATTCAAAAGCTTCCTGCCAGTATTCATCGTATGCGGTGGTAAAAATGATAGGACAGTTAATCTTCGCTTCGTCGAATATTTTAAATGAAAGGCCATCGGCCAATTCAATGTCCATAAATACCAATTCAGGGGAAGGATGAAGTTTTAACCAGTTCACAACTTCTTTTACTGAACCAAGTATTGCTTCAATCGAAATATCGGCTCCTGTTTTTTGCAGTGACTTCTTTAACTTTTCAGAAGCTGGCTTTTCGTCTTCTATAATTAATGTTCGCATATCAGATGATTGGTAGTATTGGTATTGTTACTGTAAATTTTTTTTCTTCATCCACTATCGAAATTTCTTTATTCGCAACAAGCCTGTATCGTTCTTTCAGATTTTGTAACCCTATTTTCGATGATTCTTTGCGAAGCTCTTTTACCCGTTTATCATTTTGTACAACCAGGTAATCATTCATACTGTTAATAGTTATTATCAGCGGTTCATTGTCTGTAAATTCATTATGCTTGATTGCATTTTCAATAAGTACCTGCAGAGAAATCGGTGGAATTAAAAATTGCTGAAATATGCTTTCATCGCAGTGATTGATTAGCTGTACGGCATTTTCAAACCTTATTTTTATCAAAGAGAAATAGTCATTTAAAAAAGCCATTTCTTCCTGTAATAAAACAAGTTCTCTTCCTTTGTTATGCAAAATATACCGATAAACATCTGCAAGACTGTCGTTGAAGAGTTTTGCTTTGCCCGGTTTTTCTTCTATTAAATGAGATAATGTATTCAGTGAATTAAAAATGAAATGCGGATCAATCTGGTTCTTCAACGCCTCCAGTTCAGCCTCGGCTTTTGCTCTTTCGAGTTGTTCATTACGTACCATTTCGCTTTCTGATTCTTTCACCAAAAAGGCAGTTTCATACACATGCGTAATGAAGATCACACAAATCATAATGATCAATGTGGAAGTAAATACTACTTCACTATTAGCTTCTCCATTGGTGAAAAGTTTATACCATCCTGTGAGCATCAACACACTTAGTGGGATAGTATAAAAAGAAATAGATAATAGCAGAATGGCGATTTTATGCAATGGTTTTTTATGCCAGTTAAAATAACTGCGTAATGAAAACAGAAGATACCGGTTGCCCTGCCACACTAAAAATGCGATTAGTATAGTGTAAAGAAAACTGAGTTTAATTTTCCAGTGCGAAAAATTCTGAATATTGATCATGCCTGTTATCAGTGGAATCGCGATGCCGAAAAAAGGAATCAGTATCAGGCGAAAGCCAATATCATTCAGTTTAAACTGAACTGCATTTTGTTTTGTCGGTTGTATGTTGTCGCTCGTCGCCATTTTCTCCGTCTTCGTTCTGATTGTATTTACAGGGTAAAAATTAGAAAATAGATTCGAAATTCAATCACCATTTAAAAACAAATAAAAATTTAAACATGGCTACTGTTAACTGGCTTGCTGTATTAGTAGCAGGCATTTCCGCATTCGTACTCGGCGGCGTATGGTATTCACCGGCGCTGTTTGGTAAAGCGTGGATGACTGAAAATAATCTGACCATTGATGATGTAAAAAAAGGGAACAAAGCAAAGATTTTCGGCTGGTCATTTATTCTTTCATTGGTGATGGCTGCAAATCTTGGCATGTTCATCAACACTCCCGGAATGAACTTATCTCAAGGGATTATCTATGGTTTACTTACTGGGTTATGGATATTTTGTGGCATCGCTATTGTCGGCCTGTTTGAACTTAAATCCCCCAGGTATATTTTTATCAATGGAGGTTATATGCTGGTCGCACTTGGATTAATGGGCGCCATTATTGGTATTTGGCGGTAAATGTCGCCTGGATTTTTTTCCGGATCAGCGGATAATCTTACCTTTTATTTTGCAATTGAAAAATTGTAGAGTTCTACTTTCTTAAACTTAATAAAATGACAGCATTTACAAACGCAATAAGTTGGTTTGAAATTCCATCATCAGATCTCAATCGGGCGACAAGATTTTATGAAACTATTTTCGATACACAACTCATTCCGCTCGATATGGAACAAATAAAAATGAGAATGTTTCCATTGCAGGATATGATGACCGGTGTTGGCGGAGCGATTGTTGATAGCGGTGGTTTTCATAAGGCATCAGCAACCGATGGACCATTGATATACCTGAATGGCAATCCTGATGTGCAAATGATTTTAGATAGGGTTGAGCCAGCAGGTGGGAAAATTATAGTACCTAAGACGGAAATATCACCGGATTATGGATTCATGGCCGTCTTCATCGATACAGAAGGTAACAGGATCGGCTTGCATAGTATTCCTCAATAAAATTTATAAACATGTCAGCTTCCTCTCAGGATTGGTCGCGTTTTGTAGTACGCATCAATATCAGGTCAACTGTTCAGGAATTATACAACGCCTGGGCTACCCGCAGCGGTATGGAGCGTTGGTTTCTTCGCTTATCAGAGTATAGAACACCCAATGATAATTTAAGAGGGGATAACGAACCGGTACAAGAAGGAGATGGATACAAATGGCTTTGGCATGGCTGGCCGGATGATACAGTTGAGTATGGAAAAATACTGGCTGCAAATGGAAAAGATGAATTGAAATTCAGTTTCGGGAAAGCTGGCAATTGTATAGTGAAAATTTATCGTGATGTGGGAGAGACCTTTGTTGAACTGATACAGGAAAACGTTCCTGATGATGAGCAGGGAAAGATGAACTGGTATGTTGGCTGCAAAACAGGCTGGACATTTTATTTTGCCAATATGAAATCATTGTATGAAGGTGGTATTGATCTGCGCAATAAAAATGAGTTGTTGAAAGGATTGGTAAACGCGTAAGAAAGTCAAAATTCAAAATCGTGAATCGGGGAACGGTTTGTAAGTAGCGGTTTTTACTTTTTACTTATCGGTAATCTGTTAAAATAGAGAACGAGCATGGCTTATAATGAAAAACTTGCGAATCGTGTAAGAGAGATCATTGCTGTCGCACATAAGAAAGTGGAAGAAAAAGCAATGTTCGGTGGCTTATGTTTTATGGTAAATGATAAGATGTGTGTTGGAGTAGAGAAAGAGAGATTGATGGTGAGACTGGACCCCATCAGATACGAAGAGGTAATTGATAAAGAAGGTGTAAAGCCAATGGACTTTACCGGTAAAGTAATGAAAGGCTACGTATTTGTTGACATTGATGCCTTAAATACAACCAAAAAACTGGACTATTGGATGCAGCTTGCTTTGGAATACAATAAAATTGCAAAACCATCCAAAAAGAAAAAGATTTCAAAGAAATAGGCTACATGCAATCGAAAGCGACAACACCGGATCAATACATAAACGAATTGCCTGAGGGCAGGCAAAAAGCAATTACTGAATTAAGAAAGATTATCAGGAAAAATCTGCCTGCAGGATTTGCAGAAGTAATGAGTTATGGAATGATCGGCTATGTTATTCCGCACAGCCTCTACCCGGCCGGTTATCATTGCGATGCTAAACTTCCCTTGCCATTTATGAATATTGCTTCGCAGAAAAATTTTATAGCAATTTATCATATGGGCATTTATGCAAACCCGGTATTGCTGAACTGGTTTACAACTGAACATACGAAAGCATCATCGAAGAAATTAGATATGGGCAAAAGTTGTATGCGCTATAGAAACGCAGAAGATATTCCATATAAGTTAATTGGACAACTGGCAGCTAAGATGACCCCGCAGGATTGGATTGCAATGTATGAGATGTATTTGAAGGGAGATAGGAAATAGAAGGATGTCAACTTATCGAAAGTTGACATCCTTCGCGAGTTTTAAAGTATGATCTTCACCGCAACAGCATGCATAGCCTTATAGTTTTTAGGTAACGTTACTTTAATCGTTTCACCTTCTTTTTTCCACTTTAATTTTTGATTGCTGCCAACTAATTGCATTTTCGATTTTGAAGTCACCGCAATTCCTTCGAAAGACATTTCAGCCGGCACTCCTTCTTTTTCATTTAATAAAAGCAAGGCGTACACGTTTTTTCCATCTTTACTTTGGGTAAAGCAAACGTTGCCGTTTTTATAAGGCGCTATCGCCCTTGTTTTATAAATAGCATCGCCGTTGATCTTCATCCATTCACCAATCTCTTTCATACGGATGTAAGCGGTATCATGCCATTCACCATCAGGCCCAGGCCCGATATTTAATAAATAGTTACCACCTTTTGCTACTACGTCGATCAAATTGTGAATGATTGTGTTGGTGGATTTATAATGATCATTAGGAACATAGCTCCAGCTACCCGCCATTGTCATACAAGTTTCCCATGGATATGGCAAAGGCTTTTTAGGGATCTCTTGCTCCGGAGTATGATAATTTTCATATGGCCCAGGCACCCAGCGATCAACGATGATAATGCCGGGCTGCAGTTGACGACACATCTTTGCGATACGCGGCATATTCACGTCTTGGCCATGCGGTACATCTTTTTCCCATTCCACTTTTGGATCAATCGTTTCAGAAGGTCTTACCCAGCCACCATCCAACCAAAGCAAATCAACTTTACCATAGTTTGACAT
Organism: Chitinophagaceae bacterium; assembly: GCA_049840875.1. Taxonomy (GTDB): domain Bacteria; phylum Bacteroidota; class Bacteroidia; order Chitinophagales; family Chitinophagaceae; genus JAFDYH01. Next base: position 912,763 of record JASGJE010000011.1, on the reverse strand, counting down.
CAGTTCATTGATCTGGTTGTATGTAAAATCCTGGAATTTTTTCCAGCGTTCGGGATATTTTTTCAAATCATAATTCACGTTTCGATCCTTTGGTGGAAAATACGGCCACCAGAAATTTTCATTGTGCCAATCTGGTTTACTGAAGTAAGCGCCTATACCAAAACCTTCATTACGGAATGCCGAAAAAATTTCTTTCGTCACATCAGCTTTCGCGTTAGAATGAAAGGGTACCCAATCCGCCGTGATTTTATAATCTGATTGTTTCGTGTCAAACATGTTAAACCCATCGTGATGCTTTGTTGTAAACACCATATACTTCATTCCTGCATCTTTGGCTGCCTTGGCCCATTTTTCCGGATTAAATTTTTCCGGATTGAATTGTTTGCCCAATGCTTCATAATCTTTCTGGTATTCGTAGTAACTCTTATAATTGCCTTTTGTACGTTGTGTCCAACCTTCATCTTCCGGACACAGGCTCCATGATTCTACAATTCCCCATTCTGAATAGGGCCCCCAGTGCATGAGTAAACCAAATTTCCAATCCTTCCATTCTTCCAGTTTCTGCAATGCCTGCGGGTCAGTTTCGGCAACGAATGGATAATCTTCCTGTGCCGATAAAATTTTCGTTGTAAAAAGGGCGACAATAAAAAATAGTTTCTTCATGAAATGAGAGATTTGTTTTTGCATAAATTATTACTTCCAACAAATAAGAGGTTTGTAATATAACTTTTAACTTTGAGTTGCCTGTGCGGCGCATAAATGGATTTTTTATGGGAGTATGGCAACAAATAGCAGAGTATCTTTTTATTAAGAAGAAAGATCCCAACCGGCCAAAATCACAATGGATCGGTTACATGCATGGCATCAACCGCATCAGCCTGCTAGTATTTATTCTTTGCCTTCTGATTCTTGCATATAAATTATTAAGGAAATAGTTGATTAATGTATGGCATACCTGAAATTATTGCAAAAACTCAACGATCGATTTTGCAGCTTTTTCTGATGCATTGCCGCCTTCACTCAGTTTTTGTTTCAGTTCTGCGTAATCACTTTTCAATTGCGCCTGCCTGCTTTGATCATTCAGCAATTCATTTAATTCCTTAGTGAGATTCGCAGGCGTAAGTTCATTTTGTATTAACTCATGAACTACCAACCTATCCATAATGAGATTGACCAGTGAGATGTATTTTACTTTTATTACTCGCTTGGCAATCTGGTAAGAGATTGCAGAACCTTTGTAACACACAACTTCCGGTACGGCAAATAGAGCAGTTTCCAACGTAGCGGTTCCTGAGGTAACCAATGCGGCTTTTGATTGCGTGAGCAAATCGTAGGTCTTATTTTTTACCGAGCTTACATTGGGATAAGGATCGGTAAATGTTTTATAAAATGATTCATCTAAAGAAGGAGCCTGTGCAATCACAAATTCATAATCCGGAAAAGATTTTACTACTTCCAGCATAATAGGAAGTTTCACCGAAATCTCCTGTTTCCTGCTACCCGGCAGTAATGCTATTGTGTTGTGAGGTGTCCGTTGTTGGTTGTCAGGGTATTCAGCTATGTTTTTACTTTTTACTTTTTCCTTTTGATTTTCGATGACTTCCACCAATGGATGCCCCACATACTCTACATCCCAATTCCATTTTGTTTTAAAATATTCTTTTTCGAAAGGAAGTATTACGAGCATTTTATCAATACATTCCTTCATCATCTTCACACGGTTTTCTTTCCATGCCCATACCTGCGGACTGATATAATAGATGACTTTCAGTCCTTGTTGTTTCGCCCATTTAGCTATGCGGAGATTAAACCCGGGATAGTCTATTAAAATAAGTGCATCCGGTTTGTATTGCAGAATATCTTCTTTGCAGAACTTAAGATTGCGGAAAATTGTTGGAAGATTTTTCACAACCTCAATAAATCCCATAAAGGCGAGATCGCGATAGTGTTTTACAAGTTTGGCGCCAGCCGATTGCATTAAATCTCCACCCCAGCAACGGATATCAGCAGCAGTATCTTTCTTTTTCAGCTCTTTAATAAGATTGCTGCCATGTAAATCACCCGATGCTTCGCCTGCAATGATATAATACTTCATAAACCTCCACTCCCCGGAGCAGTTTAATTAAAAATCTTCAGCAATAAAATGGCAACGCCATACAGGCAGGTTGTAATAAAAATACCTTTTGCCGTGCTGTCGCGGTGAGTATTGATATAGATTGTAAATAGAATAATATTGGCCAGTAAACTCAGAGAGCCGATGGAAGTAATCATCTTGTTATTGTTGAAAAATTCTTCCATGAATACTGAAAACGGGGTAGATCTTGCCGTTATAATATAGACAACAAGCAGGCCGATCAATGGGCCGAGAAAGCCGAGAACCAATCCAAGTTTAAGATTATCTCTTTTCAGGACGAAAGTTGCCACGATTTTTCAAGTTTAGATTTCAATGTATAATTGGTGAGATCGAATTGAACGGGAACTACGCTTACATAGTTGTGTGCCAGCGCCCATACATCAGTATCTTTTCCTTTATCAAAATTAACAAACTCCCCTGTAAGCCAGTAATATTGTCTGCCATTGGGATCGGTACGGGCAATAAAATCTTCTTCATACTTGGCATAAGCCTGTCGGCAAATCTTAATGCCCCGTAAATTCTCCGGCGGCATCGCGGGAAAATTTACATTCAATACAGTATGCTTGTCCAGTTTCTTTTCCAACAACTTTTCGGTTATTATGCGGGCATACTTTCTTGCACCTGTAAAATCTGCCTCAATACTGTAGTCGAGCAACGAAAAACCAATTGATGGAATGCTTTCAATAGCAGCTTCCACAGCAGCCGACATCGTACCGGAGTAAATCACGTTGATACTATGATTGGCGCCATGATTAATTCCACTCAGACAAATATCCGGCTTGCGGTGCAGCACCTTATCAACGGCGAGCTTTACACAGTCCACCGGCGTACCAGTACATGAGTAGGCTTCCACTTCTGAGGGAAGGTTTACTTTATGCAATCGCAGCGGCGCACCGATTGTGATTGCATGCCCCATGCCTGACTGAGGTTTATCCGGAGCGACTACTACTATTTTGCCAAGATCTTTTACCGCTTCAATCAGATGCTGAATGCCTGGGGCCGTTACACCATCATCATTAGTGATAAGGATTACTGGTTTTGCTTTTACAGAGATAGACGAAGGTTTGTTTCGTGGAGTTGATTTTTTTACAGGACTGGCTTTTTTCATTTTTGTCATACGCGCTGCAAAAGTGGTGATTTTTTCTTAGATGAGGATGCCTTTAGCGAATGAAGTTATCATTAAGGCACGGCATTCTCTTCGATGGTAATAGTTGTTCAAAAAAAATGCTTGGCTGATTGTTAAAATAATTAGTAATTTGCAGCTAATAAAATTAGTTGTTATGGCAATAGCAAATAAAAATCTGAAATATCTCCGCAAAACAAAGGGATGGACACAGGAAGAATTTGCGCAAAAGCTTCGTATCAAACGTTCTCTTATTGGCGCTTATGAAGAGGAGCGGGCCGAACCCCGGATAGATATTCTGGAAATAGTTTGCGATATTTTTAAATTGACGCTTGATGATATCCTTCGTAAAGATTTAAGCGACACGAAAGGAAATTACCTTGCCAAACGCCGTGCACAAAAGTTAGCAGGAGGTCGCACTGACATTCCATTCGTACCGATGAAAGCCGCTGCCGGTTACCTTGCTGGTTACGGCGATCCAGAATTTATAGATGAGTTAAACACATTTACCTTGCCCATGTTATCAGGCGGCGACTATAGGGCTTTTGAAATTATTGGCGATTCCATGCTTCCGACGCCAAGTGGTTCAGTCATCGTTTGTGAAAAAGTTGAAGATTCCGAATCAGTAAAAAGTAACAATACTTATATCGTTGTTTCCCGAAATGAAGGTATCGTTTACAAAAGAGTATTGAAAAGTAACCGTTCAAAGAATAAACTTACACTGGTAAGCGATAATCCATTGTATGAACCTTATAACGTAAATACAGAAGATGTGTTAGAAATCTGGCAAGCCCAGGTTGTAATCTCCAAAGCAGTTCAACAAAATCGTTGGGATGTTGGGCAATTAGCTTCAATTGTAAACACCTTACAGGACCAGGTTAGTTCATTGAAAAAGAAAATGAATTAAAGTAAACAAAATATACAAGTCGCTTGATTATAATGGTTTACCATTATAGTGTTCAATATTCTCCAATTTTCACTTACATTTTTTGAGGGGCTTTCCTTTATATTTGTTGTATTCGACAATAATCTTGCATGAAGGCCAAACTGCTGCTGTTCGTTCTTGTAGTGCTGACCTGTGTATTATCTTCCGCCCAAAAAAGATTAAATGCAGTCCGCGCATTGAAAGCTCCGAAAATCGACGGAACGCTTGATGACCCTTGCTGGCAAAACGCTCCTGCTGCAGGCGATTTTATTCAAAACTTTCCGGATTATGGCAAACCTGCAATGGTAAAATCGGAGGTGAAGGTTATTTATGATAATGACGCTATTTATGTTGGAGCATACCTTTATGATAACCCTTCTCTTATCCGCAGACAATTGACTGCACGCGATGAGGAAAAGCAAAAGGACGTGGACTACTTTGCTATTTTCCTCGATACTTATCATGACCGTCAAAACGGGTTTCAATTTGTGGTAACATCGGAAAATGTGCAGAGTGATGCCCGTCTTGCTCCTAACCAGGTATTAGAAGTTGGTGAATATGGCGATAAAACCTGGGATGCTGTTTGGGAAAGCAAGGTGAGTATTAAAGCAGATGGATGGGTGGTAGAAATGAAGATTCCATATCTCTCTCTTCGGTTTGCAAAAAAGGATGTTCAGGATTGGGGATTACAATTGCTTCGTTCGACAAGAAGGATTAACGAAACTTCGTTTTGGAATGAAGTAAAGCCAAACGAAAACGGATTCGTTAATCAATTCGGCGACTTGCAAAACCTCAAAAACGTCAAGCCTCCATTGCGACTGAGCTTTTCACCGTATATCAGCGGAGGATATCAATCCGTACCAGAAACGGATGGTTTCAGATCAACCTGGTTGCCGAATGGTGGTATGGATGTGAAGTATGGGATAAATGAAAGTTTTACATTAGACGCGACGCTCATTCCTGATTTTGGACAGGTCGTATCAGACAATACTATTAACAATCTTACTCCTTACGAAGTAAAGTTCCAGGAAAACCGTCCATTCTTTACAGAAGGAACTGAATTGTTTAATAAAGCAGGATTGTTTTATTCACGAAGGGTTGGGGCTATACCTAACCGCTATTACGATATTCAGGATAGTGCGGCGCAAATACCAGGGTACGAGATTATTAAAAACCCTTCAGTTACACAATTGTGGAATGCAATCAAATTCTCAGGTCGTACAAAAAAGAAACTGGGAATTGGTTTCTTTAATGCGATTACAAGGCAGGCAAATGCTGTAGTACATTATCCAGGCGACAGTGTAAACCAACGGATTGAAACTTCTCCATTGACAAACTACAACATTCTCGTTCTGGATCAGGCGTTAAATGGAAGATCGTCTGTAACATTTACAAATACGAATGTTACACGTCATGGAAATTCCAGGAATGCAAATGTGAGCAGCCTCGATCTCGCATTGTACAATAAAAAAAACGTGTACGCTTTACTTGCTTCCGGAAAGTACAGTAAGATATATGGCAATGAAGCTTATGACGGTTTCAATACTTCACTACGCCTGGCAAAAGTGAGCGGTACCTGGCAGTATTTTGCGCAGAATGCAATCTTATCTGATAAATATGATCCGAACGATCTTGGCTATCTAGACGCACCTAATTTAGTTACTACTATTGCAAATGTTTCTTACAACAATTTTACTCCGTCCGGAAATCTGCTGACTTACAACTATAGCCTGCAGGGGAGAACGGTATATCTCTATCGACCATATGCATTCAGCCGTTTTGATTTTACAGCAAAAGCTTTCTGGGTATTTAAAAACTTCTGGGATTTAACAGTATTGGCGAATGTAATTCCAATTGATGAGCATAACTACTTTGAACTGCGTACACCGGGTCGCTATCTTTCATATCCGTTGAATTATGTAGCTGAAGCAACAGGCAGTACGGACAGCCGCAAAAAAGCGTTTGTCGTATACGACTTTATCTGGGCTCATGCTCCGCAATATCATAACACTTTTTATAGTGGTGACATCACGTTCAGTTACCGCTTCAGCAATAAACTGACTTTAAGCATAGAAGAGATCCGCAGTTTCGAAAAGAATCAGCTTGGCTACGCGTTTGTTCGCGAGACTGATAACGAACCAATAGTCGGCTTTCGGGATAACACAACCGTTACATCTGTATTTTCAGGTATCTACAACTTTACCTCACGCATAAACCTTACTTTACGGGCAAGACATTATTGGAATAAAGTAGCTTATAGCAAGTTTTTCGATGTAGATGATAAAGGAAAATTGATAGACCGTGATTTTTTGGTGGGTAAAAACGACAATGTGAACATATTTAATGTGGACGCCTTTTTTACCTGGGATTTCAGATTAGGCAGCCGCCTTATTTTCGGATGGAAAAACTGGCTGGGCGATAACGAATATGTCGATGGGAACAGGTACAATAGTTACCTGAACAACTTCAAACAAACTCTTGATCTGCGACACGGCAACGAAGTGACCTTGAAGTTTATTTATTTTCTTGACTATAACCAACTGCGAAAAAGAAAATAGGTCACCCGGGTTGTCAATCTCTTCCGTACATTTTTCAATTTTTTCCGGAGAATCAAGTGCAGCTTAAAATTCACATCATCATTACTGCAGCTGGATGATGTTGTTTTCCACTATCGCAAATACATTTTCATTCTTTCGCGGAGCAACAGTATAAGTACCGGTGAAGCGGCTGAATGCCGGCAAAATGCAATAAGAATTTGTGAAATAAAAGCAGGGGAAATGCAGCGATTGTTTACCGCTGCCTCTTATGCTTACACCCGGGTGAACATGGCCGGAAAAAAAATAATTTTCAGAAGCAGGATCGCTATCCTGGATATCGTGAATAAAGGAGAAGTTTATCATGGTAAAGTTTTCATGATGAACAGAAATACCCGCTTCTCTATACCAGGTATCCTCCAGTATATCATGATTGCCTTTTACTAAATGAAAATTCAATTCAGACAGATCGGATCGCCAGCGTTTGAACAGTTCCAGTTCTTTGTTCATTTTACTATGAAAAAGATCTCCGACAATTATCAATTGATTTGGTTGAAAATATTGTACCTGCGCTACGAGCCGTTGTAAATCTTCTTTGTAAACGTTTTGAGGAACAGGAATACCAGATTTTCGAAAATGCCCGGTTTTGCCAAAATGTAAATCTGAAATAATTAAAGCCTTTGCAGCTTCCCAGTACACACATCGGTCAGAAGACAGCCATATGTCGTGATTTCGAATGTTATATATAACCGGGGGCGTCATTAGAGTCTGCAAATCTAAGAAGGAGCGTCCGATTTGAGGTTTGAAAATTTGGAGTTAACTTGCAAAAACGTTGGCCTCATTTTCACGATAAATCTATGAAACTACTAAAGAAGGTTTTTAAGGAACAAAACATAGTTGTCATATTATTTGTGATGGTATTGATTGCTTATTCATACGTACAGGCAGAGACAAGAAAATTAGATAAAGCGCTTCTTGGCTCCAAGGTCAAATCCGTTTCTTCTTTTGCTGCCACACAGTATCTGCCTTCTGCACATAATTCAGGCTTCGCAAAAATTGATACACTCAACAACTGAGAAATTTTTCAACACTTTTTAATTGCTGAGATGAGTTTTTCCAAAAAAGTTTGAGAAAATAGCGGAGAATACTTCCCTTACCGGTCAAAACATACTCGTTGCCCGGTATAAAACAAAAAAGACCGCAACATTTTTAGTTAACGATCTTATTGGCACAACTGCTGCTGGCAAAAGCTTCCGGCTTGGCCTTAAAGGCAAAGCCCATGCCGAGGATATAACCCATTGCCTCCTTTAAAGCATCGTTGCTTTTAAAGTGTGGATTGGTATTAATGTCCGCATGCACTTCCATATCCACGTTGTAAATGGTAAACAGGTTACAAAGCTCGTAAGCGATTTCAATGCTTTTAGCCACTTCAGTCAACATCCTTTCTTTGATTGTGAACTGGTGCTTTGTTTTATCATTATGGATAAACATAAAGCCGCCATGTCCTTCTCGAAGGAAGACGATAACTGTTGCAAATTCTGTTTCCTGACCTTTTACCTGTGAATCGGTTCCGATGCAAACCTTAAGTTTGAAGCCTTTTTCCGTTTCCCGTTTTATAGCAGCTTCTACTGCATTGTAAATAGGAAATTCAAGGGGTTCGCCATTAAATTTTCTCCATTTCATAAAAGAGAGGTTTTCCTAAGTTATAGAAAAACCTCTGAATTGCAAGGGAGTACGGATTATTGTTCTGTTAACTGGAGAAAACCTATTGTTTTACAAATTTTTCTGTCCATTGATCTTTACCGTTAGTAAAGTTGATAAGGTATATTCCTGCGGAGGTTACATTTGTATTGATTGAATTATTACCGTTTGCAAGCTGTCCTTTGCTGATAAGTTTACCAGTCATATCCAATACGCGATATGAATAATTACCTGAGTTACTAACATGAATATATTGGTCAGTGATTACATTACCATTTAGTTGTGGTTTTGCTACTGATCCCAATGCTCCATGCAATGAAATAGTATTAGAATAGTATTGTTTACCATTGTCAAACACCACATTTAACCGGTAAAGAATAGTTTCACCTGTACCAGGTGAGTATGAGTAAGAACGAGATGCATCAGTTGGGGTAATCAATGGCGTAAAATCATGTCCATTTGTTGATTGTTCGATTGTTTGGCTAACTATTTTTTCATCTGCATTGATAACCCAACTCAAATCATTTGTACTTCCGTTTACTGCACCTTTTAACGTTAATTCATGCAATGCAAGGACAACACCCTGGTTCGCAAGAGTTGCCTGCAACGAATAGGAGCCAAGGCTGGCATAATTCGGAGCAAACTGGTTCCCTTTGCCCTCTACCTTTGCATAGTATGTTCCGGCTTCAAGAGAAGTATCAATTTGAAGACTGAGTGTATTAGCAGGGTTATAAACGTTTATTGCAGTTTGCGAACTGTTATATAGTGTGACCTGCATATCCAAGTCAGATCCTGCGTTATTGGCGCCAACATTATACGGTATGGCATCTAGCTTAAATTCACCATCTACAGGAATTATGAATTTAAACATATCCTGATCTGTATTTTTTTCAATCACACCATTTACATCGAACCGGTCATTTGTGAATGTTTCATTCGTGGCGGCTGCAAAGGTATTTGCATGGTCATCTGTTCTGAACCAAAAGCCATTGTATCCTGTAATTATAAAAAGATCATCTTGTTGGTCAGAGCAACCATATGGCATTGGTCCATGGTTCCACAGAGTCATGTTCTGGTAATAGCCAACACCCATGATCGGAGCCCAACCAGTTTCACCGCTACCGGTACCGGTATTGTAGCTTGTAATCAGGTTACAACTTGAATCGTATAAAGCCTGATGAAATAACCCGAATGTATGACCGGCTTCGTGAGCGACAGCTTCAGAAATATATTTAGAGTTATAAAGAAGAGCAGCAGAAAATACAAAACAAGGCGTGTCATCACCCCATACAAACGAGCCAACAAAGGAAATACCACCTACACCCGGGTACCATCCGTTGGTAACGGTTATAATCACACGTGTTCTTTTGTCAATCGGTGCTGCAAGAAACACGGAAGAGTCTGTTGTGATATTTAAATTGAACGGTCGGTAATCTTCAGATACCCTTTCAAAGATTTCTGTTATTTGTGTATTGGATAAACCAGAGGGGGCGCAATAAAGTGTATCAGTACCATTCCAGGCGGTACCGGTAACAGTATGTCCATCAAAATCGAGAAAAACAGTTGCAGAGGCAGAAGGAAGGCTGCTTAGTTTTGGAACCTGCGCATTCGATAGAACTGCATGGCTTAGTAGCAGTAACAAAAGGATGATTCGGATCTGGCTTTTCATAACGTGGCGGATTTAAATTGTGTTTTCTTAGGTTTGGATTTTTGGGTACGATATTAAAAACGGGCAACTATCAATCATTAACCATGTCTTCAAAATTTCTTTTTACTAAAGTATACTGGCCATTTTCTGATTTCAATTCGAAACAATCTCCATGTGTGAAACTGACTATTCTTCCCCGGTAATTAATGGTTCCATCTGGTAGTTTTATTTTGGAAATGGTAAATGTTGCATCCGGGTAGTCAGCAGATTTGATAACAATGCTTTGAATAGCGTCGTTATACTTACTGGCTGCAGAAACGATCGATCCTTTGAAAGTGAAATTATCAGCGAGGCTCACACTTGCAGTTTGCCCTTTCTTCAGGGTAATCAGCGAACTTAACTTCGAGGAAGCCACAGGAAGGCGATTAGGCATGTCTTTAAACAGCTTCGGCTTTGCAGCATTGGAACGTGTTGGCAGATTAAGCTTTTGTGCGTGGGACGCGGCACAAATACTAAATACAAGCAGGCAAAGGATGCCGGATTTAAGGCGTTTCATAGATTCGGATATTTTAAATAAACAGGAAATACTATCTGGCAGGCAGATTATCTGCTGCAGTTTTACAGGAGGGGACGGATATGCAATATTTGCAAGTTTTTAGCCAATAAGCAAGTTTATCGTTTAAAAAATAGTTTGAAAAAGAGATAATCCTATTAGTCGATTCGTAAATATTCTTTGCAGTTATGGGAAATTTTGCACAGCTAGGTAATTCCTATTACCGATGATAAGATTAATATTGGCCTGTAGCGAGTAGCACCAATGTGCAGGCTTCCATGGGTTGAATATTATTTTTCCGGGCCAGTTCTTCAAGTTCTTCATTTTCCGCCCCCGGATTAAAAATGATCCTTTTTGGTTTCAGGGATAAAATATAGTCATAGTATTCCTTTTGGTTAATAGGATTAAGATACACGGTAACCGTGTCGACATCTTTAGCAGGTGTTACTGCATTTTCTATTGTTACATCACCAACGACAGATGGTCTTTTACCAATAGCGATAACGGGATGATTGTTGTTGCGAAGGCGCTGTACAGCAAGATAACTGTAACGCGATGGATTAGAAGAAGCGCCGAGGACAACTGTTTTCTTTTGCATTAATCAAAATTACAACAATAGCGGCCATGAAACTTTAGTATGGCCTCCATCCATTAAGAACGCACTTAATGGTTCGGCTTTTAAATACTTATCAAATTGTTTACCGTAAATTGTTTCTATATCCATACCCATAACAAAGCGAAAAGCTGGAAATATTTTCCAGGGTTGATGCGAGATATTGAATTCCATTGTTTTTTCTTTGCCTGCACTTGTGTAGCCCCAATAACGATTCCATATAAAATATTCAATAGTTTGAGCCTCGGGTTTTGTTTCTTCCGGCCTGGATTCCATATTAAGATAGCTCCATTCATTATTAATTTTACATGAATAGATTGTTTTAACAGCATGCTTTTCCTTTTTAAATTCATGCTTCATAGGAAGAGAAATAAAATTTTCTTTGTACAATAACTTTGCCGTTAACCCAATGGCTGAAGATGGAGCAATCTCTTTAATAAAAACTACTCCTTTCCTCATTTCATTGTTTTGCCTGTATTTAACATAGAACCGGAGATTTATCTCCTCAAAAGAGCGATAGAATGGTGAAGGTATTCCTAACAGAGATGGCCGTTCAAACATAAATGCCACAAGGCTCAGCAGGTATTTTCCATTCCAGTCATCGAGTTCAGTGCCGACGGGCACATATTGTTGAAGGAATGATTTATCCGCTTCAAAAGTGGCAGTAAGCAGGTTTGTCCAATGAGCAGAAAGTAAGGTTGCCATAAACCATTGTTTTAGAAAAGATGGTATTTATTTCTCGCTGTATTGTTTACAATGTCATGTAATGCATCATCTAGGTTTTTATATTTAAAGTCAAAACCTTCTTTTATTGCTTTTGCCGGGATAACCCAACGGCTTTTCAACATTAATTCTGTTTCAGTACCGATCAAAAAAGCACCAAATTCTAACATCCACGAAAATGCAGGTAAGCCTATACGATGCCCCGTTGTTTTTCGCATTGTTCGCATAAAGTCAGTATTGGTAACAGCATTCGGAGCCGCACAGTTATAAATGCCATGTGCGTCTTTTTTCTCAAACAGCCATTCTATCATTCTCGCCACATCTTCGATATGAACCCACGTATACATTTGTTTTCCGCTACCATGTTTACCTCCGAGTCCTAATTTGCAGAGGTTGAAGTATGGCGTTATTACACCGCCTTCTCCCAATGTTATCGCCGTACGCAAGGCAATTTTTCTTGTGCCGGGTGTCAATTCTTCAAAAAAAGTCTTTTCCCAAATCCGGCATACTTCAACGGAAAAGTCTTTGTCAAGCTTTTTATATTCATCTGAATTTTTTCCATAACGGATAGCATTGATAATTTTGTTTTTTTTATGCCGGATGCTGTCAACAACATTGAAAGGCATGTTATCTTTTTTCAAATCACTGATGATACCGGTATTTTCGTCATTGGGTTTATCAATGGTATTTTTATAAATTGTTGCGGACGCTGCGTTTATCCATAATGCAGGTTTTACTTTTGTTAATCTGATGGCTTCTCCGATTGCTTTGGTGGTATTAACCCGGCTATCAATTATTTCCTTTTTTTGTTTGCGATGATATCGACAGTTTACTGATTTGCCGGCAAGGTTTATTATAAGATCAGCGCCATTTATTTCTTTCATCCAGTTTATATCCTTGCTTATGCTATTCCATCTTACATATCTTACGTTGTAGCCATCATTGGTGCTTAGTAGTTTGCTGCTATAAAGGTTTTTATGAAGATCTCCGCTCTGCCTGCCTAATATTACTATCTCATTTTCTTTACCGAAATATCTGGCCAATCCCTGACCAATAAAGCCCGTCCCGCCTGCTATTATAATTTTCTTATTATTCATATAACATCTTTTGAATGATTCATTTCTTTTTCCAAACAATCCATCATCTTCATTCCGGTTTTGATTTCTTTTGACCATTTTATTAACTGAATACCTTTATTGAGATCTTTATCTGACTTTATATAAAAGCTTATCCAGCCTGTATCAGGATGAATATGATGTGGAGAGCACCATTTTTGTTTTATTAAAGTAGTGGTTATCCTTTTGGGGAAGTTGATATCCAGAAGGCCATTGCTATGCAGATGAGCTATTTCTTTTTTATCACAATGGAATTCTATACCTCCAAAACGATGATATATTGTTTCGGCATTTGTTTCTTTAATTGTTCTTGTAATCAACGCTTTCATTGCAACGAATTTATTGGGATAGAAAAGAAAAGTGAATGATTTGATAATCTCATCCAGGATAACAGGTAGAAAAGGAATATATTTTACTTTCTTACCTATTATTGCTATTACTGAAAGAAACCTCAAATGCTTAATATGATTGAGCAGCAAGTTCATTTTTCAGATTTTTAAATACCAGGGTTTGCTCAGCTTCTATTGTTGTCTCCTCTATCCATTTCCAATAGAGTCGAGGCTTTAACCTGGATGAATAAGTTGTCGTCCTGCTGATTACAGTTAGCCGAGAATCTTTTTTGATCTGATAAATATCCTTTTTAAATGAAAACCAGTTTTGCCCGGCTAAATCATAGCTTGTTATATCCATTTCGAGCAATTCATTTTTTCTCAGATCGCTTATCGTTTCTACAATTTTTCCTTCTTCAAACTCACATATGCGCAGACCTCCTTTTTGTTCGGTCGTCAAAATGCATTTCTTCGGATACGGGAGACCAAGCTGATGAAGAAATGATTTAGTTGCTGTTACCGTATCTACCTTTTTTATGTGATTATAAACGATAGAATCCGGATACGGCAACTCTATTATTGTAGTTACACTATCTGTTGCTGTAGTACCTTTCCAGCACATGTCAATGCCTGCAGCAAGCAGCAAGACAATAAAGGGAATTGTTGAAATTTTTAAATGATCGTTTTTCTTTTTGAAACGTTTAATGATAATTGCTATTATATAGCCAACCAATGTGAAAAGAGCAATTACAGGAATTGCCAGAAATATACACACAAGCCCTTCCAATTGCGTAGCCCAGAGAAAAAGAAGAAGTGTAATAAGGGCCGCGGCCATACCTAAGACAGCTTTTCTTTTTTTAGGCATCACGCCGGTAAAAATCCCAATACAGATTGGCAGTATGCAAAAAATAGTTATTCCATAATCAATAAATCCTAAATAAAGTAACAATAAAGCGATGCCTGATAACAAAACAATACTTCCCCATACCAACCAGAAAGTTTTATTATTATTCATATATTTTAAATTTTCAGAAAAAATTGAAAATATAATTTCAAATAAAAGCCGGTTCAACCGGCTTTATACGTCGTACACTAAATGCTATTTAAAGATCTTGATCAGGTTATTGATAAACCAATTCTCTTCTGCTTTTATCATTGTGTCCAATGTTTTATCAGCCTGCGTTCCCAGTTTCTTAATGCTGCTTACAATCTCGACAAACGATTTCACATTTTTATCTTTTTTATCACCTTCCACGTTTTCTAATTGATCCAACAGCTTCATCATTGGTTCCAACTCTCGCTTCTTTCTCTCTTTTACAATCTGCTTTACTACCTTCCAGATATCTTTTTCAGCAGAGAAGTACTCCTTTCGTTCACCCGGCAGAATCACACGATCTATTAATCCCCAATTGATCAATTCCCGCGTATTCATATTGACGTTGCCGCGGCTGATGTTTAACTCTTCCATTATATCATCCTGAGTTAACGGATCAGGACTGATAAGCATCAATGCGTGGATCTGCGCCATCGTGCGATTGATCCCCCAATGCGTTCCAAATGCTCCCCAACTACTGATAAATTGCTGTTTTGCCTCTGCGAGTTTCATGATTCAAAAATAGAAGACATTTTTGAATTTTCAAAAAATATTGAAACTTTTATTTAAAAAGGCTGTCCATGTGTTTGGCTGATAATTTTATTTATGATACCAGGAAAAGGTTTCAATGTGGTAATAAGGACATTTGAAAGGAATGGATTGCCAAAAAAGCGTTGAATGATGCGACCGGTTTGTAACCTTGAATTAAATTGTTCCATCCATGTTTCTTCATATTCTTTTTCCATTTCAGCCTGCGAAATTTTTTTTTCGAGAAAACGATCAATAGCATTAAAAGCAAGTTTACTTGCATGCATAGCCATGCTCATGCCATTACCGCAGAGAGGTGTGATCATACCTGCGGAGTCGCCGGTCATCAATATATGATTTTCTATCTGCGCCTTCTTTGAGAAACTGATCTGAGAGATAACCGTTGGAGAAGGTGAAATAAACTCAGCTTCAGAAAATATCTTCTTTAAGTGAGGATTTCGACTAAGAATCGTCGTTTCCATTTTCTTTATGTCATTGTCGCTTCGTCGCAGGTTTTCCGCGGTAGTCATATAGCACAGGCAATACTTATTTTCTTCGATGCGTGAAATGCCACAATAGCCATTTTTAAAATTATGTAGCGCAATCGTATCATCAGGGGAATCGTATTGCACATGATACTTTACACCGATGTAGTTATTCAGCTTATTTGCTTTTTGTAACGTGAATTTCCGTTTCCATGTTACATCGATATTACTTCGTTTACCAAATGCCGCGACGGTAACTGAAGCGGTTTCTGAAAATCCTGAACCATCTATTGTATAAACACCATTTTCAAATCGCACATCCTGTATCTTTATTTGCTCTTTTACTTCCACACCATTTTCTTTTGCAAGTAATGCAAGCATTGAATCTAATTTATAACGACTGATACCAAAGCCTCCCAATGGCAGCATGTGCTCCAACGTTTTACCATTTGGCGCGGAAACAATCAGTTTTCGTAAAACAGGCAAATTCATTTCACTTAATGGTAGCCCTAATTCTTCCATAAAATCCCATGACTCGAGACTGATATACTCGCCACAGACTTTATGAAACGGATACTTTTCTTTTTCAAACAGAATAACCCGATAACCTTTTTTTGCCGCCAGGATTGACAGCGAAAGACCTGCCAGTCCTCCGCCTATAATGGCAAGATCATATTTGGTAATGTTATTCATGTTTCACTATTATCAGCCATCGAAATGCCCATTTCCATTTTATAGTGTAATGTTTTATCGCTGCTTGTTGCAGCAAATCTTCTAATTCTTTTTTTCTAAAACCCCTTTGTACGGAAAGAGGTGCATCGTTTTTTACCAGGTAACTTTTTGAAAAAATTCTTGTCAATAAACGGATAGAATAGAAAGCGAGGAAATGTCTATGTAAGTCATTTATAAAAAACCCTTTCACAGAATTCCTTTTGCTCCATTTCAGCATTTCTATAAATTGTTCATCATTCAGATGATGCGTAAAAAGCGAAGAAAAAATGACGTCAGGTTTGTTGGCAGTAAAATTTACCTCGCGATAATCTGAAGTAAAAAATTCTTTGTTATTAAGCGTGCTACAATTTTCTTTAGCGTATTCAATACAATCCTTATTGATATCAATACCAATCAATTTCAAAACGCTGTTATTTTTTTTCGACCATTTTTCAATAGCCTTTAAATTGTCACCGCCTCCACATCCGATTTCACAAACAGACAGAAGCTCGTTTGGTTGTTCTTTGCATAAGCTGTGCAGACCGCTAATAGTAATCTGGTGTCCGCCAAGATTACTATTAATGAATTCCAGCTCCTGCATATTTCTTTTTATATCGGCAAAAGGAATATCTGTTCTATCGAGCAGCTCTTTTTTATATGAACGTTTTGAAAAATCAGGCATGCGTTGAGGCTACAAAGGTTTCCATCGTGAGGCCCGGACCGAAAGCTGCTCCGAAGACTGTTGACCGGTCTCGGGTATTTAACCGCTGCATTATTTTTTTCAGCACAAATAAAATTGTCGGCGACGACATATTTCCAAATTCCTTCAGTACATCATAGCAATGAACTAATTCATCACTTTCAAAATCAAGACTGGCAGCGATAGCATCGAGTATTCGTTTGCCACCCGGATGAATGCACCAGTGATCAACATCTTTTGCAGAGATTCCTGCATGTTTGGTCGCATTGGCCACAAGGGAATTAAAATCTTCTTTGATTAATTCAGGCACATATCCACTTAATGTCATTTGAAAACCAGAAGACGATAACTCCCAGGACATATCATTTTTACCTTTGGAAATTATCTCTGAATAAAAACTATTCAATAGCAAGCCATGATGATTGAATGAATCGTGTGTCACCAATACTGCGGCGGAACCATCAGCAAATAACAAACTCGATGTAATACTATTGATTGAAGATTCCCGTTGAAAATGAAGTGTACAAAGTTCTGTACAAACAATCATTACTTTAGCACGATCATCACTTTTGCAAATGGCATCAGCGATTTTTAATGCATGGATAGCAGCATAGCAACCCATAAAATTCACCGAGGTGCGATAAATATTGGGCTGAAGATTCAGGAACTCTACAACCTGTAAGTCTAAACCCGGAGCGCTCATTCCAGTACAACTTACTGTTACCAGGTGAGTGATTTCTTCTTTTTTAATTACACCTTCAATGCATTTTTGAATTGCCGCAACTGATAGTTTTGCTGCGTTGGCATGAAAACATTCCATTCTTTTTTCCAAAGAAGGAAATGGATCAAGATTTTCTGTTTGCGGATAAAACTCCCATTTATCAATACTAAGACTATAGTCCGGCAAAACGGAGTAACGTGTATCAATGCCACTTTGATGATACAGAAATCCTAATTTTCTTTTTTCTGCTGCATTCATCGCAAATACATTCTGCATAAACGATAAAATATCTTTCTGCTGATGCTTGTATTGCGGCGTTTCAGTTCCTATGGAGATGATTTTACTCAAAATAATTCCAGATAATTATAATTATAAAGCAAATACTGGTACAAAGGGAAGCAAGCAGGTTTGTTGTCAGACTTTTTTTAAAATTAGCTGCATTTTCATTTTTCCAAACCTCAGTCATCCATTTGCTAAAAAATAATGCCATTGGTGTCATGCAAACAATAAATAACCAGAAGAAACGAATATTGTTTTGATTTTTAAACGTAAAGAATAATAGTATGGTTGCTATCGTAAATACAATCCCGCAAAACACAAATGTTCCTCGTTTACCCAGGAGCATGCTTATCGTTTTTACGCCATCTGCGGCGTCTTCTTTGTGCTGGTAAACCTGGGTAAGCGGATAATAGCCTCCAATCAGGCAACTGGCTGCAAATATTGCTATCCACGGAATTGTTTTTATTTGTAAATCTGCAGCTCCGATCCATGTGATATAGAAAATCAGTGCGCCCTGGCAAATGATTACTGTCAGGTATCCGATGATGGGATATTGTTTCAAGCGAATGCCTCTGTAGCTATAAGCCCTCGAGGCAAGAATATAGATAACGAGGCCTGTAGCAAAAGGAACGCTGATCAAAAATGCCAACCCAATCGCTAATAAATCCATAAGCACAGAGATAAAGAAAAGTTGTTTCGTTGGCTGCATCGGCTTTTGCAACCCTCCGATTGGCGTTTCATCTCTGTCCATATACGAATTATAACCATTGCTGGATGGATAAACCAAAACGTGCAGGATAATAAAAATGAGAAATGCACGCTGAGTATTTATTTCTGACAATTGACTCAACGCAAACAAATAAACGGGTAATAGAAATAATGAGAAATGGAAACGGAGAAGTTGAATGGTTGAACGTTCCAGCATACAAATTATTTATCCAATCCATATGTAATATCGGTTATTAAATGCAATAGAAAAACTTAGTCTTTAGCGATATGATGCTGAGAATAGGAATCATTTGTAATGTGAGTTAACAATTATATGATACGATAGGAGGGAATGAAATAAAAATTTCCTGTTTATTTGCATTAAGTTTAAAAAATGATTCTTGACGGGAACGATATTAAAGTAAAGATAGTCGCTGATGATTATACTGCTTTCAAAGAACTTTATCTTTTGATGTACGCTTCTTTGAAACGGTTTGCCGCTATATATGCCCATGATGAGCATTTGGCTGAAGATGTGTTGGCCGATGTGTTTCTAAAGCTGTGGGATCGTCGCAAGCAATTAACAGAGGTTGAGAATCTTCGCGTGTATTTATATACTGCTGTAAAAAATACTGCTATTAACTATCGGATGAAGCAATCAAGAATAACGGAAGAAGCGGACGATTATTCCTTTTATAACGATACAAACCCCGATCCTGAAAATGCACTTATCTCGTCAGAAGCACAGAAAGCCATACAAAAAGCGATTAACGATCTTCCGCCGCGGTGTAAATTAATTTTCCGGTTGGCAAAGGAAGAAGGGTTACGCTATAAAGAAATTGCCTCCATTCTTGGTATTTCTATAAAGACGATCGACAATCAACTCGCTATAGCCATTCAAAAAATCGGCGAGGCCATACTCTCACGCAATAGGCAAAAGGTAGGCTAAAATTTTTTTCCAGTCCTCTTGGTAGATTTTTCTTTCTGGCTTGTCTATAAGGTACAAAGAAGAAAATTTTGGAAAACAGAATATGGATATTACTTGCCAAGGAGCTCGCAGGTGAGTCTTCAATGACTGAGTCAGAAGAACTGAAGCAACTGTTAGACCAGGACCCCATTCTATCAGCGATGGCAAAAGAAATGAGAGAAAACTGGCAGCGAACAGATGACCAGGAAATGAAAAATGCCTTACATTCTTTCTCTAAAATTGATGAAAAAATAAAAGGTGCTGAAGTAGCAGAAAGTAAAATAGATATTCCCGAACACAAATCCATCCTGATCTTCAAAAGATATAAAATCGTTCTATCTGCTGCTGCAATCTTTTTATTGTTCCTGGCGGGTTGGTATTTATTTAAAAATGAAAATAATAGTTCAGTCAATAAACCTTTACCAACGCATGAAATAGCAGCCGCTGTGGATTCCATCCGTAAAATAAATTTACCAGATGGTTCGGAAGTCCGCTTAAATGCAGCAAGCAAGGTTGTTTTTGATGAGTCATTTAATAAAGCAATACGTGAAGTATGGCTTACAGGCGAAGCTTTTTTTGATGTGGTAAAAAATAAAGACAAACCATTTATTATCCATACCGGGAAAGTAAATGTAAAGGTGTTGGGAACTGCCTTCAATGTACGTGCTTATCCTGACGAACAAAACGTAGAAACAAGCCTTGTACGTGGTAAGGTGGAAATAACTGTTAATGATGAACCAGGAAAAAAATATTTGCTTTCACCAAATCAGAAACTGACAATTCCACTTTCGCAGAATGATTCATTGAGTACTACGATCAATGTTTCGGCTAACAAGCAAAAGAAATATGGTGTGTTGCAACCTGTCCGCGACTTCTATTCAAAGGACAGCGTAATTGCTGAATTGTCATGGATGGATGGCAAGATTGCTTTTTATGAAACTTCTTTTAAAGAATTATCCTATCGTTTAGGAAAGAAATACAATGTATCATTTGTATTTAATGATCCGGAGAAAGAGAAACTTGAATTTACGGGTGTTTTTTATAACCAAACGCTACAGCAGGTTTTGCAGCGCTTAGCAATAGCTGACCCGTTTAGTTACAAGATTGAAAATAATGTCGTGTATATACTTAAATAATCAAAACAAACAGCAATGATGAATAAAATTACACAGGATAGTACTTAAATATAAAAAGAACGGGAAATGTTGGCGCATTCCCCGTCAGGCAAACAGTTTACGGACAAACCGACTCACAGTTTGAACTCATTTGTTTCACCTTTTAATTTTTCTAAAGTATGAAAAAAAGGCAAGAATGCCTATCGCCCTGGCAATGGGCTTGCTATAAAAAAATTGTAAAGATCATGAAGTTAACGGCTGCTTTCCTCCTTATTGCATGTCTTTCGGTTTCAGCAGGCGGCTTTTCTCAAACCAAGATCAGCTTGAAATTCAATAATGCAGAAGTGCAGAATGTTATTGCTGCTATTGAGAAAAAAACGAACTATCGTTTTTTATATAGCCAACAGGTAATAAAGGCTATTAATAAAATAACGATTGATGTAACCGAAGAAGAAGTATCAGCTATCGTAGATCAGATTTTAAGAGGATCAAAAGTGTCGTACGAACTGCTTGATGATTATCTATTCGTATTTAAGCCCGGCGGTGCTAAGATCACGGATATACACGTAAGCGGTAAAATAACCGGTGAAGATGGAAAGCCGCTCGAAGGCGCTTCTGTTTCTATTAAGGGAAGCACAGCAGGAACAACGACTGACAGCAAAGGAAATTTTTCGCTGTCTGTTCCGGATAATGCAATACTTGTTATTTCATTTGTTGGCTATGAACCCACTGAAATACCCGCAAAAAATAACTCTTCTTTAAACATTCAATTGGTTCCGAGTTTTAACTCTGCTGATAAGGTAGTAGTTGTAGGTTATGGAACTATGCGGAAAAAGGATTTATCTGCGGCTGTATCTGAAGTACCGGATATGAAGCAAATTAAAGAAAGACCTGTAACGGATGTTGCAAATATGATACAGGGAAAGGTTCCGGGTATTACTGTTGTCAGTAATGGTGGTCACCCGGATCAGGCGCCACAGGTTACCATTCGAGGTATCGGTTCCCGCGGCGGCGAAGCTGTATTGTATGTAGTCGATGGCGTTCCAAATGCACCTTATAATCCTGCTGACGTAGAATCTATAACTGTATTAAAAGACGCAGCGTCTGCCGCTATTTATGGAGCTTTTTCAGGATCTGCGGGCGTAATACTAATTACAACGAGGCAGGCTTCACAAGGCAAACCAAGTGTTGAATATTCGGCATTTGCCGGAGCAAAAACAGCATGGCGTTTACCCCAATCGCTTACAGCGGAGAAAGAAGGAGAAGTATCGAATCTCGCATATACAAACGCGGGTCTCGCTCCTTTGGACGGATGGGATCCTACTAAAAATCCTTACGACCAGGTAACAAGGACCAATTGGATGGATGAAATTTTCCGTACAGGCCTTGTGCACCGACATACAGTAACTGTAAACGCCGGGAGTGATAAACTTACAACTCTTTTCCAGGGCAGATACGAGGAGAACGAAGGCACGTTGATCAATACATACGCAAAGAATATTTCCGGAAGATTGAATGTCGGTTATCAGTTCAATAAGAATATTAAATTCCGCCAGGAAGTTTTCATGAATAACAGCGACAGCAGAGGAACTGAAACGTCAAGCGGATATTCCGGAACTATCTTATCAGCGATTTACATGCCTCGTGCCGCTACTCCTTACTATGATGACGGAACTTTTGGTGGTGTAGGCCCAAGAAATTCTGCTTATCTCGGTATTCATGGCGATGTGATCAATCCTGTGGCTACACTGTTAAGAAACAAACCTTACAATAAAGGAACGGATTTACAATCTGTGTCTGAATTGAAATATTCCAATATCATTAAAGGCCTTTCATTTGTGACCCGCTTTTCTTACCGGCAGGGACAATCACTGTACAAAAATTTCGAGCCTAAGCGTACAGAGCCCGGCAAGCCAAATGATCAAAACACGCTGTCATACTCTACTAATAAGACCTACAACTGGATTTGGGAAAACACATTGAACTATGCAAGGAATTTTGGTAAGCATAGCATTGGCGCTATGGTATCTACAACAGCGCAGGAAAATTCCGGAAAAGGATTTAGCGCAGGAGCAAAGACATTTGATAATGAAGCTACCTGGGCGCAATTTTTTGTAAACGCTGGTAATTTCACTGATATAAAACCAAGCGACTGGGATTGGAAAGACAGAAATCTGTCGTATGTGGGAAGACTATCTTACAGCTGGAATGATCGTTATTTTATTACTGGTAGTTATCGTTATGATATCGCAGGAAGACTTGCTGCAGATTATCGTTCCAAAGGTTTTCCTGGTGTGACAGCAGCATGGAAATTGAGTTCAGAACCTTTCTTCAATATCAATGCTGTTGATTTATTAAAATTCAGAGCAAGCTGGGGTCGTATTGGTAATATAGGATCTGTTGGGCTTTATTACGGTTACCCGACTTTGAATTCTGACTATACCTACCAAATCGGTAGCGCAAGTCCGCAAACAACAGCAGTGTATGTTGGAAGCTATAATAATCAGGCTTTATCCTGGGAAACTTCTCAGCAAACTGATATCGGCCTTGATCTCGGTGTATTAAAAGATAAACTGACTTTTACTTTTGATTATTTTGATAAGTTGACATTTGACCTAATTCAACTACAAGCCAATAATTGGCCAAACACGTTTGGTTTTGGCGCTCCGCTTATCAATCAAGGAAAAATTAGAAACCAGGGATTCGAATTCTCTGCAACATGGCGAGACAAGATCGGACAAATAGGCTATGAAGTAAGCGGCAACCTTGCAACGTTGAAAAATCGTGTTGAATACATCGATGATAACCCTACATCATTCTGGGCTCACGGCGATGCGTGGCGTGGTACCGTAGCTCCTTATCGTTCAACAGTTGGTCAACCTTATTATTCTTATTGGCTAATAAGGAACACTGGTATTTTTCAAAACCAAAAAGAAGTGGATGACTATAAAGGGCCTGATGGTAACAAAATACAACCCAATGCAAGGCCTGGTGATTTGAAATTCCTCGATTTGAATAATGATGGAAAGATTGACGACAAGGACAGAATGTACATGGGTAATGCATTTCCTAAAGTGACCTATGGCTTTACCGCGAACCTTAACTGGAAGCGTTTCGATCTTAGCCTTTTCTTGCAAGGGGTAGGCGGTGTTAAATTGTTCCATGCGTTCAAAGAATCGACATTGAACTCTTCAGAACAAGGGTATAATCGCTGGGATAAAATATTAGACGCATGGTCAACTACAAATACCGGATCATCTATTCCGATCATTTCTGCAAGCGATCCTAATAAGAACTTCCAAACACCGTCGGATTGGTATTTGGAAAACGGAAATTATATGCGTTTAAAGAGCCTGATCATTGGCTATAATTTTCCAAAAGTTTTCAAAAACAGTTCGCTCCGTGTATATATAAGCGGGGATAACCTGATCACGATTACAAAATACAGCGGCATGGATCCTGAAGTTGGCGGCATTGGTCTCGATGGAGGTCAATTTCCTGTTGCAAGAGTATATGCGGCTGGTGTAAAACTTACTTTATAATTTTTTTAAAATACCGAATTATGAAACGCTCGATTTTTCTTTGGTTGCTCGGTCTGTCATCACTGTTATACAGTGGATGTAAAAAGGATTGGGTAGATACAAAACCAAACGGTACACCTACAGCCGCCTATCAATGGGATGGTGAAGACATGGTAACAAAATCAATTGCAGGTTTATATGTCCCTTTACGATATGAATCTACCTGGGGCAGAAATCTTTTTTGGGTACAGAATGCAAGTGACGACTTGATCGTAGGTCGCCCAAAAGCAGATGCAGAAAACATCAAAAATTTTGTTTGTACAGGTAGGGAAGGATATATGACCGGTGGTTGGAACGACCTTTATTTTATGATGAATAAGGCCAATCAGGCGATTGCCGGATTGCAAACAGCTACAAACATTAGCGATGATCTTAAAAACCGATCATTAGGAGAAGCTTATTTTATTCGTGGCTTTACGCACTTCTGGATTGCTTATATGTGGGGACATAAAGACCAGGGAGTGCCTTATGATGGTGTAGAGAATGCAGAGTTTGGAAAAAGAATTCCACCGCAATTAGCATCTGTAACTAACAATTATGCAATTATTGCCGATGATCTTCAGAAAGCCGCGGATCTGTTGCCACTATTTGAAACTTATGGGGCAGCCGACCAGGGAAGAGCTCATCGTGCAGCGGCATTGGGTTACCTTGTAAAAACTTACGCCTATTGGGCACAGTATGATAATTCCAAGTGGGCTTTAATCCCATCCATCTGTGATCGAATCAAAAATGAGTGTCACAGAAGTTTGATTACTGGCCAGGCAACATCAGCAGATAATTACAAGGCGGTATTTAAAATTGATAACAACTTTAGCTCAGAGTATATGTGGTCTGTAACATCAGGTACACAGGGAGGTTCTGAGTTTGTTGGCGTTGTTTTAGAAAATAAAGGATGGGGAATTTATAATGGTTGGGGATACTTTCAACCCACTGAAGAGTTGTATGATGAATACGAAGCTAATGATCCAAGACGCGAGGCGACCATTTTAAAATTCGGAGATACATTTACATTCTTTGGAGACTCGCGACAATATTATTCCACTAATAGCTTGTCCGGTTTTCAGATTAACAAGTACATGGAACCATATACATACGGCAGCAATTCTCAATCCGGTTCCAACACAAAGATCAATCAGAACGGAGACTATCCAACTACATCATTAAACCTACCATTGATGCGCTATGCAGAAATCTTGTTATTCAAAGCAGAAGCGTTGATACAACAAGGTAAAACCGGGGAAGCGGCGGGCCCCTTGAATGAAGTTCGTGCAAGGGTTGGCCTTACAGCAATTGCAAACCCGACGATGGATGATCTGAAGCATGAACGCCGGTGTGAATTGGCATGCGAGTGGACTGATCGATTTGAAGATTTGAAAAGATGGGGTGATGTTGCGAAGATCAATGCTCCGTTACACGGACGAATACACGCCAACAAGACAGATCCGGCTTCCGCCTATACTATACAAGAAGTTTGGCCTGCACGACATTTTGATCCGGCAAAGCATATGGCATGGCCAATGAACCCGGATGAAATTTCGAGAAGTAATGGTGACTATAAACAAACACCAGGCTGGTAGTTTAAGCAGTTAGTTTTGGTAAGCCGGTTATTTTAATAGCCGGCTTATTTATTAATATCTTAAAAATGGAATTTAAAAAAATGCAGTTAGCTGCTTTACTTTGCATCCTGTTTTAAGCATAACTAAAAATTTATGAAAAGAAGCTTTCTTATTTTCTTGTTGATTGGTTATAAGATTCTAAGTGCCCAACCTTTTAATTATTCCGTAGCAAATGCACATTCGCATAATGATTACAATAACCCTGTCCCCTTTTATGCGGCTTATGCGGAAGGATTTGGATCCATTGAGGCGGATATATTACTACAGGATGGAGTATTGTATGTAGGACATAGCGAAGAAGATATAAAATTCAAAAGAACATTGGAGGATTTTTATATTAAGCCACTATTGGCTGGCATGAAAAAAAATAATGGTACACCTTATGCTGAT
This sequence comes from Chitinophagaceae bacterium, assembly GCA_049840875.1. GTDB lineage: Bacteria > Bacteroidota > Bacteroidia > Chitinophagales > Chitinophagaceae > JAFDYH01. The sequence continues at coordinate 886,471 of JASGJE010000011.1, read as the reverse complement.
AAGAACAGATCATTGCAGCTACTGATCGACATAAAAACGGAAGCCGTTTCCACATTAGATGCGCTGATTAAACTTTTAAAGAAATACCCGGAGCTTACTGACTCATCGTTAATTAAATGGGTGATAAGTGGAAACAGACCTGAGTCTTCAAAATTTTCAACTTATCCATCATTCATCTGGTTTGACGGGAATATTGAAGATAACTATAGCGAAGACGCTTTAACGCGGATTGCAATGCTCAGCGCTGATTTGAAAAACTATACCGAATGGAATGGAAAGAGCAATGCAACGGAAGAATCTGATCGTAAAATAAAGGCAGCAATTGCGAAAGTGCATGGATTGAAAAAACCGGTACGTTTCTGGGATGCTCCCGATCATATCAATATGTGGTATGAGCTAATGCATTTCGGTGTTGACTATATCAATACCGATCATATTCATGAGTTTGCTGGCTTTTTAAATAAGCTGCCACGTAATTCATTTGTTGCAAAAGAAAGTTATGCTGTTTACCAGCCCACTTACCGCTCAGACGAGAGTGTAAAAAAAGCAAAGAATATTATTTTATTGATTGGCGATGGAACGAGTCTTGCTCAACTGTACGCTGGCTATACAGCGAACAAAGGCGCATTGAATCTTTTTAAAATCATGAACATCGGGTTATCTAAAACCAGTTCTTACGATAATTATATTACGGACTCAGCCCCGGGTTCTACATCAATTTCTTCTGGTGTAAAAACAAATAATCGCTTTGTAGGAGTTGATCATACTGGCCGGGCTTTGCCATTAATACCGGAAATTGAAGCAAAAAATAAAATAAAGACTGGTCTTGTTACCTGTGGCGACATTGCTGATGCAACGCCTGCTGATTTTTATGCGCATCAAAGCAGCCGTGATGATGCCAAAGCGATTTTAAAAGATCTGATGAATTCACCAATTGATCTGTTAATGGGTTCCGGTGATGAAAGCCTGAATAATGTTGGTATTCTCAAAGAATCAGACAAAGCAAAGATTGATGATGATATTGTGAATGAGTTAAGTAAAAAATTCAAAGTTGTTTCTTCTGTCGATAACGTGCCCGATAGCACTAATGATAAATGGATTGTCGTGGAGAAAAAAGCAGGCCTATCGATGCTTGATGGCCGTGGAGATTGGTTGCAGAAGGCATTTGCAAAAACTGCCGGTATTCTTTCTAAAAATAAAGAAGGCTTTTTTATGATGGTGGAAGGAGCGCAGGTTGATTATGGCGGTCATGATAATAATATTGGCTACGTTGCTACAGAGGTAATGGATTTTGATAAAACGATTGGCGATGCATTGCGTTTTGCTGATAAGGATGGTGAAACATTAGTGATCGTAACTGCTGATCATGAAACAGGTGGCTTAACCTTACTTGATGGCGACTATTCAAAAGGCTATGTGAGTGGACAGTTTTCAACCAATGATCATACAGCGTTGCCGGTACAGGTATTTGCGTATGGGCCACAATCTTACCGTTTTCGTGGAGTATATGAAAATACTGCACTGTTTAAAAAGATACTGGATTCATTTGGTAAACAGTAAAGGTTTGCTGTCTCAAGTTTTGGGTTAATAAAATTGTCAATCAATTCATCTCAACAAAAGTTGTTTTGTATTTTAGTAAGATAATTATCCCGCAATGGGAAAATCTATCTTACTTTTTTTGTTTGCCATTATCGCACTTGCAGGATGCAAGAAACGGTACTATCCCCCGGTTTCTGATGATGAAACCAGTATTCTTGTCGTTGATGGTTTTATTAACAACAGTGGCGATACTACGTTTATCCGCTTAAGTCACACAAACAAATTGGATTCGGGAATAAAAAATTCAATAGAAAATGAGGCTCAGTTAACTTTAGAGAATGTATCCGGAAACACGCTTTATAGTTTCCAGGAAATGAATAATGATGGAATTTATTTCGTTCCCGGTATCAATCTAAATTTTGATCAAAAATACAGGTTGCGGATAAACACCTCGAATGGAAAACAATACCTGTCGGACGATATGCCTGTGCTGAAAACTCCGGCTATTGACAGTATCAGTTTTGGAATAACAAATAACAATTTCGCAGTGTATGCAAATACACATGATGCGGAAAATAAAACATGGTATTATCGTTGGGCATACACTGAAACATGGAATTATAAAGCTTCTTTCTTTTCATCATTGATAGCAAGAGATGGCGTGATATATGACCGGCAGCCTTCTGAATATGTATATGAATGTTGGAAAACCCAACAGAATACACAATTATTATTAGGAAATTCAACCAAACTCGCAGAAGATATTATTTATCACTTTCCGGTCAGATTGATTGATTTTAATTCGGTCGAACTGAGCATCAAATATTTTATTTCACTACGACAGTATGCGTTAACGAAAGAAGCTTATGAGTATTTGGAAAACCTGAAAAGAATTACAGAACAAACCGGTTCCTTATTCGATCCCCAACCCAGCGAAATAAATGGTAACATTCATGCCGTTAATAATCCTGGTAAAACAGCGTTGGGGTATTTAATAACCTGCACTCCTTCTTCAAAGCAATTATATATTACCAACTCGGAAGTGCAACCGTGGGATTATAATCCCAGGTGTGTAATGATTGAACTTCATACAGACGAAGCGGCCGTAACCAATGAATTTACACTTCTGTCAAAAGATGGGTATCCGCCGAAAGGAATATTCGCTACCACACGTTCCTGCGGCGATTGCACAGTGCTGGGAGGAACAACCGTCAAACCACCTTTCTGGCAATAAGATCATTTACCCATAAAATAAAAAACAGTCCCGAAGGACTGTTCTCAAATTGTAAACCTAATATTTTTAATTTTTACCTTTTACTTTTTCACTTTTGTTATACCAACATTCTCAAGGGCTCTTCCAGTAAGCTCTTCAATGTAAGAAGGAAAGCAGATCCTGTTGCTCCATCCACCACACGATGATCGCAACTCAATGTTACTTTCATAATGTTTCCTGGCACCACAGCGCCATTTTTTACAACAGGTACTTGAGAAATACCACCAATTGCGAGAATACAAGCGTCAGGCGGATTAATGATTGCGGTGAATTCATCAATGCCGAACATACCAAGATTCGAAATCGTGAACGTGTTGCCTTCCCAATCGGCTGGTTGTAATTTCTTTTCCTTTGCACGTTTTGCAAAGTCTTTTACTTCTTCAGCTATTTGTGATAGTGATTTTGTATCTGCAAATCGAACAACCGGAACCAATAAGCCATCTTCTACAGCCACAGCAACACCGATGTTAACGTGATGATTGATGCGTATCTTATCTCCAAGCCAACTGCTATTAACTGCAGGGTGTTGCTTCAATGCTACCGCACAAGCTTTCAACACAAGATCATTGAATGATATTTTCACCTTGCTGACTTCATTCAGTTTTGCACGGCCTGCTACTGCATTGTCCATATCGATCACCATCGTGAGATAGAAGTGCGGCGCAGTGAATTTACTTTCCGCAAGACGTTTTGCTATCACCTTACGCATTTGCGATACAGGCACTTCATCGTAGCTTACCTGTCCGAAAGAAGGAGTGGTTGCGAATCCATGAGGTACCTCACCTCCACCACCTTTCTGTGTTTTCGTTTCAGCCGGTTTATAATTATCAACGTCGCTTTTTACAATTCTTCCGCCATCACCTGTGCCCTGAACTAATTTTAAGTCAACACCCTTTTCAGAAGCTAATTTTTTCGCCAAAGGTGATGCTTTCACACGTCCATTATCAGTAGATAAAGCTGGATGGTCATCTGATGACGTTGCTTCAACAACTTCTTCTTTTGTTGGTTCAGCTGCTGACTGTTCATTGCCGACTGAACTTCCTACACCATTTTTAGCGGCAGCTACAATCGCGTCCACATCCACTTTTGCTTTCTCACCAATTATGCAAAGAAGATCATTAACGGCAATCTTTTCGCCCTTCTTTGCGCCGATATATAAAAGCGTACCGTTTTTATAGCTTTCCAGCTCCATTGTCGCTTTATCGGTTTCGATTTCAGCAAGCAGGTCGCCTTTTTTCACAGCGTCGCCGATATTTTTTTGCCAGGATGCAATTACACCTTCAGTCATCGTATCGCTCAATCGAGGCATCAGCACCACTTCTTCCATTTTGGAAATATCTATAGCAGGGGCCGAGGTCGTTTTTGCTGTGGGCTTTTCTTCTTTTTTGCCTGCCTTTGGTGCTTCAGCTTTTGGCGCTGCAGCTTCTTTCTTTTCTGGTTTCGCTTCGGCAGCAGGAGCTTTGCCCGCATTGCCAGAATTTTCTTTCACCAAACCACTTACATCTTCACCGGGCTTACCAATAATCGCCAGCAGGTCGTTTACTTGTAATTTGCCACCTTTATCCACGCCGATATGTAACAAAGTACCGTCTTTATAACTCTCCAGCTCCATTGTCGCTTTGTCGGTTTCCACTTCAGCCAGCAATTCGCCTTTTTTTACAGGATCGCCCACTTTTTTGTGCCATGCAGCAATCACACCTTCAGTCATGGTATCGCTCAGGCGGGGCATCAGGATCACTTCAGCCATAATTGATCTTTGAATTTTGGCCGAAATTAAGGCAATTTGCTGAATGCTGAATGGGGTAACATCCTGAGTCTGATGAGGGTGCTTATGAACCCGGATTTTTGAAATTCTTTTTGGCTTTCGTTGTGTCGGCCTCGCTGAATATTGGAGTAGAAACACAGTCTGTACTTTCATATCGATATTACCTGAACGTTTTTGAATATTCTCAATTATTAATTTTGAATCAGGATATATCTCCTTCCTTGTTTTTTCTTTTTACTTCTCTGCCATATTGCGCAAACATCAAAGCTGAAAAGATCAAAATCAACCAGTTTTTTCCATTTACTAAAACATAGAGTCCAATTAAAAGAAATATGCAGGCAAAAGTTAAATACCACGAACGCATGTCATATTTCTGTGGAATAAAAACGTTATTTATGTCTTCGTCGGAATATCCTTCTTTTTTTAATTCTTCTTTTATTTCGCCTTCTGGAATTCCTCGTTTCAGGGATTTGCGGAGTTGCTTTAATTTTTCTTCTGGGATCATAGTTTTCTAAAATACTTAAAATTTTCTACTGATATATTTGTTACTTTTTTTACTCCAGCGAGTGACCTTTCTCGCTTAATTTTGCCGTCTATGGCAAATGATTCGAACAAGTTCCAGGCAATTATCTCTCATTGTAAAGAGTACGGCTTTATTTTTCCTTCCAGCGAAATCTATGATGGCTTGCAGGCAGTTTACGATTATGGCCAGTGGGGCAGTGAGTTAAAGAAAAATATTCGTGACTACTGGTGGAAAAGTATGACGCAACTGAACGAGAATATTGTTGGTATTGATGCGGCTATTTTCATGCACCCGACCACCTGGAAGGCCAGCGGTCACGTGGATAATTTCAACGACCCGATGATCGATAATAAAGACAGTAAAAAAAGATACAGGGTTGATCATTTGATTGAAGCATTTGCGGATGAGCAGAAAGCAAATGGCAATGTGCAATTGGCAAACGATGTTCTTGCGCAAATGGATACATTGATTGCAAAAGATGACTTTGCCGGCTTAAAAAAACTGATTGAGGATAATAAAATAACATGTGCCATCAGCGGTACGAGCAACTGGACGGATATTCGCCAGTTCAACCTGATGTTTTCTACGGAATTTGGTTCTACAGTTTCGGCGGATGATGAAGATAATAAAGTGTATCTCCGTCCTGAAACAGCGCAGGGTATTTTTGTAAACTTTTTAAATGTGCAGAAAACCGGTCGCATGAAAGTGCCATTCGGTATTGCACAAATTGGTAAAGCATTCCGTAATGAAATTGTTGCACGCCAGTTCATTTTCCGCATGCGTGAGTTCGAACAGATGGAAATGCAATTCTTTGTTCGCCCCGGTACAGAAGGCGAGTGGTATAAATACTGGAAAGAAGAAAGATTGAAATGGCATTTAAGCCTTGGTTTTGATAAAGAAAAATATCGGTACCACGATCATATAAAGCTGGCACATTATGCAAAAGAAGCCTGCGATATTGAATTTGAATTTCCCATAGGCTTTAAAGAAGTGGAAGGTATTCACTCCCGCGGCGATTTTGATTTGAGCCAACATGAAAAATTCAGTAAGAAGAAGCAGAATTATTTTGATAATGATATCGATCCTGCTACCGGTAAGGCATATGGTAATTATGTTCCTTATGTTATCGAAACATCAATTGGTTTAGACCGTATGTTTTTGCTGGTGATGAGCAATGCTTACAATGAAGAAGATTTAAGTACGGCAGAAAAACAAGATAGCCGTGTTGTTCTGAAATTTCCTACTAAACTGGCTCCGATAAAATTAGCAGTGCTGCCTTTGACTAAAAAAGACGGACTTCCGGAAATTGCGAGAGACATTATTGAGAATTGTAAAAATTCTTTCCGCTGTTTTTATGAGGAGAAAGACTCTATTGGTAAACGTTACCGCCGCATGGACGCGTTAGGTACACCGTTCTGCGTTACAGTCGACCACCAATCCAAAGAAGATAATACAGTAACTATTCGTTACAGGGACAGTATGCAACAGGAAAGGGTATCAATTGAAAAATTGAAAGAGATTGTAATGGCAGCAATTGCGTGATTGAACCCATTGATATAGCAAACTTATTTTAGTATCTTTAAAGTAAATCAGGGATATGTCTTTTCAATACACATATGATGAAAAGGGTAAGCCGTTGGGCGTTTTTGTGCCAATAGGGGAATGGGAAAAAATCACATCAGGGTTAAAGAAGAAGAAGAAAGCATCAGGGAGAAAAAATAAAGTTTTAAATAGCATTGAAAAAGGTCTGAAACAAGTTAGCCAGATTGAGAAGGGAAAACTGAAATCCATATCTCTTAAACAATTATTGGATGCCCTTTAATATTGAAGCGACACCTGAATTTTTAAGTGAAGCAAAAAAGCTATCTAAAAAATATCCTTCATTAAAAAAAGACTTGTTTGCTTTATCTGAACAATTACTATTAAATCCCAAACTTGGATCTCCACTTGGTAAGGACGTGTTTAAGGTGCGCTTGGCAATCTCATCTAAAGGGAAAGGTAAAAGTGGGGGAGCGAGAGTCATAACATGTGTAAAAGTTATTGATGCCATTATATATTTAATTTCCATTTATGATAAAAGCGTTCAGCCTGATATTTCCGATAAGGAAATAAAAGAACGCCTGAAAAATCTCCACGATTTGTAAAGGGCCAATATTTCACACAACCGATTGAATGATTGCGGATGCAAATGATTTAGTATTTTGTCCGTTCATCACCATCAAACATTTTTCATGAGTCAACCGCAACGCAATAGTACCGGACCGATATTGATCATTGGAGCGCTTTTTTTCATTTTCGGTTTTGTAACATGGGCTAATAGCACATTAATTCCTTATCTGCAAATAGCCTGCGAGCTTTCAACGGAGCAAGCAATTCTCGTTACAACAGCTTTTTACATTTCTTACGCAGTAATGGCTTTTCCATCATCATGGGTTTTGCAAAAGACAGGATTTAAAAAAGGGATGATGCTTGGGTTATTGGTAATGGCAGCCGGAGCGTTATTATTTATTCCTGCGGCAAACACACGCACATTCGGCTTGTTTTTGTTTGCTTTATTTGTTATCGGCACAGGGTTAGCGTTGTTGCAAACTGCATCAAATCCTTATATCACCATATTGGGCCCCCTTGAAAGCGCTGCAAAACGAATTAGCATCATGGGCATTTGCAATAAAACAGCCGGCGCTTTGGCGCCTTTGATACTTGGCGCTATTGTGTTAAAAGATTCATCAGCGTTGGAGGCAAGCTTGAAAACAATGGATGCTGCTCAGAAAGCGGTTGCTTTGGATGGCCTTGCATCAAGAGTTGTACTTCCCTATATCATTATTGCCATAGTGCTTGTTCTGTTAGGTGTGTTTATTTATTTTTCTTCGTTACCTGAAATACGTGCTGAAGGAGAGGATGGAGATGAAACTTCTTCATCAGTTATCAACCGTAAAAGCATTTTTGAATATCCTTATCTATGGGTGGGGTTTGTTACACTTTTTTTATACGTAGGTGTCGAAGTAATGGCTGGTGATATTATCCAGGTGTATGGAAAAAGTATTGGTATCAGCCTGGATGTAGCAAAGCATTTCACTACGTATACTATGATCGGAATGCTGGTTGGCTATATTACGGGTATTATTGCTATTCCAAAGTATCTTTCGCAGAATACGGCGATGAAGACATCTGCAGTATTAGGCGTATTGTTTAGCCTGGGAGCTATTTTTACTGCAGGCTATACTTCTGTATTCTTTGTAGCGCTGCTTGGGTTAGCAAATGCTTTGGTGTGGCCGGCCATCTGGCCTTTGGCGATTGAAGGTTTGGGTAAATTCACGAAAGCAGGAGCCGCTTTATTAATTGTCGGAATTGCAGGTGGCGCCGTATTGCCGAAGCTATGGGCGGCCCTTGGTAAACAAATAGGATTACAGCAGGCATTTTGGATAATGGTACCTTGTTATCTCTTCATACTTTATTTCGGAACATTCGGACATAAGATTGGTAAAAGCAAAGCATTAAATGTTAAACCGTCTCTTGCATAGTTTTATTAATGCAACTTTTTATAGAGTAAGGTGGTCTTAAGAATGATTGGTGCCAATGGATTTTAAAAGATTACCCTTATGAAAAAAACAAATCCCGCTTTTTATTGCGGGATTTTTCTTTTTTTGGCATAAATAAAATTGCAAGCTATTATTCCCATTCACCTTGTTTGCCGAAATAAGGAATTTCATCGTGTGATATAGTTTCTTTCTGTTGCCAGTAGGCAAGGGTAACGATATGTCCGTCTTTTGTTTTTAATAATCTCCCAAAGATTGCATTTGTCGGATTAAAAGTCACATCAGTAACTCCAACAGTAAATGTTTCAGGTGCAGGAGTTGGGGGCGTGGTGGCGGGTTGGCCTTCTTTGGGCGGCGCAACAGGCGCTGCTTTCGGTGCAGGAGAATTAGCCACAATTACTGTATAGCGATTCAGTTCTAACAAATCTTTTAAAAAAGAAACTCTTTCGGGCTTCGCATTCTTTTCTACAATGGCACATTTTACTCCATTCAACTCTTCAAATTCATGATTTTTATTAATAGCCATGATAGGAATTAAAAATTAAAAAGTAAAAATCAATTAGTTCTATGTTTTAAGTTTTATGTTATAAGTCGATAAAAACGTCTCTTCTAAATTAACTGATCATTCACCATTGACCATTCACGATTCACGTTTTTCCATTCTTTATTTAACCAGTGCGTAAATATAGTTATAAGCTCCGCTCAATACCCCTGAAGCAATGATGCCGATAACGCAAATCACTGCAGCGACGATTGAATACATATTAAGTTTGATCTTCTCGACAGGTTGATCATTTGCATCCATAAAGATGGCCCTGATAACTTTCAGATAATAGTATAATGATACTACCATATTCAATGCTGCAATTGTAATCTGCAAATAATTTCCTTTGGCAGCACCAGCCAGCAACAGAAAAAATTTACCAAAGAATCCTGCAGTTGGTGGAATGCCTGCCAATGAGAATAATGATATAGCCAATATCCAACTAAGCGCAGGATTTGTTTTATAAAAACCTTTGTAATCGGTAATATTTTCTTTTCCCGTAACAGCGCTTACTAAAGAGATGACGCCAAAGGCCCCGAGATTTGAAAAGATATATACCAGGATAAAGTAAATAACAGAAGCATGGCCCTGTGTTGACTGACCGCTCACACCAACCAGAATAAAACCTACCTGAGCTATTGAAGAAAAGGCAAGAAATCGTTTCATGTTTTGCTGGCGCAATGCAAACAAATTTCCGATGACGATCGTTGCAACAGATAAAATAAACAACAGGTTATAAACAGTTTCACCTATCGGCTGAAATATTTTATATAAAACGGGAACAAATACAAATATGATTGCAGCTTTTGAAATAACGGATAGATAAGAGGTTACTGCAACCGGCGATCCCTCATATACGTCCGCTGTCCACAAATGAAAAGGCACTGCTGATATCTTAAAGCAAAAGCCAGATACCAGCAATATAAACGAAAAAATCTGCAACGGATTATTGCTGACATGCATTCCTATTTCAGAAAGATTCAAACTTCCTGTAGCGCCATATAATAATGAAATGCCAAATAATAGTAACCCTGAAGAAAACGCCGATGAAATTATCATTTTGAAAGCGGCTTCGGAAGACTGGCGTTTATGCAAATCAAAATTGCACAACGCTGCAAGTGGTATTGTAGATAGTTCAAGCGCCAGGTAAAATAATAAAATATTTTCTGTGGAAATCATAAAGAACATGCCAAGCAAAGTGGAAAGTAATAGCATATAAAACTCCGGCGCATGTTCATGCTTTTTTAACCACTCGTAGGATTGTAATGAGATGATAAATACGCCAAGGTTCAGCAAATTTTTTTCAAAACGGATTAATTCATTTGTTTGAAACATGTCGCCGAATAATCTCCCTTCGCGGCTAAAGAAAAATCCGGAAATAAGGTTGATTAATAAAAGAAGATTAACAAAATTGAGCAATGATTCATTTTTCCACGCTGTATTACTCAGTTTAATAAATAGTAAAATGAAAATGATAATCGTAATTATCAGTTCAGCTCGCATTAATATAAAAAAGTCGCTCAACATGTATAAATCCAGTCTGTTATTTATCGGTTAACGAGTGCCAGTTTTTGAATAATAATTTCTGTCGCCGGTTTTAACAGGTCATTTAAAAGGAATGGCGCTATCCCTATCGTTATAATTCCAATGATTAATAATACGGCTGCCATTTTCTCATTCCAATCGGCATCTTTTAATACGGCGTATTCTTTATTGAATAGTGGTCCCATGATTGATTGGCCGGTTGCCCGCAAAATATAAACTGCCGTTACGACAATCGAAGCACAGGCGACAATTGTTGCGGCATGATAAAATTGTCCGGCATTTTCCCATGATCCCATGAAGACGGTCATTTCAGCTACAAAACCGCTGAACCCAGGCAAACCTAAAGAGCAAAGACCCGCAATCACAAAGACCGCCGAAATAAAAGGCATTACTTTCAACAGACCGCCGAGTTGTGCAACTTGCCGGGTATGTGTCCGATCATAAATCATTCCGATAGCTGCAAAGAAAAGCGCTGTCATGAGACCGTGAGATACCATTTGCATCACGGCGCCGGTGATGGCCGTTTTTGTCAACATGCCGATACCAAGCAATACAAATCCGCAATGGCTGATCGAAGAATAAGCATTGATATATTTAAGATCCGACTGCATCATAGTGGCGAAGGCACCGTAAAGGATAGCAATACATGCCAGTACAATAATGATTGTTGAATAATGATGAGCCGCATCCGGCATCAGGAAGGTTGCGACACGCAAACATCCATAGCCACCCAGCTTCATTGATATACCTGCTAAAAACATGGAAGCTGCTGTCGGAGCGGACGAGTGTCCGTCTGGAACCCATGTATGAAATGGGAATATCGCGGTGAAAATGCCAAAGCCTATGAAGGCAAACGGAAAAAAGAAATTTTGTGTAGCAACAGGAATAGTTGATTGGGCAAGTTGCAGGAGATCAAAACTGTGTTCACCATTAATAGAAGAATTAAAATAAATACCAGCTAATCCAATAAAAACAAGTGCGGAACCACCCATTAATAACAAGGCCAGCTTCATGGCGCTATATTCCTTTTTTCCACTGCCCCAGATGCCGATCAGTAAAAATTTTGGAATGACAGCCAATTCGAGGAAAAAGAAAAGAGTAAACAGATCAAGCGAAATAAAGAAGCCATAAGCGCCTGCGCTCAGTAGCAACAGTAATAAAAAAAACTCCTTGCTGAGTTTTTCCATTTTCCATGAGATAAGAGTACCGGCCAGTACAACAAATGCAGTGAGCAATATCATTGATAAAGAAATGCCGTCTATGCCAATATGATAATTGATGTGCAGTGGAGCAAACCATGTGTAGTTGTTTTCAAAAAGCATCATTGATGTGTTGCCGCCTGATCTTTCTTTATGATAATACCATAGAAAGACAAATGAAAGTATCAATTGAATGACGGCGCTGATAAAAGCAACTGACCGGATCTGTTTTAGCCCTTTACAAAAAGTAAAGACAAATACAGAAGCAAGTGGTAATATGACGAATAAGGAAAGGTTCATTATCGAGACAATGGATTCGTAATTTTAAGAAATTCATTTAAACGAAATGGCTGCGTGCGCCGGAGGCGCAGCATGTTAGTAACAATTAGATATTTCTCCGTTATGGCTCTTAACTCCGTAGGAGTGCTATGTTTTTTCATTTCAATCATAAAAGTCAAACAAATATTTTTCGTTGTAACTAATTTCAAATTTTTTCAAAAACTCAAGATATTCTTCACGAAAGGTTCTTTTTCTATGATGGTCAGGTTGATTCAGGATATATTTCACAACTGTATTGGACTGCGATTTTGAATAACTGAAAGCCCCAAAACCCTCCTGCCAGCTAAACAAACCAGTGGTAAATTTCTTTTCCTTTAAAAAAGAAGATGAATTTGCTTTTAAATCCCTAACCAAATCGGAAACCGATTTGTCAGGTTGCATGCTAATCAACAGGTGTGCATGATCAGGCATGCAATAAATCGCGTATAACTTTTGTTTTTTTCCGGTAACTATACCTGCTAAATATTTCTGTAACTCTTCTCTGAATGTTTCTTTAATGAAACATTCCCGTCCTTTAACGGCAAATACAATCTGAATGTATATCTGTGAATAGGTGTTAGCCATTTTTACAAGTCGCTCCTCCGGAGCTGCTGATTTATCTGATCTTTATTTTTTGCTACTAATATGTCGCTCCTCTGGAGCGAACGAAACTTATGATAATTTCACTTTGCTTTCTGATATGAAGATTTAATCTTCTAATTGTTTTTTCATTTCCATAAATAAATAAAAATAAGCGCCAGCGCCAATGCGCCACCGAAAAAGTATAAAGCATAACTCTGTACTTTACCGGATTGAATTCCCTTGATGGCTGAAGAAACAGACGCTGTGAGTAACGCTATACCATTCATCAGGCCATCAACGATATACTTATCTATCCATGCCGCCGGTTTGGCAACGAGATTGAAAATAATTTTTTTCGTGACAAACAGATATAATTCATCAACATAAAATTTTCTATATGCTGCTTTGTATAAACTTCCGAGTGATGATGCGATTGTTGAAGGCTTATCATTTTTATTTTTAAAAAGCCATAGCGCTGCAAAAAAACCAACCACACCAAACAACACAGGAGCGATTGAAAATGAAAAATGAAATTGTGTCGCTAACGATTTTCCATCGACTGAAACAAATTTCCCGAATGGGATCAAGCCTGCAAGCGAAGTACACGTTGCAAGTAGGATCAATGGAGTTTTCATGGTAGCGTTTCCTTCGCCGTGATGATGCGAACCAGCGGCATTACTCCAGAAAATGGAAAAATACAAACGGAACATATAAAATGATGTGATTCCGGACGTGAATAAAGCTATCCAATAAATTAATTTATTGGAATTGTAGGCCGCCAATAGAATTTCTTCTTTGCTAAAAAAACCTGCAAACGGCGGAATGCCTGCAATAGCGAGACAAGCGATAAGGAAAACGAAGTGAGTAACTGGCAACAATTTTCTCAGGCCTCCCATATCTTTCATGTCATTGCTATGTACAAAATGAATTACTGCACCAGCGCCAAGGAAAAGTAAGGACTTAAAAAAAGCATGTGTAAACAAATGAAACATTGAAGCAGTGTATCCCAATCCATTTTCATCACCAACGCCTGAAACGCCAAGAGCAAATAACATATAACCTATCTGCGACATTGTAGAATACGCAAGCACACGTTTGATATCGGTTTGAGTGCAGGCAATAATGGCCGCAAAAATGGAAGAGAATGCGCCAACATACGCAACCAATTGTAGCGAGACATGATTGATATAAAATACAGGAAACAGTCTTGCTACAAGGTAAACACCGGCAACAACCATCGTCGCAGCATGAATTAATGCTGACACAGGCGTCGGGCCTTCCATTGCATCCGGCAGCCAGATGTGTAATGGAAACATTGCTGATTTACCTGCACCACCAATAAAGACTAACGTCAACGCCCAGGTCATTAGTGAAAATCCCAGAAACGATGCAGACGTGATTGATAAGAACTGAGCGGAATGTGTGTCGGTCAACCGTTGAATCAATGTACTGAAGTCGAGCGTCTGTGATTGAAAGCCCAATATCAAAATTCCAATCAGAAAAGCCAGGTCTGCAAAGCGGGTAACTATAAATGCCTTTTTAGAAGCAGCAACAGCAGACGGCTTATCAAAGTAAAAACCTATCAATAGATACGAAGACACACCAACCAGTTCCCAAAAAATATATATCTGAAAAATATTGGTTGAAATAACTAACCCGAGCATTGAAAACGTAAACAAGCCAAGAAATGCATAATAAGTGCTGAATCGTCCTTCACCTTTCATATACCAAAGGCTAAAAACATGCACCATCAACGAAACAAAACTTACAACAACCAGCATCATTACAGATATGGGATCGAGTATGATTCCGATATCAATTGATAAATTGTCAGAAAAAGAAAGCCATTTAAATTTTAAGGGAACGATAGCCTGGTAAACTTCTCCAACTTTTCCATCAATAAAAAAGTAATGATAGGCCGCGTAAATCGCGAGACCTGTTGTTATGAATAAAAAGAACGTAGCAATACCGCCTGCAGCCTTTTTAAAAGTCTTTTTTCCAAATAAACCCAATAGAAGAAACCCTGCCAGTGGCAATAGCGGGATTAAAAATATGTATTGAGAATAGCTCATTGTTTAATACTTCATTTCTTCTGCGTCGTTAACATCAATAGAATTATGACTTCTGTACAGGTTAATAATAATGGCAATCGCGACAGCGGCTTCAGCGGCTGCAATTGCAATAATAAAAACTGTAAAAAATAAGCCATCGAGTTTTTCTGGATACAGGTATTTATTAAACACAACGAAATTGATGTTCACGCTATTCAGAATTAATTCTATAGACATCAGCATTGTGATCATATTGCGACGTGTGAACAGGCCGTATACCCCTATAAAAAATAAGGCAGTGCTCACGAATAGTATATGGCTGATTGGAATCTCGTTCATTTTTCTGCAGGCTTTGATTTTATAGCGATAACAATACAACCGATCATCGCAGCAAGCAATAAAATACTTATCACTTCAAAAGGCAAGGAAAAACCTCCATCACCAGTACTTATCATTTGCGTACCAAGTTTCGAAACACTCCAATCAAATAATTTGTCAGTTTTAAAAAAATGATGCTGGTTAATTATTAAGAAAGTAAAGGCAAATCCAAAAACTGTAGCCAAGAGTGAAGCTAGAGATCGCACAAGCGTAGGCCTTGGCATTTCTTTGCCTGCCTGTTGTGTGAGGAAAATGGAAAAGATAATGAGTACCACAATGCCACCAACATATACGATGATCTGAACGGCTGCAACAAACTCAACCTGGAGCCAGAAGTACAAACCTGCAATGCCAATTAATGAAAACAATAGCCAGATAGCTGAGCGGAAAATTTTCTTACTGGTGACAGACAACAACGCAGTGCCTAATATAAAAGCGGCGATGATGTAAAATATAATTTGCGAAGCAGTCATGAGAGAAAGGTAAAAAGTAAAAAGTAAAAAATAAAAAAGGTAGTAACCCAATGGAGATTATCTTTCATTTATTTTTTGTTTTTTTATTCCTATTAAATCTCACTAATCCAATATATCCCAGTTTAGACAATTTATTCAACTCCCTCCCGGATCTTTGATCCTGGATTATTTAATTTCTTGGTTAACTGGCTGCGATCATACACACTATGCTCAAATGATTGCGCCATTTTTATAGCATTTGTAGGACAGGCTTCTATGCAAAGATTACACATGGTACACAGCTCAAGGTGATAAACAAATGTGTCCAAGGCTTTCTTCTTTTTTCCATCGGCCTGTACGTCAAACTTGGTAATAATTTTAATCGTTGCATTAGGACAGGCGAGTTCGCAAGCAGTACAACCGGTGCATGCATGTTCATTGTTTTCATCATGCGTCATTACTACTTCACCGCGAAAACGTTCGGGTAATGCCAGGGTATCTTTATTGTCCGGATATTGCTGAGTAATTATTTCTTTGTGGTGCGTAAAATAATAACCAGTCAGCTTCATGCCTGTTAGCAACGAACGAACTGCTCCAAAAACTTCTTTTATGTATTTCGTTATAAACATATTTACGGTTAGCTATAATCTATAGGCATTTATTTATTTTTCACTATTAGCTTTTCATTTTTCATTTAAAAATGCCATCCCATTATCGCCACCAATGTCATCACCAACAAGTTAATCATACTGATTGGTAAAAGATATTTCCATTCAAGATTCAATAGTTGATCAACACGCAATCTCGGAAATGTCCACCTGAACCACATGATTACGAATATCAGGAAAAATGTTTTTCCAAAAAACCATATTGATGACGGAATGAAATCCATTATGTGATTAAAACCTGACCAATGCCCAATATGTAACGGCATCCACCCACCGAAAAATAATGTTGCGCCGATAGCGCAGGCAATGAATATGTTGACATATTCAGCAAGGAAAAACAACGCGAATTTCATTCCCGAATATTCGGTATGAAACCCTGCAGTCAATTCAGACTCTGCTTCGGCCATATCAAATGGCGCACGGTTTGTTTCGGCTGTTACGGCAATGATGAAGATTACAAAGGCGATGATTGCAGGAATGTGCCCTTTAAATATCCACCAACCGTTTTCCTGTGCGGCTACTATATCTGAAATTTGTAAGCTGCCCGTCAATACAATAATACATAAGATGGATAACCCTGCAGATAATTCATAACTCACAATCTGCGCCCCGCTTCGCATAGCTCCAAGCAATGAATATTTGTTGTTGCTCGCCCAGCCTGCCATTAAAATCCCAATAACCGATACTGATGAAATAGCCGCGATAAACAACACACCGATATTGATATCCCACATCTGGAAACCTTTGGCAAACATTAATGGCGCCATCACTACCATAGCGACAATCATTACGATAAAAGGAGCAAGGTTGAATAAAAATTTATCAGCGCCATCAGGCGTCATTCCTTCTTTCACGATTAATTTTAGCGTATCCGCCACTGTTTGAAACATTCCTTTCGGGCCAACACGATTAGGACCAAGCCTTACCTGCATCCACGCCGATACTTTCCGCTCCATCATTATCAATACTAATCCAAGTATGGAAAACAATCCGATAACGCAAGTAGCGACAATGACAAACTCAATCAGCAATGCAAGAGTAGGGTTGAATGTATTATACAACCAATTGTGAATCGAATCTGATATCTGTTCTAAACTAAACAAGAAGTTTTTCGATTTTTACTTTTATGATATTATGCTGCTACATACCAATATATCCCACAAATCCTCTAAATCCCCCCAAATCCCAGTTCAGACTTATCTATCAATATCAGGTATCACAAAATCTAATGTCCCCATAATAGCAACAAGATCGCCTATTTTCGATCCTCTTGCCATGTGATCAAGCGCCGATAAATTTGAAAACCCTGGTGAACGGAATTTAATCCGGTATGGCGTTGTGCCACCTTCACTCACGATATATACGCCGAATTCTCCTCTCGCTGTTTCAACTCTTGTATAAAATTCTCCTTTTGGCAATTTTAATACTGCTTTTGTCTTTGCCTGGAAATCGCCTTCTGGAATATTTTCAATCAACTGTTCAACGATTGATAACGATTGTTTCATTTCTCCCATTCTTACAAGGTAGCGTGCATAACTATCGCCACCGTTTTCAATGATCTCTTCAAACCGTAGCTTATCATAAATTTCATACGGATACAATTTGCGGATATCACATTGTACGCCACTACCTCTTGCTGCCGGGCCACTCATTCCGTAGGATACCGCATCTTCCTTTGAAATGAAACCAACATTTTGTGTTCTGTTTTTGAAAATGATATTATCAGTCACCAACTCATCATATTCATCATACTTTAGTTTGAAATGAGTGATAAACTCCTTCACTCTTCTTTGAAAATTTGAATGAATGTCAAACATAACGCCGCCCGGAACCATATAGTTCATCGTTAGCCTTGCGCCACATGTTTCTTCCATTATATCATTGATCATTTCCCGTTCGCGAAATGCAAGAAAAAAAGGAGTCAGGGCACCAACATCCATCGCCATAGCGCCCCACCATAATGTATGCGAAGCAATTCTTGTCAATTCATCCATCAATACACGAATCACCTGTGCTCTCGGAGGAATTTCTATCTGCAAACCTTTTTCAACACACATCGCGCAGCCGTGATTATTGATATGTGCTGACAGATAATCCATGCGGCTTGTGGAATAAATGAATTGCCGGTAACTAAGGCTTTCACACATTTTCTCGATAGAGCGATGTATATAACCCAGGTGCGGTTCTACTTTTTTAATCGTTTCACCATTTAAAGTGATAACAAGATGTAATACTCCATGCGTTGCCGGATGTTGAGGCCCAACGTTGATAACCATATCACCGCCAAGTGTCGTTGTGGGAGTAACTTCTAATATTTCTGTCTGCCTATACACAAAAAAAGTAAAAAGTAAAAAGTAAAAATCTCCGACACATCGATATCATGTCATGTTATCGGCAATCGGCTCGGCTTATAGCCCAAGGCCTATTACCTAAAGCTTTATTATATTCACCGGATCTTCATAATCTTTTCTCATTGGGTTTTTACCTTCCCAACCGTCTGGTAAAATCAATAAGCGCAAGTCAGGATGATTTAAAAAGTTTACACCAAATAGTTCATACACTTCACGTTCATGAAATTCTGCTGTTCGCCATATGTGCGAAACGGTTTCGATCATTGGATTGATTCTATCCAATTTAGATTTTATAACAATCGTATGGCGAAAGGTAGTCGAGGTTAAATGGTACACCATCGTGAGATGGGTTTTGAAATCGACACAGGTAAGGCAAAAAAGATAGTCAAAACTCAGATCAGGTTGTTCTTTTAATTGTTTTGCAAACGATAACCAAGTTGCTGGCTCAATAGATACATTTATCCACTCGGCAGCTATTGATGCCTCGGCTTCAAAAGTTACGGAAGGTAGAAGTTCAGCGATCTTTATTTTTAATTCTTCATTACTCACTCAACTGGTTTTTGCATTCTTATTTGTTCTCGTGTTAATCCACTTTTAATTTTTTCCTGCAACGTTATCATGGCATGTAACAACGCTTCCGGTCGCGGCGGACAGCCTGCGATGTACACGTCTACTGGGATTATGTGATCAGCACCTTTAACAACAGAATAAGTGTTGTAGAAAAAAGGGCCTCCGCTCGTTGCACAGGCCCCCATTGCAATAACATATTTGGGATCTGCCATCTGATCATATAATCTTTTTAAAACCGGCGCCATTTTGTTTACGATCGTGCCTGCTATAATTATTACATCAGCCTGGCGTGGAGTAGCTCTCGCTACTTCAAAACCGAATCTGGACCAATCATACTTTGCCGAAGCGGTACTCATCATCTCAATAGCACAACAACTGGTACCAAAAACCAGCGGCCATAAAGAATTACTTCTTGCCCAGTTTATCACATCGTCCAACTTACTTAACAAAATACCACCAGTAGGCGAAGGATGTACTTCTCCCGGAAATGCAGCCCCCCCGCCCCCCAAAGGGGGGATTGACGAAGACTCATTATTTTTTAAAATCTCATTCATCTTTGAAGTTTTTAATCCCCTCCCTTGGAGGGGTTTGGGGAGGCCTACTCACATCCACTTCAATGCACCTTTTTTATGTGCATACAAAAAGCCCATGAATAAAATAAAAAAGAAAATAATTATCTCAACTAACGCTAACCAACCCACTTTTTTTACGACCACAGCCCATGGATACAGAAACACAAGTTCGACATCGAATATCAAGAATATTAATGCAAATAAATAGTAACCGACGTTGAATTGAATCCAGTTGGAACCTTTGGTAGGAACACCACATTCATAAGGCTCACCTTTGTGTTTGTTTTTTGTTGCTTTAACCACGAGTTTGGAGACAAGAATAGCAATACCAGAAAAGGCAACAGCGGCAATCATTAATACTATGAGTGAGGAAGCACCCATTGCGGAATTGATTTCTACGAATATAACGAGGATTTGGGATTTCCAATCTTCGAGTGATGATTTTAATATTGGTGATGGTTATATGGTTTGATTGTTTTATGGTTGCCTGTTTTATTGTTGAAAACGCTTTCTCGAAATTTGAAAAACCCATAGCCATCCAACAATAAAACCATATAACAATTTCCTACCCATACACCTCAAGATGAATCGCCTTCCTGTCATAGCCTGCATCTGTAATACGTCTTCGGGCTTCATCAATCATATCTTTCCAGCCGCACAACATAAAAATCGCTGGTTGTTTTGTTTCAATTAACCCTTCATAGATCTGATGAACATATCCTTTTTTCCCTTCCCATTCCTCCCTTGACAAAGTTGGCAGATAGTGAAGATTCGGCATCCTTGCTGTAAGCGCTGTTAGCTCATTATAATAAAGTAGATTTTCTTTACGCCTTGTTCCAAAAATCAAATAAATGTTCTTGTGCGGCACATTGTGTTCTTCAACATAGTGAAGCATACTTCTGAACGGCGCTATGCCTGTTCCGGTGCAAATGAGAAAGACATCTTTATCCAATGGTTCTGGTAATAAGAATACACCTTGTGCGCCTCTGAAAGTAATTTCTGAATTTATCTTCCACTCATTAAATATATGAGTTGTTCCTGCGCCTCCTTCCATCAATACGATCAACAATTCAAAAGTATTGGTACCATCCGGCCACGACGCGATGGAATAACTGCGCCAGCGCTTGGCTGGTTTTTCATGAATCGGCAGATCGAGTGTAACAAACTGGCCTGCTTTAAAATCAAATATCTCGACTTCGGGCACCTGTATCCAGAAACGTTTTGTATTGTGCGCTTCGGTTTCGATTCGTGTAATAATTCCTTTTCTCCAGGGTTGAACTGCCATACCGGTTTGTAAGTTTCAAATTTTGCCGAAGTTATCTTGTACAGATAAACCTCAACAATTTTTTAGTTTGATAAAAGATAGACCACTTCTGCGAAGTGTATAGCCGAGAAAATTAATTAAAACTAAGTTATTCACAAAAAAAGCGATTGGCACGGTCATTGAATTCCTTGTTTACCATCGCTTAAACAAGTCCCCATAAACATGCTGCTTCTTGTCGGTTCATTCATATCGAATGAGAAGGATCTTATTGTATTTAATCATTTAATAATCATAAACGCTGAACTATGAAACGAGTATTATTAGCATGCGGAATCGTAATAAGTGGCATTACTGGCTTGTATGCATTCCGTACAATTGATCAAGGTTCTATTACCGGCAAAGTATCTCCTGCCGATCAGGCTAACGCTGTATGGGCAGTAAGCGGAGCAGACTCCGTTACGGCTAATGTAGTAAATGGGGCTTTTTCACTTTCAGTGAAAGCCGGTACATACAAAGTAATTGTAGATGCGAAAGAACCCTACAAAGATGCCTCTGTTGACAATGTAACAGTTGCTGACGGATCACCAATCGACGTAGGTGAAATCAAATTGCAGAAGTAAGTATTTTGTGATGGAGCATTTGTGACGAAGGCCAACTGATTTTATCAGCTGGCCTTTTTTATTTTATTATTAGAAAAAATAAAGCGGCGTTTCTCAGGCGCCGCTTTTGTGCCGTATGGCAAGCAATCGTGGTTTTAAAAGTATAAAATTTAAAATCAATTCTCCGGAAAAATTTTAAATCTTTATTACGTTTTTTCTGCCATGTTATATGAATCGGGATAGCTCTGAATTTTGATTTATATTTGCATCCCGCATGAGCGTTCAGAATTTGTTGAAGCAATACCAGAATACCCCCCGCCTTTTTCAACTGGTGGACAGGCTTTCTTTTTCTCAGCCTGAAAAAATTTATCTTAAAAATCTTTACGGAAGCGCATCTGAGTTTGTAGTAGCAGCTGCATTTACACATCCTTCATGTGATCAGTTAAACCATCTCATCATATTGAATGATGCGGAAGAGGCGGCATATTTTCAAAATACTTTAGAAAACCTTACGCAAGCGCTGGATATTTTTTATTTCCCATCCTCTTTTAAAAATAAAAAGAATTACAGGCTGCTGAATTCTTCGCACGTAATGCTGAGAACAGAATCATTAACGCGGATTGCAGCGGGTGGTAATAAAAAAATTCTCGTTACTTATCCTGAAGCCTTATTTGAAAAGGTTGTAGTGCCGGAAAAACTTTCTTCGAATATTATCCGGATCAAAACAGGCGACGTACTGAACACAAATGAACTGTTGCTGAAATTGGCTGATTACGGATTTGAAAGAACAGATTTTGTATACGAGCCGGGACAGTTCGCTTTGCGTGGTGGTATAATCGATATTTATTCGTTTGGTAATGATAAGCCGTATCGTATTGAATTATTCGGAAATGATGTGGATTCAATCCGTATCGTAGATCCGGAAACACAATTGAGTGAAAGAAAATTGCTGCAGGTTACGATTATACCAAATGTCGATACCCAATTTGAAGACACAGACCGTGTATCATTATTCGATTTTCTTCCCGAAAATACCATCATTTGGATACAGGATTATGATTTTTGCAAAGAAAGAATTATCGATAGTGAGGAAGATTTACAGTTGTATATAAAACTGCAGGAAGAATTTAAAAACACTACACCGAAAAAACCTTCAGAAGAAGAGGATGACAAGTTTTTGAAAAAACAAGCCGGTGTAGAAGATTTTATTACTGCATCAGATTTTGACAAAGAATTAATAAAGCGCCATACAGTAGAATTTGGATTTAAACCGGCTGTCGCCAAATTTGAAATTGAATTCAATACAAAAGAGCAGCCGGCATTCAACCGTAAGTTTGATTTGCTGATTAATGATCTGAAAACCTGGGAAAGAAAAGGTTTTCAATTAAATCTGTTCGCAGATAATCCGAAACAGCTCGAACGCCTTTATAGCATTTTCACAGATTTAAAAGCAGAGATTCAATTTAATCCTGTTCCTGTTTCTATACACGAGGGATTCATTGACGAAGATTTAAAAATCGTTTGCTATACAGATCACCAGGTATTTCAGCGATATCATAAATACAAAGTAAAACAAGCTTATAATAAAAACAAAGCGCTTACACTTCGCACACTTCGTGAATTACAGCCGGGTGATTATGTAACGCACATCGATCATGGCGTTGGTGTGTATAGTGGTTTGCAAAAGATAGAAGCTAACGGTAAACTGCAGGAAGCAGTGAGAATTATTTATAAAGACAGTGATATTTTATACGTCAATATAAACTC
Organism: Chitinophagaceae bacterium; assembly: GCA_049840875.1. Lineage (GTDB taxonomy): Bacteria > Bacteroidota > Bacteroidia > Chitinophagales > Chitinophagaceae > JAFDYH01. The sequence goes on along the minus strand of JASGJE010000011.1, from coordinate 862,975 downwards.
GCTGCATAAGATTGCAAAATATACGGGGAAAGAAGGAAGCGTACCAAAAGTAAATAAACTCGGAAGCGATGCATGGGCCAAGCTGAAAGAAAAGACGAAAGTGAAAGTAAAGGAAATCGCTTTCGATCTGATAAAACTATATGCGCAACGAAAAGCGCAGAATGGTTTTGCGCATAGTCCTGATAATTATATGCAGACTGAGCTGGAAGCTTCATTCATTTATGAGGATACGCCGGATCAAAGCAAGGCTACAGCGGATGTGAAAAAAGATATGGAACAGCCTTCGCCGATGGATCGCCTGGTCTGCGGTGATGTGGGATTCGGCAAAACGGAAATTGCTATTCGTGCTGCATTCAAAACCTGTGTAGATGGAAAGCAGGCGGCTGTTCTCGTTCCTACTACTATACTTGCGTTTCAGCATTATAAAACGTTCAGTGAACGGTTAAGAGATTTTCCCGTTAAGGTTGATTATGTCAATCGATTTAAATCAGCGAAGGAGAAAAAAGAAACGCTGAAGAAAGTAGAAGAAGGAAAGATTGAGATTATTATTGGTACACACGCTTTATTGGGAAAAGATATTAAGTTCAAAGACCTGGGTCTTTTAATAGTCGACGAAGAACAAAAATTTGGTGTTGCTCATAAAGAAAAAATAAAAACGCTTCGTACAACAGTAGATTGTCTTACACTAACGGCAACACCTATACCAAGAACCTTGCAATTCAGTTTGATGGGAGCGAGGGATTTAACAATCATTAATACACCACCCCCAAACAGGCAACCGATACAAACTGAAGTGTTGTTATACAACGAAGATGTTATCCGTGATTCTATTTACTTCGAAACTGAAAGGGGTGGTCAGGTGTTTTTTATTCATAACCGTGTTCAGGGTTTGCCGGAAATGGCCAATCTTATCCGAGGATTATGCCCTGATCTCAGTATCGGCTTTGCGCATGGACAGATGGAAGGTCATGTGTTAGAAGAAAGAATTCTTGATTTTATAGACAAGAAGTATGACGTTTTGGTTTGTACCAATATTGTAGAAAGTGGCGTTGATATTCCGAATGTCAATACGATCATTGTAAATAATGCGCATCAGTTTGGCTTGAGCGACCTGCACCAATTGCGTGGCCGTGTTGGGCGTAGTAATAAAAAAGCGTTTTGTTATTTGCTCGCACCGCCGATGAGCACGTTACCTGTCGATTCGAGAAAACGTTTACAAACATTGGAACAACATAGCGAATTGGGAAGCGGCTTTCAGATCGCGATGAGGGACTTAGATATCCGCGGAGCTGGTAATTTATTAGGAGGCGATCAAAGCGGATTTATGGCAGAGATCGGTTTTGAAATGTATCAGAAAGTGTTGGATGAAGCCATTCGTGAATTAAAGCGAACAGATTTTAAAGAACTATTTAAAGAAGAAATTTCCAAACAGGATGATTTCGTGAGTGATTGCACAATTGATACTGATCTTGAAATTCTGATTCCCGATGATTATGTTGAAAGCGTCACTGAACGATTGTCTCTGTATACCCGCTTAGATAATTGTGAAACGGATGCTGAATTGGATGTAATGCGGAACGAAATAGCTGATAGGTTTGGCCCATTGCCATCGCAAGTGAAAGATCTTTTCACGACTGTACAGTGCCGTCGCCTTGCCATCGCATTGGGATTTGAAAAATTGATTCTGAAAGACAACATACTGCGTTGTTATTTTATCAACCGTCCTAATTCACCTTACTTTGAATCTTCAACATTCCACAATATTCTTTCGTTTCTACAAAAAGAAACTAACCAGGCAAGATTGAAACAGGTTGGCAAAAATTTCCTGATTGTACTTGAACCTGTAAAGAAGATGCAGGACATTCATCGATTTTTCGAAAGAATGCAGAAGTACAATTTGACAGCCAATAAACATGTCACGGTATAATGTACTGGATTCCCGTAAGTAAAAACGTATATTTCAGGCAATGTTAGTCGCTGATTTCTAAATCTCTCCCGCAAATCTGGATAATTGCCTATGTTTTTGATATGGCAGGCAAATTTTTCCTTTGTTTATCCGTTTTAATTAATTCAGTCACCCAAAGCTGGAAGAATCAGCATAAACAGGGTTTTGATTTTGTTTAGAAAGGCAAATAAAAACAGGATCATACGCTGGCAAATTCCATTTTTTCAGTATATTTTTAAGTGTTTATCAAATGTTTATGAGCCGCAATCCAGTTCCTTTGATTACCCTGCTTTGCTTTTCTATTCTTGCAGCAGGTCAAAAAAATGATTACCGCCTTTTATTGAGGGGGCATTCGATCACTCCCGGTAGAGGAATAACGATCGCCGACGCTGATAATTTTAATCATCATGCAGTTCGCATAAACAATAAGTCCTTCACTGTAATACAATTTGAGCATATTCCAACCATACAGGAGAGGGCGACTCTTTTGCAGGCAGGAATAGAATTACTGGATTACGTTCCCAATAACGCATATACAGCAACGGTGAGCGGGCAGCTGAACGTCTCTATCCTCAATGCTGTAAAAGCAAGATCTGTTATCGATCTGAAACCAGAAGAGAAAATGTTTTCTTCGCTGGCTGCAAAACGATTTCCTTATTGGGCGGTAAAGCTTCCCGGAACAATCGACGTTTGGATTAGTTTTCCTAAAACATTTTCGTATCAAACAGTCGTGGCTGAGTTAAAATCGAGAAACTTCGACGTGCTGTCTGAAGAGTACAGGAATTACAGAATACTTTCGCTTCGTGTTTCCCAACAAAAAATAAACGAATTAGCGGCGCTTCCCTTTATTGAGTATGTGCAACCTGCACCGGCGGCTGATAAGCCACTTAACAACAATGATGTCGTAAATGCAAGAGCAAACGTTATTACTTCTTCACTAGGCCGTAACCTCGATGGCAAAGGTGTTGTAATAGGAATTGGTGATGATGGTGATCCATTGCAGCATATCGACTTTGCGGGCAGGACAATTAACAGAGCTGCCTTGATAGGGCAGGTGCACGGCGTACACGTAACTGGTACTGCAGCCGGGGCTGGAATTGTCAATGAACGGTACAAGGGATTTGCTCCAAAATCAACAATCGTTTCGCAGGCGTATGCAGGCATTTTAGCCAGCGCCCCTGCTTATGTGAATGACTATGGGATGGTAATCACGAACAATTCGTATGGTAATGTGGAAGATGATTGCGAAACATTTGGTGTCTATGATCTATACTCCCGCATTCTCGATCAATACGCGGTGGACATGCCTTATCTCGAAAATGTATTTGCAGCCGGTAATAGCGGCACATTTAATTGTTCTCCTTATCTCAATGGTTTCAGCAATGTTCTTGGCGGATATCAAACTGCAAAGAATGTAATCACTATTGGTAATACTTCTGAATTGGGCGTAATACGACCAGGTTCAAGTAAAGGGCCTGTCCGCGATGGTAGAATCAAACCTGAGATGTCAGTGCAGGGATATATTATCGTCTCGACATATCCTGTTAATTCCTACGGAGCCAGCGCTGGTACTAGCATGGCTGCACCCGGGGCTTCCGGTGGATTGGGTCTTTTATATCAACGATACCGGCAATTGCATGGTGGAAATCCTAAAAATGGTTTGATGAAGGCGTTGCTTTGTAACGGTGCAACGGATATGGGAAATCCTGGTCCGGATTTTAGTTATGGTTTTGGTTGGATGAACCTGCTTCGTTCTGTAAAGATGCTTGAGAATAGCAATTACTTTAATGATTCGGTAGCAAATAGCCAGACAAAAACACATACTATCAGTGTACCGGCTAATACTGCACAATTGAAAGTGATGTTGTATTGGAATGATCCTGCTGCAGCTGTCTTAGCTGCACATACATTGGTAAATGATCTTGATCTTGAGGTCGTCGATCCGTCTTCCACTATTAAGCTTCCCTATTTATTGGATACGCTTCCAGGTAATGCGAATAATATAGCAACTACCGGTGTTGATCACGTAAATAATATAGAGCAGGTTGTAATTGATAATCCCGTTGCCGGAACGTATACCTTCAATGTAAAAGGAACATCCATTGCACAAAATCCACGGCAAGAATATTTCCTTGTGTATGATACAATACCTGTTTCAACAACGCTGACATTCCCGGTTGGTGGCGAACGATTAACTGCCGGAGATTTAAATTATGTCAGTTGGGATTCATATGGCAATCCATCAAATGGGTATACACTCGAATATTCAACAGACGATGGCGCCACCTGGAATCTTATTCCTTCGGGAAATGTAGCCGCCGGAGTACATGAATTAGGCTGGACTATACCATCCATTTTTACTGACAAAGCGAGGGTTCGGGTAACGCAAAATGTAACCGGCCAGGTTAGCACAAGTGAAAAATTTACAATAGTAGGTATTCCAACCGTTTCTTTAGCCAGCACCCAGTGCGAGGGATATATCGCTATTAACTGGACAACAATCACAGAGGCGACCGGCTATGAGGTAATGATGTTGCGCGGTGATGAAATGGTATCTGTTGCAACGGTTCCTGCAGCGCAAACGAACTATACGTTTAGCGGTTTATCAAAAGATTCAGTGTATTGGGTTACGGTGAGAGCGTTATTGAATGGTAATCCCGGACGTCGTGCAGTTGCCGTATCCCGCCAGCCGAATAATGGCACTTGTGCCGGAACTATATCCGACAATGATCTCAAGATCGACACAATAATTGCTCCTTGTACGGGAAGAGAACTCACTTCTACTTCGTTGACAGCGTCAACTATAGTTCAGGTTCGTGTGAAAAATCTTGACAATGCTACGATCAATAATTTCAACATTAAGTATTCGGTAAATGGTGCGCCTTTTATAACTGAAACCAATATTTCTCCTGTGTCAGCAAATGGTGTGTATACACATAATTTTGCGGCGACCTATGACTTTTCTTCGATTGGTGTATATCAGTTACGCGTAGTTGTAGAAAACACGTCTGCAGTTGATCCGGTTTCTGCCAACGACACAATGACTGTAATTGTCAAGCAACTTGCCAATCCTGCAATTACGTTGAATATTGGCTCGGATTTTCTGGATGATATCGAAACAGCAGCAGATTCTTCTTACTATCAAAAGCAAATTGGTCTGGCTGGGCTTGATCGTTATGATTTTATTTCTGACACAGCAATAGGTCGACTCAGGACGTTTGTTAATAGCGGCATCGCTTACTCAGGCAGTAAAGCGATTACACTTGACATTGACCGTTATAACAACGGCGGCCATACAGACTCACTTACCGGAACGTTTAATCTTGGCGCTTACAGTGCTGCATCAGACGACATTCGTTTGGATTTTCGGTTTAAACATCATGGCCAGGTGCCTAATGCTGCCAATAATGTGTGGGTGCGGGGCGATGATCAGAAATCATGGATAAATGTATATGATCTTTATGCCAACCAGGGCGATGCAGGAATATTCAATAAATCATCCAGTCTTGAGCTTGGTGATATTCTTGTGGCAAATAGTCAGAATTTCTCGACAAGTTTCCAGGTAAGATGGGGACAATGGGGTCAGATACTAACGGCAGACAATTTAACGGGTGCCGGTTATACATTCGACGATATTCATCTTTATAAGGTGACGGATGATATCCAAATGGTAAAAATTGATAGCCCTTTGGTATCCAGCTGTGGATTGAGTAATGCAGTGCCGGTAAAGGTGTCGGTACGTAACAGTGCGAATTCAACAATAACTTCTATTCCTGTTAAGTATAAAGCAGATAATGGAGCTATCGTTACTGAAACGATCCCTACGATCGGCGGTAATGCAACTGTTCTATACACGTTTACCACCCCGGCAGATCTTTCAGCTCCGGGCCAACATACGGTTCAGGTTTGGGTTGACTACCCCAGCGATTCTTATCGTGATAATGATACAGCAACCGTTAATCTTTATAACTCACCTGTTATTTCCAGTTTCCCTTATCTCGAAAATTTTGAAGCAGATAGCGGTTCATGGTATGCAACGGGAATAAAAAGTTCATGGCAATATGGTACGCCGGCATCTCAGAAGATAAACCGGGCGGCAAGCGGAAGCAAGGCATGGAAAACTTCACTTGTTGGTAATTACAACGACCTGGAACAATCTTACCTGTATTCACCTTGTTTTGATATAACAGGCATGACTACCCCAACATTAAGTTTCAGTGTTGCTTTGGATCTCGAAGATTGCGGATCTGCTTCTCTTTGTGATGCGGCCTATATTGAATATTCTGCTGATGGCATTACATGGTCAAAACTTGGCTTGTTCGGACAAGGAACTAATTGGTACAATAAAAATTATACCGGCAATAACGCAAATGTGTGGAGTATTCAGGATTATACACACTGGCATGTGGCAACTATTCCATTACCTGCCGGATTAAGCAGATTGCGGCTTCGTTTTGTAATGTCTTCCGATCCGTACACAAGCCATGAAGGTATTGCAGTAGATGACATCCATATCTATGACAATATTTACGGCATATACACTGGCACAACAATGGGGTCACCGGTTACTCAATCAGTAAGTGGAGGCACCAGTTGGATTGATTTTACATCGGGCGGTCAGCTTGTTGCTTCTGTAATGCCAAACAACCAGAACATGGGATCAACTGATGTGCAGGCCTATATTAATTCAGGCGCTGTACGAACAAACAATCTTCAATATTATCACGACAGGAACATAACAATAAAGCCGGCTACAAGAAGCCTTGCCGATTCGGCAACAGTTCGTTTTTATTTCCTGGATACAGAAACAGAAAACCTGATAAACGCAAACAGCTGCGGTGTTTGCTCCAAACCCACTACGGCGTATGATCTGGGCGTTTCAAAATATAATGATGCTACCTTAAGCGTTGAAAATGGAACGATCACGGATGATATATTGGGCAATTGGTTGTATATCGTGCCGTCCAACGTTGTAAAAGTGCCTTTTGATAAAGGTTATTACGCAGAGTTTAAAGTGAAAGATTTTTCTGAATTCTGGTTGAATAACGGAGGGCAAACTCAATTGCAGCCGCTACCAGTAAAACTTGAAAAGTTCAATGCGATAAAGAAAACTGATGATGTACTGGTTGAATGGACAACATCGGAAGAAATAAATGTCAGCCGCTATGAAATTGAAGTTGCAAAAGGCTACAGCGACTATCAGCAAAGTAAATTTATAAAGATAGGAACCGTTATCAGCAGAAATAGTTCTTCGGAGCAGTCTTACAGTTACACTGATGCAGAGAAAAATAAATCCGGCACAAGGTATTACCGGTTAAAGATCATTGATAAAGATGGAAAGGTTACTTATTCTGAAGTAAAGCCTGTTGTTTTTAATGCTGATATCAGCTGGCAGGTTTATCCTAATCCTTCAGATGGTTTATACAGTTTTGTTTACCAATTGAACCAAGGTGCGAAAATGACCGTAAAAGTGTATGATGTGAATGCGAGATTGGTAAAAGAGATTGCTACATCGGCAGATGGATTTGTGCAGAAACAATCTATTGATTTACGCTCTGCTAAATATACCCCGGGTTTATACCTGGTCGAAGCCTCATCTGGCGAAAAGAAACAGTTATTCAAGCTGATTAAGCAGTAGTTCGTCTACGTAAATTTTCCATTTACCAAAGTCTGGAATGCCAATTCCCGCCTTTGGTAAGATTATTGAATTTAAAAGACGTCCGAAACTCATGTAAGACTTATTGTTTAATCCATGAAAAGAGCCACCAGTATCCTGCTTGTTGTTATTACGCTTCTGCTTGCAAATCGCAGCCAGGGTCAATGTACTATACCTGATTCACTATTTAGCTCAGATACGATAGTTGTATGCAATGATACTACTACTCAATTAACTGCTATAGATATTAAAAATGTGAATTACTCCTGGGCTTCCAATCCTGCTGTTACTGTAAATGCAATTACCGTGACCAGAAACGGTAAGTATGTACTTACTGTAAGTGATGCATATTGTTCAAAAACAGATACTGTAACAGTGCTGTTCAACTCGTTTGTTCTTTCGCCACAAGTAGAGGACTTAAAACTTTGTAAAGGCGCTGCGCCGGAAACATTGAAAGCAACGGGCCAGAATATTTTGTGGTATACCGGCCCTGTAGGTGGAACGGGATCAATTACTCCTCCCGTTCAGAATACTGCGGATACAGGTCACTGGGAATATTGGGTATCTCAAACAATACGCGGATGTGAAACGCCGAGAGCGGAAGTGAAAACAAATGTAATTGATAAACCAATGTTTGAGTTGGGAGATGCTTTTATTATTCCCTGTGATGCACAGGGCGTAGTGCTGCAGGTGATACCTGAAGAAGGTACAAGCTATACATGGAGCAATGGTGGTGGATCCGGAAAATCGATGATAGTAACGGGTCGTGGCAAATATTCTCTTTACGCTGAAAATATGTGCGGTAATTACAGAGACACAGTGCAGGCGGTAGAATGTAAGGATCGCTGTGTCCAGTTTCCAAGCGGTTTTACACCAAATGGAGATGGTAAAAATGATGTATTCAGAGCGGCCGCTTTTTGCCCGGTTCCAAAATATCATGTCATCGTATTCAACCGCAATGGCGAAAAAGTATTTGAAACTTCTGACCCGAACGAAGGGTGGAATGGTGTATATCGCGGTAAAAAGGCTCCTGTCGGAGTATATGTATACTACAGCGAATACTTCGATTTCGTTTTGAAACGAAGCCTTACAGATAAAGGAACTGTCGTATTGCTTGACTAAAAAAAGCCCCGCTCAGTTTTGGCAGGCGGGGCGAAAATCATTTCAACTATTTTTTAAAACCCTTTTTTTGCAATTCCGGCTTCAATAGCGGCCAGGGCTTTTGCTTCATTTACCAGTGTGGTTAATTTGTTCCCTTTACCATCATTTCCCTGCACCATATAAGCTCCCTTTGCCGTTTTTGTGATTACAGCATCCTGGATGGGCACTCCCTTTTCTTTAGTTTTTACATTGTACGCTGTCAGTGTGATGTCTGCCATGATTCCAGTTTTTAATTTGATAATCGCAAAACTACGAATTTCGACCCTTCAGCTCCGTTTAAAATTGTCTTTTGGTATGGGAAAAAAGACTTTTTGCTTCATAGAGCATTAAGATTCAACGCTGAACAAAAGACAATAAGTTATTCACGTTGTTGGTTTCAGCCGTATTTTTATTAAAACCGTTACTACTTATCATATGAGAAAGCTTTTTTTTCTCCCGGCTTTTGCCTTTGGTTGCTGTCTTAATGTGGCTGCCCAAAATGGTTACGATCAGCTAAAGCTATCGGAATTCTATAAAAAGCAGGATTATGATGGAGCAATTCATTTGCTCAAATCAGTCGAAAGTGCAAACGAAAACAGAGCTTCCTTTAACGCAGATCTCGGCTACAGCTTTTTCATGAATGAGCAATACAATGAAGCAATAGCGTGCTTCAGGAAAGCATTGCGTATAGATTCGGCAAATTTTGAATCAACCCTATACATGGCGCAGATCTGGTCTGCAAAGGATAATGCAGACTCATCATTATTTTATTATTATCGTCTTACAAAAAACTATCCCGGCAATTTCAGGTTTTGGCAAAAAGCCGGTGGTTTAAATTACCAGTTAAACAGGTACGACTCGGCCATGATTTGTTACCAGCAGGCTTACAGCCTGAATAATAAATCCGGTCGCATTGCAATTGCTCTTTCTATCTTGCTTATGCGTAACAAGCAAATCAATTCTGCCGATAGTTTAATATCGGAATTTTTACAAAGAGACAGTGCAGATGAAGATGTGATTGCCCGGCAAATCGAAATCAGCTTTAAGAAGTCGGCTTATGATACGGTAATTCATTGGGGCGAAAAACTCTGGCGGGATTCTTCAAAGCTTTCAGCGCCTTTTGTCAGTCTTGCCTATAGCTATTTAAATAAGCAGAGCTACGATTCATGTCTTCGGTTATGTTATTGGACGGAGCTTACCAATAAATCCAATGAAGCGATCCTGTATTGCGAAGCGCTGGCATTTGCCAAATTAAAATTGTATGAAAAGAGTAACGAAAAATTGGATGAATGCATCAGGCTGCGCATACAGGACGAAGCGCATACTTATTTACAAATGAAAGCGGATAACTATGAAAACATGCGGCTTTTTCCAAAGGCTGTTCAATACTATGACACAGCCTGGTATATCTTTCACAAACCATTCAATCTCTATTTTGCCGGCCGGCTTTATGATAAATATTTAAACAATTCTTCGAAAGCCCGTTATTACTATCGTTTATTTTATCAAAATAAGCCAGTAGCAAAAAATGCTGCCGAGACAAGTGTTTTGAATTATGTTGAAAATTATTTACGCGAAAAACAAAAGCCAGTGAAAAGATGATCAGGCCATCTTGTTTGCTATATTTATAGTTCTGACGAAATATGCAAAGCCATCACCTTCACAGTATTTTACAAAAGTTACTTAAAAATGAAATTATAAATGACGCTGCTCCGGAGTATGGTGAATTGGTGAGAACGTTTAGTTTCTATCGCGATACGATCAGTCAGTTTATTTATTATTATACCCAGTTGCCCGATGCGGGTAAACTAAGATTTCTGAAACGCGTTCACTATTTCAAACGTGATAAAAGGTTTCATTACGTTGGTATTGAAGAACAACCAGAAATGCCTGTTCTCATCAGCGCTGCAGCTGTGCAACTTACATTTGGATTGCGAAAATATCTTTTACCTTTTTTCAAAGACTTTTATATCACTCCCGATGCTTACAGTTCTCCGGAAGAAAAACAGTTATACCTCGGCCACGTTGCGCCCGATGGTATTCATTTATCGTGGAAGCATTTTTTAGAAGGTTTCAGGAATGATAAAGATGGAGTGAATGTCGCATTGCATGAAATGGCGCATGCATTGCAACGACAAAATTTCATGGAGGATTATGGTATCGATAAAGAGTTCATCGCAGATTTTTCAAAGTATACTCAGCAAACAGGTCCGGTGTTTATACAAGCGTTGCTGCAGCGCAATAGTATTCTTCGCAACTATGCGTTTACAAATCTGCAGGAATTCTGGGCAGTAAGTGTCGAGGCTTTTTTTGAAATGCCGGAATTGGTAAAACAATACATGCCGCAGTTATACATTGCTCTTTGTGATGTATTGAACCAGGATCCGTTAACGGCAGATAAAATAATATCTGCTTCTTCTACGGAGACAAAAGAACCAGCATAAAAGCTGGTTCATAATCTTTTTTCGTATTTATTAAATCAGCTACACATCCAGCTTCGCATATTTTGCATGGCTTTCGATGAATTCTCTTCTCGGTGCCACTTCATCACCCATCAACATGCTAAAGACACGATCAGCTTCTGCTGCGCTTTCAATCGTTACCATCTTCAATGTTCTGGTATCGGGGTTCATTGTTGTATCCCAAAGCTGGTCAGCATTCATTTCTCCAAGACCTTTATAACGCTGTATGCCGACTGATTCTTCTTTGCCACCACCTAATCTTTCCACCAACGCCTTTCGTTGATCTTCATTCCATGCATAAGCTTGTTCTTTTCCTTTTTTTACAAGGTAAAGTGGTGGTTGTGCGATATAAACATAACCTTGCTCTACCAGTTCTTTCATATATCGGTAAATGAACGTCAAAATTAACGTTGCGATATGGCTTCCGTCCACATCGGCATCGGTCATGATGATCAATTTGTGATAACGAAGTTTTGCAAGGTTCAATGCTTTAGGATCATCCGGTGTACCAACTGTAACGCCAAGCGCCGTATACATATTCCTGATTTCCTCGTTTTCGTAGATCTTATGCTCCATCGCTTTTTCCACGTTCAGAATTTTACCACGCAATGGTAAAATCGCCTGGAAACTTCTTTCACGTCCTTGTTTTGCTGTACCACCCGCACTATCTCCCTCAACAAGGAATAGCTCGCAACGTTCAGGATCGCGATCAGAACAATCAGCCAGTTTACCTGGAAGACCGCCTCCGCTCAATACACTTTTACGCTGTACTAATTCCCTTGCCTTTCTTGCAGCAGCTCTTGCCTGCGCCGCCAGTATCACTTTACTAATGATGTTCTTGGCGTCTTTGGGATTTTCTTCAAGATAAGCCTGCAATACTTTTGAAACGGTGGTATTCACCACTCCCATTACTTCGCCGTTACCCAATTTGGTTTTGGTCTGCCCTTCAAACTGCGGCTCCGGGACTTTTACAGAAATAATCGCACTTAGCCCTTCACGAAAATCATCACCTTCAATCTGCACTTTCGCTTTTTCAAAAGCGCCTTCTTTATCACCATAATGTTTGAATACAGTTGTCAATGCACGACGGAATCCGGCAACGTGTGTGCCGCCTTCAATAGTATTGATGTTATTTACGTAAGAATAGATATGCTCGCTGAAAGAATCATTATAGCACATTGCCACCTCAACAGCCACATTGGTAGCTTCATCGCGACCTTCTACGTAAACGATCTTTGGTATTAATGGTGTCCGGCCTGCATTTTTATCGAGCATTTCAACAAACTCAATAATACCACCTTCACTATAGAATGTTTTGTTGTAAGTAGTACCGTCTTCTTCTTTTTCCCTCAGATCATTCAATATGATGCGAACGCCTCTGTTCAAAAAAGCCAATTCGCGAAGACGGCCTTCGAGTATATCTTTTTTATAAACAGTTGTTGTGAAAATGGTATCATCCGGCCAGAAGTGAACTGTAGTACCAGTTGTTTCACTGGTGCCGATTTCCCGAACAGAATATTGTGGTACGCCAATCTTATATTCCTGTTCAAATATTTTTCCTTCACGGTTAACTGTCACATGCAATTTGGTACTTAATGCATTTACGCAACTTACTCCCACACCATGCAAACCACCTGATACTTTGTATGTGTCTTTATCAAACTTACCACCGGCGTGTAACACAGTCATTACAATCTCAAGCGCCGATTTTTTTTCTTTTGAATTAATACCGGTTGGAATACCTCGGCCATCATCTTCTACTGAAACAGAATTGTCTTCGAAGATTGTAACAATGATATTCTTGCAATAACCAGCAAGAGCTTCGTCAATAGAATTATCGACTACTTCGTAAACAAGATGATGCAAACCTTTTTCACTGATATCGCCAATGTACATTGCAGGGCGTTTACGCACCGCTTCCAAACCTTCTAAAACCTGTATGCTATCGGCGCCGTAGCCATTTGTAGCTGGCGCTTTTTTTTCAGTTGTTTCTACACTCATAAAGGGGGTTAATCACAATAGAAAAGTACACTAAAGTTGAATCATCAAATGTACGAAAATGAAAGGGTAGAATAGCCTTTTTCAGAGGAGAAAAAGGCGGTTTTTTCAACTATTTTTTGATGTAGTGTGGATAGCCGGAACGTTGTTGAATCAGCCTGCTTTAAACTGTCGCAAATGAACCTGTAAATACTCTTATTTCTTAACAATCTGGGCAACAAGATCAGCCTCTGTTGCTACTTTATTGCCGACATAGGCAGTGCCTTTCATTTCGCAAATGCCACGGCGGATAGGAGCCGATAATTCCATCTTTAATATCAGCGTATCGCCGGGCTTTACCATTTGTTTGAATTTGCAATTATCGATTTTGAGGAAATAAGTATCATATTGTCCGCCGCCGCTCAGATTGATGGCTAAAATACCACCGCATTGTGCCAACGCTTCAATTTGTAGTACCCCGGGCATTACGGGATTTCCCGGAAAATGTCCCTGGAAAAACCATTCATTGAAGGTTACGTTTTTAATACCGACAATATGGGTATCGCTTAGTTCAATGATTTTATCAACCAACGCAAAAGGAAAACGGTGTGGCAATGTTTTTTCTATGAACTGCTGCTCATAAATCGACGGCTGTCCCGGTACGTAAGTGGGTACTCCCCGTGTGTGACGGTTTTTTTTTATGTATTGCTTTATTTTTTTAGCAAATTCAACATTGGTGCTATGACCGGGGCGGTTCGCAATGATATTCGCTTTGATTGGATAGCCGATCAACGACAGATCTCCTACAACATCCAGAAGCTTATGTCTTGCTGGTTCATTGGGAAAACGTAGCTCAAGGTTATTCAGGTAACCTTCACTCTTTACCTCAATCTTATCTTTCTTAAATATTTTTTTTAACCGCGCCATCTCGGTTTCATCTACAGGCTTATCAACAATCACAATGGCATTGTTTACGTCACCCCCTTTGATCAGGTTATGATCTAGCAACATTTCTAGTTCATGTAAAAAGCAAAACGTACGGCAAGGCGCAATTTCATTTTTGAAATCGCGGATATGTTTTAAGCCGGCATGCTGAGTTCCCAGTACTGGCGAATTGAAATCGATTAATGTGGTGATACTGTATTCCATCGCAGGCATTGCCACCATTTCCACTCTTTTTTTATCATCAGAATGATAAATGTTTTCATCCAGCGTGTACCATACTTTAGCTGCATCTTGTTCTACCACACCGGTTTCTTCGATGAGTTCAACAAATGGCTCAGAGCTGCCATCAATAATTGGAATTTCGGGCCCGTTTATTTCGATAAAGCAATTGTCAACACCCATTCCTACCAGGGCAGCCAGCACATGCTCTACCGTACTCACTTTAGCATCGCCTACCTCAAGCGTAGTGCCGCGACTCGTGTCAGTTACCAGATCGCAGTCAGCCTTTATCACTGGTTTATTCGGCAGATCTACACGTTGAAACTGGATACCATATCCGGGACTTGCAGGATTCAGTTTCATATCTACCAGCACGCCGGTATGAAGACCTGTGCCAGAGATACTTACCGCAGTTTTCAGGGTGTGTTGTTTATCAGGATTGAAATTCGGGGTCATGCGTTTTATTTAAAAGCCGGGCAAAGATACAATTCAGGTGGAAATAGAAATTTTACACGTAAACAATGTTGCAATGCGTAAGGTTGTAACATGAAGGCACAATTATTTACCCGTATAATCCAGATTTATTTTACTCTTGAATAAGAGGATCATCAACCTGAACCCTTTGTAGTTTTGCAATAAAAGAGTTTTAACGAAAGATCAATCGAATGAATGATAAGCAAACGGTTTTGATAACCGGAGGAACCGGGATGATAGGTAAAGCGCTTACAAAGATTTTGTTCGAGAAGAACTATGAGGTTATCATACTGACTCGTGATCCTGAGAAAAATCGAGTGAGCGATAAGAGTCTCAGTTATGCAAAATGGGATATCGAGCAGGAATTTATTGATGCTGAAGCGCTGAAAAAAGCCGATTACATTGTTCACCTTGCGGGAGCAAATGTTGGTGAAAAGCGCTGGACAAAAAAACGAAAAAAAGAGATCGTTGATAGCCGTGTGAAAAGCGGCCAACTATTGGTAAAAGCATTATCGGAAAATCAAAACAAGGTAAAAGCTGTAGTAAGCGCTTCCGCGATTGGATGGTATGGTCCGGATAAATTTTCAAAGCATGAGCAATTTGATGAAGCAGATCCGGCGTATACAGATTTTTTATCGAAAACATGTGTGCAATGGGAAAATAGTATTGAACCGATTGCGCAGTTGAATAAGCGATTGGTGAAATTGCGAACAGGGATTGTGCTAAGTAATGAAGCAGGCGCTTATCCTGAATTTAAAAAGCCATTGAAGTTTGGTGTCGCTACCATTCTTGGCAGCGGCAGACAGGTTATCAGTTGGATACACATCGATGACCTGGTAAGAATTTATATTTCTGCTATAGAAAATGAAAAAATCAATGGCACATACAATGCCGTAGCTCCGCAACCGGTGACGAACAAAAAATTAACCCTGGAACTAGCGAAGACGATCCGAAATTCCACGTTTATCCCAATTCACGTTCCTGCATTTGCTTTAAAAATTGTGTTGGGTGAAATGAGCATCGAAGTATTAAAAAGCGCTACTGTGAGTTGCAGGAAAATACAGCAACATGGATTTACTTTTTTATACCCTTCCATCGAAGCGGCCATAAATCAATTAAAATAAAAACCCCGTTTTACCGGGGATTTTATTTTTTAAAATGCTTTTTTATCTGCTGGTATTGGTGGAGTTTCTTTTTGTGTATATAACTTACTTTCCACTTTTTTGGGATCGCCTTGGTACACCCATGTTATATTGCTGATATATTTTGCAAAAGCTTTGTTCAGATCATCCAATGTAACTTTATTCATATCATCTTTGATCGTTACTGTTCGTTTCCAGTCATTATTAATCACTTCATTTGTCGCTAAAGCATTTGCCTGCTCCTCGTTAGTTTCCTGCCGGTAATAAAGCCCCGTGAGATAGCCTGTTTTTTCATTCTTTAATTCTTCTGCAGTAAATCCATCTTTCTTTATTTTATCAACCAGGTTTCTTGCCACCGCAATGTATTTATCGGGTTCGGTTGTTGTAACGAAGAAATTGGAATACGGTGTTTTACCCTGTTTGAACCAAATGCCTGGGGCATATGATAATCCATTTTTACTTCTTACTTCTATAAAATGGCGCATGGAGAATGCACGCATGGCAAGAACGAAAGCATTATAGTCGGGCGAACCTGGTAATGGCGCACCTGTAATTCCCTGTATATAATTGGTCGCATTTTCACGTTGTTCAGGTTTGAACGAGTTAGCTACCGGCGAATAGCTCTCTTCTTTTAATTTAAATGGTGCCCCTGCCGGAATCTTCGCAAGCAATTCATCAATTTTCTTTTCGATAACAGTTTTATCAAGATCGCCAACGATAACTATTACCATTCTTGATCTCGTTAAAATAGATTGCCAGTATTTTTTTGTATCAGTTGATGTTAGTTTACCAATTGTCTCGACTGTTCCTTGTGGATCTTTTGCATAGCTTTTTCCTGCAAAGGCCGTTTTTCTCGCCATTTTATTTACAGAATTGTCGGGATCCGACTCTCCGGCGCGAATGATATTCACCTGGTCTTGTTTGATGCGCTCGAATTCTTTATTATCAAAACGTGGAGTAAGTAAAGCGTCGCTATACAAAGGCCACGCAGTTTCAAAATCACCTTTTATACAATTGATACTAAATGTCGCATAATCCATGTCTGTATAGCCATAAACCTGTGCACTGATTTTATCCAGTTTATTTTTGAACGTATTTTTATCATCTTTGATCGTGCCGCATTCGGTCAAGGCTTTTACAGCCATATCTTCAATTCCTGCTTTTGCTTCAGGATAATTTTGAACGCCGCCTTTGATGATCGTTTTCACAACCACAATCTGGTTGCCACTTGGCTGCACAATTACTTTTACGCCTTGAATGTTTAATTCATACGGCTTATTGTCTTGTGAAAAGGCGAAAACCGGAAGAATGTATAAGAGGATCGGCAGTGTCAATTGCCGGAAATATTTTTTCATATCAGAAAGATTTAGCGGTTGTGAAATAATCACCAGGTTTGTACTGAGTGTTCATCTGTTCATTAATTATCAGGCCGGCAACATACGGTTTGCCGATAACATATTTTTTTACATAACGCTGAATGTCGCTACGCGTTACTTTCTGCATATTGTCATTATAGTCAGTACCAAAGTCAATTGATGTGCTGCACCACCAGTATGTAAACGAAGATGCCAGTTGAGATGGCTTTTCTTCATTTCTTATTTTATTCCGGAGAAGATTAGCTTTTGCTACCTGCAATTGATCGTCGGTAAAATAATCATCATCCCCCCACATTTTTATTTGCTTCATTGTTTCCTCATAGCACTCTTTCATTTTTGCAGGATTAGGAACAAGGAAAGTTTGAATTGGCCCAACATAGCGTGCCGTTTGATAAGATACTCCGGCATAAGTAGCCAATCCTTTATCAACCAAAGCCTGCTGCCATTTTGATGCGTTCAAACTAAGTATTGCTGAAAACACATCCGCTGCGATGGTTGCGGCAGAATCATTTCGAAAGTCAGGCCCCATCCATTGCAGCATCATATAAGGTGTCTGCGCTATCGAAGAAACTTTAATGTTGTAGTCTGTTTTTTCAATTGGTTTAAACTCTGGTATCGGATATTTTTCATGTGGATTGAATCCACTGTGCTTCCAGTCGCCAAAAATATTTTTAGCAAGTGCAAATGCTTCATCATGTTTTACATCGCCGCAGATAACAAGCATGGAATTATTGGGATGATAATACTTGTCTTTAATGATCATCATCTTTTCAGGCGTTGCAGTATTGATGATTTCATGATCACCAATAGCATTTTTGCGGGTAAAAAGATCGCCCCATGTTCTTTTATTTACGTCAATCCATAATTGAAAGCCTGGATCACTTTCTCCTCTTTGAAACTCTCCATCAACGACGGGCCGCTCTTTTCGCATATCTTCTTCACGATAGATCGGATAGCGCATAGCTGAATTCATAAACTTCAGCCCGGCATTCAAACTATCTTTATCGAACGTGAAATAATAATTCACACGTTCATCACCTGTAGTGCCATTCCAGATGGCGCCAAGTTCTTTTGTACGGGCAATAAATTTTTCCTGGTCAGGATAATCCTTATTCGCTTTGAAGAACATGTGCTCAAACAAATGCGATAAGCCACTATATTCCGGTCCTTCTGTATAGGCGCCGTTCTTTACAGCGATTTCTATCGTCGCCAGCGGCACTTTATGATTTTCGATAACAACTACTTCAAGACCGTTATCAAATTTTTGCCAGTAATAATTTTCGGGGAGCCGGGGTTGAGCGCTTGCTGCCATTGCAAATAAAATTCCAAAGCAGGTTAGCCATTTTTTCCTCATAAAAAAGGATTTTGGTTTAATTGATGTTTAAAAATTACGGAAAACTGTTGTTACGAAAAAATAAATAACCTGCTCAAAATGCGGATTAACTCATTTGCCAGTTATCCGGTTTTATAGTGGCGTGGTCCCAATGATAGATATTGGTAAAAGCGCCGATAATCGCTTTATTATTTTCAAACGATAGTCTGTTAATTCTGAGATCGTCGATATCCTGCTGCCTTACTTTACGGTGGATAGGAAACATGGTACCGCCTGTAACGCCTGCAGGTTTTGTAGGATCGTATTGAAACTGTGCATCTACTAAAGCACCTCGCGGGTACATGATTCCGGGTATTCCTTTTCCACGATAATCAATATCAACGGGATGTTCAAGACCGAGTGTATGCCCATATTCATGCGCCGCTGTAGTAGAACCTTTATATAAATTTTCAAGTTTGAAGTAACCACTGTTACAACCGAGGCCGTCAACGAATGAAATATTTCCATGAGCAAACTCTTCTATGCGGAAATAGTTATTCCTTGGATCAACATTCTGATAGATTTCGATCGGTTGAATGGCGGGTTGACATGAAGAAGAGATTTTGAAGATTACTTTTAATAGCTGTCCTTTTATTCTTACAAAACCCTGCGGCTCATTCCACATAGCTTCTATTTCTTCACGAATAGATTCAGTAATCGCTTCATTGGCAGCGTTACCATAGGTGATGATGTGTGAGTGAATGGTAAGAATATGTTTCGATATATCTATTTCTACAGTACCCATAGTTAAGTAGTCTGACCGTCCCGGTCTGACGGTCTATGTTAAAGTATTTAAAATCTCCTCAGGTATTTGCTTGTATGATTCCGTTATAAAATTCATAGAATCATATAAGGTAAATTTAGCTGCTAATTGTTTATTGCATAACGTTCCGTTTCTTAATCCTGCATAATCTTTAAAAGATGAATATTCCCAATCCTCCAATCGATTAACTAAACCGGCCCGCAAAGGATTTTGATGAATGTAATGAAAGCAAGTCGCATAATAAGTCTCAGAGGTTACTTTGTTTTTAAGTTGAGCATCAATGCTTATGTCAGTCAGGCATTTTGATTTTGTCTTTGGCCTGAAAACCGATCCCGTACGATGATATCGGCTATTAAATACTCTCGCATATCCGCTCAATAATTTTCTTATTCCATTGGTGATAACATCTGTTTGATTGCCTCCTTGTTGAATAATTTCATTACTTCTTTCATCCGCATAACACATGAAATGAAAATGATTTGGCATCAGACACCAGCCAATAATCTCAGTATATGGCAAAAGATATTTTCTTATAAAGCCTGTGAATAAAATGTAGTCCTTTTGATCGACAAAAATTGTCTGTCTGTTATTCCCCTGGTTATAGATATGATACAGATTCCCGGATTGAAAATTCATAGTAAATGGTATTGTCTATGCCGGTTGTTTCTGTTAGCCGGTCAGACGGAGACCGTCAGACCGGGTTAGTTTAATTCCTCAACGGCTTTCCACCTTTCAATACGCTCTGTATTCTTTCCAGGGTTTTCTTTTCACCACATAATGAAAGAAAAGATTCTCTTTCGAGATCTAACAGATATTGTTCTGATACCAAACTTTGTTCAGTTAAATCACCACCGCACATTACATAGGCCAGTTTTTTGGCAACAACCACATCGTGATCGGTTGCATAGTTTGCCCGCCACATACCATTGATGCCAGCATACAATGCGCCGAGGGCAGAACGTCCCAATACTTTTACGTCCGTTCTTTGTACTGGTGTTACATAGCCACTATCAGATAATTCAATAACCGATTTTTTTGCTTCAGCAATACGGCGTCCCTGGTTAATTACAACTTCATCGTGTCCCTTACGATAAACGCCAATGTCAAAGCCTTCAAAAGCGGAAGTACCAACTTTCGCCGTAGCGATAGTGAGGAAACGGTTTTTTAATGTTATTGTTTCCGGTTCGTCTTCATGCATTTCATCAGATGCACGCAATACAAATTCTTTTGTACCTCCACCGCCGGGAATCAATCCTACTCCTAATTCAACTAGACCTGTATATGTTTCAGCGGCAGGACAACATTTGTCTGCATGCAAACTCATTTCACAAGCGCCGCCTAATGCAAGACCATGGGGTGCTACGATTACGGGAACAGATGAATAGCGGACACGCATCATCGTATTCTGAAAAGCACGGATCGCCATGTCCAGTTCATCGTAATCCTGCTCTATCGCAAACATGAATATCATTCCTACATTAGCGCCTGCAGAAAAATTAGAGCCTTCATTGGCGATTACAAGACCTTTATATTCTTTTTCCGCCTTTTCAATAGATGATTGAATGCCACTTAATACATCTCCGCCAATCGTTCCCATTTTAGTATTCCATTGCAAGCCTAATACATCATCACCTAGATTAAACAATTTGCAACTGGAGTTTTTCCAAATGATTTTATCCTGGAAATTACTCATCACGATAAATGCATCACCGCCTGGTAATGCTTTGTACGATTTACTTGCCGGATCATAACAAAGACGTTTGCCATTTTCAATCTTATAAAATGATTTATTGCCTGCGGCAATCATTTCATCAACCCACGGCGCTACTTTATAACCAGCCGCCTTCATTGCTTCAGTAGTTTTTGCAACACCCAACACATCCCAACTTTCAAAAGCGCCGATTTCCCACCCGAAGCCTGCCATCATTGCATCGTCTACACGATAAAGTTCATCGCTGATTTCGGGGATGCGATGAGAGATATAAGAGAACAGACCAAAATGAAATTGACGGAAAAATTCACCCGCTTTGTCCTGGCCTGCAACAAGCATTTTCAATCGCGGATACAGATCATCTACCTGCTTTGCGGCTTCAACGCTTGCAAATTTTGGTTTTACACGAGGCCCATATTCAAGTGTCTTGAGATTAAGCGTCAGTATTTCTTTTTCGCCACCAGCGCCTTTTGTTTTTTTGAAAAAGCCTTGACCGGTTTTGTCGCCAAGCCAGTTATTAGCTACTATTTTATCTAACCAGGAAGGAATGTTAAATGTTTCTTTTGCTTCATCCCCCGGACAATTGTCATGAACACCTTTAGCAACTTTCACCAATGTATCAATGCCCACTACGTCTGCCGTGCGAAATGTTGCCGACTTTGGTCTGCCAATAAGCGGCCCCGTTAGTGCATCGATATCATCGATTGTCAATCCCAATTTGTCAACCAGCCCAAATATGGACATGATGCCATAAACACCAATACGGTTGGCGATAAACGCCGGAGTGTCTTTACACAACACTGTTGTTTTGCCGAGATACAGATCGCCATACTGTAATAAGAAATCGATTATTTCCGGATCGGTATCAGGAGTTGGAATGATTTCAAGCAATCTTAAATAACGCGGAGGATTAAAAAAATGCGTACCACAGAAATGTTTTTTAAAATCTTCACTTCTTCCTTCACTTAATAAATGAATCGGAATACCGGAAGTATTGGAAGTAATTAAACTTCCTTTTTTACGAAATTGTTCTACTTTTTCATAAACTGATTTTTTGATGTCAAGTCGTTCAACAACCACTTCGATCACCCAATCGCATGTCGCGATATCTTTCATGTTGTCATCAAAATTTCCGGTTGTTATTTTTTTTACAACATCTTTATGATAAACCGGAGAAGGATTGCTTTTTATTGCGGCTGTCAAAGCATCATTAACAATTTTGTTTTTGCTGTATGACTTTGAAATCCCCCCTTCGGGGGGTGGGGGGGCTACAATATCTAATAATAAAACCTGCAAACCTATTCCTGCAAAATGACAAGCGATACGAGAACCCATTACACCACTTCCCAGCACAGCCACTTTCTTAATTGTTCTGTTCATACGACAAAGTATTGGACTAAAAATTAGTTAGCTAAACAACTATCGTAATCGAAGGTAAGATAAAGTATCTGGAAAACTAACTGACAACACGATTGTGATTTGAAGAAATTGTTAGGTTGTTTGATGGTTCAATTGTTTTGAACATTAATGCTGTAAGTCTCTTAACAATAAAGCCATTAAACAATTTTAACCTGGGCTAAAAATAGTCTGAAGAAAAATCAATTCACTCCTTTGATCAACCCATCCTGCCATTTTACAACAAACATTTTTTTATTCTCAAAATAGTCTGTGGTGTTGGTTTGTTTGTTGATGACAGGTTGTATATCAAATTCACGGAAAACGTTGAATTCTTTTTTGGTAAGATTTGCTGAAAGGCTATCTCCGTATTTAATTAATAATTTGGAAAAACGCCAGGCTGCTTCATAACCACGCATTACCATATCACTGGGTCTAGCATACATTTTATTGTTGAAATAAGCTACAATATCCTGGCTCACTTTATCTGCACGCGAATTATAGAATGGCGATGTATAAATAATTTCAAGACCCTTGTATTCCGGTCGGCTAAAGTCTTTACTTAAATTATCAAAAGTGGGCATACCCATTAGCGATAACTTGTACGATTTAGAAATTGATGCAAGTTGCAGCGTCAGCCTTTTCCCAAAATTTTCATCCAGGCTTCCGGAAATGCATAACGTTTGTTTTGTGCTATCGAGGCTCGCTTTCAATTGATTTACTGAAAAGCTATCTGTCAAATCAACGTACTTTATTTTCAACGGTACAGATGCTGTTGTTTTTCCATCTTCATCAATATATCGTTTTATCATGTCTTCCATTGAACCCTTTTTACGGAAAACAACGATATTATTTAAAGAATAATTTTTTTGTGCGTAGCGATAAATCGTTTCAATGTGAGTTTTCAATGTAGAATTTAACATCACATAATATCCATTGTTTTTTACGCCTCCATCAATCGGTAAGTTCACATTGATAAAAGGAATTTTTTTGAGCGCAGCTTCATAAGCAAAAGGTCCGAGTTCATTTGCGGAGCAATAAGCGAGAATTAATTCAGCATCTTCCAGTTCAGGATTTTTTAATTGTTCGCTTAACGGTTTTTGCGCTGACTTTGTATCGTATATATAGACTTCGATCGGGGCATTTTCTTCGGATAAAGTGTCCAGCGCCATTCTCACGCCTTCGTAAAACTCAAGTCCGGGATTAATGAATTTTGGAAAATTTTTATCGTAGCGATAATTATACCCTGCATCAAATGCCGAATCAAGATATAACGGTGCAAATACAGCGATAACATGTTTCGATTGAGCCGAGTCATTTTGCGCATAGGTAACAGAATATGCAAACAAAAAACACGTAATTGCAGATAACACGAAAATGCGTTTTATCCCCATAATCATAAAAATCTTATAAACCTGCCTGCCGGCAGGCAGGTCGTGGTTCTGACTATTCCCACTCAATCGTTGCCGGTGGTTTACTGCTGATATCATATACCACGCGATTAATGCCTTTTACATTATTAATGATATCATTCGAAACATTCGCAAGGAAATCATATGGTAGGTGAGCCCAATCTGCCGTCATTCCGTCGACACTGGTAACAGCCCGCAAAGCAATGGTGAACTCGTATGTTCTTTCATCACCCATTACCCCAACGCTTTTTACCGGAAGCAAGATCGTTCCCGCTTGCCATACGGTTGCATAGAGATTATGATCTTTCAATCCCTTAACATACAGATGATCTGCTTCCTGCAACAATTGTACCTTTTCTTCAGTTACTTCTCCCAATATACGAATGGCTAATCCTGGTCCGGGGAAAGGATGCCGGTCAATCATATCTGCAGGAATACCCAATTCACGACCTACTTTTCTTACTTCATCTTTGAATAAATAGCGTAATGGTTCCACCAGGCTAAGATGCATTTTTTCAGGAAGACCTCCGACATTGTGATGTGATTTAATTGTTACCGACGGCCCATGAACAGAAACACTTTCAATTACGTCAGGATAAATCGTTCCTTGTCCCAATAATTCCACGCCTTCTACTTTCTTCGCTTCTTCCTGGAAAATATCGATGAATAACTTTCCAATTGTTTTTCTCTTGGCTTCCGGATCTGATTTGCCAGCCAGCTCAGAATAAAAACGTTGCTTCGCATCGATACCTTTTACATTCAAACCAAGCTTTGCATATGTTGCCAATACACTTTCAAATTCATTTTTGCGTAATACGCCATTATCTACAAAAATCCCATAGAGATTGCCACCAATTGCTTTATGAATCAATGTTGCTGCAACTGTAGAATCAACACCGCCACTGAGCGCCATAATCACTTTACGGGAACCGATCTGTTTTTTTAACGCTTCAACAGTGTCTGTGATAAAATGCGCTGGTGTCCAATCCTGTTTACAGCCACAGATATTAATCAAAAAATTGGAAAGGATTTTTTTGCCTTCCACGGAATGATATACTTCTGGATGAAACTGCAAACCATAAAGAGGATTATTGTCTGCACCGTTCTTTTTAAATGCCGCGATAGGAATTGATTCAGTAGTTGCCAATAATTCAAAACCCTGCGGCAATTCTAATATCGTGTCAGCATGGCTCATCCAAACCTGCGAGGTCTTTGAAATATTTTTCAGTAAAACATCATCCTCTTTCTTTTTCTGGAGAATTGCCCGGCCATACTCACGTTTATTGCTCTTTTCCACTTTGCCACCAAAACGTTTTGCCGTCAACTGCGCACCATAGCAAACGCCAAGCACTGGCACTTGCTTGATAAAGCTCTGCACATTCACATCCGGCGCATTTACATCGTTTACGGAAAATGGTGAACCACTCAGGATAATTCCTTTTAATCCGGGTTCAAATTCAAACGATTTCTGGTAGGGAATGATTTCGCAGTAAACATTGGCTTCTCGCACAGCCCTGGCTATCAATTGTGTGTATTGAGATCCAAAGTCAAGAATCAGAATTTTTTCCGTCATAGATTACGCGAAGGTAAAAAAAGGAGAGGAGTTTGACAGGAGTTGTTCTTTACTGCCCGGAATTGTTTTTCAGGGATCAATTTAACCAGTCAAAAAATTCTTCCGGAGCCTGTAACCCTGTTCGTTCACGGGTAGTCTCAATACGTTGATGATTACGGTTGTCTGGTATCGTTATTAATTATCGTACCGGCAATACCTTTAATTTTGAATCTCAAATTAAATGAACAGTCACATGAAACATATTCTCCTGTTTAGCTCCATACTAATAATTATTTTCAGCTCTTGCCGATTTGTAGAAGGGCGCCGTGTAAGAGGAGATGGGCATGTTATCACACAACAACGTTCGATAACAGGTTTTTCAGGCGTTGAAACGCATGGCTCCATTAATCTCGAAGTTTCTCAAGGCGACTTTAAAGTCGTTGTCGAAAGCGATGAAAATATTATTCCCGAAATTGTAACTGAAGTTCAGGGAGGTAGATTGTTGGTGCATTTTACCGATGGATTTAATTCTTTCAGTTATACAAACGCTACCGTGTATATTACTGCGCCTGATTTAAATGCATTTGAAACACATGGTTCTGGAAATATAGAGAGCAAAGGAACTATCAATACCGGTAACAAAGCAGAGATAAATGTGTCTGGCAGTGGAGACATTACCCTTAGTTTACACAGTCCCCAGGTTACTTCTGAAACGTACGGTAGTGGCAATGTTACACTAAGTGGGGAAACAAAAGATTTTTCAGCATCAATCAGCGGCAGTGGCGATGTACATGCATTTGACCTGAAAGCAGAAAATGTAGAAACATCAACACATGGCAGCGGTAACACAGAAGTATATTCATCCGTAAAACTTACTTCCGAAATTTATGGCAGCGGCGATATTACCTATAAAGGCAACCCGCAAATAAGTACACAAACTCATGGCAGCGGTGCCGTATCATCTGCCAATTAAAAACTTCGTTTCAAAAAGAAAAATATAGTTGAACTTCGAATAAAATTAACGAGATGAAAAAGATTGTTTCCCTTTTAATAATAGCAACTATTATTCTTTCTTCCTGTCGCGGAGGTTTGTTTGGAAAAAGAGTGCTAGGAGACGGGAACATAAAAACTGAAACACGGTCCGCCCCAACATTCAATAGTGTTGACGTAAGTGGGTCAATGAACCTCTACATAAAAAATGATGCAGAACGTTCAATAAGAATTGAAGCTGATGCCAACCTGCTTCCATATATTGTCGTCGAGACAGAAGGAGATAGGCTAATTATCCGGCCAAAGGATGGCAATAATCTGAAACCAACCAATGAGATAAAAGTGTATGTTTCTTCACCAATCTTTAAAAAAATAGAAGCTTCAGGAGCCTGTGATGTTTTCAGTGAAAATCAAATCAACTCTTCAGAAACAGTTGATATTGGTTTAAGCGGTGCAAGCCATATTAAAATGGATGTAAAAGCGCCGAAAGTAACTGCTGATATTTCGGGTGCATGTGGTGTCGAATTAAAAGGCGAGACAAAAGAATTTTCTGGTGAAGGAAGCGGCAGTTCTGACTTTAAATGTTTCGATCTGATGGCTGAAGATGTCTCAATAGATATTTCAGGTGCCGGTGATGCAGAAGTTTATGCAAGCGTAAAATTGAATGCAGAGGTAACCGGGGCCGGCGATGTGAAGTATAAAGGCAAACCAAAATTGAGTCAGAGTATTTCCGGAGCGGGTAGCGTAACACCGGTGGATTGAGAGAGGTAGAATAGACAATTGTCAATCGACAATGGTCAATGGTCAATGGTCAATGGTCAATGGTCAATGGTCAATGATTTGCTGTGACTCCCGAAGTTCCGACATTTTAGTTTTTACTTTTGATTTTTGAATTTATTTGGTACACTATTAGCGTTAATTAGTCTGCATTAGCGTCCTTAGCGTATGAATAATTCTCATAGCAATCCAGTTGGTGATGTCCTTGTTGGGTTTTTAGCTATTTTATTAGCGGTTCCATTATTTTTTATCGCACACCGCCAGGTTCCTCACTTCGATTTACCTTATTATATCGACCGGATTGGATTGTTCCTTCTGATAGTCTTACTGCTCGTCTTGATCTTACGATTGTTTAAAACATTAATAACAATTGGTTTTATCGCACTACTCGGTTGGTTGGCGTATGGATCGTTTACAGATAAATACGGATTTGAAAGTCTGTACAATGATGCAAGAGCTTTTATTTATTCATTTCAGAATGATGCGAACAGGGAAACATTGCCTGTCGCAGAAAAGAAAGATTCATTGCCACACCAACAGGAATTGCTGGATGCGATGGATTACAACAATCCGACTGTAAGAGATTTTGCGGTCGCAGCCACCAATGAATACTTCCGGGATGAACAACAGGCTAATTTCGATTCACGCAAACAGATACAATGTTTCGCTGTATTTAAAAAAATAAACAGTCGCTGGAATTATGTAGATGATCCGCAGAATGCCGAATATTTTGCAAAAGCGAGTGAATCGGCAAAATTGCTGGCAGGAGATTGCGACGATCACGCAGTATTGATGGCTGCAGCAATAAAAGTAATCGGAGGAAGGCCGCGGCTCGTGCATACCACAGCGCATATTTATCCCGAACTATTTATTGGTTCTAAAAATGACCTCGAACGCATCAATTATCTCGTAAAAGAAAAATTATTTCCGACTGAGAGTAAAGGACACGATTTACATTATCATGAAGATAAAGATGGTATCTGGCTGAATCTTGATTACACACAGCATTATCCGGGTGGTGATTTTATGGCAGAACCTGTGTTAGGCATTCTTTACCCCTGATGCGACAAATCATTTTCTTCTCATGCTCCCGGTTCCTTTAAAGAAAATTTAGCCCGCCTTCTGATACATTTATTTTCTTTGCAGCATGAAATTTATCCTGAAAAGGTTTGCGAAGATTTTTAAAATAACCGGAATTGCTTTAGGAAGTATTTTAGTGCTGATGTTTGTACTGCCGATACTGTTTCCTACTTATGTAAACGAAAAAATAAAGCAATGGGCGAATCATTCAATCACTGGTGAGTTGAATTTTTCCAAAGTAAGGTTGTCTTTTTTTAACCATTTTCCTTCACTTACTGTTACGTTGCATGATGTTGTACTGAAAGGTTCTGCGCCGTATAAAGCAGATACGTTAATCGCCGCAAAAGAAATTGCATTAGGTGTAAATCTTGGCAGTTTATTTGGTAAGGCGGTTACTATTGATGAAATCTATCTTACAAAAGGCAAGCTGAATATACTCGTCAATAAAGAAGGTAAACCTAATTACAATATTTATTCAGCGGATACGAGCGCAAAAAAATCAACAGATACTACATCAGCGTCTGTAAAACTTTCCCGGATACAAATTGATGATTGTATACTGAATTACAACGATCAATCAATTCCATTTGTTTTCACCGTCAATCAGTTTGATTACCTCGGGCAAGGTGATCTTGATAAAGCTGTGTTTGATCTGACATCAAAAGTGAAAATGGATGGACTGACAGTGAAATACGATAACCAGGCCTATCTCGAAAATAAAAATATCAAAGCAAGACTAATTACGCAGATTAATACGAATTCATTGTCTTTTCTGTTTGAAGACAATGATCTTCGCATCAATCAACTACCGATTGATTTCAAAGGAAAGTTTGATTTTTTGAAGAACGGTTACGATATGGATTTGCGTTTCGATACTAAAGAAACAGGTTTTCAAAATCTTTTTACAGCGTTGCCTCCGAAATTCGTAGCCTGGGTTGAGAAACGGAAAGTGCAGGGGAAAATGATAATGACTGCATCGTTGATCGGTAAATATATCGTACAAGAAAATATTGTTCCTTCTCTCACATTTGATATGAAGGTTACTGATGGCTTTTTCAACTCAAAGAAAGCTAAAGAGCCAGCCAGGAATTTTTTATTTGATTTTCATTTTAAGCTACCGCAGTTGAATACAGACAGCATGATGGTCGATCTCGATTCTGTTCACTTATCAGTCGGCGATAGATTTTTGCAGGGGGCTATTCATACAAAGGGGTTATCGAAACTTTTTATCGATGGACATTTACAAGGTGAATTGGATATTGAAAAGCTGAATCGTGTATTTGGTTCGCCGGATTCAATTGATCTGAAAGGAATGTATCATTTTAATCTTTCAGCAAAAGGATTGTATGCAAAAGGGCAAAATCCGTTGCGTATCCGGCCGGATACTGTAATTACAAGCATTCCTTCTTTTTCATTGCAATCTTCACTGCGTGATGGGTACATGAAGTATTATTCATTGCCACAACCATTAAAATCGGTAAGTTTTAATCTTGACGCAATCTGCAAGGATAATAATTATAAAAATACAAGCATTAATCTTGATAACATCAATGCATTTGCGTTAAACAATTTTATTAAGGGGTTTGTACATGTCAGTAGCCTGCAGAATTTTTTAATAGACGCTGACGTAAAAACTAAAATTAATCTCAATGAGATAAAATCATTTTATCCCCTTGACAAGATCGATCTCGCCGGTGATTTAGATGCTGACCTTACTGCAAAAGGAAATTATAACACTGCGAAAAAATTATTTCCGGTGGTGAATGCGACTATAAATGTAAAAGATGGCAGCGTAAAGACACCTTATTATCCATCACCGGTGAATAAAATACAAATGGCTATTGCCATAAAAAGCAACAGCGCATCTTTAAAAGACTTACAGGTGAAGCTGACACCTGTTTCTCTTGAATTTGAAGGCAAGCCGTTTACGATTAGGAGCGACCTGAGCAATTTTGAAAACATAAATTACAGTATTGCATCGCATGGAGAACTGGATCTTGGTAAAATCTATAAGGTATTTGCGATAGACGGGCTTGATGTTAACGGCAGTATAAAAACAGATTTTACGTTTCAGGGTTCAATGTCGGATGTAACATCAGGCAACTATTCGAAGCTGAATAATAAGGGCACATTGCAGCTCAATAATATAAGGATCAACTCGGACATGTTTCCCAAACCATTGTTGGTTCAGCAAGGAGATTTCAGAGTGGATAACGATAAGCTGTCAACTGATAATCTGCTATTGAACTATGGAAACAGTAAAGCTTTATTAAAAGGTTATTTCAGCAATATCATTAATTATGCTTTGAATGATTCTTCGGTTTTGAAAGGACAATTACAACTGACTTCTTCGTTTGTCAACGCGGATGAACTGATGGCTTTTTCTCAAGTAACCGATAGCAGCAGTAGACAGACTCAGGATACGGCAAAAGGTACAGGGGTTATTCTTGTACCCGCAAACCTTGATATGCGTTTTATGGCAAACGTTGATAAACTTCTGTATAATGGATTAAATCTTACAGACTGCAAAGGAGATATTTCGATGCGCAATGGAGAATTAATTTTAAAAAATACCGGGTTTAAAATCATTGATGCACCGGTTATGATGGACGCTTCCTATAAAAGTCTTTCAGCAGACAAAGCAAAATTTAATTATCATATCAGTGCGAAACAATTTGATGTAAAGAAAGCATACAACGAAATTCCATTGTTTCGGCAAATGGCGTCATCGGCCGCGTCTGCGGAGGGAATTGTTTCATTGGATTATACGTTGGATGGTGTGTTGGATAAAAACATGTACCCAGTTTTGCCTTCGCTAAAAGGTGGCGGCACATTGTCACTCGAAAAAGTAAAGATGAAAGGATTTAAATTATTCAGCGCCATCAGCAAAAGCGCTAATCGTGATAGCTTGAATAACCCCGACCTTTCGAAAGTTGATATCAAATCAAAGATTGCGAATAACATAATGACCATTGAAAGAACCAAAATGAAAGTGTTCGGTTTCAGGCCACGGTTTGAAGGCCAGGTTAGTTTAGATGGAAAATTGAATCTGAAAGGGAGAATCGGGCTGCCACCGTTCGGCATAATAGGTATACCGTTTACTGTTACTGGCACGGAAGATGATCCACAGGTTCATTTGCGAAAAGGAAAGAAAGGTGATGAACTTGAAGAGAAAGATTATGATGATGACGACCTGAAAGATTCGCAACAGGCTGCGCCGGTAAATAGTCCTGTAAAGCAGTAAATCGTAATAATGGACAATTGACGATCGACAATTGTCCATTGTCCTCTCAAATTTTAAAGATTCACATATTTCACTCGTATTGTAATATTCCTGTTCCTTCCTTTGTCATCCGTACAGGAAATTTTTACTGGCCCCTCTTCCGGAATAAAAAATTGTTTTGCGCCTGCATCAGATGCTTTGTAAAATTTATCATTGATATACCAATACACTTTACTTACATCATTCGCTGTTTTGCTAATCAATTGCAGCGGTTCGGGATCTTTTTTGCTAATTAAATATTCAGTGCCATTTGTTGGCGAACTGATCACTGGCGCATTTCCTTTAAAGATTAATTCACAGTCAGGATTGTGCGGTGGGATTTTTACATAGGCGATTCCTTTTTCATCAAAATATGGCTGCATATCCGGATCAATCATCTTAAACCATTTCTTTTTGTAACCGGTTTGTGGCGCACAGCTTTTACAATACGACATCTTTTCATCGGCAGAGATCATTATTTCCTGGTAGTTGTTACAGATTTTCGATGGAGAAATCAACGGGATAAAATAATCCAGTACCAGGCTCGTACAATGATCAGAAGGGGTTAAACCTGTTTCGCTGCATACTTGTCGCATGTCGCAATCTTTCGGTTGGCTGAACCATTCTTTATCATTGTTATAATCAATTGTGTTAAACAACTTAAACAATAACGGAGTTGCGATATTGGCGCCACTTAAATCAGGCACACCAACTCCCGAGAAATTTCCTGTCCATATACCTATCGTAAAGTTTTTATTATAACCGATGCTCCATGCGTCACGCTTCCCATAGCTCGTACCGGTTTTCCAGGCGATCTTCGGCATATGCTCTGTTGCAGTCCAATTAAGCGGGAAGTCTGGCCGGTTAATTTTTGATAGAATTTCATTTACCATAAAACATGCTGCCGGGCTCATTACAGTTATCTTCTTTTGCACCGAATCCGTTTGTGTGTAAGCCGGCGAAATGTAAATACCTTCATTGGCAAAAGAAGAAAACAGGCCCGTCAGTTCTTCTAACGTAGTGCCACAACCGCCAAGAATCATGGACAAACCAAGTTTATTCCTGTCTTTCTGGATTTGGGTGAAATTGCAGGTTGATAATTTTTGAATAAACTTTTCATGACCAAGCATACGAAGACTTTTTACCGCAGGAATATTCAATGAATGTTCGAGGGCATATTCCACAGATACATACCCGTTGTATTTTTCATCATAGTTCTCCGGTGCATAGCCTTCATAATTGATTGCAACGTCAGTGATGACCATTTTAGGTGTCAGCAGACCTTCGTCAAAACACATTCCGTAGAGCAATGGTTTCAATGTACTTCCCGGTTGGCGAATAGCATTGGCGCCATTTACTTGTCCTCCATCCGTTGTATCATTAAAGTTTGATGAACCGACATAGCTGATGACTTTATGTGTGCGGTTGTCAAGTATAATTACCGCGGCATTTTTTATATTCTTTAAACGTTGCGATCGGATATAGTCTTCTACAATTTTCTCAGTTTTCAGTTGTGTGTTAAGGTCAATGTTTGTTTGAATAAGCGTACTACCGTTTCGTTTCAGTTTATAAGATAGATGTGGTAAATAATGCGGTACTGTGTTTCTCTTTGCCGTTAAAGGTTCTGCTAAGGCATCGGCAATTTCTTTTTCTGTAAAAATTTTATCTTCTGCAAAGCGGTGCAACCATTTGTTTCTTTCTTCAATAATCAGATCATTGCTTTTGCCAATAACCAATGATGAAGGCCTGTTTGGAATAATGCTAAGCGCTGTTATTTCAGCTAATGAAAGATGATCTGGATTTTTTGCAAAATAAATTTCGGCAGCAGCTTTCACACCTTCGATATTCCCCCCATAAGGCACAAGGTTCAGGTACAGTTGTAAAATCTCATCTTTACTATATTTTAATTCCAGCTGAAAAGCACGAAACATTTCAATTGTCTTATTCAGTAGATTTCGCTTGCGTGGTTCTAATGCACGGGCCACCTGCATGGTAATTGTGCTTGCCCCACTGGTGCGTTTCATGCGAAGCAGGTTGTTGAAAAATGCACGGCCAACTGCAAAGAAATTTACTCCCGGATGTTTATAAAAGTATTTGTCTTCTTTAGCAACAATAGTCTTTCTCAGTAACGGGGAAATTTCACTGAGCTCAGTTTTCATTCGCCATTTCTGATCTTTTGTAAGAAATGCATTGATCAATTCTCCTTTATTATCTGTAACGATAGTTGAATATTCTATTTTGTCTGGTAACGGAAAAATCCAGTTCAGTAAAAAGAAAAGTATAATTAACGAAAAAATAGTTACACCTGCTCTTTTGAGAAATTTGAGAATATGGCGCTTTTTGATTTGCATGATTAGGTGGATGGTATGCCATACTTCCAAAGTATGGCATACATTTTTCTTTAGAGAAATTTACTGGTTAGGTCATTATCGATAATCTTGTAAGAATCTGGGTAGAAGGTATCGGCATGCATATCTAATAATTTAAAGGCAAGTTGCTTGTTACATAAAGTTCCATTTCTTAAACCACAGTAATCTTTAAAAGACGAATAGGGCCAGTCTTCCATTTTTTGAACCAGTTCCGATTTTATCGGGTTTTGATGAATATAATGGATGCAGATGAGATCGTAATTTTCACTTCCCCTTGCAATATGTTTGGCTTTTGTGTTTTGCTGAAATAAAGAACCAGTCCTTTTGTTTTGAACATTAATTGCCTTTGTGTAAGTCTGTAAGAGATTCCGAATTCCTTCTGATAACACATTTCGATCAAGATTGCCGATTGTTTTAGTGACAATTGATCTTTGATCAGTATTTACTAAAAAATGAAAATGATTCGGCATCAAACAATATGCAAGAACATTACAATGTGGTAAAAGAAATTTTCTGACTTTCGTTAGAAAATAAAGATAGTTGCCATCGTTGAAGAAGATGGGTTGTTTATTGTTGCCGCGGTTGTAGATATGATAGATTTCATTTTCCGTAAATTCCATTTGCAACTTTCCTTTATCCGAAGTTATGCCATACCCTTGAGGTATGGCATAACAAACACCATGGAAAAATTACGTGTTATTAATATTCGTCATTAACAAATAATTATCAAACAAAATTTGCAAACCGGTCATACGGAGTATTAATTTTCCTCTATAATTTTTCCCCTTCATTTATGGAATCAACTGAATTCTCCCGCACAAAAAAGGACATTCCTCCTTAAATTCCTGTACTCATATCTTTATAATCATTGCTATGTTCGGACCATTGGTTAATCAATAGTTACCGGCTGGCTTTTTATTTCCGATTTTCGTTAATTTAATTTTTATTTACCCCGCACATTCAACCCGACACTATATATGCGTATCAAAACTTTCGCTGCTCTTAGCCTTGCTACAGCTATTATTTTATTTTCATGCAGTCGCAATTTCGTAAACCTGGATTATACAAATGCTAAAGGCGAAGTACCGCAGCTTGGCAACCTTACCTTTCGTTTTTCAAAATCACTGATGGCTGATTCGCTATTAAACAGATGGGATTCGGCCGACTATATTTCTTTCGAACCAAAGATACCTGGCCGGTTTCGCTGGGAAAGCCCGGATCAATTGGTCTTTTCACCATTACAACCGCTCAGCCCCGCCACCAATTATAAGGCTAAGATCGGTTCAGAAGTATTGCGCTTCAGCAAATACAATGCAGTAAATGGTGGTAATGATATTAATTTTCACACGCCGAATTTAGCGTTGGACAATGCCCAGGTAATCTGGATGTTCCAGGATGAATCAAGCCGTGCAATCGCTCCACAACTGGACCTTTATTTTAATTATCCTATAAACCCTGCTACATTAAAAGAAAAATTGAATATTGAGATAGCAGGCACCAAAGCTGATTATTCTTTCATCACAGCTTCTACCGACAATAAAATCTCACTGAAGATTGCCGGCCTGAAGGCAGAGGATAAAGATTATGTCACAAAGATCACTATTGATAAGGGTCTGAAACCAGAAGGAGGAACGAATGTAACTCCGGAAGATATCAAGTCGACAATATCAATTCCTTCGCCGTATGTTTTGAACGTTCAAAATATAGAAGCAGACCATGATGGTGTGGAAGGCACAGTGAAAGTAACGACCAGCCAGCAGCCTGCCAGCGAGAATATTAATTCGTTTATCAAATTCAGCCCGGATGTAAAATTCACTGTTGAACAGAACAATGATGGCTTCACTATCCGTAGCGATAAATTTGATCTTGAAAAAGGATATGCGCTAACTATCCTGAAGGGTTTACACGGCCGCATCGGTGGCACCCTAAAAGAAGATTATAATAACAGTATAGCGTTCGGGAAACTGGAAGCGAATATTAAATTCACCAATAGCAAAGCAGTTTATCTTTCTAAGAATGGAAATAAGAATATCGAAGTACAATTAACCAGTGTACCCAAAGTAAAACTGGTTATATCCAAAATTTATGAAAATAACCTGCTGATGGCCGGCCGCTATGATTATTATCCAAAAGAAAAAAATGGATCGGAGTATGCCAGTTATAGTGATGAGGGTGATTATGATTATCAGAATAATGCAGATATACAACTCGGCGACGTGATTTACGAAAAGGAAATTGATACCCGTACCTTGCCAAAGAGCGGCGGCGGACGTTTGTTAAACATCAGCCAGTTTGAAGATTTGTTGCCCGAGTTCAAAGGGGTTTATCATGTCATGATCCGCTCCACCCAGGATTATTGGGTAAGAGATAGCCGCTTTATCTCATTGTCTGATATTGGTATGATAGCGAAAGAAGGAAATGATAAGATCTATGTATTTACCAATTCAATAAAAAATGCAGGGCCTGTCAAAGGTGTAAACGTTTCAGTTTATTCGGCCAATAATCAATTGATCGGCAACGGGGCTACAGATGATAATGGCGTTGCGGAATTAACTTATTCTAAAAAAGATTTTAGTGGTTTCCGTCCTGCGATGATTATCGCAAAGACGGCGGATGATTTCAACTACCTGCCCTTCAACAATACGAGGGTCAATACGTCGCGTTTCGAAATAGGTGGCAAGAGAAATAACGCTGCCGGACTTGATGCGTTCATTTACGCGGAAAGAGATATTTATCGACCTGGAGAAAAGATAAATTATTCTGTCGTGCTACGGGATCGTCAATGGAAATCGCCCGGTGATATACCGGTAAAGATGAAGTTCTTGCTGCCAAATGGAAAAGAATTAAAATCATTCCGCAAAAATCTGAATGAAGAAGGTTCCGTTGAAGGTAATATCGATATTTCAACGGCTGCTATCACGGGAAGTTATACGTTGGAATTGTATACTTCAAATGACATTCTGCTTGGATCAAAGAATTTTTCAGTAGAGGAGTTTGTGCCAGATCGCATTAAGGTAGCTACAAAAACGGATAAAGAATTTTTGCGACCGGGCGAATCAACCGCATTAAGCATTAATGCTATGAATTTTTTCGTACCACCGGCGTCGAACAGAAAGTATGAACTGGAAGTGCAGGTAAAGCAAAAATATTTTTCTGCAGAAAAATTCAGTGACTACAATTTCTCTCTCGCTAATCAAACTTCCTTTACTGATAAAGATGAGAAAGAAGGTGTAACAGATGCGCAGGGAAATGCTTCTGAAAAATTTGCTGCAAAAGAATCCTACGCAAATACCGGTTTATTGCAGGCAAATTTCTATACAACAGTATTTGATGAAACCGGCCGCACGGTGAGCCGACTTTCTTCATTGGATATCTACACACAGGATATTTTTTACGGTATCAAAGATGATTGGTTTTATTATTATTCGCTGAACCAACCGGTACAGTTTCCTATGGTTGCAGTGAATAAAGATGGTAATGCTGTTACTTCTACAGCGAAAATAGAAGTGATCAAGCATGAGTACAGAACGGTACTCACAAAGAATGGTGATTATTTCCGGTACGAATCACAGAAAGAAGACAAGACTATGATAGAAGGCGACGTGAGTATCGGCAAAAACTTTGTTTACAATTATACACCACGTTCACCAGGTGATTACGAAGTGAGAGTGTATAAACCCGGTGCTAACACCTATGTTAGTCGCAGTTTCTACAGCTATGGAAGCTGGGGTGCTGATAATAATTCTTTTGAGGTCAGTAATGAGGGTAACGTAGACATACAAGTCGATAAGAAATCTTACTTCACCGGTGAGTCGGTTACGGCTTCATTTAAAGCGCCTTTTGATGGAAAAATGCTGGTAACAGTAGAAACTGACCATCTTATTTCATACCAATATGTCGACGTTAGTAAACGACTGGCAAGCGTTACTTTGCCATTGAATGGTGAGCATGTTCCTAATTTTTATATTACAGCAACGTTGATCAAGCCACATGAAGTTTCTGATATTCCATTGACTGTCGCACATGGTTATCAAAGTATAAAAGTAGAGGAGAAGAGTCGTAAGATCGATGTGAAAATAGAAGCTGAGAAAAGTGTTCGCAGTAAAACACATCAGAAAGTAAAAGTAAGCGCTGCGCCGGGAAGCTTCGTCACGCTTGCTGCGGTAGATAATGGTGTATTACAGGTTTCTGATTTTAAAACGCCTGATCCCTATAACTATTTCTATCAGAAAAAAGCATTGGAGGTAACTGCCTATGATCTGTATCCTTTGTTGTTCCCCGAATTGAGAGCGATAATGAGTAGCACCGGGGGTGATGCAGACCTCAGTATGGAAAAGCGGGTGAACCCTATGCCTGCCAAACGAATTAAAATACTAAGCTACTGGAGCGGTATTACTAAGGCTAACGGTAGCGGTGAAGCGAACTTTGAGTTTGATGTACCGCAATTCAGTGGCGAAGTACGATTAATGGCTGTGGCATATAAAGGAAACAGTTTTGGCAGCGGCGAAAATACCATGACAATCGCTGATCCGATTGTAATCAGTACGGCACTTCCCCGCTTTTTAAGTCCGGGTGATACAATAACGGTACCGATTACACTTAGCAATACAACTGCAAAGGCCGCCAATGTTTCTGCAACATTATCATTGGAAGGTTCATTAAAAACAATTGGGGCTTCTTCGCAAACTGTAAGTTTGAATGCTAAAAGCGAAGGCCGGGCAATATTCCAGGTAACGGCTGACCCCGTAATTGGAACAGGTAAGGTGACTGTTTTGGTAAATGGAATGGGCGAGAAGTACACAGATGAAACCGAAATATCTGTAAGGCCATCGTCTACCTTGCAGAAAGTTACTGATAACGGTTTTATAGAAGGAGGCAGCTCAAAAAATATCAGCATTGGTGCCGGCTCGCTGAATTTCATTCCATCGAGTATCGATTATAAGTTGGTTGTTAGCCGCTCACCTGCATTGGAATTAGGTAATCAATTAAGTTATCTTGTTCAGTATCCGTATGGCTGCACAGAACAAACCGTATCGGCAGCATTTCCTCAGTTATATTTCAGCGATCTTTCAGATTTGATGCAATTGAATAATCAGAATAAGCTGAATGCTAATAGTAATATTCTTGAAGCAATACGAAAAATAAAAATGCGGCAGTTGTATAATGGCGCTGTCACACTTTGGGATGGTGAGGATAAAGAAGATTGGTGGGCCACTATTTATGCAGCGCATTTCTTACTGGAAGCCCGTAAGGCTGGCTTTGATGTCGATAATAGTTTACTGGAAACAATGTTGGGCTATATCAGTAATCGTTTAAAAAACAAGGAACTCGTTCCGTATTATTATAATCGTATTCAGAATAAAAAGATAGCGCCGAAAGAAGTTGCCTATGGTTTGTATGTTTTGGCGATGGCTGGCCGCGCCAACGTGCCAGCTATGAACTATTACAAAGCATCCACTGAAATTCTCGCATTGGATAGCCGTTATTTGTTGGCGGCAGCGTATGCCGTGGCTGGTGATAAGGCTTCGTTTAAAGCAATGTTACCTTCTTCATTTACTGGTGAAGAATCGGTTTCGCAGTCTGGCGGAAGTTATTACTCCGATATAAGGGATGAAGCTATTGCGTTGAACACATTGATTGATGTTGATCCGTCGAATACACAAATACCTGTGATGGTAAAACATGTAACTGAAAAACTGAAAACAAGGGAATGGCTGAGCACACAAGAAAGAGCATTTGCTTTTCTTGCCATCGGCAAGTTTACAAGAACAACGAATAAGTCGGATGTGACAGGAGAGATAAAAGTAGGCGGCAAGACGATTGCAAAAATCGATAACGGTCAATGGAGTGGAAATAAGAACGCATTGAAATCAAATACGGTTGAAATCACCACCAAGGGTTCAGGACGTTTATATTATTTCTGGGAAGCAGAAGGCATCAGCGCTACAGGGGCATATAAAGAAGAAGATAGTTATTTGAAAGTAAGAAAGCGTTTCTATGATCGTTTTGGAACACCTATTACAGGTACGACTTTCAAACAAAATGACCTGGTTATCGTTGGCATCACACTCGAACGTTCCTTCTCGACCGATGTTGAAAATATTGTCATCACAGATCTGTTGCCTGCAGGTTTTGAAATAGAAAACCCGAGAACGAAAGAAATACCGGGAATGGACTGGATCAAAGATGCTTCGACACCGAGAGCATTAGATGTAAGAGATGACCGTATTCATTTCTTTGTGGATGCTTACAATAACAAACAAGTCTATTATTATGCCGTACGGGCTGTTTCGCCGGGTCAATATAAAATGGGACCGGTAAGTGCTGATGCGATGTATAAAGGAGAATATCATTCGTATAATGGGGCAGGAGTGGTGCGGGTAACACAATAGGAAGTAAAAAATAAAAATTCAAAAAGCGGTTTCAATTCGATGGGCGGATTGAAACCGCTTTGTCTTATGGAGCTAGCTCGGTAGTTGAATTTTACTTATAGACCTGGTAATTGAACCGGTGAAACTCTATTGGCGTAAATTAGCGATTACATTAGCGTTAATTAGTGTATGGAATTAGTTATAGAAGCACGCAAAGCAGCTATTAGTGCGCAACTGGAAGTGCGCCGTATTTTGCCATTCAGATTGAGGAGAATGGTTGGCCCGTTCATTTTCATGGATCATGCCGGTCCTGTAAATCAAGCGCCGCAAAACGATAACTCATTGGATGTATTACCACATCCGCATATTGGATTATCAACAGTCAGTTATTTGTTTGGAGGACAGGTTACACATCGGGATAGTCTCGGGGTGGAGCAGATCATCAAGCCTGGGGAAGTGAACTGGATGACAGCGGGAAAAGGTATTGCACATTCTGAACGTTTCGAGGATCCTTCTACGTTAGCCAGCGGCGGCTTTGAAATGATACAAACCTGGGTAGCATTGCCGGAAAAAGATGAAGAATCTTCGCCGACTTTTAATAATTACAAATCGGAAGAATTACCGGTGTATACCGACTCAGGAATATGGATGCGTTTGATTGCGGGTAATGCTTACGGATTAAAAAGTCACGTAAAAACCAACTCTCCATTATTTTATCTGCACGTCATTATCGATGCAGGCACTTCATTTAATCTTCCGAAAGAACACTCCGAGCGGGCGATCTATATCGTGAAGGGAAGTGTAGAAACACAGGGCATAACTTACAAAGATGGACAGATGCTTGTATTTGCAAAAAATGACAACCCGTTATTAAAGGCCATAGAACATACAACCATCATGTTGCTCGGTGGTGAGCCACTCGGTGACCGCTTTATCTGGTGGAATTTTGTTTCTTCCCGTAAAGAACGGATCGAACAGGCGAAGGAAGACTGGAAACAGGGACGGATTATATTGCCTCCAAATGATAATAAGGAATTTGTTCCGTTACCGCAGGATAAATCCAGGCCCGCTGGCGGACCGCCGCCACAGGCCCTTTCATAGTCGCATGCAATGATTGTTCATTTAAATAGATTATGTCAGTGATTTCCCTTACAAGAATTGTTCTTTGTCAAATATGTGAATAAAGAAAAACAAGGTTCATCGACAGATAAACCGAATTCACATAAAGTTTACAATTGAATGGCAGAAAAAATTTTCGTGGCCGGATTTCTTTCTTTAATTTACATGCATTCTCTTAATCACACCTGACGATAGCTTTCCATTCAACTTATTTATACCAAACTGATTGCTTGCTGAGATTTTAAGGCAACAACTATTTTACTCAACTATTTTAAATCAGTTACTATGAATAAGGCGACCTCACCACTACCGTTGATTGAAAATATTGCATCCAATCACGGTGCGATTATCATCCCGATTAACCCAGAAGTAAAATCATCCAGCAAACAAAAAAAGAAAAAAATGTCTGTTGTAAAGAAGGAATCTGTAGCAGTGACACCTCAGCAGTCTGCATTTACATCAGCGGTTTTTCATCCGAAGAAGCACGACCTGTTTTAAAAAGCATCATTAATAGTTTGTTGCCTTCGAGATACAGCTATTGTATCATTTCTTCGTACAACACATTCAGTACTGATTTAAGCGAGAGATTAAAATCATTTTCATAGATCGGATTGCAGCCATTGGTGATAGCCACCATTCCGAATTTTTTATGCGGATCAAAAAATAGCATGCTATATAGACCATACGCAGATCCTGTATGCCCTTTCAATGTCTTTCCACGGATTATTTTATCGGTTGTCAAAATTGCAAACCCATAGCCGCCTTCTCCGTCTGATACAGGTTTTTGCATTGTCTTTGCGCTTTTCCTTGTTATGATTCGTACACCTTTATATTTTCCGTAGTACATGTGCATCGTCATTGCTTTGGCGAGATCGCTTGCCGAGATTTTCATACCACCTGTCGGGGAAAAAATCGGTGTGCTATATCCCATTACATATTGACTGATTTCTGTGGTTCTTGGGTTGTACGCATTTGGATCGGCGGTAAACTGCTTTGTGGCAGAATCGTATTCATAGAGTGTAGCAAACTTTGTAGAATCCAGCGCACCAACTTCGTAACCACCATAAATCCCCAAAGCATCGAGCACATGCTCCTTTACATACTTATCAAAGCGCTGACCGGATACTCTTTCGATTATTGTTCCAATCATATTGAAATTGAGATTGCAATAGGCATAACCAGCACCCGGAGCATAATCACTATAGCATTTTGCCCAATCTTTATTTTTATCAGGGTTGATAAAATCCAGGCTGAAATATCCTTGTGAATCATTCAGGCTGGAAGTATGTGAGAGCAACATCTTTAGTGTAATTACCTTATCGGGAAACTTTGGGTTACGTACAGTGAAGCCAATCAGTTTACTCACATCATCATTTACCGAAAGTTTCTTAGCCTCTACTAATTGCATAATTGACGTTGCCGAAAAAGATTTAGAGATAGACGCAATGCGGAAAATATCAGTATTGCTCAGTGGCGTGTTTGTTTCCCTGTTTTTTAATCCAAATGAATGAGCATAGATTAGGTCTCCTTTTTTCACCACCGCTACTGAAAGCCCTACCATGTCAAAGCGTTTCATGATACTATCGATGCGTGCTTCAGCTTTTTTATTTTGGGCGTTTGAAGAAAAATTAAAAACTATGACTAAACAGAACAGATAAATGCAGGCGATTTTTTTCATGTATTAAATATACCACTCTGCTACGCGACATAATCTGAATTCTCAATCAGAGATTTCATAACAGTATCCGTAGCCCCACCAGGCCGAGACAAATGGCGAGTAATTTGATAATTAGCGTAGCATCTATTTTATGTGAGATATAAGCGCCAACTTGTGCACCTGGTATAACGCCGATGCACAGGTATAACAGTAATTGTTGCACGGCTGAGTCCTGGTAACTTCCTTGCACAATATGCACAATTACACTGACAGTCGACATGATCGCGAGAATAAAATGCGATGTAGCAGTGGCTATATAAACAGGAAAACGTAACCATTGTACCATTGCCGGCACATGAATAATGCCTCCGCCGATTCCCAACAGCGGAGATAGAAAACCAACGATCACGC
The DNA here is from genome assembly GCA_049840875.1 of Chitinophagaceae bacterium. Taxonomy (GTDB): domain Bacteria; phylum Bacteroidota; class Bacteroidia; order Chitinophagales; family Chitinophagaceae; genus JAFDYH01. Next base: position 819,398 of record JASGJE010000011.1, on the reverse strand, counting down.
TGATAATAATTCCGTAAGCTTTATTGAATGAATAAATAAATTGCTCTCCATTCCGGTCAGTCAGGCGATGCGTCGTGCCTTTTCCATTTTCGGTAATTCGTGCAGGATTTTCTTCATCGCTTTTTTTATTCTTTATAAAAAGATAAACAGCCACTGCGATCAGGATAATACCAAATACAATATTGAACGCATGCTTGGGGATATATTTTACCAGGAATACACCAAGTACAGAACCAGGAATTGTAAATAAGCCAAATAATAATCCGGCTTTGTAATCAATCCTGCCTGCTCGTGAATAAGCGATGGAGCCGGAAATCGCATTCAATGCAACCACAGCAATGGAGATAGCCGTAGTAACCCCCGCAGGCATTGCCGGATGTGTGAAGATCAGCAACGGCACTAATAAGAATCCTCCTCCGGCGCCAATCATAGTTCCCAGGGCGCCGATCAGAAATCCAATTGCAATAAGTATGATAGGGTTGTCCATTCTTAAAACCAAACTGCAATATCCGCTTTATCTTTCAATGACACTATTATGAAAAATATTTCTCATTCAGGTATTCCACATAACAGTTTACACAACAAAAAAAGGTTGATAAGAGATTCTTATCAACCTTTCTGCCAGTCAAATTTTTCTATTAATGATGATGATGTTGATGAGCTTCTACTAATTTGGTAAACTCTTCAGCGCTGATTTCTTTTTCTTCAGGCTTTACCTGCGTTTCTGCCCACTCAAATATTTTTTGTGTCTGAAGACGATTGTATGTCTCTTCAACATACTTTCTGTCCTTCATCATTTTGTCGATATAATCATTCACCCATCCTTGTTCTTCAATATTACCGCTCATTCCCATGTAGCCAAATAACTGCTGCTTCGCAAACTCTTTCATTTCCTCAGGCTTCACATTAATCTCATTTTCACGGATGATCTTATCGGTAATAAGCGTCCATTTCAATTGATTGATGAAAACGGGAAATTCCTGCTCTATCTGCTCATCTGTTTTTCCCTGTTCTCCTTCGCCTTGCGTACGCATCCATTTTTTCAAAAAACCCTCAGGAAATTTTATCTCCGTATGATCGACCAGTTCGTGGTAAGCCTGGTCGTGAATCTGGTTCTTTGCCTGGTTATCCCAATAAGCCTGTATTTGTTCTTTTATTTTATTACGGAAGTCAGCTTCCGTTTTTACTTCCTGGTTTGGATAAAGCTGGTTGAAGAATTCTTCATTCAGTTCTTTTTTCTCAAGCAAACCAATTTTAGTTATCTGTATTTTAAAGAAATTGTCTTTCGCTTTTTCATCGTCTTTGTTAAGACCGAGATCACTTACAATAAATTCAAGTTCTTTTTCATCAAATGCATCTTTCAATTGCACGATCACAAAATCATTGATCGTTTTACCCAACAGGTTGCTGCGGAAAGATTCCTTGAAATATTTAACCAGAACTGAATTGTCTTTTTTAATGCCACCCTCAACATCGTTACCATTTTCATCAGTCTGTGTGAACAGCACGTTCAACACATCTTCTTCGCTCTCTACTTTATCGAGATCCTTCATGTTGCCATAACGATTCTGCAACCGTTCGATCTCACTGTTGATCATTTCGTCAGTTACAGTCACTTTGTAGCGGGTAGTCTTTGCTTTTGAAAGATCAGCCAGTGCGAACTCCGGCTTCATCCCTACTTCAAAATGGAAAACATACTCAGCAGGATTGTTCATATCCAGTTGGCGCATGTCAATCTCCATCGGCAAAGGCTGAGCGAAAATATCGAGCTTGTCAGTTTCCAGGTATTTGATCAGCTCACGGTCAACAGAACGCAAAACTTCATCTGAAAAGACGGATGTGCCATACATTTTCTTGATGAGTCCTGCAGGAACCTGGCCTTTACGAAAGCCCGGTATGTTTGCCTTTTTGCTGTAATCTTTTAATGCTTTTTCAAAAGATGGCAGATAGTCCGTTTTTTCCAACTTCACGGTCAGTTTTTCGTGCAACAGACCAATATTTTCTTTTGTAATTGTCGCCATGTCTAAGATTGATTTGTACTGAAATGTTTAAACTAAAGAAAGTAGATTCTGGTGATTTTTAACCCATTGATCGTTGAATGTTGAGCATTGAACATTGCAAATTTTCAATACGCAATATTCAATACTCAATTTTCAAATAACACAGTGTTTATCAAACTGTGGTCGCTGTGCGGGTGGAGGGACTCGAACCCCCATGCCTTGCGGCGTCAGATCCTAAGTCTGATATGTCTACCAATTTCACCACACCCGCTTTTTTGTTTTGTTTAAAGTTTAATTGTTTAAAAGTTTCAGGTTTTATTTACCGAATCTTACTTTTTGCTACTCAACCGCTGACTTTATGAACGGTTGACTTTTAAACGTTAAACCTTAAACATCGAACCTCAAACACCACACTTCTAAAATGGGCTGCAAATGTAGGTCATTTCACCAAAATGAAAGGCATACCACAGCTTTTTCTTAAATTCGTAGACAATGGAAACAGTAGCGCAGACTCCAAAGTATAGTTTAAACGAAGAGCAGGAAAAAAATCTCATTCTCCGCGAGTACCGCGCCTTGCTTAGATCGCTGAAAGCCAAACTGAAACCCGGCGACCGCAAGCTTATCCGCAACGCATTTGAAATAGCAGCGGAAGCGCATAAAAGTATGCGTCGTAAAAGTGGCGAGCCTTATATTTTACATCCACTTGCAGTGGCGAGAATCTGTGTTGAAGAAATAGGTCTTGGTGTGCGGTCAACAATCTGCGCCTTATTACATGACACAGTAGAAGATACTGATGTAACGCTTGAGGACGTGGAAAGAGAATTTGGCAGCGAGATCGCCAGGATCGTAGATGGATTGACAAAGATCTCAAACGTAATTGATGTAAATGCTTCGCAGCAAGCTGAGAATTTTAAGAAAATACTATTGACACTTACTGATGACCCCCGTGTCATATTGATCAAGCTTGCCGACCGCCTGCACAACATGCGAACTCTCGACAGTATGAAGCGGGAGAAGCAGCTGAAAATCTCGTCTGAAACAGTATATATATATGCACCATTGGCACACCGGATGGGGCTATATAATATCAAGACCGAAATGGAAGACCTGGCAATGAAGTACATGGAGCCGGAAACCTATAAAGACATTGCACGAAAACTTTCGGAAACCAAACGGGAGCGGACGAGGTATATCAACGAATTTATCAGGCCAATAAAAGATAAACTGGAAAAAACGGGTTTCAATTTTGAAATCTATGGCCGGCCCAAAAGCATACATTCCATCTGGAATAAGATGAGAAAGAAAGGAGTGGAGTTCGAAGAAGTATATGATCTTTTCGCTATCCGCGTTTTGCTGGATTCGCCGCAAGAGAAAGAAAAAGAAGAATGCTGGAAAGTATACTCGCTGATAACAGACGAATATACACCGTCACCGGAACGTCTGCGGGATTGGTTAAGCAATCCTAAAAGCAACGGGTACGAAGCGTTGCATACTACCGTGATGGGCCCTCAGGGTAAATGGGTGGAAGTGCAGATACGCACCAAGCGAATGAATGAAATAGCTGAAAAAGGTCTTGCAGCACATTGGAAATATAAAGAAGGAACTGCGGATGAAAGCCGTTTCGATAAATGGTTTCAGCAGATACGGGAAGTGATCAGCAACCAGGAAACCGATACGATTGATTTTCTCCAGGATTTCAAAACAAGTTTTTTAGCAGAAGAGATTTATGTCTATACCCCGAAAGGTGATGTGAAAATGCTGCCGGTTGGTTCTACGGCTCTCGACTTCGCTTTTGCAATTCATAGCGCTATAGGATCAAAATGTATTGGCGCAAAAGTGAATCATAAACTGGTTCCTATCAGTCATAAGCTGAGAAGCGGTGACCAGGTGGAAATTATTACCAGTAGCAAACAAAAACCATCTGAAGACTGGCTTGGTTTTGTGGTAACAGCGAAAGCGAAAACGAAGATTAAAGATGCGCTAAAAGAAGAGAAACGAAAAATTGCAGAGGACGGTAAGTACGTAGTGCAGCGAAAGATTGAAGCGCTGGGCGCTGCTTACTCGCAAGGCAATATTGACGAATTGGTTTCTTACTATAAGCTCAGTTCAGCATTGGATCTGTATTACCAGATCGCGGTAAAAAATATTGACTTAAAGGAACTAAAAGATTTCAAAGTTTTGGGAGACCGGCTGGAACCGCCAAAGCCCGTCAAGACTACTACAGATCATAAACATACCGATCTTGCTACTCCTGCGTCACTGTCAAAAAAAGATGCCGAGTTGATCATCTTTGGTGAAAGCGGTGATAAGATCATGTATAATCTTGCCAATTGCTGCAAACCAATTCCGGGTGATGACGTATTTGGTTTTGTAACAACCGGAAAAGGGCTGACAATTCACCGCACCAATTGCCCCAATGCAGCAAAATTGCTTGCTAACTATGGACATCGTGTAGTAAAAACAAAGTGGGCCAAGAATAAAGAAATTTCATTCCTCACAGGTTTGAAGATTGTCGGCATGGATGATGTAGGTGTTATTCATAAAATAACCAATCTTATTTCCGGCGAATTGAAAATTAATATTGCAGCGCTTACCGTAGAAGCGAAAGAAGGATTATTCCAGGGAAATATCAAGCTCTACGTTCACGATAAAGAAGAATTGGAAACACTCGTGCAAAAGCTGAAAGATTTACCAGGCATTGAATCTGTCGAACGATATGATGCTGAAGCAGCTTAAGTGTAATCGCTCATTTATTTTCTTGTTTTGCTAATGCCTGTTAGGTTAATAACCTTCCTCTTTTAGTGAATAACTTTCGAATTCATCTTAGTAAGAAATGTGGTGACTTTTAGCTGATACCTTATTTTTGCCGCCGTTACAAAAACAAACTAATGGTAGACGTCATTTTAGGCTTACAATGGGGAGACGAAGGCAAAGGAAAAATCGTTGATTATTTTGCAAAGGATTATGATGTAATTGCACGGTTCCAGGGTGGGCCGAATGCAGGACATACGTTGTATGTAAACGATAAAAAAATTGTTTTACACCAGATACCATCTGGCGTATTTCATGCCAATACTGTAAATCTGATTGGTAATGGCGTGGTGTTGGATCCGGTTACTTTAAAAAGAGAATGCGAAACCGTAGCATCCTTTGGTATCGACCTGAAAAAAAACCTATACATCTCCGAAAGAACGCATATTATTCTTCCGACACACCGCGCATTGGACGCTGCGGCTGAATCATCCAAAGGAAATCAAAAGATAGGTTCGACACTCAAAGGCATTGGCCCAACCTATATGGATAAAACAGGACGAAATGGTTTGCGGGTTGGTGATTTGTTAGATAAGAACTTTACCACTTCATATATTAAACTGCGTCTGAAACATCAGCGGTTGCTGGACAATTACGCTTTTACTGAAGACATTTCAACCTGGGAAGAGCAATTCTTTGAAGCATTGGAATTTCTGAAAGAATTGAATATCGTAAACGGCGAATATTTTATCAATGATAAAATTCAGGCAGGAAAAAAAGTACTGGCAGAAGGCGCACAGGGAAGCATGCTTGATATTGATTTTGGTACATTTCCATTTGTCACATCTTCAAATACAATATCAGCAGGCGTTTGCAATGGCTTGGGCATAGCGCCGCAGAAAATAAAAGAGGTAATCGGCGTTACTAAAGCTTATTGTACAAGAGTCGGCGGTGGCCCTTTCCCGACTGAACTTGAAAATGAGATCGGTGAGGAATTACGCAAAACCGGAAATGAATTCGGAGCGACCACGGGAAGACCGCGTCGTTGCGGCTGGATCGACCTTGTAGCGCTGCGCTTTGCATGTATGATTAACGGCGTTACCAAAATAGTAATGACGAAAGCGGATGTTTTGGATGCCTTTAAAGAACTGGAAGTTTGTACGGGTTACAATATAAATGGCAAAGAATCAGACCAGGTGCCGTTTCAGATGACCCGCGTAAACATCAAACCTGTTTACAAAAATTTTAAAGGCTGGAATCAATCTACTGATGCAGCGAAATCAGTTGGAGACTTGCCTGAGAGCATGAAGGTGTATGTTGACTTTATCAACAAATACCTGGGAGTCAACATTCACTATATATCGAATGGGCCGGGAAGAGATCAGATCGTTTCTATTCCTTAAGCGGCATCAATAATTATCGAAAAAAAATTTCAAAAAATTTGGCGAATTAAAAACTTCGCTGAAATTTTACAGGCATAATCCAGATAGACTATGGCAGCTAAATCTGACAAAGAAAAAAAAGTAACCGGTAAAACATCCGGAACCCCTAAAGCTTCTGAAGAAAGCAAACCCGCTTCGAAACCTAAGAAGAAAGAGGAAGAAGAGGATGATGATGATTTTGATGATGAAGAAACTGAAGCCCCTGCAAAAAAAGGAGCTAAAGCAACTGCATCTACAAAGAAAAGTAAAGACGAAGACGACGATGATGATGAAGAAGGAGAAGATGAGGTAGATGATTGGGATAAAGTAGAAGAAGAAGATAACTGGGACCCCGACTTTGAAGAATTTGATTTACCAAAATCAAAGACAAAGAAAAGCGGCGGCAGCAGTTCAAAAAAGGGTTCTGATGATGATGATGACTTTAAGGTAGACGATGAGTTTAAGGATATGTTCAATGACAGTGATGGATTAGGTGATGAAGATGATGATTTTTAATGCCGCATTATCGGTATTTATCAAACCAACAACCTTAACTAACTGCATTTTCACGTAGGCAACATAGAAGAAATTAAAATCAAAATGCTGAACTGGGTCAAACAGTTCAGCATTTTTTGTTTGCTGGATAATCATCAATACCAGATTGAACCGCATACTGTCGAATGCTTGCTTGCTGTCGGGGCTAAAAGGCATATCGATGCTTCCCGGCAAAATAATGACCTGGCAACGCTTCAGGAATTTATTAGCACAAAACCTTCCTGGCTATTCGGCCATTTGAATTACGATCTGAAGAATGAAATTGAATGCTTATCATCTTCAGGAAAGGATCGCATTGGTTTCCCCGATTATTATTTTTTTGAACCGGAAATACTCATTCAACTAAAGAGCAACGAGATTCTTATCCATGCAGAAAATGCACAGGATATTTTTCAAGCCATTATTAATACAGATATACGCCACAACAGTATAAATGAATCTGCCATAGGTGTAAATGCAATGATTCCCAAAGATGAATATGTTGCGATAATTGAAAAGCTACGACAGCATATACTACGAGGTGACTGCTATGAAATAAATTTCTGCCAGGAATTCTTTGCAGAGAACTGTTCTATTGATCCTTTAATGATTTATACCCGGCTGACGGGAATATCGCCCAATCCGTTTTCTGCATTATATCGTTTGCAGGATAAATTCCTGCTCTGCGCAAGCCCGGAGCGATTTTTAAAAAAAGCAGGAAAGCATATTCTTTCACAACCCATCAAAGGAACAGCCCGGCGGGTATTAAACAATGCGAAACAGGATCAACTAAACGGAGAAGCGCTATATCATAGCGAAAAAGACCGCTCGGAAAATGTAATGGTCGTTGACCTTGTCCGGAATGATTTGGCAAAAGTTTGCCGCGAAGGAACGGTAAAGGTTGATGAATTATATGGTGTGTATGCTTTTCCCCAGGTATACCAGATGATTTCTACCATCAGCGGTGAATTGAAAGATGATATGTCATTTACTGCGATACTGAAAGCAACCTTTCCAATGGGATCTATGACGGGAGCGCCTAAGCGAAATGTGATGAAGTTGATTGAGCAGTATGAAAAAACAAAACGCGGTATTTTTTCCGGAGCGCTTGGGTATATCACGCCCGACGATGATTTTGATTTCAATGTTGTCATCCGCAGTATCATGTACAATGCAGCCAATGCCAATCTTTCTTACCAGGTAGGATCAGGAATCACCTTTTACAGCGAGCCCGAGAAGGAATGGGAAGAATGTTTATTAAAGGCGGAAGCGATCAGAGATGTATTGGCCAGTAAATAAGATTTGCAAAAAGTGAAAATCAAAGCATGTTAATATCGAAAATGTATTGTCGAACTTCTGAGTTAGCGCCAGCGAATTAGAGATTATTTTCTTACTTGATCAGCATGACTATATTGTGGTATTTCATTCCGTGGATTTTTCTTTAAAGAGTTTTAGTGAAGTATCCAAGGTTGAAAATGCGGAGATTGAAAGTTTAATGTGTGACAAGCTATACGATCCTGTCTATATTTTCTGCAAAGGAAATATAGTTTTGAAAATAGAATTTGTGCTGGAAGTTTACGGTCACGACTTTCAACAAATTATGATCGACAATTTTGAAGAAATTCAGCAATCAAAAGATCAGTTAATTGAAATGAAAGTTCTTGATTTACGATATAACGGAGACTTGTAAATTATTAATGACTATGGCTATTTGGCTAAAGCCTCTTGTTGACTGCTCCTATTGCCCTGGCATTAATGCCAGGGCAATAGATGGAGAATATGTTGGCTTTAGCCAAATACAACATCAGGAGGCTATCTGATTTTATTAAAAACCAAATAGCTGATAGGCATAAAATTATTCATAATTGTTTTGTACTGCTCTCTTATAATATACAATTTATCTTCTGAGTAAAATTATCTTGAAACAAATTGGCAGGTTAATAATATCAATTCATTCACCAAAATATTCAATACAACCTGACAGCGCTTTCCCATCGATGGTTACTGCAATATTCTTGCATCTCAATTTAAATCATATTAAACCATCGTTTATGAAACAGACTTTATCTTATGGTGTAAGAAATAAATCGGACTATAGAAGATCCGTTATCTCTTATTCTCTTGCGACATTGCTCATTGCAACTTTCTTTTTTATTTCCTGTAAAAAAACAAACGAGGATGTTCCGCAACCGCAACCAACGTATCATCTGAACGTTTCGTCGGCACTCGTTCAATCACCTTCATCAGCCGGTACTAATACTAAAGTGACAATCGACGCTAATGCAGAATGGAAAATAGCGCTTCCTGCCGGAACAGACTGGCTGGAAGTAAATAAAACATCCGGTACTGGTAATGACAGTATACAGCTGAAAGTGACAAAAGAAAATAATACCGGAGCTAAAAGAACAGCAGTCATTACCATATCATTAATCAATGGTAAAGCACAGCCAAGACAGATATCAGTGGAACAGGATTTTTCTGTAATTACACCGATAACGCTTGCCTGGCAAAAAGTATTGGGTGGAAACGGAAACGATTATGGGTATTCAATTATTAAAGCGACCGATGGCGGTTACCTGTTATCGGGAAGAACAACCAGCAACAACGGTGATATTACCTCAACAAAAGGCGGCATTGATATGTGGGTTGCTAAGTTAGATGCTGCAGGTTCCATTACCTGGCAAAAAACATACGGCGGCAATGCAGATGAATACAGTGTGGCGGCAGCCAATACGAGTGATGGAGGATATGTGTTAACCGGGTTTACATTGAGTAACAATAACGGGGATGTTGGGGCAAATCATGGTAATACCGATTTCTGGGTATTGAAAATTAATTCTACCGGTACTATTCAATGGCAAAAAACACTTGGTGGCACAGGTGATGATCGTCCAAATGCGATTACAGTTACAAGCGAAGGAAATATTGGTGTGACGGGCTACACCACATCCAATAATAATGGTGACGTTGGTATTAATCATGGTGGCCAGGACATGTGGGTATTGCTTATTGATAATAACACCGGAGATATATTGACAAAGAAAACCTTTGGCGGCAATGGAGATGAATCCGGCAAAGCTATTGCACCGGCACCCGACGGTGGTTTATATGTCGGCGGTAATACTACTTCAAATAATAACGGTGACGTGAGTACGACAAAAGGCGGCAGCGATTTCTGGGTTCTTCATCTCGACAAAAACTTATCCATCATATGGAAGAATAGTTTTGGAGGCACCAATAATGAAGATATCAATTCACTTGTTGTCGGTCCAAATACTACACTTATTGCAAGCGGCAGCACGAAGAGCAGCGGTACAGGCGATGTTGCAGCTACAAAAGGTGGTGAAGACATGTGGGTGTTACAGATCAATAGTACGACCGGGATGTTGGGTTGGCAAAAGACATTTGGTGGCGCAAATGGTGAAGTAGCGAAATCTGCATTAGTAAAAGCAAATGGAAATATTGTTGTTGCCGGCTGGACGTATAGCAATAACAGTGGTGATGTAGATACCAACCATGGTGCAGGTGAATTCTGGATACTGGGTCTGAGCAACAATGGTAATCTTTCCTGGAAAAAAGCATTTGGAGGCGATAATGAAGACCTGGCCTATTCCATTGCAGAAGCTGCAGATGGCGTTATAATAGCAGGAGCCACAATGAGTAAAAGTTCCGGCGATGTAGGTGCTGGTCTTGGTAACAGTGATGTGTGGTTGGTAAAACTCAAAGACCAATAAGATAGCTAGCTACAGAATTTTCGGTTTTCTAATGCAAGAAAAAGAACAGCGAGGGGATAATGCGAATTATCCTTTCGCTGTTTGTATAAACATCCAGCATGTCTATCAGTTGTTACAAATAAATACATTTGCAATAATGAGCGATTTGAAGAAAAAAGAAATGCCTTATGAGCGGGTCTTGTTTTTCAGTGATGCCATTGTTGCAATAGCGATCACATTGCTTGCATTGGACCTGAGATTGGAGCTGCCCGAAGGTCATCATCTTACATACAAAGACCTTTTATTGCCATGGCAGAATTATATCGCCTTTTTACTTTCATTCATTAACATCGCCAGTTTCTGGCGTACGCATCACCAGATGTATATCTATATTAACAAGATGAATGAACGTACAATGTCGTATAATATTGGGTGGCTTTTCTTTATCGTCACACTACCGTTTGCGACCAGTGTGTTGAGCACTCACTTTGGTGATTCTGCAGCTATTTTTTTATACAGCTTAAACATCTTTGCACTATCTATTTTTCAAAATGCTATCTGGGATAGCGCCGATATGCGTCACGACTTTGTTGACAAGGAAAAAATATCAGAAGAAGAAAGAGGTCGCTTCCGGCTGATGTTCAATTTCGATATGGCAAATGGATTACTATGTATGATCCTTAGTTTCTTTGTTCCCAAACTTGCTTTCTTCCTGCTCTTCTTTAAACTACCGGTTATATTTTTTGCTACGCTTTATATTGGCAATAAAAGGCGCAAAGAAGTAGCGGCTGAAAGAAGAAAGAAGAAATGATTTCTTTCTTTGAGGTATAGAAGCATACGATTCCGGAAAATGTTCACAATAAGATTTTATATCTGAAGTTTGGGTAAGTTTGTTTCGCTAAAATAAATCATTTGGTATGGGTAGTTTGTTGAAGAAGATAGTTTACATGGGGCTGGGAATAGGTTTATTGTCGTCCTGTAAAAAAGATGATGCGCCGCCAGCAGCATCGTATGATGATGTAACGGCAGACGCTTCATCCATGACTGTGGAAGGAGTTTCATTAAGTGATGTAACCAGTGTAACCATAAATTACGGGTCGGGTAAAACAATAACACTGACCAATATCGGTTTTAACACAGACCCGGATGCAACTATCACACTTGATTCTAAAGATTTTTCGTCGGCAACATCTACTGTCGAAGCGCAGAATAATGAGTATGTGTTGATGAAAAATCTGAAGACCTCTATTAACCTGGTCATTCAATTCAGCCATCCTGATAAGGTGGGCATGAACAGTCTTACTATCCGGAATATTACACAGGAATCGGCATGGGCGGGTCAAACAATAACGAACAACCTCATTGCTCCGGGCAATCTGTCAGATGCTGAAACTTTCTTTATCAATAAGAATACTGCTGTTGCGAAAGCGACCTACACCATCAGTCAGTAATAGTTGTTTTGAAAGATCAGCTTCCAGATTTTTTTACATTGCAACATTTTAAATGAATGATCTTTTGGTGAAATAAAAAGCCCGGCATAATAACCGGGCTTCAAAAACCACACGATAAACTTTTAGTGAGATAAGATCGAACCTAAAATCAATCCTGCAAATACACCTACCGCAGCGCCACTACCAAATGATTTCAATTTTATGTTACGCTCATTATTTAACTGATAGATCCTGCGATCTCTTTCCCGTTGCGACATTCTGCGATCATTACGATAAACATTTATTTGCTGATCATAGTCACGGTTGATATAATCAATCTGTTCCTGTCGTTGTCTTTCATTGATGATCTGCTGTTGTCTTTGCTTTTCATTATAATAACCGTTTCTGTCATTATGATCATTGTAAGCATATTGCTTTTCATTATGACCTTGATAAGAACGTTCTGGCTGGCGATAACTTTGAGCAGATGCAAAACTTACAGTAGCTATTGCGATTAAAAATGTAAAAATCTTTTTCATAATAATTGTTTTAAAGTGATTCAATGTATATAAGATGGTAGGCGGTAAAAAACGTTTAAGTGGCAGATAGATCGCACGTCGTCACATTTTGGATATTCGTCGCAGAAATTGGGATTTGCCTGTATTACAGCTTTTACCTGGTTTTGAAACAGTGGTTAGATATTTATCAAAAAATCATTACGGCTCTTTGGAAACCAACTCCTTCTGAGTATTTACAGATACCTCAGCTTATAATCTCAGGAGCATTTCAACTAAAAATAAAGAGGGCCGCCTTGAAAAGCAGCCCGTGGCAATCATATCGTGATGATTGCTTATGTCATAATTTAAAAATAGCGGCAATACATTGTACAATTCGTTAAATATTGCCCATCAATGAATTTTTATGGTTAAGAAAGAATATTGATTTCCTGAATAACTGGTAAAGTATGATTGTAAAGGGATCGCTATTGAATTATCAATAAGCTATGATGTTACAGAGATAAAAACCGCTTGATAATACCTGCACTAATCCGTAAAATATTTATTGACTTACCGGCACACTGTATAATTGCTGATGCAGTGGATACAGTTTGTTAGACGGCATTTTTAAAACTTTCCTGTCGTACGTGAAAATTCCATTTGTTTCTGATTCCACATCGGTGATCTGTGTATAAATGGCGGCCGACAAACCCAATTTGATCAGTTTAGGGATGCCATCGATAAACTCTTTATACTTTTCAAATAGTGATTCCTGGTCTTTAAATGTCTGATAGCCCCAGCTTCCTTTTGCATACCAGGTATGTCCTTCTAGCGGTAATCCCAATCCTCCAAATTCACCAAGCACCAGTATCTGTTTATCGCCAAAGATTCTTGGATCCGGCATCATGGGTTCAGGATAATGATGAAGATCAAATATTTGTCCATTATCCATCAGGTAGTTGCCTCCACTGGCACCATTGACTAACCGTGTATGATCTTTTTGCAGCACCCAGTCTACAATTTCTTTTGTTTTAAACTGGCCCCACCCTTCATTGAATGGCACCCAGGTTACAATACTTGGGTTATTATAATGCTGATCAATCATGACATTCAGTTCTTTTCTGTAAATAACTTCTGACAGAGCTGTACGGTCTTTATCCAATTGATCACCGCTGATAAAGCCGGGTTTGGCATCCCATACATTACCACCCATATCGCCACTGGGCATATCCTGCCATACTAATATGCCGATCTTATCGCAATAGTAATACCATCGGGCAGGTTCCACTTTTACATGTTTGCGGATCATATCAAACCCTAACGCTTTTACCTGTTCAATGTCAAACTTCAACGCTTCATCGGTAGGAGCGGTGTACAAACCATCGGGCCACCAACCCTGATCGAGAGGCCCGTATTGAAAAAGAAATTCATTATTCAACATCATACGTTGAATACCTTTATTGTCTTTTGCCATAGACGATTTACGCATGCCGAAATAGGAACCGACTTCATCTACTGTTTTCCCTTTGCGGGTTACCGTTAGTTTCAGGTCATATAAGAATGGTGATTGCGGCGACCATAGCTTTGCATCCGGTATAGCAAGAGTAATTGTTCCTGCATCTGCATTCGCTAAGGCTATTTGTTTGTCTCCATCCCATGCAGACGCTGTTACAATATCGCCGGGCTGCAAATTTTCTATTTCTGTTTCTATCGTTAATTTATGTTGGTCAATATCCGGCGTTTGCTTTGTAGAGATGATGTAAGTCTCTGGCACATTTTCCAACCATACAGTTTGCCATATGCCGGTGACTGATGTGTAAAAGATACCGCCGGGGTCTTTGGTTTGTTTTCCTCTCGGTTGCGGGCCATCATCTGTCGGGTCCCAAACCGAAATTGATATAGTTTGATGACTACCTTTTTTCAATGCTTTTGTGATGTCTACAGAAAAGGCATCATACCCACCCTCATGATCGGTAACTTTTACACCATTCACATATACATGCGCCCGCCAGTCTACAGCGCCAAAATGAAGAATTAATTTTCCTTTTCTCATAGCAACAGGAATATCAATTGCACGATTATACCAGAGTACACTGTCTTTGCCTACGGTTTTACCAACGCCGCTCAGGGTTGATTCTACAGCGAACGGCACTGCTATTACTCCATCAAATGTCGCCGGTATCGTTTGCTCATTACTGAGTGGTAAAATGCTGGATTGCCATGGGCCATTCAGGCTCATCCAGCTTTTTCTTGTCAATAGCGGCCGGGGATATTCGGGCAAAGGATTTTTCATATCCACCTTTGCCGTCCAGTCAGTAGTCAGTTTGTGAATGATTGGCTGTTGGCTAAACGACAAATAAAATGTGCTGACGAGAAACAGCACGCAAAAACCATTTTTCATTTCATGCAGATTAAAAGGTGAACACGGAAGTGATGATTCGTAATAGTGGTGCAAATATCAAACATGAAAAACAAAAGCAGCAATTGTACTGTGCCGGAAATGAAACAAGAAGTTAGCAGATAATAAATTCTACAAACTTTCCTGCTGTTGGTTTATTTGAACCATACAAGAAATTCAAGGCATACAAGATTAGCTGGGACTTGATTCCTTATATGCCTTCAATACCTTCTATGGTTCATCTCTTTTCCAACATCAGCTTTTTGAAATGTATAAGGAATGCAAAACATAAATAAATGGAATGGATGAATGCCTTCCTCTGGTGTTGTAATGGCAGGCCCATGACGATCAGGAAAGATTAAACCGGAGAACACTTGTGTCTATAAAAGAGAAACGGCTGCCGTATTAGGTTCAGCCGTTCTTAATGATTTTTAATCAAGAGCCTTGGACGGGTTTCAGATTAAAACTGAAGTTGACGGATATCGGAATTCCTGGTTTTTTTAAAGGATAATAGATCTAAAGTTTTTCAGCGATATTGGATGGATTGATTTTATTTATCAATCAACTTCTGTAACAAAAGTAATTATCGTGTGGATAGTAACATAGAGTGTTTTCTCTGAATAATTACTGGGAATAATACGAGTAAGTTTCATAGACATTGTCTCTGTGTAAAAAGGTCGGAAAACAAGTTTAGTTATAATAGCGATAGAATATTAAACACCTCACATCATAGGTTGTGAGGTGTTTTTCCTTATACATCACACACTAAAAATTAAACTGCCTGTGATGGGTTATGGATTAAAGAAAGGGGGTAAAATGAAATTAATTCGGGCCTGGTAGGTTTGTTTACTGCGCCATCATAAATACGACATCCCTGATAATAATAAGTTTACTGATCAGGAAACCGAGATGGAAATTCATAAGAACAGATGATATAAAAAACATAGGAAAAGGTAATGGTTAAAGGGAAATACGTGGGTCGGATTTCAGGGGATACCAGATTTAAAAACGGGTCTGTACGGGGTGGATAAGAAAAAGAGAAAGTTGGTCGATTGGAATTAAGTCGTCTGGTTTTTCATAAGATAATGAATAAAGAACTTTCTGGACGGTATCAGGACATTGGATGGACATGAGAAGTATTCGACGAGTGCATCCGTGTCAACCAACTTTCGGGAACAAAAATATATCCACACTCATATGTGAACAAGAGCAGTAATGCTTGTTTTTACCAGTATGGATTTTACTGATCGAATCGTATTTTTATTAATAGTGCAGGCGTATCTTTTCTACGGTGAATACGAAAATATTTATGTGGTAATTACTGTAGATTTCCCACCAAATAAATCAAGTACTTCTACTATGGTATATGTTGCAGGAATTGTACATCTTGCACTGAATTTTTTAACAATTTTGTACCGTATAGATTTACTATTCTAATTCAATTTCTAAATGAAAAACTACGAACCGAACACTGTAATCAAAGTCGCTATTGCCGACGACCATGCCCTTTTCCGCACCGGTGTGAAAACATCCCTCTCCAGCCGCAAAGACATACAGATGGTGGCTGAGGCCGAAAACGGTATGCAATTGCTCAATCTCCTTAAACATGTACAGCCAGATGTTGTTTTACTCGACATCACCATGCCTATTATGGATGGCCTTGCTACACTCCCGGAAATAAAAAAGCTTTACCCGGGCATTAAGGTGATAATGCTTTCCATGCACAACGATCATTCAATGATCTCCAAGATGATGGAAATTGGCGCCAACTCTTATCTCACAAAAGAGTCTGGCTCTGAAATGATCTACGAAGCAGTAAAAGCAGTGTATGAGCAGGATTTCTTTTTCAATGATCTTACGAACAAAGCATTGTTGAGCGGTTTGCGCACAAAACGCACAAACGAATCTTCCATGCCAATGGACGTACAGTTGAATGAAAAGGAAATTACAATTCTGCGCCTGATGTGCGAAGAAAAAAGCACAAAGGAGATCGCTGATATTGTAGACCTGAGCCCGCGCACTGTAGAAGCTATTCGTGATAAGCTCAAAACCAAAACGGGTACCAAGTCAATGGCCGGTTTGGTAATGTATGCAGTAAAGGCAGGCATCGTAGTACAATAAGCAGATCAATATAAAGACTTCAAAAGTCATTTGGCGCCCCGCCGTAAGCAGGGCGCTGAGTGGCTTTTTGTTTTTTAATAAACTCGTGGCGCAACATTTCGGTAATTGTTCTTTTCGCACAGCTCTACTTAGTTTACAGAATAGAGCTACCTCATTACTCTCCGTGTCATCGTGGTTGATATAATACTTGTTTTAAAAACCTGGATCACCTCACCGTTTCTTCACCATTATTTTATTACCCCTTAATAATCCTTTCATATTGCAACTATGATATATCTACTATATTAAATATGTTTCTGTAGGAACACCGTTCGGTAATGTGCATAGCTCCTCTCTATCCTGAGTCTTGCGAAATAGAGAGAGGAGTAGGGGCCTCTCTGCATTGACAAGCCGCCAAACTTTGGTATACGGCTACAATAACTGAGTGTTGAAATATTACTTTTTTATATTCGTACACAAATGCAATAACGTTATATTAAAACTTGCTTAGCCATTTTTAGGTGATTATACCTGTTTTTAAAACAAGTTCCACCAGGTTGATTGTTGGATTTTTAAATCATTTTACATTTACGCCATTGAAGAAGTATCGATCTGCGTGTAGGTAAAACCGTTATTATAATTCCCCACAGCATAAAAAATCGTTAGGTATTCTCCAGGGCTGCATAGCAGTTCCTGTTTACCATTTATTACCGGCAACTGCCAAAACGCTGAATGAAACTATATAGTGTAAACGTACTAACCGTCTTATTCTTCTTTACTATTTGCAGTAAAGCCTTTGCACAGGATAAGGCAACAGATATGTCGGCATTTGACGGGTATTCGGGCTATATAGATAAAATATCTACTAAGGCGGCTGATGCAGATCATAAGATTGATCAACTATCTGAAAAAGCCCTGCAGAAGTTTCTACAAAAGCAGCAACGGCTGCACCGGAAATTATATAAAGTTGATTCGCTATCAGCCGGAAAGATGGTTACGGATGCGGCGCAACGTTATAAATCGTTTGAACAAAAACTAAGCAACCCCGCTAAGGCTACGCAATACATTCCCTTTCTGGATACATTGAAGACATCCCTGAAATTCCTAAACAAGAATAAAGACCTGCTTGCTAAAGTAAAAGACAGCGATACCAGGATAAAAGAAAGCCTTGCTAAAGTAGATGGCCTGGAGCAGCAGTTGCAGAAGGCAGAGGAGATAAAAAAATTTCTGCAGCAGGAGAAACAGCTATTGAAAGATCAACTTGCAAAATTTGGTACCGATAGCTATCGGTATATGCGACAACTGAAGGGATTAAATAAAGATGTGTACTACTATTCACAGCAGGTAAATGAGTACAAAGAAGCCATCAAAGATCCCAGGAAGATAGAACGGAAGGCGATTGATATGCTCAGCCGCACCAGGGTGTTCCAGGATTTTATGAAAAAGAACAGCATGCTGGCAAGCCTTTTCAGGGCCCCCTCCGGCTCCCCCGAAGGGGGAGAGGGTTTGGGGGAGGCTTTCCTTGCAGGCTTACAAACAAGAGCCTCAGTAAATACCCAGCTACAAAATCAGTTTGGAAACAACACTAACGTGACCGCACAGTTGCAGAATAATGTACAACAGGCGCAGGGGCAACTGCAGCAACTGAAAGATAAAATAACCAAAGCCGGTGGCAGCAGCAGCGATGATAATTATGCAGATGGGTTTAAACCAAATAACCAACGAACAAAAACATTTCTTCAACGGCTTTAATACGGCACCAATGTACAATCACAGAAAACAAATAGCCTGCTGCCGGTAACAAGCGATATAGGCGTATCGGTAGGTTATAAGCTGAATGATAAAAGCGTGATTGGCATGGGAGGAAGTTTTAAAATGGGATGGGGTAAAGACATACGGCATATCAGGATAACCGGCGAAGGCGCCAGCCTGCGAAGCTATCTTGATGTAAAAGCCCCTTTCGGCAATGCCCGTGGCGTTGTAACGGGCGGGTGGTGGATCAGCGGGGGATATGAAATGAATTACCAGCGCCGGTTTCACAATTTATACCAGTTGAAGCAATACCAGGCCTGGAGCCTGAGCGGCCTTGTTGGCATCAGTAAAAAAATACCTGTCAACACTAAATTCTTTAAGAATACCAGCCTGAAACTATTGTGGAATTTTCTCAGTTACCAGCAGGTGCCGAGAACGCAGCCGATATTGTTTAGGGTGGGGTATAATTTATAATCAAGTATAATCCAATAGTAATGTCAAAAATTTTTCTATTTTTTTTCATATTATCGATCGGTCACTTTAATTACCTGTATGGACAAATGATTAATAACGATCCTGGCAAATCATATTTAAATATCGCACTACCCCGATCGCCGGAGTCTCAATCGATTGAAAAATATGGCGATATCCCTATAGACGAATTCTCTGGAACGCCCGCCATCTCTTTTCCTTTGTATACTTTAAAAAGCCGTTTTTTAGAAGTTCCGGTCGCATTATCCTATCATGCATCAGGTATAAAGATTTCTCAGGAAGCTACATGGACTGGATTAGGCTTCGATATATTAGCGGGTGGAAGGATTACGGTTCAGACTAGGGGAAATATAGACGACTATGTAAGGCATTTCTACCCTACAAATGCAAATGGGGTGACAAGAATATTCAATCGTTTTTTTGGCGGGTCTTTCAATACTTCAGCTGTTGGGTATGCTTTTCTCGATTATTGTAATAACCCCGAATGTCATCCAGGTGACCTTTCCTACGACGACAAGTATACGGTAGGACATGCTGCATGGGAAGGAACAGGAGAGCCGGATATTTATTATGCTAATTTTTTAGGTAATAACCTAGCATTTTATTTTGACCTAGTAACTGACGAAGTAAAGTTTATCGGTGAAAAAAGTTTATTTGCAATTTCAGCGACCCGTGATGGGTTCGGACATCTGCTTAGTTTTATAATTACAGATAATGACGGGAATAAAAATTATTTTGAACAACGTGAACAAACAACATTACTCATTCCAGGTTTTTATGGGGCCGCAAGTAATCCATCTTCAACAACTGCATGGCTTTTAACCAAAACAGTACATCCGCAGGGGGATATTATAAATTTTTCTTATTCGGGATATGGCAAATCATACCCGGTTTTCGACTGGTCCTCATCCATATCGACAACTTATCCGTCAAAGGTTATCGATAATTTATCTTCAGATTGGCCGCAGAATCAGGCCGAGTTGGAAACTTATTATTTGTCCTCGATTGAAAGCAATAATACTTTGGTTAATTTCTTTGTAAGCGGGCGGGAAGACATAAGAGGTATTGGTTCGAAGAAGCTTGATGAAATTAAAGTTGTAGATAAAATTTCCGGTAATGTTATTAAAGAAATTGCTTTTGACTATGCCTATTTCACTTCTGCAAGTGATGGTTTCGAATCTGGTTTTTTGCCTGATTCACTGGATCGGTATTATAGAAAACGATTAACGCTTTCCTCTGTAACATTTAAAGGTGACCAACATAACCTGGCCTATAAATTTTATTATAATCACCCTTTGGCTTTCCCAAGTAAATTATCTTTTGCTCAAGATCATTGGGGCTTTTATAATGGCTATGGAAATGATTACAATGGTCATTCGCCGTTAGCCTTAATACCAAAATTTGCCGATTTAGGATTTCTGGCGACGAGGGAGATAAATAATAAATTGCCTTGTTTAACAGGATTAGGTGGTCAGGAGACGTATACTATCCCTAATGGATTTGATGGTTTTGCCGCCAGCAGAAATTGTAATCCTAACGTTGTTGCCTATATGACATTGGACAGTATTGTATTTCCAACAGGTGGAAAAACTCAGTTTGTATTTGAACCTCATCACTCATCATATTGGACGATCGGAAATAATAATGATTTTGTCGGAGGGGGATTACGAATAAAATCTATTAAAAATTATTCATCATCCGATAAATTAGAAACTGTTACTGAATATAAGTACGAGCAATCAGATGGTGGACGGACAAGTGGCATTTATCTGGGCCGGATCAATTATTTAAAAGTATCTAACAAATTTCCATCTGGAACAACAGCCACATTATCTTCTTGCGGTATTCTAAATGAGGATAATGAAACAGTAGGTTATTCGCGGGTGAAAATAATTTATAGTAATAGCGATAACAATGCGAATAACGGCTATAGAATAAAATATTATAACGTTACTTACCCAAATATTCCTATATATAGACAAGCCACTGCTCCATTTTATAAGGGAACCGATGCCACTCCATTTGATGTGACTGGAGTGCGTTTTCTTTTGAAAGATTGGTCTAATATTGCCCCTACTCCTGTTCGTTCTCTAGACGGAAAATTATATCTGGAAGAAGTTTATAATAGTGCTAATGTCCGAATAAAATCTACTAATTACTATTACAGACAGGCGGACTATAGTCAAAAATTCTATAGCCTGAAGGTGGAAGATAACTATGGGATGTCCTCGGCAACCTATGAAAAATATGTGGCTGCTTTTGAAGGTACATCAATCCCAGCATATGGTTGTGATGGTGGAAGATGGCGCAGGTGGTCAATTTGTGTGACTCCAGCAAAATCCTTTTTTACACTATTAGATAGCGTGGTTGATAAAACCTACATTAGTGATAATATCAACATTGTACAAAAAAAGGAATATCGATACAACCAATTTTACCAGCCAGAATATGTAGTGTCTTATAACTCCGATGGAAGTCAAACTATTAATTATTTTAAAAGGCCTCTATCTTACCCTACTCCAACAACTTCAGTATTTGCAGCCGGCAATGCAACATCCATTGAATCTTTAAAAAATAACCATATTTATAATCTGCCTATTGAAGAGATAGTAATTAAAAAATCTATGTCGGGTGATTTTGGGGTTAAATCGGCGCGATTTAATATTTACCAGGGAACGTTGTTGACAAATTCCTATCTACTTGAAACTAATAAAATGGTTAGAATGAATACTGAATTTACTCCTTCGTACTATAATATTGGAAGTTCAACATATGATATCGCGTTTGACTCAAAATATAAACTAAACGAATCAGTAAGTTATACTACAAGCTCATTAGCGAAAGACATACAACAGACGAGCGGGGTTAAAGCATTTATTTGGGATGAAATCTATAATAAGATTATTGCTCAAGCCGACAATGCTACTTCAGATAATATAGCATATACCTCGTTTGAAACAGTTTCAAATGGTAATTGGACATTTACTGGTATTCCGGTGGCCGATGCTACTTCACCTACCGGTAAAAAATGCTATGTATTCGGTGGTGACATTGTTAGAAGCGGTTTAAGTATAGGAAGCAATTACATTGTCTCTTGCTGGAAAAAAAGTGGAAATGTCTCTGTGAATGGTACTTCATCAGTTGCGGGGCGAACAGTGAATGGATGGACTTATTATGAACACAAAGTTGTTAACCCACCGGGCGGTGTAATCACCGTTTCCGGTATGTCAGCTTCGATTGATGAACTCCGGTTATGTCCTGCGAAATCACTATTCACTACTTACACATATGCTCCCTTAGGGGGAATAGCAAGTCAATGCGACCCCAATAATAAAATAATGTACTACGAGTATGACGATCTCGGCAGGCTAAAACTGATCCGGGACCAAGATAACAATATCATCAAAAAATTCGATTATCAATATCAGGCTAAACCATAGACTGCAGCCGGATAGTACCTGACAGCATAAAAAATATAAGAAGAAGATAGAAGTAAGAATATAGAATACGGAGGAATTCTAAACGGGGGAGGTATGGTCGGTTGATTCTAAAAAGAAGATAGAAGATAGAAGTAAGAAAATAGAATTAATGATACAGATAAGTTTTAATAACAAACGAGATATAAAAGATAAACAATGAAACAACTTTTGAAAATACTGTCCTTTCTGTTTTTGCTATTTACAAATTATGTAAATGCACAAAATTCGCCGGGAATGCCTTCAGGAAATATTGGTATTGGCACAGGAGGAACTGCTCCATCTAGACCATTGCAAGTTCAAAAAGGTATTGGCGCGACTGTTATCGGTGGTCAGGATTATGGCAACTTTATCGGGAGTAATAATGATGGTTACGAACTCAATCTGCAGGGCGGTGTACCCAGCAGCTCCTTCGGTAATAGTGGTGGAGCTCTTCGCCTCGGTGGTCCCGCAAGAGATGATGCGGATAAGAATGTCATCCAATTTTTACAAAATGGTGCGGAGCGGATGCGCATTCACAATGGCGGGAATGTTGGGATAGGTACTACGAATGCGTTCACAAAGCTGATTGTAGCTACTGGTGCCAGTAATGACGGTATCTGGCTGGCTGG
Source organism: Chitinophagaceae bacterium (assembly GCA_049840875.1). Taxonomy (GTDB): domain Bacteria; phylum Bacteroidota; class Bacteroidia; order Chitinophagales; family Chitinophagaceae; genus JAFDYH01. The sequence continues at coordinate 796,223 of JASGJE010000011.1, read as the reverse complement.
AAATAAAACAGATATCGCCATGCTGGTCGGCACTACAGGAGGTGCCTGGAATTCGCTAACGCAGGCAGGCGATAAACTTCTTTTCTGGAAGGGCTCCGATATAGACAAAGCGGATGCCGGCGGCCTTGTAATAGGCCCGTGGAGCAACAGCTATTCCGGTATGCGCATAACGCCAACCGGAAATATTGGTATCGGAACAGCTTCACCGCGGGTGAAACTGGATGTATGGGGAAGCGATCTGAATGTAACAGGCACAGACTTTAACGGAACTGCCGTAGTAACCAGCCGCACGGGTATTGCCTATTATGGAAATAATAGTTATTCAAATGGGCTCGCTGTAGATCCTTCCGGTAATGTTGGAATCGGCACTTCCAAGCCCGATACCCGGTTATCTGTAGCGGGAGATTTCCGGTTGAAAAATGAGAATGCAGATGGAGCGAGAATGATCTGGAATGGAGGAACCAATGGAGTTTATGAATACAGAGTTCGTGTTGCTCCGGACGGAGAGCTTGGTTTTTTTCCGAAAGAAGGTGGGGTACAGACTATGTCTCTTGGTCAGATCGGTAATGTCGGTATTGGCATAAACCCCCAGGACAACTACAAACTGGCGGTAGACGGCACCATCGGTGCTAAAAAGGTGAAAGTCTCAACATCTTTTTCGGACTACGTATTTGATAAAGACTACCGGTTACCCACATTGGAAGAAGTAGAACGATATATCAACGCGAATCATCATTTACCGGAAATGCCAACAACTTGTGAAGTAGAGAAAAATGGGCTTGACATTGGTGATAACCAGGTATTGCTGGTAAAGAAGATTGAAGAACTGACGCTATATATGATTGAATTAAAGAAAGAGAATAAACAGTTGCTTAGTAGACTGGAAAAACTGGAAAGAAGCCCTAATAATTAATAATGTCATTATGAATAAAAGGTATTACATGTTAAAACAGGTTGTATTAGTTGTGAGTATATGTGCCGGCTTACAGGGAATGGGCCAGGACTGGGGTATTGATAAGAGCCGCACAGAAACACGAGACAATGCAGGTTTGCAGGGAGACGCTGGCGCTCAATCCGGCTTCTTTCAAACCGTAACGCCGGTAAATTACCCGACGGGTGCCAGTAGCTGGTGGCATTTGCTGGACGTTCGACATTCCAATAAAACAAATAACTACGCTATGCAGTTTGCGGGCAGTTTTTTTGATCAGAATCTTTGGTTTCGTAAAACAAACAGCAGTTCAACACAAGCCTGGAGCCGTGTGATTACTGAAACGAACAGTGTCGTATCTATCGGTACAGGCACTGGCGCAGCCGGTACTCTTAAACTGGCAGATGAACAAAACATTTATAACAATTACCTGATTGCCTCGCTTGCATCTGCAAATTACCGTAGTGGTATGATGCTACAGTCAAGCGGATCTGTCAGCATGGCTATTAATGGAAACCCTGCTTCGCCCTTTTGCTTTCGATGGCTTACAGCGCCTAACGCAACTACAAATTATTATGACGATACACAGGAAAAAATGAGATTAACCATGGATGGTAACCTGGGTATCGGTACTACTAGTCCTGTAAATAAATTCCAGGTGAATGGTAATGCCATGATTGGAGACGGGGTAGACCCGATTTCTTACGGAATGCTTCAACTGGTGAGACCGGCTTCCTTTAGTGATAGCAAGCTATACCTGTCGTTTGTGAGAAACGGTAATATGGTAAATGGCATTGGCTATGCACCTAATAGTAATGTTTTTGGCATTTGGAAATGGAATAATTCCGGTACGCCGGCATTGGCCATTAGTGAAGCAGATAACATCGGCATCGGTACTAGTACTCCCGGTACATACAAACTTGCTGTAGAAGGTACTATTGGTGCCAGAAAGATTAAGGTAACTACATCATCTTTTGCTGATTATGTGTTTGACAAGGACTACCGGTTACGGACATTGGAAGAGGTAGAGAAATATATCAAAGTCAATAATCATTTACCGGAAATGCCAACAGCTTGTGAAGTAGAGAAGGATGGTCTTGACATTGGCGATAACCAGGTGCTGCTGGTAAAGAAGATAGAAGAGCTGACGCTGTATGTTATCGGCCTGAATAAAAAAATAGAGGAACAATCAGAGGAAATAAAACGATTAAAAAATAAGTAATGAAGCGAATTCTGAACATTATTATCGCAACAACTCTTGTGTTGACTATCGGAAATGTACACGGGCAAAACTCTACTGGCATGCCGGCAGGTAATATTGGTATCGGTACAGCGAGCCCCCAGGCGCCACTACATGTTTATACTTCAGGGAGTTCGATGGCCATTTTCAAAGCCAATACAGTGGCTAATTCAATGATTACAATTCAAAATAATACCGGGCAGCTAAACCTGGGAATCGGAAATAGTACGCCACATCCTTATGTATGGTCAGGTACCGATAACTTTTTTATTGGTAGTGATGGCGCGCCTACGTTGTTTATAAATGGCATGGCAAGCGGTAAAGTTGGTATTGGTACAAGTGCGCCAAGCAATCTTTTACAAGTTCACAATACGAATGTGCCAGCTAATACTATCGGCAGTACAACGGAGATCGCTAATTTTTCCGGATCGACGCCTAATGGCGGGAATTTCAAGTTTATGTTTAAGAGGCATACCGTGGGTAATAGTTGGGAAAACGTAGGAGCGAGACTACAATTTATTACGGACGTTACTCCACAGGGGTACCTGGAGTTTAATCCGAAGGGCGGTCAGGATGGAGTTGCATTTGGAGGTAGCTATGGTGAAATAATGCGTCTTCAGTCAAATGGGAGTGTCGGCATTGGTACAACGGCTCCGGCGCAACTCTTGGATGTACGAGGTAATATCTATACCAACAGCAATGTAATTATCGATGGAGGTGATTTGGTGCTTAAAAGAACAACTGCAACAGACGGCTATGTTGTAAGGCCGAATGTTGCTGGATATAAAAGATTGCAATTTGCCGTTGAAGGTGGCGGACCGCTCGAACTCCTCACATCACATGCAGCAACAAGTTACTTTACCGGCAATGTCGGCATCGGCACGAGTAACCCAGGGAGTTATGGGCTTGCAGTAGAAGGTACTATTGGCGCCAGAAAGATAAAAGTGACCACATCACCTTTTGCAGACTATGTTTTTGACAAAGACTACCGGTTACCCACATTGGAAGAAGTAGAGCAATATATCAACTCGAATCATCATTTACCGGAGATGCCAACAACCTGCGAAGTGGAAAAAGATGGGCTTGACATTGGCGATAACCAGGTGCTGCTGGTAAAGAAAGTAGAAGAGCTGACGCTGTATGCAATCGGTCAGAATAAAAAGATTGATCTGCAAAATCAGAAGCTGGATGATCAGCAGAAAAAAATAGATCAGCAATCAGAACAGATAGCTGATTTAAAAAAACTATTAAAGCAATTGCTTGAACAAGGGGAAAAACAGAAAGGAAGCCATTAAAAAGTTGATGCTTATAAACAGAAAAGCCCATCATTCCTAATTCCTCAATGGTTAGAAAAATAATGTTCAGCATCGTGGATGATCTCAATAATAAACGGATACAAGCCAAAGCTTCTATGATAAAAGATAAAGTTACTTTACCAGGCGGAAGAAAGATTTTCGTTATCGCTATTGCTGTATTGTCGGCCTGGAATGCTGCCGCCCAGTTGCAGGTGAATAAGCCTGGTACGGCAACACAGTCACCCGCCTCCAAGGGTACGGTGGCAGGGTTGCCCACACAAACTACACCCACTACGATCAACTATATCCGTACCTGGGAAGCAATGGGACGATATACGGATATTAATACGTTTCAATCTGATGCAGCCGCAACAAATGGCTATCAGAATATACGCGAAGCAACCCAGTATTTTGATGGATTAGGTCGACCTGTTCAAACTGTAAGTCGCCAGGCCAGTCCGGGCACTTCACCTAAGGACCTTGTAGCGCCGGTAGTTTATGATGCATTCGGGCGGGAACAGTTCAAATACCTGCCTTATGTACAAAGCAGCGGTGCCACGAACACGGGGGCTTATAAGACGGCGCCATTTACCGACCAGGATAATTTTTATAAAACGGTATATAAAGACGAATCAGGGGCATTGATGTATGCGGGAGAAACAGCATTGTATAGCAGAACAGAATTTGAGCCATCGCCGCTGAACAGGGTAACTAAAACATTTGCACCGGGTAATAGCTGGGCTGGTTCTTACAATCCATCCGATATCGCTTCGGAAAAATCTGTTGAACAAAAATACCTAACCAACACTACCGATGATAAGGTAAAAGTGTGGGGTATAACGAGCAATGCATTAACCTATAGTGGTGATGATGCAGGTACCAATATACCTGCATTGAATAGTACGCTGCCGGAATATGCAGCCGGCACGCTGTATAAAACAGTCACCATCGATGAACAGAAAAATGCTGTAGTAGAATACAAGGATATAGAAGGAAAAGTAATATTGAAGAAAGTGCAGTCAGGTACCATTCCCACCAACTATAGCGGTTATACCGGTTTTTTATGTACATACTATATCTATGATGACCTGGGGCAGTTGCGGTTTGTAATACCACCAAAAGCAGTCACCTGGTTGCTATCGCATAGCTGGAGCTTTTCACAGACCGGCGGCACTACGGAGGTGATACCGGAACTCTGCTTCCGCTATGAATACGACTACCGGCAACGGATGATCGCTAAAAAAGTACCTGGAGCCGGTTGGGTGTATATGATCTATGATGCAAGGGACAGACTGGTACTGACACAGGATGCGAACCTGCGTAGTAAGAACCAATGGATGGTAACGCTATACGATGCGCTGAACCGCCCGGTAATGACCGGCATGGCCAACTACAGCGGCAACGCCGGTACGTTGCAAACGGCGGTAACCTCGCAGACCACCACAACTTCTACTTCAACTGCTGGCTTGCCTGCAGACAAGGAGTTGAGCGGAATGACCGTGAATGGCCAAGTGGAACAGGCACTCAAAAGTATAACGATGATCTCCGAATTTGAAACGCCTGATAAAACCGAATTCACCGCAGAGATCGTTTCCGCAACGGGTGGCGCAGATGAAGAAACAACGGTGGTGGACGGAATGGTAATTAATAAAAACCCATTGAGTTCGCTGACTAATTTCGTTGCACTCACAAAAACATATTATGATGATTATGAGCGAGCATCCAAAACATTTACAACAACTTACAATGCCAGCCTCGATGCAGGCAGTAACCTGCATGCGGAAACCATGCCTTCTGACTATAGCCGTCAGGTAAAAGGCATGATAACCGTGAGTAAAGTAAGAACAATCGAAAACCCTGCCGACCTTACTGCAGGTGCCTGGCTCACAACAGTAAACTATTATGATGACCGCGGCCGGGTAGTACAATCGCAGGCAGATAATTATAGGGGCGGCAATGATATTGTAACCAACCGTTACGACTTTGTGGGCAAAGTAATCAGCAGCGTCATTGCTCATAACAATCCATCAGCAACAGCCGTAAAAGTAAAAACCAATTATGAATACGACTTTGCAGGGCGACTGCAGGAGACCTGGAAAACGATCAATGACGATGCTGCAAAGAAAACGCTTATTGCAAAGAACAGCTACGATGAGCTCGGGCAACTGAAGTCTAAAAAGCTGGGACAGGTAAAAGATGCCAATGGCCTGCCGCAAAGCAACACCCAACTGGAAACGCTGAGCTATACCTACAACATTCGTGGTTGGCTGAAAGGTATCAACCGGTATTATGCCAACAAAAGCAGTTCCACTGAGACGGAACCGGCGCTTCGGTATGGAATTAAACTATGACTGGGGTTTCGATAATAATCAGTACAATGGCAATATAGCTGGAATAAAATGGCATAGTATGGGTGATGATGTGGAAAGGGCCTATGGATTCAGCTATGATAAAGTGAACAGGTTGCTGGATGCCGACTTCAGCCAGAAGAGCGGCAGCGTCTATGCGGACGATGCTGCAGTAAACTTTGATATGCTGATGGGCGATGGCAATGACAACGGCAGCGCTTATGATGAAAATGGCAACATTCTGAAGATGAAGCAATGGGGCCTGAAGTTGAGCAGCAGTCCTGTGCTTGATGATATGCGCTACACCTATAACAGCAACAGCAATAAGCTGAAGAGCGTGGTGGATTTTAATAATGACGCGACTACCACCCTGGGTGATTTCCGCACGGCAGCTACGCATAGCCAGTATGCTACCAAGAATGCATTATCGGCTTCCAGCGCACAGTCCCAGTTTGACGCAATCACTGATTACAGCTACGATGTGAACGGTAACCTGAACCTTGATAATAATAAAGCTATCAATAGCATTGCCTACAATCATTTAAACCTGCCATACCTAATTACCACAGCAAAGGGTACCATAAAATATATTTATGATGCCGCTGGTATAAAGCAAAAGAAGATAGCCGAAGAAACGAGCGGTACTATAAAAGATGCCGAAGGTAAATACGTAACTACGAAGATCATTACCACTACTTACTACGTTGGCGCCTTTGTGTACGAAAGCAAACAATATTCAGCCCCATCGCTAACCGCCATGAATTATAATGACAAACTGCAGTTCTTCGGCCAGGAGGAGGGAAGAGTGCGCAGTACGTATAACGTACAACTTAACACGTACAACTTTGTCTTCGATTACTTCATCAAAGATCATCTCGGTAATGTAAGAACGGTATTGACCGATGAGCGGCAGGTAGATAAATATCCTGTAGCGAGCCTTGAAGATGCAAAAAATGCCACTGAACAAAAGTATTATACGATTGATAATACAAAAATTGTTGAGGCAAATAGTTTAACACAGCCCCCGCCAACCTATACTAATGATAATGGTATCGGCAACAACCCGTCGGATGCAGCATTTGAAGGAGCTAACAGTGCAAAGCTGTACAAACTAAACGGTAATACAAACAAAACAGGCTTAGGCATTACATTAAAAGTAATGGCTGGCGACAGGATAGATATACTCGGCAAGAGCTATTATTTTCAGAATAATACCGGTGGCAGCGCGGTTAATGCCAATGTGCCGGTGCTGGAACTATTGAATGGCCTGATGGGCACGCCCGGCGGAGCAACAGCAGGCGCTCATACTTCAGCAAACGATTTGAATGGCATATCCGGCGTAACAGGGTCAATCGATAACAGCTTTTTGAAAGCTCCCGGAAGGGATGATCCGAAGTATACGCAACGGCCGAAAGCCTTTATAAACTATATCTTTTTAGATGAACAGTTTAAGTATGCCGACGGTGGCTTTAGCGCAGTAAATAATACAGCAGGTGCAAAAGACCATTACAGTGAGCTGCAGAACAAAGTGGCGCCAAAGAATGGATATGTGTATATTTATTGCAGCAACGAAAGCCCGGTAAACGTGTTCTTTGACAACCTGCAGGTGGTGCATACAAGAGGGCCATTACTGGAAGAAACCCATTATTATCCGTTCGGGTTGACAATGAGCGGCATTAGTAGGAAAGCCCTTAATGCAGGAGGGAATGATAATAGTTGTGGATGCCCAAACAAAAAAGAGTTTAATGGTAATGAAATACAGAACAAGGAATTTAGTGATGGCAGTGGTTTAGAAGTTTATGATTTTAATGCAAGAACATACGACCAGCAAATTGGAAGATTTATACAGATAGACCCTTTGACCGAAGAAGGGAACCAAGAAAGTTTAACACCTTATCAATTTTCGTATAATAATTCAATTCGCTTCAATGATCCTGATGGAAAATGTCCGGGTTGTGTTGTATGGGCCATGAGACTATGGAGGGCTTACAGGGCATACAGAACTGCTGAAACCGTAGTTAACACCGTGATTACAGCACAGAACTTAACTAATCAGTATACAATAACTTCAATGGTAATCACAGCAGATGCAAAGGGAAATACTGTTAGTGTTCCGGAGAGTAAGATTAAGGAATTTGAGGCGCAAGTAAAAGCGGAAAAAGTTGATAATTTAACGGAGAAAGCTAATGAGTTACAAGGTGAGATTAAATCTTTAGAAAGGGCTGTTAAGTCGCTGGATAAAAATGTTAAAGAACACGAACAGAAATTAGAAGAATTCAAAAACGACCCAGAGGGCAAAACAAGGTCTGACTTAAAAGAGGGTAAAACTCCTGAACAGTTACGAAAGTTAATGGAAGGACGGATTAAAGCACTTGAAAAGCAGATAAAGAAGAATCAAGCAGAATTAGATAAGGCCAAGACACAACTTCAGCAAAAGGAAACTGATTTACAAAACACGAATCAACAAATACAAAATTTACAATAATAATGGACGACATTACTATAGAAGAATTAGAAATACTATTTAAACTAATTATTCAAAAACTACAAAGAGATAAATGTAGTAAAATAGATTTTAAGGGTAATGAATATTGGATTGTTTCATCTGATGAATGGATGAATTTTATAGACACCCCCACGCCAGTGGTTGGTTCTCTTAAAGAGGATGTGGTGTATTTAAAAAAAGCTATTGGCGAAAATGCTATACACAGTTATAGCGAGTTTGATAGGCTGGCAACTGTTTTGAGATTTATAAGTGAAAGTCAAGCACCAATTAGTCCATAGCCGATTCTCCGTTGCAAATAGTATTGCTTTTCCTGCCCCCTGTTGTGCTGAGTGTTCATTCTCTCGTCTACACGTAGTAAAAAATAAAAAATACAGGATGTTATGGTTAGTCTGTGACTAACCATTAGTCTCGCCTTAGGCGAGACCATCAAACCTTTCTACTTTAGTAAGAAAGCTATGAGCGAGGGTGGCTATAAAATAAGAAACCAGGCGGCAGTACATTTTATAACGTTTGCCACTGTGGTCCCGATAGCTATCGGGAGGATAGATGTTTTCACGAGAAAAGCTTACCGTGATATTGTTTTGGAAAGCATAGAGCATTGCCAGGAAAATAAAGGATTGATACTACATGCGTGGTGTATTACGAGCAATCATCTGCATTTAATAGTAGCCGCGAAAGAAGACCTGAGTGACATACTCAGGGATTTTAAGAAATTTACAAGCAAGCAGATCATAAAAGCAATTCAGGAAAACGAACATGAAAGCAGAAAAGAGTGGATGTTGTCATTGTTCAAACAAGCAGGAGAAAAAAATAGCAGAAATAGCGAATATCTCCCGATAGCTATCGGGATTTGGAGGCAGGACAATCAGCCGAAAGAACTATATAGTTCTGCATTTGTTTATCAAAAACTGAATTACATTCATAACAATCCTATAGAAGCTGGCATTGTAGAAAAACCAGAAGAATATTTGTATAGCAGTGCAAAAGATTATAAGCAAATAAAGAAATGCGGATTGCTGGATGTTGTTTTTATTTAAGTTAATTTCTGAAAAACAAAAGAAGGTTATATTGCTACAGCAGTAAGGTGGACAGCTTCTTTGAAGCTGATGTTTAGTCGCAGACTAAACATAGCATCCTAAAGTTTGTATGTTCTTTACTGATAAGAAAAAATAGCGAAGACTAAGGAGAACGGGGGATTTTTTAAACACGATATACATACAATCCATTCGTAGATAGGAAAAAATTTATTGAATGGATGCAGGATGCTTATAACCGAATTTTTCCAAATGGAAGATAACGTTGATCATGAAAATTATAAATTTATTTGTAATGGCATTTTTGTTATATGCCTGTCAAAATTGTGATATAGGGATACCCGTAAAAAATATCCGTATAATCAGTGAAAAAAAACCCCCTCAGGATATTTTAAAAAAGTATGCCTGCCAGATCGGTTTGAAACCACTTGTCATAAACCACAACAAAGAATTTGAATTCAGGATCTGGGAGCCGGTTATGAATGACAGTTTTCCTCTTTTTATGAAAAGACTTTATATAAAGGATGCTAAACTTAAGGGCGAGCTTTATTTCTTTAACCCTGAAAGTTTTCATAAGGATGAAATCAGCTATGAAAAATTTGATTTGGGAGAATTGCAAAAAAAATCACTGGATTCTATTCGTAATATGTACAATCTGAGTTTCTTAAAATCGTTCGATACAACTGCTGTTGATAAACTTTATAAAGCAGGATATGTTTTATATTCAAGTCGGATGGTTTTGATGGAGCAGCTTGATTCTGCCTTGTATACAGCAACGTTTATACACGCTCCTAAAGATTTTGAAACTGTGAATAAAGACTACGCTTTCCTTTCAAGGACGTACCACTTTATCGTGAAAGAAATTATGTACAAGAATAAAAATGCTGAACCTTGGATAAATAAAAAAGTATTAGGAACACAATAGGGTAGTGTACTGCTTTGCCGCCGAGTCTCGCATTAGAATGCTTCTAAGCCGATGTCTGGCCAGCAGTCCTTTCGGCCTTAATGAGTATAGCGGCCGAGCCGATAGCTATCGGCTCCCTCTTAGTTATTTACAGAAGAAAGTGTCTGAAATTTGCCGAGGAGACCTGGCTGGGAAGCAAATCGAACAAATAATATGAATAAAATACTAAATGTTTTTATAGCAAAATGTCAGGCTGCAGGAAGGTATGGAGAGGGTAACTGCATTTTTAATGCAAAATTGATATTATCCATGCTTATATTATTAAATGTGATAACCGTTTTTATATTTATAATAGGCAGGGAACAGTTTCAGCAATTATTACCTTTTGACAAGAGTGAAAAAATGCTTTATTGCGTTGGAGGAATAATTTTTATTTTTTTTCTTTTGAGTCTATTGTATCCAAGAAAAAAGATACTTAGCGTTCAATTGACAGAGAATCAAATAAAATATTTGTTTAGAACATTTATTGTTTATATGATCCTTACTGTTGCTGTGTTTGCTATTGTTATTTATTCAAGCAAATAGATTGCTGGGCAACCTCCGCTATCGGTAGTGTTCTTGCTCTTCAATACCAATAGTAAATACAAAAATTATAGAATGCCGTGGATAGTCCCGCTCGAGGCGAGACCATCAAACGTTCTCCTTTAACAAAAAGCATGAGTAAAGGTGGTTATAAAATCAGGAATTTAATCTGGCGCAGATATCGCAACCTGTGCCTGCTTTTTACTCGTTGTTTACTTGATTGTCACAACCACTGCCTCTCCCGCAACAATCTCTTGCTCACTAAAATTAATTTTTACTTTTCCGTCCACCATCGCAAAGGTTGCAGGAATAGTCTTACTGCCGATAGTTACAGTTATCATTGAAGGTTTAATGATAATACTTGTTTCAATTTGCTTTACCCTCAACTTGCCATATTGCAATAGTAATTTGTTGATCTGCACGCCTTGCTTTCTTTCCTGTACAAGATTGCCCCATCCTTGCGCTGCAGTGAAGAAGCCTTCGAATTTATCGGCTTGTATACGTGGGCTGAATCCAACAATACCTTCCGGTCCGTTATAATAAAAATCTTCTAATGCCATCATCACGCCCCACGATGCCATGGCTCTGGCATAGTGATCACCGCATTCTATTTCATTCCAGGGGTTGTGATTCGTTCCGTTATAGCGGTTATGCACACTTCGTACTAATGACAATCCTTCATCTACCATTCCTTCATAAATCATATTTGTTGCTACCTGGTACTCGATGCCTGTCCATACTTCATCACGGTAACGCACACCTTTTTCTCCCATATGCGGGCTTTTGGGCCACGTACAAATAAATAAACCAGGCTCTCCAAAGCTGGCATACGTTCTCTCAGGAGGATGTTGTTTGTTCTGGTAACCTACATCGGTTGTCCAGTTATAATTCCAGATTGATTGCAATGTTTGTTTTACTTTATCTTTCGGATAGATATAACCGAGGTTGGCCAAATGGCTCCATGTTTGCCCGAATAACTGATCACTTAAACAACCTGTGGCATATTGAAACTCCGGGTGCTGACTGAGGTTCACATCCTGTATAAAATATTCTCCGTTCCATAATCTCTTTACGGTGTTGTCTTCACCCGCTTGTGCGATCTTATTACATCGTTTCGCAAAGACAGTGTCCTGCATCAGGATGGCCATTTGCGCAGATGCCTTCAGGCAGGCGAGGTAGAGAGAGCCGACATATGTATTCGCTCCATAAAAAGCGATATCGTATGTATTCGCCTGTGTTTTTTCAATCAGGCCATCTTCATTTTCATCTTCTTTTATGATAAACTCGGTTGCCCGTTTTATGCGATCCCAGTTTCTTTGCAAAAAAATAGGATATGCAGAGTTGAGGTATTCACGATACGCTTTTAACACAGCTCCTGCATGTCCATCAATTAATACACCGCCCCATCCGTTTCGGGCCAACACGCTTCCATCTTTCTGGAATGAAATATCAAAGTCGGTGCGTTCGCGGATGTTTCGTTCCAATTCGGGAAAGAAATGCGCCAGTGCCTGCTCATAGTTCCATACGTGTGTGCAGGTGCCTACGCAAGAGCCAACACCTTCCCAGGCCCAGAATTTATCATTTGCCCACCACTGGCAGGTTTCTGTAGCCAATGTGGATATCGGCATCAGTAAACGTTGCGCCAGCCAGTAAGGAACAGTGCGGTTATTATAATAACTATCATGAAAGCGCATTGTTTCATCACTCAGTCGTTGCAGGTTTTGGTTTAAATAACGAGTAACATCAACCGAACTTCCAAACCAGTTGCTGTACATATTGCCGATAATCGTAGCATCGGTGGTTGGCAGCGCCTGGTTCCAATCGTTACCGATAACATCTGTTACATCGCTGCCATAGTAATAAGAAGGCCTGTTGGGAAAATACCATGTCAGCAGGAAGGTGATGTCTTTGGTTTCTCCGGGTTTCAGTTCAATCGTTTTTCCAACAGCGCCGTTTATTTTTTCGGTTGCTGTCTTTGCTGCTATATTGTCTCTGCTATTATCATTAAAACCGTTATAATCTGCATCGCCGTAATTGCCAGTGCCCAGCACCGATAGAGAGAGGTTGCCGAAATAGGGATGGTTAGCAGGAAAATATTTATCCTTTGTTACCGCCATATCACTGAAAGCGATATCATCCATATTGATATGCCCCCAACCACCTGCATCATTATCGATTATTTCAAAATGCGCTGTTTTACCTTTTAGTTCTTTTACATCCCAGTTTTTTGGTTCCAGCGTTTCTGTATTGAAGCCTGTGGCATTGCGAACTATTTTACCATCTATCACAAGATTAAAACAAGTTGTTTGCGGATGATTGCCACCACCCAGTTTGAAGATGATATAGTCATCGTTGATCACAAAATCTTTTGACACCATTTTACCTTTTGTGCCATCACCATTCAGAAAGGAGTTGATTAAGCCCTGTCCCGTAAAACCATTTACTCGACTTTGATCACCACCAAAACTTCCTGTTGCCGGTTTAGTACCGAAGGCATCGCCGGTCACAGTCCATTTGCCATAACCCGATTCAAAATCATCATACAGTTTGATGATTGGTTTTCTTTCGTTGGCGGCAACGCTTTTTTCAGTCAGGTCCATCACTACCGAAGTATAGTCGTTTCCCTTTAATATCTTATTCCTTCGTTCGGCATTGATTTCACCGGCGATATCAATACATACAAGGTTTTGCAGCCAGCCTTCCAGTGAAACTGTGGCTCGTTGAGAAGACGTATTCTTAATAGTATATTTTAAAATGGTTCCTGGAGTAGCCGATTCTTTTGCATTGAGCGGAATGAAAGGGGAAAAGACTTCCGCCTTTATGGCAACCGGTAATGGCTTGGATTTTCGGTTATACCCGATTGTTGCCAACGGGTATTCTCCGATAAAAGAGATATCGTCAAAACCTTCTTTATTCAATGCAACTGTAGTAACTGCATTTCCCTGTTTTACTTTTATCACAAAACCCTGGTCGATATAACTGGGTGGTGTAAACGTTTTATAACAAACAGTCCATGGACCGAGTGCCGTATTAAAGTGTGTTAATGAATCAACGCCATATCCTGTATTGTAAGCATTGTTGGCAATCCACCAGTTTGCCAATGTGCCATCACCACGTACATACAATTGGCCGGTTGCTATACCGCCGCAGGGCATACCAATTGTGCGCAGTTCATCTCCTTTATAGACCTTCTGTTCATTATTCCATAATGAAGCTTTCCATTCGGCAGACAAATTCTTTTGAAACGGCACGAGGTGAGTAGGGTCTAATTGTTGTGCATTGCTGATAAAGCCAATCAGCAATGAAAAGGCAGCAAAAGTCAAAACGTTTTTCTTCATAGCTGGTGAAGTTAACTACTCTCATTCATGCGACCATGTTGGGCAATGAGGTAGACAACTGGAAAACATGGTCAGGTGAAAGGCTTAAAAAAACTATTCAACATGATGATATAATTGAAATTTGGTCGCTACTTTTAGTTACCTTAACGAACGAGAATTGAAATCCTGCACTATGCATAACAAGTAGTTGATAAATCTTCCATACCTATTTCATTCAAGCACGAGATACATGCATAAAATCATTTTCTGCTTATCGCTTTTAATTGCGGCGTATACGGTACATGCACAGCCCACCGAAATTGAGCAATTACGACAAGAAATTGCTGATCATCCGCAGCAAGATACTCTCCGTGTTAACAGGTTAATTAAACTGGCTTATATCTTAAGAGATGTGCCAGATCAAGTAGAGCGGCTCGCTACGGAAGCAATGACCATTTCTCAAAAAATAGACTACACTACCGGTATCGGCTATGCTTTTTTGCGATTAGCGTATGCAGATTTCAGGAAAAACAGATCAGAAACATGGCTGGTAACACTGGCAAAAGCCGATTCCATTGCCGACTTGTTGAAAGATATGGCTTTGAAAACAGAAATTACGATGAACAGGGCGCTTGAGTACCGGTTCAGTGACCCCAAAAAAGCGCTTGATCTGTATACTGCTGCTGAAAAGATTGCGACAGAAAGCAACAACCTGCGATTGGTTTCGGCGACTCAAATGAATATCGGGTCTATTTATACGACTTCTCTTGCAAACTATCCTAAAGCAATGGAGTATATACTAAAGTCGCTCCGAAATGCTGAACAGATTAATTATAGTTCCGGTGTTGTGAGTGGTTACCGGGCTCTTGGCAATTTGTACACTTACCTGGGCGATGAGCAAACATCCCTTGTTTATTTTCAAAAAGCTGCGGAAGCGAACAAACGCTATGGAGATAGGGATGTTGAGACACTGTTGTTTAATGATATGGGAGAAAGCTTCAGGCTTACAGGAAGATATCCTGAAGCGATAACCAATTACCAGAAAGGTCTTCAGCGTGAGAAACGATCAGATAGGGTAGAGGTGGGGCTGAGCAACCTGGCAGACGTTTATGTACGTATCGACAGTCTCGATTCTGCATTCCATTATGGATTCAGTTCGCTTGCGATAGCAAAAGATATCGAAGACGATGAAGGGATGGCCTGGATCAATGGCATACTTTCCCGCGCCTATCTGAAAAAAAATATGCCGGACAGCGCTATCTATTATGCTACGAAAGGCTTAAATGATGCTATGAAAACAGGCAACGTGGAATACAAACGGGATAATACAGAAGCCCTTGCCAACGCATATGCCTATAAAAAAGATTTTGCAAACGCCTATAAACATTACAGGGACTATGTAGGCTACAGAGATAGTACGCAAAGTGCGACAGTAGCGAACAAAGCTACGGTACTTCAACATGAATATGACCGGGAAAAACAGGAAGCGCAAATCAATGCCCTTAATCAGCAGAAGAAAATACAGCGAAACTTCCTGATCAGCGCTTTGGTTGTAATGGTGCTGATCATTATCACAGCAATATTATTGCTTCGCGCCAACCGCAAACAGCAGAAGGCCAATATTCTTCTACAGCAGCAAAAACACGAAATTGACGTTAAAGCAAATGAGCTGACCATACAAAAAGCAAACGTTGAACTACTGGGGGAGATAGGGCATAAGATCAACTCTTCTTTGTCGATAGATAAAATTATCAGTACCGTTTACAATAATGTCAATACGCTGATGGATGCGGCCATATTTGGTATCGGTATTTATAATGAACGGTTGAAACGCATTGAATTTCCTGCTACCTGGGAGAACGGACAGCCATTGCCCTTTTATACAAATGAGATGAGCGATGATAACCGATTTGCTGTCGTTTGCCTCAGCAGCGGAAAGGAAATCAATATGGGCAATATGCAAAATGAGTACAAATCATTTGTGCAGCATATACCGATCCCGCATGAAGGTGGACAACCGGTATCAGTGATATTTCTTCCATTGATAGCGAAAGAGAAAAAGCTTGGTGTGATCACCGTACAGAGCTTTAAAGAAAATGCCTACTCCGATTATCATTTGTATATGCTTCGCAATATTGCGGTGTATACTGCCATTGCATTGGAAAATGCAGAATCGTATGAAGAGTTGACCAATACACTTGATACACTAAAAACAACACAGACACAACTGGTGCAAAGTGAAAAGATGGCCAGTCTCGGAGAACTGACTGCGGGCATTGCTCATGAGATACAGAACCCACTCAACTTCGTAAACAATTTTTCTGAAGTGAGTAATGAATTGATGGATGAAATGCTGGTGGTAGCCGGTAGTGGCGATTTGATGGAAGTGAAAACACTGGCGGGCACTATTCGTCAAAACCTGGAGAAGATCAACTTTCATGGTCGTCGTGCTGATGCAATAGTGAAAGGTATGTTGCAGCATTCTCGACAAACAGCAGGAACAAAGGAACCAACCGATATCAATGCATTGTGCGATGAATACATTCGGCTTTCCTATCATGGTTTGCGGGCAAAGGACAATTCGTTTAATGCAGATTTCAGAGCGGAGCTTGATCCGTCTATCGGTACAATACCTATAGTGCAGCAGGACTTTGGCCGTGTATTGATCAACCTGCTGAATAATGCGTTTTATGCAGTGCGTGAGAAAGCAATCCTTCGTCAGGCTCAGGATCGTCAGGCTCAGGGAGAAACTTATAAACCAGCCGTTACCGTTAGTACGAAAAAACAATTAAACAATATAGCCATTACTATCACCGACAACGGCAATGGTATACCAAAAGACATCATTGATAAAATATTTCAACCTTTCTTTACAACAAAGCCCAGTGGTTCGGGTACCGGGCTTGGCTTATCATTGGCGTATGATATAATAACCAAAGAGCATAACGGTACTATACAGGCAGAAAGCAAAGAAGGAGAAGGCGCACAGTTTATTATTATGTTGCCTGCGGTGTGATTTTGTATGCTAAGCCTATCATAGCAAATTAAAAAACGATTATTCAGGATTTTGTTTCGACAAAAGTAAAAATCCCAGGAGGCCTATTTGGCTAAAGCCGGGAAATTTTTCAACCTATTACACCGTCATTAATGATGGGACAATAGCAAAATCCTGTGAAGGCTTTAGCCAAATCTCATAATCAAACCAGGTTGCGGATAACTTTTAAAATATACCTTCATTTACTCTTAAGGTTTCTAAGAATACATTATCCGGATTGAGGTGAAAATTGATATCTCATCGTGCCATCTAATATATAGAGCCCATAACTTCCCTACCGGAATATAATAAAGCCTTTATCGGATATTTTCCAATTGCGCCTGAGTGTTCTATTTTTATGCAATGAACGATACCGGAGATTTTATCTGCATAAACGGTACCATTATTCCAGCGAATCAGCCTGTGTTAATGACAGATAACCGCTCATTTCGCTATGGTGATGGCCTTTTTGAAACGATGAAAATGATTAATGGAAAGATCATTTTAGAGGAACTGCATTTTGATCGATTATTGAAGAGTTTGAAGTTCCTGAAATATGATCTGCCGGTTTCTTTTACCATAGCATCTATTCGGGAATCAGTACAAGTTCTTGCTGAAAAAAACAACGTCAGTGATTTTTGCAGAATACGGCTAACCATATCGAGAGGAAATGGAAATCTGCATTCTTCAGCTTTATTAAAACCTGAGTATTTGATAGAATGCAGTGTGCCTGATGTATTAGTAAATCGTTTTAATGAAAAGGGCTTATCGGTTTCGATCTATAAAGAAGCCCGAAAAACCTGTGATATAATATCAACTATCAAGTCGGCTAATTTTCTTCCTTATGTACTCGGTGCACTATATGCAAAAGAGAACAACATAGATGATTCAATCCTATTGAATGTAAATGCTGGTATTGCAGATGCTACTATTGCCAATATATTTTTAATAAAAGATGGAGTGGTGTACACGCCTGCGCTTACAGAAGGTTGTATCAATGGTGTGATGCGACGTTATCTTCTGGAGCAATTTGCCGTTGCGGGTATTACTTACCGGGAAGGCACCGTTTTAGAGCAGGATCTGTTACAGGCGGATGAAGTTTTTCTTACCAATGCGGTTACCGGTATTCGTTGGGTAAAAAATTGTGCAGGTAAGGAATATTCATCGGTTGTTACGGAAAGACTTTACAATGATTTTATCAAAACAATTTTTTCCTGACCGTCTTTATTTAGTTTATTGCGGTAAATAAGTTTGAACACTGAAACCTTCTGTTAATATATTCTGGTTCCGTCGTGATCTGCGGTTACACGATAACGCTGGCTTATACCATGCATTAAAAAGCGCTGATAAACTTGTCCCTGTTTTTATTTTCGATAGAAATATCCTGGATGAATTAGAAGACCGGCACGATCGTCGGTTAGAGTTTATTCATAAGGCTGTAGAGGATATGCAACGCCAACTGGTGAAACTCGGTTCAACAATGGATGTGCGGTATGGAACGCCGGCGGAGGTATTTAAAGAACTGTTGGCCGATTATAAAATTGAAGAAGTTTTTACCAATCATGACTATGAGCCATACGCAAAAAAAAGAGACCGTGAGGTATTCGAGATTTTGCGTTTAAGGAATATCAGCTTTACAACGTTCAAAGATCAGGTGATCTTTGAGAAAAGTGAAGTTGTAAAAGATGACGGTAATCCTTATACGGTTTTTACTCCTTATTCAAAGAGATGGAAAGCGACGCTGACAGAATTTTACCTGAAGTCTTATCCAACAAAGAAATACTTTTCCAACTTTCATCAGCAGGCGGCAAAAGAAATTCCTTCACTACGGTCAATGAATTTCAAAACAACAGATGAAGACTTTCCTGCTAAAAACAGGAAGGAGGATACGATCAGAAATTATAAAGAGACAAGAGATTACCCTGCTATTGAAGGTACCACCCGGCTAAGTGTGCATCTCCGTTTTGGTACCATCAGTATTCGTGAACTGGCTGCCGAAGCGAAAGAATTGAGTGAAACTTTTCTGAATGAACTGATCTGGAGGGATTTTTATCAAATGATCCTCTGGCATTTCCCGCATGTGGAAAGCCGTTCGTTCAAACCAGAATACGATAAAATAAAATGGCGCAATAACGAGAAAGAGTTTGATGCCTGGTGTGAAGGCCAAACAGGTTACCCGATTGTAGATGCAGGTATGCGGCAGTTGAATACGATTGGCTTCATGCATAATCGTGTGCGCATGATTGTTGCCAGTTTTCTTACCAAACATTTATTAATTGACTGGCGCTGGGGCGAAGCGTATTTTGCAAAGAAGTTACTGGATTATGATCTTGCAGCTAATAACGGAGGCTGGCAGTGGGCTGCAGGCAGTGGTTGCGATGCTGCACCTTACTTCCGGATTTTCAACCCCGATCTGCAAACGAAGAAGTTTGATCCCCAATTGAAATACATACGTAAATGGGTACCCGAATTTGAAGAACTCACGTACGTAAAACCAATCGTGCAACATGAAATTGCCCGCAAACGTTGTCTCGAAGTATATTCTGCTGCGTTAAAGAAATAGTGAGGAAGAACTATTGTAAGACGGGTTATTTTTTAAAAATGTCTGGTGCAGTATCCCGATTGCTTTTCTGCCATTCTCTCCAAGGTCGAGGGAAAAATCATTTACATACAGCTCGATATGCTTTCGCATTACATCTTCGCTCATCTCCTGCGAATGTTGCTTTACATAGTCTGTAATAAAAGGATAATGAGCAAATGCATAATCAAGACTCTTGCGGATAACATAATTTACTTTTTGTACAGTCGCAGAATCGATAGATCGTTTGATGGCGATGCCACCTAATGGAATTGGCGCATTCATCTTCGTTTCCCAATATTCGCCAAGGTCAACTACTTTATGCAATCCCCGCTGCTGATACGTAAAACGATTCTCATGAATAATAACACCTAAATCAGTTTTACCAGACAATACAGCATCTTCAATACCGGAGAAAATTGTGAACTGTTTCTTTACTGCACCTGGGTAAGCGAAACTGAAAAGAAGATTAGCCGTTGTATTAATACCTGGTAAAGCGATGGAAGCATTGTTTACCTCCTGTTCAGTGAAATGGTTTTTACTTTTTGTGATGAGCAAAGGGCCAACACCTTTACCAAGAGCGCTACCCGAATCAAGCAGAACGTATTTGTTAAGCGATTGAAAAAAAGCAGGAAAGCTCAACTTGGTGATATCGAGCTTGCCGGCAATTGCCCATTCATTCAGCGTTTGCACATCTTCAAGTACAGCATTTACTTCAATGCCTTCTGTATCGATCTTATGATTTACAAGTGCATCGAAGATAAACGTATCGTTGGGGCACGGAGAAAAGCCAAGTGTCAGTTTCACAATTCTGTTGTTTAGTTCTAAGATTGTATAGTGTTTAACAACCGCAGCAATTCATTGTTCAGGTTCACGATGGATTCTTTCATGTTCCATTTCTTTTTATTCCGTTCGCCGATAGTATTTGATATGCTTCTGATCTGCAGAAAAGGAATATTTTCCATGAGGCAGGTATAATGTAATGCCGCTCCTTCCATCGATTCAACTACGGGATCAAAGGCTTTTTTATAAAAGGCAATCTTTTGTTTAGACGTTGTAATCTCATTTACCGATATACCTTTTACCTGTTTCAGTTTTGATTTCTTTAAAAAATCTTTGTGTGGGTTTACCAGCCATCCTTTCGAATACGGAAAACGGTCCTGCGGTACGAGTTGCAGATCAAAAAGTGTCTTCAGTTTTTTTAATTCAATTACACTTTCATCTGCAATTGTTTCTTGTTTGATAGCGAAGACCGATCCTAGCACGGCGTTTGTATCAAAGCATCCTGCCACGCCAGCCTGTACCACCAGGTCAGGTTTTTTCAGGCTGAAATATTTTGTAAGTCTGTAAGTGGTGGCTGTAAGGCCTATTCCGGTAATCAGAACATCAATATCTTTTGCAGTTTCCTCATGTTGCTGATTAAGAAACGGTGTGATTTCCAAAGCGGTAGCAGCGCAAATAAGTATGTTCATGTACTTTTTAAATTTTCCCGGATGCAATCTAAAATCTTAAATCTACAATCTGAAATTGGTGGCGGTTTCTTGCGTTTCATTTAACTTTGCACCCTCTTTTTTTAAGTTGAAGGATATTATGGTGTACCTGACAAGATTGGAACATTTCAATGCAGCGCATAAGCTTTATAACCCGGACTGGAGCCGGGAAAAGAATGATGAGGTGTTTGGTAAATGTGCAAATGACAACTGGCATGGTCATAACTACGAATTATACGTCACGGTAAAAGGACAGCCTGACCCGGAAACTGGCTTTGTCGTCGATGTAAAGAAGCTCAGCATTCTGATCCAGGACCATGTAACCGAAAAGCTCGACCATAAGAATCTGAATCTTGATGTAGACTTTATGCAAGGCAAACTTTGCAGTACCGAAAATCTTGCCATCGGTATCTGGCAACAATTGGCGCCCCACTTGCCATCCGGTGTTCAGTTACATTGCATCAAACTGTATGAAACGCCGCGCATTTATGTAGAATACTTCGGCGAATAATATACAGCCTTTATTAAATCCTGATTTTTACTTTCTGTAACCGGTATTTTCATCAATGAAAATTGTTGCAATTTTTTGGGCTGAAATGGTTATTTCCTTATTTTTAGTGTAATAATTACACTTATTCCAAAACGATTGCTATCAAATGTTCAATAGGTATCGGAAACCTGCTTGCGAGGAGATGTTTACTTCCCTGTTTTATACTTATAATGACAGGCTCTTCGGATATATTTTAGCAATCACTCATTCCCGTTATACTGCGGAAGAAATTACACAGGAAATATTTTTAAAGTTGTGGCTTGCAAGACATGAGCTGCACCTGATTGAAAACAGTGAGTCCTATTTGTTCACAATTGCACGCAATAAGACGTTGAACCATCTTCGTAAAGCGCAGTATGATGAAAGGCTGTTGCTGGACCTGAAAGGTTTGATGAAACAATCTTCGAATGATGTGGAAGAACAGGTATCACTTTCCGACAGTGATAAATTATTGCACGAAGCAATTACGATGCTTTCTCCGCAACGACAGCTTGTATATAAGCTAAGCCGTTTCGAAGGATTGAATCACCAGGAGATTGCAAAAAAGATGAGACTGTCCCGCAACACAGTAAAGAATCATTTGGTGCAGGCGCTTCGCTTTATCCGCTCGTATCTTGATAATAATGGCCTGCTCTTATTTGCCTTTTTTATTTCCTGCATAAATTTTTTTTAAAGGTATTAGTCCTTCCGTTTGTTTCATGTGTCTTTCCATAGACTGATCGCAATATGCGTCAGCAGATTGCCATATGGATAAGTCCGCCAGGCTTCGTTTTCTTTTTGCCCGCTACCTTCAGCGGCAATGTTCTCCTTCAGAACTGGAGGAATTGATTTCTCTTTTACAATCCGCAAAATCCGACGATGAATTATCAGAAGAAATGGAATTGTTATGGGAAGAAGTAAAGAAAGAAAAAGTTCATCACCCGGTTGACTGGGATAAAATGTATTCTGCTGTTATCAGCAGTGAGGAAGAAACCGATGTGTTGATTCATAAAGCTACATCAAGAATTCGCTGGCCTTATTTTGTAATAGCTGCCGTGTTCCTTGGGCTTGTTGTGATTCCTACCTGGTGGTATTTTCAACGTTCAACAGCAAAGGCAAATAAAGAAACTACCGTTGCAGTACAGCCGAAACCGGTAAAAGAAAATGACCGGCAAACCATTCACCTCCCGGATGGAAGTACCGTAGTATTGAATGCAGGTAGCAAACTGAATTACCCTTCCGCTTTTTCCGGTAATCATCGCGATGTCTACCTGACGGGCGAAGGTTTTTTTGATATTAAGCATGATCCTGCAACCCCCTTCTTTGTACACACCGGAAAGCTTTCTGTAAAAGTGCTCGGTACGTCGTTCAATATAAAATCCTATCCACACACAGATGATATAGAAGTAACGGTAACACGCGGAAAAGTGCAGGTATTGAAAGAAAATAAAGTGCTGGGTACGCTTACAGCCAGCCAGCAGATTTCATTCAGTAACGAGTCGGAGTCTGTAGTGACTAAAATTGTTGACACGCTGCCGGTAATTGCATGGAAACCTGCAGAAATATATTTCAATGACATTAGCATGGAAGATGTTGCACGGCAGATGGAGAAGCGTTTCAATATAAAAATTGATTTTGCCAATAAAACAATTAAGAATTGCAGGGTAACAGCAACATTTACTGAAGATGATTTACCGGATGAAATTCTTTCGGTTATCTGTGCTGTATCCCGTTCAGACTACAAGGTTGTAAACGATGTATTTATTATTGATGGAAAAGGTTGTAATTAAAATAATATGGTAAACAAACTAAGATATTATATGGGCTATTTGAGAGCAGGTCCATAAGCAAACAAAACATCCCGGGTGGAGCCGGGATGTATAAACGCTTTAAACAATCTGGTAATCATTTAAAACATTTCAAAACTATGAAATTTAGTTTTCCTGCCGGGAGAATATTCTCCCAGTTTCTTCGCGTGGGTGAGGGTAACTACAAAGTATGGCTTATGAAAATAACTTCTCTTATTTGTGCGATTGCCTGTACGGGGTTGCAACTGGTAATGGCCAATGACGCAAGGAGCCAGAACCTGGATGAGGTGAAGGTTACAATTGAACTAAAAAATGAACCCCTTAAAACGGCATTCAGAAAAATAGAGCAACAAACAGAATTTCGCTTTGCCTATAACCGTAGCGAAGTTGATGCCTATACGGGTATTACAATTCAGAAGGCTGAATACAGCTTACAGCAAGCCTTGCAACTGTTGCTGGCGAATACAAAGCTTGATTATAAAACCATTCGCAACAACATCATCATTTACGCCGGTGATGATGAAAAAAATGATGCCATTGTTACGAAAGCAGCTTCAGTTGATGGAACCATAAAAGGAAAAGTGTTAAATGAAAAAGGCGAACCTGTTGCCGGTGCAAGCATCCTGTTAGTCGGCGCAGATAAAGGCACAGCCGCTGATGTTTCCGGCAATTTTACGCTGAGCGCTGTGAAAGCCGGTAAGTATACTGTACAGGTTTCGGCGATAGGCTATCAGAATGTAAGCAGGTCGGTAACAATCGCAGATGACCAGGTGATGGAACTTGCGTTTACATTGAAAGATGCGAATGCAGCATTAAATGAAGTCGTCGTCACTGGTTATACCAAACAGTCAAAGCGGGATGTAACCGGAGCCATTTCTACAATATCTGCTGATGTTGTAACAAAGACACCTGTGTCGGATGTGGGGTCAGTTTTGCAAGGTCGTGCTGCGGGTGTCAGTGTGGATGCGCAGGGTGATCCCGGTAGCATTGCTGTGGTACGTATCCGCGGCTTTGGAACTAACGGTGACAATGATCCGCTGTATGTGGTAGATGGTGTTCAGATGAGAGGTGGCAATAATCTTGTAAACCCAGGCGATATTGAATCAATTACCATTTTAAAAGATCCATCTATCACTTCATTATATGGGGCACAGGGTGGCAACGGTGTTATTGTTATTACAACAAAAAGCGGTAAACAAGGCGCACCGAAACTGGAATACAATTCTTATGTAAGCTGGGAAAATCCGATTAAATATCCCGGTATGCTTACGCCTCAACAATATGCAAATACTTATTGGGGCTATCTTTCCAATTCCGGTTTAGCATTGAATGATCAATATTATGGTAATGGCGCTTCACCCGTTCTTCCTGATTATATTATCGAACGGCAAAGCGGTGCACAACTGGTTGCCAACGAAGGCGATCCTGCAGCCAATCAATCATTGTATGATTTTTCAACGTACAGGATTTTGAAAACAAATAAGACCGGTACGGATTGGTGGAGATCGGTACTTGGCCAGGCATTCAGTCAAAACCACCAGCTTTCATTGAGCGGCGCAACTGATAGAAGCAACTATGCTTTGTCGTTAGGTTATTCAGATAACCAGGGAATTTTAACCAATACTTATTTTAAGCGTTATTCATTCCGGGTAAATACAGAATTCAAACCAACCAAATGGTTGAAAGTGGGCGAGAATGTGCAGTTTTCTTTTAGCCAGGGTAGCAGCGTGAGTGGCGGCAATCATAATCCGCAAGGATTTTTTGCAGACCTTTATAATAGGAGTCCGCTTATCCCAATGTTTGATATCGCCGGAAATTATTCCGGTCCCAAAGGAATAACGGATAGTAAATCACTACATGCCGGGGGAAACAATCCAGTGCTGGGTCAAACAACAGGCATAAAGAACAACAAAGGATACAATGCTGGTGTGATGGGTTCCTCCTATGCTGATGTGGAATTTATTAAAGGACTTGTATTTGAAACAAAAATCGGTTTTCAATTTTATCCTTATAGTTATCGTTACTTTCAAGACACTTTTCCGCAGAATGTGTACACAGCGCCTTACAATTCTTTTACAGAAGGAAGCGGTTGGAGTACAGATTGGAGATGGACCAACAAACTTTCTTATGATTTCAGGATTAAACAAATTCACAGGATAAGTGCTTTCGTTGCGTATGAATCGAGACAATATGTTTTTCGCAACAGCAGCGGTACAACGCCTAATTTACCCTATACGACTCCGGGTTACCTTAATCTAAGTAACGGTGCCCCGGCCGATACGACTGGCGGTACATTTAATACAGTTTCCGGTGGTAGTGATGCAGCTACGTCTACATCTGTATTTGGAAACGTAAACTATTCTTTGCTCGATAAATATCTTTTCAGTTTTGTGATACGAAGAGACGGTTCTTCCAAGTTTGGCCCGTTGAATAAATACGGAACATTTCCTTCGTACAGTGTTGGTTGGCGTGTTTCTAAAGAAAAGTTTATGGATAATATCAGCTGGATCGATGATTTGAAATTACGGGCAGCCATCGGTTCTAATGGGAATGATGCCATTCCATCCGGTTTATATGAGAACCAGTACAACACGAATACATATGTGAGCAGTTATGATCTTGGCGGTTTGAATAGCGGCGCGATGACCGGTGTAGGGTTGTACCAGATTGGCAACCCCTATATTCATTGGGAAACAAATAAAACAACCAATATTGGTTTTGATGCTGCACTATTCCATAATCGGTTGAATCTTTCATTCAGTTGGTTCAACCGGCAAACAAAGGATTTGTTAGCTGTGCCACCGGTAACAGGTTTGCAGGGTGATGCGTTGGCTCCTTTTGAAAACATCATGAAATTTTCAAACAAAGGCGTAGAGCTGGAGTTGGGATATAATAATTCAATAGGAGATGTTCGGTATGAAGTGAATTTTAATATTTCTACTTACAGGAACAAGGTCGCGTATATAGACAAAGACAGCGTAGCACACCTTGACGGCGATTCCTATGCACCTACACATTTCGCTTTAACCCGGAGTGTTGTAGGACGTCCTGTATCCAGCTTTTTCGGATTGGTACAAACAGGAATTTTTCAAAGTGGCGATGAATACACAAAGGAAGGTGTGACGTATGATGGTCTTACCGCTGATAATGCTGCCGGCCATTTTAAATTCAAGGATGTGAGTGGACCTAACGGTAAGCCTGATGGGAAAATTGATGATTATGACAGAACATTTATCGGTAGCCCCCATCCGAAGTTTACATATGGCTTTAGCCTGAACCTCTATTACAAGAATTTCGATCTTGGCCTTTTCCTCCAGGGCGTACAAGGGAATGATATATTCAATTACTGGCGTGCTTACTCAGTATGGCCCGGAGCGTTAGGCGCAGGTTCTGACGATACATGGACTCCGACAAATACGAATGCAAAATTACCTATCTGGAATAGTAATGCATCTCCTGATAAAAACCCATCCAGCTTTTTCGTAGAAGATGGATCGTATCTGAGGGTAAAAAGTTTGCAGATAGGATACACACTGCCAAAGACAAAAGCATTCAGCAGGCTTCGTGTATATCTGCAGGCTTACAACTTGCTGACGTTTACAAAATACACGGGTATCGATCCTGAAATAAGCACGGGCAGTGCAACGAATGCAGGCGTTGACTTCGGAGGTAATTACCCGATAGCGAGAAAGATATTGGTAGGTGTAAACTTCGGATTATAAAAACTATTCTAAACTCATTTCGATATGAAAAGATTATTGTTTATCTCATGTTTGTTGTTATTGTTAACGACAGCATGTAAAAAAAGTTTCCTCGAAGTAGAGGCGCCGAATGTCGTAACGGTGGATGCATTGGCGAATAAAACAGGCGTTCAGCAATTGCTGGTAGGAACTTATCACGACGTAACAGGATTAACGATTCACTCAGGATGGTGGAGCACATCTGGCACCAATTGGGTGTATGGCGATATCACATCGGGGGATGCTTACAGAGGCGGTGGCAACGATGGTAACGATGGAGTTGTAATTGAGCATTTTCAAACGGTTCCCTCAACAGGATATCTGGCTGATAAATGGCGTTCTGATTATGATGGTGTTTCGCGAGCCAACTCAGTGATCCTTGCTGCCACTGCGGCTCCTGATATGACAGATGATGAAAAGACTGTTGCGATTGCAGAAGCAAGATTTCTTCGCGGACACTTCCATTTCGATGCAAAGAAGATATGGAACAATGTTCCGTTTATCGATGAAACAGTGACAGATTTTAAAGTGGCGAATACAGAAGATATATGGCCAAAGATTGAAGCTGATTTTCAATTTGCCTATGATCATCTTCCAGCTACACGTGATTTAAAAGGTCAAGCCAACAAATGGGCCGCTGCCTGTTATCTTGCGAAGTGCTACCTGTTTGAAAAGAAATTTACAGAAGCGAAAACGTTACTCAATGCGATCATCCCGGCTTCTTATGGCGGCGGCGGCAATGGAGTAAACGCACAAGGGCAGCCCTATGCATTGATGGAGAACTTCGATGATAACTTCAATGGCGCTACGGAAAATAACCAGGAGCAGGTATTCCAGATACAGTTTTCTGTAAATGATGGATCAAATGGCGGTAACGAAAATATCGGTGAATCTGCAAATACGCCTGCCTTTTATCCGTTGAGTAGTTTTTATACAACATGGAAACAACCAACTTTCAATTTGGTCAACGCATTTAAAACAGATGAGAATGGTTTGCCGATGCTGGATACATTTAATGTAACGAACATGAGCAACGACCAGGATATTGCTTTTGATGATTATACCTATTCTACTTACCAGGGAACTGTTGATCCGCGGTTAGACTGGACAGTTGGTCGACGTGGTGTTCCTTATCTTGATTGGGCTTCACCGAGTTATTATGGTGATAACTGGACCGGTTATTCTTCCTATCCAAGTTCTGATCCTAATCTTGGTTGGATTAATGACAGAACATTTGGTGGCCCTTATTCTCCTGTAAAAAATAATTACCGCGCAAGCCAGGTTGGATTGTACAGTGATAATTACGCACAAGGATACCTGTTAGGCAGTGCAGTTAACTATAGCATTATCCGTTTTGCGGACGTATTGCTTTGGGCTGCTGAGTGTGAAGTTGAAGTAGGATCACTCGATCGTGCAAGAGAATTGGTGAATTATATAAGGGCAAGGGCTATGAACGGAAGACAGGTGGAAGTAGCGTATGATTATATCGGCAACTATCTGCCATCGGCAAATTACTATGTTGGTTTGTATAACGATGGTTGGGACAAAGAGACGGCAACCAAAGCTGTACGTTTTGAAAGAAGACTGGAGCTTGCGCTGGAAGGCCATCGTTTCTTTGATTTGGTACGATGGGGAATAGCCGGTGACTACGTAAATAACTATTTAACGACTGAAGCCACAAGATTGCCGAATAACCTGACCGGTGTGAATTTTAGCGTTGGTAAGAATGAATATTTCCCGATACCACAGCAGGAAATCGACCTTAATCCGAATCTGAAACAGAACCCTGGTTATTAGAGTGTTTTTTTAACGGGCATTTAATCATAAGTGCCCGTTTCATTTTAGCTCATTATGAAAAAAATATTAGTTACAGCTTTAGTGGTTGTTTTGTCCGGAAGCTTGTTTGCACAGGATACAGCGCATCATGCAAAACCAGTCTTTGTTTCCAAAGAAATAACACGTGTTGGCTTCAATCAACTTTATCATTATAAAATAGAGGCGTTTGATTCTGCAAACTATCCTCTTTCTTTTTCCGTCAAAAAATTACCAGCGTGGCTGAAATATGATCCGGTAACTCATATCATTTCAGGAAAGAGCGATAAAGCTGGTCAATGGATGATCGGTATTGAGGCGGCTGACAAATACAGTACAGTTCGTCAAAACTTCATGCTAACAGTGTATGATGATAGAACAAAAAATATTCTTTGTTTAGGAAACTCGATTACCAACGGTACAAGTAAGTATAATAGCTACCGCCGTTCATTGTGGCAACTGTTGCATGCTGCGAACTATAATTTCGATTTCGTAGGCTCGTGGAGTAAGCACCATATGGGTGGTGATGTACCTGATCCTGATTTTGATATGGACCATGATGGTCATTCCGGCTGGCGTTTCGACGATATCTTTCATGCTCCCTCATGGGATAGTGCAAGAGGAAATATCTATGAGTGGCTCAAGGTCTATAAGCCGGATATTGTATTAATGGAATTAGGGACGAACGATGTGTTTCAATGCCGCACTGTTGCTGACATGGTTAAAGATTTAAACCAATTGATTACATTGTTAAGAGCAAAAAACAATGACGTAAAAATCTTTCTTGCACAAATACCTCCACTGGGCAAGCAATGGGCACAAAAGAAATTATGTGGCGATAGTACCGATTACGACAATGCGATCCAGAATCTTAATAAAGCCTTTGCTGAGTTTGCAGATAAAAACACAAACAAACAGTCACCTGTTGTTTTAGTCGATCAATACTCGGATATTAATACCGATACAGAGATGTACGACGACATCCATCCAAATGAAAAAGGTGAACGGATTATGGCTGAAAAATGGTTTAAGGCAATCATTCCGTATTTGACTAAATTGAAGAATTAATTTATGATAAAGGGTAGTTCATATCTAAGTGCAATCGTTCTTGTATTTCTTTTTTTGAGTTGCAGACATTCAGATTCCGGCAACACAGAACCGGTTTCTCACGGCCATCAATATTATATCGCAGAAGCTGGTAATGATGATAGCGATGGATCAATTAACAATCCCTGGAAGTCAATTGATAAACTGAATAAAATACAATTAACTGCTGGTGATACAGTTTATTTTGAAGCGGGTAAAACGTTTGCAGGGCATGTATTGATTGACTCTTCAGATACCGGAGCGGATAAAAATCCAATCGTAATCACTTCATTC
The DNA here is from genome assembly GCA_049840875.1 of Chitinophagaceae bacterium. GTDB lineage: Bacteria > Bacteroidota > Bacteroidia > Chitinophagales > Chitinophagaceae > JAFDYH01. Next base: position 765,698 of record JASGJE010000011.1, on the reverse strand, counting down.
GGAAATGGTCGTGCTGTAATTGATGGCGGTAATGGAACTGCATTGACGGTTTACAATACAAAGTGGATCGATGTTAGAAATCTTGTATTTAACGGAGCAGGCCGAAAAGCCGGGAACACAAAAGATGGCGTAATAATAAATAAGTGCAGCAATGTATTTATCGATAGCATAGCTATAAAAGGATTTCAGAAATGCGGACTACTGATTAACTCATCTTCAAATGTCGATATTAAAAGAGTGTATGCCACAGAAAATGGATCGGCTGGAATTCTTGCTACAGGCGAATGGGGTAAAAGAGATTGTAGCAATATTCATATCAGTTATTGTAAAGCTGAGAACAATCCCGGTGATCCAACTAATTTTACGAATCATAGCGGCAATGGAATTTTAGTTGGCCTTTGTAAAAATGTTTTGATTGAATATTGTTCTGCTACCAATAATGGCTGGGATATGCCACGCAAAGGAAACGGCCCGGTTGGTATCTGGTGTTATGAGGCTGACAGTGTCATTATTCAGCATTGTATTTCTTATAAAAATAAAACGGCAGAAGGCGCTGCTGACGGTGGTGGTTTTGATTTAGATGGAGGAGTCACCAATTCAATTATTCAATATTGTTTGTCTTATGAGAATGCAGGAAGCGCTTTCGGTATTTTTCAATATGATGGCGCGAGTAACTGGAACAATAATACAATCCGTTATTGCATCAGCGAGAATGATGGTAGTGTTTCCGCAGCACATGCAGGTGCATTTGTCTGGAATAGCAGTAGAGATACAAATCAATTCAGAAATTGCTTCTTCTATAACAATACGATTTATAACAAAAAAGGCGCGGCTATAAGTTATGAGCCGATGAGCGAAAATGCAGGCTTTCGGTTTTACAATAACCTGTTCATCGGTAAAGATTCTTTGATTATCGGTAAAGAAACAAACAGCACTTATCTTGGTAATAACTGGTTCAGCCTTGAAGACGGCTTTAATGTCGGTGGCGTAAAGAATTTTACTGAATGGGCTAACAGGTTTAACAAAGAAAAAATCGATGGAAAAATAGTTGGATTTAATATTGATCCTTTGTTTGCCGAACCTGGGGCCACAACAATTACAAATCCTGAAGATTTAGATAGTTTTAATGCATATCAGTTGCCACAAAATTCGATATTACGAAACGGCGGATTGGATTTAAAGAAATTGTTTGGAATAGATACAGGGGAAAAATCATTTAACGGTTCAACAGCGCCAGCAAAAGGAATAGGGGCAATATTTTAAATAAAGAGACTTATGAAAGTAAAATTGATTTTTATTCTTTTAATGATAATTCAGTTGTCACACGCTCAACAGCAAACTGAATTTATTCCCGGAGAAGCATGGAAGGACACGAATGGTAATCCAATCAATGCGCATGGTGGCGGATTGCTGTATTACAATGGAACTTATTATTGGTACGGCGAGTATAAGAAAGGAATCACCAAACGCGTAGAATATGTTACCACATGGGAAGATTATCGAGTAGATGCAGGAGGTGTTTCCTGTTATTCATCAAAAGATTTACTGAACTGGAAATTTGAAGGAGTTGCCTTGCGGCCAAACGCAACAGATAGTTCCCACGATCTGCATATCAGCAAAGTAATAGAACGACCAAAAGTGATTTACAATAAAAAGACCGGCAAGTTTGTATTATGGATGCATCTCGATTCTGAGGATTATGGATATGCACGTACAGGCGTTGCCGTTAGTGATAAACCACAAGGCCCTTTTAAATTTATAAAAAGCGAGAGACCGAATGGTGCGATGGCAAGAGATATGACAGTTTTCCAGGACGAAGACGGAAAGGCGTATCACTTTTTCTCAAGCGAGAATAATGCGACAATGCATATCGTGTTGTTAAGCGATGATTATCTATCGCACACTACAATCGAAAAACGAATTCTTATCGATCAATCGAGAGAAGCTCCTGCGGTGTTTAAATACAACGGGAAATATTATCTTATCACATCAGGTTGTACAGGCTGGGCGCCAAATGCCGCGGCCTATGCCGTTGCAGATAATCTATTGGGCGATTGGACACAAATGGATAACCCATGCAAAGGACAAAATGCTGATTCCACATACGGCGCTCAAAGCACTTATGTATTGCCGGTACAGGGAAAGAAGAATGCATTTATTTTTTTAGCTGATCGCTGGAACAAAACCAATCTTGAAGATTCAAGGTATGTGTGGTTGCCAATGACTGTGAACGATGGTAAACCAACGATCGAATGGAGAAATAAATGGAGCCCTGCTGTCTTTAAATAGAATTCTAAAATATCAGAAGCTTGATTTTAAACAGCAAGCGGAACAATTCCCATAATATGTTTGGTTAAAGCCGGAGCTTTTGCAGCCTATTGCTCAGTCATTAATGATGGGGTAATAGTAAAATTCTTCACCTGCCTTTAGCTAAATCTCCTTTACTATATTGTATGTACATTTGGCTATGAAGTCGCCGGGTAAAACATAATTTCAATATTATACTTACAGAGGCTGAACTCTTTTTTCAAAAAATTGTTTAACAGTAATATGCCTTGATTGGGAAGGCGCAAGTATATGAGTAAAAAAGTGGCGGTTTTTCGCCGGGAACATTTTAATGCAGCGCATCGATTGTTTAACCCTGATTGGGATGACGCAACGAATGAAAAAGTATTTGGCAAATGTGCATTGCCGCATTATCATGGTCATAACTATGAACTGGAGGTGAAGGTGACCGGAAAGCCTGATAGGAAAACCGGTTATGTAATGGACCTGAAAGAACTTTCTGATCTTATAAAACAGGAAATTCATAGTCGGTTTGATCATAAAAATCTGAATCTCGATACTAAAGAGTTTAAGAATCTCAATCCAACGGCAGAAAATATCGTAGTTGTTATTTATGATATTCTGCGACCGTTGATCGATGCAAAGAAAGATCTGCATATCCGGCTTTATGAAACGCCAAGAAATTTTGTAGAATACCCGGTGGATTAAAAAATAAAAATAGTTTCAGTTATGGCATATAAGAAGACAGAACAATATGATGAACAGGTGACAGGCGAATTGGTAAAAAATTATAAACAGGCAATATCACTTTTAGGAGAAGATGCAGAAAGAGAAGGCTTGATAAAAACCCCTGAGCGGGTGGCAAAAGCGATGCAATATATGACACAGGGGTACAGTCTCGATGCGCATGCTATATTGAATTCTGCCAAGTTTCATGAAGAAGTAAGCGAGATGATTATTGTAAAAGACATTGAACTCTATTCGATGTGCGAGCATCACATGCTTCCTTTTTTTGGCAAAGCGCATATTGCCTATATACCAAACGGGTGGATTACCGGATTGAGCAAGATCGCAAGGGTAGTGGATGTTTTTTCAAGAAGATTGCAGGTACAGGAACGGTTGACCACACAAATTTTGCATGCTATAAAAGATACATTGAATCCACTTGGCGTAGCCGTTGTAATAGAAGCTCAACATTTGTGCATGATGATGCGCGGTGTGCAAAAGCAAAATTCTGTTACAACAACATCTGCTTTCGATGGCGAGTTTCATAAAGATTCAACCCGGAGTGAATTTGTAAAACTTGTCTCCGCAAAACTTAGTTAATAGGTCTACCACTATTGACAAATTTTTTTATATCTGACTCATACCAGAGTAGTATCGCTGTTCGTTTATCCGGTAACAAATAAAGCACTTACCCGGTAGCAATGAATCAGTTTCAGCAATGCATTAAAGTTGCTATATTGCCGCCGGAAGTTTTCTAAACCGGATATTTTTGACCGATAAACTGCTGTTATGAAGCACGCATTTGTTTTTCCTGGCCAGGGTTCTCAGCATGCAGGCATGGGAAAAAATTATTACGAAACCAGTGTCTTTTCAAAGAAATTATTTGAACAGGCAAATGAAGTATTAGGATTTCGCATTTCCGATATCATGTTTGATGGAACTGATGAAGATCTGAAACAGACCCGCGTTACACAGCCTGCTGTTTTTTTACATTCAATTATTGCATTCAGAAGTATTGGTGAAGTAAAACCTGATATGGTAGCGGGGCATTCCCTGGGCGAATTTTCAGCATTGGTTGCAAATGGGACATTGAGTTTTGAGGATGCTTTACAGCTTGTTTCTGTCAGGGCGCAGGCAATGCAAAAAGCCTGTGAGATCAATCCATCGACGATGGCTGCAGTTCTCGCACTGGCTGATGAAAAAGTAGAACAGATTTGCGCAGAAGTTCAAACTGAAACCGGCGAGATCGTAGTACCGGCAAATTATAATTGTCCCGGTCAATTAGTAATAAGCGGCTCACTTAAAGGGATCGATATAGCATGCGAAAAAATGAAGGCTGCCGGTGCGAAAAGAGCATTGGTCTTGCCTGTCAGCGGTGCATTTCATTCGCCGTTAATGGAGCCTGCAAAAAAGGAATTACAGGCTGCAATTGAATCAACGCGTTTTCACAGACCCATTTGCCATATATATCAAAACGTCGTCGCAAAAGCTGTGATAGATAATGAAGAAATAAAAAAGAACCTTATTGATCAGCTAACCGGCGCCGTTAGATGGACACAAAGTGTACAGGCCATGATTGCAGATGGCGCTTCTCAGTTTACTGAAGTAGGACCTGGGAAAGTATTGCAGGGATTGATTCAGAAAATAGATAAGACCGTAACTGTTTCCGGGCAGAATTAGTTAAGAACAAGGTTTTAAGTTTGCGGATCATAAGATTTAAATCAGTAGTTAAAAGGCTTGTTCCCCAACATTTTCCTCTTATTGATTTACCACAGGTTGAATTCCCGTTGTAACTTCATTGAGTTATGAAATTTGTTCGAAAATTCCATGTGCTGGTTGTTGTTATCTTTCTCATTCTTGCAGGATCGACTGCAATTGCCTTGCCCGGCAGAAAACAATATAAAAATCTTAAAGTTTTATCTAAGAATATTTCACGCGACGATCTTGAAACTATTATGAATGGCTTCCAGGATGAACTGGGCGTAAAGTGCAACTTTTGCCATACTACGTTTAAAAATTCCTCTTCCGACAGTCTCGATTTTGTAAGCGATGAAAAACCTGAAAAAGAAATCACTCGTCGCATGATGCGCATGACCACCAAGATTAATAATAAATATTTCAGCGAGTATAAGAATGTAAACAGTGATGGTAATTCTGTAAAAGCGATTCGATGTATTACTTGTCACCATGGTAAATCGCAAGCGGGAGAAAAGCGATAACTGAATTGTTATGATCAGGAATAAAAAAATAATTGTTATAACCGGGCTGTCATTGTTTACAATTGCCGGAATTGCGGGAATAAAGCGCCCTGCAGAGGAGGAGAAATTTAAGAACCTGAAAGTACTTTCAAAAAACATTGACGATGAGCAGATGGAACGCATTATGTATAACTTCGATCGTCAACTGGGTGTAAGTTGCGAATATTGTCATGATACTACACGAAATGTATTTCCGGCGCGGGCAGATTTTGCCAGCGATGCAAAAAAAGAAAAACTGGTAGCAAGGGAGATGTTGCGCATGTCATTAAGCATTAATAAAAAATATTTCGATTTACATATAGACAGGGAAATAAAAATAAAACCAATAGTATGGTGTAAGACATGCCACATGGGCTTACCTGTTCCTAATAATCAATAGCAGGAATTATACCCGGATATTTTAAAGAAGGGTGCATGCATTGATAGCAAAATAAAAAGGCCTTATTGGCCTTTTTATTTTTTACGTTTCAAAAGAGCTGATTATTTCTTAAACAATTTTTGTTCGAATGTTTGTGAGGCCGTTGTAATCTTAATCATATAAACTCCTGCTGCAAGTTGCGCAGTATTTATCCGTATTACAGATTGGCCATTGTTATTCAAAATTCTTTCAACGTTCTTTCCAGCGGCGTCAAAAATCGAAACATCTTTAATCATTTCTGCACCTGATGTAATGGTAACGTAAGGTCCGGCAGGGTTTGGAAATATCTGTGGCGTATTTCTTGTGCCAAACAAAACTTTGACCACAGAAGAATAGGAAATAGTTCCGTCTGCGGATATCTCTGCAAGCCTGTAGTAGTTGAGCCCGTTTGTTGCCTGGTAATCGTCTGCACTATAATTCTGCAGGGTGTTGCTATTTCCCGCGGATGTGACCTGGTTGATGCTTACGAAATCCAAACCATCAGCGCTTCTCTGAACTTCAAAATATTTACTATCGATCTCAGAAGATGTGGACCATTTTAAATGAACATATTGATTGTTCATATTCGTTGCTGAGAAATCAACCAGCTTAACCAGTAATGGCGCTTCAAGTACGGCGAAGTTGCGGAATGTAGCAGTTGATAACTGACTGTTATCAGTACTTGCAACAGCCATTCCCGCATAGGTTGCAGAGTTTCCAAAACCACCGTTGATGGTTGTTCCTATTTGTGTCCATGTGTTGGCGCCACCGCTCGGGGAAATATAAGCGGTGTATTGAGTACCCGATTTCACCAACTCAACCCAGTATGGTGCTTTAATATTCGTGATTGTTACCTGGGTGGTGGCTCCTCCCGGTGTAGTTCGATATTCGAAAACAATTCCGTTGGCGTTTGTGGTTCCCACAAATACAAATCGGGAAGTGTTGCTGACACTGTCTCTGAACATAATACCTGCTTTGTTTCCTGCAGCAACGGCATCCTGGGTTATAATCTGAGTTTGGATATTGAAATCACCGGCAAAACTTGTGAAAGCATATTGAAACTGATCCGACGTACCGCCGATCCGGTTGCCTGAACCTTTAATTGTGTAAATGCCACCGCTTAAACATGAAGAACCTGTGATACCAATATCTCCAATATCTGCACTGAGCCATCTTGCTGGTAAAATGCCACAATTGTTAGTACAGGCGCTTGTAGTAAATGTTGCTGAAGTTTCAGCGCCTTTACCGGAAGCACAGACTGCGTTTACTTTAAACGTGTATCCCGTACCGCAAGTCAGCGCCGAGATATTGATCGTTGTAGCAGTTGTAGTTCTTGTTATCCAGCTACTCACAAGGGAGGTTTTATATTGTATTGTATAACTGGTAGCATCCGGAATGCCCTGCCAGTTTAATTTGGCTGTATTTTCAGTTATGTTGGTTGCAGTTAATCCTGTTGGCGCAGCGCAAGTATTTGTAGCCTGGCCATCAACTTCTAATTCTTTTACAATATAACCTGCTGTATTGTCGAGCCGTGTTACTCCCTGCAGTCGTATGTATTGATAATTTACATTTGAAATAGGGATCACATTGTCTTTGGAAATGTTTCCAGTTATAGTGGAAATGGTAGTGAAGTTTGTACCATCTGTTGAACCTTGCACATTGAATGCCTTTGCATAGTTTACACCCCAATGTATTGCTACTTTACAAACTGTGAAGCTGGCGCCGAGATTTACAGTTAAAGTGGCGCCGTTTCCACCACCTGTCCCTGAAGCGTTTGCTGTCCATGCTGTTGTTGTATCATTATCAAATGCACTGGCAACATTGCTACCGGTTGCTGTAGATGATGCTGAATAAGTGGCAAGGCTGTTATTTGCTATAAGCGCAATGTTGGGATTAGTACATCCGGTATTGGGTTTGTTGCCATACACCGCTATCTGGTTTGAAAAAGAAGTGACATAAACTTTCCCGTTAGCAATAGTTGGAGGCGACATCTTTCCGAAGTTGCCCATGTTATCTGCCGGGTTTAATGAAGAATTCCAAAGTTCGATATTTACATTATCTGCCCTTACTGCTCTCAGAACTCCTGCGCATATAGCCTGGTTGGCATTGCAGCCATTAAGGGCATGGGTGATCCAAAGTATCGCGGAGTTGTTATCGGTGCCATTTGAAGATACAGACATATAAGCGCCGGAGCTACCGCTTGGTCCGCTTATATTACTGCTTGCACTTAGCGTTAGCGAACTGGTATTTACTTTGAAAGCTTGCAATAACGTATTCTCAGCAAATTGATAAACCAATTTATTCGTAGCGCCTCCATAGTAGGCAAAAGATGAATGCATCAATCCATTTGTACCAATGCCAAGGCGTTGTAACACGTTATTCGTAGTCGTGTTAAAGCCACCAAGATTGTCTTTGTTCATCAGGTACAATGCTGCGTCTTTACACCCCGTCAACAACAGGTTTGTATTTGGGATTAACAGGGTTTGTATCGGGAAATCTGCATCGAAGTCATTTAAGTGCTGATAATTATAAGGAGTAAAATAGCTTGTGATTGTCAATGCCGTTGCCGTATTATCAGGTTTATTTGGAGTTAGTTTCACCACGCTTTCTCCGCGGTTCACAAGATCAGCAGGTGAGTTACTGTACTTGGTTCCATCGTAGGCATTTCCGGAGGTAAAGAAAAGACTGCCATCAGTGGCATCTACCGCTGGTGCTGCGCCACTCATCCAGATGCCACCTCTTCCATCATTTGGCGTTGTCATGTAAACCATTTTTTGTTGCAGTGTAGCCGCATCGTAGCCCATTACCCATCCGTGAGAAGGGTTCCAGTCACAATGCGCTGCGTAAGTTATATACACGATCCCTCGTGATAAAACAAGACCGCAACGATCGAATTGCCTGCGTGCGTCAAACGTTATGGAGCCATTCACGCTGCCATCGCCGGTGCCTGGAGCGGTGGCTGTAATTTTCATAGGGCCGTTGAATTTTTCGGCGCCTGTGCTGATGTCCACAGCATGGAGATACTGATAAAAGCCATCAGTGGTATAACTATACTCGTCATTATTCCACGCATGATTATCAACGACACCGGCTGTATTATCAACCACTTTGGTAACGAAATACATCGTGTTGGTCGACTTGTCAATTACAGGAGTACCAACGATTCCGATATTCTGAGCAAAATCTGCATAGCTGCCACCACAGAGTGATGGGTGCATTTCAGTCTTCTTAGCGGCACGATAGCCGGTTGGATTATAATTCCGTTGCCAGTATGCGGCAACAGAACCATCATCTGCATCAAATGCATAGACAGTATTATTAACTGTACAAACATACAGTACATTCCTGGCGCCGACCCCCGGGATATTGACACCAGATACGATGAGTGGTTGCGCATACGGATTATCATCAACCGAACGGGTAAATAATAAACCAAACGTACTTGTATTTACATTACTTGTGGTAAGTTGGGTTTCTGTTTTATTCCAGCCTGTTCGTTCCAGGTCATTATGCTGCGTTAAAACATCTGTTTGAGAATAGGATAAAAATGGAGAACAAATAACTGCAATGCACAATGCAAAGAGAAGCACTAGCCTTTTCATAATGATGGTTTGTTAAAGCAATATGTTACCGCCAATCAGATGCCCTGAAAAATAAATGGAGATTTTCTAAAGGTTTGAGCAGTTTAAAAAGGATATGGGAGAGATGTATAATCAAAATACTTAAAAAGTCAGCAAAAAAACAAAAGCACGAACTAAAAGTTGTGAACGTTCTATGTGGATATTGTAAACTATCGCCCTCCTTTCCGGTTTCAAAAAATTTGCATGGCATATTTATGAGTTTGAATAAATCGTTCAAATGAATACAATTTCCATTCACCCGATTACTGATCTGGAAAAATGGCGTTCGTATAGTTCAATAGCTTCGCTAAGTCTATTGTTGGAAAAAACGTGGACGAATTTCGCTTTCTGATAAATAAATATTTAATCACAATTGGCGCACCGGGAAAGTGCAAATCATATTTTAAACTATTTTACGTGGCCATCTAATCCTTTTTCATAACGGTTTATATGAAAATTGTTTTTTTAAAGCGAACCGCTTTACTATTCTTATTAGCTTGTTTACATTTAACCGTAATCGGACAGATTTACACAGGAGCCATTCGCGGAAAAATAGTAGACACAGATGGCCTGCCCCTGGAAAATATAACTATAGAATTAAAACAATCCCGAAAGATTGCAACAACTGATGCGAAAGGCGTATTCAGTTTCCTGCAGCTACCAGCGTTGAATGATTCCCTTATTATTTCATCAATAGATTCAAAAACGTTTATTATAAGAATTCAATTAAGATCAGGTGAAGCCGTTGACCTGGGCACAATTCGCCTGACACAGGATATAAAAGAGTTGCAGAATGTAGAAATTACCGGTCGCAAACTAAGATCCTACAAAAGCGACTATTCTTTTTTAGCGACAAAAACGGAGACAGCTTTAAAAGATATACCGCAATCTGTTTCTACCATTACAAAAGAGCTGATTAAGGATAAAATGGAATTTACGATGAAAGATGCGCTTGAAGCGGCTTCAGGCGTAAATCAATATTCAGGGTATGATGAATACACGATCAGGGGATTCAGGGCAGAAAATGCCGGTAATATAAATGGGCTGAGAGGTTATAATACTACTTACACCAGTTCAATGCTGGTCAATATAGAAAGGATTGAAGTCATCAAAGGACCTGTTGCATCGCTATATGGCAATGGTGACCCCGGAGGAACAATTAATCTTGTAACCAAAAAGCCGCTGGATAAAGCCGCTTATTCAATCGATCTTTTTGGTGGAAGCTGGGATCATTTCAGAGGCATGACAGATTTGACAGGCCCGTTGAACAGAAGTAAAACGCTGCTCTATCGGTTTAATGCCGGTTATGATAATACAAAATCATTCAGCAATCAATTCTATGGCAAATCATACCAGGTTGCGCCATCATTGTCGTTTATTCCAAATAATAAACTACAGGTAAACGTTGATTTTTCATTATCGCATGTCAATACAGTTCTTGACAGGGGACAACCGGGTTTTCAGAATGATTCTAACTTAACGTCTACTCCAACAAAGCTGTCAATAACTCAGCCTGGCGATTTTCTTCATGAAACAGATAGAGCGCTTATAGTCAGCGCTTCTTACAAAATCAACAAGCGGCTAAGTTTTTCTGCAGGATTTCTGAATTACAATACCCGTCAAACAGTAGCCAATCACGGCTTAAAGAATTTTATTACCGATGACTCCGTTAATTTATATTTTACAAAATGGAATTATAATACGGTTACCAATTCACTATCGGATTATTTTACGTACCAGTTTGCTACGGGCAAAGCAAGACATAAACTACTATTCGGGTATGACTATATAAGAAGTAAAGTCAATCTTGGTCAAATTTTTTATGAGTTGCCTGATCAATTCGGCGACGCTAGTGGTATAGTTGGTACATTCAGTTTAAGTAAACCTGTTTATGTTGCTCGTCCTGTAAATGATTATGAGCTCTCTGATGAGGAAGATGAATCAGCCGGTGTCGATGCAAGCATTTATTCCACTCATGGTATTTATGTGCAGGATTATATCAGCCTTAACCGATGGAAATTTTTGCTCGGCCTGAGACGTGAATTTTATCGTGGTGAAGGAGATGATGACGATGATGAAATACGACAAGATATTTTCACTTACCGCGCCGGTGTTGTTTATTCTGTTATTCCATCAGTTTCCGTTTATGCATCTTTCAATACAGGTTTTGACCCATTTGAAGCCTCTAGTACACTACAGGTTTTTAATGCTCCTCTTAAACCAATCAGAAGCTCATTGGCCGAGATCGGCGCCAAGTCAAGCTTTATGGCTAATAAAGTTTCGGCGTCATTAGCGCTATACAGATTAACAGTACAAAATGTAGCAGTGAATGCGAATGATATTTTAAACCCGGATTTATTTGTTCAACAGGGGCAAGACAGGTCGATGGGAATAGAGACGGAAATAAATGGCAACATTCTTTCAAACCTGGCGGTATCATTTTCGTATGCATATTGTAATGCAAAAATTACAAAAAGCAAAGTGCCTGAGGAAATCGGAAAGACAGTTGAAAATGCCCCACATAACCTGAGCACGAGCTGGATCAATTATACATTCAGCAGAGGTGCTGTAAAAGGATTGGGAATTTCTTTCGGTCATAGCCAGGCGAGCAAAAGAAACACACTTGACCCGGCTACAATTTTACCGGGTTATGTAATTTTTAATGCGGGCATTCATTATAAGATCAAACGCGTTTCGCTAGGGGCCTTATTAAATAATATAACCGATAAAACGTATTGGGCAGCGGCTTATAATAATATTGCAAAATGGCCGGGAATGCCAAGAAATTTCATGTTCACAGTAGGATACCAGTTCTGAGCTGGCTACTATATTTCAATAGCGCAATTCACCCATCCGGAATCAAACCGGGCGCCATACTTTTTATAAAAATTAATAGCCGGTTCATTCCAGTCAAGCACCTGCCATACAACTCCACTGAATTTTTTTTCTTTCGCTTCTTCGATCAACTGATCGTACAACATTTTTCCCAAACCTCTGCCACGCATTTTTTCAGTAACGATCAGATCTTCGAGATACATCCGTTGTCCTTTCCATGTTGAATAACGGATATAATAAAGTGCAAAACCTTCGATACGATTATCCTCTTCTGCAACAAGTGCCCACCACACAGGATTTGACCCAAATCCGCTTTCGATGAAATGTTCCATCTTCACCGTTACTTCCTGGGGCGCCTTTTCATACACCGCCAGTTCTGTTATCAACTCCATTAATCTTGGGCAATCTTCTTTTACCGCTTTGCGAATCTCAATAGCCATAATAAATTACTTTTTGAACTACGATTTTTTATAACCAGCTCCTTTTATGAATTTTCCCGGTTTAGCGTTTGTAGGTTCACCATCTTTTAATACCTCAACGCCATTTACAAAAACATTCAACATGCCTTCAGCATACTGATGCGGTTTTTCATACGTAGCATTATCTTTTATTTTTTGCGGATCGAAAATAACGATATCAGCATAATAACCGGTTTTTAGTTCGCCTCTTTTGCTGAGCTTTAAATGTTTTGCAGGTAAAGCAGCAAGTTTGGCAATGGCGTCTTTCAACGATACAACTTTTTCATCGCGGCTGTATTTGCCTAACACTCTTGCAAAGTTTCCGTAGGCTCTTGGATGTGCGTTTGATTTTAAGAAAACACCTTCTGTTGTATATGAACCTTCATCGCTGCCAAAGCTCACCCAAGGTAGTGCGACTTGTTTTTTTACATTGTCTTCACTCATCAGGAAGTAAGCGACACCAACTCTCGTGCTATCTTGTATAATAAGATCCATTGCTGTCTCTTCCGGCGTTGTACCGCGGATTTTTGCAACCTCTGCGAGTGATTTACCGGTAAACTTTTTCAATGAGTCCTGTTTAAAGCTCAATAGCAAAACATGTTCGGCACCCCCAGCGCCGTAATAAAGATTTTCCCAGTCGCTGGCATTTGTATTCATTGCCTTTGCCATTTGCTTTCTTATAACAGGGTCGTGTAACCGTTGCCAGAGTTTTCCAAAGCCGCCATCCTGCAATGTTGGCGGGAAAGCGGATGTCATACCTGTTGCGCCGGCTAGATAAGTGTACATATCCGCAGTAATATCGATTCCTTCACTTCTTGCTTTTTCAATCTTTGTGATTACTGAATCCATCTTTGGCCAGTTATCTTTTCCGGCTGCTTTTAAATGAAATATTTCAACAGGAATTTTTGCTTCCTTCGATATTTTAATAATCTCATCTACTGCTTCAACAAATTTGTTTCCTTCGCTGCGCATATGACTGCTGTATGTACCGCCATATTTTGCAGCTTCCTTCGATAATTCAATCAACTCATCTGTCTTTGCAAAAAAATCAGGTGGGTAAATTAATGCGTTTGTAACACCGAGAGCGCCTTCTTCCATTGCTTGCTTTACCAATAATTTCATACTATCTAATTGCGAAGGAGTTGGAGCGACATTGCCTTCGCCGATTACATACTGGCGAACCACGCCGGTGCCGACGAACGAAGCAATGTTTGGAGCAATGCCTTTCTTCTCTAAAAAATTCATGTATTCGCCCAATGTATTCCATTCCACCTTATATTTTATATCACCTTGTCCATCCTGCCGCTGCTTTTTCATATCCGCATTCTGCGGGCCCATACTGAACTCGCCGAATATTTCAGTTGTTACACCTTGTCGTACATCGCTTTGTCCTCGTCCATCTTCAATCAATGTTTCTTCCGAATGCCCCATCATATTGATAAAGCCGGGAGCTACAGCCATGCCTTTTGCATCTGTCTCTGATTTTCCTTTTGCATCTTTGAGATCACCGATAAATGCGATAGTATCTGCATTGATGCCGATATCGCCTTTCACTGGTTCACTACCGCTACCATCGTAGATTATTCCATTGCGAATGATAAGATCGTATTGTTGTGGTTGCTTGCAGGCAGTAAATGCAACGACAACAGCGATTGGTAAAAATGGCTTTCTCATGTGTGCGTTTTTGGTGTGTGAAATGGAAGATACAACTGAAAATGTGGGATAGGAAAAATTAATTAGTGTTGATAGTTTTTGAACAAAAACTAAAATCACAGATATTCTATTCGGCTAAAGCCTGGGAATTTTAAACTTATTGCCCCGTCATTAATGACGGGGCAATAGCAGATTTCTACACTGGCTTTAGCCAAATTATTATTTAGTCAAAAAATGCAGATAGTTAAATGTAAGGTTGAGCTTAGCTTTGTAACTCAACTCAACGCCTGATTAAGATCCGCAATGATATCCTGCACATTTTCAATACCGATGCTCATACGAATAAGGCCATCCGTTATGCCATATTTTTCTCTTGCTTCTTTTGGAACGCTATAGTGCGTCATCGAAGCAGGATGGCTTAGCAATGTGTCGCATGTACCGAGGGAAACAGTACGGGTGCACATTTTCAGTTTGTTCATAAACGTTATACCGCCCTGTAAACCGTTTTTTAATTCAAAGCTCATCATTGCTCCCGGATGTTTCATTTGTTTCATCGCGACGAAATGATCGGGATGATCAGAGAGGCCATTATAATTCACTTTCGAAATAGCTAGATGTCTTTCCAGGAAATGCGCTACTTCCATTGCGTTATGACAATGTCTTTCCATTCTTACTTCCAGTGTTTTTATTCCATTGATCAGCAGGAAAGCATCAAAAGGATTTGCATTACCACCTAATGTCTTTAGTGTTAAAAAAGCTTTTGATTTCATGAATTCAATGTCCTTACCGATCAATACACCGCCAATAGAAGTGCCGTGACCGTTGAGAAATTTTGTTGTTGAATGAACAACGAAATCAACCCCATACTGAAATGGTTGTTGTAAATACGGAGTTGCAAACGTATTATCGCACGCAACGATCAGGTTGTATTTTTTTGCGATCCACGTAAGTTCTTCTATGTCGACGCATTGAATGGTAGGATTTGCCGGCGTTTCGATATAAAGCATTTTAATTGCTGTATCATTTTTTATCGCTTCTTCCGCTTTGTTCAGATCACGCAAATCAGCGATTACTGATTGTATACCGAGACGGGGTAAAAAATTTGTAATTAATTCTTCCGTTCCGCCGTATAATGAATAATGAGAAAGTACCTTATCACCTGCTTTCAGGTTCATCATCATCAATGTTGTAATTGCCGCCATTCCCGATGCATGCAACAGCGCTTTCAATTCAAGCGGATTTCCGTTTTTGTCGCTTAGATTGTGGCTTTCAAGCGCCGCAATTTTCCTCTCTGCTTCTGAAAATGTTGGATTGCCCCATCGTGTATAAATATATCCATCTTCTTTTCCGCTGAAGCGGCGCATGCCTTGTTCTGCTTCATCATATACAAATGTGCTTGCCGCATAGATAGGAGTGAGGTGAGAATACATCGGATCCTGCTCGTGGCCACCATGCACTGCTATGGAACTAAATCCTGAAGCCTGGAAATCTTTATCCATTCTGATTCATTTTTTGAGCAACAAAAGTATGGAGTTGGATGGTTTTATTGTTGAATTGTTGAAGACTCTTCTACTGTCGTGAATAGAATAACAATTAAACCATTGCAAGAATAAAACCATGTAAACTATAAGAGAAGATCACTTTCCCGTAAGCCCGGGATCTCTGCGCATCCACAATGCAAGGCCCAGTGAGAATAACAATGAGGTACCGAATACTTTATAACAGAAGATGTCTGGATATTTTCTCATTTCCCGTAACATATCGCTCCTGTCAAACAGGTAATAGAGTGATAGAAATGTAAGACTGAAGTAAAGAAAATAAAGCAAAAACCGGATCCAGAATTTTCGCTTGCTTCTACCTTTCCGATGTCTGCGCCTTCTCTTTCTTACTTCTTCCATTGAGTTGATCAGTTTTTAGTATAAGCCCACTTTACCAGCGTAGCGCCCCATGTAAAACCACCACCAAACGCTGCGAACACAAGATTATCTCCTTTCTTTAACTGATTTTCCCAATCCCATAAACAGAGAGGAATAGTACCTGCTGTAGTATTGCCGTATCTGTGAATATTCAGCATTACTTTTTCGCTGCTCAATCCCATTCGCTGCGCCGTGGCATCAATTATCCTTTTATTCGCCTGGTGGGGTACCAGCCATGCTATATCATCGCCGGTCAGATTATTTCTTTCCAGTAGTTCGGCGCTCACGTCAGCCATACCTTTTACAGCAAATTTGAATACTGCCTGGCCTTCCTGGTAAATGAAGTGTTGTTTGTTGGTAACTGTTTCTATGCTTGCAGGCCGCAATGATCCTCCTGCTTTCATGTGGAGATAATTACATCCGCTGCCGTCACTTCGCAAAATACTGTCTTGTACACCGTATCCTTCTGTATTTGGTTCCAATAAAACAGCTGCCGCTCCATCACCAAAGATGATGCTGGTAGAGCGGTCAGTATAATCTACAATGGCGCTCATTTTATCACCACCAGCAACTACAACTTTTTTATAACGACCACTTTCAATAAAGGCAGCCCCTGTTGTTAACGCATACAAAAATCCGGAACATGCCGCAGCAAGATCAAAACCGAAAGCATTCTTTGCACCAACTTTATCGCAGGCAAGATTTGCAGTGGAAGGGAAAAACATGTCAGGTGTTACCGTAGCCACGATCACACAATCTATCTCCATCGGATCAAGACCTCTTTTCTCACAAAGATTTTTTATTGCGGGAGCAATCATGTCTGAAGTTGCCAACCCTTTGCCTTTTAATATTCTTCTTTCAGAAATACCCGTTCTTGTTCTGATCCACTCATCATTTGTATCCACCATCTTTTCAAGGTCGAAATTGGTTAGCCTGTCTTCAGGTACAAAACCACCAACACCAGTGATGGCAGCAGTTATCTTATTGCTCATGCAGGATAATTTGACAATTGCGTTTTAAAAATTGCCG
This sequence comes from Chitinophagaceae bacterium, assembly GCA_049840875.1. Classification (GTDB taxonomy): domain Bacteria; phylum Bacteroidota; class Bacteroidia; order Chitinophagales; family Chitinophagaceae; genus JAFDYH01. The sequence goes on along the minus strand of JASGJE010000011.1, from coordinate 748,520 downwards.
CACGAATATACGACTTGGTGGCATTAATTGTTTTTCAGTGGGTTAAATGGATAATACAGGGTTCTACTTAGTTATTGATTCCGCTTCAACGAAACGGCATGCACAATTAGTGCAACAACAGAATTTAAACTTATTAACGGTGGAAATTTATTCCTGGTGGCTTATAAAGTATAACAAAACTATTCTTTTGTCCATTTTACCTTTTCCGTCAACGGACTTCGTTTGCCAGTTGCGGATGGAACAGCAACATATGCGATATAGAAAAAACCAAGTAGTTTGTCTTGTTCGCCAAGCCCAAAAAAGTCTTTCGCTCCTTCAAAGTAGGTGATGCCGCCCGTGGTCCAATAGCCACCAAGCCCATACGCTGTCACAGATAAATAAATGTTTTGGACAGCGCATGCCACGGCTTCAACATCCTCTATTTCAGGAATTCTTTTTATTGTTGTTCGTTTCATTCCTATAGCGATGATATGAGAAGCTCGTAATGGTTGTGTTTGAAGTTTTGAGAATTTTCCTTCATTGAAATCCGCGCCTGCTTCTTCTTTATACAATTCACTTTGAAACGAGGCAAATTTCTTTAATCCTTCACCGCTAAATATGGTGAATTGCCAGGGCTCAGTTTGTCCGTGATTCGGCGCCCAGGTTGCATTTTCAACTATTTGATTTATGATTTCATCCGGAACCTTTCTTGTTGTATCAAATTGATCGGGGAATACAGATCTTCTTGTTTTTACCAATGCGTTAAAATCTTCAGGAGTAAATGACATTCAATGATTTTTTAGAGTTGCAAAAATCGGTATTAGAAATAAAGAGTTCAAACAATTTATAATGTGCTTTGCTCAAATCAACTTATAAAGGGAAATCTGTCGATAAGAGTCTTTAGAATTGTTAACCTCGGTAATATTGGAAAAAAGAATATGCCATATATCAGGGTATGGATTCATTTGGTATGGGCTACTAAAAACAGAGAACCTGTATTGACAAACGATGTCCGGTATTTGTTATTTGATCATATAAAGCAAAATGCGAAAAGCAAAGGAATTTTTTTGGATTGTGTAAATGGATACGACGATCACCTGCATTGTCTTGTGTCGCTTGGTAGTGGACAGACAATAGAAAAAATTGTACAATTGATAAAAGGAGAATCTTCTTTTTGGTTTAATAACAGATCAGGGTTCAAGAGTAAAAGATTGGAGTGGCAAGATGATTATTTCGCTGTATCAGTTAGTGAATCTGGTGTTGAGGCCGTAAAGAGGTACATTGATAATCAGGAAGGTCATCACAAAAAGAAAACCTTCGTAGAAGAATATGATGAGTTTATTTCAAAATTTGGATTTTAGGTTATTGCCCCATGCTTCAGCGGCCATAATAACTAAAGAGGGACAACATAATTAGTTGTATTGTAATTAGTTATTGTTAATACCATCTATTTTTTAGCTTCTATTGGCGAATGAATATATAGATCAATCCAATGAAGTGAAAGAATTAAGCATCCTATTAAATAAGCTAATTCAGGATTTTGAAAATGCTAATAATACTAAAATTTTAGTGTGTGTGCATGGGTTTAAAGAGAATAGCGAATTGTACCCCATGCAAGAGAAATTGCAATTACTTGAAGTGTATTAACGGTTTGACATAATCATTTCATAATTACGGATAGCTATTAAATCATTTATTATTTGCTCACAATGACATTCATTGGTTTTAGATATTTGAAAATCGATGTGGCCATTAAAATATCCTGTCAATATTTTTTGGTCTCGTTCGGGGTGAATGGCACATCCGCTGCTCCCAGAATATTTTACGTTAAGTTCATTACAAATGTCTTCCAATTGCTTCCATTGTTCTGGAGTTGGATTGTCAGTCAATTTCATGGTTTTCTTATCCCAATAACTAATAGGAACAAACTTTACTTTACCCATATATTTTTTATCATTTAGGTTGTTTTGAGAACACTATAAAATTAACAAATATGTTCAGTAACATTATCGAAATGGTTAAGGCTCTGCCAGATGAAAAGACTTGTAGAGATTATTTAGCCAAAGCAAGGTGGGAGAATGGTAACGCTGTTTGCCCTTATTGTGGTTATGGTAAATGTTATGTTATCGAGAATGGTAAAAGATATAAATGTGGCTCTAAAACATGCTATAGGAAGTTTAGTGTCATTACAGGGACAGTATTTGAGGCTTCTAATGTACCATTGACTAAATGGTTTATGGCTATCTACCTATGTACAGCACATAAAAAAGGTATTTCATCTTACCAGTTAGGCAGGGATATTAAAGTGTCTCAAAAATCTGCATGGTTCATGCTGCATAGAATAAGGGAGCTAATGAGAGAAAAGACAAGTGATAAATTAGACAACATTGTAGAAATAGATGAAACATGGGTGGGCGGCAAAGTAAAGAATATGCCCAAATACAAGAGAGCTAAACTAAGGACGGACAACAATGGGACAGCCCAAAATAAGACTATGGTTATGGGAATGATTGAGAGAGGCGGCAAACTCAAATTAATAGCACTCGGCAAAGAAAATAATTCTAATGTGTTACAACCCCTAATCAGGGAGAATGTAGATAAGGATGCAGTATTGATGACAGATACAGCGAATGCCTACATAGGGATTAATCAGGATTTCGCAGGCCATGAAACTGTAAACCATGCAAACGACGAATTTGGGAGAGATGGAGTTATCAATACAAATAGCATAGAAGGCGCATTTAGCTTGCTTAAAAGGTCTATAATTGGCATATATCACCAAGTAACACCTAAACACCTTTCACGTTATTGTGACGAAACTATGTACCGGTATAATAGCAGGAAAATAAAGGACGTAGAAAGGTTTGCTCTCTCCCTAAAGAATGCAGAAGGCCGTTTACGTTACGTTACGCTAACTAAAAAAGATGCTGCTATTAGCAACCCATTACCAGTACATAATTACCCTGCTGGAACAATACTTCAAATAAAAGACGGTGAAATAGTAGGCACATATACCAAACTTAAAGAGGCTGCGCAAGCTGTTGGCGTAAATACCGGTACTATCTGGAAAGTCCTAAAAGGTCTAAAGAAATCGTCTAAAGGCTATCAGTGGAAATATGCGGATAAATAGAGAGTTGCGGAAATCATATTTATGAGTAATTTTAGGTACTCAACAAACAAGATGGCTAAATCCCAACATACAAAAAAACACTCTTACCCCGGAATTTTAGTGAAATGTGAATCAGGTAGATATTTAGCTTATTATGACCACCGCACAGATATTATGGCAAGTGGAGAAAATGAAAAAGATGCAAAAAAGAATTTAAAGAAAATGTATAAAAGTGTGATGGAATTTGAAGAACAAAATGGCAACGAAAAAGAGGATAATGATTTACCCCCGAATGTGAAGACTAAAAAGTTTGTTGAAAAGTTTTGATGAATGATATATAAGCGTTCTTCTTTCATAAATCTATTGAAGGAGAAATACACTTGCACAATTCAACCTTTAAGAGATAAGGATATAATTCTAATAAGAAATGGCCCTGCTCATAAGTATATGTATTTGGATAAATCAGATAGAATAGATTACGAAGAAATATATAGTTGTTACAAAAAGCTATGTTTAGAAGATTTGCCATCCACCAAAGACTTAGAACCTGCTGAAGAATTACCAATTATAAAAAAGAAAGCAGATAAGAAAAAGAATAATGGCTAAAGCTAAAAAGAAGGCAACCCCAAAGCCTAAACAACTCCCCAATGATGAACCCGTAAAACTCAATATGAGTTTTGAAGAAGCTATTAAAAGAGCGGTAAATACTCCCATTAAGAATAAGAAAAAATATAATGCCTGAAGAAGCACAGATATTAGCAGCAATCGACTATCTAATTAAAAATATTCCGGATGCCGCTACAAAAGATGCTTATGTAATAATGCAGAATTATTACCCCGAACTTAGTGTACAAGGATTAACTGAAATAGAAAAAGCAAATCTGGTAGCTAACCGGTATTTTTTTGTAATAAAAGAAGCCGAAGAGCGTGGTTTTATAAAACACCCAAACTCATCTACACAATGGTATGTATTAACCGATTTAGCCAAAAAAGCTAAAGAGAAAGGCGGTGTCAAAGAATACTATGAATTTTTGAAAATAACAGATAATGCAGTTGTACAACAAATAACCTATGGCCAACGTACGGTTGACGCAACAGAAAAAGCGGCAAAAGCGGCAGAAGATTCGGCTCGTTATTCTAAATATTCAATGATATTAATTGCGGTTTATGTGCTATTGACTTTAGGAATATTTCTAATCGGAATCCCTCAATGTATACAAGCTTGCCGCCAAAATAATAATACAGATAAAGCTACTCCTTCCAAAATAGACAATCCCAATAACAGCCCTAATGATACAAGTAAATAATAATTTGCCCTTTGCCAAGATTCTGGCGAATAGTGAATAAGTTTAAGAAGTCTTATAATTTCTTTAATTAATTCCAAACTAATAAGTTATATAGAGATTGTTTCGATTTATTTCTACTTACTTCCCTCTCTTGTCCCTTATAGTATGTTGAGACCGCTTCAGCATGGGGATAAAAATTGCACTTTAAGAATTGGCTTTAGCCAAAATCAATCTTTAAAGAGGTTTTGTTTGGCTAAAGCCGGAAGGTTCTGCGACCCAGTAACCCCCAATCTAAAGATTGGGGCAATAAAATCATTGTCACAGCTTTTTGTTGTAGATAATGTGAGCTGTAGGAGATGGCTTTAACCAAACGGATTATTAACGCTGCAGAAAATTATTGGGCTGAAGCTGGAGCATTCCCTGTGTTTGTATCTCCAATCTAAACATTGGGACAGTAAAATCATTGTCATAGAATTTAGTGTAGATAATGTGAGCTATTGGAGATGGCTTTAATCAAACTGATAATTAGCCTTGGGTAAAGTTATTGGGCTAAAGCCAAGACACTGTCTGCGATCGCGTCCCCAATCTAAAGATTGCGGCAATAAAATTATTGCCACAGGTTTTAACATGTGGATAGCTGTATTCTGTAGGAAATGGCTTTAGCCAAATGCATTGTAAGAGGCTAATCATGCTAATTTGGCCAGGGTCAGAAAATTCCATTTAATGATATGCTTAGTCCAAAGATTGTAGCAATAAAATTATTGCCACAGGTTTTAACCTGTGGATAGCTGTATTCTGTAGGAAATGGCTTTAGCCAAATGCATTGTAAGAGGCTAATCATGCTAATTTGGCCAGGGTCAGAAAATTCCATTTAATGATATGCTCAGTCCAAAGATTGTAGCAATAAAATCATTGCCACAGGTTTTAACCTGTGGATAGCTGTATTCTGTGGGAAACGGCTTTAGCCAAATAATCTCAACGATCTTAATTATCAATAGCGCTTATGATATTGCCTTTATCGGAGAAGGCTCGGAAAATTGAAAACCTAAAACTTACAACTTATAACCCCGTACTTTCGCGTTCATGATTGCATATCTCAAAGGTAACTTTGTATATAAAACACCCGCAGTTGTTCATGTCGATGTACAAGGAGTAGGATATGAAGTACAGATCAGTCTCAATACATACTCGAAGATCCAGTCGCTGGATAACGGCATTTTACATACCTCTTTGCTGATCCGCGAGGATGCACATATTCTCTATGGTTTTTTTGATAAGGCGGAAAAAGAAATGTTTCTGCACCTCATCAGCGTTTCCGGCATCGGCGCTTCCACGGCGAGAATGATGCTTTCGTATATGAAACCTGACGATGTAGCCAAAGCTATTTTAAACGGCGACTCCCGCACATTAGAAGCTGTAAAAGGGATCGGAAAAAAGACGGCTGAACGCCTCGTTATCGAGCTCCGCGACAAGCTCGCCAAACATACTCCGGAATCAACTATTTCCCCGGTGAAACACAATACTTTGCATGCAGATGCGTTAAATGCATTGCTGGCATTAGGGATCAACCGGCAGGCTGCGGAACAGGCCATTCAAAAGGCTATGGTTTCTACGCCTGGCGCTTCAGTTGAAGATCTGATCAAAATCGCCCTGCGTTCTGTTTAATCCAAACCGACTTTATTGAACTAATTCTCTGGGAAAGTTTTGACAAAATTTACTGCGTACATATTCCGTACAGGGGCTATTATTGCCTTCATGTTTGCCTTTGCTCTTCCCCAAGAGGCAAACGCCCGCTTTTGGGGTGAAACGGATTATAAGTACGTTGGATTTTTTCAAAAAAGCGATACAACTCCCGCCCCTCCAGATACACTTAGATATCCTATCAGCGATCGACGCGGAGATAAATACACTTACCCCAGTCGTAATAACCTGGACTTAAAAGATACTTCTTTCGTTAAGAAAAATATTGTTTACGATCCGATAACAAAACAATACTACATCATTGAAAAAATAGGAACGCAGTATTACCGTGTACCGGCAACGTTTACCATGCAGGAATTTTTGGACATGCAGGGTAAAAAAGATGAAAACGATTATTTCCGTCAACGGGCCGATTTATTGAGCGACCTCAATCGCCGTACCTATAAACCGCCATTCAATTTTGTAAAAGACTGGGTGAATCGTATTACTGGTGTTGGAAAAATTGATATCAAGCCTACAGGATATGTCGACATCATGGCCGGCTACCAGGGACAAAATGTAAAAAATCCAACGTTACCTGAGCGTGCCAGAAAAAATGGCGGACTCGATTATCAAATGAATTCGCAATTGCAGGTAGATGCAAGTATTGGTGATAAAATAAAACTCCCGATCAACTATAATACGCTTGCAACTTTTGATTATGAAAATCAATTAAAACTCGATTATCATGGTCGTGATGATGAAATACTGAAAGAATTCCAGGCCGGTAATGTGAGTTTTAATTCAAAAGGAACATTGATCCCCGGGGCGCAATCCCTATTTGGTGTAAAGACGCAATTGCAATTCGGTAAATTATTCGTTACTGCGTTGATTGCTAACCAACGTTCACAACGACAAACACTCGGTATACAGGGTGGCGGTGCAACACAATCTTTCAAGATCCGTGCAGATGAATATGAAGAGAACCGGCACTTTTTATTATCGCAATATTTCCGCAATAACTATAATAATGCGATGAAGAACCTGCCGGTTGTGAATTCGGCTATTCAGATCAGGAGAATGGAAGTGTGGGTAACAAACAGGATGGGTATCGATACAAACGTGAGAGATGTTGTTGCATTAATGGACCTTGGAGAAACGACACCTTTCGGACCATGGGTAGGGAATGGTGATCCACGCCCACAAAACAGTTCCAATAGTCTTTATTCAACGATATTATCCAATCCCAATAACCGAAACTCAACACTTGTTCAAACCTCACTGCAAAACCTGGGATTGCAACCCGTACAGGATTTTGAAAAGACATACGCAAGGAAGTTGGGTCCAAACGATTACTACTTCAATCCCCAGGTGGGATTTTTGTCGTTAAATCAACCATTACAGGCGGATGAAGTGTTGGGTGTCGCGTTTGAATATACGTACAATGGTCGTGTGTATAAAGTGGGTGAGTTTTCGCAAGATGTGCCACCTGATTCTACGGGAACTTCTCAAAAAGTTTTATTCCTGAAATTATTAAAAGCAACATCACAACGTACCAATCTACCGATATGGGACCTAATGATGAAAAACGTTTACTCTGTAGGCTATGGTCAGTTGCAGAAAGAAGATTTCAAATTAGATGTCGTATATGATGAGCCAAGCCTTGGACAGAAAAGATATATGCCGCTCGGAGATATCAGCGATCAATACAAAGGGCAACCATTATTGACTTTACTGAATTTAGACCGCTTAAACAATCAGAATGACCCGCAGCCGGATGGAGTATTCGATTACATCGAAGGCTTCACAGCGATTGGTTCGCAAAGCCGTATCATATTTCCTTTACTGGAGCCTTTTGGTCATGATATTGATTACCTGTATCCAACGCAGGATTTACGGGATAAATATTTATACTACCCGTTGTATGATACCATCAAAGCGATTGCACAAACATATGCCAACCTTGACCGCTTCGAATTAGTCGGTAAATCAAAAACAGCGACCAATGCAGATTACAACCTGGGATATAATATTCCAAAAGGTTCTGTAACTGTTACCGCAAACGGACAGGTTTTAAAAGAGAATATCGATTACGAAATCAATTATGATTTAGGAACGCTTCATATCATCAACCAGGCAGTTATTAATTCAGGCATTCCGGTATCAGTACAATTTGAAAACAACGCATCCTATGGTTTACAGCAGAAAAACTATATGGCTCTGCGATTGGATTATCTTGCCAATAAAAATCTTAGCGTTGGTGGTACAATCGTGCGCCTTGGTGAACGGCCATTCTTCAACAAACAGAGTTATGGAGATGATCCGATCCGCAATACGATGTATGGATTGGACTTCAGTTATCACAATGATGTTCCCCGATTGACAAGATGGTTGGATAAACTGCCTTTCTATTCGACCAAGGCAATGTCGAGCATCACTGCATACGGCGAAGGTGCGGTATTAAAACCTGGTCATGCTCCTCAAATTGGAAAAGGCACCAGCGGCGCTATTTATATAGATGACTTCGAAGGAACAAGAAGTAGTATTGACTTACGCTTCCCATTGATCAGTTGGGCACTGGCATCAGCGCCGCAGAAATCATTGGATCAAAATGGTAATGAATTATTTCCCGAAGCTGATTTGGTAAATGATCTTAGCTACGGATATAACAGGGCGAAACTTGCGTGGTATAATATAGAACCCGTGTTGCAGGAAAATAAAAATGCAAATAACCCGATTACTGATGCAGATGAACTATCCAAACCCGAAACACGTCAAGTTTACCAGGAAGAAATTTTTCCGGAACGTACGACTGATTTCGGACAGGGGTTATTGACGACTTTCGACATGGCGTATTATCCAAATGAAAGAGGCCCCTATAATTATCAGACTAATCCAACTTTGGTAAATGCGAATGGCAACCTGCTGAACCCAAAACGTGCATGGGGTGGTATCATGCGTAGTCTTGATCAGACAACAGACTTTGAAACCAGTAACATCGAGTATATCGAATTCTGGCTGCAAGATCCCTTCATTAACAAACCAGCAAGCACTGGTGGGCAATTGTATTTTAATCTGGGAAATATTTCAGAAGATGTATTGCGGGATGGAAAACGCGAATTTGAAAATGGCTTGCCAACGCCAACGATCAGCGCACCAGTTGATAACGGTACTGTATGGGGTCGCGTTCCTTCTAACCCTATACAAGTAACTAACGCGTTCAGTAACGATCCTAATGACAGACCTTTCCAGGATGTTGGTTTTGATGGATTGGCGGATGCCGATGAAAAGACAAAATTTGCGGATTACATTACTACACTCACAAATAATTTCGGCGGTGGGTCACCGATAGTTCAGAAAGCACAGGCCGACCCGTCGCAGGATAACTTTAAACCGTACCGTGATCCGTCATACGATGCTGCAAAAGCAGGTATACTTGCCCGCTATAAGGATATTAATAACCCAAGTGGTAACTCGCCGATTGCCGGTGCAAATGATAAATACACTAACGCCTTCACATTGTATCCTGACCAGGAAGAACTGAACAAGGATAATACGATGAATGAACTGGAAGAATACTTCCAGTACCGTGTGGATTTAAAACCAGGAATGGCAACTGGTTCCAACTTTATAACTGACTCAAGAGAGGTAAATGTAAAACTTGCAAACAACGGAACACGTACGGAAAAATGGTATTTATTCCGGATTCCCGTTGATCAATTTCAAAGTAAAGTCGGCAACATACCGGACTTCAAATCGATCCGCTTCATCAGGATGTTTATGACGGGTTTTGAAGATACAGTTGTATGTCGTTTCGGAAAACTGGAGCTGGTGCGTAACCAATGGCGCAAGTATTCTTATGATATCGATACCACCGGCAACTATACGCCATTGCCTGCAAATGATCCAACTTCATTCAATACTTTGGCTGTAAACATTGAAGAAAACGATCAACGTCAACCAATTCCTTATCGTATTCCACCGGGAGTTGAGAGACAGCAACAGCTTAGTAATAACAACGTTTCTCTTTTCCTGAATGAGCAGGCGCTAAGCATACAGGCATGTAATCTGTTGCCACAAACTTCAAGAGGTGTATTTAAAACAATGAACCTCGACCTTCGCCAATATGGAAGATTGTCAATGTTTATTCACGCAGAAGATGCTTCCACAACAGGTGGTGGCGCATCTATTCAATACGGCGATCTGAAAGCTGTTATCCGCATCGGTAATGACTTTTCCGGTAACTATTATGAAATAAAGATTCCATTGAAAATAACACCATGGAATAGCACAGCCGATTCGTTATCAGTTTGGCCTGCCGAAAATAATCTTGACTTCGACCTTGTTGAATTAACAAGATTGAAGTCAAGACGAAATAACCTGGCAATTCAACCAGCGCAATATTATAGTGAAACTACTGCCGATGGCCGGTCATATGCCATTATCGGTAATCCCAATTTGGGTGAAGTGCGTGGTATTATGCTGGGTGTTCAAAACATGAAGATTTCAAGTCTTTGCACAGAAGTTTGGTTTAATGAATTGCGATTATCGAAATTAAATGAGAAAGGCGGCTGGGCTGCAACTGGAAGGGTTGATATCACATTGGCTGATCTTGGTAGTGTAACTGTTTCTGCTAATACAAGAAGTGTAGGCTTCGGTACACTCGAACAAAAAGTAAATGAACGTGCCCGTGACGATCTGAAGCAGTTTGATATTTCTACAAATCTCGACCTTGGTAAATTGTTACCAAAGCAAGCGGCAATTCAGATTCCTGTTTATGCGGGTATCAGCAAAACAACAAGTACGCCGGAGTATGATCCTTATGATCTTGACATTACGTTGAAGCAAAAATTAAATGACGCGCCGTCAAAACAAGCGAGAGATTCGATAAAGAATAATGCAATTGATGAAACGACGATAAAAACAGTAAACTTTACAGGCGTAAGAAAAATACGGACGAGTACCAAAAAGCCAATGCCGTGGGATATTTCCAATGTCGATCTCAATTATTCATATACTAAACAAGAGCAGCATAACCCTCTAATAGAAAGTAATGAGCTGACAAGAACGAGAGGAGCGTTAGCCTATAACTATGCACCGCAGGTAAAACCTGTTGAGCCGTTTAAGAAATTAATTAAGTCGCGTTCGCCATGGTTTTCACTGGTTAAAGATTTTAATTTCAACTACGCCCCATCAATAGTTTCCTTCAAGGCAGATGTATTCAGGCAGTTCGGTGCCATACGGCCCAGAAATGTCGGTGGTGACGGTTTCCAGATTCCCGAGACCTACGATAAATATTTTACGTTTGACCGCTATTATGTATTACGATGGGAACTCACAAGGTCGCTTACCCTGGATTTTAATGCAATTAACAACGCAAGGATCGATGAACCTACAGGACGAATAGATACCAAAGCGAAGAAGGACACGCTATACAGAAATTTTTTTAAAGGCGGACGTAATACGCACTATCACCAGGATGCGATAGTTACTTACAATCTTCCGACTAATAAGTTCCCATTGCTGGATTGGACGACTATTCGAGTTTCGTATGGAACGAAATATGACTGGTCTGCAGCATCATTACTGCCTGGCGCAAAATCGCAGGGAAATACATTGGAAAATGCGTTGACCAAAAACTTTAATGCTGAATTTAACTTCGAGCAATTGTATAATAAGTGGAAGTTCCTGAAATCGGTATATGCTACTAACCCTAACGCTTCAAGACAACCAAAAGATACTTCAGCGAGGAGAGATACATCGAGACGACAAAGGAACGCGAATGAGCCCGTACAAATAGGAGCGATACCAAAAGCTTTCCTCAAACTCCTGACTTCATTGAAGAGAGTAACAGTCCAATACAATGAAGATATGGGAACGCTTTTACCGGGATATATGGATAGCACAAAAGTACTCGGGATGAACTTCAAAAGCAGGGAGCCTGGATTCGGGTTTATTTATGGCTATCAGCCCGATACTTCCTGGATTAATCGCTTTGGGTCGAGAGGATTGCTAACGAGGGACTCTTTGTTTAATTCGCTTATTCAGCAACGTTATAACCAGAATCTTGACATTACCGCTCAGATAATTCCCGTGAGAGATATGAGCATCGATCTGCACTGGATGAAAACATTTGATAAAAATTATTCTGAGCTTTATAAAGATACAACAGGCACTTCAGGGCTTACACGATTGAATCCGTACGCTTCGGGAAGTTTCACAATAACCTACATTTCATTCCAAACAATGTTCAGAAGTTTTGATCCGAACCAGGTATCACAAACGTTCAAACAATTTGAAAACAACAGAAATATTTTGTCAAACAGGTTGAATGCAAAAAATCCATACGGTCCGCAACCTGAAAATGCCGACGGAAGTTATTATGGTTACGGCCGCTATGCACAGGATGTATTGATACCAGCATTCCTATCGGCGTATAGTAATAAAGATCCGGGAAGCATAGCGCTGATCAAAAACTCTAATCCGAACCTTCGTTCAAATCCATTTTCCGGATTGTTGCCAAAACCAAACTGGACATTATCTTATAACGGATTATCGAGATTGCCCGGATTAGATAAGATATTTACAAACTTTACATTGCGGCATGGCTATTCAAGTACTTTAAGTATGAATAGCTTTAACACAGCGTTGCTGTTCCTTGATCCATTCCATGCAGGCTATCCTCAATTTATTGATACTACTACAGGTAACTATGTTCCATTCTTCCTGATACCGAATATTACGATCAGCGAAGCATTCAAACCATTGATTGGATTGGATATGACATTCACCAATCAATTAACGACGAATTTCGCCTATAGCAAAAGCCGTAACCTGAGTTTAAGTCTTGTCGATTACCAGTTGGCAGAATCTCAGTCCACCACTTATGATTTAACAATGAACTGGAGAAGAAAGAATGTGCCCATTCTTCGTAATATTCGTATTGGTAAAAAAGGATTTAAACTTGATAATGATGTTACATTACGTTTCGACTTTTCGCTAAGAGATGATGCGACATCAAATAGTAAGCTTGATCAAAGTACTGCATTCGGTACAGGCGGACAGAAAGTAACCCGTATTGCGCCGTCTGTTGATTATACCGTAAATAAACGTGTAACAATTAAACTTTACTACGAACAAAACAAGATAGAGCCAAAGATAGCAACAACTGCACCGGTGACGAATACAAGAGCAGGTGTGCAGATAAGAATTTCGCTTACACCATAAACTTCAAAATAAAAAAGGAGTTAATTACTTAATAAACTTTCCGATTGTTATTCCCGCGACACGGTACTGTATCGTTGGTCCTTTGTCTGCATTGTCAAGATTCGTTAAACCTTGCTCATAATAGCCGTAGAAGAAAATGGATTTGCGCAGTTCATAGCCCAATTGAAAAACGCCGGTAGCTGCATAACGGCCATAATTTTCGTAGTCATATTTCATTGTTCTATCTACATGTGTTTCATCAGCGAGATCGAATTTTTCTTTTCCGTACAATTGAAAATCGATAGAAGGGCCAAGTTTTATAAATAGATGTGAGGGCTTTTTGTTGAAATCATATTGAAGCAAAAAAGCGGTTTCCAGCGTATGCACCGTCACGTTGTTGTTGAGTGCAGAAGGATTTGGAAGCATTGATGACTGCTTAAAGTCCACTTTGTATCCTTTTAAACTATAATAAATAGATGGAGAAAAAAACAATCGATTTTCAAATTCGATTTTAGCACCTGCGCCCAAAACGACTCCCGGCTTGAATGAAGTTGCCTGTTTTTCTCCTTTTACAACATAGGATACTGTTGTAACCTGTGGGCCTGCAAAAAAATTAAAACGTGTTTGTGCATTTATGCTTACATGAACTAAGATGAACAGAAGAGCGACAATAAAAATTTTACGTAAAGAAAGAATCATTAACAGCGTTTAAAGATGAAAAATCTATGATCGCTAAAAGTAGGGATAATATCCTGTTCGATGCTGATGAAATTACCAACAGTAAAAAATAAATTGCAAACGCTGTTGAGAAAATTCTACACTCAGAATTTTTTTGCCGGATCTTTTACTGGCTCGTTTTTATTGTAATTTTCCGATTGCCCTTTTGGTATTGACAAACTTTTCCAGTTCTTATTGCGGATGATTTTTCCAATGTAAAGAATCTGACCGACATGATGCGGATAATGAGCCAGTTGACGATTAATGGCATCTATCACAGTCAGTTCTTCTTTTCGTATATATACGATCTTCAGGAGATCGGCCTCGTTTAAAGAATCGAGAGTATTGATAAAACAACTCCATCCTTTTTCCCATAATTCCATCAGTTGTTTCTGTGAATAGCTATGAATTTCAAATTCATCATCGCGTTGCCGCCATTCTTTTTCACCGTCACTGGTAAGAAAATCGGTCCACCGGCTAAGCATATTGCCTGCCATATGTTGTATAATAACTGCAATGCTATTTGATTCCGAAGAAGGTTGAAAATGAAAATCTTTTTCCTCTAATTGATCAAATGTTTGCTCAGCGAGATGCTTGTAATACTTCACTCTCCTGATCACTGTTTCGAGATATTCTTTGCCCAAACTTTTCATTTAACACTAATTGACTCTAATTAGAACTAATTTTCGCTAATGCTTTACTGCTGGTCTCCTTATGTTTCTTTCAGTGATTGTTGACTCAAAACCACCGACTCCGGACTTCAGACTAACAACTTCCCTCTCACCATCCTTCTGCATCATCCTCACCACGCCGGTCTGCTACTACTTCAAATTTACCATCTTCCAGTACTTTAATCAACTCTGTTCGTCCAATTGCTTCCCGATCTCCGATAGTATACCCCATTTTTTTCAGCGCCTCCGTGGTCGAATCAGGAAAATCCTTTTCAAGGAAAATTTTATCAGGTAACCATTGGTGGTGAAATTTTGGTTTGTACACAGCATCTTCACTGCTTAACCCAAAGTCGATAACATTTACGATAGTTTGAAAAACAGAAGTGGGGATTGTTGTTCCTCCCGGCGTTCCTGTAACAAGAAACGGTTTATCGTTTTTTAAAACCAATGTCGGCGTCATAGAGCTCAGCATACGTTTACCTGCGGCAATTGCATTTGCCTCTCCACCAACTGCGCCATATAAATTGGGAACTCCTGGTTTTATACTGAAATCATCCATTTCATCATTAAGGATAAAACCGGCGCCAGCCACAACCGTTTTACTGCCGTAAGAGTTATTTAAAGTGGTAGTGATAGCAATGGCGTTACCATCTTTATCAATCACATTTAGGTGAGTGGTTTCTTCACTTTCCTTAATTGGTCCGGGTTTTATTTCAGTACTGTTTCCCGCCTTGCCTGCAACGTAATCGTTCATCCGTTGCTCGAGATACTTTTCATCTACCAGTTTTTTTACAGGCACTTTATAAAAGTCCGCATCCCCCATATACTCAGCGCGATCAGCATAAGCCCGGCGTTCTGCTTCAGTCATCAATTGTACTGACTGTGCAGTGTGAAAGCCAAGTTCTCCGAGGTTTCTTTTTTCTACCATCTTCATCATCTGGTTTAATAAAATACCGCCGCTGCTTGGCATTGGCATTCCAACGATAGTATAGCCTTTGTATTCAAATTTGTGTGGCTCCCTGAATTTTGCTTTATAGTTTTTTAAATCGTCATAATCAAGAATACCGCCGCCGCGTTTCATTTCCTCTACAATAAGTTTCGCTGTTTCTCCCTCATAAAATCCGGCTGCTCCGTTGTCACGAATTCTCTTGAGTGTGTTTGCAAGATCTTTCTGAATTAACGTATCACCATTTTTCCAGCCAGCTTCTTTTACAAAAACAGGCATCACTGTATTCAGTCTTTTCCAGTCGGCTTGTAATCCATTTAAGCCTTCAGCTTCACGTTCCGTTAATACAAATCCCTTTTCTGCGAGGTCAATTGCAGGTTGAATCAATTTTTTAAAATTCAGTTTGGCGTATTGTGCGGCTGCAAATAAACCAGCAACAGTTCCGGGAACACCGGAAGCAAGATGCCCGTCAAGGCTTTTATTACTTTGCGGATTGCCTGCGGAATCAAGATACATATCACGGTGAGCCTTATGCGAAGCTGTTTCGCGATAATCCAATGCAATCAACCGGCCGTTTGCTTCCCTGGCGACCATGAATCCGCCACCGCCAATATTTCCTGCATTAGGATAAACTACAGCCAGCGCCAGTTGCGTAGCGATTGCAGCGTCAAATGCATTACCGCCATCTTTTAAAATCGCAACGCCGACTTTGCTTGCCAGGGGATGAGCCGAAACAACGGCTCCATTCGCACAGGTGATTTTCTTCTGAATCGAAAATTGATATGGATTGATACCATTTAATGATTCGGCGGTTTTTTCAGCCGTATGGCAGGCAATAAAAAATATAAAGAGAAAAGAAAGAGTGGCGGCTTTTTTCATAAACGATAAATTCTTTCGTGAAAATTACGCAAATCAATATTAATTACAGTTTTTGCGGGCTTATTGAAATTTACTACTGCTGCATTATATTGCCCTTTTAATTAATTCTTATGAGAAAATATCTCGTCGCATTGCCCCTTTTTCTTTTGTCTTTTTTTTTCGTGAACGCACAACTGAAATCACCCGAAGAATTTCTCGGTTACAAAATCGGAACGCATTATACGCCGCACTGGAAGATCGTCAGCTATTTTCAGTATGTAGCCAACACGTTGCCTTCTACTGTAAAATTGCTGCAATATGGGGAGACAAATGAAGGCCGGCCTTTACTGGCGACTTTTATCGGCACAGCGGAGAATATACAAAACCTTGAGTCCATTCGCATGAACAATCTTCGCCTTGCCAACCAGGCAAAGGATAAGGCTGCGGCGATGGAAGATAATACGCCAGCCATTGTTTGGCTTAGTTATAATGTACACGGAAATGAAACGTCGTCTTCTGAGGCTTCGATGCTTACATTGTTTGACGTAGCGAATCCGGCAAATACTAAAACAAAGGAATGGTTGAAAAATACCTTGGTTGTCATCGATCCTTGTATTAATCCTGATGGACGTGACCGGTATGTAAACTGGTTCAATTCTATCGTAGGAAAACAATATAATCCACGCCTTGACGCCCGTGAGCACCGCGAACCATGGCCGGGCGGCAGAACGAACCATTATAATTTCGATCTTAACCGTGATTGGGCCTGGCAGACACAGGTAGAAAGTCAGCAACGATTGAAATTGTACAATCAATGGTTACCGCAAGTACATGTAGATTTTCATGAGCAGGGAATTAATAACCCGTACTATTTCGCACCTGCTGCGCAACCTTATCATGAATCAGTTACACAATGGGAACGTGATTTCCAGGTAACGATTGGCAAGAACAACGCAAAATATTTTGATGCTAATGGATGGTTATTCTTTACCAAAGAAGTATTTGATTTGTTTTATCCTTCTTATGGTGATAGTTACCCGATTTTTAATGGCGGCATCGGCATGACGTATGAACAAGGCGGTGGTGGCGCAGGCGGCCTTGGCGTTTACAAAGAAGAAGGCGATACGCTTACATTGGTAGATCGCGTGATGCATCATTATACAACTTCATTAAGTACAATTGAAATTTCTTCGCTCAATGCATCCAAACTGGTGAAGGAATTTCATAAATTTTTTAACGATGCTGTTAGCAACGGCGCTGGTGAATATAAATCGTACGTAATAAAAAATGGCCCACAGGATGGAGAACGTGTAAACGCATTACTTGACTTACTTGATAAAAATAACATTCAATACAGTGCAGGTTCCGGAAGTGGGAAAGGATATAGTTATGGCTCGGGAAAAGAAGAAACTTTTTCCATCAGTCAGAATGATATTGTGATCAATGCAGCGCAACCAAGAGCTGTAATGGTCAAAGTTTTATTTGAGCCCAAAACAAAATTGGTTGATTCATCTACCTATGATATTACAGCATGGGCGTTGCCATATGTTTATGGATTGACCGCTTACGCATCGAAAGAAAAAGTAAACGCAACAGGTGCTTACACACGCAGCCCTGATGTTGTAAATACAGCAGCTGATGTATATGGCTATGTTATTCGCTGGCAAGGAGTACAAACGGCAAAGGCAGTAGGGGAATTGCTGCAAAAGGGAATCATCCTTCGTATTGCAGACAACCCATTTGAAGTAAGTGGTCAGCAGTTTGATCGTGGATCTGTTCTTGTATTGAAATCAAGCAATAATGGTTTTGCAAGTTCTCTATGGAACGTCGTAACGAAAATCTGCAATGACAATAAAATAAAGCTTAATCCTGTCACAACGGGCTTTGTAGATAAAGGATATGATTTTGGTAGCAATACCATACGTGTGTTGAAAGCTCCGAAGGTTGCATTGTTGACCGGTGAAGGAACGAGTTCCAACGCAACAGGCGAAGTATGGCATTTCTTTGAAAAGCAACTGAACTATCCCTTGACGTTGATTAACGCAAATGATATAGGCCGTGCTGACTGGAAAAATATCGACGTGTTGATTATGGCTGATGGTACCTATCGTTTTTTAAATGATAAATCCAGCGCCGAAGATTTTAAAGATTGGGTCAATCGCGGTGGCAGAGTGGTTGCCTTAGAAAACGCTGTAGCGCAGTTGTCTAACCTTGATTGGATTAATATCAAACAGAAGAAGGCTGATGATGATAACGACGATAAGAAAGTAAAAGATCCGTACAGTGCGTTGAAAAAATATGAAACACGAGAACGTGATAATATCTCAACAACTGCACCTGGTTCGATTTTAAAAGTTGATTTGGATAACACGCATCCGCTGGCGTTTGGTTATCCATCGTATTATTATTCATTGAAGATGGACGGTAATGTGTATGAATTCATTAAAGATGGCGGTTGGAATGTTGGGGTTATAAAAAAAGAAAGCCCTCTTTCAGGATTTATCGGCAATAAATTGAAAGAAAAATTCAAAGACGGATTGTTATTTGGTATTCAATACAGCGGTCGTGGTTCTGTTACATTTTTAGCCGACAATGTTGTATTCCGTAATTTCTGGGAAAACGGAAAACTGATGCTTTGCAATGCCATCTTTATGACTGGCCGATAAAATATAAGGGAAAACTTCTTCAAACCGGTTTTGATGTTTCAATTTTGATTGGCGTCAAAACCGGTTTGCGGTTTATACGTATTTTATAACAGTGTATTTGAAACCACACTAACTTTGTGTTCTCAACCATTCCACATGGAATCTGAATGTATCTCTGAATGTTTTACTTCTATTGAATCAGAGTTAAAGTTTATAATCTATAATACTTCTCCTCCCGGTTTAAAATAATATTATTACCGCTTGCAGCAAGTATCTTACGTTAGATCGCTAACGGAAACAGGTAGGCTATGCACGTGGTGAATCGATAACAAGCTCGACAAGATAAATATCTTTCGTGATGTGCAACCGGAACAGCAAATAATGAATCGATAGTATGCAAACAATAGTAAAACAAATGATCAAAGACCGATCATTCATCATACGCAATCAATATTTTTTGTCACCATTAATCTTTAAACAATCATGGAAAAAGCAGATTTAATTCGTTGGGGCCTGATAATAGGTATCCCATTGTTTGTTTTAATTTTTTACAAATTCATTCTTCGTGTATTCTTCGGGTTGGTAATAGTACCAGAAGACAGGATAGGGCTTGTAACAAAAAAATTCGTTTTATTCGGAAAGCAGGAATTGCCGGAAGGTCGCATCATTGCTACAAACGGTGAAGCGGGTTTCCAGGCGCAGACATTAGCGCCGGGTGTTTATTTCTGGAAATGGATTTGGCAATACGCTATCAACTTTCAACCATTTACGGTTGTGCCGACCGGTAAGATTGGATTGGTATTGGCAAGAGATGGTAGCGAACTCGAAACAGGTCGCATTCTCGGTCGTAAAGTAAATTGCGATTCTTACCAGGATGCCGAGGCATTTTTAAAGAATGGCGGACGTAAAGGAAGACAGACCGCCATCATTGCGCCGGGTTCATATCGTATCAATACTTTTTTGTTTGATGTTGAAATAACCGATATGACCACAATTCCTGATAATGCTGTAGGAGTTGTAACAACAGCGGAAGGAAAGCCATTAGAAGAAGGACAGATTGCCGGAAGAGTAATTGGGGCGCATAACAAATTCCAGGATGCCGATTCATTTCTTGAAAGCGGTGGATACAAAGGTTTGCAAGAACAAGTAATTCTTGCTGGTTCTTATTTCCTTAATCCCTGGTTTGCAAAACTGGAAATGGTAAATATGACTGAGATCCCGATTGGTTATGTCGGCGTCATCATCAGCTATGTTGGTGAAGAAGGTAAAGACCTGAGTGGAGTTGACTTCAAACACGGTAATATTTTCGCAAAAGGATTCAAAGGCGTATGGGCTGAACCGTTAGGACCGGGTAAGTACCCGATCAATCCATACATCATGAAGGTGGAAATGGTACCGACTACCAACCTGGTGCTTAACTGGGCCAATGCAAGAAGTGAGTCGCATCAGCTTGACAAACATTTGTCAACAATTACAGTGCGCAGTAAAGACGGTTTCCCGTTTAATCTTGATGTATCACAGATCATTCACATTCCGACAACAGAAGCGCCGAAAGTAATTGCGCGGTTTGGAAATATGAATAACCTGGTGAGCCAGGTACTGGAGCCTACTATCGGAAACTATTTCCGTAACAGTGCACAGGATAGTGATGTGATTGCGTTTCTTGGTTCACGTAAGGAAAGGCAACAATCGGCTAAAGAGCATATCGGCCATGTGCTCGATCAATATAACGTGAATGGTGTGGATACGTTGATCGGTGATATCGTACCACCGGAAAGCCTGATGAAAACACTCACAGATCGTAAGATTGCAGAGGAACAGAAAATAACGTACGATACAGAAAAGAAGGCACAGGAAACAAGGCAAAGCCTGGAAAAGGAAACAGCTATTGCCGATATACAAAAAGAAATTGTAAAGGCCGACCAGGGTGTTGTAATTGCAGAACGTATCGCGGATGCGTCTGTAAAGAAAGCAACCGGTGAAGCAAACAGTGTACGCCTTCAATCAACAGCCGAAGCCGACCGCTTGAAATTGCTGGCGAGCGGTGACGCTGAAAGAATACGGTTGCTGGCAAAAGCGAATGCTGAACAAATTGAATTACTGGCGAAAGCTGAAGCTGAAAAAATTTCTGTAACCGGTAATGCTGAAGCGGAAAAGATTTTGGCAATTGGTAAATCAAACGCTGAATCGTACAAGCTTTCAGTAGAAGCGATGGGTGGTGATAACTTCACACAATTGAAAGTGATGGAATCAATTGCCAATGAAAAAGTAAAAATTATGCCGGATGTATTGATTGGAGGGAATGGAGATAATGCGAGCGGTGGTATCAGTGGACTATTAGGACTACAGATATTGCAGCAGTTGGGAAAGAAGGTAAATACTGGCGATGATATGAGTAAAAAGAATTGATAAGGATTTAAGAACCGCTTCTTTTGGGAGGCGGTTCTTAATATAAAATTGAAATATCGCAGATCCCTTTTAAGTCCAGTTTTGCTAACTTGATTTAAATCTTAATCATGGATTTTTCCAAATTAACCGATTACCAGGTGTATGAGATCAGTCAAGATTTAGGTATTAGTGTAGATATACGTACGTCTGCAGATAATGAGTTAATTAAAAGAAAACTCAGTTATGAACAGGTTAGAGATATAGTCCTTCAGCACGAATCTCAATTCAAAGCCGAAAAACAAAGTGATTTGATGTGGGAGTTTAAAATTCTTCTGGTAATTTTTCCTTTTTTTATACCGCGTCGAATCTCACTTACGAGCAAATGGTTGGCAAGCGGTCAAAAAAGAAAATGGAAAAGTTTTTGGTTTTATGTTTGTCTTGGCTATCTTTTATGGACGGTTATCGCGATTTTAATAGCAAGATTTTTTTTCAAAAGATAGTGTCAGAAGTTAACTGCAGCAAAGCGCTCTCTTATCATCAATTAATTTGATTTCCTTCTTACGCACTTCCTGTATATTCGCTGAATAATTTTTTGTGTATGAGAAAAGGCCTTGTTTTCGCAGTTGTTCTCTTTTTACAAATAAGCCTTACGAAATCTTCAATCCTCGCCCAAACTCCTAAAAGCTGGACTTCCGCTGATATTTATCTTGGATTGAAAAAGCTCAATGTACTTGGATCGGTTTTATATGTTGCTGCACACCCTGATGATGAAAACACCAGACTGATTACTTATTTTTCAAAAGATAAATTATATCGCACCGGCTATTTATCATTGACAAGGGGCGATGGGGGACAGAATCTCATCGGCAATGAACAAGGTGTTGAATTAGGTTTGATCCGTACGCAGGAATTGTTAGCTGCGAGAAGAATTGATGGTGGGGAACAGTTTTTTACAAGAGCGTTTGATTTCGGATTTTCAAAAAATCCTGGTGAAACTTTTACAAAGTGGGACCGCGAAAAAATATTGAGCGATGTTGTTTGGGTGATACGCAAATTTCAACCTGAAATAATTATCACGAGATTCCCTGTTACGGGTGAAGGGGGGCATGGCCATCATACTGCTTCGGCGATATTGGCAAACGAAGCATTTACTGCGGCTGCTGATCCCAATCGTTTTCCTGAACAATTAAAACAAGGTGTTAGCGTGTGGCAGGCAAAACGCATTCTTTGGAATACGTTCAATTTCGGCGCAACCAATACAATTAATGATGATCAGTTTAAGTTTGATGTTGGCGGTTATAATCCGTTGCTGGGAAAAAGTTATGGTGAAATAGCAGCAGAAAGCCGCAGTCAGCATAAGAGCCAGGGTTTTGGTGTGCCGGCATCACGGGGTCTTGCCATGGAATATTTTAAAACAACAGGAGGTGCAGCACCGCTAAATGATTTAATGGACGGAATCGATCTGACCTGGAAAAAAGTAAAAGGTGGTGAAGCTATTTCGAAGATGATAGATAAAGTAATAGCAGCTTTCGATTTATTACGTCCCGAAAACTCAGTGAAAGACCTGGTAAAATTATACACTGCTATTGCAACCTTGCCCGATGGATATTGGAAAGCGCAAAAATTAAAAGAGACACAACAATTGATTGAACAATGTAGCGGATTGTTTCTGGACATAACAAGCGCAACTGCATTTGCTGTACAAACGGATTCTGTTCGCATTAATTTTTCACTGAACAATCGATTGGGTGCTGATGCGACAATAAAGGATGTAGCAATTAATGACTTTGATTCCGCTATGAACCAGGTAATGGACAAAAACAAAAATATCAGTTTTGCCAAAGTGTTTTTCATTCCTAAGACCAAAGAGATCACTCAACCATATTGGTTAGCGAATAAAATGGAACAGGGTTATTATAATGTAACCGATCAGCAGAAAATCGGTCAGCCGGATATTGATCCAGCTTATACGGCGACAGTAACGATTTCGATAGCCGGTCGTGATTTTAAATTCAGCAGGCCTGTTAGATACAAATTCACTGATCCCGTGCGTGGTGAAATTTATCAACCTGTTCCGGTTATACCTGCTGTTACTTTTGGAGAAATATCTCCCTTCTATCTTAAAAATAATCAGAATGGAGAAATCGATGCTTCAGTGATAGCTCATTGTGATGCGGCAACATCGTCGGCAAAAGTACCCGATGCCCAGACAGCTTCCAATGATACGTTATCGCTGCCGTTTACATACCAGGTAAAAAAAGATAACGTAGTTCACTTTCCTTACCAGGTATCATCTCTCGAAAACAAAATTTATCGGTTGAGACCATCTGATGAAGCGATGACCGGGAAAATTCTTAAGACAATTCATTATGACCATATTCCTACGGTTACGTATTTTAAAGATGCGGTAACGAAGATTATGAATCTTGATTTAAAAACGTATGGAAAACGCATTGGTTATATCGTCGGGGCCGGGGATAAAATTCCGGAGGCTTTGGAACAAATGGGTTATGAAGTAACGATCTTAGGAGATAAAGAATTATCGAAAAATAATTTACAACAGTTCGATGCTATCATCGCAGGCGTTCGTGCTTATAATACGGATGAATGGTTGAATAATCATTATGATGCATTGATGAAGTATGTAAATGATGGCGGCAACCTTATTGCACAATACAACACAAGTACACAGATCGGCCCGATCCGTGCCAAGATGGGGCCTTATAATTTTGATATAACCAGGACAAGAGTGACCGATGAAAACGCGATCGTAAAATTTCTGAACCCTGAAGATTCTGTACTGAATTTTCCCAATAAAATAACAGCAGATGATTTCAAGGACTGGGTGCAGGAAAGAAGTATTTATCATGCAGCCAATTGGGATAAAAATTTCAGAACAGTATTTTCAATGAATGATCCGGGAGAAACCGCTGATGAAGGCAGCCTTATTATTGCAAAGTATGGCAAAGGGTATTTTACATATACTGGGCTTGTGTTTTATCGTGAGTTGCCTGCAGGCATACCCGGAGCTTATCGCCTCTTAGCAAATCTGATAGCGTTGAACAGGAAGAAAGCGTTTTGAATTATGGTTTAATTGTTTTATGGCTATATTGTTGCAATAAGTCATGTCTAAAACATTTTAACAATCGAACAATTAAACCATCCTATTTCAAAAAATTACCTTTCACATAGTTTTATATTTTTTTTGTAACCATAACATTAAGTTTGCGCAATATGAGCTCAAAAGACGAAGCATCAAGAAGAAATATAGCGGGTATCGTAGCGATTGTTTTAGGATTAGCCATTGGTTTATTTATCAAAAGAGTAAGAATAGGTTTGTTGATCGGTGTCGTGCTTGGTCTTGTTGCAGTGATGTTGATTAAAAGAAAATAATCATGACCAACCAGGAAAATGATAAAATCCCCTTTTTTAAAAAATGGAGCCAATGGTACATTTTCCTGGTTAGCTTTCTCATTATATTAATTATTCTTTTTTATTTTTTTACTAAACGATTTTCATGACTACCCTTGATTGGATAGTGCTTGTCATCGCTCTTTCAGGTATCGTGTTGTATGGCCTTTACAAAAGCCGTACATCCCGAAATCTGGATGGCTATTTCCTTTCCAACCGAAGCATGTCATGGGGATTAATATTGTTAAGTATTATCGGCACACAGGCCAGTGCGGTTACATTTATTTCAGCTCCCGGACAAGCATATACCGATGGAATGCGTTTCGTGCAATATTATTTTGGTTTACCGATAGCAATGATTGTTATCAGCGCATTTTTTGTTCCCATCTTCAGCCGGTTGAAAGTTTATACCGCCTATGAATATTTAGAGAATCGCTTCGATGGCAAAACAAGAATGCTGATTTCGTTTTTGTTTTTATTGCAGCGCGGTTTGTCTACAGGCATCAGTGTATTTGCCCCATCAATTATTCTTTCATCTTTATTAGGTTGGAATATTTACTGGACGAATGTTTTTATGGGTGGCCTGTTGATCATTTATACAATGAGTGGTGGCGCAAAGGCAGTTGCTTACACGCAACAGTTACAGCTGATCATCATTTTCGTCGGAATGTTTCTCGCAGGTTATATGATCGTGCATATGTTGCCTAAGGGAGTTGGTTTCACGGATGCATTGCATGTGAGCGGAAAGCTTAGCCGGCTGAATGTAATTACAACAGGTTTTACAAAAGATGGTTTTAACTGGAGTGATCAATACAATATTTTCAGCGGATTAATAGGGGGATTCTTTTTATCGCTTTCATATTTCGGTGCCGATCAATCACAGGTTGGCCGTTATCTCACCGCAAAGACTATGGCTGAAAGCCGCGTGGGATTACTGATGAATGGATTGGTAAAAGTGCCGATGCAATTCCTTATCCTTTTAGTCGGTGGTTTATTATTTACATTCTACCTGTTTAATAAAGCTCCCGTATTTTTTAATGAAACGCAGGTGGCAAAAATTGAAAAATCTTCGTTAAGCGATTCATTTCACCTTGCGCAGCGTGATTATCAAAATCTCGCGGCAAAAAAAGAAGTGACTGTTAATTCGTTTGTACAAACATTACACAATGGATCCGACGGTGAGTTGAGACAGAAAACAAAAGAACTAACGGAGCTACAACAGCAATCAGATAGTATCCGTAAAAAAGTAAAAACCTGGATTGGATCAAATGAAGTAAAAGGCGATAGCAATGATACCAACTATATTTTTCTTCGTTTTGTTTTAGATTATTTACCGGCAGGCCTTGTCGGCCTGCTGATAGCAATTATTTTTCTTGCATCATGGGGAAGTATAGCCGCGGCGATCAATTCATTAGCTTCCTGCTCTATGATAGATTTTCACAGGAAGATTACAAAAACTAATTTATCACCGGATAAAGAATACTTTCTTTCCAAACGATATACATTGATATGGGGAGTGTTCTGTATTATCGTCGCGATGTTTACTTACAATATTGGTAACAGCCTTATAGAAGCGGTGAATGTATTGGGGTACTTATTCTATGGTGTGATACTGGGCGTTTTTCTTGTTGCCTTCTTCTTTAAAAATATAAAAAGCAGCACGGCCGTCTTTTGGGCGGCCGTGTTTGCTGAATTAATCGTTTTGCTTGTATTTATTATTGCAAAAAAGCGATTAGGTTTTCTTTGGCTGAATCCAATCGGTGTAAGCGCCGTGATTTTCTTCTCACTGTTATTTCAATCTATTTTTGGAAAATCGAGAGCGAAAATGTCTGATGCCTGATGTAGGATTTATGATTTGTTCTTCTTGAATATAACCAATCATTTGAGACGTTTCCTAAATCTGACATCGTACATCCAACATCATAAATCATTTGAGTTGTGCCATCAACTTATCATTCAATCGCACATAGTCATCATTACCTGCTTTAATTGCAAGCTCTTTTGATTTTTGCGATGCTGCTTTTGCTTCTTCTTTCTTGCCCAGTTTTGCAAGGCAATTTGCTCTCTGCAAATGAACCCAATAAGCATCGGGTTGTTGTTTCACCGCTTCATCAAACCATGACAATGCCTGGTTCAGATCTTTCCCATTTTCGAGATAATAAACAGCAGCCTGGAAATAGGGACGGCTATCGCTGCTCATTACTTCCTTTATTCTTGCGCTTACTTTGCTATCAACATCCGTTGTGATAGGTAATGCAACGATTGTATTTTCCCACATCATCTGTAGTTCGCAACTTGTAGGTTTTACATTGGCAAATTGCATTGTAAATGATTCTACAACATCTTTCAAAGCGGCTGGCTTTACAGTTGTGCGCACAAGATCATTTTCGGGTTTGTAAGCAGAGGGCGAAGTAATGTCAAGTTGTTTTGTAATGATCACTGTCCATACGTCTTTGTCTGGAATCGTGATAAGGCCATATTCTCCTTTTTGAATTTTCGTGCCGCCGATAGTTACATCATCGCCAAATTCAATAGTAGTGGCGCTGTTGGCGCCGGTGCGCCATACTTTTCCAAAAGGAACAAGGTCGCCAAAAACTTTTCTTCCTTTAATACCAGGTCTTGAATAGACAAGCGTGATGGACGAAAGACCGAAATTTTGTTTAATGCTTTGGGTCGGGCTTGGTTGCGGGGTTTCGATGGTTTGTGCAAATAAGGCAAGCGAGCTGCATAGTATAGCTGCAGCAATGAGGGTTTTCTTCAGCATGTTTGTGGTTTTTAGAACGCAAAGGTAAAACTTTTGATGTCTGATTTCCTGATGTATGATGTCGGATTTTCGACATCAGAAAAAAGCTTTTGTCACATGAAGGGTGTGTGCTTAAGGTAACTCGAGACGCAACGAGAATTACAGGTTTGATCAAATCATAAATCAGAGATCATACATCCGACATAAAAATTGTCAGAAAGTAAACGATAATTTCCCTCTTTTATTTGTCTTTAAATTTTTCCATTTCGGCCCTTCTTTTAATAGACGAATTGCTTCAGCATCGCATTCTTTGCAAGCTGATTTTTCTACTTTCACATTCACGGGCTCGCCAAGATCGTTTACATCAAAAGAAAGTTCCACTTCGGTGGACGGTGTTGTTTTCTTTTTTATTTCCTCGCTGATTTCGATATTGTTTAACAGGTATGTATCATAGTTTGCCCAACCATCAGCGGGTTCAGGCTCTTCCACAGTCATGTTATCACCAGGCTTTCTCACAGCAAACGATTTTTTTCCAGCCAATACTGTCGATGGAATATTTTTGGTATCGTTGTTCAGTACAATCGTATTTGCAGAAGCGCCGACAAATAATTTCGCTGTATCATTTTCAAAACCAACTGAACGAACACGAACATCCAACGTGGAATCGGGCGATATCAACACAAAATTTCCTTTTGCGTCGGTATACGTTCCGATATGATCCGGCAAGATCATAACATTCGCAAATGGCAAGGGTGAATTATTTGCGTCTAATACCTGGCCACGGAAATAATTGATTTTGGTTTTGGCAAAAGATTTTTGTTCAAGAGGCTCGCTTACTGAATTAGATTTTCGAACCAATGCACTTTTGTCTCGTGTGTCTCGTGCTAAATCTTTACTGTTTTGATATTTATACTCTATTTCATAACCACTTTTTTTTGATTGTGCAGTTTCAAGATTACTTATTGTATCGGCTTTGACTTTTGCAATTTCATTGTCATCATTAATCGCTACATCTTTAGCTCTGCCTTCTGAAGCCGGTGCAGAATTAAATTGTTTTTGAGGAACACTTAAATCTACGGTCTCTGTTTTTTTGGTTTTAGTGATAACAGGCTCTTTTTCTTGCTTGGTAGCAGTAACAGGCGATTCCGTTGTCTCTTCTGTTTGTTTCATTGTATCGCTTGACTTATCGGCAACGGGTTGTTGTGAGGAGTTTACTGTTTTATTTGAAAGTGTATCTGACTTATTCAAACTCGCTGCTTCTCTTTTTTTAGGAGAAAGAACATAGTTATAGGTTAACAATCCTGCACCAATAATGATGATAAATAACGCCGCAATTCTAAGCCAGCCAAAATTCGATTTGTGCAAAGGAATAATCTTTCGTTCTTCAGTCGCTATCCTTTGATCCAGCTTTTTATTCAGCAGTGCGAGATCTGTAGTTGTGTTGACAGGCACATCAGTATAACCTTCAAGAGCATCGGCAAGAAAAGGATCGTCCAATGCTGCTTTTTCAAGCGCATGCATTTCCTTTGATGACATCAGGCCCTTTTGATACCGCTCGATGTCAGCTGCAGAATAAGCTATCGTTTTTTTGTCAGACATTTTATAAGTCAATGGTCAATTGTCAATCATGTCGTTTACTTAGGGCGAAACCGACTAAGGTTGTCAACCTTAGTAAATATTTTAAAGTTAAACCAGCTCAAATAAGGTTGACAACCTTTTGAAGCCATTCTCAACTCAACCGTTAAGTAAACGACATTGAGTCGTCAATGGTCAATGTGTCAAACAAAATGAACGTGCAATCTTTAAATCCTTATTGGCGCTCATTGGCGTAACTATTAGCATTTACTAGTGTTTCTCCATACAAATTTTTAAGTTTCTTCTTCCATTCTGGATAAAGCTTCTTACATCATTCCAGGCGAAACCTGTTGCTTCCACTATTTCGTTATAGCATTTTCCTTCCAGGTAAAACAGGCGAATGACCATTTGCTGATCGCTCACTAAAGTCTTCAAACAATGTTCCATCTTTTGCAAATTTTCTTCTTTTTCCAATATGCCATTCAGATGCGTGTTTTCTTCATTTTGCATAAGGTCGGAACTGATTTCTACAGTTTTCAAATTTCTTGGTGACCTTAATTGCATCAGGCAGTGATTCTTAGCGAGTTGGTACAACCAGCCCTTGAAGTTTTCAATCTCGTGCTTTTTTACTTTTACGATCAGCTCTTCGAAAATCTGCATCACGGCATCTTTCGATCTTTCACTGTCTTTGAGGTACTTCAGGCAAACGCCATAGACCAGGTCCATGTAGCGCCGGTATAATTCGCCCAATACATCCAACCCGGAGGACTTTTTATACAAATCCACCAGCTCATTATCTGGTAAAGATGACTTGTTTGTATTGGTCAGAAATGGCACGGATAAAAATAATGAATAAAAATTTTATGCAGCCTTGTGTAATTCTTAAAACACCAGCATCCTGATAAAAATAGAAATTATGAAAAAAATATTGTTGCTATTGGTGCCTGTATTTATTTGTGTATGGGCATTTAGCCCTGTTGCTTCATTTCACGTAACGGGGAAGGTTAAAGATGAACAGGGCAATCCCTTAACGGGAGTTTCAGTAAAAGTAAAAAGTAGTTCAGTAGTTACGTCAACGGGTGCTGACGGAACCTACAGCATCGAAGCCGGCAATGATAAAGACGAATTGATTTTCTCTTATGTAGGGTATGAGAATAAAAAAGAAAAAATTAAAGGACGTGCAGTTGTCGATGTGACTTTAAAAATGATGTCGCAGAATTTAGAGGAGGTTGTGGTAACGGCATTGGGCATAAAAGATGATGCAGTGTCAGGATATTTTAAAAAAAGTTCTCCTTTAGCTGGGAAAGTTTCTGGAGTAAACATTACTCCTGGTTCACAAAGTACTATTAGATTGCGTGGAATATCTACGTTGAATTACACGCAACAATCCAATGATACACAATACCAGGATTTCAATACAGAAGGTTACGACAACATCACTGAAAACCGGTTTCTGAAAGTTTCAGATAATCCTCTTTCTACTTTTTCTATCGATGTCGATGCTGCTTCTTATAGCAATGTGCGCCGTTTTCTGAACGCTGGTCAGTTGCCGCCTGCAGGTGCTGTACGTATCGAAGAAATGATCAATTATTTTCATTACGATTATTCTACGCCGAAAGATGGTGAACCATTTTCTGTAAATACAGAAATATCAGATTGCCCATGGAATAAAGACAATAGGCTTGTGTTGGTTGGTTTACAGGGAAAGAAAATACCAACAGAAAATTTACCCGCATCCAATATGGTGTTCTTAATCGATGTATCCGGTTCAATGATCGATCCGCAGAAACTGCCATTGGTAAAAGCGTCTATGAAAATGCTGACAGATCAATTGAGAGAGAAAGATCACGTCGCAATTGTTGTATATGCCGGTAATGCAGGTCTTGTTTTACCATCAACACATGGCAATGAGAAAACAAAAATCAAAGATGCCATCGATAAATTAGAAGCTGGCGGTTCTACCGCAGGCGGCGAAGGGATTATGCTGGCTTACAAAACAGCGAAAGAAAATTTTGTAAAAGAAGGAAACAACCGTGTGATACTTTGTACTGACGGCGATTTTAATGTTGGTGCCAGCAGCGATGATGATATGGAGCGATTGATTGAGAAAGAAAGAAAAAGCGGCGTTTTTCTCACTGTACTTGGATATGGTATGGGAAACTACCAAGATAGTAAAATGCAAAAATTAGCTGACAAAGGAAATGGTAACCACGCTTACATTGACGGTATTACAGAAGCGAAAAAAGTTTTAGTCAATGAATTTGGCGGCACCATGTTTACGATTGCAAAAGATGTGAAACTTCAGATTGAGTTTAACCCGGCAAAAGTGCAAGGATACAGACTGATTGGTTATGAGAACAGAATGCTGAACAAAGAGGATTTTAATAATGATAAAAAAGACGCTGGTGATATGGGTAGTGGTCATACCGTTACCGCATTGTACGAGGTAATTCCTGTTGGAGTAAAAACTGATTTGCTTGAATCAGTTGATAAGTTGAAATATCAAAAGGATGATAGTAAACAGGTGGCAAGTACGAACCATAATGGCGAAATGATGAATATTAAGTTGCGTTATAAACAACCGGACGGAGAAACAAGCCGTTTGCTTGAACATCCGGTAAATGACGATCAGATTAACATCGCGAAAACGTCTGACAACTTCCGGTTTGCTGCTGCTGTGGCGCAGTTTGGCATGTTGTTAAGAAATTCAGAATTTAAATCCAATTCTTCGTTCAGTGGCGTGCTAAACCTGGCGCGGAAAGCAAAAGGAAATGATGAAGAAGGGTATCGTTCAGAATTTATACGACTGGTAGAATCTGCTCAGTCTCTTGCGGCAAATGACAACGGCGCTATCGAAGATGAAGACGTATCGATAAGAAAACACAAATAACAGAAGAATTGTAACACAGCGATATGGTTATTCGTCAAACAAATACAACTAAGCGTTCAAACGGTAAACAACTACCGTTAATCATATCTCTCAAGAAAGTCTATCTAACAGCCGGTTAGAGACTGCGGGCCTTGTATCTACAGGGCCCTGCTTGTTTCTATAATTGAGCATTGAATATTAAGTGTTGAAAATTTTTACGTCCGCCCCTTCTTATAAAATGTGATTTTTTCAAACCTGGTTTAAATATCCAATTTTTCAATGCTCAACACTCAATGTTCAATGGTTAGTGTCTTATGGTTTAATCAGAATCAAAATAATTAAAAGCTATTTTATGAGGAATAAATTACAACTGCATATACCTACTCCATGTCATGAAAACTGGGAAAATATGTTGCCAGCTGAGAAGGAAAATTCTGCAATGCTTGCAGCAAAGAAGTTATTGACTTTACGCTGATGAGCGATGCGCAATTGATGTCATTTTTTAAAAAGTCGTCAACTGGTTCGGTATGCGGACGGTTTATGGATGATCAACTCAATCGCAATATTCAGGCGCCGCGCAAAACATTACCCTGGATAAAATATTCTTTCCAGGTTGCTATACCGGCGATGCTCGTTTCGATGGAAGCGAAGGCGCAGTATCAGGAAAGAGTTGGTAAAGTAGCAATGGCGCCGAAGGTCAAATTAATCCTGAACGAAGATCCAGCCGATGTGATCAAGCAAATGAATTTTGAGAAAGCAGTGATTCGTGGAGCTGTTGTTGATGAAAATGGTTTACCAATTCCTTATTGTTCGATAATTATAAAAGGAACGAAAAGAGGTGTATTGACAGATAGTAGCGGTAATTTTTTTATCAATACTGAGGCATCTGATAACTTAATCACATTGATAGCAAGTCGCGTTGGATTTTCCTCGAATGAAAAAATTGTGGATTTAAAAAAATATAAACCAAGGACAACTTTAATGTTGACTTTATTCTACAAGATTGACACTCTGGCTGATGTTTCCGTCACTGCGACCAATTGTGGTAGATATACAACTGGACTGACAAGAACTGTTGTAACCGTTGGAGAAACGATGATCAGCAAAACGACTTTTTTTCAAAATCTGAAAGATTCTCTTAGTGATTTTATTAAGCCACAAAATAAATTCTCTGTTTATCCAAATCCGATAGCTAAAGGTCAAATAATTACAATTGAAGGCAATAAACTTTCCAATGATAATTATGCTATTGAACTAATTAATCTTTCCGGGCAGGTTGTGCAAAGGCAATTAATGAACATTGATAAACGACAAAGAATTTCATTCAACTTACCTTCTGTTGCTGCAGGAGCTTATTTCATAAAGCTAACAGCACAACAATCCGGTAAAAGTTATACGGAAAAAATTATAGTAGAATAATTCAAGAAAGTTTTATTGAATGGCTATCCGCTATTGGGTTTAAGTAGGAGATTTGGCTAAAGCCTGAGTCAGGGTTTTGATATTGCTCCGGCATATGTTGAAAAGTCATTGGCTTTAGCCAAATGTAACATCAGAAGGCTATTCGATTTTATTCAAAACTAGTATGGTGGATAGTTTTTTTATTTCAACTACTGGTTGCTTTCTTCAATGAGTGTCATTAGAAAATTAATGCTACGTTGAAAATCTTTTAATGGCAATCGCTCATTAATACCATGAAAACCTTTGCTGTCGGTAATCGCATTAAAATTCAATACACGATCTGAAATACGCCTGTAATATTTTGAGTCAGTAGCGCCAATCATAAGATAAGGTGTTGGTATAACCTGAGGAGTCGTTTTGTAAATGGCGCTTTCCACACGCTTAAATGCAGTAGATCCAATACTGGTACCGGCAGAAGGATCTGCTCCGATGCCTGCCATTGACCGGATCTTTACCCGGTCGTCATTGATCGTTTTGCGAATAAAATCTTCAACCGACTTCGCTGTTTCTCCTGTGAGAATTCTGCTGTTAACAACGGCAGTCGCACGGGATGGAATTACATTGTCTTTAATACCGCTTTTCAGAATTGTAGGAACGATCGTTGTATGAATCATGGCATTGCCTTCCGGACTCGCAGAAAGAATATTTTTTGTAATCCCTTCAAACAGCCACATGTTTGACGATGCCATGCGGGTTGTAAAATTATCCGACGACGAACCAATACGGTGTAAGAATTCTTTAACTGGTGGTGTAATTCTTGATTCGGGCGTGTTTTTGCGGAGAGTATAGAGAGCTTTTGTTAAAATATCAATAGCAGTTTCTTTATCAGGTTTGGAAGAATGACCGCCTTCCTTTTCTACGGTTAATTCAAACGAAGCATAACCTTTCTCCGCAACACCAATTACTGCAATAGGACGTTTTACATCTTTAATCTTAGTTTCAGTTATTTCACCGCCTTCGTCTAATACCAACTCGGGTTTTATATTTCTGCCTTCGAGGTATTTCACAATGGCCCGCGCACCACTGCCACTTATTTCTTCATCATGACCAAAGCATAGAAAGATGGATCGTTTCGGTGTAAATTGTCTTCGCAACATGGCTTCCGTAGCTTCCAACGCAGAGATGACACCTGATTTATCATCTACTGATCCGCGACCCCACACACAACTATCAGTAATAAGCCCACTGAACGCCGGTACTGTCCATTTATCAGCCACTGCTTCTTCTACCGGAACTACATCATAATGTCCCATTAATATTATAGGGTTTAATGTAGCATCACTGCCTTTCCATTCAAATACGATGTTCAAACTGTCAATAATAGTTCGGGTAAGATGTGAATGAATAAGCGGATAAGATTTGTCAATAAAAGCGATGAATTTTAAATATTCAGTCGTGTCAATTGGTAACGTATCACTGATTGAAATCGTTTTTATCTTAACGGCCTCACTCATATGCATGGCTGCAGAATCCGGGAGAGGTAGGAGTTGGGCATCGGAGGGTCTAACCGGCCACGCAGAATTGCGGAACGTGTTAAATAGAATAATTGCAATCAATATGAGTAATGCGACACCAATAAACAAAAAGAATTTTTTGATCATTACGATAATTTATGACTCGAATTTAATCACTCAAGGTTTTCAAAACCAAAATTGATGGAATGAATTAATGATCGAGCGTCACAAATTTACCTTCATCAATTTTTCCATCCTTTACCGTATAGACCATTACGCCAGAAGGTAGTTCCAAATTGCCTTCACCACCGGGGCCAACTACTGCTGCGGTTTGCTCAAACCGTGTTTGAATACCAGCCAGAGAAAATTTTTGTTGATAATGATGATGGCCGGCTAACGCTAAGGGATAATTGTGCTTCTTCATAATGTTGAGAATATCTTCCGTATTCGATACCACATGCCTGTATTGAATAACACCTTGCTCCAACTCAACTGTTCTCGCAGGCCCATTCGCTTCATAGTTCTGCATGCTTAGCCCGCCTGAATAAAATGGCACATGTTGAAATGTGATTATCGGCATTTGTGGAGAAACGGATGCGACGTCTTGTTTCAGCCATTCGATTTGTGTTGAATCTATTTTGCCATAGTACCAGAGATCTTCAAAGTCGAGACTATTCAATGCAATGAAATGAACACCGCCATAATTAAAAGAATAATAATCAGGGCCGAAGTAATAACGATACATTTTTCTTCCATACAATGGATTGTTTGGGCTTACAAGTGACAAATGGCGTTCAATCCCGAATATCTCGTGGTTGCCGGGCACCAGCCAGGTCGTCGTATGAATATTTGCTCGCTCCGATTTAAACAGCTCATATAAACTTCTCGCAGTTGTTTCGGGCACACGCAATGCATCTTTCACCAGGTCGCCGGTGATCAGCATTATATCAGGTTTGACAGAATCTGTAATCTTTTCAAGTAGTTTCATTCTATCAAGGCTTGCCTGACTGACATGCGTATCCGATGCATGAATAAATGTAAATGAAGTAACAGCTTTCGTTTTTGACAATGCGAAATTGATTATTGCATCTTTTTGTGTAGTATCAATCACTTTCCAGAACACGTCTGTGCTTTTATATCCATCAGGAGTGCTGATAAAAATGAGGCCATATCCTTTTGCACTTGATAAAGTGTATCTGCCATCATCGCCAGTTGTTACAACTTTCATCTGGTCTGATACGGCTACTCCTTTGATGCCCGTCTCGTTTTTATCTTTTACTCCATTATGATTCGCATCGTCGAACACGAAGCCGGTAATGGTTTGTTGGGCATTTGTTTTAGAGAATGAGAAAACGAGTATTATAATAACGAATAGGATAGGTTTCAAAGAAAGTGTATTCATTTGAAGAGTTTTTGATTTTTTTTCGGCAACCCATCCTGATTGATTAAAGTTCCTCATTTCTTCAAATTGCCTTTCCGAGGAGGGGATGAATTCCTGACATTTACTTTATATTTTCTGAATAAGCAATTACATTTCTTGAAAGATAAATCGAAAATCTGGGCTGTGCGTTGCAAGCCTCCCTGCAAGGGGAGGTTTGGAGGGGCTTTGCTTCACCATCCAAAATACTCCCTCGTGTTATTATAACAAATATCCTGCACTACTTTGCCGATCCACTCAATATCATTCGGTAATTCTCCATTTTCAATCTCTTCGCCGAATACATTGCAGAGTATTCTTCTGAAATATTCATGTCGTGGAAAGGAAAGAAAGCTGCGGCTATCGGTCAGCATTCCCACAAACCGGCTTAGCAAGCCCATGTTTGAAAGCGTATCCATATGCTGGCGAATGCCATCTTTCTGATCGAGAAACCACCATGCTGCTCCCCATTGAATTTTCCCTGCTACTGAACCATCATTGAAATTTCCCGGCATCGTTGCCATCATTGCGTTATCAGCCGGATTTAGGTTATAGATGATCGTCTTTGCCAGTTTATTATTCTTGTCCAACCTGTTCAGAAATTTCGATAACGCTGATCCGTATTTATAATCACCAATACTATCCCAACCGGTGTCGGCCCCAAGTTGCTGCATCATTCTTGTATTATTATTGCGCATAGCGCCGATATGGAATTGTTGCACCCAGTTTTTTTCACAATCCCATTCGGCCAGGATGACGAGCATGGCAGATTTGAATTTTCTTTTCTCCAGTTCATCTAAATTATTTTCAGATCGGATTTTTGAAAAAATAGTTTCGATCTCGCTATCTGAATATTCTTCTGCAAAAATTTCATTCAATCCATGATCAGAAACGCCACATCCGTTTGCTGCGAAATAGTCGTGCCTGCTTTTCAACGCGTCGAGGAAATGATTAAATGAATGGATTGAAACATCTGCGACAATTTCCAAAGCATCGACATATTGATTAAACTGCAAAACATCATCCACATTCATTGCCTTATCGGGACGAAAAGCAGGTAATACTTTTATTTCAAATCCGTCTGCTTTAATTTTTTGATGATATTCCAATGAATCAACAGGATCATCCGTAGTGCAAATCAGTTTTACATTCATTTTCCGCAACAGGTTGCGAATGCTATAATCGCGGGACTTTAGTTTGTCAGAGCTTTCGTCATAAATCTTTTTTGATGTAACCGGCGACAATGTTTCGTTCACACCAAAATATCGCTGCAATTCGAGGTGCGTCCAATGATAAAGCGGGT
This sequence comes from Chitinophagaceae bacterium, assembly GCA_049840875.1. Lineage (GTDB taxonomy): Bacteria > Bacteroidota > Bacteroidia > Chitinophagales > Chitinophagaceae > JAFDYH01. The sequence continues at coordinate 710,805 of JASGJE010000011.1, read as the reverse complement.
TACGTAAAGTATAAGGAACAGTAGCAGCCCACTGTTCGAATTTTTCATAATCACTTGCAGCGCCGGTACAATATTTTTCAGCAACGCCGTTTGTTCGCATTGCTCTCCATTTATAATGATCGCCGTAAAGCCATGCTTGTGTTATGTTTTCAAAACATCCGTCTTCTGCTACTTGCTGCGGCGATAGGTGATTGTGATAATCGATGATCGGCATCGACTCTGCGTAGTCATGATAAAGTCGCCGTGCCGTTTTATTCTGCAATAAAAAATCATCATGCAGCCATTGTAATGGCTGGGGGCCTTTTGTGTCTTTTGATCTGCTTTTTGCCATTCCTGTTAATTTAAAATCCAATTGCATTTCCGCCGTCAACGCGGATGGTTGTTCCTGTTATATATTTCGATTTATCTGTTGCAAGAAAAAGAGCCGCTTCAGCTACATCTTCGGGTTCACCCAGGTAACCAATCGGCGTTCGGTTTAACACTTTTTGTTTTCGCTCGCTATCGTTATTCAATGCTTTTGCCGACATATCTGTCGCAATAAATCCCGGCGCAATAGCGTTCACTCTTATTCCTTTTGGTGATAACTCGACTGCCATTGCTGCCGTCATTCCTTCGATCGCACTTTTGGATGCCGTATAGGCAATCACTTTTGGCAAACCATATTGCGCAGCCATTGAACTGATGTTGATGATACTGCCACTTTTCTGTTCCTGCATACACTTTACCACTTCACGGGACAAAGTGAATACTGCATTTACATTAGTATGTAAAATGGTTTGAAAATCTTCATCTGTTACTTCTGCAAATTCTTTTTTCATATTGATTCCCGCGTTGTTTACCAGAATATCAATATGCGCATATTGAGTCATGATATTTCTGACTAACTCCGGAATTGCTTTAAGATCGGTCAGATCAAACTGAATTGTTACACCATTATCCCGCAGATGTTTTTTTACTGCTTCTAATTTCGCGGCATCGCGACCGATCACAATTGTGAAAATATTCTCTTCTGCAAATTTTTTTGCAATAGCAAGGCCGATACCGGAAGCGCCACCGGTTACAATAGCAACAGGTTGTTGGTATCGATTTGATTTTTCCATCAGCAATTATCTTTCTACAAAGAAACCGAAGATTTTCCTTCAAAGCTCAAAGAAGTTTTAATGATTACCTGCAATTTGCTTCAGGTACTGCATTGGGCTAAAGCCTGGCTCAGAATGCTACTATTGCCAAGGCATTAATGCCGTGGCAATAGGTTGAGAAGTCTATTGGCTTTAGCCAAATATAATTTTAGAGAACCCTTCAGTTTTCTTCTAAACCAAATAACGGATAGTCAAAGAAGTTTTTTTGTCAATGACCGGGAGATCGGGTCAATTTTATCGCTTTATAATAGTCAAGTGAATGATCGGGTTGTTCGTACTGAGAAGGTATTGGCATATTTGAAAAAGTCTGAAAATATAAAAGGCAGGCATTTCTCCACCATACGGCTTCGTTATGCTGAATTTCCAGTAATTCGGCGACATGATTGTAGCGATGCAAATCGATTTTTGATTGAACCGATGTCCATGTTTCCTGCATTTTTTTCACCTGTGCGGCACCGGTATAGTATCGGTAGCAGAGTTCATTCCAGAGTGTACGGCTACTTTTCATTTTATAATCCCATGGCACGTGATGAAACCACAGCAGGTATCGTTCATCACAGGTCTCCAAACTATTCCATTGCTTTTGTACTTCAGGTTTGTATTGTGCGATAGCATTACTACCGCTTTCGGTACGATCAAACCCAATGCCTTTGCTATCGGCTTTATGATAGTAAGTACAGTTCCAGTCAGCTCTTGGCGCATCATTTACCCACGGCGCCGGACCATAGTGATGACCGTAGCCCATGATATGATGAAGGCCGAGGGGAGTCATGTAGCTTACAGTAGTTTCCCTGCTATCCAGCATCATCTGTGTGATCGGACGAACAAACGATTCGTCATTGGTAAAAGTCATGCGCAGCCATTCATCCGCTATCTGAGAAGAAGTTAAATCATAATCCCATGCTAACCTTCCCAGTGCATACCAGTTTGCCTGAGCAAATGGATGGCCGCACCAGTCGGTATCGTTACCAATGTTCGCAACACCAGCCATACACGTCAAAGAATGATGATCAAGAGAACCATCAATAACCTTCGCCACAATACTGCCTTTCCCCTCTGCATACGTATCGCTTTGCAAACATTCTTTAAATAACGGAGCGAGATAAACCAGGTGTGTTCCTTGCCCAAGATATTCCTGTGTTAATTGGAACTCCATTGCCAGCGGCGTTTTAGGCATAGCACCGAATAACGGGTGAAAAGGTTCTCTCGGTTGAAAATCAATAGCGCCATTTTTTACCTGTATCAATACATTGTCGCGAAATTTTCCGTCGAGTGGAACGAATTCATCATAGGCTTGCTTATGCCGGTCCGCCGATGTTTCATTGCTATATACAAATGCACGCCAGATAACAATGCCATTGTGTGGTGCAACCGCATCAGCAAATAAATTCGCTCCGTCTGCATGTGTACGATTGTATTTCTGTGGCCCGGGTTGACCTTCGGAGTTTGCTTTAATTAAAAATCCGCCAAAGTCAGGGATCAATGAATAAATCTCATTCGCTTTTTCTTTCCACCAGCGTTGAACATCTGCGTCTGATGGATCAGCAGTTTTTAAGCCACCAATTTCAATCGGTGCGCTGAAGCGTGCCGTCAGAAATACTTTGATGCTATATGCACGAAATATGTTTGCTAACGCTGCCACTTTTTCAAGATAAGCATGAGTCAACACAGTAGCATTCGCATTCACATTGGTTATTGATACAGCGTTGATGCCAATTGATGCATTGGCCCTTGCATAATCTTTATAACGCGGATCGATTGTACCCGGAAGCTCATTCCATTTCCAGATAGAATTGCCGGCGTAACCTCTTTCAACTGAACCATCGAGATTATCCCAATGATCCAGCATTCTTAATTTAATGCGGGGAGTGGAAACGATATGAAGTTGCGTTATCGGTTGTTGCGTTTGTAACAAGCGTAAGAAATGAAATACACCATATAAAACGCCTGCGTCGGAATTGCCGGTAATCAAAATGATTTTCTTGCCTTCAATTACTTTGGTGGAAAGTATGAATCCTTCATTGCCTGTTTCTTTCAGGTCGTTAGATATATCTGCAGTCAATTTTAATGGCAAAGAGTTACCAGAACCAATAACGATAGAACCGTTTTGAACGGATGACTGTAGCGTGATCTTTGTTTCTAGCAACCCTTCGATTCCTTTCAGCATTTCCTCTTTTGCAGATGCAATGATCGGAGAATGATCACTACAGTTGATTCCCGATATAGCCGATCTGTACGTTGCCAGGATTTTTGAATTACTGACTAAATGATATCGGAGCCAGAGATCGTATCCGCCCTCAGCTCTCGAGCTGTGCGATAAAAGAAGGAGTGAAAAGATAATGACAGAAAGATTGGCCAAAAATTTCTTTTCCATATGATTTGCCTTCGTAATCTTGCAGGAATAAATCGGTTTAAATTTATAAAATTATGACGAGATTAATGCGACAGACGATGCGATGGTACGGACCTCATGATGCAGTGCGTTTATCGGATCTCCGCCAGGCAGGTTGCGAAGGTGTTGTTACAGCTTTGCACCAGGTTCCCGTTGGTGAAGTGTGGACAAAAGATGAGATCAGCAAACGAAAAAAAATGATTGAAGATGCAGGAATGACCTGGACCGTTATTGAAAGCCTACCCGTACATGAAGACATAAAAAAGCAATCCGGAAATTTCAAATTGTATATAGATAACTATAAGGAAAGCTTGCGCAATGTAGCTGCATGTGGATTGGAAGTAGTGACGTATAATTTTATGCCGATCCTCGATTGGCTGCGCACAGATATATACTACCCAATGACGGATGGTAGTACTGCTTTGTATTTTAATCGTGCTGCTTATCTCGTTTTCGATTTGTTTTTGTTGAAACGTCCAGGCGCAGATAAATCTTATTCCGCTGAAGAATTGCAAAAAGCAAAAATAAAATTTGAGTCACTATCAGAAGAAGACAAAAAATATCTTTTTCAAAACATGATGCTGGGTTTGCCGGGAAGCGATGAATCTTTTACGGCTGAACAGGTTTTATCTGCACTAAATGGATACAAAGACATTGATGCAAAAAAGCTAAAGGAGCATTTGTTTTATTTTTTAAAACAAGTTGTTCCTGTTGCAGAAGAATGCGGGCTAAAAATGGCTATTCATCCGGATGATCCTCCCTATTCGGTATTAGGTCTGCCACGAATCATGAGTACGGAGCAAGACGGCGCTGACTTACTGAATGCAGTTCCATCATCGGCAAATGGTTTTTGTTTTTGTACTGGTTCCTTCGGTGCAAGGGCTGATAATGATTTGCCGAGAATGCTGAAACGCTTTGGAGATCACGTTCATTTTTTGCATTTGCGCAATACTAAAAGAGATGCGGAAGGAAATTTTTATGAAGCAGATCACCTCGGCGGCGATACAGATATGTACGAAATTGTAAAAGAAATTGTGCTGTTGATGAAACGGAGAAATGTTTCAATACCGATGCGACCAGACCATGGTCACCAGATGCTGGATGATCTTGGGAAGAAAACGTATCCTGGCTATTCTGCTATCGGCCGTTTGAGAGGACTGGCAGAATTGAGAGGATTGGAATTGGGAATAAGCAGAAGCTTGTCGTGAAGATTTTGCCTTGACATAAAACCTACTATTGTTAACTGCAAAGCGATACAAAATGACTGAACAAGAACATAATTGTATAAGCAAAGAGCAGCTACTTGTTGAGACAAAAACCAACATTGCCAAATACGGATTACAAGTAATAATGGTGAGCGGTTCTGACTATTCTCCTTCTTTTGCGTACAGCATTGGACTATTTGAAACTTATAAGCATCCAGAGATAATTTGTTTCGGTTTGCCAAACAAACTCGGACACGAAATCATTAATGACGTTGCAGAACTAATAAAAAATGGCGAGACCATAAAGACCTATAGTAACTATAGTAATATTTTTAGAGACAGCAGAGCGGAATTTTTGCCAGTTGATAGCAGAAGTGTAGATGACTATTTTGGAGCAGCATTAAACTATTACAGCGAAGTCAACTTCCCTGCTGTTCAGCTTGTTTGGACAGACAGAAATGATAAATTTCCCTGGGAAGAAAATTTCGAAAAAAAATTTTTGCATGACCAGCCTCTGCTCGATAGAAATAGTGAATTTAAATTCAGAGAAGCAAAAAATTTAGGAATATTTACAACGAGACAATGGTTAGACCTTAACAAGCCCATATTAAGAGTTGTTCATAATATAGACGGCGATTGGCAGTTTTTGACTGGCGACCAAATGCCGGATGATATCAGGTTAGTCGCATTAGAACAGATGATATTACGGGATAAAACGCTCAACAAGGTTTTCAATTTAAATTATGGATACTCAATGGAAAGAGACTTTGTTGGCGGAAAATGGACAATAGAAAAAAATAAGGACGAAGAAGATGAAGCGTAAGCCAGCGTCAGTTACATGCTTTTTTATTTGTGAAATATAAGTTTGCCCTACGTTCAACATTTAAACTCTGCAAAATGAAACTGCATTCAACGATGCTTGCTGTTGTAGTCGCTGTACTATTGTTATCAGCTTGTAATAATGAAACGAATACGGCTGTTGTTGAAAAACCAAAAGATACATTGGTGGTGAAAAAGAAAGAATATCTTTCACAACCACTTGTATCCAATATCTATACAGCCGATCCTTCAGCTCACGTATTTAACGGAAAAATTTACATTTACCCCTCTCATGATACAGCAACCGGAATACCTGAAGATGATCTCGGCAGTCATTTCAACATGATGGACTATCACATTCTTTCAATGGATTCAGTTGGGGGTGCTGTTACCGATAATGGAATTGCATTGCATCTGAAAGATATTCCATGGGCTGGCCGGCAACTATGGGCGCCAGATGCTGCTTATGCAAATGGCATTTACTATCTCTATTTTCCGGCAAAAGACAAGCAAGATGTTTTCAGAATTGGCGTTGCAACAGGCAAAAACCCTCAGGGGCCATTCGTTGCAGAAGCACAACCGATAAAAGGCAGTTACAGTATCGATCCTTGCGTATTCAAAGATGATGATGGTTCGTTCTACATGTATTTTGGTGGTATTTGGGGCGGACAACTACAGCGATGGAATAACAATAAGTATGATTCTTCAGCAAAGAACAGGAAGCTGGAAGATATTGCTATTCTACCACGAGTTGCGAAACTCAACAAAGACATGAAAAGTTTTACCGGAGAGGTGAAAGAAGTAAGCATTGTTGGAAAAGATGGTAAACCTTTTTACGAAAAAGATAATGACAAGCGATTTTTCGAAGCATCGTGGATGCACAAGTATAAAGGCAAGTATTATTTTTCTTATTCCACCGGTGATACTCATTTTATTTGCTATGCTACAGGCGATAGCCCTTATGGGCCGTTTACTTACCAGGGTGTGATACTAAAGCCTGTTGAAGGCTGGACGAATCATCATTCAATAGTAGAGATCGGTGGCAAGTGGTATTTGTTTTATCACGACGTACAACTGTCGGGAAAAACTCATTTACGCAATGTAAAAGTGACGGAGCTGAAATATAATGATGATGGTTCTATTCAAACAATAAATCCATTTAAGTAATACTGGCGATCAAATGAGATATCTCTCTTTTTTAATGATTGCTTTTTTATTATCGGTCAACGCAACCGCGCAGATCAGGTTACCAGCGTTGGTACGTGATAGTATGGTATTGCAACGCGATGTACCTGTAAAAATTTGGGGCTGGGCAAGCAAAGGCGAAAAAATCAGAATTCATTTTAATGATAAGAATTATAAAACAGTAGCTGCTACAGACGGCAAATGGACTGTGTTGTTGTCACCAACGAAAGCAGGTGGGCCATATACGATGGAGATTAATGGCAGTAATACAATAACGTTGAAAGATATTTTGGTTGGTGATGTTTGGATATGCTCTGGCCAATCCAATATGGTGCTTCCGATGGAGAGAGTAAAGGAAAAATACCCGGAAGAAATAGCAAATGCAAAGTATAATGAAATCAGGCAGTTTTTTATTCCGACGACAACCGATTTAATGCATCCGCTTGACGATCTTCCACTGAGTTATTGGAAATCTGCTGTATCAAAAGACGTTCTTCAGTTTTCTGCTACTGCTTATTTTTTTGCAAAAACGATTTACGAAAAATACAAAGTGCCGATCGGGTTGATTAACGCAAGTGTAGGTGGCACTCCCATACAAGCATGGATAAGTGAAGATGGGTTAAATAAGTTTCCGGATATAATCAACACTGTCAAAAAGAATAAAGACACTGCAACTGTAAATAACATTAACAGGAAGGCTGCAGCAATTAATTTAGCCAATAGCCCTAAACGTGATGATGATAAGGGACTTTCAGAAAATATAAAATGGTACGATCTTTCTTATGAACTAAAAGGCTGGAATAAAATAATGATACCCGGCTATTGGGAAGACCAGGGGATAAAAGATCTTGATGGCGTTGTGTGGTATCGTAAGGAGATTGAATTACCCTCCGGCATGCCTGATGTACCAGCTAAACTATTCATGGGACGCATTATCGATGCAGATGAAATTTACATCAATGGGAAATTAGTTGGCAACATCACATATCAATATCCGCCGAGGCGATATGAAATCTCTTCCGGTATTTTAAAACCGGGAAAAAATATTATAACGGTTCGTGTTTCCAATTTTTCAGGAAAAGGTGGGTTTGTGCCAGGTAAGCCTTATTACATCGCAACTGCAAAAGATACAGTGGATTTAAAAGGAGAGTGGTTGTATAAAGTTGGCCAGGTATTTCCTCCGGTGCAATATGTTGAAACTATTTCGTTACAATATCAACCGACTGCTCTATATAATGCAATGTTAGCGCCTGTAAAGAATTATACAACAAAAGGATTTTTATGGTACCAGGGTGAAGCAAATGCCAATGAGCCGTCATTGTATAATCGTTTATTACCGGCATTGATTAATGATTGGCGCAAGCAATGTGGCAACGCATCGCTGCCATTTTTGTATGTGCAGTTGCCGGATTTTATGGAAGTAAATTATCTGCCTTCTGAAAGCAGATGGGCTGAATTGAGGAATGCGCAATTAACAACACTTTCTGTTCCAAATACTGGCATGGCGGTGACAATCGGGCTGGGCGAATGGAATGATATACATCCGTTGAATAAAAAAGATGTCGGCTACCGATTAGCATTAGCAGCTGAGAAAGTTGCTTACAGTGAAAATATTGTTTACTCCGGTCCTTTATATCAGTCAGCATCTGTTGACGGAAATAAAGTAATAATCAATTTTACCAATACTGGTTCAGGCCTGAAAACAAATGATGGTGACGAGTTAAAGCAGTTGGCAATAGCCGGGACGGATAAAAAGTTTACATGGGCCAATGCAAAAATTGAAGGCGATAAAATCATTGTTTGGAGCGATAAGGTAGCCGAGCCGGTTTATGTTCGATACGCATGGGCTGATAATCCGGCAGGAGCGAATCTTTGTAACAAAGAAGGATTACCGGCTTCGCCATTTGAAGCACAAGCGAAATAATAGACTAAAATTATTTGTATGAGTTGTTTAAAAGAAAATTTGCTACAGAAAATAGTTTACCTGGTAATTGCTGTTTTCGCAATTGGAAATCTATCAGCCCAAAGTTTTTCGCCGTGGCCGGGAAAGAAATGTGCGGTAGTGTTGACTTATGATGATGCATTGAACACACACCTCGATCATGTAATTCCTTTGCTCGATTCATTGGACATGAAGGCAACATTTTATCTTACCGCTTACTCACCAGCCTGCAGTAAACGTATTGCCGATTGGAGGAAGGCTGCGGCTAAAGGTTATGAATTAGGTAATCACACTCTATTCCATCCCTGTATCGGCGGTACTGGACGTGAATGGGTATCGAAAGACTATGATATGAATAACTATTCAGTCAGGCGAATGGTAGATGAAACGAGAATGACTAACATTTTCCTCGAAGCGATTGATGGAAAAACAAAAAGAACGTTTGCTTACACCTGTGGCGATATGAAAATCGGTGATTCATCATTCATGAACGGTATGAAGAATGATTTTGTAGCAGCACGAGCGGTGCGTCACGAAATGCACCGGATAAATGAAGTGGATCTATACAATACAGATTGCTATGCTATGAACGGTGAATCAGGAGATCAGATGATTGAACTGGTAAAGAAAGCAATGAGTACAAATTCCTTATTGGTATTTCTTTTCCATGGCGTAGGCGGCGAACATGCAATCAACGTTTCATTAGAGGCACACAGCCAGTTGCTTCATTTTTTAAAAGATAATCAAAAAGATATTTGGGTGGCGCCGATGCTTGAGGTTGCGGAGTATATAAAGGATTGGCAGCATCGAGACAGTGTTCGTATTGCTACACAAAAAGCAACGGAAGCTGATTATGCGAAAATGCTGCAATTGCTTCATATCACTTCAACAAGAAAAGGTCCTTCCGGCAATCCGCAAGCTCCTGATGCTGCAAATACAGATGAATCAAAAGCCAATCCTTATTCCTCGATTCCTGATCCGTTGATTTTAAAAAATGGAAAGAAAGTAACAACAACGGATATGTGGTGGAAGAAAAGAAGGGCTGAGATAGAAGAAGATTTTGATAAAGAAGTTTACGGCCGTGTTCCGAAGAATGTTCCTAAAGTAACCTGGCAGATTATAACTTCAACGGATACTATTATTGGTGGCATTCATGCGATCACGAAGAAGTTGGTTGGACATACAGATAATTCAAGTTACCTACAAGGTAAAGCCGATATTGATCTTTCATTGACAATACCGGCAGATAGTAAAACACCTGTGCCGGTAGTCATGGAATTTTCTTTTGTTTTTCCACCGTGGTTTCGCTTTCCTGATCCACCGCCGGGTACGCCAGTGGTAAAAAGCTGGCAGGAACAAGTGCTATCTAAAGGTTGGGGTTATGCGATAATTATTCCAACAAGTTTTCAAGCGGATAACGGTGCGGGGTTGACAGAAGGAATTATCGGATTGGTAAATAAAGGTCAACCACGCAAAGCAGATGATTGGGGCGCCTTGCGTGCATGGGCATGGGGCGCCAGTCGGGCTATTGATTATTTTGAAACAGATAAATCTGTCGATGCAAAGAAGATTGCTATTGAGGGATTGTCCCGTTATGGTAAAGCGGCAGTAGTTGCAATGGCTTATGATTCCCGGATCGCTATAGGATTTATAGGTTCATCAGGAGCCGGCGGTACGAAAATTCTTCGCCGTGTATTTGGTGAGCAGGTAGAAAATCTTGCAGGTTCCGGAGAGTATCATTGGTTTGCCGGAAATTTTATTAAATATGCAGGACCAAAAACGCCAAATGATTTACCAGTAGATGCACACGAGTTACTGGCTTTATGCGCACCGCGACCTGTTTTTATCAGCGTAGGTTCGCCAACGGTAGAAGGACAATGGGTGGATGCGAGAGGAATGTTTTTAACCGGCGTGAATGCAGGACCGGTATATAAACTTTTAGGTAAAAAAGATTTGGGCACAACTGAATTTCCGCCAATGGAAAATGGATTGATAGAAGGAGATATTGCATTCAGGCAACATAGTGGCGGACATACAACCGGACCAAACTGGCCTTATTTTTTAGAATGGGCATCAAGATATTTTAAATAAACAACCACGAATTATACAACAGGTAACGTAATAATAAATTCAGAACCTTTTCCTTCTTCTGTTTCCACTTTTATTTCACCACCATGCGCCTTGATGATGTCGTAGCTTAATGATAATCCCAATCCTGTTCCCTGGCCTGCTGGTTTGGTGGTAAAAAATGGTTGAAATATTTTATCAATAGTGTTTTTCGGAATACCATCGCCATTATCACGAACTGAAATCAAAACTTTATCGCCAAGCTTTTTTGTGCTTACCCATATTGTAGGATCAATACGTTTATCGGAGTCTGAGAACCCTCCTTTGGAAGGCAGGGCGGCTGCATAGAACGCATTGTTATATAAATTCAAAAGCACTCTGCCAATATCCTGTGGAATGATGTTAATCTTGTCAATGCTTTTGTCAAAATCTGTTTTCATCACGGCGTTGAATGATTTATCCTTTGCACGAAGGCCCTGATAGGATAACCTGAGATATTCATCCGCCAATCTGTTTATGTCGGTCAGCTCTTTTGTACCGCTGTCACGCCGGCTATGTTGCAGCATTCCTTTTACGATTGCGTCAGCCCTTTTGCCATGATGATTTATTTTTTCATGGTTGGCGTCAATGTCATCTGCTATCGCACTTACCTCTCCAATATTTCCTTTTTTAATTTCTTCTTTTAATTCGCCGATCAGATCCCTGTTTATCTCAGCAAAATTATTTACGAAATTCAGTGGGTTTTGTATTTCATGTGCAATGCCGGCCGTGAGTTCTCCGAGAGAAGCCATTTTTTCCGCATGTACCAATTGGGACTGGGCCTGTCGAAGATGCTGCATCGCCTTTTCCAATTGCTCTGTTTTATCAGTAAGTCGAATATTTGATTTCTGTTTTGCAAGATTATTTCTGTATAAAAAGATCATTGACACCAGCAGAATAACAACCGCGGCTATAAGTACTACCGTTCTCACTTTGTTTTTAAATTCCTGGTTTTCGGCAAGCAGTTTTTCTTTTCGTTGCTGCTCTTCAAATTCAAGTAACTGAAATTGTTGCTGCTTGGTTTGATTCATTACTTTATCTTTTACATCCATTGTAATGCGCAGATATTTCAGTGCGCTGTCGGGCTGATGTAAAGTTTCAAACGCCAGGGCCAATTGATTTGCCGCCTCCGGGATAAACGTTCCGAAATAATAACGCTGCGAAAGTTCAAGTGATTTTTTGGCAAAGTAGATACAAGAGTCGGGCTTGCCGATTTTATTAAAAACAGCAGATATCTGGCTGTAGGAATAAGATAATTGGAACTGATGATTTACGCGTAATCCTTCGGCTATAGCTGAATGGTAGAACTGTATAGCGTCAGACATTTTACCGAGCGCCGTCTCAATATCGCCATAACAATTTCTGACATAGGGAAAAAAGAATACTACGTTTGAATGCAAGGAGAGGGCATAGGCCTTTTGATTATAATACAGAGATGAATCCAGTAAACCTTGCCTGCGAAATGTATTACCAAGATGTGAATAGATCTGGTAATAGAATGTTTCGTTCGGATAAACTTTTTTTGCAAACGCCAGGGCAATGTGCAAATATGATCTTGACTGATCGTAATGATTATTTAAAAAATTTACAACGCCTAATTGTGTGTATGCCCTGCAAAACATTTCTTCCTTACCGTATGCTAATTTTTCAGCAAGATGTAAGCAGGATAAAGCGATCTCCAGCGATTTTGCCATGTCGCCGGTGCGATCAGCAGAAGTGGATAATATAGATAAGCCCCAGGCTTCACCATAGGTATATTTTAATTGTTGCGAAAGCGTGATCATTTGTCTTACAAAATAAAACCCGCTGTCGAGATGATTGTGATTATAGTAAGTAGATAAAGTGCCAAGCATCCGCACCCGCACGGTATCCGGGTTTGACGTTTCTATCTTTTTCCGCAGGCTATCGACGTTGAAGGGTTGTGCGATGCCATTGACAACGAAAAAAAGAAATGCAATAACGAGAAGATTTTTTTTCAATTCTATGCTGTTTATGAATAACTTTTTTGCTAAAGTAATAGGACAAATTCCGATCCCTTTCCTTCTTCTGAATGAACTTCAATATTGCCACCATGTGCTTTTATAATGTCGTATGCTAAAGATAACCCAAGTCCGGTTCCCTGCCCGGTTGGTTTTGTTGTAAAAAATGGTTGAAAGATTTTATCAATAATGCTTTGTGGAATGCCGTTACCATTATCACGAACTGAAATCAAAACTTTATCGCCAATTTTTTTTGTACTTACCCATATTGTAGGATCAATACTTTTATCGGAGCCTGAGAAGTGTCCTTTGGAGGGCAGGGAGGTTGCATAGAACGCATTGTTATATAAATTCAAAAGGACTCTTCCAATATCCTGCGGAATGATATTGATTTTATCAATTGTATCATCAAAATCAGTTTGAATTTTAGCATTAAAGGATTTGTTCTTTGCGCGGAGCCCATGATACGATAGGCGTAAATATTCATCTGCAAGAGAATTAATGTCTGTTAATTCTTTTTCACCGCTGCTTTTTCTTGAATGTTGCAGCATTCCTTTTACAATTGCATCAGCCCGTTTACCGTGATGATTAATCTTTTCAGAATTATCTTTTATATCATTCGTTATTTCTGCTGCCAATTGCAAATTGCCCATTGCTAACTGTGATTGCAATTCATCTGCTAATTCTTTATTTACTTCACTAAAGTTATTCACGAAATTCAATGGATTTTGTATCTCATGTGCGACGCCGGCGGTTAATTCACCAAGCGACGCCATTTTTTCTGATTGGATCAATTGTGATTGTGTTGCTTTTAATGTTTCATGGGCTTCTTCCAGTTTGTGATAAGCTTTTTCTATTTCTTTTGCCTGCTCCAGTTCCCTTGCCTGGTTTCGCTGCCGTTCCTTCTGGATTAGTCGATAACGCAGATAACGGTTAACCATAAAGGAAAATAAAATGAAGAGAAAGGCATACAAAATATACGCCCAGGTTGTTTTCCACCACGGTTCCTCCACAATGATTTTTATTGTTGCGCCTTGCTCGTTCCACACTCCTTTATCATTCGCTGCTCTCACACGAAATGTGTATTCTCCAGGTGGTAAGTTGGGATAAAACGCAACATGCACATTACCTATATCCCGCCATTCGTTATCATAATTTTCAAGTTTATAGGTATACCTGTTTTTCGTTGGGTTAGAATAGTGAAGCGCAATAAAATCGAGTGAAATGTTATTTTGATTATGGGTAAGGGTTATCTGTTCTGTTTCATAAACGGGTTTTTGCAGAATGGATTTCTTTCCGGGCACTACTGATTTATTAAAGAGCTTTAAATCTGTTAAGAATACTTTAGGGGGAGTAGAATTCTTGCTGATATCATCAGGATTAAAAATTGTTATTCCATTTGCTCCGCCAAATACGAACAGGCCAGTTGAGGTTTTTAAAAACGAAGCATCAGCAAATAACTGTCCTTGTATACCATCCGCTATTGAAAAGTTGCTGAATTGCTTGGTGTTTAAATTGAAACGGCTAAGTCCGTCAAATGTACTCAGCCAAAGTGTATTATTTTTTTCATCGTCGATGATTGATTGTATGCACATGGAAGGCAAGCCATCATTTAACGTGTATGTTTTTATTTTCTCCGTTTCAACGTTGTATTGACTTAACCCTCCCTGCCATGTACCTACCCATGCTATACCCTTGATATCTTCATAAAATGAATTGATATCTTGCGTTACAAAAATATCTCCCTTGGTTTTATCAAATCCATGTCGCTCAATTTTGTCTGTAGTATAATTATATAAAAAGAGGCCATTATTGGTTAATATCCATAACCCGTGTTTCTTGCTTTCATACAAAAAAGTAATTTGGTTACTGCTTGCATCGCCTTCCTTACCGCTTAAGTCATATCGTCTGTATTGATCATCGCCTTTTTGTTTTTTATAAAGACCTTGCCATGTGCATATCCATTCATTTTCCCTGCTATCTTTTTTATGAAATGTGATAATGCTTGTATCCGGAATTCCCGGAAATTTAATTTCTTTTAGCTGATGAGTGACTTCTGAAAATGAATAAGATCGCCTGTATGAACTCAAATACATTTCACCGGGTACATTTTCCCACATAGCAGACATGTCGCTCATCCTGCTTTCCGCATTAGGGGCTTTTATATTCTTGTACAATAGCACGTCAAGATTTCCTGTATGCGGATCCAGGATATTTATACCCGAAGTGGTAGAAGAGCTGCTGGTGGCAATCCAAATTTTACCATCGCTGGTTTCACGTATAACATTAGCCCAACCGAAAGTCAATGATTTTTTATCTTCTTTATTATAGATATACGATTTTAGCTGGGGCTTGTCTTCATATTTCAACAAACCATTTATAAAAGAGCCAATCCAGAGCGTGCCAAAACTATCTATCGCAAGATCACCTATAAGAGTATGCTCGAGCTCCTTTTTTATTCCATTATTAAACGATGAGAATTTTCCCGTTTTCCGGTTAAAGAACTTAAGCCCGTTTCTTGTGGCTACCCACATATCGCCGTTGTTATCAATAACAAGTCGCTGTGTATAAAAAATTTCATTGGTGACATGCAGTGAATCCGGGTAGAAGGTTTTGAAATTGCCTGTTGCCGTATTAAGATCATATAGCCACGACTTATTGCTGATTATCCAGAGATGTCCCTCTTTGTCAAATTTCAGATCTCCTGGAAAGTCGTTTTTTTTCACAAACTCCGCAAACAATGCATTCAATCCATTCACCTTCGATAATTTCCCTTTTGTATCAATGGTAAAAAGACCTGAAATACTAAACACTACAATATTACCGGCATTATCTTTAGTTATCCTGCGTACGTTTTGAATTTCGAGACTGTCCGGAACCAGGAACCGTTTAAGCGTATCCTCATCTTTTTCTTTGTATAAAAGAGCAGACGAAATTATATCGTCATAAAACGTGCTGATCCCGAAATACATTCTTCCATTGTTATCTTCACACATATCGCTTACATTCATTTCTATATTGGCGGCGTGTGGAATCAGCTGTGAAAAATTATACTGGCGAAATGTTTTTGTGACTGGGTTGTATGCATTCAAAAAGGATGGGCTGCTGCCTATCCATATTTTACCATGCCTGTCTTCACACAGAGACCATACTGAAAGACCGTGCATAGTAGTTGTATCATTGGGGTTATAATAAAACCGTTTGAATTCATAACCATCATATCGGGCAAGGCCATTCATTGTTCCTGTCCAAATATAACCGAGCCGGTCTACAAGAACAGAGTTTACCTGTGCACCAGGTACTCCCTCTTTTTCTGCATACTGCGTAATATTTCCGGAATTAAGTTGCGCAACTGCATAATCAGGCATAGCAGTTGTTATACAAAGACTAAAGCCTGTGAGAATGGAGAGTAGTCCTGGTTTAAAGCCCATTCCTGGAAGTTAACTTTTAAAAACTATTATGAATTCAGAACCTTCGCCTTCCTTCGTTTCCACTTTTATTTCTCCTCCATGCGCTTTCACAATATCATAGCTTAATGATAAACCCAGCCCGGTTCCCTGCCCGGTCGGTTTTGTTGTAAAAAATGGTTGAAATATTTTATCGATGATCTCTTTCTGTATTCCATTGCCGTTGTCAGCAATGGTAATGGTTACATTGTTTAATTGTTTCTTCGTGCTGACGGAAACTGTTGGTTCATATTTTTCGCCCTTGGCTTGTCGAATAATCTTTTTTTCATTCACCGCATAAAATGCATTGGTAATTATGTTCAGGAGAACACGACTGATGTCTTGCGGGATAATGTTTACATTCCCGACGTTGTCATCAAAATCAGTTTCAAGCTTTGCATTAAATGAATTGTCCCTTGCCCGGATACCATGATATGACAGGCGCAAATATTCATCTGCCAATGCATTGATATCAGTCGGAATTTTTTCACCGGTACTTTTTCTTGAATGTTGCAGCATTCCTTTTACGATAGAGTCTGCACGCTTACCGTGATGATTAATTTTTTCAGAGTTTTCAGAAATATCATTCACTAATTCATCAATTTCGGCATCATGGATTTTTAATTTTTCATTTTTACTTTTTAATTCCTCCAGTAACTCTTTATTTATTTCACTAAAATTGTTCACAAAGTTCAACGGGTTTTGTATCTCATGCGCAATACCAGCAGTAAGTTCTCCCAATGAAGCCATTTTTTCAGATTGGATCAATTGTACTTGCGTGGATCTTAAGTTATTTAAATTTCGCTTGTTGATCTGCAATTGGCGATAAATAAATATCAACAAACCCAGTACTAGCACTAACCCGATTAAAGAAATCCATATAATCTTATTCCGCTGACCGATTATCGCTTCCTGCACTGCCTGCTTCTGTTGCAATAAGGTCAACTTCTTGTTCTGCTCATTCTCTTTTTGTTCATTCTCATACGATGCAATCTTGAATTGGTTTGTGCTGGATTGAATGCTGTCGTTCAGGCGATCGTATAACACTGCATACTTCCAGGCTTTATCCGTTTTTCCCTGCATACCATAAAACACGCTCAATTCCTTTAGATAAATTGCTTGTTGATGTAAAATCGCCTCCTTTTTTGCTGCTTCATAAGAATTCAGCAAGTGAGTTTCGGCCTTCGGCAGATCCATAGTTACCAGGTAATATTTATAGAAAGCATAGTCAAGATCATACCCGTTAGCCAGAACAATGGGTGCCAGAGCAGATTGACGCAATTGGCCGTTGCTTTTTTTGAGTTCATCCCCCGCTTCGTTTAGACGGTTTAGCGCTACAAGGTTCAGCACTTTATAAGGTATATTGACATCTTGGATAGAATCAAATTGCTGAGCAATTTGTTCGATATAAGCCAATGACTCCTGGTAGTGTTTACGTTCATACTCTAATGACAAGGAATATTGCAGCAGGCTCAGTTTATCATCATCGCTTACCGAATTGCTGGCTACTTGTTGTGCCTTTTGCAGATAAGCAAAGCTTTTTTCCAGATTGCCCCAATCACCGTAACGGCTTGCTACAATGATAAATTCGTGCATGTACCATAAGTGAGAAAATGATTGAAATTGCTCACCGGCCTTTAAGTAATTATTTATCGCAGAATTAAAATCTCCTTTAAACGCATAGTAACCTGCAAGACAATGGTAACAGGCGGCCGCATTATGGTATTGCCCTTTTTGCAGGTAACCGGAAATTTTTTTTGAGTAAAACTGGTACTTTTCTTCCTGCTGATTGGCAAGATTAAATATAAATCGCGTTTCGATCAGCAACATGACAATTTCTATGTTCTGTTTATCAAACTGGTCGATCGTTTTTGTAAGCAATGTTATCTCTGCTACGTAATTAGTTTTAGCACCTTCTCTTATCGCTTGAAGCAGTGTAAGGAACGGCTCATCGTCAAACAGTTTGGCTCTTGTATTAATTTCAATAATTTGATTTATATAAGAAGTATCTATAAAAGAAGGGCTTTCAACCAGCTTATTATTACCAAAGGCCACGCTAAAAAGGAGGTTTAGCTTTCCGGTATCTGTTTTGGCAATTTTTAGTTGCTTTACTAGGTCATCGGTGTTGTAGTTATACACCGGCACAAAATTAAACCGGTCGGATGCGACAGTTGAATAGCTCAAAACCATCAGAAGAAGGAGAAAAACGAGACTATTTTTTTTCATTTTTTTAAGCAATTGGTAGTTG
The DNA here is from genome assembly GCA_049840875.1 of Chitinophagaceae bacterium. Lineage (GTDB taxonomy): Bacteria > Bacteroidota > Bacteroidia > Chitinophagales > Chitinophagaceae > JAFDYH01. The sequence continues at coordinate 692,344 of JASGJE010000011.1, read as the reverse complement.
AATGATAAATGTTGTTCCCCGTCCGACCGTGTCGTCCGGGCGGGCTTCACCTTCCTTTGTTTCTACTCTTATTTCGCCACCATGCGCTTTGATAATATCATAACTTAAGCTCAAGCCCAATCCAGTTCCTTGTCCTGTTGGTTTGGTAGTGAAGAATGGTTGGAAGATTTTGTCAATGATGTTTTGCGGAATACCAGTTCCATTGTCTTCGATGGTAATTGTTATATCGTTTGATTGCTTTTTCGTGCTAATTGAAACTGTCGGCTCATATTTTTCACTTTTCACTTTTAGTTTTTCATTTACTGCATAAAACGCATTGTTGTATAAATTCAATAAAACTCTTCCAATATCCTGCGGAATAATGTTGATTTTTCCAATTGAACTATCGAAATCTGTTTTAATTGTGGCATTGAAAGATTTATCTTTTGCAAGAACGCCATGATAGGAGAGGCGAAGGTATTCGTCAGCCAACGCATTGATATCGGTAGGTTCTTTTTGCCCTTTACCTGACTGTGAATGTTGCAGCATTCCTTTTACAATAGCATCAGCCCGCTTACCATGATGATTTATTTTTTCAGAGTTTTCTGAAATATCATTTACCAATTCATCAATTTCGGCATCATGGATTTTTAATTTTTCATTTTTACTTTTTAATTCTTCCAGTAACTCCTTATTTACCTCACTAAAATTGTTCACAAAATTCAATGGGTTTTGTATCTCATGTGCAATGCCGGCCGTGAGTTCGCCCAGTGAAGCCATTTTTTCGGATTGTATCAATTGCGACTGTGTAGATTTTAAATCATCCAGTGTTGCCCCTAAAACTTTATTTGCTTTTTGTTTCTGCCTGTTATTCCGGTACAGGATAAAAGCAATAATCAGAAATACGGCTAAACCACCGAGGAGAATGTATTGTTTAACCCGGCTTTGATATAATGTATTGGCTTTGTCAATTTCATATTGACGTTCCTGTTCATCAAAGGAAGTCACATTTTCTAAAGCTATTGACATTCCCTGGTTGCTAAAGCTGTCTTTAAGAGCTATGGCCTCTTTGCTGTACGTAAGCGCTTTTTGTGGATCCCGGCCCTCATACATCGCTGACAAAAGAACACTGGCTTCAATAGCATCCGGATAAAAACCGTTTTCCTGTGCAACTTCAAGCGATTTTTTTGCATAGTAAATAGCAGAGTCCGGCTGACCTGTTTGCTTATAAAGCTGCGCTATAAAAAAATCAGAAACGATAAAATCAACAGGTTCATCTGCCATCATAAGTGATTGCCGGAAATAATCCAGCGCAAGATCAGTATTGCCCAGCTTAAGATAAATTTTTCCAAGACTTTCAAGTATGCTGATCTTTGCCCAATCCTTACCATTTTTTAATAGAATTACATTGTCATACGCCAATTTGCTGGTGTAAAGCGCCGAATCCAACTGATTCATCAATAAATAGGTGTCGCTTACGTTGTTTAGTTGACCTACATAGAAAGCGGAATCGTGCAACAAATCAAAAAGTCTCGTTGATTCTTTGAAAGAACTCAGCGCTTTTACATAATTCCGGGACATGCTATAAATTTTTCCCAGGTTTGCTTCAGCCAGCGCCCGTTGAAAGGTCAGCTTGTATTCTTCCGTAATTTTCAGACTTTGAAGATTTATTTGTAACGCCTTTGCATGATTACCAGCCGTAGTCAGGCATAGCGCTATCATCAGCATATTATCTACTTCTCCTGTAACAAACCCGATTTTCCTTGATAATGCCAACCCTTTGTAAGCATAAAACAAACCGGAATCGGGTTTCTTAAATTTGTAATAGTTGGCGTACTCAGATAAAATCATTACACGGTTTGTATCATTGCTTACAGTTGCCCATTCAGAATCAATGCCTTTTTTCCAATCATTTTGTGCTAAGCAGGAACAACAGACAGCTATGAAGAGAAACAGTATAACACTATTTTTTTTCATTGATCATGTTTAAAGCGGTAATTGAATGATAAACTCAGTACCTTCTCCCTCTTTGCTTTCCACTTTTATTTCTCCACCGTGCGCTTTCACTATATCATAGGCCAATGACAAACCCAAACCTGTTCCCTGTCCCGTTGGTTTAGTGGTGAAGAAAGGCTGAAAGATTTTATCAACAATGTTTTTGGGAATACCAGTTCCATTGTCTTCGATGGTAATTGTTATATTGTTTGATTGCCTCTTTGTTGTTACAGATATTATAGGCTCGTAACTCATAGTCTGCAGCTTAAAACTTGCGGCTTTTTCATTCACGGCATAAAAAGCATTGTTGTACAAATTCAATAACACTCTCCCTATATCCTGTGGGACGATTTTGATTTTCCCAATGTTTTCATCAAAACCAGTTTTTAATGTTGCGTTGAACGATTTTTCTTTTGATCTTAATCCGTGATAGGAGAGACGAAGGTATTCATCGGCCAATGCATTAATATCTGTAAGTCCTTTTTGTCCTTTGCCGGATTGCGAGTGTTGCAGCATTCCTTTTACGATAGAGTCTGCACGCTTACCATGATGATTAATTTTTTCAGAGTTTTCTGAAATATCATTTACCAATTCATCAATTTCGGCATCATGGATTTTTAATTTTTCATTTTTACTTTTTAATTCCTCCAATAACTCTTTATTCACTTCACTAAAATTATTCACGAAATTCAATGGATTTTGTATTTCATGTGCAATGCCGGCAGTGAGTTCTCCCAATGAAGCCATTTTTTCAGCCTGGATGAGTTGTGATTGAGTAGACTTGAGGTTCTCTAATGTTTTTTCTAAAACGATATTGGCTTTTTGTTTTTGCTTGTTATTGCGATAGAGTATAAAAGCGATTATTAAGAATATCGCTAAACCTGCAATCAATCCATACGTTCGTATCCTGTTTTGCAGTTGCGCTTTTTCCTGTTCAATTTCCTGCTTTCTTGTTTGTTCCTGGAAGAGAATTGCCTGTACCTGTTTTGTCTTTTGAGAATTGAACAAACTGTCTTTTGTTGCGATGGTGAGTTTATAATATTTAAACGCACTATCGGTAGCTGACTCCTTTTCGTAAGCCTGGCTGAGGTATTGATAGGCTCTTTGCAGTTGATCCAGATACGCTTTTTTAGAAGCCAGCTCCACGACTGCACGAGCATACCACTTAGCGCTATCGAGTTTATTTTTTTCGAGAAATATCTGCGCAAAATCATTCATCGTCCATGTCTGGTTCATTTTATTTAAGGCCTTCATCGAAGTGGACTTATTTAAATAAACGATTGCTTCATCATAGTTTTGCTTTGCCAGGTAGGCTTCACCGAATGTACCATAGATAGTTGCCAATCTTTCAGCATTATCGATTTTCTCCGCATACAAAACCGCATTTTGTAAATAGTGCAATGCAGAGTCCGGCATATTTGACTCGACAAAATCCGACGCAATATTGTTATAACTACTGCATAAGATCCAATAGTCTTTTGACACCAGTGCCATGTCAATTACTTTCTTCAGGAACAGGATGGATTTGGCCACTTCTCCCGCATAATCGTAAGCAACGCTGACAACCCGCGAGGCCACTAATACGCCGTAGCTATCTTTCCTGTTTTCGAAACGGTCTAAAATCGCCAGTGATTCATGTAAAGTGTTGGTGTACGACCCTGTTCTCGCAACATAATCGCTGATCACTAACTGTACATAATCCCTGGCCGACTGATCATTTTGGCTCCTGAAATAATTGATTAATTCTCCACTACGTTCAAGAAAACTTGTATCATCAAAAACCGACAACAGGTAGGTGGTTAATATCCTTCCTTTTTCCGAGTCGTTTTCAGCTTCGGTATATGCATTCTTTATGCTGTCCGGTAGAGGCTGGGCAAAAGACTGGCAGAACATTACTATGAAAAAAAGGAAAAGCAAGTATCGTTTTATCTCACGCATTGCTGGCAGGTAATTGAATGATAAATGTTGTACCCTCCTTTTCTTTTGTTTCCACTTTTATTTCACCACCATGCGCCTTAATAATATCATACGCCAATGATAAGCCTAACCCTGTTCCGCTTCCTGTTGGTTTGGTAGTGAAGAATGGCTGAAAGATTTTGTCAACAATGCTTTTGGGAATACCAGTTCCATTGTCTTCGATGGTAATTGTTATATTGTTTGATTGCCTCTTTGTTGTTACAGATATTATAGGCTCGTAACTCATAGCCTGCAGCTTAAAACTTGCGGCTTTTTCATTCACGGCATAAAAAGCATTGTTGTACAAATTCAATAACACTCTCCCTATATCCTGTGGGACGATTTTGATTTTCCCAATGTTTTCATCAAAACCAGTTTTTAATGTTGCGTTGAACGATTTTTCTTTTGATCTTAATCCGTGATAGGAGAGACGAAGGTATTCATCAGCCAATACATTAATATCTGTTAGGTTTTTTTCGCCTGAACTTTTCTGCGAATGTTGCAGCATGCCTTTTACAATCGCATCGGCCCGTTTGCCATGATGATTTATTTTTTCGAGATTGATATCCAAATCGTTTAAGATTTCTTCCTGCTCTTCTTTTTTTAATTTTTCCTTTTGATTTTTTAGTTCATCAATGAGTTCCCTGCTTACTTCGCTGAAATTGTTTACGAAGTTTAACGGGTTTTGTATCTCATGGGCAATACCTGCAGTAAGTTCACCAAGGCTTGCCATCTTCTCACTTTGTATGAGTTGTTGTTGCGTAGATTTAAGATTATAAAGTGTTTGTTCTATTACTTTATTTTTTCCCTGCAGCTGACTTTTCGCTTTCTTTTCCTTTAGGTTATTGCGATATAACAGATACGCTATGATAAGAAGAACCACCAAACCACTTAAAAAAGCATATTGTTTTAAGCGATTATTGTAAGCAATTCTATCGGCTTCAATTTTGCGAAAACGTTCCTGCTCTTCTGTATCAATCCTCTGCAATTCTTTTACTTTTTTTGCCCCATAGAGTTCATCATTTAATGCAATTACCTGTTTATAAAATTGGCTTGATTTCTTTATATCAATTGATTCCCATAAAGCAGCAAGCAAAGCTGCAGATTTCAACATAGATGATTTATAGGACATGACCTGCGCGGCATGGAAACTTACCTGAGCGTAATATATAGCAGAGTCGGATTGCATCATATTTTTATAATAGCCAGCTGCAATCAAATTACAATCGGCTACTCCATATGGATCTCTTTTATCTGTAAGTGCAATAGCCCTTTTAATATACCATAAGGCAGAATCATTATTACCTAATTTTTGGTGCAATGCGGAATAAAAAAAGTAGAGTTCATTATGGCTTTCAGGATAAGCCACTTCCGAAAAAGCCTTATCTAAATAATGCTTTGCCGAATCTAACTGCCCAGATTCTGTGTAGCAAATTCCTATAGCCAAATCCAATTGTTGCTTCACTTCCAGAATTTCGGATTGCAAATGAAGTCCGGCTACAGCCTGGTTTCCTTTTTGATAATAACCGATAGCTTTCGGAAAATCTTTGAGGTCTTGGTATACATTGCCTATTCCCGATAAACACCATCCATCTTCATAGGGAAAATTATGAGTTTCAGCTAATTCATGGCCTCTCAAAAACAAGTTTAATGCCTGTGGATCTTTGCCCTCTGTAAGGTTTGCGCCACCCAATCCATATAAATTACGGGCAATACCTTTTATAAAGTTTATTTTATTGGATAATTCAAGCCCTTTTTGTGCATAATGCTTGCAGGAATCGTTATTTATGAAAGTAAATAACAGAGATATGTCACCCATTATCAATGCCCGTGCTGTATCAGAATTTGTTTTCGCAAGCAACACCTTAAGGCTGTCAATCTTTTCGAAGGTTTGCGAAATGCAATTTCCTCCAGCAAGCAATAAGAACAAAAGCTTTATAAATTTTATCATGCATTGAGTTTGGATGGTAATGTAATTACAAACTCACTTCCTTCTCCTTCCTTCGTTTCTACTTTTATTCCCCCTCCATGCGCCTTTACAATATCATACGCCAATGATAATCCTAATCCGGTTCCCTGGCCAGTTGGCTTTGTAGTGAAGAATGGCTGAAAAATTTTTTCAACAATGTTTTGTGGAATACCATTGCCATTATCGCTAACGGTAATTTCAATAGTATCATTTAATTTTTTTGTTCGGATTATAACCGTCGGGTAATATTTTTCGTCAGAAAATTTCTTTTTTTCATTTACTGCATAAAATGCATTGGTCAGTATATTCAGCACAACTCTGCCGATATCCTGTGATATAATATTTACTTTATCAATCTGTACATCAAAATCGGTTTCCAGTTTTGCATTAAATGATTTATCCTTTGCTCTGATACCATGATAGGCTAAACGAAGGTATTCGTCCGCCAGCGCATTGATATTCGTCGGAATTTTTTCACCAACACTTTTTTGTGAGTGCTGCAGCATTCCTTTTACGATGGAGTCTGCACGCTTTCCATGATGATTAATTTTTTCAGAATTTGCCTTCAGATCATCAGCAATTTCCGCTGCTAAATGCAAATTGCCCACTGCCAACTCAGACTTTAGTTCTTCTAATAACTCTTTATTTACTTCACTAAAATTGTTCACAAAATTCAATGGATTTTGAATTTCATGAGCGATACCGGCAGTGAGTTCGCCAAGCGAGGCCATTTTTTCTGATTGTATTAATTGCGTTTGCGTAGCTTCTAATTCTGCTAATGTATTCTGTATTTCTTCTTTCTGAAGCTGTAGTCGGCCATAAAGTTTTTGTTTATGACGATTGTTTCGCAAAAGAATCCCTGCAATTAATAATACTGCCAATAACGCAGTGACTAATGAATACGTCCTGATCTTATTTTGAAACACTTTTTGTTGTTCTGTTATTTCCAGTTGTCGTAATCTTTCGTTGAAAATATAGTTCTGCACCTGTTTGATTTTTTCTTTATTTAGCAAGCTGTCTTGCAGGGCCAGAGCTATCTTCTGATACTTAAAAGCACTGTCTGTATTTCCCATGAATTCATAAATGGAAGATAAAGCGGAATAGGCTTCCCTGTTTTGTGAGGGAAGTGATATATCATTTGCGATTTTCAATGCCAGTTTTATATACAGTAACGCTGAGTCAGTAATATTCATACTGCTGAAGGCTCGGGAAATGCCAATATATGCGTCGCAGAGATCTTTGGATAAATGCGAATTTTCCGCATACCGGATTGCAGTCCTGAAATAAAAGATCGCTTTTTCGTAATTGTCCTTCCTTGCGTAAATCTTACCCAGATAATAAGCCGGAACCGGCCAGTATTGACCAGGTTCATACTGGTAACCAGGATCAATCTTATTAAGGTAAAACAATGCCGAATCATAGTTTCCCAGATCGTAGAAACATGTTCCCAACGAGGCTATCCATATCGGAATTTCATCGGTATTGGATGTTAATAATTTCCTGAAGTAGGTTATTGCAGTGCTCGGTTCTTCTATATTTTGATACACTTCGGCTAACCGCACATATACTCTTGGAGCAGCAGTTTTGTCTTTACTTTGTTCAGCCAGACGTAATGCAATGAGACCCATTTTTACTGCGAGGGAATCATTTCTCAGTTCAGAAAGTGCAGTTGCACTTACTGAATACATTCTTATTTCAAAGAAACGCAAAAAAGGATTGCCTGATATTTCAAATTTACTCTTAATTGATGGGGTTCTTATTAAATCCAACCCCATATTTGTATAGTACAGGCAGGTATCAGGCTGCGTCCACATATATTCACCCGAAAGTTCGGAGATAGCCAGACCCCTCGTCTGATCATCGTGTGCCGTATTCAATATTTGTTTCAAACTGTCAATACGGTGATAATCCTGGCAATAAGTATTGACAGCGATGGCAAAGCCAGCAATAATGAATGTCAAAATTTTCATTTAGAAATTTTTAGCCTGGCGATAGCCTGATAATAAACTCTGTCCCTTCGTTCTCTTTCGTCTCCACCTTCAACTCTCCACCATGCGCCTTCACAATATCATACGCTAATGACAAACCCAAACCTGTTCCTTGTCCGGTTGGTTTAGTGGTGAAGAAAGGCTGAAAGATTTTATCAACAATACTTTTAGGAATACCATTACCGTTATCATTAATAATGATCTCAACCATATCATTTACTTTTCTGGTCCGGATTAAAATAGTTGGCTCATATTTTTCGCCCTGAGCTTGCCGAAGGGACTTTTTTTCATTCACGGCATAAAATGCATTGGTTAATATATTCAGAACGACTCTACCAATATCCTGGGGAATAGTATTTACTTTTCCAATCTGTGTATCAAAATCAGTTTCGAGCTTTGCATTAAATGATTTGTCCTTTGCCCGGATACCGTGATAGGCTAAGCGCAAATATTCGTCTGCCAATGCATTGATATCCGTTGGAATTTTTTCTCCGGTACTTTTTTGAGAGTGTTGCAACATTCCTTTTACGATTGCTTCAGCCCGTCTGCCATGGTGGTTTATTTTTTCAAGGTTTTGCCGGATATCTTCCATGATAAACTTTGCTTCTTCCAGATCGCCTTTGTTTATCTCCTGTTTCATTTCTTCAATCAACTCACTATTGACTTCGGAAAAATTATTCACGAAATTCAATGGGTTCTGAATTTCATGAGCGATACCGGCCGTCAATTCACCAAGGCTCGCCATTTTTTCGCTTTGTATCAATTGTTTTTGCGTAGCCTGTAATTCTGTTAGAGTATCTTCTGCTTTTTTTCGTGCTGCTTTTATTTCTATTAAATCCTGCTCAGCCTGCAGAGCATGCGCTTCAGCAATTTTTAAATCGGAGAAACGGGTAAACGTGAGATTGAATACAGCGGCGAATCGTTCAAGTAAATGAATACTACTTTCAGATTGCTCTTCGGGTGAAGCCATGCCAATAAATCCTTTGTCAAAATAGGCTACGCTTTGCACCCGGCGTTTTTGTGTAAGGGCATGGCTCAACGGAATCTGCAATTGTTGCAGGTAGCTGATGTAGCTTTCCAGTTCCGCGCCCTGCATATCTACCGTTACGGATTTTATTTTTTCAGCCCATCCATCGTACAATTTTTTTACAGAATCATTGTCCCTGGCATTAAACGTGAATTTTTTTCCTACACCTGTACCATCTTCATCAGTGGCCCACATTTCCATATCACGGGTGTCGCTATTCACAATACCGATATACAATCGATTAGGCTCCATTCCCAAAGCAATCAATTGCTGAAACAATACAGCCGCGGTTTCAGCCAGTTCATCGGATTTTTGCATCGCTAACGTTCTGCTTCTTACCCGTTCCAATGCTGCTTCTACCTGCGCTTCCCTTGCCTGGGCCTCTGCCAACGCGATATCTGAATAACGTTGGTAGGATAGATTAAAAACATTGCGGAAACGTTTCAGTATTTCAAGGTCTTCTTTGCTGATTATTTTAAACGTACAGATTCCGAAAGCGCCAATGCCAAATGAATAGAGGTAATAATGCAGCTCGTCAGCAGTTTCCAAACCTTTCTCTGGCTTTTGACCAAGCGTATCGTAGAGATACGTTTTCCATTCTTCGAGTTCCTTTTTCTCAATTGAGTTATTGACGAGTCCATCCCCGGCAGTCCTTATTACATCATAGATCTTTCTCGTGTAAGGATGACTGTTATAATTTACCTGAACAATGTCTGGTCCGGTAGCATCTGAATAATCATAATTGATGAATTTTTCTTCCTCATCATTCCGGATATAAATTTGTGCGGCACGCAGATCCTTAAAACCAAGTATCTGCAATTGTGTAAATACCGATTTACAGATGGTTAGTAAATCATCTGATTTCATCATGCTCATAGCAACAGAACGAACTCTTTCCAGGGCGGTTTCCACCTGTGCTTCTCTTGCTTGCGCTTCCGCTTTTTTCAAATCTAAATAACGGCGATAAGTTTGTCCAAAGACTGCTGCAAACCGCTTAAATATTTTTCGCTGCTCTTCTTTTAATTGCTCCAGGGAAAAAGCAAACAGGATGCCTTCGGAGAAAGTGAATTCATTGTGATGGATCAATTGCGGTAATGTATCCATATCATACCGGATCGGGTAACCGGGATAATTATTGATCGCTTTAAAATAGTTGATTAAATCATCGCCTGTTAATTCATAAGAATAGGATTCGTTTTTATTTCGCCAGCTTTCAAAAGCGCCCTGTAGTAAAGGATGGATATGCATGTCCATCCAGCCGATGACAATAGCTGATTGATTATCCTCTGTATTTCGTATTGTCCATATTTCCATATTGCCTGGCTCATGCATAATGCCGATACCACAGCGAATTGTTTCGATCCCCAGTTTTTTCAATTCATCCTCCATCACGGCAGCCGTTTCACCCACATCTGCACTGTTATGCATTGCCATCGTTTTTGCACGAACACGTTCCAGTGATAATTCTATTTGTGCTTCTCTTGCCCTTGCCTCAGCATTTTGTATATCGAGAAAACGTTTATAGGTGAGATCAAATACATTGGCAAATCGTTTCATTACAGTTTTAGCTTCCTCCGGAAAGTCATTGTCGCGAAATGCAAACAATCCGCCACCGTGGAAAGTAGCTACATAATAAAACTGCTTTTCTACCTGTTCATCCGATAATATCAATTGTGATTTGGTTAACCTGTAATTCGTATCACCAAGTGATTTATAGTATTCAACGAGATCATCGCCCTGTAATATATAGGAGAATTCGGTCTGGCCATTCACCCATGCATTGAAAGCGCCTTGCAATAAAGGATGAATATCCATTGATTCATCACCATATAACTGTACAGTTTTACCTGATTCTGATTGATGCGTAGTCCAGACATCTGCAGTTCGTTTTATTTTATGCAGTATGCCGATGCCGCAACGACTCATTTCCAAATCCAGTTTATCCAATTCGTCAAAAACTGTAGCGACGGCCATTTGCAAATCATCGCTTTTATGCATAGCCATCGCTTTTGAACGAACTCGTTCTAATGAAGCTTCGATCTTTGCTTCTCTTGCCTGAGCTTCCGCTTTTTGCAGATCAAGAAAACGGGTATATGCTTGTTCAAATACTTTTGCAAACCGTTTCAATATTGTCTTTTCATCTTCAGAAACTAATTGGCCTGTATTAGTTGGTATAAGAATAGCGGAATTTTTTTCAAAAGCTATGGACATGCCATAATCTCTGCTTTGCAACAGCAATTGTTTTATTTCATCAGGCAATGTTTTGTAATCGACTGCATTTTCAAAAAGCCATTTGAAATAAGTATTTTTTTCTTCAAAAGAATAAAGCCTGGAAAAGAAATCAACACCGGTTTCTTTCGAATTTATAATGTCTGTTGACAGAGAATATTCACTGTAGGGAACTCTGAATGAAGAAGCAAATGCACGAATAGTATCGGCAATCCATTGTATATGATCTTTTGAATCTTTAATGAACGTAATAATAATAGCAGCTCCATCAGTCATCGAAAAATTCAGTTCATTTAGTTTTTCAAATACCACTTCTACCACATCTTTTAATTCATTGCTCCTATGCATAGCGAGGGAACGTGAACGAACTTTCTCTAATGCTGCTTCTGTCTGCGCTTCCCTTGCCTGCGCTTCTGCTTTTTGCAGATCAAGAAAACGAGTGTATGTCTGTTCAAAAACTTTTGCGAAGCGAACAAATATTTCTGTTTCATCAAATCGTTGAGTTGTAACAATCATTAAATAACCATTCTTGTAAGGTGCGGCGTAACGGTCAATGCTTGCAGGAGGAGTTATTCCTTTTTCAATAAGATGTGCACGAGCCTGATGCATTGAAGGATGTGATAAAATTTCCTGATGAGATTTTTGCAGTTCACTGCCTTCCTGGTGATCGTGATATATTTTGCCTCCATTTTTCCAGGTTTCATATGCATGTTGTTCGAATAAATCCAATGTATATGGAACATAAGCAGGCTCCATAATTTTACCATCTGGCGGACTCATCCATTTTTCTACTACCTCACTGTTGCTATCACAAATACAAAAACCACATATCCATAGATTAGCTCCCAGTTGACTTAATTGTTCAAACAACAAAACTGCAGCTTCTGACAGTTCAATACTTGAATGCATGGCCATTGTTCTTGCTCGCACTCTTTCCAATGCCAATTGTATCTGCCCTTCCCGTGCCTGTGCTTCTGCTTTTTTTAAATCTAGAAAACGCGTATAGGTTTGTTCGAACTCAACAGCAAAACGGGCCAGTATCTTTTTTTCGTCTTCCGGCAATTCATTTTTTACCATCACACCAAAGCAACCATATTTAATGAAGGCCTCAACATAATACAAGCCTGTGCTAAAGTATTCAGGCTTTAATTGCTCTACGCCGGCAATCAATTCGCTCCACGCCGCAAAATAACCTGCTACTCCTTCCGGCGGCACACGATACGCAACAACGGGTTCATGGCTTTTCCAATCAACAAGGCATTGTGCAGTTGCTGGTTCATTTCTATCCAATGAATAATTGATGGCTTTGCTTTTAAAAACAGTCGAATTGCTCTCGGCCCATACCGCCCAGAAAATATGCCTGTCTTTATCTTCATCGGGTAACCATAAAAATGAAAATGCAGATGGAACACCTAGTTGTAAAACTTGTTCATGAAAAACACGCAACGTATCATCGAGTTCAGAGGAATGCTGCATCATCATACCTTGTGCGCGGGCACGTTCCAATGCGAGCTGGATCTGTGATTCTCTTGCCTGTGCTTCTGCTTTTTGTAAATCGAGAAAACGTACGTAGGCCTGTTCAAACACACGGGCAAATCTTCTTAAGATATCATTATGTTCTTCAGGGTATTTTTTGCGGTTGTAAGATTGCAATAGTACCCCTGTATATTTTTCCATTGCAAACGAATAGTGATAGCCCGATCCGGAAAAATTTTTGTTTTGGTATTCAACAGGAATAGTCTTGTAATCACTGATAGAAAATATCTTTTTCAGGAAATCGTCCTTGATATCTTTGCTGAAATGCCTTTCAATGAATTTAACTCCTGCTTCTCTTGCCCTATACACTTCATTTAATACAGGATGATCTATATGGGGAACTTTGTACATCATGTCTGTATCAACACCCTCTGAAACAGGCCAATGCAATTGATCGTGTGAACCTTCATTAAAAAGCATGATCACCAATCCATCCTCCAGTTCGAGACCAAGGTTGTGCAATTGCTCAGATATTGCTCTGGCAATTGCAGATAGTTCATCACTTTTATGCATTGCCAGCGAACGTGAACGGACTTTTTCCAGTGCAGCCTCAATTTTTGCTTCTCTTGCCTGTGCTTCTGCTTTTTGCAGATCAAGAAAACGAGTATAGGTCTGCTCAAATACTTTTCCGAATCGTTTAAATATTTCCCACTCGTCCGGGCAACGTTCATAAGTAATGAATATCAAATTGCCTTTTGAAAAATTAACGACATGATCAACGACAAAATCAGGAATTTTTTTTCCTTCTTCCATTTCCTTCGTTATCGCTTCACCAAGAACCGGAAGTGTGCCCAGGTATTTATATCGATTGGTTAATTCTGCTTTATTTGTTTCATACACCCAGAAATCTTCCCCATTCTGTCTCGATTCGTAATAACGAATGAATAATGGATCCACAGTTAATGGCAATGCAAATGGTGGTGATAATTCTCCATCAGGCCCGCTCATCCATGAGGTACAAACTTTCTCATCTTTTTCCCAGATGTTAAACCCACATCCTTTTACATTCAGCTCGAGTGACATCAGTTGATGAAATAATAGTACTGCAGTTTCTGAAAGTTCATCACTTTTTTGCATCGCCATTGTTCTTGCACGGACTCTTTCCAGTGCCAGTTGTATCTGACCTTCTCTTGCCTGCGCTTCTGATTTTTGCAAATCGAGAAACCGGATATATGTCTGCTCAAAAACTTTTGAGAAGCGCTGTAATATCAGTGCCTGGTCATGGCTCAATTCGTTGTCGCCGATTGCTGTAATACAACCATGCTTCATATAGGCACAGCAAAGTGAACATTGCTGTGTGTTCAACATCATTTGTTTCGTTTCTTCCGGCAAAAACCTGAAATCAGTAAGTGTAAAATATTTTTTATCGAGCTCTGTTTTATCTACGCCACCCAATTCAAAAACTTTGTAGCTAACTCCTTCTTCAAACCCGGCCATGAATCTATTGAAGAATGGATCATCGATGTACGGCACATTATAAATGTGTGGCAATATAACCTGCGCATGAGACGAAACAATCTCCTGGTAACCTCCTGTTGATTTGTCAACCAGGGAAATAGAACACATAAATGCATCAAATCCTAAACTTTTTACCTGCTCAAATAATAATGCTACCACTTCCCGGAGTTCATCGCTTTTGTGCATAGCCATGGTCTTTGCCCGCACTCTCTCCAATGCTAATTGTATTTGACCCTCTCTTGACTGCGCTTCGGCTTTTTGCAGATCAAGAAATCGCGTATAAGCCTGGTCAAATACTCTCGCAAACCGGATTAAAATCTGATAGTGTTCGTCTTTAACGGCAATAGCTCCAGACCAACTATCAAAACCAATGATCGAATTTTTCTCAGCGATCAGATATGCTGTCCAGCTTTCACTTTCAAGTTGAATTTGTCTTATCGATTCGGGAATTTTTGATTCATTATATTTTGAGACATACCTGAAGTAATCATTCTTTGTTTTTCCTGAATAGGATTTATTAAAGAGGTGTGTGCCTTTTTCAATCGCATTCCATAAATCAACGATGATTTCATTGTTTTCTAATTCCTTGTCGTAAGGTAGATCGATATGAGCAGGCGCTGACAAATGCTTCGTCGCGATCCACAGTCGTATATTTCGTTTTTCTTTGTCAAATAAAAATATCGCCGCTCCATCTAAAGTAATACCCAATTCCACCAACCGGTCAAATAAAGAACCTGCAACCTGCTCCAACTCGTCAGAGTGATGCATAGCCAGTGAACGCGAACGTACTTTCTCTAAAGCGGCTTCTATTTTTGATTCTCTCGCCTGCGCTTCAGCATTCGTAATATCAACATATCTTTTGTACGCAAGGTCAAAAACATTCCGGAAACGTTTTAATACATTTAATTGTTCCGGATTAGCGGCTTTAAACATAGAAATTCCGATAGAGCCTGTTCCTATCGAATAGAAATAATAATACAATGCCTCAATATGATCAAGCCTTGGGTCATCTGCTTCACCACTTTTTTTCCGGAATGCCCTCCATTCTTCCAACGAATTACCTGCATAAACCATTTCAGTGAATGCGCCATTTGATTGCCTTGCGTGTGTTGTAAGATTATCAATTACATGATGGGAGGAATATACATAAGGGTTTATCGTTTTGCCGGTATGCTCAGCGTAATCATAATTTAGCAGATATTCTTTTTCATCATAGTGAATGTCGATCATTGTATTTCTTAGCTCATCAAATCCTGATTTTTTAAGCTCATGAAACATAGTTTGGCAAATGCTTAACAAATCATCGGCGGTCATCATGCTCATCGCTACAGTACGCACTCTTTCCAGTGAAGCTTCAATTTCCAATTCTTTATTCTGCGCTTCAACAGTTTTTCTCTTATGCTCCAGTTCTTCAATCGTTTCTTCCAACAGAATTGCCGTTGTACGTTTTACCTTTTCAGTGCGATCGAGTTTGAATTCGGTAATGGATATTTTTTTGTCGGTTTCTTTGAGCTTATTGACAAGAGCAGCCTTTTCCTCCGGAGAAAGATGAACGTTATTATTAACAAGGTCTATAACCGTCTGGATGTTCTGATCCATTCCTTTTTTTGATTTTACAGCTTAATGGTCCTTCAATACTATTTTTGTTTTTATCAATTTTATCAGTAGGACGGAAACGGGTTGAACTAAAGTAGAAACAAAAGTAGGGGATATTGTTTCATGCTTAAGTCCGGCGTTGTTTGAGTCAGAGTTGTGTTACCTGTTCATAACTTCAGTTTTCATAGAAAAGTATATAGAACACTACGGCGTGAGCAGCAAACAAATAAGTTGCGATCACATACGGTTTAAAATTCCGCTTATTTTTTCTGTCGTATAAAATCAGACTTAGCAAAATACCGAACGTGGCCAGGTATTGAATAGTTTGTGTACTTACGTCTCCCATTCCAAACCAGATAGGAAGAATTCTTCCAACGGTTGGCCCAAGTAAGGTAAGTGTAGATGCAATAATAAACCGCATGTGCTTTACTGGTTTTTTCCTGTAATAAATGGCGAGCGAGTAGAGAATGATCAATACGATGCAATCGCCGACAGGGAAAAACATGTTCCTGAAGTCACTGGACTTATAAAGTTTAATAATGCCGGGAAGAAATGAAAAAATTAATAATGGAAACAGTACATAGCTCGCTTTCCCGATAGTTCGATGCCAGGCAATTTTTTTATTAATAATAAAGAATGGCTGTAATATCAATGTGAGCACCCAAAGCGATGCTATGAATGCGTGAATATGTTTTGTTTTATCAAAGTTGACACCGAAGTCGGGAAACTTTGAAATGTATGGTTTGTAAAAGGCAAAAAATATTAACGGAAGCATCAGCAATAAGAAATAGCCGAGATACTTATAGGATCTTTCCATGTTAAGGTAGCTTTGTTTTATTTCTGTGAACTTCTTATTTCACTCTTTGCAAATCCAGGTCCTGGAAATCGAAACTAAAATCGATATCCGGAGAAATGCCTTTCATTTTTATACTTTGCGCTTTTCCTTCTTCGTCTAAAGCAAACATTGCAAACGCATCGCAATTCATATCCTGGTATTCCCATTTTATCGCAAACGTATTGGCTTTATAAAATTGCATCGGGCCGTTCAGTTTGGGAGAACGATATGATTTAAACCATAACTGATTTCCTTTCAGAAAGACTTCTATTTTTCCAAACCATTTGTCTTCATAAATGCCGGTATAATTCGATGCGTCGACAGGTTTGTTTTTGTTTGCCACTACAGTTTTCCAGACTTGTGTGGTTACAGAATCTGCATTGTTTTTCGATGCTTCGTAATTTTTATAAAATAGCCCAATCCAGTCCATTGCGTTTAAACCAAGATAGCTATCAATGATCGTTCTGTTTATTGCATTAAAAGCTGCTCCGCCACCATTTTCAGTATTAGTTAAAATAACAACGCCCAGTTTCAAATCTGGTATCATGGTCACGCTGGTGAGCATACCCGGTAAACCGCCGGTATGGCCTACCCGAAGATTTCCTTTTATATCACTCAACCCCCAGCCTAATCCATAACCATTGAAGTGTTGATTATATCGTGGCTCGTTGTTTACACCAAGTACAGTATGAATGGCCCACATTTCTTTTTGTCTTGCTTCAGCGAATAATTGCTTTTCGGAATTGCTTCCATATTTCCCTTTATTCAATTGTGTGATCACCCATTTACTCATATCATGCACATTGGAAATAATGCCACCCGCAGCGCCATTGATCTGATCCTGGAATGCCGCTATCGTTCTTATGGTTCCGGTAGTTGTTGAATGTGGCGTAGCCAGGTTAGTTTTATCTTTTACTGCACCCATTGATGAAAATGAATTGCTCATTTCTAACGGATCAAGGATCCTTGTCTGGATAAATTTTTCCCAGGTCATGCCGCTTACCCTTGCGATCAATTCACCTGCGATAAAATACAATTGATTATCATAATCAAACTGCGTTCTAAACTCAGAGGTAGGTTTGAAGTATTGAAAATTAGTCAGCTTGTCCTGAATGGTAAAGTTGGTACCATCAGGAAAATCCATCAGGTCGCCTGCGCCGAGACCGAGGCCACTTCGGTGGCAAAGTAAATCTTCCACAAGGAAATTACCAGTTACATAATCATTGTATAGCTTAAACTCCGGTAAATATTTTCTCACTTTATCTTTCCAGCTTAGTTTGCCTTCGTCAATTAAAATGGATAAGGCTGCAGTCGTAAAAGCTTTACTGTTTGAAGCGATTTGAAAGTTGGTATGTTCATCTACCGGTGATTTTGTAGCAATTGATTTTACACCATATCCTTTTTCGTGAATTATTTTTCCATCTTTTACAATCGCGACTGCAATCCCGGCAACATCAAACTTTTGCATCGCAATCTTTACCAGCGAGTCGATGCCAGCCGAAGAAATTTGTGCAGTGGATGAAACAACAATACAATGAAAAATCAAAAAACAGATGCCGGCTGATCTAATTTTTTTCATTCAGAATTTTTTAATCTTAATAAACGAATTGCTTTACCTTATTTACTCCATTCATTGTTTGTCCTGTTAATATCGGGTAATACCTTTTCAGGATCAAGTGTTATTTTTTCAATTGGTTGTGTCGATGGATATTTATAAACCCAGGTGCCACCACGTTGCCATATTTCTACTGGCAACTGCGTTGTTGCTGTCTGTCCATCGCGCTGCTGAATTTTTATGATAACGGGTAGTATCATACGTTCTTTATTCTCAATTGTAATCAGCGCCCCTTTTGCTGGATCACCATCAACATATTCAACTTTGCTGATAGCCTGGTCAAACTTCCATGTTGTAAAAAACCATTCTTTCCAAAACCAGTTTAAATCTTCGCCAGTCGCGTTATTAATACAATTAAAAAAATCATACGGAGTAGGATGTTTAAAAGCCCATGCTTCTGTATATTTTCTGAAGGCATAATCGAATCGTTCTTTTCCAACGACCACGGTACGTAACAGGTTTAATCCGTACGCCGTCTTACCGTAAAACTGGTAGTGCTGCTCTGCATCCATTGCATCCGAAACTGTCATTAAAGGATCTTTGTACTGCATAAACTGTTCATAATCCCGCGATGCAAAAAATGTTTTATCAAAATAAGCAGCAGCGTTCACATATTCACCGTTATTAAAAAGATCTGTGGCGATATAGTTTACATACGTGTTGAATCCTTCGTCCTGCCACATGTAACGCCGTTCATTAGAGCCAACAATCATTGGATACCAATTGTGCCCGATTTCATGACAGATGAGGAACCACAACCTTGCACGTGTTTCTTTATAATCGTTAAAGATTACACCAGGATATTCCATACCTGGCGTAATTCCTGCACTGCTGACAGCAACATTCCAGGGATATTCAAAGAAATTTTTAGAGTACAGCTCTATACTGGCTTTCAGATATTCTGTCGATCGTGACCATGCAGTATCACTCACACTTTCTATTGGGTAGCATGACATCGCAATCGCCTTGCGGCCCGATGGCAGATTAACCTTTGCAGCATCCCATACCAGATTTTTACCTGCAGCAAAACCAACGTCTCTTGTATGCTGCATTTTGAAATGCCACGTTAATGTTTGCTTGCCCGATAGTTCGGTTGATCGTTTACCAATTTCGTCAGCGCCAACTATAGTTACTGTCTTATCACTGTTTGCAGCTAATGCGAGTCTCTTCTGTTGTGTCGCTGTTAATACAGTTGATGCGTTTTGCAAATCACCTGACCCGTAAACAATCATCTCTGCAGGCGCAGTGATATAATAATCGTAATCTCCATAGTCGCAATAGAATTCTCCAAGTCCCATGTATGGCAAAGTATTCCACCCTTCCACATCGTCATACACACACATTCGCGGATACCATTGGCCTATCTGGTAAATGACACCATTTGTAGTGTATTGTCTTCCGAAGCGACCCGCTCCGTTCAAGGGAATAGTAAAATTAAAATTGAGCTTTATTGAAACCTTATCACCTTTCGGAAGAAGCGGTTGTTGCAAACGGATCTGCATCCGCGTGTCTGTGATAATTGGCTGAAGCGTGTAGGTCTTGCCGTTATAAGTTACCGATACATCTTTTAATTGATAGCCGCCATGTGGATTATCAAGAACGCCGAAATAATCGCCTGGATAAGGAGTCGCAGCCACCGATCTTGAAGATGAAGCAAAAATGTTCTGATCCAATTGAAGCCATAAGTAATCCAGTTTATCCGGGCTATTATTGGTATAAGTGATATTGACGTCTCCGGAAACAGAAGTATCTTTTTCGCTCAATGTTGCGTGGATAATATAACTCGAACTGTTTTGCCAATACGAAGGGCCCGGAATACCTTTTGCCGAACGAAATAAATTGGCAGAAGGTGGGGTAAAGGTTTTTGAAAACAAATCATGCGGCTCGTATGCAGTTGAATTACTGGTAACGTTTTGTGCGAGCACTGTTACCGTAAAAAATACTAAACAGGAGAACAATACAACGACTCTCATCCGGTTGGTTTTAAAAGATAAAATGATTTGGCTCTTTTGCTATTCAAAAAAATTGGTTGACTATTTTTCTGTTGAGCGAATCACCAATTTTAAAAATTCTCCCATTTTGTCATCGTCCATCCATCTCGCCACCACAACTATATCATGTTCATTATCGACGACAATATAGTTACCTCCAAACCCTGCTGCATAATAAATATCTGCAGAAACATCTTTCCATTTTCTGCTTGTATTGATCCACCACATAAATCCATAGTCTTTATTCGGTGCAGAAGGTTGATGCGCTTGCGTGATCCATTTTTCTGATAACAATTGTTGATTTTTCCACTTTCCTTTTCTCAGGAATAACAACCCAAACCTTGCCTGGTCGATGGCGTTTATAAACAATCCACCACCATGATGACCGCCACCACTTACCGATTGCATCATTAGTCCGTCGATATTTACATAGCTATTATCATATCCATACCATCGCCATGTTGTAGAGGTATGAATTGGGTCCATTATCTTTTCTTTCAGCACCTGGGGCAATGGCTTGCGATAGACCTGCAATAAAGAATAGGCAAGTAGATTTACCCGCACATCATTGTATTTGAAAAATGTACCTGGCTCATGGAGTGTTCTGTGTTTCCAATCATCGATGCCGCCTTCTTTCGGTGGACGATCTGCCCAATCTTCAAGACCGAAAAGAGTTCCGCTCCAGTCAGAAGATTGATTCAACAGATGTTCCCAGGTAATTTTTGAATTGTGTTCTCCATTGTAAGTATCATCCCAAACATATTTGTTTACTTGTTCGCTTACATTTTTTATAAGGCCTTCATCTATTGCCAAACCGGCTATGGTTGAAAGAAAACTTTTCGTTGCACTAAACGTCATATCCACGCGGTTGATATCGCCCCATTGCGCCGCGATAAAACCATTTTTTATAATTAATCCTGCAGGACCGCCTCTTTCTTTCATTGGCCCGATGATCGCATAGCCAGGCTCTCTTGAATACGCTTTCAGGTTGGCAATCCGCAAATCACGCTCTACTTTATTTTCATTGTTTAAGGCGAAAGAAACAGCGCTGTCAAGCCATTGTTTATTCAAGCCAAGTTGTTGCGCCGTTTTCGTTTGCCATATTGTATCGGGAAAATAAACGGCCTGCCCATTTGTAAAGACAGGAAAGAAAAATAGTAAAATAATAAAGGCAGCAGCACTCTTCTTCAGGTTCATCCGATACAATTTATTTGTTCTGTCAATGATTTTCATTTGCTTTTAAAACACGTAAAAAATTACCACCGAGAATTTTTGTGATATCTTGTTTGCTATACCCTCTGTCCACAAGCGCTTTTGTTATCAGCGGATAAGTTGTTACATCATCGAGTTGTGCCGGTGTGAGATTAATGCCATCAAAGTCTGAACCCAGGCCGACATAATCAACGCCAACCAATTTTATGATATACTCGATATGATCGATCACGTTGGAAAGTGGCGGACGGATGTTGTTTACCTCCGGTGCGTATTTATTGTATAGATAATCCATCACATCGAACTCAGCCATGCCGGCGGTTGTAAGCGAATCTTTTTCTGCTGCATGTTTTTTGAAAAAATCAATTTCTTTTTTATCAAACGTACTGTCGATAAAACCAGGGTTGAAATTGATTTGTATTACGCCACCGTTTTTTGCGATCGCTTTTATCTGGTCGTCTTTTAAATTTCTCCTGTGCGGCGTTAAATTATAAACTGAACTGTGCGATGCGATGATTGGTTTTGTGGTAAGCTGTATCACATCCCAAAATGTCTGTTCACCATTATGACTAACGTCGATCAACATTCCAAGTTCATTCATGCGTTTGACGACCCGGCGACCGAATTCATTAAGGCCCTTTGGTTTGACAGAATCTAAAGCCCCTCCTTTGGAAGGGTTTGGGGAGGCGGTTTCTTCAGCCGCACTTGTTGCCCATGAGGGAGCAATGTTGTGCGTAAGCGTTAGATATCTTGCACCACGTTTATACAGCGAATCAAGTTTGCCAAGATCATCTTCTATCATATGACCACCCTCAACGCCAAACATTGCAGCGATTTTATGCTGCTTCACAATTTTCAAAATGTCATTAGTGCTATACGCTTTTACAATTTTATCGGGATTGCGGGCCGCGACTGCATCCAGCGAATCCATTTCTTTATTTGCATAGGCAAATGGATTTTTTGCGTCACCATCGCAATACACAGAGAATATTTCTACATCCAATCCTCCTTTTTTCCATCGTGCAAGATCGCTGTGAGTTTTACCAGTAAGATTTTTATCAAATGAAATTCTTCTGTCAACAGCTTTCATCAATATATCATTGTGCGTATCGACGACAATTGCTTGCTCGTGGATCTTTTTATACGATTGTGCCTGTGTGCTTTGCATTGAGAAAAAAACGATAAATGCGAATGCGAACGTTGCTTTCATGTGTGTGATTTTCTTTTTTGTTGTTTTCTTTTGGTCTTGCTAGTACTATTAAAACAGCGATGTTGTAAGTTAGGCATCATTTACTCATCAACGATGATTTATAATTTTACTCATTCATTTTCCTTCAGGTAGTTGGCCGAGTTGTGTCATTAAATCAAGGTTGTTCAGGAAATCTCTTTCTTCAGTAATTGTATTTTTGTTTTTCAGATGGTTTTAATTTTCCAGTTTGATGATTACTTATATTTTTGCTTTTTAAGGTTCTTTGTCGATGGATAAAATGATTTGTAAAAGTACATTCGCACCGTTGGCCATATCAACCGGCTTTGTATATTCTTTAGGAGAGTGACTGATACCATTAATACTTGGTACAAAAATCATAACGACAGGGACAATCAATGACAATTCCTGCGCATCATGACCTGCACCGCTTTGCATGATCTTATAAGTAAATCCCAATTTTTTCGCTGATGCAATTACTTGTTGTTGTAGTTTCTTGTCAGTTAAGGCCGGCTTTACTTCATTCGGCTGTCGCACAAACGAAATTTTTGTACCTGAAGATGTCGCGATTTCGTCTGCTCTTTTTTGTATTGCTGCAAATAGCTGGTTGATCTTATCTCCATTCAAATCTCTTAATTCAAGCCCCATTACTACTTTACCAGGAATAACATTGTAAGCGCCTGGCATCGCGTTAATTTTTCCAATAGTCCCTACTTGTTTTCCTTCTACACTTGTTACAACTTCATTTACGGCAATAATGAATTTTGCTGCAGCCAACAACGCATCATTTCGCATGTTCATCGGCGTGGTGCCGGCATGATTCGCAAATCCTTCTACTGTTACTTCCCAATGCACAATACCGACAATACCTTCCACTACACCTATTTGTGTTTTTTCTTTTTCCAATATTCCGCCTTGCTCGATGTGTAATTCTAAAAATGCAGTAAGCTCATTTTGTTTGAGAGCAGCAGATTGAACGCTATCAGGATTGCCGCCAATGGCTTTTATTCCTTCAGCCATCGTTAACCCCATCTGGCTTTTCTGTTTCAAACCATCATTGGTTAAATGCCCCGCCATTGCCATACTGCCAATGGTACCACCTTCTTCATTCTGGAAAATGATCACTTCCAATGGATGTTGTGTAGTTATTTTATTTTCATTCAACGTTTCGATAATTTCCAAAGCGCCGACAGAGCCGACATCACCATCATAATTACCACCATCCGGTACCATATCCAGGTGTGAACCAAATGCAATTGGTTTTAACGAAAAATTTTTACCTTTTCGTTTGCCAATAATATTCCCTGCATAATCGATAGTAACATCAAGGCCCGCTTTTTTCAGTAAGTCAATAAAAAATGTTCTTGCTTCAATATCACCTTTTGTATAAGCGACACGATAACCACGGCCGATACTATCCTTACCGAATTTTGACAGATCCATGATCCGGCTTTCGATCCTTTGTTCATTTACTTTTGGTGAAACCTGGCCAAACATTGAATGTGCAATAAATAACAACAGAAGGGTTATTGTTTTTTTTGTAGGCATTTTATTTTTCCTCTGCTTTACTTTTTAAATAGTTTTTTTATTTCACTATCATCACCTGTCATTTGCCAGCGGACTAATGTAACAGGCATTACCCCCGCTCCATAAAATTTATCGAAGAAATTATAAAGCGTAAAATCATTACCCTGCTTTCTGCCCATATCCATTATTATCTGTTCGATAAAATATTTTCCCGTTACATAACAAGTACCATAGCCTGGTTGACGTAAATATAAATGCTGTTCAAAACCCACAAGGCCCTCATCACCTACCCAGCCTTTGGGCGTCCATTCCACCTGGAATTTTCGTGCTTCTTCATAGTTGATCATGTTGGCCTGTGCATATAACGAAGCGAGCCCACGGGCACAGCGCTGTGCAAGCATAATCCACACCAGTTCCCTCGCTCTTGGATTATCATCCCAAAGGCCTGCATGCATAAAGGTTTCTTCCATACTTGTTGCTAATCCTTCAGATCGCTGCATCCAGATATTATAAGGCAATGGCTCACGACGCAATAAACTTGCATGCGGCTCTTCTGTAAACCGGGCTATTTCAAACCAATGTGTGGAGTGAGAATACAAAACTGCGGGAGCCTTATAGCTTACGTTCAGAAAGAAATTTCTTTTTTGTTCCGGCACATATTCACCGATATGTTTTATCAGGCCCGGTTCCATATAGTCTTTCACCGGTAATATTTCTTTTTCTTTTAAAAAACTCATCAGTTTTTTTATTGCCAATTCAGACCCTTGTTTAAACTCTTGTTCATTAGAAAATGCTTTTAATTCCGGCAGGTTCCGGTTATGTGTTCTTTCCAGTTCGAGAGAAGCGTATGCTCTTGTAAGTTCCCGGTTAAGTAGTGTTACTTCTTCTTCCCATGAAAAAGGGATCATCAATACGTTTCGCAAATGCCATGTATAGTTTTCTTTGCCAATACCCGAAGCGCCTTTTTTAGTTGGTAGTTGTTTTTCAAGCCATGCAACAAATTTCAATGCGGCGTTTTTTGCATCAGCTATAGCGTTGTGTAATTCCTGGCTATTGTTGTTTGCCTTCCCGCTAAGTTCGTCAAGCAATGTAATCTGCATCTTTATATCATCAATACCTGCGCTCCAAAGATCACGGGCATTCCCTGTCAGGTTGATTGTTGCCTGCTGGTATAAAGCAGGAATGACTTTTAATTCAGTCGTTAACTTTTTCGCATCGTCTTCAGAGAGGGGGTAGGAGTATTTCCACAAATCAATAGCAGCGATGCTGGTTGGCCCTTCATGTGCAGGCACATCGCTTTGTTCAGCAAATAATATTGCATAAAAGGATGGATCGCGGTTCCAGGGTTTTAAAACTCTGCAGTTGAAATCCAGGGCGTTCATTTCCGAAAGCAACAATACATAATCGACTTTCTGTTCCAATGGCCAACCTGCTGTATCAATATTTTTATGAAGAATTTTGAATTGACTGAGCGTTTGTTGAATTTTCGTAATTGTCGCAGTGCGGTAATCAGGCACTTCATTAGAGAGGCGTGTTCCTTCGAGTTTACGGAGATCCTTAAACAGGCTCAATAGCGTCTCATAATTTCCATTTTTACTTTGTGCACTGGCTGCTATTGAAAACAGGGCTGAGGCAATACAGTAAAAATATTTTCTCATACAAAACAGTTGTTGTTAAATATTTCTGGCCGGGAAATTTTCAGGAAGGGGAAGTTAAAATAGGAAGACGGCGGGAAGCATTAAAAGTAACTCTACTGATTCTTTCCTGCAAAAATGCTTATTAACAGAACTCTTGTTCTTCTAACAACTACGGGAAAACGAAAAGCTAACGATTACCCTGGTGATTATTCTTTCTCTTTAAAAAATAAATTGGCAGATATAATGCTGAAACGATAGCACAGAATACGATGATGCCTGTAATTTCTTGTCTCGACAAATTGGATAAAATCCAAAGAATAATTATTATGGCAAGAAAAGGAATAATTACACCTCCGGGTATTTTAAATGTTTTCTGATCGCCGAGCGTTGTTTGTTTGTATCGCATACGGATGGTAGCTAAAACGACTCCAAGATAAATTAACAGCGTGGTAGCGCTGGAAAGAATCAATAGTTGCTTGATTTCTCCGATAACGGAAAAAATAAAACACAATGCTGCATAAACTGCGATAGAAACATATGGGGTTGCAAATTTTTTATGAACTTTTGCTAACGCTTTAGGCATTAATCCATCCCTGGCGCCAGCGAAAAGAATTCTTGGATTACCGAGTACTTCACCACTTAATGTTCCCAGCATGGCAAAGGCAGTACCTGCTATCATTAATGTAATTCCAGCAGTACCGAACAAACGATTTGCAACCGCTGCCAGTGGCGCATCTTTTATTTTATCTGCAACTAATTGATCGCCGAGAATACCTTGAGAGACCAATTGTATAGATACATATAATAACAACACAAAAACAAGTCCTGAAAAAATACCCACTGGGACTGTTCTCGCCGGATTTTTAAACTCGCCACCATTATTTACAGAAGTTTCTATGCCAACAAACGTGTAAAATAAAATAAGTGTGGCGCTTCCAATTTCGTTTAAAGTCAGCGCTTGTTTCCATTCGAGATTAGCAGCAGTAATATGGCCGAGCCCAAACACAACCAATAACAGTAGCGGCACTAATTTTATTATCGTTGTAAGAATACTAAACCATACTCCGTACTTCGCACCACGGACATTGACAAATGCTAAAAAGGAAAATAAACCGAATAGAAAAGCAGGACGGCCGATTGTTGTATCCAATACAGGAAAAAAATGGCTTAATGTTTTTGATAATGCATTTGCAATGCCGGCATCACCAAGCATGCAGGAGCCAAACCAGAAAATGTTATTTGCCAAAAAACCGGTAAAGGGGCCAAAGGCTGTTTCGATGTAAGTGTATGCGCCACCGCTCACAGTTACTTTACTTCCTATTTCAGCAAAGCACAATGCAATCAGGAAAATGAGGAATCCACAAATAAAAAAACAGATGATTGCTGCCGCTCCTAATTTTTCAGCCGCTAATGCAGGCAAAACAAAAATGCCTGTTCCAATCATAATGTTAACTACCGTGCAGGCCAAACCGAAAGTTCCGATATCGCGTTT
The DNA here is from genome assembly GCA_049840875.1 of Chitinophagaceae bacterium. Lineage (GTDB taxonomy): Bacteria > Bacteroidota > Bacteroidia > Chitinophagales > Chitinophagaceae > JAFDYH01. The sequence continues at coordinate 665,095 of JASGJE010000011.1, read as the reverse complement.
TAGATTTTCCTGCATGCGTTAGTTTTACCAGTGAATTTATGGAAGATACTCTATCAATACTACACGACGATATATTTTATTAAAGAAAAAACCGGGCACAATTCCCGGCTTTCTTCTTTTTAGTCTTACAAATAGCTGAGCCACCATTTTTCCTTATGGGATTGTTTGTAAATATCATAGCGTTTGCACAATGGATAAAGTGCAACAACAACCGCGATCCATGTGATGTAGGCCGCCCTCAATGAAAATCCGTAGCCTTTCAATCCACTTGTAAACCAAATCGGGTCTTGTAAAACCCATATTTTCCAATCCTGTCCAGGTGTGAAAGCAGAAGCAATCATCGCGATCAGGTGAATGACATAAATATGAATGAGGTAATAGAACATCGGAACGCGACCATATACTGATACAACCCTTACAATCGCTCCCTTTAGTTTTTCTGTAACAGAAAGGAAAACAAAAGCAGCGCCGAGCGTAAGTAGTAAATAAAGTAGCGATGGCGGATACTTGGTAACATTGATAAACGAAAGGAATGTGAACAATCCATCTTTTTGCTCAGACCATTTTACCGGATTACCATAGACGTTCGCATAACGAAGAACAATGAAAACGGCAAGCATTGATACACCGGTAATCAGCAGATTTCTTTTTCTTTTTTCAACATCATAAGTCGGTGTGTACCATTCTCCCAACAAATAACCTAACGGCATCACCGCGATCCACGGCACTAATGGATAGCCCACTAAAAAGATTTCCTTGTGCCAGGTAAAAAACTGTTGATCATGCAGAAGCGCCCAACCGAATGCCGGCAATGTATTTCCAGCCACATGCACATTGTCAAAAAGATTATGCCCTGCGATGGCTATAATGCAAAATGCAAAGAGAATTTTTTTTGGCAGATGAATAAGAGCTGCCAGCAGAATCATACAAACACCTAATGTCCAGATGGTGATAAAAAGGAACATCGGAAAGGCGATATTAAAATTCCAGCCGAAGTTTACGACTATCATCTCAAGGAAAATCAGCCACAATCCTCGCTTAATAAGGAAGACCGACAGTTCTTTTTTTGTTTTCTTTCGCCCCATAATATGTGCAGACGTACCGGCCAACAACATAAAGATAGGTGCACAGAAATGCGTGATCCATCGCGTAAAAAAAATGGGAGCAGTCGTCTGCTGCAGATCCAGAGGGTCGTAGTAAAAAGAAGCGGAGAAGAGATAATCACGAACATGGTCCAATGCCATTACGATCATGATCGTTCCGCGCAAAAAATCAATCGAAGTTATTCTTGGTTTTTGAATTGTCATCATTGTTGCAAACAGTTTTCTGATTACAGTTTTTCGCAGCCTTGATTAGTTTAAATGGAGAAAGATTATAGCGTAGGAAAGAAAGAATGTTTCATGCTTAAAAGGTCTCCTGGTCAAACTTCAGTTGGCTTTGATAGACTAAAGCTAATGCAAGAAATTAACACCTGGCTCCCGTAAACGCGGGAGAAATAATTTTGTTGAAAGAAAGTTATTTATTCTTCGCCGTCATTCAGAAATTAATTGAGACGTTGATTTAAATTTGATCAAACCACACACATGAGCTTTTACAACCAAACTACTCTTCGACGGGCATTCCGTTTTATTTTCCTCATTTCTTTTACTACCTGTTTTCAACAATTACAAGCACAGAGCAAAACATACGATTCTGCATTTATTGAAGGATTAAAGAAGGAGGCATTGACATCCGTCGCTTCAAAAGAAAAGAATGTGCAGGAGATGGTTGATATGATTTTTAGTTTCGGGGAATTAGGGTTCCAGGAATTTGAAACATCAAAATATATCACTGACATTTTAAGTAAAAACGGTTTCACTGTAGAAAAAGGAATAGCAGGAATTCCAACTGCATGGATGGCGAAGTGGGGAAGCGGCAGTCCTGTTATTGCATTGGGTAGTGATATTGATTGCATACCAAAAGCATCGCAGAAACCAGGTGTTGCCTATAAAGATCCGATTGTAGAAGGAGCGCCGGGCCACGGCGAAGGACATAATTCAGGACAAGCTGTGATCATTTATGCAGCGATAGCGGTAAAAGAACTGATGGAGAAGAATCATATGGCTGGTACTATTATAATCTGGCCTGGTGTTGCTGAAGAACTATTGGGAAGCAAAGCCTGGTATATCCGCGATGGCTATTTTAAAAATGTAGATGCCTGCATTTTCGCTCACGTGGCTGGCGGTTTTTATGTTGGTTACGGTGATCCAGGAATGAATGGTTTGGTTTCTGTAAAGTTTTCATTTGAAGGAGAAGCGGCTCATGCGGCTGGTGCACCATGGCGTGGCAAAAGCGCTTTGGATGCTGTGGAACTGATGGATGTAGGTTGGAATTTTAAACGTGAACATTTAAAACCAACTCAACGATCACATTACGTAATTACCGACGGAGGCGATCAACCAAATGTGGTTCCTTCGAAAGCAGGAGTGTGGTATTACTTTCGTGAACGGACATACGAAGATATCAAGAGCATGTATGAGGCCGGTATTAAAATGGCGAATGGCGCAGCGATGATGACTGATACAAAAATGAGCTACCAGATTGTCGGCGCAGCATGGCCGGGACATTTTAATAAGCCGTTGGCAGAGACAATGTATGGAAATATACAGCGGGTGGGAATGCCGAAATGGTCTGCGGAGGATAAGCAATTGGCTGTAGCTGTTCAGAAACTGGTTGAAGCGCCAAAAATAGATGAAGAAGGCAAAGAGGTGTTGCCACTGAAAGAAAAACCAGATACTATTACAGGTTCAGTGCCATTCTCGTGGGGTGGTGGTACAGATGATATCGCTGATATTTCATGGAATGTACCCACGATAGTATTATGGTATCCTGCAAATATTCCCGGTACTAAAGGACATCATTGGGCTGATGCGATTGCCATGGCTACACCGATTGCACATAAAGGAAGTTTGGCTGGCGCGAAAGCGACAGCGTTGACATTGATTGATATATTTACAAAACCGGCAATCATTGATAGCGCAAAAAGTTATTTCACCAATGTGCAGACAAAAACTGTCAAATACAAATCGTTTATTACTGCGAGCGATCCTGCACCTGTTTATCTGAATACAGAAACGATGGCGAAATATCGTGAGCAAATGAAAAAATTTTATTACAATCCTGCAAAGTATAAGACCTATCTCGATCAATTGGGGATTACTTACCCGACATTGGAAAAGAAGTAACCCTTTCTAAATTCTTGTATGGCTTATATAACTTGTATGGTTCATTTTTCTAACTACATTTTTGAACCATATAAGTCATACAAGGTATTTAAGTGAAGTGGCAAAGTCTTTCTTGTATGTCTTATGTGTCTTGTATGTTTCATTTCTCCTAAGCGTGGTGTTGAACCATATAAGTCATACAAGATATTTAAGTTAAGTGGTAAAGTCTTTCTTGTATGTCTTATATGTCTTGTATGTTTCATTTTCTCTAAACCTGTTTTTTGAACCATATAAGTCATACAAGGTATTCAAGTGAAGTAGAAAAGTCTTTCTTGTATGTCTTATGTGTCTTGTATGTTTCATTTCTCCTAAGCGTGGTGTTGAACCATACAAGTCATACAAGGCATTTAAGTGAAGTGGTAAAGTCTTTCTTGTATGTCTTATGTGTCTTGTATGTTTCATTTTCTCTAAACCTGTTTTTTGAACCATACAACCCATTTAAGTTTAATCAAAATTTTCTCCTTGTATTTCTTATATGCCTGTATGTTTCCAGTATTATTTTCCGATTTTATCATTTAAACTGCGTATCCCGTTTTAAAGCGTTAATTTTCGTATAGAATCAGGCAAATAAAGTGTCATGACGACACTCAATCTCTTTTAGCTTTGGAAACGCTCAATGAATATCCAATGATGAGAAATTTCTTATTTATTCTATTGGTTATTGTTTGCACCAACAATAGCAATGCGCAGGCACTGAAAGCCAGAATCAAAATTGATATTGAGAGAACGACAGGCGATATTGATTCGTTGTTATACGGAAATTTCACAGAGCATCTTGGTCGTTGTATTTACGGCGGCATATATGATCCTTCTTCTTCACAAGCCGATCAATTTGGCTTTCGTAAAGATGTACTCGAAGCTTCGAAACAATTGGGAGTGTCTATTCTCCGCTGGCCCGGTGGCAATTTTGTATCAGGGTATCATTGGCAGGATGGTATTGGTCCTTTATCATCAAGACCTCGAAGAAGAGAATTGGCATGGGGAACGATTGAAACAAATACGGTGGGGACAGATGAGTTTTTGCAATATGCAGAAAGAATGGGTACACAACCTTACATTCCCGTTAATCTCGGCACAGGCACATTAGATGAAGCAAAGAATTGGGTGGAGTATTGTAATAGTGATACCGGTTCTTATTTCCCCAATCTTCGTGCAAAGAATGGAAGAGTGAAGCCATATCATGTAAAGTATTGGGGACTGGGTAATGAAATGGATGGCTCATGGCAAATGGGAGCGAAGAATGCAGAAGATTACGGCAAATTTGCTTTGGAAGCTGCCAAGCTGATGAAATGGACTGATCCTTCTATCAAACTAACTGTTTGCGGATTGAGTTATTGGGCATCTGGGACTGCAGAATGGAACCGCACCGTTTTAAACTATCTAAAAGACTACGCTGATTATATCTCGCTTCATTTTTATTTCGGTGATCGTACGAATAACTATCTCGAATACATGGCTTCGATGATTGAGCCTGAAAATGAAATAAAACAAACAGAAGGGATCATCAATGAAGTACGATTTAAAAATAAAATTGAAAAACCAATCTATATTGCCTTTGATGAGTACAATGTATGGTATCGTACAGGAGGAGAAGAACATTTAGAAGAAAAATATGATTTGCAGGATGCATTGGCGGTCGCGACTTTTCTCAATTCTCTTATCCGGAATGCGAATGTTGTGAAGATGGCAAACATTGCACAGCTGGTAAACGTCATTGCCCCGATGATGATTACAAACGACAAGTTATGGAAACAAACAACTTATTTCCCGTTGCAGTTGTTTGCAACTAATTGTTACGGTAAATCATTATCTTCTTTTGTGCAATGTGATACGTTTAATATTGCCAAATATAAAGGGGTGAGCTGGCTGGATGTATCGTCAGCATACAATGAAAAAAGTCAAACGGTAGTCATCAATGTGGTGAACCGTCATCCTTCCAAAGCAATCGAAACAACTATTGAAAGTCAGTTTGGTTCTCCCGATAAAAAAGGAATGGCTTATGAAGTTTATTCGCCGGGATTAAAAGATGAGAATTCAGTGAATGCTGAAAAAGTAAAGACAGTTGAAAAACCCTTATCCATTCCAGGAAAAACATTCAATTATAGTTTTCCTGCACATTCGTTTACCCAGTTGGTGATTAAGGTAAAATAAAAAGCTTGACTTCTTTTGGCTAAAGTCGGGGCAATAGTAAGTAGAACGATTGGCTTTAGCCAAAACGAAACTTATGATAGAAGTACTACAAATATTTTAAATTTTATAGACCATGTGGCGGAAGAGAAATTATTTTGAAAAAGATTTAATGGTGAATAAAAAAATTATTGTCAGCGCTATAAGCCTTCTTTGTGGGGCAGAATTCATAAATGCACAACTAAAAAGCGATTACCCAATACAGCCCGTAGCTTTCACACAAGTGCATGTAATGGATAACTTTTGGGCGCCTAAAATCAATGTTAATGCAAGCATTACAATTCCATATGCATTGGAACAATGCCGTAAGACTGGTCGCATAGACAATTTTCTCCGTGCCGCAGGAAAGTTGCCTCCTGATACGATGACCGCATATCCATTTGATGATACAGACTTATATAAAATAATAGAAGGCGCTTCTTATAGTTTGCAGGCAAAGAAGAACCCGGAATTAGAAAGATACCTTGATACATTGATTTCAATTATAGGGGCAGCACAGGAGCCAGACGGCTATCTCTATACTTTCCGCACAATGAAAGCGCCAAAACCGCATGAATGGATCGGAAGCAAGCGTTGGGAAAAAGAAGAAGATCTTAGTCACGAATTATACAATGCAGGCCACTTGTATGAATCTGCTGTTGCACATTACCAGGCTACGGGCAAAAAAAATTTATTAAACATCGCTGTTAAGAATGCAGATTTATTGGTAAAAACATTCGGTCCGGGTAAAGAAGAAAAATTTCCCGGTCATGAAATTGTTGAAACGGGATTGACCAAGCTGTATCGTGTAACCGGAAAAAAAGAATACCTGCAACTGGCGAAATTTTTTCTTGACTTACGTGGCAAAGAAGGTCATTTCAACCAGGAGTATAGTCAGTCGCATATAAAAGTTACAGATCAGCATGAAGCAGTTGGTCATGCAGTTCGTGCAAGCTATATGTACACTGGTATGGCTGATGTAGCAGCATTAACCGGTGACAAAAAATATCTTGCGGCGATCGATGATATATGGAATGATGTGGTGGATGGAAAGATTTACATCACTGGTGGTATTGGCGCAACGAATAATGGTGAAGCATTTGGAAAGCCGTATGACCTTCCGAACATGAGCGCTTATGCTGAAACCTGCGCTGCGATTGCTAATTTATACTGGAACAGCCGCATGTTTCTGTTGCACGGTGATTCAAAATATGTTGACGTATTGGAGCGTATTCTTTACAACGGTTTACTTTCAGGTGTATCATTAAGCGGCGATCACTTTTTTTATCCGAATCCATTGGCGTCACTTGGGCAACATCAGCGTAGTGCATGGTTTAGTTGCGCTTGCTGTATCTCGAACATGACACGGTTTTTACCTTCAATGCCCGGCTATGTGTATGCACAAAATAAAAACGATTTATACCTCAATCTTTTTGTTGGCAGCACATCTGCCATAAAACTGCCTGCTACTAAACTTACCATTTTACAAAACACAAATTATCCATGGAGCGGAAATGATGATATAACAATTAACCCTGAAAAGAAAGTGCAGTTCGCCTTGCATATCCGAATTCCCGGTTGGGCAACGAATAAACCAATACCCGGAGATTTGTATTCAGACGAGAATAAATCGGAAAAGAAGTTTTCAATTATACTAAATGGTAAGCCAGTGAAATACGAAATGGTAAAAGGATATGCCGTTATCAATCGTACCTGGAATGCCGGTGATAAAGTTTCTCTCGAATTACCAATGGATGTTAAAAAGGTAATAGCAAACAGCGGCGTGCAGGCCGATCAGAATCGTTTTGCGTTACAACTTGGCCCGATTGTGTATTGCCTGGAGAGCCCGGATAATAAAGATTCGGCCGTGATGAATATTGTTGTTGATAGAAACGCTGCAATCCAAACTTCTTATCAGCCCGGCAAATTGAACGGGGTAATGACGCTGGAGATGAGAGGAACTTCAACCAAACGGCAAGTGAACAGTGATGAACTGGTAAAGTCTGAACAGGAAGTAACAGCAATACCTTATTATTCCTGGGCCAATCGTGGACCAAGTGAAATGGAAGTCTGGATTCCGTATGATGCGTCTGTAGCAAGACCAAAACCTGCACCGACAATCGCATCAAAAAGTAAAGTATCGTCTTCTGCAAATAGCCCAAGAATGCTTCGGGCATTAAATGATCAATACGATCCGCAGGATTCGAAAGATGGCAGTGCTTCTTATTTACATTGGTGGCCAAAGAAGAATACAACTGAGTGGGTGCAGTATGATTTTGATTCCGTTTACACGGTTTCAGAATCGAAAGTGTATTGGTTTGATGATGGTCCATGGGGCGGTTGCAGAATACCGGTAGAATGGAAACTTTATTATAAAATGAATGGAGAATGGATTCCCGTAAAGAATACAACGGATTATGTGATTGAAAAAGATAAGTATAATGAAGTAAAGTTTGAAGCGGTAACAACTACAGCAATGAAGCTGGAAGTAAAATTACCTGCTGAGTATGCGACGGGAATACATGAGTGGAAAATCAAGTGAAAATTAAAAAGTTAAAAGTCAAAACAAGTAAATGTGAAATAGAAAGAAGGAATTCTGTGAAGTTGAAATGAATTAAAAGATGAAGTTGAAGACTTTTTAATTGAGTGTATAAAAATTTCTGAGCAATCCTAAAAATCTACCAAAATCAAGGTTCAGACAAATGCTTTTAAATTCTTTAATAATGACCAGGAAAATTTTTGTTTTTGTTTTTTGTTTGCTTGTTGTAATTGCAGGTAAAACGCAATCTTATTTACCCGAAAAAAATAATCCAAAGATTAAAGTGAAGCCTGTTGTTGATATCAAGGCTTATGCGTTTAATCTGAAAGACGTTCGTTTGCTTGAGGGCAGTCCTTTTAAAAATGCTGAAGACCGCGATGCAGGTTTTTTGCTGGCAATTGATGCAGGAAGATTGTTACATCGCTTCTATAAAAATGCAGGGCTACCAACTAACGGTGACGTGTATGGCGGCTGGGAAAAGGAAGGTTTGTCAGGTCACACATTGGGTCATTATCTTTCGGCGTGTTCGATGATGTATGCTTCAACCGGAGACAAACGGTTTAAAGATAAAGTTGACTTTATTGTGAATGAACTTGAGCGTTGCCAGCAGGCACGGAAGTCTGGTTATGTAGGAGCGATTCCCAATGAAGATTCGATTTTTGGAAAGGTTGCCAATGGGATAATAAAAACGGGAGGCTTTGACTTAAATGGAGGATGGAGCCCGTGGTACACTGTACATAAAGTGATGGCTGGATTACTGGATGCGTACATGCATTGTGATAATAAGAAGGCATTGACAATTGTGACAGGTATGGCAGACTGGACGGCTAATACACTTAAAAATCTTTCCGAAGAGCAATTGCAAAAGATGCTAAAATGCGAATATGGTGGAATGAATGATGTGCTCGCAAGTATCTATGCAGTGACAGGTAACAAAAAATATCTTGATCTTTCTTATAAATTTCATGATGACTTTGTGATGGGAGAACTTGCGAAAAAAGTCGATCCGTTGCCAGGTAAACATTCCAATACCAATGTGCCAAAAGCAATTGGCAGTGCAAATCAATATGAGTTAACCGGTAATGAATCGGACAAAACCATCGCGTCTTTTTTCTGGCAATCGATGGTGCATCATCACACATATGTAATTGGCGGCAATAGCAACTATGAGTATTGCGGTGAGGAAGATAAATTGAATGATCGGCTGAGCGATAATACCTGCGAGACCTGTAACACTTACAATATGCTGAAGCTGACAAGACATTTGTTTTCATGGGAACCATTCAGCGCATTAGGTGATTATTATGAAAGAGCATTGTACAATCATATTCTTTCCTCGCAAAATCCTGAAACAGGTATGATGTGTTACTTCGTTCCGTTGAGAATGGGTACGCAAAAAGTTTTCAGCGATTCATTTCATACGTTTACCTGTTGCGTTGGAAGCGGCATGGAGAATCATTCCAAATACACCGAAGGAATTTATTATGAAGGAAAAGACGGAAGCCTGTTTGTGAATCTCTACATTCCTTCGGTACTAACGTGGAGGGATAAAAGCATTTCAGTAAAACAAGAGAGTAGCTATCCTGAAAACAGTCATATACAGTTTACCGTTTCAGCTAAAAAACCTTCTTCTTTCACTATCAAGCTTCGCCGGCCTCTATGGGCAAAAGATGGTTATAAAGTAACTGTAAATGGAAAAGAAGTAGCTACAACATTGGATAATGGATTTATTTTGGTTAAACGTAGCTGGGCTAATAATGACAAACTTGAACTGGATCTGCCGATGAGTTTATACACCGAAAGAATGCCAGACAATCCGAACCGCGTTGCTTTTTTATATGGTCCGGTTGTATTAGCCGGGCAGTTAGGAAATACAATGCCTGATCCTGTTTACGGCGTACCGGTTTTATTAACAGACAATAAAAATATAAGCGACTGGATAAAACCTGTTGCGAATGAAACATTAAGTTTCCAGGTACAGGGTGTAGGAAAACCGTTCGATGTGAAATTGATCCCCTTTTATAAAACCTATAAAAACTATTATAGCGTTTATTGGGATTTTTTTACGAATGCACAATGGACGGCAAGGCAGGAAGAATATGAAAAAGAAAAGAAAGAACAACAGGAGATTGAAGCGAGAACAATTGATAACTTTCGTATAGGGGAAATGCAACCTGAAAGAGATCATAACCTGACGGCGAGTGAAAGATCGTATGTAAGCGATGCGCTGGGCGTGAATGGTCGCGAAGCAAGAGCTGCAAATTATTTTTCTTTTGAAATGAAAGTAGAACCAAAAGCAGGAACCGGCAACAGTTTATTGCTGACTTATATCGGCGATGATAAGGATCGTAAGTTTGATATACTCGTAAACGGAAGAAAAATTGCGACTGAGGAGTGGGCTGGCGGTACAACCGGTAAGTTTTATCACAAAACTTATTTGTTACCGGGAGAGTTGATTGAGCATTCAGATAAAATCACTGTGCGTATCGAAGCTAATTATGGAAAAACGGCGGGTCGTGTATTTGGAGCCAGAACGATTAAAAACTGAGTTTAAATTTTTATAGAAACAATATTTTTTACTGAACTAACTGTTTTATGATCCGGAATAAACTATTGCTGACTGCAATTATTGCATTGTCTTTTATTCATTCTGCGTTTTCTCAATCAGATAAAAATGATCTCTACCTGCAGACAAGCGAGATGAATGACCTGATGGTGCATTACAACGCTGACTATTCAGAGATCAAACGCTTTTATTCAACCAGTGGCACACGATCGGAGTGGTGGAACAACCAATGGGGTGATAATTATAATTCACCGGAAAGAAGACAGCGACTGATGCGCCTTGTGAATGATTATATAAAACAGGCAGAAGCCATGGATTTTGACAAGATGGGCATTAATGGGAAAGTTGATTATTTGCTTTTTAAGAGAGATCTTGATGATGAAAAATATAAACTTGAACAGGAAGAAAAGGAATATTTACCCGTTACAAAATATCTTCCTTTTTCCGATACGATTTATGCGGTAGAAAAGCCAAGAAGAAGAGGGCTCGTTGTAAATGGACAGCAGGTAGCTAAAACTTTAAATGATGTAAAAAAGCAAATACAGAAATCAATCGATGAACTAAAGAAAGGTGATAGCCTCGATTCAAAGCAAGCGAAAATTGCATCTAACGCAATAAAAGGGTTACAAGGTTCGCTGAAAGATTATTTCGATTTTTATAATGGCTACGATCCATTATTTACATGGTGGGTACCAAAAACGTATAGCGAAGTAGATAGCCTTCTTGGTTTATATGCAACGGCATTAACAAAGAAGAGCCGCTTACTGAGCTCTCAGAAAGACGATGGCAGCGGTATTATCGGCAACCCGATTGGCCGTGAAGAATTGATAAGACAGTTGAAACTCGAGTTCATTCCATACACTCCGGAAGAACTGGTTGATATTGCGAACAAAGAGTTTGCCTGGTGCGATGCAGAATTATTAAAAGCATCCCGTGAAATGGGTTTTGGAGATAACTGGAAAGCGGCTCAAGAGAAAGTAAAGAATACCTATGTAGAAGCAGGTCATCAACCTGAAGCCATGTATGAATTATACAAAGAGTCCGTTGATTTTTTGAAGAAGAATGATTTGGTTACAATTGATCCATTATCAGAAGAAGCGTGGAGCATGTATATGATGAGCCCGGAAAGACAATTGGTAAATCCATTCTTTTTGGGAGGAGAATCATTGATCATTTCCTATCCGACCAACACAATGAGCTATGACGATAAGATGATGAGCATGCGTGGTAATAATCCTAATTTTTCAAGAGCAACAGTACATCACGAGCTAATTGCCGGTCATCACATGCAGGGCTTTATGAACGACCGATATAAAACGTATCGTCATTTCAATACACCATTTTGGGTAGAAGGAAATTCCTTGTACTGGGAATTGCTGTTGTGGGATATGAAATTTCCAAGAACGCCGGAGGAAAGGATCGGTATGTTATTCTGGCGGATGCATCGTTGTGCAAGAATTATTTTCTCACTTAGCTATCATCTTGGAAAGTGGACGCCGCAGCAATGCATCGACTTTCTTGTAGATCGTGTCGGTCACGAAAGAGCTAATGCTGAAGGTGAAGTGCGTCGTTCATTTGTTGGTGGTTATAGCCCATTGTATCAATTAGCCTACATGATCGGTGGTCTTCAGTTTATGGCGTTGAAAAGAGAGTTGGTCGATACCAAGAAGATGACATACAAACAATATCACGATGCTATTCTTCATGAGAATGCAATGCCCATTGAAATGCTTCGTGCGATCCTCACGAATCAGCCGGTAAAAAGGGATTTCAAAACCAACTGGCGTTTTTATTCTAAATGATTTGCCAACTGAAACATTTCTTTCATGAGGACAATTTCTGCTTCTATAGTAGATAAAAGAAAAGTAAAAGCAATCTCATTGTTTTTGGCTTTGATTTTCGGTTGCGTTGCGACGAAAGTAATAGCACAGAAAAATGCAGTAAATCTTTCATTCGAACTTTCAATGCCGCATGCAAAGGATAATTTATTTCATATTGAGTTTAATTGTAGCGGGATTCAACAAAAGGAAACAGTATTTAAGTTGCCAATGTGGACTACAGGCTATTACCAGATCATGAACTTTCCCGATTATGTTCAAAATTTCGAGGCGAAAACAATTTCCGGCAAGCAATTGCACTGGGAAAAGAAAACGAAAAATAGTTGGGCAATTACATCTGATAATGAAAAGACAGTTCTTCTCTCTTACGATGTAAAAGGAACAAGACCGTTTGTTGCGTCAAATTATATTGACGAAGAACATGCTTATATTTCTCCTGCAGGCGTTTTTATTTATCCTGATGGTTTTTTAAAGCATAGGGTGAAAGTAAAAATTGATCCGTATAAAGATTGGAGCACAGTTGCAACGGGACTTGATTCGCTGAAAGGAATGCAACATACTTTTTTTGCAACCGATTATGATGTATTGTATGATAGTCCAATACTCGCAGGTGACCTTGAATCATTCCCATCATTTACGGTAAAAGGAATTCCGCATTATTTCATTGCATACAAGCCGGGGAATTTTGACAGGCAGCAATTCATGAATGATTTGAAAAAGATTGTTACCGCCGGCTCCGGTATCATTGGTGATATTCCGTATAATCATTACAGTTTCCTGGCAATAGGCCCGGGCGGTGGAGGTATTGAACATCTGAATTCAACTTCGGTTGCGTTTAGTGGCGATGGATTAAATACAAAAGAAGGCAGGATAAGAATGTATAATTTCCTGGCGCACGAATATTTTCATCATTATAACGTAAAACGGATAAGACCGATAGAGCTGGGGCCGTTTGACTATGATAACGGAAGTAAAACAAAAATGCTTTGGTTATCTGAAGGTATAACTGTTTATTACGAATATATCATTTTGAAAAGAGCCGGTTTAACGAATGACGAAGATGTATTGACCGGATTTCAAAATAGCATTAAGGAATACGAGGATAAGCCAGGTCGCCAATTTCAAACTTCCGCAGAGGCAAGTTATAGTACCTGGGACCAGGGACCATTTGGTAGAACAGGCGATGATGTAAATAAAACAATTTCTGAGTATGACAAAGGGCCGGCATTAGGCATTTTATTGGATTTTAAAATAAGACACGAAACAAAAAATAAAAAATCGCTCGATGACCTGATGCGACTGCTGTATAACAAATATTACAAACAATTGAACCGCGGGTTTACTGAAGACGAATTCCGAAATGAATGCGAAAAGATAGCCGGAACTTCATTATCGGATTTCTTTGATTACATCTATACTTTAAAGACAGTTGATTATCCGACATATTTTAATTATGCCGGATTATCGATTGATACAACTACTCATACTTTACCCGGTGGTTGGTTAGGTATTAATGTAAAAGATAAAAATGATAGTCTTTTTATCGCAAGCACTGAATGGCAATCACCTGCCTGGGATGCAGGCTTACGTAATCGGAATGTGATTATTTCTGTAAACGGAAATAAAGTTGATGCCAAAGCATTCAAGTCGCTAATCGAATCATCGAAGGAAGGTGATGTGATAAAAATAGTAACGGTAACAAAGGGGGGCTAACGGAAAATTCAATCACGCTTGGAAAAATAAAAGAAAGAACTTTTGCCATCACCATATTGCCAAACAGAGATCCATTACAGGTATCGATTTTAAAAGGCTGGCTTGGTAACCAGGATTAATTACTCCTTACTGTTGTTCTAAATCGACGATTATTTGCTAATTTTAACCCGGAAATTATTATTTAAAACACAACGAGATAAAATTGGTAAATATGCGGGTTGTACAATTTACCATTCCTGTGGCGATGGAGAATTCGATAGTCGTACAAGAAGACAAGCAGCCACATTTCTACAATCACCTGCACCGGCATAACGAAACACAGATCACCTGGATAATAAAAGGCGAAGGAACCCTCATTGCCGGAAATTACATGCAGCAATTCAAGCCAGGTGATATTTATATCATCGGTGCCAACCAGCCACATATCTTCAAGAGTGACCCTGTATACTTTGAAAAACGCAGGAAAAGAGAGATTCACGAGCTTACTATATTTTTCAATCCGGATGGTTTTTTTCAATCCATATTGAATCTTCCCGAAACAAAAGCGATAAAGAAATTTGTAGAAGGTACCAGTGGCGGTATCCAGGTATCACGTGATGAACAGAAACGAATTGCTGCGGAAATGTTAAGCGTTAAAGATTCAAAGCAAGGTTTTCGATTAGCCGCATTTATAAATCTTTTGCAGATTTTATCAGGTTTAAAAAATCTGAAGACACTTGCGAATATTTCGACCGAGCATTCAATAACGGATACGGAAGGTTTGCGCATGAATGATGTATATCATTATACGATGACGCACTATCCTGAAAATATAAAATTAAAACAGGTGGCAGATGTAGCCTACCTGACGCCGCAGGCATTTTGTCGTTACTTTAAAAAGCATACAAGAAAAACATACATCGCTTTTCTGAGTGAAGTAAGAATCAGTGAAGCCTGCAAAAAAATTATCGCAGGTGATTTTAATAGCATCTCGTCAATCGCTTATGATACCGGTTTCAGTAGTGCAGTCAGCTTTAATCGCGTTTTCAAAAAAATTACCGGTAAGTCTCCAAAACAATATTTACGGGAATACAATCAAAAAGTTGTTTAGCATTTTTGAGACGAATAGGTATTCCGGTCTATTTTCTGCAGAGGTTAAAATCGGTTTATTTACAGACAAAAAAGAAATATCATTTTGTTTAAGTCCGGAATAAATTTATAGCCAGTTACCGTTAGTGTTTTTAAAGTGTCTAATAGTTCACTAGCATAGTAAATCGAAAGGGGTTTCGTCCCCTTTCTTTCTTTTACAGGTGGTAACAAAAATCTTTCTTAATTTTTAACCTGCATTTTACTTCTAAAAAATTATCAAATGGGACTTTATAAGAAATGCATTACAGCGCTGTTTGCATATTGCTGTTTAATTTCCAATGCGCAGCAACCTGTGAAACAAAAAATATTTACACATGCAGATACGCTTAGAGGAAGCATTACTCCAGAGAGAGCATGGTGGGATGTGCTGCGCTATGATATAACTGTGAAGCCGGATTATAATAGCAAAACAATTGTTGGAGAAAATAAGATTACATACAAAACTACGACAGGCAATGCCGGTAAGATGATGCAGATCGATATGAAAGAACCTTTGATGATCGACAGCATTATTCTGAATAAGCAAAACCTTTCATTTACACAAGAAGGTAATGTGTGGCATGTAAAAATGCCGGAGCAAAAGAAATCATCTATGCATGCGATTGAAATATTTTATTCCGGCAAAGTGCATGAAGCCGTAAAGCCACCATGGGATGGCGGCTGGACATGGACTAAAGATTCATTGGGGCGACCATGGATGACCGTTACATGCCAGGGGCTTGGCGCTTCTATATGGTATCCTTGTAAAGATCATCAGAGTGATGAACCTGATAGTGGCGCAAGTTTAACAATGATCGTTCCGGATACTCTTGTTGCTATTGCCAATGGAAGATTACAGTTTAAAAAAGAAAATAACGATGGAACAGCTACTTACAAATGGGCAGTTGTGAACCCTATCAGCAATTATTGCATCATTCCTTACATCGGAAAATATGTCAACTTCAGCGAAGTATATAACGGTGAAAAGGGAAAGCTGGATCTGAATTATTGGGTACTCGACTATAACCTGGAGAAAGCGAAATCGTATATGCCGCCTGAAGTTCACAATATGATGAAGTCATTCGAACATTGGTTTGGCCCTTACCCCTTTTACGAAGATGGCTATCAATTAATCGAAACATCGCATACAGGTATGGAGCATCAAAGCGCCGTATCATATGGTAATTGGTACAAACCAGGTTATCGTGGACGCGATGGATCTGGTACTGGTTGGGGCATGAAATGGGATTTCATTATTATCCACGAAAGCGGCCACGAGTGGTTTGGTAATAATATCACAACAAAAGATCTTGCCGATATGTGGGTGCACGAGGGCTTTACAAACTACAGTGAAACGCTTTTTATCGGCCAGGTTTTTAATGAAGAAGCTGCAGACGCTTATAACGCGGGTATTCGAAGAGGCATAAGAAATGACAGACCTGTAGTGGCGAAGTATAATGTAAATGACCAGGGTAGTGGTGATATGTATCCAAAACCAAGCAACATGTTACATGCTATACGACATGGATTGAATAACGATGAATTATTCAGGCAGGTGCTGCGCGGTTTAAATAAAACATTCTATCATCAAACCGTAACAACAGGGCAAATCGAAAATTATATTTCAAAGAATCTGAAGTTTGATTATAGTAAGGTATTTGATCAATACTTGCGGACAATACAAATTCCTGAGTTTGATTTTTATTTCAGTCCTGATAAAAAGAAAGTGGTTTATCGTTATTCGAATTGTGTAAAAGGATTTAATCTTCCGCTTACATTAAAAAATGATAATTCAAAAGTGAAGATATTTCCTTCTGAACAATGGAAAAGTATTTCATTGAAAGACGGAGAAGAAGATTTGTTTTCGAAAGCGGCGATTGAAAAAATGTATTACGTGAATGTCGTACAAACTGAAAAATCATCTCAGTAAATTTTCGTTGAATTACTCAAGGCATTTTTTCTGCCTTTTGGATCTAATAAAAAGCCACCGGTTTTCCGGTGGCCTCCCCTCGCGGGGCAGATTATTTTTGGAGAAAGCCCGGTTACGCGATAATAACCGAAGGCGTCCATGATTGATCTGTAGATTGCATGAATACCTCCTTTTCTTTGGTGAGATATGAATTTACGACAAAATCATTTTTACCACAACTAAATAGTTATAAACAACAGTTGATATTTAGCTTTTAATCAGTTAAAATTTCAGTCGAATATCTGCAAAGATATCATTAGTCATCATCATCTTTTTTATCACTGAGTTTTACAAAGGCGGCCCGCTTAGGCGCAGGCACAATAGCATTTTCGCCTTTTACTGCTTTCCATATCACTTCAGTAAACTCCCGGTCAGGTATACGGTCTTCTTTCGTAAAATCAAATGTTTCACTCTTGCGTTGCCATGCATTGAGTACTGTATTTTTTTCGTTGATATCCCATTGCAATGGTTTAGCGGTAAAAGGGGTAAGGTCCGGAGTTGATTGAAAGCAGCGCCACATAGAAACGGCAGAGGCATCATACTGGCTCATCGGTGCAAGACCAAGAATCAGCTCGATAGTACGCAATACAGAGGTGGTGGAATACATAGTATGATCAACAAAGCGGCGCTTTACCAATCCGCCTGCAACATAAGTGGTGCTTCTGTGTGCATCAATATGATCTGGCCCATCCTGCGCATCATCTTCAAGTATGAACACGACGCTTTCTTTCCATACAGGACTTTTACTGAGGTATTCAACAAACATTCCGCATGCGAGATCATTATCTGCACAATGTGCAAATGGTGTTGGTCTTCCCTTACTTAACCCTTCAGTATGATCGTTAATAATGCGTAACGTATTTAACTTAGGCAATGCATTGGCAGCTACCAATGAATCAAAGTCGCGTTTCCATTGACCAACTCTTGTTGTGTCTCTTACCGTTTGATCCCAACTGGTATAGTATGGACAAAAATGATTTTTTAGAACGGGTATATTGGGTTTATAGTCATCAGCAAACTCCCCATATGTTCTATAGCTGATACCTGCTCTTGCGCAATGATCCCAGATAAAACCTCCCTTGTTGTTCGCTATTTCGCGATTTCCTTCTGCATCATATACACCGCCCCGGCCTCCATAGTTTGTAGGCCAGGTTTTTTCAAGATAATCATTTGCATACCCACCCATGCTCCAGTTGTGTCCGTCTGCACTTACTTCTGCATCCACATAAAAATTATCCAGTAGAACAAACTCTTTAGCCAAGGCATGCAGGTTGGGTGTTATTTTTTCACCAAACAAAAGCAGGCTTGTGTCACCATTACCTTCCGGTATGTCGCTTAGTACCTGGTCGTAGGTTCTGTTTTCCTTTATGATGTAAAAGACATGTTTGATGGGAGAGGCGTCACCGATTTTTACCGGTATCGGATTTCCTGTTTCACCCACTGATTCCAGTTCTTTGTTTTTATTATAGGGTGTGTTCGCATAGACTTGTTGCGAATAAACACTCAATTGTTTTTCTGTAGGAGGATTAATGATGCTCAACGTTCCTTTGAATAGGCCTCCGATGTATTGGTTGTTTTCCACTTTGCGGGTACTGCCCTGGTGAAATGAGATTGTAGTGTCGCCATCATAAGGCCCCGGAGCGTTTGGATTGGGCAATGAAGTATATCCTTTACCATTGGCTATATAAATTTTACTACCTGCTGTTCTTACGCAGGTTGGATACCAGCCAACTGGGATAAACCCTTTCGACTTACTTTTTCCCGGTATGGATACATCAAACACGGCGACACAGTTGTTATCTGCATTCGCGATGTACAACGTTTTTCCATTAGCGCTTAATGCTACGCTATTGGTTGTAGAGCCAGGAACCGAATTGGGATAAAGCGCTGCATTTAAAGTTTCAATAACGGATTTAGATTTCAGATCAATTACCGACACGCTATTGTCATTGGCATTTGCGACAAAAAGATAACGACCCGACATGCAAAGATCATTTGGATTGTCGCCCACCGGAATACTTCCTGTAAATTTTCTTGTCTTCGTATTGAATATCGCCACCCGATCTCCTCCCCATACAGAAACATACAACTCTGTTTTATCAGCAGATAATAAACAAGTATAGCCTTCCGCGTTTAACGTATCTTTTTGAAGAACAGATTTTGTTTTCAGATCAATCGTGTACAAACTATTATTTTCTTTTGTTACTACATACAAGCGGTAAGCCGCTTCGTCAATATCAAAACCTGCAGGCGATATTTTTACCGGCCATTTTTCACCCAGCAAAATGCTGTCCTTTAAAATGAGCCGATTATTCGAAACGGAGTACTTCAATATCCTGTTATCGTTACCACCAGAGGCATATAGCCATTTTTCATCGGCGCTGAATTTTAAACCTAACCAACTCTCCGGTATTTCGACGGCGCTCAGTGGTTTGTTCTTTACGGCATCAATCAATTGGATCGTTTGCGTGCTTTGACCGTTATTTGTTACTGCTAATAATTTCTTTGAAGGCGATACTGCGATATTCAACGGAAGATCGCCGAGCGGTAAACTTGTTCCTGCTGGTGTCAGGCTCCAGCCGTTCGGCAAATGAATTTGCTTGCTTTGTGATTGTACTTCATTTAACAGGAAGAATAAAACAATTAAATACGCCAGCTTTTTCATATTGTGAAATTACAAAGTTTAATCTTAGAAGATACAAAGGCAACAAGTAGTGCTATTCACCATTGCCCATTCAACGCCGTTTATTTAAACAGAAAGGGAGTAAGGTTGTCAACCTTGGTATATCTTCCAAAGTTATAAAGCTCAAAAAAGGTTGACAACCTTTTGTATTCTTTCAACTCAGCTCTTAAGTAAACGGCATTGATTGTTCATTGCCCATTTTCACTTCTTTGACGACAAATTATCACATTTACACACTTGCCTGTCGACAGCCAGGTTTTCAAATTTTCAAATTAGCATTATCTTTAAACAACTTATTACTATGGAGAATACAAAAGACCTTCGCTTTGCTGTTTTAATTGATGCCGACAATATTCCGCACCGCCTGATAAGTGGCATCCTGGAAGAGATCGCGAAATATGGCGTGCCTACTTTCAAACGTATTTACGGTGATTGGACAAAACCACACGTTGCCAATTGGAAGGGTGTATTACTTGATCATGCTATTACGCCGATACAGCAATACAGCTATACCACGGGAAAAAATTCGACTGATTCCGCAATGATCATTGATGCGATGGATATTTTATATACAGGTAGAGTAGATGGGTTTTGCCTTGTGAGTAGTGACAGCGATTTTACAAGGCTTGCTACGCGATTGCGTGAAGCAGGCATGAAAGTGTTTGGGATGGGCGAACAGAAAACACCCAGCGCTTTCCGTGCCGCCTGCGATAAATTCATCTACATAGAAATTTTAAGCAAAGAGGAAGAAGAAGATAATTCGCCAAAAGAAGAAAAGAAAGGAGAGGCTCCAAAGAAAGAAAAGGTAATCCGAAAGGCAGATAATAATCTGATCAGGTTGATTACGACAAGTGTGAATGATATTGCCGATGAAAATGGTTGGGCATTTTTAGGGGAATTGGGAAACCTGTTATTAAAAAAACAACCCGATTTTGATGCCCGTAACTATGGCTTTGAAAAATTGTTGCCATTGATACGCAGTCTGCGCAACTTCGAAATTGATGAACGGGAAACAACGAGAAAAAACATCAAGCTCGTTTACATTCGTGTGAAAAGAAGCTAATGGCATTATTCTTCAACGATCCGTTCTTTCTTCCATATTCAGATTACTGTCAAAGGGGCTTTTTGTAAAAGGATAGATCATCTGTTTTAAATAACCTTTTGGATAATGCGCTTCGTGAAGACCTGTTCCTTCAGGCCATGTTTTGCCCGGTAAATAATACGTTCCGAAAATCATGTCGATAAAAGGAAAAATAGTCGCAAAGTTTTTACCATAGTATTTCGGGTCTTCGCAGTGGTGCCAGTGATGATACTGTGGTGTGGCTATGATATATTTTAAAAACCCGAAGTTGATTCGTGTATTGGCATGTATCAATACGGCGTGAATCGCCATAAAGACGATGTAGGTATTGAATGTAACCTCTGAAAAACCGAAGACGTAAAGCGGAATAAATGTAAACGCTCTTGTTACAAAGATGTCTACAAAGTGAGTTCGTGAACCTGCCAGCCAATCCATATTCTTCGTGGAATGATGAACCGAATGAAAACGCCACAGATAATGATGACTGTGAAAAAAACGATGGGCCCAGTATTGAAAAAGATCGGTAATAAAGAAAGCAAATAACAACTCTATTACAAATGGTAAGCTTTGAACCCATTGATGCAAACCGGAAAGTCCGATCCATCCAAAGAATAGTTTTGCCGGTTGTTGCGTAATGGCGCCGAAGAATTGAATAAATAAATGACTGACGACAAAGTACACAAGATCCGTTCGCCACTCCTCATGAAACTTACTTTGTTTGATGTTTTTGGGAAACACCATTTCGATTGGAACGAAGATTACAGCCATGAGCAGCAGATCGAGTAACAACCAGTCGAGGCCAAGGTGCCAGCTTGTTTTGTCTACAGAACGACCCTGCACACGGAATCCGCCTACGAAAATTGTGATGGTACAAATAATCAAACCGGTCAATGCCCATTTTTTTTGCTTACTCAAAATAAAGCTGAGCAACGCAAAAAAGAACGATGCAATAATTGTTGCGGTAAGCAACATTACCATCGATTCACCGGTATACACCGCACGGAATTCCGGTGACGTAAGCCACTCCGGAAACTTGAAACAAAAAACGGCAAGAAAAGAAAGTAACCCGAGAAAGATAGAAATGTAACCGCTGATTTTTCCTTCGCCGAATTTGAGTCTTACAGGTGCCATGGTGGGTTTATTATTGGGTCAAAAATAGGCAGTACTGCATTTCTGCAATAGTTATTTTATTACCGGATAATGTCGGTTTACAAACGGTAGAGTGAGCCTGATATGAAGTCTTACAAAGAAAGATCATTCACAGAGCTGCAGTGTTTGCGAGCTCTTCGTCGTCATTTGTATCAATGATACTTTACCCGCTTTATTATAGTGAAGAATGACTAACCCATAAGATGTTTCAAATGCGTCCCAGTTATCGTCTTTTATCATAGGGCGGCCGAGATATTTAAAAACACCTTTCCTCATTGTAGCAAACAATGGCATACTCATTTTTCCTTTGAATTTTTCACCTATCTCGATATAGTCGCGGTCAGTATAAAAATATACATCTCTGTCTTTAAAAAATATAGTGGCTCCGCATTTTGTACCAGCTGTGCCTTCGGCATCGGTGCTGGTAAAGCAGGGTAGTTTTTCCTTTATCATTCCATACGTATAATCAGGACGCATCGTGTTGACGGTTCCACTAAGTATGTCGACATTAAAATCATCGCATTTAGGTTTTACTTTCAATTGCGCCTGCACGGCAAAAGCGGAGTTCATCATAATAAGAATAATGATCAGTTTTTTCATGTTGGAAGATTTTGATGGAATGATCAGTTGCACTTGCCGGGTACACTCTGGTATCGCACAAATTCCTTGCTAAAAAATGGTTTATTCACGGTGTTTCAAATATTGAGGCTTCTTTTTGCGAATTTCTCTGTCAATGTACCGGGATATTTCAGCGGAAATATCCTGTTGCACAATATTTCACCGATCTGAGAATTTTTTAGACCTGATGTTATAACGCAGATCTTTTTACTGAAATGGTTTGAGTGATTGTAACAAAAGGCTATCCCTTACCGTAATATAAAAAGTGATTTAAGCAAGAGGCGACTGTTTACAAAAAGTTAAACAAGCATTTTTTAATTTTGATGAGGCAATAAATAGAGTGTATCCACATTTATATTGCCATCGGATTTTCGTAAACCACCAACGCCATGAAAAAAATTATTGTGTGGATAGCTATTGCGGCTATCCTCTTTGCCGGTGCGCATTATTTTTTCCTCAGCCGCAAGGCGCCGGTTGAAATTTATCCTGACGATACTTACCTGGCTTCCGTAAATCAAAAAAGAGCAGTGATAATTGTTGCACACGATGATGACGCAGTTAGCGC
This sequence comes from Chitinophagaceae bacterium, assembly GCA_049840875.1. Lineage (GTDB taxonomy): Bacteria > Bacteroidota > Bacteroidia > Chitinophagales > Chitinophagaceae > JAFDYH01. The sequence continues at coordinate 641,838 of JASGJE010000011.1, read as the reverse complement.
CGCAGGTACTATCAGCGCCCTATGCCAGGCTGGATGGAATATTAAAGAACTCTGTTTTTATAACACTACAAACGATACAGAAACAATAGATCGGAACATTCAACGACAAGAGGATACACGCACAGTAAGAGAGATCGAAGGCTTGTCAGAGTTTACTTATGTAAACCTGCCTTTCCGGGATATGAGTAAGAGCAATAAACCGGCTTACATGCCGCTATCTGCAGATGATTTTGTAAAACAGTATAATCGTGATACGTTATTGTTTTACATACGGCGGTTTATTGATGATAATCAGCCAACGGTTGTGTTTACATTAGATAACAACATTGGCGGCTATGGTAATCCTGATCATATTGTTGTTAGCCGGCTCGTGCTTGAAGAATGTGTAAGACGTGCCAATGATAGTTCTTTCCCTGTGCGATACATCTATCAGCCGGTATTCACTCCCTCGATGGCAAAAAATATCCTGGGTGATCTTCCGGTGTATAAAGCAGCTATCAGCGCCTATGGAATGGGAATGCCGGCGCCGGACGTGCAGGTAAGTATTGAAGAAATGGGAGCAAAAAAGAAAGCAGTAATGGAAGCTTATTCGACTGAGCAAAACTCAATGAAACAAATATGGCCTTACTACAATTACTATCCTGCAAAAGTTTATTTCAATCTCTTCAACAGGGAATTTTTTAAAACGATAAAATTGAAGTAAGCCTGCAGTTTAAAAGGACTCTATTGTTTTATTCGAGGCGCCCTTATCTGCTGGCCATTTTGATTTACCTCCAAAGCGTCAGGTCTTCCATCTTTATCAAACAAAATTTTTACAAGCAAGCCCGGAACTTCTTGTAAAGAAAATTCATGATTGCCGGTCGGTATCATTTTAAATCCATTCGCAGGTTGGCCGTTCTGTCTTGCGCAAAGTTGTGTTTGATCATTATTGCAGATATCAACTGATATCGTGTCTTTCATCAAAAGATACCTGCCGGTATACGATAACAAAGTATCTTTTGGTATCGAAAATGTTTTCTTGATAACAGGATTGTAAAACCCTTTCCAGTTATATACCTGCGCTACGCTATTGATTATTTCAGGTATGATGTTGAAGTTATCACTATTGATCATAACAACTACTCCGTTGCCGCCTTCAAAGCTTCCGTAGTAAGATGACAGAAAACCTTCGTTACCACCATTATGATTGAAATATTTTTCTCCCTTATTAACAATAAAAACTCCCAACGCTACGGAACTATCGATATAAGGCGTGAAGCGTTTTATTATCAATTGTTTATTCAGCACCTTCGAAGATTTGCCTTCGAGTTCCAATTGCGTTTCTACAATGTATTTGGCGAGATCGGTCGGCGTTGTCCACAAACCGGCCGCTGCCTGTTCAGGATAAACATGATATTTTCCTTTTAGCTCGGAGCTTCCATAATATGCAGTGGCGAGTTCTTTGGTTCCAGGTGGTGGCGGTTGATTGAAGAAACTATTTGTCATTCCAATCGGAGTAAGTACTTCCTTCTTTAAAAAGTCTTCGTACTTCATTCCGGAAGTTTCAGTAAGCATTAATTGGCTGATAGTGGTGCCGCCGCCTGAGTATTGAAACTTCTTCGATGGCTCGAATTCGGAGCGTATCGCAGGTGAATTGGCCGGCTTCTGTCCATTAAGGATTTGGAAGATTGTTGGTAGAGTATCTCCGGGTGTGTAACCTGCAAAACCATGCACGCTGAGGCCGGCGCTATGGCTTAAAAGATTTGCCAGTGTTATTTTTTTATTCCCGCTTAAACTGTCGTAAGGAAATTTCCAGGATTTTGAGATAATTATTAACGTCAGCATACAAATCAATTTTTCCTTGTTGTACCAGTTTGAGCAAGGCGAGACTGTTTAGAGATTTGCTGATTGAAGCGGCCTGGAATCGCGTATTCACAGTCACCGGTCTTTTTTCATTCACATCTGCCCAGCCATATCCTTTTGCCCAATCTATTTTGTAATCCTTTATAACGGCAACACTTACACCGTTTACCCCGTAAACAGCCATTTGCTTCAGAATATTTAACCTCGGAACTGAATCGCCAAAAATATTATCCGGGGCAAGGCTATTCTCTACATCCGTAATAATTTTTGACTTATCAATTGATTGTGCAGTTGCATTTAAAAGCAACAGCAGAAGTGAAATAGTAAGCAGCTTTTTCATGTCATCTCATTTATCATTAAATATACCGAAAGGCCGTTTTTATAGACAGGATATTTTTTGCAAAGGTTCGGTATTGATTTCAGTGTTTTTTAGAATCGTCCTTTTATCGTGAAATTCTCAATTCTGGCAATACCGAATTATATTTTTCTGATTTTCATTAGTAAAGGTTTTGTATTTTAGGGTAACCGGTTATGCGATTTTGCAAGTCTTTTTTGTGGGTTCTGTTCATCGTTTCTTTGTTTATCAGTTGCAGGGAAAACTATGAGCCGTCAGCTATCACAAATGCTCCAAGCATTCTTGTGGTAGATGGTTTTTTGGATAATAGCGTAAGCGATACAACCTATATTCAACTGCGACGTACGAGCAAATTAGATGAAGGTCCTCTGAATGCTGCTGAACTCGGGGCGGTTCTTACCATCGAAGATGAAAGTTCTAACCCGGTTTATTACTCCCAGGAAGCCGGAAATGGTTCTTATATTTTTCCGGGATTGTCTCTTGATCCTGCACGTAAATACAAATTGCGTATCCGCACAACCAATGGCGGCGAATATCTTTCTGATGAACTGACCGCAACCAAAACGCTTCCCATCGACAGTATTGGCTTTGACAAAACAGACAAAGGAGTCGATATTTATGTAAACACGCATGATCCTGATAATAACACATGGTATTATCGTTGGGATTATTCTGAGACCTTTCAGTATCATGCGATGTATTACTCAACAATTATTTTCACTGGCAATAGAGGATTTATTATCAGGCCCGATGATCAGCAGGTGTATGAATGCTGGAAAACAGAACCATCTACTCAATTGCTTCTCGCAACGTCATCTAAATTATCACAGGATGTTATTTACAAAAATATTATCCGTCATGTTGACCAGGATGGTGTAGAGTTGATGCTGAAATATTTCATTAAGGTAAAACAATACGCTCTTACAAAAGCTGCGTACGAGTATTATGAAAACCTCAAGAAAATATCGGAAGAGACCGGTTCTCTTTTTGATATACAACCTTCACAGGTAAGCAGCAATATACATAGTGTAAGCAACTCAGGAGAAGACGTGTTGGGATATATGACAGTAGCAACACCATCAACAAAAGAAATTTACATTACTAACAGTGAAGTGCAACCGTGGAACTATAGCATGGATTGCGAGGTGTATGAATTAACAACGGATAGAATACCGGAAGTAGTTACACCAGAATCACCACTTGGGATCTCTCTCGATGGCGGCCCTTACTCTTTAAAAGGAGTTTACGTCACTTCGCCAGCTTGTGCGGATTGTACTTTTATCGGAGGCGTTACCAAAAAGCCAGACTTCTGGCAATAGAAATTGCTGTAAATTTTTGGGGATGAAAAAGATCACATTTTACAACCTGCTGCGAACGCGGCTCAATGTTTCCAATGTCATTCCGAGATAAGAAGCGATATATTTCAATGACACACGGTTGATGAGCTGAGGCCTTGTTTCGATGAAGCGTCTGTATTTTTTCTCTGCAGATGGAATGCGGCAGATATAAGCTCTTTCTTCAGCATCGCGATAGCTTTCTTCAAGAATTTTTCGGCCAATAATATTCGCTTCTGGAAAATTGTCGTAGAGAAATTCGACCATTCTGTAAGGGATGCCGATGAGGTAAGTATCCTCGATCGCCTGCAAATATTCATCTGATGGACGATAAAGCCCGAGGCTGCGGATTGAACCGACTATTTCATTTTCTTCATTGATCCATGTGGTTATCTCTTTTCCATCTTCCTTAATAAAGGCCCTGATAACCCCTTTAATAATGAGATAGATAAATTCACCGGTATTGTTTCCTGGCTTCATCAGAAACTTTCCTTTTGCGAGATTAACGGGAAATGTTTCCCTGTCCATGATTTCAAAAATTTCATCGCGGATCGGGTAAACGGCATTGAGAAAAATTGATACCGGAGAATGACCGTTAGTTGATTCCCATTTCGAAGGTTTTGCTGGCGTGCTACTCGTCATTGAACTGTTTATACTCCATCCCCGAAATTATCGCTTTTATTATAAAATAGGAAGTGAGTGGAAGAGTATGTTGATAAAAACCAATTACAATCGTAAACAGGTTACACTAAATTTAGTTGAGCAAAGTAATAGTATGCAACGAAGAAATTTTATTCGCAATTCAATGCTTGCGACTGCGGGAATTTGTATAAGGGGTAATACTTATCAAGAGCTGGATTTTAGTATAATGAAGAATAAGCTGCCTTATTGGAAAGGATTTAATTTATTGGATTTTTTTAGTCCCGATCCTTTCACGAATCATAATGCATCGACAGAAGACCATTTTAAATGGATGAATGATTGGGGTTTCAATTTCGTTCGGTTTCCCCTCGCTTATCCGAGCTATCTCAAATTTGACAGATCAAAAGATATTACACCAGAGGGGGTCTACAATATAGATCAGGAGCAGGTAGAGAAAATTGAAAGAATAGTTTCATTTGCGCATAAACATAATATTCATGTTAGTCTCAACCTGCATCGTGCTCCAGGCTATTGCATCAATGCAGGTTTTCATGAGCCTTATAATCTGTGGAAAGACGAAGCGGCTCAGAAAGCTTTTTATTTTCATTGGAACTTTTGGGCAAAACGGTTCAAAAATTTTTCTTCTGAAAAAATAAGTTTCGATCTCGTAAACGAGCCAAGTATGCGGGAAGATATGAACGATCAGCACTCGAGGTCAGGGCCGGTTCCGGGAGATATTTATCGCAAGGTCGCTCAATCTGCTGCTGATGCTATCCGTAAAGAAAACCCGAATCATCTTGTTATTGCGGACGGAAACAATGTTGGTAATTCTGTTATCACCGAGATTACAGATTTAAATATTGCCCAGAGTTGCAGGGGATATTTTCCCGGAGCAATTTCGCATTACAAAGCGCCATGGGCCAATAAAGACCCTGATCATATGCCTGAACCAAAGTGGCCGGGAGTAATCGGTGAAAAAAGTTTTAACCGGCAGATGCTTGAAGATTACTACAAACCATGGGGTGAATTAGTAAACAAAGGTGTTGGTGTGCATTGTGGTGAATGTGGGTGCTGGAAAAAAACACCACACGATGTGTTTCTTGCATGGTTTAGTGATGTGATCGACATCCTTTCGCAGTATAAAATAGGTTTTGCTTTATGGAATTTTGTTGGAGATTTCGGCATTCTCAATTCAGGTCGCGAAGATGTGGCTTATGAAGATTGGAACGGATATAAGCTGGATAGAAAATTACTGGAACTCATACAAAAAGCGGGAAGCTGATTCAGCTTATTCTTTTTACCTCTCTTTTGTCAGGGCCAATTTCGGCACGCTATTTTAGTAATACTTGTATGCAATTAATTGAGTTTACAGATAAAGGACTTTATTGCCGAGCAGGTGATTTTTATATCGACCCATGGCAGCCGGTGAATAAAGCTGTTATCACGCATGCGCACAGTGATCATGCAAAATCGGGTAGTCAGAATTATTTATGTCATCATTATTCAACACCAATTTTAAAATTGCGTCTTGGTGATATTTCGGTACAATCAATAGAATGGAATGAACCTGTTGTAATCAATAACGTAAATGTTTCGTTGCATCCTGCCGGGCATATCATTGGATCATCGCAGGTAAGAGTAGAATATAACGGTGAAGTATGGGTAGTAAGCGGCGATTATAAAACAGAAGATGATGGTATTAGCGGCCGGTTTGAGCCTATTCGTTGCAACACTTTCATTTCAGAGTCGACGTTCGGCTTGCCGATCTACAACTGGAAACCGCAACGGGAAATTTTTTCAAACATACAGGAATGGATAATCGCAAATAATTCCCAAAACCATTCATCGGTAATTATTGCATATAGTCTCGGTAAAGCGCAACGGGTATTAAAGTGCGTAGCTGAAGTAACGGATAAAATATTTGCACATGGCGCAATCTGGAACACGCAACAAGTTTTGCTGAACAATGGTTGGAAATTACCTGCAGTACAACGTGTAACGCCGGAAATGAAGAAAGGAGATTTCAAAAATGCAGTGATCATAGCGCCGCCAAGTGCAGACGGAACTCCATGGATGAAGCGATTTAGTCCTTACAGTGTAGGCGTATGCAGTGGATGGATGCAGGTAAGAGGAAATGTACGGCGCAGAAACGCAGATGCCGGTTTTGCATTGAGTGATCATGCTGATTGGAATGGTTTGATCGATGCGGTAAAGTCTACTGGCGCCGAAAAAATATTTGTTACACATGGTTTCCAGGCGGCATTTAGTCGTTTTCTGAATGAGAAAGGAATAGAAGCAGCTGAAGTGAAAACTGAGTATGGTGGTGAAGAAGAAGAACAGGAAAAATCATCCACAATAGCAACGCAGGATAAAGAAATAAATACAGCGGAGGAGGAATGAAAGCATTTGCTGAATTGATTGTGAAACTTGGCACCAGCACAAAAACCAATGAGAAGCTGGAAGCATTGGAGCATTACTTTAAAAATGCGCAGGATGCAGATAAGGTTTGGCTGATTGCCTTATTCAGTGGCAGAAGACCGAAGCGAATCATCAGTTCATCATTTTTGCAATTATGGTGTATGGAGATAGCCAACCTGCCGGCATGGCTATTTGAAGAATGTTATCATACCGTTGGCGACCTAGGTGAAACAATTGCCTTGTTACTACCGCCTCCGAACATTCAATCGACACACTCAAGTCTTTCTGCTATTATCGATAAACTGATCGAACTGGAGAAAAGTGACGAAGCGCAAAAGAAAGAATTTATTACGAACACGTGGATGCAATTCGAAAAAGACGAACGGTTTGTTTTTAATAAACTATTGACAGGAAATTTCAGGATCGGTGTATCTCAAAAGACAATAGTAAATGCATTGGGTAAAACAGTAAACCTGGAACCTAGCATTATTGCTCATCGTATAAGTGGTAACTGGAACCCTTCTTCAACACTGTTTAATGAATTATTGGGAGAGCAATCACAATCCATCGATTATTCAAAGCCCTATCCTTTCTTTCTGGCATATGCTTTATCCGACGAACCAGGTTCACTTGGCAATGAAAATGAATGGCAGGCCGAATGGAAATGGGATGGAATAAGAGGTCAATTGATAAAGCGTAATGGTGAAATTTTTGTATGGAGCAGGGGAGAAGAGCTGATGACAGAAAAATTTCCGGAGTATGCTACGTTAAAAGAGTTGTTGCCCGAGGGATTAGTGCTCGATGGTGAAATTATTCCCAGTGTCGATAATAAGCCGTTACCGTTTGCTTTACTGCAAACAAGGATTGGCAGAAAAAATATCACAAAGAAAAATTTACAGGAAGCACCGATTGCTTTCTTTGCCTATGATTTACTTGAATATGAAGGAAATGATTTTCGTGAGCAACCTTTATCGGTGCGAAGACAATTATTGGAGAAAATCGTTCAGGAAATTAATCATCCTGTGTTAATCATATCACCTGTAATTACTTTTTCAAGTTGGGAGCAGTTATCGCATATCCGGGAAAGCTCCAGGGATATGGGAGCAGAAGGCATTATGCTAAAAAGAAAATCTTCGGCCTACCAGGTAGGTAGAAAAGTTGGAGATTGGTGGAAATGGAAAATAGATCCATTGGTTATTGATGCGGTAATGATATATGCTCAAAAAGGACATGGGCGAAGAAGTAATTTATACACTGATTATACATTTGCTGTAAAAGACGGGGACAAACTGGTAAGTTTTGCAAAAGCATATTCAGGCCTTACCGATAAAGAATTCAATGAAGTGGATGCTTTTGTAAAACGAAACTCGATTGAAAAATTTGGTCCGGTACGAACAGTGAAGCCGGAACTTGTTTTTGAAATTGCATTTGAAGGAATTGCAGCGAGTAACCGGCATAAGAGTGGCGTAGCACTGCGTTTTCCACGAATCAACCGTTGGCGGAAAGATAAAAAACCTGAAGAGATAGATACGCTGGAAAATTTAAAGAAAATGCTTGAAGCTTACGGTAAGTAGTTAATTCTTCTTTTAGTCAAATAATTTATGATTACAATTGATATTGCACGGAAGACTGCTTTGTCATTACCGGAGGTAGAAGAAAAGAGTCATTTCGATAAGCCAGACTTCAGAGTAAAAAATAAAATCTTTGCAGTTATTCATGCCGATAAAAATTACATGATGGTTAAGTTGACCGTGATTGACCAAAATGTTTTCTGTTCATTCGATAAAGAAGTGATTTTTCCGGTTCCCGGTGGTTGGGGAAGAAACGGAGCGACATTTATAAATCTTAAGAAAGTAAAGAAGTCAATGTTTGTCGATGCGTTAACGACAGCATGGAAAACCGTCGCGCCAAAAAAGATGGCTGAGAAGTATTTTGGTGAAAAAGAATGATCAAATACTGTGATAAGTTGAAAAAATAAGGCCGAAAGAAAAAAGATTATACTCTTTTCTTTCGGCCTTAAGCTATCGGTATATTTTTTTGATTCCTGATTCTATTTATATAGCAACTCATAATACTCATGAGCCATGCGGTTACTTTCAAACTGGAAACGAACGTCACGCATGCCATTCTTCATGATCTGTCTCCAGGTGTCATAACCTTCATAATATAATGGAAGAATTTCCTGTTCGAGTATTTGGTATATTTTTTCGAGATCGTATTCGTCTTGTTGATGAACATTCATATTTGCATAGTCAGCTTTCGGTACCACGAAGCCATTATTGCCATGATTGATAAATTCAGGAATCCATCCATCATCGGTTGAAAAGTTCACAGCGCCGTTCATTGCAGCCGTCATACCACTGGTACCTGACGCTTCTCTTGGTACGCGGGGATTATTCAGCCAGCAATCTGCTGCTTGCTTTAATCTTTTTGAAAGCCCTAATTCATACCCGATCAGCACGGCGACATTGTTATATTTCTTGCTCATGTGAACAAGCTGATTGAATTCACTGATCGCGGGATAATCAACGGGATATGGTTTGCCAGCCCAGATAATCTGAACAGGGTATTTTTTGTTGCTCAATATTTTTTCAAATCTTGCGATGTTTGAAGAAATAAAGCTTGCACGTTTATAACCGGCAAATCGTCTCGCCCATACAATCGTGAAAACATTTTTATCAAATATTTTTCCTGTCTGATCCGCTACAATTTCAAATGCTCTTTTCTTAAGATGTTTTTTTCGATCATCAAATGCCCAATCATTTCCTTCTTCACTAAAGCGATATAATTGCTTATCGGACCAATAACGCCAATTCTGTGCATTCGTAATTGAAATAATCGGACAAATATTTGAATACTTGCTCCACATCGCTCTCGACACTTCACCATGCAATCGCGATACGCCATTGGCGATATGTGCAAACCGCAATGCTGCCAGCGAATGATTGAACTGATCATCCGGCATTCCCGTCAATGCTTTTACTTCATCGATACTGAGCCCGCAGAAATAGCTCATTTTATGACAGAGATAGATATCATGCTTTTCGTTACCAGCTTCTTCCGGTGTATGTGTAGTAAAGACTAATCTCTTTTTTACTTCATCAATGTTTTTGTTGAATTTATTATAGAGATAGAATGCCGCTGATAAGCCATGTGCTTCATTCAGGTGATAACGCTCAGGATTGAAACCTATTTCATCTATCAGCTTAGCGCCCCCAACACCTAAAAGAATAAACTGCGCCACTTTGGTTGCTACGTTCGCATCGTATAACCGATGGGTAATTGTCTGCGATACGTAATCGTTCTCTGGAATATCGGTTGTCAACAAGAATAATGGAGCCGTACCGAATGTTTCAGGGTTTACATAAAAAGCCTTTACCCAGACAGGATGCTCATGTACGTTGATCTGAAACTTGATATTATGATCTTCAAGAAAACTATATTGTTTTTCCATCCAGGTCACTTGTAATGTTTGATCCTGGTTGCGGGCCTGGTCATAATATCCGTATTTCCACAAAATACCAATGCCAATCATATTCTGGCGTAGTTCATAAGCGCTGCGCAAATGTGATCCTGCCAGAAATCCAAGGCCACCGCTATATATTTTCAAGGGTTGATGAACCGCAAATTCCATAGAGAAATAAGCAGCTGGTTTTGAATAACGGTCATCTACCTGGTAAGGAACCCGATAATTAGCGGGTTTAGTATTTGTAAGGCTCATAATGTGTCTGTTTTACACAAAGGGAACGCAATATAATAGCAAATTTGTGAAACTTCATCCTGTATGGCACAAAATTGGCAAACCTGCTTAGCTATATAATAAAGATTATATTCAACGCCTTATGAAGGAAAATAGTATCGGTTATTTAGATTGATTGCTTTTCTTTTTTATTGCTTTAGGCTTCGCTTCTTTCTTTTTGGGATAACTGCCTTCGAAAAGGCAACGCAGACCGTGATGGGAACCACATGCTTCTATTTCTTTCAGACTAACAGATGTTCCGCTGAAATTCAGTTGCAGCACACAAGGATCTCCGCCGGCGCGATATACCGCTGTGTTTGGGGCAGATAAAGAAGCTTCACCTTTTAATTCAGCTACGCATTCTCCATTATTTTTTTCGGAATGAATAAAGAAAAGAATTTTATTAGGTTTACGGGTATCTCTTACCGATACATAGTCGGTTTTATTTTTTACATAATCGCCGGAAAATTTATTTTTCCTGGCCAGCGTATCAATCGGGTTAATGACTTCTGCAGGCTTATCATCCAACGCATCGGTCATAATCAACATAAACGATTTTGAATCGGAATTAAAAACATAAGCATCTTTCCCTTCACTGATGCTTCCGTCCTGGTTTTTGCGCAGAACTGATTTTGTGATTGTGTAGTTTTTCTCGATCAGGGTTGATTGTTGCGTAGCCGTATTTTGATCCGGAAATAATAATACAGTATAGCCGCTGAATTTATTGTTATCGTCGAAGCAAAAGAGATAAGCCACTTTGTGTTTATCGAGTACTGCCTTTGCAAGAAGATAATTTTCTTTTTTCCCAACGGAGATTTTTCCAATGCTATACACTTTCGGAAGAGCTCCTTTGCCAAATGTTTTTGTAAAAACACTATCAGGCACAAACTCTGAAAATATTTTGTGACTGATAGTTGAAGAATCCTTGTCTTTCTTCAACACGATTGTATCCGTTAGACGATAAGGAAGATCAATTACAGGGAAAGCTTCTATAAAATCCGAAATCGTAACAGGGTCTTCACCAGTCATCGATACTTTTTTCTGTTTACACGCAACAAATAAACTCAGAACCGATATAAACAGAAGAGCCTTTTTTATAGACATCATGCACGGTATAGTTGAAAATCAATACCGAATGTACGTTCTTCTGGTTTTTTGCCAAAGAATAAAGATTTGATGCATCAGAATTTTTTTTTAGATTTGTCTAAATTTTTATTTAGTCATGGTAAACTATTCAGTGAGTGAAGAGAATTACATCAAAGCGATTTTTCGTTTGCAGGGAGAGAATGAAACCGTGACTACAAATGCACTGGCGCAGGAACTGCTCACAAAGCCCGCTTCAGTAACGGATATGATGAAGAAATTGAAAACTAAAAAATTGCTTCATTATCAGCCATACCAGGGTTTCCGATTGAATGGAGAAGGGAAAAAAGTAGCATTAGGTATTATTCGCAGGCACCGGCTTTGGGAATATTTTCTTTCTGAAAAATTAAAGTTCGATTGGGGAGAAGTGCATGAAGTCGCTGAAGAGTTGGAGCATGTCAGTAGTAAAAAACTGATCGATAAACTGGATGAGTATTTAGGTTATCCAAAATTTGATCCGCATGGCGATCCAATCCCTGATGTGCACGGCAAGATGGAGGATTATAACAGGATCAGCCTTGTTGATTTACCGTTTAATGTGTTTGCAGAGGTTTGCCATGTTGGTAACCAATCATCAGAAATGCTCGAGCTATTGCGGCATAAGAATATTTCGTTAGGCACTCGACTGGAAACAAAAAGAAAATTTGCGTTTGACAATTCTATTGAAATTAAAATCCGCCAGCAATCCGCTTTTACAATCAGCGAGCAGCTGGCTAAAAATATTTTTGTAAAATATGGCTCGTAACGGAAAAGATATTCATCTTTCATTGGGTGAAGTACATGAAAGTATTGATACTACATCCACTCACCGGCCGGTATGGCGCCGGATACTTTCTTTTTTTGGACCGGCTTACCTCGTAAGTGTGGGATATATGGACCCGGTAACTGGGCAACGGACTTGCAAGGGGGAAGTAAGTTTGGTTATACGTTGATTTGGGTTTTATTGATGAGTAACCTGATGGCATTGCTTTTACAGAACTTATCAGCTCGATTGGGAATTGTAAGAGGCAGGGATTTAGCACAGGCTAACAGAGAGACCTACCCGAAAGCTGTAAATTTTGTTTTGTATGTACTGGCAGAAATTGCAATAGCTGCCTGCGATCTGGCGGAAGTATTGGGAATGGCCATCGGAATACAATTGTTAACCGGTATTCCACTGTTGTATGCTGTATTGATCACAGTTTTCGATACGTTTCTTTTGCTGTTGCTACAGAAACTGGGCATGCGGAAAATGGAAGCTTTTATTATTGCACTGGTAGCAATTATCGGTTTATCATTTCTTACTGAGATCATTTTAGCAAAGCCGCAATTGAGCCAGGTTGTTACAGGTTTTGTGCCGCATATTCCTTCTAATGAAGCTTTATATATCGCAATCGGCATTATAGGCGCTACGGTAATGCCGCATAATCTTTACTTGCATTCAGCTCTTGTGCAAACGAGAAAGATAAAACGAGATGAGAAAGGAATACGTCGCTCTTTAAAGCTTAATTTACTTGATACTACTATTGCATTAAACCTCGCATTTTTTGTAAATGCAGCAATATTGGTGCTGGCCGCTTCTGTATTTTTCAAAACGGGAAGAACAGACGTTGCTGAAATAAAAACTGCACATGAGTTACTGGATAATTTATTAGGATCAAAATGGGCCCCTCGATTATTCGCTATTGCATTGATCGCAGCGGGTCAGAGTTCTACCGTTACAGGCACACTTGCAGGACAGATTGTAATGGAAGGATATTTGCGTTTGCGTATCAATCCGTGGATACGAAGATTACTTACAAGGGTCATCGCAATTATTCCAGCGGTGATAGTTATTCTTATCAACGGTGAAAGCAATATTGACAGCTTATTAATTTTGAGCCAGGTAGTTTTGAGTCTTCAACTGGGTTTTGCAATTGTCCCGCTCATTCACTTTGTAAGCGATAAAAAATCGATGGGAATTTTCGCTATTAAACCACTGACAAAAATTCTTGCATGGCTGATTGCTGCAATATTAGTGTACTTAAATATCAGGATGGTTACTGAACAGGCCGTTGGCTATTTTGGCTCTTCTGATAACATATTTTGGAAAGTGGTAATTATAGTCAGCAGCATTGGATTTCTTGGTCTGCTCATTGTCACGATAATTTATCCGCTATTAAAAAGAAGAAGGGAAAATAACAGACCAATACAAGTACACGCAGAAGCGAAAGATTTCAATGAACTCACTGTACCAAAATTTAATAAAATAGCTGTAGCGCTTGAGTTCAGTACTAAGGATGAAAAGTTAATTGCACATGCGATCGGGCAGGCAGATAAAGACAGTACATTTTTTCTGATACACATTGTCGAAAGCGCTTCAGCAAGATTATTTGGTCGTGATTCCGACGACTTTGAAACGAGAAAAGACCAGGAGCATATTGATCTGTATGCAGAACGGATACGGCAGATGGGTTATAAAGTGCAGGGAATTTTGGGATTTGATAATCGTGCAAAAGATATAGCCAGAATTGTAAAAGAAAATAAGTCAGATCTACTGATAATCGGCGCACATGGTCATAGTGGCTTGAAAGATTGGTTTTATGGCGAAACAATAGATGCCGTGCGGCATGAATTAAAGATACCAGTACTGGTGGTGCACGTTTAGCCTTACGTTATCAATAGAAAATATTGTAAGTAACTATTAAGGCGTTTCAGCAGGTTTTGCACTTCCCCGTACAAGATGCTTGAACCGACTAAAAGTTTCAGGCTTGATATTCAGATAAGACGCTAAAAATTTCTGTGGTACTCTTTGCAATAGCTCAGGGTTTTTGTTCACAAAATGAATAAAACGTTCCCGGGGCGTATGCTTTACCAACTCCATTTGCCAGCGATCTTTTACCACCATAGTATAGGTAATGATCAATCTGCCAAGATGTTCCATTTTTTTGGAAGAATCATAGATCCGCTCAAGATCATCATAGGTAATCGAAACTAATGATGTAGGTTCAATCGCTTCCACATAATATTCCGATGGTTTGCGGCTATGAAAGGATTCCTGTGAATGGATAATGTGACTTTCAAATGAAATCTGCGTATTGATTTCTTCTTTTCCTTTCTTGTAATATTTTCTGACCATACCACGCAAAATGAAATTAAAATAGTTTTCAACCTCGTTTGCACTTGTAATAGTCTCTTTTTTACCGAAACGTCTCACCTTAATGTAGGGTAAAAGATATTGCTGGTATTCTTGTTCAGATAAGTCAATAAACTTCGATAAATAATCGAAAAATGGGCGAGTGATGTCCATGCTACTAGTTTGCCTTTGATCTGCAAAAGTAGTTGACTTCAATCAATCGTGAAAATAGAATTTTCAATAAACGAGCTTTTTACTGCTAATAAAAAATTAAAATGATTGCTTTGTTCGATTCTGTACAGGTATAACTGTTTATGAGTCCGTCAAATAGGAGTGGCTGTTTCCTTTTGAATGGGAATTCTTTTTGTTTTTTATCAGCATATTCAACGAGTTGCAATTGAATTTCGACAGTTTCTTAGCTTTGCAACCTTTATCTGCCATCGGGCAGGCTAATTGTAACCCAAAACTTATTTTAAAATCATGGCACAAAAAATCAAAGTTGCAAATCCCGTTGTAGAGCTGGATGGAGATGAAATGACAAGAATTATCTGGAAGTTTATCAAGGATAAGCTGATCTTACCTTACCTCGAATTGGATATTAAATACTATGATCTTGGCGTTGAATACCGCGATCAAACCAATGACCAGGTGACGATTGATGCAGCCAATGCTATCAAACAATATGGCGTAGGTATTAAATGTGCCACTATCACGCCGGATGAAGCAAGGGTAAAGGAATTTAACCTGAAGCAAATGTGGAAGAGCCCGAACGGTACTATCAGGAATATACTTGATGGAACAGTATTCCGTGAACCAATTGTAATCAGCAATATTCCACGATTGGTAACGAACTGGATAGCTCCTATCATCGTTGGCCGTCACGCATTCGGTGATCAGTATCGTGCAACCGACACCGTTATAAAAGGTAAAGGCAAGCTCACAATGACTTTTACACCGGAAGGTGGCGGTGAACCACAAGTGTTTGAAGTCTACAATTATAAAGGTGATGGAGTTGCTTTAACGATGTATAATACGGATGAAAGTATTATTGGCTTTGCAAAAAGCTGCTTCAATCTTGCATTAAGTAAAAAATGGCCTCTCTATCTTTCTACAAAGAATACAATCCTAAAAAAATATGACGGCCGTTTCAAAGATATTTTCGAAGATATTTATCAAAAAGAATTCAAAGCTAAGTTTGAAGAAGCCGGCATCGTATACGAACACCGCTTGATCGATGATATGGTGGCCAGTGCATTAAAATGGAATGGCAACTTTGTATGGGCTTGTAAAAATTATGATGGTGATGTGCAAAGCGATACAGTCGCACAGGGTTTTGGTTCATTAGGATTAATGACATCAGTATTAATTACGCCTGATGGAAAAACAATGGAAGCAGAAGCTGCACACGGTACAGTTACGCGTCACTATCGCGATCACCAGGCTGGTAAGCCAACTTCAACAAATCCGATTGCCTCGATCTTCGCATGGACACGTGGCCTTGCATTCAGAGGAAAGCTCGATGGTAATCAGCCACTGATCGATTTTGCAAATGCTTTGGAAGCTGTGTGTATAGAAACAGTAGAACAAGGTAAAATGACAAAAGACCTTGCTGTTTGCGTTCATGGCAACAAAGTGAAACACGGAGAACATTTTCTTTACACTGAAGAATTCCTCGAAGCGATAAATGAGGGCTTAATTAAGAAACTAAAATAGGTGTGTGATGTGAGGTGTC
Organism: Chitinophagaceae bacterium; assembly: GCA_049840875.1. Lineage (GTDB taxonomy): Bacteria > Bacteroidota > Bacteroidia > Chitinophagales > Chitinophagaceae > JAFDYH01. The sequence goes on along the minus strand of JASGJE010000011.1, from coordinate 625,539 downwards.
GGTTGTCGGGCCTGACAGCCGGCACCTCACAACTTTCCTTCACATTAACTTATACAATTTTCCTGGTAGAGAATTAACCACATTCTGAAGTTCAAGATTTAAAATTGCCGAGGCTACACTACTGCTGCTTAGGTTGCTTCGGAAATTCAATTCGTCGATGTGAACGGAGTCTTTTTCTTTGAGGATATTTATTATCACTTTTTCTTCTTCACTTAGTTCAATAAAAAGCTCTGTCTGCCTCTTCTTCTTTGATCTTTGTTCTTCCCATCCCATTAATTCCACCAGGTCTTGTGCTTTAGTTAATAAGATTGCTTTATTTGACCTTATTAAAAAATTGCAGCCAGCGCTTTTTGCATCAGTCGTTTTTCCAGGAAATGCGAATACATCTTTATTGTATCCGTTTGCAAGATCGGCAGTAATGATGCTACCGCCTTTGATCCCACTTTCAACTACAATTGTCGCATCGCTCATGCCGGCTACAATTCTATTGCGGGTAGGAAAATTATATTTATCCGGCATTGTTTTACTTCTGAATTCTGTAAGTAAACCGCCACCATTTTTTACCATATCTTTTGCGAGACCAGCGTGTTGGTTCGGATAAACCTGGTCAAGTCCGTGCGCAATTACACCAACCGTTGGTAAATTATTTCTCAATGCTGCTTTATGCGCGATACCATCGATGCCATGAGCAAGCCCGCTTACGATTAATACATTTAATGCAGACAAATCATTTATAAGATTCTCTGTTATTTGTTTACCATAATCCGTATTGGATCGTGTGCCGACAAGTGCAATGATCTTTGAAACGTTTAAGTCCGCTTCGCCGCGATAATATAAAAGCGTGGGAGAGTCATAGCAATTTAATAATCGTCTCGGATATTTTTCATCATTTATAAAAAGAGGTGATATCTTAAACTTTTCTATAAATGAAATTTCCTCTTCGGCGGTTGAGTAATCGTTGAATGCCTCAATATTACCTGCATTTGCAGGCCCAACTAATTTCTCAAGAGAAGACTTCTTTGCTTTGAATATTTCTTCCGCTTCAAAATGCTGTAACAACAATTTAGCCTGTACAGGACCAATGTTGGGGATTAACGTAAGGGCGATCTTATATAACAAATTATCACTACTCATCTTAGCAATCGATGCTAAAATAAGCGAAAGAAAAATAGAAGCAATGATTTTAAGGAGAGAGAATTTTTAATTCAGTTCTTCTGTTCCTGGCTCTTCCTTCATCTGTTTTATTATCAGCGATAGGTTTCGTTTCGCCAAAACCAATTGCATTCATTCGCAAATTCTGAATACCATGTTCTATCAGGTAATTGATTACTGCCCTTGCTCTAGTATTAGAAAGTTTCAGGTTGTCTGCAGGTTTACCAACATTATCTGTATGGCCACTTATTTCAATTTTTATGGTTGGATTATCTTTCATCAGTTGAACGACCTTGTCGAGTTCAACCTGTGATTCAGGCTTTAAATCATATTTATTAGTAGCAAAGAATATGTTATTTAATATGATGGAAGCATTTGCTTCAATCGGTTGCAATGGAATATCTTTTTTATAAACAGAATCTGGTGAATTGTGCGAAAGAGAAAAATTATCTGAATAAAAAAGATATCCTTTCCTGTTTACATTGAATGCGTAATCTTTTCCTACAGGCAGCGTGATAAGATAATTTCCACGTTCATCAGTTTGTACTTTCGATATGGTTTGTTTCGTTGCAAGATCAATTAGTTCTACTGCAGATGGTAAACCTTTTGTTGTCTTTTTATCGTATACATTTCCTTTTACCCAAAGAGTTTTATACGGTCTTACATCTTTTCGTAATTCAAAGCTATAAATATCCATCCCACCTTTACTATCGCTTTTGTCGCTCGCATAATATGCGGTTACGCCATCAGCTGTAATAAAAAGAGTTCCTTCTTTATTGATAGTATTGATAGGGTAGCCAAGATTAACAGGATTGCTCCATGCTCCGTTCGGCCCTTTTCTTGTATAAAACAAATCATCTCCACCATATCCCGGCCAGTAATCCGAAGTGAAGTATAAAGTTTGATTATCGGCGTGAATAAAAGGACATTGTTCATTTCCTGGCGTATTTACCGAAGGCCCCAGGTTTTCCGGTTCACTCCATCGGCCATTTGTTTGTAAATGACAAACATAAATATCACTTCCTCCAAAGCCTCCCATTTGGCGACTTGCAAAATATAAATCTCGTTTGTCAGGTGACAGGCAAGGTTGCGATTCCCATTGATCGGAATTGACATTTCCTCCGAGGTTCAATGCTTCACTCCATCCTTGTGTAGTTAAATAAGAAATATAGATATCACAACTTCCAAAACCGTTGGGACGGTTGCAGCCAGTAAATACTAACCACTCCCCATCTTGCGAAATGTTTTGGGCACCTTCATTTTGCTCCGTGTTAATATCACCTGTTAGCGGTGTTGCCAAACTCCATTTTCCATCTTTCAAGGTGCTATGGAAAAAATCTTCGTTATGGTATCCTAAGTTTCTTGTAAATACTAATTCTTTTCCATCAATTGTCAACGTAGGAAAATATTCGGATTGTGTGCTATTAATGCTGTCACCAAGATTTTTGGGTTGAAACGAATAATCTTCGGAGGAATGTTTCTGTGCATACTGAATCGCGAATTCATAAGTTTTTTTACGAAAACTTGCAGCTTTATAAGTAGTAGAATTTTCCGGAGGATTTTTATCCAGTAACTGATTGATCGCTTTCAATGCCTGGTCAAACTTGCCTGACCCAGCCAGATTGATAGAATATGGAAGTTTCGAGTCGACGGTGTAATTGCTGTCTTTTGCAAACGCCTTTTCATAATAGTAAATGCTGTTTGCATAATCTTTGAGTTGGCCGTACACGCCAGCGATAGAAAGATATGGCTCGATATAAGTTGTATCAATTTTAGCGCTTTGCAAAAACAAATCTATAGCTTCTTTAAATTGATTATTCTCCACTTTGTCGAGTCCCTGACCATAAATTTCAATGGCTTTCTTATTTACTTTCTCCGGATCGTAGTTCTGTGAATATGCAATCGAGAACGAGATAATTGTGCAGGAGACCAGGAATATTTTTTTCATACAGTCCATTACTTTATTAGTAACGAATTTTTCCCTCGTTTATTCCCTGTATTGCTGAATTTATTAATCGCAGCAATTGCTAATTGCATACTGCCAATTGTCAATTCTCCTACGGCACATTGATGTACTTATGAATTTGCAGACTCAGTTCCCATTTAGGATGCTCTTTAATGTATTCGATTATCAACGGTGTCATTTGAGCTGCTTTCTCCCATTCAGGCTGCAGATATAGCTTGCAGTCCAGATTTGCAAGTGCCGCATGTTTTTCTGCCCAGGCAAAATCAGACTTATTAAAGATTACAACTTTTAGTTCATTGGCAGCAGCAACTAATTCTGGTAATGGCGCTTTAAACTTTTTAGGCGAAACGCATATCCAGTCCCACGAACCTGATTTAGGATAAGCTCCTGAAGTTTCAATATGTGTTTTTAAACCTGCATTTTGCAATTCTCTTGTAAGATTGTCAAGATTGTGCATTAGTGGCTCCCCACCGGTAATTACAACAATTTCAGTTTCGGTTTCTTTAACTTTTAATAGCAACGCCTCACTACTTATTTTTTCAAACTTGTCGGCGTTCCAGCTTTCTTTCACATCACACCAAACGCAACCCACATCACACCCACCAAGTCGTATAAAGTAGGCTGCTCGGCCCTGGTGATAACCTTCCCCCTGCAATGTGTAAAATTGTTCCATCACAGGAATACCCGGTAAAGATGTTTCAATGCGGTGGGCTGATTCAATATTTATTTCTTTATTATTGATCATTTCTGATTTAGTGACTGTAAATTTTTTTGAATGAATCTGTTGATCAGGGATCATAAACTCAAAAGGAGCCTGTTTTTACCTACCGGCAGGCGTCGCAACAAAACATCATGGTAATAAGAACGCCCGTTGCCAAATAATGTTTTAATTCTTCGTTTGACAAGCCATAAACGTATTCTTCATTAAAGCGCCGATCGTCATAGGGCCTACACCACCGGGCACCGGCGTTATCCATGAACATTTCGGTGCAACACTTTCATAATGCACATCTCCCTTCAGCTTAAAGCCACTTTTCTTTGTTGTATCAGCAACTCTTGTAATGCCAACATCGATTACAACAGCTCCTTCTTTCACCATATCTGCGGTTACAAATTCAGCCTTACCCAGGGCAGCAACCAGTATGTCTGCTTGTAAGCAAAACTCTTTCAGATTTTTCGTATGTGAGTGACATATAGTAACTGTACAATTGCCGTGTGGAGAATTGCTGCTTAACAAAATGCTCATCGGTCTTCCAACAATATTGCTTCGGCCTACAACCACCGCATGTTTCCCCTTTGTATCTATTTTATAATGCTCCAATAATAGCATGATGCCGTACGGAGTAGCCGCAACATATGCTGGTAAACCCTGCACCATTTTGCCAACGTTGGCAGGATGAAATCCATCTACATCTTTATCAGGATGAATTGTATTGATTACTTTTTCATCCGAAATATGTTTCGGCAATGGCAATTGTACCAGTATGCCATCCACATCAGGATCTGTATTTAGCAATTCTATTTCGTCCAGCAACTTCATTTCACTTACCGATTCTTCAAATCGTATTAGTGTTGATTTGAATCCCACTTCTTCGCAGGACTTTACTTTTGACGCAACATACGTTTCACTTGCGCCATTATTGCCAACGAGTATCGCAGCCAGGTGCGGTACTTTTTTTCCTTCTACAGCCAGTTGAGCCACATCTAATTTCAATTGATCCTTGATAGCTTGTGAAGCTTTTTTCCCATCTAAAATTTGCATGGCGCAAAGGTAAAACGAAGCAACGAATTACATTAATATTTATGTGTTTGAAATGGTTTCTTCTTAAGGATTATCTTATAATTTACGAGCAAATTGGCTGTTGTGAGAAAGTTGTTAATCTGTACACTTACCTTATTATCGTTTTATTTTTTACAGGCTCAAACTCTTCGAAGACCTGTCGCTGCGCCTGGCATTGGATTAGGTGCTTATAGTAATACAAATCGTGACGTGTTTTCATTTGTTGCCAACCAGGCATCTCTTGCAAGATTTACAAACTCAGGTGTGGGAATATATGGTGAAAGAAGATTTTTATTGAATGAATTAAGTCTTTATAATATAGTCTTCACATTGCCAACTACGTCGGGCAATTTTGCGGTGAAGGCAAGTTATTTTGGTTCTGCTACATATAATGAAACTCAGACAGCGCTAGCCTATGCAAGAAAGCTCAGCGATAAAGTTGATATAGGCGTTCAGTTCAATTACAATGGAGTGAAAGCTTCCGGCTATGGGACTGCGGCAGCGATAAGTTTTGAAGGAGGTTTAATCTTACACCTTACTGATAAATTAAACGCTGGAATTCATCTGAACAATCCGGTGGGTGGAAAATATAATAAAGGTGAAAACGAAAAACTTCCATTCGTTTACACTGCAGGCTTGGGATATGAAGCATCACGCCAGTTTTTTGCAAGTGCAGAGATTCAAAAAGAGGAAGATCAACCTGTGAATGTAAACATCGGCTTGCAATACAAATTCATTCCGCAGTTGTTTGCAAAAGCTGGTATAGCAACGGCCACTTCATCTTATTGGTTCGGCCTTGGAACTATGCTAAAAGATTTTCGTATAGACGTTATCACAAGTTATCATCCGCAATTGGGACTAACGCCCGGGCTTATGATTGTTTATAATTTCAAATCAAACCAGGCAAAAGAAACCAAATAGAGTTGAAACTTGATTTTATCATATTGCTCCTGGTATTTTTTGCAGGCTCGATTACAAAAGCGCAGCAAACGCAGCCTTCAAACATTGAACAGGCACCTTGAGAATCTTACTGCATCAGATCAGTCAGAAACGGAAGATGATTCCTGGCTCCAGCAAATGGAACAATACAGGAAAAATCAAATCAATCTGAATACGGCAGATGAAAAGGAACTGGAAGAATTAAAAATTTTATCCGATCTGCAAATAACAAACCTGTTCTCTTATCGGAAACTGCTCGGAAAATTTATCAGTATTTATGAATTGCAGGCAATACCAACATGGGATATACCAACCATCAGGAAAATAATTCCTTTTGTTACAATAAGCGATAGAGGCGATCTCTTTGAAACATTTAAAAAAAGATTTAATAACGGCAACAGCAGTTTATTGCTTCGTTATTCGCAGGTATTGCAAAAATCGGTTGGCTACACGCCGAAAGCAACAGGCAGTTATTACCTGGGCAGTCCTCAAAAATTGCTGTTCCGTTATAAGTATCAATACAAAAACTTGTTGCAGTATGGGATACTTGGGGATAAGGATGCCGGTGAGCAATTTTTCAAAGGAAAAGAGAAGTATGGATTTGATTTTTATTCCTTTCACCTGTTTATAAGAAAGCTTGGCATTATTCAATCGTTGGCGATTGGTGATTTTACTGTAAACATGGGACAGGGTTTAATTCAATGGCAAAGTATAGCATTCAGGAAAGGAATAGGTATTTCAGCGATTAAGAGGCAATCGACCATTCTGCGTCCATACAATTCAGCAGGGGAATATAATTTTCATCGTGGCGCCGGCATTACAATTCACAAAGGAAATATAGAAGCAACTGCATTTACCTCCTTTAGGAAAATCAGTGCAAATTTCAACGCAGATACGCTAAATCCGGAAGATTACTTTTCATCTTTTCTAACGTCGGGCTATAACCGTACACAAAATGAACTGGATGATCGCAATAATCTGCATCAATTTGCCTTTGGCGGTAATATTTCATGGAGTGTAAAGCAATTGCATATTGGGATTAATTCTGTCAACTATTCATTCTCATCACCTCTTCAGAAAAGATCAGAGCCTTATAATCTTTACGCAATAGCAGGAAAAAAATGGAGTAACACCAGTATTGATTACAGCTATACCTATAGCAATTTTCATTTCTTCGGGGAAGCAGCCGTTGATAAGAATTTTGATAAAGCATTTGTCAACGGGTTATTAATAAGTGTGGATCCCAAGGTAGATCTGTCATTGGTTCATCGTTCTATCAGCAGTAAATATCAATCCATCAACGGAAATGCGTTTACTGAAAATACATTTCCTGCAAATGAGAATGGTTTCTATGCTGGTATTACTATCCGGCCTGTTCAATCGTTGCGGATTGATGCGTATGCAGATTTTTATAAGTTTCCGTGGCTGAAATATCTTGTAGATGCGCCTTCTTCAGGCAAAGATTTTTTCGCACAGCTGACCTACACTCCAAATAAACGAATTGAAGTATACACTCGGTTTCACAACGAGACTAAGCAAATCAATCAACCGGATAATGCTACTGTTCCCAACCAGGTTGTATTTGCGCCAAAACTGAATTGGCGAACACAATTCAGTTGCCAGGTAACTCCCGATATTCTTCTACGCAATCGCATTGAATTATTATGGTTTAATAAAAACAATCTCTCAAAAGAAAACGGATTTCTTGGTTTTTTCGACATTGTTTACAATCCATCATTAAAACCTTATTCAGGCTCTCTGCGATTGCAATATTTTGAAACAGGAGGATATAATTCCCGTCTGTATGCTTATGAAAATGATCTTCCTTATAGCTATTCCATTCCCGCCTTTTTTGGTAAAGGATATAGGTATTATCTAAACCTGAATTACGACGTCAGCAAACACATCTCATGTTGGGCAAAATGGTCGCAATCCGTCTTACCGGAACAAGAATCAATCGGCTCCGGATTGGACTTGATAAAGGGAAATACTAAGTCAGAAGTTAAGTTGCAAATTATCCTTTATTTATAATCACTCTATTTACTAATCGTTTATTGATTATTATTTAAAAAATATGATAAATTTTAGATAATTTCTAACAATCTCCCATATTTGTAAAAGTGTAACGCTAATGAAGCTGTAAAATGTTTCAATGTTACTCAGGCAATTAAGTCCGAATCTCTTTGATTTTTAAAGTAGTACCAAAACACACACAAATGAGAAAATTAGCATTGCTCTTTCTGAGCGTTTTGTTGTTTTGTGCACCTGATATATGGGCACAGAACACAGTAACCGGACAGGTTACCGATGCAAGCGGTCTCCCGATTCCCGGGGCGACAATTAAAATCAAGAATTCCAAGGCGGGTACAACGTCAGCGGCAGATGGTTCTTTTAAATTAAATGCACCTGCCAATGCTGTGTTAGTTATCAGCGGCGTCGGTTTCCAGACAGTAGAAACAACTGTATCGGGATCGACCGTAACGATTTCACTGAAACAAAGCGACCAGTCACTGAGTGAAGTGGTCGTTACTTCACTGGGTATCAAACGCGAAAAAAAGGCGTTGGGCTATGCAGTTTCCACAGTCGACAAAAAAGACCTGGAATTGAGAAGTGAAGGTGATATTGGCCGCGTCTTAAATGGTAAAGTAGCGGGCCTTGATATCCTGAACACCAGTGGTATTTCAGGATCGGGTACAAACATTCAGATTCGTGGTTTGAGTAGTATTAATGGAGGAGTCACAACTCCACTATTTATTGTCGATGGTGTACCATTTGATGCGGGTAATAATTCAAGCGCAGGCTTTCAATACGGTGGTGGCACAACTACTTCGAGCCGTTTCCTGGATCTCGACCCAAACAACATTGAAAGCATCAACGTTTTGAAGGGTTTAAGCGCTACAACACTTTACGGCGAAGCAGCAAGAAACGGTGTTGTGCTTGTAACTACAAAAAATGGCGCCGGCAGCAAGTCGCAAAAGAAAAAAGAAGTAACAGTAAGCCAGTCTTACTTCGCTAACCAGGTAGCTAATCTGCCCGATTATCAGCACCATTATGGTGGTGGTTTTGACTTAGTGCCTTCTGCAGCGTTTAGTAACTGGGGTGCTAAATTTACTGATCCTCCGATCCAACTTGCCTATTCACCGGCCTACCAGGCTGCATATCCCGAGCTTTATGCGGGTAAAAAGTATGATTATGTAGACCATCCCAATAATGTAAAAGATTTTTTCAGAACCGGTTTGGTTAGTACTACCTCTATCAATCTTTCAGGTTCATCAGATAAGGTTTCCTTTAATGGAAACTATTCTTACATGGATGATCATGGATTTACTCCAGGCAACCGCGTATTCAAAAACAATTTTGGATTGGGCGGTACTGCAAAACTGTCAAATCGCATTACAATGAACTCAGCATTCAATTTCGCGATCACTGATTTTGCAACACCTGCTACAGGATCAAATAGCGACGGGGGTGGGCCTGATGTAACCTCCATATTCGGTTTTGTGTTGTTCACACCACGGAGTGTTGATTTGATGGGGTTACCATACGAAGATCCATTAACACATGGCTCAATTTATTATCGTAATGGAAATGATATCGAAAACCCGAGATGGACAGCGGCAAACTCATTAAATACAGACAAAACTTTCCGGTCTTATGGTACAATGGGTTTCAAGTATGATGTATTGAAATCGTTAAGCATCAATTACCGTTTCGGCTATGATGTGTACAGTGAGCAAACTTCTTTACAAGTCAATAAAGGCGGAAAAGCCGGTGGACCTGATTATGTAAATGGATTATATCGTACAGCAAGCATCTTCAATTCCATTCTGAACCACAATATCAATGCTATTTATCAAAGCAAGATTAATAGTGATTTCAGCGTAGATGCGACCGTTGGTGCAGACTGGAGATCCGATAAATTCAATAGTGATGGTTTAAAAAGCAACTATCAAACTGTTTACGGTCTCTTTAATCACGGCAATTTTACCAGTCACGATATTTATGACGAGAGCAAAATATACGTGCTACAATATCAAAAAGAGAAAATCAGGACCGGCGCTTATTTCCAGGGCCAGTTTGGGTTTAGGGATTATGCATACGTAACGGTAAGCGGAAGAAACGACTGGATTTCGACTTTAGAAAAAGCAAACAGAGCTCTTTTCTATCCGGGTGTAAGCGCTTCATTTATCCCTACTACAGCAATTGCTTCTTTGAAAGGTTCGAGAACGATCAACTATTTAAAAGTGAGATTGGGTTATTCAACTTCTGCTCGCTTTCCTGATCCATACAATACAAGATCTTCGCTTAGCATTGCAACTAATTCATTTGTTGATGTAAATGGTAACGCTTTGACCGTAGCCGCTGTTCCTAACCGTTTACCAAACCCGAACCTGAAACCAGAGCTTATTAAAGAAGCGGAAGCAGGTATCGAAGGCAAATTCTGGGACAACAGGATCAGTCTTGATCTTACTGGATATTTCAGAACTTCTTCAAACCAGATCCTTGACAGACAGCTTGACCCTTCTACAGGTTCCACAGTTACAAATATCAACGCCGGGTCTGTGGATAATAAAGGCATTGAAGCTGCCCTCGGAGTTTTCGTCGTTAGGAACAAGGATTGGAGTTGGGAGCTTAATGGCGTATTTACGCTCAACAGAAGCAAAGTACATGATTTACCGGATGACATTAAGCAAATCGTAACCGGCGGTTTTACTAATCTCGGCACCTTTGCTAAAAACGGCCAACCCCTTGGCATTATTCAAGCAAATTATCGACAGATTGATTCCAAATCCGGGAAATACATTGTTGATAACAATGGCTACTATCTAAGCTCCGCTGATATAGGCATTATTGGCGATCCCAATGCAAAATATAAATTGACCGGAATAAGCACTGTGAGTTACAAAAGTCTTTCATTCAGAATGCAATGGGATTACACGCATGGCGGCAAAGTATTCTCTAATACAGTGCGTACCATGTTATCAAGAGGATTGACTAAAGATACCGACTTTGACAGAACATTACCTTTCGTTTTACCTAATACGGTTAAGCAGGATGGCACACCGAATGATCACCAGCAAAGTGTTAACAACATTTATTTCAATGCTTACGCTTTTGGCCCCCCGGATGTAGCAATCTATGATGCAACGCTCATCCGTTTGCGCGAAGTGTCACTCTCTTTTGTAATGCCTGGAAAATTGGTAGATAAAACACCCTTCGGCTCAATTTCATTAGTATTTACAGGTAACAACTTGTTTTACCTCGCTCCAAACGTTCCAAAGTATGTGCGTTATGATCCGGAAAGCAACAGCCTCGGTGTTACAAGCTACAGAGGGCTTGATTTCTTTGCTGGTCCTTCTGCACGTCGTTTTGGCGGTAGCATCCGTGTAACCTTTTAATGCTTAAAAAAAGTAAAATGAAAAAATTAATAATATCACTTACTATTCTATCGGTCATTGTATCCTCGGGATGCAAGAAGATCGATGACAAATTTGACAGCTTATTGACAGACCCCAATCAAGCGAGCCTGGATGCGGGGGATGTAGATCTTTATTTAAATAATACTATTCTGAAATTCAAAGATTTTCATCGTGATGCGTCCAATCTTATGGATCCTTTAGTACGCCAGGAAACAATGTTCGGGCCTACTTATTTTAATGCATATGGTCCAACAAGCTTCGATGGTGTGTGGACTACGGCTTATACATCGGTGTTTAAGACAGCCAACACGTTGATTCCGATTGCGGAAGAAAAAGGACAATACATTCATTCAGGTATTGCAAAAGTGCTGAAAGCATTTACCATGTTTACACTGGTTGACATGTTTGGAGATGTTCCTTATTCTGAAGCTAACCTCGGTGTAGAAAACACAAACCCCAAAGCCGATAAAGGACAAGACGTATATGCAGCGGCAATAGCATTATTAGATGATGCAATAACCACGCTTGGCAAATCAACTACGTCATCACCTACGAACGATATCTTCTACGGTGGTAACGCTGCAAAATGGGTTACACTTGCCAAAACACTGAAACTCCGTGCTTATGTACAAACAAGGTTGGTAGACGCAAGTGCAAAAGATAAGATCAATGCATTAATTGCTGACGGAAATTTGGTTAATAGTTCTGCCAATGATTTCGTATTTAAGTATGGCTCTAAACCCTCTGCTCCCGATAGCCGTGATCCAAGGTATGTCAATAACTACGGAACTGATAATGGTACCAGTTCTTATCTGGGAACCTATGCCATGTGGGTATGCACTCAGGAAAAAGGTTTCATGGATCCAAGAACACGTTATTATTTCTACCGACAGATTCTGCGTCCCACAGATTTTTCTGATTCTCGTTTGTCTGATCAAACCAAACTCCAGTTTGCTTTAGCATGCTTCTACCGTGCTATGCCACCGCAATATCCCCCAACTTCACCATACTGTATTCTACCCGGTGGCTGGTGGGGCCGAGATCATGGCAATAATGAAGGAAATGGCCCAGATGAACTTGTGAAATCGACTTGGGGTGTTTACCCTGCTGCTGGCGCATTAGATTATAATCAGAATATCTCGGTTGGGCAAAGCTCTGGTAGAGAAGTAGGTGCTAAAGGGCTAGGCATGGAACCAATCTTTCTAAGCTCATTCAATTATTTTTTACAGGCTGAATCTGCCTTAACACTTGGAACTACCGGTGATGCTGAAGCGCTTTTGGTAAAAGGTATTACTGAATCAATGGCGAAAGTAAGAGCCTTCCCCGGTTCTATTAACTATGGGCCTACCAGTGATACCACATACCTGATGACCGATACCAAGATTAATAAATATATTAATTATGTAAAAAGCCAGTATGAAGCTGCTGCTTCAAATGATGCAAAGCTGAACATCATTGAAAAAGAGTTTTATATCGCTTCATGGGGTAATGGTATCGAACCATACAATACATATCGCCGTACAGCCAAGCCAGACAACTTCCAGTTAACGATCATCCAGGATCCGGGAAATTTTATCCGTTCATTCTTTTATCCGGCTGTGTATGTAAACCTGAACAAGAACGTTACGCAAAAACAGGTAACAAATGTTAAGGTATTCTGGGATACTAATCCTGATAATTTATACCATTAATAACTTAAATTATTAAGCAATGAAAAAAATCATTTTAATATTATCAGGAGTTGCCTTTTTTATTGTTGGGTTAAACTCTTGTAAAAAAGGAACTATCAACGGCGATTCGAACACGTTGATTCTGGGTTCGTATATCACTCTTGCAAAGGTGACCAATCAAAATCTCAATTTCAGTGATCCATCTGCGACTGTGTCTATCGATGTACAGGAAAAGGGGTCGCCGGTGGAAAGCATTAATATCTACCTCGCTACTAAAGCAAATACATTTGATCCGACAGGTTGGAAATTGATCAAGAATGTTCCATATTCTGATGTTACAACTTTAACTGTGACAACAGCGGAAATTGCTGCTGCACTGGCTCCGGCCTCTATAGTGCCAGGCAATCAATATACGTTACAGAATGAAGTGATAACAAAAGATGGAAGAAAATTCTCTAACGCCAATACCCCCACGAACTTCCAATCACTGCCTGGCTATAAAATGGCATTGAACTGGACTGCAACGGCTGTCTGCAAATATGATGAAGCTGCAACTGTGGGTTCATACAAAGTGACCACCGACAGTTGGGAAGACTATAATGTTGGCGATGTTATTAGCGTTAAGGCCGGGCCAAAAGCGAATCAACTCAGCTTATTGACTTATCCATCAGTAATTAAGGGAGAAAGCCCGGACGTTGTTCCTACAGTTCTGGATATTGATCCGATAACCGGTGCTGTTACCATCGCTAACCAGGCAACCGGTCATTATGGAGATGGTACTCTTACAAAAATTCAGGGTTCAGGTTTTATATTTTCCTGTACCGGTGGCATCAGCCTGAAGATTGATGTCGACTACGGCGGAAGCTTAAATCCCGGAAAGAAATTTGTGTTGCAAAAGCAATAATGAATCATTTCTTAAATTGAAACAAGAGGCCATCTTATAATAAAGATGGCCTCTTGTTTAATACTGTATCCCAATTATAAGCGACAATACTATTCGATTTTCGTAACGTCTCGCAGCTTTTATATCACTTTTAGAGAAGTTTTTTTACACAATACATTTTTAAAAGACGTTGGCCTGAAAAATCTATATGGGTAATCATAAGACAGATTGTGTGCAGTTTGCCGTTATCTGTATTTAAACCTTTTCAGTTTCATAAGCTTCTTTTTTCCTCCCCGGAACTCAATTTCCACCTCCATTGATTGTCCAAATTATATCGGGCACAGCCACATCTTGGCGACAATAATCCAAAATTCAATTATCGCCTTCTCGTTTCAAATCATAATATATCCTAAAAAGCATTGTTTTTTAATGTGTTATTTAGTGATTTTTAAAAAATAGAACATTATTTTAAGATTTTATTAAGAAAACTTCATATTTGCAGCAGCGTAAAGTTTTAGGACGTTGTCTTATAAAACTTTACTATCTGTTCACAAACGTGGTTTTCGAAAGAAAGCCGTTCTGTTTAATTAAAAACTTTAGACACACATGAGAAAAATTGCATTACTATGCTCTGCACTTATGCTATGCGGAGCATTTTTGTTTGCACAAGAGAAGGTGGTCACCGGTAGAGTGACCGATGAAAAGGGAGAGCCCATTCCATTCGCAACCATTCTTGTAAAAGGCTCAAAGAAAGGAGCTTCTGCTGATGCTGATGGAAAATTCGCCATTAAAGCAGACCAGGGTAGCGTACTGGTTGCCAGCGCCCAGGGTATGGAACCAAAAGAAATTAAAATCGGTTCAGAAAACACTGTCACGTTTAACCTTAAAACAACTACTTCAAGCCTCCAGGAAGTGGTGGTTACCACAGCCTTCGGAGTAAAAAAAGAACAGAGAACAACCCCGTTCAGCGCCCAGGTTGTAAAATCTGATGCGTTGACAATCATTCCCCAAACAAACATTAATGATGCCCTCGCTGGTAAAATTGCCGGCGTACAGTTTCGTACCCAATCTGGTACAAAGCTGAACAGCCAGTCTTTTGCGAGAGTAAGAGGTGGTTTGAGCCTTGCCGGTGACGTTGGTCCGATCTACGTTGTTGACGGTACTATCGTTGGCGACAATGGTATGGACATCGATCCTGAAAGCGTTGAGTCTGTTACCTTCCTGAAAGGTGCGAACGCAACAGCGCTTTTCGGTGGTCGTGCCATCAATGGTGCATTGGTTATTACCAGCAAAAAAGGTACAAACTCAAAAGGTACGATTAAGCTTTCACAAGGCACTATGTTTGATCGCCCTACACGCCTGATGCATCTTCAGAACACCTACGCAGGTGGTGGTGTTGACCATTTAACAACATACCATTACAATGCAGGCAATGATCCTGTTGAATGGCAGGCTCTGGATGGTAAACAATTTCCAGACTATACCGACGACGCAAGCTGGGGACCTAAAATGGAAGGTCAGGAATACATTCCCTGGTATGCTTGGGTGCCTGGTACAAAATATTCTTTCAAAACTGCATCACTTACACCGCAGCCAGATAACATCAAAGATTTCTGGGAAACCGGCGTTACAAACAATACCAACATATCGTTTACCAAAGGTGGACAAGGATATAGCACAAGATTGTCTTACACAAAGCAAGACATTAAAGGTTTGATCCCTAATTCAGGTTCAGACAGAAACATCCTTTCTACTGTTACAACTGTTGATCTGAATAAGTTCATCACTGCTGGTGTTGACTTAACATACAACACACAGAAGATCCATGGTGAATTTGATGACGGATATGCCAACCAGTCTTCAGGTAACTTCGGTCAATGGAACCACCGCGACCTTGATATGAAAATCATGAAAGAATTGCGTGGTTTGAAAACACCTGCTGGTACATTGGCTTCATGGAACTGGGCGCATAATCCAGACGGTTATGATGCAAGCGATCCTGCTGCATTCTATTCTGGTAACTACTGGTACAACTTCTATTCATACATGGACAACCTTGATTATGAAAAAAGAAGAGACCGCATCTTCGGCGACGCTTACATCAAAGTAAACCTTCCCGGTGGTTTCGGTTTGAAAGGTACAGTGAGAAAAGACCAGATCAGCCTTTGGGAAGAAAACAGGGTGAAATCAATCCTGGAACAAAGTGCAAGTCAGACTGGTTTATTAGCGAGCTACTATACAAACGAACAGTATAAGAATGAAATGACGTACGAAGGAATCATAACGTACAATCATACTTTCTTCAAAGATTTAGCAGTGAATGTTCTTGCAGGGGGTGCCGTAAATACCTATACTGAAAAGAACAACAACGCGTCAACTGTGAATGGTTTAATCATTCCTGACTTCTACGCAATTGCTAATTCGAAGTCACAGCCTTCAATCGGTAACTTCAGACAACAGTCTAAAACCAATTCAATCTTTGCTTCTGGTGATTTTGAATATCGCAAATTCATCAGTGCTACATGGGCTGTTCGCCAGGATTGGTCTTCTACATTGCCTGAGAATAATAATAAATTGTTCTATCCTTCAGTGGGTGCTGCTTTTGTACCTTCTGAAATACTTCATTTGCCTTCAGCAGTATCATTTATCAAATTATATGGTAGCTGGGGTAAGAAACCATTGTCACTGAATATCTACGATAACTTCTTCGGATATGGTATCGGTCAGTATCAGTGGAATGGTAACTATCTGATGAGTACTCCGAATGCTGTACCGGATGCTGCTTTGAAAGGATCATTGATCACGAGCTATGAAGCAGGTTTGGAATTACGTTTCCTGAAAAACAGGTTTGGATTTAACGTAAACTACTACAACGAAAAATCAGAAAACCAACCCGTGGCTATCACAATCGATGGCGTAAGCGGATATACTTCAAAAACAATCAACGCGGCTACTGTTGAAAGACATGGATTCGAGTTTACGTTGAATGGTACAATCGTTAAAACAAGAGACTTTACATGGTCAGCTACAAAAACATTGGGCTGGTTAGTAAAGAACCCGGTTACGAAAATTGTGGAAGGACAAGATCGTATCCAACCATCTAACCCAAGCGGAGATCCTAACTTCAACTGGATAGGTGCAGTGTTTAGCGGTGGTGCATTAAGATACGCTTCTGCTTACCAGGTGTTAAATAAAGACTGGGGCCAGTTGATCGGCGGTGGTTATAAAACAGGCGACGGTGGTAAACCATTAGTTGATCCTGCTACAGGTTTGTATGTTGGTTCAGATCCTGATAAAGACTGGGGAAGCATCGTTCCAAAGATCACAGGTGGTTTTCAGAACTTGTTTACCTACAAAAACTTCCTGTTGAATGTAAGCTTCGACTACCAGTTTGGTGGCAAATTCTTCTCACTCACAGAAAGCTGGGGTATGTATTCAGGATTGCTGGATTATACAGCATCTACAAATGACCGTGGCGCCAACGTACGTGATGCTACAGCCAATGGCGGTGGTGTACACGTAACAGGTGTAAGCTCTGTGGACAGTAAGACACCAATTGACATGTATGTTGATGGGTATACTTATTTCCACCAGTTTGCTTCTGGTAGCGGTTTGGCTGTTCCGTTCATTCATGATCTTTCATACGTTAAGTTGAGAGAAGTAAGCCTCGGTTATAATGTACCTGTTAGAAGTATCGGTACCATGAGCAAGTGGATACAGGGAGCAACAGTTTCATTAATTGCACGCAACCCATGGTTGATATACAGTGCATCAAGAAACTTCGACCCATCTGAAATATCAAGCGTATTCGGAGAAAACGGTCAGTTGCCATCAGTGCGTTCAATGGGTGTAAATGTTACTCTTACTTTCTAAACGATGATTTTTGGAAACAAAAAATTGAAAACAATGACTTTTAATAAATTCAAACACTTTTTAACGGCGGGAATGATAACCTCATTGGTTGTTGCTTCTTCCTGTAGCAAGATTGATAAATTTGATGACACGAACCAAAACCCCGGCGCTACAGGCAGCCCTTCTACCCCGGGCCTTTTAACAAACGTGTTGTCGGGTTTAGCCGGCGTTACATGGGATGCGGGTGGCTACACAACCATTGCTGGTTTGTACGCCCAGTATTTTTCAGAAACACAGTATACTGAGGTTTCTACATACACCAAATCCAACCCTAATTGGGATGGAACATATGCAGGATCTTTGTTTGACCTGCAGAACATCATCAATTACAACAGCGATCCAGAAACAGCAGCGCTTGCTGAAGGTATCGGTAATGGTTCTAATAATAACCAGATTGCTGTTGCACGTATATTGAAGACCTATATCTTCAGCTCATTGTCTGATGGATACGGTGATTTGCCCTATTCAGGAGCATTGAAAGGAGATAACGGTATCGTTGCTTTCGACAAACAACAAGACTTGTACAACAGCTTCTTCAGCGAATTATCGCAAGCTGTAGCACAAATTGAAGATGATAAATTAGGTCCTAAAGGTGACATCCTTTTCGATGGTGATATGTCAAAATGGAAAAAGTTTGCAAACTCAATTCATGCTTTGCTGGCGCTGAACCTTTCCAAGGTAGATCCTGCAACGGGTGCAGCAGAATTCAATAAAGCAATAGATCCTGCAAATGGCGGTGTAATAGAAGAAGGTGAAAACATTCAATTGGTTTTCCCGGGCGGTAACTTTCCTAACCCGATTTACAACTATTACAACATCACTCAACGTTTAGACTATGGTGTTTCTGAAACAATGGTTGATTGGTTAAATAACCATAACGATTACCGTTATTTCTATTATGGCACAGTTGCATCAAGCGGTTCTGTAATTGGGTTCCCTTATGGATTGACAAGAGAAGATGCAGTTGCATTTGCTAATGCCAATACGCAATGGGCTCGTTTGCTCGCAGGCGCAGATTCCAAAGACACCGATCCTTTTAATATTATCACAAGTGGTGAAGTATTCCTCGCAAGGGCAGAAGCTGCACAATTAGGCTGGACTACAGAAGATGCTGCAGCGATGTATGCAACAGGTATCGAAGAAAGCTGGAAACAATGGATGGGAGCAGACTATGATGCTTCTGCATACGCTGATTATATGGCGCAGGCAACGATAGATTTATCTACCGGTAGTGAATTGGAAAAAATAGCAACTCAGGAATGGGTTACACATTATCCTGCAGGTATACGCGGCTGGAGTGTGTGGAGAAGAACAGGGTTCCCTGCTCTTGATCCGGCACCGGGCAGCACGTCTCACACGATTCCAAGAAGGTTTGCGTATGGTACAAACGAATACAGCTATAACCCGACAAACGTAAAGGCTGCGGCGGCTCAGTATGATACCAATGGTGAAAACGATTCTCAATATGGAAGAATATGGTGGGATAAGCCATAATCAATAAATCGCATTGAGAAAACAGCCTATAATTAAACAATAAATAAAAGGAAATGAATAAGAGATTATATTTTTTAATTGCAGCGTTTACAATCGCCGCCTTTGGTATGGTGGGTTGTAAAAAAGATCAGAATGTGCTTGCGAATGCAAGTGCAGGATCTAAAGATGCCGTTGGATTCGGTATTAATAATGGCGACTATATTTTTCTGGATATTCCCGGCGACTTAACTACGATGGATACTTCGATTAATGTGTTTTTGTCTTCAGGTAAAACATATGGAAGCGACATCACAGTTACCTTGACCCCTAATGCAGATTTGGTAACTGCATATAATGATGCCAATGGCGCTGAATACGATGATATGCCGACGGATACCTATACTATGCCGTTGACTATTACCATTCCTGCAAATTCAAAAGAAGGTACGGGAAAATTGAGCATCGATCTTACCAAATTGCTTTCTTATGGCATTCAGTTTGGTCTTGGCTTCACAGTCTCTTCAGTTCAGGGAGGTCCAAGCACTATATTGGATGATCATAAAAACCTTTTGATCGTAGCCAACGTACGCAATCAATGGGATGGCATATATGCCTATGGCCCAGGAAGCACAATTAGCAGAAACTCTGCTACAGGTCCTGATCCTGCACTTAGCGGTTCTACAGAAGGATTGACAGTTGAGTTGCCCACTACAAGTGCTAATACATTATCGTATGTACCAGTATGGCATGGTGGTGGTGGTATAGCCGGTATTGATGGCACATACCTTACAATTGACCCGGCTACAAATGAAGTTACAGTAGCATCGGCTGCTAACCCTGTATTAAAGAATACCGTCGGGGAGGATAATTATTATGATCCTGCAACCAAAACTTTTCATCTTGCATTCGATTGGGGAACTGCCCCCAATACCAGGGTTGTAAAAGCAACATTGGTTTACCAGGGACCAAGATAATTGAATAATAACTATAGAAAAGAAAAGCAAAGAGGTGGTCTGTTACAGATCACCTCTTTTTCATATTTAGCAGACACCTCCTGCTGTAACATGTGCAACACATAACTTATCAACTACAACTTATTATAATACTGTATTAATTTCCCCCAATCTTCTTCACTGGAAAAGGATAGTTTATTATCAGAAGCGTATTTATTGACATCGTTCCATTTGGATCCGATTATTTTTTCCATACTCTTTTTATTCAACTTTGCATCGGCTGCATCACCCGCTTCGGATACCACGTAGTAACGATTGTTGTCAATCAGTTTTTTCTGTTTATCCAGCGGGCCGTTTTCATACACCTCTTTAATATCTTTCGACAGGTATTTTACAAAGGATAATTTACCCTGGCTTAATACCTGCAAATACTTCTCTGAATTAAAATCTGCGGACTTAAAACCTTTAATAAATGTCAGCATAGTAGCAGTATCATTTGCATTTGGATAAAGATCAAAACGGGAAATATTGGCGATCGTTACATCATACACAGTTCCGTTCAGGTCGGCGAATAGTTTATTCGCATACACGTCAAATTTCAATTTCAGATTGATATACTTTTTACCTGTTGAGGTGTACGCAGTGCCGGCCATCCAGTCTTTTGAAAAAAAAGCTTCGCCAATTATATCATCATACTGATGATCAAAAGTTACCGGGCTTCCGCCAAGTCCGATGCATGTAATATCTGGTATTGCGAATAGGTAAGTTGCGCTTTCAGGCATGATGCAGTAAGAAATATAGTTGTTACTAGGATAAGATGTTTCATTCTTGCAAGTTTGTTTCATTTTAAAGTTAGCACTATTTGCCAAAAGAAAACCGCCTGATACCAATAGAATTACAGCTTTCAATATTTAGATTAAAGACTTTCGACAGCCTGGTATTGTTGTTGACATTTGTTATAGCTGGCACTACTGTTCAAAAGAACAGTACCTTCGCTGAAATACAATCTAAACATGCCAGAGCAGCAACAGCCCAATCAATTGAATATTGAAATATCGGAAGAAGTAGCAGAAGGTAATTATGCAAACCTTGCAATCATTACACACTCCCATGCTGAATTTGTTATCGACTTTGTAAACGTAATGCCAGGCACTCCGAAGAGCCGGGTAAAATCAAGAATAATATTGACGCCGCAACATGCCAAGCGCTTCATGAAAGCATTGACTGAGAATATCGGTCGTTTTGAAGCTGCTAATGGTCCTATTAAAGACCTTGAAGAGATTCAATTACCATTCAACTTTGGTGGTCCTACTGCACAGGCGTAGAGAAGTTGGGAGTCTGTAGTCTGTGAGTCCGTAAGTCGGAAATCGCGACAAATGCAAAAACATGCAGAGTAATTTCGTTAGATAGTAAATTCCTGAGATTACCATATTCTATGCAAATGAGAAAACTTATTCTGGCATCGGCCACTGTTTTTGTTCTCATAACTGCCCAAGCTCAAAAAGTCGAAACTAATTTTGATTCTGTCCGCATTGATACCAGTTATGTAAATGTTTTTAAAGGAGCTGAAAAATCAAACTATAAAATTGACTACTACCATTCTGAGGGATATTCGAGTAAAGATAGATTCTCGTACGAAATAATTGTATTGGATTCTTTAATGATATTAAACTTCTGGTCTCCGAGCAATGACGACTGGAATTATATCAATTATCAAAAGCAAATTGTCATGGATGACAGCACACTTGAAACTGTGAGATATGTTATTCAAAAAAGTAAGGTCGGACAAAAGCGAAAAGGAATTCCTCTTCCTCCTGCAACCGGCTACACCGCGGACAGACTTTTTATAGAAACAAAAGAATTAAACATTGCCGGGGGCACCGTTTTTATCGGTATTAACAGCGACGAGACAAAACAGCAGTATAATTTTCGAATTCAAAAAGAAAAAGAGATATCTTCTACTTTGAGCGGACAATATGAAATAGTCTTTAGAAAATTGCGTAGTCTTTTTAAAGAACTTCCTTTTTTATTAAAAGATATGGAGCAATAAGAACATAGAATAACAGTTAAAAAAATAGATTGATTGTACTCGCAGAGCATGACAAAATGATGGTGCTCCTGCGGAGCTACAACTTCAAAGCAACACTTATCTTCTACTAACATGTTTCTTCTCTGGAGCAAAACAATTCTGTGGGCTGCTGATCAGCATATTTTTATGTTTGTCGTGTCAATTTAGTTTACTTCAATATTTGATGTTTCGTAGGAACATTTTGTGGGTAGAAAAGTACTTTTAGCTTATTATAAAATCCCGTCATCGGCAAAACTGTAATAGCCATGTTCGCTAACAATAATGTGATCAATTACACGGATATCGAAGTAACGGGCAGCTTCTTTTATCTTTAATGTCAGCTCCTGATCAGCCCTGCTGGGTTTTAAACTTCCGGAAGGATGGTTGTGGCTCAACACCAGGCTCACGGCATTTTCCTGTAACGCTTTTTTTAAAATGATGCGCGGATCAGCAATCGTTCCTGTTATGCCTCCCTCACTCAGTATTTCAAAATGATTGATCTTATTCGCCTGGTTTAAAAAGATTACGGCAAATACCTCGTGCTGATAATCCCTGAGTTTTGATTGCAAGAACCGCGCAATATCGCTACTTGAACCCGCCACCTCTTTTTGCAGAAAAGAATAGGCCTGACGACGACGGCCAAGCTCCATCGCTGCGGCAATGGTAATTGCTTTGGCTTCACCAATACCTTTCACTGCAGTAATCTCTTTTACATTCAGCTTCCCTAGTTCATGAAGATTGTCTTTACCAAGCTTCAATACATCCCTTGCCAGCTCTACGGCGCTTTTCTCCTTGTTTCCGTTATTGATAAGGATAGCCAGCAACTCTGAATCGCTAAGGCTTTCAGGTCCTTTTGAGAGTAATTTTTCTCTCGGACGGTCGTCTTTTGCCCAGAATTTTATCGAGTACTTTTTCTCTTGCATAAGTGTTAAACTGAGAATACTTTAGACTCAGTGATATAAAAAATGGGGCGTATTTAACGTATCCCAGGCAATATCCGAAAAACATAAATACCTATGAAGACCAGAAGCATTACCCCTATGGGCGCATTACACCCGGCCCTTTTCTTTGCAGGCGTGTACATCGTCGCTCTTTTATTCTCCATCTTTATCTGCTCAACTATATTTTATAGTTGCAACAGTACCGCAACAGATATCAGTAAAACAGAACAGAAAGCAACTCAGCCGGAAGTTCCTGCAACGAATACTACCGTGGCTGCCTTGCATTAAGTATTTAGTCAGAAGGTCTATAGTATAGCTGCTGAACAAACAGGAATTGTATCGGCAAAAGGTCTTTGCCCTGCAAATGTATTGTTGATAGTTTTATAATTGCGGTTTTGTCCAATTTTATTCCATTTATAGTATCTCACATTTGAGGTGATATTTATATAACCCTCTCTCATTACTGTTTCGGTGATGAGCATTCCCTCTTTTGCTTCAATTACAACATTGACAAAGGATACTCTTATCTGTCATACCCCTGAAAACTGTGACTATCCCATTATTTCTTTTGAGTATTGGATTTGACGAGAGCACGATATATTGCAATGACTTTGCCTCGTCATTAATGAGAGGGCAATAGTGTAAAAAGGCTCTGGCTTTAGCCAAACCCAAGTAAGAAAAGTAAACATTAAAAAATCTTTATAAACCAGCCTTTGCTTTTTGATAATTTATTTGGCAATTGCCGGCGTGAGAATAATCGTAAAAATTTTCCGGGTGGTAATGTGAGTGATAGCGAATCTATATCTTCGCCGCAATTATATGTCCATGCAATCTACTGCTAAAATTTTCGCCGGAACAGGTTCTCAGCAGCTCGCCGAACAGATCTGTAAGAAATATGGCACAAGGCTCGGTAAAGTAAATATCCAACACTTCAGTGATGGAGAGATTTGCCCCATTTTCATGGAGAGTGTCCGTGGAGATTATGTTTTCCTGGTTCAAAGTACACAGGCGCCTACGGATAACCTGATGGAATTGTTGCTGATGATGCGATGCCGCCCGCAGGGCTTCGGCTTATAAGGTGATCGCGGTAATTCCTTATTACGGATATGCCCGGCAAGACAGAAAAGACAGACCGCGTGTAGCAATTGGCAGTAAGCTGGTTGCCAACATGTTAGTGGCCGCAGGTGCAGACCGTGTGATAACGATGGATCTGCATGCACCTCAGATACAAGGCTATTTTGATATACCGGTTGATCACCTGGATAGTTCAGCAGTTTTTATCCCTTACATAGAACAACTGAAGGTGGAAAACCTTACCTTTGCGGCCCCCGATGTGGGTAGTACCAATAGGGTAAGAGAAATTGCAAGTTATTTCAATGCAGAAATGGTAATCTGTGACAAGCACAGAAAGCGTGCAAATGAAATAGCAAGCATGGTGGTGATAGGGGATGTAACGGATAAGGATATCGTAATAATAGACGACATCTGTGATACCGGTGGTACATTGGCGAAGAGTGCTTCGCTTTTGAAAGAGAAGGGTGCGAAAAGTGTAAGGGCGTTGATTACACATCCTGTATTGAGTGGTAAAGCATATGAGAATATCGGGAATAGTGTGTTGGAAGAATTAGTAGTGTGTGATACAATACCAATGAAAGGTGAATCGTCGAAGATCAAGGTGCTGAGTGTGGCAGAGTTGTTTGCGGTAGCGATAAGAAATGCGTTTGAAAATAAAAGTATTACCAGTTTATTTATTCATTCGCAACGAAGAGACCGGTAAGAGCATTTAGAAGAAGGCAATTAATTAAACAATCAATAGTAACATGAAATCAATTACAATCGAAGGACACCTGAGGACCGGACTCGGCAAACAAGCCACCCGTCAACTCCGCTCTCAGGAAAACGTGCCTGGTGTAATTTACGGGGGTGCTAAAGAAATCAGCTTTTATGCTCCGTTGATGGCCTTTAAGCCATTAATTTATACACCAGAGTTCCAGTTAGCAGAAGTGAAACTGGACGGAACTACTTATCGTTGCATTTTGAAAGATTTGCAATTTGACAAATTAACGGATGAGCTAATTCACATCGATTTGCTCGAGCTCGTAGAAGACAAAAAAGTAATCGCGACTATTCCATTGAAATTTACCGGTACATCTGTCGGTGTAAAAGATGGTGGTAAACTGATTACAAAGATTAAGTCTTTAAAGATTAAGACTTACCCAAAGTACCTGAAAGAATTCATCGAAGTAAAAATTGATGATCTTCAGTTGAACGGTAATATCCGTGTGGAAGATGTGAAGGAAGCGAATTACGAAATCATGAACTCTCCACGTATTCCAATTGCGTCAGTTGTATTAACGAGACAATTGAAGCAGGAAGAAGCAGCAGCGCCAGCAGCAGGAGCAGCACCAGCAGCAGCAGGAGCGGCGAAAGCACCAGCAGCTGCAGCGGCGAAAGCGCCTGCAAAAGGCAAGTAAGTTTTTAGTTAATGAATTTGATTATATAAATCCTGCACATGCGTGCAGGATTTTTTATTTATGGCGTTTTTACTGTTTGAGATTTCCTTTTACAAGTCATTAGTTAAATAAAACGGGTCAGAAGGTTTGTCTTAACTTTTAAATAAATACATTCAATCGTATAAATCCTATATATACGTATAGGTTTTTTTTATATTTTGCACTCGTCTCTCTCTATAAAGTCCCTTCCTATCAGATTCTCAATTGAGCAAAAAAATGGTTAGCAACTAAACCATCCAATCCTTATTTATTAACTGCGGACTTTAAAATCCGGTATTTAACAAAAACGAACCAAACTGTTAAATCCGAAATCATGCGTATATTAATTTTACCCTTGGTAATTGTGCTTTTGTGTTGTTCCGTATCTGGCTTTTCGCAGGCAACTTGCGCTACAGCAATACCAATCAGTGGCTGCGTTAGCCAGAGTATAGCAACTGGCGCAAACTTGAATGCAGTTGCCGGTTGTAATGCTACAACTGGGAAAAAGGCAATATGGTTTACATATACAACCGGAACTAATTGTACTGCTTTAAGCATTAACGGTGCGACAACGGCAGGTGCCGGAGTTGCAACAGAAGTTGTTGCATATACTGATTGCGCTGCATCAGCTACCCCTGCAAATTATATAGTTAATTCCAGCGGATGCTTCACTGGTGGCAGTGGAGTATGGTCGCCCAAGCCAGGTGTTTTGGCTGCCAATACAACCTACATCTTACGAGTATGGGTAAACAGTACAACAGGAACTGTGAATATATGCGACCTTAATTCCAGTGCCAGTGCGTTAGACATAACTGGCGGCTGCAATTCTTATAACATTACAAACTCTACCGGTTCAAACGGCCTCCCTCTTGGTACATGTAGTACAGGTGGGCTAAAAGATGTGACCTGGTTTAAATTCACTTCTGATGGCACTTGCCCATTGTTAAGCATAGATAATAGTTTCTCAAACCCTGCGGGTGGATCAACAGTTGGGAATGAGGTTTCTCTTTTTTCAACTTGCGGAAGCGCTAATAGTGCAGCGCTTACAGCTGTAAATACAAGTTGTACCACAAATGGCTCATCGGTATGGTCTCCGGGAACCACCCTTGTAAACGGTAATACTTATTATCTCAGGGTGTGGACGAATTCAGCGGCTGCCGGTGGTAAATTGAATATTTGTAATATCCAAAACGTAGCTCAAAGCGTAACATTGGATCAGAATCCGAATACAATCGATGTGAATACATCGGCTTCAGGTGGTACAGTTTCCAGCATTGCGTCATGTACAGGATCCGGATCGATCGCCAATGGAAATCGTGCTATTACCTGGGTGAAGTTTACAATAACGGCAGCAATGGGCACAAACCCATGCGTGACTTTTGCTCTTACACAAGATGATCCGGCACTGGGAATGGAAATGGCTCTTTATCCTTCCACTTGCGGCGCGACAGTGCAAGCGGGTACATCTATTTGTTTTAATGATGGTAAAGGTATTTGGTCTGCTGGTCCGAGTTATGCCGGGTATGCCCCAGGTGATTATTATTTAAGAGTATTCTCAGACGTTGCTGCCGGCACTAACGGAAAACAATTCGTGTTGAACGGCACTGCAACTACCCAGTCAGCAAATGACTTGTGTTCGACTGCAGGCTCATTCGGGTATGCGCTCAGTAAAGCAAGTAATGCCTGTGCGCACTTTACATCCGGTACCGAAGGTCTTCTGAATAATACAACTGATCCGGCTAAGATGTGTGCATTCTCTCTGCAAAATACAGTGTGGTATAAATTTATCGTTCAGCAGGGTGGCGTGATAGCGAAGGTTACTGTCTCCAATATCGACTGCGATAGTTATAATAACAGCAGCCAGTTATTACAGATGGGATTACTGAAAGGCACTTGCGGCTCATTAACCGCTGCAGGTAATGCGCCGGCAGCCTCAGGCTCTCCGTCAGCTTTCCCGACGACAAACAGTGCAGCATCACCGACATCTTGTCTTGCTACTAATAGCACTTCTGCGGTTGATCTATACACAAATACTTCAGTTACGGCAGGGCAGGTGATCTATTTTGCAATTGATGGTTACAGCGGAGCTAACTGTAAGTTTGTATTGCAGGCTTCACAAAATATCATCCCTATTCCTATCGAGCTGAAATATTTTACAGCGTGGAAGATGAAGACTACCAATCTCATTATGTGGGTAACGGCATGGGAACATGATAATTCATATTTCGAAGTAGAACGATCCCTGGATGGTACCAATTTTGAGTCAATCGGTCGGGTAGCAGGTCGCACCGAGTCAAGAACAGATGAAACCTACGAGTTGGAAGATAAGTTTCCACCAGCGGTTGCATATTACCGGTTGAAGCAGGTAGATATAGATGGAAAATTCAGTTATGGCAACATTGTACAGTTAATCAGGGATGAAAATATTCAGTTCTCAGTAACGGCTATGCCAAACCCGGTACAAAATACTGCAAGAATTGCGATCAGTACGAGTGATGCCGGCAACGTGGTGCTGCGGGTGATTGACGCTACCGGAAAACAGTTACTCACTGATGTTGTTTCCTGCGTAAAAGGTAATAATGTAATCGCAAAGGATTTTTCAAGATTGCCTTCCGGTACGTATTACATAGCAATATCCCAGGATGGTAAAAAGGCAGTAAAGACATTCGTTAAACAATAATTGGGTTAGTTCAATTTTACAAACCTTCCCTCAGCAGGGAAGGTTTTTTCTTTTCTTGACCGATATTTGGCCCTATGAAATTTCTGATTGCCGGTTTGGGAAATGTTGGTAACGAATATGCATATACGCGGCATAATATCGGGTTTGATGTTGCTTTTGCATTTGTCAGGAAACATGGTGGGCAATTTCAAACAGGCCGGTTGGCGTATACTGCTGAGATAAAGTGGAAGGGAAGAATATTTATTGTAATCTGTCCCACCACTTTTATGAACCTAAGCGGCAAGGCCGTAAAATATTGGATGGATAAGGAGAAAATAGCGCCTGAAAATATACTGGTAATTATTGACGAACTGGCTTTACCACTTACCAAACTTCGGTTAAGGGCAGGCGGTAGTGACGGCGGGCACAATGGCTTAAAAAGTATCCAGGATGCAATTGGCAGCACCGAATATCCGAGGCTTCGTTTTGGTATCGGGAATAATTATCCGAAGGGATTACAGGCAGATTTTGTGCTGGGCAAATGGTTAAAGGAAGAAGAGCCAACCGTTCAATATAAGATCGGTAAGTCGGTAGAAGCAATAGAAACTTTTGCCACTCTTGGCATCACTTCGGCAATGAACCAGGTAAACAATAAAGAGTTTTTACCCCCTCCAACGGATGTTAAGTAATGTGAGATTGGAAATTAGTTTACCACGAAGTGGGTATTGTAAATTGCTTAATTTCTTGTTTATTTGCTATGTTTAATGAGTGAGAATACTTATTTTGCAGCCCATCCATTCCGTAAAATCCGGTTCCGAATGACAGACCATAAATAGATTGGGATGACAAACCTATGAGCATTTATCCCTCTGTATTTAACAAACAACAAGCCTGGATATGAAGATATTTTGTATTGGCCGTAACTATGTCGCCCATGCCAAGGAACTTGGCAACGAGGTGCCAGAAGAGCCGGTGATTTTTATGAAGCCTAAGAGTGCATTGCTCCAACCGCATACACCATTTTATTACCCGGAATTTACGAATGAATTGCACTATGAATGCGAATTGGTGCTTCGTATCAGCAAAAACGGGAAATATATACAGGAGAAATTTGCCAGTAAATATTATGATGCTGTTTCTGCAGGTATTGATTTTACCGCGAGGGATGTGCAGAATGAGTTAAAGGCAAAAGGACTTCCCTGGGAGAAAGCAAAAGCCTGGGATAATTCAGCGGCTGTTGGTAAATGGATACCTTTCACGAACCTGAAGAATAAGAAAGACATTAATTTCTGTCTTTACAAAAATAAAGAGCTGGTACAGCAAGGCAATTCCAGCCTGATGATCCATAATTTCGATTACATCGTGTCGTACATTTCCAACTTCTTTTCTGTAAATATTGGCGACCTTGTTTTTACCGGTACGCCGGCAGGGGTAGGAGAGATCGTAGTTGGGGATGAACTGGAAATATTTATCGAAGATGATAGCCTGCTTACACTGGATGTGAAATAAAGGCTTAGTCAAATAATATGTTTTCTCAATACCCATTTCATTACAGGAATGGGTATTTCCTTTTCTGCAAGCGGTAAAATGTATTTTTGTAAATATCATTGCTTGCATTCATGACTGATCTATCCCTCTTGCTAAAAGCGTTTCGCCTGATGTGTGAAGCGAAAACGATGGCAACTACCTATGAAGAAAACAAGAACATTTGCCGCTATGTACATTCTACCTCACGGGGTCATGAAGCGATACAGTTAGCTACTGCTTTTCAGTTATTGCAACAAGATTATGTAAGTCCCTACTACAGGGATGAAAGTTTATTACTTGGCCTTGGTTTTTCACCTTACGAATTAATGTTGCAGTTGCTGGCAAAGAAAGATGATATTTTTACAGGCGGTCGTGCTTACTATAGTCATCCGAATTATAAGGGTAACAACAAGCCAACCATCATTCACCAGAGCAGTGCAACAGGTATGCAGGCTATACCGACTACAGGTATCGCACAGGGAATAAAATATAAAGAGACGACCGGGTTGAATACAGGGAGTTATTTTAAAGACGATAAAGCTCCGCTTGTCATATGCTCTCTTGGCGATGCAAGCATTACAGAGGGAGAGGTGAGTGAAGCGTTTCAATTTGCAGTATTAAAGCAATTACCAATTATTTATCTGATACAGGATAACAACTGGGGCATCAGCGTGAGGGCAGACGAGTCGAGGGCGATGAATTCATTTGAATATGCGGCGGGCTTTAAAGGCATGAACCGTGTGCAGGTAGATGGCAGTGATTTTGAAATGTCATTCAAGATAATGGAAGATGTGTGTGACTATGTAAGGAAATTTCGAAAACCTTGCCTGGTACATGCACAGGTTCCATTACTTGGACATCATACCAGTGGTGTGCGCAAAGAATTTTACAGACCGAATGAAGACATGGCACTTCATTATGAGAACGACCCACATTATAAATTAAGAAGCAAACTCGTTGAAAAAGGTATTGCTGAAAATGAATTACAGGCAATAGAGAATGAGGCAAGGAAATTTATTGCTGATGAATTTGCACGGGCCATAGACGATCCTGAACCGGATATTGAAAGTGTAAGTGAATATGTATTTGTACCAACGATAATAAATGAAGAGAAAGGCACACGAACGCCTCAGGACGCAAAGAAAGTATTGATGGTAGATGCTGCGCTGTATGCCGTTCGTGAAATAATGGAAGATTACCCGGAAGCTGTTTTATATGGTCAGGATGTGGGCAAGCGACTGGGTGGAGTTTTCCGCGAAACAGTTACACTGGCTGATCAGTTTGGCAGTCATCGTGTATTCAATACGGCGATACAGGAAGCGTATATCGTAGGATCAACTATCGGAATGTCTGCTGTCGGGCTAAAGCCAATTGTAGAAGTACAGTTTGCTGACTATATCTATCCGGGGTTTAATCAATTGGTATCAGAAGTTTCGAAAAGTTGTTACCTGAGTTGTGGTAAGTTTCCTGTTCAAATGGTATTGCGTGTTCCCACGGGTGCTTATGGTGGTGGTGGTCCTTATCACAGCGGAAGTGTGGAGACAACCGTTCTTTCAATCAAAGGAATAAAAGTTGTATATCCATCCAACGCTGCGGATATGAAGGGATTGATGAAGGCTGCCTTCCTGGATCCCAACCCGGTCGTAATGTTTGAGCACAAAGGATTGTACTGGAGTAAAGTGCCTGGTACGGATGATGCAAAATCGGTTGAGCCTTCCCGTGACTATATCATTCCGCTAGGTAAAGCAAATATTGTTTTACATGCAGACGATAAAAGTGTTGAGAATGGAGAAAGTTGCCTTGTAGTGACGTATGGTATGGGCGTCTATTGGGCCAAGGCGGCAGCGAAAGATTTCAATAGCCAGGTTGAAGTTGTTGATTTGAGAACTTTATACCCACTGGATGAAGAATTGATTTTTGAGCGTGTGAGGAAGCACGGCCGGTGTCTTGTTTTGACCGAAGAGCAACAGAATAATTCGTTTGCGGAGGCACTTGCAGCGCGGATATCAAAAGCCTGTTTTAAATCGCTGGATGCACCGGTAGAGGTGTTAGGTGCTCTCAACCTGCCCGCTGTTCCAATCAATGTAAAACTGGAGCAAGCGATGTTGCCCGATGCTGCAAAAGTTATACTAAGGCTGCAGCAACTTCTTGCCTATTGATTTTCAAAGCAGAAAATGTATTTGGCCATTGGTCGTCGAACATTTTGTTTCAATATCGTTATCAGTTATCTTTGCCGCCCGATTTGCCGGGGTAGCTCTCCCGATAGATATCGGGATGGTTGGAGCATCGGATTAAGCCGGGGTAGCTCAGCTGGTTAGAGCATCGGATTCATAACCCGAAGGTCGGCAGTTCAAGTCTGCTCTCCGGTACAGAAAAAGGCCTCAATAATGAGGTCTTTTGTTTTATAGAATCTTTAGAGCATCGGATTCATATCCGCCGAATGGCGGACGGCAGTTCATTCCGATAGTTATCGGAACTGCTCTCCGGTACAGAAAAAGGCCTCAATAATGAGGTCTTTTGTTTTTATAGAATCTTTAGAGCATCGGATTCATATCCGCCGAATGGCGGACGGCAGTTCATCCGATAGTTATCGGAACTGCTCTCCGGTACAGAAAAAGGCCTCAATATTGAGGTCTTTTGTTTTTATAGAATCTTTAGAGCATCGGATTTATATCCGCCGATGGCGGACGGCAGTTCATTCCGATAGTTATCGGAACTGCTCTCCGGTACAAAAGGTTCTTCAAAAGAGAACCTTTTCCATTTTATGAATTTTACTGTTTATGCGCTTTATTCAGAAAAGCATAAAAAGCATTATTATGGATATACATCTGATATTAATAATAGACTGTTGTCGCATAACGAACAGGGAAGTGACTGGACATCAAAATATCGGCCTTGGAAAATAATTTATACGAAAGAGTTTGCAACGAAAC
Organism: Chitinophagaceae bacterium; assembly: GCA_049840875.1. Lineage (GTDB taxonomy): Bacteria > Bacteroidota > Bacteroidia > Chitinophagales > Chitinophagaceae > JAFDYH01. The sequence goes on along the minus strand of JASGJE010000011.1, from coordinate 592,771 downwards.
AAGAAGCAATGGCTCACGAAAAACGGTTAAAGTCAGGTAATGGTAGAGAATTTATTAAGACTTTACCGCATAAAAGGGACGGCAATTCATTCTGATATTCTTATTTAAAAGTTGCTATCACGGGCATATGATCGCTATATTTTATCCATGAATCATAGTCACCGACTTCTGCAGAGACAAGTTTGTTAGAGAAATATTTAGAGGCGAAACAGTAATCAAGATGATACGGTTTGTCACGATGCCGGTACATGTATTGCGTGGGGTGTTGTTCTTTTCCTTGTTGTTGTTTAAAGTGTTTGTGATAGATACTTTCGATCTTTTTATTTTTTAAATAATCAACAACGGCGGTGTGATTACCGATTCGCCTTGGTCGGTCCCAGATGGTATTACTATTAAAGTCTCCTGCAAGCAGCACACGTTTTTCTGATAATAATGAATCGTAATGATGAATAGCTTTCCATACCTGCGTTACATATGGCCCGTCAGGATCTTCAGGATTATTGGCCCAGATAGCAAATAATATAAAACGAAATTGTTTGTGTCGTACTTCAATCGGAATTATCATTTGCAGATCTTCATTGTGTACATCCAAAACCCTGAAACTATAGTTGCAGTAAGAAAATACGGCCAAGCCTTTGTGTTGGTTTTTGCCAAACCATAAAATATCATTTGGTTTTTGTAATGTATCAGAGAATATCAGTTTTTCAGGGTGCTCACATTCCGGAATTACAAGTATATCGGGTTGGTGAACCAATATATGGTCAGCTTTTTTTCGAAAAGCCATATTGCAGTTCCAGGCAATGATCTTCATAATGGAGTTGAAGTTTACTTAAAGACGTCCATTCCCTCTATTTTTCGAAATGGCGTTTGAAAGAAATCATTGACCACAGAATTAAAGATATCTGCTTTGAACTTTGGCGTGGCATGACCTGAATTGGGAATGATCCATAAATACGATTGCGGAATATATTGAGCTATCTGCAGCATATGCAATGGCGGTATTGCATCATGATCACCGCCTATTACGAGTGTTGGACATTTTATTGCCCGAAGTCTTTCCAGTGTAATATGAGGTTCATACAGATCAAGGTCAGAGATTTTGAGTTTGTTTTTTGTTTCTGTTGTTTGCGATTGCTTTCTTAAATCAGTACTATGTGCTTCTATGTAATGATAAACAAATGGGATCAATCCGGTAGTATCTGGCCAGAGATTAGGACCTGATACGGCAAGCTTTTTTACTTTTTTCGGATAGCGCATTGCTATTATCAATCCGGTAATTCCACCATCGCTCCATCCAATAATATATGTACTGTCCAAATGAAGACTGTCCAGGAGTGCATTAAAGTCATCAGCCATCATTTCGAATGTAAGCGAGTCACTATTGTCAATTGATTTTCCCTGTGCCCTGCTATCTACCGCAATCACCCTGTAGTGCGATGCGAAGAATGGAATTTGTTTTTCAAAACTTTTGATTGATCCATTGTTATTGTGAATGAGGATTAATGGTTCACCCGAGCCGTATTCTTCATAGTAAGTATTGAATCCGCGGGTCTTTATATAATGCCCTGCTTTTTTATTATTGCCGTATTCTACCTGTGCATGTACGTTAGCAGAAGTGAAAAGAATAATTGAGATAAATAAAGCAGCTATTTTCATTTTTAATGTTTTGATCGGGCAAAGGTTAGTAAAATATAGAGACGACGAGAAAATAAAAAAGCAACAGCCGAAACTGTTGCTTGCAATTTATTATTGAAATTCTTTCTATGGAAATATTCCCAACTCAGCATAAGCTGTTCCCACTTTGTTTATTGCAACAACGTAGGCTGCTGTGCGCATGTCAGGAATCGATGGATTTGTCTTCCACATTTCCATTATTTCTCTTGTAGCGCTGATCATTGTTTCTTCTAAACCGCTATATACAAGATCCGCTTCTTCCGGGCCGTGCATAATTGTTTCTCTTGCTTTCGATCCTACTTTTCTTCCGGTCAAAAATTCAATCTGGCCGAGAATATTTGTATTGAGATTTTCAGTGAACCTTTTTTCCAATCTTCCATAACGGACATGGCTAAGGTTTTTCAACCATTCAAAATAGGAAACAGTAACACCACCTGCATTTAAATACATATCTGGCACAACCAATGCTCCTTTTTTAACCAATATCTCATCTGCTTCTGGTGTCAAAGGCCCATTGGCAGCTTCACCGATTATCTTTGCTTTTATCTTCGGCGCATTGCTCCCATTAATCACATTCTCCAAAGCGGCCGGGATCAATATATCGCAATCTGCCTCCAATGCATCGGTTGTTTTTTCAAAATTAGTTGCGCCAGTAAAATTCAGAATGGAGCCAGTCTTTTTACGATGATTGAAAACATCATCAACTTTTAATCCTTTCTCATTGTAAATAGCGCCTTCATATTCTGCCAATCCAACGACTTTCGCTCCTGCTTCCTGGAAGAACTTAGCCGTATGGTAACCGACATTTCCGAGTCCCTGTACAATCACTCTCTTTCCTTCAACGCCAGTAGTAAGCCCAAGTTTTTCCATTACATCAGGCATACTACATACTTCACGTAAACCATAAAAGACACCAAGACCAGTTGCTTCACGTCGTCCACGAACACCACCTTGTGTTACAGGTTTACCGGTTACACAGCCCAATGCATCTACTTCGCCGGGTCGCATGCTTAAATAAGTATCGAGTATCCATGCCATTTCACGTTCACCGGTTCCATAGTCTGGTGCCGGCACATCCGTACCAGGCCCGATAAAATTTTTCTTGATTAATTCGGAAGTATAACGGCGTGTAATCTTTTCAAGATCATAAGCCGAGTACTTTTTGGGGTCAATAGAAATGCCACCTTTTGCTCCGCCGAACGGAACGTTTACGATAGCACATTTAAATGTCATTAACGCTGCCAGCGCCATTACTTCATCAAGGTTTACGCTGGTAGCAAATCGGATACCACCCTTACAAGGCGTTTTGTGATGCGAGTGCTGTACACGATAGGCTTTTATAACTTCTATTTTATCGCCAATCTTTACCGGAAAGAACATGCGGTAAACACTGTTACATTGTTTTATCTGTTCCAGTATTCCCGGATCCCAGGTTGTAAATTTTGCGGCCCGGTCGAAACTCTTTTCAACCGCGCCAAAGAAACTGTATTCTGCCATATGGACTTGTTTTTATAAACGTTCGTTATTTGTATTAAGCAATCTTTCTTTACTACTAATCAGATCATGGTTTCCCGGTCATTGCCGGTTTTAATTGTTTCTGGTGATTCGGTGCGCTTAACCTGCGTAAGTTGTTCTGAAAGAAATGGTCAGGTTTCCATTCATAACGATTTTACTTCTCTGTTTTTTCCCACTTGCTTATTTTCCTGTCTATCCGTACCAGGTATAAAATAAGCCCGATGAAAATGGTCAATATAACGGCAACGACCACGTATATACGCCCGTTGCTACGCATTTCGTCGGCCATACCTACAGTCCGGTCCGGAGCGTTTTGTGAAAACGCTATAACTGAAAGCAGTATTGCAACGAATAAAAATAATGGCTTCTTGATGGTGGTCATTGTTGTAAGAGCTTTTTCTCCTTTAATATATTCCAGCGGATTTTCAATGTCGTTATCCATACACCTAACAGCGCCCAACCCACGAAAGCCGGCAATTCTACAATACGCATTGATCCGCTGACATCTTTATAATTTAACGCAGGATTTCCTTCCTGTCCCGGATGCAGGCTTGGCAATATCCTTGGAATGATCCAGATAGAAGGGAATAACATTGCATAAGCGAAAATGTTGTAGACTGCACTTACTCTTGCCTTTTTATCGATGTCCTGTATTGAATCGCGAAGAATGTGATAGGCGAAATAAATCAACAAAGCAATTGCGGCCCCAATCAATTTCGGTTCACGGGCAATTGAACTGAATGAAGCCGCAGCAGGATTATTCGGATCGGCCCAGGTAAAACTCATCCATATGCTCCCAGTGGCGTAGCCTAACAAGCCAAAAATGATTCCTACCGATGAATACTGACGTGAATTAATATCGTATTTGAGATTATTGGTGCGCAGATATTTGATCGCATGCACCACGGAAATTGTAAACAACGTCATCATTGCCATCCACATGCCCACGTGAAAATAAAGATTGCGAATTGTTTCCTGCAAGGCGGGAAGATGCGGTACATCTAGTAATAAACCTGCAGTAAATGTATATAACAGCAAGACCACCGATAAAATCTTCCACCAGGATTTACGCATATTCTTTTAGCTGAAAGAGTAAGTAAAACTGATCACTTGGCAGGGCAAGCTTTTCACTTTCAGCCAGCAAAAATAAGGTGGTACAGGTTAACGGTAAATAAAATTTGTAGCCTATGAAGCAGCCTATTGTACCGCAATTTGCATTGAATCAATCCTTCCAGAGGAATGGAAACAGGATTACGGCCAGCAGAATGACCAATATATTAAGTGCAATCAGCAGTAGCACATTTTCCGGTGGTACGGACATGTTCGGACTGAATGCAGTCTTACATAATTGCATCAGTAAAACCAATTGCGGGATAATGATCGGGAAACCAAGAATAGCCATAATAGCCGCATTTTGTTTTGCTTTGGCCGCTATGGCTGCAAGAAATGTAAATACAAGGCTTAAACCCCAGCCGCCTAACAATGCCAGACCGATAAATGTTGCTGCTTTTTCTATCGGGTTGCCGAGGAACAGGGTAAATAATAATAAGCTTAGCAAGCTCATGATGACCATGAGCAGCGAATTGAACAAGAGCTTTGCCAGTACAAAATCTCTTGGCCCTGCGATGGAATAGAAATAAAGCATCCGTGCGCTGCTTTCCTGCAGGAAACTCTTTGCCACTGCATTGATACAAATAAATAATTGAATAACCCAGAAGAGACCGTTCCATACTTTGCTTTCTGGCTCATCGATGGTCATAAACAGAACAAATATCGTGGCGCCGATGTATAGGAGGATGCCATAAAACGTGTATTGCTGCCTTACTTCGAGTAAAACATCCTTTTTAAACAAAGCCAATATACTTTTGACGGAGCGGATAAAACTGTTTTGCGCAAAAATAATCAGCTAAGAATGAATTGAACTAATTTTATTCAACCTCTGTGTTTTTTATGAATAAGCTATTGCGGGTTCTATTAATACTATCAATTTGTTTCAAATCATCCTTTTCTTTTTCGCAGATTTTAAATATCGATAAGACAGATACTGATGCATACGTTAGAAAGCCGTTGTGGAATGGGAGCATTGCTATCGGGCTTGAAGTAGATAAGCAAAAGTCAACTTTATTTGATGCCAGTAATTTCCTGGATGGATCGTTGCAGAAATATCATGAGTTTTATGTTTTTTCTGCATCCAATCGCTTTACTTATAATGGACCGAATGATTTTTTAAATGCCGGGTTTGCTCACCTAAGATGGCGGCATAATTATAAAGATAAATGGCATCCTGAAACGTACGCACAGTATCAGTGGGACAATGGACGTGGTATGTTGCACCGTTATCTTATTGGTGAAAATCTTCGTTATAATTTGTGGCGAAGCCATGAGTGGGAATTGAGTATTGCCAGCGGAGTGATGTATGAAGATGAGATATGGACTTATACCGCGGTAGATTCTTCGAAAATACCAACGATCCATCCGAATGTGCACAGCAGTCATGTAAAATCTAACAGTTATATCAAATGGGATACAAAAATTTCTACGAATAGTAGTTTAGCGTTTACAGTTTATTACCAGGCTTTGTACAATCATTTTTTCCGACCACGGATAGCGACAAGCATTGATTTTAACATAACAGCGTCCAAACATTTTACCACCAACCTGAAGTTTAATAGCATGTATGATGATGCTCCGGTGGTACCGATCTTTAAGTTTTATTACAACCTTTCATATAATCTCGCTTATACTTTTTGATTCAATTGATATAAAAAGATGAAACGACTTACTGCAATGATCCTATCTAACCGATAATGCTGTTGCAGCCTTGAATCGAAATGTGTTGATTGATTTGTTACAAAATAAATAATGAACCCATTATGTGTTTGAATATTTATTTGCTCAATGCTTCATTCAGCATTTGCTGATCAAATGTTTTTAAGATGACCTTTCCGGTTTTATCAATCAAAAAAAAGCTTGGGTTACCGGTAAGATGAAGGTCCATCATGTATTTCAGATCGCCCTTATCGGGCTTTACATTCATCCAGTTTTCAAGTTTGGCCATGTGAATAAATTGCAGCCATTCATTGTTATTGGTATATGGATTTACAAAAGCTATTTTCTGAACGGTTTTGGATGATTGCAGTGTGGTAAAGAAGTTTGAGACCTTCGGCATTGTCTCTTTGCAATGCGGGCACTCTGCATCGTAAAAAGCAATAAAGGTATAATCGGAGTTTTGTTTTAGTGAATTAATATCAAAGGAATGATTTGTGCTATCGCTCATCATGAATGATGGAATGATACTGCCGATCGGAATGTTGATAACGCGATTAAGGTCTGCTGTTATTTTTGAATAGAATACAGAATCTTTTTTGATACAGGCTGGATTGTTGAGATAACGGTTGTACACATAGTTATACGTTTTCTCCAGTTTATATTGTTGCAGATAAATAAGATTTCTAAAAACCCATTCGAGATAGAAAGTGAAGTTGCGGCTGTTGCAATCCATTCCTTTCAGCAGATTGTCAACGTTTGCACGGTAATTTGAATCGGTGATCGGTAAAACAGATACGTAGTCAAACAATGTTGAGTAAATATTGGGTAACAATGGAATTCGTTTATCCTGCAAATTGATATTCCTGAAATAATTGTCGCGGTACTGATAGTTGCTGTTAGTTTTATTTAGGGTATTTGATTCTGATTTCTTCAATTCAAATGACGCCCATAACGATAATACGGATGATGGATAGTTTTTTGCTATTGCCATCAGTTGAGTTTTTTTATCGTCTTCGGAGGACGAAGAACGTTGTAGACGAAGAAAATCGTCATTCAGTTTTTGCGATGTTTCGAGAGAGCCGACAGTGTTCCCGTTGATTGAAAAAGTTAATGATGCTCCGTTATCGATTGCGATGTTTATTTTGTTGTTGTTGTCGGTTTTTGGTGATCCTGTGACAAGGCGTAACTGGTAAATAGCTCCAAGTATTTTTTTTGACTGCGTAAATTTTAGTTGTTTTTTTTCGGAGCTTATATAAACACTGTCAACTATGGAGTTTTTGCTATACGTGCCATTGTATACCGACAACACAATTTTTGAAATGTCTGAATTCTCAAGATCAATTTTTATCGAATAGCCATCCTGTGCTTTGGCAAGTATACTGACGAGCAAAAAGAAAGTAAAGAGTATAGATGTTTTCAGATTCATATGAGCAGGTTTGCGAAATAAAGTTATGCCAGTATATATTGAAAAAGAAGTTCCGACAATGCAAATCGAAATGACAATAAGAATTAAGTATTGTATGGAAAGAGATCGACAGGGGATTGCCAAAAAGAAAGTATACGAAAACTCTTTTCAACTCTCTAAGTGAAAACATGTTCTGCATCGCGGTTCATACACGTCTTTTGCTCCAAGCATCACCTGGTCCTCGTTTGGAACTTTTCTGTAAGAATAGTTGGCAATGTTGCCACATTTCATACAGATAGCATGTAGTTTGGTGATGTAATCTGCTTTTGCCAATACATTTGGAATTTGACCAAAAGGTTTGCCGGTAAAATCCATATCAAGACCAGCAACAATCACCCTTACGCCACGTAATGCAAGCTCGTCGCAAACATTTGGAAGTTCCTCATCAAAGAATTGCGCCTCATCAATACCAATTACATCAGCATCCTGTGCCAATAAGAGTATGGTTTGGGAGTTTTCAATCGGTGTAGAAATTATCGCAGATTCATCATGCGAAACGATCTTTATTTCATCGTATCGCACATCAAAAGCAGGTTTGAATATTTCGGTTTTCAGGTTGGCGATCTTAGCTCTTTTCAGCCGTCGGATCAGTTCTTCGGTCTTGCCACTGAACATCGAGCCGCAGATCACTTCGATCCATCCCCGGCGCTGCCCTCTTATATCTGGTTCAATAAACATTGTTAATATTCACCCTCAAAATTGTGCACACTGGATTTTGTGGCAAACTGTTTGTAACTTTAATACGCTGATTGCATGGATCATAGGGGACAAACATTCCTTACTCTGTTTAATCAGATTAAACCCAATTATTCAGCGGTTTCAAAAGTACCATATTCTAATGGAACGAATTCAAGTCCTGATCAGTAAGCTCAATGATCAGTTTCAACAGAAAGCTGATCCCAAGCAAATGCTAATTACCGTTCAGTTGCTCCAGGCTGAACTGGCACAACAAGAAACAAATACCAGGCAGGTTTTGGGCACTTCAAAAGTTGCGGTGGTTATGCCCAAATCATCGGCATCATCAGTTTTCAATTCAGGCGATTTTGAGCGGTACGGTCCCAAACCTGCAATTGCTCAACCTGCTGCCGTAGCAGAAAAAGTGATTGAGGAGGAGCCTGTAGCTGAAGAAGTTTCTTCTTATAATGGCCGCACGAACGGTAACAGCTTATCGAACGGAAAAAAACGAGAGCAGAATAATTTTGCGTACGACCCGTTGATTGAAATTCCGACACTTTCGCATCAGAATGGCGTAAAAGAAATCAATGAATCTGTTGCGATAAAGCAGGAATCATTGAATGATAAATTAAAGCAACAGAATTCCGAACTCGGTGAATTGTTGAAAGGCGCACCAATTAAAGACTTAAGAAAAGGAGTTGGTATCAATGACCGGTTTGTTTTTATTACCGAGCTTTTTCGTGGTGATGAAGCGATGTATGAGCGCAGTATCAAAACGATTAACGGATTTAATATTTTCCCCGAAGCACAATACTGGATTAATCGGGAATTAATTGTAAAACTCGGTTGGGATGTAGATGCAGAAGCAGTGAAACATTTTTATCAGTTAGTAAGAAGACGGTTTTCCTGAATAAATTCAAGTATTCTCTTTGTTGCTCCTGCATTTGATTGAACATATCCTTTCGAAGCGTTGCAGAATGAATTATACAGCTGAATATCGCGAAGCATTCCTTCGACTATATCTTTAAGTTCTTCGGTGGTTGCAAAACTTTTCGCTCCTCCGGCGTCAATCAATTCAACGGCTTCCCTGTACTTGCTATATGTAGGGCCAAACAACACCGGTTTTCCATATACCGCAGCTTCCAGGCTATTGTGAATACCATCGCGGGTAAAACCGCCACCGATATAGGTGATGTATGCATATTTATAAAGCCGGGAAAGAATGCCAATTGTATCAATGATCAGGACATTATTGTTGAAAGCGGACAATAAGTTTGATGTCTGGTTCTGTGTTGTAAGTTGCGAGTAAAGCATAGCTTCCGGAAATAGCCTTTGTATTTCATCAATATGCGCCTTGTTTATTTCATGCGGTGCAATGATAAATTTCAGAACATTGCGATCAATCTGTTCTGAAAGATTCTTCAACATTTTTTCGTCGTCGGGCCAGGTACTGCCTGCGATAATTATTTTATGATCACTGCAAAACTCTTCAATTATTTCAATTGGGTCAAATTGACCGGCTATTTCTACTACACGGTCAAACCTGGTATCACCGGCAAGAGAAGCGGTTTGAAAATCGATTGTTTTCAACTGGGTAGCTGATTGTTTGTCCTGAACAAAAATATGCATGAAGCAGGCTAACATCTTTCTGTAAAAACTGCCCCACCATTTAAAAAATGGCTGATCACTTCTGTATACAGCAGAGATCAGCAAAAGCGGAATATTTCGATTACGAATGTTTCTTAGATAATAATACCAGTATTCATACTTCACAAAAACTACGAGAGATGGGTGAACTATATCAAGAAACCGTTGTGCATTCGTCGATGAGTCCATCGGCAGGTAAAAAATAAAATCAGCGCCTGTATAATTCTTCCTGATTTCATAGCCAGAGGGTGAGAAAAAAGTCAACAGGATTTTATAGCCGGGATATTGGATTCTTATTTTTTCAATGACTGGCCTTCCTTGTTCAAATTCGCCCAATGAAGCGCAATGAAACCAGATGATTTTGTCTGAAGGAGAAATTTTTTGTTCAACCCGCGAAAAAATATCTTTTCTACCCGCAAGCCATTGTTTTGCTTTTTGATTTTTGAAAGCGGCGATACGTATTGCCAACCTGTATGCCCATAGAAAGATTGTGTAGAAAAGAAGGTTCATTGCACGGCAAATTAAGCAACCTGCTTTAATTCCCATCTTATTGACTTACAGGATTTATTTTACTATTTTTGCCCGCCCACGTCACAATTGTCAGTAGTGACTATAATTTTTGTACCGTAAAAACTCTTGAATGAAGCCTATCCAAATGGTTGATACAAAGACCCAGTATCACAAAATAAAGACCGAAGTTGACAAAGCGGTTCTGGATGTTTTAGAAAGTTCAGCATTTATCAATGGAAAATTAGTGCAGGATTTTGCAACGAACCTATCAGCCTATCAAGGGGTAAAGCATACTATTCCATGCGCTAACGGAACGGATGCTTTGCAGATTGCGATGATGGCGCTTGATCTGAAACCCGGTGATGAAGTAATTACTCCGTCATTTACATACATCGCAACAATCGAAGTGATTGCATTGCTAAGATTAACGCCTGTCTTTGTGGAAGTTGATCCGAAAACTTTTTGTATAGATCCAGCAGAGATTGAAAAATTGATTACGCCGAAAACCAAAGCGATAGTGCCCGTGCATTTATACGGCCATGCTGCGCCGATGGAAGAGATAATGGCGATTGCTGCAAAGCACAAATTGTTTGTGATCGAGGATAATGCCCAGGCTATCGGCTGTGATTATACATTTTCAGACGGCACCAAAAAGAAGACCGGCGCTATTGGCCATATTGGCGCCACATCATTTTACCCTTCCAAAAATCTTGGTGCATACGGTGATGGTGGTGCATTATTCACAAATGATGACGCACTGGGAATAAAAATGAAGATGATTGCCAATCACGGGCAGACTAAAAAGTACTACCATGAAATTGTAGGGTGTAATAGCAGACTTGACACAGTACAGGCTGCTATTCTGGATATCAAACTACGTCACCTGGATGAGTACATCGCTGCAAGAAGATCCGCAGCAGATTATTACGACAAAGCTTTTTCAGGCAATAAAACAATAAAAACTCCGTTTCGAGCATCGTACAATCAGCATGTATTTCACCAGTATACGTTGATTCTTGACGGTGTGGATAGTGCGGCTACTTTCAGAAACGGGTTAAATGAGTTTCTTGCCAAAAACAATATTCCGTCAATGATCTATTATCCATTGCCGGGTCATCGCCAAAAAGTATTCGAGCAGTTTGGCGGGCAGTCGTTGAGCTTACCTGTTACTGAATGGTTGACAGAGAGAGTGATTTCCTTGCCTATGCATACGGAGTTGGATGAAGAGCAACTGAGTTTTATTGCTTCAAAAGTTCTTGAATTTGTAAACAAATAATCTAAATGAAAATTGCAGTAGTAGGAACCGGTTATGTTGGATTGGTAACCGGAACATGTTTTGCTGAAACAGGTAACTACGTTACATGTATCGATATTGATGAAAACAAGGTTAAAAAACTCAGCAACGGTGAAATAACAATTTATGAACCGGGGCTGGAAAAATTATTTCTTCGTAATTTAAAAGAAAAGCGTCTTCAGTTTACCGGGGATCTGGCAACAGGAATAAAAGACGCCGCTATTATCTTTTTAGCATTGCCAACTCCTCCCGGCGAAGATGGTTCTGCAGATTTAAAATACATTCTCGGTGTATCCGACGACCTTGGAAAGTTGTTAACTTCTTATAAAGTGATTGTTGATAAAAGTACCGTTCCGGTAGGAACAGCCGAGAAAGTACACGCAGCTATTGCAAAGAATTATAAAGGCGAATTCGACGTAGTCAGTAATCCAGAATTCTTACGGGAAGGTGTAGCTGTAGATGATTTTATGAAGCCTGACCGGGTCGTTATCGGCACTACTTCCGATAAAGCAAAGAAACTGATGACGGATCTGTATGGGCCATTTGTACGGCAGGGTAACCCGCTTGTTTTTATGGACGAACGTTCGGCGGAACTGACCAAATATGCCGCTAACTCATTTTTGGCCACAAAGATTTCGTTTATGAACGAAATTGCGAGCCTTTGCGAATTATTAGGAGCCGATGTTGATATGGTTCGTAAAGGTATTGGTGGGGATGAGCGCATTGGTAAACGATTTTTATTTCCTGGTATCGGATATGGCGGAAGCTGTTTTCCCAAAGATGTACAGGCATTGGTGAAGTCTTCAGTTGATGTCAACTACGATTTCAAAATACTTAATGCCGTGATGGACGTAAACGAGAACCAGAAGCTGCATTTAATTCCTGCGATAAAAGAGTATTTCGGTAATAATCTTAAAGGAAAACATTTTGCATTGTGGGGCTTGGCCTTTAAGCCGAATACAGATGATATTCGTGAAGCGCCGGCTTTATATATGATCGACGCTTTGTTGAAGGAAGGAGCTTCGGTAACTGCGTATGACCCTGAAGCTATGAAGAACGTGAAGAACCAGGTGGGAAATGTGATAAAATACGTGGACTATCAATATGACGCTTTGGAAAATGCGGATGCGTTGATTATTGCAACGGAATGGAGCGAATTCCGCACACCAGACTTTGAAAAGATTACTTCAACAATAAAGTCAAAAGTAATTTTTGACGGAAGAAATGTATTTGACCTGAACTTAATGAAGGATCTCGGTTTTTATTACGTGAGCATAGGCAGAAAAATAATCAAACCTTAACCATCAAAATGGCTACTAAACGAATTTTAATAACAGGGGCTGCAGGTTTTCTCGGTTCCCATTTATGCGACCGGTTTATAAAGGAAGGCTATCATGTTATAGGCATGGATAATCTCATAACCGGCGATTTAAGAAATATCGAACACCTGTTTAAGCTTGAACATTTCGAATTTTACAATCACGACGTAAGTAAGTTTATTCATATTCCCGGCGAGCTTGATTATGTACTTCATTTTGCATCACCTGCAAGCCCGATTGATTATTTGAAAATTCCGATACAGACATTAAAAGTAGGTGCCTTGGGTACACATAACTGTCTTGGTCTTGCGAAAGCAAAAAACGCAAGGATACTCGTAGCATCTACAAGCGAAGTATATGGAGATCCGCTGGTACATCCGCAAACGGAGGAATATTGGGGCAATGTAAATCCTGTAGGTCCACGTGGCGTGTATGATGAGGCAAAACGATTCATGGAGTCTATAACAAGAGCGTACCATACTTTTCACGGAGTAGAAACAAGAATTATCCGCATTTTCAATACTTATGGTCCCAGGATGCGGTTAAACGACGGACGAGCTTTGCCTGCCTTTATCGGTCAGGCTTTGCGTGGAGAAGACATGACGGTATTTGGTGACGGATCGCAAACGAGAAGTTTTTGCTTCGTCGACGATTTGATAGAAGGAATTTATCGTTTGCTGATGAGTGATTACACAATGCCTGTGAATATTGGTAATCCCGATGAAATTTCATTAAAAGAATTTGCAGAGGAAGTGCTTGAGCTTACCGGCCGTAAAGTAAAAATTATATACAAACCTCTGCCGATTGATGATCCGAAGCAACGACAGCCTGATATTACAAAAGCAAAGCAATTACTAAACTGGCAACCGAAAATTGGTCGTAAAGAAGGTTTGAAAATAACTTACGATTATTTCAGGTCACTTCCACCGGAAGAGTGGAACAAAGTGCCAAAGGAATTTATTAAAAAACATTGAGCATAAAAGGAAACTTCTTTTCATGTACCAGCAGCTTATCAATAAAAAGGAAAAATTAGCCGTAGTCGGTTTGGGATATGTAGGACTACCAATAGCATTGGAGTTTGCAAAAAAGATTTCGGTTATTGGTTTTGATATCAGCAGTAAGCGTATTGCGATGATGAAGGAAGGTATCGATCCGAGCAATGAATTAGAGAAGGAAGCTTTCGATGGTTGTGATATTGTATTTACTGATTCATTAGATGTATTGAGGGAAGCAACTTTTTTTGTGGTTGCCGTACCTACGCCGGTAGATGAACATAATATACCAGACCTTACGCCTGTAACAAAGGCCTCTGAAACGATAGGCAGAGTAATAAAAAAAGGTGATTATGTAGTGTTTGAATCAACTGTTTATCCTGGCTGTACAGAAGAAGATTGTTTGCCAATAATTGAGAGATTGTCCGGATTGAAAGCTGTTACAGATTTCAAAGTAGGCTACTCGCCGGAAAGAATAAATCCGGGAGACAAAACGCATACTCTAGCAAAAGTCGTAAAAGTAGTTTCAGGATGTGATGCTGAATCGCTCCAAGAGATTGCAAAAGTGTATGAGTTGGTAGTACAGGTTGGTGTTCACAGGGCCTCATCTATAAAAGTTGCAGAAGCTGCAAAGATTATTGAGAATACACAAAGAGATCTGAACATTGCCTTAATGAACGAACTGTCCATCATTTTCGATATGATGAACATTAATACGTACGAGGTGCTGGAGGCAGCAGGAACCAAGTGGAATTTTCTAAAGTTTCAACCTGGTCTTGTTGGAGGTCATTGCATTGGCGTAGATCCCTATTACCTTACGCATAAAGCACAGCGCCTGGGGTATAATTCACAGGTGATTCTGGCCGGCAGAAGTATCAACGATGATATGGGTAAACGCGTGGCTGAGAAAATTGTGATGCATGTAATAAAGACAGTCGGCAACGTAAAAACTGCAAAGGTGCTGGTGAAAGGCGCCACGTTTAAAGAAAACGTAAGCGACATACGCAATTCAAAGGTGGCAGACGTAGTCAGGGCGCTGAAGAAGTATTATCTCAATGTCGATGTAGAAGATCCCTATGCAGATTCAGATGAATTGCAGCATGAATATGGTTTTGGACTGGCTGATAAAACCGGAAATGATTACGATGCCGTAATTGTAACTGTACCACACAAACCTTACCATGATCTCGACGATAATTATTTTGCTTCTATAACAAAAAATGACGCATTAATTGCCGATCTTAAGGGCATTTATCGAAATAAGATTTCTCAAAGAAATTACTGGAGTTTATAAACTATGCCTTTTTCTAAAACCGATCTGCACGGTTTATTGATTTTTGAACCTGCAGTGTATGGAGATAGTCGTGGATACTTTTTTGAAGCGTATAATGAAAAAACTTTTCTTAGTTCAGGATTGAATATTCGGTTTGTCCAGGACAATCAGTCCAGTTCTTCGTATGGCGTTATCCGTGGATTGCATTACCAGTTGAATCCCTATGCTCAGATAAAATTAGTGAGAGTATTACAAGGTAAGATTCTCGATGTTGCTGTAGACATCCGCAAAGGCTCACCAACCTATGGTAAGAGTTTCAGTGTTGAGCTATCGGAAGAAAACAAAAAGCAATTATTACTGCCTGCCGGTTTTGCGCATGGGTTTTCTGTATTGAGTGAGAACGCAATTGTTCTTTATAAGTGCGATAGCTTTTATAACAAAGAAAGTGAAGCCGGTATTTTGTTTAGCGACGCCGATCTTGCTATCGACTGGAAAATACCCGCTGGTAAACAGGTGGTCTCCGAAAAAGATACTGTGCTTCCCGCATTTAAAGATTGCAGATCAAATTTTGTTTTCTGATTCATGGTAATGCGTAAAACGATATTGGTTACCGGCGCACACGGCCAGGTGGGAAGTGAACTAAAACAACTTTCTATTGCTTTTCCTTTTTATAAATTCAGTTTTGTATCACGTGGGGAATTGAATATTTCAGATGCCAGTGCTGTCAATGATCTTTTTCAGTCATCTTCTTTTTCTTATTGCATCAATTGCGCTGCGTATACGGCAGTCGATAAAGCTGAGATAGAAACCGATGCGGCTTTCGCCGTTAATGCTGAGGCGCCGGCTATTCTCGCTGCCGCCTGCAGAGAGTTCAATACCGGCTTTATTCATATTTCCACAGATTATGTTTTTGACGGTACTGCCAGTGAACCATATACTGAAACAGCGGTGACAAATCCTATGAGTGTATATGGCCGATCAAAACTTGAAGGAGAAAAGAAAGCTGTTGCAGCAAATCCTGAAACAATCATTATAAGAACAGCATGGGTTTATTCTGAGTTTGGTAAAAACTTTGTAAAAACCATGTTGCGATTAATGAATGAGAAACAGGAAATCGGTGTTGTGAATGATCAGTACGGTTCGCCAACGTATGCAGCAGATATTGCGGAAGCAATCATGACTATCGTTAACTCAGGAGAGTGGCACCCTGGAATTTATCATTTCAGCAATCAGGGTATTATTTCCTGGTTTGATTTTGCAAACGCGATTCGTCAGATTATTAATAGCAACTGTAAAGTAAATCAGATCGCCACTAGTCAATATCCCACACCGGCAAAACGGCCCGCTTATTCTGTGTTAAATAGCGGCAAGATTTCGGACGTTTATGCTATCAAGTTAAAACCGTGGGAACCCAGGCTCAAAGTATGTTTGGGACGACTCATTCAATAACAATTATTTAGTTTTCATACTTTCTGGCTCTGATAACTAACAGTTGTTTACTAAAGTATTTTCACAATTAAAAAATTGATCGTTCGGTCTAATAGACGTACTTTTGTCTATCGCTTTTGTAGACTTATCTATGCAACGAATTTTACTTACACCGGTTATGTACACTCCAAATTCTACGACTTGTTGTTGTTGCTGTCGTCGTTAATCAGTTGCCGTTACCTTATTTTCAATTTTTTAAAATATTTTCATGACCGGATCGAATCAAAATAATGTAGACGAAATAATTTCAAGTATTAATGGCCTTGATCCCAAAGACGCTTTAAAATTGCTGGCCGAAAAGTTTCAAGGCTCCGCCGTATTTTCCACAAGTTTTAGTTTCGAAGACCAGGTAATTACTGATCTGATTGTATCACAAAATCTGCCGGTAAAGATTTTTACTTTGGACACTGGTCGGTTATTTCCTGAAACATATTCTACGTGGACACAAACACTCGAGAAATACGGGAATAAGATAATTGCATATTATCCCCAATCAGAATTGCTACAGGAATTCATTGAAGCAAAAGGCCCCAACAGTTTCTATGAATCCGTTGATAACCGGAAGTCATGTTGTCATATCCGTAAAGTTGAACCCCTGCAACGTGCATTGAAAGGAAAGAAATTGTGGATTACCGGTATTCGTGCTGAACATTCTGCCAACAGGCATGATATGCAGCAGGTAGAGTGGGACGCGACCAATAATGTTTTTAAATTTCATCCTTTACTTTATTGGACAAGCGAAGGCACAAAAGAATATATTCGCGAACATAATATTCCATATAACCCTTTACACGATAAAGGTTTTGTAAGCATCGGCTGTGCACCTTGTACAAGAGCAATAAGACCGGGAGAAGATTTTCGTGCTGGTCGCTGGTGGTGGGAAGATGCTAATAAAAAGGAATGTGGTTTACATGTTCACGAAGAAATAAATTTGACAGAGAAAGTATAATTAACGCCTGCAAAGAAATCAGGGGCAGAAAAATGATATGAGCGGATATAAATTGGATTATTTAGAACAACTGGAGACGGAAAGCATTCACATTTTTCGTGAAATCGCTGCGCAGTTTGAACGACCAGCTTTGTTATTCAGTGGCGGTAAAGATTCGATTACATTAGTCCATCTTGCACGCAAAGCCTTTGCACCAGGTAAAATTCCTTTTCCATTAGTGCATATTGACACAGGGCACAATTTCCCGGAAGCGATTGAATTCAGAGATATGCTGGCAGCGCAGGTAAATGCGAGGTTAGTCGTGCGCAAAGTGGAGGATACTATCAGGCAAAAAAATCTTACAGAACCTAAAGGAAAATTTGCGAGCAGGAATTGGCTACAGACTTATACGCTATTAGATACGATTGAAGAATTTAAGTTTGATGCCTGCATTGGCGGCGCACGTCGCGATGAAGAAAAGGCAAGGGCAAAAGAAAGGATATTTTCTGTAAGAGATGAATTTGGCCAATGGAATCCTAAACTTCAAAGACCCGAGTTGTGGAATATCTATAATGGTCGCATACATAAAGGAGAAAACGTTCGGATTTTTCCAATAAGCAACTGGACAGAATTGGATGTGTGGAATTACATCCGGAAAGAGAAGATCGATTTACCGTCAATCTATTTTTCACATGAAAGAGATGTAATAAAACATGAAGGGCAATTAGTTGCTGTTTCAGATTTTGTTAATCTTGATGAATCTGATACTATTATTAAAAAGAAAGTCCGTTATCGTACTGTGGGTGATATGACCTGCACGGCGGCGGTTGAATCAACTGCTACTACATTGGATGAAGTGATTAATGAAATTATTGCAACCAGGATCAGCGAACGCGGTGAAACAAGAATTGATGATCGCGTAACGGAAGCCGCAATGGAAGACAGAAAAAAGAACGGCTATTTTTAAATCGGTTGTGAGCTGCCGGGTGTCTGGAACGACCATTCGCCGCACACCTGACATCGCACACCTGACAACTCAAACTCAAATGGATTTACTACGATTTATAACTGCAGGGAGTGTAGACGACGGAAAGAGTACGCTTATCGGCCGTTTATTGTACGATAGCAAGAATATTCTTTCTGACCAGTTGGAGCAACTAGAAAAGCAGACAAAGAATAAAGAAGCAGGAACAATCGACCTTGCTTTACTGACAGATGGATTGCGTGCTGAAAGAGAACAAGGCATTACGATTGATGTTGCATATCGTTATTTCTCTACGCCTAAACGAAAATTCATTATTGCAGATGCTCCCGGCCACGTGCAGTACACACGGAATATGATAACAGGTGCATCGAATGCCAGCCTTGTAATTATTCTTGTTGATGCAAGACAAGGAGTCGTTGAACAAACAAGACGTCACTCTATTATCGCTTCATTGTTAAAGATTCCACATGTAGTAGTAGCGATTAACAAGATGGATCTTGTTGATTTTTCGAGAGACGTGTTCAACAACATCGTGATAGATTATTCTACCGTGGCAAAACAATTAGGTCTCCATGATGTGACCTACATTCCTATCAGCGCATTGCAGGGAGATAATATCGTTGATAAATCCGATCGCATGGATTGGTATGAGGGAAAACCGTTGCTTCAGTTTTTAGAAGAGATAGAAACAGAAAATGATACTAATTTATCCGATTCACGTTTCCAGGTACAGTTGGTAATTCGTCCACAAACAGAAGATCTACATGATTATCGTGGTTATGCAGGCAAAGTGACCAGCGGCGTTTATAAAAAAGGAGATAAAGTAAAAATTTTGCCGTCAGGAAATGAGTCGGTCATTTCTAAACTCGAGATTGCAGGTAACGAAGTTGAAGAAGTATTTGCATCTCAAAGCGTAGTGATACAATTGCAGGATGATATTGACATCAGCCGAGGCGATACAATTGTAAGATCAGGAGACGATGTACGGGTAAATAATGAATTGGAAGCGGTATTGTGCTGGCTCGATGAAAAACCATTGCAGGCAGGCAATAAATATTACTTGCAGCAAGGCAGCCGCCTCGTTCGTGCTGTTGTTCGCACAGTAGATTATAAACTGGATGTAAATACATTAGAGCAACAACCCGTTGAAGGCGCTGTAAAATTGAATGAAGTCGTAAAAGCAACGATAAAAACTGCATCTCCGCTTGTTTTTGATGTATACGATAAGATAAGTGCGAATGGGAGCGGAATATTGGTGGATGAAACAAGCAATAGTACCGTTGCTGCAGTTTTATTTCAATAGAAAATAGTTCATTGGTTAACATCTTATTTAAGATGGCGGAAGAAAGAAAATATGGCAAAGTAATCCTCGCGGCAGCTGGCCCTGGTGATCCTGAATTGATTACCATGAAAGCTGTGCGATATCTGCAGCAGGCAGATGTTGTTTTAACAGACAGATTGGTTAGCGACGAGATTCTTAAAAATTATGTGAATCCGTCTGCAGAAGTTGTTTACGTCGGTAAGCAATGTCGTCGTGGATTTTCAACACCGCAACAAACCATTAATGAGTTAATGGTTGAATATGCTGCTGAAGCAAAGCTGGTAGTACGTTTAAAAGGAGGCGATGTTTCGATCTTCTCGAATATTCTTGATGAACTTGAGGCCTTGGTCGCACACAATATACCCTATGAAATAATTCCTGGCGTTACTGCTGCTTTGGGCGCTGCCGCCTATTCAGGAATTCCACTTACAGCGAGAGGATATTCGACGGCAGTACGGTTTCTCACCTTTTATAAATCGGATGTTGTAACAGATGAATATTGGAAAGAGTTAGCCAATACAACTGACACCCTTGTTTTTTATATGTCTGCAGATACCGCAGATGCAGTCGTTAGTAATCTTATTCGTTTTGGTATCGCCGAGGACCGGATGATCGCTGTCATAGAGCAGGCAACCACAAGTTTACAGAATACACACGTCGCCCCGATTCATAAATATCACGATGCTCTAGGAGGCCGATCGTTTATCTCCCCCACACTTTTAATCATAGGAAAAGTAGTCGCACTGCACAAACAATTTGCGTGGCTCAGTAATAGCAATAGCTCAGATATGTATTTCAAGCCCGGAGCCTTCATCAGTAAAGCGCCAACGGAAAAAAAATCTGGGAAGCGTATTTCAAGGGCTTAATTCATTATTTCCCAATTGATTTGTGTTAAGAGTTTAATAAAGTCTATTCTTTTTGTAGACTAAAAAAAATGTTTACTTTTAGCACCGTTCTGTCTGAAATAGTTTAGATGTAAAATGGAAAGCAGCAATTTTTTAGACGCAAACAAAAATCAACTATACCCGGTTTTTCTTAAACTGGATCATCTCCGCATTTTGCTGGTGGGAGCCGGTAATGTAGGTCTGGAGAAATTGACTTCTTTACTTTCAAATTCACCTTTCGCAAACATTACCGTTGTAGCGCCGCTTGTTAAAGAAGAAATAAGAACATTGCTGCTGAAACATCAATCCTGCTCAATAATAGAACGCTCTTTTGAGCGGGGCGATATCGAAAATAAAGAATTGATATTCCTGGCGACCGATAATCCTTCATTACATGAAGACATAAAAAAGCTGGCAGCCGAAAAAGGAATATTGGTCAATGTAGCTGATACGCCTGGTCTTTGCGATTTTTATTTGGGGAGTATAGTGCAAAAAGGAAGTTTGAAGATAGCAATATCTACAAATGGTAAATCGCCTACAATTGCTAAACGAATAAAAGAAATTATCAACGAGCTATTGCCGGATGATATCGATAGTGTTCTTGATAACATGCAGGTCATCCGCAATCGGATGAAAGGCGATTTTAAAGAGAAAATCAGGCAATTAAATGAATTGACAAGCGCACTGGTTGCAGAAAATGAATTGTTGGAATCTAACAAAGAAATATGAAGGGCGATATGGAAGAAATTTTATCAGCAAAAGAAGGGTTGGCCTCGGATATTGTCGAGTCGAGTCGTAAAAATGTAAACCGTTATTTTGTCGCTATCGGAATTGCCCTTGTTCTCGCAGTGGTTGTTTACCTGGTTTATCCATATATACACATCGACGTTATCCGGCAAACGCTTAATAAAGACCATCACCTTTTTTACTGGATGCTATTGGTTGGTTTTTTAGCAGAAATTGTTGCAGGCTCAATGGGAATGGGTTACGGTGTGATTTGTACAACTATACTTTTGATATTGAATATCCCGCCCCCGATTATAAGTGCAAGTATTCATTCTGCCGAATCATTTACCAGTGCAGCAGGTACTATCAGTCATTTTAAATTGGGCAATATCAATAAAAAATTAACCAAGCATCTTGCAATTCCGGCGATTTTCGGAGCTATACTTGGTGCTTTGGCGCTAACGTATTTTGGTGAACGCTATGCGAGAATTACAAAGCCTTTTATTGCCGCTTACACGATGTACCTGGGAATCCGCATTCTTCAAAACGCCTTTAAGAAAAAAGGATCATCCGTGAACAATGGTACAAAAAAGAAAACAAACATTACGGCACTCGGTTTTATCGGTGGCTTTATCGATTCGTTTGGCGGCGGGGGATGGGGGCCGTTAGTTACCGGAACATTTATAAAAAACGGAAGAACACCACGATACGTAATTGGTAGTTCTACTGCTGCGAAATTTATCCTAACCTTCGTTAGCGCGATCACTTTTATTTTTACTGTCGGCATTCATCACTGGAACATCGTAGCAGGCTTACTGATTGGAGGTATCGTTACGGCGCCATTCTCTGCGTTGCTTACTGCAAAACTGCCTGTGCGCAAGATGTTTATCGTTGTGGGAATAGTGGTGATCGTCATGAGTCTCATCACAATTTACCGGTCCATTTTTTTGTAACATCACTACAAATAGTTTACTAAGAATATTTTCAAATTATTAGTCCACAATTTTTGTGGACTAATAAAACTCCCTAAATTTGCGGTGGCTTTTAATGCCTGTTCTTTAAAAACTATATTTTTCTAAAAAGAAATTTTTTTAATTGTTTAGTCTATTGAATTTATAGACTAATAGAATTAAACCAGGTTATGAGAAAGATTTTTGTAAGTAAGACTTTAGTAACTGCTATTTTGATTTTATCTGCCTTTGTTACAATGGCGCAGGATGCTACGTTAATTGAAATTTCCGGCAAAGTTACCAACCAGGATAAAGAGCCTTTACCGGATGTCAGCGTTCAATTGAAAGGAACGGTGGCCGGAACGATAACTAATAAAACAGGAGATTTTAAGCTTCGTGCAAAAACGAAAATTCCATTTACATTGGTTTTTTCTTCCGTTGGGTTTCAGCAACAGGAGTTTGAAGTGGCAAGCCTGGGCTCTAATCTCCAGATAGCGCTTGTTACGCAAACTGTTTTAGGAAGTGATGTTGTAGTAACGGCTTCTCGTGTTGCTGAAAGTATTTTGAAATCACCTGTTGCAATCGAAAAGCTGGATATACGTGCAATAAAAGAAACCGCTGCACCCGGATTTTATGATGCATTGGAGAATGTAAAAGGTGTGCAGATGACTACTTCGAGCCTTACATTCAAAGTTCCAAATACAAGAGGATTCAATATTCCGAATAATTTTCGCTTCATGCAGTTGGTAGATGGAGTAGATATGCAGGCAGCTACGCTTGGTGTTCCATTAGGAAATGCAATCGGGCCAACTGAACTGGATATACAAAGTGTTGAAATTACGCCCGGCGCCGCTTCTGCGCTTTATGGTATGAATGCAATTAATGGTATGGCAAACCTTCTCACAAAAAGCCCTTTTACATACCAGGGGTTAAGCGTGTATCAAAAGACCGGGATAAATCATGTTGACGGTAAAGATCACGACCCGGCTATCCTAACGGAATCGGCTGTACGCTTTGCAAAAGCATTCAATAATAAGTTTGCCTTCAAGATAAACTTTGGGTACATGCAGGGTATCGATTGGAGATCGAATACAAGATTGGATCAGAATCCGAATAATTTAAAAAGTGCAAATCCCGGTTTCCCTTCTTTGAACGGTGATGCGAATGTTGCATTTGATGGATGGAATAAGTATGGTGACGACGCATTGGCAGGAAGTAATTTAGTTTCTATCGGGGGATTGAATATCGATGGAAAAGCCAATCAGACATTACGTGTTGCCCGTACCGGTTATTGGGAAACAGACCTCGTTAGCCCTAAAGTAAGCAACATGAAGTTCGATGCCGCATTATACTATCGTATCAGCAATAATGCGGAGTTGTCCTATTCTTACCGCATCGGCCAGATGGATGGCGTATTTCAGCGTGGAAATAAAATCAGGCTGGATAATGTTTTAGTACAAAACCATCATATTGAATTGAAAGGAAGTAACTATGTTATTCGTGGTTACGTTTCTATTGAAAATACAGGTGATTCATATAACGTAAAACCATTGGCTGATAATCTCGACCTGTACAGCGGTGGTGCAACTGATACAAAGACTGCAACCAGCTGGGGAACTAAATATAAGAACGCATTAAATGCTTATGCTACAGCCAACGGTGGTGCGTTGACTTCTGGTAATCTTGCTGCTGCGACACAGTATGCCCGCGAGCAAGCGGATGCAAGCCGAGTGAAACCAGGTACGCCTGAATTTGAAGCGCTGAAGAATACAATTATCAAGATCAATAATTGGGATATTAAATCAAGTTCTATTCCTAATGCACCAGCAACAGGTGGTGCAGCATTGATTCAAAAGAGTCATTTATATCATTTGGAAGGACAATGGGATTTATCAAAGTACACCAAAGTTGTTGATCTATTAGTTGGCGCTGACGGACGTATCTATGAAATAATTCCGGACGGGAATAATTTCGTTGATTTCAGTCGTCCTATAGATCAACGTAATTTGCCCGTATCAGTAGACGGTAAAGTACCAGACTCATCCGATTTTGGTAAAAACATTTACTATAAAAAATTCGGTGCATTTGCGCAAGTAACCAAAACGGTTCTGGATGATAAATTGAAATTGTTTGGTTCGATTCGTTGGGATTACAATCCTGAATTCAAGCCTGTATTTACACCGCGCCTTGCTGCAGTGTACACATTGAATCAAAGACATAATTTCCGATTCACTTATCAGTTAGGATATCGTTTCCCTGCATTATTTGAAGCATTGTCTTATGTTAATAATGGTCGCGTAAAACGTGTGGGTAGCTTGCCGTACATTAATGATGGATTAGGCTATCTTGATAACAGCTATACCCAAACATCTGTTGTTAATTTCAATGCGGCTGTAAGTGCAGCAGGTAATTCTGATTCGGCTGCATTAGCGAACAGAAATTTGTTGCAATGGGCTAATTTGCCAAAAGCAAGGCCAGAACAAATTACTTCGTTTGAGATTGGATATAAAAGCATTTTACTAGATAACAAATTGGTTGTAGATATCGATGCCTACAGCAACACTTATCATGGTTTTCTTGGACAAGTACAGGTGTTTGTTCCCAAAGGCACAACTGTAGGTACTGATGCCGCCGTGTTGGCAATGCTCGATAGGAACAGAGATGCAACTACTGCAACCGGCACAACCGCCGCGAGCCAGGGGCAGGATCGCTATCGTGTATATACAAACGCAAAAAATGTATATCACAATTTCGGATCGGCCTTGGGGGTTACTTATGTTTTTTATAAAAAATTCACGGTGTCTGGCAATTTGAACTTTAATAAAATGAAGGCCAATAAAACCGATGATATTTTTGTCACTGGTTTTAACACGCCGGAATGGTCCAGCAATTTCACATTCGGTAACAGAGAAATTTTTAAGAACATCGGATTCAATATCACGTGGAGATGGCAGGATGCATTCCTTTGGGAAAGTCCGTTAGTGACTGGTCGCATTTCTGCGTATAGCACGATTGATGCGCAAACAACA
This sequence comes from Chitinophagaceae bacterium, assembly GCA_049840875.1. Classification (GTDB taxonomy): domain Bacteria; phylum Bacteroidota; class Bacteroidia; order Chitinophagales; family Chitinophagaceae; genus JAFDYH01. The sequence continues at coordinate 567,327 of JASGJE010000011.1, read as the reverse complement.
TTTCATCTGCCGAAGTTGAAGTCTACGATTAAAATTGGAGCATCCGACATTTTAAATCACCGGTATTTACAATACGCCGGTGGTCCTACGCTCGGAGGTTTATATTATGCCGCAGTTACAGTGGACGGTTTGTTAAAATAATCTTACAGCAATTTTTCTTTAAAGAAAGGGTGATACTTTTGAGTATCACCCTTTCCAACTTTATGAATAAACAAATCATTGTTTGTTTAATTGCAATTCTTATTGCCAAAACAACGCTTTCGCAAACGAAACAGACGACCTCTTTACAGCAAACATGGCTGGGATATTACAATCAAACCCGTTTTTCAGATAAATGGGGAATATGGGCCGATTTACATTTGCGCACTAAAGACAATTATTTTTCCAATCTGTCAGCGACTATCTTACGTGCAGGTTTAACATATTATGTTAGTGATGCGGTGAAACTAACAGCCGGATACGGATATATCAGTCACTACCCTTCAGATAATCACAAAGGATTTGCCCAACCTGAACATCGACCCTGGCAACAAATACAAGTGCATACGAAATATGCAAAAACAAGAACAATGCAGATACTACGTTTGGAAGAACGATATCGTCGTAAAACTTTAAACGATTCTACTCTTGCAGACAGTTACAGCTTTAACTGGCGATTGCGATATAATTTCTTATTCCAGGTACCATTATCCAAAAGAGGGCCAGAACCAAAAACGCTTTCTTTTATTGCTAATAACGAGGTAATGATCGCATTTGGTAAACAGGTTGTCAATAATTATTTTGACCAAAACAGGTTCTTTCTTGGGTTCGCTTACCATACCAATAAAACAGATAATGTACAATTTGGGTTCACCAACGTATTTCAGCAATTACCGGCGGGAAATCAATATCGGAGTATAAACGGTGGCCGTGTTTATTATTTTCACAATGTTGATTTGAGGAAGAAGAAATAATTGTTGAATTTGAAATTGTTTAACTGCAGCAGTTTTTGAACCATATAAGTCATACAAGGCATTTAAGAATTGTACAGGAACCATTTTAAATTAACCCTTGTATCTCTTGTATGCCTTATATGGTTCAAAAGAATCAGAGTCGATATCAGTCTCACATTCTTACCGCATCCACTCTAATATATGCTTGGAAATTTTTTCTGTTTCTACCATAAATCCGTCATGTCCATAAGTAGAATATACCGTTACAAAAGAAGAATCGGGAATATTATCAGCCATTATTTGTTGTTGTTCAAGCGGGCAAAGTATATCATTGGTAACTCCTATCAGTAACGTATGTTGCGTGATACTTTTCAGGATCGATTCAATTTTGGTTCCCCGGCCCCGCGCAATATTATGACTGTCCATCGACTTTGTCAGCAGCCAATAGCAATATGCATGAAAGCGCTTTACCAGTTTTTCTCCCTGGTAATTGATGTAAGACGCAGCTTTAAAGTCATCAATTTTCTCACTATCAGGATCCGTTTGGTTTTGCACCATGATAGAATAATTCCTGTAAGTAAGCATACCAATAGCACGTGCAGCTTTTAATCCTTTGCTACCGGCATCTTTTGAATGATCCTGCCAGGTACTATCTGCTTCTATAGCGAGGCGCTGCGCCGTATGAATTGCAATGCCCCATGCGCTTTCCATGGGCGATGTTGCAAGCAATATCATTTTTTCAATCGCATCTTTTTCCATAATGCACCATTCCAACGCCTGGTAACCACCCATACTTCCTCCAATCAATAAATTGATTTTATCTATTCCAAGATGTTTTCTGAGAAGAATGTGTGCCTTAACCATGTCCCTGATTGTAGGAAAAGGGAAATCAGTATAATATGGTTTACCTGTTGTGGAATTAATGCTTAATGGGCCGGTAGTGCCATAACAGGACCCAAGAATATTGGCGCAAACGATAAAATGTTTCGCAGGGTTAATGATACAATCGACGCCAATCATACCCGGCCACCATTCGACAGCGTTGGAGTTTGCTGTCAGGTGATGACAAACCCACACCACGTTGTCCTTTGCCGCATTCAATTCGCCAAAAGTGTGATAAGCAATTGTAATTCCGGATAAAGTAGCGCCGTTTTCAAACGTAAAAGGGCTGTCGTAATTATATATTTTCATCAATATTCTAGCCTAAGAAAGCGCAAAGTAAAGGGTTGTGTGGTTTACATTTGCAAAAAGTTAAACGGCTTTGAAAAGAGGGCCAAACAATTGTTAGTTTATTGTTTAAAATGTCTCTATGTCGCAACATCCAGTTACCAGGTTGATCCGTACAAGAACCGACCAAACCAATGAGATGGAACATTCATCTCCATTATTTCTTACCAGCAGTTTTACGTTTGATAATGCGGAGGAAATGCGGGCCGCATTTGCTGATGAAACCGATGATAATATTTATAGTCGGTTCAGCAACCCTTCGGTAAAAGAATTTGCAGACAGAGTTGCGATTCTCGAAGGAGCAGAAAGCGCTTATGCAACGGCATCAGGTATGAGCGCCATATTCGCGTCTTTTATGGCTTTGTTAAAAAGCGGTGATCATCTTATTTCCTGCAATGCGATTTTTGGAAGTACGCATACGATTATTACAAAATTTCTTTCACGATACGGCATTGAGTATTCTTATGTCTCTGCAACAGATACAAGCGAATGGGAAAGAGCAGTAAGGCCTAATACAAAAATGCTTTACCTCGAGACGCCAACAAACCCTGGTCTTGATATTATTGATCTTGAATTTGCAGGGAAATTTGCGAAAGCTCATAATCTTATTCTGAACGTTGATAACTGTTTTGCGACGCCTGTCTGTCAACGGCCAATAGATTTCGGCGCAGATCTCGTAGTGCATTCGGCAACGAAATGGATGGACGGGCAGGGAAGAGTACTGGGTGGTGTTGTGGCAGGTAAAGACGAATTCGTTAATGACATTTATCTTTTTTGCAGAAGCACCGGTCCCGCTTTGTCTCCATTTAATGCATGGGTGTTAAGTAAAAGTTTAGAAACGCTGGATGTACGTATGGAACGCCATGCGGCGAATGCATTGCAAATTGCGAAGGCCCTGGAATCAAACCCTAAAATTTCCTGGTTAAAATATCCATTTCTTTCTACACATCCTCAACATGAAATTGCGAAAAAGCAAATGAAAAATGGAGGCGGTATCGTTTGTTTTGAGTTAAAAGGAGGCTTGGAAAGCGGTCGAAATTTTTTAAATAATCTTCAGATGCTTTCGCTTACGGCAAATCTCGGCGATACGAGGACAATTGCTTCACATCCGGCAAGTACGACGCATGCAAAGTTGAGCGAAAAGGAGAGAAGAGAAGTTAATATAACGCCCGGATTAATTCGTATTTCGATTGGACTTGAACATGCAGATGATGTGTTAGCAGACATTCAGCAAGCACTGGATAAAAGTTGATAAATGTCTTTTATAAAATAAAAAAAGGTCAGCTGCATAGTTGACCTTTTTTGTTACCCGACCTGAGCCTTTTTCGAACCACTTTTTGCCGGATTTGCAGCGCTTAGAGGCTTCGTTATTTGGTTTTAAATAAATTGTAGGGTGTCAGTTTTTGTTTTACGACTAAATAATCTGATAAGAATAAAAGGACAGTGGGGCTCTAATGCAAAAAAGGGCATACGATGAGCTATCATTTTCTTAAGCAGCTAAGCCACTTTTAAATTAATAGTCAATGTGGATATGGATCATATTGCAATGAAAAGTATGGATCAAAGATTACGAATTTGCCAGGATGATCATATTTATTCTAACAAGAATGTTTTTTGAAGCCCGATCGACGATAACAGGTTATCAAAATTTATGTTTTTGCCTGGGGATAAATCTATTTAGGGAAAGTGCTTGGAAATCGATAACATACTTAACGTAGCTAATACAGTAGTAGGGCATTCAGAATTCTTTAACGGCTTTGAAAATCTTTCAGGAATGCAAAATCGAATTTATTTTATATCTGAATGGAAAAATATACGAATGGATCAGTTCCCGTATTGTAAACTAGTGCATTCTGAAGTTGGCTTATAATATTCTGATCAAACTAAATAAGCTATAGCAATAACCGGATTCTCCACAGGGGATATCCTAGTCAATTTTTTACTCCTGATTACTCTTGTCTGAAAATATGAGCCCTGTTATCTTTTCTAAAAAGTTGTTCCTTTGTACCTCTTACTATGGGATTGGCACATGAATTATAAAATCAATAATTTTTATTCCCGACTATGGAATATGTATATAATAAATTAGAAATTCCATATTCATTTTTGCGCAATCCTTAGGTTTGATCATTCATTTTAAAGTGAAGCGAAATGGTTGTCAAGTCTGACAAACTAATTATGAAGGCAATCGCCATTTGTTACAAGCCTTACTTGAAGCCTGAAGAAGCAATGATCTATTGTAATCTTGCGCGGACACAACTTGCCAGAAAACTTGATGAATACAGAATTTACAAAAGCAGTACTGGGTATTATAAGAAAGAAGATCTTGATCGAATGATGCAAGGAACTCTTCCAGATTTTTCTCTTAATGAATCGCAACTCGAAATACGGTTCAAACGAAAATAGTGTCACTCTGCTTTGTTTGATTCTGTATAAATACCTGGCAAAACCTGAATAGCTTTTTCAGCAATTTTAATTTGATAACGTTTGTAGGTTCTATTAACATATTTCGTAGACGTGTGGCCAAGCATTCCTGCGATCGTGGCATCATCAACCCCGTTTGATCTTAACAGCACAGAGAAACTATGTCGTGCGCAATGCCAGGTGATGTGTTTAATAATCCCAGCATCTTTGCACCATTGTCCCAACACCTTGTTAGCGCCATCCTGGGTTGGTAAATGAAACACTAAACCTTGCTTTCGTTTACCCATTATGTCACTTGCAATATCATGAAGAGGTATTTCGAGATATACTTCTGTTTTATTTTGATATAAGCGAATTGACGATTCGAGAATCATTGACCAGTCTAAACATTTTATGTCAACCCATCTCAAACCTGTATACAGGGAAACGACGAATGCTTTCTTAATTTCATGATTGAAGCAAGGAGTCTGCATCAAAGAAATGTATTCTTCTAACGTCAATATATCTTTTATTCTAAAATTCTTTCTGGACTTTGACTTGATATCTTCGGAGGGATCCAATTTAAAATAGCCTTTTTTTGTTGCTGCTTTTATCACTCGTTTGAAACGATAGAAATAATCAGCCGGAGTTTCACCGTTGAAGTTGGAAAGCAGGTAGTTTCTGAATCTTTCGCAAAGTTCTTCAGATATTTCAGATGCAGATATATAACCTCGGTTTATAAATACTTTGAATGCGGACAGGCTATTTTTCAGATGACGATTTCCAGACGTTTTATTGCTTTTAATAAATTCTTCATAAAAGTCCAGAAAGTTAACCTTCAATTTATGTAAGGGTATATAGCTGCTTCCAACCGATTGATGATCCAGGATCATTTGCGAATGTTTAGACGAGAGCAGCACTAACGCTTCTTTATTGTGATTTTTTTGAATCTGGTCCTTCGGTTTGTCATATGTGAAAATGCCCGTGCTTATTCGCTGACCGGCAGCCTTACCCCATTGAAAAGAATAAAGTGTCCTCTGATTATCCCGTGATTTTCGTTTTGCAATCGAAATTGACATAGTGGCAATTTTTTAATTTTAAAAGTGCGTGCCGTGGTGAGTGCCAATTGCGCGCCGAAATGTGGGGGAAAAAAGGGGCAAAAGGGGTCAAATGTGGAAAACTAATAAAGTAAAAAACCTTGTAAATCACTGTATTTGTGATTTTTACAAGGTTTTTGTGGTGCCCAGGACTGGATTCGAACCAGCACACCTCGCGGCGCTGCTACCTGAAAGCAGTGCGTCTACCAATTTCGCCACCTGGGCTTTTCTTTAGTGATGACTTCGACGTTTTTCGTGCGTCTGCCATCCCGATAACTATCGGGATCGCCACCTGGGCAGGGGCGCAAATATAGCCCGAAGATCAGGTTTGCTCCAAATTTTTACCGGTTTTCCAGCCAATCAGGAGAACTCCGGTTACTACTAAAATAGTTCCGATGATCTGTGTCGTAAATATTTTTTCCCCAAGCACCCAGTAAGCTTGAATAATGGTTGAAACTGGTCCGATACCTGAGATAATGGCAACATTATTCGATCCGATTTTTTTCATCCCGATTGAAATAAGAAATGTTGGAATGACGGTGGCAACTATTGCCAGCGAAATGCCATACCACCAATATCCGGTCGCATTTTCCAGTCGTTGCATACTGCCAGCCAGTGCAAAGTGAATAAAGACGCCTGCTGTTGAAGCAAGCATTGCATAAGCTGTAAATTTAGTAGCGCCTACCTGGGGTATTATTCTTCCGCTTCCCACAATATAGGTGGCATACGTAATCGCACAAAGGAAAATGAGGAAGCTTCCGAAAAAGAAATTCTTATTACCAGTATCAAAATTCAATTCGCCGTAATAGGCGAGAGCAATACCCGCATAAGTTAACAGCAATGCCCATTGTTGAGTGCGGGTTACCTTTTGTTTAAACAAAAACAAATTGATGAGCAATGCAAATGTCGGGTACAAAAAAAGAATTAATCGTTCAAGGCCTGCGGAGATATACTGGAGACCAGCAAAATCAAATAAACTACTGAGATAGTACCCAAATAATCCAAGCAGGATGATGTTTATCCATTGCCTCTTTGTAAACTTTTCGCGACTTTTATTCTGGCTGCCAAGCCAGGCTGCAATTAAATAAAAAGGCAACGAAAAAAGCATTCGCATTGTCAGCAATGTCAATGCATCAACGGATGTTTTCGCAAAAGCTACTTTAACAATGATCGCCTTTGTTGAAAACAAAATAGCCCCGGCTAAGGTGATTAAAAAACCGGTTAGTGAAAGGGTATGCGTTGTTTCTTTCGTCAATTATGAAATTGTACGTTATATATCGTATGTTGTAAGTAAAAAAGTTCCTACCACAAAAGTGACTACTGACTCATCACTCATTACTTATCTCTCACACTGATACATTGAAATCACGTAGTGCATCATTCAGACTCGTCTTCAGATCTGTACTTGGCTTTCGCTGACCAATAATTAAGGCGCAACTAACATTGTATTCGCCTGCAGGGAACTTTTTTGCATAGGTACCAGGTATTACAACGCTGCGTGCCGGTACACGGCCTTTATACTCCTTCGGCTCGCTTCCGCTTACATCGATGATTTTGGTGCTTTGCGTCAATACGACATTTGCGCCCAGTACTGCTTCTTTTTCTACCATCACCCCTTCAACAACAATACAGCGACTGCCGATAAAACAACCATCTTCTATAATTACAGGCGAAGCTTGCAATGGCTCCAATACGCCACCAATACCAACGCCCCCACTGAGGTGCACACCTTTTCCGATCTGTGCGCAACTACCGACTGTAGCCCACGTATCTACCATCGTTCCTTCGTCTACATAAGCGCCGATATTTACATAAGAAGGCATCAGTACCACATTTTTAGCGATATACGCACCATAACGAGCAACAGCATGCGGAACAGCACGAACACCAAGATCCTTATAATTTTTTTTCAATAACATCTTGTCATGAAATTCAAAAGGCTCAATCGTCCATGTTTGCATTTTTTGAATACCGAAATACATAAGGATCGCCTGCTTTACCCATTCATTCACCACCCATTTACCATCTTCAAAACTGGCTACCCGTATTCTGCCTTTATCTATTTCTTCGATAGTTGACCGTACGGCTTCCGAGTAGCTGTTTTCTTTCAATAATTCACGATTCGACCATGCTTCCTGAATCAATTTTTGCATTGTATTCTTTTATTTGAAGGTGTGAGATAAAATTATCCTGCAAGTTAAAACCAATAAACAACATCAAGATCATTCCTGGTAAAATGATAGCTATTGTTTATCGCAATATTTTATAATTCTGGTAGTCAAAAAAACGGTGCCCGGTAATATCTTCTAAAAAGTTTTTAAAACGGTCTTTTAGTTTTGTTTTGTTTTTTGAAATGTCGTAGTCAAATTGCCAGTTCTTTTGTTGAATAAGTTTTCGCATTACTTCCGGATGTGTTTCTTTAAACAACTTTAACGTGTCGATACCATTATAATCAAATTCCTTTTTATCAAAAGCCACAGTCGTATTATCATACTCGCCCCATAATTGTCCAAAATCACTCTTTTTATTCTGCATTACTTTTGGCTCCCTTACCCAGCCATAGTGATAGATATAAGCATCGATTGGTTTTACCAATAATTTTTCATTATCACCTTTGCGAAATCCTTGAGCATCGCGATAGGAATAAATATTCTTATCATTCCGGATAATCCTGATTTCATTTCTGTACCACCGGCTCGATTGTGCAAAATAATCATACGATCCCCAGAAATGCAGATACTTGAACAAAAGCCCGTCAACACGCTTGTCATCTTTGTATTGTTGCATGGCTTTATATATAGTATCCAGGTATTTTTCATGCACCGCTTCATCTCCCTGTATATAAAAGGCCCAATCACTTTCCGCACTTACCGCGGCAAACGCTTTGTTGGTTTCTACAGCGAGCACTTCACCACCTTTTCGCAATGATTCATCCCATGTTGTGTCTATAATCTTAATCTTCGGATCATTGATTGATTCAATTAATTGCCGCGTTCCGTCGTCGCTATTGCCAACAGCAATTACAAAATCATCGCAAACCGGCAATATGGAAAGAATGGATTCCCGGATGGGATATCCGTATTTCACAGCATTCCGCACAAATGAAAAGCCTGTTACTTTCATAAACCGTTTTTATTGATTTTAATATCAATTTTAGCGACGCTGCAAAAGTAAAAGTATATAAACCAAAAAGTGCGTTATTTTACACACTTCTTTAATCAATGAAAGCTGATTGACGGCGACAAATCAATTATGAATATCGGGTATGATGCAAAACGTGCGTTTCAGAACAAAACAGGATTGGGTAATTATTCCCGTTCATTGATTAATATATTATCCGGTAATTATCCTCAACACCATTATACATTATTTGCTCCGAAGCAGACTTCGTTGCTTGCAATTGACAAATCGTTTATTAAAGTTGTTCAGCCATCCGGAATATGGAGTAAGCGTTTCCCATCCTGGTGGCGTACGAGAGGAGTTGTTAAGGATATCGTGAAAGAAAAGATTGACTTATATCATGGATTGAGCAATGAATTGCCGGTAGGTATTGATAAAATAAATGCCCGGTCGATCGTTACCGTTCATGATCTGATCTTTGAGCGATTTCCCGAAACTTACAATGTTGATGAACGATATGTTCATCGCTGGAAAATAAAAGCGGCTTGCAAAACCGCGGATACAGTTATTGCTATCAGTGAACAAACTAAAAAAGACTTGATAGAAATCTATAAAATTCCTGAGAGTAAAATAAGAGTTTGCTATCAGAGTTGTAATACGATATTTCAAAAGAAGGCAACCGATGAAGAAAAAGAAAGAGTGAAGAGAAGATATGGCTTATATGATCGGTATTTTCTTTTCGTGAGCTCGATAGCGCCCAGGAAAAATCTGTTGACTATATGCAAAGCGATGAACTTATTGAGAAATCAGTTGAATATACCATTGGTAGTCATCGGCGATGGAAAAAAAGAAAAGGATGAAGTGAAGCGATTTATGGCAGAACATAAAATGACAGACCGTTTACTTCTCTTGAATGAATTACCAGTATCAAAAAGCGAATCCTTTATCAGTGCAACTGATTTTCCTGCAATCTACCAGCAGGCGACTGCATTAATCTATCCATCATTGTTTGAAGGCTTCGGCTTACCGGTGCTCGAAGCGTTATGGAGTGGATTACCGGTTATCTGTAGTGATACTTCTTCGCTGCCGGAAGCTGGTGGTGATGCGGCGTTATACTTTCCGCCTTTGGATGCGGATGCACTGGCAAAGCAAATGCTTAGGGTGGTAAATGATACAAACCTGGCTGCTGCAATGCGTGAAAAAGGATATGATCATGCAACGAAATTTGCACCGGAAAAATATGCGATGAACATGATGCACGTCTACGAGCAAACAATGAATGCTCCAAAATTTCATTAACTATATTTGGAACTGAAAAACAGGATATGCATAGCCTTTCGGTAGTCATTATCACATTTAATGAAGAAAAAAAGATCGCCCGATGCCTTGATTCAGTTGCAGACGTAGCTGATGAAATCATTGTTGTGGATTCTTTATCCACCGACTCTACCAAGGCGATTTGCAAGTCTTATACAAAAGTTGTTTTCATCGAGCAACCATTTTTAGGATATGTGAACCAAAAGGAATTTGCCTTACGCAAAGCCTCATACGAAAATGTGCTCTGCCTTGATGCTGATGAATTTCTAAGTGATGAACTGAAACGATCTATTGCAACTGAAAAGCAAAAAGGTTTTCTGAAAGATGGCTATACCATGAACCGCCTGAATAATTACTGTGGTCAATGGATTAAGCATGGCGATTATTACCCGGATCGCAAATTGCGGTTGTGTAAAAAAGAAAAAGTCAACTGGCGCGGCGATGACCCTCATGATGTGTTAGTGCTTCATCCGAATACTTCATCAACACATCTGAAAGGAGACCTTTGTCATTTTTCCTTTTACACGTTTGAAGAGCATGTAACGAAGATGAATAAGTTCAGTACGCTTGCAGCTGTAAGTATGTTTAACAGGGGCAAAAAGAAAAACTATTTTAAGTTAATCGTAAATCCAGCCTGGGCATTTTTTAATGGCTATATTTTAAAAGCCGGATTTATGGATGGATTGGCCGGCTACACAATAGCTAAAGTAAATGCATTCTATACGTTCATGAAATATCTGAAACTGATCCGCCTCTATCAACAAAAAGAAAATGAATAACGCTTATATAAAGGATGCAGAGGAATCGCTCAACGTATTACAATCCGGGGGTATGATTCTGTATCCTACAGATACAATCTGGGGAATCGGTTGCGATGCGACAAACGAACAGGCTGTTGAGAAAATATTTGCATTGAAGAAACGGCCTGAAGAGAAGAGTATGATCATTCTCGTTGCCGATGAAAAAGACATTCTCCAATATACAGCATCACCGGATTTGCGGGTATTCGACTATTTGAAATCTGCAGTTAAACCAACAACTGTTATATACAGCGATGCAATTGGCATTGCTTCCAACATTATCAGCAAAGATGGCTCTGTCGGCATGCGCATCTGTAAAGATGAATTCTGCAGGTATCTTATCAAGCGCTTCCGTAAGCCGATTGTTTCTACGTCTGCTAATATTTCAGGCGAACCGTCGCCACAGGTATTTAATACCATAAGCGATGAGATTAAAAATGGTGTAGACTATATCGTCAACTACAGGCGTGATGATCAATCACCGGCAACACCTTCGTCGGTTGTAAAATGGAATAATGACGGCAGCGTTACTGTATTGCGCCCATAAATATGCCTTGTACCGGTAACTCTAAGGTTCTGACTTTTATGCTGGCAGCTACCGGATTTCTTTTTATCCTGTTTTATCTTTGCTCGCTTATGGATATTCAATGCAGCGATAAGGAATTATTTATACTGAAGAAGGTAGCAAAAGCCGCGGCAGAGCTTCGTGTGGAAACTTATCTCATAGGCGGTTTTGTAAGAGATAAATTGTTGAACAGATCAACAAAAGATGCGGATATTGTTTGCGTGGGCGACGGCATAGAACTGGCCAAAGCCGTTGCAAAACATTTCAGTCCTGTACCGCATGTAAATTTTTTTAAGACTTACGGTACCGCACATATCAAAGTAAATCTTTCAGCTAATAAAGCCTTGGAGACCCCCTCTCCTGAAGGAGAGGAGGTTAGGGGTGAGGTGTTTGATCTTGAATTCGTCGGCGCCCGTAAGGAAAGCTATAAACAACATTCACGAAATCCGGATGTTGTTCCCGGCACATTGGAAGATGATCAAAACCGGCGCGACTTTACAATAAATGCAATGGCGATCAGCCTGAATGAAAATAACTTCGGATCGCTACTGGACCCTTTTGGTGGCTTAAAGGATTTAGAGGAAGGCATTTTAAAAACACCGCTGGAGCCATCACGCACATTCAGTGATGACCCACTCCGTATGATGCGGGCTATCCGCTTTGCATCGCAGCTCCGTTTTAAGATTGAGGAAAGAACATTTGAAGCAATAAAAGAAAACGCCGATCGCATATCAATCATTACGCAGGAGCGGATAACAGATGAGCTGAACAAGATTTTACTTAGTGCTAAACCATCCATTGGCTTTGATCTCTTATACCAAAGCGGTTTACTGCATCTTATTTTCCCGCAGATGGTTGATCTCGCGGGGGCAGAGTATATCGATGGTCATGGTCATAAAGACAATTTCTATCACACACTACAGGTAATCGATAATTTATCTGCAAAAACAAATGATCTCTGGCTGCGCTGGGCTGCAGTATTACACGACATTGCAAAGCCTGCAACAAAACGATTTGAAAAAGGACATGGCTGGACGTTTCATGGTCACGAAGTAGTAGGCGGCAGAATGGTGCCAAAATTATTCGGTAAAATGAAGTTACCGATGAATGAAAAGATGCGATTGGTAAAAAAGCTGGTGGAATTACATCTGCGGCCAATCAGCCTCACGAAAGAAAATATAACGGACTCCGCTATTCGCCGTTTGTTGTTTGATGCCGGTGAAGACTTTGATTCATTAATGCTGCTGTGCGAGGCAGACATTACGTCAAAGAACAAACAAAAGGTAAAACGCTATCTCGAAAATTTTGAGATGGTTCGCCAGCGTTGCCGCGAGGTGGAAGAGAAAGATTTTGTCCGCACCTGGCAGCCACCGATTACAGGCGAAAAAATAATGGAAGTATTCAACATTCCACCATCCAAACCGGTAGGTGATTTGAAGAATGCCATTAAAGATGCAATATTAGACGGTGTGATCGCTAACAACTACGAGGCGGCATATGCGTATATGCTGGAAAAGGCGAAAGAGCTTAACCTGCAGGCGGCTAAATAAATGAGTAGAGATTGATTGATCTCTTTATCAGCCGGACACAGTATTAATAGACGATGCCAGTGCTGCCGAAAGCCGGGCTTCCACACACAGTAGTCAAATTTAATTTCACTACTTTTGTCGTTTAACTAACCAAGGTATAACGAGTGTTTCATGGCTATTCTAAAATTCAGGATATATTTCGAGGAGGACGATAGCGTCTATCGTGATGTAGCAATCAGGCATACGCAGAATTTTCGTGAGCTTCATGAGTCTATTTTGAAGGCTTACGAATTCGATAATAAACATAAAGCCACTTTCTATCGTAGCAACGATAACTGGCTTCGTGGCCGCGAAATCAGCCTGGAAAAGTATGATAAAACATACAAGGTAGCGCCGCTCTTAATGGCAGATACTACCATCGGTTCTGAAATCAAAGACCCCAATCAGCGATTTATATACCAGTACGATTTTAACAAGAACTGGAATTTTTTAGTGGAGTTGATTAATGTAAGTAAGGAAGAAAATCCCAAACTGATTTATCCTGCCGTTGTAAGAACAGAGGGTATTGGCCCCAGTCAGTACGGTACAAAGGGATTGCTGGGTGAGAAGTTCGCTGATGTGGAAGAGAAATACGACTTATCACAGGTGGGAGAAGGCTTTGGAGAAAAAGATGAAGATGGAGAAGACCTGGGGCTTACAGAAGAAGGTGGAGAAGAAGCAACTGATGAGGGCGCAGAATAATCGAATCAATCGTACCGCCTAATTTTCCTGGTTACTAAAGATGCTTTCCCTTGCGTATTGATGATCTCCTTGCAAAAAAATTCCCCAAAACGGTTATAGTTATTGCTGGCCCTACTGCTTCAGGGAAAACAGCAATTGCTGTTGAACTTGCAAAGCATTACCAGGCTGAAATTATTTCCGCAGACAGCCGTCAGTGTTTTAAAGAATTGAATATCGGTGTTGCACGTCCTTCAGTAGATGAATTATCTGCAGTGCCACATCATTTCGTAGCCAGTCATTCTATACATGAAAAAGTAGATGCTGCATTGTTTGAGCAGTATGCACTGCAAAAAGTAAACGAATTGTTTGAACAAAATGATATTGTTATCATAGCGGGTGGTACAGGTTTGTATATAAAAGCATTTTGTGAGGGAATGGATGAAATACCTGAAGTAAAGCCTGGTATTCGTGAAAAGATCGTAAAGCAATTTGCTGAGAAAGGAAAAGAATGGTTACAGGAAGAGATACAAAAGAAAGATCCGGGATTTTATATGATTGGCGAAATACAAAACCCACAACGCATGATGCGAGCCCTGGAAGTGTTGGAATCAACCGGCCAATCCATTCTTCATTTCAGAAAAGGAAATAAAGCCGAAAGAAATTTTAATATCGTCAAAATTGGTTTAGCTATTTCAAAAGAAGATCTGCACCAGAATATTAATCGTCGTACGGAGAAAATGATCGAAGCCGGCCTTGTAGACGAAGTAAGAAGTTTAATAAACGAAAGAAAACTGAATGCGCTGCACACTGTCGGCTATACTGAGATATTCGATTATCTCGACAACAAGATTTCATTGGATACCGCGATTGAACAAATAAAAACCAATACGCGGCAATACGCAAAGCGACAACTAACCTGGTTTAAAAAAGACAAAGAGATCCGTTGGATGATCAGGGAAGAATTAATCAACGAAAAGGGTAAATGAAAATCAAAAGGCAATACAAAAAAATAACACAGAATGCTCATAATAATGTAACAGTTAAACAATGATAGGCAAAATATTACCCAGTTAACTTATTCCACGTTGCACATTCGTGTCTTTCAACAATTGGTTTAGGTCTTTTGCACGTCCGTTATGCTGCAGCTTTTCGGAAAGCATGATTAATCACGTTAGATCTGCAACGATCAACAATACAGCCTCTTTTAAAAGAGGCTGTATTGTTTCAATGAAAGGTTACATTCCACGAATTAAAAGTATTACCATGTAAACTGAATAGCACCTGCAGATTTGCCGATTAATTCGCCATAATGATGACCGGTATCGACTGATTCCTGGTAATGTATTCCTCCATACACTCTCGACTTGCCGCATTCAAGCGCTGCATCTTCGAATGATGAATAACTCCTCGTTGGATAACTTAAGAAATCATACGTATGGTCAGTGAAATTATAATGATCTCCAAATACTGAACTAATCGATTTCATTACGGATGCCGTAATAAAGGCATGCGCAGCAGGATACTCCGGATGCGGCGGTGTACCTATCAGCGGAAGCCATGCAGGATCAATGATTTTTTGTATATAGCTAACCGGGCGTATCTGGGTGTATTTAAATTTGGATCTCCAGCAAACAATTGATGCATCCCACATAGCAATACCGGCCTTTGCGTAAGCTACTGAAGCCAGTTCAAGCGGAGCATTGGATTTATCTAATACCTGTGTCAATATCGAAATGCAATGTCCCATTGGTGTATAGCCAACTCCTGCGCCAACGTCATTCCAGAAGATGGCGATATTTTTCTGATCTGTAGTAAGTGTTTTTGAAATAGTATAATCGTTATTCACCATTTTATAAAAATCTGAGCCCGCATCTTCTGAATACGCATAAGGAGGAGGAGGCGTTAATTCAGTAGCAAATGACTGTATAAAATTCCTGCAGTTACCGAAATACGGTCCCGCAGCGGCTGCAAATGCAGGAGGTGTGGGCACCCACGCACCCGGAAATACTGGTGGTGTATACGGATCATTGGCATGATTGAATAAATCAGTCTGAGCCCAGCCGTAAATTGCTGCAGCGACTGATTGGCCGAATGATTGTGAGCGACTCACCACGTCTGCCCCTTCCTGTGTCGTTATCTTATCAGTGTATACTTTTTCAAGTGAATCAATTGAAGAAGTATTTGCCGCTGTTGGGGCAGGAAAAATATCTCTCGTAATAGTCGCCAGTGCTGCATTGGCTGCAATAATCCAGGAGTACTTTTTTCCTTTTTCCGGTTGGGCCATGGTTGGCATGTCAACAAGCTGTCCTGTCAAACTTCTTGAATTCGAAATATCAAAGCGGGTTGCCTCAAATAACGATATGCCGGAGTAAGCAAATAAACGGATCGTTGCAAGATTTGATTTTACAGGATTCGCACCAAGTATCATTTGTAGTTGCAACTTATACCAGTCTTTGGCAACAGCCGCATCATCTTTAGCTGAAGGATGACCATGATCGGAAAATGGATTGTCAAAAAACTTCTGACAACCTGAAAAGAACAGAATTGTCAGCAGCAAAACAGGTAGAACACCTAGTCGTTTAACGAAGTAGTTCTTTTTAATAAAAACAGAATTTGAATGTTTCATACAAGATCATTTAAGGTTTAAAAATTAATAGCATTGATTAATCCCGGTGAGTCCGCGACCTTCCATAAACCTATTGTAACAACGAATCCGGAACAATCGCCAGTGAGCAGTTGACAGAAAGAAAGGATAGTTTGCCGCTTCGGGAAAACGGTTTAATCAAAAATCTCCGGTAGTATCTTACAAAGAAGCAGACTGTACTACTGTATATCGTTTTGCTGACCGATCAATGAGATCAGCAAT
Organism: Chitinophagaceae bacterium; assembly: GCA_049840875.1. GTDB lineage: Bacteria > Bacteroidota > Bacteroidia > Chitinophagales > Chitinophagaceae > JAFDYH01. The sequence continues at coordinate 550,751 of JASGJE010000011.1, read as the reverse complement.
TCATCCGTACAGGATTGCAACTGCACATAACCATTCTCATTATTGCATAATTCGGCTTAAATTCGGAGACTGCCTTTCCCGCCAGTTCTCCATTGAAACCTTTATGCTGCTGAAAAGAAAAATAGTATGTCTATTCACAACGTTAGTATTATTCACTTCAACGTTCAGTCAGCATCCTGATCTGAAAGCAATCGACAGCCTGCAAAGACACATGTCTGTCACTCATGGCATTTCAAGAATAAATTGCATCACCGCACTGGGAGAAGAATATTGGTGGCCACCACGTGTAAATGCAGACAGCATCTTTCTATTGGCAAGCCTGGCGATGAAAGAGTCTGTGAATATTCATTACAACCTGGGAATTGCAAACTCCACGATGCTTCTGGGTGTGGCCTATGTTTACAGGAAGAACCTTGTTTCCGGCGAAGAATATCTGCGGCAGGCACTATCACTGTTTCAACAGCTAAATAACGATGATGGTTTCGGTTGGAGTTATATCTGGCTGGCGCAGTCGCTCTATTCACAAAACAGGTTTAATGAATCATTGTATTATTACAACAAAGCAATTCCCTATTTAAATAAAACAAATAACTGGGAAGGTAAAGGCAAAGCCTGGGCATGGCTGGCATTTGTGTATGCAACGCTTGGCGAGTATGACAGCAGCTTCTATTATTGCAGTAATAGCTTATTGCTGCGGCAACGAATGAGTGATCATGTTTGCGTTGCAGCGTCAATCACCAATATGGGTCAGTTATTCAAAGTCGCAGGCGCTTATGAAGATGCCCTTGATTATTACAGGCAGGGATACCAGTACGCAAAAGCAAATGGCATTGATGAATTCACTATCAACTGGAATTACCTCGAACCTGTCGGGTTACTTTATCGATTGATGAATGCTCCTGATTCTTCGTATTATTTTCTGTACAAGGCCATGAAGATTGATTCTACCAATGAGATTACAAAAATAAGTTTTGCAGAAAGCCTGCTGATGAAAAAGCAAACAGATTCGGCGCTCAGCATATTTATGAAACCAGTTGATCGCTTCAGAAAAGGTAATGATCAGTGGGACCTGATGCGGATATTGATGGATATCGCAAAATGTTACGAACAAAAGAAAGATTACACAACTGCACTCCACTATGCAGTGGAAAGTTCTTCGATTGCCGAAAAAGCAAAAGCAAAGCAATATATACTGGATGGCTATCGGATATTATCAAAGCTCTATAAAAACAATGGTTCTGATGACAGCGCCTATCGTTACCAGACGTTATATCTCGATATGAAGGATTCGGTAGTAAACAAACAATTTCTGTGGAAGCTATCGAATTATAAGAAGCAGACAGATTTCAAAATACAGCTCGATCAACTTGCTGTCCTGGGAAAAGAAAATAAACAAAAAGAAGAAGAATTAAAGGAAAAGAAAGTATTGCAATGGGTGCTTATTTCAGTTTTAGCAGGTGCAACGCTGACGTGTTTAATGTTGTATAAAAATTTTACACTAAAAAGGAAAAATGAAAAATTAAAAAATGAACGGGAAAAAGCGGTATTAAAACAAAATGCTTCAGAAATCGAGATGCAGGCATTGCGTGCACAGATGAACCCGCATTTCATTTTTAATTGTCTTAGTTCAATTAATAGCTTTATTCTGAAAAATGAAACGGATGCGGCGTCAGGCTACCTCACAAAATTTTCACGATTGATTCGAATGGTGTTGATTAACTCCAAGAAACAGTTTATCAGTTTAGAAGACGAACTGGAAACACTTTGCTTATACCTGGATATGGAAAAATTACGGTTCATGAATTCGTTTGATTACAAGATAACGTTTGCCAATTCCGTGGATGCCGGAGCTGTGTTTTTGCCGCCGTTACTTCTTCAGCCGTTTGCAGAAAACGCCATCTGGCATGGCCTCATGCACAAAGAAGGGCAGGGGCACCTTGACATTGAAATTAGTATAGACGGAAAAATATTATGTTGTGCCATCACAGATAACGGCATCGGCCGTTTAAAAGCAGAAGAACTGAAAACAAAGTCTGCACAAAAGCAAAAATCAATGGGGTTGCAGATAACGACTGAGCGATTGGCGTTGCTGAATGGAACGGACGACCGGAAAACATATTTCAACATCGCTGATCTGTATGACAACAAATCAAAGGTAGCGGGCACCCGTGTTGTACTCAATATTCATTACAAAGATTCTTCAGAAATAACTTCATAAAAGTATGCCGCTGTTAACTGCCACTATCATTGATGATGAGCCATATAGTTGCGAAGCGTTGGCAACCCTGCTGGAACGGTATTGCCCTGAAGTCAAAATTTATGAGATATGCTATACGGCAGCGCATGGTTTGCAATCAGTAACTCAAAAACAACCTGATATCCTCTTCCTGGATATTGAAATGCCATTTATGAATGGTTTTGAATTACTCGAAAAAATAGAAAATATCAATTTTGAATTAATCTTCACAACCAGTTATGATCATTATGCAATTAAGGCAATCCGCTTCAGTGCATTGGATTATTTATTAAAGCCCGTTGACGCCGAAGAACTACAAAAGGCGGTGCAGAAAGCGATTCAGCGAATGAAACATCCCACACCACAACAAATCGAAGTGCTGCTGCAGAAACTAAAATTCCCTGCAGTCCCTGTATCGAAAATTGCAATTGCTACAGTGGAAGGATTGAGTATGGTGCCAGTTGAAAACATTGTCAGTTGTTCTTCCGACAGAAACTACACGATGCTGTCACTAAAGAGTGGCCAGAAATTAATTGCCTCACGTACACTAAAAGAAATAGAAGAATTGCTGGAAGACTATTCTTTTTCCAGGGTGCACCATTCACATCTTGTCAATCTGAATGAAATTGAAAAATATGTGAGAGGTGAGGGCGGCTATTTGATCATGAGTGATAAATCAACCATCGATGTATCAAGAAGCAGAAAAGAAATGCTCCTAAAAAAATTGCAACCAAATAAACCCTGAAATCCTGGATTGGATGATATTAAGGTGGTTGACCACAGATGAATTAAAACCTGCATAGTAAGAAAGTAATAAACGATAATAAGGCATCAGCATTTTTGATCGTTTAGTTCTTGGTTTACTTATACCCCCGCCGATTTCCTGTACAACGCAATTATTACCCGCAATTAAAACAGATATACCCCATCTCTTTAAGGAATGGATTATAATTGGGTTGTCCATCATTGTCAATAACATAAGCCCTCATTGCTCCTTTCACAACAAAATATCTGCTTTTAGCCACAAATCCAGGCTGAATAATAAACTGTTGTCGCTTGATTTTTACTTCTTTGAACGATGCACCAAATTGTAATGATTCGTCTTCACTGATCGCAGTAATATTTTTTATGTAGTCAATTATTTTACTGTGGCTCGTCATTAATTAGGCGCCTGTTGAATTACCAGGCTTGTCAAAGCCTGGCAGGAGAGACAAAAATACGAAGCTTTTATCCTGAAATCCCCGACAGATCACCACCTATGTTTCATCTTTACGTAGCTTCTTACTCAAACGATCGGATTCTCCGGAATGACTTTCACAAGTTTTCCAAAGACAAATTCTTTTTCATGCAAAATTCGATTACTCACCGGAAAACTCTTTCGCAATCGTCCACTAACACCTGTCGTCGCACAAAAAAAACCTCTTTTTTTGCAACTTATATCTTCATTTTGTGTCAGAACATCCAGTGACCACAATCGACGCACATAGCCAGGATGACCGACTATTAGTAAAAAGGGTACTAGCTGGTGATACTGCTGCTTTTACAACGATTGTAAAGAATACAGAACAACTCGTCGGAAGCATTATTTCAAAGATTGTTTCCGATCGGCAGGATATTAATGACATTGCCCAGGAAGTTTATCTGAATGCCTACAAAAACCTTCCTACTTTCCGCTTTGAATCGAAACTTTCGACGTGGATTGGGCGGATTGCCTATAATCATTCTATTAATCATCTCAGGTATAAAAAATCACTGCCATTAGAGGCGGATGAACTTGACCTCCAGCAATCAGTCTCTATTATCATTCCCACGGACTCGAAACAGAGGGTGGAAATCATTCATGCAGCAATAAAAGAACTCGATCCGGTTCACCAAACCCTGATCACATTGTATCACCAGGAACATTTAACCTATGCAGAAATACATGCGATCACAGGGTTGCCGGAAGGAACAATAAAAAGCTATCTCTTTCGAGCAAGAAAGGCATTAAAAGATTTGTTATTGAATCAATATAAAAAGGAAGATTTATGACAGATAAGCATCTTACCGAAGAAAATTTCCAGGTCTATATAACAGATCCTGGCTTATTATCCGATACTGAGCGGGCACATGTTGACGGCTGCAGTCATTGTCAGCAACATATCGATGTATACCGGCAGGTAATAAATGCCATTGTCGACCAGCCGTTATTTAGTTTCGACATCGATTTATCTGCTGCCGTGCCCGAGAGTATTCAGCCCGAAAAGGAAAGTCGTTTCAGAATACTTCTTATACCAATACTAATAGGTGTAATCGTTATTGTCCCTCTTTATTTATTCAGGCGAAATTTCGCGTACTTCTTTTCCGGCCTTTCTGATGTATTTATTATGATTTGTGCGTTGCTTTTCTGCTGCACACTTGCAGTAAAGGCGATACAGTTATATAATAATTACAGGAAACAACTCGATAAAATAAATTTTTTACAATAACTGCAACCTCTCCCGTTCCATTGTGTCAATTAACTCAATACCATTTACAATGAAAAGAATAATTGCCTTCTTAGTTCTATTTAGTTTATCAGCGGTACTTCATGCACAGGATAATAACTACGATCCGTTCCATGACAGCACATTCATATTTGACAGCCTGAATATCTGTGCGATTCTGCTGGTTATCTACCTGGTCACAAGTTTTATTATTCAAATCCTTCGTCATTCATTTGAAGCAAGACTGAAGAACCGGATCATCGATAAATCAGTACCGGAGGAAATTGTATCGCAGCTTTTACAGCCGGAGTCAAAAAAGGAAAAACGAAACTATATACTCCAATGGTTCTGTATACTGACAGCCATCGGAATTGGTTTTACAGCTATGGCACTCACAAGACCGTTTGGCTTGCATTCACTCGCCATCCTTGCTTTCAGTATCGCCGCTGGTTTCGGCGGATATTATTTTCTCACACGTAATAAAGTGAAATAATATTTCCATGAAGCTTTTATTTTTCTTAGCCGCCCTTATTCTTGTATCACTTCGCGCATGGTTTCTGTATGATAATCGTGGCGGTCACAATGATGACAAACATGGCACTGTCACAATCAGTATTGGTGATCACAAGGTGCAGTACAAGTGGTTCGGAAAAATTGCGTTGAGTGACGATGAACGAACAATAAAAAGTATACAGCCGGGCGGATACTTGAAATTTAAAGAGAATGATATCCGTATGTCGGCTGAAAGTAATGTGCAAGGTGAAATAACTTATTCTTTATACGATGGTGAACATGCTTTACCACTGAATGATAGTGGCCGGAGTTTTATTGCTTCAAGCCTGCGCAAAATGATCGATTGGGGGTTTAATTCCAGTGGTCGTGCAAAGCGGATCTATCAACAGGAAGGATATAAGGCGCTCATGGAAGAACTGCCGCGCCTGAAAATGCAGGATAGCAAAGCACCGTATCTCGAACTCTTGTTATCCAGCGATAGTTTGCAAAAGCATGAACTGGCTATGGTGATCCGGCAAACAGCTTCGGCACTAAGTGATGCCGATAAAGAAAATTTTCTCCACAGAATTCCCTTAGTACAGTTGAAAGACTCGACAGTGAGTAATGCATGGCTGAATACTGTCGCATCCATCAATGCAGATGTTCAAAAAGTAAATCTGTTAACCTTTATGATTGAACGGGATTCACTGGATACAGAAGTATTCAGCCAAATAATGAATATTACTAACCAGATCAGTGCCGATGTTGATAAACAAACAATATACAGGAAGCTGGTTGAGCGGACTACAACAACAGAGCAACAATTCGTTGCATTGATTGACGCGGCTGGCAGGCAAAACGCAGACGTCGATAAAAGCAATCTCCTTGTACTTATTGCAGGAAAGATGCCCCACACGGAAAAAACAAAATCAGCCTACCTCTCAGCAGCAAAGAAAATTAATAATGACGGCGACTACGGAAGAGCCGTTAAATTTATCGAGTAATACAATGCTTAAAAGTTATTTCAAACTTGCCTGGCGGAGCCTTGCAAAAAACAAATTATCGTCCATTGTTAATATCGGCGGTTTAATTGTAGGACTGACAACGGCGATATTGATTCTTCTACTTGTGATGAATGAACTTGGCTTTGACAGGTTTCATAGCAATATCAACAATTTGTACCTGCTCATTAAAAATGAACAGCATGCAGATGGAATCAGTACCGGTAAATCTACCGCTGGACCGATGGCAGATGTTATGCGGCGGCAAATGCCGGAAGTTGTGTATTCGGCCAGGGTAGCTGGTTTTGGTGGAGAATTAACCAGGGTAGGTGATAAGGTGTTATATGGATCGGGCATCTATACCGATCCCGACCTCTTCAGGATGATGAGCTTTTCGTCAGTCGAAGGTGATCCATTTCATACCCTGCAAGATGCAAGCTCGATTGTTATAACAATCAGTGCGGCAAAAAAAATGTTTGGTAACCAAAAAGCACTTGGACAAACTATTTTCTTTAAAAATAAAACTGCATTCAAGGTTGGAGCGATAGTAAAAGATCCGCCACCGAACAGTACCGTTCAATTTGAAATGGTAATCCCCTTTCAATATTTCGAATTGGACAACCCGTGGCTAGCCAAATGGGATGATAACCGGATCAATACCTGGGTACAATTAAAAGATGGTTCGAATATCAGTTCGCTCAATACAAGGCTCACTAAATTAATACAAGAGAAAACTAATGATAAAACCGTTTCGCTTTTTGTTTACCCGATGAAGCGGGCGCACCTGTATAATAATTTCAGCAATGGCAAACCGGATGGCGGCAATATCTACATTGTTGAGCTTTTTGCCGCACTGGGCATTTTCATCTTGCTGATTGCCTGTATCAATTTCATGAACCTGGCTACGGCAAGATCAGAAGAAAGGGCTCGTGAAGTCGGCGTTCGTAAAGTACTGGGAGCATCAAAAAATATAATCCGTTTACAGTTTTTTGCAGAAGCATTGCTGATGACATTTATTGCATTGCTTTTTAGTCTACTGCTGGCCGTTATAATTCTACCGGCATTTAATCAGCTTATTCAAAAAAGACTGGCAATTGATTTTGCAAGCGTGGGGCTGTGGGTATTACTTATTATTATTGGCTTCATAACAGCGTTAGTTGCAGGAAGCTACCCCGCTATCCGGTTCAGCCGGGTAAATACAGTCAGTGTGTTAAAGGGTGTATTATCCAGAAAAGGAAAACGTGGCCGCCTGAGGATGGCACTGGTAACCTTTCAGTTTGTTATCTCCATCTTTCTCATCATTTCTACGATTGTAATTTTTAAAGAGATTGATTATGTTCAGAATCGCCCGATCGGTTATGATCAGGAAAATCTAATTGATATCGATGGAAACGGGGAGCTTGGCACCCATTATGAAATATTCAAACAGGAACTGACATCTATTCCTTCTGTAAAAAGTATTACGGCAGGATCGGATAATATGACCAGTTTTGGTGCAGGTATATCAGGACTGGATTACCCTGGGAAAATTCCAGGAAAGGAACTTTCATTAATGGTAACCAATGTTCAATATGATTGGATAAAGACAACTGGGTTACAACTCTCTGAAGGACGGGACTTCAGTTCTTCATTCGGCACCGATACGGCCGCTTGCCTTATCAATGAAACAGCTGTTCAGAAAATGGGACTTAAGCCTCCGGTCACTGGAATTAAAATTGGTGGTAACAGGGTCATTGGCGTTTTTAAAAATTTCGTATTCAATAATCCTTCCGGCATCATTGCGCCAATGATTGTTTACCTGCAGAAAAATAATCTGAGCCATATCTATATCCGCATTGAGAACAATAACCGTTGGAAACAAACAATAGCGCAGGTAGAGAAAATTGCAAAAAAAATAAATCCTGCATACCCATTTGAATATTCATTTGTCAACGAACAGTACCAGGAACGGTTTAAAGAGTTCTCATCTATCGGTATGCTGTCAGCGATTTTTGGAGGAATGGCGATATTTATATCATGCCTGGGTCTTTTTTCACTTTCTGCCTACGTTGCAGAAAAACGAAGTAAGGAAATGAGTATCCGTAAAGTGTTGGGTGCAAGCGTAGGCGAAATATGGATACTCTTATCAGGTAACTTTTTAAAACCCGTATTCATTGCATTGGCGATTGTAATACCTGTTGCCATATGGTCAATGAGTACGTTGCTTTCAAACATAACCTATCACTTTCAATTAAACGCGTGGGTATTTATTTTGTCTGCATTGATTTCATTTATTATTGCACTTCTTACGGTAAGTTACCAGGGAATAAGAACGGGAATTGAAAAACCAATTAGACGACTGCGAAACGATTAAATGGCAAACCCGTCATCAGGTAGGTAAACAGCAGGGTCGAATAACATTTGCCTTATTCTCGCGCAAGTCTATCGCCATTGCAGCAGTTACAAAAAAGAAGCACGCCGGCGTTGAGGTGGGGCGATGGAAAGTGAAAAAGCAAAACACCAACGTTACGAACGGTGAGAAAGCTGTAACCACTGTGTATTTCAATATAAATTCACACTATATCTTGAACCCAAATGTCAGCACCACATTTCCAGCCACCCCTTTTATAGCTGCATTTTGATACAATCCTGATTGCAGGCGATAAGGTGAGTTGATATCTTTCCTGATATTGTGCACATAAGCGATATCGACGAAGAAAAGATGATAGCGATAACCCAGCCCGCCAGTCAGCTGCAGCCAGTTTCCTTTTTCGCCATGAATGTCTTTATAAGGATTGCCGTAGTAAGCGCCTCCAAGCCTCACCATATACTTTGTAAATTTCAATTCGCCACCCAACCGTACATTGATAGCTCCTTTATAAGCGTTATCAATTGCTTTATTTAATTCTCTCAGGTACTCTTTTGTGCCGGTGCCGTTGTCTTCATTTCCCGGATCAGGATGAAAAGATGCTGCTTTATAATTGATATATTCAATATCGGCGGTAATAAACCCTTTTTGTTGTGATATGTCTTCTACTTCATGCAATACATACGCCGCACTTGCAATCACTTTGTAAGGAGTATAAAAAACATATTTGAAATCCTGGCTGCCACCATTGAAATCAGTTGATTTTTGCGTCAGCAAACCTTGGTAGTTTTCGGTATTTGCGGTAACGGATGATGTGTATTTATCTTCCAGGTTGTAAAAAGTAGGAGAGTGCACAGCAAGTCCCAATCGCAATGATTCCATCGGTTTGAAAATAATCCCGGCTTTTATGTTTAAGCCAACACCGCTGGTTCTTAATTCGTCGCTGAATGCGGCGTAGTCAAAATTATTATTGGGATTGTCGGTGGGATCACTTTCTAAAAATTCAGTGGTACGCCTGTAGCTCAACACAGGAACACCAACGGTAACTCCATAATAGAATTTATCATTCAGGTTACCAGCGCCGGCTATTGCCAATTCTGTTACGCCGCCTTTTGAGTTTAGCGTATTTTGTTGCAACAGGCCATTTGCCAATGGCGCTCTTGATTGATATTGATAATTATTCGAAGAACCTCCGCCGATCGTATCAATCCAGTACGTATTGAAAGCAAGGCTCGATCCGAATGGATAGTTGGAAGCGACGCTATTAGCATTATGGTCGTTATTTATTTCTTCTAAAAATTTATCAGAATAAGAGGATTGGGTATTTAACCCGCGGTATTGAATGTTTGAATTAAAATTTGCCGTCCGGTTAACCGCTATACTGAATGCTGTTCCTTTCAACTTACTGCCATTGTTTCTTCCCCAACCTGTAACAAATCCTATAGTACCAAGGTTAAAACTGGTTTTATTATCGTTTGTCTTGGTGCCGTAATAAGAAGATTTATTGTTTAAAAATGAAAGCCCCGGTGTAATTACAAAATCACCTGTTCTATAAAATCCGATACCGGCCGGATTCACAAAGATTGCTGATACGTCTCCTCCTAATGCGCCAATCGCTCCGCCAACTGCCTGTGTCCTCGCCGTGCCGCTTTGTGTTGTCCATGAGTTTCGTAGTGCATCGGCTGGTTCCTGTGCAAATACACTGAATGAGGAAGACAAAACGATCACTATGAAAAATATTCTTTTCATTTTTTCAGAATTACGGTTAAGTAAAATAAGCTTTTATAAAATCCGGGAAGTTATGAGAACATTGACCCCGGCAAATGCCAGGGTCAATTATAATTTAGAATCGTCTAACCGGAGCGCTGCCACCGCCGCCAGATGAACTACCGCCACCACCACCAGAGGTTGAAGCGCCTGAACTTCTGCTGCCACCGGAATTAGATGTATTAAAATTGGAGTTATTGTTACTGTAATTGGTATTAGAATTATTGTTATTGCCAAACTGGTTACGCAAATAATCACCGGCGCTTGTTCTTGTGTTCCGGTAATTGTTGTTATACCTGTTTGACGTATTTACATTTTGACTGTTATTGGTATAGTTGAACGTACGGTTCGTATAATTATTCGTGTTCAGCATATTGTTGTTATACGTGTTCAGGTTGAATACACGGGGCCTGTTAGATACTACTGTGTTATTATAATTATAGTTGCTGCCGTAGCCATAGTTTTTGCCAACAATAATAACCGGTGAATAATAGGGATTATAGAAAGAAGAATAATACGGGTTGTAATAATAATTCCAGTAGCTTACCGGGCTCCATGGGTTCATGTAAAGACTGTTGTAATAGCTGTAGCCAGAATACCCACCCATTCCATAAGTGTAGCGGTCATTGTAGTAGTAATCATCCAGGTCAGACCATTGATACCTGTTCTTCACTTTCATTTGCAAATAGCGATCACCATAGTAATCGTCAGAATATCCGGGATCTTCATCATTATCTTTTGCGTTCACATATTCAGTCTGCGGACGTTGTGGCGAAAAATAAACATCGTCCGGCGTTTGACCTGCCTTATAAGCAGATGTACAACTTGTAACAGTGATTGCGGTTAATGCCAGGAGTAAAATTGAGGGTTTCATGGCAGAAAGGTTTTTAATAGTTTAAAATTGAAGATACAACTTTTGTTCGGTTTTCCGGGGGCAAAGCCCATCCGTATATGTGACACCGTCTCTCGTCGTAAAATTGCACTATTTGCTGTTAAGTAAATGGTAAGATTCAATGGATTTTACGCAGTTCGTACCATTGAAAACAATAGTTTTGCGCCCGGCCGGTGAAACTTCAGCTGAGCAATTGAAGACGCAGGATTCTAAATAATATTCATAAGAACTGAAATAAAATGAGTAAAGAAATTACATCGAGAGCGGACGATTATTCACAGTGGTATAATGATCTTATTTTAAAAGGCGGCTTGGCAGATTATTCCGCTGTGCGTGGCTGCATGGTAATAAAGCCGTATGGTTTTGCCCTTTGGGAAAATATGCAGGCTGCTTTGGATAAGATGTTTAAAGATACCGGGCATGTAAACGCATACTTCCCTTTATTTGTTCCAAAAAGCTTATTTGAAGCTGAAGAAAAAAATGCAGAGGGCTTCGCAAAAGAATGTGCGATAGTCACTCATTATCGGCTAAAGACAGATCCCAATGAAAAGGGTAAATTAATTGTTGACCCTGAAGCCAAGCTCGAAGAGGAATTGATTGTTAGGCCCACAAGTGAAGCCATTATCTGGAATACATACAAGGGATGGATACAATCTTACCGTGACCTGCCATTATTGATCAATCAATGGGCTAATGTGGTTCGTTGGGAAATGCGCACAAGATTATTTCTGCGTACTGCAGAGTTTCTCTGGCAGGAAGGGCATACCGCACATGCTACCTCAGAGGAAGCAATAGCTGAAGCAGAACAAATGCTTGAAGTATACGCAACGTTTGCAGAAGAATTTATGGCGGTACCGGTTATCCGCGGTGTAAAAACAGAAAGTGAGCGTTTTGCCGGCGCTGAAAACACCTATTGCATAGAGGCATTGATGCAGGATGGTAAAGCATTGCAGGCAGGTACGTCTCATTTCCTGGGGCAAAACTTTGCAAAGGCATTTGATGTAAAATTTTTAAGTAAAGAAAATCAGCAGGACTATGTGTGGGCAACAAGCTGGGGAGTAAGTACAAGATTGATTGGCGCTTTGGTAATGGCGCACAGTGATGATGAAGGATTGATACTGCCACCAAAGATTGCTCCATTGCAGGCGGTCATCGTGCCTATACAAGGTAAAGATGAAGCATCGAAAAAACTGGTAGATGATAAGGCAAAAGAAATCTTTGAAAACCTGAAGCGCATCGGTGTTCGGGTAAAGTATGATGATAATGATAATAACCGCCCGGGATGGAAGTTTGCGGAATATGAAATGAAAGGTGTACCTGTTCGTATTGCGATTGGCGCAAGAGATCTTGAAAAGAATGTTGTAGAAGTTGCCCGTCGTGATACGAAAGAGAAAAAATTAGTTGGGCTGGATGGTCTTGCACAGTACATCGATGGTTTGTTAATAGAAATTCAGCATCATCTATTCAATAAGGCAAAAGAGTACCGCGACAGTCACATTACTAATGCTGATAGCTGGGATGAGTTTGAAAAACTATTGGATGAAAAAGGTGGTTTCATCGCTGCGCATTGGGATGGTACTGCAGAAACGGAAGAAGCAATAAAAGATAAAACAAAAGCAACCATCCGTTGCATACCGCTTAATAATAAGCAGGAAAGCGGTAAATGTATTTTAACCGGTAAGCCTTCCACGCAAAGGGTATTGTTTGCAAGGGCGTATTGATAGAAAACGTCATTTACTTAAGGTGCGGCCTTGTGAATACATGAGCTATATTAACTTTCGTATTGCGGAGTTTATAGTTTGAAATAAAGTTTTATGATTAATCCAAGTAATGCGGCAGCAAGTATGATATAAGGTTCCTGTATTTTTTTAAAGCGTAGCAATATGACAGCAGTAATGGCCGCAATACAAATGGAAATTATATCCGTAATCTGCCGCTGTGCGAGTACCACAACTGCTCCGATAATAGCACCAATTGCTGCGGCAGTTACACCGTCTACAAATGCTTTAATTGCAGGATGCTTTCCGTACTTTTTAAAATAAGGTGCGGGTAAAACTGTAAAAAGATAACAAGGAAGAAATGTTGCAAGTGCAGCAATACATGCGCCGGGAAAACCAGCAACCAGGTAGCCAATAAAAGCAACTGTAATTACGACAGGCCCGGGCGTAATCATGGCAACGGCAACCGCATCCAGGAACTGTTGTTCATTCAACCATTGATATTCTTTTACCACACCTCCATATAAAAAAGGAACGATAGCGAGACCGCTGCCGAAAACAAATGCACCCGCTTTAAAAAAGAACCAACCAATCTTTTCCGTTTTAGGGTTGAACCAATTGCTTGCCGCAATCTGTAATAATAATGGTGTATACCAGATTGTATTCAATGTTCTTGCGAACTTTGGCGGAGCTTTATAAAACCATACGATTATTCCGGCAAGAAGTACGAGCCATAGAACTTCCTTTTGCATAATAAATGTGACGACTGCTATGACGATAGCGATACCCCACAACAATGCACTTTTACCAAGGCTTTTACGCGATAGCTTATAACTACTGATTGCGATGATGCCAATAACCGCCGCGCCGATACCATAAAAGATCGCCTGCATCCACGGAAGCCCACCTGCTCTTACATAAGCGTATCCCAATGCTATTACCATGAAAAACGAAGGGAGAACGAAGGCGAGCCCTGCAAGTGTAGCACCGATTAACCGGTAATGAACATAACCTAAATAAATGGCAAGTTGCGCAGCAAGCGGTCCAGGGGCCAGTTGAGCTAATGCCAATCCTTCTTTATATTCTTCTTCGCTTATCCATCTTTTTTTTTCAACAAGATCGCGATGCATATAACCCACAAGTGCAACAGGACCACCAAAACCTGTAGTGCCTAATTTCAGGAAGTAATAAACCAGCTGTTTGAGTTTGTAATTCATATAACTATTCTGCCAGTAACGGTTAATATTTAAAATGCAATTCCAAATTGAAAACCAGTTCCAAAGCTGAGAGGCTGGCCATTACCAAACCTGAATGGAAAAGGTAAATATTTTTTGACCGCAATACTATCGCTTACGCATAACCTGGAATAGAACAGAAATGAGGTATTTGTATAGAAATTACTTTTTCCTGTTTTTTCTTTTGTAATCGGAAGGGTTTTGACCGGTGTGGTTTTTAAATATCCGGGTAAAATGGCTTTGATCTGAAAAACCAGTCAGGTATGCAATTTCAGTCAATGAATAAGAGCCTGTTGTCATTAACTCTTTGGCTTTTTCAATACGTTGCTTTCTGATATAATCACCAAATGATAGGTCGTCAAAGTATTTTGAAAATTCACGCGAAAGATAGGATGGGTTTATTTCAAGATCTTTGGATAGTTCTTTCAAGCTTAAGCTTGTATCAATATGATCCTGGATAAACTCTTTTAATTCCTGTGCCCATTCAGGTGTTTTCTTTTTTGAACCCGGTTTTACTTTAAGGTAGTTATTGAATACATTCAGCAAGAGATGTTCAAAAGGTTGTTGCGTGTGCTTTTCTTGTTGAAGATGCTTTGCCCAGCTATACAATCCATCATAAATAACCATTCCTTTTTCCAAAAGCTCATAATCATCTTTAAAATTGTAAGCAAGACCGGCAGATATTGCCCATAGCCCTGCAGATTGAACGGATAGTTCATGCCTGTCTGTGTCAGCGCCTCTGATAATCGGGGCCAAGGCATGAATTGCTAAGTCTTTTATTTTATATTTTTTTATAAAATAATCGAAGGTGCAATCTTTGCCATAGTGAGTAAACTCAACACCTGGTATATCAAATGGAATAGCGTTCAATTTCTTTGCTTCAGAAATAACGTTGTCGTAAGGCACATAAAGAATTTCTGCATCCTTATCTATAAATCGTTTAATGAGCCACGGACAAGCCAGCCGGTCAATTTTAGGATGTTCACGGGTTATCCATTTCATGCAAAATTTTTATAAAATTAACCGGAACTTTTTGAACTCATTTCATTTGCGCTATAGTCATGGCCGGCGTGTCTCTTTATGATGTAAGAGTAAGCAAGGTTAGAACTCTGAAAATATATTTACAAAATATCCGTAGATAGTATCGCGATATATCAGTTACTGTTGCGAAGTTGTTCCCGAACATTTCCAAACGTATCTAAAACGGACAGTGACCTTCGGGATCAATAATATATTTAGTCTCGGAGCTGCAATGAATCTTTCAGGAAGTAAGGTATTTTAATGTCTTCGCAATTTGGTTTTGAATAAAGTCTAAAAGTTTTGTGATAATTATTTTGGCTAAAGCCAATAGAGTTTTCTATCTATTGCCCCGGCATTAATACCGGGCAATAAGTTGAATGTAAAGCACTGAGACTTCACAGGTTTTTTTAAACCTGTGAAGTCTGCTGGCGAATCGGTAATCTTATTAAATGTTATTGCTATTGCATAGCCTGTATTAAAAATGTAATATTGATTCATACTTTCACCAAAACCACCACATCATGGAAGAAAATCAAAGTCCGTCATTGTTTGGATTATCAATCGATCAAACGGCAAAATCTCATTTATCTGAAGCTGCCCGTTGGGCAAAATTTCTGGCTATTGTTGGATTTATATTTATTGGCATCATTGCCCTTGCAGGTTTTTTTGCAGGGTCTGTAATCGGGACTATGATGGGAAACCTGCCCCGGAATGAGTATGCAGGGCCAAGTGCAGGTATGTTAGGCAGTTTTGTTTCCGTTATTTATGTCGCGATTGCACTGGTGTATTTTTTCCCATGTCTTTTTTTATTTCATTTCGGAAATAAAATGAAGCAGGCTTTGAATGCCAATGATCAGGATGCGTTGAGTTCGTCATTCCAGAATCTGAAGAAGATGTTGCGTTTCCTGGGTATTTTGACGATCATCGGCCTTGCATTGGTAGTGATTGAAATAATATTCGTATTGGTTATGTTGGGAACAATGCGCTAAAATCTTATTTAGTAGAAAGATAATTGTAGTCTTTCATTACGATTTCTAAAAAATCAAATGGCGATAAAGAGCTGTCAATCTTAAGATGGCTCTTTATTTTTTCAGTTGCCATCGCTGCTAATTGAAAATCGCCTTTCTTTCTCGATGTATCCAGAATACTTTTGATAGAATTAATGTCCCGGTCGCTCAGCTGCATGATCTGTGGAAACGATGGAACATAATTATCAGCTATTTCCAGGAAAACGGTATCGTTTATATTCCCTTTTGGGTTTGTGCGGATCAGGATAGTGCCTGCCAATAAATCGCCAAGACGTTGTGCTTTCTTTGATGATACAGTTAAAATAAAGTCAAGCAATAGAAGAAGAAATGCACCGCCCATAGCAATGAATACCTGTGGCCCCGCAACAGCTGCATACGGCAAATAGATAATTATAATTAAAATGGTAAGATCAGAAGTTCTGATCAGCCAGCGTATCAGGTATTGACTAATGCTGGCTTTACCGCCATTTTCATTGACCACTCTTATTTTCAATAATTTTTTTCCAACGCTTTGGCCTGTCATTGTTATTTCGCAAACAACATGATAAAGAAAAAACGGTAAAATAAACAATAGACTGATAGCCCAGGAATCGTATTGGTCATCGATATTGATTGATTCGCCATTACGAAAGCTGCTGAGTATCTTACCGGCAATCACCAAGTAAAAGATTTGTATGATAAGGTCAATAATCCAGGCCGCAAGCCGCCGTGGAAATTCGGCTGCTTCGAATTCAAGGTCAATATTGAAATTGGTTTGAATTTTTATTACGGGCATAAAAAGAAAATAGACAGAAGCAATTTAGCAGTTTTAATTTACACCTGCAATCATGTTTATGGGCTTATCATTTTACGTTCAAATACTTAGAGAATTGAAAGAAGTCAAAAAGTTGTCGACCTTGTCAGAAAAATAGTATTTTACAAATCAAATTAAACCCTTTTCTGAGAGAGGCGCTTTTTATAAAGAAGAATAAAGAACGATGGGAGAAAGTGCAACAGGAACCCTCCCGCGAAGCCGATGAAATGGCAAAAGATTTTACCCAACTGGTAGATGACCTTGCATATGCAAAAACATTTTATCGAACCAGCAAAGTCACACAGTTTTTAAATAGCCAGGCGGCTAAGATATATCTCGATATTTATAAAAACAGGAAAGAAGAATCTAACCGGCTCCTGAATTTCTGGAAGTTTGATCTGCCACTAACTGTTCGACGTTATCATCGTATTATCCTTTTCACATTTATTGTTTTTTGTATTTTCTTTTCCGTTGGTTTTTTTTCGTCATCACATGATGAGTCGTTTGTGCGGGAAGTATTAGGTGATGGCTATGTAAGTATGACGGAGAAGAACATTGAAGATGGTAATCCGTTCGGCGTGTATCAATCCGGTAATTCATTCTGGATGTGGATGGGGATTATGATTAATAATATCATCGTATCGCTGACGTATTTCGTAAAAGGAATCTTCGTTGGTCTTTTCAGTGTGGTATCCATGTGCCAGGAGGCTATGCGGCTTGGCGCTTTCGAGCAATTTTTCTTTTTGCATGGATTTGGGTTGCAATCCGTTCTGATTATTTCACTACATGGTGTATTGGAAATTTTTTCGATTATCGTTTCCTGTGCAGCAGGTGTAATAATGGGCACCAGTTATTTATTCCCGGGTACCATAAAGCGATGGCAGGCTTTTAAAAGAGGGACGAAAGACGGCGTAAAGATCGTAGTCGGATTGATTCCCTTCTTTGCTATAGCAGCTTTTTTCGAAGGATTCGTTACACGGCATTCCGGCATGCCGCAATGGTTAAGCGGGTCGTTGTTATTATTATCAGTAAGTTTTATTTCCTGGTATTTTGTTATTTACCCCATCCGTCTTGGTAAGAAATTATTAAAAGAGATAAACGATGTTGATGAATTCTAAAAAAGCCTTTGATATTTCATGTTGAAAAAAACAGTTTCATATTTGTCTTTTAAACATACCCGGTTTCAAGATCATTTTCCAGGATCTGAAAAATGGTTGCGCACAAGTACCTTTTGTTTTTTACTCATACTCATTGCAGGCAGATCTTTTTCCCAACAGCAGGATTCTTCTTTCCAGTTCAAGACGGTGGATAGTGCGACTGAAATAGTTGATACAACAGTAGTGAAAGATGGTACAGTAGATGACCTGGAAGAGGATTCGATAAAGAACGCAAAGTATGATTATTATATCAGTACTGATCAGTGGGTAAGTGACTCAATGGAAGCAAGAAGAATACCTGATACTGTTATTAAATCGCTTAAATCCCAGGACGATTTCTGGTATGCCGATAAGCAATTTGAAAAGGATAGTCCGGCGGATTCCACGCAGCAGCGCAATTTCCTGGATCGGCTATTGCGCCAGGAGTGGTTCAAAACATTAATCTGGATAATTATTGTTGGTGGCTTTATCGCAGTTCTTTTATGGTACCTGGCAGAAAGTAATACTAAAATCTTTCAGCGCGGCTCAAAAAGAATTGCTACGGATGAGGAGACGGAACCAATAGAAAACATTTTTGGAATTAATTATGAAAAGGAAATTGCCAACGCAGTTCGTTCCGGCAATTACAGGCTGGGAACACGGCTTTTATTTCTACAATTACTAAAAAAACTTTCTGAAAAAAATATCATTCAATACAAACAAGACAAGACCAATTTTGATTACCTGTTACAATTGAGCAGCACGACATACTATAAAGATTTTTTCAGGTTGGCAAGAAACTATGAGTATGCATGGTATGGAGAATTTGATGTGAACGCCGATTCATTTTCCATTATTAAAAATGAGTTTGAAAAATTTAATAACAAGCTATCGTAAGTTTTGAAAAAAGCATTTCCATATATTGTTGGGGCATTGGTTTTTATTGCTTTACTCGCACTCATTTTTTCTATGAGAAAAGGTGAAAGAAAACTCAATGAGCGGATGAGCTTTTCAAGAAAGGATAAGATTCCCTACGGTACCTATGTGGCGTATGAAAACCTGAAGTATATTTTTCCCGGAGCACCGGTTAATACAAACCGCTTATCACCTCAGAAATGGTTTCCGGATTTGTCAACAGAAACGCACCAGGTCCTTTTCATTATAGCACCTGTTTTTCTTGCGGATGAATCGGAAATGGATAAAGTGATTGCGTTCGCACAAAAAGGGAATACCGTTTTTATCAGTACGCGTATTCTGTCTTACGAAGCCCAGGAAATGCTGCATTGCCGTACGCCTTACAATGAGTTTGCTTTTTTCGGAAATACTGCTTCGGGGCTGGATGATACGCTTAGTATTTCATTAGCGAAGCCACCGTTTGCCGGTAATAACAGTTATACATTTCCGGGCAAGCGGTTTGAAAGTCATTTTTACAAGTATGATACGACGCATGCGAGTGTACTTGGGTCTAATGTTGATCAGTACAAGGATTTTATAGAATTAAAAACAGGCAGGGGAACTATTTTCCTTCACCTCGCACCTGTTGCTTTCACCAATTATTTCCTGCTGCACAGGGAAAATGCGGATTTTTACAATAAAGTATTATCTATAATCCCTAAAGACGTATCAAAAATTACCTGGGATGAATATTACCTGCATAAGCTTTTTGAGTCGAACAATAATCAAAGCAAAGGATGGTTATATGTCTTATTAAAATATCCACCGTTTAAATGGGGACTGTTGGTCGCCATAGTAGCATTGACAGTTTTCATACTATCTGAATCCCGTCGTAAGCAACGTTATGTTCCATATATAGCGAAACCAAAGAACGACTCACTTGATTTTGTAAAAACAATCGGTCGCCTGTATTATGAGAAGAACGATCACCTTGACCTTGCGAGAAAAATGGGCCTTTACTTTCTGGAGCATGTCCGGAATACGTACAAGTTATCGACGAACACGTTGGATGATGCATTTGTAAATAACCTGCATTTTAAATCAGGATATGATGCCGACGCATTGAAAAAAATAGTTTCCCTGATAAGTTTTACAGAAACTGCACCAGGTGTAAGCGAAAGTCAGCTTGCAGATTTTCACAAGCAACTTGAAGAATTTTATAAACACACATAATTTTTTAAATACAGCTTATGGCCTAAAGCCTACAGCATAAAGCGAAAAGAAAAATGGAAGATCAATTGTTTCAGCAACGCACCGATCTTACTGCGCTAAATGAAGCCGTAATGGCCATTCGTTCGGAAATCAAAAAGATAATTGTCGGCCAGGATGATATGGTGAAGTTAATCATCGCTGCCTTGCTCGCTGACGGACATGTATTAATTGAAGGAGTGCCAGGCGTTGCGAAAACACTTACCGCAAAATTGGTAGCGAAAAGTGTCGACGCAGCCTTTTCACGAATACAGTTTACGCCGGATCTTATGCCTTCAGATGTATTAGGTACACCCGTATTCAATCCGAGAGAAGCTGTTTTTGAATTCAAGCGTGGCCCTGTTTTCGGTAACCTTATTTTAATTGATGAAATCAACCGCTCTCCGGCAAAAACGCAGGCTGCATTATTTGAAGTAATGGAAGAGCGGCAGGCCACGATTGATGGAAAAACGCATTTAATGGCGAATCCATTCATGGTATTGGCTACGCAGAATCCGATTGAGCAGGAAGGAACTTATCGTTTACCCGAGGCACAATTGGACCGGTTTCTTTTTAAAATTCTGGTACCTTATCCTGATGAGCAACAGGAAATTTCAATCCTCACCCAATTCCACAAGTTTGGTAATACACAGGTGATGGATATTGTGCAACCTGTTTTAAATAAAGATCAGATTATAGCGATCAAACAGCAGGTGAAAACATTGATTATTGAAGAACGATTATTGCAGTTTATTGCAAAATTGGTTCATCAGACACGGCATCATAAATCAATTTATCTCGGGGCTTCACCACGTGCATCATTGGCAATTATGAATGCGTCAAAAGCAATTGCCGCTATGCAGGGGCGTGACTTTGTTACTCCGGAAGATATTTTAGAAGTTATTCCGCCTGTGCTGCGACATCGAATCATCCTGGCGCCTGATAAAGAAATGGAAGGAATTACTGAAGACGATGTAATAAAGCAAATAATCCATTCGATGGATATACCAAGATGAGTTTACTACGGCTGATTATATCTTTTGTTTCGCGTTCATCCTTTTACCTGAACAGGATCGTGTATTATATTGCCGGTGCGGCCTCTATCACGTATGTTTTAAGTTATTTTTTCCCCTTCCTGTTTGTAATAGGCCATGTCATTCTTGTTCTGCTTGCTATATCACTTTTAACGGATACCATACTGTTATACGGCAACCGTTACGGAATATCGGTAACGAGAAAATTATCAGACAGGTTCAGCAATGGTGACCAGAATAAAGTAGCGCTGGCTATCGTAAATAATTATGCATTTACTGCGGCTCTTAATGTCATTGATGAATTGCCTGCGCAATTCCAGGAAAGAAATTGGCTGCGCAAAGTAAAAATTGAAGCTGGCAACCAGGCAACAATTGAATATAGCCTGCGACCTGTGGAGAGGGGGGAATACGCATTTGGTAACGTCAATGTGTATGCGAACAGTCCGTTGCGATTGGTGAAAAGACGATTTATTATAGAAGCTGAACAGGCTGTAAAAGTATATCCATCTTATGTGCAGATGAGAAAATACCAGTTGTTGGCAGTGAGTAACAGGCTGCAGGAAACCGGAACGAAACGCGTTCGCCGCCTGGGACAAAGCATGGAATTTGAGCAGATAAAAGAGTATGTGCGGGGTGATGATTACCGAACGATCAACTGGAAAGCGACGGCCCGTAAAAGTGATCTGATGGTAAATAATTTTACTGATGAGCGCAGCCAGCAGATTTATTGCATCATCAATAAAGGCCGGGTGATGAAAATGCCGTTTGGAGGAATGACATTACTGGATCATGCTATCAACGCAACGCTTGTATTGAGCAATGTATCATTAATAAAACATGATAAAGCTGGCTTAATCACTTTTGCAGAAAAGCTGGATAGTTTTTTACCAGCCGATAAGAAACCGACACAAATGAACCTGTTGCAGGAAACATTATATAAGCAACAAACGCTTTTCCTGGAGCCTGATTTTGAGAAATTGTATTCTGTCATCCGCACCCGTATTACGCATCGCAGCCTGATGGTTTTATTTACAAATTTTGAATCACTGGAAAGCCTTGAACGGGAAATGCCTTCGCTGAAACGAATTGCAAAGTATCATCTTTTACTCGTTGTTTTTTTTGAAAACACGGAGTTAAAAAATCTGGTGGAAAACAAAGCCGCTACCATGGAAGATATTTATATCAAAACAATTGCCGGGAAATTTGCCTATGAAAAGAAATTGATGGTAAAGGAGCTGCATCGAAACGGCATTGCCTCCATTTTGACAACGCCTGAAAATCTCACCGTTAACACCATCAACAAATATCTTGAGTTGAAGACACGGATGTCGATCTGATGGTGAATAGTGAATCGTCAATGCCTTTATTAAAAAAGAATTTTTTCAACTTCGGGAATAACTTCAAACATCGAACCTCAAACCTGAAACTGTCTTTTTGCCCTCTATCTTTGCAGAATGGAAGAAAAAGTATTGAATAGTTTTGAAGAAGGCCGTGTATTGCTGATTGATAAACCAATAGAGTGGACTTCGTTTGATGCGGTAAACAAAATCAGGAATCTTTTAAAAATAAAGAAAGTCGGGCATGCCGGCACGTTGGATCCTTTGGCTACCGGTTTATTGATTATTTGCACAGGAAAATTTACAAAGAGGATCAATGAATATATGGCCAAGGAGAAAGAATACACGGGCACTTTCACATTAGGCGCTGTTACACCAACATACGATCTGGAAAGTGAACCGACAGAATTCAAAACAACCGATAGAATCTTACCTGAACAAATTCACGATGCAACAAAACATTTTACAGGAGAGATAATGCAAGTGCCGCCAGCACACTCCGCAATCAAAATAGGAGGTAAGAGAGTGTATGAACTGGCACGCAGTGGGCAGGAAGTAAAAATAGAACCACGAAAAGTTTTTATAAAAGAGTTTGTAATTACCGGAATTGAAATGCCCGTAGTATCATTTAAAGTAGTTTGCTCAACAGGAACCTATATACGAAGCCTTGCAAATGATTTTGGAGAAAAGCTGGGTTGCGGCGCTTATCTCAGCAAACTATGCAGAACGAGGATCGGTGAGTTTTTACTGGAGAATTCGATGACGATAGAACAATTTCGCGTGGAAGTAAAATCGAGCAATTAATTGATGGAGTAGTGATGTTAGCAGCGAAGATTTATTGAACCATACAAGGAATACAAGGCATATAAGAAGAACTAATAGAGAGCATACTTACCGTAAATCATTTTTTAACTATGCTATACTTATAAGAATCCTAAACTGGTGAATTTGGTTCACTAAAACTTGTATTTCCTGTATGCCATGTATGGTTCATAAAATACCATCGTAATCCGGCTTGCTTAATAACCAAACGGATAGTTTATGCCTAACTGTAACTGGCCTCCGAAAACGGTTTTTAAATCCCAATTGTAAAACCATTTCCATTGTGCAGCCGCATCTCCTACTTGTGGACTTGGGTTGCGGGCTTTAAGGCCATAATCCAATCGCACGAGAAAATAATTGAAGTCTGCGCGGATACCAGTGCCAACATCCACGCCGAGATCTTTTACAAAAGAATTAAAATGGAATGTACCGGCGGGATAATCAGGATTACTAGTTCTGTACCAGATGTTGCCAACATCTGTAAAGAGGACGCTGTTTATTTTTGTATCGGCAATTGTTGTGATATAGAACCGATATTCTGCATTTGCTTCCAGTTGTAAATCCCCAGAGCGAAATGGATCGCTTTTGTAATCCTTTACAGTGGAACCCGGCCCTAATCGTCGCAACCCCCAGCCACGCATACTACTGGGGCCACCTGCGTAAAACTGCCGGAAGAAGGGCAGGTATTTACTTTTATCATCGCTCGGGCTTTTTAATTCAAAGCCTATACCGGCAAATAATCGTACAACAAAATCAGTTTTCTGAGATAGCTTAAATCGATGGCCATAATCAGCATCAAACTTGATAAAGCGATACAATGAATCGAACGCTTTTGTTTTTATTAAACCAACTAATAACCCCGATTCCTCCGCATTAAATCGAACGATATCCGTGGAATGTTTGCGGTCTTTGATCCAGCTATAGCTGCCTAATGTTGAAACAATTAAGCCCTGGTTAAAGATGTATTTTAATGATGGGTTGCTGTCAATTAAATTTTGCAGGCTATCTCTCTTCGTAAGAAAGTTATATTCAATATTGGGCAATTTTATTCCAAGCGATTGTGTTACATTTTGTCGCCGGTTGCGCCAGGCAAAATCGTAACCCCATGCACCATTAATGGTAGTAAGGTTAAACAAATCCTTCCGGTCTGTATTCGCAACATTGAAGGACAAAACAGTTCTTCCATTATCTCTCAGCCGTTCAGGAATAAACTTCATCTTTGGGATAAGTCTCGGGAAATAGATAGAGTGACCAAGGCTCGCTTGTTTTGTTTGAATAAACTGCTGACCGCGGGTGGCGCTGAATTCAAGACCAAAACGTGCATTGGTGGTTGATTGATTGGAAGCTCTTGCAAAGTTTCTGTTTTGTAATCCGACGTTATAACCGATCCCAAAAAGATTTGTAACGGATAATACGCTCCCGCTATTGAAGCTGCCTTCCAACCCACTTGTAAATAGATATTTTTGCGCAGGACTTAGTTTGATATTGAAATCAACACTATCAGTGCCTTTGCGGGGCAATTGTTCAATGTCTACCAATCGCCATGCTCCAAGAGAGTTAAAACGGTTTGTCGTTCGCAGGTATCGTCGCTGACTATATAAGTCTCCGCGTTTCAGGTATACGTTTTCCGGTAGTGATTTTAGTTTAAAGAGGTTCCGGTAATAGATCATTTTAATATCCTTTACCATTTTCTCTTTACGATAGTAGGATGCAGTGTCTTCATTCAGATCCGGGTACATGTTGATGTTACCGACATAGTATGGTTTCAGCCGTGAGCTATCGACTGTTGGCCGCAACCTGATTTCAAGATTTACTGTTGGATTTGCACGATGTTGCTGTATCTCCTGCAATTGCTGCAATTGTTCAAACGGATCCAGTGCCGGGGTAAGCAACGACGCATCCAATGTATCCCAGAGGCAAACTAATTCATCTCGTGTGATGCGCAGATAACCGCGATTCCTGTAAAGTTCGATCA
Organism: Chitinophagaceae bacterium; assembly: GCA_049840875.1. Classification (GTDB taxonomy): domain Bacteria; phylum Bacteroidota; class Bacteroidia; order Chitinophagales; family Chitinophagaceae; genus JAFDYH01. The sequence continues at coordinate 525,311 of JASGJE010000011.1, read as the reverse complement.
ACCTGTCCAACTCTGCAGCAACAGTGTCCTGTGAAAAAGTGCCTCCCTTTTTCAGATATGCCTCTTTCATTGATGAGTCGGTTAATCGTTGCAGGTCCGGATTTTTGATATTATAAGCAATCGAATCGATATAGATCATCTTGCCGGGCCTTACAGTAAACACTGTCTTTGCTCGTAATTGTTTTTCATTTACTGTATCGATAGTTACTTTATAATAAATGGAATCACGGAAATAACCCAGTTTATTCATCAGGCTGTGCATGAACAGTATCGATTTATCAGCGCTGACCGTATCAAAAACAGGAGGCCGCCGCAGTTCGGTCCATACTACTTTACTTACTTCACGCACACGCATACTGTCATCCAACTGATTTAAAAGACGTGCTTCCAGTTCTGCTTTCTGATCTTTTGTATATTTTCCTTCAACGTTTACTTTTGTTTCAAATACAAATGGCTTGCGGGGAGGATATTTTTTAACTATCGTAGTTATCTTACACGAAGCGGTGAGCAAGGTTAGCAGGATAAGGAAAAACAAACTGTAGTTTCCACGATATGTTCGGGGTATGCCATGTAACATAAATGATAACAAGAAAAATCTATGCTCAGTAAATCTCGGGTCAAATATATTCAAAGTTTAGGCCATAAAAAATTCAGGGACGAGGAAGGGCTTTATATCGCAGAAGGTCCAAAGATTGTTAATGAACTAATAAAGGAAATTCCTGACCGTATAGATACTGTATATGCCTTAAAAAGCTGGCTTGACGAGAACAAAGTTCTATCCGGAAAAATTGAATCGACTGAGATTACAACAATCGAATTGGAGAAAATTTCACAATTATCCATTCCCAATAGCGTACTGGCAATTATTAAAAAGAATGAAGAACCTGTAATTGAAACACAAAACAGAATTACGATTGTGTTAGACACTATCCAGGATCCCGGAAACCTGGGTACAATAATAAGAACGGCAGACTGGTTTGGTATTAACCAGGTTGTCTGCAGCAATGATTCTGCCGATAACTACAACCCAAAAGTGGTACAGGCCACTATGGGAAGTATTGCCCGTGTAAAGGTGCTATACACGGATCTGCCATTATGGTTGGTAAAACAAAACGTGAATATCTATGCAGCGGCATTGAATGGAAAGGATATTACAGCGCTAGGCAAATTAAAAGAAGGAATAATTATTATCGGCAACGAATCGAAAGGGATAAGCGGGGAAATAATGAAACTCGCCAATGAAAAAATAACAATTTCACGTAAAGGAAAAGCAGAATCATTGAATGCTGCTGTAGCAGCCGGAATAATAATGTCGGCAATTATCTGAACTGTATCGCTTTCACTGGCTGAATTCGTTTTACTATGATCGTGGGAATTAACAGGATGAGCAAGCAGGTAAGTAATGTGCCACCGCAGATGAGCGCAACTTCCCACCACGCTATTTTTACAGCAACGGTGTCTAAATAATAAGCATCTTCCGGTAGTTTGATAAATCCGGTTGATTGCTGCAGCCAAAGCAATCCAAGGGCCACGACTGTACCGATGATAATACCCGTAATCGTTATAAATAAAGAATGTTGAAGAAAAATTTTTTGAATAGTGAAATTATCTGCTCCTACTGCTTTCAACACGCCAATCATTCTCACTCTTTCCAATACCAGGATAATAAGGCAGGTAATAAGATTGATGATAGCAACTACCAATACCAGGATAATTAAAATCCATCTTGTTTTATCCTGCATTTTCAGCCAGTCAAAAATATTAGGATTGGTATCCCGGGTTGTTCTTGCATCCCATGTTTGCGGAAAAGCGTCGAGATTATAAAGACTTTCACTCACCTGGTCCATTTTGTTCAGGTCTTTCAGAAATACTTCATATCCTGCTATCTCATCCGGTTGCCAGCCATTCAATCGCTGGATCATTTTTATATCGCCGATTGCAAATGTCTGGTCATAATCTACAATTCCTGTTTTGAATAAGCCAACTACAGTTAACTTATCCGGTCGCAGACTTCCATCCGGTTTTATAAAATAAACCAATATGCGATCATTGAGTTTTAGTTTTAATTGTTCAGCCGTGTAAGTGGAAATTATAATTTCCCGTGAATAGGTGCTGTCGCTGAAATTCAACCAACGGCCTTCTTTCATAAAACGCTTGATGTGATTGAAGTCGTACGACGGATCGAGCCCTTTTACCAACACGCCTTCGATTTCATCTTTTGTTTTTAAAATACAATAACGGGTTGCGAAAGGATAAATGCTTTGTACTTCCGGAAAACTCTTTATCGCTTTAAAAGCTGTGTCATTTTTTTGAATGGGATATTGCTCTGCAATGACTGAACGTAACGGTTGTTTATCAGTAACGCGTATATGCCCCCAGAAACTGAATATCTTCTGACTGATCGTCTCCTGGAAGCCATTTACAAGCGCCACGGTAATTATCATGGCTGCAACGCTGATAACGGTAGCCGCAATTGATAAGCGGATGATAAAACGGGAAAATGATTTTTGCCGGTTAAATGCGATACGGTTCGCTATGAAATTTGCAACCTTCAGAGTGTATTTTTTGTCTTTCCAAAATTAAGCTGCCGGAAAGATTTCTGTGATTTTTTAAAAGATTTTTACAATATTACATTACAATCAGTTGTATAAATTTATTTTAAATGAAAAACTTGCTTTTATTGCTGTCGCTGTGTTGGTGCATTCAATCTTGGTCTCAGCCCACTCCTGATAAAATATCGATGGCAAATATCCGTACGGCACAATTATTTAAAACAGGTGATCCCTCTACTTATCCCGTGATGACGTTGAACGGTGGCGAACAATTTGAATTGGATTTTGATGATATGGACGGTGACATAAAGCAATATTATTACACCTTTGAATTGAGAAATGCAGACTGGACCAAAACGATTTTGTTCCCGATGGACTACATCAAAGGATTCAGCAATGTGCGGATCAATACCTATCGGCAATCATCAATCGCTTTTACCCGATATACACATTACCAGGCGGCGGTTCCTGATCGCAATTGTCTTCCTTCACGGTCCGGTAATTATTTGTTGAAAGTCTTTCTGAATGGAGATACCTCACAACTTGCTTTTGTGAAAAGTATTGTAGTCGCTGACCCCAAAATAAGTGTTGCTGCGCAGGTGTTACAACCATTCAATGCTCAACGCATGAAGACATATCAAAAACTTTTTATCTCGGTACAAACGAATAATAAGATCAATACAATGGGGCCACAGGATCTGAAGGTGGTGGTTTTACAAAACTATATGTGGTCAACCGCATTGTACCTGAATAAGCCAACAATCTTTCGCGGTAATTATTTTGAATACAGCGATGAAAATTATACGTCCATGCCCGCAGGCAAGGAGTGGAGATGGGTTGATTTGCGCAGCCTTCGCCTGATGAGTGACCGGATGGGAAAATTAGAAACAACAAAAAACAGGAACGATATTTATTTACGTCCGGATGCGGAACGGCAACAACAATTATATGTTTACTATCGTGATCTGAATGGCCGCTATTCTATCGAAACATCGGACAATGTAAATCCTTATTGGGAAACTGACTATGCCTATACTCATTTTACTTTTTTTCCGCCAGGTAATAAACCATATGATGGTAAAGATGTGTACATCATGGGTGATCTGACAGACTATGCAAACGATGCGGATGCCAAAATGGTATTCAATCCGGCGAAAGGATGCTACGAGCAGACATTGTTTTTAAAACAGGGCTTTTTTAATTACAGCTATGTAACGATGCCCACAAGCATTCAACCTGGAGAATCGTTTTCGTATGAAAGTACAGAAGGTAACTATTGGGGCACAGAAAATGCCTACACGATATTTGTGTATTATCGCCCCTTTGGAGCGAGGTCTGATGAATTAATAGGATGGGCATCGGTAAGTTCATTGTTTCAGCAGGCGAGAAACTAGGGAAAGTAAAAACTAAAAAGTAAAAATGAAAAATGCGTTGGCTGTCAAAATACTTTGTGCCTTGATGCCTCGTTGCCTTCCCTCTTCAAAGAAATGACTGACGAAAATGAAGATCCTTATTATTGGCGGTGGAATCGGCGGACTTACAACTGCGCTTAGCCTTCACCAAAAGGGCTTCAACAATATTCATATTTACGAATCAGCAAATGAAATAAAACCGTTGGGTGTTGGCATTAATTTATTACCACATGCCGTTCGGATTCTTACAGATTTAGGTTTAGAGGAAAAAATCAGCCGACTTGGTGTTGCAACAAGTGAACTCGCATACTATAATAAATTTGGTCAAAGGATATGGCAGGAGCCTCGTGGAAAATTTGCCGGGTATCATTGGTCACAGTATTCAGTTCACCGAGGATTGTTTCAATTACTGTTATATGCCACAGTGAAGGAAGCGATAGGTAATGACAATTTTTATACCGGTCATCGGTTTCTTTCTTTCAACGCAGACAAAAATCAGGCAATCTTTTTTCATAGAAATAATAACAAAGAAGTTGTAACAGGTTACGATGTTTTAATCGGTGCAGATGGTATTCATTCGGCGGTTCGCAACCAGCTTTACCCCGCAGAAGGTGAGCCGCGCTTTTCAGGAAATGTATTACACCGTGCAATTACAAAGGCAAAACCATTTCTTAGCCATAGTTCAATGATCATGGCGGGAAGTCCGAAGCAAAAATTTGTTGCTTATCCTATTTCGCCCGGTACAGATGAAAATGGTAATCAAACAATAAACTGGATTGCGGATTTACCATCTGTAGATGGATTAAAGGAAAGAGATTGGAATCGTAAGAGTGATAAGGAAAAAATTCTTGCTCATTACAAAGGATGGAAATTCGATTGGTTGGATATTCCCTCCCTGGTTGAAGGAGCGGAAAATATTTATGAATTTCCTATGAGTGACAGAGACCCGCTGCCACGATGGTCGTTTGATAACGTGACACTTCTTGGAGACGCTGCGCATCCAATGTATCCGATTGGTTCTAACGGTGGCTCACAAGCGATTTTGGATGCGGAAATCATCGCCAACGAATTGTCAGCTACAAACGATATAGCGAGAGCTTTAAGCCGATATGAAGAAGAGCGGTTGCCAGCCACTGCACAGATTGTTTTACAAAACCGGCAGATGGGACCTGAACAGGTGATGCAAATCGTAGAAGACCGTGCGCCGGACGGATTTACCAACCTTGATGAAGTAATCTCCCGGCAAGAGCTCGAAGAAATAGCCAATCAGTACAAGCGAATTGCCGGTTTCGAAAAAGAAACATTGAATAGAAAACAGTAGCTATCACGACCTTTGCCACAATAGTGTGGCCCCATGCCGGAATGCGAATAAATTCAGTATTGTTGTATTAAAGTTTGTGTATATATTTATAGCTAAAGGTAGTGGTAGCTCTCAGATAGCCTTTACGTCATTTTCCCCCTATCAAACGAATTCATCTTTCAATAACGACAAGCCACATGCGAAAACGACTACGCATTCTTTTCAGTTTTTCCACCTATCGGTTTACACCGTGTGTGTTAGCATTTCTTTTTTTGATTTTTTCAAAGGAATCGAAAAGCCAGGTCCGGGAAAATAAAGGATTGCCTTTTATTACCAATTACCGATACCAGGATTACAATGCTGATGGTGTAAACTGGTGGACGGCGGAAGATGATAAAGGTGTTTTATATTTTGCTAACAGTATTGGAATCCTGGTATTTGACGGGCAACATTGGGAACTGATAAAACCACCAGGCCGTACAGAAACAAGAAGTATGGCAAAAGGAGATGATGGCAGGATATATGTTGGAACCAGTGGTGATATCGGGTATTTGGCGGCGGGTGTGAAAGGTAAACTTGAATTTATTTCATTGAAACATTTGTTACCCGAAAAAGACCGTCATTTTGATGAAGTTTGGGAAACACAAAATTTCAAGGGGCGTATATTCTTTCGTACCAACAATTGTCTTTTCGTCTGGGATTACAAATCGTTTAAGGTTATTGAAAGTAAAGATGGTTTTCACGTAGGCGGCTCAGCGAATGGAGAATATTATTGCAGGATATGGGGCCGCGGACTTTGTATTTTAAAGAATGACAGTTTTACCGTAGTGCCAAACGGTGAACGGTTTGCCAATGAGCGTATTTATGCTTTGTTGCATTATGATGATAAGCGCATTTTAATAGGCACCCGTACCATGGGGCTGTTTTTATTTGATGGTAAGGATTTCATACCATTTAAAACAGAAGCTGATCGTTACATAGCTAATACAAGTTTATATGGCGGCCTGGTATTGAGTAATGGCCTTATCGCGATCAATACTTTTAATGACGGAATGGTGATTATTGATAAGCAGGGAAAATTAATTCAACGCATCGATAAATCTGTAGGGCTACAGGATAATTCAGTGAACCAGGTTTTTGAAGATAGTCACGGCAATTTATGGATGCCCCTGTTTAATGGTATTGCAAAATTTGATCTTCGTTCTTCATTGACTTACTATAATGAATCGTTTGGGTTGCCTGCTAAAACTGTTTTTTGCGTTGGTTACAACAATGGCCAGGTTTATGTCGGCACAAATAACGGCGCATTCCTTTTGGATTCTGCAACTAATCGATTTATAAAAATTCCAAATACTAGCGGCCAGAATGGAAATTTTGTAAAAAACAGAAATGATTTTCTTGTTGCAGGTGCCGAGCAGGGTTTGCTAAAAATAGAAGGATTAAAAGCAACACCAGTTATACCAGCGGTCAATTATGAGTTTCATGTCGCAGCGATTCTTCGCTCCAAAATAGATACGAATGTATTTTATTGTGGTTTACGGTCAGGTTTGGCAGTAGTTCGTTATAATCCGGAAACTTCAAAATATAGCGTTGAATCATTTGCAGAAGGATTGAGAACGGGTAACACCGTTTTCCCGGAAACCAAAGAAGGATACTTGTGGGTGCCGGGCGATAATATTGGCGAACTAAGATTGGTAAAGCCTGAAAGGAAAGATGGTAAAATAAGCATTACAAAATCTTCAGTGCAGGTGTTGTCTGCAAAAGAAGGATTGCCTAACAAGCCAATATTTACTGCGGAATTTGATGGAAAGGTTTATTTCTTCGCTCAAAAAGATTCTGTATTTGATTATGATTACAAACAAAATAAATTCATAAGGGATACGGCTGCGTTTCTTAAAAATTATATCGCTGAAGAAGCAGACGGAACAGCAGATAATCCTGTGGATGCTGCAGGAAGAACATGGGCCAACCTCGGTAAAGGTGTATTCGTAAAAATGCCGTCGACAGGTGGAAGCGTAAAAATAATTGATGCGCCTTTTAAAGAATTAGGAAAAAATTATCCCGTTTGGTATATCAACCCAACAATTGATAAAAACGGAAAACAAGTTGTGTGGTTTTCCGGGCGACAGGGAATTATTCGCTATGATGGTGACCTGAATGAAAAATCAGATACAGCTTTTAACGCTATTATTCGTGATATTAAACTCAATGAAGACTCCGTTTACTTTTCTGGTTTCGCATTGCCATCGTATAAAACACAATTCTCGCATCAGTGGAGCAGCGTTTACTTTCAGTATGCCGCACCTTTCTTCAAAAATGAAAGTGAAACAGTTTTTTCAACATGGCTGGAAGGACGTGATAGAACCTGGAGTGAATGGACAAAACAAAATTTTCGTGAATTCGGTAATCTTCCTGCGGGCAATTATACATTTCATGTAAAGGCAAAGAATATTTATGATGTGCAAAGCGCCCCAACGAGTTTTTCATTTACAGTATTACCACCTTGGTATAATACATGGTGGGCTTATTTATTATATGCGCTGATTGCCGTTTCAATTATTTATTTTTTCGTACGATACCGTACAAAACATCTCCAGGATAAGCATAAAGAGCTTGAAAAAATTGTTTCAGAGAGGACCGTGCAGCTTAGCCAACGGGCCGAGGAGAATGCTAAACTCTTTGAAGAAACTAAATCATTACTTTCTGAAACAGAAAAAGGTAAAAAGAATGTAGAACTATTAAGTGAAATCGGTAAACAGATAACGGCCTCTCTCGATTTCGAAACGATTTTTCAAAAGCTATTTGAGAACATCAATCAATTGGCAGACGCCACAATTTTTGGAGTTGGTATTTACAACGCCGAGAAACAACAGCTCGAATATAAGTACGCAGTTGAAAAAGGAAAACGCTACAAGCCGTATGTAAGAGATGCAAAAGATAAAAATCAATTCCCCGTGTGGTGTATAGAAAACAGGAAACCTGTTTTCATTAATGATGTTCATGCAGAGTACAATAAGTATATCAGTAACTATGATGATAAAGCCAAAGAACTGATTCTTGAAGATGGCTCGTTAGCCGAAGAACCACAATCATTAATTTACTTGCCATTGATTGTACAGGAGCAGGTAATTGGTATTATCACAATCCAAAGTTTTCAGAAGAATGCATACACGCCATATCATTTAAGTCTTCTGCAAAACTTAGCAACTTATACCGGTATAGCGATCGATAATGCCAACGCCTATCGGAAATTAAATGAACGGGAACAGGAAATAGGACAACGGGCTGCAGAACTGTCTGCCGTGAACAGCATCAGCCAGGCATTGGTATCGCAGATAAATACCGATGAGTTGATAAAGCTCGTGGGCGACTCTATGCGAGAGCTGTTTAAGGCCAACATAGTTTATCTCTCCATGTTTGACCCCAAAACAAAGATTATAAGTTTCCCGTACCAGTATGGTGAGATAATGCCGTCACGTAAGTTGGGTGATGGATTGACTTCAAAGATTCTTTTGACAGGAAAACCATTACTGATAAATAATGACATTGAAGTAAAGACGGAGCAGCTCGGTGTAAAACCTGTTGGTATCACTGCTGCATCTTACCTCGGTGTGCCGATAGCAGTGGGAGACGAAAATATTGGCGTATTAAGTGTACAAACTACAGAGCAGGAAAATCGTTTTGATGAAAACGATTTGCGATTGCTGAGCACTATCGCCGCTTCCGTTGGAACTGCATTGAGAAAAGCAAAATTGTTTGAAGAAGTACAGGCTGCGAAGCAGGAAGCAGAGACTGCCCGAAAAGCAGCCGAAAAAGCAAATGAAGCGAAAAGCGCATTTCTTTCTACTGTTAGTCATGAATTAAGGACGCCGTTGACGTCAGTATTAGGTTTTGCAAAAATTATCAGGAAGCGTTTGGAGGAAAGAATATTTCCTGCGACTGATAAGTCGGATGCGAAAATAGAAAAGGCTACGCAACAGGTTACGGAAAACCTTGGGGTTGTTATATCGGAAGGCGAACGATTAACGTCATTGATCAATGATGTGCTCGACCTTGCCAAGATTGAAGCGGGACGAATGGAATGGAACATGGAAAATGTTTCGCTGAATGAAATCGTAGAAAGAGCAACAGCGGTCACGACTGCCTTATTTGAACAGAAAGGATTACAACTTGATAAACATTTGCCCAATGATTTACCTGAGATCTCCGGTGATCACGACAAGCTCATGCAGGTAGTGGTTAACCTTCTTTCAAATGCTGTAAAGTTTACGAATCACGGGAAGGTGACATGCAATGTATCGCGGCAAGGAGATGAAATTGTTGTGAGTGTAACGGATACAGGTATTGGCATCGCAAAGGAAGATTATGGCGCTGTATTCGAACAATTCAAACAAGTAGGTGGAGATACACTAACGGATAAGCCTAAGGGCACTGGATTAGGATTACCCATCTGCAAAGAAATAGTGGAGCATCATGGTGGCCGCATATGGTTAGATAGCGAACAGGGAAAAGGCAGTACATTTTCTTTTGCATTACCGATTGTAAAGGCACATACTGTAAAACCGATTCAATTCAATGAATTGGTGAAACAATTGAAGGAGCAGGTCGCACAATCGAACCTGAATACGCAAGGCAGGAAAGCTACCGTGCTGATTGTAGATGATGATGACTCGATCCGTTCGCTTTTACACCAGGAGTTGAGCGATGCCGGTTATATCATAGAAGAAGCTGCTAATGGAAAAGAAGCCGTAACAAAAGTAAGAGCGCTGAAACCAGACCTTGTTATTCTTGATATTATGATGCCGGAGATGAATGGCTTCGATGTGGCGGCTGTATTAAAAAATGATCCGCTGACAATGGATATACCGATTATCGTTTTATCGATTGTCCAGGATAAATCAAGAGGCTATCGCATCGGCGTTGATCGTTACCTGACAAAGCCAATAGATACTAATCTTTTGTTCAATGAAATCGGTGATTTGCTGGAGCAGGGAAAGTCAAAGAAAAAAGTAATGGTAGTAGACGAGGATAGCGGTACTGTGAATACGTTAACTGATGTGCTTAAAGCAAAAGGTTATTATGTCGTTGAATCTGATGGTAAAGAGCTTGTAGAAAAAGCAGTTGCGACGCAACCTGATATTATCATGATCAATTCCGTGCTTTCGGGTAAACAGGAAATAGTACAAACGCTCCGCTTTGAAAAAGGTTTGGAAAACGTTGTCTTTTTGGTGTATCAATAAAATAAAGAAGTATATCACACACAATATGGCGCAGAAAATATTAATCGTAGACGATGAATCGCACATTAGAATGCTGATTGAGCAAACACTGGAAGAGCTCGAGGACGAAGGTGTTGAATTTTTAACGGCAGAAAACGGCGAAGAAGCATTAGGCATTATTGAAGAAGAAAAGCCAGATCTTGTATTTCTCGATGTAATGATGCCGAAGATGAATGGTATGGAAGTCTGCCGCAGAATAAAAAAAGAATTGCAGCTTACTGATGTTTTTATAATTCTGCTTACTGCAAAAGGCCAGGAACTGGATCGCCAACGCGGGCAGGAAGTTGGAGCGGATATTTATATGACGAAACCATTTGACCCCGAAGCAATCCTGGATAAGGCAAAAAAAGTATTAAAGATTGCATAGAAAGTGATCGATTCATTTTTCCGTAAGAGGTTGTTACAGACATGGCATTAATCAATCTAAAAAGCATTCTGAATAAAAGAAGCGCGGTATATTCTTTACTTGGTGTTGTCTCCAGGCAAATGAACCTGAGTATCCAGGTTACAGATATCAGTGGAACGATTTTATTTGGAGAAAATGAATTAAAGGCAGACGTTGAATTTTCGATACAAGCAGATGATGAAACGCTTGGTTTTGTAAAAGGAAATGCTGATGCTAAGGTTATTGCTGATTTGTTGAACACATTAGTTCAGAAAGAAGATGACAAAAAGAAACTGGGTAAGGAAGTATTGAACCTTTATAAGGAAATTAATCTTGTTTTTAACTTCAGTGAAAAACTGGCTCAGGCTATAGACCCTGTTTCTATTGCACAAACTGCCCTGGAAGAAGCAGGTCATATCATTCATTCGGATGGTGGAGTGGTGATATTATGGAACGAGATTACAAGACAGCTTGAACCTGTAGCACATTCCGGGAATGTCTTTTTTAACCTGGAAAAAGTAAATGCCCGTGCAGATCTTTTATTGAAAATTGTTTTAAGCGGACAGTCAGAAATCACAAGTGATATTTCTTCACTGAAGGAAGCAGAAATTATCATTGAAGATGTTGATTCAATTGTCTATGGTGCACTGAAAGTAAATCATCGCGTTTTAGGCGCAATCATTTTAGCCGATTGTCAGAAAGGACAGTATTCTGCAGCGGATCTGAAGCTGCTCACCACACTGGCATTACAATCTTCTTCAGCAATAGAAAGTGCGATGCTCTATGAAAAAAATATCCGGGAGGCAAGAGAGAAAGAAGAAGCAATGCGCCGCATTTATGAAATAACAGGTCGCTTTGTTCCATTTGAATTCATTCGATCGCTGGGCCATGAACGAATTACCGAAGTGCGACTTGGGGACAGTGTTGAACGTATCGTGACAGTTCTGTTTTCAGATATTCGTGAGTATACTACACTCGCGGAACAAATGACGCCACAGGAAAATTTCAATTTTGTCCGTTCATTTAATGAAATGATTGGCCCCGTTATTCGGGATAATCATGGCTTTATTAATCAGTATCTGGGTGACGCTATTATGGCCATCTTTCCGGGAAATGCCAGCGACGCATTGAAAGCAGCAATTGAAATGCACCAGTTGATGCATGAATTCAATCACAAACGAAAAGCGGAAAACAAACGTCCAGTTCAGATAGGCATCGGGATGCATACCGGCCCCTTGATAATGGGTATTATTGGCGACGAGCAGCGACTGGATGCTGCAACATTATCTGATACGGTAAATACGGCATCACGATTGGAAAGTTTGACTAAATATTATAAAGCCGGTATTCTCATCAGCGATGATGCGTTGCAGCATATAAGCGTGGCCGGTAGTTTCCATCTTCGCTATCTTGGCCGCGTACAATTAAAAGGAAAGCAATCCGCCATTGGCGTGCATGAATGTTTCAATGCAAATCTTCCGGCAGAAGTAGAACTGAAACTCACGTCTCTTTCATTGTTTAATGATGGAGTACAATTATATACCGGAAGGTCTTTTGATAAAGCGAGCGATGCATTCAGGCAGATAACAGAATCAAATCCTACAGACCTTACTGCAAAGTTGTTTCTGAATAATGCAAGCCGCTACCTGGATAGCGGCGTTCCGGATAATTGGGCCGGCGTTGAAGAAATGCTCATAAAATAATTCCTTCTTCAATTAATGCGGTTCATTTAATTTTAACGATTCGATCGTTAATGATTCACTATTCTGATATTTTAAAATAATCTTCATGTCCTTCCAGTTAGTAGTTGCTGTCAATAAATCAAAAGCTGTTCTTATTATTTGCTTCTCGTTTATTTATTCTGCATTGTTGGCGCAGCCATTTAATAAACAAGAGATCAGCCGTTGGGAAAAACAGGCAAAGCAGGTTACGATTATTCGTGACAACTGGGGTATTCCGCACGTATATGGAAAGACCGATGCAGACGCGGTGTTTGGTTTATTATATGCACAGTGCGAAGATGATTTTAAGCGGGTTGAAATGAATTACATTGAAAAATTAGGACGAATGGCCGAAGTAAAAGGGGAATCTTCATTGCAGGACGATTTGTATATACGATTGATTATTGATTCGGCAGAAGCTGTTGCAGACTACAAGAAAAGTCCGGCGTGGTTGCAGCAATTGTTAAATGCTTATGCTGATGGTATCAATTATTACCTCTATAAACATCCTGACGTTAAACCGGCATTGTTATCCCGTTTCAAACCCTGGTATCAATTGTTGTGGACAGATGGAAGTATTGGTGCGATCAGTACTGGTGACGTTAAAGAAGCTGATGTAAAAAATTTCTACCTGAGCGGAGAAGCGCCTGTTGCTTTTCGGAAAGATATTTTTGAAGAGCAAAACACCGGGTCAAACGGTTTTGCTGTTGGTCCGTCAAAAACGGAATCTAAGAATGCTATTCTTTACATTAATCCACACGTTACATTTTATTTCAGGCCTGAAGTAGAAATGGTGAGCGAGCAGGGACTACAGGTGTATGGAGCCGTTACATGGGGTCAGTTTTTTATTTATCAAGGTTTTAATAAACATTGCGGCTGGATGCATACTTCCAACAATGTCGACGTTGCGGATTTGTATGCCGAAAAAGTAAGTAACAAAAGCGGAAAGTTCTTTTATGAGTACAATAAGAAACAATTACCCGTCCGGGAAAAACAAATTGTACTGAACTATAAAACTGAGAATGGTGTCGAAACAGAAAATGTAACGGCATACTATACGCATCACGGCCCCGTGATGGCAAAACGTGATGGACAATGGATCAGTGTAAAAAGTTATAATCGTTCATTGACAAGCTTGATACAAAGCTGGCAACGAACTAAGTCAAACGGTTTTGCAGACTTTAAAAAATCAATGGCGCTTCTTGCAAACACTTCAAACAACACTGTATTTGCAGATGACAAAGGAAACATCGCTTACTGGCATGGTGATCATATTCCAAAGAGGGATAAAAAATATAACTGGAGTAAACCCGTTGATGGTTCTGTAACCGCCACCGAATGGAAAGGGTTACACACGCTTGACGAGATAATACATGTTTACAACCCTTCAACCGGATGGATACAAAATTGTAACTCTACTCCATTTACAGTTTCAGGCACTGCAAGTCCGAAAAAGGAAAATTATCCTTTTTATATGGCGCCTGATGGGGAAAATTTTCGCGGTGTAAATGCTGCACGGGTATTAAACGATGAAAAATCATTTACGATTGATAAAATGATTGCCGCTGGTTATGACCGCCGGCTTTCTGCGATGGAGATTTTAATACCGGCTTTAGTGCAGGCGTTTGAAAAGAACGATAATCAAGCGGATTCTATTTACAATTTATTAGCAGAACCGGTACTAATGTTGAAGCGTTGGGATTACACAGTATCTGCAAATTCAGTTCCGACGACATTGGCTATTGAATGGGCGCAAAAGTTAACAACTGCCATTCAACGCATTTATATCGACGAAGGATGGGACGACCAGGTAACGCTTGTAAAGAAGTTCGCGGAAACTGCCACGAAAGATGAGTTGTTGCCGCCAATGCTCGCCGTAATAAATGAGCTGACATCGAAGTTCGGTAAATGGGATGTGCCATGGGGCGATATAAATCGTTACCAGCGTATTTCCAGTGACATTAATCAGCAATACAATGATGACGCAGAAAGTATACCGGTGCCCTTTGCATCTTCAGCGTGGGGAATGTTGCCTTCTTATAATAGTCGCTACTATCCGGGTACAAAGAAGCGTTATGGCCTAAGTGGAAACAGTTTTATTTGTGCAGTAGAGTTTGGTAAAACAATTAAAGCAAAATCATTATTGGCTGGGGGTGAAAGTGGAGATCCATCTTCCCCGCACTTCAAAGATCAATTGGAGATGTACACGCAGGGACAATTTAAGGATGTATTGTTTTATAAAGAAGATGTGATAAAGAATGCGGAGAAGACATATCATCCGGGTGAGTGACGAGATACTATTACTTGAAATTTCTCGGGAAGGAAAGTACAGCTACTGAATAATTGCATTTTGTCTATGAGACTTTTTTATCGGTAATACTTACTTTAACTTCTCAAGAAATTCTTTTTTCAAAAATGGTTTAAGAAAGAGGTAGGAGTATTTTAGTTCATAAATCGGAGTTTGCGATTGGATAGCATGTGGTAGATCGCAAGGGTCGATAATTTCGAGTTCGGTCTTTTTCAAAGAAAATACATTGATTGCAGCATTACTCATGCAATTTGTTACTTCTCCTTTTATCCAGTCATAATCAGAGGAATCCAGATCCCCCATTTCGTTGCGATCGAACATTTCTTTTTCTTCTGCCAGGTATTTTTGAAGGGTGTCTGTTTTTTGCTGGAAAACAATTTCTTTAAAACTATCAAATTTGTCCAGTTGTATTAAGTCTTCAATTCGTATTTGCTTTCCCGTGTTTAAATCAAAATTTAAATAAATATTCCAGGAAGAGCAGTAGGCTCCGCACCCTTCTCCATTCAATTGCAGCGACAGTATATTTTTGTTTTTAAAGGTTATAGTATAATCCAAATCCGTAAGTCCTTCTTCAATTCTCTCAGTAAGAAGATTATCGAGGGTTACATGTATGTTTGGCTGGTCAAAAAACTCTTTTCTTATTTGTCTGTTTATTAAATCAGCCGCGGTTTTGTTTTTTAAAATGATTATTGGGTAAATAATGGTAACCGAAGTAGTGTTGTAAATTTTTTTATTAGGCCTTCTCTTTACCTCTTTGATGACTAAATCCTGCGCATTAACGCTTACTGAAATTAGAATTATAAAATATAAAATGTGTTTCATTTTGTATTGCTCATACTAAACTAATTAACCGCCTCCTGTTTTACAAAATATTATTCTCACACCCTCACACCTTATATGTGGGATTCAGTTATCTTTAAAGCCCTTTTTTAGCAAATAAAATAAGTATGAAACGTTATTGTCTTGCTCTTGATCTTGTAGATGACCCGCAAATGATCAAAGAATATGAAGCCTATCATAAAACAGGGCGTGCCCGAAATTTTGAAAACTATTCATGACGCCGGTATCACGCTGATGTCGATCTATCGTACCGGTAATCGAATGTTTATGATTATGGAAGTGGATGATACATTTGACTTTGCGGCCAAAGATGCAGCAGATAAATCCAACCCGCAGGTGCAGGAATGGGAAAACCTGATGTGGAAATACCAGCAGGCATTGCCCTGGGCTAAACCCGGAGAAAAATGGATATTAATGAACCAGATATTTGAAACAATAAAAAAATAAAAATTGATTTATGAAACTGATTCGATTTGGTGAATTGAATAAAGAAAAGCCTGGTGTTATAATTGATGATGTGCAATACGATGTGTCTGCATTTGGCGAAGATTATAATGAAGCGTTTTTTGAAAGTGATGGCTTGAAAAGATTGAAATTTTTTTTGGATAAAAATAAAAACTTACCAAAGGTCGCTGAAGGTACACGCCTTGGAAGTCCTGTAGCAAGACCTTCAAAGATCGTCTGCATTGGTTTGAACTATGCCGATCATGCGAGAGAAACCGGGGCTACACCGCCGCCAGAGCCGGTTATATTTTTAAAATCAACAACGGCGTTGGTTGGCCCTAATGATGACATCATTATTCCTAAAAATTCTAAAAAGACAGATTGGGAAGTGGAATTGGCTGTTGTAATTGGCAAAAAAGCCAGTTATGTTTCTGAAGAAGATGCGCTGAATTATGTAGCAGGATATGTGTTGCACAATGATGTCAGTGAAAGGGAATTTCAGATCGAAAGAGCCGGCACCTGGGATAAAGGAAAAGGGTGTGACACATTTGCACCGCTTGGTCCTTTCCTCGCAACACCGGATGAACTCGGCGATATTGATAACCTTCGGCTATGGTTAACCGTAAACGGAAATAAAATGCAGGATGGTAATACATCCAATTTTATTTTTAAACTACCACACATTATTTCATATACCAGCCAGTTTATGACGTTGTTGCCGGGTGATGTTATTTCCACCGGCACACCAGCAGGAGTTGCAATGGGAATGAAAGGTCAACCATATCTACGTGAAGGTGACGTTGTGGAATTAGGAATTGACGGATTAGGTTCCTCAAAACAAAAACTGGTATCATATAAAGGGTGACACTCGTTTAATAAGTACGGCTTATAGCATAAGGCCTAAGGCTTAAAGCAAAATCAATCAAATCATAAATTTCAAATAGCTAAACAATGGATCTGCAATTAAAAAATAAAATTATCATTGTAACAGGTGGTGCAAAGGGAATCGGGGAAGGCATCGTTCGTGTATTGGCGAAAGAAGGTGCGTTGCCCGTCATCGTTGGCAGAAGCGAAGCTGATAATGAAAAGACAGCGAAATCTGTTCAAAGTGAAGGCGGCGAATGCGATGCATTTACGGGAGAATTATCAAAACCTGAAGAATGTGAAAAGGTAGTAAAGCAAATTATCGAAAAATATAAGCGCATAGATGGATTGGTAAATAATGCGGGAGTGAATGATGGCGTGAATTTGGAAAATGGAAGCTACGAGGCATTTATGGCTTCGCTGCATAAGAATGTTGTGCATTATTACCTGATGGCGCATTATGCATTACCTGAATTGAAAAAGACAAAAGGTGCGATTGTTAATATCACTTCTAAAACAGCAGAGACAGGGCAGGGCGGAACCTCTGCATATGCTGCTGCCAATGGTGGTCGCAATGCATTAACCCGTGAATGGGCTGTTGAATTGTTGAAGTACAGCATTCGTGTGAATGCTGTGGTCGTTGCCGAAAGCTGGACCCCGCTATATGAAACATGGATAAAGACGTTGCCAAACCCTGAAGAAAAACTAAAAGAAATTGTTTCTAAAATTCCATTAGAAAATCGAATGACGACAACAGAAGAAATTGCAAATGCAGTGGCGTTCTTATTATCAGAGAGATCAAGTCACACCACTGGTCAATTGATTCATGTGGATGGCGGTTATGTTCATCTCGATCGTTCATTGGCAGCGGCGAAGTAAAACTTTATTCAGTGACAGGCAGCTTGCTTTTTGAGCGATAAGGTCCGAATACTTTCTTTACCAGCATTTCTTTATTGCTATCATCTAATATAATTACGTAGTAGTCGTTGCCACCAGGCAACACTCTCACTACAATATGCCCCTGCTGACTTTTATATGAATTATCAATGAGGGAGCCAATAACGAGTCTATTTGCTTCAAGCATATTGGTGGCGAAAATATCCCGGGGAGCTTTATACAAGTAAGGAGAAGTTAAGCGGATTAATACCTCATGCCCGGGGTGGTCTGACGACCATACCTGTTCTATCCAGACAGTTGGTTTGAACGTTTTAATTTGAAATTCATTCACGGCATCTCTGTTACCGTGATGATCCAATGTAGCGATATCAACCTCTCCAATGGCTTTCGCTACAGGTGTTTCCACATCACGCCATGGGGCATCACCATAAAAAATATTTCCCGGGCAATCGCCACCGCTATAATAAATAAAAGGCCCATAATGAATTGCAAAAACAAGGCTGAGGCTGTTTTCATCAGGCCATGTTTTTGGATTTGCGGTATCAATAGGAGGGAAATGCTGATAGGTTGAAGAATCTTTTCCGGTTCCAGATGTTTCCATTCGATTTTACGTTTTGCACGAAGAATTCAGGAAACTGTTTTGCATCATGAACTAAACAGATTTGATTCTTTGTACCACTTTTAAACTGCCCGGTTACCATACCAGATGGCTTCGCTTTGATAAAAGAAAGGTAGTTATTTATAGTTTTTATGTATTTGTCATCTTCCTCATTCATTCTGTTGTGGGTCTTTTCAAATGGTACTGGAATAGTATAATCAGGATACCCGCGATCAAGTAACTGTCGGATTGGGATAAGTTCTCCAACTCCGCTAATGCCTGTCAGCACATATGGACCATTTTTTGATACGGGCGCCTTTGGGTACCAGCTTCCAAAATGATCGTCATGGAAATGAGAAATAGCGGCATAATCAAGATGAATATCAGAAGATGGGGTAACCTGCTTTATATAATAGCTTATCCATTCATAAGGAAGTTTAGTATTATCCGGATGAATAGTTGAATTACGGGCCGAGATTGTTCTGGGTTCTGTTGCGTCTTCTTCTCCTGCGTCAAAAAGCATATTAGTGCCGTCAGGAAAAATATAATACGCTGCATTTCCTCTGCCTGTATTAATATGGTGCAGGTCAAGATAACCCTTCTTCCATACAGGTAAAGGTCTTCCTTCTGTTGCGATGGTATCACCCCGGAGAAAAGCCGCCAGCGCATTAATATGATCTGTATTGATGAAATCAACACCAAGGCTCATTAGTTGTTCCCATACTTCTATATTGTCAGGCGTACCCCAGAAGCGTACAGGTTTTTTTAAATCATGCATTTGCTTTATCTGCTGATTTAATTTTCCCCATTCGGCTGCTGTCGGGTTAGTGCTGTGCACATAGCTGGCAATATTATCGCTCATCAATGCAATCTTTTTCAATGCGTCACTTTTGTATTGATGAGAGAGTTGACCATCAAATAAAATGAACGGAGGATAATCTTTAAATTTATTCTCATCAGGCCTGTTTCCGGAAATGACCCATTTTATTGACGGATTACTGATTAGCGACGGATGATTTTTTAGTAGCTCAATCAGTTTGTTTAACGTAGGCCCGGCTTCTGTTTTAATATCAATCAGTAGCTGTAAAGTTCTTTTTTTATCAGCAAACACATATCCGCCATTCTTTTTTATACATTCTTCTATCGGTAGAATATACAACTTCTCCAATGTGCGATGGAGAGAAAGACCATTCTTTTCATGCGCTACAAGTAATGAATCATTTTGCAGAAAAATATCAGCCTCTACGGAGCCGAAACCCTCTGCATAGGCTGTCCGGAATGGCGCTGGTTGCTCATAGTCGTTATGAGAATGGGCATTGGCTGATGTGTAACGGAATTGGGCATACAACGTATGCCCAATTAATAATACTGTAATAAGAAATGTCTTTTGCATGAATAGCAAAGTTAGATGGTGTGTTTAAAAACTATATCGTGCGCCAAATTGAACAGAATAATAGCTTGCGCCCTTTGTTTTTGTTCCGGCATTGGTGTTTACAGAGTATTTAAAAGACTGAGTAGCTGAATCAAAACCTGCAAGATTGTACAAGGTAGTATTGGTGATCTGGTTATAATACCCCCATTTATAGTTAATCAGGTTCAGTACATTGAAAATGTCTCCGCGAAAACTTATACGATGAGTTTTATTTAGTTTTAATTCGTAAGCGATGCTCATATTCCATTGAGTGCGCCATGGCATAAGACCTCCATTGTAAGGGGCAAACTTGCCATAGTTAGCCTCAAGGAACTTTTTAAACTGAGGACTTGTCTTACTCAGTAAAGTATTCATACCGGCTGCAATATCAGCAGGAGTTTTAGGATCATTTGGATTATAGATATAAGCGAGGTCTTGCCCGTCATTGCCCTCACCAATAATGTCTTTATTTACATTTACAGTATAGTGGGCATTTTGATAAGCCTGGAAAGAGGAACTGATCGTAAAGCCATAAATAGTTGGGCTTAAAAATAACGCGACAATTTTATGCCGTTGATCGCCGTCGCTATACCAGTTTTTCCCATAAGATGAATAATTCCAGTAAGAAGGGCCGACACTGAAATTTGAATTTCTGGGATCTCCATTATCATAAGGCGGCGTACCTGTTGCTTTACCCCATGCATACGATAAGTTGAAAGATCCTGCCTTTCCCAATTGTGCTGCGGCTTCTATCATGGCGCCAAGGTATTTTGAAGACCATTTGGCATTTGTAAAATATCTTACCTGGTTAAAATTTGAAGATATCCTGGAGTTCGCAAGTACTGGTTGACTGCCGGTACCAGATGCTGCTAAGGTGCTGGCAGGCACATATACCTGTCGACCCTCATTTGTTATAAACGCGGCGTCACGTTTCAGGTTGAGATCATAGAGATAAAAGTTATCCCATGTATTGTTAAAATAAAGATTGGCGCCAGCACGAAGCCATGTATCGAAATAATGATAATAACTAAGATTGGTTTTAAACGTTAAAGGAGTTTTAAGGTGTTTGTCTAAAATTAAAACAGTGGCTGGTTGTTTTGTAGTTAAAGTATTATAGTATGCTACGCCCGGCACTTTATTAAAATCCTGTTGATAGGCCTGCCAGTCAGGAACCGGAACATTGCTTCGGATGTCTATTTGACGAAAATCGACGCCATTATCAATATGCGAGAATGTAATAGGTTGCGTGGTTAACTCGGAAGCAAAAAGCCCTGCACCGAATTTTACAATATCACGGCCATTGCTCTTTACATCCCAAATCAGGTTCAGACGCGGCTGTATGTTTTTACCATCAAAAGGCACTACATGTGTATTCAAACCAAAATCATGGTCCAATTGCGCATTGTAAGTAGGTGCGTTACCGATAATTTGCCCATCCCAGCGAAGCCCGAATGTAAGATCAAGATTGGGACGCAAATTTGTTTCCATTTGCGCGAAGAGACCAAGTTCAATAAGCGGAACGCTGATTTTTGGATTAATTCCGTTTAGTGGAATTTTTCTATTGAAACGGTAGGGCTTATTATTGGCCATATCGTCTATACTGGCATAGTAAAATTGCCCTTGTTGATCATGAGAAAGGCGGTCTGTAATATGATTGATGTTGTTGTCAGTGCCAACTACAAAATTGAAATTCCCTGTTTTGTATCGGAGGTAATCCACAATCTGTATTACATCAGAAGCGTCTCTCTCCGGTACCCAATTCTGATTGCCGAATGCAACCGTAGTAGTGCCTTTACTGCCGTCTGCAAATGTTGATGTAACGTTTACAAATCCCTCTGGCACACGGTTATTCAAAAAAGTAAGAAATTTCCGATAAGTACTAAACTGCAATTTCAATTCGTTTGTCGTACGTGTATTGAAATCTGTGCGTAAACTCAACATTAACGAGTTGTCAATTTCAACGCCGGTGTATTGTGTTGTTAACAGACCAGAACCTTTCAGTTTATTGGGGTCAACAAAATGCAAATAGTTATACTTTAAACTCAGAAGGTTTTTCTTGTTGATATTCCAGTCGAATTTTGCAAAAGCGTTTTTGGTTTGTTGAACAATATTTATTGTTCCATATTGCTTACTTGCTGGAAAACCAAATTGTTTTTCCATGATACCTACTATACGTTTCAGGTTGTCTTCTGTAATATTCAAGTTCTTTTCAGCCTGATCATGTGTAGCGCCTGCGAAAGTAAAATCATAAGCACGGAAAGGGATCGTATTGCTGTATTGGTCATAAGAAACAAGAAAATGTAATTTATCTTTTATGATAGGACCGCTTAGTAAGGCGCCGAATTGACCTACTTCGTACTTGCTGGTAAGATGATTTCCATTGGCATCTTTGGTTGCAGCCAAAGAGTTGGCGCCATAGTAACCCCAGGTTGAACCTGAAAAAGTATTTGTTCCGGATTTTGTAATTGCTTTTACAAGACCTCCCGATCCCCGGCCATTTGTTACATCATAACCATTTGTTGAAACCTCAAACTCGCGAATCGTCTCCGAAGAAATTGAAAACGCTGCGTCGGTAACACCGCCAAATGTAGCACGCCGGTTACTGACGCCATCCAGCATATAGCCGGTGCCACCGGCTTTTGCACCGGCAAGAGTTGAGCCGCTTGCCAATGGCGAAAGAAACATAAGGTCTGTGTAATTACGCGTAGCAATTGGAATTTTTTGCAGCGTACGGCTTGATATTGCTGTTCCGGTGCCAAGGCGATCTATACTATTTATAAAACTGCTCGACTTTACAGTTATCTCGGAAAGCGTTGTGCTTTTATTATCAAGAATGACCTGCTGTAGAACCAACCGGTCGCCAAAATTCAGCACATTGTCTTTTATGATCTTTGATGCAGTGTTCACTGAGCTTATCTGAATATTATAAATGCCCACAGGTAGGTCCCGCAAAATAAAATAGCCTTTCTTATCGGCAATAACTGTTGTTGTAAAGCCATTGCCTGTATTTACAACGATGATTGTTGCGCCTTCTATAGGTTTCTTTTCTTCATTAAATACAAATCCGCTGATGCTGGAACCGCTTCCTTGAGCAAAGGATAACGATCCATTAAAAAATAAAATGAAGAAGAATAATACTGCAAGGGCAAAAGGATGCCTTTCTCTCATAAGGAGTTTTAGCTTCATAATCTTGGTTGGTTTATTTTGTTTTGGATAACGGGCTAAAAATATAACCAACAAGAACGTCTTCGCTCTGTATAACAAGGATTAACAGAAAAGTAAAGAAGATTTAACTATATAGTATAGATGTAAAGCGACAACCCTACACCGTTATATTTTGTAGGCAATAGTACTTAGGGGCTTAAACGCTTCACGCAACAACAGCTTTCATCTTCCGTTCGCCGATTTGCTGACGCCACATAGCATAATACAACCCTTTTTCTTCCAGCAATTTTTCGTGAGTACCTGTTTCCACTACATCGCCTTTTTCCAGAACATAAATTCTGTCGGCATGCATAATGGTTGATAGGCGATGTGCAATAAGAATGGTGATCTGGTTGCCAACAACCGAAATATCTTTTATCGTATCCGTGATTTCCTCTTCTGTCAGTGAATCCAATGCAGAAGTAGCCTCATCAAAGAGAAGCAATTTTGGTTTTCGCAACAATGCACGGGCTATAGACAATCGTTGCTTTTCACCACCAGATAATTTCAGGCCACCTTCGCCGATCATTGTTTCCACACCTTTTTCCGCACGACTCAATAAATTCTGACAAGACGCTTTATATAACGCATCCATTAATTCTTCCTGCGTTGCGCCGGGATTTACAAACAATAGATTTTCTTTTATCGTTCCGCTGAAAAGATTTGTGTCCTGTGTTACGAACCCAATCTGGTTTCTTAAATCATCAAAAATGATTTCGGTTTCATCGAGGTTGTTGTAAAGTATTTTTCCTTCCTGCGGGCGATATAAGCCAACCAATAATTTCATCAACGTCGATTTGCCACTTCCGCTCGGGCCAACGAAAGCGATTGTTTCGCCTATTCTTACATCAAAACTGATATTGTTAATCGCTTTCTGCGAAGCTGTTTTATGTTGAAATGCTACGTTTCTGAACGAAAGAGTTTCGATATTGCCAAGGTGCTTTGGATGAAGCGGATCAAGCTCCGGTTCTTTTTTCATCAGCGTATCAAAATTATTCAACGACGCTTCAGCTTCACGATACGAGAGAAGAATATTTCCTATTTCCTGCAGCGGTCCGAAAATGTAAAATGAAAATATCTGCATCGTTACCAGTTGGCCGGCATCCATTCTGCCATGAAATATCAACCACATTAATATAAACAGGATCACCTGTCTCAACGTGTTTACAAAAGTGCCTTGTATAAAACTGATACTGCGTATACGTTTTACTTTAGTCAATTCAAGACCAAGAATTTTATACGTGTTCTTGTTCAACCGGTCAACTTCCTGAACTGTCAAGCCAAGACTTTTTACCAACTCAATATTGCGCAATGATTCTGTTGTAGAACCAGCCAGTGCAGTAGTTTGACCAACAATATTTTTCTGAATAACCTTTATTTTCTTGCTGAGAAAGTTTGTAATTAATGTAAGCAATGTGATACCAACAACGTATGCCACAGGTATGGTCCAGTTGATAAAAATAGCGGCATATACAAACACAAAAACGACTCCAACCAATACACCGAAAAGAATATTGATAAAGTTGATCATGAACTTTTCAACATCAGCTCTCACCTTGGTCAATATAGATAGGGTTTCACCGCTGCGCTGATCTTCAAATTGCTGGTAAGGTAATTTCATAGCGTGTTTCAACCCATCTGTAAAAACCTTTGCACCGAATTTTTGAATTACGACATTTAAAAAATAATCCTGGAAATTCTTTGCGATACGACTCACCATTGCAACTGTTATCGATGCAAGTAATAACCAGACCACACCCCAAATCACAGTCGTTTTATCGATAATTTCTGTTACGCCATTTTTAGTTTGAGGAACTTTTTCAGTGATCTTCGTTTTGATAAATAAAAACTGGTGCCAGTCGAATGAATGTGAGTTCCACTGATAATTGCCGAGGTTTATCAGTTTCCCCAAAATGATAGGATCGATCAGGGAGAAGCCGACATTGATAGCCGCGAGGCACATGGTTAATACCACGAGCCATTTGTGTGGTTTAATGTATTTTAAAAGTATTTTCATGAAAGTTACAGGTGCTGATTGAGAAAATCGTTTTGGTTGCTCAAATACTATACAATTTCGGAAAAAATGACAATTTAACTGTTAAGTTTCAGAGATAACAACTCCGGTGAGTTATTGTTCAAATTGCAATATATCTTTAGCGTATAAATATCTTTTTTTACGCCGATCAGATGAACGGAATCTTAGGTGTATTTATTCAACAAAGAATTATAACATGCGATACAAGCTACCTGTTTTGTCTGCAACAATTTTTTTTCTGACAATCAATTGTTTTTCACAAACTAATTATAAATGGTGGAATCCGGCAGAATCTTCTTTTCCGGTTGTCGAGGGGCAGGCGTGGCCAAAAGAAGTACAGAATTTTTATGATCGTCTTCCGGCAAGAGCTGAAAAAACAGTTCGGCCTGATGTGTGGAATTTGTCGAAACACAGCGCAGGCCTGTACATAAAATTTAATTCCAATGCGGCTGATATTGTTGTGAAGTATGTGCTTCAGAATAAAAATAATTATGCAATGCCGCATATGCCCGCTACTGGCGTCAGTGGTATCGATCTGTACGCATTGACACAAAGCGGTCAATGGGTGTGGGCGCCGGGTCGTTTTAAGTTTGGTGATACAGTCGAATATCACTTCGCAAACATCGAAGTCGATCAGCAATTCAAAGGGCGAGATTGTGAATTCAGATTGTTTCTTCCGTTATACAATTCTCTTTCATGGCTTCAGATTGGAGTTCCGGCGGATAAAAATTTTATTCCTCAACCATTAACTCCCGAAAAGCCGGTGGTGATATATGGTACTTCAATAGCGCAAGGTGGTTGCGCTTCAAGACCCGGACTTGGATGGACGAATATCCTGGAACGAAAACTTGATAGACCGTTGATTAATCTCGCATTTTCCGGAAATGGACGCCTTGAAAAGGAAGTGATTCAATTTGTGAATGAAATTGACGCAAGTCTTTATGTCCTCGATTGTTTCCCGAATCTTGTAGCCAGCGGCGGATTCAGTGATGAGGAACTGGAAAAGCGTTTAACCGTTTCCGTTCTTTCATTAAAAGAAAAGCATCCGTTAACTCCGATCTTAGTCGCTGATCATAGCCTGAGCAGCGCCACAGGAATTATCGATACAGCAAGAAATAAAGAATGTGAGCAGGCAAATAAGATTGCGAAGCTTGTGGTAGATAAACTTGTTGCAGGTGGAATGAAAGGATTATATCGTTTGACAAATGCAGAAATAGGACTGAATATCGAATCAACTGTTGATGGTGTTCATCCGAATGATATTGGCATGGAAAAATATGCAAAGGCCTATGCTAAATCCATTCAAACAATTTTGCTGGAGCCGGAAGAAACTTATTCAACTACTATTCCGATTATTCAAACCCGCGACGGATATGACTGGCGCGGAAGACATGAAGCGATTAAGCGTTTGAATAAAACAAACAAATCTCCGAATGTAATCATTGGCAATTCGATTATTCATTTCTGGGCAGGAGAACCGGCTGCTAATCGTGTAAGCGGCGCGGATTCATGGAAAAAATATTTTGAGCCAATTGGAATGCAAAACATGGGCTTTGGTTGGGACCGCGTGGAAAATCTGTTATGGAGAATCTATCATGGAGAGTTAGATAGCTTTGAGGCAAAGCATGTTGTATTGGCAATTGGCACGAATAATCTTGGTTTGAATTCCGATAATGAAATAATAGAAGGTTTGAAGTTAGTGGTTATGGCTATCAAGATACGTCAGCCGAAAGCAGCAATTTATCTTTCAGGAATTTTTCCAAGGCGGAATATGGAAAAAAGAGTAGAAACGATCAACCTTGCGTATGCAAAACTCGCTGCAACATTGCGGGTGAATTATGTAAACCCCGGTAAAGTGTTGTTACTATCAAATGGTAAGATCGATGAATCGTTATTCAGTGATGGGTTGCACCCGAATGAAAAAGGTTATGGTAAGTTAGCGCCTGTTATTGCAGCATATCTGAAGTAGTGATAAATTAAAAGTGAAAAGTGAAAAATTCAGACTCCGATAATATAAATTCATTTATAACCTTGAGAGATATTTCATGATTTTTCACTTTTCTTTTTTATCTTTTCACTTTCCTCATCCGCCCCATCCTTCTCTATCCAAACTCCTGTATTGAATAGCTTCTGCAAGATGTTCCGCTTTTATATCAGCGCTGCCTGCGAGATCAGCGATTGTTCGCGATACTTTCAATATGCGATCATACGCCCTTGCCGAAAGATTTAATCGTTCCATAGCCGTTTTTAAAAGCGTTTGCCCTACCTGGTTGATGACACAAATCTCTTTCAATTGCTTACTGCTCATTTGTGCGTTACAATAAGTGCCCGGGCTTTCTTTAAACCGTTCAGCCTGTATTTCCCTTGCTTTTATCACGCGGTCACGAATAACCGAAGAATGTTGCTGAGATTTGATGGAAGAGAGTTCTGTGAAAGGGACAGGTGTAACTTCTACATGCAGGTCGATACGATCCAAAAGAGGCCCGGATACTTTATTCAAATATTTCTGAACCGCACCGGGCGGACAACTGCATTCACGTTCAGGATGATTATAAAAACCGCACGGGCATGGATTCATTGAAGCGATCAACATAAAACTTGCCGGAAAGTCAACGGCGATCTTTGCTCTCGATATTGTTACTCTCCTTTCTTCCATTGGTTGCCGCATTACTTCTAACACAGTACGTTTGAACTCTGGTAGTTCATCGAGGAATAAAACGCCATGATGTGCCAACGAGATTTCTCCAGGTTGTGGAATACCACCACCGCCTACAAGCGCAACATCACTGATAGTATGATGGGGAGAACGAAACGGTCTTTTCGAGATCAATGTTGAGTTTTCAGGAAGCTTGCCCGCAACCGAATGAATTTTTGTTGTTTCCAATGCTTCATGCAATGTAAGTGGGGGGAGAATTGTCGGAATTCTTTTAGCCAGCATCGTTTTGCCGGCGCCCGGGGGACCGATCAAAATCGCATTGTGACCACCGGCTGCTGCAATCTCCAAAGCCCGTTTTATATTTTCCTGCCCTTTCACATCTGCAAAATCAAATTCAAAATCATACTGTGAATGAAAAAATTCTTCCCTGGTATTTATTACCGTAGGTTCTAAGCCAGTTTCACCATTCTGAAAAAAATCAATTACTTCTTTTATTGTCGATACGCCATACACGTTCAGGTTGTTTACCATGCCAGCTTCTTTCGCATTTGCTTTCGGAACGACCAATCCTTTAAATCCTTCTTTCCTTGCTTGTATCGCAATCGGCAATGCACCTTTGATCGGTCTTACTTCGCCGTCAAGGCTCAATTCACCCATGATCACATACTTTGATAATGCTTCATACTTTTCCAATTGTTCAGTTGCTGCGAGCAATCCAACTGCTATTGGTAAATCGAACGAGGTACCACTTTTTCTTATATCAGCTGGTGCAAGATTGATAACAAATCTTGTTCGCGGCATTGTAAAACCGTTTGTTTTAATGGTGCTTTCTACTCTTTGCAAACTTTCCTTCACTGCATTATCTGGTAATCCAACCAACATGTAATCTTTACCGGTCGCCATCCAGTTTATTTCGATGGTGATTGTCATTGCTTCTACGCCGAATACTGCACTGCCAAATGTCTTTATAAGCATTATTATAAATTATCCAAATGAAGATAGAGAATCAGAGTGCAATATAAACGCAGCGCCTGATTGCTCGGAAGAAACTTAATCGAATGATGATTAATTGAAATGTGGAGGTATTTCGAGGGATGACAACTTTCAAAAAGTTGTCGTCCCTTATAAGAAAGTTCGTCTACTTCCTTTCTTCAAATAGTAAAGAGAGATTCGGATCCAGCACTACACTACTGATTTCTTCACTCACATCGAAGCTGAAATTTTCAACTTTATTCTTTATTTCCAATTTCTTTACACTTGATTTACCAGAAGCAAAATTGATTTTTATTTCCAATGGAAAAGTAAATGGCTTCGTTTGCAGTTGTGTCAGT
Source organism: Chitinophagaceae bacterium (assembly GCA_049840875.1). Taxonomy (GTDB): domain Bacteria; phylum Bacteroidota; class Bacteroidia; order Chitinophagales; family Chitinophagaceae; genus JAFDYH01. The sequence goes on along the minus strand of JASGJE010000011.1, from coordinate 496,074 downwards.
GTAACCTTTAATTTTTTTACATCTTCTTTTTTCCATGCAAGATTCAATGATGGTTGCCCGGAGGAGTATAACCATTGATTAAAAAATACAGTGAGGCTCTTTCCGGAATTTCTTTCAAAGACTTTCTGCAAATCACGTGTATCTGCATTCTTGCCAGCATAAGTAGCATAATATTCGCGAATGCTTTTCCAGAAAACGGAATCGCCCAACTCACGCCGGAGCATATGTAATATCCAGCCGCCTTTCTGGTAGCTGTTTGCATTCAACAATTGCATATAATCGGTAATCGTTGTATCAACAACGGAATGATTATTTTCTCTGGAAAATGCAATGACTTCTTTCTTATCCTGCTTTAACATAGCATTCGCCGTATCAATGCCATATTTATTTTCAAAATAGAGAATGGTAAAATAAGTTGCAAAGCCTTCGCTGAGCCATAAGTGAGCAAATGATTTTTCAGTAGCCATATTACCAAACCATTGATGCGCTATTTCATGTGTCAACAGGCTTTCTGATTTACGAGTTCCGGTTATGGAATTTTCAAAATAGAAAATGGTATTCGCATTTTCAAGACCACCAAATGTGGTCTTTGATTGCACGTTGGCCAGCTTTTTATAGCCGTAAGGTCCAACATGACTAATAAAAAAAGGCAAAATATCATCTGCCTGAGCATAGTCATAAAATCCATTCGTGCGATCTTCCGGGTATACCCAACTATAAATCGGGATACAGTCTACAAAGCCCGAAAGATTCACTGCAAAATCCGCGGCGCCGATTACCATTACTTTTGTTGCAATAGGCACATCTTCTTTCCAATGCGTTATCTTATTGTTGTTATCGATATTCGTTTCTTCAATCTGTATTCCATTGGCAACAACCTGGTAGTGCTGCGGAGCTTTAACGATATATTCGACTGTCGCTTTATCGGAGGGATCATCATTACAAGGAATCCAGTTGTGGCCACGGTTCGGCCAGTTGTCGGCAAAAAATGTTCTATGACCATATTTGTTTTTTGAAATGATCAAACCATCTGCCGGGATTCCTTTGTAGGCGATATCAAACGTCGCTGTATCACCTGCTTTTACCGGCTTTGCTAATTTGATCATCAACAAATCATCTTGATGTGCATATTGAACCGCGCTGTTGTTTTCATTTACAGAGCTTACAGTCATTCCTTTTTCACTTTTCATTGATGTAAGATCAAGTACGAAATGATCAGTCGATCCAATAAAAACTAACCGTATACTGGCTTTACAATTAATGAGATCAGAAGCATCATTGAGTTCGATATAAAATGAATAATGCTGAACATCAATACCGTTTCTGTTTTGGCTGAAACAAAGAAAAGGGAGAAAGGATAAGAGCGGATATAACAAAGTCTTCATCAGTAAGAATCATTTATAAATTAGAGTACCGGGATGAAATGTTTGCCATGAATGCCAGAATTCCTGCGAGGCCTGCACCGGTTTTAGTTTTGCGCCAAACATTGGCCCATACACACATTCACCATCAAAACTCCATATGGAATTTGTTGTTTTATCTCTCAGCGTGTTGTTCTCAACAATGAAATCCAATGATTGGTTATTGACATTCCGGTTCCACACATGATATGAAGCATTATCTGGTTCTATCACAATGGCTACTGGCAATTGAGTCAGCGAATCATTGATTATTCTTTTTGAAACAAGATCATTCCAGTCGTAAGCTTTTGCTTGTTTATCATGAGCGATACCTACTACCCATGATTTAAATTGCCACGATGCAGAATCTCTTTTTTCCAGGCTCCCTTTAATGGTTCCGTTATCAAAACCAGCAAGGTCTTCATACTTTTTCTTGAAAAGACTATCAGGCTGCAATATGCGGGAGTTGAGATGTGCTCTCAGCCATGCCGATAAAGTCATTTGTTCGGAAGGAACTTCTGTCAATGTTTTACCTTTCAGCGGTCCTGTGATCGCTTCGCCATTTACCTGGCGCCACCAGCTTTTTGTCGTACTATCTTCAAACATGGCATTGAAATGATCCATGCCCACCAATCGGAAACTTTCTTTTTTCCCATTTACAAACGGACTATATACACGACCCGTGCGGCAAACAGTACAATACGTAACAATAATAGGTTGTCCGCCAACAGTATCCTGCACCTGGTGATGATAGCCAATAATTTCAATCGGGTAAGCTTTTGCTTCGCCGTTGATATTAACGCCTACGATCAATTTATCCGAAGTGACCCTGTTACCTGTTACGGAAACAAAGTTTTTATTTTTCGGCTGATAAAACATTTTGTCCGCCAGAAATTTGAAGTTGACAAAATAAAAAATGACGCAATAGAGAAGCGCCAAAGTGATGAATGTAATCTTTCCTGCTTTCTTCCATTTGCTGAATGAATTGACAAGCCCAGCTACTATTAGGATCAAAGCGATAATGCGGATGTAAAAGATATAATTGTGCAGAAAATAGGCGATATCAATTGTGTTAGCTTTCTGACTGCCGGGAAAAGGCATAATGAAATAGACCTGTAAAATTTCTGCAGCAAATAAAATCAAGAGGCCTATAATGAGGAGAAACCGTTTCATTGAAATTTTTTAGATGTGAATTTACAATTTCTCCAATAGCTCAACTACTTTTTCCCTTTTTAAAATCAGGTAGCCAAGACGGTCATTGCTTACACCTTCCTTCAGTTGATAACTGAATTCCAACTGATCGTCTTTCACATTTGTTTCGAAGTATTTGAAACTGATATTCGGATAAGCTTTTAGCTCGTCACCGATCTCGTATAAGTGAGTAGAAAGGACAAAAAGTGAGTTCTTGATTTTGATAAGACCTTTGATAACGGTTGTTGAACACTTCATTGCATCCTGCACATTCGTTCCTTTAAATAATTCATCGATCAATACGAGCCATTTTTTTCCTGTATTAATTTTCTCAATCGTGGTTCTGATGCGTTGTACCTCGTTAAAGAAAAAGCTTTCCCCTTTGGCAATATTGTCAACCACATTGATGTTGCTCAGTAAGCCGTCGAACAAGCTCAACTGCATTTGCTGTGCCGGCACACCCATGCCGATATGCGCTAAAAAAACGGATGAGCCAACTGATTTAATCAATGTGCTTTTGCCAGCCATATTCGCACCCGTCAGGAAAATAAAATTATGCTCCTGGTTCAGCTCTACATCATAGGCCACAGGTTGCGGAAGCAGAATATGATAAAGTCCCTGGGCTTTCACAAGAGGTTTGTCTGTATCAATGAACTCAGGAAAAGAAAGATTGAATGTTTTTATCGCAACAGCCATACTAAACCATGCATCCATCCTGCTGAAGATATTTATCAGTTCCAAAGAATCTGTTTTATAACGACCGCGGAGATAATAACCGAAATAAAGATTTTGAACTGGAGTGAATTTTTCCTTCGGATTTGTTTCAGATAATTTTTGTAATGATTCTTCTTTCAGCAATTGCAGAATACGGTCGATGTATAATTTGAAAGCAGGAGGAAGATCTATTCCTTCGAAATGGATTGCCAATTTCTTGACACCGCGATAAAAATCCGCAAAATGTTTTACGGAAAATTTTACCATCGAATAATCTTCCGGGTGAAGAAGTTTGTAAGTAAAACTGTTGAATGCATTTGGCTTTTCAGGAATGGGGTCAACCGGGTAATCGAGAAACCGTTCCATCATTATAATGGTGCCGTTGGTAATTTCATTGGGCCAGTCTGCAGTATGTTGAAGTAACGTACGGAGAATTTGCTGCGTACCTTTTATTTTGAGAATATCATTATGCGGTTCACTGAAAAATTTCCGTAACCAATCTTTGCCACCAACAGTACGTGTAAAATTCAGTTTGTGAAAAATAGAGAATTCTTCCTGCTCGTGAAAAACCGATATGTCGTTGAATGATATTTTGTCGATCTGCATTTTGCGAGTTATAAGTTTTACGTTTTGAGTTATACGTCGCACATTTTCCAAACTCATTTTACGTAAAACATAAAACTTACAACGTAAAACTTAAAACGTATAACTTCAGATTCTCTCAAATTTCAGCCGCTCACCCTTCTTAGATTCATTCCACTCGCCATTTCCATAAACTAAGTTACCGTTTATAAACGTGTGGGTAACCGAAGCTGGAAAAGTAGCGCCTTCCAATGGACTCCAGCCGCATTTATACAAAATATTATCTGCGCTTACGGTTGTGGGTTGGTTCATATCTACTATTACCAGGTTCCGCATGATATCCTTCGCGGATGTATCCACGCTCTTTAATCTGGAAACAATCGGCAACTGCGTGGCTCATCTTTTCAACCACCTTCTCGAGACTGATCACTCCCTGTTGATAATAGTGTAACATAAGCAACACAGAATGTTGTACTAACGGCAAACCTGCATGCGCTTTTTCATAAGGCTCATTTTTTTCAGCCCATGTATGTGGTGCGTGGTCGGTAGCAATCACATCCAACCTGTCATCGAGTAATGCCTTCCACAAAGCCTTTTTGTTATTCGGCGCTTTGATGGCAGGATTACATTTAATACGGTTGCCTAACACAGTATAATCCTTACTTGTAAAATGCAAATGGTGAACACATACTTCAGCCGTAATTCTTTTTTCTTTTAGCGGAATTAAATTGGTAAATAATTGCAGTTCTCGTTCTGTTGAAATATGAAGTATATGTAAGCGTGTATTATGCTTCTTCGCAATCTGGATTGCATAAAATGAAGATTCGAAACAAGCTTCTTCGTTCCTGATTATCGGGTGATCCGCTGCCATCAGTTCTTCCCCACTTGCTTTTAATCGTTCAAGGTTCTGGCGGATGATGCGTTCATCTTCGCAATGTGTCGCAATCAATACTTCGCTTTCACGAAATATTTTATCCAGTGTCAGCGCATTATCCACTAATAAATTTCCGGTGGAAGAGCCCATAAAAATCTTTACCCCGCAGATATCATTCTTTTTATCATTCACTTTTAGCACTTCATCCGCATTATCATTCGATGTACCCATGAAGAATGAATAATTTGCCAACGATGTATTTCTTCCTATTTCATATTTCTGCTCGAGTAATTCTTGTGTAAAAGCCGGTGGAATCGTATTCGGCATTTCCATAAAACTGGTAACACCACCAGCAACCGCTGCTTTGGATTCTGTATAAATGGTTGCCTTATGTGTTAAACCCGGTTCACGAAAATGAACCTGGTCATCGATAGCGCCCGGCAATAAATACTTGCCTTCACCGTTTATTTCCACCACATTTTTATCAGCAACGCTGATCTGTGGCAATACTTTTTCAATCCGGCCGTTTTTAATCAGCACATCTGCTGCTTTAACCTGCCCTTCATTAACGACCTGGATATTTTTAATCAGATATATTTGCATAATTAATACCGATGACTAAACCTTACTGCATGCAATATAAGCAAACCCTTGTAAGACTACAGTATCCAACTCTCTTCAAACGTTTTTTTCAAATTGCCCTGTTGTTTCTTTTTCCCCTGTTATCCCAATCGCAGACAACATTTTTTCCACAAGGCGATAAAGCCAACATCCTGCTGGAAAGAATGGAAATAAAAGCAGGAAAGGATTCAATTCTTAATTTTTCCAAGACAAGGCCTTTTCTTCGTAAGTACGCCGTTCGTGGCGTTGCTGATTATATTAATCAATACGGAGGAACCCTTTCAAAGGCTGATGCTTACAATCTGAAGAGTTTTTACATGAACAGTATCGAGTACGTACCTGCAGAAGAACGCGATCAATACAAAAGCAAAAAGCCATTTCTGAAAAATTTCTGGACTACTCCGGCTAACCTGCTTGAAGTACATGTGAAAGACTTCGATCTGGAAGTAAACCCGGTATTTCAATACATTGTTTCAAAAGAAAAAGATAATGACCAGCGATTGTTTTTAAATACCCGTGGTTTGACATTAAGGGGTTCTATCGCGAACAAGATAAATTTCTACACCTATCTTACCGATAACCAGGAACGGGATCCGTTGTATGTACAGCAATGGATCAATAAATGGACTGCTGTACCCGGGGAAGGTTTTTATAAAAGATTTAAAGCGGCAGGTGGCGTTGATTACTTCGATGCCAGAGGTTACATCAATTTCAACGTAACCAAGTATATCGATGTGACGTTTGGCTATGACAAAAATTTTATAGGCAACGGGTATCGCAGTATGTTCCTGAGCGACTATGGCAACAGCAATCTTTTTTTAAAACTGAATACCCGTATCTGGAAAATCAATTATCAAAACCTTTTTATGGAGCTGGCGAATGCAGATCCGAATACCGGGGATAGATTGATCGGAAAAAAATACGCAGCCATTCATCATCTTGATGCGGCGGTTACAAAATGGTTGAACATTGGTTTATTTGAAGCAATTGTTTTTGGTCGCAAAGATCATTTTGAATTCGGATATCTGAACCCCATCATTTTCTATCGTTCTGCAGAACAACAAAACGGGAGCTTTGATAATTCACTGGCTGGTTTGGATTTTAAAGCAAACATCAGGAAGCGCTTCCAGGTGTATGGTCAGCTGATGCTCGACGAGTTTTTATTATCAGAAATAAAAAAGAATCGCGGATGGTGGGCTAACAAATGGGGAATACAGGTTGGGGCGAAATACATTGACGCATTTGGCATTAAGAATCTTGATTTACAGGTGGAGCATAACCGTGTTCGTCCATTTACTTATTCTCACGGCGATTCGGTGGCAAACTATACACATTATAATCAGCCTCTGGCGCATCCATTGGGCGCCAATTTCCAGGAAGGGATATTTATCGCACGATATCAACCGTTGCCTAAATGGATGGTGCAGGTAAAGGCAATCGTATACCAGCAAGGAAGAGATTCAAGCGCTGCAAGCTATGGCAGCAATATTTTTTTACCGAATACACCTGCTTACCGCACTAGCGATTTTGGATATGATATTGGTAGCGGATGGAAAACTGATGTGTCTTATATTTCATTGTTACTTTCTTATGAATTCCGGCAGAATTTATTTATTGAACTCAGCGCGGTAGGGCGAAAAGAGGAAACGAAAACTCCGCCAATTACTTCTCAATCAACTTCTGTCATTTCACTGGGCATACGTTGGAATATGCATCGACGGGAATTCGATTTCTGATTATAAAAAATGCAACATCATGAAGGTTGTCAACTTTTCAAAAGTTGACAACCTTTATCTTTACAGCAATCAGCAATCTTATGGCAGACAATAAAATAAAAGAGGTTGATGTCATTCTTATTGGAGCAGGAATTATGAGCGCAACGCTCGGTACTTTTCTCAAACATTTAACGCCTGTTTTATCAATAGAAATTTTTGAACGCCTCGATGTTGCTGCTGCGGAAAGTTCTGATGCCTGGAATAATGCCGGTACAGGTCATTCTGCTTTCTGCGAATTGAATTATACGCCGGAAAATGAGGATGGTAGCATAGACATCAGCAAGGCGATTAAAATCGCCTGCAGCTTTGAGGAAAGCAAACAATTCTGGTCATACCTGGTGAAGAATGGAACATTAAACAGTGCAGACTCGTTTATCCGCAGCATACCACATATGAGTTTTGTTTGGGGCGATAATGTTGACTACCTGCGTAAACGTTGGGAAGCCTTGAAACAAAATCACCTGTTTGCGGATATGGACTATAGCGAGGATGAAGAAGTATTGAAAAAATGGATTCCATTGGTAATGGAAGGGCGTGATAATTCTCAGAGAGTTGCTGCAACAAGAATGGATTTGGGTACTGACGTGAATTTCGGATCGCTCACACGATCGCTTTTTCAGCATTTACAAAACCAGGAAGGTGTGGAAGCTCATTTTAATCATGAAGTGGAAGATATTGATCGTGGTGATGAGAACGATTGGATAATAAAAGTAAAAGACCTTGCGGCTGATCATTCGTGGAAGGTGAAGGGAAAGTTTGTTTTTATCGGCGCCGGTGGCGGTTCGTTACCATTGTTATTAAAGTCGGGTATTCCCGAGAGTAAAGGATATGGTGGTTTCCCGGTAAGCGGGCAATGGTTGAAATGTACCAACGAGTCAATCATAGAACGGCATAACGCCAAAGTGTATGGAAAAGCGGCTGTGGGATCACCTCCAATGTCCGTTCCGCATCTTGATACGAGAATGATCAAAGGAAAAAAAGAATTATTGTTTGGCCCTTATGCAGGGTTCAGCACAAGATTTTTAAAGCAGGGATCATTAATGGATTTGCCGAAATCATTGCGATTAAGCAATATTGTTCCGATGATGGCTGCCGGTTTGCATAATATTCCGCTTACAAAGTATCTTATTCAACAGTTACGGCAATCGCCTGAGGAAAGATTAAATGCACTGAGAGAATATTTGCCCAATGCCGTGATGGAAGATTGGGAGCTGGAAATAGCCGGCCAGCGTGTACAGGTAATAAAAAAAGATGAAGAAGAGGGCGGTGTGTTGGAATTTGGAACCGAAGTGGTAAGTGCGGAAGATGGAAGTATTGCTGCATTGCTGGGAGCATCACCCGGCGCATCGACCGCTGTTTCGATTATGCTTGGTTTATTAAAACAATGTTTTGCCAAGGAATTTTCTTCTGTTGAATGGCAAAATAAATTGAGGGAAATGATCCCGTCTTTTGGCCAATCACTTGCTACAGATGCGGAATTGTGTAAGCGTGTAAGAATTATGAGCAGCGAAGTTTTAGAATTAAAAAGTAAAAAGTAAAAACCTGTCGGCAGGTTCAAAATTTTATCCTGTGAAGGCATATTTAAAGGTTATCGAATCCTGTTTCAGCAAAGACAATACATTTCAAAATGACATTGATTAAAAAATCTGTTCTGCTTGTTATTGCAACCTGTTCATCGATTACAGGTTTACTAGCACAAAAACTGAAATGGAACCTGGTAAATGACGGCGGAATAGAATGGCGGCTGAAACAAGGCGAAATTCATGATGATCACATTGAAATGAGTGGTAAGAGAATCTCAGCAATCATCACCTATGGAAATGATAGTATGAGAAATTATAAAATCCACCGGACGTTGGTTTTTCCAATGCTACGAACAATTCCGAATGATACCCATGCAAGCCTTAAGAAAGAATACAATGATGATTTGATCAATTCAATCTCTATTAATGATAAAAAGATCACCGAATCACCCCGCTATTTTTATATCAATGGTTATCTGAAATCAGAAGGTGATTTAGGGAACTCTATTTACCTGCAGCGTGAGATGTTTCCTTCCACTGAAAAAGCCGCTTATATTGAACGATACACATTGATTAATAAAGGCGCAAAAAATGTTTCAGTAAATATTCCGGGAATAAATTTTTCGGATACAACCACGGCCGAAAAAAGTGTATATGGACCGTATGTTTTAAGCTGTGAATTAAATGGATCTGGAGAATATTCTTTGCAAGCGGGTCGCACGTATCAATTTGAAATAATTTTTTCTGGTCGCAAAATAAGTGACCCCTCTTATCATTACTCTGCCGATTTTGAATTTACGAAACGTGAATTGATGATTCATGATATCACGAAATCATTGATTCTTGAAACGCCAAACGACACGCTGAACAGGATGTTTCGTTTTGCAAAGATCCGTGCAGCTGAAAGCATCTACGATACAAAAGGTGGTTTAGTGCACGGTCCGGGCGGAGGCGCTTATTATGCTGCTGTGTGGGCAAATGACCAGGCGGAATACGTCGATCCTTTTTTTCCTTTTCTTGATTATGCTGAAGGAATAGAATCGGCACGCAATAGTTTTCGATGGTTTGCAAACTATATGAACCCTGATTTCAAACCGATACCAAGTTCAGTTATAGCTGAAGGAACAGACTACTGGAATGGAGCAGGAGATAGAGGTGACCAGGCAATGATCTCATACGGTGCTTCATTATTTGTATTATATACTGCAAGTATTACCGATGCAGAAAGATTGTGGCCGCTGATTGACTGGTGTAATCAGTACTTGCAAAAAAAGAAAACCAGTGATGGTGTTATTGCTTCCGATGCTGATGAATTGGAAGGCCGCTTTCCTGCTGGCAAGGTGAACCTTTCTACAAATATGTTGGCGTATGGAGCCTTTAAATTTTCGTCCCGGGTTGCAGACATATTGGGCAAGAAAGAAGAATCGGAGAAACTGATGAAAGAAGCTATAGATTTAAAAAATGCCTGTGAAAAATATTTCGGTGGTAATGTACAGGGTTTTGATACCTATCGCTATTATGCGGGCAATGATAAACTTCGTTCTTGGATTTGCCTGCCGTTGGTGATGGGCATCTTTGATCGTAAGGAGCAAACGATTAAAGCATTGTTCAGCGATAAACTCTGGACAAAAGACGGCTTGTTAAGCGAATCCGGCAGTTCTACTTTCTGGGATCGCTCTACTTTATATTCTTTTCGTGGTGTATTGCGTGCCGGAGAAACGGAAACGGCGTATAAATATCTGAGTTATTATTCGGCAACAAGATTATTGGGAAATCATGTTCCTTATGCTATTGAAGCATGGCCGGAAGGTAATCAACGGCACCTATCGGCCGAAAGTGGATTGTATTGCCGCGTGATTACAGAAGGTCTATTTGCTATTGAACCATTAAGCTTTAATAGTTTTACGATTAACCCTAAAATGCCAAAAGAATGGAAAGAAATGTCCCTGAAACATATCCATGCATTTAATAGTGACCTTGATATCACCGTAAAACGAAATGGTAATGCTAACATCGTTTTGATCTACAATTCAGGCAAGTTGATTCAGAAAATAAACTGGAATGGAAAAGATGATGTGACAGTCAAAATCAAATGAAAAGTGAAAAACGAATAGTGAAAAATGAAAACCCCTAAGTGTAGAAGAAGCATAAAAATAAAGAATCGATTCACACTCACGATTGACGATTCACGTCTCACGACTCTTTGCCTTGTTGCCTCAATGCCTCTCTGCCTTCTCTATCCTTCCAAATGAATACTAAACACAATCATTCTCGACAATATCCTATCGAGTACGTTGGAGTATTTTAAGCTTTCGTCGCGGCTATGCAGGTTGCTGAGACCGTTGCTGATTTTAATTTCAGGAGAAAATATAAAGCTTGGGAAATAGAAGTTGAAACCAATACCACCTTCGAACCCGTAGTCGTACTTGTTGATTTTTACGAGTTGCTCTGCCTTTTTCGCCCGTGCGTTTGAAGCAAGGTCGATATCGCCCTTAATACCACCGAACATGTACACACGAAAATTGCCAATACGGTCGCTATTGAATTTTACCTGCAACGGAAAGCTCATGATCGTTGACTCGATATTCTTTGTTACGTTCGGGCCACCATCATCAGGATCAGGATACTTCAATACATAAGTGAGGTGACGTTCTGTAAACATCAATTGCGGATTGAACCGTAATTCAAAACGATTGGATAGTCTTGCTGTCGCCACAAGGCCGAGATTAAAACCACCTGCATTACCAGGTTCGGCGACCATCACCGTATCGTATTGAAGAAAGCGAGGATTTAATTCTGTATGAAACCTTGCGAGGTTCATTCCAAGCGTGATACCAAAATAATAAGGCTTATCGTCGTGATCTTCAAGATTGAGTTGCTGAGCAAAGGAAAAAGTCTGAATAAACGAAAAGAATATAACAAGGAGAGTTATTTGTCGTGAGGCTTTCTTCCAGTGTAAATGCAACATATTCCTAAGCTTAAGGTTTTATACGAGGTATCGGAATAACCAACTTTATCCAGGATCTGCGTAAAAAGTTGACCGTCGGGAAATGCCTTTGCTGACTCATTCAGGTATTTATAAGCTTTTTTATCCTGGGAAAACAATCCTGCCATTTTTGGAGCCACAAGCCCCATATACAGGTTGTACAATTTCCGGATTGCTGTATTCTTAGGCTTAGAAAATTCCAGAACCACCAACTGGCCACCGGGTCTCAATACCCGGAGCATTTCTTTCAATCCATTCGTTAACGTTTCAAAATTCCGAACACCAAACGCAACTGTTATGGCATCAAACGAATTATGAGGAAAGTTTATTGTCTCACTATCGCCTGTTTGTAGCTCGATTATTTTTGTAAGTCCTTCTTTTTCAATTTTGTTTTTTCCCACAGCCAGCATTTGCGCAGAGATGTCAATACCCGTTATTTTAGCAGGTTTTAACATTTTAGCAGCCATAATCGACATATCACCGGTGCCGCAGGCCACATCGAGAATTTGCTGCGGTGAGTCTTTTTTAAGAATATTGATCGCTTTTTTGCGCCAGCCTATGTCTATACCAGCAGATAAAACACGGTTCATCAGGTCGTAACGGGGCGCTATGTCGTCAAACATTTTAGCGATCTGTTCCTTTTTTGCAGTGTCTTCTCCAAAAGGTGTGATATGATCGTGCGGTAAACTTTTAGACATGGGCCGCAAAGGTAGGATATGTAAATGTGCAAATTTGAAAATATGCAGATTTGAAAATGATAAAACCATGTATTGATCCTTTATGTAAAAAATAGTATTAGCTGCGATCTGAATTCCGATATTCAGCTACATATAATGACTCGTCATACATTTGCATATTTTCAAATTTTCAAATTAGCACATTTCCCTTTTGAACATTTTCACATTTTCAGACTTGCACATTCATTACTTTGCAGCCCGATGGAAATAATTTCTGCGAAATACCTGATCAGTAACCCCGATGTGAAACAGTGTCCAAAACCTGACCGGCCTGAATATGCATTTATTGGAAGAAGTAATGTGGGTAAATCTTCGCTGATCAATCTCATTACCAATAACAGCAAATTGGCAAAGACGTCTGCATCGCCAGGCAAGACTCAGCTCATTAATCACTTTGAGATTATTTCTGCGGATAAGAAAAAGTGGTATCTCGTCGATTTACCAGGTTATGGTTACGCTGTACGTGCAAAGAAACAACGGAAGGAGTGGGGAAAAATGATTTCCGACTATATACGCCAGCGTGTGAATTTGGTTAACCTTTTTGTGTTGATCGATAGTCGTCACGATCCACAAGCCATCGATCTTGATTTTATTAATCAATTAGGTGAATGGCGAATTCCATTTTCAATTGTGTTTACAAAAACCGATAAGAATAAAGAAGCTGCTACAGAGCGAAATATTCACTCATTTCTTGCGGTATTAAAAAAGACCTGGGCTGAACTGCCGCCATATTTTGCTACATCTGCAATTACAAAAGCAGGAAGGGAAGAGTTGCTGGATTTTATTGGCGAGTTGAATAAAAGAACAAGCGGCAAGTAAAAATTAAAAAGTAAAAATTCAAAAATATCAAGCGGTTGCTGGCTGCGTCATTGTAAAGTGCGTTTTAAAAGGGCTGCTTTTTACTTTTTAATTTTGACTTTTTACTTTGGAATATACTTCTTCACTCTATCTTCCAGTTTCTCGGATGTCAGATTTTCCCTCATGCTATCAACTTTTATCGGAAAACAGAATGGTGTTAATTGTTGCGGAAATGTAATCACTATTTTCGATTGCTGAATGCGATGGAGCATATCTCTTAATCTTGTTTCTTCCATTTGCTGGTCAAATACTTCCTGGTAAGATTGACGCAATAACAAATTGTTCGGTTCGTATTCTGAAAATACATTGAAGAGGAGAGAAGCGGAAGCTTGTAAATGTCTTGCTTTCTTTTGTTCGCCAGGGTAACCCTGGAAAATCAAACCGCCGATTACTGCAATATCGCGGAATTTACGCTTGGCCATTTCTGTTGAATTGACGCTACGCTGAATATCTTCAAACAGATTTTCGGGTGTAAATAGATCGTAAACATTGGTATCATCTACCGGTATTGGCTGATCGCTCAATAACTCGAAGCCGTAATCATTCATCGCAAAGGAAAAAGTAATCGTAGTAATTCTGCTGATTCGAAATGCAAGAATAGCAGCCATCGCTTCATGTACCAGTCGCCCTTCAAACGGGTAGACAAAAAGATGAAACCCATCTTTCGTTTCAATCTGCTCAATCAATAGCTCATTTGATTTCGGAACATGCGACAGCTTTTCCTGTAATTCAAAAAGCGGAAGTAATGTTTTTAACTCGATAGCAACATCTTGCTTAAAAATATCCAGTTGCGAATCAACGGCGTGTTTCCCAGGTTTTGTTTTTTGATTCTTTGAAATCTTTTTGTCGGCAACTGTAGTTTCAACTGCCAGCTGCGAACTGCCAACTGTTAACTGTTCCCGCAACTTCTTTCCAAGATTTGCGCTCAATGGCATTCTCCCTCCTTGCCAGCTCGGAACGATTGATTTTTTTGCGTTTGACTTTTTTACCAAAGCGGTCATGTCTTTTATACCAACCAATTCCAACTGGCGGCCGGCGAATGTAAACACATCACCGGGATTCAATCTTGATACAAACCATTCTTCGATTACGCCGATAAAACCGCCTGCCATCCATTTCACCTTCATCATCGATTCGCTTACAATTGTACCAATGTGTAACCGATGTCGCATGGCAATTCTTCGCCCGGTTATTTTATAACGGTCGCCGATTATTTCCACTTTTTTGTATTCATCATATTGTTGCAATGCATTGCCACCTGCCGTAATGAAATGAAGTATTTTCTGCCACTCATCATTTGTAATTTCTTTGTAGCAAAATGTGGATTTAATTTCTGGTAAAATTTCATCAGGAATAAATCCATCCGATATAGCGAGCGTACAGAGATACTGCATCAATACATCGAAACAAAGCAGCATTGGTTCACGGCTTTCAATGATGTTTTCCTTAATCGCACTTTTTAATGCTGCAGCTTCTACCAGTTCAAGCGAGTGAGTCGGAAGAAAATAAATCTTACTGACCGCATCGGGACTGTGTCCACTTCTTCCGGCACGTTGTAAAAATCGTGCAACGCCTTTTGGTGAACCAACTTGTATAACGGTTTCCACCGGCCGAAAATCGACACCAAGATCGAGTGACGCAGTGCAAACAACTGCTTTCAACTTGCCACTGTGCAACGATTCTTCTACCCATGTTCTCAATTCACGTTCAATACTACCATGATGTAAAGCGATAGCGCCTGCAAGATCTGGAGCAGTGTTTAATAATGTCTGGTACCATGTTTCACTCATTCCTCTGGTATTGATAAAAATGAGCGTTGTCTTACTGCTATGAATTATTGGAATTACTTTGTCAACTAGCTTTATTCCGAGGTGGCCTGCCCAGGGATATTTTTCAATCTCATCAGGAAAAACAGATTCGACTTCTATTTTTTTCCGCATGTTGGCACTCACGATCACCGTTTTTTTTATATCAATACCAGTCAATTGAAGTGGCGATAGTAAAACATCTTTTGCCTGTTCGAGATTACCGATGGTTGCGGAGATACCCCAGATACTCAGTTGGCAATTGGCAGTTGGCAACTGATTAGTGATATTTGAAGATGTGTGATTGATATCTTGTTGTCGTGATGATTGTTGGCTGCCAATTGCAAATTGCGAATTGCTTACTGCAACGATTCTAGACAACGCAAGCTCTACTTGCACCCCCCGTTTACTTCCTATCAATTCATGCCATTCGTCTATTGCGATTATTTTAAGAGAATGAAAAACTTCAGGATAATTCTTTTGTGCCAGCAACAAATGAAGACTTTCAGGCGTGATGATCAGGACTTCAGGCATCTGTCTTTTCTGCTGTGCCCTTTCATTGACATCAGTATCGCCGTTACGGATGCCGACTTTCCATTGCATACCCAGTTCTTCAATTACTTCATTCATTGCCCTGCCGATGTCTTTTGCCAGGGCGCGAAGAGGAGTAATCCAGAGTAATTGCAATCCATTTCTTGCTTTTGTATTGTAGTTATCCGGATATTGATCTATAAATTGGATAACCGAACCCAGAAAAACAGAAAACGTTTTACCGCAACCAGTGGGAGCGTTTACGAGGCCACTTTCGTTGTTTAAGATATGTTGCCATGTTTGTTGCTGGAATGTAAACGGCGTGAGGCCTTTTTGCGAAAGCCAGTTTTGAATTATTGAAAAACCTTTTGATGAACTTAACAACATGAATCATTTTCTCCCCTGTACTTTCTCTTCAATTTCATCGTAAATAGATTATCGTAAACGATCAAGACTCTTTACAAGTTTCTGATCTTTCCATATACCTCTTATCGCGAAGAATAGAAATATAGGTATTACGAATGAAATTATTGCAGAAATAGTAATCCGGCCATTCGTGAACTTATTTATTTCTGTAAAGTCAATTACGAGACTTAACAACGAAAGAATTAAAACAATTACAGTTAGTCGTAACTGTGTTTTGCGATCTTTAAACAAGAAGATTGTTATCAGTGAGCCAATGCCAACCGCTGCTGCAAGAATGATTAATAAAATATTCGAAGTCGCATTGATGGGTTCATTGGTATTTGTACTTGTTTTCAAACCAAAATAAAATGAAAACCTGAATGTAAGAAGCGCTGCCGCCGCCGCCAGCAATAACCAAACTGATTGTATTCTTTGTATCATGCAATAATTTTTCAATGCTAAAATACAAAGTTTGAAAGAAAGGATCTATACTGTTCCATCATCAGGTTTCCGGTAACAAAAAACCCGGAGAAAAACTCCGGGCTCTTTGGAAAATGCACATTTGAATTTTACAATAGGACATCCAATAGGTTTATCCTTTGTTATAATTTTCATACTCATCCATTTCGCCATCAAGAACGCGGATGGTTTTGAAAGTGCCGGCATCTTCTATTTTTACCAAGTAGGCAGTTTTATCGCCAACAGTTACTTCCTGCACCAGGAAAATGTTGTAATCGTAGTAAGTGCTTTTTACCATGTGCCTGATCTCTTTCGGAAGATCGCTTTCTGTGTATGTGCGAACAGTTGCAAGCCATCTTCCTTTCTTATCATAGTCAACACGGGTTTCTGTGCTGCCGAGTTTGAATTTTGCGACAAAGCCACCATCCTGCATCTGGTACCAGCTCGCATTGGTGATGCTTTTAAATGACTTACTGAATTCTTTCAATGCGCGGGCATGAACGTCTCCGATATTGTTGATCAACGTTGCGCCTTCTGCTTTCATTTCATCGAAGACATAAACTTTTGTTGGCACTTCTTTGAATGAAGCATAACTGATGCCGGCGTTTTGTGCAATTGAGTTTCCAAACAATGCGAATAGCGGAATTGACCCTGCTAAACAGCGAAACAAAATCTTTTTCATTGTGATAAGGTTTAATGATTACTGATTTATGATCGCGGGTCCATAGTATCTAAATTCCTTTTCGGGCCAAATACTTTTTTAAGGTGGGTGCGGGGTTCAACCCGATAGTTGGTTTGACGCGTTCCGGATTGCTGTCAATTAATTTGTCGGAGAAATACTTTACAGGGAAACACTTAAAACATTTTTTTCCTGATATTTTTTTTCGGTATCTTTTAATAACTAATAAACAAAAGCCTTGGAACAAAAGCTACAATCTTCCGCTGACCAGGAAATTGTAAATAGCCTGTTAGAGAAAGGACATGAGAGGATCAGAGCGGAAAACCTACTATTTACAAAGTATGCCTATTTTATAGAGCAGGCAATGCACAAATATTCATTTACAGAAGAGGAAGCATTTGATATTTATTCAGACACTATACTTTCAGCAATACCTAAGATAATAGACAGCAGTTTTGAGGGCCGTTCTTCCCTGAAAACATGGTTGTTCCAGATTTTTCATAACAAATGTGTTGACCTTATCCGCAAAAAGACGACAAATAAAAGTAGTGTAAACCGTACTACCACCCTTCCTGAGGTTTTTATGCAGGTTGCAGATTCTACCAAAACCATTATCCAGGAATTGATGGATAGAACTGATAAGGAAGTAATACGGTTAAAGCTTGGGGAATTGGGTGAAAACTGCCAGCAGCTTCTATGGAAGTGGGCTGAAGGTTATAGTGATAAAGAAATTGCCGAAACATTGCAATACAAAACCGCCGATGTTGTAAAAACCAGTCGGCTTCGCTGCCTTGAAAAATTGAGACAATTGTATAAGAACGCTAAATCATAATCTTATGGTTACCCTTGATTATATTGATGACTATTTCATGGGCCGGCTTTCCGGTGACATGAAAAAAGAATTTGAAGCTAAAATTTCAGACGACCCTTTATTTGCAGAAGAAGTTGCTTTCTATTTATCTGCAAAGGGTGCCATTGAATCTGATGCCCGGATGCAAACAAAAGAAAGATTTAACGCTGTTTATAAAGAATATAAAACAACCTTTGTTCCGTCGAAACGTGCAGGAATTGTACGGAGACTATGGCCCGCAATCGCGGCCGCAGCAATTCTTGCCTCGGTGATAATAGGGTGGGTTATTTTCAATTCTTCATCTTCTCCGGCAGATCTGGCCAATGAATACACGAAAGAAAACTGGCGTACGTTGGGCGTAACCATGAGCACAAAGGCAGATAGTCTTCAAACCGGCATTGATTTATATAATCAGGGAAAACTGAATGAGGCATTGAGCCAGTTTGAAGCTATAATTAGCAGGGATACATCTTCTACTGAAGCTATAAAATTTGCGGGGATTGTAGCATTGCAATCCAACGACTACAATAAAGCGTTGAAGTATTTTGAGGTATTGGAAAATTGGCCACAGTTGCGAGTCAACTACGGAAAATTTTATCATGCCCTTACCCTGATGAAACGCGGACAATCCGAAGACACTAAGACCGCGAAAGAGCTATTAAAAGAAATCGATCAAAAAAATCTTGACGGTAAAACACAGGCCAGGGTATGGCTGGGAAAATTTTAAACCAATTTATAACCTTAAAACTTCTGTTATGAAAGTAGCTAAACAACAAGCGGAATGGGATAAGATGCAATCCTATTACGAGGACAAAATCCTGAAGTTGCAATCGATTCTACGAATTGCGGAAAGAACATATGGCCGCACACATAGCCCACGTGTGGCGGAGCGAATCGCAGAACTAAGGGAAAGTATAGTAGATAACACAAATGCTCAAAGCGAAATGTCACGGTATTTCATACCTGTAAAAAACGATATTTCATTTGATGAGTTACACGAAATGGGATATAAAACCTGGAAATATGTTCCTGAGATAAAACATTTTTCAGAAGCAGATAAAGATCGGTATGAATCGTTTGCTATGGGTTTCCTTACTTACTATGAGTTATATGGAAGAACAGAAGAGGAAATTAAACAAGGAACACATGCTGATCATACTCTTTATTTCGATTGGGGCGAAACACGGCCGGGCGAATTTGACCTTATTGTTTATCTAACTCCTCTTGATGTGGAAGTGAATGAATATGATGGAAAAGGGGATGCTAATTTTGCAGGGGCAACAACTGGCAAACCTGTATATAATAGTCCATTAGCTCCGCCACCATCCTCTGATCCTGGTCCATTGCCTGGACCACCACCTCCGCCAAAACAACCATCAGGAAAAACATCATAACCTTTCCCTGTATAAATTACCTGTTATGCTTTGCAACTGCTAAAGCATAACAGGTAATTTTTTAACCGCATCTTATTTCTTAATACGTACAACTCCTCTTCTTTATAGAAGTTATCTTGTCTGAAAAGAGCAACATATCCTCCGGTTACCATTATATCACGGTAAAACTTTTCGACGATAATTCATTGCTTAATAATAAAGGGAAATGGGAACATGAATTGAAGAAGATTCTTGATGAATTTCAGGGCGTAATTTTCAGAAAACTATTTACATCCCTCTGCGATGAAGCAGTGGTAAAGCTGTTAATGAAAGCAAAGGAAACCGATCATCTGTATAAGCCGGTAAACCTGTTTTCATTTTATTTTTTGCTTTGCCCGGAAAATATCAATTCCGGATTGTTGGTCGAATCTTTATTATGTTCAGAATTAGTGGAGCTTGCTTATCTGAATGGACGGACAACAACATCTCCTTCTTCAATCAAGCAGAATAATTCTTTAGTCAGCAACTATCATCTTGAGACAGCTCCTTACGGCATCGATGCAAAATATGCATGGAAGCATTTGCAGACAAAGGGAGAAAAAAGTATAAAGTTTATCGATATCGAACAGGGCTGGCACGAGGATGATGAATATGTACGCATACGGACGTTGCCTTTAACCGGCATCAATAATGAAGCATTTCGTGATCATGGTACGGCTGTGTTTGGAATTATCGCAACGAATGAAAATAGCAATCGTGGTGGCATTTTTCCCGGCGCTGAAGGATATATCATCTCCCAATGGAGACCAGACGGCCTGCCAAATGAAGCGGATGCAATATTGGCTGCAATCAGTTATCTGAACTTTGGTGATGTTCTTTTAATCGAGTCTCAGTCATTTCACCATGATACCGGAAATAAATTATGGCCGGTAGAAATTCATGATGCTGTTTTCGAGGTGATCCGCCTTGCAACTGCGCTTGGCATTATTGTGATTGAACCTGCAGGAAATGGCCGTTTATATTTGCCTGCAGGCAACGATCTTGACTTATTTTCAAATGCCGGAAAGAAGATTCTCAATCCTTCAAGTGATGACTTCAGAGATTCAGGGGCTATAATGGTTGCTGCTGCCACCTGGAACAATTGTTATCATAAAGCTCCCCATTCGAACTACGGTGAAAGGATTAATTGTTTCGCATCTGGAGAAAGCACCGGACCAGGTGAAGTGAAAGTGAACGGAACTTCTGCTGCGTCTGCTATAATAGCCGGAGCGGCTATAGTGATACAAACGTTTTACGAAGCGACCTGTAACGAACGGCTCAGCCCGGCTCAAATGAGGCAAATGTTAAGCAACCGGAAGTTCGGCACATGTTCTGTGAATGCAGGTAATGTCGATAAGATCGGAGTAATGCCTGATCTGAAAAAAATTCTCAATGCGCATTGAGAATTTCTGCCAATGATAAATGAAGCTTAAATTCAGGTATCGCTTTGTTTATATCAACTGCTGTAATCATGAAAAAAAAGACCTTATTATTCACCACTTTTTTTTCATTGTCTTATTTTTTGTCAACGGCCCAATGCCCGCCTTCCGATAGTATAACCATAGCTAACATAAATAAGAAGTTAGAACAAACAAGTTCTTCAGACAAGCGGCTTGCACTTCTACAGGAATATAGTGGCTATTTCGATAAATGTCATTTTAAAAAAGATACCGTACAAGCCTGGTTGGCCTGGCAAACTTATTCCTTTTACTCAAGCATAAATAAAACGTCAGAAGCTATATATTATCTTGTCCGTGCTATTCAATTCAATAAAATAATCAATGTTAACAGTGCCAGTGAATTTTTACTTGATCAATATTACTGGCTTTGGAGTCTTTATTATACTCTGGGCAATGATGCCGAAGCGAGAAAGGCAATCGATAGCTGTATTGCAGTAGGAGCACGTTTAAATTACCCTTATAATGCTTCGCTTATACGTTGTCTGAATAACCGTGTGAGATATTTTTATGGTCTTGGTGATTACAAACTTTGTCTTAACGATGCGAATATTTGTGAAAGGATAGCCGTGGGATATCTGAAGACGATCAAAGATCCTGCATGGTTAGCATTTGGAAAAGCTGCTATAGAAAACAACCAGTTGTGGCATATCAATGCATTATTACAACTGAAACGATTTGAAGAAGCAGAAAGACTGTTATCAAAAAAGGCAGATCAATATAAAAAGGAAAAATCCTTTAACAGCCTTGGTGTTACCTATTCGCAATTGGCGGATGTAGATGAGGAAAAGGGTAACTACGTCAGGGCACTTGAAGACCTTAAACTCGCCTTAGCGGCACACAAGGCCAATAAAGACTATTTCAATTGCAAACAAATACTAAATAATATTGGTGAGAAGATATATCTGCGTCATTTCAAAGACTATGACAAAGCGATCTATTATTACAAGACTGCACTCAGTTATAAAAATAAGATGGCTTTTTATGTATCGTCAGACTCTGCTGAAATGTTTAGTATCTACGGTAGAATGGCTTCAGCTTTTGCTAAAAAGGGTTTATTCGATTCTTCAGACTTATATTTTCAGGTTGCATTTGATCAGCTCAGGAAAGGCACAACGATTGAACACATCTTGCTTAGTTCCCAGGATGAATTTATCCGGTATAGAAAAATCAATTATCTCGCAGAAGTGTTAATCAAATATGCCGACAGCTATATCGATAGATTTGATACAACCAGTGATAAAAAACATATTGAACAAGCCGTTGCTATATATAGAAAAGTAGATAGATTCTTCGCCCGTGTTAATGTATCTCAGTTCGACCAGGAATCAAAATTGTTATGGCGTGATGAGTCGCGTACATTGTATGAGCATGCTATTAAAGCCTGTTATGCATTTAAAAATACGGATTACGCTTTCTATTTTTTCGAAAGAAGCCGTGCTGCCTTGTTGAATATTCAATTAAATGAAAAAAATGTTCTGGGATATGCCGATATTTTAAAACTGAATGGGATAAAATCTGAGATTGCAGAGTTGGGTAGTATTATTAACACCCTTCCGGAAAATTCAGAAAGAAGATTAATTCTGATTGATTCTCTGCAAAAACAAAATGACCGGATGTATAATATCATTCAGTCGATAAGAACAGCTAATCCGTTGTACTATCAAAACATGGATACTACGATGGCGACGCTTGATGATGTGCGTAAAAGATTGCTGAAATCGCATCAAGGCGTGATAGAAATGTTTTCCGGGGATAGCGCAGTTTATTCAATTTTTATTACCTCAGATAAAACGAATATCAATAAGATTGACAAGAATACGTTCGATGAAACTGTAGCAGCATATACGTCCTATCTGTCTAACTATGAATTACTGAATAAAGACTTTAATGGCTTCAGGAACACATCTCATAAATTGTACAGGCTTGTTTTTTCAGAGGCTATAATTCCGAATGGAAGAATTATAGTTTCCCCGGAGGGCTATTATTTTCCTTTTGAATCATTGATCATAGATAATTCGCAGGTAAATCCGGTTTATTTTATACTTGATCATGCTGTGAGTTATACTTATTCTGTTCGTTATCTCCTGAATGGTTTTCAATCGCCAACTGCGAAAATTAAAGGTAATTTTTTTGGAATAGCGCCGGTAAGTTACAGGCCATTCAATCTCGTTTCGCTATCGGGCAGTGATGTTTCTTTGCAAAACATACAACGCCGGATACCCTCATCCGAATCCTATTTAGAGCAACGAGCCACCAGGAGTAATTTTCTTAGTCAATTTGAGCACTACACCATCAATCAACTCTATGCACATGCTTCCGATAGTAGCGACAGAAAAGAGCCGGTTATTTATTTCAGCGATTCTATGTTATATGTTTCTGAAATCATTGCATCAGGCGTGCCGGCTACAAGGTTAATCGTATTGTCTGCCTGTGAAACGGGAGGAGGAAAGCTATACCAGGGTGAAGGTGTATTTAGTTTTAGCAGGGCATTTGCATCGATGGGCATTCCAAGTTCAATCTCCAATCTTTGGGCCATTAATAACCAATCAACATATGCCATTACCGAGCTATTCTATAAAAATATCGTGGATGGATTGCCAATGGATGTAGCCTTACAAAAGGCAAAACTCAGCTATATGAACGAAGATGATGGTGAAAACCAATTGCCCTATTTATGGGCTGCGCCGGTTTTGGTCGGAAAAGCAGACGCAATTCAGCTTCAAAAACCACTTACCTGGAAATGGTTATGGATAACTGCCCCGATTCTTTTCCTTTTTATATTGATCTATGTGTACAGCAAAATAAAAACAACGAACAGACTAAAAGCTATCCCAATTCCGGGTAAAGAGGAAATTGCTGCATAAACTGTTTCACATCTTGCTTTACTCCGCTGATTAATGATTCATCTTCAGTATTCATTAATACTTTATCGATCAAATCAACAACGGTTTGCATGTGCGACTCTTTCATACCTCTCGTTGTTACAGCCGGCACGCCAACACGAATACCGGATGTTACGAATGGACTTTTATCATCGAAAGGAACTGCATTTTTATTCAGCGTGATATGTGCTTTGTCAAGAGTTTCCTGCGCCTTTTTACCAGTTAGGTTTTTATTGCGAAGATCAATCAGCATTAAATGATTGTCGGTACCGCCGCTAATGAGATTGTATCCTTTTGCAACAAATGCTTTTGCCATTGCTTGTGCATTGCTCATGATCTGTCTGCCATAACTTGTAAAATCGTCGCTTAATATTTCGCCAAATGAAACGGCTTTAGCAGCGATTACATGTTCCAACGGTCCACCCTGGTTGCCCGGAAAAACAGCAAGATCGAGCAATTGGCTCATTGTTCTCGTATTGCCTTTCGGATCTTTGATGCCCCATGGATTTTCAAAATCATGACGTAGCATGATAATACCTCCGCGTGGGCCACGCAAAGTTTTATGTGTCGTTGATGTTACAATATGGCAATGTTCAAATGGATCATTCAATAGTCCTTTGGCAATTAAACCTGCAGGATGAGCAATGTCTGCAAAAAGAATAGCGCCGATTTTATCAGCTACTTCACGGATATGTTTATAATCCCAATCACGGCTATAAGCAGACGCGCCGCAAATAATCATCTTTGGTTTTTCTTTCAACGCTGTTGCTTCAAGCTGGTCGTAATCTACCGTGCCTGTATCTTTTTTTACACCATAAAAAATTGCCTGGTAAGTTTTACCGCTGAAGTTCGCAGGGCTTCCGTGCGTCAAATGGCCACCCATGCTTAGATCAAGCCCTAACACTTTTTCACCTGGCTTCATACAAGCCAGAAAAACTGCACCATTCGCTTGCGCACCGCTATGTGGCTGCACATTCGCCCATGATGCATTGAACACTTTTTTCAATCTTTCAATTGCAATGGTTTCAATTTCATCAACCACTTCGCAACCGCCATAGTAGCGTTTGCCAGGATAGCCTTCCGCATATTTATTAGTGGGTACAGTGCCCATTGCTTGCATTACCTGCAACGAAGTAAAATTTTCAGACGCTATTAGTTCGATGCCATTACGCTGGCGGTCAAGTTCTTTATTAATCAGGTCGAAGATCTGTGTGTCCTTTTGCATGTATCTATAGGTTTCAAAGGTTTCATAAGTTCCAGAAGTTTAAAAGGCTCCGAGTGCTTATAGCTCGTTAAACGTTTTAAACCTTTTAAACGCCTTAAACTTTTTCAAGCTGCAAAAGTAAGCCTGTTAACAATCAGATACGTTTTATGAAACTATTTTTGTTTGCTGTAAAAAATGCTACTTTCGTTCGCTTTTGATTAGTTACCAAAACGCATGTTGTGAAGGCCATTATCCCCGTAGCAGGAGCTGGAACCAAACTTAGACCGCATACATATACTCAACCGAAGGCGCTTATCCCATTGGCAGGAAGAAATGTGTTAAGCATCATAATCGATCAGTTGCAAAGTGCAGGCATTCATGAATTTGTTTTCATAGTTGGTTATCTCGGTGATAAAATCCAGGATTACGTTCGTCAGAAATATCCTCATCTGCAATCTCATTTTGTACATCAGACAGACCGGCAAGGTATCGGACATGCGGTGAAAATGACGCGTAGTATCGTGAACAACGATGAAATGTTTGTGGTTCTTGGTGATACTATCTGCGAATATGATGTGAAGCGGGCTGTTGAAAGCCCTTTTTCTTTATTAGGCGTAAAAAAAGTAGATGATCCCAGGGAATTTGGTGTGGCGGAAATCAGTGAGGATGGATTTGTAACGCATGTTGTAGAGAAGCCGCAGATACCCAAAAGCAATATGGCGCTGGTAGGTATCTATAAAATCAAGGAAAGTGAGATGATGTTTCAATGCCTGGAAAATAACATCAACCAGGGGAAAACGACACGCGGTGAATATAGTCTGACCGATGCCTTGGATTGCATGATCGGATCTGGCACAAAATTCAAATCATTTAAAGTTGAAAACTGGTTTGATTGCGGTAAGAAAGACACACTGTTAGAATCTAATGCGACGTTGCTGAAGAAGTTTGGCGGTAAAATCGATGAAGCACATTCATTTGAGAATACTGTTATTATTGAACCAGTGAGCATCGGATCGGGCTGTGATATACGCAACTCAATTATCGGTCCGAACGTTGCAATCGGCGATAACACGAAAGTTGACTATTCCATTATAAAGAATTCAATCATCGGCTCTTTTTCGAATCTTTTTGATATTGTACTCGACACTTCTATTATTGGAAACGATACTGGTATCCGCGGAGAAACGAGAACATTGAATATAGGCGATAATACAGTGATCGACCTTGGTTAAAGTCAATGGGTTAAGGTAAAAAGCTTAAACCCGTTTGATCGATTACGCCTTTGATAAAGTATCAATAAGAATAAGATACCTTCAGAAACCAATCATCCCAATCATTTTTCAATTTTCATTCTTCGCTTTTCATTTACCATCTTTGTTGTTTTTATCAGTTATTTGTTATGACTTTCTTCACCAATCGTATTACAAAGCTTTTCGGTATTGAGTTTCCCATCATCCAGGCTGGCATGGTATGGGCAAGCGGATGGCGATTGGCAAGCGCAGTAAGCAACGCCGGTGGGCTGGGGTTAATCGGCGCTGGTTCTATGTATCCTGATGTTTTGCGTGAACATATCCGTAAATGCAAAATAGCTACTGACAAACCTTTTGGTGTAAATATTCCTTTGCTTTACCCTGACATCGATAAACATATTTCTGTAGTTATTGAAGAACAAGTAAAGATTGTTTTTACGAGTGCAGGCAATCCAAAAACATGGACGACTATTCTTAAAGAAAAAGGAATAACCGTAGTACATGTAGTCAGCAGCAGCAAATTTGCTCGCAAGGCCGAGGAAGCTGGTTGCGATGCCGTGGTGGCTGAAGGATTTGAGGCAGGTGGACATAATGGGAGAGAGGAAACAACGACAATGGTTTTGATTCCTGCTGTTGTAAATGCGGTAACGATTCCTGTAATTGCAGCAGGCGGCATTGCTACGGGAAAGCAAATGCTGGCGGCGATGGTAATGGGAGCCGAAGCGGTTCAGATGGGCAGCCGTTTTGTAGTTAGTGAAGAAGCGTCCTCGCATATAAATTTCAAGAATGCTATTCTCCATGCAACAGAAGGCGACACCCATTTGTCAATAAAGCAGCTGACGCCCGTGCGACTGATAAAGAATAAATTTTACAACGAAATAGAAGAGGCGGAAAAGCGCGGTGCGGGTATAGAGGAATTGAAAGCATTACTTGGGCGTGGCCGGGCAAAAAAGGGAATGTTCGAGGGAGATTTGGAAGAAGGCGAACTGGAAATCGGCCAGGTCAGTGCTTCGCTGGGTAGTATTTTACCAGCCGGTGATATCGTAAAAAAAGTGTGGGGTGAGTTTTCTGAGGCTTTGCAGAATCCGGTAAAAATGATATAATTTTAGTGGTGAATAGCCATGACTTGTTGAGGAAAGGTAACCTTAGATGCCTTAGCAGCATTAAACCATTTCACATGAAATCAAAATTTTTACTGCTTGCTGTGTTGGCGCTGTTTGGTTTTGCAGCGGCAAAAGCAAATGATTGTAAACCCGGAGGTGTTGTTGGTAAAAAGAATGACATTAACGGCTCCGTTACAGAGAACGAACATAAAAAACCGGTAAGCGAAGTGAATGTTACCGCTTATCTGTCTTCAAAAAAAGAAAAATCAGTAACTACAGATGTTGAAGGCAATTATGCTTTTGACGACCTGAAACCCGGCACTTACAAATTTGTTTTTGAAAAATTAGGGTACAAGAAAGTTGTAAAAGAAAAAGTAATTATCAAAACAGATGAAGCCTTCCAGATGAATATTGAGATGATTGCCAACAATGATTTTGATCTTGTTCCGTCGCCATTCCATTTTACAGAAAACTAACAGGCGCTGGTAATGAAATAAATAAAAAGGATGCTGATTCAGCATCCTTTTTTCATGGTTATACGCGGTTAGCAGATTTAATCCTCATTTATATTGAAGTTATCATCTGATTTTTCGATGTTCAGATTTTTATGTTTTTCAAGAAAACTGCGGTATTTATCATACACATTCTTTGGTTGCACCTTGCCGTTAATGATCAGCTCACCATCTTTTTGCTGAATGTGATATTCTCCTTCTTTATTGATCAAACCATCCTCATTTAGTCCGTTTACAAACTGTTTGTATTCTTTCAATTCTACTTTTAGTTTTTCAACCTGGATATGTAAAGGCGCAAGGTTCTTTTCCAGTTCTGGTTTTATCTTTTGCAATTCAACATTCATTTTGTCTAAACTCACATGCAATTCATCGAGGTTTATTTCTTTCACTTTAGCAATTTCCTGTTTTATCTCATTCCAATTCACCGCGTCAAGTGCCACTTTTATCTGCTTGTTTATTTTTTCGCCATCTACCTGGGCAAGCGCCGTGTTAATTTCTTTATTAATTGCAGCAACATCAATATTTTTTATCTCCACGTTCACGTTCGCCAGTGCCTTCTGTACTTCCGGGCCGATCTTTGAAAGCTCAACATTCAGTTTTTGCAGATCAATATTTACATTTACATCATTCTCATCTTCCAGCGCTTCATCAAGATTGCGGATTTTTAATTCTTTCTTTTTAGGAATTGTATCTGTTTGGGCAGGCTTCAGTTTTTGTTGCTGCGGCTTTTGCTCTTTTTGATTAAAGGCGACCAGGCCAGCGCATATACCAGTGGCCGCAATAATCCATAGCAACCTGCTGGTATTAAAGTTTGTTGATTCCATGGTTTATAATTTTAAAGAAGAGTAAGTATCATTCAACGAATGTCTTCGTATCAAATATACGACAGATTTCGTATAGTGAAATTTTATTTTGCCCTTAAGGAAATATTTAACAGACGGAGTTCAGATGTCAGTTGTGTGTTGTCCGTTTTGAGCAAGAATCCTGACAACCCGCATCTCACACCCGACAACTTATGCCTTCCTTCTAATCCATTTGATCATTTCTTTCCAGGTTACTTTTTTACCATAGAGGAGAATGCCAGTGCGATAAATTTTTGCGGTGAGCCAGACGAAGAAGATAAAGCCAACAACAAGAAATGCCATCGAAGCGATTAATTGCCATACGGGCACATCATATGTGATTCGTCCCATCATTACAATCGGCGAGGTTAATGGAAACAGACTTCCGAATATGGCTAAACCACTATTGGGGTCGGCTACTGCTTTTGTCATGATTACAAAAGCGAGAATGATTGGCATCATAACAGGGAAAACCAATTGTTGAGCTTCCTGTTGATCTTCACTGATAACACTGCCGATTGCAGCAAAGAGCGACGCGTATAATAAATAGCCACCGATAAAATAAAAGATGAAGCAAAATAGAATTAAACCAAGGGGTAGTGATTTTAAATTATCCATTACACCCATAAATCCTCCCGCTGTTCCGGCCTGTGGTGAATTACTCGCAACCTCGGCTGCATGGTGAGCCAGTGATGGAAAAATCAGGGGTAGCACAGCTTGCAATACAAAAATTAATATAATCCAGATACCAAACTGTGTTATTCCGACCATACCTATGCCGATAATTTTGCCAAGCATTAATTGAAATGGTTTTACTGAACTTACAATCACTTCTGCGATACGACTTATTTTTTCTTCCATCACACCGCGCATTACCATTGTTCCGTAAATCATCAATATCATATAAATCAAAATGCCACACGCAAATGAAACGCCGTAGGCAAGACCTGCTGAACTGCTTTTCCCTGAATCCAATGGGTTGGCGATTTCAACATCAGCATTAATTGCTTTATACTGTTGTGGTTGAATATTCGCGGCATTCATTCGTTTTGCTTCAACTCCATTGTTAACTACCTTCTCAATCTTTGATTTTGTACTCAGGTTTACGGTTGATTCACTATGCAGATTAATACCCGTCGGCTTGTTGATATCAATTTTAGGAATGTATAAGAAGTAATTATATCCGTCTTTTTTATATTTCTTCTTGTAAGAATCTTCAGTTTCGTTGGTAATAAACGTATAAACGGTATTATCGTCTTTTGCCTTTTCTACGTTGCCATTCAGCAAATTGCCTTCATCTATCACAGCTATTTTGGAGGACTCTGAACTACCACTGATTGAGATGGCAATAATTGCCGTGTAAAAACCTATAATTATTAGCGGTACCAAAATCGTCGTAATCAAAAAAGATTTCTTTTTTACTCGTGTCAGATATTCACGTTGTATTACGAGGCCGATCTTATTCATAAAATATTTTTAAGCGTTGACAGTTTGAAATTGACGAGCTCCTGGTGTTCCCTCTACCAGTTTAATAAATATGTCATTCAGTGACGGTAAAATTTCATTGAATGAATCAATCAATAATCCTTTATTAATAAAATACTGGATAATATCGTTGTTACTATATTCAGGGTCGCGCCGGAGTACGAGTTCTTTTTCTGACGATTTTATCACCTGGAATAAATGGATGGCAAGATGTTCCGGCATTAGTTTATTGCTGAACTGAACTTTAAATAGATTTTCCTTGAATTCGTTTTTGACATTCTGTACGCTGCCGTCCAGTATTTTTTTCCCTTTATTTACCAGGATAATATGATCACAGATTTCCTCCACCTGCTCCATACGATGTGTACTGAAAATAATGGTGGCTCCGTTTTTTGCCAGTTTGTAAATTTCATCTTTTATAAGATTGGCGTTTACCGGGTCAAGTCCGCTGAAGGGTTCGTCAAGAATAATCAACTTAGGCTGATGTAATACAGTTGTAACAAATTGTAGCTTTTGACTCATACCCTTTGAAAGATCTTCTACCTTTTTATTCCACCAGGTTTGCATTTCAAATTTCAAAAACCATTCTTTGATGCGAGCCATTGCTTCGTTTTTGCTTAAGCCTTTCAATTGAGCGAGATACATTGCCTGGTCGCCGATTTTCATTTTTTTATAAAGACCTCTTTCTTCCGGCATGTAGCCAATGTTACCGATATCATTCATCGGATCAAACTCGCGACCATCAAATAAAATTTTCCCTTCATCGGGGAAAAATATACCCGTGATCATTCTCAGCAAAGTCGTTTTACCCGCACCGTTTGGACCAAGTAAACCGAAAATGCTTCCTTTTTCAATTGAAAAACTAATATCGTCGACAGCTTTTTGTGTGGCGTAATACTTTTTCAGATTTTGCAATTCCAGTAGAGCCATAATTGTAAATTGAACTATCAAATATAAGTTACATTGAGTGAGATACTGGGGTGATTTGGTTACTTTTTGCCGGGTTCTCCTATCGTCATTTTTTCTTTATAAGAAAATTAATTTTATTGGTCGTTACCAACAAGAAAATATTACAAACGGCATCAAAACAAAAAGGTAAAATTGAGATATTTATTTTTAATGCAACTTCGCAGTCTATTCAAAATAATTATGAGAAACAAACACCTGAAATTTATTTTGATTGCCTTTATTTCCGTTTGCTGTTGCAGCTGGGGATTTTTGGTGCATCGTACCGTAAATCAACTGGCGATATACGAATTACCAAAAGCAATGCGTCCTTTTTTTTATGAAAACAAAGATTCAATCGCTCTGAATGCGCCACGGCCGGATCAGCGAAGAAATATTGATCCTACGGAAGCCACCAAACATTTTATCGATATTGAAGCTTATGGTGACTCTGCAGAGTGGAAAATGCCGATGGGTTGGAGCGAAGCCGCGAAACAATATTCGACAGATACGTTATTGAAATATGGGTACCTACCTTATCAGATTATAGTTGTAAAAAATAAACTCACGGAGGCATTCCGTAGCAAGAAAGCAGATAGCATTGTTTTCTATGCTACAGATCTTGGTCATTATATAGGCGATGCACATGTACCACTACATACCGCTATTAATTATGACGGGCAACTGACTAATCAGCGCGGTATTCATGACTTGTGGGAAACCAGTGTGCCCGAAGCCGTATTGGATCAGTATAAGTTAAGTAGCCGGCACAAGGCTGAGTATCTGCCCAACCCTGAAGTGGCAATATGGGAAACGATAAGAAGAACACATGCACTGCTAAATGAAATGTTCGAAGTAGAAAAACAGGTCTCTAAAAATTTTACTGATTCTACAAAATATTTTGAAGAAGTGCGCTGGGGAAAGAAAAGGCGATTCTATACCAAGGCATTTGCAAAGGCATACAATGATCGTTTGGGAAAAAGTATTAATGAACAATTGATTCTTAGTGCTGACCAGATCGCTGACTTTTGGTATACAGCATGGGTTGACGCAGGGAAACCTGACCTCTCAACAATTTTACCCCATCCATTCGATCGTACATATCGCAAAGCACTGAAACAGGAAAGCAAATATTTCCGGAAAAATGAACTGATCGAAAAGAAGTTATTGATTGCAAAACAGACAAGTCAAAACTAATTCACGATTCGTTATTGCAAATGCAAGCCAATTTGTTTTGCTATGCGTTCGCCATCCATTGCAGCGCTCACGATACCACCGGCATATCCGGCGCCCTCACCACAGGGATATAGATTTGTAATTTGCGGATGTTGTAGGCTTTCTTTATCTCTCGGTATGCGAACAGGAGATGAAGTGCGGGATTCTGTGGCGACAAGAATGGCTTCGTTTGTATAATATCCTTTCATTTTTTTTCCAAACTCTCTAAATGCCTGCTGAAGGCTGGTATGGATACCTTTTGGCAAAACTTCTTTTAATGGCGAAGAATGAACGCCGGGTAAATAGGAACAATCGGGTAAACTTTGTGATAATTTATTTTCAGTAAAATCAATCAATCGTTGCGCAGGTGCAACAAATTTTCCGCCACCCGCTTTGAATGCTTTTCGTTCAACGTATTGTTGAAAATAAAGCATGGCAAGATCTCCCTGCAAAACTTTTTTTGACACCTCACAAACTCTTTCGAAATCTTTCAGATCATTCAAATCACCTGCTTTTACTTCAGCTACGATGCCGCTGTTGGCGTATGGGTTATTTCTTTTGGAAGGCGACCATCCATTTACCACCAATTCATCATGATTCGTTGCAGCCGGCGCTATAATTCCTCCCGGGCACATACAAAATGAAAAGACACCACGATCTTCAACTTGCTGGACAAGGCTATACGATGAAGGCGGCAGAAAAGGATCTCTTGCCATGCAATGATATTGTACCTGGTCGATCAGGTTTTGCGGATGCTCTGCCCGTACGCCTAATGCAAATGGTTTTGCCTCTATGTGGATTTTATTTTTATGAAGAAGGAAAAAAATGTCTCTTGCTGAGTGGCCTGTGGCCATTATTACAGCATTTGCTTTTATTAAAGAGCCATTACTGGTTTTTACCGCCGCTATCTGATCGTTTTTAATAATTAAATCTTCTGCTTTGTTTTCAAACCAGCATTCTCCATCACAGTCCAGTATTTTTTTTCGCATCGCTGTTATAATATGCGGTAGTTTATTGGTACCGATATGCGGATGGGCTTCGTATAAAATCTTTTCTTCCGCACCAAAGTGAACAAATAAGTTCAGGATGCGATTGATGTCACCTCGTTTATTGCTTCTTGTGTAGAGCTTGCCATCGCTATACGTGCCGGCGCCGCCTTCGCCAAAGCAATAATTACTCTCTGGGTTTATAACGCCTTCTTTATTTAATGTTGCAAGGTCTCTTCGCCTGGCTTTTACGTCTTTACCACGTTCAATTATGATTGGTTTTATTCCTAGTTCGATCAATTGCAAAGCTGCAAATAAACCTGCCGGGCCTGCACCGATTACAATTACAGTTTTGTCAGAATTTTTTACTGATTGAAAGTGAAAATTTGTTTTCTCACGCTGTACAAACGGTTCATCAATGAACGACTGTACGGTAAGATTTATCCAGGGTTGTTTACTTCTTGCGTCAATTGATTGTTTTAGAATAAAAAAACCAGTAACTGAAGAAAGAGAAACTGAAGCAGAGGCGGCAATATTTTTTTTTATAGCCGATTCATCAGCAGCTTCTGACGGAAGCAGCCTGAAAGAGATGTTCTTTTGCATAGTGACAGGTTTTTATCCTGCAATACTGCAAAGTATGAAATAAAAAAAGAAAAGGGCGTTGTAATTATTTGTAGCTCTTTGTGATGAATAAATTAAAGAACGGTCGTTTAGAATTCTTTTTAAAAAATAGAGAAGTTTTTTTTATTGCAAATCATTTTACAATTCTAAAATAGATTAACTTCAAAGCAATCTACAGGAATAAGGGGACACAATATTTTCTATAAGATTTTCTGATTAATTTTTTTGATTTTTATTCTTGAATTTTCTGTGTTGATAATAGAAAACAGAATGAAAATTTTTTTTGGTCGTTGATGATTAAAAAAAGACGATTAAAATTTTTTATTAGAAAAGTTTTGTAGATATTCGCCCTCCTGTCAATTTTTTCCACAACTGTGAAAAACTAAATTAAAACAATACCTAAAAAATAAGGGACAATAAAACTGCTTAAAGAGCAATGGAGAAACAAGCCGAAAAAGTCTGGACGAATTGTTTAAAGATCATTAAAGATATTGTTGAATGGCAGCATTATAAAACGTGGTTTGAACCAATAAAACCTGTATCGGTAAAAAATAATACTCTTATCATATTGGTGCCAAGCCAATTTTTTTTCGAATATCTGGAAGAGCATTATGTAAATTTATTGGCAAAGACTTTGAAGAGAGAACTGGGAAAAGATGCAACATTGGAGTATCGGATAATGGTGGATAGCGGAAATAACAATGGTAAACCTTTGACCATGGATATACCGGGTCAGGGTTTCAAAACCTTTTCAAATAATGAAATGGATTTTCCTTTAGTTATAAATAACCCCGTCAAAAATCCTTTTGTTATACCGGGTCTGAAAAAAGTGCAGATTGATCCGCAGCTGAACCCTATTTATACTTTTGATTCGTTTATAGAAGGTGATTGCAACCGTGTCTCCCGCCGTGCAGGAAAAACAGTTGCGGAGAAACCAGGAGCTAATTCTTTTAACCCACTGGTATTATATGGTGGTGTTGGATTAGGTAAAACGCATCTGGCACAAGCCATCGGCAATGAAGTAAAAAGAGCTCATCCAAACCGTGTCGTATTGTATGTAAGTTCCGAGAAGTTTATTAACCAGTTTATGGATCATAGCCGGAACAATGCGATCAATGACTTCATTCACTTTTATCAATTAATAGACGTATTAATAATCGACGACGTTCAGTTTTTTGCAAAAGCCGAAAAATCGCAGGATGCGCTTTTTGCCATATTTAATCATTTACATCAATCAGGCAAGCAATTAGTGTTGACATCTGATAAGCCTCCAAAAGATCTGGAAGGTGTTCAGGAAAGATTGTTGAGCAGATTTCGGTGGGGGTTGAGTGCCGACTTACAAATACCGGATTATGAGACCCGCATTGAGATCCTGGAAAGGAAAATGAAAATCGACGGATTGGAAATGCCAAAAGAGGTTGTAAAATATATTGCCTATAATATTAACAGTAATATCAGGGAATTAGAAGGCGCACTTATTTCCTTGTTGGCACAATCTTCGCTTAACAGGAGGGAGATAGACCTGGACCTGGCAAAGAAAGTGTTAAGAAATTTTGTGAAATCGTCTAGTAAAGAAATCACGATCGATACGATCCAGAGAATGGTATGTGATTACTTTGATGTGTCGTATGATAAGTTATTACAAAAGACACGCAAAAGGGAGATCGTACAGGCGAGGCAGATTACAATGTATCTGGCAAAGGCCTTTACAAAAAATTCACTGAAAACAATCGGTGAGCATTTTGGAGGACGAGACCACACAACCGTAATTCATTCCTGCCAGACTGTAAAAGATCTTATGGACACGGATAGTGTATTTCGTGAGAATGTACTGGAGTTGCAGCAGAAAGTACAGCTCGCTGCAATGTAATTCCGATTTCAAAGCGCATTAATGAACCCTCTTTTAGAGGGTTTTTTGATTTGGGATTATGAACGTTTCCTTTTATTTTTGCCACCCTTATAAATTGACCAGGTGAGGTGGATGAGTGGCTGAAATCAGTAGTTTGCTAAACTGCCGTACGGGTAACTCTGTACCGAGGGTTCGAATCCCTCCCTCACCGCAATGATTAATTGTAGATCCTGCAAGAGTTTGCAGGATTTTTTTTGAAACGTTTGAATTGAGATGGTAACTTCTGTTCCGCCGAAGGCGGATCGAATCCCTCCCTCACCGCAATGATTAATTGTAGATCCTGCAAGAGCTTGCAGGATTTTTTTTGAAACGTTTGAATTGAGATGATAACTTCTAATTGATGGACTGATGAGCGGGGTAATTTTTTAAAGAGATCTATCAGTCTGCATAAAAATAAAAAGCGGTCTAAAAAGACCGCTCTCCCTCCCGTAAAGTTTGATAAGAACTAAGATGCTTAGGGTTCAATAGGGCAAATGGAGGAGATTTTCATGACATTGGATTTTCATGGTTTCATAGGGTACTAAGGAGGGAGATGCGTTTCCGATCGGTACAAGGTTTAAGGATAAGGATTAATGTTAGGTACGGATAACGCAGAATTCTTTCTCCCGGTTTTTCAAGATTTAAACATTGGATTTGGTTTTTTCATAGGTCGAATAATGATGGTTGGTTAGTCGTTCACAGGGGTTTCAGAATAAGTTGAGGGCAGGATTAGAATTTCAGTTGCTTATGCGGCTGGGTTCTTTACGATAAAGGATGGTCGGTTTTCACAGGTTTGAAAAAGTAAAGCCGGATTTTAATTTCGTTGATCTTAGAGCCTTGAGTTTTTCGGGTACGGATATTTCCTTCCTACCGGCTTACTTTTCAAATGGTTTTCATAGTCGGGACATGGATTCTGGTGTTTCTTTCAAAGGTTTGGCATCGGCCACAACTAAAAATTCAACAGATTTTTCATTGATAAGAGATTCGGTTGTTTTTCTTAGGACAGATTTGACAATAAGGATAATGGTTTTTGAATTTTCAGGATAAGGATATCGGTTTGGAATTTCATAGAAATCATTATTATGCTGCATTTCTTCGGGGCTCAGCATACCTTTCTGAGTTCATAACAGCGTAATGCGATAATGAAGCATTTAATGATAAGCTCTTTACAATAAGCTTATTAAAATTTTTAAGGGTAGCTAACAATGAAAAAATTATATTGGTGTTAATCATTGGTGTATTATGCTGGTAAAACAAATCAGACTGTTTACACACTTCAGAATATAAATTATCGCTTATTATACCGCTAAAAGGAAGAAATGGTTTGTTCTGCAATATTTTCTCACAAGAAGGTGTGATATAATCTTTCAATACGTCGTTAGTGATAAATAACAATGTAGTTTTACAAACTGTACCAGGTGCAAACGTGAATGAAAAAGATTTATTTGCCGGTAGAATATACAACTCAACTTTTTTTGGAAAATGATCTATCACGGTTTTGTCTTCCATCATCAGTTGTACATACTTTGAAGATGTAACCCGATTGATTATAAATACAAAACCATTTGCATTTGTTGGGAAATAGTTAAAAGTCAGGGTTTCTTTGGTTTGAAATTCAACAACACTATAACAGTAATCGGTTAAAAGAGAACTCTTATGAATGCAACCGTCGCTTTTTTCATTATTCCAAAGTAACTTATTAGTTCTTTGTCGAGATAATAGCATATCATACTGAAACTCGTTGTTCGCAATTGTGTAGTCAAAGTTGTTCATCGTTCTTAATTTGATAGTTGAAAAAATGTGATTTGCAATGAACATTCTTTTGATCTAAACCTTACTTATTTTCTTTCTCCTTACTGCTGCGCTTTGATAGAACAAAGAAACAATGCTACGAAGCCCTTTTTTGTCGTATTACTTCGCCATGTATAAAGAAAACTAATTAAACACTTAATGTTGATTCTGCGATATTTATATAAATTACTTGAAAATCAATCAGTTGCACTATTTTGATTGATTTCTCCCTGATCTTTGTAATATTAATAAGACAATTGAGGAATCGTTGCTTGGCGATTAAAACCAGCAAATATGTTTGGGAACGACTTACTTCGTGTGTATGAATTATAATCATAGGAGAGTTTATATTACATACGCAGAATTGAAAATGGTACCCACATTTCAAACTTTTCACTTATAGGTGAAGCTGAGAATTACAGTAATATTTTCTCTCTGATTGAATTCAAACTGTAACTGTCCGCCCAATTTTTTTATGATTGGCTGTATTTTGGTCATCTTCCCGGAAATATAACGGCTGTAATCAGAATGATTATCTATGATTACAATACGAAGTTCATCATATTCTTTTTTTGCAAAAACACGAATGCAGCTATTGTTGCCAGAACTGACTGTGTTCAAG
Organism: Chitinophagaceae bacterium; assembly: GCA_049840875.1. GTDB lineage: Bacteria > Bacteroidota > Bacteroidia > Chitinophagales > Chitinophagaceae > JAFDYH01. Next base: position 457,866 of record JASGJE010000011.1, on the reverse strand, counting down.
AGGATGTCGGATAGTGCAACAGTTATCAGGCGTTCGTTAGTAGTTAGAAAGGTATTTTTTGGAATATCGTTAATAATAAAAGTTCTTCTTTCAATCGAAATTGGAAGAATTGATATAATTGCATTGGTGGCAGTATTGCGAAGATCAATACTGTCTCTCTGGGCAGTCAATATTTGGTGAGATGTGTGTGTGAGCATAGGGTAAAGAGCCGTTCGGATAGTTAATTAAATGATTATCCTACATCAAAGTAATAATCGGACGACAAGTTATTTGTCGAATAACTAAGATTGATGATTTTTGTCATCAACTTTTTTGGATTAATTAAATGTTTTCTGATTGTCAGATTATGCGCCGATAAGATTTTTTTATAAAATAATTAAATAACTATATAGGATTGACGAGAAAAGTTTTTTAAGGGTAATTTCTAATAATTTGTTACATGGTTTTTCTATCGTTGACCCATATGCGATAAATTAATTCTTTTATTTATAGAAATAATTCTACAAATCAAGTAGTGCACATTATTTTCCTTTGCAAATAAGATAATCATGAAACGAAAGAAAAATGATTGTTGAATGAAGAAGTTTCATTTACAAGTTCTGCTTGTAAACTTTTCCTTGTCAGATTCGAATAATGGTTAATTTTTTTCTGGTTAAGATTGCCCCGACAAACGTTGGGGCTTTTTTTTAGCCTCTTGAGAAACTAAGATTGCGAATCATTTTGTACCCTAACATTTAACACTTACATTTGCCATCCAATTTGATCAATTGGATACTACAAGTTTATGTTTTTCAACGTTTTGGATTTGTAGTAAGGATCGGGAAGTAGCGCAGGCCGGTAGCGCACCTGGTTTGGGAGCAGGGGGCCGCAGGTTCGAATCCTGTCTTCCCGACAAAAGCTGTGAATCATTGATTTGCAGCTTTTTTATGGGCAAATTTTAATTGGCATTATTGGTAATCAAGCTTGACACAGCCTCTATTATGGGATTTCAATTTATTCTTCTGGGTTGAGAGTAGGGGTGAGTTTCTGCAGTTAATCGCTTTCATTCAATTCTATAAAATATTATCGGACCCTTTTAATGATCCCACCGTTCACTTCTCCCGCTCTGTCTGTACATGAATCTGCAATCAATTTGAATGACGCTGAATCTTCAGTATAAAAAATGATTTTATAATTTCCCGGTATCGAAGTCCCACAATTCTTATCATACATAGTAAAGAGATCTTTTTTGAAATGATAGGTACCTTCATTTTCAGTTGCTCCGTTCACGGTCACTTTGAACGATTCATTACTATTGAAATCGAGCTCTACTGTTGAATTATCCGGACCTTTTGATATCCAGTGTCCAACAATTTTATGTGGAAATCTGAAAAATGAAAAAGAAAGGAACGCCAGTATAACGCAGTAAATGATTCTATTCATATTTCAAGGATTTAATGATAGCTGCATAAAAAAAGGCTTCGCCAGTATCGATTCAATATCTCAACAATCCGCCAAGCTCTCTAAGTTATTCAAGTTTCATTTTATTTAAACATTTCCGAGCGATTTATTTTAAATGGTAGCCAGCGGAAAACCGAATGAAAGATTTACTGATCGTAACGATGCCTTAACAATTAAAACTGGAAAGAAATTAAGTGCCGGTTAAATATTTATTCTACATTTAGGAATTAATTATCGTTATGAAACGTTTTCAACTCGGGGAATTCGAAGAAATTGTTTTACTTACCGCAGGGATTTTATTTGGTGACGCATTTGCGCTGGCTATAAGGCAGGAAATAGAGAGCAGGCTAAAAAGAAAAGTCAGCATTGGCGCCTTACATACGGCCTTACTCCGACTGGAAGAGAAAGGCTATTTAAAGTCATTTTTTAAAGAAGGAGATGCGATCCGCGCCGGAAGACCAAGTAAATATTATGAAATCACGACACTCGGTTTAAAAGCCCTTGAATACACTCAATCAACCAGAAATGATCTTTGGAAATCAATCCCCAAAAATTTATGGAATATTAAAAAAGCGTAGCCAACATTATGGAAAATACTACATGGTTTGTTCGTGTCATGCTTCGTTTCTTTCGCTGGTTTGCGAAGCCATATTTGAAGGATTATATCGAAGGTGATCTTGTTCAGACCTATAATGAAAACCTTCATAAGTTCAGCCGCTTCCATGCTTCACTGCTTCTTGCCATCGAGGTAATTCTGCTCATCCGCCCTTCCATTATCGGTAAACGATCTTTTCAACAACATACCTCTTTAACTTCTAAAGCCATGATTAAAAATTATTTCCTGATCAGTTGGCGTACAATTATCCGCCATCCATCAACAAGCATCATTAATGTACTTGGACTATCGCTTGGCATCGCTGCCTGCATCCTGATTTTCCTGCTTACCAGTTTTGAGCTTGATTATGATAAATTTCATTCTGACAAAGACAGGATATACCGGATTGCCGGACGAGGGCAAAATATGGAAGGAAACGAATTTAAAACGGGTTGCGTGCCTGTGCCTACCGGTAGCCAATTGCGAAAAGAATTGACCGGTTTCGAAACGGTTGCTGGTTTTTTTGTTTATGATGCCAATGTCAGGATTCAAACCACCGGTACTAAAGTAAAGGAGTTCACACAACCCAAATCTGAAATTGATAATAACATTATTATTGCAGAGCCGGAATACTTTGATCTGTTCAGATATCAGTGGCTGGCGGGTAATCCTTCGTCTGCTTTAAAAGAGCCATTTAAGGTCGTGTTGAGTGAAAAAGAAGCGCTCCGCTATTTTGACAACATTCCCTTACAGGATATCCCCGGGAAGCAGGTAATCTATAATGATTCGTTGGTACTGACAGTTTCAGGCATTGTAAAGGACTGGGCAAAGAATTCTGATTTTGACTTTAAAGATTTTATTTCCTGGTCAACCATTGAAAACAGTTTTTTAAAAAACTCCATCAAGTTGCAAGGCTGGAGTAATTGGGATATCAATAACCAGGTCTTTGTAAAGCTGAATAAGAATAGCAATACAGCACAGCTGAAACCAAGGCTAACCAAGTTTTCCAATAGTCATTTAAAACCGGATGTTATCAAAGCTCAATTGTTGTTGCAACCAATAAGCGATATACATTTTGATGCAACTATCGGAGATGAGTATTCACGAAAAGCAAGTTTGCCTGTACTTTATGGATTGATCGGCATAGCCGGGTTTATTTTAGTAATCGCCGCGATCAACTTTATCAACATGTCCACCGCTCAATCCGCACAACGCTCGAGAGAGATTGGTATCCGGAAAGTGCTTGGTAGCAGCAAAGGGACATTGGCTATACGTTTTCTGAGTGAAACATTTTTATTGACACTTGTTGCTTCCCTGTTAGCGATATTATTCGTCAATCCATTTATAAAGCTAATGGCCTCCTTTTTACCACCTGGTTTACGACTTGATTTTTTAAGTCCATCACTCTGGATTTTTGTTGGAGCAATGATAGGTATTACTGCAATTCTTGCAGGATTTTACCCTGCAAAAATTCTTTCTTCATTTAAACCGGTAATCGTATTAAAAGGACAGAAAGGTCCGGCATATGGTCAGCATAACTGGCTTCGGAAGTCACTGATTATTTTCCAGTTTACTGTCTCACTGTTATTTATTATCGGTACCCTGATTATCGGCAACCAGATTCATTACATGCTCAATAAAAATCTCGGATTCAATAAAGAAGCAATTATCACCATTCAAACAAATGCTAAGGAGATTGCATCGAAGAGAGATTTCCTCGTTGAACAAGTAAAAAGATTGCCAGGAATTTCGGGGGTAAGCATCAGTGGTAAACCCGCAACAGCCACCGGGCAAAATGGAACTGTGATGATATACAACGGACAGCAACGAAAAGAAATTGAAGTGTTTAACCTGATGGCTGATGATCAGTTTTTATCGCTATATCATATCCCTCTTGTAGCGGGGCGAAACTATGATCATAGTGATACGATACGACAACTCCTGATTAATGAAACGGCTGCAAAAAAACTGGGTTTCAAAACGTCGCAGGATGCTATAGGACAATCTGTTTTTATCGGGATGAGCGACCAGCCAAATTCAGAGCAGGTATTTCCGATTGTTGGTGTAGTTGCTAATTTTCATTTGTTATCCCTGCATGATTCAATCGGCTCTTTATTCATGGCTTCCAGTTCTGCATTCTCTCATGTGTTGAATATAAAATTGTCAACCGCTAACGGTACCGGGCAGGTTAAAAATACAATTGAGAGCATTGAAAAATTATGGAAGGACGCTTACCCAGACAAGCCGTTTGAATTTAGTTTCCTGGATGAAAGCATTGCAGCGTTTTACGAAAGCGAGCAAAAAACGGAGCAGATCATTAATGGATGTATGTTTACCGCCATTTTTATTTCCTGCATGGGGCTATTCGGATTGATTTCATTTGTAACAGAACAACGAAGAAAAGAAATTGGGGTACGAAAGGTATTGGGTGCTAGCGTGAGCCAGATAACCGTGCTTCTGTGCAGAGATTTTGTTCTCCTTATTATCGTTGCAGTTGTTATCGCCTCACCAGTAGCCTGGTATTTCATGCAAAAATGGTTAAACGGCTTTCCTTATCGCATTACGATACAACCCTGGACATTTATCGTTGCCGGATTATCGGCCATTACGATTGCACTTGCAACAATCAGTATTCAATCCATAAAAGCTGCAGTTGCCAATCCTGTAAAAGCATTGAGGACCGAATAGCAAAATCTATGAATGAATCCGCTGCTATTGGTAGATCGCAGGATATTGTAAAGCAAACCGGATAGATTCCAGTCGATGATAGTAAAACTGACCTTGCAGGCGCGGTGTTGATCGACAGTAATATTCGAATGCTTGCAAAGGAGGCTGGCAAAGAAACTATTCCAATTCGCATAACGCTGATCACTGATAACTTTGAGCGACGAATAGCTGATCTCGTAAAGGATTGTAAAATTTTATTTCTTGCAGATGATATCCGGAAGCCAGCCGTTGTTGGTTTGGATAAAACCATAATTAAAAATCTACTATCTGCATTGCCCGGAACATTGAAAATTATCATAACGCGGATATAGAAGTAAGAATGCCCATATCCTTTAATGCCTGTCTCCGCTTCCAAAATTCCTAATTGTTAATTTTTTACGACCTTAATATCCATCCATTCTTATCTGCCAGTTACTGGCAACTTTATTTCATTTTATGCGATTAGAATAAAAGAGCACATTTTTATAACCTAACAATTAAGTCATTGTCTAACGCGGAAAAATCTATCATAGGGGCATTAGCATATTTCAATGCTTTTAATTACCCGCTGAAAAAAGAAGAAATCTATAATTTTCTTGATACTGTTTGTGATAGAAATTTATTTGAACAGTCACTTGAATTTCTTTGTAAAACTGAAATAGTATATAAGTTGGACGAATTTTATTCATTGCAACAGCATAATCAACTTGCCGAAAGAAGAATGCTGGGAAATCAAAAGGCGGCGCAGCAATTAAGAATAGCCGTTAAAATAGCAAAACTGCTTTATGCCTTTCCGTTTGTCAGAGGAATAGCCGTTTCGGGGTCATTGTCGAAGGGCTATGCCGATGAACATTCAGATATAGATTTCTTTATAATCACAAAAGGTAATCGACTGTGGCTGGCGAGAACACTATTACATCTTTTTAAGAAACTTATGTTTCTTGCCGGTAAACAGCACTGGTTCTGCATGAACTATTTTATTGATGAAATGGCCCTTGAAATAAAAGAGAAAAATATTTTTACAGCCGTTGAGGTGGCAACTGTAATTCCGCTATGTGGAGTATCGGCTTTTCGTGATTTTTTTGACGCTAATAAATGGGTAAAGAATTTTTGTCCGCAGCATCTGCGATGGAATGAGATATCGCCGGAAGCGAAAAATTTCACGATTCAACCTGTTTATAGAAAAAAGAGACAACATAGTGTTACCGGAAAATTGAATGAATGGTTGATGCGCACTACGGAAAGACGATGGAAACGGAAGGCCGAACGCGGAATAAGAAGTTATAGCGGAGAATTGATGGGGCTTGACGCGGACATCCACTATGCAAAGCCAGATCCCTCTAATCTGCAGCGAAAAATACTGTACAGGTATGAAAAACAGTTAGACACTTTGTTTACAGGATTAGAAAGTTTAAAGGCTGTTTGATGTTTGTTTCTTGCGCAACGTAATGATATAGTAATCGCCGATATTTCTCCATGGCCACCTTGATTTGAGCTGAGATTCTTTTTTCGTTAGCCATTTGAAAACGGATGGATGCTTTTCTGCAAAATGTTCGATATAAGAAGGGGGCACAATTGTACACAAACCTTCGATTGCAAGAAGTTCCATGCCAAGTGTGCAGTTTTTTATGACGTAAGCAGGATTATAATACCAACATTTGAATAACTGACCTTCTACTTTCGCTGTTGCTCCGCTGCTGCCAGAAAAACGTCGAAAGGCAGTTCTGAATTTTCCTTTAAATACGAGTAACGTTTCCCATAGACAAAACCTTGGAAGAATAACAAGTGTAGCAATTCCCTTTTCTTTCAATAAGGAAGGAATTGACTGCAATACTTTATTCAATTCATTTGTACAATTCAACCCTGCGAAGTTTGAGAATACCAGATCGTATGGGCCTTTGTTCTTTAGTTTCTCAAGATTTGTAAAGGAGCATTGCTCATTGGTTATTTTATCGTTCAGGCCTGCAGCCTCCGTTTTCTTAGTCAACATTTGCAGCATTCCATTAGAAATATCAGTGGCGTGAACTGAATGTCCTTGCCTGGCAAACCAAATCGCATCTTCACCGGTTCCGCTGTTTAGTTCAAGAATGTTACTCTTAGGCGAAAGATAAACCTGGAGATGATTTCTTACGCGTTCTCTTTTATAATGTACAATGGAATTGTTTGCATAAATCTCATCAAAAACGAAAGATTGTTTTGAAAACGCTTTCTCTACGCTTTGTTCATTAGTATGGATTGCTGAGTCTTGCATTCAGTTTTTCTAATTGGGATAATTTTATTTTGGCGATAAAAGATGCAGGCATATAATAAAGTGCGGACATGGCTTTTTTTATCGCTTTAAAATTGATACTTGCAGGTTCTTTGAAAACGTTCCTAATGTATTTAAAAGCGAGATGTTTTCGATAGCTTTTATGCACGTAGCGATGCAACTGCTTATAAAATTCCGGTGAATACGTATTCTGAAACATCAACACTAATTCATCTGAATCAGTCCAATTTGTTTTTCCCTTCAGTTCATTTTTTACTCGCTCATAAAATGGAGTACCAGGTAATGGATAAGACACAGAGATGCCGATTTCTGCAGGCAATAATGTATTAATCATACTGATTGTAGTCGCTATGTCTTCTTTTGTTTCACCCGGGTAACCAAATTGGATAAAAAATGAAGGCTTTATGTTATACTTTTTCAATAGCGTTGTGGAAGCATAGATCTGTTCGACCTTGGTTCCTTTGTCCATCGCATCCAGAATTTTTTGTGAGCCGCTTTCTGCGCCCATCCAAACGTTGTCGCAACCAGCTCTCGCAAGATCTTTTATATAGTTTTCCTGCATCAGCAAATCTGCTCTCGATTGTATTTTGAATCGGAAATGCAGATTTTCCGTTTCTACAAGGTCAGCAAATTCTTTTACCCATCCTGGTTTTAAACCAAAAATATCATCGCAAAACCAGACATGATCAAACTCATATTTCTCTTTTAAAAATTTTAATTCTGCAACTACATGTTGCGGAGAACGCGAATTATAACGGTTACCATAAATCGGTTTTGCGCACCAGTTACATTTAAACGGGCATCCTCGCGTTGTAGCGACATTTATAGAAAAATAGCCAGCGTGTTTTAACCAGGACTTTCGATAGGGTGTTATGTCAATAAGATCCCATGCAGGTAAGGGCAAAGCATCAAGATTTTTTAAAACAGTACGCCTTGTTGTTTTCACTATGGCCTTTTCATGTTGGTACGTTATACCCGGCACGTTTAAATAATCCGTCTCATTGTTTGCTAATTTATAGATTAACTCAAGCAAAGTTTGTTCTGCCTCTCCGAGAATGACAAAATCAGCGCCTTTTTGTAAATATTCTTCATAACGATCCGTTGAGTCTGAACTGGAAACAATCACCGAACAACCTCTTTGTTTTGCATATTGAATCATCTCGAATGCCGCTTCCCTCATGTTCGTCAGGCACATCTTTGTCAGATAATTAAACCCGTCATCATATAGTACGAAGAAACCTGGTTTATGCTTTTCAATAAAAGGCACTACCTCAAAGGGACTGTGGGCAAACATGCTGTCAAACAATGAAACATCGTACCCGTTTTCTCTTAGTAAAGATGCGGCTGAAATAGTTCCAAGCGGGGCGTACGGCTGTCCCGTCGCCCATTGTTTCGGATCGAAACGGAGGAAATAAGAATGCGAAAAAAGAATTTTTGCTGTCGTAGTCATTTTACATCAGAAACCTGCAATCGAATCGCTTTTTGTTACAGTTTTGGTTGCCTGCTGCATGCATGATTCATTGTCACCCGATCAAACAATAGAATGTTTTGGTTGATGAGATCAATATCAGCGCTAATTTTTTATGTTATTGGTTGAATCTTTCAATATCGGTAGCTGCTGAGCGAAGCAATTATTAAACAGTACCCTGAATTCATTTACATTGCTTATGCTATCATAAAAGCCCGTATAGTTTTTGCCGGGGATATAAACAGCATTAAGATTTACAAAATCGTTTGTTATTTCTTCACCTCGTTTCAGATGTCGTGATCCGTGATCAGATAGCAAAATGATGATAGGCGGTTGTTCGTTTTTGGAAAATATGTAGTCTATAAGCTTCAGTATTTTGCCATTGGCATATTGCAGGTATTCGATGTAATCAACGCTGTTTGTTCTCTTAAAATCGGTAAGTTTTTCGATTGGTAAAGGTTTACCTTTTTTATCATAGTAGTACGGAAAATGCGGTAGCATAAAGTGAGCGTAAACAAATTTAGGTGAGCTGCTTTTTGCACCGGCTATTGCTTCAGTAAGTTTAAAAGTACTGTCATTGTATCCCTGGTTTTCATAAACGATTTTATTTCTCGCAGATGCCGACCCGAATTTTCCTTCTGCAATGCTGCTTTTAATATCTCTTTTCAATCTTCCTGTGAATGTGTTTAAAGTGACAAGATCAGCGCCGTACGGAAGAAATGATTCATACTTATGAGCAGGTTGATCGGGGAAATCAAACACTGAATAATTGTAAAACGTATAGCCTTCTCTTTTCATGAATTGAATTACGCTGCTATTTCGTATAGCCTGGTAGCAATAACTAAGGTTTAATTTATTTGTAACAGCCATGTCGGAATCAAGATAATTCATGCTTAATACGGACGCCATTGAAAAAGGGGTGAGGTTGTAATTACTCCTGCTGTTTTCCGCTATAAAAAACCCGCGTTTTTTTAATTCATCTAAAAATTCAACGTTGTCGAATTGGTATATTTCTTTTAATGCAGAATTTCCGGCGTATTGGTCCATCAATAAAAAGTAGATATCCCGTTTTAGGCAACTATCAGGAATGCTGTGTCCGTTTAAAGAACTATTTATAATCACATAATTTTTATCAGCGCTTATTTTTCCTATCAACCATGCTGAATCGATAGCTACTAATAAAAGCAAAAGGCTATTCAGATAGAAGCTTAATTTATTGAAGGGGCTTTTTATTTTTTTCAATAAATAGACAGTCAGTCCGATGAAAAACAATCCTGCAGGTATCAGAAATCTATAAGCGGAAAAAAAGAGGGAAGTATTTTTAATCAACGTATCCTGCACAACACCAAAAAAGAATTGCATAGCCATCAACATGGTAGTAACCAATCCTGCTTTAATGACATCACGAAAAAAAAGCCACCAACAACCAACGAGAATAACGGCGACCAGCGAATAGATGAGAATCAGCCGTAAGGCATCAGTAACAGGAACGGCATAATAATTTCTGGTGAACTCATGCAATACAAAAAATAGAATCAGGAGGAAAACAAATAGCGGTATCCTACATAGAAATCTTGTCACCCGTTTTCTGCGCAGAATCGTTCTTTTTAAGCATGAGGTTGCCAGCAAAACTTATTGTTTCATAAAAATTTTGATTTGGTTGTTTACTTGATAGATCACTATAAATTGCAAGAGATCAGTCATCAGTAAAGAAAAATTTCTTTGGAACCGATATCTGTCAGCGTTGTTATCCCTACATGCAATCGAAAGGAAAGATTGTTGTCATTGCTGAGAAACCTTAGCGAACAGAGTTACCCATTGCAGGAAGTAATTATTGTAGATTCAGGAGAAGATAAACTTTCTTCAGAAACCTGCAACTCATTTTCGAAACTGAATATTCAATACAAAACTTCGAAAAAGTCTGTCTGTATTCAGCGTAATCTTGGGATAAGTGTGGCAACATCTCCCTGGATATTTCTTTGCGATGACGATATAGAGATCCCTGGAAATTATCTCAACGTTTTAGCCGATCATCTGACTGCGCATAAGGATGCAGGAGCAGTATCAGGAAAATGGTTGCAGAAAGAAGGAGAACAGTGGACTTCTTCTTATCCTTTGCGTTCATCAAAAGCGATTTTTTGGAAGTATATTTTTCTTACTGGTGCATGGGGAGAAATAGATAATCAATCAACAAATGTTTTTATCAGAAGAATCAGGGAGTATTATAAACAAAAAGGCAATCACATAACAAGAGCAGGCTGGCCGGTAAATACAGATTTTAATGGTAACTATTTTATTTGCCCTGTTTATAGCCTTGGCGCGGCGCTGGTGAAGAGAGAATGGTTGCTGCAATCTCCCTATGACGAAGTTCTTGACAGGCATGGAATCGGTGATAATTACGGCGTAATTATGGGGTTCCCATTCCGCGGTGTTCACGTAAACAATGAAACTTCGGTTTATCATCATCGTGAGCCAACGAACCGGTTAAAAAGATCATTGCAATATTACAGGCGTATACTTGCATTGGACTACTATATAAGAATCGGGAAAGCTCCGACGTATGTCAGGCGGGTATTGTTGGTTTGGTCATTGCTGGGCAACCTCCCCGGATTTATTTTGGTGGAACAAGGATTGATGATAAAAGCGACATGGAAAGTGATCTGGAAAATAGTGAGTGGTGATAATCCGTATTATAAGGCAGCTAAACAGAATGGGAAGGTGGTTGAACCTTTTTTATAAATTCTTCAATAAATGATTTTATAATGTACAGGAGTAAAGTCTGACCGAATTTCATTTATCAACCATGATTGAATTAACTATACAACAAAGCGAGTGGCGACGTCCGGTGCTATGGGCGACTTTTTTCTTGTACGTTATTATTTCAGGTTTTGTAATGCTTCATCATGAAATGTGGGGCGATGAAATTCATAGTTGGAATATTGCCAAGGGAAGTAATAGCTTAACAGATCTTTTGCACAATATCCGCTATGAAGGGCATCCTCCGCTGTGGTACGTAATAATCTGGACAATATCAAAATTTACACATAATCTTCTTGCGGTTCAGACAATTCATTGGATGATAGCAACAGCGAGTATCATGATGATCCTGTTCATGTCGCCATTACCGCTATCTTCAAAGCTACTTATTCCATTCGGCTATTATTTTTTGTTTGAGTATGCTATTTTAAGCCGGAACTATGCTGCGGGAATATTGCTTGCACTTGTTATTTGCAGTATTCTTTATAAAAACTTTCGCTACAAAGAGGCGATATATTATGTGCTGATATTTTTGCTTTCAAATACGCATTTGATTGGCATTTTGCTTGCGGCTTCATTTCATGTTTGTTTCCTGGTTTACAAAAAGGAGCAGGGGCTGAACAAAGCTAATCTTGCTTATCATGCATTATTCGGCGCTATCATCGTGTTGCCTGCAGCCTGTTTCATTTTCCCACCATCTGATAGCTCAATGAATGTACAGTTCTGGTTAAATCGGTGGGGAATCCGGAATTTCAGAAATTTTTCACAGGCGCCTCTTCGGGCATTTGTTCCAATTCCCGCATGGTGGCTGTTTACTTTCTGGAACACTCAGTTTATGATCGAAACTGCAAATAAATCTGGCGTACTTGCTGTTATCAATATTTTTATTTCTGCTACGATTGTGATGCTGATAATATTTATTCTTAAGAATAGCAGACGAAGCGTTGTGCTATTTACTGCAAACTTATTTTTCAGTTTTGTCGTTGCAATGTCTTTTTTTACGTTAGGCGCTGCCCGGTACGCAGGTTTTTTATACATAGGTTTTATTGCTGCGTGTTGGCTTTATTGTTACGTGAGCCCCTTGACGGGAACAAAGAAGCTATTGGTTAATGTTTTTTTGATATTACAGGTAGCCAGCGCTATTCAACCAGTGATTGAAGATGCCAGGTACCCCTTTTCGAATGCTTATCGGGTGAACGAACTATTAAACAATGCTCCTGCCGGTGAAAGAATTGTTTGCGATTACTGGACGCTGAATGTTGTATCCGCATTTGCAGACAAACCTTTTTACTGTATCGATCTGCAGGAGCAAATTTCTTTTCTTACATGGAATAATAAGTTAAAAGCGGTGCTTGATAAAAAGAACAGATTTACAGACGGTGTTAGAAATCTTTTTTCGAAAGAAGGAATCAACAAAGTATTGTTTATCTCAATTAATCCTCCCGATATTCTATCAAAAGTAGATCCGCAATTAGAGAAAGAATTCAGCGTAAGCATGGTTGATAAACGCGAAGGTTCAATCGACCGGTCAAGCAATCTTTATTTGTACGAGATCAGAAATTTTTAGGTGTATAGGGTTAAATGAAACAAGCGAAAGTAGTTTAAGAATAGATTTTGCTTTTGATGATTTTCCATTTATGAAGACGATACGATATCGAAACCTTTAATACGCTGAAGCCATAGATGACGCTCTTTGTAAAATTTATACTCGACGACTCTTTTGTATAAACCGTGGGACAGGTGACCTCAGCAATTTCATATCCCTTCATTAAGATTTGCGATGCCACTTCATTGTCAAAAACGAAATCGTCACTGTTTATGGTAAAGTTGATATCCCGCAATACCTGTGAACAGTAAGCTCTGTACCCGGTATGATATTCGCTCAATTTCTGACTCAGTAATATGTTTTGAATGAATGTCAGCAGCCGGTTTGCAATGTATTTGTAAAATGGCATACCGCCCTTAATAGCGCCCTTGCCTAAAATTCTTGAACCGAATACAACTGGGTATACGTCATAAGCAATGATGCTGCACATTGAATGGATCAACCTTGGCGTGTACTGGTAGTCTGGATGAAGCATTATAATGATATCAGCGCCGCTTTCTAATGCTTTTGTGTAGCAGGTTTTTTGATTTCCGCCATATCCCTTATTTATGTCGTGTGTTATTATTGTTTTTATGCCGAGCATTTTTCCGATTTCAGTTGTTTTGTCCCGACTGCAATCATCAACGAGAATAACATCATCAACGATATTAAACGGAATTTCCCTGTAGGTTTTTTCCAACGTTTTACCTGCGTTATAAGCCGGCAAGACGACTACTATTTTTTTGTTGTTAATCATTTAGCTCCGCATAAAACTTCCGCCTTCTTCTGTTTAATATTGTTTCATAGTGTTGAATAGCAGTAGTAGCAATTGCATCAAACGATAGATAAGATTCAAAAAAGTCAGAACAGGCTTTTGCCTCGGCTTCAGGGTCTTTGTTCAATGCTTTCTCTATGGCTTTTATTAAGGATTCCTTATTTCCCGGACCCCAGATCGCTCCAAGACTTGCATTGTTTGTCATCATTCTGAAACTTGGAATATCGGTGACAATAGGAATACAGCCACATTTCAGCGCTTCGCTCAATGCATATCCACTTCCTTCATAATGGCTTCCCAACAGAAAATAATCGGCGCTACGGTAATACCATTCAATTTGTTGATGTGCTATTTCTCCTAACAAATGTGCATGCATCTTTAAATCACTGTTGCTTTCGATCTTGTCGCGTACTTCATTTTCCAGGTTGCCTTGATTGAAAATCATATATAGGTTGGCATCGGGATATTTTTGCAAAATGATTTGAAATCCATCCAACACAGTTAACGGGTCTTTATTTTCATCAAGTCGACCAACCCAAAGAAATACGGGATTACCACTCATACGTGTTTGATTCCGTGCCATAGATTTACCTATCACATCGACAGCCAGATTGTTACGGTTGCTATAGTTGAAAAAAGTCGCTCCTTCCATCACTGGAAATACTTTTTTATATCTTTCTTTCAAAAACCATTGGTCGCCTTGTTCAGTAGTGGTAAAGAAAAAACCATCTGCGGTTCTTGTAAAAAAGTTGTAAATCATTCGCTTAATCTTACCGGGCAATTTGCCTCCATGATGCTGAACGACGATTGCCGTTTTCTTACTGATTAGCAAGCGCAGTATAAGCGTATGTAGCGGCAGACTGAGATGATGTAAGTGTATAATGTCTGCTTTTTGTTTACGAATCAATTTAAAATAGCCAAACGGTATTTGCCATGCTCTTAATCGGCCCCCCGATTTATCATTGTAAAATTGATAGACAATATTATTTTCACTCAGGTAGCCGTTTTTATAAAATCGGTTTAGCACCATTACCTCTGCACCTTTTCTCGCTAATGCTTCAGCCCATCCTGTAACGGTATATTGTTGCTCCAAAACTTCATTTTCCCTCTTGAGAGATTGGTTATAGAAAAAAGAAGCGTTTACAATTTTCATAAATTTATCGAGGTTAGATTGCTTGTAATGCGTTCGTTTTGTCATCGATAATATTGTTGCTGATAAAAGTCTCGTCGATAAACGTTCGCATCAATGCCTCTGCACTATTATCCATTGAGTAAAGAAGCACCGAAGTGTATTCGGTCGTTTCACGAGTTAAAATTTCCAACGCCTTTAAATACATTTCCTTTTCTGATGAAACAACGTGCCATTGTGGTACAGGCTGTTTCAGTGGATAGCAAAAGCTGATAACATGAGCGCCGGCATAGATTGCTTCAAGACAAACAGTGCTGAATCCCTCATAGTTTGAAGTGTGCATGAACACTTTTGTTCGCAGCATCAGCTCTATAATTTCCTGGTGCGTTTTTCCGCCAAGAAGAGTCAGATTGTTTTGCAGTGAAAGCTTTGCAATTAAGCTCTCAATTTTCTTTTGTTCTTTGCCGATACCAGCATGAAACGCTTTTATTGCTGGTATTTTAGTTTTTAATTCACTGATGATCCTGGTAAATACATCATATTGTTTCAGCGGCTCAAATGAACCAACGCCAAGGATGTCGATATCTTTTGTTGTTGATTTCTCCCTGGGAAACATACCGGGATCAATAGCGTTCGGAACAATCTGAAAAGGCTTTATCCCATGATTTTTAAAAAATTCATTACTGAGAGAAAGACTCATGGCCATAAGCTGTATTTCTTTAGGACGAATGAATCTTACCCATTTGTTTGTTTTTCGTGCGTCCTGTCCGCAAATCCAGATCTGGTGTTGAAGAGAATATTTTTTTGCAAAACGGTTTCCAATAAATGCCGCTTCGCCGCACCAAAAGCTAAGTAGTCCAATGTCTGAATTTTGTTGGTGTATTTTCTTTAAAACCCTCCATGCTTTCATCCAGAGTATCGGCCTTCGTATTTTCCGTTTATGCATTCCATCAAGACTGATTACTTCTACGCCATTCCATGTATAAGTTGATTCAGAGTAAGGATACAGCAATGCCAATACAATTATGTGCAACCCGGGAAAATTTTTCTTCAACGCTTTTACCATGAGTTGTTGAGAAGGCACCCAATAAGTAGCGGCTTCGTTTTCAGGAAACGCCGGGCTCAGAATAACTAATGTTTTTATAGTTTTCATCTAAAGAGATCAATTCAGTACAATAAGAAATAGCTTGTTTGTTGTGTGTAATTAAAATGACCATACCATCAGTTTGCGAAAAATCTTTCAGACGATCGAGTAGCTCCTTCTCTGATCCCTCATCCAACTCGTTAAAAGGCTCATCAAGAATAATTAAACCGGCCTTTTTATAGATGGCTCTTGCTAATGCAATACGCTGACGCTGACCACCACTGATATTTTTTCCATTTTCTGTTATTATTTTATTCAACCGTTCCGGCCATGTCTCGATAATTGAATTCAAGCCGGAAATTTCCAATGCGTTTTGTAGGCGTTTTACATCATAAGAATTTTCTTGCAGGGTGATGTTTCGTAACAGCGTATCGTGAATCAGGAAAGATTGCTGTTTGATGTACGCGATATGTGAACGATAGTTTTCTATTCCTTTTTTATCAATGCTTTTTTCGTTAAATACAATTTCACCACGCTCCGGGCTCAGATACCCTAACAGTAATTTTAAAATTGTTGTCTTGCCTATCCCTGAGTCTCCTGTGATGATTAAAAAATCCCCTTTCTTTAATGAAAGCGAAAACTCTTTCAAAATGGTTCGCCGTTTATAACTAAACCAGATGTTGCGTAATTGTATTGAATCAATTGATGCGATTTGAGCGCCAGCATCTTGTTGTACCTGTGCAATCGGTGCGAGACCATCTATTGCAAATTTGTAGGCGCTGACCTGCCCTGAAAGAGTGACCATTTTTACAACACCAGGAATGATTTTATACATAGCGGCTAAAAAAGCGCCGATAAGAATAACATTCTCGGGAGACGTTTCAGATGATTTTCTCATAAGAATCAGGATAAACAAGCCAAGCACTCCAAATATCTCAATTAATCTGTTGGGTAAATTCTGAATAATCTGCAGGTCCGCCAATCGATTGTTCAAGTTGCCCTGGTATTCGCCATAGCGCTTTGTAAAGAAATCAGCCGCATTGTAAATACTACTCTCTATATAGCCATCCATTGCTTCTTTGAGATGTTGGGATGCCTTTTCACTATTTAACCTTGTTTGTGTTCTTATGATTTTCAATTTTCTTTTCATAAGCAGGACAGCAATCAACACGGCAGGAAGCAGGATTATCAGTTGTAAAAAGAAAAGACGGGCATCGAAGATTATTATTGCTGCAACGGTCAGTATAGTGAGTATGAATTGTGAAATAATCTGGAATACCCCCATCAATACATACTGGCAATATTCTGTCGGTTGTTGGCTGATGCGGCGCATACTGACAGAAGAATCAATGTTTATATAATTCATGTAATCAGATCTGAGTTGGCGGCTTAATTGCTCCCGGGAAATTCTTCCGGCGACATTATAAGCAAATCGGTATTGTGACCTCATCGCGAGATATGCAGCAATATTTTTGATGATAAACAGCAGGAGGAACAAAACGATCAACATCGGAGACGTATGATCAGTTAACCATGATGGTAAAAAAGCGAATAGATTTTTTGAAGAATGAATATAAAAGTTGACCACCATTAAAAGCAATGCGAGCGAAATAATATCGGCAATATTGACAACAGTATTTATTACCAAATGCTGGTAGAACTTTTTTCTTTCCTTGCCAGATAAGACGTGAACAATATTTTTATATAACTTGATCAATTAAATTTTTATTTCAGGTTGTGAATTTTGCTTGTATAGCTGTGAAAAAAATAAAGGCCAGAAGATAAAAATGACCAGCCCGTATTGCTCCTGGAAAAGCGATTCTACGAAGAGATAGATGAGGAGTAAGAAAACGGTAAACCGAAACAGCTTTTCTTTTGATTTCAAGGCTGCGAGCAATAGTGAAACATAGATAAATAAATAGATCAACGCACCGGGTATACCGGATTGTAACAATGACTGTAATAATTGATTGTGGGTATTATAGTCCAGGTAGCCACCGTCGGGTTTACCAGGTTCGCCGCGATACATGTTCAGCGCTATATATTTTTCATTTAAAACTCTCTGTGCATCACCCGTGCTTATACCCAACCACCACCTGTGTTTTTCACTGAGTATTTCGGGAACAAGTTTCCATTGCAATAACCGGAATTGTAATCCATTGAAATAAACGGAAGGAGAAAATTTATTTTGAAAAATGAGGTTGATATTGCCGCTCGCAAAATCCCTGAAACGGTTACCCACCGGGTTTTTTGTAAGCATAATAAACAAAGTTCCAAATGCAATCATCACACCACTCGTATAAATAAAAAGCCTGGGCACCTGTCTTTTGCCTGCCCGCCCTATCAATACTACAATGATATAGATGGCATAATAACTGATGACTAACTTGGAGGATAGTAATAGCAGGAAAGCTGACAGAAAAACGATCATAACTGAAAGAGCCGCATTGGGAAATATTTTTTCTGAAGCAACAGGATTATCCAATAAAAAAGAAAGTGCAATAAAAACAAGTATGGAATAATACACCGCGTGATAACGAAACGGGCTAACCAATGTGTGATAAAAAAAGACTGAAATATCTTTCTCTTTTGAAAAATGTATGCTTGCCACGATCAATAGATAGATGCTGGCGAGGAAGACTGCAACACAATACCAGGAGAGCAGTTTTTTTAGTTCACCTGGCTTAAAGCAGATAATAAAAAAAATCAGGCATGGAGTAAACAGAAGCCCGGTTTTTAGCCTTGTATCATTTAGGCCTGCTTCAAAATTGCCGGTGTATAAAAGTGAAAAAGTTTGCCAGAAAAAAAAGAGGACACAGCCGGTAAAAAAAGGGAAAAGCGAACTATGTACAATTGCGGCAAGAGAAATTTTACTTTGTTGAATAATCCCAGCAAGGATCATTAACGCGATGCTGATACTTGTTACCGCCCTGAATGCGCAGATAATGCTGATAAAAAATATCACGCAAAGAACTTCTGTAAATGATAACCAGGCTCTTGTTTTTATAAAGGCAGTATTCATCTACGCGTTTTGTAATTAGTATTTCTTTTCAGCGTGTCTTTTCATCATCGTATTAACAGTGCGAATGAATGCATATGCAAAAGCTATCGTAAGCCAGAAAACAAGGCCCATGAAAAGCCAAACGAATAATTTAGGGCCGGTCGGTGTTTTGAATTTTCCAAAGCTTTGCAGTATTTGTATTGAGTTCGAAAACTTTGCCTGCTCTTTGTACAACATGAGCTTTTCATTCATTGTCATCAATTGCTGATTGAGGCCGCTCAGATCAGAAAGTGGGGCTGCCCGTTGATTGTTTCGCACAAGGTTTTCGACGATTGTACGTGTAGAATCAAGCCGTTTTATTTCAGCGGTGATATTTTTTATTTGATCATTCAGCGCCGCAACTTTGAAATCGGTACGTTGTTTTACATATCCATTTCTTTCAAGACCATTTACGATTGCGTATTCCAATGAATCGAGAATGGAGATATCGGTTGTCGTTACTTCAATAGTAAAGCCATTGGGGTTTGGGGGTGTAAATACTTTTTGAATCTCATCGGCCTTTATTTGTCGTACAGGGTATAGTAATTTTTCATCGCATTTGAATAATGCAGCCATAGAGGCATATTCGTGTCGCCCAAGCAATTGATTCCAGTTGTCGATAATTTGTATCTCCTCCTGGTTGGAAAGCATGAAGGAATGAGCGATCAAACGCGAAGTATAAACTTTTGGTTGTAAACGATAGAAATAATAGCCTGTACTAATACCAACGATAATAGCCACGACAAAAACCCAAATAAATTTTTTAAAGAACAGAACAATTTTTTCTATCAACAATAAAAGATCAATATCATCTGATTCTGCTAACCTGTTTTTTTCTTCGTGAGCCATTCTGGAGCCTCCGCTAAAAGATTTGATAATACGATGAGCCGGTAAGTATGGGCACACCATTCCCCGTGAGGGTTCTCATTAACCATAACGGTTGTAAATAATTGGCGGTTGCCTCTTGAATAAAAAAGCAAACGTGAACAAAATCTCCTTTACTGATGATTATCTTCGTTATCTATGTCTTTTCTGGCAAAGAATAAATTGTTATTTAATTTTTTTTCGCTTGGAGCAGTGCAGGCAATCACTGCACTGTTGCAATTGTTCGTCATTCCTTATGTTGTAAGGCATGTTGGTGTGGAAGGTTTTGGGATTATAGCGGTGGCGCAGGTGGTAATGTTTTATTTTTCTGCAATTACGGAGTACGGTTTCAATCAGACCGCAACAAGGGAGATTTCTATTGAGCGAAATAACAATCACCTGGTCTCTGTCATTTTTGCAAGAGTACTTTTTTCCCGATTAGCACTTTGCGTTATATCATTCATCTTGTTGTTGATCTTAATTGCTTTTGTCCCTTTATTTCACGAACATAAATTTTTATATCTCACGGGCTTTGTTTTCGTAATCGGGCAAGCTGCTTTATGCAATTGGTTTTTTAACGGCATAGAGAAAATGCAATTGATGGCTGTCATCAATTTGCTGGCGCGTTTGATTTTTGTAGCGTTGATTTTTCTTTTCCTGAAGAAAGACACTGATGCATGGTATTATCTTTTTTTTCTTGGTCTTGGAAATCTTATAATGGGGCTATTCAGCATTTCCCTGGTTATTCTCCGTTTTAAAATTGAATTCGTTGTGCCACGGGCCTTGGATGTTTTAAATGAACTTCGTAAAGGATGGCAAATTACCGTAACCAATCTTTCCAATAACATTTGCCAGTATTCCAACGTCTTTATTCTGCGGATCTTTACAAATGACATGGTAACGGGGTATTATAGTATTGCTGAAAGAATTTTTCTTACACTGCGCCAGATGCCCGGAATATATTCACAAACGATCTACCCACAAGTATGCCTCGTTGTCGATAAGGGAAAGGAGGCCACCATTTCTTTTTTCAAAAAAAATTATATTCCATTTCTTGTTGCGGTTATAACGGGGTGTATATGTCTATTTTTTTTCTCTCCTCAGATTATATATTTTGTCTCAAAGGAAACCAACGGAAATTCTGTCAACCTGCTTCGCATTTTCTCAATTGTATTGTTTGTTGTTTGCCTGAACATTCCAGCCACGCTGATTCTATTGGCGAAAGAACGACGGCAAACCTATTTTAACATTTATACGATTGGTGTGATTGTAAATGTATTGCTGAATATTTCGCTTGCGTGGTTTTTTAAGTCAACAGGAACTGCGATTGCAATATTACTCACTGAATTATTTATTGCAATTGGACTAACGAAGGCGATGCTCAGCGTGAGTAAGCCCAACGAAACGCAAATCACGCCGCCGGTGTAAACTAATTGAGATAATGTTTATTTAATTATGAAGGCAAACAAGTATCTGCCGGTTACGCTGATCTATTTTTTTGTCAACTCGGTCGGCCTTCCGTTTGGATTGACCTACACCGCGCTGCTTGCTCCTGTATTTTATATTTGGATTCTGTTGATACGAAAGAAAGAAATCCTGCTGCCATTTTTAGCGATTCTTTGTCCATTTATCATTATTCATCTGACTGTGGTCGGCGTCGATATAAAAAGCTATTTCATATCACTGCTGAACCTTGTGCTGGTTTATATCTTTTGCCAGGCCGTTTATACTTTTTTACTGCGTTGTAAGGATATTGAAAAAATATTCCGGATCATTCTTGTATTGAATTTCATCTGCTGTCTCATCGCTATTCCTTTTTATTTTACTTCTCATTTCGATTGGCTATGGATTGAGCAGGATATCGGCGGCGAGGTGGGACATTTGCGTCGTTTGAAATTATTAACGTACGAACCCTCTTATTATGCTTTCGTTTTTATGCCGGTATTCTTTTATTTTCTGCTGCAGTATTGCTTCGGGCAAAACAGAATTTCAGGTAAATGGCTTTTGCCAATGCTCATGCTTCCGCTCGTTTTATCCTTTTCAATGGGCGTAATCGCATCAGCTGTTGCGGCGGGATGCATCTGCTGGATTTTAAATTTTAAAAAGCTTACATCAAAAAAGAGAATTTTAAATGGATTAATCTATGTCAGCACCACTGGTATTTCTTTCCTCTTTATTTTAATCTTATTCTTCAGACATAATCCTCTTTTTCAACGTATAAAGAACATATTCTCCGGCGAAGATTCTTCCGGTAATGGGCGTATACGGGATGCATTCATTCTTGCCGATAAATTAATTCACGAAAAGAATAGCTATTGGGGCGTCGGCCTCGGGCAAATTAAAATTATGGGTGAAACGATTATCCGCAATTACTACATGTATTATACCGACAATATTGTTGCTATCCCAAATGCAGTGGCCGAAACAATGACGATTTTTGGATGGGTAGGTGTTTCATTACGATTGACAATTGAAATTTCTTTATTCTTCATTACAAGAGTTTGGACCAACTATTACCGGCTTTTATTATTTCTGTTTGTTTTTATTTATCAGTTTACCGGCAGTTTTCTTACAAATATTGCTGAATACCTCATTTGGATAGTTGCTTTTACCAGGGCTTTTCATCAGTTCGATATAAAGCAGGAGAAAGAATAAACCGGCTCTTCAATCTTGAATCCTTGCAGGCAGCCATAAACATCAATTGTTCATAGTCATCAATGTTTTTTTCCTGGTTGTAGATTGAATGTATCTTTTGAATGTTTGCGGCTTTTCTCCGGTTAATCGCTTTATCATATTCAGGACTTACAATAATTTTTCTGACATCATCAGCAGACGAAAAATAGTCAGCGTCTTCCTGCAAAATGGATTTATTGAAGATGTTATTATGGGCTGCAATATTGCAGCTGCAGGCCATCGCTTCCAGCAAAGAAGGATTAGTTCCACCTACTGAATGACCATGGAAATATTTGAGCGAATGATATCTGAGATTGTTCAAGTCAGCCTGGTTGTAAACAGAACCACAAAAAATCAACGAAGATTTTTTATAGCAGGTGGTCAATTTTTTGCCGAAGGCATTATTGGTATCACCTATTACTAAAAGAGGGTACGGATTATCTGAAGCCAGGTGTCCCTGCAATATCATTTCAATATTATTCTCTGGCTCCATCCTCGCTATCAGCAAATAATATTGATGTGGATTGATCGTATATCTTCTGAAAACAGATAGATCGACAGTTGAAAAGACTTCTGCGCCGTAAGGAATATAAGTTGACGGCCTTTTGTATTTTTTCCCAAGATATTCCTGCATGTATTTTGAATCGGCAATCAGGAATTGCGCATTTTTCGCTGCAAGCGATTCGGCATATTTCAAAAATCGTTGTGTTGGCTTATTGTATTTACTTCGCATCCACTCGAGACCATCCATGTTTACGATATTCACGGCATCTTTCGGCCAGCGCCAATGCCAAATAGAATCACTTGTGTAGCCCAAATGCAATAACACATCAAACTTTCTTTTGCGGGCATCGTTGATACAATTTAAATCATAGAAAAACTGTCCGATTGTGCCCAACTTTGATTCAGGGTCATTGCAATGAATGATTTGTACATCATTCCATTCATTTTCTGTATAAGGGTGATTGGATGAATTATATACATATACGTCATGCCCACGTTGTACCAGGCCCAATGAGAGGTATTGCGCAAATTGTTCGAAACCGCCGTAGTGATTAGGAATTCCTCTTGTTCCTATAATGCCGATCCTGAGTCTTCTCATCCGTATATAATGTTTTTGCATGTTTCAAGGGTTATTGAGGCAGCTTTCTGCCAGGTGTAGTTATTGATGACTTTTTCCTGCAATCGTTTTGATGGTTCACTACGTGCCGCTTTGTCAACAGCTTCGAAAATTGATTTTGGATTTCCCGGATCACAATAGAATGCGTCATTGCCAAAATATTCCCGTGTGTAGCCTTTATCTGTAATAGCAATATTGCAGCCCATAGCCGCTGCTTCAAGCGAGGATAAGCCACAGGTCTCGAACCAACTCGGTAATACATGTACTTTGGCGGCTCTATAGTAACCTGTAAGAATTTCCTGGGGAACATGGTTGTAAAAATGAACATTGCCTGCCGCAATCCTTTTGCATTCTTCGTAATATTCTTTTTGGTTTGGTGCGGGTGAGCCAATTAATAGTAAGGTATAACGCGTATTGTTCAATGCTTTTACCAGGTTCAATTGATTCTTGATGCCTTCTATCCGCGCTGCACACAACACGAGTTGATTATCTTTTTCGGCAATACTATCGGCATGAAAAACCGATGAATCAATACCGTTAGGCACGACAACATATTCTTTTTCCAACCCGAACAATTCTTTTATACGTCGATATTCAGCCTCGGTACCGGGCATCAGCATAGCGGCTTTCCTTATAATTTCCCGGATACTTTTTTGCTGACCTTTCCAGAGATATTTTTTGCTTCGTAAAATATCGCTGCCTTTGATCCACCTGGAGAGTGTCTTTATATATTCATTCGTATGCTGTTTGAATTTTTTCAAAATCAGTCCGGAAATGCCCCCACGATAGTATCTGTCGTACTCACCATATTCAATTAAAATCGGCGATACAATGAATGGTTTTTTTAATCTTGGAATATGAAAAAGTATGTCGGCAGGCCTGGTAATATTCGAAAAATGAAAAAGATCATACCCTGAATAATTGATCGCCTGGTTAGTCAAAACGATATCGGCTGCGATGCCTGACTGTCGCATTTGCCGTGCCAGTTGCATTACCTGCACGGTATCGCCACCCGGTACCTTAAACAATGTTGAACGTGTAATGAACGCGATTTTCATTGATTGGTAAGGGCATAAATTGCCCTTGTTATCGTTTAATCGTTTAAAAAATGAGTTTAGTAGCCTTGCTGTTTTGAAATTTTTCAGAATGGCTATCAATGAGAGAAATATGGAAGAAAGGCAATCGTATCAAAGATTGTAGTATAGCTTAACGGAATGATTAGTGCCGTCCTGTTCAATGCGTTATCTTTAACGCTTAATAATGCAGGAGAAAATGCGATTTGCTTCGACAAAAAATGGAAACTATTATTGGGTATTTCTTTACAGACTGGGTATCGTTTTCTTGCTGTTCCTGCTATGCAGGATTTTATTTTTCCTGCTAAACCCGGGCTTATTTCCGGGCATAGCTTTCTCTGAATGGATTAGAATTTTTAAGGGCGGTTTCATGTTTGATACTGCTGCTATGTTTTATTTCAATGCGCTATTCATTGTATTAATGCTGGCACCTGTGCCATTTCGTATTTCAGGAACGTATCAGCGCATAACGAAATTTATTTTCTTTATTACAAACGGACTTGCAGTTCTCCTGAATTGTATCGATTTCATTTATTACCGATTCACTTTGAGAAGAACCACCCGATCGGTTTTCGGTGAATTTGCCAATGAAAACAATAAGGGAAAACTTGCGGGAAGATTTATTATTGATTACTGGCATGTAGCAGTGATTTTTATTTTACTGATTGTTTTAATGATCTGGTTGTATAACCGTGTAAAGATTAAAAAACCGATCCAACCGGAAAAGCCTGCACTTTTTTATACTAAAGCGGTTGTGGCTTTACTACTAATGGTGACACTTGCAATCGGTGGTATCCGCGGGGATTTTAAATATAGCACAAGGCCAATCACAATCAGCAATGCAGGCGAATATGTAAACAGCCCCAATGAAATGTACCTGGTGCTGAATACACCATTTTGTATGGTAAGAACATGGAACGTGAAGAATTTAACGGAACAACATTACTATTCCGATGAAGAAGTGGAGAAAATATTTTCACCTGTTCACCGGCCTGTTGCTGATAGCTTAAAAGGATTTGAGAAAAAGAACATCGTTATTTTTATCATGGAGAGTTTTGGAAAAGAAGCGGTAGGCGGGTATAATAAAGATTTGGATAATGGCAGTTATACAGGCTTTACACCATTTCTTGATTCACTGATGGGCGTCAGTAAAATTTATTGGAACTCTTTTGCAACCGGTCGTAAATCTATTGATGCGATCCCATCTGTTTTAGCAGGTATTCCAAACGGAGAAGATCCGTTTGTTTTAACACCTTATGCTTCTGATAGTATTCATGGCTTGCCAAAAATATTGAGAAAAGAAGGGTATACAACCTCTTTTTTTCATGGCGCTCCAAATGGATCGATGGGTTTTAAAGCATTGGTAAATTTATTGGGTGTAGAGCGTTATTATGGTAAAGACGAGTACAATAATGATGCTGACTTTGACGGTATATGGGGAATATGGGACGAACCTTTCTTTCAATTTTTTAAAAGAACACTCGATACGATTAAGCAACCATTTCTTAGCACTTTATTTTCTGTTTCTTCCCATCATCCTTTTAAAGTACCTGAACAATACAAAGGAAAATTTAAGAAGGGCCCATTGCCTGTATTGGAATGTATCAGTTATTCGGATATGGCTTTGCGTGAGTTTTTTGAAAAAGCGAAACAATCAGATTGGTATAAGAATACTGTGTTTGTAATCACGGCAGATCATGCAACAGTAAGCTATCATCCAGAATATCAGAATGCATGGGGAGATGTGGCGATTCCGATCTTGCTATACAGTCCCGGTGATAGTTCGTTTCATGGCGTTGACCAGGGAATCATTCAGCAGACAGATATAATGCCGACGCTTCTGTCTTATCTGCATTATGATAAACCGTATGTTGCGTTTGGGGAAAATGTTTTAGAAAAAGACAGAATGAACTTTTCTGTAAGCTATGGAGGTGGTTATCGCTGGATTGAAGGAGATTATTTATTATTCTTTGATGGCTTGCAAACAAAAAGCCTGTACAATTATAAAACTGACAGGCTATTTAAAAATAATTTACTCGAAAAGAATCCGGAAATTGTAACCAGGATGGAACGAAACCTCAAAGCGTTTATCCAGCAATACAATAACCGGCTTATCCGAAATCAGTTGACAACGAAGTGAGGAGGTTTGCAGTGTGCAATTAGTAATTTGCAGTTTGCAATTGACAATTATTCTTTCAGATGGGAAGGACTGCCAACTGCAACTGATAGTCGCTTGCATCACACACTAAATCAATCCCGCTAATTCAAGACTTTTTTTCTTCAGCTTTTTGATTTCTATATTTTCAATAACCGGATCGGGGAGAAGAATGAGAGAGTTGTTGTGCTTTCTCCACCAATCATTCGATTTTAATTGATTAAATGAAATTACTCCCACGAGATATTTACGTTGTTCGCCAGCATGCCATTCTTCTATCCATTCAAACTCTTCACGGGGAATATGTTTCAGATCATCAAAGCTGACATAAACACGCAGGTAAAAATCATCACTTAATTGATGAGGCTTATGATGATAGAGTTTTTTATACTCGTAATGATATTGATATCGCAAGGCGGATATATCACTCAACACAGCAGACGCCGTCGGAAAACTTCCTGCTCCTTTTCCATAAAAAAATTGCTTGTCGGCAAATCCGCTTTCGATTACTACGCCATTATATTCATTCTTTACAAAAGCAAGATGATCATCCTGTTTTATAAATTGAGGAAGCACAAAGGCCGCAACTTTACCACTATTCAATTTCTTTGCTTGTGCAACTAGTTTTATTTCAAAACTTTTCTCTCTTGCCACCGCAGCATCACCTGCATTGATATTCTGGATACCAGTAAATAAAATATTCTCCGGCGATTCAATAATGCCATAAGCATGTGTCAACAGGAACGTCCATTTATTAACGGCATCGTAGCCTTCTACATCGAGTTTAGGATTACTTTCAGCAAAACCAAGTTGTTGTGCTAGCAACAACGCTTCTTTAAATCCTAACTTCTCTTCAAACATTTTTGTCAGGATAAAATTCGTAGAGCCATTTACAATAGCTTTTATTGAATGCAGTAAATCATTATCGTAATATTCTTCCAGGTTGCGGATAACCGGTATGGAAGCGCAGGCTGCAGATTCATATAAAAACGATTGCGCAGTTTCTTCCTGTAGTTTCAACAGCGCCGGTAAATGTTCTGCAATCATTTTCTTGCTGGCGCTTACCACATCTTTCTTATTTTTCAATGCAGTTGAAACAATTTTAAATGCGGCGTTTGCGTCATCAATTACTTCTACGATTACATTTATTTCTTCATCGTTCAGTAAAACGTTTTTATCTGTAGTAAAAAGTTCTGCCGGAGCGTTCCTTTTCTTGGAAGCGTCTTTAATACATACTTTTTTGATTGCTGCTTTCAGGGACGGAGTTTGTTGTAATACTTTGTAAAGCCCTTCGCCAACCACACCAAATCCAAATAAACCGATTGTCAACTGCTTATGTGCATCCATTTGTTATATAGTTTCAAGTTCCCGGTTAATTGCGGGCTGCAAAGCTAAAAAATTTTTGATCTCGTTTTCTATTTGTTCATATTCAAGTAAAAAGCCATCATGTCCATAGTCAGAATCAATGCTTTTGAAAACTGCCCCGGGAATATTCTTTGCAAGAAACTCCTGTTCTGCCGGTGGAAATAATAGATCGCTGCTGATGGCTAATACCAATGCTTTTGCCCTGATAGATTGCAGAGCAGCTTCTACACTTTTTCTTCCTCTCCCTATATTGTGCGAATCCATTCCTTTACTTAGAAAGAAATAACTAAATGCATTGAAACGTTTAGCTAGTTTTTCTCCCTGGTATTTTTGATAAGATTCACTTTTAAAATCATCTCTTTTATCATCAGATGTTTCTGTTTGCCCTATTTTATACGTATGATAGTTGCGATAAGAAAGAAGCGCAATGCTTCGCGCCACTTTCATTCCTTCTATACCTGCTTGTTCGTTATTTGTTTGCCAGGTGGGGTCTGTTTCAATTGCGTAGCGTTGTGATGCGTTGAAAGCAATGGCCCAGGGAGAATGATAAGCATTGGTCGCTAGAGGAACAATGTACTCAAACAACTCCGGCTCATCGATCGCCCATTCGAGTAGCTGCTGGCCACCCATCGAACCTCCAACACCATACTTTATTCTTTGAATGCCTAAAAATTCACGCAGTGGTTGATAGGCGCGAATCATATCTCTCGTGGTAAAGAACGGAAAATTGTGAAAATACCGTAAACCGGTTTCCGGATTTTTATCGAACGGACTGATACTGCCGTAACAACTTCCAGGCATATTTACACAAACAATAAAATACTTTTCAGGGTCAAAGAGTTTTCCATCTCCCACAAGTCCGGGCCACCATTCAGCAGGATCACTGTTCGCCGTTAAAGCGTGAAAGATCCAAACGGCGTTGTTTCTTTCTTCATTCAATGTACCGTGAGTCGTATATGCCAGGTGATAAGATGGTAATACAACTCCCGATTCCAGCGATAGGGATTGTTTGTATGTAAAAATCTGAGGTGACAAATTATGAGTAATGAGTTATGAATAATGAGTTTGAGGTGAATGTGATCAGTAATGAATCATCTTTGTGCATCATTCATTACTGATCACTCATCACTCATTTGTTATCCTACTAATTCTTTTGCAAACACTTTTTCAAACGCTTGTTCAAAATCAGCTTTGATATCATCAATATGCTCGATTCCCGCGCTGATGCGAATAAGATTGTTCAATACACCTGAAGCCTCACGTTCCTGGTCACTTAATTGTTCATGCGTTGTTGAAGCCGGATGGATCGCCAACGTTTTTGCATCGCCCACATTAGCGAGATGGCTGATTAATTTCAATGAATCAATGAACTTACGACCATTCTCAACACCGCCCTTAATACCGAATTGTAAAATTCCTCCGAAACCTCTCTTCAGATATTTCTTAGCGAGCTTATGATAAGGACTACTTTCCAGGCCCGGATACCAGACAAACTCTACCTGTGGGTGTGACTCCAGCCATGTTGCCAATTCTAACGCATTTTGCACATGACGCTCTACACGCAGCGACAGTGTTTCTAATCCTTGTAAGAAGAGAAACGAATTGAAAGGACTTTGAGAAGCGCCATAATCACGCAAGCCTTCTACTCTTGCACGTATAATGAAGGCAATGTTTGGTAAGCCCAATGGATTTCCTTCTCCAAACACTTCCCAGAATTTCAATCCATGATAACCTTCACTTGGCTCGGTAAACTGAGGAAATTTGCCATTCCCCCAATTATAATTTCCCCCATCTACAATTACTCCTCCGATGCTGGTACCGTGCCCGCCAATCCACTTTGTAGTTGATTCAACAACGATATTCGCACCGTGTTCAAGAGGACGGAAAAGATAACCTCCTGTTCCAAACGTATTATCAACTATTAGCGGCAGATCATAATCTTTCGCCAATGCTGCGAATTTTTCAAAGTCGGGAATATTCAGACGTGGGTTACCGATAGTTTCGAGATAAATCGCTTTTGTATTTTTATCAATCAAGGGCACAAATTTTTCTACATCATCTCCATCCGCAAATCTTGCTTCGATGCCGAGTCTTTTAAATGATACTTTAAACTGATTATAAGTACCGCCATACAGGTAAGAAGTAGAAATGAAATTATCACCAGGCTGCAAGATGTTGGTTAATGCGAGAAACTGTGCTGCCTGTCCTGAACCTGTAGCTAGTGCTGCTACACCACCTTCCAGTGCTGCAATGCGTTGTTCAAATACATCAGTAGTTGGGTTCATGATGCGGGTATATATATTCCCGAATTGTTTTAAGCCAAAAAGATTGGCAGCGTGTTCGGAATTGTCAAAACCATACGAAGTGGTTTGATAAATCGGAACGGCTCTTGATTTTGTTGTAGGGTCGATTTGCTGACCTGCATGTAACTGCAGCGTTTCGAAGTGAAGATTGTTGCTCATGATAAGAGATTTTTTTTGTTTGAAATGTTTTGAAAGAAAAACTGTTAAACTGAGGGTCGGAGGCAATGATGGCCTGCGGGTGAAGATTAGTTATGCCTTACGGCATACAACATGTACAACAACACGCCGGGGAGTTTAATACTGTGATATGTTGTTGTGTTGTCATGCAGTGATCTGAATACCCTACAAATTTAATAGGTTTTTCCGCCATTGGGCAAATTTTTAATTGTTAATTTTAAATCAATACAATTTGTTCTCAATCGCAAATCTTCGTGATTGATAGAAAACAGATCTACCGTGAAACAGTGAATTTTCATTTTGCATTACATTTTAACCTCCCATTCGTCTTCAATCAGTTTCCAATCGTTAAATGATTCTTTACCGCCTCGTGCTTTCCAGTCTGAATCAATCGTCAATTTGGAACTGATGCCACCACGGGGGTTACAGATCATTACTAATCGTATTCTTTCTGGTTCATACACCGCAATCAAATCGTCGTAAATAATATTGATCAGTCGTTCATACGACACGACGATATTCCTCAGTTGAAATACATAATGTTTCAATGATTTCAACTCGATAATTTTTTTGCCCGGATAAAATGTAAGATAGATTGTTGCAAAATCGGGTTGTTCCTGTACGCCAAGAAAAGTAAACTCAGGAATTTTTGTTTTTATTTCGTAGGCGCCACTGGATGGATTCGGTATTGCCTTCAGAATGTTGCGATCAATGTGTTTGTATGTTTTAACAAGAGATTCCATATTCTTCTATTGATTCTTCCTTTTTGAGATTTAGTTTATTGCTTGTGTTTGTAAATGCATCGTCAAGATCCTTTATCAGATCACCAACATCTTCAAGGCCGATGCTTAAACGGATGAGGCTATCCGCTACTCCGGCCGACCTTCTTTTTTCCACAGGTATTGTTTTATGCGTCATTTGTGCCGGATGTGATAAAAGACTTTTAATACCTCCGAGGCTTTCTGCCAGTTTGAATAGTTTGGTAGATGTTACAAATGCTGTAGCAGCTTCTTCTGTATCTTGTTTCAACGAAAACGATACAATACCGCCAAACCCCTTCGCCTGCTTTGCCGCAATATCATGATTGATATGTGTTTTTAAGCCGGGATAATACACTTGGTCTACAGCAGGATGAGTTTCGAGAAATTTTGCAATAGTCAATGCGCTTTCGCAATGTTGTTTTACGCGGAGATGGAGGGTTTCTATTCCACGTATAACTAACCAACTATCAAACGGGGAAAGAATTGTTCCGCATGCGTTTTGCAAAAACTTTATCCTCGTACCAAGTTCTTTTTCTCTTGTTATAACAAGACCAGCGATGAGATCGCTATGGCCGCCCAAATATTTTGTTGCAGAATGAACAACGATGTCTGCGCCCAATGTTAGTGGTTGCTGTAGTGCAGGAGATGCAAATGTATTATCCACGCATAGCAGGCAATTGTTTGCTTTTGCAATTTTGGAAATGGCGGCGATATCTGAAATTTTCAATGTTGGGTTGGTTGGTGTTTCGATCCAGATCAGTTTCGTTTTTGGTGTTATTGCATTGAAAACATTTTCTGCGTTTGCTGTATCAACAAAGTTGACTGTTATTCCAAACTGGTTGTACACTTGTGTAAACAACCTGAAGGCGCCGCCATAGATATCATCAACGGCAAGAATTTCATCCCCGGCTTTTAAAAGTTTTACGACGGCATCAATTGCTGCGAGACCGCTTGCAAAGGCAGCTCCGGTAGAACCGCATTCGAGTTCAGCGATAAGTTTTTCCAATACTTCCCTCGTTGGGTTACCTGTTCTGGCATAATCATAACCTTTGTTTACACCCGGAGCTTCCTGTACGAATGTTGACGTTTGATAAATAGGAACTGAAATTGCTCCCGTTAACGGATCGACAGGAATGCTGTGAATTAATTGTGTTGCATTGCTCATTTTGTTACACATTTTTCCGCACAAATTGCGCGGCGTTAAAAAAATTGTTTAGACAATGCTTACCAGGAGAGGAGTGAAGAGAATTTACCGGATGTATTTTCCCATTTATCTTTTATGATAAGACAAATAAAAAAGCTCACCCGATAAATCAGATGAGCTTTTGAATATGTTTACAAATATTTTGAAGCTTTAAATCTGACTTATCTATTCCTGACTTTTGTCAGGTTGGATTTGGCACCTTGCTTCATTTTAGGTGAAACAGGTTGTCAAGGCTTCATCGGGCCATTCCCTCAGCCTTTCTTGATAAGCGTCCCGAATTCTATCGGGATTAAAAGAACTGATGCGAAGATAATCGTGATATTGGGAATTGCAAAAAAAATAAACCGGCTTTAGGCTATAGGCCGTACGCTTTACGCTTAATGCAGAAGGCTTAATGCAAAAGGCCGAATGCTGAATGCAGAAGCCTTAATGCGAAAAACTCAATGCAAGAAACTGTAAAGGGTTCTATTTTTTTTAATTGAACATTGAGCAGTGAAAATTGAGAGCCTCCCTAAGGAGAGGAACCGGTCACAGCCCTTGCTTTGAGAGAAGACTTTTGAACATTGAAAATTGAATATTGAGCGTTGAATATTTGTATGTGCCTGAATAAGGTTGACTTTTTTCAATTATTAATATTAGTACTACTTTTCTTTTTTTGCTTCTTTTTTTCTTTTTTGCTATTCACATCTATTTTGTGGATAATCTTCTAAATGATTGTACAGCTTCATTTTAAACCGATCATTGGGCTGTAGTTTTTTCACATTTATTTCAACTGCTACGGGAGTCTGCCAATTTAAGTTTTGATGTCGCCTTTTATGGTTGTAATGATGTACTGCTTTTTTCAAAAGGCGGCTTAATGTAGCATAGTCCTTTATTTCCCATCCATCCAGATATTCTTCTTTAATCGTTCTGTTTATTCTTTCTGAATATGCATTCTCCCATCCCTGATTACACATGCTGATGCGGATCTTATTTTCTTTTAGAATTTTCAAATATTCTTTGTCTATATACTGACTGCCTTTGTCTGAATGATGAATTAAATTATCCAGGCAATCATTCTTTCTTATATCAAGCATTTTAGTTAATGCTTTGATGTTTGCTTCAGCTTCCAGCGTCTTGCTTGCCATATGGCCTACAATGCGCCGGGAATAGACGTCAATTATAAATACCAGATAATAGAACTTATCACCTATACGATAGTAGGTAATATCTGTTTGTATTACCTGATTAACACCTGTTAACTCCAACCCTTCAATAAGATTAGGAAAATACAGCTCATGCTGAGCCTGGGTCGTCCGGGTATAGTTTGGCGGGTAGCAAATCCGGTAACCACTTTTCAGCAACAGATTTTCTATTTTATCTCTTCCCCATCCTTTACAAACCATATCCAGAGCCATTTTCCTGCATCCGGAACGTGGATGCCCCTTTCTTATTTTATTGGCTTTTTCAAAGAACTCATTTGCTTTACCTGTATTTTGTAGTTCCCGGATTCTACGTTGATGAACAGCCTGCTTGCTGATGCAGGCTACTTCATAAACGTCTTTCATTTTGTATCCGTGCTCTCTTGTGTTGACCCGGAACCACTGAAGGGTGGAGTGAAAAACTTTTTTTTCAAATCAACTCCCAATTCTCGTTTACCCTGATCTATTAACTTGTTTAGAAATTCAACCTCCAACTGTTTACGACCCAGTGCCGCTTCCAACTCCTGAATCTTTTCTTCCAGTTCTTTTCTCTTATATGCTTCGCTTTCCGTTTGCACTACCATTGTTTTAGATGTCTGCAAATGTCGCGAATACTTATTAAGCCATCCATACACTGCCTGAAAACTTACTCCATACTCCCTTGACACAGCAAGCACTGATACAATCCCTGATTCTATGTCTTTGACTGCTTTCTTTTTAATGGCATCGCTGAATACACGCCGTTGCCGCAAATTGATTTTTTCTTTCATTGTTGACCTCCTTTGATTGGTCAACTTATTTCAGGCTCGTACAATTATAAACTAAAGGCTGCAACTTACAGCCTATAGCAAAAGAGGCTGCAATGTGTATGCAGCCCCTTGTAGTCCTAAACCCTGTAAAGGAAACTTTTTATGAAAACTTCTTAGTTGATTGATGCAGTTGTGTGCTCAACTTTTGTTGCTGTTAAAACCCATGGTTTTTCAACTACTACAGGTTTTACTTTTTTAGCTTTCTTGCCTTTCTTCACAACAGGAGCAGCAGCTACTGGTTCTTCAACGGCAGGAGCAAATGCAGCAGCAGGATCCTGGTCGTTGTAAGCTTTACCAATAATAACGCTCAATGTTTTTGTGTCTTTGTCAAAGATCATTGTGCCTTCTTTCACTTCTTTTCCGTCAGCAGTTGTCTGAGCAGGAATCTTGTAAGTTGAAGGTGATTTTCTGAGGAAAGCTTTGATTTTACCTTGTGGTAAACCATCTACCCAAACGATGCCTTTGTTTTGATCATCCAACATAATCTTTACGCTTGTAACTGCAGGAGCAGCTTCAGTTGTAGTTGTTGATCCAGTGCTGGTAGCAGCAGAAGTTGTTGCTTCCGGAGCAGGAGTAGCTGAAGGTTGATATTCTCCCAATACAGGAAATACCTGTTCTGGAGTCATCGCCTCTGGCATTGGCAACAATTTATATTTGGCAGCAATTGAATCTACTGTTCCGTTGCTGAAAGCTGGTTTTGCAGCTACAGCAGGAGTTGGTGTTGAGGTTGCCGGTGCAGAAGTGTCCTGTGCATTAGCAACAGAAAGAACCGTTAAAAATATACCAGCAAAAAATGCGGCTTTTTTCATACAATAAAATTTTTGAAGTGTTTGAATTTTTGAATTGGTACTCTGTCCATCCCTATTCGAATAATTGTGCCAAAAATTAAGTTTTTGGAAAAAAGTGGACTTATTGTAAAAAAAGTGTCTGATATACAATAATATCCACTCAACTTTTTAGTCGTGTTGTTGTTCTTATCTTCGCCGTTCTTCCGGAAATTATATGTCGAAAAGCAAACAAAATGGAACTGCAACTGCAGTTCAGGATTCAGGGGCGATTGAAGTATTTGGGGCGAGAGTGCATAACCTGCGCGACATTGATATAGCGATACCCAAAAATCAGTTGGTGGTTATAACAGGTATCAGTGGTAGTGGCAAGTCATCACTTGCATTTGATACCATTTATGCCGAAGGACAACGCCGTTATATGGAAACATTCGGCGCCTATGCCCGCCAGTTTATCGGCGATATGGAACGGCCGGATGTTGATAAGATAACTGGATTGTCACCGGTAATTTCAATTGAACAAAAGACTACCAATAAAAATCCGCGATCAACAGTTGGAACGATCACGGAAGTATATGACTTTCTCCGCTTATTGTATGCCCGTATCGGCGAAGCTTATTCTTATAACACGGGTAAGAGAATGGTGAAATGGAGCGAAGAAGAAATCGTCGATAATATTTTCAAAAAATTCAAAGGCAAAAAAATTTCACTGCTTGCGCCTCTTATTCGTGGAAGAAAGGGACATTATCGTGAATTGTTTGAAGACGTACGCAAGAAAGGCTTCCTGAAAGTTCGTGTTGATGGTGAGGTAAAAGATATTGTTCCAAAAATGCAGGTGGATCGGTATAAAATCCACGATATCGAACTGGTGATTGACCGCATGCAGGTGACGGACGATTTGAAAGCAAGATTAAGTCAAAGTGTGCAGACGACACTCAAGCTGGGGAAAGATTTAATGTTTTTATTGGTTGAACCTTCTGTTTCGGATACTGGTAAAAAGAAACCAGCAAAAGGAGAGGAGCGGGAAGAAACTTTGATACAATACAGTAAAATGCTGATGTGCGAAGATACCGGCATCAGCTATGAAGAGCCGTCTCCGAATTCCTTTTCATTCAATTCTCCATATGGCGCTTGCCCAGTTTGCAAAGGTCTTGGAACCACATTTCATATAAATATGGATGCTGTGATTCCTGATTCAAGTCTTAGTATCAGTGAAGGAGGTATCGCACCACTTGGTGAAGAAAGAGATGCATACGTCTACAGGCAAATGACCGAAATAGCGAAGAAGAATAAAATATCGCTGACTGCACCGGTAAAAGATTTGCCCAGGAAAGCGTTGAATGTTTTATTGTACGGAAATGAGGAAGGCGAAGAAGCAGAGATTGACTCGAATGATATAGGGGTTGAAAATGTAAAGGTCGATCCATATGCTCCCTATGAAGGTATCGTGAATATGCTGAAGCGATGGTTTAATAATGGATATAGCGAAGGTTTGCGTGAATGGGCAGAGGGATACATGCAGTTGAAACCATGCGAATCCTGTGGCGGAGCAAGATTGAAAAAAGAAAGTTTATGGTTTAAGATAGTCAATAGAAATATTGCAGAGCTAAGTGAAATGAATCTTGACAATCTTGCTGCTTGGATGGATGGAATAGAATTGCGTATCAGTGCAAAGCAGGCAACTATTGCCAAAGATGTGTTGAAAGAAATTCGTGAACGGCTACAGTTTTTGTTGGATGTTGGTTTAACCTATCTCACATTGGGGCGTGCATCCAAAACATTAAGCGGTGGTGAATCACAACGGATAAGATTGGCCACACAAATAGGATCACAATTGCAAGGCATCACTTACATCCTGGATGAACCGTCAATCGGTTTGCATCAACGCGATAATCATCGGCTAATCGATGCTTTGAAAAATCTTCGGGATATTGGTAACAGTGTACTGGTGGTAGAACATGATAAAGACATTATGCTGGCGGCCGATTATCTCATCGATATTGGTCCAAAGGCTGGTTCACATGGCGGAAAGATAGTAGCGCAGGGAAAACCTGATCAGTTACTAAAGCTTAATACGCTTACATCAAATTACCTGAATGGGCATCTGAAAATTGATGTACCGAAAGAAAGAAGAAAAGGCAATGGTAAGTTTTTAGAATTAAAAGGAGCAAAAGGAAATAATCTGAATGGCGTTGATGCAAAATTTCCATTGGGAAAATTTATCGTAATCAGTGGAGTAAGTGGAAGTGGTAAGTCGACATTGATCAACGATACGCTATATCCCATATTGGCAAAGCATGCATATGGAACAAGGATAAATCCTTTAGAATATAAATCAATAAAAGGATTAGAGAATATTGATAAGGTAATTGAAATCGATCAATCGCCGATTGGTCGCACACCAAGAAGTAACCCGGCTACTTATTGCGGGTTCTTTACTGAAATAAGAACCTTGTTTGCTTCTGTGCCTGAAGCAAAGATCCGTGGCTATAATGCCGGTCGTTTTTCGTTCAATGTAAAAAGTGGCCGCTGTGATGTGTGTGAAGGTGGTGGAATGCGTGTCATCGAAATGAATTTTTTGCCTGATGTTTATGTTCATTGTGAAAAATGTAACGGTAAACGCTACAATCGCGAAACACTTGAAATAAGATACAAAGGGAAATCGATTGCCGATGTATTGAACATGACGGTAGAAGAGGCGGTTCAATTTTTTCAACCTGTTCCATATTTGTATAGAAAAATAAAAGTACTGGAAGAAGTTGGCCTCGGATATATCACGCTGGGGCAATCAGCAGTTACTTTAAGTGGTGGTGAAGCACAGCGTGTAAAACTCTCAACAGAATTGGCAAAGCGTGATACGGGTAAAACATTTTATATACTGGATGAGCCAACAACAGGTTTGCATTTTGAAGATATCCGTCATTTACTCGATGTCTTGAATAAATTGGTTGATCGTGGTAATACTGTATTGGTGATCGAACATAATATGGATGTGATAAAAGTTGCGGATCACATCATTGATATAGGCCCGGAGGGTGGAGATGGTGGCGGCAAAATTTTGTTTGAAGGCACGCCCGAGGAGTTAATTAAGAATAAAGAAAGTCATACAGCAAGGTTTTTAAAAGAAGAATTAAAATAATATGGAAAGATTGATTATTGACATGGACGAAGTGATGGCCGATACGATGGGAGGAATGATAAACTGGTATAGAAAGCAAGGCTATAAAGGTGATATTGATTTTTCAAAAATGCCTGGTGGCTCATGGTTGAAAGGTTTTCCCGAAGAGCATCATAAGATAGTGAGAGCGCATTTATTCGATGTCGGTTTTTTTCGGGATCTACCGGTGATGAAAGATTGCATCGAAGTGATGGAACAGCTTAATAAAAAGTATAGTGTTTTCATTGTTTCTGCAGCGATGGAATTTCCCAATTCGTTAATTGATAAACTGAATTGGCTGAGTGAACATTTTCCTTTTTTAAAATGGCAACAACTTGTTTTTTGCGGTAGTAAGTCAATCGTTCATGGCGATCATATGATTGATGATCTTGTAAGGAACTTTGAAGGATTTAACGGGAAGAAATATTTATATGGCGGTCCACATAATACGGAGATCAACGGTTATAAACGATTAAATAGCTGGAAAGAGGTTGCTGAAACATTTCTGTAAGAATGATTTCAAAAAAGATTGGCCCTGGTTTAAAACCGGGGCTTTTTTTATTAATCAAGTTGAATAATACAAAAAATAAAAGGGTACGAAAGAATAGTGGTGGATGGACTTGTAAAAAGGGCCCGTAGGAAAAGCAGAGATGTATTGGAAAATCTTTTTGAATCATAACCAGAAACCGGCCTGGTTTACTCATTCGGATATCAGATTTGTCAACTCCCTGCTTCCTGCGGGATCTTAGTTATGGCTATGAAAAGAACTGCGTTTATACTGTTCCGGTAAACCTCTGCAAAAAGTGTTTAATAAAATTTATACTAATGAGAGTACCAATAGAGAACGGATCAGGTTATTTCAACCGGGTATCAGATTTTATTAAGCTTCTCACCGTTTACCGGAACAGCACGTTAATAATTTATTTAAAGAGCTTTATTCGATCACGATTTTTCCGAAATCGGTTTCTTCATCACCTGCAAAAGCGTTGTATGTGTAAGAACCTTTTTCGAGAGTGGTGATTATTTTCTTTTCTCTTGATTTCAATTTATAGTTTACAACCATTGTTCCCTCTAGATCAAAAACATAAAAGTCGAGTGTTTCGCCTGCAAGGTCTTTGACCATTATGCGAACTGAATTGTTATCGGGGTTATGCGTGATCTTAATAAGGTTCTTTTTATCCTTTTTAAATCCGCTGCCCTCGTTAACACTTTTTCGTTCTATGGTTCGTTGATTTCTAAAAACGTCGGTGTTATCAAAAGAATGTGAAGAAGACAGGACAATGCCTGCTATTCCGGTAAAAAGATAGTTCTGCCTGGATTTTTTAAATAGTCGTTTGTTCTTCATAGTAGGGTCGGATTTGATCGGGTATTAAATATTGGTGGAGTACAATCTTAATAATAAACCGGGCAACGTAACTGGCGGAGAGCCGGGTTCCATTGGCCTAATCTCCAGCCTAGTTTGATAAACGTTGAGAAATATGCGTCGTTATCTTTCGGGTCGCCACGTTGCTGATTAATGATCGGCCTGTTAATTGTTGGGTTATAATATTTTTCACGATACATCAATTGCTTTGCTTCTGCAGCTTGTGTAGGTGTAAGATATTTATCAAACAAAGTAGGATCGATATAAGTTTTGCTTGTATTATCGAGGTAATCTGTGAATGTTGTTCTATGCAGTATTTCAATACCAACGTAAAGATTTTCTTTTACATAGTATTTAATACCAACACCCATTGGTACTTCCATTTGCGTCAACGAATATTGCTTGCGATCAGGATATTCATCCATTCCTTGTCCTTCAAGACGCAATGGTCTCAATTCTACCCATTGTGTACCATTTGGTCCGTAGTAAGGCGCTTTCGGATTGAAATGAAATGCACCGATACCGATTACTCCGTAAGGACGCAATTTTCCTTTTAAGCCATCATATTGTTCAAAAAATACTGTAGGATAAATTTCTAAAGCAACGTAAGCTTCATAGATCGCAGAACGGAAACTTAAGTTTCTTTGTTTACGGTCGTGTTCTTTACCACCATGATCGTTGATGACACTGTCATTTGCTTCTATCTGTCCGAGATGAAATGCGGCACGAACACCAATCCATTCTTTTGGAAAATAGTTTACATATAGTCCGCCCATAAACTTTGTGTACTTAAAGTTTATGTCTTTCAGGAAGTGAGTTCCCATACCGCGGTTACCACCAAGGTCGCCAAGGAAAAATGAAGGTCCTAATGCCAAACCGACTTCGTATTGAGAACTTCTTCCAAATACCAATGATTGGGAAAATGACCGGGTAACAGTGGTGAGAAAAATGCAAACGAAAAGCAAGGTTCGCACAGTGGTGACAATTACTCTCATAGTATCAGATTTTCGGTTTTCTATTGGATTTGGAGCGTAAACATATAATAACGCATACTAGAACGCAAGCGATACCCTGATTATTTTTATCACGACATGTATAAAACGTGTTTTTTTACTTAGGATTTCTACGAAGAAGCTACTCCTCGTATCATTTCAATGTGTTCAATGCCATCTTCTAAGTAGATTTCACTGCTCTGATTGAAACCCAATGATGAGTAGAATTTTTTGAGGTGAAATTGCGCACCGATTTTAATATCGGTATGGCCATATAACCGGAATGTTTCTGCAATTGATTTCTCCATTAAAAGCCTTCCCAAACCATTTCCTCTCGCTTTTGGAGATGTGACAACGCGGCCAATTGACGGCAATTTGAAGGCGGTACCAGGTGGTACGATTCGTGTATAAGCGCAAAGATGTTTGTCATGCCATCCCATAAAATGATACGAATACTGATCTTTATCATCGATATCCTGGAATACACAGTTCTGTTCCACAACAAATACCTCAATCCTGAGTTGAAGAATTGCATATAATTCATCAACAGTAAGCTCTTCAAACTTCTTTATTTGCCATTGAATATCCATTCTTCTTTTTTAAAAATTCAATCACTAAAATTAACGAACTTGCCAACGAAGAACTGTAAATGATTATATTTAAAATAAATC
The DNA here is from genome assembly GCA_049840875.1 of Chitinophagaceae bacterium. Classification (GTDB taxonomy): domain Bacteria; phylum Bacteroidota; class Bacteroidia; order Chitinophagales; family Chitinophagaceae; genus JAFDYH01. The sequence goes on along the minus strand of JASGJE010000011.1, from coordinate 416,365 downwards.
TTTTTTATGCCTGCCAATGATTTAAGTAAAGTACATGAATTAGTAAGTGATTTATTTAAAAAGCCCGTAAGCCAAAAAGAATGGGATCAATATAAATTATCCAAAGAGCAGATTGAATTTTTTAATGAGCAAGGCTATCTCGCTGGAGTGAAAATGCTGGATGAACAGCAGATTGAACGATTAAGAAATGAATTGGCCGGCCTTACACAAGCGAACCACGAAGGCCATGATTTGTTTTATGAATTTCATTCCAATGAATCTGAAGATCCATCAACCATACTCTTTCACGCTTTAGGTGCATGGCGAATCACGCCTGGCTTCCACGATGTGTTATGGAACCCGCGTTTTCTGGTGGCTGCCAGCCAATTGTTGGGCGATGTTCCTGTACGGTTCTGGCATGATCAATTGTTTTATAAGCCGGCGAAAACGGGAGGTGTTGTCGCGTGGCACCAGGATTATTCTTATTGGACAAGGACAAAACCAATTGCCCATCTCACTTGCTGGTGCGGACTGGATGATGCAACAAAAGAAAACGGGTGTGTGCAATATATCGCCGGAAGCCATCGCTGGGGTTTGTTACCAAAAATTAATTTGGCAGGTGACCTGACAAGCATACGTGAAATATTAAATGAAGAACAGAAAAAGCAATTTGATCATCCACATTTTGCTGAAGTAAAAGCGGGTGAAGCGATTTTCCACCATCCATTGACGTTACATGGCTCGGGTGAAAACAGGAGCAACAGACCAAGGCGTGCTTTTGTGATTAATGTATTTCAAGATGGTGTTAGCTCAGATTCTGATGAAGTATTGTTAACTGGTGTTCCTGAAATTGAAAAAGGGAAAAAGATGGAAGGGCGTTTTTTCCCTTTGTTATATGAGCCGGGCATGAGTTAAAAGTGACAGGTTTTACGTTCTAAGATTGCAAGGATGTCAACTTTTCAAAAGTGGACATCCCTGCAATCAGTAGTCATATTTATCCTTCCACAGATTTTTTAAAAACTTTCTAAGTTCTTCCTCACGAGCATTCTTCCCTGGATCATAAAATTTATGGCCTGACAATTCTTTTGGTAAATATTCCTGTTCTGAGAAATTACCTTCAAAACTGTGAGAATACTTATAACCCTTTCCATAATCCATATTTTTCATCAGCCTGGTTGGCGCATTTCGGATATGTAATGGTACGGATAAATCGCCATGTTTTTTTACAGCTTCCATTGCGCTGCCGATAGCCACGGTTGCAGAATTGCTTTTTGCACTTGATGCGAGATAAATAACGCACTGAGATAAGATGAGACTTGATTCTGGGTAACCAATTTTATTCACCGCATCGAATGTTGCGTTTGCCATTACTAAAGCAGTCGGGTTTGCATTCCCGATATCTTCACTGGCAAGGATAACCATTCGTCTTGCAATAAACTTTACATCTTCTCCGCCTTCAATCATTCTTGCCAACCAATACACTGCAGCATTAGGATCGCTGCCGCGGATGGATTTGATAAAAGCTGAAATGATATCATAATGTTGCTCACCTTTTTTGTCATATAATGCAATGCGTTTTTGCGCAATGTCCATTACGATCTCATCGGTGATTATGACAGATGAATTTTTTTTATCCGAAACTTCCGATGAATCGATAACAATTTCAAACAAGTTTAATAGTTTTCTTGCATCGCCACCGGATATATTGATCAATGCTTCTGTCTCTTTTAATTCAATTTTTTTACCCGATAGATTTTCATCTTTTGCAATTGCGTGCCGCAATAATTCTATCAGTTCTTTATCACCAAGCGGCTTTAAAACATATACCTGGCACCGGCTCAGCAAGGCGCTGTTCACTTCAAACGATGGATTTTCTGTAGTGGCGCCAATTAAAGTAATAATACCTTTTTCGACTGCTCCTAATAATGCATCTTGTTGCCCTTTATTGAAACGATGAATTTCATCGATAAATAGAACAGAACCTGGTTGTGATTTCGCCTGTTCGATTACTTCCCGTACATCCTTCACGCCGGCGCTGATTGCGCTTAATGTAAAAAATGGAACGTTCAGGGTATTGGCAATAATGTTGGCAATAGTTGTTTTACCGGTTCCGGGCGGACCCCAAAGAATCATGGAAGGTATCTTACCATGTTCAATAGCTTTTCGTAAGATGCTTCCTTTACCAGTCAAGTGTTCTTGACCTACAAGATCGTTTAATGTTGAAGGCCTAACTCTTTCTGCAAAAGGAACTGTATTCATCCCAACAAATTTAGTAATTTGCTGGTCATTGCTAAAAATGACTTTGAGCCACAAAAATTGCTTATTGCCAATTATTTATTGCTTATTGTCTATTGTTGCTGCTGTCCTGCAAGACTGGCGAGAAAATCAGGATCGATATCTTCTTCGCTTAGTTTCTCCATCTTTACTTTGGTATGATCTTCAAACTTCTGACCATCTTCATAGCCAACTGATACATAGACAGAGAGGGATTGTTTTGCGGGGCCTTTAAATGTTCCTTTTATTGGTGAACAGTCTATAAAATTTCTCCCCACTGCAAGCTTGACATGATTTCCTGTTACCCATACGTTATTGGTAGGATCAATTCCCATCCAACCTTTGCCCGGAATCCATGCTTCTACCCACGCATGTGTTGCGCCTTCACCACGCATTCCGTTTTTATTGGGACAAATATATCCGCTAACATAGCGGCTGGGAATTTGCGCAGTTCTGAGAATTTCCAGCAGAATATGGGCAAAATCCTGGCACACGCCGGAGCGTAATTTGAGAATCTCCGCCAGCGTTGTTTGAATGTTGGTAATACCTTTTATATACCTGAATTCATTGAAAATATAGGCGCTGCATTTTTCAACAAAATCAAATACCGATAAGCCTGGTTTGGCCATCTGATCCGTAATTTTCTTTACCTGTTCAGTTAAGGAAGGATCTTCTATGCATGCTAATTCTAAAAGTGAAAGACTATTCGATATTTCGTTCTCAAGATCCTGGAAACTTTGATTATTATTTTGCAAGTCTTCCTCTGTCTTGAGGGTTCTTACGATCAATTTGCTTTCAATTATTAATTCCTGGTGCGGTGTGATGAGATTAAACATACCCATCCTGTTGTTCCAGTAATCATTGATAACAAGTACTTCGGGATTGCCGGTTACATTTACTTCGTGATATAATACTTCCTGCTCATCGTTCAACAGTGGATACACCCTGATCTCATTTACACTTTCTTTTACAGGGCGGTCATATTCGTATTTGGTTACGTGATGAATATTAAAAACAGACATTGTGAATTGAAAAAATTAAGCGTATGAAAAGTAAACACGGGAAAGTTGTTGTGAGAATTCTACCAGGTCATGGCGTGTTGAATTAAGGAATGCCGGTATTTTTTCGCTATTCATTTCCGTGAGGTCGATATATTGAATCTTGCTATGCAATCGTCCAAACATTTTTAAAAGATCATTTGATCCTTCAATTTGTGTATCTCTCGTTACATGATCGAGATATCGTTTTATGCGCTCAAGCGAATAGAATATCGAACGCGGAAAATTTTTATTGACAATAACGTGGTCCAAAATGTTCATGTTATGAAAACTGTTGGTATAAGTTTTCAAATATAGTTCATAACCGGAAAGAGATAGTAAAAGGTTTCTCCAGTAAAGAATGTCTTGTTCTTTATCAAGTTTATAATCTGTTTTTCTGAAATGAGCATCGGTAATTTCTATTGTCAGCAAACAGCGTTCTATAAATTTTCCAAGGTTCATAAAATTCCATCCCTGGCCACGAGGCATGGTGCTGTCTGTAACGCCATAAAAGAGAACACTGTTTTGTGCCAGCATGTCCAATATTTCAATCGCTTTTGATCCTTTTAATTTTTTCGCAAGGTCGGGCTGATTGATTAAATGATAAAGCTGGTTTACCTGTTCCCATACTTCTTTAGTGATATGATCTTGTCCGCCTCTCGCATTTTCTCTTGCCCGAACGATCAATACTTTCAGCGCATTAATATTTTTAGGACTGGCAATAAGATATTCCAAAGCAAGAGATGCATTTTCACCATTTAGCTTGATTGTTTCTGCATCCATATTTGTGAAACTCGCCAATATATCTTTCCATGAGTAGCCACTACTATTACCAATATCAAATGAGAGGATATAATTCGTTCGTATCACCCGCAACAGGCTATCGGTTCTTTCCATGTAACGGTTCAACCAAAACAATGAATCTGCAATTCTGCTAAGCATGCAATTTTTTTTAGAAGTCCGGAAGACGGTGAGACCGTGTGTCCGGAGTTAGGATTATTATATCAGAATACTTTTTGACTTTCCGACTTCTGACTTCAAACTCACAGATCTACCACCCACGTGTCTTTACTGCCGCCACCTTGCGATGAATTAACGACTAATGATCCCTCTCTAAGGGCAACTCTTGTTAACCCACCCGGAACAATTGTGATTCCATTCGGTTCCGCACAATGCATAAGGGCGTAAATCAACATGCCTTGGTTGTAATTTACCATCGATAAAACAAGGAACAGTTGATAAACGTATGATAGGCTGTGCAATAAATTCTCTCGGCGTCGCAAGGATCGCTTTCTTTACATCATCCAACTCCTTTTCACTCGCCTTATTACCCATAATCATTCCGTATCCACCCGATTGATTCGTACGTTTGATCACCATGTTTCCGATATTATCAAAAACGTAATTCCGCTTCTCAGCATTTTCTAATCCATATGTTGGAACATTGGGCAGAATGGTTTCTTCATTCAGGTAGTACTTTATCATATCCGGCACATAAGCATATACCGCTTTATCATCTGCTACGCCATTACCTACAGCGTTTACGATAGCAACATTGCCTTTCCGGTAGGCGCTCATTAAACCTGGTACTCCCAGTATACTATCAGGTTTAAACACAAGCGGATCAAGATATTCATCATCTAATCTTCTATATATTACGTGTACCTGTTGCAAACCAACTGTTGTCTTCATGTAGACTTTATGATTGTCTACCAGAAGATCTCTGCCCTCTACCAATGGAATACCCATTTGTCTCGCAAGAAACGTATGTTCAAAATATGCAGAATTATAAACACCCGGTGTCAATAAAGCTACTGAAGGGTTGGAAATTTGTTGCGGTGCAAGACTCGACAGAATATCGTGAAGCAATAACGGGTAATTATTTACCATCCTTACTTTACTATCGCCAAGCATATTGGGGAATATGCGTTTGGTAACCTCGCGGTTTTCCAGCATATATGATACACCAGAAGGCGTTCTTAAATTATCTTCCAGGATATAAAATGTTCCATCCTGGCTTCGTATCAAATCGATGCCTGAGATATGCACATAAATATCATGTGGTACAGAAATGCCGAACACTTCACGTGTATAATGCGGACAAGACGCGATCAAACCTGCCGGAATGATTTTATCCTTTAAAATCTGCTGCGTGGAATAGATATCTTTTAAAAAAAGATTTAATGCTTTTAACCGTTGCTTAATACCTTTTTCAATATGATCCCATTCTGCACCGGTCAAAATGCGGGGAATAATGTCAAAGGGAAATATTTTTTCGATACCGGCGTCATCACTGTAAACTGTAAACGTGATACCCTGGTTCATGAATAATTCACCAGCCAGTTTATCTTTTTGCTGCAGCATATCGGCAGGCAGCTGACTTATTTCCTCGAATACTTTGTTGTACTGTGATCGGATGTTTTTTTCAACACACATTTCATCCCATGTGCCTGCATATGCATTGTAGTTGTCAAATAATGGTATTCCAGTCATGTCAGCAGATTATAATAAACAAAAAAAGTTGCCTACCCTTTTCGGGGTGCAAGCAACTTGTTACGAATATAAAGAATTCAGTTTAATATAAACGAAGGAAATTTATGCTATCGATAAATGTTTCAGGGTATCCTTACGGAACATTATCAATGATAAATTTTTGTATTTTATTGAACGCGTCAGAATAGGTTGCGGCGGGCCAATTGCCATGTCCGCCACCTTCATAAAATACCAATTGATTAGCTACCGAATTCGCCTGAAGTTTTGCGATTAATGAAGTTGATTGTGTAGCGGGTACCAGGGGATCTGCGCCACCTTGCAAAACAATTGTTGATGGCGATTGCGCTGTAACAAAATTTATCGGACTTGCCTGGTTGTACAGTTCATGGTCCTGGTCATACAATTTACCAGTAACAGAAGCAAGAATAAGTTGTTGTGTAAGGCCTGCATTCCATAATGCGACAAGATCAGTTGGTCCAAAAAAATCAATCACCGCTTTCACGTGTTTATCGACATCATCTTTATAGCTATACAGTAAAGCGAGATGTCCACCGGCACTGGCGCCGGAAACGATCAGATCATTGGATACTTTATATTCAGATGATTTATTTAAATAAAAATCAATTGCTGTTTCTACATCATTTTCCTGGGTAGGAAATAAATTAGTGGTGCTGTTGAAAGCCAACCGGTAATTGATATTAATAAACGCATAATCGGGTAAGCGAAGCTTCAATGAATCCACTACTGCTGTCATATCTGATTTGTCACCTTCTGTCCAACCGCCGCCGTGAATCAGCACCAATGTTTTTGTTTTGGATTCTGTCCGTTTCGCCGGAAGATAAATATCCATTTTCTGTTTGGCATCATCTCCATAACCAATGTCAGTGTAATTTTTTTCTACATCAGCAGTTGTACCCTGGTCGGAATTACCTTCTTCTTTTTTACAGGAAAGGAGAATGAAAACACTGCAAATGATTGGAAGAATTGATTTCATACGATAAGTGTTTCATCTACAATTTACGCTATTTTAATGGAGGTTTCGTGCGGGAAATTTTGATGTTTGCTTTTATTTAAGCTTATCAATGACTACCTGCTATTTGGTTTAAGTAAGCGATTTGGCTAAAGCCCCTTATTGAATGCTCATATTGCCCCGGCATTAATGCCGGAGCAATATGTTGAAATACGATTGGTTTTAGCCATAACATCAGAAGGCTGTTTGATTTAACTCAAAACCCAATAGCGGATAGTCATTAGCTTTTCTTAATACTGTCAGTCAATTGACAATAGTTTTTTAATACTATCGTTTTTACGTGATGGTGGTTTAATTTAGCATTAATTCGAACCAGGCAATGATTTATCGTTTGAGACAAGCAGCCTTTTATTTATTTCTGTCAACTGTATTACTCACAGTAAGCGATACTCTTTTTTCGCAAAATGTTATAAGTGCTGAAGAGAATTATGCCCGAAACAGGCCCGGCGTCGTCAAAGTGCAAACTGAGTTTTCGGCCAATGTTTATGTGAATAAGGTACAGATGAATCAACATCGCTTCGAGCAATTGGTTGATTCGGTAAAAAAGCTTGACACTACAGGCCTCATCTTAAAGCCAAAGGAAAAACTGGACATTGTTCTTCGCGTATTATATAATTCTCCATTCAGATATTTTTCCGGCACTACAGAATATCTTCAGCAAGCGCATCGTATCATTTCCAGCGGTACTGGTTTTTTTATTTCCGCTGATGGTTATCTCATTACCAATTGTCACGTTATTGACAGGGATAGTATTTATATCCGTAAGAAATTTATTCTCTCAACCTTCCAGGATGTTACGGATGCGAACATTAAAGCATTGGAGGCATCATGGGAGGTTGATCTGAACGAAGAGCAGCGAAATCTTTTGTACAACACGTACAACGTGATCTATTCGCAGGTGTCTACAATGTTTCTATTTGATTTGCAAAAGAAAATTTACATCGAGTACAGGCAAGATGCGGCAGACACGGAGTCATCAATAATCAACAAGCCGGCGCACGTAATTATTAAAGGCAGAGCGATGCCGGGCAAAGATATTGCTGTATTGAAAATAGATTCAGTTATAAATGCACCGTCTCTGTTGTTGAGTAAAGACCCGATAGCGCAGGTGGGATCACAGATTTACGTATACGGCTACCCCGGTTTCGTTGCAAACAATGCGTTTCTTGCATCGGATGCATTCATTGAACCGACACTTACGACAGGCATCATCAGCGGCATAAAAAAATCTATTGGAGGTTGGCCTGTAATACAGACGGATGCTACGATCAGCTACGGTAGCAGTGGCGGACCAGTGTGCAACCAGGAAGGTGAAGTGATTGGTCTCGCAACATTTGGCAGCCTCGAGCAATCAACGGGCGAACTGGCTTCTGGGTTTAATTTCGCAATCCCCGCCTCACTTGTACAGGAGTTTGTTGATTCGGCCAAAATAAAACCCAAGATGAGCGAAGTAACGGAAACCTTTAACCAGGGCCTTGAACTTTATTATAGCGAATCTTACCGCGGAGCATTGTCCAAATTTGAACGCGTCAGTAAACTAGACAAATCATATCCGTTATTAAATCTTTACTTGCAAAACAGCAAAAACAGAATAGGAGCCGGTGCTGATAAACAATCCGTTTTATTCAGAGTGATTGTATTATTCGGCCTTGGATTTATTATCTTTCTCATTATCTATACATTTTATCCAAGGCTGAAAAAATGGTGGGAGGAGAGGGGCTATTCACCATTAGAAAAATAAACGTCCAGGTGTATTAGCCTGAACGTTTAAATATTTGTTTAAGATTCTTTTACTTTTTCGAATACTATTTCACATCGAGTTTAATACTCAATTCCGTCAACTGTTTATCGTCAATTGAGGAAGGTGCATCCAGCATTACATCACGGCCACTATTATTTTTTGGAAAAGCAATAAAGTCGCGAATACTTTCGCTACCACCCAGTATCGAGCAGAGACGGTCGAAGCCGAATGCAATACCACCATGTGGCGGAGCGCCATATTCAAATGCTCCCAATAAGAAACCGAATTTATGGAGTTGTTCTTCTTTATCCATACCCAATGCCTCAAACATTTTTTCCTGTAACTCACGCTGGTAAATACGGATAGAACCGCCGCCGATTTCATTTCCGTTCAATACCATGTCATACGCGTTGGCCTTGATATTTGAATAAGGATGTTTTAAATATTCAGCAGCATTTTCGATAACAGGATTATTATTGATCATCGTGCCAATATCCGATGGCTTCGGGGAGGTAAAAGGATGATGCCTCGCTACCCAACGGCCTGCCTGCCCGGTAGGCAGGTTTTCTTCTTCAGCATATTCAAACAACGGGAAGTCAAGTACCCACAGCAATTTGAATTCATTTTCTTTTCTTAATCCTAAACGTTTTCCCATTTCTAAGCGAAGCTCGCTGATTGCTTTTCTTGTTCTTTCTTCGGCGCCTGCGAGAATTAAAATAAGATCACCTGCTTTTGCACCGCTTGCATCAGCAATTGCTTTTAGTCGATCTTCACTATAAAATTTATCGACGCTACTTTTGTATGTTCCGTCCGTATTGACTTTTATAAAAACCAATCCCTTCATTCCGATCTGCGGACGTTTAACCCATTCAGTTAATTCGTCAGTTTGTTTACGGGTGTATTCGCTATAACCTGGTACTGCAATTGCCAGAACAGTTTCGGCGGCATCAAACACATTAAATGAAGCATTGTCAATTAATGTTGCCTGATTTTCTTTCGAAGAAAACGTGTATGAGGGGAACTTCAGATTGCAAATCTTCATGCCAAACCGGATATCTGGTTTATCGTTACCGTAGGTCCACATTGCTTCTTCCCATGTCATTCGTTCGATCTTTTCGGAATAGTCAATGTTTTTTACGTCTTTGAAAATTCTGCGCACTAACCCTTCAAACATTTTCAGGATGTCTTCCTGCTCCACGAAACTCATTTCGCAGTCAATCTGAGTGAATTCAGGCTGACGATCTGCACGCAAATCTTCATCACGAAAACATTTTACCACCTGGTAGTAGCGATCATAGCCGCTTACCATCAACAACTGTTTAAAAGTTTGCGGACTTTGTGGCAATGCATAAAATTGTCCAGCGTTCATTCTTGAAGGCACTACAAAGTCTCTTGCTCCTTCAGGCGTTGATTTGATAAGAAAAGGAGTTTCAATATCCATGAAACTATTCTCATGAAGATAGTTACGGGCAGAACGGTTAACCGCATACCTGAGCTCGAGATTTTTCTTAACGGCGTTTCGTCTCAAATCAAGATAGCGATATTTCATTCTCAGGTCATCACCACCGTCCGTATCATCCTGGATTGTAAACGGAGGAACTACTGACTTATTCAGAATTGAAAATGACTCAACATTTATTTCTATATCGCCCGTGGGAATATTTGCATTCTTGTTGCTTCGTTCATTCACAGTTCCTGTCGCCTGCAAAACAAACTCACGACCCAATGGATTCGCATCAAGTTGTGCTACAAGTTCCTCGCCAAAAAGCAATTGTGTAATGCCGTACCGGTCACGCAGATCGATAAACGTAATAGCTCCAAACTTTCTTACCGTTTGTACCCAGCCGGCAAGCGTTACTTTCTTTCCTTTGTCGTTGATCCTTAATTCCCCGCAAGTATTTGTTCTGTACATAATCTCAGGTCAATTATATCGTTATTAATGTGTCAAAAATTCGGGTAAATCAGCCATTTATTTGAAAACAGGCGCAAAGATAGGCACAAATGAGGCTTCAGGCTTGCAAAATGACCCCGGAAAAGGTATATTTAAACTTTTGAACCCGAACCGAATGCGATCCGTACTACAGCGATTCAGACAGCTTTTCTCCACCAAAGCCACGCCACCACCGGTGTCGAGCAAACAGGAAGAATTTCCTGTGGATGAAACGCTTTTCAATAGTTATACGTTCGTAATCGGCAGCGTCTTTAGCTATTTCAATGATCTTTCCCCAGAAAATAAAACCCGTTTTATCAACAGGGTTCATCATTTTAAAAGCACAAAGAAATTTCATTTCATCGGCCTGGAAGAAAAGGATGACATTATAACACTTGTGAGTTCATCTGCAATACAGGTCACCTTTGGCCTTAAGAATTACTTGCTTACTTATTTCAAAGACGTTTATATACTAGCTGATGCGTATAAAATGGAAAACGATAACGAGCTATATATCGGTCACGTAGCTCCGGAGGGTATTTATCTTTCCTGGAAGCATTTTATGTATGGCTATTCAAACCGCAGCGATAATGTGAATGTCGCTGTTCATGAAATGTCTCATGCCTTGTTGTATAACAATTTTTTCGCTCAATACGGCATCGATACGCACTTCAGGATGAACTACGAAAAATTCTCAACAACTACTGGCCCCATTCTCGCGGATGTGGTAACAAAAAGAAGAAGCTATCTGCGTAGCTATGCATTCAGCAATCTCAACGAATTCTGGGCCGTAAGTGTAGAAGCATTTTTTGTAAACCCAAAAGGATTGCATGAAAATATGCCAGAGTTATTTGAAGCATTGAGCAGAGTGCTCAACCAGGATCCGTCTACGAAAAATAAAATTCTGAGAATAGATCTGTCGTGAATGGTGAATGGTCAATGATGAATTGTTCGAAAACTTTAATTGACAATTGACCATAGACGATTGCCCAGGCGCTTTCAGTAATTCTATTCAGCATTTGCGAAATGCCTGTTATCAATCGCCAATTTCCACTAACGCGATATTCACCATTGACCATTGACGATTCACCATTCACGCCTACATCGTCACCGCATGATGCTCTTCTACTTCTTTTGGTCGTACGAATAGATAATACCATGCTAATATCACAATGCCGATGATAAAAGGCACAAGCGCCAGGTGTTTTCCTTCAAAGCCAAAAAGGATTGGCTTTACATCGAAGCCAAAGAATTCACTGATCATCCAGACTGAGTTTGCTGAAATCCAGAAAGCGATGGCTAGATTATGAGCCAACTCTGATTTAAATTGTCGCGTACGCCACGCAATAACGATAGCTACAAATAAAGTCGGGATGATCATAGTAATTCCCAAGACTCTCCATGTCATACACCAACTGATGTCTTTTAATAACCAGAAAACAATATGGAGATTTTCCATTTTCCGATAGCGGTTCGGAATAACGTACATTGGCTCGGCGGCTTTACTCATTGCAGTAGTTTAAAGGTCTTTTTTCAAAAATAAGGTGCTTTGGGGAGAAACTATGTATGCTATACTATGATGTAAGTATGGCATACATCTTCCAAGGTATGGCACACTTAGTCTAGTCTTCTTAATAATACTTTTTGAAACCGTCTCACATCGGCGTCTTTCTGTATTGGGGAATCGAAGATTAAGTAATCAGCTAATTGTTTGGCGAAGAATGGCGCCAGTGAACAACCTTTGGTTCCCATTCCATTTAAGATGCCAACATTTTTATGGAGAGGATGAAAACCTATAAAAGGTCTTCGTTCTAACGTTGCAGGACGTATGGCGGCTTTGTGTTCAAGGATTTCAAATGGAATCTTCAACCATGATTTAAGAAATGCTTCAGTTGTATCTCTGAATTTTTTTGTTGGTCCGGGATCATTGAATTCCCATTCGTAACTTGATCCGATCCAGAATATGTTCTTTTCCGTTAGCGGTGCCAGCAGCATTCCTTTTTTATAAATATGATGATCAGGTAAATCAGGTATGCGCAAAGTCAACGCTTCTCCTTTATTCGGTGCAAAGGGTAATTGTTTGAAGTAAGGATTGTCAACGCCGGCAGAGCCATCGCAGAAAATTATTTTCTCAGCAATCACATCTTTATAGCGAACTGTTTCATTATCGATTATCAGTTGACTGCTGTCAAAATCTTCTTCTAATAAGAGATCAGCATTTTCAAGATATTTTCTCCATGCCGGAAGTAATCTTTCTGTATGTGCCGTATAAACAGGTTTTATTTCACCGCAACCAAAATCATAATTAAACAAGTGGTTGAAATGATTTTGCTCGGGGAATGCATGCAGATACCGGCATCCTTCTTCGAGACGTTTGCGAAAAGCATCCAGCATTTGCGGAGATGGAAAGAAATCGATAATTGTCTTTTGAGAAATCGCCGATATGTCGAGTATGTAACCAATCTCAGAATAAGCCTCCCACGCAAAAGGCAATAATTCATCGATCATCCATGTCTCAACAATCCTTCTTCCTGTGACCGGGTTGATAATACCGGCCGCAATTTTGGACGGTGAATTTTCATTGTTATTGTCGATTACAAGAAATGATTTGTTTTGCTTTTGCAGGTAATAGCTCAACCAGGTACCACAAATTCCTTGCCCTATCAACAGATAATCTACCTGACCCTGAGCTTGGCGAAGGGGCCTTTCGGTGTCTGCTTTTTTTTCATTCGACAATTTTTTCAATTCATCTATATCATTTGCGATTAATGCCTCTTTCTTTTTTCTTGACCATCCTTTTATTTGTCTTTCCATTCTATTCGCTTCTTCCGATGTCTCAATTATTGTTTGCCACGCTAATTTAACAGGTCTTCTGCTATTCGTGTAACATGTTGGGAAAAATCCAGTCTCGTGTTGCCAAAGTCGTTTTTCAAGATCATTTGTTAAACCTGTATAATAACTATTGTCAGCGCAAAGCAATATATAAACTGCGTACATATTTTTCTATTTGATCATTCTTCGTCCGGCCCCTTCGTCAAGCTCCCTTCGCCAAGCTCAGGGTGTGCTACTCCACATTTACCCGAATACCTTCCGAATGCGACGTGAACTCTGGTGCATACATACACTGAATGCTTGTTACGCCATTACTGAAATTACCTTTGTGCGTTGCGAATAAATTATATTCAAAAACATAGGTTCCTTTATTCAGATTGCTGATAAAGAAATTAGTGCTTGCATCTTTTGTACTTTCATAATAACCGAGACCGCCTTGCCATTTATAACCACTCAGCACATTCACAGGCTCGAAACAGCTTGCCCGCATATCTTTCATGTGCACATATTCCATGTCGCGGTCAACACGCAATTCAATTCTCACCTTTATTTTATCTCCGACTTTTATTGCGTCGCCTTCATTGATTGGTGTCAGCACTGGACCATGATCTGTATTTGTTTCGATAAATAATTTCTTTTCCAGTTTTAATGGAGTAGAAGCGGTTGTTATTTTATCAAGATTTTCAAAATACTGCCAATAAACACTTCCCCATGAAGCCCCCTCCAAACCTCCCCCTGAAGGGGAGGCTTTCGAATATTTTGTTAGTACAGTTATCTTTCCCATTTCAGCATTTACCTTTTCGCCCGGTATTATAGTTTTGAAATAACCGGTTCCTGCTTCCTGTTTATTATCGTCGGAGCTGATGACTGTATTACCAAGATTAATCGTTACTGAAGATTCATTCACGATCCAATTGCTACCTTGCAGAATTAGCGCATAACAAGCTTCTGCAGTCGCTTTCGTTGTATTCCAGTTATTGGTTTGTTTATTTCTCAATAACCATGTTTTCAGATCATCAACTGCTTTATTATCCTTTCCAGCTTCAGCAAATGCTTCAATCAATAAGGCCTGTGTTTCAATTGGTGCTTCATACCAGAACCAACCTTTTCGTTGATCTTTATAATACATACCCTGTTCTTCATTCACTATTGCGGTTTCTTTCAGTGATTTTAAAATAGCAACAGGCGTTTTGCTGTCGTTGCTTCTGTATAATGCCAACGCAATCATTCCTTGCATATACTTGCTTTGCGCTGTCCATGTTTGTTGCGATCTTTTTCTGAAATAAGTATAAGCTGCCTGTGATGCAACGGGTATTTTATATTCTGCAAAGAAACTACGCATGTATAGGTACTGAATCTCAATATAGCCCGGTGTATATTTTTTTAGATCGGTTTTATATTTTACCAGGTTATCATAGTCTTCTTTGACCTTTCTGTCGAGGTATGGAATAGCGAGAGAAAGCACACTGTTTAATTTTTCTACCTGGCCTTTGGCAATGCCGTTCAATTTTTTCAGATGACCAATACTTGTAACAATATATTGTGTGATATAACGATCATCAGGCCCGCCTTTGAACCATGTAAACCCGCCATTTTCACTTTGCATCTGTTTGAGTTTCTCAAAATTGCTGTTAAGTTCGCTACCCATTTTTACAAGATCAAACAACAATGCAATGTTTTTCTTCTGCTGCGATTCCGATTTAGCTTCCAAAACCCATGGAGTTTCTTCAAGCAATACTGATTTCAACTCCTCATTTTTCTGAAGGTTGCTGAGCAAAGCGCTTGTGTCCACAGTTTTCCATTGTTCAAAAATCTCTTTGATGCGCGGCGCGGAATTTACAATCATAGTTGCCAGTGAATTCGCATAGTACCGGTTCCATGTTTGCTCGGCGCATTCATAAGGATACTCCATTAAATAAGGAATTGCCTGTACTGCGTACCACGCAGGATTTGAGGTATACTCAATCGTTAGTGCATGATTTTGCAAGGTTTCACTTTCAGATGAATGCAATAGTTTTTCAAACGTGAACTCTTTTGTTCCTGTGCCGCGCATGTTCAATGGTAATGATTCTGTTACCAACATCTTGTTGGCCAAAACGGGTAACGAAGCTTCTTCTCCGTCAGACAAATCATTTGCCTTTGCGACAATTCTCCATGTCAGCGCTTTATTAAACTGGTAAGGTACCTGTATCGGAAACTGCACAGCTTCACTTTGTCCTGCAGCAACTGTGAAGTATTGGTTCGGAAACATATTCTGAAACCATCCGTCGACAGGCTGATTTGTTGCGGCATCAAACAATTGCAGTTCCGCCTGTCCTGTAATTTCTTTATCACTAAGATTGGAAATCTTCGCACTTAACTCCATGTGATCGCCTTCCCGTAAAAAGCGTGGAGCATTGGGTTGAACCATCAATTGTTTTTGTGTAATAACATCTTTTGATGATATGCCAAATGCCAGATCTTTTGTATGCGCTAATGTTTGAAATTTCCATTTGGTCAGCGCTTCCGGCATTGTAAATGAAAATTCAATTGCGCCACTGCTATCCGTTCTTAAATCTGGAAAGAAGAATGCAGTTTCGTTGAAGTTTTTGCGGATTTGGATGGAGGAGTTATTCGATATTACCTTTTTGATATTTTGCCCATTGATAAATAAGTCTCCATTCTGATGAAATGCAAATTTATATGAGGATCCAGGTGATCCATCAGCGTTGGTGACAACGTATTTGTCAACTTTTGTTGGATCCTGTAGATTATAAACGGGAATTGTGTCAGCCTGGAACTCCATTGCGGCAGGTTTGAATTGTGGAGCAGATTTGGCACTTTCTTTTATTGAAGAACCGTAGGATAGTACTCTTGATCTAAGGTATCTATTCCCAGAAATAAATTCATTAAACAGGTAATCATAACTTTTTTCAAAACTTTTGAATTCTTTCTGGCTGAGGTATTTAATATTGGCCGAAACATTAGCGAAGTTTTGAGAGCCAACCCATCCATTTCGATTATAGAAGCTTGACCATAAAAAAGGTGTCGTCCATCCAAACGGATAAAACTGATCCAGTGATGCGTCATACATTGATGCCAGCATTTCTGCTGCTATCTTCTCATTTTTATATCCGGTAATTTTTACTTTCCATTTTTCTTCACTTCCTGGTAATGTCTTATCACGGAATGTGGCGTATTCAATTTTCAATTCCTTGTTGCTCCATGGTACATTGATCGTTTGTGAGAATGAATAGAAACGATTATGCTTTACAAAGAAATAGTTGACACCATAACCGCCGCGGTCAGCTTCCGTAGCAGTGAAGTCAAAGCTTTTCTTTTCGTTATTTAGTCTTAGGAAATCGTGAAGGGTGAATGGTGAATCGTGAATAGTTTTCCCTTGGTCAAATGGCCGTTCTGTTTCCTGTATAAGGAATACATTTTCTGCAGCTGTACCAATTTTTACTGTTGTCTTTTCTCCGGGTTCAATTGGATTAACGTTTTCTGTCCACAGGTATTCCGCTCTCGACAGTTGTTTACTTTTCTCATCATACAGTTCAATGTATCTCTCATCTTTTACCTCATTACCATCTTTATCCTTCGTTGAAATTTCCACCAAATAGAAACCTGGCTTTAATTGACTATTGACTATTGACCATTGACCATTCACGTTGGCAGAATCTGCTTTCTCGAAAACTTTTTCCATCCGCTCCCAACTTTCCATTTCGGTTTCATTGTTGTATTCGTCATTGGGAAAATTGCGGACATATTCATCTTTGCTCAATACAAACTGATCAGGTCTTTCCCAAAATCGTTTACGGATCAATCTCTTTTCTTCTTTCAGTTTTGTAAATACCACTTTCACTTTTGCCGATTCAAATTCACCATTCATATTTTCGGTGCGTATTGAAATTGTTTTGAGACTATCTGCAGGTAAGGATTCAGGAATGGCGACCTGTAATATCAACGATTTATAACCAACCGATACAGAAGTTTCACCACTGCGTGTTTCGCCATTGATATCCGTTACATCAGCATATACCTTGTAATCAAAAACCGGGTCGAGTTTTTTATCGATCGACAAATCCGGTATCGCAGCAAATGTTATGTTGAACTTACCATCATTATCAGTTTTTATTTCACCATGCGTTATTTCCATGGACGCTGCCGGCGGCAACCACCATCTTTTATATAACCAAGGATAAATAAATCTTGGTTCACGAACCACTCTGTACTTTACGGTCGCGCCATCGATCAGATTACCCGCATAAGCTTTTGCATTGCCGGTTATTTTTATGGAGTCATTTACTCTATAGCTGCCTTTTATTTTTTCATAGTCAACATAAAACTTTGGCCGCTTGTATTCTTCCACCTGGAAACCTGTTGAGCCTTCGTCGTTTTTCATGCCTAAGCTAAAGCCACCGTTTAATAAACCTTCCGGTAATTGAAACTTACCGGAGAAGGAACCGAACTCATTTGTTTTTACATTCAGAGAGTCGATCGTTTCATCGTTTGCATTCTTCAGATAGATCGTTGTTGAATATGCTGTTTTTATTACAGAGTTTTTCGCGCCGCTTTCTTTATTCACAACAATACCTTTGAAAAACACGGCTTGGCCCGGACGATATAGTCCTCTGTCGGTAAACAGGTATGTATTAATCCGATCTTTGTCTTCGCCACCGTATACTGCCCCACTGTAATAATAATTATTGCTCTCGTCTGTCATGAATAGACGATCACTCCCTGTACTGATTTCAAGCGTAAAATTGTTACTGGCATTATCAGTAGTTGCTTTTTGTATCTGAAAAAAGCCATTCTTATCGGTTTTGTAATTGTTGCCTTTTTCGTTGATATACGAAGAAGTTTTATAGTCATACTTTCTTTTCCATAGCTGAACTGCTGCTCCTGCAAATGGCTGTCCATTGTCACGGTTCAATACAAAAAAACTATTCTCATCATTGATATAGCTTATGGATGATACATAAAATAAACGGGCACCCAGGATCGCTTCTTTATCGGTGAAATTTTCTTTCGTACCTGCAACGAGGACGTATTCGCCAGCAGGCAATCCATCTACCTTAACTTCTGTTTTATGCTCCTGCTGGTCGTTGGTCGACGGCAATGGTTGTTGCCAGCTTTTAAATGAAGTTGCTGCTATGATCGCCGGCCAATATTTTTCATTATACTGATTTTCGAGTTGCTGTTTTAATTTTTCGTCTGCCTTGATGACGCGAAAAAAAGCTTATCAATATTCTTATAACTGACTAACGACCGGAATGGCTGATTAGGAATATTTACTTTTTCGATTGTAAATACAAGATTTTGCTGGTTGATCTGTTGCAACAGGTTGTAGCAATTCACAGAGCCTTCAGTAGTGAATGATGCATTGCTTTTTATTACTCTTTCGCAAATTTGTTTTGCGACTGTGCGTTCATAGCGTTTAGTAGTATCGCCATAGGGTTCATATTGTGCGGCAAGATTTTCATGATAATCGGCGAGTAAATACCATACCTGATCAACTGCGGCTACATCTTTATACGCTGTAGTCATATTGGTGAGCGCATTAAAATAGAATTCTTCTTTTTGTGGCGATACCGAATACTGACGTGCAAATTCTATCCGTTCTATATCAGCGTCAATCAATGCTTCACTATTTTTTGAGTTGAGATGCAATGAAAGCAATTGCTGAAAAATCAATAACGCCTTATGATGTAATGATGTGGAATCGGTTGTTAAAAATTTGTGTTTGATAAACGCTGCTGTCGGCGCAAATACTTGCGGATCACTAATCTCAAACGCATAAGCCGGCTTTGCAATGTCGCTTTCGTCATTCTTGAAATAATCCAATGCCCGATGGGCAAGCAAATCGAAAAGTGTAGGCCGCAATTTGCGCACATTGCCTTTTATGATAATCGCATCGAAGCTGGTGAGGTTTGTTTGCTGTAAAAGTTTCTCATCCTTTATAGAAGCGAGATATAATTCTGCTATTTTCTTGTGCAAATCATCTGTCGTCCAGGTGGTGATGTCTTCCTTTTTGAATTGTGTTGTATTGGTGCGGTCATACAGCTTCCATCGGTTTTGCTGAAAATAATTCCAATACATTTCAGCCAGTAAACTTTTCAGAATTGAAGCGGCAGGTTCTTTTGAGCCCGCAATTTCGTTTTCAAATTCTTTTATTGCAGCTTGTTGATCGTCTTCACGGGTTTCCTGTTGCAGGTTGGCTATATATACCAGCGATTTTATCACCTGTGCATCCTGTGTTGAGCCTCCCTTTTTTGCCAATGTGTATATTTTTTTTACTTCAGTAAGTGCAGACTTGGGAAGGTTCTTTTTAATAAAATCATCAACGTTCTTCCATTGTTTTTCATAATTGTTCACAGGGTTTTGGCTTCCTGCCTTCATAGAAAAAAGGTTAAGTAAAACAGTAAAAAGGAAAAGGGTGTTAAGTCGTTTCATGTTTATCATTTTGAATTATCGATGTGCCCCTATGCTTAAAGCCGCAAGTTACTTAATGTAGTGCTGCGGGCTTAAGGCTGTGGTGTTTGTTTAATTGCAAAGAAGATGCGGAGTGATCGGATTTTACATAAAACAAACTTCGGCAAACAGAAAGGATAAGGAACAATTCAGTTGCTAAGAATTTTTAAAAAATTCGCTTTGATAAAGGCGGATTGCTAAGGTTTAATCGCCCATTTAATTTTCTTTTCCATTAACAATACAGATCCTTTTTTCAACCTGTCGGTGATATACAAAATTGTCGTTCAGTTAGTCATTAACATTAAATAACAATCAGCCGGAAATGAGACTGATTGCATATTTCAGCCTATGATGATTTTCGTAAGATAGCCTTTAACAAATTCCTGCAATCATTTCCGGCACGATGGCATATGCTTTGGATTTACTTGTACGAACACAATTTTTAAACAACAAAAATTAATAACAATGAAAACGATTTCTACTCTTTTTACTTCTTTACTTCTTAGTGTTTCTGTTTTTGCTACTGATGCAAGACATAGCGGTATGATCACCGTTAAATCAACTTCGCCTCGCGATATACAGGTGATAGTAGACGGTAAAACATTTGACCCCGGAAAAAATATTGTAGTGATTGGTGATGTACGCCCCGGTTATCATAGTGTTACTGTTTTTCGTGAAAGCCGGTTTTCAGCTCGCGGTTTTGAACAGGTGTATAATGGTTCTGTGAACGTAAATCCAGAAGGTGCCGTTCAGATCACAATCGGTCGTCGTGGTAAAACGGATATCGCTTATTTCAAAAGAAATGAAAGCAATGATTGGGTATATGATAACCCTTCGATTCCATCTTACGGAAATGATTACGGCCATTTTGAGGACAGCAAGACCTATAACAGCTATGCAAGCCCGATTTCTGATCGTGAGTTTAACCAGGTGATGAATTCAATGCAGAAAGAATGGTTTGAAAATAACAGGATGAAATCTGCATCGTATATCATCAGCAACAATTTCTTTACAGCTGAACAGGTGAAAGATATGATTTCTCTTTTCAGTACAGATGATAATAAACTTGATCTCGCAAAGCAGGCCTATACAAAAACGTTAGATAAAGAAAACTATAGCTGTGTAATAAATTCCATGAACTACAAAAGCAGCAAAGATGAACTGGCCCGTTTTATCCGTACCTGTGAATAGGAAAGCGTGAATGATGAATTGTGAATGGTGAATAATTCACCATCAAACTTTCCTCTGAGAATAAATTTCCAGATTGCGATAATCATCCTTTTCCATGCGCCCCTTCAGATTTGGAGGGGCTTTATTTTTCTTTTGTCGTTGGTTTCGTCTTATCGATCTCGTTTTTTACCATAAAGAATAAAAAGAAGACACGATGTCCACGAAGAATTTTCGACAGAAGTTAGAAAACTCTTCAAACAAAAAACCCTCCGAATGCGAAGGGTTTTATAATTTTTAATTTTGATTTTTTACTTTCCAATCACCTGCGCCATCGTCTTACCAATATCTGCCGGACTGTTGACTACATGAATACCACATTCAGTCATGATCTTCATTTTTGCGGCAGCTGTATCATCTGCACCACCGATGATTGCACCGGCATGGCCCATACGGCGACCGGGAGGAGCTGTTTGACCCGCAATAAATCCGACAACCGGTTTTTTATTGCCGTTTGCTTTTATCCATCTTGCCGCTTCGGCTTCCATACCGCCACCGATCTCACCAATCATTACGATAGCATCTGTATCGGGATCGTTCATAAATAATTCAACCGCATCTTTTGTTGGCGTGCCAATGATCGGGTCGCCGCCAATACCAACCGCAGTTGAAATTCCTAAACCAGCTTTTGCTACCTGGTCTGCCGCTTCATAAGTGAGCGTACCGGATTTTGATACGATACCAATTCTTCCTTTTATAAATACGAAACCAGGCATAATGCCTACTTTACTTTCTCCGGCTGTTATTACACCCGGACAGTTTGGCCCGATCAGTCTTGTCTTTTTGCCCTGCAAATAATTTTTCACTTTTACCATATCCTGCGTGGGTATGCCTTCTGTAATACAAACTACCAGGCCGATCCCTGCTTCTGCAGATTCCATAATGGCATCGGCAGCGAATGCAGGCGGTACGAAAATGATACTAACATCCGCACCTGTTGATTGTACGCAGGCTGCGACAGTATTGAAGATCGGGCGGTCAAGGTGTGTGCCGCCACCTTTACCCGGCGTTACACCACCAACCACGTTAGTGCCATATTCAATCATCTGTGTAGCATGGAATGTACCTTCTGTGCCTGTGAACCCCTGAACCAGGATTTTCGAATTTTTATTAACTAATATGCTCATAGTATTTTTAAAATTTCCAATAGCGATTTGGATGGGCAAAAGTAAGGGTTTGCAGTCAGTTTATTATCTGAGTTTATAGTTTTTGGTAAAGGGTTGCAGCGCTCTGTAAATCAACTGCAGCAATTTTCTCGTTGACATATTTAATATGGAAACACAGCCACTATTGAAACTTTGTCTTACTGTAAGCTTCTCATCCCGTAAAATTTCGAAACTAAACCGTCTGCGTATTTAAAAGTTCCTGTTTCGTACAATCCATTTTTGTGGTACAATTTCTTTATACGATGGATCAGTTGACTTTTAAAAAATCGATTTATTTTTAATAAAATGTTATTCCGTATGACACTATCGATAACGGTGATTTCAAGAAAGTTTATTTCATGTGTAGCTTCAATATTTATTTCATTAGTACCTGTTATCACCTCCGCACAAACTACTTTTTTTATATCTCCATCAGGCAATGATGCATGGACCGGTAAGATCAGTGATCCTTCAACGAATAATTCAGATGGAACCTTTTAAAACGCTGGAAAGAGCAAAGAGAGCAATTGAAAGTTTAAATACGCTAACTGATAAACAGGTCACCGTTTACTTGCGTGGCGGTATTTATACACTCGATCACACATTGACGATGTCCGGAAAAGCCTTCAATAGTAACGGAAGATCGGTCGTATGGAAGAGTTATAAAGGAGAAAATGTGCAGATAATTGGGGGAAAAGAAATAAAAGGATTTCATTCACTGAAAGATGCAAATGCGATTAAAAGGATCAATAAAATTTACCAGGATAAAATTGTAGAGATAAATCTAAAAGAACTTGGTATTACAGATTTCGGAGCCATTACAAACCGAGGTGGCCCTGGTATGGAGTTGTTTTTTAATGACCGGAAAATGGAGCCTGCCCGCTGGCCAAACGATGGTTGGGCCAGGATAGCGGACGTTCCTCAAGTCGGTACAATGGTATATAATGGCGACCCTAATCAAAACAGGGGAGGTATTCCCGCTGGCCGGCACTATGGCGGTTTTACGTATGAAGGTGACCGGCCCACACATTGGTCCGATATAAGCGATATTGCATTGCATGGCTACTGGACATGGGATTGGTATGATGAATACCTGAATATTCACTCAATAGATACCACCACACATGAAATCTATATAAAACCACCGCATTCTGTATATGGCTATTCAAGTGCGCAACGATATTATGCGGCGAACGTGCTGGAAGAACTGGATCAGCCGGGCGAATGGTACATAAACCGGTCGACGGGATTATTATTATTCTGGCCACCTTCAGAAATTGAGCATGCAACGATAATGATTTCGCTTTTGGATAAGCCATTGATTCAATTGGATAATACGGATGGAGTCAAAATAGAAAACCTTGCTTTTGAAAGTTCCCGTGGAAGCGGAATCGTAATTAATGGTGGGGAAAATAACCAAATCGCTGGTTGTTCATTTTGCAATCTTGGCGATATAGCTGTACGGATACTTGGTGGTATGAATAATGGCGTATTAAGTTGTGATATCGATAATATTGCAATCGCCGGTATCGAATTAAATGGTGGTGACCGCAAGAGCCTGACAGTGGGATCGAATTATGTAATGAATAATAGTATTCACGATTTTGCGCAATGGATAAGAACATACCAGGCCGCCGTTACTATATCGGGAGTTGGTAACCGCATTTCCAATAATTTAATTTATAACGGTCCGGGAACTGGTATTTTATTAAATGGCAATGAGCATATCATCGAGTATAACGAAATGCACGACCTTGCATTGGAAACAGGCGATGTGGGTGCATTTTATATGGGGCGTGATTGGACGCAGCGTGGCAATATCATTCGGTACAATTACTTCCATGATCTGAAAGGAGCGGGCAATCACGATGTGAATGCGGTCTATCTGGATGACTGGACCAGTGGCATGACGGTGCAGGGAAATATCTTTAACAATTGTGCAAGAGGAGTTATGATTGGTGGGGGACGGGATAATATCGTGACCAATAACATATTTATTGGTTGCAAACCGGCAGTTCATGTTGATTCAAGAGGGTTGGGTTGGGCAAAATATTATTTCGATGGAAGTAATAAGACATTGTTTGATGGTATGGACGCGATGAATTATAAGCAGCCACCTTACTCCGAAAAATATCCTGAATTGCTTTCGTTAATCAATGATGACCCTGCAGTTGCCAAACACAATAAAATATTGAGCAACATTTCTGATGGGGGCCGGTGGATGGATCTCGAGGATAATCTTGACTTTAAAATTGTGCAAAGCAAGGATAACATTATTGCAAAACCAGAAAAGGGACCGCAAAGCGATAAAGATTTTATCGTGAGTAATAATCCCGGCATTTATAATGCGGATAAAAAAGATTTCAGAATAAAGCCGGAAGGGTTTCAACATGGATTTAAGCCGATCGATTATTCTAAAATTGGGTTACAAAAGGATTCTTTCCGGGTGAAACCAGCGAAGAGTTTTGACTATTGAAAGGCAGACACATACTATTCATATTTTGCGGGTTTTTCATTCTCAAAAATCATTTGTAATTTAACGTACGATTGTTATTGAATTCAGCACAGAACATGACACAAAAAGTAGTGTAAAAGATACCTTGTTTGGATTATAAAGCCGACAATAAATCTGTGAAGCGTCTTGTGGTATGAAAAAGATAAAAATTATATTCTACCTGCTGTCCCTTTCAATAATAGTATCTCTTTCTTTTCAATGCGGTAACAGGGGTGATTCATACAGTGCTGAGAAATTACCGGCAACTATCAGCTACAACTTTGATATACGTCCTATTCTTTCAGACAAATGTTATGCTTGCCACGGACCCGATGCCAATAAGCGGAAAGCAGACCTTCGGTTAGACAAACCTGAGAGTGCGTTTGCTGCGCTGAAAGAACATCCTGGTGCACATGCGCTGGTTGCAGGCAAACCCGAACTTTCCCAATTGTTTCTTCGTGTATCCACAACCGATACGGAGACATTAATGCCTCCGGTTGCGTCTAATCTTCCATCACTTACGCCGCATGAAGTTGCTTTGATTAAGAAATGGATTGAGCAGGGGGCAAAGTATGAAAAACACTGGGCGTTTACAGCGCCAAAAAAATCTCCATTGCCTGAGGTAAGTTTGAAGACATGGCCGCGAAATGAAATTGATTATTTCATTTTGCAAAAAATAGAACAAAGAGGATTAAAGCCGAATGAGGAAGCAGATAAGGAACGATTATTAAAACGTATCAGTCTTGATCTTACAGGATTACCGCCATCGCTGGAGATGATGGATAAATTTCTTGCAGACAACAACAGCGATGCCTATGAAAAAATGATAGATCAATTGATGCAACAGCCGTCCTATGGCGAAAAGATGTCGATTCACTGGTTAGATATCGCCCGCTATGCAGATTCACACGGTTACCAGGATGATGGCTATCGTACACAATGGCCGTGGAGGGATTGGGTTATCCATGCCTTTAATCAAAACATGCATTATAATGATTTTGTGACCTGGCAGTTGGCCGGTGATTTATTACCCAATGCGACAAAAGAACAGTTATTGGCAACCGGCTTTAATCGCAATCATAAAATAACAGAAGAAGGAGGCGTTATTCCTGAAGAATACCGCACGATGTATGTGACCGATCGTACTGATTTATTCGGAAAAGGTTTATTGGGAATAACATTAGAATGCGCTCATTGCCACGATCACAAATACGATCCGTTTTCACAGAAAGATTATTACCAGGTATTTGCTTTTTTCAATAGTATAAAAGAAGAAGGAATTGAATCAGTAATAGGTGGACCAGACACATATGCAAAGAAGCCAATGATTGAAATAAGTCCTGACGAGGCAAAGAACGTGCTGACCTTTGTGAATAAAACAGACACTAATTGTTCAATTGTATCTGTAATGGGAGATTTAGATACGGCGAGAAAAACCCATATTCTTAAACGAGGCGTTTATGATGCGCCGGGCGATGAAGTGAAGCCATCAACTCCCGAATCGATTTTACCTTTTGATACTACCTATCCACGAAACAGATTGGGACTTTCTAAATGGTTATTTGATAAAAAGAATCCATTGACGGCAAGAGTATATGTAAATATTTTATGGCAGGAATTTTTCGGACGGGGTATTGTGAAAACTTCCGGCGACTTTGGTATGCAGGGCGAATTGCCTTCACATCCCGAATTATTGGATTGGCTTGCCGTAGATTTTATGGAACATGATTGGGATATAAAGCGTCTCGTGAAAAAAATGCTGCTATCTGCCACCTACAGGCAATCGGCTGTAGCGACATCCGAAAAACTCGAGAAAGATCCGGAAAATATTTACCTGGCACGTGGCCCACGGTATCGCATAGCCGCAGAATTGGTGAGAGATGTTGTATTATCAAGTAGCGGATTGTTGAATAAAACAATTGGCGGCCCAAGCGTTAAGCCTTATCAACCAGCCGGTTTATGGGAGGGAGCTACATCGGGGCGTGGTTTGTTATCCGTTTATATCCAGGATCATGGTGATAAACTATATCGGCGCGGTATGTATACATTGATCAAACGAACGGTACCGCCACCAACGATGGCAATCTTCGACGCCAGCAATCGTGATATCTGCGAAGTAAAACGACTAAAAACAAACACACCATTACAGGCGTTGGTAATGATGAATGATCCAACCGTGTTGGAAGCGTCTCGTGTATTAGCGGCAAAATTGCTGGAAGAAAATTCGGATGAAAAGGACAAGCTTGTAAAAGCATTTCGATTAATTATATGCCGGAAACCTGAAGAGAAAGAACTGCAGGTTTTGATAAAGTATTACGACAGTCAGAAAGCGGCTATGACAGATGAAATTGCGCGAAAATCATTATCGGTAGGCGAATACCCGATCGATAATAAAGTAGATAAAAAAGCAATGGCGGCTTTAATGCGTGTGGTATCGGCTATTTATAATTTAGAAGAGGCGATTACGAAAACATAAAGACTATAAGCTTAAAGCTAATAACCTATAGCTTCAAAAACAATTTATGAGCAAAGAGATTCAGGAACACGGGTTCACGTTTAACCGGCGAAGGTTTCTGTCAACCATGAGCCTTGGTGTGGGTAGTCTTGCATTAGGATCTTTACTGATGCCCGATTTGTTTAGCAGTAGCGAAGAAGAGGCGGTTGCGGCCGGCATTCCTCATTTCGCTCCCAAGGCGAAAAGAGTTATTTATCTTTTTCAAAACGGGGCACCTTCACAACAGGAATTATTTGATTATAAACCTAAGCTGCGAGAAATGACAGGCGTTGAAATCCCTCCTTCGGTAAGAGGGAATCAACGATTGACGGGTATGACTTCCGATCAGAAGAAATTACCATTAGTGGGTTCGTTCACGGATTTTAAACAGTATGGAAACTCACGGGCATGGATAAGTGATCTATTGCCGTATACATCTCGTATTGTTGATGATATCTGTATTGTAAAGACGATGTACACTGAAGCGATCAACCATGATCCCGCGCTTACATTTATTCAAACAGGAGCTCAACAAGGCAATCGCCCAAGTATGGGCTCATGGTTGAGTTATGGGTTAGGAAGCGAGAATAAAAACCTTCCGGCGTTTACAGTTTTATTATCGCGTGGAATTGGCAATGGGCAAGGTGTTTATTCCAAATTATGGTCCAACGGTTTTTTAGATTCTGTACACCAGGGTGTTCAATTCAGTAAAGGCGAAGATCCTGTTCTTTACCTGCGTGATCCGGATGGAATGGATCGAAAAGCACGTCGTGAGATGTTGGATAATATTTCCGAGTTGAATGAAATGTCGTATAAAGAAATGGGCGATCCGGAAATTGTTGCGAAGGTGAAGCAATATGAAATGGCTTATCGTATGCAGATGGCTGTGCCGGATGTATTGGATTTGTCCAAAGAGTCCGACGGCATCGTAAAATTGTATGGTCCCGATTGTTTGGTGCCGGGAACATTTGCTGCAAATTGTTTGCTTGCAAGAAAATTGTCGGAGAGTGGTGTTCGGTTTGTGCAGTTATATCACCAGGGATGGGATCAGCATGGAAACCTTCCATTTGAAATAGCAAGGCAGGCAAAAGATGTTGACCAGGCTTCTGCTGCATTGGTTACCGATTTAAAAAACCGGGGGTTATTAGATGAAACGTTAGTGATATGGGGTGGAGAATTTGGCAGAACAAGTTATACACAAGGTGCGTTGGAAAAACATAACTATGGCCGCGATCATCATCCACGTTGCTTTAGTATATGGATGGCAGGCGGTGGTATCAAACCTGGTATAGTATATGGTGAAACAGATGAGTTTGGTTATAACATTGCCAAAAACCCCGTTCATGTACACGATTTCCAGGCAACCATTTTAAATCAGTTAGGTTTAGACCATGAGAAGTTAACATTTCGTCACCTGGGCAGACGATATCGCTTAACTGATGTTTCCGGAAAAGTTGTAAAAGATATTATTGCTTAATTATAAAATAGTAGCGAACCTGTATCAGCTTATATTTAATTGCCACCTTTATTAATGAAGAAGAAAATAATTGTTTTTGCCGGCCAGCTTCTGATTGTTGCCAACATCTTCATCGCTTTTCTTTTAATTTTCGAAAACAAGCTTCATATTCCTGTATGGCTGCAACCTGTCGGCCGTATGCATCCGTTGATTATCCATTTTCCGATTGTATTATTGATATTGGGTACTATCATTGATCTTTTTCGGTTTGGCACAAACGATTCTCACCGGCAATTTTACCGCGACCTGGCGAAATATCTTTTGTTAAGCGGAGCATTATTTGCAGCTATCACTGTTATCATGGGTTTGTTTCTTTCCCGCGAGGAGGGCTATGCCGGTGAAACATTGCAATGGCATAAATGGACCGGCACTGGTACATTCTTTCTTGCTTCGATAATTTATTGGGTAAGAGATGCAGCATGGTATAAATCCATTGCAATAAGATTTGGAGGCGTGTTTATAGTAATCGCTTTAATTGTTTCCGGGCATTACGGAGCATCCCTATCGCATGGTGATAATTTTATTTTACAACCAGTCGCGTCGTTGCAGGAAAACAAAATTGTTCCAGTAGAGCAGGCAATTGTTTTTGATGACGTAATCAAACCAATATTGCAAAGAAGATGCGCCTCTTGCCATAATCCTGATAAGATGAAAGGCGAATTGATTTTAACGGATACAGCTTCTATATTAAAAGGTGGTAAATCCGGAAAGTTGTTCATTCCCGGTAATACAGAACTCAGCCTGTTATTACAAAGAGTGCATTTGCCATTGGAAGAAAAGAAACATATGCCACCTGCTGGTAAACCACAATTGACAGAACAGGAAGAATTGCTGATCTCATTGTGGATTGAGGAGAACGCCTCATTTGCACAGAAAGTAACTGCATTGCCTGCCAGTGACTCACTGCGGATTGCTGCCACAGTTTATTTACAACCCCCGATTACGGATGACAATTTTGATTTTGCAGCAGCAGATGACAAGACAATAAATAAACTCAACAATAATTACAGAACAATCCGCCCTATCGCGAAATGGTCTCCGGCGCTGACAGTTGACATTTACAACGCATCCGCGTATAATTCAAAGCAAATAAGTGAGCTGACTGAAATAAAAAAGCAGATCGTTTCACTTAGTCTTGATAAGATACCTGTTACGGATGCTGATATTAATGTTGTCAGGCAATTTGAAAATCTTCGCAGGCTGGAATTGAATTTTACTGAGGTAACTGCTAAAGGTGTAAAGGCATTAACTGATTTGAAAAATCTTCGAACCCTTACGTTATCCGGTACTAAGTTGACTTACCAGGAGTTAAAAGCACAAATTCCATTGATGAAAAGTTTGAAAATGATTTCAGTCTGGAATACCGGCATATCTGATTCCGAAGCCGTGCAATTGCTGCGAGATATGAAAGATGTAACTGTTATAACCGGGTTTAAAGAAGGAGGAAAAGATACATTGACACTAAACCCTCCACAAGTAAAGAATTCTTCGTTAGTATTCGATCAAAGCATAACAGTAGACATAAAACACCCTGTAAAAGGCGTGGAAATAAGATATACGTTAGATGGTTCAATTCCGGATAGCATTAAATCGCCGGTATTTGATAATACAACCATATTGGATAAAACAACCAGTGTAAAAGCAAAGGCTTACAAAAACGGCTGGCATTCAAGTGACGTAGTAACCTTTGATTTTTTAAAGAACAGCATAAAACCTGATAGCGCAGTGTTGCTATACCCACTCAGAAGTGTGCACCAGGCTGATGGAGCTCACACATTTTATGACTCAAAACTGGGTGTGATCGGCGCCAATAATCCTGCATGGGCCAATTTCTGGGCCGGTGTGCATGTGAATGATTTGGGAGTCGCTTATTTTTTTAAGAACCCCGCTACTATTTCATCGTTCGGATTGCATTATATGGTAGAAGAAGAGACGGGTATTTATCCGCCTGCAGAGATTCAACTATGGGGTGGCGATGATGAAAAGAAATTAAAATTGCTGACAACAATAAAACCGAAGATGCCAGCGAAGCATGAAGCAGCTTCATTAAAACTGGCAGATGCATACTTTAAACCGCAAACGGTTTCATATCTGAAAATCATTGCAAAGCCATATCACCAGAAAAAAGATCAATACTTATTGCTTGTGGATGAGATGTTGTTGAACTAATATGTTTGCGGAATATTTAATTTAATTGTTTTTGTATGTGTTTAAAATGATCACAAAAAGATACAACCGTTTAATGCTGAAAATTGAGTTTCTTTTTATCTTGTTTTATCACGGTCTATTGTGATAATTTTTAAACACTATTGATAATGCACCTAAGAGAGAAAGCTTTTACAGCATTTTTATTTTTCATTTTAAGTTTAGTAATCGTTAGCTGTTCTTCGCCCGCAATCAAACAGGATAATAGTTTGTTATGTTCTGTTCGTATTGATTCAATTACTCCAACAGAACCAGTTTTCCTCGCCGGCTTTGCAAACCGTAATGGAATGTCAGATACGGTGCACAGGCCATTACGTACCAAGTGTGTGGTTTTAAAACAAGATACCACTATAGTCTGTTTGATTTTTAATGATCTGATGGAAGTGGCCAAAGAATACGATGATCATATCCGGCAAATGATTTCTGATAGTGCTCATATTCCTGTGTCAGCTATTTTTATCATGTCCAGCCATTCGCATTCTACACCTATCATGGATTTGATGCATCTAAATCAAAGTGAAGCGAATGATCGCTATCGTGAAAAAGCAATCAATACCATTGCAAAGAATGCAATCAAAGCTGTAACAGATAAAGAGAAATTTGTCGCCTGCAATCGGGAAACAGCAAGTGCAATGTGTACGATGAATACAAATAGGAGAGCCATTGATCCCAAAACAGGTGAAGCAGTAATAGGTAAAAGCGGTGCCGGTTGTGATCACGAAGTTCAGTTGTTGCGATTGGTAAGTAATAATGGAGATGTGTTGACAACAATATTTAATTATGCTTGTCATCCCGTCACGTTAGGTTGGGCCAGCAAGGCGGTATCGCCGGATTATGTTGGCAAAGCAGAGGAAACAATAGCGCAAAAGACTGGCGGGCTAGCGTTCTTTATGCACGGCGCTGCCGGTGATGTAAATCCTGTTAATGCATTGGGGACATCGCTGAGTGCGACCGATAGCGAGGGGGTTAAATTGGCGAATGCCGTTCTGGCTTCATCATTTACAAAAGATACATCTGAGTTAGCATTAAAGGTAATTTCATCATCGTTTATGATACCTTATCGTGATCAGGAAATAACATCCGCATTCATCGATAATCAGGTAAAAAATAAATCAGCGCAAAAAACAGATTTTACAAATTGGAAAGAAGCAGTTGCTACTTGGGGTGAAAGAATGAAAAAAGAGTTGTCTACAGGAAAAGAACTACCGAAAGGACGAACAGTAAATATTGGCGCTGTAAGGCTCGGCAGCACTGTTATATTTTTCACACAAGGAGAATTCTTTAATCGGTATCAATTGGAACTAAAGAAACAATTTCCACGATTGCATATTCTTTTTGCAGGGTATACAAATGGCGAGGCTGGTTATGTACCGGATGGTGAAGCTTTCAAAGCCAAAGGGTATGAAGTTGACCAGGCGTATATTTTTATTGGCGAACCTTCTTCACTCAGCGATGAAACCGAAGGTTATGTGATGAAGAATATGAAAGAAATAGTCAACCGTGTTTTACAATGATTGCTTAAATATTTTTATTAAAATTTAAAAATGACAAGGAAGTTCATTATTGTTTTATTAATCTTAAGCGCTAATACAATCAAAGCTCAACGCCCGGCGCAAGAGCCAATTTCTCAAAAGAAATACAATGCAAAGAAATTAGGATATAAACTGGTTTGGCAGGATGATTTTAATGGCAATCAGCTGGACACAACCAAATGGAAAGTAAGGGGCGTGGGGGCAAGGGCAATTGCATACGTTTCAGAAGAAGCTGTGAAGGTTGAAGATGGTTATCTGAAATTATATGCGTTGAAGAAGGGCGATAGTCTACTGGGAAGCGCTGTAGGTACTCAAGGTTTGTTTATGTCCAAATATGGTTATTATGAATGTCGTGCGCAATTGCAAAAGTCGCCTGGTGTTTGGGGAGCGTTCTGGATCCAGTCACCGGACATATCAAAAGGAGAAGACCCTGCAAAGTTTGGCGCCGAGATCGATATCATGGAGTTTTTCAAAAAACTGGGAACGGATATCGTTTCGCACAATGTACATTGGGCGTATGGTCCTCATCAGCAAACTACACACGGAATGCAGAGTTACTTAAAGGGAGTGAATGAAGGTTTTCACACGTTTGCTGTGGAATGGATGCCGGACAAATATATTTTTTATGTAGATGGTTATAAGTATTACGAAGTAACACAAGGAATATCAAACATTGATGAATATATGATATTGAGTATGGAATACCCCTCAGCGGTAGAAGAAATCAACAAAACGATATTCCCGGATGTTTTTATTGTTGACTATGTACGGGTGTATCAGAAGAAGAAATAGAAAATTAATCCGCAATGGCGCTACGACACATAGAAATCAAAAAAGAATGTTTGTTGCATCGTAGCATCAATGCGGTAATTTTATAAGAGAAGTTTTTTACTTGTTCTACGCCGGGAATAAATTTGTCGCAACACCTATCCTGTTCCATGCGTTAATAACAATAATCGCCATCAATACTTCAGCCGTATATTTTTCGCCTAATAATTTTATGGCATTATTGTAAGTTTCATCAGAGACGCGATTGGAAATCAATGTCACTTCTTCTGTCAATGCAAGTACTGCTTTTTCTTCTTCGGTAAAAAATGGCGTTTCTTTCCAGGAAGTCAGTGAATAGATTCTTCTTTCCGTTTCTCCATGTTCTCTTGCTTCCAGTGTATGCATATCCACACAATAGGAGCATCCGTTGATCTGCGATGCTCTTATCTTGATCAGGTCGCGATGAATAGTATTTAAGCCGGTTGACTCTGACCAGGCATCAAATGCGAGCATTGCTTTATAAGCTGATGGGTCTGCTTGTTTTACATTTAATCTCTTGTTCATGATAAATCTTTTTTGTTTTCACAAAGCTCTGAACTGATTTACCATGAAATCTTGAACTACTTCAAGAAATGAGACTATGTTTTTTTCGCCCTTATTTTACTGAGAAACTCGGCGCTGAAGCCAAGATAAGAAGCAAGCATGTATTGGGGCACACGCTGCACAAATTCCGGAAAGCTTTTGCTGAAATGATTAAATCGCTCTTCGCCGGATTGCGTAAAAATATAACGGAGGCGCATCACCGAAGCAGCGTAGGCTTTTTGCACAATAATCCGGAAATAGCGTTCCAGCTTTGGTAATTTTTCAAATAACTCTTCCAATGTTCTTTTTTCAAGGAAAATAATATCAGCCGTCTCCACTGCCTGGATATTGAATTGCGTTGGTTTTTGCATGTCAAAACTCATGTAATCTGTCATCCACCAGTTATCAATTGCAAATTGAATCATTTGCTCATTGCCTTCTTCGGTGATATAAAACATGCGAAGGCATCCTTTTACCACAAAATGATTGGCGTTGCAAACCTGGCCTTCTTTCAACAGGAATTCTTTTTTCTTCAACGTCCTTTGTTTCAGGTAGGGAAGAAGAATTGCCTCGTCCTCATCAGAGAATGAAACGAATTTGCGAATATGATTTAGTAAGCCATCGTTTATCATAAGTTGAAAGTAAAGATAATACCGTCCGGTTCATCGATAATTTATTCATATCTTCAGTACAAACGTCATCACATGCTATCCAGTTCACGGAGAAAATTTTTACAGAAAGCAGGAACTTTTTCTGCTGCCGGTATTTTATCAGCGATTACGAAACCAGCCTGGTCAAGAAATCTTGAGTCGGCTTTACGAAATGCAGAAGGAATTACAGCTTCTGATTTAGCAACTGAAGAAGATTTCTGGTATTATATACAACAGTCGTTTACGGTTTCACCCGGACTTATCAATCTCAATAATGGCGGTGTTTCACCAGCACCAAAGACCGTGCAGGAAGCGATGAAGCGATATTATGATTACAGCAATGAAGCGCCGAGCTATTACATGTGGCGTATTCTCGACCAGGGAAGAGAACCTCTCAGGAAGAATCTTGCAAAACTTGCCGGATGTAATGAAGAAGAAATTGCAATTAACAGGAATTCTTCAGAAGGATTGGAAACGGTAATATTCGGTATGCAATTGAAAGCAGGTGATGAAGTAGTGGCGACAAAACAGGATTATCCGAATATGATTAATGCGTATAAGCAACGGGAAATGCGGGATGGAATAAAAATGGTTTGGATAAACCTGGAGTTGCCAACAGAAAATGAAGACTATTTAGTAAAACAATTTGTGAATGCATTCACAGCAAAAACAAAACTTGTACACATTACGCATATCGTAAACTGGAACGGGCAGATTTTACCGGTAAAGAAAATAGCGCAGGAAGCACATAAAAGAAATATTGAAGTAATCGTAGACGGGGCACATAGCTTCGCTCATTTTAATTTTAAAATACCAGATCTCGATGCGGACTATTTTGCAAGCAGCCTCCATAAATGGTTATATGCGCCGATAGGAAGTGGAATGCTGTATGTAAAAAAAGAAAAAATAAAGAACATTTATCCGTTGTTTGCTACGAGTGATAATCCGTTAAAAGATGATATACGAAAATTCGAAAATCTAGGCACAAGGCCATTTTTTATAGAGCAGGCAATTGGTAAAGCGTTGGAGTTTCATGAAATGATTGGCAGCGAACGAAAAGAAAAGCGACTGTATTATCTCAAAAATTATTGGGTAGAAAAAGTAAAAGACCTGCCAAAAGTAAAAGTAAACACGCCGTTGCATCCGAAATGGGGCTGCGCTATTGGTAATGTGGGTATAGAAGGAAAAAAGGCGGGACAACTGGATTCATTCCTGATGGATAAGTATAAAATTCACGTTGTTGGTATCGAGTGGGAAAATATTCATGGTATACGCGTAACTCCAAATGTTTACACAACAATTGAGCAACTCGATTTGTTAGTCGAAGGAATTACTGCTTTTGCAAAGGCTTAACATAACACAGCTATTTTCTCAAAAACAATTGTTTTGAAAAAATTTGTCATCCTCGCATTACTTATTTTATCATTACAGGTGTCGGCTCAGGTAAGGGGGATTGATAAGATTCTTCAATCTCCAGAGACGAAGGTTGATTTTTATACAGTTGCCGAAGCAGGTTGCAGGGTAATGTACCTTCCAATGGAGTTTGGAAAAAGCGATTTTACTTTTTTACAAAAAGAATTTCTGGAAAAGCTTGATAGTTCAATCGTAATCGGCGTTGATCTTGTCTATACTGACTTCCCAAAAAAGACTGATTTTTTTCCCCTTAACAAGAAAAGATTAGAACATCTTCAGCGAATTTTCCCGGCATTATTTGATAACGATAAGATAGCATTTCGAAAGTTTAGGCAAAATGCAGAGACTAAAGAAATTGCAATTGGTTTAACTCATGGTTTCTATATCTATTACCGGCCGATACCGTCAAAAAGATTAACAGAAGTCGAGATAAAGAAGTTAAAGGATATGTTACGTTCAGGCGAAATACATGATAGAGTGGTGAGTAGTGATACGTCAGCTGTCGATTATCCCTGTTTTTTAGAAACTGCAGTAACGGATACGGGGCTTATTCCGGATCCGATAAGCGGATATACTCAGAAGGTGAGAAGCGTATCTATAAAAGACGCTATAAAAGAAAAGCTTATAGACACTTTCGAATACCCCGGAAAAGATTCGATTTATTTTGTTTATTATTATCGTGATGAAGGTTGTGATAGCTACGGCGAAAGTGTTATTAGTTTTGATTCCATTGACTCTACTGTCAGTTCTGTTTTCAGAAGAAATAAATGGAAATCTTCAGTTATTATAGCAGATGTAACTGGTAGTATGTACCCGTACACGGGGCAATTTCTTCAATGGTTGAAGCTTAATATGGTCAATCGCGATGAAAAGGAATTTATTTTTTTCAACGATGGTGATGACAAGCGTGATGCAGAAAAGATAATTGGTAAAACTGGTGGAATATATTCGGTTCATGCCAACAGTTACGACGAGGTGGAGTCTGTTGTTATGAATGCGATGAACAACGGAAGCGGTGGTGATGCTCCTGAAAATAATATCGAGGCTCTTATTCATTCCCAGGAATTTTGTGCTAAATGCGATTCTGTAATTATGGTAGTTGACAATTGGGCTCCGGTTAAAGACATGATTTTGTTAGGTCAAATTCATCGACCTGTAAAAATTGTAGTATGTGGTGTCTTTGATAGGATAAATACAGATTATTTAAAGATTGCAAGAGAAACAAAGGGCTCTATTCATCTGATTGAAGAAGATATTTATAACCTTTCTGACATTAAAGAAGGTGGATCGATAAGAATTCATGGGAAAAATTATAAACTTATCAAGGGCGAATTTGTTAGTATAGCAAGTATGGCTTTGTAACAAGAAAAGAACGTAGATATTTTAATCTGAAATTATTGTCACAACTATCACAAGTCAACCGTAAGATTACACTTCTTCAGGCTTCTGCGATCAACATGATCGATATGGTGGGTATCGGTCCATTTGTTGTAATTCCGATGGTGATTGGATTTTTTAATTCTCCATTATTTTTCTGGGCGTGGATATTCGGCGCTTTTATCGCGATTATCGATGGTATGATCTGGAGTGAG
This sequence comes from Chitinophagaceae bacterium, assembly GCA_049840875.1. Classification (GTDB taxonomy): domain Bacteria; phylum Bacteroidota; class Bacteroidia; order Chitinophagales; family Chitinophagaceae; genus JAFDYH01. Next base: position 378,978 of record JASGJE010000011.1, on the reverse strand, counting down.
CTGGGAGCAAAATATCCGTTGGCTGGCGGCACATACAATTTTCATCGAGTGGCTTTTGGTGAAAAGGGTGGAAGGCTGATGAGTTTTTTATTTGTGTGGCAAACAAGTATACAAGCACCGCTTGTTGTAGCGTCGGGTGCAATTGGCTTTTCTCAATACCTGCGATATCTTAGACCTGTTGGTCATATTGAACAAAAATTTGTAGCGGTCTTTATTATTCTGTTGCTTGTTCTTTTATTATACAGGAAAATTGAGTCAATTGGAAAAATATCAGTGCTGCTTTGGTGTGTTACCATTTTTACAATTTTGTGGATCATCTTCAGTGGCCTCACGCATAAACAAATTGACTATTCATTTTGGCCGGATGATACACACGATTTTTTTAAAGCCGCTTTTTGGATGGCGTTGGGTCAAGCCGGGGTGAAGACAATCTATAGTTATCTCGGTTACTATAATGTTTGTCATCTTGGTGGTGAGATTAAAAATCCGGAAAAAAATATTCCACGCAGCATTTTCATTTCTGTTATTGGTATAGCTGTATTATATCTTGGCTTGAACTGGAGCATCGCTACAGTTATTCCCTGGCAGGAGGCACAACAATATGATTTTATTGCCAGCATTTTCTTTGAAAAAATATATGGCGCGACTGCAGCAAAGATTGCAACGGGTCTTATACTGTGGATCGCATTTGCATCTTTATTTGCAGTCTTATTAGGGTATTCAAGAATACCCTACGCCGCTGCTGTTGACGGTAACTTTTTCAAAATATTTGCACGTTTACATCCAACGAAAAATTTCCCGTACGTGTCATTGTTGTTCATTGCCGGTTTCGCGATCTTTTTTGTGTTTCGGTTTTCATTGAAAGAAACGATAAGCGCTATTCTTGCGATGCGGATTGTTATCCAGTTTATCGCTCAGTCTGTGGGTGTCATTTTAATCAGAAAGAAATATGGTAAAGAAGCATTGCCTTTCAGAATGTGGCTCTATCCATTACCCGTTATTTTATCGATTATTGTTTGGTTGTACTTATTTATATCTACAGGTTGGTTTGCATTGATGGGGAGCCTGATTGCAATTACGGGTGTTGTAGTCTACTTCATTGTTAAAGGATATTTTGCAAGTCAGCAAGCTGGTCAATAAGAATGTCATGTAATTTGGCTAAGTACTTTCTACCTGCTGGTTTTACTTACATTTCCACATACTGTACAGCGTTACCTTTTCGTTATTTGTTTTCAATTATTTTTGTCGCCAACCTAACTACATTAAATGAGTGAACCCAAAGGAAAACTGATTGCAATAGGAGGATCGGAAGACAAAGGCACCGATCTTGAAAAAGGAGAAATACATCGAAGTAATCTCAATTTTTTTGAACTCGGCATCTTGCGCAGGGTTGTAGAAGAAGCCGGTGGCCCCTCAGCACGAATAGAAGTAATCACTACCGCCTCTATGATCCCAAACGAAGTAGGAAACAACTATCTTGATGCATTTGGAAAAATCGGTTGTACCAATATTGGTTTAATGCATATCCGCAACAGGCAGGATACAGCCAATAAAGATTATATGGATCGTATTGGTAAATGTGATGCAGTAATGTTTAGCGGAGGTAATCAACTTCGGCTAAGTGTTACCGATGGCGGTACGGCATTTCTTGCATTATTAAAGAAAAGGTACCGCGAAGAAAATTTTGTGATCGCAGGAACGTCAGCAGGCGCTATGGCGATGAGCCAGACAATGATTTATGAAGGCAACGCTACAAGAGCGCATCTGAAAGGTGAAGTAAAAATGACGACAGGTCTTGATTTTATCGACTCGGTTATTATTGATTCTCATTTTGAAAAGAGAGGACGATTCGGAAGATTGGCGCAAGCTGTTGCTACAAATCCATCCTGTATTGGCATTGGCCTGGGTGAAGATACCGGCATGCTGATAACAGAAGGAAATAAGATGGAGGCAATAGGAAGCGGTCTCGTTGTTATCATCGATGGCCATGATATTTTGCATAATAACATTGCTGATATACCCGATGGTAATCCCATCAGCCTTGAAAATCTGAAAGTTCATTTCTGTGAAAAGGGAAATGGGTTTCTGTTGAAAGAACGAAAATTTTTGCCGGAGGCGTCTGAAGGGGCAGTAATCAAGAAGCAGGTAGATGTGGAATAGCGCTATTGTTTTATTGTTCAATTGTTATGTTGTTTGATTGTTTTATGGCAATGTTGATAAATCGAGGGATTGTTCTTTTTTGATAAACGAAAACAATTGAACCATTATACTATTCCGAATTGAGACTGCCATCTTTGAGTTATATTGCAAGTACAAAATTCTTTATGAAACAATTCCTGTTTTTTGCAGCAGCCATTCTATCATTTGCATTTATGCCACAAAAGAAAAATAGAGTAATCTTTTTCGGTGATTCAATAACGCAAGCTGGCGTAATGCCAGGCGGTTATGTTACACGTGTTGATAGCATGTGCAAGCTTGAAAACATGGGCGATCGTTACGAATTTATTGGCGCTGGTATTGGAGGCAATAAAGTATATGATTTGTATTTGCGCATGGAAGATGATGTGCTGGCAAAGAACCCGGATATTGTTTTGATTTATATTGGGGTAAATGATGTATGGCACAAATCTTCTTTCGGAACAGGAACTGACCCGGATAAGTTTGAGAAATTTTACCAGGCAATCATCAATAAAATAAGAGCAAAAGGAAGCAAAATTATTATGGTAACGCCGGCCGCAATAGGAGAGAAGACGGATTTTAGTAACCCTCAAGATGGTGATCTTAATAAGTATTGCAACATCGTGAGAGATATAGCAAAAAAGAACAGCATTCCTGTGGTTGACTTGCGGAAAGGTTTGCTCGATTATAATTTACAACACAACAATGAAAATAAAGATAGAGGTATATTGACCACGGATGGCGTACATCTTAATTCGACCGGCAACCAGTTTGTTGCTGATGCGATGTGGAAAGCCATTAAAGATCTTAAATAACTTTTACGAGGTAGTGGTTTGATTTTCCTTTTTGTATCAGAATATATTTCTTCAACAATAGAAAGCTATCATTTATAAGCAAGTTGATGTCTTGTACTTTCTCACGATTGATACGAACTCCGCCACCCTGTATCATCTTTCTTGCTTCTCCTTTACTTGAAAATGCTCCTGATTCTGCAAGAAAGCTTACGGCATCAAGACCATCATTTATTTTTGTTTGAGAGATGCTTAACTCATTGACTCCTTTCATGCCCTGAAAATCTTCTTCAGTTAATTCGTCAACTGCTTTATTCTCGCTGGCAAATGTTTTTTCCGTAGCAAGCAGTGCTTCGTTCAATCCAGGTTCACCATGTACAAATAAGGTAATTCTTTTCGCAAGTTCCTTTTGTAAAATCCGCTTTCCAGCATCAGTATCATGGTCTGCTATGAGAATATCTACTTCTTGTTTAGAAAGAAAGGTGAATATCTTAATCCATTTTTTTGCATCTTCATCAGCGGCCTTTATCCAGAATTGATAGAAATCGTAAGGAGAAGTTTTTTGTGGGTCTAACCAAACGTTTCCTTTTTCAGATTTTCCAAATTTTGTACCATCGGCTTTCGTCAATAACGGACATGTGAAAGCGAATGCTTCACCACCTGCTTTGCGACGAATCAGTTCTGTACCGGTTGTTATATTGCCCCACTGATCGCTTCCCCCCATTTGCAACTTACAGTTCTTATGCATGTACAACCAATAGAAATCATACCCCTGCATTAGTTGATAGGCAAACTCAGTATAGCTGATGCCCGTATCGCCTTCAATTCTTTTCTTCACGCTATCCTTCGCCATCATATAATTTACGGTGATGTGCTTGCCTGCATCGCGAAGAAATTCTATAAAAGAAATATTCTTAAACCAATCGTAATTGTTAACCATTTCTGCAGCATTCGGAGTATCAGCATTGAAGTCAAGAAACTTTTCCAATTGTGCTTTCACGCCGGCAACATTGCGGGCCAATGTTTCTTCATTGAGTAGATTGCGTTCTTCACTTTTACCACTTGGATCACCAACCATTCCTGTCGCGCCGCCCACAAGAGCAATTGGTTTATGCCCGGCCTTTTGCAAATGAACCAATAGCAAAATGGGAACGAGGCTACCGATGTGTAAACTATCAGCCGTTGGATCGAAACCGATATAAGCTGCCGTCATTTCTTTACCAAGTTGTTCTTCCGTTCCAGGCATTATATCCTGCAGCATGCCGCGCCAGCGTAATTCTTCTATGAATTTCATTTGCATTTTGATTGGGCGGCAAAGTTAAGGTAGAAACCAACGATGATAAACCGGATTTTGCTTTGAGACACAACGGTATAGTAAATTATTTGCAGGTAGGCAGGTAACGATACGTGGTAAGTATTTTATAATAAATGATGAAACATTATTACTTCTTGCCGATTTTACGATGCAATATTTTTCTAAACTATTCGTTTACAATTGTTAGTCGAAATTCTATGAAAAGCTATGATTTCAGTGAATTTGCGATTATTTTTAACCCCCGAACGCCACCTATGAAGCCTAATCCAAGAAATTTGCTTATCCGAAAATTGAAAGAATGAAACGAACCGCCGTATACCTATTCCTATTAATTTTCTCCTTACCAGGCTTCGCACAATTCAGGGTTTACTCCAATGAATTTCTGAATATCGGCGCGGGTGCCAGAGGACTTGCAATGGGAAGCGCACAGGTAGCATCCGTAAATGATGGTACTGCCGGCTATTGGAACCCCGCAGGCCTTGTAAATGTAAAAGACCATCCCCAGGTTAATTTAATGCACTCCGAATATTTTGCCGGCATCGGCAAATATGACTTTGCAAGCATTGCATTACCAACAGCAAATAATAAAAGAACGATCGGCATTACAGCATTACGTTTTGCAGTAGATGATATCATGAATACATTGTTCCTGGTAGAACCGGATGGTTCTCTGAACTATAATAATATTCAATCATTTTCTTCCGCCGATTATGCCTTTCTTCTTTCTTTTGCACAAAAGCTGAAAGAATCAGGAAACAAAAATGTGCATTTTGGGATCAATGCAAAAATCATTCATCGCAATGTCGGTTCCTTTGCAAAAGCATGGGGATTTGGTATTGACGCAGGTGTTCAGATCATCCAAGATAAATGGAAATTCGGAATAGCGGCGAGAGACATTACTACAACATTCAACGCATGGTCGTTCAGCTTTACCGAGAAAGAAAAAGAAGTATTATATCTTACGAAGAATGAGATACCGGTAAAATCGACGGAGCTCACCGCACCTCGTTTAATACTTGGAGCATCAAGGGATTTCCAGATTTCTAAAAAAATCGGCCTTTTAGCTGAAGCAAATTTTGATGTAACATTTGATGGTAGAAGAAATACAATTATAAGCGGTAATCCAATAAGTATTGATCCAAAGATTGGTGTAGAAGCAAATATCAGCAATGTATTTTTTCTTCGCTTAGGTATTAATAATTTTCAGAAAGGTCTTGCAGATGGCGATACGTTAAATCAGAAGAAAGTCTGGATCTATCAACCGAGTGCCGGAGCAGGTTTTAAGATATCGAATGTGACGATAGACTATGCATTTGCAAACCTGGCAAATCAATCTAATCCATTATTTACCCATGTGTTCTCATTGCGTTTAAATCTTGTTGGCGATAAGAACAAAAAGAAAAAATAATCTGTACCAAACTAAACCTTGATTCATGAAACGAATTTTACTTGTGTTGTTAATTGCGATGGGCTTGTATGCCCAGGCACAGGTGTACAACAATGAGTGGATTGATTATAGCAAAACCTATTATAAGTTTAAGGTAGCCACAACTGGTTTGTATAGAATTCCGCAATCAGTGTTATCCGGTGCAGGATTAGGTGCAGTTCCCGCGGAGCAATTCCAGTTATGGAGAAATGGCCAACAAATCCCGATTTATACTTCTGTGCCAACAGGTGCACTCGGTGGTTCAGATTATATAGAGTTTTGGGGCGAAATGAATGATGGTAAACCGGATAATGCATTATACCGCAACCCGGATTATCAATTAAACGATAAATGGAGCCTACAGACAGATACAGCAGCTTTCTTCCTCACCGTTAATCCCGGAGGAGGAAATTTTCATTATAGCACTACGACGAATAATGTAGCAGGAAATACATTGGCACCGGAACCATTTTTTGTATACATTGCCGGCAATTATTATCGCGATCAGATCAATCCAGGCTATGCAGCATCAGTAGGTGAGTACGTTTATTCTGCGTCTTATGATATAGGTGAAGGCTGGACATCTCCAAACGTGGGACCTGTTGGATCATTAAATTATACGTTTAGCAATTTACACGTGTATTCTGGAGGCCCTGATCCTTCGTTGAGGGTGAATGTATCCGGCAATGCTATAAATCCCCGATCAATCAGAGTTAAAGTAAATGGAGACTCAACTCTTGGCCAGGAAGTAGATTATTTTGATTATGCGAAAATGACCGGTACTTTTCCAATAGGAAAGTTAAGTTCCGATGCCGCTGCGATTGAAATGGCAAACATTTGCAATGTCACTACCGATCGGATGGTAGTTCATAAAGTTGAGCTCACCTATCCGCGGCAATTCAACTTTGATAATCTTACAAATTTTAAATTCACGCTTTCTGCAAGTAGTACTGGCAACTATCTTGAAATTTCAAATTTTCAATACGGATCAACGGCGCCTGTATTGTATGACCTTACGAATGGAACAAGTTATATTGCAGATATTACCAATCCAGCATTGATCAAGATTGCATTGTTACCATCAGCAACAGACAGGCAACTTTTGTTAGTGAGCAGAGATGTGTCAACAATAAAGACTGTTACTTCATTACAGACGAGGAATTTCGTCAATTATGCTCAGTCGGCGTATCAGGGAGATTACATTATCATTAGCCACCCTAATTTAAATACGAGTTCAGACGGAACTAATTATGTGGAAGCATATCGTGCTTATCGCGCATCTGCAGCAGGAGGAGGGTTTACATCCAGGATTTATGATATTAACCAGTTGGTTGATCAATTTGGATTTGGTATAAAAAAACATCCATTATCAATAAGAAATTTTTTAGGTTGGGCAAGAGCGAATTTTGCGTTACCATTGAAGAATGTTTTTTTGATCGGGCATGGTATTACCTATCAGCAGTACAGAACCTATGAAAGTGATCCTAACAGCGAAATACTGAACATGGTTCCAACCTGGGGTGATCCGGCTTCTGATAATCTATTGTCTTCAACCTTCACAAACCCTGTTCCATTAACACCTATAGGAAGAATTTCTGTAATCAATGGTGATGAAATCAAATCATATTTTCAAAAAGTAAAGGAGTACGAAACTGCACAAGCTTCTCCTTCTCCATATATCGCAGATAAGGCGTGGATGAAAAATGTCGTACACGTAGTGGGAAGTAGTGACGAGCAATTGGGTGTTATGCTTACTGACTATATGGATAAATATTAAATCTATTATATCCGATACTTTATACGGAGCAAATGTTTCAACTTTTAATAAATCTTCAACTAATCCCGTTGAGCAATCAGGAGATAACCTGCTACCACAATTATTTCAGCAAGGGTTGAGTTTGCTTCTGTATTTCGGCCACTCATCGGCAACTACACTTGCTTTTAATCTCGACAACCCCAAAAACTATTCGAATCCGGGAAAATATCCTGTCATGATAATGCTTGGCTGTAATGCGGGAAATTTTTTCAATTTCAATCATGGGACGTTTTTCTACTTTTAGTTCTATATCGGAAAGTTTTGTTTTGACACCTTCGAGAGGAAGTGTTGCTTATTTCGCGAGTACACACCTCGGAATTGTACATTATCTGGATATTTACAACACAAGAATCTATAATTCGGTAGGCAATACGATGTATGGCAGATCCTTTGGAGAGCAGATCGTAGAGGCTATTAAACAGGTGTATAATCTTACAACTACAGACGATTATTACGCCCGCTTTCATGTGGAAGAAATGGGATTGCACGGAGACCCTGCCATAAAAATAAATGCGCAATCAAAACCGGATTATGTAATAGAAGATCAATTAGTCAAGATAACTCCTTCTTTTGTATCAGTTTCGGGTACAAGTTTCAATGTGAAAGCAAAATTTTTGAACCTTGGTAAGGCTATCAATAAAAAGATAACGATTGAAGTAAAACGGCAATACCCGAATTCGGTTACTGAAATTGTATACCGTGATACGATTGAGGGAATCCGATATGCGGATTCTATTTCAATTAATCTACCAATTGTCGCTACAAGGGATAAGGGCCGTAACAGGATAATAATAACAGTTGATGCCGATAATGAGGTTGACGAAATATATGAGACAAACAACTCAGTCACTAAGGATGTTATTATTTATTCGGACGACACTTCGCCGATTTATCCGTATCAATACTCAATCGTAAATAAACAAAACATAACTTTTTCAGCCTCTACTTCCGATCCGTATGCACCATTCACTAGTTATAAAGTAGAAGTAGATACTACAGAGTTGTTTAATTCTTCGCTAAAAGTATCTCAAACAATTAACGCAAAAGGAGGATTGCTGGAATTTAAACCATCTATCAGTTTTGCGGATAGCACAGTTTATTACTGGCGTGTGGCAAAGGTTGCCAACCCGGATAGCATGAAGTGGGCGGGTTCCTCATTCATTTACCTTTCAAATAGCGACCTTGGGTTTAACCAGTCTCATTATTATCAACAGGTAAATACTACAAAGGACCGGTTGATTCTTGACTCTTTAAACCGGACATGGAAATTTGATAAGGTATTGCAAAATCTAACGGTGAGAATGGGCACCTATATTTCCAGCGGAGCTACCGGCAATGCTCAGTTGACCGTTGTGGTAAACGGAAATGTTGATGCGATTGTGGGATTGACGTCATGGTTTCAGTCGTTAGTCTTCAACGTATTTGATCCAAATACGTTTAAGCCATCGGACCAATCAAATTATTCGAAATGGCGCTGGATTGCCCAATGATATCGGAGAAGGTTTATATCAAAGCGCTGCGCCAACAAATAACTATCAGCCTATTCGTTTAAATAATTTCGAATTCAGGTATACAGATACTTCAAGCAGAAGAAAAATAATGGACTTTATGCGAGATGTGGTTCCAGATGGTTACTACGTCGTTGTAAGAAACTTCACACTCGATCCTGCATCATTTGGAGGGGCGGCGTTCCCAGTGGCTTATGCAAATGATTGGAAGTCGGATGATACTATTCACGGCCCGGGTCAGGACGTTTATCACTACCTGGTAAACGCAGGATTTTCTGGGATCGACTCTTTTTACAGGCCACGACCTTTTTCACTAGTCTATAAAAAGAATGACCCGACCTTTACACCTAAATGGTATGTTGGAGACGGAATTTATGACAATCCTTCCCTTTCTGTGGATTGTCCTACGCCAGATACTTTGGGCTTTATAACATCCCCGATGCTGGGCCCTGCATTAAAATGGAAACAATTACATTGGCGCGGATCGGTTGCTCCTGATAGCGCTGTGAATGACCTTCCAAGCGTTGACGTAATCGGGGTAAAATCAGACAGTACAGAGTCAGTTCTTTATACCGGCATACCAATGACGCAGCAGGACTTTGATATTTCGGCGATTGATGCTTCGCAGTACAGGTATCTAAAGCTTAGAATGCGAAATGCAGACTCAATTAACTATACTCCTTACCAGATGCGTTATTGGAGGGTAAACTATGATCCGGTACCAGAAGGCGCCATTGCACCAAACATTTATTTGCAGGTAAAAGATACGTTGGATGTGGGCGAACCAATGAACTTTGGTATTGGGTTCAAGAACATCAGTGATGCTGCATTTGACAGTTTAAAAGTCAAAATCGTAATTACAGACAAAAACAACGTCGCTAATATCTTGCCGATCCCGAGACAAAAAGGATTAAAGTCAGATAGTGTATTGAATATTAATTATTCGGTTAACACTGCTCCTTTGTCCGGTTTAAATACGCTATACGTTGAGGTGAATCCTGATAATGACCAGTTAGAGGAGTTCCATTTTAATAATTTTGCTTTTCATGATATTTATGTGAAGCCTGATAGCCTTAATCCGATGTTGGATGTAACGTTTGATGGAGTGCATATCCTCAATCATGATATCGTTTCCTCCAAACCTGCTATTCTTATTAAATTGAAAGATGAGGCGAAGTGGATGATCCTGGATGATACATCACTGGTTACAGTTCAATTACGTTCACCAGATGGATCGCTAAAGCAAATCAATTTTAATAGTGATACGCTCAAGTTTACTCCGGCAGGCCAGGCGCCTAATACCGATAATACCGCTTCGATAACTTTCCTCCCACGCCTTATGCAAGACGGCGAATACCAATTAATAGTTTCAGGAAGGGATAAAAGCGCCAACGTATCAGGAAAGATTCAGTACAGTGTGGCATTTCAGGTAATTAACAAGGCAATGATTTCAAACATGCTCAATTACCCGAATCCATTTACTACCTCTACTGCATTTGTCTTTACAGTTACAGGTAGTGAAGTGCCACAAAATATACGAATACAAATTTTGACAATAACAGGAAAGATTGTAAGAGATATTACCAAACAAGAGTTGGGGCCGATACATATTGGACGTAACATCACCGAATTTAAATGGGATGGAACTGACCAATATGGACAAAAACTGGCGAATGGTATATACCTCTATAGAGTATTGACGAATCTTAATGGCAAATCGCTGGATAAGTATAAATCAGCGGATGATAATACTGATCAGTATTTCAATAAAGGTTACGGAAAAATGTATCTTATGCGATAGCGTAAGAATAACCTATATATGCAAAGAGCCGACCATCAAGTCGGCTCTTTGCATTGTGAAAAAATCCGATACTCTAAAAATCAAATCAGTGACGAGATTCTGTTGCGCTCCTTTATATATTTTTGAATAAAATAAAAGACAATAAGTAAACTTTGAACAGAATACCCGGACTTGATTTTTTGCGTGGCATTGCCGTGATAGCCGTAATGTTATATCATCTGGAAATAGCCCCGGTTGTCTTCAGCACGGGATGGGCGGGTGTACAGATGTTTTTTGTTTTAAGCGGTTTTTTGATTGCCGGTTTGTTATTTAATGAATACAATTTAACCGGCAAAATACGACCTGGTTATTTCCTCATCAGGCGCGGATTCAAAATATACCCGTTGTTTTATTTTGTGGTTGCCTTACAGATTCTATATTATCTCATTAAAAAGATTCCTTTCACCCATTCCGAAGTATTTGCCGAAGTTTTCTTTTATCAGAATTTTTCTCCGGGATTGCTTGGCATTACATGGTCTATTGCAGTTGAAGAACATTTTTACATTCTTCTTATCATTTTTTTATCAGCCGTCAGTAAAAAGAATAAAATTAAGAGTGGGTTTTTTATCCCACTGACTTGTATCGCACTTTGTATTGCCAGCTGTGGTGTACGGTTTATTGTATTTGAGCAAGGTTCAAACAATCCTTATATTAATTATTTCCCTACCTACCTGCGTATCGACTCTTTACTTTTTGGTGTGTTACTGGCGTATCTTTTTATTTATCAATCGGGCTGGCTTGATAGAAATTTAAAAAAGCACAAAAAATTTTGTTTAGTATTGGCATGTTTAATGATCTCGCCTGTTTTCATTTTCCCACGCACCGGTTTTTTTATGAGCGTGTTTGGTCATTCATTTCTTTACATGGGCTTCGGAATATTAATGAGTTGCCTGATTACCTTTTATGCGGAAGTAGATTTCTTTCTAAAAAAATGTCGATTAAAAAATATATTTAACCTTATCTCATGGATCGGAGTTTATTCATTTGGGATTTACCTTGTTCATTTAACTGCCGGGCCAATGATATCAAATTGGATACGGCTACATATATCGGGCGACGGCCCTTTGGCAGTGTATTCTATTATTTCTGTAACGGGTAATATTTTTACAGGTGTTCTCTTTTCTCTTTTAGTAGAGAAGCCATTTCTTCTTTTGCGGGAAAAATATTTCCCTCGTATAAACGCAATGAATGCAGGGATCAGGTTTTGATAAATAATCTTCGTTGAACTGATTGCGCAGATAATCATTAAGCAAGTTTACCTGTTGCGGCATTATAAAAATTGATTTATTACCGGTTTATTATACTCTCTGAGTATTTTTTCAGATAAGAGGCAACAAGCAACGATAATATTTTTGAACCATTTTCATTGAGGTGAATGTTGTCTGCAAAATGCTCATTTTTAAAAATGGAACTTGTATCAGCCCGGATGATTGGGATGCTATACTTATTGGATAAAGTAGTATAAAAAGAATCTACGGGTGTGGAAAAAATCTTTTGGGTAGAGTATTTAAGTGGCGCTCTCAGGAAAATGACATGGGTACCTTTTTCAACAAATAGTTTAACCATTTCCGTTATAAAATTCGCAGAAGTATCATTCACATTTTCATCACCAGGTAGTGGCCGGTAAAAGGGTTTTTTTTCGGAATTGTGAATGGAAGTATCCATTGAATTGACCTTGGTGAGAGAGGTCACTACAAAACCTTTATATTGCCTTTCAATACCATTGCGGCGATCAAACATAGAAGCCCGGCTATACTCATCAAAAAAGGAATATTTGGTAAAGGGCAAGGCTTCGATCAATCGGGCTGGAAAACCGTTATCTGCCATATACTTGCTGATGGTATCATTCTTAAGATAAAAAAGATAGAAGAATCTTTCCTTTAAAATATTATAAGAGCTAAGCATTGAGTTATCGATGCCCAATACTACAATTTCCGGTGCAGTATGGGTTTGCAGGTAAAGTGTACTTAGCAGCTTTATTTCAGGTGCATCCGCACCCCCCAGCGCAAAATTGTATGTTTTCTTTTCGGTAACGGAATCTACATAGTATGGGTCAATGCCTGAATGTATCTTTGAATTACCCAGGAAGATAATATCGTAATTCTCTTTCCCCTCCAGTATTTCATTTGCATCCCCGTTAAATAGAAAGCTGAGTTTTTGTTTGTATAAATGGTCAAAAAAATTACCGATTGCGAAGGAAAAAATTCCCGCGAGAAAAATAACTGTCAGTAATCGCTGAAGATACATTCTTTAAAATTGAAAGTAAATAAAACTCGTTTTATGAAATACACCATAAAATATTATCAGCAGCACTATAATCGTAAATAATAAAACATCGGCAATTTTATTTCTATTGAGATTGGTAAGCAGTGGCGTGGTATATTTTTCGACGCCAAACATTAATACGGAACATGTAAAAATTAACGCCATTGAAAAGCTGCCGTATTGAAATGTTGGCGTAGATAGTGATGCCAGGTCTTGAAACGAAAATTGGTCAAATGAAAAACTTTTACGGATGATTGAAATGGCATTTTTAAGATTGGAAGACCGGAAAAAAATCCAGGCAAAGCTAATTGCAATCATTGTTAGCAAATAACTGACAAAAACCGGAATTTTTGTTTTCTTGAAATTATCAACGTAGAAAACATAGATTAACATGTAAATCCCATGAAGAACTCCCCATAGCATGAAATTCCAGCCTGCGCCATGCCAGAAGCCGCTCAGGATAAATGTAATCATGATATTTACATTTTTTCTGAACACTCCTTTCCTGTTGCCACCGAGAGGTATATACACATAGTCTCTGAACCAGGAGGATAAAGAGATATGCCAGCGTTTCCAGAACTCTCTTACATTCCATGATTGATAAGGTCTGTTAAAATTTGTCATTAGCTCAATGCCTATGCATCTTGCTGCACCTATTGCGATGTCTGAATATCCTGAAAAATCTGCGTAAATCTGGATAGTAAAAAAAATCACCGCAATCCAGATATTGTAAGAATGAAAATGACTGGGATTGGTAAATATTGCATCTACATAGTTGCTAAGTCGATCTGCGATAACAGTTTTCTTAAAAAATCCCCACGCCATAAGCCTCAAACCTTCATAAAGATTTTGTGCAGAGAAGGAATGTTTTTGTTGCAGTTGAGGAAGTAAATGATAGGGGCGTTCAATAGGACCCGCGACTAATTGTGGGTAAAACATTACATACAATGAGTAATAACCTAAATGGCGTATCGCTTTTTGTCTGCCGCGGAATACTTCTGTCGTATAGCTTAAGGATTGGAAGGTGTGAAATGAAAGACCAATTGGCAAAGCAAAATGCAGCAGTATGAATTGCGTTCCGTAAAGCGAATTTATATTGGCTACAAAAAAATTAAAGTATTTGAATAGAAAAAGAAGTCCAAGATTGGCCACAATACTTATTATCAACCAGAATTTTTTGCTAGCTGATTTTTCAATTAATATCCCTGCAAAGAAGTCGATAAGAATCAACGCAAATAGTATCAAAAGATAGGAGGGGATAAATGATGCGTAAAATATACAACTTGCTATAAATAGTTGTATCCACCGGAATTTGTGCGGTATCAAAAAATACGTAAGGGTAACAATCGGAAAAAAAAGAATAAATTCCAGTGAATTAAATAGCATAGGCTATCTCTGTTACGTTGGTTTGACTCGGAAAATTAAGGTAATATTTGGAAAGCTGATTTTGCGCTACACTTGCTTATGACCGGATGTTCATGGGTAGGTACATATTGCCCGATCATCAATGCGGTTCACCATATACGACTTTATAAGATTTTGTTTCCATCAGTATACCGGACGTGAAACTCAAATTATCGCTTCTTTTCATTTCAAGAGAATCTGATTTTCTGAATAAAAAAATGCAAGGACGGTTCACCCAGGCTGAATCTATTTTCCCATTCGATATAAAATCTGCGTAAGATTTTCTTTTCATTTCAATAAAAGGAGTTGAAAAAGGATGGGAAATCCATGGCCATGCTTTTGTCGATGTCGTTGCCAGGTATGGGAGAATGGCTTCCTGTTCGTCCGCATAGCCAATGATCAAAGTCATATTCGTGGATCGTGCAGATAGTGAGTCGAGTATTTGTCTTTCCTCTGTGCCTGTAAAACGAACGGATTTCCTTACTGCTTTTTTTGAATTATCATATATCCACATGAGATTATCCGAAAGAAATATGAACGTAAACAGGCTGATACCTGCAAACGCCCATTTTTTGCCAGAGAGCCAAAGCATAAAAAAATTTATCGTAGGAATGCTCAATAGGAAAAGAGGGAGCCAGATATAACCCCTTGTAAAATGAATTGGCTGCATGGGTCGCATGAAAAGTTCATGATTGGCCAATGAAAAGGCAACGATAAACCACATCAAAAAAAGACGGTTATAATCTTGAGAAATGACTTTGTGCCATCTTAATTTTCGGATCGTTATAAATACAAATAGACCCACAATGCAATAAGCGGGGATGATATTAAAAAACCTGATTCTCCAATTCAAAGAATATTGCGAAGAAGTAGAATGATGATCTGGAAATAGATTGAGAAAATACAGGTAGTAAAAGACATGTAGGCATAACAGAAGAATTACACCTATAGTAAAGTAACTGGGTATGAACTTACTTTTGAAAACAAACTTCTCCATTAACGACCACACATTTATAATAGCAAGCAACTCTATCCCTGTAAAGGGGTGTGATGTGGATAGTGCAAATAACAGCAACAGAGCAGTGCCCCATCTTTTCTTTAATACAAAGAAAATCGTTGCAAGGAATAAAAAATGATAATAGGCTTCACATGAGAAAAACAGGGAACGTCCGAAATTAAGTCCCCACCATCCGCCGCCGGGGTCGAGGATAATTGGTTTATAATCCACAAAAGACGCAATAGATGGATATATCCATTGCAAAGGAATATTTGCCAGGAAGAGGAGCCCACCTCCCCAGCAAAAAAATAATAACAATAGCTTCCTGAATCTATTGTCAAAAAAAACAAGGTCAAAGATTTTTATCGCCAGAAAAAAGCATAAAAAGCTACATACTATTGTGAATATTGTGAGAATATAAGCCGGACTAATTCCAATTTTTAAAAGAAATGCAATGAAGAGTGTCTGGGTTTGAAAATATATGCGGGAATAATTATCAGAGTCATTGAAGGGATTGTTGTAAAATAAATGAAATTTACCGGCATCTAAATATTGCCGGGCATAAGCAACATAGCTTGGATTATCATATTGAATAAATCCGGTTGGAATTAAATTCGAAGGACGATTAAACCAATAACAAACGAAAAAAATAATGACGGGTAAAGTCAGGTAAAATGCAAAGAGAATGTCTGACTTTTTTTTCTTCATTAGTAATTCATTTTTTGGAAGTCATTTAAAACAGAGTATTTGATATAAGTTACTGCTTGCGGCAGCAGCAATAGCAACTAAGGCCCGGTAATTTTATTCCTATAAGATTCATAAATCGCCCGAAACTAAAATCTGCCCATAGTAACCCATAAACAAACCGTGTGAATATTTTTCCATGCTGCCAATCGTCAAGCGATTTTGCTTTTTTTTTGATTTTTAGTTTTTCGAGCACAAGCTGAATACATCTCATAAGAAGCGGCATCAGGAAAAAGTAGCCACTCTTTTCTATTACCAGGCCAGATTGTTTACAAAGGAATTTAAGCTGTTTAAGATTATACCTCCGGTAGTGATTCAACAGTTTGTCGTGATCTGAAAAAAGAAAATTATAGGCCGGAACGGTAATCATGATTCGACCATTTTTTGCAACAAATTTTTCGGAGGTGGCTAAATGTAATACATCAAAGTCCTTTTCACAGTGTTCCAATACATCCAGGAAAAGCATGCACTCTGCAGGGATATATTTATCATCAATTTCGTTTAAAGACGTTTTGTATTGAATAGTGGTGTTATCAGCATTTTGTTTTAATAGAAGCAGAACATCATTTGTATAGGCATTATCAATTGCGAAGTAGTTATCTGCTTTATTATTCAACTCCAGTTGTCTGAGCAAATAGCTATCTCCGCCTCCAAAATCTATGATTGAATTAAAATGTTCATTTTTTTGAAAAAATGAAAGTATTATCCTGCTTCGAACAAGTTCCCATGGATGCCTGTTTACCGTGCTCCCGGATCCTATACGTGTTAATTCGCTAATATCCATTTAAGATTAATAATTATTTACTCTTCGCTAAAATATAAATAAGATTTCAATGCTTTTTATTAATTCGAAACCTGTTTATTAATGGATACAAAAAAACAAATGAAACCAATAGGATGAAAACAAAGAATGAAAGCCACATAGTCGCCATTAAAAACCTTCCCGGTTGATACTCAAATTTAACTGTATGATCGCCATCGGGAATTTTAACTTTCATAAATGCAGTGAACGCAACCTCAGGAAATGCTTTATCACCATCAACAGACACCCGCCAGTTTCGATTGAATTGTTGTATTAAGTTAAAATATTGTGGTTTCCTTGCTTTAACAGAAAAAACAATTTCACGCGGCGAGAAATTGTTTATTGTTATCTGAGTTGAACTATCCAACAAACCGTTCGCACCTGTAGCAAAAGCAAATGGCATAGATCGTAGCGAATCAAGCGTGGATCTATGTGCTAACATAGTATTGTACGCCTTGTTTAAGGTAGGAGTTATGACTTTCTCTTGTATAGTAATTTTTTTATTGTAAAAATTATCATAGTCGGAAAAATTTACGCCAAAAATTTTATTGTCCTGACTTATCAATGAATCATGTAATGAAGGGAAGGGGAATCCGCTTTTGAACGAACCGATATAGCGATCTATTTCCTTCGTTTTCGTTTGCGAAATGAAGGAGAAAGGGAGTGAAAGCATTGCAAAAAGCACAACATTTACTATCGATATAGTCAGCACTATTCTTTTCTTATGAATGAAGAAAAATAAACCAACGAAAAAAATTAACTGCAAAATGCCGTCTATGATGACTATATCCGCAAAAGAGAGATTGTCAAGAAAGGCCTTGGCGTTTTTGGTGCTTAATGAAAGCAAACCGTCCGAGCGGGTGAAAAAATAATACAAGACGAAACCAGTTACTATCAACGTTATTATTACCATGGCATATTTAAAGAGATAGAAAGTGCGACTGTTTTTTTCTTTAAAAAAATCGTCGATAGATTGGCACGCCAAAAGAATGATGCCCAGTGTTGTAAAGATTCTCATCGTTGCCGGATGACGGAATGTGTTCATCAATGGCAATATGTTATAACACCATTCGCGAATCGGCGTTGTGCTGCCTAGCGAAAAAAGAAATGAAAATAAAGTGATTCCCAAAATCAACCTTTTAAGATTGCTGTAAGGTTGCCTGAGGGAAATAATGAAAAAAATCAAAATAAATATTCCAACATACCCATTTCTCATAGCGATATCTGTATGAAACCATGGATGTGGTTTGGCAACAGCATTCGGAAATAGGTAAGATATACTGCAAAATAAATTAAATGGATCTTCCAGCGATTGTACGAGGCTGGCTCCATCTCCTCTTCTGTAATAATCAAAAAAATCACTGAACGACAGAAGTAATGGTAATGAAAGAATTGCAGCAATAACTGCGGAACAAAATAAAAACTGTAACGTCTTCAGGATCGCCTTTCGTTCTTTGTATCTCTTAATTATCCAACAAATCAATACAAGGAAAAGGATATAGAGCGCATAAATCAAATAGCTTGGATAACCTGCGGATAGCAGTAAAAAAAAAGCAAGACTAAGTTTGATTGAATCGGTAAATTCTGGTTGCCGGAGTAATCGGTAGAAGAATAAAAACAAATAAGGTAGATATGCAGAGCACGTTATCCACGGAATAAATGAACCATTATCAGTAATGAATCCGCAACATAGATAAGCAGCAGCCCCCAGCAACGCAGTATTTTCTCTGTAGCCAAATTGTTTTATAAGTTTAAACATTCCTACGCCGCCGATAAAAATATAAAATAGCAATTCCCATTGGAGGATCTGCATATTATATCGTGTTAAGAGCGATATGATTAAAACAACAGGATTCCATGTTCCGCTTTGAATATCGCTATACAACGGAATTCCCGTATAGAGGTATGGATTCCAAAAGGGGTAATAGCCATTCTGAATAGATTCACTGATATGGAATCGCCACGGAAGAAAATAGATATAAGCATCATTTTTTAAGCTGAATCCGCCTAATGTTATTGGCCAATAAGTAATTAATGTAACAGCAGCTAATACGGCAAAATATCGCCGCTGCCCTTTGCTGAATATTTTAGCCGGGGCAAATGTGCTGAATTTGAAAAAGTCAACTGACCTGGTAGATATGATGACGATATGATTTTAGTTGCTATTGAGAAATTATCATTGTAAAATTAAGATTCACGGCTCACTACTGTATCGATATAATCCGGATAATGATCGCCCGGAATAAATTTCCGTTGTGATTGTGAAATCAGGTAAAGAAATATGGTAAAAAGCGATAAAAGAAAACTCTGTAAAAGAATAACAATAAACGATGAAACTACCGTGGACGTCCAACCGGGAATGGCGAGCTTGGTGAAAGATTTTATTGCTATAATTGAAATGATTATTACCAGGGAAATGACAATAAGGGTAAAAGAGAAAATCAGTAATCTTGTAGCAATCAGATCAAGAAAAACGGATATCGCACCGAGGCCGTGCAATACAAGTGCGTTAAAATTCATTTTTGATTTTTCAAAATAACGCTTCCCCCGGTCTATTTGTACTGCATTAAATGGTAACCCTGATTTTATAATTCCTCCAGGTAAATGATTCCAGATTTCGCTATAAAAAACCAGTTTATCGAGAACATTTTTAGGGATGATCATAAAATTACCAAAGGAGATTCTTTTGCCCGTTAGTATTTTAAATAACAGCTTGTACAATATGTAAAACAATTTGAAACTACGGCTTTCTTGCCTTGACCTTCGGCTTGCAACGATAATTTTGTCGGGGTTCACACCCGATTCCTGCGATAGCTTCAATGCGTCTTCAGGATTATCCTGACCATCGCCATCCATTATTAATATTTTTGAACAGGCTATATTGATTCTGCAATAAGCAAGACCTATCGCAATAGCTTTTTGATGCCCAATATTCCTTTTGAGATTAATTGTCAAAACCTGAATCGGCAATCCTTCTACTATTTTTAATGGCTCCGTTGATCCATCATTAACGAGAAGAATCGAATAATTTACCCTTTTATCAAAAGTGGCAGCAATATTTTGTAAGAGTAGGTTTACGGATACGTTATCGTTGTAAACCGGAATAAGTATCAGAATTTTTTCTTTCATTCAATAAAAGGAATAGAACAATAAAAACATGGCAACCAGTTTATCCGAAACGTTTACATAATTATTAAAGATACCTTGTTTTAAATCTAAGAAAATAACTTTCAAAGTATTTATAACTCAGAAAACTGATTAAAATAGAAATGCCTGTAACAACGAAAGCGGTTATCAGCCTCGCCCCGGATATGGATACCTGGGCAATCGGAAAAAGATTTCGCATCAACAATGGAGTTAACAGGATATTTACGGGCCAATGAAAAACATAAAGTCCGTAGGATATTTTGCCAAAAAACTTTAGCACTGCCAAATTTAAAATCCAATCAATAATTTTTGTTTTCTGCGTTGTTACCTGGTAAACAAAAAAACCGAGTATTACGGCGAATGTGGTATATCCGATTAAAGCGAGGTAGGGGAATGAAAATTGGTATCTGCTGTTTATAAAATAAAAAAGAAAATTAAAGCCCGCTAATGAAAGCACTATTGACGTTGTATATTTTTCAAGAAAATTATTGCTGAAACGCTGTAGCAACGCGATCATACAACCGACACAAATACCATCGATGCGAGTGAATGTGTATAAGCTGAAATAAGAAATAGTTTCGATTTTGTAGAACCATGCAGCATAGCGACAACAAATAACGGTTAATAAAATACCTGCTGCTACAATGAAAAGTCGTTTAGGATATTTTATCCAAAGAATCAGGAATGGCCACAGCAAATAAAATTGCTCTTCTACTGCAAGCGACCAGAAATGGATAAGGATATTGTTAGAAGGTAATTTGATGATATAAAGCCAGTTTTGTAGATAGACCCAAAACCAGAGCTGGTTTTTCGAATAGTACGATAGGTCCAAATCTATATTTTTAAACAAAGGGACAATAAACAGGCAGATTGCCAGTACCAGGTAATAAAGAGGAAATATCCTCAAGATTCTGCGCCGGTAAAAGTTACCCAGATAATTTTTTTGACTTTGTGTATTTAAAAGAATACCGGTTATTAAAAAACCAGACAAAACAAAAAAAAGATCAACACCTAACCAACCGAAAAAAAAGTAGTTGATAAAACCGAAGTTGTGGTAAACTACCACAAGCAAAATTGCCACTCCCCTCAATCCATCGAGTGCAGGATAATACTGTCTTGCAGGGGCAGGTTGAGCCATTGATTATTGGGTTAGTAAATACTATTTCAAAGATAAACTTCTCAGTATATACTTTCCAACAACATCAAATTCAAGATTCACCACATCATCTTTCTGCAACGACTGCATATTGGTATGGTCAAACGTGTAGGGGATGATCGCAACTCTGAATTTCTTTTTTCCCACTTTGAATGCAGTAAGAGAAATGCCATTTACGCAGATGGAACCTTTTTCAATGATTAGCCCCGCAAATTTTTTGGGGAATTCAAATTCAAACTCCCAGCTTCCTTTTTTCACTTCCTTTTTGGTACACACTCCAGTAGTATCGACGTGACCTTGTACCAGGTGGCCATCCAGCCTGCTATCCATTTTCACGCATCGTTCAATGTTCACGAGAGTGCCAGGGTGCCACTGGCCCAGATTGGTTTTTTTGAGCGTTTCTTCAATGGCGGTAACGCGATGCCAGTCGGGCCCGGTTTCTTCAACTGTCAGGCACACCCCATTATGCGATACGCTTTGGTCAATTTTTAACTCTTCGGAAACCGGAGATTCGATGAAAAAAGTCCTGTTTGATCCAGTGCTGGTTATATCCTTTATTTTGCCGAGAGATTCAATAATGCCTGTAAACATTTTGCAAATTTAGGTCGACAATAGGAAAGAGGGTGATTGATTTGCATAAGCTTGGATGGCTCTCGTCATTTCATTATCAAAACAATTTGCCTTTTTAGGCTTTTTTCCTATCTTTGCGGTCCTAAAAATACCAGAGGAGGTATATAAGTTATGCTGATTATCGATTCAAAAGATTGCGAAAACATTGACAAAGCGCTCAAGAAGTACAAGAAGAAATTTGAGAAATCAAAGGTTCTGCTTCAGTTGCGCGAAAGGCAAAGTTTTACCAAGCCTTCTGTTAAACGCAGAGGCGAAGTGTTGAAAGCAATCTATAAGCAGAAGATTTCCAGCGGCAAGATCGAAGGATAAGTTTTTGCTGTACTAATAAATTGATAGCTGTTCCGTTTACGCGGAACGGCTATTTTATTTTTAAAGCTGTAGCTTTAATGTCACAAACGATATTTTCCTCTGATCCGAATAGATATTGGTTTTTGACTTTTTAATTTTGACTTTTGAATTTTTCCTCTGTTTCATCTGAAATACAATCTTTCCTCGATTATCTCAAATTCGAAAAAAGATATTCTGCTCATACTTTTCGTTCGTATCAGGATGATTTGTTGCAATTCCAACTCTATAATAAAACTCATTTTAGTAGTGACTCCATTACAGGCGCTGATCATACTGTAATACGAAGCTGGTTGGCCGAGCTGAAAGAAAATGACATAACCGCTAAGTCGATCAACCGAAAGATATCTGCACTTAAATCATTTTTTAAGTTTCATTTGAAAAATGGTACGATTGAACAGTCGCCAATGGGGAAAATCATCTCTCCGAAAGTTAGCAAACGACTACCAGTTTTTATTAAGGAAGAAGATACAAGCCAGTTGCTATCCACATCTGCGGTTGTCTCCGAAGATTGGAAAAGCCTGAACACACATTTGCTACTATCGCTTTTTTATGGAACGGGAATGCGTCTTAGCGAATTAATAAATCTTAAAGAAACACAAGTTGATTTTAGCCGAAAGCAAATCAAAGTTTTAGGTAAGGGAAATAAGGAACGAATTATCCCTGCAACAAACGAGTTGTTGCAAAATGTAAAAGAATACATACAGTGCAAGAAGAAGGAATTCGGGAAAACAGACAATGTGTTGCTTGTAACAGAGAAAGGAAAAAAAATGTATCCGAAATATGCTTATCTGCTTGTAAATACGGTATTGAATAACAATGTAAAGACATTAGACAAGAAAAGTCCCCACGTTCTCCGCCACACCTTTGCTACCCACCTCATGAATAATGGCGCAAACCTGAATGCAGTAAAGGAATTGCTCGGTCATAGCAGTCTCGCAGCGACACAAGTGTATACCCATAATACGATTGAAAAGCTTAAAAATATCTACAAAAAAGCACACCCTAAAGCTTGATAAAATCATAGCATTCGAAAGAAATTTTTAGCAGTTTTTGTTTGGAAAAACTTTGATTCTGACTTAACTTCATGAGGCATACAAACCGGGATCAGCTAATACGATTTTTCCTCATTAGCTCAAGTTCTTTGTTTATTGTTTCACCATATAAAAATTGCGATTGTTATGAACGTAAAAATTCAATCTGTTCGTTTTGATGCGGACAGTAAGCTTGTTGGCTACATCGAAAAGAAACTGCAAAAGCTTAGCACTTTCCATGACCGCATCATTAAAGTAGATGTGTTTCTGAAACTCGACAACGTGGTTCATACCATTAAAGACAAAATCGCAGAGATCAGAGTACACGTACCCCGTCATCGCTTATTCGTAAAGGCAACCAGCAAATCTTTCGAGTCATCTTTTGATGATGCATTTGAATCGCTGGTTATTCAAATTAAAAAACAAAAGCAAAAACAGGCAGCTTAGATTATTATCAAACTTATTTTAAGACCCGAAAGGGTCTTTTTTATTTGATTTCATTCTGATTTTCAGGAGAAAAAATCCTTCAAAAAGTTTTTCAATTCACAAATTCCTTTACCTTTGCATTCCCAAAATTTTGGGCAGCTCTTTATTGCCATTTATACGCAAGAGTTTCTTTATAAGCCACTTTAGCTCAGTTGGTAGAGCATCTCGATTTATATCGGGAAGGCCGTTGGCCAATGAAGAGATTGAGACTGAGAAGTTTTTTGTGTATATAACGGATTTAAATTATAAGCCACTTTAGCTCAGTTGGTAGAGCAACTGATTTGTAATCAGTAGGTCGTTGGTTCGACTCCGACAAGTGGCTCAGTTTGTCAATTAGCAACTGCCAATTGGCGATTTGACAACGGGCAAGTAGCCAAGTGGCCAACGGCAACAGACTGTAAATCTGTCCTCTTACGAGTTCGGTGGTTCGAATCCATCCTTGCCCACAAATCAATTAGCAAATTTGAAAATATGCTAATGTGCTAATTGGTTTAAAGTAAAAAAGTTCTTTATTTGAAAGCTGATTGATTTATGGCATTAACAAATTTGCTCATTAGCATATCAGCACATTAAGATGCGGAAGTAGCTCATTTGGTAGAGCGGTAGCCTTCCAAGCTTCAGGTGGCCGGTTCGAGCCCGGTCTTCCGCTCATTTTCCAGTTGGCAGTTGGCAGTCGCAATAACTGCAAACTGGATACTGCTAACTGAACTACGCCGTTGTAGCTCAGTGGTAGAGCACTTCCTTGGTAAGGAAGAGGTCAAGGGTTCAATTCCCTTTAACGGCTCATGGAAGGCAAGTCCGTAAGACAAAAGACCGAAAGGCAGAGATTTCCGAATCGGACTTCCGGACTTCAGACTTCGGGCTGGCAGAACTTGAGGAGAAAGTACAAATGTGCGACGCAACAGAAGCTAAATAGTATTTTTGTTGCCGACTACATAAATTAGAAAACAATAATTTGGTAAAACCACAATTTAAAAAAGGATAAAAATGTCAAAAGAGACCTTTAAGAGGGACAAACCTCACGTGAACGTAGGTACGATCGGTCACATCGACCACGGTAAAACTACTTTGACTGCTGCTATCACTACCATTCTGGCTCAGAGAGGTATGGCACAAGCAAAAAAGTATGATGAAATTGATGCTGCACCTGAAGAAAAAGAACGCGGTATCACGATCAATACGGCACACGTGGAGTATCAGACGGCTAACCGTCACTATGCACACGTTGACTGTCCTGGTCACGCTGACTATGTAAAAAATATGATCACTGGTGCTGCACAAATGGATGGTGCCATCCTGGTTGTTGCTGCTACAGACGGTCCTATGCCACAAACAAAAGAACACATTCTTCTGGCCCGCCAGGTAGGCGTTCCTAAGATTGTTGTTTTTATGAATAAAATTGACCTTGTTGACGACCCTGAACTGATCGAGCTTGTAGAAATGGAAATCCGTGATTTGCTTACTTTCTACGGTTTTGATGGTGATAACACACCGATCATTAAAGGTTCTGCAACTGGCGCTCTTGCTGGTGATGCAAAATGGGTTGGTGCTATCGATGAACTGATGGCTGCTGTTGACAGCTATATTCCGCTGCCTCCGCGTCCGGTTGATCAACCATTCCTTATGTCTGTTGAAGACGTATTTTCAATCACTGGTCGTGGTACAGTTGCTACAGGTCGTATCGAAAGAGGTCGTATCAAAGTGGGTGAGGCTATTGAAATCGTAGGTTTGATGGATGCACCTTTGGCTTCTACTGTAACAGGTGTGGAAATGTTCCGCAAGTTGCTTGATGAAGGTGAAGCTGGTGATAACGCAGGTCTTCTGCTCCGTGGTATTGAAAAGACTCAAATCCGTCGTGGTATGGTTCTTTGCAAACCAGGTTCTATCACTCCGCACACTGAATTCAAATGCGAAGTTTACGTATTGAGCAAAGAAGAAGGTGGACGTCATACTCCATTCTTCAACAAATACCGCCCTCAGTTTTATTTCCGTACTACGGACGTAACTGGTGAAGTAGAATTACCAGCAGGAACTGAAATGGTTATGCCTGGCGATAACACTTCATTGACTGTAAAATTGATCCAGCCGATCGCGATGGAAAAAGGTTTGAAGTTTGCGATTCGCGAAGGTGGCCGTACAGTTGGTGCAGGTCAGGTAACAGAGATTTTGAAGTAAAAAGGGGCTTCGAGCTACGAGCTTTTAGCCACGAGCCGACGGGCTTTCTTTAGAAAAGATTTATATCTTTACAACATAGTCTAAAAGCTGTTTCGGTAACACGGAATAGCTTTTAGCTTTCTACGGGCGTAGTTCAATGGCAGAATAGAGGTCTCCAAAACCTTTGATGGGAGTTCGAATCTCTCCGCCCGTGCCTAATAAGTTTGAATGTTTAATGTTCAAAGTTTAACGTTTTTCCGGCGGGAGAAACCAACCTTGAACTTTAAACCTTAAATACAAAGAAATGACTAAGATTGCTAATTATTTCAAAGAGTCCTTCAAAGAATTGACGGAAAAAGTGACCTGGCCTACATGGGCCCAGTTGCAACAATCAACTATGATCGTGCTTGTAGCCACATTACTTTTCACATTGATGGTTGGGATAATGGATTTTGTTGCCGGCACCGTTTTGAAATTTATTTATAAAATGTTTTAGTGATGGAGACGACAAACACAAATACCCAGCAAGAGGCCAAGCAACAGGAAACAAAATGGTATGTACTTCGCGTAGTAAGTGGTAAGGAACGCAAGGTGAAAGAATACCTCGATAAAGAAGTTTCAAGAGGTGGCTGGAGCGAAATTGTGAAGCAGGTATTTTTGCCTGTAGAGAAAGTGTATAAAGTGCAAAACGGGAAGAAAGTAGTAAGAGAACGTAACTACTATCCGGGTTATGTAATGATCGAGATTATTGAAGGTAAACTTGGAGATGATCTTCGTGAAACGATAAAAAATACAAACAGCGTCATTCACTTTCTGGGCAAAGAAAATCCCATTGCTTTACGTAAAGTAGAAGTGAATAAAATGCTCGGTAAAATGGATGAAATGGCTGAAGTAGGCGGTGTTAGCATCAGCGAGCCATTCATTGTTGGTGAAACTATTAAAATTATTGAGGGACCATTTAATGACTTTAATGGTGTGATAGAAGAAGTAAACGATGAAAAGAAGAAATTAAAAGTTACTGTAAAAATATTCGGCCGTTCTACACCTGTGGAGTTGAACTATATACAAGTAGAGAAAATAGGTTAGTGCAACATCTAAATAATTTTTGAAAGGCCGTAAACCCAAAAGGTTACGGCCTTTTTACTGTTTGCAGATTAGGATATTATTAAATAATAGTTTTACGGAATTCCATAGGAGATATTGAGTATTTTGTATTTCAAATAAACCAAAACATGAACGAGGATCTGCTGTTACAAATCAGTAATCGCATCAAGCAGGTAAGATTGGAAAAAAAAATTACAGTGCAGGTTCTGGCAGATAAAGCACAGGTGAGCAAAGGATTGATTTCGCAGATTGAAAACAACAGAACTGTGCCCTCTTTGTGGGTGCTGATGAGTATCATTTCCGCATTGAACCTTGATTTTAATGAATTTTTCAAAGACATTACCCAGCAAAAAAAGAATTCTAATCCTATTATATTCAAAAAGCAAAACGACTACCAGGTATTTGAAAAGGAAAATTCAAAAGGATTTCTATATCATCGCGCATTCACAAGAAACATGCAAGGCGGGCCGGTTGACTTTATTTTGCTGGAACTAAAAAAGGGAGCCAAACGAAACCGTATGGTAAAAACGGATTCGTTTGAATTCAATTATATGATCAAAGGAACTGTTGAATATTTTATTGAAGACAAACGCTACATATTTGAAGAAGGTGATTCACTTTTCCTTGACAGCCGTTTAAATCATAAATTGTCGAATGTTGGAAAAGGGGATGCCCTGATGCTTGTTGTGTATTTTTTTATTACAAACAATCAATAAAACAATTACTGCTCGACAGCAACGTTTACTTTTTCTTCTTCCAATACTTCGCGGATTGCAACAATCAGATTTTTTACATCATCAGGAAATATCTGCCCGATATTGCCAATCCTGAATGCATCTGCTTTACTCAATTTACCTGGATAAATGATAAATCCGCGGTCATTTAGTTTTTGATAAAATCTTTCAAAATTAAATGATGGGTCTGCAGGATATAAAAATGAAGTAATGATGTGTCCTTGAATACCTGTTTCAAGATATTGTTTAAACCCTAAATCAGCCATCCCATTATCCAATATTTTTTTATTGGCTTTGTAGCGTTTTTCCCTTGCTTCAATACCACCTTCTTCTTCCAACTCAGCCATTGCTTTCCTGAAAGCCATGATGCTTAAAGTAGGTGGCGTAAAGCGAAACTGACCATTCGTTTCTAAACCTTTCCATTGGTCATATAAATCCAGGCTCAGGCTTCTTGCCTGACCTCTTGCTTTTTCCAATTCTGTTTTTACGCACAGTGCAAATGCAAAACCCGGAACACCTTCAACGCATTTATTCGACGATGAAACAAGAAAATCAATATTCATTTTCTTCATGTCCATACTTACTCCTCCAAAGCTGCTCATCGCATCTACGATAAATACTTTATTATGCTTTTTTGAAATCGCGCCGATTTCTGTAATCGGGTTAAAAAGACCAGTTGTTGTTTCGCTATGAATACAGGCGATATGTGTTATATCCGGATGTGTAGCAATAAATTCTTCCATTTTTTGAGGATCTACTACCTGGTCTTCATCAAAGCGAAGTACGTGATGAGCCAGTCCATGAATAATTGCCATTTTTACGATACGTTCTCCATAAGCTCCGTTTGCAAGAATCAATAAAACATCTTTTTTACCAATAACACTACTGATAACGCTTTCTACTCCGAATGTTCCTGAGCCCTGCATAATCACACATTCGTATCCTTCTTTTGCTGATACATGCGCCAATTCTAAAAGACCGTTCCGTATTTCTTTTACAGCATTTACGAAAGCGTGATCCCTTGATCCCATATCCTCAAGCATCGCTTCTTTTACAGTTTTGGAAGTAGAAAGAGGCCCGGGAGTGAACAAAAGTTTTTTCATATTAACATGTTTAGGATAGTTCCGGTATTCTATAAAATCAATGTATTTATATCAATTCATTATTAATACCTGGTTATTTTTTTATTAATTCAACTAACCATTTCTGGTGTCGGTATGTGTTTCTTTTTCTTGTTCATGAAGAATGCGATACAGAAAACCATAATCGCCAGAGAAACCACAACTTCCATATAAGAAAACCTGATCAGCATATTCGACCAGCTCAAATCTTTCATGAGAAATTCTTTGTAAAGTAAAAGAACAACACTACCCAGGTATCCAATCGCATCACAGATGTATACAAAGAAGCCGGCGTTCGCTTTGATGCGGAAAAAAGCGATCATTCTTTCAAACATAGCCACCTGGAAAGGAATATAAGCAAGGAAAAGACCTGTGCCACACAGCAACATCCACCAGAAAGGATGTAGCAGGTTTATATGAAACAAAAAGGTTGAAATACCTGTTGTGCCAAGACCGATGAGAATAAGAATGTTTGTTGCTAAAAAACCTTTTCGATTGCTTTTGATTACCGATAATAACCCAACAGCTATGAGCACTACGATACCTGCAATCGTTTCTGTTTTTGCAAAAACGGTTTTATCCCAGCCGGGCTGTATTTCGTTCCAGATTTCAACTGAGAAATTATCTCTGAAATCCCTGAGCGTTGCGAGCATGGCATATACAATAACCAAACCGACGAGGCCGATTCCATATTGACGAAACACATTTCTCTTATCTTCATTCGTCATTGGAAGCCGCGGAGATCGTCGTTGAATATCTTCCGGCGTTGGTGCAGGAATAACAGACAACATCCAAACGAATAAAAGAAATAGAGGTAGGAAGAGTAAACCAATTACAAAGGGGAGCCAGAATTCGGATAACGACGGAAACCAATCATGCACATAGAAATAAATTGTCTTAAGATATCCCGATGAAATAATAAGGCTCGTGCTTAATCCCATTGCCAAAACTTCTGTAAATCGTCTTCCTTCGAGATAGCTGAATACAACGCCCCACACCATACCGAGTGGCAAACCATTTAAAAAAAGGCAGACGAAATTGAAAGGGTAAGGGACCAGCCCAAAAAGAAGCAGAGCAATTTCTGCTATCAGGATCAGCAGAACAATCAGTTTGTTCCGGCTTGTAGATTTTAATTCAGAGATTATCTTGATGCCTATAAACTTCGACAACATGTAACCCATCACCTGTGTGATAACAAGAATGCTTTTGTAATGTAATCCCCATAATGTTAAGCCGGCATATGTTCCCGCATTGAAAGGCTTGCGAAACGCATACATACAGAAATAAGCGCCGAAAGCGGCGATCATACACCAAATGATAAAAAAAATATTGGAGCGGATAAAAAGATTTTGAATTGCTTTCACGCTGTGGATTTTCGGGGCTTCAATTTAAAATTAGTAAACTATTGTTTAGTATTTGTAAATATAATTAAATGAACTGTAAAACAAGGGAGGTCATTTTCAAAGCTTCAATAATTGAATCATATCAATTTAGAAACTATAAACGGCGGCTATTAAAGCGTGCCACTAATTGACAATCGTAAAGCAAATCTGAGCAACATCAGCATCAATTCGCCGTTTGGCGTATTGCTGGAACTTGAATTAAAGAACAATAACGGGTTGGAAGTAAATTGTGATGGTAAAAACAGACGCATTAAAACTGAAAATTCGTTTCTCAAATTCAGATTTATCCACTACTTTTGCAGCCCCAATTAGTTCTTTAGCAATCCGCCGTTGGCGGATGAGGAATCCGATAGCAATCGGATTGGGAGACTTAGTAACTAATAAATAGTGAACAGTCGTTTGAACCAATAAATCGAAAAAAATGGCAAAAGAAATCACCGGCTATGTAAAGCTGCAGTGTAAAGGTGGCCAGGCAAACCCTGCACCGCCGATCGGTCCTGCGCTTGGTTCCAAGGGTATCAATATCATGGAATTCTGCAAGCAGTTCAATGCAAGAACACAGGATAAAATGGGAAAAGTGCTTCCTGTATTAATCACAGTCTATTCTGACAAAAGTTTTGAGTTTGTAATCAAAACCCCTCCAGCGGCTATTCAATTGCTCGAAGCAGCAAAGATTCAGAAAGGATCTAAAGAAAGTAATCGCAGCAAAGTGGGTAAAGTAAACTGGAACCAGGTAGAGGCTATTGCAAAAGACAAAATGCCTGACCTGAACTGCTTTACTGTAGAAAGCGCCATGAAAATGGTAGCTGGTACAGCTCGCAGCATGGGATTAACAGTAGAAGGAAAAGCTCCCTGGGAAAACTAAACCCTTCGCAGGGCTTTTGAAAAAACTTTAAACGATTTCAAATGGCAATTACTAAGAAAAGAAAAGCTGCTGAAGCTAAGGTTGACAACAATAAATCTTACTCACTGAAAGATGCATCTTCGCTGGTAAAGCAAATAACTACCTGCAAGTTTGATGCATCTGTTGACCTGCATATCCGTTTAGGCGTTGATCCTAAAAAAGCAGACCAGGCTATCCGTGGTACGGTTACACTTCCTCACGGTACTGGTAAAACGAAAAAAGTATTGGTGCTTTGCACTCCTGATAAAGAAGAAGCAGCAAGAGCTGCAGGCGCAGACTTTGTTGGTCTTGACGAATTTATTACCAAAATAGAAGGCGGTTGGGTAGATGTTGATGTAATCATCGCCACTCCGTCTGTAATGCCAAAGATTGGTAAACTTGGTAAAGTATTAGGCCCACGCAACCTGATGCCGAATCCTAAAACTGGTACTGTAAGCAATGATGTAGCTGCAGCGGTGAACGAGGTGAAGGGTGGTAAAATAGCTTTCAAAGTTGATAAGGCTGGTATCATCCATGCTTCTATCGGCCGCGTTAGCTTTACTCCTGAGAAAATTGCTGAAAACAGCCAGGAACTGTTGAATGCAATTATCAAGGCGAAGCCATCTTCAGCAAAAGGAATTTACCTGAGAGGCATCAGCCTGGCCAGCACGATGAGCCCAGGTATTACAATTGACACAAAAGCATTTGTTCACTAATCCCGATAAGTGATTACAAAATATTAATCATGACAAAAGATCAAAAAAACGAAGTAATAGGGGTGCTGAAAGATAAATTTTCTCAGTACAGCAACTTCTATGTTACCGATACAGAGTCACTGACTGTGGCACAGGTGGGCAAATTACGCAGAGCTTGCTTCAGCAAGAACGTGGAAATGAAAGTGGCAAAAAATACATTGATTAAAAAGGCGCTTGAATCGATCGACGCAGAACGTTATTCTGGTGTTTATGATTCACTGCACAATGTAACTGCTTTGCTCTTTTCTGAAAACCCGAAAGAACCAGCTTTAATTCTAAGTTCTTTCCGTAAGGAAACAAACGGTGAAAAACCTGTATTAAAAGCTGCGTTTATCAATGGCGATGTTTATAGCGGCGACAATCAATTGACAGCATTAACTAAGATCAAAACAAAGAACGAATTGATCGGGGAAGTTATCGGATTGTTGCAATCTCCTGCGAAACGTGTACTGGCTGCTTTATTGCACCACCACGAACAGAAAGCTGCAGGCGCTGAAGCCGCACCGGCAGAATAAGTTTTAAGTTTATGGTTTATTGTCTATTTAAAAATGATAGGCCATCGAACATATAGACCCATTTTCCCCCAGTTGGGTTTTAAAAGCTCCCCTTTAGGGGATGGGGGTAAACAATTTTTTTAAACTCCGTCGGAGCTAACAAAAAGCGGTGAAGACGGTAAAAATTTAAATCAAAATGGCAGACGTAAAAGCATTAGCCGAATCATTAGTAGGCTTGACAGTAAAAGAAGTACAGGAGCTGGCTGACTTCTTAAAATCAGAATATGGTATTGAACCAGCTGCAGCTGCGGTTGTAGTTAGTGCTGGTGGCGAAGGTGGTGGCGCTGCTGCTGCTGAAGAAAAAACTGCATTCAATGTAATATTGAAGAGCGGTGGTGCTTCTAAACTGAACGTAGTTAAGATCGTTAAGGAGTTGACTGGTCTTGGTTTGAAAGAAGCCAAAGAATTGGTTGATGGTGCACCAAAACCAATTAAAGAAGGCGTTGCTAAAGCTGAAGCAGAAGAAATTGCAAACAAACTGAAAGAAGCAGGCGCTGACGTTGAAATCGCTTAATCTTTTTAGATTAAAATAAATTAACCCCGCACATAGCGGGGTTTTTTATTGCGGCTCACCTACCTTCATAACATGCATGGTAACTCACGACAAAGCTTCTTACATATTTTAATTCTTGTTGTAGCAGCTATCATCATTTTTTATCCCATATTTTATACTGAATATGCTTATACTGATGAATTAACAGGTTTGTGGCAATGGCGGTCTGGTATGCAAGATTCGTCAGGCACGCTACTGCAATATGGTCGCTACGTAACCGCTAAACTTGCTTCCATCTTGTTCGGTTCTGTAGCCACGATCAAAGGATTAACATGGATAAGAATACTTGCATTAACTGGTTGGCTCATCAACATACCAATTTGGTATTTTATTCTAAAAAAAATTAGCGAAAGGGAAAAACTGCCTGAAATCCTTCCTTTCTTTTCTGTTCTATATATGATTTGCACACCGTCTACGATAATTTCAATCGGATGGGGCGCTTGCTTTGAACTTTTTTTGGCAAACACATTAGGCTTGTTATCCGGCTATTTTTTATATCGTGGTATTCGCTTTCAGGATAATCGTATATCACTTTCAGGTTGGAATTTTATAGCTTCACTAGTAGCAGGAGTTACATGTCTTTTTACTTACCAGAATTGCTTTGGTTGTTTCTTAATACCATTTTTATTGCTATTTATATCTTCCTCCACTGTGTCAAGAAAATTAATAATCGGCATTGCTGGTTACTTTCTTGTTTATGTGATTTATTACGTATTGTTCAAATATTCTCTCAAAGCGAATCATATCGACGAATCAATCAGAACAGGATTGCACATAAACGTTGGAAATAAACTTCCTTTTTTTCTTGCAAGACCTTTAAATAGTGCGTTTCATTTCACAACATTATTTAATGAAAATAGTATCACTGGCGCAGTCGTTTATATTTTGACAGCTGCATTTTGGTTTGTTGCCTCGTTTATTCAACGTAAGAGTCTCAAACCAGTTTCAAGATTCAACTATTTCTTGTTTCTTTTTTGTCTATTGGGCTTAATATATCTACCGTCTTTGATTGTAAAGGAAAATTATGCTTCGAACAGGACGATCTTTGCCTTAAGCATGGCTGTGTTCTTTATTGTTGCTGATACTTTGCTGCGTGCAAAAATCATCAGGCAAAAATCTTCGTTTATTGTCGGAATTGTTTGTTGCCTTTTTGTAATAAACGCCTGGTATAATTTTAATCTGCAGTTTTTGACGCCTGTTTCAAAAGAATATGATGCTGTGAGAAAATTTGTCGAAGCGAATTATCACAACGGCATAGATAGTATTCATTTCATCCAGCCTGCGGAGGATTTTTTTGAAAAGAAATATGGAATCACACGTTCATGGGATGAGTTTGGAGTGCCATCAACATTTTTCCCTTGGACACCAGAGGTTCTCGTACGCGAAATTGTTTATGAAAAAACCGGGGACGCTACGATTACTCAAAAGCTGATAGTGAAAAGCTGGGCAGGAAAAGATATATATGTCTCTGATACAACTTTTCGAACTACTTCTACACAATTGGTTATCGATACAGAACAACTTCTCAAATAAAATACATCGAATTAAAGAGCTATTGCAAAGTGAGATAGGGTGTAATCTTAGTATAGACTTCGTCAGTGATTGTCATTATTTTTTTAAGGTCATCCATTTTTGAAAATTGTCCGTGTTCATTCCGATAACCAATGATAGTTTTTGCGATGTTGTACTTTATGTAAGGATGAGTTTTTAATTCGTCTAATGTTATTGAATTGATATTTATTCTCTTAATCGAAGCCTCGTTGACTTTCAGATAAGGCTTTATTTTTTGAAACACCGAATCTGCAATGCCATAGGTTTCCTTTAACTGATCTACAGAATAAAAGCCGCCTAATTTGTCCCTGAAATTTATAATCCTTGCGGCCAGTTTACTGCCAATCCCTGGTAAGGCGATCAGAGCCGTTGTATCAGTACTATTAAGCTCTACTACGGATGGCGTGATTGATTTTCTTGCCGTGTATGATTTTTCTTCGGTTTTCGACGGTTCGGGTTCTTCGATTTTATTTTCATTTTCAATTTTGATAAATGGACTTATCCGGTGGTACTCTGTTTCGCTTAATCCATAAATTTTCCGAAGGTCTTCAGCATTTTTAAACACACCTCCTTTGGTAAGGTAATTTTTTATAGTGTGGATTGTTTTTTCCCGAATACCCAATTTTTTCCATCCTTCT
Source organism: Chitinophagaceae bacterium (assembly GCA_049840875.1). Classification (GTDB taxonomy): domain Bacteria; phylum Bacteroidota; class Bacteroidia; order Chitinophagales; family Chitinophagaceae; genus JAFDYH01. Next base: position 343,644 of record JASGJE010000011.1, on the reverse strand, counting down.
TCTGACAACGTGTTTGGATTGAAATAAAAAAGCACAATTTCCTCCTTGCCGTCATTTTCTTTTTCGCCTTTTTCGGGAATAACAAACGAAGAGCTTTCATCTTCAGTGGCAGTCGAATCTGAATCCGAGTCTTTACCAATTGTCCCATCCTTTTTAACCAGGCGGTATCTTCATTCACAGAAGATTTAGATGTTCCAATTGTTGTGAGATTAGGCAAAAAAGAATACGATTGTCAGGATCAGGATAATCACTATAACGCCAATTCGTTCTTTCCTGGTGAACTTAAAATAGTCTTTAATTGTTTGTTTCATCGTTAGGGAATAGTCTTATATAATTTCCATTAAAAAAGACTGGAATTGAATCATTTTCGTGACTTTATGGCCTAGTATTTGTTAGCAAAACTTTCTTGTTCGTAATTGATTATTCCTTACCTTTGCGTTCCTTTAATTTTGGCCAAACACATTTTGACGTCACAAATCTTAATCAAATAGTTGAATTTCAATTGTTTTTGCTTTTTAGAAAGTAAAAGCCTTGAATGGATTTTGCGTCATCGATTATAAAAAAAAGGGTTAATCGCATATGTCTTCAACAAAAATTACCACCAGGGTTGATTTTGGAAAGATCAAACACCTGGCCGATGCTCCCGACCTTCTAGATATTCAGATTGCATCATTCAGAGAGTTTTTCCAGTTAGAAACTACGCCTGATAAGCGTAATATCGAAGGATTGTTCCGTGTGTTTAAAGACAATTTCCCGATTACTGATACAAGGAACATATTCGTACTGGAATTTCTGGATTACTTTATCGACCCGCCCCGTTACACTATTGAAGAGTGTATGGAGCGTGGTTTAACTTACGCTGTTCCTCTGAAAGCAAAATTGAGATTGAGTTGTAACGATGAAGAACACGTGGATTTCCAGACGATCGTTCAGGATGTGTTCCTTAGGAAATATCCCTTACATGACTCCCACGGGCACATTTGTTATCAATGGTGCAGAGCGTGTGGTGGTTTCTCAGTTACACCGATCACCTGGTGTATTTTTCGGTCAATCTATTCACCCGAATGGTACAAAGATTTACTCTGCAAGGGTAATTCCTTTCAAAGGAGCGTGGATGGAGTTTGCTACAGACATTAACAATGTCATGTATGCTTATATCGACCGTAAGAAAAAATTCCCCGTAACTACATTACTACGTTCTATCGGCTACGAAACAGATAAAGACATTCTGGAATTGTTTGGTATGGCTGACGAAGTAGAAGCCGATAAAAAGCATTTGCAGAAATACGTTGGTCGTCGACTTGCTGCCCGTGTATTAAGAAGCTGGGTAGAAGATTTCGTAGATGAAGATACCGGTGAAGTTGTTTCTATTGAACGTAATGAAATCGTATTAGAGCGTGATTCTGTTCTTGATGAAGAAGCGATCGAAACGATTTCTGAAATGGATGTGAAGAGCGTATTCATTCAGAAAGATGATGTTGGCGGTGACTATGCGATTATCTACAACACGTTAAACAAGGATACTTCAAACAGTGAATTGGAAGCGGTTCAGCATATCTACCGCCAATTGCGTGGTGCTGATGCTCCGGACAATGAAACTGCGAGAGGTATTATCGATAAATTATTCTTTAGCGATAAGCGTTACGATCTTAGGAGAAGTTGGTCGTTATAAAATCAACCGCAAGCTGAACCTTGATTCTCCGCTGGATCAAAAGACGTTGACAAAAGAAGATATCATCGAGATCATCAAATATCTTGTTCGTCTTACAAACGGTAAAGCGGAAATCGATGATATTGATCACCTGAGTAACCGTCGTGTGCGTACAGTGGGTGAGCAGCTATATGCTCAGTTTGGTGTAGGTCTTGCACGTATGGCGAGAACGATTCGTGAAAGAATGAACGTACGCGATAATGAAGTATTTACACCGGTTGACCTGATCAATGCAAGAACGCTTTCTTCTGTGATCAATTCATTCTTCGGTACTTCACAGTTATCGCAGTTCCTTGATCAGACAAATCCTTTGTCTGAGATCACACACAAGCGTCGTATTTCAGCGCTCGGGCCAGGCGGTTTAAGTCGTGAAAGAGCAGGCTTTGAGGTTCGTGACGTACACTATTCACACTATGGTCGTCTGTGTACAATTGAAACTCCTGAAGGACCCAATATCGGATTGATATCTACTCTTTGCGTACATGCGAAAATCAACGAGATGGGTTTCATTGAAACGCCATATCGTAAAGTAGCAGAAGGAAAAGTGAACATGAAGGAGTTGACCTTCCTGAGTGCAGAAGAGGAAGATACTGCAAAGATTGCGCAGGCAAACTCTCCGTTGGATGAGAAAGGGAATTTCGTGGAAGAAAAGATAGTAAGCCGTGAAACTGGCGACTTCCCGATCCTTGATAAAAAAGATGTGGAATTTATGGACGTTGCTCCGAACCAGATTGTTGGTTTGAGCGCATCATTGATCCCATTCCTTGAGCATGATGATGCGAATCGTGCGTTGATGGGTTCAAACATGCAACGCCAGGCCGTTCCATTGATCCGTCCTGATGTTCCTGTTGTAGGAACTGGTTTAGAAGGCAAGGCTGCAAGAGATGCAAGAATTCAGATACACTCAGATGGAAATGGTGTGGTAGAATATGTAGACGCCAATGAAATTCATGTTCGTTACAATCGTAATGAATCGCAGAAACTAGTAAGTTTTGAAGATGACCTGATTGTTTATAAACTCACGAAGTTTATAAAAACAAACCAGGAAACTTCAATCAACCTGAAACCTGCGGTAAAGAAAGGCCAGCATGTAAAAGAAGGCGATTTCCTTACTGAAGGATATGCAACTCAAAATGGTGAACTCGCTCTTGGTAAAAATCTGAAAGTGGCATTCATGCCATGGAAGGGATACAACTTCGAAGATGCGATCGTAATCAGTGAGAGAGTGGTAAAAGAAGATTTGTTTACTTCTGTTCACATTTCTGAATATGAACTGGAAGTTCGTGATACAAAATTGGGTGAAGAAGAATTGACGCCGGATATTCCAAATGTATCGGAAGAAGCAACAAAAGATCTTGATGAAAATGGTATCATTCGTATTGGTGCACAAATAAAAGAAGGTGATATCTTGATTGGTAAGATCACTCCAAAAGGTGAAAGTGATCCTACACCGGAAGAAAAGCTTTTACGTGCGATATTCGGTGATAAAGCTGGTGATGCAAAAGATGCTTCGTTGAAAGCGCCAAATGGAGTAGAAGGAATCGTGATCGACAAGAAACTTTTCCAGAGAGCGAAGAAAGATAAGAATGCTAAAGTAAGAGAGAAAGCCGCTATCGAAAAACTGGAAAAAATTCACGAAAAGAACGAGACTGATTTAATGACTGTTCTTTTAGAAAAGCTAAGCACTTTATTAAAGGATCATGCATCAACCGGCGTAAGCAACAACTTTGGCGAAGTGCAGATTGGTAAGGGAGCAAAGTTTACGATAAAGAACCTTTCTGGCCTTGACTACGCTAACATCAATCCATTGGGATGGACTGGTGATGCTAAAGTGGACGATCAGGTAAATATTTTATTACACAACTACAACATCAAGTTCAACGAAGAACTTGGTCGTTATAAGAGAGATAAGTTCAACATTTCAATCGGTGATGAATTACCTGCCGGTGTGTTGAAACTCGCAAAAGTGTATATCGCCGTTAAGCGTAAGCTGAAAGTGGGAGATAAGATGGCGGGTCGTCACGGTAACAAGGGTATTGTTGCGAAAATCGTTCGTCATGAAGACATGCCGTTCCTTGAAGATGGAACACCGGTTGACATTGTGTTGAACCCACTTGGTGTACCAAGCCGTATGAACCTCGGACAGATTTACGAAACTGTTTTAGGTTGGGCTGGAGAAAAATTAGGTATCAAATTCGCGACACCAATTTTCGATGGTGCTTCAACTGAAGAAATAGAGAAATACTGTGCAGATGCAGGCATTCCAAAGTTTGGCCACACCTACTTATATGATGGCGAAACCGGTGAACGTTTCCACCAGAAAGCAACCGTTGGTATCATCTATGTGATCAAGTTACACCACATGGTGGATGATAAGATGCATGCCCGTTCAATCGGACCATACAGCTTGATCACACAACAACCATTGGGTGGTAAAGCACAGTTTGGTGGTCAGCGTTTTGGTGAAATGGAAGTGTGGGCATTGGAAGCATATGGTGCATCAAACATTCTCCAGGAGTTATTGACATTGAAATCGGATGATATTATCGGTCGTGCTAAAACGTACGAGTCGATCGTGAAAGGTGATAATATTCCGAGAGCAGGTATTCCTGAATCGTTCAATGTATTGGTTCATGAATTGAGAGGGTTGGGATTGGATTTGAAATTCGAGTAAAAAGTAAAAATTAAAAGGTAAAAAGAGGGGTAGAGCCTTAGGGTTTTTGAATTTTTACTTTTGATTTTTGAATTAACAACTATTAGGTTCTAACAACTATAAAGAATACTATGGCTATTAAAAAAGAAAATCGTCCAAGAGCCGCGTTTTCAAAAATTACAATTGGCCTTGCTTCACCAGATACTATTCTAGAGAGAAGTTATGGCGAAGTATTAAAGCCTGAAACGATTAACTATCGTACATACAAACCTGAGCGTGATGGTTTGTTTTGCGAACGTATTTTCGGGCCGGTAAAAGATTATGAATGTGCTTGTGGAAAGTATAAGCGTATCCGCTATAAAGGTATCGTGTGTGATCGTTGTGGTGTAGAGGTAACTGAAAAGAAAGTGCGTCGTGAAAGAATGGGGCATATCAAACTGGTAGTACCGGTTGTTCATATCTGGTATTTTAAATCATTACCGAATAAAATTGGTTACCTGCTTGGAGTAAGCTCTAAAAAACTGGAGACAATTGTTTACTATGAAAGATTTGTAGTAATACAACCGGGTATCCGCGTTGACAAAGGCCAGAATTATGGTGACTTGTTGACTGAAGAGGAATACCTTGATATTCTGGATACACTGCCCAAAGACAACCAGTATCTGCCAGATGAAGATCCGAACAAGTTCATTGCAAAGATGGGCGCTGAAGCAGTGCATGATATGCTGGCAAGAATCGATCTTGATCAGTTATCGTTTGATCTTCGCAATGCAGCGGCAAATGAAACTTCACAACAACGTAAGGCAGATGCATTAAAGCGTTTGAGCGTTGTAGAGGCATTCCGTGATGCAAATACAAGAATTACGAATCGCCCTGAATGGATGGTAATGCAATACATTCCTGTTATTCCACCAGAACTGCGTCCGTTAGTTCCCCTGGATGGAGGTCGTTTTGCATCATCCGATTTGAACGATTTGTATCGTCGTGTGATAATTCGTAATAATCGTTTGAAGAGATTGTTGGAAATTAAAGCTCCTGAAGTAATCCTTCGTAACGAAAAGCGTATGCTGCAGGAAGCGGTAGATTCATTGTTTGATAACAGCCGTAAATCAAATGCTGTAAAAGCAGAAGGTGGACGTGCATTGAAATCTCTCAGTGATGTATTGAAAGGTAAACAAGGTCGTTTCCGTCAGAACCTTCTTGGTAAACGTGTTGACTATTCTGGTCGTTCGGTTATCGTTGTTGGTCCTGAATTAAAATTGCACGAATGCGGTTTGCCAAAAGATATGGCTGCTGAATTGTTCAAGCCGTTTATCATCCGCAAATTGATTGAAAGGGGTATCGTAAAAACAGTGAAATCAGCAAGAAAGCTTGTTGATAAAAAAGAAGCTGTTATCTGGGATATCCTTGAAAATATATTGAAAGGGCATCCGATCATGTTGAACCGTGCCCCAACGCTTCACCGTTTGTCTATTCAGGCATTCCAGCCAAAACTGATCGAGGGTAAAGCGATACAATTACACCCATTGGTAACAACGGCCTTCAATGCGGACTTTGATGGTGACCAGATGGCGGTTCACGTACCATTGAGCAACGCTGCTGTTCTTGAAGCACAATTACTGATGCTTGCTTCACATAACATCCTGAATCCTCAAAGTGGCCAGCCAATTACACTGCCTTCACAGGACATGGTGTTAGGTCTTTACTATATTTCTAAAGGGAAGAAATCGATAGGTGAAGACAAGGTGAAGGGTGAAGGAATGATTTTCTATAATACTGAAGAAGTAATCATTGCCTATAACGAAGGCAAGATTGACCTTCATGCTTTTATCAAAGTAAAAACCAACATACGCAATAGTGATGGTTTGTTGGAGCATAAATTAATCGAAACAACAGTAGGGCGTGTAATCTTCAACCAGCATGTACCTGCAGAAGTTGGTTTTGTAAATGCTTTATTGACAAAGAAAAACCTTCGTGAAATCATTGGTGACATTATCGAAATTACCAACATTCCGAAGACAGTAAAATTCCTGGATGATATCAAGCAGCTTGGTTTCCGTAGCGCTTTCCAGGGAGGCTTATCATTCAGTATTAATGACCTGATTATCCCTGATATTAAAGAAGAGTTGCTAGAGAATGCAAAAGGCGAAGTGAATGAGGTTTGGGATAACTATAACATGGGCCTTATCACAAACAATGAACGTTATAACCAGATTGTTGATATCTGGAGCCGTGTAGATACAAGAATAACAGAAACCCTTATTCGCGAATTGAGTAGTGATAAGCAAGGCTTCAACTCTGTATACATGATGCTTGACTCCGGCGCCCGTGGTTCTAAGCAGCAGATTAAGCAGCTGGCTGGTATGAGAGGTTTGATGGCGAAGCCAAGAAAATCAGGTTCTACTGGTTCTGAAATTATCGAAAATCCGATTCTTTCAAATTTCAAAGGTGGATTGAATGTATTGGATTACTTTATCTCTACCCATGGTGCCCGTAAAGGTCTTGCGGATACAGCGTTGAAAACTGCAGACGCCGGTTACCTTACACGTCGACTTGTTGACGTATCGCAGGATGTTGTTATTACAGAAGAAGATTGTGGCACATTGCGTGGTATTGCAACCTCTGCATTGAAAGATAATGAAGATATCATCGAGCCATTATCAGATAGGATTGAAGGACGTACTTCATTGCATGACATCTACCACCCGCAGAACGACGAATTGCTCGTAGCTGGCGGGGAAGATATCACTTCAGATCTGGCGAGAAAGATAGAAGAAGCAGGTGTTGAAACTGTAGAAATCCGTTCGGTTTTAACTTGCGAAAGCAAAAGAGGTGTTTGTGTAAAATGTTATGGTAAGAACCTCGCTTCTGGTGCTATTGCTCAGAGTGGTGATGCTGTAGGTATCATTGCAGCACAATCAATTGGTGAGCCGGGAACACAGTTGACACTTCGTACATTCCACGTGGGTGGTGTTGCAGGTTCTGCAACTGTTGATTCTACTTTGTTGGCTAAGTTTGATGGTACAATTCAGTTTGATGGATTACGTACTGTTGTGACAGAGAACAATGAAGGTGAAAAAGTACAGGTCGTTATCGGACGTACAGGTGAAGTTCGTATTATCGATACTAAAAATGACAGATTGCTCATTTCAAATAACATTCCTTACGGTGCGACGCTGTCTGTTAAAGATGGTCAGAAGGTTTCGAAGGGTGATGTAATCTGTGCATGGGACCCCTACAACAACGTAATTGTTGCTGAGATAAATGGTGTTTTGAAATTTGAAAACGTTATTGAAGGTGTTACGTTCCGTGAAGAAGCCGATGAGCAAACTGGTCACCGTGAAAAAGTTGTTATAGAAACAAGGGACAAGACAAAGATCCCATCCATTATTGTAGAAGGAAAAGAAAATAAATCATACAACTTACCAACCGGAAGCCATATCATACCAGAAGAAGGTGATGATGTGAAGGCTGGTAAGGTACTTGTGAAAATACCGCGTATACTTGGCAAGTTAAGAGATATCACCGGTGGTCTGCCACGTGTAACAGAGTTGTTTGAAGCAAGAAACCCTGGTAACCCTGCTGTTGTTTCCGAAATCGACGGTGTGGTTTCAATGGGAGCTGTAAAACGTGGTAACCGTGAGATCATTATCGAAGCTAAAGACGGTGTACAGAAGAAATATCTTGTTCCTTTAACAAGACAAATACTTGCACAGGATGGTGACTTCGTAAAAGCAGGTTCGCCGCTGTCAGACGGACAAACATCTCCTCAGGATATTCTTTCTATTCAAGGACCATTTGCAGTACAACAGTACGTTGTAAATGAAATCCAGGAAGTTTATCGTTTACAAGGTGTGAAGATCAACGATAAGCACATCGAAGTAATCGTTCGCCAGATGATGCGCAAAGTAAGCATTGTCGATCCGGGAGATACTAAGTTCCTCGAAGAAGACCTGGTGGATAAATTCGAATTCATTGACGAGAATGATTACATCTTCGATAAGAAAGTGGTGACTGAACCTGGTGATTCAACTAAGGTTCGTGCAGGTCAGATCATGACGCTTCGTGAATTAAGAGAAGAGAATTCTATTCTTCGCAGAAATGATAAGAAACTTATTGAATTCCGCGATGCACAACCGGCTACTTCCGCGCCTACATTGTTAGGTATCACGAAAGCATCTCTGGGTGTGCAAAGCTGGATATCTGCAGCATCATTCCAGGAAACAACGAAAGTATTGTCTTCTGCAGCTATACAAGGTAAAACGGATGACATGCTCGGATTGAAAGAGAATGTCATCACCGGACACCCGATCCCTGCAGGTACAGGTCTTCGTGACTTTGAAAACACGATCGTAGGTAGCAAGGAAGAATACGAATTGTTGCAGACGACGAAAGAAGTGATGGCGTTTGACGAAGAAGAATAATGCACACTAAGTTGCGCTAATTATAACTAATAGAACGCTAATAGAATTTTAAAGGAGTAGGTAAAACCTGCTCCTTTTTTTTGCACACTAATAGACGCTAATGAGTGCTAATAGAACGCTAATCGGTCGTTCTAATTCGTTGAGATAAATTGAATTTAAGGTTTTACTATTGCCACTTTCAGACTCTATTCGAGTTCTATTAGTTCTTATTCGCATTACTATTAGCGTTTTCATTAGCGTTTAGTTAACAGTTTCCTAAATAAAAATAAGCCCTATGTTTACCGGGGTATTCCTTTTTAATTTGCAAAAAACCATTCGAAATGAAAAATGTGTTGCTGATAATGAATATCGTACTGCTGGCGGCAGTCGGTTTTTTATTTTATAAAACATATGCTTCTTCAAAATCAGGTTCGGCAAGCGAAAAGAAAATTACCACGCTAGCACAACAGGTTAATAATAGTACTTGCCGCATCGCATATTTCGAAATGGACTCGCTGGACAATAATTGCGATATGGTGAAAGACGTAAAAAGTGAATTGAGCAAAAAGGAAGAGAAGAATTCAATTGAACTGGCCCGTCTTGATCAGCAATATCGGGAAAAGGCGAATGAATACCAGGGACAATCAGCTACAATGACACAGGCGCAAGGTGAGGCTGCACAACAAGATCTGATAGGGCGGCAGGAAAAATTCAGAACTCGCAAAGATGAACTGGATCGCGAATATCAAGGTTTGTATATGAACCTGAATACGAACATGAAAAAAATGATTGAAACTTTTCTCAGCCAGTATAACCAGAACAATACTTACTCATACATCTTCGCCAATGAAAGCGGCTTGTTTTTTTATAAAGACAGCGCTTTCAATATCACAAAAGATGTTGTGACAGGACTTAACGAAATGTACCGCAACCAGAAAAAGAAATGACGTTGATTTAATAGGATCTCACTCTTCTATAAAAAGATATTTGATTAAATCGCATAAATAATAAAACCCCGTCTATAAACGGGGTTTTATTATTTATTTAAACTAATTGTTTTTAGAAGTTCAACGCCACTTTTGTAAACAATCTTCTTCCATTGAATCCCATTTGTACGGAATCCCATGGGCCACCTGATTCATTGTCGCCGGTAAACCATGTTTTTGCTAATGGGTTTACACCCAGGTCAGGATGTACATTAAATACATTATCTGCTCCGATAAACCAGCTGATCTTCTTTGAAAATTTGTATGATACATAAATATCTGTCGTGATTTTACTTTTATAGTTGAACTCTTCCGGTACTTCAACATTTGGGTCAGCATCGCTTGGTATTTGCGGATAAAGGGAGGTACCATCACCGAAGCCTAACAAAAGAATCTTTCCAAAAGAAGTAAAGTGGGCGCCAAAGCCGATTTTAGACATAGTATAGTCAAGCCCGAGAGAAAACTTAGCTTTAGGTGCGGAGGCTTTGAGAAAAGCCTCTTCTCTATAGCTATAAAAATTTCTTTTTTGGGCTTCGCTTCCGCTGAATGCAGAAGGATAATTGATCTTATCAATATTTACATTCTGAAGGTTTCCGGCCAATAAGATTTTCAATGTATTCTTACCGAACCTTTTTGTGTAATCCGCTACGATATCCAAGCCAATATTTGTTGTGTTGACTGCGTTCGCAAAAAACTGTGCAGTGGAAACATCAGACGGGAACTGAGACCTGAAAGAAGCAGGCAACGTAGTATCATCTTTGCTGAATAAGCCAGAAAGCACAACCCTGTCTTTTACTTTTACGATATATCCGTCAACAGTAAGAGTAAATCCAGATACCGGTTTCCAGGAAAACCCAAGGCTTGCATTGATAGATTTTTCTTCTTTTAATTCTGGTATTCCTGCTGCACGTGCAATAGCACTGGTATTTGGTGCAATAAGAGATTGTACTAATTCTCCGCCACTAAAAGAAGTTAGTGTGTTACTAAAATGAATCTGGGCTAATGAAGGAGCTCTGAATCCTGTACTCACTGATCCTCTTATATTAAACTTATCACTCACTTTATATCTTGTGGCAAGTTTACCCGTAAATACTGATCCAAAGTCAGAGTAATTTTCAAAACGAACAGCTCCATCGAGCAACCATTTAGATGTGACGTTTAATTCTGCGTCTGCGTAAACTCCAATATTTGTTCGATTTGCATTTACTGCATCAGTATTACTAAATCCTGGAAACCCCTGAGATCCTCCCGCCTGAGTCTGATTTGGGTCATAGTTCTTGAAGGACTGATCTTCCCCTTTATAAATCTTGTAATTCTCGTACCTGAATTCTGTACCTAGACCCAGGTTCAATCCTGAAAGAACGCTTTTGAACGATTTGCTGAAATCAATATTAGTTGTGTTTTGTAAAAAATTAAAGCCGCCATCGTCAAAATGAGTTGGCGTTGCCTGACCAATCAGCGAAGCATTAAACGTTTTGTCGCCGAAATAATTAAAATTATTATATCCTGTATTATTGCTTAAATCCCACCGCCAGTCAGCCCCTGCACTACCTTTTATACCTGCAGCGAAGGATACATCGGTGATATGCGTTTGTATGTGAGGGTTATAATATGTTTCGCTACCATCTTTGGTTTCTCGCATAATCGATGGCACAATGATCGGATTATAATTTTGATCTGTCGGAAATCGATCTGGCCTTTCAGTAAGATTACGTGAATAAGCAAAGGCATCAGAAGATTTATAGTTGTATCCGCCGAATGAATAGAAAGTCGTTTTTTCGGATTCGCTTGTAGGTATTTCCATATTGTACATTACTCCACCGGTAGTAATTGAACCATCTCCGAAGGCCCTTCTGCCGCTGTTTATGTAGGCGAGAGCATCTTTATCGGTAGCATAATTCGGCGACACAGGCGCTTGCCTGTATGTCTTTGCGTTCGACAAAAAATCCAATGAGTAATTGATAAATCCACCATTTTTACCAATTGCTAATCCATGATTAATAGAGGCTGTAAAAGCGCCGCCATCAATTGCATTTCCGGAATAATAGTCATTATTCTGGTTGTATTTTCTCGCATTGAACTTCGTGTCATAATATCCACTCCAGCCGGCATTCGCAGTAATGTGGTTGATATCTTTTTTAAGAATGATATTGATAACACCGGCGATAGCATCTGAACCATATTGTGCAGAAGCACCATCTCTCAGAATTTCGATACGATCAACCTCTGCTTCAGGAAAACCGTTCATGTCTACGCCTGAACCAGCGCGGCCACGTGTTCCGAATAAGCCAACAAATGCTGTCGGATGCCTTCTCTTGCCGTTTATAAGCACGAGAGTATGATCTGCACCGAGGCCTCTTAATGTACCGATATCGATATGGTCAGCGCCATCAGCGCCACTTTGTTTGTTGTAGTTAAATGACGGAGCAGAAACATTCAATACGGATGTCAGGTCCATTTTTGCAGTTGGCAAACCAACCTGGTTGATCTTAATGACATCAACAGGAACCGCACTTTCAGTTTTTGCACGGCCGGTAGTGCGTGTACCTGTAAAAACAATTTCGCCTAATTCAGTTATTTCTGATTGCAATGCAATCGTTAATGCAGACTGGTCGCCAACAGTAACTGACTGTTTTTTATATCCAATAATTGTTATTTCCAGTACATCGCCTTGCTTTGCCTGGATGCTGAACTCACCAGCGCTATTGGTTGTTACACCACGGCTCGTGCCTTTTAATTTAACAGATACTCCGGCTAAAGGAGTAGCATTATTGTCAGTGATTTTTCCAGTAATGGTTTGTTGTGCAAATGCAAATAGAGAGAATAGCAGAAATGTAGTAATCAATAAGAATTGATTTCTCATAAACAGTTTTTTAGTTAAAAATTACGTTCCTAATATCAGACCTGTGGTCTCGGTTTGGATAGGCAAGTCATCGTGGCGGCCAGACTAAATAGAATGTGCAAAATAAGAAAATCCCGGCAAACAAAATGCCGGGAACTGTATCGTTAAGTTTACCTGGATTTCAGGGATAGACAAAATCTATTTTGTCCATCAAGTTTCAAGGAGATTATGTATTTGTTAATTGCATAAAATAACTTTAATCGAATCACTTTTCAATCAATTCCTTTTTTAAAACAACTTCCTTTCTCCCCGGATATTCTTTCAATGCATTTTCCAAACAATCCATCGCAGCATTCAATGCATTAAGATTAAGAACATAAGCGAGCCGCACTTCATTTTTTCCAAGCCCCGGCGTACTATAAAAGCCTGTTGCAGGCGCCAGCATTACCGTTTGATTTTTATAAGAAAAACTTTCTAATAACCATTGGCAGAATTTATCGCTGTCATCAATAGGTAATTGTGCAATTGCATAAAATGCGCCTCCCGGATTTGGACAAAATACACCACTCATAGCATTCAGCCGTTCAATCATCAGGTTGCGGCGTGAAAGGTATTCTGCTTTTGGTTGATCGAAATAATGTTCGGGTAAATCAACAGCCGCTTCACCCATTATCTGTGCAAGCCCGGGCGGACTTAATCTTGCTTGTGCAAACTTCATCGCTGCATTGTATACGTCTTTGTTTTTCGTGACAAGGGCGCCCAACCTTGCACCACAAGCGCTATAACGTTTGCTGATTGTATCCATCAGTACAACATGATTATCCATGCCATCGAGATGCATAGCGCTTACGTAGTCACCATCGTAACAAAATTCACGATAAGCTTCATCACTGAACAAGTACAAATCGTGTTTGAGACAGATCTTTTTCAGCTTCTCCATTTCATCGCGACTATATAAATAACCTGTCGGATTGTTTGGATTGCAAACAATGATTGCTTTTGTTTTTGCCGTTATTACTTTTTCAAAATCTTCAATCGGTGGTAAAGCAAATCCGTTTTCGATATAAGAACGGATTGGCACTACATTGACACCAGCTGTGACGGCGAAGCCATTATAATTTGCATAAAATGGTTCAGGAATAATGACTTCATCACCAGGATTGAAACAAGTAAAAAAACCAAAAAGGATTGCTTCGCTACCACCGGTTGTGATCATTATTTGTTCATGTGTTACAGATATTCCAACGCGTTTGTAATATTCCACCAGTTTGCGCCGGTAACTTTCATTACCAGCACTATGACTGTATTCAAGTACTTTTATATCCGCCTTTCTCACCGCATCAAGTATTGCAGGCGGTGTCTCAATATCAGGTTGCCCGATATTCAGATGATATACTTTAATGCCTTTCTTCTTAGCTGCTTCAGCATATGGCACTAATTTCCTGATCGGCGATGCGGGCATTTGAATGCCTCTTTCAGAAATAGATAGCATGGTTCAAAGGTAAAGTGAAACAGCTTACCGTTGAGGCATATCAAAAATTTGCTAAATGAGGCTACTAATAATTTTCCTCCATGTACTCTGGAAATTCTTCGCTTAGACTTACAAACTTAATTTGAGCAGAAGTTTCCACGATAATTGTTCCTTGAATGGGAGATGTATCCTCTGTTGTTTGTGACATCGACATAGATTTGAATTCTTTCTCCATCTCATCTTGACTTTTCAGATGATTGTTGATAGCATAATCCGGATTGGATCTTGCTTTTTCAGGTTCAACTCGAAAAAGGTTTTTTACACCTGACACCATATCCTGGAATGTAGCCCTTGTTTTTTCAATAAAATCGGTAGGGAGAATATCCTTAAAGGTCTCTTTCATAAAACAAGCATTTGGAAATTACCCTAAAATTCTATGCCTGAAACGCAATATGCAGATTGCGTTTTTGTGAAATAATAACTACGAAGTTGTAAAATGCAGCTACACAGAGAAGAGATGATTGATTTGTAACTGACTTGCATTATAGTATTTATCCAATAGAAAAGCCTTTCCTTGAGGAGAAAGGCTTTTCTTGTTTGAAATTATTTTGCAGGCTATTTAACCTTTTGATTTGCTTTTATCAGTCTTTGTTTTGGCATAAGCATCGTATGCTGCAGCATCCAACACTTCACCGGTGATTTTTACAGTCTTTGGCTGGTCTACGCCTGCCAACTTGATGTAAACATCTTTTTCAAAATGATTAAGAGCAGCAGCATTATACTGAACTTTCAGCTTTGCTGTTTGACCTGGCTGGATTGGTTCTTTTGGTTTCTCTGGAGTAGTACATCCGCATGATCCCCATGAATTTTCAACTACAACGGGTTTGTCGCTTGTGTTCTTGATTTCGAAATTGTACACAACAGGTACATTTTGCTTGATTTTACCAAAGTCATATTTTTCAACGTTCATTTTAATAACGTCTTCGGCTTTGGTTTGGGCCATTACAACTACGCTGAATAAAAAGGCGGTTGCAGCCAACAGAATACTTTTCATTTTAGAAATTTTGTTGTTTTAAAAATTGTATTGAAGCGTTGGCTGGTGCTGAACCCGCAGGGGCTTTCCACACCGTGCCTGTTATTTTGATTTGCTGAGTTTGGTTACCGTTGTAAGTAACAGTGATAAATTTTTCAAAATGGCCTTCTGCTGCGGCATTGTAGCCTACTTTGATTTGCGCCGTGCCGCCAGCGGGAATCGGATCATGGCTCCATTCTGGCGTTGTACATCCGCAACTGGCCTGTACATTATCCAGCTTAAGAGCGTCTTTGCCTGTATTCTGTATTTCAAAAAAATGAAACACCGGCTTGCCTTGAGGGATCTGTGTAAAATCGTGCTCGAGTTCTTTGAATTTTAAAACACTGGCAGGGTTTTGAGATACCTGGCCTTCAGTTGTTTGTGCACCCGCAGAGAGGGTCGCAATTAATAAAACAAGGGTCAGAATTTTGTACATAAAATCTATTAAAACACGAACAAATTTAAATCAAAGATGTCACACTTCATAGATGGGTTGCAGGCACCTTTAGTTTTTTTTAACAGCATATTAATCGGGTAGCTAATACCTCTATCTTTGTTGAGATGGAGAATACGGCCATATTAACGAGCCAGGATACCGAAAAATTATCTTTCGATAAATTTCGTTCTGAAGTGCTCAATGACTACTACATCGCCTGCATCAGCCGGGAGACCAGTCTTTTGGGCCGTAAAGAGGTGTTGACGGGTAAGGCCAAATTCGGCATTTTTGGCGATGGTAAAGAGGTGGCACAGGTGGCCGCTTCAAAATTCTTTCAAAAGGGAGATTTCCTGGCCGGTTACTACCGCGATCAGACGTTTGCTTTTGCGATGGGTGTAACGACTGTTGAACAATATTTTGCGCAGCTCTATTCCGACCCTGATTTCACGCATGATCCCTTTAGTGCCGGAAGGCAAATGAATGCGCATTTCGCTACTCAATTTGTAGATAAAAACGGCGATTGGGTTGATCTCGTCAGCCGTAAGAATATCACTTCCAATCTTGCACCTACAGCGGGGCAAACACCACGTTCAGTAGGATTGGCGCTTGCATCAAAATTGTTTCGGAAAGTCGATCAATTAAAACAATTCCCTCACTTATCAAATAATGGTAACGAGGTATGTTTTACCACCATTGGTGATGCTTCAACAAGCGAGGGCATATTCTGGGAAACGATAAATGCTGCTGCTGTTTTGGAGATACCGCTTGCTATGTTTGTATGGGATGATGGCTATGGTATTTCCGTTCCAAAAAAATATCAAACTACCAAAGAATCGATATCTGAATTATTAAAAGGATTTCAGAAAGAAGATGGCACGAATGGCATTTATCTGTATACAGTTAAAGGCTGGGACTATGCAGGTATGTGCGAAGCGTTTGAAGAGGGTATCAGCCTTGCAAGAGAAACACATACGCCGGTAGTATTTCATGTGGAAGAGATGACACAGCCACAGGGACATTCCACTTCGGGTAGCCATGAACGATATAAAACTGCTGAGCGGCTTGAGTGGGAAAGAGAATGGGACAGCAACAAGAAAATGCGGGAGTGGATATTGGATAATTCGTTGGCAGATGAAGACGAATTGGAGGAACTGGAATCGAAGGCAAAAGAAAAAGTAAGAGATGGCAAAGCAAAGGCGTGGCTGGAATACATAACCCCGATTAAGAACCAGGTGCAGAAGGTTGCCGAATTATTGAACAGACTTGCAATAGATATTCCAGAACAAGCTGCAGCTATCAAAAAACTATCTGTCGACCTGACTGCCAATCGTGAACCAATTCGACGCGATATTTTGCAAACACTGAATGACGCAATTAACATTGCTGTCGGCAACGAATCTGTAAGTTGGTTGAAAGATTTCTATAACGATTTGCTGACTGAAAATAAACTTTTGTTTAATTCTCACCTTTATAATGAAGGTCCGGGCAGTGTATTAAATGTAAGAGAGGTAAAACCTGTGATTCCTGCAGATGCTCCTTCTATCAATGGCTTTGAAGTACTAAACAGGTATTTTGATAAGCTGTTTGAAGCCAATCCGAAAGTTATTGCGTTTGGGGAAGATCTTGGAATGATCGGCGACGTAAACCAGGGCTTTAGTGGTTTGCAATTAAAACATGGAGAAGAGCGAATTTTTGATACCGGTATCCGTGAGCTCACCATCATGGGCCAGGGAATTGGGTTATCAATGCGTGGCTTGCGGCCTATTGCTGAGATACAGTATATCGATTATATGCTTTATGGGCTGCAAACACTCAGTGATGATGCGGCCACAATGCATTTTCGTACAAAAGGCTTGCAAAGCTGCCCTTTAATTGTCCGCACCAGGGGCCATCGGCTAGAAGGCATCTGGCATAGTGGCTCACCAATGGGTATGCTCGTTCATTCTCTACGTGGCTTTGTAATTTGTGTACCGAGGAATATGGTGCAGGCTGCGGGAATGTACAATACGCTATTGCAAAGCAATGATCCTGCACTGATGGTTGAATGTCTCAACGGTTACCGGTTAAAAGAAAAACTTCCTTCAAACCTGCTTGAATATACTGTTCCGGTTGGTATGCCTGAAACCATAAGAGAAGGCAACGATATCACGATCGTTTCATACGGTTCTACTTTACGCATCATCCTGCAGGCAGCGGATTCACTCGGGAAGCTTGGAATTAGTTGTGAGGTAATTGATGTGCAAACTCTTCTTCCTTTTGATATCGAACATGCTATTCTTGAATCGTTGAAGAAAACAAACAGGATCGTCTTCGTTGATGAAGATGTGCCCGGAGGCGCTGCAGCTTATATGTTTAATGAGGTGATGGAAAAACAAGGCGGTTATAAGTATCTTGATGTTTCTCCAAGAACAATCACTGGTAAAGCCCACCGACCTGGCTATGGTAGTGATGGTGATTATTTCGGTAAGCCCAATGCCGAAGAAATCGAGGCTGTTATCAAAGCAATGATGGCGGAGTAGAATTAAGTAAAAAATAAAAATTTAAAAGTAAAAGGTAGCAGTGTCATTTCCTGTATCACTTTTTAAATTTTTACTTTTGAATTTTTAATTGTTTAACTAAACACTATCATGCGTTTTTCTCTTTACCAAATCGATGCATTTACAAATAAACTGTTCGGTGGCAATCCTGCAGCAGTGATACCATTGGAGAAATGGATAGATGATCAATTGATGCAACAGTTGGCAATGGAAAATAATCTTGCCGAGACGGTTTTCTTTGTAAAGGAAGGAGAGGAGTATTCAATTCGTTGGTTTACGCCGGTGCTTGAAATAAATCTTTGCGGCCATGCTACACTTGCTTCTGCTTTTGTTTTGTATACTATTCTTGGTTTCAATGAGCCACAGGTTGTTTTTAATAGTAAAAGTGGTAAGCTTATAGTCGAAAAACAAGGCGATGAATTTAAAATGGATTTCCCATCCTGGAAGCCGGAAAAAATAAATGAATATCCTGCAGATCTGCAATCGGCGCTTGGCGTGAAAGAAATAGTCGCTGTCTATAAATACCGCGATTTACTCGTGGAGCTAAATAATGAAGAAGAAGTGAAGCAGGTAGCACCAGATTTTACAGCCTTAAAAAGAATAGGAGAGAAAGTTATCATTACTGCTCCCGGAAAAACAGTTGATTTTGTATCCCGTTTTTTTGCACCCGTTGCCGGTATTGACGAAGATCCGGTTACTGGTTCTGCACATTCGCAATTGATTCCATTCTGGAGTGAAAAACTGGGGAAAAAAATAATGCAGGCAAAACAACTCTCTGCGAGAGGTGGTGATATTTATTGTGAACAAAAAGATAGCCGGGTGATTATGGGTGGCAAATGTAAATTCTATATGAAAGGCGAAATCGAATTGTGATTATTGTTTCACTTTTTTGAATAGCATTACATACCCGCACAAACCTTTTTTCTTTTGTTTATTCACCTGAACGGGTTTCATCATATGGAACTCTGAAAATTTAGGAATGTAAGAATAAGATATTACGTTACCATCTACATCGCCCCATTGGTGTTTTTTATAAACTACCATCTTTTCATCCCAGTCATACATTCTTACTTCATACAGTTTGGAAGAATAATCGCCGATAAAAACAAACTGGTACCAGGTGCCTTCATTCAAAGGAATTACTACTGGCATTTCGTATTCACTTTCCATTGTAATGGAAGCTTCCTTCAATAGAATAAATCCATCGTTGGAATAAATCGCTTTGAGACTATCGGATTGTTTTTTGATTGATTCGTTATCGCAGGATTGTAAACGGATAACATCGTTTTGCGCAACACTGATTAGCGATGTGCAGCATAACAGCATTAGCAATATGAATAACTTGCCTTTCATAGGTGGACATTGTACGGGTAACGAATACGATATAAAAGTATATTAAAAAGCAAAGGATTCTAAATTTTAAGTCATCAATTCATACTACAAATAGCTTGTATTTTCTCTTGGGAAGAATACTTCGTAGAATTAGACTTAAATTTTAACGGGCTTCGCTTCTTAAAAGTTGCCTTGATTGAGTAGAGACGTTATTGAAAAATCAGTTGTCCCGATTAAAATAGAAAGAGTTTGCCTGCTGCGTTGCTGTGATTACCAAATCATTAATGCACACATGTGCCGGTAAAGTGGTAGTATAATAAATAACTTCGGCGACATCTTCGGCTGTTAAAGCTGTAAAGCCATCATACACTTTTTTTGCGGTTTCTTCATCGCCTTTAAAACGAACGATTGAAAATTCTGTTTCTGCTGCTCCCGGGTGAATAGCTGTGACTTTTATGTGGTGACGAAGCAAGTCAATACGCATCGCCTGGGTAATTGCATCGACAGCATGCTTTGTAGCACAGTAAACATTTCCTTTTTCATATACTTCCTTTCCTGCTGTGGACCCGATATTGATGATATGCCCTCTTTTATTTTTCGCCATAAAAGGCGTTATCGCTTTTGAAACGTACAGCAATCCCTTCAGGTTTGTATCAATCATCGTGTTCCAGTCTTCCAGGCTGGCTTCATCAAAATAATCACGGCCGAGTGCAAGCCCTGCATTGTTTATTAGTACATTAATATTCTGCCATTCGCCAGGTACAGACTGAATAGCGTTAAAAGTTTCTTTCTCATTTTGCACGTCGAAAGGCAATAACAGTACCTGAACGCTATATTTCTTTTCGATTTCTTCTTTCAGTTGCCTTAATCGCTCTTCGCGGCGACCATTTAAAATACAGTTGTAGCCATTCGCTGCAAATTTTTCTGCTGCCGCCTTTCCAAAACCAGATGTAGCGCCGGTAATAAAAACTATTTTAGCCATAACTATTCAGATAAAAACGAAGATAAAGATAACTGTCCTACAGAGCAGATGTCTTATTAAGAAAGTCTTCCAAAATCATATTTGCCTTTACAGATTCTTCCAGCATGCCCATATGCCCGGAGTTTTCAAGTAGATGAAAAAATGATACAGACGGCAGATGTGATTGTTTAAGGCAATCATTCAAGGGGACGGCAGTATCATAATTGCCGGCAATAAAAAGAACGGGCAAAGCCGTTTCTTGTAAAATTTTTGTACGGTCAGGTCGTTGGATCATCGCTTCATAATAAGCGATTAATGCTTCAGGAGTAAAACCTGTTAAAGCCTGCACCTGGTTTTCGATCAATTCAGGACGTTCTTTCTGACTTTCAGGAGAAAAAAGATTGGGGGTTGTATTTTTTAAAAACTCAAAAGCACCATGAGTTTGTATAAACGATATGCCCTTTCTGCGGTTATTTTTTTTCTCTTCTGTATCTGGAAATGCGGTCGAGTGAAAAAGTCCAAATGCATTAAGCCTAGCGGAATATTTTTCAGCAAAAGCAAGCAATACATATCCACCCATGCTATGACCAATAATCGTGCAGCGGTCAATTTTTTCATGATCCAATATCTCAAGAATCGCATCTGCCAATCCTTTCATGCTCATATCATCAATCATTTCAGAATCGCTGCTACCGGGCAGATCAGGTATGATTAACCTGAATTTATTTTGAAGAAAGCTTACCTGGTTTCTCCATACGTCGGCATGCTCTCCGAAACCATGAATGAATAAAACCACTTGCCCATTTTGCCCATTGCCTGCGACTGTGTATGTGACTTTCTTCTGATTTATGCTGATTTCCTTTTTATCCATTTTATAAAACTCATAATTATAAAAGCGATTGCTGCAATTGTTATGCCTTTAGAGATCAGATCGCCATATTGAACATAAAATGTTTTTGATTTATCATTACTAACGGGAATATTGAATTTAATTGCAGCGATCGTATTATATTGCCGCGGCTCGATAACAACCCCATTAGGATCAATAAAACAACTGATGCCGGTATTTGCACTTCTTGCAACCCATGTTCTTGTTTCAATTGCTCTTAATCGTGCGTAATTCATATGTTGCTTATGACCTGGTGTGTTCCTCCACCAGCCATCGTTGGTAATCGTACAGATAACGTTGGCTCCATTGCGTACATATTCCGTCATAAATTCTCCGTAGATACTTTCAAAGCAGATAGCCGGCGCTATTTTATAACCATGTTTTGCATCATTTAAAACAGTTCTTTCTTTTTGTGTGGTATAGCCTGCAGTAGTACCACCAAATTTTTCAAACCAACTGTCAATAAATTTTAAAAACCACGGCAATGTTTCTACGCCGGGAACCAGTTTTGATTTATGATAAAATGCAAGTGCACCGGTACTATCAAGTAACACTGAGCCATTGTATCCGTCATAAAAATGTGAATTTCCCAATGGTTTTGCTGTTGTAGTCTGTTTGTTATCATATTCACGATAACTTTCTACACCGGTAAATAGCGTAATGTTTGGATGACGTCGTAAAAAATTCCAGAGGGGATTGAGAAAAAAATTCTGTTTCATTTTTGTTTCTTCAATACCCCCTTCCACGTAAACTGCCGTTTCAGGCCATATAACCAGCGCAGTATTTTGATCGATTTCCTTTTCGCTGGTTTCAATCAGTTTTTGCAATTGCGCCTCAATGGTGCCGGCGCTTATTTTCTCATAAGGGTCAATGTTTGGTTGCACCACCAAAACGTTTTTCCTGTTTGCTGGTCCGCTCTTGTAAGCTGGTATTAATATTGAAATTGTAACAGGCAAAATCAAGATGAGAATTGCGGCCATAAGATTCTTATAAGACTTCGCTTCAGTACGATTGATATTATTCCGGATGTGTAGAAACAATAAAACATTCACGATCATCACCCATAGCGAACCACCACTTGTTCCTGTATATTCATACCACTGCACCCATTGCGGATGCGATGCGAATACATTTCCGATAGTAAGCCAGGGCCAGCTTAAGCCCCAATCCTGTAAGTGAATGTATTCAAAACAGAGCCAGAATGCGATTAAGGAAACGTATCCGGCTTTTTCACCCAGCCATTTTTTTGCAATCTTAAAACCTAACCACGGAAAGCACATCAAAAAGCTATTAGCAACAAAAGCAGCAACAGCGCCGGGTTCGCTTGCATTCCACACCCACCAGGTAGTCGCAACATTCCAGGTAAAGGTTGTTAAATAAGTAAGGGCAAAAAACGTTCTTCGACTTTTCACCTGCGTTTCAATCCAAAGTAAGGGTATCCATGCGACGAAAATCAGCAAAGTAAATGGAGAAACCGGCCACGCTGCCCAAAGAAGAAGACCGCTTGCGACTGCAAAAAGCCAATTGGTGGATTTTTTCAAGAAGATAATTTGTATAAAAATAAAACAAGAAAGAAATTCAAAGGCAAAAAAACAAAAGTCAAAATGTTAATTGCATTTATTCTTCTTCATGATACTCGTCTCCGGTATTGATCTCCCAAATGCTCGATTTGTCATCGCTGCCTTTTATAATCAGATCAACAGCTTCCATAGCTGTAAGCATGCTATGATCGCTATTGTTATACCGGTGCATTCCATTTCTGCCTACGAGGTAGAGATTTTTTATTTTGTCTAAAAACGTTTTGACCTCGTCAAAATTTTCATAGGCGCCATAATAAGATGGGTATGCTTTCTTTACTCGAATTACGACTGCATCTTTTACCGATTGTTTTTGAAGTATACCGATTGTTTCCATTTCATCGACTACAAAATCAATCAATTCCCGATCCGATTTATTCCATAATTCATCATCTTCATTGCAAAAATATTCAACGCCGATCCATGAAGTATTCGGATCAAGAGTCATGTAAGGGCTCCAGTTATGAAACAGTTGTAACCGACCCGCCTTTACATTTTTATCCTGTATGTAAATCCAGTTGTCAGTGACAGGCTCACCCTCCTTATTTTTTATCAAAAGCTCATCAACTAAAATTCCGACAATGAGGAAGTCGCGGTATTTAAGATTTGATGCAATAGATTTTACATTTCCGGGTACTGGTAAATTATGGAGATTTTGAACCAGGCTTTTTACCGGCATTGTCGAAAACACATAGTCGGCATTAATGAGTTGTGTTTCATTTGTAATAGAATCTTTTGTTTCTATAAAATTTATTGCGTCTTTTTCATCGCCTGTTAAACCGATTACTTTAGTATTGTACAAAATGGTACCACCGAGTTTGATTATTTCATCTGCAACGGCTTGCCATAGTTGTCCCGGGCCAAATTTTGGGTATAAAAACTGTTCAATTAAGCTGGTGCTTGTTTCACCTTGTTGTATAGACTGATCTTTTTTTAATACCGATCGTATAGCATGACTGATTACTTTGCTGATGTTTAAATTTTTTACACGCTGCTGCCCCCATGCAGCGGGTATTTCAGAACAAGGCACTCCCCAGACTTTTTCAGTGTAATCTTTAAAGAACGTATGATACAATTCATTTCCAAAACGATTTTTAAAAAACTGTTCAAGGGTTTCTTCTTTTTTTATCGGAAATAGTTTTGCCTTTAAATAGGAAAAACCAATTCGTATCATTTTAATACTACCAAGATTTTTTATAGTTTGACTATTTAAACCGAGAGGATAATCAAAAAATTTTTTGTTGTAATAAATTCTAGACTTACGCTTGCGGACAAGCATGATTTTTTCTGTATCGTTGATTTTGTTTTCATACGAGGTGTAATCTGTTTCTTTATTCTGATATCGTAAACGAATTTTCTGGTCCTTCTGCTTCGGATCGATAGGCAAAAAGTGTAACCACCAATCAAGTACTTTTTTTGATTTGGAAAAAAAGCGATGTCCGCCAATATCAATTTTGTTTCCCTTATAATCAATAGTCTTTGATAAACCACCGGGTTGTTTGTCTGCTTCAATAACAATCGGCTTGATATCTGTTCGTATTAATAATTCATACGCAGCAGTAAGGCCAGCCGGTCCCGCACCAATGATGACTGCTGTTTTCATATTGAATATTCTTTTTGCCGTTTTAGAATTAAAAAGACAGTTGACACAAAAATGATGTACTCACCAAGTACAGGTTCCATGGTTAGAAAAGAAATATTAATACTGTTCAGCAAGATGCCAATAATTATAAAACTAAAAAAGATTGATTCGCTTTTCTTGAAAGTTGCCGCTGCAAGGCAGAGGGAAAACAACCATTGAGAAACATAATATTGAGCGCGGTAAATAGGAGAAAAAATATCAGTGATCATATACAAACAAAAGGCGAACAACGCAAGGTTATCAATATTATTCGTTGTGCGAAATTGATAACCTCGTTTGTAATAAATAACAGAAAGAATGAGCATTAATATCCCCGTGACCAGTGCAAGAGCAAATACAGGTGTTTTGATGTGTACGACATGATTAATAAAAATAAAAGCATTGCCATGCTCCCGTCTAAAATAAAATGGAAAAGTTTGAATGTCCTGTTTTATCTGTTGATAATTCCATCCTTCATAGCTGTCGACTTTCGGAGCCGCATCGTTGTGCTGTATTGTTGGAGACAGACCCTGGTGCGATTTTAATTGCTCACTCATTGCGCCCGCATAGTCTTTCCAAAACGATATTTTTTCTGCACTACCAAATGCAAATGCGAGAATAAAAAGTGAGGATGCCAATAAAGCGAGTTTGTATTTAACTGAAAACTGCTTGTGTAGTAATAAAAATGGAATTAGAAAAACAATTGCAGTTGGCCGGACTAATACCAGCGACACCGCAGATATACCAGCAAGTATTGCAAATAAGAGACCTGTTCGTTTTATGGAAAAATAAAATGCAGAGCATAAAACAGGGATAACGATATACGATTGGCCTTGCGCAATGTGGCCAATCCATCCCTGCGAATAGAGAAATGTTGCAGAAATAATGACAGTCATTGCTTTTTGCTCCGGTGATTTTGCCTTTATAAAAAAGGCTATTGCAATTGCCAAGAAAAAGAAGTATGTAATCCATAGCCAGGTTATAGAAATGTCGCGCTGCTGAAAATCTGCGATTGGATACATGAGGTTATGGAAGAAAGGCGTGGCCGTAATGTTCGACACCTTAAGTGAGTCGAAATTCTGAGGATCATAATAGCGTAAGTCGTCGCCGATTTTCCATTTATGAAAATAGGGAGGTATACCATCTTTTTGCAAACGTGCGCCGACGATGCGGTTGCGTAAGTCACCGGGATACTGTTTTTCAATTTGAACATCACGGTAAACACACCAGCCGAGACTGCTGAAAGCGGCTATGATAATGATGATATAAATTATGCGATGCATTGATTTACCATTAAACCCGGCAATAATAAAATAAAAAATGCGAAGTGATTACTTCGCATTCAACCAGGTTGGTTAAGACTTTATCTTCTGCTATAATTTGGCGCTTCCTTCGTAATCTCAATGTCATGTGCATGGCTTTCACGCATACCGGCATTTGTGATTTTTACCAACGTCGCATTTTTCAATTCCGCGATATTGCTGGCGCCGCAATAGCCCATTCCTGCGCGAAGACCGCCAACATATTGATAAACGACTTCTTTCAACAAGCCCTTATATGCAACGCGTCCTTCAATCCCTTCTGGTACAAATTTCTTTACATCGTCTTCCACATCCTGGAAATAACGATCACTGCTGCCTGTAGCCATCGCGCCGAGTGAACCCATGCCTCTGTATTCCTTAAATTTTCTTCCTTCGTAAATAATAGTTTCACCAGGACTTTCTTCGGTACCGGCGAATATGCTTCCCATCATTACCGTATCAGCGCCGCAAGCCAGAGCTTTCACCATGTCTCCTGTATAACGGATACCGCCATCCGCAATCAACGGAATATTTCTTTGCTTTAAAACAGAATGCGCTTCCATTATGGCAGTTAACTGCGGTACGCCTGCGCCTGCTACAATTCTTGTGGTACAAATTGATCCGGGACCGATACCAACTTTCACAGCATCAGCTCCTGCATCTGCTAACGCTTTTGCGCCTGCGGCAGTGCCTACATTGCCAGCGATGATATTCATTTTCTTAAAATTCTTTCTCACATCTTTTAGTGCGGTTATCACACCTTTACTATGGCCATGAGCGCTGTCTAGTGCGATGACGTCAACTCCAACCGCTTGTAAGGCAGCTACACGATTCAATAAATCTTTTGTAATGCCAACACCTGCGCCAACAAGTAATCGTCCAAAACTATCTTTTACTGCGTTGGGATAACTTTGTAATTGAAGAATATCACGATAAGTAATTAACCCGATCAGCTTTCCGCTCTTATTTACAACAGGCAGTTTTTCAAATTTATATTGGCGAAGAATCTTTTCCGCTTTTTTCAAATCGGTTCCTTCAGGTGCAGTTACCAAATGCTCTTTGGTCATTACTTCAGTAACATTCCGATGCGGATCATCTTCGAAACGTAAATCACGGTTGGTTAAGATGCCGACAAGTTTGTGTGCTTTATCAACGATGGGAATGCCGCCTATTTTGTTTTCCCGCATTAATTTCAATGCATCACCAATGACTGCATCTTCCTGCAATGTAATCGGATCAAGTATCAACCCACTTTCACTACGTTTCACTCTCCGTACCTGTTCTGCTTGTTTTTCAATGCTCATATTCTTGTGAAGAATGCCGAGTCCACCTTCGCGGGCCAATGCAATTGCAAGCGAAGCCTCTGTAACCGTATCCATTGCAGCGGATAAAAGAGGAACGTTCAGCGTAATATCTTTAGTCAGCTTTGTTTTGATTTCTACGTCACGCGGTAATACCTGGCTGTATCCCGGTATTAAAAGAACGTCATCAAAAGTTAAACCTTCGCCGAAAAATTTAGAGGAATCAGAAGAATTGGTGGGATTATTTCTTATTGCCATGTGCAAAGATAGGCTGGTGGCGAGATACGCCCCAAATGATTTTTTAATGGCTATTTAATTCGTTTTGTTTCAAAGAGCTATAATAGAGAACAATAGAAAGTGGTTGGGAACTTTGATTAAAAAACAGTATGGCGCTGACTCATTTATAAATAGTTTACCTTTCTCGCCATTCGATAGACTATGAACATCACACGATTATTTACAGATTTTTTCAATAGTGAAAAAGCGTCAGGATTTATTCTGATTGCCTGTACAGCAACGTCATTGTTGGTTACTAATTCAGCGATAGGGGAAAGTTATATTTCATTTTGGAATATGGAATTAGCTCATCACTCGTTAACACACTGGATAAATGATGGCCTAATGACAATTTTCTTCTTGCTGGTCGGCCTTGAAATTGAACGTGAAATTTATATCGGGGAATTAAAGACTTTCAGAAACGCAATGTTGCCCGTGTTTGCCGCAATAGGTGGAATGATCGTCCCTGCATTCATTCACTTTTTATTAAATCGTGGTACTTCAATGCAAAGCGGATTTGGTATTCCAATGGCCACGGACATTGCATTTGCATTGGGTGTCCTATCGCTGGCAGGCAAACGTATTCCCTATGCACTAAAAATATTTCTGACTGCCTTTGCCATTATCGATGATCTTGGAGCCATTATCATAATTGCAATTTTCTATACCTCATCTGTTTCGTGGGTCAGCTTAGGTATCGCTATGGGAATTTTTGCGATGTTGCTCATTCTTCGCCGTTTGAAAATATATAACCTTTCATTGTATGTTATACCGGGAATTGCTATGTGGTATTTTATGTTACAATCCGGTGTGCATGCAACTATAAGCGGTGTGTTACTTGCCTTTGCAATTCCTTTTGATAAAGGAGGTCATCATTCACCTTCAGCACGTCTGCAACATTTTCTTCATCGGCCTGTTGCATTTATCATTGTTCCTTTGTTTGCATTAGCAAATACATGCATTGTATTTGCGCCGGGAATTTTTTTCCATTTGATTGACAAAAACAGTATAGGTATTATAGCTGGTCTTCTTCTTGGCAAGCCTATCGGAATATTTCTGTTTTGCCTACTCGCAATTTGGTCCGGTATAGGTCAAATACAGAATGACATTACCTTGAAGCATCTTTTAGGTGCGGGTATATTAGGCGGCATTGGCTTTACCATGTCGATCTTTATTACCCTTCTTGCTTTTTCGGGAGATGAAGTCGTTGCAACATCTAAACTATCAGTGCTTTTCGGCTCTTTAGTGGCAGGTATTGCAGGATTAATCTTTCTTCGCTTTACAAAGTATACTGGTAATCAATAGCAATCATGGCTGATAGCGTTTGACACTATAGCTTCGGCGATGTCTTTCATATTTGACCTTCCCCGCTAAAGCCTTATTTTTGCGCCACTTTTAATGCTAGAACTATTAAAATTCTAAAAGAACTATGCCAGATATTTTTGAACGTCTATTAAAGAATTATGGGCCGATTGGCCAGCACAGAGAAAGGGCTCATGGCTATTTTGCGTTTCCAAAGTTGGAAGGGCCTATCGGAAGCAGAATGAAATTTCGTGGTAAGGAAATGATTGTCTGGAGTTTGAACAATTATCTTGGTTTAGCAAATCATCCTGAAGTAAGAAAAGCGGATGCCGATGGCGCTAAAGAATATGGATTGGCATTGCCAATGGGTGCAAGGATGATGAGTGGCAACAGCAGCCTGCATGAGCAACTGGAAAGTGAATTGGCAACATTTGAAGGAAAGGAGGATGCTGCACTATTGAACTACGGTTACCAGGGAATGGTAAGTATCATCGATGTATTATGTGGCCGGCATGATGTTATCGTTTATGATGCAGAAAGTCACGCATGCATCATTGACGGTCTTCGCCTTCATCCGGGTCACCGTTATGTTTTCAAACATAATGATATTGCTGATTTTGAAAAGCAATTACAACGGGCAACGCAATTGATAGAAAAACAAAATGCAGGTGGGATATTAGTGATTACTGAAGGCGTTTTCGGAATGGCTGGAGACCAGGGAAAACTGAAAGAGATAGCGGAATTGAAAAATAAATATCAATTCCGGCTGCTGGTAGATGATGCGCATGGATTTGGTACGCTGGGTAAAACCGGTGCCGGAGCAGGAGAAGAGCAGGGCGTACAGGATAAAATTGATCTGTATTTTTCAACGTTTGCAAAATCAATGGCGTCTATCGGCGCTTTCATTGCCGGTGATCGTGACATTATCGATTATATACGCTACAATATCCGCTCGCAGATATTTGCAAAGAGTTTGCCGAT
Source organism: Chitinophagaceae bacterium (assembly GCA_049840875.1). Taxonomy (GTDB): domain Bacteria; phylum Bacteroidota; class Bacteroidia; order Chitinophagales; family Chitinophagaceae; genus JAFDYH01. The sequence continues at coordinate 313,992 of JASGJE010000011.1, read as the reverse complement.
GCCACTGGTAGTAGGTAACCTCAAACGTCTTGAATTGCTGAAGACACAACCAGCGCTTAAAGACAAGTTATGGGCGAATGCGCTTCGTTTGCAGAATGGATTGAAAGAAAGAGGTTTTGACATTGGCAAAACCGATTCTGTAGTTACGCCAGTGTATATGAAAGGCGATGTACCGGAAGCTACGGCGATGGTGATGGATCTTCGTGAGAATTATGGAATCTTCTGTTCCATCGTTGTGTACCCCGTAATTCCCAAAGGACATATTATCTACAGGTTGATACCGACTGCTGCGCATAATGACACCGACATTGACGCAACATTAAAAGCATTCAGTGAGACGAAAGAAAAATTAGATTCAGGAAAGTACAAAGTGGAAGCAATTCCTGATATGGCAGAAGTAACCGGAAAGCGATTTGATTATTTATTAGACAAGCCAAAGAATAAATAAATTCGGAAATAACTCTACTAAAACCTCATGCGAAAGTGTGAGGTTTTTTTATTGGTAAAATTGAATGAAATGATCTTAAAAGAAGCGAACATAGAATACCATATAAAAAAAGAACCTCCCGAAAAATCGGGAGGACCCTAATCAAAAACCATTAACCATTAAACCTTATCCTATGAAAATTCGTTGCTAAGATCGCTAATAATTATTTAAATAGCATAGTTGCAAAAGATTTTTTTTTGACCGTATCCGGCAAATTCATGGTTTAGACATGAATTTTTGACATTGGTCAACCAAATTAGTAACAAACCAAATTGATTTTATAATCCAGCGATAAACGCAAACGTTTGCGTTTATCAAGTTTGTATGCAGTTTATTTCTGATTACTTTTATTTTTTTATAAATGAATAAGATAGTTGTTGCAATTACCGGCGCCAGTGGTTCGATCTACGCAAAGATCTTGCTCGATAAATTAGTACAGGTAAAAGATCAATGGAACGAGCTTGGCATCGTGATGACCACCAATGCCAAACAGGTATGGTCAACCGAACTGAATGAATCGTCTTATGATCAATATCCGGCGACCTTTTATACCACCACCGATTTTAATGCACCATTTGCTTCCGGTTCGGGCCAATACAATACAATGATCATTGTACCATGTTCAATGGGTACGCTCGGGCGTATTGCGACAGGTATTTCAAACGATCTGATAACAAGGGCGGCAGATGTGGTGCTCAAAGAGCGGCGGAAATTAATTTGTGCGGTGAGGGATACACCTTACAATCTCATCCATTTGCGCAATATGGAGACCGTTACACTTGCAGGGGGTATTATCTGCCCTGCGTCACCCTCATTTTACAGCAAACCAAAAACGATAGAAGAAGCTGCTGCTACTGTGGTGGACCGTATTCTCGACCTTGCTGGCTTCAATATAAAAACCTTTCGCTGGAATAGTTGATATGAGTAAGGGCTTCCTTATAAAAGAAAGCCCTTGGCTATCGGCTTACTGGTTAATGGAAAATCAGGGCTCCTCAGTTATCCAGCTTCTTTGTATTCAAAGGGAAATCTTTTTATTTCCTGTTTACAAAAGGTTTTACGCTTAAAGTGAATAATACCCCCGCACTGTTTAATCTGATACTACCAAATCCCACCCCATCGAGAGGAACTTTGATATACGGTTCGGCGATGATGGAAAGTGTTTTATTAATTCTTCGTTCATAACCCACCGAAAAATCAAGAATCGAGAAAATATGGTTTTCACCGTTCTTCAATGACCAGTCCCTGGACCAATCGGCGCCAGTTGTAGTGTTTTTGTAATAGTAGCCATAGTCCTCTTTCTTCATTAAAAAGGAGGAAGCGCCTGCTGACACAAACCAATTCTGTTTTTTTGATGAAGAAACAGTGTAAGCTGCTGTCAATGGTATTTCGAACAACCTGCAATCAGCGTCTACTTTGGTTAATTCAATGTTAGATGGTAAAACATAGCCTGGTGCATGATAGTCGTTGGCCCCGGCTGTATATACTTTTCTGGCCGCATAAAAACCCGAACGGATAGTAACACGATTGAGCGTATAACTAAGTCCTGCTCCATAAACTGGTCGTACCCCGCCTATTCTACTTACACCCACTGCACTCAGGTCTGGACCTGCACTGAAAGTAATAGCGAAAGAGGATTTACGTTGCTTACCCGGTTTCGGAGTTTGTTTCTGCAAGGGTTCGTCTTTCTTTTTATCATTATCTGCCTTTGCGATATCATTGGTTTTCTGTTTCGAAACCGAGTCAGAAGAACTTGTTTTATCTGAAGTTGCTGACGGTGTATTTTGAATAATTGTATTGCTGGTAGCGGACTCAGTACTAGCTGTTGCGCTTAATGAAGGTTCAGTTTGATTATTATTCGCTTTTTTATTAGTGAGTGAATTGATTGATTGATTGAGAGTCTTGTTTGCTTCAGCTATATCCTGATGATCCTGCGTATTGCTTCTTGTATTTTTGATTTTTCTACCATTAGTCGACGCAGGAACACTGAGGGTATTGTTATTATTTGGTGTTGTTTGATTTATTGGAGATGATATGCTTCCTTTCTGCTTAAGTTTACTTGTTGTTAACTTGGTTTCAATAGCCACTGCATCTTTGCTTGCTTCCTGCGGCGTTGCTACAACAGTTTTATCAATATTGGTTTTGTCACTTAGTGAAACTGCAGAGGTTTCTGGGGAACTTTTTTGTTCAGCATCAGGGTTTGCCTCAGTTGCTCCTGTTTTCGGATTGGCATTTTTTTCAGGATCTGCTATTGTGGTCTTATCATTTATAGCGGCAGACGCAGATGCAGTTGCAACGACATCTTTCTTTTGCTGCCAGGGCTTGCTGATAGCAAGATAGATACCGAAGCCGCCCATCAATAAGAATAATATCAGAAATGCAAATCTTCTCCTGTCGTCTTTTTCAACAGGCATGTGCTTATCCAGCAGCGTCTCCATCTTTTCCCAGGCTTTTTCTTCGTAAGCAGGATGGTGATGTTCTGCAGCTTCTTTTATTTTCTTATCAAATTCGTCAAACTGCATTTTTGGCTATTTCGTTTTGTTGTTCTTTAAATAAAATTTTCTGTAGTTGCTTCCTTGCTTTGGCCAGGTTCGATTTGGAAGTGCCTACAGAAATTCCTAAATGTTTGGCTATCTCTTCATGCGAAAGATCATCGATAACAAACAAATTAAAAACAGCGCGATAACCGGGCGACAATAATTGTACGCAACGGATGATCTCTTCATGCGATATACGATCCAGCGCATCTATAGTATGCGTGGGCACCTGGTAGCCAACTGCATCAAGGTCAGTTACCATCTGGTGCTTATGATACTTTCTGAAATGATCGATGGCCGTGTAAATCATAATTTTTCGTAGCCAGCCTTTAAACGAGCTGACTACATCTGAATATGCTGGTTGGTAATTCTTAATTTCTCTGAAGATTTTGAGAAAGCCGTCATTAATGATTTCGACAGCGTCTTCCTGGTTGCTCGCATACCGGTCGCAAATAGCCATGGCATACCCATAGAATGAGCTGTAGATTTTTTTCTGACTCTCTCTATTATTCAGAGCACATGCCCTGAGGTGAAATGTTAGTTCATCTGCCGATAGCAATCCAGTGTCCTTTTCGCTGTTTAATCGCTGTTCCAATGTAGAAGGTTGCCTTTATAAAATACGATTATTTCAGCATTCAGGAACACATGATTTCTGAAATAGCTGATAATCAAAGGTCGAACTTTGATTGTCTGTTACTCTCCCCTCAATACGTTATTTATTGATTGCAGTAGACCATCCTGGAACTTGTCTTCGGTCAATTGCCAGAACATGATGCCAAAAAGTTTGTTCTCGATCGCGTAGCGTGTTTTTAAAGCAATTGATTTTTTGTCTTCAAATGTGACAAAGGTTTGCGCAGCGGAACTATAATAATACGGCGCTTTGGCTGTATCATCCCAATAGTATAAGTAACCATTGTTTTCAGAAAAAGTGGAGTCGAAAAAACGTGATGGAACATAGCTTTTAAACTTACCTGGCTGGAAAAGCCCATTGTTGACGTTTTGCACACTATCAAAGGCTCGTCCGTAAAAAGCGGCGCCAAGGACTAATTTATTAGCTGGAATGCCGGCTGCTATTAAATATTTTATCGCGTTATCACCCGATTCAACATGATCGGGTGAAGAATACAGCGGGGTATGGTGCCCGGTCACTACGCTCATGCCATTCGTGAGATCGTAAGTCATCAGGTTTACAAAACTTGCATAACGCATTACTGTTTTCCAATCAACAGATTCTTTGAGAAAAGTGGTAAAGCCACCCGCCGCAAAACTGATAAGCTTTTCACGCCCTAATTTTTTTCTGAGCTTTTTAACCAACGCAGTAAAATTGGCTTTGTCTTCCGGCCGGTATGTATGACCGGGATAACCTTCAATAGCCGGATATTCCCAATCGAGATCAATGCCATCTGCGTGAAAGTATTCGAGTAATTCCTTTACTGATTTAGTGAATTGCCTTCTTCCTTTTTTTGTAGAAAAAACATCCGAACAATCACGGCAACCACCCCAGCCACCAAGCGATAACATAACTTTCAGATCAGCATTCTTCGCTTTCTGTGCAACAAGATTCTGAATTGTCATGGTATCTCTTGCATTGCTGATGTGCAATGCATTTCCTTTCAGATGGCCAAAACTGAAGATAATATGCGTTACCTGGTTGATGTTGAAACTATCGATCATCGTTGGCCTTCCCGCATAGTAAGCGATTACCGCTGGCTTGTAGGTTTTTACCTGGGCAAATGATTTACCTGTTGAAAGGATTGTGATCAATACGATCGCTGCAAACCCGAGCTGCCTTCTGTTCATGGTGACGTTTTTATAAAGTACTTCAACAAAGATAGAGTGACAATAGAAACGCAGATACTCAGTTCAGCCAGTTGTTTCGTTGCAGAATGTTAAAAACATCATTACGTATGTCTTCAACGGTATAAGGTGTGTTGCAAAGGAAAGTATAGAAAAGTTTTTGTTCCGGTATCCATTGATAATCTCCCCGGAATCCACCTTGAGAACCTGTATGACCGATTAATTTAAGATTGTGATCAGTGGTGATAAACCAGCAAAGCCCGATAAATGGTTGATAAGCCGTTTCTTTCCAATTGCTGAAAGGATAAATTGTTCTTGCTTTATTCATCCATTCTTTTTTCAGGAATACATTTTTTTGAATCGCCTGCTCGTATTTCCATAGTTCGCTCACACTGCTCCATACACCGCCGTTACCTGCAGCAGCAAATGTTGGTTCTTCACCATAATCTTTTTCCAAATAATTATCACCTTCATGCAGATAGCCGTGTGATACGCCTGACTGTGGATGCGGGCCATCCGTTATATCTGAATGCAACATACCAGCGGGTTTGTAAATGATTTGTTTTACATAATCCTGCCATTTCATTTTCGTTACTTTTTCAATGATCAATGCAAGACCATTAAATGCCGGATTGGAATATTCAAAGCGTTCTCCGGGTTCAAAATTCAGCCTATCCGTTTCTTTTATCGGAGCAAAATTTTCTGCATCTTTTGCAGTTAGATAAAAAACGCTATCCTCTGCTATTTTACGACTGTCCGGTAATCCGGAAGTATGTGTGAGCAGGTTGTAAATCTTAATTTTCTCCGCTATCTCTTTGCTATGAAAATCAGGAAAATACTTTAGCAGATTATCGTTTAAAGACAATTTACCTTCAGATGCCAGGCGCAGTATGGCAGAAGCGACAAAGGTTTTGCTGATAGAACCGACATTAAACAACGTGTTTTCCGTAATCGGCTTCTTTGTTTTTATATCCTCAACACCGAATCCTTTTTCATAAATTATTTTTCCATTCTTAGCTATCAGCACTGCACCACCAGGTTCATTCATTTTAAATTTTGCAGCAAACAATGAGTCGAGGCTCTTTTGCACCGATAAATTTTGTGATTTTGCCGATACCCCGATCAGGATAAGAATGATGATAAGCGATTTGTTCATTAAAAAAATTTGTGGGTTTTTTTAGTGTAGCTATACATGTTCCCGAAACACTGCGGGTGGATTATCGATATACATCAGTTTTTTAGAGAAGAGATAGAATATATAACCAACAACTCCACCGAGTGTGTTCAAAATAAGATCATCGACATCGAATATGCCAAGGTTAAATAACAATTGAATAGTTTCAAAAGCAAGACTTATCAGGAAAACAGTAAAAATAGTTTTCCATGAACGTTGTAGCCGCCTGAAGAGTATTGGTAATAACACACCAAGCGGTATAAAACCGATGATGTTCCCCAATATATTTTTGGCAACGAGATAACTGTAGTGTTTGCGGATCGAGAAAAAATATTTCAACGTAGCAAACGGAACGAAGTTTGCACGTTTGATACCACGTTCCATCATTTTTTTACTATCATACTTCGCCACATAAATTTCAAATCGATCAATGCCGCCTTTAAAAAGAATAAATCTTGATAAGATCAACATGCAGAAGATGAAAAGTATCCACGTTACAAAGCGGAGAAATTTATCCTGTGGATTCTTTTTTTCTATCATCAGAATTCAGAAACGTTAAGTTGACTCTAAAAATAAAAGAAATTGAGGATAATTTTATCCTTTAGCGTCTTCAGTATAACGAATGCCGGCGATTCTTCGTATCTCATCCAACGTTTCAATCAACAGTAAGGTATCTGCGTGAGACACGACGGGGCTTTCTGTTAAGCCATTTCCGAGACATTCAACCACATGTCTTGCTTCGTATTGGTAACCGAATCCGGGTTCTTTATGTACCGGTATTTCAGTTCTGCTATCCACTCGTCCCGGATAAAATTCTATTGTTGAAGATGGTTCATAAAAGCGGGTCGTGAGTTTAATTCGGCCTTTATTACCTGCGATATCGGCATCAGTGGCAAGATCACTGGCAAAGGTTGAGAATAATTGAGCCAGTGCGCCATTTTTATACTTAAATAACACAGAGCACTGTTCATCCACTCCCGTATCTGCCGGAATCATGCTTGCTTCAATTGCATCAGGCTTACCTAAAATTGAAAGGGCCATAAAGACATTGTATATGCCGATATCCATTATCGTTCCGCCACCTAGTGTAGGGTCAAATAATCTTTTCGGAACGGGAGCAGCGGGTCGAAACCCAAAATTGATCAATATGCTTTTTATTGTGCCGATATCTCCATTGCGGATCATTTCAATCGTTTTATTGAAATGTGGCATGAACTTCGTCCATAATGCCTCCATCAGGAAGGTATTTTTTTCTTTGCTAATGTGATCATCGCTTTCGATTGCGAAGCGTTCATCGCAAAAGGTTTTTCACACAACACGGCTTTATTATTATTCAGGCAAAGGACAGTGTTCTCAAAATGAAGGTTGTGCGGTGTTGCGATATAAATAACATCAACATCTTTATTGGCAACCAGTGATTCATAACTGCCGTGCTTATATTTTACAGGAAATTCTTGTGCAAAAGCTTCTGCAGATTCCATGCTTCTGGATCCAATAGCGATAAGTTCACTGTTGTCAACAAACTTTAAATCTGAAGCAAACTTGCGGGCGATACGACCGCTTCCTAATATTCCCCAACGTATCATGCTAAAATTTTGCTGTCTAAGTTACGGTAAACGAGAAACGGTAAACGTGAAACCTGCAACATGTAAGTGATTTTGCAGAAATCATCTGAACTCAAATCAACTCAGCAACAGTTTTCTGAATAGTTTGCGCTATTTTATCTGTAGGAATATCATTTGACTCGCCATTGAATGGATCTTCAATTTCTTCTGCAATTAACTCCAGGCTGGCCATTACATAAAATACAAGAGCGCATACAGGCACCATGTAATAGCCCAAACTAAATACATGTCCAAAGGGAAGCGTCATGATATAAAAGAAAATGAATTTTTTGATAAAGACGCTATACGAAAAAGGAATAGGGGTATTTTTAATTCGCTCACAACCGCCACAGATGTCCGTGAAAGATTGTAATTCACCATTCAGAACGATCAATTGATCACCACTTATTTTTCCTTCTTTGTATAACTGATGCACCTGTTTAAATAATAATTCTGCAACCTGGTTTGGCACATGTTTGCCATGATCTATCTGGTGTAAGGCATGCTTTCGCTTATCTTCTTCAAATAATTCCAATCGTGTGCTTTCCGCCTGTAAATGATTTCGTAACGAAAACGCATAAGCCGGAATAGTTCTCCGGAAAAAAGCGCGGTTTTCTTCATCATCTTCCGGCAGCATCACTGCAAGTTTAATAGCAAGATTGCGGCTATTGTTGACAAGGCTTCCCCATAGTCTTCTGCCTTCCCACCATCTATCATATGCTGTATTGGTGCGAAAAACAAGCAGCATGGAAATTGCGAAAGCCAAAAGATTATGAAGAATGGGTAAGTTTTTTAAATGACTGTTTTCTGAAAGTTTGAAATATTCCAGTTCTAAGAAGGCAACTATCCAGGCATATATACAAATGGCAATAATTAAAGGAAATAGTTTACGAAAAGTATCCGCTTTATGAAACCGGAAGATGAAGGTGAACCAATCCCGCGGATTGTAATTGATCATGATGCCTGCGTTAGAAGGCAAATTTAAGCGGTAAAAAGAATGAATGATGGATGATGTAAGATTTCTGATTTTTTAAATTCAGAGTATGGTAGTTGTCTTTGGTCGATCTTAAAATCCGACATCCTAAATCATAGATCAGAGATCGTAAATCGGCCATTTTGTATTCAAAGGGAACAGCTATAAAATAAAAATGGGGCCAGAATGGAAATTCAACCCCGTTTTTAAAATCCAATATCCTATGAAAAACCGTCACAATAATAGCATGCGGATTTGATAAAAAAAATACCACATTGGTGGTATTTTTAAAAAAGAAGTATACTGCTGAATAAGTACTTGCTTTTGAACGCTGTAGTCACGATGTTCTTAAAAAAATAAATCTTACACCACCTGGAAACCGTAAGCATAAGGGTCATCTTCAGGGTCGATGGATATCGTATTGTATCCATAAATTTTTGCCCAGCCTTCAATGCCAGGTCTTATGGCAGGTTTTCCGGCAACAGAAGTTTCCTCTTCAATAGTGCCTGTAAATTTTGATCCGATTATACTTTCATGAACAAACAAATCTCCCTTCTTCAATTTTCCTTTAGTATACCACTGCGCCATTCTTGCTGAAGTACCGGTTCCGCAAGGCGAACGGTCAATTGCTTTATCACCATAAAAAACCGCATTGCGGGCAGTTGATGATTTATCCAACACGGCGCCGGTCCAAAGAATGTGTGAACATCCATTGATCGTGGGATTATCCGGATGCACAAATTCATATTTTTCGTTTATTCGTTTCCGTAATTCACGTGCCCATGCTATTAATTTGTCGGCCGGGTAATGTTCAAGTCCTTTGAAATTTTTTTGAATATCTACAATCGCATAAAAATTTCCACCGTAAGAAACATCAATAACCAACTCCCCCAATTCAGGACATTCTGCCGTCAATTCGGTGGCAGCAAGATAAGCAGGTACATTTACCAACTTAACTGATTTTACTTTTTTACCTTCCTGTTTATACGAAATCATTACCAGACCCGCCGGCGCTTCCATTCGCACAATTCCTGGCGTCTTTGGCGTGATCAATCCTTCTTCAATGGCGATGGTGATTGTGCCAATCGTTCCATGACCACACATGGGTAAACAGCCACTCGTTTCAATGAACAATACGGCCACATCATTTTGAGGATCGTGTGGCGGATAAAGTATACTGCCACTCATCATATCATGACCACGTGGTTCAAACATCAGCCCTTTACGAATCCAGTCATATTCTTTCAAGAAATGCTGACGCTTTTCGCTCATGTTACTGCCGTGCAATACCGGTCCACCACCTGCCACAAGCCGTACAGGATTGCCGCAGGTATGCGCATCCACGCAAAAAAAATTTTTCTTGCTCACTATTAAAATTGATTCTATTGATTAATCCTGCAAGTTAGCTTCTTGTAATACAGGTAATACTGGTCTTGTAGCAATTCCCTGGTTGATGATGTTGAGAATCTGTTCTCTTTCAGCGCCTGCAAGTGTTAAACGCGGAGCACGAACCCATTCACTGCCCAACCCTGTTTTTGATTCTGCGAGTTTAATATACTGAACGAGCTTGGCATGAAGATCGAGCTCCAGCAAGGGTAAAAACCAGCGATGAATTTTTAATGCTTCCTCAATTTGTCCTGACTTCACTAATTTATAAATAGCAACAGTCTCTTCCGGAAAGGCACACACTAAACCGCCAACCCAACCTTCAGCGCCCATCAGCATTTCTTCCATTGCAATCGTGTCGATACCGCACAATACCTTCAGCCGATTTCCAAATCGGTTTTTCAACCTGGTTACATTTGATACATCTCTTGTTGATTCTTTCACAGCTTGTACATTATTGCATTCCAGGATTTCTTCAAACATATCCAGCGTTACCTCGGTCTTGTAATCTACCGGATTATTGTAAATCATAATCGGCAGAGAAGTAGATTTCGCTACCGTTGTAAAGAAAGCCACTGTTTCACGATGATCGGTTTTATAACGCATAGGCGGCAGCATCATCAATCCTTTAGCGCCCCACTTTTCGGCATTATTGGCTTGTTTTATTGCTTCACTGGTTGACCCTTCAGCAATATTTAATACAACAGGGATACGTTTATCCGTTTGTTCAACTGCAAATTTTACAAGTGTTTCTTTCTCCGCCGTAGTCAATACGCTTGCTTCACCAAGGGTTCCGCCAAGAATAATTCCTTCAACTCCTGCCTCTATTTGTGCTTCCAGGTTTTTGGCAAACAGTGGCAGATCAAGCTCATCTTTCTCTGTGAACTTGGTTGTCAGTGCCGGGTAAACGCCTTTCCATTTTAAACTCATAAAATTTTTTTTCAAAAGTATTTTGAAATTGGACGAGAAAGGCTGCAACAATTTGCTGATTTTATACCAATATTATCCACGAATAAGAGATTTTGAAACAAATGTGATAATATCGGCAAAATGAAAGCCGGTGTCGTTTCCCTTACTTTTGCGCGATTAACAAAAACAACTAAGAAGGAATGCAACAGCGGGCTTTTTTATTCGACCTTAATGGAACGATGATTGATGATATGAGCTATCATATCAGGGCGTGGCATCGTATCTTTAATGAACTGGGCGCTCCGCTAAGTCTTGAGCAGGCAAAATTAGAATGCTATGGAAAAAATCACGAAGTGCTTGAACGTGTTTTCCCAGGCCGCTTCAAAGACGAAGAGAAAGATAAGATGAGCATCGATAAGGAAAAACAATATCAATTGGAATATGCGCCCGAGATGAAACTGATCGATGGCCTGCAAGAGTTTTTAGACACAGCTTATAAGAATGGAATAAAAATGGCGATTGGTTCTGCAGCCATTATGTTCAATATCGATTTTGTATTGGAAGGTTTAAATATCCGTCACTATTTCGATAGCATCGTGAGTGCAGACGATGTTGCTATCAGTAAACCTCATCCCGAAACCTATCTGCGCTGCGCAGAACAATTAAACGTTTCTCCAGAAAATTGCATCGTATTTGAAGATTCTCCAAAAGGAGTGGAGGCTGCTGCAAGGGCCGGCATGCAAGCGGTTGTCTTGACTACCATGCACGACGCAGAAGATTTTAAAGGGCTGGACAATATTCTCTTCATAGTTACGGATTATACTGATCCGGCAATTGCTCAATTGTCCCCCATCAAAAAGGAGATAGCTGTAAAATAAATGTACTAAATACACTTATTTAAATTTTTCCCTTATTTTCGGTATTCAACAGATTGTTTGCATACTGAATATGGCTTCTAATTCCTTTGTAATCGGTGTAGATTATGGAACGGATTCTGTCCGTTCGGTAATTGTAGATACTTCTAACGGTGATGAGATCAGCTCATCTGTATTTTATTATCCCCGTTGGCGCGATGGATTATTCTGCGTTCCTTCTGCGAACCAATTTCGCCAGCATCCCCTCGACTACGTGGAAGGTTTGGAAAGCACTATTAAAGATTGCTTGAAAAAAGCAGGTGCAACTGTTGCTGCAGCCATTAAAGGTATTTCGATTGATACAACAGGATCGACTCCGGTTGCGGTTGATCGTAGCGGTACGCCATTGGCGTTGTTACCCGGATTTGAAAATAATCCGCATGCGATGTTTGTACTGTGGAAAGACCATACTGCAACGAAAGAAGCAGCGGAATTAAATGAACATGCCACGAAATTTGAGATCAACTACCTGCAATTCGTCGGTGGCATATACTCTTCAGAATGGTTTTGGGCCAAATTATTGCGAACACTAAGAACAGATGAAGCAGTAAGAAATGGCTGCTACTCCTGGGTAGAGCATTGCGATTGGATACCATTTTTGTTAACCGGCGGAAATGATGTTCAGCAAATGAAGCGTGGTGTGTGCTCTGCAGGGCATAAAGCATTATGGGCAAAAGAATTCAATGGATTACCACCCAATGAATTCTTTATTGCATGGGATACTTTATTGTCTGGATTTACAAAGCGGCTATTTACAGAAACATTTACTGCTGATAAGGCTGCAGGCAATCTTTCTGCGGAATGGGCGGAAAGATTAGGACTATCCACGGATGTAATTATCGGTGTTGGCGCATTTGATGCACACATGGGTGCGGTGGGTGGCCAGATAGAACCTTATCATCTTAGTAAAGTAATGGGAACGTCTACCTGCGATATGCTTGTGGCTCCAATAGAAGAAGTAGGTGATAAATTAATAAAAGGAATTTGTGGACAGGTGCCCGGGTCCGTTATTCCCGGAATGATGGGGATGGAAGCAGGACAAAGCGCTTTTGGTGACGTGTATGCGTGGTTCAGGAATGTATTATCGTGGCCATTAAATCATCTATTGAAATCAACACTCGTTGTTGATGCGAATACAGCACAACTATTGCGGGAAGAGATAAATGACAGGTTTATTAATGAATTGTCAAGTGAAGCAGCAAAAATTTCATTGAATGAAAACGATGAATTGGCTATTGATTGGTTGAATGGTAGAAGAACACCGGATGCCAATCAATTATTGAAAGCCGGGATAACCGGATTGAACCTGGCCAGCGATGCGCCCCGTATTTTTAAATCGTTGGTTGAAGCAACATGTTTCGGAGCGAAAGCGATTGTTGATCGGTTCAACGACGAAGGTGTCCATGTAAAAGGATTGATCGGTCTTGGTGGCGTTGCAAAAAAGTCACCTTACATTATGCAGGCAATGGCGGATGTAATGGGAATGCCAATTCGTATTCATAAATCGGAACAAACCTGTGCTATGGGAGCTGCGATGTTTGCCGCGACGGCAGCCGGAGTTTATAATAAAGTAGAAGACGCAATGGCAGCTATGGGGCAGGGCTTTGATGCAACGTACAAACCAGTAAAAACTAACACCAGGATATATAAAAACAGGTACAAAAAATATAAAAAACTCGGAACCTTTATTGAACGTAATACCAATGGGTAATTATTTATCACTAAAATCCTATTAATCTCAAAAATCGTGGTTCAGACAAAATACCGGCAGATACAGGAAGCAGCTTACGAAGCGAACATGCAATTACCTAAACTAGGTTTGGTGCTTTTCACGTTTGGCAATGTAAGCGCTGTAGATCGTGACCTTGCTGTATTTGCGATCAAACCAAGTGGCGTTCCTTATGAAGAATTGTCACCTGAAAAAATGGTGATCGTTGATTTCGATGCGAAAGTTATCGATGGTAATCTCCGTCCCTCATCAGACACAAAAACACATGCATTACTGTATAAGCATTGGGAAAAAATCGGTGGTATATCACATACTCATTCCACTTATGCGACTGCATGGGCGCAGGCGCAGCGTGATATTCCGATTTTCGGCACAACACATGCGGATCACAATACTGTTGATATTCCCTGTGCGCCTCCAATGGCAGACGAAATGATCAAAGGAAATTATGAACATGAAACTGGCTGGCAGATCATCAATTGTTTTATGGAGAAAGGATTAAGCTATGAAGAAGTGGAAATGATATTGGTTGGTAATCATGCCCCCTTCACCTGGGGAAAAACTGCGGCGAAAGCCGTTTATAACAGCGCAGTTCTTGAATCAGTTGCACAAATGGCTTATTTAACAGAAACTATAAATGCAAATGCAGCAAGATTAAAAGATGCATTGATTAAAAAACATTACGAACGAAAACACGGTCCTGATAGTTATTATGGACAATAGATGTTCGAGGTTTGATGTTTGAAATTTGATGTTGCGCAGTTCTTAGATAATCGGTGAGATTTTTTTAAAAATTAAATTAAAGATTATGAAGCGTAGTATTATCCTGCTTTTTGTGTTGCCGGTGAGCTTGCTTTTCGGGCAAAACAAAGATTACACGTATCAGCCGGTTCCATTTACCAGTGTAAAGCTTACGGATAAGTTTTGGTTGCCGCGTCTTAAAACTAATCAATTGGTCACCATACCGGCATCATTTGAACGTTGTGATAAAACAGGTCGTGTGAAGAATTTTGAAATGGCTGCTGCTCATACCGGAAAATTCTGCACGACATATCCATTCGATGATACAGATATCTACAAAACAATCGAAGGAGCTTCATTTTCATTGAGCTTATTTCCCGATAAAAAAATGGAAGCGTATATCGATTCATTAATCACAATAGTCGGAAAAGCGCAGGAACCAGACGGTTATTTATATACTGCAAGAACAATCGATCCTGCACATCCTCATATATGGTCAGGTTCAGAACGATGGGTGAAAGAAAGAGAATTGAGTCACGAATTGTATAATTCAGGGCATTTGTATGAAGCTGCTGCTGCGCATTACCTGGCAACTGGTAAAAAGAATTTACTCAACATCGCTTTAAAGAATGCAGATCTTGTTTGTTCTGTTTTTGGTCCGGATAAAAGACATGTTGCTCCCGGTCATGAAGTAGTGGAAATGGGATTGGTAAAATTGTATCGCATCACAGGTAAAAAAGAATATCTCCAAACAGCAAAGTATTTTATTGAAGAGCGAGGACATTATGATGGCTATGATGCTAAAAATCCTGATCCATGGAAAAATGGCGCTTACTGGCAGGATGATATACCTGTAGTGGATCAGCGGGTAGCAGAAGGCCACGCAGTGAGGGCCGGATACCTTTATTCTGCAATGGCTGATATCGCAGCACTAACCGGCGATGAAAAAATATTGAACGCGATTGACAGCATTTGGAACAATATGGTGTCAAAGAAAATTTATGTACAGGGTGGGGCTGGAGCGATACCTAACGGCGAACGGTATGGCGACAATTATGAATTGCCAAATGCAACTGCCTACAATGAGACTTGTGCAGCAATTGCCAACGTTTATTGGAATCAACGTATGTTTCAATTGCATGGCGATGCTAAATATGTTGATGTATTGGAAAAAATTCTTTACAACGGTTTGATCTCAGGTGTTGGTCTGGATGGAAAATCTTTTTTCTACACCAATGCAATGCAGGTTAAAAACAGTTTTGTACATGGCAGCCTGGAGCCTGAGCGCTCCGGTTGGTTTGAATGTTCCTGTTGTCCGACAAATGTCACAAGATTGTTGCCGTCTGTTCCCGGTTATATGTATGCACAAAAGGATGATAGAGTTTATGTAAATCTCTTTGCTAATAGCACGACATCATTGACAGTTGCAGGAAAACCAGTCGACATTGAGCAACAAAATAATTATCCCTGGGATGGCGATTTGAAATTTATCGTATCACCGAAGAAGTCTTCCGTAAACTTTAACTTACTTGTTCGTATACCAGGATGGGCTCAGAATGTAGCGATACCTTCTGATCTTTATAGTTTTGAAAGCAATTCATCTTCCAAAGCAGTTATAAAAGTAAATGGCGCTCCTGTTGATTATACTATCGAAAAAGGATATGCAATTATTAATCGTACCTGGAAGAAAAATGATATCGTAGAAGTGTCATTGCCGATGGAAGTGAGACGAGTAACTGCAAATAAGAATGCGAAAGATGATGTTGGTAAAATTGCTTTGCAACGCGGCCCACTAATGTATTGCGCCGAGTGGACAGATAACAACGGCAGGGCCGCAAATATTGTGTTACCAGTAAATGCTCAATTCACTACTGAGTATGAAGCCAATTTGCTAAACGGCATTACAGTATTAAAATCCGAAGCAACAGCAATCACTGTAGCAGACGACAAAGTGTCTTCGGCTACACAACCTTTTGTTGCGATACCTTACTATGCCTGGGCCAACCGTGGAAAAGGTGAAATGATGGTATGGTTCCCTCAGAAAATAAAAGATGTTGATATAATTGCGAAGTAATCGGGTGTCAGGTGTGAGTTGTCGGTTGTCGGGAAGCCCCATTCTATAAAACTCGTTGCCCTTATGCCTTGATATTTTTAAACAATAAAAACTACGAGAACCTAAAGATTTGAAAGAAGGGCTAAAGAACCGAGAGCTTAGAATAACAATGAAACAATCAAGCCATAAAGCAATTAAAAAAAGAAACTAAAATAAATGACTGATTTAAAAACATTGGAAGTTTGGTTTGTAACTGGTAGCCAGCATTTGTATGGCGATGAAACATTGAAACAGGTAGCGGCACATTCAAAAGAAATTGCTGGTTCGCTGAATGATGCTCCACCAATTCCGGTGCGTGTTGTTTTCAAACCGACAGTGAAAACCGCTGAAGAGATTTATGCTGTTTGCCAGGAAGCAAATGTTGCAAAGAATTGTATTGGCATCATTGCATGGATGCATACATTTTCTCCTGCTAAAATGTGGATTGCTGGCTTGAAGATTTTACAAAAGCCATTATTGCATTTACATACACAATACAATCGCGATATTCCCTGGAATGAAATTGATATGGACTTCATGAATCTTAACCAGAGTGCGCATGGCGACAGGGAGTTTGGTTTCATCATGAGCCGTATGCGACTGAATAGAAAAGTGGTGGTAGGGCACTGGCAACATCCGAATGTTATTGAGCGTATCAATGTATGGTCAAGAGCTGCTGCAGGATGGCATGATTGGCAAGGAGCGAAGTTTGCCCGTATAGGAGATAACATGCGCAATGTTGCGGTAACAGAAGGCGATAAGGTTGACGCTGAAATAAAATTCGGCTATTCCGTAAATACATATGGTGTTGGAGATCTCGTACAGGTGATTAATGATGTAACAAACGGAGACATTGATAGCCTGGTGCAGGAATATGCGGATACCTATACTTTAATGCCATCATTATTAAAAGGTGGTGACCAACATTCGTCATTGCGTGAGGCTGCGAAGATTGAGATCGGCTTAAAAACATTTTTGGAAAACGGAGGCTTCAAAGGTTTTACAGATACATTTGAAGATCTGCACGGCATGGTGCAACTGCCGGGTATAGCTGCGCAACGGTTAATGGGGAAAGGTTATGGATTTGCCGGTGAAGGTGATTGGAAAACAGCCGCATTGGTTCGTGCGATGAAAGTAATGGGTAGCGGATTGAAAGGCGGCAATTCCTTCATGGAAGATTATACGTATCATTTTGCGCCAGACAATCAACTGGTATTGGGTGCGCACATGCTGGAGATTTGCGAATCAATTGCAGATGGCAAACCTTCCTGCGAAATTCATCCATTGGGAATAGGAGGCAAAGCTGATCCCGTCAGGTTGGTATTTAATTCCGCTGCAGGCCCGGCTATTAATGGATCAATCGTCGATATGGGCAATCGTTTTCGGTTACTGGTCAACGAGGTAGTCGCAGTGGCGCCGATTCATGCGTTGCCGAAACTGCCTGTAGCCCGTGTGTTGTGGCGGCCTTATCCAGATATGCGCACCGCTTGTGCTGCATGGATACTGGCGGGCGGAGCCCATCATACCTGCTATAGTCAGAATCTTACGTCCGAACACCTCGAAGATTTTTCAGATATGGCCGGTATAGAATACGTTTTGATCAATAAAGACACAAAACTTTATCAATTTAAAAATGAATTACGCTGGAGTGAAGTATATTACCAGCACAAATAACATTATAAAACCTAACGATTAACTGCTCATGAAGAATACACTTGTCTTCGGCGACTACTTCGTATTTATTGTTTACTTTCTTATCGTAGCTGGCTACGGTTATTGGATTTACAGGCGCAAGAAAAAAGCTGTAACAGATACTCATGACTTTTTTCTGGCTGAAGGTTCATTAACCTGGTGGGCGATCGGCGCTTCACTGATTGCTTCGAATATTTCTGCTGAGCAGTTTATCGGCATGAGCGGTAATGGATTTACTATTGGTATTGCAGTGGCGGCCTACGAATGGATCGCTGCGATTGCTTTAATTATTGTCGCTGTTTGGTTTATTCCCATATTTCTTAAGAACAAGATTTTCACCATGCCTCAGTTTTTAAAAACGAGGTATAATGAAACGGTGGCATTAATAATGGCAATCTTTTGGTTGTTTTTATATGTATTTGTAAACCTGACTTCCATTTTATATCTCGGCGCTGTTGCTATCAATAATCTGACTGGAGGTAATGAGAATAATTTTCACATCATTATTGTAGCCTTATCCATTTTTGCAATCTTTATCACATTGGGAGGTATGAAGGTGATCGGGTACACCGATGTGATCCAGGTATTGGTGTTGATTATCGGGGGGCTCGCTACAACCTATGTTGCATTGACTGTTGTGAGTAAAGAATTTGGTTTTGGAGAAAATGCACTCGCAGGTTTCAACGCATTAATTAAAAACGCACCTGATCATTTCCATATGATCTTTTCCAAGCCGGATGCAAACTCAAGTCCGCAGGAGGTAAATAATTACTTAACGATACCGGGATTGTTATCTTATGCCTGTGGTATATGGATCGTAAACCTGAATTACTGGGGATGCAATCAATACATAACACAACGTGCACTGGGCGCTAATCTTGAAACGGCTCGCAAAGGAATTTTATTTGCGGGATTTCTCAAATTGCTGATGCCTGTAATTGTAATGTTGCCTGGTATCGCCGCATATGTTTTGCATCAGAAAGGTTTATTGCAGGCAGAAATGACTGCCAACAGTCCAAGTGGCGCTGTCGTTTCTGACAACGCGTATTCCGCAATTTTAGGTTACTTACCAAACGGCTTGATCGGTCTTTCACTTGCGGCGTTGACGGCTGCAATTGTTGCTTCGCTTGCCGGTAAAGCAAACAGTATATCGACCATATTTACACTGGATATCTATAAAAAGTATATCAATAAAGAAGCGAGTGAACAAAAGATGGTTTGGACAGGTCGTGTTACCATACTTATAGCCATCATCGCATCAATTTTATTAACGTGGCGCGATGCATTAGGTATCGGCGGGGCCGGCGGCTTCACTTTCATCCAAAAGTATACGGGATTCGTAAGCCCGGGTGTGTTAGCCATTTTTCTACTCGGATTTTTCTGGAAACGAACCACTGGTACAGCCGCAGTCGCGGGTATCATTGTAGGATTTTTATTATCAGTGTTGTTTAATGTCTATGCTCCTTCCTGGTTTGGGCCGGAGACATTATTATATACGGCTTATAAAAACGCTGCGGGTAGTTATGAAATACCTTTTCATATTTGCATGGGGCTCTCGTTTGTGTTTACGGTAATAGTGATGGTATTGCTAAGTCTTGCCGGACCGAAAATTAATCCTCGTGCTTTGACGTTGGATAAAGGTATGTTTAAGGTAAGCCCCGGTGTATTAGCAATGATCGTGCTTACACTGTTGATTATTTCTATACTGTATGTTCGATTCTGGTAATTAATTGTCGGATTGATTTCATGAGCATTGCCCAATATAAAAATCATGATCGCTTATTAGTTGCCGTCGATTGCATCATTTTTGGTTTCGACGGCAATCATTTAAAAGCGTTGTTGATTAAAAGAGGATTTGAGCCAGGATCAGGAAAATGGTCTTTGATGGGCGGATTCGTTGATAAAACTGAAGGTGTAGATGAAGCTGCTTCGCGAATACTGAAAACGCTGACAGGTCTTAGCGATATTTACATGGAACAATTACTTTGTTTCGGTAGCGTAAACAGAGACCCCGGCGGCCGTGTTATTTCAGTTACGTTCTTTGCGCTGATAAAAATCGATGATAACAGCGAAGCATTAATGGAGGAACACAATGCAAAATGGTTTTCGCTGAATGCAATTCCCACGTTGATATTCGATCACAAGCAAATGATCAACCTTGCCTTGGAGCGTTTGCGGGAAAAAGTATCGAACCACCCGATTGGTTTTGCTTTATTGCCGCATAAGTTTACACTACAGCAATTACAGGCATTATACGAAGCGATATATGAACGTCAAATGGACAAACGAAATTTCACACGTAAAATTCATTCACTGAATATTCTGCATAAATTAAAAGAGAAAGAAAAGGAGTCATCACGGAAAGGTGCGTTCTATTATGTGTTTGATAAAAAGAAATATGAGAAGCTGGATAAAGAGGGATTGAAGTTTTTATAGAAGAAGGCATTAAGGCAACGAGGCACAGAGTGTTTCGTAAGGATGTATGATGCTAACAACTGGGAAAATATCTGACTAAAAAAAATAAAAAAATACGAATGAAAACGTTTTCAAATTATTTGTTGATTGCAGCCTTGCCTTTAATGGTGGTTGCAGCATGTAATAACAATTCAACTATGGAAGAAAAGAAAGCAGCATCGACAGGCGATACTACAACAGCAGCAAAAAAAGGAATTACTAAAAGCGAGTTCGGCACCTTCGATGGTAAGACAGTTTATCTGTATACATTGACAAATGCCAAAGGCGACCAGGTAAAGATTACAAACTATGGAGCAACAATAACATCATGGGTGTCTCCGGATAAATCGGGTAAAAAATCAAGTATCGTTCTCGGGTTTGATAGTCTTAGCGGCTACCTCGCTAAGCCACCGTATTTTGGAGCGATTGTAGGGCGTTACGGCAACCGCATCGCAAAAGGTAAATTCAAGATTGGCGATAACACTTACACTCTTGCAATTAACAATGGGGTAAACGCTTTGCATGGCGGCTTAAAGGGTTTTGATAAACAGGTGTGGGATGTTGTGGCGACAAATGACGCGGAGCCGGTATTGTCTTTAAATTATTTAAGCAAAGATGGCGAGGAAGGATATCCTGGTAATTTAAAAGTGAATGTCACTTATACATTGAGCGATGATGATGGATTACAGATCGAATACAATGCTGAAACGGATAAGCCAACAGTTTTAAATCTTACCAATCATAGCTATTTTAATTTAACCGGCGATCATGCCAATACGATTCTTGATCATAAAGTGATGATCAACGCTAACTTCTATACACCGGTTGACACAGGACTGATTCCAACCGGCGAGCTGAAAGCTGTAAAAGGAACACCGTTTGATTTTAATACAGCAGAAAAGATCGGGGCAAGAATAGCACAGGTTCCCGGAGGTTATGATCACAATTATGTATTGAACAGAAAAGACAGTTCATTGGAGCAATTGATTACTGTTACCGATTCCGTAAGTGGAAGAAAGCTGGAAGTGTTTACAACACAGCCAGGCGTTCAGTTTTACACAGGTAATTTCCTCAATGGTTCAGTGATCGGAAGCAATGGCGTTCCGTTTAATAAGAACACTGGCTTTTGTTTAGAAACACAGCATTTTCCTGATTCGCCGAATCAACCAAAGTTTCCAACGACATTGTTGAAACCGGGAGAAAAATATCACACGATTACAACATATAAACTGAGTATTGAATAAAGCAAGTAGCTATAAGCAATAGGCTGTAGGCCTTAAGCTATCAATAGCCGATAGACATTTTCTTACAGCCTGTTGCATAATGTTATGGCCTAAATCTTAATGCTTCATTCTGACAGACTCCAGTAATGCTGCCATTTCTTTTACTTTTTCCGGATACTTTGTAGCGAGATTATTCTTTTCGCCAGGGTCGTTCTTAAGGTCGTATAGCTGCGGTTCACTTGAGTTTCCGGACTCTGTAGCTGTAAGTTTATAGAAAGCTTCACCATCATTTGGACTGATGTATTTCCATTGCCCATTCGTTATAGAAAGCCCGGTTGAGTGTTCAACCAATGAAGTGCGGCCTGTCTTTGATTTTCCCAATAAGTTGTTCAATCTATTTTCGCCATCGATAGAAAAAGATGTGTCAGTAGTTTGTTTTAAAAAAGCAGAGAAGCTTGCTAATAAATCGATTTGACAAATTAATGCACCAGATACCTGTGGTGTGATTTGTTTTGGCCAGCGAACGATAAACGGTACTCGTGTTCCTCCCTCGAAACTGCTGTATTTTCCGCCTCGCAGTACGCCAGCCGGGGTATGACCATTGAGTTTTGTAACTGCTTCATCCTGGTAACCATCATCTAATACCGACCCATTATCACTGCTGAAAATAATTATTGTATTATTATCGATACCCAGTTGTTTCACCTCATTCAAAATTTCTCCCACCGTCCAATCTAATTGAAGTATTGCGTCGCCTCGAAGCCCCAAGCCGCTTTTGCCTTTAAAAATTGTTGCGGGCATTCTTGGTACATGAGGTTCCGTCAATGCATAGTACAAGAAGAAATGATTTTGCTTGTTCTCATTTATAAATTGTTTGGCTTTTTGTAGAAATGTAAGAGACATTTCCTCATCAGACCATCTTGCCATTTTTCCACCACTCATATAGCCGATACGGCCGATACCATTTACGATTGTATTATCATGTCCCTGACCCGGTGATGATTGCAGTTTTAATAACTCCGGATGTTCTTTGCCCGTTGGCTCATCGCCAACTTTTGTTTTGTAGTTAACTTTAATCGTATCAGATTTATCCAGTCCGATAACAAAATGATTTTCCACGAATACTGTTGGTACCCGATCGGCTGTTGCAGGAAAGATAAATGAATAATCAAACCCTGTTTCATTCGGACCGGGTTTGATTTCGCCGTTCCAGTTTTTTTCTGTTGTAGTACCAAGACCAAGATGCCATTTACCGACGATACCGGTTTTATAGCCAGCTTTTTGAAAAACTTTTGGCAACGTGATTTTATCTGTTGGAATAATCAATGCAGCATCCCCCGGTAATATTCCTGTACCTTCCTGCCGCCACGGATATCGACCTGTAAGTAAAGCATAACGGGATGGCGTACACGTAGCGGAAGTACAGTGCGCATCTGTAAAACGGATTCCTTCTGTTGCCAGCCTGTCAACATTTGGCGTATGAATTTTTGTCGCCCCATAGCAGCTCAAATCTCCGTAACCAAGATCATCAGCATAGATATAAATTACATTAGGTTTTTGTTGCGCAGAAAGTCTGAATGTTGAACAACAAATCAGCAGGAGTAGAATTATTTTTTGCATGACAAGGATTATACCTGCAAAATAGATGATTCAGGATTAATAAGTCTACTACAATTCCTGGTTAAATAATATTAAAAAAAAATCTTATTGAAGTTTACTTTAGCTCTTCAAACTGTCCTGTTTGCCTGTTCTTTCTTACGTTATCCCAGTTAAAAGCACGGCCATTCATTGCGATATAAATACCCGCCGGAAGACTTTGAGCAAATGCAAGAGCGCTGCCAAGGTTGAAGAAACCATCGGAGCTACCAAATTTATACGGTATCATCGCTCCTGTAATCACAATCGTTTTATCTTTTATTTTTTCCGCTAATACTTTTGCGGTTACAGTCATCGTATCTGTGCCGTGTGTGATAATGATGTTTTTTTCTTCCGCATTACGGCATTGATGAGCAATCAGGTCACGATCTTCATCAGTCATATTCAGGCTGTCGATCATCATTAGGGTACGTACCGTTACATCGACAGTATTCCTGCTTCGGCTGAGCATCTCAGGTAAATGTGTTTCTTTAAAAAACAATTCACCGGTTAGCTCATTGTATTCTTTGTCAAACGTACCGCCGGTAATAAAGATTCTGATTGACATATGATGAAATCAAAACTAAAAAGATAGATAAATCTAAAACTAATTGCAATAAAAAAGACTTTTACTTGAGAGCAAAAGTCTTTTTTAAAATATAAAGCGTTGAAATTACTTTACGTGTTTGCTGACAATCTTTGCCAGTTCAAACATAGAAACCTGTGCTTTGCCACCGAACACTGCTTTCAGCTTTGCATCGCCGTTGATCATTCTTCTGTTCTTTTTATCCTGTAAGCCGTTCTTCTTGATATAGTCCCAAATCTTTTTGATGATCTCTGTTCTTGGAATAGGTTTAGCGCCTACCACTTCAGCTAATGTTGCGCTGGGTGTAAGAGGAATCATGAAAGCTGCATTTGGTTTTCTAGCAGATTTCTTTTTAGGAGCTGCTTTTTTAGCTGCTTTCTTCGGAGCTGCTTTTTTAGGAGCTGCTTTCTTTTTTGCAGCTTTTTTTGCTTTTGCCATTGTAATCTGAATTTAAAGGTTAGAAAAAAAGGGTTGTCCCTTCGGAGAATAAAAATACAGGAGATAATTATATCAACCCAAAAAGTTTTTTGCTCATTGGGGATTTTTAGCTTTTTTATTGTTTTTCAGAGGAGAAAAAGCCCTTTCCGGGGTGAAAAATGTACTAAAACTGGTTTTTCTCCTCTGGAAAAACATGATTCTCCTATGAAAATTCCCTCCTAAAAGTGTGTTTTGCGATGTTGACGAGAAACCTACACTTAACTTTTCATAGGAGAAAGGCCTCATCAGGAGCAAATTCTCCTATGAAAATGATGACAAAATCCTGAGTGAAACTTTTTAAACCGAATGTTTACATATTACTTTTTCATTCTAAAAACTGATATTTGAAAAAACAGTTTTCAGAATGAAACGATTATTGCCATTCTTGCTTTCTTTACTTTTTTCAGTTAGTCTCCTGGCACAATTCTCCATCAGCACAAGTCATCGTTTTTTATTGAAAGACGGTAAGCCATTCTTTTGGCTGGGTGATACAGGATGGGAATTATTTCATCGATTGACAAGGGAAGAAGCTGATCAGTATTTGAGAAGAAGGAGTGAACAGGGGTTTACAGTGATACAAGCGGTAGCGCTTGCGGAGTTTGATGGATTGCATACGCCGAATGCAAATGGTGACTTGCCATTTATAAATGATGATCCCGAGAAACCGAACGAAAAATATTTCCAGCATGTAGATTATATTATCGACAAAGCAGCGTCGTATAATATAAACATAGCGTTATTGCCAACGTGGGGTGATAAAGTATACAAGGATAAATGGGGTACCGGTCCTGAAATTTTTAATGAGCAGAATGCTGCGATCTATGCTGCGTGGCTGGCAACGCGTTATAAAGACAAGAAAAATATTATCTGGATACTCGGGGGTGACCGTATACCACGCGGAGAAAAAGATATAGCAGTATGGAATGCAATGGGAAATGCTATAATGAAAGCAACCAATAATAAAGCGATTATCAGTTTTCATCCCCAGCCGAATGAACTTGGATCAGCACAATGGTTTCATAAAGAGAACTGGCTTGCGTTTAACATGTTTCAGACCGGGCATTGCCGGGATGCAGCAGTATATGATCGTATGCAGGCTGACTACAATTTACAACCAACAAAACCTGTATTGGATGCGGAACCGATTTATGAAGATCATCCTGTTTGTTTTAATGTAAAGGATCTTGGCACTTCAAATGCATATGATGTTCGTCGTTCTGCCTATCTTGATTTATTTGCAGGTGCATTCGGTCATACATATGGCTGTCATGATATCTGGCAATTCTATTCTACAAAGCGGGAGGCGGTGAATGGCCCGCATGTTTATTGGGAACAGGCGCTTGAATTACCAGGGGCTAATCAAATGATCTTTGTAAAAAAATTAATTGAATCACATTCCTATCTCGACAGGCGACCCGATCAATCGCTGATACAGGAAAATAATAACGCACCCTCAGAAAGAATTCAATCAACGAGAGGCGATGATTATTTGTTTGTATACAGTACTACAGGTAAATCCTTTCATGTTGTTTTGGGAAAAATAAATGGAAATGAATTGCAGGCTTATTGGTATAATCCCCGCAATGGTCAAGCCAGCGATTTACCTGTTGTGGAAAATAAAGGGATAAAAGAATTCAAACCGCCGACATCGGGCTATGGGCAGGATTGGGTGCTTGTTCTAGATGATGCTGCAAAGAAATATCCGAAACCATAATCGCTAAAAAACTGTTCATGAATTTCAAAAGTAAGGTTAACAGAAACTGTCTGTTTATATTGGTGAGTTTGTTGTTATCAGTACAATGTTTATTCGCGACCTCACCCGTAAAGATTACGAGGCTGACCTGCGAATATCTTGAAAACCCACTCGGAATAGATGAAAAGTTTCCAAGGTTCGCATGGGAATTACAAAGCGTAGAAAGAAACCAATCTCAGTCAGCGTATGAAATCATTATCGGCGACAACCTGAAAGATATTCAGCAAGGCAAAGGAAATTATTGGCAGACAGGAAAAGTGATTTCATCTGAAAATATACAAATCGTTTATATGGGGAACCCACTGAAGTCTTTCACTAAATATTTCTGGCGCGTAAAAATCTATGATAAGGATGGCAATGCTTCACCATGGAGTACTATTAATTCTTTTGAAACTGCAATGTTGGATAATTCTGAATGGAAAGCAACCTGGATTGGCGACGGGTCTAAAATTCCTGTCGCTGATGAGGACTATTATAAGGATGATCATATGCCATTATTCCGAAAAGAATTTTCAATAAAGAAAAAAATTGTTTCGGCGAGATTATATATCAGTGGCGTTGGTTACTACGAAGCATTTTTAAATGGAGCTAAAATTGGTAACGATGTTTTGCAACCGGGCTTTGCAACATGGAAAAAGGAAGTTCAATATACCGTGTATGATGTTACATCGTTTTTAAAAAATGGGAAAAATGTAGCTGCTGTTATGCTTGGTAACGGCTGGTGGAACCCATTACCGTTGAAATTGTTCGGACGCTTCGATTTGCGCCAGCATCAGCAAACGGGGCGGCCTTGTGTGAAAGCAGAAGTTCATGTTAAGTATAGTGATGGATCTTCTGACTTGATAGTAACGGATGAAACATGGCAGACGAAGCAAGGTCCTGTTGTAAGAAACAATGTTTACCTCGGTGAAGTATACGATGCAAGATTGGAAGAGAATGCCTGGAATGGTACAGGAGTTGTAAGTAGCGATTGGAAGAATGCTGTAAATGCAGATGGGCCTTCCGGCAAATTATCTGCACAAATGCAACCTCCGGTTCGCGTTACAAAGACGATTATGCCGGTAAAAATAACGGAACCTAAAGCAGATACGTTTATCGTTGATATGGGGCAGAATTTTGCGGGTGTTGTAAGAATAAAAGTTAAAGGGCCTTCAGGTACGGCAGTTCATCTCCGTTATGGTGAAGATATTTACAAAGACGGAACATTAGATTTTATGACTTCGGTTTGCGGGCAAATAAAATGGGGTAATGGTGGAACCGGAGCGCCGAAAATAGCGTGGCAAGAGGATGATTATATTCTGAAAGGAAAAGGAATAGAAACATGGAATCCACGATTTACATTTCACGGATTTCGTTATGTTGAAATTACAGGCTGGCCCGGCAAGCCCACACTGAATGATATTGAAGGTTTGCGTATGAATAGTGACGTCGATGAAGTTGGAAATTTTGAATGCTCTAATGAACAATTCAATCAATTGCATAAAGCAATTCAATGGACTTTTTTGAGTAACATATTTAGTGTGCAATCGGATTGTCCTGCAAGAGAGAAAATGGGATATGGCGCTGACATAGTAGTGACGGCAAATTCATTTATATATAATTACGACATGTCTCAGTTTTATGCTAAAACGATTCGTGATTATGCGAATGAACAACAGCCGGATGGAGGAATAACTGAAATTGCTCCGTATACAGGCATTGCTGATAAAGGATATGGTGGTGAATCAGGACCGCTTGGTTGGGAGCTGGTTTTCCCATATCTCCAAAATCAGTTGTACGACTTTTATGGTGACAAGCGAATCGTTGAAAAAAATTATGAGGCCCTCAAAAAGCAAATTGCTTTTTTGAAGTCGAAAGCGGTAGACAATCTTTTTCATTGGGATATCAGCGATCACGAAGCGTTGGATACAAAGCCTGAAGGATTTACAGCATCTGCATTCTATTATCATCATATAAAAGTGGCAGAAAGATTTGGAGGAATACTTGGTAAAAAAGAAGATTCGATTGAATATAGCAAACTGGCCAACCAGGTAAAAGAGGCGATTATCAATAGGTACAATGTTGTGAATACTGGTCGGTTTGATAACGCTACACAAAGTGCGCAGTTATTTGCCTTGTGGTATGGATTTGCAAAAGATAAAGATGCCGCGATGAATGTGTTGCGGAATGAATTCACCAGACACAATGGTCATGTGGCAACGGGTATATTTTCAACAAGAATGTTGTTCGATGTTTTTCGCGAGAATAATCTTAATGATGTGGCTTATTCGATTGCCAATCAAAAAGATTTTCCCGGCTGGTTATACATGTTGAACCATGGCGCCACAACGCTGTGGGAATCCTGGGCGTATTCGGATAATATTTATTCGCAGAATCACCCGATGTTTGGTTCTATTGATGAATGGTTTTATCGCTCACTGCTCGGTATAAATAACGCTGCTCCGGGATTTAAAAAGATAATTATAAAACCGCAACCGGCAGGAGATCTTACCTCGGCTAAAGGAAGCTATCGATCCGTTTATGGCAACATTAAAAGTGAATGGAGAAAGCAGGGCAGTGATTTTGAATTAAAAATTTCCATTCCTGTAAACACGACCGCTCTTGTTTATATTCCTTCGGTAAACAACAACCCCGTGAAAGAAGATAATAAAGCAATTGATGTTCTCCGTTATGAAAATGGCTACGCAGTGATAGAAACTGGTTCTGGTAATTTTTCATTTAGATCAACCGTGGCACATTAGCGGATGATAATGAAGTATCGCGATCAATTAGTAAAACGTTCAGTCAGCAGAAAATCTTTTTTGTAAGCGAGGGGCGTTTTTTTTGTGATGATTTTAAACTGATGATTGAAGTGAGAAATATTATTGTACCCGCATTCGTAGCTTATTTCAGTTACATTTTTTTCATCTTCCACAAGTAACCGACAGGCATAGCCAATGCGAACCTCCATCAGAAATTGAATGTAGGTTTTCTTCGTCTTGCTTTTAAAATACCGGCAAAATGATTCACGGGTCATATTCATCAATGACGCTAGCTGATCAATTGTTATCTTTTCATTATAATGATTAAATGTGTAGTCGAAAATTGTTTTTATCCTTTCTTTATCCGGATCTGCTGAGGTTTGCATAAATCCTTTAGACGAGAGCTCGTTATATTCCTTCGTTTCGGCAATTTCTTCAAGCATAGATAGCAGCACAAGCAATCGCCTCCCCGGCGTAGCTTCAGCTATTTTATCCATCATTTTTGCAATCGTTGCTTTCGGTTTTCCGGTAAGACGAAGTCCTTTATTGCTTTTCGAAAGCAAACTTTTTATCGCCCTTGTTTCGGGCATTTCAAAAAAAGTATCGCCGAATATACCGGGCAGGAACTTGATGCAAATCGTTTCGCCCTGTCGCTTACTTCTTTTGTTTACGTATTCTTTTTCATGGCGAAAGCAATGCGGTAAATCAGGCCCAATCAGGATTACATCACCGCTTTGAAAATGGCTGATGTGATCTCCTATCAACCATGTGCCCGCACTTTTTTTTATATAGAGGAATTCTATTTCCGGGTGATAATGCCAGTCATTGATCATGCTTTCACCACAGTCTTTCCTGATCAGAAATGAATGATCAGGCGTAGCCGTAATTTGCCGGAGTACTGCTTTCATTAAAATGGCAAGATAAGACAATGATAATATAGTACAAGTTTTTGAAAAAAAACTAAAATGATAATAAGTGTATCAAAAGTAGGTTTACATGATTAACCGATAGTCGAAACTAATATCATCTTTAAAAATTTCACTTGTTATATGAAGAAGATCACAATCGTCCTTTTAGCATTCTTGTTTATCACCGCCCATGTTGGTATTGCTCAGAAATACCAGGCTACATGGGAATCCCTGAAAAATTATAAAACACCCGATTGGTTCAGAGATGCGAAGTTTGGCATCTTTATTCACTGGGGCGTTTATTCGGTACCGGCATTCGGATCAGAATGGTATCCAAGAGAAATGTATCAAAAAGATAGTAAGGAATTTAAACATCACGTAGAGACATACGGCCCTCAAAGCAAATTCGGCTACAAGGATTTTATCCCAATGTTTAAGGCTGAAAAATTCGATGCGGCGAAATGGGTTGATCTGTTTAAGAAAGCAGGTGCAAAATATGTTGTGCCGGTGGCAGAGCATCACGATGGATTTCAAATGTATAAATCAGCTTTATCAAGATGGAATGCCTACGAAATGGGACCGCATCGCGATGTGGTAGGAGAGATTGCTGCTGAAGTGAAGAAGCAAGGATTGATTTTTGGTTTGTCGTCTCACCGTATCGAACACTGGTTCTTTATGAATGGTGGTCGTGAGTTTGAATCGGACGTGCTCGATCCAAAGAATGCAGATTTATATGGGCCAGCAAGATTAGAGAGCGAGACGCCGTCTCCCGAGTACATGAATGATTGGTTATTGCGCAATACTGAATTGGTAAATAATTATCAACCCCAGTTGTTTTGGTTTGACTGGTGGATCGAGCAACCAGCAATGGATCCTTACCGCAAATCGTTTGCTGCATTTTATTATAACAAAGG
This sequence comes from Chitinophagaceae bacterium, assembly GCA_049840875.1. Classification (GTDB taxonomy): domain Bacteria; phylum Bacteroidota; class Bacteroidia; order Chitinophagales; family Chitinophagaceae; genus JAFDYH01. Next base: position 283,269 of record JASGJE010000011.1, on the reverse strand, counting down.
AGTAGAATGGAATAAAGGAGTTGTTGTGAACTATAAAAACGTTTCGTATCCTGATGGTACGGCGGTATTGGATTTGGAGCGTGGTAAACTCGGTGGCATCCGTGAATTGGCATGGCAGACAGATGACGCTATCGGTAATGAATCTTGGGGATATGCAGCTGGCAATACATTTAAATCAGCACAGTATGTGATCACCAATTTGGCTGACATAGTAAGTAAGAATGGTAACCTGTTATTAAACATTGGTCCCCGTTCTGACGGTACGATCACTGATGAAGAAACTGCAACATTGCTTGGCACAGGAAAGTGGTTGGATATAAATGGAGAAGCGATTTACGGAACAAGGCCCTGGAAAGTATATGGTGAAGGGCCGACTCAATCTGCAAGCGGAAGCTTCGCTGATCAGAAAATACCATTTACCGCACAGGATATACGCTTTACCACAAAGGGTGAAGTGTTGTATGCTATAGCACTTGGAAAACCTGTGGGCAATACCATTATTAAAAATCTCGGCATTAAGGCAAACAACGGAACAATCGCATCAATAGAACTAGTTGGAAGTAGTGAAAAGCTAAGCTGGAGCCAGCAGGCTGATGCGCTGGTAATTAAGCCATCAAAAAATTATCCGTCAGACAACGCCGAAGTTTTCAAAATAAACTTTAAGAAATAGAATTTCCCCGGAAGCAGCATGAAAGCATTAGTTTGTATAAAGCCGGGACAATTCGAATACACAGAGGTTAAGGCTCCTATTATACAACCGGGTCATTCAATCATCCGGATTCGCAGAATTGGTATTTGTGGTACCGATCTGCATGCTTACCGTGGTACACAACCGTTTTTTAATTATCCGCGCATATTAGGGCATGAATTGGCGGCTGATTATGTGGAGGGTGATATTAATAGCGGTTTTGTACCCGGTGAAGCATTGACACTTACGCCATATTTAAGCTGTAAAAAATGTATTGCCTGTCGCAATGGTAAAACAAATTGTTGCGTCGACATAAAGGTGCTTGGCGTGCATATTGATGGCGGTATGGTTGATTATTTATCGGTACCAACCGATTTGCTGATTAAGAGCCAGGGGTTGAATTATGATGAACTGGCGCTTATTGAGCCATTGGCGATCGGGGCGCATGGAATACGAAGAGCAGGTGTGAAGAAAGATGAATTTGTATTAGTATCCGGTGCGGGGCCAATAGGCCTGGGAACGATGGAATTTGCACGTATTGCAGGTGCAAAGGTGATAGCAGTTGATATCAACGATGCACGATTGGATTTTTGTAAAAAAAACCTTGGGATAGAATACACAATAAATGCGGCTCAGGAGAATGTCGTCGGCCATTTGAAAGAAATTACGAATGGGGACATGCCCACTGTTGTCATTGATGCGACAGGTAATCAAAAAGCAATTAATAATGCGCTGCAATATCTCGCTCATGGTGGCAGATATGTATTGATCGGGTTACAGCGTGAAGCGATCAGTTTCAGCCATCCTGAGTTTCATAAACGGGAAACAACGCTGATGAGTAGCCGAAATGCTACAAAAGAAGATTTTCAATACGTCATTCAATCCGTTAAAAACAAATTGCTTCATCCCTTGAACTATGTTACTCATCGTGTACAGTTCGATTACGTTGCAGAAAATTTTGAAAGCTGGTTGGATCCGCAGAATGCAGTTATCAAAGCGATGGTTGAAGTAGGTTGAATACGTATTGCAGGATGCCCATTGCCGTTAGATTGTACGGTTAAAGTATATCATCCACTTCAGGCGGCTGCCTATGGGTAAACTCTTATATTATTTCCAGATTTTTTAAAAAGTATTAGAAAAAATTATAATTTTCTACGACCTTTAGAGAGTAGTCTGTTTCTTGTCTTACCATTAAATGAATTTTAAACGGCCGTCGTTGATGATTCAGTAATTGATTCAATGGCTATTTCTGGATCGTCGACAAATTGTATTATCCTACTAACTATTCTATGGAAGGGTTCACAGCTATTAATTTTCAATCTTTATTTGAATCGGCGCCTGGCCTTTACCTCGTATTAAAGCCGGATTTTACAATCGTTGCAGTAAGCGATGCGTACCTGGATGCTACCATGACAAGAAGGGAAGCAATTATTCAAAAAGGTTTATTTGAAGTTTTTCCAGACAATCCCGATGATCCTGAAGCAACAGGGGTTTCAAACCTGAGAGCATCCCTGAACTCCGTAGTGCGGAATAAAGTGGCTAACACAATGGCTGTTCAGAAATATGATATCAGGCGGCCGGATGGGAGTTTTGAAGAACGCTACTGGAGCCCGCTGAATAAGCCGGTATTTAACGGATCAAATGAAGTCGCATACATCATTCACAGGGTAGAAGATGTTACTGAATTCGTTCGCCTGAAAAATACCGAGGTAAATCAGCAGAAAAAAACAGAGGAGCTTATGGGCAAGGTTCATGAGATGGAAATGGAAGTATACAAACGGGCACAGGAAATTCAGGATGTTAATTTGCGTCTATTGAGCGAAATAGAGGAAAGAGAAAAAGCGAGAGAAATAATGCAGGCCAGCCAGCAAATGTTCTCTACATTTTTTTATCAAAGCCCTGTGATGAATACGATTACCGATGCGGCAACAGGTCGGTTTATTGAGGTGAATGACAACTTTGCTAAGTTTTGCGGGTCATCAAAAGAAGAAATTATTGGTAAAACTTCATTAGAGTTGAAGGTGGTACCGAAATTTAAACAAAGGGCTGAGTTAATAGAGATAATAAAACGCGATGGATTAGTAAGAGACATTTTAATGGAAGCTACGGATTATCGCGGCGCAATAAAATGGATATCCACCTCTGCCGACTTAGTCGTGATCAATGGAAAAAAGTGTTTCCTTACGGCGATGATAGACGTTACGGAACGAATAGCCGCCGAGGAAATTTTACAACAGAAAGGACGGGAACTGGAAGAAGCAAATAAGGAATTGGAATCGTTTTCCTATTCCGTTTCGCATGATCTTAGGGCGCCGTTGCGCATCATTCACGGGTACACCGAAATTATTACAAGCGACCATAGCGAAAGACTGGATGATGAAGGGAAAAGAATGTTGGGCATAGTAAATGCAAATGTGCGACGCATGGGGCAATTGATTGACGATTTACTGAATTTATCAAGATTGGGACGAAAAGAACTGGCATTTCATACAATCAATATGCAGGATTTGGTTCAAAATATTATCGACGAAATAAAAGTTTCAGGAACGAGGTTGCCACTGTTTCATATAGGGCAACTTAATGCTGTCCGTTCTGATAATAACCTTATTCAGCAGGTCTGGTTAAATCTTATTTCTAACGCTATCAAATATTCGAGAACCAAAGAACAGCCTGTTGTCGAGATAGATTCAAAAAGAAAAGGCTCGGAGATAATTTATTGTGTAAAAGACAATGGTGTTGGATTTAACATGAAATACGCTAACAAACTTTTTGGAGTATTTCAACGCCTGCATAAAATGAATGAATTTGAAGGAACAGGTGTTGGCCTTGCGCTTGTACATCGTATTGTTACAAGGCTGGGCGGCAGGGTGTGGGCTGAAGCGGAGATTGATAAAGGAGCCAGTTTCTTTTTTAGTTTGCCGAATGATAAATCAGCGGCGCCGGAAGCTGAAGAACAAATGGCTTCGGTTACGCATAAAGCATAAAAACATATCATGGACCTTAAGCACGTAGAGATATTATTCATTGAGGATAACCCTCATGAAGCTGAGCTCACAATACTGAGCCTGAAAAAACACAATCTTGGAAATAAATTAAAGCATATCGATGACGGCGCAGATGCGCTGGACTTTATCTTCTCAAAAGGCGCTTATGCCGATGAAATTTCTCCTGAACCCAAGTTGATTATACTCGATTTGAAATTGCCTAAAATTGACGGACTGGAAATATTACGCCAGTTAAAAGCAGATGATAAAACAAAAAAGATACCGGTAGTAGTGCTCACTTCTTCCCAGGAAGAGAAGGATGTGATTGAAAGTTACCGGCTCGGTGTAAATAGTTATATCGTAAAACCAGTAAACTTCGAATCGTTTGGTAAAGCTGTTGCAGAATTAGGATTGTATTGGGTTATTCTGAACCATCGCCCGATTGCCTGATATAGTAAAATTTAAATAAATGGAAGAACGTTTAAAATTATTGTTGCTGGAAGATAGCCCCGACGATGCTGATTATATTCAGCAATTGTTGAAAAGAGGTGGGCTAAAATTCGACGCCAACGTAGCTAGCGATGAGGAAGAGTTTCTGTATGCAATTAACAACAACAGCTATGACGCAGTATTGGCCGATAATGCCCTTCCCCAATATAGCTCGCTCGAAGCGCTCAACATGATCAAATTGAAGAACCCTTTCACGGCCTTCATTTTGGTAACAGGAACTGTGTCAGAAGAATTTGCGGTAAATATTATACAACAGGGAGCCGATGATTATATCCTGAAAACAAATCTTACCCGGCTCTCGTCTGCAATAAACAAAGCGATTGAATCCAGAAAAATGCAGCGGGAGAAAATGCAGACCGAGCATGGGATGATTGAATTGAATGAACAGCTACGCGAATTGATGGGGCGGCTGCAGGATATTCGTGAAGAAGAGCAGGCTCGCATTGCCCGTGAGATTCATGATGAGCTAGGCCAGATGCTGACTGCAATAAAAATGGATATTTCCGCCGCCAATAAAAAGCTGGCAAAATCTTCAGTCGAGGATGCACGCAGCCTATTAAATGATGCTACAGACCTGGTGGATGCAGTCATCAAATCAGTCCGGAAAATTGCCTCAGAATTGAGGCCTGGGGTGTTGGACGATCTTGGTTTGGAAGCTGCTCTCGAGTGGCAAAGTCATGAATTTGAAAAACATAACCCCGAAATCAGTTGCAGCTTTTTCTCTTCGTTGGGCGAATACAACCAGGTAGAAAAAAGCATTGCGACAGGATTATACAGGATATACCAGGAATCGCTGACAAATATTGCCCGGCACTCTGGCGCCACTAAGGTGACGGCAGAACTGGTGTATGCAGATAATTTTCTCACTCTAACGGTGAATGACAACGGAAAAGGGTACAACCCGGACGCTATTAAAAATAAAAAGACACTTGGGCTGGTGGGAATGAAAGAACGGGCGTTGATCATGAAAGGTATGCTACGGGTAGAAAGCGTAGATGGTGTAGGAACCAGCCTTTCCGTTTCAGTTCCGATACCTGTAAATGAAAAATAGCTTGCTTATTTCTGTAGTTGTTACAACTCTGTTTACTAACGGTTATTGGTAAGTGCTACAAGAGAAAAATCTCCTGATTTTTTGGTAGCATAACGGTGAAATATACGTGTTTTTCAACATTTCTTAATTCTGAATAAACTTCTTTAAAGTTGAGTGTAAGGAAAAGTACTCATTGCACATAAGAAGAGTGTACAGTTTATTCACTTATTGTGATTTTTTTTGCATTTCCAGTGAAAAGCGATTATCTTTTCAACGAATTTTCATAGGATAAGGTTTAATGGTTATAGGGCCTGTTTCTACAGGCCTTTCCTTTTTCGGTAACTACGGGTGAATGTTCCGTATTTACACGCATATAAAATTTAGCGAGATAACGGATTTTAAAGTCTACTTTAATTCATTCGCTATGTTCTATTTTGACATTATTGCATCGTACAGTATCATCTTCGCCGCTGCAATTGGTATAATTCGGTTTAAAAAAATTCATAAGTCTTATCGTCCTTTCGTTATTATCTGCATTGTTGCATTGCTGAACGAAACAATCAGTTATTTGAGTATTTACACGTTTGGCAACAATGAAATCAATAATAATATTTATTCGCTGGTAGAAGCGATATTATACCTCTGGCTTTTTCGCGGTTGGGGAGTTTTTGGTCGTGGACCATTTTTGTTTATGGCCTGTCTTTTGTCCGTTATATGGATTGTCAACAACCTTGTTTCAAAGTATATTGCCGATAGCAGTTTCCGTTTTTTGACGATCTATTCATGTACGCTTGTCTTTTTCGCAATTACCGAAATTAACCGGATTGTAATGAGTGGACGCGGAAACCTGTTCAGGGATTCACGGTTTCTCATTTGTGCAGGGATCGTTATTTTTTACACATACACATCAATTGTTGGCATTTTTTGGATAACGCAATTGAATCTTTCCACCGCTTTTTATTCGAATTTGTACATGGTGCTCCAATCTGTTAATATTTTAATTAATCTTGTGTTTGCATTAGCTGTATTATGGGCGCCGCAGAGACTAAGATTTATATTGCGATTTGATTGCCGCTGCCGTTATCGGCATATTTCTCGTGTATTTTATTATCGCTATTCTGCGACAGCAAAAAAGTAATCTCGCTCTTTATAATTCTAAGATACAAGCGGAAATACAGACGCTTGAAAAAGAACGTACCCGTGTGTCCCGCGACCTTCACGATGACTTTGCACCATTGTTACTGGCAGTGAAATTTAACATGAATAGTTTTGAGCTAACGTCTAAGGCAGATGATGAAGCGCTGGAAAAATCAAATGATATTCTTGATACAATGATTGCAAGGGTAAGGGAAATATCCAATAACCTGATGCCTGATGCGCTGCTGCGCAAAGGCCTGGTCATTGCCGTTGAGGAATCTGTGCGGCAGATAACGAGCAGTACGTCTTTGCAAATAACATTTACTCATTCAGACTTGCCAATAATAACACATGAAAGCTCAATCCACATTTTCCGGATTATACAGGAGTTGCTTCACAACACGCTTAAACATGCTAATGCAAAAAGATTGATAATTGATCTGAAGACAAAAGACAAGCTATTGCTGTTAACTGTTGAGGACGATGGACGCGGTTTTGATTATGCGGCACAAGCAAAAGATTTCACTGGTTTTGGTTTGCGAAGCATGCTTAGCCGCACGGATATTCTTAATGGAAGTATGTATCTTGATTCAAAACCCGGTAAGGGAACACACTATATTTTTGAAATACCTATCGCCTGATCATGATCCAGCCTTCTTTAAAAACGATTCGTGTAATAATTGCGGATGATCATGTATTGTTGCGGGAAGGGTTTCAAAACATGCTGAGGGCTTACAGCGAAATTGAATTTGTCGGAGCAGCAGAAAACGGGCAGGAGCTGATCGCGATGGTTCAATCGCTGCACCCGGATATTGTCTTCACTGATATCAATATGCCGCTGATGGACGGTATCGTGGCTTGCAGGACCATCAGCAGAGATTTTTCGGATACGGCGGTGATCGCTCTGACGATGTACGACGATGACCACCTCGTTATTGATATGCTTGAAGCTGGCGCAAAGGGTTACCTTGTAAAAAATGCGTCTAAGCAGGAAATCATTGAAGCAATACATTCGGTATACGATGGTGGTGTTTATTATTGCAAGCACACTTCTGCGAAACTCACCCGTATGATTGGGGCCAGCCAGTTTAACCCCTACAAAATGACAGCAGTTCCGGAATTCAATGAAAAGGAAAGAGAGGTAATCCGGCTGGTGTGTTTGGAACACTCCAATAAGGAGATTGCCGCGATTATGAATCTCAGCCAACGCACGGTAGAAGGTTATCGTGAAAAACTGCAGGAGAAAATGAATGTAAAGAACACCGCGGGTATGGTGGTATATGCAATGAAGAAGGGACTATTTATCTATTAACAAATGGGGACAACCAGGTGAATTTTCCCAGGGAATGCCAATGTGCTATAAAAGCGATTCAATCAGCATTGGTTCAAATGGTCATGGGCAGCCGGTTATCCCCAATCAAATCTATTTTGACTAAAAAAGATAAAGTACCGTATAAATACCTTTTCTGATTTAATAAGAAGATCGTACTATTTGCAGATAAATCTTATCTCTTGCAAATGATCTCTATTGTTATAATTGATGACCACCTGATGGTTCGTCAGTCATGGGAAATAGTGTTGAATAGAATGGAAGGTTTCTGGGTAAACGGACATACGGACAATATGACTGAAGCTCTTCAATTAATTCGCGACACAAAGCCGTCAGTCGTTTTATTAGACATTAATATGCGCCCGGTTTCGGGCTTTCGTATAGCCCGGGAAATTCTCTCCCAGAATCCCGCAGAAAAAATCATTGGTGTTTCAGCAACCAGCTATCCGGCTTACGCAAAGAAATTACTCAATCTCGGAGGTCGTGGATATGTTTCAAAAAATTCTCCCGGTAACGAACTCGAACTTGCAATCCGCGAAATTGCAGCCGGTCGCACTTTTTTGAGTACCGACATACGGGAACAATTGGAAGACCTTGAAAAACGTACCGATAAACCTGAAGATCTTTTTAATTTATCTGCACGGGAAATGGAGATTGTAAAAGATGTCTGTGATGGACTTTCCTCAAAGCAAATTGCAGTTCATCTTGGCATCACTCTCAAAACAGTAGAGGTACATCGTAATCACATTTTGAAAAAACTGGGGTTAAGGAATGTCGCAGGCTTAATCCGGTATATGGGAGAGCAGGAAGTGTAAATTTATCAGCTCCATCGTTTCTCAATTATATTAGTTATTAGCTAACGATGCATTCCTTCAAACCTGACCGTTCAAATGAATAAGCCTTTATTCGTAACGAGCCTGAAACTCCATTTTAATTATAAGAACACGGTAGTTTTTCGATACGTAATACAATTAGTCTATTGAGAATCGAAACACCCATTCCAGATTGACAAATGTCAATTCTTCTTTCTAAAATTTCTTTTTCCACGCTGTCTTTGTAGTATTCATATGACATATGAGTTTTTAAAGTAAGACAAACGACCCTATTGCGTACGTCTATTTTTGGTGTACCAATAAAGAGAACTGTTATGACAAGCATAAAATCACTAACCAACCCCCTGCGTTTAGCAAACGATTTGTATTATTATCAACAGCAAACCGGCTTCGACGCAGAAACAATATCAGTAGCTGCTAATCCTTCTTTATCAGCAAACATCAGCTTCAATCCTTTAAAATTCTTACGCTCTCTTGCTACAGGAAAAACGGGATTTACTTTCGTATCAGGATCAAACAGGTTATTAAAACTACTGACTATCATCAGTACCTGCCTTATAGTTATTTACCTTTTCGTGTTTAATTCATTAAATCTTATTCCTGCAGGCAGTTATTCTTTTGCAGGCGCTTGTTTACCGTTGTTGCTTAGTCTTTTTGTGTTGACGTCAATTTACCAGAATAAAGCGGAAGATGCCCTGTTTATCATGACATGGTTGCTGCCGTCTGTAATGCTACTGTTATCATTGCACAATCCCGGCATCGATTTTTCTAAAGTGCTTGTACTTTATATGATCGCCGTGTTATTTACCAACAATTTACCTCATTTAAAAATTGCAGGTTTCAGTTGGCTGGCATTTGCATGTTTTCTTATGCAATTACGTTCAGCTATGCAGACTCCAAACTATAATTTCAACATAGCTCTTATTGAAAGCTGTCTTATTCCTGCCGTTTGCCTGACGACATACTTTATTGCTGACCGTCTAAAACACGAATTGATATCACATAAGGCTGAATTCGCTATACAAAAAGAATTATTGGAAAAGAAAAATGCGGAATTAGAAGAAATGTTTATTGTAAATGAAGCGCAAACTGAAAAATTGAAACGTACGATAGCGCTGAAAGATAAATTGATCTCCGTAATATCTCACGATGTTCGCGTACCTATCAATTCATTCCGCTTTCTTATCGAAAATTATGAACGCGGGTACATACCGGAACAAATGCTGCTTGAAGGAATTCTCGAAAGCAAAAAAGAGATACAGAAAGTAGATTGTATGGTAATGGATCTGGTAAACTGGGCCAGAACCGGAAACCCCGATGCTGAGAAGGAAAACATGACGCAAACAGAATTGCACGAAATGATGGATTCGGTTTTATCAATCTATGCCCGCTGTGCAAAGAATAAGGAACTTAAAGTAATACCGGTTATAAATCTTCCCAAAGATGCACAGTTGATAATCAGTAAACGTGAAATGGCGATCATAGTAAGAAACCTGCTTTCTAACGCGATGAAATATTCTGAAACAGGTAAAAAGATTATTGTAAGTGTGAATACCGCTACTGATCAATCAGCTACTTTATCTGTAAAAGATGCTGGTACAGGTATACATCCCTCAGTATTGCAACGCTTAAATGGCAATCGTGTGAATTCTACTGTTGGTACGCTGAATGAAGTCGGCCTCGGAGTTGGTTTAACAATTGTATTCGATGTGATCAATGAACGTGGCCTTACTTACGATATTCAAAGTGAATTAAACAAAGGCACTGAGTTTTTAATCAATATCCCAATGATGGCAGCATGATCCGACCCTGATATAAAAGAACAAATAACCTATGAAAATCACCCGAATCCTATGACAATTATCCTGACCCTATGAAATCAATCCAAATCCTATGAATGTAATTAAGGTTAAGGTCCAGCCCCGCAGTAAAATGCGGGGCTTATTTATTTTGAATAATCTTTCAATCTCTTTCTTCAACGAGCTGTTACCTGAGGTTAATAGCCGCTAACTAAAAAAGAATGTGGATATATTTCATTTAGCGGCGACTCAAAATCATATTTTTAATTTCAATCTCCAATCGCTTTTAAATATATCTACTTGCTGAAATTGAAAATCTGTTATTGATACTGTTATTGATAGATAAGGCACATGAAAAAACCTGCAGGCATTCAATTTAAAATACTTGCAGGTTTCCGCTATTTAATTAAAACAACCGATTCTTATTTTGTCACTTTGTCGATTTCAATTTCATCGCCGGTAAGCGTACCGCTGATAGTTACTTTATCACCGATGAATTTGGCAACTTTCTTTGGATTTTTTAACGTGTACACTTTGTCGCCAACAACCAGCACTGGCGCTTCGCCACCCTTTACACATTTTTTTGCGCATTCCGCGTGTTCTGCGTTATTGCCTTTTACTCCGCAATGCGCATCACCAATAAAACCAGTCCAGGTACCTTTGTCAGAAGCGTAAACTGCAATTACACTGAACATCAAAATGGATACAAGCAACTTTTTCATACAAACGAGTTTTTGATTTGAATAAATTGAAGTTGTCTAAGTTACGTAGAATTTTGCCCCGTGGATTTTAATTTTTCGTGACAAAGATTTTTGACCAGCAATAATTGAATTTGCTTGATAGAAACTGGATACAATGAAGAAGAAATTGAGTTAAGCCAGTAAACTCATTACTGTGGAAAATATTGAAGAACGTTTCTTTTGGGGAGTTTCCACCAGTAATTTGATTTCGCCACGCTCCACTTTTGCGGTGATGCGTATTTCGCCATCTTTTGATTGGGTGGACAACAGGTTGTAAAGATCACCCATAAGGTGTACTAACCAATTTTTCCGTTGATAGGTAAAACTATCTCGTGGTACGGCGTTGACAAGAAGCGGGCTTCGCTCGGGATGTATGCGGCAATAGCTAGATAATAATTCACTTACGATGGCGTAAAGGGATACAGGATGTGTAAATTGGCTGTTCATAATTTTCGGATTAAGGTTTTCAAAAGAGCTGAGTTAGCAACGGACGGTATGTAAAGTTGCGATTGCTGAAAGGAGAAAAAAATAGTACATGTTGTGAAGACTTTGTAATTCTTTTTCAGCCTGCTGTAGTACATAGACTACCTTTCCAAAACAATGAGCCGAATATTTATCACTGGTAGCGCTGATGGACTTGGTAAAATGGCCGCACAGAAATTAATAAGAGAAGGTCATAAATTGGTGTTGCACGCACGAAATGAACAGCGTCGCAAAGACATATCAGGCGAAATACCGGGTGCTGAAGCAGTTTTTGTGGCAGACCTGTCAGGTATAAAGGCAACCATAAATTTAGCCGGAGAGGTAAACAAGTCAGGTAAATTCGATGCTGTTATTCATAACGCGGCAATTGGTTACAGGGAATCAAATAAGATTTTAACCGAAGACGGTTTGCCGGAAGTTTTTGCAATAAACAGCCTTGCGCCATATATTCTCACAGCATTAATTGAACGGCCCGCAAGATTGATTTACATAAGTTCAGGATTAAACAGGCAAGGAGATGGAAGATTGGATGATTTACTCTGGGAAAAGCGAAGATGGAATGGTTACCAGGCTTATTCAGATTCCAAATTGCATAATCTTACGTTTGCACAATTGTTGGCAAGGCGTTGGTCAAATGTTTATGTTAATTCAGTAGATCCGGGTTGGGTTGCTACAAAAATGGGCGGAAAAAATGCTCCGGATAATCTTGAAAAGGGTTACGACACACAATGTTGGCTGGCTATCAGCAACGATAAACAGGCTTTACAAAGCGGTCAGCATTTTTATCACCGAATCGCAAAAGCTTTCAATCCAATTGCCGCTGATAAGGAAGCGCAGGACTTGCTATTGGAAAAGTACACGATTATCTCAGGAATAAATTTATCGTTGTAGTTAATCAGGTTCCATTTTAGGTGATTTAAAGTATATAGTTTGCAGCCGAATGCTTAAGGCCTAAAACCTGTAGCGTATTATTAATGACTTTCACTGATCTTTTGCTTTACACCGGAACATTTGTATTTGCCATTACAGGAGCGCTGAAGGCACGGGCACATCGTATGGATATTTTAGGCGGCACGGTGCTCGCTTTTGTAACAGCATATGGTGGCGGCACATTGCGTGATTTGCTGATCGGTATCCGCGTAGGATGGATGAATGATAACATTCCTCTTATTCTTGTTGGCGCTGCAGTGATCGTTGTATTTCTTTTTAAGAATAATATTACCGGCTTTGAACGCACCATTTTCTTTACCGACGCAATTGGCCTTGGGCTTTTTACATCTGGTGGTATTGAACGCAGTCTTGCTCATGGTATATCTGAACCGTATTCGATAGTATTAGGTGTTATGTCTGCGACATTCGGCGGTTTGATTGCTGATCTTTTATCGGGCAGGCAGCCTTCATTATTTCAAAAAGGCGAGTTGTATGCTACAGCGTCTGCTATTGGGGGTGTTGTTTATCTGATATTAAAACATCTTGAAATCGCATCGAATATTTGTCTCGCTGTTTGTGTGGCAACCGTTGTATTGGTGCGTATTATTTCCCGCAGGAAGAAGATAGAACTGCCACGTATCTGATTGATGATGAACTGGCACGATAATTTTAGCAATGAACTTGAAAATTAAAAAGCCCGACTGGCCGTCTATAGCTTTTATTCCTGCAAAGGGATCCGGTTGGAAAAACCGGCAAGTTTATTTCTATGAAAATCTAGGATACGAAATTCAATCCGATTTTAATAATGAACCCGGTTGTGAGGCTGGGTTCATTATTTTTTACTCAAAAAATAGTAGCAACGATCGGCGATTATCTTGATTCGTTAAGATTTTTTATTCCGGTAAACCATGTATTTGTTTCACTAATTAAAGATTGCATCAGGTCGCTCGCTTTTCTATTCCGTAATATCGGCGCAATTTGCCCGCTCCAGAATAGAATCATCTCCCATTGTTGTTTTTCCAGCGCTACTTTGCGCAATGACGACATCATTTGACTTTGCAATGGAAAAGGCAATAAATGATTTTCCTTTCCCACCATCTCTTTGGATATGCGATTCGCCAATCCCCGTCCGAGCCTGCCGGTGAATGCTCTCGTTAGCGTTGTATATTTTGCAGCTTCGCTAAATAATAATTCACGATGTGCTGCAGGTGCATTGGATTCTTCACAGGCAAGAAACGCTGTTCCGATTTGTACTGCGCTGGCGCCGAGGGTTAATGCAGCAGCAATACCTTTACCATCTGCTATACCACCTGCCGCAATAACCGGAGTTTTTATTTTTTGAGTAATCAATTGCAATAAAACAAAAGTGCCTGTAACCGAAGATTCGGCAGAAGCGAGAAAAGATGGGCGATGACCTCCGGCTTCAAAACCCGATGCGATAATTAAATCTACACCTGCATCGTCAAGCGCAATTGCTTCATCAAGTGTTGTCGCTGCTCCAATAAGTTTGATGCCGCGTTTCCTGCATTGTTCCAATATGTCCTGAGATGGTATTCCAAACATAAAGCTAAATGCGCGGGGCTTCAGGTCGAGAACTACCTGCACCTGGTTTAAATATCTTGAATGAAATGTCGGAACCTTGCTGGGAAATTCTACATTTAGTTCATCGAAATAGGGCTTGAAGATTTGCTTTGTCAATTGATATTTTTCATCGGGTAATCCACTTGCCGGAACGTCTGTATCACAGACCCATAAATTAAGGTTGTACGATTTATCTGTCGCCGCCCTGATCTGTCGATCAGCTTCTATAATTTCTTCGGGACTTAACGTATAGGCGCCATAGCCACCAAGGCCGCCTGCGTTTGAAACAATGGCTGTTAAAGCAACGGTAGAAAGATTACCACCGAACGGCCCAAGTAATATCGGATATTCGATGCCTAAAACTGAAGATGCTTTAGTTTTGTTCCACATACTTGTATTCGTTGTTATTTAACATCAGAAGTTTTTGGAAGAGTAGTCATACATCGGGTATACAGATATTTCGTGCTCAAGTTAAATCTTCACTATTAGCAAATTTGAATTTTTGCCTCGTGTTATTCGAATCAAGCAGGTATTGTTTCAATACAGAAAGTTTTTCGGTATTTTCCTTTCTTCCAAGAAACAGGCGCTTTATTTTATTGTCAAATTGAAATCTTAGGACTAACCCTTTTCTAAAAGAATATAACAGTGCGAAAACGCCAAATGCTAATGGTAAAACAGGAACTACAAACTCTTCGATATAATAGGTTCTTGCGCTGTTCAGGATGAAGAATTCATAGATGATCTTCACTGCTGCAAATATTCCAAAGAGGGTTAGCAATATACCCGCCATTATTACAATAAAGCGATTGTTTACCTGGTAACCCTTTTCTATTGCTATCGATGAGATTGAATCAAACTCAATAGTTTGGTAATTATAGCCACTTCTTAATAGATGAATTCCGGAATCGTCTATACCAAATTGATCCGTCGAAAAAACATACTGACTCAAAATGAAATGATTTAGGTTCGATACGTATCAGCTACAGCGAAATTATTGCGTTTTTAAAACATGGTTGCCAATAAATTAAAGAGTGCCAAGAAAATATTTTTAAAAATGAGTATATAATGATTTCTGCTTTCTCACGTCAATATCCGATTTCGCCAAAAACCAAATTACATTCACATGAGAGAATCCGCATTCCCGATTCATAGAATTGGCAGCCTGATCTGCAAATTTCTTATCCAATCGTTATCGCCTGAAGAAACTGAGGAGTTACAAAATTGGCTGATACAGAACGAAGCCAACCGGGCATTGTTTGCAGAACTTACAGACCCTGAAAATATCAATAGTATCATCGGTTCATCGTTAAATTGACCAATGGTGAATTCGGGGAAGAATACAACTGACCAACATTGGTAACAGATGGACAATTGAAATGGAAAACTTACCTTGATACTTTAAGTTTAACCAGCATTTATTTGTATTGATGAATGAGATTATAACAGAACAGGAGATGTCGCCTGCAGTTCCTGAATTTTATCCCCCGTATGTTTAATTTTTTATGTACAGCAACAAATTTACAATCTTGCAAAAACTGAATCTCACATTAAGCGTTACATGCCTGATGTTGATACAACTGATAATCGCCAGCGTAGCATTATCCCAGCAAACCATACCATTGTATGGTGGAGTCATTCCAAACTCTACAGGATACAAAATGCAGGAAGTGATAGAAGAAAGAGAAGGAGGCGAAATCAGCTGGGTTGTAAAAACATCTGTCCCTACTATTTCAATTTATTTGCCGGATGCAAAAATTTCAAAAGGAATTGGAGTATTGATTTTTCCGGGTGGTGGATACGGCGGCCTATCAGTAAAAGCGGAAGGTACAGATATTGCAAAGGAATTTATACGAAATGGAATAGCGGCCTTTATAGTAAAATATCGCCTCCCATCTGATTCGATTATGAAGGATAAATCAATCGGTCCTTTACAGGATGCACAGCAGGCGATGAAGTTTGTGCGTGAAAACGCGAAAAAGTATAAGGTAAAAAAAATCGGAATTATAGGTTTCTCTGCTGGAGGACATCTGGCTTCAACTCTTGGTACGCATTTCAATACATCGTTTATTGCAGATAGTTCTGGCGTGTCGTTGCGACCTGATTTTATGATATTGGTGTACCCCGTTATCTCAATGCAGGATACGCTGGCACATACAGGATCGAGAACTAACCTGCTTGGAGAAAATCCAAGTGATTCGTTGAAACATTACTTTTCAAACGATGAACAGGTTTCGGATGCTACGCCGCCAACGTATATCACACATGCACAAGATGATAAGGTGGTGGATATTGAAAATAGCATACGATTCTACCAGGCTCTCCGCCGGCATCACGTAGATAGCGAAATGCATCTTTATTCAAAAGGCGACCATGGATTTGTATTGCATTACCCTCCGAAAGAATGGATGGCACCTGTTGTAAAATGGATAAGGAGTCTTTGATTTTCTTGTTGAATAAGAATCGATTTGCAGAGAGAGAATAACTCACATCATACCTGTAACGTTTCAGTACAGTTTGCGTCTCAAATTGATACAGGTAAGTTCAGCACACGGAAAAATATTCATTGATTGTCAATGATTATTTTTCCGGCACAGGATTCGTTGATTGTAATTGCACATTGATCTAACTGCCCGCCGTTTGAAAAGGAAAGTCTGTCGCTTTCTATTTACCACACACTACAAGTTTTCAAGTTGTTCATTCCCGTTATGACGGGACCGGATATTTTTTGCTTTACCGTTTGCGAATTTTTTTTCAACATAAAAATCAATCAGCCATGAAATTGTATGCATTTTTAAAAAAACTAGGACTTCTTCTTTTAGCAGGAGGGCTATCGTTGTCACTGGTTCTTGCGCCTTGCGCGGGATATTCATTAACACCGCCTGTATCGCAATTGCATAATTTACCGGCAACTCTTTCGATAGAACTTCGACCGGTAAATAATGGAACCTCAGTTATTGTACAAATAAAAAAGCCTGCAGGTAAAACAGCCTGGATGACTCTTTTTGATAAGTCGGGTGACGTTTTGGAGCGGGTTTCGTTGACGAAAGATTCAGAACAGACAGAGCGGCGGTATAATTTTTCCGACGCAGAAGAAGGAACATATAGTTTTGAAGTTTGTGCAGGAAACAAAACGATCCGGAAAACTGTAACGCTCAAACGGATGCAACAGGAAACGCTCACACACCTGACGATTGAGTAGAAGCAGATTAATATAAGCCAGCTTGTTTTAAAACTGGCTGGCTTATCCTTAAAAAAAGAAAAGGATCCTCATTACTGAAGATCCTTTTTTGCGGACCGGACGGGACTCGAACCCGCGACCTCTGCCGTGACAGGGCAGCATTCTAACCAACTGAACTACCGATCCAATATTTTATATACAAGAACTTTTGCGAATCCGTCTCGCCTGAGGCGAGATGACAGAACGGCATTCTAACCAACTGAACTACCGATCCAATATTTTATATACAAGAACTTTTCGCGAACCCGTCTCGCCTGAGGCGAGATGACAGAGCGGCATTCTAATCAAGTGAACTACCGATCCTGATCTATTTATTGTTCAAAATATTCCGAGGTTGAGTAACAAGCCACCTCAAATATTCTTTATTACACTTTTTAAATCTTTTTTCTTCTATTAAGGCTTCCCTTTTAGAATGAAAAAACTGCACAAAAATCAATTTCCAGGGTAATTTACTTCTTGTAAATTGACTCTCGCCATTGTTATGCTGTTCTAATCTTTTAAGATAATCTTCTGTTGATCCTTTATAAAAATCTCCATCGATTAAACTTTCAAGAATATATACATAATACATTTTGAAAGAACTTTTCGCGAACCCGTCTCGCCCCAGGCGAGATGACAGGGCAGCATTCTAACCAACTGAACTACCGATCCAATATTTTTATCAAAAAGAACTTGAAACCTGGTTCAACTCCTGATCAAACATTGATACTATCCTAGTGTTTTTTCAGGACGGCAAAGATATACTTGTCAGCCTTTTCAGCCAAATGTTTTTATAAGGATTAATTCAGGCAATACGACATTTTTAACAGCAATTTGTTTTATTATTTAATCCTTAATTTAGCCGCTCATTAACTGACTATGCCCTCAAACGCTCACAGACAATTTCTCGATTTTGAAAAGCCGATCAAAGATCTGATTGACGAGATCGAGAACATGAAGCATCGCCAGGAAAAAACCAAGCTGAACCTCAGTGATACCATTGAGAAGCTTGAACAGACTATCCTTCAACGCCGCAAAGAGATTACAGAAAATCTTAGTAGCTGGCAGCGTGTTCAACTTAGCCGGCATCCTGATAGGCCCTACACAATGAAGTATATCGCTAAGATGACTGAAAATTTTGTAGAGTTATACGGCGACCGAAATGTTCGTGATGATAAGGCAATGGTTGGAGGCTTCGCTTCGCTGGATGGCGAAACTGTGATGATCATCGGCCAGCAAAAGGGAATCAACACTAAAATGCGACAGCTCCGCAATTTTGGTATGGCAAACCCAGAGGGCTACCGTAAGGCATTACGTTTGATGCGGCTTGCAGAAAAATTCAATAAACCGGTTATTACCTTAATTGATACGCCTGGCGCTTATCCGGGATTAGAAGCTGAAGAACGTGGACAAGGTGAAGCTATCGCAAGAAATATTTACGAAATGATTCGCCTGAAAGTGCCGGTGATTTGTGTAATTATCGGAGAAGGTGCAAGTGGCGGTGCACTGGGTATCGGTGTAGGGGATAAGGTGTTTATGATGGAGAACACCTGGTATACGGTGATCAGTCCCGAAAGCTGTTCTTCAATCTTATGGCGTAGCTGGGAGAAAAAAGAAGTGGCGGCTGAACAGCTAAAATTAACGGCCGATAAAATGCTGGGCTTTGGTTTAATTGACGGAATCATACCTGAGCCTGTCGGCGGCGCTCATTGGGATTACAATGAAGCGGCACAAATACTCAAGAATTATCTTCTACCTGTTATTAAAGAACTAAAGAACGTGCCCGCAGATGAGCGGGTGAATAACAGGATCGAAAAATTCGGCAAAATGGGTTTTTGGGAAGAAGTCGCTGAAGATCAGATTTGATTTTTTTGACACCAGTTTCCGGTCCCTGGTTTGGCTTCCATTATATCGCATTCCGAAACCATTCGGGATACGCCTCGTTCATTACTCATCTTGCCTTCAACAAAAGCTTACATTTATTATTTTGCATTCAACATTAAATTATCATGTCAATCAGCAATAAATTTCGTGGTACAGGTATCGCAATTGTTACGCCTTTTTTAAACGATGGTAAAATAGATTGGGACAACTTCCGCAAACTGATCAATTTCTGGATCAGCAATAAGATAGAATATCTGACAGTGCTTGGAACAACAGGTGAAAGCGCAACTATCCATGGCAGTGAGAAACAGGAAGTCTTTTCTTTTGTGAAAGAGGTAGCTGCCGGCCGCATACCATTGATGGCAGGTATCGGTGGCAATGATACGAATGAAGTAATCGAAAATTTTAAAACATTTAAACTGGACGGCTATTCTGCAATACTTTCAGTAAGCCCTTACTATAGTAAGCCCAACCAGGAAGGATTATTTCAGCACTATAAAGCCTTGAACGCAGCAACACCATTACCATTGATGTTGTATAATGTGCCATCACGTACCGGCCAGAGTGTGAGCGCTGATACACAATTACGCATTGCCAAGGAATGTAAAAACATCTATGGTGTAAAAGAAGCTTCTGGCAATTTCGATCTGATTATGCAGTTGCTGAAATACAAACCGGCAGATTTTATTGTCGTTAGTGGCGATGATGCATTGACATTGCCGATGATTGCATTAGGCGCGGAAGGCGTTATTTCGGTTGTTGCTAATGCTTTTCCAAAAGATTTTTCAGATATGGTGCGTCTTTGCCTTGCAGGAAAGTTTGCCGAAGCACAAACCTTGCATTATAAATACACAGAAATAATTGCTACACTTTTTGCAGAAGGAAGTCCATCGGGAGTAAAAGCATATCTGAATGAAATGGGCCATTGCAGCGATCATGTACGCTTGCCTGTGTGGCCAGTGAGCGAGGGATTAAGAAAGAAAATAAAAGAGTTGATGAAATAAGCTCAACGATAAGTTGAAAATGAATTTTGCATACAAAGAGCATAAGTGAAATATTTTACACTGTGCTCTTTGTTTAAAGATATTAGACAGGCCTCGTTTGATCTGTGATTTGTTTCGGTGACGTGTTCTCGAATATCACAAATTTGTCGTCAAATCCGGCAAATCTTCTATGACGATCCATTTCACAAATATTTAGTAGAGAAACAAATTCACCATAGCTAACATCGTTTGTTAGAGTGATAATAATTACGGTTGACTTAATATTGGTGTATTTTAGTTTTTGTGCCTCGTAACGTATCAAGGCAATCTTTTTTTCATTTTCTGATTTGTTTCCGTCAAGTTTTACTTCTATTTTTTTCTTTGATTTTATTTCACGTATCAAATGGTATTTTGAAAAAACATCCTTTTTCAATAAATCTAAATGCTCGTTTGGGGTAAAATAAGTCAGTATTGCCTCTTGTTTTGATAAAACCTTTTGCATAGACAAAAAAATAAAGCATAGTATCCCACAGAGACTTATCAGACCGGGAAAGTACAAGCGGCGACAAATTTTCAGCATTGTTTTAGGATGCACCTGCCTTTGAATTCCATAACCACGAGCTATAAAATTCAAAACTCAAGCTCAACATCTCCACCCACGGCATACGCCTGGCATGTCAGCACTTTTCCTTTTGCAATCTCATCATCTGTCAGCACTTCATTATAGGCCATCCATGTTTTACCGGCGATACAAGTTGCCGTACAGCTGCCACAATTACCCGCTTCGCAGCTATACGGTAATTGAAGATGTAATTTCTTTGCCGCAGCCAGGATGGTGTCTGGATATTGAACCGGAAAATTATAAGCAGAATTATTGATAGACAATTTTACATGATGAAGTTCAGTGTCCGGCGGCAATGGTTTAAAAATATGTTTTCTTGTATTGAAGTTTTCTTTCCTGATATTTATTTCAGGCACACCAAATGTGATGAGGCTGATGCTTGCTGTTAACATGTAATCGGCCGGGCCACACAAGTAAAACAATGTTTCGCTGACGCCAACGTGATGCTGTTCCAACAATGCTGATAGAAGCCATTTACCTAATCTTCGTTTACGTTGATTGGTATGACTGAATAAAAATTCGATTGTCAAACTCTTCGGAAATTGCTCTTGCAGATTGTTTAGTTCTTTATAAAATATCGTTTCTTTTTCAGAGGGATTACTATAGAATAAAACGACCGGCAGTGAGGTGTTATGCAAAACTGTTTTTAGTAAAGAGTAAATCGGGGTAATACCACTTCCTGCCGCAAGAAAGCAAACCGTTTTTGTTTTTTCATATTCTTTCGGCAAACGAAAAAAACCAGAAACACCTGCACTGATAAGTTTGTCACCGACTCTTACATGATCGAATAATTGTCTTGAATATTCGCCATTGGCAACCCGTTTTACCGTTATGCGTGGTTTTTCATTCAATAATGGAGTGGAAGAAAAAGAATAAGAGCGCCTGTCTTCACGTTCTTCTTTTTTAAAAGCAAGTGTAATAAATTGACCGGGCTCATAGTTAATGGGTTCGCCGGCGATTGACTTTAATTCAAATGACTTTGCATGTGACGTTTCTTCAATTACTGCTGTTATCTCAAGTGTTTTATATAATGAGTTCCCGTTGTCCATTCTACAAGGATTCGCTAAGTTAACAGCATACAGTCACTGATTAGTGGCAACTCGGATTTTATTTGTTTAATTTTAATCATGCTAAAATTGATTCCTGCATTAGCAGGGGTGATAATTACAACTGTATTAATGGCCCAGCATAAAGTAACAGTCAGAATTGGTTCATTACCGCCGCATCATGCCGCAGGTAGCGATATTTTTATTGTCGGTACTTTTAATGGATGGAATCCCAATGATGTTAACTATCGATTTCAGCATACATCAACCGGGTATGAAATTCATTTGTCTTTGGCAGATGGAGATTATGAATACAAAGTGACACGAGGTGGCTGGAATAAAGTGGAGTGTAAAAAAGACGGATCTGCTATTGATAACCACTTATTGAAAGTTACAACCGACACGTCACTGACGTTGGATATAGAAGAATGGAGTGATCGTTTTCCTGCACATAAGAGAGCAAGCACGGCTAGCAAAAATGTTCATATCGTTGATACTGCTTTTTTTATTCCTCAGCTAAATAGAACAAGACGGATCTGGATTTATTTGCCGGAAGAATATGAAAGAACGGTTGAACATTATTCTGTTTTGTACATGCAGGATGGACAAAATGTTTTTGACGAAGCAACTGCCTTTGCAGATGAATGGGGCATTGATGAATATTTTGATAAAATTGCGGATAGAGGGATCACTACAATTGTTATTGCTATTGACAACGGTGGATCAAAACGTATGAATGAATATTCTCCTTATGATACGGAGAAATTCGGAAAAGGCGAAGGCGATGACTATGTAGATTTTTTAGTGAAAACAGTAAAGCCGTTTATTGATCAGCATTACCGAACCAAACAAGACAAGGCGAATACAACTATCGCCGGCAGTTCGATGGGGGGATTGATTTCTTTATATGCGATTATAAAATACCCAGATGTATTTGGTGGTGCTGGCAT
The DNA here is from genome assembly GCA_049840875.1 of Chitinophagaceae bacterium. GTDB lineage: Bacteria > Bacteroidota > Bacteroidia > Chitinophagales > Chitinophagaceae > JAFDYH01. The sequence goes on along the minus strand of JASGJE010000011.1, from coordinate 260,522 downwards.
CTTTTCCCCGTCACTTTGGATAGCGCCAAAATTATTTGATGAAATAAAATTAAAAGGGCCTTCGATCAATTCAAAGATTTATTTCTATTCAGGAAAAAATGAAGGCGGATCAATGGCGGAGGATACAAGGCGTGCTTACGAAATAATGAAACAATATTCGCCGTCGAAACTGACTCTTGATGTAATGGAAGATGGTAAACACGATGAACCATCCTGGCGAAAAGAATTCCCGAAATTTTATGAATGGATGAGAGAAGAGGGAAAAATTAAAAATGAATAGTGAAAAATGAGAAACGCTAAGTTTTAAAGATTGTTTTTCACTTTTACCTTTTCATTTAATCAGCCCATATTATGAAACACCTTCTGCACGTCTTCGTCTTGTTCCAGCTTCTCGATTAATTTACTTACATCTTCTGCCTGCGAATCGCTTACAGGAACAGTTGTGGTTGGTATCCATTCCAGTTCAGCGCTGATAGGAGTAATGCTTTTGTCTTCAAGCGCTTTCTGCATATTGCCGAAATCATTAAATAATACGCGGATAATTAACACCGGTTCGCCTTTTTCACCGGTGCCTTCACCCAATTCTTCCAGGCCAAAATCAATTAATTCCAGCTCAAGATCATCAGCATTTAAGCCTTCTGGCTTTAGTTTAAAGACACCCATTTTCTTAAACTGAAAAGCAACACTGCCGCTATTACCTAATGTACCGCCACCTTTATTAAAATGAGATTTTACATTGGCTACTGTACGAACATGATTATCTGTTGCCGTCTCCACCAGTATTGCTACTCCATGCGGCCCATATCCTTCATAAAGAATTTCATCATAGTTAACCAATTCTTTGCCCTGCGCTCTTTTTATTGCCGCTTCCACACGATCTTTCGGCATACCCACGCTACGGGCATTTTGAAAACAACGACGTAACGCAGCATTAGTACCTGGATCAGGGCCACCCGCTTTTACGGCAATGATTATTTCCTTCCCAATACGTGTGAATTGTTTCGCCATGCGGTCCCAACGGGCAAACATGGTTGACTTGCGAACTTCAAATATTCTTCCCATTCTGAGGGTTTATTGTTTTGTGTTTATTGTTTTTTTGTTGCCGGTTTTTGCTGTTTGTTTCAACACTTTTTTGCCTCACCTCTGATAGCTTTCAGAAATGAGGCCTTTCCGTTAATCTGCAAAATCGGAGTGCGAATTTACAGCAAGGATCGTAAACGAAAAGTTCCCTCTTTACTCCGGGCTGCAATTTTTTGAAAAATGTTATTGATAGATCCTGTGCGCCTTCGCCTATTTGCATGAAAATCACTTTGAATCATCCGTGTCGCGATGCAGGGGCATTTTGCCCGTTTCTTCCAGCATTCGCATTTCCTTGGCGTCTTTTAAAAAGTCGGAGGCAAAGATGAATTCATTGAGCAGTTTGTTTTTGCTGAAGATGATTTCCTTATTACTGCCTTCCCATTCTTTTCTGCCTTTGTGCATATAAAGAATGTAATTGCCGATTTCCATCACGCTATTCATATCATGGGTGTTTACCACGGTTGTGATGTTGTATTCAACAGTAATCTCTTTGATTAGTTTATCGATCAGTAACGAAGTCATAGGATCAAGTCCTGAGTTGGGTTCATCACAGAATAAATATTTCGGATTTAATACTATTGCCCGTGCAATACCAACACGTTTTTTCATACCGCCACTCAGCTCAGAAGGAAATTTTTTATTGCTGTCTTTGAGATTAACACGTTCTAAAACTTCGTTTACCCGTTCCAGCTTTTTGGCGTAGGTCCAGTCGGTAAACATGTTTAATGGGAACATGATGTTTCTTTGTACCGTCATACTGTCAAACAACGCCGATCCCTGGAAGAGCATGCCGATTTCTTTTCGTATTTCGGTTTTCTCCTTGTTATTCATGGCCGTGAAATTCTGGCCATCATAAATAATTTCTCCTTCATCAGGTTCAAACAAACCGACCATACATTTCATCAGTACTGTTTTACCGCTACCGCTTGAGCCGATGATCAAATTACACTGACCTGCTTTCATTACGGCGCTTGCGCCGTCTATAACGGTGCGTCCATCAAATGATTTTCGTATGTTTTTTAGTTCAATCATGCCCCTAACCCCTAAAGGGGAATAAAATATTTTTTCAAATAGAATTTATAAAAAAGATAAACCTCATTTTACAAGCAGATTAATTGATGATGACCTATATTTCTTCAACAACGTAAAGAATTCTATAAATACATTCAGCAAATGTCGCCTGTGATACTATTTACAACAACAGCGCTGACAACACATAATCTGAAAACAAGATCATGATACAACTTACTACCACGGCCTTTGTACTTGATTGACCGATTTCCAACGCACCACCTTTTACATAATAACCATAATAAGCAGGTATGCTGGAAATGATAAATGAAAATGTATAAGCTTTTGCTAACGCAAAAAAAACATTGTAAGGCACAAAAACATTGTGCAGCCCTTTATCAAATTCATTTGTTGAAAGAATATGTGCGGCAGAACCAGCCAGGCGACCGCCGAGAATACCCAATACCATCGATATGACAACCAACAGGGGAATCATAATCAACGAAGCGAAGATCTTAGGCATTACGAGGTAGGCTTTTGTATTAATACCCATAATTTCCAGGGCATCGATCTGTTCACTCACACGCATATTACCCAATTCGCTGGCTATTTTACTACCGACAACACCGGCTAACACTATACAAACCAAGGTCGGGGCAAACTCAAGGATTACTGTATCCCGAACTATCTGAGCAATCGTTGAAAGAGGAATCAGTGGCGTTACCAGCTGGTAAGCTGTCTGTATGGTAGATACCGCGCCAATAAAAACCGAGATGATTGCTACGATACCAAGCGAGCCGAAACCTATTTCAGAACATTGATGCATCAGTTCTTTCCAATACATCTTCATGTTCTCAGGGCGGGAGAACATTCCTTTCAGCATCAAGAGGTAGCGGCCTATTTCAGAAAATAATTTCATGTATGAATTAGAAATGTAAAATACGGCAAAAAAGTCTATTCGGAGTTGATTAAGTATGCCATATCTCTTAGATGCTCCATACTTCAGATATCTTTACTCACTTTTTTAAATCGCTTCCACCACGGCGAGCTTTTTATTTCTTCATTGGTTGCCGACTTGGATTTGATCTGTGCATCAACTACCGCAATCAACGCCATGTTGACAATTGCCCTTACCGAGCTACCCAATTGTAAAATATGAACAGGTTTATTCAATCCAAGTAGTATCGGACCTATAGCATCTGCCGTTCCTAATTCTTTCAACAGGTTATACGCAATATTACCGGAAGCAAGATTTGGGAAAATAAGCGTATTTACATCTTTATCCACCAGTTCACTGAATGGATAGCTTTCTTTCATCAGCTCTTTACTGAATGCTACACTTGCCTGCATTTCACCGTCCACAATCAACGAGGGCATTTTCTGCTTTGCAATTTTACGTGCTTGCGCTACCAACTTTGCTTCGGGAGAGTTACTGCTTCCAAAATTTGAATAACTCAGCATCGCGATACGGGGTGTTATATTAAAGTTGCGTATTTCGCGGGCAACCATAATTGTTATATCAGCGAGTTCTTCCGCAGTGGGGTTGAAGTTAACAGTCGTATCGGCAAGAAATAGCGGACCTTTCTTTGTTAACATCAGGTACATGCCGGCGATTCTTTTTACGCCCTCTTCCATACCGATAGTGTGTAACGCAGGGCGAATGGTATCCGGATAGTTTTTTGTGAGGCCTGAAATCATTGCGTCCGCATCTCCGCATTCTACCATCATACAACCAAAGTAGTTGCGGTCACGCATAATTTTCTTTGCTTCATATGCATTGAAACCTTTACGTCCCATTTTCTTCAAGAACAATGCGGTATAATTATTTCTTTTTTCCTCCATTTCATCGCTGCGTGGATCGAAAATGGGGATACCTTCTATATCGACATTATTCGTAAGTGCAAGGTCTTTTATCCGTTTTTCGTCACCAAGAAAAATCGGGTAACCAATACCGTCATCATAAATAATCTGTGCTGCTTTTAATACTTTGATATTGTCTGCCTCAGCAAAAACAATTCGTTTCGGATCACGACGTGCTTTGTTACCGATCACACGCATTACCTGGTTATCGAGCCCAAGACGCTTATTAAGATTATTGATATAGCCATCCCAATCTGTAATCGGCGCTTTTGCAATGTCTGTTTCCATCGCTGCTCTTGCAACAGCGGGAGCAACTGTGGAGAGAAGGCGAGGGTCAAGCGGTTTAGGAATAATATAATTTGGCCCGAAGGAAATATTTTTTTCGTTGTAGGCGAGATTAACAATATCAGGTACTGCGGTTTTTGTTAACTCTGCTAAAGCTTTTACTGCTGCAAGTTTCATTGCTTCATTAATATGCTTTGCACGCACATCCAATGCTCCCCGGAAAATGTAAGGGAAGCCAAGCACATTATTTACCTGGTTAGGATAATCGCTACGGCCTGTAGCCATGATGATATCTTTTCTTGCACTGGTTGCGTCTTCATAGCTTATTTCAGGGTCAGGATTAGCCATTGCAAAGACGATCGGGTTTTTTGCCATGCTTTTTACCATGTCCTGCGTTACCACATTTCCTGCGCTTAAACCAATAAACACATCAGATTCCTTCATCGCATCGGCAAGACTTATTTCTGTCGTTGCATTCGCAAATGGTTGCTTGAACTCATCAAGATCTGTTCTGTGTTTATGCAATGCACCTTTACGGTCAAACATGATAAAGTTTTCAGGCAAAGCACCCAGCGAAACGTATAATAATACGCAAGCCATTGCTGCAGCGCCGGCACCATTCACAACAAACTTTACTTTATCTATTTTTTTCTTCTGAATATCCAACGCATTCAACAACGCTGCCGCACTGATGATCGCCGTTCCATGCTGATCATCATGCATTACGGGAATATTCAACTGCTCCTTCAATGTTTTTTCGATATAAAAACATTCAGGCGCTTTGATGTCTTCGAGATTAATGCCACCAAAAGTTGGCTCCAACGCTTTTACGATCTGTACAAATTTCTCCGGATCTTTTTCATTAATCTCGATATCGAACACGTCGATGTCTGCAAAAATTTTGAATAACACACCTTTTCCTTCCATTACCGGTTTACCCGCTTCGGGACCGATATCGCCAAGACCAAGTACGGCTGTACCATTGCTGATAACAGCAACAAGATTTCCCTTTGCTGTGTATTTATAAACGTTTTCAACGTTCGCATGAATTTCTTTACAAGGCTCGGCAACACCAGGCGAATAGGCAAGCGATAAATCTCTTTGTGTTTTGGTATCTTTTGTTGGTATTACTTCAATTTTTCCCGGTCTTCCTTTAGAATGATAGTCCAATGCATCCTGCTTCCTTAAGTTTTTTTGCATAGATATTTTTTGATTTACGGTCTGTCGTTTATCCTTCATTCAAACTCTCAAAAACTACAAAAAGTAAACGTTTGTTCGGGGCGCAAGTTAAATAATCATTTCCGAATGGTTTTACCGATTATTTTTTAGCAATAATCAAAAAAATTTGGAGGATTGAAAACTTTAAGTATGTTTGTGTACTATTTAAGTAGTACACTAAAACACTTCTTATGGTTTCTATCCAGGATCTTCACTTTTCTTATAAAAAGAAAAAAGTCTTTTCCGGGCTGAGCCTGGAATTGAGGCCCGGCTACATTTATGGATTGTTGGGTAAAAATGGAACCGGTAAGTCTACATTGCTACGGGGAATCGCCGGTTTATTATTTCCTGATAAAGGAATGATAAAAGTTGCCGGTCACACTCCCGGCAAAAGGCAGCCTGTTTTTCTTGAGGATGTTTTTATGGTGCCGGAAGAATTTTATATGCCCAATGTGCCGCTTGACTATTTATTAAAACATCAGGCGCCATTTTATCCAAAGTTCAGTAAAGATCAATTCAATCGCTATATCTCCGAGTTTGAAATACCATTGGACAATACGTTGCAGAATATGAGTTATGGCCAAAAGAAAAAAGTGTTGATCAGTTTCGGCCTCGCCGCAAATACTTCGCTGTTATTACTGGATGAACCTACCAATGGTCTTGATATCATGAGTAAAAGTCAATTCCGTAAAGTAATGGCGGGAGCTTTGGATGAAAAAAAGTGCATCATCATCAGTACACACCAGGTAAAAGACCTTGAAAACCTCATCGACAGAGTAACGATCATTGATGAAGGTTCGATTCTTTTTGATCAATCAATTGAGCGGATCGCTTCAAAACTTTCTTTTAAGATATCGCATGATAACGCCGAAATAAAGAGCTCACTCTATAATGAAAGCTCTCTGAAAGGAAGTACGATCGTTACACAAAATATGGATGGTGAAGAAAGCAAAATCGATCTTGAAATTTTATACAAGGCGATTATCACAAATGGAAAAGGAATTCAAAACGTTTTTAACGCATAAATAATCAATATGAACCATGCATTCAGTTTCAACAGGTGGTTATTGCTTGTGAGCAAACATTGGTCAGAAAACAGGAAGAAGTATATGCTCGGCATATTGGCGATCACGGGAGTAATATTGATCTGGTTTCTATTCAATATTCTTATGGAGCCTAGCTACCCAATGCCATTTGGGACACAGGTAGGTACCTATTTTGTCGGATTGTTTATTGTAGGTTGCTTATACGCCAGCACATTGTTTTCAGATCTTTCATCAAAATCACGAGGCATCAATTTTCTTTCGTTGCCGGCATCACAATTAGAAAAAACTCTCACCGCTTTGTTATATGGTGTTGTAATATTTTTTGTCGCTTACACTGTTATGTTTTACATCGCCGATATAATTATGGTAAAAATCGGTAACAGTGTGGCGCAAGTGTATTGGAAAAGAAATCATCCGAATGGCGGTACACTCACACCACAGTCGGTTGTTAACATTTTTAATCTTGAAAGAGGAAAACAGTTACCACATGAGTTGAATATGGGCCTTGCATTCGTGCTCGGGTATTTCGCTGTGCAATCAGCCTATTTGCTTGGTTCAGTTTATTTCACACGATTTAGTTTCATAAAAACAACGGTAAGCCTGTTAGTCTTTGTGTTGTTTATCATTTTATTCGTTGGTAAAGTAATGGATTCATTTATGCCGCATGGTGGTTTTTACGAAGGCTTTACAAGTTATCGGTTGAATCAAAACCTGGGAGAAGAAGAGCGTATCATCCGGTTGCCGGAATGGATTGGAAGCGCCATTATCTTTTTATTTAAGTATGCATTTGCGCCGATCTTCTGGATTACAACATACTTCCGGGTAAAAGAGAAAGAGATCTAAGAAATTTAAACAGATTAAACTATGCAATTCAGAGAATCACAAGCTATATACCTGCAGATCGCGGATTATGTCTGTGAAAAGATTTTGCTGAAAGAATGGATACCCGATCAGCGTATTCCATCCGTACGCGACCTCGCTGTGCAACTGGAAGTAAACCCAAATACGGCCATGCGTGCAGTAGACTTTTTACAACAGCAGGAAATTATTTATAACCAGCGGGGCATTGGTTATTTCGTGGCGCAGACCGCATTTAAAAATGCGTTGCAATATCGCAAAAATGAGTTTACTGAAAAAGATATGCCAGCCATATTTCGCAACATGTATTTGTTGGGTATGGAAGTGGATGAGCTAAAGCCACGTTTTGAAAAATTTAAAAAGCAAAATTTTCAGTAAATCTTAAACGAATCAGCATATGCGGACAAGTAATAAAATACTCCTTGGAACATTCATCGTTATACTGTTCATTATAACAAGCGTACATCTTGCCATATACGCGAAATACAAAAGCAATAGTTTTACAACCGGACAAGTATTGCATGAAGAACGATATGATTCCAAATCATTGGCAGGTGTTCAATCTGTTTCATTATCTGGATTGCAGAATGTAACCATCATTCCGTCTGATACGCCACATACCGAAATCGCCAAAAGCGGCGACAGAATTTTATCGTATGAATTTGCAAACGGCGTTTTGACTATTAAAGGCGATACGACAATAATGGAGAATAATAGGGAAGAGAGATTGAAGAGCTGGCGAGATGTGATTCTCTATTTACCATTTACTCAAAACATAAAAGCCGACAATTGTGAAATAACAATTAAAGGAGGTCTTGATTCAGCGAAAGCGCCTTCGATAACTGCTTCGATGAATGAAACGACTTTGCATCTTGGTTTCTGGCAAAAATCAGATCATGAAGCAGGTAATTATTTCAATACAATTTCATTCACAAAGTATAGCCATGGAAACCTTGATGTTTCCGAAAACGCGTCTGTTAAAGAAATGGATCTTGATATGGAGCAATCCGGTTTTGAAGATAACAATGCTTCGTTTCAGAAGATTTCATTGAATGCAGACAGCCATTCAACGTTGAAGTTGAATGCACAGAATCTCTCGAAAGCAAAATTCACACTTAAGTAAAGCTGCATGATTTTTCCCATTGTTCAAACCACAAATCTCGATTTCTCATTTAGCGCTGCGGGAAAGACGCTTGACAATGTTAACCTGTTTGTACCCAAGGGAAGCATTTACGGTTTTCTTGGACCTAACGGTGCGGGTAAAACGACAACGCTTCGGCTGTTGCTGGGACTGATCAGAATACAGGCAGGAGCCATTTCTGTATTTGACAAAGATTTTAGCCGGTATCGCATTGAAATCCTGAAACGAATTGGTTCATTGATTGAACAGCCGTCACTGTATGCTCATCTTACAGCAAAAGAAAACCTGGAGATTTACAGGCTGGTATACGGTTGTTCCAGGAAGAGAATCGATGAAGTATTACAAATAGTAGGGTTAGAAAATACCGGAAAGAAAAAAGCGAAGCAATTCTCGCTCGGCATGAAACAACGGTTATCTATTGCCATCGCTTTACTAAATCAACCTGAGTTGCTGATACTCGATGAGCCTACAAATGGTTTAGATCCTAACGGAATTATCGAAACAAGAGAATTGATAAAGAAATTAAATAAAGAGCACAATACAACTGTTCTTGTTTCCAGTCATATTCTAAATGAGGTGGAGAGAATGGCGACGCATGTTGGAATAATTCATAAAGGAAAAATGCTTTTCCAGGGTACACTGAGCGAATTACAACAAATGAAATCAGGTAAAGCATCGTTAGAGATTGAAACATCGGATGATATAAGATCGGTTTCATTGCTGCAGCAACGATTCGGAGCACAACAACAAAATGGAAAGATATTAATTCCGTTTAGAGGCAAAGAGCAATCGGCAAGCGTAAACAAGTTGCTTGTTGAAAATGGTATTGATGTGTATGCATTGCAACCGCAGCGCAACGACCTGGAACAATTATTTGTAGATATTACAAGCAATAATTAATGAATTTCGTTACTGCCATCCGTTCAGAATCAATCAAAGTAAAAAGAAGTTCCGCGTTTTGGTTAAGTGTATTCGGAGCTGGCTTTATACCCTTCATATTTCTCCTGATGTATTATTTCAGGGCAAAAGATTTTGTACCAAGACTGGCAGCCGATCCCTGGCAAAATCATATACTGCATGGCTGGCAGGCTTTATCGGCATTCTTGCTACCGATGTTTGTAATTCTTACCTGCAGCCTTGTAACGCAAATTGAATATAAGAACAATACATGGAAGCAGGTATTCGCGTCGCCACAATCATTGGGAAATATCTTTTTTTCAAAGCTGTTTATCATTCACTGTGTCATTTTATTCTGCTACTTGTTATTTAATCTTTACCTGCTTGGTACTGGTGTATTAACAAATCTGTTAAACAGGGATTATTCATTTTTTTCGAAACCGGTTCATTGGGAAATGTTGCTTCGGATGAACTTCAAATCATACATCAGCATTCTTGGTATTGCATCCATTCAGTATTGGTTGAGTCTGCGATTCAAGAATTTTATAGCCTCAATTGGTATTGGTCTTGCGTTATTAATTACAGGACTGATATTGATGGATTGGGAGCAGATATATAAAGTGCCGTATGCTTTTCCATTGCTTACATTCAATGCGGTTTTAAGGCAAAGGCATTTGTTGATCGAAAATCATGAATGGAATTCAATCGCCTGGTTTATTGCATGCACCACGCTTGCTTTCTTCGACCTTAAATACAGGAAGGAGAAGGGATAGATGAGATCCTGAAATAGTTTTCCCGGCATATTTTTTTATTAATTAGTCGTTAATTTTCGAGGTATTATCGAATGACACAACTATTCGGTCATTTCTTTCGTTAATTAGCAATACAAACATTTAATAGAGATTTATGCGGGTTATGAAAACTAGTCTCATACTTGCCGGATTTACCGGTCTTCTGTTTATTTTTTCCTGTAAAAAAAATAGCTCTGCAGATAATTCCAACACGCCGCCTGCACAAGGCACTGATGAGGAAAAATATATGGATTCTGTGTATCTCTATTCGCAGGAAGTGTATTATTGGAATTCCGTTTTGCCTTCTTATGCACAATTTAATCCACGACAATACAAAGGATCAGACGCAATTACGTCCGCATCGAATGTGATGGATGCAATAAAGAAGTTGGAGCCGTTGGATCGTTATAGTTTTGTGGTATCAACTGAGGAATCTTCTGGCATTCAAACGGGCGCAACGACAGACTGGGGCTTTTTTGTAAAAGCATATTCAATCGATAATGTAGAGCCACTGGATTCCGTGTACTGGTATGTGAATTATGTGTATAGTCAATCAAATGCAGGCACTAGTGGTGTCAAGCGCGGCTGGCGTATCAATAAAATTGATGGTACACAGCTCGGATATGATCAGGCCAGCGTTGATATTCTAAACAATATATTTTTCGGAACTGGTACGTCTGCCAGCTTTGAATTTTTGAAACCGGATGGTACGACAAGTACCTTGCAATTGAGCCAGACGGCTTATCAATCCAACTCCGTTTTATATACCAATGTATTTAATTCCGGTTCCGGAAAAATTGGCTATATGGTGTTCAATCAATTCTTCGGAGCGTCTTCACGTGTTGAGCTCACCAATGTATTTAACCAATTTCAGGCTGCAGGGATTAACGATCTGATTGTCGATTTACGATATAACCGCGGCGGCGCTACAGATACACAAGATACATTGTCTGACTTCATTGCTCCATCTTCTGCTACCAATCAGAAGATGTACACGTATGAATTTAACGAGCAATTGCAACAGGGAAATTTTCCGTTGTTAAAACGATTGCCCGATTTTCAAAATACTTCATTTGCGGAGGCAATCAATACAGTTTATTTTAAAAAAGCGGGCGGAGTAAATCTTAGTCGTGTTTTTTTTATCGTATCTAACTCAACAGCATCTGCCAGTGAATTGACTATAAATAATCTTCGGCCTTATATGGATGTGAAGCTAATCGGAGATACAACTTATGGAAAGCCGGTTGGTTTTTTCCCGATCACCATTTCTGATTTCGACATCTATCCCATTTCATTCCGGACAATCAATAGTGTAGGTTCTGCAGATTATTATTCAGGATTTGCACCAGATAAATTACAAACCGATGGTGTAGATAAAGATTGGGGTGATGTAACCGAACCTTGTTTGGCTGAAGCATTAAAATATATTTCAAGTGGGTCGTTTAGAACGTTGCCTGAAAATGATGCTCAGGCATTGAGAAAACAAGCACAATTGGAAATGAAACCAGTGCAGAAGTTACTGGAAGAAAAAAAGTTTACGGGAATGTATTTGAAGAAATAGTGTTATGAAAATATACCGGGTAGCGATTCTACTGTAGAATCGCTTTTTTATTTTCTAAAATTCAATCGAACTTCCGAGCCATGCCATCATTCCCATTCCAATTTCGATAGCGTTTTCATCGATATTGAATGTCGGCGTATGTACACCCGAAGTAATTCCTTTTTCTTTATTCATCACGCCAAGACGATAGAAACATCCTGCTATTTGCTGCGAATAATAGCCGAAGTCTTCGGCGCCCATTCTCTTTTCTGTTTCTTCCACGTTTTCCTTTCCGAGAAATTCAGCAGCTTGTTGTTTAGCGAGAATATTCAGTTGCTCATTATTATATACAGAGGGATATCCAACATCAATGTGCAGATCGATCTCGCCGCCCATGCTATGAACAATATCTGTTGAAATTTGTGTTATTAATTTATGCGCTTTAAAACGCCATTCTTCATCCATGGCGCGAAATGTTCCTTTCAGTTTGATTTCGTTTGGAATTACATTGGTTGTCGTGCCACCTTGAAAAGACGTAATTGATAAAACAGTTGGGTTATAAGGATTGTTATTGCGGCTAACGATCTGTTGCAACGCAATGATAAGGTGTGAAGCAATGAGAATAGGATCAATACATAAATGCGGCGAAGCTGCATGACCTCCTTTACCTTTTACGGTGATGTATAATTCATCTGCACTTGCCATCACCTTTCCTTCGCGAAAACTTGTTTTACCAATTTGTAAACCCGGATGCACATGTAAACCAAAAATGGCAGACGGTTTCGGATTTTCCAGCACACCGTCTTTTATCATCAGGCTTGCACCACCAGGATTTTTTTCCTCGCCGGGTTGAAAGATTAATTTGATTGTCCCTTCCCATTTATCTTTCAATTCATTCAGAATCTTGGCAGCTCCAAGTAAGCATGTTGTATGCACATCGTGACCGCAGGCATGCATCAATCCGGCCTTTGTCGATTTATAGGCAACGTCATTTTCTTCGGCGATTGGCAATGCATCCATATCGGCTCTTAATGCAATCACTTTTTTGTGAGGGTTTTTTCCTTTTATCAGTCCGGCAACGCCTGTTGTTGCCTTTATTTCAAAGGGGATTCCGAATTCTTTTAATTTACCCTGGATAAACATGGATGTTTCAAACTCTTCATAGCTCAATTCAGGATGTGCATGAAGATGGTGTCTTATTTCTATAAATTCCTGCGCATATTGATTAGCCAGTCTTTTTATTTCTTCTTTCATTATACTATTTTATTCCTTGCAAAAATAACGAATCCCCGCCTGAAGCGGGGATGGAGGTATGCCATATCTTGTTTAAACATTGAGGTAAATTAAAGTAGAAGATATGGCATACGTACTACTATAATGTACCATCAGGTGGATCAGTATCCAGTTTCACTTCGATAACATCATTAATAACGAAAACGCCTTTCGGGAAATAGGTTGATAAACGTTTTTGATATGCTTCAGCATCTCTACGCTCTTTAAAATTTCCTACTTTCAATTTGAAGTAAGGTGATTGATAAATAAGATATGGTTTTAGCTCAGGGAAATAGGTATATACTTTTGTTTTTGCCGCTATTGCGTCTTCTCTTTTGTTTGTATTGATTACCAAAAGCCGAAACCCTTTTGCGATGCGCCTGGCATCACGGCTGGTTTCTTCATTGATTTCAATTTGCTTTTTTATCAGCATATCGATCCGCTGATCTTTATGAACAGCTATGGATATAGTATCCGTCAGCTTATTCGATAGTGAATCTTGTGCGAATGAACATAATCCAAACAACAAACTAATAGCGACGAGTAAATATTTCATACTTAATGTTTATTCAAAAAGTTTACCAAAAATAGATTTACAAAATTTTAAAGTGTTTGACAGGTTCAAAAAATTGAAAATAGTTTGAATGAAAATATAGAACAGTTGAAACTTCTTAAACTTTTTGAACCTCTTGATCCTTTTAAACTAATATCCGCCCCCAGCGCCTGCAATATTTTCGACAGGGTGCCAGGTTGTTTTTATTTCCTGTGTATCCATAATAAAATATGGTGACTGTCCTTCATCCGTCAACCAATTTATTTTATCGTAAAAATGAACACGTTTCAGATTCAATGCAGATTTTTCGTGTATCATTTTCTGTATTGCAGAATCATTTTCGCAATAGATAGTTGCATTCACGTCCATATGATCAACGAACCATGCAGAAAGTTCTTTCACTGTGCCTGTTAAAATATTGACAACTCCGCCCGGTAAGTCGGACGAATTCAAAACTTCAGCAAATGTAATTGAACAAAGAGGTTTTGTTTCTGAGGCCAGAATAATACAGGTATTGCCACAGGCAATAACCGGCGCTATGACTGAGACTAAACCAATTAATGAATTATGTTGCGGCGCAACGATCGATACCACACCCATTGGCTCCGGTACAGAGAAATTAAAATGTGGTGTCGCAACCGGGTTCACTGTACTGAATATTTGCTGGTATTTATCGCACCAGCCTGAATAATAAATCAACCGGTCAATGGATAGATTGACTTCCTGTTCTGCTTTTGCTTTCGTGCTATCCTGCTGAATTAACTCATCAATGAATTGTGATTTTCTTCCTTCCAGCATCTCTGCAATCCTATAGAGAATTTGTCCGCGATTGAATGCCGCCCGGCTACTCCAACTTCCAAATGCAGATCGGGCTGCAACAACTGCATCGCGAAAGTCTTTTCTTGAGCTCAGGCAAACATTGGCCAGTTGTTTTCCCGCACCATTCTTTGCAACATAATATCTTCCTGATTCAGTTCTCGGAAACTGACCGCCGATGTAGATTTTGTAAGTTTTTAATATTTCAAGTCGCTTGGAAGCAAATGGTTTTTCAATTCCATTTGCACTTACCTGGAAAGAAGATTTCTTTATTACGGTTTTACTCATCTTTTAAACCTATTAAACTTGTTAAACCTGTTAAACCACTTACAACTTTACGTAAGCTCCCAACCCATGAAGTCCACCTTCTCTGCCAAAGCCACTTTCCTTATAACCTCCGAATGGAGATGAAGGATCAAACTTGTTAAATGTATTTGCCCAAACTACACCAGCCCGCATCCGTTTTGTCAGGTTAAAAATCTTTGAGCCTTTGTCTGTCCACACACCTGCACTTAACCCGTAAGGCGAATTGTTTGCTTTTTCTATTACCTCGTCATCGGTTCTGAAAGTTAATATCGCTAATACCGGTCCGAATATTTCTTCCTGGGCAATACGACTACTTTGCGCCACATTGCTAAATAAGGTTGGTTTACACCAAAATCCTTTTTTCGGCAAGGAACAAGAGCTTTCATACATTTCTGCTCCTTCCTGTTTTCCGACTTTCAGGTATCGGTGAATGGTTTCTAATTGCTGCCGTGAATTAATTGCGCCGATATCTGTGTTTTTATCCAAAGGATCGCCGACGATCAATGTTTCTATGCGATCTTTTAATTTCCGGATTACCTGTTTAGCCACAGATTCCTGCACATATAACCTTGAACCGGCACAGCAAACATGTCCCTGGTTAAAAAATATTCCATTGATTACTCCTTCTACAGCCTGGTCAATAGGAGCATCTTCGAATATGATATTCGCCGCTTTTCCACCTAATTCAAGCGTTAACTTTTTATTGGTACCAGCAATTGATCGTTGAATAATTTTTCCAACTTCTGTCGAGCCTGTGAAAGCAATTTTATTGATGCCAGGATGGTTAACAATTGCAGCGCCTGTTGCACCAGCGCCGGTAACGATATTTACAACACCGGGTGGCAAATCAGACTCCTGTATAATTTCACCGAGCTTTAATGCTGTTAATGGAGTTGTTTCTGCGGGTTTTAAAACCACAGTGTTTCCTGTCGCTAGCGCTGGCGCAATTTTCCACGCAGCCATCAACAATGGAAAATTCCAAGGAATGATTTGCCCAGCAACTCCTAATGATTCCGCTTTTCGATTCGGAAATGCATATTCTAATTTATCTGCCCAGCCTGCATAATAAAAGAAATGATTGCAGGCAGTCGGTACATCGAAGTCGCGACTTTCGCGGATAGGTTTACCACCATCCATAGATTCAATGATAGCCAGTTCTCTTGCTTTTTCCTGCATCATCCTCGCAATACGAAAAATATATTTCCCTTTTTCTTTTGGTGAAATTTTTTTCCAATACTTTTCATAGGCATTACGGGCAGCCGTAACCGCTTTCTGTATGTCAGCTTCGTTCGCCTCAGCTACTTCACTCAGTTTTTCTTCTGTTGCAGGATTGATTGTGTCAAAATATTTTTTACTCACCGGCGCCTGCCATTCGCCGTTAATGAAAAGATCATACTGGCTTTTGATTGAAGCTGAGCTTTTACCTTCTGGTGCAGGTGCATAATTCCAGGTATCAAATTTTAGTTTGACGGTATTGTTCGAGATGACTTTTTTCTTTTTTGAAACGGACATGTAGTATAATGTTTAAGGTTTAATAGTTTAAAGTTCTTTAGCCGCGGTTTTTTTTCTTACGCCGGGGATTTCACTTTTCTGCAAATAAGAAATAAGATTTTGAATCATTCCACTTATCTGTTGGACAGAAATCTTTAAACTATTAAACTCTGATTCAGTAATAAAATGCCGATCAAAAGATCTATATAGTTGCGAACGCAATTCGCCACATGAACCTTTGGCATATCCTAAAAAGGTAATAAACTCAGCTCTTGTCCCTCTCTCAAACCCCTCTGCAATATTATCCATAACCGAGCCTGAAGAACCTTCAATTTGATGAATTAATCGATAGCTTCTTTTAAATCGATTTGCATCAATGTATTCACCAAGAATTTTGCAGACTTCTCTCGCTTTCTTCCAACTCTCAATATCTTCAAATGATTTTATTGTTGCCACGGTGTTTTCTTTAAACTATTAGACCTTAAACTTTCAACTTTTTAATCCACGCTGAAATAATTTCCCGCCTGGTACAATCCTGTTTTTTCTTTCACAACCTGCATCAGTACATCGTTTGCCAAACTGCTTGCGCCAAAGCGAAACCATTCATTGTTCATCCATGCTTCTCCTAAGGTTTCCTTCAGCATTACGAGATAGTGCAAGGCTAGTTTCGATTTCGATATGCCGCCTGCCGGTTTCATTCCGATCATTTTTCCGGTAGCATAATAAAAATCACGGATCGCTTCCAGCATTACCAACGTCACAGGCATGGTGGCTGCGGGTTGTATTTTACCGGTAGATGTTTTTATAAAATCTGCGCCTGCATACATAGCAATATCACTGGCACGACGAACTTTGTCAAACGTTCCTAACTCTCCCGTCTCCAAAATCACTTTTAATCTCGCAGTACCGCAGGCTTCTTTGATAGCGGCGATTTCATCAAACACAAAGTTGTATTCACCTTCATGAAATTTCCCCCGGCTGATAACCATGTCGATTTCATCAGCCCCTTGCGCTACTGCATATTTTGTATCACGCAACTTTACATCCCTCGTCGATTGACCGCTGGGAAAAGCGGTTGCCACTGAGGCGATTTTTATGCCCGATCCTTCCGTTGATTTTTTAGCAACCTTTACCATCGAAGGATAAACGCAAACTGCAGCTACAGTGGGTAAACCGGGATATGCATCGTGCAAGTGCATTGCTTTGTAGCAAAGCTGCTTCACTTTTCCATCGGTATCTTTTCCTTCCAGCGTTGTAAGATCAATCATATTCAGCGTAAGCAGCAACCCATTCAGTTTTGTCTCTTTCTTGATACTTCTTTTTGTAAATCGGGATGCTCTTTCCTCAACACCAACCTGGTCGATGCGCGGGGAAAGCCGGAAGTCGGGGATTTGAAACTTATCGTGGAGAGCAATCATAAAATGTTTGTGATTCAAAAGTAAATATTTTATGGGCAATGAATGTTGATAGAGTTTCTCAGGCACGCGAAAGGTTTTTTTGTTTTTGTCGTCGCGATTGATTCCCTCACGGTTTTTGTAACAATTATTTATTTAAAGAAAAAAACATATTTCATTTTTCTATACCTTTCAAAAAATCAATCACATTATGAGAAAATTGAGAAGCCTCTATTGGCTTTCATTGTTATTGCTATTCTCTGAGGCAATGCAAGGTCAGCAAACATTTCCTGTTAACGGTGTTGTCGATCCACGCGAAGGCTGGTTCGCTTTTACTAATGCCACAATTGTAAAAGACGGACAGACCACTTTGAAAAATGCAACCTTAATCATTCACAAAGGAAAAATTGCCAGCATAGGTACAAATCTTACAGTGCCGAAAGAGGCGGTAACTATTGATTGTAATGGTAAATTCATTTACCCGTCGCTTATTGATATCTATAGCGATTATGGTATTACAATCCCCCAACGGCAAGGTGGTGGTGGAGGTTTTTTTGGTCCGCAACAGTTTATATCCAATACTAAAGGGGCATACGGCTGGAACCAGGCAATCAAGAGTGAAGTAAACGGAGCATCTTTATTTGTAGAGGATGATTCAAAAGCCAAGCCTTTACGAGATATCGGTTTCGGATCTGTATTAACGCATCAGAAGGATGGTATTGCCAGGGGCACAGGTGTGTTTGTAACATTAGCAAATGAAAAAGAAAACCTGGTCATCGTAAAAGAAAAAGCATCTGCTAATTATTCATTTAGTAAAGGCGTATCAACGCAGAGTTATCCCGGTTCAATGATGGGCAGCGTTGCTCTTTTGCGTCAAACATATCTCGACGCCCAATGGTATAAAAGTAAACCTGTCGGCGAAGGTGTTAACATGAGCCTTCAAGCATGGAATGATAATCAAAGTCTGCCGCAGATATTCGAATCAAGTGATAAATGGGGCGATATCCGCGCAGATCGTATTGGCGATGAATTTGGGGTTCAGTATATTATTAAAGGCGGCGGTGATGAATACCAACGCATCAATGAAATTGCAGCGACAAAAGCTTCTTATATTCTTTCTTTAAATTTTCCACAAGCTCCCGAAGTGGATGATCCCAATGATGCGCGGTTTGTTTCGTTAGAAGATATGAAGCATTGGGAACTGGCGCCTACGAACCCTTCTGCAATGGAAAAAGCAAACATTCCATTTTGCTTTACTACTGCCGAGTTAAAAGATGTGAAACAATTCTGGACAAATCTGCGAAAAGCGATTGAATATGGTTTAAGTGAAAGCAAAGCATTCGACGCTCTGACAAAAACACCTGCTACTTTACTTGGTATTTATGATAAGGTTGGAAGCCTTGATGAGGGCAAGCTTGCGAATTTTTTAATTACAAGTGGGCCGTTGTTCAGCGAAAAAACTAACATTCTTGAAAACTGGGTACAAGGTGATGAATACGACATTAAACAAGATGCATGGACAAATATTGCAGGCACCTATGCACTGACGCTAAATGCTGGCGGCGCTTCCACTAATTATACATTGGATGTTAAAAGCGCTTCAGAAGCGAATGTGATTTCAAAAGATACGTTGAAAGGGAAATTAAGCTACGATGGCAAATTGATCAAGCTGAGTTTTCCATTGACTGCGTCAAAGAAGCCAGAGGGTGATTCAAAAGGTAGCAACCGCGGACCAAAACCAGAAGGTGCCCTTGTAAGATTGACTGGTGTAAATAATGGTTCTATTTGGCAGGGAACAGGTGCCGATACTTCCGGTAATACCATTTCATGGACTGCAACGATGACAAAATCTACAGAACCTTCAGACAGCACGCCAAAAAAGAAACCATTGCAACTTGGTAAGATTACATTTCCTTTCGGTTCATATGGTTCGGAAGTAATTGCGAAGCAGGAAAACCTTCTTATTAAAAATGCTACAGTATGGACAAATGAAAAGGAAGGAAAGTTGGAAAATACGGACGTATTGGTGAAAGGAGGAAAGATCGTACAGGTTGGAAAGAATTTATCCGATGGATCGGCAAAGACAATTGACGGCACTGGTAAATTCCTGACGCCTGGCATTATTGATGAACACTCGCATATTGCAGCATTTTCTATCAATGAAGGCGCACAGTCAGTAACTTCTGAAGTGCGAATTGCAGACAATCTTAATCCAGAAGACGTCAGCATCTATCGTTGCCTTAGTGGAGGTGTTACTTCTTCGCATATTCTGCATGGTTCGGCAAATACAATTGGTGGCCAAACGCAATTGATCAAATTACGGTGGGGGGTAAACGACGAAGAACTAAAATTCAAAGGCGCAGATCCGTTTATCAAGTTTGCATTGGGTGAAAATGTAAAGAGAACAGCACAGGCCACTGGCAATACAAGGTTTCCAGATACACGTATGGGTGTTGAAGAAGTGTTAATGGACGCGTTTACACGAGCAAGTGATTACCAGAAGAAAATGAAAGAAGCAGAAGACAATAATAAAAAGAAAGGGGCAACGCCAATAGTAGTTCGCCGCGATCTTGAACTCGATGCGTTGGTGGAAATTATGAATAAGAAACGTTTCATCACATGTCACTCTTATGTACAACCGGAAATAACAAATACGATGCGTGTTGCTGAAAAATTCAATTTCAGAGTGAATACATTCACGCATATCCTGGAAGGGTATAAAGTTGCAGATAAAATGAAAGCACATGGCGCTAACGCCTCAACTTTTTCTGATTGGTGGGCTTATAAATTAGAAGTGCAGGATGCTATTCCGCAGAATGCGACCATTATGCAACGAGTCGGTCTTAATGTTTGTATAAACTCCGATGATGCAGAGATGGCCAGAAGATTGAACCAGGAAGCTGCGAAGAGTGTAAAGTATGGCGGAATGAGTGAGGAGGATGCGTTCAAAATGGTAACATTAAATCCTGCAAAAGCATTGCATGTAGAAGATAAAGTAGGTAGCATAAAAGTGGGCAAGGATGCTGACCTTGTTTTGTGGAGTGATAATCCATTGAGCATTTATGCAAAAGCGTTGTACACAATTGTTGATGGCACAATTTATTTTGACAGGGAGAAAGATAAAGAGTTGCGCAAGCAAATCGCCGAAGAAAGGAATCGATTGATCAAAAAAATTATTGCTGAAGGTAAACCTGCAGGTGGTGGTGGTCCTGCAAGACCAAGCGCCCATCTGATGCTTACTTGCGGTGATCATGATCATAAACTCGGCATACTCGAAGTAGATGGGGATGATGAAACAAATTCAGGTAACTAATAACAACAATGAAATGAAACGATATAGTTTAATAATAAGTCTGTTGCTGAGTACGATAGCATCCTTCTCGCAAGACGATGTTTACCCGGCAAAAGAATATAAAGGTCTTTTGATCATTAAGAATGGAACTATTCATGTCGGAAACGGCCAGGTGATTGAAAATGGAACCGTCCAGGTGAATAATGGTAAAATTGAAAAAGTAGGAACTGATATTGCTGTTCCGACCGATAACGTCAAAGTAATTGACGCAAAAGGCAAACAAGTTTATCCTGGTTTGATTTTAACAGCAACTCAGTTAGGCTTGAAAGAAATCGGCGGAAACGCGGTAAGAGGTAGCAATGATTACAATGAATTGGGTGACTACAATACCAATATCCGTTCAATCGTGGCTTATAATGCCGATTCAAAAATGCTGGGAACACTTCGTGCCAATGGTATTTTGTTGGCTGATACTTATCCACAAGGTGGGTTATTACCGGGATCGTCTTCAGTGGTGCAATTAGATGCTTGGAATTATGAAGATGCAGCCTATAAACTGGATATTGCAATCCACTTCAACATGCCTGAATTAATTAATCGTCCACGTGGTTTTTTTGGTCGTCAGCAAGCTCCCGAAGATCCAGTAAAACAAGGTTTGGATAAAATTGAAGAAGTAAAGAATTTTTTCAGACAGGCAAAAGCTTATTTGCAAGAAGGAACACATAAAGAAACCAATCTGAAATTTGAAGCAGTAAAAGGATTGTTTGAAAAGAAACAAAAGTTCTTTATTCACTGCGATATTGTACGCCAGATGTTGTTGGCTATCGATTTTGCAAAAGAATTTGGTTTTGAAGTTGTACTCGTTGGCGCATCAGAAAGCTATCGCATTGCCGATTTGTTGAAGCAAAATAATATTTCTGTTATACTCAGCCAGGAACATGCATTACCAACGGGTGATGATGACGATGTTGACCAGCCTTATAAAACGCCAGCGATGTTAAAGCAGGCAGGTGTATTTTTCGCGTTAAATGATGAAGATGAAAGTGCTCGTCATCGTAATCTGCCATTCAATGCCGGAACTGCAGTTGCATATGGTTTAAGTAAAGAGGATGCATTGACCGCAATTACATTGAATGCGGCAAAGATTCTTGGTATAGATGACCGCACAGGTTCAATTGAAGTTGGTAAAGATGCAAATATTGTGATCAGTGAAGGAGACATATTGGATATGCGGACGAGTATCGTTACACATGCATTTATACAAGGCAGGGAAGTGAGTCTTGAAAACAAACAGACGCAATTATATGAACGATATAAAACAAAGTATGGATTAAAGTAAAACAGAAATGGCCGCATCTGCGGCCATTTACTTTATCACCTTGTCAGTCTATGTAAAAAAATTAGTTCTTTACGATCTTTTGTGCAGAGATAATTTTACCGCTTTCAGTGATTTCTATCACATAGATACCTTTTGCAAATTGTGAAGCTTCTGTAATCACAAACTGATTAGCGCCTGCTGCTGCATTTACTGTTTTAGAAACATTCATTTGTCCCATGCTGTTGAAGATTCTGATCGTAAGCTGAGCTTTAGCTGCAGTTTCATAATTTAAGGTGAACTGGCTGGTAAAAGGATTTGGTGAAGTAGTTACCGTTGTAGTACTAGTGTTGTTAATCTTGATAATTCTAACCTGTGTGAATTTTTGAGCGCCTGAAGGTTCTACACCTTTAATGCGGTAGTAAATTACTTGTTTACTCTTATCTGATTTTGTATCCTCGTATTTATAGATTGTTTTGTTTGTTTCACCAGCAACAGTTGCTATTGAAACGAAGTTTGAATTATCATAGCTGCGTTGTACTTCATAATAAGTGCCTGCGTCAAATTGTGCTGACCAATCTAAAACCGGAACATCATTTTCCATATTTGCGTAAAAATAATTCCAGGTAATCGGTAAAAGTGAGATACCGCTTGCTGCTGAAGAATTAAATTCAGAAGAACAACTTGCCATTGCACTGTTTGAAGTATCAGGAGCAGTAAATACCTGGTATTTTACATTCGCACGGATAGTTCCCCATTGGTAATCGAAAATGGTAGAAGAATTGCTTCTCGTTACATCATACACGCGGATCGTATCTGTAGTTGTACCTGTTGTTCCGAAAGTGCCGCTTCCTGTTGTTACACCTGTGAAGTATAAATAACCGCTGCCCGAGAAAGTACCATAGTTTGTAAACGTTACGCTTTTCATCTTTGCATTGGCGCCGTTGATAATTGTACCGCTGTTTGTGATGAAAGAATTATTTGCACTGTTTGTAGCCCAGATAAATCCGTTGTTATAAACTGTAGCATTATTGTTATCAACTACAAATCCTTTGTCGGCAATGGTACGGCAAGTGTTGGTGAATGATGTAGAACCGCTGATTGTAATTCCTTTTGCAGAATAAAAGCGACCACCGTTGTTTACGATTCCTTTGCTTGTTTTGAAATCACCGGTTACTGAGATAACATTTGTATTTGTAATGGTAGAAGTAGAGTACAGGTAAAAATCAGCGTTTGCATTTACTGTGCCGTTATTCACGAAACTGCTTCCATCATAGTTCATTGCGAAATTACCTTTGAAAGTGATTGTTGCGCCGAAGTTGTTTGTCCATGTTTGTGCCCCACCGTTCATTGCAGCATCACCGGTTACCGTAATTGTACCGAAGTTTGTCAACCCAAACCCGGCATTCGTATTCAAAGAAGGCAGTGTTGCAATGCCGTAAACAATCACTTTGGATTTATTATCGCTGAATGATGAAGGTTTGAATGTTGCATTTTGCGCAACTGTTATTTTAGAACCAGAAACCCATGTATTAATAGTGCCAGTGAAAGTTCCTGTTTTAATATAAAGGCTGTCTCCATTACCTAATGTATAGGTGGTAGAAGTTCCGTTGTCAACATATGTAGTCTGGCTGTTTGCAGAAAGTGCAGAAAAGATAACTGCGAAGATTGTTACGAGGATAGCGGATTGTTTAGTTGTTTTCATTTTAGGGTATTTTGATCGTTTGTGGTTTACGTGTATTTTCCTAATTCATTCTTCGTCTTTTACCAGTGTTCGCGGAAGTGTTACTTCGTAAATCCTGCACAAAACTACTGTCGAAACTACGTAGGTACAATAGTAAACATACTGCTTAAGTCAAAATACCGTTGATAATTCGCAAGGAGCTATTTAAATGTCTCATTTACACTTATTCAGCAAGAAAAGATTTTTTAAATTACGGTTATGCCTTTTCGTTAGCTAATAGTATTCTATTAGATTTTTAAATAGAAAACATATAGTGTGAGCCTCAGAACTGGAAAAAGTACGTAAAGATTGAAGGTAAACTTCCGTTGATCTTCCGGGAGAAATAACGAAAAAGCGCTCCGATGAGAGCGCCTTTTTTATGATTCAGAGAAATCAAACTTATAGTTCAAATCAACTAAGCTTCCTTGCCGTGGCAGTGTTTATACTTTTTACCACTTCCACAGGGACAAAGATCATTGCGGCCAATTTTAGGTTCCGACTTTTATAGGTTCCTGCTTTACCGCTGTATCTGTTCCCCCACCTGGTTCAAATTTATCTTTCTGGTTCGCTGCATAATCTTCGCCCGCTGCTTCCACTTCTTCTTTATTGGCACGCATACGACTCATATCTGTCTTTTGCACACGACCTTCTTTTAAAGGAGCTGTTTCCTGTTGTATTGGTAATGATGAATGGCAAAGGAAAGAAACGATGTCTTTGTTCAACTCGCTATCCATTTGTTTAAACAGGTTGAACGCTTCAACCTTATAAATTACCAATGGATCTTTTTGTTCAAGATAAGCTGTCTGAACACTTTGTTTCAGATCATCCATGGCACGCAGATGTTCTTTCCATGCATCATCAATTTCAGCCAAGGTAATAGTCCTTTCTAATGCGCCCGCTAATTCTCCACCATTTGTGCTTATTGTTTTGTCAAGATTGGTGAGCACATTCAAGCCCTTTCTGCCATCAGTAATTGGTACAACAACATTTTCTATGTGTGCACCTTGTGAAACGCGGATATTTTTGAATACAGGTAAAGATTGCTTCTTTAGTTCTTCTGCATGCTGCTGATATTTTGCGGTAGCTTCGTTATAAAGATTATCTATTACTGAATTGATCTCACCTTTCCTGAATTCATCTTCGCTGATTTTAGTGTCCAAGCCAAAGTTCACGATACATGCCAGTTTGAATCCTTCAAAATCTTCCTGCTCACGAAAACCGTTCACAAGGCTTTCCGCAACTACTGAAAAGGCATTATCAATATCCAGTGCAAGTCGTTCTCCAAATAGAGCGTGATTACGTTTGTCATACACAACATTGCGTTGTTTGTTCATCACGTCGTCGTACTCCAGCAAACGTTTACGAATCCCAAAGTTGTTTTCTTCTACTTTCTTTTGCGCACGTTCAATGCTCTTCGTGATCATGCTATGCTGAATAACGTCGCCTTCTTTATACCCCAACTTATCCATCAGGCCTGCTATTCGTTCACTACCAAACATACGCATCAGGTCATCTTCCAGTGACACATAGAATTGAGAAGTACCTGGATCGCCCTGGCGTCCCGCACGACCTCGTAACTGCCTGTCTACGCGACGGCTTTCGTGACGCTCAGTACCAATAATTGCCAAACCACCGGCTTCTTTCACACCTGGTCCGAGTTTGATATCCGTACCACGACCCGCCATATTTGTCGCAATAGTTATAGCGCCTGACAGACCTGCTTCTGCTACCACCTGTGCTTCTCTTGCATGCTGTTTTGCATTCAATACATTGTGTGGAATTTTTTTAACGCTCAACATTTTACTTAGCAACTCACTTACTTCCACCGATGTAGTACCTACCAGCACTGGTCTACCTGCATTGCGCAGTTTTTCTATTTCATCAATAACTGCCTTATATTTTTCGCGTTTTGTTTTATAAACAAGATCCTGTTCGTCTTTACGGGTAATAGGTAGATTGGTAGGAATAGTTACAACATCAAGTTTATAAATGCTCCACAATTCTGCCGCTTCTGTTTCCGCAGTACCTGTCATACCCGCAAGCTTGTGATACATGCGGAAATAATTCTGTAATGTAACAGTAGCGTATGTTTGTGTCGCTGCTTCAATCTTTACGTTTTCTTTCGCTTCTATCGCCTGGTGTAAGCCATCGGAATATCTTCTTCCATCAAGAATACGGCCTGTTTGCTCATCAACGATCTTTATCGCGCCATCCATTACTACATATTCTACATCCTTATCGAATAAGGCATACGCTTTCAGCAGTTGTTGTACGGTATGTATGCGATCTGCTTTCTGAGCATAATCATTCAGCACGATTTCCTTTTGGTGCAATTTATCATCAGCTACGGCTTCACTTTTTTCAATCTCGGCTAGTTTAACACCGATATCCGGCAATACAAAGAAATCAGGATCTTCTCCCGACTTCGTAATCATTGCAAGCCCTTTATCAGTGAGTTCTACCGAGTTATTTTTTTCATCAATGTGAAAAAGCAAATCTTCATCAATGATGTGCATGTTTCTTTGTTGATCCTGCAAATAATAATTCTCTGCTTTCTGCATCTTCACTTTTATACCGGGCTCACTCAGGTATTTTATAACGGGGCTGTACTTCGGCAAACCGCGATGCGCACGGAATAAATAAAGACCGCCGCTTTTTGGATCGTCATCACCTTCCGCAATTTTTTTCTTTGCTTCATTCAAACAGTTGCGCACAATGCGTTCCTGTGCTTCTACCAATTGCTGAATCCTGGGCTTGTGAATATGAAATTGCTGATCTTCTCCCTTAGGAACAGGACCGGAAATAATCAATGGCGTTCTTGCGTCATCGATTAAAACAGAGTCCACCTCATCTACCATAGCGAAATGATGTTTACGTTGCACCATCTCATCGGGTGAATGCACCATGTTGTCACGGAGATAGTCGAAACCAAATTCGTTGTTTGTTCCGTATGTTATATCTGCCTGGTATGCTTTTCTTCTTTCTTCACTGTTAGGTTGATGCTTATCTATACAATCAACGGTAATTCCAAGCCATTCGAATATGGTACCATTCCATTCCTGGTCACGTCGGGCGAGATAATCATTTACAGTAACAATATGCACGCCTTCGCCGGCTAATGCATTCAGGTATGCAGGCAGTGTAGAAACAAGCGTTTTACCTTCACCGGTCGCCATTTCTGAAATTTTTCCTTCATGCAGAACGGTGCCACCGATCAACTGTACATCATAATGCACCATGTTCCAGGTAACTTGGCCGCCACCTGCTAACCAACTATTCTTGTAAATAGCTTTATCACCATCAATGCGGACATAATCTCTTTTTATGCTCAGATCACGGTCAAGAGTAGTTGCGGAAGAAACTATTTCGGTATTTTCCTTAAAACGTTTCGCTGTTTCTTTGACAACTGCAAAAGCCTCCGGCAGTATTTCTTTTAATGCCTCTTCAATTTTTTTATCACGATCTTTTTTGAGCTTATCTACTTCCTGATAAATGGCGTCTTTACCAATCAAATCACTAAAAGGAAGTGCATCTGCTTCCTTATTTTTTGCATCGATTTCAGCATCAATTTCTTTCAGATGATCTTTGATGCGGCCACGAAATTCCTGTGATTTATTTCTCAGTTCATCATTCGAGAGAGATTGATAGGACGAAAAAAACTTATTGATTTGCGCAACAACCGGCTCAATCCGTTTTACATCTTTCTCAGACTTGCTGCCACCAAACAGTTTTGCAAAAAAACCAGCCATAAAGAGTTGGGTATTTATTTAAAAAAGTCAAATAACAATCAAAAGGTCATCTTTACTTTAAACCAGTCATTTGGTCGGAAAACTAATGAAGGTTCAATTAAAAAAAATCACCTCCATACTTTATTCTGACCTGATGACTTCACGACCTCTTAATTAGTCAAAAAGGGTGCTACATGTCCTTGTAAGCCAATTTGACAGAGGGCAGCAAAGATAAGTGAAATAACCGGTAGAAATGCTTTGAAACTGTCAGTTACGGCAACCTGGTATGCGCTGCTTTGTTTGATATTCCTTTAAATCTTTTGCCAGATTATATAGATGGATGCGACGCAGAAGGAATAATCCTTAATTTCATTTTAATGAATAAGGTTGTAGCAATTTTCATTGTATCATCATTTTTACTGAACGCCTGTAACAACAACGATCAGAATATTGTGAAGTTTGTGAGTACTGATGCGCTGTATTTTGATTACCAGGTTTGGGGAGACGATGAAAAAAATATGATTACAGTGATGCTTCAATTCCGGTCGCCGGATGAAAATGGCAAGCCCGTGGCTTTATTATCACCATCAAAAGTCGAGCTGGATGGAAAAGCCCTTTCAGCAGACAGCACAAAAAAATCGGGAGCCTATTACGAGTATTCGACAACGATCGACTCATTTGCAGGTAAGCACAGCATACAATTGACCGGGATTACAGGTAACAAATACGAAGAAAAATTTGAGTTCAAGCCATTCCAGATAGCAGAAAGCCTGAATGATACCATTCACCGGGGTGAGTTTGTTATAAAGCTGGAAGGGCTTGAAAAACAAGATTATTTACGTGTTTTTGCTTTGGATACCGCTTTTCGGAGTAAGGGCATTAATGAAAATGACACCGTGAAAAACGGCGAAATAGTTATTACAAAAGAACAATTGAAAAACCTCGTGAACGGACCGGTTCGCCTTGAAATCTATAAAGAGCAACAGAAGCCGGTACAAAATGGCACTTCGGCAGGCGGCTACCTGGTTATAACTTATGGAGTGAAGAAGAATATTTTACTGAAAGATTAGCATTGAATTCCCGATTTTTATCTAAGGCTTTCCAGTTATACACGACTTTTCCATCATTTTCAAATTACTATGGAAATTCAGCCTCAACCTTGTACTTTTGCGGCCGAAAAAGCTTAGAAAACTTCTCTGGTTTTGAATTCGCGATCATCGAAATAAAAACCGCAAAGCAGATACAAATATGGCAGGTCAGTTAAAAGAGGTTCGCAACAGAATAAAGTCAGTGCAAAGCACGCAGCAAATTACCAAAGCAATGAAGATGGTGAGCGCCGCGAAATTGCGTCGTGCGCAGGATGCGATTGTACAAATGCGTCCTTATGCGAAAAAGCTTCAGGAAATGCTGAGCAATATTGTCAGCAACGCTGAAGGAGGAGCAAGTATGAAACTGGCTGATGACCGCGCTGTTGAAAAAGTATTGCTGATCGTTATTACTAGCGATCGTGGATTAGCAGGAGCTTACAATACAAATGTTATCAAGACTACAAAGGCGTTGATCGCCGAAAAATATAATAGCCAATTCCAGAAAGGAAATGTTACGATCTGGAACATTGGAAAGAAAGGCTATGAGCATTTTTCAAAACTCCGGTACAAAGCAGAAGCAGCATACAAAGACATTTTTCTGAACCTCACATTTGAATCAGTTCAGCAAGCATCCGTAGCTGCGATGAAAGCGTTTGAAAATAAAGAATTCGATGCAGTAGAGATTGTTTATAGCGAATTTAAAAACGCCGCGACGCAGCGTTTTGTAGTTGAACGGTTTTTACCTGTTCCAAAAACTGAAAAGAAAGAGGGTTCTACCAAAGCGGATTTTATTTTCGATCCTTCAAAAGAAGAATTGATTGCTGAATTAATGCCAAAGATCCTCAATACACAATTATATAAAGCGGTCCTTGATGCTAATGCATCTGAGCATGGCGCTCGTATGACTGCTATGGATAAGGCCAGCGAAAACGCAAATGAGATGTTGCGTAACCTGAAGTTATCTTACAACCGTGCAAGACAAGCTGCAATTACTACTGAGTTGACTGAGATTGTAAGTGGCGCTGCTGCACTGCAGGGATAATGTAATCAGCCCCATTTTATTTGTTAACGACTTTCCTGATGATAAGAGGAGTCAACATGCTATTGTATCGAGCTATGCGATATTAGTTTGTAGTTTATAAATCATTGTCGACTTTTAAAAAAGATACGCTGATAACTTGTGAATAATCTCATTTGACCCCTTCTTCTGCTGTGATTAATTTGCCGACTTTACTTTGCTGCATCGAGTATTTTTTGACCCATATGACAAAACGTGATAGAATATGATGGACCTTACTGCATTGATACCGCATATTGAAGCATTGATATTTGCAAGCGATAAACCATTGACAGCCTTGGAACTCACAGAGCTTGTAAATAATGCATTGGGATTTATGGAAGACAAGATTACATTAGACCAGGTAGAATCTTCTTTGGATGGCATCCGCGAAAAATATAATTCGGAGTTTTATCCTTTCGAGGTAAAAATGAGCGGCGGTGGCTGGCAATTTTTAACCAAGAAAGAATATCATAAAACGGTTGCACAACTGAATGGTGAGAAATTTTTAAAACGATTGTCTGCCGCGGCGTTGGAAACGCTGGCAATTATAGCGTACAAACAACCAGTAACAAAAGGAGAAATAGAAGCTATTCGCGGAGTAAGTTCAGATTATGCGGTTCAGAAATTATTAGAAAAGGATTTGATCATTATCTCCGGACGTAATGAGAAATTACCGGGTCACCCGTTAGTGTATTCAACGTCCAAATCATTTATGGATTATTTCGGCATTAATTCTGCGGACGATTTACCGAAAATAAAAGAGGTGTTGGCTGAGCAGCTTGTTGTTCCTACTGTGATCAAAGACGCGTTGGAGCAAAATGAAACAATTCAAGACGAAAATGATAAATCAACAACCGGGGAAGAAGAAGATGTACAACTTTCGGTAACTGAAACGGGAGAGTTGATCGAAAAGAACGACACGGAAGAAAACAATTCATAAAAATCTGATTGAACACTGCTGTATAAAGGATGTCAACTTTTCAAAAGTTGACATCCTTTTTTTATGTGCCGGCATCTTTGCATGAAATCATCTTTATCTTCGCTCACTATGCCGCAAACATTGTCGCCCCAGCAATTACAATCTATCGCAAAGGAGTTTGGTACGCCTGTCTATGTTTATCATGCCGAAAAAATAAAAGAGCAATATCAGAAACTGACTACAGCATTTGCAGATTCTAATACCGTATTCTTTTATGCCTGTAAAGCATTAACCAACATAAATATTCTTCGATATATTAAATCAATCGGGGCAAATGTTGATTGTAGTTCGATCAATGAAGTAAAACTTGCACTGCATGCCGGTTTTCCCAAAGAACGGATCTTATATACGTCAAACGGAATTGCTTTCGATGAAATCGAAGAAGCAAAAAATCTCGGCGTGATTATCAATATTGACAGTCTCTCCAATCTGGAAAAATTTGGTCAAAAGTTCGGTCATAGCTACCCGGTAGGCATTCGTCTTCGCCCAAACATAATGGCAGGAGGAAATTTAAAAATTTCGACAGGGCATGATAAAAGCAAATTCGGAATACCCGTAGACCAGGTCGATAAAATATTGAATGTCGTTCATCAATATAATCTTTGCATTAAAGACCTTCATATACATACGGGCAGCGAGATAAAAGACGTTGATGTTTTTTTAAGGGGCATTGAAGTACTGTTTGAGATAGTACCTCATTTTCCGGAACTTGAATTCATTGATTTAGGCGGTGGCTTCAAAGTGCCCTACCAGGATGGTGATAGTGAAACCGATATGATTTTATTAGCAAAAAAAGTGAAGGAAGATTTTGACAGGCATTCGCAAACAAAAGGGAAAAACCTGCAGATATGGTTTGAGCCGGGGAAATTTTTGGTAAGTGCATGTGGTTATTTTATTACACAGGTAAATGTGATAAAAGAAACCGCAACAACAAACTTTGTAAGTATCAATAGCGGATTTAATCATTTGATCCGCCCGATGTTTTACGATGCTTATCACCGCATTGAAAACATCAGCAACAGTGATGGCGCAGAAAAGAGTTATACAGTTGTCGGCAATATTTGTGAGACCGATACATTTGCGTGGGACAGACGGTTAAGTGAAGTAAAGGAAGGAGATCATCTTGTTTTTTACAATGCTGGCGCTTATGGTTTCGAAATGTCTTCAAATTTCAACTCCCGGTATAAGCCTGCTGAAGTATTAGTGGTTGACGGCAAAGCACACCTTATCCGCAAACGGGATGTGTTTGATGACTTGCTGCGCAACCAGGTAGAGGTTTTATAAATCTGCCCTGGAAAAAAAGTTACACAATCGTTGAAAAAGAGGGTTCGTTGTATTTTACTGCTCATAAATCATAATGATCTGGAGCGTTAGAATTCAAGACATCTTAATTTATCATAGGGACTCATTTCCATCTATCTTCTTATATTTATTCCACCATTTTAACCAAAATATTTTATTATGCCAATCAGAATGACTGACGACCCGCAAGACCCCGATCAATATAATGACGACTCGGGTGGAGGAGGGGGCGGCCGTTCAAATTTTCCAGGCGGTGGGGGCGGTGGCGGAGGTCTACTTGGTTTACTGCCTTTGCTATTTAGTCTCTTTCGGGGAAAAGGAATAATAGTTTTACTAATAATTGTTGTTGGAGGTTATTTCTTCATGCGCAATAGCGGTGGTTGTAATCTGCAGCAAATAGCACAGCTTGCTACAGGCGGTTTACTCGACCCCGCACAATTCAGAAAAGCAGCAGTATATGAACCGGTTTCGCAGGATGATCCGAATAATCCTCCACTGCCGGAAAGTGCAAACCTTCAGCGATTCGCACCAGCAGTAGGTAACCAGGGCCAGCAAGGAAGTTGTGTAGCATGGAGCAGCGCTTATGCCGCAAGATCGATATTGGAAGCAGCAAGAACAGGTCAACCAGGAGAACAAGTTAAATTCAGTCCATCGTTTTTATATAACCAGATTGGCCTTGATGGTTGCCAGGGTTCTTATATCGTGAAAGCGATGGAGTTTATGACCAATCAGGGTTCGGTTCCATATGATCAGTTCCAGTATACGGACCAGGATTGTAGTCGTCAGCCAGGCCAGAATCTTCAACAAATGGCGCAGCAATATAAAATGCGCGGATTCAACCGGCTGACGAAGGGTGATAATACCGAAGTATTGGATCTGTATGCGATCAAACAAAATCTCGCAGCCGGGGCACCTGTAGCAATCGGTATGATGGTTGGGCCAAGTTTTATGCAACCAATGATGGGACAGGATCTTTGGCAACCGGCAGATGGTGATGAGAGCATGGTTGGTTTTGGGGGCCACGCAATGTGTGTAGTGGGATATAACGATAAGCAGTATGGAGGCGCATTTTTATTGATGAATAGCTGGGGCCCGGAATGGGGGAGGAATGGTTTTGCCTGGGTGCGATATGGTGATTTTAAAAATTTTGTTCGCGAAGCTTATGGACTTGATCCAATGCAGAAGGTTGGTGCAGCAGCAAACATTCCTTTCGAATGCGAAATCGGGTTGATGGAAGTCGAACGGCAGGGTAATAAAACCGTTACTAAATCGTATATACCACTAAAGCTTACCGCTGGTAATCGTTTTTCAACAACTTCGCCGGTGAAAATCGGCAGTTTGTTTAAAATGGAAATTAAAAATAGTACAGAATGTTACATCTATGTTTTTGGAAAAGAAACTGACGGTACCAGTTACACGCTTTTTCCATATCCTACGAAGGAAGATCCAACAAAGACAAGATACTCTCCTTTCTGTGGAATTACCGGTTACCGCTTGTTTCCAAAAGATAAAAGTATGACCCCGGACAGTATTGGTACAAAGGATGAAATGGCGGTTGTGGTGAGCAAAGAAGAATTGGATTGGAATGCCATCAATCAACAAATCAGCCAAAACCCACAAAGCGATTTTGGTAGCCGGTTGAATTCGGTGTTAAGCAGTAAACTTATCAAAAACGTGAATTTTCAAAACACCAGCAATGGTACGATGGACTTTAAAGTAACCGGAAATGACAACCAGGTCGTAGCTGCTATCGTTTCAATTGATAAACAGTAAAAATGTCAACTGCGGATTTTATAAAGCTTGCGAAACATCCTGTAAAATTCAGGATGTTTCTTTTTGCAAAAATACCCAGTGCATTTTTTTCCGGTATTCGTATCACCTCTATTGATGAGAATAATTGCGAAGTAACGGTGCCGTACAAATGGTTTTCAAAAAACCCGTTTCGCTCTACATATTTTGCATGTTTAAGTATGGCCGCCGAAATGAGCACTGGTGCGTTGGCAATGGCGCACAGTCATCAATCGAACCAAGCTGTTTCAATGCTTGTGGTAAAAATGGAAGCGGAATATTTTAAAAAAGCGACCGGTAAAGTTAAATTCGTATGTAATGACGGATTAAGGTTCAAAGAGACAATCCAGAAAGCGATAGAAACCGGTGAAGGGATAACATTTACCGCGAGTTCTACAGGATTGAACGAAAAGAATGAAACGATTGCGAAGTTTGTGATAACATGGTCTTTTAAAAAGAGATCATCTGGTGCTAAATAAAGGTTTTTCGAATTAATAAAAATAAAAGGTCCATATGAAAATAGCATTTCATGGTGCAGCACGAACTGTTACAGGTTCCAAGCACTTACTTACATTAAAGAACGGAAAGAAAGTTTTACTGGATTGTGGTATGTTCCAAGGATTGGGTGCCGAAACCGATTCACTCAACCGCGAATTTGGTTTTGATCCACGGGATGTTGATGTAATGATTCTTTCGCATGCACACATCGACCATTCGGGATTGATACCGAAACTGTGTAAGGAAGGTTTTGGTGGAAAAATATTCTGCACGCCAGCCACAAAAGAATTAACGGCAATACTACTTGAAGACTCTGGTGAGATACAGGAAGATGATGTGAAATTCAGTAACAAGCGTCGCGCTGCAGATGGACTACCTTATCTGCAGCCTCTATACACTGTTCAGGACGCAAAAAATTGTTTCGGTCAATTCAATGAAATAGAATACGATCAATGGTTCCCCGTTATTGATGGTGTGAAAGCGATGTTTACAGATGCCGGTCACATCATAGGCAGCGCCTGCGTGCATTTGCAAATACAGGAAGATGGAAAACAAACAGCGTTAACATTCAGCGGTGATGTGGGCCGTTATCGCGATATTATATTAAGATCACCCGCGGATTTTCCGCAAGCTGACTATATCGTGATGGAATCGACATACGGTAATAGTTTACATGAGCAAACATTTACAACACCTGACATGCTGCTGCAATGGATTCAGAAAACATGTTTGGCAAAAAAAGGCAAACTTATTATGCCGGCTTTCAGCGTTGGTCGTACGCAAGAGATATTGTTTGCGCTGAATCAGCTTGGTTTGGAAAATCGTTTACCCGCACTTGATTATTTTGTAGATAGCCCGTTAAGTATAGAAGCGACCGAAGTATTGAAGAAGTATCCGCAGTATTTTAATAAATCGATTCAGAAAATTTTGCAGACTGATAGTGACCCGTTTATGTTTCCAGGCCTGAAGTATATAAAAACTGTGGAGCAATCAAAGATGTTGAACTATCGTACTGATCCGTTTGTAGTTATCTCTGCAAGTGGAATGGCTGATGCGGGAAGAGTAAAACATCATATCAGCAATAATATCGAGAATAGCCGGAATACAATTTTGATGACTGGATATTGCGAACCTACTTCTCTTGGTGGAAGATTGATAGCAGGCGCCAAAGAAGTTTCAATATTCGGCGTAAAGCATGAGGTGAATGCAGAAATCGGAGCTATAAGAAGCATGAGTGCACATGGTGATTACGAAGATCTGAGTCAGTGGCTTGCACACCAGGAAGAACGTTTGGTGAAAAAATTATTCCTCGTACATGGAGAGTATAATGTTCAGCTCGATTTCAAACAGCGTTTATTGAAGAAAGGTTTTTTTGATGTAGAAATCCCGGAGAGACATTATGAAGTGGGGCTTACATGATAAGTCTAAAACCGCTTTGAATTCCTGCATCTTGTAATTTTTAAAAAGAAAACTGCCCGCGAAGGGCAGTTAATTTTTTTGCGAGTGACAAGTATGTTAAGCGTCGTTCCCGTAAGCAGATTTTTTAATTCAACAAGATTGTTTTCATTTTACGGACCGTGCTCTCCATAGGTGTTGTCAGATCTTTTGAAGGATCACAGATTCTTTTTT
Organism: Chitinophagaceae bacterium; assembly: GCA_049840875.1. GTDB lineage: Bacteria > Bacteroidota > Bacteroidia > Chitinophagales > Chitinophagaceae > JAFDYH01. Next base: position 224,561 of record JASGJE010000011.1, on the reverse strand, counting down.
CGTTCGGATTGGATTCAGATTTTTCAGATACTGCGATCTTTAAAGAAAAATCTTTCAATGGATAGTGGTTCGTGTTTTCATCGGTTATATTCAGTCAATCGTAGTTATTGGATTTTCAGGTGTCAAAATAATAACCGGGATTTTCAATATTAGATTTTTCGATACCCCTGGTTGGTTTTTCAGAATAGTGGATAGTTTTCGTAGGGAATATCTTTAATGTGTGTTGTGTTTTTTTGCTCGTTGTTATTATCGTGTTGACAAGGCAAATATCTAAAGGATAATTTTGAACACGAATTTTTTTCGACGATTGGATTGAAACTTTCGATTTTTGGATTTTTGTATTCAGCTTTTTTACTTATACATGATTAATCTTTCTCAATACATCCATGCGATTCGCTTTACTGACAGGTATTTTGTAATTATTTATAAATAGTATGTTGCCTTCTATATTGTGTACTTTATTGATATTGACAATAAACGAGCGATGAACTTTCATAAACATTGAAGGATTCAATTTTTCTTCGAGATGTTTGATTGTATTGTGGCTCAGATATTTCTTTTCCATTGTAACAAACCATACATAATCGCCTATGCTTTCAATAAATAAAATTTTTTCATTTTGCAGGCGAACTAATTTTCCATCTGTTTTGATGAAAATAGAATCATCTTCCGTTACCTGTTTATTGTGCAAGGATGAATTGATTTTTGCAATCGCCTTTTCAATTGCCGCAAGGAAGCGCTGATATATAAATGGTTTTTTTAGAAAGTCGGTTACATTGTGTTCAAAAGCAGAGTAGGCATATTCAGCTTTCGCCGTTGTTAAAATTACCTGTGGAGTATATACAAGGTGGCTCAATACATCAAATCCATTCTCGTCCTGCATTTCAATATCAAGAAAAAGAATATCTACAGATGTTTCAGTTAAGAATGATATTGCTTCTTTTATTGAAGTAAAATGCGCTTTCACTTCAATCTTGCCGCTCTTATCGCAACAATGCCTGAGATACTCTGCAGCTACCGGCAAATCTTCTATTATGACTGAGCTGAATTTCACAATGCTAAAGAGTTAAATCTTTTTAATCTAGCTGCTTCATTTTTCAAAATATTTTTATGAACAGATATTCGCTTTAATAAATTTTCGAGGTCTGGTTTTACTTCATTGAATGATCGAGCAACAGAACATTTCTCCTCCAGCCGCTGACAATTTTCCTGCAGTTCCACCATGCCGATAAACCCAACTGAAGATTTTATTTTGTGAATAGCTCTCCTAATGCCCTCGATATCTTCTGATAAAAGCTTTTCATCGGCTGTAGTAATTTCGTCAGAAAAGGTGCTTAGGGCGATGTTGAATATTTGCTCGATGTATTTATAATCGTTTTCATACATAGCGGACAAGTATTCAGAGTCTATAGATTTATCGAATTGAAAAGAGTACATTTTTTTACTAATTATATATCGGTTTGCAACTTTAATAACGTTATAAATTGCGAAATCGCATCCGTTGCAACGAATTATCGGTACTAACTATGAAAAAATACTTACTTTCTTTTTTCAAAGAGAATTACAGCACGGTCCTTTATTCAGGAATACACAGCGATCTCTCTCCAGGTATCCGTAAAAGTATTTTCCTGATGAACCGCATCCTGCTCATGGCGATAATGATTAACCTCGCTGGGCTTATCTATTATTTTATTTCTGATCTGTACCTGAGTGCCTTGGTGAATCTGGCTACCGCAGTGATATTTATGACTGGCATTTATTCCAATTATCTGAAGAAAATTCATGCAGCAAAACTGCTCATCATTATCGGTCTCAATTTTTATTTTGTTGCGATCAATATTATTGAAGGGTTGAAAGCAGGAGAATATTTTTTTTATTTTCCTGCGTTGATCGCGTTGATATTTATGTCGCGGATTTATAAGAACCAACACGAGTTGGTATTTCTTTATATTGTCACGTCGATCGTTGCTGTTCTATCATTCTCATTGGTGCCACAGGATGGTGTACAATATGTGCATGGTAAAGTTGCTCAACAGATTTATTACTCCCGTTTTATTCTTGCATTACTGCTTTCGGTTTACATAGCATTTTTGATGTTAAAGATCAATAGAAGAAATGAACGGCGTTTGTTCGAGGAAAAGAGATTTGCAGAATCAATTTTTAATACTTCACTAGACGCGAATTTTATCATTTGGGCTGAAACTGGTTTGATAGCCGATTGCAATAGCCGTGCCGTGGATATGTTTGCAATTAAGAGCAAAAAGGATGTATATGATCAACCATTTAGTAATTGGTTTGACGTTGACGAAGTAGCCGCTATTAATTCTTTAAAAAACGAGGGCTCTATGGCGGTAAATAACTGGCAAGGCGAAATGAAGGTTACAAAAACTGACGGGGCCACAATGTATTGTTTTGCAAGCGCTGTGCTTTTTCATTACCGGCAGGTTCCTTATTTCAAAGTAAGTATTCTTGATATTACCCAGCGCAAGCTGGCGACGCTTCAATTAATTGAAGCAAAGGAAAAAGCTGAAAGCGCCACAAAGATGAAAACGCGTTTTTTATCCAACATGAGTCATGAATTGCGAACACCGCTGAATGGCATCATCGGAGCGTCCAATCTTTTATTAGGCGAAGATTTTCTTCATTCACAACAACAAAGCCTTGACATTATCAGGCACTCTTCGGAGCACATGATAAAACTTGTGAACGACATCCTGGATCATACTAAGATGGAAGCAGGTAAAATGGAATTGGTAAAAGCCCCGGTTAACCTGAAGAGTTTAATTGATAAGGCAATTTCTATATTCAGGCAACAGGCGTCAGATAAGCAATTAGAGTTTAAAATTTTAATTGGCGATGAGTTAAATGATGCATTCATCACAGACGAAACGAGAATTCAGCAAGTTATTATCAACCTGCTCTCCAACGCCATTAAGTTTACTGAGCGTGGGTGTATTAGTTTTTCCGTTGCAAAAATTTTTACTATAAATGATAAAGCAAGTATCCGGTTTGTGATTGAAGATACGGGTATCGGTATACCGAAAGAACTCCTTAATACTATTTTTGAAAGTTTCACGCAGGCAGATTTGAATACGACAAGAAAATATGGTGGCACAGGTCTTGGCTTAACTATCGTTAAAGATATTCTTCAAATGTTTGATTCAGAATTAATGGTGAAAAGTGAAATAGACAGAGGCAGCAAGTTTGAGTTTATCGTTGAAATGGTGATACCACACGGGGAAAGAAATTATATTATTGGAAAGGATTCCAAAAAAACGGTTACACTCAGCGGTATTAAGGTACTAGTTGCAGAAGATAATCCCGTTAATCTTGTAGTATTGAAAAGATTTCTGGACAAATGGGGAATACAAACGACTGAAGCGATTAATGGCAAAGAAGCATTGGAGAAATTTTATACAGGGCAATTTGACCTTTTATTGCTGGATCTCGAAATGCCTGTTCTCGATGGCTCAGAGACGCTCAGGGAAATACGGCGGATCGGAAGCCTTATCCCGGTAATGGCTTTTACGGCCGCAACCTATGAAAACATCCAGTACGATTTGTATGAAAAAGGGTTTAATGACTTTATACATAAACCTTTCAGACCTGATGAACTTCAGAAAAAAATATTTGCGCTTGTAAGAAAACAACGGGCATAGAACCGGAAGCTTTAAAAACATATTGTTGATATTTATCCACAAATAGGTGTTAGTGGAATCAAAATGTTTAATTTAGTCAGAGACTTACCTGCAAGCTTTCTTCTTCCCATTATTTACTTCAATCTTCTCTATGACCAGACTGATTATAGGATCTGATACTATTTCAATCAACGATGATGGCGTTAGCTTTACCGGGCAGGTAGCGAGATTGATAGCCGGAAACGAAATTATATTCCTCATCAAGTACACACCGCCCGGTAATAATACTGTTTTGAGGAAAGTAAAGCGAAATTTCAATAAAGGTTCGAATAAATTCGGATGGTTTAATTATCCTGCAAACAACCAGGATGAGTTTAGTGAGGCGATAGGACAAGAAATAGAAAAACAACCGCACTTACTCACCTTTACGACATAAAATAAAAAAGCCAGCTACAGAAGTAACCGGCGAAATCCGCGTTCTTGTCATCTTTTATTTCTAAAATATCGTGCCAGCGATATGCCTCCTTCCTTGTATGATGCAGACTGGCATTATAGTTGAATTTTAGTGTGCACCAATATTTTTAACGGCCCGACCTTAGATTGATATTGTTTATTTTTATCATTTTATACCACCTTCCGGTTTTCTTTTAAATTATGGACATAAACATTCTGATCGTTGACGATAAGCCGGAAAACATCCTGCCTTTAAGAAAGTTACTTTCAGGTCATGAATACAATGTCGATGCCGCAGAAAGCGGAGAGGATGCTTTGAAGAAAATACTGAAAAAAAGCTACGCCCTCATTATTCTCGATGTGCAAATGCCCGGCATGGATGGATTTGAAGTGGCCGAGGCAATTTCAGGTTACAGTAAGGCGAGAGATATTCCTGTAATATTTCTAAGCGCTGTCAATACGGAAAAAAGATTTATCGCTAAAGGTTATAATTCCGGCGCCATTGATTATCTCACAAAGCCGGTAGATCCGGATATACTTTTATTAAAGGTTCAGAATTTTTGCCGGCTTTACAAACAGACACGTGAACTAAACGAGATGCACCGCGCTTTAAAGGAAGAAATGGAGATAAGAAAAGAAGCGCAGAATGAAGCGACGGAAAAGTTGCTACAGTTGAGATCGACAATTGAGTCGATGCCCCAGATTGCTTTTACGTTGACGAAGGAAGGTGCGATAGAATTTGTGAACGATCAATGGAAAATCTATGCTCCGAATGAACATAATTTTCCGTCGCTTCATCCAGATGACGAACCAGGAGGATGGTTTGAAGCTGTGCAAAAGGGCATTCCGTATAGCCGCGAATTACGTTTACGTCATCCTGTTAGTAATGAGTATCGTTATCATTTGCTACGTATGCTTCCCGTGGTGCACGAGCACAGTATTAAAAATTGGGTAGGAACATTTACTGATATACATGAACAAAAACAGGCGAACGAAATATTAGAGGTAAAAATTAAAGAACGAACAAAAGAATTGCAGCAAACCAATATAGCGCTTGAGGAAAGTAACAAAGAACTTGAGCAGTTTGCCTACGTCACTTCACACGATTTAAAAGAGCCTTTACGTAAAATACAAGTGTTTGCTTCATTGATTCGTGAACGCATTTCGACTGGTCGTGCGGATGAAGTAGTCTCCTACGCTGATCGCGTTGCTGGTTCTTCCCGACGTCTGTCAAACCTGATTAATGATCTTCTTCGCTACTCCCGTCTTTCCGTTCCCGATGATTTTTATAAAACGGATATGAACGGGTTGATAAATTCGATAATTGAAGATCTCGAGTTATCTATTAAAGAAACGAAAACAGAGATAAGGATCGGACAAATTCCAGAACTCGAAGTAATACCCCGTCAGATGCAACAGGCATTTCAGAATTTAATCAGCAATGCGGTAAAGTTTGGCAGTGGAAATAAGCAACCGGTAATAGAAATACATTCAGAACTTGTGGCTGAAAAAAATTTTTCAGCAAAGGCAATGGCTACCGGGCCCTATTGTAGGATAACTGTCAGTGACAACGGAATAGGTTTCGATCAGAAATATGCTGAAAAGATATTTGTGATCTTTCAACGGCTGAATACATATGATAAGTATGAAGGCACCGGTATCGGCCTGGCTATCGTCCGTAAAATTATCGAACGGCACAATGGAATTATTATGGCAAAGAGCATCGAAGGTGAGGGAGCCACATTTACGATTATCCTGCCCGTAAAACAATCAAACTAACAGTTCTCTATACCTGAAAATAAGGATTACACATGCAATCGACATTTAAGCGAAATCTTCTGATCGGATTCGGCGTTTCATTATTGCTGCTCATTGTCACTTCTGTTGCTTCATATACCAGCATCAGCAATCTCGTGAGCAGTGAAAAGCAGGTACGGCATACGAATCTTGTGATTGCTAATCTTGAAAAAATCATTTCAGTACTGAAAGATGCAGAAACTGGTCAGCGGGGCTTTTTATTAACCGGGCAAGAGCGATTTCTGGAACCATATATCGGTGCAAAGGATACTGCAATTCGGGTATTGAATGAGGTCCGTCAGTTAACGACCGATAACCCCGATCAGCAAAAAGCAGTTGTATCTCTGAATGATGTGATCCGGAACCGGCTCAACCTGCTGGAAGATTTGATAGTTAGAAAACGAACAGGCCAGGGAATAGAAATGCAGGAGTTGGAAAAAGGAAAATCGAACATGGACGAGGCCCGGATGATTGTGCGAAGTATGGAAGAACGAGAGCAAGCATTACTGGCGCAACGTGCAGAACGATTAGGAACATTTACGAACTCCACGCCGATATTGATTATAGCAGCAGCGATTTTATCAGTTGTCATTACGATTGTTTTTTTTCTCAGGGTAAATCGTGATTTTGAAAACAGGGTGAAACTCCAGGAAGAATTGGAGAGGAAGGACAAAGAAATTACAGAGAGAATCGACATTATTCAAGGTATCGCCGGCAAGATTTCAGCTGGAGATTATAAAATACGCGTCGATCATGCAGGTAAGGATATTTTGGGATCACTTGCAGGTTCATTAAATAAAATGGCTGAATCACTCGATACCGCGTTTACCACGATATCGGAGAGAGAAGCATTGCAAAGCGGTATCGCTACGCTCAGTGAAAAACTGATAGGGGAACAAGACGTTGAAACTATAACATCATCCGTAATAGAATACCTGGCAACCTATACCGGCAGTAATGCAGGGGCATTTTATCTTTTTAACGGCAATAAAAAAACCTTTCAGTATAAAAGTGGATACGCATTTGATGTACCTGCAGACAGGCTTAACATCAAAGCAGGCGAAGGCATTATCGGACAGGTGGCAATGAGCGGCAGGCGAATTATAGTGGAGGACATTAGCGATGAAAATGTAACCATAAGTTTTGCCACGGGGCAAATCAAACCGAAGACTCTTTTGGTGATGCCTGTTTATTTTGAGAATAGAATAACAGGCGTGATTGAACTTGCTTCAATAAATGAATTTACCAAAAGCGATCTTGCTTTCCTTGATGCGGCCCAGCAGATGACCGGCGTTGTAATCAATACAGCGGAGAGCAGGCGGCGGTTGCAGGAATTATTGGAAGAGACGCAAAGTCAATCAGAAGAATTACAATCACAGCATTCGGAGCTGGAAAACCTGAATGCGGAGCTCGAAGCGCAGGCAGAAAAATTACAAACGTCAGAAGAAGAATTGAAAGTACAGCAGGAAGAATTATTGCAGGCCAATAAAGAATTGGAAGAAAAATCCAATTCGCTTGAAGAAAAAAATCAGCTGATCATTGATCGTAACCTGGATATTCAAAAGAAAGCGGAACAGCTTGAACTAAGCAATCGTTATAAATCTGAATTTCTTGCAAACATGTCGCATGAATTGAGAACGCCATTAAACTCAATTCTTCTCTTGTCCCGATTGCTTGGTGAAAACAATAGCAAAAACCTTTCGAATGAAGAAATTGAATATGCCAATGTTATCAGGAATTCAGGCAATAGTCTTTTGTCGCTGATTGATGAAATTCTTGATCTCTCAAGAATTGAATCCGGCAAAATGCAATTAGAGTATAGTGAAGTACGACCGATGAGATTAGTGGAGGAAATGAGATCATTATTTCAACCGTTGTATACGGATAAAAAACTGGAGTTGAAATTTGTATTGCATGATGACTTGCCCACTACAATAGAAACGGATAAAATGCGAATGGAACAAATCCTGAAAAATCTTTTGTCCAACGCATTGAAGTTTACAAGTCAGGGGTATGTGCAGCTAGACATTTCGGCTGCTCCCGAAAGTATGATTCGGTTTGCTGTAAAAGATACGGGCATAGGTGTGGCGCACGACAAGCAACAATTGATTTTCGAAGCATTTCAACAGGCCGATGGATCTACACGCAGAAAATACGGTGGTACCGGACTGGGTTTATCAATAACAAAGGAGCTGGTAAAACTACTCGGCGGAGAAATAAGGCTTATCAGTGAGCCAGGAAAAGGCAGTGAATTTATAATAACTATTCCATCGTCGTTAAGCATCAAACAGAAGAGAGCTGATGAGCTTCAAGCGTCGTTGCAGCTTTCTCTAACGAATGGAAATGCTGCGGAAAAAAAAGTATCATCTCAATCATACACATCCTCCGTGATTCCGCAAAATATTCCGGATGACCGGGAAACTATCGGGGAGAATGATAAAACATTACTGATCATAGAAGATGATATAGATTTTGCAAAATCCCTGGTTGATTTCACGAGGCAAAAGGGATATAAAGCAATTGTAGCTGTTCGTGGAGACGAAGGAATTCTGCTGGCAAAACAATACCGTCCATCAGGCATTCTGCTCGATATTCAATTACCGGTGAAGAGCGGCTGGGAAGTAATTGAAGAGTTGAAAGACGATGTGATTACACGGGCAATCCCTGTTCATATCATGTCAATGTACGAGGTAAAAAAAGAAAGCATTTCAAAAGGAGCAATTGATTTTATAAACAAGCCGGTTTCTTTTGAAAAAATGCAGGATGTGTTTAAGCACATTGAACTTGTTGTAAACCGTGCTCCCGGTAAGGTATTAATTGTAGAGGATAATGCAGTTCACGCTAAAGCGCTTGCATTCTTTTTACAAAACTTTAAAGTCGCTGTGGAAACGCGCCATTCCGTTCAGGAATGCGTTGAGACTATAAACCGTCCTGAAATAAATTGTGTAATCCTTGATACCGGTATACCAGACAATTTTAATTACAATACTTTGGAACAAATAAAGAGGCATCCCGACTTTGGAAACATTCCAATTGTAGTATTCACCGGTAAAAGCCTTTCGCAGGTAGAAGAAATGAAGCTCAAACAATTTGCTGATTCGATTGTCGTAAAGACAGCTCATTCTTATCAGCGATTGTTAGATGAGGTGTCATTGTTTTTACACCTTGTAGAGAATGATAAGAATAGGCAATTGCTGAATCAATATCGTAAAGCTGCGCCGCTTACCGAGGTGCTGAAAGATAAAACAGTACTGATCGCCGATGACGATGCAAGGAATATTTTTTCACTGACCGGTTCACTCGAACAGCTTGGTATGAATATTATTACTGCTATCGATGGCAGGGACGCATTGAAGCAGCTCGAAGAGCATCCTGAGACCGACATCATCCTGATGGATATGATGATGCCGGAAATGGATGGATATACAACTACGGCGACTATCCGGCAGAACCCGAAGTATAAAAAATTGCCGATTCTTGCCGTTACAGCAAAAGCAATGAAAGGAGACAGGGAAAAATGCATTGAAGCAGGAGCGTCAGACTATATCAGCAAACCTGTTGATGTTGATCAGTTATTGTCTTTATTAAGAGTCTGGCTTTATTCAAAATAATTGACGAATTGCGTATGAATAAGATTTTAATTGTCGATGATGATCAGCGGAATATTTTCGCTTTGACCGCGACACTAAAACAAAAAGGCTTTTCCTGCATTAATGCAATGCTTGCCGAAGAAGGATTGAAAATACTCGAAGGCGAAAATGGCATTTCAGCCATAATGCTAGATATGATGATGCCTGACCTCGACGGCTATGAAATGATCTCGCTGATAAGAAAAAACGAACGATTAAAGACGATACCTATCATCGCCGTTACCGCAAGAGCAATGCCTGGAGATCGCGAACGCTGTATACAGTCTGGCGCAGATGAATATATCGCAAAACCTATTGACGTGGATATGATGTTTAAACTCCTGAATAATTATTTAAAAATGTAAGTTGGAAAAACCTGTTATTTCTGAAGATGAAGTCGGTCTGCTGTTGGATGATCTCCTGAACCTGTATGGCTATGATTTTACGGATTATGCAAAGGCCTCAATGAGCAGGCGGTTGAATCGTTTATTTCACTTAGACAAATTCAAAACATTTAAAAACTTCCGCCAGCATCTTCGCGACGATAAAAGTTATTGTACCCGTGTTGTAGAAGAAATTACGGTAAACGTAACTGAAATGTTTCGTGATCCTTTATTCTATAAAATATTAAACGAGAAGGTATTTCCTGTATTGGCTACATATCCGTTTATTCGCATCTGGCATGCGGGTTGTTCCACTGGTGAAGAAGTGTATTCTATTGCGATCTTATTGAAAGAAGCCAATTTGCTGAACAAATCGCTGATATATGCGACCGATATTAATAGTTCAGTACTTGAAAGAGCGGCTAAAGGAATTTTTCCATTAGGTGAAATAAAGCACTACTCCGAAAACTATATAGCAAGCGGGGGGCGGAATGATTTTTCTGATTATTATACCGCAAGGTATGACCATGCTAAATTCAATGATGAATTACACGGTAAGATGATATTCTCTGCTCATAATCTTGTTATTGATAAATCATTCAACGAGTTTCAGCTCATCATCTGCAGAAACGTGCTGATCTATTTCAATAAGCTGCTACAGGATAAAGTGCTTTCGCTTTTTGATGATAGCCTTGAATCATTATGTTTTCTTGCACTAGGTATGAAAGAAAGCATCAAGTTTTCACCGGTTGCAAAAAAATATGAGGCGATTGCCTCTAAAGAAAAAATCTGGAGAAAGATAAATTGAATGCAGTAACGGACATAGTATTGATTGGAGGCTCCGCTGGCAGTACCAAGGTATTGCTTGAAGTGACAAAAGGTTTGAAACCTGATCTCAATCTTAGTATAGTCCTTGTAGTACATAAGAAAAGCAGCTCTGATTTTTTATTGGGTAATCTCATTGCTTCCAGGACTATGTTGACCGTGAAGGAAGCTGAAGAGAAAGAAAAGCTCTTGCCAGGGATAATTTATATTGCGCCTGCGGATTATCATTTGCTCTTCGAGAAGGATTTTACAATGTCGCTGGACGTATCAGAGAAGATAAATTTCAGCAGACCAAGTATTGATGTTTCGTTTATGTCTGCGGCGTTAGCTTTTGGAAATAGAGTTGCCGGCATTCTTATCTCCGGCGCCAATGCAGATGGAACGGATGGTTTGAAAAATATTTTCGAGAACGGAGGTATTGTAGCCGTGCAGGATTTCAACGATGCAGAAACCCCTTACATGCCGCAGTATGCGACCGAGCGAATACCTGGTATAGTCATTTTGAAGACAGACAAGATTGCGGAGTTTATCAACAATCTGAAAACGGCGTAACGAATTCCTGAAAACAGTTTTCAGGAAGCTCTTCCTTTATTAGCAGAAATACTTTCAATCAGCATTCGAACTTGTTCCGGAGTTCTTTTTAATTTGGCTGCCAAAGAATTTAACAACTCATCTTCTTTACCTGGTTGATAATTCAGGTCATCATCTGTAAGATCGATATTATTCTCTTTCATTTTTTCTTTTACTTCTTCCCACGCTGCTTCGAGCTTTAATTTCGTTCCCATATCTTCTGTTTTAGAATGGATAACCAATTGCTATATTGTAAATGATATTTTCTTTTCGCCATGTTGGATCACCAAAATTTATTTGATCAAATACCCAACGTTGCCCATCGGGCAGATAAGGCTTCCGTAATGGGAAAGCGACATCAAGACGTAATACAAGAAAAGTTACATCAAAACGTAAGCCTACGCCGGTACCAACAGCGAGCTCTTTTAAAAAGTGATTGCTGAATTGTCCACCCGGATGTGCAGTATCTGCGTTGAATAGCCATGTGTTACCTGCATCGACGAAAATAGCGCCGTTTACAATACTGAATAACTTCGCTCTTAGTTCGGAGTTCAATTCAAGTTTTATATCACCAGGTTCATCTGGTAAGAAGTCAAGATTTTGAGGTGGCTGATAAGTGCCCGGCCCAACGGAACGACTGCGAAAAGCACGTAAGCTATTATTACCTCCGGAAAAAAATTGTTTGATATATGGCAGCTGCGTTGAATTGCCATAAGGTATACCAATACCTGTGATGATCCGACTTGCCAACACAGATGTTGATGACACTTTTGTATAGTATCTGAATTCTCCTTCCAATCGAACGTATTGGGAGTACTGGGCATTTGCGATATACTTTGTTTGCCCTTCTTTTGTATTGGCGCCGGATGCGAGGCCGATAATATTGCCAGACAAATCTACGTTTCCGTTAAAGTAAATACCACTGGTTACTTTATTACTCAGCAGCTCATTGTAATTATAGTTATAGTTTGATCCGAGTATGAACTGCTTGTCAATAGCACGCTGCAATGCGATATTCGTAGCTGCTAATGAATCATATTCAGGCGTTACATTCAATGGCTGCACGTAAGTAATTGAAATTGGATTTAGCTGGTGCTCTTTTTTTACATCTTCCTTCCAACTGTATCCATAGTTTAATCTGAAAGAATTAAGGCTGTATAGTTTTCTCTTATTCAGAATATCATATGCCAACATGATATTTGTTTTTGGAACAAACCCGCCTTTCGTATTGAGATCAAAAAAAGGAACAAGAAAGCGTGGAAATACAAGATTAGTTTCGGCGCCGGCCCTATACGTGTTATATCCATTTAGTTCGGAACTATATTGATATTCCAAGCCTCCTGTTAGATCGACTGTAAATAATTCTCCGGCTTTGAAAGTATTTCTGTTTCGCCAGCCAATTGTAATTGAAGATCCTGTAAGGTTATTAGACTTTGTACTTGCATTTATCTCTGATCGAATTGATTTTTTAGGAAAAGGCGTCAGGTAATAGTAGGTATTGAGTTTTGGCGAGTCAGTGATTGCAGGCTCAAACCTGTTTTTTACAAATTTGAAAAGACCAAGATTAACAAGGCGGTTAATTGTAAGGTTATGGTCCGTTCGGTTATAGATCTCTCCGGGTTTAAACTGCATTGTTTTTTCAAACAATTTTGGTTTGTACTGCTTTTTCGGATCAACAAGATGGTATCCTTTGTATAAAGCAGCATTTTGTTTAAGAGTGTCTGCGGCTTTGGAGTTGATTTGAAAATTAGTAAAGATATAAACGTCATTAATAGAATATGGCTTTGTTGCCTGGTTCGGTGTACCAGGTTTTACTTTCACATATAAGTTCACCAGGTGATTGCCGATCGTACTATCTACCTGTACAATTATAAAATCCGGATTGAAATAGTAAAATCCTTTTTCTTTTAGTGAAGCATCGATTCTTTCTCTTTCTGTTTTTATTACGGCAAGATCAAAAGGCTTCTTTGTTCTCAAAAAAGTTTTTGAAGAATCTTCAAGTATTGTTTTTACGAGTACACTGCTATCATGAGGAAACTGAATAGCGTTTATATGATATAGCGGTCCTGTTTGAATAGTATAATTTGCAGCGGTCTTACGACCTTTCGTTACCGTATCGCCTTCTGTTACCGCCTGGAAAAATCCACGGTTTTGTAATGTGCTTTCCAATACTTTGATGTTGTAATCAACGTTTACATCACTCGCTAATACAGGCGGTTCACCAAATTTTCGCCTGAACCAACCGCCTAATGATTTTTCTCTTGCTGATCGACCTCCGATACTGTACAGAAACAATTTAAAACGTATGCCTAATATTTTCTTATTAGGTTTTGGCCTCGTGAGATCTGTCAATGTTGAAGCGAGATCTTTTCTTTGTTTCTTGTTGAGCTCTGTACTCGTAATTTTTACATTAGCTCCGGTGTACAACGTTTCACCATCCGGAAGATAGCGCGATGGACCGCACGATGTCATGAACAAAATTGAACAAAGAAAACTTATATAGAATAGCAGTAGCTTCATCAGGGTTTGCTGTTACGGGTGTCTGAAATATTTTGTGATGGAGTTGTAGTGGTTGTGTTATCTGAGTTTTGTTTTTGTGCATCTTTTTGTGGTTGCTTTCTTGGGGTTTTCTTTTGAAAAATCTGGCGAAACTTATTGTAGTCGATTGTTATTATAAACCCTACACCTGTTTCAATGACATATCCATCTAACACACCTTCATACTCATTCTTCCTGTATGCTCTTAATGCGTATCGGCCATCCTTACTCAAGCGATAATTTAGTGCAACGTTGCCCGCGATATTGCTGCTTTGTTGGTTGGAATTTTGCGGGCCTTCCAATTCAAAGTTACTTCCAACAGTTACGGTCAGCCTGTCATTCAATAGTTTTTTGGATAGGCCAACATTCAAATCTGTCCGGTCTCTTCGTTCACCAGTTGTATAATCATCGGACGATTGTACGTCAAAGTTCAAGTCTACACCCTGTACAAGATTTTCTGCCAAACGATTTAATTGTTCTGTCAATAACTTGCTGGCACTCTGCCTTACCAATGTTTCTGCGCTGGTGCTTGTGCTGGAGTTGAATGGATTTTCACCGACAAAGCGATTCAGTAATAGCAAAGCGAAGACCTGTTTATTTAATTCTCCTTCATCAAGCCTTAGCATTTCCAATTTAGTTCTTACATTAGACACAATGTCTGCTGATACATTGTATTCTTTGTCTTCAGGTAAAACGATATCGAAGCTGATCTGAGGTTGTAAAAGTTTACCCGTCATTTTCAGAAAAACCTGGAAAGGTAATTTTTGCAGGTATGTGTTACGACTTGCGTCAGATACATCACCTAATTGATTTTTTACTAAGTCGAGTGGTGGTGTACTGACTTCATACGCTGCGGTAATATTCACATCTGCCTGTGTCGGTTCGCCGCCCCAAATAATCTTACTTCCTTTTTGAATATTGAATTTGCGCTTCAATAAATTAAATGTAAGTTGATAGGCGCCGTCTTCCAGTTCATATGAGCCCGCCATTGTTATTTTTCCTGAAGGATCAATACCTGTGGTGAGTAATGCTTCTCCATGCACGTTCAAAAAATCGCCACTACCTTCATCAACGATTAATGTAAGATCAGCTTCTTTCTTTACATCGACATTGACGGCGATATCCATGCCTTTGTACGAAGAAGTATTCAATGTATCAAACGCCTTTAAAAACAAAGAATCGTTTGCCGGTGCATCTTTGTCAACAAATTCAACAATGCCTTCCCGGTCAGTTACTCCCGGGTCTTCTTGTGGCAATACAACAGTCATTTTAGTTTTGTCATTGATCGTTAACCGACCGTCTATGCTTGGCGCCTGCTCAGTTCCTTTTACGTTTAAATTGGTATTGAAAAAGAGTTGCCCATAGAATAATTTGTTATCCTTCTTTGTACTGCTTAATGCCTGGAAATTATTAGCCCGAACCGTGAAGTCAAAATTATAGTTGGTAAAATTTGTTGTTTCAGCTTTACCGTTCAATGTCAGTTTGTTTCCACTTGAATCAGTAATAGTAAACTGGTTGAAGGATATGCCTTGCTCATTTACCTGTATTTTTTCGTTATCAATCTTGAACAGACTATTCAGTTTCGCTGGGTTGAATGCGGCTTGCACAAAATTCAAATCCCCATTTATTCTTGGTTGCTTAATGTTTCCTTTTACATTGAAACTTCCATTTACTGATCCGGATGCATTGCGAATGGCGCCATCAGAAAATACCTGCGCTGTAGTCAGCGGCAGTTGTTTGATATTTAAAACAAGATCGAAATTATTATCAGCTTGTTTTGCAAAATAGTTTCCGTTGATCCGCACGTCATTGCCCTTACCTGTTAATGTAATGTCCGCATTATAAGTATCGGCTACTTTGTTGTTTACCAGTATTTTTAAATTTCCGGCCGTATCCTTTCTTATATTGAGATTCTCTATAGTCAGGTCACTTGTAAATACCGGGCTCTTAGGCAAATCGCTGATATCTGCTTTTCCATTCAACGTTCCTCCTATTAAAGTTGAATCAGGTTGTACAAAAGCAGTCAACGTTTCAAGTTTAAAATTCTGAAAACTTACTTCCAACGGAGATTTTTTGTCTTGAGAATTACTTTGTAATAATAGTTGTTGCCCGTTCTGATCTAGTTTGAAGTTATTGGCAAGAATGTAATCATCACCTATTTGAATTTTATTATCTGGTGAAATCGTCCATTTATCATAATTCAGCAACAGGCTATCTGGCTTTAGAGAAAATGCATAAACTCCTTTTGCTGGTTGTTCGAAAACTCCTTTCAGATTGTATTTGTTTTTGTCTGCTTTGTCATGAATGTTTACTGCAAAATCGATTTTATTATTTTTTATTTCTGCATTGACTGTAGTATTGAACAACTGGATGCTGTTGCCACTTTTTACCTGGGCAACGTTCGCGTTAATAATTAATTCGTCGTTTCCTGTACCGGCACGTATTTCAAGTTTGCGAATGGAATTATCGTTCAAATCAACGGCGGGAGCAATTAAATCAGCATTCCATCCGCTGTGATCGGTGAAATGACTTGTTAATCTAATAGAATCCAGTTTTTGTAACCCGGGCAAGAATGTTTTCAATATCGGTTTATTGAGCACGATTGCGTTTAATGTAAAATCATAGTGTTCTTCGATTGTTTGAGAATCATTTTTAGATACTGAAAAATAAGGCTCGATGCTTCGTTGAAGAATATCGCTGAGATTACTGAGCTTGTATTTCCCCGTGAGATTGGCATTAACGACATCGCTGTTCAGTGTTATAGCTCGTCCTGAGTCGCTCCGGCTTGCCAGCAGCCGGATAGTATCCATTTTCAACCGAAGGCTATCTTTAACTAACAAAGAGTTAGTTACTTCCAATTTACCTTCCAGGCTATCCAGGTCTGCCACTGGAAAATCGGCATCTATCTTTCCATGGTAAACTATTGCATCCGGGGTGAAATGCAGTGGCAATGTTTTAATGCTATCGATCATCATGTGCAATTGCACAGATGGATATTTCGCCGAAAGATTTGCAATGGCATCAAGATTGAAATCGATATTCGGATCATCTGTGCCTGCTTTCACTTTTATTGATTGGTTCGATATCGAACCGCTTAATGCCAGGTTGTGATAGGTGTATTTTTTAAAAACTGCCGATTGAATCATTCCATCCAATGCCGCATTCGCAGTATGTTTATCAGTGCCGGTGCCTTTAATCGTAAATGTAGCAGTTACTGGTCCAAGCAACTCTTTCTTTTGCAGTATGGCACCGATATCAAGTTCATTCGTTTCAATTTTTGCATCATAAGCAGATCTTACTTTATCAGTAATGTTCTTTCCTGTGGCATTAATACTTGCTTTCCCAAGGTTGGTAGCAAGAGATAAGTTTGTTGTAAAATCATTTTTATTTCCTTTTAAATTTCCGGTTAATGAAAATTTGTCCGGGATCGTAATGCTGTCTGGTAATGATGAAGGTGGAACGAATAACAAGATGTCATCTTTCGAGCTTTGCAACGATTTAATAACAAGATTGGCATTAATATTTTTTGCATCTGGTAATCCATGGATTGTACCGGCGATATCGACCCTGGTGTCAGATAATCCATTCAATTGTAGTTGCGCTATTTTAAGATCGCCGATTTTTCCATGAATATCGGTATTCAGATATAAGAAGGACTCGGGGTTTTTTAAGGCAGCTTGTTCTTGCAATGAAGGAACGAAAAGCAAAAGATCTTTTATCTGAAGTTTACTTTTTTGCAATGTGATATCCAGTTCTGCATTCTTTAAATCTTTTTTCAACGACTCAGTTGACGCATAATGAATTGCTACGTCACGCTGCAATTCTGTTCCGGGTGTTTTGATATAAAATTTGTTTAGCGAGGCGCCTTTACTACCGTAAGTAAAATCGGCATCTAATCTTTGCAGATTCAATCCGCTTTTTTCTTTTAGCGATGCTTTGCTGATGTTACCTGAAATAGAATCATTACCTAAAAAAAATTTATCGAGATCAAAAGTCACGGCTTTCGCGTCTATGTGCGAATAGTCCATTCCTTTTTTTGAAAGCGCTTTACTTTCGTCATCAAATTTGATGTTGTTACTGTCTGATTTGAACGAGGCTAAACTAATCTTCCATGATGGACCTGGTGCAGCGGAACTATTCTTTTCCTCTTTTTTTGTTTCGGGTTGCTTTTCTGGTTTACCCAATTTTATGGAAGCTGTAGTTCCCTGCAGCAAAATATCGTCGATATCGATAGCATTGTTTTCAAGATCTATTTTATCCGGATGTACCAATAATTTCTCAAGATCCAGCAATGCGGCAATTGATGAAACATCATTTTTATAGTCAACATTGATTTTATTAAGAGAAATTTCTTTCAGGTCTAAATGCAATGGTGACTGCTTTTGCGCAATCATCGTGTCGCCAACTTTGAGTTCATGTTCTTTCAGTGGTCGGAACTGCCTCACAGTCGCTGCGAAATTCTCAATGGAGAACTTCGGAACTTCAAACGAAAGATGGGTGAGATCGAACCGGGAAATTTTAGTTTCAAAATGGCCAAGCATCAATTCAGCGTCATTGCCGGTCAATGTATCGTTATACAGCAATCTTATTTTATCAAGCCTTACATTCCGGATGTTGAAATGATTAGCGGTATCTTTTGGTGAAGTATCCTCTGTTTTATTTTTTGACACGAAGGCATCGATGATGAATTGGAAATTAAATGCGGTATCGGGTAATTGTCGCTTGACCTTTGCTGTTATATTACCAAGAAACAAATCATTTATTTCGATGTTACCATTGATAATTTTGAGAAGTGAAATGTCTGCTTTTATTTCTCCGCCGGAGAAGAGCGTATCTTTTGTGCGGTCTTCGAGATAAACATTTTCAATAACAACATCTTTCGGAAAACCGATGTATATCTTTCCTACTTCAACCTTTGTTTTTAATTTTTTCTCAAGCCATGCAACGGCTTTGCCACGAATGAAATTTTGAACAGGTGCAGTCTGAATCAATATAACCAAAAGAATAAAAAACAGCAAAAGAAAGAGTACCGTTTTTAGTACTATCCTGGTAATCCGTAGGCCAATGCTCCTTTTTATTTTTTCAGAATGTTCCTTCATTCCTCAACTGTAAAGATAGAATGTTTTGTCACCCATTTTTTATATGACTCTTATATAAAATATCATGCTAAATAAAAAGCGGAAACAACGTTTCCGCTTTCGACAAAAGCTGCCATAATCAACCAGTTTTGAATTGCAGATAGACCTTTTGCAATTCAGTTATCTTTTCACACTTTTCGTCTTTCCGGGTGAACCGGCAGTTTTCTTTTTGCACGATTTCAGGGGTACCTTATCGCCTGTCTTTAGTACTTAACACAGCCCATTGTCCTCGTTTATAATTTTTCTAGTGCCTTATACTTCTTGCATTGATAAAACCCTTACTTCAGATTCTCTGTTATTTTTAGGGTAAAGGCTGTGCTTCTTTTTAGTATTTTATAGCCAACCTAATTTATTATGCGTCACTTCCACTACGGATCAGGCCGAGCAGTAGTGAAATTACTGCCAATACTATCAGTATATGAATCAGACCGGTAAGGCTGTAAACGAATACGCCCAATAACCATCCTATGATCAATATCACCGCTATCAGGTAAAGTATGCTTCTCATAAAAACTATTTGAAGGAGTAGTATAAAATTCTTTGCCACTGCTGATTTCTTACTAAAAGAAAGGTATATTTAGATAGTGTTGGGGAAGATTATCCCCGATTTGAGAAATCGGCATGCAGTTATTGACAATTTCACGCCGATAAATATGGTATGGTTTTCCTGAAGATTATAGGTAGACTATTGTACTTTAAAACCACCGATACAGTTGCCAATGAGTTCTGCAATTCAGCCCGCTCAATTTTATCCTGAGGAAATATTAAAGCAAATTGAAGACAATCTTTCTATGCAGGGGTTGCAAGGAGTGTATAGCCTGATTATGCAACTGCCTGCAGGTATAGCCGTATTCAGAGGTGAAGATTTCATTGTGCAGGTTTCAAACGAAACATACCTCGGTCTTATCGGTCGTAGCCGTGATGAATTTATCGGTAGATCCTTATTCGAATCGGTTCCTGAACTAAAAGGTCAGCAAGCCGAACGGTTATTGCGGAATGTGCTTGCAACGGGAAAGCCCTATCGCGGACACGATTTTAAAGCCTCGCTTATCCGCGATGGCAAAAAGGAAGATGCGTATTTTGACTTTATCTACCAGGCCTTGAAAAATGAAGATGGTACAATTACGGGTGTTATAGTTGTTGCTTACGAGGTTACGGAATCTGTACATACAAAACATCTGATCGCTGAAAGTGAACGGCAATTTCGCAATCTTGTAATGAGATCTCCGATAGCGATGACCATCTTCAGGGGAGAAGATTTCATTATTGAGTTGGCAAATGAGGCTTTATTGAAGAATATATGGCAGCGGGAAATAAAGGATGTTGAAGGGAAAAAGTTGCTTGATGTTTTTCCCGAGTTGAATGATCAACCCTTTCCAAACCTTCTCAGAAAAGTTTTTAGTACTGGTATAACGCACAATGAAAAAGAAGCGATTGCTTATGTAACCACGGGTAAGGGAGAGAAAATAGAATACTATTTTGATTTCGAGTACTCGCCATTGTTTGAAGCAGATGGTACATCAGTATCCGGCATAATGGTAACAGTAATTGACGTTACCGAAAAAGTAAATGCAAGAAAAAAAATCGAGGAGAGTGAATTCAACTTTCGAAGGATAGCGGATAACATGCCGGCAATGTTATTTATGTCCGGTAAAGAAGGTTACTTTAATTATATGAATAGCCAATGGTATAATTATACCGGCTTATCAGAAGAGCAATCGAAAGGTTTTGGATGGTTGTCTGCCATTCATCCGGATCAGAGACGAGCGACGGAAAAAATTATAAGAACGGCTATCGAAAAAGGAGAAGAGTACAACATCGAATTCAAACTAAGGAAGAATGACGGCAGCTTCCGGTGGTTTGTCACATCAGGCAGGCAAAGCTTTAATGTAAATAATGAACCCGATGGTTATCTCGCTACGCTGATGGATATTCATGAACGTAAGCTGGCAGACGAAACATTGAAAGAAAGCCGTGAATCATTGAAGATGGCAATTGAAACTGCTGAGTTGGGAACATGGGATTTTGATCCTGCCCTGAATCAATTGCAATGGGACGATCGTACAAAAAAAATGTTTGGTTTATTGGACGACACATTTGTTACTTATGATCTTTTCCTGACTGGTATATATCATGAAGACAGAGAAAGAGTGAATGATTCGGTGAACCGTGCTGTATCAGGAGAAAATAATGGAGAATACGCCATAGAATACAGAGTAAACAGGTATTCGGATAACAAACTAAGATGGATACGTGCAAAAGGCAAGGCATTTTTTAATGAAAAAAATCAATTGCAACGGTTTCTCGGTACCGTTCATGACATTACTGAGCAAAAAGAATCTGTTCAGCTGATGGAGATGACTGAGGCGAGGATGCGACTTGCAACTGAAGAGACAGGAACAGGAGTTTGGGATCTTAATCTTGTTTCAGGTGAAATTGTGCATTCACCAAGGATGGCGTTAATGTTTGGTCACGACGCAAACAAAAAGCTTACACACGTGCAACTTCGTTCACAAATACATCCAGACGATTTACACGAAATTGTTGAGAAAGCATTCGATGAAGCGCTGCAGACAAGTACTTATTTCTACGAGGCAAGAGCTATTTGGCCGGACAACTCAATACATTGGGTACGAACAAAAGGAAAAGTAATTTACGATGAAACTAACAAGCCCATTCGAATGCTTGGTGTACTGCAGGATATTACTTCTGAGAAGCAAGCATTGATCCTGGTTCAACAAAGTGAAATTCGTTACCGACAGTTAATTTATAGTTTGCCGCTCGCATTCTATACTTGTGATAAAGACGGAAGAATTGGTATCTATAATGATGCTGCATTGCAATTGTGGGGAAGAAAACCCGATGATGATGACCGTTGGACCGGCTCTTACAAAATTTATACAACGGATGGCGCCTTTATGCCTGCCAGTGAGTGCCCGATGGCCATTACACTGAAGACTGGCAAAATTGTACGCGGCCATGAAATAATTATTGAACGGCCGGACGGTACAAAAGCGAATGTGCTCCCCAATCCGCAATTGGTTTTTGATGAAAATGGGAATATCACCGGCGGTATCAACATGCTTGTCGATATCAGCGAACGGAAAATCGCCGAGCAAAATACAGCGAGGCTGGCAGCTATAGTGCAATCATCAGACGATGCAATAATCAGTAAGACGCTCGATGGCATTGTACGAAGCTGGAACCCCGGAGCGCAAAAACTATTTGGTTACTCTGCTGAAGAAATGATCGGCAGACCTATCGCTACTTTGATTCCTGCAGATAGAATGAATGAAGAAAATGACATCATTCGGAGGATAGGCAGGGGTGAACAGATCCGGCATTTTGAAACGATCCGTGTTACTAAAGAAGGAAAGTTTATTGATATTTCTCTGACGATATCGCCTATACGTGACTCGTCGGGAAACATCACTGGAGCATCGAAAATAGCGAGAGACATTACTACGCAAAAATCATTGTACAAAGCGATACAGGAAAGTGAATTGTTGTTTAAAACAATTGCGAATGTATCACCTGTCGGGTTATGGATGACTGATAAAGAAGGTAGAAACAATTTTGTGAACGAAACATGGATAGAGTGGACCGGTGTGTCACTTGAAGAACAATACGATGGCGGATGGATGAGCCGTGTAGTTACAGAAGATGCAATTCGGTCCGTGCGAATTATATGAATGTGATGAAGACACATGATAGTTTCATTGATGAGTTCAGATTGAAAAGGGGAGATGGTCAGATTCGTTGGTGTTTAACCGAAGGGTACCCGTACTATAACAGCAATGGTGATTTTGAAGGTTATGCCGGTTCGGTAACGGATATCACAGAACGAAAATTGATAGAAGATGAACTTGAAAAGAAAGTGCAGGAACGTACCCTCGAATTAAAGCATGCAAATACAGCGCTTGAAAAATCGAACGGTGAATTGGAACAGTTTGCTTATGTTGCCAGTCACGATTTGCAGGAACCTTTGCGGAAAATAAAAACATTTGTGAGCCGTCTGCAGGAAGCAGAGGAAGCAAATGCAGAGCAACGTAAGTTGTACATGGAAAAAATAGTTTCAGCAGCAGGTCGTATGTCAGATCTTATCCGTGACTTACTTGAGTACTCGAGGACCGGTAAGATTTCCGAAAAGCCAGCGTTGATCAACCTGAACGCAATTCTGGAAAATGTAAAGAGCGATTTTGAATTAGTAATAAATCAAAAGAAAGCCACAATTAAGTCAGAGGCTCTTCCAAAATTATATGCCGTTGGTCACCAGATGACCCAGTTATTTACAAATCTTATCAGCAATAGTCTGAAGTTTGCGAAGGAAGATGAAGCGCCTGTGATTACGATTAAGTCGGCTCTTTTGCCTCAGGAGGAAATAGCAAAATATTTACTCGATTCGGGAAGACAATATTCCGAGATTGTATTTACAGACAACGGCATTGGTTTCAGTAATGAATTTTCAGAAAGAGTATTTGAAATATTCCAACGGCTAAATCCGCGTAGCGCTTATACCGGATCTGGTATCGGTTTATCCATATGCCGCAAAATCGTAAACGGACATGGCGGAGTAATATTTGCGGATTCTGCAGAAAATTCAGGCTCATCATTTCACATCATCCTTCCTACGGAAGCATAAAACTTGATTGACTAAGAGAAAATTTAGAAGTCACTTTCCTGTATAAATTTATTACCTGTGGACGACGGGATCAGAAGCCGAACTTAGAATTTTTACCAGGATCCATAACGTAACGAAAGCGCCGGCAATGCGGGCAACACCTGTAAGCTGGTAAATAACGATCAAGGTCATCCAGCAATTAAAATAAACGGTGGATGTAAGAAGTAGTGAAACCGCATTTCTATTCATTGTGATATTGGTGTGGCGTTGGTGAGGAAAGTTAAGCTGCTGTGTTCAGTTCAAATGGGCGGTAATGACCGGAAGGTTTGAATAGAGAAGAATATATGTTTTGAAAAAAATTCCCGATAATGCTATGGTTATTGGATTGTTGCTTTTGTTCATAGTATTCTGCTTTAGTTATTTTAAGTTTTATCAATAGTATATCCCGGATCGCAGTATTCTGTTCCTCTTGTTGCATGCCGGTTACTTCGTACAAATCTTGCGGACAATCATCAATTATCGCTGTGCCGGTAACATGCATAAAAAAGGGTTTTCCCTTCCGGTAGAATTGCATTCTTGCCGGAAAAGCATGACCATCTTCTGAAAGACTACACGATGGTTTTTTTACAAAGAACCAGAGCATTCCTTCATCATCCATTTTCAAAACGGTAACAATAGATACCGGCATTTTGATCAACTCATTTGACATGCTATAGAGTAGTGCACTTTTTATTTCAAATATTCTTTCTTTTAAAAATTCAAGATTGTTACCAGCTGCCATCGTATGTTTATTTAAAAGCTAAATATTCAAATCTGGTACCAGCAGATTGATGATAAGTTATACAATACATGAGGAACCGTTTCCACAAATCAATACACAACGTATTTTCCCGAGGGTATGATTTTGTTGTCTCTGTCAAAAACAGTGTACTATGGAAATAAATGAAAAATTAAACCTTGTTTTGAATGATCTGATACGGCTCAATCATGATCGTGAAGAAGGCTATGCAAATGCAATTAAGCAATTGGGATTAAACAACAATGGTTTAAAAAAGATGTTCCGCAATTATGAGAAAGATAGCAGTCAATTCGCAGAAACGTTGTCCATGTATGTAGCACGAAACGGTGGGAAGCCTTCCACGGAAGCAACTGTATCAGGAAAGATTTATCGTGCATGGATGGATATAAAGGCAGCTATGACTAATAAAGAAAGTGAGTCAATACTTGAATCTTGTGAATACGTAGAAGAAGCTACGCAGAAAGTATATCACCATGCGCTACGTGCAGATGTAAGCATGCCTGCCGATATTCGTTGTGTCATTATGCGTCAAAAATTTCTATTAGAAAAAGCGCATGATGCAATAAAGTTTAAACGTAACTCACAGGTAGTACAACATTAAATAGGGCATTCTTAAAGTTTGCGAACTGGCTTATTTCGTATTTATACTAAAATGATGTTGTTGAGTCACCTTGGAATGTCTTTTGAATATAATAGTGCATGGAAAAAATTTCCAGGATAATAGTTTGGTTACTTGTATCTGTTTGTGCGGTTGGAGCTTTAGCGGAGGTAATTATCAGTAAAGGTTCATGGATAGCCTTGTTTATGATTATAACCGGCTTGGCTTTGGTGGTTTATATCCTTTATCTGCCATCCCATACGAATGAAAATGACGCTTAATTGCTTTTGAAAGATAAAGTAAATGAAGTTCCTTCTCCCTGTGTTGATTGTACATCGACCGAAGCATGGTGCGATTGAAGTATATTTAATGTTGAAGCGAGACCAAGCCCCATTCCATTTCTTTTTGATGTAAAATACGGTTCAAAGAGATGAGAAAGATTTTCCTGGCTGATGCCGCAACCGTTATCCTGGAAAATAACCACATATTCTTCGCCTTGTTTTTTCAAGAGAATATTAAGAAGCCCTTCACCCTCGTTCATTGCCTCTATAGCGTTGATTATAATATTCAGAAAAGCGATTTTTAATTTTTCTTCATCGCAAAGAATTTCAAGTTTTTCCTCTGTAAAATTTTTGTTGAGCTTTATTTTCTTCAAAGTCATCCTGTCGGATGCTGATACAATTGTTTCGTCTAATATATCCTGTAAAGGTTTTCTTTTTGTTTCTATTGAAGCAGGTCGTGAAGAATTGAGCAGCTCTGTAATGATGTCGCCGATGCGGATACTGTTTCTTTGAATGATATCAAGGTACATTTTGGAATCCGTTTCAGGCTCTTGCTCCTCTGCTCTCAATTCAGAAACAGAAAGCGAAATATTATTTAAAGGATTCCTAATCTCATGTGCAAGTGTATGCACAAGGCGGCCAGCAATAGCAAGTTTCTGTAACTGAAGATTGGCCCGCTCGTTTTTCTTAAGCGTTGTAATATCATGAATGATACCCTGGAAGTATGTTTCACCATGAAGGTTTTTTTCCCGGGTGATTGAAAGAATTCCGTCTTTTACAATTTTCTTTTTTGTCAGCAATGTTACTTCGATGTCGTCTGCTATCCCGTTTTGAAAAAGTTTTTCTTCAATTGCTTTTGTAGGAGTACGTGCAGTGAATAAAGAAAACAAATTCAGGTTAGTCAACTCATCATAACTGTATCCGAGTAATTCTGTCGCGGCGGGATTGATGTCGCGGAAAAAGAAATCTTTACCGGTCAGGAACACCATATCTTTTGACTTTTCAAACATGGTCCTGAACTTTCTTTCATTTTCACGCAATGCCTTCGCTGTTTCAGCCCGCTCGAGGCTATAACGGATACAGCGTTCAAGATTTTCAAAATTCAATTCTGATTTTACGAGATAATCATAAGCGCCGGCCTGCATAGCCTCCATATCAATCGTATGGTTACCCTTGCCGGTTAACAATATTATTGGCTCAAGGCATCCTTCAGCTATTGCTTCTTTTAAAAGTTGTAGACCTGTTTTTGCACCGAGAAAATAATCGACAAAATATAAAGCGTATTCCCGCTTACGTATTTTATCAATACCGTCAGCATAACGGGGACACCAGTCAATTACGAATTTCTGGTAGGGGATTCTCTCTATATCTTCTTTAATAATAAAAAAATCATCTTCATCATCTTCTATAACGAGAATCCTTATTGGGGGCTTATTCATGTTGCTTCATAGGCGGCTATGCGATATGCCGCTGGTTTTATGCATTTGGTGCATCCTGTGAATGCGTCAGCAATTGATATTGCATCATTTTGTTGTATAAAGTTTTACGATCAATATTCAACAATTTGGCTGCTTTCGTTTTATTGAAGTTGCATTTCTTCAGCGCTTCAATGATCATCTCATATTCCACATCCAATGCTGCTGCTTTTAGATTTGTTTCAGAAAAATTAATGCCGGCTTTTCTTGTATGCAGCGGCGAAGCCTGGTCTGCAGGAGCTGTATCTGGCCCCGCTGAATTTTCAAACTGCAGTTTGTTATAGTTTGAAATTTCGAATGGCAGATAACGGGCTTCGATGAGGCTACCTTCACTTAAGAGCGTTGCTCTTTTTACCACATTGCGCAGCTCACGAAGATTGCCATACCATATATAATTACGGAAAATTTCTTCGACTTCCGGAGAAAAGCCTTTTACCTGTTTGCTCAGCTCCTCATTTGTCTGAGTAAGAAAGTGATTCGCAAATAACATGATATCGTTTTTGCGTTCACGCAGCGGTGGTACATCAATACTGAATTCATTGAAGCGGTGGTATAAGTCTTCACGGAATTTTCCTGTCTTTGTTTGCTCCCACAACCTCTCGTTACTTGCAATAATAATTCTTACATCCAGTTCAATATCTTTTACTCCACCCACACGACGCATCTTTCTTTCCTGCACGACGCGTAATAAAGAAATTTGAATGTCGTAAGAAAGATTTCCAATTTCATCAAGGAAAATTGTACCACCATTAGCTAATTCAAAACTTCCCGTCTTTGTTCCGATCGCTCCGGTAAACGATCCCTTTTCATGACCGAATAATTCGCTTGCTGCAAGCTCTTTTGATAATGCTCCGCAATCAATGGCTACAAATGGTTTATTGCTACGTTTGCTGAGGCGGTGTATTTCATTTGCAATCGCTTCTTTACCGCTTCCGCTTTCTCCGTAGATAATAACGCTATAATTTGTTGGGCCTACCAGGCGTATCTGTTGAAGAATCTTTTTAAACTCGGGAGTATCACCGAATATATAACCATTCGGGTTTGCATCTTTTTTAGTTTGTTCTGAAGGAGTAGCGGTCTTTTGAGCAGGAGTATCTGTTGCTACTGCACCTTCGCCGCGGGAAGTTGTAAGTCCCTTTTGAATTGTCATTAATATTTCATCTGGCAAAAGGGGTTTTACAACATAGTCAAACGCACCTGCTTTCATTATTTCGACGGCTGTTTTTATATCACTGTAACCCGTAATGATAATCACAGGCATTTCAGGATAAATCTCTTTTATTCTTTGCAGCAATTGCGTTCCATCCATATCCTCCAATCTGAAATCGGCAAGTACCAGGTCTGGTTTATTCTCTTTTAAATAGTCGATTGCTGTTTTCCCTTTATAATTCTCTGTTACTGCATAGCCTTTTCTTGTCAGAAACCTGTTCAGCAGGGAACATATATCCCTATCATCATCAATTACGAGAATTTTTGCCATTGCTTAAGTTTTAGTCTATAATAAAACGAATGTAATTTATGCTATTTCTGCCTTTAATCCCCGGTGCATTGCCATAGGTATATGCAACTGTTCACGATACTTTGCTACAGTTCTTCTTGCTATTTTGTAACCTCGCTTAGTTAAAATACCTGCAATTTGCTGATCTGTATACGGAGTTTTCTTGTCTTCATTTTCAATGATGTCTTCAATTATCTTCTGAATCACTTTGTTGCTGATAATCGCCCCTTCTTTGTCAGGCAACCCTTCTGAAAACAATTTCTTAAGAAAAATAGTGCCAAATGGTGTTTCTGCGTATTTATTACTGATAACCCGCGATACGGTTGAAATGTCAAGATTCGTTCTTTCGGCAACATCTTTTAAAATCATAGGTTTTAACTGCATAATGTCGCCTTCCTGGAAATAATCGTGCTGCAGGTCTACTATGCATTTCATGATTTTCATCATATTGGTTTCTCTTTCCTTAATGGCGTTAATAAACCACTGTGCTGATTGCAGCTTGTTTCGCACATATTGTTTGGTCTCTTTTTCAGTGTGCGGCGTATCCGTATTCTGAATGGAATCGATCCAGGATTTATTGATAAACAGGTCGCCCGAACGTTGACGTATAAGCGAAATTTCCGGTTCGCCTTCATTAATTGTAATCAAAAAATCAGGAGTAATATATTTTGAGGGATTGATGCCATTATCATTTTCAATCAGTGGCCTTGTTTTCAGTGAGGCTAATAGCTTTAAAATGATTTTTAATTCTTCATCATCGATCTCAAGACTTTTGCGGATGTTCTCCAGGTTGCCTGCAAATAATTCCTGGAAATGATCTTTTACCAGGCAGGTTGCTTTTTTTATATCCGGTCTTTTCTGGTTTTGTCTTTTTAATTTTAAAAGCAAACATTCCTGTAAATTTCTTGCGCCAATACCTGCAGGTTCAAGGTCTTGTATTTTTTCCAGTATAGATTCTACGTCCTTCTTTTCTATCCATGTCTTTAAAGAAAATGAAAGGTATTCACAAATAGAATCAATATCCTGGTCAAGCATGCCATTATCATTGAGAGAATCGATAATGTAATCGGCAACGGCATACTCTGATTCGTGTTCGTTTTGCTGACGATATTGATTTTTCAGATCTTCCCGGAAGCCGGTCTTTCCCGATGCTGCAATAGGAAAAGGTGTTTCAGAGGGAACGTAATTATTGTATTCTGTTTTGTAATCTGGTATATCATCATAGATGTATTCATCAAGGCCCATGTAGTCTTGTACTTCGTCTTTCTGATTTTTCTCTGCCTCGTTTTCAGGCTCATTATAGTTCTGCTCCAATAATGGGTTATCCAGCAATTCGTCATTGATTAATTGATTTAATTGCTGATCGTTCAAATGGAAAATATTAAGTAGCTGAATCTGCTGCGGCAGTATCTTTTGCTGCTGCTTTTGTAGCTGCGTTTGATTTAATCCCATAGTAAAAGAATTTGACCCGGAATGTCAAAGGCAAACCGCCGACCAAATTTGTTTTTGAGGAAAACTTTTATTTTCTGCCTTATTTGCGGGGAAAAAACATTGTATAGTGTGTATACGAAGTTTTACTATGATAGAAATTGGGGAAAATATTCTACAAAAGGAAAGATTTAAAAGTGAAATGAAATTAGTTGATGTTTAATCCGTTAAAATCGAAAAAATTGTTGTTGAGTGATTGAATACTTTCCATATCTGTCAGAATAGCTTCTGAATGCTAAGAGGGATTTTACGAAAAGCGACATATAAAAGATGTACTTTTGAGAATAGCATTTCATTTACAGGGGTAATATGACTAATGTGTTCATCAAACTGATAAGTCATAAGGCTATATGTAAATACACTCGCATTAAATTTAACCGCCTGCAGAATAGCGTGAGCAAAATTTATCGTGATAGTTAAACGTTTTGAGGAAATAGCCGGAGTGAATGGGGATATTTTGCTCATGTTGATCTCCGGCTAAGCCTGATTTATCTTAGCACGAAATATGTTATAAGCTAACCAGTACAAGATTTTATTTTACAACCATGGAGCATCGGAAGAAAGTTTTGATCATTGATGACGAAGTTGACTTTTGTTTTCTTCTAAAGACCTACCTGTCTAAGAAAAATTACGATATCATGTTTGCCTATACGCTCAAAGATGGAATGCAGCTATTGAAATCAGAGATTCCCGATATTGTTTTCCTAGATAATAATTTGCCAGATGGTTTAGGGTGGGATCAGGTTGAGTTTATTGGCACTTCTTATCCTGCGATGGAATTAAATCTCATCAGCGCTTACCACTATCCGGTTCCGGAATCGACTTCCCAGCATTTGAAAGTTTGGGAAAAGCCATTGGATTTACATCGCCTCGATCAATACCTTTAATTGGGGAGGAGTTTTATTACTAACTTCTGGAAAATTTATCTGCACAAAAGATTTTGCATTCATACGAATTGTATATCAAATAACAATGCTGGTGATGTTATCATATCCAGCATTGTTATTTAAATTGTATTATTTCTTTAGTTCACCAGTATCGGTAGCAGCGAACGTTTTTTCTATGGTATGCATCAGGCTTGAAATGGGTCCGTCCATTTTGTTTGTGCGGTCATCAAGGGTAGTGTCATTTAAAATGTTGCCGATTTCGATAGCTGCAGGCAAGTGATTTAAAATAGCGTTGCGCTGATAGGTGAAATATTTTTTTATAGCCTTTCCATCCTGGTTAGCGAAATCTTCCTTTAAAATATTCACGGTATTATCAACCGTTTCCCGCATTTTAATTTCCGCTACTTTTAGAGATACTTCACCGTATGATGCAATTTTCCTTATCAATTTTTTTGAATCATCTCCGAATAAGATTTCAATCCAATCTGTTAGTGCGCTTTTACTAGTGATCTTTGCCGCATTTGGTTCATTGCGGGTAAATTTATAGAAGCCTGCAAGAACTGCAGGTATCGTAGCTTGTACTAGTTTATCAGTGGTTTGCAATACGTTTTGCGTATTTGGGTCGATTGCAGGTAAATGATCAATTCCTTCACGCTGTGCCAGTTTATCAATAATCGTTGTCATAGTAAAGTATTTTGATTATTTAATAAAGCATAAAATCATGCCATAAGCTATGATAGATTATTTCTTTGCTTCTTCTGTTTTTTCCTTGTGTTTCGCGACCGCTTCATCTAAAGAGTGTGAGCAGTGCACGTCTTCTTCCTTTTTTGCAAGCTGTGCCAACCGTGTATAAAATTTTTTTAGCACGTCCAGCTCTTCTTCTGTCAGGTCTTCAATGTTGACCAGGTTATTGCTTGCATCACTGCTGCTGGATATTAATTCATTCAGCTTTAGCTGTAATGCAGTCGTGTCTTTGTTTTGTGTCTGCTGAATAACAAATACCATCAGGAATGTGATAATTGTTGTACTTGTATTAATTACTAGTTGCCATGTATCTGAGTATTTAAATACAGGTCCGGCAGCAGCCCAAAGAATAATTAATGCGACAGCAACGATAAACGCGGCTGGCTTACCTGCGGCTTTCGTTATTGCAGTCGCCATCTTATCGAAAAACAATGATAGTTTTCCTTTTTTCTTTTTTGTTTTTCTTTTCATTGTCCAGGACTTTATATCTACTTAAAAAAACTCAGGCCAGCCTTTTACAACTTATACATGTGATTTTGTAGTGCGCTAAAATTGAAATCATTGATGTTTGTAGAGAAAACACCACAGTATTTGTTTTGTTGATTAGTTATTAGGATGTTGTTTTTATGGTATGATTCTTTCATTTTGCCAGATTATTGTTCATTTAAAACAATTGATTATGAAAGCAAATACTAAGATCGCATTAGGCATATTGGGTGCTATGGCTGCAGGTGTTGCAATAGGTTTATTGGTTGCACCTGAAAAAGGAAGTGATACACGTAAACGTTTAAAAAGAACTGCAGAAGATTGGAAAGATCATTTGAACGGTGCATGGGCAAAAGGAAAGGAATTTATTGATGATGTGGAAGAAAACTCCAGGAAAATTAAGTCGGCAGTAGAAGACAAAGTAAGAAAAGTAAAAGAAAGCATTGGATAAACGAAATGGATAGTACAGAACAAATAGCGGAGAAGGAGGGAATACTGGATCATGTAGAAGCATTTTCAGAAACCTTTTTGAAATTAACATTGACCACCATTACACAGAAAGGTGTTAATGTCTCTTCCGTGATCTTAAACACATTCTTCATATACCTGGCTTTGATATTCGTTATTCTTTTTGCCGCTGTCGGATTGGCGTGGTGGATAGGAGATTTAATAAATAACAGAGCGGGTGGATTTTTTATCGTCGCAGGCTTTTTTCTGTTTGTCACTATTTTAATAATCCTGTTACGAAAAAAAGTGTTGTACCCTTTTATCCGGAATTTAATCGTGCGGAAGATTTATGAATAGCGGCATTCATACATACGAAGATCTTGTTGAGTACAAGAAAAATTTACAAGAGTTGTTGTATTTGCAACGGCAGGTGATTGTCGATGATATTGAAATGATTAAAGACAAGGTAAGACCTGTAACGGAGATCGCTGCACAAGCAAGTAAATTATTCATTCCAAGTCAAAATGAATCAATGCTTGTGAAGATCGTCAACACAGCCGTGGATTTATTGATGAAGAACGTCATAGTGAAGCGTTCAGGCTGGTTGACAAAAGCAGTAGTTCCGTTTTTGGTACATAACCTGTCTTCTCATCTTGTTGGAGATAATCAACAAAGTATATTGAAGAAGTTCATTGGCATATTCTTTAAGAAGAAAAAGAAAACAGAAAAAAATAACACTTAAAACAGATCAGCTATGTTAACGCAACCTACCCAGATGACGACGTTAACGTCGGTACTGGAAAAACTAAGAATAAAAAAACACGACAACGAATTCCGAATGACGGAAGAAGGATTTACTGCAGGCAAGGGTAAAACCTATCAGCCGGAAGATCTGAAAATAGTACGTACATATCGTTTCGAAGGAAATTCAGATCCAGGTGATTCATCTGTCGTGTATTTAATCGAAGCAAATGACGGATTAATCGGTTATAGCCTTGATGCATTTGGGGCATATAGTGATCATGAGGAAGAGGGCTATGATGAATTTATCCGGAAAATTCCTGTGGAAGAAATGAGTGAAGAAAATATTTTCGGATAATTTCTTTTCTATTCTTTTGGCAGGCGAATATAAAATACCGACCCTTTGTCAACTGTACTTTTAAACCAGATTTGACCGTCTAATAAATCAATCAACTTCCGGGCAATGGATAATCCCAGCCCGGAAGATTTTTCTCCTTTTAAACCTGGCCTACTTCCAGCATTTCTCCGATAAAAAAGCAGTGGATGATATTTTGCGGGAATACCAATTCCATTATCTCTTATACTTATGGTGAAAAATTTTTTGTGCTCGATAACGATGATATCGATTTCCCCGTTTTCAGGCGTGAATTTTATCGCGTTTGATACAAGAATATGGATGCTCTGAAAAAATTTTACACTATCAGTACTGATATTCAGATTTTCCAGTTTGGTGATGAGCCTGAATTTTTTGTCCGGATTGGTAACTTTTAATTTCTCAAGCGTCGCTTTTATTTTTTCTATTAAATCAAACCGACTCTTTTTTACGAATACATGTGCTGACTCCTGGTGTTCTTTTTGTAAAAAATCATTGACGATTTCTATACACTGTTGTGTTGTTTCCAGTAAAATTTTTATATCGTCCCCAATTGCTGATGGATTTTTTTCTGCGAAGCTTTTATCCACCGATTCAAGCAGGTTTTTGGAAAGATTCAGCGGGCCGGCAAGATTGTGCGTTACCATATCAAGTAGCGTATCTTTTCTGGCCCCGGTATTAATTATAAAATCTTCATGTTCTTTCGCATTGGTTACATCCTTTACAAAACCAACCAATATTTTTTTATGTTCCAATGCAAAAATATCACAACTGATATGCCTGAGCTTATTGTTGCTGAACTGCAAACGGAATTCAGTACTGGTAATGCAACCTGTCCGCATGAGTTCTTCAAAACGCCGCCTGAGGTAAAAAGTGTCTTCAGCTTTCAGGAAATTGGTAACAACCCATGCGTTGTCTCTTACAGCCGTTGCCTTTTGATTGAAGATTTTGGAAAATGATTTATTGAAGTATAAGAATTTTTTCAGTGGCACATTGTAAATGAAAATCCCGTCATTTGATAATGAGCCGATTCGTTCTATATCCTTATAGTTAGAAATGTAGTTTTTCATTATCCCTTTAACAGACCTTTTGCGGAGGCATAGGCCACCAGTTCAACAGTATTTTTTACGTTCGCCTTTCTAGCCATATTCCTTCGATGCGTTTCTACAGTTTTTTCGGTGATAAAAAGTGTTTTTGCAATTTCGCGGGAAGAATAACCTTTTGCCAGCAGTTGCAATACACTTTTTTCACGGGCTGACAGAAAACCATATTCCGGTTTCAAAGTATCAGCAATACCCTCAAGGAACGCAGTAAGATTTTTGAGTTTTCCTGAAGTCTCACGACAAATATACCGTTTGCCTGCATAAGCAGATTTAATTGCAACGAGTAGCTCTTCATATCCGGCTTTTTTGGAAATAAAAGCAGTGGCCCCGGCGCGGATGATACGTGCGACACTATCGGCATCGTCGTAAATAGAATGTGCGACGATTTTTATTTTCGGAAATTTCCGTTGCAGCAAATTGCAGATTTCAAATCCATCAGCGGTCCGGATTTCATTCATGCCATCAAGATATAAGTCCATTAAAACAACATCTGTCGCTGTTTTCTCAAGAGCACTAAACAATTCATCGCCTGTTTTTGCTTCGCCCACCACTTCAATTTGCTCGTCGCCCGAAAGCAATCGCCTTATCCCATCCCGCATTATCTTATAATCTTCGAGGTGAAACACCTTTATTTTATTGTGCATAGCCATTATTCAATGCGCCAAATTTAATGAAGAGAAATGCACACTTATCTTTTCCTTGACTCTCAATATAAAAATCAGGGAATTCCCTGATCGATGTGCAGCATATAATTATATAAATTCGATTTGGGTTAGTTCTACATTAGCACGCATCAAAGGAATATGGCAGACACTTTAAACATACTTCTCGCGGAAGATGATTGCGATGATAGTTTTCTTTTCCAGGAAGCCTTAAACAGATTGCCTTATTCTATTAACCTCTCAATAGCAGAAGATGGAGAACAGCTCATCAGCATTCTGGAGAAGAGCGTGTTCCCCGATTTCATTTTTCTCGACCTGAATATGCCAAAAAAAGATGGATACGAGTGTCTGACTTATATCAGGAAAGAAAAAAACGATTACCGTGCCAAAGTAATCATCCTGTCAACATCTTCAAACGCAGAGTCTGTTAATTTTGCCTATGAAAAAGGAGCTGATCTTTATGTGAAAAAGCCAGATAATTTCAATGCGCTCGTAAGAAGTCTTGAATTTTGTTTGCAGTATAAAAAATACCCGGAAAAACCAACAAGAGAAGAGTTTCTGTTATTGGTTTAATCCGGGCTGTCCTGCTATTTCTGATTTATTTCATTTCTTTCTTAATCGCTTTTATAGAATCAAGATGGCCTTTAATGACCGGAATAGTTTGAGTTACAAACGCCTTCAATTCTGCATCTGAACCTTTCTGCTGAATATCTTCAAATTCTTTCAACACTTTTTCATGGCCCTCAATCATCATGTTCACATAAGCTTTATCAAAATCTTTACCTTTCTTTTTTTCCATATCGTCTATATGCTTTTTGCTTTCTTCATTTACTGCATCAGGAAGGTTGATATTTTTTGAGGAAGCAATTTTTTTCAATTGATCGCCAGCCGCAGAATGATCCTTAACCATCATTTCTCCAAATGCTTTTACTTTATCATCCATCGAGTTTTTAGTGGCAATATTGCCCAAAGCAACTTCTGTCATTCCGGCATTAGCTGCTTTTATCATAAATGCTGAATCTTCTTTAGAAACAGGAGAGGGATTCGGTTGAATTTTTGCAGACGAACTTGTATCACTTCCAGCTGAAGTACCAGTATCTTGTTTTGTTGTTGAAGTGTCCGTGCTTGTACTACTATTACCGCTGTTGTTACAGCTTGCTGCACCGATTGCAACTGCAATCATCCCCATATAAAAAATATTTTTT
Source organism: Chitinophagaceae bacterium (assembly GCA_049840875.1). Taxonomy (GTDB): domain Bacteria; phylum Bacteroidota; class Bacteroidia; order Chitinophagales; family Chitinophagaceae; genus JAFDYH01. The sequence goes on along the minus strand of JASGJE010000011.1, from coordinate 188,182 downwards.
TTCATCACTAAAAATTTAAAAATCAAATCAATGTTATCATGCGGCAAAAAGTTCATGCCATTGCCGGTTCTGCTGTAAAATCGTTTATGGATGGATTTAAATCCCCGTTTTTTTGAAGACTGATATATTGTTGGGAATAAGATTACTTACTATTTGCACTGATTTTCCAGATTGTATTACTTACATCATCCGTTACCAGTAATGATCCATCGTTAGTGAGAGCAACACAAACAGGTCGTCCATGGACTTCACTTTTAGAAAGATCACTAACAAACCCGGTTAAAAAATCTTCAGGCTTACCTGAAGGCTTTCCTTCTTTGAATGGAATGAATACAACTTTATATCCTGAAATGATGGAGCGATTCCAACTTCCATGTTGCGCAACAAATGCGCCGTCTTTATATTTTTTTGGAAAAGAAGATTTATCATAGAATACAAGACCTAACGAAGCAGTGTGTGAACCCAAAGCAACATCAGGAACAATTGCTTTTTTTACGAGTTCATCGCCTGGGTTGTCTTTCATTCTCGGATCTTTATGTTGGCCATAATATGAATACGGCCATCCATAGAATCCATTTTCCTTTACACTGGTTAAATAATCCGGCACCAATTCATCTCCCAATTCATCACGTTCATTAACGGCAGTCCACAATGTTTGTGTGCCAGGCGCCCAATCCATGCCCACCGGATTTCTCAATCCTGAGGCATATACTTTCTCTCCGCTGCCATCGGGATTAATTTCAAGAATATTGGCTCTTCGCAATTCTTTATCCAGGCCATTTTCTGCCACATTCGAAGAAGAACCTACTGCGATATAGATTTTATCCTTTTTTGAATTCGTAATAATATTTTTTGTCCAGTGCCTACCCTGGCCCGGCAAAGAAATTATTGTTTTACCGGGAGCGGTAATGGATTCAGCATCGGGCGAATAATCATATTCAAGAATGGCATCCGTATTGGCGACATAAAAATGATTGTTAAGTACCAGCATTCCGAAAGGTTGGTTCAATCCATTGATGTAGACCGTTTTTGTTTCATAAGTTCCATCATGATCTTTATCCGCAAAACGCAGAACATGATTAGCGCTCTTTCCATAATGCTGCGTTTTTATTTTCCGGGAAATTTTTGCGCCAATCTTTTTTATTCCTTTCAATTCTGTATTTGCTTCGGATACGAATACGTCTCCATTTGGCGCTACATATATCCATCTTGGATGATTAAGCCCTTCGGCAAATTTGGTAACGGAGAATCCTGCGGGTGCTATTGGAGTTGCACCATTTTTCCAGCCAATAACCTTGCTGAAATTCTGAACTGATTTTGTTTCATGGGGAGCAGCAAGACTATCAGCTTGGTAGCCACTTGTGTTCGCAGATCCCTGGTAAGAACCTTTATTTAATGCAGGGCCACAACTAAAAAATAAAAAGACGATAAATGGAATGCAGACACTTGTTATAATTGATTTGCACATTTTTTTTTGAACTATGTTCTTAAAAAATATGCCATTGAAGAAGTAATGATAAAAGCAGGTATCCGTATAAAATCGTACAGGTGCTGAAAAACAGCACCTGGTACGGATGAAAAAATTGTCAGGGGACTTAGGACGGACTTTTCAGGCTATTGGATAAAAAGAAGTTGATCGATATTGGATTTTATTCCGTTAATACGGATTGGTTGTATTCAAAGGTTAAACTGGTATTCAAAGGTATTGGGTCTGGATTTTCAGTGATATTGGATAGATTGATATTTTATAATCAATCAACTTCTGGGACAAAAGTAATAGCCAGGATAGTTGCTGCATAGAGATAAACTTCTGCCTGAAACGCCTTTATTTACGATGATTTTATTCGGAAAAGTACTATCACATTTGCAACCCGTTTGTTCTCAACGGTCTTTTTACTGGCATGTTTTTTAAATCACCAATCTATGGTGTAATTAAAATTTCAAAACCGATTACGAATGTCAAGATGGGCTATAATTTTCCTTTCTGTTGCAACAGTTGCTGCAATTTTAGGATTTACAAATCTCTTTCAAAGCATAGCATTGATATCAAGAATTATCTTCTTTGTCTTTTTGGTGTTAACTGCAATGAAATCTGTAGTAGAATCAAGCGTGGCCACAAGGAAGCATTAAGCCTGTTGGTCATCTGAAAACGGCGTTGGCTATTTTCTTTTTTAGAAATTCGGCAAATTCTAAAATTCCGCTGGAAGAGTAAGATTTTACATAACACCCGTCTGCACCGAGTGCAATTAATTTATGTATCAGTTGCTTGCTGATGCCTGTAGAATAAATTAATACGGGTATCTGTCTGAAACCTGGATGTTTTTTTAATTCGTTGAGAATCTCTTCGCCATTCATAATGGGAAGATTATAATCAAGAAGTATAGTGTAGGGATAGCCTGTGTCAGAGTCAAGTGTTCTGAGGTATTCGAAAAGAGTAACTGACGAATCCAGCCACATTACATAATCTGCAAATCCAATTTTTTCAAATGCGCTTTTAAGAAAAAACTGATCGTCAGGATCATCTTCTACCACTACCAGCGATTTTGATATTGCAGGTTCATTTTTCATTTATTTATCTGTTTATTAAAACCAATCTGTTGCTACTGCTAATCGTTAATGTGAAGCAAAATCAAAGCGTTACCGTGGGCGTAAATCAAAATTTCGTGCCAGTTGCTTTAAATTTAAATGAAATATCTTGTGGAAAATCTTCTACGGGAAAATAATTTTCTGCCTATCTTATTTCTAATGGTTAGAACAAAGAAAGTTGTAACGGTTTATCCTTATTCTTATTTTTTTCCTGGAGCAGGTTGCTTTGAATAGAGTTGATAAAATATACGGCTCCTTCTTTCTCCCTGGAGGCTATAGAAATAGTTGTTTTATCGGTATATCTTTTGAAAAGTTCTTTTACAAGTTCCGGCGAATTATTATTGTGAGAAAGATGAGATAAAAACAAATGAGTCATGAAGCTTGGGCGGTGAGTTCTGAAAAGTTCGAGAGCCTGCATGTTGGACAAGTGCCCATTTCCGTTACTGATTCTTTGCCGAAGATGAATCGGGTAACTCCCGTTCATTAGCATATATTCATCGTAATTGGACTCAAGAAAACAGCATGGCATAATTTGAAATGTTTAATAACATCTTTGCAAACCTTCCCGATATCTGTAAACACTCCAATTTTCACAGAACCATTATTCACTGTAAAACTGTGGGGATCTTCAGCATCGTGAAATTTTGGAAATGCAGTAATAGTCAGGTCGCCGATACTGATAGAGTCGTTTTTTTGAAAGAAAAAAACATGATGATTTTGTAAGATAACGCCTGAGGCTGAGAGCGTTTTTTTTGTGATATATACGGGTAGCTGGTATTTGTTGGAAATCGTTTGTAATCCTTTTATGTGATCGATATGCTCATGTGAGATAAAGATAGCTTTGATTTTATCCATGGAAAGATTTAACCGCCTCATTCTCTTTTCTGTTTCCAGGCAACTAATTCCTGCATCAATAAGAACAGCTTCCTTATCATTACCGATATAATAGCAATTACCGTTACTTCCTGAATTTAATGAAGCGACATACAAGCCCATAAAGATCAAAGTAACGACAATATGGTCAGTGCAGAATCAATAACTGATAAGTAATATCTCGCATTAATTAATACCGGTTAATTCAATCGTTGCTGAATCTCGTTGCGGATGTTGGCAGGATTGGTCAGTTCTGTGAACAAATCAAGGTTTTCCTTACCAGCCTTAAGCCAGTTGTCCAGTTCTGATATTCCTTTTTCGTCCAGTGTACCTTTTATGAATTCACAGATAAGAAAAGCAACCCTATAAGCCCTTGTAGCCGGGTCGGCACTCATGTGTAGAGGGATATTTTCCATGTTGATGGTGACAGGTTATAATTGGTATTTAAAGATAAAATTTTTTTAAATATGTTTTTTTCGTAATTTAAATTAGTTTTCTTCCACTTGACATTCAATTTATTATGCGCCGGATTACCATACTGCTCGTTGATGACCATAAGCTTATAAGAGATTCATGGGCCTATATTTTAAAAAGTGATGCCCGTTTTAGCATTGTTGGCGAAGCTGGCACAGCTGAAGAGGCCGTGGCCATTGCTAAAGAAAAGCATCCCGGAATTGTTCTGATGGATATAAATATGCAGCCGGTAGATGGCTTTGAAGCAACCAAACGAATTCATCATCATTCTCCTGAATCAAAAATAATTGGAGTGTCGATGTACAGCATTCCGGCTTATGCAAAAAAGCTTTTGCAAAACGGCGCTATGGGTTACGTTACAAAAAATTCTTCCAAGGAAGAAATGATTGATGCCATAATGGAAGTTTCGGATGGACATACCTATGTATGTAATGAAATAAAGAACATTCTCGCTGAACAACAATTGGAAGATAAACACAGCCAACGCGAAATAAGCGCTTTAACGCAACGAGAAATGGACATTATTATGTTGATTAAAGAAGGCAACTCAAGCCGCGAAATAGCCGAGAAACTCAATATTACCTATAAAACGGTTGAAGTACACCGCTATAATATCCTGAAAAAACTCAATCTTAAGAATACGGCTTCTCTTGTCAACTTCATCAACTCAAATACGGTTTAAACACTTTCTTATTCGAATGGGATTTTAATTGTCAATTTGCATCCCATGCCCGGCGCTGTTTCAATGACCGCAGTTCCTTTATAAAATTTTGTTCGCTCGAAAATATTTGATAGCCCGATACCTCTGCTCGTCTGGCCTGGATCAAACCCCTTTCCGTTATCTTTTATTACAAGAGTAGTCAACCGGTTTTTACAACAGATATGAACTTCTGCCTTTGAGGCTTGGCTATACTTCAATATGTTTTTGAGTTGTTCCTGTACGATTCTGAATAATGTTACCTGCCTTCCTGCATTCAATTGGGCCACTTTGCAATCGTGAATAAAATCAATCCTGGGACCATCTGATACGTGTAAATCATCGATCATGGTCTGAATGCTTTCGAGAAGACCTTTTTCTTTAAGTTGAGGGATTACAAGCCCTTTTGATAATTGCCTTATTTCTTCGATAGCATTCAATAGGTATTCTGTGCTTTTATCTTTCAGTTTTATCTGTTCACTGCCGGTAACCTTCAATTGTTCTATAAACAAATTCACCGTTGTCAGAATCTGATTGATATTATCATGCAATTCGTATCCGATCCAGGTGCGTTCGCGTTCCTGTACATGCATGATTGATTCAGATAACTCCTGCCGGTCCTTTCTTTCTTTCTCAAGCATTTCCTGCAACTTTTTTATTTCGGATACATCTTGAAGGGAACCAATCATTTTTACGGGTAGTCCATTTTCATAGATAATGTAGCCCTGGTCTTGTATTGCTTTGAATGAGCCGTCAGCGCATTTAAAATGATAGTTATTTTTCCAGGATGACAAACCTTTATCAGCAGCTTCCTTTATAGTATCGCTGATGCGTTTGCGATCGACCGGGTGAATGCGTTTCAGCCACCATACAAGTCCAACTGGTTCATCATCTGAAAAGCCGATCATTTGCAGCAAAGCGTTATTCCTGAAAATTTTTCCTGTTATCATGTCCCATTCCCAGATTGCATCATTGCTCAGGTTGTTTATAATCTTATTCTCGTCAAGCCTGTATTTGCTTTCAGTTTGTGGTATCTCATTTAGCTGGTAAGCTTGCCCAACGACAACCTTCTTTCCACCATCTTGAATCGCTGTAAAGAGAAAAACCTGGAAGTGTAGTGTTTCTCCATTTGCAAAAAAAGCTTTCTCAACACTGATGACTGGCTTTTCCTTCATATAGACATCTAGGTGTTTTTCATAGAGGCTTTGGATCACTTTGGGATGAATGAATTTGCGTATATCCTGGTTGACAGCTTCATCGGGTAATGAAAAATATTTTCTGAAAGCATGGTTGGCAAACACAAGCTCTTCTTCTTCATTTATCATCCACGTAATTACCGGAGAATTCATCAGTACAGAATCGTTTAAAATCTGCCTATCGGAATTCAAAGAACCGGTCCGCATATTTGTTGTTGAGGGTGTTGGTATAAATAATTTTTTCTCAACAGTGGCGGCAGGTTGTTTGCGGTAAAGAGTCTTCTTTATCTCTTCACCCATACATAGAAACAATTGTTTATTGTTTGCCAGACGGGGAATTGCATGAATTTTAAGTGATACAAGATGATCTTGTCCATTTTTAAATAATAGCTGTGAATCGGCTGGAATTTTCTCCCTTTCACAGAGAAGAACAGACTGTTTGAACTCTTTTATTCCTTTTTCATGGACGAAATCGAAAATGTTTGTCTTTTCTTTTTCGGAGGCAGGAAGTTCAAGCATCTTGCGCATTTCTGAATTCATCGAATAAAGGTTACCGTCACGATCAATAAGAGAGATCAAGGTGTCTTTGCGTGCACCATAGTTATTCATTACACGGCGAACCTGGTTCCAGATAGTAGGCATAGGATTACGGTATTATGGGCATTTAATATGTAAATTTTGTATAAATAATTTACGGCGCCAATAGAGCATAATACTGAAAAACAAACGATAGTGTAGTTATAGGTGATTGATAAGAGTTTCGACGGAACTTGTAAATCTTGGGCTTATTCCGCCTATGAAAAAAAACTTAGTTTAGAAAGACATCGCTGAAAACATTACTGAAATCCTTGCTTGAAAGACTATCCGCAGAGGTATCTTATTCTTTAGCTCACGTGACCATGTCATTCGGGCGGGGAACCCTATTACCAGAATTCAAATGAACTTTTAACCAACGCTTACCGGCAGCAGCCTTTAAATATTTTCCCGTTTTCTTGCTTGTTACCAGTTATCATGTTGCTCTGTGTAAATAATTTTCCATGGCCGATGCCCTTTGGTGAACTTGCTTTTTCCGGCGTTGTGTTCATGCAAACGATTAGAGATATCGCTTGTCATACCAGCGTACCAGGTTGAATCGTTTAAGCTTTCGATAACGTAAACAGTAATCATAAAAAAACTCCAGCACTTTATGCCGGAGTTTGTCTTGTGTAGCCCGTAGGGGAATCGAACCCCTATTACCAGAATGAAAATCTGATGTCCTAACCGTTAGACGAACGGGCCGTTCGTTTTTTGGGAGTGCAAAGATAGGCGGACACCCCTGTCAATCCAAAATTTTCTTGTCGTTTTTGGGCAATCGTCAATCGTCGGAATTGCAGAGAAGCATAATGAAATCAACTTCTTCTGTATAGCGGGAGCCATTTTGAATCGAAGGGTCATTATTTCCTCATTAACAGCAAAAAAACTTTGATTGCAATCACGTAACTTTGCTGCGCAAAAAAAATAAAATTATAACCTGTCTGCCACTTGGGCAGGCACCTAATCTCTAATCAATCATGAGCACAGTTAAAGTCGCTATCAATGGTTTCGGACGCATTGGACGCCTCGTTTACCGCCAGATTTATAAAATGGATGGAATTGATGTGGTAGCAATCAATGACCTCACCAGTCCGAAAGTATTAGCGCATCTTTTGAAATATGATACCGCTCAAGGCCGCTTTGATGCAGACGTAAAAGCTACAGAAAATTCTATTGTTGTTAATGGTGACGAAGTAAAAATATATGCACAAAAAAACCCGGCCGAAATTCCCTGGAAATCGCATGAAGTAGATGTCGTATTAGAGTGTACAGGGTTTTTTACTGATAAAGCTAAAGCTGAAGCACATTTAACAGCAGGCGCAAGAAAAGTTGTTATTTCTGCACCTGCAACGGGTGATTTGAAAACTATCGTGTTTAACGTAAACCATAACATCCTCGACGGCAGTGAAACGATTATCAGTTGCGCTTCCTGCACCACGAACTGTTTAGCGCCGATGGCCCAGGTATTAGAAGAAAAATTTGGTATCGTGAATGGATTGATGACTACTATCCACGCTTATACTAACGATCAGAATACACAGGATGCGCCGCATCCTAAAGGAGATCTTCGCCGTGCAAGGGCTGCTGCACAAAATATTGTTCCAAACAGTACCGGCGCTGCTAAAGCGATAGGGTTGGTATTACCAAGTCTGAAAGGAAAACTGGATGGTAGCGCTCAGCGTGTTCCTACATTAACCGGTTCATTGACTGAAGTAACTGCCATTCTGAACAAGAAAACAACAGTGGAAGAATTGAACGCAGCAATGAAGGCGGCGAGCAATGAAAGCTTTGGCTACACTGAAGATGAAATTGTGAGCAGTGATATCATTGGTATTCATTTTGGTTCTCTGTTCGATGCTACACAAACACGTGTACAGAATGTTGGCGATACACAATTGGTAAGAACTGTAAGCTGGTACGATAATGAAATGAGCTATGTAAGCCAATTAGTTCGCACGGTTCATTATTTTGCTAAGCTGATCAGCAAATAAGGCACAATAAATAATTTCTTTTTACAACCGCATTCAGATGTTCTCTTGCAAAACATTTGTTGCGGTTTTTTGTTTGGTTAAATTTGTAATTATCCGTTGCATAATAACGAATCATGTCTTATAAACTAAATAGAAGAAGGCTGAAAAAAATATACGACCGGCTGAGCCATCTTCCGCGGGGCATGAACTTCTTTCGTTATGTTGGAAACAAAGCAAATGCTTCTTATTTAAAAGCTACAAAGAGTACAAAAGTTGCCTTTCCTTCTTCAATTATGCTGGAAGTAACAAACCATTGCAATCTCGGCTGCATTACATGTCCACGTGAGTATGGGTTTGGCCAGGCAATGGATAAAGGCACTATACAATTGGATAAAATGCTGAAGGTGATCGACGAAGTAGCGCCTTATATTGATTCAATTGGTTTGACAGGACTCGGTGAAACGCTTCTTTATAAAAAACTGGAAGAGACATTAAAGTACATTAAGGATAAGAATAAGGGCATTCAGACATTTATTTCCACCAACGCACACATTCCGGGAACAGAAAATTATATTGAACGGCTGGCGCCTTATCTGGATACTGTTCAGATATCGATAGACGGTACCGAAAAGATTTATGAAGCAGTTCGTTTGAAAAGCGATTATTCATTTTTCATCAGCAACGTGCAAAAGGTCGCCGCCGTGTGTAAGCGGTTGAACGTGGCCGTTATGTTCAATTTTGTAGCGGTGAAAGAGAACTATAAGCAAATGAAAGATGTGGTGAAACTGGCAGCCGAACTGGGTATACAAAATGTAAATATTACTCCCGTTAATCTATCCTCGATTACAGCCTGGAGCACGGATTACTACGATCTGTTTTATGGTAGTGATTTCAAAACAGAACTGGAAGCAGCTTATACAATTGCAAAAGACTCAGGCGCTGTGGAGCTTTCCGTATGGGATATCAAAACAAAGAACGAATTTAAAAAATGCCATCTTCCCTGGAATCATTTCTACATTAGCTGGGATGGCTATATGACACCATGTTGTGCCAAACCATTTCCCAAGGAATTAAATTTCGGAAATGTTTTTGAAACATCGCTGATGGAATGCCTGAATAGCGACGGATATCGTCAGTTCAGGGCCATGTGGTATCGCAATGAAACTCCGGATTTTTGCAAAAAATGTCATGTAGTAGATTTGAAACCGGTAGACATTGATTTCAATATTACCTTAAATTAGCTGCGAAATAATAATATCCAAAATGTCAAAATTCTCCGACTACAACTTTAAAGGACAAAAGGCATTGATTCGTGTTGATTTCAATGTTCCGTTAAATGATAAATACGAAATAACAGATGATACAAGGATCCGCGCCGCGATTCCAACGATAAAAAAAATACTAAGTGATGGCGGCAGCGTAATCTTAATGAGCCATCTCGGCAGGCCAAAAGATGGACCTACTGAAAAATATTCTCTGAAACATCTTGTAAAACATATCAGCGATTTACTAGGGGGCACAACTGTTTTATTTGCCAATGATTGTATAGGAGAGCAAGCTTTTCTCACTGCCGGTATGTTAAGAGGGGGAGAGGTGTTATTGCTCGAAAATCTTCGTTTTTATAAAGAAGAGGAAAAAGGAGATAAAGCATTTGCAGAGAAATTATCCAAACTTGGCGATGTTTACGTTAATGATGCTTTTGGAACTGCACACAGGGCGCATGCATCTACAGCTGTGATTGCACAATTTTTTCCAAAGGAAAAAAGAATGTTTGGACTATTGATGGAAGGAGAGGTATCAAGTGCGGAAAAAGTATTGCACGAGGCACAAAAACCATTCATGGCAATTATCGGCGGTGCAAAAGTTTCCGATAAAATATTGATTATCGAAAACTTGTTGGAAAGAGCGACAGATATTATCATCGGCGGGGGAATGGCGTATACTTTTTTTAAAGCACAAGGCGGCAATATTGGTAAATCATTGTGTGAAGATGATCGTATTGATACTGCGAAAGAATTGTTGAAGAAAGCTGATGAAAAAGGTGTTTGTATTCATTTGCCATCTGATTCTATTATTGCAGACAAGTTTGCTGCCGATGCAAATGATTCAACGGCGCCATCCAATGCCGTTCCGGAAGGCTGGATGGGGTTAGATATCGGACCAAATGCCATCAATCAATTTTGTAACGCCATAAAGAAGTCAAAGACTATTTTATGGAACGGTCCGATGGGTGTATTTGAAATGGAGAAGTTCCAACACGGGACAAAAGCTATCGCAACAGCAGTGGCAGCTGCAACACAATCGGGCGCATTTTCATTGGTGGGTGGCGGCGACTCTGTTGCTGCAGTTAATCAATTCGGTTATGCAGAAAAAGTAAGCTATGTGAGCACAGGCGGCGGCGCTATGCTCGAGTATTTCGAGGGTAAAGAGTTGCCAGGTATAGCGGCGATAAATTCTAAATAATCTTAATAATATCCTTATTTTTTTATAGGAAAAATAATACTTGCAGGAACCTTTTTCGCCAATACCTTTGCGTTATTATAAAGAAAGGTACTCATGAAAAAGGTTTATTATTTTATAAAATTGATGTTGATTGCAGTAGTTATTTTTTCTTGTCAAAAAGAGGTTAGCGTTGACAACAGCGGTGGTAATAATGGTACGGGCTCTGGTAGCGGTAACGGGGGCGGCAATAGTATGGGAGGTGGGGGTAATCCAGCGCTCCTGAAAGGCGATTGGAAGTTTATTTCCCAAGAGGCAGATATAAAAAGTACTGTTGAATATACAGTTCCTGGTTTAGGTACAAAGGCTAAGTCGGTTACATTTACCAAGTACACTACCCTTGACAACAAAGGAGAGCTTAAAATTGATGATAGTAAAATGACTTTTAGCGGTATTGTTTACCGAATATCCACTACCAGTGATGTTGAACTTTATTCGAATAATGTGCTGGTAAATAAAACGAGCACTCCTTTTGAGTATACAATTCCGGAATACACTAATGTTTGTGATTATAAAGTTGCTTTGCCTGATTCTATTCGGTTTATCAATAGCACTTTGTCATTTGCGCAGGGCAGTACCGTATCCAGCGAGTCTTCAGGCGTTAAATATCTAATTGAAGGGAATAAATTGAAATTGTTTTCCGATCGCAAGGAAACTAAAACCGAAACAGAACAGGGCTTAACAACAAAGGTGACAAATGAAGCAAAAACTATTATCAATTGCGAAAGAAAATAGTTTAGTCTGCCGGCACTCTCTTTACCACAATAATCTTATCATTGCCACCATTGCTGGTGCATATGTAGACTTTGCCATCCTGAGCAATACATACATCTCTCATTCGGCCATAGGAATTGGCAAAGTATTCGTTTGTTCCAATTATAGCGGTATGAGCATCGTTCAATTGTAGTTGCATCAGTCGCATATTCTTAAGTGTGGCGACCAATAGTGAGTTTTTCCATTGCGGGATAAGATCATTGTCATAATAGGCAAGACCACTTGTTGCAATAGTAGGCGTCCACGCTGTGATGGGTTCTTTTACATTATTTGTACTGCAGAAAGTTTGCTCATCGCTGCTATTGCAAAATCCTTTTACATCGGGCCATCCGTAGTTTCTTCCTTTTTCAATGATATTGATTTCATCGTCAGTATCCGGTCCATGTTCGGAACTGTATAAAATGCCATTTGCATAAACCAACCCTTGCGGATTGCGGTGACCAAAGCTCCACACAGGATTGTTTGGGAAGGGATTGTCTGCAGGTATAGAACCATCAAGATTCAGCCGCAGAATTTTTCCATTAACCGCGTTTGTATTTTGTGGGAGCGCCTGTTCCGATGCATCGCCAGTTGTAATAAATAATTTATCACCAATAATCAGTAGCCTGCTGCCATTGTGAATACTGGCAGCATGAATATTATCGATTAAAACAAGCGGACTTGTCAGCGTTGTGCCATCATATGTGTATCGCACAACTTTTTCTCTGTAGTTTCCTCCATTGTTGTAGTCATACACTAAAAACACATCGGGTGTATTAGAAAAATCCGGATGAAGTACCATGCCCAACAATCCGCCTTCACCGTTCGATACTACTTCTGAAATCGTGAATACAGGTATCACTTCCCCGGAGGTCGGATTTACCCGGCTGATTTTTCCTCCCCGTTCTGTCATCCAGATAAAATTATCAGGTCCCCATAAAATCTCCCAGGGGAAATTTAATCCTGTTACCAACACGCTGTCTTTGATATCTGCAGAACCGGGCACATCTGAATGATTCCCGGATTTTTTGCAATGAAGCATGGCAAGTAGTGGCAGTAGCAAAAGCCACGGGTAAATTCGTTTGGTCATAAGGGGTGAAATAAGTGTAATAAATAAAACGAAAACCATGCCGCAGAGATAATGCAACTGTTAAGACCCACCCAATCGTCTTGACATACTGAAAAATTACCTTGAGGAAATACCAAAAGGCTTAATTTTAAAACCTAATAAAACAAAATAAAATGAAAGGGACTCGTAACCTCGGTTTGTATATTATTCTTGGAATCGCTGTAATCCTGCTTTTCTGGGGATGCAGCGGCTACAATGGATTAGTAACGGCAGATCAGGACGTGAAGAAAGTATGGGGCAATGTAGAGACAAATTATCAACGTCGTACAGACTTGTATAGCAGTGTCATCAAAACCGTTGAAGCTTCTGCTAATTTTGAAAAATCGACATTAAAAGAAGTTGTTGAGGCCAGAGCTAAAGCCACTTCTGTTACTGTTGACATTAATGACCCAAAATCATTAGAGCAGTTTCAACAGGCACAAGCCAATTTACAGGGTTCTATGAGCCGTCTTATTGCTTCATTTGAAAATTACCCGGATCTAAAAACTACGCAGCAGTTCCAGGGTTTTCAGGCGCAGATCGAAGGCACTGAAAATCGTATCAATGTTGCCCGTCAGGATTATAACAAGTCTGTTAACGATTACAATCTGGCTGTAAAGAGATTTCCCAAAAACATTTTGGCAGGATTGTTTGGATACAAAGAGAAAGCTTTCTACAAAGCTGATCCTGGAAGTGAAAAAGCTCCTGATATTAAATTTGATATTAAGTAATCCCAATGTTTCAATTATTCCGGAAAAAGAAACCTTTTTTTTCAGAGGAGGAGAATCGTCTTGTTGTAGAAGCTATTCGCTATTCTGAAAAAAGAACAAGTGGAGAGATTCGTGTGTTTGTCGAAAGCCGTTGCAAATATGTCAATGCGCTTGACCGGGCAGCTGAATTATTTAGCCGCCTCGAAATGCAAAAAACGGATGACCGGAATGCTGTGCTTGTTTATCTCGCTATGAAAGATCATCAACTGGCAGTTTTCGGCGACGAAAACATTCATAAAAAAGTGGGAACTGAATATTGGACAAATGTGGTTACGAAAATGCTGAAGGAATTTGACAAGGAAGACTTTGCCAACGGCATACGGCAATGCGTAACCGAAATAGGCGAGGCGTTGCACTTTCATTTTCCTTATAATAATGATACAGATAAAAATGAATTGCCGGACGATATTGTTTTCGGCAAATAATATTCATGAAGAAGATTTTCCTCTTTATAAGCTTGCTTCTTTCGATCAGCGTATTTGCGCAGATAGATAAAGTAATTCCTTCACGACCGAATCCGCCAAAACTGGTGAATGATTTCGCCGGTATTCTCACACCGGAACAGGAGCATGATCTTGAAGCCAAACTGGTGGCCTATGACGATAGTACGTCCAACCAGGTTGCTGTTGTTACCTTACCTACACTTGTCGATCCTCAAAACGGAAATGTGTATGAGGATGAAGAAGTGGCGCTGAAAATTCTTCGTGACTGGGGTGTTGGTAATAAAGAAAAGAATAATGGTATTGTTATTCTAATTGTAAAGAATAAAGACAATACTGAACGGAAAATAAGAATAGAAGTTGGCTATGGACTTGAAGGTGCTGTTCCCGATGTCACAGCAAATCACATTATACAGGAGGATATCGTTCCAAATTTTCGCGATGGAAATTATTACCGTGGATTAGATATAGGTACGGATGACATTATAAAGGCTGCGCAGGGAGAGTATAAAGCGCCTGAAGGCTATAGCGATCGTGGTAGAAAGAAAGGTGTTAGTCCGGGTGTAATTTTTATAATTATCATCATCATCTGGATATTGATACAGGTAAGTTCACGTGGCGGAGGCAGAGGCGGCGGCGGTATGATGTCGCGAAGAGGTTTTAGTGGTTGGTGGGGACCTGTATGGCCTGGCGGTGGTTGGTCAGGTGGAGGCGGTGGAGGAGGTTGGTCCGGCGGGGGTGGAGGTGGCTTTGGAGGTTTTGGTGGAGGAAGTGGTGGTGGTGGTGGTGCGAGTGGTAGTTGGTAACTATGGTGTATATCGGGTGTTACTTCAATGCTGAATTATTCCATGTTTTTAAATGATACAGAAAGGAAGTGCCATGCAGAGGATTTCTTAAAAGATTTTAGGCTACTGGTAATAGCCTTTTTTTATGCCAGTATAAATTTACGGAACAATGCCCCTATACAAAAATTATAAACCGGTATTACTTGGTGGTATTTTTTTCCTGATCGGAATAATTCTACTATTTACAGCCTTTAGAAAAAGAGATATTAAAGAGGTTTTATATAAACAAGAATTACCTGCTAAAGAAAAGAGATTACGGATATTTTTAGGAGGTTTTTTAATTCTCTTTGGGCTTTATCTTCTACTAATTGTGGATTGATTCCTGTCAAGTTCTTTTCTTGTGTTTAGCCCCGATATATACCGTAATTAAGGGGGACATTTGTTTTAGGTTGTATACTATTTATACAGTCTTTAATAGATATGAACTTTTGCCAAATAAGAATAGATAATGCAGTAAGTATAGAGCAGGGTGCAAAGCTGGTTAACTCAATTTGAAATTATTAGCTTTATAGAAATGATTAAGCGATATATAAGCCTCATTCATGGTAAGAACACTTTATAAAGTTGCTTCTATTGTTTTTGCTTTAAGCGTGATCGGTAATTTAACTATAGGAAAAGTATTCGTGACTGGGATTGCCATTTCTATATTCTTCGCTTACTTAGGATGGCGACCGATAAATCGCAATTGACTATAGTCAGTTTCTTTTCTTGTGATATATACCTCATCCGCGGCAGTGTTCGTCAGAAGGAATTTTACAAGACTATGTCAAATAAGAAACGTTTTATAGTATCCGTTATCTTTTACGGATTATTATTTGCTATCCTCACATGTTCTCATCCTCATTCACCGTAGCGTTAGTGGATATTTTTATCGTGTTGACATCTGGATTTCTTCTGAATATTATTACTCCACGCTGGTTCTCAGAAAAAGACAAAGAAAAAATCTACACTCCTGTAATCATCTTTTTCGGAGCGGAAGGCGATAAATACCTACATTTAGTGAAATGATGAGTCAGTTAACTCACAGGTCGTTATTATAAACTTAAACAGCATATAAAATGAAAAACAAAACACACCCCGCCTCAGTTTTAGCAGTAGCTATTTTAGTTGTTACCATCTTTTTTGCAGGTTGTAATCACTCTAATTCCACAGGCCAACTTCGTTCGTTAGAAGATGATATTACTTCGTTAAGAAAAAATGTATCGTCCCTGGAACAAAGTCTCGGTGAAATGGAGGGCAAAAACACCGCACTGGAAACAAAGATTAAAGAGTTGGAAGTACAGGTAAATTCATTGAAAATAAGCAGTCACTAAGGTGACATTCCGGTTTGCTTTTTTTCTTATCATTGAATTTTCTTCATTGGCTGAACTTTTAGCTGGTGTCCTCACTACATCTGTGTTCAGCATAGTTTATCCTTTCTCTTTAATAACTTTGCAGCTCAATTTTCTACGATAGTATTTATGGAAACAACAATAGCTCCGTCGAAGTATTTAAAAATTCATCCGAAGGATAATGTCTTGGTAGCACTTGCAAATCTTACAAAAGGCTCGGTTGCAAAAGATAATGGAAGCGAAATTGCGTTACAGGAAAATGTAGCTGCAAAACATAAGTTTTTTATTAACGAGATGAAGGAGGGAGATGAAATTTATATGTATGGCGTATTGGTCGGTAAGGCGCAGTATGATATTCCCAAAGGTGGTTTAATGACCACCGCAAATACAAAACACGCATCTGGTCAATATGAATACCGCCATGTTGACTATACATGGCACAAGCCGGATGTTTCAAAATTTGTTAACCGGACTTTCAATGGTTATGTGAGGAATGACGGACGTGTCGGAACAGCAAACTACTGGTTATTTATTCCTGCCGTTTTTTGTGAAAACAGGAATCTCGACGTGATACGAGAAGCGCTTTGGAATACATTAGGCTATGGTGTTACAGGGAAGTATAAGCAATTGACTGAAGCGATTCTCGACGCCTATGAGAAAGGTGAAAATATTGATAACATCAATCTCGATCCCATAGTTAAGAAAAGTGGTCATAGTCCATTTAAAAATGTGGATGGTATAAAATTCCTGAATCACCAGGGTGGTTGTGGTGGCACAAGGCAGGATGCTGCTACATTAAGTGCATTATTAGCAGCCTACGCTGATCACCCGAATGTTGGCGGAATTACATTGCTAAGCCTGGGCTGTCAGAATATGCAGGTACAGGATTTTCTCAATGATCTGAAAAAACGCAATCCGTCATTTGATAAACCACTCTACATTTTCGAACAACAAAGTTCTCAAAGTGAAGAAGGCCTGATCAGTGATGCAATCAAAAAGACATTTCATGGCCTTCAGCAAATTGATAAAATTGAACGTGTCCCCGTGCCATTGAGCAAACTTTGCATCGGCGTAAAGTGTGGCGGCAGCGATGGTTTCAGTGGTATCTCCGCAAACCCTGCCGTTGGTTATACAGCCGATCTATTAGTGGAATTGGGTGGACAAGTATTGTTGGCAGAATTTCCAGAATTATGTGGAGCCGAACAAAACCTGGTTGACCGTTGTACTAGTGAAACAACCGCAAGGAAGTTTATTAACCTGATGCAGACGTATAATAAGCAAGCTGAGATGGTTGGATCAGGCTTTCACATGAACCCATCTCCAGGCAATATAAAAGATGGATTGATTACCGATGCGATCAAATCAACCGGCGCTGCCCGCAAAGGTGGTACATCGCCTGTAGTGGATGTGTTGGATTATACAGAAAGAGTTAGCAAGCCAGGCTTAAGTCTTGTGTGCACACCGGGAAATGATGTAGAAGCAACAACAGGCAAGGCAGCATCGGGAGCAACGCTGATATTATTTACAACGGGTTTGGGCACACCCACAGGTAATCCCGCTGCACCGACAATTAAGATATCTACCAATACAGCTCTCGCAACAAGGATGAAAGATATTATTGATATCGATACAGGCGCAATCATCCGTGGTGAGAAAACCATTGAACAAATGGGAGAGGAGATACTTGAATATTGTATTAAAGCTGCGAGTGGAGA
Source organism: Chitinophagaceae bacterium (assembly GCA_049840875.1). GTDB lineage: Bacteria > Bacteroidota > Bacteroidia > Chitinophagales > Chitinophagaceae > JAFDYH01. Next base: position 170,352 of record JASGJE010000011.1, on the reverse strand, counting down.
AATTATTCCGAAAGCTGTTCAATTGGCACAGGACGATTTCATTCCATGGAAAAGAGGAGTATCTCTCTAATTTTTTTATTTTCTGACTACTTTTTATACTCCAAGCTGATCGCTTGGGAAAAACATTCAGTAATTCTTTGATTCTCACTTAAAGTCTTGCTCGCCGTACTTTTTAATTTTTTTAAATAAGTTATTGAAAAAATGGAGTAAGCGCATCTTAGTTTGTTTTATTATTATATTTTATGTTTTGAAATTGAGAAAATAACATATTTTACATCCGATATTTCAAAACTTACCCAACCGTGCGAAACAAGAAACTTGCCTATCGAAAGGAGATAATTAAACAATTATACTTTCAGAAGTCACTGTCGTGTGCGGATATCAGTTATAAAATCGGCAAAAGCCTTCCCCTCACTACGAAAATGCTTGCCGAACTGATAGAGGATGGCTATGTTCTTGAAACAGGTTACGCAAACTCCACTGGTGGCAGAAGACCGCAAATGTATTCCCTTCGCGAAGATGTAATGTATATCGTATCTGTGGCAATGGATCAGTTTGTCACACGCATCGCTATCATGGATATGCGAAATATTCCCGTGATACCGATTGAGCGGTTTGAATTAGCCTTAAATAGCAATTCTTCAGCCTTAACGGATCTTACGGCAAGAATACAGGATTGCATAAAAAGATCTGGTGTTGATGAAGGAAAGATTATTGGCATCGGAATTGGAATGCCGGGCTTTGTAGATGTATTAAAAGGAATTAATTATTCTTTTCTTGATGCAGGCGATAAAAGTATCGAGCAGTATATTTCCTTCAAAACGAACCTTCCTGTTTTTATAGATAATGATAGCCGCCTGATTGCATTGGCAGAATTGAATTTTGGCGCATTGAATGGCAAGCGGAATGCTATGGTGATTAATATCGGCTGGGGAGTTGGCTTAGGTCTTATCGTAAACGGCGAATTGTTTCGTGGACAAAATGGATTCGCTGGCGAGTTCAGTCATATACCACTATTTTCAAACAACAAGCTTTGTAGCTGCGGTAAAATGGGATGCCTCGAGACAGAAGCTTCACTTTTTGCAGTAATCGAAAAAACAAAAGAAGGTATTGGTAATGGCAAACTTTCGCATATAAAACAACTGCCGGAAACACATTATGAGCAAGCCTGCGAAATAATAATCGCGGCTGCAAAGAAAGGCGACAAATTTGCTATTGAAATATTATCCGATGCGGGCTATCATATCGGTCGGGGCATGGCGGTGCTCATTCACTTGCTAAACCCGGAAATCATCATACTCAGTGGGAGAGGCTCGATGGCAGGAAGACTATGGCAGGCGCCAATTCAGCAGGCATTGAATGAGCATTGCATTCCAAGGTTGGCCGGTGGAACTGATATCGTGGTTTCAGATCTCGGGCATGAGGCGGAATTGATAGGAGCGGCAGCATTGGTAATGGAACGGTTGGAAAACGATTTATCTAAGGCAGCGTTACTCGAAACAACATTGCCTTAATAAATATTTCATACGATGATAGCGGATGTTGAAAAACATTCACCATCATCACGGCTTAGAATTCACATTTATTAAAACAAACAAACTGCTATGAAGAAGTCTGCAATGACTGCGGTGCTTTTTATGCTGCTATGCATAATCAGCAATCTTGCCTTTGGGCAACAAAAGACGGTTTCAGGAACCGTTAAAGATGAAACAGGACAAGGCCTTCCAGGCGCTACTGTTTCTGAAAAAGGAACTTCCAACCAGGTGCTTACTAACAATGCCGGAAGTTTTAACATCAAAGTAAAACCAGGTGCAACACTGGTGATTTCCTACATCGGCTTTACAGCAAAAGAATTGCTCGCAGATGATCGTAATAACATGGCCGTTACCCTCGAGGGTGGAAGCAGCAAAGCCTTGAATGAAGTAGTTGTAACCTCCCTTGGTATTTCAAAACAACAGAGAGCCATTGGCTATGCACAAAGCACGATCAAGGCAGAGCAGATTACAAAGACGGCGCCTACGAATTTCGCCACAGCTTTGTACGGTAAAGCTCCTGGCGTTCAGGTATCCGCTGCGCCAGGCGGAGCCACAGCAGGCGTGTATGTTCAAATAAGGGGATTGAATTCAATTAACTTCAGAACAACACCGCTGATCATCATGGATGGAGTTCCCATCCGTGACGGCGACTTTAACAGCGGCAATTACTGGGGCGATGGTCGCGTAAGAAGCAATGGTGCAGTCGACCTCAATCCAGAGGATATAGAAAGCATTACTGTCTTAAAAGGTGCGGCGGCAGCGGCGCTTTATGGGTCCGAAGGGACCAACGGCGTTCTCGTCGTTACAACGAAAAAAGGAAAGAGTAAAGGCTTTACTGTTGATTTCAGCGCCAACTATTTCCAGGATAAAGTGGCCTACTTACCAAGATTACAGAATGTGAGAGGTACTGGTTTCCCGGTGCCATGGGGCGTATATGCCTCAGATGAAAACGGATTTGGAACATATAATCTGAATGGTACTGATTACAGAACAATGGTTACAGGTTCTTTAAATTTCGGACCAAAATTCGACGATCAGCCTATCTTGGCATGGGATGGTAAAGTAAGACCCTATTCTGCGCAACCAAACCGCTACTCCGCATTATTTCAAAATGCCAACAACGCTACACAAAACATCGCACTTTCAAACGTAACCGACATTACCAATACACGTATCGCACTCACTCACCAGCATACGGAAGGCGTAAGTCTTGGAAGTAAAAATGAAAGAGTGACGGCAAATATCAACAGTACAATCAAAGTGGGTAAGAAATATACGGTGGACATAAAAGTTAATTACATCAATGACCATATTCACAACCGCCCATTCCTTATCGATAGATTGGTGAATAATTTCACAGGTATGATGCCGGTATTCGATAACGGAAACTGGTATAAAGAAAAATACCAGACAAGCCTTGGCTACAAGTATGTAACTGGTAGCAACCAAAGCGCAACGCCGGATGAAAATCTCAAAATCCCTAATGTAAGAACAGACTTGCTGGATTACATGTGGAACGTAAACAAGAACCAAACGGATGAATACAACAACCGTTTAATAACAAGCCTTACAAACACATGGCAGATATTGAGTAATCTTACATTAAGAGGACGCATCTCTACAGACTTAACTTTCGACAGAACCATCAGCAAGAGTTATTCCTCTCAACCAATTGCTTTCGGCCCTTCCGGCAGCTATGGAATTAACACTTACAACTATAATATTTTTTATGGTGACGTATTGTTAACCTACAACAAGCAAATCACGAATGATTTAGGTGTTACTGCAGTCGCAGGTTATACAGCCGATAAAGAATCTTCTTATACAACGTCGTTGGGTACACGTGGTGGTTTAAGCACCGAAAACTGGTTTGATATGAAGGCATCTTATTCAACGCCAACGTATCCCGATAATACAAATGCCGTTCAGGCCTATTTGACAAAAGATGCATTTCTCGGAACATTAAACCTGAACTTCAGGAATTACCTGTATGTAGAAGGAACAATTAGAAGAGACCGCACATCAACAATGTACCCAACTAATAACTCTTTTGTATATCCATCTGCTAACGCAGGATTTATTATTTCGGATGCATTTAAATTACCTTCTGTGGTAAGCTATGCCAAGCTGCGTGCTTCATGGGGTATCGTAGGAAACTACCCTCCGGCTTATTCGGCAAACGTTGCTTACAATGCGTCTAACTATGGCGTTCAATCTTCAGGTACTAATCCCGTATTGGCAACGACGACACAAAACCCATTCGGTAATAATTTTATCAAGCCTGAACAAAAGCATGAACTGGAGTTTGGATTAGAAGGAAGACTCTTCAAAGACAGGGCAAGATTTGACGTAGCATATTATGAAGCAAAAGTTGTGGATCAGATATTGTCATTAACAATCCCTGCAAGCAGTGGTGCAACAGGTATTCTGACAAACATAGGAACTCTTAAAAATAAAGGCATCGAGTTTACGCTCGGCGGTACACCTATCCAGTCAAGGAACTTTTCATGGGACGTGACATTCAATTTTGCTTCCAATAAAAACAGGATTTTGAAACTTACTACCGGTTCGAATGAACTGTTGCATTCAGATAATGATGGTAATGCTTACCAGATTAAATCACTGGTGGGCCGCCCTATCGGCGATATCTATTCGCATCCTGTATTGAAAGATGACAAAGGTCAAAACATCATATCTTCTGACGGTTTGTACCAGGCAGATCCAAATAAGATGCAGAACTATGGCAACGTACAGGCAAAAGGGGTTGGCGGCTTGATCAACACTTTTACGTACAAACAATTCGCTTTAGATGTTAATGTAGATTTCAAATACGGCGGTTATGTTATCCCTACAGGCTTTTACTGGATGACGGGTCGCGGTATTACAAAAGAGAGTTTGAATTATATGGATACTGAACATGGCGGCTTGACATATTACCTTGACGCAAATGGAAAAGGTATTCAGACCACTGCGGCTGCAGGCCCCAACGGTGAAGTGGTAATGCATGATGGTATGTTACTTGACGGCGTAACCAACGATGGTCAGAAAAATACAAACGTCGTTTCACAGGCTTATTATTATTGGGTTACGTATAACTGGGGTGGCCCTCAGTATAGCCCGACTACGTTATATAATCTTTATATACACAGGAATGACTATGTTAAGATGAGAGAGATAGCATTGACGTATAACCTTACACCTAAACTGGCAGGAAAAGTTTTTGCAAAAAAACTTTCACTATCTGTATTCGGCAGAAACCTTTTCTATATCTACCGTTCAATAAAAGATATGGATGCTGAACAGTTGACAACAGGTAACTACTGGATTAATAATATAAACAATGCCGGTAGTCAACCAGCAACAAGAACATGGGGTGTAATGTTAAGAGCTAGTTTCTAAATTTCTTAATGAGTAAAAACAAATTATGAAAAAGATATTTTCTATAGCGGCGATTGTGATGGCTGCAGGCTTATTCTCCTGCACGAAAACGCAATTCTCCGACTCATATGCAGATCCGAAAACGGTGAACCAGACAACCGTTGAAAAACAGTTCGCGGGGTTCATGACATCCAACCTGGATTACGTAATGTATAAATACTGGAATTATTTTGTGGTATTGCAAAACACTGCATTACCATGGTCGCAATCAATCGGTGTACTGAATAACCCCGCAAGATATGTTCCAGGTTCAGCAGCAATCTCTGCCCGTTGGTCTAATTATTATAATTTCCTGGCGCAATACAAAGAGTTCCTGAATCTTTATAGCAAGTTGAGCGACCAGGAACAGGCAGATAAAAGAATCTACGTTATTGCTGCAACTATTTATTTCTACGACCACTCAGAGAAAGTAGTCGACCTGCACGGTGATATTCCATGGTCTGAAGCAGGTTTGCTAAGTACTAACGGTGGCGACTATGCGTCCTCTTATGCTAAGTACGATGATGCTGCAACAATCTATACAAAGATGCTTGATGACCTTAAGAGTTTTGCAGACGAATTAAACTCAATAAACGTTCCTGCAGAAGTTGTGAACACAATCAAATCACAGGACTTTATCAATCATGGCGATTTGACGCTGTGGAAAAAGTATTGCAACTCACTCCGTCTTCGTATGTTGACCAGAGTATCCGGAGTGTCTTCTTTTCAATCGCGGGTAAGCGGTGAAATCGGCTCGATAGTTGGAAGCCCCACAACATATCCATTGATCAGCACAAATGATGATAACATATCGATAAAGGTATATAGCAATACGACCCCGATTAACAATGGTACAGGTACAGGCGCAAGCGCTGATTTCTATACGGGTCTTATTGGTTGGGGAAATGCAGATGTGCCCACTAAGCAGATGATCGACATGATGATTACTGATGCTGATCCGAGACTAAGGGCGATATTTCAGCCCGGCACCAATGCTGGCGGTGTGCAGGCTGGCATGGATCCAACGCTTGATGCGACTACCCAAAATTCCCTCGCAACAGGCGGTATGCTATCCAGATATAATTTCTCAACCATTTCACGTAATACCAATCTTCCAGGTATGTTAATCAATGCTTCTGAAGTTAGCTTTCTGCTGGCAGAGTATTACTTGGGAGCAGGCAATGATGCTGCTGCAAGAACTGCCTATGAACAAGGCGTTAATCAATCCATTGACTACTATTATTGGTTGAGAAGTATTAGTGATGATGCTAGCCAGGGAGCATTGACTGCTACTACACAAATTGAAAAAGACGCTTATCTCGCTACCGCTGACGTAAGCTGGGCAGATGCGGCAAACAATGCGGCGAAACTTAGCCTGATAGCAACGCAAAAATGGATAAACTATAACGTATTACAACCAATCGAAAACTGGACGGAAGTAAGACGCCTGAAACTACCGGCTCTTACGTTTGTGGCAGATAATACAAATGCCCAAACAATGCCTCCGAACAGATGGGTTTATCCTAGCGATGAAATCACTTACAATGCAGAGAACTATCAGGCTGTAAAAGCAACTGATAATTTCAATACAAAGATTTTCTGGGATGTGAAATAAATCATCTTCTTACAACTATAGCGAAGCCGTTTCAATTGAATGAAACGGCTTCGTTGTTTTATAATCTTTTCAATCACGTATAATGAATGGCACAACATAGTATATAAAAGTTATTATATATTATTCAAATAAAGTATTTATTAATTTAATAATATCAAATAAAATAGCCTAATATTTGATAATTATTCAAAAACTTGCATAATTTGGCCTCATTAAGGAACTGCTTTCTGAGAATTGATTGTATGCCATTAATGAGAAAAATCACCAAATCATTGCGGAGTTATCATAGCTCCTTCTCGTTTTTCCAGTTTCAATTTTCATACGGCAACTTCTTTCCTGGTAGCTCTGCAACAAACGTTGAGAGCTCTTCAATTTTCAATCGACTATCTATCGATATATCTTTCAACCAACACAATTAAACAAACAAGAAAAGGCTGCTTATGTTAAGAATCATCTCTGTTCCGTTTTTGCTGTTACTGGGATTAATAGCAACGGCCCAAACCAGGCAACTTTCCGGTGTTGTGTCCGATGACGCAACAGGAAAAGGAATAGTTGCCGTTAGTGTAAAAATCAAAGGAAAACCCGGCGGTACAGTTACCAATACCGAAGGTGAGTTTTCATTAAAAGTACCCACTGGTAAGGTCACACTCGAAGTTAGTTCCAGCGGGTATGGTACAAAAGATGTGACTGTAGAAGAAAATGCGACGAGTGTAACGATAACACTTACGCAATCCACCACAAATTTGAATGAAGTCGTAGTTACTGCGCTCGGTGTTAAAAAAGAAAAGAAATCATTGACCTATGCTGCACAGCAAATTAATGGTGATGAATTGAGAAAAGCTGCGAACACAAACTTTATGGACGCTTTAAGCGGTAAGGCCGCTGGTCTTGACATCAAGATAAGTGGTTCCGGACCTGGTGGTTCTACCAAGGCAGTGCTGAGAGGAAACAAATCACTATTAGGATTGAGTGAAGCACTCTATGTGATTGATGGTATCCCCATGGTGAACAATAAAACTGCACAGCCCGGTTCTTATGGCGGTACTGATGGCGGTGACGGCCTGTCGACAATTAATCCTGCAGATATAGAAAGCTTAACTGTATTACGCGGAGCGAATGCAGCTATTCTTTATGGAAGCCAGGGCGCTAATGGCGTGATATTAATCACGACAAAAAAAGGTAAAGCAGGAAAAGTAGTGGTGGATTTTAACTCCAGCTCGGTTTTTGATCAGGTCTCTAATCTTCCCGACTTTCAATATCGTTACGGATCAACAGGTGGAGATTACAGTTGGGTATATCCATCCAGTACGCTTGCCCCATCTGCACTCGTCAACATTACAACATCACCAGTTACAAATGTTAAGTCAGATAGTTATCAGAAAAATTACATAAAGGATTTCTTTCGTACTGGAAGTACTTATACAAATTCAGTAGCTATTCATGGAGGTACTGATAAAACGACTGTCTATTTTTCATATGCCAACACCTCAGCAAATGGAGTGATGCCTACTAATACCTATAGCAAGAACAACTTTTCATTTAACCAGAGTTCAAAATTGCTTAACAATAAGCTAACGATAAGCTCCAACGTAATGTTGTCAGCAGAAAAATCTAAGAATCGTCCAGGGGCAGGTTATTACAATAACCCGCTTACTGGTCTCTTCTTATTTGCCAGGGATAGGGATTTTGCCAAATACAAAAACAACTACCAGGTATTCGACAGCACACGGAATCTGAATAAGATGAACTGGTATTCTACGGAAGAAAAGCAAAATAACCCTTATTGGGAAATTAACAACGATCCGAAAGTGGCTACTTCAAAACGCGTCATCGCAAATCTGAAATTAGCATACCAGCTTACGGGGGACCTTAGATTTGAAATTAGAGGTAACATTGATTACAACGATATCATAAGAGATTATCGTTATGCTGCCGGAGGTAATTCAGTAAGTGTTAGTCCGAACGGTAGCTGGTCTTATACAAAGTATACTGATCAATCGCTGTATACAGATGGAATCCTGACATACAATAAACATTTCGGGAATATTAGTCTTAATGCCCTGGCAGGTTTGAGCTACCAGAAAAACGTTTTCAACGATGGGATGAACGTTGGCAACGGTACTGTTTCATTACAGTATCCCAACTTCTTCACGTTTGCGAATATGCCGTATAATGTTATTTTCAATAAAACAGTTAATCAGACAATCAAGCAGGGGGCGTTCGCAAATGCAACTATCGGATTTAAAGATTTCGTATTCTTAGATCTTGCTGCACGTAATGATTGGGCTTCTACGCTGGCTCTTACTGGCAACCAGTCTTATTTGTATCCCTCAGTAGGAGCAAGTGCAATTATCAACCAAATGGTTAACTTACCAAAAGTAATTTCGTTCTTTAAAGTGCGTGCTTCGTTTACGCAAACAGCTAACGAAGTACCATTTAACGTAGTAAATCCATTGAATTCTATAGGTGGCGCAGGAAGTCCTTCTGGTATTGGAGGCATTAACAGAAATACGCAGGTACCTTTCACTAACCTGAAGCCTGAAAAAATCGTCGGTAACGAATATGGCGCAGAGATGAGATTTTTAGATAATCGTATCGGGTTCGATTTCACTGTCTATAAAGATATCAGTACAAACCAATTTCTTACCCTCGCTGCCCCTTCAGGTTCTGGCTATACAACCTATTATGTAAATGCAGGAAAGATCGTAAACCGGGGCTTTGAATTGTCTGTAAATGCAGAACCAATTCGCGGAAAGCATTTTAACTGGAAAACATCCGTTAACAGTTCTCAGAACAAAAACAGGATTGTTGAATTAATCGCATCCAACCCAAGTTACCAGGTCGGAGGTGATGATGAAGGCTTTGCTTCAATTATCAAAGCAGGCGGCTCTTTCAACGACGTGTATATCTACAAATTTGCAAGAGATAAATCGGGGCAGATTATATTAAGTGATAAAGCCGTTCCAACAAAAGCGACAACACAGGAAAAAGTAGGCAATGTAAATCCTGACTTCCTGCTGGGATGGAATAACAGCTTTACGTACAATAATTTCTTTGCCAGTATTCTTGTCAACGGAAAGTTTGGTGGTGTTGCCTTTTCGAAAACAGAAGCATTCCTTGATTCCTATGGCGTAAGTGAAAGAAGCGCTTCATCAAGGGATAAGGGTTATGTACCTATTAAAGCCGTTATGGGATCAACAGCCGTTACTACTATTGACCCGGCTACATACTATTCATCAATTGGTGATAGAAATAAGATCATGGAACCTTACATATTCTCAAGAACCAATGTGCGGTTAGGGCAACTCGTATTGGGCTATACATTTACATCGAAAAAAGCAAACCCTGTTTTTAAAGATGCTTCGTTGTCGCTGGTAGGAAGAAACCTTTTCTTCTTCTACAAAAAAGCTCCGTATGATCCTGAACAGGCGATGAGTACGAACAATTCAATGCAATCAAATGATGTATTTAGCTTGCCTGCAACAAGGTCATTTGGCTTTAACGTGAAATTTACATTCTAAAAAATGTTAAACTAATTTATTAATATGAAATATATAGTTATTGGACTCACTTGCCTGACGATGTTCGGCTCGTGCACCAAAAATTTTGAAACGACTAACCAGGATCCGAACCAGATTTCAGATGAATTACTAAAACAAGATTTCAACCTCGTCGGCTCTCCTTTTTCAAATATGATATTTAATCTGAATGGTCATCAGATTGAAGAAGATTTGTGTTACGATTCATGGATGGGTTATATGAATACACCCACCGACTTTGTAGGTAACGTAAACAATACAACGTATTATATCCGTTGGAATTCTTATTGGGGTCGCGAATACGGTAGCGTAATGTCTCCAGCAAAGCAGGTTATTCAGTTGGCGAAAGATAACAGTTTACCAATGTTTGCAACATGGGCTAAGTTGGTTCGAATATTGGCAATGGCTAAACTAACTGCAATCCATGGTCCGATTATTTATAGCAACTATGGAAGTACAGCCTCGTCTATTCCATATGACGCTGAATCTGCTTTGTATCCGTTATTTTTTAAACAATTAGATTCTATTCAGTCGGATTTCAGTGCAAATTCAGCTTACAATGGCTTTGCAAAATTTGATCCTACTGCATATAAAGGAAGTATTCCCCAATGGATGAAACTGGTAAATTCAATGCGTCTGAGACTAGCAATGCGCATTTCAAAAGTAGATCCCGCCCAGGCAAAAACACAAGGTGAGAAAGCGTTGAGTGATCCCGCAGGATTGATAGAAACGAATGCGGATAATTTTATCAACTCGCTTAACGGAAACATTATGCCGGTGGCACAGATCTGTTATCAATGGGATGATACACGTATGGGCGCGGTAATGGAATCGTTCATGGTTGGCTTAAATGATGGTCGTATGTCAAAATACTATGCGCCTGTAACAAACGCTGCTCTTTATGCTGATCATCCATTAGTACCTTACAAGGGTATACGCAATGGTGCCTACATTAAAGCAAAAGCTGATCATGTTCCTTTTTCGAAAGTGTCCAATGACTTCAACTCTGTACAGACAAGAAGAGATTTTACCGCTGCTGAAGTAGCATTCTTAAAAGCCGAAGCAGGTCTCAGAGGTTGGGCCGGTGCAGGCGATCCCAAAACAAATTATGAAAATGGCGTAAAGCTGTCCTTCGCTGATTGGGGAGCCAGTGGCGTTGACGCGTATCTTGCTGATGCTACAAGCAAGCCAATCAATTATGTTGATCCGATTGATTCACGCAATAATTTTTCAGCCGCTTCAACGATTACTGTTGCATGGAATGATGCTGATAATAAAGAATTGAAACTCGAAAAGATTATTACGCAAAAATATTTTGCTGCATTTACACAAACATTGGAGGCATGGGTTGATTTCAGAAGGACAGGCTACCCTAAAATTCCACATGTGGCGAAGAATGATAGTAGCCCTGACTGGGGTGTAATACCTGCTGACCAGTGGCTTAAAAGAATGCCTTTTGTAAATGGTGAAAGAACCGGCAACACGGCAGCTGTTACTGCTGCTGTTGGAACGATGGGAGCCGGTGCTGCCGACGATATTGCAACCCGCTTATGGTGGGATACTGGCGGACCTAATTTCTAAACAGATACTCTTTCTACTTTTTTTATACCCCTTCGACAATATCGGAGGGGTTTTTATTTAAAATACAGCCATTGCCTCGAACCCAATTAATTTATTTTTAATTATTTTTTCCCCCGGAGTAATTATAGAACACTTTTTAAATTTTCTTCCGCTTGGGTTCTGGCAGCATTCCCTTTAGGAAGACGAAGCCTTCATAATATTTTATATTTCAACTACATTACTTGATTTCTACGACAAGACAAAGTTAGCGTTCTCCTTTTTAAACGAAATGCCGCACACTTCCTAATTTTTTCGTGAAAGTATCGCCAGATTTGAAAAACCAACACATAGTTGTTGTTTTATATATACTAATTCCCATATCTTGACAGCCGATTTTATAAACTGATTGCCTACTTGCGACCAAAACAATTGTCATATCGGAAGGAGATTATTAAGCAACTTTACTTCAATAAGTCGCTTTCCTGTGCTGATATCAGCTATAAGATTGAAAAAAGCCTACCGCTCACTACCAAGATTTTAAGCGAACTTATCCAGGAAGATATCGTTGTTGAGACTGGTTATGCTTTATCAACAGGCGGTCGCCGTCCGCAAACATATGCGCTGAAGGAGGATAGAATGTATGTGGTATCGGTAGCAATGGATCAGTTCGTTACCCGCATCGCGATACTGGATATGCAAAACCGGTATGCTGTGCCCGCTGCAGATTTTCAACTGGCGCTCCGTAATAATCCTTCACCCGTCACCACTCTCGCTGATAAAATAAACGAATTCATACTTGCCTCCGGCATAGATAAAAATAAAATTGTTGGCATTGGTATAGGTATGCCTGGTTTTATCGATGTGCACAAAGGAATCAATTATACATTTCTTGATGCCGGAAAACAAAGCATCAACGAAGTTATTTCTTTCAAAACAGGCCTGCCGGTTTTCATCGATAATGACAGCCGCCTCATAGCGCTGGCTGAATTGAGTTTCGGATTACTATCCAAAGCCAACAATGCCATGGTTATTAATATCGGATGGGGCGTAGGTCTGGGCCTTGTACTTTCCGGTGAATTGTTTCGTGGAGAAAATGGCTTTGCCGGTGAATTCAGTCATATTCCTCTTTTTACAAACAACAAACTATGTGGTTGCGGCAAGATGGGTTGCCTGGAAACAGAAGCATCTCTCGTCGCAGTGATCGATAAAGCAGTGGATGGCATTCGGGCAGGCAAGCTTACCCTTATTAAAGAATTACCCGAAAACCATCGGGAACGTGCATGCGATATTATCATCGATGCCGCAAGACGGGGCGATAAGTTCGCCGTCGAGTTGCTGTCTGATGCCGGTTACAATATCGGCCGTGGTGTGGCAGTATTGATCCACCTTCTGAACCCTGAAAAGATCGTATTGAGCGGAAGAGGTTCAGTAGCTGGCAAAATCTGGGAAGCGCCAATCCAGCAGGCGTTGAATGAACATTGCATTCCGCGGCTGGCAACCGGTACAAAGTTGCAGATATCGGAATTGGGCCACGAAGCAGAACTGATCGGTGCAGCGGCGCTGGTGATGGAAAATTTTGAACAACAGCGGGAAACAAGCGCGACGGCGCTCATGATAAACTAACCATTCGAAACCAAGAGAGGCTATTACCACACTATTATCCAATGTATGGGTAACGGCCGGGTATTACATTTCATTTTTTAAACAAAAATTGCTATGAAGAAAAAATTGCTTCATGTGTTTACTATGCTCTTTTGCATAGTCGGCATTGTTGCTTATGGGCAACAAAAAACGGTTTCCGGCGTCATCAAAGATGAGCAGGGGCAACCGGTACAAGGTGTTTCGGTCTCTGTAAAAGGTGGAAAAACATTGGCCGTTACAGATGCCAGTGGTTCTTTCTCTGTATCTGTAGAGCCTACGCAAAAAACACTTGTGTTTAGTTCAGTTGGTTTTGAAACTACGGAAATAAATACAAGTAACCAGTCGCAGGTATTGCTGACATTAAAATCGTCTGTTGGTACTAACAGTGAAGTTGTTGTGACAGCCCTCGGTATCAAACGTGAAAAAAGAGCGTTGGGCTACTCGCAGGAAGCGATTAAGGGTAGCGAGCTCACAAAGTCAGATGCGCCAAATGTTATTACCGCATTGAGTGGTAAAATGGCTGGCGTAAACGTTACTGTTCCCAACGGTGTGGATGGTGGTAGCACTCGCATCATCATTGGCGGAAACAATACCTTGACGGGAGATAACCAACCGTTGATCATCATCGACGGTATGCCGATGGATAATACCATTCCAACCGCAGCACAAGATGTAACAGCTCCTAAAGACTGGGGTAGCGCTATCAACCTGATCAATCCACAGGACATAGAAGATATGAGCGTATTGAAGGGACCAGCCGCCGCTGCTGCTTATGGTGGTCGTGGTGCAAACGGCGTTATATTAATCACAACAAAAAAAGGTGGGAAAAAACAAGGTCTTGGAGTTGACTATAACCTGAGCTATAAAAACGTACATCCTTATCGCTTCGTCGATATGCAGAACAAATATGGCGCTGGCGGAATGGTGTCATTAAATGCACCACAGTATCCAACTGACGGCTCCGGTAATCCGATGCTTTCTGATGGATGGGTTGGTTTGTTCGTTGACCCAAAAACAGGAACTGGACCTTACGGTATCGATACCTGGAACCAGGTGAGTTGGCCAGGCTCTGGTAGTTCATGGGGACATGAAATGGATGGCACTATGATTAAATGGTGGGATGGTACAACGAAAGCGGATGTACCACAACCAGATAATATCAAATCATATTATCGCGATGGAAACCAGATATCACACAACGTGTCCGTGTCTGGCGGCAATGAATGGGGTTCTCTTCGTGCTTCATTTACAAACCTCGATAACACAGCAATTATTCCAAATTCTGATTATAAACAAAGAACGTTTAACCTTGGTACAAGCATCAAGCTTACGAACAGGGTAACGATGCTGGTGAATGTATCTTACTTCAATCACGTTTACCACAATGCTCCGGCATTGGGTAATACCGAAAGTGGATTGCAATCAAACCTGATCTATGCCTATGGTAGAAACTATCGTGGCGCTGCAGATAACGGCGACTATCGTTTGCCAGACGGATCACGCAATCCCTTGACAGGATTTACATGGGCTGGTAACGGATCGGCGCAATTCCTTTATTGGAATACATACGCCAATAATGAAACTGTTACACGCAGAAAGCTGATTGGTTCTGCACAATTGAACTATGAAGCAACAAGTTTTTTAAACTTCATGGTGAGAGCGAGCCTGGATGCTAATAACAATGAAGACAAAGCGGTTAATGATCCTACTAACTCAACAGGAACATTAAATAGCAAATATGCAAACGGCCTTACACGGGATATTGCCAACAACTATGATGTATTGGCGACATTGCACAAAGAAGATATTGCAAAGACAGGGATCAATGCAAAATTATCATTAGGTGGAACATCGTATAAAAGGTCTTTATACGGTATAATGGGTACAAATACATCTACACTGGCGGTTCCTTATTTAACTTATTTTGGAAACTATTCCGGTACTGTACAGTCAGGCCAGGTGCCAACAGAAACATGGTATGACAAGGAACTAAATTCAGCATATGCTTTCCTGAACCTTTCGTATAAAAACTACCTGTACCTCGATATCACAGGCAGAAATGACTGGTCTTCTACACTACCAAAATCACAATGGTCTTATTTCTTCCCTTCATTTGCAGGTAGCTTTATCTTTTCAGATCTGTTGAAGATTGATCCAAAAATCTTAAGCTTTGGTAAATTAAGATTAGCATGGGCAGAAGGTGCAGTAGATGTGCCACCATACGCTATCAACACGATATATAATCCAGGCACATTCGCCGGTAACCCAACTTCAAGTTTGCCAAACTATGTACCTGCAGCTAACTACAAACCACAAATCAATAAGACAACTGACGTAGGATTGAACTTAGGCTTTCTCAATAACAGGGTTAATCTCGACCTGCGTTATTACCACGGCCGTGCTATACAGCAATTGTTAAACTCCCCGTTACCGATTTCATCCGGTCTTTCAAGTATTGTTGTTAATACAGGTGTTCTGGAGAATTCTGGTTTTGAGTTTATCGTAAGAGCAAGAGTTGTTGATCAGTCGTTCTTCAAATGGGATGTAAGCCTGAACGGTTCGAAGAACAACAACCGCCTGCTTTCATTAACACCCGGCGCAACGAGAGTTGACCTGAATAATATCTGGGGTGGCAGCGGTACATATATCTCTGCAGTAGTTGGCCAGGAATTCGGCGCTATCATGGCGTACGACTATGTATATGATCCTGCAACGCACAAGCCTTTGCTGCAGGATGCTGCAATGATCAAGAGCAATTTTGGCGTAAGCGATGCTGTAGCAGCTTCTATGGTAGGTACAATGTACCAGGCTACAAAGACTGTTGTACCTGTGGGTACAGCTACTCCAAAATGGCGCGGTGGTATCACCAACACATTTACATTCAAAGGCGGTTTCTCTGTCAACACATTGATTGATGCAAAAATCGGTGGTCAGATGTGGGTTGGTTCATGGGCTGCAATGATGCAACAGGGTACTGCGCCTGAAACATTGAAAGAAAGAGATGGCGGCGGCCTTCCTTATACTTCTCCCGATGGTACTACGTCAAACGTTGGTGTGATTCTGCCAGGCGTTTATCCTGATGGAAAGGAAAACTCAACTGTAGTGCATTACTATTACAAATACATGCAGTATGGTGTATGGAGCAGCGGTCCCAACAATAGTCAGTGGATCCATAGTTCTGCAGTGATGAACGATACATGGTATAAGTTCAGGGAATTATCAGTGAACTATGTAATTCCTGACCGTCTTGTAAAGAAAACGAAAGTGTTCCAGGGTGCATCAATTTCATTAATCGGAAGAGATCTTTTCTATATCTATAGTTCATTGCCTGACCATATCAACCCCGAAGGTTCGAATGGCGCCGGTAATGCACAAGGTATCGAGTTCGCTTCTTTACCAGGTGTCCGTTCATTTGGCTTCCAGGTAAGAGCTTCCTTTTAAAGAATTGATGTTAACAACAGTCACTTACAATGAAAAAATTAAATTGTATGATTAATCTAAAGAAAATAGGTCTCTATATACTTCCTGTTGCTTTCGTATGGTGTTCCTGTACGAAAGACTTCGAGGAACTTAACGCATCCCATGCGAATCCATCAACCACGGATATTGGCCCATTGGTTAATGGTGTCATCAGTACATTATTTTTGGGCGGTACAGAACAGGCATCAGTGCACAATGATTATTATTATAACGTAACACAGTTGGCTGCTTCAAGTAGCATTTCAGGTTATGTACTGGCAAGTGCTTCCAGTGAAATCTGGAGCGGATATTACAGCACATTGCAAAATATCAACCTTGCTCTAGATAAGGTAAATGCTGCAGAAGATCAGCAATCGATGAATAACATAAGAGCGATCTTGTATATTCTACGGGCTTACAAAACATTTCATGTTACAGACCAGTTTGGCGACATACCATACTTCAATGCCGGTAAGGCTTATTCGGGAAATTCAGATAATTTCCGGGTAGGTTACGATTCACAGCAATTAATATATGATTCACTGCTAAACGATCTGAAGTGGGCGTCGGATAATATTACAACTACTGATGCAAATGCAGTATCATTAGGAAGTTTCGATACATTCTTCGGCAGCGATATGACCAAATGGCAAAAGTTTGCCAACTCACTTCGCCTGCGCCAGGCTATGCAAATCGTAGAGAAGGATCCGCAAACAGCAACGCCAATCATCCAGGAGATTTTAGGTGGTTCGAAGCCGTTAGTAGAAGATGAAGGCGATGTGGCCATGTGGCCGGCTTCTCTTGGCGGTTATGATCTGTGGGTAAGATGGTGGAGTGTATCATCTGGCGGCGCTGGTTTTCTTCGTATGAGCAGTACCATGTGGAATATGGTGTCTGACAACAATACGGATGCAGGCATCTTCGACCCGAGAGCGAAATTGTTTGTTGAAACAAATGATGCTGATGAATGGGCGCCGTATACCATTGGTGTAAGCACCGGTGACGGTATCAATGCATACGGCGGTGATGCCGGTACAGATCCTACCGCAAAGAATGGCGCGTTATATTCTTTGTTTAACTGGTATCTCATCCGCGATGAGTGGTACATTCCTGAAGTGATTCTCTCTGCTGCGGAAGTACATTTCCTGAAAGCGGAAGCCTACGCCAGGGGATTAGGCGTTGCGCAAAGCGTGGCAACTGCTGAGACAGAATATAAAGCAGGTATCACATCATCAGTAAACTTCTGGTATGATGTGGCTGCTAAAACAGACAATGCTAGTGAAAACTGGGCAGCAGCGGCGCCGGCGCCACCAACAGGTACACAAATGAATACGTTGTTTGCTAATCCCAAAGTTGCTTTCGCCGGTGACGCAGATGATGCGGTGAAAAAGATATATGCACAGGAATGGCTTTCGTATTTCCGCCAGCCATGGTTAGCACACAATCTTTGGAGAAGAACAATGGCAACACCGGTAGACCCAGCAAGCAATCCATCGGCAACGTTCAAGACATTCTACCGTCTTCCATATGCACAGGATGAAGCAGTGAACAATACGGATAATTACAATGCACAGTTAGCAAAGATGGGCGGTAATACGTCCGACATCAAAGTGTGGTGGATGAAATAAGCAGTCTCACTTTTCTCATAAGCAGTTTTATTTTGAGTGGTAACAACCCCGTCTTTCGGCGGGGTTTCCCATTTTATAGCAGGAAATAAGTAATAGGCTATAAACAATAAGCTCATGGTAATTATGAAGATGTCAATAGCCCACTGGCGCACTTTAATTGAACATTGAATATTACGTGTTGAAAATTTTGCTCTACGTCCATCCGGGTTATTGCCACAAACATCTTCAAAATTAATAACTGTTCCGACAGACCCCGGAACAGCTGATTGCCTGCGCTTTTGCATATACAATGAACAGCCATTGCTAAATAAGGAAAATGTCTTAAAGCAACCCCCGGGAGAACTCAACTACATATTTTCTTATTAAAGAAAAATATATGTATTTGTAAAGAGGCAATGTTGGAAAATATTGTGATGTTGTTTTGTAAATTGTCGCGCTAAAGAGGATGTAAGAATAGTTTATCCACCGATGGGACCAAGGCTCAATCTTGCCGCCCCCAGAAAGATAAAGCGGATTGGGGCTGGCGTGCCGTGGCGGTGTTTCTGTTTCCCAAATAACCTGCGGTCATTTGGCCTTCTCTTTTTTTCTTGGAACTTCGGAAAGCGCAATCGTTAGCCCTCATTCTAAAAGACAGACAATGCGACAAATTTTGACATATATTTTGACAATTTTTACACTGACAACAGTGTCAGCACAGAAGAAAATCCTATTTGTAACATCAAATCAAGAGTTCTATGGAAATACAAAAATTCCTGCCTCTAATCATTTTCAAGAAATAATAGTTCCTTACGACATTTTTACAAAAGCAGGATATTTTGTTGATTTTATTAGCCCCAATGGCGGCGCAATCCCGGTAGGCTACATAAACACTTCTGACAGTATTCAAAAAAAATATTTGTACGACGGTTGGTTTATGGACAAATTGGAACACACAATGAAGCCGAGTGAAATTATTGTCGACAATTATTTAGCAATTTTTTATAGTGGTGGCGGTGCAGCGATGTATGGCGTGGCCGGAGACACATTAATTCAAAAAATTGCAAGAAGTATTTACAATAAAAATGGTGTTGTTTCAACTATATGCCACGGAACAGCGGGAATTGCCTATTTAAAAGACGAAAATGGGAAGTCTCTTTATGCAGGAAAAAAAATAACAGGTTACCCAGACATACTTGAAAAAAAAGAAATGGATTATTACAAAGCATTTCCATTTTCAATGGACAAAGCAATAAAAAGCAATGGAGGAAATTTTATTTATTCTGACAAAGGACAAGACGGTTTTTATATTGTTGACGGTAGGTTCGTAACGGGTCAAGACCCAACTTCTGCTTCCAAAGTAGCAAACGAAGTAATTGCAATTTTAAAGACCATCTTTAATGAAGCTGTTAATAAATCTGCAAAAAGTGATTATGAACAAATTACTGAAATACTACTTGACTATATTGAAGGTACAGCTAATGGACAACCAGACAGACTTCGCAAAGCCTTTCACCCAAACTTTAATCTATATACAATTGCCAAAGACACTTTATGGATACGTTCAGGAGAACAATATATTTCTGGCATAAAAGTCGGTGAAAAATCAAACAGAATTGGAAAAATAATATCTATTGACATTGAAAAAGATGCTGCAATAGCGAAAGCGGAAATTGAAGTGCCGGGTTGGAGAGTTTTTACAGACTATTTTCTGATTATGAAATATCAAGGCACTTGGAAAATTGTACAAAAAAGCTACACTTGGAGAGAATTACCAAAAGAAAAGAAATGAAAACTACTGCTAACATGGTATTGGCAATAGTGGGGCTGAACATTGAAACAATCACCAACAGTAGAAAATCAGCTTTTATCAGAATTGGTCATTTCCCAAATCCAAAACTGCATCAAGCTCTATTCGCTATGCGTTATACTAAAATGACCTTGTAACCTTGGCAAATGTTTAAGAAATTTATCTATCTCATACTTAGTGTAGCAGGACTTTTACTCATTTGTTATTTCTTACAACCAATTAAAAAAGGTAAAGGACTTGACACGACAACAAAATATGAACTTGTTAAAAACTGGCTTGACTTGCCAAAGGATTTAAAGTTGGGAAATCCAACAGGTATTAGTATTGATACAAGCGAAAATATTGTAGTTTTTCATAGGGCAGACAGAGAGTGGTCTTTTTTTAGAACAATGCCGGACAGTCCAATAAGAAGTAAAACGATTTTAATCATCAACAAAGACAACGGAAAAATTATAAACAGTTGGGGCGACAATCTTTTCATAATGCCTCACGGCTTAAAAGTTGACAGTGAAAATAATATTTGGGTTACAGATGTTGGGCTTAATCAGATTTTCAAATTCACCCACGATGGAAAACTTTTAATGAAACTTGGAGAAGCAAAAGTTGCAGGCAATGACAGTTTACACTTCAACAAACCTACAGACATTGCAATTGCAGAAGATGGCTCGTTTTATGTTAGCGATGGTTATGGAAACAGCAGAGTTATAAAGTTTTCAGCGACAGGAAAATATTTGTTTGAGTGGGGCAAAAAAGGCGACAAAGAATGTGAGTTTAATATACCTCACGGAATTACATTAGACCGTAATGAAAATGTTTACGTTTCAGACAGAGAAAATGATAGAATACAAATATTTGACACAACTGGCAAATTCATAAAACAAATTACCGGCAATTCATTTGGGGCAATTTGTGCAGTGGCATTTGATAATACAAAATCAAAATTGTTTGCAGTTGACGATTTTACATTTTTAAAAGTCAAGCATCGCGGTTCAGACGCTTTTATTTTTGACTCAACAGGAAAAGTGCAAACAAGATTTGGAAGAAGTGGTTTTTATGAAGGCGAAACTTCCTGGTATCACGACCTGACAGTTGACAAAGACGAGAATATTTACATTGGCGACATTTTAGGAAACACAGTTCAAAAGTATAGGAAAGTTCTTAATCATTGACAGAGAAGTACGAACACACAACATTGGATTTGCTGCAAGTGTGGCTGGACGTTGTAAACATCGCCAGCAGTAGAAAATCATCTTTTATCTGAATTGGATGTTTCCCGAATCCTATACTGCACCAATCCCTTCTCGTAATAGCAGCCTTAGCACCGACTACTTATGAATGAATTCACCTTACAGATAGGCGAAGCGAAATTTAGACGAACAAATGGACCTTGGAACGACCTATGTCTAAACGACCCCTGGAGTGTAGGTTATGTTTCAACTTTAATTGAAACACGAACGTTTTTGAACAAAGAAGAATGGGAGCAATTTTACTATGAAAGTGGAGAAGAACGAAACTTAAAAGTTCAATCCCTTGCCTTACAGGAACAAGCTTTGCTTAATGATCATACCCTTAAACGGACAAATCCTCAAAAGATTGACCAGCTTGATTGGGATACAAAAAATTTAAATTTTCAATATGGGCGGACAAAACAGCAATTCTTAGAAAAGGGCGTGATACTGCACGACTACGTCAGACAAAAAGGTGTTGACATAACAGAGGAAGAATGCGCTGAATGTGTACGTTACAGAACCATATGCGAAACCTGGAACGGCATTATCATTAGGGAACTTAATACAATTGAAAAGCTAAAGGCAATCTTCCCATTACTTGAGTTCACAAAAACATCCGGTGAATTTGACCACAGGTATGCAGTTGACTACGAACTAAAGAGTAACGATCAATTACTTTGTGGCGTTCAAATAAAGCCGAGAACATACACTTTTAATACACCCTACATTGTAAAGGCGCGAAACGCAAACGTTCGGAAAAATCAGGAATATTTTGATACGTTTCAAAAGCAAGTGTTTGACATAATTTCCAAAACGTCAGGGGATATTGAAAACGTTGACGTAATAGACAAGATAAGATCGTTGAACAGATAATATCGTATTGACAATTGTGGGGTTAATAGTTGTACCTTCAACAATAGTAATTTCATCGGCCATTTGTGCGAATGCTTCATGATTTTTCAAATGCCTCACTATCGCCAATACATAAACCGTAATCATTTATTTTTTACGATGCGAATAAGCGGAAACTATTTTGATAGACTTTTAATAATGGTACTTCCCTACACAGTATTGGCTTCTGTTAGTGTCGACGATTATGTCGTTGGTGGTGATTGCCGCGTGCTGAGAGTGCAATTGTCGCAATTAACCCTAATCTTGTCGCTATAGCACCTGATAAATCCCCGTTTCCTTTTAATCTTTGCTAACGTTAATTATGTAAAAAATAAACAACACGATGAAAAGCTTACCAGGATTCAATAATCCACTCGTAACAATCTTTATGACTTCAATGTTTCTGTTTATGACATCTCAATCAATTGGACAGAAGATTAAACCTTCCGCAAGTGGCTATGCTCCGGTTAACGGCATCAAAGTTTATTATGAAGTATATGGCCAGGGAAAACCTATCGTTTTGCTGCATGGGGCCTTTTATACGATTGAAATGAACTGGGCAGAATTAATCCCTGCGTTGTCGAAGAACCGAAAGGTGATTGCCATTGAAATGCAGGGACATGGCCACAGCCCATATTCTGACCGGAAAATGGACATTGTTACACTGGCAAGTGATGTAGAACAAGTAATGAACTATTTAAAAGTGGATAGCGCTGATGTTGCCGGATACAGTATGGGGGGCTCCGTAGCGTACCAGTTTGCTGTGCAATTTCCCAAGCGGTTAAACAAATTGATAATTATTTCTTCTACATATAAAAGCAGTGGCTGGTTGCCTGTTGTAAATAATGCATTGGAAGGTTTTAAACCTGAATTTTTTGATAATACTCCATTAAAAACGGGATATGAAGCCGTTGCACCTGATAAAACAAAATGGAGAAGCTTTTTAAACCAGATGATCACTTTCGCAGGTGAGCCATTCGACGTAGGGGATAGCAGCATTGCTCATATTACATCTCCGGTATTACTTATTGCAGGTGATAATGACGGCGTAGATAAAGTTGAATTGGCAAAGACGTACCAGTTGCTGGGTGGTAATATTGCTGCGGATATGGCGCCAATGCCAAAATCACAATTGGCCATCGTTCCATCGCAAGCTCATGTTAGCCTGATGATGCAAACGAAAACGATTATAGGTTACTTAAATGATTTTTTGAAATAAGCATGAATAGCCAATATAGATTGTTGTGTAATTTGGGCTAACCACTAATTATCAGCTTTTGTACATAACTTCAAGAAGGATATTTTCAACAGGCAGTCACGTCAATAGTGATTGTCTTTGGATAGAGTGCTAATTTTTATTCTACATAAGGTATTGAACGTTGGATGCAATATAAAGATGACTGTACGTACTTTAAAAAACATACTCCTAACAGCCCCATTTTTTATCGTTATTTCTTGTAATGACAGCACTAAAGCAATTAAACCTGCTATTTCAGAGAGTGACACTGCAAAAATCATGAGGTTGCTTCTTGATAGCGCTTTTTACAGACATAATTTGCCGGATATTTCCTCATTGACACGTAACAATCCATTTGGCGACACAATTATTTTCAGAAAAGAAATTTACCAGGGTGACTCAAATATTTCAAGATTCTTTCCAAGAGACATCAAGCTTAAGTTTTTGTCACAGTCCCAGATATGTTCTTTGGCAACAAGTCTTAGAAATGATACGACAGATTTTCCCAACATTCTTGAACTTCGAAGTTTTAAAAAAATAGATACCGTTTACGAGATATACCTGCAAAACACTTGTGTAATTCCGCAATTTGACAAGAACGGGCACCATCTTTTCAACACGGGAAGACTTGAAGGTATAGACACACTACCCTGTATTTTTGGAATGTTATGCGGCGGCGGTATTGGTATGATGTTTACCAAGAGAGGTGACAGCCTGTATTCAAAAATAACTGGCCGATGGTCGGACTAAAGCTGCAGGAAATATTGAATTTCATACAAATTTGTTTGACATTATAACGTCTGTAAACCGATAACTATCGGGTGTAAATCATGGCTTCCCTGTCTCGCTGCATCACGTAATGAGACGTTCGGTCAAAAGAAGTAATTATCGGCTTTTGTACATAACTTCAAGAAGATATTTTCAACCTGCCTGCCGGGTGCTTTTATATTGGGACACGTTGCTATGATCACAGAAGAACAAATTCTTAAAAAATTAGACGACTATAAAATGGGGGACTATTGCCAGTTTATAGACCTCGGACATGTGTATTCCTACCTCATTGATTGCAGGCTTAATATTTTCAAAGGCGATAATGACAATTGGGCGATAGCGGCCGAACGATTAGGTTACAATCCAAGGGGCGGAGCCATTATGCTCGATATATATTATTTCGGGAATTGCCTGATCAGTTTAGACCATTACAATGGGCAACAAACAAATCATTATACAGTTTATCCGATTGTCTGGGATGAATTCAGGAATACGGTTGACGGTGAAGTTTTAAAGACAAATGCTAAATTTTGGAATATCAGGGGACGTAAGATTGAGCTACTTCACGATAAGCAGGATTATTTGAATGCGGGAATTGAACTTAAAGAATACGAACCCGGGGAAATTTCAATAGAAGAAGTTGGCAGATTGCTGATAGCAAAACATCGTGACTTATTCAGAGCTACAGACGAAGAACTTTACAAATCAATACCTATTGAGCTTACCAAAATATTGGTAATTGACGAGTGGTATCACCGTGATTTCAGCGAAATTATTCAGCCGGTAATGAGCGACGAACATCTGCGGGCAACTTATGAATTTAATAAAAACCTTGTGCAAGGCGAATACCCGGTAGATTACGACGCTTTTGTTGCTATGGTAATACAACAAGAAAACTCCACCAATGAATACAATGAAAACCAATATCAGGATAACCGGCCAGGTTCTTACGAGACATGGCAACTAATAGCTAAGGTTATTGTAACTGGCGATACTACTTTATACAAGCCGACATTGAAATCAAATACACATTGGAAAAACTGGCCGGAATCCGGAAGCATGTAATTCTGAACAATAGTCAACACAAGTCTCTACAGTATTCCGAATCATGAATAGATATTCGATTTTCTGTATACTGGCATCAGTTGTTTTCGCAATACTATGAGTATATCTTTGATTTCAATTTAGCGTCTATTATGCGGAATAGTATTATAAAGACGGTACTTCAACACTACTTTCATTTTATTAATTTATGAACGTCAATATTGTCAGGAGAGATTTATCTGTTTATCAAAAACAGAACCGGATTCTCTGGAAAAGCCACACAAGAAATAACTGGATATCCGTCATTGCCTTTACGCTTTTTGGAGCTTTTTATTTAAGCAAGGGACTTTCTGGTTCTGATAGAAGTAGCTCCTGTTGGAATTTTTCAACAACTTTCGGATTAGCACTTATCGTGGTGGCCTTATATGTGGTGTTTTTTCTTTTTAAGGCGAAAAAAGATTTCTTTGACTCTGTGAAAGCATATGTTGACAACTGGTCAAGCAATAACTCTGAGGCAGTCATTAATATAAACAGCGAGCGCATCGCATACAGAGATTCGCAGACTGTTTATGAAAGAAAACTATCCGTCTTTACTTCTTTTCGCATAGAAGATGATTTGCTTATCTTAATTCAAGTAAAACCATTTGTTGGCGATTTTGCGATTCGTTTGGATGAACTGTCTAAGGCAGAATTAAATGAGCTAATGAGTTTTATCGGACATCTGAATTCGCAATAGTTTTAACGCGGATTGAAAAATTAATCACCCTGTAATTTTTTTAAATGAATTTGATTGGTAAAATATTTCGCAGAAATATGGTTGATTGTCCGAGATGCCTGGGCAAAGGGCATGTTGACATGCAGGATATAAAGCGACTTAAAAAAGAATTGTTTTGGGTGCCCGGCAAATGTGCCTACTGTAATGGAATCGGGAAAGTACCTCTTGATAGAGTTAAAAAAATAAGCGCTGATTGCGAATATCTGACAACAGCCTTAACTTCTTTGGAACGACACAAAGTAATCAATGCTGATGCAGATGCATTGAAAAGAGCAAGTGAATACAGGGATAGAGTCCGAAAAATGATTGAAGAGATTGAACACTTATACTATGTCGAAAATAAAGAATCGGATGAAATTGCAAATTATATCCTTCGTAAGCAGCGGAGGTTTGTATATTCTTCATCGGAAAAGCAAGAGGTGATTGATTATGTGGAAAAGGTAATTAACAGTAAACTCGGAAAGTGAGTTTTGGATTAGCCAGTTAATAGAAAGTTGATTATTATAATAAATCACCCGAGTCTATTTTATCTATTGCCACCTTCTTGCTAAATGGTATGAATCAAGAGGCTATAGCTATTCCTGTGATTCATTTAAATCGACTGTATGAAATTCGTTTTCCTCATCGCTGTACTACTAAGCTGTAAAAGCAAATTAACCAAAATTTTCATTGGTCATTCAGACTCTGACATAGAATAATCACATCTTTCACAACTCAAAAATTTTATTGAGCTCTATAGCATGGGTTCCTCCGGTAAAGTGATTCAGAGCTTTCGCCATTTTTTCCGCAAGCGTATGTGTCGGCATCGGCCGGAACCGTTTTATGATTCCCACGCTATTCAGTGCTTTCAATAGCGATGCACTGATTCTTTCCCCTCTGCGGTCAGTATTTTGGCGGAGCAATAACCCCGGTCTGAAGATGATAAACTGATCGAAGGCTAGCTTGCCAATTTCCTTTTCCAAATTGCCTTTTAACCGGGAATAAAATATCCTGCTTGACGGCGTTGCGCCATAGGCCGATAATAATACCGTCGCCTTTACGCCATTGCTCTTTGCAATTTCAGCAAACTTTAAGGGAATCTCATAGTCGATATGTTGCTGTGCTTCTTTTGAGCCGGCTATTTTCAGTGTAGTACCAAGCAATGAAAACAAAACGTCGCCAGTGATATGGTTTGCTATTGCTTCCAATTTATCAAAATCAGTTAACACTTCTTCCAGTTTCGGGTGAACAATACCGGTAGAGCGGCGTACAAAAATGACGACTGCAGTATAAGCAGGGCTGTTCAATAATATATTCACGAGGTCTTTTCCTGTTGCTCCTGTTGCGCCGATTACTAATGCTTTCATGCTGCCTGTTTTTATTTTTTAGGAGGACAAATTAATTAATTGTGTTTAATCGTGGTGACTGGTTGACTATTTGTAGTGTATTTGATAAAATGACCGGCCGATTGTGCGGCCGGTCATGCTGAGATTTTCTATTTATAACATAGTCTATCACTTCGCAATCTTCAGCAATAAACCTGATACAGTATGTGGTTGCGCCAGGAAAGGGGAGTGGCTGGTGTTGACTTCATAAATCGTTTTGATCCCTGCGTCAGCAATCATTCTTTTCTGTAAACCCGGACTTATCACGATATCCCCTAAGGTTTTGATGTACACTTTTTCTACTACACCGAAGTTTTCATTGGTCAGCATCACCTTGTTTGTAAATGGAATTGCAGGTTCTGCACGATAATTGGCAATCACACGATCCTTCTCAGCCTGCGTACCGTCGTTGATAAAAAGATACGTGAGGCTATCTCGTTTTACATCAAGCGTTAACTGATCTGCCGATGGTACCAGCAAAGGTCCGAGTTTAGAGTCGGGATCAGAATAAGCCAGATCGGTAAGCGCCTGTCCTGATTTAGGAAGAAAAGCCCCGATATAAACCAGCTTGTTGATTTTGGAAGGAATTTTCTCCGCTACACTTGTTATTACCATGCCGCCCATGCTATGCCCCACGAGGATTACTTTGCCATCAACATTGGAAATTGCATCTACAACTTTGTCGCGGTAAACATCCAGCGATAAAGTATACGTAGCTGTAGTGTCTTTTCCGTGCCCGGGCAACTCCACGATAATTACTTTGTTGCCTTTGCTTTCAAGATCGGCACGAACAGCTTCCCATACATAAGGCGCTTGCCATGCGCCATGTACCAAAACATACGTCGTTGGTTGGGCAATACTATTCTCAACATTCTTTGCAGGTGCGAATGAGGTAAGCGCTGCTGATAACAGCGATACAATTGTTCTTTTCATTTTTTTAGTTTTAATTGTTATTAGTTATTGTTAATGAGAATTTTTATTTGAATAGCTTTCCGAGTTGTTCTACTTTTTTCAACCAGCTGCTGCGCAGTTTATCGGTCGATTTCCTGATAAATCCGAATGTGGAGAAGCGGATGGGATCAAAGCCAACATAACCAAACACGATGTCTTTCAATATCTGGTATTGGGAAGCACGGTAGATAAGATAGAACCACCATTTTGGCGTATCCATTGTTACGAGCAGTCGCATGCCTTTGCCTTTGAGTAATTTCTCAGGAAATATTTTTCCTGAGTGATGTTTGAATGCGAAGCCAGGCAGAAATATTCTATCGATAAAACCTTTTGTAATTGCCGGCATAAATCCCCACCAGTTGGGATAAGCCATTACCACGTGATCTGCCCATGAGATCAGTTGCTGTGAAGCCACCAGGTCTTCTTCCATTTGCATAGCTTCACCAGATTTATATCCATCAGCAAGGTTTACATCGAAATGTAGCCTGGAGATGGATAACGTTTTACATTCTGCGCCTGAGGCCATTGCTCCGCTTTGGTAAGCATTCAGCAAAGCATTACAAAATGAATTTTCTGATGGATGTCCGAGTATGAGTAAGATTTTCTTTGCCATTATCGTTTGTTTTAAATTGATAATGCAAAGCTGCTAAATGAATCAAGAGGCCACCTGACACAAATGTGTCAAAAACTACTGGTGTGCTAATTTCTGGCGAATGCGTGTCAATGATTGTCGCTCTATACCAAGATAGCTGCAGAGATGGGACAATGAAACCCTGTTGAATAGAGTGGGATAATGTTTTACAAAATCAAGATAACGTTCCTCTGCAGTGTGGAATATAAAGCTCTCTATCCTTGCCTGTTGTTTCTTTAAGATCATTTCTGCAACGATCCTGCCATATCGTTCAAATGTGGAAGACTGCTGGTATATCCATTGCATGTCGGCAAATGAAAGGCAGGCAACCGTTGTTGGCTCGAGGCATTGAATAGAATACTGACTTGGTTGTTGCTGAAGAAATGCGGCATAATGCGTGGCATAATCATTTTCCGAATAAAAGCCGACTGTGATTTCGTTTCCATTGTAATCGATATAAAACGAACGAACGAGGCCTTCTGTAATAAAGCCGATTGTTTTTTGCACTTTACCTGCTTGCAGAAAAATATCTTTCTTTTTTAATTCTTTGAAAGTAAATTTTGTTGCGAACAGAGAGAGTTCGGTTTCAGTAATTGCAGGACAAATTGTGCTGATTGATTTTAACAATAGATCTGATCCTGGTTGCATATTGATAGGTTTGTAGCAATCTCAATTAGCTATATACTGAGTTAATATAGCGGGCTACATGATAAAGATAAAACGAAACACGATTTGCAAATGACTTAGATTTGGACTTTCTCCGAATATTAATCAGTAGTATGATAACACGAAAAGATTTTCTAAGAACCAGCAGCCTCGTAACGGCAGGAGCATTCCTTTCGCCTGCAGAATTATTTGCTATTGCTTCAAATGAATTTGAAAGTAAACGGCCGGCAATGGCAGACAGGAAGTTTACCAGCGATGCAGTGGAAGCAATGATTAAGCAGATAAAAGCAGGTTTGCCCAATAAAGAATTGGGTTGGTTGTTTGAAAATTGTTTTCCGAATACACTTGATACTACGGTTGACTTTGAAATGAGTGGCGGAAAACCGGATACCTACGTAATAACCGGCGATATTGATGCGATGTGGTTGCGCGACAGCAGCGCCCAGGTATGGCCGTATATGGCTTTGCTGAAGAAAGATCAGAAGTTACAACAATTGATAGCAGGTGTCATCAACCGGCAAACAAAGAATATTTTGCTTGACCCTTACGCCAATGCATTTTATAAAGATGAAACAAAAGTGAGCGAATGGAAGGTGACCGATATTACGGATATGAAAGCAGGTATTCATGAACGTAAGTGGGAGATCGATTCACTCTGCTACCCGATCCGGCTGGCGTACAAATACTGGAAAACGACCGGCGATACTACGCCGTTTGATAGCGCCTGGAAAAAAGCAATTCAGGCAATCATAGTTACATTTAAAACGCAGCAACGCAAAAATGGTGATGGCCCTTATACGTTTCAACGGAATACATCATGGGCGACAGATGGCGTACCGAATAGCGGATATGGTTACCCGACAAAACCTGTGGGATTGATCTGTTCTATGTTTCGTCCTAGTGATGATGCTACAATTTTTCCGTTTTTAATTCCCTCTAATTTTTTTGCAGTTGTATCGCTGAAACAGGCGGCCGAGATGCTGGATAAGATCAGCCATGACGCGGAACTTGCAAACGAGAGCCTCGCATTGGCGAATGAAGTGGAACGGGCGTTGAAACAATATGCAGTTACAACCCATGCGGCATTCGGCAAAGTATATGCCTATGAAGTAAATGGTTTTGGTAGTTATAGTTTGATGGATGATGCGAATGTTCCATCATTATTATCATTGCCTTACCTGGATGCACTTCCGGCAACTGATCCCATTTACCAGAACACACGAAAACTGGTATTGTCTTCTTACAATCCATTTTTCTTCAAAGGAAAAGCAGGAGAGGGGATCGGAGGGCCGCATGCAGGAATGTTTATGATATGGCCACTGAGTATTACAATGCGGGCATTAACCAGCGCAAACGACTCAGAAATCAAACAATGTGTGCAATGGTTGATAAAAACACATGGCGGTACCGGCTTTATGCACGAATCGTTTCATAAGGATGATCCTTCGAAGTTTACCCGCAAATGGTTTGCCTGGGCCAACACACTTTTCGGTGAATTGATTATGGAATTATACCTTGGTAAAAATGGCCTGCTAAAATCCGTTTAAATCGTGGTAATGGCATGAAAACATGCCTGTGTCAACATTAGTATATTGGGAAGTTTAAAAGATGCATTGAAATACTTATCTTGAAAACTTAAAGTAATACGATGGCAGAAGCACAAAGCTCCTTCAAACAGTCTCTTGGGTTGGTTGATGCTACAATGGTGGTAGCAGGTTCGATGATTGGCTCCGGTATTTTTATCGTTAGCTCAGATATTGTGCGCAATGTAGGCAGCGCCGGTTGGTTGATCGGTGTGTGGTTGATTACAGGTTTTATGACCGTTGCAGCCGCAGTTAGCTATGGAGAATTAAGCGGTATGTATCCAAAAGCTGGTGGACAATACGTCTATCTCAAGGAAGCATTTAATCCATTGGCAAGTTTTCTATATGGTTGGAGTTTATTTGCAGTGATACAAACGGCAACTATTGCTGCGGTGGGCGTTGCATTTAGTCGTTATACAGCATATCTGATACCACAGGTGGGTGAGAATAACATTTTATTGGATCTCGGATTTATAAAAATTTCAGCGGCACAGGTGTTAGCAATTCTGCTTATCTGTTTTCTCACGTTTACAAATTCAAAAGGTGTTGAGGGAGGAAAAATTATCCAAACAACGTTTACGACCACAAAGCTCCTTTCTCTATTTGGATTGATTACACTTGGATTTTTATTAGTCAAACAAAATTTCTGGCATCAGAACTGGGAGACAGGTTTAAATGCAATGCAACTGGAAAAAGATGCTTCAGGGGCATTTGTGAAGGCAGGGGCATGGAGTCCTATCAGCGGTACTACATTGATAGGGGCAATTGCAGCAGCGATGGTTGGTTCTATCTTCAGCAGCGATTCATGGAATAATGTTACGTTTATTGCAGGTGAAATAAAAAACCCAAAGCGAAATATCGGGCTTAGCCTGTTTATGGGAACTCTGATTGTTACGATCATTTATATTTCCGCCAACCTGATGTACCTGTATGTGTTACCGTTAGGCGATATCGCATTTCCCGAAGGAGAGAGAGTAGCCGTAGCGGCGTCTCATTCTATTTTTGGCAATGCCGGTTCTATCGTAATAGCGATCATGATAATGATTTCAACATTTGGTTGTAATAATGGTTTAATTCTCGCAGGCGCCAGGGTTTATTATACAATGGCAAAAGATGGTTTGTTTTTCAAACAGGCTGGCACATTGAATAAAAATTCAGTTCCTCAATGGGCGCTGTGGGTACAGGCTGTTGTTGCATCACTTTTATGCCTGAGCGGAAGCTATGGCGATCTGCTGGATATGATTGCCTTTGTGGTGGTGCTGTTTTATGCATTGACGATCATTGGCATTTTTGTACTACGCAAAAAACGCCCTGATATAGAAAGACCGTACAAAGCTTTTGCTTATCCTGTATTACCTGCGATCTATATTGTATTGGCAATAACATTTTGTGTTTTCCTCATTACGATGAAACCAAAATTTGCAGGAATCGGTTTAGCCATTGTTCTTGCGGGTATACCGCTGTATTTTCTTGCGGCAAGCCGGAATAAAAGCGCAGCAGCTTGAAACACAAAGAATGGATGATTTAGGATGTCGGATTTCTGAAAAAATGCAGCAATCTCAACCCAAGAATTAAAGAGAAATTGATGTCTGCCCTGATAAAATCAGACATCAGCCATCATAAATCCGACATCTGACAGCTTACACCTGACATCCGAAATCATTTATCTTTGCGAAAATTTTTCCCGTGCTGAATAGTAAAGATTGTTTTGAAATTTTTGAACAGAGTATCATTGCTTATCACGTTGCCGATTCTATTGACCAGCCTATCAATAATTCCTTTGCGGATGACGGTATAAAAAATCTTCTCTTTAAAAAAAACTGGATAGATACGGTGCAATGGCATTTGGAAGATGTTATACGTAACCCAAAAATAGATCCCGCAGAAGCGTTGACAATAAAAAGGCGGATAGATAAAAGTAACCAGGATAGAACGGATATCGTAGAAGTAATTGATGACATAATCTTCGATGAAATGCGATCAGTGAAAACTATGGATAATGCAGGTATCAATACCGAAACGCCTGGTTGGGCAATAGACCGGCTTTCTATACTGGCGTTGAAAATATATCACATGCAGGCTGAAGTAAAGAGAAAAGATGCAAGTGAAGAACATATAAAAAACTGTGAGCGAAAATTAAAAATTCTGCTGGAGCAGAAAGCGGATATGATTGTCTCTATCGATGAGTTATTGGCTGATCTTAATACAGGAAAAAAGAAAATGAAGCTGTATAAGCAGATGAAAATGTATAACGATCCCGCGTTGAACCCTGTTTTATACAAAAAATAACCTTATTGAATTTACCAAAACATATCCTGGTTATTCGCTTGTCCGCACCCGGAGATGTTGCGATGACGATACCGGTATTACATTCTTTTCAAAAGAGGTATCCTTCAGTAAAACTTACGATACTGACAAGTCGGCGACTATTGCCGTTATTCAAAGGGTTGAACGCTTCGCTTTATTTTGCAGAGACCAAATCTGAACACAAAGGCTTTGCTGGTTTGTTTAAATTATTTAAGCAATTGAATAGATTAGATAATACAACACCAATTGATGCCGTTGCGGATTTACATAATGTTTTACGTTCGCAGGTTGTAAGAGGCTTGTATAAGATTAAAGGAGTAAAGACCGCTGCTATTGATAAAGGCCGTGCAGGGAAAAAAGAGTTAACAAGAAAGAAAGATAAGATTTTAAAACAATTGCCATCTACTTTTGATCGCTATAAAACAGTCTTTGAAGAATTGGGATTTAATTTTGAATTTGATTTCAAAATAATTCTACCTGGCAATAATGCTTTACCTGAAAAAATAAAATCGATAATTGATCGGAAAGAAAAACGATGGATTGGTATTGCTCCCTTTGCGGCGTATAATGAAAAGATGTATCCACTGGATCTAATGGAAAAGGTTGTGGAAGAGTTATATGCCGATTCTTCTTTGCAAATGATTTTTTTTGGCAGCAAAGAAGATGGTGAGGTTCTTGTAAAATGGCAGGAAAAATTTCCGGGTATAGTTATCGCTGCAGGTAAATTCAGTATTGAGGAAGAATTGGAATTAATGTCGCAGTTGAACGTAATGATCAGTATGGACTCTGCAAACATGCATTTTGCGTCACTGGTAAATGTGCCGGTTGTTTCAGTTTGGGGCGCTACACATCCGTTTGCAGGATTTATGGGTTGGGGACAAAGCATCGATAACGCAGCGCAGATCGATTTGTATTGCAGGCCTTGTTCTGTATTTGGAAATAAGCCTTGTTATCGGGGTGATCATGCGTGTATGAAGAATCTTTCACCAGCGATTATTATAGGAAAAGTTAAAGATTTAGTGAGTAATTAATGAATGTCGTTAACTCATAGTTGAGATTATAAGAATAAATTTTTCGCAGCATGGCAAAAATTGTGTTGGCAATACATGGCGGAGCAGGTACAATTCTGAAAGAGCATATGACGCCCGAACTGGAAGAGGCATATTTGTCTGGCCTGCAGGCTGCGTTGAACGCAGGCTATACTATACTTGCTGGCAACGGGTCAGCCGTTGAAGCTGTAACGGTTGCTACAAAAATGCTGGAAGATAATATCTTGTTTAATGCAGGCCGCGGATCTGTCTTTACAAAGAAAGGGTTGCAGGAAATGGATGCAGCAATAATGGAAGGCAAAGAATTGAAAGCGGGTGCAGTGGCAGGCGTAAAGAACATCAGAAATCCTATCGAGCTTGCGGTTGCAGTAATGCAACACAGTGATCATGTTTTTTTAAGTGGAGAAGGAGCCAATGATTTTGCATTGAAGCAGGGAATAAGATTGGAGCCGGATGAATACTTCTTTAGTCAATTTCGTTATGACCAATGGAAGTCCATGCGTGATTCAGACAGTTATGCGTTAGATCATTCGCAACAGAAAGTGGAAGAGCTGTTGAAGAATAAAAAATTCGGAACGGTTGGTGCAGTTGCATGCGATAGCAATGGGAATATTGCAGCGGCAACCAGCACCGGCGGTATGACGAACAAACGATACGGCAGGATAGGAGATAGCCCTGTAATAGGTGCGGGCACTTACGCTAATAATAAAACCTGTGCTATTAGTTGCACCGGTCACGGAGAACCGTTTATCCGTGCCATAGCGGCTTATGATGTGAGTTGCCTGATGGAATATAAAGGCTATAGCCTGAACGAGGCGATGGATATTGTAGTGAACGATAAATTGGTAAAGCTGGATGGCGAAGGGGGAATGATTGGCGTGGATGTAAAAGGAAATGTAGCATTGTTATTTAATAGTGCAGGAATGTATCGTGCGGTGAAAGATAATGTTGGTACAAATGCGGTAGCTATTTACAGGTGATAGGTGTGGTTTGATGGATATATCGTTTTTTATAAAAAAGAAGAAGCAAGTTCTGGAAGGAAAGTTTTAAGGCATGAAAAAAATTGCGATTATAGTTGCTGGCGGAGCAGGTATTAGAATGGGTGGTACGATTCCAAAGCAATTTCAATTATTGAAAGGTAAACCTGTTCTGTGGCATAGCGTGAAAGCGTTTGCAGATGCTTTCGAAGATATGCATATCATTCTTGTGATTGCCGATATTTACAAAGCGAGAGTGGAAGCTATAATGAGTGATTTCCCATCGCAGAAATTCAGCATTGCGTCAGGAGGAGAGACACGGTTTCATTCGGTGAAAAATGGATTGGGTTTCGCTGAAGATAATAGCGTTGTATTTGTGCATGATGCAGTTCGCTGTCTTGCTACACCGGAATTGATCAGGCGATGCTATGAAGAAACAATGCAGTCAGGAAATGCAATTCCTGCAATTGCGGCAACTGATACGATTCGCGTAGAAACAGCGGACGGAAATATACAGATCGACAGAAACCTTGTAAAGATCATTCAAACTCCACAAACTTTTTTTGCTGATAAATTAAAAGAGGCATTTCGCCAGGAGTATGATTCATCTTTTACTGATGAGGCCAGCGTGATTGAACGAACCGGCGTGAAGATAAACCTGGTCGAAGGCGAGCTTTCAAATATAAAGATCACGAGACCGATCGACTTGGTTATAGCAGAAAAAATATTGAGCGATAAGAGATAGAGAAGGTTCTTTCATTTTAATAGTTTTATCGGCCATGGTAAGCGATTGATCTTTATTGCCGGATAAGTCTCTATGGATGCTCCAAACCCACTATAAAACAAAGCAAGACTGGGAATATCTGAACCTTCAAAATCAAGTAATAGATCTTTTGTGCTGTTATCGTAAATAAAACGATCAATCAAATAGTGAGAAGCGCCAATCGTTTTACCAGCGCTGTTATTTCCTGCCAGAATGTAGTAGGCTCTTTTATGAGAAAAGAAAAATACAGACGAAGACATTAACTCATCCGTTTTATTATATACCCCATAGGTGATAGCTTGATTTCTTGAGTATAGTAAATTGTATAATTCCCGAAAGTTACTGTAATCTTTATCCGAAATTTTTGTAATTCCTTTCAACTGTTCTTTATTGAGCGCAATGATCTCGTCAATGGCGATATTGGTTTTGTGATAACAGCCAGCTTGTTGAGATTTTTTTATATTACGCTTTATGTTTTCGTGGTAATCTTTATACATCGAATCGTAATCATGATTCAATGATAAAACATGATTATTCCGCATGAAGGAATAATCAGCCGATAATTTATTCTTATAATTCAATGAAACTTCAATTAGCTTGAATTTTGCTGGTATTGTTGCAATAAATTTTTTTTCTGTTTCGGGGTTGATATTTTGCCCGAATATTCCTCCGCATGCAACAAACGGAGGCTGATACAAATAATGGAACCCGTATTTTCTATTACAAGTTAATGGCATTACAATTTCATAATCGCCTAAAACCAGAGCGTCCCATTGCTTTGCCATCTGGTCAAGGTAAAATGAATACGCATAGATCAGGCCGTTAGATGCGCTATCGATGCAGGCATCCCATTTCTTTTTGTCAATCTGGTGATGTGGTCTATAATTTATTGTTCCTGTAGCTGCCATTTTTAAAAAACCAGGTTGCGGTCAACCTTCCGGAGGTTGAAGTTAGCCATATCAATTGTGAAAGAAATGGTTCTTAACCAGCGATTATTTTTTGGCAGATAGGATTGGATATACGATTTTAATTCACGGCTATATATCAGCGGCAGATAAATATTTATTGTTTCCTTCAGTACAGAGAACTGTAATCCTGCTTCGAATAAAAATCTGTCGAGATTTGAATTGGAAGCCCATGCGTCTGAGTACGTGCCGAGATCAGCAAATACTTTTACCGGTAAATTAATTCTTACGGGTAATGATGACGTAAAATTCATCGACGCAAGCC
This sequence comes from Chitinophagaceae bacterium, assembly GCA_049840875.1. Lineage (GTDB taxonomy): Bacteria > Bacteroidota > Bacteroidia > Chitinophagales > Chitinophagaceae > JAFDYH01. The sequence goes on along the minus strand of JASGJE010000011.1, from coordinate 132,704 downwards.
AGTTGTCTGTTTTTCCGATTTTAGTGGCAAGGAGATCTGTACGGATTTTGAAACCACCGTCACGTTGCATGATCTGCTGACTGGCCATTCCATCAAATTTATTGCGACCGATAAAATAGTCGCTATAAGTGTAATCTTCATAGCCATTTGCGCCGGTCATGTTTAACTGGTATCGATCAGTATTAAATTGTTTCGCGGAAGTTACTTCGCCGCGATAAAAGAATTTACCTGCAAAGAGCCGAACGTTCAAACCACCGTTATTTGCATAATTAAAGAAGTAGTTACCGGTAAATGCCGTGCGGATAAAATCTTCTGCATATTCCATTTTCAATTCGCCATTGTATGGATATAATGCACGATTGTTTTCTATTACAATGCGAAGCTGACGTAAGGTGCGGCTATCTGATATCTTTCTGTAAGAATTCTGAATCGATGTATCTGCGCCTGTGACAATTGTGTCTCTTGAAAATTTTAAGCCGTCTTCATTGAACCAATATGTTTTCCATTGAATAAAACGGTGCATCGTACTTCGCGGATCCTGTTCCTTCAACGTAATCCTGAAACCATGTACAAATTTTATATACCCAAGATAGGTTTTAACGCCTGCAGAGTCAGCATAGGAATCGCTGGTGAATTTTGATCCGTTTGCAAAAAGATCGACACTCCGGAAAAGATTACTGTTTGGGTAAAATGTATAGTGAATAGTACCAATTCCGGTAAATTGTTTAGACCCTGTTGCATACATTGGGGCGAGAAAAAATTTAAACTTCGTTGGAGGCAGCACATAGTTAGTGATCAAACCGCCTACCATGAATTTATCGTAACTGTTAAAACCGGCTGATGGGCCGATGCGTATAATATTCTTTTTTGCATTGATCTTATTTTGCCATTCACTTCCAAATTTTTCAGGCTGAAAAATGGTAATAACATCTGTTCCTTTTCTTTTTTCTGATGGTAATAATCCCGGTTGAGCGAGATAATTGAATTCGGAATCGAGATTTTGCCCTGTACTTTTCTCCAATGTTTTTTTCAAATCTTCCGGCTGCGGATGTTTGAACTGCCATTCATTGAAATAGTCATGCATCGCAGCCTTAAGTTTTTCTTTACCGATGGTTGATTCCAGCCATCGCATCCATGCTGCTGTTTTATAATAGCCTACAAGTCCATAATTGGTATAACTGAATTTTTCTGACGAGGTTTCAATCGGTTGGTCTGTTTTTACAACAGCTTTTGTTTCGAACAGAATGCTTTCATGAGACGTGGCTTTATTTTTTTTATAATCTCCATACTTGGCCTCGTAAAAACTATTAATACCCTCATCCATCCAGGGATGTTTTCTTTCATCAGACCCCAGTACGCCATAAAACCAGTTATGACCCAATTCATGAGCGATAATTCCATCAAGTTCTTCTCCATGAATACCTGGAGATATAACGGTGATGGTTGGATATTCCATACCGCCACCGAAGCTTTGTGGCCCTTGCACCACGCTTGCTACCTTATAAGGATATTCGCCAACTTCAGATGAATAGTAGCGGATAGCATCTTTACTGTATGAAACGGCGGCTTGCCACGAAGCAGATTCTTTACCCGTATAATAAGCGTATACATCGATTATGTTTCCCGATTCAAGTTTACAGGTATCGTGCTTCACAATAAATCGTTTATCGGCAAACCAGGCGAAGTCGTGAACATTACTTTGTATGTAGCGGATCGTTTTAGTTTCTTTATCAGAAGGTGGATAGGTTTGCCTGACGGTCTTTGTTATGCCGCCTTTCGATTTTACTTTCCTGGTAACCGTTGACCACGTGAAATTTTTTCTCGTATTTAACCACTCTTTTTCTTCTGCATTTTGTAACTCACCTGTCGCTGCTACCACATAATTTTTCGGTACTGTAATCTGCACGTTGAAGTTCCCAAATTCGCTATAGAATTCTCCCTGGTCTAAGTAAGGTATCGGATGCCATCCGTTTTTGTCATACACAGCTGGTTTTGGGAACCACTGCGTTACCTGGTAACTATCGCCATCGTATCCACCACGGGAAAAGTTGTACGGAAGTTTTACATGAAATGGTGTAGATATCGTAATAGATTGATGAGGGGCCAACGGATTTGGCAGAATGACTTTGATGATGTCAATGTGTTCAGGATGATCTTCTGTTTCGGCGGTAATATTGTTTACTTTAAAATCGAGACGGTTGATATAACCTCTTTCTTCTTTGTTGGAGAAATAGAATTTGGTATTTCCATTTTCAAGAAGCTGATCGCTGAATGCAGTCTTATCATTTTTATAAGCATTGGGCCACAAATGAAACCAAATGAAATGAAGCGTATCCGGAGAATTATTCGTGTATTCTAATTTTTCGAAACCATCCAGTGTTTGGTCTTTATCATTTAACGAAACGTCAATAAAATAATCAGCCTGCTGTTGCCAGTAGTTGGCTTGACCGTGTATGGTTGTTTTGTTGAAGTAAAAAAGAAAAAGGACGGCTAACAGTTTTTTCACCAGGATTCGTTTTATCAAAAATAGATTCTAAAATCGGCAATCACAACTGTTGTAGGCGAATGTAGGATGTCGGATGGGGGATTTAGGATTTTCCTCTTTCGAAGCGGCTGAAAGATGTTGGGTATTCAACAAATCAGCAATCAGCCATCTCAAATCTGCCATTTTTCACTTTCCTTTTCCCAAGAGAATAATCCGCAGTGTATGGATCATGATTTTGAAATCGAGCAGGAGGGAGATGTTTTCGATATACAACAGGTCGTACTTGCTGCGCTCAATCATTTCGTCCACGTTTTCGGCATAGCCAAACTGAACCATGCCCCAGCTTGTAAGCCCGGGTTTTATTTTGAGCAGATATTTATAGTACGGAGAGCGTTGAACGATCTGATCGATATAGTATTTCCGCTCTGGCCGTGGGCCTACCAGGCTCATATCGCCTTTCAGAATATTCCACAACTGCGGGAGTTCGTCCAATCGCCATTTGCGCATCACTTTGCCCCAGCGTGTGATGCGTGAATCATTATCCGAAGACAATAAAGGCCCCTTGTCTTCTGCGCCAACCACCATTGAGCGGAATTTGTAAATATGGAATGGATTGCCTTTATAACCTATCCGTTCCTGTGAGTAAAGAACAGGCCCGGGCGAGGAAAAACGAACCCTGATGGCGACATAAAGTATAAGCGGAGAAAGTACCACAAAGCCGATTAAAGCAGCTACTACATCGATCAACCGCTTAATATTCGCCTGCCATTCGGCCATAAGATCGTTGCGAAGATCGATGAGGGGCGCACCAAGGATATTATTTGTTTTTACCGAACCAGATATGATATCAACGATACTTGGCTGTATTTTTATTTCAACATCTTTTTCGCTTAGCCGGTTGATTATATTTTCCAGCAGTGGTTGTTCTGGTCGCTCCATTGCCAGCACCACGAGGTGAATATCGTTTTGGTCAATAACAGTTTCAAGATTATCCAACACGCCGAGTGAAGGAATTAACTTATCGATGCCGTTGCTGCTGCCGTGTCCGGGCGTTACAAACCCTACGTAGCGATAGCCACCACCATACAATCTTTTTTCTGTTTCCCTGAACACTTTTATGGCGTTGTCCCGGTTGCCTACCATCAAGGTATTGAATTGAACAGATCTGCTGAGAATCTGTTTTTTTATTCTGTTTAAGATGACTGCCCGTCCAATAAAAGTGATGGTAAAATGCAACGCAAAAAGTACAATGAACGCGTTATAATAGTACAGGTAGTTTTTCCCATTGTCGTTGAAAATAAAAATAACAAACAGTATAACACATCCTGCCAGCGAGCATATAAACGTATTGGTTAGTTCAGAAAGGCGTGATTTTTTGTACAGGGAATGATATGCACCAGTTGCAGAATATAAAATAAGCCATCCGAATGGTATCAGGAAAAATGTAAGCCAGAATAGAACACTGCTTTCCGAAGCAATACCGACAGGAACTTTCAAAAGTAACTGTCTTATAAAATAGAAACATGTCCACGCCATTGCGGCTGTAGTAAAATCCATAAAGGCATACCACCTTGAATGTATTAGTCCTGCATTATTACTCATCCGCGGACAATGCTGTTATTTCCTATTTTTTTCAATATCTGGTGGGCTACATCCATGGCCATCATACCATCAATCTCTGTTACGAGCGTCCTGGAATTGTTGAGAATTGAATTTTTGAATTCTTCCAACTCCTGTTTGATAGCATTTACTTCTGGCACAACCGGATTAGCCATTGCAATCGTTTTTTTACCCGAAGGTGTTTCTATATCGAAAGCAAATACATTAGAGTCTTGTGGTTCTTTAAGTTTAATGATCTCTGTTTTTTTATTTAAGAAATCAATTCCGATATAGGCATCCTTCTGGAACAACCGCATTTTTCGCATTTTTTTCATAGAGATACGGCTGCTGGTAAGATTGGCTACGCAACCGTTGTTGAATTCGATACGGACATTAGCAATATCCGGCGTTTCCGTCATTACACCTACTCCACTTGCGGATATTGATTTTACGTCGCTTTTTACGATACTCAATATGATATCGATATCGTGAATCATCAGGTCAAGTATCACGCTTACCTCAGTACCACGCGGGTTAAACTGCGCCAATCTATGCACTTCGATAAACATCGGGTTCAATGAAACATTTTTCACAGCAAGGAACGCCGGATTAAAACGCTCTACATGGCCGACCTGTAATTTCACGTCCGATTCTCGTACTAATTTAACCAATTCATTTGCTTCCGCCATCGTATTGGCCAGGGGTTTTTCTACAAATACGTGCTTGCCTTTTTTTATTGCTTTTTCACAAATTTCAAAATGATAATTTGTAGGAGCTACTATATCAGCAATATCGATTGCGCTTAATAAAGTTTCTATGTCGAGAAACCTGGGAAGTTGATATTTATCCGCGACTTCTTTTGCGGTATTATCGTCCGGATCATAAAAGCCGACAAGGTCAATTCCTTCAATTTCTTTCCAGTTGTTTAAATGAAATTTTCCAAGATGTCCCGTGCCGAAAACGCCAACCTTTAGCATACTATTTTTATTAACCGGCAAAGATAAACATTGCGGGTAGTATGAAATAACCGGAAATTGTAAACAGGGTGTTATTATCCTCTGGCAAGAAGAGAACGCTGGCGATAAATTTTATTCGGATGGTAAATAAACAGGCAGGTTCCGTCTTTTATCGTATTGATAATATCATTTGCATATTGCTGCGGCACGGCAGGACAACCTTCACTGCGACCGATAAAACCCTGATCACTGATATAGGAATCGCAAACGTAGCTGGCGCCATGCAATACGATAGCACGTCGGCCTGCATTGTTGTTGAAGCCTTTTTCTAAACCTTCTAGCTTCAACGAATAGCCGTTGTTGCCATCATAAGTGCTGCCTGTAATGTAAAAACCGATACTGCTTTTGTAAGAAGACGGACGATTGGAGAATGATTGTGCCCATAACTTACCGGAATTACGGCCATGAGCAACAAGCGTATTATAGAGAACTTTATAATTTTTAAGATCTAAAACGTATAACCTCTTTTTATCGCTCGATTGGCTGAAATCGATAATTGAAAGAACTGAATCATTTTGAATACGCCCCTGGCGTTCCATTTTCCTGAATCCCTTTTGGGCCATGTCAAACGCTTGTTTGCTGAGGCCGGCAATGCCAAGATGGAGGCTATCGTAAATAGAACGGTAAGATGTAATCAATGCAACAGAATCAAAACTGGAAGTGACCTGCCGAACAGGAAAAGAATATGACTGTAAGGGGAAATTATTTTTTTTACCAAAGGCAAAAGGCAGGTAAAGAAAACAAATGAAAAAGGATAGTACAACGAGCCAGAAATTTTTTAGTTTTTTCTTCATTACAACTTTTTTAAAGTGTTATCACAAGATCTTTATCAACTAAAAATTCTTCTACGATATTGATGTTCTTCTATTAATCAGCGCCTAAACAGTTGCCGTCATACGGCTTAATCAAAGGTTGCAAATTTATATTATTGTGTGCAACAAAATAAATATACATGGATTTTTTGATGTTCTTTAACTAATAACGATAAATTGTTAAAAAGTGAAAATGTCAAGCGATTTGGTAACTATATGATTATAAGGAAATAGCCTGCACCGTTATAAAAAGTGTGTTCTTTTTCGTTTTAATTTACGTAGCAAAGGTTCTTTTACTTTTATATCCTATTGCCGCATCTTACCAGGAACCTGCAAGTTTAAAGATTTGAAAATAATCCTTGAGTCAGAGCAAATCTGCCTGTTAGTTAAAGGAAATTCCAATGCCACCACCGGGGTACCAATGATTGGCAGGAACTTCCTGGAAAAAAAGAAATTGCCTGTTGTTTTCCAGTGAGAACTGCGATAGTTTATTTGTACTATGCGAATTATCACCCAGTATGAGTGTGGTTTCTTTTAATAACGGTTTAATAGTATTGTACTCCCTGTATTCATAGTCTGCAGAGTGATCGCTATCGTTTATAAACAAATCAATCTTTTCTTTGAAATTTGCTAAGCTGGCTATTGAATCGCCATATAGTATCGTTCCAAATTTCTTGTATTTGTCATTTAAAAGATATCCCGCCTTTGGGTTAATATCAGTACCATAATAGTGACCTTCGTAACCCTCCTCTGCGTTTTTCCCCAATGCGGCGCATAATAAAACAGATCCCAATCCTTTGTCAATACCTGTTTCAATGATAATCCGGGGTTTTAAAGCACGAACGAACGCATACCAACCCAACCGTTTTCCAAACCTGACTTCCTTATCTGCGTACCTGTTCAGTTCTGAATTTTTTGTTGTTGCAATGATATGATTTTTCAATTCGTTGTTTGATTCGGCTTCTTTTATATAACCCAGGATGACAGAGTAATCAGTTTTTGTGACAAACGAGATCATTTGTGCCATGTAAACGATGTTATCGTCTGTAAGATTATATGTGTAATTCGTATCCTCGTTTGAAGAAAATCCCCACTTGATGATCTGTGAATATTTCCTGTTATAAACTTTTGATGCATTGAACAATCGCCGTACAAAATTTAAAACCCAGATTTTTTTTAGTGAACGCAAAGCATTGGCCATAGATACAAACGTTTAATGATTAAAATGATTTTATCTCTGTCAACAAACAGATTATTTCACATGAAAAGGATGGAATTATTGGTGTTGGTACAGCAAGGGCGTATGGTTAGAAAACTAATAATGAAAACTAAGAAAAATTCTCAATCATTTTTTGAATATTTCTGTCCGGTTCAAAAAAACCGGTAATTTTTTTTATTACACCTTCCACCAATGCGTCCGGACAAGAAGCTCCGCTCGTAATCAGTATTTTTACAGGCTTTTTCAGAGGTAAATAATTTGAAGTCAGCATCTCCTGGCCATTATGAAAATTATAATGGAGAATCTCCTTTTCTGATAAAATTTTATCTTCCCCGTTGATAAAGAAGGTGGGTAATTTTTCTTCACATAGTTCAACAAGATGTGAGGTATTGGAAGAGTTATAGCCACCTACGACGACAGCGATGTCTGCGTTTACTTCAAGCATACCTGTTACAGCGCCCTGGTTATCGTTTGTTGCATAGCAAAGAGTATCTCTTGTATCGGCGAAATGTTTTTCAATAGTATTGCCGGCGAGGTTAAATTTTACAATCATTATTTGCTTCAGAAAATCAGCGATAGCCTGCGTATCACTTGCGAGCATTGTGGTTTGGTTCACAACGCCGATACGTTCGAGATGTTGCGATACATTAAAACCTTCAGTGAATTGCCCTTTGAATTCTATGTAAAAATCAGCTTCCGGCTTTTCCCCGGTAATATATTTTGCCAATTCCTTTGTTTGGTTCATATCTTTTACTACCACGGAAGGAGCATTGGCGGCAGCATGTGAGAAAGTCGCTCTTGTTTCTTCATGATTGGGTTTGCCATGAATGATAATAGTGTAATCCTTCTTTGCGATTACTTCGCTTCGGTTCCAGACTTTTTCTACGAAGGGGCAGGTGGTATTGTATTTTTCCGTTGGGATACCTTTTTCGTTCAGCATTTTTTCTATGGCAATAGTAGTTCCAAACGCCGGTATCAGAACGATATCTTCAGCCGTTATTTTATCAAATGGAATCAATTGCTTGCCATATGTATCCTGCAGAAATTCTATTCCGTGAGATTGCAGATCTGCATTCACCTGTGGATTATGAATCATTTCGCTCAGCAGGTAAATCTTTTTGCCAGGGTTTTCTTCTACGGTACGAAAAGCGATCTCAATTGCATTTTCGACACCGTAGCAAAAACCGAAATGCCGTGCAAGATAAATTTGTAATGGCCCAAAGTCGAGCAGGGTAGGCGTGAAGTCCTTTTTCATTTTGTCCATCTCTTTCCGCTTTTTCTTGATGGCGGTAATCAGTGGACTGCGATATATGATGGGGACTTCAAAATTTTTCATTGTCTGCTCTGCGATTTCCCGGATTAACAAGAGTAATGAGAAAGCGTTGCAAGTTACTAAAAACGCCACCGAAGTTTTGTGATTACAGAATTTGTAAAAATGCTGAAATACAGCTTGGGAAGATCGCGGTTGAATGGAGCAACTTGTGTTAAGAACAAGAAAGACTATTTTCACAGTTCAACGGTAAATGAATGAATCCGGAATTTAAAACAGTTGACTGGGCAAGATCAGCAAATATTTATGAAGTGAACGTGCGGCAATATACAAAGGACGGAACCTTTAATGCATTTGCAGAACATTTGCCGCGTCTGCTCGATATGGGTGTTAAGATATTGTGGTTTATGCCCATTCATCCTATTGGTGAAATAAAGCGAATCGGAAGTCTCGGCAGTTATTATTCAATCAAGGATTACAAAGCCATAAACCCTGAGTTTGGCACTATAGATGATTTCAAAAGATTGGTGGATACCGCACAGTTCATGGGGTTTAAAGTGATTATTGACTGGGTGGCCAATCATACGGCATGGGATCATGTGTGGACAATGAACCATCGTGATTATTATGAATTGGACGAGAAAGGAAACCTGAAATCGCCTTATGATTGGGAAGATGTGGTGCAGATCAATCATAGCAGCGCTGAACAACAGCATGCGATGATCGATGCCATGAAGTTTTGGATAAATGAATGCAATCTCGATGGTTTTCGTTGTGATATGGCGCATCTCATTCCGCTCGATTTCTGGAGAAATGCAAGAAAGGAACTGGATGCGATAAAGCCTTTATTCTGGCTTGCAGAAACAGAAGACGCTGCTTATCATGATGTGTTTGATGCCACCTATACCTGGCAATTTCTGCATAAGATAGAACAATACTCTCGTTTGCAGGCTGACACTGCCGGGCTTGATGCGGTTTTGTATAATTACAATGATAGCTTTCCGCAGGATGCCATCAGGGCTTATTTTACCAGCAATCATGATGAGAATTCCCATAGTGGAAGCGAATATGAACGATTAGGAGATGCTGCAAAAGTATTTGCGGTGCTTTGCGCGACATGGAATGGAGTTCCGTTAATCTATAGTGGCCAGGAGCTTCCCAATAGAAAGCGCCTCAGGTTTTTTGATAAAGATGAAATTGAATGGAGTAATAACTGTGAACTACATGATTTTTATAAAACACTTCTCAATCTTCACACCACTAACTCTGCATTGAGCGCCGGTGATAATAACGTGGTGACATACAGGTTGAAAACAACTGATAACCGTGTTTTTTGTTTTTTGAGAAAAACACAGAACCGGGAAGTTCTTATTGTTCTTAATCTCGCACCGGGTTGGGTTTCGTTCAGTATAAACGACCCTGCGGTATCAGGTATGTATAAAAACATTTTTTCTGAAAATGAAGTACTTGAAGTCAATAACTTCCTGTTCCATTTTTCAGCCTGGGATTTCAAAGTGTTTGAGAAGTAATGGGGAAAACCTATTCGGTCAGCGATTCTTCAATCAAGTCATGAAATTGCTGCTCGCTAGATGTTACCCATGATGGGAGAGGTTGAGGCACAATTTTCCACTTGCCTTCTTCTTTTTGCATTCTGAACATGACGCGATTACCGCGATCATCTACCACATCTACGGTGAAAAAGCCTTCATTAGAGCCGCCCAGTTTTCTGAAGTTAAATTCTCTCAATCTGCCTTCAGCTTTCACAATTTTCGTAAACTGGATATTTTTTTTGAATTGAATATTCATTCGGTTAAAGATTAAACTACTGTTAGCAATTCTTGTGCTAAGCTGCAAGATATTTACTAAAAGTTCTTAACAAAATTTGTTTGTTGTCCGTGGAAAGAAAACTCCTTTCTAATAACTTCGATTCGTGATTATTATTTTACAAACTATATTTTTTTGATTAATTAATTTAACGTTATGCTTCGCCGTATTTTTTATTTTGTTTTTTTATTGTTAATATCTGTGCAAAGTTTTTCACAGTTGCGCTTACCTTCTGTTTTGTCTTCGGGAATGGTATTGCAACAAAATGATTCAGTTTCATTGTGGGGATGGTCGCAGCCTGCAGAAAAAATATTTGTCACCACAGGTTGGAACAATCAAACTGACTCAACAATAGCTGATAATGGAGCACGATGGAAGATAAAAGTAAAAACTCCGTCAGCGGGAGGGTCCTTATTCAATCACTTTTAAGGGTTATAATACAATTGAGCTAAAGGATATACTCATTGGTGAAGTTTGGGTATGTTCAGGTCAATCAAATATGGAAATGAACTGGCAGTGGGGGCATTTACCGGATATTAATGCAGAACTGCCATCTTGTGCCACATCGAATATTCGTTTCTTTCAATTGCCTAAAACTACTTCTGACTATCCACAGGATAACTGCGATGCAAAATGGACCAATTGCGATTCCAATACACTAAAGTCGTTTAGCGCGGTAGGGTATTTCTTTGGTAAAAAACTAAATAAAGAATTGAATGTTCCGATTGGTTTAATCAATGTAAGCTGGGGAGGTACACCTGCTGAAGTATGGGCTGAATCAGGTGCTGTGAATAATGCCCCAGAATTAAAAGCTTCTGCCGATAAACTGGATGCTTTTGCATGGTGGCCAAAAACACCGGGAGCAACGTATAATGGAATGCTTGCTCCGTTATTCAATTTCAATATTGCTGGTGCTATCTGGTACCAGGGTGAAGGCAATACACAACTACCACTGACTTATAGCCAATTATTTACAGCTATGATTGATTCGTGGCGAAAAGCGTGGCACAAAGAGCTGCCGTTTTATTATGTACAGATTGCTCCCTTTACTTACGGGCAAACGTACCAGGGAAGCCTTATCCGCGAGCAGCAGGCTAAAACATTACAGCATTCCGGTGTTGGGATGGCAGTCGTTACAGACCTTGTTGATGATACGACGGATATTCATCCAAAAAATAAGCATGAAGTTGGTTACAGGCTTGCCGGCTGGGCCCTGGCTGAAACCTATCATAAACAAGGGTTGAATTATAAAAGCCCGTTTTATAAAAGCATTGAAATAAATAAAGACAAAGCGGTTATCAGTTTTGATAATGTTCCAAATGGATTGATTGCAAAAGACAAAAAGATTAATGCATTGATCATTGCAGGCGCAGATAAAGTATTTTATCCCGCAGAAGGAAAAATTGAAGGCAATAAATTAATTGTTTGGAGTAAATCCGTGAAAACGCCTGTTGCAGTTCGATTTTCTTTTACCAATGCGGCTGTTGGCAACATTTTCAGTAAAGAAGGATTGCCTGTCTGTCCATTCAGAACAGATGATTGGGATATTGTAATGGAGCCGGTTAAGAAATAAGGTCGCGAATAGGCAATGGTCAATTGTCAATATCGTGCTATGAAATTATTCACCATTCACGATTGCCCACTCACGGTTCACCTCACCATCCAATACCATAGTCTTCTCCGTGATTTGATGAACCACCCCAAAGCGTGCCGTGTTTCCAATCGAAATAGATTGCGTTGATTGGTCCAGAGCTACGTTCAACGAAACTCAGCGTATAACCCATTTTACGTAAATCTTTTCGTACATAGTCCGGTGTGCTTTCGCTTAAAGTGATATACCCTGGCTTGGGATTGCGGTCAGCCATTTTCGTTCCACCCAAAGAAAGATATAGTTGATCTGAGTTCACATTGGGCGCTTCGGTTGCTTCCTGAACAGTCATTCCGAATTCAACGATATCCAGGAAAAACTGTAAAAGATTCTGGTCCTGTGTATCACCGCCTTGTACTGCAAAAGAAAGAAATGGTTTGCCATCTTTCATTGCAAGTGTTGGCGTCAATGTTACTCTTGGTCTTTTTCCCGGTTCAACGACATTGAAGGGATTTAAAGAAGAATCCAATACAAAACTTTGCATGCGTTGGCTCATTCCAACGCCAGTATGTCCAGCGATGCAAGCAGGTATCCATCCGCCACTCGGTGTAACTGATACTACCCATCCTTCCTTATCAGCAGCTTCAACGGAAGTCGTTCCTCTCCACAAGCGATCTTTATATAATTCCTCTTCTTCTGCTGAGGCAAACGGTGCATTAATCATTGAAGTAGCATCATGTGCAGGTGTTGCTCCACCATGTTTTCCATCTTTACCATCTACGCTAAACCCTCGTTTGTTTAAAAGATCGAGATAAGGGTTGGTTTTATTCTCAAACGGATAAGGATCACCCGGTCCGATGTTCGGATTATTGCGATCATATTTTATAAGCGCTGCTCTTTGTTTTGCATATTCCTTCGATAACAATCCTTCTATCGGTTCCTGTGGCTGAAAGTATGGATCGCCATAGTAAAAATCGCGATCTGCGAATGCGAGGTTCATGGCCTGGTAAACTGTATGGATATACCGGGTTGAATTAAAGCCCATACTTTTCAGATCAAAATTCTCAAGAATATTCAATGCCTGCAACATTGCTGGCCCCTGTGTCCATTGTGAAAGTTTATAAACGTCAATGCCTTTGTAGTTTACTTTCATCGGTTCTTCCTGTATCACTTTCCATTTTGCAAGATCATCCATTGTAATAAGACCGCCCTGCTCCTGGCAACCTCTTACAAATTCCTGTGCGATATCTCCTTTATAAAAGCGATCGTATGCAGCATAAATAGCTTCCTTGCGACTCTTTCCTTTTTTTAAAGCCTGTTGCTCCGCTTCTACCATTTTATTCAACGTTTCCATGAGATCTTTCTGAATAAATATTTCTCCTGCTTCAGGGGCTTCTCTATCACTGCCTGCATGCGGTAAAAAGACCGCTTTTGAGTAAGGCCATTCTTTTAATCTGCTTTTAGCCCTTTCCATACTGTTGGCTGTTTGCGCTTCTATCGCATATCCTTCTGCCATTTGAATGGCGGGTGTCAATACTTGTTTCAAACTCATTGTTCCGTATTCGGCGAGCATGGTGCAGATACCGCCTGGCGTACCCGGTGTAACAGCAGCGAGCGGGCCGTACTCAGGCGGAAAATTCATTCCCTTATTTTTAAAAAAGGAAGCAGTAGCTCCTGTGGGTGCCATCCCCAATGCGTCTATAGCAATAACTTTTTTTGTTTTTGGATTATAAATTAAAGCCTGAGTTTCGCCTCCCCAGCTTAGCACATCCCACATTGTACAAGTCGCGGCGATCATTCCACAAGCGGCATCAACAGCATTTCCTCCCTGTTGAAAAATGGTGGCGCCTGCCTCTGCAGCTAGTGGTTTGCCTGTTACGGCCATCCAGTTTTTTCCGTGCAATGGAGGCTTTTGTGTTTGTTGCGCAATAGAAGTGATAATGAACAGAAAGAAAGTAATTGACAAAACAAGATTTCTCATAAATGTGATTTTGGCTCAAAAAATTTAATTAGTATCGGAAAGGATGGCAATGCGGTTTGCTACAACTTTAGCATCACGTTATTAACAGACGTCAGCTTATCCTAAAAATCTGCACGAAATGTGATGTATTTTCTGAAAATAAATATATGAAACGTTCAAATACTGTTCTCAAAAAATTACCTGGATTAATTTCTTTGATTTTATTATTCACAACTTCATTGAATGCGCAGGATAAAGATTCAGCGCTTGCAAATTCTGTTGAGAAGAAGAATTATGTTTTTATTGCACAAACAGCTCAGCCTTCATCCGGAAGTGTGCGACAACTGACATCAGAATATCGTTTGATTGTGAAAGGCGATACGCTGAAAGCCGACTTGCCATATTTCGGCCGTGCATATACAGCGCCGATTGACCCTTCAAACGGTGGAATCAATTTTACCTCAACTGATTTTGATTATAATTTGAAGCCGAAGAAGAAAGGAGGCTGGAGTGTTTCGTTCAAACCAAAAGAAAATAATGATGTAAGGCAACTGATACTGGACATCAGTGCAGATGGCTATGCCAACCTTCAGATTTTAAGCGCCAATCGAGAGTCTATTTCATTCAGAGGCTACGTAAGAGTGGGAAATGGAAAATGAAATAAGCTGAACTCTGCTTATCTTCATTTTCATCATGAGAAAATCTAAATCTATAATCTCTGTCTTTTCATTTCTTATCATTGTTGTTGTTGCTATCGCCTGTAAAGGCAGCAAACCTCCACATGAAAAAGGAGATTTCAGGCCAACCGATCTTGTAGAGCTTGTGAAATTAGATACCACGATTCGTCTGGATATTCGGTATGCGACCAGCAACAATTTGGCGAAGCGACCTGTGTATACGGAAGCCAGAGCCTTTTTACAACGACCAGCTGCCGAAGCTTTGGTAAAAGCAAATACGGAATTGAAAAAGCTCGGTTACGGTTTGTTGATCTTTGATGGTTACCGGCCATGGGATGTAACAAAACTTTTCTGGGGTATTACTTCTGATGAAAATAAAAAATTTGTGGCTGACCCGAAAAAAGGGTCGAAGCATAATCGTGGTTGTGCCGTGGATCTTAGTTTGTATGATCGTGCAACAGGAAAAGAAATAGAAATGACAGGTGTGTATGATGAAATGAGTGAACGATCTTATCCCAACTATTCCGGTGGCACAGAACAACAACGCCATATGCGTGATTTATTACGTTCAGTAATGGAAGCAAATGGCTTTGCGGTGTATGATTATGAATGGTGGCATTTTGATTACAAAGACTGGCCGAAATACAGGATTACGAATGTACCGTTCGATAAAATAAATTAAAAATTTAAAATTAAAAAAACCGAACACTCAAGATTCCTTAATGGCCAACAATAAAGCAATGCATTGACTTTTCACTTTTTTTTAGTTTTTCATTTTTCTCTTAATAGTATCTCCCGATATATTTATTCTCTACGATGATCTTTTTAAGTTCAGCAGATTTGATTGCCCCTAATTTGGAATAAACAATTTTCCCGCCCGGCTCTACCAATATGGTATATGGTAATGCCCCTTGCCATTTTGGATCAATAGCATCGATCAGCTTATATTTATTTTCACCTGTGAAAATGTAATTCTTCACTGCAGAGTTTTTCTGTTTCAAAAAACGCAATGCCTTTTCTTTTTTGTCAGCGTCATCTGCGCTGATACTAATGAATTCAAAATCTCGTCCACGATACATGCGATTGATGGTAATAAATTGCGGATATTCAACAATACACGGTCCGCACCAAGTTGCCCAGATATTGATCAACCTGATTTTATCAGTATTGTTTTTCACGAGATCTTTTACTCCTGTAACGTTTATCGTGTCTAATTCCACTGGTTCTTTTGACCATTCTTCATCAGCAATTTTATTCAGGTCTTCTTTTTCGGCCCATTTAATTGAACAGCCGAACACTTTTGTAGTTTCAACAGGAACAGGTTTATTCGCTAATAAGGCATCGATTGCATTTCTTGTATCAAAATTTTCCGGTGTTTTAGTTGGTTTTTCAACATCATCGATACGGCCCTGGTAGCGGAGTTTTCTTTCTTTATCAAAAATGAATACATGTGGTGTAGCTACTGGTCCATAGGCATTAGCAGTTGTTTCATGATCGCCATCGTAGAGATAGGGAAAATTGAATTTTTTTTCCGTTGCACGGATTTTCATTTCCTCAAACGAATCGCCGAGATCTGTGTAACCAAGTTCACTTAATTGTACTGAACGTGGGTCATTTGGCATAATAGCAACAACCGATACTTTTTTGTTTTTATAATCATTTACTAATTGAATAATTCTGTCTTCGTAAGCCTGTGCGGTGGGGCAGTGATTACAGGTGAATATGATGACAAGAATATCTGCGTCTGCAAATGATGAAAGGGAATACTGCTTTCCATCAGTAGCGGGCAGTTTAAAATCAGGAGCCTTTTCCCCGATTGCCAAAGTTCTGTGCTCTTCTTTTGGATGAAAAGATGCAAGGCAAACGATTACACTAATCAACAGAGCTAAGTTTTTCATACAAGGCGGTTTATTCAAAAAATAAATTTTCCAGTATAATTCGGGTTCACTTGATGATTCAGTGAAATAAAGCCACAGAACAGATAAAGAATCAAAGGGTTCATTGATAAACTTTCAATAAACTCATTCATTACTGAAAATTATCAAAAAAATGGCACAAGATTTTCGGCTTTTTAAGTTCTCCCTAAATCTTTCATCTATGAATAACGTTGCGCCACGCAGACTTTATGAAGAGAAGTCTGAAATTGAAAAACCGCTTGCCCCGGTTATTACACTTAAATCAGTGAAGGGAGGAAAAAAAATTGAAAAGGCGGAAGAACAGATAAAAATACCGGAGTTTACGCAGCCGGTTTTCAGACCTAAAAAACATGAAATGCTTTGAGCAAAGTTCTCTTCGCACTGATTTAAAGCAAACGCCCCTCAGAATTAAATCCGAGGGGCGTTTGCTTTATTGAGACTAATTACCTTCTTTATTTATTTTCTTCCAGGTTTAATGGATAAGTATATGCTCCATCATAACCATCAAACACGCCTTCCAATCGTACAGTGCCTTCGGCGTTTGACAATGCTTTTTTAAGATCTTCAACGTTTGTGATGTCCATTCCTTCAACACTTGTTATAATAAACCCTTCACCAACTCTTGCCTTCTGGAAAGGACTTCCGTCTTTGATATTTGTTACTACCACACCGCCTTCGATATTATTTCTTTTAGCGGTTTTTTCGTCAACAGTTTTTAAAGTAGCACCTAATTTCTGAAATACATTGCCGTCGCCTGCTTTAGCCAGTTCGTCAAATGCAGCAGGTTTTGTTTTTAATGTAGCGGTAGTTGTTTGATCCTTGCCATCACGCCTGTAGTTAAGTTTCAATTTATCACCTACGTTATAGGATGCAACAGCTCCTAATAATTCAGTCCATGAATTAATAGGAACATCATTGATCTTGGTAATTATGTCACCACCTTTTATTCCTGCTTCTGCAGCCGCGCCATCTTTTGCTGTAGAACCTACGTGAGCGCCATCACCCGCGTCAAATTTATCCGCATCTGCTTGTATGCCAAGATAAGGCCTTTTTACATCGCCATATTTCACAAGATCGTTAACGATCTTTTTTACAAGGTTTATCGGAATTGCAAATGAATATCCAGCGTATGTGCCACTTGGTGCAAGAATAGCAGAGTTAATACCAATTAGCTCACCGTTTGTGTTGGTAAGAGCGCCACCACTGTTTCCCTGGTTTACCGCAGCATCGGTTTGTATGAACGATTCAATAGGCGTGTTGCTTTGGCGTTGATTGATGCCGATATTGCGGCCTTTCGCACTGATAATACCTGCAGTAACAGTTGTTTCCAATGTAAGAGGATAGCCAATTGCCAACACCCACTGACCTAATTTTACATTGTCCGAATTACCGTAAACCAAGTAAGGAAAGCCATTGCCATCAATTTTAATAACGGCAAGATCACTGCTTGGATCACGGCCAATCACTCTGGCTTTATACGTTTTCTTATTGCTGAGCGTAACCGAAATTTCATCAGCTATACCAGTCCCGTTTTCTCCGTCAGCCACAACGTGATTGTTGGTAACGATATAACCATCTTCGCTGATCAAAACACCGCTACCCGAGCCTCTTTGTTCCGGAATAATGCTTGGCCCGAAATTGAAAAACTGGTTGAAGAAATCGTCCATGCCTCCCTGGTTGTTGCGGGGCAACTGGTTACTTATTTTTTTTGCGGGAATTTTTGTTTTAATGTGCACTACTGCAGGAACTGCAGCATCGGCAGCTTGAGTAAAATCCACGGCCGCCCCTGGAGTCGCCACGTTATTTTTGTCAATAAAACCTGCATAGTTTACAGGTAATTTTGTATCTGCCGAAACTGTTGAATAAGACTTGGGATTAACAAATTTAGTATAGCACCACACACTACCCACGGCTGAGAAAGCGCTGACAGCAACGACCAGAAAGAATTGTTTCCACTTCATAGCGTTATTAAATTTTTTATTTGATACAATGGTCAAATTTTTTTAGCCTTGATTACAAAATAACTACACAAAGAACCGGATTCGAAACCGTAAGTTCAGTTTAACAAATATTTACTAAGACCTTCGTAGATCGCGGCCTGAGTAAAATTAGCAAGATTTGACGGATTTTTAAAGGCGGAACGGTGATGTGGACATATCATTAGATGAACGGCTGTTTTATCGCAACAGAATGGCGCTGAAATCGGTTGAATTCCCTGAATAATAACCTTACTCAGGCATTAAGTTCCAGCAGAAATTTCAATGTGTTTATACCGTCTGCAAAATCATCAATCGTGGGCGACTGTGAATGACCAAAAGGAATGTAAGAATGGCCAACTATACATTGCACGTCATTATTGCCGTCAAGTTTTTTTTCAACCTGGTGCTTGTCGGTATAGAATTCGTAGTTCAGTTGGCTGATCGGGGAAAACAACTCATTACTTTCGGATAGAATGATTGACTCGTTGCTCATGTAAAACTTATTATTCAATACATGCAATGCAAGATTATAATCATAATTGTTTTTGTATTTGTGATGATCAGCCAGGAATGTATATTTTTTAAATGCTGTGAGAAGGGGAACAAAATCATAATTTTCAGGAACAAATAGTTTTGTCACGTTTCTGCAGCCAAGACCGAAATATAAATACACGTCATCTGCCAGCTTTTCTAACTCATCTGTTGTCTCACTCCCTTCAAGGATCGCTACCGAAGTACGATTACGGCGAATGATATTTTTGTATTTACCGAAATAAAATTCAAAGTAGCGGGATGTATTGTTGCTGCCGGTGGCGATGTAGGCGTCGCAGCCCTTCAGCATTTCTCTGTATTCGATTTCATGCTGCAGCATTGGCTCCCATTCAATCAGTTTACCGGTTAAATGTGGTAGCAGAATATCATCTTTCGATGATAATTTGATCGCTGCTTTATTTCCTGAAATAAAAACAGAAAGAAAATCATGAAAGCCGGCAAGTGGTATATTACCCGCCATGATAATACCAACCACCTTAGGTATATTATTTTCTTCAGGTAGTTCGTATTTATCAGCCCATTCTGCCAGGATACTCTTTGATAAAAAAAGCTCCGCAATATTCGTTGTAGCCATATCAATAAAATGAGGTATAAACCAACCATTTTTTTGACTGGCCTTGTATTTCGCATTTAGCCACGCTTCGTCTTCAGATAAAATATAACGGCCCATGCGAAATAATAAATCAATGCGATGTTGTAAATTCATGCGGCTATTTATAAATTTGCTGCAAAAGTAGTATTGAACCCGTTAAATAAATTTTATGGCAATTAAGATTACAGAAGAATGTATTAACTGCGGGGCCTGCGAACCGGAATGCCCCAACAATGCGATTTATGAAGGTGGTGTAGAATGGGCTGTAGCGGATGGTACTTCAGTTAAAGGTCCTTTTACGTTGCTGGATGGATCGGTTGTAGATGCCGAGCAAAAGAATGCACCTGTCAGCACTGACATTTACTATATTACGCCGAACAAGTGTACGGAATGCCAGGGTTTTCATGAAGAGCCCCAGTGTGCTGCAGTTTGCCCTGTCGATTGCTGCGTGCCGGATGAGATGTACCAGGAGACTGTAGATCAATTGATGGCTAAAAAAGAGAAGCTGCACATTTAAAAATGTGCGTAAGTTTCAAAAATTTTTGTCGTTGTTGGTATAAAATATTTTTATCTTAGAGTATCGTAAACAAGCAGCATCCGCTGCTTATCGTAGGAACGGGTGATATTTCCCGTTGTAAAAAGGTGAAGGGAGAACGTCCTTCACCTTTCTTATTTTCGTTACTATTGTTTTTCCTTTTGGTAGTCGCTGAAAATTTTATTCATGTCTACGAGAAGATCGTTCCCCGAAAGCTGAATACTTGCATTTTTATATTCTGCTAAATCAGCAAACTGAACCACGTTTATCTTTTCAGCTTTATGTCTGTCGCCTGTCAATTCAAAAACAGACTGTTTTACTAATGATTCAGGCACCCAATCTTTATTTGTGGAAGGAAGCCCGAATTCGTCTTTATAAGGCAATGTGTGATAATAAGGAGAGAACATGAACCTGTCTGCGCGGATAAAATAAACGGTTTGAAGATTCTCAGATAAATTTTTGCTCATAAATCCAGTAAACGCTTTGTATTCATTTTTCAAGGGATTTATAAATTGATTGTTGAAGTTGTAAAAACCAGTAGCTATAAGGAAAAGAGACAAGCATACAGTAAAGATATTTTTTGTTGTTTCAAGCTTTATAAATGAAAAAATGCTGTCGGTTAATAAACAAAAAACGGCAAGATTCATTGCAAAGAGTGTTCTATAGGAAGCAAAATTTTCACTAACAACCATAGAAGGCAGATAAATTATCGCCAGAAAAATTATTGTTAATATGAGGCGAAATAATATCGGAAGTATCCCATTCTTGCGGTAACGGATAAATGTCATAATGGCCCACAATGCCATCATAACCGGAGCGAAGACCTGTGAAAAAATACTTCGCGCCGTATATAAAATGTTTAACGAAAAAGAAGATGGTAATGGATCTGAAAAAAGGAAGGATAATTTTCCGAGAATATCAGTACTGATTTTAGCGCGGTTCACTTGCTCATAGTTTTGCACAGATAAAGAATACTTGAAAATCAAGTAATAGAAAATATAAACGATAAAATAGAAAAGGACAGTTTTCATAACTGTCTTACCAGGTAACAGTGTATCGCTTTTTAAATATTGAAGAAAAAATGGCAAAAGAAATAATCCGAAAGAACTTTGGTAAAAAAATAATGATGTAACACCAGCAACTAGTGAACCGATCGGGAAAAAGAAAAATAATTTTTTATCTCTGTTCATACCATACATAAAACGATCCCAAAGATGACTGCTTACAAGTGCCATAAGGCTGCCTATAAATAATTGCATACACGCCGTCCAGCCTATACAGATCGATACAGGGATACTGCAAATAATAAAAATGCCTGTAAGTTGTACTAATCTTTTCTCGATGTTTAGCCTCTGTGCTAACAAGCGAAAAATATATTGCCATGCAAATACAAACAATATCCAACCGGTTAAAGAGAAAATGCGAAGGAATTTTATTTCGCTTGCAGTAGACAGCAGCGCAAATAGTTTATTAAACAGAAAGCCGGCAAACCACCTTCCTTGCACCGTGAACACTGAATAATTCATACCATCATGATTATGCCACAACTGATTTGCTTCATCGGTATATATATAATCGGCAAAAAAAACCTGGAAATATATCAGAAGAGCTATCAAGGGAACAACTGCTATTTCGGGAAATTTTCTTTTAAGCATGGCAATTGACATTATTGTTCTGAAAATGTTAATCAATTACGAAACCATTTTCGTTTCTGTCGCCAAAATGAGACTTTTTCCTGAAACTATTTGGCCAATAATGCGATAGAATGAAAAAATAAATCATTTTTATCGTAGTTAATTTGCGCTCTAAGTTTTTTTACTCAATATTTGCGCAGCAAATCCTTTAACTGATGAAGAAGACAATTGCTCTTGTTACCGGCGGCTTTTCTGGCGAGGCTGTTATCTCCTACAAAACGGCCGAGACAATTGACAAGAATCTTGACCGCACGAAGTTTCTTGTTTATAAAATCGACATTAATACCAACGGTTGGTTTTACGAAGACAGCAATGGTAAAAAATTACCGGTTGATAAAAACGACTTCACTATAACAATTAATAAAGACAAAGTAAAATTCGACGCAGTCTTCATTGCAATGCACGGTACGCCAGGAGAGGATGGCAAATTGCAAGGGTACTTTGATACATTGAAAATACCCTACACCTCCTGCGATGCAGGTACATCTGCAATTACCTTCAATAAACGATATACGGTGGCGGTAGCTTCTTTTTCAGGGATAAATGTTGCAAAGTCAGTATTGCTGATTAAAGATAACTTCGGCAGCCCGGAAGAAGTTGTACAGAATCTATCCTTTCCGGTATTTGTAAAACCGAATAATGGCGGCTCAAGCATCGGTATGTCAAAAGTGAATAACCCATCGGATGAACTTGGCGCTGCAATAGAAAAAGCGTTTAAAGAAGATAACCAGGTACTGATAGAAGAATATATAAAAGGGCGAGAATTTACAATTGGTGTTTTTAAAACAAAGGGAAATATTATAGCGCTACCAATAACAGAAGTTATCAGCAAAAAAGAATTTTTCGACTACGAAGCAAAATACCAGGGCGCTTCTACTGAAATAACGCCGGCGCAGGTAGATGAATCAATTGCCGATCTTGTTCGGAATACAGCAAAAAAGATCTACGCATTATTTAATTGCAGAGGTGTGGTGAGAATTGATTTTATTTATAACGAAGAGGCAGGAAAATTGTATATGCTGGAGATAAATACTATTCCCGGGCAGAGTGATGCGAGCCTGGTGCCGCAGCAGGTGAGGGCAATGGAGTGGAGCCTGAAAGAATTTTATACGCGTTTGGTGGAGGAATGTTTTTAAAAGTATATTTTTTATAGTTGTTTCTACTATTAGTGCAATCTGTATTTTAAACTTATGATCAAATCATTAACGAGTCGTCCGTTGTGGGTAAATATCCTTGCAGGGATAGTTCTTACTTTTGTGATCATTTTGTTGTTCTTTCTTTCGCTTCAGTGGCTCACACATCATGGAGTCTCCCGTACAGTGCCGTCTGTTACCGGTAAAAAATTTGATGACGCAAAAACATTCCTCGAAAAGCAAGGGTTTGACGTAATAATTCAGGATTCTGTTTATGTAGATACTTTGCCACCGACGGGAGTGATTCGCCAGGTACCCGAACCTGACGCCGTGGTTAAAGTGAATCGTACTGTATATCTCACAATCAACCGCTCAATGGCCCCCTTGGTAGACATGCCGAGTCTTGTCGGGTATAGTTTGCGTAATGCCGAGATGGTTTTGAAAAATATGGGTCTTCGTATTGGCGACACAATCTTTAAACCAGACTTCGCAAAAAATTCGGTTCTGGAGCAACGTTATAATGGCGATGAAATAAAACCCGGAACCAAAATAAGGCAGGGAAGTTCAGTCACACTCGTACTGGGGAATGGTGTAGGACAAGATCAGTTTGCAGTGCCAAATCTTATTGGCAAAACGTTTGGTGAATCGAGGGCTTTATTGGAGTCGAATGGTTTGAGTTTTTTGTCAGTTATTCTCAATAATGATGTTACTGATACCGTGAATGCCTATATCTACAGGCAGCTGCCTGCACGATATAATGCCGATGGAAAAATTCAGCACATCCGTGCTGGGCAAACAATAGATGTTTGGTTAAGTTTGCAGAAACCGGCAGGAGATTCAACCGCAGCGGCTGAACCGCCGGTTAGTCAATGAGAAAATACAGAATATGCAAAACATTTCAGCAGAAGAAGTAAAAGAAAAGATGGATAAAGGTGAAACGTTGACACTGATTGACGTCCGCGAACCTTTTGAACATGAGGAATATAACATTGGTGGTATTCTTTATCCGTTAGGCAATATACAATCCATGATGGTGGATGAACTGGAAGAGTATAAAGACAAAGAAATCATTCTTTATTGCAGAAGTGGCAACCGCAGCGGTCAGGCCTGCATGATACTGGATATGCTTGGTTTCAGCGATACAAAAAATCTCGTCGGCGGCATGGTTGGCTGGCAGCAGAAATTCGGATAGAGAGTTTGCAATTGAGCAGTTGGCAATTTGCTATGTGAACCTCTGCTGACAGAAAACTGCAAATTGCCAACTGCGTTAATAAGGCTTTTACAATTTAATATTCACCCCACCCATCACGTTCGTTCCTGCCATAGGGAAATAATAATTTTCGGTTGTCAGACTTCCTCCATAGATGTAACTGAATGTATAACCATTCGGTTCATATTTTTTATTGAAGACATTGTTTACCTGCAGAAAGATATTTATTTCTTTAAAGAATCCTTTTGAAATAGTGTAAATCATTTTTGCATCTTGTGTGTAATAGGAATTTAATTTCCTGGCTTCATTTTGTGTGTTGTCCAGGTACTGTTTGCTTACGTATTTACTGATCAATCCTATTTCTAAATTTTTTACCGGTAATATACTGATCACGCCGCCACCGATTACGCGAGGTGATAAAGCGATATCTGCCGACTTATGATCGTATGATTTCTGACCACCATTATCATAATCATCCACAAATTCTGTAAAGTCGAGTACTTTGTTTTTACTGAGTGAAATATTTGCAGAAGCTTTCAGCCAATTTGTTATTGCGGCGGAACCGTCTATTTCAATTCCTGTGCGATAGCTCTTCGGGATATTTGTCCTGGTATAAGCCCCAACATTGTTTATTTTACCAGTCAGTACCAATTGATCCTTGTACCCCATGTAATAAACTACCGCATTCAATGAATAATTCTTTTCTTTTTTCCCAAATCCAAGTTCGATATCATTTAATTTTTCGGCCTTTGGCTGCTGGGCCTGGTTGGCTTCATAATCATCGCGGTTAGGTTCTTTAGCCGCACGACTGTATGACAAGTATCCGTTCCATCCATTGCGATAATAACTTAGTCCAACTTTGGGGTTAAAAAAATTGTAATCCGCATGAATAAATAAATCAGGGTTATCTTCAAATCCATCAAGGTTGTATTTCACATGCCGGAATTGCAGATCGTAAAAAATGTTCCAATAACCGGCGAGTTGTATTTGCTGTTTCAGGTAAATGTTTGCATCTGTTTTTTTAGCAGGAAGATTATACCATCTTACGTCTGGTTGTGGTAATCCATTTTCAGCCCAGATAGCATCTCCGTAATGTTTTCCATCATACCGCGTCCAGCCACCACCAAGGATAAATTGTGACTTGTCTGTTTTGTATTGGAATGAAAATATGTCGCCGTAAAAATAATTGTCAAGCCAGAGTTGTCTTATAAGATTTGTTGTAAACGAAGTGTCGTTTCCATGAACAGGGTATTGTAAATTATAATCAGCATAATCCTGGTCCGGTTTATATTCTTCATAGTAGCCTTTTCCCCTGGTGAGAAATACTGCAGTATTGAAAGAAAGTTTTTTATTGATCAATTGGTTAAAGAAAAGTTGATAATGCGATTGGATATAGTTATCCGTTTGATTAGCATAAGTAAAGCTGTTGTATTTTCTTTTATCACTGTTAAAGAGATTTGCAGAGTCAGCGCTATTGAAAAAGTAAACGCCAATATTATTTTGATAAAATGTTTCCAATTGATCTTTTGTACCAAATAATTTCGCTTCCGGTATTCCGTTCCATGCCTGGTAGGTTTTTTCTTTACCAGAAAACACATTGAAGCGTAACGAAGTTTTGTCGCTGATGTAGGCCGTAGAAATATAAAATGATTTCAAATCGGTACTGGCCCTGTCGATATAGCCGTTGCTGGTGATATTCGACAGCCGAACGTCTGCGGTGAAATGATTGTTGATTAATCCCGTGCCAGCTTTGATGGTATTTTTCCAGGTATTGAAAGAACCATAACTGTTATTGAATTCTGCGTATTGTTCCCTGTTCACTTCATTTGTGCTTACATTGATCGTTGCCCCAAATGCACCAGCGCCGTTGGATGATGTGCCAACGCCACGTTGTACCTGTATCGAATTAACGGAAGAAGAAAAGTCTGGCAGGTCTACAAAATAAGAACCCTGGCTTTCAGCATCATTGTAGGGTATACCATTTAATGTCACATTGATTCGTGTAGCATCTGTGCCACGAATTCGAATTCCCGTGTAACCAACACCATTACCGGCATCCGAATTTACAATTACAGCCGGCGTCTGGTTAAGCAGGAAAGGGAGATCCTGCCCGGTGTTGATTTTTTCAATTTCTTTTTTAGACAAATTAGTTTTTGTGAACGGCGCTTTTTCGCCGGCCCTGACTGCCGTTACTTCTACCGGTTCGAGCAATTGAAAACTGTCTTTTCGCTTAGTTGAATCCTGTTGGCCAAATGATTGTAATAGCGTAACTACGCCAATGGCCGAAAACAAAATCCTCTTCATTTTTTAAAATTTAAATGTTTAAAAATGAGAGGGAATGCTGTAGAGAGGTGAAATGCAAAATTTTTCGCCTTCCCTGCGCAGGCATTACCCTGATCAGGTTCTACGGGTATGATCTCAGCCCCCCGATATTAATCGGGGAACACCCCGGGAACTTGCCAAACACCTCATTGAGGCTGCTGGCGGCTGCAAATATAAGGTTTAAAAATTCTTTTCATCACCTTGTAACCTTTCTACGCTGGCTTTCGTATCACAAGAAAACCAACTGATGCGAAAAATACTTTTAACCATAACGATACTAACTGCTTCTATAGCAAGTTCATTTGCACAGCGAACAATTAATGAACCAAACGCTGAGAAACGGGACGTTGGCAGTTTTCACGGAGTAGAGGTAGGCAGCGGTATAGATCTTTATCTGAGTCCCGGAGATGAAACAGTAGTAGTGACTGCTTCAGAAATACGTTTTCGCGACCGTATAAAGACAGAGGTCAGGAATGGTATTTTGAAAATATGGTACGACTACAAATCCAACTTTCGTATAGATGGAGGTAATAGAAAAATGAAAGCCTATGTTTCATTTAAGCAATTAGACAGGGTGGAAGGTTCCGGCGGCTCGGATGTGTACGTCGATGGCGTTATAAAATCAGATAAATTAGACCTCGAAGTTTCCGGTGGGTCAGACTTCAAAGGAAAGGTAAGTATTGCTGAATTGAGAATAAGCGCAAGCGGAGGATCAGATGTTAATATTTCGGGAGACGCAAAAAATGCGAAAATTGATGCGAGTGGCGGCAGCGATTGCAGAGCATATGATCTGATAACGGAAACATGCGATTTGCAGGCGAGCGGCGGCAGTGATTTGTATATTACGGTAAACAAAGAGATGGTTGCAGATGCCAGCGGCGGTAGTGATATTTATTACAAAGGCAGCGGAGTGATCCGTGATATACGATCCAGCGGATCATCGGGAGTAAAAAGAGTAACTAAATAATTGACATCGAAAACAAAAATGATGATGAAGCGAATAATATTGGCGATGGTAGCGATTTTACCTGGCATTTTATTGTTTGCCCAATTGGTAAACGATCCCAACGTAGAAAGCCGGGAAGTAAAACATTTCCGTTCCATAAAAGTTTCACATGCCTTTGATGTATACCTGGCACAGGGAGATGAAGAATCGCTTGCGGTAAGCGCAGGGGACAAAAAATTTGTATCTCAGATTAAAACGGAGGTAAGAGATGGTGAATTGTACATTTGGCATGATGGCGGAAATATCAACAATTGGAATACCCGCAAAATGAAATTGAAGGTTTATATCTCTTTCGCTCAATTGGACCAGCTCGATATAAGTGATGCCTCTCACGTATATTCGATGGGCACATGGAAAGATGATGAGCTTAAAAAGAAACTTCTTGGGAGTGCGAATTGAGTGATTTAGTTGACAAGAAAACAATACAATCAAAAAATATAATTAGGAAAAATAAAAAGCAAGAAATGAAAAAAATCATAATAGCCGTTGCAATGCTATTTTTCTGCACAGCGATATTTGCCCAGCAAATCAACGATGAAAATGCGGAACCGAGAGAAGCAAAAAATTTCCACGCGTTAAAGGTTTCCAACGCATTTGACGTATACCTCACACAGGGCACAGAAGAAGCAGTGGCAGTAAGCGCCAATGATGCTGAAATAAAACAACATATTGTTGTGGAAGTAGATGGCGGCGTTCTGATCATTCGTATAGAAGCTGAAAAGAAATTCTGGAAAGCATGGAAAGGGAACAAGAAGTTAAAGGCTTATGTTTCATTTAAATCATTAGATAAGATTGCTGCGAGCGGCGCCTGTGATATTCATTTGATGAATACGTTAAAATCTGAAAACCTTGTAGTAGATTTTTCCGGAGCCAGCGACCTTGATGGAAAAGTTGAAATCAATAATACACTCGACGTTGAATTAAGCGGCGCATCAGATTTAAAAATCAGTGGTTCTGCGTCACAATTAAAAGCAAGATTAAGCGGCGCCTGTGATATGAAAGGCTATGATTTGGTAACTGACTATTGTGACATATCAGCGAGCGGTGCAAGTGGCGTGGATATTACAGTGAACAAAGAATTAAGCGCAACAGTAAGCGGTGCAAGTGATATTAATTACAGAGGCACTGGAATGATAAGAGATTTAAAAAGTTCCGGCGCAAGCAGCATTAAGAAAAGATCTTAATTGGTTTGAAAAAAGTATAGCAGTGAAAAAACAGGCTTTGAATTAAAACTCAAAGCCTGTTTTGATTATAACCCTATTGAAATTGTAATTAATTCTTTGCGGATAACTGCCATCATCATTTGATCCCGATTCTGTTAACTCCTTGCGATTATATTCTGCGCTCAGTAAAAAAGAACTACCGCGACCAAGATTCACTTTATAACCAAAGCCACCGCCGCCATAAAATCCATTTTTGAATTTATCATTCTGATAATAAAGTTTAGCATCGCCATCTTTTTTCCAGTAAAAATTTGTTCCTGCATCAGCAAATACAAATAGTTTATTGCTTTTTTTTCCGAATTCATTTCTCAGGCTTACAAACAACGGGATCGTTCTTAATTTATACAAATCAAACCCTGTTCCGAGGCCGGTAAAAAGAGTTTTATATTGAATGCCATTTATTGTTAAGAAAGAGAAAGCTGATCCCGCCTGCCCCTGAATCAGTCCAACCGTATTAACAGAATGAAAAAACAAAGACCTGTTTTTTTCCTGTTGAGAAAAGCCTGCATTGACAAAGATTATAAAGGTACAGAGCAGCGTAATTTTTTTCACCGTTCTTATAATTTACTTATCATGTGAATTTTATTCAAATCGGCATAACTGTATTCGTAAATTCCATCCGTCGTCATAACTATTGCAATGCCATTATACGCAATTACGTCTACCGTTTCCCCGCCAGTTATTTGCTTAATTAATTTCAGATTATTCTTATCTGCTGCATTGAATATTTTCAGTCCATCTTTGCCATCGCAGACGAACAGAATATCTCCGTCTTTTGATAGCCCGGTAGGATGGGTAAGCGGATAGGTTTTTAATAATGAAGGAGAACTCAAATTATTTATATCATATACTTCCAGTTGATTGGTATAGCCACTGCATTTTGTACCATCACGCAACGTTACGTAGGCATAATTATCATCTGCAATTACAGGATCACATGACCGCATGTGAGCTACCTGGCCGATTAACGAAGGGTTTTCGGGCGATGATTGAATGTCCAGCATGTACATACCATTTGTCGTACCTATGAATAACTTATCCTTGAACGGGAATATGGTTTCTGAAGAATAATTAACGAATGTCTTCCCTTTCAGAGTTGGTGTAAACCGATCTGTAATGTCGAACGAAGACAAACTATCATAGCCCATTGTGTAAAGAAAATTATTTGCGATTGCAAAACGTGATAATGAACCATTCGTTGTAGTGCCATTGCCAGAGGGAACTGAAACATTTGTTCCGGCTGATCCGGCCGAATAGTAAAATGAACAATTGACGCAGTCGACATAGTATAATGGGTGTTGTTGATTTTCATCCACTGTTGTATCTCTCGACGTCCATTCTTTTATCACATACATGGAATCATCGCTGACCGGCCCCATTGTTGAATTGTAGTAAGAGTAACTGTTGTATTGTTTGTTTAAAATAAAGTACCCGCCATAGTTTGGAAACACATTTGTGATAAATTTTTTTGTAACAGGGTTTGCAGGATTTTGAATATCAAATGTGACAAGATCAGAATGCGCATCAGCATATAAAGTGTTACCTGCAATAGCGAGATCAGCATTGCCTGGAATATTTATAAAGGAGATATTTTTAGGTTTTGCCGGATTGCTGTTATCAATTACATGAATACCTTCTGATGGAGTAGAGATAAAAATATAATTGCCGGAAACAGCAATCTTTCCTGTAGCCTTTATGGTAGTAGCTGCAATAGCTCCCACGCTTGCCCTGTATTCAGATAAAGATTCGTATACAGGGGAATAAATCTTGAAAGTACGCCTGACGTTGTCTTTCATACAGCCAGCCATAAAGAAACCTGGAATCAATAGAATTAAGGCTGCAAGCCTTGGTGACGCAGTCGTTTTCATGTGAAGAAGTTTTTGATTTGGTTTTAAAAACTGTTTAGAGGAAGCCAAGCTCTTCAGGTCATTAAGCAATCTTTATGAATTCACGGTAACAGCTTATTAGCCCAACTGATTCTTTTTGTTAAAAAAATGTTGCACGATAAACGAAGTTTTTTTGTGAGGCGTGGAAACGGTGTGTCGATATAAATGCAATTTTGTTTGGCTGGTAACTTTTATCCGGTTACCTTTGCAGCCCTACATCGCGAGGTAGAGCAGCGGTAGCTCGTCGGGCTCATAACCCGAAGGTCGGAAGTTCGATCCTTCCCCTCGCAACAAGAAAGCCCCGCGACGGCGGGGCTTTGTATTTTGTAACTTTAGTAAAATGAAAGCAGGTTTTGTAAATATTTTCGGCAGGCCGAATGCAGGGAAGAGTACTTTACTGAACGCACTGATTGGTGAAAAACTTGCTATTGTATCGCCAAAAGTGCAAACAACCCGCCATCGTATAAAAGGTTTTCTGACAACTGACGAGTACCAGGTGATATTTTCAGATACACCTGGCATTATTGAACCGAAATATAAACTGCACGAGAAAATGATGCAGGCGGTAAAGAATGCGTTGGAAGATGCCGATGTCGCATTATTAATACACGATTTAAAAGATAAAGATTTACAAAGTATCGATCAATTATTCCAGTCATTGAAATTAAAAGTGCCTGCAATAATTGTCTGCAATAAAGCGGATGCTGTAAATAAAGAAGTGATAGATAACGCCGTAAATTTTTTTTCAGATAAAAAATATTGCCGGGCTGTAATAACTGTATCTGCAAAACAAAAAACAAATATCGATGCGTTGCTAAACCTGATCTTAAAATTCTTGCCGGAAGGAGATCCGTTTTATAGCAATGAAGATATCACAGACCTTCCTACACGTTTTTTTGTGAGCGAAATAGTGCGTGAAAAAATCTATGAATTATTTGAAGAAGAGATACCTTATCATACAGCGGTGATTGTTCAGGAGTTTAAAGAGAAATCGACATTGATAAAGATCAGGGCTGAAATTATAGTGAACCGCGAAACACAGAAAAGCATTTTGCTTGGAGAAAAAGGAAGTATGATTAAAAAACTTGGCACTGCATCGAGATTGGAGATAGAAAATTTTTTGCAGAATAAAGTCTTCCTGGAATTGTTCGTGAAAGTGAAACCTAAATGGCGGGATAATGAATTATATTTAAAAGAATATGGGTATAGTTAATCAATAACTTTTAAACCTGATTCAAATGAGGAATAGCAGAATAAAATATACGGCACGACTTATCGGCCTTGTATGCACAGGTTTTTTTCTTTTTAAGAGTTCATTTGCGCAGGTTTTTATTGAAACATACCCGCCGGTTTCAACCAATACGGATATGATAAAAATCAGCGGACTCAATACATTATCAGATGGAGTTCCCTATGAAAAAATCAGCGGGAGTGCATACTACAATGATGAGTGGCAACTTGCCAGCCTGTTCGGATCGGGTAAAAATGAAAAATGGCTTTGTAAAATAAAACTAAACCTCGCAACAGGAGAGCTACATTATCTTGGAAAAAATGGCGATGAATTGGTGACGTACGATGGGGCTGTAAAAAAAATAGTAATTCATAAGGATAATGACACAAGCAAAGTGTCTGCGGTTTTTATATTGACGCAGGAACCAGTGAAGCTAAATCAGGCGCTTCGGAATACTTATTTGCAGGTTTTGAATAGCGGCTCGTATGAATTATTGAAACTGAGTAAAAGAAACCTTAATTCCGCTGATTCTTTATTTGGTACGCTGAAGCGATATTTTTTTAAAGATGAATCTGATTATTTCGTTTATCACAGCGAAATGATAAACGGATTAAAAAGATTGGATAAGGAAAGTTTGTTACAATTATTGCCAGGATCATCTGCCTTTGCCGATTGGGTTAAAGAGAACAGAATTAATTTCAGGAAGGAAGATGATGCATTGGCTTTTATGAACTATTATAATTCAAAGAAATAAATGGCAGGATTTACAGTTGCAATAGTGGGCAGGCCCAATGTTGGAAAGAGCACGTTTTTTAATCGTTTGCTGGAACAGCGTAAAGCGATAGTAGATGATGTGAGCGGTGTAACGCGTGACCGCCAGTATGGTGTTGCTGACTGGAATGGAAAATCATTTAATGTAATTGACACAGGTGGTTTCGTTCCGAATAGTGATGATGTATTTGAGCGTGAGATACGTAAACAGGTTGTAGTAGCCGTGGAAGAAGCAAACGCAATTATTTTTATGGTGGATGCAGCAACTGGTATTACTGACCTGGATGATGCAATGGCGGATACGCTGAGGCGATCTACAAAACCTGTATTTCTTGCAGTAAATAAGGTTGATAATAATGAGCGACTGTTAGAGGCAAATGAATTTTACAGCCTTGGGTTTGAACATATTTTTTTTATAGCAGCCGCAAGTGGTAGTGGTACCGGTGAGTTGTTGGATGCAGTGACTGAAATAATAAGGGAAGAAGATTCTGCAGAGACGAAAGAAATTGATGCATTGCCCAAGTTTGCAATCATTGGTCAGCCCAATGTTGGAAAATCTTCGTTACTGAACGCATTGGTAGGAGAGGAGAGAACAATTGTAAGCGATATCGCGGGTACTACGAGAGATACTATTCATACGCACTATAATTTATTTAAAAAGGAATTTGTATTAATCGATACAGCAGGTATACGGAGAAAAGCCAAAGTGCATGAAGACCTGGAGTTTTATTCTGTGATACGTGCTATTAAAGCCGTTGATGAAGCGGATGTATGCCTGATATTACTCGATGCCGTAAAGGGTATTGCTGCGCAGGATCTTAATATTTTTAGTCTTGCATCCAAGAAAGGAAAAGGAGTTGTGGTAGTGGTAAATAAATGGGACCTTGTGAGCAAAGAAACTAATACTGCCCGCGATTATGAAGCTGAATTAAAAAAGCGATTAGCTCCATTCAATGATGTGCCGATTATTTTTACATCTGCAACCGAAAAGACGAGAATATTTAAAGTGATCGAAACAGCACTTTCCGTGTACGAAAACAGGCAGAAAAAAATTCCAACTTCTAAGTTGAACGATGTAATACTAAAAGCGATTGAAAGCTATCATCCTCCGGTAGTAAGAGGTAATCCAGTTAAAGTGAAATATATCACACAACTGCCAACCGCGGTGCCTTCATTTGCATTCTTCTGCAATTTTCCGGATGATATAAAACAGCCGTATAAAAATTACCTTGAGAATCAATTGCGGAAATCATTCAATTTTTCCGGCGTACCGGTCCGGCTTTTTTTTAGAAAGAAGTAGATAGTCACATTATTAATGATTTTTATTTCATTATCTTTTTTTGGTAAGAGTTTTCTTTTATTTATTTACTTAACTTGATGCCGATTCTTTCCTGAAAATTTTCCCACGGTTGATATTTTTCTTAAGCATTACCGGTTATTATCATTAAGCATATCGATTATTAATAAACGCTTATGATAATGCTATGAGAAGAATTTTACTTTCAGTTATTGCAACTTCGTTTTTCTTTATTTTTTGTAATGCGGCAACTATCACATGGACAGGTCCACTGATCAGCAATTGGAATAATTCAGCCAATTGGTCTACCGGGGTAGTCCCAGGTGCAAATGATGATGTTATATTTAATACGTCGGTAAACGTTGAAATGGATATTATTCCTGCTACTACACCATTTGTCTATCTTATTAATTCACTGACGATATCCTCGAATGCATCTGTAACTTTTACAAGAACACAGTCAGGTGGTGGTACAAGAATAATACAGGTAAAGAGTGCAAACAATGCTATCCCCGGGTTAAAAATAGACTATGGCAGCACTTTAACGATAAATGCGGCTAACGCAACCGGCACATTGAATTTTATACTTGACTTAACCGGCGCTGCAGGTACAGTTGGATCTATAGACGGCAATTTATACTTTACAGGAACAGGGGCAGGAACAAGTAATTCTAATTTTCGGGTCTATACCAATGCTACCAACTATTCAGCCTGTACGGTCAGTAGCACCGGATACATAAAATATTTTTCAAACTCAGGTAATACAGCTTCCGCAGCAGGAAACTATTTAATTATGCAAAGCGGTTCTACCTACGAAATAAATCAGAATGGAGGCGCGGCTCCGTACGCCAACTGGGATGACAACTCAAATTTGTTAATTACCGGTGCAACAGCAAACGGTAGCATTATTTTTAATCAGGCTCAATATGGAAATTTAAAATGGGATTGCCCATCTATGTCCTCTGCAACACAACTCATTTCAACACTTAGTCCCGTTACTTCTATTTCTGTCAACAGTTTTACAATTGCAAACACCAATGGAAAGGAATTAAGATTGAAGACAGGAACGAGTGCGACGACTTATGATTATACAGTGAGGGGTAAATTGGATGTTTCTGCCTCAGGAATACTTGTGATTGCCGGTTCGACGGTAACAACGGCCGGCGCAGGTGCCAGGTTACATGTGCAGGGAGATATTTCCATTGCAGGTACTCTGAAATCTGATGGAACAACAGGTACAATTAATGAGATTGAGTTGTCAGGTGCGGCTAATCAGAATGTATCTAACACGGGCACTTTTTCTGGTAACCAGGTTTCGTTTATAATGAATAATGCCGCCGGCGCAACTTTACAAACATCGTTGACTCTTCCCGGCACGACGAGCAAAGCGTTACAACTGATAAACGGGAAAATAAATACAGTTGGTCATCCCTTGACGATGCTTGATAATTCAAATTATTCCGGAGGCTCCTCATCCAGTTTCGTTGAAGGCCCGATGATAAAAATCGGCGATGATAATTTTACTTTTCCTGTGGGAAAGGGATCAATCTATGCACCCATTGGTTTTAATTCGACAGGCATGGCAACAACTGACGCTTTCCAGGCAGAATATTTCAGGTCAAACCCTCAAACTGCTTTTGGAATTAACTACCAATTGCCGATTAACCATATCAGTTATGTTGAATACTGGAATCTTGATAAAATTACCGGAAATGTAAATACGCCAGCGAAAGTCACCTTAGCAGTTACACAATACAGTTTCGCAAAAGATCTGGCGACTTTGTATGCTTCGAGCTATAACGTAAGTGATATGCAATGGAAAACAAATGATCAGACTGAAAAAATCGCCGGCCCAGTCGTATCGCCTTATGCAACAGGAACTGTAACGAGTTCGCCTGTATCACCCTTCGGAATATTTACAATTGCTACGAGCGAGCCAGGAGCTATTAATCCACTACCGATAACATTACTTTCTTTTTCAGTAAAAGAAAAGAATGATGATCAGGTTGATATTAACTGGGTTGTTGCAGATTTTCAGTCAGATTTTGTTCATTACGAAGTAGAACGATCTATTGATCAACAACCATTTTCTGTGCTAACATCGTTAAATGCAAACCCTGGAAGTAAATTTTATTCAATATCGGATAACTACATAAAGGGTGAAATTATCCGGTATCGTCTTAAAATATTCAATGAAGATAAAAGCGTAATTTATAGCAATGTGGTTTCGGTTGTATTTGGTTCATCAGATCAGCCCATGAAAATCTACCCGAACCCGGTTATAAAAAGTGCAGTTATAGATATTTATTCTTCTTCAGAACGTGATATTGTTATTTCAATGGTTGATGCACATGGTAGAAACGTTCAAAAATTGACGCGACATTTAAACAAAGGGAACAACCGTGTCACGTTACCAACTGAAAGATTGGTGAGTGGCATTTACTTCCTTTTTGTTGACACTGAAAGAAAGACGGTTCGTTTTATAAAACAATAGCCGCCAATACAGGATTGATAAGACAATTCCCAGTGAGTGGAGCCCATTGCCGTAGATTTACTATAGTATTCTTCGGCATTAAATTATTATTTTGCCACATATTTTCTTCCACTCCTTTGATCTTCCATTAACAAGTTTCCGACTATGCGTATCAGGTCAATGGTCTTATCAGCCATCTGCCTGCTGGTTTCCTTGTCTGTGTTTTCGCAGGTGCAGTGGACCGGTGCCGGCGATGGATCTTCGTGGAGTGATGCAGCGAATTGGTCTACCAACGCTGTACCCATCGCATCTGATGATGTCGTATTGGATAATACAACTGTAACTTCAGGATATGATGTTACTCTTCCATCAGGAGCAACAACGGTTACTGTAAACTCAATCACCATTACACCGGCAACGGGAAATTCAATCAGTCTGATTCTACCTGCTACAAACACTGCTACAACAGGTCTTCATCTAACATCAACTGCCGATGCTTTGACACTTAATTCGGGCGGAGTGTTTATCAATGCATCCGGTAGCAATGTCGATATCGATGGCAATCTTGTAATTGCATCTGGTGGGTCGCTTGATGCGTCAGCAGGATCATTAAGTCCCGTACTTAGTATAAAAGGCAACATTACGATAAGCGCACCGGCAACTGACGCTATTACAGAGTCGGGTACAGGTAATCCTGTTGTTCAATTAAACGGAAATACTACTCAAACGATTACTTCAGTTACAGGCGGCCTTACTGGTGATAATCTTGATTTCGTAGTTAATACTACCGGCACAATTAACCTGCTTTCAAATTTATTTTTACCACATGCTTTGGACGTTCAGGCAGGAACGATAGATATATCAAATGGGGCTGTAGGTGACACGTTGGGAATTAAAGGTGATCTCACCATCGACGGGCTGATTACAGAAAGCGGCACCGGTACTTTATCGCGGATATTGCTGAACGGAACGACTAATCAGAATATAAAAGAGGGAGCATCTGGGAATATAACAGGGGATGCACTTGACTTTCGGTTGAGTAATGCTGCCGGTGCAACACTTCTTTCAGACCTTGTATTGCCATTTCGTTATACCATCAAAAGTGGCAACTTAACTTTGGGTAATTATTCTTTAACCACTCCATTTGTAGCGCTGGCAACGGGAACTTCAGTGATCACAAATCACATTATCACCAACGGTACAGGATTTCTTATTATTCCAAACGTAGGCCTGGCACGTGTTTCGTTTCCTGTTGGTGTTGATGCAACATCTGTGAACCAGGTAGAAATAGATAACGGAAGCGGATTGACCTATTCTGTGAGAGTCGAACCCGGAGTGAATCCAACGATAACAACTCCGTTTGCAGCCGTCGACCGCACATGGATTATAAATACAAATTCAGCCGCAGCTAACCCCGTTCCAGCTAATGTTACTTTTTATTATTACACGGGGCAGGGACGCAGCCAATTTGATTACAATTCTACAGTTGATATCGGTCAGTTTTTAACGAGTGCATGGAACATTATTCAGAATGGATTGACGCCTACTGCGAACCCACCTGAATACAGGGCTTATGCACCAATCACATCATTTAACACACCATTTATTATCGGTAACCATGGTGCGATATTGCCGATTGACTTTGCAATAACATGTAAAGCCCAGAAAAAAGAAAACGGCGCTGTGATAAACTGGAATGTATATAGTGAAAATAACGTGAGCCATTATGAAATAGAGCAAGCAATTGACGGAGGAAATTTTAAAACAATTGCATCAGTTAATCCGGGAAAGAATGATTTTTCATATGCTTATACTATAAAGAATATCAAGGGAGGCACAACGATTTATCGTATAAAAGTGGTCTTAATAGATGGACGGGTTCGTTATTCAAACACAGTTGCTGTTCTTTACAGCACCAGGTCATTCCTCGTTACTTCCGTTACGCCGAATCCTGCGACAGATAATACGAGTGTCACGATCAGTTCACCGGAAAGCATAGCGATACAAGCATTCCTGTTTGATTCGCAGGGAAAAATGGTGAGACAATGGGAGCAAAATTTAAATGATGGTACCAATGTGATACCGTTTAATATCAGTGGGCTAAGAGCGGGTGTTTATTTTCTTTCTATAACAAATGGAAGCATTAAAGCTAATACGGTGAGAATTGTAAAACAATAAATCAAAGGTCAAGTGACTTACCTATTTTATTAACTGTTCTTTTAAAGGTTTTCAATTCTTCATTTTGCTGAAGAATAAATGAATTTTCATCGAGCTTTCCGATTACCGTATTCATTTCTCCAGGTGAATCGTAGACCATTTGTCTGAATTTATTCTGGTAATCTTTGGATCTTGATTCGTAAATATTTTCAGTTATCCATTCTTTCGTTGCGACACATTCATCAAGTAATTTTTTGAAAAATTGTTTGTCAACTGCTCTGCTCGTTATTTTTTTTATTTCTAAAAGCGAAGAAATTGCATGCGCCAGTTTTTGCCGAGCATATACCATGCTGTTTTTTTTATAAAAATCATGTACACCGCCCCAATCTTTTATTTTGCCAGCCTGGATGTTTTTGAGAAATAAATCCATATTCTCTTTGGGAACCAACTGGCCGCCGATATTGACAAAGTCGTTTCTTTTTTGTTTTGCAGCAAGCAATAGTTCGACTTCTTTCCATGTGCGGAGGCCCTGACGTTCTATTTGTCCGAGAATTTGTGTTATTCCATAATAGGCAATCATCTTTTTAAAGATCGTATAAGATTGTGCAACTTTTATGATCTGTACTTTTCGTGTGCTATTTTCAAAATCCTCTGCTAATATCTCGAGTTCATTTAAAACAGGATTATTAGCTTCTAACAGCCGCTTGCCGGTTTCCAGTGCTTCTGCTTCAGTTACTTTTTTATTTTCCTTTTTCAGGTAGGCTTTTCCCGTATAAATCTGAAGCTGGCGTATAGTGTCAAACATTTCATTTACACTATCCGGCGCAAGAAAATCGTATTCGATTAACTGTGTTTTATCAATTCGTTTGTCGCGGCTGAGATATTTTCCAGAGTTTCTGGCAAGTGCATACATGTTGTACATAAACCAGTAAGCCGGCATAATGACTAATTGATCATTGGTTACATCATTGCTCACGAGAGAAAACGGGAATGGAATATTTAATTCAGCCGGAAAGTCACCTTTGGCAATCAAGGTAAAGCTTGCAAATTTTGAATTATGTTTCAGGCTCACGCATAGCCCCGGCCAGAATCCTCGTCCGGCTATAATTTCACCATCTGCACCACGACTGTTATGATTGGAACCAATTGTAGCGCCTGCAGCCATATTACTTTGTCCCATCACCAATGCTGCACATAGAAATGAGTTATTGTGATGCTGCTCGTGCGCAGGAAAAATAAGGGAGTTTAATACTTCACAACAGGAGATTGTTGCATTATTACCAAGATAAGAATTGATAAGTCTTGCTCCATATTTTAATTGGGAATGAGATGCCATTACAAAACGCACAGCTTTAACTCCATAAAATATACGGCAACCATAACCGATAATACCATTTACGATTTCGCATCCTTCTCCTATTTGAGACATGGCATCTGCCGATGAATTGATGGTGAGGTTTTTTAACTTATTGGCACCTTTTATATAAGCGTCACTTCCTATCCAGACATCTTTAATGATTGCTGTATTTTTTATTACCGTGCGATCTCCGATCTTTCCGTAGTAGCCACGCCGGTTATCAAACTCCTTTTCCGTAAACTCTTTAAGCTTTTGCATTAATACTGCATCACTGCGATGTCTCGACCA
This sequence comes from Chitinophagaceae bacterium, assembly GCA_049840875.1. Taxonomy (GTDB): domain Bacteria; phylum Bacteroidota; class Bacteroidia; order Chitinophagales; family Chitinophagaceae; genus JAFDYH01. Next base: position 92,632 of record JASGJE010000011.1, on the reverse strand, counting down.
TAGCCACGCATCACCCGGCAACATACCGTTAAATGGTAAAATACTTCTGCCGGCATTTTCATTACATACTTCGAGCCAGATACGCAACGACTCATCTTCTCCTTCTTTTAAAATACCATTGCCAAATTTTGAATGATCAGTTGTTGCAAGCTCGTTTACATTGATGATCATTACTTCGTTACCAATAATATAATGGCTGAGATAATTCACATTATTAATGACGACATTGTCGCCAAAATCACAACTGATGATTGTACTGTCATACATGCCAACCTGCAACCGGATATTATTAAACTCGAGGTAAAGAGATTCTAATTTACCTATACGAACGAGGCCAAAAAACTTACAATTCTTAACAAGTTCCGGGTCAAATGCATCAGAGACTAACAATTTGTTCCAATCATCGGAAGTATTGTTATTTCTTACTAGTACTTCGATTTCATGTGCGGAAAGTTGCCGGTATTCAATGCCGCTCCTGTTTTGCTTATTGCGTAGATAATATTCGTTTTTACCTTTTGGTAAAAATTCTTTTTCGATAAAATTATATCCAAGGCTTCCGATAGCGCTTTTCCGAATTTTATTCATAAAACAGGTTTGGATTTAATGAAGCAGTATGCGAAAACGAATCTGGTTTATTCTACCGTTACCGATTTGGCAAGATTACGCGGTTTATCTACATCATAGTTTTTGGCAACGCCAATATGATAGGCAAGCAACTGCAACGGGATCGTGCTCAGCATTGGCGCAATGATTTCGTCAGATTCAGGAATGCTCATCACATCATTACATAGTGATGCTGTTGAATCGTCCCCATCAGTAATTACGGCAATTAATTTGCCTTTTCTGGCCTTTATCTCCTGCATATTACTTACCACTTTTTCATGGTAGGAATCTTTTGTAGCCACGAACACTACCGGTAGTTGATCATCAACTAAAGCGATAGGGCCATGTTTCATTTCTGCAGCCGGATAACCCTCAGCATGGATATATGAAATCTCTTTTAGCTTCAGCGCTCCTTCAAGAGCAACGGGGAAACTGTAACCCCGGCCTAAATAGAGGGCATCTTTTGCGTCTTTATATTTATCAGCGAGCGCCTTTATGTGATCATTTAATTTAAGCAGTTCTGTTACTTTATGTGGCACTTCATTCAATTCATTCAGCAAATGCATGTATCGATCTTTACTTATCGTTCCTTTATCGTTGGCAATCTTTAGCGCAATCATCGTCAAAACGGCAAGCTGCGCTGTAAATGCCTTAGTGGAAGCGACACCGATTTCAGGACCTGCATGCGTATACGCACCGCCATGACTTATTCTTGCAATTGACGAACCAACCACATTTACAACTCCCAGTATAATAGCCCCCTTTGCTTTTGCTGTTTCGATTGCAACAAGCGTATCAGCAGTTTCTCCGCTCTGTGAAATTGCAATGATTACGTCGCCGGGGTTAATTACCGGATTACGATATCGGAATTCAGAAGCGTACTCTACTTCTACATTGATGCGGCATAGTTCTTCAAAAATATATTCAGCAACCAGGCCTGCATGCCAACTGGTGCCACAAGCAATCATAATTATCCGGTTGGCGTTAGCGATCTGCTGGGCGTACTGCTGAATACCACTCATTGTAATGGTGCCGGCATTGGCGTCTAATCGTCCGCGTAAGCAATCGTATATCGTTTGCGGCTGTTCAAATATTTCTTTCAGCATGAAATGCTCGTAACCGCCTTTTTCAATTGCAGCCAGTTCTATATCCAGCTTTTGAACAAATGGCGTAATCTTTTCATTACCCAGGTTTTTAAGAATAAGTTCATCTGGTCTTACAATTGCTAACTCGTAATCATTAACATACACAACTTCTTTAGTGTATTCGAGCATCGGCGAGGCATCGGAGCCAAGAAAATGTTCATTCTTTCCAATGCCTATTACAAGGGGACTTCCTTTCCTGGCGGCGATAATTGTGCCGGGTGTGTCCTGATCAAGTATGAGAATAACATAAGCGCCTACAACTCGTTTCAGCGCAATACGCACAGCTTCTTCGAGTGAACAGTTATTATTTGTTTTGATGTCCTCGATGAAATTCAGCAACACTTCTGTATCTGTATCGCTTTTAAATGAATATCCTTTTCTGATTAATTCCTGTTTGAGTTTCGCATAGTTTTCAATGATTCCATTATGAATCATTGCCAGTTTGCCGCTTGCAGAGCTATGCGGGTGCGCATTCCGATCATTTGGCTCTCCATGTGTGGCCCATCTTGTATGGCCAATACCAACATGCGCATGCAAATCTTTACCGACGATGTTATCTTCCAGTTCGGCCACTTTTCCTTTTTTCTTGTAAACTTTTAATCCGCCATTCAGTAATGCAACGCCGGTGCTATCGTATCCACGATATTCAAGTCGTTTTAGCCCTTTTACAATCACAGGATACGCTTCTCTCGGGCCTGTATAGCCGACAATTCCACACATAGAGTATAGGTTTTAAATTTTACGCAAACGTTTGTCCAGTGCGAAAGTCTTAAAAAACTGTCACTTATGCAAGCGTGTGAAGAGAATTAAAGAAATTGTTTTGACGTGCTACAACAGAATTCCTTTTAAAAACAGGAATGCAACGCTGAAATAAATCACAATACCGGTTACATCAACGAGGGTAGCAACAAATGGTGCGGATGAAACAGCCGGGTCGGCCCCTAACTTTTTTAATGCAATCGGAAGCATAGAACCAGAGAGTGTTCCCCATAAGACAACTCCGACAAGAGAAACTCCAACTGTAAAGGCGACAAGCATCCAACTTGGGCCATACAGGTCCTGGATAATTCCATTCTGCATTAGCAGATGCCAGATAAAAATTCTTGTAAAACCGATTATTCCCAGGATGCTTCCCAATACAAGCCCTGAGAATATTTCACGGCGCATAACCCGCCACCAGTCTGAGAGATTGAGTTCACCTACCGCCATTGCCTGTATGATCAATGTGCTGGCCTGCGAACCACTATTACCACCACTACTCATAATGAGAGGGATAAACATGGCGAGTATCGTTGCTTTTGCAATCTCATCATTGAAATAAGCCATGGCCGTGGCCGTTAGCAGCTCACTAAGAAAAAGAATGATTAACCAGCCGACCCGCTTTTTTATCAATTTGATAAAAGGCATTTCCAGATAAGGCTGATCCAGCGCTTCTGTACCCCCGATTTTCTGAATGTCTTCGCTGAATTCTTCTTCCGCTACCCAAAGTATATCGTCTATTGTAACGATCCCTAATAATTTATTACTTTGACTGACTACCGGCAACGCAACCCGGTTATTCATTTTAAAAACTTCACTTGCCGTTTCCTGGTCGTCGTAGGCATTCAGTTTGATAACACGGTTATCCATGATATCAGAAATCTTATGCTCCGAGGTATTTAAAATAAACTCACGTATGCGTATATCATCAAGCAATTCTCCTTTTTCATTAATTACGTAGATCACATTGATTGTCTCGCTGTCTTTGCCATATTTCCGAATCGTGGCGAATGCTTCTTCAATTGTGTTCCAGGGATAGACATATACGTAATCAGGCGTCATCAATCGCCCGATACTATTTTCAGGATAGCCTAATAGTGATAGTGTAATCTTTCTTTCTTCCGGATCCAATAACTTGATTAATTCCCGAACGACATTGCTCGGCAATCCTTCCAGGAAATCTGTACGGTCGTCGGCAGGCACCTCATTCAATAGTTCGGCTGTAATTGCCGGGGGCAATTCCTGGATAATTCTTTTTTGTACCTGGAAATCGAGAATTTTAAAAACACTGGATGCACGATGCACCGACATGTTTGCGATGATGCGATCTTCATAGTCTGGAAACTCATACACGAGGTCGGCAACATCAGTAATATTCTGATCATCGAGGAAACTGCGGATCTGAAGCCTATCTTCTGTTTTAATGATAGCTTCAAATTGCTCCTTCAGCTCAGGTTGTTGTTCCAGTTCCAGTTCGTCAGGCATATGCCAAAAATACGAACTCGTTGCTAAGATGCCAGACGCAAAAACGATAGTTTCATAATTTTACGATTAATTAAAAGACATACTGATGATACTTCCCTGCCTTTACGTAAATGTGACTGAAAATATGGGGCGTGGCATTTTTACAACGGAAAAAATAAAAGCAAATACAACAATTGAAATTTCACCGGTGATTGTAATGAGTGATAAGGACAGGAACCTGCTGGATCAAACGCTTTTACACGATTATATTTTTGAATGGGGCATAAAACAATGTTGTATGGCGCTTGGCTATGTTTCAGTTTACAATCACTCTTACGCTTCAAACTGTGAATATGAAATGGATATCGAATCGCAGTTGATCCGTATAAAAACAATGCGTGCTATAAAAGCCGGTGAAGAATTATTTATTAATTATAACGGCGATTGGAATAATAAGAAAAAACTGTGGTTTGATGCGAAATAGTTTCTTGGGAAAAATTTTTATACAGAGGTTTTTCTTTGTTGTTGCTGCCTTTAGTACTTTATATGATGATTATGAAATCTTATTCTTGATCTGTTGTAGTTTAAGGAGCGCTTCCACAGGTGTAAGGCGGTTGATGTCTATTTCTTCCAATAATTTCCTGATTTCGTCGAAGGTCTGGCTGTGAACATCAAAAATCGAAAGCTGCAATTTGGGGCCGGCAATATTTTTTACTTTATCATGAAGTTGTGTTTTCGCATCCTCTGCGTTTACATGCTTGCTTTCCAGTTGTGCCAGAATATCATTTGCTCTATCAATTAAAGACGGGGGCATTCCGGCCATCTTTGCTACATGAATACCAAAGCTGTGTGTACTACCTCCGCGTGCAAGTTTGCGAAGAAAAATTATTTTATTGCCCGCTTCTTTATTCGTGATGTGATAGTTCTTTATACGGGGTAATTTTTCTTCGAGCTCATTCAATTCATGATAATGTGTGGCAAATAATGTTTTCGGTTGCTCCGGTGCGTTATGAAGATACTCGGCAATGCTCCAGGCAATTGATATTCCATCGTACGTAGATGTACCTCTTCCGATTTCATCCAGTATTACGAGACTCCTGGTTGTGATATTGTTGATGATCGAAGCGCTTTCATTCATTTCAACCATGAATGTAGATTCACCGCCGCTCAAATTATCCGAAGCGCCGACTCTTGTAAATATTTTATCTGTCAAAGGTATCTTCGCTTCACTGGCTGGCACGAAGCTCCCCGTATGTGCCATCAATACTATCAAAGCAGTTTGCCGCAATAGCGCACTTTTACCGCTCATGTTGGGTCCGGTAAGTATAATGATCTGTTGATCTTCTTTGTTTAGTAAGAGATCATTGTCGATATAAGGTTCACCAGCAGGTAATCTTCTCTCAATCACCGGATGTCTGCCTTCTTTAATCACCAGTTCACTATCATCATGCAAAACCGGTTTCTTGTATTTAAACTGAATCGCATTGTTGGCAAAACACGAAAGACAATCCAGGACAGCTAATATATTTCCGTTGGTTTGTATCGGCGAAATATAGTCCATCAATTCGTTTTGCAATGCTTCGTACAACTGAAGTTCCAGTTGCAGAATCTTCTCCTCTGCACCGGTTATTTTTTCTTCGTAATCTTTTAGTTCAGGAGTTATATACCGTTCCGCATTAGCCAGTGTTTGTTTTCTTATCCATGAAGCAGGCACCTTGCTCTTGTGCGAATTGGTCACTTCGAGATAATAACCGAAAACATTATTAAACGAAATTTTCAGAGAAGAAATACCTGTTTCTTCTGCCTCCTTTTGTTGCAATTGCAGCAGGTAGTTTTTGCCGCTACTGGAAATTTTTCGCAATTCATCCAACTCGTTGCTTACGCCACTATTGATCATGCCACCTTTTATTGCGAGCGCAGGTGGGTTATCAACTATTTCTTTGAATATTTTATCGCAGATATATTGGCAGGGGTTCAGCGCATCCGCCAATCTCTTCAGGTATTCATTGTTTGATTGGCTGCAGACCTGCTTTATTTCCTGCACAAATTTTAAACCACGTCCGAGTTGCAGAAGCTCTCTGGGGTTTATTTTCTTAAGTGGAATTTTTGAAACCAGCCTTTCTACATCCCCGCATTGTTTTATTTTCTGAGAAACAGAATTTCGCAATTCAGGATCTTTTATCAAATGCTCAACAAGATCAAGCCGTTCATTGATTTTAAAAATATCTTTCAGTGGAAAGATAATCCATCGCTTCAACAGTCGTGCGCCCATTGGCGAAACTGTATTATCCAGCACATTCAGCAATGTATGATTGCCATCTGAATTTCCATAGGCCAACTCAAGGTTCCTTATGGTAAAACGATCCATCCACAAAAAGTCGTCTTTATCGATCCGCTGAAGTGAAGTAATATGCTGCAGGTTCGGATGCTCAGTTTCTTTGAGGTAGTGTAAAATTGCTCCAGCCGCTATCAAACCTTGCCGCAAATCTTCTACACCAAACCCTTTTAATGAATGCGTTTGAAAATGCCTGAGTAAACTATCCTCCGCGTAACTGTCATTGAAAATCCATTCGTCAAGTGAATAGGAATAGTTTTTTGTTCCAAAATTTTCTTTGAATTTTTTCTGGTATTGTCGTTGAAATATGATTTCTGCCGGTTTGAAACTTTGCAATAATTTTTCAGCGTATTCCCTGTCGCCTTCAGCGATAAGAAACTCGCCGGTGGAAATATCCAGGAAGGCCAATCCATATTGTTCGTTTTCTGTAAAATGAATACCCGCCAGAAAATTATTGGTGCTATGTTCAAGTAGTTTGTCGTTTACAGCCGTGCCTGGTGTTACCATTTCAGTAACGCCACGCTTCACAATACCTTTCACAGTTTTAGGATCTTCCAATTGATCGCATATAGCTACCCGGTAGCCTGCCTTTACCAGTTTGTGGAGGTAAGTATCTAATGCATGATGAGGAAAACCCGCAAGATCCAAAGATGCTGCGGCTCCGTTATTTCTTTTCGTTAATGTAATACCTAAAACCTGCGAAGCGATCACTGCATCCTGGCCAAATGTTTCATAGAAATCTCCAACGCGGAAAAGAAGTATAGCATCCGGATATTTTTGCTTTATTGCCCGGTGCTGTTGCATTAAAGGAGTATCAGACGCCGCCACTTTAGCCATAGCGGCAAAAATAACAGCTTTCATAGTGAATCATTGCTTTTTCAATCCACAAACACCCCACATTTCCATGTTTTTTGCTGCAGACTTTTCTGACAAATTTTTAGATAGACATTATCCTTATTATGGTGTAAACGCCAACACAAAATTCAAGTCATTTTTTCCATAAGCAGTACTTTTGCGCCATGCGAAAACTGAGCATGGCGGAGCTGAACCGTAAATCGATGGATGAGTTCAAACAGGCTGATAAAATTCCCGTAATTGCAGTATTGGAAAACATACGGAGTGCTTACAACATCGGTAGCGTTTTTCGTACTGCCGATGCTTTCCTGATTGAGGCTATTTATATCTGTGGCTACTCCGCCAGGCCTCCCCATAAAGAAATCAAGAAGACGGCGCTTGGTGCAGAAGATACAGTGCATTGGAAACATTTCAACAATGCGGAAGCAGCAATCACAGAACTGAGAAATGAACAATATAAAATATTCGCTGTTGAGCAGGTGGAGAATAGTATTTCACTGGAAAAGTTTGCTATTAATGATAATAAAATCGCTGTCATTTTTGGAAACGAGGTAACAGGTGTTGAGCAAAACACGATTCAACTTTGCGACGGAACGATTGAAATTCCGCAATTAGGAATGAAGCACTCACTGAATATTGCAACGGCGGCTGGAGTGGTGTTGTGGGAGATTGTCAGAACCAGGATTTTGTAGGATTAATTAGATTTTTGGGAAATCTCTTTGCCTCGTTGCACCTTTGCTGCCTTTGCGTGAAATTAGAATGAAATGAGTACCGTAAAAAAATATCTGAGCCTTATTAAGTTTTCGCATACCATTTTCGCGATGCCTTTTGCAATGATTGGTTTTTTCCTTGGCCTTTATGGTCTATCAACTACGATTTATGGAAATGGCCAATGGAACCTGAATAAAACAATAGCTCTTCAGTTGGATTTGGATTCGGGAAATCTTCCGTTTGCGAAACATTCTTTGCTAAGTGAAGTTGCATTTGGAAATGCAGATATTTGGACTGTTTTAAAGTATTTCATTTTGGTTCTTCTTTGCATGATTTTCGCCCGTAGCGCTGCGATGTCTTTCAATCGTTACCTTGACAGGGCGTTTGATGCGAAAAACCCAAGAACAGCCATAAGGGAAATTCCGGCTGGTATTCTCAAAGCAAACAATGTTTTACTATTTACTATTGTCAATTGCGTGTTGTTTGTTGCCTGTACGTTTTTTATAAACAGAATTTGTTTTTACTTATCGCCTGTGGCCTTATTAGTTGTATTAGGCTATAGCTATACAAAACGATTTACACCACTTTGTCACTTAATATTAGGAATCGGATTGTCGCTGGCGCCAATTGGCGCTTATCTTGCTGTAACAGGAAAATTTAGCTTATTACCATTGTTATTTTCATTTGCTGTTATTTTTTGGGTAAGTGGCTTTGATATTATTTATGCGTTGCAGGACGAGGAATTTGATAAATCGCAGCAGCTTCATTCTATTCCTGCATGGCTGGGAAAGAGGAATGGACTAAGAGTATCTGAATTATTACATTTATTAAGCGGTATTTGTGTAATCGTTGCCGGCGTTTACGGTCATTTTCATTGGTTGTACTGGATCGGCGTTACGGTTTTTGCTGGCATGCTTATCTACCAGCATTCAATTGTAAAACCAACAGATTTACGAAGAGTAAATCTTGCTTTTATGACGGCGAATGGGATCGCTTCTGTAGTGTTCGCTGCTTTTGTAATCGCAGATCTTTTTTTAAATTAAAAGTGAAGCGGAAAAAACGATAATTTTCCGCCGCAAAATTTTTTATTTTTTACCCTGCCTGCCGGCAGGCAGGTTTTTGCTTTTCACTTTTCATTTTATGCCCCGTATTCTCTCTATTGATTATGGTCTCAAACGAACAGGTATTGCTGTTACGGATCCATTGCAGATCATCGCATCTGGTTTGACGACCGTCGAATCGAAACAATTAATTCCATTTCTCAAAGACTATTTTGCAAGAGAACGGGTAGAATTAATTATTATCGGAGAACCGAAGAACTGGGACGATACTGATACGCATGCTACGCCACTCGTTGAAAAATGTATTAAGGATTTGCAAAAGAATTTCCCCGCAATACCGATAAAAAGAGTAGACGAACGGTTTACCTCGAAGATGGCAAAAGATTCCATGCTCGAAATGGGATTGAAAAAGAAGCAACGTCAGAATAAAGCGCTGGTTGATGAGATAGCGGCCACTATTCTGTTGCAGGATTATATGCGAAGCATTAACGGCTGATATTGGTTCATTCGCCTCCATGTGGTAAATTTGCAGTTGCAAAAAATACATCTAAAAATCTAAACTGGTTTAAAATTGATTCTTCCGATCGTTGCATATGGACATCCTGTTTTGAGAAAGATAGCAGAGGATATAACACCTGATTATCCGAATCTTGCAAAGCTGATAGACGACATGTGGGAAACTATGTATGGCAGTAGCGGAGTAGGGCTTGCGGCGCCACAGATCAATAAGGATATCCGACTCTTTATGATTGACACCGTACAGATGTTTAACAACATGGATGAGGATGAACGAAAAAATTATCCCGATGCACCCGGCCTGAAGCAGGTATTCATCAACGCACACATCAGCGAACTGGATGGGGAAGAATGGGCGTATAACGAAGGATGTCTGAGTATTCCTAAAATACGCGAAGACATTACCCGGCATGAAACCGTTACGCTTGAGTATGTCGATGAAAATTTTGAGCAACATACGCAAACATTTCGTGGATTAACTGCGAGAGTTATCCTTCATGAGTATGACCATATCGATGGTAAATTATTTATTGATCATATTTCTCCCCTTAAACGTAAGTTGATGAAGGGTAAACTCGATGATATTTCAAAAGGGAAGATTAATGTAGATTATAAGATGCTGTTTCCAAAGAAATAGCCATGCGATATTTTTTTTCATTTATCCTGACACTTATTTCAATTTCTTCTTTGCTGGCGCAAAAGGAAGATTCACTTGATAATGAACGGCTTTCCAAAATGATCAACCTTTCCGAGGTTGTGATGCGATCTGATATTAACGTTGCGAAATTCATTGAACGGGTAAAGAATGACACAACTTTCTATAAAGCCTTTCGTAACCTGCATATCCTTGGTTTTACATCGCTGAATGATATACAAATGAGCGATAAGAAAGGCGGATTAAAAGCATCGATGCATAGCAAGACAAGACAGAACATTGCTGCAGGTTGTCGCACAATGGATATACTGGAAGAAAATACGACGGGTGATTTTTATGATGACGATAAGAATTATAACTATTATACTGCGCAATTGTATGCCGGACTTTTTTTTACGAAAGGAAAAATATGCGGTGAAGACAATATTGTAAAAGGTGTTGAATTAAACCCAAAGTCGAAAAGCGGAATTGAAAAACATAAAGAGCAATTAAAGATGCTGTTTTTTAATCCCGGAAAAAAAATTCCCGGTATTCCATTTATCGGAGACAAGATAAATATTTTCGATCCTGAGATTGCCCGCTACTATGATTTTTCCATTGACTATGGCGATAATGAAGGCTCTGCCTGCTATGTATTTTCAATAAAACATAAAGACGATCTTACGGCTGAGGAAAAAGACAATATAGTAATCGACAATATGATCACATGGTTCAATGTAAAGACAATGGAAGTTGTAGCACGTAATTATGATTTAAGTTATAATACTCCGGTTTATGATTTTGATGTACACATGGAAGTACAAATGACGAAGATTGGTGAATATCTTGTCCCTAAAACACTGCGATATAAAGGAACATGGGATGTCGCTTTCAAGAAAAGGGAACGAGGTAGTTTTACAGCGACATTATTTGATTTTGTGAAATAGAAATTCACGATAACAATATAACCATTAAACAATTCAACCATTAAATTCGCGTCTTCACATAATCTCTCCACTTCTCAATCACCCGGCTCATATCTTCAGGTATTTCGCTATTGAAAAAAATTTCTTTCCCTGTGGATGGATGTACAAAGCCAAGTGTTTTTGCATGCAGCGCCTGCCTCGGGCAAATGGCAAAACAATTCTCAACAAACTGCTTATACTTTGCATAAACAGTACCTTTTACAATCTTGTCACCACCATATGTATCATCCGCAAATAGCGGATGCCCAATGAATTTCATATGCACACGGATCTGGTGAGTACGCCCGGTTTCAAGGACACACTCAACCAATGTAACATAATTGAATCGTTCAAGGACTTTATAGTGAGTGATTGCTTCTTTACCGTGGTCACCTTCGGGGTAAGCTTCAAATAATTTTCTCGATCGGAGGTTGCGGCCAACATGTGCTTCAATTGTTCCGCTATCTTCTTTAAAATCTCCCCACACGAGAGCAACATACTTTCTATTTACTGAATGATCATAGAATTGCTTTGCAAGAAAACTCATTGCTCTGTGTGTTTTTGCAAGAGCCAGCAAGCCACTTGTATTCTTATCAATGCGATGAACAAGTCCGTAGCGTGGCAGCAATTCTTCATTGATAGAAGCATTCTGATGCTGAAGATAATATGCTACGCCATTGAGTAATGTGCCGGAATAATTTCCACTGCCAGGATGTACCACCAGTCCCGCTGGTTTATTTACAATAATGATGTCTTCATCTTCATGAACAATATCCAACGGTAGATTTTCGGGAACCACATCTGTTTCTTCCGGGTTCATGTCCGAATAAACCAGGATTTCATCAAAGGCTTTTACTTTATAGTTCGGTCTTACTTCTTTTCCGTTTACCTGCACAAGCCCCGAGTTAATGGCCTGCTGCAACTTATTTCTGGTTGCCCCTTCAATGCGGTTCATCAGGAATTTATCAATGCGATACGGTTCCTGGCCTTTGTCGGCTGTAAAGTTGAAGCGTTCATAGAGATCATCCACGCTGTCCTGCAACTCTTTATCATTATTACCAGTCTCGTTGGTCATTGTCCCTGAAATTTGTAGTTGCGGCAAAGGTAGCAGATGTGTCCGCATAGTGGTAAATTTGCAGATTGAAAATGAAAAAGCAGGAAGTTATATTCAGAGAGCTGGGTGTTCTTGATTACAAAATCGCATGGGATTACCAGGAAGCTTTATTGCAAGAGAATGTTCGAGTTAAGTCGGCAATTACCAATTGGCAATTGGCTGGATCAAATGAAATAGTTGAAGTCCTTGGGTCTGTTTCTGACACTAAGCATTATTTACTTTTTGTGCAGCATCCGCCTGTGTATACACTGGGCAAGAGCGGTGATATCAGTAATTTATTGATGAATGAACCGGAACTGGAGCAAAACGGTATTCAATTTTATAAAACGAACAGGGGAGGTGATATTACTTTCCATGGACTTCAACAAATTGTCGGATACCCCATTCTTGATCTCGAAAAATTTACTACCGATATAGGCAAATATCTTCGCAATATTGAGGAAGTCATTATTCTCACTTTGGGAGATTATGGAATAAAAGGAGAACGGTCACAGGGAGAAACGGGCGTCTGGATTGATCCAGGTGTGATAGGAAAGGAAAGAAAAATTTGCGCTATCGGCGTGCGTTGCAGCCGGTGGATCACTATGCATGGATTTGCATTTAATGTGAACACTGATCTTTCTTATTTCAACAATATTATTCCTTGCGGTATTGAGAATAAACAAGTCACTTCATTGCAAAAGGAGCTGGGCAGAGAAATGGATTTTGAAGAAGTAAAAGAAAGAGTCAAAAAAAATTTTGAGAGAGTGTTTAATGTGGAGTTAGTTACGAAAAGCGGTAGTGATTAATTTGTGTTTGTTGTATGGTTTAATTGTTATATTGTTTTATTGCTAGCGTTACCGTAACAATCAAACAATATAACCACATAACAATATCGTTTTAAAAGTCTTTCGTAATCCTGAATTTATTCTTCTCTATCAATTTGCCATCTTCGTACAATTCAAATTTGAACCATCCGGCGTGATAGAAGTTTGCCTTATCCAATAAAACAGGTGTTTGCCTGATCTCTTTTATTTCAAAAACAAAACTGTTTTCCTCATCAAAAAATTTAATGCTGTATTTTTTGTCGTCGCCTTCCGGCAAAACGATGCGGACGTTGCCATCTTTATAAGTATATACATGCATTGATGGCACAAATACATTGATATTTGGTTTGTTACTATTGATTTCCCGGTTAGTGACAGATGGTGTAGCGCCGGGTTCCAGTTTTTCAGTTTTATTTTTATCTTTTACTAAAGAAGGAATAGTATTTTCTGGTTCCGGTTCTTTCACCTGCTCCTGTATTGGTTGTTGTTGTTGCTGCAGTTGTTCGGGTTGTTTTGTTTTTACAATAACAATTTGTGAATCTAAAAAAGGCCGCTTCGATTCTGTAAAGACAAAACCGCCATTATCGAGCACAATAAAAAGGCGATAGAATAGATTATCTGACGGCGCTTTTGTATCAGCGAAACCATTCTCTTTTGCCATTGGATCAGCTACAGAAAGAATGGTTTTAAAATTTTTTAAACTATCCGGAGAGCGTTGAATGCTGATTTGTTTTACAACGTCATAGTTGTTTTTCCACCCGATTACGATGTGCTTATTGCCGATATTTTTCACGTTGAATTTAGGAAGTGTATCCTGCGCCAATGCGAAGAAGCCAATGCTGCAAAATAACAATGTAAGGGACAGGAATTTTTTCATGTTTCTATAACGGAAAAGGAATCGGATTCTTTTATTAATTCTACAAATATAACTGTCATAGTGGAAAAAATCAGAAGATTAACGTTCCCTGTGGCAGGGAATTGTTCCCCTGTAATCCACCACTGTGGATAAGCAAAACACGACTGCCGGGAGCGAAAAAATTCTTATTCGCGAGATCAAATACACCATAAACCATCTTGGCGGTGTAAACAAAGTCAGTAGGAATACTTGTTTCGCTGTAGAACCGGTTCATGAATTCAATCAGTAAGTGATTTTTTTTTGCATAACCTCCAAAATGGTAATCATGAATGATTGAATGATTGTTGATTTTCTCATTTGTCAATAGAGTAGTTATTTCTTTTTCAATACTCCGGTTATTTTTTAAGACGCTGAAACCGGTAATGGTTTGTTGAGGTGTCGAAGCTTTTATCAATCCGGCAACCATCGTTCCTGTGCCAACTGCGCAACAAATATGTGAAAACTCATTTTCCTTATAATAGCGACTGATTGTTGCCGCCCCATCTGTTCCTTTCATCCCATAGCCTCCTTCATCGATGATATAAGCATCATCTGAAATTGCCTTTAATTCTGCTGGCATGATTTTTTCCTGGAAATCGTTCCGGGAAACAAAGAATAATTTCATTCCCAGTTCACCAGCTCTTTTCAATGTGTATGATAAATAAGCGGGTTTTTCTCCCCGTACAATACCAACAGCGGTTAAGTTTTTTGATTGGCAATAAGCGGCAGTTGCAAGCAAATGATTCGACCATGCGCCGCCGAAAGTGATAATTGTTTGTTTATGTTGTGCTATGGCATCATCAACATAGTATCGTAGTTTGAACCATTTATTGCCGGAGATTTCATCATGCATTTTATCAAGCCGGAGGATAAAAAAATCAACATCGTTATTGCAGGAGTAATTGAAAAACAGTGGATCAAGGCTTATGCTATGGAAATCGATCGGCTTCATTAATGACATAAATTTAAAAACTGCCGCTATATGAATTCCTTTAATTTTGCGGCAATAAAAAAAAATAGATGAAACCTACACTTTTAATTCTGGCAGCCGGAATGGCTTCACGCTATGGAAGTATGAAACAGATACAGGGTTTTGGCCCCGGTGGAGAAACAATTATGGATTATTCTATTTATGATGCTATCCGTGCCGGGTTTGGTAAAGTAGTATTCATCATACGGAAAGATTTTGCGAATGATTTCAAAGAAATATTTGAGCCAAAGCTGAAAGGTCGTATAGAGATCGATTATGTGTACCAGGAAATGGACGCCTTTACTGAGGGATATGCAATTCCCGCAGAAAGAAAAAAACCATGGGGAACGGCCCATGCCGTTTTATGCGCGAAGAATGTTGTGAAAGAACCATTTGCTGTTATTAACGCAGATGATTTTTATGGAAGAGACGCATTCGAAAGAGCTGCAAATTTTTTAAATAATGAGTGCAGCGAAAAATTGTATTCTATTATCGGTTATGACTTGTTGAAAACACTATCTGATCATGGCACTGTCAATCGGGGAGTATGCCAGGTCGACGATAAAGGAAATCTTACTTCGATCGCAGAGCGTTTAAATATCGCCGATATAAATGGAAAAGTGTTGTGCGATGATGATCGTGAACCAAAAGAACTTTCCCGGAAGACAAGTGTATCGATGAACTTCTGGTGTTTTCACCCTTCTATTTTCCCCTATACGCAAAAGTTGTTTCAAGAATTTCTCGATGCTGATGGGGATAAACCGAAGTCAGAATTTTTTATCCCGATAGTGGCAGATCAATTTATTCATGATGGTGGGGTAGTGAAAGTAATTCCTACTTCTTCGCAATGGTTTGGTGTAACATATAAGGAAGATGCACCTGCGGTTGAGAAAAGTTTGAATGACCTTGTAAGCAAAAATGAATATCCTGCCCGATTGTGGTCGTGATACAAGCGTCTTAAAACGTAAAACGAAAAATGGAAAATATTTAGCGAAAACAATTACAAAAAGAAGAAACCCGCTTTGGTTATACCAGGGCGGGTTTCTTTATAAATGGGTTGTTTGCTCAGGTATTAATCACCTTTCACCATAAAAACGTAATCCTGTACTTTTTTCGCCTGTTGTACTTTGTCCAAACCATGTAAACATGAAGTAAGAGGTACTTTGATATTCTTGTAAAGAGAATCCTTTTTTAATTCATCCAGGGTCTGGATAATATATTTTGACTGTATTGCAAATACTACGCCTTCCGCTTGTGTTTCTTTTGTGCTCAATACGCCGATTATCTCACCGTTCCTGTCAAATACCGGGCCACCACTGTTTCCCGGATTTGCGGCTATACCTAACTGGCAACTTAACGTATCACCATTGTAGCCTGTCTTGGCGCTTAGATAACCTTCGCTGTATACAATCTCGTCTTTCGGAAATCCTAATGTAAATACTGGCTCTGCAATATCAGAAGTTGTTTTACGCAAGCTGTACGGCAGAGTTGAAGATGGTTTAAAATTTTCATCATCGATTTTCAATATCGCCACATCTTTTGCCGGATCAAGCTTTACAACAAAGGCTTTAAACTGGTCGCCTTTATTATTCTGCACAAATACATTTTGAGAATTCTTTACCACGTGGGCATTTGTAACAAGGAAACCTTTCGCATCGATCAGAAAACCGGTACCGTTATATTTAGGAATAATCGTAATAGCATTATCCGCTTTTTTCTTATCTACATTATCAATCTTATTATCCAGGTTGCGGGCCACATTTTTTAAGCGGGCTACTTCATGCACCAGCTCCTGCACTTTCGCACTTTCTTTGTGTGGTGTAATTGAATTGATAAGAACAGAAAGGCCAATTGCCGTAATACCAGCAATTGATGCAGCTATAGCGGCTACACGCTTATACCTGTTCCAGAGGTAAACAATCCTGGCTCCGCCCTTCAGTTTATTTGAATTGATTTTGTTCTGCTGCGCCAGATCAGTATGTACATCCTGAAGTGTGTTCTTAAATTTTTTCCATTCATTGAAGCGGTTCATTTGCTGGAAAAAAATCGTTTGCTCCACGACCATCTGGTCTACTTCAGCATTGGTTTTGCGCAATTGCTCAAAATAGACACGTTCATCAGGAAGCATTTCGCCCCTGATGTATCGTTCTACGCTGTCCATCATTCTTGTTTCCTGTGTCACTATCCGGTGGTTTTATATTGTTCGAAGAATATTTTCTTTAGTCGCATTAAACACTTGTATTTCTGTGTTTTCGCATTATCTGCGTTTGTATAGCCGAATGCCACGGCTATTTCTGTCATGCTCCGCTTTTGCAAATAATAGGCTTCTATCAGGCTCTTGCAGGGCTCGCCCAAACTGGCAAGACCTTTTTCCATAAACGCAAATTCCGTGTCCAGCCTTGCATGATTTTCCAATTCCTCCTCTACAGGCACCGTTTCACCGACACCCTCGAGATCCGGCTGATACCGGTTCATTTGCTGTAGACGTTTCAGCCAAAGCCTCCTGGCCACAGAATACAGGTACGTTTTAATCAGGCAGCTCAATTCAAAATTCCCTGATCGCACCTTTTCATAAAGAACTATCATGGCCTCCTGAAAAACATCTTTTGCATCCTCTGCAGAACCGTTGTTGTTGATTATCAGCGACTGAACCGTATTATAATTGTCCTTATAAATGGTTTCGGTCGCCTTTTTATCGTTCCTGGCTAATCCTTCTAAAAGCTCTTTTTCGTCTGTCTCTGGTTTCAAGCTGCCGTTATTTAATACGGGATTCTAAAAATAGTAACCCGAATCAAGGGTAAAAAAAAATATTTTATTGCAACGGGTTACCTTTTTTCTTTTACGGTATAAATGTGAAATCTATTGTATTACAATCAAAAATTCTTAAGAATGAAAAAGCTTTTATTAGTTCTCGCAGTAGCTGGCGTTTTCGCGGCTTGTAACAACAGCGCTGATTCTACACCTGCAGCTGACACTACAGCTGTTAAGGCTGACACAACTGCTGTTAAAGCTGATACAGCTGTTAAAGCTGATACAGCTGTTAAAGTTGACACTACGAAGAAAGATACTGCTGCTAAGAAATAATTATTTCAATAGGCAAGCAATCGTTAGAGGCCAGTTTGTATAAAAGCAAGCTGGCTTTTTTATTGCCCTCTTTTCCCAAGTTCTATTACTTCACAATCTTTCATATTGCGCCCATCAATCGTTAAACGAACGAGTGTTCTTATCTTGTGCCATCCGTGATTTCCGGCCGCGCCTGGGTTGATATGCAGACAGTTTATTTTATCGTCGAAAATGATTTTAAGAATGTGAGAGTGTCCCGTTATAAATAATAAAGGATGATGTTTGAGTATCTCTTTTCTTGTGTCGGGATTATATTTTGGAGGTGCACCTCCGATATGACGCATCATCACTTTCACTTCTTCACACATAAATACCAACTGCTCGGGAAATTCATTCCGGATTTCCTGGCCATCAATATTTCCAAATACGCCTTTTAATGGAGCAATTTTCCGTAAAGCATCTGCTACAGCAATAGTTCCGAAATCACCTGCATGCCATATTTCATCACATTCTTCAAAATGTTTTTTTACCGCCTCATCGAGAAAACCATGGGTGTCTGATATAATGCCGATTCGTGTCAAATTGAAGTTTTGAAAACAAAATTAATTTTTAATTATTGTCACAATACACTTCAGGAACGTAAAACGTGTCCGTGATTTTTTATTGGCGAATCGGAGCAATGCGGATAATTATTTTTGCTATCGGAACTAAAGTAATCAGGAACAACAAATTTTCGATTACATAAATACCGGTTAGGTAGATACCGCCTATAAAAAAGAGTAGATAAGCAATAAGCAAGATGCCGTCTTTCTTTAGGGTAAAATATCCAATCACAAAACTGAGCTCAAGAAGAATCAAGAGCGTCCAGATAATTTGACTAACTGCGGCATTCCGCACAACCCACTCTATTGTTTTTTGATAGAATGAATGCGTAGATGAAGTCAATACATTCAACTTCCGTGGTAGTATGATCATGGTAAGCTGATACGGATAAGAAAGATTTCCCCGTACAATTTTCCAAATTCCCGCACTCGTCATGAGAAACATAAAAACAAAACGGACAAAATTCCAGAAATGACTGAAAAGATTTGTGGTTTTAAAAATAAAAGGGAGAGAAGTAAAAAGTATGCCCACATTGATATAGTGATGCCCGGCCGTGAGATTGTACAGTATAAAGTATATGAAATAAGTGAAGTAAAATAATATCGGGGTAAAGTTTTGCCGGGGAAATACACTGCTTAAAAAAGCTGTGATGAATAAAAGACTGTCAAAAACGACCGCAGTGTAGCCCGTGATAAAATCCGGAATGCGCAACAACATAGTTAGCCAATAAATGATATCGACTTCCTGGTAAAGTATGGGGCTTTTCCAATCTGTGATATCATTAGCCCTGAACAAAATCTAAATCCTAAAACGGCTAATACCAATAAAAAATAAACCCGTTGGATTTTACTTTTGTTAGCAGCAATCAAATTATGATAATACTCAAAAGATTTCAATTAGATGTTCGTTTTGCTGAGATATCAAATACCTGGTTTTGTCTATTTTGTAACATCGTTCAGTTATCGTTATCGCCACATTCTTCATCCCGGTTAGAGTCTCAATTCTTTTTTTAAACCAGGGTTGAAACGCTTCAATTTCCTCACAGGAATTGTATATGCTATTTCTGATAAAGGGGTATAAAGGGGAGTTTGTCAAAAAGGAATATCGTTTTTCAACCCGGGTTTTTACCAAATCGGTGTTATTGTTATTTTGAATTGCAATAAAGTTGGCGTAGGTCGTGTAAAGAATATCTCTCTGCCAGAAATTGAGTTTATAATTTTCTAAGGGAACGTTATTGATTTTAATTTTCAAAGAGGTAAGATTTTCCTGCAACGGAATTTTTTCAGAAAACATTCCATATAGAAGCATAGGAGTGATTTCCAATTTTATAAAGGAAAACCCTATTTGCAACACAAAGAATATTGAAACTATAATAAATAAAACGGGTGAGTCTTTCCTTAATTTTTTTAAATACAGGTTCAGTAACATGACTAAAATAAATTGTCAGTTTGTTTGATAAACTATGCTATATCTATACAGAATTTTCAACAGCGCCAGATGAAGTCGCATGATTTCAGCGATAATAATTTTTCAATTATCAATATGCGATTCACCAAAACACGGGACTGAAATATGCTTAAGGAGTTATAAAAGAGAAATGAAACGGGAAACAAAGGAATCTGTGTAAAAATACACTTAAGGACAATTTTGTTGACTACACTGTGCGAATAACTTATTCACAAAAATAAAATCAATAATATGAATACAAACTTCCGTAAGAAAATAGTTGCTGTTTGATAAAGGATCACGTTCCCTTTAAAGAAAGTATACGTTTTGGCGATTTATTTTACGCCACAAACTTGACTGATCATATTCCTTATGTAGTTTGTTAGAGTAGGTTGTAACGATGATAGTTTCATCAATCGATGTAATTATCTTCTTTAAGCCGCTCTAAAATCATTACAGCGCCGGGTGCTGTTTGCTTCTCTTCTAGATATTCTGCCAGGGAAAAATATCTCAGTTCATCAATTTCAGCAGACGCTTCTGGCGTGATGATTTTATTGACAAAAAAACAATCCTGCTCCATTACTACATCTTTATTTTCTCCATAGGCTGCAGCCGTAATGTGTGTGTAATAGTTCAGTTGATCTTGTGTTATTGCAGTATTGAGTTCTTCTTCAATTTCCCTGCACAACGCTTTTTCGGCAGTTTCACCGAAATCTACTTTTCCTCCCGGTAAATAAAAGCATTGCTTATTGCGGCTGAAAGCCAGTAATAGTTTTCTGTCTTTAATTAATAATAGTCCTGCTGTATGAAGATGAGGCATAAAGCGGCTAAAATACTATTTCTTACATTTATGGTACCGATTGTTATGCCATTCTATAGAAACTTCACATACTGGATCGATAAGCGCAGATGGAAATATTATTTCCTCATGGTGTCGCTTGAGTTGAATAAATTAAAAATGAGAAATGAAAAGTGAAAAATGCTAATAGCACTTTGCGGTAGGGATACATTCCCGATTATTTTTCATTATTCATCTTTCTTTTCTTCCGATTTTTAATTTTTACTTTTTAATTCTTCATTATGCCTTATTATCATAAACTCGGCCTTATTCCTCGTAAGCGTCATACACAGTTTCGCAAGCCTGATGGAAATTTATATTCAGAGCAATTGTTCTCTACTGAAGGTTTTTCAAACGATTCTTCTTTATTGTATCACTATCATCCGCCAACTCAGATCATAAAAACCGAACCGCAGCAGAATGTAGCGCCGCAAATCGCCGAAGAAAAAATGCTGAAGCACCGCAGTTTTGAAGGGTTTAAAATAAAACCGCAAAAAGATTACCTGCAAAGCAGGAAAGCTGTGTTGGTGAATAATGACTGTCATATTGTGCTCGCTGCACCTCAAGAAGGAATGCACCAGTATTTTTATAAGAATACGGATGCTGACGAATTAATCTTTGTGCATGAAGGCAAAGGTGTATTGCGAACTATATATGGCGATTTACCGTTTGACTATGGCGATTATCTCATCATTCCCCGTGGCACGATTTATCAAATAGAATTTGCTGATCAGCATAACCGTTTATTGATTGTAGAATCGTTTAGCCCGATCCGGTTTCCGAAAAAGTATGTAAGTAAATATGGTCAGTTGCTGGAACATTCGCCATACTGCGAACGCGACATACGTCCGCCGCAAACATTAAACAGTTTCGATCAGAAAGGCGATTTTCTTATTAAGGCAAAAAAGAAAGGAGTATTATATGGATTGCATTATGGCACGCATCCTTTTGATGTAATCGGATGGGATGGTTGCTGCTATCCCTTCGCATTTTCAATTCATGATTTTGAACCGATCACCGGTCGCGTACATCAACCGCCCCCTGTTCATCAAACGTTCGAAGCAAATAATTTTGTAGTCTGTTCTTTTGTACCGCGTCTTTTCGATTATCATCCACAGGCAATACCTGCACCGTATAATCACAGTAATATCGATAGTGACGAGGTAATCTACTATGTTGATGGTGATTTTATGAGCCGCAAACATGTTACGAGAGGGATGATTACTCTTCACCCTGCCGGTATTCCACATGGCCCTCATCCGGGTGCTGTTGAAAAAAGTATCGGCGCGAAAGAAACAAAAGAGCTGGCTGTAATGGTGGATACATTCCATCCGCTTATGCTCACCAAAGAAGCGCTGGACATTGAAAACGACGACTATGTAATGAGCTGGGCGGAATAGAATTTTTTCTAAATAAGGTTATTGCTCAATGCAGTTGTCGAGTATTTTATTTATTTCCCGGGACGAAATGGTGCTGGGTTTATTGGACATTATCCCCGCAGATTCAGAATTGTCTTCCAGATCAAAAGTATGCCCAATCTCATGAGCAAGCGAGCCTTTATAAAACGGATTAAACCGCACCCCAATTCCATTTGTTTCTCCATTACATCCTTTGGGAGCTGCTGTGGAAATAACAGCTGCTGGTGAAAGTTTGTGAATTCTGGGGTGAAAAAGTGTATCCGAAGATAATATTCCATATTTACAACCTATATTATAGATGCTATCAGAACTGTAATTACATTGTTTACTCACAGCCAGTCCTATAACATTAAAATTGAAAAATACATTAGTCCCATCTTCAAGCTCGTTTGATTGGCTGTTAAAGAATTTATTTAATTCTGATTTTATCAGAGAAAGCCTAACATAATTTCTTCTGGCAATCCTTTTATTTTTTCTTTTTGAAAAAGATTCACTTGTTTTCGCCAATAAAACAATGATATTTTTTTCGACTATTACCTTGCTCTCTCCATCAGATAATTTTTCAGTGTGCATAATTCCACCTTTCATCGTAGAAAACAGCGAAGTTTTCTTTGAGTCCATAGGCTCCAGAATCGTGTCTTTTCGGGAATTAAAAAGGAAGTTTTCTTTGAAAAATATTTTTTCTGATGCTTTTAAACTATTGTGTTGAAATAGAAATGAAAGACACAAGCAAAAGAATACACCTGTAGTACGAATTCGCTGATACATAGAACGTGGTTTTAGATGTATGCTTAATGTCTAAAAACCCGTTGCTTAAGGTGTATTTAAAAAAGAGCCGAGAGTGCCGCGAAAATAAAAGAAGTATTTGAAATTTACAGGAATGAAATATCTCAATTGCACACAAAAGAATACTTAATAATAAGATGGGTATCAGATAAATCTTTCTTTATTAAAATGCTTACGATTCACACTGAGCAAAGAAGTGCCGGACATTAAAGTGATGACTATGTAGTGAGATGAGCTGAATAACCGACTATGACATATTTATTTCTTACGGCAAAGAAGTAAAATTTTTTCTACTTCAGTTGAGGAGATTATAGATGGAGAATCAGACATAAGTCCTCGTGAGTCGTTATCATCTAGCAAGCCAAAAGTATGGCCAATTTCATGAGCTATAACTCCCTTGGCCCAAAATTCAGTCCGCACGGCTATGCCATTGGTCTGGGCATGAACTCCTCGTGGGCCAGGGATTGTAATTACCGCCGCTGGCGTCAACATATAAATTTCTTTTTTATAGATCGTGTCTGAAGATAACAGCCCATAATTAACGCCGATATGATTAATGCTGTCAATGCTATTCTGACATAAATTGCTTGCTTCAAGTCCTATGACATTAAAGTAAAAATAAACTTCCATTTGATCTGATAATTCATTTCTCTGGGTGTTGTAGAAACTATTCAGTTCTGTTTTTACTGTACTAACTCTTGAGTTATTTCTGTTTCTGATTCGATTATTCTTCCGATCCGAAAACTGTTCGTTTGTCTTTTGAAGAAGCACGACAATATTCTTTTCTATAACAAATCGGGTTATGCCATTGGATTTCTTTTCAGGATGCACAAGACCCCCTTGCCAAACCGAAAAAGGAACGGATGAGTTTGCAAGAAGTAATTGTCTTAGGGTACTGTCTTCCAGATTATAAGTGATTAAATAATCTGAGCAAGATGGTTTGTAAATTGCTCTTGCGGTATTTGATAAAGCCAAAAATAAAAGGCTTAAAAATAGCAATACACCTGCTGTACGGATTCCTTGATACATAGAACGTGGGTTTAGATATATGCTTATTGAACTAAAGAGAGCTGCAAAATAAAAGAAGTAACTGGGGATCACTGCTTCCAGATCTATTAAATTACACACAAAAGAATACTTACTAATAAGATGAGTATCACGTAAAAGTTTCTTTATGAAAGAGCTTACTATTCACGCTGGGCAAAGAAGTACCGGACATTGAAAACGACGACTATGTAATGAGCTGGGCGGAATAATTTCAAGTGATTAAAAAATAAATTTTGAATTACTGCCAAATGCTACTTATTTTTGTTAACCATTTGGTTAAATCGTATGGTTAAAAAGAAGAAAGACGCTACTACGGAGGAAAAGATTTTAGCAGCCGCGCAAAAGGTTTTTCTTCGTAAGGGAATGGACGGCGCCAGGATGCAGGAAATTGCGGATGAAGCCGGCATTAACAAAGCTTTGCTACACTATTATTTCCGGAGTAAAGAAATGTTGTTTGAGATGATCTTCCGGCAGTCTGCGCAACGGTTATTTCAGCGCCTGAATATAATCTTTGATTCAGATGAACCATTATTTGATAAAATAGAAAAGTTTATCAACGATTATATTGACGTAATCAAAGAAGCGCCGTATCTACCGTTTTTTGTATTGGGTGAAGTAAACAGGAACCCCAATAATTTTTACAAGAAGATGCGGCATGAACTGAATTTTCCGAAGCCTGATAAGTTTTTAGAGCAAATAAAAAAAGAAGTGCAGCAAGGGAAGATAAAGCCGGTGCAGCCACTACAGTTACTGATGAACCTGATTTCCGGAACAATATTTCCCTTTATGGCAAGACCGATATTCCAGTTGCATATCGGACTTAACGACGCACAGTTTAATGATTTTATGGAACAAAGGAAGAAAGAATTTGCGAAGTTCATTATTGATGCGATCAAAAAATAGTTGTTCGTTTAAATTAACCGTATGGTTAATAAAATACTGATTATGAAACAAAGATTGTTGGTGTTGCTTTTGCTGCCGCTTCATCTGCTGGCCCAGGATAGCCTGCTCTCCTTATCGCAGGCTTATGATATGGCGCAGAAGAATTATCCCTTGATAAAGCAAAAAGATCTGGTAAAACAAACTGCCGATCTTAACATCGACAACTTATCGAAAGGATATCTGCCACAGCTATCGGTAAGCGGACAGGCTACTTATCAATCCGATGTTACAAAAGTAAATGTTCCGATTCCTGGCATTACAATCCCTTCTCCATCGAAAGATCAGTATAAAATTTATGCGGAAGCAAGCCAGTTGCTTTATGATGGTGGTACCATCAAACAACAAAAAGTATATCAGCAACTGAATGAGGATGTGCAACAGCAGCAACTGGAAGTTGAATTGTATAAAGTAAAGGATCGCATTAATCAGTTGTTTCTCGGTGTTCTGTTTCTTGATGAACAGATTAAACAGACAAACCTTGTAAAAACAGACTTAAACACCGGCATAAAAACAGTGCAGGCACAGGTGAATAACGGTGTTGCTTTTAAGTCGAATGTCAATATACTCAAAGCTGAATTACTTAAAGCGGATCAGAATGTAATCCAGTTACGGGCGTCAAGAAAAGGAATGTTGGAAACATTGGGTTTGTTTCTCAATAAATCAATTCCGGAAAATACAAAGCTTGAAATGCCAGCTGTCGCAATGAGCTCCTATGGTGACCAGATTCAGCGACCTGAATTAAAAGCATTCAGTTTGCAGCAGGATTTAATCAAAAGCCAGGATAAACTGATTACCGCAAAGAATTTACCTAAGACAAGCTTATTCGTACAAGGTGGCTATGGTCGCCCCGGATTAAATCTTCTCGATAATAGTTTCAGCTTCTATTATATTGGAGGACTTCGGCTCAACTGGTCATTGGGTGGTTTATATACAAGTAAAAAAGAAAAAGAACTGGTAGAAGTAAACCGGAGAATCGTTGATGTACAAAAAGACGTATTTCTTCTGAATACTAATGCGTCACTGAAGACACAGCAATCCGAGATAGATAAGCTACAGCAACTTGTTGCGACTGATAATGAAATCATCGAGTTGCGCCGGTCTGTGAAAGATGCGGCGCAGGCGCAATTGAGCAATGGTGTTATTACTGTCAACGACTTTTTGCAACAGGTAAATGCAGAAGACCAGGCAAGGCAAGCATTAATAACACACCAGGTGCAACTGTTGCAGGCGCAAATAAATTATGATACTCTTTTAGGAAAATAAACAAGACATTCAAAGATGTGCTTCAAAACTCTGAATATGAAAAAAGTATTATCGACTGTATTGATAATTATTACTGTGTTTTGTTCCTGCAACCGGAATAAAAATGATTTTGATGCGTCCGGTACATTCGAAGCGGATGAAGTGATCGTTTCATCTGAGCTGAACGGAAAGATACTGGCATTAAATATTGATGAAGGAACGGTGATCGCCAAAGACAGTGTCGCCGCTGTTATCGATGCAGTAAATATTTCACTACAGAAAGAGCAGGTTGAAGCGAATATCCAGGCGTTGAAAGAAAAAACAAGCGATGTAAATCCGCAGGTAAAATTATTACAGGATCAATTATCTGTGCAGCAAACACAGTTCGATAATCTTCAACACGAGAAGTCGAGAATCGAAAACCTGTTGAAACAGGATGCTGCTACCGGCAAACAATTGGACGATATCAACTACCAGGTTGACGCGATTCAAAAGCAAATGAAAGTAACGCAGCAACAGATTAATGTGCAGAAATCAAATGTTGCCACTCAAAATCGCGGTATTCTCAGCGAAAGTAAACCGTTGTCAAAAAATGTTGCTTTGCTGAATGAACAACTAAGCAAAGCGAACATCTTAAATCCGGTAAGCGGCACTGTGTTGACGAAGTATGCAGAAGCCGGAGAAATAACTGCTGCTGGAAAAGCATTGTATAAAATAGCAGACCTTTCAACCATTAATCTTCGCGCCTATATATCTGGCAGCCAACTTTCGCAGGTAAAATTGGGTCAACAACTAAAAGTATTTGTGGACGATGGCAAGGATAAATACAAGGAGCTAACGGGAACCATTACATGGATTTCTGATAAAGCGGAGTTCACCCCCAAGACTATCCAGACAAAAGATGAAAGAGCGAACCTGGTATATGCGATAAAAGTGAAAGTAAAGAATGATGGTTATTTAAAGATTGGCATGTACGGAGAGGTAAAATTCTGACATTGATTTTTATTCTTCCAATTTCAACAACTGATAAAGAATTTCATGCAGAATGTTTTAGATAAAATAGAAGGTAATACGCCCGCAGAAGCTAATGGTGTTGTTGTAAATAATATCATCAAGTCGTACGGTACAAAAAAATCTTCTGTTGAAGCGTTGCATGGAATCAGCTTTACTGTGAATAGGGGAGAGTTATTCGGTATTATTGGTCCGGATGGAGCGGGTAAGACTTCATTATTTCGAATTCTCACCACACTATTACTCGCCGATAGTGGCACTGCAAGTGTCGATGGATTTGATGTAGTAAAAGACTATAAACAAATAAGAAACCGGGTAGGGTATATGCCCGGTAGGTTTTCATTGTACCAGGATTTAACCGTAGCAGAAAACATGGAGTTCTTTGCTACTATTTTCAATACCAGTATTGAAGAGAATTATGATCTCGTTAAGGATATCTATTCGCAGATAGAACCTTTCAAAAATCGCAGGGCAGGAAAGTTATCAGGCGGGATGAAACAGAAACTTGCATTGAGTTGCGCATTGATTCACCGCCCTTCAGTATTGTTTTTAGATGAGCCGACCACTGGCGTAGATGCAGTATCAAGAAAAGAATTCTGGGAAATGCTGAAACGATTGAAACAACAGGGGATTACTATTCTTGTGTCAACACCATATATGGACGAAGCCAGTCTTTGTGATCGGGTAGCGCTAATGCAATCAGGAAAGATACTGGCAATCGATACACCATTAGCGATTACAAAAGGATTTGGAAAACCATTATTAGCTATTCGTGCTATTGACATGCTTCGCCTGTTGAATTACCTTAAAGAATATGATGAAGCAGAAGATTGTTACCCGTTCGGGGAATATCATCATGCGGTAATGAAACAAGAGTATAGTGAAGAAAAGCTGAATCAATATTTACGTGCGGGGCATTTTGATAAACTTGAAGTAAAGAAAACAGAACCAGACATAGAAGATTGTTTCATCAAATTGATGAAGTCTTAACAATTAAACAATCAAGCAATATAACAATTGCCTCTTTGAATGAACAGCAACATCGTCATATCAGCCGATAACCTTACCAAACGATTTGGTGATTTTGTCGCGGTAGATAGCATTTCCTTTTCTGTAACGAAAGGAGAGATATTCGGCTTCCTCGGGGCTAATGGCGCTGGTAAAACTACGGCGATGCGCATGCTTTGCGGTTTATCGAAACCAACTTCAGGAAAAGCATCTGTTGCAGGCTTCGATGTCTATACACAAACGGAAAAGATCAAGCACAGCATTGGCTATATGAGCCAGAAGTTTTCGTTGTATGAAGACTTAACGGTGAAGGAAAATATCCGGTTTTATGCAGGTATCTATGGAAAAACGGATGCATTCATTAAAGAGAAGACTGACCGAATATTAAATGAATTGCATTTGCAGGCAGAAGCTAATAAACTCGTTCGTTCATTACCGTTAGGTTGGAAACAAAAACTGGCCTTTTCCGTTGCTATATTCCATGAACCACAGGTTGTTTTTCTCGATGAACCAACTGGTGGCGTCGATCCTGTTACACGCCGCGAATTCTGGAATATGATTTATAATGCTGCAGCTGCAGGTATCACTGTTTTTGTAACTACGCATTATATGGACGAAGCAGAATATTGTAACCGCGTCAGCATTATGGTTGATGGAAAGATTGAAGCATTGGATACACCATCGCAATTAAAAAAGAATTATGAAGTGGCCACAATGGGGGATGTTTTTCTGAAACTGGCAAGGAAAGCGGTTCGTACAGCAGATTGAGAGAAAGCAATTAGCTGATAGCTTTTAGCCATTAGCTATTGAAAGTTGAAATAATGATTAAAGAAAGAATAAAAATGATCCATGGGTTTATCAAAAAACTATTAGCCAACAGCTAATAGCTAAAAGCCAGAAAATGAAAAATTATAAAGAGCTTATTGTTTGGCAAAAAGGAATTGAATTGGTTAAAAAACTGTATCAATTAACTAAACAATTTCCACCTGATGAGAGATATGGATTGATTTCTCAGATGTCACGAGCTGTAGTTTCCATTCCCGCCAATATTGCTGAAGGTAGTAGCCGGAATAGCGACAAGGATTATGCACGGTTTCTTCAGATAGCATTAGGGTCTGCATTTGAAGTTCAAACATACCTGATTATAGCAAAAGAATTGAACTTCTCGCCAGTCAAAGCGATTGAAGAAATTGAAATAATGACTGAAGAAGAAATTAAAATGATCCACGGATTTATAAAAAGGCTAACGGCCAAAAGCTAATAGCCAACAGCTATAAAATGAAGCAGTTTAAATCATTTATTAAAAAAGAATTTCACCACATCTTCCGCGACAGGCGAACGATGTTTATTCTGCTGTTCATGCCTGTTGTGCAGATCATCATCTTTGGATTTGCACTTACAAATGAAGTCAAGAATTCACAGATAGCAATTCTCGACAACGCAAAGGACGCTGATGCAACTTCGTTGATTACACAGTTGGGAAATAGCCGCTATTTCAATATCGAAAAGATGATTCACTCTCAGCAAGAGATAGATGCTGCATTCAAAGAAGGCAAAGTAAAAATGGTTGTTGTGTTTCCGCAAGATTTCGGAAGCGACCTGCAGCATTTCAATCATGCACAAGTACAGCTGATAGCAGATGCGTCTGATCCCAACGTAGCAAGCACACTTACCAACTATGCAGCGGCTATTATTTTCGATTACCAAAGTCGCATTACCAACGATCGCAAATTGCCTTATACTATTAATACCGAAATACGGATGCTGTATAATCCGCAGGGTAAAGGTGCTTATAGTTTTGTACCAGGCGTTATGGCAATGGTGCTGATGCTGGTCTGCACTATGATGACAGCGATAACGGTTGTGAGAGAAAAAGAAATGGGTACGATGGAAATAATGCTTGTGTCGCCGGTTCAACCAATGAAAATCATTATTGCAAAAGCAATACCTTATTTGCTGTTGTCAATGGTAAACGTAGCCAGTATTCTTTTGCTAAGCGTATTCGTGCTCGATGTTCCTATCAATGGCAATCTTGGTTTATTGATAGCAGAAAGTACATTGTTTACATTAACCTGCCTGGCCTTTGGGTTATTAATCTCTACTGTCACCGATTCGCAACAAACTGCGATGTTTATTTCGCTCACCGGAATGTTTTTACCAACGGTGATGCTCAGTGGTTTTATGTTTCCGATAGAGAATATGCCATTGCCATTGCAGATTATATCAAATGTTGTACCCGCAAAATGGTTTTATATCATTGTAAAGAACGTGATGATCAAAGGTGCAGGATTTATGATCGTATGGAAAGAGACGCTGATCCTGATAGGTATGTTAATCTTCCTGCTCACAGTGTCAGTCAAAAAATTCAAAATAAGGCTTGCATAAGCAGTGAAAATATCTGGTATTCGAAATCCACGAAGCTGTAGGCTTATAGACTAAAGCCTATAGCTTAAAGCGTATAAATAATGAGAACGTTACGATTTTTATTGCAAAAAGAATTCAGGCAGATCTTCAGAGATCCGGCCATCATCAGGATTATATTCATGATGCCTGCACTGCAATTAATCGTTCTTCCTATGGCGGCGGATTATGAAGTGAAGAATATAAAAATATCTGTTATCGATCATGATCACTCAGAATATTCAAGAGTGTTGATCAATAAAATCACTTCCTCCGGTTATTTTCAATTGAGTCAGTATACAGCGTCGTATAATCAAGGGTTGACCAGTATCGAAAAAGATAGATCGGATCTTATTCTCGAAATACCGGTGTCATTTGAAAAAGAACCTGGTGAAAGAAAGTGAAAGCACAATGTTCATTGCTGTTAATGCGATCAATGGAGTAAAAGCAAATCTCGGTGCTGCTTACCTGCGAAGTATCTTACAGGATTATAACAGCGAAGTAAGGTTAAAGTGGATACAATTTCCAAGGTTCAGCCCTGAATTGAATATTGAAACCACTTCATCTAATTGGTTCAATCCGCACATGAACTACAAATTGTTCATGGTGCCGGGTATATTGGTCATACTGGTAACAATGGTTGGTTCCTTCCTGGCATCGTTGAACATTGTAAGGGAAAAAGAGATTGGTACCATTGAGCAGATCAACGTAACGCCTGTAAAAAAATACCAGTTTATCATTGGCAAGTTGATCCCTTTCTGGATTCTTGGTTTAGCAATTATGACAATCGGTTTCATCATTGCAAGAGTAGTATATGGCATTATTCCATTGGGAAGCTTTGCTACCATCTATGCATTTGCCGGCATTTATTTACTCGCTGTTTTGGGACTTGGTTTATTAATTTCCACTTATACTGCCACCCAGCAACAGGCAATGTTGTTATCATTCTTTATGATGATGATCTTTATTTTATTAAGCGGTCTTTATACTTCGATTGATAGCATGCCCGAATGGGCAAAATGGATCACCCGGTTCAATCCTGTTACCTATTTTATAGAAGTAATGCGCATGGTTGTGTTAAAAGGAAGTACGATTGCTGATATAAATCAACATATTTTTATAGTGCTTGGCTTCGCCGTTTTTCTGAATAGCTGGGCGATCATCAATTATAAAAAAGAGATCGTAAAATGCCTTCCATGCAGTCTATGAAAAAAACAACCCTTCGCCAGGTTCAGGATAAATAATGTGAACCAACTGTTTCGGTAAGTGCACAAAAACAATCAAACAATATAATCATTACAATTTAAGACAATGGCATTCCGCAAAGCATTGTCGATAAAATACTCCAGCCATTTTTTACAACAAAACCCACTGGCCAGGGAACTGGCTTAGGGTTAAGTTTAAGCTATGATATTGTGAAAGCGCAATGAGGTGAAATAACAGTAAAAAGCAAGCAAGGAGAAGGAGTGATATTTGTTATACAATTACCTTCTCTTCTTAGTGAACATTTCTTAAGAAGGTGAGACTTTCTTTTTACTGTTATTTTAATTGATCAATGAATCAATTATTTATACCCAAACGAATCGAGCATGCCAAAGCTTGCAATGAATAGCGTTTTCGTCCTTGCATTTACTTATTTACTTGCTTCAGAAAGATGCTTTCGTTTTGGGTTGAGAAGTTTGGCAATACCTGTTTCTACCGGGCAAAAACCTATTATACTTGCTGAAGTTAAACCGATAGCAGGCAAATAAAATAACCAGTTTGCCGTCGAAAATCCGGTAAGATAAATGCCGATCCAGATCATAGCGCTCATCAATGCAAACCAAATCCGTGTTGATGCCGAGGCTTTCATAATTAATTGAGTTTAGCAGGCTGGGGAATGATACGGAGATAAGGTTTGATAGTTTTCCAGCCTTCGGGATATTTTTCTTTAGCTTCAGCATCGGATACGGCGGGAACAATGATTACATCTTCACCATTTTTCCAGTTTACCGGTGTGGCTACTTTATGCGCTGCAGTCAATTGCATAGAATCGAGCACACGTAGTATTTCAATAAAATTTCGACCAGTGGTCATTGGGTAAGTCAGTTGCAGTTTTATTTTTTTGTCGGGACCAATTACAAAAACGGTACGGACTGTTTGGTTTGTAGCCGCTGTTCTTCCCTCAGAAGTGCCGGGTTCTTCTGCAGGCAGCATTTCATATAATTTGGCGATGGACAAAGTGGGGTCTCCGATCATAGGATAGTTTATCAGTACGCCCTGTATTTCTTCAATGTCCCTTTCCCAGTTCAGGTGACTTTCTACTGGGTCCACGCTCAGGCCGATGATCTTGCAGTTGCGCTTTGCAAACTCTTCTTCGATGCTGGCCATATAGCCAAGTTCGGTAGTGCAGACAGGCGTAAAATCTTTCGGGTGAGAAAAAAGCATTGCCCAACCTTCGCCGATCCACTCATGAAAGTGAATAGTGCCTTGTGTAGTGGCTGCTGTAAAATCCGGTGCGATGCTGTTCAGTCGTAAGCTCATAATAATGTGGTTTTATTTTTTGTATTAATGAATCAACACCACAAATATGCGCCGGCAAACAACAGATTTCTGTAACAGTAGTTACAAGTAACTGTAACAAATGTTACAAATCTTAAAAATCTTTCAGCAGCTTGATTTGTTTGTTATAGATAAGCAGTTTCCGGTCGTTTTCCAGTTTCTTTAATAATCGCGAGATCACCACACGGTTTGTTCCAAGTTCATCGGCGATCTGCTGATGCGTAAGATTAAGAACAGAAGAGCCTGCGATCTTTGACTTTTCTTTAAGGTAGCTGATCAATCGTTCATCCATTTTTTTAAACGCTACCTCATCGATGCATTTTATTATTTCGGTAAAACGGTTTAGCATGGTTGTCATCACATATTTCTTCCACGAGGGGTATTTTGCCATCCATGTTTCCATTAATGCTACCGGTATGCATAGAAGTAAACTGTCTTCTTCCGCAGTACCTTTAATCACACTTGTTTGAGAAAGCATGCAGCAATTGAATGTCATCGCGCAGCTTTCGCCTTCTTTCACATAGTACAATAATAATTCCTGCCCATCGTCATTGATGCGGCTCACTTTCACTGTGCCGCTTACCAATAGGGGCATTGCCCTGATGGTTTGTCCTATATTCAGCATCACATCGCCGCTTTTTACTTCCATCGGCATTGCGTTTGCTTCCAACTCATCCAGCAATGTAGGTTCAAAAAACTCAGAAAATTTATTGATATAATTCAAGGGTTGACTGATCATATTTGGTTGCTTAAAAGTCGTTGTCGCGATTTGTTTCATTAAGGCTGACATCGTTGGGATTCATCTCACCGGCTTTCCGGATTTTATCAGCCTCCTGGCTGAAGTATCATAAAGTTAATGATGCTGAAGGTAAGAATGAAAGCCTCATTGTTGATGAGGTGGCATAGTCACCAGGTATAGTCAATGTATAAATTGTATCAGCCCAACAATGAACATGATGAACAAGCAAACCTCGATTATTCGCCTTTGCGGGTCATATCAGAACTCACTAAACTACCCTGCTTCTTAGTAAGAGGAAAAGTTCAGTACATCTGTGCGGGTGTAATTTTTGTCACTGTTTTCTAAATTCTGTAAATTCAGTAAACAAAACGATTGTCGTATGCTTAAAATCAGCGAACTGAAACAAGGTGATATTATCTACGTAAATGATGACGGAGTAATGAGGGAAGGAACTGTAATAGATACCAGTTATGAAGAAAACCAGGCGCTTGTCGATAATGGCGTTCAGGAATTTTGGTATAGCCCCGAAGACATGAAACCGATCCCTGTAGATGAAAATCATCTTCGTGAATTGGGTTTTGTGAAAGAAGATATGAACGGCGCCGTAAAGTATAAGAAAGACTCTTTTCGACTTGTAATTCCACGAGAAGGCGATTTTTCGCACATTGAAATGTGGTGGCGGGAAGATCGCCGTCATTTTAATTTCCCGATCGGAGTACACCAACTCCAGAATCTGCATCATGACATGACCAAAGTACACCTTGAAAGGCCCTGATTGCTCTCAAAATCAGCTATTTTCGCCATTTCAGTGGAAATTCTGCACCTGTGGGGGAAAAAAGAATATCCTTTTTTCTTTTTTCGTCTATAGTTCATATCTTTGCGCCTCCAAAAAATTATGTCGAAACAACCCCTGATTAAACAAGATGGTATCATTCTCGAAGCACTTTCGAACGCAATGTTCAGGGTGAAGCTTGAAAATGGCCACGAAATACTGGCGACCATCTCGGGGAAAATGAGAATGCACTATATCCGCATTTTGCCGGGCGATAAAGTTGGAGTAGAGATGAGCCCATATGATCTGAGCAGGGGAAGAATAATTTTTAGGTACAAGTAAAAACAGCAATAGGCCGTAGGCAATAGGCGATAAGCTTATAGCCTAAAGCTTAAAGCCTAAAGCAAAATATATGAAAGTAAGAGCATCTATCAAAAAACGCAGTGCAGATTGCAAGATCGTTCGTCGTAAAGGCAAGCTGTATGTGATTAACAAAAAGAATCCTCGCTTCAAGCAGAGACAGGGATAATTGAAAGGTCAGGAAGTCGGCAAGTCCGAAAGTATCTTCCTGTTTGTTCAAAATGTCTTCCGGTCTTTCAGACTTGCGGACTTTTGGACTGTATTAAAAACGACAAACAATAAATTGAAAATATGGCTCGTATTGCCGGTGTTGATTTACCCAAAAATAAGAGAGGCGAAATAGGTCTTACCTATATCTATGGTATCGGCCCTTCTACTGCAAAATATATCCTTGACAAGAGTAACATCAGCAGGGATAAAAAAGTGCACGAATGGAATGATGATGAACTGAATGCTATTCGTAATACGATTACGGAAGAATTCAAAGTAGAAGGTCAGCTTCGTTCTGAAGTACAAATGAGCATTAAGCGCTTGCTTGATATCGCCTGCTATCGTGGTCTTCGTCATCGTAAAGGATTGCCTGTTCGCGGCCAACGTACAAAAACCAACAGCCGTACAAGAAAAGGTAAACGCAAGACAGTTGCAGGTAAGAAGAAAGCAGCGAAGAAATAATTAGCCCAGAGCTTGGCGAAGGGCACACTTCGCTGAGCTCAGGCTGCGATGCACCACAACAACTGAACTGATTACGGATACCCGGTGCAGGAGGAGGATTGGTTCAGGTTTTCCGCCAGGCGGCGGAGGATAATTTAAAAACAACGATTACCTCAGAACAACAAAATGGCAAAAGCACAACAGTCACAGGCAAACAGCGCAAAAGCTGCAGCCCGTAAAAGAATCGTAAAAGTAGACGCTTACGGAGATGCACATATCTCTGCTACTTTCAACAACATTATTATCAGCCTTACAAACAAGAATGGCCAGGTTATTTCCTGGAGCAGTGCCGGTAAAATGGGTTTCAAAGGTTCTAAAAAGAACACTCCCTATGCCGCACAGGTGGCAGCATCAGATGCAGCAAAAGTAGCAGCAGATGCAGGCCTCAGAAGAGTAGATGTATTTGTAAAAGGCCCTGGCGCCGGTCGCGAAGGCGCTATCCGCTCTTTATCACAATCAGGTATCGAGATCGTGATGATCAAGGATGTAACACCGTTACCACATAACGGCTGCAGACCTCCAAAGAAGAGAAGAGTTTAAAGAGTTGTAAGTGATACGTTGTACGTTTTAAGTAAGAATGAAACTAACGTACAACTTACTACTTATAACTTACAACATACTGAGCCAATAAGGTTTCATTTAATCAAAGGGCGCCCGATTTATTTTTTACGATTTTTTACCGATCGTAGCGCCGTTTCAAAAAAAATCGAAATGAAAGAAAATTATGGCACGTTACAATGGTCCAAAGACCAAAATCTCCCGCAGGTTCGGTGAGCCGATCTTAGGAAATGGAAAATGGTTGACAAAAAACAGCAACCCTCCCGGTCAGCATGGCGCTGCAAAAAAGCGTAAAACACTTGGTGAATACGCTCTTCAGCTTCGCGAAAAGCAAAAAGCAAAATATACCTATGGTATATTGGAAAAACAATTCCGCAAAATCTTTGAAGAAGCTGCACGTCGTAAAGGTGTTACCGGTGAGAATCTTATCAAACTACTGGAAGCAAGATTGGATAATACCATCTATCGTCTCGGTGTTGCCCCAAGCAGACCA
Source organism: Chitinophagaceae bacterium (assembly GCA_049840875.1). Classification (GTDB taxonomy): domain Bacteria; phylum Bacteroidota; class Bacteroidia; order Chitinophagales; family Chitinophagaceae; genus JAFDYH01. Next base: position 55,821 of record JASGJE010000011.1, on the reverse strand, counting down.
GCAGCCCGTCAGTTAGTAAGTCACAAACACATTACCGTAAACGGTGTGGTGGTAAACGTTCCATCCTGCCAGTTAAAAGCAGGCGATGTGATCGGGCTGAAAGATAAGAGCCGTGAAAACTCATCCGTTACAAGCCAGATCCGCGGTAAAAACCCGAAATTCAACTGGCTGGATTGGAATGAAACAGAAATGGAAGGTGTTTTCATTACCTATCCTGAAAGAGAAAGTGTGCCTGAGAGTATCAAGGAACAGCTGATTGTAGAATTGTATAGCAAGTAGAGAAATGGTTGAATGATTTGATTGTTGAATGGTTAAGTTGTTTATAGCAAAACCGTCCAACAACATAACAATCAAACCATCGCCTTGAAAATTTGTTTATACAGAAAATGTTCCGAAACAATTAAGCATTTAACTCAAAATCTAAACTTTCAATATGGCCATTTTAAATTTTCAGAAGCCAGACAAAATAATCCTGCAAAAGGCAACTGACTTCGAAGCTCAATTCGAATTTCGCCCTTTGGAACCCGGCTATGGCGTTACTATTGGTAATGCGCTTCGCCGTGTATTGTTGAACTCTCTCGAAGGATACGCTATCACTGGCGTAAAGATCGAAGGTGTGGATCATGAATTCGCTACCATCAAGGGTGTTAGCGAAGATGTGGTAGAAATATTATTGAACCTGAAACAGGTTCGTCTGAAAAGAGCCGTTGATCACGAAGTATCGCACGAACGCATTATCCTTTCTATAAAAAACAGAACAGAATTTACAGCCGGTATGATCGGTGAAGGCACTCAGTCTTTCCAGATCATGAACCCTGAATTGCTGATCTGTACACTGGATTCTTCTGCAAGAATGGATGTGGAACTGACTATTGGTAAAGGCCGTGGTTATGTACCCGCAGAAGACAATAAACCTAAAGATGCACCACTTGGTTACATTCCGGTTGATGCAATCTATACGCCGATCAAGAATGTAAAGTATGCGATTGAGAATACCCGTGTGGAACAGCGTACAGACTATGAGAAACTTCTGATGGATGTTTCGACAGACGGTACTATTCACCCGGAAGAGGCGGTAAAACAAGCTTCACGCATTTTGATCCAGCATCTGATGATCATCACTGATGAAAACATCACATTCGATAACAAGGAAGAAAAGAAAGAAGACCTTGTAGACGAACAAACATTGCAATTGCGCAAGATGTTGAAGACTCCGTTGGAAGATCTCGATCTTTCAGTACGTGCATTCAACTGTTTGAAAGCTGCCAAGATCAATTCACTCAGCGAGCTTGTTCAGTACGAACAGGAAGATCTGATGAAATTCCGCAACTTCGGTCAGAAATCACTGGCTGAGATTGAGCAGGTGCTGACTGAAAGAGGTTTGCATTTCGGAATGGATCTGTTGAAGCTGGGAGTAGATAAAGACGAACTCTAAAAAGTAAAAAAAGAAGAGGCTTGAATCAGAGGAGCTTTTCTACCATCAGAGTTTTTTCATTTTTACTTTTTACTTTTTAATTTCTATAACGTAGGCTGCAATTCCTGACACGGTGTAGCCGATTAAAATTAAATGTCATGCGTCACGGAGACAAAATTAAAAACCTGAGCCGCACCAAAGCGCACAGGGATGCATTGCTGAGCAACCTGGCCAGCCAGTTAATAACCCACAAGAGAATCGTTACTACATTGGCAAAAGCGAAGGCTTTGCGAGTATATGTTGAGCCTCTTATCACCAAGGGAAAAGAAAATACAACGCACCAACGTCGTGTTGTATTCAGCCATCTTCAGGATAAAGATGCTGTAAAGGAATTATTCAGTACAGTAGCTGAGAAGATAGCAGGCCGTCCTGGTGGTTATACACGTATCATTAAGTTAGGCACACGCCCCGGCGACGCCGCTGAAACAGCCATGATCGAGTTGGTAGACTTCAACGAAATCTACGGTAAAGGCAAAGGCGAAGCAAAAGAAGGAGCTAAGAAAACACGCCGTAGCCGCAGCACTGGTACAAAAAAGACAGAGGCGAAGGCAGAAGAAGTGAAAGCTGACGATACCAAGGCCGCCGAATAACACATAAGCTGTAATTATATTTGAATAAAGACTCTGTGATTTGCAGGGTCTTTTTTATTTTGTAGGCATTCTTTTTCACCTAAAAACCACCACGAACATGAAAAGAATTGTATTACTACTGCTTATGTGTTGCTGTATGAAAACGCTCTTTGCAAAGGAGCCGGCCGATAGCCTGCAGGCGCTTATGAAAGTTCTCGATTCAATAGAATCTTCCTTCAATTACAAAACAGGTAAAATTGATCTGGGAAGCAACCTTGCATCAATTAATGTTCCGCAAGGCTTTAAATACCTCGATGGCCAACAGAGTGAAAGGGTCATTTACGACCTCTGGAAAAACCCGAAAAATAATGATAAGGTACTCGGGATGATTTTTCCCGAAAAGGGCGGTGTGATCAGCGACAACACCTGGGCATTTGTCATTACCTATGATGATATGGGTTATGTGAAAGATAAAGATGCGGATGATATCAATTACGATGACATGATGAAGGAGATGAAATCAGATGCGGAGAAAGCAAATCCTGAGAGGATTAAACAGGGATATACTTCTATGCATATGATTGGCTGGGCCGAAAAGCCATATTATGATAAGGATAAAAAAGTGCTTTACTGGGCAAAGGAAATAAACTTTGGAGAGGATTCACTGAATACTTTAAACTATGATGTACGTGTACTCGGCCGCAAAGGTGTGCTTAGTTTAAATGCTGTTGCATCAATCGATCAACTGCAGGAGGTAGATAAGTATAAAGGGCAAATACTGGCAATGGTTCAATTCAATTCAGGAAATAAATACAGTGATTATGACTCTGGCGTAGACAAAGTAGCGGCGTGGACGATTGGCGGCCTCGTAGCTGGAAAAGTGCTTGCAAAGGTTGGTTTCTTTGCATTAATACTAAAGAATATTAAACTGGTGTTGATTGCGCTTGCCGGAGCAGGAAGCGCTATATGGCGGTTTATAACTGGTCGGAGAAAAAAGAAAGAGGAATTGCAATATGCCCCGGTTTCAGACAACAATGAAACAACTCCACCAATCGCATAGTTTGTAAATAGTTAATAAAATAGCCCTGTCGTTTGGCAGGGCTTCTTTATTTTTGCACGATTTTTTTGAAAACAACTTATTCATTTAAATGACTGAAAAACAAACCCCCGCAGTTCTTCTCCTTGCAGACGGTACAATTTGCTACGGAAAAGCATTTGGAGCTATTGGTACTACTACTGGTGAAATTTGTTTTAATACGGGTATGACGGGCTATCAGGAAGTATTTACCGACCCAAGTTATTATGGTCAGATCCTGATCATGAATACGGTGCACGTTGGTAATTACGGAGTAAAGGACGATGAAGTGGAATCATCTAATGTTAAGATCAGGGGCTTGATTGGAAGAAACCTGGAAGATACCTATTCCCGCAAACTAGCCAATGGGTCATTAGAGAGCTATCTGAAGGCAAACAATATTGTTTCAATAGAAGGCGTGGACACCCGGTCACTGGTAGCTGAAATCCGTACAAAAGGCGCCATGAACTGCATCATTTCCTCCGAAACAACAGATATAGAGTTACTGAAAAAGAAGCTTGCAGAAACACCGAATATGGATGGCCTGGAACTGGCTTCACATGTGAGCACAAAAGAAACCTATGAAATGGGTGATACTAATTCTCCCATACGCATCGCCGTTATGGACTATGGCGTAAAGCAACATATTCTTCATTGCATGGTAGATAGAGGAGCTTATGTGAAAGTGTTTCCTGCAAAGTCAAAACTGAACGAAATAAAACAATTTAACCCTTCAGGATATTTTATTTCCAATGGCCCCGGCGACCCTGCGGCTATGGATTATGCAATTGATACAGTAAAAGATATTTTAAAAGAAGAGAAACCGGTATTTGGTATTTGCCTCGGACATCAATTGCTGGCGCTTGCAAATGGTATACCCACGTTTAAAATGCATCACGGTCACCGTGGATTGAACCACCCGGTAAAAAACCTGTTAACAGGGAAAAGCGAAATCACTACACAGAATCATGGTTTCGGAGTAGATCCGGAAGCGGTGAAGAAATCTTCACACATTGAAGTGACACATGTGAACCTTAATGATAAATCAATAGAAGGTATACGGGTAAAAGGAAAGCCCGCTTTTTCTGTACAATACCACCCGGAAAGTACACCGGGTCCTCATGATAGCCGCTATCTTTTTGATGAATTTATTGGTATGATAAAAGCACATAATTGATATGCGCTTATTCATATTCTTTATTGCAGTATGTATCAGCTTCTCAGCATTAGCGCAACAGAAAGAGTTTGAAGGAGTAATAAAGTACAACCACAGATTCAGATTTGACCCTTCAGTCGCAGACTCAACCGCAATACTAAATGAGTTGGGCGAATCTTCTGTTTTTTATTATAAAAAAGGAAACTACAAATGGATCTATAGAGTAGGGGCTGCAACAGTTACAGTGGAATATTTCGATGCCAAAACCCAGACTGTTTATTTGCAATATCCATCTTCAGGCGATACATTATTCAGGTCGGCAAAAAAGGGACATAACGATTCATTGCTTTCCTTTAAAACTTTTAATGATTCTGTTAAAGTAATTTGTGGGTTGGTTTGTAAAAAAGCTAACACTCTTACTTTTCGCAGAGGCAACCACGAAGACCAGGACGAGAGGACTATTTATTATTCTCCGGAGATTTTTGTGCCGATCAGCCGGTTTTCATTGTATAGAACTTACGCAATGAATAAAGTGATATCGAAGACTAAAAGCTGGCCACTTTGGATTGAAGTAAAAGCTTCCATGATGCCCGTAGCGCAGACCTTTGAAGCAGTCGAGATAGTACCCCAGGAATTATCTGATGACGAAGTTTATTTACCCAAAAACAAACCTGTAAAACAGCTATCTTTATTTTAGCTATTATTTCAATGAAAATCTCAATCATAAACGGACCTAATTTGAATCTGCTTGGTAAAAGAGAGCCTGGCATTTATGGCAGTGAATCTTTTGAAGATTTCCTTGTAAGGCTAAAAGGTAAATATCCACAAATAGATTTTAGCTATTACCAAAACAACGTAGAGGGAGAATTGATAAACGAAATACAACGAGTTGGATTTGGTTATGACGGAATTGTGCTGAACCCCGGCGGTTACACACATACGTCTGTAGCAATTGGTGATGCTATTGCTTCTATTAAAACACCCGTTGTAGAAGTACATATTTCAAATGTGCACTCTCGGGAAGATTTTCGAAAACTGTCTCATGTTTCAGGAAAATCTGCAGGCAGCATTATTGGGCTGGGATTAAAAGGCTATGAACTCGCTATTGAATACATTTTATCTCTGAAAAAATGATCGTAAAAGGCTGTCTTTGTGATACAGCCGCCTATCTCAGAAGTTAACTGCATTTTACCATTTTCTAAATTGTTGAGTCTCCGTAGTTCCGTTGTACATCTTCAATTTGCAATACACCTGGTATAAATAAGCCTGTTTTGGAAAAACATCTGGCCCGCTTTTTCGTTAATTAGAAAGAACCTAAAAGACATCGCTATGCGAACGATTATTGTTATTCTACTGATACTTCCATTTACAGGGTTTTGTCAACTGAAATCATACATTATTGGCGTGAAAGGTGATACGCTGAACCGTGTTGATAATAACGGAAAAAAGCAAGGTCCATGGGTTTCCCATTTTGACGAGTTGAGGGGTGAGCCCGGCTTTGAAGAAGAGGGTTATTACCTGAATGATCGAAAAGAAGGAACCTGGCGCAAATATTCCCTGCAGGGCGACCTGACTGCGATGGAAAATTTTCGTTGGGGAAATAAAGATGGGAAAAATGTCTACTTCACAAACACTAGCCAGCTACTACGTGAAGAAAGCTGGAAGGCTGTAAACCCGGATAATCCATATGATACGATTCCGATTTATGATTTAAATGACCCGACAAAGATTGTGGATCATAAGGTAATTAAGGTTGACGGATATACACTAAAACACGGTCTCTGGACTTACTACGACCCGATGACAGGTAAGATAGAGAAGACAGAAAAATGGTATCATGATAAGCCTGCTACCGAGAATGAAGACGGTGAATTAGCCCCGATTGATGTTGCCAATACAAGTACAGCGAAAAGCGATACTGCAAAAAAGTATCCTAAGCCACAGGCAATACTCGATTATGAAAAAAAGAATGGTAAAAAGAAGATTAAAGTGAGAGATGGCGCGACGGGGTATTGATAAGTAAAAAATCAAAAAACAAAAGTCAAAACAGATTTTGATAGTTTAAACTACAACTAAATAAATATTGAAATAGAAAAGACCTGCTTATCGCGGGTTTTTTTATTGTTGCTTTCCAACCTATTAATACAATCAAAAAAATAAATTTCTTTCTTTGCAACTGTTTATATAGTTTTGATATCATAATGATATTAAAATGAAATTTATGGAAAAGAATAAAAAACCACTATCAGGCTATTTAGCTCTGCTGCTTGCTCTTTTTTGTTTAGCATTTGCTTTTTTTTGCATCTTTAATATTCAGACTGGTGGCGTATGGATGATCGTATTGGCGATCCTTTCAATTATCTCATTCGTTTTTCTGATGAAAGGATTAATGATCATACAGCCCAATCATTCGAGGGTGCTCACTTTCTTTGGTAAGTATGTTGGCACTGTAAAAGAGAATGGGTTGTTTTTTGTAAACCCACTGTACTCGTCGTTTAAGCTAAGCCTTCGTGCACAAAACCTGCAGGGACAAACATTAAAGGTGAATGATAAAATGGGTAACCCGATAGAGATCGGCGCTGTTATCGTATGGCAGATCGGCGATACGTATAAAGCAGCTTATGATGTGGTTAACTATATGGATTATGTACGTACACAAAGCGAAGCTGCCGTCCGTCATTTAGCCAATAGTTTTCCATACGATAACCTTGAAGATGAGCATGCTGATATTACGTTGCGAAATGGTGGTGATAAAGTAAGCGAGATACTGGAAAAAGAATTGAATGAACGACTTGCTGCTGCCGGAATAGTGATACGCGAAGCCAGGATCAGTCATCTTGCATATGCGGCGGAAATAGCAGGAGCTATGTTGCAGCGCCAGCAGGCAACAGCAATTGTAGCAGCAAGAACAAAGATCGTGGAAGGAGCAGTGGGCATGGTGGAGATGGCGTTGGAAATGCTTTCGAAGAAAGATATCGTTCAGTTGGATGAAGAAAAGAAAGCGTCAATGGTTAGTAATTTAATGGTTGTGCTGTGTGGTGAGAAAGCTGCGCAACCTGTATTAAATACCGGAACTCTTTACCAATAGAAAATGGATACAGGAACGATTATAAACGGTACAATCTTTTTCGAAGAAATACAACGCTTCCGGGTGAAATGGCTTTGGATTTTACTGATCGTCGTTATTTCATTTTCTGTTTTTTTGCCAATCGTAATTTCGGCAGCGACCGGTGAGAATTGGAAAGAGGCTGTGTTGTCATTATTAATCACATTACCGATTGAATCTATCGTTATCTATGTTTTTTATGTGGTAAAACTGGAAACAGTTGTTAACAGGGAAGGTATTTACTACCGATGGCAACCTTTTTTCAGACGATATAATTTTATAGCAAGAGCTGACATAGAAACTGTAATTGCCGACAACGGGCCGGTATTAAGTTATGGTTTTCATTATGTATTAGGTTATGGATGGGTTTATAATACCGGCCCGGGGAAAGGCATTCGATTCAATTTAATTGGTGGAAAGAAGATTTTTATTGGAACAAAGAACATAATTGCATTTCAGGCGGCAGTAGATAGAATGATAAACGATAAAATGTAAAGCAGACCTGTGGCTGAAAAAAAATCCTTTATACTACGTATTGACAACGAGACTTATAAAATGCTCGAGAAATGGGCTGCCGATGAGTTTCGTAGCGTAAACGGTCAGATAGAATGGCTATTGATGCAAAAGCTAAAAGAATCTGGCCGGATTAAAGACCCTTCAACGAAATCTGGAAAAGAAAAAGGAAATAAGGGTAGCTGATAGCCTCCAAAACTTCAGCGCAGACGTTTGTTTTTCCACTCCTGATTTTTGATGTAAACTTGCCGTGATTTATACCAACAATGCAAATCCGGGAAAATATTTCATTAAAGCAATACAACACATTTGGTATTGATGCAAAGGCCAAATCATTTTCTTCATTTGGTAACCCGGATGAACTATCCGACTTGATTCAACAATCGGAAAAAGAGCAAAAACTGATATTAGGCGGTGGTAGCAATATTTTGCTTTCTAAAGATTTCGACGGAATTGTTCTTAAGAATGAAATAACCGGTAAAGAAAAAGTAAAAGAAGATGATGATAGCATTTATATAAAAGTGGGCGCCGGTGAAAACTGGCATCAGTTTGTGGTATACTGTATTAAAAATAATTGGGCGGGAATAGAAAACCTTTCATTGATACCCGGCAACGTCGGCGCTTCACCAATGCAGAATATCGGCGCCTATGGCGTAGAAATAAAAGAAGTATTTCATGAACTGAAAGCCTATCATATTCATGAAAAAGCAATTCATACTTTCAACGTGCGGGATTGTGAATTCGGTTACCGGGAGAGTGTGTTCAAACGCCGTTATAAAAACGAGTATGTTATTCTGGATGTTACTTATCGGCTGAATAAGAGACCGGTCTTTCATACAGGCTACGGCGCTGTCGAACAGGAGTTGGAGAAAATGAAGATTGATAAGCTTTCTATAGCGGCTATCTCGCAGGCTGTAATCAATATACGTAGTTCCAAACTGCCCGACCCGGTACAGATAGGCAATGCGGGTAGCTTCTTTAAAAATCCTTCAATACCGAAACAACAATTTGAACAATTGCGCATACAGTTCCCCGGTATAGTAGCATATGAAAACCCTGATAAAACCATGAAGCTCGCCGCCGGATGGCTGATAGAACATTGTGGCCCCTCTGAAGGAGAATCCTGGAAAGGTTTTCGCCAGGGAGATGCGGGTGTGCATAGTAAGCAGTCATTGGTGCTGGTGAACTATGGGCATGCAACAGGTGAAGAGATTTATTCATTATCCACAAGGATTGTTGACAGCGTACAGTTGAAATTCGGCATTATCCTCGAACGCGAAGTAAATATTATTTAGCTTTTACCGGAAGCCCTTTCCCGGATCATCAAATTTCTGTTAACATCATTTGCGGTCTGCAGGTAGATATTTTATAATAAATCAATTTTCTTTCAGTATTTTTTTGAGAACTGCACTGCTTTCTTTTTTACTTCGTTTAACCTTAAACGTTATAAACGTGAAGAAATCGATTTGCTCAATGAAATTTTAGTTTTTTATAATATAGATGTGCTGATATTAAAAGATAAATTTATTTTTTTAGAAAAGCTATAAGTAATTAGTCCTAATCTTAAAAAATTCCCGATATAAAATATGGATACTGTCACGAAATGATTCTATCATTGGTCTATAATTATGAACGATGTTTTTAGCGGTTGAATTTTGAAGCGAATGAGTTAAAAAACATCTGATTTCAACTTTCGGATTTTATGCTTAAGGTCTATAATAACCTTCGCCCGGTGTTTCTACACCGGGCTCTTTTTTTGCTTTAGATGATTTTTTTTCGTTAAGTGAGGAATTGAGGTATCTTTATTTAACGATTGCATGGATAGCGCGGAGAAAAATATTGACCTTAATGAACTGCAGCGACGGATCGCGGTATATGAAGACGAAGGCGCTTATAAGGCGTTATTCTTTCAACTCTACACGCCACTCAAGAAATTTGCCACTGGCTTTCTTCGTTCCAATGAGATAGCTGAAGAGGTTGTTTCCGATGTTTTCATGGAAATATGGCGACGCCGGGCAGACCTGATGGAAATCGAAGATATTCGGGTGTACATGTACATCTGCGTGCGCAATGCTTCACTGAGAAAACTCCAACAGTCAAAGAAAGATACTGTCGTTTCAATTGACGATTTCGTATACGAATTTACTTCTTCTTATACAGGTCCGGAAGATGCTATGCTGACTTCAGAACTTCATCAGAAGATTCAATCTGTTGTCAACGATCTACCTCCCCGCTGCAAACTTGTGTATAAACTGGCCAAAGAAGACCGCCTTAAATACAAAGACATCTCTGCTATACTTAACATCAGTGTCAAAACCGTGGACAACCAATTGGCCACCGCGCTCAAGCGCATTGCCTCGGCCATCAACTTCAGGCTGAAAAAAGATTCTGTCATTTAATTTTCGGTTGCTATAGGGGATCAGTTTTTTTTTTGTCTCTATACCTCTACCACGACGATGCAGACTGACCGAATATGGACTTTGCTTGGCCGTAAACTTTCCGGAGAAAGTTCGCCTGAAGAACAGGCTGAGCTAGAATTTCTGCTACGCGAAAATCCCGACACACATCTCAAAATGCAAGCTCTTGTTGAATCATGGAATGGAGAAGTATTGGAAGACGGAAGTCATACGGAACAAGCCTATGACTCATTGATCGCCGGTTTAAAAAAGGAAGGTTATTTCGGACAGCATGAGGAAAAAACTACTTCATTCGATCAGGAAAATAATTATTCCAGAAGAGCTTTTTTTTCCAGAAGCCGGATAATTTCTGTGGCGTCAATTCTTGTCATTTCTATTGGTGTTTTCTTGTTTTTTAAGAACAGTAATGTTTACAAAAATGAAATCGCAGCCAGCCCGATAAACACGATCACGACAAAATATGGTTCCCGCACAAAAGTGGAACTGCCGGATGGCTCAGTTGTTTGGTTGAATGCGGGAAGTAAAATCACATACGATAAGGAATTCGGCAATTCATTGCGAGAAGTAAATCTTACCGGTGAAGCATATTTCAATGTGGTGCATAATGCCGATAAGCCTTTTATTATTCACACCGCTTTTTTTGATATCAAAGACCTGGGAACACAGTTCAATGTAAAATGTTATCCGGATGATAAAACAACAGAAACAAGCCTGGTAGAAGGAAGTGTAGAAATTACAGTAAAGAAAAGGCCAAAGGATAAATGGATTCTGAAACCGGATGAGAAGCTGGTTTTATTAAATGATTCCGTTCTGAACAAACAACCAGCATCACCGGTTGAAAAAGTAGCACATACTACGCAGGAACCAATTGTTGCGATAAAGAATCTTACATACATGCCGCAGGATTCTTTTGCAGTTGAAACAGCGTGGACGTATAATAAATTGTCTTTTGATGATGAAGCGTTCAGCGAGGTGGCTAAGAAAATGGAACGCTGGTACGATGCTGAATTTGAATTTAAGAATACAAAGTTTTCAGAGATTCATATGAGTGGTTCATTCGTTTCAGAAACGCTCAAAGAAGCGATGGAAGCATTGAAATATACTCACCGGATCAACTACGAAATAAAAGACCGGAAAGTGATTATTTACTAACTAAAAATGATTGCTGCTTATGTTCTACAACTCCTGTTGACAACAGAAAAAGAAACGGGATCTCGTTGCAGCGAAACCCCGTCGTTCGGTTCATTAATGGAATCCATCAGTATTGACTAAAGTGGCTTCCCATTTCTAATAAAACCAAGCTTAAATGTATGAAAAATAAGCGTTCGCTTATCGGAGCAACTGCTGCCCTGAAAAAGCCGTTCTTAATTATGAAATTAACTATCCTCCTCACAATTTTTTCAGTGTTTCAAAGCTTTGCCGGAGTAAAGGGGCAAACTGTTAGTCTCGATGCACGTGACCTGGAAATAAGAAAAGTGCTGGATAAAATTGAAAGGCAGGGGACTTTTCGGTTTCTATTCAACAGTCGCCTGGATGTAATGAAACAGAAAGTAGATGTATCGTTTAACAATGAAAACATTTCAACTGCTCTCGACAAATTGTTTGCGGGCACAGGACTTTCTTTTAAAAGACTCGATAATAATTTAATTGCAATCCGTTCGGACAAAGGAGATGACGCAGACCAGACAGTAAGCGGTCGTGTAACGGGGCCAAACGGCGAACCGCTGAGTGGTGTATCTGTAACCATAAAAGGCTCCACCCGCGGAACTACTACCAACGCGAATGGTGAGTATGCTATAACAGTGCCGGATAACGCAGTGCTGGTATTCAGCTCTGTTGGTTTTGTTCCATCAGAACAAGCGGTTAATGGAAAAACTTCCATCAGCCTTTCGCTTGTTGCTTCTACCAAAACAATCGATGAAGTAGTAGTGATCGGATATGGAACGGCAAGTAAAAGAGATCTTACAGGTTCTATCGTAAAAGTTTCTGGTAAAGAAGTTGCTGATAAGCCTAACACAAATCCTGTTAATTCATTGCAAGGAAAAGTTGCAGGTTTACAGGTAACTCCCACCGGAAAGCCCGGTGAACAGCCAGATGTTCGTATTCTGGGAACTATAAGTAAAACACAGACAGCGCCATTGTATGTTGTTGATGGAATTTTCAACGATAATATAGATTATGTAAACCCTTCCGACATCGAGTCTATCGAAGTATTGAAAGACCCTTCTTCACTCGCCATCTTTGGTGTGAGAGGCGCCAATGGTGTAATTGTAATTACGACCAAATCCGGAAAACAGGGAGCAGTTACAGTGAACTTCAATACCTCAATCGGTATGAAGAAAATGGTTGATAAACTTGCATTGACTGATGCTGATGGGTACAGAACTCTCTTAACACGCCAATTCCAAAATGATGGCCAGGCGCCTTATGCATATTGGGACAAATACACAGGCAATACCGACTGGCAAAAGGAAATCTCTCAGACTGGCATGATGAACTATAATAACCTCAGCATTACAAGTGGTACTGATAGAAATAAGTTTTACATGGGGTTAGGTTATCAAACAGATGAAGGGATTATCAAGCATGAGAAACTGCAACGGCTGACATTGACACTCAAAGACGAATTGCGGGTTGCAAAGCCATTGAGAATAGGATTTGAAGTAATCGCTTACCAAAGTAAGTTACCTCAACTTGGAGATTTTACAGGTGCTGTTTCAGCGGCGCCAATCGTTGTGCCATACAATACTCAATTCAAAGTGTATAATCAAATGCCATTCCTGTTGCAGGATGCACAGGTGGATAACCCATTGAGACTTGTCGAGGAGCAACAAAAGACCGATTTATCAAATGCATACAGGGTTGTTGGAAATGTATTTGCCGAGGTAAACTTTTTACGCAAGTTTACATTTAAAGCTACCTATTATGGTGATGTAACGTTTAATGATAACAGGCATTATAACCCATTAGTGAATATGTATAATGCCAGTGTAGATACTATTGTGCCGGTGAACACCAAAACGAGTGTATCACAGAAAAACAGCCGCAGTACAAAATTTCAACAAGATTACCTGCTGACATATGCGAATAAATTCGGTGATCACGGTTTGACTATTCTCGGTGGTTTTTCAACAATTTATAATGCCTACAGTGAGGTAAATGGAGTTGTAAGCCAGTTTACAACAGGTAATGCATTACCAATACCAAATAACAAACGTTTCTGGTACCTGGATAATTTCTATGCAGATCCTTCTTCAAGAACTTTAATTACGCCTGCAAAGGATGTGTTTAATAATCCACTGCCGTTGGAATGGGAGCAAACCACTGTATCAATGCTTGCCCGCGTGTTGTATAATTATAAAGGCAAGTACATGGTAAATGCATCTTACAGACGTGATGGTTCATCCGACATTTCTCCAAGTCACCGCTTTCAGAATTTTGAAGCTGTTGGTGTGGCCTGGGATATGAGTAAGGAAGAATTCATGAAGTCACAGAAAATATTTGATTTACTCAAATTAAAGGGTTCATGGGGTATACTTGGTAACCAATATACTGCAATCCATTATCCGTTTAATCCTTTATTGACTGCTGCTTCTGCAGCAGTATTCGGCCCAGGTTCAGATCAGCAATTGATTGCAGCATACAGACCTTCGTTTATTGCTGATCAGAATCTTCGTTGGGAAACAGTAACTGCAACAGAAGTAGGTGTTGAATTTGCAGTGATTAATAGCCGATTAAATGTTGACGCGAGTTATTATAATAAGCAAACAAAGGATCTGTTGACAAACTATGCCGGTGCTAACGGCCAGGTGGGTGGTATCACTAACGCTGGTGCAATTTCAAACAAAGGAATAGAATTGTCTGCTAACTGGAGAGATAAGGCAGGCGCATTGACTTATTCAATCGGAGGTAACATTACCACGCTGAACAACAAAGTAAAAGCGCTTTATCAAGGTACTCCAATAATCGATGGTCCGGCGAGAACAACTGTCGGCCAACCTATCGGAGCTTTTTACGGCTATATTGTTGATGGAATTTTCCAGAATGCAAGTGACTCTGCCAAATATCCACAGTTGAGCGCAGCTTCCAGACCCGGCGACTTGCGGTTTCGCGATGTAACTGGAAATGGAACAATAACAGATAGTGATCGTGTCGTTATCGGTAATCCAACTCCGAAATTCATTTATGGTATTTCTTTAAGCGCAGCTCTAAAAGGTTTTGATATTTCAATTGATCTGCAGGGTGTATCAGGCAACCAGATATTCCGTAACTGGGGTAACGGTGCCGGCTATGCGCGGTTGAATTATCGTGCTGCAAGACTAAATGCCTGGAATGGCGAAGGAACTTCCAATACTGAACCAATCATTAGTGATGTGGATGCGAATAATCGCGAAAACTCTACCTACATGATTGAAAGTGGTAGCTATCTGCGTATACGTAACCTGCAAATTGGCTATAATTTTAACCCAAACATTTTATCCGCAGCACACATCAAATCACTTCGTTTGTATATCAGCGGGCAGAATCTCAAAACATTTAAAAGTAATTCTGGATATACTCCGGAGATTGGTGGATCAGCTACTCAATTCGGAGTTGACGGCGGTACGTATCCGGTTCCTGCCATTTACACTGCAGGGTTAAATGTTAGTTTTTAATAAACGAACTTAAATCATTAAAATATGAAAAAAGTGAAGCAAACGCTCTGGCTTATAGCAATGGTACCATTGCTGTATAGTCAGTTGGGCTGTAAAAAATTTCTGGATCGTAAACCATTAGGCCAGGCGATCGACGGAGATGTATCTGGGGGTGGCGCACAGTCACAGGTATTCGGATTATATTCCTCTACACGTTTATGGGGAATGACAGGTCTTGCATTTTTAACACTGCATGGTGCAAGAGCTGATGATAATTATAATAGTACTGCAGGTGATGGTTCGGACCAGCAGGATATTGCCGATAATTTTAACTACACAAAAGATCATTGGTCGCTGAATAGTTTATGGGATGATCACTATACATTCGTTACGCAGGCAAATGCAATTGTTCATGATGTAGATTCTGCGTATTCATCTGACCCCGCAAGTATAATCAATGAAGCAGAAGCAAGATTTTTAAGAGCCTATGCTTACTTTGATCTTGTTAGAGACTATGGCGAAGTACCGATCTTAAAAGATAAAATTCTAAAGCCTTCTGATGCTATTGCAGCTAAATCATCAGTGGCAGACGTTTATGCCTTTATCGACCAGGATCTTCAGTATGCCATAGGACATTTACCAACGACTTGGTCATCGGAGTATTTGGGCCGTGTCACAGTCGGCGCAGCTAATGCGCTGCAGGCTAAAACATACTTATACCGTCAACAATGGGCAAATGCGTTGACGAGTGCTGAACTAGTTATAAATTCAGGTCTGTACAGCCTTGATCCATCTTATTCTCACCTGTTTTCAGAAGCTGCTGAAAATGGCAGCGAATCAATTTTTGAAATACAGAATTATGAAAATGCAAATGGATCGATAGGAGGTGATGGTTCCTATTCAAATGGTCTTCCTGTTTACCAGGCTGTTCGTGGCGCTGGTGATTGGAACCTTGGCTGGGGATGGAATTTGCCAACGGAAACTTTGGTCAGCGGCGCATACGAAGCAAACGATCCGCGTAAAGGTGAAACGATTCTTGAATCGGGTCAGCCTGACAATGTATTTGGTGGTATTACATATGGTGTTTCACTTCCGGCATCGGGAACTCCGTACTGGAACAAAAAAGTTTATTCTGATCCCGCACGTCGTGCTGCAACAGGGGATAAAGGTGCCAACTGGTTAAATACTCGTATCTATCGTTATGCCGATGTATTATTGATGGCTGCTGAAGCCGCAAATGAATTGGGTAATAGCTCTAAAGCACTTGGATACCTCGAAATGGTAAGAGCGAGAGCAAGAGACGGGCAGGCAGGAGTATTGCCAGAAGTAACATCAACGGATCAAGCCGTCATCAGAACTGCAATTAAAAAAGAACGAAGAGTAGAATTCGCAATGGAGTTTGAACGATTCTATGATCTTGTACGCTGGACGCCGGCAACTGATGGCATTGATGCGCCGACAGTTCTCGGGCCGTTAGGTTACACAGCTAAGAATAAGTACTACCCAATACCACAAGAAGCAATTGATAAATCTGAATTGAATGGAGTGAAACTTCTTGTTCAAAATCCTGACTATCCATAGCAGGTATGGGTCGAAAAAAATGAATATTATCATGGAGAGGGTTGTATTAATCTACAACCCTCTCAATTTTTGAACGAGAATTAATCTTTGCTTAAATTTCCTGAATCAATTTTTAAAGTGAAGAGCCGAAAAAATATAAGTTTTGTTTCACTGTTGATTTGTAGCTCATTTTTATTTGCCTGCCATCAATCGGATAAATTATTTATCAGTCTTTCTTCATCTGAAACGAATATCACGTTTGCTAACAATCTTGAAAAGAAAAAAGCATTCGGTATTCTTTACTATCTCTACTACTATAATGGTGGCGGAACAGCTACCGGTGACATAAACAATGATGGATTGCCTGATATTTATTTCACTGCAAACAGCAAAGGCCATAATAAGCTGTATTTGAACAAAGGCAATTTTCAGTTTGAAGATATTACTGATAAGGCGGGCGTTCAGGGTAATGAAGATTGGTGTAGCGGTGTAACGATGGCTGACGTAAACGGTGATGGGCTGTTGGATATTTATGTTTGTGCAATTAATATTGAAGGACGATTGCAAGGCAAAAATGAATTGTTTATCAATAACGGAAACGGAACATTTAAAGAGAGTGCGACGGAATATGGGCTTGATTTTTCCGGTTATAGTGGTCAGGCAGCTTTTTTCGATTATGATCATGATGGCGACCTGGATTGCTTTTTACTGAATCAGTCTCATAACCCCAACGGAAATATTGTCGATACCAGTCATCGCAGAAAAACTGATCCAAATTCAGGTGCCAGGTTGTTTCAGAGTAATATCAGTGTGGGGCAGAAAAAATTTACAGATGTTTCCTTACAGGCTGGCATATACGAAAGTAATCTTGGCTACGGCCTTGGTTTGGCGATTGCAGATCTGAACAACGATGGATGGGATGATATTTATGTTGGCAATGATTTTCATGAGAACGATTATTACTACGTGAATAATGGTAATGGAACTTTTACTGAAAGCGGCGCCAGCCATTTTAATCATTATAGCCGTTTTAGCATGGGCAATGATATTGCCGATTATAATAACGATGGGCAACCAGATGTCGTTACCGTAGATATGCTACCACCGGATGAAAAAATTTTAAAGACCTATGGCAGTGATGAGAATCCTGAAACATACAACTATAAGATTACCCGAAATGGTTTTCAATACCAGGTTTCCAGGAATTGCTTGCAACGAAATAATGGGAGCGGTACCAGTTTTAGCGATGTGGGCCTGATAAGCGGAATATCTGCAACAGACTGGAGCTGGAGTCCGTTATTTGCTGATCTTGATAATGATGGAAACAAAGATTTGTTTATATCCAGCGGAATAGTAAAAAGACCTGTTGATCTCGACTATGTACGGTTCGTTTCTGATTTATCAGTGAGAAAAAACCTGGATAAAACAGATAAATACGATGACATGGCTATTGAGAAAATGCCAGATGGCGCTTCTCATCCTTTTCTATTTAAAGGGGATGGTCAGCTCGGTTTTAAAGATGTGAGTAATAATTGGGGTACTGGTGAAATGAAAGGATATTATAACGGTGCTTCCTATGCTGATCTGGATAACGATGGTAACCTCGATATTGTTATCAACTGCATTAATGCGCCTGCTGTTATATTAAAGAATAAGGCACCAAGGAAGAATTATCTCTCGGTTTCTTTTAAAGGAGATGGATTGAACACTATGGGTGTCGGTGCAAAAACCTGGCTGTTTGAAAAAGATAAAAGCGGTAATCAAAAATTGCAGTACCAGCAATTGATGTTGACAAGAGGTTTTCAATCATCATCGGATTCCCGTTTACATTTTGGATTGGATTCTGTAGCAACGATTGATAGCGTTCTTGTTGTTTGGCCAGATCAAAAGTTTCAGGTGGTAAAGAATATAGCTGCAAATAAGGCGATTTTTTTTTCACAGAAAGACGCTTCTGGTGTTTTTGATTATAAGAATTTTTTCGCAACGCCTTCTACCGAGTTTATAGATGTTACAAGCCAGGTTATCGCTCCATGGAGACATACAGAAAATGCGTTTTCTGATTTTAATAACCAATATCTCATTCCGCATGAAGAGTCTACAAGAGGACCAAAGATTGCTGTCGGCGATGTTAATAAGGACGGCCTGGATGATTTTTATGCTTGCGGTGCTGCCGGACAGGCAGGTGCATTAATGGTTCAACAAAAAGATGGATCATTCACATCAGCTGATACTTCCGTGTTTAACCACGACAGGCAATGCGAAGATGTTGATGCAACTTTTTTTGATGCTAACGGTGACGGTTACACAGATTTGTATGTTGTAAGCGGAGGTAATGAATATTCGGGGAATAATGAATTATTATTAGATCGGTTATATCTGAATGACGGCAAAGGTCATTTTACAAAATCAAATGATGCATTACCCTCTCTGTTTATAAACAAATCCTGTGTTTCAATTGCAGATATCGATCATGATGGCGACAATGATATTTTTATTGGAGGCCTTGCCGATCCTAATGCTTATGGTATTCCCCAGAATTCTTACTTACTCATTAATGACGGTAAAGCACATTTCAGTCTGGCAAACAATAACACAATTAATCTCTCTTCGATCGGAATTGTTACTTCAGCCGCGTTTGCTGATTTTAATAAAGATGGTTGGTTAGACCTTGCTGTTGCGGGTGAATGGATGCCACTGACTATTTTTATAAATCATAATGGAAAATTTGAAAAGAAAACAATTGCAAACTCTGGCGGACTCTGGCAGAATTTATTTATAGACGATGTAAATAAGGATGGTAATCCTGATATACTTGCTGGTAACTGGGGGCTGAATAGCAAACTCAGTAGTGGTAAAGACGGTCCGTTAAAATTATATGTCGCAGACTTTGATGGCAACCATCGCGTAGATCAACTGCTTTCATATACGGTGAATGGTATTGAATATCCTTTCCTCGCAAAAGATGAAGTAGAGCGACAACTGCCATTACTAAAGAAACATTACCTGCTGTACGCAGACTATGCCGGTGTGCCGATGAAAGATGTGTTCTATGGATGGATTGATACGATTAAACCATTTGTAGCCGATCACCTGACTTCTTCTGTTTGCTATGGCGATGGAAAAGGTGGGTTTGTGTTGAATGATTTACCAGGCGATTTACAGCTTTCGCCTTTATTTTCTTTTCAAAAAGCAAGCACTACTTCTGCGACTGAGGATTTATATATCGCTGGTGGAAATTTTTTCGGTGTTACGCCATATGAAGGCCGTTATGATGCGCAGGCATTGGGTTTATTCAGTGCCAATGCTTCTAAAGCAATTCGTTTTATTCAACAACCTTCATTATCGCAGGTAAAAGGGGAGGTGCGGGATTTGAAATGGTTGAACACGATAAAGAATGGCAGGTTATTACTTGTTGCAAGAAATAACCTGCCCCTTTTATTTTTTAAATTAAATAAGTAGTAATGTTAATGATGCTTGTAGTGAGAAAGTATTTTCTGTTTGTTTGTTCGATATTTTTTTTGTTGTCAGAAGGGATTGGGCAAAAGACAAAACAGAAAACACAATCAGCAGTAGTAACTGTTCAACGTCCTTTAAATCTTTCTGATAGTGCATTGTTAGACATCGTACAAAAGCAAACATTCAATTATTTCTGGGAGTTTGCTCACCCGGTTAGCGGTATGGCGCGGGAAAGAAGCAACATAAGCGATTACGGTCATGAAACAGTAACAACCGGCGGTACAGGCTTTGGTGTGATGAGTGTTATCGTGGCTACAGAAAGGAAGTGGATTGGGAGAGATACTGCAGCCAGGTTTTTATTAAAGATGGTCAACTTTCTCTTGAAAGCAAATTGTTATCACGGAGCTTTTCCGCATTGGATGGATGGCGCTACGGGTAAGACGATCCCTTTTTCTCGTAAGGATGATGGCGGTGATCTTGTTGAAACATCGTACCTCATGCAAGGTTTACTTTGTGCACGACAATACTTTAATGGCGATAACGAAACAGAGCGTTCGCTGCGCCAACGTATATATTGGATATGGGATAGCATCGAGTGGAATTGGTATACGCAAGGTCAGGATGTATTGTACTGGCATTGGAGCCCTAACAATGGATGGGCGATGAATTTTCCTGTTCGTGGCTTTAATGAATGTCTCATTATGTATGTACTGGCTGCTTCTTGTCCGAATGAACGCTATCGCATAAATTCTTCCGTTTATCATCGTGGTTGGGCAGTGAGTGATTTCTTTAAGAATGGGAAAAAATTTTACGGTTTCGAGTTGCCGTTAGGTTTTGACTACGGAGGTTCGTTGTTTTTTTCGCAGTATTCATTTCTCGGACTCGATCCACATGGATTGAAAGATCGGTATGCTGATTACTGGCAACAAAATCAGAATCATACTTTAATCAACCATGCTTACTGTATTGATAATCCTAAAAAATTCAAAGGCTATGGAGAAAATTGCTGGGGATTAACGGCGAGCGATACGTATGATGGCTACAATGCCCATTCGCCCACGAATGATTTCGGGACTATTTCCCCTACAGCCGCTATTTCGGCTTTCCCATATACACCGGAATATTCAATGAAAGCATTGAAACATTTTTACAATGATCTTGGAAATAAAATATGGGGCGAATATGGTTTTATTGATGCATTTAATGAAACGCAAAACTGGTATGCTGAAAGTTATCTCGCCATAGACCAGGGACCTGAAATAGTGATGATCGAAAATTACAGGTCTGGATTGCTCTGGAAATTATTTATGAGCTTGCGGGATATACAAAACGGATTAACCCGGTTAGGTTTTGAAAGCCCTTCTATTCAAACAAAAGATAAATGATGATTTCCGTTCGTATCTTTAATTACATCACATACTCTGCATAAAATCTTCATCATGAAATCGGTAAAATTGTTATTCTGCGCATGTATACTTCTTCTCTCTCATTTCGTGCAGGCGCAGAATGAACCGTATCCTTTCTGGAATGATATACAGGCATTCAAAAAGAAGGATAGCGCCAATTTCCCGGCACCAAACCAGGTTTTATTTGTTGGCAGTTCATCATTTACCAAATGGACGGATGTGCAGGACTATTTTCCGGGTTACCAGATCATCAATCGTGGATTTGGCGGCTCTTCATTGCCTGACGTGATCCGTTATGCGGCTGATATTATTTACCCGTACAAGCCGAAACAGGTTGTTATTTATTGTGGCGAAAATGATCTTGCTTCGTCTGATTCGATTACCTCTCAAATTGTATTTGACCGTTTTGAGATATTGTTCTCTATGATCCGCAACCAGTTTAAAAACATTCCAATCATTTTTATTTCCCTTAAGCCAAGCCCAAGCCGTCAGAAATTATTTCCTAAAATGGAAGGCGTTAATAAGGCTGTTCAGGCTTTTTTTAAAAAGAAGAAGAACGTTGTATTTATAGATGTTTATCATAAAATGCTGAAAGCGGATGGCACGCCGATGGATGATATTTTTTTAGACGATAAACTGCACATGAATGCTAAAGGATATGCGATCTGGCAGAAAGAAATTGCGCCTTTTCTTTTAAAGTGATAGGCCTTATTAGCTGAATTGGTAATTGCTAATTTGAGATGATAGATTATTAGATTTGAAAAATACTTTGTGCCTATGTGTCTTGCTGCCTTATTTAAAACTCTCCATATATGAAATGCTTACCACGATTGCTTCTTGCTTATGTATTGATTGTATCGGTACACGGATTTGCACAAACGACTTATGAGTCGACATCAGCTGCTAAATCTGATAAAGATCGGATGAAAGTATTCATCGATAATTTGATGAAGAAAATGACGCTCGATGAAAAGCTCGGTCAATTGAATTTACCTGTATCTGGTGACATTACTACCGGGCAGGCATCAAGCTCGGATATTGGAAAAAAGATCGAACAGGGAAAAGTCGGTGGATTATTCAACATCAAGTCCGTTGCAAAGATTAAAGAAATACAAAAATTGGCAGTAGAGAAAAGCCGTTTAAAAATTCCGCTGTTGTTCGGAATGGATGTAATTCATGGTTATGAAACCGTATTTCCCATCCCTCTTGGTTTATCCTGTTCGTGGGATATGCAACTCATCGAAAAGAGTGCACGTATTGCAGCAACGGAGGCAAGCGCAGATGGTATTAACTGGGCTTATTCCCCAATGGTTGATATCGCCCGTGATCCACGCTGGGGGAGAATCGCTGAAGGAAGTGGAGAAGATGCCTATCTCGGATCCCGAATTGCCGCAGCAATGGTAAAAGGTTACCAGGGCAATGACTATACAAAGAATAATACTATTATGGCTTGCGTCAAGCATTATGCGTTGTATGGAGCAGCCGAAGCAGGACGTGATTATAATACAACCGATATGAGCCGTGTGAGAATGTACAATGAATATCTTCCCCCTTATAAAGCGGCTGTAGATGCGGGCGTCGGCAGCGTGATGGCATCATTCAATGAAATTGATGGCATTCCTGCTTCAGCAAATAAATGGCTGTTGACCGATGTTCTTCGCAAGCAATGGGGTTTTAAAGGCTTTACAGTTAGCGATTATACCGGTATCAATGAAATGGAGGCGCACGGCCTTGGTGATCTTCAAACGGTAGCGGCAAGAGCTTTAATGGCTGGCCTTGATATGGATATGGTGGGAGAAGGAATATTAAATACTACTAAGAAATCCATACAGGAAGGAAAGGCAACTTTGGCACAGGTGGATGCTGCTTGCCGAAGAATTCTGGAAGCGAAATACAAGTTGGGTTTGTTTGAAGATCCCTATCGTTTTTGTGATGAAAAGAGAGCATCGACTGAAGTATTTACAAATGAAAACAGGAAAGCTTCGCGAGAAATAGCTGCGCAAAGTTTTGTATTGTTGAAAAATCAGAATAACGTTTTACCGCTAAAGAAATCAGGAACCATTGCTTTAATCGGTCCGCTTGCTGATAACAGGGAAAATATGACGGGAACATGGAGTGTTGCCGCCAACTTTTCCAAATCAATCTCGTTACTGGATGGCTTGAAAGAAGTTGCAGGAAGTAATGTAAAAATTCTAACAGCCCGTGGTGCAAACCTGGATGAAGATAGTATGTTCGTTGAAAGAGCCGGCGTATTTGGCAAATCGTTACACTGGGATAGCCGACCAGCTAATTCAATATTGCAAGAGGCGTTGGATATCGCTAATCAATCTGACGTAATAGTTGCTGCATTAGGTGAATCAGCCGAGATGACTGGCGAAGCAAGCAGCCGCACCAATATCGAAATTCCTGGTATTCAAAAAGAATTACTAAAAGCATTGTTGAAAACCGGAAAGCCTGTTGTGTTGGTTTTATTTACCGGAAGACCATTGGCGTTGAAATGGGAAAATGAGCACGTGCCGGCAATATTAAATGTATGGTTCGGTGGATCTGAAGCGGGAAGCGCTATTGCCGATGTGTTATTTGGCGATGCCAACCCATCCGGGAAATTGACGACGACGTTTCCGCAGAATGTTGGACAAGTACCCATTTATTACAATCATAAAAACACCGGCAGGCCTTTGCCTGATGGTCAGTGGTTTCAGAAATTCCGTTCCAATTACCTTGATGTAAGTAACGATCCGGTTTATCCCTTTGGTTTTGGATTAAGCTATACAACTTTTACTTATAGCGATTTCAAACTTAGCAGCACTTCATTAAAAGGAAATCAGACGCTGACTGCAAGTATAACGGTAACAAACACTGGCAATATACCCGGCAAAGAGACAGTACAATTATACATTCACGACATTGTTGGAAGTATTACAAGACCAGTAAAGGAATTGAAGGGATTTGAAAAAATTGATCTGAAAGCGGGAGAATCGAAGATTGTCACGTTCAAAATCACACCAGAGGATCTGAAGTTTTATAACTATGATCTGAAGTACGATTGGGAACCCGGTGATTTTGAAATAATGATAGGTTCCAATTCCCGTGATGTTAAAACTGCAAAGATTAACTGGACCAAGTAACACCTACACCATGCGAATATTAATTGTTCTTTCTTTAATGATTGTTGCTTTTTCATTGCAAGCACAACAACTTTTTCAAATGCCTCCAAACACGCAAAGTCGTGTAAGTAGTTTTGAAAACCCCAACGGCGCAAAGGGAAAAGGTGGTCAAACTAATAAAACTGCAAAAGGCAACGCATTCGAATGGATGAAACCCGGTGAAACAAAAACGCTATTGAGTATTACAGGTGAGGGAACAATTCAGCGTATCTGGCTCACCATTGATCAGAATCCTGCCAAACTGCGCAGCCTCCGGTTACAATTCTATTGGGATGGAGAATCAAAGCCGGCCGTCGATGTTCCGATGGGTGATTTCTTTTGCAATAATCTGGGTAAGCGTGGCATTCCTTTTCAATCTGCTTTGTTTTCCAGTGGGGAAGGACGCTCCTTTGTGTGTTATATTCCAATGCCATTCAGAAAGGCTGCAAAAGTGTTGTTGGTAAATGAAGGTAAAGAGGTAGTGATGTTGTTTTATGATCTTGATTATATGCTTGGAAAAATACCGCCTGATGCTCTTTATTTTCATGCCTACTGGACAAGGCAAAACACCAATAAGGTTGGAGATGATTTTGTAATGCTTCCAAAAATCAGCGGTAAAGGAAGGTTTCTTGGTGTAAGTGTTGGTTTAAATGCCGACCCTGCATATGGAACTACCTGGTGGGGCGAGGGCGAAGTAAAAATGTATCTTGATGGTGACTCGCAATACCCGACAATCAATGGTACCGGTTCAGAAGATTATATCGGAAGCGCCTGGGGATTGGGTACGTTTGTTAATCAATACCAGGGTTGTACTGTTGCGAGCGATTCATTGCATCAATATGTTTTTTACCGTCTGCATATTCCGGATGCTATTTATTTCAATAGCGATATAAAAGTCGTTATACAACAGATTGGCGGCGGCGACACAAAACAAGTCAGAGATTTGGTAAAAAATGGTGTGAACCTTAAACCAGTAAGCGCAACAAGAGATACCACATTTATCAGATTGTTTGAAGAAAAAAATTATCCTTCAATTACCGACGATAAGTTTCTTGATGGGTGGGTTAATTTTTACCGGATTGATGATTATAGTTCTGTCAGTTATTTTTATTTAGATAAACCATCAAACAATTTGCCGGCTTTGGCATCACTTGATGTGCGGACTAAAAATGTAAAATAATATGCTGGCGTGGTCGTTGGAAAATTTAATTTAAGACAGGTAAATCCCCATTTTTCCGAAGTATTATTAATGATATGATTCGTCTATGGCGTCCTTTGTTTAAAACTTTTTCTTACGATGATTGCGTAAGAGCAGGCAAATAAAAACCATCCACTTGAAGGCGGATGGTTTTTATATCGACAATTCATTTATGGCTCAATCCTCAGAAGGCTTTCCGTTATCCATATCTTCAGATGGGATCTCTTCAATTACAGTAATGGTTTCTATCGTCTCTTCTACTGGCATTGGTTCAGGTACAGGAGCAATTGCTACTGGTTTAGGCGCAGCAGGTTTTTTCACCGGTGCAGGCTTCTTTGGCGCAGCCTTTTTAGGCGCTGGTTTCTTAGCAGCTTTTGGCGCAGCTTTTTTCGGAGCAGCCTTTTTAGCTACTTTCTTTTTTGGAGCGGCTTTCTTTTTAGGCGCAGCTTTTTTTGCTGGTTTCTTTTTTGCTGCTTTTTTGGCGGCCTTTTTCGGAGCAGCTTTTTTCGCTACTTTCTTTTTAGGCGCAGCCTTCTTTTTTGCTTTCTTCTTTGCTGCCATACT
Source organism: Chitinophagaceae bacterium (assembly GCA_049840875.1). GTDB lineage: Bacteria > Bacteroidota > Bacteroidia > Chitinophagales > Chitinophagaceae > JAFDYH01. Next base: position 29,547 of record JASGJE010000011.1, on the reverse strand, counting down.
TGAAGGATTTTGGTAAAAAATTTATTGTTAGATGAACGGCATTCAAATTACAACGAATAAAAGGTAACAACAAAATTTTGGAGATAATTTGTTTGTTTATTTTTTGCACTTAATGAGTTTGTCTTCGTTTATTATAAGAAAGAAGTGAAAAATAAATGATGAACAGAATAAGCAACAGCGATAGTAAGACGCTTTGTGCCGTTCCTTAAAATGCCCTGTGGTTGCGGGTTTAAAGAGGGCAGAGTGAAAACGATAACAAGAGCGGGTGTAAGGTTAAAAACGTTCAGTTGAAATGGTAGCGATAGTTACGCCATGTTATATTGTAAAGGCTACCCCTTCAAGAGCTATCTCTGTATTAGGGAAAATCTCTTTTGCTTCAGCCTGGAATTGTTCAAGCTTATCATACTTGCTACTAAAATGACCGATTAAAAGCTTATTTACCCCGGCTTTTTTCGCTATTTCTGCAGCCTGTTTCGTGGTAGAATGAAAACGAAAATCGGCTCTTTCACGAAGGTTATCCAGATAAGTTGTTTCGTGGTAAATCATATCCGCACCTTGTATATGCGGAATGATGCTTTCATCATACTTGGTATCGGCGCAGTAGGCGTATGATTTTGGTTTAGCCCCCGGATCAGTTACCCATTCGTTTTTAACTACGGTGCCGTCTTTCTGAATGTAATCTTCCCCATTTTGAAGCCGTTCGTAAAAGGCTGCAGGCACTTCGTGTTTTTTAGCATTATCAGGGTTTATTTTGCGAGGTTTCTTTTTCTCCTGGAAATGAAAACCGTAGCATTCAATGCGATGATTGGTACGGAAGCATCGTATGGTAAACTTTTCCTCATCCACTAAAATTCCTTCCTGGTTGATCGTATGAAAAGTGAGCTTAAAAGGGAGAATGGTATTAGCGACAGAAAGCTGCAGTTCGATAATTTGTTGCAGTGGTGAAGGTCCAAAGACATGCAAGTCCTGTTGGTGGCTAAGTAATCCAAAGCTATTGATCAAACCAATCAGGCCAAAGTAATGATCGCCGTGCAGGTGGGAAATGAAAATGTGAGATATTTTACTTCTGCGGATTTTATAGTTGATCATTTGTATCTGTGTGCCTTCTCCGCAATCCACTAAAAAATTATATCCGTCTATCGTTACGATCTGGCTGGTAGGATGCCTGTCAAAGGCGGGTACTGCAGAGTTATTTCCAAGGATGGTGACAGCAAACATGCTCAACGTTTAGTGTGTGAAATTAATTCTTATGACCTGTTTTAAGCTTTTATGGCTGCATCAGGCCGTAAACTTTTTTAAAACAGTTTCTATATCGTATAAATAGCCGCTGCCAAAGAGATTTAAATGTATCAGCAAAGGATATAGGTTACATATGCTCCATTGATCCTGGTAATTTTTGGGGAATGGGAAATGATAATGATAGGAGTCATAAAATGCTTTATCAAAGCCACCAAACAATGTAGTCATTGCAAGATCAATATTGCGGTTGCCGAAATAAACAGCGGGATCAATTAATACCGGCCCCGATTTTTCATCACATAAGAAATTACCACTCCAGAGGTCGCCGTGCAGTAATGATGGATTTTCTTCTTCGAAGATATCCTGAAGGTTTGCATATAATCTTTCGAACCGGGCCAGATGTTGTTTATCAAGGAGATTTTTTCTCATTGCTAATTCTGTTTGTGGCCTCAATCGCTGGTTAGTAAAAAACTCAATCCATGAAGTGGTAAATGCATTGTGTTGTGGCAATGCACCCATATAATTATCTTCTGCGAAGCCGAAATCAGTATTGGTTACCTGGTGAAGTTGCGCCAATTTTTCACCAAATATTTTCCAGAAAGAATTTGTTTTAATTCCTGTGTCAATCCATTCAAGGATCAATAATTGCTGATCGTTAATAGTAGAGATAAAAAATACTTCCGGGCATTTTATAATTTTTTGAGACGCGAGAAAATTTAGTCCATTCGTTTCCTTTTCAAATAAGCCAGGAAATTTTTTTGCAATATTCAATTTCAGAAAAAAACTTCGGTTGTCGTCTATAGTTAGTCTGTAACATTCGTTGATGGAGCCGCCGCCAACTGGGAGAACCTGTAATGAATTTAGTTTCGATTGAACTTTTTCGCTCAAAATTTGTTTTGCTATTGATTTGACTTCTTCAGACAGCATTGATGAAAGTGTTCTTATTTCATTTTGTATACTTCAACAACCAGGGTTTAAAAAAGCGGATAGAGGGAAATCAATCTATATTTGATTCAGCAGAAGATCGAATTGGTAGCAAATACTCTTTAAATTGTAAGGAGCGGCAATTTTGCAGTAAACCTGGAACTGAACTGGAACATTTCCCTCAAGTTCAAGGCTCATCTTCCTCAAAAAACTCTCTTTCTATCTCTTCCATTTGAACGATATCCCATGCTTCGCTTTCAGTGGGCGTTATGTTCATAAGGTCGAGCAGCTCGTTTTGCTCCAGAAATTTCTCAACTGGCTTTTGCAATTCACAAATGACAAAAGAAGCGTTGTTTTCGTAGAATTTTTGTTGGATATTTACAAGAGCATTCGCCGCAGCGTCGTCAATCGTTTCGATGTCTTTTAAAATGAGTACTACGTTTTTAACGTCATTTTGCAGGTAAGGAATTAAGCAAGCCGATAGTTCTTCTGTCATAGTAGCAGAAATTGAGGGTTCGGCAACCGTGATGGCATGAAATTTCTCTTTGGTATCTATTTTGACTTTCATAAAACTAATCTTGTAAACACCGCGTTTATAATTAGGAGCGAACAAGAACCAAAAATATTCGTTATTATTGTAACACAAGCAATTATTGAAAAATGGATAATAATTTTTCAGCGCAGGTAAAGGAAATCATTTCATTCAGCAGGGAAGAGGCCTTACGATTGGGAAATGATTTTATCGGAACCGAACACCTCCTGCTCGGATTGATCCGGGAAGGAGACAATACAGCGATCAAAATTCTTAAAAGCTTTAACGTTGATCTATATGAACTCCGAAAAGAAATAGAATTGGCTGTAAAGGATAAGGCAGGAAAGAATATTGCAAACATCAACAGTTTACCACTTACAAAACAGGCCGAAAAAGTAATCCGTGTGACGGTACTTGAAGCCAAGGCTCTTAAAAGTGCAACTGTGGAGACGGAGCACCTGATGCTCTCAATATTGAAAAACAAGGAAAACATCGCAACACAAATCTTAAACCAGTTTGACGTGGACTACGATTTATTCAGGCAGGAGTTGGGTATTGTAAAATCCAACGAGCCAAGAGCAGAATTTACCGATGAGAATGATGATGATTTTGACGAAGAGAAAAAATATTCACAGCAAAAAGGAAGTAGCAGCCGCCAGCAGGGCAATGCAAAAAGCAAAACCCCTGTGCTGGATAATTTCGGCCGGGATATAACCAAGTTAGCAGAAATGGGAGCGCTTGACCCGATTGTTGGTCGTGAATCAGAAATCGAAAGAGTTTCACAGATACTGTCGCGTCGTAAAAAGAACAACCCGATACTGATCGGTGAGCCGGGAGTAGGTAAAACAGCTATCGTTGAAGGGTTGGCCCTCCGCATTGTTCAGCGTAAGGTTTCACGGGTATTGTTTGATAAAAGAGTGATATCGCTTGACCTGGCTGCGTTGGTAGCGGGTACGAAATACCGTGGCCAGTTTGAAGAAAGAATGAAAGCGATTATGAACGAACTCGAAAAAAACCGTGACGTAATCCTGTTCATTGATGAGTTGCACACTATTGTTGGTGCAGGCGGTGCGAGTGGCTCACTCGATGCAAGCAACATCTTTAAGCCGGCGCTGGCAAGAGGTGAACTGCAATGCATCGGTGCATCTACACTGGATGAGTATAGAATGTATATCGAAAAAGATGGCGCATTAGATCGTCGCTTTCAGAAAGTAATTGTAGATCCACCTACTGTGGATGATACAATCAAAATACTCAACAACATTAAAACGAAATACGAGGAATACCACAACGTAACTTATAATAATGAAGCTATTGATGCTTGCGTTAAGTTGAGTGATCGTTATGTTACAGATCGTCTTCTTCCTGATAAAGCGATTGACGTAATGGATGAAGTAGGAGCGAGAGTGCATTTAAAAAATATCAACGTTCCGCCAAACATTGTTGACCTCGAAAGAAAATCGAGGATGTAAAGAACGAGAAGAATAAAGTAGTTAAGAGTCAGAAGTTTGAAGAAGCAGCTTCTTTGCGTGATACGGAAAAGAAATTGCAGGAAGACCTGGAAAAAGCGAAGAACGAATGGGAAGAAGAAAGCAAGCATAAACGCTATCCGATAACAGAAGAGGATATTGCAGAAGTGGTTAGTATGATGACAGGCATTCCTGTGAAGAGAATGGTGCAGGCGGAAACTGAAAAACTCCGCAAGATGTCTGAAGACATGAAAGGAATGGTGGTTGGTCAAAACGATGCAATTGTAAAAGTGGTAAAAGCTATTCAACGCAATCGGGTAGGATTGAAAGATCCTAAGAAGCCAATTGGCACGTTCATCTTCCTGGGGCCGACTGGTGTTGGTAAAACAGAGCTGGCAAGAGCATTAGCAAGGTATATGTTCGACTCTGAAGATGCGTTGATCCGTATCGATATGAGTGAGTATATGGAGAAATTCACCGTAAGCAGATTGATTGGAGCGCCTCCCGGCTATGTAGGATATGAAGAAGGTGGACAGTTAACTGAAAAAGTGCGTCGCAAACCTTACAGTGTAATTCTTTTGGATGAAATAGAAAAAGCGCATCCTGATATTTACAATATTCTGTTGCAGGTGTTGGATGATGGTCAATTAACGGATGGATTAGGTAGAAAGGTTGATTTCAAGAATTCGCTGATCATTATGACTTCGAATATCGGTGCCCGTCAGTTGAAAGACTTTGGTGCAGGTGTGGGTTTTGCAACTACATCGAGAGTGGAGAATGAAGATGAAGCGAACAAAGCGGTGATCGAAAAAGCATTGAAGCGTACATTCTCTCCCGAGTTCCTGAACCGTATCGATGATGTGGTAATCTTTAACAGCCTTACAAAAGAAAACATCTTTGAAATCATTGATATACTGATGAAGGGTGTTACAAAGCGTTTGACAACTCTTGGCTTTGGCCTGGAGTTGACAGAAGATGCGAAATCGTTCATTGCCGATAAAGGATATGATCAGCAATTTGGAGCGAGGCCATTGCACCGTGCGATTCAGAAATACCTTGAAGATCCACTGGCGGAAGAAATATTGAACATGCACGTAAAAGCAGGCGATACTCTTGTAGCTGACCTTGACAAAGAAGCGGGTAAACTGAAATTCGCTTTCAAGGTTGTGGAAGAGAAATCGAAAGCGTAAAATAATTAATTGAGTTATTTTCAGAAGGAGCGTTAATCAAAGCGCTCCTTTTTTATTTTTGTATAAGTTCCGTCGATCTATTGAGTCTAATGAAGAAAATAATAATTACCATAGATGGCTGGTCATCCTGTGGCAAAAGCACATTAGCCAAACAACTGGCAAAGAAGCTTGGCTATGTTTATATCGACAGTGGCGCCATGTACCGGGCAATCACTCTTTATTTTCTCCGGAATCATATTGACTGGACCGATAAAAAGGAAGTAAAGCAAGCGCTTAAAAATATCAATCTTCAGTTCAATTATAATGCAACCAGCAATCAAAGCGAGATATATCTCAACGAAGAGAATGTGGAGTATGTGATCCGCGACCTGGTCGTTGCAGAAAAAGTGAGTGACGTTGCTGCGATAAAAGAGGTAAGAGAATTTGCCGTTGCACAGCAACAGAAAATGGGAAAAAAGAAAGGCATCATTATGGACGGCCGTGATATTGGTACTGTAGTTTTTCCCAAGGCAGAATTGAAGATATTTATGACTGCTGATAATGCTGTACGGGTTGAGCGACGTTTTAAAGAACTCTACGAAAAGAATCCAAACATAACGCTGGAAGAAGTGAAAAATAACCTTGAAATGCGGGATTATATTGACTCACATCGTGAAGTGAGCCCTTTACGACAGGCGGAAGATGCTGTGGTACTGGATAACACTCATCTCACGGAAGAACAACAATTGCAAAAAGCTCTTGGATGGGTAGAGAACAAAATAAAAAGTAAAAAATAAAAAATATTTTGTTGCTGCCCTTAGGCTTTTTATGTTTTCCCATCTGCATATTTACTCATTCGCACATTTTCATACTTCTTCATTTGCACTTTTCTCCCGTTACTTACTTATTTTTATAAAAATTGACTTAATTGAAACGCTGGACTTACAGGCTGCTTCAACCGTTTATCGTTATTCATGCTATTATCATCGTTGGTATTATTGGTTTTATGGTAATAGAAAAATACACGTTTGTAGAAGCGATGTATATGACTACTATTTCAATTACGACTGCAGGCTTCCAGGAAGTGAGACCGCTAAGTGATGCAGGCAGATTGTTTACAATGTTTTTATTAATTACAAGCTGGATTTCGTTTGCGTTTGTCATTACTCGCATATCAGAATTTGTTATCACGGGTGAAATCAACAAGTATTTTAAAACACGCAGGATTATGAATACTATCAATAAATTATCATCTCATGTAATCATTTGCGGTTACGGAAGAAACGGTCAGCAGGCCGTACATAATTTGAAGTTACATGGAGTGCCGGTGGTTTTCATCGAAAGAGACGCAGAATTAATCAAGAGAGAATTGCCTGAGCATAATAATGCATTGTTTCTGGTTGGTGATAGTACTGACGATGATTTATTGATCAGTGCTGGCGTACAAAGAGCAAAAGCATTGATCACTACGTTGCCAACAGATGCGGACAACCTGTTTATTGTTCTTTCTGCACGTTCATTGAATCCGGGAATGCAGATCATAAGTCGCGCCTCAGAAAGTAATTCTATATCCAAATTAAAAAAGGCCGGTGCGGATAGTGTGATAATGCCAGACCGCATTGGCGGTACGCATATGGCTACTCTTGTTACCAAACCTGATGTGATTGAATTTATCGACTATTTATCGGGAGAAGAAGGGGAAGCGATCAATATGGAATCCGTTGGCTATGACCAATTGCCTGATGCTATCCGTGACAAGTCTTTGTCAGAAATTATGAACTGGAAGAAAACAGGCGTGAATTGTATCGGTGTAAAAAGCTCTGAAGGGAAATTTATAATTAATCCATTGGAAGATACCGTCATTTCAAAAGGAATGAAAGTGATCGTTCTGGGTACGCGATGGCAGATTGAGCAAATGAAAGGCAATCTTGGCTAAAGCAATAAAAAAGCGTAAAGAAATCTCTTTACGCTCCGAATATCTTCAATGAAATCTTTACATTTTCTTTTTCACATCTAATAACTCGATTTCAAAAATCAAAGTAGCACCGCCAGGTATTGTGGGGGGACTTCCTTGTAAACCATATGCAAGATTGTAAGGGATATAAAATTTATACTTTGAGCCCACCGTCATTAATTGCAAGCCTTCTGTCCAACCTGCAATTACGCGATTCAACGGGTAAGTGATTGGCTCATTTCGTGTATATGATTCTTCAAATACAGTACCATTTGTGAGTGAGCCTCGGTAATGAGCAACAAACGTGTCAACTGTTGTAGGTTTTATACCGGTTCCTTCTTGCAGTACTTCATATTGTAAACCTGATGGAGTCGTTTTTACTTCAGGTCTTTTTTTGTTTTCAACTAAAAACTTTTGTCCTTCTTCGATAGTGCCTTTTGATTTTTCCTGTTGCACCTGTGTGATGCAGCTCATAATTGCGCTGTTGGCTTGCTGGTCATCCAATGCTACAGTTCGGTTATTCATTACATCATCAATTGCCTTTGCTACAACTGCGGAATTTATTTTTGTCAATCCCTGTTGCTTCATGAACCTTGCTTCGCTCAATCCTATCGCATAGCTTGCGGAGTCTATCAGATTTTTCAGAGTGGTTTTAGGAGCGGCAGCGGCTGGTTTTGCTGCAGGTTTGGAAGCGGGTTTTGCCGCTGTTTTTGTTTGTGCAAAAGTTTTACCCAACGCAACAATTGTCAGCACAGATACGAAAATTAGTTTTTTCATTAGAGTGATTTAAGCGCAAAAATAACGGTTATTCAGCCAGTGATATTGTTTGCCTTGTTTAATTTCGCGACTTTAAATAGATTATGGAAAGCTACTCTTTAGATATTCAACTTCGCTGGTCTGATCTTGACCCGAATTTTCATCTCCGCCATTCTGTGTATTACGATTGGGGTGCGCTATGCCGAATCGAGTTTTTAAACAAGTTTGACCTAAATGCCAACAACATGCAGCAACTGCATATTGGCCCGATTTTGTTTCGTGAAGAATGTGTTTTTAAACGCGAAATAAGACAGGGAGATAAGGTAAAAATTGATTTAAGATTGGTAAAATCGAAAAAAGATTATTCGAGATGGACCATGCAGCATATTATTACTAAAAACGACGAAACCGTTTCCGCTATAGTTACTATTGATGGCGCCTGGATGGATACGGTGAAGCGAAAATTGACAATCCCTCCGGTTGAAGTTGAGAAAGCGTTTATAGAAATGCCTCGTTCTGCAGATTTTCAGTGGGCTGAATAAATTCCTGTGAGAAAAATTTCACTTTAGTAGTGTCTTTGCTTACATATCCTGCAAGCATGTTTCTTATAAAGCTATTTTCCTTCAGCGGCTTGATATAATCTTTGAGCAAGGTTATATCACTTATCTGAACGTGTTCAGGTAAATATCCCATACCGTATAGCTTGCCATTTTCAACAAGAATGCAAGACTGGTCGTCACCTCCAATTCCTTTATCGGTGATGACATAAGTAGGTTGATGGTGTAGTGAATCAATCGCCTTATCGACACGGGCATTATATTTTTTCGAAGATTCTTTTTGTTCACAAGCGCCTTTACAACTTTCAATATTAGAGCCTGTACATGGCTCATCATTAGTTTGCATAAAGCACAACTTCGGGCAAAGATTGAAGTCATCTATTAACTTACGAAGAATGGCATGCCCGTCTATTAAATAATGAAATGTATAAACTGGCGTAAGATATCGTTTGTTTTTTTCTATTGCTAAACGTTTATAGCCATTCTGATCTTCAAATGAAAAAATGCCATACACATCTTCCCATCTTTTTTGTGATTGATTAAAAACTGGCCACAAGCGTTTTATTTCAGTTGATTCAAGAATGCAAGCCATCAATTCTGTTCCGCAACTTTCATAGCTGATCGAATATACATGCCGCATGAAATTTTGTTTCTGCCTGCTTTCTGAATTGTTACTGAAATGACTGTTTACACGATAACGGATATTTTTTGCTTTACCAACATAAACGATTTTCCCTTTCTCATTGTGGAAATAGTAAACACCGGGAGTGTACGGTAGTTTGTCAAAATCCGATTTGGGTACATTGGGCGGCAAAACCTGTTCTTTGGAATCTTTCTTTAAGCTCTTTGCAATGAAATCTTCTTTGTCATTTTCCAACAACAGCTTGAATAATTTCACTGTTGCGAAAGCATCACCCCCAGCACGGTGACGGCTATCATTATAAATTCCTAATGAATCACAAAGATTGCCGAGGCTATAAGAGGGTTTACCAGGAATTATTTTCCGGCTCAGCCGTACAGTGCAAAGCTTCTTACAATTCAAATCAAAACCGTGGGCAGCAAGATTTCCTTTGATAAAGGAATAATCAAAGTTCACGCTGTGTGCTACAAAAACTTTGTCTTTTAAAATATCATACACAGATTCAGATACCTCTTCAAAGGTCGGCGCTTCAGCCACCATTTCATCGGTGATGCCGGTCATTGCCTGGATATAGCGGGGAATAGATTGACAAGGATTGATTAATGTTTCAAACTTCTCAACGACCTTTTGGCCATCAAAAACCTGGATGGAAATTTCAGTAATGTCGTTGGCAGCGGAATAAGTTCCTGTAGTTTCTATGTCAACAATTGCGTACATAAAGTGCCGGACAGCTAATTTCGCAAAAATTTATCAGCCCCGATGTTGTCTGAAAAAATAAATATGTTCCGAAACCGACTTACAAAAGTGTATAGGCACATCGGTAAACAAGCCCGGAAGGCAGACATTAGTTGTTATCGTCTTTATGACCATGATCTGCCAGAGTTTCCGTTTCGCATTGAGTTTTATGGAGACAAGTTATATGTTGCCGAATACAAACGCCGTCATGGTATGAATGAAGAAGAACATGATGAATGGATGCAGGCAAGTATTGCTGTAATGGTTGAGGTATTAAATATACCGGAAGAAAATATTTTTTTAAGACTTCGGCAGCGTAAGCCGGGAAGGCTCGGTCAATATCAGAAGCTTAATGAAGCAGCACAGGAATTTATCGTGGAAGAAAATGGCTTAAAGTTTTTGATTAATCTTAAAGATTATTTAGATACAGGATTGTTTTTGGATCATAGAAATACCCGACAGCTTATTCGTGAAAAAAGCGAAAATAAAAAGGTGTTGAATCTTTTTGCATATACAGGTTCCTTTTCTGTATATGCTGCGGCAGGCCGGGCAAGTGAAGTAACCACGATTGATTTATCGAATACTTACCTGGAGTGGGCAAAACGAAATATGCTGTTGAATGATTTTGCCGGCGAAGATAGGTTTAGATTTTTCCAGGCAGATATAATGAAATGGATTGAAAATGCTCCGGAAAATTATTACGATTTAATAATAATGGATCCACCCACATTCAGTAACAGCAAGAGGATGGAGGGTATGCTGGATATTCAGCGGGATCATGCGCCATTAATTAATCATTGTATGAAAACGCTTCAGCCGGGTGGTGAACTTTGCTTCAGTAACAATTATCAGAAATTTGTGTTAGATAAAGATGCGATTACGGCTGCTTCAATAAAAGATATTACAAGGCAAACTACACCGTTTGATTTTGAAGGAAGATTAAATCGTGTTTGCTTCTGGATTACCAAATAATAAAACCGATTTATAGACACGCATTTACGCAAAAAAATGCCGCTTTATCAGTAAGCGGCATTTTTTCAATCGATAGTTTTTTTATAGAGTCTTCAATACATCATTCATATTTCTTACTGCATCAGCGCTCTTATTAAATTCAGCTTGTTCAGCTTCATTCAATCCAAAGTCAAGAATTTTTTCCCAACCGTTTTTGCCAATAATAACCGGTACGCCAAGGCAGATATCTTTCTGACCATATTCGCCCTCAAGTTTTACACAACAGGTAAACAGTTTCTTTTCATCACGAACAATAGCTTCTACCATTGCTGCTCCCGCTGCACCCGGTGCATACCATGCTGAAGTACCGATCAGTTTTGTAAGCGTTGCTCCACCAACCATTGTATCTGCAACTATTTTTTTCTGCTGTTCTTCGCTCAGGAATTTCGTAACAGGAGCTGAATTCCATGTTGCAAAGCGGATCAACGGAATCATTGTTGTATCCCCATGTCCACCGACAACAACAGCATTCAGGTCCGCAGGACTGCAGCCAAGATGTTGGCTTAATTGATATTTGAAACGTGCACTGTCCAATGTGCCACCCATACCAATGATACGGTTCTTGGGTAAGCCGGTTGCTGTCAATGCGAGGTAAGTCATCGTATCCATTGGGTTGCTGATAACAATGATAATCGCATTTGGAGAATGCTTTAGGATATTTTCTGCAACACCCTTTACAATGCCGGCATTTACACCAATTAATTCTTCTCTCGTCATACCCGGTTTGCGTGGCAAACCTGAGGTAATTACAACTACATCGCTACCTGCAGTTTTTGTATAATCGTTTGTGCTGCCTACAATTTTAGTGTCGAAGCCAAGCAGGGCGGCAGTTTGCATCATATCCTGCGCCTTGCCCTCAGCGATTCCTTCTTTAATATCCAGTAAAACCAGTTCGGTTGCCAGTTCTTTCCTGGCAATATTATCAGCACAGGTAGCGCCTACAGCACCCGCACCTACTACAGTAACTTTCATGAAGTAATTTATTTATCGTTGAGAAAATTGTCCACCTTTTTTGACGGCAGAATTTGCGCGGCAAAGATAATAAGTTGAACCGTTGCGGCTACCAGTTTCGACAAGAGATTCAATAAAACCTTTGAGTTTTGCAATTTTTACTGAGCCTTTTCCGGTGTTTTTGGAGCATCCTTTTTTATTTCTTCCAGCATTTTGGGAATCAGCATCGATCCTTCATGTGCAGAAATCAGGTTTTGCTTTTTATCGTAAAAGGCCAGGAATGGAAGACTGCGAATAGAATAAAATGAGGGTAATGTAAAATGCTCGTCACGGCCGACAATAATGTTGGAATAATTGGCGAGCTTGTATGTCTTATAAAAATCTTTCATTTCTGTAAATGATTGCGGAGTGGCCATTACGACCTGAATATCTTTGAACTCATCGATGTTCTTAATGATTTCTTCCGTCTCATGCTGGCAGTGCTCACAGCCTGGATTGAAGACCATTACTATTGTTGGTTTCTTTTTACTCAGATTTTCTTTTGTAAAATAAGTAGCGCTGTCTACTTTCAAAATTTTAATCGGTGGAACGGTTGGGAAACGGAGATATGCAGGTTGCGGCTCTGTACCCGATTGTGCATAGATTGTCATACTTATGAGCGCCGCTACGAGCAAAGATTGAAATTTCTTCATCACATTTTTTTTCAAAAATACCTTAAAGCAGTGAAAAATAAATTTGGCCTTCTACGAAATTTCCGTAGATTTACGAAAACTTCGTAGACATGCAGGAAAAACTAACTATCCAGGAGGAACAGGCGTTTAAAGCCGCTTTCAAAACCGGTGAAGGAAATATAAAAATGATTATGGAGAATATGGAAGATGAATTGCCATATACCACAGTTGCCTCTACTATAAAGAACCTTGAACGAAAAGGATATCTGCAAAGCAGATTGGTTGGTAATGCATACCTCTATAAACCCGCGATCAGTGAAGAAGAGTTCAAGAAAAAATTTGTGAGCACCGTAGTGAAAGACTACTTCGATAATTCATATAAAGAACTTGTGAATTTTTTCGTAGAGCAAAAAAAACTTTCAGCAAAAGAGCTGAAGGAAATTATTTCGATGATTGAGAAAGGGAAATAATTCTTTTATCAAATGCACGATCATGCCAATCTTTTTTTTATACCTGCTTAAGCTTTCTATCAGTGTGGCCGTTGTTTATTTATTTTATCAATTGCTGTTACGGCGATTGACTTTTTATTATTGGAACAGGTTTTATTTATTGGGTTATACCATTCTTTCTTTTTTTATTCCTTTTATAAATATTACGCCGGTATTGGAACGAAGTGATTTGAAGGAAACAAAAATTGTTCATTTTATCCCTCAGGTTGATTATTTCAATCATTTATCCTATCAAAATAGTTTACACGAGCCTGCCACCACCTCATTTGACTTTTGGAGCTGGACATTGCTGTTGTTTACAATCGGAATGCTGGTGCTATTGACTCGTTTCGTCATGCAATTATTGTCCTTTAGAAAAATGATCCGGAAGTCAAAATTTATCACCGACGGAGAAATAAAGATTTGTGAAGTGACTCAAGACACAACACCTTTTTCGTTTGGAAGATGCATATTCATTAATAAGAGATTACATAGCGAAACTGAGTTAAAGGAAATTATTCGTCATGAAATAGTGCATGTGCAAGAACGCCACACTTTCGATGTATTGTTGGGAGAATTGTTATGCATTGTAAACTGGTACAATCCCTTTGCTTGGTTAATACGCAAATCTATTCGTCAAAACCTTGAATTTATTGCTGATAATAAAGTGCTGCAAAGCGGCATTGACAAAAAGCAATATCAATATCTTCTTTTAAAAGTGATTGGCAACAATCATTTCAGTATAGCCCAGAATTTCAATTTTTCCTCACTTAAAAAAAGAATAGCCATGATGAACAAAATGAAAAGTGCAAAGCTGCACCTTGTAAAGTTTTTATTTGTATTGCCGCTGATAGCAGTCTTGCTGCTGGCCTTTAGAAGCAGGGCCACCAAAGAACAAGAACTAAAAGAAATGCAGTCAATTCCTGCCATCGTTATTCAGCCGGGCAGCGTTAAAGGAATCGTTGACACCCTGCCGGTCAATAGCAAAGGGTATTTTATCGATGTCATCGACAAAAAAGGGAATTGCACGGTTGTGATAAAAAATAAAAACGAGAAAGAGTTAAAAAGAATGCTATTGACAAAATGGAATGAAAACAAAGCATATTATACAGGTCTTTACGGCCCATTGCCAGCCGTTGAAAAAGATGAAGAGTTCTCAGCAATCATACCTGTTGAATCTGAAACAGTAAGTGATATTGGTAGTGCAAGGATAAGTTTCGATGATAGCCTTCGTGCTACTGTGACCACGCATGATGGTAAGATAGAGAACTATAACCTTCAAGATGATAATCAGAGAAAGATATTCGAGAAAAAGTATCATTGCGGAACCACCGGTACTGTTCGTAGTCTCGAACAAGAACCTGCTCATAGTGCAACAACGTTTACAGCATCACTTGCAAAAAATGCCAGGGAAATAAACAGCCTTTCAACTACATATGCACCGGCGAAAACTATTGGTTTTACAAGCGCTGAGTCAAACCGAGCTTCGACAGTTTCAGTAGCAGGTATGTCCAGTCAACCTACTATAGCAACAACAGTTGGTGAAACGTTACAGTTTACTGCCGAGCCTGCAAAGGAGGGATCAACAATTATTGAAATAACAAATAATACGCAGGAAGGTGAACTTCTTCAGCTTTTATCAGATGAAATGAAAGCAAAAGGCTATTCATTTAATGTTATCAAAAGCGAGTACAGGAATGGGAAACTCGTTTATTTAAAAGGAACGATTTCGATTAATAATTTCAAAAAAACATTTACTATTTCTGATTTTTCAAAATTCCAGGCTATTGAAATTACCGGTATAAATGATAAAAGAGATATTGGGTTTAATATCAGCGATGGTAGCCTCGTATGGAATTGAAACCGATTCCATTTGTTTGCGTTGACGTGGATTTGAGAAAGCGCTTTTCTGGCAAAGCTGTCTTCTGTTTTTGTCACTCGGTAACTAGCCCTTATCTTTGCCGCCCAAATATTATAAACCGGCTTAGAGCTTACAGCTTACAGCCAAAAGCTTTTCTCATGGCAAATACAGCAGACATTAGCCGCGGAATGATCCTCAAATTGGATGGTAGTTTATATTCCGTAGTAGAATTTGGTGAAAACAAAACTGCCCGTGCGGCAGCCAAAGTGTGGGCAAAACTGAAAGGCGTAGACAATAACCGGTCTATTGAAAAGACCTGGAATTCGGGCGACAACATTTTTCCTGTAAGAGTAGAGAAAAGAGCTTACCAGTTCTTGTATAAAGATGACACCGGTTATAATTTCATGGATACAGAGACTTTCGAGCAGGTTGCTCTGCAGGAAAATCTGATCGATGCGCCACAGTTCCTTAAAGATGGACAGGAAGTAGGGATATTAATCAACACAGAGACTGAGCAACCAATGAGTGTGGAGCTTCCAGATAAAATAGTACTGCTTGTTACCTATACAGAGCCAGGACTTCGTGGTGATACGGCTACCCGTACATTAAAACCCGCAACAGTGGAAACCGGCGCAACGATTGGCGTTCCTTTGTTTGTAAATGAAGGAGAACTCATCAGGGTGAACACAAAGACTGGTGAATATGTAGAAAGAGTGAAAGAATAAATATATCGTTTTTGGAAAAAATGGCCTGAAATCGCTGGTTTCAGGCCATTTTTTATCGGTTTTTGCTCAATTTTGCCCCAAAACATAAAAAAATTACTCAGTTTACCGGTTTTGTTTTCCTTATCTTAGCCATCCTTTTCTAAATTAAAACTCATTATTAAATTGAAACACATGGATTTCAAACAAATTCAAGAATTGATCAAGATGATCAATAAATCCAATATTGGTGAGTTGACAGTGGAACAGAAAGATTTCAGAATTACAATAAAACAGAAGGAAGAGAATGTGACGCAGGTGGTGACTGCTGCACCGGCTGCAACAACAATTGCACTTGCTCCACAACCTGTAGTTGCAACACCCGCCGTGCAGGCTCCTGTTGCAGAAAAGCAAAAACCTGCTGAAGCGCCGGCAGCAAACCTCATTACCATCAAGAGCCCAATGATCGGCACTTTCTATCGCCGACCTTCTGCCGATAAAGCTGCTTTCATTGAACCGGGAGATGACGTGACGCCAGGTAAGGTTGTCTGTATCATTGAAGCGATGAAGCTTTTTAATGAAATCGAAAGCGAAATAAAAGGTAAAGTTGTAAAAGTATTGGTCGATGATGCATCACCTGTAGAATATGATCAACCGTTGTTTTTGGTAGAACCCGCTTAATTACTAATTCGACAATTTCTCAATAGCTCAATTTGAAAATTTAAAACATAGTATTTATCAGGTCAAGCCTATGAAAAAGGAACTATTTGACAACAATCCTATTCTTAAGCTAAGTTTTGATTTTTCGATATTAATTATTGACTACTGTGAGCAATTGGAGTTCCAGAAAAAATTTGTGATTGCAAGGCAGTTATTGAAGTCGGGTACGTCGATTGGTGCAAATTCGATGGAAGCACAAAATGCAGAGAGTCGGGCTGATTTTATCCATAAAATGAAAATTGCAGCGAAGGAAGCAGAAGAAACACAATATTGGCTTTGGTTGTGTGATTATTCAAAAAACTATCCCGACTGTAAAGAATTGTTAAGTAAACTTGAAGAAATAAATAAGGTATTAGGCTCTATTTTGAAAACTGCAAAGAAGACAACAGTAGTATTGAGCCATTGAGTAATTGTTATATTTTCAAATTGATCTCATGTTTAAGAAAATATTGATCGCCAACCGTGGAGAAATAGCCTTGCGTGTGATAAGAACCTGTAAGGAAATGGGCATTAAGACAGTCGCTGTTTATTCCACGGCAGATAAAGATAGTTTGCACGTAAAATTTGCTGATGAAGCAGTTTGTATCGGCCGTCCACAGAGCGCCGATTCATATCTCAACATCCCGCATTTGATGGCGGCTGCTGAAATAACCAATGCTGATGGTATTCATCCAGGTTATGGTTTTCTTGCAGAGAATGCAAAGTTTGCACAGATCTGCAATGATCACCAGATAAAGTTTATCGGCCCTACAGCAGATATGATCAATTCAATGGGTGATAAGATCACTGCGAAGGAAACAATGATCAAGGCTGGAGTGCCTGTTATTCCCGGAAGCGATGGTTTGCTGAATAGCCTCGAAGAAGCGAAAGAACTTGCAAAGAATGTTGTTGGCTACCCTGTTATATTAAAAGCGACAGCAGGTGGCGGTGGCAAAGGAATGAGAATAGTATGGGAAGAAAGTGAAATGGAGCGTGCATACAACACGGCAAAAGCGGAGGCCGGTGCGTCATTTAAGAATGATGGCATCTATATGGAAAAATTTGTAGAGGAGCCAAGGCATATCGAGATACAGGTAGCCGGAGACCAATACGGAAGTGTTTGTCACCTGAGTGAAAGGGATTGTTCTATCCAGCGACGTCATCAGAAACTGGTAGAAGAATCACCATCGCCGTTTATGACGCCCGAATTACGCCAAAAAATGGGTGATGCCGCGAAAAAGGCTGCCGGCGCTATCAATTATGAAAGTGTCGGAACTATTGAATTCCTTGTAGATAAGCATCGCAATTTCTACTTTATGGAGATGAATACACGCATCCAGGTAGAGCATTGCGTAACGGAGGAAGTGATCAATTTTGATTTGATTAAAGAACAAATCAAAATAGCAATGGGAGAGAAGATTTCAGGTAAAGATTATTATCCTGAAATGTGTGCAATAGAATGTCGCATCAACGCTGAAGATCCGTATAATGATTTTCGTCCTTCACCAGGACGAATTACTACGCTACACCAACCAGGCGGTCATGGCGTAAGGGTGGACAGCCATGCCTACACCGGTTATGCAATTCCTCCCTATTACGATTCAATGATTGGAAAATTAATAACAGTTGCTCAGACAAGAGAAGAAGCAATCAATACAATGTACCGTGCATTAAGCGAGTACGTGGTAGAAGGGGTAAAGACTACCATTCCATTTCATTTACAGTTAATGCAGGATGAGCGTTTCCGCAGCGGCGATTTCAATACCAAATTTTTAGAGGGCTTTGTACTGAAGTAAGTTTATAAGTTATTCGTTTTACGTTGTACGTTTCAAGATTGTTTACTTATAACGCACAACGTAAAACTTGCAACTCCTAAAACCCTTTCTTTCCGTCAGTGCTTATTTTCGATAGAATGTAATCCGCTTGTTCTTTCAGGCCTTCAGAATTTTTCCTTTTTGCAATTGCTTCGAAGATATACTCGTTTACGAGTTTATTGGCATCATCTTTAAAGCTTTCGGGCGAAGCATCACGGAATGCTGCGATGGCATCCACACCTCTTTTTACGATGTCTGTATTCTTTGCTTTCGCAACGAAGACGGCTAATGACTGCACGGCATCTATTTTTGCCTGTGAAAATGGCATCTTTTCAAAATCACTGAGAATCATGTCTGCGGAGGATTCGTCTCCGGCTTCAATCATTACGGTGCTGATAGCCGAGGCCAGTCTTCCTTTTGCGGGCATTCCTGAAAGTCGTTTTGCTTCTGCCAACGCCGATGCATTGTCTACATCTCCCAAAGCGGCCAGCGCATTTCCCGCAACTGTATAGGATGAATCATTTACCAGTGATTTAAACAGTGGAGCGTATTCTTCTTTTTGATAAAAACGAAGATTGTCAATAGCGCCGGCCTTCACTAATTTCTTTGGATCATTTTTAGCAAGATCTACAAGTGTGCTCTCCATTTCTTTTGCCACTTCAGACTTGCGCATATCGATCATATTCAATGTTAGCTTGCGCAGGCCATCGTATTTATCCTTCAATGATAATTTCAGTAATGCAACTGCTCTCGCATCGTCTTGGTGCTCACTTGCGAAGTCAATAGCCTCACGGCGATCAACATAGTTGCCCGCATATTTATATTGATGCACATATTCATCAATGGTTTTATTTTCTTTCTTTTCAGTCAGTAAAATTTTATCTCCATCGAAGTTTACCAGGTCCGGTTTTGTAGCTGCTGCGAAATAAAACGTGTCTATTTTATTTTCCACCCACACATTATACCGCTTTTTCTCTGCGCCTTTGTAAACGTCTACTGCTACAGGAAGTGTAAACACTTTATTCCCCTCTTGTTTTTGGGTCACGATTACACGGGCTTTATGTGATGCGTCATCATAGCTATAATTAATATCCAGTACCGGATTGCCACTTCCATAGTACCATTGATTCCAATACCAGTTCAGGTCGCGACCCGTTACCTGCTCGAATGCAATACGAAGCTGCGCCGCTTCTGCAGATTTGAATTTATTAGTCGTGAGATATAAATTAAGCGCTTTAAAGAAGGCGCTGTCGCCAACATAATTGCGTAACATATTCAATATGCGACCGCCCTTATTGTAACTAACGGCGTCGAACATATCTTCTTTGTCATTATAATAATAACGTACAAGGTCTTTATTGCCGCTATTGCTCCGCAAGTAGTCGTCCATGTCTTTATAATTCTGCTCGGCACCCGCATCTTTGCCATATTTATATCGTTCCACAGCACCTCACTGTAATTGGCGAATGATTCGTTCACAGTCAGATTGCTCCAACTCTCTGCCGTTACAAGATCTCCAAACCAGTGGTGAAATAATTCATGTGCAACAGTGCTTTCCCATTCATTACCATCTGTTAATTCACGGGCGTCTTTCTGGGCACTTTCCTGGTGCAACGTGGCTGTTGTATTTTCCATGGCACCGCTTACATAATCACGACCAACCATCTGGCTGTATTTTACCCATGGATATTCAATCCCTAAAACCCTGGAATAAAATGCCATCATTTCAGGTGTGTTGCCAAATATTTTTCTTGCTACAGATGCATATGGTTTGTCCACATAATAGCTTACTTCTTTTCCTTTATAACTATCTTTTACAACTGCAAAATCCCCGGCGCCCATAAAAAATAAATAAGGCGCATGGGGCAGATCCATCTTCCAGTAATCAGTACGTGTGCCATCGTTGTTTTTCTTCTGGCTCGTCAATTTACCGTTGGAAAGTGTTACCCATTTATCAGGCACAGTCATGTAAATCTCTTCTGTGCTTTTTTGATTCGGTTTATCGATCGTCGGAAACCATACTGAATTAGCTTCAGTTTCTCCCTGTGTCCATATCTCTGTTGGTTTATCTTTATCAGTGCCTTGCGGATTTATAAAGTACAATCCCTTCGCATCATTGATGGCGGCGCTTCCTTTTACTTTTACTTCATTTGGTTTTGACACATAGTCTACATAGATCGTATACTCTTCACCATCTTTGTATGTTTTATCAAGATCTATTTTTAACAACCAGCCATCGTATTTGTATTTCAGATCTTTCATTGAAGCTCCTTTTGCGAGGCTGACTTTTTTTATATCCATACCCTTTGCATCCAATGTAAGAGAATCGGTAGGATAGAAATGAGGTTTTAATGTTACCCAGGCTTTGCCATACAGGTATGCTTTCGCAAAATCAAACTTCACATCCAGTTTTGTATGTACAAGATCATTGATACGGGTAGCCGCGCCGTGATATTCGCCCTTTGGCAGGCTATCATTTGTCGGATTTTCATCCTGGGCAACTGCCTGCAAGCTGATCATTAAAACGAGATAAACGCACAGTTTTTGCATATGTACTTTTTAGGAACGGCAAATTTAGCCGCTGTTTTATATCCTTCATAACAAAATGGATAAAAGGCAGATCGTTTAACAGAATATTGTAGTATTATTTGGTTTAAATTTGGCGGTCTAACTAATTCATTTGAAATGCGCAAACTCGCTTTAAGTCTTTTTTTCATGCTCGCCGCATCATTGGCATTTTCGCAACGATTATATTTCATTTATCTGCAAACTGAATCCAAACAGGCCTTTTTTGTGAAAATGGATGAGAAATTATACAGCTCTACGGCATCCGGATATCTCATACTATCGCGGTTGAAGGATAGTACTTACAATTTCACAATTGGCTTTGCCGGCAATCAAAGCAGTGAACAAAAATTCACTTGTGCTATCAATAAGAAAGATCATGGCTATTTAGTCAAGAATTTTGGTGAAAAAGGCTGGGGGTTGCAGGATTTGCAAACAGCCTCAGTTCAGATGGCAGCTAATGCAGTCGATAAACAAAACGGAACTACAAGCGTGCCGGTCAATGCGTTCACAGAATTATTATCAAAAGCGGCAGATGATTCTACGCTGAAGCAAAAGATTGTTTTGGCAGAAGAAAAAAAACCTGAAACCGTAGTGGCGGCGACCGAAAAAAAAGTTGCTGCAGTTGACTCGAATACGACAGCCAAAGTAAACAATGCTGTGAAGCCTGTTGCTGATTCTGTAAAAAAACAAGTTGAAACAATAAAAGAATCATCGAATAAAACGACAACAGATAAGCCCGGCGCTCTTGTAAAAAGCATTCCGGATACGGTTGAAAAAAAAGAAGCAACTGTAATAGCAAAACAGGATGAGAAAAAACCGCAGGAAACAGCAGCTGTAGAGAATAAAGTAGTAAAAGAAATGCCGGGAGCAATGAATGTATCGTCGACAGAACCATATTCACGACCAAAGATTATCCGTAAATCCGAAAGTTCAACAACAGAAGGATTGGGCATCACTTATGTTGAAACACAACCAGGAGGAGGGCAGGATACCATCAAGATATTGATTCCCGCCGATGCAAAAGCGACGACAGCAATCAATACCGTTAAGGCCGATCCCGCTGTAATTCAACAACCAGCACCGGTCGAAGCAACAACGAAAAAGGACGGTGATAGTAAAAAAGCATCTGTTAATAACTGCAAGCTAACGGCATCAGATGCGGATTTCTACAAGCTTCGTAAAAAAATGGCTTCGGAAAATAGTGACGTATCCATGATCAACGAAGCAAACAAGATTTTTAAAACAAAATGTTTTACATCCGCACAAATTAAAAATCTGAGTTCAATGTTCCTGGGTGATGGCGGGAAATATAATTTTCTTGATGCAGCATATGCTCACGTATCCGATGGAGAAAATTATCCAGCCCTTGAATCAGAGTTGAAGGATCCTTATTTCATCAACCGCTTTAAGGCTATGTTGCGTTAAACAAAGTTCTGAATGTGAACAGAATATTTGTGTTGCTGTATTTTGAATTTTTACTTTTTATTTTTATGCCGCGCTACTTTCTCGAACTATCGTATAAAGGAACAAACTACAGCGGTTTTCAGTATCAAAAGAATACAAAGCATACAATACAGTCTGAAGTAGAAAATGCATTCAGGATTCTGCAAAAGGATAATCTGGATTTAACAAGTTCTTCCCGTACCGATGCAGGTGTGCATGCGCTACAAAACTATTTCCATTTTGATTATAACGGCGCTATTCACCCGCAGTTTGTGTACAAGATGAATGCTATTCTTCCCGCAGATATTGTAATAAAAAATATTATTACGGTGCCGGAGAATGCCCATAGTCGTTTTGATGCGATCAGCCGTGATTACCGGTATTTTATTTATGGTAAAAAGAATCCGTTTCTCCAGGACAGGGCATTTTACTTTCCTTATAAAATGGACAACGATAAACTGAAACAGGCTGCTGAGGTTGTAAAGCAATACACCGACTTCACGTCTTTTTCAAAACGGAATACGCAGGTAAAAACATTTGAATGCAGAATTATAAAAAGTGAATGGATGCAGGAAAATGATTGTCTTGTTTACCATGTAAAAGCAAATCGTTTTTTGCGTGGTATGGTGCGGGCATTAACAGCGACAATGCTACGCGTAGGCCGGAATAAAATAAGCCTCGACGAATTCAGAAATATCATTGAAGCAAGAGATTGCACCAAGGCTGATTTTGCAGTACCTGCTCATGGATTGTTTTTAATGCAGGTAGACTATCCAGATGGTTATTTTAATATAAATGAATAAAGTTTCGTTTTCAAGCCTGAAATGGGAAAAGGAAAGAAGCAGATGTTTACATCTTGTTTCATACAGGATTTCTATTATCTACATTCAACATTCGTCATCAACACTGTGTGTATACCTGAGGCGGCATAACATAATTTGAGTTTTGATGGACTCCCATAAGTATCTATGCTTCATTCATGCTTTACCTATTGAAGGAGCATCCAGCATCTAATCCCAGCGCACAGGCAAAGCTGTTCGGGAACTATCACACAATCATATCAGAAAGAAATACATAAAGAACTCGTTTCGTATTTATACTTATACGTATGAAAAAAATTCTTAGTAAATACTTGCATCAAAAAAAAATGCGATATACATTTGTTGCATTATTGCGAAATAATACACTCTCCAATCTTCTTCTGGAATCCGTGCCCAAAATCCTTTTTTATTTTATTGTTTTGATTTGATGCCATTGCATTTATTAATGGCTTTTCAATATAGCAAGCTCCAATAGGCTTTGAATTCCGCATTCCACATCCTGCGTTGAGACCATTTTTTCTTTAACCCTATTTACTCAACTAAAGATTCGTGTATGAAAAAGTTTTTACCCTTATTTATTGTTTTGGTTTCTTTCACACAGGTGTATGCGCAATCAGGTATGCTTATTACAGAGAATTTTACAGGTTATCCTACAGGCAATTTAAATTCTGGTTCTTCAGGATGGACAGCTGCATCTAGTTATAGTTCAGACTATGTGCAGGTGGCAAATAGCAGTCCGCTCTTTTACCCAGGTTACACCAGTGGTTCTCAGTATGTAAACCTTACTGCTGCTGACGATTATTCAAATTGGTCATATCCGTATTGGCATTTCCCGGATGATCCGACTAAAAAATTTCTTGGTAACACGACAGTGTCTTTAAGCAGCGCTACTACATTTTACATTTCATTTGTTGTAAGAGTTGCTAGTTCATCGAATATCAGCAGCACTGGATCTGCCACTCAAACAATGGCGCTTCAAACTTCAAACGGTGATCATCTTGCCGATTTCTTTATTGGAAAGAATAACAGCGGGAATATGAAATTCGGCATTGATAAAAGCGATGGCACTACTTCCAACTATACGTCGGGTACTTACGCTTATGGTACAACTCACCTTATCATTATCCGTTACGATATCGCGACCGGCAATAACAATGACAAACTTTATATGTGGGTAGATCCCGCGTCTCTGGCGACTGAACCATCTACCGGGTCTGCGGTAGCTTCAGTTACCAGCAGCAACGACGGCTATTCAACATCTGGTGGCAATGCCGTAAGCGAATTGCAATTATTCCAGGATGATAACTCAGCATCTGCTTCTTTCGACGCATTTAAAATCGCCTATTCTAAAGTGAATTCTGCGACAGCATGGGCTACACTAAACCCTGTAGGCGCTCCGTTGCCTGTTAAATTCGGCGATCTGAAAGCTTACTCAAAAGATAAAGGTGTACAAGTAGAGTGGGAAGTTTATTCTGAACTCAATGTTGATCATTATGAAATAGAACGCTCTGCTGATGGCGTTAACTTTTATTCAATCGGTAAAGTAACTGCAAAATCACTTGATGGTAAACTGCTGTATAGTTTTTATGATGCTGCACCTGCTGCTGGTAATAATTATTACCGCATTGCGAATGAAGATATCGATGGTAAATCATCTTACAGTTCTATCGTGAGAGTAAGCTTATCATCATCTGCATCTGCCGGTGTATTGGTGTATCCAAACCCGGTAACGGACAAGCATTTTTCAGTGCAATTGACGAATCTTGAGAAAGGAGATTATACAATTGAAATATTCAATAGCGGCGGCCAGGAAGTGTATGCCAAACAATTCACTCATTCGGGTGGTACAATCAATCAATCAATTTCATTGCCATCTACATTGCAACGTGGGATCTATAACATACGCGTAGCTGGTAATGGATTTAAGCAAGCTAAATCGATCTTAGTTCAATAGGGTTAGTTTTAACGAAAACAAAATGAGGGCCGCCTGGCCCTCTTTTGTCATTTATTAGTTATCTAAATATTGCGATTATTTATTTTTCGAACCGCTTGCTTCTTGCGAAAACAGAATATATATTTGTTATATCCTTTCCGGGTATTACTTCCAATCTTCTTCGAATTCCGTACTTATTCCTTGTTAAACATAGCTGTACTTAATTTCACTTGAATATAAATAAGCCATCCAATCTTATCTGAATGCCGCTTTCCACATCCTGCGCTAAAGCCCATCCTGATTTAATTACGAAGAGACAAATTATATATGATGCGGTTAATTCTTTTATTGATCATACTACTGACAGCTTGTGCTTCATTTGCGCAAACAAGCCGCCTGGTGATCGATGAAAATTTTACCGGCTATACAGACGGGAATCTGAATACGACATCTTCCGGACAGGGTGACTGGCATGCTTCATTTACTAATAACGGTTCCGACTTTGTGCAGGTTGATAATTCTGCCCCGCTGATGTATCCCAATTATACCAGCGGTACAAACTATGTGCGGGTACAACAAAAAGCCGATTACTATACCGGAAGCTGGGATTACCCGGATGATCCGTATAAAACATTTAAGAATGGAGAAATAACCATCAATTCGACTAGCACTACTTTTTACATTTCTTTTCTTGTCCGTGTTTCACCTACGGATGCTATAGGTTCTATGGATGATGCAAGACCAAACGCCGCATTACGTAATTTGAACGGAAGCCAGTTTGCAAATTTCTATATAGCTAAATCAGCGGATGGGACAAAATTGAAGTTTGGTGTAAATAAAGACGCTTATGCCAACGGCACATATGCATCAGCCGATTATAATTTCAATACGAGTTACCTGGTAGTAATACGGTATGATATTGAAAACGGACAGACGACTGCTGATTTCGATGATAAAGTTTATTTATGGATTAATCCTTCGCTTTCTTCACAACCATCTGTTTCAACTGCGCAGGTTGCTATTGATAATTTCTGGGATTTCAATTATGATGGTGGCTTTAATACACTCGCCCAGTCATTACAACTTTTCCAGGAACAACATTCTGCCAGCGCTTCTTTTGATGCATTTAAAGTTGCTTTTGCGCAAGGATTCAGCAGTGATGATGCAGATGCTGCAGCGGCATGGGATGCATTAAGCCCTGCCGGCGTGCCCTTACTAATACCACTAAAAAGTCATTTAGATGGCTATCTGCAAAAAGGAAAAATAATACTTAACTGGGATGTGGAAAATGAAGTGAACGTTCAGCAATATACAATCGAACGATCTGACAACGGTACCGGATTTGTGTCAATTGGGGATGTACAGTCAAAAAACTCGGGAGCAACTTCGTATTATACATTTAGTGATAATGCACCCCTTGCAGGTAATAATTATTATCGCATAAAGAACGTATTTGCAGATGGTACTGTTTCTTATAGTGCAGTGATCAAGATTTCCGTAAAGGAGAATCCGTCGTTATCATTTTCAGTTTATCCAAACCCGGTAATTGATAGCCGCATTACGCTTCGTGGACAAGGACAGCAAAGCGGAATTCATTTTATTGAAATATTCAACGCTGGTGGACAGCGGGTACTTAAAAAACAAATCACTCTTGCAGATGGTGTAATTAATGAAAGTGTACAATTACCCAATACACTGAGGAGAGGTATCTATATAATTGCGTTAACGGGTAGTGACCTGAGGCAGGTAAGAGAGTTCTTAGTTCAATAGGGTTATTTTTATGAAAGCAAGAGGGCTCGCCATAGCCCTCTTTGTCCTTCAATGTGTTAGCAGAGACACTCGTATATCTACGTAGGGCTGTAAAAAAATAAATTACAGAAAATACTGATAGGAAATCTACGATGTGCTTGTATTTTTAACAATTCGCATATACATTTACGTTCAATCGAGACCCTGTGTGAATAACATCCTTCTGAATTAACCCTATCCATTTTCTTCGAAAACCGCACGCTAAAAAATCGTTTGAACATAACGGTTAGATAACCTGGATGACGCCTGTGTGTAACACAGTACGTCTATTTATCCATCTGAAAAATCCCGAATAACAATTCCAATTTCCATTCTGGCTAAACCCGGGATAAGACCACTATTTGCTCAAAACAACCGAACCATTATATGAGTCATTTTTTTACACTGCTTTTCCAATTGATCGTTACGAACATCAATAGCAGAATCGTTGTGCCGGTAAAGAAAGTATCGGCAATACTGTTCGCGTCGGATGACACCGCGGAAATCGGTTATCCCGCTGCCCCCCAGGGTGGCGCTAACGATGACCTCTGTGTGCCGCCGCCTGTAAAAAAGCCCGTGCGACAACGACGGCTTCGGTTTAGTCTCTTTCCCACGTTTCAGATAAACTTAGCGCCAGTTGCGGTAACGCGGCCGGCGTATGCCCATAGTACCCCATCAACGACAACCACTCAAACAAACCGTATGAAACAAGTTCTACGTGCAGCGAAGGGAAGCGCCCTTTGCTTTTTTATTTTAGTAGCGTCTGTATTTGCGACAAAAGCATATGCAACGGCAACTGTATCTTCACCGGCGACTAATACCACTATCTCCGCAGACAATGCGTTGAATGCACCTTCAGGAGGAGTATATACTACGTTGCCAAACTTTACTCTATCGGAAGGAGCAAATACAGATTTTCCTGCAAATACTACAGTTTCATTTACTTTGTCAGCACCGTCGGGATGGCAATTTCGTACTGGGATAACACTTACTTTCACCAATACTTCTACAAACGGATCTATTTCGAATGCAAGTGCGGTAGTTACAAATAGTTCTACAATAACCGTTTCTTTTAATACCTCTAGCGGAACTTCTTCAGGTATACAAACAATAACTATTGCCGGTATTCAAGTAAGGGCAAATGATGGAGCAAATCTTGCTCTGGCAACTATCACCCGCGCTACCGGTGGATCAACAATTACAGGTTTTGCGGCAGGTGCCACAGCAGGACAACTACAACAAGTGGGCGGGGCTCCGACGTCTTTATCTATTGGTACTATAACCGGACCTAAAACAGCATCAACAGCATTCGGGATATCAATTACAGGAGGAACTGACTTCTTTGGCAATCCTTCAAACGGAACGCTGACGATGACTACGAATGGGGGAACTATAACTCCTACTACGGTTACATTAGCTAATGGATCTGCAAGTCCAAACATAACCTTATCACAGGCCGGGGCCGCAAAAACGGTTACTGCAACAATTGGATCGGTTACTGCAACGAGTAACCCTTTTGTCGTTAATGCAGGTACATTAAATAACTTTCTTGTGGAAGCAGCCGGTGGTGGTACCATAGGTTCGCAATCCTCAGGAACTCCATTTAATATTCAGATTACAGCAAGAGATGCAGGTGGAAATGTTGTAACAACTTTTGCGTCGAATGTAACGCTCACTACTAATGTTACTTCAATTAATCCTACCTCTGTCACTGCAGCTAATTTTGTAAATGGCGTTGCTTCCAATCAAGCAGTAACTTTAACGGGTTCGAGTGCAACAGCAACGATTACTGCAACCAGCGGTTCAACAGGAACCAGCGCTTCTTTCCCATTAATTATTAACTGGTATTCCAAACCTACAGGAAGTCTTGAGCAACTGTCGAGTTGGTCATCGAATTCAAATGGTGTAGGCGGTACCAGTCCATCCAATTTTACTAATGCAAATCAGATATTTCACATTCAGAACACTACAAGCGCAACAATTACAGCTGCAAACTGGTCTGTATCCGGAACAAATTCCAGGGTAATTATCGGTGATGGTATCAATCCAACTGAATTTATACTTCCAGACAATGCTACTAACGGTACTTATTTTAGTGGCTCTGCGCCAATAGATGTTGCAGCGAAAGGAACATTTACTTTAAAAGATGGTCAATATCCTACTTTAGGAACTTTAGACGTAAATAGTACTGTCAATTATAATAGGACTGCCAATACAGCAACGCAGGCTATAGCGTCAACCACTTATGGCAACATCATAATTGCTGCAGGAACAGGGTTTGCTACCTCGCTTGATGGCGATATAGTTGTAAATGGAAATCTTACATTAAATACCGGTGGAACATTTACTCCGAATAACGATATCAATATTAAGGGTAACTGGATAAGCACAGCCGGAACCTATACTGGTACCGGCAGCACTACAACCTTTAGTGGCGCATCTGCTCAAACTATATCGGGATTACCAATTACATTTACTACTCTTATAATTAATGGCGCTGGCGTAACACAAGACGCAGCTACAGCTACGGTAAGCGTTTCGACAGCATTGACTCTTACAAGTGGCGTTTATACAACAGGAGCAGGTGTTCTTTCTTTGACAAGTACATCCGGTACGGCAGTAACACGGACATCAGGGTGGGTAAACGGAAATTTCAGAAAAAGTATCCCAACAAGTGGTACAACTCTTTCCAGAACATTTGAAATAGGAGATGCGTCGAATTATACACCTGTTACTATTTCTTTTGCTTCAGTAACAACTGCAGGAACATTGACTGCTAGCACAACTGCGGGTGATCATCCTCAAATTGCTAGTTCCGGTATC
>JASGJE010000010.1:0-79413 GCA_049840875.1 Chitinophagaceae bacterium | reverse complement strand
AAACCGCCGTTTACATTCGTCATGTAGATAGCGTTACCGATATTGGGATTGTTTATAGTAGCAGCAGCGCTTCCACCAACAGGATATACTTGTGTTGCGCCATATCTTGTTCTATTGTCAGGACCCGCTAAAACAATACCAGTTGAAGGCAGGTTGATGTTTTGGAAGAAAGCTGCATTCACATCTTTCGCATAAGTACCTTCCAACGTCAAGATGAAATTGCCCGGTAATTTTTTATCAACTGCAAGACTTGATTTAAATGCTTGCGGGAATTTAAATTTCGGATCGGTTACGTTAATGCTATATGATTTGCTCAGACCCGTTGTTGTTGAAGCCGGCCAGTTTGGATTCGGATTCACATCAGGGCTGAACAATACGTTTGTAGCATTGCTATTGAGCCAAACAGAGCCATACCGCTGTTGCTTGCCTCGTTGTGATCCATACGAATGGGGGGGGGCCTGCAAATAGTCCCGCGCCACCGCGTACTTGCAAAGTATGATCGCCTTTTACATCCCAGTTAAATCCAAGTCTCGGAGAGAACAATGGATTTGTCTTTGGCCCCTGGCCTGTGTTCACGTGTATGCCATTGTAAAATTTAGCGAGTGTATCAACGACCGGATTATACAAGAAAGTGTTCTGGAAAATCGGAATGTCAACTCTTAAACCGTAAACTACGGTAATGTTATTTGTTACTCTCCATTTATCCTGTGCAAAGAATCCCAACTCAATATCTTTCGGGCCTACCAATGGGAATGCACTGTTTGGAGGCAATGTATAAGAGAGATCATAACGGGCAGCAGGAACTGAACTTCCATCAGCAGCGCTTGCATAAAAAGCGCTCAGGCTGTTGAAACGATAAACTCCCTGGTAGCTTGGTGAAAAACCATTCTCATATTTTTTCATCGAGTTTTGCGTACCGAGTGTTATTTCATGCTTTCCTCTATACGCAGTAACAATATCAGAAAACTGGTAAACGTCTGTATTTAACAGGTTGCCATACGTGTATTGCTCATAGCCGAAACTTGTGTAGGGGTTACCGCTTCCATCTAATATGTCAACAAGTGGAAATGCTGAAGAAGTCAAGGCTGAACGATAGTCTCTAAGAGCTGTATAGCCTACCTGTAATTTATTAGATAATCTGTTGCTGAATCTTGTATTCAACTCTGCGATTACAATATTGAAATTGTTGTTGATCGTATAACCGGCGCCGTAGAAAGGCATAGCATATTGACCTGGTGCACGTCCGTATGACGAGTTAACCGAACCACTATTGCTTGGAGGTGCATCCCTGAACGATTTCAGGTAATTATATTTAATAGTAAACGTATTCTTGCTATCGATGTTCCAGTCAACCTTTAAAGTAATCTTATCGCTTTGTGTTCTGTAGCTATAACCCTGGAAAGCTCCCGGGTCGTAGTTATATTTTTGTTTCAGGAAAGAAGCTAATGCGTTCAACGAATCTGCATTGGCGTTAGAAACACTTACGCCGTTGGGTGTGTGCGAAGCATCTGAAGCGACAAACGATGTTCCCGGATCTGTTCTTCTTTCAGATTCACCACTTAAAAAGAAGAAGAGTTTATTTTTAATTATCGGACCACCAACAGAAAATCCTCTTAGGTTGTAACTATAGTCTTGTCTGGGTACAGTTACACTCCCCACTTTATAGCCTTGTGTTCCGGGGCCTTTTAAATAGGTATAAACCGATCCGCGAAATTGGTTAGTACCACTTCTTGTAACGGAATTAATACCTGCACCGGAAAAGCCTCCTTGTCTCACGTCGTACGGGGAGATATTAACCTGTATCTGTTCTATCGCATCAGAACTGATAGGTTGTGAATTTGTTTGTCCGCCTAATGTGCCTGAAAGACCAAATGAGTTGTTGAAATTTGCACCGTCAACGGTCAGGTTATTGTACTGGTTGCTTTGGCCTGCAAATGCAAGACCATTTGCGGTCGGTGTCAATTTTGTAAAATCCGTCAGCGACCGGTTAATCGTTGGTAGCCTTTCAACCTGGCTACGGGTAATAATCTCTTGTGTACCTGTGTGACCAGTGTTAAAGACTTTTGATTGCCTTGTTCCTGTTACAACAACTTCATTTAAAGAAGCTGCATCTGCTTCAAGACTGAAATCCGCTTTGAACTCCTGGCCGAGCACTAAGGTGATATCATCTTGTTTACGCGTTTTAAATCCAACAAATGTAACAGTGATTTCGTAAGGCCCTCCGATACGCACAGCAGGCAAATTAAAGCGACCATCTTTACGGGAAGTTGTTGTGTAAACAGTTCCTGAAGGCGTGTGTACCGCCTTGATAGTTGCGCCATGCAGTGGCTGGGCTTTGTCGTCGGTAATAATCCCCTGGATTTCAGAAGTTGTTTCCTGGGCTACCGTTTTGAGACTAAAGGCAAATGCCATAGTCATCGTAAGTAAAGCAGCGATTACTCTTCTCATATAATTGCACGTTTGTTTTTTCTCAAAAGCAAAGAAATCATGCGACAGTCAACCGCATGTTATGATGGCATTAACGATTCGTTATTTCTCGCTTAATTGGTAAGTTGGCTTGGGCTACTAACTATAACTATATACACTTAATTCAAGTGTATCACATATGGGATGGCAACCAGTAAGCGTTTTTCAGGGGATGAGAAATTTGTATCTGGAAGCGGCAAATGTAGAGGAAAAACTATTCAGAAAACAAAAAGAAGATCGAAAAAAAGATACCTTTTTTCCCCAGCGAAATCGCTAGAAAAGCGCTATAAAAACCGCCCGCAATAAGGCGGGCGGGGGAGAATTGAAAGGAAACTGAAAGTCTTCGACAGGGTTATATTTTTTTGAAAAATGACGTACCGCCATTCATATCTACTTTTACGAGAATGGTCTCTTTTTCATTTTTTAGTGTTACAAAATAATTGTCTGCATCATCGAATACTGTTCCATATAACACCATATCGGTGTCGTTGTCTTCATTATCATCGAAAAGTATTACGGCGCCTGGTGTATAGTTTTTATAGAATTTAGCAATGTGCTCCTGTGCCTTTTTCGGCAGATCACTGAACGATTTTTCTGTGGTAGTCCCGACCAATTCATTGTCGACATCATAATATGCCGTCATCATTTTGCCATCGGAATAAAATGTTGCTTCTTCAAAGAGTGATGGCATATCCCATGTTACATTTTGAGCATCCGGAAACGCCCGCAAAAATGCCTGCTCTGTTTGATAATTTTCAATCTTTCCGCTTCTTCTTAATTCCCTTTCTTCTTTTTTTGTTCCAGCCTTGTTGTTTTTTCATCTTTTCCTGCAGATTCACTTTGTGCATGTACGGCTGCTGCAAACAAGAGGGCGAAACCTCCTGTGATAATTTTGTTTTTCATAAACTTCTGTATTAAATAATAAAATAAAAAATTTTCAATGTAAAGCTATTGATGATAGTTGCATCATTCATTTTCATTTCGATAGAAATAAAAAATTAATCGCCGATTATGGAGAAAATGCATTTGCATTTTTTTCACACAAAAGAATGTTCTAAACAATTTTGGACGTATCATTTTCTTGAAATTAAATCGTGTGTCGAACTATTGATTCCGGTCGTCTGTAAAAATGTACAACTGACAGATGTTTGCGACAGAGATGCGAAAGCATAAATGAGTGCGAAATAGTAAAATCAGAAAAGATGACTCATGTTTACCTGGAATGGATAGTCTGCTATCGTTTATAGAGCCGGAGAATTAAGATTACTGTCTTGATCAAATTATTACTATGAGAATTTGTTTACGTTGTCAATTGGCGGTGCAGTGAATAAAAGATAGACCCAAGCCTTAGTGTATCTACTAACCTAAAAGATAATGTTGAATTATTTGGACAATTTGAGGCGTTATGCACATGCATTATAATTTTCCAGGCGTGTTTAATGACACGGTATCCCTATTGCGCCAATGGAGATCCGATAGAAACATTTATGATTTCAGGAGTAATGTTGTTAAAGTCTTTAACAAAAAACATAGTGTATGCACTTATAGCTGCAATATTTTAAAAATGTTTTTTCGATAAATACATTAAGTGCGACGATATAGATAATAAAATTAACGATGAATCGTTTCTGGCAAGACATTTGAATTTACGAGACATAAATTTAAAACGCACAGTATGAAACTAAGATCAACCCTTGTATTAACAGTCTTTGGATTGTTTTCTTTTTCGTTAGTAAAAGCACAGGCTCCTTCAGCATTTATTAAGGCAGGAGTGAATTTTGCGAATATCAGTATAAATGATAATGGTGGTACTGATGATAACAAAATGTTGGTAGGTTTTCATGTAGGCTTCCAGGGAGATATCCCTTTATTGCCGATTTTGTCAATACAGCCGGGAATATTTTTTACAACAAAAGGATCAAAGACACAATCTGGCAGCCCTTCTGACAACAATTATTTCAAAGCAACAACTAATCCGATGTATGTTGAGATTCCGGTAAATGTTGTATTCAAAGCGCCTGTAGGAGAACAATCGAAGTTCTTTGTAGGGGCGGGCCCATATGTGGCAATGGGGATTGCCGGAAAAAATAAAGTAGATTATAAAATAGCAGGAGCCAGTTTTCACAGCGAAAAGAATATAGAATGGTCGAGTGATGATAACAGTTCAGATCCTGCTGCAAACCTGGGATATTCTACAATCAGAAGATTTGATTACGGATTGAATGGTACTGCAGGAGTGGAAGGTAATAAAGCAATCGTATCAGTTAACTATGGATACGGACTTGCAAAGCTTCGCCCTGATAGCGACAATAGCGCAGATGATAATAATAAGCATCGTGTTATCAGCATCACTGTTGGCTTTAAATTATAAATTGTTTAAGCAAACTCATTTTAGCCCGGCTGAAAGGCCGGGCTTTTTATTTAATGATTTTCTACAGGAGAAGTTGACACCGTAGTACTGTATTTTTCAATCGTGGCAGGATTCATGTACCGTTCTATGTGATCATTTTTTTCAAAGACATGATCAACACCACGCCAATACTGCACATGCATTGATTGGCGCACATGCATACTATAGGCTTCGAGATATTTACCGAGTCCATGCTGAATGCAGATCATGTCAGTCTTATATTCCATTTTATCGAGGTAGCGTTTTGATAAATGACCAATAGCATTCCGGACAGACTGAAAAAAATTTTTGTGATCGAAATCTACAACGTGACTTAACTCGTGGCCAATAACTCCGACTTGTTCTACAAAAGATAGATTTTTAAATAACAGATGATTTAACGTATCTATCGATTGATCGCTTATCGTAACAATATAAGTTCGTTTACTCTTTCTTTTGATCATACTGGAAAATGACGGACTAGTGGAAAGAGGCGTATATGTTTTTCTTATTACAAACTCGATGCTGATATTTTGTAATTCCGGAAAAAAAGAAAGCGCTTTCAGGATCGGCTTGCTGAATTCTCCGGGAAACGTTTTGTTGGCGATATATGGCGTTACGGTATCCCTGCTACAGCCAGCATCTGTATGATTATTTTCAATGCCATATGATTTATTCATTGCACAGAAAAATACAGCGCATACAAAAAATCTTTTGGTAAAGTCATAAACCTCTGTCATCATTTCAAAAATAAAAGATTATTTGGTTTCTACTTGCATATAGCTGTTAATGCTTTTACATTCCTGTTTACTGATTCGATCTTATCTTTACCGGCCATTTATTTAATCGTATAATTTCTTTCCGGGGTTTGCATAGCCTCTTTTTAGATCACTTTTATGAGGAAGATAATACAGAAGACGAGAGCGGCGCTGAAAATTATATTCGATAAGCTTACGAATGAAGGAGTGAAGATAAACCTGATGCAGGCCATTCCATTCTGGATTGCATCATTAATTACCGGAATGATCGCAGTATTTTATGCGAAACTCTTTTTGCTGGCGGAAAAAGGTACGGCCTGGATCATTTCTCAAAATCATTTTTTATTATTTATTATCACACCGGTTTGTTTCTTATGCGCATGGTGGCTGGTAAGGAGATTCGCAAGTTATGCAAGAGGCAGCGGTATTCCGCAAGTGATAGCTGCTGTGGAGATAGCAGGCACTTCCAACGAACCAAAACTGCGGAAACTATTAAGTCTCCGCATCATCATCATCAAAATGGCATCCAGCCTGTTAATGGTGCTGGGCGGTGGGGTAGTGGGACGCGAGGGCCCGACAATTCAAATTGCGGGATCTGTGTTTAAAAAAATCAGTGACTGGTTACCGCCATGGTGGCCACGTCTTAGTAGCCAGAATATGATTATGGCCGGAGCAGGCGCTGGCCTTGCGGCCGCATTCAATACGCCACTCGGGGGTATTGTATTTACCATTGAAGAATTGACGAAAACGCATATCAGTCAATTTAAAACCGCATTGTTTTCTGCAGTTATTATTGCCGGGTTAACGGCGCAAACATTTCTTGGGCCTTATCTCTATCTGGGATATCCTGATGTCGGTAGTTTATCAACATGGGTATTCTTCGCGGTAATAGTTGTGGCAATCGTTGGAGGAATAGCAGGCAGCTTTACGGGTAAAATAATCCTGCAGTTGTTGCGATGGAAATCTACATTCCGAAGCCGTACAAAGCATATTATCTACATTATTGTTTGTGCGTTATTGCTCATCAGCCTTTCTGTATTTATCAGTGACAGAGCCCTGGGCTCAGGCAAAGAAATCATGAGCAATGTTTTATTTACTCACGATAAATATTTACCATGGTACATTCCTTTATTGAGAATGTGTGGATCCGTTTTATCGTTTACGACAGGCGCTGCCGGTGGAATCTTTGCGCCAGCCTTAGCTGCAGGCGCAAGTATCGGTTCTGTCTTTGCCGGGTGGTTTCAACTTTCAGAAGCAAATACCAATCTTTTAGTTCTTGCGGGAATGGTCGGCTTATTAACCGGCGTTACAAGAACACCATTTACATCTGCAATACTGGTATTGGAAATGACGGACAGGCACAGTGTTATTTTTCACCTGATGCTTGCCGGTATGATTGCAGGGCTTGCCTCTTATTTAGTAGATAAGCATTCATTTTATGATCGGTTGAAGATGCAATACATAAAAAAAATTACAGGTAATCCCGATCCGCATGATATTGAGGACGCCGTTCTTGAAAAGAAAGAAAAGGCAATAGAGAAATCAATACCGCCAGAGGAAACAAAAGAATAATTTTATAAACAGCAGAAACTTACTTTTGCAACAAACCGAATTACCATGCGAGGAATGAAATGGATAGGTATTTTATCAGCAATTCTTTTGATTATCTCTTGCTTTTCTCCATGGATATTTATTGTTTCAAAGAATATAACAGTAAGCGGTGTTGATGCAACTGGTACCAACTTTGGTAAGCCGGGTTATTTTCATTTCATCATGACGGCTCTCTATATCATTCTGACTTTAATACCAAAAGTATGGTCGCAACGCACAAATCTCTTGATATGTGCTTTTAATCTTGGATGGGCTATCCGCAATTTTATTATCATCCCGGTTTGCCAGATGGGGGAGTGCCCCGAAAAAAAATCAGGGCTTTATCTTTCATTGATTGCTTCGATATTGATGTTGATCGCTTCTCTTTTCCCGGATATTAAAATAGAGCAAAGTGATAAGCCATAGGCTTAATGCTTAAAGCGTAAGGCTTAAAGATTGTTCTGCTAATCCAACACCTTCAAACTCTTGCTTATAATATCTACGCATTCCAGGATTTGCTCTTTGGTTATTGTTAATGGTGGTGCAAATCTTATTTTGTCTCCGTGAGTGGGTTTTGCCAATAAGCCATTTTCTTTCAATTGAAGGCATAGATCCCATGCAGCATCTTTTTCTGCATGATCGATAACGATAGCATTTAATAACCCTTTGCCTCGTACTATACCAATATGCGGTGATTGTAGTTTTTTTAATTCTTTTCGCAACAATTCACCCATCGCTGCTGCATTATCAGTCATTTTTTCACTTTTCAAAACTGCAAGAGAAGTAATGGCCACTTTACAAGCTAACGGATTTCCACCATAGGTTGAGCCATGTTCACCAGGCTTTATCGTTAACATGATTTCATCATCCGCCAGCACAGCGCTGACAGGCATCATACCACCGCTTAAAGCTTTTCCCAGCAATAAAATATCGGGTCGCACATTTTCATGATCGCATGCCAGCATTTTTCCTGTACGGCAAAGGCCAGTTTGTATTTCATCGCCTATAAAAAGAACGTTATTTTCTTTGCAAAGCTGCTTTGCTTTAGCAAGATAGCCTTCGTCCGGAACCAATACACCAGCCTCGCCTTGTATTGGTTCAACTAAAAAGCCTGCTACATTTTTATCTGCCAACGCGAGTTGCAAGGCTTCAAGATCATTGTAAGGTATAATTTCAAACCCAGGTGTGAATGGCCCGAAATTCTTTGTGGATTGCGGATCGCTGCTGAATGAAATGACTGTTGATGTGCGACCGTGAAAATTTCCTTCACAAGTGATAATCGTTGCTTTGTCTTCCGTGATACCTTTTACTTCATATGCCCATTTACGACAAAGTTTAATCGCTGTTTCAACTGCTTCAACACCTGTGTTCATCGGTAGCACCTTATCATATCCAAAATACCCGGTGATATACTTTTCATATTCACCGAGAATATTGTTATAAAATGCCCTGCTCGTCAACGTTAGTTTACCGGCTTGCTCCATAAAAGACTGCATAATTTTTGGATGACAATGCCCTTGATTAACGGCAGAATATCCACTCAGAAAATCGTAATACCGCTTTCCATCAACATCCCAGACAAAAACACCTTCTCCTTTTTCCAGGACAACAGGTAATGGGTGATAATTATGGGCGCCGTATTTTTCTTCTAAATCAAAATAGTATTGCATCTTTTCAGAGGCATTTATTGTGCTTTGCATAAAATGTATCTATAGAATTAAGAAAATGTAAGACCGTTCCAAACAAAAATGCCGGAACGAAAAAATGCTCAGCGTCCTCGATGATTGAGAAAATCGAGGTTCATGTCGAGAAAGAATACTATGGAATGTGAAGTAGAGATATTCAGTAATTTCTGCGAAGATAAAAATTTCAGGTTGTATTTCGAAATTACAAGGGCAATACTTCTTTGATAAAATAATGCCGCGGAAATGATTTGTCTATCAATTCATTCTTTTCAAAGATACCATACACCGTACTGCCGCTACCACTCATCGATGTATATATAGCGCCGGATTGATA
Source organism: Chitinophagaceae bacterium (assembly GCA_049840875.1). Classification (GTDB taxonomy): domain Bacteria; phylum Bacteroidota; class Bacteroidia; order Chitinophagales; family Chitinophagaceae; genus JAFDYH01. The sequence goes on along the minus strand of JASGJE010000010.1, from coordinate 70,191 downwards.
AAGGGCTTCTTTAATTTCCCTGATTTCAGGATATTGCCTGAAAACGGGTTCTTCAAAATCATTTTTCAAAACATCTTTCCATGAATTGACAGGCTGCGTTATTATTTCCTTTATAGAAATCTTTGGGATGGCCGGTCCTAGTTAGAAAAAGCATTCGCAGTGCTGATGTGTATACCAGGATTTACAATCAGAATTTTGTAAGCTGATAAATCTAAACCAATTGTTTCGAGTTTCTCTCCTCTGCCCGAAGCAAAGCAAGGCTTATTATAAATAAAAAACGGGCAATCACTTCCTAACTGCAACGTATAGGCCAGTAATTGTTCGGTAGATAAACCAAGATTAAATTTCTTATTCAGCAATTGAAGCATAAAAGCCCCGTCTGCGCTGCCGCCACCGAGCCCTGCACCTGCCGGAATAATTTTGTGCAAATGAATACGTACGGCTGCATTTAATTGTGAAAAATCATTCTGCAATAATTGATATGCTTTAAGGCAAATATTATCGGCTGGGTTATCAGTTACAGCAATGCCGGACGAGAAGAAATTAATGCTGTTATTTTTTTTCGATGGATCATCAGAAGAATCGATTCGGATTAATTCCAATATATCTTTCAGATCGATCGGGAGGAATACCGTTTCAAGATTATGATAGCCATCGCTTCGCTTATTGATAATATTGAGACCAAGATTGATTTTGCAATTGGGGAATGCGATCACAGTGTTTGCAAATTTAAAAGTACGCTAAGCTAACCGATGAGGGAGAGTTCTTTATTAAAAGTCTGCTATAAGATGGCTGAATTATCATTTCATAAAGTTTGAAATTCGCATCCTGAAGCAATGTCGAAAATCAGAAACCCGATATCATATATCCTAAAATCTATCCGAGTTTTTTCTTGCGGTTGTTAATTTCATCGCGAATGGCAATAGCCCGGACATAATCTTCACTTTCCAGTACGTCATTCAAAAGTGTATTCAGATCTTCAAGCGACATTGTTTTTAAATCTTCTTTGCCGGTAGGCTGTTCGGTCACTTCTTCGCGGCCGACAGGCTGTGCCTTTTTCTTTTTGCCGGTAGTGGCGGTATCTTCCATTAATATGCCGGCACTCTCAAGAATATTTTCGTAAGTATAAATAGGGCAGCCAAAGCGTACGGCAAGTGCCAGGGCATCAGACGTCCTCGAATCGATTTCGACCGTGTCTTTTTCAGACGAACAAACGAGTTTGGAATAAAAAATACCTTCTTGTAAATCGCAGATAATTATTTCATGAAGATCCACTGCAAAAGCGTTCATAAAGCTTTTCATGAGGTCGTGTGTCAGCGGACGGCTGGGTTGCATTTTTTCAAGGGCCACTGCGATAGCCTGCGCTTCAAAACCGCCAATAACGATAGGCAATCGGCGGAGTCCGTTTACTTCTCCCAATACCACTGCGTAAGAATGGGTTTGGGTGATACTATGCGACAACGCCACTATTTCCAGTTCTATTTTCTTCATAAAAGATCACACGAAACTAAGGGATTTTATTAAAAAAATGCGGTTGAAACTCAACCGCAAGTGTATCTCTCAAGTGAATGTGAAAACTTAACTTATGCCGATGCTTTCAGTTTCTTTATCGCTTCTGTCATCTTAGGCACCACTTCAAATGCGTCGCCTACGATGCCATAATCTGCTGCTTTAAAGAACGGAGCTTCAGGGTCTTTATTGATAACAACAATTATTTTACTTCTGTTCACTCCGGCTAAATGTTGTATCGCTCCTGAAATGCCTACCGCAATATACAAATTCGGCGCAATTGCAATGCCTGTTTGACCCACGTGCTCATTGTGAGGACGCCAATGCGCATCCGCAACCGGGCGGCTACATGCCGTAGCCGCATGTAATGATTTTGCAAGATCTTCAATGATCCCCCAGTTCTCAGGGCCTTTCATACCGCGACCTGCACTTACAACAATCTCCGCCTCCGTTAAAGGCACTTCACCACTGGCTTTATTGGTGCTGATCACTTTTACTTTTCCTGCATTGACAGTAGCGTTGAAGGAGGCTACTTCAGCGATTCCGTCGCTTTCTTCCACTTTGTATGCATTCGGGCTAAGGGCAATAATTTTAACGTCTGTATTAATTCCAATGCTAGCGAAGGCTTTTCCCGAGAAAACAGATTTTTTTACTACAAAACCGTTCGATGTATCAGGCAGCGCTACTGCGCCGGATACCAATCCCGCTTTTAACCTGGCTGAAAGTCGCGGCGCAATCGCTTTGCCATCTACGTTATTGGAAAAAACAATCACTTTGGCGCCTGTAGATTCAGCGACCTGCGCTATTACATTTGTATAAACCTGTGCATCGAGGTGGTTGAGGTTTTCGTTTACAATAGTGTGAATTTTTTTCACGCCATACTTCCCGAGAGCAGTCAGATCTTCCGACACAGCTCCTAATACTACCCCTTCTGCAGAAGTCCCCAATTGAGCGGCGACTTTCGCTCCGTAACTCAACACTTCAAGCGAAGCTTTCTTTACATGGCCTTCAGCAACGTCGATAAATATTAAAACAGACATGATTTGAATTTGAAAATTTGAAGATGAAAAAATGTGCGTTAAGGATTATCAATTCCCAATTATTCCATTATCCTTTAAAACGCTTTTGCTTCTTCGTGTAATAATCTTACCAGTTCTTCCACATTATCGGCAGGCACTAATTTGACGCCAGCCTTTGCCGGTGGCAAACTAAATGCTGTGATGGTTGTGAGCGTATCGGCTGGTGCAGGTTCAACTACTTTCAGCGGTTTGGTTCTTGCAGCCATAATGCCGCGCATGTTTGGAATTCGCTGTTCTGCCACACCTTTCTGGCAACTAACGACTACGGGTAGGTCAACTTCACAAACTTCTTCACCACCTTCAATCTCCCGTGTTACAGTTGCTTTGCTTCCGCTTAGTTCAAATTTTGTTGCAAGGGAAATGTAAGGTAGCCCAAGCAGTTCTGCCAGTAGTCCGCCTATCGAAGAACCATTATAATCGATTGTTTCTTTACCTGTAAAGATTAAATCGTAGCTATCCTGTTTTGCTACCGCAGCAATTTGCGAAGCGATATAAAAACTATCATGGCTTTCTGTATTTACCCGAAATGCTTCATCTCCACCAAGGGCAAGTGCCTTACGAATAATGGGCTCTGCATCAGCGCTACCAACTGTTACAAGATGAATTACGACAGAAGCGTCTTTTTCCTTTAACTCAATGGCACGGACCAATGAGTACCACTCGTCGTACGGATTTATAATCCATTGCACGCCATTGGTGTCGAATTTCGTGTTGTTATCGGTGAAAGCTATTTTTGCCGTTGTGTCCGGCGTTTTACTGATACAGACGAGAATCTTCATGAAGGCATTTTTATCGTGAGAAGAAAAGTTGTTTATGCAACTAATGTCAAAGATAAGAGTTAACGGTAAAATACAGGCATAAGGAAAAGAAATTTTTTAACCACATGGATCGTATTGCAAAACTCAAAGAATTACTGGCTATAAATCCTAAGGATAGTTTCGCTCAGCATGCGTTGGCATTAGAATACATCAAAGCAGGAAATGATTTGCTTGCCCGTGACCAATTTGAAGCACTGCTTGAAAGAGAGCCAGAGTATACAGGAAGTTATTATCATCTTGGCAAATTATTAGAAAGGCTCAATGAAATTGATTTAGCTATAAAATTCTATGAAAAAGGAATGCTGGAAGCAAAAAGGGCCGGTGATGAAAAAGCATATGGAGAATTACGTGGAGTATATGAAGAATTGACATTTTAACCAGGCTGAAAGTGATAACTACATACATGGATCTTCTCTTTCTTTTTAAAGAATATATCAGGATTAATAATCTTTTTTCGCAAAAAGACAGATTGCTGCTTGCTGTAAGTGGTGGTGTTGATTCTGTTGTCTTATGTGAGTTATGCTATCAGGCCGGATATGCGTTTACAATCGCACATTGTAATTTTCAACTGAGAGGGGAGGAGAGTGAACGAGATGAACAATTTGTAAAAGAACTCCGTAACAAATATTCAGTTGATGTACTGGTTAAGAAATTCGACACAGTTGCGTATACAAAAGAGAAAAAAATTTCTACACAGGTTGCTGCCAGAGAGTTGCGATATAGCTGGTTTAATGAATTGCTTACTCAAAACTTACGACCTACGACTTACGACTTTCTCCTCACCGCTCATCATCTTGATGATAATATCGAAACATTGCTGATGAATTTTTTCAAAGGCACTGGCATTACCGGCTTACACGGAATATTACCCAAACAGGAGAAGATTATACGTCCGTTATTATTTGCAAAGAGGGAAGAAATTATTGCGTTTGCAAAAGATCAGCATTTGGATTGGGTAGAAGATAGTTCAAATGCTTCCGATAAGTATAGCCGGAATTTCATTCGTCACCAGGTTATACCATTGATTCAGAAAATTTATCCTGGCGCTGAGAACAATCTTGCCGATAATCTCACCCGGTTCCGCGATATTGAATTACTCTATCACCAGGCTATTGAAATTCATAAAAAGAAATTGATCGAACAAAAGGGAAATGAAATTCATATCCCGGTATTGAAATTAAAAAAATCGACGCCTTTACACAGCATTGTTTACGAGATCATAAAAGACTTTGGTTTTCATTCAACGCAATTGAATGAGGTTATCAGCTTACTTGATAGTGAATCGGGAAAATTTATAACCTCATCATCGCACAGAATTATTAAAAACAGGAATTGGCTGATCATAGCGCCGGTTGCGTCTATGGAAGCTGAGACTATTTTAATTGAAGAAGGCGCCAAGAGTTTGCAATTTGCAATTGGCAATTTGCAATTGAAAACCATTACTCACGACTCACAACTTACAACTGCCAACTCCATAGCTCTGTTGGATTTAAAAGAGATTAAATTTCCATTATTGCTTCGCAAATGGAAGCAAGGCGACTACTTTTATCCGTTAGGGATGAAGAAGAAAAAAAAATTAGCCCGTTTTTTTATTGACCAGAAGCTTTCAAAAACAGAAAAAGAAAAAGTATGGGTATTGGAGATGGATAAAAAAATTATCTGGGTGATCGGATACCGGATCGACGACCGGTTTAAATTGACAGATAAAACGAAGGCAGTTTTACAAATAACTTTTAGTGACCAAATTGAATAAGATTTGACAATCTTGTATTTTTTACCTGGTCTATAAAATTCTGCAGCACCGGAAAGTCTGAAAACACCCGGCAAACAAATATTACGAATACAATACCGAATATCGCACCCCATATATGTGCAGAGTGATTGATATTTCCGCCGCCACGTCTATCCCACCAGGATGAAACGGCAAGGTATAAGATTCCAAAAAGAAATCCGGGAATATAGATTGGAAGAAAAAGAAGTCCCATTCCTCGCATGGGATTAAAAAGCATATAGGCAAAAACGACAGCGGAAACTGCGCCTGAAGCTCCCAGGCTTCGATAACCATAATTGTCTTTATTCTTATTGTAAGTTGGAATCAGGCAAATTGCAAGCGCAGCGATATACATGACCACATACAAGAAACCTCCTTTACTATCAAAGATTTCTTTAAAAATAAATTCAACGCCGCTATTCCGTTGACCAGCGCCAAATGCATACAATACATACATATTGAAAAACAAATGAGCCCAATCTGCATGGATAAATCCGCAAGTAAAAAAACGATACCACTGGTTGTGCTGACTTACCGCCGGAGGATAAAAGATAAGGTCGTCCGTAATTTTAGCATTACTGAAAGCACTAATGGAGACGATGCAGGTAATAATAATTATTATCAGCGTTATAGATATTTCCATCTTTAAAGAATATTCACAAAGAAAAACTTAATCTGCCAATCTGCAACAAATTACCGGTGATGATATTTTTCATTTTTAATAATAGTGCATGCACGGTACACCTGCTCTGCAAGTATAAGCCTCACTAGTTGATGTGGAAAGGTAAGCTGCGATAAACTCCATTTATAATTAGCTCTGTCCAATACAGCCGTATCAATGCCAAAAGCTCCTCCAATTAAAAAAACCAGGTTGCGTATACTTTGGTTGGAACGCTTTATAATAAATTCCGCCAACGCTTCGGAACTTACTTGTTTTCCGTGCTCATCGAGTGCAATTAAATAATCGTCTTTGTTTAATCTTTCCAGGATGATTTCACCTTCCTTTTTTTTCAAATCAGGTTCACTCAAAACCGCGGCGTTTTTTGGAGGAGAGATAATCGACCATTCAACGGGGTAATATTTGGAAATGCGTTTGGTAAAATCGTCAATTCCATCCTTTATAAATGGTTCATGCGCCTTTCCAATCGACCAAAAATGGATTTTCATACCTGTCGGGATAAGAGAAATATAAAGCTACTGCTCAAATTTTATAACAAAAAAGGTCAGCCTGCGCTAACCTTTGTGACCCCGTCAGGATTCAAACCTGAAACCTTCTGATCCGTAGTCAGATGCTCTATTCAGTTGAGCTACGGGGCCGTAGCCCTGTTTGGGGCGGCAAAAATAAAGCAAAACCTCTTACGGGCAAAATCATTGTGCAGTATAATTATCAAATCGTAAGATTGAATTTTCCCTCATCTTACTTTTAAGTAATATCGCTTTTTAAACCCCATCATACGAAGCAGGTACCTATCAATACCAGAGAGGAATTTTTCGTTGAGCCAATAATCTTTTAAGACAATGATTAATCTGAAAGAAATCAGGAAAAAATTATTAAAAGGCGATTTTTCCGGGTTGTTTCGTTTTTATGGAAATAAAAAAGATAGCCTTCACCCTGCGGATGTTGCCCAGATTTTTGAACCGTTGCCGGATGATACTGCTTTGAATGCATTCAAAACATTTGGTGCGGAACAGCAGCAGCAGGTATTTCCCTACCTGGATCTGCCGCTGCAAAAAAGAATAGTCCGCAACCTGCCAAAAGAGAAAGTTTCTCTTATTCTGAATGATATACGTTCGGACGACCGGATCATGTTCTACTCACAATTAAAAGGCATTGAACTTTCAGCTTTCCTTGATTATCTCAATGAAAGCAATAAAAAGATTGTTCACGATTCGCTTGGTTATCCGGCCAATAGTGTTGCAAGAATTATGAATAAGGAATTTGCGTCGGTAGATAAAGAGTTAACCATCGCGCAGGCTTCTGAGAAACTTCGAAAATCGCATGACGATAATGAAGCGGTCAATGTGATTTATGTCGTAGATAAAAGCGGAAGACTATTGGATGATATTCCGGTGCGCCGATTGGTGCTGAATGAACCACAAAAAAGGATAGAAGATATAATGGATGGTTTTGTTGTCAGTCTGAATATTGATGACTCAAAGCAAGATGCTGTAACAAAATTCAAAGAATATGACAGGGTTGTTTTACCTGTGACCAACAAAGATAATTTGTTGCTCGGTGTAATAACCGTGGATGACGTATTGGATGTGGCGGAGCAAACAGACACAGTCGCCATTCAACGTTTCGGTGGTTTGGAAGAGCTGGATTATCCGTATGTTAAAACGCCGTTTTTCTCGCTAATACGCAAACGGGCAGGCTGGCTCATCATTCTTTTCCTTGGAGAAATGCTGACGGCTACTGCTATGGGCTATTTTGATAAAGAGATATCAAGAGCTGTGGTGCTTGCACTTTTTGTTCCGTTGATAATTTCAAGCGGGGGCAACAGTGGTTCACAGGCGGCAACGCTTATTATTCGTGCGATGTCGTTGAAGGAACTTTCCATTCGGGATTGGTGGTATGTAATGCGTCGCGAAATTTTATCCGGATTATTGCTTGGCGTTTTATTAGGAGCCATCGGTTTGCTTCGTATCACATTGTGGCAAAACCTGAAATGGTTTGACTATGGCCCGCATTGGCTGTTGATTGCAATAACTATTTTCTTTTCATTGATTGGAATCGTGATGTGGGGAACGTTAAGCGGATCAATGATACCGATAGTTTTAAAAAAGTTTAAGATTGATCCGGCTACATCCTCTGCTCCGCTTGTGGCTACACTGGTGGATGTGACAGGTTTGGTAATATATTTTACAATCGCGGCGAGTATTTTAAGGGGTACCTTGCTTTAAATCAGCTTCAGAACATGGCGCATAGTCACGATCATTCACATCATAACCATAATCATAGCCATTCGGTGGTGTTGGAAAATGTCAACAGGGCATTCATCGTCGGGATAAGTCTGAATTTTTTATTCGTCATTATTGAAGCGATTGCCGGATTACGTATTGGTTCTTTATCATTGCTTTCTGATGCAGGTCATAATCTAGCAGACGTAGGAAGTCTTGCATTATCGCTGCTTGCATTTCGCCTACAAAAGGTAAAGTCGAATAAAACGTACACATATGGCTATCGTAAGACAACCATTTTGACGGCGCTTTTCAATTCAGTTATTTTATTATTGAGCATCGGTGCCATAGCATATGAATCTATACATCGTTTACTTTATCCTGAACCTTTGCCGGGAAAAACTATTGCAATAATCGCGGCAATTGGTATTGCGATTAATTTTTTTACAGCCTTGTTATTCATGAAAGGGAAAGAAAAGGATATGAATATCAAAAGCGCCTACCTCCATCTTATGTCAGACGCATTGGTAAGCGCCGCGCTGGTGGTAGGCGGCATCATCATTTCGTATACACAATGGTACTGGCTCGATCCGGTGTTGGGAATATTGGTGGCGGTAGTAATTCTGCTGGGCACATGGAATCTTTTAAAAGACAGCTTGCGGCTTTCACTGGATGGTGTTCCTAAAGAGATTGATATCGAAGAAGTGAAAAAAGAGGCTTTGAAAATTAAAGGGATCAAAGAGGTTCACCATGTGCATGTTTGGGCTATGAGTACAACTGAAAATGCGATGACCGGCCATTTTATGCTGGAGAATAACGTGAGCATGGAAGATGAAAAGAATATCAAACACGAGTTACGCCATGCAATGGAACACCTGCATATCAGCCATCTTACAATTGAAACCGAACGGGAGAATATTGATTGTGGAGAAAAAGATTGCCGGTAATCGGCAAAGCATTTTTAATAATAACGACTAATCATCGATGAATTTTCGGAGTTCAGACCTTTTATCTTTCTTGAGAAAAGATTTATCCATCATACAAATTTGAAAAACAATAGCTTCAAGAGCTATAAATGTAATTTTACCTGAGGTTGGAAGCGCTGGTGTATCGGATATAAAAAGTACGGTGGCGCTAACGACGAATACGAGTACGAGAACAAATAGTTTGATCATGCCCAAATAATTAAAACATCATGCCAGTCAGAATTAATTTTTGGGGTACGGGTTATGAAGCAGTCCTGGCGTTGCTTGTCGTCAAAAAAGACTTTTTCAATTTCATTTACGTTGCATCGATGCAAATAGATGTTTGTGGAATTTATTCCCGTTAATTATGTTATGATTGATCCACCTGTGGAATTTTTATTTGAATTTACTTTTTGAAAATCTGATTTCGAACTTCTCCATCTTCGGAAGGGTAAGAAACGATGGGCAGAGGTGCTGGAGAAGTGATCCTATCTGTTGCAAATGAAATTTCATACAATTTTAGAAAACTGCTCATTTACTTCAGTTTATCAAGCCATAGAATTTTAAAATCTGCAAAATGAATTCTATCCAATTAGTAACACTGTGAAATTTTGTAGGTAGTAAATCTTATTGTAATAACCATTTCGGTGATATATTTTTGATCTCGGTGGCTTAATATAATATGCAGTTAGTTTGGAACCAACCCCGCTTTTTAGTGGGGTTTTTATTTTAGCAGCTTTATTATAACGTAAACAGATATCCGAGTTATTTAACGTGAGTCAATACTCGTATTTACAGCAAAAGTAAATAGGGGCCGGGCAGATCTTCAGAAGATAGATGTACTTATTGTAACCGTCAGTAATTAAATCGGTACTCATTTACCAATGCAGTATCTTAGTGTAATGTCAGATTTTAACCACCGGATAAAACAGGTTCTTCTTTTATTAATCATCCTTTTCCTGCTCTTCATGATCATTGAAGAACTTGTTATTTTTATTCCTGGATTGTTAGGCGCCGTCACCTTATACATCCTGAGCCGCTCAAATTATTTTCAACTTATTTATTTCAGAAAATGGAAAAAGGGTGTAGCAGCGGTAACCTTTATCGTGTTTTATCTGTTACTGTTAGGCCTGCCGGTTTATCTTGCCATTACGCTCATCAGTCCGAAAATTGAAACATTTCTCAGTAACCCTTCACAAATTGTAGACGCTGTGAAATCTTCGGTCACAGTCATTCAAAAACGTACAGGAGTCAACCTTTTTTCACAGCAATCATTGTCAGGCTTGCTGAACAGGGGGGCGACTATGTTGCCTTCTTTATTAAACAGTACTGCGAACCTTGTGACAAACATGGCTATTATGTTATTCGTACTGTATTACATGCTTTATAATGGCCGGGAAATGGAGCGTTCGTTATCTCATTACATTCCGCTGAAGCCACATAACATTAATATGCTCGCTTCGGAAACAAAAAAAATGATTAAAGCAAATGCATTGGGTATACCGATCATTTCAATCATACAAGGTATTGTTGCCACATTAGGCTATTTCATTTTCAGGGTGGATGAATTCGCGATCTGGGGTTTTCTTACCGGTATTTTTGCATTTTTCCCTGTGGTTGGTACAATGATCGTGTGGGTGCCGTTGGTAATTTATATGTATGCGAATGGAAGTACCTGGCAGGCAACCGGTGTTTTAATCTACAGCGCAGTTGTAACCGGCAATGTTGATTATCTCGCAAGAATGACGCTTTTGAGAAGGATAGGCGATGTGCATCCTGTTATTACAATACTTGGTGTAATTGTCGGACTTGGGTTATTTGGTTTCGTTGGTTTGATCTTTGGTCCGTTGTTGATCAGTTATGTAATCATCCTTTTCCGCATTTACATGAATGAGTTTGTAGAAAATAATGATGATAACATTGCAGCACCTGTCGATCCGAACTCACTTACAGATTCTTTGTAGTTTTTTTAAATGGCACAGGCAACTGTAAATCCATTCAACGAAACGAGGCGTTCAACACTAGTTCGAACGCCTCGTTTAAGTTTATAACAATCAAACAATTTAGCAATCAAGCTATTTCTAATAATCCCATCGCACAAACGCCTCGATCGCCGCATAATGCGTCAAACCAAGATCAGCGTAGATCTTTGCCGTATTAGCATTTCTTTCTTCCGCTCTTTGCCAGAATTCTCTCGCATCAGCGCCCTGGAAAGGAACGGAATCCTTCTGTGATTGATGGATAAATATTCCAAAACGTTTCTTTAATACCTGGTCAGGGCTCATTGGTATCGCCATTTCAATTTCTTCGATATTCCATTCCTGCCATGCGCCCTTGTAGAGCCAAAGCCAACATTCATTGATCCATTCATCGCCTGCAGCTTTTATTCTTCTCAGCGCTTCGAGCACTACATTGAAACAAACAATATGCGTTCCGTGTGGATCGGCAAAGTCACCGGCACAGTACACCTGGTGCGGTTTTATTTCACGCAACAGCTCCATGGTGATCTTTACGTCCTTTTCACCCATTGGTTTCTTTTCAATAGTCCCAGTTTCATAGAAAGGAAGATTCTGGAAATGGATATTTTCATCTTTAATACCAACGTACCGGCATGTTGCGGCAGCTTCACATCTTCTTATCAAACCTTTTATTTCACGGATTTTCGGCGTATCCATCTGGTTTGATTTCTTCGTTGCAATAAATTTTCTTGCGTCTTTTAAAATTTTCCCTGACTTGCTAGTATCAATACCTGCAATCTGTTCAAAGCCTACGGCAAAATCCAAAAAGCGTGTAACGAATTCATCTGTTACAGCAATATTGCCGCTGGTTTGATAGCCTACGTGTACATCATGTCCCTGGTCATGTAAACGCTGAAAAGTTCCGCCCATACTAATGATATCATCATCCGGGTGGGGTGAAAAGATAATAACACGTTTTGGATAGGGCTCAGATCGTTCAGGGTGTGTAGTTACTTTATAATCCGGTTTTCCTCCGGGCCATCCTGTGATGCTATCGCGAAGCATATAATAAACCTGCAGGTTTATTTCATAAGCATCACCTTTTTCTACAAGCAAATCACTTAATCCGTATTCATTGTAATCCGATGTAGTCAGGCTCAATACAGATTTTTTCAGTTTCAATGCCATATTAATTACCGCTTTGCGGATCATTTTTGGCGTCCATTCGCAATCACCGGTCAGCCACGGCGATTTATTCCTCGTCAACTCACCTGCAGCGCTTTCATCTATCACAAATGTTACGTTATCGTGATTCTGTAACAATGAGGCCGGCACATGTTCTGTATCATCATCTTCAACCGCTTTCTTTATTACAGGCGCTTTACCAGGGCCCCAGGCCATCAGTATCACTTTTTTCGATTTCATGATGGTGCTGATGCCCATCGTTATTGCAAGACGTGGTACTTCTGAAATGTTGGCGAACTCGTAAGCGTTGGCAATTCTCGTAGACGTATCCAGCGTTATCAACCTTGTGCGTGTGTAAATTCCTGATCCCGGTTCATTAAAGCCAATATGTCCATTGTTCCCGATGCCAAGTATTTGTAAATCGATTCCGCCTGCGTCTTCGATCATCTTTTCATATTGTCTGCAATGTTCTTTAATCTCATCTTTTGGTATTTCTCCATTGGGAATATGAATATTTTTCGGATCGATATCTACATGGTCGAAAAGATTGGTTCGCATGAAACGATTATAGCTTTGTAAAGCAACGTTATCAATCGGGTAATATTCGTCAAGATTGAATGTAATAACGTTTTTAAAACTGAGCTTTTCTTCTTTGTGCATCCGGATCAGCTCACGGTACAATGTTTTGGGTGTAGAGCCTGTCGCAAGACCAAGCACGCATTTTTCTTTTTTCTTTTGCTTTTCCCTGATCAGGTTTGCAATCTCTTTGGCAACAAACTGCGATCCTTTATATAAATCCGGAAAAATTTTACAGGATATCTTTTCGAACGAATCAACCATTGTCATAACTAATAAGTTTCAGTGTATAAAAGCGGTGCGAAAATAAAGTTTTATCAGAGAATGTATATAAACTTAGTTGGAAGAGCTAATCAACACTAATTCACCTCAATTTCATCGACAAATAACCATGCGCTATTTCCCGCCCCGGGCATGCCTTCTGCAATTGTTCCATAGTTGCCGACTTTCACTTTCACATATCTCGCTGCAACAGATTTTTGATTCACCGTCATGGTGCCATTGCCTGGTGTAGATGCGGCTGTGAAAATATCCGTCGTTCCCATTGACGTATATTGATCATTATCTTTTGAAATGGAGACCTGGAAGTATTTGGGACGATAAATCCAGCTTCCCTGCTCATCTAAAACATGTGCTGTTACAGTACTGATTTGTTGTACAGTTCCCAGGTCAATCGACGCTTCGCAATCAGTTCCGTTGAAGCCAAGAAACTCCTCTGATTTAGCAAGTCCATTTTCGTTTTGTACACCATTTACTAATGTAAAAGCGCCATCGCCGGGATAATTATTTGCTGGAGGCGTTATCAAGGTAGCAGATTTGCCTGTGGCTTTATTAATTGAGAATTTTTGTTCAATCCAGTTTCCAAGTAGACGATTACCTTTATCGGTTTGAATTGCGTTTAACTCTTTTACAGCATTTGTTATCAGGATCGGGGTTTTATATTCAGTCGTTTTATTTTTGTCACTTCCGGTAGAATAAATAATTTTTCCTTCTTTATTTTTCGTTTCCAGCTTCCAGGCGATTGCCTTATTATCAGAAGTTGGAATTATACTTGCTTTCAAATCATAGATCGCCTTGCTGTAATGTGTTTTCCATAAATCATATCGCTTAAACTGTGTTTCTAATCTTTTCTGAAAATCAGTCCAGTTCTTTTTCTCCTTTGGCGACCATATTACTTCACTCAGTGCGTCCACTCTCGGAAACAACATATATTCAGCCTTAGAAGGATTAGATATGTATTCTGTCCATAGGTTGGCTTGTACGCCAGTGATATATTTTGCCTGTTCTGCTGTTAATTCTTTCGGGTATGGTTCATAGTTATATACTTTTTCAAGTGGTAAGAAACCGCCGATAACTAATGAATCTTCATTCTTTGTTTGTGAATAATCAAGGTAAACATAAGTTGTCGGTGTCATTATTACGTTATGCTTTTGCTTTGCAGCTTCTATGCCACCTGCTTCGCCGCGCCAGCTCATTACAGTGGCGTTTGGCGCCAATCCACCTTCCAGAATTTCATCCCAACCAATTATTTTTTTGCCTTTGCTATTGATATATTTCTCCATGCGCTGTACAAAATAACTTTGTAATGCATGCTCATCTTTCAGATTGTTATCCTTCATTCTTTTTTGGCAATCGGGACAAGTTTTCCAATGTGTCTTCGGGCATTCATCGCCACCCACATGAATATATTGCCCAGGAAAAAGAGGAACGATTTCATCAATCACATCTTGTAAAAATTTGAACGTTTCTTCTTTGCCTGCACAAAAAACGTCATTGTATACGCCCCATGCCTGTACCACTTGTTTGCCAGTAGTATCACCTGACCATGCAGCCTTGGGCGAGTATTCAGATTTTGTAGATCGTTCAGGAAAGCAACTTAAATACGGATATGCTGCAATAGCCGCACCGCCATGCCCAGGCATTTCTATTTCAGGTACCACTGTAATGTATCGTTGCGCAGCATATTTCACAATGTCTTTTACTTCTTCCTGAGTATAGAATCCGCCAGAACGTTCATTGTCATTTCCGGTACCCGGATGGTGACCAATGATAGTGCCGTTTCTCCAGGCGCCAACTTCTGTCAACCGCGGATATTTTTTTATTTCGATGCGCCATCCCTGGTCTTCCGTTAAATGCCAATGGAAATAATTCATTTTATGTAGTGCGAGATAGTCAATGAATTTTTTTACAAAAGATACAGGAAGAAAATGACGGCCACAATCCAGCATCAACCCACGATAACCGAAACGCGGATGATCGCTAATGCTCACAAATGGAATTTTTAAAGCAGTGGTTTGTTCAACCGGTAATAATTGGATCAGCGATTGAATTCCGTAAAACACGCCTTCTTCATTATCACCGCCAATATAAACGCCTTTGTTATCAACATTCAGATTATACGCTCCGGTACCAATATCAAGCCGGTCAAAGTTTAATACTATTGAATTTTTTCCGGTGGCCTTTGTAGCTGTTTCCAGCTTTAGGTTGTAATACGCCTGTAAATAATCATTCAGAAAATTGGCTGAATTTTCAAGATTACTTCCTTCTAATACAATTTTTGTTTGTGCATTGATCTGGAAATTGGCCGCGATTTTCGGTTGCTTCACTGATACAGGTTGAGGGATAATATTTACTTGCCCATAACTCATGCAGCTACAAACAATCGCTAAAACGAAAAAGGCTTTTTTCATTCGTATAGTATTTACTGCAAGAGTACAAAAAAGGCCGTTTGAAATCATCAAACAGCCTTTCGGATTTAATATTTAGCGAAAACGTTTGTTTACGTATGCCGTATCTACTCTTTTAGAATAAATATCTTTTAAAGAGATATAGCATTTATAACACAGGTGTAACAGACATTTCTATCCATTATTCATTTATAATAGGTAAAACAATATTGCTACTGTTGTTCTCATCATGATAAATGCGGATAGCAGCTTTTTGATAGTCGCTTTCTTTCGCTGTTGCTATTTTCATAAATTTCTGCGGATTGCGGTCAACGATAGGGAACCAACTGCTTTGCACTTGTACCATAATGCGATGACCTTTCAGAAATTTATGTGCTACTTCGTTGAGATCGAAAGAAATTTTCTCTACTTTACCTGGTATGAAAGCTTGAGGTTTTTCATAACTGTTCCTGAATTTGCCACGAAAAACTTCTGCTCTTACCATTCTCTGATAACCGCCCATTTGCAAATTCTTCGGATTAGGCGAAGGATTCGGCTCATTATCCGGTAATACATCAATGAGCTTTACAATAAAATCAGCATCAGTACCGGTAGTTGAGGCAAAAAGATTAATGTGCAATCTGCCCGTTACGACCATATCTTCCGTCAATGTATCCGTTTGAAAAAATAAAACATCAGGACGTTCACTTGCGAAACGCTGGTCTTCGGCAAGATATTCGTTGTTTCGCCGACCATAAATACCATCGGTATAGGGAACAGGTTTATTGGGGTCACTGAGATATTCATCAAAACCTTTAGTTGCAGTGGGTTTCTTTGATGATAAAATTTGATTTTCCCGGAAGTAGAAAACTTTGTTTGTACTTTCCTGTGGCGGCCATTGTTTATATTGTTTCCATTGATTAGATCCTGTTTCAAAAACCGTAGCTTCTGCCGCATCGAAGTTGCCTTTATCTTTCAAATAGTAATTGAAAAATTTCGTTTCAATTTCTTCTTTATAATATTGGTTCAGGTTGGTGCCAAACTCATACGTACCAAACTTAGTCCAGTTAGCGCCGGCCCAACCACCATGTGTCCATGGTCCCATGATGATTCTTGTATTGTTGCCTGGGCTTTGCTTTTCGATTGCTTCGTAGGTGCGCAATGCGCCAAACATATCTTCTGCATCAAACCATCCGCCGACAACTAATACGGCTGGTTTTATGTTTTTTAAATGCGGCCGTATATTTCTCGCCTGCCAGAAGCTGTCATAGGTATCATGATCCAGTGCTTGTTGCCAGATAATTCCTTTCTTGTTATAAAACGATGAGTCGTTGGCGCCATTGAGCGTCTTCATATCGAGAAAGAAAGAGTAATTATTTTTTCTTCTCGCAGAGAAAACAGGCTTGTAATCTTCACCGCTTTCACTTTTTTGTCCATCGAAATAACTATAGAAGTCAAAATTATCCAGCAGGAAAAATGCGCCATTATGATTGCAATCGTCGCCAACAAATTCATCTGTTACCGGCGCTTGTGGCGAAACAGCTTTTATTGCAGGATGTGCATCCGGCAACGCTGCAGAAGCATAAAAGCCGGGGTAGGAGATGCCCCACATTCCGACCCGTCCATTTGATTTTGTGTTTTTGATAAGCCAATCAACTGTATCGTAGGTATCGCTGCTTTCATCTACATCCTTGTTTGATTTTTTATGATCAATAGCCGGGGTCATTTCTTTAAAATTGCCTTCGCTTTTATAACGGCCCCGTACATCCTGGTATACAACAATATATTTTTCTTTCAGTAAAATGTTATTTGGCGAAAGCCGGAACGGAAATTTATCTGTTCCGTATGGTGAGCAGGAATATGGTGTACGCTGCAGTAGAATTGGTACGGCATCTGCATCTTTTGGTTCATAAATAGCGGTGAATAATTTTACACCATCACGCATTGAAATATACACTTCTCTTTTTGTGTAATTATCCCGGATAAATGCGGAGTCTTCTTTATTAGGTTGAGCGGATAGTACAACGGAATAAATAACACAAAACGAACAAAACAATAGCTTTCTCATGTGGGAGATGATTTGACCGCCGAAATTATGGCAATATTATTTGCAGTGAAATGAAAATCTATCAGAAGTCATTTTGACAAAAAGAAGAATAATGACAACAACTACTTGTTTTCAATTTTCAGAAACTCGCTCTTCAGATCATTGAAAGAAACTCTGAATTTGAAAAAATCGTCGCGGATACCTTTGTAATTTTCCTGTATTTTGTTCTTATAGTGAGTATCAGCCTGAGCATCCCGCGAAACTGCAGCGAGATTCATTTTCTCAATATGCATTCTGTGCCGGAGTTCATCAATAGTGATGCGGCTGCTATCAAATTTATTATCAAATCCTGCAGCTTCGCCTTTCTTTTCGGTTAATAATTCCTGTAACCTGTCGTTGAAGATGCGAATGAGATTAATATCAAAATTCAGTTCGGCGATCCAGATCCTGTATTCAAGGTGAAGACTTTTCAAGGCAGTACTTTCGCTCATAGATTACTTATTAAGAATTCAATTGAATTTCCCCGCTACGAAGGTTGTTTTCAGAGAACATTTAAAAGAAATAATTTTTTCAGAATTAAATTTACAGAATCCTTACATACAGTAATTTTCTTTTTATGAATTCTATTGAACAAATCCCCGAACGGTTTTATGCGGCTTTTCAGCGGTTGGATTACAAGACTATGCAAGACTGTTATAGTGATGACGCAGTGTTCAGTGATCCCGTTTTCGGGTTGCTTCATGGCGATGAAGTAAAGGCTATGTGGGAGATGCTCTGTAAAAATGCAAAAGACTTTTCGCTCACTTACTCCGATATCAAAGCCGATGATGAAGAATATGTCACCTGTCAATGGATTGCCAATTACACATTTTCAAAATCAGGAAATAAAGTCACGAATAATATAAAAGCCTTTATGCGTGTCCGTGAGGGAAAGATTATTGAGCATAGCGACGCTTTCCGGTTGAGTACATGGATCGGGCAAGCGCTTGGTTGGAAGGGTGTTTTATTCGGCTGGACAAATTTTATGAAAAATGCAGTGCAAAAGCAGGCAAGAAGGAGCCTTGAAAAGTTTATGACGAACAAATAGAGGCTGATACTTTATTAAGTATCATGGAAGTATTGTCAATAGCCATGACTTTAATAAACGATTACGCCAGAGGCGTAATCTCCTTGTAGAAGAAGACATAAAGATTGGATGGTTGCCCTGGAAGGGCAATCTGGTTAGCCGGCATGTTAGTCGTAAAATTCAAAAAGATATTCTTCCTTGAAGGTGATATCAAATAGCTTCAAAAGCGAAATGTATTCTTTTTGAAACGATTGTTTTTTATGATGATCCTTTTGATGTTGAACGTATTTGCATACCACATCAATATGTGATTTGCTATATGAAAATGCTCCATAGCCTGCCTGCCATTCAAATTTTTGATTTGTAAAAGCCTGACTGTTTATCCAATTATTACTTGCTCGTTTTATATCTTTTACCAAATCGGAAATCGCAATTGCACGATTCAAGCCGACAAAGATGTGAATATGATCTGGCATGCCATTTATTGCCAATAATTTGTGCTTGTCAATTTGAATTACCGTCGTAATGTATTTATAAAGATTTTGTTCCCATGCAGATTGTATAAAGCTATATCTTCCCTTTACTGAGAATATTAATTGGACATATAATTGTGTATATGTGTCACCCGTAGTGCTGTTTTAGAGGTTGTCCCTGCAGGACAAAATAAATAAAAATGTACGTTTATCTCTACAAAGAGATTACCCTTCCAGTGTAAAGATTAATCTTCAAATAAATTATCTTCACGCTTCAAACAATCACCATGAGAAAATTAGTATTGGTTGCACTCACTCTATTTTTATTTACAACTCTGTTTGCACAATCAAAAGCAGAATGGCAGGACATCTTCAATAAGATTAACAGTGAAGTTGCTAAAAATTCAAAAGCATATTCTTCATTGCAAACTGCTACTGAAACAATCGGTCACCGTCTTACCGGTTCGCCAAACGGCGCTAAGGCAGAGACGTTCGCGTACGATCTATTAAAATCGTATGGATTCAAACCAACTTACCAGGTGTTTGAAGCAGAAAGCTGGAGCCGCGGTACACTGGATGTGTCGATTAACAATATAAAATATAAAGCTGTAACGCTGGCGCATTCTCCCGTAAAAGCAGATTTGACCGGTGACCTGGTTGATATGGGAAATGGACTCGAAGACGATTATAAAGCAAATCCTGATGCCGCAAAAGGTAAAATCGTTTTTGCCGCACTGGGAATATTACCTGGCTCAAAGGAAGGTTTGCATAATCTGCATCGTTCTGAAAAAACAGCATTAGCAATAAAATACGGTGCGAAAGGTATTATTCTTTTCAATGGAGCTCCGGGAGCAATTTTACTGACGGGCACAGCATCTGTAACAGGTAAATTGATACCGATTCCCGCGGTGTGTATCGGCAATGATGATGGAATGAAACTGAAAGAACAATTGAAAACGTCACCAGGTACCGCACACATTACCATGACTAATTTTTCAGGAGTTGTGAAAGCAAGAAACGTAATTGCAACGATAAAAGGTAAAACAATTCCGAATGAAAAAATCGTGATCGGCGGACACCTTGATAGCTGGGATCTTGCTACTGGCGCTATCGATAACGGTATTGGTTCATTTTCTGTCTTGGATATGGCCCGCACATTTAAAGCACTTAATCTTCAACCGGAGCGCACCGTAGAATTTGTTATGTTCATGGGAGAAGAAGAAGGACTGCTTGGCTCAAAAGCGTATGTGGGGAAGGCAATGAAAGATGGTTCATTGAATACTGTTCGTTATATGCTCAATTTCGATATGACGAATAACCCGAAAGGTTATTCAACGGGCACTGACGAGGATTCAACGTTGATCAAATCCATTGGCGAAATGGCAAAACAAACCGATACTTCATTTACCAATTCATTTCGTACCGGACTCGGATTACATAGCGATCATCAACCATTTATGCTCGAAGGTATTCCAACAGGTGGCGCCTCGGGAAGTTTAAGCAAAGCGATCATTGATTGTTATCATGCTGATTGCGACGTTTTCAGTGCTGTAAAGAAAGATGAAATAGAAAATACTGTCCGCTTCGGTTCGATGTTATTGTATGGTCTTGCAGATGCATCAACATTGAACGCGACGCATATGAACGACGATGTGCTGAAAGAAAAATTATTAAAGAGCAATCTGAAGGAAGCGCTGCAGATAGAAGGAGAGTGGAGATGGAAAGACTGAGTGCGATTTTCGATTTCTGATTTAGGATTTACGATTTGTGAACAGGAGATTGGCAATAGGAAGTATCAACCCGAGCAAATCATGAATCCTAAATCATACATCATAAATTGTTTTTAAATCTGCGTAGCTGTTTTCTCTTTCACAATATTTTCCGCTAGCCACAAAAACTCTGTTGTAAAATTTCTAACGCTGTGTGTGAAACTGTCGTCGAGCAGATCTCCCTCAATAGATATTTTTTTATCTACAAAAGGAACCACCAGCATATATGGTGATGCAATACCGAATAACGCCGGTACTAGTAAAAGTAGCTGCTGTGTTGCCCGCATTCCTCCATAACCACCTGTAGAAGCTGTTACGATACCGAAAGGTTTGTGATGTTGTTTGGGGTAATGATCGAGTAAATTTTTTAAAGCCGGAGAATAACTGCCATTATATTCCGGCGTTACAAGAATAAAAGCATCTGCACCAAACATTCGTTCAGAAAGCGGTTTAAATTCATCAGGTGTTTGTTCAACCGATACAAAAACCTTTTGTAACAAAGGCAAGTCCCATTCGCTTAAATCGATAATATCAATATCGTGTTCTGTATTCTGCTGCAACCATTTCTTCAGAAGTAATGCAACTCTTCTCGTTACACTTTGCCTGCGCGGACTACCAGCTATTATTTCAATTTTCATTCTGTACTTATTATGTTTTGATGCTTATTTTCAGCAAAAATAAATCTTGTTTAAGAGCCTGCTTATAATCGCCTCTCGTTTCTTATAGGTCGACTTCCACTTATTTTTAGCAACATTGCATTAAATCATGTTACTGAATGCTTTAATTTCGAACCAAAACATAACAATGATAAATAGAAGAAAGTTCATTGGAGCATCGGCATTTAGTTCTTTGGGAGCATTATTTTCTAAACAGTCATGGGCTTCTGGCGATTTTGAAACAGTGAAAGGCAAACCTATTGTGATTTCCACATGGGATGCGGGAGTCAATGCAAACAAAGGCGCATGGGCAGTATTAAAAGATGGTGGAAGGGCATTGGATGCGGTAGAAAAAGGAGTAATGGTGACTGAGTCGGAACAAGGCTGCTGCGTTGGTCTTGGCGCGAATCCAGATCGGGATGGGTTTGTTACGTTGGATGCATGTATTATGGATGAATTTTCAAACTGTGGTAGTGTAGCAGCGCTTGAACGGATAAAGCATCCAATATCAGTTGCCAGAAGAGTGATGGAGAAAACACCACACGTTATGTTAGTAGGTAACGGCGCACAACAATTTGCCGTTGCTGAAGGATTTCCGTTGGAGGAACAAAAATTATCCGGTGATGCAGAGAAGAATTATAAACAATGGTTGATCAAATCGGAATACAAGCCTGTAATAAATATCGAAAACCAAAAGGGAACTTCATTTGTTCCTGCACGACTTCCTTCGGGTGAATTTAATCACGATACGATCGGAATGGTCGCGATGGATACGAACGGAAACCTAAGCGGTAGTTGCACAACAAGTGGTATGGCATTTAAAATGAGGGGGCGAGTAGGCGACTCTCCGATTATCGGTTCAGGTTTATTTGTTGATAACGAGGTAGGCGCTTGCGCTGCCACTGGCCAGGGTGAAGAAGTGATTCGTGTAAGTGGATCACATACTGTCGTTGAATTAATGAGACAAGGTCTGTCTCCTGAAGCTGCGTGTAAGAAGGCTATCGAACGAATTGTAAAAATCAAGAAAGAAAAAGTAAAAGATATACAGGTTGCCTTTATTGCATTGAACAAAAAAGGTGAATTTGGTGCATTTGCCATACATAAAGGTTTCAGCTTCGCTATAAAAAGTAATGATACTGATAAATTAATTGCTGCTAAAAATTGGTTCAGTGAATAGAAAGAATTTTTCATGAGCATGGAAAAGACAAAGTATATCATAGAGATTGCGACATCTGATTTTCTTACAACAAAATCGGCTGTAGAGGGCGGCGCTGATAGAATAGAACTCTGTGCAAATTTATACGAAGGAGGTACTACTCCGTCGTATGGACACATACGCAAATGCAGGGAATCGTTCAACGTTTTGATTTATCCGATTATTCGCCCACGCGGAGGTGATTTTTTATTTACTGATGAAGAGTTTGATGTGATGTTGCATGATGTGAATGTTTGTAAACAATTGCATTGCGATGGTGTGGTGATCGGTTTGCTAAACAGTGATGGTTCCATCGATCTAAAACGGACTTCAAAACTTGTTGAAGCTGTTTACCCGCTCGGTGTTACATTTCACCGGGCCTTTGACCGTTGCCGTAATCCTTTTGAAGCGATGGAACAATTGATCAATATCGGGTGTGAAAGAATATTAACCTCTGGTCAGCAACAAGCGGCCCCAGACGGTATTCAATTGATAGAAGAGTTGAACCGCGAAGCAGATGGTCGAATTATAATTATGCCTGGAAGTGGCGTTCGTAAGGAAAATATCAAGATGATCGCGGAAAAGACTGGTTGTACTGAATTTCATTCGTCATTACGTGGAAAGATGAAAAGCCAAATGGAATTCGTGCATTCATCTTTTGCTGGCTCAGAAGAAAGCTATATGAATAACTCTATCGATGCAGAAGAAGTAAGAGCGTTCAGAAATGCGTTGGATTAAGCATCATTATTTCATCAGCTTGTTATAAAATGAAGACTGTAATTGTTGCTTTGATCATGTTTTGTAGTTCGCTGTCTGCGGGATCGCAATCAGCAAAAACCTTTACGAATCCGCTACTATCATCGGGAGCAGATCCATGGTGCATATACAAGGATGGTTTCTACTATTATACAAATACAACCGGCAGGAATATTTCCATTTGGAAAACTAAAAGCATTGCTGATTTGAAGACTGCTCCGGTAAAAATTGTTTACACACCGCCGCCGGGTCAGGCTTACTCAAAAGAATTATGGGCGCCGGAAATTCATTTTATACATGGCAAGTGGTATGTCTACTTTGCTGCCGAT
Organism: Chitinophagaceae bacterium; assembly: GCA_049840875.1. Classification (GTDB taxonomy): domain Bacteria; phylum Bacteroidota; class Bacteroidia; order Chitinophagales; family Chitinophagaceae; genus JAFDYH01. The sequence continues at coordinate 46,472 of JASGJE010000010.1, read as the reverse complement.
GACGGTAGCAATATTAACCACCGTTTATGGGCAATCGAAAATTCTTCGCTCGATCCGCTGGAAGGTGAATGGATATTAAAAGGAAAGTTGTCTACACCGGATGATAAATGGAGCATCGATGGTTCGTTATTTGAACATAATGAAAAGTTATACATCATCTGGTCAGGCTGGGAGGGCAATTCAAATGGTCAGCAGAATATCTACATTGCAAAAATGAAAAACCCATGGACGGTGGAAGGCGAGAGGGTAAAACTTTCTTCGCCGGAATTGGATTGGGAAACGATAGGTGATTTGCATAACCCAAACGATGTACCGCATGTAAATGTAAACGAGGGGCCAGAAATATTAAAACATGGCAACAAATTATTCCTGGTTTACTCAGCAAGCGGATGCTGGACAGATAATTATTCACTCGGCATGTTAACAGCTTCTGCTGATAGCGACCCTATGAATCCTTCGTCATGGATTAAATCAAAAGAACCGGTATTCAAACAGAACCCTGCGAACGGTGTATATGCTCCGGGCCACAATTGTTTTTTCAAATCACCGGATGGTAAAGAAGATTGGATTTTATATCATGCAAATGATCAGCCGGGACAGGGATGTGGCAAATTCAGATCGCCAAGAGCACAACAATTTACATGGAAAAAAGATGGAACACCGGATTTTGGTGTACCAGCGAAAACGAGTTCAATTTTCACAATGCCAGGTGAATAATAAAAATTTCTGTAGCAGGTAAATATTTTAATGACCATCCATATACCCTCTTTCAATAAATTCCATAAATGTCAGCAAAGCGCCCCAATGATAAAATGCGTCTGCACTTTTAACATCACCTCCTTCACCGGTGACTGAATTATAATTTTCATACACACCACCTTCGGCTTGCCAGTTTTTCATCAACAGGGATTTTGATTTTTTTACAAGATCAGTCCGTGCAATTTGTAAATTATAATTCCTCATGCCAAGATAAACAAGGAAGTTCATTGGCCCCCAGATTCTGCCCCGCCAGTAATCATTGTCTTTGAATGCAGGAACATTCCTTGCAATCGAGGGCATTACATACTCGCCATAAAATTCATCAGGATTAAAGTAATGTTCTTTAATCATTCGTTCAGCTTGTTGTTGTGTGCAGGCCTTTGCAAGCAAAGGATAGAAGTTCGTCGGAGATAAAACATTACTTTTTTCACCGTTGTCGATTCTTTTATTGAGAAAAATTCCTTTTTGCTCATCCCATAAAGTTGCCAGTTGCTTTGTATAAAAACTACTTCGTTTTCTTATTTCAACGGCATCGTCTGTCTTTCCAAGAATATCGGCAATTTCAGCAAGTGAATTGCAATCCGCAATGTAAAGGCTCATTAAACCAACATCTGCCAGTTCCATGGTTGCTGTTTGTTTATTGAATGGTATTGAATCATACATCGGTGAATTATCAAGACCGGATTCGTACTTCGCTGCCTGCAGATCGTTATCGCTGATACGTTTTAGAGTATCGCTGATTAAATCTGAACCCCAACACAAATATCCATTGCGGTCTCTCTTCTGCGACCACCATTTATTCCACGATAAAAGCTCGTTATAAACTTCTTTTAAAAACCACGTTTCTTTATATCGTTTGTAGATATTCAATATCACTAAACTTCCTACTGGTGGCTCCGACCTGTCCCATGACGTATTGCCATAGGGAGATTGATAATTTGGAACAAAGCCGGAAGGCGTTATTGCCTTTGTTATTTCGATGGCATTCGCATACGCTAAATCTTTATTGAAAAGAGAAAACATATAGCTGGCGAAATAATTATCCCAATCAAAAAGAACAAACCCTCCCCAGCCATTACTCCAGAGGCGACTAACAGGAGTGAGTACCCGATTATTTGCAGCATCGTACGTTGTGTTCCAGGCTAAAATTGTTTGCATCGCTTTAAACGATTCGGCCAGATCGCCAAAGTCGTTTATTCTTTTCTCCTGTGCAGATCTATGATTTTGGAGAATCGCTTTTATTTCGTCAATTGTTCTTTTTTTACCGGTGCATATACCAATTTCCTGCTGCATTGTGAATGCGATATGTGGTGCACTTGTGGCAGAATATCCATCCGCAACTACTGATCCGGTTGTATAGAGCTTTATAATTTTACCTGGTAACCTGGCAACTAATTGCCCGTTTTCTTTACCAATACTTCCATTTTTGCCCCACAATAAGCCTGCTTCAACAACGATCGTATTGGCTGCTTTCTTTGAAGGTGTCACAAGTATTATTTCGTCATTTCCATCTGTCGCTGATTGTACTTCTATCGTATCTACTTGATATTTTACCTTAATGCTCGTGTAATAGCCATCATCCGACCGGATTCCGGGGAGTGTTTTCTCTGGTCTGTTGTGTATATCTGCAGCCTTGAATATTTGACTTACATATTCAGGTGAACCGGGACTAGTTAGACAAATATTTATCGAAAAACCATCTGGCAGCAATACATGTGACAACATGCTGTTGTTGTACCAGGTATTCCAACCTTTACTTAATTTTTGTTGCAATGCTTTATATTCCGGAGTGATAATATTCCGTATTACCGGTTGTGAAAAACCTTGACTAAAAAAAAGCAGAGGAGCAAGCGCAACCAAAACAATCCGTTTCATATTGACGAGTTTGCCAGTAAAAAATGTATACAAACAACCTGCGAAAGTTAAAAACTTTGTCCGGAAGAAAATACAGTACTGTAATGTTGTTATGAAAGCAGGAGCAATTCCACAAAGAAGATCAACGCACCATTGCAAATTGCAGTGTTACAAAGTGATATTTTTTGCCAATAGGATTCGTCAGTTTGTATGTCTTCTTTAAAATGAATCCTCCGGCAAAAACTCCCGCCGCAATGCCGATTGGTTTAATACTTTCCGATAATGAAAGATTGTTTTTTATCAACCCGTTGATAACATGCAATGCAGCATAGCCAGCTGCGCCAATACGGAAAATCCAGCCGCTTTTTATCCAATAGAAATGTTTATGCCCTGAATCCATATTTATTTCGTTATGTCCATTGGCATAGTGAATGATAACGCCTCTTTTCGGCATCGCATAAATGTCGCTAAAGGAATAACCTTTTTCCGGCATTCGTACTGTATCGGCATACATAAGATAATAATGAATAGCATAGGGCCTTATATAAACGGAATCTTTTTTTATTCTTTTAATTTCACCTTGTTGCCATTCCTTATCAGCAGTTTGAAATGCAATTGAAGTTCCCGTCCAGAATTCATGGATAAGTTTATTTCTTTTCTTAAATAGCAAAACATTTTGTTGAGAGAAAGAATGGTAGCAGATTGAAAAAAATAGGAGAATGAAAACTGTTTTGGTCATTCTTAAAAGTAAATGACTGCCTTCGTTTTTATTTTCAAGACAATGTTAAAGTTGAGGTGAAGAAATAAACACCCAATGAAATGAAAAACCGCCGAATGGCGGTTAGTAAACAAGATAACAGCATTGTCTTTATTTTTTCATTCTTAGGAAACTGATACCTGTAATGATCAGCCAAACTATCCAAAGAGTACTTCCGATAAATCCCGCCATATTCCAGGCAGGAAAACCTGGTATTACAGTCGCAAATAATTCTGCTTGTGCCATCAGATAGATCAATGCGCTGGCGACGCCGAGAATTCCGATCCATTTTGCTGCTAGTTTTAGTTTTACAAGAGATATTGAAATCAATACCGTCCATATGATTGTGAATAACTGCCCGAGATGTTCACCCAATAGTACACCGGCAAACTGGTGTATTGTTTTAAATGAAGTAATTGCAGCCGATTTTACAGACGCGTCTGTTGATGTTACAAACTTATTCGATAATACCGGAACAACAAATGTCCAGCGTAATAAACCGATCATTTGCACAATCAGGCCGATCACGCCGATAGTGGTGGCTACGCTTATCAGTGAAGATTGACCTTCCATTTTTTTGCCCATCAGAATGTAGGCCGGTAATAAAGGCAAACCGGTAAGGGCGAAAGCGAACCATGTCCAGATAAGCCGACTGCCGCCTTCATGAAATTTTGTAAGGATTGTTGCCGTATCCTGTCGCAGGATAACGGGATATTCAAAAATGATTGTAAGGATCGTGTAAGGGATAAATACACCGATTGCGCCTGCGAGGATCAAAGCGCCGATAGTTTTGTTTGTTTGCATATAACGAGTTTTTGTTTGTGTTGATACCACAAAGCTCGTGTGCTCAAAACCGGCGGCACCGGACAAATGTCCATAAATCCGAAAGGCTAAAAATTATTCCTGATCCTGCTGAGATGACGGGGCGTAACGCCGAGTATAGAAGCGAGATATTGTAAGGGAATCTGCTGCAGCAATTCAGGTTCCTCTTTCATCAACAATGAATATCGCTCTTCAGCGCTTAAAATGATGAGATTGGTTCTCGTTTCATCCATGGCAACGGATAAGTCTTCGAGTGCTTTGATATAAAATGTCCGGAATGCGTGGCTGTTGTTTTTTAATTTATTCAAATCATTGAAATGGATTGTCAGCAATTCCGCATCTGCCAGTGCACGAATATTTTCTTTACAGGGTTGTTGTTTGTAAAAACTGGCCAATGACGCCAGGAACGCATTTGCGCCTGAAACATACGTTGTGATTTCTTTTCCATCTTTTGAATAATAATACTGAAACAACCCCTTTGTTACGAAAGCAAGGTATTTGCTTGTTTTACCTTCTTCTGCAAAAAAATCTCCTTTCTTTATTTTTTTGAACTGAAATGCTTCACCGATTTGCGCCACCTCTTCCGCAGGAACGCCCTTACCTAGTAAATGACTTAATAGTTGTTCCATGTTTATTTATTACGGATGATTGTGAAAAGTTCAAGGCGTTCTCCTTTGCCTCTCAGTTCGTTTTCACCGATTGATGTAAAAATGAAATCTGCTTTATCCGAAAGTTTATCGAATAGATCTGCAGATAGCAAAACCCCAACGTTATACTGATTGCATAAACCCTGAATCCTTGCCGTCGTATTCAATACATCTCCGGTAAAAATGATCTCTTTTTTTATCACGCCGATTTCACCTGTGGTTACTTTTCCGTAGTGAAAGCCGGCTTTAAATTCCGGCACTATTGAAAAAAGCGACTGATACTTTTCTGTTTGTTTATTAATTGTTTCCCTGATCGAATAAAAACATTCCAGGCAATTGTTATCCCGTAAACCTTTGTCCATCGTCCATGAAACAATCATTTCATCCCCGACGTATTGATATATCTCACCTGAATGCTGAATAACTGGCGCAGAAATATCAGCATAGTATTCCTGTAACAATTCAAAATATTTTACATGGCCCAGTTTTTCTGCAATAGTGGTAGACGATTTCATGTCGAGGAACATGAAGATGCGCTCTTCCACCGCTGCCTTGTGATATTTACCCGTAAAAAAATTCTGCAACACTTCGTGGCCGATATTATCGCTGACCTCATTATAGAATTGAGTAATCAAAATCCCGGCACTGATATAAATAGTAACACTCACAAATGAATAATCGGTCGCAAAAGCCAGCACATTCAGCCAAACCTTTTTTGTAAAAAAACCGGCGTGAAGTTCTGTTGCATTGGTAATAGCTGATAGCAGCAGGTTAAACACAATAATGATCAGGAGATAAATCAGTGACTTGTAAATGATCTTTTTAGTAAAACTTTTCTGTATAAATAATTTATTCAGGTACAGAATTTCAATCACACCCATAAGAAGGCCTGTTATCAACGCTGTAAATGGCGTAATAAAAATATTCTGACTGAAATTGTAGGGATTTCCTGTTGCCGGATAAAAATGCAGGTCTGCAAGAATACCTTTTTCGAGAAGTGTGTAAACGATACTAAACAACAGCCAGATAATTCCGAATGGAATAATACGGTAAATGTTTCGCCTTGTAGTGGGTGACATGAAATATCCGGTTGCTTAAGGTCGCTGGTTTACCGGATCAAGTTAGATGAAAAAGCAACATAGTGATAAACAAAACAGACAATCCTGATAAAAAATAAAGTCAGCGATTCTTTCCAGCCTTTCGCTTTGTTTCGATTGTGGCCGAAAATTCAATTATAGTCTCACTGGTTCGTAGTTCAGGAATATCGTTCCTGTATTATAGCGACGCGTTTCCAAAAGATTAAGTTCAAGATCGAAATCAACTGGAAAGAGTGTTCGGCCGCTTCCATTGATTACCGGGCAAAGCTGTATATGATATTCATCGATAAGATTTTCTTTCATCAGCGCTTGAGCGAGTGAAATGCTTCCCCAGAGTACAATACTTTTTCCCGGCTGCGATTTCAACTTTCTGATAGCATTAACTGCATCGCCGTTAATGATTGCCGCTTCTTTCCATTTGCCCCACGGCGCTTTGGTGAGTGTATTTGTATAAATGACTTTGTCAATTTCATTTAGCTTGTCCGCAATTACTTCCTGGTCTATTGTCGCAGTTGGCCAGAAGTCGACAAAGAGCTCATATGTCTTCCGGGCTAATAAAATGGTATCAACATCTTCGAGAAACTTCAACTGATCGGAATCAGAGTATGTATTTTGCTCCCGGGTAAGTTTCGTAAAAAAGTCAAGTCCCCCATTTTTATCCGTTACGAAACCATCGAGCGACATCCATTGTTCCATAATGAGTTTGCGCATACGATTCTTTTTGCAGGCAAACTTATCTCATACAGGAGATGTTTACGCTGTATGAACGCGACAATATAGCGGGTGTGATCCGACAATCCTTTTAAACCTAATCGCTCACCAGTGTTTTAGACTTCTTGAGATAGCGTGCAAAAAGATAAAGCAATAGTAGCGTAATTAATGCAATAATGAAATTGACAAGGTTGGGAGAAAAATCGTATTGCTCGTCGTGAACATAGAAGTGTTTCATTACTATGAGTACCGCGCCTGTCATCCATATATAGGTTGAATTGTATTCACGGATAATAACACGCTTCCATTTAAATTCCATACTGTTCAATGTCTTTGTTATCCCGGCAACGTTCGGTATCCAACGGTTCACACGCTGACAATACGCATTATATTCCTCGCCGAATTTTCCCCTGAGAAAATTTTCTTCAGCCAGTACAATACATTGATAGAAGAAGAGAAACAAGGGTAGAAATATCGCAAGGAAGATAATAGAGTTCGAAGCGATTCCAAGTCCGGCGAGAATAAGAATATTGCCGACATAAAGCGGGTTACGGCAATGAGCGAAAATACCTGTTGTTACAAGGTCTTCAGCATACACTCTGCGGTTTCTGCCGCCACGCATAATGTAAACAAGTCCGATCGTGGCCACACGGATGAGTTGCCCAAGAACTGTTACGCTAAAACCAATCGCCATCGCCGTAAACGGATCTTTAAATGCTTCTGGTGACGGAACAAAGAGCATAAGATAGAAAACCGGGAATAATCCATTCCGATTTCGAAAAAGGAAATTACCAAGATTGACCATAAACTATTGATGATTATTTTACGGCAACCATGCCGCTGAAATTATACCATTTAAAAAATGTTTCCACGTAACGAAAACCTGCTGACGATAACAGCTCGCGGTTCTCCATCAGTTTATAAGGGATCAATACATTTTCAAGAGCTTCCCTTTTTTGAGAAATCTCCATTTCATTGTACTGGTTTCTCCGCTTGAAATCATAATAATATTTTATGAAAAGACGATTAAACAGAGAATCTTCGCCGAGAACTTTCTCAACAAGGATAAGGCAGGAGTTGTTGTTCATCTGCTCATAGATGTCTTTGATCAGTTTGTCCCGGTAAAGTGGTCGTATGAATTGAAGAGTAAGACAAAGGATCACCACCGATGCGTTTTCGATGAGTACGCCTTTGTTTAAATCTGCAGGCCGCAACGAATAGTTTCTGATCATTCCGTGCTCTCTGAAATTCTCATTGCATTGCGCCAGCATTTCGCGGCTTTCATCGATACCAACAAAGCTTACGTCTTTGGGTAAAGAAGAATCGATGTTTAACAAAGTAGTGCCTGTTGAGCAACCAAGATCATAAACATTTGTTCCTGGTACTGCAAAATCAGTTGCGATCTCTGCAATCATTCGTTGCATTTCATTGTAAAATGGGACCGAGCGGGTCACCATATCGTCGAACACTGAAACGACAGACGTTCCAAAATGGAAGTCTTCGATTTTCTGTTCGGTTTGAAAGATTGTGTCTGCTTGTTTCATGTTGGTTTCGTTTGAGTACTTAAGGTATTTTTAGTTAAGAGTTAAGACGTTAATTTTGCGAAAAGCCTTCTCGGCATAATCTTCCGTTAACAATTAATTAATCTGTTTATCACAAAAAATCTACAGAACCATAATCTATCATGACAGTTTTCAAAAGAATTTTTCTGGGAAAGTTTGCGCCGGCCGTTCTGTTATTATTTCTCTCCTGCGTGATCAGTTTACTAACAAGAATCGTTTTACTTATTTATTCAGGATCGTCGGTTGATTATAGTTTCCTCAATGTGACCGGAATTTTTTCGATTGGTTTATTTTACGATTTGTGTATGAGCAGCTTTCTCATTATTCCACTCGTTCTTCACATCTGGCTGACAAACGAAAAATCATATCAGCAACAGGGGAAATGGATCATGATTGCAATCTATGCCGTATTGATTGTTCTTGTCGCGTTCTTCAAGATCATACCTGAAGAATACAATAAAATCGTGCCGTTGATTGTATTGATGTTAATTATACTCCGGTTGCTGATTTACTTATTTCTCCTGTATAAAGGGGCGGCATTTCGAAAAAAATGGCGAACGAATGTTCTGTTGATTGATCTTTTTGTCATTGTTTATTTTCTATTTTTCAATGCAATCAGTGAATTTTTTTTCTGGCAGGAGTTTGGAAACCGGTACAATTTTATAGCAGTCGATTACCTTGTTTATACCAACGAGGTTGCCGGGAATGTGAACGAATCATACCCTATCGGATGGATTATCACAGGAGTTTTGCTGGCAACAGTTCCAGTAGTGTGGGCAAGCCGTAAGATTATTTACCATTCGGTAAACCTGCAGCGTTCGTTTGCGCGACGAACTGTAATTGCGATATTGTTTTTATTGATACCGGTGATTGTTTACTTTACTGTAACAAACCGCATTCGGAAATTCAGCTCCAACGAATATGTGAACGAACTTGCTGGCAATGGCCTGTATGAGTTCGGCGCCGCATTTCTGAACAATGAACTGGATTTTTATAAATTCTATCAAACACTTCCCGATAAAGAAGCTTTTGCTATTGTTCGCGAAGAATTGAAAGCTCCCAATGCAACGTTTATAAGCGATGATCTGTTTAATCTCGAGCGGGACATCAGCTACAATGCGCCAGAGGAAAAACATAATATTGTATTGATCAGCGTCGAAAGCTTCAGTGCTTCGTTTATGAAAGCATTTGGTGAAACAAGAAACCTGACGCCGCAACTAGATAGCCTGGCATCTCAAAGTATTTTCTTTACAAACCTTTATGCAACAGGAACAAGAACTGTACGTGGGTTGGAGTGCTTATCGCTTTCCATTCCTCCTGTGCCTGGGCAAAGTGTTGTAAGAAGGCCTGGCAATGAAGAACTTTTTTCATTGGGCGCATTATTGAAGTCGAAAGGATATACCACGCAGTTTATCTATGGTGGCTATAGCAGTTTTGATAATATGGGGTATTATTTTTCGCACAATAACTATGAAGTGATTGATCGATCCGCCATACCGCCGGATAAAATTCATTATGCAAACATCTGGGGTGTAGCAGATGAAGATCTGTTTACAATGGCTTTATCAAAGCTGGATAGCAATTATGCATCCGGTAAACCCTTTTTCTCACAGATTATGACGGTTTCCAATCATCGTCCATATACATATCCCGATGGCAGAATCGATATACCGCCATCGCAACAAAGCAGGGAAGGGGCAGTGAAATATACAGACTATGCGATCGGACGATTTCTTCGTGAAGCAAAATCAAAACCCTGGTTTAACAATACAATATTCGTGGTTGTCGCTGATCATTGTGCATATGCCGCTGGTAAAGTTGAATTGCCTGTCACTGGTTACCATATTCCTATGCTAATCTATAGTCCAGCTTTAATCAAGCCGCAGTCATATGATCGGTTGATCTCTCAAATGGACATCATTCCCACTTTACTTGGTATGCTGAAGATGAAATACCGTACAAAATTTTTCGGACAGGATATTTTTAGTTTACCGGAAGGAAAAGAAAGAGCGTTTATCAGCACTTACCAGGGCCTTGGATATATCCGCAACGGGCAGTTGATCGTACAGAGGCCGCCAAAAAAGATCGATCAGTTTATTCCCGATTTTTCAACGGGTAAAGCAAGTGCGACAGGAAAAAACGATAGCCTTATAAAACAAGCGATTGCTTATTACCAAGCGGCTGCATGGCTGTTGAAGAATAAAAAATATGGAAAAGAATAAATTAGTTTAAAATAAGAAGAAGCCGAATCGATCAATCCGGCTTCTTATTATGTATTTCATTAACCAAGATAAGCTCGTAACATCCACGCTAGTTTTTCATGCTGCTTCAATAAGCCGGTTACGAAATCGCTGCTGCCAATATCTTTATACTTTTCATCAAATTCACCGATCAGTTTGCGAAGCCTGTTGATGATTATTTCATGATCTGCATCCAGGTTTGCGATCTGTTCTTTAAAACCAATGGGGACAGCAGGTTCTTCAAGGGTTGCGAGTTTTAATAATTCTTTCAGGCGGCCTTCGGCGAAATGACCTATGGTGCGGATACGCTCAGCGATTTCATCAATTACTTCTGCGAGTTCTGTATACTGCGCCTCGTACAGTTTGTGTAGTTCCATAAAACTCGGGCCTTCCACATTCCAGTGATAGCTCCGGGTTTTGTTGTAAAGTATATGTTCATCGGCCAGCAATTGTGTGAGCGACGCTGCTACTGCCTGGCGGTTTTTCTCTGTAATGCCAATATTGACTTTTGCCATAAAAAAAATATTTTATGCAAGATTACAGATAAGCTGGAAAATAGTTTGCAGAAATTAAAAAATAGTGTGTTTTAGTTTTTTATAAAAACCATCAATGTCTGTAATTGAAGATAGCCCCGATACCTGACCATCACCCAATTCTATAATTATCCATCTTCCATCTGTTCTCTTAGCAACGTCCATAGTAAAAAAGTTGCTTTCAACTTTATGGGCTATCGAGGAGAAATGATCTATTGGTAATTGTTCATCTGTTTCATAGCTGCCTTCTTCCCAGTAATTATAGCATGCCAGGAATTTCTTTTTATAAAAAAACAATCGGTATTCTTGTTTCAATGGCATACCGCTTTTGGAATGCCTTGCCAGTTCATTCAGTTCAACAAATTCCCGTATCACCAGACCTTCGTTTAAATCTGCCCCTTGTAACTGCAGGAAATTATCAATTACTTTTTTGACATTCTCAATGTCCGATACAGTAGGAATAAAACAAGCCGTATCCCAATAATGTTTTTGTGATTTCACAAAATCTTTTACTATTACGGGTGATGATCCGAATACACTTACTGAAGAAAAGATCTTATTATAGTCGGGTGAACTATTGCCGAAGTTAAACCAAATGGTTTTTGGAGTTTCGTTCTCAATGTATTTATAGCTGTCGGGCAAATAATGACAATTCTGATATTCAACTGCTGTATTAATGAGTTTATAGCCTTTAGATAACAATGCATTGTACAGCAGATTATAGTGCTTCGGTTTTAACATCCACCCTCTATAAATTATGTCTTGTATTGTGATATTGGATTTTAATCTTTTTAATGATGCTATTGCGTTTTCTTCGATCGTGAGGTCTTCATAACTGAAAAGGTGCACGGCAAACCCGCAACCAACGGCAGACAAAAATTCCACTTCAAAATCCGGGTCAACGTTTTGTTTGTCCAGCGGATTATTGCAAAACAAAAAATTCATTTCGCAAATTACATCTTTGGGTAGAAAGTGCTAATACAGCGAGTTGCTTATCCCAATTGCGATCCGAGATCATTTAATTCATCTCTTTTGTAGTTGTTCTTCTCATCATCGAAGCATTTTGCCATTTCTTCCAGCAGAATGCTGATAACTTTTTTATTTGGAAGCGGGCGAAAGAAAGATGCCGTTGCGGGAACAGAAATGCGATGAAAATAATTTTCTACATCCTTATGTGTGAATACCTGCCCTGAAGAAGGGTCAATAAAGAACTCTATCTTTTTTAAGGGATCCGCAAGATTTTCTTCTGAATAACCGGGACGGAAATAAGCAATTACATTTTGTCTTGGCAAACTGATCGCTTTTACAGGAATGTCGAGCAGCTCACAAAGTATAAGATAGAGCACACCGTTTCCCAACTGGTTACCTCTTTTAGATTCCAATATTTTGTGTAGCAAAAACTCACCGGGTTCCTGGTAGTTGATTTCATTTCCTTTCAGACCATAATAACTGTAAAGGATACTCGTAACTATATTTATCTGTTCAAGCGGTGTAAGGTAATTGTTGAGTTCAAGCCATACGTTGCGTCTTACTTTTTCCAGTTCACGTTTCACAACAGATTCGACAATATCAGGATATTGAAAACGGGCGGCAAGAATTGCACCGGTCAGCAAGTCATTATAATCAGATAAACCCCATTGCCGGAATTCTTCAGAAAGATCACGGTAGTGCAGTCGATGAATCAATACTTCGATACGATCCTGCGTTTGTTCATCAGGATGAGTTTCCCAGAGATGTTCGAGGTTGGGGATGATAGGCTTGCCGTAGTCAATTATCTTTTGCGATACGGCCCCGAATACCTCTTCATCAGGGTCATCAATTAACGTTAACAGAGCTGTTATTTCCTTGTTTGTTTCCATGGTGGCGGCATTGGGATTTATAAATATCCAAGTAAGTAACGAATTAAAGCCGCTAAAATTTTCCACAGATGGGGAAACGAAGAAAAAGTTTTGAACAATTGCCGCAATTACACTCAAAGCTTTTGCGCCACACACAGCCAATCCCATGGATATGGCTCCCTGAGCCATTTTGGAGGTTTCAGAAATTCAGTTTTCCAGTTGTATTCTACTTTGTTGATGGCAACGATATTGAATTTTTCCTGCGCCAGTAAAAGGGTGAGCTCTTCTTTCAGATAGTGCTTGGTAGGCACATTGTCTATATCGATATTTCCCTGGCTGAGGTTTTCGATTTTCTTTTTTGACGCTGCAGGAGATAACGTTTTTACTTTTTCCGGGTTGTCCACTTTCCAACGCTTACGTATGATGCTGGTATAAAGCGAAGATTCAAGCGAAGGAACCACGAGCACCAGCATCCCTTTTTTCTTTACACATTTAGACAACGATTTGAAAAATGTGATTCTCTTTTTTAGTGAACCGGTGAGTATGGCGTTAATGCATATTGCTACATCGCATGCACCGATGCGTAGCTTTGGATCCGACATGTCGGCACGCAGATACTCCACGTTATTATAAGCGATGCAACTTTTTTTTGCGAGCTCTATATTCCGTGCAGAGATATCTGTTGCAATAACTTTTTTGAAATTCATAGAAAGAAAAGGAACCCATTTGCCAACGGCGCAACCAATATCCATTACTGTTTTAGAAGAAGAACTATAATCACTGATGGCAGAACGTATAATACCTGTTTTATCATTTTGAAATACGTCAAATATTTCATCATTATAATTCAGCGCTATCTTTTCCCAATAATTCCTGTCCATAATCTATTTCTTTTCCCTGATTGCTTTGAATTCAGAGCCATCTTTCCATTTAGGAAATGAACCGCTAAATGCTAACTGCTTTCCTACATTAAATACCAGTTGCAAGTCGGCAATAGCGCCATCGAAGTTGTAAGAAGGATTCAGTTGGTCCGACGGTCTGTGATAATGTTTGGCAGTATATTCATCAGCAATTGCTTTACCGTATCCGGGATCTTTGCCGATTACCTGCTCACCGCTTTCAACATAAAGGGCAGGTATACCCGCTTTTGCAAAATTGAAATGATCGGAGCGATAATAATAGCCAGCTTCAGGATGAATTTCAAAGGCAATTTCACGTCCGGCTTTTTTCATTTGCTCACCAAGAATATCCTCCAGTTCATTTTGCCCGCGACCAATTACAATGATATCTTTTGTAGGTCCATAATAATTCAGCCCATCCATATTGATATTAGCAACAGTTTTATCGGCAGGATAGATCAGGTTCTGCGCATACCAAGCGGATCCCCAAAGACCTTGTTCTTCGGCGGTCACGGCAAGTATTACAATCGTTCTTTCCGGTTGTTGTTTTAAACTTTTAAATGCCCTTGCAATTTCAAGTAAACCCGCTGTTCCGCTTGCATTATCCAACGCACCGTTGTAAATGCTGTCACCGGTTTCATCCGGTGTGCCGATACCAAGATGATCCCAATGTGCGGTATAAATGATTGTCTCTTCCGGACGTTTGGTACCCGTTATTTTTCCAATAACGTTATGCGACATGTTGTACACGGTTTGCACTTTCATAGTTGTTGAAAGTTTTATACCCAATGGCGTTCCTTTGAAACCCCGTGTATCAGCCTTCGCCAGTAAACTGCTGTCTTGTCCTGCCGCCTGTAATAATTTTTTTGCAGTAGGGTTACTTACCCAACCGATAATATCGCATAATGATTCTTTTTTTCCCTTGTTATCCAATCGAAGGCGTGATGTGTTCCAGTTGTTTTGCACCACGTTAAAAGGGTAGCTAGCTGCTTCGGTATTGTGAATGATCAGGCATCCTTTTGCACCTTGTCGTCCTGCTTCTTCAAATTTATAGGTCCAGCGGCCATAGTAAGTCATCGTCTTTCCTTTGAATAATGTGGAATCCCCGGCATTATATCCCGGATCGTTTACAAGTACCAGTACGATCTTTCCTTTCACATCCAATCCCGCATAGTCGTTCCAGTTATATTCCGGCGCTACAACGCCATAGCCTGCGAATACGACTTCATCATTCGTAAAAGAAACGGCGCTATCCGTTTTATCTGTCCAGATAGAATAATCGTCAAAACCTTTCAGCGTAAACTTTTCCTTTGCTGATTGTACATCCATAGAAGGCGCTGCAGTTGTGGTGATACTTACCATCGGCACATCCTGCACATAACTGTTACCGTTTCCAGGCTCAAGCCCTGCGGTTTTAAATTGTTCAGTCAGGTATTCAACTGTCTTTACTTCGCCTTCTGTAAACGGTTTTCTTCCTTTGAATTCATCAGAAGAAAGAACCTGTATGTGTTTTATAAGACTGTCTTTACTGAATGCGGCTAATCCATCATTATCATCAGCCTCTGTCGTTGCCGTATTACACGAAATAAAAAACATGCCTACCAATACACAAGACAGAATCATGATTATTTTTTGCATAGTTCAGTTTTTTCAAAATAAATAAGATGATAAGGAATCGCCGGCAAGCAACGGATCGTTGCCCGAATTGATTAAACCAAATAACGGTGTGTAATGATATTGACATGATGGAGCGGATGACCGATAACGATATACCCGAACGCCAATACAGAAATTGAATTATTACTTGAAATGCCCTTTGCGTTTAATTGCTCGTCATCGAACGAACCGAATAAATACTCGGAAGCTTTGCGAACAGTCTTGAATTCTTCAATCAATTCCTGCCAGCTCCGCTTGTCGGCTTTTGAATTGTCCGTATAACTGTTTTCATCAAAGCCTGCCAGCGGTGTAGCGTCTTTCCTCGCAAAGCGCAATGCTCTGTAAGCGAAGATCCGCTCCGCGTCGATCATATGTTGTATTAATTCGCGAATGCTCCATTTGCCTTCGGCATAGCGGTAATCATATTTTTCCGCAGGTATTGATTCGAGAAACTGGAATAATGCCGGGCTTTCTTTTTTAAACGCCTTCATAAGGTCGTCCCCAACTACCTGGTTGATGTAATTGTGAAAGAATACAGGTGTTGAATCTAAGTCTGGTCTTGCCACAATATTGTTTTTAAATTAAAAATCAGTTTATTTTTTTTTCTTTGGTATAATTGATTCCATCGATTGAAAAACCGGTCACATCGCCATGTACATCTTCGGAAAACTGCACAGTGCTTTTGTCAACCCACCAGTAATCATAAATTCCTTTAAATGTTTCATAGTTCCAATGACTCAGGCCAAGCGTATAATTATTGGGTAATTTAATTCTGAGCGAATCGCTTTCCAACACAACTTCTGCGTTGCCAAAGGTAACGTTAGAATAGTTACCGGTGTAAGATGGTAATGGCAATGCAGGTTTTGTTCCCAACACTCTTTTGTTGTCTTCTGCTTTTTCCTTTGCTTTTGCTGTGTCACGAAGCCCGGAGTATAATTTGAAAAAATCATTGCTCCAGTCATTATTGTTATCATTGAAACACCAAAGGTCAAATGCTTTAAACATCAACGCATGTCGTATTTCAGTATGATCGAGGTTGCCAAAAACGTATACTGAGCAATGTTTTTCCGGTATCATACCAAAGATGGCAACAAGGCCATCCAGGCTGCCTGTATGAAACTGCACCATCTGTCCGCGATAATCCTGTTGAAACCATCCCAATCCATAGGTTCTCCAGTGTGGCTTCGTAATTTTTTGTGTGGGATAAAATTCTGCTTCTGTAACAAAGCTTTGCGGTTTGAATAACTCGGCAAAAGATTCCGGCTTCAGCAAACGTTTACCATTTATTCTTGCACTGTCTTGTATAAACTGCATCCATTTCGCGATATCATCAACGCATGACCATACGCCACCCGCAGCGCCGATATTATCATCATGCGTGTATTTGATTACTTTGATGGCATCTGTAGCGTCTTTAAAATGCAAGGAAGTTTTTTCGTTGTCCGGAACTTTTGAATAATCAGAATAAGTGTGCGTCATACCCAGCGGAGAAAATAAACGTTCCGTAATAAATTCATCCCAGCTTTTTCCGGATACTTTTTTTATCACTTCACCGGCCGTCATATACATCAGGTTTTGGTAAATGAATGATGATCGGAGTGAATAGGCGAGCGGCAATGTCTGCATGCGATGTAAAATGTCAGAACGAGTATAACCTAATACCCATAGCAAGTCGGCATTGCCAAGGCCGGCATTATGCGTGAACAGATCTTTTACCGTGATCTGCGAGGTAACGTATGGATCGGACAATTTGAATTCAGGTAAAATGTCGGTAACAATATCTGTCCATTTCACTTTGCCTTCGTCAACCAGCATTGCCATGCAAGCCGCTGTCATCGCCTTAGTGGTGGATGCGCAGGTAGAAAGGGTAGATGTTCCGTAAGGATCGGCTTTGCCCAATTCTTTTACACCAAATCCTTTTTTGAAAACAACATTTCCGTCTTTCACTACTACTACAGATAAGCCAGGTGTTTTCCAAACCTGCAATGCTGATTGAATATAGTTATCAAACATTGACGGTGCCTGTGCAGCAGTGACGGTCGATACAGATTTTTTTTGCGCCCATGAAAAAAGCGAAATGGTTAGAAATGACAGAAACAAAATGGTAGCTCTCATGCGTGTTAGTTTCGCTAAAGATAAGGAAGGGGAAATAAATTCACTGCATGTGGCTGTTGTGGCGGGTAGTTTTCAGGGTTGTTGTGCAGAATAATGCAGGAATCAGCAATTATTTGTAAGAAGCATGTTGTTTCATGGAGGAAATCAGTGTATTCCCGGGAAGCAACGCCCGACGTCAGCCCACACTTGACATGCATCTTCGGACATCTGTCAACCGATAGTCCAGCTTTGACAACAAATAGCTAACATTTTTCTATGACGAAACTGCATTAGATATAATAAGGTGACAAATTCTAAACAGACCCAATAATTGAATTGCTAAAAATTTCAATTTGAATATTGCTGCAAGTATTGTTGAAATACATTAGGATAATTTAAATATTTAGCAACGCCTTTTGCATTTGTGTAGCCGAATTTACTACTATAAATTTGAATGTTTCCATTGGTTTTCTATTTAAGGCGGTGGAAGAAAAATTATGATAAGAAACAGACGTGATAAAAAGAGCAAATTGTTTTCATTGAGTAAAATGAAAACAATAATTATCATTCAAATCGGTTTATTGGTATTAAGCTGTTTGCATAGTTTCGGCCAGCGAATTACAACATCAGGGAAAGAATTCTTTGTGTCATTTTATAGAAATGTATCGAGTAATGGTCCAAATGAAATCAAACTATTTTTAACATCCTCGGTTAGCACATCAGGTACTATCATCAATCCAAATACAAGTTATAACCAGCCCTTTACTATTGCAGCGGGCACAGTAACCCAGGTTACTGTACCGCTTGAGGAGGCTTATAATATTATTTCAGGAACTGTTAGCAACCTGGGGTTAATAATAACCGCGGAAGACACTTTTTCTGCTTATGCTTTTTCAAGCCGACCATATAGTAGCGATGCTTCTACCATTATACAAAGCGGGGCTTTAGGCACGGATTATTTAATTGCTTCATACAATGGGTTGGGTGATTTTAATTATCCATCTTGTTTTTTAATTGAAGCTTCGGAAGACAATACCAATATACAAATCACCCCGTCCGTAATTACAGAAAATGATAATCCGGCAGGAGTGCCATTTTCTATTACTCTTAATAAAGGCCAAACATATTACGTAACTACAAAAGCAAATCTATCTTCAGATTTATCAGGCTCGTGGGTATCCGTTACAAATGGTTGCAAGCCGATTGCTGTATTTGCCGGAGCTAAATCGCGAGTTCCTATTGAATATAGTGCTGCAGATATTTTGTATGAGCAACTGTTTCCCATCAGCTCGTTTGGAAAGCAGTTCATTACCGGCACTTTAAAAGGCAGAAATGTATATAGGGCGAGGGTATATGCAGCATACGATAATACTGCCATTAATATTGACGGCGCATTAGCAGCTACCATAAATGCTGGCAGCCTTTATGAATTTGAAAGCAACAATGAGCCAAAATATATTACAACGAATAAGCCGGTTCAGGTAGTGTTATTTGCAACAAGCCATGAATATGATATTATGCGTGGCCCTGATAATGACGGAGACCCTACGATGATCACTATTCCCCCAATTGAACAAAAACTTAAAGAATCAATATTTTTATCCCCGGAAAGCGGAAGTATCCGCGATCATAAAGTAAGCATCGTTTGTAAAACGGCAGATGCAAATAAAACAGAGCTGGATGGCATCAATGTCGGGAATTCTTTTGTTGCAGTTCCAGGCAATCCCGTTTATAGCCAGGCGGCATTTGATATAAGCGCCGGACAGCATAAAATAGTAAATAGCAATGGGTTTATTGCATACGCATATGGTTTTGGAAGTTACCAAGGATATGGATATTGTACCGGGTCTTCCGTTGAAAATATTAATACCTATTTTACCTGCAATAATATTTCAAGCATTGGCAACCCAACTGTTGATGTTTGCATAGGCAATACAGATTTCAATATTATCACATCGGGTAGCAACAGCAGTTATACCTGGGATTTTGGAGACGGGACACCTGTTGTAACAACTAACGGCTCTATTCTGAAGCAAAGCCATAACTATCCGATACCGGGGAATTATATAGTAACGCTCACATCTACAAATAATTCAATTAATCCCTGTAATCAAAATACAACAAGCGTATCGCAACTCACCCTTCATGTTGTTTCAAGCCTATCGCCGACACTAAGTTTAGTTGTTTCGCCTGCAGGCGTAGCATGCCAGGGTACCATGCTCAATTTTATTGCTACGGCAACAAATGAAGGTAGTAACCCGATTTATCAATGGAAAGTGAATGGAATGGATGTTGGAACAAATAGCTCTACTTTCTCTAGTAAAACATTACAAAATAATGATGTTGTAAGCTGTTCATTAGTGAGCAGCTTGCCTTGCTCAACTAATGAGCCGGTATCGAGCTCTTTAATCGTTAGCATTTCATCCCAGGTATCTTCGACTATTACTATCTCTACGCCAAACAGTACAATTTGTAAGGGCACATCTGCAACTTATACAGCTATATCCTATCCAAGTTCTCCAGGTTCTTCATACCAATGGAAAGTGAATGGAATAGATGTTGGAACAAATAGCTCTACTATGAGTTATCAACCTAATAACGGAGATATAGTAACCTGTATCTTGACAACCACAAATGGGTGTAATGGCATAAATTCTTTTACCAGCAATGCAATTATAATGACAACAGTCGACAGCACTCCATCTGTTGATATAACAGCATCTGCAAACCCTATTTGCGAAAATAGTAACGTAATTTTTACTGCTACGCCAACTAATGGCGGCGCTTCCCCAACTTACCAATGGAAATGGAATGGGAGTAATGTTGGCGATAATCACTCCACTTACTCTAACCGTTCTTTGCATAATAATGATGTTATTAGCTGCGTAATGACTAGTAATTCCGGATGCGCTACAGATAAAACTGTTTCGTCCAACAGCATTATTATGCAAGTAAACCCTATAATAACTCCTTCTATAACTATTTCTGCGCCCACAACGAATATTTGTCAAGGCAATTCTATTATATTCACTGCAAGTCCTGTCGATGCCGGGTCACAACCCTTTTACCAATGGAAATTAAATGGGATGGATATTGGAACTAATTCTCCAACATTCAATAGCGCAAGCTTAGCGAATGGAGATAAAATATCTTGTCTTATGAATAGCAGCAGCGCTTGTGCGGCTAACCCGGCAATATCAAATTCGCTTACTATAACTGTTAATCCAATAATTAAACCGACAATAAGCATCGCGCCTTCTAAGAATCCTATTTGTAAAGGAGATGATGTTGCCTTTTCGGCGCATTCCGTACAAGCAGGGAGTGCCCCAGTTTATAATTGGATGATCAATGGGGATATCGTAAAAACTACTGCTAATGATTTTTATCATGTATCTACCTTAGAAGATGGTGATAAGGTCAATTGTGAATTAATTAGCAGCCAAGCTTGTGCCACAGTTGCCTTTGCACAAGATGTTACTATGAAGGTTTACCCATTGCCAACGGTAGTATTCAATCCTTCTGAAATAGTAATTCCGTATGGGACAGTATATAAGCTAAATCCAATCATTTCAGGTAACATAAGATCATATTTATGGACACCATCAATTGATTTAAATAGTTCTGTAACACGGTCTCCATTTACAAACACTTTAGAAAATAGGGATTATAAGCTTGAGGTAACTAGTTTTGACAATTGTTCTTCAAGTAGTACCGTTTCTATCATTGTTTTTAGAGATCTTATAATGCCAAACGCTTTTACGCCTAACAGGGATGGAATTAATGATATTTTTCAAATTCCAAGAGTTTATCAAAATATAACTATTAAGTATTTTAGAATGTACAATAGATATGGGCAGAAAGTATTCGAAACGACAAATGCAAATCAAGGTTGGGATGGCACACTCAGTGGTGTACCGCAAGGAACAGGTACTTTTGTTTGGATTATTGAGTATAAAAATTTAATTACAAATAAATGGGAAGTTTTGAAAGGCACGAGCACTTTAATACGGTAATCTGTAATCTCAAAATTGGCAATCATTTGCAATTGTAGGCTCTGATTGCAATTCTTTTGTTCATTTCCTAATAAGCCTCTATATCGAAAAATACTGCCACCAGACGCCGACAAGTAACATAGTTGTTCACTACAAATAGATAGCACAAAAAAAATCCCGGATCAACTACGGGATTCAATTTATTCTTTTGTCTTTTGATTGACTGTTGATTTTGTTTTTATCTGTGTATTTGTCCGCTCACCTTTAAGGGTAGCCGCTAACTGAACAGCGCCGTAAGCGTTCACAATTCCTCCACTGCTGCAGAGATCGGATAGCTTTACTGTTTTTCCACTACCGGGATCTGTTACGTCAATATCCGTTTTTGTTGTTGATTTCTCAATTACATATTTCACCTGTTGCGCCGACAGAGTAGGGAAATACTCCATAATCAATGCAGCAAGACCAGTAACTACAGGCGATGCCATACTGGTGCCCTGCAGGTTGGCGTAAGTATTACCACCGGGAACGGTTGAATAGATTTTTACTCCCGGAGCAAACACATCAACATCTTTTTTTCCATAGTTGGAAAAACTTGCTACCAGTCCACCCGCTTTGGGATCGCCGCTTGCGCCAACGCTTATCCAGTTGGTTACTTTTCGTGCATCCTTTTTCAGGTATTGATTCGGGAAATGAGGCAAGGTGTCTACATCTTTCTTTTCATTTCCCGCTGCAGCTACCAGCAATACACCTTTACTCTCTGCATACTTTACGGCATCATCCACCCATTGTTTCTGTGGAGAAAGGTATTTGCCAAAACTCATGTTGATTACTTGTGCGCCGTTGTCAACTGCGTAACGGATGCTCAACGCGACATCTTTATCATATTCGTCGCCATCAGGTATAGCGCGGATCAGCATGATTTTTACATTGTCTGCCACGCCATCCATTCCAACACCATTATCTCTTGCTGCGCCAATGATTCCGGAAACATGCGTACCATGCATTGCTGTGTTAGCCATTACATCATTGTTGCCATAAAAACGATCATTGAAATCGTTGTAATTGTCTTTTACAATTTCTGCACGATAATCTTTTGGCGCCTGTTTCTTTGCAGCATTCTTCTTTTCTTCACTTTCTATTTGCTCCTGAAGTTCTTCATACAGTTGCTTACTGCTATCTTCAAGGTCTACCTGCAGGCCATAATACAAACGGAGAATTTTTTCTTTTGCTCTTTTCTCCTCGATATTCATCGTTTTTAAATCACGCACATCAGCGCCGGAGTAGTCCTGCTTGTTCAACGCTTTTTTGATAATGCTATCACCACTCAACGCATCATTGAATACACTTTTAATCAACATGAGATTTAAAAGTTCTTCGGGATTTACTTCTCCTACATCTGCTTTTGCTTTCTTCCACATTTCATATAGCTCCTGGTCATCTTTGCTCAACGTTGTTGAATCCGTAAGTTTGGAAAATTTGTCTTTGTATTGATAATAAACCCGGATTGATTCACCTGAGTTGTCTTTTACATTGCGACCATCGCGTCCTCCAACAAAATTCCAGCCGTGGATATCATCTATGTAGCCATTGTTGTCATCATCAATACCATTCCCGGGTATTTCGCCGGTATTTGTCCAGAGAACTGATTTCAGGTCTTCATGGGTGGTGTCAATTCCTGAATCGATAACAGCTACCAGAACTTGTTTGCTTTTCAGATTTTTTTCATGAATAAAATCGTAGGCTTTTTTTAAACTGATACCATACACCCCGTCTGTTTCCTTGTCCATCAAATGCCAGCCTTTGGGTACATCTTCTTTTTGTGCGTGCACATTCAGAACCATCACAAAGGGCAGGGCAACCATCAAAAAGTATCTCTTCATTTACATTGATTTTTTTAAATAAACTGCAAAATTACAAAGTTGTTAAGTGAGCTGAAAAAATAATGAAAATCGTGCTCTTTTTTAATAAAAAAACAGCCCCGCGTTGGCGGGACTGTTGATAAGTTTGACGCTATGCTTCGTTTAGCGGTTGCTTACTTTCATTTCAACACGGCGGTTTTTAGCTTTTTCAGCCGCTGTTTTACCACTATTTAACGGTTTGTTTGTTCCAAAGCCTTGCGCATGTAATCTTGAAGCATCGATACCTTTCGATACAAAGTATGCTTTTACATTGTCTGCCCTGGCCTGTGATAATTTCATATTCGCATCGAGAACACCATCATTGCTGGTATGACCTTCGATTGCGAGAATGAGGCTTTGATCCTGGTTCAGGATTTTAGCTACTTCATCAAGAACAGCATAAGATGAGGAACGGATCGTTGCCTTTGTATATTCAAACTCGATACTGCGGGCAGCGTAATTTACTTTTTCCAGTATTTCCTTTTTAATAACCGGGCATCCACCATTTTCTTTCGTACCCTTCGTTTGCGGGCATTTATCTTCTTCATCGCTTATACCATCGCCATCTGTGTCTGGTACCGGGCATCCATTATAGCGGGCAACACCAGCTACCTGCGGACATTTATCTTCTTCATCATTGATACCATCTTTGTCTGTATCAGGAATGGCACAGCCGCCATATTTTGCAACACCGGCAATCTGCGGGCATTTATCCTCTTCATCATTGATGCCATCTTTATCTGTATCAGGAACCGGGCAGCCATTGTATTTTACTTTACCGGGTTCTTGCGGGCATTTATCTTCTCTGTCGGCAATGCCGTCACCATCTTTATCAGGACAGCCTTTTGTCATAGCAGTTCCTGGCTCTGTCGGGCAAGCATCGTCTTTATCTTCTATGCCATCTTTGTCTTTATCTTTCGATTTCGGTTCTGCTTTTGTTTGCTTGCCGAGAAATACTCCCAGAGTCCCGCCAATTACCTGGTGCTTGAAACTACCGTCATAAGAAACGGCCTGGTAGAAATCGCTTAAGCCTCTGCTGTAGTTTGCAGTGATGAAGACGCGACCGATTTCGAAACCGGCTAATGCATTGACTCCATAATCCAATGTTTGATATTTACCTGGCCCTTTTCCGACAGGGATATCTTTTACTTCATTTGTTCCAAAATCGCCGTTCTTGTAAGCTACTTCATCATTCTCTTTTCCGTTAAACAGGAAAGCAACGTATGGGCCGCCACCAATAATAAACTTTGCTTTACCGCCGATTGGAAATTTCACTAACAGATTTAAAGGAACTTCGATGTAGTTTACAAATTGCGTGTGGCTATACCAGGAAGTGTCGTGTGTAGCAGTATCATAACTCTGGCTGAATTTTCTTCCTTTATTGGAAAATTGAACACCCGGTTGAAAATAAAATTTCGAAGTCGGGCTAAAAGGGATGTCTGCAACCACACCAGCATGTAAGCCTAAACGGGACTTATAATTGTCCTTGATGTTGTTCCAGTTTGATAAATTGTTTGATTCGATTACAGAGGATGAATTCGGGCCACCGAGGATTCCGATCCTGACCTGGGCCATTAAAGCTGTACCAGCGAGTACTACAGCTACTAAAAGTAAAAGTGGTTTTTTCATGGGGTTTGAATATTGAATTATTGGACTATTAAAGCAAAAACGTGCCAAACTCAAAAATATTACGCTAAAGTGGAAAGAAAAAAAGCCCTAAGTATAAACCCGGGCTTTTCGTAAAATAAATAATATCAACCACTTATTGGCTTGAAATCTTAAACTCAGTTCTATTGCCGGTGTTCTTAGCTGTGCTACCTTGTGGTTGAATTTCTGTTGCAAATCCGTTTGCTTTCATGCGGCTCCAATCGATTCCCTGCAAGCCGATATAAGCCATAATATTGTTCGCTCTTTCTACTGCAAGTTTCTGGTTCGCCTCATCTGTTTTCAATAACATTTGAATAGGTATCTATTGATAAAGCAAGAGTTGGATTTTGTTTCAACAGCTTGATCATCTGATCAAGAACCTTGTAACTTGAAGCCTGTAAATCTGCTTTTTGGGGAACAAATTTCATTTGCGTTGCGGCCTCAGTTATTTTATCAATTAATTCTTTCTTGATTTCCGGACAACCATTATTATCGGCGGGGCCTTTGCTTTGCGGGCATTTATCATTGTCATCATTAATGCCATCGCCATCAGTATCCGGAATGGGGCATCCGTTATATTTTGCCACACCAGCCTGGTTAGGACATTTATCGTCTTTATCAGGAATTCCGTCTTTGTCTGCATCAGCTATCGGGCAACCTTTATTCGAAGCAGGACCAGCTACGGTCGGGCATCTGTCTTCAAAATCGTTAATGCCATCACCATCCTTATCCGGAATCGGACAACCTTCATAAATCTGCAAGCCGGCGACATCAGGGCATTTATCCTGGTCATCCGGCACACCATCTTTATCCCTATCAGGAATCGGGCAACCTCCATTGCTTACAGGACCAGCGACATCAGGGCATTTATCTGTTTTATCGGCTACGCCATCGCCATCTTTATCAGGACATCCGTTTGTTAGAGCAAGACCTGGTTGTGTAGGGCAGGCATCTTCAGCATCAACAATTCCATCTTTATCCCTATCTCTTACTTTTGGACTTTTATCGCTGCCGAAGAAAACGCCGACGCTGCCGCCAATGATATTATGTCTGAATGTTCCTTCGAAATTTTTGCCGGTATAAAAATTTCCAAAGCTCCTGGCATAGTTGACAGTAATGAAAAATCTTCCGATTTCAAACCCCATCAGAGCGTTTAAACTAAAATCCAATCCTTTATATTCACCACCACCGCTACCTTTTTTTGGCTTGTTAGTTTCACCAACATTTGAGATTCCGTTTACCGTATCTTTTACTATTGTTGTCTCTTTACCACCTACCAATAAAGATGGTTGAGGCCCTCCGCCAAAAATGAACTTCGAACTCTTCCCAACAGGAAATTTTAAAACAAGATTCAGAGGAATATCAACATAGCTAAGAAATTGTTGCTGGTGAACAAAATTGATATGCTGGGCATCTATTTCGTTTAGGTCGGAATTCGAGGGAGATGTAAATTTTCTGCCTTTACCAGAATATATCAACGCAGGCTGAAAATACAACGGTGACTTTCCTGAAAATGGCACATCAAAAATAACTCCGCCATGAAAGCTAAAACGTGAGGAATAATATCCCTTAACATTATCTGACCAGCCTGGGCTTGTGTTGTTTTCGAAAACTGAAGCAGAGTGGGGTCCGGCTATTATTCCGATCCGTGCCTGAGAATGTGCTATGATCTGAAATGAAAAAAATAGTAATGCGAGAAATAGGTGTTGATGTTTTTTCATTTGGTTCATCTATTTTAGGTGGCTTTACCGGGATAAAACGGGCGAAAGCCATTATTATTACCTGAAAATTAAAGAAATGCAGGTATTTGCTACAAATCAAATTTGATGCCTTGGGCCAACGGCAGATCGGAGCTGTAATTTATCGTATTGGTCTGACGACGCATATAAGCCCGCCAGGCATCGCTTCCGCTTTCGCGGCCACCACCGGTTTCTTTCTCCTCCAAATGCACCACCAATTTCGGCACCGCTGGTACCTATGTTGACGTTCGCAATGCCACAATCGCTTCCGGCATGTGAAAGAAATTTCTCAGCTTCACGAAGATTCAATGTCATTATCGAAGAGGAAAGCCCTTGCGGCACATTGTTTTGAATGGCGATAGCATCGTCTATTGTCTTATACTTCAATAAATACAGGATAGGGGCAAATGTTTCGTGCTGTACAATCTTATATTCTGGCTTCGCTTCAGCGATACAAGGCTTGACATAACAACCACTTTCGTATCCATCACCAGCCAGCACGTTTCCCTCCACAACAAAGTTGCCACCTTCCTTTTTGCAAGCTTCAATAGCGGCGCTGTATGATTTTACGGCATCTTTATCAATGAGTGGACCAACGTGATTCTTTTCGTCCAATGGGTTGCCAATATGCAATTGCTTGTAAGCTGCTACAAGTTTATCCTTCGTTTTCTCATATACTTCTTCCTGTATAATCAGGCGACGTGTAGTCGTGCAGCGTTGCCCTGCAGTACCAACAGCACCGAAGATTGCTCCACGAACTGCTATATCAATATCTGCGTCCTTAGAAATGATGATAGCATTATTTCCTCCAAGTTCCAATAATGCTCTCCCCAATCTTGCACCAACAGTTGCACCGACTGCTTTACCCATTCGTGTAGAACCCGTTGCTGAAACGAGCGGAATTCTTTCATCAGCCGACATCCATTCTCCAACTTCTCTGCCACCGATCATTAATCCGCAAACTCCCTCCGGTATATTATTCTTTTTAAAAACTTCTGCTACTATGTTCTGGCATGCCACCGCACAAAGTGGTGTTTTCTCAGACGGTTTCCAGATGCAAACGTCACCGCATATCCAGGCGAGCATCGTATTCCAGCTCCACACAGCTACAGGAAAATTAAATGCTGAAATGATACCAACGATGCCGAGCGGATGCCATTGTTCGTACATGCGATGCAATGATCGTTCGCTATGCATTGTCAGGCCATGAAGTTGCCGTGATAAGCCTACTGCGAAATCGCAGATGTCAATCATCTCCTGCACTTCACCATATCCTTCCTGCAGGCTTTTGCCCATTTCATATGAGACTAATTTACCCAACGCTTCTTTATCTTTTCGCAATGCTTCACCAATCTGCCTTACTATTTCACCTCTTTTTGGCGCCGGCACCAATCTCCATTGTAAAAATGCTTCACCGGCTTTTTTTACTACAGCATCGTAACTTTCTTTATCTGCTGAAATAACGGAAGCTATCAGTTTTCCATCAACAGGTGAATAAGAATCGATCTTTTCTCCTTTTGAATCAATGGAATTAACACCTGTGCTTACACCTTTATTGATTGCTTCAATACCGAGCGATTTCAGAAAATCCATGTAAAATAGTTAAGCCGCAAAGGTAAGAATCGTCCGGCACACAACAGGACACCATGAAGAAGGAGATATCCTTTACAATAGCTTCACTCGTTCTTCTTCCAGGTCAATCTGGTAAATCTGCTGACGTATTATCTCTTCATCAAGTTCCGGATCTTTATTCAACCCCGCTAAAAATATCCGCTGGTTTTCTAACAGTTCGAGATAATTTTTTTTCGACTCGGCATTCATTAACAGCTTTTCCGGGTGATTGATTTTATGTTCCCATTGCCCGATCAATTTTTGCAAATGCGGGTCCTGGAATTCTCCCTTTTCATTTTTTTCCTTTAGTAATCGTATCGTATGAACCGCGAGATCATTTCTTACTTTTAATCTTGCTTCTTCCTCTGGTATTTGGGGAGCGTATTCAAACAGTTTAGTCCGCCGGATAAGATAGGGTAGAGTAAGGCCCTGCAGCAGCAGTGTTAGAAGTATAACCATAAACGTTACAAACAAAATAAGGTTGCGGTGTGGAAAAGGTTTGCCGCTTTCAAGAGTTAGTGGAATAGCCAGTGCCGCGGCTAAAGACACCACTCCCCGCATACCAGTCCAGCCAAGTAACAACGGAAGCCGCCAGCGTCTACGTGGATTATCCCGCGCCGGTATTACACTTGGTCTGAAAAGAATCGTCGCGATTAATGCTACATAAGAACTTACAATTCTTGCTGCAATTAATATAGCGGTTACCAGTATACCATAATTAATAGCGCTATGCAACGGGATGCCATCGGCGCGGAGGCCAGCAACTACTTCAGGCAATTCCAACCCGATCAGCATAAAGACAATACCGTTAAGAATGAAAATAAACGCATCCCAGAAGCTATAACCTTTAATACGGCTCTCGCCGGATAAAAATAAAAGCCGCCTGTTTGAAAGGAATAAGCCGCCTACAACAACTGCTAATACACCCGAACTGTGCAACTGTTCTGCAACCCAATAAAGGAAATAAGGTTCAATCAATGTAAAAGCAACATCGGATGAGGCGTCTGTAGGGAGTCGTTTATGTAGTTGCATAAAAAACCAACCGAAGATTAAACCGATTGCAATGCCGCCGACAACCATCCACGAAAAACTTATCAATGCCTGGCCAATGATGAATTGGCCGGTACCGACAGCAATCAATGCAAAACGGAATATGATCAGCGACGATGCATCGTTCAGTAAACTCTCACCTTGCAGTATCGCGGAGGTGTTTTTCGGGATTTTTACAAATTGCGTAATGGCGCTGGTACTTACAGCATCGGGTGGCGATACAATTCCGCCGAGTAAAAAGCCTAATGCCAATGTGAAGCCTGGTATCAGCCACGCTGTGAATACCGCTACTGCCAATGCTGAGAACAACACAACAAGAAATGCAAAGCTGCCGATGATACGCCACCACTTTTTCATTTCTTTAAATGAAATGGCCCATGATGCCTCAAACAATAATGGTGGTAAAAAAATAAAAAAGATCAGATTGGGGTTCACCTTTACTACGGGCAGGCCGGGAATGAAACTGATGAACAATCCGGCCACCACCAACAATACAGGATAGGCAACCCTGAGTTTTGTCGCCAGCATTTCAATCAATACGATTGCTGCAACAAGCGCCAGCAGGAATGGTAGTTGTTCGTGCATACAGTAAAGGGTTTTGGTATAAAAAGATAACGGTCAAATATACTTGAAGCGGCAGTAATTTGAATTTATGACTTCTGATTACAACGTGGCAATGCTCTGGGCTTATCTATTATTTCCTGGTTAAATTGTTGAAAGTTGACTCCTGTTCTGATGATCAAATCAGCGCATCATAAAGAATCTCTACTGGGTGTAATGCTTTTCTTCCCGTTCCATCTTTTACCTGGTGACGGCAACTTGTACCAGGCGCAGCGATGATTGTGGTTTCTGGTTGCTTTCTCACAGAAGGGAAAAGAACCATTTCACCGATCTGCATGGACAGATCATAATGTTCTTTTTCATATCCAAATGATCCGGCCATACCGCAGCAACCCGATGGAATTGTTTGCACTGAATAGTTTTCCGGAAAAGACAAAATTTTTACAGTGGGGGCAACGGACGATAAAGCTTTTTGCTGGCAATGACCATGCAAAAGGATTTTCCTTTCTTTTTTGGTAAATGATTCCTTATTGATTTTTCCGCTCTCAATTTCCTTCGCAATAAACTCGTCAATAAGGAAAACATTTTTCGACAACTGCTTCGCTTTTTCAAAGTTATCATCATCTGCGAGATCAATGTATTCATCCCGGAATGTAAGAATTGCAGAAGGCTCAATGCCGATCAAAGGTGCGTTTTCGTTGATCAATGCTGATAATAAACTAACATTCCTGTTTGCGATCTCTTTTCCTTTCCTGATTAATCCTTTTGAAAGCCATGAACGGCCGCTTTCAATATGCTCGGGAATGACAACTTCATAACCCAACTTCTCCAATAATGTAACTGCTTTAATTCCTATTTCGGTATCATTGTAATTTGTAAACTCATCACAGAATAAGTAAACCCTTTTTTGACTTTTGACTTTTGACTTTTGACTTTTCTTGTCATACCAGGTTTTCAAAGTGAACTTGTGAAGGGTGGGCATGGAACGCTTCTTTGCAAAACCGGAGAAACCTTTTACAACATTGCTGATTGCAGAATTTGTCATTGCAAAATTGTACAATCCCGGAGCAATTGATCCGAGCTTTGCCGATTTTGAAAAATTAGCAATCAACTTCGAACGTAGTGGAATTCCATTTGCATCATAGTAATGTTGTAGGAATTCTGCTTTCAATTTAGCAACGTCTACATTGGATGGGCATTCGGATTTACAACCTTTGCAACTAAGGCAAAGATCCATCACTTCGTAAATCTCTTTGTGATCGAAGCGGTTCAGCTTGTCAGAATTAGTTAAGAACTCACGTAAGATGTTGGCCCTTGCTCTTGTC
This sequence comes from Chitinophagaceae bacterium, assembly GCA_049840875.1. Classification (GTDB taxonomy): domain Bacteria; phylum Bacteroidota; class Bacteroidia; order Chitinophagales; family Chitinophagaceae; genus JAFDYH01. Next base: position 15,180 of record JASGJE010000010.1, on the reverse strand, counting down.
GTATCTTTTTCATTACGGGTAGCCATATACGAAGGGCACATTGTACCACCCGATAATTGTGTTTTACGACAATCACCGGAACCATTGCATTGTTCTGCATGTTGCAAAACATCCTGGTTGTAAAAGCGGAATACTGTTTTGAATTCAGGCGTATGCTGGCCAGGTGTATAGCGCAGCATGCTGTTCATCGATGGAGTGTCGACGATCTTATTTGGATTGAAAATATTTTCCGGGTCCCAGACTTTTTTTATTTCTTTTAATAGCTGATAATTTTTATCACCTACCATCTGCCGGATAAATTCACCACGTAAACGACCATCACCATGTTCGCCACTCAATGAACCTTTATATTTTTTTACAAGCGTTGCTATTTCTTCAGCGATCGTGCGGAACAGCTGATTGCCTTCGGCTGTTTTTAAATTGATAATAGGCCGGAGATGTATTTCGCCGCTGCCTGCATGGGCATAGTGGATAGAGTAGAGGTTATATTTCTTCAGTATTTCATTGAAGTCACGGATATAATCTGGTAAATCATTTACATCAACTGCTGTATCTTCTATCACCGGCACAGCTTTGGAATCACCGGGAAGATTACTCAATAAACCTAAACCTGCTTTGCGTAGTGACCATATCTTTTTTGTGTCATCTCCAAACAATAACGGGAAATGATAACCTAATCCTGCCGCACGCATTTCATCTTCTACCTGTTTAACAATTTGTATAATCTCTTCGCGTGAATCTTTTAAGAACTCAACAACAAGAATAGCTCCGGGATCGCCCTGTACAAAAAAACGATTCTTTCGTTGCTCAATGTTGTCCTTCGTGCATTCGAGGATATAATGATCGATCAGTTCACTGGCTGAGGGTTTATACTTCATTGCGATGAGATTAGCACGCAATGATTCATCGATGCTATTGAAATGAACACAGAGCAAACCGCCTTCTTTTGGCGGCAGCGGAACAATATTGAGTTTGATTTCCGTAAGAAATGCAAGTGTACCTTCAGAGCCAGCGATGAGTTTACAAAAATTAAAATCTTCTTCACCTGCTGTAAAAGGCGCTGAGTCCAGTAAAACATCGACTGCATAACCCGTATTTCTTCTTTCAACACTTTTCTTCGGAAACTCGTTTCTAATTTCTGTTTGCGTTTCGTAATTGCTGAGAAGGCTTCTTGTTTTTTTATAGATTTCTCCTTCTAAATTGTTGCTTTCACATTTTTGGTGAAACGCATCAATACTTAATCGTTTAAATTCTACTTCACTTCCATCACTTAGTAGCGCTTTCACTTCCAGCAAATGTTCGCGGGTACTGCGATACACTACAGAATTTGATCCACAGGAATTGTTGCCAACCATTCCGCCGATCATCGCCCGATTAGCTGTTGATGTTTCCGGTCCGAAAAGAAATCCGTGAGGTTTCAAAAACATGTTCAGTTCATCACGTATAACGCCGGGCTGTACACGAACCCATCGTTCTTCTTTGTTGATCTCGAGTATTCTGGTAAATTTTTTCGATACATCAACGATGATACCACTACCAACTACCTGGCCAGCCAGTGATGTGCCGGCAGTGCGGGGTATCAGTGAGGTCTTTTCATTTCTTGCAAATGCAATGAGCTTTTTAATATCTTCAATGGTTTCCGGAATAGCGACAGCCAGCGGCATTTCCCGGTAAGCTGAGGCATCTGTAGCGTATAAGGTGCGGATTACTTTATCGGTGTAGAATTCACCTTCAAGTTCGGCAGCCAGTTGTTGTAGTTTCTCTTTCATTTACAGGCCGCAAAAATACTCGATTCAATGATTAAATGAAACATGTAAGTCGGGCAAGATGGCGGTATGGTTTTTATGCCGGTTAACCCGGAAGTAAATCTTAAATCTAAAATTTTGTTTTATGATAAAAGAAATGAACCAGGAGTTGATCAATGCATTGAACCATTGTGCGGCAGTGTGTAATTTTTGTGCGAATGCATGCCTGAATGAAAACAATGTCAATGAAATGACAACCTGCATCAGGCTTGATCTGGATTGTGCCGCAATCTGTAATTTACTTGCTTCATTTATAGCCAGGCAATCGCCACATGCCAGTCATTTATTCAGCGAGTGCGTTGAGATATGCGAGAAGTGTGCGATGGAATGCGAAAAACATTCTCATATGGAACATTGCCAGGTTTGTGCGGAAGCGTGCAGGCATTGTGCAGAAATGTGTTCAGAGCAGCCGGTGTTTTAACTATGTATTGATTTCAAAACAAAAAAGCTGAAACAGATATTCCAGCTTTTGTTGTGCCCGAGATCGGAATCGAACCGATACACCGTTGCCGGCGGCAGATTTTGAGTCTGCTGCGTCTACCAGTTCCGCCACCCGGGCAGGTGATGGGGGTGCAAATGTAAATTGATAAATGTAAACCGTGAAATTTAAAATGAAGGTTTTTTTAGCGCGGAATATCTGATGACATCGACTCCCGAAAACTTATTTGCAGCAATTTTTTTTCGGGAGAAAAATGTCTTTTATAACTTTTAATATAGTGTTAAGCGTCTTCATTTTTACAACTACAGTAGTCGTCAATAAATAGTTCAATTCAATTGCAAAGATATTGAAACCTGACTAATAGATGTAAAGATGATTCATCGCAGCGGCTCTTCAACAGAGCAACCATTAACAAGAGTTTTGCGATTATATGGCAAGATCGTACTGGTTTTTTAGTTTATTGCATGAGACTTAACTATCCTTAACCAATAAAATACAATCATGAAGAAGCAATTAATCCTGCTCGCATTTTCATTCGTGCTTTTTTCCTGCCACAAAGATGATAACAACAATAACAATGCAGACATCTCGCAAGGTACGTGGCGTGTGACTCTGTTTACTGATAGCGGCAACGATGAGACTTCAGATTTTACAGGCTATGAATTCACATTTGCAAATTCGGGTGTGCTGTCAGCGATTCGCGGAGCCATTACAACGAATGGTACCTGGAGCCGCGGATCAAAATTCAATATTGATCTTGGTGTAAAATCAGATAGTAATAAGCCTCTCGGCGAATTGACTGATGATTGGAAAATTCTTTCCATTTCATCAAATGAGATTAAACTTGGCGATGATAATGCATCGAGCGGGGAATCTCTCACTTTCACAAAGAACTAATCAATTCAGCCATTTGTTTAAATGAATAAATCCTGTCAACTTTGCGGGTCATAAATTGTTATTGCCCACAATGATCAGGATAGGACTTATACGTGAAGGAAAAATTCCCGCCGATAACAGGGTAGCGCTTACGCCTCCGCAATGTAAATGGATACACAAGAATTCTGATTTAGTTCGCATTATAGTACAAAGTTCAACTACACGGTGTTTTTCTGATAAAGAGTATGAATCAGCAGGTGTTGCCGTGAAAGAAGATTTAAGCGATTGTGATATTCTATTAGGTATAAAAGAAGTGCCAGTATCGCAGCTAATCGACGGTAAAACTTATCTTTTCTTTTCACATACAAGAAAGAAGCAATTGCATAATCAGCGATTGCTTCAATCAATTTTAGAAAAAAAAATAACCCTGATCGACTATGAATGCCTTGAGCATGAAGATGGTCAACGCATCATCGGCTTTGGTTTTTTTGCAGGAATCGTCGGTGCGCATAACGGAATGATGGCTTATGGTAACCGTTCTGGTTTATATAAGCTGGATCGCGTTTATAAACAGAGAAGCTTCAGAGAATTGATTCACGCTTATTTTGGTGTTCGTTTGCCCAATGTAAAAATTGTTGTTACTGGTAGTGGCAGGGTTGCTCATGGCATCCTGGAGATAATGAACCTGCTCGGTATACATGAAGTAGAACCGGATGAATATCTGAAACGACGATTTGCCTATCCTGTATATGTTCAGTTAAAAGGTTCGGATTTGTATGCAAATAAACTATCAGGCAAGTATGACCGTGAACAGTTTCATGATCAGCCGGAAGATTTTGCCTGTAAGTTTTTGCCTTATGCTGAGCAAACCGATATCTTAATGAACGGAGTGTATTGGGATAAGAATGTGCCGCGTTTATTTGAAGCGAACGATATTGCCGAAGAAACATTTATTATCAAGACCATTGCTGATATTACTGATGATGCAGGAGGTTCTGTTCCTGTGAATCTCGGTGATCAAAGTATTGACGAACCAATATATGGGGTAGATAGAAATTCGTTATTGAAAACGGCTCCGTATTTATCTAATTCTATTGATGTAATGGCTGTTGGAAATCTGCCGAATGAATTGCCGAGGGACGCTAGTCGTTATTTTGGTGAGCAGTTGATTAAGTATATTCTTGATGATATCGTGAAAGGAGGTTCTGAAATCATAACAAAAGCCACGATTACATCAGCAGGAGATTTAACCTCACATTTTGAATATCTGCGTGATTATGCGGAAGGAAGTAAATAATCATTAATCGCGATCAGAGATACAGGTAATACTCTTTCAACAACTCTATAAATTCTTTCGTATATCGCTGATCGCTGTCTTTAATCGAAAGTTCGCTTACTCTTTCGTTATGGACGTTGCCCAACATTCCTTTTATAAATACTCTGAAATAGTTATGATTTATTGATTGCCTAACAAGCACTTTTTCTGTTAAGCACAATTCGTTTTGCTTTAGCAAAATTTCAATCTCAGCAATTCTTTTGTAAGGAACAAGAATGTAAAAGCATCCGTTTTTAATAATCGCGGATTGAATAAACCGAAATAAAAAATCTATTGTGAGGTTGTTGCTGTGATGCGCCGTATTTTTTTGTTGATCGACCGACTGTAATTCATTTTCATAAAATGGTGGATTGCTAACGATCACATCGTATTCATGTTGTACCTCATAATCTCTGACGTCTCCATGGATAACGTTTATATTTTCTTTCCATGGAGATCGTTTAATATTTTCTGTCGCTTCAACTGTTGCTTCTTTTTCGATTTCTATTGCATCTATAGCAAGCGTCTTTTTTTGTTGAGCAATCATTAACGATAATAACCCCGTTCCTGCGCCAATGTCAAGCAATTTTTTTGAGTGACTATCTTTTTTTAAATCATAAGCCACCCATGCGCCAAAAAGACAACTATCGGTTGTTACTTTCATTGCAGAATGTTCCTGGTGAACTATGAATTGTTTAAACTTGAAAAATGAATTAGCCATGGAGAAATTAAAAAGTAAAAAATCAAAAGTAAAAATCAGCGGCTTACTTATAGATATTTTTCATCGTTAGCGTTGTTCCATTTTTTACCTTTTAATTTTGGCTTTTTTTACCATTCTGCTCTCGCTGATGCACTCACAGACAAGTCAGAAAAATCTCCCGACAGATATTTGTAATACCCTGTAATCGCAATCATGCCGGCGTTATCGGTGCAGTATTGAAACGCAGGTATAAATGTATTCCATCCTTGTTGTTCTCCGGTTTCTTTTAAAGCCTTTCGCAAACCGCTGTTTGCAGAAACGCCACCGGCGATACAAACATTTTTGATACCTGTTTGTACTGTTGCTTTTTTTACTTTGTTTAATAAAATAGAAATAATGCGATGCTGAATTGAAGCACAGATGTCATTCAGGTTCTCCTGTATAAACTTTTTCTTTTCTTCTTCAGTAGCGGTAAACTCTTCTTTATAGATGTTGCTTTTCCCTGCATTTTGAAGAAAATATAAAATCGAAGTTTTTACACCGCTGAAGCTGAAATCCAATCCCTGAATCTGTGGTTCAGGAAATTTAAAACGATCGGGATTGCCCTCTTTCGCATATTTATCAATTAGTGGCCCGCCAGGATAAGGAAGACCCAACAACTTTGCCGACTTATCAAACGCTTCGCCTGCTGCATCATCTATCGTTTCTCCGATCACTTGCATTTGTGAGGGCGATTCACAAACCACGATTTGCGTATGGCCACCGCTGACAGTTAAACATAAAAATGGAAAAGATGGCCGTGGATCATCAATCAGGTTCGCAAGTACATGCGCCTGCATATGGTGCACTGCGATCAGCGGTTTGTCCAATGCTAATGCCAATGATTTTGCAAATTGTGAACCGACCAACAGCGATCCTATTAACCCGGGCGATTGCGTGAAAGCGATTGCATCCAGCTCTGAAAGTTGGCAATTTGCTGTTTGCAAGGCCGCGTTTACAACAGGTATTATATTCTGCATATGGGCACGGCTCGCCAATTCGGGAACCACTCCTCCATATTGTTCGTGTACTTTTTGTCCAGCTATGATATTTGAAAAAATCTGGCCATCACGGCAAACGGCGGCCGAAGTTTCATCACAGGAAGATTCTATTGCTAAAATAACAGGCATGTAATAAAGTAAAAGAGCAAAAGTAAAGAGGGATTCACGATTTACGAGGTTTGATTTCGGATTTGATAATAGTTAAAGTAGTTAGAAGAGATTCTGCCTTTATGAAAATCATAAATCGTACATCCGAAATCGTAAAACGGTTAAGTTTAGCTTCGTATAGCAACAACCGGGTCCATTTTGGCTGCCTGTCGTGCAGGTATGAAGCCAGCCAGTATTCCGACAAGAATGCAAATACCGATAGCGAGTATCATGTTATCTGTAGAAATGAATATCGGGAAATTGAATACTCCTGACAGTATTTTTGTCAACACAAATACAAGCGTTAAACCAATTACGCCACCAATGATGCAAAGGAATGCAGACTCTAACAAAAACTCTGACAAGATAATTCTGCTCTTCGCGCCGATAGCTTTTTTTAAACCAATCTGGTTCGTTCTTTCACGAACCGTAACAAACATAATGTTGGCCACGCCAAACATTCCCACAATCAATGATAGTGCAGCAATTGCCCAACCTCCGATGTTTATGCTTACAAAGGCCTGCCCAATAGCATCACTGAAGTCATTGATGTCGTTCAATGCATAATCATCTTCTTGTGTTGGTGTCAGCTTGTGCAATGCCCGCATTGTTCCGGCGAGATCATCCTTCAATGCCTTACTTGTTAAATTCGCAGTGCCCTGTACCATGATAACAGGATCAGAGCGACGTTCATCCATTACATTTCTTGCAAACCGGTAATTCAGAATTATGCTTACATCATAATCCCAGCCGCCAATCATACTCTTGCCCTGCTTTTTTACCACACCAACCACTTGCATTTGCTTGTTCTTGGCGGTAACGTTCTTGCCGATGGCGCGATCAGCAGATCCAAATAGTTTTTCCGCCACCTCATTTCCGATTACGATCGTATTACTGCCAGTAGCAAACTCGGCATCTGTAATAAATCGCCCAACAGCTATGTCGATCGACTGAATGTTTTTATAATCTTCACTTACCCCATAAATGTGAACACCCGACAGCATGTTTCCTTCATACTGGATAGTTCCCGAGTTACTCAGGTTAAAAGCTACATAGCGGGCACTTGGCGTTCTTTCCTTGATTTCTTTAATTTCTTCATATTTCGGAGAAGGGCGTTTTACATACTTCCACCACGGATAATCCGGGCCCCCGCCTGCGCTGTAGTCCCATTTGTCAATGTAGATTGTATTGTTTCCGAGAGACTTTATTTCATTCTGGATATTCTGCTGCAAACTATTCACGGTTGCCAGCACGCCGATAATGCAAAAGATACCAATTGTGATTCCAAAAAGAGAAAGAAATGTACGCAGCTTATTTTTCCAGAGTTCCTGGATGGCCATTCTGAAACTGCTTAGAATTATCTCAAACGTGCGGCGCATGGAGCAAATGTATAGAGATTTTTCTGTTGCCTGCTGCAAAAGTTACAAGCGGAAGTTGGCGGTGATGAGTCGGAAGTCTGTAGTCGGTCGGGGAGTGGAGATGACAGGCAAAATCAGACATCTTAAATCTGCCATCAGCCATCAAATCCGTACCTTCGCGGCTTCTTTTTATGAAATACAACAACGAAATTCAGAAGCGCAGAACGTTTGCAATTATCAGTCACCCCGATGCCGGTAAAACAACATTGACGGAAAAATTTCTTTTGTTCGGCGGTGCAATACAGGTGGCAGGAGCGGTAAAAAGTAATAAGATCAAGAAGCATGCTACAAGCGACTTTATGGAAATTGAAAAGCAACGTGGAATTTCTGTTGCTACGTCCGTAATGACGTTCGAATATCAGAACACGTTGATTAATCTATTGGATACACCAGGTCACAAGGATTTTGCCGAAGACACATACAGAACATTAACAGCCGTTGATAGTGTTATTCTCGTTATCGATAGCGTGAATGGGGTAGAGTCTCAAACACGTCGCCTGATGGAAGTGTGCAGAATGAGAGATACACCGGTAATTGTTTTTGTAAATAAGATGGACCGCGATGGAAAAAACCGTTTCGATCTTTTAGAAGAGATAGAAAAAGAGCTCAACATTCATTTACATCCGATGACGTGGCCGATTAATAGCGGCAAGGAGTTTAAAGGTGTTTATAATTTACATGATAAAAGTCTTGTTTTATTTACCGCCAATACCAAAGCGTCGGATGAAGATGTGGTACAAATCGATGATCTTAATTCGGATTTGCTGGATAAACGGCTTGGAGAAAGAGACGCAGCGACTTTACGTGAAGATGAAGAACTGGTGAATGGTGTATATGGCGAATTAAAACCGAAAGATTATTTATCAGGTAAAGTTGCCCCTGTATTCTTTGGAAGCGCTGTTAATAATTTTGGCGTGAAAGAAATGCTGGACACATTTATCAGGGTGGCGCCTGAGCCACAATGTCGTGAAACTTCAGAACGTGAAGTATGCCCTGTGGAAGATAAATTCAGCGGCTTTGTTTTTAAGATTCATGCAAACCTTGATCCTAAACATAGAGATCGTATTGCATTTCTACGCGTATGTAGCGGTAAGTTTGAGCGGAATAAATATTATCATCATGTTCGTTTAGACAGGGATGTACGATTCAGCAATCCCTATAGTTTTATGGCCCGTCAAAAGGATGTGATTGAAGAAGCATTCCCCGGAGACGTAATTGGTTTGTTTGATACAGGGAATTTCAAAATTGGCGATACGCTTACTGAAGGAGAAGATTTTTATTTCACGGGAATACCATCATTTTCTCCTGAGATATTTAAGGAAGTAGTGAATAAAGATCCGATGAAGACGAAACAACTTGAAAAAGGGTTACTTCAATTAACTGACGAAGGTGTAGCACAATTATTTACCCAGTTTGGTGGCAATAAAAAAATCATTGGTTGTGTAGGAGAACTACAATTTGAGGTTATACAATATCGTTTGCTGCATGAGTATAGCGCTTCAGTGCAATTCAATTCGTTACCATTTTACAAAGCATGCTGGCTTACAAGCGCCGATCAAAAGAAATTGCTGGATTTTACACGATTCAAGCAGGCGAATATAGCTGAAGATAAAGATGGTCACCTGGTTTATCTTGCCCAAAGTGAATGGTTTCTTAATACAGAACGAAATAATAACCCTGATATTCAGTTTCATTTCACTTCTGAAATTCACAAAGAAACAGCATGAGTGAAAAGCAGGTAATCTTCGAAACAGAAAGGTTGATTGTCCGCTTATATACCACGGAAGACGAAGAAATTTTCTTTAACCTTAACGGCGATGAAGAAGTTGTGCGTTATATACGGCCGGTGAAAAATCGTGAAGAGTGTAACCAGTTTCTAAAAGACATTATTCATGATGCTGAAAAAAATCCCCTCATCGGCCGCTGGGCTGTTGATGAAAAACGTACAGGAAATAATGTAGGAATGTTTGCTATCATTCCGGTAGACGAAACAAATAAGCTTCAACTCGGTTATGCATTGCTGAAAGAATATTGGGGAAGAGGTTTTGCAACAGAACTAACAAGCCATGGGATTGATTATTTTTTTGACAACCTGAATAGAAGAGAGCTTTATGCATTAACGGAAGAACCAAACATTGCTTCTCAAAAAGTATTGGAGAAATGTGGATTCAGGCTGTCGGTAAGTTATGAGAAAGGGCAGAAAAAAGTCCTGGAATATATGGCTTTGCCTCAATAGTATTTTCTATATCGTCAAATCTGTTCAATCTCCAACAAAATTTATCATCGTATCAATGCAAATGTTCCTTTTTTAAACACTGACTCATTACAAAGTGTTTTTGCTTTGATAATGTAAACATAAACGTCGGACTTTTGAGGTACCCCTTTATATGTTCCATCCCAGCAATCGCTGGGATTTTTTGTATGAAAGACCCGTTCACCCCAGCGATTAAAGACACTGAAATCGAGTTCGTAAATAAATCCCCAATACTTGACGCGGTAACAATCGTTCAAGCCGTCATTATTTGGTGTAAAGGCGCTCGGCATCAGGTATAGCCCTTCGTTGATCCCTTTGAAATCTATCAAAACTGAATCGTAGTTGCTGCATCCAAGGCTGTTTGTTCCTTTAACGGTATATTTTGTTGTTGTTCTTGGAGAAGCAACAGGATTGTAAATATTCGGATTATCCAGCGTTTCGGTTGGTGTCCATTGATATTGCACTCCGCCAGTAGCAGATAACTGACTTGTTCCCCTCGAACAATCAATGTCATTCGATTTCGAGGCCACAATTTTAGGGGCCGGGCTGATTGAAACTGCAGTTGTCAGTGTTGTACTATTGCCGCAAACCGTATCAGTGATCAGTACACTATAAGTTGTGTTAGCCGTTGGTGATGCAATTGGATTGCTTATGGCTGCATTGCTTAATGATTCTGCCGGTTGCCATTGATATTGATCACCGCCGGAAGCTACAAGTTGTGTTGTTTTGTTTTCGCAAATAGAAGCATCTGGACTGATCGTAAAAACAGGGTCAGGGCGAATGGAGACTTTTATTGAGTCAATGTTACTGCAATTATTTGCATCGGTAACGTTTACTGTATAAGTCGTATTTGCACCAGGTGTTGCTACCGGGTTCGGAATATTTGGATTGCTCAATCCCTGCGCCGGTGCCCACGAATAGATGTTGCCGCCACTTGCCGAAAGCTGAGCAGAACCATTTTTACAAATTAAAGCATTGGCGGATTTTACAATTACTGGTTTTGGATTGACTAAAACATTGACAGTATCCTTTGCTTTACAACCTCTGGCGGAAGTACCGGTAACAATGAACTGGGTATTTGAAGATGGCTTCGCAACAGGGTTTGCAATGTTAGAGTTATTTAGTACTGACCCTGGAGTCCATGAATAACCTTGTGATCCTGATGCACTCAGTGAAACCTGGGCTCCATCACATATAAGTGTATCTGCACGGGCAATTACAGACGGAGTTTCAACAGAGATAATCACTGAATCTCGTTTGATTAAAACCGGGGCAAATGAAATATCATCCAACGCGAAATCATTTCCCTGTATCTGTGTGTTTTTGTTCACAATAGAAATTATGGCAGTGGTATTGCTACCGGAATTCCAGGTTGTATAAAACTGTGTCCATGTGCAGGTGGGTAATGAAGCTGTTATCAAGTTGCCGATTGTATTTCCATTGATTGAAAATTGTAACTGCGCGGGGTTTGGTGTATAGAGCGCATCAATCCATGTTGAAAAGGCGTAGTTCGTATTTGGTGTTACGGTAACCGTTTGTTTCCAAACATTTACTCCTGCAACCGGCGCTCCGTTTACCAACATCATTTTACCGTTGCCTGATGTATGATCTTTACAAGAACTTAGACTCGCATTCCATGTGCTTGGATTTGTTCCAACAGTGTATTGACCTTCTGTTGTATTATTCGCTGCGTAATTATATTCAGAAGTAAAGCTTGCATTCCCTCCGGAGAAATCTCCATTGGTGATCAGGTTGGATCCTTGCACTTCGGCAGTAAGATAGTAGGTGATGTTTTGTGGTGTAGATGTTACTGGGTTTTGAGAATTAGGGTTGTCAAGATAGGTAGCTGGCGTCCAGCAAAAAGAGAGAGAAGGAACAGACTTTAATTGTTTGCTTGTACCTGCGCAGATCGTTGTATCAGGCGTTAGGATAATATCACCTTTTAATATCCGTATCGGAATTGTTTTGTAAATCGTATCATTACAAGTTCCGTTACTGACGATGAGGCCAATAGTATAGTCACCCTCTGTTGCATAAGTATGAGTGAAATCCCAACTTCCTGTTATTACCGGGCTACCGTCTCCCATATTCCATTTTATATTTGTTGGAGCTGTGCCCGCACCGGTAAACCGTACCATTAATGGGTTACAAGCATCAATTTTGTAATTGAAATCCCCATCCAAGGCGGAAGTTATTACGTGGGTAGCGATGCTGTCTCTGCAGTCGTTGGTGTCTGTTATAATCAAGTTTACATCGAAACCTCCGGATACTTGATATTTATGACTTGTTACCTGGGTTTTTGCTGTATCTCCGTCACCAAAATGCCATTGCCAATCAGTAACAGGAGAGGAGTTGGTATAGCCTAAACCTTCAAAAGAAAAACTGCTACAGCTTGTTTGTGTGGCTTTTATTCTTACAGAATCAATGTTTTGTTTAAATAAGATATTGTCTACGGGTATTTTGAGACTAAATAGTTGGATACCATTTTTACCTGCGGTAGCTCCCCATGGATCATTGTTATTCGGGATAATTACTCCATTCTGTCCCAGCGATAAATTTCCGGTTAAACCAGCGGGTGCTGCAGCACTATTAATCCAGATAACCCCACCACCACCACCACCACCTGGTCCAATCTTATCTGCACTTGCTGCAGGATTATAGATAATAAGGTCTCCACCTTTTCCGCCTTTTGTATTGACGAGTGCGTTTGTAAGGTAATTGTTGGTATTAATAAGTACAGTGCCACCACCACCACCGCCGCCGCTCCCATCGTGACAATTAGAGAAGGTGGCGTTATCACATTGAGTGGCATTATTACCATTTGACGAAATAGTAAAGCCATTTGCGTTAATAGAACCGGATTGTATGATAATGATTCCACCGCCATTTCCTCCTTCCATGTTAGAGCCACCGGCATTGTCAACATGCCCTGAGCCACCGCCACCACCGAGGAATATCTTATTCTGAAGATTCGAATAAGATAGGTCATACCCTCCGATTCCTCTATTATCAAAAGGGGCATTTCCACAGGGTAACAATTGATATCCCCCAAATCCTCCTGCACCACCATTCGCGCCTCCCCCTCCGCCAGAATTGTGACCAAGTCCGCCGCCACCGCCATTTGAGGGCGCACCCTTTCCCCACGATTTATCATCTCCTATCAACGAAATGCTTTCTCCTTTAGCGGCAGCACCCAATTCTCCCGATGGATAGATATAATTATTGTAAAAACAACGAAATGTTTGGTTACCCGTGTTTGGACTCGCACCACCTCGAAACCCTTTTCCACTTGCATCGATATTACCGTTAAGTACAAGATCATTCTTTACATTCAAGGCAAGTATGCCCCCAATACTACCATTCCATGGCAAACAGGTTAGTGTGTAGTTTGCCGGCACGATGTAGCTGTCAAAATATGGCACTCGTATTAGTTGAACTTTTCCATCCAAAAAGTCGTACTGGCGAGTAATAACATTCAATAAAGAAAGGCTATTCCCTGTCTTACCAGAGATGATGTTGAATTCATAATTACCGGCGTTTCTATAGTTGGTTATATTTCCAAAAGTTGCTGAATTACTGGAATCGATAATAGCGCCTTTCATTTGTATCAATAAAACCGTATCTCCGACATTAAAAGCAGAAGCGTCTTTTACATTTAATATATTTTTACAAGGGTCTAAATTTAAAGCCTCTGTGTAATTATTGATTGTATATTCCTGGCTAACTGGCACTGCACAGGAATCCGCTACAAACGATGCGCAGGTAGGATTGCTTGCATTGATACTTGCTGACCCTCCCAAGGTACCGTTCCACGCGGCATTTCCTTGCTTGTTTAATAAATTGTCAAACGTATAATAAGCCTGCAATCCCACTTGTGTTGTTGGATTAGGCAGCGAAGTATTCATGTAACTACGGATCTGCGCCTGCGTTCTTGCCACGTTCCAGATGCGCACTTCGTTGATATAACCAATCAAGTTGGTGTTATAAAGCAAAGCGTCGTATAGCCCAATGCGAGTTTCGTAATCGTTTTGATAAAGATTTCCTGTTGCTGGAACGCTGCTCATTAAAAATCCGTTACGATAGAATTTTAAAGTAACACCGTCATATACAAGGGCAGCGTGATACGTTTTATTTAACTCTATTTCGCAAATATCAGGAGTTCGGAAATATCCATTTGAAGTAGTTATTTCTGCGGTATTCGGCCGCAATAAATAGTTGGCATCTGTCGGATTAACATGTTTGGACACCAAATCTCCTGCCCAGATTTCACCGCCTGTATAAGGTGCTGTTCGGTTGAATACAGCCTCTACAGTTATTTGATTACCGGGAATATCAAGATCGCCAACGCTAACATAAGATTGATACGAAGGAGTGGAGAGCCAATTATTACAGGTCAGTTGACTTTTCGATCTTAAAACAAACAGAAAAATAAAGGGAAACACTAGTATCAATCGTCGCATAGTTAAGGTGGCTTACAGAGCCGCCAAACTACTCATAATTTTCAATATTTCATAGTGTTATGAACCTTGTTTTGTGGCCTAATTTTTTTTCACATTTAACAATAAAAGCATAAAAAAAATTTCGGAACTCACTGTAATCGGGGTGTAACAATAAAATCTGAGCAATTAAACCTTAGGCCATTGACATATCCCACCAAAATTTATATTATTGCAAAAAACTTATCATGAAAAAATGGTTTAATAGTGCTTTAGTCATCGTCACTGTATTACTTATCTTAATATCTGTACAAGGAGGATTAACTTCCTGCACCAAGGATCATACTATTTACGATACGGTTACGGTTATTAAAAAAGATACAGTAACAATTAAGGATACAATTTTGCAAAAAGATACACTGGTTACAGAGTCAATCCTGACTGCAAATTCATGGAAAATCCAGGAGTTGAGAGGCGTAAATGAAGGTGCTGTGCTATATTACCTGCGTGGTGGATCTTCAAACACAGATAGCTATGACAATGAATACTTTGTTTTTAATTCAAATCATAATGGGTATGAAAACAATAACAGCAATGTTATTTTCAATATTCAAAACTGGCAATTAGATGAGGTTAAGGGCAAATTGACCTTTACTTACAACCTTTCTTCGACTCTTTCTATGGTTGTTACCTGGGACAATCTTCGCTATAAAAACGGAAGCATATACTATGATGAATATTATTCTGATC
>JASGJE010000009.1:0-284947 GCA_049840875.1 Chitinophagaceae bacterium | reverse complement strand
TGTAGCCTACCGTTCAGTTACATATGCTAAGGTTAATAGGGAAACACGATAGAATCCGAACAGCACCTTTTCCAGAACACTTTCTTGTATAATCCGGTCGTTGATACACTCGCTAAATTTTTACAATGGCATACACGTGAACACAGGCCAGGGCCAAAGACAAATCCATTTGTTCTCTCCGAGACTTGGATTTAATCTGGGATGTAAGTAGGCGATTCCAGTTTTCGCGAGTACGCGGTAGCACGGACTATCGCAGAGGCCTTCCATTTGGTATGGATCAGCAACCAGGCAAGCAACAGAGGTATCGGCTCTGTTTGGCTCAATCTAAAGCAATGCTACAAACGTATTGTTCAGCCCTGATGTGAATCCGAATCCAAACTGGCCGGCTTCAACAAACAACGGGTCTGAGCAAATCATATAGCATTAACGTAACCGATCCGAAATTTAAATTCCCGCAAGCATTTAAATCAAGTCTTGCAGTTGATAAAAAATTACCGGGCAATTTCATCTTGACGTTGGAAGGTACTTATGCGAAAGATGTGAATGCAGCTTTCTTCCAAAACATCAACCTGCCTTCAACTGGTATTGTTTTAGCGGGTCCTGACAATAGAACAAGATATGGCGCAACACAAGTATATCCTGTTGGTGGAAGCGCTGCTGCTACTATAAACAATCCCAATATCGGTAACGCTATCTACATGACGAATGTAAACGGCGGTTTCGCTTATACGGCAACTGTACAGGTACAGAAACAATTTAAAGATCTTTATCTCAGCGTAGCTTACACATACAGTAAATCAAAAGACGTAATGGTAGGCGGTTCTACTGCTGCCACAATGTGGAATTCAAAACCAGTAACAGGCGATCCTAATACACCGGTTGTTGGTTATTCGAATGCTTATCTGCCGCACAGAATTATCGCAGCTGCTTCGTATAAAATTACATACGCCAAATATTTTGCAACTTCAGTTGGCGCAATATTCGAAGCTGCTCCTTCTGGTGTTGGTTCTTATGTATACAATGGCGACATCAATAATGACGGCGCTACTTCTAACGATCTTATCTATATCCCATCACAATCCGATTTCGATAAAGGCACTTACAAACTCGAAGCTGCGAATGCACAGGATACAAGAACGCCACAGGAAATATGGAGTCAATTGAACGCTTATATCAGCCAGGATAAATACCTGAGCAAACATCGCGGCCAATATGCTGAACGCAATGCACTCATTTATCCCTGGTTTAAACGTCTTGACCTGAATGTAACACAGGATATTTTCCTGAAAACAGGAAAAGACAAGCACACATTGCGTTTATCTCTTGATCTTGTGAATGCAGGTAATCTCATCAACAAAGATTGGGGATTGATCCAGGGACCAAGCGGAGGTACAGGTACAGGTGTGTTAAACGTTGGTATTATTAAATACGATAAACTCGATACCGATGGTAAAACGCCAATTTATTCATTCCCTTACCAGGTAGCGGCTACACAAACGCCTTACAGCAAGTCATTTAAAAATGATACTGGTATTGGTTCACGCTGGCAAATGCAGTTCGGTATTCGTTATATTTTTAACTAAGCCGGATACTAATCATATCAAAAAGCCGTTGTGTATAACACAGCGGCTTTTTTGTTCTCAGTATCGTATGTTGAACCGAAAAGTTTATTTTATTAACTTCATTGTCCTTTTATAAAAATGCGTTCAGTACAATTAGTTCGTGTCACATTGATTTTGATGATAATCATCATAAACATCGGTTGCGACCAGGTGACGAAAACGATTGTACGTGAAAAAGTAGAACCTTATTCAACTATCAGTTTGTTGAATGATCATGTTACTATTACGAAAGTTGAAAACACCGGCGCTTTCCTCAGTGCAGGCAATTCACTAACAGGAGCAAAAAAATATTTTCTTCTTTCTGTGCTCCCGCTTACTGCATTGACTCTTGGGTTTATTTATATTCTTTTCAAACAATCGCTTTCACCGGTTATGATCGGCGGCCTTTGTTTTATTATCGGTGGCGGCCTTGGCAACATTTTCGACCGCATTGCCTATGGTTCAGTTACTGACTTCCTGCATATCCGTGTTGCCAGTTTGCAAACAGGTATTTTTAACATGGCGGATGTCTCCATCATGACGGGCGCCGCGGTTTTACTATTACATTCCGTCTTTAAAAAAAGAAATTGATTCCTTTCTGTGTACATGTCGTTGTTGCCAGGCAGTAGCTATCACATAAGCCGGTTATCTTTGTATCATCATTCTTTTAACGATTACTTTCCATGCAGCTTAAAATTTATAAAAATTACCAGTCCTTATCGGCACACATTTCTGATGAGATGATTGCTTTGATTAAACATAAACCTAACGCAGTCATTTGTTGTGCTTCCGGAGATACACCACGATTAACCTGTCAATTGTTCGCTGAAAAAGCGACAACTCAAAAGATTGACACTTCAAAATTCACATTTATCGGTCTTGATGAATGGGTTGGAATTCCTTCAGACAATGAAGGGAGTTGCCGGTATTTTTTTGACAGTCTTGTCATAAAACCACTTCAATTAGCTACGTCACAATTCCATTTCTTCAATGCATTATCAAACGATGTTGTTGCAGAATGTAAAACGATGGACAAATTTATTACTGATAAAGGCGGTATAGATCTCATGATCGTTGGCATAGGAATGAATGGACATATCGGCTTTAATGAACCGGGAGTATCATTCGATAATTATTCTCATTTCATCCAATTGGATGCTACAACAATAACTGTAGGTCAAAAATATTTTAAGGATAATGTGAGCCTGGATAAAGGAATTACTATTGGCCTGCAACACCTGGTAGAAAGTAAAGAAGTCATACTTATTGCAAACGGGTTAAAAAAAGCAGCTGTTATAAAAACTGCAGTTGAAGGAGGTTTAAGCAATAGTTTTCCCGCAACTATAATTCAGAAACATCCCACTGGTGTGGTTGCTATTGACGAAGAAGCCGCATCTTTATTAAGTAGATAGAAATACAACAGCCTTCAGAATGCCTGCTATTTCTCAAATTCTACCTATCTTTCGGTATGTCTGAAACCATCCGGTTAATTGTGGAAGGAAAGGTACAGGGAGTATTTTACCGGCAAAGCACAAAAGAAAAAGCTGTTGAAATAGGCATAACCGGCACTGTAAAAAACCGACCAGATGGATCAGTGGAAATCATAGCGACTGGTAATGCTGAAGAGTTAAAGCAATTCACCAACTGGTGCTACCAGGAACCGCCTCGCGCCATCGTAACCAAAGTCAGTTCAACACCCTTACCTTTACAAACATTCAACAATTTTATCGTCATACGTTAAAAAAACACTTGCGAATATGAAAGCAAAAATTTTTCTGAGTTCAATGATTGTTAGTATTAGCCTTGGTGCATTGGCACAAAAGGGTGACCCGAAAGAAACTGAAGTTTGGTCGCCGGAGCCTAAAATTATAACTCCCGGCTCCACGTTTGCAGATGCTCCATCCGATGCAATCGTCTTATTTGATGGTAAAAATCTTGATCAATGGTCGTTGACAGACGACGTAACCAAGCCTGCAGGTTGGACAGTCAATGGAGATGGATCAATGACAGTAAAAAAAGGTACCGGTACTATACAAACGAAAAAGAATTTCCTGGATTATCAACTGCATATCGAATATAAAATACCTGAGAATATTACAGGGTCAGGACAGGCACGTGGTAACAGCGGAATATTTCTTGCTTCTGCAGGTAAAGGCGATGATGGTTACGAATTGCAGGTGCTTGATAACTACAACAACAAAACTTACGTGAACGGCCAGGTAGGAAGTATGTACAAACAAAGCATTCCGTTGGCAAACGCCTGCAAAAAACCGGGAGAGTGGCAGACCTATGATGTGATCTGGACTGCCCCACGTTTCAATGATGATGGCACTGTAAAAAGTCCCGGACGTGTTACCGCATTTCATAATGGTGTACTGGTGCAGAATAATTATGAATTAAAAGGCAACACGCCTTATATCGGTAAGCCGGTTTACAAAGCGCATGGCCCATCGCCTATCAAGTTGCAGGATCATGGCGATCCCAGCCAGCCCATCAGCTATCGCAACATCTGGTTGAGAGAATTATAATAATTTTTTTCTACTGACATAAAAATGCCGCTCCTATCATATATCGGGCGGCATTTTATTTTCTGGCAGCCCGACAGATTAATTGCACAGGAATAATGTCTTTGATTTCAGTAAAATTTGCTACTAGAGATTTTTGTACTTTTAATTGATATCACAGGATCATCATATCAATACCATACTCAAATACCATTAACCATGAAATGCTTTGCCATCACTATTTTGTTTCTTGTGTCATTTTCAAAAATTACAATTGCCCAGGATACAGCTACGCTTAAAAGGGCAGCATACAAGCTCAAAATAGAAGTTGACAAGGATAATTATTACGAAGAACAGTTGAAGGAAACACCATACATCTGGCCTGATAATACAATTCAGCTTTACCCTGGAGAAAAAATCTATGTTGAAGTTGAACAAAGCAACTGGATTATTTCAGCGATAAAAGCCGTAAAAGAAAACAAAAACCCCGCAAAAACGCTGGAAATTTCGTTTATACAGAGTGTCGAAAAGGATGTTCATAAATTTATGACATTAAAAATCCACAATCCCTTTCAAAAAGAATTAAAATACCAGGCAGTTATATTCATCCTGAACAAAAAAAAATTTATTTCTACTAACGTTTATCCCGTAGGCGCCGGTCTGGACGGAATTGAAATCTGGCAGGATCTGATCACTACAATTGGATTAGGGAGTTGGTCGTTTGCAGCTAAATGATAATGACAATAAAACAATCAAACGAAAACGGTTATCATTCTTTCAATAACCCATCGATCGTCTCGTTAAATTTCCTGACAAAGTCAGTATAGTAGGCACCCGTACCCGGGCCATAAAATACACTTTGTATATCCCTTACGTTTCCTTTTTTATCAAGAATGATTGTAGTAGGAAATGATCTGATCGGTGTAATCTGTGGTAATGTTTTCTCAGTGCGTTGCTCATCACCAACAGCAACACCTGTGAGCAATACAGGATATTCCATGTTGAACTTCTTCCTGAATTTCTCTAAACTCGCCTTTGAACGTTGCACATCAGTTGTATATTCATACGCCAACGCAATGACTTCAACACCACGTTTTTTATTCTTACGATAAAATTCGCTCAGAAACTTCGTTTCATCCATACAGTTAGGACACCACGAACCCATCAATTCCACAATCACCACTTTATCTTTAAACTGATCATCTTTCAGTGACACAGTTTTATCATTTAAATCGTTAAATGCAAAATTCAATGATGTCTCTCCTTTTCGCAAAGTCGCAGGAGAATCCTGTTCCGGCAATAGCGCATTGTTATCTTTTGTTGCAGTCCATGATTGTTTTCCGGCAGGCCCAAAATAATACATACCGCCATTGATACTGTCTTTGTTCACAATAGTTGCTGTAAAAGTATAAGCATGTGATCCATCAAACGTAGAAAGCTTCAACGAATCATTCGTGACAATGCCATCCAGGTAACGATAATCGCCTGTTGTAGTCAGAATACTTCCACTGAGTTTATGATTCACTTGTTTAAAAAGCGCCAACGCTTTTTCCGTTGAGCCATCAGCGTTAGTGAATGTCACTAACCACTTACCAGTGATCGGTTTACTGGCTGCCGCCTTGTCGACTTTAAAACGGAATTGCTGGTCCGGAGTTGCTGTAAACGGCCAGCGTTGTGGCTCATTTCGCGTACCTTTTACCCAGGTACCGTTTAAACTACCGTCTTTATTAATTTTCGTAAAGAAAGACGATTCGAAAACCGGCATATTGAAAAATAAAGAATCACCTTTTTGGCTAATGTCGGTAACGCGGATACGTTCAGTATCATTAATTACATAAAAAACAGTTTTCCCCTTTTCAGTCTTAACATCCATATTGAATACAACTTCATTACCATCCTGGCGATGTAAAACAGCCCGGTAAATGGTTTTCTTCAACTTTAATGATTGTCCGCACACAATTCCATTGAGAAAAAAAGAAAGAACAATAATCAGGTACTTCATTATCCTTAAAAGATTTGAAAAATAATAGTGATGCTGTAATTAGAAGCAATAACAAAATGCATGCTTATTTGTTCAGGTTATGCAGCATATCTGCTGTCATCCGGGGCAAATCGTATTCTTCTTTCCAGCCCCAATCTCTGCGGGCAACAGAGTCGTCGATGCTCTGCGGCCAGCTATCTGCGATGGCCTGGCGGTAATCAGGTTTATACTGAATGTTAAATTCAGGAACATGCTTTTTTATCTCAGCGCCGATCGTTTCAGGAGAAAAGCTCATCCCCGACAAATTGTAGGAAGTACGCACAGATATCTTTGAGGAATCTGCTTCCATCAACTCGATAGTAGAACGTATCGCATCCGGCATATACATCATCGGCAGGTAAGTATCTTCTTTCAGAAAACAAGTGTATTTCTTTTCTTCTATCGCTTCATGAAATATTTCAACCGCATAGTCAGTAGTTCCACCACCTGGAGCGGATTTATAAGAAATTAATCCAGGGTATCTCAAACTCCGAACATCAACACCATATCGTTGAAAAAAATAGTTACACCAGAATTCTCCGGCATATTTACTGATGCCGTATACCGTCGTCGGTTCAATGATTGTATGCTGCGGACAATTTTGCTTTGGAGATGTGGGCCCGAATACCGCAATTGAACTTGGCCAGTAAACTTTATGTAATTTCTCTTCACGGGCAATATCCAGTACATTCAACAGGCTCTGCATATTTAAATGCCAGGCAAGATTCGGGTTCTTCTCGCCGGTTGCCGATAAAATTGCAGCTAACAAATACACCTGTGTTATATTCTGGCGGATCACCTGCACATGCAGCATTTCCTTATTCATCACATCAAGACTTACATAGGGCCCGGTTCCTTTCAACAATTCATTCTCTTCCCGTAAATCCGACGCGACGACATTAGCAGCGCCATACATTTTGCGTAAAGCAAGAGTTAACTCCACCCCTATCTGGCCCGAAGCGCCGATAACAAGAATCTTCTCTTTTACCATATCATCTTTTCAAACAAATGTCACCTACAAATTGCAGATTCTGAAATTAATTTGGTGATTGAATCTATCGTTAAATTGTTAAATGGTTTAATTGTTATAATCCACTGCTTTTAACAAAACAACAATCGAACAACAGAACCATCAAACAATTACTGTTTGAAAACGATTCCCTGCCTACCTTTGCAAAATGGAAAAATTCTTAAAAGATCTGTTTGCAAATCAGTCGTATGATGAAGACAATTTTTTTCTGATTGCAGGCCCTTGTGTAGTTGAAAGTGATGAGTTAATCAATGAGGTTGCTGATAAAGTATCCGGCATTTGTAAAAAACTTGGAATACCATACGTGTTTAAAGCTTCGTACAGGAAAGCGAACCGTACCAGCGCTTCTTCGTTTACAGGTATTGGTGATGAAAACGCTTTAGCGCTTGTAAAGAAAGTCGGCGAGAAATATAAACTGCCTACTACTTCCGATATTCATGCACATGATGAAGCTGCAATAGCTGCAAAGTATATCGACATATTACAGATACCGGCCTTTCTATGCAGGCAGACAGATTTATTGGAAGCCGCAGCGATGACAGGTAAGATAGTTAACGTAAAGAAAGGTCAGTTTCTCAGTGGCCCATCCATGAAGTTTGCTGCTGAAAAAATAAGGAATGCGGGGAATAATAAAGTAATTCTTACAGAACGTGGCAACAGTTTCGGCTACCAGGATCTTGTCGTTGACTATAGAAACATTCCCTGGATGAAAGAACATGGTGCGCCGGTAGTAATGGATTGTACTCACTCATTACAACAACCAAATCAAACATCTGGTATTACCGGCGGCAATCCGCAATTGATTGGCACTATTGCCCGTGCTGCAATCGCCACTGGCGCCGATGGATTATTTATTGAAACACATCCCAATCCTGCTGTTGCAAAAAGTGATGGAGCAAACATGCTGCGATTAGACTTATTGGAAGGACTATTGGAACAACTGGTAACTATTAAAAAAACAATAAGCCGGCTTAAAGTATAAACCGGCTTATTATTATCTATAAATTTCTATTATTGTAAATTCACTTCTTCTACTCCGGGGTATTTGCTTTTATCAAAAACAAACTGTGAGTCTGCAGCATCAACATTCGTCTTCAGACTATTGACCGTATAATCGTAACGGCTACCGCTTGTCTCCAGCACTTTGGTACTGTATAATGTTTGTGCGTTTTTATCTACCAGCACGTATACTTTATGAAAAGCTTTCGTCTTATCAGTAGGCGTCATCTCAATTTCCTGGAGCGTCTTTGTACCTTCTTTTTTATCGCCGTTTAGCTTGTATAAAAAGTCTTTATCGTAGAAATCAGTAAACAACTTTTGCGGAGTTATTGTACCTGCAGCTGATTCCACTTTACTTACTGTTACTTCATTCGATCCTTTATCGTAGTTCCAAACAGTCTTACCATCACAATATATTTCCTGGTCACCAAAGCTTATTCTGTATTTCGAACCTTTCATTGTCACACTGCCTTTTTTTGTAGAAAGTGTTTTACCAACTGCATTTTCCACTTTGTAAGTAAAACTGGCAAGCACAGATTTAAACGACTTGAATTTTGCACTTACACCATCGAGAATCCTTTTTGCGGCCGGGTCATTTGACTGCGCAAAACCTGATATCGAAATACTAACTGACGCTAAAAGAAACAATACAATACGTTTCATTACTCCATTTTTTAGTTTCTATGGTTTTCATCTCTCTGAAAACACAAATATATAAGTTCCTTTACAGGATAGGCAATAATACTGCCATGGTTGCAGCCCGATGGCCTTTCTTAACATCTTTCTAGCCCAGGCTTGCCAAATGCTCCTGCAAATCCATTTCTGTCTTTATCAGTACATCCCTTGCTTTGCTTCCCTGGTTGGGCCCCACAATACCTGCCGCCTCCAGTTGATCCATCAGTCTGCCCGCTCGATTATAGCCAAGCTTCATTCTCCGTTGCAATAAAGATGTTGAACCAACCTGGTTCTGAACAATTAATTTCGCCGCTTCTTCAAAAAGCAAATCACGGTCTGCCAGATCAAAATCCTTGCCTTCCATTTCTTTTTCATCCACATACTCAGGCAACATAAATGCCTGCGGGTAACCCCGCTGATCGCCGACAAAATCAACTACCCCTTCTACTTCTGGTGTGTCAACAAATGCACACTGCAATCTTGTTATTTCCCCATGATGAGAAATCAGCATATCGCCCTTACCGATTAACTGTTCCGCTCCGCCTGCATCGAGAATTGTTCTTGAGTCGATCTTTGACGACACCTTAAATGCTATTCGCGAAGGAAAGTTTGCCTTGATAGTACCAGTAATGATATTTACAGAAGGACGCTGCGTTGCAATGATTAAATGTATACCTACCGCACGAGCAAGCTGCGCCAATCTCGCAATTGGCATTTCAATTTCTTTACCGGCGGTCATTATCAGATCAGCAAATTCATCAATTACCAACACGATAAACGGAAGAAACTGGTGACCTTTTAGCGGGTTCAGTTTGCGCTTTACAAACTTTTCATTGTATTCTTTGATATTGCGTGCGCCAGCTTCTTTCAGCAAATCATACCGGTTATCCATTTCTATACAAAGCGCATTCAGTGTATGAACAACTTTCTTCGTATCTGTAATAATCGCGTCCTCTTCGCCGGGCAGTTTAGCAAGAAAATGATTTTCAATTTTTTTATAAAGACTTAATTCCACCTTTTTAGGATCGATCAGAACAAGCTTTAACTGCGATGGATGTTTCTTATATAACAATGAAACAAGCACTGCATTCAAGCCAACGGATTTACCTTGTCCTGTAGCACCTGCCATCAACAGGTGTGGCATAGAAGCAAGGTCAACAATGTAATTTTCATTATCGATCTTCTTACCTATCGCGATAGGGAGACTGTAATTATTATACTGAAAACGCTCCGAAGCCAATAAGGTTTTCATGCTGACTACGCTTTTCTTCACATTCGGCACTTCAATACCGATTGTTCCTTTTCCAGGTATTGGTGCAATGATACGAATACCTAATGCGGCAAGACTCAGGGCAACATCATCTTCAAGGTTTTTTATTCTTGAAATACGAACGCCGGCAGCAGGAACAATTTCATACAGCGTAACAGTTGGCCCGACAGTAGCGCTGATCTTCTGGATCTCAATATCATAGTTCTTTAGTGTACCGATGATCTGGTTCTTGTTATTTTCCAACTCGTTCGCATCCTGTATTATTTTTTCACTGCCGTGTGTTTCGAGCAAATCCAGTGTTGGATATTTATAATCCCGCAAATCCAGTGTCGGTTCATACGGTTCAGTATTCTCAGCCAGTTTTTCCACAACTACTTCTTCCTCTTCTTCTTTTACTTCAGGCTCTTTGGTTTTAATTTCCAGTTCGAGTCCCGGATTAGCAGGCTGTTTTTTCTTTTTGTCTTTTAAAGGAATGTTCTGATCAGGAACCAGTGGTTCTATTTCATCAGCATGTTTATATCCTTTATACAGGTCATTGATAATTTCATCATCGCCAAACGGTTTATCTGTGACCGGTTTTTTAGCCGGTACTGATTCATCTTTCTCGATTAATTTAAAGTCAGATAAGTCTTCTTTATTGTTTTTACCTTTTAATCCATTCTTCTTATTCTCATTCTCTTTTTTAGCAGGATTTTCATCCTCTATAAAAAGGACTGCCCCTTTATCTTTATCTATGTCACTTACCGCATCTGTTGGAGATACTTCATTCTTTTTTCGTTGTGGTAAATTAAATGCAGGATTGAATTGCCAGATAAAATAGCCAAGTACTAAAACAAATAATAAAGCAAACGTTCCTACATTTCCTAAAAAGTCTGTCAGCCAGTTTGAGATGGCGTTACCAACTCCACCGCCAAACCGGAATTCAGCATGAGAAAAAAGAAATGCAAAAGTTACGGATAACACCAGCAGTCCAACGGTAACATACTTAAGGTTGCGCCTGACAGAAAACACTTTTTTGGAAAATAACAGGTTGGTACCTACAACAAAGAAAAATGTGCAGATCAATAACGACGCTATGCCAAATCCTTTATAAATAAAGCAATGCGAGGTAAAGGCTCCGAGTCTTCCCAAAAGGTTTTTAACCTTTACGTCACTGTCGAATAATACAGATGTGCCGCCACGGAATACATAGCTTTGATCATCTTTCCAGGTAAAGAAATAAGAGATAAAGGAAATAAAAAGAAATGTTGCGACCAGCAGAAAAATGGTGCCTGTAATTTTCCAGGTACGTTCATCTTTTGCCAGTTGTTTCAGGTTTACCTTTTCTTCTTTTTCGGTTTTAAGATTTTGAGGGCCTGGTTTTTCCGGTTTGGTCTTTTTCAGCTTTTTGGCCATGGCCGCAAAGATAATAATAAAGCGGTGAGAGCCATCTCAAAACGACACTACACTTTATTGTACAATCATCAAATTTTATCAGCATGTTCACCTTCATTTTCAAGCCGCATTGAATAGTTCCGATGATGATAGGTTCAGGTTGTTAATCGTTTTTTGCAAGTAAAGTTTACAACGGATAATGGGAGTTTTTCAAACAGGACTACCCTCGATAGTTTGTTTTATTTCTATTACGGCGATTGCATTTTTCTTAGAATAGTCAAAGTGCACAAACCTAAAGTATTTAAGCAAATAATACCCTTAAAGTGGTATATATCAAAAGGTGAAATACAAACCGGATGTTATACTTTTGGAAGACACAATAATAGACTGCATTGAGAATATACCGTCATATCTTTTCGCATAGATTGTCAATTCGGTCGATTCTTTTCCTGCTCTGCTTCATTGCATTTGGCAAATCCAACGTCTTTTCCCAGGGTAGTGCAGCCATCTTTTATTATGATATCAGTAAAACAAAACTTGCTGATACAATAAGCGCCAATATGGAGCTGGCTTTTATTTCAGGCGATTCGTCGTTGACATACTATTACAATTCATTGACGTTTAAAAAAGGTAGTGAAAAAGTCCGCAGTGTGCCGGATGATCTTGTTCCGAAAACCGCGGTCGTTCGTTTTAAAGTTCGCAATACAGCAGATACGGCCTGTGGCGCCTATTTCTTCCCGGGGTTTTATTTCAATACCATTAATCTTTATCGTGTAGGTAACGGCGAACTGATGCCGTTGCCGCGCACCCTTCCCTATAATCCAGATAGCATCGGCTATCGCTATTTTTCAATACTGCCACACGATTCAGCAACCATAATTGCCGAATTAAGAATGGAGAAAACTTACAACAATGTTATCCGTCCCCGCCTGATTTACGGACTATACCTCCCTGCCTATGTTACTATGGTGCACAACGTAACGGAAGACATGAACATGCTTACCTACGTGATCTGTGGTTTATTCCTCATGATGGTACTATTTTCATTTGCCAACTACTTCTCCGGTAGCACCGATGAATTCCTTTTTTACTCTCTCTACGGCCTTATGCTTGGAACAATGCTTTTTATAAAGTCATTCTATTATAACTATGCTTCACATTTCAATTATTTCGTTGAAACCTATCTCGACTTCATTATGCAATCAACAGGCTACGTGTTTTACCTGTTCTTCATGCAATATTTTATCGATACTGAGAGAAATCACCCGTTCTTACACCGCATGTTCCGGGGGGGCATTTCATTGCTGATCGGTGCGATGATCCTTTTTACCTGGTTTCATTTCTTCAGTAATAATTTTCCGGCGCAAAACAGCATCGAGACGTTTACGAAAATTGCGCTGATCGTGTTATTAATACCCGCTGTTATCATCTATGGAATACTGAACAGGAAGGATAAGATGCTAAAGTATATCGTGTGGGGAAACCTCGCAATGCTGCTATTTTCTATTCTTTCACAGGCATTGATCCTCTTTGGAAAATTCCCCAGAACATGGCCCGCTTTATTAAGCAATTCATTGTTTTATTATGAAATAGGCCTGCTTGTAGAGTTTATTTTCTTTCTGATGGCGCTTAGCTACAAAACACGTGTACGACTAATTGAACAGACAAGAGAACGGGAACGCCTGAAGAGTGAAAATCAAATGAAGGAATACGAAAAAGAGCTTGCCGTATTCAAAGCGCAGCAGGAAGAACGCGATCGTATATCGGCGGATATGCATGACGAACTTGGCTCTGGAATGACGGCAATCCGTCTGATGAGTGAGATTGCAAAGAACAAAATGAAAGGCGATGTACCAAAAGAGATCGAAAAGATATCAGAGTCCGCAAATGATGTGCTGAACAAAATGAATGCGATCATCTGGACCATGAACAGCGGCAATGATACTGTTGATAATCTCGTATCCTATATCCGGGCCTATTCGCAGGAATATTTTGAGAACACGGATATAATTTGCAGAATCAACACTCCGGAACAGATCAACGCCCTGGAAATAACAGGGGACAAACGAAGAAATATTTTTCTCTGCGTCAAAGAAACTCTCACCAATGCATTAAAACACTCCCGGGCCACCGAGATAACCATCGATATTTCTGTTGATGAAAATTTGAAAATAACCATTGCCGACAACGGTATTGGCTTTGACATAAAAAAGCTCCGGCAATTCGGTAATGGCATTCAAAATATCCGGAAGCGGGTAGCAGCTATCAGAGGCGAAATACAGTTCGATGGTGAAAAAGGAACAACGACTACAATAACATTGCCACTGAATTAGCTTTTCTTACTCAAGCCCGCAAACAATAATAACCAACCAGCAATAAAAAATAAACCTCCGAACGGTGTTACGATTCCTATACCGTTTAGTCCAACGGTTTCTGTTGCTTTGAGAGCTGTTAATGCATACAACGACCCGGAGAATAAAATAATACCGACAATAAAGAAAGTGCCGGCGAGAGCAATAAGTCTATTCGGAAACCTTTCGAAGACAATAGCAACTGCCAGCAATGCAAGAGTATGATACATCTGGTATTGCACACCGGTTTGAAAAGTGCTGACTGTATCTGCCGGAACAATTTGCTTTAATCCGTGTGCGCCAAATGCTCCCAGTATAACTGCCAATGCTCCAAGAGCGGCGGCAGTTTTTAAAAAACCTTTATGCATGAAATATCTTTTCAATCAATTTATCCAGGCTCACCGGCTCATCATCTACTATTATACTGGCTTGTTCATAATATATCTTTCTATCCGAAAACTTTTTAGCGATATACCCTCTCAACTGCACCTCGCTAAGATCCTTTATCAAAGGCCGCTTATCTTTTTCATTAATTAACCGCTGATACAATATATCAACAGATGTATTCAGCCACACCGATATACCTTCTTTATTCATATAATCGATGTTATTGTAATAGCAAGGCGTACCGCCACCGCAGGCCATAATAAAACTTTCATTATACTCTGTCACAATATGCAATACATCCTTTTCCAGCAACCGGAAATACTCTTCGCCTTTCTCAGCAAATATCTCGTTGATAGATTTCTTCTCGTGCTTGATAATCTCTTCGTCAAGATCGAAGAATGGAATACTTAACTTCTGGCTCAATTGTTTGCCAGAATAAGTTTTACCTGTTCCCATAAAACCGATGAAGAAGATTTTCATAATTAAGTTAGAAGTCAAAATAGTCGGAAGTCCGAAGAATCACTCTCTAAGCATGGTTAATTCTTTTTGACTTTCGGACTTCTGGACTTCGGTCTTTTATTTAAACGCATTAAACCCCGTCACATCCATACCGGTTATCAACAAATGAATATCGTGTGTTCCTTCGTAAGTGATTACACTCTCAAGGTTCATCATATGGCGCATCACCGGGTATTCGCCTGTGATACCCATTCCGCCCAGCATTTGTCTTGCATCACGACAGATATTTGTTGCAATCTCACAGGCATTTCGTTTTGCCATACTTACATGTTGCGGTGTTGCTTTGCCTTCATTCATCAACACACCGAGTCGCCAGTTCAATAACTGCGCTTTTGTAATCTCTGTTACCATTTCAGCAAGCTTCTTCTGCTGCAATTGAAATGCACCAATAGGTTTATCAAACTGGATCCGCTCTTTTGAATAACGAAGAGCTGTATCATAACAATCCATTGCAGCGCCAACAGCACCCCAGGCAATACCATATCTCGCTTTAGTTAAGCAACTCAATGGACCTTTCAATCCTTTTACACCCGGCAATATATTTTCCTTCGGCACTTTTACATTATCAAAAACAAGTTCACCGGTAGCAGATGCACGAAGACTCCATTTACCATGTGTTGTCGGCGTGGTAAATCCCTGCATTCCTCGTTCAACGATTATCCCCTGCACGTCGCCATTTTCATTTTTTGCCCACACCACTGCCACCTGTGAAAACGGCGCATTACTGATCCACATTTTTGCGCCATTCAATATGACATGATCACCTGCGTCCTTAAAATTTGTCAGCATGCTGCTCGGATCGCTTCCATGATTAGGTTCTGTAAGACCAAAACAGCCTAACCATTCACCACTGGCCAACTTTGGTAAATATTTTTTCTTCTGCGCTTCGTTGCCGTATGCATTTATCGGAAACATTACTAACGAGCCTTGCACCGAGGCCGTAGAACGAACACCGCTATCGCCACGTTCCAGTTCCTGCATCATTAAACCATACGAAATGTAGTCAAGACCGCCGCCACCATATTCTACCGGAATTGTCGGGCCAAAACATCCCAAATCGCCTAATTGTTTTACGATCTGCTGGGGAAATTCAGCCTTCTGTGCATAGTCTTCGATTATCGGTGATATTTCTTTCTTCACATAATTACGTACTGAGTCACGAACCAGTTTATGTTCATCTGTCAATAACGCATCTACATTAAAATAATCCGGGCTTTCAAAAAGATCTGTACGAGCCGCCATATACAATCGTTTTATTATGCCGCGAAGTTATGAAAAGAGAAGGTATGAAGGCAATGAGGCAACAAGGCACAAAGTATTTTGAGCTGAAAGAGTATGATGATAACGCTGATAGCTTTCATTAGCATATTTGCATATTAGCTCATTATCACATTCACTTTGTGCCTTTGTGCCTCGTCGCCTTTGTGCCTTTGTACCTTCTCTCTATCTTGCACCGGTAAAACAGCTTTATGATCCAACAGGTTTCAGTTATCGGCGCCGGTACTATGGGTAATGGTATCGCCCATGTATTTGCACAAAATGGTTTTAGCGTAACGCTGATTGATGTTTCTGAAGAACAATTAAACAAGGCTATTGCGACAATTAGAAAAAATCTTGATCGCCAGGTTGCGAAAGGAACGATTACTGATGATGTAAAAGAGAAAACAATTAATAACATCATCACGAAGTCATCCATCAGCGAAGGAATAAAAAATGCACAGTTGGTTGTAGAAGCTGCGACAGAGAATGTAGATATCAAACTAAATATCTTCCGGCAGATAGACGAAGCAGCTCCGAATGGCTGCATACTCGCCACAAATACTTCTTCCATTTCAATTACTAAAATCGCTGCTGTTACAAAACGTCCCGCTGACGTAATCGGTATGCACTTTATGAACCCTGTGCCCGTAATGAAACTGGTAGAAATAATAAACGGTTATTCAACAACGAAAGAAAATACTGAAGCGATAGTTACTCTAAGCAAACAACTTGGGAAAATACCCTGCGTGGTAAATGATTATCCTGGCTTTATTGCAAACCGGATACTGATGCCGATGATCAATGAAGCGATCTATAGTTTATATGAAGGAATTGCCGGCGTAACTGAAATTGACACGGTAATGAAACTTGGTATGGCGCACCCAATGGGGCCATTACAATTAGCAGACTTCATAGGATTAGATGTCTGTCTTTCCATTTTAAATGTTTTGCATGATGGATTTGGCAATCCTAAATATGCAGCCTGTCCTTTACTGATCAACATGGTAACTGCCGGTAAATTAGGTATTAAATCAGGAGAAGGATTCTATAATTATGCTGCAGAGAATAAAGAATTAGTTGTTAGTGGCAGATTTGCAAATCGCTAATTAATGTAGAACTTGTTGCCAATTAAACAAGCAGGCATTCGTTAAATTCGTTTGATGACATACTCTTCTACACCAATCCGGTGATAGTTAGAATAACGCCGGAAAGAATTATCAAAGCAAAACAAACAATCGCCAGCTATCTCCTGGAATTCCGTTCTTCAACATGACTTGTCATTGCCCGATATTAATAATGCAATAAATAATAAACAAATTACATGATTATTGTTTTACATATTACGTATTGTACGAACGAATATTAGTGATGAATAAGTAATTACTTTTGAAATTGAGTAAGCTTTATCGAATAGTTTCAATATTAATATTTACAACTACTATGCAGAAGTTGTAAATATTTATACTTTTGCAATCTATTATACAACGACCCGATGAAAAAGACAGTCTAATATCTTTTCTAAACAGGAAACTGTTTTTAGTAATCACATTATCGAAAAAAACCTTTTATTAATTATGAGACGCTCTTTGTTATTCTCCCTTTTGATGGCCGCTGGCTTTATAAGTTTCGGTCAGAAAAAACCTTCAACTATTGGATTCAGTTTTAACCTTATCGATTTCCAAACACCAACAGACATCAAAAACACTTCGCTTCATGATGTGTTGAAAAGTGGTGATTGGCATAAAGGTTCGCGCCTTGATCCAAGTTTTTCAATCGCTTATTGGAAAGGATTGACAAATCACCTCGATGTTTCAGCGAGATATAATGGAGTTTTCGGAAGCAGCACGCTTTCTGGCCTTACAAACAAATCGAACCTGCAGGATTATTATAATGAACTGGAAGTTGCAATACATGCACGTGCTTTAAAATCAACAGCAGTAGTCAATCCATTCCTTACTGCTGGTATCGGCGCCGGCAACTACTGGAAGAATTTTGGTGTTGCTGGTTATGCGCCATTAGGTGTTGGCCTTGAAATCAACATTGCAAGCGAAGCTTTCATTCATGTACTGGCAAACTATCGCTTAAGCTTCGACAACAAGCAATTACCAAACAACATGTTCTATTCATTGGGTGTATCACAAAGCCTTGGCAAACCAAAAGAAAAAGTCATTCCGCCACCACCAATTCCTGTTGTTGTTAATATCGACAAGGATAATGATGGTGTTGTTGATAGCCTTGATGCTTGTCCTGATGTTGCTGGCCTGGCTTCTTTACAAGGTTGCCCGGATAAAGACGGTGATGGCATCGCTGACAAAGATGATAAATGTGCTGATGTACCAGGTCTTGCAAAATATGGCGGTTGCCCGATACCAGATACAGATAAGGATGGTGTAAATGACGAAGAAGATAAATGTCCGGATGTTGCTGGTGTTGTTCGCTACCAGGGTTGCCCTATACCGGATAGCGATAAAGATGGCATCAATGATGAAGAAGATAAATGTCCAAACCTGCCAGGTGTGAAAGAAAACCAAGGATGCCCTGTTATTAAAGAAGAAATCAAGAAGAAGGTGGAAGTAGCAGCGCACAACATTTACTTCGCTACGGGAAGTGCAAAACTTCTTGCTAAATCAAACAAGGGATTGAATGATGTGGTAAAAGTATTGAGCGAAGACCCAGGTATGAAACTCGCAATTGATGGCCACACAGATAACACTGGTAAGGCTGATAAAAACCAGGTATTGAGTGAAGCCCGTGCAAATGCAGTAAAAACATACCTCGTAAGCAAAGGTGTTGATGAAAGCAGGTTGGTATCTGCAGGTCATGGCCAGGATATGCCGATCGCTGATAATAAAACAGCAGCAGGTCGTGCAAAGAACCGTCGTGTTGAATTGACATTGAACTACTGGATCACAGAAACTAAATAGGCTTACTCTTATATCATAACGAAAAGCCCCGGATGAAAACTGGGGCTTTTCTATTTATAGGCAATGAAATTATTGCCAGAAGTCAGGCCTTGTAGTTATACCGCCGACTACCTGGCAATCGCCACACTCGCGGGTGGTAACGTATAGACCCTTCAGATTGTACGGGCCACCATCAAGGCCAAGTCCGATAATTTCATCGGGGCTGGTATGATTGGGAATTTGATTCGGCTTTATTTCCCAGATCGAACAATCGAGTTTATAATTCCAGGGTTGCACTTGTGCATTGGTGAAATATATTTCACTTGTTTGCGACGTGGCGACGGTAATATAACCCAGGGCATCTTCACCAGGATTGGTGACGTTATGTATATTCCCGCCCAACTCACTCGGTTGAACATCAAATAACCCACCAGCATTTTCAGTTAACTTCTTAAGATTCTGTAAATATTCGTACGCTCCTTTTGTAAGAGCGTATTGTTTTACTTTAATGAAATATTTCAAACTCAACTCGACTGCATCCTGGTCTACATGCCGGAGAATCCTTTTATAAATAATATCCCGTTCGAGATTCGCTGACGAAGCGAGAAGCAGTTGTGTGGACGGCTCAGATTTCCAGCACTCATAAATCTGCTGATCAGGCTGCCGGAATTGATAACTGCCATCTCCCGGAAATATCAAGCCTGAATAATAGGTTGCATGATATTGAAACGTTTCATTGTATTCCCATCGATAGTATAATGTTTTGTTCTGATCATCATGAGTGTTCACATGAATATCAACACCCTTACCCGTTTTATCAAATCCTATACTATCAATGGGCGGAGTTGTGGCACCAGAAAGTATATCAGACAAATATTCCTGCCCGTTGTTTGTATGAATGCGAAGTTTATAATGCTGATCAGGATCGAGGCTTATTCCGGGGAATATATAAGAGCCGCCGCCATTCTCACTGGAAGTATAGAGAATATTACCGCTTTCATCTTCGATACTAAGGACGGCGTTCAGCTCTGCGCTATTTACAACCCCTTCGCTCAGTTTATTTGTGCGGCTTAATTTAATGTAAGTTGTATCGTTGATACTGTTATTCAGAAAGCCATCAACTACCAAAAGGCTCGGAGGATTTGATATCACCAGTGGCAGATAGTTTTGTTTGCAGCCGACAGACAACAGGAAGGCCACTAATGGCAATGTATAGGATTTAGGCAATGGCATAGCAGAATACTCTAATGTACGAAAGGTTATGGTGTGCAGAGCTCTCAACCGTGAGAGGAATTAATGTTCATATTTGATGATCGGGGATATTTAGTTGTTTTGATTTTTCATTAGATGTGTCTGGTAAAGCCAATTGCTGAATGGCTATAAACAAGGGTACACGGTACCCAAACAGCTTCCTTTGTCGATTGCCTCATTTCCAGTAGCTTCGCAACCGCAAAGAGCATTCATAATCCGGCAGAAATGAAGGCTGAAACAAAATACTGCTGACGAATGTTCTTATAGTATAGGATATAAGGGCAAGAATTCCCGAATCATCAATCTAAAATCGAAAATTATATATGGCATACGATGTAGTTGTACTCGGTAGCGGCCCCGGCGGATATGTGGCTGCTATCAGGGCTTCACAGTTAGGTTTTAAAACAGCGATCATTGAAAAAGAAAGCCTTGGCGGTATCTGCCTGAACTGGGGCTGTATACCTACGAAAGCTCTTTTGAAAAGCGCACAGGTAGTAAACGACATTAAACATGCAGAAGAATATGGCATTGAAGCGACCGGTAAGCCAAAATTTGACGCTATCATCAAACGCAGCCGCGGTGTAGCTGATAAAATGAGCCGTGGCGTACAGTTCCTGATGAAGAAAAACAAGATTGATGTGGTGATGGGATTTGGCAAGATTGCAGGAAAAGGAAAAATAGAAGTAACTGCAGCAGATGGCAAAAAGCAAACTGTTGAAGGAAAACATATCATTATAGCAACAGGTGGTCGTAGCCGTGAGCTGCCTGCTTTGAAACAGGATGGAAAGAAAATTGTCGGATATCGTGAAGCGATGGTATTGCCACAACAGCCAAAAAGTATGATCGTAGTCGGCAGTGGCGCCATTGGGGTTGAGTTTGGTTATTTCTACAACAGCATTGGTACCAAAGTAACCATCGTTGAATTCCTGCCCAGAATCGTACCGGTAGAAGATGAAGACATTTCAAAGGAACTGGAAAAGAATTTCAAGAAAAGTGGCATTGATGTAATGGTCAACAGTGAAGTCACTTCTGTAGATACATCGGGTACAGGTGTAAAAGCAAAAGTAAAAACGCCAAATGGCGAAGTAACATTGGAAGCCGACATTGTGTTAAGTGCAGTCGGTGTAGCTGCAAACATTGAGGGAATCGGTCTTGAAACCAATGGAATAAAAACAGACAAAGGAAGAATAACTGTCGATAAATATTACCAGACCAGCGTTCCAGGTTTTTATGCAATCGGCGACTGTGTTCCCGGCCAGGCATTGGCACACGTGGCCAGCAAGGAAGGGATTATCTGCGTTGAAAATATCGCGTACAACGAAAAGAAATATAATCACAAACCGGAAGCGTTGGATTATAACAATGTGCCAGGCTGTACCTACTGCAGTCCGGAAATTGCTTCGGTAGGCTATACTGAAAAACAAGCGAAAGATGCAGGCTATGAAGTAAAAGTGGGCAAGTTCCCGCTCAGCGCTTCAGGCAAAGCTTCTGCGGCCGGACACCTGGAGGGTTTTATAAAAGTGGTATTTGATGCCAAATACGGTGAATGGCTTGGTACACATATGATCGGTTATAATGTGACAGAGATCATTATCGAAACTGTAGTAGGTCGTAAGCTCGAAACAACCTACCACGAAGTATTGAACAGCATCCACCCCCACCCGACCATCAGCGAAAGCGTGAAAGACGCTATTGAAGTCGCTTATGGTGAGGCGATACATTTGTAATTTTAAACATGTTGTTTTTATAATAAAGGGGATTGCAGAAAAATCTGTAATCCCCTTATATTAAAAGCCGTTAGTTGTATCGTTCTTAATGCAGCTAATATCCGGTTTATCTTATCTTGCTAATTCAGTGTGACCGTTAAGTTGTAAGGATGAAAAAAATCGTAACTCTTATTCTATCCTGGTTCTTATTGCAGTTTGTTTCTGCACAAGATAAAGCCCGTGATCCCTTCGTAACGGTAAAATGGGCGCCTACTGCACTACTGGTTGGTAATGCTGCTGTACAAGGAGAGTACAGCTTCAAACAAAATTCATCTCTCACGGCAAAAATCGGCGTACCGTTGGGTAAGAATTATCACTCCAACTTTCATGGGCAGGAAATCGATATAAACATGAAGGCTTTTTCTTTTCTCACTGGTTACAGGATATACCTCAGTGGTAAGAAAATGCGAGGTCTTTATTTCGAGCCTTATTTCAAATATGTTCATCAAACCGCTGGCGGCCTGGGAGAAACGAACCTAGATAATCAGCCTGTAACGTTGAATTTTACCAATACGTATAACGCTTTCGGGCTGGGTGCACAGCTTGGAGCCCAATATTTCATTTATAAACGCTTCGTACTTGATCTGTTTTTCCTCGGACCTGAGATCAATTCTGTTAATAATAGTTTCCGTGCAGTGGATCCTACC
This sequence comes from Chitinophagaceae bacterium, assembly GCA_049840875.1. Classification (GTDB taxonomy): domain Bacteria; phylum Bacteroidota; class Bacteroidia; order Chitinophagales; family Chitinophagaceae; genus JAFDYH01. The sequence continues at coordinate 262,390 of JASGJE010000009.1, read as the reverse complement.
GGTACTGAAAGCTGGAATAATATTGAAGCCAACCAGGCTGAAAATGATATCCGCAATTTTCTCAACCAGTTCCCTTTTATCAAAAACAGGGTAAATGTAATGGTGGATAAACCCAATAAAGCCGTGAATGCCGATTTCAATGGCTGGGTCGCCGGTTTTCGCTGTGGTTTTTCAATCGGCTACGCGTTCTGACCCCAACTATTCCTTTCATTTTCTGTTATTCTACCGGTATTTCTATTATCTTTTGCGCTTGTAAGAGTGAAAAGGTTCAAAAAGCAAAACACTTAATTTTGCCCGCTATGGAAATTGAAGTTTTAAAGTCGAAAATACACCGTGCCGTAATTACGGAAGCCAATCTTAATTATGTTGGCAGCATCACCCTTGATGAAGATCTCATGGATGCAGCAAACATTATCGAAAACGAAAAGGTGCAAGTGGTAAACGTAAACAATGGCGAGCGCCTCGAGACATATGTCATCAAAGGGAAAAGAGGCTCCGGCACCTGTTGCCTCAATGGTCCGGCCGCAAGAAAAGGAATGGTAGGTGATGTGGTGGTAGTAATTTCCTATGCTACAATGGATTTTGAACAGGCAAAAAAATTCAAACCCTGGGTTGTTTTTCCCAAAGAAGGAAATAAGATATAGGATTCTTCGTTTTTACCGGGGCTCCTTATCTTGTGATCAACGCTCAATTTTTTATTGTACTTATGAAGAAAAGACTGGTTACAATACTCCAATACGTTTTTTTTATTTCCCTTGGTCTTTTCTTCGCATGGCTATCTGTAAAAGACATTAACCAGGAACGATGGGAGCATATAAAAAGCTCTCTTGCCCAATCCAGGAAATGGCTGTTTATTCCTGTCGTCATTACGATGCTGATAGCACACTGGAGCCGCACTGTCCGCTGGAAGATACTAATGGAGCCGCTGGGGTATAAGCCATCAACTTTTAATACGTTTTCCGCAGTTATGATCGGGTACCTCGTAAACCTGGGCGTGCCACGGCTTGGCGAAGTAGTAAAATGCACTATACTTGCCCGTTATGAAAAAATAAGGGCGGACAAATTAGTTGGCACTATCGTTCTGGAAAGAACGTTTGATGTCGTGTGCCTTGGAATTGTTTTTATGCTCTCACTTATCTTACAGGGAAATATTATTGGCGGATATATAAAGACAAAATTGGGCGGTTTTTTCAGTGACCAGGCCGGCGCATTTTCTACAGAAAAATTGCTGATTGCAGGGGGCATTTTCGTCGCTGGTATCCTGCTCGTTTATTTTTTGCTGAAACGGTTTGGACATATTGATGCGGTAGGAAAAATAAAAAATATTCTTTCAAACATCTGGCATGGCCTTACCAGCATCCGATCGATAAAACGTAAATGGGAATTTCTTTTTCACACGGTACTTATCTGGGTATTATACCTCGCCTGCACCACAGCCGGGCTTTACGCTTTGAAAGAAACCACTCCTCTTGGCTTTGCCGGAGGATTGGCTACACTCAGCGTTGGCAGCGTCGGCATGATAGCAACTCCGGGTGGCATCGGCGCATATCCATTGCTGGTATCTGAGCTCATCGGCCTGTACGGCATCGATAGCGCTACTATCGGTACTGCAATGGGATGGCTATTGTGGGCTGCACAAACGGCCATTACATTAGTTGCCGGTGTAGTGTGCTTTGCGTTGCTTGCAGTTTATAACAAAAACAGGGCTGCCCAGCCAGCCGTAGCCACAAAAAGTTAATGCGTGGCATCCGCTTTGTTCGGTAACTTCAGGGGTTGAAACATCTTCATGGCGAATAAGATAAAGACAATTCCAAGAGACATAAGCTGGCTTTCATTCAATGCAAGAGTATTACAGGAAGCGGCAGATCCTACAGTGCCATTACGGGAACGCATCCGTTTTCTTGGCATTTTCTCCAATAATCTCGATGAGTTTTTCAGGGTACGGGTAGCGGCCTTGAAAAGGATGGTTGCTTTTATCAATAAAAAAGATAAAATCAACATGCATCTTGAAAGCAACCCGGATAAAATCCTTGAAGATATTCAGATGACGGTGCTCAACCAGCAAAGTGAATTTAACCGCATATGGGAAGGAATATTTGAAGAACTGAAAAAGGAAAAGATATTCCTGGTTACTGAAAAAGAACTCAACATAGAGCAACAGGAATTTGTGCGCAAATATTATGAGGATGAAGTGGCCGATAATGTGATTCCGTTGATGATCGAGAGCATTCCCAACTTTCCTTTCTTAAGAGATAAATCCATTTATCTAGGTGTGGTAATGTGGAAAAAGGATAGCATGCTGAAACGCAAATATGCTGTGATTGAAATACCAAGCCGCGTATTGGGAAGGTTTACTATTCTCCCCTCTCCTTCGCCGGATGAGCATCACATCATCCTGCTGGAAGATATTATCCGTTTTAATTTACCTTCTATCTTTTCTTATTTCGGATACGACCAATATCAATCCCAGATTTTTAAAGTAACAAGAGATGCTGAAATAGATATGGATGCTGACGTATCCACTTCATTGATTCAAAAGATTGAGAAAGGCTTGAAGAACCGGAGAAAAGGTAAACCGGTTCGATTTGTTTATGATCGCGAAATGGATTCGGGCCTGCTGGAATTCCTGATACGTAAATTAAATCTGTCAAAGAGAGATAACCTGATACCCGGTGGAAGAATCCATAATTTCCGGCACTTCATGGATTTTCCCGGCAGCGTTTTTAAGGAAGCAAAAAAAAGACGTGCATCGATCGATCATCCATTACTATTGGAACGGCGTGTATCAGATGTAATAATGGAAAGAGATGTGATGCTTCATTTTCCCTATCATTATTTCAACCCGGTGATTGATCTCTTGCGTGAGGCTGCTATTGACCCCGCAGTTACTTCTATCCGGATTACCGGTTACCGGTTGGCGGAGCAATCACGTATCGTGAATGCATTGATCAATGCGGTGCGCAATGGCAAGCAGGTAACGGTGATGCTTGAGCTAAGTGCCCGCTTTGATGAAGAAGCAAACCTGGAATGGAAAGAGCGACTGGAAGACGAAGGCGTAAAAGTATTGATTGGCATACCCAACATGAAAGTGCATGCAAAGCTTTGCATTATCAAGAAACGGGTAAATGACCGGTCTACACAATATGGCTTTGTAAGCACAGGCAACCTGAATGAGAAAACAGCACGGTTATACGTTGATCATTGTCTTTTGACATCCAATCAAAAGATAATGGCTGATCTGAACAGGATATTCAATTACCTGGAACAGCCCAAAACTGGTGAACATTGGCTTCGTCAATGTAAAACCATTATACCAAGCCCTGTTTACATGCGCAAGTTTGTCAATAAACAAATTGAACATGAGATCAGGAATGCAAAGCGAAAAAAGCCTGCGCAGATTATATTGAAGATGAATTCTCTTTCAGATGAACAATTGATCGAGCAGTTAACTGAAGCCGCAAAAGCGGGTGTGGAAATAAAATTGATTGTGCGCGGTATCTTTTGTATGCTTTCAGAAAATTCGAAGTTTAAGAAAAAGGTAAATGCTATCAGCATCATTGATGAATATCTTGAACATGCACGTGTGTGGGTATTTCACAATGGCGGCAAAGAGAAAGTTTATATATCTTCGGCCGATTGGATGGTTCGCAATATTGATCATCGTGTGGAAGCAACTTGCCCGGTAACAGAAGAGTCGGTAAAAGAAGAATTAATTGATTTACTGAATATACAGCTAAGTGATACTGTAAAAGCAAGGATATTGAATAATGATCTTGACAATGCTTATGTGAAAGGAAAGGACAAGAAGAAAGTACGATCACAACTTGAGACCTACCAGTATTTACATAAAAAAACTCTAACCCATAGTGAGACTGGCAGCAATTGACATCGGCAGTAACGCAGCAAGGCTGTTAATTTCGGATGTAATACCCGGAATAAAAGGAAGACCTGAATTTGTAAAGATCGCCCTTGTTCGTGTTCCGTTACGCCTCGGCTTCGATGTGTTTGAAAAAGCAGAGATATCACCGATGAGAGCCGAAAAGGTTCTTAAAACAATCAAGTCTTATAAATATCTGCTCGATGTATACGATGTAAAGCATCTGAAGGCGTGTGCTACTTCTGCCATGCGGGATGCCAGGAACAGTGATGAGATCATTAAAAAAGTGAAAGTAGAGACAGGTATTGAAATAAAGATTATCAGCGGACAGGAAGAAGCTTCATTTATTTATGAAAATCATATTGCAGAAGGAATGACCGATGTTGAATCCTATTTGTATATCGACGTAGGCGGCGGCAGTACTGAATTGACTTTCTTCAGCGATGGCAAACTGATCTTCAAAGAATCATTTAATATTGGTACCATCCGGTTGTTGAAGAACCAGGTAACGGAATCGCAGTGGGATGAAATGAAAGAGTTCATCAAGGCAAAGACAAAAGGATACCACCACGTTACCGCCATTGGTTCGGGTGGCAACATCAATAAAATATTCTCACTTTCCAAACGCAAAGAAGGCAAACCACTTACACTGGATTTATTACGGGATTATTTTAAAGAGTTCAGCAATCTTTCCGTAATACAACGTATTTCTCTATATAAATTAAGAGAAGACCGTGCAGATGTAATCGTGCCCGCTTTACTAATTTATATAAACACTATGCGTTGGGCTGATGCTGAAGAAATATTTGTTCCCAAAATCGGTCTCGCCGATGGATTGATTTATACGCTTTATGAGGAGGTAAAAAAAGAATACGCTCCTTTGTAACTATCCTGAGGACGCAGAGCGAAATCAACGTCAAAATCAAAAAGTAAAAAAGCCTGTCTTGAGCGCTGCTCAATTTTTAATTTTTACTTTTTACTTTTTAATTATTAATTTTTCCCCCTTAATATTCAGCCAATGTCTGTAAACAAGGAAGTAAAACGGATAACGACGAATACACTGCAGAAAATGAAAGCTGCTGGTGAGAAGATATCCATGATCACGGCCTATGATTTTTCATTTGCAAGAATATTTGATGCTGCAGGCATTGATGTCATTCTCGTTGGTGATTCTGCATCGAATGTAATGGCTGGTCATGAAACGACTTTGCCGATTACGCTCGATCAGATGATCTACCATGCCTCTTCAGTTATACGGGGCGTTAGCCGTTGTCTTGTGGTTGTTGATTTACCATTCGGCTCTTATCAATCTAACTCGGATATAGCGCTTGCTTCGGCCGTTCGCATCATGAAGGAAACGGGGGCGCATTCCATCAAGCTTGAAGGAGGTGTAGAAGTGCTCGACTCTATCCGCAAAATAGTTTCGGCTGGTATACCGGTGATGGGACATCTCGGCCTCACACCACAGTCTATTTATAAATTTGGCACCTACACTGTCCGTGCAAAAGAGGAAGAGGAAGCTGATAAGTTGAGAAGCGATGCCAAACTATTGGAAGAAGCCGGTTGCTTTGGTATGGTACTGGAAAAAATTCCGGCCGTGCTTGCGAAGGAAGTTTCTGAAAGCATATCAATACCAACAATCGGTATTGGCGCAGGACATTATTGCGATGGACAGGTATTGGTGATGCATGATATGCTTGGCATCAATACTGAATTCAAGCCTCGTTTTCTGCGGCAATACCTGAACCTGCATGAACAGATTACTGGCGCTGTACAGAAATATATAAAGGATGTTAAAAAAAGTGATTTCCCCAGTGATGCTGAGCAGTATTAAGAAAGTTTCGGGGGTATATTGCGTCTAACTACGAAATTTGCGCCATGCGTTTTTACTTTTTGTTTTTCATCACAAGTTTATGCGTTCTTTCCGGTGCTGCTGCGTTTGCAACAAACAATTGGTCCAGCCCCTTACCGGCAGCCAGCGATACTACAATTATCAGCCATGCTACTGACGGTAATACAACTGAATGGCCCGCTACGAAATTTGAAAATGATGTAAGCACCGATATCAGTTACGCGGTTGATAACGATAAAGACAATTTATACCTGGCGCTGATAGTTCCCAATGAAGGTATACAGATGAAATTATCGAAGATGGGAATGAAATTATTCATCGATCTGAAGGGAAAAAAGAAAGAAAGCAGGGGAATATCATTTCCTGTAAAAGATGAATCAGCAACGGCAGCGGGCTCTACTGATTATAATAAAGCAGCCGGCATCACATCTTCTGATGATACCCGTCCGGATGAGCCTCGCAAACCAGTTGATAAAAAACTGTTGCGTTCGCAGGCGGCCATTCGAATGAACTATATGAATGTGTTTGGTTTTGATGATGGTACACATGACCAGGGATTAAAAATGCCTGGCAGTATCAACATCGCTTTTACATGGGACACAGCGGACATAATGCACATAGAATACGTGATACCCTTAAAAATGCTGGGCACTGCCGAAGAACTCAATCTAAAAGATATCAGCATCGGCTGGCGGGTGAATGGTATGTATCCTTCTGATAAATATGCACAGGGAATGGATCGCCCACGGGGCCGCAACAAAGCGACCGCAGCTTATGGAAATGGCGCAACCGGTTTTGATCCAAGCCGTAAAATAATTACAAGAGAAACAATCATCCGTGAAAATAATTTCTGGACGCATTACCTGATTAAAGAATAAGTAAATACCTGAAGAAGTAAAAAGTAAAAAATCAAAAATGCTTCGCCAACTACAAAGAGAAGCTATTATTATTCTTCAAAAAGTAAAAGATCAAATACATACCAACTCTGATTGTACCTGGGTTTACTATGAAACACCTGACAAAATGAAGGAAGATATCGACAAGTATATATCAGAATTAGAAAAAGGCAATCTCCTACTTCTCGATGAAATGTATGTACATTTCCTTCCGACTGCCGCGTACCAGGAACATGCGATCGCTAACGGCTGGTCTATCATTTATCATAAACTTGCAGAACAATTTGACGAAGTGTATAAATGTTTAAAGGATAAACGCTGCTAAAAGTAAAGCGACCATAGTTCAACCTTATTCTCGTAAACATACTTTCATTTAAACCTTAATTTATGAACCAGATAATAGCGTATTTCAGACCTTACTTTGAGCAAATACTACCGGGTTCATTAATTATCCTCAGTACGTTGTTATTTTTCATTTTAGAGCGCAAATTTCCCGGCAGAGAATTACCTCCTTCGAAGGGTTGGTATTTTCGCTCAATAGGGATTAATATCCTTCAGTTTCTTTTGATTGGTTTAGGCGGAATTACCTGGAACAAATATTTCAGAGACCAGTCGCTATTACATTTAGGCAGTTGGGCCAACCCGATTGTGGAAGGCCTTGTTTACTGGGTGATAGGGACATTTGTATTTTACTGGTGGCATCGATTAAGGCATGCAAACGGGTTCTGGCTGATATTCCATCAAATCCATCACAGTCCGAAAAGAATTGAATTACTGACTTCTTTTTACAAACACCCTGTAGAAATTATTGCAGATTCAGTGATAACAGGGTTCCTGATTTATTATGTATTGGGCGGCACCGCACTTGCCGGAGCATGGACATCATTTTTTGGTGCTACCGGTGAATACTTTTATCATTCAAATATTGCTACACCAAAATGGATAGGGTATTTTATTCAACGTCCCGAGCACCATTCAATACATCATCAGTTGGACGTTCATAAATACAATTACGGCGACATTACATGGTGGGACAGGATGTTTGGCACATTTAGAGAAGCAGATAGCTTTGCAGATGAATGTGGTTTTCCCAACGACAATGAAAACAAGATATGGGATATGCTGAGATTTAAAGACGTTTATAAATCCTAACGCTGATGGTACGTAACATTATGCTTTTACAATTATTCAAGTAAAATAAGGATGTCAACTTTGTAAAAGTTGACATCCTTACACGACGATTTTGAATTCCAGAAGGCTTCATCTTTAAGTTCCCTACTTCTGCCTGAAGCTATCACCAATGAATGCCAATGCATCTGTAATACCGGTTCTCCAATACGTCCAGTTATGAGCGCCATCGCGAACGCGGAATTCATGAGGAACCATTTTCTCCGTTAACGCGATATGTAATAAGCAATTCCCTTTGATCAGGAAATCATCATCACCGCAATCAATCCAGTAACGTACTTTTTTTAGTTCGTCGGTTGATTTGGAAGCGACAATTCTCAGGATGGCATTATCATTCCATGTCTTTGTTAAACGGCTTTTGCCTTTTAATCCTTTGCCAAACAATTTGCCTATCACAATATCATAGGTATTATCCGGCATTGAAGATATTGCGTCGTCATCCCAAACTGCCGCACTAAAAGGGGCGCAAGCTGCAAAAAGATCGGGATGTTTCAAAGCATAGATCAGTGTACCATAACCGCCCATGGAAAGACCGGCAACGGCACGATATTTCTTATCCGCCTTTATACGAAACTCTTTTTCTACTGCTGGCATAAATTCGTTCACAAAGAAATCTTCGTAGTTTTCTTTGCCATCGTAAGAGTTGATATAGAAACTGGAATCGGCATTCGGCATTATAATTATCATCGGAGGAATTGTACCTTCTGCAATTGCTTTATCCGCATAACGATTTATTTCTCCAAACTGCAACCAGCCAGTATTGTCATCTGTAAACCCATGCAACAGGTAAACGACAGGGTATGTCCGTTGCGAAGTGGCGTAATCACCCGGTAAATACACTGTGTAATTAACAGCTTTACCAAGAACCTTACTTTGAATTGTGTGTGTTTCGAGCACTTTACCCATTTGGGCTGAGGCACTGAATAATAAAATGCTTAAAGGAAGAATAACCAATAGTCTTTTGCAAGCGGAGATCATAATTAAGTATTTAGATAGTAAATTTAAGAGATGATAGGTATAAAAAGTTTACATGGATAGCGTTGTCATTGTATCTTTTTGGCCATTCAGGAAAATAGATAGTTATTTGTCTCGCAAAAATCATCTTATGTCGTATACTCCCCTCACCTCCCGCTATGATACAATGAAATATAACCGCTGCGGCAAAAGTGGTTTAAAGTTACCCGCAGTTTCGCTGGGCCTCTGGCACAACTTCGGCGGTGTGGATACATTCGAAAACGGAAGAAAAATCATCCGGCACGCTTTTGATAAAGGAATCACGCATATTGATCTTGCAAATAATTATGGACCACCACCAGGCTCAGCAGAAGAGAATTTTGGCTCTATATTGAAAAAAGATTTTATCGGGCATCTTCGTGACGAACTGATCATTTCAAGCAAAGCAGGCTACCTGATGTGGCCTGGTCCTTATGGTGAATGGGGCTCAAGAAAATATCTTATCTCCAGCCTGGATCAAAGTTTAAAACGAATGGGATTGGACTATGTCGATATTTTCTATTCACATCGCCCAGACCCCGATACGCCACTCGAAGAAACGATGATGGCGTTAGACAGCATCGTAAAAAGCGGGAAAGCATTATATGCCGGTATCTCCAATTACCAGGCTCCTGAAGCGAAGCGAGCTATTGAAATTCTGAGAAGTTTGGGAACACCCTGCCTCATTCATCAACCCAAATATTCCATGTTTGAACGATGGGTGGAAGGTGGCTTGCTGGATGTGCTGGAAGAGAATGGTGTTGGTTGCATTCCCTTCTCTCCTCTTGCACAGGGACTGTTGACGGATCGCTACCTGAAAGGCATACCCGAAGATTCGAGAGCCGCCAAACCGCATGGTTTTTTGAAAGCAAAAGAAATAACCGCGGAAAAGCTAAACAAGATCCAATCTCTGAACGATATCGCTAAAAGAAGGAACCAATCCTTATCGCAAATGGCTTTGTCGTGGTTATTAAAAGACAAACGGATTACCAGTGTGTTGATCGGCGTTAGTTCCGTTGAACAACTGGACGACAATCTTGCCAGCCTGGATCATCTTGATTATAGCGAAAATGAATTAAAGGAAATTGAATCAGTATTGAAGAGTTGATTGTCTTTTGCCAATCAGTTCTTCCAGCAGACCGAATGAGAAAGTCATGCCTGCACCACCGAGGCCGTTTACAACCATTACACCTTGTTCCGGCTCAAGAATCACATCTGTTTCGCCATTGGTAAGTTTTGGGTAAATACCATTCCATGTTTCAATAACCTGGTTTGATTTAAACTGCGCCATGCCTTGCAGGTAAGAAAGTATCAATTCGTTTATTTGATGCTTATCAAACGGATCAGGTGTCATCCCATATTCATGCGAGTCACCAACCGACAATTCTCCTGATTGATTTTGAGAAACCATAACGTGTATACCCCATTTGATATATTCAGGATACTGTTCTTCCAATCTTTTTTTCAATGCGGGTAACGATGCTGCCGGTTTAAAGCTATTGTAATGTAACAATGATAAAGCACCGCAAAGCATTGGCCCGATGCGCCAACTATTTGGCTGTGCCTGCATGCGCATCATTTGCAGTTTACATCTTGTGAGCGGTAATTGAGCAAACAAGTCAGGATAAAGAGTTTCAAAATCAGATCCGCTGCAGACAAAGATTTCATCTGCTTCGAACGATTCGTTTCCTGCGTAAACAGCGGGATAACAGATGTCCGTAGCCGCTTTTCCCCATAGAAACTGAACACCATATTTTTCCGACAACCATGTAGGGATTGTTGCAATGGCAACTCTCGGATCAATAATAACCTCATCTTTACTATAAAGACTACCAAGCAAACCTTGTGATGAAACGGCGGGTGAATGATCCAAAGTCTCTTTAGCATTCAGCAATGAATAGCCACGATGCCGATACAAGTCGGCTAATTCCGTCAATACATTCAATTCATCTTGCTGATAAGCGAGTTGCAATGATCCTACTTCATCGTACCAGATGTTTGCATCATCACAAACCTGTGTCCAGATGCTACGCGACAACATTGCACGATCAAAGAATTTTCCATCAGGTTGACCAATTGGAAGAATCATTCCGAAATTGCGTATGGATGCGCCGATAGCCTTATGCGTTCTTTCGAGTAACGTTACTTTATAATTGCGCATAGCAAGGGCTCTCGCTGCGGCAAGGCCAGCAATACCGGCACCGACCACTATCGCTGTTTTCTGACTCATACTTTATTTTTTTCGCGATGGTATTTGGCATTGAAATAAACCAATGAAAAGATTGTACCGGCGACGCCGATAAACGAAACAATCGCTACACCGTAGGAATAAAAACCAGACCAATTCATTTTTATATCAAAAATCTCTTTGGTAAGCATAACGGCTACACTTCCCAAATAACCAAAAGCATCAGCTACATAGATGAGGAAACCAACATTCCCCTTTATTTTAAATGTTGCGATCAACCTCTCGAAGAAGATACAATTAAATGGAACGTATCCCATGTATAAGCCAAGGCTTACCATTTGCATCCATCGCTCACCACTTAGTTTACCTGATACGAATAACCATGATGAAACGCCTGCAATAAGAAAACCGGCAATGATGATAAAATGAATAACGCGGAATGCACGAAGATTTTTCCGGATCAAAACGAGAAAGCTGATAATGATCAGTACAATGATGGAGGTATTCGTTTCTGTTTTTGTGAAAATGGAATAGTCGTTGCCATAACCTAATTCGTTCCAGATATTCGCCATGTAATTGTCACGAATATCTCTCATGATGCTGAGGAATAAATAAGTTATCGTAACCGTAATAATTCCAAAACTGAATAATTTTATAAACTGCTTACGATCTTCTTTTGTCATCGGTAAACGTTCGGTACGTTCACTCACATCAAATGAATCCGGCGGTGGGATCCGTTCCAGTAAGTAAATAAATAACGCCAATGGTAATGCGAAGATTAATCCTGTCATAAACGGCATCCACGTTTCCGATACCCCCCACTCCACCATCAGCCATTTTGCCACCGAACGTGAAAAACCGCCGGAGAAAATAAAACTGATTGCTAATACTGATCCTATAAAGTCTGTTGCCCTTCTCCCCTCCACATAACTGAATACAATTCCCCACAGGAAACCGAGTGTAAATCCGTTGACAAAAAGACAAATCATTCCATACGGCGCTGGCACCAATGCAAAAGCCAGTAATGATAACCAAGCAGTACCCATCAAAACCAACACTGTTTTCCAACGCCCCAGTCTTTTCAGTTCTGCGATGAATTTGATACCGTAAAACTTACTCAGCATATAGCCAACCACCTGGCTGATGATCAGAAGCGTCTGATAAGAAACATTCCAGAACTTAATTCCATCAAAGGTGGCGACTGTGAATGGCTTTCTGTAAGCATACACGGAAGCGTACGCCAGGAAAGCAACTACAGCCGCATATACTGGTAAAATAAGCTGCCGGTTATAAGAAAGTTTCGGTTGTTGGAGTGCAGTGGACATAGAGAAAAAAAATCTGGCAATTAAAGTAAAAACCAGCCGTAAGACTGGTTTTTAAAAATAGGGATTTGCTTATAATAATCGGGTAAATCAGCAATTATTTATTGTTATCATTTACAAGCTTATCTGTAAACGCCGGGGATCGGTTCACCTGCAGGATGATTTGGCTTGAATTTAAAACCAAGCAATGCCGCCATAGTCGCCGCAAATTGTTTTTGATACACTTGTCCGGGTGTATTTTCTCCCAACGGTTTTGTATCAGGCCCCATTACACCCATCCATATCTGCGTAGCGTCATCCACTTTTTGTCCATGGTCACGCCACTGACTTTTTATTTTATCGCCACGGCCATGATCGCAGGTAACGATCAACGTAGTTTTGTCTTTATACTCCGGCATAGATTGAACAAGGTTCCAGAGATCGGCCATCATTGCATCTTCCATGTGTGATACGCCGAGGTAGTCATTGTATTTACCGGCATGAGCAAATTCATCCGATTCATCAAAAGAGATATAAAGCACTTTGGGCTTCTTTGTTTTGAAATACTCACGGGCAGCCATATACGTAACCAGATCTGGTCTTGTAGCATCGCCATGTTCTTTCGCAGCAAAAAACTGCAGGCTGTTCACCAATTTTGATTGTTCTGTACCGAGGTCAAGCGTATCAGGATATGTATTTGCGACCAATCCGTTTCTGAATTTATTGAGAATATAAGGAATCACATCCCAGGTGCTGAATGCAGCAACTTTTCCTTCGTACCCTTTCTGGCTATTGATAAACTCCAGTACGTTTTCATTCTTATTTTTTATTTTATCATTGGAGTTAACGGCCGTATCCGGATAGCCGGTAAAAATTTCATTGTAGCCGGGGTAAGAAAAACGATACGGGTTGGCAACATCAGCAAAGCTACCTTTATGCCGATTGCCATATAATTGTCCATGCTGCGCAATCGTGTTCCAGATAAAAGGATATAGACGCTTCCTTCTTTCTTCTGCACTATTATCCCATAGCATTTTTTCTGTCTCCTCCCTGTCGTGGGTAAATTGAGGATTATGTAAAATAGCAGAATCTACTCCACCATAAATTTCTTCCCACCGCATACCATCGAGAGTGAAGATGATGAGGTTTTCTGTTTTTTGTTTTTGGGAGAATGCAGTGAGCGTAAAAGTGCAACAAACGACTATGATAAACTTCTTCATAAAAATAGTAGTGATTATTAAAGAAAAGGGCGAAAGGTTAGTTTCGCCCCGTTCATATTTTACTATAACTGCTTATTGAACAATCCAGACATTTTTATTGATGTCATCATCGCCGCCATACTGGCTTTGCAGTGCTGCTTTCAGATTGTCTCCATTGGTAGACGTTTCATTTGTTGGGTATTGAAACCTAAGTGGAATAATACCGCCATTACCCGTGCCTGTACCTGTGCTAAATGTTGGTATGCCGGTTCTGCGCCATGTATAATATCCCTGGAAACCTGAATTACGGAAGTATGCGAGATATTTTTGTGTCAAGATCTGAGCTAATCCCGTAGCATTATCACCTGCATATTTAACCGCTGCCTGGTTAAAATAATCAGTAAAATTAAAAGTAACATCATAAGTAAGATTCCCTGTACCATCTGCCTTTCTGAAAACTACTGTATTCGCACCATCAGCTATACCATAAAAATCAAACATGGCTTTAACACCGTTTTGATACCACGTATCAGCTGATCCTGTCGCCCATCCGCGATTGATTGCTTCGGCAATATTCAAACATGTTTCAGCGTAACCAACAATCATTGTTGGCTCAGCGGTGTATGTTGAATAATAATGGTTGAAATTATACAAAGACAATCTTCCTGCACCTGATTCTGTAGCAAGAGTACCTAAGTCGTCACCTGATTCACCGCCTTTGAACGATCTGAAATCATTATCAGGGAAACCAAGTCCACGGGCAGGTTCTGCTATTACCATTGCACGGAGGTCATTCAAAGAACTCAATGTATTAAGATATGTAGCGGCTACATTCAATCGACCAGCATTGTTACCATAGTTTTGGGGATTATCGGGATAATAGTTGTAAGTGCTGTTGTACACATACTGTAAATTATCATCGTTGCTGCTGATCAATGGATATTTTCCAGGGTCTGCAAGAATAGCTGCAAATTGAGCTTTTACATTTAAATCTGCATCATCAGCCTTCTTACTCAATTCAGTTAACACTCGTAAACGATAGCTATTAACAACTTTCTGCCAATGAACCAAAGCCTCTGGTACGTTTGTACTCGCATCGCTGGGATTGAAATAAAAGTCTCCCGAAAACTCCAAAACTCCGTTTGCAATGTTTGCCGCCAGAATGATATTTGCAGAATCTAACCAGGCTAATGATTGCTTGAAAATGTCTTTCTGTGAATCATATTTTGGAGCGATATTATTAATCCGCTGTAATGCTTCAGTCATCGGCAAATCCCCCACCTTCTCGCTCATATTGACAAAGAAGTATGCACGGAGAAACAAACCAAGAGCGTGATATGGATTCATATTATCTCCGCCATAAGCTTTATTGGCCAGATCTTCCATTGAAATCACATTATTCAACGTACCATAGTTTAAGTCAGCGCTTCCGGTCCAATACTTATTGTCACCATAGTAAGTATAGTTAGAGACAATGTACTGACTTGCTTTATCCGATGTACCACCTGGTGACACAGAATTTCCAACATCACCAAGAATTGACCGCAATACAACACCAGGAGGCACCGATTGCGGAAGATTATTGTTTTGCGAGTAATCTTCAAACTTTTTCTGACAAGCAGTGAAGATCACTACCGCCGTCAGTCCAAGTGCAATATTTATCTTAAATAGTTTCATACAAATATTTTTTTCAGTTCAATTAGATTTTTAGAACACAACATTCAGGTTAACACCGTAGCTTCTGGTCGTTGGTGTTTGCAATGTATTCTCGAGACGTTTTGCGTTAAACTGGTCACGGCCCGGGAACTGATCCACATCTATATCTTTAAATTCTTTCGGGAAGAAATAAAGCAGGTTTCTTCCTACCAATGAGATATCTACCCTTGTAATAAAGCTCTTTTTCAGAATAGATGCAGGCAATGTGTAGGTAAATACAACTTCACGCAGTTTTGCATAAGTTTTACTTACCACGGTATGCTGAGGATCATTGTAGATGTTGTTGACATAGTCCTGTATCCAGAATGTGGCTGTCTTATTTTGCTGATAGGTCATCGATTTGCCATTTGTTATTACACCTGTTACAGGATCATATTGAATCTGACTGCTGCCCCCTACTACCTGTACTCCGTCGCTACTTAAAATTGGTAAACCGTTTGCATCAACTGCACCAGCATAACCTGGATCGCCCCAATGGTCTGACTCATAACGACGTGCTTCACCAACTTTACCTTCATTCATGATTGCACCACGACCGCCTTCTGTTAATTTCCTTCTTACATAGTCCTGAATCTTTCCACCAACCATTCCATCAAACTGGAAAGACAATGCAAGTGATTTATAAGAGAATTTGTTATTGATACCCCATGACCAGTTAGGGTCGATATGGCCGATTAATTGTGGTTTTGGCAAATGGATCGGGTATCCGTCTTCGTCATGAATAACTTTACCATCTGGTGTCATTGCTTCCCAATTAGTATAAGCCAGGTCAACACGATCACCAATATGATAAGGGTAGCCGGTACCATTTCCTAATTCAGAAACACCGCCAGCAAATTTGGCAAACACTTCTTTATAGGTTGACCAGTTCGCTAACACATCCCAACGGAAATTCTTTTGCTGAATAGGAGTACCTGTTATAGAAATTTCACCTCCCGTTCTTTTAGTCGTCAAACCTGGAGCATAAATTGAAGACAAACCACTAGCTTCCGAAATTGGTTGCTGTGCAATGACAGGTCCATCTTTGTACTGGAAGTATGTCGTGCTCAAACCCAAACGATTGCTTAGGAATCGAATGTCAAAGCCAAATTCAAAGTTAGTTCTGGTAGAAGGTTTTACAGCAGGGCTGATAGCGTAATTTGGAGCGCTTGCACCAGTAACATTATTATACACCGGGTAAGTTGTGTATGGCGGAGATGATAAGGTATATCCAGGACCGTCGTATGGCGTGTAGTAGCTATTACCATAACCTAATGGACTAGATGCACCAAGTGTTTGGAATGAAGCGCCCACATATGGACTGGTACCGCCATCCTTTACGTTTGTAAAGCCGCCGCGTACCTTTAAGAATGTGATCACTTTCGGTAACTCAACATAGTCTGAAATTACTGAGCTAAGAATCAATGACGGATAGAAATAAGCATTGTTGCCAACAGGAAGCGCTGAAGTTTTATCCAACCTACCTGTAGTTGTCAATGTAAGATATTTCTTATATGAAAGGTCAATTGAATAATATGCACTCATTGAAATGAGGTTCGAATTGTACGAGAAAGAACGAATTGGTTTTAACGTGTTACCAAAGTTGTAAACATTTGGTACGATTAACTGATCCGTGCTGGTATAACTCGATTCGAATTTCATGTTACGCATTGAGGCACCTGCCAAAGCGCTTAATGATAATCCTGTCTTACCAATTTCTTCTTTATTATACCTGAAAAGTACTTCCGTATTATTTTCCCAAAGATCTCTGCGATCTTCACGATAGTTACCATGATTATGCTCATCACCATAGGGGTGAGCAGAGAATGGTTCTTTTTCTGTTCTTAACAGATTGTAAGTCGTCACATTTGAACGAACCATTACATCCAGGTCTTTATTGAATTTATACGTAGCAGCTACCCAACCATACAAATCATTCTTGTAATGGGCTCTTAACCATTCGTAGCTCATGAACCATGGGTTCTGGTAACGTTTATATTCTACGAAATTAGATTGCACTCCTTCTTTACCGGGTTTCCAGTAATTGCGGATATTAGGATCCAATACATTCCAGTCAGCACCAGTCCAGATATCCACGTCATAAATAATACTGTTTGGTCCGTAGACTACGTCAGGTATATTCTTTGAAAACTGACGGTTGTAGTTAATATTCGCTTCTACTTTGAATTTTGTGCTTACATCATAGCTGCCAAACAAGTTTAAGTTTATTGTGTTCAAACCTGTATTAGGCGTAATACCACGTTGATAACCGTCAGAAACTGACATACGGATATTCGACTTATCTGTAACTGATGAAAAGTTGATGTTATTAGTAGTCAATAACCCTGTCTGCAAAAAGTTGTTCAGGTTGTTTGCACCTCTTGCCGTCCATGGCGTAGGCTTAATATGACCAACGTAAGTCGATCCATCAGCAAACGTCGTTGTATAATTCTGCGTAGGATCGTATTCACCATCGTATTGAGGTAATAAACGGCCATCTAAACGAGGTCCCACACGTCATAGTCTTTATCATTCTTTCCGGAACCCGTACCGTTGGCATTGTAATCGCCAAAAGCATATTGTTGGTTATCACCACCACCATACTCATTTTGTACTTTGGGGTTAGCGATAAATCCTCTATTGAATTGAGTACTGCTGTTCACCTCAACTGTAAAACCCTTATTATTTTTCTTGCCTCTCTTTGTAGTAATTAAGATAGCACCATTGATACCGCGGCTTCCATACAACGCAGCAGCAGTAGGGCCTTTCAATACAGTATAGGTTTCAATATCATCGGGGCTCAGGTTCCATGTATCAGAGTTGATGGGAATACCATCAACTACATAGAAGTTAAGCGGAGAACCTCTCAACAATACAGTTGGAGATGCCAGAATTTCCTGGTTAATACCAACGTTCAATCCGGCAACTTTACCGGTAAGACTGTTAACGGGGTTAGATTCCCTCGCTTTAAGAAGATCCGCGCCTTTTACTTCCTGCACGGAATAACCGATTTTCTTAGCTTCTTTTTTGATACCAAGAGCGGTTACAACTACTTCCGAGAGATTTGCCTGGGTAATTGTCAATTCAATCGGCGCACCCGCATCGGCAGCCCTGATTTCCCTGTTGGCGTAGCCCACATTCGATATCTGCAAAACATCATTATCCTGTGCGAGGATACTGAAGCTTCCGTTTACATCGCTGACGGCCTGGGTTTTTGTTTTTAAATTGGTAATTGTTGCACCTGCAAGCGGCTGTTTGTTATCGCCGCCAATGATCTTACCATTGATTGCTTTTTGTGCCAACGCCAGGTACGACACGGAGAATAGCAAAAAGGTAAGCAAAAGACGTTTCACGCCGGAAAAGCAATTTTCCATAATCAGAATTGTTTTGGTTTTTGTGATCAATTATAACAAGCAGTATATACAATACCGAAAGACTAAAGCAATCGCAGTTTTTTGAGGGTGTAGAATTACTCTGTATACTATTTCTAAACTTTCATTTTGCAAATTTGATCGTTAAATATGACAATCTAATAATATCAAAATGAACAAATCATTAACAAATAACTAATTGCACTTTATTAGAATTAAATAATTGTAAACGATTTATATAAATAAAAATAATAAGTTAAATTTATATGTTTAGTATTTATATACAAAATATATTTTTCATTCCCTTTCATTTTGCGAAATCGATTGCACAAATCGAGGTTGTATAAATATTATCTTGTCGAGTATATTACTAGTCTGAATAAAATTTCGAAAAAAAGTTCGTCATTATTGGAATAATCGGAGATCGTGACCATCCTTTTTCGGTCGAAGTTGACCAGTCTAAGTTGAGTTTTTTGTGGAAGGTTCGGAGTTGTTTTATTGGTGATACAAAATTATTTCTTCTGTTCTATTTCAAGGGTAACTTTTTTTCGTAGGGATTCGCCTGTTAGTTCGATGCGATGGGCATTATGAACGATCCTGTCCAGTATAGCATCAGCAATCGTTTTTTCACCGATAATATCGTACCATTCTTTTACGGGTACCTGGGAGGTAATGATTGTTGATCGTTTGCCATGTCTGTCTTCAATAATTTCCATGAGTATGGAACGACTTTGCTGATCCAGTGTCTGTATACCAAAGTCGTCCAAAATAAACAAGTCAGCTTTTTCTATTTTTTGCATTTCTCGTATTTCAGATCCATCGGCTTTGGCTATTTTAAGTTGTGCAAATAGGCGCGTAGTATTAGTATACAAAACTTTAAAATTTAATTGACAGGCCTGATAGCCTATTGCTGAAGCAAGATAGCTTTTACCAGTTCCGGTTGCACCGGTAATTATCAGATTTTCATTGTTACGGATAAAATCACAATCACCTAAGCGGAACACTTGATTTTTAGTGATGCCGCGTGATTTGGCAAAATCCCATTCTTCTATGTTGGCCTTATAGCGGAAGTGAGCATATCTTATTCTTTGTTCTACGCTTTTGTTACGCCGGTCATCCCATTCGCTTTCGACAAGCAAGGCCGTTATTTCATCGCAGGTCAGTGTTTCATTCGTTTTGTTTTCGAGACTTGTTTTAAAACATCGATACATTCCATATAAGCGCATAATGCGCAATCTTTCCAATGTGTTTGTGTTCATACTGTTTTTTTTATTGATTAATAATAAAGTTATTCGTAATAGTTTTTGCCCCGGATATTCTGATGTTGTGGCATCTCATTGTAATGTTCTTTTTGATCGTTTACATGATCCAGATTTTTTTCAAGTATTTGTTGGATAATGGGGAAGTTATACACTCCATATTCCTGCGCTCTTCTACAGGCATTCGTCAGTCTTACGGGTCCCACTTTCCTTCCCAGGTTTAATATTCCTGCACAGGATTTATAAGCTTGCTCTGGGTGTTGCTTCGTTTCAATAACAGTAGTTATAAAGTTTGCTACATCTTCATGGATGACTTTTCCCTGTTCAATAAATCGTTCTGCTGTCCAATCACTGAGGAACTGATGAGAAGAAGCCAGGTGCTCGTTAAGTGTGGTATAAAAATATTTTCGATGATTGCGTTTGTGTACAGCAATACGTTGATACTGGTAAAAAATTTCCACCTGATCGGAACTAAAAAGTATTTTAACCTTTTTGCCAATGTATTGATAAGGTACACTGTAGTAATGTTTATCGGGTGCAAGACAAACGTGCCCGTTTTTCATTACACTTACAATAACCTGCCGTTTAAACTCATAACGATAAACCGGCAGGGGGCGGAGTGCCGCCCTTTCTACCTCTTCAAACTGTTGTCTTCTGCTGTATTCACGACCTGTCAATAAGGTGTTGTTATGTGCTTCCAGATGTATATGTATAGCCTGATTTAAAGTGTCCAGTGAAAAATAAATTTCAGCATTAATCACAGCGAAGATTCGGCGATAAACAATTTTGACCATTCCTTCTACCAGTGCCTTATCCCTGGGCCTGTATGTACGAGTAGGGAGGACAACTGTGTCATAATGTTCAGAGAAGTCAGCGAATGTTTCATTGATAGTTGGTTCATACCGGCTACTTTTTGTCACCGCAGTACGCAAATTATCTGGAACAATGGCTGCGGGCACACCTCCAAAATAATGCAATGCATTTTCACAAGCTCGAATAAAATCTTCCTTACGCTGTGTTAACACTGCTTCAACGTACGTAAGCTGGCTGCAGCCAAGAACAGCAATAAATACTTCAACGGCTGTTATCTCTCCGGTTTGTTTATCGGTAATACTCAACTTTTCACCCGAAAAATCGATATACATTTTATCACCCGCTTTGTGATTAATATGCATTACCGATTGGCCTTTGTTGACGTACTTTCTGTAATACTCAAAGAAACTTGTCTGCCTGTAACCATCCGGATGGGCTTCAATGTATTGCTTCCAGACAGCGGCCAGCGTTACTCCTTTGCGCTTTAATTCCTTCTCTATTGAAGGAAGTAATTTTTGAAACTCATTGTAACGGGATGATTTAGGGACTATTCCAGGAGCGCCAAAAATCTCGTCGAGTTGTTGATCATTCATCTTACTGATATCTTCTCCTGTTAAGCGTAGTTTTAAAAACTTACTTATATACTTTTTAACAGTATTACGGGCGATAGCAGTTTGTATGCTGATCTGTTTCTTACTTGTGCCTTGCGTAAATAAACGCAGGATCTGTCTGATTTTACTCATAACAATTGTGTTATTAGCCATATGCTGAAGTTTGAATCATCAAGTATCAGCATTTATGGCTTAATAAAACAACCCAACATCAACCACAAAAAAAGGGGGTCAGTTTGCACCGAATAACAGGGGTCAACTTCAACTGAATAACAGGGTCAGCTACAATTGAAAATGAGTGGTCACTTTATGCGATTTTTCCAGCTGTAACAACTACTTCATTAAGATTTGTCGCAGCTATTTGCAGTTCAATCTGAGCCGGGGCGCTGCCAGCCTTTACTTCTTTGTCTGCATACCCGACATTGGTGATTTCAAGAATGTCATTATCGGAAGCCAGAATGCTAAAACTTCCTTGGATATCTGAAACAGTTTTAAGTTTTGTTTTTTTGTTTGTGATAGTGGCCCCAGAAAGAGGCTGCTTGTTTTCGCCACTCACAATTTTACCACTGACTGTCTTTTGTGCCATCGCCAGATAAGTGACGGAAAACAACAGACAGGTCAATAAAATGCGTTTCATGCATGAAATGCAATTTTCCATAATCAGAATTGTTTTGATTTAAATGATCGTTAAAAACTAGTGTATGATATGCTTAAAGTGGAGATAACCTTTCTTAAGATAGAATGTATAAGAATTGTACTGTATACAATTTCTAAACTTTCGGTGCGCAAATTTGAATGTAAACTCTGAAATCAGCCTCAACCTAAAATGAACAAATCATTAACAAATAGTCTTTTACAGTGGGGCAAGATTAATTAATTGTAAACGACGTGATGCGTGGCTAATAATGGGTTGAGTTTATGAGTTTAGTATTTATATACAAAATATACTTTCTCGAATGGTCTTTCTGCAAAATTGATTGCACAGCGGCAATTATATAAATATTATCTTCATAATCATTATTATCGTCAGAATGGAAATTCGAAAAAGATTTATTGCCTTTATAGCTCTTTCCTTTATTATTTCACTTTCTTCTTGTTATTATTCACGCAATGCTACAAAAAATCTGCTGCACAAAGCTGAGTCGGCCGAGCCGTATGACATTATTATTGTTCCGGGAATAAAGTTCGAAAACAACAAATGGGATCGTGTAATGAAAGGAAGAATCTACTGGGCGAAATATCTCTTTGATCGGGGAATCGCAAAGAACATCATGTTTTCTGGAAATTCTGTTTATACTCCTTATTATGAAGCTGAAGTAATGAAATTATATGCTGTAGCAATAGGAATTCCCTCAGATCGCATTTATACAGAAAAGAAAGCAGAACACAGCACCGAAAATGCATATTACTCCTATCACTATGCGAAAAAAATAGGGTTTAAGCGTATTGCATTAGCGTCTGATCCATTTCAAACCCGAACGTTAAGAGGGTATATCCGGAAAAAAGTCAGTCGCGATATAGTGTTGATTCCTTTTGTAACTGATACGTTGAAAGTTATCGAGCCTACAATGATTGACCCGGAAATAGATTTTTCAAAAGCTCACAATGAAAATTTTATTTCTATTGTTAAAAGAGATAGTTTTTGGAAAAGACTTCATGGTACGTTGAAAGGCAACATTGATACTTCAGCATACAGGTAAATATTCCAGATATCCTGAAGTGATTATCTAAAACTTTTATGTGGCTATTCATTTTGCCGGAATCTTTTTTCAATAATTTTTAATTGATCGTTAGTCATAGCCGATGTTTTTCTTAACATTGAAACAAAATAACTTACTTCCTCAACCAAAGCAGGGCAACCCGAATTTGCACCACCAACACTCTCTCCTGGTTTTCTGATTTTAGAATCAGCAAGCCATTTACCATTTTTATCAAACACAACCCAGAATGGTATACCATCGTTTTCACTACTATATTTTGACATTAATTCCGCCCCGCCGGGGTTTTCTAAATGCTTTTTTCCTGAGGATTCGTGAACCGTAAGATGAACTATTATATAATTATCATTAAAGAACTGTTTGCAGGCCTTATCATTTAAACTACTGTCGAATTTATGACACCACCCGCACCATGAAGCATGAAAGATCAATAGTACGTTTTTATTCTGCGCTGCGGCTTCATTATAAGACTTTGAAAGTATTGAATCAGCCGGTAGTATGCCTTGAGCTTTAGCATTACTGAAGTAAACGCAACAAATTACAAGAAGTGTGATATATGAAATGATTGTATTTTTCTTCATTGCGGTCAAATTAATACGTCAGTAAAATTCATGCTTTTTCATTAAACAGAATTACGATCTTTATATTGCTTTCAATCGGAAAATCCTTTCACTACTAAGCAAACCGCAAAACCTTAAACTATGCGACGAATTATTTTGATTGCGCTAATATTTTCTTTATCAGCGTCTACCATTGCGCAGGTAACGAAGACATATAAAGTAAGCGCCGGAGATGATATTTCTGCAGCGCTTTCAATCTATGGAGTATATCGGTTCCCATCATTTATCTATGGATTGGTATTGTTCAAAGACGGCACAACTACGAATGCCAAAATGAACTTTAATGTTTTTTTGAACGACATGCAATTCATCGACAATAAAGGTGACACACTGGCCATTAATCATGCAGAGTTAATTGACTCGATAAAATTAGACAGTACAGTATATTATTTTGACAAAGGTTATTGTGAAATAATTCTGGACAACAGTGGCGTAAAATTGATTGCCAAAGAAAAAGTGAATTATGAGATCATGAAAAAAGGCGCATATGATTTGCCTTCCCGCGGAGGTTCTATTGAAACGTACGGTGTTTCCGATGTCAATTATAATCCTGCAAAAAAAATCACGCTGAATGAAGACATTATTATAAAAAAAGAGACAACATATTTTGTTTCGGCTAAGAAATTCCGAGTATATAAAGCAGATAAACGAGGTTTTTTAAATGCATTTCCTGATCAGAAAAAAGAAATAACTGAATTTGCAGATAGCAGTAAAATCAATTTTGATAATGAAGACGATTTAAAAAAGCTCCTGCAGTTTTGTAAGACTCATCTATGAAGCGAATCTTCATTTCTTTTGTTAATAATAGCATTCTTAAATTTGCCCTATGACAAAACTCAGCGTTAATATTAACAAGATCGCTACACTTCGTAATTCAAGAGGCGGCAATAATCCCGATGTAATAAAAGTTGCGAAAGACGTTCAACGCTTCGGCGCTGATGGTGTAACAGTTCACCCACGACCGGATGAAAGACATATCCGCTATAGTGATGTACGCGAAATAAAAAAGATAATAACGACTGAATTTAACATTGAAGGAAATTGTACTGAACAAAAATTTATTGATCTCGTATTGGAAACAAAACCCGACCAGGTTACTTTGGTGCCGGATACATTGGGGCAACTAACTTCTGACCACGGTTGGGATACAATAAAGAACAGGAAATATCTTACTGATATGATTGCTGTTTTTAAAAAAGCGGGGATACGTGTTTCAATATTCGTTGATCCAGTTGTTGAAATGGTGGCAGGCGCAGCAGACACAGGAACTGATCGTATCGAGCTTTATACCGAGGGTTATGCCAGGCAATATGCAATGGGCAATAAGCAATCATCAATAATAGCATACATTCAAGCTGCCGATAAAGCTAAAGAACTTGGGCTCGGGTTGAATGCCGGCCATGACCTTGATTTGCAAAACCTGAAATTCTTTAAACAAAACATTCCCTGGCTGGATGAAGTAAGTATCGGTCACGCACTGATTTGTGACGCCATTTATCTTGGCCTGGAAAATACGATACAACTATATAAGCGTCAGCTTTCAGACTAAGCAGCTCCCGCTTTTAAAATATTTTTCTCCGAAACTGTGATTTTTGATCTTCTTCTGCGATAAATATATAAACGACTTCACAGCAACTGGAAATGAAAACAGAATCGGAAAAAGAAGAATTCCTGCACTTGATTGAAGCAAACAAGGCAATCATTTACAAGATATGTAACTCATATTGTCAGCAACCGAGTGACCGGGAAGATCTTGCCCAGGAAATAATTTATCAGCTATGGAAATCCGGCAAAAGCTTTAAGGGCGAATATAAATTCTCAACATGGATGTATCGCGTAGCGCTGAATGTGGCTATTTCATTTTATCGTAAAAGAAAGACAACTCATCTACCAATTTCATTGAATGAGTATGCACAGGATGTAGAGGATGAAGATGATGGCGCTTCGGTAAAAGAAGAAAATATAAACCGGTTACAGCAATTCATTAATGAATTAAAAGAACTGGATCGTGCATTGATGATTTTGTATCTCGAAGAAAAATCGTACAAAGAAATCTCCGAAATATTAGGCATAAGCGAAACAAATGTTGCGACAAGGATAAGCCGCAATAAAGAAAATTTGAAACAAAAATTTGCAACCTCTCAAAAATAAAGTGATGGACGACCTCGAATTGAAACAACTCTGGCAATCATATGATCAGAAACTGGAAGAAGCCCGCATACTGAATATGCAATCATGGGCACTCAATCTTAAAAGTTTTGAGATGATGCAAACGCAGAAAGCAAAATCAAAACTTAAATCGCTGCAACGGTTAAAATTAGTAATTGCATTTGGCGGCGTGGTTTGGTCAGCAATTCTGCTATTTCTTTTTTTCAACTCGTTGGAATGGCAAAAAGTTTTCTTTTCAGCTTCTGTAGGCATCGTGGCCTTGTTTAACATCCTGGCAGTGATTCTTTATATCCGGCATATGGTCTTGATTTATCAAATCGACAACAGCGAAAATATCATAGAAACACAAACGAAATTGGCTACACTGCAGCAGTCGACAATCAATACGGGAAGAATATTGTGGTTGCAGATGCCATTCTATACAACGTTCTTTTGGTCACCTGCTTTTTTTCACGATATTAAATCATGGCTGATTTCAATTCCCATCACTTTAATCTTTGCATTTTTATCCTTCTGGCTTTTCAGGAATATAAAACCAGAAAATGCGAACAAGAAATGGTTCAGGTTCTTCTTATTCGACAGCCCTGAATGGACATCTGTAAATAAAGCAATTGGTTTCCTCAAAGAGATCGAAGATTTTAAAGCGAACATGTAATTCATCCGGATTCTATCTTACAGTTCATCACAAGAAATCGCCATCCTATACTTTTTAATAGCTTATCACCAGAATAAGATGGGAAACTTGCAGGTATTAAAAGGAACCTATGGCGTATACAAATAAAGTACTTACTGCACCTACCATGCAAATCCGTTTTTTACAAACAGCAAAAGACACAAAAGGTAAATTGCTCGAAATGGGAACAACATATCACTCAACAACAGAAAAACCTCCGGTTCACTATCATCCTTATCAAACGGAGCATTTCACGATTGTGAATGGCGAAATGACTGTTATAATCGATCATAAAACACAGGTATTTAAAAAAGGAGAATCATTTGAAACCACTCCCGGCCAGTCACATGCTATGTGGAATGAATCCGGGAAAGACACAATTGTACTATGGAAAATAACTCCGGCAATGAACAGCGAAAATTTTTTCGAAACAATAAACGGCTTGCTGGCTGATGGGAGGCCTGTAAACAAAGGAATAAAAGGGCTTTTACAGATGTCGCTGACAGCAAATAAATTTTCACCGGTCTTCAGGTTAGCAAAACCACCGTTTTTTGTTCAGAAAGTTGTATTCAGCATCTTAAGCCCCATAGCATGGTTGCTTGGTTACCGCAGTATGTACCAGGAGTATATTGATTAAAAAGAGAAATCTCCAAGACCAATTTTTACAATCTGAAACAATTTAAAATGAAGTTAACCGCAGCAATATCGAAACTTTTTGACTTCTGACTTTTTACTTCTTCCCTATCAATGAAAAAACTTTCTCCTTATAATTGATACCGATAGGAATCGTCGCTTTATCCATCTCAATTGAATTTCCGTAGATCGCTTTAATATGCGGGAGTGAAATAATGTAGGACTTATGTACCCGGAAAAATAATTTTGGCGGCAAAATACGTTCTATATCATTCATCGTTTGATGCGTAATCAGCGTATTCTCTATCGTATGAATTTTGAGATAATCTTTCATCCCTTCTATATAGACAATTGATGAAAAGCCAACGCGGAAAAACTTACTGTTGGCCTTTACGAAAATGTGGTCACCAACCGGTTCATTATTTTTATCCGGTTCATTCAGTAATTGCCCATCGGTAATTTTATTTACTGTTTTTAAAAACCTGTCGAATGAAATTGGTTTGAGTAAATAATCTATCACATTCAATTCATAACTCTCTACCGCATGTTCAGGATAAGCAGTGGTCAGCACGACTAATGGAGGGTCAGTTAACGAACGAAGAAAAGCCAGACCTGTCATACCGGGCAGTTGTATATCGAGGAACATCAGATCTACATCTTGTTTTGCCAGGCCTTCCATTGCTTCAGGCGCATTGCGATAGACGCCCACTAACTCAAAATGATCCACTTTTTCCAAATGGCTTTTAATCACATGCTGGGCCAGCGTTTCATCTTCTACAATTATACATTTAATCAAGCTGCTTTCGGTTTTATGATCAAAGAGACGGTAAAAGTATTGTTCTTTAAAATTACATCCAATGTATGAGTGTCGGGATATAGTTTTTCCAATCGTTCCTTTGCATTATGCATACGCAGTACGGTTTCGCGACCCGTATCCTTTTCAGTCTGGATGATATCCAATGCATAAGCATCGGGATACAAAAGCTCCAACAATGTTTTACTATTGCTCATGCCTTTACCATTTATCTTTTTCGCCTGTGCTTCGAGATTGGCGTTGCTGCTGTTGATCACATTTAATACAATCTGATCTTTATTCACCTTCAAAGTAATATAGATAAACGGCTCAGAAAACGAATTATCCATCGCATGCTTAAACCCGTTTTCTATAAATGAAATAAAAAGAAATGGCTCAATCATCACATCGCTGGTTTCGCCGTCAATGATAAACCGTACATCAGCCTTATACCGCATCTTTTCTATTTCAATATAATTACGGATAAATTCTATCTCCTTATTGAGCAATATCCTTTCTTCATTACATTCGTAGATCAGGTAACGCATTATATCCGCAAGCTTCACCACCACTTCCGGCGTTTTATCCGACTTCTGCAAGCTGAGCGAGTAAATACTGTTGAGCGTATTGAATAAAAAATGAGGATTCAATTGCGCCCGCAGGTAACGTAATTTGTAAAAAGTAGCATCTTTCTGCAGATTAAAAACCATTTCTTTTTCATCCAGCGCTTCTTTTGCAAAGCAGATGGCAATTGCCAATGCCATATTAATAATTACCCAAAGGATTTCTCGGATAATAGTGGGATAACTATAAGTAAAGTAAACCCGCTCATGAACACTCAACGGAAAATTGAGAATGATCGCGTAAAGTCCCCAGATAAATAAAATCAGCAAAGCAGCAACAAGAATCGTAGCTGGTATAAAAAGTGAGTATTTTTTTTGCAACAACAATTTGGTAACGATAAACCGGGAATAGAGTATATAGATTGGAAATACCGCGAGATTTACAAGCAACGTAACGATCCATATCCGGGCATCGAATAAAAAATAGGTGAGACTGTTAACAAGCGGGTTTATTAAGATAAGCAGTGTAACATAAAAAAGTTCAATTTTGTAAGCTCGTTTGACCGCCCTATCATTATCGAATTCCATGGTGGAGTTAGTTTATTGGTGAAATAAATTTCTACATAAAACTACAATCGCAATATAATAGAGGAAATTATTTCGACAAACTGCATACGGCGTTCGATGAATTCGAAGTGAAAAATGAAAAGTGAAGCATGAAAAATAAAACAGCCTTAGAGCGCCCATTTTTCATTTTTAATTTTTCGTTTTTAACTTACCCCCTCCCACCATTTCTCAGACGGATACGACTCATCCAGCACAACAGGCTCGCCGATCATCGGTGTAGTCACATTTACGTTTAATTCCTTTGCTTTTGCCAACACACGTTGTATTGGCTCGTTCCATGGATGCAGCGATAACGAAAACTTACCCCAATGGACAGGCAACAGCCATTTAGCTTTTAAATCAAGCGCGGCCTGCGCGGTATTTTCCGGCATCATATGAATATCCGGCCATTGCTCGTTATACTGACCACATTCCAATATTGCTAAATCAAATGGGCCAAATTTTTCACCGATAGTTTTGAAGTGTGAATCGTAACCGCTGTCGCCACCGAGATATAACCGGTAGCCATCGATTGATAAAATAAATGAAGACCACAACGTTTTATTCCTCGTAAATGAACGACCTGAAAAATGCCGTGCAGGCGCCGCCGTTAATTTAATCCCTCCCGGCAACACCTTATCCTGCCACCAATCGAATTCTGTAATAACTGATTCATCAAAACCCCAATACAGCAAATGCGAGCTAACACCGAGAGAAGTTGCGATATGCTTTACTTTATCTTTCAACTTTGTTATGGTTCTGTTGTCGAGATGATCATAATGATCATGCGTAAGAATCAATAAATCGATTTCCGGTAAGTCTTCAACAGTATACGCATCACTGCCGGCAAAACTTTTTGCACCAAACGAAAACGGCGATGCATGTCCGCTCAATACAGGATCAATTAAAATATTTTTATCGTCAATTTTAACCAGGTAAGATGAATGACCAAACCAGATGATTGCAGGCTTTTTGAATGAAGAAGTGCGAAGGTCTGTTTTAACTGAAGGTAAAACAGACGGCGGAGCAGTATTCTTTGGTTTATTTAAAAACTTCAGAATATTCTTCAACATCGAAGAGTTCTCAGCCATCAGCAATGTCTTTGAAACATTTTCAAAACTGTTGTTTCTGAAATTCGGAGATTGTGCAATAGTCAACTTCCGCTGACCCGAAGGATTTTCTCCGAATGATCTGAAAAGCGCCATTTTTTAAATTTAATTAATACCAGCCAGTCACGCTTCGCTTTCTACACGAAATAGAAAACGTTCCGGAAACAATATTACTTTAACATCGTTCTATTTCTGAAAAATATTATTACCTACTTGCAAAGACAACTTTCTCCGGATTCATTGCGTCTTTTAACAAAATTTGCCAATCCGTACTGATTTATTACCTTGACTGTCGTTTCACTAAAACAAACACATATGAGCTTTATGGATCGCCTCTCCAACGGCTGGAAAATAGCAATGAACAGTTTTAAAATCCTTGGTGAAAATAAAAAGCTGATCATATTCCCAATGTTGTCCGGTATTTCATTATTACTTGTTATAGCTTCTTTCTTCGTAGCCATCTTTGCTGCGTCAGGATGGAACTTTGACAACCTGAATGATAACAATCCTGCTGTAAATTATCTCGTGCTGTTTGTTTTTTATGTTTTCAATTATTTTATTATCGTCTTCTTCAACATGGCGTTGGTGCATTGTACTCATTTATATTTCAAAGGTGAGGAAGTTACCCTGCGAAAAGGATTGGAATTTAGCTTAAGCCGTATTGGTGTTATTTTTTCATGGGCCGTATTCGCTGCCACGGTAGGTACGATTCTGAGAGCCATACAGGAAAATTCAGGAGCAATCGGTAAGATTATCACTGGCTTGATCGGTATTGTATGGAGCGTTACAACATTTTTTGTCGTACCTGTTATTGCTTATGAAAAGCTAGGCCCTATCGACGCATTTAAACGTTCGGCGCAACTGATGAAACAAAAATGGGGCGAAAGTCTTGGCGCGACATTTAGTTTTGGTTTGATGCAATTTTTGGCAATGATTATATTGGGCGGTGTTTTATTTTTTCTTGGAGCGATGATCCATCCGCTTGTTGGAGTTTTATTTGCAATTCCAGGCATTTTTATCGTATTAAGCATTTTCAGTGCAGCTCATACAATATTTGTCAGTGCAGTATATCATGATGTTACCGGTGATCCCACTGAACATTTTAACAAACAACTGATAGATGGTTTATTTGTAAATAAAAAGTAAGAAAGTAAAGATGTTAAAACGACAGAAATGGACAATCGTCGATTGACAATTGTCCATTTCTCTATCACTGAATCTCCACATTTTCGTTTTCATACTACCAATCATCAAAAATCATTTAACGGATTTGCATTACATCCTTACATTGCTTCCATAAATTACATACATGAGATTATTTCTTTCTGCAGTATCGTTGTTGGCATTTTTTATTCATGCAAACAGCCAGGATTTATACATGCCGCGCAACATTAAGGCGGCCTATAAAAAACAAACAAGGCAAATGGATGGTATGCCCTCATCCAAATACTGGCAAAACCGGGGACGTTATGATATCACCGTTAATGCAATGCCTCCTGATCGTAACGTGAAAGGAACAGAAAAGATTACATATTTCAACAACAGTACCGATACGTTGAAAAATCTTGTGGTAAGGCTTTTCCTCAATATTCATAAACCTGGCGCACCACGCGATCGCGGCGCAGCTCCGGATTATCTTACAAGCGGCATGCATATCGACGCATTCTCTGTAAATGGAGAACAAAGAACATGGAAAGATAATCCCCTCGTTTATACATGGCGTGGAGTTGCCCTGAAGAAACCGATGCTTCCGCATGACTCTGTTGAACTGACCTTCGACTGGCATTATGAAGTCTCATTACAAAGCGGCCGGGAAGGAATGATCGATTCGACAACATACTTCCTCGCTTATTTCTATCCACGTGTTGCGGTGTATGATGACTACAGCGGATGGGACACGAGAAACTTTGTGGATGGCAAAGAATTCTATAGCGATTTCAATGACTATACGGTTACAGTAAATGTACCCAAAAACTATATTGTATGGGGAACAGGAACTTTGCAAAAACCAGAATCGTTATTACAACCAACCTTTCTTGATCGCTATAAAAAATCAATGACAAGTGACAACGTGATACAGGTTGTTACAGCATCAGATCTGAAAACGAAGTCGGTCACAACACAAAATGCTGTCAATAACTGGCAATTCATCGCAAACGATATTCCGGATATGGCGTTTGGCATCAGCGACCATTTTGTATGGGATGCGACAAGCACAGTCGTTGATAAAAAAACAAACCGGAGGGCTACAGCCAACGCAGCCTATAATGATACTGCCGCAGATTATCATAATGTAGCAAGATATGCGCAACATTCATTGAACTGGCTTTCTAACAACTGGCCTGGCGTACCTTATCCCTATGAGAAAACAACCGTTTTCCAGGGCTATGCCGGCATGGAATACCCGATGATGGCCAATGACGAAACTTACCAGGACACTGTGTTTTCACGATTCGTTGCAGAACATGAAATCGCACACACCTATATGCCATTCTATATGGGCATTAATGAAAGTAGCTTTGGTTTTATGGACGAAGGCTGGGCAACGACATTTGAATTACTAATTGGTCGTGAAGATTTAGGTGTAGAAAAAGCAGAAGAAGCTTACAAACAATTCCGCGTGAATGGATGGATCAATGATCCCTCTGCAGATGAAGATATTCCAATAGTTACGCCAGCTAATAATTTAACGGGAGGTGGCGGAATAGGCAATAATGAATACGGAAAGGCTTCGCTCGGTTATCTTGCCGTAAAAGATTTACTTGGTGACGAGCTCTTTAAAAAATGTCTGCATACTTATATGGATAAATGGCATGGTAAACACCCTTTGCCTTGGGACTTCTTTTTTATATTCAATACAGCTGCCAATAAAGATCTGAATTGGTTTTGGAATAACTGGTATTTCAGTACAAATTATATCGATCTCTCCCTTAAATCAGTGAATACCGACAGTAAAGGGGCTTCAGTTGTAATTGACAACGTTGGAGGGATGGCGGCACCATTTGATATAGTAGTAACCTATGCCGATGGCACAACCGGAAAATTCCACCAAACGCCATCTGTTTGGGAAAAGAATCAAAAACAAGCGACAGTACAGGTGAATGCGACGAAAAAAATTCAATCTGTCACACTCGACGGAGGCATTTTTATGGATGCAGACGAATCGAACAATCAATTAACACCAAAAGGGTTTTAGTTGACGATTGGGATTGTGTTGTAATTAGCCTGATAAATCTTTATGGAAACAGATGCTATTGCTACTGTCTGAGTAAATCCCAAAAAGGGGAATGGTGCTATAGCCATTCTTCAGGTAAAAAGAAATCGCTTCAGGCTGATTTTTTCCGGTTTCAAGAAAAATAGAACGAACATATAATTGGCGACACCATAGTTCCAGCTCGTTTAATATAGCATAAGCAAAACCTTGTCTTCGGTATTGCGGCCGTACATACATGCGCTTCACTTCCATTTCGCCTGGTGAAAGCGGTCGTAATCCTCCACACGCGGCAGGTTCATTTTCACTGTACGCTACAACAACATGATTCAAGTTTGTTACTTTATTTAATTCTGCTAAACGTAAATGATCGTCGCCGTCTCGTAAAGCGAGGTCGGCTTCAAGTTCTTTTGCCAGCAATTTAAAATCTGAAGAATCAGAATTTATGCGAACCAATATCATATTTGCATTTAAGGCATGAATATATTAACAAATAACAATGCGTGGACAAGATTAGCCAAAATGCCGATTATGCGATAGCAATAGCATAGGTTTGATAACACCAAAATACATTTACTGTAGACCTTTTATTACATTGCACAAAATTGCTTTGATTATGAACAGGCAACAATTTCTTCGTTTAACAGGCGCCGGAATAGTAGGTTCGGCTTTACTTCCGGAAAATATATTCGCGACTATGATTTCAGCAAAATCAAATTTATCCGTTCAGTTGTATACCATCCGCGATGTTATTGCTCTTGATCTAGAAGGATCGGTAAAACGAATTGCCGATATCGGTTTTAAATATGTTGAAACGGCATTCTGGCCTGAGCAGATCAGTCTTGAGAAAGCAGCCGCAGCTATAAAGAAGGCAGGACTAAAAGTTTCTTCCTGTCATATTGAATTGCCAATTGGTAACAAGAAAGATGATTTTCTCAAAACCGCTAAAGCATTTGATTGCAAAAGATTAATCTGGCATGGCTGGCCTGAAGACAAACGTTACAGCAGCATAGAAGGAACAAAAGAATTAATCAAAGTGTACAATGACGCTGCCGCATTTGCAAAATCAAACGGACTTGAATTCGGCTTACATAATCATTGGTGGGAATACAGGAATAAAGTTGATGGCAAGTCTGTTCATGAATGGTTATTGAAAGAAACCGATCCGGATATCTTCTTTGAAATTGATACGTATTGGGTAAAAGTGGCGGGATACAATCCTGCAGAAGTGATAAAAAAATTTGGTAAAAGAGCCCGCTATTTACATATCAAAGACGGGCCTGCAGTATGGGATGAAAAAAAGTTATTGAGCGATGAACCGGATCCAATGACGGCAGTTGGCAAGGGCACTCAGAATATCCCGGCGATCATCGATGCTGCAAAAGACACTGAATTCTTTGTAGTTGAAATGGATAAAGTAAAAGGTGACGTATTCAAGTCATTGAAAGAAAGTTACGACTACCTGCACAAGAAATTTAAGCTTAGCTGATTTTACGACATCACTCAATGAATAATTATCCGGAGAAATGGCAGACAACTGGACGAATAAATGGAACGAACGATATAGCAGCGATGAGTATGCGTATGGAAAATCGCCTAATGAATATCTCGAACAGCAGTTAAAAAAAATAAACCCAGGCAATATTCTTTTTCCCGCTGAAGGTGAAGGGCGAAATGCCGTATTTGCAGCCACATTGGGATGGAATGTTGCCGCATTTGATATAAGCAGTGAAGGAAAAAGCAAAGCTATACGATTGGCTGCTGCACATGATGTGACAATTGACTACCGCATCGGTGAGTTGGCAACACTGAATTATTCAGCTGAACAATTCGATGCAATTGCGTTAATCTATGCACATTTTCCAGCGGTTATTAAATCTTCGATACACAAATCATTGGATCAATATCTCAAAGTAAATGGCGTAGTCATTTTCGAAGCATTCAGCAAAAAACATCTTGATTACATTGCCAGAGATGAAAAAGTCGGCGGCCCGAAAGATGTTGAATCACTGTTTTCAATAGAAGAAGTAAAGGCTGACTTTCCAAACTATACATTCAGCGAATTAATAGAAATGGAAATCGACTTAAGCGAAGGGTTATTTCATAATGGTAAAGGTTCTGTGATCAGGTTTGTCGCTGTTAAAAAAGCTAACCTTCGATGATTATACCACTGCTTCCCGATTATATTTTTCGCGATACTCTAACGGCGACATACCTGTGATTCGACGGAAAACTTCCCTAAACGCTTTTGCATCCGAATAACCAACATCATACATCACTTCATTAACTGTTTTACGAGTGCTTTCAAACGCTTTCTTCGCTGACTCTATTTTTACCCGCTGTGTATATTCCAATGGTGTATTTCCTGTTGCCTTTATAAAACGCCGGTCAAAGTTTCTCCTGCCCACAGCATACCTCGAAGAAAGATTTTCTGCAGATATTCGTTCACCGGGATGGTTCTCTATATAAGACTGCGCTTTCTTCACCATTTCATCGTCGTGCGATTTCTGTCCTTTGAATATAATAAACTCTGACTGGCTTTGCCTGTCCATGTCAATCTGAAAAACCTTGGAACAAAAAACAGCGGTTGGCCGGTCAAAATATTTCTCGATTAAATAAATGATAAGGTTCAGAAATGAATAAGCTCCGCCATTGGTGTAAATGCCGCTCTCATCGGTGATCAATTTATCAGGCTGAACATCTACAGCCGGAAACATGGTTTTAAAATGATCAGAAGCAGACCAATGCGTAGAGCATGATTTACCATCCAGCAAACCGGAAGAAGCCAATAAAAAAGCGCCGGTACAAATACTCGCTACCTCCGCTCCTTTGTTGTATTGACTCCCGATCCAATCGGCTATCAATTCATTTTCTTTCAATGCTTCGTAGTAGTTATGATTCAACGAAGGAATGATAATAAGATCTGTTTTGCGGATTGACGAAATAGCACAATGAGGCTTTACAGAAAACAATCCATTATAAAAATCAATTTTTTTCGAAAGTCCCGCTAATTGAATACGAAATAGTTCCTTCTTTCCATTCTTCTTCCAATAGTCGTTCGCCCTCGTAAATATTTTATACGCTCCTACGATACTGCTCAGGTTATTGCCGCCTTCAGGTACGATGATAGTAAGATGTTTCATCCGGAATGTTTTAACAAAGGTAAAATTAATCAATGTCCAAATCAACCCGTAAGATTGTCTATTTAGCACCCTGCAGAATAAGGCATTAAAAAATACATTTGTGTTTCAAAGACAATTGAATACTTTGGAAAACACGATTGCAAATTTTATAAAACCCGGATATGAGCAATACTGACTTTACAACCACTATAACCGTTGATCAATCTCCTGAAGAAGTCTTCAATGCCATCAATAATGTACGTGGCTGGTGGTCTGAAGAGATTGAAGGTGGCACAGAGAAACTCAATGACATTTACCTATACCACTATAAAGATGTCCATATTGTTAAAATAAAACTGACGGAAGTTGTTCCTTCGAAGAAAATCGCCTGGATTGTTTTAGATAACTATTTCAGTTTTACGACCGATCAAACAGAATGGGTAGGCACAAAAATTATTTTTGAAATAACAAAAAAAGGCGACAAGACAGAGCTTCATTTTACTCACCAGGGACTTGTTCCGCAGTATGAGTGTTATAAGATATGCCATGATGCGTGGACCAATTATATTCAGAACAGTCTGAAAAACCTGATCACTACCGGCAAGGGACAACCTAACCCAAAAGAAGGTGGCTTTAATAGTGAATTGTTACGGAAATGGAATATTAATGAATGATTTTGTCTCTATTTAAAAAATTATAAAATGGCATCTCAAAACTTTACTGTCTCTTTTCTTGCGGACAAAAGTCCAATCGAGATATTTAATGCGATCAATAATGTTCGTGGCTGGTGGACTGAAAACCTGGAAGGCAGTTCTGAGAAAGAGGGAGATGAATTTTCTGTACGTTTTGGAGATATACATTTTTCCAAACAACAATTGATTGAAGTAATTCCGGGAAAGAAGGTCGTATGGCTCGTAACGGATAGTCGATTGAACTTCATCAAAGATCAATCGGAATGGACAAATATGACGATCGTGTTCGACATTTCGAAAGAAGGAACTCTTAACAAAGTACAATTCACGCAAATGGGTCTTGTTCCGCAGGTTGAGTGCTACGGCCCCTGTTCGAATGCGTGGACAGAATATATACAAGGCAGCCTGCAAAGCCTTGTAAAGACCGGGAAAGGGAAACCTACATTAAAAGAAAAAAGCCTTGCATAGTTGTTCAATCGTTTGGATAATTACTATTGACGTTTAAAATATAGTTCTCCGCTATAAGCAGACTGTTTCGTATTTTCAGTTGGAAAAAGATGCGAATCTCATCGTCTTGTTCAACAGTCCTTATGCATAGACTTTTCCTCCTTTCATTGTTCATCACAGGAGCTACTGCAGCCTATTCTCAATTTGCAAGCGATTCCATTTTAATTGAAGGCCATTACCGGAGTTTTCATTATAAGCAACCAGTTGGTGATATTAAAAATCATGTTATCATCTTTATTATGCATGGTTCAGGCGGCAATGGATTGCAAATGACAGAACCGGCGAAACATCTTCAGACAGAAGCAGAAGGAATGGCATTTTTCCTTGTATATCCTGACGGTTATAAAAATTACTGGAATGAATGCCGCAAGAACGCAACGTCATTAGCCAACAAAGAAGATATTAACGAACAGGCTTTCTTCTCCGCAATGCTCCATTATTTTCAAACTAAATATACTACTGACGGCAGCCGTTTTTTTGCAATCGGTTTATCCGGTGGCGGGCACATGGCATATAAACTGGCGATGACAATGCCGGTACAATGCAAAGGCATCACAGCAGTAGTGGCGAATGTACCGGACACAATGAACCTCGATTGTGTGGAAGCGCATAAAGCCGTAGCGGTAATGATTGCAAACGGAACAAAAGATCCTTTGAATAAATACGATGGAGGTGATATCATTATCAATGGCGATAACTGGGGCGCCATTCGGTCTACCGATCGTTCTTTTCATTACTGGTCGTCCTTAGCGGGATATAACGGTGAGCCGGTAAAGGATGAATTGTCCGATCCTGATCCTGCCAACGGGCAAACAATTACACGATATAGTTATCGCGATAAAAACAAGCCAGCGGTTGTATTATTAAAAGTAAACGGTGGTGAACATGCATTTCCGAAAGACGTAGATATTTTTATAGAAGCTGGTAAGTTTTTTAAGGAAGAGGAAAATAGACTAAAAAAATAACTACTTTTTCGATTACGCTGCTGCATAAAATCATTCTTCATACTACAATCGCCACCTATGTCCAGAAAATTAATGATCGTATGTTGTCTACTCTGCTCCTGCTTCGTATTTGGTCAGAACATAGAAAAAGATATACGCCAATCTGCACAAAATTTTATAGACAGCCTGACTGATCTGCAAAAGAAAAGGGCGCTGCTTGATTTTGGCGATACGGCAAGGGTGAAATGGAATAATCTTCCTGTCGGCCTCAGGGCAAGGGTGGGTATTAATATCGGTAATCTTTCTGATGAGCAACGTAAGACCTAGTGCATCGTATGCTTTCTGCTTCGCTCAGTTCGCAGGGATATCTTAAAGCAACCAGCATTATGCATTTGGACAATCTACTGAATCTTTATGTTGACACGATGCATCAACGAAAAGAGATTAATGATACTTTATACAGCTTCCTGAAAGATTTGAAGTGGACGCACCAGAATTATTATATTGCTTTCTTCGGTAATCCGAAAACGGATGTTAACTGGGGATATAAAATAGAAGGACATCACCTTTCATTGAATTTTACTTTTAACAAACAGCAACTTTCCGTAACGCCAATGTTTGTCGGTACTGATCCCGCAGAATATCCTACTCTTGAATATGCCGGATGGCGTGTGCTTTCAAAGGAAGAGGATTATGGAATCAGGCTGATTGATATGCTTTCTCCTGAACAAAAGAAAAAAGCTACAATGACGAATGATGTTCCGGGCGATATAATTACGGCAGCCGAAAGCGGTAAACGACTGATCGATTACTGGGGCATCAGATCATCAGAGCTTAATAATGATCAGAAGGAGATCGTTAAATACATCATTCGTGAATTCGTATTCAACCTTGGCTACGAAAAAGCTGTAAAAGAATATGATAAAATTCTGAAAGCTGGCATTCAAAATGTTTACTTCGGCTGGATCGGTGCCTATGAAGAAAAGAAACCGCATTACTATGTATTAAACGGTCCCACTTTCCTGATCGAATTTGATAATAATGGCGGGCCTCGGGGATCTGCAAATCATATCCACGCTATATGGAGAGAGAAAGGGAATGAATATGGCGAGGATGTTTTGAAAAAACATTACGAAGCCGAACATCAAAAACAATAACGTTTAGTTCAACAGAAAAAAGTATGCGTGAAAGAGTGTTTAGTATAATTATTTTTTTCGCTTGCCTGGGTTGCGAAAACAAACTACAGGCGCAACCTGTTTTCAATAATGCAAAGAGAAACAGTACGACTTCCTTTGAAGTGACCGCTTTCAATAATATTGCAATGAAAGCGATCCTGAATGGAAAGGATACTGTCAGGCTGATGTTTCATACTGCCGAAAACGACGTGTATATTACCGAAGACGCTATTACAAAAGCAAGAAGTATCAAAGTAGATGGAAAGGTAGATAGTGTACAGAGTTGGGGCGGCAATGATAATTCTTCAGCATTCAGTAAAAATAATGTGATACAGATCGGAGAACTTTCCTGGAACTCTATCCTGGTTTGGGAAGATAAAAACTCAGGAAAAGGGACAGATGGTAAATTTGGAATGAACCTTTTTGCCCGGCACGTTATTGAAATGGATTTTGATAAAAACACAATGAAAGTCGGAACGAAATTACCACGTCGTTTAAAAGGTTATAGTAAATTCAGACTAATAAACACCGGCACAGGAATGTTTATCCAGGCAGATTGTGAGACCGGTAACGAAACTTACTCCAACAAGTTTTTGATACATACGGGTTATTCCGGCGGTCTGTTGCTCGATGATCAATTCAGCAATGAAAATAAACTTGGCGAAAAATTAAAAATAACCGGCGAAAAAGATCTGAAAGATGCTTATGGCAACCTTGTGAAAACAAAGAAAGCAATTTTACCAAAATTAAAAATAGGCAATCTCGAGCTGGCGGATGTACCAGCTGGCTTTTTTGAAGGCTCAATCGGCCGCCAGAAAATAAGCGTGATGGGATGCGATATACTGAAACGATTCAATTGGATCATTGACGCAAATCGTGAGTATATCTATTTAAAACCAAATCATTTCACCGGCAGCGAATACTATAAAATATAAGATTCAGGGTTGGCTATTTATCTTTCACCCTGTCTCCTACTGCATCAAACATGTTCAGCATGTTTCCGGCTACATGATCTTCATCTTTTTTCTCAAGAAAAAGAGTAACATCATAGCCTTGCGCTTCAAAGTAAACCGTTACTGTAAAACCTTTACGTTCCACTTTTGAAAACTTTGCAACTTCTTTCTGTGTAGAATCGAGAATAGCGCCGGAATAACTTGAATCTGTTTTTTGAAGATTGACAAACATCTTGGTATCGCCGGACGGCAATCCTTTTACCAGTACATTCCAACTGCCTACAAAATATTCAGTACTGTCTTTTGATTGCGCATTGGCAACACCGCATGCCAGGGATAAAATTAAAACTGCGAAAAGAAGTCGTAACGATTTCATGCTTATTTGGTTAATGGTCTTTATTTTCCTAAATGTATCATTTTTATAAAAGCCGCATTGAAAATTTTTTACAGCACCTGTTAATGTCACAGCAAGCTTTCCATAAGCCAATTCCGGCACCTTCATAAAAATACTTATAATTGCAGCATGCACAAATACAAGATACTTTTCCTGGTCTTTATC
Organism: Chitinophagaceae bacterium; assembly: GCA_049840875.1. Classification (GTDB taxonomy): domain Bacteria; phylum Bacteroidota; class Bacteroidia; order Chitinophagales; family Chitinophagaceae; genus JAFDYH01. The sequence continues at coordinate 221,100 of JASGJE010000009.1, read as the reverse complement.
CCGACACTTTTTGCTAATGCACAAAACAATAAAAGAGCCAGAGACTATGGAATAAAAATCGGTGTGATACAAACCGGTAAACTGAATTCAATAACAGATGTCGCCGGAGTAAAAGTGGGACAAACCACGTTGATCAAAGGCGATTCAATTCGTACAGGCGTTACCGCTATTCTGCCATATGATGGAAACATATTTCAGCAGAAAGTTCCTGCGGCGATTTATGTTGGCAATGGCTTTGGTAAGCTGGCCGGCAGTACACAGGTAAATGAACTGGGAAACCTTGAAACGCCGATTGTGTTAACCAACACCCTCAATGTATCTACCGCGATGGATGCGGTAATTGAATATACATTGAATGAAAAAGGGAATGAAAACGTACGCTCTGTGAATGCAGTTGTGGGTGAAACAAATGATGGATACCTGAATGATATCCGCGGTCGCCATGTGCAGAAGAGCGATGTTTTAGCTGCTATCAGCAATGCAAAGACGGGCGCCGTGGATGAAGGAAATGTGGGCGCCGGTACCGGCACAGTTTGTTTTGGTTTCAAAGGGGGAATCGGCACATCTTCAAGAAAACTGCCTGCGAGCCTCGGTGGCTATACGGTTGGAGCTTTAGTACAAACAAATTTTGGTGGTTCGTTACAAATAGACGGTGCACCTATTGGGAAAGAATTAAAATGGTTTGATTACAGCGATAAATTGCTAAACAATGTTGATGGTTCCTGTATGATAGTCATTGCAACAGATGCACCAATTGACAACCGCAATCTTTTACGCCTTGCAAAAAGAGCAATGCTGGGTTTAGGACGAACAGGCGGCATCGCTTCCAATGGCAGCGGTGACTATGTCATTGCATTTTCCACATCTGAAGAAATGAGAGTTCCCTTCAATAGTGATAAAAAAGTTATCAGTACTCCATTGCTGATAAATGATGAAACCTCTCCTCTTTTTTATGGCAGCAATCGAGGCAACCGAAGAAGCCATCATCAACTCATTGTTTGCCGCCAAAACAATGACAGGAAGAAACGGCAATAAAATTGAATCGCTGCCATTAGATAAAGTAATTCCTTTGCTGAAAAAATATAATCGCATTGAACAGTAAGAACAACAACTATGAATGCACTTACTTTCGGAGGAAAAGAGATTATTGAATACAGCAGCATTCCTGATCCGGTTTTGCTTCAACCAACGGATGCTATTGTGAAAATAATAATAGCCGGGATCTGCGGTTCTGATCTGCATGTTTATCATGGCCGCGAAACGGGGCTTGATATGGGAACGGTAATGGGCCACGAATTTACCGGCATTGTTCAAGAGACAGGTAGTGGAGTAAAGAAGTTTAAAAGAGGATCGAGAGTGCTTAGTCCTTTTACAACTTCATGCGGCGAATGTTTTTATTGCACTATTGGTCTTACCTGCCGTTGCGAAAAAGGTAGCCTGTATGGCTGGGTGCAAAACGGACATGGATTGCATGGCGCACAAGCTACTTTTATTCGTGTGCCCATGGCAGATAGTACACTGGTTCCATTAAGCAATGATCTTGATGAGAAGAAAGGTTTACTACTAGGTGATGTTTTTTCAACAGGTTATTTCTGCGCCGATAATGCAGGCATAAAACCCGGAGGTATATACGCTGTAGTAGGATGTGGGCCTGTCGGCCTCATGGCCATAGTAGCTGCTAAACACGTTGGTGCTGAGAAATTATATGCGATTGACTTTGTACCTGAGCGGCTGGAAATGGCGAGGCGTTTCGGCGCTCAGCCAATCAATGCCGGAATATTAAACGCAAAAGAAGAAATCCTGAATCATTCCAATGGACGTGGCGCTGACGCTGTGATGGAAGTCGTTGGTAGTTCGCAATCATTGCGGCTCGCCATGGATTTGCTTCGACCCGGTGGCACGTTATCTTCAGCTGGAGTGCATTCAGCAGATAATTTTTCTTTTTCACCGATTGAGGCTTATGATAAAAATCTTGTGTATAAAAGTGGCCGCTGCCCTGCACGATTCTATGCCGATAAATTATTAAGAGAAGAAATACCGCAGCGCTATCCAATTGAAGAAATCATTACTCACGAATTTTCTCTGAAAGACGGCGTAAAGGCATACAACATTTTTGATAAGAAATTCGATAATTGCATTAAAGCAATACTTGTTAATTAAGAATTCTCCTCGTAAAAAAAGACCTCATGAATGTGACCTGGTAACCACCTGATTTTTGACTTTTTACTTTTTACTTTTGACTTATTTACTCCTTGTTATTAACGGCAATCGTTATTGCATATCCGCTACCGCGCAGTAAGTATATTTTTTGTGGCTATGCCAGGCAACACCAATCATTGTATAATCTTTATTTAAACAATTAATGCGGTGACCAAGATCAGCTATCTTATCATCAATCAACCATTGCAGCGCAATATCACGACCTGTTTCCATGCCGTAAGAACAACATTCCGCAAAATTTCCATCAGCGCACTTCTTTCGCTTATGCGTTACTGCACCAGCATCGCCTGTTTCTTTTGCGAAACATTTCGCATAATCATACATGCCTTGATTGAAGTGCAATGCTTTGACCGGTTTCCTGCTTTTCAATTCTTTTATCAACGATTTACGGTAGGATGAGTTTTTCAGATAATCACCATATTTCGCAGGCCCGGAATAATCTTCTACTTCATACTTTTCAAACTGTTGTGGAAATAGTCGTGCAAGGTTAATATAAAGGATCGCATCTTTCTCCACATCGGAAACATCTTCTATGTCCTTTGCAGTATCGGCAGAATCCAACTGTGCTTCTGTCCAGGTTTGACAAAATGAATTAAACATCAGCAACAATAGAGAGACGGACAAGACAAATTTTTTCATCTATTTTATTTTTCCTTCAACACTAAAATAGAGTGCCTGCTTTGTTTGTCAAAGCGCAAGGTTGTTAAATATTTTCAACAGCGCACATTTTTAACCTGCTAAATGATCTATCTTCAGATTTGATGTTGGAACGACATGCAAACAATACAAACTGAAACGTTAGTAATTGGCGCCAGTATCGCCGGCCTGGCAACGGCGGCTTGTTTGAAAAAGAAAAACATTCCGTTTATATTAATCGAAAAACAAAACCAGGCTGCCACTCCCTGGCGTAATCATTACGAACGACTGCACCTTCATACTAACAAACGAATTTCCAGTTTACCCTATAAAAAGTTTGCGGCTTCCCTGCCCCGTTATCCCAGCCGCCGGCAAGTAGTCGATTACCTTGATGAGTATCGAAAAGAATTGAACATCGAACCCGTTTATAACACAGAAGCTATCGAAATAAAAAAATCCGATGAGTACTGGACAACGCAGACAACGAATGGCCTCTTTCAGTCAAAATATGTTGTAGTAGCCACCGGATTTTACTGCACAGCAAAAGAAATATCATTTAAAGGAATGGATACATTTCCCGGTAAAATCCTTCATAGTGCACAGTATAAAACCGGTAAAGATTTTAAGAGACAAAATGTATTGGTAGTTGGCTTTGGAAACTCTGCGTGCGAAATAGCCATAGACCTCTTTGAACAAGGTGCAAGCCCATCAATGGCTGTTCGTTCACCAGTGAATGTGATACCACGCGATATGCTGGGAGTTCCGGTTCTGGAATTAAGTTTATTAATGAAAAAACTTTCGCCGCGTATTGCCGATATTATCAGTGCGCCGCTTATTAACCTTTCTATTGGCAATATCACCAAACTCGGATTGAGAAAATCGGAATATGGTCCTATAGAAGAGATCATCAGAAACGGTAAAGTGCCTATACTGGATATCGGCACAATCAGCCATATCCGAAAAGGTCATATTAAAGTGCACGGCAGCATTGAGTCTATTGAAGGATCAACTATCCATTTTATTGGTGGAGAACAAAAAAATTTCGACGCTATAGTTGCTGCAATCGGGTACGACAGAGCTGATACAACAATATTGAAAGTGGAACGAGAGCGGTTTGATGACCTGAAATTTCCTGTACCAAAACAAAAAATGTTCGGCATCGACGGATTATACTTCTGTGGTTTCTGGATCAGCCCGACAGGCCACATTCACGAAATAAGTTCCGATGCGAAAGCGATAGCAAAAGATATAGCTAAGAAAGTCGCATCTTAAAAGACCTGGTATTTTATTAAATCATCCGTTTCAGTTATAGCGTTGGAAGCATCGTAGGTTTCAGTTTTAATCAAACCTACATTACGTGAAAAATAAGTGATAGTATATCCGGTAAACGAAGAGTAATCAGTCCATCCCGTACCAAGATTTACTTCAAACGTATTTTTAACGGCAATTGTGTTTGGATAAGGAACGCCGTTTGCCGTTACCGTCTCATCTTTCTTAGTAATAGTAAATCGTGCCCGTATACTAACTGGCAGGCCACCCGCTGTGCCTGCAAATGCATCCGATGTCCAGGTGGTGCCGCTCGGCACATTATCTTTTAAAAAGATGGCGTCACCACTTTGCGGATTATCGAGGCCAACCAGGCTACCAAAATCGTAATAAACATGATATTCGTTAGCTGCCTTTCTGTATGATCCTGCTGTATCAACCGATGTACCATCATCCTCGAGAAATATCGCGTAGGTATTGCCCGCCGCCGTCAATGTTTGAGGGATCACATAGTGACGTATCGTATCACTCATGTCGCCGTCAACAGAGTAAGTCCAGAAACTATTCACTGTTCTTGGAAAATAATCTGCAAGAGATGGATCTTCGACTTTTATTGTAAACGTACATGAAGAGCTACCGGCTGTAATACTAATCACGGAACTTTCAGCATTTACAGGTGTTCCTGTTCCTGTAAGGACAATATGTTGTGTTCCGGTTGCAGTCAATACTCCTGTTCCCGAAAAAGTCATTCCATTCACGGCGGTAGTAGTAATAGAATACGTTCCGATTGTACTGACATTTACCTCTATGGTTACTTTATTATCTGCTGTTAATGCAACACCTGGCGCATAGGTACCAGCCACAACGGAATTCATACAGGCGCTTCCGGCACCCGATAAAGTGAAAACTGCATTTGAAGTACCTGCAGGCAAAACCGTTACCGGCACGTAGCAGGAAGAAGAATCAAATGAAATAAAGAAATTGTTTGTACCCGCGGCAAGTGGCGTACCAGATGCAGTCAGTTTAATTGTATTTGTACCAACGGTAAAATTTCCTGTACCTCTGAAATAATAACCATTCAATGTGTCTGTAGAAATAAAATATGAACCCGCAGTAGTTACGTTTACGTTTACCTCAATATAATTAGTACTGGCAAGTGCAGTAGAAGCAATAAATGCACCCTGTACATTTTTTGAAAGGCAGCTTCCATCCACGTCACTCTGCAAAGAACCGGTCGCGGCATTCTTATCCAATTCAGAGCTTATCTCCTTCTGGCACGAAATAAATAAAGTAATAAAAACCAGGAGAGGAATACAGATCTTGCTTAAGTTCATAATAACGGGTTAATGCGGCAAAGTTAAATATTACTGTTTAGTCCTTGATAATCAAAAACTATGCTGAATTGTACGCTTCAAATTTATAATCGTGAATTTAATCGGCAAGGCGGCTATGTATAACAACTCTTTATTCCTATTTTTATTGCTTGCTGTGGCTTCGACGGCGACCCGCAGGATAAGTTTAACGTGCTGTTTTATCAAATCTGCCAATGCCGCAAATATGATTGCACGTTTAGAGTTTCAGAAAAAACCAGTATTTAATCAAAACCTGAAAGGCAACGATTTTGAAATATAATCACATTCTCGCCCTGATCACCGTACTCTTCTTTGCCAGTTCAATGAAGACATACGCTCAAAAAAAATATCCCACTGTCGAGATACTTACTTCCGGTACTAATACAAGTATCCGCGGCTTAAGTGTCGTGAACGATAACGTCATTTGGGTAAGCGGCAGTAATGGAACAGTGGGGCGTTCCAACAATGGTGGCAAAGCATGGAAATGGATGACCGTAACCGGCTTTGAAAAAAATGACTTCCGCGATATCGAGGCATTCGATGCGAGCACAGCTGTCATCATGAGTATTTCGGAACCAGCTTATATTTTGAAAACAACCGATGGTGGCAGCAGCTGGAAGGTTGTTTATGAAAATAAAGCAAAAGGAATGTTTCTCGATGCAATGGAATTCTGGAATGATGAATCAGGCATTGTAGTTGGTGATCCTGTCGATGGTCGTTTCTTTATTTCAAGGACCTTCAATAACGGTTCGACCTGGACAGACCTGCCTCTCGATAAACGACCGTCGGCCGAAACAGGCGAAGGGTGCTTTGCCTCAAGTGGCACAAATATATCAGCCATGAATTTACAGGAAGCGGCCTTTGTGAGCGGCGGCCTTCGTTCGAGATTGTTTATCCGTGACAAAGCCATTGACCTGCCCTTTGTGAAAGGTAAAGAAACAGCTGGCGCCAATTCAGTAACAGTTTTTGATAGTTATAAAAAAAGCGGCGGAAAAAAGATTGTCGTAGTTGGCGGCGATTTCAATAATGATTCTTCAACAACAGCTAACTGTTTTTATAGTAATGATGGTGGGCAAACCTGGGCTGTGCCTTCAGAACCGCCGCATGGTTACAGAAGCTGTGTGGAATATTTAGCAAAAAAAGAAGTTATAGCCTGTGGGTTAAATGGAGTTGATTATACAATTGACGGGGGCAGAACATGGCGATTGATCAGCAATGAAGGTTTTCATGTGTGTAAAATATCAAAATTCGGTTCGGCTGTTTATCTTGCAGGAAAGAATGGTAAAATTGCAAAACTGCAATGGGAGCCCAACTAAAACAAGCTTGCTAAAAACTGAATTATGAAATTTCTGAAAGTGCTTATTATCGTTGTAACGGTTATTGCCATCATAGCAATACTTACGAAGCCAAGTTCTCAAAAGTGTTACACTGAAGTTGAAACTGCTTTAAAAGCTACGCAGCACCAGATTTCTCTCTATATTGAGCACGATAAAGACGGCAACAAAAAGCCAATGAGTTCAATTACCGTCAAAGACAAATTTTTTTACAAAGAAGTTTACTTTTTCGAACTGGGGAAAAATACAAAAGTTGCTTACGGCGCTTTTATGAAAGTATTCCTTATCACTAATCCTTCTTGATCTGGTATGGGGTGTGAGTTGTCGGGTGTCGGTGGCAAAGGAGTTGAGAAACTTTATGTAACAAAGCGTATAAAAAACGTTGGGTAACTATTATAGAAACTTGCAGGTAATAAGTTCTGAATTTAGTTTCTCTGGACCTTTGACCAGCCTCTCATTGTTTGATTTTGTGCCTTTGTGCCTCGTTGCCTTTTGGACTCACATCTCACAGCTCATTTCACAGATTTTTCAAAATTTCTTTTACTGAAGGCCTTTTCTTATAGTCTTCTTCAAAATAACGATAGGTGATATTTCCTTCTTTATCTACGATGTAAACCGCAGGTACCGGCAAATAAATTGATTCAGGCTTCTGATTATTATTTGTGGCTAAATCAATATCAAAATTCTTATACCGGCTAACCGTTTTCTCATCTACTTTATAAGCTACATCGTAGCCTTTCATGATCTTTAAATCTTCATCGTAAATGATCGGGAACTCAGCTTTCGTTTTCTCCGCCGTTTTGATAATCCCTTCAGTTGATTCAGGAGTAATAGCCACCAACGAAGCGCCTTTGTCTTTTATTAATTGCAATGAATCCTGCAATCTTGACAATTCTTTATTGCAATAAGGGCACCAGTTGCCACGATAAAAAACGATTACTACGGGTCCTTTCTTGCGAAGGTCTCTCAGGCTGACGTCTATACCCGTAAGATCTTTAGCTTTAAAATCGGGAGCTTTAGAATGAATGAATAATCCTTCCGGTTTATCCTGCGCAACAGAGCTGATTGAAATGAAAACGATAAAAACGAAGACTAGCTTTTTCATGTGGTAAAATTAATTACCAAATTTAATAGCTCCGGGCCTTTTTGTCAATGTTGATATTCACATTTAACAAATGAATACTGCAACAAGCTGATCGCCTGAGATTCTGAAAACAAAGGCCCTGATTTTTTATGAGCATATATTAATGCTGCCGCAGGCAAAATAAATTGCCAGCAAGATTTTCAGGATCAGCATGAATTTTCTATGCAGGTCTTTAGGTTCAACAGGTGTTGTTTTCATCAAAATCCTTATCGTGATTATTCTGTACGAAGCGATTTCATCCCGGTATGCACCGGGATTCGTCACATCACTATTATCATTCAGTTCGGAGTGACTTCACCGGGTTCGTCAATGCTGCTTTTATAGACTGAAAACTAATTGTCGCCAACGAAATAATAACTGCCAGCATTCCGGATATTACAAATACCCAAATGCTGATCGTAATACGGTATTCATAATTCAACAACCATTTATTCATCATTATCCACGCGATTGGAAATGAAACCAATGCTGAAATAGCAATGAGTTTGAGAAAATCAAGTGACAATAAAGTTGTAATACCTGTTACACTTGCACCGAGTACTTTGCGTATTCCGATTTCTTTTGTGCGACGCTCAGCAGTATACGCCGCGAGACCAAACAGCCCTAAACAGGAAATAATGATTGCCAATGTCGCGAATACAGTCGATAGTTTACTGATCAATGCCTCATTTTGAAACATTGCATTGAACTGATCATCCACAAAGCGGTATTCGAACGGATAGGCCGGATTGTCTTTTTTCATCACCTCTCCGATCTTTGCCAACGCTCTTTCTGTTTTCACCGAAGCTTTCGCCTTCACATACATTACCGTGGTATTTTGTGGCGCTGCACAGACAAACAGCACAGGGTCTGACTTTCCATACATATTTCCATACACATAATTATTTACCACTCCTACAACCGTCGCGTTTATCCCGGTTGTATCGCCTTCATACCGGAGAATTTTTCCAACGGCGCTCCCGTTTCCTATCAATTTTTCAAACGATTCTGTTATCACCACGTTCAGCGTTTTATTATAGGCTGTATCACTCAACTGGAAGTTTCTGCCTTTCAACAATTTTATGCCCGATGTTTCCATAAACTCCGGTGTTACATACCGGTTTGAAATAAGAATCTTAGTGCCCGGCGCTTTACCTTCCCAGGTCAACCCATCGGTATTGTTTCCGCTATAAATTGTTTCATGATCTGATAAGGCCACATTTTCAATAACACCGGTATTTAACAAATCGGATTTTATAACGGAATAATTCTCTCCCATTTGCCCTTGCATCGACAACTCGAGTAAATTATTTTTATCAAAACCCAGTTGCCTGCTTTTTACATGCTGTATCTGCTGGTAGATAATAATCGTACTGATAATAAGAACAATTGAAATACTGAATTGCAATACAACAAGTCCTTTACGTACAAATGCAGCGCCTCCTGATTTCAACTTTACACCCTTTAATACTGAAACAGGATTAAATGAAGAAAGATAAAGAGAAGGATAACTACCGGCAACAATGCCGCACACAAGTGTAACCAATATCAATGAGAAAAGATGAAGGGGCTTCAATATATCCAACTCAAGATTCTTCTGCACTAATCCATTAAACAACGGCAACACAATTGACATAATAACCACGGCTACAACGGCAGCGAATGCTGCCATCAGCAACGCCTCACCGATGAATTGAACAATCAACCTGTTCTTACCTGCGCCAAGTACTTTTCGTACACCAACTTCTCTTGCCCGTTTTTCACTCTGCGCCGTAGCAAGATTCATAAAATTGATACAGGCGATCAGCAATATTATCCATGCGATAAACGAAAACAAATGAACATATTCTATACGGCCACCGCCGGTTGCCTTTCCATTGGCAAAATCATCGTATAGCCGCCAGCTATTCATATTCCATAAAAACGGTCGTGCAATAGACGATGGTTCCCGTTTCTGGATAAAATCATACAGTAACTTATCAACGGATGCAGCACTGGCTCCTGGTTTCAATTCAACATAGGTACTTAAACAATTATTTCCCCAGCGTTGCGCCCAATCCCTGTCTTTGTACCAACCTTCAAACGGAATCAACCATTCAAATCGCAAACTTGAATTCTGAGGAATGTCTTTTAACACCCCGCTGACAACATAGTCCTGCTTGTTATCTATGCGAACCGTTTTACCAACGTAACTTTTTTGATCTCCGAATATTTTCTTTGCACTGCTTTCTGTAAATACGATTGAATGCAACTGATCGAATACGCCTTTTGAATTTCCTTCCACAAAAGGAAACGTAAACATGCTGAATAAAGAAGGTTCAGCATAGCGACCATATGCATAGAGGCTTTTATCTCCTACCTGAAATAAAAGTCTGTCATCATTCTCAGTAAGCCGGCAGGTGTTGGCTATACCGGGTATTTCAGCCTTCATCGCGGGACCTAATACTCCTGGTGTCGACCCAAAAGTGGCTGTATAGGTTTCATACTTTTGGTTTTCGCGTACATAGTATAAGTTATCCTTCTTTAAGTTGAACTGATCAAAACTCACTTCATCTTTTACCCACAAAAAAATAAATCCCGCACAGGCAATGCCAATAGCGAGACCAAAAATGTTCAGGAAGCTGTATCCTTTATTTTTCCAGAGATTACGGAAGGTGATGAGCAAGTAATTTTTTATCATGGCTATACCTTATGAGTTTATGTGTATGTGAAAAAACGGTAAGCATCATCGCTGTCAATCACCAATGCCAAGAGAATGCCGGAAAAACAGGGCTTTGAAAATCAATGCTTTTATTGTTTAAGAAATTTATAACTGTTCGCTTTTGATATACCATGTGTACGATACCGGAAAACGCTTTAAGCTATAGGCTGTACGCTTAATGCTTTTTATTTTTCATTATTTACTTTTCTCCCGATAGCTATCGGGGTTTCGCTTTCTACAGCTTTCTCTTTCACCACCACCAAATCGCTTATCTCAACCTGCATAGGCAATAAACCAATTTTTACCACCGCTCTTTTTCCGCGCAGTTCCAGCACCTCACCTACCTGGTGATTCCGTTTCATTTTTACTTTGTCTCCTGGTTTTATGTCGCCACCTATTTCTTTATATTTTGTATCAATCTTCTTCTGCATTTTGCTCACTGCTTTCTGCTCATTCTTTTTGAACAACAATGCATCGATCTGGCGGATAACTTTCTTTTTATCATCTTCTTTTTTCCATTCAATTACTATCTGTTTCAACTTACGTTCCATATCTTTCAAATACTGAATCCTGTCCTCACTGATCTTATTCTGATGTTTTAGAATTTCCACCTGCTGCTGGTGCCGCTCTTTGTTTAAGACCTGCTCTAATTCTTTCTTCAGCTTTTCATTTTCTTTAATTGCTATCTGTAAATCCCTTTCCTGTTTCTCCATCCGCCGCAGATCCTGTTCGGTGCGGTTCAATAATTTATCCAGTCGAAACTGGTCTTCATCTACCAGCTTTTTCGCTTTTCCAATCAATGCCTTATCCAAACCAATTCTTTCCGCAATTGAAAATGTATAGGAACTTCCTGGTTTGCCCACTATCAATTTATACATGGGCAATAAATTCTTTTCATCGAACGCCATCGCTCCATTGATGATGCCTGGCGTTTTATTTGCCATGATCTTCAGATTAAGATAATGGGTAGTTACAATGCCGATTGCATGTTTCTTCGCCAGCTCTTCCATGATCACTTCTGCAAAAGCGCCACCAAGATTGGGATCGCTGCCACTTCCCAATTCATCAATAAAAAACAATGTGCGGCCATTGGCATTTTCCATGAAATATTTCATGTTAAGCAAATGACTGCTGTACGTGCTCAATTCAAACTCGAGGCTTTGCGTATCGCCGATATGAATCATTAGTTGTTTAAACAATCCAAACTCTGACGACGGATGTACCGGCACCAATAACCCACTTTGCACCATCATTTGTAATAGCCCAACTGTTTTCAGTGTGACAGTTTTACCTCCCGCATTCGGGCCGCTGATCACCAATATGCGTGCATTATCATCAAGCGTCAGCGTAACGGGTATTGTTGGTTTATTGCTGCGCTGATTATACAATAACAATAGCGGATGATAAGCCTGTACCAAATGAACCTTTGCTTTATCAGTTACGAGTGGGTATTCTCCTTTTATATCCATTGCCAGCTTTGCTTTGGCCCGGATAAAATCATATTCTCCGACAATTCTATGGTAAACACTCAGCAACGATGCATGCACCGAAAGCCTTGCAGTTAGATCTCTTAGTATCCGATACACTTCTTTCTGCTCTTCATTCTCCAGTTCATATACTTCATTGTTCAAACCAATTGTTTCTTCCGGTTCAATAAACGAAGTCTTGCGGCTTTCACTTTCACCATGCAGAATTCCTTTCACTACTCTTTTGTGCTCTGCAAAAATGGCCACCACTTTGCGGCCATTCATATAGCTCTCTTCTATCTCTGCGAGATAGCCTTGTTTGTTCAGTCTTGCAATTATCTTTTCAAACGTGCGGCGAAGTTCATTGCGCTTGCGATATAGATTCTGACGAATTGTTCTTAGTTCATCAGTTGCGTTATCCAATACCTGGCCATTGTTATCGAGCACCGCGTCTATCATGGCGATAATGGCCTTTTCATAGTACGTACCGTTAATAACCTTTAACAGCGATTCATACGCCAGTTTGCGTTCATTGTCAAACCAGCGGAATATTCTTTCGATGCTTTCGGCAAGTTTGCGAATGTCCATGAACTGATCACCAGCCAGCACAGCGCCTGGAATAGAAAGCAGTTTCAGCTCCTTCGAAAGATTCAGGATATAATCATTGGGGAAGTATACGGAATGCTGTATCAGTTGCCGGTATTCATGGCTTTGTTTTAATTCTACATCGATAAATTCCTTACGGGTATGGATGCGTAATTGTTCTGCTTTGCTTTGAGCATACTCAGTCTGGCAATACGCCGTCAGCAATGCTTTTACTTTGTCAAACTCCAGTTGCAGGTATGCCGATTCGGGAAAAAGTTTCATAAATAGTTTGCAAAAATAGAGCAGGGAGAACAATTGTCAATGGTCAATTGTCAATGATCAATTTGTGCAAAGACAATCTACAATAGCTAACAAACCATGAACAACGTCGGCATTCCCCCGATACTGTCAGACTCATTTCTAAACTTTTTTAATCGGCAATTGTTAGTACGATAGCGTTAAGAAAACGTAAAACGGCGCAGAAATGTCGCATAGCTTGCAATCCCGCCCTTTTTGAGTTTCGTAAATTGCAATAACAAATTCAATTTTGAACATCAAACATAACAATATGAAGATTGCATTCACCTCGGTCATTGTAGCTTTGAGTGCTTTACTATCCTGTGCCCAAAAACCTAAACAAGAAAAAACAGGAAATACAACTATGAGTGTAGCAGCTTTTACAGGTAAAACAGATACGGCAACGTTTGGTACGGGGTGTTTCTGGTGTACAGAAGCTATTTTTAAAGAATTAGATGGAGTGTTATCAGTTACGTCTGGTTATTCCGGCGGCACTACTGTAAAACCATCTTACAAGGAAGTATGTACCGGAGAAACAGGACATGCGGAATGTGTACAGATCGTCTACGATCCCTCAAAGATCAGTTTCGATGATTTATTGGAAGTATTCTGGCAGGTGCATGATCCTACAACACTAAACCGCCAGGGAGCTGATGTGGGTACACAGTACCGCAGCGCTATTTTTTACCATGATGCTGAACAAAAACAGAAAGCTGAAAAATATAAAGCTGAACTCGATAAAAGTGGTGCATTCAGCAACCCGATAGTAACGGAGATCACAAAGTTTGATAAATTTTATTCCGCCGAAGATTATCACCAGGATTACTATGCAAACAACAGCAACTCGAATCCTTATTGCTCCATCGTGATAAGGCCTAAGCTGGAAAAATTTGAAAAAGTGTTTAAGAAGAAATTGAAACATTAAATGATAAGCCCCGGTAATTCCGGGGTTTTTTCTTTTAAATCTTAGTAAAGAAGTGTTCCGTAGAAGCCTCGGGTTCCTTTGAAATCCAGGTCTCGAAAGCTTTCACAATGTCGACGTATAAAGAAATGCATATCAAAATATACTTGTTATATAGCATCAGCTTTTCGTAAGAATTACTTACAATAAATCGTTTACTATCCTTGTCTTCATAAATAATCGGTTCATCTTTTCTTCTATCCATTCTCACAACGCGATCATTTTCCCATACTGGTATACTGGCTTCGAGATAAAAAAATACAAAAGGGTTCTCAGGCATCAACAAAAATGAATTCACATCACAACTCCTGAATAAATAATAGTCTTCCCCGTTTCTTTCCAATATCAGATCAGGAAATGTATACTCACTAAGGAACGAGTGCTTTGTGTACCTGCCTGTTTTTATTATTTTCAAAATGACCGAGTCTGATATTTTTCGCTGGTAAAAAATCATTGGTAGCTTTGCTTGTTCATATCCGTTCAAAGCAAAGAAAATTCGGGAATTAATCCTTGAAAAAAAATCCTTGTCGTAAACAAAGTAAGGAGATGGAAACCTGTTTTCAGCTTCTTCAAACGATTCAAAAAATATTCGGGAGAAAAATAGATAAGGGTCGCTGAAGTCTTGAGAAATAAAACCCGCTGCCGGTTCTGCAGACGCGATTCTTTCCAGCGTTACAACCGCTGGTGGAATTTTACTTCGAATCGTACTGGTGAAATAATAAATTATTTTACCCTCCACCGATTTAATCCATTCAAAAACAGATATGGCATCATCAAAATAAAGCCTATCAATCATTTTGCAGATACCTGGTCTTGCGTCTAAATAACCATTAATAAAATTCTTATAGCTTTCAATACTTAATTGAGCATTTCTTCTTGGCTTCATTTATTGTTTGAAGATTATTTAAACCAACTTGTTGTTCAAAAATAAATAAACCCCGGAAAGAATTCCAGGGTTTTCATTCACATGAGAAAATTGAGAAAGATTGGTGGCTCGTTAGTATTTATAAATAGTTCTCTTCTCTTTCCTGCAAACGCAGTAACAAGAGAGATTTAAGATCTTCTGAAATATCGGTGTGCTTAAAACCTGCAAACACACTTTCATTTGTTTTACCTGTTATCGCTTCGTTCACTTTTGATGAAGGACCTGATGATTTTGCCGACGAAGTAACAATTTCACTATACTGTACTTCATTGCTTGCCGTAATCAACTTCAGCCGGTATTGAGAATTTTTTGCAGTTGACTTCTTATCAGTAAAATGAAAATCCTTTTGTGTATTACCATCAAAGTTTACCCAAAACTCAGCAATTGGCTGAAAAGAATTGTCGGCCAGTTTTTTTTCTATAATCACAGTGGAGAGATTATTTGCTGGCGATAAAACCCATTGTATAGAAACGGCCTGGGACTTAAGATTGGCATTAAAAGAAATAAGATTGGGAGATTTCTGCGCGAATACCGCAATAAAATAAAGTGAAAGAAGAATCAGTAACACTCCCCTGATGATGATTGTACGGACTTCATTCGTTTTCATAATTCACTGTTTAAGGTTCGGATTAAATTCTTTTCTTTCTCTTCCCGTTATTTCTACTGTATGCTTCGTTATCGCTACTGTGGAAATTACTAAAGCAAATGTAAAATCTACCTTGCTCATTTGCAATGTGAGATATACGTTCCGGACGAGCTCAAATATATAGTTCGTTGTAAATCATTTTTTTGATCTCAAAAAAAATTCTGAAATATACTATTGGACAATCGAGGTTTTACGCAGTTCCAGTAAGTTTAAACCATTAGGCACAAAGTCATGGACATTTATTTGTACGAGATGGATGGCCTTATCATACCATAACGGAACAACCGGCGCATCATTGATCACCGTCTGGTCGGCCTGCCGATAAAGATCGTAACGTACAGAATCGTTTTGCTCCATTAATGCTTTTTCAAACAAAGCATCAAACCGGGCACTTTTGTATCGTGTATAATTTGGAGGCGCAGGGTTTTTTGAATAAAAAACGGAAAGATAATTTTCTGCATCCGGGTAATCTGCGATCCAACTGCCACGAAAAAATAATGTTTTTGAACCCGCTGTTAATTGTAGCAACAATGCTTTTTGCACCACTTCTACCTGCACAGGTATTCCCGATTCTTCGAGTTGTTTGGCAATAAAACTTGCCATATCAGCATATACCGGTATCGTCATTAGTTTGATAACAGGCATATTCTTCCCATCAGGAAATCCCGCTTCTTTTAATAACTGTCTGCATTTTACAGGATCATAGTAATAGCCTTTTACTTTTTCTGCATCGAATGAGGGCAAACCTGCAGGTACAAATCCTGATTCAGCAGGTGTGCCAATTGAATTACGCAGATACAATACCATCTTCTTCCGGTCAAAACCGTAATTAATTGCTTGTCTTATCTTCTGCAATCGAACCGGCGAGTTTCGTACCAACTCATTGCTGCTATCTACCAGGATACCGAGATATTCTATATTCAGGTAAGGATGTGTCTGCAACAATATCTTACCCTCCCATTGTTTTCGTAGCGTTCCTGCTTTTGTCAATATCTCGTCCTTGAATGTTGCATCAATGTCATTGATAAAATCGAGCTTACCCTGGCGGAATAGTAAAAATTCCGTTGCCTTATTATCATAGAAGCTCACATTGATGCCATCCAGGTAAGGCAACGCATTACCTGTTTTATCTTTTTCAAAATAAAATTTATTCTTTTTCAGTATCAATGCCTGCCCTTCTTCCCATTGTACAAATTGAAATGGTCCTGTTCCAACCGGATGTCGGCGAAAGTCGCTGCCATATTTCTCTACCGCTTCTTTTGCTACTATTGAACAATATTGCATAGAAAGAATACCAAGTATCGGGTTATATGGCTTCAGCAACTTTAGCTGGAATGTAGAATCATCCACTGCCTTGAATGGTTCGGCTGAATCAATTTTATTATTAAATATCCATGCGCCCGGGCTTGCTACAAGTTTATCTGTAATTCGCTTGAAACTGTAAGCGATATCTTCAGCGGTCAGTTTCCTTGGTCGGCCATTGAATACAACGTCGCCCTGGAAAAACACGTCATTGCGCAAATGAAATGTATAAACAAGTCGATCAGGAGAAATCTCCCAGCTTGTTGCGAGCGATGGAACAAGATGAAGAGTTGAATCGACTTCAATTAATGTGTTATATAATTGATGCACCGCCCACATGATCGATTGATTTTTTGCAAAGGCCGGATCGAGCGAAGCAATGCCTGTCATTTCATTATAATGAAAAATGTTTCGGTGTTTATTGTTATCGCTGTAACAAGAAATAAACACAAATGCTAATAAAAGGAAGGAAAAACAATATTTTGTTAAACGGTGCATGTATTATCAGTAGTGGAACTAAATTAGCGAACAATTTATATCAAAATATACACATGAAGTTAGCGGCAGTTATCGGATTTATTTCTTTTACAGTCTTAATTGGTCAACATGTAAAAGCACAGGAAGGGAAAAAACAATTCACTCATCAGGATACGTTACGTGGAAGTATTGGTGCAGGAAGAAATTGGTGGGATGTATTACGGTATAATATTGAAGTAACTCCTGACTATAATAAAAAATCGATTACAGGAGTCAATACAATTAAATTTAAATGGCTTAAACCATTCCCTATTGATGGTTACATGCAAATCGACTTGCAGGCGCCTATGATTATTGATAGTGTACTTTTTCAAAATAATGCCCTATCATTCAAAAGAGACGGCAATGCATGGTTCATTAAATGGACCTCTCCAGATCACTCTGCAGAAGATGAAATAAGAATCGTCTTTCATGGCAATCCACGGATAGCAGTAACTCCGCCGTGGGACGGCGGATGGATTTTTACAAAAGATGCAAAAGGACGTCCATGGATGACTGTTGCCTGCCAGGGATTAGGAGCAAGTGTGTGGTACCCTTGCAAGGATCATCAAAGTGATGAACCAGATAATGGCGCTTCTCTTAGTATGACCGTGCCTGATAGTTTAATAGCGGTTGCAAACGGAAGAATGATTGATAAAAAATCATTGGGGAATGGCTTAACAACATGGAAGTGGGAAGTAAAAAACCCTATTAACAATTATGACATTGTTCCGTACATCGGCAAATACGTGAATTGGACTGAAAAATATAAAGGATTGAAAGGCGATCTCGATTGCAGTTACTGGGTAATAGATTACAATGAAGAAAAAGCAAAAAAACATTTTACACAAGCAAGGGATATGCTGAAATGTTTTGAATACTGGTTTGGCCCCTATCCTTTTTATGAAGACAGTTATAAACTGGTAGAAACGCCCCATCTCGGAATGGAACATCAGAGCGCTGTGGCGTATGGAAATAAATTTCAGAATGGATATCTCGGTATGGATATTTCGGGTAGTGGTTGGGGTAAGAACTGGGATTATATTATTGTGCATGAAAGCGGGCACGAATGGTTTGGCAATAACATTACCGCCAATGATGACGCTGATATGTGGATACAGGAAGGCTTTACCTGTTATTCTGAAACATTGTTTGTAGAATGCCAGTACGGAAAAGAAGCTGCTGATGCTTACACGCAGGGGCTGCGCAATGATATTAAAAACGATGCGACAGTTATCGGGCCATATGGCGTAAATGAAGAAGGCAGCGGTGATATGTACAACAAAGGAAATAATATCATACACACGATACGACAGATAATTAATAATGACTCGCTCTTCCGGCAGATATTGATTGGGTTGAACAAAGAGTTTTATCACAAAACAATCGATTCAAAAGACCTGGAACATTATATCTCTCAGAAATCGGGAAAGGATTTTTCAAAGCTATTTGATCAATACCTGCGCACAACAAAGATCCCGGTATTGGAATATAAAATAAATGGTAAGAAAGTAATGTACCGTTGGTCTGATACGGTTGATGGATTCAATATGCCGGTAAAACTCAGTGACAACATCTGGCTTCAACCAACCAATCAATGGAAATCAATCGATGCAAAAGGCGATTTGATGAAAGGACTGACTGTTGACAGGAATTTTTATGTGACGGTGAAGAAGGCGTGATGTAGTCGCCAGTTGGCAGTTAACAATTTGCAGTTCCTTGAAAGTTGTAAGGCTTTTCTGTAATTGGAAACTTCGAACTGCAAATTGCCCATTGCAAACTGCTAATTGACAATTCTCCCTGCTCCAATAAAATGCTTGTGATAATATGCTTCATCTAATCCGCTGATAACGACACCCAGAGACGTAGAGGCATGCACAAACTTGTTGTTCATAAGGTAAATACCAACATGCGACACGCCACCTCGTGTATTGAAGAAAACGAGATCCCCTTCCCGCAGCTTCTTTGAAGAAATGCGGCTGGCAAAACTGTATTGCTCTTTTGAAGTACGCGGAATGCTGATACCATAAACAGATGAAAAAAATGTTTGCACAAAACCAGAGCAATCAATACAGGTTTTGGAAGTTCCCCCCATGCAATAACGGGTACCATACCAATCGTCGATAAACTGGAATAAGCGTTCATTGTTGATATCCTGTACTTCGGCATTTAATAACATTGCATACTTCAACTGCAATGGAAATGCTTTTCCGGCATCATATGAATTGGGAGGATTTGTAGTATTCCTGCTGCTGTTATTTGCTGATTTTTGGCGATTGCCATTTACCGTAGTTGTTGACGAGCCAGGATCAACGGATATATCGTCCAGGAATTTTGGGTTCTTATTAACAACTTTCGCAGAAGATGAATCGTTCTTACGGGATGAAGTGGATTGTTTAGGCGCTGAACAAGATGAAACAAAAATTAAAATTGCCGTCACATAAACGAATATTCTACAAGTCATTAACGGTGTTTTTAGAAAATCTGCTACGCAAAAATCACAAGCTGCAAAAATAAAGTTTATACAACCAATGTGGATATTATTTAAACGAAATTTGCAGTATAAAATTGCCGTTTCGTTTTATTTGCTTCTGGCTCAATAATTATGAAATTCTCACACCTACACGTACATACACAGTTCTCCCTGCTCGATGGAGCAGCATCGATAAAGAATTTATATAAAAAAGCTATTGCAGATGGAATGCCTGCGCTGGCAATCAGTGATCATGGCAACATGTTCGGCGTATTTGAATTTGTGGCAGAAGCTTATAAAAACAAAGACGAAAACGGTAAACTGAAAATAAAGCCGATTGTGGGATGTGAATTTTACATTACAACTGATCGTCACCGTAAGATATTTTCAAAAGAAGAAAAAGATCCGCGCAATCACCAGATACTGCTGGCAAAGAATGAACAAGGATACCGCAATCTCGTAAAGCTGACTTCACTCGGTTTCATTGAAGGAATGTACAGCAAGTATCCGCGCATTGACAAAGAGTTGATTTTAAAATATCATGAGGGACTGATTGCGACTACCTGCTGTCTCGGCGCAATGGTGCCGCAGGCAATTCTGAAAAAGGGAGAAGCCGCCGCTGAAAAAGAGTTTCAATGGTGGCTGGATATTTTTGGCGAAGATTATTATGTAGAGTTACAGCGCCATAAAATGGTAGAGCAGGACCGCGTAAATGAAGTGCTGATAAAATTTGCCCGTAAATACAATGTCAAAATCATTGCAAGTAATGATTCTCATTATGTCGATAAAAGTGATTTTACAGCGCATGATATTTTACTCTGTATTAATACCGGCGAGAAAATAACAACTCCTGCACTTCGCGAATTTTCCGATGACGATGTAAACACAAAAGATAAGCGCTTCGCATTTCCGAACGACCAGTTTTATTTTAAAACAACATCGGAAATGAGTGAGGTGTTTTCTGATCTCCAGGAAGCAATTGATAATACGAATGAAATTGTCGACAAGGTTGAATTACTGGATTTAAAACGAAACATTCTCCTACCCAACTTTCCTATTCCCGATCAATTCAAAGTTCATCAAACTGATGAAAAAACAGACAAGGGAGTAGTTACAGCCGATTCGTTGAATCAATGGGAGTATTTAAAAGATATAACCTATCAGGGCGCAAGAGAACGATACAGTAACTTGACAACAGAAATACAGGAACGCATCGACTTTGAGTTGTTTACCATTAAAACAATGGGCTTCGCAGGGTACTTCTTGATCGTATCTGACTTTATCAAAGCTGGTCGTGATCGTGGCGTGTTTATTGGACCAGGCCGTGGTTCTGCAGCAGGCTCTGTAGTTGCATACTGTATTGGCATTACCAATATCGATCCTGTAAAGTATAATTTACTATTTGAGCGTTTTCTCAATCCAGATCGTAAATCGATGCCGGATATCGATACTGACTTTGACGATGAAGGAAGACAAAAGGTAATTGACTACGTAGTTCAAAAGTATGGACAAAGCCAGGTAGCGCAGATCATTACTTACGGTACGATGGCAGCGAAAATGAGCATTAAAGATGTTGCCCGTGTAATGGATCTTCCGTTGCCGGAAGCAAATGCTTTGGCGAAGATGATACCTGAACGACCGGGCATCGAGCTGCGAAGAATGCTTCATGCCCCATTGCGATCAAAGGATGGTGAAAAGTCACTCGAGGATAAAGAGCAGTTGGATAATGATGCTATTGAAACAGTAAAACGGTTACGGGCTATTTATGATGATGCAGAAAGTCCGCAGGGAAAAGTATTACATGAAGCAGAACGATTAGAAGGTTCTGTTCGTAACACAGGCATTCATGCAGCAGGAATCATCATTGCGCCAAAAGATCTTACGGAATTAATTCCCGTTGCTACAGCTAAAGATTCTTCATTGTGGGTGACGCAAATACAGGGAAGCGTAATCGAAGAAGCAGGTGTAATCAAGATGGACTTTCTTGGTTTGAAGACGCTCACAATTATTAAGAACGCTTTATCGCTGATAAAACAAAACCATGGTATCGAAATCGATATCGATGCGATACCGCTCGATGATGAAAAAACGTTTCAGCTTTATCAACGAAGTGATACCATCGGTACATTCCAGTTTGAAAGTCCCGGGATGCAGAAGTACCTGCGTGAATTAAAGCCCGACCAGTTTGGCGACCTGATTGCGATGAACGCGTTATATCGTCCGGGACCTATGGCTTATATTCCTGATTATGTCAACCGTAAACATGGTCGTCAGCAAATCGTTTATGATTTGCCTGAGATGGCAGAATATCTCGAAGAGACGTATGGGATTACCGTTTACCAGGAGCAGGTAATGTTGCTGGCGCAAAAGCTTGCCGGCTTCAGTAAAGGTGATGCGGATGTGTTGCGAAAAGCAATGGGTAAAAAACAGAAGGCCGTGCTGGATAAAATGAAAAGTCAGTTTATCAACGGGGCTATTTCAAAAGGTCATGCTGAAGATATACTCGAAAAGATATGGACGGATTGGGAAGCATTTGCCCAATATGCGTTTAATAAATCGCACTCCACCTGCTACGCTTATGTAGCGTATCAAACAGCTTATCTTAAATCACATTATCCGAGTGAATACATGGCGGCAGTGTTGAATAACGCTGGCAGCATCGATAAGATCACCTTCTTTATGGAAGAGTGCAAGCGAATGGGTATAAAAGTGCTTGGACCAGATATCAATGAATCACTGAAAGGTTTTGCAGTAAATAAGAAAGGTGAAATACGTTTTGGATTGGGAGGTTTGAAAGGTGTTGGTGAAGCTGCAGTAGAAAGTGTGATTGAAGAAAGAACAAAGAACGGGGCTTTCAGCAGCATTTTTGACTTTATTAAAAGAGTGAATCAACGTACAGTCAATAAGAAAACGTTGGAAAGCCTGGCTTATGCCGGTGGGTTTGATTGTTATCCCGATTATCATCGTGCACAATATTTCTTTATGCCCGAAGGTGACACATCCACCGGGCTTGAAAAAATCGTTCGTTTCGGAAACGTTTATCAAACGCAGATAACAAGCAATACCAATACTCTTTTTGGCGATTTACCTGCGGTAATGGATATACAACCTCCTAAAATTCCTGATTGCCCTCGTTGGCCGTTAATTGTTCAATTAGATCATGAAAAAGAAGTGACGGGAATCTTCTTAAGCGGTCACCCGTTGGATCATCACAAGTTTGAAATGAAACATTATGGCATCACACGTATCGCAGATTACAATGAATTTAAGGCTGACGTGAAAGCACAACCGAATTCGGGAAGAACATTCCGGTTGATGGGGTTGGTCTCTGATGCACAACACAGGATTGCCAAGAACGGAAACAAGTACGGCAATTTTGTGATTGAAGATTATACCGGTAAAACAGAAATTACATTGTTCAGGGAAGATTACTTAAAGATGTCGCCGTTGCTGCAGCCCGGCAGTTCAGTATTCATTACTGGTTATTTCAAACAGAGCTATAACCAGGATGAATACCGGTTTAATATCAACAGTATTGTACTTGCCGAAACCATTAAACGAAGCTTGACAAGACAGTTGAATATTGAAACAGCGGCTGAGTCAATCAATGCGCATATGATTGATTTCCTGGAAAAGAATTTCCGGAAATATCCTGGCGGAACACAACTAAAAATAATTTTAGCCGAACAAAGTAATAATATGAAAATCAGTCTTGTAGCCGCCGGAAAAGGGGTTGAGATGAACGAAGAATTGGTAGAGTTTTTAGAGAATACGCCAGAGTTAGATGTACAGGTTGTCACAGCTTGATGAAAATCAACGATTGTTAACGGCCATAACTATTCAACATGGTATGGCAGAAGTAAAAGCAGATTCTGACAAATTTTACACAACAATCTGACAGCTTCGTATGTTAACTCAAATGGACTTAAATTTGCGATCTTTTTATTCTGAATATTAAAAATTTTAAAACTTATAAAATGGCAAAAGAATTCAATGATTCCAACTTCCAGACTGAAGTAATTGCATCCGATAAATTAACAGTAGTAGACTTCTGGGCAGAATGGTGTGGTCCTTGCCGTGCAATCGGGCCGGTTATTGAAGAGCTTTCAAAAGAATATAACGGTAAAGTAAATGTGGGAAAAGTAAACGTGGATTACAACCCACAGGTTAGCATGAACTATGGTATTACTTCTATCCCTGCAATCCTTTTTATTAAAGACGGCCAGGTTGTAGATAAATTAGTCGGCGCCCAGCCAAAAGGAAACTTTGTGAAAAAGATTGAAGCGCATATTTAAAAGCTTCCTCTATAAAACTACTAACCCCGCCATGCTGCGGGGTTTTTTATTTGCAACTCATATCTTATCGATTATTTGTGTTCTGCATTCTTCAGATTCGGTCTCGTTCTCCAATCTGCCTGCGGTCCGAATCGGGTATGCATATTAGGTTTCGAAAAATCCAATTCATCATACGGTGGATAATGATAAACTAATCGGTTTGTAATTGTGAAGAATAAACTGGACGCAACAATAGATGCTGCCATTATGCCGACACTGAAGCGAAATTTCTTCTTGTAGTTGACTTCCTCATAGATAACTATGTTTTCATTTTCCCGCGGCAATGTCAAGATCAGCGCGGTAACGATAATCGTATTTACAAAAATCACCCATTCTGTCAGCAGCCGTGAAGGATGCCATCCTGTAAGCGCTCTTTCGAAGTTGGCAATATTCATTATCCATAGCAGAAGTAAAAAAATAAGTTGTCCTTTGCCCAATGATTGCTTTGGAATAACGGCGATGGGATTGCGCAAATGTCTTCTGACAATAAATACTGCTGCGACAGTTAATAAAAGCCATGTCAGGGTAAACCAACTTTCGGGAGATAACTGAAGAAAATTCATTCCGGGTAGTCGTCCGAAATATGGCATATCCCATTGTGCAGGTGCAGTTGATTTGCTACCATCGTTGTTAATTAACTGTTGCGTCCATACACTTTGATCCAGTTGAGAAGACCATACTTCCACATTCTTTACAATGTTGACATAAATAAGCCCAAATAAAATGATGAGTGTTGAAACAATTTTTGCCCAGCGGCCAGATTGAAATACATTGCCGATATCAACCGTGTTGTTCTCTATTTTTATTCTTGAAGCCAATAATGCCATCGATACAGCAATTGCAATTCCATTTACAAAGCCGTAACTCTGTTCCAAAAAGCTGTGCCAGTTCTGTGCCTGCCAGTTGGCCCATCTCGTTGTAATAGCAATATATTCAGGAGAATTGACCGCTATTCCTTTTGCAATAAGAATATCCGGATTGCCGAATGAAAGAAATATCGTTTTGATCCATTCAATACCTGCAAACCCCAACCCTCCTATCGTACCGGAAATAATAGCTATCCACGCTATTGCCCGATAATTATTCTTCCAAAGCCATATCATCGTTGCAATGAACAATCCAACTATACCAGCCCAATCATCGCTGCGTGGCGGTGTCATTCTTATTCCTCCATAGTTGGCGAATAAGTTTCCGCCCAGAACCGGCAAACAAATAAAACCAATCAGCCACCCACCAGCCATATACACAATCAATGAAGCGCCGTTTCTGAACTTACCGAATTTTAGAAAATAGATAGTAAAACCAAGAATACATCCGATGATCCAACCAACATGTTGCGGATAATCACCAAACCACTGCGGCCAGTTATTTAAAAGATTGGCAGACTGGTATGCAGGCAACCCGGTTTGTGGATTAATGTAAGAAGGATCACCCTGTACATACGTCACTGCATGTGCAAAAGATTGTTCAAGCCCTGATCGCTGTAAAATGAATTGAATAACATATCCAACCAATGCACCGCCGATTACAAACAAAGGAAGCAATAGTCTATTTCGTTCAGCCTTTCGCTGCCACAAATCATAAATGCCGATTCCGAATAATGCAGAAAATGCCGGCAAATAATACGCATCGAACCAATATAACGGGTTCTTATGTCTCGAAGCCGTATCATCAAATTGAATTCCTGATTCCAGCCATCTTGCTAATGGATCTTCAATAATACCAAGAACAATACGCGAAGCAAGAACAAAAAGCAATGGTGTAAATAATTTTACCAGTTTATCTTTTTCCATCACTGCAGGCAATGATGTACCGATACCACCGATTGCAGCCCATAAAAAACCAATGATAAAAAGACAAAAATATCCATACCACTGCGAAATTGCATCACCACTTTGCGCATAGGCAATCACCTGCATATATGAAACAGATGCACCAAAGCCCCAACCGATAGCGCTGAACAATGCGAAATAAGAAACCTTATTCCGCCAGTCTTCTCTTCCCGATAAAAGAGCCATTGCAATCGCTGCAAGACTTCCCGCAAATGCAGCGCCATACTCATGACCGAAATTTCCACGAATACCCCAACCAACAGAAAGTGATAAACCTGCTAAAAGAAATGTTGTCCATTTTCGCGATGTAACAGTTTTGGAAAAGAAGGCGGCCATTACTTGTATTTGTCAATACAATTGAGAGATCATTATTTGATCAATACTCATTCAGAAGAAATGAAAAACTAAAACCAACCTGCCGGCAGACAGGATTAAAAATTAAAAATGAAATTTCGATAACAGTAGGGAAAAATATTTGTGAGTGAACATAGCTTAATGCCCAAAACTTACCGCCCACAACGCATTCTCAACTATGAACATTTTCAAATTTTCAAATTCACCAATTTCCAAATTGCCTTCACACCACAAGACTCTCCTCCTTCCCAGTACTTGCATCATCACCTACCTGTTCCCGTATTATCTTTAAGTCTGCTTTTAATTTCTGACTGAAGAGTGCAATGTCAAAACTATGTACGATAATATTTGCTCCTTCTTTTGCCCAATACACCTGTCGCTCGGGCTCCAATGAAAAATGAACACCGATGGCTAACCCTTTATTTCTGGTGGTGTGAATGATTTTTTTAACGGCATTGATAAACTTCGGATGATCATATTGTTCAGGTACTCCGAGATTGACAGACAGATCATGCGGCCCGATGAAGACAGCATCAAGACCGGGAACGCTCAACAATTCATCCAGTTTGTTCATCGCAGGTACACTTTCAATATTGGCAATGCACAAATTGCCTTCATTGAATTTGTCAATATATTCTTTTAAATCAGCGGGCATCTTTTCTTTTCCATGCAAATACTTTTTCAACACTTCTCCTTTCAACGGCTTGAATTTAGTCGCACCAACAAGGTCAATAATCTGCTCAACCGATTCTAGATATGGCGCCACCACGCCTTTTGCGCCAGCATCAATAGCCTGGCAGGCAAGGTATGGATCAGGAGAAGGAATACGTACTACCGGTGTAACGCCATATGCCTTGAACAACTGGCAAAGCCTTGCCATATCTGCACGATTCATAGAGATATGTTCTGTATCAATAAATACAAAATCAAGGCCTGCATTTTTCAATTGCACCGGCCATGATGGTGCTATAGAGGTAAATGCCGTACCATATACATTCTGACCATTCTTTAATTTCTGTAACATACCGGTAACAGGATTGCTCATTGCTAAAAGTTTGTTGATTATTTTTCTTTTATCAAACCTACAGGAAACTCTCCACACAAGAGATGATAAACAGAAATTAATACTGCATTTATTGATCTTTAAAATTGAGTATTTAAAACAAAAATCTGTCTCTTTTGAACTATTGTAAAGACAACCGGAATTTTAACAATGAAAAAAACAAGAATAAAGAAAACAATTGCAAAGAAAAAGGCGGCATTCGCTATTACTACACTTGCTCTGTTAACAGTAGTATTTTCCAATGCAGGCGTTGCACAAACCATACAAATTCAAAACGCGACAATCGTTACGGCGGGCTCCGTGTTGTCGAATGGTGAAAAATCAGCGGTGGCTATACTCGGTGAGGAAGTACAAAAACGAACAGGTATGCAATGGAAAACATCCGTTGCAATTCCAGCAGAAGGTGATGTGATCATTATAAAAAAGCAATCAGATAAATTAAAATACTCGTTCACTTTTCCCGGTGCAAAAGAGTTGATCCAGAAACCAGAATCATTTCGCGTTGCAATTGCAAAAGATAATGGCAGGAATATTATTCTTATTGAAGGGTATGATAGCCGGGGTGAATTTTTCGGCGCAGGTAAACTCTTGCGTTCATTCGCATACAACAAAAATTCAGTCAGTCTTGATGGCGCTTTATCAATTAGCACAAGTCCCGACAAATCAATTCGTGGTCATCAGTTGGGGTATCGTAATACAGCGAACTCTTATGACGGATGGACACCGGAACAATTTGAACAGTATATCCGTGACCTTGCGATATTCGGCGCCAACAGTGTGGAATCAATTCCCATCTTTGATGAAAAAGAAAGTCCCCACTTCAAATTGCGGCCGGATGAAATGAACAAACGCATCAGTGAGATCTGCCAGCAGTATGATCTTGATTACTGGATGTGGGTACCTGCACAGATGGATCTCAACAATAAGGAGAAACGAAATTTCTATTTAGCCACGTTTGAAAAAATATGCAAATTCTCTGTTCGTATCAATGGCGTTTTCTTTCCGGGTGGCGATCCCGGTGATAATAAACCAGAATTAGTAATGCCATTATTGGAAGACATGGCAGTGATATTAAAGAAGTATCACCCCAAAGCTTTGCTATGGTTATCGCTACAGAATTTCAACGCACAGGAAAGTCAGTTCTGTTATAAATATATCCGCGAAAAAATGCCAACATGGTTGGGAGGTTTGGTAACAGGCCCCAGCAGTCCGCCCGCTGCAGAATCAAGAGCTGAACTACCGGCAAAATATCAATTGCGCCAGTATCCCGATCTCACGCATAATGTACGTTGTGATTCACCAGTACCCTGGTGGGACCCTGCATTCAATTTCACATTGGGTCGCGAAGCAATCAATCCCGAGCCATATTATTTCGCAGCAGTGTATCATGCCATTGATCCGTTTGCAGATGGTTTCATTTCTTACTCCGACGGCGCACACGATGATGTAAATAAAATAACATGGACAGAACTCTCGTGGGATAGAAATACAGAACCAAGAGAGATCATGAAAGAGTACAGCAACTTCTTTTTTGGCAGCGGTATGAAAGAGCAGGCTGCTGATGGTTTGTTAGCTCTTGAAAAAAACTGGGAGGGCCCGATTGTTGAAAATGGCGGCATTCAATCGACATTAAACACCTGGCAGAAACTCGAGAATGAACATCCCGAACTCGCTGGTAATTGGCGCTGGCAAATGTACCTGCTGAGAGCTAACTACGATGCCTATACTCGTAACCGTTATATTTATGAAACAAGATTGGAACAGGAAGCAAACGCCGAATTACTGAAAGCAGATTCAATAGGTGTTGACAATGCCATTACAAAAGCATTGGCAATTCTGATTAAAGCTGAAACAGAAAGAACAACGCCTGAATTAAGAGATAAAGCATTTGCATTGTGCGATGCCTTGTTTCAATCAATTCATCTACAGACCAGCGTAAAGAAATACAACGCTTCCGGTGAAGAACGCGGCGCTTTTCTTGATTTCATTGACAGGCCAATCAACAATCGCTGGTGGCTGGAAGATGAGTTTAAACGCATACAGGCTTTACCGGCAAAAGAACAGGTAGCAGCGTTGAAAACGATTGCCAAATGGGAGAATCCCGGCAATGGAAGTTTCTATGATAACGTTGGCAATATTTCAAAATCACCGCATCTTCTCAAAGGACAAAACTGGAGAATAAAACCATTGCAGGTGGAAGATGATGGGCCCGGCTTCGATTGGTGGGAAAATGGCTTTAGCCGTAAGCGCCTGTCGTGGATGATCAATATGCGTTGGCCGCTTGGCATTGAGTATACGGATCTTGATCCAAAAGCCCATTACACAATTCGCGTGACCGGTTATGGTGAATGTTTATTGAAAGTAAATGGACAACGTCTATCTCCATCGAAGTATGGACGTGGTGTTGGTGAAATAAAAGAATTCCCTGTACCTCAATCGTTGATTGAGCAAAAGAAATTGCTACTGACCTGGGATGATCTCGATGAAACATTTCTCAACTGGAGACAGCAATCGAGAGTGAATGAAGTGTGGTTGATTAAAGAGTAATGTGATGATTTGAAAATGTGCTGATGTGCTAATGCACCATAGTCGGTAAGCGTTAGGCTATACGATTTTGTAAAGCCTGATCAGCTGAAGCATTTTTTACTTTTGACCCTGCCTGCCTGCCGGCAGGTTTTTATTTTTGACTTGTTCTCAAAGTTCCTTTATCCTGATATTCCTGAAATAAATCGGTGCGCCGGCATGTTTACCCTGGAAACCGAT
The DNA here is from genome assembly GCA_049840875.1 of Chitinophagaceae bacterium. Taxonomy (GTDB): domain Bacteria; phylum Bacteroidota; class Bacteroidia; order Chitinophagales; family Chitinophagaceae; genus JAFDYH01. The sequence continues at coordinate 190,951 of JASGJE010000009.1, read as the reverse complement.
ATGCCCATGCAAGGGTAATGAAGCCATCGGATTGGGAAGCCATTCAGGCGCTGTGCTGCCATCAATGTTTTGTCTTCCTGTTGTATATAAACTCATGTCGCAGGTATTAACCAACTCACCATTTAATACAATCCATATTTTCCTGCCGCGACAGGTGATTGTATAATGATTCCACTCTCCTGCTTTTTTCACTGTTCGTTTCGTTGCTGCCTGGTGACCAAAGATTGCTGCACATTGCCAGTTGGGATTTACATGCGCCCATTCATCCGAATAATCGTCTGCAATCTGAATTTCGACAGAATGCGGAATCCATTCTTTGATCTCACTCGCATGTACAATCACACCACTATTGGTACCCGGTGCATTTTTAAATTCAAGATCAAGCACAAAATCATCGTATGCTTTTTCACTCCAGATTGCTTCGTCTTTACTTGCGGTCATCACGCCATTGTCAACTGTCCACACTCCTTTTTCGAATATTGCATTTGACAACTTATCATCGAATACAGCATACCAGCCTTTAGACTTTGTATCCGGATTAATGTATGCAGAATCCTGTGCCATCGATGTCATACTTATAACCATCGATAAAACAACTACATTTACGATTGCTTTCATTTTATTTGTATTGTAGATAAAAGTAGGGAATATTGAACTTCAAACTTTCCGAAAGTTAGTATTCGATTATTTCTTCACAATTTTTCATTTTTAGTTTTTCACTTTTCACTCATCGCATAAGCCATCCTCAAATATTTCTTCACCTCGTCATTAATATCTTCTTTCAAATACATTCTGAAATGATGATTGAATTGCTGCTGACCCGGCACCTGTGCTATTTTCTGAAAACATAAATTATCATGAAACGGCTCTTTGAATGGAAACGTGACATCCACAAAGTTTTTTCCTAATCGCGTGATGTAGGCGATGCGGGTTTTTGCCGCAATTGCGATCATGCTTTTGGTAGGGTGAACAGTTATCTTACCGATTTCGAGATACGACTCTATGAAATGCCAGAATAAACTGATAGCTACCTCGGATTTCCCGTTGAGAAAATCTGAAAGTTCTTTGTCGCGGCAGGAATGCGATTGATTGCTATTGACAAATTGCTGGTTACAAAGAGGACATGTCCACATGATTGATGAGAGTTTTGCAATTTAAAATTAATCCGCAACACTCATAAAGGCATCCCCAGGTGCAACAAGGCTGAGAAAGTAAACGATTACACAGTGCCAAAAGACATTTTTCTACGCAATAATTCTGTGTTAAATAATAAAAAGCCGCTTAGCACGTTTAGGTTTACTTACTACATTCGCCGAGGTAAAACCATTTCCAAAAAAATTCAAATCAGTATTACTATGGCTACTTTTTTTGCAAGAATCCAATTACATGAAGCGGTAGAAAAAGACTACAAAACCTTGCAGGCAGAGTTAAAAAAAGAATCATTTACCATTTCAAAAAAGAATACTTCCGGGATCGACTCAGCGATTTTACGCACAGTGGAATATAACAGGGTTGGAAACCTTAGCCTTTCTGAAGTGAATGCCTCCATTTTCAGGGCGGCACAAAAAATCGGTAAGAAGTTTTCTTTCACAACGATCCGTAACAGGGAAAAATAAAGTCAGCAGTTTCTTAAGAATACAACCGGTTCTACAAGAGCCGGTTTTTTTATGACTGTTCCGTTCATTCGTTTTACTTTTAGAGATGCGAAAATTTTTCCCTCTTCTCTTTAGCCTGCTGTTATACAATTTCAGCATTGCACAGGTGCCGGTTAGTAAAGAACCAAGACATCATCCTGTATTTGCGAACGATAAGGTAAGAATATTAAACGTGTTGCTACCTCCCGGCGACACAACTCTTTTTCATTTGCATTCCACTCCCTCCGTTTTTATCACGCTCAGTAAGACAAAGACTGGTTCACAAATGATGAACGGGCAAACAGTACCACTTCCAGCCAACTTCTCAGTGCCAGGCTCCATTTCTTTTGAGAATCTCTCTGCGCCGCATACCCGCACACATAGAGTCTGGAATGTTGACACTAACGTTTTTCACGTGGTCGATGTGGAACTGTTTACAAAAAATAAGAAATTTAAAACGCCTCCCCTTTCCTTTTCAAATTTCAACTTGATTACAGATACCTCATTTGTACGGGTATATAAAGTAGAATTGAAGTATGGTGAGTCAGTAAATTTCAGTTCGCCCCGCAGTTCATTCCTGTTATTGGCATTGAACAATGAACCGGCAGAACTCGAAAAGAACGCTCAACGAATAGAAGGCATTTCCAAACCCGGGGACTTCATCTGGCTGAACGCCAGGGAAAGGCTTTCTATTTCCAATCGAAATAAAGATATGATTTCATTTGTGCTACTCGAGGTTAAATAAGGTTCAGCTGCTGATCATTGAATAACATTATTTCAGTTAAGTCCAGTACAGGTACCTTATCTTAAATTCCAATCTTTCATTCTCATTTTTACTTGAATAAATTACATGAAATGAAGTTGCCATCCATTCTCACGTCCGTTCTTTTTCTTCTGACCATTGCTGAAAGTTGCACTAACAAAACCGAAGCAGTCAATAATAATATCGAAGAAAAACCGCTTACTCCCGCTACCGTTATAAAAGCATCAAGTACTGCGCCGCTCAGTCCCGAAGAAAGTATGAAGACGATGCGCTTGCCGGAAGGTTATAAAGTCGAGCTGGTGGCTGCTGAACCTATGGTACAGCAACCTGTAGCGATGGTATGGGATGGCAACGGCAGAATGTATGTTGCGGAAATGCGTACCTACATGCTTGATGTGGATGGCAGCCATGAAGACGATCCTACAAGTCGCATCGTACTGCTTGAGGATACTGACGGCGATGGTAAAATGGATAAACGTACCATCTTTATCGATAGTCTTGTATTACCGAGAATGATGTTGCCGCTCGATGATCGCCTTATCGTATTGGAAACCTATTCCAATAATCTGTATACATACAGGGATACAAACAATGATGGCAAAGCAGATGAAAAAGTACAGGTCTATCATGATGATGAAAAAGATACCAGGAACCTCGAGCATCAGAAAAGCGGTTTGATATGGAATCTTGACAACTGGATTTACACTACGACAAGCCAGATCCGTTATAAATGGGAGAAAGATCATTTGGTGACCGACAGCATGAAAGACGGTCTTAGCGGCCAATGGGGCCTTACTGCAGATGATTATGGTCGTCTCTTTCTTTCATCAGCCGGTGGTGAAGTAGCTGCTTTTGGTTTTCAGCAGAATCCAGCCTATGGTGAACTTGATTTTGAAAAGGATCAGTATGAAGGTGATTTTGAAATTCCATACCCGGCGGTAACAACTCCGGATGTGCAGGGTGGCTTAGGAAGATTAAAACCGGATAGTACATTGAATCATGTGACCTCTTCCTGTGGTCAATCTATTTACCGTGGTGATCGTTTACCTGCCACAGCAGAAGGTGATTTATTTATCTGCGAACCAGTAGGACGATTGATCCGTCGCGCCAAAGTGATCAATAAAAACGGAATGCGTGTGGTAAAGAATGCCTATGACAAAGCAGAATTTCTTGCGTCAACTGATATGAATTTCCGACCCATCAATTCGGCGACGGGACCCGATGGCGCTTTATACATTGCAGACATGTATCATGGTATTATCCAGGAAGGTAACTGGACGAGGCCCAATTCTTTCCTACGCCCACAGATACAACGGTTGGGCCTTGACAAAAATATCAACAGAGGTCGTATCTATCGCATTGTACATGATAAGATACCGTTAGATAAACATAAACCTGATTTATTAAATGCATCACCTGCTCAACTCGTAGATTATCTTTCTCACCCGAATGGTTGGTGGAGAGATAATGCGCAGAAATTGCTGATCCTGAAAAATGATCAGTCTGTTATCCCTGATCTGAAAAAGATGGCAACTGATGCAACAGGAGAAACCAAATTATTAACCCGTATTCATGCATTATGGACATTGGAAGGATTGCATGCACTTGATAAGACACTCGTTCTTTCGTTGCTCACGGATAAAGATCCCGCAATACGCAGAATGGCGATCTGGGCAGGCGAACCGTACATCCGTAAACGTGATGCAGAGATAGTTGCGCAGGTTTCTAAAATGGTGAATGATCCGGATGTTGATACCCGTGTTCAACTTTCACAATCGCTACAGTATAGCACGATTGACAAAGCAACACCATTGCTTGAAGCGATCATTAAAACAGATACTGCGAAGAAAGATATGATCTATCAAACGGCACAACTTACACTGGGCCGATTAACGACTTCACTGGCTGTGAATGTAAATACAGCAGGCCTGAATGATGCAGACAAAACATTGGTATTAAAAGGCTCTCTCAATTTTAAATCATTATGTTCTTCCTGCCATGGTCCTGATGGTAAAGGATTACAGTTTGGCAACTCCGGATTGGTAGCGCCGCCGCTGGCTGGTTCACCCCGCGTGAACGGCGATGCACGCATCTTCACGCGGATTGTGCTGAGTGGGTTAACAGGCCCTGTTGATGGTAAAACCTATTCCAGCATTATGCCGCCGCAAATGAATGCGGATGATGAATGGCTAGCTGCCGTGCTTAGTTATGTACGCACCAACCTTGGCAATAAAGGAACACCTATCCACGTAGAAGACATAAAAAAAGTAAGAGACATCGTTGGCCGCAGATGGGATCCATGGACGTTGGAAGAGCTGAAGACGGTGAAGCTGAAGTGAGAATTTGCTGTAGGCCGTAGTGATTTTATATTTGCCCGCTCTGAATTACTGCTGCTGATCGCCCGAATGTCAAGCTCAACTATTTGCAACACTAATGTTAGCTACTGTTGGATTTAGTAAATTCTATCTTTGCTTTAAGCTGTTCTGGTTCTTGAGATATAGTTACTTCTCCAGATAGTGAATTGTTCTCTTTGTCTACCTTTAGACTAAAATTATCTAATAAATAGTAGCCAGCATTTCCCCTTTCTATGAATGTATAATTTACTCCGTGCAACTCAAAAAAAACATCGCTTTTAAATGTCCCATTAATTATTTCTTGAACAACAGTTAATTTATCGCCTTTTGTATATGAAATAACACTCGCCCCAATTATCGAATCTTCTGTTTGATTTAATTGAAGAGTTACACTATGAAGTATATTTTCTGTGTCCTCAAATTTACCAAACCATAATCCTGAAATATTAGTAAGAGAAATATTTGATTTGGATTTCTTTTTAGGCTGTATAGAAATTTTCGGATATTTCGATTTAATCGTTATTCCTTCCAAGTAATTTTCAATATTGGGACTTTCAATTATTTTTTGAGCTAAATTTTGAATTCCAAGCTTTAAATTGTCCCCCCAAAATGGATCATTTACATCATAAAATAGGTATCGTAAAGCTTTCAAGTCGAACGGAACATCATCACTATTTCTGGTGATAATTATTACCGGTTTGCCTATTGCGTGTGCTAAACCAACTTCGTAAAGAACATTCGGGTTTTTGTCAGTCAATTCTGCCAAAACGAATCTACATGATTTTATAGAATGCCAAATATCATCAACGATTCTTTGTTTTGCATATACTTCGTCTCCTCTAATACATTTAATATTTAGTTCCATCAACGCTGGTTGTATGATTTTTTCATATTCAATTCGAAATAAGATGTTGAATGGCATCGCAACAAAACAAGAATTGTTTAACTCGCCCAAGTCAATTTCTATCGTATTCATTTTACCATTTTTATTAACAACTGGTTAAGCTTAAAGTAGAATCCAACTTTCGAGCATTGTCGATGTGAGGAATAGCATTCCATCCGCCGCAACAGATGCCTGTCTTTTGATAAAGTTAAATAATAAGAATTAAAGCCATATTACACACCAGGTTTTACTTTGCTTTACCGAAAAGATGGCCCATTTCCTGCAAAAAAACGCGTTGCTTTTCTGCGACAACTGTGAAACGGAAATAATCCGAGTTATATCGTTGATAAAATGCTTTCTAAGCTTCGATCCAAAAAGCCTACAGCTTATAGCATAAAGCCCACTTACAGTTTAATAAATATTTTCCGCTTGTAAAGAATATATGCTGGTATGAAATTGATACAGACAAAAAACAAAGCATAGAGCAGGCTTGCTAGTTCAGGTTGCATACCGGCGCTACTCAGTTTGGTAACTACCAATTGATTCAATGGCAAGCCGCCAAACTTTGCACGATAAAACAGTAATGCAAATACATCTGCCATCACATAAGCTGTTATGGCGTTGGAGCCAAAAATGATCCCTGGTTTTGTCCATTTTGTATAACCCAATATATCAACAAGGAAATACAGCGCCCCGAATAAAAGCGCCGCAAAACCGGAAGTAACCAATACAAACGAACTCGTCCACAGATTTTCATTGACTGGGAAACCCAATCCCCAGAAATAACCGGCAATAGCCGAAAACATTCCGGCGGTCATCAGGTAATTCACTTTTTGGTTAGGTGTGTAATTGCTGATCATCAATCTGCCCGCAAGCATGCCCGTTAGTCCTGTTGCCACGGAAGTAATATTTGTCAGTATACTTTCAGGATCCCAGGTGCCCTGCCACATTTTTCCTGGCAACCATTGATTGTCTACCCATGCAACAATATTGCTGCCTGGTTCCAGCATCACTTTTCCAACACCAGGGGTTGGAATGCAGGTAAGTGCCAGCCAGTAACCAATCAATAAAACTGCGGTTATCCATGCCTGTTGTTTCCAGTTGGTATTTAAAAATATAATAGCGCAGATTAAAAATACAATGGCGATACGGTGCAATGTGCCTGTCCAGCGGATATTCGCAAAATCAAAATCCGGCATCAGGTTCAGGAACATACCGACAGCGAAAATCTTCAACGACCGGAAAATGATTTTCCAATACAGTTTTCCTTTTGGCTCCTTGCCTTTCTTGTTAGTATACGCCAGTACGATTGATACCCCGATCACAAATAAGAATATCGGCGCTACATTATCTGTAAATGACAGTGCGTTCCATTTGCTATGCCGCAAAGTAAAATATACAAACTCTTCGCTCCCTGGAAAATTTACCATGATCATTACAGCAATTGTAAAACCTCGCAGGGCATCCAGCGAGATGAGGCGATTGGTTGGTGGCATTGTAAGTGATTAAGATGAGCAAATGAGTATCTGCACTTTTACAAGTTCTCTTATCTTTTAAGGAGAGGGGATTTTTTTCGACATACTCATTTTTATAAAAAATCGATCGATGTCTGAATCGAAGCAATATCGTCGACGTGATTTTCTGCAATTATTTTCTGCAGGAGCAGTAGCTTTTTCATGTTTAAACGATCAGGAACTTTTTGCCGGATTTTATAGCAATCTTTCATCCGTTGATGAAAAAAGGTTTGTTCCTGTTATGATCACGCCTTTTACGACGGATGGAAAAATTGATTTTGAAAACTTGTCACGGTTGATTGATTTTTACCTTGCTTCAGGAGCAAAGGGCTTTTTTGCCAATTGCCTGAGCAGTGAAATGTATAAACTGGAACCCGACGAGCGGATAGCGCTGGCAAAACATGTAGTAAGTCGCGTAAAAGGAAAAGCTACCGTAGTTGCTTCTGGCTCATTTGGCAACAACACAGAAGGACAAGCAACATTTACAAAAAGGATGTACGCTACCGGTGTAAATGCAGTCATACTGATCACAAGTCATTTTGCAAACAAAGAAGATAGTGATGAAATACTTATTGCCAATTTTGAAAAATTCCTTTCAGCAACGGCAGGAATTCCCATCGGCACATATGAATGCCCGTCGCCGTACAAACGTGTTCTCACTCCCACTGTCTTTAAATATCTTCTTAGCACCAATCGCCTTATTTATCATAAAGACACAACATTGGATGTCGCTAAAGTGAAAGAAAAACTGGCCTTGGCAAAGGGTACAAAGCTGGAGCTATATGATGCGCATACGCCTAACGCGATGTATTCATTGCAGGCAGGGGCAAAGGGAATGTCTGCAATCGCCGGAAACTTCTATCCCGAAATCTTTTCATGGTTATGTGAAAATGTCAATAGACAGGATCAACAGGAAAACGTAAACTGGATACAGGCAGAACTGACAAGGGTTGATCCCATCATATCCAATGGATACCCAATGAGCTCAAAATATTTTCTTCGAAAGAGAGGCCTGCCTATCGAGCTGATTTGCCGGACTAATAATACCCCACTCTTTGATCAGCAAATTCACAATTTAGATATGGTTTTGGCTGATCTTAATCACTGGCGTGAACGGTTGAATATCAAATAGCTTTTCATCGAACAAATATTCGTGTCGAGGCAGTCTATATGACGTGATTTAAACAGCTACGGTTTTTTATATAGAAAAGCCAGTTATATTATCGCTCATAACTATCTGACAGCAAGTCCTTCACAACATACCTGTCTAAAAAGCACGGTCATTTTCGGATTGCACGGGTAATTCTACTATTGCAAAAACGTAGTTCTCATATTACTTTTATGATAGTTACTTAGTAAGCGAACGAGATAGAAAAGTGAAGCTTGAAAGTAACCACAAAGCAGAAAAAATAAACTAATTATATCAGGACGGTTTCGGACACTTAACCACGCTCTTCGGCGTGGTTTTTCTTTGTAAACAATTTACAGTCAACGCCAGATATGATTCGCTTTATGCATAAATATTTCATATAACTGGTTTAAACAAAATAGTTTAAATGCAGCGAAACAGTATTTTTGGGAGTCAATCAGCAGCAATATTGAGCCAGTGATAAAGACCCTCAGTTTATTTATTTTTACGGTTATACTGATTAGTAAAGCAAACCCGCAGTCATGTTCCAATCTTGGCCAGACTCCGGAAACAGCTTTTCCTGTTTGCGGCACAAGCATATTTTCTCAGCAGAGCGTACCGACTTGTTCAAATCGCGGTATCCCAACTTTTTGTCTGGCACAACCGGGCGTATTCTATAGCGATCTCAACCCATATTGGTATAAGTTTACCTGTTTTCAATCCGGAACGTTGGCGTTTCTTATCAGTCCTAATAATAAGCAAGACGATTACGACTGGCAGCTTTTCGACGTAACTGACCGCGACGTGAATGACGTGTATTCTGATCCTTCAACCATAGTAGCCTACAACTGGTCGGGCGAGCATGGCAATACCGGCGCATCCAGTGCAGGCAGCTCTCTTTATGTATGTGCTACTTTCAATAATGACTACAAGCCATTGTTCAGCAGTATGCCGAATATCATTGAAGGTCACCGGTACCTTTTAATGATCAGCCATTTTTTAGGAGATCAGCAAAGCGGTTACCAGTTATCGTTCAATGGTGGTACTGCGAGCATCACCGATGAAACAGAACCCGAGTTATTGACAGTAAACACGAATTGCGATTTTACCCAGCTTCGCGTCAAACTGAATAAGAAAATGAAGTGCCCAAGTCTTGCGGAAGATGGTACAGATTTCGTTGTTTCTGGCAATGCGGTTACAGTAACCGGCGCAGTAGCAGCCAGTTGTTCCAGCGGTTTTGATATGGATTCGGTCATTATCTCGCTGAGCGCACCATTGCCACCTGGCAACTATACATTGACGATAGTAGATGGAAGCGACGGAAATACATTGAAAGATAATTGCGACCGTACTATACCGGTAGGCTCCAGCTTAAGTTTTGCGGTATTACCATTGCAACCAACGCCACTCGATAGCATCGCACCTGTACGATGCGCCGCTTCCACATTACAACTTATTTTTAAAAAACCCATCCAATGCAGTTCTATTTCCTCAAACGGAAGTGACTTCACGGTTACCGGCACCAACCCGATAACCGTTGTCAGTGCGGTTGGCTCCTGCACAGATGGATTATCTTCTGTTATTACTCTCGGTCTCTCCTCTCCCATTTATAATGCCGGCAATTACCAGGTACATATCAGCCCGGGCGCAGATGGCAACACGATTATTGATGAATGCGGATTGGAAACACCGATAGGACAATCTGTTTCCTTCAGTACAAAAGATACCGTATCTGCGGCTTTTAATTATACTGTGAATATGGGCTGTAAGCAGGACACAATTTATTATTCTCATAATGGTAATAATGGAGTAACGAGCTGGAACTGGGTATTTGACAATACGAATACCGTTACTACTCAAACTGTGACGAAAGCATACCCTGCAACGGGAAACTTCACAGCAACATTAGCGGTAAGTAACGGTTTTTGCTCTGATACAGCTTCAACAACCATCGCATTGAATAATGAAGTGACCGCAGCATTTGAAGCACCGGATATCATTTGCCCAGAAGATTCTGCTTCATTTATAAATAATAGTAAAGGGCCGATTGATAGCTGGAGTTGGACTTTCGGTGACGGACAAACGAGTACACTCGAATCGCCACCTGCCGGCCATTATCCTCAAACAGGAAAGGAAAAATATTATACGATAGGATTAACTGTGCACAGCCCGATCGGTTGTACTCAAACTGCCACAAAAACGATCCGGGTACTGGGTTCATGCTATATTGCTGTACCATCTGCATTTACACCAAATGGTGATGGATTGAATGACTATCTATATCCACTCAATGCGCTTAAAGCAGACAATCTTAATTTCAGGATATTCAACCGATGGGGACAACTCGTATTTCATACAAACGACTGGCAATCCAAATGGGACGGAACGATTAACGGTGTACCGCAAGCTACCGGAACGTACGTATGGATATTGCAATTCACCAATCATGACAGCGGAAAGAGAGTTGAGATGAAGGGAACGAGTACATTGATACGATAGAATTCACTAAATGTTCTCACCTCATAAACTCCGCCAGCAACTGGTGAAAATGATGCGTGCCCTGCTCACGGGTAACTGAATAGCGGCCATGATCATAAAACCTGGAGCGAACACCACGCTGTACTGCTTCCACAACTTCCTCATCTTCCCTTTCCACACGATCAAGACCAGAACCGGCTCCTGTGTTTAATTTATCTTCTTTCCATACATAGGTGATGAACGAAACACGCGATTTATCAATCGATACCGGTTTGATATGATTGATCGATAATCCCCAGGGGTAAAAGTTGAACATCATATTGGGGAACACCCAGAAATAATAGGCAGCTACTTTTTTGCCATAGTCCGGTGATGACTCAGGCAGATCAAATGTATCATCATCATGGCGTGCAATACCCAATTGAAGGTTACTATAACGGTACAGCTCAGTGGTATAATTGCCAAAATCAATCACAGTATTCAGGCTGGCATGTACAAAGGGAATGTGAAAACCTTCGAGATAGTTTTCACAATACAATGCCCAGTGCGCATTAACGGTGTATTCTCTCGACAAATCGCCACGATAGATAAATTCATCAACCGGCAGCCAGCTTAGTCTTTCCACCATTGGCTTAAAAAACTCATTCGCAGGAATATTATTGGCAAGTGATGTAAATAACAGGTTGCCCCAGTTAAATAAAGACAGCTTTTTTAAATTATCCTCTTCCGTTGGAAAATTCTCTACTTCTGCAAACTCAGGCATAGACAAAAATTTACCATCGAGGTGAAAATTGCGGCCATGGTAACGGCAACGCAGCTTTGAAATTTTACAGGGGCCGTTCACCACAATAGTGCCACGATGTGTACAGACATTGCTGAGACAGTTCAATCCGCCTTCTTTATCGCGGGTCAATACCAACGGTTCATCTATATAGTTATCTAATAGTGTAAAGGGATAACACTGTCCAGGATCCTTTACCAGGTTTGTGTCGCCTATAAAATGCCATACATTTTCAAATATCCTCTGTTTACTTTCCTGGAAATATTTCGGATCAGTATAAAACTGTGTACTGATCGTCTTCGCTTGTGCAATATTTTCCTCAATTTTTAATCTATTCATAAAGTCTTTTAATTTATACACATTCGGTGGAATAATTTCCCCCATTTTGAAAGTTAATATTTGTCAATCAAAGTCAAAGTAAAATTATCAAGTCACTTCATTGGTAATGATACTTATATCATTCTCAATTCTAAGTTCTTTTCATTTTTCAATAATGGTTTTTTACATTTTAATTGCGGTGTGTTGATTTAAAAAAATGAGTTAAAAGCAAGCTTAGATTGCAACAGTCGGAATAAAAAAGCAACAAAATCAAAAACACTGGAATGAATTTTGGAAATACTTCCGTTGAAATCCTTCTCCTAAAATAATTTATGGGAAACACCAACCAGTTAGTGACATGCAAGTAGCATTGGGTTCTTGATGATTGGAACCTGGATGGCGATCCACCTCAACCTGTCCGAAGATTTCATAAACTGCAACGATTACAATTGTCATTTGAATTAAACTCCGAAACGGGGTTTGGTAATTCTTTGCGTTTAATAATAGACATGAGCAAAATTAAAAACCTATAAAAACGTTTATATTGGAACCTGATTTTGATCTAACCGTCAAGAATAAAGAAGACAATAATTTCAGGAGTATTTGGTCTCGTTTTTTACCTTACTGGCCTCTCCTTATTATTTTAATTGCACTTTGCGTTAGTGGCGCATGGTTATACCTTCAGTACCAGACACCGCTGTACGAGGCGAAAGCTACAATCCTTATTAAAGACGAAAAAAAGGGCGTTGATGAGTCGAAAGGTGTAGAGCCACTCAACCAGTTTGAGGGTACTAAAATCGTTGAAAACGAAATCGAAGTAATTACTTCAAGATCATTAATGACAGAAGTAGTTAAAAAATTAGGTCTCTACGCTCCTGTTTATGTTGATGGTAAATGGCGCCCGATTCCTGCATATGATTTTTCCCCTGTAAAAGTTGAATTGCAGAATCCCGATGCGTTGAAAGAAACACCACGTGTATCTTTTTGGTATAATGCAGAAGCATCAAAGGTTATCATCGGCGTTGATAGCTTCCCGGTAGATAAATGGGTAGCCAGTAAATATGGTATGATCCGGTTTGCAAAGCGAAAAGAAATCACAGATTCAACGGCCAATAATAATTCAGTATCTTATTATTTCGCACTCATCAATCCCCGGAAAGTGACCGGGGCAATTGCAAAAAAATTAGAAGCTACTTCTTCCAATAAACTTTCCACAGTGATTGATTTGAGAGTACAGAACGAAGTGCCTTCTCTATCAGAAGATATTCTTAATACACTGATCAGCAGCTATGACCGTGCTGCAATAAAAGACAGAAATTTATTAGCAGATAGTACATTAAGTTTCCTGGATGAACGTTTGAAAAGAGTTTCACATGAGCTCGATTCGATTGAAAAACGTACACAGAATTACCGCTCGGATCAGAATGCGGTCGATATCAGCTCACAGGGGAAATTGTTTCTTGAAAATGTAAGCGCCAATGATCAGAAAGTATCTGAGATGAATATGCAACTGGCGGTGTTGGACGAAGTAGAAAAGTATGTGCAATCAAAAGATCTAAGCTCGGAAATTGCGCCTTCTGCATTGGTTGTAAATGATCCGTTGCTGGCGAAGCGTCTGGATGCACTTTATGCAGCACAGGCAGAATATGAGAAATTAAAAAAGAATACTGCTGAAAATAACCAGTTAATTGTATCTATTGTAAGCCAGATCGAACGTATAAAACCTTCGATACTTGAAAGTATAAGAAATCAGAAAAAGAGCCTTGAAGCAGGTAAGAACAATTTGCTGTCAACAAATAGCAAATACAATAGCATGTTGCAGGCGGTGCCACAAAAAGAAAGAGACCTGATCGAATTCAGCCGTGCGCAGACATTAAAAAGTAACTTATATAATTATCTCGCTCAAAAGAGAGAAGAAACAGCATTATCACATTCTTCAATCATACCGAATAGCCGGTTGGTAGACCAGGCAGAAGCAAGCTTTGAGCCGGTAAGCCCTGATAAAAAATCTATTTATGTCGTTGCTGTTGGGTTAGCCTTCGCATTGTTCATTGGTTGTATGGCATTGGTAGGTTTGTTCAACTCTACATTGTCGTATGTACAGGAAATAGAAAAATTCACTACTGTTCCTGTAATTGCAGAAATCCCAAATGGAAAAAGGAAGAAGCCGCTTGTGATCAGCGAGGGTGAAACGACGTTTATAGCCGAACAATTCCGTAAGCTTAGAACATCGTTGGGATATCTTGGTATTGCCGGAAAGCGTAAAAAGATACTTGTTACTTCTGCAATTCCCGGTGAAGGTAAAAGTTTCATATCCGCCAATCTTGGACTTAGCCTCGCTATGGCTGGAAAAAAAGTTATTATCCTTGAATTCGATATGGTAAACCCTGTTTTGGCCGACAAATTCGATGTTTCTATAGATCGTGGGATGGAATCTTATCTTTCTGGAGAAGCAGAACCTGAAGAAGTTATCAGGCGAACGGCGGTAAGTGAGAATCTTTTTATTCTTCCTGCGGGAGATACGCCTACCAATCCATCAGAATTAATTTTAAGTGGCCTGACAGAAAAGCTGTTGGAATACGCAGAAAATATCTTTGATTATGTTATCGTGGATACAGCACCAGTAGCATTGAGATCGGATGCATATGTTCTTTCCAAATTCTGCGATGCTACATTATACATTGTACGCCACAAAAGAACCCCGTTAAAATCAGTAAAGCTTATTGATGACAATAACAAGATCAATGAGCTCACCAATATGGCCATCGTCTTTAATGGCGTACGGTCTAAAAAATTCAGCAAAAGCAGTTATGGCTACGGCTATAACAACAAGTACGGCAAGAACAGGAAGAGAAAGAATCTGACGAGAGTTGCAGGCTAAGGCAAGTTTTCAAAAACATTTTCGGTTGCTATTTATTTCCCAGAGCATTCATCATGTGACTGAGAGAGGCGAAGCCTTTTGCATTTCCGAAAAACACCGGCTCATTATTATTTATGAACACGGAGGTACCAATGACCGCAGAAAAAAAATGGTATTTGATTCACCTGAGGCGAAACAGTGAACGAAAAGTAGCCGATTTACTCCTTAAAAAAGGAATAGAAATCTACTACCCGGTAAATAAACTGACCAAGTCAAAGCAACAAAAGGACGTTCTCAATTATATGCCCCTGTTTGAACATCGCATGTTTGTAAACGTTATGTCAAAACAGATACCTGCTGTACTGCAGACAGATGGCGTGCTCAACTTCTTTTACTGGTTAAACAGCTATGCAATTATCAGGAATGAAGACATTGAGGCAATGAAAATATTTTTACAAATTTATAATGACGTATGGCACGAGAAAACGGATCTCTTCGCAAATGATTTTAGCGGGCCAGGGAATAACATGCATATCAACGATAGTAGCGCCACACCTGAAAGGGTGATTGAAAAAATCCTTCTGCCTTCTCTGGGCTACTATTTACTTGCAGAGGTTGAGATAAAAGAAGAAGTTTTCCAGCATGCCATATAAACTCAATATAAATTTTGATATCAGATTGATCAGTCAAATTAAGCTCGCATGACGAAGTACAATTATCTATTCAGATCGCTTGTCAATTTTAACCACGCAAAAAAATGTCCGTATTGCTCATCACCTGTCAGTAGAACTATTGACCGGAAGTTTTTTGTGACAACCTTAAATGAATGTAGCGAATGCAACTTATTATTCCGTCATCCGCTTGATTCATATGAATTCAATCAAAAGTTTTACCAGGAAGAATATGAACAGGATGATAAATTAACCACGGACTTGCCTACGCCGGCGCATCTTGAGCAACTGCTACGCACCAATTTTTCAGATACACGAAAAGATTTTTCAGCTAAAATAAACCTGATAAAAAACCTGGTTAAAAATAGGTCCCCGAAAATTGTTGACTTTGGTGCAAACTGGGGGTACGCAAGTTACCAGTTGAAAAAAGAAGGATTTGAAGTTCAGTCGTACGAAATTTCAAAACCCCGCGCTGCTTACGGAAAGCATCTCGGTATTGATATCTTCACCGATGAATCGATGTTGAAAGAAAATGTAGATGTATTTTTCAGCTCGCACGTAATCGAACATTTACCAGATATAAAAATGATGTTTCGGTTGTCGCAAAAACTGATTAATGAAAATGGTTTTTTCGTTTCATTTTGTCCCAACGGGTCTGAAGAATTCAAGCAAAAAAATCCAGAAAGCTTTCATCATTTCTGGGGGCAGGTTCACCCTAATTTTCTGAATGCAAATTTTTATGCAAAGGCTTTCAGAGATGTGCCTTATCTCATCGGTAGTAATTTTTCTTCTGATAATGACATTCTTCAATGGAACCAGGAAAGTCAGACCATGCTTGATTTATCAGGTCACGAATTATTTGTCATCGCCAAGTTGAAAAATCAAAAATTTTAGCAGATAAATTTTCCAATATCGTTTAAAAACTATTTAATAAAGAATGTCCGTTAAAATAAATATCCTGAAAAACGCAGGAGCCGGGTTATGGAGCAAGATCGCGACTGTTGCATTCAGATTGGTGCAGGTGCCTGTTCTTTTATCATTGTTAGGCGTAGATGATTATGGTAAATGGTTAGTTCTATATACGCTACCATCATGGATATCGTTGGCAAATTTTGGATTCGGCAGCGTCGCCGGCAATGAAATGTCACTGGCAATTGGCGAAGGAAATATGGAAAGAGCTGTGCGGGTATTCTCTTCTACGCTGGCGATCTTCATTGGAATTTTTATCGCGGGATCGCTTTTACTGATACCAGTTGTCTCGTTCTTACATTGGGAGAAATTACTTCATTTACCAGCACAACGAAGCGCGGAGATAAGATGGGTTTTTATCTGGTTTACATTATCAACATTGCTATCATTTTTTGGCGAACTGTACCAGGGTCGTTTTAAAGCAGCAAGAAAAGCCCATGTTTCTATCATATTATATAGCTTTCGGCCATGGGTTGAATTGCTGGCAATGATTATTGTTTTACAATATACAAAACGATTAGACCTGCTTGCTCTCTCGGTATTCTGTACAACAATTTGCTACATCGTTGCGGCACGTTGGTTAAGCTACCGCGGCATGCCGGCATTGCATTTTAAAATCTCATCCGTAAGTAAAGAATTAATGAAGCCGCTTTTTCGAAAGGGATTTGCATTCCAGGCTTTTCCCCTTGGAAATGCACTCACGTACCAGGGAACAATCATCATAGTACAATTGGTATTAGGTTCAACGGCAGTCGCCATTTTCGGTTCTGTAAGAACGTTAGTGAGATCGATCAATCAATTGTTTGAGCTTATCAACCAGGTAATGTGGCCTGAGCTAAGCTTGTTGTTTGGAAAAGGAGATCTGATACAGGTAGCGCGGTTACATCGTATAGGAGTAGCAACATCAGTCGCCGTATCATTGATTTGCGTTTTATTTCTTGCGGTGTTTGGTGAAAAAATATTTGCACTATGGACAGGAGGAGCGTTTCAGCTTTCTCATTCCCTGTTACTATTTTTTCTTATCCCGATTCTGTTTAACTCTCTCTGGTTTACCAGCAGTGTAATTCATATGGCTTCCAATCAGCACGAAGGTCTCGCGGTCCGCTATATCATTGCGATGGCGCTTGGTGTACTTGGTTGCGCGATACTTTCTTATTTCTTTGGCATTGCCGGCGCAGCAGCATCAACAGTAATTTCCGACATACTGCTGATACCCTACGTGTTTAAAAAATCGCTACTGTTGACAAATGATACACCACAACTATTTTTCAAAGGTGTGTTAAGAGAAGCGACGCATTTGAGCCGGTATATCAAGAAAATCAGCAAGCCACGCATTGGCGCTGCATAAGCAATCGCAAGCATTTTAAAAATCATCTTAACTAAACGATCATAACATGGCATTACTTTCAAAACTTATCGCAGGTAATAAAGTAAGAAAAAGCCGCCTTCATGATGAGAAGGGAAATTTTGTTGGCTGGAAAAAAATGATAACGCATGGGATACCAGCATTTACAACAGGATTGCTTCGCATTGTGCTCAATTACCGGCCTGAAAAGCCATGGATATCTTATTCAGCAATTTCGATATTAAAAACCAAATTAAATAAACAGAGCCGTGTGCTTGAATTCGGATCCGGCATGTCGACAATCTGGTATTCAAAACATGCCGGTGAAGTGTTTTCTGTTGAGGATAATTCGGGCTGGTATAAAAATATCAGTAAAGTATTCTCTGCAAAGAACATGAATAACGTCAGTTATCATTTTATGGACGACGAGAACAATTATTCGTCATTCATGACAAATGATAACAAGAAGTTTGATCTCATCATGATCGATGGCAGCCATCGCAGTCAATGCATCAATACGGCAATCAAACTGATAAAGCCTGGTGGTATTATTTACCTGGATAATTCTGATAAAGATTCTACGGAACAAGGTGGAGATATGCGGTTAGCAGAACAAACACTGAGACAATACGCAGATTCAACTGGTTCACGGCTTACAACGTTTACCGACTTTGCTCCCACACAGCTATTCGTACAGCAAGGTTTAATGCTTGAAAAAAGCAGATGGTAAAAGAATCTATAACTATTGAACCATTAAATAAATAAGCGTTGAGTTTTTCTACAGACATAAAACTATACAACGAAAAGCTGATCAATTTTCATCACCTGAAGAAGATAGCAAGGCTGTGTGCTATTCTGAATTTCGAAGTAGCGATAGTATCTATCGTTTCTTCGATTTTGTTCCCGCAATCGAATTTCATGACTATCTGTTGCGGCATAATAGCTATTTTATGTTCTCTGACACCGGTAATCTATGCGCTGTATGTAAAGCGATTCGATCTTGTGTTCAGTTGCATATGTATTTTCAATGTCGCACCAATCTGGTTCCTGTACCTCGAAACTGTTCTGCCCGGCTATGATGCATACTTATACAGCCCTGCTATTTATAAAATGAAGGCGCTTGGTTACAGTTGCCTCTTTTTAATGTTTGTTAATACATTGTATGCTTTCTTTCAACCGAGAGGTGTAACTACTTCGGTAGGTGTTTTTTCATTTCTGAATACAATACGCCCTACAGCAAAATTTTATGTGCATCTCACGTTCATGACTTTTATTGTACCCATCGTTGCCTTTCTTATATTTTATCAGTCGGCCGAAATATTATGGCATGGACTTACGTCCGGAAGATCGGGTGGCGGTGGTTCAGGTATATTGATACGGGAACCCGTTGGAGGATCTGCAACATACATGTTGCCTTTCTTATGGATGTGGCAATTGACACCGTTATTCGGCATTATCGCTTTTGTTCAGCATGGCAAAAAGAAAACACTTGCAGCCTATCTGTGCTTACTGTTATCCTTATGCGTAATGTTTGTTTTCTTTCTTGGCGGATCGAGAGGCACTATGTTTTTTGTTTCAGCTCCGGCATTATTCTTTTTATTTTTTTACAACTGGGATAAGGGAGTCAAATTCTGGGCTTTTGCAGTTGTATTATTTTTCGCCTTTATCGCAATAATGGAATTGCAGGTACGGTTCAGAGGTAATCTTCTGAAAGTGATCGCCAATCCAACCGCAGAGGCTAAAAGTCATGGATTATCCTCCGTCACATCGTTCGATCCGACAAAAACACATCGTGACAACAACATGTATATTTTTTGCCTGATGGTAAAGGCTTTTCCACGCAAACAGGACTTCGTTGGGTTCAATGACTTTTTTGCAATACTGTTAAACCCGATTCCGCGTACAATATGGCCGGGCAAACCATTGCTGATGGGAGCAAAAGATATTTCAGCACAACCAAAATTTATTTTAGATGGCCCTCTTGAAATGGGAACAACCAGTCTGACTTCCTCCGTCGTTGGTGAAGCTTACCAGGCAAATGGAGTATGGGGACTATTTGTTTATTCCATCGTGTACGCCGCATTACTCATTTTCTTTGAAGGGATTTCTTTTTATGTAAGTAGAAAGAAACCATTATCGGTTGGCATGACGGGAATCGGTCTCTTCCTCTCCTTCTGGGGATTCCGTTCATTTTTTGCATTGATCTCTTATATCTACCCGATTACCCTTTTAATTGTGTCAATAAAATTTATATCCTTTATAAAAAAATCACGTGAAAATTACGTATACAGCACCTAACAGGTCGCATCATTATCCCTATGCAAAGGCGTTAAACCGCTCTGGAAATTTGCATGCATTCGTATCTGGATTCAGCCGCTTTAGTCCAAGATCACCGATTCCTGAGATTGGTGATAAATTAAAGCGTCATGATTTTTTCCAGAACATTTACCTGGCATGTGATAAGTTCAATGCTCCATTTTCGCTTAAAGTTTTGGCCAATAAATTGTCGAACCAGCGACTCGACAATGCATCGTACAAATGGGCCAGTGAATCGGATGCGTTTATTTTTTACCGGACGCAGGGATACCATACAACGCAGCGTTTACGAAAAGAAGGTAGTAAAACGATTTGTATAATGGAAGAAGTGAACAGTCACATTCAGTTTGCGGATGATTTGATGCGTGAAGAATTCAACTCACTTGGGCTTGGTAAATACAAATCAAAATTCAATGATTACGATTTGCGTTTGCAGGCGTATGATGAATGCGATTACATCCTTTGTCCGTCTGAATTTGTGAGAAATTCTTTTTTAAGCAAAGGTTTCCGGCAAGAGAAACTGATAAAAGTAAACTTTGGCTTTCCTCCTATTGAAAGAGAAAACAACATAGCTCCGGAACGGAAGAAAGACATATTCCGTGTATTATATGTTGGTCAACTGAATTATCGCAAAGGATTACGTTATGCGATAGAAGCTTTCAATCGCATTAAACATCCGAAAAAGGAGTTCGTTATCGTGGGACCAAAAACAGAAATTACCGGCATTGAAAATATAAAAATCCCCGATGGAGTCGTGTTCACAGGCCCGTTGAAAGGTGAAGCGCTCAAAAATCAGTACAGGCTTGCAAGCGTATTTGTGTTACCAAGCATTGAAGAAGGGCTCGCACTTGTGCAGGGTGAAGCGTTGTCGTTTGGAGTACCGCTGGTGATAACAACAAATACCGGAGGAGAAGACATTCTTACAAATGGTATAGAAGGATTTATCGTTGAGCCGCGCAATGCGCAAATACTGGCTGAACGACTGCAACTGATGGCTGATGAAAAAGAGCTTTTGAAAAATATGTCCATAGCAGCTTTCAATACATCCCTTCAGTTAGGAAGTTGGGATGCGGCAGCAAAACGATTGGTCAGCGAGATATCCGCAAAATTAACTTCAAAAGGAAAAAGAACTATCAGCACTACACCTGCAGATGTAAGACTTGTAGCGAACTTTTCATGATAGCTATTCTACAGCCGTTTGTGCCACATTACAGAGAAGATTTTTTCAATGGTCTCATCGACCGTTTGGAAACAGATATATACTGTTATGAAACCAGCAGCGAAATTTCCAGGAATAAGTTTAGGAAGGGTGATATCAATGTTAAACAAATAAAGAAGATCAAAATTGGCCCGGTGGTTCTTGTCAGCCCTTTTCACTTTCTCAAAAAAAAGTATTCTACCGTTGTATTGATGTTAACGTTTTCGCACATCAGCACCTGGATTCTTTTATTTACCAGGCCCATACACCGGAAAAAGGTTTTTTTAATGGGGCATGGCATATCAGTAAAGCGATTTATAAAGGAAGAGAAAAAGCCAAACATTCTTTTAAAATGGATGATTGCACTAAGCGACGGCGCCTGGTTTTATACAGAACATGAATTAAATATCTGGCGAAAGATTTTTCCAAAGTCGAACCTGGTTGCGTTAAACAACACCATTTCTGATGTAAATAAAATTCTTTCTGCAAGAACGAGAAGCCGAGAAGAAATCAAAGCACTTTACAACATTTCTCAACCAAGAATTTTTATTTTTTGCGCACGGTTTGTTGAACCTGCAAAAAGATTCGACATATTGGTGAAAGCCGTTGACGCTCTGGATAAGAACAAATTCGGCTTTATCATTATCGGCGATGGCAACCTGAAACCGGATTTTAAAAATTATAAAAACGTTTATGACTTTGGCGCACTGTATGACCGGCAACTAAAGAATGATCTGTTTCATGCCGCCGATATATACTTTCAACCAGCATGGGTTGGTTTATCCATTGTGGAAGCAATGGCGTACGGCAAACCAATCTTTACATTTAAACGCAGTAAAAATCTGTTGCAATGTGTAGAGTACAGCTACGTAAAGAATGGTTATAACGGAATAATATTCGAAACACTGCAGGATTTTTTTGAAGAGTCGACATCGATTACAGACGAGCAGATAGCGGCAATGGGCAATAATTCCGAAAGATTTGCAACAAATGAACTAAAAATCGAGGCGATGGTTTCAAAAGCTTATAATAACCTGATAAAAGAAGATAGAAACCTTGTACCGATTTCCTGAATTGCCTGCTATTACTCGCTTTTATTAAATCAATTACTTAAATTGAATAACTTTTTCGATACTGAAACTCAGGAATACGACCTTGCCCTGCAAAAGACCGAAAAGGTGGATTATTTGTCAATCCATATGCAGACTAAGAAAATTCTCCTTTTATGGTCACCACTTGCCGACTATACAGTTGCATGCTTCAGGCAACTCGCATTGCGTAAAGATATAGAGCTCACGTTGGTTTATCAGCCGGAAGAAAGCCTGGCGCCCTACGGAGAATTCGACCTTTCATTTTGTCATGAAACGATTCAATGCACAAAAGAAAACAAGAATAAGATTTTGCAGTTCTGTATTTCATTGCGCCCGGATACCATCATCATGACTTCCTGGAACTATTCTTTGTACATGAAGATTGCACGACAATGCCGGCAACAGGGAACATACGTTATCTCAGCCTTCGATGGCCAATGGAAAGGAACATTGAAACAACGATTAGGAATATTAATTTCTCCCTTTTTCCTGAGACCTTCGATCGATAACTTTTTTGTAACTGGCGACAGGCAGGCAACATTCTCCAGGAAACTTGGTTATAAAAACCCTTTGCAAGGATATTACAGTGCCAATACAGCCCGCTTTACAAATACGATCGACATTACCTCTCATAAAAATAATTTCATTTTCACTGGTCGATTAATCAGCATTAAAGGCATCGCATCATTGATAAACGCTTATAAAAAATATCGCGCTGAAACGAAAGATCCGTGGGGATTGATTATTTGTGGAAAAGGCAATTTGCAGTCATTATGCGACAATCAGGAAGGAGTAAACGTTAATGGCTTCTTACCGCCAGCCCAGTTGGCCCGCCGCTTCCAGGATGCGAAATGTTTAATATTGCCCAGCACTTTTGAACCTTGGGGACTTGTGATCCATGAAGCAGCTCTTGCAGGATTGCTTGTCATCAGTTCACATTCATGCGGAGCATCTACCTTTTTTGTACGCGATGGACAGAACGGGTATATCATCAACCCGGATGAGAACTCTTTGCTAACAGCAATGAAAGCCGTATCACAAACCAACGATAAGGATTTACAAAATATGTCTGAATTCAGCAAGACGCTGGCTTCTCTGTGGACAACAGATAAATGGGCTGATTATGTTTACAAAAATATCAACCCGGCTTTTGAGAAATAACGCTCCAACCTCTTCTAAAAAAATACGAAGAAGCAAACAATGAAGGTTTTAATGCTTGGTGGTTCCAACTCGAGAAATTCGGGTGGTGTTTTCGTGTCGGCCCGTACACTTGGAATCAATCTCAACAAATATCATGGTGTCGATATGCACTACCTGATGCATGATGATGAATATTCAGTTGAAGACAGGCAGCATTATGCACCTATGAACCTGCATACATACGCGATAAGCGGACCATCTAATTTTGGTTTTTCAAGAGACCTCTATAGTGGGTTGCAAAAAGTAAAACCTGACGTTGTGCATACACAGGCTATCTGGATGTATCTCTCCTATGCAAATAAGAAATATCACAGGAATACGTCAACACCATATATTGTATCTCCTCACGGTATGCTGGATATATGGCAACTCAGGCAATCATCAATCAAGAAAAAAGTTGCACTCGCTTTATATGAGATGAAACATTTGCGGCAGGCCGACTGTGTGCACGCACTTTGCAAGAGCGAATACGATGCGATAAAAGATTTTGGATTAACCAATCCTGTCGCCATTATTCCAAATGGAGTCGATTTGCCGGATACCAAAATTGAATTTGCGCATAAACCTTACTGGAAGACAGACAATAAAAAAAACTTGTTGTTTCTAAGCAGGATACATCCGAAAAAAGGAATAGAGAATTTATTAGAGGCATGGTCGCTTGCGAAAACGAAAGAAGACAACTGGCAGCTCATCATTGCCGGGGAAACTAAAGCCCAGGATTATTACAGGTCTTTAAATGAAATGGCGCAAAATTCAGGAGTTGGCAGTTCGGTGAAATTCATTGGCGGCCAATTTGGTGACGATAAAATAAACTGTCTTCGGAATGCCGATGCGTTTATCCTTCCTTCCTTTAGCGAAGGATTACCTATCGCAGTTCTCGAGGCCTGGGCGCACAGATTGCCCGTATTAGCAACTGAATATTGCAATCTGCCCGAAGGGTATGAAAGAAATGCCGCATTACGGATCGATACAAACCCGGATGATATTGCAAGCGTGTTGAAAAGGTTGTTTTCCATGAATGAAGAAGAAAGAAATACCATCGGTGAAAACGGTTATCAATTAGTAAAAGAAAAATTCACCTGGCAAAAGGTCGCAGACGATACAATGCAATTATACAATTGGATAACAGGCAACGCTGAACAGCCATCATTTATAAAAAATTAGACAGTACGTATGAATTCGCTTACCGTTATAATTCTCACCTTCAATGAAGAAATTCATATCAAACGTTGCATCGAAAATCTGAAACAGGTTGCTGAAAAAATTATTATTGTGGATAGCAATTCCACAGACAATACGGTATCAATAGCCCGTTCACTCGGAGCGGAAGTATATCAAAACCCGTGGAAAAATTATAGTACGCAATTCAATTGGGCATTGGCTAATTGTTCGATCAATACAAACTGGGTAATGCGAATGGATTGCGATGAATACCTGACAAAAGAACTCATTGACGAAATCAATTACAAATTGCCGGAATCGAAAGAAGGAGTTACCGGTTATATCATCAAACGTCGTGTGATTTTCATGAATAAATGGATTAAACACGGCGGCTTTTATCCACACCGCCTTTTGAGAATATGGAAGAATGGAACCGCTACAATCGAAGAGCGTTGGATGGATGAACATGTGGTGATCGAAACAGGTGAAATCGAAACATTGGAAAATGATATGGTTGATCACAATCTGAATTCACTCACGTGGTGGATCAGCAAGCATAATAATTATGCAACCCGTGAAATGTTTGACCTTATTGACATAAGAAATAAAAGTACATCCGAAAACAATGTAAAGGCAGACCTGAATGGGCAACAATATTCCCGGAAAAGATGGATCAAAGAAAAAGTGTACACAAAAATCCCCTTATTTGTACGCCCTTTTTTTTACTTCTTTTACCGTTACATATTACGCCTCGGTTTTTTGGATGGTAAAGCAGGTCTTATCTGGCATTTTTTACAGGGATACTGGTACAGGTTCCTGGTAGATGCGAAACTGTATGAACAAAAAACCCTTCAGAAAAATATACAGTAAAGAAACAATTTCATAAAATCATACCATTCTCTACGAATGGTATGATCGTTGCTTTTTATCCACGACGAAACCAGTTTATATATCCTCAATTACCAGGTTTGATAAGTTCTCCGGTTTATAAAAAGGAAGAAGTAAAATATAAAGAACAGCGCTCCTACGTGCGCCTGAAAGAATTTAATCCTTCCATAGGGTTGGATCGGGGTGCGGGCAAGATAAGAGAGATCAGTTGGTACCTGGTCAAAATGTTTTTCTTTTTAACAAGCTTTCCATTTCCTTCACGCTTCAAGGTATTTCTTTTAAGATTATTTGGCACAAAGGTGGGGCACGGCGTTGTATTGAAGCCACGCATTAATATTCACATGCCATGGAAACTTGAAATAGGTAATGATGTGTGGATTGGTGAAGAAGCTTGCCTGTTAAATTTTGAGAAGATCACAATTCACAATAACGTCTGCATCAGTCAACGGGCTTTTTTATGTTGCGGCAATCACAACTATTCAGAGCCGTCAATGCCTTACCGTAATGCGCCTATTATTTTAAACGATGGATGCTGGATTGGCAGTTGTGCATTTGTATCACCAGGTGTAACAATAGGAACTGATAGTGTTATAACTGCTGGTTCGGTCGTTACAACTAATATCGAATCGAATGGAATTTATAAAGGAAATCCTGCAATATTTATAAAACAAAGATGGAAAATCGATGAATGAATAAATAGAAAACAAGCCCCTGAGATTGTTTGCTCCACCCTTTGAAGACGTAGTTTAAAACACCTCACATTTAAAATCACAACCTAATGAGAATCTTAATCTACGGTATAAACTATGCGCCGGAGCTAACAGGCATAGGAAAATATACCGGCGAAATGGGCGCCTGGTTAGCAAAGCAAGGGCACAGTGTGGATGTAATTACCGCAATGCCTTATTATCCCGAATGGGAAATTCATGAAAAGTACAAAGGGAAATGGTTTTGGTTCAAAGAAAAGATAGACGGAGTTACCGTATATCGTTGTCCGCTCTATGTTCCTAAAAAAATCACTTCTTTAAAAAGAATTCTTCATGAATTTTCTTTTATAGCATCGGTATTCCCGCTGTGGCTTCGTACAATGTTTCAGAAGAGATATGATTTTGTAATTGCGATCTCTCCTCCCTTTCATCTTGGCTTTTTTCCCTTACTATATTCTAAGCTCAGAGGTGTAAAAATGATTACGCATATCCAGGATCTGCAGGTAGATGCTGCTAAAAATCTTGCGATGGTGAAGAATGGGCGTTTCCTGAACATGATGTTTGGCGCTGAAAAATTTATTTTGAAAAAGAGTTCAGTCGTTTCTTCTATCAGCAAAGGGATGCTGAAAAAGATAAAGGGGAAAAATATTAAAGGCCTGAAAGCAATTTTCTTCCCGAATTGGGTAGACGAAAATGAATTGGTGCCGTTGCCGAAAGAAAGTTCAATGCGAAGGGAGTTCGGACTGGCGGACGATGATAAAGTAATTTTATACTCCGGCAATCTTGGAGAAAAACAAGGACTTGAAGTTATCATTAACGTAGCACGACAGTTTATCGACAGATCAAACGTTCATTTTTTAATTGTAGGCTCCGGTGGCAATAAAGAGAATTTGCAAAAGATGGCTGCTGATGAAAAGTTATTCAACATTCATTTTCATCCATTGGTAGCAATGGAAAAATTTTCAGCATTGCTGGCTACCGCAGACTTGCATTTGGTATTGCAAAAGCAATCCGCGTCAGATCTCGTTATGCCATCAAAATTAGCGGGTATTTTATCAGCAGGTGGTTGTGCCGTTGTTACGGCAAATCCGGGTACTTCACTTTTTGAAGTGGTAAATGATAATAATATCGGGCTGGTGATAGAACCAGAATCACCTGTTGCACTCAAGGCCTGCCTGGAAAAAGCATTGCAAATGGATCTTGAGCCGTATAGAAAAAGAGCGAGAAGCTATGCTAAAGCATATTTGTCCAAAGAATGGATCATGCGGAATTTTGAACGTGAATTATATAATGGATTAACCAGTAGAAGCAAACCAATATTGGTATACGATCCGATAGAAATTGTTTTACGAAAAGCAGAAATGCAAAAGATGGTTACAAGCAAATAGTATTGTTAAATAACTGAAGTGTTGTCATAATTGGCATCTTGCAAATTCAAAAATTGTAACTTCGGCCAAATATGTGTAGCATTTGTTCAGGGCGATTGTAAAGATATCAGGCGTACTTTATCTCGCCCTTCTTTTTTATATATTTTTCCTGGCAAGAAGAAGGCCAAAGCCGAGTTTTGAATGGGGAGGACATCACTCTCTCCATCTTGTCCCATTCTATGATAAATTTAAATCTTTCAGGCACTTTTTCAGGTACGGGTTAAAATCCCAGGTGAACCTGCTTGCGGATGTATTTGGAAATGTGGTTTTATTCATACCTCTTGCTTTTATACTCGTGATCGTGTTTCATGTTAATAATCTCCGTAAGGTTGTGTTGATTTGTTTTATTATCAGTTTTGCAATTGAAGCGAGCCAGTATTTTCTACGAATAGGCACAGCGGATATTGATGACCTTATAACAAATACTGTTGGAGCAATCATTGGAGTTACTTTAATCAGGTGGATGCAAAAAACTTCGATTCCTTTTATTAAGCGATTCAGTTATGAGATTGGCTTACGGGGATTAAGTCCACAATAATTTGAAAGAAAATAAGACGCTTATAAAAAAACCCCGCCTTTTGCGGGGGTTAAATAACTTTTACAATTGGGCATGGCGTCAACCCGAATATTCACTTTCTGTGAACATACTCCCTGGTGAGGATACAAGGTCTTTCGCCAGGAAGATTAACAGGTACGGTAGGAAAGTGGATGGTTTGCTTATAATAACCTTTTGCTAAGATTACGTAGCTAAAGTAGGTAAGCGTACGAATCATTGCAATAGTAATTCTACCAAACAGGCAAAATACTTTAAGCTCTTTTTAAACAGAAACCCCGCTTCGATATCAATCGAGCGGGGTTTGCTTTATCTTTTCTAACTTCCGACTTCTGTCTTCCGTCTTCTTTCCTTAATAACCCATTCCACCCATATCAGGTGCACCATGAGCATGACCGCCATGAGCTTCTTCTTTCTTCGGTTTGTCAGCTATTACACATTCTGTAGTCAACAACATACCAGCGATTGAAGCTGCATTTTCCAACGCGATACGAGCAACTTTTGTTGGGTCGATAACACCGGCCTTCAACAAGTTTTCGTATGATTCAGTTCTTGCATTGAAACCGAAATCAGCTTTACCGTCTTTTACTTTCTGTACAACGATAGAACCTTCGATACCTGCGTTTGCTACGATCTGGCGAAGAGGCTCTTCCAACGCTCTTCTTACGATAGCAGCGCCAGTTGTTTCGTCTTCGTTCGAACCTTTGAATTTATCCAATGATTCAACCGCACGAATGAAGGCAACACCACCACCAGGTACGATACCTTCTTCTACTGCCGCTCTTGTTGCATGCAGAGCATCGTCAACGCGGTCTTTCTTCTCTTTCATTTCTACTTCAGTAGCAGCGCCGATATTCAATACAGCCACACCACCGCTTAATTTAGCAAGGCGTTCCTGTAATTTTTCTTTATCGTAGTCAGAAGTTGTTACTTCGATCTGTGCTTTGATTTGATTTACACGTGCAGTGATATCTTCTTTCTTGCCTTTTCCACCGACAACAGTTGTATTGTCTTTATCGATAGTAACTGTAGATGCTACTCCAAGATAGCTGAGGTCAGCATTTTCTAATTTGTAACCTTGTTCTTCGCTGATCACGATACCTTTTGTAAGGATCGCGATATCCTGAAGCATTTCTTTTCTGCGATCGCCGAAACCAGGAGCTTTTACAGCAGCTACTTTCAACGTACCACGTAATTTATTTACAACCAATGTTGCCAGTGCTTCGCCTTCAAGATCTTCAGAGATGATCAATAACGGACGACCAGCCTGAGCAACTTTTTCCAAAATGTGAAGGATATCCTTCATCGCGCTGATCTTTTTATCATAGATCAGGATGTAAGGGTTTTCCAGTTCTGCTTCCATCTTTTCGCTGTTGGTAACGAAGTATGGAGAAACATAACCACGATCGAACTGCATACCTTCTACTACTTCGATACCGGTTTCAGTACCACGGGCCTCTTCTACAGTGATCACACCTTCTTTACCTACTTTCTTCATTGCTTCTGCAATCAACTTACCGATTTCAGTATCATTGTTTGCAGAGATAGAAGCAACCTGCTGAATTTTGCTGTTGTCATTTCCTACCGCCTGGCTCTGGCCTTTCAGGTTTTCAACAACTTTAGCCACTGCTTTATCAATACCACGTTTCAGGTCCATTGGGTTTGAACCAGCAGCAACCATTTTCAGACCTTCACTGATGATTGATTGTGCCAATACAGTCGCAGTAGTAGTACCATCACCTGCAATGTCTGCAGTTTTAGAAGCTACTTCTTTTACCATTTGCGCACCCATATTTTCGATAGGGTCTTCAAGTTCAATTTCTTTCGCTACAGTCACACCATCTTTAGTAATTGCAGGTGCACCGAATTTTTTCTCTAATACAACATTACGGCCTTTAGGTCCTAATGTCACTTTCACAGCGTTGGCCAATACGTCAACACCTTTTTTCATTCTGTTTCTTGCTTCAATATCGAAGAAGAGTTGCTTTGCCATATTTCTTGAATTAAAAAGTAAAAATTAAAAATTAAAAATCTTACAGTAAACAAGCCGTTTTGACTTTTTACTTTTGAATTTTGACTTATACTATCGCCAGTATATCAGACTCTCTCATGATCAGAAAGTCATCACCTTCTATCTGTATTTCAGTGCCTGAATATTTACCATACAATACAGTGTCGCCGATTTTCACAGTTACAGGCTCGTCTTTTTTACCAGGACCTGCAGCTACTATTACACCACGCTGTGGTTTTTCTTTCGCAGTATCAGGGATGATGATGCCACCAGCGGTCTTTTCTTCAGCCGGGGCTGGTTTCACGATTACCCTGTCGTGAAGAGGGGTAACGTTCAGCTTACTCTTAGCCATAGTTTTTATGATTTTTTGAATTTTTTGAAAATGATGTGATTCATTTTTCGGACGGCAAAGGTAAACGATAATTATGCCATTTGAGCAGAACCGGAAAATATTTCAGGCGCGAATGATTTTTTGTAAAGAATGTATTCTGAAATAAGATTCTTTCCGGTCAAACTGTCAAATTCTTATCCTTTAATAAATAAATGACCATCATCAATCTGTCAGTAACTACATAACAGATCCTTAAACTATGGTACACTCATTTTACCCTGAAACTACTATCTTCGCCCACTCAAAATAGCTCTTGGTAAAATGATCAGCAGAAGAAATATCCGGGTAAAGGTGATGCAAACACTATATACCGTAACAACCCTTGAAACAACAGCAAAACCCGGTGAGCCACAAAAGATTTTACAAAAACATTTCGAGGAAACCAACGCTCTCTTTTTCTACTTCACTTATTTTCTTATTGAGTTGGCGCACTATGCAGAAACGGATGCTGCTCTGCGTGCCGGCAAACATCTCCCCTCCTATGCAGATTTAAACGTAAATATCAAACTGGCTGGTAACGACATTATAAAAAAGATACAGTCTGATATAACATTGATCGCCCAATTCAAAAAATATAAGCCGGAACAGGATATAGACCGGGAGCTTCTACGAAAAATTTATCTATCGCTTGTTGGTACAGCAGAGTATACGAAATATATCAGTAAAGAAGTAAGAGAAAAAAAAGAAGAAAAAGACATTCTTGAATTTATGCTGAATGATATGATGCTGGCTAATGAACTTTTCATTGCCCACATCGAAGAAAACTTCAGCAATTGGGACGATGATGGCGAAATGATTGTACAATTACTGGTGGCTGCTTTACAAAAACCTTCGGGTAATAATTTTGATGAGATGATCAGCCCCGATAAACTTGACTTTTCCAAGAGTTTATTAAAGGCGGTTATGGAAAAGAAAGAACATCTGCAAAGCATGATCATTCCCAAATTAAAAAACTGGGACCCTGAGCGTATCGCTATCCTGGATATGATCCTTATGGAAATGGGTGTCGCTGAATTTCTTTACTTTGAAACAATTCCGCCAAAGGTGACAATCAATGAATACATCGACCTGGCGAAAGAATACAGCACACAACAAAGCGGGCAGTTTGTAAACGGCATACTGGACAATATTCATAAAGACCTAGTGCAGCAGGATAAAATGCATAAAGTGGATTTTAAGAAGTAGTCTGAACCACGATTGATAGGATTATAGGGATTAATGAGAAACTCCAGGAAGGCTGTCAGCCGAATAAATTTTGAAAATCTACCCAAATCAAGGTTCAGACAGTGTATTCATTTACATTTGCAGCTTTCTATTTTAAAGGGATATTTTGAAAATGAAAAAAGCAATAATTTCTGGAGTTCTGATCATTGTGATTGCAAGTTGCAAGAACAATGATCAGAAAGCAACTATTTCGCAATCATCAGCAACAGAACTCGCATTGAAAGACTCGGCGAATTTCACTACGATGCAATGGCTCGACAGCATGCACAGGAACCTTGGCAAAATAACCGAAGGAGAGCAACTGGAAGTTTCATTTCGTTTTAAAAATACAGGCAACAAACCGTTGATCATCGCCAATGTTCGGGCCAGTTGTGGCTGCACTATTCCTGAAACGCCCAAAGAGCCTTTTGCCCCAGGCGCCGAAGGAACAATTAAAGCAAAATTCAACAGTTCACATCGAACAGGCCCAAACAAGAAAGAAATTTACGTGACGGCGAATACAAGCCCCTCAACAATGCAGCAGCTTGAATTTGCAGTGGAAGTAGAAAAGAAAGCAGAATAAATAATTAAATGTTTTATCATTAAATAAAAATAAGAATGAACAATTTCGTTTTATTACAAGCAGCGCCACAGGCACCTGGTTTTGGCGGATTTCAATTTATCTTTCTTGGATTGATGATCGTTGTTTTCTGGTTATTTTTTATCCGTCCACAGGCTAAAAAACAAAAGCAACAGAAATCATTTATCGAAAACCTGAATAAAGGCGACAAAGTTGTAACGATAGCTGGTATTCATGGCAAAATCAACAAAGTGAATGACGACGGCACAATTGAACTTGAAGTGAGCCCCGGAAGCTATATCAAAATCGAAAAAAGTGCGATCAGCCTGGAATGGACCAATCAACTGAATAAACCAGCGGCTACACCTGCAAAATAATCTGAACTAGTCCCGATAGCTATCGGGATATAGGATTTTTGGATAGTTGGGAAATCGATCATGATTTCCCATTTTCTTTATCCATAAAGTCGACCCGATTAAGTAAATCATAGTTCTTACCTTTCCCATGAATCTCATTCATCCGGTTTATCTCCGTTCAGACATGACAATTGGTTTAACAGGCGGCATCGGCAGTGGTAAAAGCATCGTTGCCAGAATATTTGAAACATTAGGCATTCCTGTATACTACGCGGATGATGCAGCTCGTACTTTAATGAATACGGATTCCACGATCATCAACGCTATAAAGAAAAATTTTGGTGAAGAAAGCTATATAAATGGATTGTTGAACCGGCCTCATATTGCTGCCCAGGTCTTTAATGATACTTATAAACTTGAATTACTCAATTCAATTACACATCCCGCAACGATAGCTGATGCAAAGCAATGGATGCAACAACAAACATCACCCTATGCCGTAAAAGAAGCTGCATTGATTTTTGAATCCGGTTCTGCAGAAGGATTGGATTATATCGTCGGAGTCTATGCTCCGCAGGCATTACGTATTAAACGTGTTATGGATCGTGACAATATCAGTCGTGAAGATGTACTCAAACGTATCAACCGCCAGATCAACGAAGAAATGAAAATGAGGCTTTGTGATTTTGTAGTTGTGAACGATGAGCAGCAGCTCGTGATTCCGCAAGTGTTGGCGTTGCATGAGCGGTTTCTAACTATATCAAAAAACAAGTTTTAAAGTTCTGTAGTTTTGAGTTATACCTACAGAACTTTAAAACCTAAAACTCAGAACTTACTTCAATTTCGCTAACGCTACCTTAATCCTGCTCCACGCTTCTTCAATCTTCGGAAGACTGTTTGCAAATGAGAAACGAACACAAGCAGGATCGCCGAATGCCTCTCCCATTACAGATGAAACATGCGCTGTATTCAATAAATACATACAGAAATCACCGGAAGAATTGATCGTCGTTTTTCCATCAGATTTGCCATAGTATGCACTGATATCAGGGAAAATATAAAATGCACCGTCAGGCTCTGAACATTGAATACCTGGAATATCTTTTACCAGTTCCAAAACTCTTTTTCTTCTTCTTGTGAATTCCTCTGTCATTTCCATTGACGGACGCAGATCTGTTGTCAATGCAGTTACTCCCGCCTTTTGCGCAATAGAGCATGTGCCACTGGTGAATTGACCTTGCAATTTTTCACACGCTTTTGAAATTTCTTTATTGGCAGCGATATAACCTAAGCGCCATCCTGTCATCGCAAATCCTTTGCTCAATCCATTCACGATAATTACGCGGTCTTTAATGTCATCAAACTGTGCAATGCTTTCATGCTGGCCAACAAAATTGATATACTCATATATCTCGTCGGAAATAATAGAAATATTCGGATGCTTGCGGAATACTTCAGCGAGCCCTTCTAATTCTTCTTTGCTATACACGGCGCCGCTGGGATTGCACGGAGAAGAAAATAAGAAAACCGTTGTGCGGGAAGTGATCGCTTTTTCCAGTTGGGCAGGTGTGATTTTAAATCCTTGTTTGCCGGTAGTTTTTATTTCAACCACTTTACCACCTGCAATTTTTACCAGCTCACTATAGGTAACCCAATACGGTGTCGGGATAATTACTTCATCATCTTTATCAACCAAAGCAAGTATAGCATTTGCAAGGCTTTGCTTGGCGCCGGTTGAAACTACGATGTTCTCAGGTTTATAATCAAGGTTGTTATCTCTTTTCAGTTTTGTACAAACGGCTTCGCGTAGATCCAAAAAACCTGGTACCGGCGTATAATGGCTCCAGTTATCATCGATCGCTTTCTTGGCAGCATCCTTTATATGTTGAGGCGTATCAAAATCAGGCTCACCAAGGCTGAGGTCAATCACATCAATTCCCTGCGCTCTTAACTCACGGCCAAGCTTGGCCATTTTCAGGGTTTCGGGTTCATTAAATCGTTGAAGCAGAGAAGATAATTGTGTTGTGGGGGCAGTTAACTCCATTGTATATTTTTTTGCGGTCGCAAAAATACCACAAATAAGAACACAGAAATCGATCGGTTATTCAGGATTTATACAGGTTTTCAAGCACGAGTTACAGGTTACTGGTTACAGGTTTCAAGTTTTGCAAAAACCTTAAAATTCCAAAACCAGCGAGTTCCTGCAACCAGTAACCAGCAACCAGCAACAACCCGGCATTTCAATCTGTATAACTTCTACAATCTGTTATTCATATTTGGCTGAAAAAGCTATCTTTGCACCTCTTTAAAAATACCCGGGCTTCCGGCAGCAGCGAACTGTGCGGATACCGGGCATTAAAATGTAAACCCAAAAAATATGCAACTGAAAGGTTTGGTTCGCTTCTTCACGATCTTGCTTATTCTCTATTCTGTTTATGAGCTTTCTTATACTTGGTTTGTACATAGCCATGAAAATAAAATGGCTGCCCGTGCTACAAGGTATGTAAATACACTTTATCCTGAAAAACCGGAAGTAAAATATCCGGGCAATAAAGATGCACAAGCGCTTTACCAGGATACATTGACAAAAGCATATAATGATCGCTTAAGAAGATTGCTGGATAGCACAAAGGACGAAACCGTGAGCTATGGCATTACCGGAAAGGTGAGTTACCAAAAAGCAAAAGCAGAGGAACTGAATCTTGGGCTAGACCTGCAAGGCGGTATTAACGTTACAATGGAAGTGGAATTGGTAGGGCTGTTGCGTTCAATGGCGAATAACTCGAAAGATCCAAGCTTCTTAATGGCGTTGAATAATGCAAATAAACTCAAGGCTAATAGCAATGCGGATTTTATTTCATTGTTTTACCAGGAATATAAAAAATTGGCTGGTGAAGGAAAACTCGCAGGATTGTTCTCTGCAGCCAACCAGGATAAAATAAAGATTGGCGATAGCGATAGCAAAGTACTGACGGCCATCCGCTCTGAAGCGAAAGATGCATTCAACAGAACTTTCCGCGTATTACAAACACGTATCGACCAGTTTGGCGTTGCACAACCAAATGTAAACCCCGATCCGGATCGCCAGATTATTTCGGTTGAACTACCAGGAGTGCAGGATAGGGAACGTGTGAGAAAACTGTTACAAGCTTCTGCGAATCTTCAATTCTGGGAAGTATATAATATTGGCGAGTTAAGCCAATCGCTCACTAAAGCGGATGCTGCATTCAGCGCTGCAATGGGCGGAACTAAA
Source organism: Chitinophagaceae bacterium (assembly GCA_049840875.1). Lineage (GTDB taxonomy): Bacteria > Bacteroidota > Bacteroidia > Chitinophagales > Chitinophagaceae > JAFDYH01. The sequence continues at coordinate 154,917 of JASGJE010000009.1, read as the reverse complement.
AAAGTAGATACCACTGCGACAAATACACAACCTGTTGATACCAGCAAGAAAGAACAGTTGGTTGGAGGCACACCGGACACCGGCAACAAATCAACCGCGGGCAACCAGCAAAAAATTGATACTACTAAAAAAACGAACAGTCTTGCTGATACAAAAGAATCGTTAGGAAAATATATCCAGTTTATTCCTCCTTCACAGGATTCAAGAGGTACGCCTGCTTATTCAGCAGCAATCGGTATGGTTGCTGTAAGAGATACGGCGCTCGTTCGTTCCTATCTTGAAATGGATGCAGTAAGAAATAATTTTCCTGCTGATGTTGCATGGGATTATGGTATTCCCTTTAATAAAACAGATAAGAAATCAGAGTATATACCGCTTTATGCTATTAAAACATTTGGCCGCGAAAAAGCAAAACTGGAAGGTGATGCTGTAACAGATGCGAGCCAACAGTTTGACCCAACTACCGGTGAAGTACAGGTGGAAATGAAAATGAACAACTCCGGTACACGTATATGGGGCGAAATGACGAAAGCGAATGTTGGTAAACCAATTGCCATTGTATTAGACAACATAGTCTACTCGGCGCCAAATGTTCGCAATGCCATTGAAAATGGTATATCAAGCATTGCTGGTGGTTTCACTACAGAAGAAGCTCAAGACCTTTCAAACATTCTAAAAGCTGGTAAACTTCCTGCTCCTGCAAAGATTGTACAGGAACAACAGGTTGGGCCAACGCTTGGTAAAGATGCCGTTAATGGAGGTATCAAAGCATTTGCAATTTCATTTATCGTGATCTTTTTGTTGATGCTTGTTTATTATAATTCAGCCGGATGGATTGCAAACATAGCATTGATATTAAACCTTCTTTTTACTATCGGCGTATTGATTGGGTTAGGCGCTTCGCTCACCGCTCCTGGTATTGCCGGTCTGGTATTGACGATCGGTATGGCGGTTGATACGAACGTAATTATCTATGAACGCATCAAGGAAGAGCTCACAAAAGGTAAAGGTTATATTCCTGCCATCAATGAAGGCTACAAGCGTTCATTACCTCCGGTGTTAGATGCGCATATCACAACACTTCTTACCGCTATTATCCTGTTCTACTTTGGTTTGGGACCAGTAAGAGGTTTTGCGACAACACAGATATTGGGTATCCTCCTCTCCTTATTCTGCGGTATTCTTGTAAGCCGTTGGATCAGCGACTGGTTTACCAATAAGAAACGCCATATGGAATATTTCACCGGCATCAGCCGCAAAATATTCCGTCATGCAAATTTCAAATTCATTGAGTACAGGAAAGTTGCTTACGTTATTTCTTTCTTTGTGTTGGCGTTGGGCATTGGTTCTTATTTCCATGGATTTGAAGAAGGTGTTGAATTCAAAGGTGGTCGCAGTTATGTAATCAAATTTGATAAACCTGTAGATGAAGAAAAAGTAAGAACAGATCTTCATGCTGTACTCGAAGGAGATAATCCTGTTATCAAAACGATCGGCGATAGCAGAACACTGGACATCACTACAGCATTTAAGATTGAGAGCACCGATCAGAACACGGATTCTTTGGTTGAAAAAAGGATAATGGACGGTCTGAAAAATTATTTACCCGAAGGGTTGACTTATGCAAAATTCGATGCACAGTATAAGCAACAATCCAAAACGGTTTTACCATCCATCTCTGATGATCTGAAGAAAGGCGCGGTGAAAGCGACCATCTTCGCAATGATCATCATCTTCCTGTATATATTTATCCGTTTCCGCGACTGGCGCTATTCAATGGGAACTATTATCGCGTTGTTACACGACGTATTAGTAACGTTGATCGTATTCTCATTCGCAAAATCATGGGTTCCGTTCCCGCTTGAAATCGACCAGCACTTCATCGCGGCGATACTGACGGTAATCGGTTTCTCAATGAACGATACAGTAATTGTGTTTGACCGTATTCGTGAAGACACTAAATTGTATCCGGCCATGCCAAAAGAACAAGTTATCAATACGGCGATCAATCAAACGCTGAGCCGTACAGTAATGACTTCATTAACTGTATTCCTTACGATCCTCATTCTCTTCATCTTTGGCGGTGAGGTAACAAGAGGTTTTGCATTTGCAATGTTAATCGGAGTTATCACAGGTACTTATTCTTCTATCTTCGTTGCCGCACCAATCCTTGTTGACCTGGGTGGAAAACGCAAGCTCGGAGAATCAGATACTGTAGTAGCAGGTAAAGCCAAAGCAAAACCAGCAACAACTTCCGCTTCTTAAGTACAACTATATTAGTTTTAAAATAGCAAAGCTCCCGGTTGGGAGCTTTTTCGTTTTTGCAATATCTTATTTTATTGAGAAAATTAAAGACGATATTTATTTAGGTGCCTTATAAATTTATAAACCTAAAATTCTTTAAATCTCGGATCTACACCGCAAAGCTTGAGCCGCAACCGCATGTTGAGCTTGCATTCGGGTTTTTAAAGGTGAATCCGCGATTGTTTAACCCATCCTGCCAATCAACCTGCATTCCGAATAAATACATTTCATGCGACTTATCCATGAGGTAAATGATACCATCCTGCTCAAATTCGTGATCTGATTCTTTCTTATGATCAAAGCCAAGAACATAGCTAAGTCCTGAACAACCACCGCCTTTTACTCCTATCCGGAGCTGCTGAGATTTATCAAAACCATCGGCATTCATCAGTTTGTTTACTTCTTTCACCGCTCCGGCTGTTAGTACTACCGGAATTGATATCGTTGTTTCCATTCAACAAAAGTAAACATTATCTTTTAGTCCTGCCAGCTCGCTCTTTTCAACAGAGGAAAAATTAACAGTCTTACACAATAATCTTATCTTTCAAGTTATTAGATAAATCAGCTACCTCCCGCTATTTTTTGAAATCAAACAATAATATCCATGAATGAAAGCATTCTTGCAATAGTCATTTCTTCTTTTGCATTTCTTGTAGCTATCATTACATTCTTTCTAGTCAAAAGTAAAAGAGATATTCCACCGCCACCAAATGATAATTTCAGCAGCAAGCCATTACAATTACAGGCGTATGAACGAATAGCAATGTTGGCAGAAAGAATTGCAATTCCCAATTTAATCAGTCGCGTAGGCCAGCAGGTACAATTATCGACCCGTGAGATGCAGTTATTATTGCTGGAAAATATAAAGCAGGAATATGAGTATAATGCTTCGCAACAGATTTATGTTACACAGCCTGTATGGGATGCGGTAAAAAATCTGAAAGACCAGAATATGCTTATTATAAATCAAATGGCCGCTACACTTCCTGAAGATGCAAGAGGGATTGATTTAAACAGGCGTTTACTGGAATTTTGCATGAACCAACCGATAGGACAATTACATTCAGTTGTGCTCGAAGCGTTGAACTATGAAGCAAAAAAACTGATGCTGTGAAAAAAATTAACGCTAAAGCCATTAAGCGTTCGTTTTACCAAAGAAATTCTTTCAATTAACCTTGCTCCATGGCCGGAAAAGAAATATTCACTGACAGTGGAATTGAAATCAAACAATCCTATAGCGAAAAGGAAAACAGGAATACTATTGGCAGCGCCGGAGATTTTCCATTTACCCGGGGTATACAAGAGGATATGTATCGCGGGAAGCTGTGGACAATGAGGCAATATGCCGGTTTTTCTACTGCTGAAGAAAGCAATAAACGTTATCACTATCTTTTGTCGCAGGGCGTGATGGGTCTGAGTGTTGCATTTGATCTTCCAACACAGATTGGTTATGATAGTGATCATTCATTATCGGAAGGTGAAGTCGGCAAAGTTGGCGTAGCAATTGACAGCATTGAAGACATGCGGACTTTGTTTGACGGAATAAACCTGGAAGAAGTAAGCACATCGATGACCATCAATGCGACCGGGTTTATTTTACTGGCGCTTTATGTTGCATTGGCAAAAGAAAAAGGTTGCGATCTTAAAAAGATAAGTGGCACTATTCAAAATGATATACTAAAGGAATACGCCGCGAGAGGTACATACATTTATCCGCCCAAACCTTCCATGCGCATCATTACTGACATTTTTGAATGGTGTACGAACGAATTACCGAAATGGAATACCATCTCAATCTCTGGTTATCACATCCGCGAAGCAGGTAGCACAGCTGTGCAGGAAATTGCTTTTACATTAAGCAACGGAAAAGCCTATGTAAAAGCTGCAATGGAAAAGGGATTGGATATAAATGTATTTGGAAAAAGACTTTCATTTTTTTTCAATGCGCATAATAATCTGTTTGAAGAAGTCGCGAAATTCCGTGCTGCACGAAGAATGTGGGCGAAAATGATGAAGGAACTGGGAGCTACAGATCCAAAAGCTATGATGCTTCGGTTTCATACGCAAACCGGCGGCAGTACATTAACTGCACAACAGCCAATGAACAACATTCCACGCGTTACAATTCAAACACTTGCCGCGGTGCTCGGTGGTACACAATCATTACATACTAACGGCTACGATGAAGCGCTGAGTCTTCCAACGGAAGATGCAGCGAGAATTGCTTTACGAACACAACAGGTTGTTGCTTTTGAAAGCGGTGTGCCGGATACGGTTGATCCGCTGGGCGGCTCTTATTTTATAGAATCTCTGACAGATGAAGTAGAGGAAAGAGCTTGGCAATTGATTAATAAAATCGATGCAATGGGCGGAAGCGTAACAGCAATTGAACAAGGATTTATTCAAAATGAAATAGCACGTAGCGCATATGAATACCAGCAAAAAATTGAAACCGGTGAAAAAGTAATTGTAGGAGTAAATAAATTTCAGTCAGCAAAAGAAGAAGATACAGTTCTTTTTAAAATCGACGATAGCATTCGTGACATACAGATCAAAAAACTTGCGACGCTAAAAGCAAACAGGAACAATGCAAAGGTCGACCAGTGTCTGCAGGAATTAAACGACTTCGCCAGCGGTAGCGAAAATATTATGCCAGTCGTGCTGAATGCTGTTGAGAACAAATGTACACTGGGCGAAATTGCCGATACGCTACGTGAAGTATTTGGAGAATACAGGTAATCATCAATTAACTGTCAATGAAAAAAATTGTCTTTGCCCTATTGCTGCTCGCAGGTTTCAATTGCTTTTCACAAACAAAAGAAATCAGCTCACCGGATAAACGAGTCAAAATCGTTGCGACTATAAAGGAAGGGATTTTTTACTCAGTATATTTCAACAATCGGCAGATCGTATCTTCTTCCGAAATTGATTTGATAGTAAACGATAACAGAAGCCTTACTCAAAAAGCTATTTTAAAAAAATCATCAACCAGCGAAATACGGGGCACAATAACGCCGGGAGTGGCTGAAAAAAGAACATCCATCAGCGATAACTACAATGAGCTGATTCTAACTTTGAAACAAAATTTTTCAATACTATTCAGGGCATATAATGACGGAATCGCTTATCGATTTCAAACATCAATGAAAGATTCAGTAATTATTGTGAATGAAAAAGCAAGTTTTAATTTTCCAGAAAACCATCCTGTGTTTTATCCGGAAGTTGTAAAACGTGACAATGCAGACATCTTTCACACCAGTTTTGAAGAACCTTATCAATTTAAACCGCTTGATAGCATCGGAGCAAACAACACATTATTTAACCCTGTATTAGTTTATCCGAAACAAGGTCCAAAACTATTAATCACAGAGTCGGATATTGAAGATTATCCTGGAATGTTCTTAATTGGTAATAATAGTAATCACCTCGAAGGAAAATTTGCACCATATCCCTTGCAAGAGCAAATGACAGAAGGCGGCTATCAGCAATATCTTGTAACGAAACGAGCCGGTTACATTGCGAAGACAAAAGGAAGTAGAAATTTCCCGTGGCGTGTTATTGTCATTGCAGAACAGGATAAAGATTTACCCGGTAATGATATTGTTTATCGTCTTGCATCTCCATCCCGCGTTAACGATGTATCATGGATTCATCCAGGGAAGGGAACTGATGAATGGATCATCGGTACAAACGTATTCAATGTTCCGTTCAAATCCGGTGTCAATACTAATCTTTATAAATATTACATTGATTTTGCAAAACGATTCGGCTTTGATCGCATTATGATGGATGCGGGATGGAGTGATACCCGTGATTTGTTGAAAATCAACCCGGATATCAATATGGATTCTATTGCGGCCTATGCGAAAGAGAAGGGAATTAAACTCAGCATGTGGACATTGGCATTAACGTTAGACGCGCAGCTTGAACCCGCATTGGATCAATTCAATAAATGGGGAGTAGATTTTATCATGACTGACTTCATGGATCGTGATGACCAGAAAATGGTAAACTTTTACTATCGCATTGCTGAAGCCTGTGCCAGGCACAAAATCATGATCATGTATCATGGCGCATATAAACCTGCTGGTTTTGGAAGAACGTATCCGAATGCCATTACACGGGAGAGTGTATTAGGATCGGAATATAATATCTGGAGTGGAAAGGCAACACCAGATCACAATTTGCTTTTACCCTTTATAAGAATGGTAGCAGGACCGATGGATTACGAACCTGGTATATTGGACAATGCTACAAAAAAAACTTTCAGATCTATCGAAGAAAAAGTGATGGCGCCTGGCACACGTTGCCACCAGCTTGCGATGTTTGTAGTGTATGATAGCCCGCTGCAGATTTTTTCCGGAAATCCTTCTCAAGGATATCTTGAACCTATCTTTATGGAATTGCTCGGAAGCATCCCGACAGTTTGGGATGAAACAAAAATTATTGATGGAATAGCCGGTCAATACATCATCACGGCAAGAAAGAAAGGAGATGACTGGTTTATTGGTTCGATGAGTAACTGGCAGCCAAGGGAGTTAAAATTATCACTTGACTTTCTTGATGCTTCCACTGAATATAATGCGACAATTTGCGAAGATGGCATTAACGCCGATCGGTACGCGTCCGATTATATAATACGTGAAACCCGATTGAATAATAAAGATTCTATAACAATAAAGCTGGCGCCGGGTGGCGGATTTTTATTACGCTTAAAAAAGCATTAGCTATTTTCTACGATGATATACGCAACTACGACAAGTTCTGAGAATGATTTACAACAGATACTTGACCTGCAGATAAAAAACCTGAAAAATAATATTTCATCGGAAGAAAAATCTGAACAGGGTTTTCTAACGATGCCGTTCACGATGAAGATGCTGGAAATCTTTCACGCCATTGCTCCTTCAGTTATCATCAAAGATGATGAGAAAGTTGTTGCCTATGCAATTGTGCTGATGCAGGAATGCCGCAGAGCATATCCTGATCTTGAACCGTTGTTTGCTACTTTCTCAAGATTAAGCTGGAAAAATAAACCTCTTTATGATTACAATTTTTATGTAATGGGGCAGATATGCATCGATAAAGACTATCGCAGCAAAGGTTTATTTGAAATGCTTTATCACAAACACAGGGATACTTATCAATCACAATTCGATTTTATCATTACAGATATTTCAACCAGCAACTTACGCTCACTAAAAGCTCATCATCGTGTTGGTTTTATTACTATTGAACGATTTAAAGACGTGTTAGATGAATGGGATGTGGTCGTGTGGGATTGGCGGTGAGAGCAATGTGCTCCCGATGGCTACAGGGATTGCAATTGGCAATAAGCAATAGACAATTTTTTTAATGATAGTTGATCTTAATGAATTTTATAACCTGCAAAAAAACAAGCATCGAACAACTGTTATAATAAATTTCCAAAAAACAAATACGCTATAATTATTGATGTAATGATGCCAACGAGATCAGCTAATAACATAGCGCCGACAGCATAGCGTGTGTTTTTTATCCCTACAGCGCCGAAATACACTGCTACGACATAAAATGTGGTATCGGATGAGCTTTGAAAAATGCTCGCCAGTTTTCCTGCAAAAGAATCTGGCCCGAATATTTTCATTGTGTCTACCATCATGCCACGGCCGCCGGCGCCGCTCAATGGGCGTATCAATGCAGTAGGAAGACCATCTACAAACCGGGTATCTGTACCCATTGCAACAAACAGATTTTTTATTCCGTTTACAATCACGTCAAATGTGCCGCTGGTACGCAGCATGCTGATCGCAACAAGCAATCCCACGAGATATGGTATGATGCGAATAGCAGTTTCAAAGCCTCCCTTCGCTCCTTCTATAAATGCATCGAATAAATTGATTTTCTTATAAACACCCCCTGCAGTTATCAATAATAATATTGTTACGAGTAGTCCATTACTTAAGATTCCTGAAAATATCTGAACACGCTCTGTATTTAATGTAGTAATGTAAAGCACCAACGCCGCAATGATTGCCGATATACCCCCAACCCAACCAAGTATCACTGGTTGAAAAATATTGATTCGCTGTTTGATAGAAACAATCGTCATTGCCGCAAGCGTAGCAACAAACGTTACGATGAGGCATGGTATAAAAATATCCGTTGGGTTCTGTGCTTTTGCCGCTGCCCTTACTGCTATTATACTGACAGGGATCAGCGTTAAACCTGAAGCATGTAAACAAAGAAACATGATCTGTGCATTCGATGCTCTTTCCTTATTAGGATTTAGTTCCTGCAAACTTTCCATTGCTTTAATTGCAAACGGAGTAGCCGCATTATCGAGATTAAGCAGGTTGGCCGAAAAATTCATGATCATATGCCCCATTGCGGGATGGCCTTTCGGAAGTTCTGGAAACAATTTTGAAAAGAACGGGCCGACAATACGGGAAAGAAATCGAATGCCGCCTGCCTTCTCTGCTATATTCAGGAAACCCATAAAAAGAGCAAGAATTCCAATCAGCCCAATACAAATGGCGACTGCCGATTTGCAGGTTTCAATTATCCCATCAGCTTTTCGCGCCAATTTTGATTGCAAATCTCCATATGTGTAAACTTTAATTGCAGGGTTTATTGATTTGACAATACCGATGCTATCACTGGACTTATTATCAGTTATTAAAACCGTTGCCTTTTGCGCAGAATCTTTTATCGCATAATTATACGTAGCCAGGTTTTTAATAAACGCAGTTCGTGTAAGATTAACTGATTGCTGGGGTTCACCAACAATAACATAATTGACTGAGTCAACGACATCATCACCTTTGCCAACCACCATCCGACTGAAAATAGTTTCATCCCCGTTGAATATCCATTTATATCCAGCTACCAACACGGCTACGATGATAAATGCTGACCAGATTCTGCTAAGGGCCATTCTGAAAATTTAGATTTCGGATTGAAGATTGTAGATTTTTCTCACTTTGTCAAAGATATTTAACAAAATATAACCCGGAAAATACTACCATCCCGATCGGGATAGCATGTACAGGTAAGAATTTTACCGAACTTCATACAGTTTACCTCTTCTTTATTACCATTTACCAAAATCCTTCGCTTATGCGGTATTTATCACTGATTATTTCTATCGCCATTACAATAAACTGTTCTGCGCAATTCAAAGCTGATAACGTAAAGTATAAAACAGTTTTTCCAGAGGAACTTTGCAAAACCTTGCAGGAAAACCCGGGCTATGTTTTGCTGGATGTGAGAAGCCAGGGAGAATTTGATGATACATTGTCTTCTTCACCTGGCCTGAATATCGGCCATATCAAAGATGCGCTGCACATCAATATCCAGGAATTATCGCAGCGATGGAAAGAGCTACTGCCGTACAAGGACAAGCCATTATTCATCTACTGTTCGCACAGTCAACGCAGCAGAAGAGCCTCAAGAATGCTTGCCGATAGCGGGTTTACAAAATTATTCAACGTAAATGGAGGTCTCACCGATTTTTATATCGAAGGAAATGTCAATAATCCCTGCTCTTCTTATAAAATAGTGTCTAACCTGAAGTATAAAATCATCTCGCCGGCCCAGTTGACAGAAGATACAAGGAAAGGAAAAGATTATTACATACTGGATGTTCGCAGCGATTCTTCTTTTAAAGGTATTTCAACAAGCGCCGAAGCAAGAACATTCGGCCGACTTGACAATGCAAGTAATATACCATTTGAAAAGCTGATGTCGATGAATGCGTTTGTTTTTCCTGATAAACCAATTTTGCTTGTAGATGAGTATGGATCTGAAAGTGCTAAAGCTGCTGCAATGCTTGATGCTAAAGGAGTAAAAAATATCAGCATACTGATCAACGGCATGGAAGAGTGGCTGGATTATGTATTGGAAAACGGAGTGAAACAACCGATAAAATGGACACAAAAAATTTCGTTCAATCTTATAACTGGAAAAGCCTTTGACAAATTAATGGCTGATAAAAAAGATATCACATTAATTGACGTACGAGACACCGATGAATTCAATAACCAGTCCAAAAATTATTGGCAAAACATTGGTAATATTCAAGGTGCCGTAAATATCCCCTTTGGTTCTTTAACAAACTCAGATAAGCTACCGAAAGAAAAAAACAGGCCAATCATTGTTTATGGATTTAATAATGGTGACGCTATCTACAAAGCAGCAGAGGAACTACTTCGTGAGGGATATTCTAATGTATCAGTATTGCGTGGCGGCATATGGAATCTTCGCTGGTCATCGCATAATATCAAAGACAAGGGACAGTTGAATAAATGGGTAGTGAATGTCCCCGAAGAAAACTTATAAAAGCCTGCAAAACAGAAGCTGATGAGCAGTGACAAATGCACCGGCAGAAGTTCTGCATCCTGCCTGTTACTGTGACTGGAAACCTCAAGCCCGTTGATAACATCGATTTTATCGGTATGGTTATCCGTTCATCCTGCCTTATCTTTGCGCCTCGAAAAAAAGAGGCGGTCAGGTTGTTGTAACAACAGTATACGAACTGGTAACTGACTACTGAAAACTAATTAATATGGCTTTACAGGCAGGAATAGTGGGTTTGCCAAATGTGGGTAAATCAACTTTGTTTAACGCGGTGAGCAATAGTGCAAAAGCTCAGGCGAGTAACTATCGTTTTTGTACAATAGAACCGAATGTTGGTTTAGTAGATGTTCCCGACAGACGATTGAATAAACTGGCAGAGCTGGTGCACCCTAACCGCATTGTACCAACTCAAATTAATATTGTTGACATTGCCGGATTAGTAAAAGGCGCCAGTAAAGGAGAAGGGCTGGGAAATAAATTTCTTGCAAACATCCGGGAAGTAGATGCTATCATTCATGTAATCCGTTGTTTTGAAGATGAAAATGTTTTGCGTGATGAGGGAGCTATTAACCCTGTAAGTGATAAAGACATTATCGATACTGAGCTACAGTTAAAAGACCTTGAAAGTGTAGAGAAGAAAATGCAGCGTACTGAAAAACTTTCCCGCACTGATGCCAAATTGAAAGGTGAGCTTGATGTATTGAAACGATGCTATGAACATTTAGAAAAGGGAAAGAATATCCGCGAATTGGGTTTGAGTAAAGAAGACAAAGTTGCGATTGCAGATTTGTTTCTGTTAACAGACAAACCTGTTCTATATGTTGCCAATGTGGATGAGGCATCGATGCACACCGGTAATAAATTTTCTAAGGCATTAACGGATGCAGTGAAGAATGAAAAAGCTGAAGTGATTATTATGAACAATTCCATTGAGGCACAGATTTCCGAAATGGAAAGTCCGGATGATCGTGCTTTGTTCATGGAAGAATATAAAATGACGGAGCCTGCATTGGATCGCCTGATTCACTCAGCTTATAAATTGCTGAACCTTTATACTTATTTCACAGCAGGTGTACAGGAAGTGCGTGCCTGGACAATTCATGATGGATGGAAAGCGCCACAAGCAGCAGGCGTTATTCACACAGACTTTGAAAAAGGATTTATTAAAGCTGAAGTGATCGGCTATGATGATTACATTCAATATGGTTCTGAATCGGCTTGTCGCGATGCAGGTAAACTAAGAATTGAAGGAAAGGAATATATTGTGAAAGATGGGGACGTAATGCATTTCAGGTTCAATGTATAGAACCACGATTAATAGGATTTATAAGGATTAAGAAGATGAGCTGATGGTTCAGAAACTATTAGCGAAAATTAGCGCTTCTATTAGCGTACCAGTAGTGTTTTAAAAGAGTGCGGTTAAAGATGCTTTCCCAACATGCACAGTTCTTGCGTCACCGGGCTTTCTTCCGTCGTATTGTATACTGAGTTCAAGGTTATTTAAAAGCCGTTTTGTAATTGTCATGTTCCAGATATAGTTTTTTCCTGGCAATAATCCATCTAGCATTGTATAACCCACTGTTGAATTTGAAGTGGTTCCTGTTGCAGAGCTAAAATTGATATTATCAAAAGTAAATTTAGCGCTTACCGAAGTACTCTGAACGATATTGTATTTGCTATCGAGGTTTATTGCATTTGAATTTGTCTTCTCTCCTCCATATTCCAGCTTATTCTTTTTCGTTTCCAGTTTATAACCTGCTGAAATGCGGAAAGCCGTTCCTTGTATAAAGTCTACTTTTGGTTCTACACTATATAAGTTAACGACGTAGTTACGATTGTCAAAAACCTGCGAGCCGGTAAACAATTCATTCAGTCCTTTATGCGATTCTGTTGTTATTGTAAATGCTTTACTCATATTCCATCGCAATTTCAAATTCCAGTCGTTTTGCCGACGGCTTTCATAGCCATATGTGAGTAATGACTTTCCTCCGTTACGAAGATTGCTCAAATCCAATCCCCATTTATTACTAAACCTGTTAAATGAAAAAGTGTTAAGAATAGTTGTTGTCAATGTGATCAAAGCCGTATCATTCAGATTATATTTAAAGGGGTTAAATTCAAATTCTCCTTTTGCTACTGACTTTTTGCTTATCTGCATTGAACTCGAATAATTAAGACGGGAGATAAATTTCTTCATTCCTTTCAGATCAGAACCCGTTAGCACACTTCGCGGATTAACGGTAAGACTATAGTTGAATGTTGTGTAGTTTGCTTTGATGTATTCATTTGTTGGTGTTAATACTCTTATGTATTTCGCCTGATCCGGAAATAAAGCCAACTCAAATTCATTCAGCGATTGCACACCATTGCTATCATAGTCGTTCCATACATATTGCCCCTGCCCTGCCGGAACTTCGAGATAAGCAAAATCTCTTTTTTGTTCCTGGCCTGAACCTAATTCATATAAAATGTCGCCTGTGAGTAATCCTCTCCATTTATTTACAAGATATTGTGCACGACCTAATACAGTCTGATCATCTTTTTGTGTTGTAAGTGAAGTATTGTTAACCTTCAGTTTTCTGAATGTTGCATCCAGTGTAAATTGATGTTCCGGGTTTTTTAATAATTCCGCTTTGAGATTAAGATTCATACTTCGGTCTCCCTGTATCAAACTTTTGCCATAAGGATACTTATCCGCTCTTGTAAAAAAAGTGATTCCGTATTTATTCTTTTTATTTTCATCAGACTTGAGATAGACTGAATAAGTATCAAAGGAGAAAGCTACCGGTGTCAGCGTATCCGCCGATTTGTTAAAGGTTTTATTTTGCTCCAATGCATAATTGAAACCTAAACGATAATTGCCAACATGTGGGAACAATTTGCTCATGTCGATAATAGGCCGGAAATAAACACCATGATCTGTTGCCGTATTGAAATTGGTGACGATAAATTGATTATTAAACTGCCAGCCTTTGAGATTTATCTTGTGATTAATAGAATTTTGAAAACCGGTATAGCTATCACTTCTTGTATAGTTTGTAAACTGGTAGGTAAACGAATGGCCGGCGGCATTCTTTAACTCGGCCATAGCCTTTATAATATTTTCGGTCACAGGCGTGGGTACCGTTTGAAGTGGTAATCCCCAATCCCTGGTGAACTCCACACTTCGTATGCGCTCAATGGGCTTGAACTTGCTTTGCACGTATTCATAGTCCAATCCTGTATTCAACTGCAATTTATTCTTTGTCGCAAACTGTTTAGTGTTCGTGAGTTGAAACTTAGCAGCTAATCCGTTATCATCACCATTATTCAACTTGGAAAATGTATTCGCATCATAGGTACTCATTGCCACGTCTGTCTTCAACATCGTATTTTTTGAAACTGAATAATCAATTCCAAGGCTTACGATCTGCTGCTTTTTCGGAGTAACCAGTATTGAAACTGGCTCAAACTCTCCCTGCTTTACATTTCCGGAGGGAGCTACGAATTTGTACACTTTTCCATTGGCGCCATTTAAATCAGAGATATAATTTCCTTTACCAACCCCTACATCAGAAAACGAGACATTGTACAGCGCTGAATCCGGATTGGTAGAATATTGGTAAAAAGAATCGATCAACGCACCATTAGTGTAGTAGATTTTAGAATACAAAACTTCGTTCGCAGAAAACGTATCGCGAACCGCAGTCGGATATAACGCATTCTGTATACTATCACCAATACTCGAAAGAAACTGTTTTTGATTATTGTCGAGTACCTGGTTTATTTGCGAATTTTTAGCGTCGCTGTTACTGAATGCACCGATACGCAGCTTTAGTTTTTTACCGATCTCCAGTTCTTCATTCAGAAAAATGTTTGCATTGAGATAATTCCTGTCCGCGTATTCGAACTCTACCTGGATACGACTGTCTTTTGTAATCATACGTTTAGGAGTAAACGTAATTTCAGCGGTATTGTAATTGATTACGTAATCCTGGTCTTCACCACGCTGCAGAAGTTCGCCGTTAATAAACACTCTTTCAGTACCGGAAAGAACAATGAAAAAAATTTCGTTGTTGGCGCCGGTAAGACGATACGGTTCCTGGTTCCCTTCCAATCCATCGAAGACATTTCGGTTAAATTTTCCCTTGGCAATCGAACCGCTTATCAAGGCATTTGAATTAATTGATTTTGAAATCCGGTTATTTGTTTGAAATGAAACACCCTGCAGTCGTTTATAAAAATTCAGAAAATAGTTTTTGGTCTGTCGTATGTCGATATCGCCAAGGGCCAGTTGCCAGTTCTTCTTTTTGAATTGTAAATAAACCTGGTCAAATTCATTTAATTGCTGTGTGTTTCCATCAGGTTGAATTGGAATATTATTATCAGTAATTGCAGCCTGCACTTCTATACTGTCGCCAAGCATTCCTTCCAGTTGCATATTGAGTGTTGAATTCACTACCGCATCCTGGCTATTGCCAAATGCGATTTGACGACCAAAGCTTCCGTTTGCTTTTAATGTTCCAAAATCAAACATGCCACGTTGGCCGTTAGCAACTTCATTAGCACTGAATGGCTGTATGTAATCCCGGTTAACGATGCTGTCAAAACTGATCCGTTGAGCGACGGGATTTAATTTAAATGGGAATGCGCGATAAGAAAGTTTGATTGTATCAGATTCAGGTCTCTTAGTAAAAATGATAGTTGAACGAATAAAGTCAACACGATAATCTGAAGGTGGCACTTTCGCTATTGTAAGCGTCATTGGAATCACGCTTACCGTGTCCAACACAAGCGTATCAGATTTCAACACCACAGTTTTGGTGCGAAAATTAGAAGCCTGTGCAAAACCATGAATGTTACTAAACAGGCTGATCAGCACAAATGCCAGAAACAACGATATTCCGCCTGTCTTCTTCAAAAGCAGGAAAGTTTATTCTAAAATCGTAAAAATCAGCGTTTTATTGTATAAGAAGCTGATTTCACGACGAATACCGCGTAAAAACATTTGAAGAGAGGAACAAGCCATCAGCAGAAATGATCCGCCTGCATCGGCATATGAGCCAAAACGAGTTCAATCTATTGAGCTCACAAGGGCATCATCGACACTCTAATCTGATATCTTATTCTCCAAAGCAAGCATAAAAGCATATTCCAATGCTATCTCTTTCAGATAATCAAACCTTCCCGACGCGCCTCCGTGACCGGCATCCATATTGGTATGCAACAGGAGAATGTTGTTGTCCGTTTTCATATCCCGCATTTTTGCAACCCACTTTGATGGTTCAAAATACTGCACCTGTGAATCGTGAAGACCGGTTGTAACTAAAATATTCGGATAGTTTTTCTTTTCTACATTATCAACCGGCGAGTATGATTTCATGTAGAAGTATTCTTCTTTGTTGGCAGGGTTACCCCATTCGAGATATTCGCCTGTTGTTAATGGAATGCTTTCGTCACTCATAGTGGTAATCACATCCACGAAAGGAACCGCAGCAACAACACCATGCCATAGATCAGGTCGAAAGTTTGTAATAGCGCCCATCAACAGACCACCGGCGCTTCCGCCCATTGCATAAAGATGTTCTTTAGAAGTGTACTTTTCTTTTATTAAATACTCACCACAATCAATGAAATCGTAAAATGTATTTTTCTTGTGCATCATTTTTCCATTCTCATACCAATCACGTCCCATTTCTTGGCCACCGCGGATATGAGCAATGGCATACACAAAACCACGATCTAACAGGCTTAAACGATTGCTGCTAAACGTCGCATCGGTGCTATATCCATACGAACCATAAGCATATAAGAGTAATGGGTTAGAACCATCTTTATTAATTCCTTTTTTGTAAACAATTGATACAGGCACTTTCACTCCATCACGTGCCGTTGCGTAAGTTCGTTCGGTTATGTAGTTGTTTTTATCATAGCCGCCAACAACCTCTTGTTGTTTTTTTAATTCTTTCTGCTTTTTGTCCATATCATAATCATACACCGACATTGGAGTAACAAGCGAAGTATAATTGAACCGCAAAATAGTTGTATTGAAATCGGGGTTTGCACTAACGGCAACATAATAAGCAGGATCATCGAACTGAATATAATGATCAGACTTATCCGTTTGATTAATGACACGGATATTCAACAATCCATCTTTTCGCTCAGAAAGCACAAGATGATTTTTAAAAATGGTCAACCCCCCGAGATAAACATCTTTGCGATGAGGAATTACCTCCTTCCAGTTTTCTTTTGTTGTTTTATCCAACGGGCATTCCATCAATCGGAAGTTTGGAGCGTCAAGATTTGTGCGGATGTAAAATTTATCGTTATAATGATCGATATCATAAACCAGCCCCATCGTACGTGGCTGAAATATTTTGAATTTTCCTTTGGGATCAGACGCGTCAAGGATACTGTGCTCACTTTCCTGCTCGCTTAATTCAGAATAAATAATGATGTACTTCTTCGACCTGGTACGGCCTAATGATATGTAATGGCGATTATCTTTTTCCTCATACACTTTTTCATCCTTCGCAGGATCGGTGCCAACCTCATGTCGCCAAACCTGGTAACCCAACAGTGTTGTGATATCTTTTAAAATATAGAACACTGTTTTATTGTCCGCTGCCCAGGCATATGCACCGCCTTCTGTATTTAAAATTGTTTCAGGAAAGTATTCGCCAGTTGACAGGTTTTTAAACCTTAGCTTATACAAACGACGGCTCACATCATCTTCACCAATTGCCATCAGCTGATTATTATCACTGATCACTAATCCGTCTGCTGCGTAATACGATTTTCCCTCAGCAGCTTTATTCCCATCATGGATGACTTCTTCTGGCGACGTAAGACTATCCTTCTTACGGCAATAGATGTGATATTGTTTTCCTTCTTCTTCTCTTGTATAATACCAATAGCCATTGTCTTTATATGGCACCGATTCATCTTTCTCTTTAATCCTCCCTTTCATTTCATCAAACAATTTTTTCTGCATCTCTTTTGTGCCACCCATCATTGTGTCGAGATAATTATTTTCCGCCTTCAGGTAATCAACCACCTTCGTACTATCAGGACCTTTCTTGAAGTAATCATTCATCCAGTAATAATTATCAATCCTTGTATCACCATGCGCTACCAGTTCATGTGGTTTTTTATCTGCAACCGGTGCTTTAGTATTCTCCGGCCATTTATATATTTCTGTTTTCACTGAGTCATTTTGTTTGCATGAAAAAAATAATATTGCAACAGTAACAATCAAAAAGCAGGTTTTCATACCAGTTATTTTTTTGAGGAAACTGAAGTTACCATTTTGCATAATACAAATTACTGCCATTAAAAAAAGAAATGCCAACTTTAATAAGCTGGCATCTGCATTATTTCAAGGTCTGAAATTTTATTTATCACTTGTCAATCCTGCCATGGCATATTCCTGGTTCAACCTGGAAATATTGGTAACCGAAATTTCTTTGGGACAAACAGCTTCACATGCCTGTGTAAATGTACAGGCGCCAAACCCTTCTTTGTCCATAGTATTCACCATATTCAACACACGCTTTTTTCTCTCAGGATCGCCTTGAGGCAATAAAGCCAGATGCGAAACCTTTGCTGATACAAACAACATTGCCGAAGAGTTTTTGCATGCTGCTACGCAAGCGCCGCAACCGATACAAGCCGCAGCAGCGAACGCTTTATCTGCGTTATCCTTTTCAATCGGGAGGGCATTACCATCGACAGCATTGCCGGTATTTACAGAAATATAACCGCCAGCCTGTATGATCTTATCGAAAGAAGTTCTGTCGACCATCAGATCTTTAATAACAGGAAATGCTTTTGCACGCCAAGGCTCCACAACGATTGTATCACCATCCTTGAATGCACGCATATGCAACTGGCAGGTTGTTGTTCCATGCCATGGACCATGCGGTCTTCCGTTTATGTACATCGAGCACATACCACAAATACCTTCGCGGCAATCGTGATCGAACGCAATCGGCTCTTTTCCTTCATGAATCAGCTTTTCGTTCAACACATCAAACATTTCAAGAAAAGACATTTCGGATGAAATATCACTAACCTTGTACGTTTCAAAGCTTCCCTTGCTGTCTTTATTTCTTTGTTTCCACACTTTAAGAGTGAGGTTCATGTTGTAATGCTCCATCTAAATCAAATGGTTTTATTGTTTTATTGTTTGATTGCTACACTTTCAATTTAATATCAGTATACTTGATCAAACCATTTAGTAATTCCGGGAGTTTACGCAACTCTCCGAAAATGTGTGAATATTCTTCTTCACTTAGCAACTTTCTTATTTTCGATTTCTCATTCCAATCAAAGCACTCTTTTACAGATCCCGCGCTATAACGATAAAATTTTATTTTGTCCTTTTTAAAGTACCGACCGAAACCTTCCGCTATGTTTGCGGAAATGGAATCAGTTGATCTAACAAATTGTCCTCCTATTGTATTTTTTGCAAAGGAATCCCAGCCAACTATAATTTCCCATACATAATTACTAAGATGAAATGATACTTTATATGCTTCGATATCATTTAGCTTAAGATATCTTTCAGCCATAGATTGAAAAATTATCTTAAGGTCACCATAACCATCAAACCATTCTCTGATCAACCTTTTCAAACTATTTATAATTCCTCTGGCTCGGCTTAATCACTTCGTAATTCAATTCTTCTTTATGCAGGTTCCAATTACTATCCCCGGCGTATTCCCACGCTGAAACATACATAAACTGATCATCGTGACGTAATGCTTCTCCGTCTTCTGTCTGGCTTTCTTCACGGAAGTGGCCACCGCAACTTTCTCTCCTGTTCAATGCATCTTTACACATCAATTCTCCAAGCTCAATAAAATCGGCCACACGTCCGGCCTTATCCAATTCCGGATTCATTTCATTGATCTCTCCTGGTATTCTTACATCACTCCAGAATTCTTTTTTCAATTGCTGTATTTCAACAATTGCTTCCTGTAATCCTTTTTCGTTTCTCGCCATGCCACATTTCTCCCACATGATTTTTCCAAGGCGTTTGTGAAAGCTTTCAACACTTTGCTTTCCTTTTATGCCCATCAATGTATTAATGCGATCATTTACATTCTTCTCTGCTTCTACAAATGCAGGATGGTCTAATGATATAGGCTTTACAGAAATTTCATCTGCGAGGTAATTACCCATTGTATAAGGTATTACGAAATACCCGTCAGCTAATCCCTGCATCAACGCAGATGCACCCAAACGATTAGCGCCATGATCTGAAAAATTTGCTTCGCCCAATGAATAAAGTCCCTGAATATTCGTCATCAATTCATAATCTACCCAAAGGCCACCCATTGTATAGTGCACAGCAGGATAAATGCGCATCGGCACTTCATATGGATTTTCACCGGTAATCTTTTCGTACATGTCGAAAAGGTTGCCGTACTCTTCTTTTACAACTTCTTTACCTAACCGAATCAGCGTATCCGTATCCGGATTATCTATCCCTTGCTTATTCGCTTCTGCTTTACCATATTTATTTATAAGGTTGTATTTGAAGTCGAGATAAACGGCTTGCTTTGTTGTTCCTACACCGTAACCGGCATCGCATCTTTCTTTCGCAGCTCTTGATGCCACGTCGCGTGGTACAAGGTTACCAAATGCAGGATATCTTCTTTCGAGATAATAATCCCTTTCGTCTTCGGGTATATCATTCGCTTTGCGTGGATCATTTTGTTTTTTCGGCACCCATATTCTTCCATCGTTGCGAAGCGATTCTGACATCAGTGTCAGTTTACTCTGGTGATCGCCTGTTACAGGAATACATGTTGGATGTATTTGGGTAAAACAGGGATTACCGAAATAAGCTCCTTTTCTATGCGCCTTCCATGCGGCAGTTACATTGCTGCCCATTGCATTGGTACTTAAATAAAATACATTCCCATAACCACCAGTACATAACAGTACCGCATGACCGAAATGTCTTTCTACTTTACCGGTTACCATGTCGCGGCAAATGATTCCTCTTGCTTTGCCATCAATAATTACCACGTCAAGCATTTCATGACGGGTATATGTCGTTACGTTACCGAGAGCTACCTGTCTTTCCAAAGCCTGGTAAGCGCCAATCAATAATTGCTGCCCCGTTTGACCTGCTGCATAAAATGTTCTTTTTACCTGCGTGCCACCGAAAGAACGGTTATTCAACAACCCGCCATATTCTCTCGCAAAGGGAACACCTTGAGCAACGCACTGATCAATAATATTTGCACTCACTTCTGCGAGACGATGTACGTTTGATTCTCTTGCGCGGTAATCTCCGCCTTTAATCGTATCGTAAAACAAACGGAAAACACTATCACCATCATTCTGATAATTCTTGGCAGCATTGATACCACCCTGCGCCGCGATAGAGTGAGCACGTCTCGGAGAATCCTGGAAGCAAAATGATTTCACTTTATAGCCCAATTCACCCAACGATGCTGCTGCCGAAGCACCAGCAAGACCAGTACCAACTATAATTACTTCCAGTTTGCGCTTATTGGCAGGATTGACCAGTTTGCAATGGCCTTTGTAATCTGTCCATTTATCTTCTAAAGGCCCTGCAGGAATTTTTGAATTCAACATAAAGCAATGTGATAATTTGAACAGGCTTTAAGCTGTAGGCTATAAGCCTTATGCTATTTTCAAGAAAACTTTTTCATTTACTTCACCCACCCCAGGTACATACTCACCGGCATCATTGCAAATGCAAGACAAATAATAGTAGCAAATGCAATACCTGTGCCCTGTATGATTTGTAAAAATCGTTTGTTATGTACACCAATTGTTCTGAATGCACTTTGAAAACCATGCATCAAGTGCCAGAATAACGAGAAACAAGCCAGTACATACACAATCACAACCCACAATTGACTAAATGTTTCTTCCATTTTGTCGTACAAATTAATCTCTTCGCCAAGCAACCATCCCTGGTGACTTCTGTTAGGCACCCAGAAATGAGAAAGATGAATGATTAAAAATAATAGAATTAAAGTGCCCAATAAACCCATACTGCGACTGTACCACTTGCTACCGCGACTTCCAAGATTGACTTGATAACTCACTCCACGTTTTGATCGATTAGAGACTTCCAGCATATAGCCTTGAACAATATGCAAAATAATCCCGACAAATAAGCCTATTTCCAATACACGAACAACAACTGTAGCACCCATAAAATGGGCGGCCTTATTAAACATAACGCCACCATCATTTGCCCAGATGCAGGCATTAATACCGGCATGAACCACTAAAAAAGAAATCAGGAACAATCCCGTCAACCCCATTACCAGCTTTTTTCCAACCGAAGAAGTAAAGAATTCAGACCATTTCATAAGCGCTAATCAAAGAGGGTTAAAAATTTGCAGCAAATTTAATGTCCGATGACGAAACAATGACAAAAAGTTTTGAGACAATAATATTGATCCAAATGCATCTTTTACGCAACAAACAAATGAGAATTAAATAATAATGGAAAGGCTTAGTAATCGCTTCAAGTCAGTCTTGCCATGAGCTCATTATCGATCTTCTTAAAAAGATGGAAAGGTTTATAGGTTCTCCAGTTAGGCAGGTCATATAGTTCAATGAACCTGTTCAGTTTTGCTTTCTTAAAATCATATTGCGTGGCTTCCGGCATATTAAGAATAACAATCCATCCGTTTTCTTCACTTACTTCTTCATACCATTCTTCATAGTATTCCTTATCACTACTATGAAAATTCAACACGTTTTCTGCAATGAGAATAAATTTATGGATGCCTTCATACTCAAACTTTTCAATTACATCCCGCTTCAGGGTCATTATATCATTTTCTATCGCATCATTCCACTCACCTATCATTTCAATCACTGCATACTTTTCAGCATAATCCGCCATCAACACTTTAAGGTATAATGTGCGGCTGCCAAAGTCATCCCATTGCGGATGAATATAATAATTATAAATGGTCTGGGTAAATTCAAACTCAGAATACTCACGGCCAAAGAAAGGAGATCGTTCATCTTCTTCACTTGTATAGATATGCCGCCAATTATAAAAAGGTTCTATATCGTGCATAAATAGTTTTACGTCTTAAGTTATACGTAATAAGTAAAACATTATACGTGGCAAGGGTACTGCGAGACTCTTATAACGTAAAACGTACAACTTATAACTTATAACTTTCAATAGCTTTTTTCACAGTTCCGTATTTTAACAAAAGTGTTTTTGCTTGTTCATAATCAATAATTCCTGCTTTGCTCATTAACATCTTCGTGCCACGGTCGACCAATTTTTCATTGGTCAGTTGCATATTCACCATTTTATTTCCCTCTACCCTGCCCAACTGAATCATTACCGTTGTTGAAATCATATTCAACACCAGTTTTTGCGCTGTTCCGCTTTTCATTCTTGTGCTGCCCGTTACAAATTCCGGACCCACCACTACCTCGATAGGAAAATCAGCCGCCATACTAACAGGTGAATTTTCATTACAGGAAATGCTGCCTGTAGTTATTCCTTGTTCCCTGCAATTTTCCAATGCACCGATTACATAGGGCGTGGTGCCGCTGGCAGCTATTCCGATTACTACATCTTTATCAGAAACATTGAATGCCTGCAAATCCTTCCATCCCTGTTCACGATCATCTTCCGCAAATTCGACAGCATTAGTAATTGCTTTTTCTCCTCCTGCAATGACTCCGATTACTAAGCCATAAGGTACGCCGTATGTTGGCGGACATTCACTGGCGTCTACGATTCCTAATCTGCCGCTGGTTCCTGCACCAATATAAAACAGCCGTCCGCCCATCAGCATTTTATCCGTTATTGTTTGTACAAGGGCTTCAATCTGTGGTATTGCTTTTTCAACTGCGGCGGGTACTATTTTATCTTCACTATTGATATCGGTCAGTATCTCGGCAATGCTCATTTTATCCAAATCATTGTACTTCGACTCCTGCTCTGTTGTTCGTATAAATCCGCCCATTTCCTTCATACATTTAATTTTGTAACTCTTCATTTGACAATTGACCATTGACAATTACTCCCCTATTGTCCGTCGTCCAAGTTATTTCTGAACTTATTCATTTTTGCAAAAAGTTCTTCAGATCGTTTATATAACATAATAAACTCTTCATGAGTAATATATTCTCGTTTTTCTGAAAGATAAATGCAGGTTACACATTCAGCTAACGAGCGGATTGCATAGCCAATAAATTTCCGTTGCTCGGCATTAGACTGTCCTATAGATCCTTCAGCAATATTTAATGAAATAGAATCCGCTGCTCTTTTAAATTGTGAAGTAAGTGAAAACATTTCTTCTTTAGGGAATTTTCGCGTCAATAAATGAACGTCATCAGCAAAGCTAACTGCAAGCTTCCAAATGTCAAGTCTTTCAAATTTAAAAGGCATAATCCGATTTTGTCAATAGTCAATCGTCATTTTTATGCCTTAAAGTCTATTTAACCGTGATATTCAATCAACCCTTCCATCGGGTTTTTCAATACTCTGCCGAATTCAAACTCATATTGATGGCAAAGTTCTCTTAATACATCTCTGAATCCGTATGCAATGCTACCGGCGAAATGAACAGGGGATGTCCATATCTCTTTGTATTTGCATAAGTGTGTAAAATAAAAATCATTGAGCCCATCTTCAAGAATGTTTTCAATCATAAAATGGCCCCGGTTCTCTGCAAGAAAAATTGCAAAACCTGCGAGGTATCGGTTGGGCAATGGTTTTTTGTATACATTCTCCAGTATCTCGGCGTAATTAGTTTTAAAAGTAAGCTCAAAGCGTTTTTTCAAATCTTCATCAAACGTATCATACAAATAGTACTGCACGACCTTTTTCCCGAGATAGGCCCCGCTACCTTCGTCGCCTAACACATAACCCAGGCCTGTGCGAACGGTTCCCAATGTTTTACCATTATAATAACATGAACTTGAGCCAGTACCCAAAATGCAGGCTACACCTTTTTTATGACCGCACAATGCGCGGGCAGCACCCATCATATCATGAGTAACATTCAGTTTTGCTTTTGGAAACACGTACCTGAGCGCAGTCTTTACAATATTTGCGTTCTTCGGGTTGATGCAGCCGGTACCATAATAAAACACCTCATTGATCATTACCTCTTTTAACTTAGGGCTTAATTCTTTTTGAATCAAATCACGTATTTGCGCTGCATTCAGAAAATACGGGCTGATGCCCTGGGTAAAGATCTTTTTCTTCCTGCCTTTGTTTAACAAGCACCATTCTGTCTTGGTTGCGCCGCTGTCTGCTATCAGTTTAACTCCTGCCATAAAACAATTATAAGAAAAGAAACGTTGTTTTGGATGAGCGACTTCTAAAGTTGCGCCAAAACGGGTATTTTGCAATTAAAATACAAAGAAACAGCAGACAATGGGCAATAAAAAATTACAGGTTTGGCTTCCGCTCCTGTTTTCAATTGTGATGATCGGCGGCATGTACTTCGGTTTTAAAATGAAAGATCAAACCGGGGGCAGTAGTTTTTTTAAAACAGAGCGACGCGGACCGCTGCAGGAAACGATTGATCTCATCAAGCAGAAATATGTTGACTCAATCGGTGTGGATACGTTGCAACAAGGTGCGATACAGGATATCGTAAGTGAACTTGACCCGCATAGTGTTTATATACCGCCTTCCAATCTGCAGGAAGTAAATGATGATATAATGGGTCGTTTCGAAGGCATCGGTGTTGAATTCAACATGTTCAGCGATACGGTGAATATCGTGTATGTTATTCCCAATGGACCGAGTGATAAAGCAGGGTTGCAGGTTGGCGATAAAATCGTGAAAGTAAATGACTCGCTGATTGCCGGGAAAAACATGTCGACAGACGATGTAAAGAAATTTATTCGCGGTGAAGATGGTTCTACCGTTGCATTAAACATTCTCAGAACCGGGAAGCCACAGGTTATTTCAGTAAAACGCGGTACGATTCCCGTTTCATCAATAGATGCTGCTTATATCATCGATTCAACAACCGGGTATATCAAGCTGAATAAATTTTCAGACAACGCTTATCATGATTTCATGGAAAACCTGGAACGTCTGCAAAAACAAGGAATGGGCAAATTGATTCTTGACTTGCGTGGCAATGGCGGTGGCTTTATGGGTGAAGCGGTGAATATGGCAGATGAGTTTCTGGATGGTACAAAACTTATTGTATATACGCAGGGAAATAATAGCCCAAGAGAAGAATTCAAAGCAAGAAGGGATGGCCTTTTTGAAAAAGGGAAGCTGGTTGTTTTGGTAGATGAATTAACTGCCAGCGCAAGTGAGGTATTATCCGGCGCGTTGCAGGATTGGGACCGTGCTACAATTATCGGCAGAAGAACGTTTGGAAAAGGTTTAGTACAAAAACAATATTCATTGAGTGATGGGTCGGCAGTGCGCTTGACAATTGCACGTTATTATACGCCGCTTGGTCGCAGCATTCAACGGCCTTATGATAAAGGCAAGAAAGTGTATATGGATGAAATATGGCATCGCTATGAAACGGGGGAAATGCTATATGCCGATTCCAATAAAATTAACGGTGGTAAATTATATAAAACACCAGCAGGAAGAACAGTGTATGGCGGTGGCGGAATTATGCCTGATATTTTTGTTTCTATCGATACCAATTCCATTCAACGCAGTGTAAGCCGGTTGTACCTCGATGGCAGTTTTAATAATTTTATTTACAATTACTACATCAGCCATCTGCAGGAATTCAAACAATATAACTCTCCCGGTGACTTTGCAAAGACCTACAATAGCAGCGATGCCTGGAACCAGTTGAACAATTTTGCAAAGAAAGATTCTGTCGACCTGAAAAAGGTTTCTGAAAGAGATAAAGCCGATATTGAACGGCGCATAAGAGCATACCTTGCCAGGTACAGATGGAGAAATGAAGGTTTTTATGAATTGCTGAATTCCGATGATGAGGTAATCAAGAAAGCGCTGGAAGAGATAAGAAAGTAAAATGGTGAACGGTGAATTGCCAGTGGTGAATATCCTTTCATTGTTTAGATTGCTGCATGGTTATATTGCTTTAGTTAACAGAACAGCCATTAAAAAACAAGAGTCCAACAATTCAATGATATAACTATCGCATAAATCCTTAAAATCCAGCAAACCTGCCTGCGGTAAGCAGGTCCCGGTTTAGACCAATAACGTATGCTGGCTGGCAGTATGAATATCTCTCCAAATACGATTTATTTCAGTTGTTGGATCGGCTGCAGTTAAACCACAATGAGGATATAGTTCTTCTGTCAACAATCTCGCACTTCTTGCGAGTTCTTTACAGACCTCGCTAATCTGTTTCAGATCTTTATCATTTACAGATTGAGTTCGCTGTAATTCTGCCCAACTCCTATCTATCGCTTCAAAAAATATTTCACGAAGATTATTCAATCGCTGTTTACAATTATCAAGTAGATTTTTCATTTTCAAAGATGCGTCTGCTCCCGCCTCAGCATATTTTTCTGAAAATAAAAATTCACATAAGTCAAAAAAATGCATTGCCATTCCGGACATATTTATCGCTAAAGTCGCCTCGGCAAATTGCAGGAAGGGATAGCGATAAATAGCGCCTTCCAAAACGACGGATGTAGGTTGAATATGGAATATCCGGTTGGCAGGAACTATTAATTTGTACACGGAAAAACTTTCACTGGCTGTGGCTTTCATTCCCATTGTTTTCCAGTCATAATCGATGGAAACTTCATCTTTTGTAAACCAGAATGATGCGATTTGTGGTTTGCCGTTTTCGTCCTTTAATAATAATCCATCTTTTTCCATAACACAGTTCACAGTAAAAACAGTTGCATGAGGAGCACCGGTGGCGTATTTCCAGTAACCAGTTATTTCAAATCCACCAGGCAAGATTTTAGCAACACCCGATGGTCGTCCGCTGCCGGCAAGGCACACTTTTTTATCCGAAAAAATTTCCAGTGCAGCTTTTTTATTCAAAAAACCAACAAACCAATTGGCTCCGGCGCATAGCGTAACTGTCCAACCAAGGCTTCCTTCAATATACGCTAATGACTCTTCTATTTTCAATCCATCGGTCAACGATAGTTCTAACCCGCCATATTCTTTTGGCACGAATAAATTAAACCAGTTGTTTTTATAAATTATTTCCAACTGTTCATTACAAAGCCGCCCATTTTGTTCTGCAGCTGCGGCAAAGCTTCGCAGGGTTTTTTCATCTATTTCGTTAATCATGTTCTCCGATAGTTTCATAAAGCAGGTTGAAGTGATTTTTCTTTTTTCAAAATTCTATTCCATTTTATATAACCCAACACCGCGATGATGAAAAGAAAAATGGTTAACAATGCATAAAGTGGAAGTTCTTTCTTGAACAATAAGGGAATCGCAAATGCATTTGAGATATTTAGCAGAATCCAATTCTCGATTTTACGTTTTGCCAATAACCACATGCCAGCCCATGCAGTGGCGCTTACCCAGGCATCCCAAAACGGAACAGTGGAAGGTGTAAAATATTTCAAGATGAAAAACAGGAAAAAAGTACCACCAATGCTGATTAAAAAACCAATAATCCATTCCTGGTTATTACTCCTGGAAATTTTTATAGGGGGCTTATCTTTCTTTTTTACCCAATACCACCAACCATAAATACTCATCAGCAGGTAATATAGATTCAAAAAGCATTCAGCAAATAAACCGGCCTGGTATAGCACCCAGACAGATAAAATAATGCTGGCGATGCCTGCTGGATATAGCCATATCTTATTGGCTTTTGCTAATAGAACCTCAGCGACCCCTAATAAGACAGCCATCCATTGAATAAAATCAGTTTCTTTTAACTGTTGTATAAACAGTTGCCACCATTGTTGTACACTCATATTTGTGAACAACCCAAAGAAATAATGTATCAACCTCGATTATAGCTCGTCCCTACGCCGGCATTACCCGGATCAGGTGCTGAAAGATTTTTTATAAATCTTTCAATGGGTATGATCTCAGCCTTTTTATCAGCTATTCGCCAATTGATGAATAGCAAGGCACCCCTTTGAGTATGTTGCTGCAAATGTAGTGCGAAGAGAATAAAAGAAAATATCTTTTATAATTGTTTTCTATCACCGGTTATTCAAAATATTTATTCCTAAAACAGATAATGGTATTAATAAGAAAATGTCACAAACGTGAGTGACCCATTCTACTCTTAAAATACGACTTAACGGAAAAAGAATAGCGCCGACAATAATTAGTGAAGCGATCAGGGGCGCAACAGATCTCGTTCTCCATAAAACAACTCCTAAAACCAAAAGACTTACAGGGGCTAAAGGGCCACTCTGAAATAACAAGATATCTGCGCTTAATTTATAATTGGAGAACCCACGCAGGTAACTGTCGTGATCAATGTTGAAAATCTCCGACATCACTCCTACCATCGCAAAGTTGGCGCCGCTGATAAAACCTATTATCGCAATTAATAAACCCCAGGCAGCGTAGTTTGGATATTTTTCTTTTACTAAATCAAACAAGACGATCAAAGCGGGAATCCAAAATAGCACAGATAAAAACAGGAGAGTTCCGCCCGTTACACCATATTCCTTACCCACCCAGAAGAACCCGGATATAAATTGAAAAAAAGGGGCGAGCAATAAGCTCACCCCGTACATTGAATGTTGTTTTTTCAATTGCAGCATTTTCATGTTGCGGCTTTTTATTTAGGTTCGCGATCCAGCAATTCGCGTTTTTCTACACGATACGAGAAAACCAAACCAAGGCCACCACCGATTGCTATCATTGAGAAATAAACTGCTTCCGGCTGCACACGATATGGCAGAAGTAAAGTATCAATTAAAAAAGCAGAAAAAAGTCCAATACCCGCACCAACTAATAATAATCCCCATTTTAAGTTTTTGTATGGAACTGGGCGGTTGGCATATTCTTTTGGGTTTAAGCCTTTTTCAATCATAGCTAAATTCTCTTTCTTGTACATATAGACAATGCCAAAAATCATGGCAAAAAGCCCGAGAGAAGATACTATTAAAAATAACGCTGCTGAGACTGGCATAATTGTAAGGTTTATATTTTAATGAATTTGTTCGTATTTGCTCTTTATGACTACCTCTCCGGAATCCAGGTTACAGCCTTAAAGAACTTTTAATCAATCTGTTTACAAATTATCTGACTCGCACTGGTTCGGCGAGGTTACAGTTGAGCAGGAAAAAGTTTTGAAGTTTTGGTTTGAACACTGAATACCTATTATATACATAAGCGAGTTTTGAAGTTGGCGCGACCGCCGGACTGGTTCAAAACTTTAGAACTCAAAAACTTCCACGACTTTTGTAACCTGCTCCGCACATGAGTAGTCCTATTATTCAGAATGTCAACCGGACCTTCAGATATAGAAATCATCAGCAGGGTGCTGCAGGGTGAGCATCAGGCATACGCAGAACTGGTCAATAAATACCAGAACTATGTCTTTACGCTCACATTGCGGTTCATCAAAACACGTGAAGATGCCGAAGAAGTAGCACAGGATATTTTTGTAAAAGCGTATCGTTCGTTGGCAGACTTTCGTGGCGATTCGAAATTCAGTACCTGGTTGTACACAATTGTCAACACAACATGTATTACGTTTTTGAGAAAGAAGAAACTGGACGTACAATCGCTGGATAACGAAAAGGTGTTTATAACGGCGGAAAACAAAGATTCAGGGTTTAATGCCAACCAGGTGGAACAAAAATCGAAGATCAATATGGTGAATGCAGCCATCGGTATGCTGAGCCATGATGATTCAGAAATACTGACCTTGTTTTATAAAGCGGAACAAAGTCTTGAAGAGATCGGCAGAATTTTAGGGCTGGAAACTAATACAGTGAAGGTGAGATTGCATCGTGCACGAACAAGGCTAAAAGAAAAAATGGAAACAGCATTTACAGAAGAAGTAAAAGACATTTATTCATAAGAAATATGCTCTTTATCGATTATACTGATACAAACCAATTAAAGTGTTTGCTATGAATATTGAAAATGAAAACCTGGAAAGCCGTCTTTGGGATTACATCGACGGTTTGAGCACAGCGGAAGAAAGAACTGTGATTGAAAAGCTGGTGCAGGAAAACAACGAATGGCGTGAGAAGTATCGTGAATTGATGGAAGTACATCAATTGATGAATGCAACCGAATTGGAAGCTCCTTCTATGCGTTTTACCAAAAATGTAATGGAGGAAATATCAAAATATCATATAGCGCCTGCTGCGAAAACATATATTGATAAGAAAGTGATTTGGGGAATTGCGATTTTCTTTTTTACAATGATCGCCTTTTTCCTTGTTTATGCAATCGGCCAGATCGATTGGAATTCCAACAATAGCAACGGAACTGTGAACAAATATGTGAATGAAACAATTGAGAAGGTGGACATCACTCGTTTTTTCAATGGTACCTACCTCACCGTATTCATGATGTTAAATGTGCTATTGGGCTTGATGTTGCTGGATCGCTATCTTGCCAATAAACGCAAGCAACTTTCTAAAGAAGCTTGATGATTAAATTCATCAGGTCCGGTTATAAGCCTCCTTTTCTAAAGGGGGCTTTTCGATGCTTGTACCGCGATTCTTTTTTGCCATTCCCTTTGCTTTGGTTCGTTTCTTCCGTTATCGGATTCATCATCATAGTCTCTCTGCATTTTATTCATTTCATCAACATAGGTTTCGCTTAGCCATTTAAGTTCACGTTGCCATCCGTTTACCGAAAACTGATGTTTCTTTACTGCCTCAAAAAAATTTATCGCCCATAAATATCCGATATCAAAATGTATTTGCTCATGCGTGATGAGGGTTCGCCAGTTTGAATTTCTTTTTATCCATGACTGTTTAGGAAGAAAAAAGCAACCGAGAGTAACATACACATTCAGATATCCATCAGTAATCTGTGACGTGGTAAGATAACCAATAGAGGAAGCTGTCTGAGCTGTAGCAGTCGAATTATTGTCTGGAAGGCCTTTAAATTCGTTCCATTGTAATTTCCGGGGCGGATTATAGTATATGGTATCAGGGCTCGCAGAATAATGAATCATCTGTGTGTTTACAACAATCCCGCGATAAGGGACATCGTTCAAGGTCTTGCTTATGAAGTTATTCAGCCACCGACCAATTGACGGTATTTCTTTCTGAAATATATCTGCGTAGTGCGCAGTTGTTTTCATGTATCTGAATAATTCACTTTTGAAAAAAAAAAGGCAAAGTCGCTTCTTTCCACTGTAGAGCCAAGTTCATAGTTGAACCTTAGAGCAAGCTGTCGTTTTGAATTTCCAGCACTATCTGTATTTATAACTTCGAACTGTTGTACATCAATGTATATCGGAATTAATGAACTGTCTGGAGGTAATCGGTCATTGATCAATTGTAAAATAGCTTGTTCAAATGGAAGTGAAATATCGGTTTGAGTGCCATTATAAGTGCCGCAGACCGGCAGCATCTCAATCGATTTATCAATCCGCGAATCAACTACACCGGCAATATAAAAAAGCCGGTCCTTCACAGGGTCAACTTCGTTTATACCCTGGCAATAAATACACACAGGAAAGGATAAGGCAAGCAATAAAAGGAAATGGCGATACATATTTTCCGACGAATAATTAAATATAGAAAGGAAATTGAAAATTTCCGGTGAGTTTCGAAATTTTCAAACGATGTATGTCCAAAGCTTTACAATGTCGTAACTCAGCAAAAGCTAACTTTGTATTGTTCAATTTTTACTATGAATATCAAAAACAACATCCTCGAAACGATTGGTAATACCCCACTTATTCGTTTAAATAAAATCACGAAGGATTTCCCATGCACCGTTGCTGCCAAGGTTGACTATTTCAACCCCGGCAATTCAATAAAAGACAGGATGGCGTTGAAAATGGTGGAAGTAGCGGAGCAACAAGGCAAGCTGAAACCTGGTGGAACCATTATAGAAGGCACCAGCGGAAATACCGGAATGGGACTGGCCCTGGCGGCCTGCGTAAAAGGATACAAGTGCATTTTTGTTACTACAGATAAACAATCGAAAGAGAAAGCTGACATTCTGAAAGCAGTCGGCGCTGAAGTGATCGTTTGCCCGACTAACGTGGCGCCAGAAGATCCTAAAAGCTATTATAGTGTAGCAAAGCGATTGGCAACGGAAGTGCCAAACTCCTATCACATGAACCAGTACGACAACCTGGCTAATCGGTTAGCGCACTATGAAACAACGGGGCCAGAGATCTGGGAACAAACACAGGGCAAAATAACTCATCTTGTTTGTACAGCGGGAACAGGCGGTACTATAACGGGTACAGCGATGTTTTTAAAAGAAAAAAATCCAGACATACAAGTTTGGGCAATAGATGTTTATGGCTCTTTGCTCACAAAATACTTTCGTACAGGAATAGTTGACATGAATGAGGTTCATCCCTATATCAGTGAAGGTTTCGGAGAAGATTTCGTACCGCTGAATTATGACATGAGAGTTATCGATCATTTTGAACAGGTAACAGATAAAGATGGAGCAGTAATGGCGAGAAAGTTAGCGAAAGAAGAGGGTTTGTTTTGTGGTTATAGCGCCGGAAGTTGTATGCAGGGCCTGATGCAACTGAAAAGTAAATTGAAGAAAAATGATTTTGTAGTTTGTATTTTTCACGATCATGGCAGCCGGTATGTGGGAAAAATATATAACGATCAATGGATGATTGAACGGGGTTTTCTTGATGTAAAAACGTTTAAAGATATCATCAACTCCCGCGGTACTAAACGATTGGTAACCATAGAATCAGGAAAAACAGTTGCAGAAGCAGTTGAACTTATGAAGAAATATGACATAGAGCATATTCCAGTGGTAAATGATACCGGCCTTAAAGGTTCTATCAGCGAAAGTGGTTTGTTTCAAAAAATCTTCGACAATCCTGATATCAAGAATTCAAAAATAGAAGATGTGCTCGAACCGCTATTTCCAACCGTAGATTTTGAGACGCCGGTCGAGCGGCTAAGTCATCTGATTAATAAAGAAAATGGTGCAGTACTTTCAAAAGATGAAGCAGGAAATCTGCATATCGTTACTAAATATGACGTCATTCAGGCTTTGGGGAACTAACACCACAAATAATTTTTAACTGCAGGTTACCCTATTTTTATACCAGTCTTTCAGGGGCTTATAAAAATTCAACTAATTTTTCGTTTCAGGCAGGTATTCAGTTATTTGACGTCAGATTGACCACAATCAATCGAAATAGCCTTTTTTCGTAAAATTACGATTCATTTATCCGTTGATCTTCTATTGCCTTCTGCGCTCCTTTACTATCGTTTTGGTATTTACTGTTGCTGTAAAAACGGTCAAAACTGCTCTATTCCAGAACACAATACGCCCCTACTTTTGTGTCAGAAGTTGATTGATACAATATCAATCAAACAGTATCCAAAGAAAAACCGTCCAGAAATTTAAATCCAATACCAACGAAAAAACCAGACCCGCAGCAGTCGGGCGCCTAAATCCAATATCAGTCAACTTCTTTTTTTTGCAATCTTTGAAACACCAGAATCCAGGCCCTGAAAAACAATATTGAAACCTTATAATTCTTTGAAGATTTAATATCCAATTTCCGTAAGAGAAACCTCCCGGTACCCATCGGGACCGAAATCCAAGATCCGAGAAAACCAGATCCAGATCCGTAAGAAAAACCAAACCCGATTTTTATCGGAACCAAGATCCAAGAAAAACCACCCCGATTTTTATCGGGACCAATATCCGTAAGAAAAGACCGTTACTGATCTTTGAAAAATGCCAGATCCTTGAAAAACACATGCGAATCATCGCATCGCTAACCGTCCAACTAACCTTTTCCGATCACCGCAGTCCAAATCCTGATGAAAGAAGTTTAGGTCCGATACCCCTCCTGCCGAAACCAGTTTTTGGCAGGGGGAAAGCGGTGACCTTCCTTTCTTTCCAGCATTTTTCCCTTCTTTATCGCTTTATTAATTTGCAGATAAAACCAATGCCTGGTTTTGTCGATATTTCTGATTTCCTTACTACAAAGCATCAAGCTTATTCCCGAATTATTTCCGTTGTTCCATCGTTGACAGAGCTATTATCTGATCTGAATCTGAATGATGAAGTAATTGGTATTACTAAGTTTTGTATTCGTCCGAAACACTGGTATAATTCAAAAATAAAAATCGGTGGAACAAAAAACCTACACCTGCAACAAATAAGTCAACTAAAGCCTGATCTCATCATCGCAAATAAAGAAGAGAATGAAAAAGAGCAGGTATTGCAATTGGCCGCAAATTATGATGTATGGCTCACAGACATTAACACAATACATGACGCTATACAAACAATATATCATTGTGGCATTTTGACCAATAGAAGCCGGGAAGCTGAAAAACTGGTTGCCGCGATAAATCATCAATTCTTTTCGTTAAATGAAATTCATCAAAAACAGACAACCTGTTATTTAATCTGGCGTAATCCTTACATGACAGTCGGTGGAGATACATTTATTGATGCAATGATGAACGCAGCAGGCCTTGAAAATGTGTTTCACGACAGCTCCCGATACCCTATCGTTACATTCGCAGATATTGCTGCAAAAAAGCCATCATTGATTTTACTTTCGTCTGAACCCTATCCTTTTAAAGAGCAACATATTGACGAAATAAAAAGAGGAGTTCCTGATACAGCAATTTTACTTGTTGATGGTGAAATGTTCAGTTGGTATGGCAGTCGCATGCTGCAAGCTCCCACCTATTTCCTTAATTTGTGGCGACATGGGCTTCATTGAAAATAACAGTACGATTGACGGCCAGGTAGACCGGCCCTCCAGGAAAAAGATATTATACCCGGTCAGTAAGCCACTTCATACTTATCTTAAGCATCATGGTCGCGAAGTAACATTGCCTGTTTCTCATAAAGACCTTTTGAATTTTACCTGGACAATCCCAATCAAAGACAGCGATGGCAATTACACACTATGGGAAAAAGCCGTGTATGATAAACGTGAGTGGGACTACCTGCGTGAAGGCTTAGTGAAGATATACGCCATTTTAAAAACGGAAGGAGATCTTAGTTTTATCAATCATCTCGACGTTGAAAGAATTGATTATTGCACATTTGGAAATTCGTTTCCATTCCGCATTCGGATCATCAATAAATTCAATTCCAACTACGATCATTATTATGTAAAAATGACGGATGCTTCACGCATTTATGGTCTCGAACTCGAACATATTCTTTCACCAAACCGCATGACTTTTTTTACGCACGGTAATACACTTGTGGAAGAGCATATTCCGGGAATTCCGGGAGACGTGTTCATCAAGAAAATGTTGGATAAGCCAGAAACAAACAAGACAAGGCTGGCGAAAGAGTTTGTCAAGTTTAATGAACGTTGCTTTGTTCGGTTGCTGGGCGATATGCGTAGCTACAATTTCGTCGTGGATATTACCCCGGATATTGAAGGATATCAGTATCGCATACGAGCTATCGATTTTGACCAGGAATGCTATGAGGGAAGAAAAAATTTATACCTGCCACAATTTTTTAAAGAAAATAATTCCCTGGTGAAAATGACATTGCAACAATTGAATAAAGAATCCATTGATCAATACCAGGCAGAAGAAAAATCGTCTATGGCGTTCAGAGTGGCTGCGTCACGATTCCGGTTGATGGACTTGTTCAACATCATGTCAAAAGACTCTATCTCGCTCCCCGAAAAGAAAGAGCAATTGAAGAATGAATTGAATGGTTATTTTCATTCGAAGGCATTCAATCGTTGTCATTCAATGGGACAAATCGTAAAACTCCACTTAAAGTTAATGCTCAAGGATAATCTCAAGCTGATCCAGGAAAAAACGAAACGCCTGAAGGGAAAATGATACCGGACTACCGATCTTTCGGACTTTCAGACTGCACCGAGTTTTACTTTTTTATAAAATCGCGTATCGTTACCTTCGCAACCTCATTGATTGCCTGCCATATATTATAGAATCTCTAATAAAACAAAGAACGATTTAAAAATGGGAAAATACAGAGCTGGGGTACTTTTCGGCGACGAACTGGAAGCCCTTTACAATGATGCAAAACAAAACGAATTTGCTTTGCCTGCTGTAAATGTTACAGGCACAGACACAATTAACGCGGTACTTGAAGCCGCGGCAAAAGTAAACTCGCCGGTTATCATTCAATTTTCAAACGGGGGAGCACAGTTCATGGCCGGAAAGGGAATGCCGAATGATAAACTACAAGCAAATATCAGCGGCGGTATCTCTGGCGCCTTACATATTCACAATGTTGCAAAATATTATGGTGTACCAGTTATTCTACATACCGACCATGCCGCAAAAAAATGGTTACCCTGGATAAGCGGATTGCTGGACGCAGGAGAACAATTTTATAAGGAGAAGAAGCAGCCGCTCTTCAGTTCGCATATGCTTGACCTGAGCGAAGAGCCGATTGAAGAAAATATTCATACTTCTGTTGAATTCTTTAAACGCATGCAGCCGTTGGGAATGAGTATAGAAATTGAATTGGGCGTTACCGGAGGTGAAGAAGATGGTGTAGACAATAGCGATGTAGAAAATGATAAGCTATATACACAGCCGCAGCACGTTGCTTACGCATATGAAGAACTAAGCAAAGTCGGTAAATTATTTACCGTTGCTGCTGCATTTGGCAATGTACACGGCGTTTACAGCCCGGGCAATGTACAATTGAGACCGGTGATATTAAACAACAGCCAGGAGTATATTCAAAAAGAGTTTAAGACTGCAGCAAAACCCGTTTATTTCGTTTTTCATGGTGGTAGCGGTTCACCACAGAATCAGATTCGCGAAGCGATCGGATACGGTGCAATCAAAATGAATATTGACACCGATTTACAATGGGCCTTCTGGGAAGGTGTTTTAAATTTCTATAAGAAAAACGAAGCGTATCTACAAGGTCAGTTGGGAAATCCTGAAGGGCCTGCAAAACCAAATAAGAAATTTTATGATCCCAGAGTTTGGTTGCGCAAAGGAGAAGAAACATTTATCAAAAGGCTTGAGGTTGCCTTTGAAGATCTGAATTGTATAAACAGGAACGCATAGTTCTGACAATCTTTAATAAAATGCCTCGCAGCAATGCGGGGCATTTTTGTTATAAACACGATTGGCGTATCGTATAATCCATAAGAGATTTGCCAATGAAAGCGTTAAAATCACATTTCGCAACTACGAAAGGCAACTTTGTCCACGATCGAGTCGTTAGAGCCTATGAACGTAAAGTAGTTTGGAATGAGGAAGATTTTAACTATAGGGATAATGGCGTTGTTAATACTGTTTGCCTGCAGTAAAAGTAAAGAAACAACAGGCGGTGGTACAGGCGAAGAGACATTGGATTGCAATACAGTTACAGCAAAGTCATTCAGTAACGACGTAAGTGTTATCATAGAAACTAAATGTGCCACCGATGGAAACTGCCATGGCTCCGGCAGTGGAAATGGCCCCGGCGCTCTACTAAATTATACAGCCATTTTCAATGCACGAGTACAAATAAGAGATGCTGTCGCTTCAGGGCGAATGCCACTCACAGGTTCTATTACAACCGCACAAAAAAATTCTATTCTTTGCTGGATTGATGGTGGTGCCCCGAATAATTAATTGAGTATGAAAAACTCTTACTTTTCTTACTGTTTTTAAAACATTTCGATCATCAGATTTTTAAGACAAGCGATAGACAGATACTATTTTTCACTTTTACCTTTTCATTTTTCACTCTCTAATATTTGAGCCGAAACCAATTGCAGATAGTCATTAGGTTTTTATTCCTCTTCTCCCCCTATATTTATGCCTGAAAATAACTACTATGAGAAGACAGGCCTTATTGTGCAGCCTTATCGTTTCTTCGCTATCAATGACTGCGCAGCAAAAATTATCATCATTAACCGTTGAAAAAATCATGCGTGATCCAAAGTGGATCGGCACCTCCCCTTCTTCGCCATACTGGAGTTACGACAGTAAAGAATTGTTTTTTAGCTGGAACCCTGAACAGGCGCTGGCTGATTCGTTGTACCATATTTCATTATCCAACAAATCCCCAAAGAAAGTAACGGCGACAGAACGAAAAAATAGTTTACCAGCTTCTGATATTTCTTATAACATTCTGCATACAGCTTATGTGTACAGTAAAGACGGCGATATATTCTGTACCGAAATAAAATCCGGCAAAACATTACGGGTAACAAAAACCGTGGACATAGAAAGCGATCCGCAGTTTTCATTCAATGAGTCATCGGTCGTTTATACAAAACAGGAAAATCTTTATTCATGGGATATTGCAACTGGTGAAACAACACAGCTTACAAACATTGAAGAAAAAAGCGACGCCAAAAAACCAGCTAAAGATTCCACTTCCCAGGAAAAATGGCTCGCCAATGACCGGCAGTTATATTTCGATGTGTTACGGTTAAGAAAACTAAAAAGCGACAAGGCGGAAGCTTTTCGCAAAAGTTTACCCAAAGCAGAAACTCTAAAAAGTATTTCACTCGACGGGAAGAGTTTATTTAACTTATCCATCAGCCCCGATGGTCAGTATATCGCCTACAACCTTCAGAAAGATGCACAAAATGTTCATAGGACTATCGTGCCGAATTATGTAACCCAAAGCGGTTTTACTGAAGATATTCCAGGTCGTAGTAAAGTAGGTGCGCCACAAGGGCTGAGCGAATTTTATATTTATGACAGGACCAGCGATACGGTTCTTTTGATCAAAACTGATTCTCTTCCCGGTATCCATGAGCTACCGGATTATGTAAAAGATTATCCTCAGCATTTTGCAGAACAAATAAAAAACCCTCCGGTAAGGACCGTAAATGTCCAGGGCGTTTATTGGTCACCGAAGGCAACGAATTGTGTGTTGGATATTTTTTCAGATGATAACAAGGACCGTTGGCTGATGTTAGTAAATCCATCAACTGGCAAATTAAAATTATTGGATCGCCAGCACGATAATGCATGGATCGGTGGTCCCGGAATCGGATGGGGTTCTGGCGGCACAAATAAAGGATGGATTACCGAAAATGATTTTTGGTTTCAATCTGAAGTGACAGGCTATTCGCATTTATACAGTATTAATGTGCAAACAACAGAACGAAAAACGATCACGACAGGAAAGTATGAAGTACAGCAAAGCCAGCTTTCAGCGGATAAAAAATATTTTTATATCATTACCAACGAAGTAAATCCGGGCGAACAGCAATTTTATCGCTTGACGATTGCGAATGGTAAAAAAGAAAGAATCACAACAATGACCGGTGGCAACCAGGTTACTATATCACCGGATGAAAAAAATATTGCCATCCTTTATTCTTATTCGAACAAACCGTGGGAATTGTATTTACAGGAAAATAAACCGGGTGGCAAACTGGAACAAATAACCGATAAGGCACAAACGGAAGAATTCAAATCATATCCATGGCGAGACCCGGAGATCATCACTTTCACGGCACGTGATGGAGCCCAGGTTTACGGAAGGTTGTATAAACCGGCAACTCCACATCCATCGAAACCAGCGGTGATCTTCGTTCACGGTGCCGGCTACCTGCAGAATGCTCATAAATGGTGGAGCTATTACTATCATGAATACATGTTTCATAATCTTCTTGCAGATAATGGCTATTATGTAATTGATATTGACTACCGCGCCAGTGCCGGCTATGGACGTGATTGGCGAACCGGTATTTATCGTCATATGGGCGGAAAAGATCTTGATGATAATACAGACGCAGCCAATTACCTGGTAAAAACATTTGGCGTTGATCCAAAACGTATTGGTGTGTATGGCGGTTCGTATGGCGGCTTTATTTCGCTGATGGCGCTCTTTACAGAACCGAATGTGTATGCAGCAGGAGCGGCGCTAAGGCCAGTTACTAATTGGGCGAATTATAATCATGGTTATACATCCAATATTTTAAACGAACCTTTTAACGACAGTCTCTCTTACCGAAAAAGTTCTCCGTTATATTTTGCAGAGGGATTGAAAGGTCATTTATTGATTTGCCATGGCATGGTGGATGTCAATGTTCATTTTCAGGATGCGGTTGAATTAACGCAACGCTTGATTGAATTAGGCAAAGACAACTGGGAAATAGCTCCTTATCCGATGGAAGATCATGGTTTTGTTGAGCCAAGCAGTTGGACAGATGAGTATAAGCGGATTTATAAATTATTTGAAACAGTTTTAAAAGCGCCAAATCCGTAATCAATGCAAAAAGTTTTACTGTTTGGTGGTACAGGTCAATTGGGGCGCAAGGTCGCCGATGAATTGATCAACCAACAATATGACGTAACTGCTGTTGTAAGAAATGAACAACGCAAATTTATTTTGCAAGGCAAAATAAAAAACCTGTTGATAGCTAACGTTACGAAACCAGAAGAACTTCACGGCATTTGTAAAGGATTTGATGTGATTGTATCAACACTTGGTAAAAGCGTATCGCCAAATGATAAAAGCAAATCCACATTCCAGGAAATAGATTATGAAGCGAACGCAACGATATTGCAGGATGCTATAAACGAAAAAATTAAAAAGTTTGTTTACGTATCTGCATTTCACGCAGAGAAATATCCGCACTTAACTTATTTCAGCGTCCATCACGATTTTTCTGAAAAAGTAAAAGCATCAGGAATAGATTATACCATTGTAAAACCGACTGCAATATTCACAGCGTTCATTGATCTTATTGAAATGGCAGAGAAAGGAAGATTGATGACAATAGGAAGCGGAAAAAAATTGACTAATCCGATTGATGCAACAGATCTTGCCAGGATTATTGTTGATGGAATAAAAATGAAAAATGCCATTATTGAAGCAGGTGGTAAAACTAATTACTCCCGGCAACAGATAAACGAACTGATTCAGCAATCTGTCAATCCAAAGAAGAAGGTGAGAAAAGTACCATTATTTATGATCAGATCATTTCTGCCGGCTTTGAAAATTCTGAATAGAAATCTATTTGACAAATTTGCATTTTTCACGGCGGTAATGCAAAGCGATACCATTGCACCTGCGATCGGGACAACAACTTTGGAACAATGGTTAGATACTGTGCCCGAATTAAAAAAATGAAGCGGTATTTAAATTTGGATTAAGACTGATCTTCCATCATTTACATAATATCGTTAGAAAGTATTTCCTCAACTGATATTTCCTCCAGGCATTTCATACAATCTTCTCTGACAAAAAAAAGATTATAACAGCCCCTGTTTGCGGCAACAAGTTTATAGCCTTTATTCCTCGCTAAATTACACATTGATAACGGTGAAGCGCCTTTCGGTAGATTATCTTCATAAGGCTCAAACACATTTTCATACGTCGGCACAAACACCTGGTTTCCTTTTTCTGCCTGCACTTCTACCACTACCACCCTTGGCCGCACAATAAGAATGCTCTCCCAAATATGATAGTCGTTTCCATCAAGATCAATGCTAAGCAAATCGATGTCGGGAGTTTCGCCCGAATTAACTAATATCGAATTTATATTCGTTGGGGTAATGAGACAATTAGTAAATGAAAACCTATTTACTCGTTTACCAAAATGTCTTCTATAAATATAATAGCCTCTGTTTATTAAACTTTTATTCGCATCAACAAAAGTTCCACACCAATCATAATGAAAAGAGAGGTTTGCACAATTACTGTTAATGCAGTCGTTACTTCCTATATCTACAAACCTTCGATTGCCGGGCCCGATTTTTGTAAAAATATTCAATAAGATTCCGTCTTCATTGTCAACAGTAAAGATGTTCAATTTTGTTTCAGAAAAAAAAGGCGTCGTATCAAGTAGTTTGGAATATTCATCGTTCAGGCGAATGCTTTTACCAATGATACGATTGTGAAATACCAGCCACCAAAAATATTTTTTAATAAAATGTTTTAATAAATGCATTCAACACTCACTTCTTTGAGTTTTTAAATTTACAAAATACAATTTGCAATAGCAGAATCAGCAAATTCGATTTTCGATAAGATTTCCGCTGTTAATAAAACTATAGAACTTTCGTTTATGGACTGAATGGGGCCAACAGTTAATTTTAGAAATTGCCCGATAGTACTATAAACTCCTTAATCCCTATATTTGTGCACTAACAAAGAGGTTATGGCTAAACAAGTTGAAGATTTTGATGCCAATCTGGCTGGTGAAGAAGGAAAAACCGAAGAAACTAAGACCCGTTGGTTTAAACGAATCAAAAAGGGAATAACAACTTCTACTTCAGAAAAAAAAGAAACTCCCGAAGGTCTGTGGACTAAATGTCCGGAATGCGGATATATCTGTACTGTGACTGAACTAAGGGAAAATCTTTTTGTTTGCCCGAAAGATGGTTATCATCACCGCATCGGCAGTAATGAGTATTATGAAATAATTTTCGACGACAAACAATACGAAGAACTATTTGAAAATATCCGCAGCAAAGATTTTCTGGGTTTCACAGATCTGAAACCTTATCAAAAAAGATTAGAAGAAACATGGAGCAAATCCGACCTGAAAGATTCCATGCGTGTAGCTGTTGGAAAAGTAGGCGGACATGATATCGTTATCGCCTGTATGGATTTCGAGTTCATTGGTGGCAGCCTTGGCAGCGTAATGGGAGAAAAATTTTCAAGAGCTGTTGATTATTGCCTGCAACACAAAATGCCCTATATGGTGATCAGCAAAAGCGGCGGGGCAAGAATGATGGAAAGCGCATTTTCATTAATGCAATTAGCGAAGACAAGTGGCAAACTATCTCAATTAAGCGATGCAAAGCTTCCTTATATTTCGTTATTAACCGATCCTACATTCGGTGGCATTTCAGCTTCTTTCGGAATGCTGGGCGATTTGAATATTGCAGAGCCCGGGGCATTGATCGGCTTCGCCGGGCCAAGAGTTATTAAAGAAACGATCAAAAAAGACCTTCCCGAAGGATTTCAGCGTAGCGAATTCATTCTTGAACATGGTTTTCTTGACTTCATTGTTCCAAGAAAGGAATTGAAGGAGAAACTGTCTACGCTTCTTGGATTATTTAAGAATTGATATTATTCTTGTTTCATGAAGAAAACTGCATTACTATTGACAGGCATTGCTATTGCATGCGCATGTGTAAATGCTCAAAAAAAAGTTGCCAGCTATCCGTTTGAATTCAATAAAGGATTTCTTGCTAAAAAAAATTATGAATCATTCTTCTTACCGGAACCGGCAAATAAATATTTTATATTAGTACTTCGGGATAATGAAAAGGCAGATTATATCTTATACAATGACGAACTAAAAAAATTAACCAGTTTCTCGCCGGCAGATGGATTAAAAAGTACCGTTTTCAATTTTGATGATCAGGAATATCTCGGAGGCACTGCTGCCAGAGGAATATTCCATTTCGTTTATAAAGTAACAGACAAAAGATTTCTTGGAAAAC
Source organism: Chitinophagaceae bacterium (assembly GCA_049840875.1). Lineage (GTDB taxonomy): Bacteria > Bacteroidota > Bacteroidia > Chitinophagales > Chitinophagaceae > JAFDYH01. The sequence goes on along the minus strand of JASGJE010000009.1, from coordinate 110,847 downwards.
GAATATATTACTACGTTGAAAACGTAGACCCGGTTAATAAAACAGTGTCAAGCCGTGAGTTGTTTACAATTCCCGAAGAGGAAAAGCTAATGATATCATTTGGAAACTTTGGGGAATACTATTCGATAACAGCCAATGACGAAACAAATGAGCTTGTATTTTATGGAATAAATAGTGCCGGAGAAAGTTTTGTAAAAAGAGTGAAGATTGCTGTACCTGTAACCGCAAAGAAAAAAAGGTTATCGGATTATCTCGACGATATCAAATTATTTACCATAGGAAAAGATGAGGATCCTGAACTCGAATCAGCAACCGAAAAAGTAAAGATATTTCATTCACCGCAGCGCCTTACTATAGTAACGAATGAGGATGATGACCCTACTCAGGTTATTATGGTTAATACATCAGATTATTCGGTGACTCAAAAATCAATAGACCATTCTCCTTTGACAAAAGATGAAAAAGGACAATCGTATGTAAACAGCTTTTTGTTTGACAACAATATTTATTCATTGGTTTTAAATAAAAAAAATATTCGCATTGCCATTTATAATGCGACTACAGGACAGTTGTTGAAAACGCATGAGATAAACACTGAAACGGATATGAATACCTTTGCAGAAGCGCCGGTTACCGAAACAAGAACGGGCAATCGATTGGCAGACGAAAAGGATGTGGATAATATAAAAAAACTGATTAAAGCGCTTGATAAAGGAACAGAAGCCATCATGCTGAACAAAGAAAGAAATGGAAATGTTGTTATGACGATCGGTACTTATGATAAGATCAAAGTTCATTCCGGAGGAAGCGGCCCTACGTATTATCAACAATCCTATTATTCCTCCGCACCCGATCCAAGCGGTTATAATACACGGGTAGGAAATATGTACGAGGTTTCAAAAACAGTATATGTTCCAGGAAACCCGGTTAGCATGCGATATGGCGCCAATTTTTATAAATCAACTCATTTCAAATTATTGGTTGACCCACGCACTTTAAATTTGATAAATGGAGGGACAGTTTCTTCGCCTTTAAACGACATGATAAAAGATTACATGAATAGAGTGGGAAGAAAGGCATATGCCTGTAACCAGTTTATGATTGGCGGAAAAGAGTATTTTGGATATTATAACCGGGATGAAAAGATTTATTATATAGAGGAAATATTTTTGAAGAAAAATTAAAACAAGTACGTGCCAGAAATAAGAAATCGTTCAGCTTATCACGAGTTCTTCATTGATGATAAATATGAAGCAGGAATTGCTTTGCTCGGCACTGAAGTAAAATCTTTACGGGCAGGCAGAGCGAGCTTCAACGATAGTTTTTGCGTTATCCATAAAGGTGAAATGTGGGTTCGCAGCCTGCACATTGCAGAATACTCACACGGCACGGTAAATAATCACGATCCTGTACGTGAAAGAAAATTGCTTTTACAAAAAAGGGAAATAAAAAAGATCGAAAGTAAATTAAAGGAAAAGGGATATACGGTCGTTCCTCTTCGTATTTTTTTCAATGAAAAAAACCTGGTAAAAATGGAGATCGGTCTCGCAAAAGGGAAAAAACTTCATGATAAGAGAGAAACGCTGAAGCAAAAAGACGCTGAACGGGAAATGAAGCGGTTTGTTAAATAATTTTTACTCGTTTTCAACGTTTTATATTCTGCAACCTGATCGAAACTCACCATGACAAGAGCCCTGATTCTGATATTTTTATTGTTTTCCCTTCGCTGTTTCTCACAATCAGTTGAAGGCTACTGGTATGGTAATGCCAATGTTAAAAACAAAAGCTCTGCAAGCAACTACCTCATTGAGCTCATCCTGAATCAAAATAAAACGCAGGTAAACGGCATTCTGAATTATTATTTTAAAAATACGTTCCGCAGTCTTGCTGTGAATGGCAATTACAATCCAGCAACAAGAGAGCTTATTATAATGAATGTTCCTATTACCTACTACGGGTCAAACAGGTCTATGGAAATAGACTGCATCATGAATTTTATTGGAAAGTTGAGAGTCTCGAAGCAGGATGCAAGATTGACGGGGCATTTTGAAGGTAACGCGGAAAATAAATATGCATGTATAGATATTAATTTCAGCGTGAAGAAAGATAGTGAAAGCAGCAAAAAGGATTCGATACTCAATGCCATAAGACAGTACAAAGAGACTTACCAGTTCTGGAAGCCTACAGCAACAGATACTCTTGCGCCCGTTAACATTGTTCAACAGAAAATTGTCAACTACGTTGTGCAAGACCAGGTTAAGCAAAGGGAAAATGTTGTTGCCCAGGAAATATCAGTTAGCTCCGATTCACTGAAGATAGATTTTTACGATAACGGCGAAATTGACGGCGATTCCATTTCTGTCTTTTTCAATAATGAATTATTAGCCTCCAATCGTAAGTTAAGCACAAGGGCCATTCATTTTGATCTTTTACTGGATACTACAAAAGAAGTAAATGAACTGACCATGTTTGCCGATAATCTCGGTTCCATTCCGCCAAATACAGCGTTGATGCTGGTAAACGATGGAAAGAAGCGGTTTGAGATACGCCTTTCCAGCAATCTTGAAAAGAATGCAACAATCAGGATCAGGCGAAACGCAGTGAACAAGGCAAAAACAGAATAGCACTTAAAACTTAGAACAATTCTTGTTGCTTATCGCCACCTTTTGGTTTATCCCATTCCATTTCCACACTCTTATTGTAATCCAATAATTTATTACCTACCGTTTTCCAGCCCATTACTTCTACAGTCTTGGCGATCTTGAATTTTGCTTTGCGCATCTGCGCCCCCCGACCAGTCTGAACAGCGAGAATTGGTTCATCATCGGTACTCACGGCTTCAACATAATTCCCCTCTCCTTCTTTAATGAAAAAGAATTTGTTCTTCAAAGTCGTTGTCTCAATCTTGAAACGCTTCACATTGAACTGAAGGTTCTTTTTATCAAGATAGATTGCCGAGATTATTTTTTCAGGATTAAATTTTTCAATGAGCAATACTTTATCTGAATCTATCTTTTGTGTTAATTCCTGGTCGGTAATCTGGTAATTGCCGTCATTGTAGATAATAAGAATTTTATCATCTGCATCAAATGTACCGAGGTATAAATCCTTTTCTTCTTCGCTCAGGCGGCCAAACTTATCATCATACCAAAGTTTCTTTCCGGCAATTGTTGAAACACCGGCTTCTTTCAATTTTACACCGTCTGATTTAATCGGATATTTTGTAATAGTAATTCCTTTGCTACCGCGGCCCATTATTTCCAGCTCTGCAAAATTGTACTCAAGTTCTTTTTTATGCGCCTTGCTACCCGGCGTTAAAACAATTCTCACAACTTCTGCTTCTGCATTTGCATTCACACTCAGGTAATGCACTTTGCTTCGTTCGTGCTCTTTAATCAAAAAATATTCCTTATCTCTTGTTACACCGGTTACGTTAAACCGTTTTGCAAAGCTCTTACCATCGGTTCCATCCATGTAGATCATATTATACGTGGTGCGTTCATCATTCTTCTTGAACACTGCAACGTGGAGTATATCTTTTCCGATAAACGTTTTATCCGACACTTTTACTACTTTCATTACACCATTCTTGCTGAAGGCAATGATATCATCCAGGCTGGAGCAATCAAACAAGTATTCATCTTTCTTCAGGCCGGTACCGATAAACCCTTCTTCCCTGTTTGCATACAATTTAGTATTAGCAATAGCAACGTGCTTTGCTTCGATAACTTCAAACTGCTTAATTTCTGTTTTGCGTTCTCTTCCTTTGCCATATTTCTTAAGAAGATTTTCAAAATAAGCGACAGCGAAATCAACCAGGTTATTCAAATCATATTTCACCTGCTTGATGTCTGCTTCCAATCCTTTGATCTGGTTATTCAGCTCATCAATATCTAAGCGATAAATACGTCTTACAGGCTTTTCAGTCAATTTAAGAATATCCTCCCTGGTAATTTCGCGCCGAAGTTGTTTCTTAAACGGCGCAAACGCTTTATCAATGGCATCAATTACTTTATCCCATGTTTCATGCTTTTTCTCCAGCTCTTTATAAATCTTTTCTTCAAAGAAGATTTTTTCTAGTGAAGTATAGTGCCATTTCTCTTGTAATTCACCCAGCTTAATCTTGAGCTCCTGCTCAAGTAAATCTTTGGTTTTATCGGTTGATAGTTTAAGCAAATCCTGCACACCAAGGAATTGTGGCTTTTGTTCAACGATAACACAGGCATTCGGTGAAATAGATATTTCACAATCGGTAAACTTGTACAATGCATCGATTGTAATATCCGGTGAAATACCTGGTGCAAGATCTACTTGTATCTCTACTTCAGCGGCCGTATTATCTGTTACCTTCTTAATCTTGATCTTTCCCTGGTCATTCGCCTTTACAATAGAATCCATCAACTGTGCAGTTGTCACACTGTATGGAACGCTGCGAATAACCAATGTCTTCTTATCCAGCTCCTCGATATGTGATCTCACTTTTACCTTGCCACCTCTTTTTCCTGAATTATATTCATTCACATCAATCATCCCCCCCGTCATAAAATCGGGATAGAGATCAAATTTTTTACCGCGCAAGTGTTTTATTGCAGCTTCGATTAATTCGCAAAAGTTATGAGGAAGAATTTTTGTAGAAAGCCCAACCGCGATACCATCGGCTCCCTGTGCCAAGAGCAATGGAAATTTCATTGGCAACGTCACCGGTTCATTTTTTCTGCCATCATAGCTCAATTGCCACTCCGTAGTCTTGGCATTAAAAGCTACTTCCAGTGCGAATTTGCTCAGTCTCGCTTCAATATAGCGTGCTGCAGCTGCATCATCGCCTGTGCGTACATCTCCCCAGTTACCTTGCGTATCGATCAACAAATCTTTCTGGCCCATATTCACCAATGCATCACCGATACTGGCATCACCATGCGGGTGATATTGCATCGCCTGCCCGATAATATTGGCGACCTTATTGAATCGACCATCATCCATTTCCTTCATGGCATGAAGGATACGGCGCTGCACCGGTTTCAATCCATCTTCGATAGCTGGTACTGCACGTTCAAGTATTACATACGATGCATAATCCAAAAACCATGTTTTGTACTGGCCATGCAAACCGTTGTCATTATTCTGTACCTCAGAAATTTTATTTTTTGCTGCGCTCATTGTTTATTTCTTTCCAATTACACCTAAATGAGTAAATTTAAATCCTTCGTTTGTTTTTAATCCATATCCAAACATTCTGTCCATAGAAGAGTGTCCAAAAAGAACTATTCCTGTCTGCTGCAATAGATCGTTATTTAAAAAGTATCCTGTGATAAATACCATGATTGCAATTGCCTTGTGATGAAATAAATTATAACAAAAAGCTCCGATTTTATTACCTGCACTATATCCTAATATACTAATATCCGGACCTATAGCTAATAACGGATACCACCACCATGTCGCATGAAAAATCGCTAATAAAAAAATCGATAGCCCAAGCATTGCAGCTTCTTCAAACTTTATTAAGTTTTTCATTTTTACTGATTAAACTGTTGTTTCTTCCTGCTGTGTAGCTTCAGTTTGCTTTGCACCCGCCAATCTTACATCGAATTCTTTCCAGCTTTTACTGGCATCCCCCATTATCTCTAATTTTCCCTCACTGATCAGTTGCTTTAGTCTCCACATAATGAAAATATCGCCGGTTTTAATTTTCATCCTGTGCAACGTATTGCTCAATACACGGGTTGCCTTTTGCCATTCGCCTGTCGCATTTTTAACGATTTCATTATCGTAAAACGATGCTTCTCTTCCTACAATTTTTTTTCCGCCTTCCAATTGCCTGACCGTTGCGCTTTCATCTGCAATCTTCTTCCATTCATCCGGATCTACTTCAAACTCACTTGTAGTAATCGGTCTGGCCAGCTTCTTCGCTTTCAAAAATTCTTTTGGTTGAATTTCGTGTAACCAGGATGGATAGAACAATTGCCCCTTTTCGTTGATAAATGGCAGATTGTTCAGGTAAACAACAAATATTCTTCCCTGGAATTCTTTCAACTGATGCATTAACCAGTAATAACCTGTGACATCATGTTGGTTCTGCGCCATCCATATCCACACGCTTTCATTAGCATCAGCCTGCAGCCTGGACTTTATTTCCTGCACCGTCACACGATCATCAAAACTTCCAACAAGATTATTCCCATAGGGAGATCCTTCTGAAATGTTCTTCCACCATTCTAATCTTACCTGCCAGCCTTCTTCCGTATCAATATTGTTTAAAGGGCCAACTGCAAAATCATCTTTGATCTGGATAACTTCTCCTGCAAGACTTTCATCTAATGCAATTACCTTCTGCATTAATTCTATCTCACTTCCATTAAATACTATATGCACCATAGACAAGTTGTAAGTTATAAGTTGTGAGTTATACGATATATGTAGGCTACAAACATCCTTAATTCTGTATTCTATCTTCTATATTCTTTCATTCTTTACTCCTCCGCCTTATCCAACTCCACCTTTAGATTATCAATAATGAATTCCTGACGTTCCATTGTGTTTTTACCCATGTAATATTCCAGCAACTGCTGGATATGATCTCCCTGTTCAAGTCGCATTAATTGTTTGCGCATATCGGATCCGATAAATCCAGCAAACTCATCAGGGCTTATTTCTCCTAACCCTTTAAACCGTGTTATCTCCGGTTTACCGCCGAGTTTTTTAATTGCTGCCTGTTTTTCATTTTCATCATAACAATAAATGGTCTCCTGTTTGTTTCTGACCCTGAACAATGGAGTTTCCAGTACATAGACCTTCTCATGCTTCACCAGGTCTGGAAAAAATTGCAAAAAGAAAGTCATTAGCAGCAGGCGGATATGCATACCATCCACATCAGCATCCGTAGCGATAACAATATTATTAAACCGAAGCCCTTCCATTCCTTCCTCAATATTCAATGCATGTTGCAACAGGTTGAACTCTTCGTTTTCATACACCACTTTTTTAGTCAGGCCAAAACTATTTAATGGTTTGCCGCGCAAACTGAACACTGCCTGCGTTTCAACATTCCGGGATTTAGTAATAGAACCACTGGCACTGTCCCCCTCCGTGATGAAGATGGTGCTTTCATTCATCTTCAACATGTACTCTTCTTTGCCTTTGTTGGGCGGTTCATCGTTCAGATGATAGCGACAATCACGCAACTTGCGGTTATGCATGTTCGCTTTTTTTGCCCGTTCATTGGCGAGCTTTTTGATGCCAGCCAACTCTTTTCTTTCCCGTTCGCTTTGTTCTATGCGCTTTTTCAGTTCTTCAGCAACTGTGGAGTTTTTATGCAGGTAATTATCCAGTTCTTTTGCAAAGAAATCACCCACAAACTGGCGCATGCTCGGAACCTTCGATGTCTACATTCAGCGAGCCGAGCTTTGTTTTTGTCTGTGACTCAAACACGGGCTCTACAACACGTACAGAAATAGCTGCGACGATACCAGTACGGATATCCGCAGCATCATAATCTTTTTTATAAAATTCTCTTACCGTTTTTACAAACGCTTCTCTGAATGCTTGCTGATGTGTGCCACCCTGCGTTGTGTGCTGGCCGTTTACGAAGCTGTAGATGTCTTCGCCGTAATCATTATTGTGGGTTAACGCTACCTCGATGTCATCACCCTTCAGGTGAATGACCGGGTAACGTATTTCATCTTCATTGGTTTTACGTTGCAGCAAATCCAGCAAACCATTTTTACTGACGTAAGTTTTACCGTTGAAAACAATTTTCAATCCTGCATTCAGAAAACAGTAATTCCATATTTGTGTTTCTAAAAACTCAGGATGAAATTTAAAGTTTTTGAAAACCGTTTCATCGGGAATAAAGGTGACCATTGTGCCGTTCTGCTCATTGGTCTTTGCTTCTTTGTGTTCCTTTATTAAAACACCTTTCTGAAATTCGGCTGTTTTCTCTTTTGCTTCGCGAACAGCGGTGACTTTGAAATACTGACTAAGCGCATTCACGGCTTTTGTACCCACTCCATTCAAACCAACGGATTTCTGAAATACTTTACTATCGTATTTGGCGCCTGTATTTATCTTACTCACCACGTCTACAACTTTTCCCAGCGGAATACCACGACCATAGTCGCGAATAGTAACCTGTTTACCTTCAATAGCGATTTCGACAGTCTTGCCATATCCCATCGTGTATTCGTCGATACAGTTATCGATCACTTCTTTCACGAGGACATAGATACCATCATCTGGTGAGGAGCCATCGCCCAATTTACCGATATACATTCCCGGGCGAAGGCGGATATGTTCTTTCCAGTCAAGTGATTTGATGCTCTCCTCTGTGTATTCAAACAGGTTGGATGTGTCTTTTTCTTTTGCCATGCTCTCCTTATCGTTTTTTAAAAGGATTTGGTTATCAACTGCTTTCGCCCGGGTAGATTTGAATTTTCCTGTCGATTACCTTTTGGCGAAGCGGGCAAATATAACAAAACAGGCATTTTTAACTGGTTTTGTAATTATTCACTAATGTGGAAAAATAGAAATGGGATAAGTGGGTAATTAAAAAAAGGGACCAAAATACAGCTTATGATATCCTTCATTTTCATTTAAGAGTGGTTGTACAATCAGCACTCTTATATAAATGCTATCATGTGATTTGAATATACCGTCATAAGCATTCCGATAGTTGAACTTTTGGTTTAATCCCAGCAAAAATACGTAGTACAAATTCCAGCCAGGTTTCCTAAAAGCATGCCTTTAATACTTTAATAATAGTATTTACTAAAAGATGTGGCTCCCAATGGCAGCGACAACAAAAAATAGAAAAAATTTACAGACAGTATTTAACTGACTTACAATGCTTTAGCGCTGTGGATTTAATTACCCATCTTGGTCTGCGTAATTTACCTATTGCAAATACGTAGTTTCTTATGCTACTTTTACATCGTATTTGATCCGAACCTTATGACGAGAACTTCCTCACCGGCAATATCGCCAAACTTCAGTTCCTCATCATTTATCGGGTTAAATAAGTAGAAATCCAACCTCCAGGAATTTACCTCTCCAACATCCTGCAGAAAATTTTTTAATCGTAAACCCTAAAAAAATGAAAAGGAATTCTACATTTCCTTACGGGAAACTATTTGTCTTAACCTGCCTGTTAACTCTGTTCTTCGCAGGAAAATCAACAGCACAGACAACACTTATAATGGGCAACCCCCTTACAACAATCTACGGATTGACGTCAAATGGGATTATATACGAAATCAGCACAAGCAATGCCTCCATAACCAGAACGATCAAAAACAATACATATTCCGGTAACTCTCCATCGAATGCAAATGGTCTTGCCTACAATACTTTTAATGGTAAGTTCTATTACTTCAAAAGGAATGTAGGTACCACGCCGCAAGAGTTTGTATCATTCGCACCTTCTACCGGAACGGTAACAGTATTAACAACCAGCAGCTCTTGTACAAATGAAGTACATACAGGTTGTATCAGTTTTGATGGTAAATATTATTATCCATTGATACCGACGGAAACCTGAGCAGGTATGATATCGCGGCAAATACATGGTTAAAAATTACTTCAACAATCGTGGACCAATTTAATAATGATGTGGATGCCGTTGTAAGAAATCAAAGCTCAGGTGATATTGCGATTGATGGTTTTGGAACTGTTTGGATGGTTACATCAAATAATACAAACTATGGGGTATATAAATTTACCGCACCAACAGGTGCAGTGGCAAAGTTGACCGTAACACAGGTAATTGCACCAACAGCTGCTACGCCTTCGGGAAATAGCTTTGCCGGTATTGCCTTTGACTCGAACGGTCAGATTTTTATGGGTACACGTAATGACGACGGATTATATCTTTTACAAAATTCGTCTACTTTGAAGTATATCGGTAAGTTCGGAAGCAGTGATGCAGGGAACGACCTTACATCATTGAACTTTCCATTGGCCAGTGTACTTCCTGTTAAATGGATTGACTTTAATACATCACTTACGAATAATACTACCGTTACATTAAACTGGAAGGTAACAGAAGAAAATAACGCTGGATTTTATATCGAACACAGCAGCGATGCTGCTAATTGGGAAACATTGACATTTATCCAAAGTAAAAACAGCAACGGCAATAACCAGGATTATTCATGGTCATATACAGCCAACCTGAATGGCAAACAATACTACAGAATTAAACAGGTAGACATCGATGGGAAAGAAACTATACTTCTGTCAGCATTGTAAACTTTGCTTCTGGCAACAAAAACAATAACACGGCGGTATGGCCAAATCCGGCAAGAAATACGATTAATATCGACAACAATGTAGCAGGTAATTCAACCGCAACTGTCAACTTCTACGACTTATCAGGTAAGCTGAATATGCAAAAGCAACTTCAAACAGGTGTGAATGCAATTGACATCAGCATGCTACCAGCAGGCAACTACATCGCAAAAGTGAATACAGATAACGGTAATTCTTTTACGCAAAAAATTATCAAACTATAAACGAATTCATTTTAGGGTATCTCAAAACGGCTCTCCGGTTCTCCGGAGAGCCGTTTTTTATTTGCACCTTTTACGATTGACTCTGACGGCAGTAATTGTACTATGAGTTTGCCAACCGGAGCATAACCATTTACGGCATATTGAAAACCCGTGGCAACCTCAATTAGTAAACTCTATAAAAAATCAGCGCTGCAGTATTGAATGTACTTCTATACCAGTAACTATACCAATGGCTACGATGAGAAACCTGCTTTGCCGTTTGTGTTTTTTAGTCTCCTGTATCAACAATTTGTTTTGCCTTTTCGCTAACTCTTCATCAAGCATTGCAGCGGACAGTGTACAATCAATAACCAAGTTTTTAAAATATTCATTGATCAATGATGACGTTGCGCCTCTAACTCGTAATCACATATCATAATTGCAATCCTATCCATATAACAGCCCAATACATAGCACTCAGTTATTATCCGACCAACAAAATGACATAGGGGTTTACCCCTTTAAACAAATATTTCTTTCTTATATAAATCTATAATCAAATTCTTTACCGGTTGCAACAAGCACTCTTATACATTTTATAACAGCCGTAACATTATCTAAGTATACCTATTTTATCATAGCCCCATTGATAATATGCAAACACCTACCTTATATTTGAATAGAAAACTTATTTTTCGCATACTCGTAAGCGTTACTAATAAAGCATAACGCTTAAAGTTGTTGACCCAATAATTAACCCGCTCCTTTATGAAGAGAATACTCCTGCTCAGTGCGCTGGAATAATCGGAGATCGTGACCATCCTTTTTCGGTCGAAGTTGACCAGTCTAAGTTGAGTTTTTTGTGGAAGGTTCGGAGTTGTTTTATTGGTGATACAAAATTATTTCTTCTGTTCTATTTCAAGGGTAACTTTTTTTCGTAGGGATTCGCCTGTTAGTTCGATGCGATGGGCATTATGAACGATCCTGTCCAGTATAGCATCAGCAATCGTTTTTTCACCGATAATATCGTACCATTCTTTTACGGGTACCTGGGAGGTAATGATTGTTGATCGTTTGCCATGTCTGTCTTCAATAATTTCCATGAGTATGGAACGACTTTGCTGATCCAGTGTCTGTATACCAAAGTCGTCCAAAATAGACAAATCAGCTTTTTCTATTTTTTGCATTTCTCGTATTTCAGATCCATCGGCTTTGGCTATTTTAAGTTGTGCAAATAGGCGCGTAGTATTAGTATACAAAACTTTAAAATTTAATTGACAGGCCTGATAGCCTATTGCTGAAGCAAGATAGCTTTTACCAGTTCCGGTTGCACCGGTAATTATCAGATTTTCATTGTTACGGATAAAATCACAATCACCTAAGCGGAACACTTGATTTTTAGTGATGCCGCGTGATTTGGCAAAATCCCATTCTTCTATGTTGGCCTTATAGCGGAAGTGAGCATATCTTATTCTTTGTTCTACGCTTTTGTTACGCCGGTCATCCCATTCGCTTTCGACAAGCAAGGCCGTTATTTCATCGCAGGTCAGTGTTTCATTCGTTTTGTTTTCGAGACTTGTTTTAAAACATCGATACATTCCATATAAGCGCATAATGCGCAATCTTTCCAATGTGTTTGTGTTCATACTGTTTTTTTTATTGATTAATAATAAAGTTATTCGTAATAGTTTTTGCCCCGGATATTCTGATGTTGTGGCATCTCATTGTAATGTTCTTTTTGATCGTTTACATGATCCAGATTTTTTTCAAGTATTTGTTGGATAATGGGGAAGTTATACACTCCATATTCCTGCGCTCTTCTACAGGCATTCGTCAGTCTTACGGGTCCCACTTTCCTTCCCAGGTTTAATATTCCTGCACAGGATTTATAAGCTTGCTCTGGGTGTTGCTTCGTTTCAATAACAGTAGTTATAAAGTTTGCTACATCTTCATGGATGACTTTTCCCTGTTCAATAAATCGTTCTGCTGTCCAATCACTGAGGAACTGATGAGAAGAAGCCAGGTGCTCGTTAAGTGTGGTATAAAAATATTTTCGATGATTGCGTTTGTGTACAGCAATACGTTGATACTGGTAAAAAATTTCCACCTGATCGGAACTAAAAAGTATTTTAACCTTTTTGCCAATGTATTGATAAGGTACACTGTAGTAATGTTTATCGGGTGCAAGACAAACGTGCCCGTTTTTCATTACACTTACAATAACCTGCCGTTTAAACTCATAACGATAAACCGGCAGGGGGCGGAGTGCCGCCCTTTCTACCTCTTCAAACTGTTGTCTTCTGCTGTATTCACGACCTGTCAATAAGGTGTTGTTATGTGCTTCCAGATGTATATGTATAGCCTGATTTAAAGTGTCCAGTGAAAAATAAATTTCAGCATTAATCACAGCGAAGATTCGGCGATAAACAATTTTGACCATTCCTTCTACCAGTGCCTTATCCCTGGGCCTGTATGTACGAGTAGGGAGGACAACTGTGTCATAATGTTCAGAGAAGTCAGCGAATGTTTCATTGATAGTTGGTTCATACCGGCTACTTTTTGTCACCGCAGTACGCAAATTATCTGGAACAATGGCTGCGGGCACACCTCCAAAATAATGCAATGCATTTTCACAAGCTCGAATAAAATCTTCCTTACGCTGTGTTAACACTGCTTCAACGTACGTAAGCTGGCTGCAGCCAAGAACAGCAATAAATACTTCAACGGCTGTTATCTCTCCGGTTTGTTTATCGGTAATACTCAACTTTTCACCCGAAAAATCGATATACATTTTATCACCCGCTTTGTGATTAATATGCATTACCGATTGGCCTTTGTTGACGTACTTTCTGTAATACTCAAAGAAACTTGTCTGCCTGTAACCATCCGGATGGGCTTCAATGTATTGCTTCCAGACAGCGGCCAGCGTTACTCCTTTGCGCTTTAATTCCTTCTCTATTGAAGGAAGTAATTTTTGAAACTCATTGTAACGGGATGATTTAGGGACTATTCCAGGAGCGCCAAAAATCTCGTCGAGTTGTTGATCATTCATCTTACTGATATCTTCTCCTGTTAAGCGTAGTTTTAAAAACTTACTTATATACTTTTTAACAGTATTACGGGCGATAGCAGTTTGTATGCTGATCTGTTTCTTACTTGTGCCTTGCGTAAATAAACGCAGGATCTGTCTGATTTTACTCATAACAATTGTGTTATTAGCCATATGCTGAAGTTTGAATCATCAAGTATCAGCATTTATGGCTTAATAAAACAACCCAACATCAACCACAAAAAAAGGGGGTCAGTTTGCACCGAATAACAGGGGTCAACTTCAACTGAATAACAGGGTCAGCTACAATTGAAAATGAGTGGTCACTTTATGCGATTTTTCCAAATAAAAGCACTTAGCGAATATTTCAAATTTGAAATACCTGATTTAGAATATGATGGTTCGGCTGAAGTATTTGTTTTTCCCGATCCGAAAAGAAGGCTTTAGTAATGTTCTAAATTATCCACGGCAACTCTCGCTGTCCGTAGTGTTCTTGTTCTTTAATACCAATAGTAAAAATAAAAATTATAGGATGCTATGCTTCGTTTGCAACGAAGCATAGGTCTCGCCTGAGGCGATACCTTTACGCTTACTACTTTAGTAAAAAAATCATGAGTGAAGGTGGTTATAAAATAAGGAACCAGAAGGCTGTTCACTTTATAACGTTTGTCCCGATAGCTATGGGGATAGAATGGGTAGATGTATTTACAAGAAAAACTTACCGTGATATTGTATAAAACATTGTCAGGTAAACATTTTGGAGGCAGGATAACCAACCGAAAGAATTATACAGTTCGGCATTTGTTTTTCAAAAGTTGTCCCGATAGCTATCGGGATATATTCATAACAATCCGGTTGAAGCTGGAATTGTTGATAAGCCGGAGGAATATTTGTATAGCAGCGCAAGAGATTATAAGTTGACAAAGAAGTGTGAATTGCTGAATATTGTTTTTATTTAAGCCAATTTTTATAATTCGGGCAAAAGTTATTGTATTATAGCAGCAAGGCGGACAGCTTCTTTGAAGCTGATGTTTAGTCGCAGACTAAACATAGCATCCTATAGCTTATAATTTCACTACTGATTTGAATAGAATTAAGACTAAGGAGAACAGGGTTGGAAAATGGTGTGCAGAAAATATTTGAAGGGAAAACTGCAAGCAATGGCAAATCCTGGGCTGGCGCCCTCGAATATTAGGTAGATGTTCCAAGAATGAGTAATGTCTATAGGATTTTAAAATTAAAAACAGGTGTGGATACATATAAATATGGTTATAGCATTGATCATTACGAGACAACAATTCATGAATTCAAACCAGTACAACCTCCGCCAACAATACCATAATCATGAATCAATTAATTAATATTAGACTAAGTACAAGTGGCGAAGAGTTCTTGATTTGTAATTACTTAACGTTAAGCCGTTCTCCTCAAAATGATTTGATAAATTTTAAATTTTATGGTGTTCAAAGGTTAAAAAACATCGCGATACATAATACTATTATCAATCTTACAATCACATTTTGTAACAATAAAAATGAATGGACCTTTTTTAATGAGTTTGAAATTGTCGTATTACGTTCTGAAATAGATTTTTCTAAACATATGGAATGGAGTGTAATTGGAACTATGCGAAATGTAGACGAATTCGAGTATATCCACCGACGTATGGAGGTTTTCAATATGTGGCAGAAAAAAGTTGTGTTCGACTGGTTTAGCTTGCCCATTAATTCTCCCTTGAAGCTGGATTACATTAGCGCATGCATGATTTATTCGGGCTTAGGTATGAAAATGATTGATAGAGATTTTTATTCGTTTGATGTTTCTTTAATAAAAGAAGAAAGAGATTTTAATTATTTATCCGGTGTAGAATTTATTGGAGAGCGAGGGTATTTTGGTCACGATTTACATACGTATAAAGACTGTCTACTAGAAATAGTTCTGCACAATGACTATTTTTACGGAAGAAGAGTGATACTTAAAAACTTTCATAGAATTTATAATTCAGAAATTGCTTCTTATTTCGCAGATATGAGGAAAGTGCTCCTCGATTATAAATTCACAGTGATTATTGAAGAGGGTAATGCAATAAATTCTGCCGGATAGTATTCTACTTTAGTTGGTTTTCAAAAAAAGTTCAAAAATAATCGTTTGCAGGGTTGGTAATAACCAGCCCTGTTTCATTTTGTATAAAAAATGATTTTAAAACTGCTGCAAGCTTAGTTTCAGTGCTTGTTTGCTATTGATGTATCACTTTTATTGCCGTAGGAGGTATTGAAAGGCTCTTTCGGAAGCTTATTTTTACAATCCATTTACAAGAGAGTTTGAAATCAAAATGAATGCACCTTTTAAACTAAGGCAATGATTAACAGCAAACCGTTGATTGAATTAAAAGATGTTTCAGTAAAGGCGGGCGGAAGTGATGTTTTCAGGAATGTAAGTTTAACTATCAATCAAAGAGAACAATGGGCATTTGTTGGAAATTCCGGTACAGGAAAAACCAGTTTCGCCCTCGCATTGATGGGGCGTTTATTTTATCGTGGTGAAATTATTTTTCATTTGGCGGACGGAGCTAATAACATCATGCTGGTCGAACAGCAACACCGGTTTAAAAATCTTTCCAACACTTCGGATTTTTATTATCAGCAGCGATTCAATTCATCAGATGCGGATAACTCGCTGACCGTAGAACAAGCCCTTAGTCAATTCAAAAATACAGGCAATAGTGATGATGCATACAACAAATGGATTGATTTGCTACAATTGAATGCGCTGCTGCAAGAGCCGTTGATCCAATTATCCAATGGGGAAAATAAACGATTGCAACTCGCTGAAGCACTTCTGGCCGATCCGGCAGTACTGATCATGGACAATCCTTTTATTGGCCTCGATATCCATGGGCGAAAAATATTGCACGATGTAATTGATTCGATATCACAAAAAGGTATACATGTCATACTGATTACCTCGCCGCAGGAATTACCGGCGGGCACCACGCATGTTGGTGTTCTTGAAAACAAATCGATTCAAAAATTTTCGAAAAAAGAATACAATGATTATACAAACCGGCAGTCAAAGAAAGAATTTTCGCCAATCAATAAAGATCAACTGAACAAAATTGAACAGGCATCGGGCAACGAATTTTTGTTCGCAATAAAAATGAAGAACGTTTCGATACAATATGGCGATAAAAAAATTCTGGACGATATTAACTGGGAGGTGAAACGTGGTGAATGCTGGAATGTATCCGGGCCAAATGGCGCAGGGAAATCAACTTTATTGAGTCTTGTTACTGCAGATAATCCCCAGGCATATGCCAACGAAATCTATTTATTTGACGAACGTCGCGGCAGAGGCGAAAGCATCTGGGATATAAAACGGAAGATCGGCTATGTGTCGCCGGAACTACATCTTTTTTTTGAACAGCATAATTCCTGCTTTGAGGTGATTGCGTCAGGGTTATTCGATACAATCGGTTTATTCAGGCAACTATCGGAAAAACAAGAAGAGAAAGTAAATGCCTGGATAGAATTACTGCAATTAGAAAAAATCAAATCTAGGCTGATGGCCCAGTTGTCGCTGGGGCAACAAAGAATGGTATTGCTGGCAAGAGCATTGGTTAAAAACCCGCCTTTATTAATTCTTGATGAACCTTGCCAGGGATTGGATGACGAACAAGCTGATTATTTCAAAAATCTTGTTGATCAACTATGCAAGCATTTCAATACCACATTACTTTACGTAAGTCATTACCAGAAAGATATTCCGTCCTGTGTCAATAATTATTTAAAACTCGAAAAAGGAAAACAACAATAGAAGGCCGGTCACGAATCAATTTTATGCCAGTTGGATAACATACCCATCTGCAGCACTTCACACGAAAAAGATGTCGTGCCGGCCAGATTTTTATTCAGCAGCCGTCGCATTTTTATCTTTCAACAATGCAAGCTCACTTTTTAATTTTTCAATCTCCGCTTGTTGCTCTTTAATGGATGCTACTAAAACAGGTATGATGCTTTCGACATCCACATGCTTTATGGTTGCCGTACGGAAAAGATTTTTTCCGATTGAATAGCTATAATTTTTATAAGTCACTAATTCGGGAAAAACAGTTTGCAGGTTTTCCACCATAAAACCGTATTGCCTGCCCGCAGGCAATTGAAGGGCTTTATATTTTGAACGATCGTACTCAAAATTTTTAGGTTCGAGTTGAACCAGCCGTTGCAATGGATTTTCTATTGAGATGATATTCTGTTTGATCTCTTTGTCGTCAATCTTTTGGCCGGAGGCTATTCCAGCTATAATCAATAAGAACATGATAATAGAGATAACTCTATAAGATTTTATAATCTTATTCATTTTAAATCATTTTAGTTAAAACAATCTTTGTAAAATCAATCCGGGCATTAAATGAGATAATACCTAAAATACTAAAGCTGATGAGTGATTAAGATTGATCCGGAGGCGGGGTTAAAACAGTACCGTAGAATGAACGTTGAAATGAAGTGTTATACAAGTATTCTTTATTGAAAGATAAAATAAAAAGCGGCGTATTTAATTCATGATATGCTGTAAAATGCAAACACTCATTTATGGAATTTTTTTCGGGAACACCTGGTTTGTTATTTTCAGACTCTTCTTCTGGCCAATCTGACTGTAATGCAATCGTTGTTGTGTTGCGATTAAATATTGCCGGACAAACTGAAGCAATGTCTTTGGCGACAAACAAAAGAATAAAGAAGAAACTTAACAGATATGTAGGAATGCTTCTTTTCATAAGCTGATGCAATATAGCTCAGAATATGTGAAGGCATGAACACATGTTAGTTAAAGAAATCTAAATAACAGGGAAATGAACTGATACGAATCTCCCGGATCAGAAGCTACTTTTGATCGCATTGCTCAATTGCGATGGTGTCCACGATCCCGGTACGATGATCCGCTGAATAGTATATAGCGGATCCTGCTGATCTCTTTTTGCATACAATTGAAATGCTGCTTTAAATCCTCTCTTCTGCAATTCGGGGATTGCTTCATGATTCCACAAACCAAACGGGTAAGCGAAATAGTCAATCTTTTTACCGGTAATTGCTTCCAGTTGCCTGGTTGGCTTTTCAATTTGCGTTACCCAATCCTGGCCTGCGTATTTCTTTACATTATGATGATCCCATGTATGCGATCCAATCACATTACCTTCATCCGATAACTGCTTTACCTGGTCTTTGCTCATGTAATGAGGGCGCCCTAAAGAAACAGTCATTATAAAGAACACTCCTTTATAACCATACTTATTTAATTCCGGCGAACCAATTGTGAATTGATCCAGGTCGGTATCATCAAACGTGAGCATTACCGGCTTTGATGGTAGTGGCGTGCCATGGGTAAGGTAATTATATAGCTGATCGGGAAGAATAGTATGATAACCGCTGTCTGCCAGCATTTTTATTTGCTGTTGAAATGCATTAATAGGAACGATGTAAGCTTTCGCAGTTTTTGAATCTGTAGGCTTCCAGTCACGGATCTGGTGATAACAGAGAATTGGAATCTCTTTCATCTTTAAAATTGTAGCTGCATCGTTTATGGGACCTGTTTACGGCTGGAATCTTTAACGACTGGTTCAGTTGCTTTTGCAGGAGAAGATTCCGTAGCCTTTACTGAACTGGAAGAAGCACGGCTTTCACAGCCCGAAAAGATAACTGATGAAGATATACTGACAAGGAGAAAGTACAAGTAAAAATACCGGCATTTCATAGAGTTTGGATTTATATGCTATAAACGATTTTAATGGCGCTTTTCTTATGTGTGATATTAACAGATGTTTTATATTTTTTCTGATATCAATTCCAGGCTAACAAGATTCATATATCAGCGATGATTTTGCAGAGAAATTTCCACAACAAAGTATATCATAAAGCGCTATTATCCAACCCATTTAGCATTTCCGGGCATTTTAACGGTAATGTGGATTACTCATTTACCAGCAATCCTGTTATGGCACCATAGTTGAAAAGATATGGCCTGAAGAAAAAAGTTTACTTACTTAAAAATTGTATGTTATGAAAAATGTGAAGTTATCGTTGGCAGCATTAGGTGTTACAGCTATGTCGTTATTTGCTTTTAAGCATGCCGATACCGGATCTATCAAGGGATTGGTAACCCCGGCCGATGCCGCCACTAAAGTATGGGTAATGTCTAAAACAGATACTCTCTCTGCCGATCTTACACAAGGTAAATTTGAAGTAAAGGACCTGAAGGCAGGTACATATAACCTGGTAATTGAGGCCAAGGCTCCTTATAAGAGTATTGGTAAAGAAGGTATCACAGTTTCAGACGCAGCAATTGATGTTGGTGAAATCAAACTCGCCAAATAAAGAGAATATTTGGGAACGATAAAAAAGCGTCTGCTTCACGGCAGACGCTTTTTTATTTAGTTTTTATTCGATTCGGCATACAACTCCAATAACTTCTTTTCGGTTAATGGAATCGAGTTGCCGGATTCTGAAATTGTTTTGTAACGGATTGTATGAACTGCAGGCATTTGTGTGACTTCAACCTGTACCCGCTTTACGTGAACTATAGTACTGTTGGAAATACGATTGTTGTAAATGGAATCTTCTGGATTCAATCTCTTTTTCACGAGTCCATTCATTGTAAGCCGGTAAAACTCCCAGGCAAACGCATTACCGGATGCGTCACAATAATCAATAGCGGGATTAGCGCTGGCTGCTTCTTCTTTCAACATAGAAAAGAATGCTTTACCAAGCTTGGTTCCTTCGGGAAAAATTCTGAAAAATAAATGTTCACCCGCATTGTTATGTCTTGGCGCTAACTGGAAGCGCAGGTTTACTGTTTCAGGAATTAATACCTCATTCACATAAACAAGCTTCACAGGTCTTGTCCAAACAGGGTACTCTTTTTTTGGTATTGCTTTATAAACCATCCATCCTTTAACAATAACATGAGGCAGAGCAAATGCCATTCCGCTTGTAAAAGCAAGCCCCGCCATACTATTGACAGTGAACAAGTAAAAAAACAATAGAGTGATGGTAATGACAGCTGCCGTTGAAATCGTATACATGATGCCTTTTGAATAAAACCCAATTGGCAGGAACGCATAGTCTTTGTGCACAAGATAAACATGAAATGTACCGGCAAACAGGAACATAAAGACCTGGAAGGATTTGAGAAAAAAAGCTGCACCGGAATGATCGCCGATAAATGAAATCATTCCAAAATAGATAGCGCCGGGAACAACAAAGAGCAGGTACCTTAAAACAACTTTACGGTTTCGCGATAGTGTACTAATAAAACTGTCAAGATAACCATGGATTACACGGTAAAATTGATTCATAACAGCGATTTTATGATTAATAAAAGATTAAGGCAATCGTAATGATTGACCGGTTCTGTTTAACCTATACTTTTCAAAAAATGCTACCTAATAACTAATTATAAATAGTTGCCACTTTTTAATAACGACAAAACCATTCTAATCGCCTTTATATATTGGTAAACGACTTTGATCCGAAAATTTATGAACTATGGTTTTTTAAAGGCAAACGAGGAAAATTGGATGTTGAGGTGGGATTCTGGTTAGCCTTATCCTATCACTTTATCAGAAGATCGAAATCAGCAATACTTATTAGCACTAAAAATCTTGCCAATATGATTTTAATTGCGACAACACTTCATAATAATTATCCAGACCTGTGGAGAGATGGTAGTTGTTGAAGAATGGCGTAGTTATTAACGATTGAGCGAAACCATTTATTTACGGTAAAAAATCTTTTGCAGATTTGGTTAACCAATTATTTTTCTTGATAGACTATCTGCCCGTTAATAATTGTCATCGATACATTTATCTCCTCGTCAAAAATGACTATATCGGCGTCCATACCTTTTTTTATTGACCCTTTTTGGTCACTGAGGTTAAGAATCCGTGCAGGAGTTGCACTCAGCATTGCCACTATTTCATGCAAAGGAATGTCGGTCATCGTGAGCATTGTTCTGATTAAACGATCTGCAGTAGCCACACTTCCAGCAAATGAACTCCGGTCAGGAAGTTTTGCAACGCCATCTTCAACGATCACTTTTAAACCATCTTTATTATTACCGAGGATATACTCACCGGGAGGCATTGCCGCAGCCCTCATCGCATCGGTTATCAAAGCAGTGTGCTTAGTGCCCTTTATCTTATGAATCAATCTCAATAAAGGAGCAGGAAGATGAACGCCGTCTGCAATAATCTCTACATCCATTTCGTCTATCAGGTAACCAGCCTCTACCACACCCGCATACCTGAAAGCATTCCTACGGGTCACTCCCGACATAGCAGAATAAAAATGTGTCGCCAGAGTATACCCGTTCTCAAATGCTTCAGCGACCTCTTCATAAATAGCATCTGTATGTGCGATGGCTGGTAATATTCCTTTCGATTGAATATAGCGACCAAATTCAATTGCACCGGGAAGTTCCGGCGCAGCGCTCCATCGCTTTATACAGGAAAAAGAAGAAAGAATTTCTGTGTATTCTTTTGGATCAGGATTACGAATGTATCGCGGATCCTGTGCCCCACGTTGACTCATGGCGAGATAAGGCCCTTCGAGATGCATTCCAAGGAATTGAGCGCCATTTTTATTTTTCGTATTTGCCTTCTCATACACTTCCAGCGTAGCGAGAATCTGGTCTTTACTCCCGGTCAAACTTGTAGGCAACATTGCAGTTGTTCCATATCGTGCATGCGTTTCTGCAATGGTTAAAAACGCCTCTTCGGTTCCATCCATAAAATCTGATCCGCCACCGCCGTGAACGTGTATGTCAATAAAGCCCGGTGATATGTATTGTCCCTTTGCATCAATTGGTATTGCGTCCGGAATATCTACAGTTACATCATTGACTGATAAAATCTTATCGCCATCGGTATAAATTACCGCTCCCGGCACAATACCATCCGGCGTTATTAATCTGCCGTTAAATAGTTTGAATTTTGATTTTGTCATTGTGAATGGATCAGGTCATTTGTGTTGTTGCATTTGCCATTCACGTCCCGGTGTGTCTGTCAGGAAAGATTCGATATTTCCCTGGTCTTGCAAAGTAACATAAACAGTGCGGCCATCTGTACCACCGAACGCAACATTAGTGGGTTTTTTACCGGTTAATTCTATTTCACGAAGTAATTCGCCCGCAGGAGATACTACTGCTACAACCCCTTTTCCATAACGGGCTATGTATAAATTACCTTTTACGTCGCAACGCATCCCATCCATTCCAAAATCCGGAAACTCAATCAGCAATCGCTTATTACTGATCTTTCCTTTTTTTGATAAATCATACATCCAAACTTTTCGCTGCGCGGATTCATTTACATAAAGCCGTTTATTGTCAGGACTTACCTCAACTCCATTGGTTGTTCCCATTTTATCCTCAAGCAAAATAAACTTCCCTTTCTTATTCACATACCATAATCTGCCGGTACTGTTCTTCCAATCAGGATCACTTGCAAACAAACATCCTCTGTTGTCAATGGCAATATCATTCGGTTGCGACATCGTAGAGTCATGCGCATACACAGTAATTTGTTTTGTTCCCATGTCAACACGCAAAACATTGTGCATTGTATAATCAGCAACCAGCATCTCTCCTTTCTTATTGAAACGTATACCATTTCCAATGCTTCCTGCAGGAAGATCAATGAAAAGAGCGCTTTCGCCTGCAGGCGTTATTTTACCAATAGATCCCTGGTGATTAAAATTAACCGCGTATAAATTTCCTTCTTTATCGACAGCCGGGCCTTCTACCCCATTGGTAAAACTATTAACCGCCGTCAGCACTGAAGATTTAAATAAAGACGTTGAATTTTGTTGCCCCCGAACCGAAACACAAGCTATTAAAGCGATGACAATTCCAATTGATTTTGGTTTGCCAATATTTTTATAATGACAGCAACGTTTGTACCTCATGATGTAATTATTACGGTGAAAAACATTAACTCCATTTTCTTAGCCGGTAGCCGCGAAAAGCATAAAAAACAAGATAAAGATAGCATGGAATCAATACTGAATAAGCAATACGAACATTAAAGTGATCAACGAAGTATCCATACAATAATGGAACAATGGCGTTGCCGCAAAGCCCCATGATCATGAGGGAAGCACCAACTTTTGTAAAGCGGCCAAGCTCATCCAATGCCAACGGCCATATACCGGCCCACACCAATGAATTTGCCAGTCCTAATAAAACGACAAACCATATCGAGATGTCGGCGCTGTGACCAAGAAACGTAACATTCCCGTTTGCCACTAAGATTAATACGCTAAGTGTGATTCCCAATAGTGTACAAAACCGTAATGCCGTGAGTTGACTAAAAAATCTCGGAATACAAACGATACCGGTAATATATCCGATAATCGTAGCTGTCAACGTATATGAAGGAAATACTTTTGCTTCAAGCAAACCGATATTCATTGAATTGGCATATCCGATAATTGTATCAATGGCAATTACCTGCGTTCCTACGTGTAAAAAAATTGCAATCGCCCCCAATACAAGATGTGGAAACTGGAAAATGTTATTTTTTCCGGAATTGGCAAGAGAAAGTTCTTCAGATTCATTTTCCGTATTTATTTCTGGTAAGGGCGAAAGCTTTATCAATATGCCAAGAATAAAAAGTACCGATCCTACGATAGTATAGGGTGTAATAACCCGCCTGACCAATTCATCAAGTGCTGCGTTACGGGCGGCCTCATGCATCGAACTCAATTCTTTAAACAGATTCGTGTCTGTCGCTTTCAATACTACAGCCGCAAATATCAACGGAGCAAGAATGCCTGCACCTTTATTGCAAATGCCCATAATACTGATACGCTGCGCGGCGCTTTCTTTTGGTCCTATAACAGTGATATAGGGATTTGCCGCTGTTTGCAGAATCGACAGACCCGTGCCAATTGTAAATAATCCTAGCAGGAATAATCCGTATGTACGGCTATATGCTGCAGGTATAAATAAAAAAGCCCCCACTGCCATCGTCCACAATCCTATCATAATGCCGTTCTTAAAGCCGGCTCTTTTTAAAAGATAAGAAGAGGGAACAGACATGATAAGATAAGAAATATAAAAAGCAAGTGTAACAAAGTATGATTCGAAGTTGGTGAGTTCACAGGCGATCTTGAAATAGGGTATCAGAATTGAATTGACCCATGAAACAAATCCGAAAATAAAAAACAATGTAGCGAGAATGGTAACAGAAATAAACGTCTGCTTTTTTGTAAGAGCGTCTATTTCTATTTTATCTGCCATTCTTGTTATTGAAGATTGAGAGAACCTTAATTCTTTTTGAAAGAAGCGATGCTGAATTTTCATCTATGTACAAGCTACAGCGTGAATGGCGTTGCAAAATGCTGGCAGGAAAAATATTGCTAACCGCATTTTCCAATGTATTTCGTACGGCAACTGCTTTTCGGCTATCTGGTACAGAACAGATAATTTGTCTTGATTTCATAATTTGTTTTATCGACATACTGATAGCCTGTTGCGGAACTTCATTTAACGACGCAAACCATCCTTCGCCCAGTTGTTGCTTGCGACAAGCTTCATCCAGTTGAACTACGATATAAGGCTCCTCTGTATCAAAATCAGCCGGAGGATCATTAAAAGCAAGATGCCCGTTTTCGCCGATACCAACCAATGCAACATCGATTGCATGTTGTTGAATCAAATCTCCGACACGTTTACATTCAATCACAGGATCGTTTTCTCCATTGATCAGGTGTGCAGATTTTAACGCAGGAACTTTCTCTATAAAACGTTCTGCCAGGTATTTCCTGAAACTCGCCG
Source organism: Chitinophagaceae bacterium (assembly GCA_049840875.1). GTDB lineage: Bacteria > Bacteroidota > Bacteroidia > Chitinophagales > Chitinophagaceae > JAFDYH01. Next base: position 85,485 of record JASGJE010000009.1, on the reverse strand, counting down.
GATGAGTTACAGGCAAACCGATATATTCATCGAGGTGAAACATTGTAACTTTTGACCAGTCTATATCTTCCTCTATTAACGTATTTAATGTAGCAAACTGGCTTGCACCTGTTGCAAGAATAATAGTTGCAAAACCATTTGTCTTTATTGCATCGCGAATAAATGTAGCCGCAGCCTCTCCTGACTGTTTACCTAATTGTTCCGGATCTTTTGCTATGTGAATTTCCATTCTTACTGTTTTACGATTTTACTTTAGTGGTGCCTCCTTTTTGTAAAGAAATATCTACTGGCTGATTGGATTTCCAATTACCGGAAGTGAAATCCGGAATATCAACTGACGAAGACCGATTAGCAACCGATTTTTCTGAAAGCGGCGCAATGGAACTCCATAGTGCAGCATCATACACATCGATATCCAGCGGCAAACCATTGCGGAGGCAATCAATCGTACGCCAATCCATCAGGAAATCCATACCGCCATGACCGCCGACCTGTTTTGCCATCTCTCCTATCTTTCGCACAATTGGTGGCGTATATTTCTCTTCCATGTTTTTATATTCTTCAGCAGTCAGCCATTCTTCATGCCCGAAGGCAATTCTTCCTTCCAGCGGATACTTTAATGCTGAACCTTTTGTTCCACTGATTTTATGAATACGGGAATATACATTCGGTGATGTAACATCATGTTGCAGCATGATCGTTTTCCCTCTCGTTGTTCTTATCACACTTGTGTTCATATTCCCTCTGAAATTTTTATTGGCATATGGCTTATAAAAATCGTCTTTGGCCGCAAGCTCTCTTGCCATAGCGCCCATTTGAAAATCAATTCCGGAAAGAGACACCATGTATTCCATCTTATCGCCACGATTAATATTCAGCGCCTGGGCAACCGGCCCCAATCCATGCGTGGGATATAAATTTCCATTTCTGAAATTCTCCTTCAGCCGCCACATATCATAATACTTGTCTTTGGAAAAATTTCCTTCAAGCAACGTATGGATATAAGCTCCTTCTCCGTGAACGATTTCCCCAAACAAACCCTGTCGCGCCATATTTAATGTAAGCAATTCAAAAAAATCATAGCAACAATTCTCAAGGATCATACAATGTTTACGGGTCTTTTCCGAAGTATTGACCAGTTGCCAGCACTCGTCAATCGTTTTTGCGGCAGGCACTTCAACACAAACATGTTTTCCCTGGTTCATTGCATAAACAGCCATCGGTGTATGCAGGCTCCACGGCGTCGCGATGTATACCAAATCAATATCGGACCGCTCACAAAGTTTTTTCCATTCCTCCTGTCCTCCTGTATAAACTTCGGGATGATGACTTGTATTTTCCAGCGATTTCTTTACGGCATTAACTTTTTCAGGACGCAGATCGCATAACGCTTTTATCTCAACGCCATCGATATAATTCATTCGTTCAACAGCAGCAGGGCCTCGGTTACCCAAACCAATAACGCCAATCCGGACGGTTTCCAGTTTTGGTGCGGCATAACCGCACATATTGAAATGATCCGCTTTTTCCTTTTGCTGAAAATCATTCTTAACTACAGCTGTGCTTAATAAATCAGTACCGGCGAGACCAAAACCTGCGAATCCGGATGTTTTCAGAAACTCTCTTCTGTTTGTTTTCATTGTAAGAAGTGATTGTGTTTAGTTGTGAGCATTGTAATTGCAGATGCCGCATTACGTTAGTCCTGCGACTATTTCAACCATTTATCAAACCAGGCAAAAGCTTCTTCCTGCATTGCTTTATCAAACTTATGCGGTCCGGGATAGTAAGAACATTTATAATGATCAGCAGCCCCGGCTTTTTTAAAAACTTCGGCAAGAATGGAATCAGCTCGTTTCATTCCGGGAAGTGTATACAAATCGTCATCATTATCATTTAAAACCATGGTCGGCAGCGGAGCCCTTAAGCCCAGTATCTCAGGGAAATCGAGTTCATTCGGCAAGAGCGGCACATACACCATCCATGTATGGTTTATTGTTTTGTTTAACAAAAAATCTTTCCATGTCGTCATAAATCCAACACAGACACAACATTTAATCCTGTCGTCCTGGCCGGCCATGAACACTGTGCGCATACCCCCGCCTGATAGTCCTGCACACCCAATATTATTTACGTCAACATCTTGTCTTGCACAGAAGACATCCAACGCCTTCCTGTCTTCAGCAAAGAATACGCCCGGCCAGGTGGTACCTGCACAGAACAAAGATTTGGCCATGATATGTTCATGCTCCGCGGCCCATTTGTTATACGCATTGATGTGATCATGATTTTCGGGGTCATCATCAGTTAAATTCTGTCTCAATTCATCCGGCACATCCTTAAGCAACACACGCCGGCTGGCAAACGGAAATGCATCTGCAACCAAAACAACATATCCTCGTTTTGCAACTTCATTGGCCCATGCACGCCCTTCATAGTATTCCTTCTGATGGTCGGCCATCATCGGATGCATAGATTCTGAAACTTTTGTAATTTTTCTGCAGCCAAAATATTTATTGCCGCCATGATCATGAAAGGCGAGTATGCCTGGTAGTTTTCCTTTTGCGTTTGCAGGCTTCAGCAATATCGCCTGTGTAGGCGCACCATACCCTACACTCCAGGATAACTCCTCTATATGCAATCCATCAAACTCATATTGCTTTTCTACAGTAACAGACGGTACACCTGCAATAGATGGAATTGATAGCCGGTCAGACAATGCTTTCCTTGCAGCTTTTTTCCACGTCGTTAAATCGTTATTCTCTTTCTTCCTGAATGACAAAGACGGAAGTTTTTCATTTGCCAAACTTGCAGCCCATTCTCCATAGGCGCCGATCATACTTGTAGTGCTACCAGCTTCTATCACTTCTTTCATTGAAGGAACTGTATTTGCGTTATTGAAGTTGGGATTATTGGCAAAGCCATCGAAAAAGCCGCCGGCAATGCCAAGACTGGTCAAGCCAGTCATTTTTAAAAATTGTCTTCGCTTATTTTTCATAATTAAATCCCCGGAGAAATTAAACTGAATTTGCGAAATGATCAAAGAAATGTGTTGAGCAAACGTATGTCTGAATAAATTCAGAATGGTAATACAAAATTCTGTTGTTTGGGAATGCGGAAAATAGCCACAGCAAACAGAAAGTTCACAAGAACGTTTGCCGCCTCAAGAATAAGATGAATATAATTATAAAAGTCATTGCTGAAATTCAACTTGAGTAAATAAAATGTTTCAAAGAATGCTTTATACGAGTAGAATATAATTATACCAGTGCAAATAAGGAACCTCGCATCGTTGATCAACCTGTTTCTCCGCTCTACCATTATTTTATTAATAAGGTTTATTGCAAGAAAAACAACCACAAAAGAGTAGACGATTCTGAACAATGAGTTGATCGTAAGAAAGGAATTCAATATAAAATTGTCCAAAAACCAGGTTAATAACAAAAAAGCACAGAGTACTCTCCACCCAAATTTGCGGTTTTCAAATTCCCCCCATTTATAAAATTGAAAAAGAAACAGAAAGCACTCTAATAACACGTAGATATTGAGATTTACCGCGTTGTTTTTATAGACAAGCGTAGTAACGGTGCTGATGCTTTCATTAATGAGTGCAAGCCAGCATACATAAACGAAAGGTCGATATACAGGATCAATCTCCCTGAAACGGGCTATCCCGGCTATGGCTGCAATCGCGATACTATAACTTCCAATCAACGAAACAAAATAGATGCTCATGTCTTATACTATATCTAAAAATAAGATTGATCGCGGCGATTTTGGCAAAATAGTTGAATGAAACACAGCATCTTTCTCAAAGTTTGCTGAAATAACCTTTGTCGTAAATTGCAATGAAGAGGCGACCAGTAGTATCAATCTTTGTCAACTTAATAAGGTTTTATGAAACAGGTTTGTTTGACGTTCACACTTGTATTTACAGGCTTACTTTCTTTTTCGCAAAAAGATTCTCTCACCGTTCAGGATTATCAATTCGCAGAAAGCCGCATGGGATATAACGCCCAACAATATATTGACCGTGGAAACATAGTACCGCACTGGATCAGCGCTGATAAATTCTGGTATCGTATTTTAACTCCGCAGGGAAGTGAATTTATAACAGTAGATGCAACAAGTCATAAACGAAGCGCTGCGTTTGATCAGCAAAAATTAGCAATCGCTCTTTCTTCTGCTACAGGAAGAAATTATGCTGCAGCAATGCTTCCGTTTCAAACAATTAATTATTCGGACGATGGCAACACCATTATTTTTTCTGCCAATAATCAACGATGGAATTATAACCTGAAAAATAATACGCTTGTTGCCGTAACAGGTGCAGCATCGACAGAGAATGAGCATAATGAAACAGGGCGTCGTGGAAAACCTATCGAAGTAGTATCGCCGGATGGTAACAAAGCGGCGTTTATCAAAGAGTATAATCTGTGGGTAAAGGATGTAAAGACCGGCCAGGAAACTCAATTGACAACGGATGGAGAAAAAAATTTTGGATATGCGACAGACAATGCGGGATGGGCCGGAAGCGACGCTGCGATAGTACGCTGGTCACCAGATTCAAAAAAGATCGCAACGTTTAAACAAGATCAGCGTAAGGTAGGTGACATGTATTTGGCAACAACTAATGTCGGCCACCCGGTGTTAAAAAGCTGGAAATACCCATTGCCGGGTGATAAGGAAATACCAATGATCTATCGCTGTATCATCAATGTGGATCAACCAAAAGTTATCATGTTGAATGTTGCACCTGATCCGCATCGTGCATCATTGAGCGATGACATATCGAGCAGCGGCACTTTTGATGATGTGGACTGGAGTGAAGATGGATCAGAGCTTGCTTTTCTTTCGACTTCGAGGGATCATAAACAGGAAAAAATGCGTGTAGCCAATGCCGTTACAGGCGAAGTACGCGAAGTGTTTGATGAAACTGTGACAACACAATATGAGTCGGGCCAGGGCGGCATCAACTGGCGATATTTACCGAAATCAAAAGAGTTTATCTGGTATTCTGAACGTGATGATTGGGGGCATTTGTATTTATACGATGCTGCCACAGGCAAATTGAAAAACCAGATCACAAAAGGCAACTGGGTTGTTTTAAAAGTGATGAAGGTAGATGAAAAGAACCGCCTGGTTTATTTTTTGGCAAATGGACAACAGCTGGAAAATCCATACTTCACACAGTTCTATAAAATAGGTTTTGATGGTAAAGGATTAACGTTACTTACGCCAGAAGCAGGTACGCACACTATCAGCTTCTCTCCTTCCGAAAAATATTTTATTGACAGTTATTCAAAACCAGACGTGCCAACAGTCACCGTATTGCGAAGCATTGATGGCAAACTGGTAACTGATTTGGAAAAAACCGATATCGCAAGATTAAAAGCAACCGGGTGGAAACCGCCAATGCCGATTACCCTAAAAGCACATGATGGCAAAACCGATATCTATGGACTAATGTTTACTCCAACACATTTAGATCCAAACCGGAAGTACCCGGTAGTTGATTACATCTACCCCGGCCCTCAGGGTGGCAGTGTTGGTGGCTGGTCATTCAGCGCTGCGCGGGGTGATCATCAATCACTGGCAGAACTCGGTTTTATAGTTGTACTGATAGAAGGAACCAGTAACCCGGATAGAAACAAAAGCTTTCATGACATGTATTATCCAAACATGAGCGAGAACACATTACCTGACCAGGTCGCCGGTATCCGTCAACTTGCAGCGAAGTACTCATATATGGATACAACGAAGATTGGCATCTGGGGCCACTCGGGCGGTGGTTTTGCAACTGCGGCTGCACTTTTCCGTTACCCTGATTTTTTTAAAGTAGGTATTTCGGAATCCGGTAATCATGATAACCGCAATTATGAAGATGACTGGGGTGAGCGATATATCGGGTTTCTGACAAAAGACGCCAATGGAAAAGATAATTATGAAGCACAAGCCAACCAGACTTATGCAAAGAATCTAAAAGGGAAATTATTGCTGGCGCATGGATTAATGGATAACAATGTACCTCCTTATAATACGACACTCGTTATTGAAGCGTTGACAAAAGCAAACAAAGATTATGATCTTATCGTATTCCCCAATGCAGCACATGGTTACGGTTCCTATTCACCATATATGATGCGCAGACGCTGGGATTATTTTGTAAAAAATCTTTTAGGTAAAGAACCTCCGAAAGAATATCAGATGGAGACAAAAACAGATCCACGGAATGGCGGTCAACTATTGGCGTTTTAACCTCTGTTGGCGATTTGATCTACATATTTTGCATCTATCCGCTTTCTACATGAACTTCGATAGACTACTATAGTCTATCTCTTTACTCTTACTATTCTCCTATAAGCTTCTCACTAATTTTTCAGAAGTCACAACATCGTCACGTTATAAATTTTGCCAATAATTTTTTTCGAATCACATTTACCACCGGTAAAGAATTGTTATCCTAACGTATTAAAAACATGTTCTTATGAAAACAAATCTTTCAATGCCGCTTTCTGAGAAGGCAAGAAACCAGCTTCACTGCCTGGTAAAAAAAATTATCATAAAACATCTGCCTCTCGCTGTTCGACAGCACAACTTTTTTGTCAACGACGTCCCAACAAATCTGTTTCTGCAAACCAATACCCAGATACCCGCGGCCATACTGAATACCGTGATTTATTTTTCCGCTCGTTGTTGCTATGAAGCTGCAATAAAGATCAGCGCTCATGAGTATTCAGATTCTCTATTGACAAAAATCAGTATCCGTGCATCAGGTGATTATCAAAATTTTTTATCAGGCCTGCAGGGGTTAATGGTATTTGCCGAAAGTATAAACGGAGAACTATCTATAAGTTTTAAAGATAGCAGACAAACTGACATCTCTTTCAGCTTTTTAAACAGGCGTATCCATTGTCTTCTCAAAGAAGTAGTCTGCAAGGAAGATATGAATTTTATAAAATACCTGAAAGCTTCATAATGCTTTTCTATACCAATACAGAAAAACCGAATTTAATTTTTGCTTAATGCGATCACGATCTAAAGTATTTCAGATCGAGCTTATAGTATTACAAGAACTGCTTTAATCAGAAGTCACAATTAAATCCACTGTGTGGTCACAGTATAGTCACATCAAAAAGTTGCCCTTCTACAGTTCATTCTGCAATTTTATAGCAAGATCAAACTAAAGAGTAGTCTCAAAAAAACTGACAAATACATCCAATTGCTTCGGCGAAAATCCAATATCCTTTAAGACTTCTGTATATTTTTTCTCAGATCGTACAGCCGTTACTAACCTTCAAAAACAGACGTCTTTTGAAAAAATTATAAGTGTGTACCCTTGAAAACTTTATCGATAATAAAACGTAAAAGCATGACAAAGAGTCGGCATAATAAACACAGAATAAACGATCAGTCGCTGCACGAATTGATTTCAAACTTAGCAGTCTCATACACTCCACTGGCAGCCAGGCGAAGCAGTTTTTTTATTAATGATATTGACAGAAAAATAAACTTGCAGATCGACAATGAAGTGTTCATTTCTATTGTCGAAAAAATGATTCTTATCATCCTTATTTGCGAGAACGATGCTTGTATCCGCCTTTCCGCCAAAATGTATCATGATGTTGTACTACTCCATATACAGGTAACAAATGTTCTGAACAGTGAAACTGTAATTTCTCAACTCGACCAGTTGCACATTAAAGTAAATGAATTGTACGGAGTGATTGATGTAAGCACCATGCCCGATAAGGTAGCTAGCATATCATTTGCCATTCTTAATATGGCCCCCGATACTTTTCAGGCCATTGTTGAAAATGAGCAATCAATGATGAAGGAAGCTGTGTAAGGAATATAAAATGTACAGCCGGAATGGTTTCATTTGATCAATGAGAAGTTTTAATAGCAGCAATTCGAAGTCAATAAAAAAATTGTTCTGAAACTATCTTACCATCTTTGGTCTTATACACACATATCTCCCTGTTCATTTGTCTCGGCTGGCCTTTCATTTTTAAGTCAGTATTCCACGTCAATGAAAAATAGTCGCCGGCGATTACCGGATCAGATATCGTATCTCCATAAAAGTCTTCGACATGTGATACGAACAATTGCGCCTTTTTCCGGATTGCCTCCATCCCTTTTATTTCTTTTGGTAAAAGGCCTTCCACGGGCTCGATGCTGACTATATTTTCTGAAAATAATTCTTCTTTTGCCTCTTCCACTTTGCCATTGCGACAAAGATGAACAAGGCGGTTGGCGATTTCCTGTGTTGTCATTTCTTTAGTATAAATTTTTATTTTTTTTCATTGCAATTAAACATCCACTGTACCCCAAATTTATCGATACAGGATCCGAAATAATCTCCCCAGAACATATCCTGCAAATCCATAGTTATTGTACCGCCAACAGAAAGCTTGTCGAATAACTGTTTCGTCTCGGCCTTTGTATCTGGCTGCAAATTGATGTGCATGTTATTGCCAAAATTCATATTGAACCCCATTGATTCGGGAGCATCTGTGCCCATCAGGTAATGAGACCCCAAAATCTGCAACCCAACGTGCATTACAAGATTCTTGTCTTCTTCAGATGGCGGTGGCATATCAGGGGAAGGAGGAATATCGCCGAAACGCATCACCTTGCCGCCATAGAATTCACCGCCAAAAACTGACTTATAAAAATTAAAAGCTTCCTCGGTATTTCTTGAAAAATTGAGATAAGTACTGACACTTGCCATGATTTATTGTTTTAAAAGGTTACCAGGTTGTTATTTACGAATAGATGCTAAAGGTAGGCCGGCGTTATAATTCCGTTGAAGGGTGAAAAAGACAAAAACAGGGTAAAAAACGACAAACTATTTGACATTATTTTTTTAACCGATAAAACGCATTAAGCTCAATTAACGCAACCTGATTTATGATTTTTACGATACCTCAGTATTAAATCTTCCCTACCCTTTTCTTCCGGCGTTTTGTGCCCTGGGATTGACCGAATTTTGACACTGAGACTACATTGGTAATAGGAAAATAACGTAACTATGCCAAATAGGTAATTCACCGATTGAAAATATGAATTCACCTCAATATTTTTAATCTCATTAAACCTCGGAAGTTTTTACGAATCATTAACGGACAACTGCTAAAAACACGAAATAAAACGGGAATGACGAGCAAGCTTACGTTTTTATTTTTCTTTCTTGTGGTGATTGTTTTTTTTCTTCCCGCAAAGGGCGTTGCACAATCATGCCCGGCTAATATCAATTTTTCTTCCGGCGACATTTCGAACTGGTCTGCAAAAACAGGCCTTGTAAGCGGTGCACAAAAACTTTACCCTGCGCCAAATGCAAGTATCAACTCGATTCCTGAATACAGCATTACGACAACCGGTATAAAAGTTATTACAACACAGTCAACTGATGCGTTTGGAGGGTTTTCCACCATTCCAACAATCAATGGCTATTCTTACAATTATTCGATACAAATTGGTTCGCCGTCTACATCCTGGGACCTGCATACGAATAATGCTGAGCCTGGCGGCTTTACCCGGTCGGTAACGTATGTTATCAACGTTCCCGCCGGTTCGCCCAGCGACCCTTATACAATCACCTATGCGTATGCGATGGTATTGGAAAATGGTACGCATAACTCCAACCAACAACCGCTTTTCAAAGCCACTGCAAGTACACCTGCCGGCATCATTACATGCGCATCGCCTTCTTATTATTTGCCAACATTTAATAACGCTACCCAGGGTAATCCCGGTGGCGGTAGCGGCACGGGGGCAACATTAGACTCTGCGGCCGCGAAAAGAAATGGATTCACCGTCAGCCCCAAATTATTTCTATCACATGCCGGTCGACAGGGAAACACAGGTACTTATTTACAAGATGTATGGACAAAAGGCTGGACGGAAGTTACGTTTGACCTCTCTCCATACAGAGGGCAGGATGTTACGCTTACATTTGAAGCAGACAATTGCACACCCGGTGCGCATTTTGCATATGCATATGTCGCTTTGCGAAATGATTGTGGCGGATTACAGATATCCGGAAATCCGGTTGCGTGCACAAACAACGAGATAACGTATTCGATTCCATCCCTGGGGGATGGAACTTACTCATGGACTGTTCCTGCCGGATGGGTTATTAATTCCGGAGCAGATTCAAATATCATCAATGTAACGCCAGGCCCTGCCGGTGGAATTATTACGGCACATGAAATAAATGGCTGTGCTGATTTGAATGATACAATTAGCGTTACTACTACGCCTCCTACCGTACCCGGGCAATTGGCAAATGATAATGCTGTTTGTGCCGGAACAAACAGTACTGCGTTAAGTCTGAGTGGACAGACAGGCTCGATATTAAACTGGGTATCGTCGACTGATGGCGTTACATGGACACCTATTACAAATACAACAACGAATTATACCGCCCAAAACCTCAATACTACCACGCAGTACAAAGCTGTTGTACAAAATGGTAGCAGTTGTAAAATCGATAGCAGTACGGTTGTAACAGTTACGGTATCTCCGCAAACAGTTGGCGGATCTTTAGCGCCGGCGAGTACAAGTATTTGCGCAGATCAAACTTCAGATAGCTTTATCAAACTGGAGGGAAGCGTTGGCTCAATTGTAAACTGGCAATCGTCTCCGGATAGTATCAATTGGAACTATTTTGTTCCAGTAAAATCGGATTCCGTTTATAACGTCAATTCAATTACTGCATCTACCTGGTACAGGGTGATTTTGAAAAGCGGTGTTTGCCCCGCAGATACAAGTGACGCTGCGGCAATTCGTTTTATCAATGTGAAGTTTCCATCAGCAACCATTGATCCTGCTTCTATAGGAATCTGTTATGGAAAATCAGCTCAGCTGAATGCAACTATAACTAACGGTACCAGCTATACGTGGAGCAATCAGGCAACTTTGACCAACACAGGAAACGGATCAATTACTGCAAGTCCTTATTCTATTAAAGCAACAGCATCACCTCTTCAATCAACAGACTACGTTCTCACTATCATGAATGCAGGATGTCCAAACGCATTGACAGATACATTTCATGTAGACGTAGCGCCGCCTATTCTTGTGTTTGCCGGGAATGACACTTCTATTGTAGCAGCGCAACCTTTACAGTTGAACGCAACAACGAATGATTCTTCTGCCAATATTTTTACCTGGACCCCCTCTACCGGCTTGAGCTCGACTGAAGTTCCAGATCCAGTTGCCAATCTAAGCGCTCACGCAGGGTCTACGATTACCTACACTATCAGGGCCACAGATGCATATGGCTGCTATGGGGAAGACAATATCAAAGTAACAGTATTTACAACGCTTCCTGATATTTTTGTTCCTTCAGGCTTCACACCAAACGGAGATGGCCGTAATGATATTATTAAACCAATCTGTGTCGGCATTACACAATTAAATTACTTCCAGATTTATAATCGATGGGGGCAACTTGTATTCAGCACGAAAGAGATTGGCAAGGGATGGGATGGAACGATTAACGGTACATTACAGGGAACTTCAAATTTTGTCTATATCGCACAGGGAGTAGATTACACTGGCAAAACAGTTAACCGGAAAGGCAATATTGCTTTGATACGATAAACTACAGAAACGTTCTATTCCACATTCACTGCCCGCTTTTCATTTTACCAATGGTACACGACAGACTGCCGAATGTTTTATTTTTAATTAAATGCTTAATACAGGCGATCTCCATATAGAAGAAGAAATATTACCGTTATTTGATTTCACGTTTAATCTAAATTCAGGTAAAGCTGTTCGCGATTTAATAACACATCCGCTTTCTTCTAAAGAAGCTGCTATCGAACGACAATTAATATTCAAAGGTTTTATCGCTAATCAATCCATCTTTAAAGACTATTCCTTTTCACGTTTTAACCTGGCGGAGATACATGAATTCTTTGAAACGTTTGCCGCAGGTACTGTATCGGATAAAAAACTTCGCTGGAAACTGCGATTTTCAGACAAAGAACGCTCAGCAAAAAAAGGAAGATTGATCCTGCTGGTTCGTCTTTTTTATAAAATCCAATCGGCTTACCTGCAAAAAATTGATACCACGTTATTTCCGGCCGCTTATAAATCAGAACTGGAACAGCTGAATACTTTCTTCAATGATTTTGATCTCGCTTATTATGAGAAAGCATTCGAGAGAAACAAGTTCAGGGTAAATCACATGATAGGCCTGATTAAAATCATTACTGCAAAGGTGACGACCGGTGAAGCAGCCATTTTCTGGAACCGCTGGTTTTATTTCGAAGCCTATCTTTCCATCAGCCATGCTATCTCTAAGAATGGATTTACATTTCCTGTATTTGAACAGGAACAATTTCTTGTCGAAGAATTGTATCATCCATTTCTGAAAAACCCGGTAAAAAATAACATAGAGGCAACCAGGAACGTGATATTATTGACGGGACCGAACATGAGCGGCAAATCCACGTTATTGAAGGCAGTCAGCATTTGCGTTTATCTCGCCCATACAGGTTTTGCTGTTCCAGCATCAAAAGCGATACTACCGTATTTCGATACTATTTCGGTAGCTATCAATCTTACAGATAGCCTGGTTAGCGGTTACAGTCATTTTATGTCGGAGATCGTCACGCTCAAAAATGTTGTGAAAGATGCAGGCGACAATAAAAGATGTTTTGCTGTATTTGATGAATTATTCAGGGGTACGAATATCGAAGATGCGTTAGAAATCAGTACAACAACAATCAAAGGATTGACTCATTTCACCAATTCATTGTTTTTTATCTCTACTCATCTGCATCAGTTAAAAGAAATAGATGAAGTAAAGACAAATAAAATTACGACGCTGTTTATCGAATGCGGAGTAACAAACAATATACCTGCATTTACATATAAATTAAAAGAAGGCTGGTCCGATTTACGCCTGGGCCGCGTGTTATTTGAAAAAGAAGGGTTAAACAAAATATTATCAGAATAAAATTTTTTGTAGTGACAATACTGCAAAATGATTTCACCGAACTTTGATTTATGCATTATTTAAAGAAACTGGTTATTGCATTAGCATGTTTCGCTTTTGCTTTTACAAATGAAAACACGCTGGCTCAAAAAGTAAAAGAACCTTATGTACAGGAAATATGGAAAAGAGATTATGAACCATTCCGGATAGCCGGCAATCTGTACTATGTCGGAACCTATGATCTCGCTTGCTATCTTATTACCACACCGGCCGGCCATATTTTAATCAATACCGGCGTTGCTTCTTCCGCAGCAATGATCAGGAAGCATGTGGAAAAATTAGGCTTTCATTTTTCCAATATAAAAATTCTGTTGGCCACACATTCACATTACGATCATGTAGGCGCAATGGCAGCTATAAAAAAGATGACCGGCGCTAAAATGATGATCAATGAGAAAGATGTTCAATTACTTGCAGACGGCGGCAATTCTGACTTTATTATGGGTGGCAAAGGAAGCACATTTGAACCGGTGAAAGCAGATCGTATATTACATGACATAGATACTGTAAGACTTGGCGGCTCTTCAATAGTTGTATTGCATCATCCCGGGCATACAAAAGGGGCTTGCAGTTTTTTGTTTGATGTAAAAGATGACCATAGGAGTTACCGGGTATTGATCGCCAATATGCCAACGATACTTTCCGAAACGAAACTTTCCGGCATGCCCACTTATCCCGACGTGGGAAAGGATTATGCCTACACATTAAATGCGATGAAGAAAATCAATTTTGACATCTGGTTGTGTTCACACGCCAGCCAATTCGATTTGCAGAAAAAACATACACCCGGTAGTCCCTACCGGCCAGAAGAATTTTTTGATCAGAAAGGATATGATGACGCCATGAAAGATTTGCAAAAAGAATATGACAAACGACTGAACGAAAAATAAAACACTGAACGTAACAACTAATACTATAACAACTATAATGTCCCTTTTAAAAAACATCAGTAAGTTATTTTCATTGGGCAAAGAAACCGCGCCGGTAAAAAAGCAAATTCCATTTGGAAACGCGGTCAGTCTCATACAAGGGCAACAATATTGCGTAGTAAAATCATTCATTGATTACGATAAGATTGTCCATCCGGTTGGTGAAACCGGCATCTATCTCGGTACAACATTTCTGCCTTATGAAGATGGCCTTACCATTTTTTTTGAGCAGAATAATATTACTACCTCCTACAGAATGCAATGGAGAAAAGAAGAGCAGGCGGACATCATTGATAATTTCGCCAGTTTCGTGAAAGCTTGCTAGCTGTAATCCAAACCATATTTCAAAAGTGATTTGTGCTGGTACAAATACGAGTGGATATAGCCTTTATTACGTTGTACAAACTGTAATCGCAATATTCACATCCATGACGCGTTGACTTACCAGTTAAACGGTTTATTTTATACAAAATCCTTTTGCATGAAAAACATTTTCTACCTTTTTTGCGCTGCCATTTTGTTTTCATCCTGTAGTTCTACCAATCTTGTTTTTATAAGTGTAAAAGAACCTGCACCGGTAACAGTGCCTGGCTATGTAAAATCAGTTGCGATTGTAAACCGCAGCATTGCTCCGCGGGAAAATAAAACGATCGATGATATCCACCGTGTTCTTTCCATGGAAAGTAAAGCCCTGGTGGAGGAAGGCGGAAAAGCCTGTATCAATGGATTGAATGATGAAATGATAGCCAATAACCGTTTTGACCGCATCGTAAAATTAGATACTACTGAATTGCGTGCCTTCGGAGCAGGCGTATTTCCCGCGCCTTTAGATTGGGCGCAGGTGGAAAAAATCTGCAAGGAAACCCAAACTGATGCATTGTTTTCTCTTGAACTATTCGATACTGATACCAAAATAAACTATGCCGCTACGCCAGCGAGCATTAATACCGGTATTGGAAAACTACCGACAATAGAAAGTCATGTTAACATGAATACTCTCGTGAAAACCGGCTGGAGAATGTATGATCCGTCAGCAAGAGTAATTCTTGATGAATCATCCATCTCTAAAGATTTGCAATTTTCAGGTAAAGGAATAAACCCGTTGGTTGCCGCTGAAAACCTGCTGCAGAAAAAAGAAGCTGTTAAACAGGCCGGCAACGCTGCAGGTCATTTGTATGCAACGAAAATTGACCCGTACTGGATTCGTGTCAGCCGCGACTATTTTGTAAGAGGTAATGAAAACTTTTCGATTGCAAAACGGAAAGCTCAAACGGGCAACTGGGATGCCGCCGCAGAACTCTGGAAAAAAGAAACAAATAGTTCAAGTCGTAAAGTAGCTGGCCGGGCATGCTATAATATGGCCATCATTAATGAAATAAACGGCGATATTGATGGCGCAATACAATGGGCGCAAAAAGCCTATGAAGATTACAGGGTAAAGATTGCGCTGCACTATGTAAACATACTTCGCAATCGTAAAGCAAATAATGAATTGCTTGCGATGCAAAACAATGACCACAAATAGGCATCTTTCAGCTATTATTCTTTAACACAGTATTGCGGCATATAATCCAATGGTCCTTATTTTTACCATTGTATGCACATCAGAAGCTGCACATTAAATGATATAGATACACTGGTTACAGTTTCAGTTCAATCATATAACGAGCACTATAATTATCTTTGGCTGGACGAAGGTGAAAATTACATCAGCAAAAACTTCACTCATCACCAGCTCGAAAAAGAGTTGCACGATAACAATAGTGCCTTTTTTATTATCAATGATGACACAGGGCCGATCGGCATTATAAAGATCAATATTGACAAAACGTTTGAAAAGTATGACG
Source organism: Chitinophagaceae bacterium (assembly GCA_049840875.1). Classification (GTDB taxonomy): domain Bacteria; phylum Bacteroidota; class Bacteroidia; order Chitinophagales; family Chitinophagaceae; genus JAFDYH01. The sequence continues at coordinate 69,697 of JASGJE010000009.1, read as the reverse complement.
CCAGCACCGCAATGGAACTGGAACGTTTGTATTTAATCAAACAAGCTACAGGAAAAGGATACGGGCAGGCAGCATTAAACTTTTCAATTGATTTTGCCCGCAAAAAAAATAAAACGATTCTATGGCTGAAGACAATGGAGAATAGTGCTGCCGCGGAATTTTATAAGAAACAAGGTTTTATCATTGCTTCACACACAGAATTGAATTATCCATTCATCAGGCGAGAGCTGAGGAAAATGCTGATACTGAGCAAACACCTGTATTGATTCTTCCCTTTTCAAAAAGGAGTTTCTGCTCTGCAAAATCCCGTCTCGCAGACCAATCCGATAAAATCACGGTAATCCGTTACAGGCAATCAAGCGCTAACAAATACCTTTATCCCATTAAGCCTCCATCTATGACTCAAATTATCGGGTATTTTTTATCGGTTGTCATTGGTTTCTCGCTAGGCCTCATTGGCGGCGGCGGATCTATACTTACCATTCCCGTTCTTATATTTTTTTTTAACATTGATCCATCTGTTGCTACCACTTATTCTTTGTTTATAGTTGGTATCGCTGCGATATCCGCAAGCATCAGTCATTACCGTTCTTCTAATGTCAGTTACAGAACCGTTCTTTTATTCGGTTCGGCATCTGTAATTGTATTGTTTATTATGCGGCGCTGGATATTGAAGTTGATTCCACAGGTCATCTATCGTTCAAACAATTTTATAATTTCCAAGTCGTCATTTATTCTCTGCATTTTTTCAATTCTGATGTTAATTGCCGGTTGGTCCATGATCCGGCAGAAATCCTATCAACCTGTAAAAGAAACTCAGAATTATCCACGCCTGATTTTACAGGGAGCGTTGACAGGAGCCGTAACCGGCTTTATCGGTATCGGCGGAGGTTTTATAATTGTTCCTTCATTGGTGTTGTTTGCAGGATTACCAATGAAAAAAGCGATCGGAACAAGCCTTACAATTATTACAGTTAATTGCATTATCGGTATCGCCGGCAACATCGATACAATCAGTACTATCAATTTTCAGTTTCTCGCAATCTTCTCCCTTTGTGCTATAATTGGTATTTTGCTGGGTACAAAAGCGGCTTATTACATTTCCGACAAGAAATTAAAACCAGTGTTTGGTTGGATCGTGCTATTAATGAGCATTGTCGTTTTTGCAAAGCTGTTTGCATAAGATTCCAACTTCTTAACAGCTCTATATACAAATACATCTCAGCTCAAACCATCAATTAGTTCAAGTCAATTTTTTTGACAATTGTTTTTGATTAAAAAGGATAAATGCAATTTACTAATTATTTTAGCAAAATGGGTTACTTTTCTATTACGGTGTATATAAAGGGACGTAAACGCCCCTTGCATGGAATCAGGCATTATCCAAACATCAGTACTGAATCGGTGCGACAACTATCGTATAGGGAATTGATGAAATTTTATGTAAGAACAGATATCACGAAAATAGACGTGATAGAAGTAAATGAAACCTCACCGGAAGTACAGACCTGCCTGAAACGAAGAATACAGCAGTAGGTTTATTTCAGGAAACCATTATAATTGAAAATCCCCGGTTGAAAAACCGGGGCAATTTTCGTTAATAAACAAAGCCACCATCAGTAGTCTTTGCAAAAAAATTATGCCAATAATATTCTTGTGGATTCTTCGCCAATTATTTTGCAGAATTATTGTGATTTCGCTGTTTGCCGTAGACTATTTTTGAGCACAGTAATGTCCTGTTGCAACCTTCGTATCTCTGTTCTGATTGATTTGCGCACATTAAAGCCGGCATTCTCAATTAATGCTTTATCATATCGTTTTATCCGGTTTGTAAGTTTGGCCCTTAAACCTCTGATCGATCGTTGTAAGTCCTGCTTTATCATATTCATGCGTTTATAAGATGGAATCCTAACCGAGGTTATAAACGCATGCTAAATAATCATTCCAAAATTTCCGGGACGATTAATGGGAAATAAAAAGTGATGCAGCAAGAGAAATCTCCTTAATAGTAACAGTAGTATAAAAGTTCACGCATTATAAATCGGCTTGTGATTGATAAGTGGACAAATTGAATATTCGTGAAAGCATATACACACGCTACAGGTATACACTTACAATAAATTCTTTTCTTTTATTACACTCACTGCAAAATGTAGATTTATTACCCCAGAAAATTATATTTTGGGGTATCATTCATCCGATAGATCAAATCACTTAATTGCTTAGTCATGCGTTAATACATCCTTTAGCCCTTCTCCCAGCTCTTTTATTGTATGATAAGACGAGACAGAATTTTTATTCTTATCGAGTTTGATTTCAAGATAGCCAGGCTTTTTATTCATATAAAACCATGTTTTATCATCCAGCCCAAGGTTACCATCTATCCGGGTATTGATAAAAGACATCGTTGTACTGTTGCGCAACTGTTCATTTAAATATTTCTCTACCTTTCTGTCTTTACTTTCATCAAACTCCGCTTTTATTTTATAAATATTATCCGATTCGCTCACGGAAACATCCAGGTTGCCATTATGATGCCTGCCATGACAAGAGAAGAAAACGGCTGAGAAAAACAGACCACATAGTGATGACACAAAAAATCGTTTCATAAAATTTAATTTACAACAGGTAATTATTGTCGATAGAACGGTTGAGTGAGGTCTGATCAAAAAAGGAGAAAACGAAAATAGCAAAAAAACTGGCTACGATTTCATTTTGTTATGAACTGCTATTACACACGACAAGTGGTATCGTTCACATTTTTTCGGTAGCTTTCTGTTCCAATTATTCAGGACATGAGCAAACAAATTTGTGGTAAATAAAATCAGCTACTACGAACCTGGCAAATAAATAAAAAGACCATTGCATAAAATCATAAACAATACAGGCAAAATAAACTGTGCAGTACCGACTATCATTCACCTTTTTGTTTTCATCTGTTCGTTGCTGTTATTGGGATGTCATTCGGAGCATAATAAAACTGGGGTTGAAAAAGCGATGAAAACATATGATAGACTCATTTTAAAAAAAGACGCTGATTCCCTTGCCGGATTATTTTTACCAGATGGGAAATTGGGTGAAATGGCTACAGGACGAGATGCGATTAAAAAATTCTTATCATCCTTTAACAATGTCGTCGTGCTATCGCAAAACTCGCTGACGAGAAGCATCGAAATAAATGGCGATACAGCTACGCAAACCGGCGGCTACACGCAGGTTGACGTCATAAATAACAAGGATACTATCAGGGTAAAAGGCGATTACGCTATTCATTGGCAATGGGTAAAAACCAGCGGTTGGTTGATAAGCAGTATCAGCACAACGCCGGCCAATTAATAAAATTTCTCCAGCACAGCAATTTGAAATCATGAAAAGAAGAGAATTTATTCATACAAGCGGTTTATTTACGGCCGGTACAGCAATGGCAGGATTATCATTATCAACACTTCAGAACGAAGGAAACAGTCGTAAAGAAAGAGGGGAAACCTCCGGAGCCCTTTATGAAAAAGGCAAACCAACTACTTATTTAAAATCCAAAAACGAATTGCAATACATCGGTATGCCTGTCGGCGGTATTATGTGCGGCATGTTATATCTCGGTGGAGATGGCCGTCTCTGGTTGTGGGACGTGTTTAATAAAAATCAAACCGGTGTCGTGTATAAAGAAATACCCTGGCACGAAACAGTTCAGACCAATGGCCCATACCTGCGCTCGTTTGATGGCGCTAATTATGTTCAACCGGTAAAAGATGTGAGACCGTTAGATCAGGGGTTTGCTTTATGTTTTGAATTTGACGATAAAAAGATCATTAAAAAACTCGAAGCGAATGATTGGGACGAGATCGCTTTTGAAGCAACTTACCCGATGGCGGCTATTCATTATACCATTAAGGAAGTACCCGTAAAGCTTACGATCAATGTTTACTCCCCGTTTATACCGCTCAATGAAGATGAATCAGGTTTACCAGCAACCATTTATTCATTTCATCTTCACAACGATTCAGAAAAACCGGTTACAGTATCCATCACAGGCTGGCTTGAAAACAAATCATCGATTTATACCGCGGCGCCCGGTGATGAGCAATATTTCAAATTAAATACAGTTATCGAAAAAGAAAATTTTTCCTCCGTTATAGAAACCACGCAAACCAGGAACTGGGCAGATGATAATTTTTATTTTACACCAGACCATGGAGATTTTTGTATAGCCTCTTTTAATCCTTCCGCGATAATTAATACCGGTAATGATACCACCAAAATTGATGACTTATTCTTCAAAAAAGAAAATAAAAAAGACACAATATCCCGCAAGGCAGAAAAGTCGTTAGCCAGTGTTTGTAACCATGCAACGCTAAACCCTGGTGAAAAAAAAGAATTGAACTATTGCTTAAGCTGGTATTTTCCTAATCTTTCTTTTCATAGTATAAAAAATGAAAACCTTCGTTATTATGCAAAGAAATTCAAATCCTCCGCTGAAGTAAACGAATACGTTTATACAAATTTCGAGCGACTTTCTACACTTACAAAATCATGGTGCAACAACTATTACAACAAATCAACGCTACCCTACTGGTTTCTTGAACGCACCTTACTTAATATATCAACACTTGCGACAACCACATCGCATCGATTTTCTTCGGGAAGATTTTACGCATGGGAAGGAGTAGGAAGTTGCGCAGGTACCTGTACACATGTATGGCAGTATGCGCAGGCAATGGCAAGAATTTTTCCAAATCTTGAAAGAGATACCAGGGAGCGTGTAGACTTTGGTTTGTCGTTTCATGAAGATGGGCATGTTGGATTACGGGCGGAATACGATCCTCAGCCGGCAATCGATGGCCAGGCGGGCAGAATACTCGGCGTTTATCGCGAACATAAAATGACAACTGATAATTCATTTCTCAAAAGGCTATGGCCCAATGTAAAAAAAGGAGTTGATTTTATTCTGATACAGGATACTAACGGGAATGGAATGGTGGACACTCAACTCGAAAATACACTCGATGCAAAATGGCCCGGGGAAATTGCATGGATTGTAGGCCTTTGCCTTGCAGCCGTAAAAGCCGGACAGTTGATGGCTGAAGAAATGAACGACATTCCTTATGCAGAAAAATGCAAAGCATTTTTCGAAAAAGGAAAAGCGAACATGGAAAAAGAATTATTTAATGGTGAATACTTTATACATAAACCTGACCCTAAACTTGGGAAAACAGTTTTAGGTTCTTACAACACTTGTCATATCGACCAGGTGTATGGACAAGCCTGGGCTTTTCAGGCCGGCATCGATGAAAGGATAATTGACCGGGCTAAAACGTTGTCAGCATTGAAAGCGCTATGGAAAAACAATTTTCTCACAGATGTAGGGCCGTATTTACAAACACATCATGGCGGCCGCGCATATGCCTTGCCGGGAGAAGGCGGTATGCTGATGAATACTAACCCAAAAAACGAAGATCTTCCTTACGGCGTAAAAGATGCCTGGCAGGTAACTTACTTTCATGAATGCATGAGCGGCTTCGAACACCAGGTGGCGGCGCACATGATGGCGGAAGGAATGGTGGACGAAGCATTGCTATTAACAAAAACAATTCATGAACGATATAGTGGCGTAAAGAGAAATCCTTTTAATGAAGTGGAATGTAGTGATCACTATGCTCGTGCGATGGCGAGCTATGGTACATATATCAGCGCTTGCGGATTTGATTATCACGGGCCAAAAAAGTATATCCACTTTGCGCCAAAAGTAAACGCGGCAAATTTTGCTTCTGCATTCACAACTGCCGAAAGTTGGGGTAGTTTCTCACAGAAAAAAACAAATAACAAATGGACATACCTGCTGGATATAAGTCACGGACGTTTGGCGTTAAAAACAATCAGTATTCAAACCGACCTGAAAAAAATAAAATCTTCATCAATCAAAATAAATAATGAACAGGTAATTGCCACTTTGAGACCGGAGCAAGATGAAGTAATTATTGAATTTACAAATGTTGTTGAGATGAAAGAAGGAACGCAGGTCTCTATTCAGTTAGCATAACTAGTCGAACAAATATTTACTTAACACACCTGAAACTCGTCCAAAGACCATTTAATTCTTTCCATACATCATCTTCAAATGGCTTTGGTGACACTTCGTGAAAAACAAAGGTTTTGTTTTGTTCTTTACAATGTCTTACATGAATGATAAAATTCAGGCCTATTCGCGTTTTCAGTATGAAATCAAAAATGTCAATTACACCTTCATAAGTTTCCGAGTCCTGCAGTTCTGTTTTCCTCTTTACGAATGACGCGTTCACCGCTGTTAATTTATCAATGGAAATCTTCCTAGTGTCAACATTTACTTTTGCCAGGCCCGTATAGTACGCTGTCAGATTTTTTTCAAATATCTTTTCATCGAATTTCTGATTACCATCCAAATACCATAAGAAAGCATATCCCCAATATTCGTTCATTTCTTTTCTACTCCAACCTGGTGTAAATCGAATATCTTCTACTCCTTTGTATTGTATAGACGGTGCAAAACTTATCGGAATTAAAAACCGTTCGATCTCGCCTCTTTCTATAGTATCTAAAAAATATGGCGCCTGCCATTTTTTACCGTCAAAATTTGCTGGGAATGGTTGGGCATTTGCCTTTAAGGAAATTAAAACTACAAGGAGTATAAAAAACTGTTTCATTAAAAGTCGTTTGCGGATGAGACAACGAATTTAAGAAGTTTACAGATCAAGAAGATCATACTAATCTTCTATCGCTTCAATACCCTGCTGCTTTAACTTTTCCAAATGCGCCATCATTGTATTCAATTGTTCTTCGGAGTGTGGCGTCCATTCCTTTATTTCTCCAATCACTTTAAATGGACTTTGAGAGCGATAAGACTTTGTAGGGTTACCCGGAAATTTTTTATCGGTCAGGTTGGGATCATCTTCAATGGGACCAGTCGGTTCTACTATATAAATTCGTTGTCTCCCCTCTCCTGTTGCTAGTTCAGCCCCCCATATCGCCGCTTCAAGTGTAGCGGTGAGATAGATATATTTCGCTTTGTTCTTTTTTCCATAATTAGAGTGAAAGCCAATATCGATAAGATCGCCGTTCCTGAGATCAGCTTTTGTACCATGATAGAATGTTTGAGATAATAAAATGTCCTCACCGTTTTTAGAAGTTGAATTACTCATAAAGAAATTTTAAGGAGAATAATGAAGTTGTGCGATCACAAAAAAAAGAAAATCGTCATGCAATCGCAAACCATTTTCTATAAAAAGTTTATGCACAAAAAAACTTCTCTATAATTCGAACAAATCAAGTCGAAAATTCATTATATTTTCAAACTGCACGAAACAATAAGCTACTGTTATTTCTTTTGCTGGTAAACCCTGATATAATCAACTTCAAATCGTCTCGGAAAAGTTGTTGAAGAAGGATCACCTCCATTTGTACCGCCAATCGCAAAATCAAGAAGCATGTAATGAGGTTGCCTGTAAGGATTGAAGCCGCTTCCATCTTTATTTACTAATGAATCAACGGACATACGGTTCAGCGAAACATCATCTACAAATATCTCTATAAAATCTTCTGTCCATTCCATCTTCCACGTATGAAACTTTGATGCCCATTGTTCTCCACCCATAGCAGCAACAGATTTTGTGTTGCTATGCCATTCCTGCTTTCCATCTTTATCAGCACAAAGAAAATTAGCCAGCAATTTATCTCTGTAGTACTCCATGATATCTGTTTCACCGTTCTCCGGCCACCATTTGTTGATGCCGAGCATCCACCATGCTGGCCAGAGGCCCGTACTCACGTCGATGCGTGCACGCATTTCAAACAGACCATATTGCCATGCTTTCTTTCCTTTTGTTACTACGCAGGACGAACTGTAGTCAATCGTCGGTCGGCTCTCCCGCCACTTATTACTTCCCGGGACATAGAGAGGATTAGGCTTTTTCTCCCGACGGGCTTCGATAATCAAAAATCCGTCTCTGCAGAATGTATTTTCCTTTTGATACCATTGCGCCTCTTCATTTCGTACAAACCCTTTTTCATAACTCCACACAGACGTATCAGGCAATCCATCTTTATTGAATTCATCAGCCCATACTAATTCGTATTTATCGCGGGATTGGGCTTGCACCAGTTGCGTACCAAATAGAAACATCAACGGAAAAATGAATGCTATTTTCTTATGTTTATATTGACAGTAAAACATACTTATGACTTTGAGCTCGTTCAAAGCTAAATGAAATATGGTCACGTTTTGTCGTTAGCTTTGTGTTCAAAGAGTAAATACGATCAACAAGGATAAGTCTTCTTTATTAAATTGGATAGAAAAACTGATTTGAACTAAAATCCGTGATTCTTTGGCTCTTTGACGTCAAGCAGAAACAAATTCGGTTTAACAAGCTCTTGGGCGTGTATTTTTTTCCTCACTCTTATTTTTGGTCTTGTGAAAAGACTATTTTATCGTTAAACGGCCGGGTGGCATAATTGTATAAATTTCACGACCTCATTTGATTAACCGGAACTATAAACCATCGTAAATGCTGAGCCAGTTCAAGCGATTTGGTAGAGCGATGCAACCTATTCTGTTGCTATCTGCATTACTATGCGCATTGCTCACCACTGCACAGGATTCAACGAAGAAAAGACATTCTATAAAAGAGTTGGCAAAAGATGTTTATCATAGTTTTATTGTGGTTCAAAACCGGCAAAACGATTCCGTCTTTTTTCAAAAGAGTGAACAGTCTTATCAGGAATATGCAGGTAAAATAGTGAGAAGAACTATTGTACAAAAACTACCATTCGGCAGAAACGTTCTTGATACGTCAACGCAAATCATTGGTGCAATATCACGAATTGCTAATAATCTTCAGACAGGAACAAAACCGTTTATCGTTAAACAATTCCTTTTCGTACAACCCGGAGAAACGGTAGATCCCTACAGGCTGGCTGACAACGAACGGCTTTTCCGAGAACTCGATTTTATAAAAGACAGCCGTATCAAAGTAGTTCCTGTACCGGATAGCCCTGATTCAGTCGATGTCTATATTATAGTCCGTGATGTATTTAGTATCGGCGGCAAGGTAGATGCTTCCGGTCTCAGTGATCAATCTATCACTTTGTATGACGCCAACCTTTTCGGAAGAGCACAACGTCTCGACTACACTTTATTGTTTGATAAAAACAGAAGACCAAAATTCGGATCCGATATTTTGTTTCGCAAATACAATATGTGGGGAACATTTATAAATCTTGATGCCGCTTATACTACCATTAATAAAGGTGTTTCATTGGGTAACGAAAATGAAACATCAGCTTATATAAAACTGGAGCGGCCTTTATATACGCCAAGCGCTAAAATGGCCGGCGGTTTAAACCTTAGCTGGAATGAATCAGCAAATAGGTATCGAAGACCTGATAGTCTTTTTTTGGATTATAAATACTTTCTGCAGGATTTCTGGGTCGGGTACAACTTCGGAACACCAGATGCCGCTGATTATAAAAACAGGAAGATTGACTCACGGCGCCGCAGCTTTGTTGCTGTGAGATACTATGACCAGAATTTTGTCCGTACGCCTTATTCACCATTTTATAATTATCTATACACCAATAAGCGATTCGTGCTCGGAGAATACAGTTGGTACAAATTAAATTTCTACAGAACCAACTATATCTATGGATTTGGTATTACTGAAGATATTCCAATCGGTTTTTCACGAAAAATAATCGCTGGTTACTCTCAGATTGATAGTTTGAAGCGTTTATATCTCGGCTGGCAATACGATCACTGGCTGGTAGATGGAAACGAAAATTTTTACAATTACACGGTAGCAGTAGGCAGCAACTACTATCACGGTAGGCTGCAGGATAATAGCTTGTTGTTTAATTTATCCTGGTTCAGTCATCTTTTCTCATTTACCAAATTCAGGCTACGCCAATACGCAAACGTTAGTTATGCCGGTATCGCTAACTTACGTGCTTATGATAAACTCTACCTGAATAACGAGTATGGTCTGGATCATTTTAACACCGACAGCGCTTATGGCACACAGCGTATGACGGTGGGAATGGAAACAGATATTTTTACCCGTTGGAAATTATTGGGATTTAAAATCGGGCTCTTTACATATGGTAAATTATCCGTGCTTTCAAAACAAAAAGAGTCTTTAATAAACGGAACATTGTTTTCTTCGGTTGGGGGCGGATTTAGAATGAGAAATGAAAACCTGATCTTCGGTACTATCGAATGTCGTTTCAACTGGTTTCCGAGAACATTGGAAAATGTAGACAACATAAAAGTGACCTTATCCGGAAATATCCGCTTCAAATTTCCTGAATCCTTTGTGCAGGCGCCCTGGTTTGCGCTATTGAAATAAATCTAAAGGCAGTCACTTTCATCTGAAAATATTTTTCAAAATATTTTTTACCAAAAATGCGTAAGCAATCACTTACATTTATATATTTGTAAGCGATTACTTACATATTTAATCTGTATAAATGAGAAGAGACGTTTTCCAGGCTATTGCCGACCCTACCAGGAGGGAGATTATAAATCTCGTTGCTTATCAATCGCTGAACCTGAATGCCATTGCAGACAACTTTGATGTCAGCAGGCCCGCTATTTCACAGCATATTAAAGTGCTGACCGAATGCGGTTTGATTATTATTAAAAAGCAAGGACGTGAACGTTTTTGCGAAGCAAAACTTGGGCAACTTAATGAAGTATCCAATTGGATAGAACGTTACCGCAAACTCTGGGACGAACGTTTCGATGCGTTGGACGATGTTCTGGAAGGATTAAAAAAGACAGCCCCAAAACAAACGAAAAAGAAACGATCATCTTAAATACATACGATCATGCCAACAAAAAATCAAACAAAAATTACTGCCGAAGCCGGCAAACAGGAAATCATTATCACAAGAGAATTTGAAGCGCCGAGAGAATTGGTATTTAAAGCTTTTACTGATGAAAAGCTAATCGTAAAATGGTTGGGGCCAAAAGATCTCAAAATGAAAGTGTTGAAATTCGAACCGAAAAGCGGAGGTTCATACCGTTACATTCACATCGATGCTAACGGGAATGAATATGCTTTTCGCGGCGTAGTGCATGAGGTCTCAGCCCCTGAAAGAATAATTCAAACCTTCGAATTTGAAGGCCTGCCTGAGAAGGGACATGTTGCAATGGATACGGCGAGATTCGAAGCGCTTCCAGGCAACAGGACAAGAGTTACAGTACAATCCGTCTTTCAATCCGTCATGGATCGGGATGGTATGCTGATGTCTGGCATGGAAAGAGGCGTAAATGACTCTCACGAGCGGCTTGACGAGGTTCTCGAATCAATGAATTGAATATACACATCACATCATTAAACTTCCATTGCATGAAACCACTATTAATTGCTGCCAGCCTTTGTATTCTCACAATCGCTTCATTTGGCCAGGTGAAAGTCAGCACTGGCTACGCCCCTGTAAACGGATTAAAGCTTTATTACGAAATTCACGGTGATGGACAACCGATAGTTTTATTGCATGGCTCATTCATGACAATCAATACTGCTTTCGCCGGTATTATTCCACAATTGGCTAAAACAAGAAAAGTAATAGCCGTAGAGCTGCAAGGACATGGCCGCACAGCAGACATTGACAGACCATTTTCATTTGAGTCAATGGCGGATGATATAGCGGCGCTACTGAAATACCTGAAGATTGAAAATGCCGACATACTTGGCTACAGCCTCGGTGGTAGTGTGGCTTTACAAACTGTAATAAGGCATCCCGAAGTATGCCGTAAACTTATTCTTATTTCAACTGCTTACAAGTTTGAAGGCTGGACGCCGCAAACAAGAGCAGTATTTCCAATGATACAGCCGGCATTCTTCGAAGGCACACCGATAAAAAAAGAATACGATAGCCTTGCACCAAATCCAAAACATTGGGCGGCGATGGTAAACAAATTGAAAGTTTTGATAACAACACCGTATGATTTTACAGCAGAGAAAATCAAAAGCATTCAATCGCCGGCATTGATAATAGCTGCTGACGGAGATGGTGTGTTGCCGGAACATAGCGTTGAAATATTTCGCCTGTTGCGCGGGAAGTACATGATCGATTTCAGTCCAGCTCCTCCGACACAGCTCGCAATTTTTCCTGGCAGTTCGCACATAAGTGTGATGTTGCACCCTGATTGGATACTATCAATGCTTGAGCCATTTCTTTCCGCAACCTTTAAGTCAAAATAAATAAAGAGTAAAAAATTATTTAAAAAGAATGAAACACAACAGATTTTTCATTTGAAAGATTCAAATTCTTTATCGCGCCTGTACCTTCAAACACGAATAGAAATCCAACAATCTTTGTATCGCTTGAAGGCAGTGGATGTTCAAATGTCATTTTATTATTTACAAAGAACTGAATCTTGCCTGCAACGTTTTTGCAGTTGACCGATACCCAATCAGTGAAATCAACGCCAAAACCTGACAGGTCATTTTTCTTGCCGGATATAACGTCATCAATCACCCGAAGATTCAAATCCGAAACACAGCCTTTGTCTGACAACGAAAACATTATCGGAGCGCTATCTGTGATCAATAATATTGTCGCAAACTGGCATGCGCCTGCACCGTGCTTATATTCATTTTTGATATCGGCGCTAAATGAAAAATCTGAAACCGGAACCGGTTCAAAATTTCCAACATTATAGTACTTAACAACCGGTGGCATCGGCTCCATTGATACATTATGTTGCTGAATGACGGAAACAGGAAGAGACAAACTATCCTTATACAGATAGTCATCCCGTTGCAGGTACACAGGCACCATCCTTTGCCCGATAAGCCCAAGCCATCCGTCACTCGGTATCATTAATGAATGTTCCTTTATCACTTCATTACCTACGATCAGTTTAGCATGATAAAAGCCGGGCTCATAATAAATAGAAGTATGCTGATGCATATTTTTATCAACTAAAGCCTTTGTTGATGGATCCCATGATTGCTGGATGTACACGGAGTCGCCCGGAGCAGCAACCGCATCATAGGTAAAAATTACTGAATTGGGGATCTGCCTTGTTACCGGTCGGCTGCTGAAACTATAGTTTGACGGGTTAATCGGGCCATGTTCCGTTCTTGCAAATATGAAAACGATTACAATAATCGCAAACAGGAAAGGTGTAGCCCAAAGAAATCTTTTTTGCTGTTTTTCAATTTTACTAACCGAAATGTCGTTTAAATTAACAGCTTCCCGTGGAGCTGCACTCTGCTTTTGAAAATGGCGCCAGTTTTCATAGCCGGCAAACATTGCGATCGTATCAAGAGTTACCGCGCTTGGTAAATGTTTATATTCTACTCTCCCCCACAGTCGTCTCAATGTGCTCGCACTCAGCGATACGCTAGTCGATTCGAATATCAGTTGATTGAGTTTCTCAAAGTCCTTGCTTTGCCAGGATGAAGAATTACCCCAGTCGAGTTTATTTTCTATGATCTTAAGTAATTGTTCAAGTTCAGTTTGCATGTGATTTCTCAAATAACGGTAACCATTCGAAATGAAAAACAAAATTAAAGTTTCGGAATCAGATCATTTTTAATTAATAACTGCCAAAAAAGCCTGATTAATTCACGTGATTGTTGCCGATGTTCGGAAAAAATTTCTATTTTTTGGTCATGAAACTTCAGCCATCATATCTGATTCTTTTTATTCTTTTGCTGCTTGCTACTCATGGAGATTGTAAAAAACCTGTAGCAGGTAAAGAAGCAGCCTGGGTCACAATTACCAAGATTGATTACAATAAAACAAATCTTGATGATGAAGCACAGGACGGCTATGTCGATCTTTTGTACGACAAACAATTTAACATTAATGAACATTCTGTGTATTGCAGAAAAGCGATCAGGATTTTAACCGAAGCCGGTATACAAAACAGCTCCGAAGTGTCAGTAAATTATGACCCTTCGTATGAAGAGCTGATTTTCCATACGATCAACATCCGTCGTGGTGATAAAATCATCAACCAGCTTTCCCTTTCAAAAATTAAGACTATACAACAGGAAAAAGATCTTCACCGTTTTTTGTACGATGGATCACTCTCCGCTATACTCTTTCTCGAAGATGTTCGTAAAGATGACATCATAGAGTATAGCTATACGATAAAAGGCGCCAACCCGATTTTTGAAGGCCATTTTTCAACCACCCTTTCGCTCAACTATGGTATACCGATCTATAATCTAAATTATAAACTAATTGCACCTTCTTCAAAAACGATCCTCCTGAAAAATAATAACAGCACCATCAAGCCAGTTATTGAAACAGGTAAAGGCAACAACGTTTATACATGGGCATTACAGGATATAAAATCAATGCAGCAAGAAGATGGCACTCCTGCATCGTATGATCCGTATTCAACCGTACAGGTAAGTGACTATGCAAGTTGGAAAGAAGTAAATGCATGGGCCATGAGATTATTTCCTGTAGTGCAACCTCAATCGACCGATCTTCAAAAGAAAATTACAGAAATAAAATCAACGAATGCTGATCCGGAACAGCAGATACTTTCCGCATTGCGTTTTGTGCAGGATGATATCCGTTATATGGGTATCGAAATGGGAGTCGGCTCGCATAAACCCGGCAATCCTGATAAAATATGTTCCCAGCGCTTTGGCGATTGCAAAGACAAAAGTTATTTACTATGCACCATGCTTCGGCAATTAGGGTTCAATGCCGATCCGGTATTAATTAATGCAGAAGCAAAAAACTCGATTACGGAGATGTCACCATCGGCAACAGTATTTGATCATACTACCGTACGGCTCAGCTACAATAATTCTTATTACTGGTTTGATCCCACCATTTCATTCCAAAGAGGTGGCTTGAAAAATATTTCCTATCCCGATTACCAATATGGACTCGTCGTTTCTCCCGGCACAACAGAGTTGACAAAAATTAATTCCAAAGAACCAGGATTGGTTAAGGTAAGCGAAGTCTTTGATATTCTGAACATGGCTGGCAAAACGAGACTAACGGTAACGACTACACAAACGGGGAGCTATGCCGATGACACCAGGAGTTCTTTCAAAAGCACCAGCAACAAGGAAATGCTGAAAGATTACCAGGATTATTATGCTGCCTATTATGAACATATCATCGCTGACAGCATCACATACAGTGATAATGACTCGACAGGCGTTTTTATCACAAAAGAATATTATAGTATCAATAACATCTGGGAAATCGAAAACCATCAAAAGACAGCATCATTCGGATCATTTGTTATTAACGGAATCTTGAAGAAACCCAAAGATCAACAAAACAGGCTGATGCCTTTTGCTTTAACGTTCCCGGCTCATTATAAAGAAACCGTAGAAATCAATGTGCCTGAAGACTGGGAAGGCAGTCAAAGTTTCAAAAAAGTAAATACTGATGCGTTTATTCTTACCTGCGATTTTGCATATCACAACAAAAAGTTTACGCTGTCATACGACTATGAATGTAAAAAAGATGCGGTAAGCCCAGATGAAATAAAAGAATTTATTACAGGAATGAACACTAAAGAAAATGAGATGGGCTATAGCCTTACTGTTGACCTGAATGATATGCCGCTTACAACCAGGAAAACACAGGCTTCGGACAATGATAACCAGTTACGTAATAATGTTGCAGTAATTGCTCTGATAGTAGGCTTCATCGGCTTCTTTATCTGGCGTTTCAGAAACAGGTAGCCTGTTATCAGCATAACAAATCTCTAAAAACTATTTAGCGGCAATTGCCGCTAAATAGTTAAATCCAACTATTAAACACCCGTACCAAATCCCAGA
Organism: Chitinophagaceae bacterium; assembly: GCA_049840875.1. Lineage (GTDB taxonomy): Bacteria > Bacteroidota > Bacteroidia > Chitinophagales > Chitinophagaceae > JAFDYH01. The sequence continues at coordinate 53,897 of JASGJE010000009.1, read as the reverse complement.
ATAATTATCTATTGTTTTACGAACTTAAATGAACTGATCTTTCCTCCGCTTTCTATGTTCAATATATACACTCCGTTGATTAAATTGTTTACATTAATCTGCAACAGACTTTGACCGGTTGCTACATTCATCACTTTAACAAGCGATCCTTCTGTGGAGTATATTTTTATAACCTGGTTTCCTCTCGATTGTCCGATATCTACCATTAATGTTGATGAGACGGGATTCGGAAATACTTTCGATGAGTGATCTGTAATACTTTGTATTGAGATACCTGACGAATCCGCCCTTCTCGCTTGCTCTTCTCCCGGGCACAGCTCAGTAAAGAATACATTCGCTTGCAGGTTGGTCAATTTAGTATTTCTTTTTAGGACATCTGAGAATTTTGTAGCGACTATTTTCAATTTTGTCTTTACCGGCAGATAGGGATCATTCAAATAAAAATAGAAATCACCGTCACGTAGTTTTTCAAATTGCGCCCTGAGTATCTCATGCATCGTTTTCCCAACCGAAGAATTCGGTAAATGATCTTCAGCAAGAATGCCAATCCAGAGATCTATATTATCAACAGAACCATATAAACTTTTCAACGAGTCTGCCAACACAGTATTACTGGTGATCTGTGAAAACGAAGTCACTTTGTTACCTGTATAATATTTACGCACCGTATTGTAATCCGGCAACCCATGATCTCTTCCCCGTTGAATATTCAAACTACCGAGGTCAATACCAAAACGAACCGGATCATTCGGGCTAACAAAAAGAAAATTTCTAAGCACACTATTGATTTTCGTATCCGTTTCATACTGTGTATGCGCTGCAAAACCTTTGAAGAAAACATCGGGAGTATAATCAACCAGTGTTTGCGGATTCCAGAATACGTCAACAAGATCCAACTCACCCGGCGCTACTTCTGCGCATTGGTTATCGAACAAGAGCAAATCGTCTGCTACCATTGTATGACCAACACGATAGCCTGCTGTTGCAAATGTATTGGCGATATCAGGGCGTGTATTACTTCTGTAGCCACCGTAACGGCTTAAGGTAACTCCCATTGCAGGCAAAAATTCCTGGTAAGTAATTGCCTGAATTAAAGCTCCTACCTCCTTTCGTGCCATCTGGTAAATAGTTTCATCGCCCTGTAGTCCTTCAGATTTTAAACGGTCGCAAATACGATTATGCTCACGTACAAATAACGTTTGCAAACCTAATATTCCCGGATGTTCCGAAGCTCTGATATCACCGGCAACAAAGGTGATTAACGTATGTCCATTATCGTTAGCCATATCTGGTGCAGCAGGATCCAATGTGCCTGACTTCTCACCGGTAGTTGTATTGTATGGGAGATAATCACCTGCGGACGTTTTCATTTTTCCATTCTGCATCGTTCTCAGCCATCTGGCCCGTATCGAATCAGAACCGTATACCATCGAAGCATCTATCCATGCTGTATTCAGGTTGGTTTGTTGTCGCGCATTACTAACACCTGTATTCGGATATACTTCACTTCTTGTAAAAGGGATTTCTTCTGTAAAAATTGTTTCGTCGGGCGGTAACGTTATCGGTACTGACTCGGTAGTACCGGTTGGGGTCAGCGACATATCGTGGTCGATAAATTGTCCCCACACGTAAACGAATGCGCTTAGCCCTCTTGCATTGAAAGTCGTAACCGGCTCATCAATTATAGAGTTTGATATTTTTCGTGCAGTAGGTCGGTTTTGTCCGGCCATCGCATTCTTCGGATCTGATGGACCATATACTGATGGTAATTCGCGGAATAACGGAATATTTGCCGCGCCCCATTGTATCGATTGAAAACTATTGAGATTGTTCAATGTGCCATTATATGTTCTGAATGGTGAACGCCGCCTGTTTAATATAGTCGGCAATGACGATCCGCTATTGCGAGGGTGAGGTGTATTAATAAACAATTTTCCTGTTAAAGCTTTTCGTTGTTGCGCAGAACTGCATACAGATAAAACTATACTGAAGGAAATGCAAAAACCTGCAATCAAAATTGTTTTCGCTGACATCGTTTTGGTTTTAGAAGTTAGAAATAAATGCCCTGAGAAATCATTCCATAATTTCTCCAGTTTCAAACTGACGAAGGTTTATTGCTGCGCAGTGAGTTATTAAGCCATCGTACTTCTTATACCAAAAATGATACTGATGATTAAAAAAACGATTATATAATTCGGCAGATGTTTTACAGAATTATGCCAGCAAAAAGAAAGTAAAAGAGATCACAGCTCAGTTACAGGAATGAAATGTTTGCTTTCCGCTCTTTTAAAAACGGAAGGAGTAAAACCAGTTACTTTTTTGAATTGTGCTGATAAATGCGCAGGACTGCTATAATGCATCTTCCAGGCTATTTCTGAAAGTGTAAAGTCATTATTGACGAGTAATTGTTTTACACGCTCAATCTTATGTGCGATGATGAAATGTTCAATCGTCTTGTGTGTGACTCTTGAAAAATATCTGGACAGGTAGGTATAGTTAACCTGTAGCCTTTCGCTGAGATAAGCTGAGTAATTGATCAACGGAAGTTCATCCCTGTAATGAATCATTTCTATCACCAGTGATTTTATTTTTTCGATCAGGATTGTTTGCTTATCGATGATCAACTCAAAATCATTATTAAGTAATTTATCTTTTAGCTGATCGAATTTTTTAAAAGAAAGTTTTTCTTTGATCAGAACTTCACCGGTTTCGACCGTGACGGGATGCAGACCCAGTTGTTGCATAATAGACATAACGATCAGCTTTGAACGCTGGCTGATCATGTTCTTGATAAACAGTTTCATGCGGATTTCATTTGGACATTGGAAATAAGGTTCAAGGCTTATGACTGAAAAAATAACCAATTCCAGGAAGGAAATCATTCAGGAGTTTACAGGAAATGAATGGTTTCATCATGGATATCGGCGTTCTCATCGCAAAGTCTATATCGCCTGTAGCTTTTAAACAATAAACATGCCATCGGAGCCCATATATCCTTTCGAAGGCAATCAAGAATTTCACATTTTCGTATTTAATGCGGTAAATCAACGATACTTGATTTCAAAATCAGGGAAAAACATCATTCCGTGGATTGATTGTATGTAGAACAAAAAATGGTAGCTTCAGCCTTATCGATCTACTCTGCTATGCCATATCGCTATCGTGTTTTGATTTTACTCTGCGCACTCACCACATTGACTTACCTGGACCGCATTTGTATTTCTATTGTTGGCGTTCGACTCAAGACCGATCTTGGCCTCACGAACAGCGAGTTCGGCTGGGTATTAGGTTCGTTTTCCATCGCCTACGCATTGTTTGAAATTCCTTCCGGGATGCTCGGTGATCGTATTGGCCCCAAAGCCGTTTTTATCCGCATCGTTTTATTCTGGTCTGCCTGTACAGCGTTAACGGGATTAGTACCGGGGCTAGCCTGGCTATTGATAGTCAGGTTTCTTTTTGGCATCGGTGAATCAGGAACGTACCCGAATATTCTCGTCGTGATTTCAAGATGGTATCCTGTAAATGAAACTGGAAGATCGTTAACATGGGTTGGCATTGGCTCACAGATAGGGTCAGCGATTGCACCATTATTGATTGTACCGCTCGCCATCAACTATGGATGGCGAATGCCTTTTTTTGTAAACGCCGCAATCGGTATTGTGTGGGTATTCGCCTGTTATAAATGGTTCAATGATTTTCCTTCGCAATTAAAAAATATATCAGCACAAGAGCTGCAACTGATTGAATCGAACAGGCGATTTTCTGCAACGCAACATCTTATTTCATGGAAAATAATTTTCCGGAATAAAACATTGTGGGCTTTAATGCTTATGTATTTCTGTTGCCAATGGAGCAATTACTTCTTTATTACCTGGATGCCGATTTACCTGCAAGAAGGAAGGCACTTTTCGGAAAATGATATGAAGATGATTACGTTCATACTGTTTGCAGTCGGCATCAGTGGTTTTGTCATCGGTGGTATTATCGGTGATTGGTTGCCAAAGAAAAAAGGGCTGCGGTTCGGAAGGCGTTTTGTTGGCATTACCGGCCTGTGTTCCTGCGGATTATTGATTCTGTTGGCAGGAATTATTTCAAATCCGATTATCGCAGCTATCTGCCTTATCTGTGCAAATGGAGGATTTGCCTTTAGTGTGATGTCGTCTTACGCAGTATGCGCAGATATTGGCCGTAACAACGCAGGTACAGTAACAGGCGCCATGAATTTTTTTGGACAGGCCGGTGGCTTTGCTTTATCGCTTTTGTTTGGGAAAATTGCAGACGCAACGCATAATTTCAATCAGCCTTTATTTTTATTGGGAGCTGTTTCGGTTATCGGTGGTTTATTGTGGTTGGCAATTGATCCATTGAGACAATTGAAAACAACAGAATAACAATTAAAAATTTAACTATGCAGGACAAGATTCTTACCGTTATAAAATCTGACCTAAACAAGTTAGGTGTTTACCAACTTGCCGGTGGAATCGTTGGATTAATTCTTGTGTTCCTGATTCTTTCAAGGCAAATAGTATTAAATGCTGCAAACCTTATTTTGTATTTTTTTGTAGTCTTACTGTTCGGGTATTCGATTTATACCGGAATCTGTTGCCTCAAAAGAAAACAAAATGCGTTGATCTTATCAAAGGTGAACCAATTCTTACAGCTGATTGGGATTGCCGTAGCAGGATTTGCATTTCAGTTTGCTTCGGGTTTCTACTTAACTTTTGGCGTTGATTTAACTGAATCGTTCCGATTTGATTTTGGTGCAGGTATTGCAAATTTTATACTGAGACTTAATAGTGCCAATAAAATCTTTTCCGTCAATGTAAATCTTGTCGCAATTGGAATCATTATCTGGATTGACGGTTTGTTAAAAACCGTAAAACAACTCAAAGAACTTGATACTATTTCCACAATTGGAAAGGAATAAACACTTTGAATGTTGACAGTTTACTCACAGGCATCATTTTTTTACTACTGTCTTAAACATTCTTATCATGAAACTGTCATCCTATTTTGCAATTACCGCATTATCAGTGGTGTTGCTCGCAATTCCAAAATGGAAACCGGAAGCAGATAAAGCGCAAGTGAATTTCAAAGTAAAAGGTCCATTTGGAACTGTAAACGGAAAATTTTCAGGATTGAAAGCTGATATAAAGTTTGATGAAGACAATCTGAAAAATAGTTCTATTAATGCAAGCATCGATGCAAAATCAGTAAGCACTGGTGTAGGGTTGAGAAATCGCGACCTGCGGAAAAAAGAAGAATGGCTTAATACAGACAAATACCCAACGATATCATTTCATTCTACCAAAATAGAAAAGAAAGGTAAAGGCTATGTCGTCGTCGGTGAATTAACACTCAAGAATAAAACCAAAGAAACTGAAATTCCATTCACTTTTAGCGGAAAGGGCAATTCTGGTATTTTCAATGGAAAGTTTACCATCAACCGCGAAGATTTTGACGTCGGTAAAAAAGGAGGAACCGTTGGTAAAACAATTACTATTGAATTGAAAGTACCTGTAAGGAAATAATAGTTACATAACGCATCAAACTAACTGTAATTGGTGGGGAAAAAAAATCTCTATCAGCGCATTAATTTTCATAGCTGTGTTCATTGCAACCCTTGTCCCGTTTTTTGCATGGCTATTGTATGATACCTTTAAGAAATTTACACTGGAAACATTATCTGACATACGGCATACTATCTGCAGCGTGCTATTGTATAACAGTCGCTTTCTTTTGCCGCGATGCTACATTTACTGATACGTGGCTTTTATTTACAGGTAATCTTATTTTCCTGATAGTGGTTGCTGCATCACTTTTTTCATTCAACAACCAACGAAAAAACAACGCCTCTACTGTATCGATGCTGAGCGCAGGAAACATCACAACGATAACGGGAATCATAATTTCCTGTGTTGTATGTATGTTGTTGTTGATAATTTATATACCCGGGGTCTTTCATGCCGTGCCGGGAAAAACATTGCAAGATGAGCCTGCTAATACCATACAGGGAAAAACAAACGGCATGGTCTTTATGATTTTCATTGATGCAGTATTTGGAAATTTCGCGTCCGGATTTGCAGCCTCAATTATTTTTTCATTTATACTGAAAACCAATCAAACCGGTGAGAATGTACCTCCTGCCCAATCGGAGCTATAAAGAGTATCTGCGAAACATAGTATTAAGCCATCCTCCTTGTCTCTATATTTGCAAACCGGCAATTTTATAACGCCAGGTTTAGAACTCTCTATGACCTTAACAACGGAAATAAGTGAACCGCTAAGAAAGGTAATTCGCAGCAGTTGGTTTACAATTGACACCGGAATCTTTGTTTATACCAAAGTCAGGCAGGTTGAAAATGCAGATAAGCATTTGCTGGTGATCCGCGACCGGAATGAGATTACCGTCGTTACCGATGAAACAAATCTTCCTTTTTCCGGTGATTACGAAACCAACAAAGAGAAATGGAAGCTGATTAATATCCGCTGCGGTAATCCGTTTTATTGCGTTGGTTTTATCGCCGCGATAACAGGAGCTCTCGCAGAAGCAGGTATCGACATAGTTCTTACTTCAAGTTTTTCAAACGACCTGGTACTTGTAATGGAGAATGATCTCGAAAAAAGTATAGAAGTTTTGAAAGAAATCGGTTTCTCTGAACGGGTATCAGGCTGACTATAACGCCCTTCAATATCTTTTCGCTGAGAATAAACAAAGCCGACTCCTTACGGGGACCCGGCTGATGATTGCTTGCCTGTCAGTACCGGGCATATGAATAAACCCGGGAACAGGTATATAATGAATGGATAACTAACAGCTACTATTAACAAGAGTTTCCATAGGGCACTTCACCTTTATTAGTTACTATGTTCACCCGACAAGAGATTGGTCGTTGGTTTTACGATTAAGGAAACAAAATTTTTCAATCTTTTTAAAAATAAAAAAGGTTGCCAATTGCAACCTCATTGAATGAACCCGATATAAGCTTTACTGATTTATCATTCTACCCACGGCACACGCGGCGATTTATAAAAACCGATATCCATCGCTTTCATGCGGCTACCGTGCTTGCCTAAACGAATTTTGTATTCATCCCATCCCCTGCCCTTTTCCGGCGACCAACCGATTTCAGCATAGCCGGGCAATCTGGGGAATGTCATGTACTCAATGTCCTTCATATTGGTAATGGTCTCTGTCCATAGTGGCGCTTCTATGCCGGCAATATTTTCAAAATTGATTCCCTTCACAAACGTCGCGGGGTTCCAATCATAGGCGCTATCTACTTCAATATAAGCGGCCCAATGTTGGCCAAGTCTTGTTGTAGAATCGTATTGCATATCGATATACGTTCTCGTTGCAGGCGACATCATAATCTTTGCACCCTGGCGTACTGCTTCTTTTGAATTGGATGAATCAGCCCAAAACTGGGCTACTGTATTTGGTTGCAATGTTGTTAGTGCGATTTCATCCCAACCGATTGCCATCTTGTTATGCTTTTTCACAATCTCCTGCACACGGCTCATAAAAGGAATGTAATCCTCTTTTTTTGTAGCATGACTTTCATCTCCACCAATATGCAGGTACGGTCCGGTGGTGATGGCAGCAAGTTCACCAACGACATCATCAATAAATTTGTAGGTAACTTCTTTCTTTGTGCAAAATGTGCTGAAGCCAACGTCTGTACCAGTATAAAGTTTAGTAGCTGTGTCATTACAATTCAATTCGGCATAAGAAGCAAGAGCCGCATTGGTATGGCCTGGCATATCTATCTCAGGAACTACTGTTATAAAACGATCAGCAGCATACTTCAAAATATCTTTGTATTCATCTTGCGTATAGAAACCGCCCTTTCCGCCACCTACTTCGGTGCTTCCTCCATGCGCAGTCAGGTTGGGCCACGATTTTATTTCGATCCTCCATCCCTGGTCGTCGGAAAGATGTAAATGCAACAGGTTCATTTTATAAAAAGCAAGAAAATCAATGTAACGCTTTACATCTTTTACACTAAAGAAATGTCTGGCAACATCGAGCATCGATCCGCGTAAAGCATACAATGGATGATCGCTGATAGCTGCACCTGCAATTTTCCATTCTGTTTTTTGCACCGAAGACGATTCGATAGCAGATGGTAACAATTGTAAAATAGTTTGTACACCATAAAACAAACCCGCTGGCTTATTGGCTGTGATGCTGACTTTATCTTTGGACACATGTAAAGTGTATCCTTCATTGCCGAGTGATTCATCAGTTTTTAATTGCAAATAAATGTTTCCATTCTTTTCCGTGCCTGTTGTGGCACTCACGGATAACTTGTAGCCAGTTGCTGGCTTTAGTCTGTCTGCTAAAAATTGTGCGACAGGCATTGCATCGGCAGACTCTCCGACCACCTGTATAGAAGCACTATCAGTCAACTCAAACGTTTCACTGCTGAGTGTAACTGAAACGGGCTTTGGAATCAGATCATTCGGACTGATGATTGATTGTTCTTTATTCGCAGTACAGGAAGCGAATAAAACGACTGATAGAAGTACAACGCTGTACTGTTGGATTCTTTTCATAACCACTATAATTTTGCTGTTTGTACAGAGAAATTTTGAAATCGTTTATACTCGTATAATTTGTGGCAATTTCTATTTTGCCCATTTCTTTTCCAGCATCTTTATAAAATAGCCACCTACAACGCTCCTGGCTTGGAACCCAACTTGCTTTCCGTCTGTTGTCTCATGCCAATCGGATAAAGGCACGCGGGTCGGCGTTTCGTTAGCATATTTGTAAATTGGTTTGATCAGCGCTTCAAAGTCGGCCTGCTTTTTAGCTAGTGTCGCCGACCATATTATCCAGTCACTCTTGGTATACGTTTTACGACTGTCTAACGGTATCCCGTATTTGTTTTGCTTTGTCAGATAGTAATTGATTTCTTTATCGTACACAGATTGGGGAAAGAGGTTCAGCTTTAACAATTTATCCCAAACCAGGTTATATTTTTGACTCCAGGTTTCTTTATTATCGAATGTGAGTGAATAATGATCGTTGGCGTCAGCCATTTCCATCCATTTTTTTGCATAGTCAGCTGCGATAGCTTTGTATTTCGAAGCTGTTGCTTTATCACCCGACATTTCGGCCATTCTTGCATATGCGGCGATACCAACAATGGCTTTCATTGAAAGGTTTACATTTCTTGCAAGGTGACCGGCAAAATCATCGGTGCATAATTGATTAGCCGGATCAAAGCCATCTTTTACAAGAAATTCAACCCAACGGCTCAATGTCGCCCAATGTTGTTTGGCATAGTCCGCTTTATTTTCCGCTCTGCATATAGCTGCAGTGAGAATAATCATATTACCCGCTTCTTCAACAGGCATGTCCTCGCCATACGTTTGGCCATTTGCTAAAGGATACGTTCCAATGTCATGGGATGGAAACGGCTTTGTCCATTTACCACTTTCGCTATAATAAAATAACGGTGAAGTCATTCCTTTTAATAGAGCAGGGTTATAAATCAGCGTCAGTGGCGCAGAAGGATAGGTAACATCTACTGTCCATATCGAACCATTACTAAAGTTCTCTTTTTGCGGAAACAATAATTCACCCTGTGGACCCCGGATAACTTTATGCGCAGCAAGCGACTGGCGGTATGCCATCACACACAATTTCGCGTATTCGATTCCTCCTGCTTTTGAAGCATCTGAATAGAGTTGCTTATCGAAAGCATCACATTTTGAACGAATAGATTGATAATCCTTTGCTGAACGATCAAACAGTTCATCCATTGAAGTGAAGTTCTTTTTCCACCATGCTTTGCAATCAACACCAAAATATTGAATGGAATAAATATCGTCATACCCCACCATCGCAAATTTTTCTTTTGCAGTTGCGCTAATCTTTCCAAAATCAAAGAATGTATTCAACATCAGTTGTCGGTCTGGGTAAATACTGATATCCCTGTCCGAATCAGTTGCTTTAAATGTTTCCAGCGATGACTCATATGTATTAACCGTTTGAGAAGAATTTGCATCTTTTGGTAATGCCACATACACATATCCCCAATCAATTCTTACGTCATCACCTTTTGTTTTGAGAATCGGTTGTTCCTTTGTGCCTGCTTTCAATATATCCAGGCTGGTTGTTTCATATAAATCAGTAGCGACCTTTTGTGATGATTTATTGACAGCCAGCGCAGACGAAACACCGAAATAAATTTTCACATCATGCGGTTTATTATCAGTTGAATTCACTTTGAAATTTACAAATGAAACAGGTCTTGAGAGTAAGTCTACATCTGAAGCAATCAATGGTGAGAGAAAATTTAAATCCAGTGCAACCGCCCCTGCTTTGAAATTATATTTTGTTTGGGTCGCCGTCATCACAACTGATTTTTGCTCTGCATAATTTAATTTTTCGTCTTGCTTTTGCTTACCCAATCCTGCATCGAGCCACGCCCAACCATTTGCATTTGTACAATGCATTGCTAAAACATTTTTCTCTTTTTTTAATTTTGACTTTATCGCATCACTCACAGGATAGCTACGCATGTCGCTTGTAAAACAGGAGTTATCGCAGCTATAAGCCAATTCGCCGTTGATATAAACTTCTACATCTTCGTCATGCCGCAATTGCAAAACAAGCTTTTCAATGTTGATATCATCTAATGAAAACTCTCTCCGTACCCAAATTGATTTTGATTTCCACTCTGTGGCAGCGTCATTATCCCAGCCTGTGCCGAATGGCGCTTTTCCTGTTTTCCATGAAGCATCATTGAATTGATCATTCATCCAGCCGTTACCAGGATCATCTTCTGTGTACTTACATTCATATGGTTTGCCCTCACCGGTTGCTAAAATATTGGTGACAGGATTTTCCGGCTGACCGAGAAAATAATACAACTCGCCATCTACTTTTATAATTCCTATTAAGGGTTGTTCACGGCCGGTCCAGTGTTTTGTCACGGATTCTGTCAATTTATCGGTAAAACTCCAGACACTGAAATAAGGATCATGAACTATTAAAGGGTAAGCCGGCGCTTTGGTAGTTTGACCATTTGCGAGATTAAACGCGATACAAAAAATGAAAACCGTTTTCGCTTTAGCAAAAAACTGTCGGATAGAATAAAATTTCATGTGGCAACTATTTCCTTTCGTTTATTATTTTGATTGATATCCCAAACGTATATTGTTTATAACTTTCTGCGGCAACCAAACCTGCATATCGTTCGCACCACGGTTATCCCATGTATAATAAGGTATTGCTGTCACTATCCTTTTCTTCATGATGATCGACGTCCCGTCTTCACCAGGTTCTGCCGCTATCGCTTCACCTTTTAAAGCAATAACCGGTTCAGTCAATATCTGTTCATTCTCTGCAGTAAATTTGGTTTCAGCAGGAACAACGAGATTCCAGACTCCTTCCTTATTATCAGCGCCTTCTACACAATATAGTATCGGTCCGCGCTGAATAGCTAACCTGCCTGCATCATATTTCAATTGATTACCGGCCGCAATATAATTCACCTGCATTGGAATTTCATATTCTACTACATCTCCTTTTTTCCACTCTCTATCGATGACTGCATAGCCATTTTCTGAACGAAACTGTACTGATTTGCCATTCACCCTAACAGTAACCGTTGAATTGTTTTGATTAATGAATTTATACAAATCTCCGGGCACCGGTGATCCATTTGCCCAGCCTGGTATACGAAGGTTTAAATTGAATTTTGTACGTTTATTCGGATCGACAATAATCTTTACATTGCCATTCCATGGATATTCTGTTTGCATATTCAATTTCACTGTAGTCTTCCCAATATGAAAATCAGTATTGCTTCCAACAAAGAGATTTACATAAATGCCATCATTGCTCTTCCCATAGATATAATTACCGACAGAAGCAACAAGCCTTGCAATGTTTGATGGGCAACAAGCTGTTCCAAACCACTCACGACGGTTATGCTGACCCGATGATGCCAATGGGTTATCATAAAAAAAATGATCACCACTGATACTCAGGCCAGCCAATGCTCCATTATAGAGACTTCTTTCCAGTACATCAAGATATTTGGACTCACCGGTCAATTCGCACATTCGTTGATTCCACAACACCATTCCAACTGATGCACAAGTTTCGCAGTAAGCAATTTCATTCGGTAAATCATAGTCAACAGAGAACGCTTCATCGGTACCGCCGGTTCCGATGCCTCCCGTTATATACATGTTGCGGTATACAACATCTTCCCACACTTTTTTCATCACCCCCATATAGCCATTGTCGCCGGTGATCGCTGCCACGTCTGCGGTACCTGTATATAAATACATAGCCCGCACTGCATGACCTGTGATTTCAGTTTGATCTTTCACAAACTTCTGATCCTGCCAGTATTCCGGTTTTATCCAATTGGTGCCGTAAGTATAGTATTGATTACCGCGTTGTTGAATATACCAGTCAGCCAATTTCAGATAGCGATCATTCTTTGTAACACCATATAATTTTACCAACGCCAGTTCGATCTCTTCATGACCACTAAACCATTTTTTATTTGCCAGGCGCATAGTGGAATCGATATGATCTGCAAAGCGGGCTGCAACATCGAGCAGTTTTGTTTTTCCCGTAGTATTATAATAGGCAACGGCAGCTTCTATTAAATGCCCGGCGCAATAATCTTCATGTTTCTCTATATCGGTCCATCGCTTGCTGATATCTCCGAGCGTGAAGTAAGTATTCAGGTAGCCGTCTGGTTGTTGCGCTGCTGCAATCTTATCAATCCATTCATCAGCCTTTTTCTCCATCATCGAATCAGGATGTGTCTTCAATGAATAAGCCATTGCTTCAAGGGCTTTATAAACATCACTGTCATCAAAGTAAATACCTTCATGTTTCTCGCCCTTCTTCCGCGCCACTTTTTCGAAATTCCTGATTCTCGGAGTTGCAATTTCTGTTTGGTAAATACAGGCAGCAAGCGTTACAGTCGCGACCTTATCAATTTTAGGTTTCCAGAACTCATCTGTGATATTGACTTTGGAGAAATTAACAAACTCAAATTTTTGCAACGGCGATTGACTACGGGCGACGAAAATAAACGCAAATGAGAATAGCAGGCAAGCGATTTTTTTCATGATAATTATTAAGAAGTAGTTTTTAAAGAGGACGAGGTTTAAGGCAATTTTAGCTAAATTTATCTCCTGATGTTTGCATTATGGAAATGTACGGGAAGATACTACTCATTGCAATGCCTGTCTTTCTTTTTTTGGTTTTATTTGAGAAATGGTATGGCTGGCGAAAAGGGAGCGATACTGTGCGCAATATGGATATGATTGCAAGTATGAGTTCCGGCATTACCAACGTAACAAAAGATGTTCTTGAGCTCGCTTTTGTCGTTCTCTCCTATCCTTTCCTTGTAAATCATCTTGCATTGGTACACGTGCCATCCACGATTGCCGTTTATATCATCGCGTTTATCAGTCTCGATTTTGCAGGGTATTGGGTGCATCGTTTACAGCACGTTACCAATTTTTTCTGGAATGGTCACATAGTTCATCACAGCAGTGAAGAATTCAATCTTGCGTGTGCATTGCGACAAAGTGTTTCGACCGTTGTCAGGATTTTCGCCATCTTTCTATTGCCAGCTGCACTGCTTGGTGTACCGGCACAAGTAATCGGAGTGATTGCACCATTGCATCTCTTTGCACAATTCTGGTATCATACCCAGCATATCAACAAGATGGGTTTCCTGGAAAAGATAATCGTAACACCGTCTCATCACAGGGTACATCATGCTATCAATCCAATTTATATTGATAAGAATTACGGACAGATTTTTATCATTTGGGATAAACTGTTTGGCACTTACCAGGAAGAATTAAAAGACACGCCACCGGTGTATGGCATCACGAGACCGGTACAAACATGGAATCCGATAAAAATAAATTTCCAGCATTTCTGGTTGCTGGTGAAGGATGCCTGGCGCACCAATAGCTGGCGAGATAAATTTCGTATATGGTTTATGCCTACAGGTTGGCGGCCATCAGATGTTATTGAAAAGTATCCTGTCTACAAAATTGAAGACGTTTACAATTTTAAAAAGTATGATCCGATATCGTCAACAGCTTTGTCAATATGGTCGTGGGTACAATTGACCATAACTTTACTAATGATCAGTTACCTGTTTGGAAATATTGCAACCATCAATACACAAAACAAATGGTTGATTTATATTTATGGCCTTTTTGTTTTTACCAATGTGTATGCCTACTCAGAACTGATGGATAGAAACCGGTTCGCTATCGTTTGGGAGTTGGCAAAAAACATCTTCGGTGTTGTAATAATTTATAATCTCGGCGATTGGTTTGGTTCATCCCGTATATCTTCTTTGATAACTTATTTCATGATTACCTATTTTCTTATATCAACTATCGTTACTGCGTGGCTGGCATATGTTCATTACCGCGAGGATAAACAAATTAAAATCCCACGCATTCAAACAGTTTAGTCTTTTAGATTTTTACAACTTTCATTGTTTTTATTATTGTCTGTTTATCACTTACCCTTACAAAATAAATTCCTGGGGTAAGATTAGACGTTTGCAGTAATGCTACAGAACCCTCACTGGTAGAGTGAGAGATAATGGCACCTTTATTATCCATCAATTGTAAACTATACCCCTTTTCAACCCCACCGATATTGATCACATCTTTCACCGGGTTTGGAAATATCGCTAAAGCTCCCCGATCTATTTTAAATGAAACTGTTCTTATCTCAGAGCTCGTGATCTTATTGTTCAGATCGGTTTGTGTCAGCCTATAGTAATTATTTCCTGCCAGTGGTTGTACATCCTGGTAATTGTATTCTAATTGTGAGTTGCTGTTACCACCAGTTGCTTTTGAAGGTACAAATCCTATTCTCTTCCAATTGACACCGTCTGCGCTACGTTCCACATCAAAACCATTGTTATTTATTTCAGTAGCAGTGCTCCATTTCAAATCTGATTTATTGCCGGCAGCAGTTGCGGAAAACGAAGTCATCTTAACAGGAAGAATTACCGTTTCCATTGATACACCCATCACCGCCAGTGGGTCAAGGCCACCAACAGTTTCCCCTGAATTTGTAGGGAAATAAGTTGTGTTTGTATAGTCGACCACATTGCTGCCAGTTGTGCCGCTAAAATCGTTTGCCATCAACGAGTAGCCATAGATTTTTGTTCCGTTAGCGATTCCAAAATCGGAGAATCGAAATGCAACGCCGCCGATTCCCTGGCCTGTTTTATGCTCATCCACCTGCAAATCATTGGTACCATCTCTTTTAAAAAAGAAAGTAAGTATAGACACCGTCTGCGATCGGGTTTTTTGAATTTGAATTATTATAACTGGAAGCTGTAGCCGAAACAACATTTGAATAAGCCGAAGGATTGCCAGACGCATCAAGCGCTGTAATGACTGCTATTTTAAAAGCGTCGTGACCACCGTACGTTCCGCGTTCGAGAATAGGGAAACCACATTTGGCAGCATCAGCAACAACATAACCACCAGTGATCATAACGTCCACTCTTTCTATGTTGTTATTATTGTTGTTGCCATTACCCTGGTTGGAAAAAATATTATCGGTTCCAATCAATAAATTGTTTTGTGAAAACGCTGGCCCCATATCCGAAACATAGCTTGAATTGAGGCTGATGGTCAATGCTGAATTTGTCTGTCCGGATGTACCTACACCAGGATTTCTTGTACCAGCAAAAAACAAAATGTCTCTGTTACCGGTTACTACCGGGTTATTAACACGGCGCATTACTACCGATGTAATAATATTCTGAAGAATTGAAAAAGAAGAAGTACCGGCAACATATCCTGTAACAGGCAACGATGCAGAACTCAAACCACTTGCCAATCCGAAATTATAAGTGAACGTATTTCCGCTGGAAGGAAAATATTCCGACTGCGCACCCACTCCCATACCTGAGCCTGTATACGTTTTTGAAGACGTGGCAGCGTAAGTCTGATAAGTGAAGTTGGTAACACCTACCTGCGCTTCAGTTGCAGTGGCGAGTAAACTCAAGCCAACAAATAATAAAGAAGAAATCTTGTTCCTGGAAATAACTGAAGCAGAACGTTGATATGATTTTGTCTGCCGGGTACTTGTGAAACGGGTAGACGTAGTTTCACCAAGGGTAATCATTTTAAGGTACAGATTCTTCATAACGTAATTTTTCAGTGGTACGGAGTAATTATCCGTAAGATTAATACAAAAAAACTACGTATGCAATCAATATACTTATAGCAAAATTACCATGTATAATTCAATGTGCTGATAATGAATTAAGAAACAGATTATGTGTTGCAAAAATATTCAGATTAACTACCTATTAGCTTACTGCTGTTTTGGTTAATTCATTATTAACGGTTCTGAAAATATTCAGCGGATTTCCGTTTTTTAGTTCTTCAGGTAACAGGCTATCTGGCCAGTTTTGTAATGAAATAGGCCGTGCAAATCGTTTGATACCATCGGCTCCGACTGATGTAAATCGTGAATCTGTTGTTGCAGGAAACGGACCGCCATGATGCATGCTCAAACAAACTTCTACCCCGGTAGGAACGCCATTTAAAATAAATCGGCCGCAGATATTAGTAACGGCATCAACTAATTCACTATTGAATTGAATGTCCTGTTCAGTCGCCATTAATGTAGAAGTCAACTGCCCTTCGAGATGCTTTGCCGCTTCGATCATTTCATTCATATCTGCACAACGAATAACTAAAGAATAAGGGCCAAATACTTCCTGGTGCAGTACAGGATTATTTAAAAATGCTTTACCAGTTGCAGAGGCTACAGTCGGACTACCCTGATTTTCTATAGGAGAAATGGACGACACAGCGATTGTCTCAACATTATCTTGTGATAAGGCAACTCCTCTTTTTTCAATGTATGCTTTTGCGATACCAGGATGTAACATTGTTCCCGGCGCTACTTTCTTTATTTCGTCGCTGAGTGTTGAGATAAACGTATTCAGATCATCACCTTCAATTCCAAGTATCAGGCCCGGGTTTGTACAAAACTGGCCGACACCAAGCGTTATTGAACCAGCATATTGCTTCGCTATATCGGCAGCAGATTCTTTCATTTTGCCCGGTAATAAAAAAACCGGGTTAATGCTTCCCATTTCCGAAAATACCGGAATTGGTTCCTTACGTTGATTGGCCCAATCGAATAATTGTTTACCACCAAGATAAGAACCTGTAAATCCTACCGCTTTCGTATGCTGGTGAGTCACCAATGCTTTTCCGGTTTCAAAACCAGCGCCATGCACATGCGCAAATATGCCTTCGGGCATGTTGCACTTCTTTGCGGCTGATAGAATCGCATCGGCAACTGCCTGGCTTGTCTTTGCATGAGCAGGATGTGCCTTAACTATTACCGGACAACCGGCTGCCAAAGCACAAGCCGTATCACCTCCGGCTGTAGAATAAGCAAACGGAAAATTGCTGGCGCCAAATACCACAACAGGGCCCAACGGAATTAACATCTTACGGATATCTGGTTTTGGTGGCGTCTTTGAAGGAACTGCCGTATCAATTCTTGCTTCCAGCCATTCGCCGTTTTCACAAGCAGCTGCATAACTGGTCAATTGAAACATTGTCCTGGCCCTTTCACCATTCAGGCGCACTGCCGGTAAATTGGTTTCACTCATTGCAGTTTGAATCAGCGCATCGCCGGTCGCTTCTAACTCTGCGGCAATTGCCCGCATGAAATCTGCACGTCGTTTCAATGACAGTTTTCTGTATTCATGAAATGCTTTCCATGCTTGTTGCATTACTATCTCTATCTCTGCCGGGGCTGCATCTTTAAACATAAATGACCTGTTTATTCGTTTACCTGATTATTAAAAAGGAAACGCAAAGTTACGGTTCTGCGGTTTCAAATTTATTATCCGGAATTAACAGGTAATAAATGTAGGTAAACAAATCTTACAGTTTGCAAAACAAAGATTCAAAGGCAAAACGGATCGTGTGGTCATTTGGTCTGCATCAATTTTCCTATTTACTAAAGTATGGTTAAACAAAGTAGTGAGGAGTTTTAATACCGAAAACATGATTGAATTTAGAACGCAGATAATATCGTAGGATGTCTTTATAGTCCAAATTCCGGGAAAACCATTCACTTTACAAGATCAAAGAAATATGTTTAAAATATTCTGTTACTTTTTGTTTGCTATCCTTATAACTATTAATTGCTTTTCGCAGGATTTCCCGTTTAACCGTAACATGGAAAGAGCTTATATGAATCACACAAGGGATAAAAGCGGCATGCCCGGTAAGGCTTACTCGCAAAACGCAGCGAACTATACTATCAAGGTTACCTTGAACCCTTCAACTCGTGAATTAAACGGCGTCGACAGTATTGAATACGTAAACAATAGCAAAGACACACTGACGTACCTGGTTTTTAAACTTTATCCGAATTTATATAAAACGGACGCAATGCGGAACATGCAAATCGCAGAAGAAGACCTGGGAAAGGGCGTTCAGATAAAATCACTGACGTTGGATAATAGTAATATTGATGGTAAAAGGTTGATCATAAAGGGCACAAATATGTTGTTGAAAGGAATCACTGTACTACCAGGACAAACACTGCATATTAATATCAACTATAGTTACATCCTGAATAAAGGTTCATTTATCAGAACAGGCCAGGTCGACAGTGGTTCATTCTTTATCGCGTATTTTTTCCCAAGAATAGCTGTCTATGATGACCTGGATGGCTGGAGTGAATATCCTTACGTCGGCAAAGAGGAATTTTACAACGACTACGGCAACTTCCAAGTTGAAATTGCTGTGCCAGGAAACTACCAGGTATGGGCAACCGGAAATTTGAAAAATATTCACGACGTATACCCACCATTAATTGCAGATAGAATCCGCCGTGCAGAAACTATCGACAGCATTACCGATATTATTACCGAAAGTGACCTGAAAATGATTCCCACAAGTAAAGCAGATTCATGTAACACGTGGATATTCGAAGCTTCGGGCGTTACCGATTTTGCTTTTGCAGTCAGCAATCATTATGTATGGAAGGCATCAAGCGTATTAGTTGATTCAGCGACAAAAAGACGCACCAGAATTGATGCTGTATTTAACCCCGAGCACAAAGCATACCTGCCGGTTATTAACTACGCAAGAAAGGCCGTCGAACTGATCAGTCATTTTTTTCCGAAAATTCCCTTTCCCTATTCGCATGAAACTATTTTCGATGGGCGAGATGCGATGGAATATCCCATGATGGTAAATAATCTTCCATTTGAAAATGAAAAAGATGCCATTGAATTGACAACACATGAAGTATTTCATTCTATATTTCCCTTTTATGTGGCTAACAATGAAACGAAATATTCATTCATGGATGAAGGTTGGGCAACACTATCGGAATTTATGTTATACCCACTCGTTAATTCCGCTGTTCCGGCAGACTACGACATCAGTCCTGTAAACACAGTTGCCGGCACCGATGAGGATATGCCCATTATCACTCCAACTCCACAGTTATATGGCAAAGCCAGGTTCGCAGATAAAGATTTAAAACCAGCATTAGCCTTTTGGTATTTAAAAGAAATGCTTGGCTACGAAGTTTTTGTAAAGGCCCTACGTGTTTACATTACAAGATGGGGCGGAAAGCATCCTTCGCCGTTCGACTTTTTCAGCAGCATTAATGCTGGAAGCGGCGTGAATCTAAACTGGTTCTGGAAAAATTGGTTCTTTGAAAAAAATGTCCCTGACCTTGCAATTAATAAGGTGACACACAATGAACTTAACTATTCAGTATTGATTTCAAGTCCCGGAACATTAGCCACACCGGTCCATCTTAACATCATTTACAAAAATGGTAAGAAAGATACATTGAGTAGAGACATATCGTGCTGGTCAAATGGCAGAAAGCCTGTAACAATTAAGTTCAGGGCAAGGATGCAGGTAAAGGAAATAATTTTAGGCGACGCTTACGACGTTGACATCAACCCGGTGAACAACCGATGGAAAAATTTACAATATCCCAATAAAGATTTTTCAAACAATCATTGAATTCTCTGATATTGAAAACAACAAAAGGAGTCGAATGCTCAACTCCTTTTCCATCGTAAAACATTCTTTTTCTATTGCTGAACGACCACTGACCGTAACGATTCAACAATTTTTGCCACGCTGGCTAATGCAGGATTTGTTGCTTGCACACCAGCCTGTCCGGCACCTTGTACCAGGTCCTCTTCAAAAGCGTCCATGTCTGCATTGGTCGCTTTACCATTCATTCTTGAATTCTGCGCAGGATCATGAGCTGCGGCCATACTTTTACCACCGTATGTAAAATTCTTTGCACCGGTTCCAACGCATACAAAGTCTGTAAGATTTTTACTGAGTGCTGAAAAACCGCTTAAGTTTCCGGCAGTTACTTCTGCAAGGAGCACCGTAAAATGACCATTAATTCTTGTATCCCCCGCAATAACAAAAATGGAGCTGTCAACAATATTTCTGATTAATAATCTTCCACTTTCAATCTTGACGCTTGTACTGGTTGGATCGGTTACCATTGCCGTTCCTCCCAATGAATCATACAGTGTAGGTTTTGCCGGAGCGGCATTATCTTTCTTGCATGATAACATGAAGGCACACGAGGCTATAAGTGTTGTGATCAACAACAGTGATAATTTTTTCATAACAATCTTTTAAATTTAGAGTTTGTTTTTAAAGTAATTGTAGATTTTATATACTGCAGAAGTCGTAGCGACGGGACAACCATTTTTCATTTCATCAGCGGTAGGTATATAACGGATAGCATTATAGTTTAATTCAGTTCTGAATTTCTTCATTATTTCATCACCAGTCATTTTTATCGGATGAAAAGTGAAAACCGCAATCTTTGTTTTGGCGTTACAGGTAGCATGATCAACTCCATTTTGTGCATACAACCAGTTTGTGACCTTTGCAGCATCATCTTCATTGATCACTTGCTTGAAATCGATTCTTGCCATCACAATCGTATGGGCATCCGGCGCTTTTGGCCTTGTTACTATATAAATATGAATGGCAAGTATTGCTATCAGTAATAGAAATATACTTCCCGACCACAGGAGAATTCTTTTCAGCACAGCTTTCTTCATAGTTGTTTATTTTAAAAGAACGCATCTCTGGAAACAGGTACGATGATTGGAAAACAATAGATTGCTATGTGGAAAAAGAATTAAAATGAATAAGCAGATAAAATTCCGGGATTACATTTTTCCGGGAGATAAACACGTGCGTTGAAATATTGAAGCATCGCATCCAATAAAGCGATAAAAATCTCAGGCCTGAAATTAATAATGATCGATCTGTAAATAATTTCTATGGTCGCCTCTGAATTTGAAAATATCATTTTCAGCAGTGCAAGACACATGATTTAAAATCATAACATCTATCTTCGCTTATCTATGTCGCCACGGCCTTTCAGGAATTTTAAAACCACTATTGTCGTTATCATCTCGGTAATCATTTCCATCTTTGCGGGCACACTCATCTTCGGCATATTTACCGTTCAACAACTTAACAGGAACCTGGCGCTGCAACTGGATACAAGAACGGTTATTATTGGCCTGAAAGATAACCTGACTTTATTATTGAATGCCGAAACAGGAGGACGCGGATTTACAATTACGGGTGATACCATTTATCTCGAACCTTTTTACCAGGCGAAAAAAGATTACCAAGCCAATCTTTCCTTTTTAGCAAACCTGTTGAAAGAAGATTCGGCGGATATAGCGTCATTCGACAGCCTTTCTTTTTACAGCCGGGAGAAAATAGAATTCCTGAATATGGCGATGAATTTAAAAAAATCCGGAAACGATGATACCATTAAAGTATTGGCAAAAGGCGGTAATGGTAAGTTCCTGATGGATAAAGTGAGGTTTTTCAACAGTCAGCTACAGGATAGCGAAAACAAACTTTTTTCAACTCGCAAAATTGAAACGGATAAAAGCATCGCTACCACAAAATTCATCTTTACATTATCCGGCATTCTCGCCGTTCTGATCATTTTATTTTTCGCTTCATGGGTGATTAATGAATTGAACCGGCGATTAAAACACGAGCAGGCATTAAAAGAATATGCAAAGAATCTTCAGCAAAAGAATAAAGAAATTGAACAGTTTGCATTTATCGCTTCGCATGACCTTCAACAGCCATTGAGGACTATTACCAATTTTGCCGGATTACTTGAGGAAAGAGTAGCGGAAACCGGTGATAAAGAAAGCGCCCAATTCTCAGGCTTTATCACTAAAGGCGCGATGCGTATGGCTGATCTTATAAAAGATCTGCTGGAATATTCACGTACCGGAAGAGATCTGCAAAAGACATCGATCGATTGCAACCGGATGATAAAAGAAGTTATCGAAGAATTGCACGCCTCAATTGATGAATCTAAGGCGACAATAACTATTTCGCAGTTACCTACGGTACAGGGTTATGAATCGCTTCGTTCCGTGTTCAGAAATCTTTTAACCAACGCAATTAAATACAGCATAAAAGGCAAGCCACCTGAAATAACAGTAAGCGCAACAGAAAATCAAAGGGAATATCTATTTCACATAAAAGACAATGGCATCGGTATAGAGCCGAAGTACAAGGAAAGGATCTTTGATATCTTTCAGCGTTTGCATTCAAGAGAAGAATATCCGGGCACAGGTATCGGTCTTTCCATCTGCAAAAAAGTAATTGAAATGCATGGTGGATTAATCTCGGTAGATTCAACACCGGGAGATGGAAGCTGCTTCAATTTTACCATCATAAAAACTTCATAACAATGTTATCTAAAAAATTATCCTGCATCTTATTAATCGACGATAGTTTTGATGATAACACCTATCACAAGCTTATCATTTCAAGACTGAACATTGCAGAGCGTATCGATTCAGTGTCGGACGGCGAAGAGGCGCTCGACTATCTTCAACACGCAACCTCTCCGCCAGCATTAATTTTCCTGGACATTAATATGCCAAGAATGAATGGCTGGGAATTTCTTGAAGAATATGAAAAATTACCTGCGCCAATGAAATCCAGGATCGTGATGATGATGCTGACAACATCGGCAGATCCGGATGAAAAACAACGAGCTTCGAAAATACCTACCCTTTCAGGTTTTAAGACCAAACCGCTGACCAAAGAAATGCTGACCGATATACTCCAAAAACATTTCCGCGATCATTTCTAAAGCAGTAGTGCGATCAGAGGAACTCAATGTTGACGTTGACCGGGCTCATTTTGTGTAATCGTTTATCTTTCTAACTTATTTATTAAGTTGATTGTTGGGTATTTCCTTGCAAAATCAAAAAATACAGATTAGTTTTACAACGGTTTTTCATAGGATATTGGATTTTAAAAGCGGGCTGAATTTCCATTCTGGCCCTTTTTTATTTTTAAGCCTTTCCACTTTTTAATCTACTTGATCTCCAGCCGCCTATTTTCCCTCACTAAGTGGTTCAATCTCCGGTATATACAAGCAAATTTGACAATTATCATGGTAATCGCCCCAGCAAAAAAACATTCATTTCAATGAAGATTCACTCTTTCAGCACCTTATTACAGAATATACATTTGTACCCGAAGTTGATTGATACAATATCAATCTATCCAAATCCTGAGAAAGACAAAATCATCCAATCCTTTCGAAAAGTCAAACTAATCCAATATCAGTCAACTTCTTTTTATCCTTTATCTAACCGAAGAACGAAGTCAACCTTAAAACACCGTCCAATATTTTATCGAAAAGCAGCTATTATCCGCTATCCAGCTGCTGAAACTTTTGGCAGCTGGTATAAAGAAGGAATGGATTCAAAATACCTGTTTGACAATTTATCCTCCAAGGACTCACTCTCCAATTGATACCAATCACTCCGTAAAAAGAACAACTCGTCAGGTTACACGCAGAGCGTATTATGATAGCGAATTAGCTTTATATCGTTTCTGATTCAATTCTGCAGTTCAAGTCTCTCACTTTATCCTGTACCTGCTATCGTTTTGTCATTCTTAAAATAAAAAACCATGTTTAAAAAAACCAGCTTAGTCCGTTTTACGGTAGTTATGCTTGCCATTGCATTTATCGTACAGGGCTGTAACAAATTTTCAGACTTCTTTCCACACAGAGGCGGATCAGGAAAAAAATCGATTTCAGATATCGTTGCCTCTACGCCAAGCTTTAGCCTTTTGAAACAAGCTTTGAAAAAAGCAGACCTTTATAAAACACTCGACCAGTCGGGAACCTATACTGTGTTTGCGCCAAACGACGATGCGTTCAAAGCAGCAGGTTTTGACTCTAAGGCAATTGATGCTGCCACTGCTGATGCGCTGAAAGCAATTTTGCTTTATCATGTTTTGGGCTCTGAAGTAAAAGCCGCGCAGATCCCGGAAGCTGATAATACCAATGTAACCACACTCAACGGAAAAGATGTTTTTGTTACAAAGAAATCCGGAAATGTTTCGGTAAATGGTGGACACGTAACACAAGCTGATATCGATGCCTCTAACGGTGTCATTCATGCGATCGACAAAGTGCTGGTACCGCCATCCGGAAATATCGTTGAACTGGCGCAGGGTAATCCCAACTTCACCTACCTGGTAGCCGCTGTATTGCGTGCCAGCCAGGGAACCACCAATGTGGCCGCTTTGCTAACCGGTGATGGTCCGCTAACCGTTTTTGCGCCAACCAACCAAGCCTTCATCGATGCAGGATTCCCGACAATTGAAAGCATTAATGCAGCAACCCCCGATGATCTTACGCCGATACTGGCATATCATGTGATTGCTGCAAGAATATTTTCAACGAATCTTGTAGATGGTAGCGAACCAGCAACACTAAACGGAGAAACCGTAACAATTCAATTAGGCACCGGTGCTGCCGTAAAAGGAAAATCTAATAGCACTGCCTCTCACATTGCACCAGCAGACCTGGTGGCAACAAATGGTGTGGTCCATGTGATCGATCAGGTTTTATTGCCGTAGTTTTGAAAGACCATTCCAGTATAGACCGGGTATCAATAATTCATTGTGCCCGGCCTATTTTTGAAACACCATGAAATTTTTCAGTCATCCATACAGGTATTTATTTATCGCGTGCCTGGCTGTTTATTCGTACCTGAATACCGTGTTCATTGAAGTATTTCATTACTATGGAATCACTGGCAAATGGTGGATTATCTTATCCGGCTTCAGTTTGATCTGCCTATTGAACTGGGAAGGCAGCAGAATTGCTGAATCTTTTATTCAACATAGAAAAACAAGTTCATCTATTCATCCCTCTATCCTTTTGTTCCTTGTTAGCTTACCTATCGCATTTATCACTGCCAACCTGGTATATTACGTCGTTGGCCTGGCTATTTTACAACAAGCGGCGGGTTCGCAAAGTATCCTCTTGCGATTGACAATTTTATTTTCTTTTCGTGTAAACCTGTTTTTGCAATGTTTGAATGCAATTCTGTTTTTTATTTCCAGTTATAAAAAGAAAGAGCTCGAAGCAGAAGAATCAAAAAGGATCAGCGTACAGGCACAATTGCGAGCCATCCAGGACCAGGTAAATCCTCATTTTTTATTCAACAACCTGAACGTGTTATCAACCCTGGTGATGCAAAAGAACGAAGATGCCAATAAATTTATCGAAGCGTTTTCAGCCGTATATCGTTATTTGCTCAAAAGCAGGGATTCAGAGATGGTGCGGCTGAAAGATGAAATTGAATTCATACAACCTTACATTTATTTACTGCAAACAAGATTTGGTAATTCATTACATGTAGACCTTGCTATTCCTGTAAAATATAGTGATGCTTACATTGTACCAGCTGCCTTGCAACTGTTGATTGAAAATGCCATCAAGCATAATATAGTTTCCGCAGCGCAACCGCTCACGATAAAACTGGAAATACAAGACGAAATCTTTCTTGTTGTCAGCAATAACCTGCAGGACAAACTGGACAAACTACCATCTACCCAACTTGGCCTGCAAAATATAAAACAACGATACAAATTATTGGCAGATAAAGAAATTATTATCCGGCGTGATGATCATTCATTCAGTGTATCAATACCCTTGTTAACGCAATTGGAAAGAAAAACAGTTAGTCGTGTTTCAAATTTAAGCACATATGAAAGTAATGATCATTGAAGATGAACCTTTAGCGGTAGAACGATTAAAAATGATTCTTGCAGAATACGATCGTACAATTGAGATCGTCGGCACAGCCGATAGTATTTCATCTGCGAAAGCATGGTTTGCAATACACCCTGTGCCCGACCTGGTATTCCTCGATATACAACTGGCGGATGGCATGAGTTTTACTATCTTTTCAGAAACATCGATCAAATGCCCGGTCATTTTTACAACAGCCTATGATCATTATGCGATTGATGCTTTTCGATTATTCAGCATTGACTATTTATTGAAACCAATCACACTGACAGCACTTGCCGCCGCTATGAATAAGTACAGGGATATGGTGACGTTGTCAAAGCAGTTTGATATATCGGCTGTGCTCGATTCATTAAAAGGAGCCGGCAAGAATTACAAAGAACGTTTCCTTGTAAAAACGGGTTCGCGAATGTTTTTTATTGAATCATCTGATATCTGTTATTTCTATGCGGATGATAAGACCGTTTTCCTTATCGACAGAGAAGGAACAAAATTTGTCGTTGACCAAACCCTTGAAAGCTTACAGAATATACTCGATCCAAAACATTTTTTCAGATTAAACAGAAAAGTCATTAGCAATATATCTGCCATTAAAGAAATAAAAACATATCTTAACAAGCGCCTACGGATATTTCTCCAGGCCGGGAAGAACAGAGAAGAGGTGATCATCAGCCGGGACCGTGTACAGGCATTTAAAGCCTGGGCCGAATAAATGATTCCAGCAAATTATGCAATTAAAAAAATACAACCGGTTTCTGCTCTTTATCAGCGCATTTATCGTTACCGCTATGAAAAGTTTTTCGCAGGAAGGGACTTCAACTAAAGTTTCTCATTTTGGACACTACACAGAAATCGGCGCCCTTGCCGCAACAAAGAACCGTCCGGATAATGTTACAACTGCCGCGTTCAGCTTTCAAACTGTAAACGGGTATAAATTCAATAAACGTCTCTTTACGGGTATTGGTGTTGCTGCAGATCTTTATGCTACGCAAACGATCATACCGGTGTTTGCGAGTGTAAGAAGTGACCTGGCAGAAAAAGGGTCATTTATACCTTTTGCATTTTTAGATGGCGGTTACGGCATCGATATCACCTCCAGTTCTACAACGATCAGCTATAAAAGCGGACCAATGTTTGCGGCTGGAATTGGCTTCAAGATTCCGATTAATAACGGCCCTGGGTTTATGATCAGTTTCGGTTACAGGCTGCAGAAAGGCGCCACAGTGGAATCAGGTGTTCGTACGGATTACAATAATAATCGTCTTGCGTTGCGTGCGGGTTTTAGCTTGTAAGTTTTTTTAACGGCGATATATTCTTTTGTATCGTTCAATGATGTTAAGCAAAAGAAGTTTAATTCTCAGACAGGCGACCGTCGTTGCTGCTACTGTTGCGATTATTTATTGCTTTTATCTAAGACAGCAAAAGGTGATTTCATGGTATTATATAACAGGTTGGTTGATTACGGACGCCATTCTGATCTGTTATACTTTTTATCTTTTCGCAAGACAATTTAAACAGCGATATCACAGCGGGCTCACGGCATTGGTTCTCATGTTGTACATTCTACAGCTATTGTGGCTCTACATAAATCCCGTTACAGATTTTCTATTGCTGACACTGGCTATCAGCAGTTTGGTTGTATGCATTCTTTCAATAAAAACTGCCGCAGTTATTGTGCTTGAAAAAGGGGAAAGCGTTCTCTTGCTGGTTGGATTTACACTATATTCAATATGCCTATTGCTGCTTATTATTTGCCATAATATTTTATGAAAAACAAAATCATTCTGAACTGACAGCAAAGCATTGAACTAAACAAGAAGAGGCGTCGGTATCTGCCAACGCCTCTTTATAAATTTGACTACGTCTCTTCTTAAAGATTCTTTACATACTCAGCACATCCCTTCATTACAGTTGGATCAGATTCCATCTCAACGAAAATATATTTTAACCCGCCAACTTTTGCTGCTTCAAAAAAATCTTTCCAGTCAACAATACCTGTCCCCATCACTACTTCTTTTTTATGATCGTTGGGGCTATAATCCTGCAGGTGCGCAGAAATAAAACGACCGGGAAATTTGCGGAAATAATCCTGCGCTTTATAACCCGAGGTAATAGCCGCTACCTGGAACTGCATTTTCACCAATGAAGGATCAAGATGTTCCAACATTACATCATATTGTGGTTTGTCTCCGAATTTTTCATCAAACTCACCATTATGATTATGATATCCTGCAACCATCCCTCCTTTCTTTACCATCTCGCCGATATGGTTCATCTGGTCGCAACGTTTCTTTACTTCATCTTCTGTTTTTGCACCCAAACCACCAGAGCATACCATATTTTTCAACCCTAACTGATTCGCAAATTCAATCCGTTCAGCAAGGCTTGCATCATCTGTTATTTCTTTCCAGGTAAAATGGCAACTGGTCGTTTGCAATCCTGAATCGTTTGTAATTTTTTTCAGTTCCTTACCTGAATATTTTGCAAGAGGCGCAAAATCTCCCTGGTAACCTTTTGGACTGCACCATTCCACATTTTTATAACCGTAACCTGCCAGTTCCTTCATTGTTTCTTCCGGCTTCTGACCAATTACAGCACGGTAAACATAAGATTGAAAACCGAGTGGCATATTAATACCTTTTCTGTTCGTCATTGCAAACAAAGAATCCGGGAGAGAACTGAGAAACCCAGTGGCAGCGAGTCCAGCAGCAGCATTACCGATAAAAGATCTTCTGTTCATAACAATCGTTTTATTATTGAGTGTTTAAAAATGTGTACTTGTTTCACCGGCAAGTTAGATGATTTGTCTGTTACAACAAGAGAAAAGCAGTGAACAAGCATACAAAACGCTTGACATACATTACTCCTGTCACCTATCAAGAAACGACAGCACCATATTCATTAACGAAACTCTCTTATTGGTAAACCCATGGTCTGTTTGCCATACATAATATCTGAAGTATGGCGGATTCAATTTTTGAATTGCTTCGGCGATCTTTTTATTTCTTTCATGCTCATCAAGCATAATGATTTGCTTTCCTCTTAACCCGTCTATATTTTTCTCCAAATCAAAATATTCATCTCTTTCCAGTACAGGCTGAAATCTATCTTTCAGCGATCCGTTCAAGACAAAATATTTGCCGAGAGTATCTGAGTTCATATTAAATGCTGTCAGTTCATCGCCTGTAAGCTGACGTTTATATTGATTGTAAATATCCCACGCCGACAAAATGAAAGCTTTCCTGACTGACGGTAACTGCTGAATTGCTTTTAAACAAATCCAGCCCGCCATACTATGTCCGAATAAAACAATGTTTGAAGTATCGATTTTCAGCGAATCCTGGTATTTTTTACAAAAGAAGACTACATTAATCACATCTTCTACACAGTTCCTGAAACTAAATTTTCCCTGGCTTCCCCATGATCCTCGATAGTCGAAATAAATAACGTTCCATCCATGTGCCCTGACAACCTGCGCAATATCAAGATTGCGTTCATTACCAGGATAGCCATGTAAAAGCAATAGTGTCGGATGCTTTTGCGAACCATTTGCCCGGTAAATAAATCCAGCTAACAACGAATTTGCAGACGAAATAAAAAGTTCTGTCGATCCGGCGGGCGATGCATTGTCCCACGATATGTCTCGCAACACAATACTATCCGATTGTGCAAATGAATTTGTTGAAACAACAAAAACCAATACAACAAAAAAACTGGCAAATATTTTATTCATATCACTATATATAAAATGTCGTCCGTTAGACAGCCATAACCATTCTCTATTCACTATCCCCACTCCCACCCAAATCAAATTCTTTCTCTAAAAGCGCTATGAGTTTTCTTGCCTGCATGGCTGCACCAGTAGCACGCCCATTCATCAATTTCAGAAAACCATAGAAATATTGGTAATGCATCATAGCCGCGTTAATATCCTTTTGATCGTTACTTGCAAATGATGGATTGCTTTGAATGACATGCTGCAATGAATCGCCTCCTGCTTCAATTGCTTTATATACCGAAAGAAAAGCATCAGCGCTGAACATCCTGTCGTTTGTAGCAATGATATTGTTTACCCGCGTCCGCTGCAGGTCAGACCAATATTCGAATGATTTAATAAGCTGATAATACTGTGCGATGCTATCTGATACCCCCCGGTTTTTTATCAATCGGAATGCACCGGTGCTTGTCATTTGTAAATATGTTTTTGCATTCACAGATGGAATAAAAGAACCCATCATTGTCAGTTTCCGTGCCAGGTAGTATATTTTGCCTGTATTGGACTGGCTGTTTTTCATTAACAAAAAGACTGTATCAATCATTTTACAATAGCCGAGGTTGAGCGAATCGAACGAGTTATACATTGCAACATCCGCTTTGAGATCGCTCACCATTGAATGAACATATTCATCGACGTGCCGGCTGTCTGAAATTTTTTCGCGGATATTTTCCGCAAAAAATCCCATCGTTACGGCCAAGAATATCATTAAGAACTCAAGGAAATACTCTTTAAATTTTTTCCCTTCTACTTTAGGATGATGGTGCACTTCCATGTTTTGAACTTCTTGATTTAATTGAATTGGTTGCTTATCTGTTGAAAGATCAATTTCATCTGAACGATTCTCCGGTTGAAGAATTGCCCCATTTTTTGAGGTGTCGTCATTTATATTATCTGTCATCTGTTCCATTTAAACGCTTTCAGATTTCTTTTCCAGTTTCTCAATTGTCTTCTTTGCAGCAGCTAATCGTATCGCTTTGTTCTTTTCAATCATTTTTGCTTTTATTCTATGCTCAATGCGATGATGTAACGGGATTAATAATGATGCAATAATTACCAATGCAAGCAACATCAATACAGGTGATTCATGGGTGAAATGCGCCAGCCACGGATGAATGAGCAGGTTGATAAATTCGAACACAACCAATAATCCAAGGATCGCAAAAAATGAGATCAACTTTTCATTCACAATAATGCTGTTGCTTAATAAAAGAAACATGGTGATGAAAATGATGATCCCCAAAGAAATTAAGACGTATTGTATATTTTGTCTACGCTCCTGTGCTTCGTCCGCTTTTTTTGCATTTTCTTCCATTGCACGGAGTTGTTCATTAAAGGCCATCGCCTGTATTTTATTGATGTTGTTCTGATTGAAAATAGAATCGCTTATAGCATCTTTCATTTTAGCATAGTAATAGGCGCTGTCCGTATTGTGAAGTGAATCAAATGCCTGGCGCAAAAATCCACCAGCCGAAACTTTCACATTATTGTTATTATCTCTTAAGCCTAATTGCAACAGTTGAGTGGCCTGGTTGCGGGCTTCCGTTATATTACTATTGTTTAATAGAAACAGAATATAAATTTCATAAAAGCTAAGCCTGCCCGCTGTACTCTCAATCGATGGCGTCATTGCAAGAGCTTTTTTAAAATAAACCTCAGCCATTTCCTTATCGCCCATTTGATTATATACTTGTCCGCTCAGATAGAGTGCGCCATACTGAAATGAAAGACTGTTTAACTTAAGGCTGGTCGCTGATAGTTGTTGTGTATAATAAAGCGCCGAGTCATTTTGATGAGAAAGCATGTAATACTGCGACATGCCCCGCTGATATTGCATCAGCATAAACAAATACATTTGCGAAGAGGGATCGGGAAGGTTTTCATTACCGCTGCGTAAATTCTTTACTGCCTCTTCTTTGTTTTGAAGTGTAAAATAAACCAGTGAAATATCAAAGTACAGGGAGCTGATACGTCGCTTATCATTTCCCTTCACGGCCAATGGCAATGCTTTAAAATAGTATTCAAGGGCTGCAGTATTATCTCCCTTGGTAAATGCGAAATAAGATCCTATCCAGTTGTAGCTAATTGCAAGTAGTGAATCGCTTTTAAGCTTTTGTGCAAGAGAAAGAAGACGCGTTGCTGTGCCTTCATCAGCTTCTCCGCCACCCAGCACAAAATTAACTTCCGAAATTTTGACGATGATACTGAAACTGTCTGCCGGATTAGTGGCTTTGGACAACCGCAGTTTTAAACTATCCGTATAATTGCTTTGCCCATACCCAATAAATTTTATGAAGAGTAATACAACAAAAAACATCTTTCTCATACCTGCAGTGAATAGTTTTTTTCAACTGTTAGATTCAGAATTATGGAGACATTCTGGTAAGGGGCTTCGATGTGGTACTCAATGATTTTATTGCATTTCATTTAACCACTCATTTATTATCCCTGGCGACATCTTCTTTAACAACGTAATGCCATCGGATTTTTCACCGCCATGACTATAACTTCCAAGCACATCGGTTATAAGTTTTGTCTTAAACTGAGGGTATAATTTAAAGCCCAGTTGCGCAAACTTGCATTGATACCAGTGATAATTCTTCGGGCCAACTGCTACATACAGATTTTGAAAATCCTCAAGATTTCGGTGATCGACGGGGTAATCGGCAAGCAACTCTTTCTGAAGACCAGGCGCAAGTTTTCTGTCTTTGATATAACAGATAAGAAAATAAGTAGCCAGGAATTCATTGAACCATTTTTCTTTATTGATATTATTCAGGGTGAAGAAAAAATAATGCCCCAATTCATGTAGAGGCTGATAGTCAAAATCAGTCAGTACACTATCCGGCGTTTCGGGAAAATCTTTTACGCCATTGAGTTTCGCCAACGCATTTTTTTCCGCAGCGATTACCAATATGTCATAGTCAGGATCATAAAATGGTAATCCGTAAGGGAGTTTCACTGGCAGTTTTTCCCAATCATCTCTGTTTAAAATGTAAAGATGGATTGAAAACTTCTTTTTAATTATTCCGTGTTCATAATAAGCTGCACAGTCATCAACCAACCGTTGAAGTGTTTTTGCACGAACGTCAAAACCACTACTATAAAAGGTAGCATGTGTTGAACCCAATGAAATAAGATTTTCGCTTTCCAGGATGGAATCGATAGTGTGTTTAGATGGTTTATTATCGTTTGGCTGTCCGCTTGCAGCAGTCGGTTCATCCACAAAGCAGAGCGTCAGCAGAAGAAGGATAATACAATATTTTATGCGCAGCATGATTGTGTTTGATTGCACCGTGTGATATAAATTTATGTCAATAAATGCCCCTTGCAAAATCTTAAGTTGTCTTTTGTCTACATAAGTAAGGACTGTGCACTATCAACGCAAAAGTGAATTCCGAGGTTCCGGTAGCAGCTGCAGTAACTGTGTTGAAAAAAGTGTTTGAGGGATATAATCCCACACAGCCGATTGAATATGGCTTTCTGGATGAATGGCATGCGAAAAACTTTGCGACCGATAAGCTTGTCGACTGAAACTGGCTTCGGGATATTTCTAATTATATCTCCAAGCAGATACCGGCTTCGTTCTTGTATTACTGAGCTACTTGCGAACAGTGATTGTATCGAAACAGTACATCCGCCATGATTACAAAATGAGTAAATTTTTGATTGTCAGGCATGTTCGAAACTGGCCTCATCTTGGCATTCACTGCACAATCACACACACAACGCCGTTATGATAAGACAAGCAATTTTTACACTTCGCAGGCTCAGCAGAAATAAACTTGCCACAACGATCAATATCCTTGGGCTTACATTAGGAATACTCTCGTGCCTGGTGATATTCCTCTACGTGAATTTTGAATTTAGCTTCGACCGGTTCCACCCGGATGGGGAAAGAGTCTACCGGGTCATAGTTTCAACGACTGACCACAGCGGTGTTCAAAGTGAAGGGGCAGCGTTACCCGCCCCGCTGGCTGCTGATCTTCGCCGTGAATGCACCGGATTTGCAGCGGTGGCCGGCCTTTATACGCAGAATAGTAAAGTGATGGTTCCCGAGGCTGATGGTTCCTTACGAAGCTTTGCCGGCCCGGATGGTAAACTTGGATTAACAACTTTTGCAGATGCTGAGTATCCGCAGATATTCCACTATAAATGGCTTGCAGGTGATCCGATGACCGCATTACGTAAACCCTTTTCCGTTGTACTTACTGAAGACGAGGCGAAGCGATATTTCGGACAAAGCAACCCACAGGATTGGATGGGAAAATCTATCATCTATTTTGACTCCTTACATGTTACGGTTTCCGGGATTGTAGAAGGTTGGAAGCAAAACAGTGATCTTGCCTTTACAGATATACTGTCTTACAGCAGCATTGAAAACAGTTTTTTGCAAAAAAATATGAATGGCTGGAACCTTTTCGAAAGCCAGATAAACGCATATGTTAAACTAGCGCCTGGAACGACTGCTACGAAGGTGGAAAAACAATTTGCTGCCTTTTTCAACCGTCATGAGACATTTCTTGCTGATGTGAAAGGCACATTAAAACTTCAACCACTGAATGACATTCACTTTAACGGAAATATCACTGACGAATATGGACAGAGGGCCCATAAGCCAACGCTTTATGCACTCTCCGGCATTGCACTCTTTTTGCTCATCATGGCTGCTATCAACTTTGTTAATCTCGCAACCGCACAGTCACTGACCCGTGCGAAAGAAGTGGGCGTAAGAAAAGTTTTAGGCAGCAGTCGTTCCGGACTGATTGTTCAGTTTCTGGGCGAAACAAATCTGATCGTTATTACTTCCATGTCACTTGCTTTATTGCTGGTTAATCCTGTACTCGCCCTTTTAGCAGACTATATTCCTGCCGACGTACGATTACAGCTATCTGATCCGCGTATCTGGATATTTATTATGTTAACGGTAATCATTACCTGTTTTCTGGCCGGCTGGTATCCGGCAATTGCATTATCATCGTTCCGGCCACTCACCATCCTGAGAGGCTATCATGGCAGCCGGCCAAAATCGAAGAGTTATTTGCGGAAAGGACTTATCACGTTTCAATTTGCAGTCAGCATGGTCTTTATCACTAGTACTATGATGATTGGCAGGCAGATTCATTATATGATCAATACTGATTTAGGTTATAAAAAAGAGGGGATTCTCATAATAACCCTGCCACCAGATCAGTCTGCGACGGAGAAGGCGTTTTTTGTCACAGCATTGAAACGAATTCGGGGAGTAGTGCAAGTATCGCTGGGAACAAATAGTCCTGGTGCACATGGACATAACGGAACCAGGCTGGAATATAAAGAACGTGAAACAATGACAATCGATGCAGGATTTGACCAGGTAGACACAGCTTATTTCCCATTATATAGTCTGAGCCTCATTGCTGGTCGCAATTTCTATAGCTCAGACACAGCAAGGAATGGCAGGGAAGCACCTTCCGGTGTGAATGGATATCGGTCATCTGACTATCGGGCATTTATCCTGAATGAAACTGCTGCAAAGGCGCTGGGTTTTTCCAATCCTGCTGATGCAGTTGGAAAGCAGGTTAGCAGTGCGCTGGGCGGCGTTATGGGACCGGTGCTCGGAGTTGTAAAAGATTTTCATTCCACCAGCCTGCGTGAGAAAATTGAACCTTTCTTTTTCACTTCACAAAATGGCGCCGGCAGGTTGCTAAGTATTAAATTTTCCGGCGAATACAAACCAGGAAGAGATGTAAAAGATATTCTTGCAAAAACGGAAGCCGCATTCAAAACGATCTATCCTAACGAAGAATTTCAGTATAGTTTTTATAATGAAT
Organism: Chitinophagaceae bacterium; assembly: GCA_049840875.1. GTDB lineage: Bacteria > Bacteroidota > Bacteroidia > Chitinophagales > Chitinophagaceae > JAFDYH01. The sequence continues at coordinate 18,124 of JASGJE010000009.1, read as the reverse complement.
TTATTGCAAAGCTATACGAGGAGGAACAGCAGACGGCACAACTGATAAATCTCGGTATGAGCATGGCTATCTTTATTTCATGTATCGGTCTTTTTGGTCTCGCAGCTTTTACTGCTGCTCAGCGCACCCGTGAAATTGGTATACGCAAAGTACTTGGAGCAACTGTACTGGATGTTGTAACCCTGCTTTCGCGGGAATTTATAATACTGGTATTACTTTCAAGTGTCATTGCTGTACCGGTTACAAGTTGGTACATTCATCAATGGCTGCAGAACTTTGCTTACCGCACTGCCATGCCGTGGTGGATATACATAGTTGCATGTATCATTTTGCTGCTAATTGCGCTGTTAACACTCAGTTTTCAAACGTTTCGCGTAGCAAACTCTAATCCAGTAAAATCACTTCGTACAGAGTGATGCCGTTGATTGTTTACGTTTTAGTCTGTGTTAATTTTTTAGTGATCGACATTTGAAGCGCCTACAGTAACGAACGAACGTCAATCTCTATTTCCTTTAATTCTTTTGTTCTTTCTATACATTCTTTCTCGTCAAGAATTATTAAGTCAATGTCAGTCAGTCCAACGGGACCTGAATTGTTTTCAGAAATGTAGTAGTTGTTTTCCAACTTTATAAATGTGCAATGGTCAAAATCAACTTCACCATTATAATAGCTAAAACAGGCTAGTACAATTGTGTATTGAATATTACCAGGATAATGCAGCGGGGCGAGATTCAAGCAGTAAGCATTTTATAGCTTTCATTGACCATTCACCCCTGCCCATTCGTCCCACGTCAATAACTAAATATCCACGTTGCTTTATTTCCTTTGACATGCACTTTCAGATAATCACTCAATAAGACATTAGTTTCCGGAAACGTTCCTGTTAATTCGGTTTCCACCGTTTGCAGGCGAACGGTATACTTTTCTGAAACCGTGCACGTGATTTCAATTTCGTTATTAGAAAAAGTAGTTTGTTTTTGGCGAAGCCCAAATCCGGTGAGTGATCGTTTTAAATACTGGAAATTCTTATTGTTTACCAGTATATGCGCCTTTCTTATATAGTTAAACGGTTTATCCGACCGCAGGCTGTTTTTCTTTGCAGCATACTCTTCCCATAATATCTGTTTCGACATTTCTTCATTGGTAAAACCGACCGAACGCAGATGCTCCGGCGTATTCTCCATTACCCAGGTTGACAACGGCTGCACACTGTCGCTGGTCATTAGGCTAAGTGAATAAAACCATGGATATGTAACGCCGCTGTCTACCCGCGTAGATGTGTCCCGGATTACCATATCTTTTTTATTGAGCTGCCATTTATTTTCAAGTACGTTGATGTCTTTTGTCTTTTTTGTCATAAACCCTAAACCGCAATCACCTAATGAAGCGCCGCTAAATCCATTGGCTGCAAAAAATTCAAAGTAGCTGTTTTTTCCCATCAGGTATTTGCCTGACCATGAACCATTGGTGGTAGTAGTGGAACTAACCTTTAAATTTGCCAGTTGTTGTGTAACGAAATTCGAATCAGACAGTTTCGCAAAAGAAACGGAATCAAGTACGAAGTACACATGGTTCAGGTAAATCTCAGGGAGTGTTTGCTGGCTTTTAGCGTTTGAGTAAATAAAATTTGTAAAAACAAATATGGCTATAATCGTTCTGTACATACTATAGTTTTAAGTATAAGCCTCGAAAAATACGTGTATGCTATCATAACCAGCAACCTCAACCCGGAAACGAATACGCTATGGCAACTCTTCTATCAACAGATCTTTCCAACGTACTTTGATGCCACCGCCATCGTGGATCTGTAATGCAATGAAGCCCTCTCCTTTTCCGATACCTTCATCTTTGAGGTAAACCATTTGATGGCCATTGAGCCAGGTAGTTACTTCATCATTCACCACTTTTATTTTCATGGTATTCCACTCTCCCATTTTCAGAATTTTTTCATCTTCAGGTTTGGGCTGTATCAGCCAGCCGCGGCCATACGATTCATAAATGCCGCCGGTGTGATCGCCGGAAGGCGCGACTTCGACCTGCCAGCCACTGATCTTCACTCCTTCTATGGAAGATCGGAAGAAAACGCCACTGTTACCATTCGCTTCCTGCTTGAACGTAACCGTTAAAATAAAGTTCTTATAATGTTTATTGGTAGATAAATATCCGTATTGCTTATCAGGACCGCTTTCGCAAATCAGTTCACCTTTTTCTGCATACCATTTTTCAGTACCATTGATGGTCCAGCCATCGAGATTCTTTCCATTGAACAAAGACTTTTGTTTTTGAGCTGTTACCACAACAGAAGCAAAAGAAAACGCTATAAATAACAAACAATATTTCATACTAAAGATTTTTTTCAAGATATGATTTTCTTTATAAAAAAATGACGCCTTGTTGAAGGCGTCATTCTGCAATTCATAGGTTAAGCTTTATAGCATTATTCCACCGATCTTCCCCTGATGAGAGAAAGAAGGAAAAGAACAATAAATATGAAGAACAAAATTTTTGCAATTCCTGCCGCACCTGCAGCAATACCACCAAAGCCGAATATGGCCGCGATAATAGCAACGATCAGAAAAATAACTGTCCAGCGTAGCATATAATTAAGTTTTAAATGAAAAATTGATTAACGCATTTACATTTAAAAAAACTGTGCCACGTGGTTCCTTATGCGCTTTTACCGCATATAAAAACAATAGAAATGGTTTGCATCATTTGATGCGGATAATATTCCCGTGAATTGTAAATCGCAACAAAACAATCAGATGGCCGGATTATTTAAAATCTTTCTTAAATCTTCTGCGCATTCGCAGCGATATACATAGCGAACGCGGCAATGGCAGAATCTTTCAAAAGATTCATCAGTGTATCCTTTTGCTCATTTATATCTCCTGAATGAAGATAGTTGGGCAAATGAATAAGTAATACAAAACAAATTAGCAACAACGCAAGAAGATAACCGGCGAGTTTCACATACTTGTGAAGAATGAATGCGATACCTGCCAGAATGAAAGCGCATCCCACAATATAAACCCAAACTCTTCCCCCTGGCAGGAAGTTGGGCACAAACTGTAGCATAACGCGGGGTTGTTTAAAATGATAAAATCCAAATACAATCAGGACGATTGCAAGTATTATTACTGCAATGCGTGAAACGAGTTGATCTTTCATGACGCAAGCAATTTGATGTTCTACTAAGTTACCATCATTTTTTCAGCAATGGACAAACGAAAATTTTGTTTGCGGTGAAATGAATCGCAGAAAAGTCAGAAGAAAGTCCGGGAGTCGGGAATACTGTTAGTCTGTAAGATTGTAACGGAGATAAGGGATCGATAATTCATCGATGATGCAAAAGACAGGAAATAAAAAAACCTCCCGAAGAATCAGGAGGTCTAAAGTATAGCCATGAAAAACAAAAAATTATTCTAGCTCTAAGCTAAGTAATTATTTTTTCTTCTCGTACTTCTTGCGGAATTTATCGATACGGCCCGCGGTATCCACGAGCACGTTCTTACCGGTAAAGAAGGGATGAGAGGTATTTGAAATTTCTAATTTCACCAGAGGATAATCTTTTCCGTCTTCCCATTTTACGGTCTCCTTTGAGCCAGCAGTAGAGCGGCTAAGGAACGAGTAACCATTACTCATGTCTTTAAAAACAACTAACCGGTAACTTGCCGGATGCAATCCTTTTTTCATAACTCTTTGATTTACAAAATCCCAAACATCTGACATGCCGGAATTAACCTTATTAAACTGATTTTAAAAGATTTGCAAAGGTAATCTGCGAAGAGGATCGTTCCAAATAATATTTGGGACGGGGGATAAAAAGAAAGCACCAAGTTGTTCTTTGTATTCCTGCTTGCGCAATCCTACTCAGTAACCCGATGCTTTCCTGAATTGTTCCACCATTTTACTGGTTTCCCGATTCGTGTTGCTTTTGTCCGTTTCCGGATTATCTGCAACGATTGTACATTGAAGATAACATTACAGAATAGCTGATTCCAAATTTTAAGCGTTACTCTTATGCACCTGTTCAGCACATAGTTATGCACACGTTCAAAGTAAAAATTAAAAAATAAAAAGGTAAAAACGAGCGACCTTAGGAGGTTACTTTATTCCATTGACCATTGTTCCTCAGCTTCTCATATTCTCATACTGCATCGGAATGCCAAGGTTCCAGCCTTTTGATGCTTTGATTACTTCCTGCAGGTCATCTATTTTTTTACCAGTTACCCTCACCATATCGTCCATAATTGCAGCCTGCACTTTCAAACCTGAATCTTTAATTTGTTTAACGATCTTCTTTGCATCTTCCTGCCGCAAGCCGTTACGAACCGACACTTCTTTTTTTGTGACTTTACCACTCTGATACGCCTCTTTCGAAAAATCAAACGCTTCCGGCGCAATTCCCTGCTTGTGTGCCCGGCTGATTAAAACATCCATCAACTGTCGCATCTTCATATCATCTTCGGTCTCTATATTCAGCTTGAATTCTTTTTTATTGAGATCGATAACGACATGCGATCCTTTAAAATCAAAGCGGTTGGTAATTTCCTTGGTTACGACATTTATTGCATTGTCGAGTGCCTGGGCATCAACTTTACTGACAATATCAAATGAAGGCATGGTGAATCATTTAGGTTGTCAAAAGTAAGAACTCAATGGTATAAATAAGCCAACCTATGTCATTAAACAGCGAAAGGCTGAAAAGGAAATTTCTTCTCTCCTCATCAGCCTTAAGTATTTTAATAAAGTATTAAGCCGCCTGTGCGCCTGCGAAACAATGGGCAAAAAAAAGCGACTCCTTCACATACAGTTTTACTCCATCAGCAGACTTAACTGCTGAGATGCGAACCGGTTCCTGGGCAGGATGCGATGAGATAATAGCAAACAGATCGCCAAGCAATGAAGCCACATCATCGCTGCTGATCACGAGATGAGAGGGAACATCGTTGATGAAATAATGACTGTGATTTCTTTTTACTCTTGCGTAGCAATTGAGCAATTCGTTGACTGCACGATGCAGTGAAAAGGCACGTTTTGTACCGGTTGGTTTTTCTGAGCTGTTCATTGGTATTGGATTTTGGTTATGTAAAGTAAAGATGAACCCTGCACCTGGCAAGTCGAATGATATTTATTTTAATGTAGTATGGAATTGACAGGTTACTTAAAAAATCGGACGTCTTTCAATATAGACCGGCATTACTACAATAGATTTTCCAGGCAATTATTGGATAACTTTTCAACGCAAGTTTTAATACAGCTCCTGCTGAATTTGGAAAATACCCTGAGCACAAACCCAGTATTAAGTGTAAACCAATACAAATCCCTCCGAAAATTATAATTCACCAATTGTTTTTACTATTTTTCGCGGAAATCCACTATTGTGAAAAACGCCATCTTATCCACCCTGATGCTTGCGTGCCTGTATTCTGCATGGGCGCAGCCTTCAGATTCCAGCGATCTCGCTCTTCACCGACAAACCGATAATATCATTAAGGCCGGTACGATTATGAAAATCGAAAACCTCGGGCCAAATGTCAATACCGATCTTGCCGAACTCAGACCGACTATCAGCGCCGATGGTAATCTTTTATTTTTCATTTGCCAGAACCATCCGGCGAATACAAAGTATAACGTGATTCCTAATTCGCAGGATATATGGTTTAGCCAGCGTGATACTATTACGGGGAAATGGAGCGAAGCGATGCATATGGAATACCCCTTGAATCAATATTTCTATAATGCAGTGTATTGGATAAGCCCTGACAATAATCGCATATTGATCCGAGGCGCATATGTGAATGGCGATTATTATGGAAATGGGGTAAGCATGTGCGTTAGAAAAAAGAATGGCAACTGGGGACGACCCAATATGCTTTACATCAACAAGTATGACAAGTATGATCGTGGGCGTCAATCAGGCGCTTCAATGGCGCATGATGGCAAGACGCTCTTTCTATACTCTACAACCGAGAAAGGGGGAGAAAACAATGACATCTTTGTAAGTTTTCTACGTTCGGATAGCATATGGACCGAGCCGAAGAGTCTTGGTAAAAAAATAAACGGACCAAATACCAATGAAATGACGCCTTACCTCGCAGCAGATGGCGAGACGTTATACTTCAGTAGTGATCGTGCCGGTGGCCTGGGCGATAATGATATCTGGATGAGCAAACGATTGGACAATACCTGGGAAAAATGGAGTGACCCGGTAAATCTCGGAAGCCCTATTAATACTTCCGACTGGGACGCATTCTTTACCATGGATGCCGGTGGAGAATATGCTTATCTCAGTTCTGCACAAAATTCATTGGGCGAAAGTGATATAGTACGGGTAAAATTACTGGAGAGAGATATGCCAAAACCAGTGGTGCTTGTAACGGGTAATGTTTATAACAAAAAAACAGGTGAACCATTAAGCGCTTCGTTAGTCTACGAAACATTACCAGATGGCGAACTTGCCGGAAACGGTTTGTCAGCGCCGATTGATGGCGCTTTCAAAATCGTATTGCCTTATGATAAAAACTACAGCATCCGTGCAACAGCCGATCATTACTTTGCTATATCTGAAAACCTGAATCTTGATTCATTGATAAAAGCAGGCTACAAAGAAATTCACAAAGACCTTTACCTCGTACCGATTGAAATAGGTTCGGTAGTACGGTTAAACAATGTGTTCTTTGATTTTGATAAATGGGATTTGCGTCCTGAGTCATCATTTGAACTGGATCGTGTGGTGAAATTATTGCGTGAAAATCCATCAATCGTAATCGAGATGAGTGCGCATACCGATAGTAAAGGTTCAGATGAATACAACTTCCGCCTGAGTGATAACCGTGCTCGTTCGGTAATGGAATATATCATAGCAAAAGGCATCGATGCTTCACGCATTACCTCGCATGGCTATGGTGAATCGTTGCCGGTGGCAACCAATGAAACAGATGAAGGACGGCAGTTGAACAGAAGAGTTGAGTTTAAGATATTGAAGAATTAAGAAAGTGGGATAATGAACGATTGACCATTGACAGATGACGATTGACTAAAATTCAGAAGGCATGATATTTTGTTCATCAGTGCCGCATAAAAATAAATATTGCGCCGATCAATGTAAGGACGATAACTACTTTACGGTAGTTATCGTCTTTTATTTTTTCAACGATCTTTAACCCAGCCCAAAAACCTGCAATTAATGCAGGCAACAGAATCATATCGGTCTTCAATGTTGTGGTGGTTATATTTTTCCAGTAAAAAACCTGGAAAGGCAATTTGAAAAAATTCATTGCTAAAAACACCCACGCTGCCGTACCAATAAAATCGTTTTTGGGTAACCGTAAGGCAAGAAAGTAAATATTGGAAAAAGCTCCTGCAAGATTACCAAGCATGGTGGTAAAACCGGACACCAAACCCATTGAGGCTGCAAACGCTTTATTAGAAGGAATCTCAGTTGACTTCTTGAATTCCATCGCAACAATGATTATCACTGTTACGATAATGATCAATGCCATTATTTTCCTGAAATAATATTCATTCAGGTCGCGGCCCGTGAAAACTCCGATCAGGATACCAGCCATCATCCAGGGAACTAACCGCCAGAAATATTTCCAGCGGCAATGCCGGTGATAGTATGTAACGGCCATGATGTCGGCTGCACAGAGCAACGGCAATACGATGCCTGTTGAAGCTTTCCCTCCAAACACGATAGCCATCAGTGTCACATTCAGCATATCGATACCTTTCAATCCAGCCTTTGAAAGACCAATAATAAATGTAGCAATGGCAATTAATATCCAGTTGGTAAATGAATAAGCGTGTAAAATTCCCATCAGTAATTGGTTACAACGTTCAAATATAATGTATCATCTCTTGTCCATCGGGTTGTCATTTCAATTCGGCAGGTTTTGTTCAGACTTCATACAAATCGAACCACAGTTGGACGATACTTCTTATCTTGGTATTTCATAAAATCAATACGCCAATAAAATGAGACGATTACTGCTTGTTCTTTTTATTATAATCTCTATTCTGCACGTTGACGCCCAATCAGCAAATAAAAGTTTCGCTACTATACCAACTGCAGCTAATGCTTTTTTGCAATCATTGACAGGCGAACAAAGAGCGAAGGCTCAATTTATTTTCGATACCGAGGAACGATACAACTGGCATTTTATCCCAAAAGACGACCGTAAGGGTATTTCGATAAATGAATTGAATGAAAGTCAACGAAAAGCGGCGTTTGCATTGTTACATACTACGGTAAGCGACCAGGCCTTTACAAAAGCAACGTCAATCATGCAACTGGATAATGTGTTGCATGAATTGGAAAATCGTAAGCCGGAAGATCACTATCGTGATCCGGGAAAATATTTTTTTACCATATTCGGCAATCCTTTCGTTGATTCTACCTGGGGTTGGCGACTGGAAGGACATCATGTTTCTTTCAATTTTTCGTTTGCGGATAAGAAACTTGTTGGAGGTACTCCAAGTTTCCTGGGTAGCAATCCTGCTATTGTGTTAGCCGGGCCTGAAAAAGGGAAACAAGTATTGAAAGATGAAACAGAACTTGGCTTTACACTATTACATTCGTTAGATGCTGCACAACAATCCAAAGCAATTTTCAGCAAAGATGCACCGGGAGAAATTTTTACAGCAGCCAGCCGAAAAGCAATGATCGATACACCACAAGGTATTTTGTACAGTGACCTGAATGAAAAACAAAAACAGCTTTTTCTTCAATTGCTGAGTTTATACATTCATCGCTATACCCGTTTTTTTGCAGAAGGCATGATGCATGAAATAGAAACAGCGGGATTGAATAACTTACGTTTTGCATGGGCCGGTGCGATGCAGTCAGGTCCCGGCAACCCGCATTACTACCGCATTCAAGGCCCTACATTAATAATAGAATACGATAACACCCAGAACAATGCCAATCATGTTCATACTGTGATCCGCGATCTGAAAAATGATTTCGGTGGTGATGAGCTGATGGAACACTACAGGAATAGCAAGCATTGATTTTTTACAAAAGGCTTAGCTGGTATTCGAGAATTTTTTTAAAGCTGGTCGATTGAAATTTATTTATCTCAGCGAGCCCACTATGAATGAAGTAGTGAATATCTTCCAGCTCATTGTTAAAAAACCTGTTCTCAGAGAAATACTGGTAGTCTTTATGTAAAAAGAGGCGCGCCCTTTCTTTGAATTGTGGATTCTGATCAAATGCATTCCGTTGCATCCATTTTGTAAAATAATCCTGCAAGGTTCTGCTTTCACCCCGTAATCCGCTGGCAATCTCAATTGCTTTCTCCATAGTCAAATTATGCCCATGCAGCAATGGCAACAGAATATTCATGATTCTCTGGCTAACCCCTAACTGCAAATCACCGAGTTTTTTGTCTTCGAAATAATCCAGGTATAACTTGCGAAGCGTTTCTGCCTCTCCATACCCTTTTTGTTGTGCAGCCTTATAGAAGAACGCGATAATTGATTCATCATTTTCCTGGACTGCAGCAGTTTGCTGATCCGTTTCTTTCTTCAATTGATCTAATAATATCGTAGCATACTCTTTCTTATACTTTTCTCCATCAAAATCAAATGTCTTTGTTGTTATCTCTTTGTTTACTATTTTTTTAAGCAGTTCTGCATCGTTGTTATTTGATACCAATAATTTCGGCAATGCTACTTTTTCATCACTGACCAATCGCTGTAATCCCGATCTGTTCACTTCATTCACATATGGTATAGCCAACACAGCATTTACATCAATATCTGTGATAAAATGCCCATCGAAATAGCCGTTATACTCCTCCGGCAACCGATGCGAATTCATTTCCGCAGAATACTGGTTTCGGAAATCATCATCATTGATCGTTTTTTGTTTTATATCTTTTGAAACGTTTCGATAAACAGTATCGGTTAATTGCTGCTGCAATTGCAGCGGTCCATTAAAAAGTATCCACGCAGGCTGACTATCTTCCTCTGCGTTAATATTCAACTCACGTAAACGGGCTTCACGATCTTCTCTTGAAGGATGCGATGCCCATTGATTGATTATATTCACCCGGCTTGCCTGGAATTTTTTTAAAAAAGATTCGTCTGTTACAGGCACACTATTCTCCAATACCAGGTTGTTTTCTTTACCGTACTGCTCCATTACGATAAGATGTTTGGTATAAATGTTGTCAAACACCGATTTATCTTCTATGCGCTCATTTGCACTTCGCAATACGGAACTATAACAGAAATCACTGATCTCAATTTTTCGGAGCGATTGAATAAGGTTATTACTGCCGCTTACACTCGCTGCAACTGCGTCTGCATGAAATTCCATTTCCCGTGAAAGGCTCATGTAGCGTTTATTAATAAAACCATAAACAGACTGCAATATTTCCTGGATAATTTTCACGATCTGTATCGTTACCCACATAAAGATGCCAATCGCCCAATGCACGTTTCCCCAGCGTTGAAGAAAATTTCCGTAATCTTTATTCTCATAAAGCATGTTATAGATTGCCTTGTTCACATTGTAAACAAATGTGCCAAGCTTCATACTCCGCTGGGAAAAATGGCCAAACTCATGCGCCATTACCGCTTTGAATTCGCTTAACGTTAATGTATTCACGAGGCCGAGCCCTATTTGCAGGTTCTTCTTTACCGGGAAAAACATGCTCCAGAAACTATCATTGTAAAACACGCAGGCATTCACTTCTGGTGAAAGAATAATCTTTTTTGGAAACTGCGTTTGTGTATCGGTAGTCAGCTTCTTAATAAAATCAAATAATTGCGGTTGTTCCGCTGCAGTAATCTCTAAGCTGCCGGATTCATCAAATTTCTTTACTGAAAAAATAAACTTAACCAGGAAAATAAAAACCATTATACCGATGCTGATAATTCCTAAACCCAGCATCAGACCAATAAGGCTGGCAAGACCTGCCATGACAGCAATGCCCGCAAATACACAACCGATACCCAGCGCAATGGAAAAAATAATAAGCAAGATGTAAACAATGAAGAAAAAGGTAATGGACCCCATAACTTTTTTTACTTCAGCTTTAAATGAAGGCGATGCTTCTGTAAACGCTGCGGGAACATTGAGGGGACTGTCGGGGTAAAGGTTTTGAATGGTGGTCATATGACTATGATTGGCCGGTAAGATAATCGATAAAACGAGAAATTCTAAACCGGAAGAATACTATTAATTAGCCCGATTTAAATAAAATTGCCCTTATTATTTTTTATCTTAAATGCATAATTTTACTCATTCAACAACAGATTTAAGTATGAAATTTTCTCTCCTCTCCGTTACCTACGCAGGTTTGTGGTACAATGGCAAAGCAATATCCCTCGAACAGCAAATAAAAAAGGCAAAAGAGTTTGGTTTTGATGGATTGTCAATTGAGGCAAAGCGACCAATCGCTTCGCCCATCGATCTTACCAGCGCAGATAGAAAACGGATCAAATCAATAGCTGCCGATGAAGGAATTGAATTGGCTGCAGTGGAAAGCCTGAGTGACTTTTCCAGCAACATCATGGAATTAAGAGAAAATAATTTGCTGATGCTACGCAGTACACTTGACCTGGCAGTTGATCTTGGCGTTAAAATGGTAAAAATATTTGCCGCATGGCCCGGCATCATTGATGAAAATATGCCGGCGCAATATGCGCCATATGATCGTGGAAATTATTTCAAACCGCTATACGCTGCCGATCTTCGTGTGTGGCAACGTTGCGTTGAAGGTATTCGCGAGGTAGCAAACTGGGCCGATGACAGAGGTATCACATTGGTATTGCAAAATCATGGGCCTGTTCTTTCTCCAGGCTATGAGGATGTGCTGGCAATGCGCAATGAAGTTGGTAATGACAATTTAAAACTTTGCCTTGATGTTCCTATGTTTTTCGACAGGCAAAAAACGGAATACGTTCGTGAATCAGTTGAAAAATGCAGTGACCTTATCCGTTATACACACTATGGTGCATGGAATTTCAGTGAAACAGAAGATGGTGAAATTGTTCTTGACCCCGCTCCCGGACATGGCGGTCAAATCAACTACGAAACGTTTTTCGAAGCGCTGTATCAACACGGCTATGATGGTTACCTGACATCAGAATATTGCCTCCCCGTTTTGAAAGATCATAAAGTAACCGGCGTGGAAGCAATCGATGCTGCAACGAAAAGAGGATTAAAATACATGAAGCAATTGATCAAAAAAATAAGCGCTAAAAAGACTGTACAACAAAAAGCGGCGGTTATTTAAAATTGAATATCATTGGTATCAATTAAAAGAGTGAGGCCATAAGCTTCACTTTTTTTGTCGCCACTGAAAAATATTATAAATGCCAGTCAGCGTTCCCATTTACAGACAGATAAACAAAATTGCCTGGTTGTATTGTCTCATCAACTGTTCTGATTTTAAATAGTGTTTCTTCGCTTACAGCTTCAATAAAAAATGAGTCACCCCTGAACTGTACATCCTTTACCAATGCACTGAACACTGCTTCGTCCCTGTTTTTAGTGATAAAAATATCCTCAGGCCGAAGGAAGAGCCGTTTATTTTTATTATCCATTTTCACAAGGTTATATTCACCGAATAGTGCTGCGCAATATTCATTGACAGGTCGATGGTAAATCTCTCTTGGAACAGACTTCTGCAATACTTTACCATCTTTCATCACAATTATTGAATCTGCCCATGCCAGTACATCCGGTATATCATGCGAAATCATGATTGAGCTAACTTTAAATTCCTCCTGAACATCCTTTAATACTGATTTAATAATTGATTTGTGAATAGTATCAAGGTTTGAAAAAGGTTCGTCCAGCAATAATAACTTCGGAGAACTGATTAACAGCTTCGCTAAAGCAATCCGCTGCTTCTCTCCTCCCGATAGCTGATCTGTTTTTCTTTTTAATAAATGATCTATACGGCAAATAGAGAAAAGTTTCTCAGCAGTTTGTTCTGTCAATTGGTTGGCATAACTGAGAATTTCGTGTACATAGTAATTATTGCGCAGCTCGAAATGCTGCGATAAATAGATGATACCCGGATGCCCTGGAATTAATTTTTCTAAAGGACCTTTGATTCTTTTGCCTTCAAATAAAATTTCTCCGTCATCCGGTTGTACCAGGCCCCCGATCATTTTCACCAATGTTGTTTTACCAGAGCCTGTTTCCCCTGCAATTGCTATATTCTGTAGCGATTCCTGTAAAAAGCTGACATCGTTTACCGTATCAATTCCATTTTCCTTCTTGCTGATATTCCTGACCGTTAAAAAAGACATAACCGGCAATGATAGTTTTACCACAAAGAAAATACAAAGAAGGCACAAAGCTCACAAAGAAAATGAATGTATTATCCTTGTTCATGTTTTTTCCCTTTGTATACGCTAATTGTTGAATTTTATAAACCTACTTCTCATTTTATGCTTTTATGACTTATTCACAGGTATTCGATTAAGAACTATTCTATTCTTACTTTTGCGCAATGCAAAACATAAAAAATATCATCTTCGATCTTGGGGGAGTTATCCTGAATATAGATTTTAAAAAAACAGAAGAAGCGTTTCGTAAACTTGGATTGGATAACTTTTCTGATCATATCAGCCAGCACCATATCACTGATTTTTTCCGTAAATACGAAATGGGATTGATTGACGATGATACTTTCGTTGCCGATATTTCAAAAATGATTGGCAAACCCGTAACTGCAGAAGAAATCATTGCCGCCTGGAATGCACTTCTGTTGGATTTTCCGCCTGCAAGAATTGAATTATTGAAAAAGCTGCATAAAAAATACCGCACTTTTCTGTTAAGCAATACCAATTCAATTCATTTAAAAGAATTCAATCAGCGATTATTTAAAGAACGGGGCGTTTATCTTGAAGACATTTTTGAAAAGACTTACTATTCCCACGCAGTGAATCTTCGGAAACCGGATGCTGCTATATTTGAATTGGTGATTAAAGAAAATAATCTTGTACCTGAAGAGACATTATTCATTGATGACACTGCGTCTAATTTTCCAGAGGCGGAAAAAATGGGGATAAAAGTACATCATGTAACGCCTGACAATGGAATAACGGATATCAAGTTTCTGATCTGATACAACAGAAAAATGAAACTTATTTTACCTACACTCATTTTATTTGCACTTGCAATAATCTCTTGCAGATCAAACCGGGTATTAGTCAGTTTCAAGAACGTAAGTGATAAAGATTTTAAGGAACTAAAGGTGTTTATTGATAGCCAGATTTATACTTTCAATGACTTAAAGAAAAACCACTCAACAAAATTTGTACAGGCAAGATATACTTACCCGTATTGTCCTGCCAGAGTAATCACTGACAATGATACCCTCGATTATTTTTTCATCGATTTTGCGGGCGAACGAGTGTATATCAGGGGAAAAGTAAGAATGGAATTTTCTATTGAAAATAAAAGAATATTAAAAATCGTGACCAAAAGGCTACTATTTTAGTTCTATATTATTAAGTGCTAACCACCGGCAGAAATCATTGCAACATTGCCATTAATACCTCATTCTTTAAGTCATCTGCTTTTTTGGAAAGTTCTGATTCTACCAATACACCGATGTTAGTTGATATAAAAATGTAAGTCTTACGGGAAGGCACATACAATAAACCGCAACCTGCGCCAATACCACCACCGCCATGTCCATAAGCGGGAATGCCACCAAGATCAAAATAGATCATCCCCATGCCATATCGCTGACGACCTTTTTCATCCTTCACAAAGTCAAGCATTTCATTTAATGATTCCGGCTTCAGCAGTCTGCCTTCCATAATTGCTTTCAGAAATTTCACTGCATCAACAGTAGTGCACACAACACCGTCATCTCCTTTGGAAGAAGCTACTGTAGCCTGCTGAAGCGTTGTGAAATTCGCTGGTCTACCAACTGCTAAGGCATCCCAGTACGAATCGGGTAGATAAAGCCCCTTAAGATAATCGTGAGTGATACTATAGTATGTATTTTTCAATCCTGCAGGCTCTAATATATTTTTCCGGATGTATGCGGCATGGTCGCCGGTAATTGCATCAGCAATCAGCGAAAGCAATAAATAATTTGTGTTGGTGTAGCGGTAAAGGCTACCCGGCGCAAACTGCAAATCTTCTCCATTAATGCTCTTCAAACAGTCTTCCTGTGTGAATGGTAGTGACGGATGCATCATTACATGCTCCACGAATGATGGATTGCTGTTGTACTCCGGCACTCCGGATGTTTGGTTAAGCAACATGCGGACTGTAATCTTATCAGCACCTTTAATGTACTTGCTATATTTTGCAGGCAGGTATGTTGTCATAGGGTCATCTAATTTTATTTTACCCTTCTCCTTTAATTGCAAAATTTCAACGGCCATATACATCTTCGATACACTTTGCACGTATTGCAAATGGCAGTTGTCCATCGGCGTTTTTGTTTCTACCCTTGCATAGCCTTCCGATGCTGCCCACCACCCTTCTGCATCAGAAAAAATAGCGATTGACACACCTGGTAAAAATGCCGGAGTATACTCCTTTATAATTGAATCAATGACTGAAGCTTTCGAGTAATTTTTGTTAATAACGACTCCAATATCACAGGCAGTCAGCTTTTTATTTTCGGTTTGTTGCCCGAAACTTATCAAGACAAACAATGAAATCGGCAGTGATGTAAGTATCTTTTTCATCCAATTATTTTTTGCAAAACAACAAATTGTACAAATCGGTTTGACGAAGAGGCTGCATTGATGCCACAAAATGTAGCGAATTTCGTTTCCGGATGTTGGGCAAACCATTGCTCGTCGAAAATTTCCATTGAAGTGTAGCAAGATAGGCGATGAAATGAAGTCTTTTACTGAACGATTGGTTCAAACCAAGATTTGAAGCTTGCGGCTTTTATCCGGCTTACTTGTATTGCTGAGGGAATTTGTGCAATGTCGTTTATCAGCACGTCGAGTTTGCCATCGCCGGTGCGTTTAAACCCGGCAATTGCTTTCCGATGAACAATATATTGTCGGTTCAACCGAAAGAAATGCTCTCCCGGCAAATTGATACCCCAATTTTATCCAGCGATTTATCCAGGATATATTTTTTGCCTTGGAGTGTCAGCAGCGCAGTGTACCCCTCCATTGTGTAAAAACTTAAAATCTCATCGAAGGGGATCATAGTGTTTTGCTTTCCTTGCTTTACCATATATCCATTGATCCTGATCTGCTTTTCTTCCTGCCGCTGGCTTTCCGATTGTTTCCATTCATGGTAATAATGCAAGCCGATATAAATTCCATTGATGACCAGGAACCAGATGATAAAAATGAATACATCGAAAAGATAGAAACTTAATGGAGCTGTTTTGCCTTTTACGATAACGCTGACCAGCTCCTGTCTATAAAAACAGAATAATTACCAACAATCCGGCGATTGTTGTGGCAACAGCCTGTAACAAAACTCCGCCTCAACGGACGATTACCGTAAGGCATTTTTTTATCCAGCCGGATAATGATAAAGCGAACTGCCCACCATGCCAACCACCCTTCAATTGTATCAATGGTGTAGGTAAGAATAAGAAACCAGTTGAACCGGATATTGGTGTACGTGAGGTAATAATTAAAAGCGCTGATAAATGCGATTGCGATAAGAAAGAATTTTACATCATTATATTTCCGGCTACTTTCCATTTATCGCAACAATTAAAGTCAGCAGAGAACCAATTGCCGGTGAAGTGATCGCACTGTAGCGCTTATATCTTTTGATAAACCGGGATGAACTGACAACTCTTACAATACAGTACTTCTCTTTGCAGTGAGCCACCTGAACCTTGATGGAATATCAAGCGCAGCGATCGGTCCTGACTCGGGATCAGCAATTGTTATTTTTTCAAATGCCTCAAGGTGTCTTTTCACATCAGCAATATCAACATCCGGAAATAGCGCAAGCAGACGTTGTTCATCCAGCGTGTAAGTCATTTCAAGAAAATTTTTTGTTTTGCAATACACGATCACTCCCACGTTCAGAAATTCTTCTCTTTCCACGCGGGGCACAATACGAATGATGGCGTATTCAAATAAATGATTCTCTTGCATGCATGGCTTCATTTACAAATATCGAAGAATGATTTATCCTATTCAACAAAAAGTCCACATAAACCTCGCGTTTCTGATCAGCAGTGTCACTTTCACTGTTATTGATAAGCCAGCTTTCCGGCACTGCATCAACAATCCCTTTTATCTTTTCCGGCGTGAGTAAAGAATGAAAATAATGATCTGCTTTTTCCAATTGGGTAGCCTGCCTCAACAGTACATGGTCTTTTATTTGCACAAATGGCTTTTCCGATTGTTCCTTCCAGTTAGTCCATGAATGATGAAAATACAATGAAGCGCCATGATCAATCAGCCAGAGTTCATTTCTCCATGTAAGCATATTGGTATTTCGCGCCGTGCGATCAACGTTCGTCAGCAAAGCATCCAGCCATACGTGTGATGCGGTTGTCGTATCTACCTTATTTACTGCAGGGTCGTAAGTAATGGCTCCTGATAAATAATGAAGGCCCAGGTTCATTCCTTCGTCTGCCCGCAACAGATCCTGTATTTCTTCGTCGGGTTCTGTACGGCCAAATGCTTCATCAAGATTAGCAAATACAATTTCAGGAACTTTAAATCCTGCAGCCCGTGCCAATTCACCGCCGATAAAATCAGCAACCAACGCTTTTGCGCCTTGTCCGGCGCCACGGAATTTTAACACATACAAAAACCCATCATCCGCTTCAGCAATAGCTGGTAACGAACCGCCTTCACGAAGCGGTGTTACATAACGCATCACCTGTACCGTTCTGATATCCAATTTATGTTCATTCATATGCCGTCGCAAAAATATCCTTTTCGAATTAAACAGTATTTGTTTAAGAAATACAAAACCGAATTAACTAAAAAACTTTGGCTAAAGCCTCTTTCCGCAAATTTTATTGCCCTGCCATTAATGCCAGCGAAATAAATAATATATGCATGCTGGCTTCAGTCAAATTAAAGCTATTGTGAAAGAATCGCGTGGTGGCTTATAGGTGCTGTTCGGATTCTATCGTGTTTCCCTATTAACCTTAGCAATACGTAGTCGCAACCAATAGAGGACATAGAA
>JASGJE010000008.1:0-147465 GCA_049840875.1 Chitinophagaceae bacterium | reverse complement strand
TATTGCTAAGGTTAATAGGGAAACACGATAGAATCCGAACAGCACCGAACGCTGTTTGTTGCAGAAATCTTGAATTGCTACCTGATAATGCCTTTTGCCGGAAGCCAGGAAATAAATGCAGCAAGTGTAGCTTATTTTTTATACCACTATATCATTTATATCCGTTTGTTTGTTTCGATTGTGTTATTGCTTGCTTTATTTACCCGTTATCGCAGCATAACAAAGAACACGTTTTTATTTTCAGTAGTGTGGCAATTTTATATGGAATTGTATTTTATTATGCCACGGTCGAGTTTGTGCCTGGAATGCTTTTTGGCCCCCTCAACGAAAAGCGATTTTCCAAACGTCATCCAGTCTTCAATGGTTTTACTAACGATAATGATAAACCGGTTTTGGGTATTACAGTAAACGGAGAATCGAAGGCCTACCCTGTTGAAGTTATCGGCTTTCACCATGCTGTTGAAGATACCGTAGGCGGGCAACCGCTGGTGGTTACGTATTGCACACTTTGTCATACCGGTCGTGTATTTGCGCTCTTACCAAATCATACAAAACCTGCATTCAATGTAATTGGCCTCGAACACAATAATGCCATTCTTGAAGATATAGCTACGAAAAGCTGGTGGCAGCAAGCAACCGGAAAAGCAATTGCAGGACGGATGAAAGGAAAATCTTTACAAGAAATCCCCTCCGAACAAATGAGCCTTTCAGCGTGGTTACGTGATAGACCCAATACCCTGGTGTTGCAGCGTGATCCACAGCTTACGCCTTGGTATGAGGAATTAGGAGGTTCAGACAGATTGCACGATAAAGGTATGCTGGACCAACGCAGTGCAGATGCATGGCAAGCCAAATCCTGGGTCGTGGGCATCGATGAGCCTAATTTTTCAAAAGCGTATGATTGGAACGAGATAGTTGTAAAACAGGTAATCAATGACTCACTACCGGCTTTGCCTGTATTACTCGTATTAGAACCGGACAGAAAATCATATCATGTATGGAAGCGTGAAGTAAGTGACAAGATTCTCTCATTCATTATGCAAAACAATACGTTAACAGATACGACAACCAATTCAACCTGGAATTTTGACGGAGTTTGTATCGCAGGTCCATTGCAGGGACAAAAGTTACAACCTGTCCAGGCTTCTCAGGAGTTCTGGCACTCATGGCTGCGGTTTCATCCGGAAACTGTGAGGCATTCAATGTAAGATATTTTGATGCTCTATAAATGATTTGAGTTACTTCAGTAGACTAAGACAACCATAAATCCGGTAATCTTATTTCATAGGCACCAATCTGATGGCATAACCGCCGCCTTTTACAAGCTTCATTTTTAAAATCGTTGTACTGTCTACGATTTGTTTACTGATAGATGTATGTTTGGGATTAGCATTTGCATCTGCAGCATCTGCATAAATTTCCGCGAGAAATTTTCCTTTACCCAAAAAACTTAATGATAATTGTTGGCTTCGTTCATTCCAATCCGTTATACCACCTGTATACCATTCATTCCCCTTGCGCCGAGCAATTGTTATATACTCGCCAGGAACACCGTCAATTACTTTTATCTCATCCCAGGTTGCAGGCACCTTCTTTATGAACTCGAAATCTTTTTCACCTTCGTAAGCAGCAGGATGATCTGATACCATTTCAAACTGTGCCTGGTAAATAACATACAACGCAAGATGATGCGCTCTTGTTCCCATTACCATAGGTGCGATATCACGTGATTGAAACGTTTCTCTTGTTACATTATTAAATCCACCAGGTGTAAAATCCATGGGGCCAGTCAGCATTCTTGTAAAAGCAAGCATGGTATGGTTCTCAGGATTATCTCTTGCGCCGCCCTTCGATTGCTCCATACCTAATACTGCTTCATAGTTCATTACATTGGGAAAGGTTCTTTCCAGGCCAAATGGTTTTGTACAGCCGTGAAAGTCGACCATCAGGTGGTGCTGCGCAGCAGCAGCAGCCGTCTTGTAGTAAAATTCAATTCCATCCTGGTCATCCCGTTCCACAAAATCAATCTTTACACCTGCTACTCCCCATTTTTCATACAATGGAAACGCTTCTTCCATTTGCTTTGCCACCGAACCAGCATAAAGCCATATCCATATTTTTACATTCTTTGCCGCAGCATATTTTACCAACTCAGGAATATCAACCTTTCCATTCATTTTGGTTATATCGCCACCACTCCATCCTGCGTCTACAAGCATATATTCTAAACCTGACTTTGCAGCAAAGTCAACATAATATTTCATATTTTCTGTAGTAAAAGCTGTCTTTCCATTGGCGTCAAGACTGCCGCTCCACCAATCCCATGATGCTTTACCGGCTTTTATCCAGCCTGTGTTATTCACTTCGGAAGCCGGACTCAGATTCATGATTGCATTCGACTCCAATAATCTGCCAGGCTTATCTGCAACCATAATGACACGCCATGCTGAACGAATAGTATTGTCCTCTTCAATGCTAGTCCACTGCTATCTAATCGCGGTGATAATCTCGACAACATCGTATGTCCTGTCCAGCCTCCCGACGGATTAGTAAGATACATTGACGTATAATTCAGTAAATCCGTCTCTGCGATAGCCAGCCAGCCAACGCCTGGTACTTCAGCAAGCATTGGTAATCCTATAAGAACCGAACTTTTTACACCTCCCTGGTTTGAAAATGCGCTAACAGGAAGTTTTAAATATTCGCTTTCATACATTGAGCGATAATGGGGCAACACCTGCGAATATGTTATAGCGTCTGCGGCGAATGCAAATTCAGTGTTTTCATTTTTTAATGCATAACCGCTGTCCGATGTTGTTTGTTGTGGCACCACATACCTGAATGATACTGCATCATTATATGCTCTCGCTTCGATAATCAATTTTCTCTTAGGAGAAATAGCTTCTTCAAGCTCAAGTTGTAATTCGTTGTATTTATTGTGTATTGTCGATGCCTTGCCTGTCACCAATTGATATGAGTCGTCCCCTGAAGTCGTTTTGGCATTTATAATACTGATATTGGAACCGAGAGGCTCATACCCTTTTATATCAAGACTTAATGTGGAAGGTTTTATTAATTCTTTCCCGTTGAAACTAACGGTATAGACTAATTGATTTGTATTGTTCTTTTCCCCGTGCTTACCAATAGTAAACGCGATCTGCAATTTCTTATCCGGCGAATTCAATATAGCCGCCGTATCCTGGCATCTCGCTTCAATAAAAAGAAAATTTAAAGCCAGGCCTACCAGGCACAATGATGACTTTTCTAAAAAACGATTTCGCATAGCGTTAATATTCAGTAATTGAAATTGTAATATAAATCAGCCCGAGTAAATCAAAACATTTCCGTTCGCAATTTTTAAACAAATCACCGAAGAGTCTTCAGAAAGGACTTGTTATTTGATTTCAGACCGGAGATTTCGTTGCAGCCATTAAAGATGGCAAAGTCTTTAATGGCATCCTTTAGTTTGTCCAATGTTGGCTTGCTCAGCTTTACCGATTCAAAGTGAAGGTTATTAATGATAAGCGTTTTTTGTTTACGATCAGCCTTGGCATCCATCCTCGCAATGAACGTATCGCCGATCAATATCGGCAAAGAAAAATAACCGTATTTTCTTTTAGGTTCAGGCACAAAACATTCGACCTGGTAATCGAAGTTAAAAAAATCGCGTAGCCGGTGCCGAAAGACATTGATAATATCAAACGGTGAGAGGATAAAAACATCCCCGGCAATGTTTATCTTCTTTCTTTTATAC
The DNA here is from genome assembly GCA_049840875.1 of Chitinophagaceae bacterium. Lineage (GTDB taxonomy): Bacteria > Bacteroidota > Bacteroidia > Chitinophagales > Chitinophagaceae > JAFDYH01. The sequence continues at coordinate 143,711 of JASGJE010000008.1, read as the reverse complement.
TCAGGAAGCATATACAATGGTCCTTTTAACCCTTCAACCTGAACTTCACAAATTTCTCCCGCATCAACAAGTTTTTTCAGTTCCTGTTTGAGTGGCGGTTTTACCAATCGGCCGTTCCAGGCGATCTCTTTCAGGTAGGCGATACCAAGAGACCTCAACGAATAGTGAATAAGATGGCGGGTAAATTCTTCAATACCGGGCTTCGTCCGATCAACATCAGCAGGAATAATGTTATTGGTAAGATCATATAGCTTATGAAAATCTTTTTTTCTTGTCGCTAACAATTGACCCGTTAAATGCAATCGCTCCAACGCAACTTTCGAAGGCCGCCAATCCCACCAGCCTGAACTTTTTACCTGCCGGTCGTTTTCAAAATCCTTTGCTCCCAGCGGTCCTTCACGGGAAATGCGATCCAGAATCCTGTTCATCAGGTTGATCTCGGGTTGTGGTATCGATTGCCATCGTTTTGAAAAACTTTCTTGTATCGGTATCGAGAACCTGTATTCACTCATAGGCATAAAACAAGAGTCGCGTGTCCAGAATTCATATATCCTCTGATCAGTTTGTAATTCTTCCAACCATTCGGTTTTATAACCTGGCACTCTTGCAGCAATGCTGTGATGATGCGCTCTTTCTACAACATAGTTCGTATCTACCTGTACAAAGCCAAGATGCCGGATTACTTTATATGCAGCTTCAATTCCTTTTCCGAATTGCGCCTTTTTGCTCAAACCTGCAGCATGTAGAATAATCTTCCTCGCGGCTGATCTTGTAAGAAGTATGGGTTCCATGAAATAAAGGGAATATAAATTAACACGAAAATACTATCGATATAGCACTCGCCAATTATGTTCGATATATACAAGTAAGTGTTTTCACTCTTGCAGTATTTTATTTTTAAAAAAGAATTTCACCGAGGGTTTAATGCTTTCTTTTTTCGTAAAAAATTGTTTTCTTTGATGGCTGACTTACCACTCTGCCGAGACAGACTCCCGTGATAGTTAATAAACTGCTGTATTTGTTACTGGTTTTTAATACTGGTTTATGAATACTAACCCGCAAGAAATCGAAAAGAAAGATACTGTTACCAATCGCCGATTTGTATTTTCATTGAAAAGGCGGTTGCCCATACTTATTTGCAGTCTGCTTTTAGTCAGTACTACCGCGTTGGGATTACTTGCCTACCTCGCCGTTCGAAACGCAAGCATGGCTATCGGGAAAGAAAGATTATCAGGATTAACAACACAATTGGGAAAACTCTTTGGGCAATCTGCTATTTCAATTAACGCCGCTACACATGCCGCGGCAAACCAACATCCCATAACCAATTTCTTAAAAAATGGTGGTGCAACAGATTCAGTAGAAATTATTTTTAATAAACTAAAGCTCGACAGCACCTGGCCGCAAACTGAACTATATAATACTACCGGTGAACTAAAGCATCGGTGGGTACTTTCGAAGCCACTGGTGCATATATCACTCGATACGATATTCCGCAAGTTGTCGGCCGTAAAAGATACCAGTTTTGTAGGCAAAATGTATCAGAATGGTGATACTGTGATTTACCCGATAATTGCGACCGTCACAGAAAATCAGAATCACCTCGGTTTTTTGGTACGCTGGCGATTCCAGATTACAACTCAGCAATCCATACAACAGTTTTCTGAACTACTTGGCAGTAACGCCCAGTTATATTTTGGCAATATCGATGGTTCATTATGGACAAACCTTTTAACAGTAGCATCCCCTCCCCCTGTGCCTGTGAAGCCAGGTAATGATTTTTTTGATTACACGGTAAAAGGTGATCCTAAAATTGCGTCCACTTCTATGGTGGCAGGTACAGAATGGATTGTATTAATAGAATTCTCCAAAAGCATAATATTAAAAGGGGCTAATGAATTTCTACGGTGGTTGGTTATTATCAGCCTCATTATTATCGCTATTGGGTTCGTCACCGCATGGCTTATGAGTCGGCGTATAACGACTCCATTGGAAAAATTAACTGCAGCGGCATCTTCTATTGCATCAGGTGAGTATGGTATTACGGTAGATATTAACCGTAATGACGAACTCGGTGAATTAGCTCACGCATTTAATCAAATGTCCGGCGAATTAATAATGGCTAAACAGGGATTGGAAGAGCAAGTAAAGAACAGAACGCTGCAACTGGAAGCTGTAAACAAAGAACTCGAAGCATTTTCTTATTCAGTATCTCACGACCTTCGGGCTCCTCTTAGATCAATAAATGGTTATGCCGCGATACTCCATGAAGATTACGCGTCAAAACTCGATGATGAAGCAATCCGCCTCACCGGCAAAATCATGTCCAACGGAAAAAAAATGGGTCAGTTGATTGATGACCTGATTGCTTTTGCCCAGATTGCAAAGAAAGAAATAAGAAGAAACATTGTAGATATGAAAGCGTTGGCTTCTTCTTGCAGCGAAGAACTTCTTTCACAGCAATCGTCAAATGATAAACTGCAGATAACGACAGATTCTCTTCCTGTTTGCAGAGGCGATGAAAGCCTGCTGCGCCAGGTATGGCTTAACCTTATCAGTAACGCAATAAAATATTCATCAAAAAATCCAGCACCTTCTATTGAAATAGGGTGCATTACTGAAAATGGGCGCAATACCTATTTCGTGAAAGATAATGGCGCCGGTTTCGACATGAAGTACGCAGATAAATTGTTTGGCGTATTTCAGCGACTACACAGTAATAAAGATTTTGAAGGATCAGGTATTGGACTTGCTCTGACAAAGCGGATCATTGCAAGGCACAAAGGAAACATCTACGCTGAAGGCAAAGTTGGAGAAGGGGCTTGTTTTTATTTTAATCTTTCAATATAGAGCAATGTTAACTGAAAGTATTGTAGAAATTTTGCTGGCAGAAGATAATCCTGAGGATGCCGAGATGACCATCCGTGCATTGAAAAAGGTAAACCTTGCAAACCACCTTACACACGTAGAAGATGGCCAGGAAGCTCTTGACTTTATATATGCCACAGGCAACTATAGAGACCGGTCTCAATCACCTCATCCCCGTCTTATTATACTCGATGTAAAAATGCCGAGGATCGATGGCATTGAGGTATTAAAACGATTAAAAACAAATGAAGACACAAGATCAATTCCAATCGTGATATTAACTTCCTCCGCTGAAGAAAGAGACATGATAGAAAGTTATCACTATGGAGTAAACAGTTACGTTGTCAAGCCGGTTGAGTTTGCCCAATTCATGAAAGCAGTGAGCGACCTTGGTCTTTATTGGCTTCTGATTAATCGTTCGATGACATAAGATGCTGTCTGTTACCGGATCGCTTTAACTACTTTTTTAACTCCCGATACATCACTCCAAACGGCAGATCCCTTTACAAGCCATGCAAAACCAAAAGCCCAAAGTGACGTAGTTTCGAAAATGAATGTGCTGTAAATAAAAAGACCTTTTTCCGGTTTAAAAATAAAGTTGAAAGCGGCAATCAGCAGGATGCTGACAATAATTGTCCATCCACAAAATTTGTAAATCACTTTTCTTTTTTTAAACTTTCTCTCAGCTTCTCCGGTGTAGCTCTCATCTGGTTGCTGAAAATATTTTAAACAGAAAATGATAAAGCAGGTAAATAAGGCAAATGCAAAAATGAAATGAACAGTTCCCCATCCATTGCTTACCTCTCTAAACAGGGACACATACTGATTCGGGCTTCCCGGCTGAGGGCGAAAATCACCAACCGTTGTGGGAAATGAAGCAATCCCAAATGCACAACAACCGGCAATATTTGACAATGTACTTTCAGCAGCACGTTTACCACGATAAGTGATCAGGAAACCTCCTAACACACAAAGAACACCGACAAAAACGATATGCATTCTGCTATAATAAAAATGGCTGATCGATATTTGAAACGAAGCTCCTTTGGCGCCGGTAATGAAGCAACCTGCAACAACAAGTATTGGAAGAAGAATTCCTGTAAAGCCAATGAACGTCCTGAGTTTCTGGTATGAAATGATATCTTCATGCGTAGCGAGAGAAACTGATCTGTTGGTCATAAGTAAAAGATTTATGGATTAGAATAAAAGTAAAGAAATATAGATGGAAATTAAAGCGCAGTTAATTGAAACAAGTACCGTAATAAAAACCATGATCCGATGTATCATTAAAGTTGTTTTCCTTTAAAATGAATACGGCAGTCTAAACTACCGTATTCATTTATCTCCCTAAGCAGGATCAGCATCTTTAAGCGCTTGTTTAATCAGATCTTTTATTTTAAATTTTCCATCTACCATAAATTCTGGTAGTGGTTCCCAAAATGGATCCTGCGCCAGGAATGAATGATTATCTCCCCATAGTAATCCAACAAAAACTTCTGTGACAATACGCCCACCAACAGGCCCAAGATGAATTGGTGTACCATCTTTTTTAAATTGCTGCTGCGCTTCTGCCAAAACATAATACCAAAGCGGCGCATTTCCAGCAAATGCTTTCGAAATTTCAGTAATTGATTTGTTGCCTGGTGCATCTTCCTCAGTTGCTTTACCTACTTTAAGTTGTTTATCCGTCAATGGTTTTATATTCATTTGTTTTGCAACTGCCTGGCCACTGGGAAGGCCCATTCGCATTCCGCGTAATAAATTTCGTTCGGCAAGAGAAGGAGGGTTTTTCGCTACCGCAGGGGGAAGACTGCCTAATGGGTTAACAATAGAAGAGTCTATCTTGTACGCTTTCTGAATTCTGTTCTTTCCTGTTAATGGAGCATTGCCTGGATTGAAAAACAAATCCCAGTCGATGGCCCATGTATTAGGAAACTCACGAAAACCAACAAGATTCTGGAAATCATTGGCGCCACCAAAAATAAACTGCCGATCGGGTAAGGTTTGATTCAACCTGTAAATCGGGCGAATCATCGAGTGACCGAATCGATAAGCGGCAACACTGAATTCAACCGGCATAAAGGCTGACTTTTTGAATTTATAAAATTCAAGTTTGGGTCGCTCTTCATATACAGAACGGTTCAATTTAATATGCGGAAGAACTGTTTCAAGCATTTTTTGCCCGACAATAGTCGGAAGGAAGTCGTATAATACTACCCATTGATAATGCCACCGCACACATTGCTGTACTTGCTCAAACGTAACGGAAGGGTCTTTCTTTTTAAGAACATTCGCGACGCGATTATGAAAACGTATAAATGTGGCTTGCAACTGCGAGACTATTACATTCTCATCATTTCTTGGATCGCCAATGATCGCCCGTTGATTAATGTTCCTCTGAAGATCTCTGCTGTTTGCGTCTTCTGTGTGCCCTGTGAGTTTTCGTCCAAGCAAAATATGTAAGCCATCAGCATCGTATAAATAAGGCTGATCATCCGGTCACGGCCATATACATTGTCAAGGTCAAAACGAGGTGTTCGAAAATCTTCAAGTCCGTTCGGATCATTTTGCTTTTGCAGGCTGCTTGCAGGATCAAACGTAAGATCATGATCAATAAACTGACCAAAGTAGGTATACCCGGCATCGATACCCTGATTTTCTTCACCATCGATTTCCGTTTCGGGAGTTGGTGGATTTTCCGGATCGGCGACCATTGCTTTTCCCAAAGCGGCAAGGTCTTCTACAGAATGAGTGGCGGAAGGTAATGTTCGAAACATGCGGCCAAATCTTCCTTCAAGTGATGATGATTGCGGCGTGGAAAGTAACCCCCTGGGTTCAGCTCCGTGGAATTTTTTAATTGACATACAGATCGATTTAAATGGTAATGGAAATTGTATTTTTTAGAAAGAAAAAGCGAATTGAACGGGAATCTCAATATAGATTCTTATAAAAAAATGCTCTCACTATGACCGAGATCGAACATCGTCATAGGGCGACAATCCCCGTTTTGAGAAATCTCTTTATTGGCATAGTAGAATCTGTGCAGATGTAGTTTCAGAGAAGAGTAAAAAAGAAAACAAATTTTGCAAATACTTTTACTTGCCTGAATAAATGCAAATGGAGAAACCTGCATTTTCATGTAATAAGGTTTAATAGTCTATAAATAAGATACAAATCAGCTTCCTGATGCAATGAATATTTTAAAAATGAAACTTAATTAGGCACGGGCTGTGCCGGAGGTAGAAATAATAAAGGTGATATGAATATACAGAATAACTGTATACAAAAATCGTTTCGCCCGATAATTATGCATGATATCTTTTTTGAAACGATAATTCAATGCTTCGTGAAATGTTGTTGATGAAAATAAAAATTGCCGACAATCCTATAAACAGACCTGGTACTTACATCAAATGCACTTTATACAAGACCTTTTACTGAAATATTCTTATTGTTACGACGCCCGAAGCTTCAATCACGCTGCATTTATTTCAACGCAGATGCGTTATATGACCATATAGCAGCTAAACCATAAGTGTTTTCATTTAAAAATCTGTACTATATTTTATGTAGCCTGTTTTCTACATCAGATCAGTATTTATCGCTATTTCATTACGTATTTCTTTGTACTTTTTTTATACTGCAATTTTAAGTTGCGCATATAATCTAATATCCGTTGATTACTAAAACCAAATACAGTCTTTGCCTGCTTTCTATCCTCATGGCTTGTAACGTCTATTGCCAGGCTTCGGGCGGGCTGGATAACTTTCATTATTTCAACAACAAGATTGGATATTCTTGGGCGCCTGCATTGCATTTAACAAGCAAAGAAAAGATCTATACTTCACTCCGTTATAATTATGAAGAATCACAAACATTCTCAGCAATAGCCGGTAAAAGTTTTAAAAAAGGAAATTCTTTACAAGCTGAATTTACACCCGCCGCTGGGTTTGCAACTGGAAAATATAACGGTCTTGTGTTAGCGCTGAATACAGATCTGAAACTTGGCATCCTGCAGTTCTATTCACAGGGTCAATACTCATTCGGACTGGGTACAACACCCACCAATTGTTATTATAGCTGGTCAGATCTTTCCTGTAAACTTTCAAATCGTTTTTCAGCGGGGTTTGCTTTACAACAAAGAAATGAAGTGGGCAATCCATTGATTTCTGAACCGGGAATCTTTGCAGAATTGCATTTTGGACAATGGAATTTTCCATTCTATTATTTTAATTCTGATGGAAGGCAAAACACAATAGTCGCCGGTATAAACCTGGAATGGGAGCAAAAAAAATGAAATAATATCTAAAGCAAATCAAAAAAATAAACAACCGACCGACAAAATCCTGACTATGAAAAAACCACTACTAAAATCCCTGTTGCTTCTGCTACCGTTCTTTTCGCTTGCACAAGTAAATGTGCAGAATACAGGCATTCTTTATTCCACAGGGAGCAGCGACATAGTTTATATCGGTGGAAGTTTTACCAACAGTTCGGCTGCGTCACTGACCAATAATGGTAACTTATACGTAATCCAGGATCTCATCAATGATCAGAGTTTTTCGTCCATTGGTACAGGCACACTTTATCTCAGTGGCTCTGCCACTCAAACTGTGAGTGGAAGCCAGACTTTTAAAACGTATAATCTTACGACAAACAATGCCGCTGGCATCACGCTTAATAACAACCTGAGCGTAGCTAACAGCCATGTATATACGAGCGGTTTGATTACCACTTCCGCTACTCCAAATTACATGATATACGAAGCGGGTTCATCTTATTCTGGGGATAATGATAGCAGGCATGTGAATGGTTGGGTAAAAAAATTCGGCAACACTGCCTTCATTTTTCCGGTAGGCGATGCTACGTATGAAAGAACAATCCGGCTTTCGTCTTTATCCGCAACTTCAGAGTTCAATGTAAGTTATGCCCGACCAACGCCAGGTACAAGCTCCGTTCAGTCACCACTTGTTAATATCGATCCGAATGAATATTGGCCTACCAGTAAAGTATCCGGAGGTACCGCGATCGCAACATTAAACTGGGACAACAGTAAAAGAGCTTTCCCAAATTGGGTAGTTGCAAATATTTCGGTTGCTGGTTATAACGGAAGTTATTGGACAGATCAGGGCGGTTCAGGTACCGCTTCAGGAACTGTGACAACAACCGGAACGGTTTCATCGTCCGCTATCACTTCATTTAACTATCTCACGTTTGGAAGTAAAACCTTTCCTATTCCACTTCGTCTTATAAGTTTTAATGCAATCAAGGAACCGGGCGATATTAAATTGGAATGGACGACCGAGAACGAAGCTTCTGTCAGCAATTTTGAAGTGGAAAAGAGTACTGACGGTAAAAATTTCGTATCCGTCAAATCCATCCAGGCGTTAAATACGGGAAACCGAACAAATTACATCGCATATGACAGCACAGCACTTCCGGCTATAGTTTATTATCGGTTAAAAAGTATTGACATTGATGGAAGGATCAGTTACTCAAACGTCGTTAGTATTCGCAGCACTGACGATCAGTCGCAGGTTACACTTGTAGCCAACCCCGTTCATGATCAGGCTACATTACAATTTGTTCAGCCAAAAAATAATTCATGGACTGTATTGATCAGTAGTGCAACTGGGCAATTGCTGAGCAGGCAAACAATTTCTACTAACGGCAACGGCTATTACCGAATACCGATAAACACTGAATGGACTCCGGGCATTTATGTATTAGCCGTATCCGATGGTCAGCAGCATTATACTTTCAGGTTGGTTAAGAATTAAACGATCGAATACTATCTAAGTTTATGAAAACTGGTTTCAAAAGAAACATAAAAGATAAAAACGGGTTGGATCCTGTACCAGTCTTTCTGACTATTAGTCAACAGACGGTGGCAGATCATTTCAATCCGAATGATCCGGCGCCCATCTACAAACGACAACTTAGCCAGGAGTTTGAACAATATATAATGACCGCGACTGTTACTGCAAGACGTTTCAGTCCTTTTCAATATCGCGTTACCTGTAAAAATGAACAAGACCGTCAATTCATAGAACCCCTTATCTATTCCATTAAACGCCATTTTGAATCGCGAAAAGCAGCAAGGCAATCCGCTTTTGAACGTTTCAAGAGAAGAAATTATGTTTTACTAATCTTAAGCCTGGCTGTGATTTTATTATTACGTCTCGTCAATCCATTATTGTTCAGAGAAGAAGAAGGCTTTCATTCAGCTATTGTAAGTGGGCTTGATATTTTTAGTTGGGTAATGCTCTGGCAGCCGATTGAAAAACTGGTTTTTTGCTGGAACCCTTATCTGAAAGAAATCAATATTCTCGACAAACTGGCCAATGCCGACGTCATCATTAACCAACAATCCTGATCCCTATGATTTTTATTCAATTTCCTTATATTCTAAACCATTTACTTTTTATTGCCGATCCAGGCACTCTGACAATATGGGGTATTCTCGCCTGCATGCTTTTTTTCGCTTTTCGTTTTTTCCGTTCAGCATTAAACAGCGCTAATCACAAATCTGAATCTCTGCGAACTGAAATTGACGCAATGCGGCAACAGATGGACTCAATGGCTAAAAATGAAACGGCGGCCATCGATAATGCACAACGCGAAGGCGCAGCCAAAAGCAAACTTTTATCAGCGATCAGTCACGAAGTGAGAACACCAATGAATGGTATAATGGGAATGGCTGCGTTATTAAAAGAAACAACCCTCACCACTGAACAAAAGGATTATACGGAAACAATCATCCGTTCCGGCAAAATATTATTAGACAAGGTTAATGAGATTCTCATTCAGGATCTGTTGGAGTCATCGAAGTCAGACGCTATTAGTTCGGAGCCGGATTATAAGACCATAGAACTTATTCCTTGCATCGAAGAAACACTCGAGCTTTTTTCCAAAAAATCTGCACAGGCAGGAATTAGCCTTCTTTATAAAATCAATACAGGTACACCATCATCTTTTATCAGCGATGAAAAACGGATTCGTAAAATACTGGTAAATCTTATTGACAATGCTGTTGCGGTTAATCATGGAGGCAATATCATTTTACAGTTTGAAACTAATAAACGGGAAACCCCCGGTGATTACCAACTATACATTAACGTTATAGACGAAGGTCCTGGAATTCCGGCTCACATGTTGCAAACCATTTTCTCACAAACGTTACCAACGGATTATTCTACCCGGAATCGTGAAAAAAATAAAGGCCTTGGCTTATTGATCTGCAAAAAACTCGTCGAGCAAATGGGCGGCTCAATCCAGGTTAAAAATAACACAGATAAGGGATGCACCTTCACCGTGTCTTTACCGGTTGTGACGCCGGTCAGCGCATCCAACAATGCGCAGGGGTATTCAATGAAAGGTTTTGAAGGAGAACAGGTGCTTATCGTCAGTGAAAACGATACGGCTTCTTCAATTTATGCAAACTGGCTGGAACAATGGGGATTGGTAACGGTAACAGTCAACAATCTGAAACAAGCTGCCGAATTATTAACCCAGGTAAAATACCGTCTCGCAATTATTGACCCGGTCGTTGTTGAAAATGCAGATATTATTGAAACAGGTAAAACACTTTCTGAAAAATTCCCCAAGTTGAAGCAGATCATACTTGTTACGACTGATGATTCCCGTTATAAAGAGATGGAGGGTGCTTCAGTAACCTTTCTGCGAAAGCCACTGCAGCAACATGCTTTTTTTGATGCGGTATTGACACAGTTCCGACACGACGAACAACAACCTGCCACTACACAGCGGGCCAACAAACTTTCTGAACAGTTTGTATCCGACTATCCACTCAGGATACTAATTGCAGAAGATAATGAAGTCAATCAGAAGTGGACTTCTAAAATTTTAAAAAAATTAGGTTACACCGCTACGATTGCAGAAAACGGAAAGATTGTGCTTGACAAAGTAAGCGTGGATAATTATGATCTGATCCTTATGGATGTGCAGATGCCGGAAATGGATGGACTTGAAGCAACAAGAATGATTCGTGTTTGCCTCGAAAAACAACCGGTTATTATTGCCATGACGGCAAACGTGATGCATGGCGACCGCCAGGCTTGTATACAAGCTGGCATGGATGACTATATCAGCAAACCTGTTGAACTATCGGCGCTCGTAAACATGCTTGAAAAATGGGGAACCCGGATAAACGAAAAAAAATTGCAAAGCTGAAATATCTATAGACTATAAGAACCAAATTTTATGAAAACCATAAACAAGCAAAGCAGCACAACCAACGAACGGGAAGACTACTCATATATCTTCCGCCTTGAAACAGCAGAACGGTCTGATAAACTGATGAATTTCTTTCTTCCTGGGTTTTTCATCTTCGGTATTTTGTTAGGCGCATATAACAATACATTCCTGCAAGCACTTGCATCAGGCGGCCTTTGTATTGTTGCATATTATGGTATTCGTCACGCATTTCGTAAACTATCATTGTATCAATACATACTTGCAGCAGCTTTTGCCGTTTTTACATTTCAATACCTCTATCAGACTCACGGCGAACCGGGGCTATACTTTGCACTATTTGTAGCGAGCGCCATTTTAGTTTCATACCAGAACTGGAAACTGCAAGTACCACTGCTGATAGCAGTCATTACTTATCACATTATTCCATTGTTCCCATCATCACCAGCTCTAAATCAATTTTATTCAGGTAACATACAAGCGATAAACGTTCAGTTTTTGTTAGTTCATTTTCTATTGTCTGTTTTTGTATTAGCCATGTGCGGCTTCTGGGCTGTTCAATTAAAAAAATATAATGAAACTCAAATCCTGCAAACTATACAACTTGGTAAACTAGAGCAGGAAGCAAACAGACAACACAATAAAGGAGGCAATGAAGAGGCATTAAAAATTGCTTATCTCATTGCAGAAAAAGCACGGCAAAGAGCGGATGATGCCAATCGTGCAAAAAGCGCTTTTCTTGCTACTATGAGCCACGAAATAAGAACTCCGATGAATGGCGTAATAGGAATGGCTTCACTTCTGGCTGAAACCAATCTTACAGATGAGCAACGTGAATACGCAAGGACAATTACGAACAGTGGTGAAGCTTTGTTGAACGTTATCAACGATATTCTTGATTTTTCAAAGATTGAAGCCGGCAATATGGAAATAGAAGCTACAAATTTCGATCTGAGAAATTGCATTGAAGAAGTATTCGATGTTTTTGCGAATAAAACAGGCAAAGCAGGGATTGACCTGGTATATGAAATTGATCCGAATGTTCCGGTACATATTGTTGGCGATAGCCTGCGTTTACGACAAATTCTGATGAACCTTGTAGGTAATGGAATCAAGTTTACAGAAGAAGGAGAAATTTTTGTCGCTGTAAAAATCACAAAGAGTAACGAAGACAACCTTGAGCTTACATTTTCTGTACGAGATACGGGAATCGGCATTCCACCTGATAAAATGGAAAAACTATTCAAAGCGTTTTCACAGGTAGACTCGTCAACGACCAGGCGTTATGGAGGATCCGGCCTTGGCCTTGTTATTTGCGAAAAACTTGTCAGCCTGATGGGAGGTAAAATGTGGGTCGAAAGTACCGAAGGGAAAGGAAGCACATTCAGCTTCACCATTAAAACGGTTGCAGGTTCACAACCTGTACAAACTTATATCACAGGAAACATGATGGCCATTGAAGGTAAAAAGATTCTTGTCATCGACGACAACTTTACAAACCGTTGCATTTTAAAAAATCAACTGGAAACATGGAAACTGATTCCTGTTATCGCATCGTCTGCAGCCGAAGCTTTCAATATACTTGCCTGTAAAAATGATTTTGATCTGATCCTTACAGATATGCAAATGCCGGGAATGGACGGTTGCGAGTTTGCAGAAAAAGCAAAAGAATTATATCCCAAATTACCGGTTATTCTTTTAAGCTCAATCGGTGACGAAAAAGCAAGGCAACACAATGATTTGTTTAAAGCAATCCTGACCAAGCCAATACGACAGGAATCTCTCTGCAAGATCATTTTGCATGAATTAAAAATCGAAACAACCGCCGCCGTAGAAACAACGCCTGTAAAAAAACTTTCGGCAGAATTCGCATCAGCTCATCCTATGCATATACTGGTTGCTGAAGATAACATCGTCAATCAAAAACTTGCAATTAAGGTATTGGAAAAACTAGGCTATCACGCAGACCTTGCAGAGAATGGAGTTGAAGTGCTTGATAAAACAAGCACCAATCACTATGACTTAATCTTAATGGATGTTCAGATGCCGGAAATGGATGGCGTAGAAGCGACCAGAACAATCAGAAACCGTAATCATGAACAGCCATTGATCATCGCGATGACTGCAAATGCAATGGAAGAAGACCGTGACATATGCTTACGGTCTGGCATGAACGATTTTCTGAGCAAACCAATAAAACCACAGGACGTAGTTACTATGCTCGAAAAATGGTCAACTACAAAACAATTAACTGTTGCATAGTATTAAACTAATAGAAATGAATAACACGACCTCCGCTGAAAAATTATTTGATTTATCCATCCTTGAAGCTATGGATGATGATGAGTATACCCGGGAAATGATCAGCACATACATCAGCGATACACCGGCAGAATTAAAAAAAATGCAGGCTGCATTAAATCAGTCATCCACAACTGATCTGGCAAAAACAGCACATAAATTAAAAAGCAGCACCGCAGTATTTCAATCGGATAAACTCGTCGCTCTTCTTGAGAAAATTGAAGCACTTGCGAAGCAAGGCGGCGAATTAATAAATCTTAAAAATGTTTTTGAAGATATAAATAAACAATACAGGATACTTGAGGCAGGCTTAAAGATTCAGATACAGGCTCCTGGCAAATAGAATATCGAAATTGCAACATAGTTCGACAAAATTGTGTTTAGCGAAGAAAAATAGATAAGTGAATACTATTAGCACCTGTAGAGGTAGCACTACTTATAAATCACTAAAACTTGTGCTAATATTTTACTTAATAATTCCGTTTTTGTGGAATATTTAAATCCAATATCAGTCCCATGAAAAAGTTCATTACAGCAATCGTGTTTCTTACGCAGGCCAGCGCCCTGATGGCACAGCTAGGTGTCGGCACCACTTCTCCTACATCTACTATCGATGTACGGGGATCCGTAGCAACAGCTTACAAAAGCTTTACGGCCAATACAACTTCTACCAGTTCTGATGATTTCCTGGTGTTTACAGGTACAACGGCTGCTACATTGACGTTGCCAACAGCCTCTGGCTGCACAGGAAGAGAATACTGGGTAAAGAACGCAAGTTCAAATATATCTCTTTTAACTATTGCTACAACTTCGTCCCAAACTATCGATGGGCTTAGCTCATGGACACTTGATGAGGCTAACGAAACAGTTCGGCTTGTAAGTAATGGGTCTAACTGGTACGTTGCCGTTCAACTTACTCCAACTGTATCTGGTAGTCCATGGTATCTTAATGGCAACAGTGTCGGATCAATTAAGAATATCGGAACGACCAGCAACTACGATTTGCCGTTTATTACGAACAATACAGAGAAAATGCGTCTCACGACCGGTGGTAACCTCGGTATAGGTACAACTAGTTTTAATGCGACTTATCCAGAACGCTTTTTAGCAGATGCGGGTGCAAGTGGCAACACCAATTTTCAAAATGTAATCGTTGGTAAAGGCAACACGAACAGCTATGCGCAATTAAACATACAAAACAGTAACGCCGGCACTGGTGCAAGTTCGGATGTGGTAGCAACAGCTGATAACGGTAATGAAACCACAAACTATGTCGATATGGGAATTAACAGTAGTGCCAATACAGCTGGTGTGATGGGTGGCGCAAACGATGCCTATTTATATAATATCGGCCAGAATTTCCTTATCGGGAACGGAACAGCTTCAAAGTCATTGATATTTTTAACCGGTGGTACAACGCAATCTTCTAATGAAAGAATGCGCATAACCGGAACTGGTAGTGTTGGCATTGGTACAACAAGCCCTGCAGCCACCCTGGATGTAAGTGGCACTTATAAATTAGGCACATCAGGTACGGCACTAACGAATATGATCAAAACAAGTTTCAGCATCAACGATGCTACCGCGTTTAACTATACAACAACTGAAACTGTAAGCGTAACGATAACGGGCCTGACTGCAAACGCGTCTGTAATCATTAATCCAAGAGCTGCGTTGCCTACCGGGATAGCAATTGCCTGGGTACGGGCAAGCGCTACAAACACATTAATTATTGGGTTCACAAATTCCGATGGCACCAACCGTTCTATCGGAAGTGTAACATTTGACGCAACAATTATTCAATAAACTTTATGAGCCGTTTTCCAAAAATTCTGCTGGGGTTAGTTCTTCAGATGTTATTGGTTTGCACATTTGGCCAAAACCAAAATCTGAAGTTTGATCATCTCGACATCAATAACGGGCTTTCTCAAAACAATGTGATGTGCATATTGCAGGATAGCCGTGGATTTATGTGGTTTGGAACCAGGGACGGGTTGAATAAATATGATGGATACAAATTCACTGTTTATAAAAATGATCCGGCAGATAGCTCAACAATCAGCAGCAATTTTATAACGGCGCTTGCAGAAGACAAAAATGGCATCATCTGGATTGCAACAAGAGGCGGTGGTCTGAACCGCTATGATAAAGAAAAAGACAGGTTCGCTCATTATAAACACAATGCCAAAAATACAAATGGTATAGCAAGTGATATGCTGACAACGTTAAGCCTTGACCATTTGAATAATCTTTGGGTATGTACGGAAGCAGGCCTTGATTTATTCAATCAGTCGTCAAACAGTTTCACCCATTATCCCATCAATGCCCGGTGTGTGTATGAAGACAATCGCAAAAATATATGGATCGGAACCTTCGAAGAAGGAGTTTATCTTCTTAACGACCAGCATAAAACTATTCGAAAATACAATCATGAAACGAATGATGCTTCAGGTATCAGTGACAATAGCATCACATCAATATTCCAGGATTCAGAAAACAGAATGTGGTTTGGCACTTTAGAACACGGCTTCAACATACTTGATAATACAGGAAAGTTTACGCACTTTTTACATGATCGGGCAAATGAGAATTCTATTCCAGACGGATCGATCTTTTCAATTATCGAAGACGAAAAAAAACAATTCTGGATCGGTACAGAAAATGGTGGCCTGGCAATCTTTAACCCTCAGACAAATCGTTTTCAAAATTACACGCATGATGAAATTGATAATAATAGCCTCAGTCACAATTCCATTGACGTAATAACAAGAGACCGGCAAGGAAATATGTGGATCGGAACATTTGCCGGCGGTGTAAATATCTATAATGAAAACAGCAACAAGTTTGAACATTTTAAGCATAACAGTAAGTCATCCAGCCTGAGCAATAACAACGTTTTGTCGATGACAGAAAGCAGCAATGGGAAAATATGGATCGGTACTGATGGCGGTGGTCTTAATTTATTTGATCCGGTAAGCCGCTCTTTTAAACACTATGTACACAATGCAGAAAATAAAAACAGTATTTGCGGAGACTATGTTTTAAGTGTTTGTGAAGATTCAAAAGGAAACGTATGGACAGGAACATGGGGTGAAGGAGTTTCAGTTTTTAATCCTGCTACAAACGCATTCCATCATTTCAGAAATAATCCCCAGGATAGTTCGAGCCTTAGCTGCAACAATGCATGGGTAATATTTGAAGATCGTGAAAAAAATATCTGGGTGGGAACATACAACGGTGGATTGAATCTTTACAATCCATCAACCATGACTTTCACAAGGATACATAACCCTGAAGCTGATATCAGCGCATTAAAGATCTGCGCAATAAATGAAGACAATGCTGGCAATTTGTTGATCGGAACAGATGGCGGCGGTTTGCAGCTTTACAATAAAACAAAAAAAACATTTACCACATTATTACATAGCGATGGAGTAAATAGCCTAAGCGACAATGAAGTGACGAATGTAATCGTGGACAAAAAAGGAAATCTTTGGATAGCAACTTTAGCAGGACTTAATTATTATGATCGCACAACCAATCATTTTACGGTTTATACAACTAAAAACGGCCTGGCAAACAGCACCATTTTCGGGCTAATTGAAGATGATCAAAATAAAATCTGGATCAGTACCAACAGAGGTTTATCCTGTTTTGACACAAAATCACAAATATTCAAAAACTTCGGCACAGATGAAGGTTTGCAATCGTACGAGTTTAAGATGAAAGCGTTTTGTAAATCAAAATCAGGTGAATTTTATTTCGGCGGAATAAATGGCTTCAACCGGTTTTATCCAGCCAGAATTGAAGATCATCCTTTCGATCCGCCACTGCTTTTCACTGGGTTCCAGGTATTCAACAAGAAAGTAAGCGTTGCCGGACAATCAACTAATACCATCACACTTGATAAAGATATCTCGGAAACAAATTCCATCACTGTACCTTATAAGAACTCAGTACTTTCCTTCGAGTTCGCTTCATTGAATTACAGTTCACCTGAGAAAAGGAAGTACGCTTATAAACTTGAAGGATTTGATAAAGCCTGGAATGAAACAGGTAGTAATCGTGTTGCGACATACACCAATCTGAACCCCGGCACATATACGTTGCATATTAAAGCAATGAACAGCGATGGGAAATGGTCAGACAAAGAAAGAACATTGGTATTAACTGTGACACCACCCTTCTGGATGACATGGTGGTTTGAACTTCTGGTTGGGCTAAGTGTCGTGTCTGCTATTTATGGATATTACTGGCACAGGATTAAAAGTATCCGCTCACAAAAAGAAAAATTACAACGAAAGGTCAATGAACAAACCATTCAGTTGGTAGAAAGCAACGAAATGGAAAAAAATGCCAGAACACAAGCGGAATTAGCAAACAAAGCGAAAAGCGCATTTCTCGCAACAATGAGCCATGAAATAAGAACACCGATGAATGGTGTAATTGGCATGGCATCGTTACTATGCGAAACAGATCTGAATGATGAACAGCGGGAGTATGCAAAAACGATTACTACCTGTGGCGAAACTTTGCTGACTGTAATTAATGATATTCTGGATTTCTCAAAGATAGAGTCTGGTAATATGGAGCTGGAGTATCGCAGTTTTGATTTGAGAAATTGTATCGAAGAAGTATTGGACGTATTCTCCGGTAAAGCGGGGCTATTGGGACTGGATCTGATCTATGAAATTGATCATGATGTACCAGCCCAGATAATGGGTGACGCTGTAAGATTGAGACAGATATTGATGAACCTTGTGAATAATGCTATCAAGTTTACGGAAAAGGGTGAAGTATTTGTAGCCGTTCACTCGGGCTATATGGAAGATAACGGTGAACTTGAATTGTTCTTTGAAGTAAGAGATACAGGCATCGGTATTCCTGCAGAGAAGATGGAACGTTTGTTCAAAGCATTTTCTCAGGTCGATTCCTCAACCACAAGAAAATATGGCGGCACAGGTCTTGGCCTTGTTATTTGCGAAAAACTTGTCGGCCTGATGGCAGGAAAAATCGATGTAAAGAGCAAAGAAGGTGAAGGAACGACATTTAGTTTTTCCATTAAAACGAAAACAAGCCTTCAGTCACTTCGGGCGAATATGACAGATCATTTCGCAGGCATGGAAGGGAAAAAAATATTAGTCGTAGATGACAACCCAACCAATCGGAATATTTTGAAAAACCAGTTGGAGTATTGGAAACTAATTCCCACGCTTGCAACAAGCGGACAGGAAGCATTGGCAATGATCCGTGATGAAAATCCTTATGATCTTTTACTAACCGATATGCAAATGCCGGAAATGGATGGGTGTGGTCTCGCAAAAGAAATAAAAGCTCTTTATCCAGCAATGCCGATTATTCTTTTAAGTTCAGTTGGTGATGAAAGAAACAAAACCTATAAAGGCTTGTTCAATGCTATATTAACAAAACCGATAAAACACGATATTCTCTGCAAGCTGATTGCACAGGAACTGCGCGGTATCAGAAAAATTACAGACACTAAACAAACATTAAAAACAACTACTAAAATCCTGAATGAAGAATACCCAACAATTCTTGTTGCCGAAGATAATCTTGTGAACCAGAAGCTGGCGATTAAAATGCTGGAAAAATTAGGATACAATGCTGACATCGCCATAAATGGAATAGAAGCGATAGCGATGATGAAACAAAAAAATTATGAAATCATTTTAATGGATGTGCAAATGCCGGAGATAGATGGACTTGAGGCGACCCGGGTGATCCGCAAAGAGAAAGGGACTCAACCGGTAATTATTGCCATGACGGCAAATGCAATGAGAGAAGACCAGGCAGAGTGCATCAGCGCAGGCATGGATGATTTCTTAAGTAAGCCGGTGAAACCCGATGAGCTTGCCGGGATGTTGAAAAAATGGAAAGAATCTAAATCATATAAGGTATAATAATACAACTCGGCAGGTTGTTTTATCTTTTGAATAAATAGTAAAGACAAAAATTATTGTCGCTTATACCTATTCACGAAATAATTTTCCCGAAGAAATATCTTCTATACTTATAATTCAATAAATCATAAACATGATTTCCGTACTTATTGTTGACGATCATAAATTACTTCGCGATTCACTTATGTTAATGCTGAAAGGCGATAACCGTTTTATTATCGCTGGACAAGCTTCTTGCGGTGAGCAGGCTATAGAACTTGCACGTTCTGTCAAGCCTGATGTCATTTTAATGGATGTCAATATGGGCCCCCTTGATGGCATTGCTGCCACTAAAGCAATTCATACCACACAACCCGGCATAAGAATTATTGCGCTGACGGCACATTCAGAACCAGCCTATGCAAAAACATTAATGACTGCAGGTGCGAGTGGGTTTATAACAAAAAACTCTACTCAGGAAGAACTTACCAATGCTATAACAACCGTCGTTGCAGGAAAGACTTATGTGTGTATGGAAATAAAAAACAACTTAGCATCGACGGCATTAATAGGAAATTTTACAGCTTGTATTGAGCAGCTGACTCGTACAGAAATAAAAGTAGCACGTCTTGTAAAGAATGGCCTGTCAAGTCGTGAAATTGCAACACAACTTGGTATTGCCCGCAAGACGATTGAGGTTCACCGCTACCGCATGCTAAAAAAACTGCAGTTCAAAAATGGCGCTGCACTTGTAAATTGGTTATCAACTCAGCCTGTTTAAAGTTTCAGTTTCAACTTCAAAAACCTGGCGCCGGACGATTACTCCGCCTTAAAAGCATGAGTAACGTTAAATTAA
The DNA here is from genome assembly GCA_049840875.1 of Chitinophagaceae bacterium. Lineage (GTDB taxonomy): Bacteria > Bacteroidota > Bacteroidia > Chitinophagales > Chitinophagaceae > JAFDYH01. Next base: position 123,572 of record JASGJE010000008.1, on the reverse strand, counting down.
TTGAATGCAAATCACCTGTGCCAAAATAGTTTTACGTTATGATTATCTAACAGGGATGGCAAATATTATATACTTCTATTCACTCCTACCCTATATGCCTAAGTTTTAAATTAAAAAAATGTTAAGCAAATTTATTTATTGAAATATTTCAATAAATAAATTATTATATTTGCGTTGTTAATTTGATACTATGGACGCAAAGAAGGCAGAAAAAATTTCTAAAGCATTGGCTGATCCAAATAGATTGACTATACTAAAAGAGATCAAGAAAAGCAAACAATGCCTGTACTGTGTAGATCTGAATAACACGATCAGTCTCGCACAGCCATCAATTGCACATCACCTGAAATTACTTATCGATAGTGAGTTGGTTACCTCAGATAAGGAAGGTCGTAATGTGCGGTATTACCTGAACAATAAATTGCTCGATGAGTATATTCATTTCGTCGAGGGCTTGAAGGTTTAATTTTTTTTGCATTCATTTATCGAAAAACTTAAATAATTCAATTTTTGTTTGACCAGGCTGAACAAATTATTTCATGAAGCGTTTCTATTTATTGAAATATTTAAATTAATCTTTTAAAAATAATGCGGGTAGCTGCCGACCGTTCGCTGATATTTTTTTGTGTTGCAGGTCGTCAATTGAGTATTCGCTATTTATTAACCAGTTTTTAAATCAACTTTTATGACACTCCGGAAAGCATTTATTTATACCATCGCCGCTTCAGCAGTCCTTTTACTTTTTTCCATTGTTGTCTCTGCACATATTTAAGTCGTTACCTCGAAAAGATAAGAGCTTTGCCTGTTGTTATCTGGATGATACTTAACAACGAAACTACAATTACAGAAAACATCCTCATATTCCAGCGCTTGAATGAAAGATGTCAAAATAGTAGAGCCTGTCACTATGCAAATCAAAACAAGTCCTGATCAGAAGCAAAGAAAACAGAGAGAATAGTTTTGCCAGTCCCCGAAATGATTGTGGGAGTAATTCTCTTATTAAATCGTCTCAAATCATTTAAAGAACAGTGAAAACGACTGCGTGTCAGGAGAACAGGACTCTCTTATGGTGTGACTTCCACAGAGCACATTAATAAACTTCTACTTTTTTTGAAAAAAAATTTGTGAAACCAAATAGTTGCACTTATATTTGCAACCGATTGGCTTCAAATATAATTTTATAGTATGAGAAGAGATATTTTCCAGGCAATAGCAGACCCGACAAGACGTGCAATTATTACATTGATTGCACTGCAGGCAATGACACCAAACGCCATTGCAGAAAACTTCAACACTACCCGGCAGTCTGTATCTAAACATCTTCGCATACTTAGCGAATGCGAATTGATAAAACCTGAGCAAAAAGGCCGGGAAATTTATTATTCACTTGAAATTGAAAAAATGAAAGAAATAGATAAATGGTTAGACCAACTCAGGAAAATCTGGGAAACGCGTTTCAACCAGCTCGACAAACTATTGTTAACAATGAAAAAGACAAAAAATGGCAAATAACCTGTTATTCGATTTTACCGTAGACAAGGCAAAAAAAATGGTATACATCACGAGAGAGTTTGATGCGGATCTTTCCCTGGTGTGGGATGCTTTTACCAAAGCTGAATTATTAGATCAATGGCTGGCGCCTCAACCATTATATTGTAAAACTAAATATCAACATTTTGAAGTCGGCGGAAAACGGTTTTATGCTATGGTAACTCCGGAAGGACAGGAACGTTGGGCAATCCAGGAATACACTTCCATTACTCCGAAGACTAACTTTAAAATGAATAATGCCTTTGCAGACAAAGACGAAAACCCTGAATTGCCGGGTTCTGAATGGGATCATACTTTCAGCGAGAGCAAAGGCCCCGATGGTGAACCGGTTACAACAGTGAAAATTAGTATTTACAATGAATCACTCGAACGGTTAGAAAGAATACTTGATGGCTTTACCCAGGGAATGAAAATGGCTCTCTCTAATCTTGAGAAACTTTTGGCGACTTTATCAGGAAAATAAATTTTAATACACTAATAATCTATTTGATCATGGCAACTATTAATCCTCATGTAAATTTTAACGGTAATGCCGAAGAAGCATTTACTTTTTACAAATCAGTTTTCGGCGGAGCATTTTCCAAGATTATCCGTTTCAAGGATCTTGCAGGCCCTGAGTTCAAAATTGCACCTAAAGAAGAAAATAAGGTTATGCATATTGCATTACCAATCGGCAAGGGCAGTACGTTGATGGGCAATGATGTGCCTGAATTTATGGGAACAACAAACGAAAAAGAGAACAGAAGTAAAATTGTAGTTACCGCTGAAAGTAAAGAAGAAGCGGACAAAATATTCAATGGGCTTTCTGTCGGAGGAGAAATAGAAGGTCCTATCGGTGATAGTCCATGGGGCACTTATTTTGGGTGTTTCAGAGACAAATACGGTATTGAATGGATTATCGAATTTGATCCGGCCAATAAAGGATAATTGTTGCTACCCGAAACTATTTACCTTATTATATTGAAAAAGGTTGAGTGATACTATTTTTCTTTATTTCTCCATCTTAACCTTTTTATTCTGTAATCGAACAAGGTTTCGTCCATTTGCAATAATACTTTACATTTGCAACCCCAATATTTTTCGGGACGTAGCGCAGCCCGGTAGCGCACTTGCATGGGGTGCAAGGGGTCGCTAGTTCGAATCTAGTCGTCCCGACAAACAGAAAGACCTTTGAATTTTTTCAGAGGTCTTTTTTAAATTTGAAAGAGTTTTCGGGATGTAGCGCAGCCCGGTAGCGCACTACGTTCGGGACGTAGGGGCCGCTGGTTCGAATCCAGTCATCCCGACTAAACTTGACAAGGCAGCATTTACGCTGCCTTGTTTGTTTTTATCATCCTCTGGGATGCTGTTCAGTTGCGAGATCAGCTCAAACCATTCTCTTACGCCCGTAGTTCGAAATGAATCTTTTTTGAAATCGTACCGTACACCTTCCGGAAACACTATTTTTTGCAGTTTTTCTTTGATTTCGCATCTGGCAGAACTCCATCCTGTGGCGAGTTTCAGCGAAAAATTAATTGTTTCCTCTAAGTATTTTTTAAGGTTCGAAATTTGTTCTGTTGAATCGTTAAGCAGTTCTTCGGTTTTGAGCTTTTCTTCAGTGAGTTTTTTCTTTAAAGTGCCATAGATTTCTAAAGGCATTTCATTATTTAAATAGTATCGTTCATCAAGCGTGTGAATTTTTTTACTAATACTCTCAAGATTCTTTTTTATTAGACTTGATTGCTCGCGATTATAATCAATATGTTCATCAAGCATTGAATACACAACTTCTTTAAGTGCGGGAACGAGGTGAGGAGTTAGTGTATAGTTGACGAGGAATTTTTCGAGAAAAGAATTATTAACATGAGCTGCGTTTTTATTGTTCTTACATCCAATAGTCCTACACTTATAATAAAAAATGTTCTTCTTTTTTACAACGTAACCCGTAACCGGCATCCCGCAATCATCACAATGGGCAAACAATTTTAAAGGAGTTTCTTCAATATGTTTTTTATGATGGACGCCATAGCCTTTAGCATTTTGCCTGATGTTATTTACCTTTAAAAAGAGTTCGTGCGAGATGAGTTTTTCGTGAATTCCTTCAACAAGCTTTCCATCTAACATTTTGTTCGCTATAATTCCACAATAAAATGGATTACAGAAAATCAGACTTATTTTTTGCTTGTACATTTTGACGCCCATTGCCTGGAGACGAGAAATTATTTCTTCGTTTTTCATGCCGGTTGCTTTCCACTCAAATGCTTTCTTTAACTTCTTGCCGACAGCGTTTACGACAATCTTCCTGTTCCCTTCACTTCTCACAATATCATAGCCCATTGGAGGTTTAATGCACCAAATTCCCCTGCTTAATTTTTCCTTAATGCCAGCCATCGCTCGCTGCCTTCTTAATTGGTTATCGTATTCGCTAAACAGGAATTGCATGTTCTGCTGAAATACCCCACCAGGATTACTGGTATCAATTGGTTGAGTTACGGCAATAATGGTTACACCGTACTTCTCACGAAGGTCTTTTGCGAGTTTAATAGCTCCGCCACCGGTGCGACTAAACCTGTCGAGTAAATAAACAAGGATGTGACTGATTCGGCCTTTCCTGTTTCTGATAAGCTCAAGCATGCGCAGGAATTCTTTACGGCCATCTGTTTTAGCGCTTTCAAACGTTCCACCGAAATAATCTACCACTTCAAAACCGTTACGTGTAGCATAGTCGTCTATTGCTTTCTTTTGCCAGTCAAGACTGAGATTCTTGTCATATTGCTCTTTCGACGATACACGGGTGTAAACAACGGCTTTCTTTTCCAATGTTTTGGAAGTTGTCGTTTTAGAATGTTTCCCCCACTGACTAAAATGATCCAAAGTCTTGCTCATGCTGCTGCTTTTTGAGTTTTGTTACAAATTGAAAGTTCCTTTAGCGAATCAGACTTTAAATTTACAACATATTGATTATCAATATTCTTTTTGGATTGTATTTTCGATAATTATCGCAGCTAATTCTTTTAATAGTTGAATAATCTTTTCCAATTGTTCATCTGTGTAATTTTCGCAACCGGGATAGGTTTTTAGCCTTTCAACGGTTATTGACTTTTTGGTAGGATTTGTTTTTTCAAAGTGTGCAATCAACTCATCGTCATAATGATGCGGGGAAAGTGTTTTCATAGGAAGACGCTTGAATTTATGCAGCAATTTTTAGTGGTTCTTGGTCAAAAATATCGATCTCTCCTCCCTGGTTAAACCTTCCCATTTGTACAGCCTTGCCCTTTTCCGGTACTTCAATCACCACGTCCACATCATGCTGGAAGGTATTCGCACCCCGAAACTTTCCATCTTTGGTGGATTGGAAAATAAATATGAAGGACTTCGTCGGGTTTTCTTTTTTCAGCCGGTTAAGATCAGCAGGAGCGAATCCCAGTTTATTTACGCTATCTAAAAAAATAAAATCATAAGCAGATAAGTTACCCGGCAAAACGGAGGCAACAAACAAGTTTGGATGAACAACATCTTTATCATTTAGTTTTTGCTGGAGCGTATAATCCAATCCTTCTTCTTTTGCAACATATAAAACCTTACCGTGATTACGGGCCAGGTAGCCAGCAAAATCAATACAGAGATAAGACTTACCCATTTTAGGTCTACCAAACACCATTGCAGTAAAATTGGAAGAAGGATCGCCGATTAAATCAAACCATTTTCCTTTAAGTCCAATAGTATTAAATTCCAGGTTAGCAAAATCCAGGCTGTTCATTACTTCAGGTATCCCGTTTAATTCCTGGCAGGCGCAACCGAGTATTCCTTCCAGGCCATTTAATTCATTTTTCTCGATGGCGAGAATTTTCAAAGAAGGGTTATCCAAAAACGCTTCGAGATTTTTAGTTATTTGTATCAGCTCGTCCATATAAGGATCATCGGCAGGTATTTTCTTCTTATCCACCATCCGTGTAATACGTTTTAATAGACTATCAGCTTTTTTACGGATGCCTGTTTTGCCATTCAGACTGATATAGTTTTTAATAAAGCCTACCGACGCCATCACTTTTTCTTCAGCAGTTAATTTTTTTAATGAATCAAAAGTTTCCGATTTGAGTTCGATTTTGATTTTTGCCTTCATGCTGTTATGGAGACTAATCAGTTTATCCTGGATAATTATAATCTCTTTGGCATAGGCAGAAGTTTTGCGGATACGCTTTTCTAAAATCGCTTTTTGTAAAGAGTTAATGAAGCGAAGGATTTCTTCTTTGGTCTTTGTTTTGCCATTGAGATTAACAAAGCGTTTGATAAAGCGAAGCTCTTCGGGTATCCGTTCCACCATTGTGGGATTCGATTCATCAGGCTTATGTTGAGTAAACTTTTTAGTTTTCTTTTTTGGCGAACCATCTTGGTTAATAATTCCCTGGCGTATCATGGCTTCCTGCATAATCTCTTTATCCGATTGCTGCCGCACTTCTTTTTTACGCTCTTTCTTTTCAGCCTGCTTCGTATTATTGATAAATTCATTGAGCTTAGCGAGATAAATATCAATTGTTTTTTTCACTGCATCACTGGACTGGTAAGAAAGCCAGCTTTCACCATTATTCGTAGCCTTTACTAAAAATTCATGGCCTTTTTTAAAAGCATCGGGCAATGCAGAAAAATCAATGTTATCTACCTGTTTAAAATAATTATTCGTGGCAATCATAGGAAAAAGGTTCTATTCCCCTTCCTTCGACAAGCTCAGGATGTGAGGGGTTTTAGTGATTAATAATTTATGCAGCCAGCAGCTCCAATTCGAGCGATAATGCTTCCGCTTCCAGTTCTAAAATCTTGATTGTATCATCTTGTTCTTTTTCAGTATCTGGTAATTCAATTTTATTCCTGTTGCTGTATCGAACTGCCCCTGCTTTTAAATCTTTGAGTTGTGAAGAATGAACCGTCGTTGAAGAACCATGATTATCCTGCAAAAACTCAACAAGTTTTTGGATATACTTCTCCGGCAATACCGCTACCATTTTATCCGCTACTTTTTCAAAATTGTTTTTATCTACCAGTTCCAGGATTTTTTTATCAAGGTAAATATCACCGCCCCTTGAACGGGAAGCGGCAATAATCAGTTTATAATTATCACCAGTTTTAAAAATGGAAAGACCATTGTTAGTGACAATTTGATTATTCTGTGTAAGCGACTTAATTAATGGCAATGCTTTAATTATCGGCACAACGACACGATTCTGTACCTGTTCGCCAGGATTCCAGTTCTCAGGTAATAAAATTCCTTTGATGGTTTTACCATCGAGCGTTGTATAGCTCACCAACTTTCCTTTAAAATCACTGAATGCCTGCAAGAGGTTTCCGGTAATCACATGCCTTATTCTCCTGTCAACATTATTTTGTTTGGTGTAATCTTCCCATTCTTTCAACAACTCCTCCATTGATGACTCGAGAATATCGGCGCTTGCACCAATAATGGCCATGATATCTTCCGAATAAGAAGCAGGGATAGCAAGGTATTTACTACTATTGGCAATGGCGAACCGTAATTTTGTAGCCGATGGAGCAAAAGGATTTTTTTTCTTCTTGTCTATGACAAAACCAATAAAAACAGCAGGTACTAATTCATTGCCGGCATTATAAGATTCAACAGGGTATTTAAGAGAGCGACCGGTGTAAAAGAATGAAAGTATCCTGGACAGGTATTGTTTACGGTTTTCAGCTACTTTAACAACCTGATTGAGTTTATCCTTCTTGGCTTGCTCTAATTCAGCGGTGCGTTTTTGAATTTCTTCATGGGCTGCTTTAGCTCCATGCTTTGCTTCAATTTTCTGAATGGCTTTTTCATTCGGTATATTTTGAATGAGGTCGCCATATTTTTCTTCTATTTCCACAAACTCAGCTTCCAATTGGTTTTCCTGGAACTTTTCATAATCACTCGCTAATTCATTTTGTATCGTTTTCCCATCACGGCCTTGTAATGATTCAGTAATAAGATTTTTTAATTCTGTTTTTGAAAAAGGTTTTTTCAGAACATTCGCCCGTATTGTTTCCAGTAGACTATCTTCCCCGAATGCGCTATCACTTCCTTTACCCATTTTGATAATCTTGGAAGAGACAGTCTCCGCTTCCAAATCCATTGCTTCCACTTCCAGGTCATATTCGCCAACCTGTTTGAGGTATTCTACATAATCATTATAGCGTTCAGCAATATCATTATAAAAATCCTGCTGCATTTTGGTAGATAATACGGCTACACGACCAGATACTTTATGCGCTGCATCTTCAATAACAGCAGCATCCTGGCTGCCGCTATCCGATTTTGAATTTGATAAATATAGCGGGTCATCCAATAGTTCATTCACTTCTTTATTCTCCATTAAGTAATCACGCACGATTTTATCGCCGTATTTATTTAAAAAGTCAGGTACATCTAAAATCTTGGTGGATTGTTTTTGGTTCGAAGTCGTATTGGCATCAAGGGATTTCAGTTTCTTTTGCAACATCATCATTAAACGCTTCTCTGCCGGTATAGCTGAAGTCACATAATCATAGATAGGTTTTAATATCTGGCCGGTGCGGTTGATGCGGCCTCTCTTCTGTACTTCCGTATTAATGTCCAGTTCAGCCTGCAGCACGATCATTACTCTTTGCCTGACCTGGTCTTTCGGAACTTTGGCAGTAGGGATTGCATGAGCCGATGCGCCGGTGGAACCTGATTGATTAATCATTAATACATCTACTTCATTATTATTAAACTGGCGAAAGGCATCATTGGTATTGATTTTCTTACGGGAAAGGATAAGCCCTTTATTTGTTTTAAGGTTGAGTTGCACTTCCAGCTTCCTGCCGGTTACTTCCGCAACGCTATATCCGGCTCCCTGTATTTTTTTAATGATAACATCAATCGGTGATATTGTAATACCTGTTGAAGCGGCTTTGATTTTATCAAGGATACGATGATAGTCTGCCTGCGCTTCGGGAGAAAGTTCACTGACTTCAAACTTTTTAAAGACGGAGTTACCATCTACATCTTTTTCAGTATAGCGGAGTATACCATCCAATCCTCTTTTTAATACTTCAGAAAAATCGGCATTGATAGTATCGCCATCCGCTACAGGCATTCCTTTATCATTTTCCATTGCTTCGATAAAGCTGCCCATCGTGGATGCAAAAGCAATAATAGGTTTTTTGCCTTCCCGTAAACGCTGGATCGCTCTTTCGGCAACAGACTCTGCCTTTAATGAAAAAAGCATCTGGTTGATAACCTGGAATACTTTGGAAAAATAAGGGAGATTATCTACACCCGCCTGCGATGTTCCTTCCCGCAGTTCAATTTCTTTTCCTTCGGCCACTGCGATTTTATCTAATTCTTCTACCTGCTCATCCACATGGTTGGATTGAAAAGTGATAATGTCACGAAGTATTTCTGTGATATTATCGGCAATCGCTTTATGCTCTTCTGCTTTACCATCAAGGTTGATGTAGTTTACTTCCACGCCTTCAAAGCTTCTTTCCCGGCGAAGCATCTGCCCTTCGGCAACAAGCTGTGATGATAAAACTTCCTGGAGAGCCACGCCGCCTCTTGTAATAGCCTCTACTAGATCATCACGGCTCATATTGCAATCAGCGATAGCTGTTTTCATAGCATAGATCGGCATATTATCGGGTCTCTTCGCAAAGGTTGCTGATAAAAAGACAACGCCCCTTGTTTTACTCACAACACCTTGTAAAAAGTTACCGGTATTGGAAGAACCGGAACTGTTATGCGCTTCATCCAAAATGAAAATATTGTCCTCTGCCATCGCCAATAAAAAATTAGGTTTCTCCGGTTTTTTATCCGGTGAGTTAAACTGCGAGTATGTTCCGACTACAAAATCATACTGTGAAGGCACAACACGGGAAGTGAAAATTTCCTGTTGTTCAGGAACAGAAGGGGCCTGGTAAATTACATTACCGTCTTCATCTTTAATATCTGTTTTTGATTCATGGCCATTAACGATAAACGGTTTTAAATGACCGGAGCCTATTGCAAAAAGGTCACGATAAATGTCAGAGAAGAGATTTGCTTTCTCTGTTAAGAACATGGGCTTTACTCCCTGGTTCACCGCATAGCGGATCATTGCAGCGGCAACCCGCCCTTTACCAATGCCCGTTTGGTCGCCAATGATCATTCCCTGGCCTCTTGCTTCAATATTATAGATGGCCATTGCTACTGCGTCAATTTGTTCGGCAGATAATACTTTGCATAAGGCAGCTTTATTCGGATACTTTAAACGGTGGCGAACAAAGTTGTCAATATCACCACCCACTTCTTCTTTTATTTTTTCAATAGCGGATTTTGTTTCAAAGGCCATGCTATCGGGAACCTGCGTGTTTAATACAATACAGGCATCCGATGCCGGTTCGTACGGAGCGCTCAAGATCTCCTCAAATCCATCCAAAGGAGGGAATTTAAGAAGGGTCATTAGTTCAACGGCTTCTCTTTCTAAGTCGAGATTTGGACTTATAGGAATTTCAATTTCTGTATCAATCGCATTCATTACGCGATCAAATAAATCTTCAAATGTTTTTATCTCAATATCTTTTTCGGGATTAAAGACGGGAGCATACGTTGCTTCCTTAAGATGATTGAGTAGCTTTCTTCCATTTATTAATATCAGACGCACATCAAACGATGTTCCCTGTCTGGAGTAAAGTTTAGCTCCATTAATATTAATTACATCAATGACATTATAACGGCTGTATAGGTAATTAAAAAATATCCGTTGCTTGCCAGCATGTATTCTTCCCTTATCATCCCAGCGTGTATGACCGCCAATAATGATAGCGGCTTTACCGTCATCTTTCATGCAATCCAACGCCCTTAACGCCATCACATGCTCTAAAGGCTTTATCCGGAAAGTATCGTACAGCACATCGGTTTCACTGATACCGAAAGGAGGATTGGTCAGTACCGCATCAAAGTATTTTTTATACTCAATAAAAGGTTTTGTCGCATCCTGCTTTAAGACTTTATAGAATGACTGTGTATGTAAGTTCCAGTTACGGGTGGGATCAATTTCATTGACGATAAAGTTGAAAGGATTGCCTGCAATAGTTAATAACCCGTTACCAGCGGAAGGTTCAAAATAATTACTGCGAACAAAGGGTTTATCTATCCCGCAAAAGACTCCGGCGAGATATGCAATCGGTGCAGGCGTTGAATACTGCTGTAGCAATATACTTTGCGAAGTACGGTGTGAAAGATTGACCTGCGAGTTATATAGCTCAACAATATTATCAAAACGTTCTTTAATTGTTCCTTTGCTATGCGCCAACGTTCTTGCCCGTTTTACAATAGCCAGCTCAGTTAGTTCCTTTACTTCTGTTTTATCCGTAATGCCAAAAGATGCCGCCAGTTTTTCAATAGACTTTTTATTATGCGGCTCTTTTGCAATCAATGCTCCTTCAACGGCAGTAACAAAATCATTGCCACCTGGCAGGGCAGCATGTAGAATACCGGTTTTATGTAAAGTGGTTGACAAATTCCGGGTTTATTCATGGATTACGGTGGGTGATACAAAAAGCCAGTCATTGAGAATGTTAATCAAATTCTGTGGCGAATAGCTTGGCGGGTAGGCAACATCACTCTGGTGAAGAAAGATATTCCCGTGGCAGCAGCCGGTTTCAATTAAAATAATATCCATCCGTACATAACAGATGTTTCGGACAGAAGATTTTAGCAAAAGATAATACCCCCAGTCTGTAGCAATAGTGATGCTGGCGTCATTATTATACAGGTTATACCTCATTTTTTTGAAGGATTAAAACTATCGGCCAGGAGTTCGCCGACAATAGAACCGATAAAGCCGCCAAACATGACATAGGGAACAGCATCTTTATCACTTGCCTTCGCATACCAGTAGGATAAAAGCGAAGTGAGTAGTGTTACTCCCGAAACAATTGTTTTTTCTTTCATGGCTTAATGATGAATCAAATAATTGGCACTAAGTCCTGCCAGGATAGCTGCGCCGAGAGCTGCCAGCTTAGATTTAAATTTTCGTCGCTTGATTTGCTTTCGTAACAATTTATTTTCTGAAAGAACCTGTTCCTGCTTTTGGGTGGCAATTGACAGCGATTGCTTTAATTCATCCTGCCGGATATTATTCAATGCGATGATGGAATCTTTTACAATTATAATGCTATCCGACACTCTCAGAGTTGTTTCATAAAGGCTGTCTTTAATTTCATTATCGGATATATAACTTTCTGCCATTGCTATAAGCGAATCGCAAGGAGATATAGTTGGATTAACTGCCAGCAATGGCGCGGGTGCTCTTTTTAATAATTCTCTTGCCGGGTAGCCTTCGGGGTGAATGATGGCTTTAATCGCTCTTGCTTTTCTTTTTGTTTGAGCCTTGATTGAATTAAGACTTCTGTTAGAAATAATCAGCCGGTGCAATAAAGAATCATTGCTGCTCTCCAATTCCGCTAATTTCAATTGATAGCTTTCTTCCAATTTCTTTGTTTGCCGGGCAAACTCCGATGGAGTGATTGTTTCGTGTTTAGTAACAATCGGCTCAGTCTTTCCAAACACCATGTAGCTGAACGAACAACCGCAAACAAAGCCGAGGATAAAAAGGAGTAACGAGGTTCTGAAGTTTAATTTTATCATAGAGTGTAGGTTTAAATTTTAAAAAATTCGATTTAGATTTTTGTTTTTCGTTCGATGGAATAGCTGAAGCAGCCCGCACCAACCAGGGATGCGAAGGAGTAAAACATGAATTCCGGCATTTCTTTGCCAAAGAACTGTTGGGCGATCCAACTTATAACCAGTACGACAAGAAATATCGCAATGACCAGTTCCCGCATACTGAAACTGCCATCCTTATCTTTAAATAACTGGTGAATAAAGTTTTTCATAAAAAACCCCCTCCAACCTCCCCCGAAGGGAGAGGCTTAGTTTATTAATTTGTAAACAATAAACCCTGTTGTTATACCGGCGCCGATGCCTGCTACATTGATCACTAACTTTTTTCGTTCATTTCGAATAAGTGCCCTTTTGTCAATCAAAGTATAAGTAAAGCTGTTGCCATATAATGTTCTATGCTTTTCGCACAACTGCATGAACAGGTTAAAGTGATTAATGTCAGCCAGTACCTGGCAACCCGCCGAATATTTATCTACTGTCTTTGTTGTGCCGTTAACGGATGCGTGATGAATGTTGATTCCAAAAAGCCCTGTTTCCTGCGTGCCGTTAAAAAAATCAAGCACTGCATTGCGGTCATAATCCCTTATTACCGTTACGGGTAACCGCTGCACGAGTGCATAATATTTACCCCGGTGCAAACCGATTTGATAAGCGTTCCGGTATTGACCCTGCATAAGTATCGCTGTACCCTGAGGGCTTAGCGGATTTTCCAACCAGTAAGTTCCCGGATCGGTCGTTGCCCAAAATATATAATGCACCCATTGGTTACTGTTATTTTTAAAGAACACATGAATCTCGTCATCAAAGCGGTTAGGTATCGTACTATCATTTCTTATTCCGAGTATATTCAGTTCATAAGGCCTTGAATAAATTACAAATGACCTTACCTCTAATGTTTTGATGATAGCAGCGAGCATACCTCTTATGCCGCTTTACGAAGACCTGGCGAATAATTTTCCAGCCACTCTTTAACATCGAACGAGGGACACAGCTTTGTTACATCCGGAAAATCCCTGTGACCAAGAATGGTAGCAGCAGGATATTTTTTAGAAAGTGCGACCAGTTTACTATACATGCTTTCAATCTGCGCTTGTGTGCGATTATCAATCGCCACATTATTTTCATCCACGCCACCGATATAAGAAATATGCACAGCGTTTTTATTATAACCTTTTACACCATTGGATATTCTTTCTTCAGGGTTAATAGCGATAATATCGCCATTGCGTTTAATGATATAGTGATAGCCGGGATTCTTCCAGCCGAGATTGTATTTCCAGTAATGGGCAATACTTTCGATAGTAGTATCGGGTGGCGTGGCCGTGCAATGCACGACGATGTATTTTATTTCTCTCATAGGATTACGATTATTTAAAGGGTAACAAGATGAGTTATGCTGACAGTAATAAATCAGGCTCGTAATTTTTTATCCATTCTTTGACGGAGAAGCCTGGACAGTTAGCTGAAGCGTCCAACTCATTATGCCCGGTAATTTTTGCATTGGGATATTTGACCGATAAAGCCACCAGCTTATTGAAAAGCGATTCTTCCTGCACGGGTGTCCTGGTATCACCGAGTGCTCCTGCTTTATTGCGGCCACCGGCATAAGCGATATGGATTGCATCATTGTCTACATCCGGTAAATGTTTAATGATGGTGGATTCAGGATGTATTCTTTTGATTTCACCGTTCCGTTCAACGACGTAATGGAACAAACCATAGTGCTGGCTTACTTTCGGGTCAAAAGTCGCTGTGTTATGAACAATGATATATCGGATATGTCTTTTCATATAGATATCAGTTTAAGTATTGAATGGATTTTGTGTTGACTAAAAAGTATTTACCGTTATTTTCAAACAGGGTATAGTCTAATCGTTTGGCGACTTCATTGCCGAGTACCATTCTTGCTGGAACTGGTACACCTTCAGCCGCATTGATCCAAACAGTTGTCGCTTCCGTAGTCACAACCGGGCGGCCATCAAAACCAGACAAGCTCCATTTGTTGCCGTCAAACTGAAGGCCCATACGAAGGAACTCAAACTTGATCGCTTCTTTTTGGGATGCGGCAGTAAAGCTGCTTAGTAAGCCGTTGACGATAGTCTGTCTTACGCCAGCGATACGATTTTCTTTGAACTGCGTATTTGCTGTATTGTAATCATCTGTTGTTTGTAATTGTTGCAGGAGTGAAATCACTTTATTAAAATCCTTTGCAACCGTTGCATTGTATAAATCATAACCCAGGTTAGCGGAGCTTGCTTTGGCTGGCTGCACGATAACATTGAACATGCTTTCTGAAACTGAAACAGGCAGGCCGGCTTTCTTTAGAGCGTTCACTGTTTCAGAACCAAAATCGCCATCTGCGCCATACTTTGGTAAAATGGATTTACCGTATTTGGTAATCAATGCCTGTTGTAACTGCTTAACCGTGTCTCCTTTACTTCCTTTCTTTAACGGGAAAATCGTTTTCGAGGAAACAGTTTTTGCTGTTGTATTCGCAGAACTTATAACTGGTCTTGTCAAGTCAGTTTTTATTTTTGAAGGACTTGAATAGGTTGATGAATTATTAACTGCAACCGGTGCAGAGCTTTTCAAGATTTCGTCGAGATCGGCAGCAGAACTATTATCTTTTTTCTTTTTTAAATACTGCCAACCAAAATAACCGAGGATGCCCGCTACGCCTACGGCGACAGAAGCCACGATGATTTTTTTCTTTTCACTTTTTTTTGATAACCTTTTTGTTTTGGGCTTATTCCTTGTTTTCATGTTTTCGGTTTTTTAAGGATAATGCTCATCATGGGATTATATTCCCAGAATTCAAGCTCTGATTTAAGATCAGTAATCAACTCATTGCTATATAATGACTGGTAGGCTTTCGCTGTTTCCATAAATGCAGCCTGTGTTGGTATTTCTAAAAAAACAGCCCTGATTGCATTCTCATCTGTGCCGGGGAACACGCCGTATGTTATATCAAATGCAGCTTTTAATCGCTTCGCCCAGGATTGGTATTGAACCGGCGATAATTGTAACTCGACAGAACCGTTTCCTTTATCCGGCTTTGCTGCAATGATGGAGAGCATTTCATTATACTCGCTTGTCGATAGTTCACTTTGCATATCCGCCATCATGCTTCTTGCATAAAGTTTTTGGTAAGAGTTAATCACCTTTCTAACTTCATCCTTGCTGGGAATAGCCTGGATCGTTTTGCGCAAGGCTTCTTCATCTGTTCCCCATCCAAACCAGTTGTCGTTTTCAAAAGCCATTTTGATTTGCTTGGCATATGTGGCTGGTTTCCCTTCTTCATAAGTTTTCTTTTCCTCTGAAGTAGACCGCGCTTTTCGTAAGATTGACCTGCCGATAAAGAAACTTCCACCAATCACCACAATACCAATGATACCATAAGTGATTTTTTCCTTCAGTGTAAAAACACTGCTGTCGGTGGAAGTTTCTGTGTTCATAGGATAAAGAATCAAACGAGCCTGTTACACACCAAGATATTTTTTGGCGAGAGCTGTTTTTACCGGGTCATGTTTTATCACATGCGCCAACTTTGATAATTCTTTTTCAGAAAGTTTTGAAGCAAGAATAGTGAGAGCTTTCATCTTTGCTTCCGCTTCCTGTTCAGTCTTCGTTTCTATTGAAATCTCGTACTGGTATTTTTTCATAGCAATTTGTTTATTTTCTTACTCGCCTTCAGGGGTCGTGAGTGTTATGTTTAATAATTCAGCAACTGTTTTTAATTGATCCGGCTCCTCAGCAAACCTTGAAATAATTGCCATCACAGTTTTAAGTTGCGGCTTTTCAAATGCGGCGTCTAATTGTTGTAGTACGTGTAAATAATTTAGCTGCTGTTCGGTTAATGCGTTTTCTCCTTTCTTTTGAAAACTTGCATTCGTTTCTTCGCTACTGCCAGTTCCGGGTGCATTGCCGGGACTAATCAAACCGGATAAACCTATTTTTTCCAATGCACCGGCGTTTTTTACGGCAAGTTTTTCCATTACCAATCCACCGAGTTCAACAAGATCAATTCTTCCGAGCTTGTATTTATTGGACTGCGCATCTTCCAATTGTTTCTCTAATGTCTCTGCGTATTCTTCCGCTTCTTCCAGTTGTTTTTTGGTTTCTTCGAGTTCTGCTCTCATGCGTTCCACTTCATGTTCCCTGTCCCTGGCTGATAGTTTTTCCTGTATAATAGAATCAATTTCTCCCAGGCCATTGGTTGATTTTTCCGGTTTATTCTGTTGGACATAAAAACAATACTGGTCATTCCTCGGTGAAGCCGGTGAGTTATAGATCAGGATGCGGATCTTTTCGGTATCCTCGTTCATGTAATACTCGTAATTGTCAAACTCTTTAGGGTCTTCTGTTTTTGGAACCACTTTTAAACTATCGACGAAAACCTCGAAGGGTTTTGCCTGTCCTTTTGCCGCCATCTCCGTTAAAAAATGTTTCAGCTTATCAATCTTGAGTTGGTCATATTTATCATTGGTTACCTGCATGGCTCATTACATAGTTTAGGTATTACTTGAATAAAGCGAACATGATTTGAGAACATTGAATAGTTGGTAATGATAATCTCTCCCTGGTGTTCATAATGCAGTTCATTGGCCTGGTCTTCACTTAAATCAAAAAGACCTGTTGCACTTTCTACTTTTAAACAAACTGGTGGTTCTACCAGGATGAACAGTTGACTCTCCGCATCTATCTTTCTTTTTTCTCCCGGTTGCAAGATCAGGTGCCTCATACGGATAGAATAGTTATCACTATAGCCTAATTCACTCATCCGTTTGGGGATATATGTAAAGACGGCACAACAGTTCATGGATTATCTTTTTTTATCCAGATATATATGTTCAATTCATAGATCACATGATAGTTATACAAAAAGCCCCAGCTATCTTTATAATATCCCTCAATTACTGGTGAACAGTTTTTTACCGAGATGTTTGTTTCATAACGTTTGGTATTATGCGACCACTGTCCAAAGGTTTCAATGCCAAACTGGGTAAAGTCTGCAAACTTGAATGCCGAATCCTCCTGCTTTACTTCTTCCTGGTAAAAAACATCTTTTGAAGCAGGGCTATACAATGTTAATCTTCCAATCGTGTCTGTTTTTTTAATAGTGAATAAGGTTGGTGTGATGATCGTACCGTCATATTCAAATTCTGAAAAACTTCCTTCGCTGCCGAAGTAAGCATACAGGTCACTGGCGGTGACGCCGCTTCTTTTACGGAAAGCACCTGTCTCGATACCGATAATCCTTTCTGTATCTGCTGGCAATGTTACCTGGAAATACAAAGGCTGTAAAAGCCGGGTAACATTTAATTTGTGTATGATTACTTCTTCTTTATTCACACTTCATCATTTGTCTCGCAGTCTAAATAAATAGTGACCCGGTAATTATGGTACTCGATTCTTTCATCGTCGTTGTCTTTATAATCCACTTTCAACTTACCATTACCGGGAACCATCCCGCCGAGATTATAAAAGCGGTCATTGGGCGATACGTTTAATCCTGTCATTAATAGTTTGCTTTCATAACCTTCCGGAAATATTTCCTGGCGGTTCAGCTCTACCTTGTTAGAACCACGATAATATAAGAGATCATCTCTGCTACCCGTGAATAGAATACCATGCACCGCAGTAATATTTTTGTCCAGTTCAAACGTTTTCGAAAAAACCGCATTGGATTCGGTAACATCAATGTCAAATCTTTTTTTAATCCGTTTAGGCATAATAATGACTTTAAAAATGGATAGCTGACCTTACGGGGTTAGACTATCCTCTATAAACAAACCAAACCTGCTATCAGGGAGTTGTAATCGTACCATGAAGGCCAACAAAAATGTAGGTGTTGGCAGCAATGCCTTCCATCGTGCCGAGTTCAATCGTCATTTCAATCAAAAGATCATCTTCAATCAAACGTGGATTAGCCAGTTTATAATAACCAATCGGAACCTGGTGATAAGCTGCTGTTTTAAACACGGCATTTGAAGTTTCAGGGACAATGGATTTTTTATTACACTTGAGACTGAACTCACCATTAGCAATAGTGTTGAAAAATTCGAGCCCCTTATATTCCGTAGCAATGATTTTATCCTTTGTCGCATCTGCGGATACACCTGCGAGTAAGTACACACCGCTAACTAAAAAAGCCTGGTTCTTCGGCAGCTTTGCATTGGATACATTGCGTAAACCGATTTCTTTATCATCCTGCGTTTCGAACAGCTTTATTGTTTTGGATGATGCAGGCTTGATCGAATAAATAGTCTGATCGGCTAAACGTAGCGAACCATTTGCAAGACCTTCTTTAATATGCGAAGGAAGCTCTCCAAAGAATTTTTCCATTTCCGCACGGCTTCCCCGGCTGGGTGCGCCGGTATTTGAAAGTTTGTTAATCGTGCGTTGACGTTTTACCGGGTTCATGCGGCGTAATGCACCGAGTAGTTCGCCATCATCTACTCCTTCAATGCCGATTAATGCACCGGCATTACTATATTCTTCAATACCATCTAAAAGACCTAACATAGGATTAAGTTTAAGGCCCCTCTAAATCTCCCCAAAGGGGAGACTTACGAAGCCGGTTGATTAAATAAAGTTTTTTTGTGTTATGTTTCATAAGCCCTTCCCTTTGGGAAGGGTTTGGAATGGGCTTTAATAGTTGCGCTCTTCCAGTTCTCCCACATCATATTCATCGCCTCGCAATTGTCCCTGGAACTGCCTGGCGCTTTCTGCAATCTGGTCTTCGATATCATCAAGTGCTGCAAGGTTACCATTCATGGAAGCGTCAGGATAAGTGAAATATTGCAACTCACCGACACCGTTAGTGGCGGCTGCTTTCTTCATGATTTTATCGAGATAAAGTTTTTCTGAAAAGCTTTCTTTATAGGCTTTGAGTCTTTCTTTTATTCCTTCTAGTCCTTCCAGGCCACTGACAGAGCTGCTTTTCTGGAAACCATTGGCCGCCATCATACCGATACCGAGCACTTCAATCAGTTTATTACCGGTATAATGTCCCGCACCGGTTGTTACAATACCAATCAGTAAAGAAGGTCTTCCGATTGCTGCACCGATCAAGCCACCACCGAGAACACCAATCAGAATATCTTTACCTGTTTCGATGAGTGAATTTTTTGTATTGCCTTTGGTGGGCAATCCCTGGTTGATGCCGGACAGGAAATGTTTTTTCTTTGCCTGTTGTTTATAACGGTTTTTCTTTTTTGACATAGTATGAATGAGTTTTACGTTTAAAGGATATTGTTTACAGCAGTGTTACTGCTCTTTTATGTTTATGTTTCCGGTGATGGTTTTTATTTTTCTTTCGTTTATGTGGTATGCCGGATAATTGGTTTTTCGGGGAAGTCTTATGCGGTTGTTTGTTACCGGATAATAATTTATAACCTATGGCTATCACCGTTAGCCCGCCTACACCAATCGCAACCGGCTTAAGCCATTTTTTATTTTTATCCCAGAAACCGTTACCACTTTGTTTTTCAGAAGAACCTGTTCCTGCCGATACCGATTTTGAAAGCGTATCATCTTCAGTAGTATTTTGCGCTTCGCCATCTTCGCTTGCCCTTGTCATGCTGCGGCTTTCTGCTTCTGCTGGAAGATTACTTTCACTTTTTGTTACTGTGGAACTTGATTCTGAAGTTGAATCAGCCGTAATGACACTTGTATTTTCTGCTGATGCAGGTGCAACAGCTTTTGCAATGTCCGCTGAAACCGATGCGGGTATTGTTACATTATTTTCCGGCGCTGTTGTTTTTGCTTCATCAAAATCCGAAGAACCTGGTTCGTCTTTCTTTTTAAATATATCGCCTACCTTTTTTAATGCGGCGACAATACCGGCGATTACTCCCATTGCAGCTCCTACAGTGGCAAGTGTTACCGGTTCACCCAGTTCACCGAACCCACGAAACCCTTCCATGCCCTGCACGTTTTCTGAAAAATATATTTCATCACCGAGTAATTGCTGGAGTGGTGTGTTCTCATTCATATATCCTGACCATTCATCAATGGGTAGCATACCCAAGCCACTTACTGCTTTGTCTTTACTGCCTTTTCCTTTCAGGATTGCTTTCTTCAGGTTTTCAGGCTTGCCACCGGCACCATAAAAGATACTTTCTAATTTTTGCCTTGTGGCGACAAGTTTTTGAAATCGTACCGGGTCTATTCCTTTTGCTGCTAATTTATCCGGTGATAAATAACTCCAGCGAAGTCGCTTGGCCACATTCATAATATTCAGCTTCATTGCTGCAAGCACACCGTTGCGTAATAGCACAGTGGCAGGATTTACTTTATTTACTACGTTCAGTACCTTTTTGAAAATCCCTTTCTTTTTCTTTTTAAGGGCTGGACCGGGGGCAGCGGAAGTGACAACTGTTTTTGCAGTTAATGCAGCAGCGGCTTTTTTCTTTTTGGCTTTTTTGCCAGAGAGTGTATAATCATTCATGTTGCGATGAAGAATCCTGCCCAGCTCGGCCAGCCCGTCATCAAAGCCATTGAGATATTGTAAGTCCATAGGATAATCTTTTTTTTCGCTATAGGGTACTTCGTAATCAAAATTGTCGGTTACACAATCAATCGTTATATGCCTGTAACCATTTGGCACGATGGGGTAGATATGCTGAAAGTAATTGCGGTGGTATTTGGTGATCCGAAGGATATGTGGAATACCCAGGTTCAAAAGGATACTGGATATAAACACCGAATAACAATCGCAATCTACCCCTTGTTTTCTGTCGTGCCATGTTCTTGCAGGGCTTCGCACCTGTTCAAAGCCTTCTTTATCTTTTTTATAATTGATATAACCGTAAACAAATTGCCAGATGTTTTTGCAGGTATCATAAATGGTTCTTCCTTTTAAAATTTTAGCGATACGTTTTGTTTGACTTGTTGTTTCAGTTACCACCTTTGGAATAAAAGTCACTGTGTCATCTAAGTTGGCATTACGCCTTATTGTTTTATCGTTGTTCTCAGCAATGGGAAATAGCTTATCATATTCATAGCCCGGTTTAATATGTCGCTGCTTTTTCGCCTCCATTTTTATTCTCCTTTAGGGGGTAGGGGTGTTATTTCTTTAAGGTTATTTCATGATTTTCTTCAAATGGCACGTTCACTAATCCCAGGTCAATTGTCGTCATCATCGTTGCTGTTATTTTTACTGGTTCTTTATTTTGCAAAGCATTTAATATAGATGTGGATACCGTGAAAATGCTGAGTACAGGAATTTCTACCAGAATCTTTTCAACTTTCGCCTGTCCATACGAACCGATCAATATATCCTGGTTGATGGCTTGGGAGCTGCCGACAAGTGTATTCTTGTAAGTCAGTTTAACAAAGGGAAACTTGATCGAGAAATTTCCCTTTGTTGGGTTTTTGAGTAAAAGATCTAGCCGTATTGTGATGCCATTCCAATTAATTGAATAAATACTTGCATCAGGAATAACTTCCAGTTCGGCGGTTGTCTTTTTCATTTGCACGTAATAGTTATACCCTGCTAAAAGGCCGCCACCGATAATGACCCCAGTTAAAAGTTTACTACCGGCACTCATCAATGCTTTCTTTTTCTTTCAATAAAATCCGAAGTCCATTTGTAACCCAGCCAGATCGCTCCTCCGATCATTGCTTTCAAGGCATAATCAATGAGACCAGAGAAGTCCAGGTTAGCGAGTAATATAGTTCCAGTAAGAAATACGTTGCTGAAAGTTGGGTTCTCAGGTGATGAATGTTTTTCCATAGGTTATTGATGTTATTGATTTGTAAAAAATATCAAGCGTTAAATATTTTTTTGGGAAGACCAAACTGTCCAATCATAAATTCAACCTGCTTTATTGAAAAATAGTTACCCATTTTTTTGCCAAGTTCTTCTGGATAATTATTTAACCACCGGCACATTGTTTTCCTATTGACATCAAAAATTGTGGCAAGATCAATAATGCGGTAGGGTTTGATTATGAGATTTCCATTGTCGTCAAAATATTTTTTATTTACATGTTTTGCCATCAGGAATTGAATTTGGTTATTACCAGTTTTGTGAATACAAACATACAATGGCACTAGTGAGACACTGTCCTACTTTGAGTTCATTTGGGAACGATATGGTATCATTTAGTAATTGAATGACCATAAATCATGAGTAGTATGTCGCGGAAAGGCAAATTGACTTTATCATGCGGCGCTGTCGAGTGATTCTGGTATGCCTAGTATTGTAAAGATGGTTTCAATTTGCTTCACATTGTAATATCGACCTTCTCTACGACCTATTACTGAAAGATGCGGTTTTAGCCACCTGGTCATTGTTTTCTTACTTACTTTATACATTAAAGTAAGCTCCTGCTTGCTGTAGGGCTTGACGGTCAGATTTTTTCTTGTAGTTGTCTTTGACATGGGGTTAAGGTTTTAATGGTAAAAAGTAAACTTGCTTTGCTGGTAATTCGTATAATTTCTATGAAAAACACTGGAGATTTTACACATAACTGTTTATAGTCTATGTAACCTTTTGTTAGTGGCCGGTGCTTTTAATCCTGTAGAGCCGGTATTTGCTTAAACATTTTACGTGAACAGATCGATAGTCAATGTAAAAAGACATTGTATTCAAGGATTGCGGGGAATGTTATGCTATAATTTTGTTTTAGCACTTGTTTTTTGTTTTGTGGAGTACTTAAGTATGCTATAAGGAATACTGATAAAGGTTAAGGATTGGTTAGTAGTGAATGGTCTTGCGTTCAACATTAAACCTTTATGCAATGAAACCTCCTTTGAAAATTTATTTCCCGCCGGGAGTATGCGAAAATGTTCAAATCAGTAACGAGCTTTTAGGGGAATTCGCTTATAAAATTCCTTTTGCAGATGTATGCTCTTTTACCTGCTCAATGGGTAGTTTTTTAACACAAGCAGTGTGTCGTGATGACTATTGGATTGAGCTTTGGTGTTTTTCAATAAAGGTGCATAGCAGCATTGAAATAAAAACTCTTCAGTCCTGTGCTGCATTAATACTTTTTTTAAAAGGATATGTTGAACAAGTATTCTCGGATGAAACTACCGTAGTTTCTCGCCCTAAATCATTTAACTTTTTTTACTTTCCAATAGGAAGCCATCAAATAAATTTTGTCGAAGGTGAATTTGTTATTTTGATAATCATACCTCCGCATTATTATTTAAGTGGTATGGCTGTTGAGCATGATGGTATGAGAGAAGTTCTCAACAGGCTTTCCACCAAAAGCGAAGAGAGCCTGTTGCTGAAGAGTTTTCCCTTACCTCATTCCGCATTCCGGATGATTAGCCAGATGAAAAGAACTAGAAATGCCGGGGCATCTCTGGATTTTGAATTGCGACGGTATATTTTGGAAATACTTAGCTTATATTTTGACCAGTTAAAAAATAATTCAACTGAAATAGTATTCCTTGAGACAGCCGTTGAAAGAACTATTGCTTGTAAAAAGTATATAGAAGAAAATGTTGGTAGTGCTAAATTAGGAGGCCTTAATGAACTTGCACGAATCTTTCTTATCTCGACAAAATCGTTGACGAAGGAATTTAAAATTCTAACAGGCAAGACTGTTCCGCAATTCATAAATGATGAGCGAATCCGGCGATCTATTAAGCTATTGCAAATTGGAAATCTGAAAATTTTTGAGATTGCTATCCTAGCTGGGTTTTCTGACACAGCAAATTTCATCAGGATATTTAAAAAGAACACTGGATATCCGCCTGCCAAGTATAAAAAGCTCAACTTATGACTATCAAAATCCCACGAAACATATTTTACCGAATTATTTATCAACTCGTATTGTCAATTTAAAAATGCATAAAATGACAATTTTTATTCGATAGGCTGTACAGACCTTTACTTCGATATGACATGAAACTACCTACAATGAAAAAACCATTGTTTACTGATCTGGTTTGCGGTTTTCTTATTATTCTTTTTTTATACACCGCCCTGAGTAAGTTTTTTACTTTTAATTCTTTTAAAGCCAACCTTACGGTTTCGCCTCTAATAAGTTCAACCGCTGTTTTATTAGCTTGGCTGATTCCATTGTCCGAAGTAATAGTAACTATCCTATTATTTGTTTCACGTACGCGTTTAGTGGGAATGTTTGCTTCCCTAGTTCTTTTATTTCTATTTACTTTTTATTTATTGTATATAGTTGTTTTTCATGCTAACCATCTTCCCTGTACTTGTGGGGGAGTGATTAGCAAAATGTCCTGGAAACAACATATTTTATTTAATTCCGCTTGCATCGTCCTTGTAATGCTGGCTATTATTTCTGAGCTATATAATAAACTATTGTTGCAACAAACAGGAAGTAAGCTGAAAACCTATGTAAGAGAGTAAGCAATCATTAAGTAACCTAAAACATTGTCGTAAAGACAATGTAGCAGTAATCCCCATTTTAAACCTAAAGTTTTTATTGCTTTTTAAATTATAAAAGCATTAATAATTATGACTCGCAAATACGGTATTGGAATTCTATCGGCAATTATCGCAATTAGTGCCGTGGCTTTTACAAAACCTGGCAAAGGATTAAAACCACTTGTCAGTTATACTTTCCATTATACTTCTACGAATTATAGCCAGAACGAAGTGCAAAAAAACAATAACTGGTCACCTGGCGCAAGTACAAGTTGCGGCACACCTTTAAACAAGGCCTGCCAAATGGATGTGCTCGCTACTTATACGCACGACGATGGTTCTGGTACACAGGTTCTCAATACAACAGGAAGTGTCCTTAGTATTTCGGCGGTTAAGGGAGCGAATAATACAGATTTTGTTCCTTCTTCATCATCCGCGATATCTAATATATCTGATAAACCATAGCTTTGAAAAAGCAGGCTCCCCGGCAAGGGTTAGCCTGCTTTTAATTCTGGGATACACCTGTAAGTTTAATAATATCATCAGGTAACGGCAAGGCATACCTGTTTTCATTTGGAGCAAGATGATAATTATCTGCGCCCACTATTCTAGTAGGAATTATGGATGCTCCCTCTTTATTTAAGCGTTTTATATCTATCCAGCGAAGTCCTCTCATTAAGAGTTCCTTTCTTCTTTCGATAAGAATTATTTTTAGAATGTCTTCCGGGCTACCTGTTACAATTGGTGTAAATGTTCCTGTTCTCCATCTCTTAATGAGCAATGTATTCAAATCATTTACAGCTTCATCTATTTTTCCCAGCCTGGCATTAGATTCTGCCCTTGTGATTAATACTTCATCTGTTGCAATGCCACTGAAAAGCGGGGATGTCGATGCCGAATAGCTTCCTTTAAAGTTCACATAGCTTCCGTTTTGATAGAAAAATATTGATTTACGGATATCGTTACTATCATATAAAGAATATAATGTTGTGTCAATAAAAGCATAGGGGCTTAGTTTGGGTGTATAATCTCCCGACTCTGTTGTATAAAATATTATCTCTTTATTGAAGGGAAAAAAGGGTATGTCCGATTCGAGGTTAACATCCTGGGCATTGTAGTCAAGTAATTCATTGTTAATTCCTAAAGCAAGATCGGCGTATTTAAACGCGCTGTCATATTTACGCATGGATAAATAAGTTCTGGATAAAGTTGCATACGCAGCGAGTTTAGAAGGACGCATTGGATGTTGTGAATTTACCGGAAGCCACGATAACGATTCCATTAAATCGTTTATTACTTGCTTATATGACTGGGCGACCGAAGATCGAACCGAGGGAACGTTAAAGTCGTCGCCAAGGCGAAGTATAATTCCTAAATCTTTCGAAGAAGAATTTTCGTCATATGCTTTTGCATATTCCCAGCAAAGACTTAAAAAGTAATAGCCACGAAAAAATAATGCAGAGCCTTTAACATTATTAAATATCAATTCGTCAGCGGTCTTTCTTTTTATTTCGTCGATATGTGCAAGAGCGTAATTTGCATTGAATATTGCGTTGTACGCGTAATTCCAGTCATTGCCATAATTATACCTTGTAAGACGCCACGTATAAGCTTGCTGGTCAAATTCCGAGAAAGAATTATAATCACCTGTTTGCACAAAGTAATCGTCAGAAGAAGTTTCTCCAAAACCAGGCGTCTGGGAGTTCATTGTATAATTGTCGTCCAAAAGCGCTTGAAGGTCATCCGCCGTTTGAGGAACGACAAGTGTTTTATCCGACTTTTCATCAAGATATTTTTTACAGGATTGTAAGGAAATGGTAGTGATTATTAAAATCACAGTTATGTATAGCCTAAATTTTTTCATTTTTCAAATTTGTAATTATTAAAATCGAATCTTGTGCGTAGCTTTTACTATAAATCGAATCTTACGCCAAAGGTTATTGTCCGCTCAGGTCTTAAAGCAGCTGGATATTCGGGATCAAGCCCTTCTTTATTTGCTTTCCATATCAAACCAAGATTGGCTGCATTTATATAAAACTGCATGGAGGAAAAAAGTAGTTTCTTATTTTTTGACCTAGAAAGCCCATATGCCAGATTAACATATTGCAGTCGGGCGTGACCTGCTTTTAAAATTGTTGCTTCAGTGAGTTGATAAAAATTATCCCGGTTTTCATCATTTGGATAAACAAAAGAAGGCACATTCGTTATGAGTTCATCTCCTGGCTTTTGCCATCTCTTAGCGTAATCGCTATGACCAATGCCATTGCTAACTAAAGAACTATAAACTATGGACGTTTTTTGGAAATAATAACCAAACTTATAAAGGATGCTTGCGCTTAATGTGAAGTTTTTCCATGCAAAAGTATTAATGATTGAGCCAAATGCTGGCGCTGTTGAACGACCTATATAACGGATATTGCCATCTACTCCTTTAGTATAACCTTCATTGAAAATGGCATTATAATCAATACTTTTTTCACCATTAACATAGCCTTGCGGATTACCTTCGCGATCCAGACCTCCCCATTTATAAGCTGAGATTGCATAAAGAGGCTTGCCGATTTCTGCAACAATTCCTGACCCGTCTCCAAGTTTCGAATTGATGCTCTTCGCGGCATCGTCTTCATACCTGGTTGTTTTGTCAGTATTATAATTAAAGATGAATATTGTATTCCATTGAAGCTTTCGGTTGATGGTTTTGATGTTGACTGTCAGATCAATACCCTTTCCTTCCATTGCAGCAACATTTTTTGTGATCACTGGTACTAGCCCCCATGTTGTATAATCATAAGGCGTGGGGCCATATAGATCAGTAGATTTTTTGTGATAGTAGTCAACAGAGCCGCTTAGAACTTCACCTTTTGTCGAGAAATCAATTCCAATATTATACATCCCTGTCTTTTCCCAGCGAAGTCCTGGATTGTTTAAGGTGAAAATTCTTGCATAAGAAAAACTTGTAACCGGAGCCCCTCCTAAGTAGCCTGCTACAGCTTCTGCAGACCTGCTGAGATCAACGTTGCCACTAAACCCGTAAGTTGTACGCAGTCTTAGAAAAGAAAATAAACTTGATTTAATGAATGGTTCATTTAAAATTTTCCAACTTGCTCCAATTGACCACAGCGGTCTCCATTTGTCATTGGAGGAAAGCCCGAAAATATTCGAACCATCCTCTCGGCCACTTGCTGAAAAACTATAACGGTTTTTATAACTGTAGGAAGCGTTCGCATACGCAGATATAAATCTATTAACTGAGTTTAAAAAGTATGGTGCTCCGGGTATATAACTATAATTGCCATTTGTGAAAAGAGGATAGGGGTTTACAAAATCAACAACAGAATAGGTTAATGGATCACTGTTGTACCCAAAGACTGTATTATTGTCAGTGTATGATTTTGATTGTCTCATTTCCGCACCAAGAATTGCGGAAATAGAATGTAAGCCTCCTGCTTTTAAAAAATTTAATTGACTTCTTGTTGTTTGTGATTCAACTGTAGAGTGATCTGTATTTAACTTGCCTCCGAGAGGAACGATATACGTTACTGCTCCTGTTTCGCGATTCAGTTGACTATATAAATTAATGCTGTTACGGGCTGAAAAACTTTCGGCGTCGCTTAAGTGTAATGTTTCTGTGGTTTGTTTTTGGTATTGGTAACTTATGTTGAAGTCAAAATACTTTAAGAATCTGTATTGCAGATTTAAAATTGAATAGATTTCTTGAGTATTGATGGTTGTTGCATCATGCTTATAATTTTCGAGTGGATAAAATTTCCAATTTAATAACTTGCCAATTCCTGCTGTGTCCGTATAGCTATTTCGTAAATTAAGCGATACTGGTAGGGGATTGTTATTATCATCTGCCAGTTTAAGATAAGGAATCTGTCTGTTATTAACTAGCAAACTGTTATATGCAGGTAGACCGGATAATGATTTACCATTTGTATAGTAAACAGAGGTATTAACCTGGAAATTTGCAAATGGCCGGAAATCGTTTTCTACTTTTAAATTGATCTTTCGCGATTCATTGCGTGTTTCGCCGGCAATTTTATCATAATTCGCAGAAAACGTATACGCGTTAATGTTACTGCCACCTCGTAGATTAACCGAATATTGTTGAGTTACGGCGTTTTGGTATACATACTTGTTATATTGATCTCTTGTATCAATTGCTTTTAAAGCTTCTATTTGTGTCGCGGAATCATTCGCAGTTATCAAACCGTTTCTTTTACTCAAAAATATTTCTACTGCAGGTGTGAGGGCGATATAACCCCGATTGATACGACTGTCAAAAAAACCTTGGTTAAACAGGAACTGTTCCACATTTATGTAATCGGAAGATTTCATCTGCGGCAAGTAGTACAGATCAGGTTTCTGGTTGATAATTGTATTTATATTTAGGCTGACTTGCAATGCCTGGTTAAATTTTCCTTTTTTTGTCGTAATGACTATAACCCCGTTACTCGCCCTAGCGCCCCAAATGGAAGTTGCGGCTGCGTCTTTTAACAATGTGATATTTTCTACATCGTTTGGATTGATATTATTTATGTCGCCCTCGTAGATAAATCCGTCTAAGACAGTCAATACAGCCGTTGAACCATTAATGGTGCTTAATCCTCGTATAGTTATATTATCGTTTTTAATTTGTCCTTTGACAAGCTTGTTATTATCAAACAAAAGCCCGCTGACAGTGCCCTCTAGCCGTTTTAGAATACTGGTGCCCGTTTGCCGATTAAAAGCCGAGTTGTCAACAACCGCCACTGATCCATTGATTTCATTAGGCCGAATGCGTTGATAACCCGTGCTCGCCTCCACAATGACATTTTCGCCTTCTTTAATTTTTGTTTTTACCGAGATTATACCGATATCATTTTTCCCGTTTAATTTTATTTCAAGTGGCTCTATGTTAACACCGCTTATTAATAGAACGGCATCTGGTAATACATTTTTAATAATAAATAATCCTTCTGGACTACTTGTTACCGTTATCGTGGTTCCTTTTATATTTATCGTTGCTAGTATGGGTTCGCCGCTTTCCTCTTTGAGTTGACCTTTTATATTTATTTTTTTCTGCGCGAAACCAGCTATGTTTAGAAGTAAGCAAAGTATTAGTATGTTGAAATATTTAAGTGCTGTACTTATGCTAAGTTGTTTTGAAAAATTCATAAAAGCGTTTTTGAGGATTAGGAATGCGATGAATGATTGAATGAAAGATGTAATAAAAGCTATCTGTCGGAAATAATAACTACATCGATCCTCCTGTTTTCTAATCCGATTTCAAAACCTGCATTTTTTAAGGATTGAAGCAATCCTTGTTGATCAGTTAGGTTATTTGGCAGTTCAATATCTAATTGGAGAGTTTGCGGTAGTGTAGTTTCATTTAGCAACGGCTTATCGAGACGTAAGTCGAAGAATTTTACGATTTCCGAAAAAGGGTAGAAGTGGAGATATTTTTTTAAGCTGCCATCCTGGTATTCTACATCTTCTTTGTTTTTCTTGGAAGAAATTATTTTCTTTCCTTGTAAATGCTTCAAAATATAACAAGACAGATTTCTTTTTTCAACATGTGCTGTCAGGTTAAAAAATCTTTTTAAATCTTCCCTTATATATTTTCTTAAGTTTTCCATCGAAGTTGGGGGAATCGAAATATCATAGCAATACAGATAAGAGTAAAAAGATGAGTCAGTGTGTTCATCGAATTGTTTACGATCTTTAACATTATATAGCCACCTGTTTTTTGCAAAATCAAGTTTACCGGTACCGGTGTAAGCTGTTTCGAGCATTGTCAGCTTAGGATTATTTAGAAATGAAAGCCCGGTAACTTTTTGTTCATCCTGCTGGGAGTTTCTAACAACTATTCCAAAAATTCCTTCTTTGTAACCTGTAACAATTGAACGACCAGTAAAATCATCGCCATTGCCTCCATTGTTATCAACAAAGAGAGGTTTATCCTTATTATAATCTAAAACATCTTCTTTAGTGTGAAGAGAAACCGGTTGATTGTTGAGCAATGCTGAAATGTTTTGCTCAGTTACCTCCATCCAGGAAGTAATAGCGATCACTTTTTTATTTTCATCAAGCCAAACCTCGTGGGGTATATATTTGTTAGGAAAATACAAATCAAGTGAATCGCAATTGTAAACTACCGGTAAGGATATGGATTGACCGGTTCTCTTTTCAAGACTAGTAATAATTTTTTTTATCTTTTTCTCATCGTCATTCGATTCTTTGCTTCTGCTGTTCACCAAAATTATTTGCAGGTTAGATCCAAATTTTCGTTGTAGCGAATCCAAGTGAGTAAACAATTTTATGCAGTTTCCACACCACGATGACCAAAAATCCAGTATGATAATTTTATTTTGGAAAAATGATAATCTTAGATCAACTAGAGCAGAGTTGTAAGTATTACTAAGTACTACGTCAGGAACCTTTTCGCCTATCTTTAGTGGCCTGATCGTAGATTGTGCATTGCTATAAAGTATGGGCAATACGATGCCCACTATGAAAATGAGTAATTTTTTCATTTCAGTTATATTAACGTTCTAAAAAAGCGGGATGAAATTCATAAGGGCACGGATACTACTTGAACCCTAACCTGAGATATGACATGAGAAAGACTTTTATACTGGGTTCTTCGGTTTACAAGCAAATAAGATTTTATAAGAATGATATATTATTGTCAACGCCACAATTGAGTTATAGGTGGTAATTCTTGATCCTTTATGAGTGGATAATATTAGCTGACAATATTCCATTCTTGCATTGAGGATAAAATTGTCAGGGTTGGAGAGGTTCTAATATAAAATACAATAAGGTTGGAACCTTCCCGCCCTTTGCCTCCCTGGCTCTGACAAGCCACTACCTTTCAGTAGCAAAGCACAAATGCGTAAGAAGGCCCAACCTCATTGTATGAGAATTGGGCGCTTTAACTTACCCTCGTGCTTTTTTGAATTGTCAGATTCGGGAGACGAGACTTGTTAAGCAATATTTTAGTCTTAGGCACGCAATTTACTGCGCTTATATTTCCCAAGAAAAGTACCTTTCAAATATATGAAAAGTTATCAATTAATATGATTTATATAATAAGGTATTATATAAGAGTAATTCATAAAATGGATTTTCTTTTATTTTCAGTATGAAATCTCAAAAAAATATTAAGACTTCTGGTGAAGACTTTGATAAATTTCTAACTGAAATTGGAGAAAAATTGAAAAAATATAGACTCAAGAAAGGCTATACAAGTTATGAGCAGTTTGCTTTTGAACATAATATTGGCCGAGCCCAATATGGAAAGTACGAGCGAGGAACAGAAGATTTACGTTTAAGTAGTTTGTTTAAGGTGTTAAAAATGATGGATATTTCTTGGGAAGAATTTTTTAAGGGAATAAAATAAAAAATTTTCTACGCCATATTAGTATTTAATTTTACTGATTGAGATTACTTTGAGTGAGTATTAAAAAATCTTTTTTTTAAGTTGCAAAATTTATTCATATGGCAAACGATTTGTTCAAATTATGAACAAATCGTTTGCCATATTGTGTTTATTACTACATTAATTTGATATCGAGACATTCACTATCTATCCATTTACATCGGTAAATTAAGCTTTCACGTAACAGGTTTTTAATATCTCATCGGCAGGATGAAGTTTGGTCTGTCAACAACGCTGCTAAAGCAGTATTTAACTTACCTAAAACCTGAGAAGTATGAGATCAACAGAGAACATTTTGGTAAATGCGCTAAGCATTACAGAAATGCAACAAAAACTTGCAAAGCCTGAAACCTGCAATTTGACTTTCCTTTTTGAAGGTTCTTGCATCGACACTCAGCCACCTTATCCACCCGGAAAATGATTAGTTTGTATGATTAAGAGGAATCCTTATTGGGTTCCTCTTTTGTAGAAATCAGATTTGTTCAAGTATCATTTTTATTCTGAATCAATAATAGTATGACACGTTCTAAATATCTTTCTTATAGGAATGAGCTTATCGATAATTGCTTGAATTTAAAATTTAAGCATAACGAAAATCTTTATGGACAATTTAATATGGTAAGCGCTGGGCTTACTAATTATCTTTCTTCCATTAATTTTAAACATCACGAAGATATTTACCGGAAAATTTTGCTGCACAAAAAGTTAAGTATTCTGGAACAATCTTGTGAGCCAGCACTTCAATTTCTTGAGGTTGAAAATCTCGACAATCAGACCTTAAAATATTTGCAGATTAATCCTGCTATTATATGCACATTTCACACTGGTTCATACCGATTGATCAACCTTTTGTTAGTGAAATATAAAATACCATTTTCTTTAGTTATATCTAGAAATGTAATTGAGAAAGAAAGAGAGGGGTTCTCGAATTTATATAATGATCTATCAGACCGTGCAGAATTGAGCAATTTCGCATTAATTGATGCGGAAGCAACCAATGCGGGCTTTCAAATGCTCCGTTCCCTAAAAGAAAAGAAAACTCTTCTATTTTATATCGATGGCAATTCTGGTTCGGGTTCAATGAACGTCGACAACAGCAATTGTTGTCTCATTACTTTCCTCGAACAAAGGCTATTTGTACGAAAGGGGATTTCTTTCCTTGCAAATAAGGCTTCGGTTCCAATAATTCCTGTAGCCAGTTATAGGACTTCATGGGAGAATATTCACTTAAAATTTTTCGATTCTATACCTCCCTGCAAAAAAAATGTTTCAAATCCTGAAAATACCACTCAGGAAATTTATAATTTAGTTTCACCTTTAGTTGCAAAATTCCCGGAGCAATGGGAAGCATGGCTTTACCTTCACAAATTTGCAAATATTAAGATAGACGAGTGTAACAAAGAGGTGGGTCACTGCAAATCAGGGAGGCTTGTTTTTAATCCCTCATGCTTTGGCGTTTTGAAGATCAATAACATTCCCTACCTTTTTAATAAAAAGTGTTACGTATTCTATAAAATTACCGATAGTGTATTTGAATTTTTAAATGAATGTAGTTTGACACCGGTGAAAAATGGACGTGTTAGTTCTCTTTTAATAAAGGAGTTTCTGAATAAAAAGGTCTTATTATCTGTTTAGGATTTGATCGTAACAAAATTGCCACAAATGACCGTTATGCGAACCTTTTCCATGAACAGGAACAGACTTGCCTTCCAAATTTTTATCCATGCAGGTGCATGGCTTTTATATGGTAGCTTTATCCACATCGCAAACTATATCACTAAACCCGACATTAGGATTGTTACTACCATTTTTTTCTTGCTACCCTTTTGCCTCACTTTTTATGTAAGTGTATATTGTCTTAGCCTCTATAAGAAAATCGGAATTGTTTGGGGCATTGCGTCCTTTTTTATTGTATTTTTTATAATGTCCCTTTTGGGGTATTGTTATATTTATCTTCTTCTTCCTACCGCAGGAATAAGATTGTATAGTGGTGCTAATTTCAGGGATTTTATAAAAGGAGCAGTATTAGGTTATGTTCAATACTTCTCTTATGCTATGCTTTATTTTTATGTTAGGCAGTCGTTTAAAAAAGAACGGCAATTGCGCAGCTTGCAAGAGGAAAAACTAAGAAATGAACTTGAGAACTCAAACTTAAGGCAACAAGAATTAAAATCGCAAAAAGACAAGTTGCAGCTTGAGTATGCTTTTTTAAGATCACAGGTTAACCCACATTTTTTACATAATACTTTGAATGTGCTGTTTTCGCAGGCAATGGAATATTCTCAGGATCTGGCAGACAATATTTCGAAGTTATCACGAATTATGCGCTATTCAATGGAAACGGTAGAATATGAGAGTGATAAAGTATATGTACAGAAAGAGTTGGAAAATCTCCAGCTATTAATAGAGATTAATAATATGCGCTTTGCAAATTCAAAAGCTATTGAGTATAATGTCAGGGGAGAAGTGCATAACCAGATGTTACCACCTCTTTCAATGATAACAATAGTAGAAAACGCTTTTAAATATGGCGACCTTAAGGATCCTTCCAATCCGTTGCGAATAAAAGTGCAGCTTCAACCTGGAAAGATTTACTTCTATTGTCGAAATAAAAAGAAAAAAAATAATCTTGAGCTATCATCGCACAATATCGGTATTACCAATCTCGCTAAAAGGCTAGATGTTGCCTTTAAAGGAAAATATAAGATGGACACTGCAGATGAGGAAGAATATTACACTTTTGAATTAACCATAAACGAATAATCAATGGTAAAATGCGTAATAATAGATGATGAACAGCCGGCGATTAATGTGATAAAGAAGTATATAGAGAGGCTTCCCAATCTTGAGCTAGTTGGCGAAGAAACTAATCCACTTATTGGAATGGAAATAATAAAGCGGGAGAAGCCAGACCTCGTTTTTCTGGATATACAGATGGATGAGATGAATGGAATACAGGTTAAAAGACTTATCGACGAGACTGTAAATGTAGTTTTCTGCACTGCTTATTCAGAGTTTGCAGTGACAAGTTATGAACTTAACGCGATAGATTATTTGATGAAACCGGTCGAGTTTAAAAGGTTTGTTAAGGCGGTTAAGCGTGTTACTGATAGCATTTCTCTGCATCAATTTTCAGACGAAGAGGCGATTCCAAATGATTATATTTTTGTCAAAGCCGGTCTTCGCGGTAAGATGCTCAAAATCGATTTGGACGATATTGATTTTATTGAGGCAATGAATAATTATGTAGCTTTTCATAGAGGTACGCAAAAAACGCTTGCTTATCTTACCATGAAAGAATTGGAAGAAAGATTGCCCACAAATCAATTTATGAGAATTCATAAATCGTATATTATTGCCCTTCGACAAATCGCATCTATGGAAAATAATGAGCTAGTTTTGAAAAAATTATCTCGGAGAATACCGATCGGAGCTAACTTCAAAGATATTTTTATGGAAAAAATGAGAAATAAATTAATTAGTTGAACTTTATACCTTTGTTACGAAATCGTCCTTTTTTTATTCAGAACTTGAATCGTATGCATAGGCTGGTGTATCGATGATGTAGATGAATTAGATTGTGCACTTAATTACCCATTTCAGGGTACCTTTTTGGCGCATGTTTAAGCTGAAAAGGTTGTCTAAATTTTGAGACACCGATACTGGTTACAAAATATTGAGTTTATTAAATTTACTAACGGGCAAGGCTTACACCTGTAAATCAATTATTTTTCAGTATTTCCTAAAGACCAGATAATCTTTAGCATTATCAAACTTAGCACATCACCAACCAATGTTAGCTTTTTGTTTTTCATATCCTTTTTTTAGAAATATCATGATATCAAACGCAGAATCGGAAAAACGTCGCGTTCGCTTCATTTCAAGAACTTCTCCATAAAATTTTCCCTGAAAAATCTGTTGACCTGTCAATATCGGGGATATAGCTGATAAATCTTTAATCAAATCATTGTTTTCTTTGTTCTTCTGAAAAGATTTAAAACTAAAATCATAATTTTTGAGAACAAAATAAATCCCACTGCTACCGTCTTTTTTCCCATGATATGAAAAATCAGACCTATAATATATTAATTCACCTCTGCTATCAACCTCACTTCCATAATAGGTTCCGATTATCGAATCATTTTTCCATTCCAATTCTATGGAATAGGAAGCAGAAAATTCCTTATGTTCATATACAACCTTTTTATTCATATTTTTTGCCTTGTTATTTTGAAAGAACATTGCAAAGGACAATAAACTATAAAACAATATTTTCATAACTAATAATCTTTACATGGTAAAATATAAGTAATCAGAGTAATTTGAGTACGCGTGATAAAAACTTTTTGCCCATTATAAATGAAGGGTGTTTCGTTTCTGTCATTGTCTAAATATCGGCTTCGTGCTTCTGGAGCCCAATCTGTTGGCTTCAACGGTCCATGTACCTGTCGTAAACCGTTTTTGGAAAACACAGACGCTGGATCCGCACCATTAGCTCCCACTACACCTGAAACCACATGGAAATCATATTGGCTTTTTATTACGTTTCCGTCTGCAGTTGAGTATTCGGTATAATAATGCCAAAAGTAAAATTTCAGATCGCCTTCCTTTGCAGGGCCTTTAATTTTATTTTTTTCCAACATTTCCAGCGTTTCCTGCATTGGCATATTTCTATAATTCCTAAATGCCAATCCGGCACAATTATATCCATTGTCGCCATCAACGGTTTTGGATTTATCATAAGTTTTATACTTATCAGCACAGGAGCTAATGCCAACACCAGTCAAATTTGCCTGTTTCATAGCATCTTTGACTTTGTCAACAATCACCTTCACATTTTCGTCCTGATCATGTCTTTCATTTATTTGAGAAGCAGATAACTGATAGTTTTCTGAGGAGCCTTTATTATTTTGATTTTCCTGCATTCTTGCATTCCATTCAGACAAACTTTCTGTCGCAGACATGCCGTCAGGGTCAAGAAAACGTATTGGACTGTTGTAAGAATAATTGAATGGACTCCACCTCTTACTAAGTTCAGCCAATGGGTCAATACTATTCCATCTGGCAATCTGTGGATCATAAAATCTGGCACCAAAATCATATTCTTCCAATCCACTAGCATCACTGAACTCTTTTTCTTGCTTTTCCTTACCTATAAACTGTTTCAGGTTTGCTCCATAATTCAACTTTAAAGCTTTACCACTAATTCCATTCATAGTTAATCCGAATGGATAGTAGTGTGTTTCTTCAGTCAAAGGCCCGCGTATATGAGTCACCTGTAAATTGTCAAAGAACACATCGATATTTGGCGTTTCGTTGCTTACATAAATATACAAATAGCCGCTTTTATTTACAGGCATATTATTCCTTACATGCGTCGTAAATGTACCTGCTGTTCCTACCTGCTCAAAGCCACTGCTGTTCGCTACGAAATTGAAACGTTCATCAAATAAGACCCAGTTTACAAATGCTTTAGGCTTGGAAGCAGTATACCCGCTCTGCGTTCCGAGGAAACCTCCAGCACCGATAGGTAAAGTACCGCTGGCGAGTAATTCTGCGCCTGAAACTTTGCCGCCTGGTATGCCGCCAATACTTCCTGCAAGCGCAGCAACGATATCGTTCAATGGACTGGCAGGTGTCCCAGGCGCAGGGCTGCTGCTACTATACCAACTATTCGCGCGAATGTTAAACTGGTCACCTGCCATTACTTTAAGAACAATACCTGTTCCAACCTTTACACCATTGGTTCCCGTCTTTTGAATAAAATCATTCGGATTTGTGTACGTATCACTCGGGTATCCTGTAACGGTAGATTTGTTCACTCTTCCAGTATCTACTTTACTGTAGAAAAGTCTTTCGTTTGCTAACTGCGCTGTCTCCATACTGGCAGCCGGATAGAAGCTTGTATCTTTTTGCTCGGTAAGCACCAAACGAACATTTCCGAGATGGTCCTTCACAAAGTAATCATAATACAATGCTTTTTTAGCCGTATCATATCTAACTCTTCCTTCTTCTTGTGACAGGTATTGTAATGTATCATTGATGAAATTGCCGAACAGATATAAAGTCGTAGTTATTTTGACGGGCGATGTCGTACTGTCAATTGTCACTTTTTTCAATTTCACACCTGCTGCATCATAAGTGTATTTGATCGTACCTTTTCCTTTGATACGGATACTATCCGGCAGATTCAGATGATTATATAGTATAGCCGTAATGTCCTTATTATTATCCAGCGATAAATTTCCGTTGGGATCATAGCTGTAATCTGTAGCCGCAGTTGTTTTATTATTACTTAGTGCAGTCATGTATGCTTTCGAACTTCGGAAATCACCCAGTTTCGTAGTGGTATCGTTTTTACGATCAAGTACATTCAGCAGTTTATTGCTATTGCTGATATATGTGTATAGTAAACTGTCTATCGTTACGCTACCACCAAGCATCCAGCCTTTTTGATTCATGCTTAAGATATTTCCATTGGCGTCATAATTGAGTCCTGTTACACTAAAGTCAACTAATGCGGTTTTACTAAACACACCCGCCGTTAACTGATTGAAGTCAGCACCCGTTAAACGATTGACAGCATCATAGGTAAAGTCATACTTACGTAATTCATCATCCCCTGTACTTTTCCAAAGCATACCGTTGATGTTGCCATTGTATTGTGCAGCGGCATATCCGCGGGCAGCACCATTTACTGTGAATGAAGTTTTATCATAACCGAGGTCAAACCCAAACCAATTGGTTGTGCTTAAAGAATCCTTTACATAAGTCCTGTTTGCTCCCAGCATCCATCCTCGAATATTATAATCATACTGTAAGGTTTCCAACGGCGCAGCACCCAGCTTTTTCTTTTGCAATAAACCCATTGCATCATACTCTGCCTGAGAAACCGTGTTCCACGAACCTGGCATTGCTCCGTTATTTACTTTCGTATTGCTGATTCTCTTTTCTGTCTTTGTCACCCGTCCCAGATCATCGTAGGTTAGCTGTGTCAACGCAACAGACGTTTGCGCATTGACGCCTGCTTTTTCATTATGAATAATTGTAATTATCGACTGCCCGGTCCAGCTAAACTGTGATGTAGAAATATCTGTTCCTCCTGTGATGTTTGTGCTTTGTAATTGAATCATCCTTCCTTTTTCATCGTAGAAACTGGCAGTATAATTGAATGTTGCACTGCTGCCAAGCACCTTTGCTTTCGTACCGGTAACTAATCCCTTTAATTGTGTAGTTTGCGTTGGCGTTTCTGCATAAGGATACACCGTTGTCGATGCGCTTTGAAAATAACTATTGTCAGTCGTATTCCAGGAAGCACTTAGTGGATTGCCTTCTCCGCTGCGCCATGCATAGCTATCATAAAACGTCCGGGATAATTCTTCATTTGTATAACTAGTCAAGTTAGGATAAGCTGTACTTACTTCTGCTAGACCCCTATGATAAGACGCATTATTGTAGTTGGTATTATCTATAATTAGCCCGCTTATAGACGGACGATTAAGAACTTCGTAAGAAGTATAAAACCATTTGTGAGATGCCCGCATCACAGAATCCTGTGTCATTACCAAGTGATCTCTCGCATCATAAATTGAATATATTAACCCTCCGCCAGGTAGTTTCTTCATGATTGCTCGCTGCCTGCTATCATAAGTATAACGGAAACATTGTTCATTGTATATAGTTGACGTCAATGCCCAATTGTTGGATAGTAATAGTTGGACACCTACGGGTTGGATTACGCCGCGCAATAAACCAAAATCATCATAGATGTAATAGGTGCATAACCATCCGACATGACCTGATCCACCCCCATTATCAGCAGAAGCGGTCAATTGTACTTTTTTCAAAACCACCTTTCCCTCCTTGTCCTTAAATTCAATTACTTGATTACCATTTTCGTCTTTTGCCGAAGATTTTAATAAAGCCCCTGCTGCATAAACTCCTGGTGAACTATAACTGCCAAAATCATTGGCTACATCACCAACATTCCATATTCGTACGGAGTCAAGAAGCGAATTAATCCACTCATTAGCAAGCACACCTTTCGTCGATCCTACCCAATTATTACCAGGAGCATAGGTGCCGGAAGGACGATTAAGGGGCGATGCTTCAAACAACTTTTTTCCATAATAATACTGCTCATCTGTATACCTTGACGCGTTGAAAGTATTCTGTTCACTTACGGCATTACATTTGTAACTGCCATCTGTACCCGAAGAAGCATAGGGTAATAGCTTATAAGACTCTCTGCCAAACGGATCGTATAAAGCTGGACTGACAAGATCGGTAGCGGATTGACCTGTTGCCAGTGATCCTTGTTGCACTACTACCTGAACAACGCGGCCCAATCCATCAACATATTGCGTTGTTTGCCTTGCGTTGGTATTTCCTGTCAGCGCATCTGCACCTGCTTTATCCGTAATACCAGGTTTTACGATATCACGAACACGAACATAGCTCATATCAGTACAGCCGGAAGTTCCTACTGAAATAGCCGTCACCGCAGAATACGCCGTTTCTGTACCGCAGGTTACTACCATGCGGTAATACGTCTGTACAATTAAATTTCCCGGCGTGTACGTCAATGATGTTGCAGCACTAATATTATTGAACGTTACATTATCGGTGCTTTGTTGCCATTGATAGGAATAAGATCCAGAACAATTTCCGCCCGAAGCACTAAAACTTGTCAGGGTACCCGGAGAAGAATTGAACGGAATCGTAGAGGACATCGGGCTAATCGTTCCAGCAGCCAGTTGAGCCGCAACGGCAATATTGATGGTGTTTGAATAAATAGATTCAGTTCCGCAGGTTATTTTCCTGCGATAATAAGTAGATGCGGTCATTCCACCCGGAACATAGCTGAGCGAAGTTGCTCCGCTGATGGCACTGAAGGTTACATTATCAATAGAAGATTCCCATTGATAAGTGTAAGCACCCGAACATCCACCGCCGGATCCAGCCGTGCCGCTAACGGTTCCCGGTGCCGTATTATAAGTAATCGTTGACCCCACCGGACTTGTAATTGTTCCTGCAATCAATTGCGGATTAACCGTTGTTGTAATTGTATTTGTTGTAACCGATTCGACACCGCAATTAATAACAAGTTTATAATAAGTTGTTGCAGTAAGATTACCGGGATTAAAGTTTGATGCAGTTGCACCGCTGACACTATTGAAAGTAACGTTATCGGAAGATTGTTGCCATTGATACGTAAAGGCACCAGCACAATTTCCGCCCGTGATACCGGAGACTGTAAAATAACCTGGTGACGTGTTATAGGTAATTGGCGAACTGCCACCACCAATTGTACCGGCCACCAACTGCGGAGCGACTGTTATCGTAACAGGCCCAGCATAAACAGTTTCAGATCCGCATATCACCTGCACCTTATAATATCGTGTCGCCGTGAGATTGCCGGGGTTATATGTTGACGATGTTGCCCCAGATATATTTGTCCAGGTAACATTATCGGAACTCTGCATCCATTGAATGGTATAAGAAGTACAGATACCGCCAGCAATAGTTGTACTAAGTGTGCCGGGGCCATAATTGTAAGTGACTGTCTGAGACCCTGGCGAAATACCGCTGGCGGATAAATGGCTATGCACCAGGATTGCTCCGGCCGAAGAATAAGCCGTTTCAGAACCACAGACTACTTTTCGCCGGTAATAAATTGTCGCGTTGGGCGAGCCAGGCACAAGTCCATTTTGAGTACCTATTCCTGATGTATTCCATATACTGTTATCGGTAGAATATTGCCAGCTATAGGTA
Source organism: Chitinophagaceae bacterium (assembly GCA_049840875.1). Taxonomy (GTDB): domain Bacteria; phylum Bacteroidota; class Bacteroidia; order Chitinophagales; family Chitinophagaceae; genus JAFDYH01. Next base: position 81,812 of record JASGJE010000008.1, on the reverse strand, counting down.
TAACTTCCCGAACAATTACCTCCTGATGCATTTGGTATTGAAAGATTGGAAGCGGCATCCCCAATAAATATATCCTGGCTTGCGGGCAATACAGAATTTGGATAGAGCTGCGGCATTACTGTAACCGTTGCGACATTAGAATAAGCAACCGTACTGGAAACAGTTTCAGTTACCATCCGCCTATAATAAGTAGTCGCAGTCAGTGCTGATGAAAAATTATACGTAGTCGCTGTTGCCCCGGAGATATTCGTATACGTAACGTTGTTTGGGGATGATTGCCATTGATAGGAATAGCTAGGAGAACAACTGCCCCCACTAGCACCTGCGCTTGATCCAAGATTTAATCCAGGTACGGTTCCGTACGTTATCGTCTGCGATGTATTTGTTATGGTTCCCACCGGTTACAGAAGAGGATACAGTAAAATTCAACGTTGCGTTTCCCAGAGAAGTTGTCAGTGTTATCGATCCACTGCTTGTAAACTTAACATAGACATTTGGCAGCGGCGTAGCGCTTTTACAACCTGTGGTGAATGTTCCCCCGGAAGTGGTACTTATTGTACCGCCCGTAACACACCATTGCATATTTGTCGAATTAGTCCACATCGGCGAGGAGACAATCGTAAACTGATAGACAGTATTCGCAGTTCCGCAGGTCGGACCGGTAATTGATACAGTATTAAAAGGATTCGCCGCAACAAGCTGGCAAAAAAATAGTGCAAGAACAGCAGTGCAAAAATGTTTATTCAACATACAAAGAGGTTAAGTATAGTTTAATGGCCTGTCATATCAACTGAAACATAAACGACGGTGGCATCCGAATACGCCACCGTCTTCGAATTATTTTCGGTTACTCTTCTCCGGTAGAAGTAGGTATCCGTCAGCGCTGAAAGAGCGCCAAGGTTCTGACCTGTAGCCCCCTTAATATCTTCCCACACCAGGTTATTCAGCGAACGCTGCCACTGGAATGAGTACGTGGCATTACAACCGCCGCCATTCGGCTTACCGCAAGAGATTGCCGAGCAAGAAGCTTTAAAACTGATTAGTTCAGCTTTTACAGAACTGATCGTTCCCGGATCAAGCGGTGTCGTAACGACAACATCCAGGCTTTGATTACCCTGTCCCGATTTCAGGCTGATCGAGCCTTTTTTATCGGTCCACGTCACGCGGACATATCCTGCGCCTAAAGCCGACGTACATGAAGATGCCACTCCGGTGATCGTTCCCCCACTCACACATATCTGTGAACCATCGGGAATATCACCCTTGAGGTTGTATTGGTATTCTGTTCCTGAAAGAACGCAGGTTTGTCCCTCTATCGTTAGCTGACTAAACGAAGAAACCGACAGTAAGAGACAGACTATGCCTGTAATGCAGGTAGCAATTAGCTTTTTCATGCTTATCCAAAAATTTAATTGGAAGAATTATTTTTATAGTGATAGCTCATTGTCTTCACAACATTGCCGAACATATCTTTTACAAGTTTCAGCCTACCCAATCCGTCATACTCGTAGTAATTAATTCGGTTATTCATGTCCGTTACGCTCGATACTCCAATCAGCGGTTCAAATGTATACGTGGACATACGACCGTCTGAAGGATACAACCGCAATTCATCAATGGTTCCGGTACCAGCGATAGTTACAGATGACGTGCCTGATGTTAGCGTTATCTCATTATATGTCCATCCGTTCCTGGTCAGTGAAGTCGCTGCGCTGGTACTATTGACTGTTGCCGTTCCCGACTGACTCCAGAAACTCACGATATAACTTTTAGTCGTGTTGGAAATAGTTTTTGTAACGCTTCCATTGCTTAACGTGTAACTTTTTTTACCGGTCATTGCAACTGATGTATTCCGGGTCGCTGAAGGAATTGTCCAGTTTCCAGAACCGTTCCATTCAAAGGAGGTATAAGCGATTTCATTTGCGGCAGCATTTGTACATTCTGCGATAGGAAACGATGAATTATAATCCCAGATATAAGCACTGGAAATATCATTGCTTTTATGCTGTTGTATGACATTTCCGTAAGAATCATAATTATCGAAATAAATCTGAGGCTTATAACGGCTATCCATTGTTGCACCAGAACCATTGATCAGAAGGGATGCAAAATTGGTAATCGGCGATATTGTTTCGGTCATGTAGGCAAGCGATGGCAACGGCGTTGATGACCCGTACGCGGTAATGACACCCGATGTTACCCTTGTGTTGCTACCGTCTCCATTGATCTTCTGGATATATTTTTCAACCGGTGCATTGATGATATGTTTATTTCGCAGATTCAAAACGCCTTGTGTAACGGCATCACCAGACGTTAACGTCGTGTAGCTGGAAGGATATGTACTAAATGTTGTAATTTTTTCACCCTTGCTATTTGTTGTTACTATTCTTGTCGGGAGATAGTGTGAAGTGTCTTCGTAATAAGTATTTGTAACGATCTCTTCATATTTGGTATCATCACCCTGTGCATATAACCTTTCTGTAGTTGTATCAAGGTGATTAAATACTGATTTCTGAAGCCAGTAAGAAACTAGCAACTTATCGCACGGCAAAAGATAGTCTGCAGTTCGGCTGGTGTTCCCATTGAGATCGGTTGTTGTTAAAAATTTCGGATAAATTCGCTGTTCGACGCCGTAAATCGTGTTCTCATTATCTATATCCGAAATATAACCATTAATTACTTCTTTTACCTTTTTACCGGCTGCCGACCAGGTTGTTTGATTGATCAAAGAACCATTCAACGATTCCGGTATTGTAGCTCCGTACGGAGGACGCATAGGTAGTCCGAACCTGGTATTGTAGGGACTAACAAAATCTGGCTTATTGATGTACTTATAAACTGTTTTTCCATTTTCTCCGTTCTCGCCCTCGTAAACGGTGACCTGATCATATCCTACTACAGCACCCGCAGCGGAACCGTTCAATGGATAATTACTATCCGAGGAACGCATCAGGTGATCTGAAGTGGTGAAAGTGTAAATTGTGCCGGTTGGTATTGCCTGTTGAATGTCTTCAACCGTTGTGGCAAAATATCCGTAATAAGGCTTCGACATCCTCCTGCCATAACTATTCTCCTCCTGCAAACCATCACCGTTGGTGTCGGCCATATAATGATAGTCAAAACGCTTAATCCTGTCATTAGCAACATTTAGTGAATCATGATCAATAATTCGCTTAATGCGCAATCCCCCGCCCGTTACATAATTTTTGTTGTATGTACCGTAAGTCTGTATGGAAGATGCTAGTGAATAGTAAGTGAAGAGCCAACCAGCATCCTGCAAGGCCGTGTTAAAAACCGGATCTGCATAAAAACGAATAACATATTTGGCTGGTGGTAATACCAGATCCATGTTTACCGTAAATACACCGCCGCCACAGATTAAACAGTTGTTATAGTTTCCTCCGCTGCATGGTGTATAATTACCTAGATCCTTCGATACTATGGCAGTCGTTCCTGTTGAATCATAGATATCGAATTTGATTTGATTTTGATAAAAGTATCGGGAACAATCAGTAGTTGGATTGGAAAACCTAAAATGTGCATTGACATGTACCATGTACGGCGAGCCACCAGAAGTAGGATTAGTAAAAATATATTCGTCACGCAAGTCAGCAGTATCGGTACCTGAAAAATGTTTTGCTATATTATCATAGGTCACCGTTTTGGTTTGTGTTGCCAGTGAATACATTTTCCCGAAATATGAAAAATCATTGACCTGTGATTGTTTTTCGTCATAGTCATTGGATTCGAACTGCAATTCCGTTGTTCCGCCGGTTGGATATTTGATTGTTTTTAATACAAATGCTGAAACAAACACGGGATCGGGATCTCGCTGGGGTCCCTGGATACCCAACACACCTTGTACGATATCCGGCGAACTTATCGGAGTAAACACAGGCAGCAGAGAAGTACTCGCTGTATAACCATTATAATAGCCCCAGTGATCACGCGCGAATGAATTTTTTGATGGAAGGTTGGTAGTGTTGCCGAGACCTTCATTATATGTAAACTCATAAGGGCTGGCTATGCTTGGAATTGTTCCATAATACCCTTTTTCAGTGACCTTCTGCAATTTTAAACGTTGCGAGCAATACGGTGTACTGCTGCTGAAATCATTATCTGTGGCGCCGTAATCAAAATAAGTATATGTTAACGCGATCGTTTTTAACGGAGAACTGTTCAAAGTGCCGGTTGCATCTCTCAAAAATATGCTGACGCTGTCAAGTTTTTTATCGTTTTGCACATCTGTCCTTGCTGAATAAAAGAATTTTACAATACCGTTGGTAAAATCTATAGTGTCTAATTGAACGGAAGAATAATCCCGGGGCGGGGCGACACCTTCCTGAGTGGGATATGGTGTTCCGGACATCATGCCGAGAGCAGTTTGCATGGGCGCGGTAAAGTCATCCCGTGTGATGGCGTAAGAACCGAGTGTTGTTACCCTGCTTACGTTCGTACTGTATTTATAGTTAACGGTATTGCCATTCGGTGAAGTAATCTTTGTGAGATACCAGGCGCTATTATGATACTGACTGTTGCTATAATTGTTTTCTGTTGCAGCAAAATCGTAAATAAATCCCGAAAGATCCCTTACGCGAAAAGCGCTACCTGTTGTATCCATGCAGGTGATTTCTATTTTTTCCGCTTTCTGTAATGCTGCAGTACGGTTTCTTTTTAGTACGAATTTTCCTGAATGACCTAAGAAATTATAAAAGTATTGATCGGGTTGAAAATCGAAGCCTGGACTTGAAGTCAGATATGACGTAAGATCAAGCGTATCAAGAGTGGGCTGATTGGGTATACTCCTGTTAAACCTCGGGTAGAGGCAACCTTGCACAAGCACATTTGTTGGACCATGATTACCGGTAATGTCCGGAAGATTATTGTTGTAGTTATTAAAATAGCCCCATCCGACAAAATCGTCGTCTCCAATAATATTACGGCTGATACATCCGCCCGTGTTCATCGCCCATCCAAGTCCAACCTGGCTTGATTCCTCATTTACTTTAATTCCTGATCCGTGATAACTAAGACTTATCGGGATTGAGATATCCCTGAACTGAACTGTATATACGGGTACGGAAATATCAGGTATACCAGTATATGGACTAACAGGAATTTCTCCATACTTCTGAAAGGCCGCAGCGTTCGGTGAAGGTGGGGTGACCTTGGCCAACTGGGGAGCCTGTGCTATAGCAAAAACATAGGTTAGCAACAACGAAAGTGTGAACAATAGTTTTGATTTCATATAGCGTTCGTGAATTTTATAGTATATGTCTTGTGTTTGTGTTTAATTAAATCCGTAGCCGATCCTAAATAATACAGCTTGCGTTCGCGGCATCTGCTGGTAACTGAGAAAATCCCATAACAATTGCAGCTTTGTTTTTTTCAGGAACGTGCTCTTGACATCGACCACTTTACTGATTCCAATGAGTCCGCTTTGCTGCCAGGCATCCAGGCTTTTTAATTCATCGATTTTATGGAATTCTGTTTTATAGTTTGCTTCGAAACCACCCGTGATCCAGAAGTTTCCTTTAAATTTCCAGTCAATAAAACTTCTTAAACCTGCTCCCTGCTGAGAGAATTGCATATGGTTCCAACCATTCCCCAAACCCAATTTATACGCAGCGCCTATTCCAATAACAGAGCGATTGTTCAGCTTATAACCAACGGATAAAGCAATATCACTTGTGGCCGGAAAAAAATATTGTGCTCGTTGCGACTGGATGTTGGTACCATATTCGAGCCGTTTAAAAAACGATTTTGTCTTTTGTGCGGATGGTTTGAAACCTTCAGGCATTACATCATCGCTACTGCTACCATACTGCGTTACTTTATTCTTCAATTGCTGCAGCATGTCCGACCCCTGCCGGATATTGCCCTGCACTTGTTGCAATGCTGCAGGACCACCACTGCCGAGCTGGTTCTGAATAAACTGGTTGACCTGGGAGCGGGTTTGCAAACCATTTGCCAATTGCGCATAGCCGGGATCGTTAGGATCATCTGATGGCAGCCGGAACAAGCTGGCGAGTAAACTATTCTTATGCATGAAGTCCTGGAACAGCTTAGTTCGGCTAAGTAGTTCAATTGTTTTGCGCTCGATACGTTTAGGATCTTTCAAAATTTGCTTATACTCATTCACCTGTTGTGAATAATAATAAACATCCTTATTGAATTGCTTTAACTGTTTTACCAGTCCAAGATTTTGCAATTGCTGCTGCAATAACTGGCGTTCCTGGTTCAAATACTGTTTGATTACATCCGCTTTCTGCAGTTCATTTTCAAGTCCGTTCACTTTTCCAAGTGCCTGGTCCACACTGGCTGTTCCGTTTTTTGCTTTCGTAAGAAGATTATTATTTGCGGAAAGGAATTTTAAGGAGGTCTTCAGTGTATCCAATAGCGGAATGTATTGACTAAGCTGTTTCGGATCATTTAATTTCTGTTCAAAAGATTTATAACGCTGCTGCGCATCCGCAATTATTTTCTTTGCACCAACTGAATCGACTTGGTTTAATTTTTTCCAGAGCCTTTCCTGGTGTTTTTGAAATTGTTGTAACGCTTTTGCATTGTATGACTCCAACTTCCGGTCAACAGTACTGACATGATCAGTAACCTTATTAATATAACGTGCAGAAATAGTCGCTTCACTTTTTGAAGCATCATCATCCTGGGCAATTGCATCACTATGGGCAAAAATGATCAGTGCCAATAGTGGTATGGCAAGGCAATACGGTTTCATACAGCCTGTTTGGCGGTTTTGGAAAATAGAGTTACAGTAAAGGGGACAGGGAATTAAAAGCAGGGGTTATCGAAGGATAAAGGTGGCTATTATTTGCTAAAAAATCAGAAAAGTGGAAAATCTAACTGTTTCGTATTTGCGCAGCATAATTGCCTGCGTTTCGTAAATGTATAGTGATTTTACGATTCAAAAATCAACTTATATAAAAATTTTTTTACACTAAGGGTTATCACCTAAAATCATAAAGTTCATGCTCGTTCATAACGTCTATGCCTATGTGTATCTAAAAAATAAAGCTGGGTATAAAATTAACGGGTCAGCAGCAATGTGCCCTTAGCTTTTTTTATTTCACTATTACCAGATTCAGTATAGCTGAGAAAATACACATACACAGCAACCGGTAGCATCGTCCCCTTGTACGTTCCGTCCCAGTATGCATTCTTATCGTGAGATTCAAATATGGTATTTCCATACCGATCAACAATTAGCAGATGAAAAGAAGAAACAAGTCCTGTTCCTGTTATATGAAACCTATCATTTAAGCCATCATTGTTTGGTGAAAATGCGGACGGGATGCGGACGGTGCAATTTCCTGCTGTTATAATAATTGAATCGATTGTTGAGCCACAATCATTGGTAACAGTCAGGCTATAGGTGCCTTCTTTATTCACCGTATATGAATTACTAGTACTGCCGTCCTGCCACAGATAGTCCGCACTCATGATACCTGGTGATAAAATGATCGGAATTCCTGGACAGATAAACTGATCAGGTCCGAGGCTGAACTGTGGCTTTTGCAGAGTGGCGATAGTAATCGAATCACGTTGCATGCAACCGTCAAGGTATACTTCGGCCCAGTATGTACCTCCTTTACGCACCAAATACTGGGGATTATTACTTCCGTCCTGCCAGTTATACGTAGCGCCACTATTGAACGCATTCAATTGCAGTGATTCTCCTTCGCACAAAGAAGTATCTTTACCCAAGTTCACCAACGGTGAAGGTCTGCTGCTAACAAGGATTGAATCTCTTCGTCTACATCCGCTGCTGTTATCACTCGCTTCCACCCAATATAAACCCGGCGTATTTGTGTGATAGTCTGCCCCGATGCTTCCGTCCTGCCAGGTAAGCGACACCGGGCCGGACACTTGCGGAACAAGTGTTATTGTTGCGCCTTTACATATTGCAGTATCCTTTCCAAGGCTAAGTGATAAATAACCAACAGTAATACGCTGGCGCAATGTATCATTTTTACAAGGACTGTATTTTATCAGCGTTATATCGTATTGCCCGGGTGCCACATATACATGCGAAGGATCAGCAGACGACGACGTGTTTTGCGCTGTCGAGGCCGGGTCTCCAAAATTCCACAAAAGTGCTGAGACTTCACCGGTAGGGATATAGTGGAACTCCACGGCTGTGTTCACGCAGCTACCGTTCCCGGTTATATGAAAGGAATCTGTCGATGCCGTATAATCGTTTAAGAAATTAGGAAGGGCTGCTTCGCAGCGGTTCAGTAGAGGTACCGCTTCTTCTGTAAAATTGCAGCCGGTGCCAATTACTTCAGGGTTATTAATGACAGACAGATAATTTTTCAGAAACTGCGACATATATATCTTACCGTTAGATGCCCGTTGCAATGAACTGACATCACTGGGTACATCGTAGTGCGCAATTTCTGTTTTTGAATTTGCGATGGCAACCCTGTCCGGAAGTGAAAGATTGAATTGAAACAATCCAGAATGCCGAGTAAAATCAACGCCATTCCAGTATGCATGAATATAAGTATAGAGTACCTGCGAACTTGCGGAAAATTCAACGCCATAATGATGGGCATTGCTGTTGCCAAAGATTTCTGATGTATTTGACACGATGCCCGTTTGATTATCAAAATCCGATAACTCAATACCTATATTGGCATGCGCCGCCGCGAGTAACTTTCCATCCGGTGATGATTTTAACTGCCCTGCCATCGTTGCATAGGTAACAGGAATTACAGATCCCGAATGGCTAATCACCGGCGTTGGATTGATACCGGTTTCAGTTGCTAGGTATGCATAATATGCGTCTGTTCCGTACTGGTGCGTTATCACCCAATAATCTTTTTTATCGCAATGACGTACTGCCGTGACTTTTTCTGAACAGGGCGTCATCAGTAATTGATTTTTAATAATAACAACTCCTAATCCATTGTTCAGCGAAAGATCCACTACTGAATATTCAAAGCCATTCAATCCACCTTCTTGGTCCGTCGTGAAAATATAATACTGCTTGCCGTCCGCAGTCTTCGGAACAATCAGGCAGGACTGTGTTGAGCTTCCGTAACCACCGGCCAGTGACTGGCCATTCGACATGATATTATGATTACGATCCCATACCGTTACCCCATCTGTATAAAATAGCAGGTTACCGTTTTTATCGGATATAGCTGACGCGCCTTCCATAGCCAGGTTCATTCCCCCCTGAATAACGACAGGACTACCGTTCGAAAAGCTCAGACCGTTATAATCGCCAAAAAACCAGTTATTGGTTTGTGGTTGTGCCCACGTATGATTAACACAAAATAAAGTGCTAACCAAAAACACTAGCAGGATGCGGAAATTGATTTTTGATTGGACTAATCTCGCAAAGTCAGGAGCCAACGCGGAATAAAAAAGCATAAAACTTTCTTTGCTCAGATTATGATCGTCAGACGGCAGCATATAAAGGTCTCAGTTCGGTTAGCGATTGTTTTTATCAAGTAAACCTAAATTAATTAAGATTTTCTTAATTACATAGCATACATATAAAACCCTCTGATTATAAGATACAATTACAAATCTCATAGTCAAATGTCCATCTTGAATCAAAGTAGAGTGGCCTCCTCCTATATTCTGACCAGCCCGGTTTTTGGCGAGGACGTCACAATGGATAAAGTTGTAGTTCAGGAATCATTGCAAATATTACAAATACTTGATGCAAACTTCAGGAATGTCGTCAATTGAGGTTAGGTTTATTCAGATCCTTTATGTATTTGTCGGCAAGCCATTCAAATACAATTTTCATGTCGGAGGTTTTAGGCATTGAATCGAATATCTCTCGGTTCTTTTTCGAGCTATTCAGCCATTTGTCTAATTGCTTTTGTTCCTTAGGGTTAATTTCTTTTTTAAGATATTTTACTATTAATCCTACCATATTCCATGTAGTAACCGCTTCTTCATTCAGTTCCGGATGCTCCGCCGGATCTATCGGTCGGTTTCGAATGTGAGCAAATTCTTCGAATAATTTTAGATTTTTGTCCGAATTACCCACCCATAAATCAAGTTCTTTCTGTTCACGATTAGTAAGATTAGAACTAAAAAAACCTAAAATAAGCTTAGCTATTCTTACGGATATTTGCTGGTTGTCATTTTGCATTGGAAAGGTTTTTATAAAGTTAAGATTATCGGCTACTTTTCACACTCTTCTTATTGTCGTTAAAAGTATCATTATCTTTGAACTGTTCTATGCGACCTGACTTTCCATATAAAATATTTTCAGACCAACGAAATCGCTATATCTGTCTCCTCATCGCATTGGCCACTGATAGTGCATCTTAATGGAATAACTATTTTACATATTCCATTTTAGGTTTATCCACACTGCTTTTTATTTTCTTATTCAAAAATTTTGCTGATGCAACAAATTCCTGCATGTCAGAACAGGAAATATATTAATGGTATATCGGAGGGCGATTATAAAGTTTTCGAAGCGTTTTACATTTCTTACAAAGTAAAAGCTAAGAATGATATCATCAAGTTTCTTGGTGATAGTCATCTTGCAGAGGATATACTGCAGGACCTGTTTTTAAAGGTATGGGCAAAGAGGGATAAAATAATAACGGTTGAAGATTTTTGCAGCTATTTATACATGATGACAAGGAACCTTGTCTTTGATTATTTCAGGAAACAAAAGAAGTATAGGTTGTTGAAAAAAAAATACACAGAAAATTTCGATTCCACAAGTTATCTATTACAAGAATGTATTGAACTGAAAACACGTTCAAAGCTCTTCCATGATATAATAACGCAATTAACTGATCAACAAAGAAAGGTCTATCTACTTGCAGGTTTAGATCGTTTCGACATTCAAGAGGTTGCGATTTTTTTGAATATTTCCCCGCATACTGTTAGAGGCCACCTGCAACAAGCAAGAAAAGCAATAAGAGTCATTCTTGATAAAGCCTAAATTGACAATTAGGAAATGAATCTTTACCTAAACGTTGTATCAGCACAGTTAAATTCTTAACAAGATGAAATTACAGCGTTAGTGATACAATAGAATTAAAATAGGGATCAACATTAAGCATGCCTGATAAAAATCAGAAGCTGGAATTTTTTGTGATCCCTGAACAGTAGATGATTAAATTGCCGTCACATGCAGGACATAGTCTGTGACACAATTTTGACACCTAAAGCTTATAGAGAGTTGAAGCATACCAATTAAATCAATCCTGCGCCAGGTACGTATCAACTGTTAGATTAAATATTAATTGCATGCATGCCAGCAAATTTGGAGGACAAACTAGTCGGCAAAGCAAGATTTTCCCTGATAGCTCTGAGTTTAAAGGATCAAGTTAATAGAATGTTCAACTATTTGTTTCGACACAATTTTTGACACTCGCCAACAGTATAGAAATAGCTCTCCGGCCTTTAGGATCCCACTCAGGTACGTCTATGGCTTGCACTTATTAACGCTTGTGAGTCATTTCCTAATTGAATATCAATTAATTAGACTATTTTAGCTATCCTAATATACCGTGTTAATACTGTATCCGGGATCGAAGAAAATAAATATTTTAAGGCAAAATTTTGGAGTATATAATTTGCTGCTCACAAAAAATTGAAGAAGTGTCAATTTCAGAAAAATTCAAAATAACAAAACTAACATCAAAAAATAAGTACAAAGAGCTTACTCTTAGTAACAAAGATTTTTTTCTGCTCCCATACTCTACATGTATTGATAAGGATTGCACGATCTATGAAAAACAATCGAATCTTTTCGTTGGCTGCAAAAACGGTGGCGTAAAAATATTTCCGACATATTGCAAAAAGGATGAGATCGGCATTGGAGGGTTTTCTATAGAACTTTTGATTAAGGAAATCACAGATGAAGATGAATTAAAATCCTATGAATCATTATCGAAATATCATTATAAGGAAAAGGACCTTTTCGGAAGAACATCAATCCTCATTGCTACCAATACAACACCTTATCTTCCCAAAGTTATTGGATATATCGAACTCGCTACTCCTTTTTATGTCAACAAACCGAGATCTGAAGTTTTAAACGCTCCATTTAAACACAATGGAATCAATTGGGATTTATGGGATAAGAATACGACTAAGAAGTATATTAATACTATTGTTAGGATTGCCCGATGCGTTGTTTATCCTGAGTTTAGAGGGGTAGGGTTAGGCAAAATCCTCATTCAGCATGCTGAAATGTTTGCTAAGGAGAGGTGGCAAATTAGCAAACTAAAACCCCTATTTTTAGAGATTTCTGCAGACATGTTAAAGTATGTTCCCTTTGCAGAAAAAGCGGGAATGCACTATATCGGTGAAACGGAAGGCAATCTAAATCGAATTCATAAGGATTTAAGATATCTTCTTACCAACTATAAACGATATCAGAATAAGGAGATTGTTTCAGATAAGCAAATGGGTATTGTTGAACAACAAAAATCTCGGTTAAGAAAGGCTTGGAAATTGGCTGAACAAGCAGGGTTGACAATTGAAGAATTTATAGATAGACTTGAAAAATTACAAAAAGAAAAAACATTAAAAGATTTCGCCTTTTTTAATGGCCTTGTTTCATTGCCCAAACCAACTTATATTAAGGGGCTTGATGAAATATCTGAGAATTTTCTCCTTAACCGAACGAGAAAAATAAATTCTCCAACAAATATTTTTTATGATAAAATTCAAGTTTCTCCAATACAAACTTCAATAATCTTGGAAGAACTAAGTATTAGTTATAACTCTAAGATTCGCCGAACTCAAAAAACTCAAGCAATTCATAATGCATTTAGTATTTCTCCAACGGATATTGAGTCACCTATCATAAAAAAGCTGTCTGTTGAAATCAAACCAGGCGAAATAGTATTTATAATTGGTTCTTCTGGGTCGGGAAAAACGACATTAATTAACTTCCTTTCTGGACTCCTATCAAAGCAAAAGAATGTGCAGATTAACGGCAATTATACATTTCCATCTAATTGCAATGCAGAAATATTTAGGGAAATAAAATCATCCAAAGCGCTGGTTGAAGTCTTTGGTAAGTTTACGGTAGATTTTTCCCTCCAATTAATGGGCACCGTTGGCTTATCCGACGCTTACGTCTATTTAAAGAGATATGAAGAGTTAAGTAAGGGGCAACAATTTAGAGCTCAATTAGCACAAGCACTACTATCGAGATGTAATATCTTAATTATAGACGAATTTTGTTCCAATCTTGACCCAGTTACTTCAAATGTAATAGCCCATCGTTTAAGACATTTAGCAAAGCGCTTAGGAATTACTCTTGTAGCGGCGGCAGCTCACTGCGAAAATTTCATTCATTCTTTGCAGCCCGATAAAGTACTTCGCCTTTCAACGGCGTGGGATTATGAAATAATAGGAGGCCGTGAGTTTGCAAATCAGTATCCAGTCAAAAAACACAAATTGAATATTCAAGTTTTGCATTTTAAATACAAGTATCTCTTAGACTTTATTGCTGGTGAAAAGCATACAACAATTAGAAAAGGAAAACCAAAGTTGAAACTGGGTGCTGTCATATTGGAATCATCGCAGATGTTTGTCACGGGCTATATCAAAGAAATAACCGAAAAAAAAGTATCTCAATTGTCTCTCAATGATGCAAAGGGCGATGGCTTTTCCACTGTGGCCGCATTAAAGAGGACATTAAAAAGAATTTACCCGGATCTTAAAAACAGTTCTATTGTATCAATATATAAATTAGACCTATTAAACTTTAGCTAGCCACCTTGTCCAACCGTGAAAATTTAAAGGAGTGGATCACTTCCACCTTACTAAACTTGCCAACCGCAAAAGAGGAATTCTTTGTTCGGCTATGGCGTGAAGGGAAAATCTATTATGAGGACGCTGGCAGTAGTGTAGACGAACTTGACGAAATAAGTTCAAAATTGGCTTGTAGTGCTTTGGACAAAAAAATTTTAACGCTATTCATCTTACCAGACTCGAAAATTCATAGAGGAGCGCTAATTTTTGGTACTATTTTAATAAAGTATGCTGTAAAAAGCATTACAGAACATACTCCTAAAAGGAAAATCCTATATTTTGGAACAACTTTAAGATTCAAGCACGCAATAGAATCAACGTATGTGGGAAATCTATCCCTAAGCAAGGCATTTACTTATATTCAAGCTTCTGGAAAATACGACAGTTTTCAAGACGGAAAAAAGGAATTGATTCCTTCTGCGTTTCTGCCTGAGGTAATTTGTATTTATAACCCAACAAACCCTGACGAATTTGTCAACAAATATCGCCCAGATACTATTGTAATAGATTGTGGTAAGGAGTACGAAATAGAATGGCTGCAAGCGCTTCTAAAAGTGTGCAAGAAAAGAAACGTAGCAGCTATCGGATGGGGTCAAAATTGCTTTTCAAAGGTGACGACCGCATTCGAATCGAACGAAGGATCGGTGTTCTATTATCCCGGAAATACAAGCGCCTTTATTAGTAAAGATTTGGCCAGCCTATATTTAGATAATAAGCAACATACGATTACCCCAATACTTTTTTCTGGATCCGAAGTCACTAAGATAGACGCTGATATTTATGATGCCAAGAACGTTTTGCGAAGTCTTGGGAAAAGTATCATTGGTCAATTAAAGCAGGATGCATTGCGCCTTTGTTGGAAACTTGTCCGTCTCGTGGAAACTATAACTGTCCCAATTGGTATTTACAATGCGGAAGCGAAAACATTTTGGCATACATATTCGTTTGAAGATTATATCAAGAGCATTAAAGGATATATTGAACTCATTAAAAAGAGCGATCATAATTACTCAATGTTAATGAGTAATTTTTTGAATATTGTAGATGCATTGATAAGTAAATTTCATGTTACAAAGCCTCCTTATTGGATTGCGTTGAGCAACTTTTGCTTAGATAGAACTGAAGAAGGAGCATTGCGTGTATTTGTATTTCCTTCAAGAAGTCAAAAACAACTATTTTCCTATGCAATACTTGCTGATAGTAATATAACAGAAGATGAATTATTTTCTGATAGTCGAGTAATTTTAAGGACTTTCAAAGAGATTAGCAATCCTACAAGTGATGATTCTGATCTGTATCTTTCAAACAAGATAATTCCAATTGTCATGGGCCTGCCCGATCTGTATAATAAAGATAATTTTTATGAAATTTTGCCGCATAGTCCCCAAATATTATTATACCCAAATCAAATTGGTCTTTTGAAAATGCTCATCAGGGACTATAATCATCTTGAAAAAGAACATTTAAAAAAGAGCATGAAGACTCTTAAGCGGCTATCTGGCAGGCTTGACGAAGTTAACCCGCCAGCTAAAATTGATCGGTATTTGGTGGAAACAAATATGAAATATTTTGAGATTGGCACAAGTGATAATAAATCTGTAGAATCACGAAATCTATCTTTTACTAACATCAGCGACCTGCAATCTGAATTATCATTGCTGTTTGAAAATGGAGACGCAAGTGACAGTTCACAGGTTTCAAATGTTGATATTGCAGAAAGTAGAGAACGAACTGAAAATGCGATTCTTGTTGAAAATGCGATTGAACTTAAACTTGAAGACGGATATAGATTATTAGTAGCAGCAAATGAGCAGTTGAATATAATAAGATCGGGAAAAATTGAATCAGTCTATGTACGGAGCATTTCGGTCGGAACAAATTTGCTCGTGATACACAATCAGACTAGGCAGAATCTTTATGACTTAATTATTTCCAGGGTACACAATCACCCGTCGTTGATTATACATACGGGCATGTTAAAAAAATGGAAAGAGGAATTTTATTTAAGTTATTTAATTTGGAAAGACACGAATAAAGGAAAAGGAATATTGCAATTTTTACATCTTTTGCAGACAAAAGGAAGTTCGATAACTTCCGCTTTAACCGTTAGTAACTGGTTGGATGGAACGACACTGCGACCACTTGACGAGTTAGATATATATAGAGTCGGAGAAGTTCTTAATATAAAATTTGTAAAAGATAATTATAAACGCATTTATAATGCGGCATCAAGAATTGTAGGAATACATATTACACTTTCAAGAAAATTAAATGAGTGGCTTAATAAGAAGTCATTCGGCAGCGAAAAAGATGATATGGAAATAATTGATAAGGAGATAGGTTTAACTTTTGGAGAGCTAAGAAGTTCAATTAATATTCTCAAAGTTGAAAATGTACTTCCGTACAATCAACCAATAATATCTAATGAATTAGGAAAGTTGGAAAAAATAAACTCATAGCAATATGTTGAACATACCTACAACAGTAAGTGAAAAAAATAAAGAAGAATGGTTAGCCGCAGACTATTTAATTAGAAGGGTGATCGATGGTGCATCAGGTGCTTCGATTTCTGAATGCGCTTATAACTATCCAAGAGACGTTTATTTCATTGGAAATTTGCGTCCACGCAATGAGAACGAAGTGTCTTTAAGCCGTGCTGATTTAATGCAGAAACTCTCTCCTTCTGCTTTTGGAGCTGAGTTTAAGCTAAGACCTAAGGATAGTAAGATTGCGATTTTAGTTGAATTAAAATGGGATTGCTTTTACCGTGTATTCCCAACTTATAAGCAACAAAAGGATTGGATAAATCAGCTAAACAACGCACAGAATGATGGTGCGGCTAACGGAAGCTCTACCGCAAGTGACAACGAAGAAGAAGCTTCGGATGAGACTTCGACAATGAATGCGACGGATAGACGACAAGATCGAAGACAAAGAGAAGATCTTTTTGTTCGATTTAAGAAGCTCAAGTGTGAAGCGATAGGCACGCTTATTCTCACTAACGATGGCAGTGGCAATTGGAATACCTCTACAGAAAGTTTGGAGAATAATATCGCTACTGCGATTGCAAATGCACTTGCCGAAATAAATCAAGACGCTGAAAGGCTTCGGTTACGTATCCCTGGCCAATTATTTACGTTACCACCTGAAGCATTACAAACTGCGGAGGGATATGGTGTTTTTTTAGGAGGATTAGTTACTGAACCAAATAACAGATGGAGTTGGGAAATTATTCCAAATATCTATAGTGCAGAGAACGACTCTAACGAGATAATTCTGTTCCTGCAATTTGTAAATTCTACGCATTGTGAGGAAGGAGATAAAACTGTGGAACCGTATATTTTTAATTCGCATTCCAAGATTAAGTTTGAGGATGATATCGTAATCCCATTTGAATTAGAACTTGCGCCTAAAAGTTTTAGATATAATCGCAACTTATGGGGTAGAGGCTTTAACTGTGGACTAGAAGCTGATGGAAATATATATATCACGACTCATACTCCGATTTTCACTCAATTCCGTTATAAAACTAGTGATCAACCGGAAGCAAAATTCGAAGCACTATCTACTGATCCTATACCCGTATTAAATAATATACTAAGATTAATGCGAGACTATTTAAATGAGTGGGACATTCAGGACAATATATATCGCACACAATATGGAAATTTATGGGATCATAATTATCGGGAGGAATACTTAAATGATAAAAGCAGGTTTGAGCACGAAATTTTTCGATTTGAACAAGGAATAGGGCTTATTGAAAATGACCCTGATATTAAGCTTGCATTCGTCCTATCGAACGAATCCTTTCGAAGAGCGGGACTTGATAGAACCGGGAATGCGCAGAAGGATAGATGGCGTTTATTCCAAATTGTATTTATGGTCAGTCAAATTCCAGGAATAGCTGGCCTAAGTCCTGTTTATAAAAATCAATTTGAAAATGAACGCGAATTTGTTGACATTATTTATTTCCCCACAGGAGGAGGAAAAACGGAAGCATATCTGGCTGTACTGATCTTCCATTGCTTTTATGATAGGTTAAGAGGAAAAACCGCAGGTGTGACGTGTTGGATAAGATTTCCGCTTCGATTGTTGACTTTGCAGCAAACTCAAAGATTAGCAGATATTATTGGAATAGCGGAAATAGTTAGGAATGAACAAAAAGATGTACGCTTGAATGGCAGAGGAATTAACAAGTTTGCAGTTGGTTACTTTGTTGGAAAAGAGGCGACGCCAAATGAGATTATACCGCCACAGAACGGAAGGCCTGATCCCACATGGAGTATGGCTTTGGATGAAAATGAACGACAACGTTGGAAGAAAGTCGTGTCTTGCCCATCTTGTAAAACTAACTCGGTTGCAGTTGACTTTGATGAAGAAACTGTTCGAGTTATTCACCGATGCGCAAACAAACATTGTGAATTCAAAAGCGGAGAAATTCCGGTTTATGTTATTGATAATGAAATCTACCGATACTTACCGTCAGTGATGGTGGGTACAATAGATAAATTAGCAGGAATCGGTAATACAAGAAAACTATCTATTGTTTTTGGCAAAGTTGATGGCTATTGTCAGACACATGGGTATTACAACAGTATTTGCTGCCAAAAGGGTTGCACTGACAAGACAAAATTGAAATCAATTCCGCCCAAGGGGATATCAGGTCCTACCCTGTTTCTTCAAGATGAGTTGCATTTATTAAAAGAAGGCTTGGGGACTTTTGATTCCCACTATGAGACCTTCGTACAATATTTGCTAAGAGACGCCGGAGCGAATGCACCACTGAAAATAATTGCTTCTTCAGCTACGATCGAACAGTATGAAAGGCAAGTTGAGCATTTATATGGAAAGCAACGAAGCTTTGCACGAGTCTTTCCGGGAATGGGACCAACTCTGCACAAATCATTTTATGCCCAGACAGAGAACTATCCCCAAAGAATATTTGTCGGCATTCTGCCTCATAACAAAACCATCTTTAACGCTGTTCTGGAAATAATTGAATACTACCACAGGGCCAATCAAACATTAGTACGCGAATCAGCAACATCTAATCCTTTCCACGGGAGAATCGTACCGGGAAGTAACGACTGGAATAAATTATTAGATTTATACTACTCTACACTTACTTACTTTCTAGCTTCGCGAGACTTGGATTCCATAAAAACTGATATCGAGTCTCACATAAATAACGAAATATTTACTAACGAGGGGCTGAACCCGATAGCAATCAAAGAACTTACTGGTGATACGAGTACAGATGAGGTGACCGCGATTCTTGAAACTCTTGAAAGGTATCACGAGCCTAGCCATCAACATGATGCAGTTTTGGCAACGAATATGGTCAGTCACGGTGTCGATATTAACCGATTTAATTGCATGATTTTTTACGGCATACCTAGGCAAAATGCGGAATATATACAAGCTTCGAGCCGTGTAGGTCGTGCTCATGTCGGTATCGTATTTAATTGTTTTCATCCGATAAGAGAAAGGGATCAAAGCCACTACTCTTATTTTACTAAGTATCACGAATTCTTGGGGCAAATGGTCGAACCTGTAGCGATTAATAGATGGTCCGCATATAGTATTGATAAGACCCTCCCTGGACTATTTATGGCTACAGTTTTGCAAATTTTATCTAATCGTGAAAATGGTGGCAATAGAAATAGCTTCTATATGTTGAATAAGATTAGTCAAATGTATCAATCAAACGAAATTGATAGAGAAGAAATTAAAACCATCCTAAAAGACGCTTTTAGAGCGGGTATTCCAAATGATCAAAGAAATATTGAAATGGAAAGAAAAATTGATCGTGCGGTAAATCTATACTTTGATGCAATTTCAAATCCTGGCTCAAATGAAAGTTTCCTTTCTAGTGTTTTGCATCCAAGACCAATGAAAAGCTTAAGAGATATTGATGATCCAATTACCATAGAACTAGATCGTTTAGGCGAACAATGGGGAACAAATTAACCTTAACTATATGGCAGAAACTATTGAACGCGGCAAGCAGCAAATTCTTTTCAACTATCTTCCAGGTAGAACATTCGATTTTGGCAAGAAATCAGTGGTCGCAAAGGTTGAAAAGGTAAGAGGAAACGTTTTTCATAGACTCAACAATAATTTGATAATTAGAAAGATTGCTGAACAGGCAAGTGCTTGGCATGAAGACTTTAGGCCCGCTCTTAAAGATGATGTTTTACATGATGAATCGAGGTTCGTCATCGTTGAGCCGACGTATGTAACCGCAGAAATGTATCCGTTGGTACTTTGGTGTTCTAATAATAGATGTAAGAAGGTTTTTGATTTTACCCGAAACCGACAGCTTCCAAGGAGTAAAATTTGTCCCAGATGTAATGCAGGACGCTTAGCCCAGCTAAGATTTATTAAAGTACATCAATGCGGAAATATTGAGCCTCTTACCCCTTACCCTTGCAGAAACTGTGGTTCGACTGAAATAGCCCTTGATGATAGAGGAAGTGAAAGGTTATCTAACTTCAGGTGGCGATGCCTAAGTTGTCAAAATACTCAGCCAATTTTGGGAGGCAGGTGTGGTCGTTGCTCCTGGCCAGGAAGCAACTCCGGAAGTCAACAAATGTCTATTGAAATTTTTAGATCCAATCGGACCTTTTATGTTCATAGTGCAACACTGATAAACATTCCAGAAAAAGACTATGACGGCTTTTTCAACCTTAGTGATTGGTATGCCATTTCTACTGCTAAATATTTAAGACTCGCTCCATTGCAAAACACAAGAATTAATGAATATGCTGGAAATGTTGGTGGTTCGGGAAATTTAAGTAGTGCCGTTTCTGAAGCAGCATTTGGCACTCTACTAGACCGACTAAACAATGGAGAGATAACAATTTCAGAATATACAGAGAGCATTCAAAAATTGCGATCGCAGGCAAATCCATCAGTATCAGATTTGAAAGTGCAAATTCAAACGGAGAGTGGAATTGATAGTGATCTTTGGGACGCTGCCAAATACGATATAGTTGATTCTATCATTCCCTATGAAATTGGCAACGTCAAAGAGATTAGCACCCCTGACCAAGTCAGGAAAATAACAGATCTCGGAATATCGAGATTGACTTTAATTGACGATTTTCCAATAATTATATCCTCGTTCGGATTTAGCAGGCTTGAGGCTAAGCCTTTGGATAATAACAGGAATCCACTGTGTTATTTAAATCCATTCCCCGCAGATAAAGAGCAAGGAAATAGGTACCCTGTTTTTGTTGATAAGGTTCAAGCAGATGCTTTATTATTTCAATTAGACCCTTTAAGAGTAATTAATTGGTTAAGAATAAATGGTTATGACGTGCAATTACCAAGTGGGCGCAATCAAGAATCATCAATAAAGGGGTATTTTATAAACTTGTTTCATGAGGTCAATATCTACGAAAAAATATTCCATGACCAGCCTCTTGTAAGATTGACCCTCAACTTAATTCATACTTATTCTCACCTCGCCATTCGCCATGCTGCGTTATTGTGTGGATTAGATAAAACCAGCATAGCTGAATATGTTGTTCCCAAAACTTTATCTGTGGCCTTATACTGTAATCACCGATTTGGAGCAACAATCGGCGCATTGACCGCATTATTTGAACAGTCAATCAGTGAGTGGCTTGAACAAATAGAAGCGGAAAGACGCTGTGTTTACGATCCCGTCTGTTATGAAAAAGGTGGAAATTGTCATTCGTGCACCCATTTAGCAGAGACAAGTTGCAAACTTTTCAATCAGAACTTAGGTAGAATTTATTTATTTGGAGGTTATGATCATGAATTGCAAAGACTGATTATTGGGTATTTTGATCCGGCCGTCAACAGTCCTCAAGGAATTTAAAAATTTGAACAGCTAAACAGGATTTACGTTAGTCAAACAACTAAATATGAGTGAAATAAAGTTGAACTTTTTACCCTTTGAAGACCAAGATTTTGGGATTAAGATCTTTCGTAAAAAACATGAGGCTAAAGAGTTCGCTACTAATTTTGATTATTATGATTTTAAGGATGAAGACAGTACAACTACCAAATACGAGATAAGCTATGTCCCGATCGACGGATATGAGGAATACAAATTACCCGCGTATGCGAAAACTGGTATTGTCTCAAAAAGAATATACGAAACGATACTGGCTGCATCAAGCAAACTTGATTATTTCATAAAAAGAGATTCCGAGTACAATCGAAGAATTCACTATCCAATTGCAAAACATCCAAAAGGAAAAAAATGTATTTGGCTAGAACCATATTATTTGAGAAGCAGGAATGTATGGGGACTTTTATTTGACTATTGTTTTGTCGTGGACACAAACGCCGATGGTACAGAAAAATTCAAACTTGACCGTGATATATTAATTGCAAGTGGTACAATGAATGAACGGGGAGGTAGCAATATTGACTATTATTTATTCAAACACAATTACCTTTTAAGCTTCTTAGATACCCACATCGAACGTTTAAACGATGGCATTGCTAATAAAATTTCGAGAGAATTGTGTTCACTCTCGTCAAAAATGTTAAGTTCCAAAAGCTATGTTTTTGGGAATGGAATAATCAGCAACTCTCCCTATCTCGGTTTATCAAAATTTCCTCCTTTAGAAAACGCCCCACAGGCCAATTTTTACTTTCTGTATAAAAAGACAGATCGAGAAATCGCCGTGTCTTTATTAAAGGGGCTGAGAGGAGAACTCAGCCCTACCACATTTGCAGGAATGAACAAATTATTTAAAATAGACTTCGCAAACAATAATATAGCCGGATCTGCAATTGAGGCATTTACTGACGAGATTATTTCAGAGGAAATAGAAAAAATCAAGGCATTAGGAAGCAATATTATTCCAATTATTATAACAAACTCTAAGAAAGATGTGGAAGACGACCAACTTTATTTTAAATTAAAACATAAGTTCACCAGTGAAAAAATTCCATGTCAAGTAGTAACGAAAGAACTGATCAAAAATGAATACAGTTTAAAGTATTCCTTGAGTAACATAGGACTTCAAATTTTTGCTAAGGCTGGCGGAAAACCGTGGAAAATGAAACCTGTAGATGCCGAATATTTAATCATAGGAATAGGACAATCATATACTTTGGAGCAGACGACTTCAGGGAATTTAATTAAGAAGAATATCGCTTACTCTATATTAACCGATTCCAGCGGAATTTTTAAGGATATTCAAGTTTTAGGTGAAGGATTGGAATCAGAGGATAGCTATTATGAACAATTAATAACAAACATTTCTTCGATAATAAATTCCACACCATACAAGAAAATTTCAATTCATGCACCTTTTAGAATTAGTAAAGAAAAAATTATTGAGAAAGTATTAAAAAGAATATCGTCAGATATAGAATTAAGTGTTCTTGTAATTAATTATAAAAACGATTTCTTTGGATTCGATTACAATAATAACGGCCTAGTTCCTTTTGAAAGCACATTTATCAAGCTCTCGCACGACGAATACCTAGTTTGGTTTGAGGGCCTACAATTTAATAACCCTAAAATCAGCAAAAGGTTTGGCAATCCCTTATCTATAAAATTCTGGTATTTTAATAATGAGGCTCATAATTCAGATTATGGCTATAAAGAGCGACTGTTACAAGATTGTATTAATTTATCAGGCGCGAACTGGAGAGGTTTCAAAGCAAAACAACTTCCAGTTTCAATATTTTATTGTCAGCGAATTGCTGAGTTTATTGGTAAATTTCAAGAGTATCATCTGTCTCATATAGATATTAATAATCTTAAACCTTGGTTTTTGTAAAATGAAAAAGCAGTTTGGGGCAAATAAAATAATTCTATTGCTTGGTGCGGGAGCGAGTTGTGATGCAAATATTAAGAATTCGGTGCAAATGATTAGCGAAATTGAGGGCAAGCTTGAGAGCGAATGGAAAGAATTTAAGAGTTTGTTTAACTACATAGAAAGTTCTCATTTCCATTTAGAAAGGATCAAAAATGTAAAACTGACCGAGATTAAATTCAACATTGAAAATTTAGTCGGGTTACTTGACACAATAATAAGAATCTCCAGGAAGGAAGTCGAGGGTTACAATTTTGTTGGTTCGTGGGAAAAAGAGCTAAACATCGTGGCGGGCGTGAGTTTTGAAAAAGCGCAGAATTTCAAAAATGAAATACTTCGGAAACTAAAAGAAAAATGGCTTTCACCAAGTGATTTTAAGTCTTCAAGTTCTTATTACAGGAAGCTGGCGGGTACCGGATATACCCTTCCATTGAAAATTTTTAGCCTGAACTATGATTTGTGCGTTGAACAAAATATGGAAGCGGACGGGAAAAGGCTTGAACGAGGTTTTGATGGTGAGAGATTGTGGGATTATAGGCGTTATGATTTGGACAAAGATGATGTTGCGGATTTTTATTTATATAAACTACACGGTTCATTAGATTGGTATAGGGATGAGGAATCAAGACTTACTTACGTTGATGGAGTCCAAACAATTGACCCTTTGAAAATGGAGATAATATTCGGGGTTCAAAACAAACTTCAATCGTATGATCCGTTCAATTATTATTTTTATGCCTTTCGGGAGGCTTGTTTTGATGCAGAACTTATAGTTGTAAGTGGTTATGGATTTTTGGATAGACACATTAACGATAATATTTCGAATGCCTTTAAGATAAACCCTAACAGAAAATTACTCGTCAACTGTTTTTATCCGGAGGAATCGTTTAAGGAAACTGATTATAAGGCTGAATTAGAACAGAGACTGGGAATTAGCGACAATGCCTCAATTCGGATAATTAACAAAAAAGCCAAAGACTTTTTTAATCAGGATTTAAATATTGATTTTTTTGCTTCACTGTTTCCCGACGGGTCTGCAGAAGTAAGTGTTTTGCCTGAATAGTAATAGTATCACATTAGCTTTTATCACCGAACGAACAAACTGCATGAGTAAAAAAATCTATATTGAAAACCTTTTTCAAAAGAGAGCGACCTTTAGCGACCCTGACCAAGCTCAGATGATGTCAAACTTACTTGATACGGTATCTACCGACATTTATTCAGAAAGTCAGAGATTCGTTTTCGAATTAATTCAAAATGCGGATGATGCCGCTAAAGAAACCAACAACGAAGTCTATTTCGAATTTCTTCCAAACTTCCTAATAGTATCTCACAATGGAAAATCTTTTGACGAAGCAGATATTACCTCATTGACAGGTGCGGGTTCAAGTACAAAAAGGTCGGATTCCATGAAAACAGGCTATAAAGGAATTGGCTTTAAATCAGTATTTGGTAAATCAGAAAAGGTAACTATAATTTCCGATGGATATCAGTTTCGATTTGACAAGAAATTTCATCAATCAACCTTACCCTGGCAAATAATACCTATATGGACTGAACTCACGGAGCTAGACCTAGGTATACAAACCAACCTTCTCAGGACAAATTACGCGGTATCTACTATCATTGAAATAAAAAACTCCAGCGCACTTAAAAAAGATTTGGAAGAACTCTTAGCCGACGGTCATATTCTTTTATTTCTTAGAAGAGTTTCCAAAATCTCTATTTCACAAAACGGAAAAAAATTGTATTCGGTTGAGAAAAAGATAAATATTGAAAGTTTACATTATAATCAGGCAGACTTGTTAAAAGATGGTGAAGTAATAAGCTCTTGGATATTAAAAACCTTTGATTCTATCCGAGTACCAGAAAACACCAAAAAAGAACTTAAGCAGGATGAAAAAACTCCAGAGAAATTAAAAAACGCGGAGTTTACCGAAATCTCATTTGCTGCTAGGGTTGAAGGCAAAAAGATTAGGCCGTTAAAGAAGGAGGAGAGTTTAATATTTACCTATCTCCCGACAAAGGTCTCGGATTTTACTTTCCCTTTTTTGGTTAATGGGAGTTTCATGACCAATGCTGCGAGAGAAGCCATTCATGAGGATCGAGTTTGGAATCAATGGCTTTTTGAGTTAGTTGCCGAAAAGATATTTGAGTGGCTAGTTGACCTTACGAAAACTGAGTTCAAATATCAAATACTCTATTTGTTACCGCATAGATTTAATTCATTACATAATGATCTAAAGAAATCATTCGATTCAAGTTTTTCCCACAGTAGTAAAAGAGCATTCGTCACAACATCTAATGAAAATATTAAAACACCCAGCGCAGTTATTTTAGATAAGACTGGGCTTTCAAGCCAATCCTTTATTGATCCAAAATCCATAGTAGAGTTTTTAAAGATTGAAAAGAAGCTAACATTTTCTGATGATTGCTTCGTAAGCCCTCTAGTTGAAGAGTCAAATAAGCTCAAATCCGTTGGTGTTGAAACATTTGAACTTACTAATTTCGAGACATTCTTTAGTTCTCCTGTTTTTACTAGGAGGCACAGAGTTTCAGATAATTTTAGCTTAATTCAATACTTTAAAGATAAATCTGATAATGATAAGCAGGGTATTTGGTTTCAGACATTGCAAACACTTTCTTTTATCTACGATGAGAAGGTGCTATTAAAGAATCCAAATAATGGAATTTGCTTTCCAACGGGTATACCCTCGACTGAACTAGGTGAAATACCAGTAATTCATTCCCAAGTGTTTGTTGATATTCAAAAAGACAATTCCATCTATGATTGGCTTACAAAGCTTGGAGTCAAAGAGCCTTCTCAAGTTAGTTATGTAACAAACGTTCTTATACCAAACCTCAAAAAGACCGACTTTATAAATAATACAAACTTCCTTCATATCACCCATTATTTATTTCGCTTGTTCAAAGAAAATTTGCTTAATGAAGAAACATTAGAATTGCTTAGAGAATTGCCACTAAAAACAACAAAATCAGAGCTAACTTTTGCAGATGCTCAACACTGTTTTTTGTCAAATAAGTATCAGCCACAATTACCCATCGAAGGAATTATTAAAAACGTTCTTTTTGTATCTGAAGAATACTTGTTTTCGGGAAGCAATGAGTTGGAATGGAATCTTTTTTTTAGGGCTATTAAAGTTAAAGATCGGGTTGAAATTGAGATCATAAATAATAATAATTCATTGCCTACATTGAGAATGATTACATCGCCTGGATGGGTAGATATATGCTCTCAAAAAGCTAAGGAAGTTCCAGGAGCGTTTGGTTTTGGAGAACACAATGTTATCAAGAACGTCAGGATTCCGACCTTTTTGAATATCATTTCTAATAACTATGACTATTGCAAGCTTTTCTGGAAAAACCTTTTTAGGAACGGTATATCACCTTTTGATATTTTAGTTTTAGCTAGATTTTGTTACGGAATTGGATATGGGAAGAACAGTTATAGTCAGGAGGTAGAGAATTATTTTCCGTGGTTTGTCAAGCATAATGCATGTATTCCAACTAGCACTGGTGAGATACTCGAACCAGGAGCTGTTTTTGTCAATGACAGAGAAATAAAACAGATTGCAGATGAGTATTTACCCGTTTTTGATTATGAAGAGCCACTTTCAGACGCGTGGAAGGACACACTTAAGTTAAAAGGCAAACTGGAATTGGCAGATTATCTAGTGATTTTGACAAAAATGGCGGAACAATCAGAAAAGGAGGATACAAAGATCAATGTTTCTGTCAGAAGAATTGGTTTGATCTATAGCAAGTTGACGGGTTTGCTCGCAGACATGACAAAGGATACTAAACGAGAAATTTCAACTTGGGCAACTCAAAACAAGCTTTTATGTCGCAATGGAAAATTTGAAAAGGCAATTGAGTTAAAATGGATAACGGTAGATGGATTTTCGTTGGAATCTGAGACTCTTAAAGTTATCGAACTTCCCGATACAACCGATAAAAAATCAAATTCTTTTAGAGAACTAATCGGTTTAATGGGGATTCAAATTATTGATAAATTTATTCCTTCGTTTGATCAGATAATTTCTGATGGCTCATTGAAATCTAAGCTTGAATCTATCCTTCCTTATTACGTGGCATTAATAGAAAAAAAGAAATTGGAGAACAAAGTTGAGGAATTTGAACGTCTCTATAAAATACTTGATACAACAGATTTTTTTTCGGCCTCAAAAATTAAGCTGTCATTTAACTATCAATCGGAAGTTTACGAGGGTCCAACTTTAATGGTTTATAAAGAAGAGAATAAATTTTATTACAAAGGCAAGTGGCAAAGTGAGAGAACCTTGTTGAGCCTGATAAGGGAACTGTCTAGTTTAATGAACATAACAGGACTAAATGAAGAGTTGAGATTTCTTTTGTTAGAAACTGAAAAATCAGAAATACAGGGATGGTTACTGGAACAAGGAATAAACATCGCCCAAATTATTCCCATTCGCCTTTTTTCAAAAAAGGTTTTACCCTCTCAGGGCGCCCAGCTAACAGAAAGTACAGAAGTTCACAAATTGAATTTAGAGGTCAACTTGGATGCGCAACCTGCGCAGCAAAGAATTGAGAATGCCTTTAATCCAACATTTACTCCTGATAACATTGATGTCACAAAAGTATCTGCAAATAAAAAAATATTTACCAATTCCCATGCAAAAGCTGAAGCAAATTATAGCCTGATTCAGAACCAAGAGATACGAGAAGATGTTGGAAAATGGAGCGAGACTTTCGTGAACAATTATTTAATGAAGCAAAGTGCTAATTTCACTTATGTTGAATGGTTAAATAAAGATGCTGAGAGCGGGAAACCTTACGATTTTGAAGTGCTCGAAAATGGGAAGCGAAGATATATTGATGTAAAAGGAACTCCCTCAGGAGTCAAAGACATAGTTTACCTTTCACCAGGGGAATGGGCTTTTATGTTCGAAAAAGTGGAAAGTTATTCAATTTATAGGGTCTACGATGCTGGAAATAGAGATGCTAGAATAGAGATTATAGATAACCCGGCTCTTTTGCTAAAGGAAGGTAAGATATTCCCTAACCCCATCACTTTACAAATATAGATACGATCTAAAAATCAATGTATTAGCGTGTGTTCTTAATGGCGAGATTGGTGTGTGGAATTGAGTCCATTCAAGAAGCTAAGCTCTAAGTATGGAAATGTTTATAATGGGAATCTATAAATCATCTAATTGGTTACAAAAGGCTGAAATTTCCTTTAAATCCCCGATGAACTGGTTCGAAATTTGTCCAGTTCTCCCGACCCTTATTTTTATGAAATTCGCTCTGGTAGCGGATTTCTTCATTTTTTTGTTTCTTGTGTAGCAGAATGTGAAGCTAAAATTTGTTTTACTATCGATAACTTCAGCAATTGTGACCCCCCCAACAATCAATTGGAATAAGGCATCCAAATGGTATACAAATATTGGGACAGGCGCCCAGGTTGCCCTAGCCATCATGGCTCCATGTTTACCGATCCAGGTCTTTCTTCTCAAGTGCCAAGAAAAGTTTCTCCCACCAAAAAAATACTCTATACTATTTTGAACGATCCAGCAAATCGGAAAAAACAAAAACCTATAAATTCGACAATTCTAAGGCAACTCCTTAAATCGTTAAATGATAAATTTTTTGGTCTTCCTCAGTTTATTTTCTCAATCTATTGAAGATAATATAAGTCGACGGGATACTTTCGACTATCGTGGTAACATTGCAATAGAGCTGGTAAATTCCAGAAAATGTTCAAATCAAAAAGATGATGATGCCATCAACATTTATAATGTCACAAATTGCAGGGGCTTTGTTTTGTTTGAAAGATCTGTTACCAAATCAAATTTCACGAAAGCTTTTTTTCCGTTGTCATTATGTGATCCAAAAATTGATACAAATCGCATTCTTGAAAATAATGGAAAGTACTATGACACAATTTTCGATGCAATCAGAAATAAAAAATCCATAGCATATTCAACCTCAATTAAGTTAAACAATGAATGTAAATTGATTTTTTACTACAGAATTTTAAAAGTAAGGCTTCGCTACACATATACTTCAAGTACAGTTTTGAAAAAGTATTTAAAAGGGAATAGTAATTCTGCTAAAAGTCAAAATATTCAAAGCAATCTCTGTAAGATTATTGAACTGCATATCGATTAACTTTCAAAATTCTAAATGGGGCGGGAAAAATTTTAAAAGAACTCGTGATACTAATAAAACTGATTGAAGGTAATTTTATTTCGTAATTCTTACTACCAATTGCGAAGGCAGAAGAATGTTATGATAAGAGTTGTCGGTGTTCTCTTTTCCTTTTTCCATTAATTGCAAAAGCGTTTCCGTCGCTTTCTCTCCTTGCTGATACGGAAATTGTTCAATAGAAGCCAGTGGCGGGTGATCCATGTAATCACAGATTGCTTCGTTTGCAAAACTTACAAAACTGATATCCTTGTTGATCCTTATTTTTTGTCGCCGGGAATAATGAATAACATCCATTGCCACGTAGTCATTGAAAGCAATTACGGCGGTCGGGCGTTTTCTTAGAGACAGTAACTTACGCATCGCCTCATTATTTCCATCCACAGTCAGATCGGATTGTACAACACGGCTTTCATCTGGTTTTATCCTGTTTTTTTTCAGTGCATATATATAAGCATCATATCGCTCCTTGCTTGCGGGTAATTTATCTGGTCCGTTAATCAATGCAATTGCCCGATGCTTTTTCTTTACTAAGAAATTGACCGCTTCGATCATTCCTGATTCCAACTTACTGGCGATATAGTGTATATCGGGCATTTGGGGAATACGATCAAAAAAAACGACGGGTATTTTATTCTTTTTCAACATCTCAAAGTGAGAATAATCGGAAGTATTCTTGGCTATGGAAATCAGCATACCATCAACCCGATGATTTTTCATCGTTTCAGCAATCTTTCTTTCACGCTCTTCATCATCCCGTGATTGACCGAGAAGCAACGTGTAGTTTTTCTGATAGGCTATGTCCTCAATACCACTAACGATGGAAGAAAAAAAGCCGATCGATAATGAAGGAAGGATCACTCCTATTAAAAATGTCTTTCTTTGTTTGAAGTTGATTGCAGTTTGATCAGGTTCATAGTTTAATTCTGCTGCAAGTTTCTTCACTTGCATCTTGGTTCGTAATCCAATGCTCCGGTGATCACTCAATGCACGGGATACCGT
Source organism: Chitinophagaceae bacterium (assembly GCA_049840875.1). Taxonomy (GTDB): domain Bacteria; phylum Bacteroidota; class Bacteroidia; order Chitinophagales; family Chitinophagaceae; genus JAFDYH01. The sequence goes on along the minus strand of JASGJE010000008.1, from coordinate 51,015 downwards.
CGACTTAGAAATGTTCAGCGCCCTGGCAATATCACTTATTGTTGCTTTTCCGGATCCCATTCTTTATAATTAAAAGACTACCGAAGCTATTCATTCCTTTTACAACTGCTGTCACTGAATGTAAAAATTGCACAACCGGTTGCCCGATTTTTTTTTCAACAACCGGTTGCTGGAAAAAATAAAGTACCGACTGTTTAAATTACATGAAAATAGCAGAAACTTTATGAGTGACTTTAGTAACAAAGTAATAATAATTACAGGCGCAGCTTCCGGTCTCGGTACTGCGATAGCGAAAAGCTAGCCACGAAGAACGCTCATCTTGCACTCATTGATAATAATGAAAAGGGATTATTGACACTAAAGTCTGCATTAACAACCGAAACTGAAGTGTACATAACAGATGTAACAAATGAAAAGGCCGTCAAAGAAACAATTGATAAAATTGTTCGTCACTATGGAAAAATTGATATTCTCATCAACAGCGCAGGTATCACCGGAAAAACAAACATAAAAAGTCATTTGGTCGAAACGGAAAATTTCAAGAGTGTATTCGATGTAAACTTCATGGGCAGTTTCTTCACATCGAAGTATGTATTACCTGTTATGCTGGAAAAAAATTATGGTCGCATATTACATATTGCATCTATCGCGGGCAAAGAAGGCAATGCGGGAATGCTTGCTTATTCAGCATCTAAAGCGGCTGTCATCGCAATGACCAAAGTGCAAGGAAAAGAATACGCGACAACGAATATTACTATCAACGCACTCGCTCCAGCGGTGATACGCACTGCCCTGGTAGATGCTATGCCGGAAGAACAGGTAAAATACATGACTGATAAAATACCGATGAACCGCTGCGGCAGTCTCGACGAATTTGCGAACATGGCAGCATTCATTGTTTCTGATGAAAACAGTTTTACAACGGGATTCACATTCGACTTGTCCGGAGGTAGAGCTACTTACTGATCAGGAAGATCATACAAAGGATTTAGTTTATAAAACTGATTTAAACTTAACTGTAAATGAATAATCTTAAGGCAAAACCAGAAGAAATAACAATAGGTGTGGTAGGGCTTGGTTTAATGGGATGCAGTATCGCTACTTGTTTATTGATGGCGAAGCACAAAGTGGTGGCAGTTGCGCCGATACCGGCCGACCTCAATCACGCTGAGAAACGAATCAAAGAACATTTACGAAGATCATTTGAAGAAGGATTGATAAAAAAAGAACCGACTGGTTATTTGTCCAATCTCATTATTACTGAAGATTACTCAAATCTTCGCGACGCAGCTTTGGTAATTGAATGCACCATCGAAAATCTTGACATAAAAAAATCGGTCTACAAAAAAATTGAAGACGTGATCACTAAAGATGCTTTGCTTGTCAGCAATACTTCGGCAATACCGATTAGTATTTTACAGCAACAGACTTCACACCCTCACAGGTTCTTCGGTTTGCATTGGGCTGAGCCTTCTCATATTTCACGGTTCCTGGAAGTGATCTGCGGCGATCAGAGTGATATTAAGTTGGGAGAATCGCTTTATGATCTCTCGCACTTATGGGGCAAGGAACCGACACTTGTCCGCAAAGATATACGTGGCTTTATTACCAATCGCTTGATGTATGCCATGTATCGTGAGGCATTTTATCTCGTGGAAAACGGTTATGCCACCGTAGAAGACGTCGACCGGGCTTGTCGCAACAATGCCGGTTACTGGATGACGTTAGTTGGCGTTTTCCGCTGGATGGATCTCACCGGTGTGCCGGCCTATCATACTGTAATGAAAGATTTGTTTCCAACGCTCAATAACCAAACTCATATGCCCAAACTGATTGATGATATCGTAAAAGCCGGAGGCAAAGGTGTATTAAACGCCCATGGCTTTTATGATTATACAGAAGAAGAAGCAAAACTATGGGAAGAAACATTTATGGAATTCAGTTATGAAATAAGAAGGCTCGCATTGAAATATCCTGCCGATGTGGTAAAGAAAAAATTAAATGCTAAAAAAGAAATTGAATAAAATATGCTGATCGTCGATGCACATCTTGATCTTTCTATGAATGCACTGGAATGGAATCGTGATTTAAAAAAATCAGTGCATGAAATACGGGTAAGAGAAAAGAACATGCATGATAAACCTGATCGTAGCAATGGAATGGTGTCTTTACCTGAATTAAGAAAAGGCAATATTGGTCTTGTTGTAGCTACTCAGATCGCTCGCTACGTATCGGAAAACAGTGTCTTACCTGGCTGGCATTCGCCTGAACAGGCATGGGCGCAAACGCAGGGACAATTGGCTTGGTATAAAGCAATGGAAGATGCAGGTGAGATGAAGCAAATCACCACCAAAACAGAATTGAACTCGCATATAAAACTTTGGAATGATACATCTATATCGAATGAAAACAAACCGGTTGGATTTATTCTCAGTCTCGAAGGAGCCGATTCACTTGTAAACCTCTCTTATCTCGAAAAAGCGTATAGCTATGGGTTAAGAGCGTTGGGGCCCGCTCATTACGGACCGGGTAGATATTCTCCGGGCACCGGTGAAAGCGGCCCTCTTACAAACAAAGGAGTTGAATTGCTGAAAGAAATGCAATCATTGAACATGATATTGGATGTAACACATCTTACCGATGAAGCATTTGCGCAGGCGTTGGATTTATATAACGGTCCCGTATGGGCAAGTCATCACAATTGTCGGGCGTTGGTGCATCATCAACGGCAATTATCAGACGACCTGATAAAAATGCTGATCAATCGGGGCGCGGTCATTGGTGGTGTACTAGATGCGTGGATGTTGAAAGATGGTTGGGTAAAGGGCAAATCAAATCCAAAAGAAGAAGGTGTAACATTGGAAAAACTGATTGATCACTACGATCATATTTGTCAGCTCGCTGGTAATGCAGATCATATCGCCATCGGAAGTGACCTTGATGGAATGTATGGCACAGAGCAATCTCCCTATGATATGGATACGATAGCAGATCTGCAGCACATGGTTCAATTATTAAAAGCAAGAGGTTATTCTCACGGCGATACTGAAAAAATTTTTCATGGCAATTGGTTACGGTTTTTGAATAATCATTGGAAATAAATTATTCATCGAAATATACTGGTTATGCAACGAAGACAATTCATTAACAATACCTCAATGCTTGCTGCAGGTATTAGTTTATTACCACGGGATATTGTGCGAAAACCAAAAGAAGAAAAGAAAGCGAGAATTGCATTTATTGGTACCGGCATGCGTGGCTCCTATTTATTGAAGGAAGCGGTATCGCAGGGAATGACTGATGTAATAGCCGTATGTGATATTGATGAGGCTGCCATTAATAATGTAAAACAAACGATAAAAGAATATAACGCTAAAGAACCTGATTACTATAAGGGAGAAAGGGATTTTGAAAAAATTGTTCAACGCGATGATGTGGATGCGGTGATCATCGCTACAGCCTGGCAATGGCATTATCCAATGACGATGGCGAGCCTGAAAGCCGGCAAGTATACCGGATGTGAAGTAATATGCGGTATTACTATTAATGAAATATGGGACCTGGTAAATGAATATGAACGATCACGTGCTCCTTATATGATGCTGGAAAACGTTTGTTACCGTCGCGATGTGATGGCGGTATTGAACATGGTAAGAAAAGGTCTTTTCGGCGATATCAATTATGCAGAATGTGGTTATCAGCATGATCTTCGTGAATATCTGTTCAATGATGGTCAGCATATGTTTGGCCATGGCGTAGAGTTCAACGAGAAAGCAATCAATGAAGCGCATTGGAGAACGCAACATTACACGTACAGAAATGGTGACCTGTATCCTACTCATGGCATCGGGCCGGTCTCAACTATGTTGAATATTACCAGGGGAAATCAGTTTACACAACTCGTATCAATGGCATCGCCTGGAAGAGGATTACATAAATATATAGTAGATAATGGCCCGGCTGACCATCCGAATGCAAAGGTGAAATTTAAATGCGGTGATGTTGTAACAACTTTGATTCAATGTGCTAATGGCGAAATGATCAAAATGACATTTGACACTTCTTCACCACGCCCCTATTCACTAGGATTTCGTGTGCAGGGAACTGAAGGTTTGTGGACTGAAGATGCCAAAGGCATCTATTTACAAAAGTTTGCTAAACAACCGCATGAATACGATCCCGTTGATAAATATATCGAGCAGTATGATCATCCTTATTGGGCGAAACATGCACATGATGCTGAAAATTCGGGGCATGGCGGAATGGATTATTTTATTATCCGCGAATTTGTAAACTGCGTTAGAAACAAACAGGCATTACCAATGGATATGTATGATGCGGCGATGTGGACAGCGCTTACACCGCTATCGGAAAAATCGCTGAGCCAGAATTCAAAGACAGTACATATTCCTGACTTTACCCGTGGAAAATGGAAGAAAAGAACACCTGTTTTTGGTCTCAGTGGATTTGATATTGGGTAAAATGTGCAAAAACATGTTAAAAAAATATTTTATAATTAAATTTTAGTTCATTAAGTTCGCTGATCTTTATAAACAACCAGAACAATCGTTTTCAAAATATAAGAAAGCTGATATGATTGCAGGCCTTCTAAAGCATGAAATAATAAGCACATTTTATTTTGATAAGACTTTATCGATTGTAGAGTTAAGTAACAAATTAGACAAAAGCGTTCCCTACGTAACAAAAGCTCTGAATGAACTGATAGAAGAAGGTTTGATAGAAGAAAGTGGTCATGCTCCTTCAAGCGGAGGTCGTAAGCCACTCACCTATTCTTTAAAAGGCGGAACAAGATACATTGTGGCGGTAGCGATGGATCAGCTTTATTTTAAGATCGCTATTACTGATATTCTCAATAACCCAGTCATACCCTTCGAAACACATGAGCTCCGACTCATGAATAATAGCGAAGCCCTACCCGAATTAGTAAACACAATCAACGGATATATAAAACGTGCAGGTGTTGACAAGAAAAAAATTATCGGCGTTGGTATCGGAACCCCGGGTTTTACAAATACAAAGCTTGGAGTCAATCATTCTTATTTACAACCACCCGATGATGAAAGTTTATTGAGCTACCTGGAAAGAGAACTGGCTTTGCCTGTCAGCATCGATAATGACTCAAGCCTGATCGCCCTTACTGAATTAAAGTTTGGCCTGGCGAAAGGCAAAGAAGAAGTAATGGTAATTAATGTTGGATGGGGTATCGGTCTTGGAATGATTGTGAACGGAGTTCTTTTCAGAGGATTTACAGGCTATGCGGGAGAACTTAGCCATATTCCGATTTCAGAAAGCGATATTCTTTGCGACTGTGGCAAAAGAGGCTGTCTTGAAACAGAAGGAACGTTGAAGGTCGTAACGGATAAAGCGATGAAAGGAATTCGTGAGGGAAAATCTTCCGTTATCAGGTTTGACGAAAGCCCTGATAAAATGAGTGAAACAATTATGGCGGCTGCCAACCGGGGAGATCAATACGCGATCGAGCTCTTGTCAGACATGGGATATAAAATCGGCAAGGCGATAGCGATTCTGATACATATAGTAAATCCCGAATTAATTGTCTTGAGTGGCAGAGGTGCGGCGGTCGGAAAAATATTGATGGCGCCAATTCAGCAGGCGTTGAATAAATATTGTATCCCGAGGCTGTCTGAACATACCGATGTAAAAGTATCTACGATGGGCCGTAATGCGGAATTGATCGGAGCCGCGGCATTGGTGATTGAAAATTTTGCAAAGCCATCATTAAATAAGAAAGAAACGGTTCGTGAAGAGATTGTATAGCCGGTCGAAGATTTGAATGAGTTTGAGTTTTGAGGCTCCTGATATAGATATTTAATGTTTAGCTCTTTTACACAGATTTCAGCGAAGCGAATTGAGTCAATCAATTGTCTATTTAAATAGCAGAGATTGTTTCTTAATAGAATTTGAAGTTTTTATTGAAAAATAGCGCAACCGATTGCAAGCTGATTTCAATCGTTTGCTTTGACAAATCACAAGATTGACGTTTATATCGTTGATCTTTTTATAAGAAAAAAATATCATATTAGTATCGTGAACCGTGCAGCTAGTCAATTAAAGTAAGCCGCCTTAATAAACCTTATTCCTATCCATACTCTTGGACTTAGTTCGCATATCGAAATAGACCTTTTTTATTCTAATCTTTAATTCAGACTGCTTATGCGTAAAATCAAACACTTGCTACAGATCTTTCTGTTGTTATGCGGTACAGTCGCCATGGCACAGGAAAGAACAATCACCGGAACAGTCACTAATTCTACTGGTGCGCCACTTGCAGGCGCCACCGTCACACAAAAAGGTACAAGAACCGCCACCGTTACCAATACAAGTGGCAGTTACTCATTGAAGGTATCTGGTGATAATGTAGTATTGGTGGTTAGCTCCGTTGGTTTCGGTCAAAAAGAAGTTAGCATCGCAAATGGTGCTACTACTATTAATGTTGACCTTTCAGAAGACAATAAACAACTCGGTGAAGTTGTTGTAACAGCTCTTGGCATTTCACGCCAGGCAAAAACGCTGGTTTATGCAGCACAAACTGTAAAGCCTGCTGAACTGACCGGCGTGAGAGATCCTAACAACGTATTGAACTCGTTGTCTGGTAAAGTTGCAAATGCCGTTATCACACAAGGTTCAGGTGGAACCTGGAAGCGGTGCAAAAATCGTGTTAAGGGGTAATCGCTCCATTCAGGGTAGTAACAACGCGTTAATCGTTGTGGATGGTGTGCCCATTACCAATGGTACAAACGGTACTGCAGGTAGTGACTTCGGAAGTGTAAACGGATCTGACGGCGCTTCCAACATCAACCCTGATGATATCGAGTCTATGACAATTTTACGCGGCGCTTCTGCTGCTGCTCTTTATGGTAGCAGTGCAGGTAACGGTGTAATTGTTATTACGACCAAGAAAGGATCCAGGGACAGAGCATCAATCAATGTTAACTCAGGAGTTGCATTTGAAAACGCATATGCTTTACCGAAAGTGCAGAATTCTTATGGTCAGGGTGTTGGCGGAACAATTGATCCAACTGTTGGTGCAAGCTGGGGCGCTAAAATGACTGGCCAGAGCTATACCAACTATCTTGGTCAACAGGATACTTATTCTGCTCAACCAGATAACATTAAAGATTTTTTCAGAACCGGTACAAGTCTGAACAACTCAATTGGTGTTTCTGGCGGTAACGACAGAATGCAGACATATTTGTCATATACAAACAATGATGTCAAAGGTATCGTTCGTAAGAACGAATTGATGCGTCATACCATCAACCTTCGCATCAGCAATAATTTTGGCAAACGTTTTTCAACAGATGCAAAGATCACTTACATCAATCAACGCATCGATAATCGTCCTCGTACGGGTGAAGAAAACGCTCCTACTATTGATATTTACGAAATGGCCAGAAACATCAGTACAAACCTGGCTGAACAATACGAAACAATCAATAACGTAGGTATTCCAACGCCGACTGCATTTCCTTCAACGTTGTCGTCCATTTATCAAAATCCATACTGGGTTATTAACAGAACCGCTCTCAATGAAAAGAGAGATCGGTTGATGGGATTTTTAACAGCTAAATTGAAGATTACAGATTGGTTGAGTTTACAAGGTCGGGCCAACATTGATAAGATATTTGACCAAACTGAATCTATTTATTCTACAGGAACGATTCTCTGGGCAAGCCAGGCTGGTGGTTATTATGACCAGGGAAAAATTAATACTACTCAGCAGTGGTATGATTTAATGCTTGAAGGAAGTAATAAAATCACGAGTAATCTGAAAATTGATTATCGTGCTGGTACTATTTTCCAGGACAGCAAATATGATGCGCTGTCAAATACTGCAAATGGATTGAATGTAACAAATAAGTTCAGTTTAAACTATGCAACTAACCCGGCTATGTCTACTCAGTCTGTAGAAACACAGATTCAATCAGTATTCGGCCAGGTCAACATTGCATTCAAAAACGCGATCTTCTTAGATGCAAGTATTCGTAACGACTGGGATTCCCGCCTCGGGCCTCCGCACACTTACCAATATCCTTCTATAGGAGCTTCAGCAGTTTTATCAGACCTCGTTACGTTGCCTGTTGCTATTTCTTTCCTTAAGCTTAGCGCTAACTATGCAGAAGTAGGTAATGGTGGTAAACCACAGTTATTGAATGCAACATATGGTTACAGTCAGGGTTCTGGAAATGGATTCCTGCAAAGGGGAACTACGCTTCCTTTCCCGGATCTTAAACCTGAGATCGTAAAAAGTTTCGAAATCGGCGCTGAAGCAAGGTTTTTGAATAATCGTTATGGAATCACATTGAACTATTACAAAGCCAATTCATTTAACCAATTACTGCAACTTAGCCTGCCTCCTGCAACAGGTTACGGAAGCAAATATATCAACGCAGGTAATATCCAGAATTCGGGAATTGAATTAGTGATCAGCGCTACGCCAATCAGGAATAATGATTTCAACTGGGATATCGCTTTCAATCTCGGTATGAACAAGAATAAGATCATTCGTCTTGATCCGGATATTAAAACTGTTTATCTCGCTGGCGGATTTGGTCGTTCAGGCACACCTGCTGTTAAAGAAGGTGGCAGCTACGGAGACTTGCTTGCCTACCAATGGGCAAGAGATGCGAAAGGTCATTTAATGGTGAATACAGATGGCACTCCTTTGACAACTGACCTGACAGGTGGTGAGCAAGGATATGTAGGTAATTTTAATCCTAAAGCAACTTTGGGTTTAACCAATTCGTTTGAATACAAAAGGTTTTCATTGAGATTACTGATCGATGGCCGCGCAGGTGGTGTGATGGTATCAGGTACAGAGATGAACCTTGCATTCAGCGGTATTCCGGAAGTAACCGATCATTTCCGCGAAGGTGGCTGGGTTCTTGGTGGTGTTGATAAAGACGGAAATGCCGTTTCTACACCGATTACTGCAGAGCAATTTTGGAAAAAAGCATCCGGTGGTCGTTATGGTGTTGGTGAGTTCTTTACTTATAACTCAACTAACTTCCGTGTTCGTGAGCTTTCACTGGGTTATAGCATCCCGGTTGGCGCTAAGTTCTTCATTAAAGACGCAAGATTTTCAGTGGTTGCCCGTAACCTTCTTTGGTTATACCGCGGAAAATCAACCCTTGACATACCAGGAATCAGCAAGAGAACAATGTGGTTTGATCCGGATATGAGCCTTGGTAATGGAAACTATCAGGGTGTAGAATATGGTACATTACCGGCAACCCGCACGTTAGGATTTAATCTTAAACTATCATTCTAACCCCGAAAAATTGCGATATATGAACAGACTAAAATCAATAATTAATTTTCGCAGGGGAACAGTGCTGATTGCATTCACTACCCTCGTGATGGCTGGATGTACTAAAAAGTATGCTGACATCAATACGGATCAGAACAGTATTGCGACGATAGGCCCGGCCGAATTGCCGTTCCTGTTTTCAAAAGCGCAATCAACTGCAACTAACAGCCAATGGAATTACCAGGTTGCACAAAACCTGTTCTCTGACCAGTATGCACAGTATTTTGCATGTGCTGCGACATATTTTCCGTCAGACAGGTTGGTAATAAGAATGGACTGGGTTGGAGCCGCATTCGGTCCGATGTACACAGATGTAGTTCCTCAATTGCAATCTATTTTTACGGCCAGCGATCCTGCATCTGCAGAGTATGCATTAGCGAGCATCATGTGGGTATACACATTCCACAAGATCACTGACTACTGGGGACCCATACCCTACTTCAATGCAGGTGTACCGGGTACAACAGTTCCTTACGACGCGCAGGACAAGATCTATGATGATTTCTTCAAAAGACTTGACGCAGCTGTAACAGTATTAAAAGGTAAAACAAGTGAAACTCCATTTGGAACTTACGACCTCATTTATCATGGCGACGTAAACAAATGGATCAAATTTGCAAATACACTTCGTTTACGCCTTGCAATGCGTATTTCCAAAGTAGATCCTGCAAGAGCAAAAACAGAAGGTGAAACAGCGTATGCCAGCGGTGTTTTAACCACTAGCCCCGATGACGATGCTTTGATTGACAGAAGCACAAAAGGCAGCGATGGTAATGGTTTATCGATCATGTCTGACTGGAACGAGTTTCGCATGAGTGCGTCTATGGAATCAGTGTTAAAAGGATATAATGATCCACGCATGAAGCAATACTTTCTGCCTGCAGTTTCAACCGGTACTTATGAAGGTATGAGAAACGGATTGACAGCTGTTCAACTGGGTGATCCTTTAAATAAGGCAGACGCAAATTCTCACGTTGGTGCAAGATGGGCTTCTCCTTCCGCTGGTGGAAATGCTGATTACCTGGCTTCCCGCCAAAATGTAATGGCTACAGCAGAAGCTTATTTCCTACGTGCTGAAGGTGCTATGCTAGGCTGGAATATGGGAGGCACGCCGCAAGAGTTGTATGAAGCCGGTATAACAAATTCTATGAAACAATGGGGAATAACAGATAATGCTGCAATAACAGCGTACATAAATAGTACAGCTACCCCAGTTGCACCTGCTGACTATCTCAATTCTCCTGCAATGACGAACATCCCGGTGAAATTTGACGCTTCTAATGCTACTACTCAATTGGAGCAGATCATGACCCAGAAGTGGTTATCTATATTCCCAGATGGTATGGAAGCATGGGCAGACTGGCGCAGAAGTCATGTGGTAAAACTCTATCCTCCTGCAAATTCTGACAATGCAGATATTCCAGATCCAACAACTCAGTGGATCAGAAGAATTCCGTTCCTGCTTTCTGAAATACAGGTTAATGGCGCTGAAGTAACCAAGGCTGTCACTCTTCTTGGTGGTGCAGATAAGGTGACAACTCCGCTGTGGTGGGATAAAAACTAAGAAAGAAAAAAAACATATCTTAAAGATTCCATTGCCATGCGATGGAATCTTTTTTATTTGTTCGCTATTTTAAGGATAAACGAAAACACAAGATGTTCCATTCCATAAAAAAATTAAGAGTAATCGTTTTTTTATTATTGATTGTTGGCTGCACCAATAAATCTGATACATTATTCACACAGTTAAGCAGTGACGAAACAGGAATCAACTTTAAGAACACTCTTTTCGAAAGTAATAACCTCAATATTCTCAACTACTCGTATTTCTATAACGGAGGCGGAGTTGCTATCGGAGATATCAACAATGATGGATTACAGGACATCTTATTTACCGGTAATATGGTCAAGAATCGCCTTTATCTCAATAAAGGCAATTTCAAGTTTGAAAATATAACGGATAAAGCCGGCATTGCTGAAAAACAAGGTTGGTGCACAGGCGCTACTATGGTTGACATAAATGGGGATGGCAAACTGGATATTTATATTTGCCGGTCTGCAGATGGCGTTGCGTCGCGAAGAGAAAACCTGTTGTTTATAAACAATGGAGATCTCACATTCACTGAAAAAGCAAAAGAGTACGGCCTGGCAAATGAAGGCTTTTCAACACAAGCAGCATTCTTTGATTACGACAAAGATGGCGATCTCGACATGTTTTTAATTAACCACTCTCTGCAACAGTACACAACCGGCGCTGTTGAAAATCCCGGTTGGAGAAAAGAAAGAAAACCCGCTTTTGAGTGCAAACTATATAGAAATGACTGGAGCGATTCGTTGAAACATCCTTTCTATACCGATGTGTCTGATCAAGCTGGTATCACTTCTAATGTGCTCACGTTTGGGTTAGGATTAGCAGTATCTGATATTAACAATGATGGCTGGCCGGATGTATACGTTTCAAATGACTTTAACGAAGCGGATTATTTATTCATTAATAACGGAAATGGAACATTTACCGAACGAGTAAAAGATTGCATGGACCAGGTTTCATTATTTTCAATGGGTAGTGATGCCGCTGATTTCAATAATGATGGCCTTGTTGATCTTGCAACAATGGATATGTTGCCTGAAGATAATAAGACACAAAAGATGCATAGCGGTGCCGAGAATTTCAATAAGTTCCAGATGTTGTTTCGGCAGGGTTTTTATTATCAGTATAGCCGGAATATGTTGCAAAAGAATAATGGTGATGGTACCTTCAGTGAGATCGGTCAACTGGCAGGAATTTCGAATACCGATTGGAGCTGGTCTCCACTTTTTTCAGACTTTGATAATGACGGCAACAAAGATCTACTTGTTACCACGGGCTATGTAAAAGACTATACCGATATGGATTTTGTAAAATATTCTGTTGACCTGGCAGTGAAGCAGAGAGGTGGCGAGAAAGTAGACGCTGTAAATGACTATATAGCAAAGATGCCGGACAATCATTTGCCCAGTACCATCTTTCGCAATGAAGGCAATGACAAATTTGTAAAAAACAATCTTGCCTGGGGCATTAATCAATCAACAGTATCAGCGGGCGCAGCTTATGCTGACCTCGACAATGATGGCAAAATGGATCTTGTTATTAACAACTCTAACGACTTTGCTGCGATTTATAAAAACACTGGCGGCAACAGCGCAAATAATAATTTCCTGAAAATAAAATTGAAAGGAACAGAAAAAAACAGCGCTGGTTTCGGAGCCAAACTGAAACTATTTTGCAACGATACAATTTATTACCAGGAGCAAATGCCAGTGAGAGGATACCAATCTTCGGTGACCAGGTATTGAATTTTGGCCTTGGAAATCACAGTAAGGTCGATTCATTAATAATTGTCTGGCCAGATGACCGGGTGCAGAAATTATCCAACATTCCGACAAAGCAAACAATTACGCTGAATATCACTGATGCAACGGGGAAGTGGAATTATACTTCCAGCGCTGCTAATACACCTCCCTATTTCAAAACAGATACTATTCAACAGATAAAGCACACTGAGAACATATTTAATGACTTTACGGTACAACGTTTGTTACCGGGTTATTATTCAAGGCAGGGGCCCGCAATTGCGGTAGCTGATATTAACAAAGATGGTCGTGACGATATCTTTATGGGAAATGCCAAAGGTTCAGCATCGGGAATCTTTTTGCAAAATGAACAGAATCTTTTTCAGCCTTTCAATTCGCCAATCAGTAAAGCCGATAATGGAGAAGTTACGGCTGCAGAATTTTTTGATGCTAACGGCGATGGCTATGCTGATTTATACATTGCACATGGCGGATATGAATTCGAAGAGAATGATGCGGCTTTCCAGGATAAACTGTATATGAATGATAGCAAAGGAAATTTTACAGAAAGGCAATTGCCGCCACTGCTTTTCAGTAAGGGATGTGTAAAAGCAGCCGACATTGATGGTGATGGTGATATCGATCTGTTTATCGGCGGACGAGTGATTCCTGGCAAATACCCTTTATCACCACCTTCCAAAACCCTATTGAATGATGGCAAAGGAAATTTTACAGATGCAACTTCATCAATCGCAGCAATGTTTGATACATTAGGCATGGTAACAGATGCGGTATGGACTGATATCAATCATGATAAAAAACCGGATTTAATAGTGGTTGGGGAGTGGATGCCGGTAAAATTTTTCATCAATGAAAACAATAAGCTGAAAGACGAGTCAGATAAATATATCCATTTCCCAAGCACGGGTTTGTGGAATCGGATTACCGTTGCAGATATAGATCATGACGGAGATCAGGACTTTATCCTGGGGAATGTCGGTTCAAACACGCAATTTCATGTCAGCGACAAAGAACCATTGACACTAACGTACAGTGATTTTGACAAAAACGGTTCACTATATCCCGTTTTGTGTTATTACATCAATGGAAAATCATACCCGGCTTTTTCGAGAGATGATCTGGCCGAGCAGCTACCGTTTATCAATAAAAAATTCCTGGATTATAAAAGCTATTCAACGGCTACACTGAATGAAATATTTACTAAGGAACAATTAGACAACAGCAAAACGCTGAAAGCTGAATTAATGGAGACCGTGTGGCTCGAAAATAAAGGAAGCGAGCTGGCTTTACATCACTTGCCAACCGAAGCTCAATATTCGCCGGTTTATGGGATTACGGTTGTTGATATCAATGGAGATAAAAACGATGATATCCTTTTAACCGGGAATAACGTATGGACAAGGATCAAATTTGGCCGTTATACAGCAAATCATGGCATTTTGTTGGCTGGCGATGGCCACGGAAATTTTGAGTATGTACCACAAACTAAAAGTGGTTTAAAGATCAGGGAAGATGTAAGAAATTCAACCTTATTAAAAGGAAACAAAATCATTTTAGGCGTAAATGATGGTAAAGCGCTTCTGCTGAGTTATTGAAGAGTACGAACATTGATTGAAAGTTGTAATAAAAAACCCCGCAAATGCGGGGTTTAAATTATCTGTTAATCCGGTTTACCGACTACCTCATATTCTACTTTATTGGGAGAAATGATCTCTTCATAGTAAGTGCCATCGGGAGATTCGTAGTATTTCTTACCGCGTATTGTTATCGAACGACTACCTGAAGGCAATTTATTCACACGGTCTCCTACCCTATCAGTGTTGTTATTGTCATAACCAGGATCCGTACTTCCAGAATTATTATTTAAAACGCCATCCACACCCACAACAACGTATTCTACTCTATTGTCTCTTGTAGTTTCTTCCCTGTAATAAGTCCCATCCAGTACATAATATTGTTGTCCATCGATAACTACAGGTTGTGCATCCGCAGGCAATTCATTCACCCTTGCTCCCAGCGGCGGCTTTACTATTTCATAACCTTGTTGAGGCAACGGCGAATAATAAATACCATTGTTATAGTAATAAGAATAAGGCCCTACATAGATTCGATGAAAACCTGGTGGCAGTATCATTAATCTAAAACCGATATGAGGAATAAACGGACGGAAATAAGAATAATGAGGCCTGTAATAATAGTTACGATAAGGACGATAAAAAGCGCTATGAAAAGCTACTGACACATGAGGGCGATACGAATAACTATGATAATATCCCCTGCTGTGCCAATGACTTCTGCCTCGTTGTGCATACACTGTCGTTGAAATCAAAAGGAATAAAAATCCTACGAGCAATGAAAATCGTTGTGTAAAATTTTTTATACCCATAAAATATTTTTTTGGTTACTCTTAAAGTTAGTTAATCACCCTGTTAAAAAAAGTTAATTTCGGTAGCAATCTGATGTTTACAAAATAATAGCCGGCATTCAACGCCACTTGATCTGCCGCTTCTTGTTTATCTATTGTACAGAAAATCAATCATGGAATACCAGACTCTTGGAAAATCGACACTTACCATCAGCCGTATCGGGTTTGGCTGTATGTCTCTGAAAGGTAGCGATCAGGAAAACGGTGAATTGATCAATAAAGCCGTTGAAACAGGAATTAATTTCTTTGATACAGCGGATTTGTATGATCATGGTGTGAATGAAGAAACAGTGGGCAAATGGTTGAAGCCAATAAGGCAAAATGTGATCATCGCTACAAAAGCAGGCAACCAATGGCGCAAAGATGGTAGTGGTTGGGATTGGAACCCGCGTAAAGAATATATTCTTGCCTGCGCCGATGAAAGCCTTCGCAGATTAAAAACTGATTATATCGATTTGTATCAATTGCATGGCGGTACAATGAATGATCCGATTGATGAAACGATCGAGGCATTCGAAGTTTTAAAACAACAAGGTAAGATCCGGTTTTACGGCATTTCTTCTATTCGTCCGAATGTGATACGTGAATACATAAAGAGATCAGGGATTGTAAGCGTAATGATGCAATACAGTCTGTTAGACCGTCGTCCGGAAGAAACCTGTTTTGATTTACTTCGGGAAAATAATATTGGAGTGCTTACACGCGGAACGGTAGCGCAAGGCCTGTTGATTGATAAACCTGCAAAGGATTATCTCGGACATAACACGTCTGAAGTAAGCAAAGCCGCTGACTTTTTGAAATCATTAAGCGATCATTCCCGGAATCAAACGCAGATTGCTATTCGTTTTGCATTGCAAAATCCTGCTGTTACCAGCGCTATCATCGGTGTGAGAAATGTGGTACACCTGGAAGATGCAGTAAAAGCTACCACAGGTCCGTTGCTTTCAAATGAAGAAATGAAAAAACTGAAAGAAATAATCTCCCCGAACTATTACGCAGATCATAGATAACGATATACATCAACCGTTTCCTAAAAGTCCTATAGTGAGATTGAGCTGAGCCTTGTTAGTATACTCTTCCACCGCCTTCATCGTAGTCAATCAATTGGCTTGCCAGCGACGTATCGAAAACATTCTCTTTATTGGCAATTACCTGGCGTAGCAGATCGTGAATTGTAATGACTGCCTCAAAATGCGGACCATCATAGGCGAGCAGGTATCTTGCTTTGTGAGAGTTCATTACGTTCATACAATTTTCAACTGTATCAGTAAGAGCGACAATAGGCAAATCAGTCGTCATTACTTCGCTCACTTTAGTAGTATTGCTTGAACGGCCTTTTAGTATTACGTTACGGGTATAATCTCTTTCACAAAAAACACCTTTGTAGTTGTCCTCATCCATTACGACGAGATAACTAAGATTAACCGAGTTCAGCATCTGCAAGGCGTCGATCACCATCGCGTCCGGAGTAATGTAGTTGAAAGAGTTGATCTTGGAGTCGATAACATTTTGTACGGTTCTCATCCTTCTTCGTTTTCCTAAAGATCGCAATTTATTTGAAAAAGCAATCGCTCACAGAAAGAATTCCGCAGTCACCGAAAAATTAAATAAATCAGTTATTGAATTTAACAACTTCAAAATCGGAACCGTGTACCTGTCCCAACTTGTGCAGGTCATCATTATCCCATCGTTCATCTGGTGCGCCACTGACATAAAGGTTACTTCCTATATCAGCTAATATCAATCCGTATTTTTTCATTGCATTCAGGATAACCTGGTTGGTTGCAGAATAACCGCTGATATCAAAATTTGCCTTTAACCGGATACGTGCGCCAAATGGTAAAGTATATTGTCCACCAGAGCTATTTACCTCATGCCTCGCGGGGTAAACATACCCTGGTTTTACCTTCGAGCTCTGTAGTGTAAATCGTAGCGGGTGATTAATTGCTCCCTTCAGTATTTCCTCATAACGAACGAGGCCGGGAAAAATAGGTAACCCAGCAGCATCTGCAGAGGTCCACGTTTCAGGACGCAGCTCATTCGAATTCAGATTGAAGATAGCGCCGGATGATGCCTCCCAATGTCCGTTATTCACATGCGCATTGTAAAGCTCGTAGAGAACGCCATTATCTTTATCAACAGATATCACATGCGAATCTCCCTCACCGTTACCTTCTATCGGCGCATCAAGCGGAATCGCGTACGGGCCGGCATCACTCTCATCTCCATAATCAATAAATGTTACCGGTAATTTTGCCTGGCTCCCGCAAACAACGGTATAAGGAATTCCGATCGGCGCATTATCCCACAGCCCGCTTCCAAAATCTGCTTTGATAATATTCGAAGAAAATGATGATATGATTTGTGTATTGTACGGATCAATTGCCGACGATGATATGTCCTCATTCCATGGATTATCGGAAGGGAAAAGTTGAATATTTTCTGCATCGGCTAATACTGTTGTGCAGGTACTTGTGTTGCCATTGTTACCCGTATTACTATGATCATTTGTATTGCCGTTTTCTTCGGTGCCGGAATTATCGACTGACTTATCTTTCTTACAACCTTCTAATAAAAACAGGTAAAGTGCAATTGCTGCAAAGAAAAGAATTACCCGTAGCAGTTTATTCATAAGATTGATTTTGCACAAGATACTTATCCGTCGTTGCGGGGTCAACAGTAGTTTCACTGGGTAAATTTGATGAATAAAGTACAGAAAACCGTATGCTGACAGGACGGATACCTGCCTCAAAAAATTGACATTATATCCTAAATTTGCGCACTCCATTACATCTTAAAGTTGATCTCACGATCAGTTAATCGATTTATTTATCACCAGATTTGATACCATGAAGAAGTATTTGAGCGCAATTTTGTTTTCAGTAATTGTTTTCCACGCACATTCCCAGCAGCTACAAAGACCAAAACTTGTCGTAGGTATGGTAATCGACCAGAATGCGGTGGGACTACTTATACCGATATTACGATCGTTATAGCCCGAATGGTTTTAAACGTTTATTGCGGGAAGGATTCAGTTGCGAAAACACAATGATCCCTTATGCGCAAACTGTAACCGCCGCCGGGCATACCTGCATTTATACAGGCTCTGTACCCGCAATTCATGGTATAATGGGTAATGAGTGGTATGATAAAACATTAAAAAGAACAGTATACTGCGCAGAAGATGATTCAGTAAAAATAATTGGTGGCGATAAATCTGAACCAATGTCTCCAAAAAATTTGTGGACAACAACTATCTGCGATGAATTAAGATTGGCTACAAATTTTAAAAGCAAAGTGATCGGCATTGCATTGAAAGATCGTGGCGCAATTCTGCCAGCCGGACATTCAGCCAATGCTGCATACTGGTATGATGGAGTAACCGGCAACTGGATCAGCAGCACGTATTACATGGAGAGTTTACCGGCATGGGTCGATAAATTCAATCAAAAGAAAATGCCGGATAGTTTTTATACAAAAAACTGGAATACGCTATATCCTGTCAATACATATATACAAAGCGATAAAGATAACGTTCCGTACGAAGGGAAATATTCTCATGAAGCGGCACCTGTTTTTCCGCATGAGTTACAATCTAAAATCGGAAAAGATTATGGAATTATTCGTGCAACGCCATACGGAAATACTTTCACATTGAATTTTGCAAAAGAGGCAATCAAATCAGAATCGCTGGGCAAAAATAGTGTTACCGATTTTTTAACGGTTAGTATTTCATCAACTGATTATATCGGACATCAGTTTGGACCGAACTCAATTGAGCAAGAGGACGATTATTTGCGACTGGATAAAGACATAGCTGATTTTCTTACTTATCTTGATAAAGAGATAGGTAAAGGTCAATACCTTTTATTTCTCACGGCTGATCATGCAGTAGCTCACGTTCCGGCATTCTTACAATCACATAAAATTGATGCAAAGACGCTGCCATACAGCGTTGGTGATATTGAAAAGAAGGTTGAAGATAAATTCAAAGTGAAACATGCAATTCTTTCAACCGCGAATTATCACATTTATCTCAATGATCCCGCTATCGACTCAGCAGCAGCCGACAAAAAAGAAATCAAAAAATTTGTTCTTGGTTTACTGAATAAAGATCCCAATCTGCTCGCCGCTTTTGATGCTGATAATATTCCGGCTGCAGCCATTCCAAATGAAATAAAAGAAATGTTCATTAAGGGATATAATGCGAAAAGGGGTGGCGATATATTATTCGTTGTGAAAGCCGGAGATTTTTATGGAGGCTCGACAGGTACTACACACGGAACATGGTATCCTTATGATGCGCATATTCCATTGCTTTGGTTTGGCTGGAATGTAAATGCCGGTAAACAATTGAACCGAGAAGTATTCATGACCGACATTGCACCAACCGTGGCCGCGATGCTGCACATTCAAATGCCAAGTGGCAATATTGGCCATGTAATTACAGAAGTGATGAAATAATACACAAACGGTCGTTTGATATATCAGAATAAGCCAGATTGCACCCCGATATGATGAAATTTTTCTAAATATTTTTCATCGGCTAAAGCCGTTAAACAGAAAATTTCAAAAAAAAAGCAAAAGGTTTTATTCTCTCGTATGAGCAGCATTTTCCATAATAAAAAACTCTTAAATTCGTAGCAAACACAAGCCAACATGGAACTCAGACAGCAATTCGAACAGGCCGTCTCTGAAAGTAAAACCTTGTCCGACCGTCCCAGCCAGGGGACATTACTACAACTTTACTCTCTTTTTAAACAGGCCAGCGAGGGCGACATCAATGTTGAACCTCCGGGAAATCCTTTTGATTTTGTTGCTAAGGCAAAGTACGAAGCATGGCAGGCATTAAAGGGCAAAACACAGGATGAGGCTATGGGAGAGTATATAGATCTTGTGATGAAATTAAAATGATCTGTCACCAGCGCTTTTTTCTTTTCCACCGAGAAATGCAGCATTCTTAATTCCTTTTTCACGGATTATATTAGTAATAGTCTGCTCTAGCTTTCGCACTTTGTGATAGAGTTTCATACAGATAAAAGCAAAGAACAGAATTGCGAGATAAAAAATCATGTCAACGCCTCTTCCCACTCCCAGGTAATGAGCTATGACGGTTGTATAATCCGGAAAGAAAACAAAGAAAATTTCTATTGCCGCAAACAGAATGATAAGAAATGCATCAAAATACGAAGATCGCAACCGTGTATATGAGTATACAAAGAGAAGAAGAATCCCCACGATTAGAAGCAACTGAATGGCATTAATCGGAAATAACATATCTTTTCCCACGAGCCGTTTAGAATTGACGGTTAGTGGTGTAACATATTTAAAATCAAATATATAAAATTTTTATATATGAATGCAGCAGAGGGATCGAAAAAAAGTGCAATTGGCTAAAGTAAAATATGAAATAGATTACAATTATTGTAAATATAATTCCCCGGAGGAACCCTAAAGGTATTTAGTACTGTCTAAATTGAATCAGCTAAATAGAAGATCCTGAAAAGAAACAAATTATTATACGCTGACTTGTTTGTCGGAAATATCAAATACTTCATCTTCAATCCCGTTAATCATCATTTGAAGAATTTATAAAGCAAAATATCCTGGATTATTTTAAATCCATAAGAAATCTTTTGTCCTTTCCGTTTTGAATAATCTGAGTAGGAAATATGCACGGGATATTCTCCGTATTTCAATTTATTCTTTTTTATTTGAATTAATATCTCAGTTGCGTGTGCCATTTTATTTTCAATGATGTTTAAAACCGCTGCTGTTCGGTTGTTGAAAACACGCAATCCATTATGTGCATCACTCAGCATTATTCCCGAGAAAAAAAAATTGAATACCCTCGCTATTTTCAAAATCATTTTCCTCATTGCAGAAAGTTTTGTCGGCGAAACTTCTAAAAATCTCGAACCAAAAACAATGTCAAGCTGATGCACGCTGAGATAATCAATCATAAGCGGAATATCATTCGCCTCGTGCTGACCATCCGCGTCAAAAGTTACCAGTATTTCCGGATCTTTAGTTATCGCAAATTGTATCCCTGTTTGTATCGCCGCTCCCTGGCCAAGGTTCAGTTCATGACGGATATAATGAACCGGCAGGCCAGATATTACTCCGAAAAGACCGTCTTCAGATCCATCATCAACTATAACGACTTCATACCCCCTTCCAAGAATGTTTTGAATTACATCGCGTATCACCTCCGTTTCATTGTACACGGGTATTATGACATAAACAGAAGGTTTCATTCCGGGAATTATTTTATCTCAAACAACAGGTAGCTATGACTAACCTGCCCTATAGGCTCATATTTACGTAGCCACGTAAAATCGCCTGTTTTGTAAAGATCAAGATATTCGCTTACACTGATCACAAATTTACCGGTTTGATAATTCAGTGGCGCTCGTTTCACTTCCGGATGTGCAGACAAATATGAGCTTATGAAAAATTCACTTTGCCCGTAATTTTCATTAGTATTTGACATCACTTTGTAAACATATCTCTTAGGTATCAAAAATTCATTGCTATAAGCAAGTACGTTCGGAAAATAGTAATAGAATGTCGCCAATGTATACAAGCCAATTGATACCGCCACCATTTTATGTGAAAAAACCCACTCTGCGGTACGGCCCAGTAATACAATCCACAATGGAAATAGCATTAGCACATACCGCACACCCACCTGGTTATTATAGAAAAAGTTGAAATACAAGAGGAGATAACCAATCACGAATAGAAGGATAAATTCGCCGCTGAAACGTGTTTGTTTTTTTCGAAGCCAGAACAATGAAAAAATGAAAGAACAAAAAAGTATTGAGAGTGGTGTTTTAAAAAAAATAACTACAAAATAGTAATACCAGAATCCATCAGCGCTGTAATTGCCAAACAAATAAGAATATCCTGCCGTTTCTGATCGGCCGAGGCCCATCTCATCCATGTGTTTCACCATATCAAGCCCCTCAATGTATGGAGTCGGAAATGGAAGCGGTATATGATAGAATGGTTGAAATAAACCCCCGAACCGAATGAAAAGGTTACTGTGAAACTGGTAATAAGATAAGCTTGCTCCGGTTCCCTTGAAAAGAAACCCAAGGTTAATGATAAAGAGCAGGATTAAAACAGAGATAAAAATCTTTAGATAAAAAAACTTTTGTTTAAAAATTGACTTTCTTTTCAAAAAAATATAAACTATCGACAAGAAAGAAAATATGATTAACAGATGCGTTAATGATTGTTTAGTCAGTTGCGCAACCGCAAGACTTGAAGAGAAAAGAAAAACGTTTTTCCAACTTCCATGCTGGGTGAGTCGCCAGAAATAATAAGTCGTAGTAAGTGCCAGCAAGGCGCAAAAAGAATCAGTTGTAACCAACAATGAATGACCTGCAAGGTCAGGACAGAAAACGAATAAGAATAATGAAAACAGTCCCGCGACAGGGCCATACATCTCCCTACTCCATTTTAAAATAAATAATCCGATAAAGACAGAAAAAAACAATGTAATATACCGGCCGGCATACAGATCGCTAATACCGGAATCAGTCTTTCGCAAAGAGGGATTTATCAATTGTTCAACTATTCGTGGAATCGTGTTCAAGGCAGATATGGGCATTGTACTGGCATCATCGAAAGGACGGATTTTTTCGGAATGCCCTCTCACAATACGGGTACCATAGTTAAGGTGATCGCCTTCATCAAACGTAATGGAAAGTTTAGGAATAGCGATAATTCCGTTAATAATATAAACCAGGAACAACAATCCTATTAAAACAATGTGCTTACGTGAATACATCAATTACCGGTTTTGTTATTTGCCTGCAAAATCTCAAGCTGATTACGATACAGCTCATAAAACTTCTTACCAATCACCGGATAACTAAACTTCTGCTTGGCTTGCTCTGCAATCACAGGCTTGTCAAATTTGGAATAAGTATCGATCATTTGTTCCATCGCAGTTGCAAGCTCATGTTCATCTCCTGCCCGTACCAACAAACCATTGGACTCATTGATTAATTCACTGATTCCACCTACTTCTGATGATAGTACAGGCAGTCCACAACAAAGCGCTTCTCCGATTACACAGGGTGAATTTTCGTACCAGCTAAACAGAAGAAGCGCTGAAGCTTTTTGCATCTCAATAGCAACAGCTGGATAGGAGATTTCTCCGGTGAATTGGATAATTTTTTTTAACTCGTTCTTTTCAATCTGCATCCTTAATGTTTCTGTAGCGGGTCCGACAATTACTATATCAAAATCGTTTCGTTTAGCCGCCAGGAGCGCAACACTTCGAATGATGCCCTGAACATTCTTGTGCTCTTCAATTAACGTTGATACGTGTATGAAACGAAAAGGTTTTACTATTTTATTATCAGAAAAAAACAAGTGCTCATCAACTGTATTATTGATTATTACTGGCGAAGGCAAATTGAATATCGAGCGGACTATATTTCCCATCGTCGTCGAAACATTTGTAACCGCTGACGCATTCTTGAATATTTCCGCAACTCTACTCCGGAAAATATAGCTTCTCTTTAAAAAATCATGCTCCGT
This sequence comes from Chitinophagaceae bacterium, assembly GCA_049840875.1. Lineage (GTDB taxonomy): Bacteria > Bacteroidota > Bacteroidia > Chitinophagales > Chitinophagaceae > JAFDYH01. The sequence continues at coordinate 27,328 of JASGJE010000008.1, read as the reverse complement.
TCCTGTTTTGTAGTGAGTAGAATGCTCTGTTACAAAATAAGGTATGCCCCAACGTCTTTTTATCCATAATGCTATACCGCCAGCTTTGACTGGAACATGTACATGTACAGTCGAGGGAATGCCAGTCTTCTGAAAGTATTGTCGAATGGCTTTACGATATGTTCTGTAATAGGCAAAATTGTAAATAATCTTATCTGCTAATTGAAAGCCTGTTTTTCTAAACTTAAACAAAATGATTACCTCGGTCAGGTTACCGTTTTGTTTCTCTTCATAAAGATTGTTTTCGACCTCATGCCTGATACCGGCTTGAGAAACATAAAAAACAGTCAGCGGAACAAAAATAGAAGCCGCTTTGGCATGTCGTTGTATAAAATCACCTGCAAACGGATCAATCTTATTGGGATACCACGAAGCAAGCCACAAAATATATGAACCAGGTTTTAACATAATGGTATAAAAGTGATCATACTTGAAGCGTTTACTTTATCCATGCCGACAAATCTTTGTTAATCACTTTTTCTAAAGTAATGATTTCATCTTTTAATTCATCTATCAATTTAAGCCGCAATTGCTCATTCATTTTTTTTCTTTTCGCAGTTACAATATTGAACTTGAAAAGTTTTTCCATTATACGATGTCTCACATCCCTGGAAGGAAATAAAAACCTGGCTGCCTTACGGGCGATTGCAGGAGGTCGTTTGAGGAACAGATGTAATCCAAATAACCGGGTCTTCTTATTCGCGTTAATTATTTTGTTTTCAATTTTAAAATCCGTGTCTACATTTAGAAACAAAAGTAGATCTGTCAACGCTCCCTGTAAGTTTCTGATAAAATCATCATAAAGCAAAACAAAAACATTCTCTCTTCCGAATACATCAAAATAGCGTTGAACCTGGTCAGCAAATAAAACGGACTCTTTATATGGTGGCAAAATAAAATAATCAACCGAATGAGGCAAATGATACCCTTTTTTTCTTTGCTCATCCAAACCAATTGCTTTTTCAAAGTCTTTTACATTTTCATTGCCGTCATATAAATGCTGACTGTGTAATGAGTAAAGCACTTCAACCGGGTTACGAAGCATAATCAGGATCTTTGCATCGGGAGAAAAAACTTTTATTTCCTGTGCCGCAGTTTTGGAAAAAAGATACCACACAGAAGCTTCTCCACGAACTTTCTTATCAACACCACTTTCAAAAAAAGTCAGGTATTCAGACTCTGCAATTCGTGTCCTTACTTTTAAATCAAGACCAAAAAAATGTAATTCTTTTGGCGCCATAAAAATGTCCGGGTGCTGTGCCAGGTAATCGTTAATCGCTGTTGTTCCGCATTTAGGAGCGCCGACTATAAAGAAATTCGGTTTGACCACTTGACAGATTTATAACTTTGAAAACGCTGTTGTATAAATGCTAAGTTTCTTCCTTACAAAATAATACATCAATCCATTCCATACAATTAATCCTGTAGCAGATGCAATCGCTACACCGGTTATATTGTATAATGGTATTAAAAATAGATCAAGAGAGATCGTTATCAAAATCGAAATAAACAGGCTCCAGACTGATGACTTTTGGTTGCCTGATAACAATAATAAAACGCCGACAGAGCCTATCAAAACATTTACAAACTGCCCGATGCATAATATAATAAGTGCCGTTTGAGAGTTACCTGCATGAATACCGAAAAATGAAAGTATCGTTTTACTGAAGCATATCAAAACAACAGATGTTATTGACGCAAATACAAGCGTCAACTGAGCCGTAATAGTTATCAATTTCTGTAAATTCTCTTTTTCCTTAAGATATATGAGTTTTGCGACTATAGGTGAAATGACAAGATTGGCTGTATATAATCCGAAACCATTTATCTCACTTAATTTGAGGACAATATTATAATCTCCTACTGTTTTACTGTCGGTTAATATCCCAAGGATAAAGATATCAATACGGGCATTCAGTAATGCGAGACCATCCAGTAAGAAAAATACAGCAGCAGGCTTCAACCATTCTTGCCATGCAAATGCCGGCCTCACGTCTGAAGCCGCGCCGGTTAGCAATTTCTTATGCACATAAAGAACAACGATGAAGGCTATGAGTGCAGCAGCTATTCCGGATTGAATGAGTTCGGGAAAGGTGATGGGCTTTCCGAGCGCAATGAAAATAACAACTACTAAAATCAAAGCAACCGGCCTTATGATTTTCTCCGCTAATTGACTCTCAAAAATCTTTGAGAATCCCCGCACAGAAGATTGTAACAACACAAGGAGCGACATTGCTGGCAAGGCCAGAAAAAAAATTCCATAATAATTAAACCACTTCAAATTACTGACATAGGAAAAATGCCCGAGGAAAGAAAGAGCAATAAAAGCTGCAATCAATGTAACAAGAAATGTTAGCCCCGTTGAAAAAAAAATAACCCCTTTCAATAATGCTTGTTGCCGGGACTCTATGTAAACCGGATTCCTTTGAAGCACCAGTGTGTCAGTACCTGCGACACATAGGCCCGCTACGATAGCAAGAAAATTAAAAACGTATACATATTGCCCATAATTTTCACTGCCGGCAGTTCTGATTAATAAAAAATTTAGAAAAAACCCGAGAATTATAGAGACCCCCTGCAAAAGGAAAAAACCGAAACTATTTTTCAAGACAAAACCCTGATATGAAGAAAGCAAACCATTCAACCATGAATACTTTAATATTATCTTGCTGAAAGCTCTCTTCAATTTATAAGATTTATTTGCGGCTGACTAAATTGTATTCGATAAAGGCAATCAGTTTTCGCGATGATTCATCCACGGATTCCTTATCTGTCTCTACAACAAGATCGGCGCTCAATGGGGTTTCAAACGGATCATTTATGCCACTTAGGTTTTTAATCTTTTGTGTGTTCTCTTCTGCAAGTAATGCCTGCCTGTATAATCCTTTTGTATCCCGCCGCAATAATTCTTCAATACTGCATTTGATATAAACTGTTTTTACATCAGGATAGTTATTAAAAACTTCCTGTCGTATGGTTTCGTAAGGGCTTATGGCGCAAATAATCGGAATGATATTGTTTTGTGCAAATTTTCCGGCAATAAAAGCTAAACGCCTGATATTTGTATTTCTGTCTTCTTTCGTATATCCAAGACCGGGAAATAAATTTTTCCGGTATTCGTCTCCGTCAATGACTTCAATTTTTGTCGTGGTAGTTAAAAAATAATCTCTTGCTTTCATGGCCAATGTAGTTTTGCCACTGCCCGACAAACCACAGAATTGAATTATCATCTGCAAAAATTTAAAATAGCGGGTAAATATTTATTTTAAAGTTTCATCGAAATCAACCTAAGGTAAATTATAAGCAGTTTTCAAGCCGCCTTCATTTGCAGAAACTGATTTCTGTTGATGTAATAAAAGAAAAGAAAATAAATAATCGGGAAAAAGCTGACCAGCTTCAGCATGAAAAAACCTGTCCAAAAGCCTAGCAGATAACACAAAGCAATCATTAAAATACCAAATGCCAACTGCGGGTTTCCAATTATACACTCCACCCGAAAATAGTATGTATGAACATTGTGATACACCAATTCAAGCGGCTTTGTATAGTGAAACCCGTCGGTAACAACAACCTTTGGGTTATTTTCAAATAGAGATATAATCAGCTTCTGGTCGGATGTCAACGAATAAATATTGTTCCCATTGACAATTACTTTCATCCTGAATAAACTAAGTATCCAGTTCTTCTTCAACGTAAGAACTATGTTATACTGTTCAGGAATAAGTTATTTTTTAAGCGATTGAATAATTTTAATAAAGTCGGCAGCTACAATTGAAGCGCCACCAACAAGCCCGCCATCCACGTCTGTGCAACCAAATAGTTCTTCCGCATTATTCGCTTTTACACTCCCTCCGTACAATATAGAAATTTCATCGGCTACTGATTGTGAATATTGCTTTGCCAATACCGATCTTAAATAGGCATGCATTTCCTGCGCCTGTTCGGTAGATGCTGTTTTTCCTGTACCGATAGCCCAGATCGGTTCGTAAGCAATCACTATCTTTTTAAGTTGTTCTTGATCTAAATGAAAAAGAGACTCTTTTAACTGCACTGCAACAAAATCATTTTGTGTACCTGCCTCACGAATAGACAATGGTTCGCCACAACAGAAAATGGGCGTAATAGAGCTCTCGATACACCGGTTTACCTTTTCAGCAAGAACCTTATTGCTTTCATTGAAATATTCTCTGCGTTCACTGTGACCTACGATGCAATAATGCACATTGATTGACTGTAGCATATCAACAGCAACCTCTCCGGTGTATGCTCCTGATTTTTTATCACTGCAATTCTGTGCTGATACGGCATAGTTTGCTTCTTCTGATACTTCACTATTAGCCATAATCAGATAAGGAAAGGGAACACCAAATATCACCTGCTGATGGCTTTTTAACTCGATACCCGCTGCTAATATATCATCTAATAATTTTTCTCCGGCCTGGTAAGTAAGGTTCATCTTCCAGTTTGCAGCGGCAATTTGTTTACGCATTTTTCTATTTTAATAATTTTGGTAAATATATCTCAAAATACCCTTTTCATTTCCGTTGATGCGGTCATTTTTAAGTTTTTTCCAATTGTCAATATCGGCAATCACTTTATCAAATTCATATCGCCTTACGCCTTCATTTCCCCATGAGAAATCAGGAATGTATTTGGGAGTAAGGCCAGAGCCAAAAACATTACAACAGGTGCCGATTACTGTTCCGGTATTAATTGAAGTATTGATCGCTGTTCTTGAATAGTCACCCATCAGTACGCCACATTTTTTTCCTGCTGTCATCTCTCCTTTCCGTGTCCAGATTCGTACGTCATTAGCAGTGTTTTTAAGGTTTGAATTGGTAGTGCCGGCGCCGAGATTGCACCACTCTCCTATCACGGAATCTCCTATATATCCATCATGCGCTTTATTGGAATTGGCAAAGAAAACTGCATTTTTTATTTCACCACCTCCAACGCAATACGGCCCGAGCGTGGTAGCGCCATAAATTTTAGATCCCATTTTCACACACCCTTTTTCACCCAATGAAAACGGTCCACGTATCATACTCCCTTCCATCACTTCTGCATTCTTGCCGATATAGATCGGGCCCGTATTTGCATTCAGCATACAATGCTCCACAGATGCTCCCTTTTCAATAAAAATACCGGCAGCGTTCTGTACGCTGTTCGTTTTAGATATTACTTGTGATTTTCGTTTCCTGGTCAGTAATTCAAAATCCTGCCGTATAGCCCAGTCGTTCAATTGAAAAATATCCCAGGGAAAACGAAGCACTTTTGCTTCTTCTTCCAGTGAGATGGCTTTTGATATTTTTATTTTATGCAGCTCTTTTATCTCGTTTTTTGTTACACGGAATATGGCAGCATGCCCCTCTATAGAAATGAATTCACCATTCTTCATCTTCTGAATGGTTTTTATTAATTTCTTAGTCGGTAAAATGTTGCTGTTGATAATAAAGCACGTATCATTACCAATAACTTCTTCAATATTTACAGAACGATCAAGATCTTTATAATCGTCTTCTTTCCTGTCATAAGAAGATAGTTTGAGGATCGTTTCCCATTTTTCCCGAATAGTCAGAATTCCTACGCGGATATCCTGCATCTGTCTCGTTAACGTAAACGGATATAGATTTTCAGGCTGACAAAATTCTTCTGTAAAAATGATCTTATCCATAATAGATATGACTGTTCTTCAAAAATAAAGAACAATCCGCTGTTTTTATAAGCGCATAAATGGATAGAAAAATGGCGCAGGGAAAGTATTTACTTATGAAAGGCGGTCAGGTAGGCATCTTTTTGTGGCATTATTATCAGGGCGAGTACGTATATCCGTTGGCTTTCTTCTATTGCTTCCTCTGCGCTTACAAACTCTTTCTGCATCAGTTTGGATCCTGCGCAGTTCAAACAACTGAGAATAATGCCTGTGTTTTTGAAATCAATATTGCCATTCTTAGCCGGTACAACTACGCCGGGAGATGGTGAATCCATTCCAAAGAAGTTAAAGTCCGCATTATTCGCCCTTACCAGTTCATTAAGGCTCATGTTTGCTCTTAATCCTGTCCGTGAAGTCCATACGTTTTCGGGAAAAACGTTATCGCCTTTTGCGGCCTTGCTGTTCCGGAGGCTATTCCCGATTAGTATGTGTGATATGTTGCGCCTGTTTAATTCATCTTTCCAGATGAAAACAACCTGGCGATTTGTATTGGGGAATAATATCGAACAACGCACTACATCAGTATCTGACAGGTAATAGACATCTTTCAGAACATTTGATTTGCCGAAAACGTATTCAAGGTTCTCATGCGATTGATAACCGAAAAAGTCTTCAGCAAACGCAATACTCTTCGGCGATGGCAGCATATCTTTTATTACGGTGAAATTATAATACAATAAGGTATCCTCCTTCCTGGTAGTAAATCGTACCACCATGTCATTCTTCTGATATAGTGTATGGGACATGCTGTCTGTTCCTTCTGAATGAAATCCACTTTCTTTCAGACCGGTCATTATAGCATTGTATTCATCAGCGGAGGTGGTATAATAACTGAACGCAGTCTTATCATTATAAAAAAACCCTTGTGCATACCTGTTAGCTGAATCTTTTGAATGGGCCAATGCTTTCGCGGTAAGCTGATAATCCTGCGTGAGTGTATCGCCTGAAAACGATTGGTCAGAATGAAAATAACCCTGTTTACCGAGATAACTGGTCAACTTCTTTTCCGGCAGTGCTGATATTTTAATAAAGTCTCCAACAGTCATTATCTGACCATGAGTTAATGCAGAAAACACCACAAGACAGGCAAAAAGTAAACTTCTCCTCATACAAGTTAGGTTAGAGTTACAGTTTTCTAGAGGGTCTTATGGATCGAAGTAGCGTCTTTCGAGGAGATAGATTCTATGTGGAGGTGGTTAGTGTAAAGCAAGATAGTAAATAAAACTATTTATGCAAAGCAATTCATATATAATTTTATAGGTACCCTGAAAGTGTTAGCAGGTCTCGCCTTCTATATCGTAATCATACGCTTTTGTTATATGCACATTGACAAAATCTCCGGGGTTCAATTTCGCCTGCGAATGCACAACGACTTCGTTGTCTACTTCCACACTGTCAAATTCGGTACGACCAAGATAGCGGCCCGCTTCCTTTTTATCAATAATTACTTTGAAAGTCTTTCCTATTTTATCAGCATTCTTTTCATAGGATATTTCCTGCTGCACATCCATTATCTCCTGGGCGCGGCGTTCTTTCTCATCCTGCGGAATATTGTCAATCAGTTCATGGGCTGAAGTTCCTTCTTCGTGCGAATAGGTGAATATGCCAACACGGTCGAGCCGTTGACGTTGCAGAAATAGTTTTGTTTCTTCTACGTCATCTATTGTTTCACCGGGAAAGCCTGCGATTAATGTAGTACGGATACAGATACCCGGTACTTTTTCGCGTATGGCTGACAGTAAGTCTTCCATCTCCTCTCTTGTTATCTGGCGTTTCATCGCTTTGAGGACGTTATTAGCCGCGTGCTGCAGAGGCATGTCAAGATAATTGCAGATGTTTGGCCGTTCACGCATCACATCCAATATCTCCATTGGAAATTTAGAAGGATATGCATAATGCAGGCGGATCCATTCTAACCCTTTCACATCACTTAAATGCAGTAGCAAATCTGCCAGCATTCGCTTTTTGTAAATATCCAGGCCGTAATAGGTAAGCTCCTGCGCTATCAGCATTATTTCCTTTACCCCTCTTTTTACTAACCCTTCTGCTTCTTTCACTATGTCTTCAATCGTTTTACTCACATGTGCGCCACGCATCAGCGGAATTGCACAAAAAGCGCAAGTGCGGTTACACCCTTCCGATATCTTTAAATAAGCATAGTGCTGTGGAGTTGCCAGCAATCGCTCACCCAACAACTCACTTTTATAATCTGTTTCAAATCGTTTAAGAATCAGGGGTAGCTCCATTGTTCCAAACCACGCATCTACCTCAGGTATTTCTTTTTCCAGGTCATCACGATAGCGATGGCTTAGGCACCCGGTTACATATACCTTATCAAGTTTGCCTTTTTGTTTTAGCTGAACCTGGTCAAGGATTGTATTAATTGATTCTTCCTTTGCCTTCTCAATAAAACCGCATGTATTTACGATTACGATATTGTGGTCTTTCTTCTTGTTCTCGTGCACCACATCAATATCATTCGCCTGTAACTGACCACTCAATACTTCGCTATCGACCATATTTTTACTACAGCCGAGAGTTATAATATTGACCCTGTCTTTTTTTAACGTCTTTGACTTCATTCAATTACTGTTATAAAAATTGTTTGATTGCTCTATTGTTTTATTGTTTCGAGACTTTAAAGCACAAAAACCATTTAACAATCAAACAAGCTAACCATTTATTTACTTTTCAAGATTAAACAAACTATCGACAAACTCATGCTTATCGAATACTAACAAATCTTCCATCTTCTCACCAACTCCGATAAACTTCACCGGTATCTTAAACTGGTTTGCAATCGCCAGTACAACACCACCTTTTGCAGTGCCATCCAGTTTAGTGATGGCTAATGCCGTAACATCTGTCGCTGCTGTAAAGTGCTTTGCCTGCTCCAAAGCGTTTTGTCCTGTACTTCCATCCAACACAAGCAACACTTCATGCGGCGCATCCGGTATTGTCTTTTGAATTACTCGTTTTATCTTTCCCAACTCATCCATCAGGTGGGCTTTATTATGCAATCTACCTGCTGTATCAATAAGCACTACATCGCTCTTTTTTGAAACTGCGCTTTGTACCGTGTCAAACGCAACAGCAGCGGGGTCAGAGCCCATTGGTTGCTTTACAATTGGCACGCCAACTCTTTCACTCCAGATAGTCAATTGATCTACTGCTGCGGCACGAAATGTATCAGCTGCTCCCAGCAAAACTTCTTTTCCGGCATTTTTAAAATTGTAGGAAATCTTTCCTATTGTAGTCGTTTTTCCTACTCCGTTTACCCCTACTACTAAAATCACATACGGCTTTGCAGGCAGATCACTGTTAAATGAATAGCTATTTGATTCAGGTGCATCGACCAAGAGTTGCTCAATTTCTTCCTGCAACAAACGGTTTAGTTCCGACGTACCTAAATACTTATCTTTTGCAACACGCTTTTCAATACGATCGATGATCTTTACGGTCGTATCAATACCTACATCAGCACCTACCAGCGCTTCTTCAAGATTATCCAACACTTCTTCGTCGACAGTACTTTTTCCCGCAATCGCTTTTGTAATCTTGGAAAAGAATCCCTGCTTGGTCTTTTGCAAACCCTGGTCAAGGCTTTCCTTTTCTTTCTTGCCAAACAACTTGTCAAAAAAACCCATAGTAATAATTCAAAAGTAAAAAGTCAAAATTCAAAAATAAAACGCAAGTCGAATGACTTAGTTTATCAAATGGATCACCCCGGTATCTTTACAACCTGCAAATAATACAAAGCTTCTTTAAACGATAAAAGCCATTCGTCAAAAACGAATAGCTTTCCATATTCTTTGTGCTCAAATGCGCTTACTTCTGTGCCAGGAAATCTTTCACTTTATCCTTATGGATAATCGCTTCTTTGAAGGTATATGCTCCTGTTTTAGGACTGCGTACAGCTTTTATCACCTTTGTATAGTTCTTTGCGTCAGCTGTCTGCTTAGGATCCTTCTTAATCGCCGTCTTTGCTGCTTTTGCCATGATAGTTTAATTGGAAAATGAACCAATATCTCAATGACTCAATCTTCAAATTGCGTCATTTTCAAATTTGCTAATTACTTTATTTCTTTATGTACCGTTACTTTCTTCATGATCGGGTTGAATTTCTTCAGCTCCAACCTTTCAGGATTGTTCTTCTTGTTCTTTACAGTAATGTAACGGCTGGTGCCAGGCAATCCACTGTTTTTATGCTCAGTGCATTCCAATATTACCTGTACACGGTTTCCTTTCTTTGCCATTGTCTATTAAGATTTAAATATGTTGTCCTTTTGCTCTTAACTCCTTTACAATAGTGTAAAGACCTCTCTTGTTAATTGTACGGATCGCTTCTGATGATACTTTCAATACAATCCATTTGTCTTCCTCAGCCAGGAAATAGCGTTTTGTCTGCAGATTCGGTAAAAAACGGCGCTTTGTTTTAATATTGGAGTGAGATACTTTATTTCCTCCAATGGGAACCTTTCCTGTAACCTGACATACTCTAGCCATGATGTCTTAAAATTTTGGACGGCAAAGGTAGGGAAATATTTTTGACTTTTAGCGATTTATAAGCTCTTTTTTGAAGAATACCGTGCCATTTACAAAAGTAGTAATTAAAACAGGGCTTGTAAATAGTTGTATTTTAAAATACTTTGTTTGCAAGCCCTGTTATATTAGTTCGATGCCGATTAGTTAATCATCGTTTACCTGGCTATTATTAGAGGTTTTATTACCACCTGATTCTCTGTAGAAATCCTCACATAATACTGACCTTTTGCAAAGCCTGTGGTTGTAATAACTTCCGCCGGCTTCAACGTTTCAATTTGTTTCCGGAATACAATTCTTCCATCGGCAGCAAAGACAAATAAATTTGCCTTTTTGTTTTGCATACCGGCCGAGAATGTCACATGTACAATCGTGCTGGACGGGTTAGGATATAAACCAATACTGCCGCTGGCTCCGATCAACACTTTCCTTACTTCGCTGTAGGTGAAGTTGCCATCTACATTAACACTCTTAAGCCTGTAATAATTCACACCATTTGCGGGATAATTATCCACCAACTGGTAGACTGAGCTATTTACAGCCTTCACCTTACCAATACCGGAAAAGACTTTTCCGTCAGCGCTTCGCTCTACCTCATAGTACGATAAATCAATTTCCTGCGATACCTTCCATTCCAACTCTACGCTGGATTCCCTGCCTTTTGCTGTAAAGTCGATAAGCTTTACCGGTAAAGAACAAAAGCTAACGTTCAGAATACCTTTTGCGGTGCTGCTACAACCATTGGAAACGTCAGTAACTCCCAGATTATACGTTTTCGTATTCGGCGATGTAATGTATACCACAGCATTTTTTGCGTAGATATCCTGAACAGTGCCGTCATTGGGCGACCACAGATAATTATATGTTCCTGATGGAGAAATGTTCGGGAAAAAAGTAGCGCTGCCGCTGCCATAACATCCATAAGCAGGTGGCACATTTACCGAAGGCGCCTGTGCGTTGCTTACACCAACAATTACATCCTGCGTGGCAATGCATCCATTGGCTCCCGTTATCGTCAGCCGGTAGGTTGCATTGCTGCTAGTAACACAGGCTACCGGGTTATAAATGTTTGGATCACTCAGGCCGGTGGCAGGACTCCATGCATATGCGGCGCCTGCTTCCGGACTGCTCACTCCTATCTGAACACAGGTATTTGCACAAACTGACGGTGATGCGACTGCAGGAGCCGTATAATCGATTCCTGTAATTGTTACCACATCTGTTGTTGTGCATCCTGATTCAGTGTATGATACGGTGATGGTAAATGTTCCCGCAGAAGTTGGAGTAAATACAGGATTGGATATACTGGTTGAGCTCATGGTATAGGTTGCCCCTGAACTTGGTGATACGCTCCAACTGTAGGTGCCGCTCATGCCTGGGCTTACGCCCAATTGTACCGGCGTGCCTTTGCAGGCATTGCGGCTGCTTCCGGCCACAGGATTAGAAACAGACGGTGTATATTTCACATCGGCTGACGATTTACAGCCATCAGCATTTGTAATTGTCAATGTATAAGTTGTCTGAGTTGAAGGCAACGGTGTTTTGATAGTCGCTGTTGGCCCATTGCTTGTCGGGTTGTTTATAAGCGTTGCTGGTGTCCAGCTATAGCTCGTCATACCTGCCGGCCCGGCAGGTAATGCAATAGCAGTACTCCCGCTTGGACAAAATGTTTGATCCGTAAAACTGAATGGCGGCGCCGCGGGATTTACTGTTATTGTTATATCGTCATCGGCCACACAGCCGGTAGCCGTATTGGTCGCTTGCATGGAAAAATCGCATAAAGTGACCACTCATTTTCAATTGTAGCTGACCCTGTTATTCAGTTGAAGTTGACCCCTGTTATTCGGTGCAAACTGACCCCCTTTTTTTGTGGTTGATGTTGGGTTGTTTTATTAAGCCATAAATGCTGATACTTGATGATTCAAACTTCAGCATATGGCTAATAACACAATTGTTATGAGTAAAATCAGACAGATCCTGCGTTTATTTACGCAAGGCACAAGTAAGAAACAGATCAGCATACAAACTGCTATCGCCCGTAATACTGTTAAAAAGTATATAAGTAAGTTTTTAAAACTACGCTTAACAGGAGAAGATATCAGTAAGATGAATGATCAACAACTCGACGAGATTTTTGGCGCTCCTGGAATAGTCCCTAAATCATCCCGTTACAATGAGTTTCAAAAATTACTTCCTTCAATAGAGAAGGAATTAAAGCGCAAAGGAGTAACGCTGGCCGCTGTCTGGAAGCAATACATTGAAGCCCATCCGGATGGTTACAGGCAGACAAGTTTCTTTGAGTATTACAGAAAGTACGTCAACAAAGGCCAATCGGTAATGCATATTAATCACAAAGCGGGTGATAAAATGTATATCGATTTTTCGGGTGAAAAGTTGAGTATTACCGATAAACAAACCGGAGAGATAACAGCCGTTGAAGTATTTATTGCTGTTCTTGGCTGCAGCCAGCTTACGTACGTTGAAGCAGTGTTAACACAGCGTAAGGAAGATTTTATTCGAGCTTGTGAAAATGCATTGCATTATTTTGGAGGTGTGCCCGCAGCCATTGTTCCAGATAATTTGCGTACTGCGGTGACAAAAAGTAGCCGGTATGAACCAACTATCAATGAAACATTCGCTGACTTCTCTGAACATTATGACACAGTTGTCCTCCCTACTCGTACATACAGGCCCAGGGATAAGGCACTGGTAGAAGGAATGGTCAAAATTGTTTATCGCCGAATCTTCGCTGTGATTAATGCTGAAATTTATTTTTCACTGGACACTTTAAATCAGGCTATACATATACATCTGGAAGCACATAACAACACCTTATTGACAGGTCGTGAATACAGCAGAAGACAACAGTTTGAAGAGGTAGAAAGGGCGGCACTCCGCCCCCTGCCGGTTTATCGTTATGAGTTTAAACGGCAGGTTATTGTAAGTGTAATGAAAAACGGGCACGTTTGTCTTGCACCCGATAAACATTACTACAGTGTACCTTATCAATACATTGGCAAAAAGGTTAAAATACTTTTTAGTTCCGATCAGGTGGAAATTTTTTACCAGTATCAACGTATTGCTGTACACAAACGCAATCATCGAAAATATTTTTATACCACACTTAACGAGCACCTGGCTTCTTCTCATCAGTTCCTCAGTGATTGGACAGCAGAACGATTTATTGAACAGGGAAAAGTCATCCATGAAGATGTAGCAAACTTTATAACTACTGTTATTGAAACGAAGCAACACCCAGAGCAAGCTTATAAATCCTGTGCAGGAATATTAAACCTGGGAAGGAAAGTGGGACCCGTAAGACTGACGAATGCCTGTAGAAGAGCGCAGGAATATGGAGTGTATAACTTCCCCATTATCCAACAAATACTTGAAAAAAATCTGGATCATGTAAACGATCAAAAAGAACATTACAATGAGATGCCACAACATCAGAATATCCGGGGCAAAAACTATTACGAATAACTTTATTATTAATCAATAAAAAAAACAGTATGAACACAAACACATTGGAAAGATTGCGCATTATGCGCTTATATGGAATGTATCGATGTTTTAAAACAAGTCTCGAAAACAAAACGAATGAAACACTGACCTGCGATGAAATAACGGCCTTGCTTGTCGAAAGCGAATGGGATGACCGGCGTAACAAAAGCGTAGAACAAAGAATAAGATATGCTCACTTCCGCTATAAGGCCAACATAGAAGAATGGGATTTTGCCAAATCACGCGGCATCACTAAAAATCAAGTGTTCCGCTTAGGTGATTGTGATTTTATCCGTAACAATGAAAATCTGATAATTACCGGTGCAACCGGAACTGGTAAAAGCTATCTTGCTTCAGCAATAGGCTATCAGGCCTGTCAATTAAATTTTAAAGTTTTGTATACTAATACTACGCGCCTATTTGCACAACTTAAAATAGCCAAAGCCGATGGATCTGAAATACGAGAAATGCAAAAAATAGAAAAAGCTGACTTGTTTATTTTGGACGACTTTGGTATACAGACACTGGATCAGCAAAGTCGTTCCATACTCATGGAAATTATTGAAGACAGACATGGCAAACGATCAACAATCATTACCTCCCAGGTACCCGTAAAAGAATGGTACGATATTATCGGTGAAAAAACGATTGCTGATGCTATACTGGACAGGATCGTTCATAATGCCCATCGCATCGAACTAACAGGCGAATCCCTACGAAAAAAAGTTACCCTTGAAATAGAACAGAAGAAATAATTTTGTATCACCAATAAAACAACTCCGAACCTTCCACAAAAAACTCAACTTAGACTGGTCAACTTCGACCGAAAAAGGATGGTCACGATCTCCGATTATTCCACTGTCACGATAGAAAAAGTGAAATAGAATTATGGCAGATGAAACACAGGATAAAATTGGCTTTTATTTTTCCAGAAGCATATCGCTATAAGACAGTGAAATAAGATCCTCTTCTTTAATTTTTAATTCAGCAAGATAAAAATCACATTGCTGCTGTAATTGTTCTTTAGAAATATCTGCATATTTATTGCTTGCTTCTATCTCTGCAAAATTCCCAAGACCGGGAACTTCATCAATATGAAATTTTACATTGGTTATAAAATAGATCTCGCGTTTCTTTTGCACGATTACTTTGACACCAAGCGATTTACTTAAAACTGCTTTTAACTTTTCAGCTTCGGGTATCGGTACCAGGTCAAAATGAGAACTTTTTGGTCCAGCCTGGTTGGTGCGCTCGTAATAGATCAGGTTATTTTCAATATTGCCTTCACGCAATTTGAGTCTGCCTTTTGCCACATTGAAATAGGTGTCCGTCTGATGATCAGTGCCTTTGAATTCAGCGCCATGGTCCAGTAGATAACGGCGCATAAAACCTGTGTCAGCACACCTCGCTTTTATTTCAATGTTTAAAAGGGGCATAGCTTTACTGTTAACGCAAGTTGTCTAATTCAACCACGTCTTTACAGATTAAAGAAAAGGGGGAAATTGATTAAGCCATTGTAGGCTCTGCTTTCAGCGAGCGGCTGACCAAAGCGCCTCTTGACACTTCTTCATCGCCTTTGCCAAAACGCATAGCGCTCCACACATGGTCGAGCTCTACCTGGCAAACACTTTCATAACCGGCGCATGTGAGCTGGTTCCAGCTACATTCACGGTTAAGGTCAGTCACGATTTTTGAAGCTGTTTTTGGATAAGCGACCCAAAAATTGGAGGCTTCCTTAAGAGCAGGCATTACATCTTTCAAAATACCATTCAACTGATTCTCATTGACTGCAAACACCAGCGCAAAGTCGATTTTGCGACTTTTGAGCAACGGAGTTACATTTTTTGAGAAAGAGAGCTTGGTAAACTGTTTTTCGATTGAAGACGGTAGACCTTGAATAAGAAGGTTTTTTTCGTCAGAGATCTGAAGTTTTTCAAAAAGCGTTTGTGCCATACCTCTAAAAAAAGTTTAAGAGTTTTTAACACGGATCAGTTTGCCTGATCCCGTCTTATGTACACCAAAATCAGAGCTGCAAAGGTAAGGAAATTTAGTGTGTTGCGAACTCTAATTCAAATAAATATCCCGCCCAATAAACGTTTGGGTGGGATTTGTTAAGTGAGATCAATATTTATTTACCGACTGGTTTATAATATTTTAATGCTTCGGGCATATGGGCCTGCAAATCTGCAATACGTCGTTCGTCGCTGGGATGGGTGCTCAGAAATTCAGGTGGCTTTTGTCCGCCGGCTGATGCCATTCGCTGCCAGAGAGGAATGGCTTCCTGGGGATTATACCCCGCCATAGCCGCCCAGATGATGCCATAATGATCAGCTTCAGATTCATCTGCCCTGGAAAACGGCAACATTACTGCAACCTGTGAGCCGACTCCATATGCGGTTTGAAACAATTGCTGTGTTTCTGAAGGTTTGCTGGATAACGCAACGGAGAGTGCTACGCCGCCGAGCTGCTGTACTAGTCCCTGGCTCATCCTGGAATTACCGTGCTGAAAGATAGCGTGAGAAACTTCATGACCCATCACGACCGCGAGTGCTGCTTCGTTTTGAGTAACGGGTAGCAAGCCCGTGTACACTACTATCTTACCTCCCGGCATACACCATGCATTGACCTCTTTGCTATCAACAAGATTATATTCCCACTTGTATCCTTCGAGGTCGCTGGATTTTCCTTTTTCTGCATAATATTTTTCTACAACAGAAGAGATGCGCTGTCCTACCCTTTTTACCATTTCGGCGTCTTTGTTCGCATTACTGGCAACAACTTTATTCTGCGTGAGAAATGTCTGGTATTCTGTTAAAGCCATTGACTGAACTTCCGATTCTGGCAATAACTTCAATTGACGCCGTCCTGTAATTGCATTCTTTGCACATGAAAGTAGAATTGCTCCGGAGAGAAAAAGGAGCGTAAATCGCTTGATCATCGTATTAGGTTTTTTGGTATAGTTCAATGATTGTACCAACCCTCAGACTGTGGTTGTACAAGATTCGTTGCAAAAATAAAGATAAGCAGACGTTTATCCCTCTGACTGGGTTGAAGCGCGGCGACGTTCTTTTCTGCGGTCGCGGTACTTGAGAATAGGAACCTTATTTTCATTTCCCTTTAATAACCGACCGATATTCTTTTGATGCGTGAGCAGCACCATCAATGCCACTGCGATTGCAAAAACCCTGTACAGATGTTCAGGTTCATTGAAGATAACGAGTATAAAAACAGGAAATGCAATACTGGCCAGTATAGAACTAAGAGAAACAAATCGTGTGAGATACAAAACAACGAGAAAAATACCAACACAACAGACAGCCACTACCGGTTGAATACCGAGCACCATTCCGAATAATGTAGCAATACCTTTTCCACCCCTGAACTCTGCCCATATTGGGAATATGTGACCTATAACTGCAGATAATCCTAAACCAATCTGGAGATTTATAAACTGAACATCAAATTCAACATAATTGGGAAGAAGATAGACGAGTTTTACAGCTGCAATACCTTTCAGCATGTCAACAACCATAACAAAGCTTCCCCATTTTGGCCCGAGCACACGAAATGTATTGGTAGCACCGGCATTTCCACTACCGTATTCGCGGATGTCGATATCAAAGAAATAACGACTAACCCACACAGAGGTAGGAATGCTGCCAATCAGATATGCAAGAACTACTAATAATAGCTCGTTCATAGAACCTTTGGTTAAAGTTGAGTACAAAAATACGTCAATCGGGCGACAGATGGTAGGTAGTTTAACGCAAAGGGTGGGCGAATTTACCGTAAAAACCTCATGCAAAGCCAGTTACGTTCCTTGAGCCTTAATCCCGGTGTAAGCAGATGCTTTTTACCTTCGTTTAGAATCTCTTCCTCATCCCCTTCGAGCAATCCACTTAACAGCAAAATACCATTTTTATTCAATTGACGACTCAAAACGCTAAAATTTTCTAAAATAATATTTTTGGTAATGTTGGCAAGTATGATATCAAATTGTTGACCTGTTGATGGTTTATCCGACAACCGCAATGAAATGTTATTACAATTGTTTTGTTGAATATTCTCTGTAGCATTATTAATGCTCCATTCATCATTATCAATTGCGTTAATCATTGAAGCATTTAATTTATCCGCAAGAATAGCAAGTATACCGGTACCTGTTCCAAAATCGAAAACAGTTTTACCTGTAAAATCTATTTCACGCATTTGCTGCATCATCAGGTGCGTGGTAGCATGATGTCCTGTGCCAAAACTCATCTTCGGCGTAATCACAATGTCAAATCGTATGTTGTTAACCGGTGGATGAAAGTCGGCGCGTACTGCGACGAAATCATCCACAATGACGGGATGAAAATTAGATTCCCACACTTCGTTCCAGTTCTCTGGTTCTATATTACTTTTTGCAAAAGGGAAACCTATTCCATCGAGTGTATCATCATTATAATTTTCTGCCGGAATAAACGCGTCCAGATCGTTTTCCCTTTCTTCAAATCCATCAAATCCTTTTTCCGAAAGCAATGCGATCAGTATTTCCTTCTCCTGTTCACTTAGGTTTACGAATTCTATTTTGGTGTACTTCTCCATTATAACAAATTTAAAGCCCCCGGTTTCGCGGGGGCTTAGCTTTTATCAGTTATTATTTTCTTCCTGTCTCGGCCGGTTACCTTCCGGTTTTGGTATCAATGCCTTTCTTGATAATTTGAATTTACCAGACTTTGGATCCGTACCAATGAGTTTTACTTTTATTTTATCGCCTTCTTTCAATACACCGTCCAGCGTTTCCAATCTCTTCCAGCTTACTTCGGAAATATGTACCAATCCTTGCTTACCAGGTAAGAATTCAACAAATGCACCAAATGGCATAATTGATTTTACAGTCGACTCATACGTATCACCCACTACAGGTACCGCAACGATACCTTTAATCCATGCCTCAGCTTTCTGCACACCTTCTTTGTTTACACCGAAGATGCTTACTTCACCCATATTATTCTTCTCTTCAATATTGATAGTTGTGCCTGTTTCACGTTGCATCTCCTGTATCACTTTACCGCCTGGCCCGATTACAGCGCCGATGAATTCACGGTCGATAAACAACTTCACCATTCTTGGCGCATGTGGTTTTACTTCTTCTCGCGCTTCCGGTATGCAATTGTACATTGCATTAAGAATATGCAAACGTCCGCGACGGGCCTGGTCTAATGCCTGGCGCATCACTTCCATTTTCAAACCGTCAACTTTGATGTCCATCTGCACGCCACAGATACCATCTCTTGTACCTGTCACTTTAAAGTCCATATCACCAAGATGATCTTCATCACCAAGTATATCGCTTAATACAGCATATTTATCTTCTTTTGTAATCAACCCCATCGCAATACCGGAAACGTGCTTTGGAATTGGAATACCGGCATCCATCAGCGCCAATGATCCGGCGCAAACAGTTGCCATCGACGATGAACCATTTGATTCCAGGATATCACTCACTACCCGTACTGTATATGCGAAATCGCCGGTCGGCATCATTTGCTTTAATGAGCGTTGCGCAAGGTTGCCGTGTCCTATTTCCCGGCGGCTTTGGCCACGCATCATTTTTACTTCTCCGGTACTGAACGGAGGGAAATTATAGTGCAGGAAGAATTTTGAATCGAACGATTTAGCAGCGCTTTCTACCAATAGTTCATCTAATGGAGTTCCCAAGGTAACTGTTGTAAGCGACTGTGTTTCACCTCTCGTAAAGAGTGAAGCACCATGTGGAGACGGTAATATATCCACTTCCATATCCAGGGGGCGTATGTCTTCGAGCCCACGTCCATCCAATCTTACTTTTTCGTCGAGGATCATATCACGAACTACATAATACTGAAGATCGTGATAATAAGTAGAAGTAAGCTTCTTAGTGAGCGACGGCACTTCTTCACCTTCCGCAAGGTTGAGACTTGTCTTTATGTATTCCGTCAACTCTTCTCCTACAGCTTTAAACTTATCACTGCGCTCGTGCTTGCTAAGTTTGCTTTTTGCAATTTCATATACTTTAGGGCGTGCAAAAGCATAAACCTTTTCACGCAATGCTTCATCTTGTTCCGGCGCTTTATATTCTCTTTTGCCAGCAACACCTTTTAACCTGCGTAGTTCTTCCTGCGCTTTGATCTGTACACGGATAGCATCATGCGCTAATTCCAGGGCCTTGCATAAATCTTCTTCGCTGCATTCCTTGCTCTCCCCTTCCACCATCATCAGGTTCTTATCAGTAGCAGCAATGATGAAATCCATATCTGCTTTTTCAAGATCAGAACGGTTTGGATTTGCTTTGAACTCGCCTCCTATTCTTGCTATTCTTACTTCAGAAATAATTTCTTTAATGGGAACATCAGAAACAGCCAACGCTGCAGAAGCAGTCAAACAAGCAAGCGCATCCGGCATAATTTCAGGGTCGCTTGATATAAGGCTTACAAGTACCTGTACTTCACAGAAGTAATCATCTGGAAATAAGGGTCGTAATGCACGGTCTATTAATCGGCTGGTGAGTACTTCGTAGTCATTCAATTTTGCTTCGCGTTTGAAAAAAGAGCCGGGTATACGGCCTGCAGAAGCGAATTTTTCCTGGTAGTCAACTGTAAGCGGGAAAAAACTTTGACCTTCTTTGGCTTCAGTATTGGCAACTACAGTTGCTAATATCATGCACTTGCCTACTGAAACGGTAACGGCGCCATCTGCCTGGCGGGCAAGCCTTCCAGTTTCAAGGGATACGATACGGCCATCGCCCATATCGAAAGTCGTCTTTATTGGTTGTTGTAACATAGTTTATTGAGTGGGTTTATGGTTGAAATAATTAAGTAAATGAGAATGATGTGGCGGGAATTTTCAATCTCTTTTTTATTTCTATGAAGGCTAAGAAAATATTATTCTGTAGCAAGCAATGAAATGGCCGGAAAATAAAGATTCCCAATATCGGCTGCGACATCGGGAATAAAAGTTTATAGTGAAATTTAATCGTTGAATCAAACTTCGGGTATAAAAGAATTCCCTTTGCCCTGGGCAACGGAAACTTACTTTCTAAGTCCGAGTTTCTCGATTAATTTACGATATTCAGTAAGGTTATGCTTCTGCAAATAGTTCAATAAGCTTTTGCGCTTGCCAACCAATTGCATAAGACCACGGTGAGTTGAAAAGTCTTTTTTGTTTTGTTGCAGATGGCCTGAAATCTGGCTGATTCTTTCAGTCAGCAATGCAATCTGGCCTTCAATAGAGCCGGTATTAGTTTCCTTTCCACCGAAGGCTGCGAAAATTTTTGATTTAGCTTCTTTAGTTAATGACATCTTTGTTTTTTTATTTGGTCATCCGATTGTTTCTGTTGTTCAATAAATTCAGGCGGCAAAGGTAGGTTATTCCAGTTTAACTACAAAAGGTTTTTTGAAGCTGGTGAACGTACGAATTAAGATCTACGATTTTAGATTTTAAATGGCTGATGTAAAAGGTCTGATTTCTTTTAAGAGGAAAAACTTTCAGACAGGTAGAACCTCAAAAATCTGAAATCGTAAATCCTGAATCCGACATCACACATCGTACATCGTAAACCTGAAATAAAGGCCGTACGCTCTACCTTCGCAAAATGATACACGAAAATGAAGACGTAAAGAACATCCTTGGGTTGCAGCTGCCCAGTGATCCACGCTGGACGAACCTGGCCGAAAAGTCGCTCGAAGAGATTCTGACTGATCATGCCTATTGTGAGCAGAAAGCAGCTACATCGTGCATCTCGATCATACAGCGATATAATGATAAAGAAAAGATTGTGGAGGAACTTGCGCCGATCGTGACGGAAGAATGGGGGCATTTTCGCATGGTGCTTGCCGAAATACAAAAAAGAAAACTGAAACTCGGCAGGCAGAGAAAGGATGAATATGTAAATGCATTGTTGCAGTTTGAAAAAAAAGGGGGCTCCGAAGATGACCGCATGCTGGATAAACTTTTAATTTGTGCCTTAATTGAAGCAAGAGAGTTGCGAACGGTTCAAACGATTGAGCGAAGGTCTTGATGACAGCTATCTTCGTAAATTCTATCGTCGTTTTATGGAAAGTGAAGCAGGTCATTATACATTATTTATAAATCTCGCTGAAACATATTTACCAAAAACAAAAGTGCGTAAACGCTGGAAAGAATGGCTGGAATATGAAGCCGATATCATAGCGAATTTAACGGTGAGAGGTGACCGTATTCATTGATTGTTATCAAAAAAAGATACGCAAACGTTTGAAGCAATTTTGCGCTGAAGTTTTCAATATCTTCCTTTGCAATCCGGGAAATTCAGCATGAAGAAAGTATTAAACAAAGAAGTTATAGACGCGTTTGCACAACCAGGTGAAAAGTATTCTGTCGAACAGTTAGGCAGTGGCTTAATCAATCATACCTATAAAATATCAGAGGAGAAATCTGGTAAAATGGTATTGTTGCAGCAGATTAATAAAAACGTATTCAGGAAGCCGGCCGATGTACAGGAAAATTATTTAAAGCTCTGGAAATATACAAAAACGGATCCACAACGATTTTGTTCCCTACCCCTGTTGAGCTGCAAAACAGGCAAACACTGTTTATCGATAATGATGGCAATTACTGGCGTGCGTTTCAATTCCTTGACGGAACGCAGACCCTGGATGTGCCACACAATGCTGCGCAGGCCACAGCAACTGCTAAAGCGTTTGGACAGATCACTGCATTTTTATCTTCGTTCAAACCAGAGGAGCTGAATATTGTTATCCCCGATTTTCACAATCTTTCATTCCGTTACCAGCAATTTGAAGAAGCACTGAAGCAAGCCAAAAAAGAACGCCTGGAAAAAGCCTCTGAACTGATAGAAGAAGTAAAAAAACGAGAAAAGTATAAAGATTTCTATAACCGCATTACGCAATCGGCAGATTTCCCAATCCGTGTAATGCATCACGATGCGAAAATTGCCAATGTATTGTTTGACGCAAAAACCGGTCGTGTTATTTGTGCTATCGATTTTGATACTACGATGCCTGGCTACTTTTTCTCCGATTTAGGCGATATGATACGATCCATGGCGTGCAGTAGTGACGAACACAATACTGATTTTGTAAACCTGCATATCCGAAAAGATTTTTACAAAGCCATTGTGAATGGTTATCTCGAGGTAATGAATAATTATTTAACCAGTGAAGAAAAGAAATATATCCATAGCGCCGGGTTGATAATGATCTATATGCAGGCTGTTCGGTTTATTGCAGACTACCTGAACAATGATACGTATTACCAGATCAGTTATGCAGAGCAAAACTTTGATCGTGGTCTTAATCAAATCACCTTGCTAAAAGATACTCGAACATTTTCTTTCTGAAGAATACCATTTTAGTTTATAGACAATCTATGCAACCTGAATTAAGCCCTCTCCATAAGTTTGGCGGGAAAAAAGTGAGTACTTTCCGGTTAGTTAATAAAAAAGGTACTGAAGCTATTATTTCAAATTATGGCGCCATTCTGCTTTCATTTAGAATAATCAAAGAAGATGGTTCCATAAATGATATTGTGCTGGGTTTTGATAAGCCTGAAGATTATCTGGACGAGAAATATTTAAAGACCTATCCAATGTTTGGAGCAGCAGTTGGTCGCTATGGCAATCGCATAAAAAACGGTAAAATGGTAATTGATGGCATTCAATACCAGTTGCCACTCAACATAGGAACCGATCATCTTCACGGTGGTGTGACCGGTTTTGATAAGAAGGTTTGGAAATGTCGAGACATCTTGATGATAAAGTAAATTTCCCTTCAACTATCATTAACCAGCGCGGATGGCGAAGAAGGATATCCCGGCAACCTGAAAGTGTCAATCCATTTCAAGCTAAATGATGACAATGAACTGAGCCATGAATATATTGCGACTACACGATAAAGCCACTGCTGTTAATCTCACACACCACAGTTACTTCAACCTGGATAACGGTAATGGACGTGTAGATAATCAACTTACTAAAGATCAATGCTAAGTCAATACTGGAACAGGATGAAATCTTCAACCAATGGCAATTGGTAAATGTTTCCGGAACACGATACAATTTTCATAACACATGGTCTGGCCAATCAATGGGGTAATCAGGAAGGATACAATAAAAATTTCAGTAGTTAACAAAGAAAATGACATGAGTTATGAAACCTGGTCAGATGAATCAAATACCAAATTGGAAATAGCAACAAAAATTCAACGTTCATTTTTATACAGGTATCTGAATATTCACTATAGTGGTGAAAACAATCCAATATGCCCATATTAGGGCTCTGTGAAACGGCGCATGCTAATGCTCTAAATACCTTTCTCCAAACACAATTTTACAACCTGAAAGGTTCTACACAAAAACAATTACAAAGAATGGAGACAGATGTCTCACAATAGCCGTTGAAAATTGCCAAGGGTATTGCGGTAGTAAATATTATCACTGATTTTTTGTTCTGCATTTCTGGTAACAGCAATCAGACGTTAAAGTTCCTGAAACAGCATCGACCCGCAGAGATAGAATCAATATTACAGTATGTAATTGTGGTGTGCTATTTTACAAATCAATAAGATTCTAAAAGTAGGTTGTTCATGCAAGTCAGCAATCTTACAATCGAGCTCAATTCCTTTTTATTCAACTTATTAATGAGTGAAAGTAATGCATACCTTATTGTTCAACTGCTGCGTTGATACGTGCAATCCACAAAGGCGATATTCTCTACTGATAGGCCTACAAACATGTAGGTCATCCCTTTTTCAACAACGTTTTTGGCAACGGTATAAACGTTTTTACATTAGTAGAAACATTTGGCTTGTTTTTAAATATTTTTGCGGCGTGCTTTGCTTGCAACCGAATTAACTGAACATGGCATGTAATTCTTTAAAAAATTAAAAAATCAAAAACCAAATTCCTATCGGATTCAAAACCTGAATCATTACTTGAGACGTGATGAAACATTTCACCGATCCCATATTTCATGCTCTTCACCATCCATGCGGAGGTTGCGTTTGCACTTGTTGATTTTTTAATAAGAATGTGCCATTTGAAGCTTCTTTCTGGTAAGTGATCTTTCCAAGATGGCAGTAACTTGAATTTGGTTTTTTTGCACTCAAGTTGTTTTTACCTTCAGGCATTTTACATGCTTTTGAATGCTTAGTCCTGAGGCATTTGGCCACAAAACAAACCCTCGGGCCTCTTCAGATAATAAACCCTGAATTTAATCGAAGGGTTTTTGGAAACACAAAGGTAGAAACAAGAGTAAATACAAAACTATTATACAACTTATCCAAACAGCATGTGAAATTAACGAGTTTTGGGGATATTATGTTTCTATCTAATACCCGGTAGCTCATTTTCCAGTTTTTTTACAGTTCTCTGTGATCCCTGTTTTCCAAAGATAAGCTCTTCATGCCTTTGATTTTCTGAAAAGTGACAAAGTTATCTGTACAATGGATTATAATACACATCAGAAATCCAATGTCTGCATGAGTTGATATTGGCTCTAACGTTTCATCAGCAAGATTAGTTTAAATTGGATCTTCTTTAGCACTCATCCAGGCAATCGTTTTTATAGCGTCTTCTGATACAATACTAAACATATAACCAGTACAATTGTGAATTTACAGCCAGTAGTTTTCTGAAACAACCAATGTGATCTCATTCGCGGGTAATTTTTCTCATCACAAAAGACGCCTCAGCAAATTACTTTTCGGAAGTTCGCCGATACGCCAATTTCATGTTGCAGGTCGTCAACAACTGAATCTGCAGGCATTACAGAAGGTAGCTTATTTCTTTATCGCTTTCAGCACTGATACCGAGGTAGCTTGCAATGAGATATTTCGTCTTTTCATCTTCATTTGCCTGTGTAACGTTTTTGGCAAAATCAGCGCCGTGTTCAATCCATTACTGAATAAATTTTCTTCAATTGGCGTTAAGCCCAAAACTATTATCAGCGGGCATCTGTTTGAACTTGATGAAGGCAGTGTGATTCTGAAAACAATTCACTTTTTTCCGGATCACGGCAACAATCGTTTGCCGCTTTTTTCCACCTTTACGATACCGTCAATCGTTAACAAATCCAATTCACCCTTGCGTTTATTTTCATTGTGACAGCTGACGCATTTTGTAGTCATATAGGTTGAATAATATCACGGTAAACTCATCGAATCTAATGGCGGCAAAATCTTTTGTTCTTTAACCTGGAGTCCTCCGCAAAAAATTCCTTTGAGCCATGCGGGCATGTAGCATGAGGAATCTGCATAGCCATGCGTAATTTTACAGCCAAATGACTCCGATAGCGATCAATACTATTGAAATCAATAAAAACAAATACTAAATTGAAAACGGAGAAAGATCAAAATCCTTCGTACTTCTTCTTATTATCCATATAATGAAAACAAGAACGGAAGTGATGATACCAATCCATTTATGGGTATTAAGTATAAGTATCATACAAGTAGCAGATGAAAGCAGCGAACCGGAAATGATTCTTACGCTGCACTACAGCAATAAATAGAGCAATCGATACAGCAAAATTGATCACCTCACTTTCTGTAATTCGCAATAAGGTTTAGTAATGCGGCAAACAATAAAATGCCAATGGGAAGATGAACAAGTAACGGATGAAACTCTTCCAATAAACTTGAAACCATCGTGTGCATCATTAAATTAATTCTCAAATTCACTGCAGTTTTACCGGGTATGTTTATGAGCATTCCATTGACACACATACACATTGTGATCTTCATCTACGCACACATCATGACCATGGTAAAAGATATCTCCTTCCATGAACAGTGGCTGTAAAGCACCGTTTATAGTCGGGCTTTGTACCACCCGGTTTGAAATACATTTCTTATTTCTATCAAGATAGTTCAAATTGCTGAAACGTGCGTCGTTCCATTTTACCTGTCTCTTGAAATGATACAGCAAACCCGGCATAAAGATTTTGACCACGATGACAGCGCGGCAAACATAAAAGTACCGACAATCTACAGTTTCAATTTACAATAGAAGTAAATATCTAAACACATTGATATACGGGATGTGCAACAATTGGATAAGAAAATTCAAAATAAACAGAACTACCCATGTATAGAATATGATCAGGATTTGCATTCTTGTGACCGCAAATGCAGATATGTTCCCTCGTACAATATATTGATGATATGATCGGAACCATATTCCGTCTGCTACATAAAAATCACAATTCGAACGATGGGCTCTTTGGATAAGTAAAAATGTTCTTCTTTATAAAACACCTATGATCTATGATAACCGAAAAGTCAATTGACAAGTCACATAATTCTGTTGATAAGAGACCGGAC
The DNA here is from genome assembly GCA_049840875.1 of Chitinophagaceae bacterium. Taxonomy (GTDB): domain Bacteria; phylum Bacteroidota; class Bacteroidia; order Chitinophagales; family Chitinophagaceae; genus JAFDYH01. The sequence goes on along the minus strand of JASGJE010000008.1, from coordinate 189 downwards.
TGTGCATGCCATTTTTCATCTTTTCAAAATAAACATCACAATATATCTAAATAAATAAAAAGTCCTCACCTCCTCTCCCAGGATAAATGTTAAGTCATAGCATACAGATATGTTACTACAATAAATAAACAGTTTGAGGTGCTGTCAGGAATGTGTTAGGTATTTTGCCTCTAACCTTGAGCAATGCGT
>JASGJE010000007.1:0-513975 GCA_049840875.1 Chitinophagaceae bacterium | reverse complement strand
AAAGATGAAGACCTTCCGATAGTTGGTACGATAGCCAGTAAATTTAATGATGATGGTATCAATCATTTGTTTTCGTCATTGCTCCAGGTACTTGAGAAGAAAACCGGAATTGTGTTCGGAAAATTTTCTTTTTCTGAAACAGCAAAGATTTCGCAGGCAATTATTCCTTCATCCCGTATTCGGTATCTAAGCGAAATAGCTGCTGGCATACGTAACTATAATGCATTAGTCGAAAAACAAGCAACGATTGCTTCTAAAATTTATCAATTAAAAGGCAGTGTCGATACGCTGAAAGAAAATAAAACAGATGCGTCGATCATTACAGAATTGCAAAAAAATATTTCATCGCTGATCCAAAAACTTGATCCCGTTTCGAGGAAATTACTGGAAAAATGGCCGGATAAATTAAAAGCATACCAGCAGGATTACTATGAATATAAAGTCCGGGATAAAATAGTGAGGCAGGAAATGTTTACAACCAGTTTATCGGGCACACGAATTCCGAAAGTTGTTTTGCCAAAATTCAACGACTGGGGAGATATATTAAAATGGCAGGCACAGGAAAATGCACCGGGATTGTTTCCGTTTACTGCTGGTGTATTTCCATTAAAAAGAGAAGGAGAAGACCCGACGCGAATGTTTGCCGGTGAAGGAAGTCCCGAGCGTACCAATAAACGATTTCATTATCTAAGTATCGATCAACCAGCAAAACGATTAAGTACCGCTTTCGATAGTGTTACATTATATGGTGAAGATCCTGATGAACGGCCGGATATTTATGGTAAAATCGGAAACAGTGGCGTAAGCATTGCTACTATCGATGACGCTAAAAAACTATATAGCGGTTTTGATCTCTGCGATCCGAAGACATCTGTGAGCATGACGATTAACGGGCCGGCTCCAATCATGCTTGCATTTTTCCTGAATGCGGCGATTGATCAACAGGCGGAGAAAAAAGTGGCAATCCCGGCGATTGAAGAAATTAAAAAGTCAAAATTAAAAAGTGATAAGCTGCCTGTATATAGCGATCCTGATCGGCCAGCGCAACTTCCCGAAGGAAATAGAGGTTTGGGTTTGCAACTATTGGGCTTGAATGGGGATGAAGTCTTATCAAGAGAAGAGTATACAAATTGTAAACAGTTTGCTCTTGAACAGGTTCGTGGCACAGTGCAGGCTGACATCCTCAAAGAAGACCAGGCGCAGAATACCTGCATTTTCTCCACAGAGTTTGCATTGAAATTAATGGGCGATGTACAGGAATATTTTATTCAAAATAAAATAAAAAACTTCTACAGCGTAAGTGTGAGCGGCTATCATATTGCAGAAGCCGGCGCCAACCCGATCAGTCAGCTCGCTTTTACATTATCTAACGGCTTCACCTACGTGGAATATTATCTCAGCCGTGGAATGAACGTTGATGACTTTGCACCGAATCTTTCTTTTTTCTTTAGCAATGGTATGGATGCTGAGTACAGTGTAATAGGTCGTGTGGCTCGTCGTATTTGGGCAAAAGCGATGAAGTATAAATACAAAGCGAACAAGCGCAGCCAGATGTTGAAGTATCATATCCAGACATCTGGCAGAAGCCTGCATGCACAGGAAATTGATTTCAATGATATACGTACAACCTTACAGGCTTTGTACGCGATTTATGATAATTGCAATTCATTACACACAAATGCATATGATGAAGCGATTACAACTCCGACTGAAGAGAGTGTGCGACGGGCGATGGCGATTCAGTTGATTATTAACCGTGAGCTGGGTAGTGCAAAAACAGAGAATTTTACGCAAGGCTCATTTATAATCGAAGAGTTAACCGATCTTGTTGAAGAAGCTGTACTGAAAGAATTTGATCGCATTACAGAACGTGGCGGCGTGCTTGGCGCTATGGAGCGTATGTATCAACGCAATAAAATACAGGAAGAGAGTTTGTATTATGAACACCAGAAGCACACTGGTGAATTACCGGTTGTTGGCGTGAATACTTTTTTAAATAAAAAGGGATCGCCCACTATCGTACCGCACGAAGTGATAAGAAGCACTGATGAAGAAAAGAAAAGACAAATAGAAAATTTGCAATCATTTAAAAAAAGAAATGAAGATCGTAGTGAGGCTGAATTAAAAAAACTAAAAACTGTTGCCATTAACAACGAAAATATTTTTACACAATTGATGGAAACAGTAAAATATTGTTCGCTTGGGCAAATTACACATGCGCTCTATGAAGTAGGCGGGCAGTATAGGAGAAACATGTAATAGCGAGTGAAAAGTGAAAAACGAAAAGTGAAAAATAATAGATATTCACTCCCGTAGTGTGACATCTACTGCCTTCTTGAAAATTCTTTCTTCTATCTTCTGACTTCTTTCTTCTACCTTCTTTCTTTAGGTATCTTAAACCTGATCACTTCCATCGACTCTTTCAATCTGGAAACGATTACATAAACATATCCGTTTAAGATCATCGTGTGTGGGTATCCATATTGACCATCTTTCCATAATCCATCCTGTTTCATTTTATATACCTGCTCAGCAATAACATATTGGTGATTGAAAAACTTGCCATCATCGGACGTTGCAAACACCAATGGATTCCGTTCCGAATGATGCAGCGTATCGGGAATGCCAACATAGAAAAAACGTTTATCCGGTAATCTTCCGAAATGAAATTTGGCATCGTTGTCTGTAAAGCCTGTTTCAATTGGCATGGACCAATGTTCTCCATCGTCTTTGCTTTCTGAAAGCCATAATCGGCCTTTCCACCCATAGTCTGTTGCGCGCAACAACATATGAAGAACTCCATCATCCGTTTGATAAAATGAACCTTCACATAAAGGGGCAATATCAAAAACCTTTGACGGCGCTTCGTATGTATCCGGGTTATCCTCTTTATACAAAGAATCAGGATAGAAGCTTGTCATTTTCCATCCACTTAATCCGCTCTTATCATCTGTATATGGAAACGTAAAATTGCCACAGATAATCAGTCGACCGCTTTTTGTTTTTTGTGGTCCGTGATTGGGATTTACAGGCACATGCATATCGATCGGTTCACTCCAGTGTTCACCATCCGTTGTTGTCTTTGCCCATAAATGAGTTTGGCGTTTATCATGGGTATATTCTCCATAATAAGCGACGAGGGTATTATTATATTGATGAAAACCTGCTGCTGTCAATACATTTTGTGTATCCTTTGTAAATGAAGGAACAGCAAGCGCTTTAATTTTAGTCCAGTGTTTAAAATCAGTTGAGCTTGAAAATACAACTCGTTGTCCAGGGTTATCTTCGTCTTTGTATCCATTTGACCAGATGGCGATAAACTTGTTCTTATAATAAGTGATAGAAGCGTGGTGACAATAAAACCAGTTTGTATCCGGCGTATAAATCATAGTTCGCTCGATCGCAAGTCGAGGCAGCCCTTTATCGTCAATATAGTTGTTGCGTACCTGGGCAACCGAAGAGAAGATTGAAGCAACAATAAGTGCAACTGTGATAATATATCTAAATTTGTTGTCCGGCATTTTAAAACTCCTTAACCTTTTTGTTTCATTTATTTTAGTGCTGTAATTTACAGCCATCTGAATTATTAATTAAAGCGTATCCTGCCAAATGAGTAAAAAAATACAGGGAATGAAAAAATTGTGCTTGTCAGATTTCAAAGTATCTATTTTATCGGGTTTGTTTTTGTTATCAGGCTTTATTACAGTTGCTCAGAATATTGATTCTACTATTGCAACTTATGGCGATAAATATAGCCAGGAGCGGATGTTTATACACTTTGATAAGTCATCATACTCGCCTGGAGAAACGATCTGGTTCAAGGTGTATATGATGGACGCTATTTTCCCCGCGGGAGCAAGCAAAACGGTTTATCTCGACTGGACAGACAATTCCGGTAAATTACTATTGCACGGTGTGTTTCCGATAGCAAATGGATTAGGCGCCGGCCAGTTTGATATACCGGCTGAGTATGGCGGAAGGTCCGTGCATCTGAAAGCTTATACAAGATGGATGTTGAATTTCGATTCTTCATTTCTTTATAACAAAGACATCCGTGTTATTTCAAGAACGTCAACTGCGAAAGGCAAAAGCGAAGCAATTGTACCCACAGTGACTTTTTTTCCTGAAGGTGGTGATGCTGTTGCCGGTTTGAATAATAAAATTGCTTTCAAAGCAAACGATCAATGGGGGCATCCGGTGAAAATAAAAGGATCGGTACTGGATAATAAAGGGAAGGTAGTGGCCACCATAGCAGCAATGCATGATGGAATGGGTTTTTTCTTTTTAAATCCGACTCCCGCTACGACTTACAGCGCTAAATGGAAAGATGAAAAAAATGTGGAGCACACGACAGCCTTACCTGCGATAAAACAAAATGGTATTTCATTGCAGATAGGTTTACAAGGCACAAAAAGAATTCTCAATATTGCTGCTACGCCAGATGCTGCAAAAACTACCGGTAATGTACATGTAATTGGTACCATGTTCCAGAATACAGTTTTTAAATTGAATGAGAGCATTGCTTCCGGGTTGATTCAAAAGACGGTACCTGTTCAAAGCCTGCCGAGCGGCATTCTTACAATCACTGTATTTGATGACCAATGGAACCCACTTGCGGAGAGAATAACTTTTGTGAACAATAAAGAATATTCGTTTGAAACGCAGATGGAAGTAAAGCAATGGGGGCTGAGCCATCGTGCAAAAGATATTATACAGATCACAGTTCCTGATAGCATTGCTGCGAACCTTTCCATTTCTGTAACGGATGGCGAAATAGACAGAGATAGCAGCAGCAATATTATCTCTCATCTTCTTTTAAGCAGCGACCTGAAAGGCGATGTTTATAATTCGGCGTATTATTTTTCAAGCGATGAAGACTCGGTAGTACGGCATCTTGATCTCGTGATGCTGACACATGGTTGGCGTCGGTTCAACTGGGATGATGTTGTAAAAGGGAAATTTCCAAAAATAAACTATGCGAGAGATACAAGTTTTTTATCGTTATCAGGAAAAGTAATCGGAGCTGTGCCCGCACAAATTCGCGGAGCAGGAGATATTTTCATGTTTGTAAAAGCGAAGGATGAAAAAATAAAAATGGTCAGTGTGCCGATAAGACCTGATGGTTCATTTAATGATCCTACCCAGGTATTTTTCGATACGATCCACGTTTATTATTCATTTCCAAAAAAATCATCGCTGGCAGATGCTTCGGTTCAGTTTATGGATAATCGTGTGCCAGCACCCGCCAATACAATTAATGGCATTACAGATCCATTTCCTGATACGACTGGTGACTGGCGGCATGCGATGCTGGCAGACCAGGCGAACTATATAAAGAAAATGGTAGAAGGAAAAGTACTGGAAGAAGTTGTTGTGCGATCAAAAACAAAAAGCCCATTACAAATAATGGATGAAAAGTATGCTTCCGGTTTATTCCAGGGTGGTGACGGTTACCAGTTCGATTTAGTCAATGATCCATTTGCATCAAGTGCAATTAACATCTTCACTTACCTGCAAGGTAAAGTAGCAGGTTTGCAAATCAACACTTCCGGCAATCCACCGACAATGGTTTGGCGCGGCGGTTCGCCAACATTATATCTTGATGAGATGCAGGCTGATGCCGGTATGCTATCCGGCATGAATGTAAATGACATCGCGTATATAAAAGTATTCCGACCTCCATTCTTTGGCGGAACAGGTGGTGGCGCTAATGGAGCTATCGCGATTTATACAAGAAGAGGTGGCGATGTTAAATCAACACCAGGTAAAGGACTTAATAATAACGTTATCTATGGATATACGCCGATCCGACAATTTTATGTTCCCAATTATGGCACATTCGATAAACGGAATGAAGAAAAAGATCTTAGAACGACGTTGTACTGGAACCCGAATATTATTGTGGCACCGGGCAAACGAACAGTAACATTGAACTTTTACAATAATGACGTGTCTAATTTTTTCCATGTTGTAATTGAGGGTATGTCTGCTGATGGTAGATTGACACACTACGACCAGATAATGGAGTAATACGATTCAATGATTTGAAGACTGGATTTTTTACTTTTTACTTTTGATTTTTTTACATGCTTGTCCCAATCGGTTTTACTAAATATAATCCTGAGATTGATACAGTAGTTCTTGCAGGAGATTTGGGTGGAACGAAAATTAATATTGCATCTTATAAAGTACGTAACGATGAGTTTTCTATACTAAAGCAACAAAGCTTTCATTCGAAGGATTATTCTTCTCTTTCTGATGTTATAAAGAAGTTTGCAGAAGAAAATGCTATTCCAAATACGATTTGTTTTGCTGTAGCAGGACCTGTAGTACAAGGCAATGTAAAATTGACGAATCTTCCCTGGCAATTGAACAGCAACGCAATCAGTAAAGAACTTGGTAAAAAAATAGTTTTTATAAACGATCTCGAGGCAAATGCATATGGATTGGCTGGATTAAAAAAAGAGGAGCTTCATAATCTCAATGAAGGTGAAGCTGCACAAGATGGCAATATGGCTATAGTTGCACCGGGTACTGGTCTTGGAGAAGCCGGCTTATATTGGAATGGTAAAAATTATTTTCCTTTTGCTACTGAAGGCGGACATGTCGCTTTCGCAAGCCGCACGGAACTTGATTTCGAATTGTATAAATGGTTGAATAAGCAATTCAGTTACGTTTGCTCTGAGCATGTACTATCAGGCCCCGGTATTCATAATATATTCCGGTTTTTGACCGAAGAAAAAAAGATTGAATTGCCGGGCTGGTTAAATGAAGAATTTAAAAATGAAGATCCTTCAGCAGTAATTAGCGAAAATGCGATTAACGGAAAATCAGAAGTGTGCAAACAAACAATGGATTTATTTATCCGCTATCTCGCTACTGAATCATCCAATCTTGTTTTGAAATATAAGGCGACTGGCGGATTATTTTTAGGCGGTGGTATTCCTCCAAAGATTTTACCGCTATTGGAAAAAGAGAAGTGGCAATCATTATTCTTCGAAAGTGATAGAATGGAAAACCTGCTTCGTCAAACTCCGGTGAATGTGATTCTGAATGACAAGATACCGATGCTGGGTGCGGCATACTATGCAGCTTACAACGTATAGCTGTTATTTATATGTTTTGAAGCGTATGTTGTGCGTTAGTAAAAAACATAAATTCGATTTTATTCACCTTATCATACTATATGAAAAAGATAGCCTTCTTTATCCCGCTACTGATTTCATTAATCGCCTCATCCCAAAAAACAGAAAAATTTTACGATTACAACTGGAAAGAATGCGATTCCCACAGCGCCTGCTATTATTCACTGATAGAAAAAAAAGATAGTGGCTGGTTGCGTAGCGATTACTTCGTGAATGCAAAAAAATTGCAAATGCAGGGTTTGTATAAAGATGAAGAATGCAAAATTCAAAACGGTACTTTCTATTATTTTCATGTGAATGGTGTACTATCTCAAAGCGGCAGATACGTCGATACTAAAAAGGAAGGCCTATGGATTTCACAGTATCGCAATGGTATGTCCAAAGACTCGACCTGGTATAAGAATGGTAAACCGTTTGGCATCAGTATGCATTGGCATCCGAATGGCTATACTTCTGATTCTGTTAATATCGGCGAAGACGGAAGGGCTGTTTGGGTGAGTTGGTTTGATAACGGTGTTTTATCTTCTGCAGGGTATAGAATGAATGATAAACAAACCGGCAAATGGAAATACTATCATGGCAATGGAAACATAAGTGCGATAGAAGTATACAATGACGGTGTTTTAAAAAGTCGTGAATATTATGATGAATCGGGAAATTTGTTGAGCGATACAACGAACAAAGATCGCCAGGCATCATTTCCCGGTGGCGAAAAAGCATGGGGGAAATTTTTACTCTCGCAGGTATTCTTTCCTTCCCAGTATAAGTTTACTGATGATGGTAGTGCGACAGTTATCATTAGTATGATCGTTGACGAACAGGGAAATCTTATTAACCCCGAACTGGAAATTCCGCTGCAAAGCAGTTTTGATAACCTAGCATTGAGAGGATTGAAAAAATCTCCTAAATGGTTGCCGGCAATTGATCATAATAGAAAGGTGAAATTTGGCGTGCGACAACCATTTACGTTTACACAAGAAACAACGGCTTATTAGTTTTGAGGTGCAATCAGTATTTTAAAAAGTTATTCATTATTATCTATGTAATTTTTTCGATCTCAAAAACTTTATCAACTCTTCCGGATGATTCGTTTGTATCACATTAATCTGTCTCTTTTCTAATAGTAGATCAAAACCAGTCCCAGGTTTCTGTTCTTCCATGTCATCATACTTGCCCAATGCATTGCTCCATACCCTACGACCTGTATGGCGAATAGTAGCCATTAGCGAATCATTATAAAACTTATCGTCAACATGAATCACAGGATCGGTTACATTAAGTTTAAAAATTCCCGCTACATCGTCTGCAGAGTAAGCTCTTGGCATAAACCGGATAGTTGAATCCATTTTATAGATGGCAGGTGCATTTTTATAATCGTACAGAAAAAATAAACACTGGCTTTCTATCCCATATTTTTTTATAAGCGCAACAGTTGATTTCAATGCTCTTTCCCCATCGGCTTTGTAATCGATGTCAAGCATTATTTTACCTTTTACAAGTTTAAACGCTTCTTCCAACGTTGGAATTTTTTCCTGTGTTGGTTGCCCATTAAACAGTAAGGAAAATTGCTGCAACTCCGCGTACGTCATTTCTTCTACTTTCCCCTTGCCATTTGTCGTTCGGTCAATTGTTCCATCGTGCATAATAACGAGAATACCATCTTTTGTTTCTCTCACGTCGGTCTCTATAATGTCGATGCCATTCTTTATTGCTTGCTGCATTGCTGCCAGTGAATTTTCAGGAAACAGCGTATGAGCTGCCCGGTGTGCCGTTACCAGTATTCTTTCAGGATGTTTATTAAAATCGTCTAGTATCTTTTTAAGATTAGATTGTGCATTGCAGGTGAGTGCAAATAGAATATAGACTGATGTTATTATTGTTCTCATAAATTAATTTAAATAGCTGGATTAAAACCATGGAGACACGGTTATGCACAGAGGAAAAATTGTGTTACTCCGCGTCCCAGTGTCTTTGTGGTTCAAAAAGATTTTCAACCATTCCTGGTTATTTATTCGGGAAATATTGATCAAGCCAGTTTAGCATTTTACTAAAGACATCTAATGCGGCTTCCGCACCTACGCCGTGTTTTTCACCAGGATAAATAACAAGTTGTGATGGAATGTTCAGATCCTGGAGCTTTTTATAAAGGTTTTCAGCCTGGCTTACATTTACTTAATGGATCTTCTTTGCCGTGAAAGAGAATTGTAGGTACACCTGTCTCTTTCGTAAGGAAATAAGATGGGCTTGCATTTTTTGTTATTTGCGCAGAAGGATCTTTTTCTCCCAGGAAATTAATCACCGTATTATCGGCGTCAGATCCATCTGGGCGAATTGACTTATCTGTGAGATCAGTTGGCCCCCAGAGATCAACCACGGTTTTTATTTGCTTTAATTCGTCGTAGCCATAGGCATAAAGCATAGCAAGATGACCGCCGGCGCTACCGCCCATTAAAGCGTATTCGTTGCCGTTATAGTCGTACTTCTTTGCGTTTTTTGTGATAAAAGTGATTGCTTTCTTCACATCTTCTATTTGTGCAGGAAAATGATTCTCCCCGTTTTTTACAAGACGGTAGTTAATAGAAGTAACTACATAACCACGTTTACCAGCCAGCTCTTCGATTAATTGTTTTGGAAATTCTCCTTTGTCTCCGCCGCTCCAGCCACCACCATGAATGTAAATGATCACTTTAGCGCCTGATTTCAGATCCTTTGGTATAAAAGCGTCTAATGTATTCTGTCCATCTGGCGCATCACTATACTTTATGTCTTTGAATTCCCTGTAGGTCTTTTTATTGTACTTCGCATAAGGATCATCTTTAGATGCATCCTTCGGCAAGCCATCACGCAGTTTACTTTTTTTGAGATACTCAACCAGTTCTTTCGGGTGATCCGTTTGTAATCCCTGGATTCCTTTTTCCATCGCTTCTTTCCATATGGCGCTATCTTCATGATCGCTTTCTGCATCCAGCCACACAGATACATTGTTTTCATTGGCTGTAGCAATCATATCTTTTTCATAAACATTGTCCAGTACCTGGATACTTACCTGGCTGAGAAAAAATGAAAGCTGTTCTTTCGTTTTTACTGCATCAATTGCGCTGGCGATAACAGGAATACCGGGAACAACAGATCGCCATTGCTTATAAGATGGAACGCTATTAACATAAACGGCCACCTGCTTTTCCATCCCGGCATCTTTAATCTGTTGCCAGGTTTGGCTTACATCAGCGTCTTTAAAATCAAGATAGATATTGATTTTACTCTTGCAGGCCTTTAAGACTTCAGAGAACTCAGGGATTCGATACGTTTTAGACGAAGGCTTTTCTTTGTTTTGTACATTCAGTTTTCTCACTTCATCAAATGCCAGGTCTTTGACTTTACCAGTGCCGTTTGTCATACGATCAACAGTGGCGTCATGCATAATTACAAGCTTACCGTCTTTAGTAGTACGCAAATCAATTTCTACATAATCAGCTCCATCTTTGATAGCCGCTTTCACTGCGTCCAATGTATTTTCCGGCACGGTCATGTGGCTACCGCGATGTGAAATCACAATAAAGCCATTTTTCGATACCGGCAATTGACCTGAAACTACAATAGAATACAACGCAATAATTGCAAACAATGTAAGGGCTTTCACATATCGCTTTTTCATTATTATAGAGAAAGGGTCTTGGTTTAAAATATTGTTTCAGATTGAGAATCTGCTGAAAGGTTATTAAAAATCAGCTTGAAGACTATCGTATCAGATAAAATTTAGGTTAACAATTAAAACATTCAAATACCCAGGAATGGGAATATTGGTTGCTCAAAACAGATTGCCGGATAGATAATTCAATCCAATGAACAACCTTTATACTGATACGCTTTTTCGTAACCAATACTCAGTTTATAAAAAAATTTTTGTTAAAACGTGGGTATTGCGAATATTTCTACCTCTCAATACAGAATGATTGATGCCATTTAATGAAACAGTACTAACTGTTATCATTATTGGTTTTTTATAACCTAAGCCAAAACCATATGTACCGCCCATTTAACCTAAAGCTGCCGGGAGTATGCCTGCTTATTATTTCCATTCTCTTTATCGCATCCTGCAAAAAAGATGATAACAAAACGGAGGACCTTGCTACCATAAAAAAGAATTGGATAACGGGAACCTGGAAACAAACCGACATTACATTAGCTTATGAAATTCCGAGCCCTCTTGGCGGTACGCTTCCTGTTGGTACGAGTCTTCATGTTCTATCTGACTATCTACCTCTGACTGGTCCGATGGTGGAAGCGACATCCGACAATGTCTTTACATTTGATAATACCGGAAAATATAGTGTAACCGGGAGTACAGAGTTTATGTTGCCAAATGCAGGTAATTCCGGTACATGGAACATGCAGGTTTCTGGTTCTGCGCTGCATCTTGTTTCCCCAGACGGAAAAGATACTCCTCTCTGGATTGATAAAATTACAGAGACAACACTCAAGATAGGCTCACTGAGCAATACGGTGTATGTGGCAGAAGTCGATGCCGATATTCCTGTCTATTTTCTTTTTGAAAAACAATAATTCCCCGGTTCACTCTTTTACTCAACAATCAAATTAATTGCTATGAATAAATGTCGTTTTATTACAGGAGTACTGTTATTTGTTTTCCTGTTTGCGGCTTCAGACAATACATGGGCGAATAAGAAACTGGTGGATGTGGTTATTAAAGGTATTGTGAGTGATAACAACGGACCTGTTGGTGGTGTTACCGTTACAGAAAAAGGTACCAATAACGCCACTACTACTGATGGTGCAGGAAGATTTACGTTAAGCGTAAAAAATACAAATAGTGTTTTGATATTTTCATCGGTTAGTTATAAAACGCTGGAAGTGCCTGTATCGGGTCGCACAGTTCTCGATGTTACGATTGAAAATTCAAGCCAGGAATTATCCGGTGTTGTCGTTACGGCGTTAGGTATTTCAAGGGCAAAAAAATCACTGGGTTATTCTGTGGAAGATGTCTCTGGCAAAGAAATGAATCGTGTAGCACAGGAGAACGTGTTAAATGCGCTGTCAGGTAAGGTTGCCGGTGTTACGATCAATCAGACAAGCTCAGCTGGATCTTCGGTGAGTATCATAATAAGAGGTGCTACTTCTCTCAGCAGCGACAACCAACCATTGTTTGTTATTGATGGTGTACCGGTGGCGAACACACTAAATAATGTGAGCCAGGTAGGTTCTGATAATCGCGTTGACTATGGTAATTCCATTTCCGGGCTTAATCCAGATGATATCGAAAGCGTTTCTGTTTTAAAAGGCCCAAGCGCCGCTGCGTTATATGGTTCGAGAGCCGGCCACGGAGCTATTTTAATTACTACCAAAAGCGGTAAAGGGTTAAAAAAAGCAACCGTAACATTTACCTCTAATACTGTATTTGAAAAACCATATAAATTTTTGAAATGGCAGGATCAATATGCGTCGGGTGTATACCCAGCAACCCCTGTTGCGATTTCGGGCAATATTCTTACTGACCCGTTGGGTGTTTCTGATCCGCGGTTTAATCCAAATAATGTTATCATCGATGAATCAAGTTCTGGTGGCGGCGGTCCTGAATTAGATAAAGGATATAATGCAATACAATGGAGCAGCCCACGGGATGCAAATGGTAACCAGATAGCAACACCATTGATTTCGCATCCTGATAACGTAAAAAACTTTGTGCAGACAGGTATCACCAGTACTAACAGCGTTTCAGTAGCAAACAATACCGACCTCGTTAATTATCGTGTGTCTTATTCTAACATGCAAAATCAGGGTATTGTTCCCAATGCTGATCTTTCAAGAAATACATTGGACATAAATTCTGTGCTGAAAATAAACAGCAAGTTCCGCATCAGTACCAACCTGGATTTCAGCCGGAATGGATCAAAAAACCGGCCTGCCGGTGAACGCGGTACTAATCCATTACAATGGGCTTATTATATGTCTCCCCATTTGGATATCCGTGACTTTAAGAACTATTGGGAACCGGGACAGGAAGGATTGGTACAACGTACTCAATATGATGGTGTATATAACAATCCGTACTTTTTGGCGTATGAAGTGAAAAATTCGTTTATCCGTGACCGTGCGTATGGAAACATTAAAGCGGATTGGCAGATTACAAAAGACCTGACCATGATGCTTCGTTATGGACTAGATATGTTGAGCGAACAACGTGAGACAAAAATGTCAAACGGATATACGGACGATCCAGGTGGTGCGTATGGTATATCTAACATTAAAAACTTCGAAGGCAATGCCGACTTTCTGCTTACTTACAAAAAAACATTCCATGCTTTCAATCTTTCAGTGTCAGCAGGTGGAAATAACCGTTATCAAACCGGTAATACTGTAAGGAACGCAACGAAAAATGGTACAGGATTAATCGTGCCCGGCGTATTCACAATTCAGAATATTTTACCTGCCAATCTCGATTACTCCAGTTACAGATTTAAGAAAGGAGTGAACAGTTTATATGGTATGGCTACGATTGGATTTAAAGACATGGCTTATCTCGACGTTACAGGACGTAATGATTGGTCAAGTACATTGCCCAATGCTCAATCATATTTTTATCCTTCAGCATCGCTCAGCCTTTTGTTAAATGAAATGCTGAATATAAAATCGCAGAATATCAATCTTGTCAAATTGCGTGGCGGTATAGCACAGGTTGGTAATGATGCAAGCCCCTATCAATTACTTTCTGTGTTGGATAATGCCGGAACCTGGGGTGATGTACCAAGGCTGAGTACTTCCGGTACATTGTTAAATCCTTCATTGAAACCTGAAATCGCAACTTCTTATGAAGGAGGCATTGATATAACACTTTTCAAAAACCGGTTGCGCTTCTCCGGTACAGTTTATCGCGTGGATAATAAAAACCAGATTTTTAGCATCGGCATTCCGTCATCCAGCGGGTATGGTTCAAAAAATATCAATGCGGGTTTGTTGCGTAGCAGGGGAATAGAATTAAGTCTCGGAGGCACGCCGGTTCAATCGCGTAACTGGAGATGGGATATTAATTTCAACTTCACCCGCAACCGTACGAAAGTAATGGAGCTTGCTGATGAGATGCCTTATTTCACTTACTGGTCTGATGCAAAAGGCGGCGCTTACACTTTCCTTGGTGAAGATGTGGGTGATATTTACGGACCTAAAGTGCGTGTGGTAGAAGATAAATCGTCTCCTTACTATGGTTATCCATTGTTGGATGCTGGTAATGAAGATGGCGCTAAATGGTATGCATTGGATGCATTGGCTACAAAGCATAAAATCGGAAACTTCAATCCTAAATTCATACTTGGTGTGCAATCATCATTATCCTACAAAAACTGGACATTGAATTTTACAGTTGATTGGAGAAATGGTGGCGACTTCGTTTCACAAACGTATCGTTACGGCGCAGAAGACGGAAGATCTTCAATACAGTTTGATAAGTTTATTGATCCGGGTACAATGCAAGGGAAAGAATTGCGTGACTTTTTGGTGGCGCATGCAGATGAATATATCAAAGCTGATAAAAATGGCAAGTTCAGATTTATGCGTGTTGGTTGGCCATCACCAGAGCGTGCAAGTTACCCTGTTATCATTTCTGGATATAATTTGCCTTACGGCGGTTTATTTGCTCCTGGTGTATATGCTACTGGTTTCGATTCTAACGGTAACCCCACTGGCTATGCAGAAAATCTTGGAGAAAATTTATTGGGTGCAGATGATCCGTCTAATCCTAACAAAACGATCCCAATGTTGTACGCTGTTTCGAACCCATGGGAGTTTACAGAACCAAGTTTATTTTCCGCATCGTATATAAAGCTTCGCGAAATATCGCTGACGTATTCACTGCCTGTTTCGTTAGCGAAATCATTGAAGATGCAGGATATCAGTTTTTCTATTTACAGCAGAAATATCATTCTTTGGACAAAGGCTAAAATCGGAATTGACCCGGAAAACGCTTATCAACCAAGTACTGATGTACATGGTGGTATCCAGTTTCTGCAGGGTATTGAACGATATAATGTAACGCCATGGTCAATACCAATGGGTGTAAAACTGAATGTAACTTTTTAAAACAGGCCATAAACACTATAGTATATGAGAACAAGTAAAATCTATATAAATTTAATACTGGGTGGCTTTTTATTGATGACCTCTTGTACCAAGCGTCTTGTTGACCTGAATGAAAATCCAAACGGTGCTGATCCCTCTTCTACAAATCCCAATCTTGTATTGTCAACGGTATTAACGGAATCTGGCAAAGCTCTTGTGAACTTCGGCTATCTCGACATTGCCGGAGTGATGCAGCATACACAAAAAGATGGCTGGGGTGGTGGTCACAATAACTATGACTGGGGTGGCAGCAACGATTGGAGTGGTTATTATGGCATATTACGAAATGAAAAGTTTGTGTATGATAAAGCAGTTGAACAGGATTTGCCTTTACAACAGGGAGTGTCTTTGGTTATGAAGTCACTCATGTTTGGAATGATTACTGATATATGGGGAAATGCGCCATACACGCAGGCATTGAACGGTGCGGATGGTGGAGGCGAAAATACATTTCCGGTTTATGATGATCAGCAAACTATCTATACAGGTATATTAGCCGATCTCGAAGAAGCAAATACAATATTGTCTGCAGGTTCATTCAACAGTACAATGGGAAGCGCTGATGTTTATTACGCAGGTGACGTATCTAAATGGAGAAAGTTTGCCAACTCATTGGCATTGCGCTATTATATGCGTTTGTCGAATAAGCTTCCTGATATAGCAAGAGCAGGAATAGAGAAAATTGTAAACGATCCTGATAAATATCCGATCATTACTTCGGCATCGGATGATGCTACTATGCATTTTCCTGGTAATAGTGAATCCGATTCATGGCCAGCTTACGCAGTGCCACAATCGGATAGTAGCAATTACAGGCGCATCAAGATGTGCAATACATTAGTCACAAAATTGCTTGCGTTCAATGATCCGAGAATAACTGTTTGGGCTAACCCGGTGCAAATTTCGATTTTACTCGATCAGACTTTGGGTGGAAATGTAAGCAGGGTTGTGTATGATACGGTAATCAATGGTGAAACAAGAAACGTAAGAATTATTTCTTCTGGTTACCTCGCATCAAAAGGATTGTCAACAGACGATATTGACCAGGACCCTCATTATGTTGGTTTGCCAGTTGCACTAAATGCACCACAGTTATATAATTTAAGTCCAGATCCATCACAGGCTGCTCATAACCCGCATGTATCATGGGTGAACAGCACGTTTGCAAATTCAAAAGGAGTTCCTGTTCGCATTATGTCGGCTGCAGAAGTACATTTTATTTTGGCGGAAGCATCGGCCGTATATGGATGGAATGCCGGTGATGCTGAAACGCATTATAAGAATGGAATCAAAGCATCTTTTGATGCATGGGGATTGAGTACCGCATATAATGACTACATCAATCAACCGGAATTAGCTTTTGACGGATCGCAGGAACAGATCATCACACAGAAATGGATTGCTTCATGGTCAATGGCGCTGGAGGCTTGGTTTGACTGGAGAAGAACGGGTTATCCAGAATTGCATGGAGTAGAAAACAGAACGAAAGCAAAAGAACTTCCATTGAGACTTTACTATCCATTAGAAGAAAGAAATCTTAACAGTACAAATGTGAATGCAGCAGAAGGTAAACTTGAGACAACACAGTACTCTGCGTTCGGTGATGATGGAAGCGCAAATAGTCCGTGGTCAAAACCGTGGGTGATACAAGGTACAGGTAAGCCATGGGAATAAAGAAAGTAAAAACTCAAAAAGTAAAAAAGGCAGATCGATAATAAATTAGTTAGAAGATTATGGTTAAGATAATAAAAAGGAAAAGCGGGCATTTTGTTTTGTTTATTTTGACACAAGCTGTTTTTGTATTCAATTCGTTTTCGCAGGGGACAGTTACTCCTGATAACGCTTTGCAGAGTTATCTGCACAATGGTGATAAAACATTCAGTTGGGAAGTGAAAGAAACATATGAGTCGGGAGATGTTAAGGTGTATGTGACATTACTGGTTTCGCAACAATGGCGGGAATTCAAATGGGTACATCAGTTAACTATTTTTGTACCGAAAGAAGTAAACTATGATGGAGCCCTGTTATTTATTACCGGGGGATCAATTAAAGACGGAATGCCAAACTGGGCCGGCCCTGATGATAAATTGTTCAAAGCAATGGCCCCACTTGCTGCAAAAAATAAAGCGATTGTAGCTGTCGTGCGACAAACGCCGAATCAGCCTTTGTTTAATGATCTTACGGAGGATGCATTGATTTCTTATACGCTTCATAATTTCAAAAACGATCATGATTATACATGGCCGCTATTGTTCCCGATGGTAAAAACAGCAGTACGATCAATGGATGCTGTACAGGAATTTTCAAAAAAGATGCTGAATCGTACGATAAACCGATTTGTTGTTTCCGGTGCATCTAAGCGTGGATGGACAACCTGGCTCACAGGTGCAAACGATAATCGGGTAACAGCTATTGGCCCAATGGTAATTGATGTGCTGAATATGCCTGTAAATCTCGATTACCAGATAAAAGCATGGAATGAATACAGTATAGAGATCGAAGACTATGTAAAACTGGGAATTCCACAGGGTGCACGTACCGGTGATGGAGTAGCTATCAATAAAATGGTTGATCCTTATTCATACAGGAGCAACCTTACAATGCCAAAGATGATATTTATGGGAACCAATGATGAGTATTGGGTTGTTGACGCGATTAAAAATTATTACGATAGTATTCCGGGCACGAATATGATTAACTATACGCCGAATGCCGGACACGATCTTGCAGGCGGCGCTCATGCATTTGAATCTTTAAGCGCTTTCTTCGGACTAACATTGAATAATAAACCTTACGCAAAATGTACATGGTCTGTAAAGGAGAAAAAGACAAGCGCCAGTTTCAAGGTCAATACCACTTCAAATATTCTTGTCGATGCAATCTTGTGGTCAGCCACTTCTGAAAGTATGAAGTTTACGAAAGCGACATGGACAAGTCGAAGCCTTGGAAAAAAAGGAAAGTCAGTAATAAAATTTACAGAAGAATATCCTGCATCAGGCTTTAAAGCATTTTATCTTG
Organism: Chitinophagaceae bacterium; assembly: GCA_049840875.1. Classification (GTDB taxonomy): domain Bacteria; phylum Bacteroidota; class Bacteroidia; order Chitinophagales; family Chitinophagaceae; genus JAFDYH01. The sequence continues at coordinate 495,682 of JASGJE010000007.1, read as the reverse complement.
ATTTGAAGTATAAAGATCCTAACGGTGGCGAGTACACAGAAAGTACAAGAATGTTTGTAGAAAGTAAAGATGGATTGAAGCTGCATTGATTTAGTTCAGACAATTTTGTTAACTCAACTTGTGTAAAATTATAAGTGAATCATAAAGCATGTTCCTCCCCTCCATTGGAAGGGTAAGGCGTTTCAAATAAATGCATTTACAAGGGGTGGGTTTCAAAAAAAGTAATTACAATTCAAAAAGAAAAGTGGCAATGAAACTTTCTATAAAAAAACTTTTCATTTTTTCTACTGTATTTGTTTGTGGCATTGTTGATGCGCAGACCTATGCGGAGAAATTAGGTTGGCCGAAAGGCGCCAAAGTTATTATACTGCACGTTGATGATGCAGGTATGTCTTATTATTCTAACCAGGGCGCTATCAAATCAATTGAAAACGGAATTGCTACTTCCTGCAGCATCATGATGCCTTGTCCATGGGCAGCAAGTTTTACCAAACACGCTATAGAAAAAAACTATGATGCAGGCCTTCATCTTACATTGACATCTGAATGGAATGACTATCGTTGGCCGCCGCTTTCAGGAGCCAAACAGGTGCCTGGCCTTGTTGACAAGGATTGGAATATGTGGCCAGAGGCCGAAGATGTCGTGCAACATGCATCAGCAGATGAAGTAGAAATGGAAATACGTTCTCAATTGGCAAGAGCATTGTCAATGGGATTAAAACCAACGCACCTCGATTCCCACATGGGAACATTGTTTGCAAGCAATGCTTACCTGGAACGATATATAAAAGTTGGTGTGGAAAATCAAATACCGGTTATGTTTCCGGGAGGTAAGGATCAATTGCTGATTGAATGTCTGAACTTACCTGTGATACAGAAAATGAAAAAAGAAGGAACGTGGAAAGATGGAACTGTCTTGCCTGAGCCTGCGATAGTAAAGAATGCAGCCGCAGTTGGTCAGCAAATATGGGCGGCTGGTTTGCCTGTATTGGATGACCTGTTTACTGCAAGTGGTGAATGGAAACCTGATACCAAAGGCAAAATCGATCCAAAAGATTATGGAAAATACAAAGCGCAACAGTTTATTGAATTAATTAAACGTATGCAACCGGGCGTTGCCATGTTTATTGTACATAGCAGCGATATCACAGACGATTTCAGATTTATCAGTGCATCTGGTGAATCAAGACGTGCCGATATGCTGTCGATGCTTGATCCGGAGTTGAAAGCATATATTCAATCAAACGGAATTATACTTACTACCTGGAGAGAAATGATGGAACGCAGAAAGAAGGTGAAATAAAAGCCCAAACCATTAATTAAACGACTGACGGAACTCTAATGGTGAACTATTCGTTTTCGTTTTAAAAAACTTGCTGAACGATTGAGGGTGTTCAAAGCCCAGTTCGTAAGCAATCTCACTCACGGTTAACGTAGTCGTTGATAATTTTTCCTTGGCTTTATCCATTAATTTATCGTGTATATGCTGTTGTGTACTTTGTCCGGTCAATACTTTTAATAGCCCACTCAGATAACCGGGAGATAAGTTTAGCGAATCAGCAATGTATTGAACTGTAGGTAAACCTTTTCTTGTCAACTCTTCATTATTGAAATAGTTTGTTAGCAAATGTTCCAAACGATCAAGGACCTGGTGATTGGATTTCTTTCGTGTAATAAACTGACGATTATAAAATCTTTCGGAATAAGAAAGCAACAATTCCAGTTGAGCTATAATAATATCCTGGCTGAATTTGTCAATATTGGAGCGATATTCATGGGCGATACTTTGCATCATACCAATAATGGTCGTCTCTTCTTTATCGGACAAGAACAACGCTTCATGTACTGAATAATCGAAGTAGTCATACTGTTTGATCTTTTTTGCAAGCGATGTTTTCCAGAAAAAATCAGGATGAATAAGCAACAACCAGCCGGAACGTTTTATCGGTAAACCTGTTTCGTTCTCGATGCCAAATACCTGCCCCGGCGACATAAAGAACATGATACCTTCGTCGAAATCGTATTGTTGCTGACCATACTTTATTTTAGCGTTGAAATTTCTCTTCAGCGAAATGGAATAAAAATCGAAAACAAAGCTGATCGATTTATTATTCTCCTCCCGTTGAACCGATTCCATATTGACTACACTGATCAATGGATGCTCTGGTTTGGGAAGACCCATCAATTCGTGATACTGACTGATCGTTTTGATTCTTAGCGGTTGCATATTTCTACAGGTTCATCATTTGATAAAAGTTCTTTTATTTCTTTAAACAAAACTACAACGAATCACTGATCATCTATCTTCATACAAAGTAGTAATCATTGTCAATGTCTGCGATGAGACCCGGCTGCACTGCCTTCCATGAAAGTTGTTGTTGCGTTTGTTTACTTGCTGATGGATTATCCAGCGATGTAAAATGTGCAAACCATTCAAAATGCGCCGTTGCTTCTTCTCCTGCTTTAGAAATAACAGGAACGTTTAATCGTTTTCCAATCACTTCTGCAATTTGTTTAAACGGAACTCCTTCTTCGGCTACGCTGTGAAACCTTGTACCGGCGACAAAATTATTTTCTAACGCAAGCCTGAATAAATGAGCTGCATCGAGCCGATGTACTGCAGGCCAACGGTTAAGACCTTCATCTTTATATGCTGATACTCCTTTTTGCCGTGCTATATTGATCAATATCGGCACAAAGCCATGATCTCCTTCTCCATGAACAGACGGTGGTAAACGAACTACAGCAACACGAACTCCTTTTGCAGCAAGAGCATCTGCGGCTTCTTCCGATGCGACCCGTGGATGCGGACTTCCAACAGCTCTCGTGGTTTCAATAGCAAGTTGACCAGAGGCAGCCAACGCAGTCCCTGATGTAATGATTAATGGGCGATCGGTGCCAATCAGTGCAGAACCCATCGCTTCAATTGCCCGTCTGTCTGTTTCGCAAACTTCTTTGAATCGTGTGAAATCATGAATGAAACCTGTATGAATCACTCCGTCTGCTTTTGAAACCCCATTAAGTAAGCTTTCCGAATCTTCAAGATCGCCACGATGCACTTCCGCGCCTGCAGTAATGAGTGAATTTGCTGCTGTATCATTTCGTGCAAGCCCCAATACTTCATGCCCTGCGCTGATTAATTCTTTAACGATTGCTGAACCGATAAAACCGGTAGCCCCTGTAACAAATACACGCATAATTTTTGTTTTTTACTATTGTAAAAGTGAATAAAGATTCGCAGCACGGTGTAGCCAAATCAGGGGTTCTTGTAGCCAAAATTTGTGTAAGAAAGAAAAGATAAATTGATTATCTCAATTTTTACCGATTAAAATATTCCTCCTCTTTCAATTCATATAAAACATGTCTGCAAAGAATATTTTCCGTTTCAATCTTAGGATGATAGAAATCCTTCACGTATTGCATGCCAATCCGCTGCATTACATTTTCTGATTTTTTGTTAATTGCTGCGGTAAATGAAACGACTTTTTTAAAATTCAGATTTTCAAATCCATGTTGCAGGCATGCGAGGGCCGCCTCAGTCGCAAAACCGTTTCCCCAATACTCTTTTTTATAGCGCCATCCTATTTCTATGCAAGGAGTAAAATCAGTTTCAAATGTGGGGATAGCGAAGCCGGTAAAGCCGATAAACGTATGACTAATTTTTTCTTCAACAGCATACAAACCGAATCCATAGTTGTCAAAATGCTTGATGATTCTTTGTACCGATTCAACTGTTTCATCGTAAGATAAAGTCTTTGGAAAATATTTCATCACGTCTGTATCGAGGTTCATTTCGGCAAACGATTTTATGTCGTCTTCAGTCCATGAACGTAAGATCAGCCGGTTGGTTTTTATATTTTCTACTTTCATAAAGAATGATGAAAGATAATTTCAAATACGACTCAACTTAAACTTAGTGCAGCAATGCCTCCTAATATCAGTACACTTGCAATAAGTCGTCGACGACCATCTTCTTCATTAAATACTTTTGACCCCATAAATACTCCCAGTAAAATACTTGTCTCTCTTGCTGGTGCAACCACTGTCAACGGAGCATGCTTCACTGCTTCAAGCACCAGTATATAAGCGGCAGGGCTTAATAATGCAACAATAGTAATGATCCATTTATGCGTTTTGATTTCTCTTTTTATCTCTTCCTTTTGCGGTAATACAAACGGTAGAAGCAATAGTACACCAAATAGATTAGTAGCAAGTGTGAGTGTCAGCGGAGATACGCCATAATGTTTTACGGCGATTGTATCATTCAAAGTGTACAGCGCAATAAATAAACCGGTGAGTACACCATAGGTAATACCGGTCATTATTTTGCTGTTGTTTTCTTTTTTAAAACTCAGACCTGTTATGACGAACACACCAGCAATGATTAATAACAAGCCGAGAACGGAAGTAAGTTTTAATTGCTCATGTAAAAACAAAATTGCTGCGATAAAAGATATGACCGGTCCTGAGCCGCGAGCCAATGGATAAACTACTGAAAGATCAGCGCTTCTATATCCTTTTTGCAGCACGATAAAGTAAGCGAGATGCAACAGTGAGCTGCTCAACGAAAACCATAACAGCATTAATGAATAGTCGATTTTACCCTGCCTTACCTGGAAAATCAAAAAGGGTAAATACAAAATGTTACTCGCTACGTACTGCAGCCAGATGAACGGAATTTTACCCTGCGTTTTCTTTGCCAATAAATTCCATGTAGCGTGAAGAACAGCGGCGGTGAGTACGAGAAGCAGAACGAATAAACTCATGTTGGTTTAAAGATAAAAGCGCAGATTTTCAGATCACCTGATCTGATAAAATTCTGAGCTTTAAATTTACGATGCTACAAAATAATATTCTCACTATTTTTAATTATGAATTATAAAGTAGTCTCAATCTCATTTTTGATAATTTCTGTTATTGTTGCCTTCAGCTGCTCACGTAATCCCTATAAAACTTCAAATAAAATTTATAAGAAACAAGCAAAGCATTATGCAGGAATAATTTCATCTCCTGCCGTTGATTCTGTAATTAATTCTCCTTATTGGGTTGGTACGACCAACTTTGATCTACGCAAGCCGAATTTTGTAATCATTCATCATACAGCACAAGACAGTTGTGGACAAACCTTGCGCACATTTACATTGGAGAGAACCAAAGTGAGTGCTCACTATGTTATTTGCAAAGATGGAACGGTTTATCATATGCTGAATGATTACCTGCGTGCATGGCAGGCGGGTGTGAGCAAGTGGGGAAATAATACAGACATCAACAGCAGCAGCATCGGGATTGAACTTGATAATAATGGCTTTGAATATTTTACAGAACCTCAAATCAGTAGTTTGTTACAATTGCTTGGCCGTTTGAAAAGAGCGTATAATATACCTACCGCAAATTTCATTGGTCACGGAGATATTGCACCGGGTCGCAAAGTTGATCCCAACTGGCGTTTTCCATGGAAGCAATTGGCTGATAGTAGTTTTGGCTACTGGTATGCTGATACAACAAATGTGATTGTTCCCCATAATTTTAATCATTTGCAGGCGTTGCGCATAATAGGATATGATTTAAAAGATACTGCGGCAGTTCTTTCTTCTTTCAAACGCCATTGGATGCAGGATAGCACCATAGGATTTGGCGAACAACAAGATAAAGTCCTGTATATGGTCAGCCGCCAGTTTCAATAACTCATTGTTAAAGAAACATAAACACCAATTAGCCCGATCTGGTTTCGTCTACACTTTTTTTGAATTCGTCTACTCACTGATCCTGAACAGCAAGGATTCTTTGTTGCAGGCGTCTAAAATTCTGTATGGGATGGCAGGATTTTTTAAGAGGTGAAACGGATTTCTGGACTAAATTTTTCACGATGGCGAAGCAATTGACGATACTTCTTGGTATAATGCTCTTCACTTTCTACAGCGTTAAAGCACAAGACAGTACATTAAAAGATTTACCGGTTAACTGGACATTGGAAAATTGTATTGCGTATGCAAAAACGCACAATATTTCGGTGAATTCATTGCGGTTGAATCAACGGTCAACCGAGCAGGATTTATTACAGGCAAAAGCGGCAAAACTTCCCTTTGTTTCAGGTTCTGTTTCGCAAAACCTGGTAAACTCAAAGAACGCAAACCCCGTAGTAGGCGGTTTTCAAACGCAGGCAAATTTCTCCAGCAATTATTCTGTTAGTTCTTCGCTGACATTATATAATGGTAACTATATCAACAACGATATAAAATCAAAAAACCTTTCGGTGCAATCAGCAAATCTTTCTGTAAAAGAAGCTGAGAATGATATCACCTTGAATATTACACAAGGCTTTCTCAATATTTTATTATCAAAAGAGAATATCGTTTATCTGCAGGATCTGCTGACAACTTCGCAAGCTCAGTTAAAACAAGGACAACAACGTTTTGATGCAGGAAGTATTTCCCGTAAAGATTTAGTACAACTTGAAGCGCAAACTGCCAACGATCAGTATAATCTTGTGTCGGCACAGAATAGTTATCGTCTGAATGTTGTTACGCTAAAACAAATATTGCAATTGCCAACATCGTATGATTTCCAGATTTCACAGCCGGATAGTATTACGGTTGAAAATGCGGTGCCTTCATTACCTGAAGCACAGAACGCGGCACAACAGGTACGACCGGAAGTAAAGAATGGAGAAATCGGTGTGCAGATAGCACAGACAGAACTTGAAAAGACAAGAGCTGCAACAAAACCTACGGTAAGTCTTGGTGCAGGATTATCTACAGGGTATTCGGATAACCAAACATCAAAATATTTCTCACAACTCGATAATAACTTTTATCAGACAGTTGGAGTTTCTATTGGCATTCCGATCTTCAGCAGAAGAGTGAATAAAACAAATATTGAAAAAGGCAAAATACAAATCGACCAGGCAAAACTTTCATTGGTAAATACACAGACAATTCTGAATCAGCAGGTCGAGCAATCTTATATCAATCTTCAGAATGCACAGGCGCAATATGATGCTGCTGGTGCGCAGGCTAAAGCAAGTGAAGAAAGCTATAAAATAACGAGTGAACAATTAAGACTAGGATCGATAAACCTCGTTGAGCTGCAGCAACAAAAGAATTTGTATGTACAGGCAATGCAGGCTTACCTGCAGGCGAAATACACGGCTGTACTAAACTATAAGATTTACGAGTTCTATACCGGTACACCGGTTAGCTTATAAAATGTTTTTGACTATAAACGAAACGCGATGAAAAAGTTTAAATGGTTAATATGGATTTTGATTATTGCTTTGGCAGGTGTAGGTATATGGGCCTGGAAGTTCAGAGAGGTTGAAGAGCCAATCGTTTTGGAGACAGTGCATCCAGAACAAGGCGATATTTCAACATCTATAACGGCTACGGGTACCGTACAGCCCGTCGATACAGTTGCTGTGGGTACGCAGGTATCCGGAACAATCAAAAAAGTGTATGCGGATTTTAATTCAACAGTAAAGAAAGGGCAGTTATTGGCACAATTGGATAAATCATTGTTACTGGCACAGGTGCAGCAGTTTAATGCCGCTTTACAACAATCAAAGAGCAACCTGGTATATCAGCAAAGCAATTATGAAAGACAAAAGCAACTGTATGATGTAGGGGCTATCAGCAAAGCCGATATGGAAACAGCAACCAACCAGTATAATCTTGCTAAGGATAATGTTACAAGCAGCGGAGCACAACTACAATCTGCTCAGAAAAATTTATCTTATTCTGATATTTATTCACCGATTGACGGTACTGTATTGACAAGAAATGTAAGTGAAGGTCAGACAGTCGCCTCGAGCTTCAGTACGCCAACATTATTCAGTATTGCTAAAGACTTAACAAAAATGCAGGTAAGAGCTGCAATCGATGAAGCAGATATTGGCAATGTTCAAACGGGGCAGAAAGCAACATTCACTGTGGACGCATTTCCAGATAAAACATTTGAAGGAACTGTAAAAGAAATAAGACTGCAGGCAGCTGTATCTGCGAATGTGGTAACGTACGTAACGATAATTGACGCTCCAAACGATGATATGAAGCTGAAACCTGGAATGACAGCAAGTATTACAGTGTTTACAAAAGATATTCCTGATGCATTGATCATTCCTGCGAAAGCGGTAAGTTTTAAACCAGATTCGGTACTGGCAAAGAAATATACGATCGAGGGGCCCGTTCATAAGCAAGGAGGCAATAAAGATGAAAGTAAACAATCAGTCGCATCGCAACACCGCGACAAACAAGCAAAGAATGATTCAATACAACATGCAATAGTGTGGGTGAAGCAAGATAGTAGTATCGTCGCAAAGCATATTACGACAGGGTTAAATAACGAGACAGAAGTACAGGTGATTTCAGGATTAACAGCAAATGATCTTGTAGTTACGGGCTATCAATCGCTGAAGAAGGGTGCAGCGAAGAAGACAACTGAAAAGAGCCCATTCTTGCCACAACGGACGGGCGGTAACAGAAAAACCAGCGGAGGAGGAGCTCCGCCTCGTTAGTTAATGATAGAATTTTTAAAGAACCAGGTATGGCAAATAAGATTTTAGATATACAGGATTTGAAACGTGAGTTTCAAATGGGCAGTGAGATTGTAAAAGCGCTAAAGGGAGTTTCGTTTTCTATTGAACAAGGTGAGTTTGTAACGATCATGGGCAGCAGCGGCTCGGGTAAAACAACAATGCTGAATATTCTTGGCTGCCTTGATAAGCCAACGAGCGGAGATTATATTCTTGATGGTGTCAACATCAAAAAATTGTCAAGAAATGAACTTGCCAGATTACGAAACGAGAAAATTGGATTTGTTTTTCAGTCGTACAATTTATTAGCAAGAACATCGGCGAAAGAAAATGTAGAGTTACCATTGTTGTACAATTCTTCCGTATCTACCAAAGAACGGCATGAGCGTTCTCTGAAAGCATTGCAATCGGTCAAGTTGCAGGATAGACTAGATCATTTACCCAATCAATTATCAGGCGGTCAACAGCAGCGTGTCGCTATTGCAAGAGCATTGGTAAATGAACCGGTAATGATATTGGCGGATGAAGCAACGGGTAATCTTGATTCAAGAACATCCTACGAAATAATGGCGCTGATGCAAGAGTTAAATCAAAAGCAAGGCAAGACAATTGTTTTTGTAACACACGAACCAGATATTGCTTCGTTCAGTAGCCGCACTATTACTCTGAAAGATGGAAAAGTAATCAAGGATACGAAGAACGAAAATGTAAGATCAGCGAAGGATGTATTAGCGGGTTTACCGAAGAATGATGACTATTAAAATTATTGTATGAACGTTTTTAACCTGATGCGGATAGCCTGGAGAGCTTTGTTAAGAAATAAGCTACGTGCTTTTCTTACTATGTTAGGGATTATAATTGGTGTAGGTGCGGTGATTGCAATGGTTGCTATTGGAGAAGGATCAAAAAAAAGTATCAGAGACCAGTTATCGGGTATGGGATCAAACATGATTACAATCCGCCCGAGCAGTAATGTAACAGTAGGAGGTGGTGCAAGATTAGGGTCAACTGGATTACAAACATTAAGAGTGGAAGATGTTGATGCGATTTCAAAACAAGCGCAATATATCACAGCAATATCACCAGCAGTTTCATCAAATGGGCAAGTTATCAATGGCTCATCAAACTGGCCGACACAAATGCAGGGAGTAAGCCCTGATTATCTCAGTATTCGTGATTGGAAATTGAAAGATGGAACTCCCTTTACACAAGCCGATGTAAACAGTGCAGCTAAAGTTTGTTTGATTGGCCAAACAATTGTAGAAAATATTTTTACAAATGGCGAAGACCCGATTGGAAAAATTATCCGCTTTAATAAAATACCGATTAAAGTAATCGGTGTGTTAGAAGAAAAAGGCGAAAATACGTTCGGTCAGGACCAGGACGATATAATTCTTGCGCCATATACGACTGTACAAAAAAGGATTCTTGCGATTAATTATGTTCAAACAATTTATGCGTCTGCTGTCGATGAGCAAAGTTCAACTGTCGCTACCAACGAGCTGTCAGATATTCTTCGTAAACAGCATAAATTGAAGAATTCAGATGAAGATGATTTTACAGTGCGTACGCAAGCTGAATTGATTAACACAATTAGTTCTACGAGCCAACTGCTTACTGTGTTGTTGGCAGCGATAGCAGGTATTTCATTAATTGTGGGTGGTATCGGTATTATGAACATCATGTACGTATCAGTTACGGAACGTACCAAAGAAATCGGTTTACGTATGTCCATCGGCGCCAGGGGAATTGATATACTATTACAATTTTTGATTGAGGCGATCCTCATTAGTATTACTGGTGGTTTGATCGGAGTTGGGTTAGGAATAACTGCATCAAAATTGGTAAACCTATTTCTTTCATGGCCTACTTATATTACCGAGTCTTCAATTGTTCTTTCGTTTCTTGTGTGTGCAGTCACTGGTGTATTCTTCGGATATTACCCTGCTCAGAAAGCATCAAGGCTTGATCCTATTGAAGCATTGAGATACGAATAGACTTGCTATCGCCTGATTAAATTAATGAGACTGCAGACGGTTTACTATTTGCTGTCGCTAATGGATTTAATCCATCAGGGATTCAATGCAATTCGTTAATTTCACGTATTAAGAAAGCTGCTCTTACAGACATCCTGCAGCTCACCGCGATTGTTTCCTTATGGTTTTAGAATTGCATGATTAACTTATTAGCATGACTGCAGAACATCAACGACTGGCGGTAAACTCTACTAAACCTATACCACTTGTACAATGGGGACCTTATCTGAGCGAAAGGCAATGGGGAACTGTACGTGAAGATTATAGTTCAAATGGTGATGCATGGCATTACCTTTCTTTTGATCAATCTCATTATCGTGTATATCGCTGGGGAGAAGACGGTATTGCCGGTATTTCAGATTTTTTTCAAAATCTGTGTTTTGCTGTTACATTATGGAATGGAAAAGATCAGATTTTAAAAGAACGACTTTTCGGATTGGGTAATAGCCAGGGAAATCATGGGGAGGATGTGAAAGAGTTGTATTATTACCTTGATAATATTCCCACTCATTACTACATGGAATACCTGTATAAATATCCACAACAGGAATTTCCATACGATCTTTTAAGAAGTGAGAATGCGAAACGTGGCCGCAATGATGCCGAGTATGAAATATTGGATACAGGTATTTTTGATAAAGACCAGTATTTTGATGTTACGGTCAGCTATGCAAAACAATCAGCGCAGGATATTTTTATCCGGGTTGAAATAAAGAACAGGTATACAAGAACTGCTCCGATACAGGTTTTACCGACTTTATGGTTTTACAATCGTTGGCATTATGATGTCAATCAACCCAAACCATCAATTGCATCACAGACTAAAACATCTGTCTCTGTAAAGCATGAGCGTATTGGTAATTATTATTTTTATTTTCAGCCGGCTAATGATACATTGTTCACTGACAATGAAAATAATACTGAAAAAATATTCGGTACACCAAATGAAACGCCGTTTGTAAAAGATGCTTTTCATGATGCAATCATCAGTGGAAAGAATATTGCACAACTTCGTGCAAAACGTGAGGGAACAAAGTTTGCACCGGTTTACAAATTCAATATAGCTGCAGGCGAAACAAAGACGATCTATTGCAGGTTGAGTAATAAAGCAATGGATAATCCCTTTATGAAAGGATTTACAGATGTTTTTAAGAAGAGGAAGGATGAAGCAAATGAATATTATGCGGCTATCTTACCTCAGGGTATGAATGATGATATGGCGAATATTCAGAGACAGGCATTGGCAGGATTACTTTGGAGTAAACAATATTATCATTTTGATGTGGAAACGTGGTTAACTACATCCGATGGCATCAGTCCTGTGAGTAATGGAAAAATGTATGGGCGAAATAGTGACTGGAAGCATCTAAAGAACCAGGATATTATTTCCATGCCTGATAAATGGGAATATCCGTGGTACGCAGCATGGGATCTTGCGTTTCAATGTATATCGATGGCAGTGGCTGATCCCACGTTTGCAAAGCATCAGTTACTGTTGATGATGCGTGAGTGGTATATGAAACCAGATGGACAATTACCAGCTTACGAATGGAACTTTGGTGATGTGAATCCACCTGTTCATGCATGGGCGTCGCTGCAGGTATTTGCGATCGAAAAAAAGCAAACCGGAAAAGGTGATATAGTCTTTTTGAAAAAAATATTTCAAAAGCTATTGATCAATTTTACATGGTGGATCAATCGTAAAGATCGTAATGGTAATAACATATTCGAAGGAGGGTTTTTAGGTCTTGATAACATTGGTGTATTCAATCGTAGTTTTCATTTTCCAGGGGAAATGCAATTAGAACAAGCAGATGGCACGAGCTGGATGGGAATGTACGCGTTGAATATGCTTGATATGGCGATTGAGATTGCAATGGTTGATAGCTCATTTGAAGATACTGCAACAAAATTCTTTGAACATTTTGTACTGGTAGCCGAAGCATTGAATGAACATGGTTTGTGGAATGAAGAAGATAAATTCTTTTACGATGTATTATGCGTGGATGGTTCTGCTCCTATGCCGTTGCGGATACAATCTATCGTTGGATTGACTTCATTGTTTGCTGTTTCAACTATCGAAAAGAAGGTTTTGAATAAACTGGTAGATTTCAATAAACGTATGGATTGGTTTGAAAACTATCGGAAAAGAAATAAAAAATTCTGGCCAAACGAGGAGCATAGTGAAACGGAAGAAATTCTATTGTCTCTTGTGCCAAGAGAACGACTCATTTTCCTTTTGCAACGAATGCTGGATGAAGACGAATTTTTATCAGATGGAGGTATTCGTGCTTTATCAAAGTATCACGATAAAAACCCCTATTCAGTAAAAGTGGATGGAAACATGTACACCATCCGTTATGATCCGGGTGATTCAACATCGGATATGTTTGGTGGTAACAGTAACTGGCGCGGCCCTGTGTGGATACCGATTAATTTTCTTATAATTCAATCCATCCGGAATTTCGGAAGTTTTTATAAAGACAGTTTATTGGTAGAATATCCAACTGGTTCAGGAATTAAAATGAATCTTGAACAGGTTGCTGAACAACTAACGAAACGTGTGATCAGTCTTTTTGAAAAGGACGATAGTGGTGAACGGCGGTTGTACGGCGACTACAATTGGTTTTATAAAAAACCAGGAAATGAACATCTCGTTTTATTCTATGAATATTTTCATGGTGACAATGGAAGAGGGTTAGGAGCCAATCATCAAACAGGTTGGACGGCCTTGGTAGCAGAGCTGATCAGTGAGTATGGCAAGAAAGGAAGACTGCCCGATATGGATGAACAGCCTGCTATTGTAAAAGAGCAACAACAACGGTTTGGTGTAAAAGAATCGGAATAGATAGAATTTTATTGAGCTTTTTGCAAACCGGCGCTTTAGTAATTTCGTTTCCAAAATTTAGTTATGGAATTTGGTCGTGTTCCTGAGGAGGAGCTGAATCACATTGATTTTAGTTTGCCGGCAGAACCTATGCAGAATACTTCAATATTGAATGGTAAAAAGAGCGAAGACACAAAAGTATATGTTGGTTGCGCTAAATGGGGCAGAGAAGAATGGGTTGGCAAAATTTATCCGCCGAAAACAAAAGAAAAGGATTTTTTGCAGCATTACGTTCATCATTACAACTGCATTGAATTAAATGCGACGCATTATAAAATATATGGTGAAACAGGAATTGGTAAATGGGCCGATAAGGCAAAGGGCAAAGATTTTTTGTTTTGTCCAAAGCTTTATAACGGAATTACTCATTATGGAAGCCTGACGAAAGGAAAAGAATTTCTAACCAATGAATTCTTTCGTGGCATTCTTGCATTTAAGGAGCATCTTGGGCCGGTGTTCGTTCAGGTAAGCGATACATTTTCTCCGAAACGCAAGCAGGAATTATTTACCTACATGGAATCATTACCAAAAGATTTGCAGTTTTTTCTCGAGGTGAGACATCCTGATTGGTTTGCGAAAGAAAGAGATCGTGAAGATATGTTTGCTTTTTTGCACGAGCACAATATGGGCGCCGTTATTACTGATACTGCAGGAAGAAGAGATTGTGCGCATATGCGGTTAACGATTCCTAAAACATTTATCCGTTATGTTGGCAATAGTTTACATCCTACCGATTATCCGAGAGTTGATGCATGGATAAATAGAATGAAATATTGGTTGGATAAGGGGATGGAACAGCTTTTCTTCTTTATGCATATGCATGATGAAGCAACTTCACCAGAGCTAACAGTGTATCTGGTGGATAAAATGAATAAAGAATGTGGTTTGAATTTAATTAAGCCAACGTTTGTTGATAAAGATTCGGTACCGAAAAAGCAATCGAAACAAAGAGGATTGTTTGATTAAATTTCTATTCATAGGCGGTCGTGTTACACCTTTAGTTCTTCTACTTGTAACATTTCAATGTTAAACAATATTGAGCTGCGATTTATAAACCGCATCATTACGTCTTTCATATATTTTACAATAGTGTTCAGCCCGAAGTGATCATTGGTATTGTATAAAAGAATATATTCTTGTATAATACAATTAAACAGAATCCTGTCTATTTCCCTTAGTAATTTTTATTTAATGTAGGATGTTTTGTTATGACTTTTGGCAAAGAAAATATACTTTTATCCACTTTTAACCTTTTCCATATGAAGTATAATTATTGGATAATTTTTATTTTTTCTTTGACAAGTTTTTTCTGCGGTTGCAAAAAACAACAGAATAGCGATACTGATCAGAATTGTGCCGAGATACAGCAAGTGAAAATAGTAGCGGAAAAAAATAATTTTACGGTTGGTGATGAGATTCATTTGGCAGTAAACCAGCTACCAACGATTGCGTTGTTCATCTGGACACAAGAAAATGAGCCCAATGCGATATCTAACGATGAGGATGTAGATATTAATTATGCGGAGAAGAAACACGAAGGATGGTATTATCTAAATGTAAGTTATCCTGACTGCGCATCACATACTGATAGTATATATATTACTGTAAAAAATAAACCTGTAACAGCGCCATGTACTTCAGCGAATAATACTGTTTCTTTCTCTTCAATTCCCGACCTCAGTCCTGCGACCGTTAGCTGGTCTTATAATACTACCTGGAACCGACGTGTATTATCTGCACATGGTTCAGCCGGTTATCCTGATTTCAATATTTATTTCAACACTTACTGGGACACGAAGGAGCCTGAAGATGGTGAGTACTCTGTAACTACAATGCAAGCAACCGATGAATATCCACCATACACTGTTTATATCAGTTCGTTATATTCCAGTATTTTTTTCCAGGCGGGTTCAGGTAAAGTATATGTGACGCATGAGAATGGCAAGCTGCGTGTCACATTTTGCGATATTTCTTTGTCAGGAGACTCTTATACTACTACAGCAACAGGAATGCTTACTGCACCATAAGAATATCTATTGATAAGATGGATAAAATCGTTAACGGCGAAATAATTAATTGGGCTTGTTTGATTAATTATTTACTTCACCTCCGCCAGTTCATCCCACCTTGTAGTATACTTCGGGCTTCTTAATTCCTGCCGCATTTTCCAATCGCGGGTGGTGCCGGATGCGGCAAATTTCAATATATCATCCCGCTGACTGAAGTTAACATTGTCAATTATATCCATTAACCGACGCTCACAGTTTTTTGTTTCTGATAAAAAAATATTTCCCTGAATTGAATTATCATCCACCAGGCCACTCAACATCACGCCGGCTTTTTTATATTCTTTTCTCCGGTCGTAAATTTTTTCTACAAGAGCTACCGCTGGTTTTATTAATTCCTGCGTTTTTGATGTAGCTGCCTGTAACGTTGTAAAATCGCTGATTGTTCCCCCGCGGTTAAAACCCAATGAATGATCCTGCTCTTTCGAAACGATAAATACACTAACGACTTTAGCGGCGCTATGCTGTCGCCTGAGTTTCTCTGCCGCTCGTGATGTGTATGTGGCCACCGCTTCTTTTATATCATTAATATCGTTGACAGGATTACCAAACATTCTTGTTGTGGCGATCATTCTTTTATCCACCAGTTCTTCTTTCATATCAACGGCAGGTTCGCCGCGCAGTTCTTTAATAAGGCGGACACCAACCACACCACCCATACATTGATAAGCCCATGCTTCAGACATCGTTGCTAATTCCCATCCGTTTGTGATACCCATTCCAACCAGCTTTTGTGCATAGGCGCTGCCAACACCCCATATTGTATTTACTCTCGCTTGTTGCAAAGCTTCGCGTTGCTGTTCCGGCGTCGCGAGTACTGTTACACAACCCGAAGCCTTTTTATTTTTTTTGGCGATATGATTTGCCAGTTTCGCCAGCGTTTTCGTTGGGGCTACACCGATAGATACAGAAATACCGGTCCATTTTTCAACTGTCTCCTTAATATAAGTAGCCGTTTCCTGCAATTCTTCTTCGGCTATAATACTTAAATCGACAAACGCTTCATCAACTGAATAGACTTCAACACTTTCTTTGCCAGCTATCGCCCGCAACGTATCCATCACACGCATACTTAAATCTCCATACAACGTATAGTTTGATGAGAAAACAGAAACATCATTTTTCTCTATTAAATGTTTTGCCATAAAGTATGGACCAGCCATTTCCACACCGAGCCGTTTTGCTTCATCGCTACGACTTACAATACAGCCATCGTTGTTGCTTAAAACAACAACTGGTTTTTGCAATAACTCAGGACGGAACAATCTTTCGCAGGAACAGTAAAAACTATTGCAGTCTACTATCGCTTTCATAAAAAGAATTTAACTGAGTGAATTATCGTTCTTATGATTTTTAATAAAGCTGTGCAATACAGGATCGATAACATGAATAACACACGTGACTACGCCCCATGGATCAAACCGTACGAATTCACCGATCTCCAGCGGTTGATAAGCCTTATTCTCAGGAACAAGGAACGCT
Source organism: Chitinophagaceae bacterium (assembly GCA_049840875.1). Classification (GTDB taxonomy): domain Bacteria; phylum Bacteroidota; class Bacteroidia; order Chitinophagales; family Chitinophagaceae; genus JAFDYH01. The sequence continues at coordinate 478,684 of JASGJE010000007.1, read as the reverse complement.
TTATTGAATGATTTTTGAAAACGCCGGACCATCAAATCACCGTTCACTGATCCAACGATAATTTTACCATTGTCCGCCTTCAGACTACGATCAACAATCAATACATCGCCCTCGCAGATTCCGGCATTCACCATCGCGTCTCCTTTCATGCGAAAGAAAAAAGTTGCCGGCTTATTCATAATGAGTTGTTCATTCAGATCAATACCTCGTTCTGCATAATCGTCTGCTGCGGCGCCAAAGCCGGTCGCATTTGCAGTGCGGATGTCCTTTTGCGAATACCGTTTTGATCCTTTATAGGCAGCGCTAAAAAAATCTTCTTCCATAAAAAATAGTTGAAAACAAAAAATAAATTTGGCATAAAGCTAAATAATTTAGTAAATTTATACTAACAAATGTGGTAGTATTTTTTAAATAAAAAGGATGGGTTATTATGAAGACAATTACTGATGCTATTCCCGGATACCGGGTTTACGAATACCTCGCGGTACTCAACCCCCATAAAGAATTGTGGGAGAAAATAATGAGTGTAAAAGAGGAGTTTGCCGAAAAATATAAATCGGATCATGCGCGATGGGGAAAGCCTCACATTACCCTGGTAAACTTTGTACAATATGGAATGATGGAGGATAGGATTGTTAGTCGCCTGAATGCGATAGCAATGGCGCAGTATCCTTTCAAAGTGGAGCTAAGAGATTTTGGAAGTTTTCCGTCGCATACCATATATATAAATGTAACAACGAAAGTGCCGGTTCAGGAACTGACAAAAACAATTCGTGCTGAAGCGCAACGCCTGATGAAGCTGAATGATGATAACAAGCCTCACTTCATCATGGAGCCGCATTTGACAATTGCCCGTAAGCTGCAACCCTGGCAATATGAAAAAGGTTGGTTAGAGTATAGCCATAAAAATTTTACCGGGAGATTTATTGCTGACGGTATGTTATTGCTTAAACGACCTGTCGGTGATTTGAAATACCAGATAGTAAAACGTTTCGAATTTCAGAATCTTCCCGTAGTGACAAAACAAGGGGAGTTATTTGCGTAATTGATTTTAAAGCGGCAGTAGAGCTGCTATTAAGATTTTGTTGCGACCCGCCTTTGCAGGCAGGCGTCCCCTTTGTCTTTTGGATTCCGATAGCTATCGGGACTATTTAGTATTCTGGGCGTTGCTCGTTGATCGGGTCTTTCGTTATGCTTAAATTTTTATTTAAGAATAAGATAGTTGTAAAACATAGATTAACCTTAAACCAGTATTACTAGAAAAGGAAGTTCAGAAATGTGTGGATGGCAAGGAGAATAAAGAGTCAGGTATATGTGTGAAGGAATGTGAAGCGAAAGATTCTTTATTCTCCTTTTTATTGATTGCTCGTTTTTATCTGTACGAAAACTGATTGTTATGACAGACAAACTAAAACAAGACCATTATAAAGTAACGCCGAAGAAGAGAGACTCTTCGGAAGCCTCCCCTAAAGAGGGGGCTTATTTCATCGGCCGAGGAGCCCAATTCAATACGAAAAATCGCTTTTTAAAAGACGAGCGAACAAGAGAACATATAGAAGGTATCGATGATTGGGAAGAAAGTAATGTGCCGACACAGTATATCGAGCAGGAATCAAAAACGATTGTAAATAATGTAGATAGTCCTGATGTAGGCATGAGCTATAGCATGAATCCCTACGCCGGTTGTGAACATGGGTGTATTTATTGCTATGCCCGCAATGTGCATGAGTATTGGGGATATAGCGCGGGGCTGGATTTTGAACAAAAGATAATCGTCAAGAAAAACGCACCGCAACTGCTTAGAAAATTTTTGATGAACCCGAAATGGGTTTGTGCCCCACTGATGTTAAGTGGCAATACCGATTGTTATCAGCCTGCGGAACAGAAGTACCGTTTAACACGGGGTATGCTGGAGGTATGCAATGAATTCAATCAGCCTGTCGGTATTCTCACAAAAAACTCGTGGATATTAAAGGACAAAGACGTGTTGCAGGAAATGGCGAAGAAACGATTGGTTTCTGCAATGGTTTCTATCACTTCGTTCAATGAGGATTTGCGACGTACGATGGAGCCACGGACAACAACCGCGAAACAAAAGCTAAAAGTTATCAATGAACTCAGCAGCGCTGGCGTACGCATGGGCGTGATGATGGGTCCGATGATTCCCGGGTTGAATGAACATGAGATGCAACGCATCATGAAAGAAGCAAGAGATAATGGCGCAACGTTTACTGCTTACACATTTATTCGTCTTAACGGCGCAATAAAGTTCCTGTTTCATGATTGGTTGTATAAAAACTTTCCTGACCGGGCTGATAAAGTCTGGCATCTGGTAGAACAAAGTCATGATGGAAAAGTAAATGATACAAGATGGGGTGTTCGTATGCGCGGTGAAGGAGCGATTGCGCAAATGGTAGCGCAGCAATATAAAAAATACGGAAAGCTGTATGGAATGAATGCCGAAGAATGGAGCTTGGATACAAGTATTTTCAGAAGACCGGGAGAACAGGGGAGGTTGTTTTAATAGTCTCCCATATTTTCAGTGATTGAAATTTAATAACGAAGAAATTTTTTCTTTAACGTTTTATGTAATCCGAAATGATCACGCATCCAGTCAAAAACTGGCTTATGCGAAAAATATACTACGCTGTTATAATCAGTATATCATTACACTGCTTTTCTGCAAACATTTCTGCACAGGTAACAGATTTGCCGATTGAGATTAAATCCCTTTCTGTTGATGTCAGTTCCGATTTATTTAAAGCTTCTACCATTCTCGATATTGAGTTATTTAACCCTAATAATAAAATATTGGACGGTGAGTATAATTTTTCACTCAACGATGGCCAGGTTGTTACAGGTTTCGCATTGGATATTAATGGTCATATGCGGGAAGGTGTAATAACTGATAAACAACAAGGACGGGTAGCTTACGAGAATACGATCCGCCGTCGCATCGACCCTGGACTTTTGGAAATGACAACAGATAATAATTATAAAGTAAGAGTCTATCCGATGCCTGCGAATGGCACACGAAAAATCAAAATTGCAATCGAAGAATTGCTAACATCCAAAGGTGATTCTTTATTTTATTCGCTTCCGTTGGATATTCCGTATTTAGTCAGGCAGTTTTCAGTTGCAATAAATTATAAGGGCACACTTGCGCCGGTAACGGAAGGGAGTGGCATTTTGAAGAAATCGACTTTCTTATTTACTGATAAGAATTATTTATTACAATACAAGGATAAAAATGTGCGGTTAAAAACAGCGCTTGCATTTTATATCCCGCTTCCAGGTGAAAATAAAATTGCTTGGCAACAACATACTGACAGCTCTGCATTGTTTGCTGTTCATACGAAACCTTTGGTAACGCCTGTCGCTGGCAAGTTATATTCATCGGCCACAGTATTTTGGGACGTATCATCTTCTTCAGAAAAAAGAAATACAAAAAAGGATATTGAATTTCTTGAAAATTTTATCCGGCAGAATAAGTTAGAACACCTTACAATTGTTTCATTCAGTAATACAATAAATGGCTCACAGGCTTTTCATGGAAAATCAATAATGAATGCAGTGCGTCGTTTTTTACAAGGCCAACAGTTTGATGGTGGCACACGAATAGCAAGTATTGATTGCTCAGAATTTGATGCAGATGCCTTCCTTCTATTCAGTGATGGCATGAATAATTTTGGGGACAGATCAATAAAACTTAACGGTAAACCAATCTATTGTATCAACTCATCACCTGTTTCCAACCAGGCTTTTCTAAAGGAAATAGCAACTAAAAGTGGTGGCCGTTATGTTGATCTTTTTAATTCTGAGTTGTCAGTTGCAATCGCAGAATTTAATAAGCCCCAAAAAAAACTACTTGGTCTTGCTACCAAAGATAATAAGGACGTTTCTGGTATGAAGCTACCATTAGATTTTACTGGGTGGCTGACTATTTCAGGCGAAGTGAAACGCGACGCTGAAGCGCTTATACTTAAATATGGAGACAACGGAAGAATAACAAACCTGGATACAATCGATTTCGATAGTAAAACTATTAATGTGTCTATAAAAGATATCAACGTATTGAGTGATTATTATCGGTTACGTAGCATGCACAACGATGAGACGATGAAGCAGTTTGCAACAGCACACAAAATAGTTTCGAAAACAACATCATTTATTGTTCTGGACAACCTTATGGATTACATAGACTATGCAATAGAACCTCCGGCAGAACTGCAAGATGAGTATAAGAAAATGTATGATGAAGTAAATAGAAGAAAAAGAGAAAAAGAGGAAGCAGAAGCAAATGAAATTATCAACAATCTTGAAAAATCGGTTTCACTTTTTAACGAGAGGATCAAATGGTGGCAAAAAGATGAACCGCTGCTTGATTTAAAAAAAGTAAATCAAATTTACAGTGACGGTATTAAAGGAACTACCAAACAAAACGTTGATAAAACACAAAACGAAGACGAAAAACAAAAAGCATTTAATGATGTGTTTAAAACAAACAGTGCAGCGCTAAATGAAGTGGTAATAGTTGGTTATAGTGTGCAACGTAGAAGAAATTTAACAGGTTCGGTAGCTGTAATAAATTCAAATGAATTGAACTATTCTACCTCCGTGGCGCAGGCGCTCCAAGGAAGAGTAACTGGAGTGAGTGTGGTACAAAATAATTCTATCGCTGGTGATGTTGCAAGAATATACATACGTGGAGCAAACACTTTAGGCGCTGACCGCGAGCCACTATATGTTCTTGATGGCATTCCTGTAGATGCACAAACAATAGCCTCGTTAAGCACAACAAACATTGAAAACATTTTAGTTTATAAAGACATACAAGCGTCTATCTTATACGGAAGTAGGGCTGCAAACGGCGCCATAGTTATAACGAGTAAACAGCCATCAAGGAACATTAGCCAACAAAAAAATGACGTGGTAAAATACAAAGACCTGCCGGATGTTGATTACGTTGATGAGCTTAATGAGGTGGATAAGGACAAATTATATGAGCGTTATCTTGCTATGAAAGATAGCTTGGGCAAACAACCATCTTTTTATTTTGATGCGGCACAGCTGCTCTTTGAAGCAGGACATAAAGAAAATGCTTTGAGAGTATTGAGTAATCTTGCCGAGCTGAATGCAGAAAACCATCAATTATTAAGAGGTATGGCCTATGTATTGGAAAATTGGGGAATGTATGATAAAGCTATTGAAGTGTATAAGCAAGTTTTAGCGATAAAAGAAGAAGAACCGCAGTCGTATCGGGATCTCGCACTTGCCTATGAAAATAATAATCAGCACCAGGAGGCTGTCAATGTATTGTATAACAGCCTTACTAAAAATTGGTTTCAATATGAAAACCGGTATCGCGGATTGAAATCTATGTTGCTAAATGAAATGAACGCTATTATTAATCGTAACAAACAAAATATTAACCTTTCTAAAATCAATGCTGCAATTATCCGGCCGCTGCCGGTCGACTTGCGTATTGTGGTAGATTGGAACAAAGATGAAACAGACATTGATTTACACGTTACCGAACCAAATGGAGAAACATGCTATTATAGCAATCGGTTTACAAAATCAGGTGGCCGATTATCAGAAGACTTTACACAAGGATACGGGCCGGAGGAATATGAAATAAAAAATGCTGAAAAGGGAAAATATTCAATCAAAGTGAACTACTACGGCGACCGATATCAAAAAGAACAAGTGCCTTCTTTTGTAAAACTGACGATTTATAAAAATTTTGGAAAGCCTGATCAATCCGTCAGCACGCAAACACTGATAATGGATCATCAACAAGGTATGGTTGAAATAGCAGAAATAAAATGGTGAAAAGAACAATAATACTATAATACATCCCACCAATCTTTTCCATCTTTTTTGTCCTGTGAGTTTTTATTGGTTGGTGGGTTTGTATTTTTTACTGAGGGTAGTATAGTCCGTTTTACCCTTTGATGAATTCCTGGTTGAGACAAAATAGTTTGTAATTGTGCTTTAAACTTATTACCCAAAGCAGGTTTTACCTGCGCAACGAAATTTGCATATCCAATTATCTCATCAATAGTGTTACCGCCTTTCCATTTTTTTCCCTCAATACCATTCTTTGCTATTTGCTGTAGCAAAGCACGAAAACGATGAAGCGTTTCCCGGTTAATCCCGGGTTTTTTATTTACAACAATTCCTGTTACTTCCTGCCTGGCGCCTTTCCGCATTACCTTTACTTTTTTTGGATGGATAGTAAATCCTTCATCGGCAATTATTTTTTTAGTACGCCATAACAGTTGTTGTATTCTTTTTGTCAACACGTTTCCGTCAGATGAGAAACTTAAGTCATCTGCATAACGTGTATAAGAGAATTGCAGTTTATCTGCCATTCCTTTGAACCGGCAATCGAGTTTGTAACAAATGATGTTAGTAATAGCCGGACTTGTTGGCGCACCTTGCGGTAACGTTCTTTTATTAGTTGCGACAAAATATTTTTTTCCATCCAACGTGGCTTCTTCTCTTTCTGGTTCAGTGCAAACCAATGCAAGAACTGTAGCAATCTTTTCTGAATAACCAAGTTTTACAAATATTCCTTTTACCCTCTTATAATTTATAGTCGGAAAAAAATCTTTAAAATCAACATTAATGACAACTTCTTTACCGATATGATGTGATGCATTTGATAATATGGATTTCGTAGTAACAAAACCATTGGCTGCAGCATGCACCGGAACTTTATTCAAAATGTTTTCCAGTATCCAATATTGTAATGTTTTCAATTTTGGCATCGGAGCGGATATAACCCGACGACCTCCGCTTTTCTTTGGAACAGAAAATCGTATATAGTGAGATGTCGTTGCTACTTTCCGGTGAAAGCTTAAAAATTTTATTTCCGCTATGCTCAGATTGGTGGCTTTTGCTAAATCTTCCACCGAATCAAATACCGGCAATCCTTTCGCCCGTAATAGTTCATGATTTCCTTCATCATTGTTTAATCCTTCTGAAACACCTTCACCGAGGTAGAAAATATCTTTTTCTCTTGTTACCAACCAGGCTGCCGTTTTTTTGGCTTTCTCCTGTTCTCTTTTCTCTTTTGTAAGCTTTCTTTTTTCTTTCGCTGCTTCCATGCGTTTGCGACGCATATCTTTCAATACTTCTTCCCTGTTGTTATATCGCTGTTTTTCCTGTATTAAAGTATTTAACTCTCTCTGCAAATCACCTTCTTTCTTTATCATTTCTTCCGGCAATGAAGGTGTAGCATCGGACTTGGCCCAGAAGCCAAGCCGCTTCATTTCTTCCAATACATATTCGTCTTTCGAGGATTGCCTGATTTTATCGTATATCTCTTGCCTGGTATTTCTGCTATCCATTGTTGCTACAATTCAATTTTTAAAGTTGTATTAATGCTGAATAGCGAACAGAACGATAATCCGCCTTAGGCGGACGCACCGGAAGATTATAGTAGCCAAGTCGCCGGTTTCCTAAAATCATTTTCAAAAAACAATTCATAACAAGAGGGAAGGTATTAACCTTCGTGCTGGCCTGGGACTATATTAATCAACTCCAGGCCATGGGCTACCAGTGTGTTTTTGAGGCACATGGGGCCAGTACTGTTAAAAACACACTGGTAGCCCATGGCCATAGTAAAGATTACATGTAGTGATGCATATACAATCACTTTTCCCGAACGACGATACATCGTTCTTTCCTTTCGGAAGCAAGGTGCAACCTGTTACCCTCTTGTTAAAGAACTGTTTTTCTACAGAGTTTGAAAATAGTTATTCGTTATCTATCAGCAAAAATATTTTCTTCTATTTTTTATTGTTATAAAATAATCGCATCGCAAGCATATGCTCACAAGGCCCTTTATGCAATTTGTTTTCTATATAAAAACTGCAATCACAATTGCCTGTTTTTATTCTTTCATCATCGTCTATCAATAGCTCAGGATTATAAGTTCGCTTACCCGATTTAATGGATGCTGTCAACTTCAAACCAGCGCCAATAATTTGTTCGGCTTTAATCTTTGGCGTAGTCGATTTCAATAATTCACCAGCCATTTGTTCCCGCTCGTTTGCGAAGCGAAGTTTATCCATTGGTAATGGTTCTCTTGATAGTTCACGTAAACGATATACGCCTTTATTGATATCATACATCACCCGACCTGCCTGTGTGTATGCGCTCAATGCACCCGCAACTTCTGCAGTATTTAATTGTAATTGATTGGCTAAATGGGATGCTTCCGCAAACCATACTTTATGCATGGCTTCGAAAACTTTTTGTTTTACTCCATCTTCAACATTTGCTCTTGGTGCCATTAAATCAAAATTTCCGGCACGCGACCAATCGTTTGCTGTCCACCCGGATAATCCTAAAGTGAAATTCATATCACCAAGGTCGGCAACATAAAACGATGGCATACCATTTCCTAACAAATGAACAGTGAATTTACTGGCCACTGGAATCAATCGTTCAAGTATCAACAAGCGGCGGCGCCCCCAGATTTTTATCTCTTGTTTATGACTACCGGTGAAGACTGAGCGGCTACAAATAATTTCTTTGCCCCATGGTTCAAACCTCACTTTCACTGGCTGTCCAGGTTCTAAAATATAGTTTATATAGCGTGGGCCTTTCTTTTCTTTGAACCTACGCAGCCACAAACAAAAATTATAGATGTCCATTGGATGAAGGTCGAAGGTTGTTGCAGGTAATGTCATTGCTGAACCGACCTGGAGAAAACCTCTTACCCAACTTTCTGGTAGATCAATCTTTACCTCTTTGTATAAATCTTCCCGGGTGGTTTTGATTTCAAACCCACTCGGGTCTACTTTAAAATCCGTTTCCTTGTAATCTCTTATTTTTTGAAACTCATTGTATAAATCGGCTGAGTAATCAATATTGGTGGTGCCGCATTTAAAATCATTTACTTCTTTGAATACATTATAGTTTGCTCCAAGTTTTCCATAAGTGGATTCATCCTGGCTGAAACACTCGAAGAAAATTTCATCGGGGTGAATACTGATTACAGGGTCCAGCACTATCCATGCATCACGGTCTTTGTGATAGAGATAATTAAAGTATTTGCTTCTTGCTTTATAAAATGGCTCCAGTAGTTTATCTTTTTTTACGCGTAAATCTGTCAATTCTTCTTTTACAGCTTTCATTCTCACATCTGCCGCTGCTGCATCGTAATTATTCATGTATTCGGCCAACCATACCGACTCTTGTTGTGCCGCCCATTCTTTATATGCCGTTTTATCTTTTGGTTTAAAACGAAGATCAGATACTACTACATCGTGCAATGCAGATATTGCCTCGCGGAACGCAATTTTTCTGTGAAGCTTACCAATGAAGAATGTACTTTCCCTCAATGTATCCGGCGCAAATGACAGACCCGTCATGTGTGCATTGCTTGTCACTGAAGTATTGCCGCCGTATCGGTAGTTAAATAGCATGTTTACAAAGATTATTTGTTGCTTTTTTGCATTGGAATGATTTTACTAATAATTTCTCTCCTCTATAGCATGAACAATCATCGGCATTTCGAGTTTATAAATCTTATTCAACTCATACATAATTTCGATACATTTTGCTTTATCTTCAATGGAGACAGTTGCTGAAATGTCAGTGATTATTTTCGCAATGATTGTTGCCATTATTTCAGATTGCTTTCCTTCTTTTAGTAAAAACTGAAACACCCGGTTCTTTGCCGTTCTTGCTTTATTTACCCTTGAAAGAACCGAGCGGAAATAAAAGGTAAGACCCTCAATTCTTTCTACATTTCCGGCGGCAAACCGTTCGAGATAATTTGTTGCAAATAGCTGCATCTTTTCGCCGGGATGCTGACTGAGCTTTAACAGGTACTGCTCACCATCCTTATCTGTAAAAAATCGTGTAATTAATTCTCTTCCGTATGCTTCAATATCCGGTCTTACAGAATCGGCAATGCCAACCAACGTTTCGGGTGACCAATCATTTTCTGAAAAGTTGTTCCTGAAGAAAGATTTTGCATATTCCCTGGTGTCATCCCATTTCGCATCGAGTAAACGAATGGCTTCTTCTCTTTCAAACTTTATACGCGATACATTACCTGAGAAATATTTCCAGCACCATTCTCTTACCGATAAAGTTTCATGATTTCCAAGTGCGATTATCTGCCGGATTGTAAACGTAGAAGGGTCAATATATTTTTCCAATATAGCAACACCAAACTCCTGCGTGGGTACGTACTGTGAATACACGAGGCGTAACACCATCTCCTTATCAGCATTATTGATAAACCCGATTAGTTCATTGCGCAAAACCTCACTTACATCTTTCTGCATGCCTTCAATCATTTCTTTGCGCATCAGGTAAGGCGCCAGGTAGTTTACTGCATCGGTGCCAAATTTTTCATCTGCATCGCCCATTCGTTTTACAATCTTGCAAATGTTTATCCGTACATCATGATAAGTTGCAACACAACAATTAATAACAAGCTCCTGTCTCTTTAATAACTCATCTGTACTAAGCTCATTTAACAATTCAAAACATTTCTCCCGTACTGGCTGATTAACATTATTCAGAAGAGAAATAAACACATCGTTCGATATGTCATTATAATTCAACTTGCCTTTCTTTAACAATAATATTTTTAGCCCTAATACCTGCGAAGAAGTAACAGGTCTTTTAATTAATTCTCCGGTGATGCCGGTATTTATCGCCTCTACTTGTGTACTGAATAACTTTATTATGATCGCCCCTGCTTCTTCAATGATCTGATTAATTGACTCATTGTTTTTTGTCTCTGCCAATGCCGCCGCTATTACACGTCCGCAAATTAACTCGGCCTGGGTGGGAGAATAAATTTGTTCATTCATTTTCTCACTAACCCAATTGCGCACTTCTGCATGCGGGCAAAACAACATAGAGCAAACCCATTCACTGTCCTGAAAAAATAATTCCGGCTTTTCGGTAACCCAATTTTTGGCAGTGTTTCTTGCTTTCTGCAGACGACTATAGAGTAATGCTTTTACTAAACCTGTATCCGGTTGCAACGGATTATATTTTTCTAATGCTATATTGTAACCGAAGTCAGCTGGTATATCAAATAAGGAGGTTAATAATAATTCGATTACACCTGGATCAATCTTCTCTTTTATTGCATTATGATCTGGATGATGCTGTAAATTAGTTAAGGCAAACTGGTGTATTTCATTCATTCTTCCGTGAACCAGCAATTGTATGTATGCCTGCGGCAATTGGTTCCATAGCTGAATGTATGGTGCATCATTTTTTTGTGCCGGAGCTTTGGCTGCGACAGGTTGCCTGATTACTGAATCTTGCGAAGAAGGCGGTAAGACAGGCTCTTCTTTTTTCTTACCAAATAAAGACAATACTCTTTTTAAAAACCCGCCACTTGATTGCGATGGGTTTTGTGGTTGATTCGATTGCTTAGCCGGTTTGACAGGTTCATCTTTGTCAATATAAGCCCAAAGATTGTCTGATTGCAAGCGCATGTTTGCTGCATTGCCAAACAAAATCTGATTCAGGTATACTGCATGTGCATTTGCAGGAAATTGCTTTTGCAATTGCTGGTATCGGCCGTTTCTGTATTCATAATAACTTGTTGCGAATGGCTTCGCAAAGTCCCTGTCATTATCATAAGATAGCAAAAGCCCGGTCGCCAGTCGCACATAATTCAGGTCTTCAAACTTTCCGAAGTTATTTAAATCTCTTAAGGTCCGTTTTCTTAAATATTGTCTTGTACGATTGCTATAAGCAATCCGACTCGTTTTTTTACCTAGTTCACTCTTTGGGCTTACACTCTCCTGCAAATGAGATATATAAATTTTGTCATTGTAAGCCTCATTACTTTTTCGACGAAACATTTCCTGTTCTCTTTCAAATTTGCAGGATAACATTCCAAGCATTTCAAAGTCGTCCCTGAGTTCTGCATGCTTGTATATGTGACGTATATGGCGAAAGTAATTTGGCTTCAACGGCACTTGCAAAAGAATTGATTTTAGAGGTTGCTTTACCCATTTATATTCTGTTACGACAGCATACAAATCTTCTAATAATGAATAATGAGGCTGTACCTGGTTTATCACTCTTTCCTTCAACAATGTATTTAATTGCTCTTCATCATTGCTTAGTACCGCTTGCTTTAATGGTTCGGGTAAACTATTCAGATAATGCTGAAGGTGTTTTTGTCGTTCTTCATTCTTTAATATCAATAGTAAAGATTCACCGGCGATTCGTTTAAGATTATTATTTGTTGAAGACCTGAACCAGGATTGCAACAATGGAGCTGCATTTTCATTTCCAATTCTGCCAAGCGACCATGCGGCGGCATATTGCTGTATCAGATCTCCTTTATTGGCAAGGTGAATAATAAACGGACTTGCGGTATCAAGTTTAATAATTCCGGCGAGCCATACTATTCGGGAGGTTTTCCAGGGAAGTTTTGCGGTATTTTCTTTTCCTTCTGTTGCTAATTGTAAACGTTTCAGGATTGCTTTAACTCTTCCTGGTAGCAGATCATTGAAATTGATTTGTGGAATTGTAACCGTTATGGGTACTCCTGAACCCGAAGGAGCAGTCGTTGGAGTGAAAGATTCATCACTGGTGTGGTAGCCCTTTGATCGTTTTTCTTCTTCAAGCGAGTTAAAAATATCTTCTGCTTTTTGCAGGCTTACCGCATTTTCTGTTTTTGTACCTTCTTTTAAAACGGTTCCTCGCCGGCCATAGCGAAAGTTAACTACATAGAGACCATTGCCGGTATCACACAAATCAATTTCATATACCTTATCTGAATTACCTTCTTTAAAGAAAAGACTTACTTGTCTGACAAGCCGCATTGCCGTTATTTGGTTTAAATGGAAAAGGAAGTTAAGAGGATATTTTACACCTGAAAAATTTTACACCAATTTATTTTACCAACATTACGCGTTTTCTTTATGCCGCTGATGTTGTACAAGCAACTATTGCAAATCACGTTGGCAGGTTTGTGCTATTGCTGATGTAATAGAGATTTTACGAGAAAAATTTTTTAAAAAATTTTCTACGAGAATTTGGTTACAACAAAAAAATAATTACATCTTTGCATCGCAAAACAAATTTTAAAACAGATACATGCTCAATCGAATGATACTACATATTGAATCAGCAAGATGGTTTAGTCCGAAAGGTGACTATACAGTCTGCGGGGCATGTATGCTGCACGATTAGTTGATACAACGAATTCGATAGAATACAGGCCCCGCAAGAGATAGCGGGGTTTTTTTTGCCCCTTTCCCCTAAAGGGGGAAGAATGAGAATTAAATATGTCTATTAACCAAATAAAAATAATTGCGACAACAGTTACGACATAAACGATTTACAAGTTCAATGCTGACGGATAATTTATCGCTCAGGTGCTATTGGTATGTGCAAGTGAAAGGGAATATTGTGCCCATAGGTAATGAGAATGATGATAAATATAAACGACCAGGATGTGTCCATACATAAGTGCATAATGCACTTATATAGGAAGCCCGGTCGCAAACAACGACCGGGCTTTTTTTATACCCCTAACCCCTAAATGGAATAAAAGCATGAACTGATTTTAAAAATAAATCCATCAATGATGGAGCAAGGAAAGGTATGCGATGAAATTTTTATTAATGGGATTAACGATCAGATTTGTTTTCCGGGTACTTGATAATCTTGGAACGAAAGAATTAGAACCAGGTACTGATGAAATGATACAGCACCCGGCAGAATTTATGATACGTTGAAAATATCAGATGCAGGAAGGAGGAATAAGTGTTCCCGGTGAGATGCAGCCGGGACACTTTTAAAAAATGAGTGAACTTTTTTATGCAATGATACAGGACCCTGGCTTCGAGCCTAGGGCGTCAATGAGAAAGTGAGAAATAAAATAATGACCAATGGAACAGTCACAACAAAAATGGAGAAAATTAAATGGGGAACGGATTAAAATTCCTATTGCTGATGAAGTGATGAATGTATTGGTGCGGGAACGAGAAATGGGGCATGAACTGAAAGTATGCATTGGTACCGATAGCCAGGTGAAGGGAAAAGAAACCGAATTCGCTACCGTTATTGTTTTTATCCGGAAAGGAAAGGGCGGTTTCATGTATATACACAACGAAATCACCAAACAGAAAATGACTATCAAGCAGCGGATGCTGACAGAAGTTGGGAAAAGTATTGAAGTAGCTTATGAATTGTGCAACATCTTTTCACGGTTTAGTGTGGATATGGAAGTGCACGCAGACATCAACACTAACCCAAACTTCAAAAGCAATGATGCATTGAAAGAAGCAATGGGCTATATCGTGGGAATGGGCTTTGCTTTCAAAGCAAAACCGGATGCGTTTGCAAGTTCAAGCTGCGCGAATAAAGTGGTGCAGTAGGCCCCCTAAATCCCCCAAAGGGGGGACTTGGCAAGTGTTCTTAAGAAGAATGACATTTCAAAATAGCAGTCTCTAAAGCCCCTCCTTTGGAGGGGTTTGGGGAGGCCGAAAAAAACTAAAATGGAAAATTTATTTAACCAGAAAATAATTAACGCGAACAATGTGTTCACAGATTCTTTCTTAGATGCGAAAATATTGTACCTGTATTGCTTCAATGTATTACCGAGTATGAACTACATCGGGTACATTGATGGAGAAAAAGCATTTGATGCTGTTAAAGAAAAATATTCTTCATCAATAAAGCATATACACCAGACAAGATTTTATAAAACTAAAAAGAAGAAGTACCAGTTTGATACAACAATCATGGTAATGGACAATAATTGTATCCTGGAGTTTGATGACTACTACTGCGAAATATTTCACGATGGTAATAGAGATGAATTTGTAAATGAGGTAACGGCTCTTGTCAGTCAATTTAAAGAACGGCAAAGAAGACAACCGCTGGAAATAAACCTTATAGTGCAAAACAGGAACAGACTGGAATTGAAATCGATGGAGATAAAAAGGACAAAGCTGGATTTAAATCTTTTTTACGAAGATGACTTCAAAGAAGTAGATGCGACTATTCAAAAAAGACTGAAGCAAAAAAAGGATAAGGGAATTGTATTGCTGCATGGATTGCCCGGAACCGGTAAGACAACTTACCTGCGCTACTTGGTAGGAAAAATAAAGAAGAGAGTATTGTTTTTATCACCATCTGTCGCTGGTAACCTGATGGACCCGGAGTTTTTGCAGATGCTGATAAATAATCCAAACACTGTATTGATAATTGAAGATGCTGAAAATATTATTACAGACAGGAAATATAGCAATAGCTCTTCGGTATCAAACCTGTTGAATATTTCAGACGGCTTGCTTGCAGACTTTCTGAATGTGCAATTGATATGCACATTCAATAGCTCACTGACAACAGTTGATAGTGCACTTTTGCGCAAGGGGTGATTGATTGCGAAGTATGAGTTTGGTAAGTTAGGAATTGAAAAGTCAATGCGATTGTCTGCTCATCTTGGATTTAATAATGAAATCGACAGACCAATGACGATTGCTGAGATTACCAACCCACATGAAAAGCAACATGTGGTAAAACATACTGAAACAATAGGTTTCAGGCGGCAGGAAATACTGATGAATTGAGTTCTTTAAAATAATTGTTGATTTTTCAACAAAGAGCTTCGCGTAAGCGAAAAGAGGGTATAGGCCTGTTGCTCAACAAACCAGGTTTATGTTTCAAAGAAACATGACAGTGCAGACGTAATAACTATCTGTATGCTGTTGTTGAAACAGGATGTACCAGCCCCAGTTGGTGTCATGGGTTCAACTCCCATTCCGCCTCAGGCGGATAGCTCAGTGGTAGAGCACAACAATCATGCGGGTTCGAGTCCCGCTTCTTCATCATGGAAGAATGGCGTAATTGGTAAACGCAAAGCACTTAGGATGCTTGAATCAAAGAAGTACACCGCTTCTTAAAAAATGGTGACCAGATAGTAAAGTGGATATTGTTTGCCTGCAAAGTTCAGGACACTTTTAGCGTCCTGAACTATTACAATCCGGTAAACACCTGCAGGCAGGTTAAATAGTTCTGTATCGTATCACTTTTTCAGTAAGCGTTATCAAATAAATTTTTGGTAACAACGATTGACAAACTGTTACCGTAAAGATTTGTGATACCTGCTTCCGTGAATACCGGATGGCAAACAATATCGCTTAGCCTCCCCAAACCCCTCCAAAGGAGGGGCTTTCGGAGAGGTTAATAAAATGAAAAATATTTTTTATAGGAATTAAATTTCTCCCTTTAGGGAGGTTAGGAGGGTATATGAAAAAAGTAAAAGTAAATGCCTACCAGGTTGCGTTGGTATTTAAGAATGACGAGTACAAACAAATGCTCATAGCAGGTACTTATCGTTTCTGGAAAGGAGAGCAAGTGTATGTGTATGATATCACTAAACCATTTCTTGCTCCTGTTGAGTTGAACATTCTGCTTCAGGACAAGGCACTGGCTGATATACTGCATGTAATCGATGTGAAAGACAACGAAATCGTTCTTCAATACGAGAATGGTTTGCTGAAAGCTGTGTTGAATGCCGGACGCTATACTTTCTGGAAAAGCGTTGTACAGTATGACTTCATTCGTGCTGATATCAGCAAGATTGAAATCACTGAACAAATCGGACGTGCTACTTTGCTGAGTAAGCTGGTAGCTCCATATGTTCGTAGTGTAGCGGTAGAAAACTATGAGAAAGCGGTGTTGTTTATCGACGGCAAGTTTGATAAAGTACTTGGCAGCGGTGTTTATTACTTTTGGAAAAACAACATTGCAGTACACATTGCACGTGTCGACATGCGTCAGCAACAACTGGAAGTAAACGGACAAGAGATACTCACTAAGGATAAAGCGGCTCTGCGTATCAATGCGTGGGCGCAATACAAAGTGATAGATATCGAAAAAGCCGTACTGCAAAACAAGGAGTACGATAAGCAACTGTACGTGGCTTTTCAGCTGGCGCTGCGTGAATACGTGGCAGGCTTCAACTTTGATGAACTGCTGGATAAGAAAGAGAGCATTGCTCCGTTCGTACTGCAGCAGGTAAAAGATAAAGCAGAAGCGCTGGGTATTGAAGTAAATGGCTTTGGTATTCGTGATATCATTCTACCAGGTGATGTAAAAGAAATCATGAACCAGGTATTGATTGCCGAAAAAAAAGCACAGGCAAACACTATCATGCGTCGTGAAGAAACTGCAAGTACACGTAGCTTGCTGAACACTGCCAAACTCATGGAAGAAAACGCCATGCTGTGGAAGTTGAAGGAAATGGAGTACGTGGAAAAGATTGCAGACAAAATCAGCAATATCAGTGTAAGCGGAAACGGTGTATTGATTGAACAGCTGAAGCAGATTTTTGTGCCGCAGAAATAGTCAGAACCGGGATTGGGGTAGATTAGATGGATTGTGAGGAAAACAAAATCTCTTTAATCTTTTTAATCTCCCCAAATCAAGGTTCAGATAATTACGTACCACACTTCATTGCTACTATCATCATTTGTTGCGCCTGCCCCGACGAGGAGCGAAGCGACGGAATTCGGAGTTCGCACTCTTGTACGGTTGATATTTAAACATTTTAGAAACTGTTTATGATTTTGGATATTATTAATAAGATAAAGACTGAGTACGAAAATGTCTTTAACGAATTGGATGATTGGTGTGAGACTGATAACAAGTTATTGAACTACCGGCTTCAAGACAGAGGTTGGAGTATCGGGCTAATACTGGAGCATGTTTCCCTAACAAATCATTTTCTATTAATATTGATTAGAAAGGGAACTGATAAAGCACTTGCAAGAGCTAAGAAGATAGATATTTCCGTTTTGATGGATGACTACGATTTAGATTGGGATAAACTAAACCAGATTGGCGTTCATCAATCATTTAACTGGAACCGGCCAGAGCATATGGAACCGAATGGCTTAGTGAATTTAGCTGAAATAAAAAGCATATTGCATCGTCAGAAAACCGAAGCATTATCGTACTTGAATCAACTAAAGAATGGTGAAGGAATATTGCATGAAACAATGATGACAGTTAATAATCTTGGAAAGATTGATGTGTATCATTATATCTATTTCCTGGTACAGCATGCAAAAAGGCATATCGGACAAATGGAAAAACTAAAGAAGGAGTTTATGAAATGAAAAGTATAACAAACATATTAACTGAAATAGAAGCAGCGAAGAAAGTCAAAATACTTTACGCTTGCGAAACAGGTAGCAGGGCATGGGGCTTTCCATCTCCTGATAGTGATTACGATGTACGGTTTATATACATGCATGAAAGAGATTGGTATTTATCATTATATCAACGAAAAGATACTATCGAGCACATGGATGGCGACCTGGATATAACTGGTTGGGATTTGAGAAAAAGCCTTACACTGTTAAAGAAATCAAATGCGCCATTGATAGAGCGGTTTCAATCGCCAATAACTTACTATGCGGATGAAATATTTAAAGGAGAGTTTAAAGATTTGATAACTCAATACTATTCTCCGACAGCAGTGTTTTATCATCACTATTCATTAGCGCAAAAATTTTGGGAAGAATTGAAGGGTAAAGAAGAAATAAAACTGAAAAGCTATTTTTATCTAATAAGGTCGCTACTCTCCTGCTATTGGATAGTAAAAGACAAAACGGTTTTGCCAATGAACATAGGGGGATTAATGACTTTAATAGATAGCCAACGCAGGAATGAAATAAGGAATTTGATAAAATTAAAAGCAGGCGTGGATGAAAAATATTTACACAAACAGGGCGAAAGCCTGAATGAATGGGTAAAAGAATTGTTTGAACAGCTTGAGCATTCAAAAGATAACTTAGGTGTAAGCAGCGCTGACAGTTCATTGCTGAATGAATTTTTCTTGAAAATGGTAAACGGAAATGCTGACAATTGAAAACATAAGGAAGAACGGTTGGCTGATATTTGAAGCAATCGTTGGTAGTAAAGCATACGGATTGGATACAGCAAAATCTGATACAGATATCAGGGGCGTGTTTGTTTTGCCGAAAGAAATATTCTATTCGCTGGATTATACACCCCAGGTATCAAACGAAAGTAATGACATCGTTTATTATGAGCTGAAACGATTTGTTGAGTTGCTTTCTAAGAACAATCCCAATATCATGGAGCTACTCAATATGCCGGAACGGTGCATATTGCAGAAACACGAAATCATGAATAGTGTAAAACCTGAAATGTTTCTATCAAAACTGTGCGAGCAGACTTTTGCCAACTATGCCTATACACAAATAAAGAAAGCGTATGGCCTTGAAAAGAAGATTGTAAACCCTGTTGAAGAAGAGAGGAAATCGGTACTGGATTTTTGTTTTGTACACATCGGAAAGGAAGCATTGCCCTTGCAACAATTTCTTTCAGACAATGGATTTAAACAAGAGGAAATGGGATTAACTGCAATCACTCATTTCCGGGATTGTTACAATTTGTATTATTCCCGGATGCATACCTATGCAGGCGTAATGAAAAAGGAAGAATCGAATGATGTATGTCTTAGCAGTATTCCAAAAGGAGAAAAGCCGGTTGGGCTGTTGTATTTCAACAAGGATGGTTACTCGGTGTATTGCAAGCGATATAAAGAGTATTGGGAGTGGGTGGCAAAGCGAAATGAAGAAAGGTATAACACTACGATGTCGCATGGAAAGAATTATGATTCAAAGAACATGATGCATGTCTTCCGCCTTTTGTTTACTGCAAAGGAAATAGCAACGGAAGGAAAAATAAATGTGTGGAGAAAGGATAGAGAATTTCTGTTGAGCATAAAACAAGGAAAGTATGAATACGATGATTTGGTTGCGCGGGCAGAAGTACTAAAGGATGAGTTAAACGATTTATATGCGAGGTCGACACTGAAAGATGAACCGAACATGGAAGAAGTAAATAGACTATTAATTGAGATGAGGGAGAAATATTATCTCGAAAAGGAGTAAAAGCTATGAGTTATATAGTAGTAGATGTGGAATCGGATGGGCCCATTCCACATAAATATTCGATGGTTTGTTTTGGCGCTGTAGTAGTTGAGCCCTCGTTGAGTAAGACATTTTATGGAAAGACGAAAGTAATTTCGAAAGAATGGATTCCAGAGGCACTGGCTGTAAGTGGTTTTACAAGAGTAGAACATGAAGCATTTGAAGAACCTGCTTCTGTTATGCAACAGTTTTCTGAATGGCTTTCAGAAAACTCCAAAGGACGACCAATATTTATTAGTGATAATCCGGCATTTGATTGGCAATGGATAAACTGGTATTTCCATACTTATCTTGGGAAAAACCCTTTTGGATTTTCTGCAAGGCGTATCGGTGATTTGTATTGCGGAATGAAAATGGATACGGGTTTGAATAATGAATGGAAAAAACTCTTTCGCAAAACCATCCATGACCATAACCCGGTAAATGATGCATTGGGAAATGCTGAAGCATTATTAGCAATGAAAAAAATGGGATTGAAAATGCCATCGCAATAATAGAAGAAAGATGAATAGCGAACAGAACCCTGAATGGGGCGTCGCAACGAAGCTTAATCGGAGTTGTTGTCGATGGTTGAAAAGCAAATTAAAATGAGCAAGTTAAAAATATCAGGAAAAGAATTAAGAGCTATCGGCTACCCGGAAGGACCGGTGATTAGCGTAGCGATGAACGTGATGCAAAAGCATTATAAACATGAGGTAAAGGAGGATGTGATAGATTTATTGAAAAAAATACTGACAGCACCGGTAGAGTATGAAAATGACGCGGTGCTTGGATTGATTGCGCAGCAATTGATTCCAAAGAAAGAAACAGAAGGTGCGGAGATTTCGCTAAACCATTCGGGAATACAATTCAATGTATTCGGTCAAGAGCATATTGAAGAAGGCGCGATGCACCAGATGTACCAGGCAGCAAAATTGCCAGTAAGTGTGGCCGGTGCGTTGATGCCAGATGCGCATAGCGGTTATGGATTACCGATAGGAGGAGTACTGGCTACGGAAAATTCTGTAATTCCATATGGCGTAGGTGTTGATATCGGTTGTCGTATGTGTCTGAGTGTGTTTGATATCAATCCGAAAGATCTGGTTGATAAAGAATCATTCTTTGCGAGAGAGTTAGGTGAAGCAACCTTATTCGGAAGCGGAGCGCAGTTTGATAGAGCATCAAACCACGAGATTATGGAGAACGAATTGTTTTTCGAATTGCCACTGTTGAAGAAATTGCATGGAAGAGTGTGGAAACAATTGGGTTCTTCTGGTTCAGGTAATCACTTTGCAGAGTTTGGTGTAATAGAAGTAGCTGAGAAAGATGCCGTGTTGGGAGTGGAAGCCGGAAAATATGTTGGTTTCTTAACGCACTCCGGTTCCCGTGCATTGGGAGCGAATATCGCTAACCATTACACGAAGATTGCAATAAGCAAACGTCGTTTGCCACAGGAAGCGAAGAATCTTGCATGGTTATCGCTGGATGAAGAAGAAGGAATTGAATACTGGAATGCGATGAACCTTGCTGGTGATTATGCATCTGCCTGTCACCACGTGATACATGCGAAGATTGCCAAACAACTTGGGCGTAAACCGATGAAGATGGTGGAGAACCATCACAACTTTGCGTGGAAAGAAAAATGGGAAGGAAAAGATGTAATCGTTCACCGTAAAGGAGCAACACCTGCGGGTAAAGATGTGTTGGGAGTTATTCCAGGCTCTATGACTGCAGATGGATTTATTGTGAAAGGAAAAGGCGAATCGGCGTCTGTCAACTCCGCATCACATGGCGCTGGAAGAAAGATGAGCAGAAGTAGGGCAATGGCTTCCGTTACCGATAAGCAATTCAAAGACGAGTTGAAAAAATTTGGCGTGAAGTTGCTCGGCGGGGGATTGGATGAATCTCCATTTGCTTATAAAGACATCAATGTGGTAATGCAATCGCAGAAAGCATTGGTGGATGTGGTTGGAAGATTTACTCCTAAGATTGTGAAGATGGACGGAGCGAAGCATAAGAGTTGGGGAAAGAAACAGGATGAAGTAAATGGTGAATAAAAGATAAGACTCCCTTTAAACGGGGAGTTTTTTATTTTGCATACTTAAACGGGTAAATGAGTGCTTCATTTGAAGAACGGAAAATTCAATATATACAAACGGTAGAGGCAGCGTATTTACAACCACGAGGCGACTACTGGCAACAACCTCCGTCTTATAGCACCACCGAGCAATATGCTCTTCGCTATAATAAGCCTGTTAATACCGGGGAGCCTTTAATTATCAAAAAGACAAAAAGAGATGGCATTATTATTCTGACTATGGTCGTTGTAGCATCTGTATTACTTTATATGGTAGGAAAGAAAGAATCGGGATTTGCATACGTTGGTTTTCTTTTATTACTGCTGATTGTTGTATTGCCTGTGTTGCTGAATAATAGAACGATGATACGGATGGACAATATTGGTATCTGGCTGCATTCATTAAATAAAGAAATAAAATGGGAGCAAGTGGCGCAGACGTATATTAAAGAAGTGCAGCAGGAAGAGGTGAAGAGCTTCTTTATTATTCATTATTATGATGAAAACATAGACCGCTTTATAGCAGATGAAACGGAATTAGATCAATGGGTATCAGTAGGCTTTCTTGCTGCAGCGATAGAGGCTTATAAAAAGCTTAATTAATTGTTATTTAGTTTTGATAAATCCTTACAAATCTTATAATGAAATTTATCTTCTGTGTTTTCATCGCTTTTGTTGCCAAAACAGTTTTTGCACAAAATTCTTTCCAGGTAATACCATTGGGCATAAGAGGTGGTTCGGAAGAGAATAACTTATCTTCTTACATGCTGGCGCCAGCGGACAGCAAAGAGTATATCTGTCTTGATGCCGGTACCATTCATGCCGGAATTGAAAAGGCGATTGCATTGAAAACATTTAATGTTCCGGCTTCTGTTGTGTTGAAGCAGTATATAAAAGGCTATTTTATTTCGCATGGTCATCTCGATCATTTGGCTGGAATGATTATTAACTCGCCGGATGATTCTACCAAAAGTATTTATGTAATGCCTTATGTCGAGAACGTCTTAAAAGACAAATACTTCTCCTGGAAGAGTTGGGCAAATTTTGCAGATAGTGGTGAAATACCTATTTTAAGAAAGTATCATTATGTAACTCTCGATACGATAAAGGAATTTCCCATCGCCAATACATCGTTGCATGCGAAAGCATTTATTCTCGCCCATTCAAGTCCCTATCAAAGTAGCGCCTTATTGCTGAGAGATAAAGATAGTTATGTGTTGTATCTCGGTGATACTGGTGCGGACACAATTGAACACTCGGATCGGTTGAAAGAGCTATGGCAATCAGTTGCGCCACTGGTAAAAGAAAAAAAGCTCAAAGGAATATTTATTGAAGTATCATTTCCGGATGAACAGCCCGATAAGTTGCTGTTTGGTCACCTGACGCCGCGTTTGCTGATGAAGGAATTAAACGTATTAAACGAATTTAGCGATCATTCGATTGCAGGCTTACCTATTATTATCACTCACATGAAGCCCGTTGGTAAAAACGTTGAGACAATAGAGCAACAGTTAAAGAAAGAAAATACACTTCATATAAAACTGATTTTTCCAATGCAGGGAAAGAAGATAATCTTGTGATTTTTGACCAAATACAGGTTTGTTCATTATCAACATAAGAAGGGTGCAATAAAGCAGAAATAAAAAAAGTAACAGATCATACTTTAATATAGATCCTTCTTTTGTCCATCCAATAGCAAACTGCCCACATGAAAGTAATTACACAAAGTGCATACAGCAACGAACCTATTCTCGGATCTCCGGGTACGTTGATCAGAACTTTTTGATATAACCAGTTCCAGGGATTGTAATAAACTGTTTCTCCTTTGCCATTAATATAATCAGGAAAGCGGATCAATGCCAATGTACGAGGAAGGAATGCGCTTAATGTAAAAACGAATAATGCATTTTTTCCAAAGACGCTGAAAAACTTCGTCAACCAACCTGTCCTGTTTTTCATCTCAATCATATAGATCATGGTGGCGATAGTAATAGTAGCAAGACCTGATGTATAAACCGTGTAAGAACTGGTCCATATTTTTTTATTGATCGGGAAAACCATATCCCAACAATAACCAGTAATTAGCATAGCAACGCCTGCAACAAAAAGACCGGTGATCATCTCAAAATTCTTTCCCTTCTTTTGAATATAGTCGCCAACCATATAGCCAAAAATGACTTCCACTATGGCTGCCATCAGGCTCCCCAATCCTTCCGGATCGAATGGAAGGCCTTCGCCTTTATACATATGCGGTATGTGTAAGATTTTTTTATCGACATCTGTACCAAACCAGCCTTGCAGGCTAAAAGGATCCTGTGGATTACCTACTACACAAAGCATCCAATATAATAACAGGAGAACCAAACCCACAAAAAATGCCTTTCGTGGTTTCAGGTAATAAATGATAACAGAAGCAAAAAAATAGCAAAGGGCTATCCGTTGCAATACGCCGAGAATGCGAACGCCGTTGTTGGGATTTACAGAATCAACCCATCCCCGAACGATAAGATGATCGCCTTCGTACCGAACAAAAGGCCACCAATTTAAAAACAGCCCGATCAAAAATATGAGCGCTGTTCGTTTCAGCACTTTTTTCCAGAAAACTGAATCACCTGCTGCCTCCAGTCGCGGCATTACAAAAGACATTGCATTGCCAACAGCAAACAAAAAGAATGGAAATACAAGATCGGTGGGTGTCACACCGTGCCAGGGGGCATGTTCAAGCGGTGTATAAATGTGTGCCCAACTACCGGGATTGTTCACCAATATCATCAGGCATACAGTAGCTCCCCTAAAAACATCCAATGAAAAATAGCGTTGATTCAAATAGTTCTTTTTTTAAAAATAATAAATAGCTGTGCATAATGAAAATAGTGATTTGCGCAAGAGAATTACTTCTTCGGTAAATCCCGCACGGATGTAATATTTGATAGGAAGTTTACGTTTATACTGGCGTAATTAAAGGAACGAGTGAAAAACCAGAACCATGTATCCGCTTATGATGTACCGGGCAACCGAACAACAGTAGATCCTCTACTAACCAGTCCTTGTAATACACAAAATTTATTGATGAATCAAATGAAGGCGGGTATAAATACCTGCAAATAAATATTTTATCAAAAAATGAAGTGTATATCAGGTCGGTAATAGGATAATATGAATATTAAAAATGAAACGGAAATGCGAAAAAGATCAGAATGAACATAACTGATCCTCTATTATAGCCATCAGACAAAAAGATATACTACGATGTGTTATTCGTAAAAACACTAAGTATTTATCAACTGGTGGGGATAAATGCCTCAAAATCCGCAAATTTTATTCCGTTGCCAGTCACACCGTTCCATATATTTGCAATCGACAGAAAAACTTCTGTTATTTAAAAATCTGATAATCAGTCATATGCAAAACTATCGTGTGGCTGACGTGGCGAAGCCGTCAAATAAATTTAACGTTTTGAGCAGTAAGTGGTTAGCGATATATACCCGCCCACGTTGGGAAAAGAAAGTGGATCTCTTGTTAAAGGAGAAGGGATTTGAAAGTTATTGCCCTTTGAATAAGGTGCGACGGAAATGGAGCGACCGTATTAAGCTGGTTGAGGAACCTTTATTCAAGTCGTATGTATTTGTAAAAGCAGATGACACGCAGCGGACAGCAATTCGCATGACCGGAGGTGTTATCAACTTTGTGTATTGGGACGGTAAACCGGCGGTAATAAAAGAGAAAGAGATTGCGTTGATAAAACGATTCCTCGACGAGTATGAAAATGTGCAGGTAGAATCTATGAATATTGAAATGAACCAGCGTGTGAAAATAACGCAGGGGCCCTTGATGGACCAGGAAGGAAAAGTAATAGATATACGCCACAAGATTGTGAAAGTAGCAATTGATAGTATCGGATATGTGCTGGTAGCTTATATTGAAAGAAGTAAACTAACTTCGGCTTCGCCAAAGCAGGAGTAAAATAAATCACCTTTAATCGTTATCCTCTAAAATACCCCCAATGAAATTTCTGCGATTAGCTGTTTTTCTTATGGCGGCTTGCTGGATGGTATCTTGTGGTACACAAAAGAAAGCATTGATCAATTATGTAGAACCGACTGACAGCTCCCGGGTGAATGGAACGGTGATTGTTCCTGAGATAAAAATCCAGAAAAGTGATATGCTGTCAATACAGGTTTACAGCAGTAGCTTAGACCCCTCTGCAGATGCACCGTATAATCTCGGGGGCGGCGTATCGTCTGGTTCCGTAAGTAGCGGCGCTGCAGGCGCTACTCCTTCCGGTTCGGGTGCAACGACATCTTCTGCGGGTAATTCTGGTTTCCTCGTTGATGAAAATGGTAATATAGAATATCCTCGCTTAGGAACGTTTCATGCAGAAGGCTTGACAAAGGCGCAACTAGCAGACAGCATTAAACTGCGATTGACATCGCCGGTTGTATTGTTAAAAGATCCCTCAGTAATTATCCGGTTTCAGAATTTTAAAGTAACGGTATTGGGAGAGGTTGCGAAGCCAGGGCCTATAGCAATACCAACGGGACATATTACCATACTGGAAGCAATCGGATTGGCCGGCGATATTCCGCTTACAGGTAAAAAAAATACCGTTAGGGTGTTACGAGAAATTGATGGGAAGAGAGAAATTGGTGATATTGATTTGACGTCGAAGAAAATATTCGACTCTCCTTATTACAACCTTTTACAGAACGACGTGGTAATGGTAGAAGTTACAAAGGCGAAGGTAAGGCAAAGCGACACATTCGCACTTCAGCGTATTACAACAGTACTTGGAATAATAACAAGTTTAACCTTAGTATATAGCATTCTCACAAGATAGCCCTTCCTCCATTCTTCTCAGCCTAATTAATACAAATGGAAGACCAGATAAATAATAGTAAGAGTGAACTATGGAATATTAGTATTAAAGACCTGTTCTTTAAATACGTACGATTTTTACCATTTTTCCTGTTATCGGTTGCCATAATGCTTTTTGGAGCCTATATCTACCTCCGGTACTCAACGGAGATCTATGTGGTACGGGGTACCACTATGATAAAAAACCAAAACACAGGAGGGAAACAGGATAAACTGGATGACTTGTTCATGTCAAATAACAATCGCAATATCCAGGATGAGATAGAAATATTGAAATCGCGGCCATTAATGGCACGCGTTGCAAAAAAATTAAACCTGCTGACAAGTTACTCGGCAAAGGGCCGGTTTAAGTCAACTGATCTGTATACTTATTCTCCCTTACACCTCGATATTTTTGAGCTGAAGGATACTACCATCAGTTTCGGCATGACGATAAAATTTATCAACGCAACTGAATTTACTTTTAATCGGGAAACGACCGTTTTTAAACTGGGCCAGGTATTTCAGAATACATACGGTTTTTTCAGAATTACTGGTGATTCATCTTTCCGCGCAGGACAGGAATACGTTGTTCGTCATAAATCTCTTCCGGCAATTTCGGCAGAGCTGGCAGGTGCAGTAAATGTGCAACCAAAAAATCCGGGCACCGGGCTATTGACACTGTCGATGGAGACGCCAACTCCGCAAATGGGTGCAGATGTGATCAATCAATTGATGTACGAATATGCTTCACGTAGCGTTGAAATGAAAAATATCACAGCCCAGCAGACACTGGATTTTATCGACGACCGTTTAGACACACTGCATCATGAAATTGATAGTATCGAAAAGATAAAATTGAATTTTCAGCAGAAAAATGATCTCATTGATGTCGAAGCGCAGTCTACCAACTATTTTACTTCTTTAAGCGATGCGAACGCCGCAGAAAGCCTTGTTGCAGATAAACTGAGCACCGCGCAAATGGTAAACGGCTATCTGAGGGATAAAAAAAATGAACATGAGCCTTTCAAACTGGTACCCTCGGCGCTAGGACTGGAAGATATTACGCTCAATGGATTGGTTCAGTCTTATAATATTGCTCAACTGGAACGAAAAGGTCTTTTAGAAGGAGGCACTCCGCCGGATAACCCGATTATAAAAAAGAAAGAAAGTGATATTGAGGAAATGAGGCAACGATTGCTGGAGAATCTTGCAAATATTATGACGGCCTATAATTCCCTGCTTTCAGATGCAAAAAGCAAAGGCCAGCAAATACAGGCACAGTTGAAAATGATGCCGGAAAAGGCAAGAGGTTTGCTGGAGATCGACCAGGTGCTGGAAGGTAAGCAAACACTTTTTAAATTTTTGGCAGAAAAACGTGAAGAAACGGCTATTTCACGTGCGTCAACTATTTCGGATTCAGATATACTTGACACAGCGCTGGTTCCATCATCTCCGATAAAGCCAAACAGAAGAGCAATACAATTAATGGCAATATTAATCGGACTTGCCTTGCCTGCTCTTTTTGTATTTATTTCTGAGGTGTTGAATGATAAAATAACGACACGATATGATATTGAAAAGATAACCAAGGCTGCAGTGTTGGGAGAGGTTGGCCACTCGTTTTCACAGGAGACTTCATTGGTTGTAAGCAGTACCAACAGAAGTATGGTAGCGGAGCAATTCAGAATTATCCGCTCAAACCTGCAGTATATAACTGCTAAAAATGAAAAGCCCGTTATACTTGTTACGTCTTCATTCAGTGGTGAAGGAAAGTCGTTTATCAGTACAAACCTTGCTGCAGTAATAGCATTATCTGGTAAAAAGACGATCGTACTTGAGTTTGATATACGAAAACCAAAAATCATGTCCGGGCTTAAACTCCAGAAGAAAACGGGGATTACCAATTTTCTTTTGGGCAAATCGCCCATGGATGAGTTGCCTGTATTGGTTCCAGGCTATGAAAACTTATTCGTTTTGCCCTGCGGGCCCGTGCCGCCAAATCCTTCAGAATTGTTGCTGGAAGACAAGGTTTCAGAATTATTCACTTACCTGAAGCAGCACTTTGATGCGATCATTATAGATACTGCGCCTGTAGGTATGGTAAGTGATGCAATGACGCTCAGTAAATTTGCAGATTGTACTTTATACATTGTCCGGCAGGGACATACATTTAAAAAGCAGATTATCCTTATCGATGAATTCTATACAGAATCGAAGTTGCCAAAGATTTCCATTGTAATCAATGATGTGAAACTGAAGCCGGGCTATGGTTATTATGGCTATGGTCGTTATGGCTATGGTTACGGCTATGGTCAGGGTTACTATGAAGAAGAAGCTCCGCCAAAAACATTTATTGACAGATTGTTTGATTACCTGAATCCGCGGACATGGTTTAAAAAGTAGGCTTACGTTTTTTAATTACAGACAGTATTTGCAGTTGTCATGAAGATTTTAGTCACAGGAGGCGCGGGATTTATTGGTTCTAACCTTGTTGCTACCTTGTTAAATAGCGATAAAGTGTCGCATGTGCGGGTATTGGATAATTTTGCTACGAGTTCACCTGATAATATCAGCGAATTCGGATCCAACAGCAAATTCAGTTTTGTAAAAGGCGACATACGAAATTATTCAGACTGTCTTACTGCATGTGATAATATTGATCATATATCACACCAGGCAGCACTGGGTTCTGTACCACGGTCGGTCGCTGATCCTCTTACTACAAATGATGTAAACATAGCAGGAACGCTCAATATATTCAATGCTGCAAAGGAGCAGGGAGTGAAAAGAATAGTGTATGCCTCGAGTTCATCTGTGTATGGTGATAATCCTGCATTACCTAAAAAAGAAGAAAATACCGGTAATCCGCTTTCTCCCTATGCCGTTACAAAATACGTGAATGAACTATATGCGCAGGTATACAGCGCTGTTTACGGAATGCAGATGATCGGTTTGCGATATTTTAATGTATTTGGTCCGCGTCAGAATCCAGAAGGGCCTTACGCAGCAGTGATCCCGTTGTTTATAGAAGCGTTATTGGGTGGCAAGCAACCTGTAATAAACGGTGATGGTAATATCAGTCGCGATTTTACTTATGTAGACAATGCTGTGCAGGCGAATATTCTTTCCCTTTTTACCGAGAATAAAGAGGCCCTGAACGAGGAATACAATATTGCCTGTGGAGAGAAAACAACGTTATTTGAATTGTTTAACTATTTACGTGAAGCATCGCAAAGTGATATACAACCAATCCTGGGAGCAGACAGAACCGGTGACATAAAACATAGCCTGGCTGATATATCCAAAGCAAAAAAATTATTGAATTACGATCCTTCAGTAACTGTAAAGCAAGGTTTGGAGAAGACATTTAACTGGTATAAAAGAACTGTGATAAAAGCCAGATCATAACAATGATTTACTCACAAAGGAAAGACTGATCAGAAATGACTAAAACAATTATCATAACGGGCGGGGCCGGGTTCATAGGCTCTCACGTTGTTCGCCTTTTTTTAAATAAATATCCCGGATATAAAATTGTTAACCTCGATGCGTTGACGTATGCGGGCAATCTTGAAAACCTGAGAGACATTGAAGGGAAAGAGAATTATTTTTTTGAAAAAGCCAATATTCTTGAAGTACCGGCTATTGAACATGTTTTTTCAAAATATCAACCAGATGGCATTATTCATCTTGCGGCAGAAAGCCATGTAGATCGTTCCATTGTTTCCCCCCTTGATTTTGTATATACAAACGTGATTGGAACTGTGAACTTACTGAATGCGGCAAAAAAACTGTGGAAGGATAATTTTAAAGACAAATTATTTTATCACGTTTCGACTGATGAAGTGTATGGTGCATTGGGCGATACTGGTTTTTTTACGGAGCAAACAAAATATGATCCCCATTCTCCTTACAGTGCCTCGAAAGCTTCAAGCGATCATTTTGTGAGGGCATACCATGATACATATGGTTTACCGGTTATTGTGTCTAATTGTTCAAACAATTACGGACCAAATCATTTTCCCGAAAAATTGATTCCGCTATCTATCAATAACTGTATCAATAAAAAACCGTTGCCGGTATATGGTGATGGTCTTTATACAAGGGACTGGCTTTTCGTAAAAGATCACGCTATTGCTATTGAACGCATTTTTCATAGCGGAAAAACGGGCGACACGTATAATATCGGCGGTTTTAACGAATGGAAAAATATTGACCTCGTAAAATTGTTATGTAAACTTGTTGATGAAAAGCTTGGTCGTAAGAATGGAGAAAGCGAACAATTAATAACATTTGTAAAAGACAGGCCTGGCCATGACCGACGCTATGCAATCGATGCTTCAAAAATCAATAAGGAACTTGGCTGGAAACCTTCGGTAACATTTGAAGAGGGATTGAGCCAGACGATTGACTGGTATCTTCAGAATACTGAATGGTTGAAGCATGTTACAAGCGGATCCTACCAGCACTACTACGAAGAGCAGTATGCCAAACGATAGTTGTTTACTTTATTAACCTGATCATATGAAAGGAATAATACTCGCAGGCGGAAGTGGAACTCGCCTTTATCCCATTACCAAGGCGATTTCCAAACAACTGATGCCAATCTATGATAAGCCCATGATTTATTATCCGCTGTCTACACTATTGATGGCGGGAATAAGAGAAATATTAATTATTACAACAGCAGAAGATAATCCATCGTTTAAACGGTTGCTTGGTGATGGAGGACAAATTGGTTGCCGCTTTGAATACGCGATACAGGAAGTGCCCAATGGTTTAGCACAGGCATTTGTAATCGGTGAGCAGTTCATCGGTAAAGAAAAAGTAGCCTTAGTGCTTGGGGATAATATTTTTTATGGAGCGGGCCTGGGAAGCCAGTTAAAGAAGCTGACGGAAGTGGAAGGAGGATATGTATTTGCTTACCATGTATCCGATCCGGAGCGATATGGCGTAGTGGAATTTGACAGTGAGATGAAGGCTGTATCGATAGAAGAAAAACCCGCAAAGCCAAAATCAAACTATGCAGTGCCGGGATTATATTTTTATGACAATGAAGTGGTGCAGATTGCAAAAAACCTGAAGCCTTCTGCCAGGGGTGAGTACGAAATAACGGATGTAAATAAAGAGTACCTGCAGAATAATAAATTGAAAGTAGCCGTGCTCGACAGGGGAACGGCATGGCTTGATACGGGTACATTCGACTCATTGAGTGATGCCAGTGAATTTGTGCGGGTAATTGAGAAAAGGCAAGGTTACAAAATCGGGTGTATAGAAGAAATCGCCTACCGTAATCATTTTATTTCAAAAGAACAATTAATAGTAATAGCAGAAGGACTCGCAAAAAGCGGGTATGGCATTTATCTCAAAAATCTCTCCTGAGAGCATATTATCTATAGCATAAAATGAGTTATCGTGTCATAATAGAACCAGGTCGTGCTGAAAAAAATTACTGGAAGGATCTCTGGCGTTATCGCGAATTGTTTTATATACTTAGCTGGCGTGATATTAAAGTACGCTATAAACAAACGACACTTGGTATATTGTGGGCTGTTATCCGTCCATTGTTAACAATGATTGTTTTTACATTTGTGTTCGGCAGAATGGCGAAGTTTGATGCTGATAGTGTAGTTCCCTATTCAATCATTGTGTTCGCAGGGTTACTTCCGTGGCTGTTTTTTTCAACCGCATTAACCGAAAGCAGCGGTAGCCTTGTTGGCAATGAAAAATTAATTACAAAAGTATATTTCCCCCGGCTGATTATACCTGCAAGCTCTGTTATCACAAGTTTCATTGATTTTCTCATTTCGTTTGCGATACTGGTTGCTCTGTTCGCTCTATACCGGTATACTCCTCCTTTAAGGATATTGTTGATGCCGTTTTTATGGATACTGGTTTTCCTCGCTTCTTTTGGACCTGGGTTGTATCTCACAGCTCTTAATGTTAAATACAGAGACTTTCGTTACATCATCCCCTTCATTGTTCAGTTCGGTTTATTTATTTCACCTGTAGCGTACAGTAGTTCAAGAATAAGCGCCGAATGGAAATGGCTGTATTCATTAAATCCAATGGCCGGAGTCATAGATGCTTTCAGGTGGTGCATAGTAAAAGATGCACCTAATCCATTTCAGGAATACCCGTTTTACATTTCTTCAGGTGTGATTGTTCTGTTTATGTGGTTGTCTGTTTACCAATTTCGTAAAATGGAAAAGAATTTTGCGGATTTGATATAAAGCAACATAAAATCAATATCGATTTCTCACAAGTATATGGATGATGCTATTATAAAAGTAGAAGGGCTGGGGAAGAAATACATTATCTCTCACGAAGGAAGAGAAAACTATACAGCGCTTCGGGATGTGATTAGCCGCAAAACAAAGAACCTGCTCAAAAAAAAAGAAGGTAGCGCTTCTTCAACTGAAGAATTCTGGGCGCTAAAAGATGTAAACTTTGCTATAAAACGTGGAGAAGCTGTTGGCATAATCGGGCGCAATGGCGCCGGTAAAAGCACTTTATTGAAAATTCTAAGCCGCATAACAGAACCATCTACCGGTCGTATTGAAATGAATGGACGAGTAGCGTCATTACTTGAAGTGGGAACCGGGTTTCACCCTGAACTAACAGGAAGAGAAAATATTTACCTGAATGGTGCGATATTAGGCATGAGCCGTGCTGAAATAAAAAGAAAGTTTGATGAAATAGTCGACTTCAGTGGTGTGGAGAAATTTTTGGACACGCCTGTAAAAAGGTACAGCAGTGGTATGTATGTGCGATTGGCTTTTGCTGTAGCCGCTCACCTGGAGCCAGAAATTTTAGTAGTTGATGAGGTGCTGGCGGTGGGTGATGCAGAGTTCCAAAAGAAGTGTTTGGGAAAAATGAATGAAGTCAGCAGAAATGATGGACGAACTGTTTTATTTGTAAGCCATGATATAAACGCGATCACACAATTGTGCAAACGATCTGTTTTGTTAAAGAAAGGCCAGGTTGAACTTATTGATGATACCCTATCAGTTGTATCAAAATATATGAGCGATCAAAAATCGGCCTCAACTCTTTTTGATGGACGGGTTACAAAGAAGCCGGTTTATTTTAAGAACATAGAAATTGTGGACGAACAATGGACTGCAAAGAGTGAATTTTTAGTAAATGACCAGATTCATTTTTTATTCACGACTGAAATTAATGACCCCACGATCAGGTGCAATATTTTTATAGTAGTGCTTGATAATAGAAAAAAAAGAATCTTTGCCTGCGAATCGGAAAATGTAAAAAATTCAATGCGCCTGACACTTGAAGGCCGTCAACTCGTAAGAGGTGAATACTCGATTAACGCTTACATTAATATTCCAGGAGTTAATCATCTGGACATAGCCGAAGATATTTGCCATTTTAATATTATCGACGATAGTTCCGAAATGCTAAAACATGGAACGTGGGACTATGGTAATGTGTTTGGAAGGTATAAATGGATTGATAATTCCAAACAAGCTGGCTGAGTAGCTTTCTTTTTGACCAGTCAATTTACAGGCCTAACTTTTAACAAGAATTGCAAAGGACTCTGCACTAAATTAATTTAAACAAGAATTTATGGAAAGCAAAGTTGGAATACTATACATATGTACGGGGCGGTATTGGATTTTTTGGGAAGATTTTTTCAAAAGCTGCGAAAAATATTTTTTACCTGGCATCGAAAAAGAATATTTTGTTTTTACAGATGCAAAAAAAATATTCAAGGAGAAGAACGCTAACGTGCATAAAATTTATCAACAAAAGCTGAAGTTTCCGGGAGATACTTTGATGCGTTTTGACATGTTTTTACGTGAACGAAGCCAACTTGAAAAAATGGAATACCTGTTTTTCTTTAACGCTAACCTCATGTTTATGCAAAACATAACACCTGAGGATTTTTTTCCTGGCGATGATGAAAACGGACTAATCGGTTATTTGCACTTTGCTTTTTATGATAAAAACCCAGAAGAATTTCTTTACGAACGGAACCCGATCTCGACTGCGTATATCGAACCAGGTAAAGGCAAACATTATTATCAGGGTTGTGTAATTGGTGGACAAACATCGAGTTTTATAAAAATGGCAGAAGTATTAAATCAGCGTATAAAAAAAGATTTAGAAAAAGACTTTATTGCGGTTTGGTGGGATGAGTCGCACCTCAATTATTATTTATTGGATAAAAAAGTGAAAATTCTTCATCCTGGATATTGCTTTCCAGAGGTTGGTTTTAATGATCTGCCCTTTGAAAAAAAAGCTATAGCGAGAAATAAATCACAAAGAGGAGGGGTTAATTACTTGCGGGGGCAAGATAATAGTGTGATATCGAAATTAAAGTTCTATATCAAGCGAGTTCTTTTTCATAAAAAATTTTCAGGGTCAGCGTGAAAAAAATAGTATTAGAAGGTACAATGCTGGCGGTAAGTGAGATGATGGGTAAGAACCGTAGCGGGCTTGTGCGGGTAGCAGAGGAAATTGCGGATAACCTCGTCGCATTGAATGAAGGGAATATCTACTTTGCTAACAATACCTATTTTCAGAACTTTCATAATAAGTTGCAGGACTATGTGTTGAAAAAATACTCGCCGGCAATGGTAGAGAAAATAATTTCAAAGAAGCCGTTATATTTATTCGAGGTTTTAAAATTAAAAGGCCTTTGGTACAAATATCCATGGTTACTTTTTCCTTCGGTAAAAATGAAATCACTGGATAAGTTTGATATTTTTCATTCGTTTTATTATCCTTTTTCGAGAAAAGTAGCTAAACATAAGATTACAAAATGTATCACTTTTTACGATATTATACCGTTAAAAAGACCCGGAAACCCGGGGTGGATAGTGAACCTTACACAAAAGATTGTAGACTCGATAGAAGATAATTTTGCCATTTCTATTTCTGAATTTTCCAGAGCTGAGCTACTTGAATACAATAGGAATCTTGATCCCTCACGCATCTTTGTTGGGCAGCTTGCAGCTTCTAAAACTCTATTTTTCCCTAACAAGGATGAAATGGAATGGAAACGTGTGATGGAAAAATATCAATTACCAGAGCAGTATTTATTTTGTATAGCGTCGAATGATCCGAGAAAAAATATTCATCATGTTGTAAAAAGTTTTGATAAGCTGGTAAATCAAGAGCGCCCAAAAGATTTGTATTTGTTTCTGGCCGGCAATTCAGCGCATGGCCAAGCAGTCATAAATGAGGTAAAAATTAGTGATGAAACAAGATCCCGCATTTTAGTATCGCCCGTTTTCATAGACGAAGCTGATCTTGCGGCGATTTATAGCAATGCACTTTCGTTTGTTTACATGTCAGACTATGAGGGATTCGGGCTCCCGGTTTTGGAAGCAATGCAATGCGCGACTCCAACAATCTCTTCCAACAACACATCTATTCCCGAAGTAGTTGGAACAGCAGGTATATTAATTCCTCCAAAAGATGAAGACATGCTAGCGCAGTCCATGTTAAATGTCTTCAATAGTAAAACTTTACGGGACGAGTTGTCTATAAAAGGACTAAAGCGATCTGAGTATTTTTCATGGGAAAAAACAGCGAAGTCCTATGCTGAAATTTTTGATAGAATTTCCAGATGAGTTGGCAGATTAGTATGCAAATAAATCAACAATCTTTTATAACTAACCCGCACAGATGAAAGATAATTTTATCAGACGCGTCTATAAAAAGCTTCAATTCTTATTAATTAATCCATATAAAGGAGTAATTAATGCCTCAGAGTATAAACGGATACGTCGCATGAAGCGATATACTCAAGGGGAATCAATATTATTCAACAAGAAGATTTTATTTACTGATAATTACGGATACCTGAATGTAGTAAAAGAGCAATTTGTTGAAAACCAGAATGATTTTGTTGTTTCTAACAAGCAGCCATTTATTATTGATTGCGGCGCAAACATCGGATTATCTACTTTGTTCTTTAAAAGAAAATACCCAGACGCTAAGATTATTGCATTTGAGCCCGATCCGGATATATTTGAGATATTGAAGAAGAATGTTGCTTCATTTGAACTAAATAATGTGGAGCTCAGGAATGAAGCGGTATGGATTGAAGACACTACACTGAAGTTTTATTCCGACACATCACTTGCGGGTTCGATTGAGTGGGATGCGTTAAAGAGTAATAATGTACTCAATGTTCCTGCAAAACGATTAAAATCAATTATTGCAGGAAAAAAGGTTGATTTTTTGAAAATAGATATTGAAGGCGCGGAGAACTCTTTGATGTTTGATCTGGAGGGTGAGCTAAAAAATGTCGGACTGTTATTTTTGGAATATCATAGTATAAACGGTAAGGAGGATCAACTTCCAGGAATACTGAAGCTAATTTCAGATGCTGGATTCAAATATTATATTAAAAACGGGTTTGATTATTGCGCACACCCATTTTTAGATAAAAAACTCGAATCTTTTAATTTTTGTTTAAATGTTTTCTGTTACAGGGAGATAAATTCTGTTCAGTAACATCTTATGAAGTACGTTAAAGAGTTTGACAGCCTTCGCGCAATTGCTGTTTTGTCCGTAATGTTTTCTCATTTTTTTGCGCAATTTTCAGTGTCAGGCCTATTTGGAAGTTGCGGGGTAACTTTATTTTTCGTGTTAAGCGGTTACCTTATAACTCAAATATTATTAAAAGAGAAGCAAGCATATAATCTTGAGTATGGAAGTAATATCAAAAGTCTTTTTTCAGTTTTAAAAGTGTTTTATATCCGCAGGGCCCTTAGAATTTTCCCGATCTATTATATTACACTGGCCATCTTGTATGGATTGAATTTTGAAAGTACAAGGGAGTATTTTCTTTACCACCTCTTCTACCTTTCTAATTTTTTATACTCGTTTAAGATTGAGTTTGATCATTTATCTCATTTCTGGTCGCTCGCAGTAGAAGAACAATTTTATCTTCTTTGGCCTTTTTTAATCCTGCTTACTCCAGCACGTTATTTAACAATCAGATTATTTTTAGTACTTGTTGCGGGGTCAATTTTATTTAAATTTTTCCTAATATGGAAATATTCCTTTGATACCAAGTCTTTCGAATTGCTAATGCCTTCGTGTGTAGAATCATTTGCAGTAGGTGCGGGCGCAGTTTTGTTGAAAGACAAAAAGATTAAAAAAGAGGTTTTATTATTTGTGTTAGTAAGCAGCCTTACTTTATTTGTACTGGTGAATTGGATTTCTTTTAAAAGCAACTATCTGCCTTTGCTGATTGCCTGTAAAATAGTATCCAGAACAATATTTAGCTTTTTTTCTGCAACACTTTTATTATCTATTTTACAAAAAGCTCTTCCTGCGTTTGTTCAGTGGTGTTTTAGAAATAAAATTTTGATAGGTATCGGTAAGATAAGCTACGGCGTATATCTGTATCATATGTTCGTTTATAATATCATGGAGTATATTCAGGCAGAATTCAGGATAAACCTTACCGGATCTGGTTTTTATTTGTTAGTTGCACTGTTTATTACTTTTTCACTTGCTATAGTTTCATACTATGCTATTGAAACGCCGATAAGAAAATTAAAAGTGAGGTTTGCATACCGATAGCGTGTGTAAATCTTCGAAAGAACTTGTATGATCTCGATTATTATTCCCTGTTATAATCATGGGCGATTCGTAGCGGATGCAATTAAAAGCCTGCAGGCTCAGACTTATGATACTATTGAAGTGATCGTTGTGAATGACGGTTCGACAGACGAGACAGAAGAAGTAGTGAGAAGGATAAAAGGAGCAGATAAGCGTGTTCATCTATACACATTTCCAAATGGAGGGCTGGGGCTGTCACGCAACCGCGGCCTTGAAATCGCAAAGGGCGAATACATTCAGTTCCTGGATGCTGATGACATTATCGAGTATAGAAAATTTGAAGAGCAGTTAAAAATATTTTCACAAAATCCTGATGCAGATGTTGTCTATGGTAGCGTACGTTATTTTGAAAAAAATCCGTTTGATCCTGCTGATAGAAAGCTGACTTATTGGGGGCCTGATAAAGAATGGATGCCGAAACTGACTGGTTTTGGTAAAGACATTTTGCCGCAGGCGCTCAAAGGCAATTTCTCTCATCTCAGCAGTCCCTTGTTTAAAAGAAGTATTGTAGATAAAGTTGGATTGTTCGACAATGAAATAAGCGCAGTTGCAGATTATCATTTTTTACTGCGGTCTGCTATTGCAAATGCATACTTTATTTATCACGATACACCGGAGACGTACTCATTAGTAAGATGGCATCTCAGCAACATGAGTAAAGACCCGTCTTATATGCGGAATGAAGAAATAAAAATGCGGGAGAAACTGATGCCATTGCTTGATGGAAATTCTGAAGCTTTAAACAATAATACAAATGCAATCAAAGGTCTTACAATGCTTGTAAAAAGTTCGTGGAAGACGATCTTTTTAAGCGGTGGCCCGCTGGATTTTTTAAAGAAGGGTATCAGGGCGCTTGGCCTGGAGAAAGCGTTTCAGAAAATTCTATATAAATAAATATATCCGGAAGCTTTGAAAGTTCTTTATGATAGCCAGATTTTTGACTGGCAGATCAATGGTGGTATATCACGTTACTTTGTTGAAGTATTGCAGCGCCTTCAGAATATGAATGGAATTAAAGTTGACCTTAAAGTAAAACATTCCTACAATACTTACATACAGGATAGCTGCTGGTTATTGAACAAACCCGTTTTGAAAAAAGTACATTTCAAAGGAAAACTCGGGGCCTTGAAAATCATTAATGAAAAAATAAACAGGCCTTATAGTAACCGATTATTGAAGAATGGGAAGACTGATATTTTTCATCCTACCTATTATGACCCTTATTTTTTAAAGTATCTGAAAAAAAAGCCGTTGGTATTAACAGTATATGATCTTACTAATGAAAAATTTAACGATAACACTCCGCTTACCCAGAAAGTGATCGCCTGGAAGAAAAAGCTGATTACTGTTGCAGATCATATAATTTCCATATCAGAAAATACCAAAAAAGATATCATCGAATATTATAAGACGCCTGCTGCAAAAATTACTACAATATATCTTTCTGGTGGTTTTGAAAAAAATGTAGCTGAAGCAGGAGAAAAAATGAAACCAGAAAATTTACCAGGTCGCTATATCCTTTTTGTCGGAAGCCGCAGCCAGTATAAAAACTTTCAGGCTTTCGTGAAAGAAATAGCGCCATTGATGATAAAAGAAGATATCTCATTGGTAGCTGCAGGAGGTGGATTAATGAACGGTGAGGAACTTTCATTGTTGAAAGAGATGCAAATCGAACGTAAAGTTCTTGCGCTTCCGCATGTAAGCGATGCAACCCTCGCTTCTCTTTACAAAAACGCAATAATATTTGTATTTCCCTCATTGTATGAAGGTTTTGGCTTACCGGTACTGGAAGCGATGCAATGTGGATGTCCTGTATTATTGAGTGATAACTCTTCACTTCCTGAAGTAGGAGGAAATGCAGCAGAATATTTTGATCCTTTCAAAGAAGGCGCGTTGCAAAATCAATTGGCGCAAGTATTAAAAAATGAGGAAAGAAGGAATGCAATGAAAGAGGCAGGATACGGGCAACTGAAAAAATTTAACTGGGATAAAACCAGTCAATCCCATATAGACGTTTACAATCAAATAGCGCTATGAAAAAAGCAATTGTTTCTGGTATTTCAGGACAAGATGGAAGCTATCTCGCAAAGCATCTAGTTGAAAACAACTACAAAGTTTACGGACTCGTAAGAGGTAATCA
Organism: Chitinophagaceae bacterium; assembly: GCA_049840875.1. Taxonomy (GTDB): domain Bacteria; phylum Bacteroidota; class Bacteroidia; order Chitinophagales; family Chitinophagaceae; genus JAFDYH01. The sequence goes on along the minus strand of JASGJE010000007.1, from coordinate 438,042 downwards.
ACGGGAAGGGTTTTGGCGATTGAACTTTTTGAAAATGGAAGATGAAGTGGAATTAGTGGAGTGTGATCTTACGGACATGTCGCAGATATTCCGCGTGATGCAATCTATTAACCCGGATGAGATATATCATCTTGCAGCACAAAGCTCGGTCTCTTCATCCTTTGTACAACCGATTGCTACCGTCAACTATAATACAAACTCCACTTTAAATTTATTAGAAACAATAAGGCTATTTAAGCCTGAAACAAAATTTTACCAGGCATCAAGCAGTGAAATGTTTGGTGAAGTGAATAAACTGCCGATTGATGAGAATAATGTAATCAATCCGCAAAGTCCTTATGCGATTTCTAAAGCGATGGGGTACTGGATGGCTAAAAATTACAGGCAGGCTTACAAGTTGTACGCTACGAGTGGTATTTTGTTTAATCATGAATCTGCTTTGCGGCAGAATTACTTTGTGATTAAGAAGATAGTGCGTACTGCGCTTTCTATTAAAGAGAGTGGAAAAGGTACCTTGGCGTTAGGCAACATAGATGTGCGAAGGGATTTTGGTTATGCACCCGAATATATAAAGGCAATGCACCTGATAATGCAACAAACTGTTCCGGATGATTACGTCATTTGTTCCGGCTTTTCAACCTCAATCCGTGAGATTGTAGAACTTGTTTTTTCAGTATTATCCATATCGCTTGATAATCTCGTTACCGAAAAAGGACTTTTTCGCCCGGCAGAGATCAGCGAAAACTATGGTAATCCCGAAAAAGCAACCCAAGTTTTAAAATGGCGATACGACTGGCCAATGAAAAAGTTAGTTGAACGACTGATCGAAGATGAGATCGTGGTAAGAGAATTTTTAAAACATCACAATTAGAAAACGGAACCTCAGGCCTGAAGGATGCTTCCTAAGATCTCAATTGTAACACCATCGTATAACCAAGGTCAATTTATTGAAGAAACAATCTTGTCCATCATCAACCAGGACTACCCGAACCTTGAATATATCGTTATCGACGGTGGAAGTACAGACAACAGTGTTGAGATCATAAAAAAATACAGCAATAAGATATATTACTGGATTTCTGAAAAAGACAGCGGACAGGCAGATGCTATTAATAAAGGATTTAAAAAGGCGACCGGCGAAATTATAAACTGGATTAACAGCGATGATCAGCTGGTGCCGGGAGCACTGAAGAAAATCGCAGATAGTTTTGCTGCGAACCCAAATGCTGTAATGATCCACGGACGGATTGAATATTTCGGAGAATCAATTAACAGCTTTTATTCCCGCAATCTTCCACGACAGGATATTCAAACACGATACATTGCACACATCTGCATGCCACAACCAGCTACATTTTACAGGCAAACGTTGCTGACAGAACAAGGCTTGCTTGATGAACAATTGCATTTTTCAATGGATGCGGATCTTTTTATCCGGGCAGGATTGCATTACGAGATTGTACAGACCGAAGATGTTTTTGCGAGGTTCCGCTTGCACAGCACCAGCAAGTCTGTCAGCTCATTCAACAAGACTTTTTTAACAGAAAACGCAATAATTTTCAGCAGGGTTTTGGCCACATTGCAGCTTACAAAACAAATCGATGAAATAAAATCTTTAGGACTTTTTACTACACCTGCTTATCTATACAAAACGACCGGAAAAAAATTTAACCTACAAAAACTTGTTTTCTATTTCCTCCAACACAGAATGCTTACCTTGTACCACCACAAGGAAAAAAAGGAATTCAAACGGTTATTCCGGTTTTTGTTATCAAATTATCCGGGTAGTTTATTTTCATCGATAAAACTCCTGGTTTACAGATCAACCTTATTTCTCCCTGGAAATTCTTTACGCAATCTTTTCCGGAACACAAAATAGAGCTGCTTCACCATTATTACCTTTCCGTAAATCTGTACAGTCAGAGAATAAAACTTTGCAAAAAGCATGAAACTTACAAATCTTATTTAGTAGAAACCGGCCGCAATCCTTAATCTTAATTGTTTTTAATGAGAATGCTTTTTGTACAAAAAATGAATGGTATTTCGGGGTCTGAATTGTATCTGCTACAGATAATGCCCGAACTTAAACGAAGAGGGTACGATATCGAAATGCTCATTGTTTATCCATCGAACGGAGATAAGAACGGCAGGTTTATCGAATACCTGGGAGAACATGGCATCAAGACTCATGAAATTTATGAGCATTTTGATTTTTCTCCATTCCTGGTTGGCCGTATATCCAGGCTGATAAGAAAGTGTAACTATGACATCGTTCAGGTAAACCTTGTTCATGCCGATTTGTGGGTTTCTGTCATAAAATTCCTTTTCCAGAGAAAACTGAAAGTTGTAAGTGTTAAACACGGATATTATCCGGCCTACCAGGCAAAATATGGTTATGATTTCCGCTTTTTAAAATGGAACTTTTATTATTGGATCGAAAAGTTTGTTTGCCGAACCGTAAATTTTAACGTTACTATTTCAAAAGGCCTGTATAACGTTTATGTGGAAGGGGGGATTACTACGCCAAAGCGTATCAAAAATATTTATTACGGCCTTACCTTGGCGAAGCCTGTTGAGCAATCGAGCGCAGAAGTACCGCAAGGAGATTTTGCATTGATAACGGGCAGGTTGGTTTCATTCAAAGGGCATAAATACCTGATAAAGGCGTGGAAAAAAGTACGGCAATCACATCCCGGTCTGAAGTTAGTGATAGCAGGAGGTGGTGAATGCAGAGAACAATTGGAAAAAATGAGCAGTGAGGAAGGAGTAAGTGACAGCGTACTCTTTTTGGGTCATGTGCCCAATCCTCATCCGCTGATGGCAAAATGTTGCTTTACAATTGTATCCTCTACCTGGGAAGGTTTCGGCCTCATTTTGCTCGAGAGTTGGTTGCATAAAAAGCCAATTGTAGCATTTGATGTACCGGCTATGAATGAAGTGGTGAAAGATGGAGAGAATGGTTTGTTGGCAAGAGCCAATGACAGCGAAGACCTGGCAGACAAGATTGTCACGCTGTATAATAACAAGACTGATATTATGCAATACGGGGAAAACGGATATAAAAAACTACATGACTTTTTTACGTTGAAGCGAATGACAGACGAAATGGAACAGGTCTATTCATCCGTTTATGAAAATAACCCTGTGTCACTAAGCGAATTGACGCCATAGCTATGCTGGACGAATATCTTAATTACTACTTACTACGCGGGAATGATTTATACCTGGCACCGATATGCTTGTTAATACTTTATTTTTTTGTTTTCCTGATCAGAAGAAAATACAGGAAGACCGAAATTCAACGGTATATACTGCCGGCGATTACACTACGTTTCGTTTTTGTTATCCTTTACGTACTGGTACTTCAATTTTATTATGGTTTCGGAGACAGCTATAATTATTATCAGGGAGTTCTTGATATGCATAAAGCCGTGTCAGACGATATCAGCTACTTATCAGATATTTATACCAAACTGGCACTTGAAAACACGGACAGGCTTTATTCTTATTTTCGATATGACGCTAACGGTTTTACCTATTACTACATGATGGAACCAAGAACCTATTTTGTAGCGAAGCTCGGTCTGCCATTTTCATTGATTTTTAATAAAAGTTTTTTATGCATTTCATTCTGCATTAGTTTTCTTTCGTTCCTGGGATCGTGGATGTTTTTTAAAATGTTTTATGAAATGTATCCTCATTTGCACAGGAAGATTGCCATAGCCAGCCTTTTTCTGCCGTCATTATTATTCTGGGGCGTTTCATTATTAAAGGACCCTTTTTGTATAGCTGCGATGGGCTATTTTATTTATGCAGCCTATTCGCTTTTTATAAAAAAGAAAAGGGTATTTATGTCGATAATTCAGATTTTAATCGCTGGATTTTTTTTGATCAACCTGAAACCGTATATCCTTTTTAGTCTCGTCGCCGTATTTTCTCTTTGGATCTTTTACCGTTTTCGTGAAAATATTGCTGATCGTACTCTCCGGAATGTGTCAACAATAATATTTACAATACTCGCCGTTCTTGCGGGTTTTTTTGCAACCCAGGGGCTTGGTCAGGCAGGTAATTCACAGTTTGCGGCGGATCAGCTGTTAACTACTGTAAACCGCCAGCAGGCAATATTTTCAAACAATCATGGCGAAGCAGAAGGAGCCCTGTCAAACTTCACAGTTGGTAGTGGCCCAACCAGTTCTATTGGTTCATTAATTGCACTTTTCCCTGTAGGTATTGTAAATACTTATTTCCGACCGTTTCTATGGGATGTCCGGTCACCAATGATGATCCTTTCTGCTTTTGAGTCATTCTGTTTTTTGTCTATAACATTAATGTGCTTTTGGAAAATAGGGTTTTTAAAAACGTTTCAGAGCATTTTTTCGGATCCTGTTATTGCGTTTTGTTTTGTATTTGCGGCCGTTTTTGGCGGAATAATTGGTGTAACAACTACCAATTTTGGCGCACTTGTGCGCTATAAAATTCCATGTATCAGTTTTTACGCTATGGCTTTTATTCTTGTAATGGATAAATCCAAAAAATTCTCCTCAAAATATATTTTCAGTAAAAAACTCTTCTAACGCATGTGCGGTATCGCCGGCTCGATCAATTTTAAATTAGACGTTCCAAAAATTTCAAAAGATCTCTATCATCGCGGTCCGGATGAACAGACTTTTTTTGAAGAGGATAACCTGCAGTTTCATCATCATAGGCTTGCCATACTTGATATTGCATGCGGCCAGCAGCCCATGCATTTTCAGGGGCTCACGATAATTTTTAATGGTGAGATTTATAATCATCTTGACGTCAGAAACAAATATCATCTTTCATGCAAAACCAATTCAGATACTGAAACGATTCTCCACGCTTATGCGAAAGCAGGACCTGCATGCTTGAACGATTTTGACGGCATGTTTGCTATTGCGATTTATGACCGGAACAAGCAACATCTTTTCCTGGCAAGAGATAGAAGCGGAAAAAAACCAGTTTATTATTTTTCGGATAATAACAAATTCATTTTTGCCAGTGAATTAAATGCACTTCGCAACCAGGCCCCGCTCCAGGCAGACGAAGAACATATCAATCAGTTTATACATACAGGTTATTTATTTCGCTCTGCAACGCCCTATAAAAAAGTCTTCGAATTGCCTGCCGGTAGTTACGCGGTAATTCCTCTGGCAGATCCGCAACCGATTGTTGTACGTTGGTGGGATGTGCATACTTTTTATTCAATAAAATCCAAGGATAGCTTTGAGACAGCCTTGCAGAATACAGATCGCCTGTTGCACGAAGCTGTCAAACGCAGAATAGAATCATCCGATCTTGAAGTAGGTTCATTTCTGAGCGGTGGTATCGATAGCGGCCTCGTAACAGCCATAGCCAGAATGTATAATCATTCTATCAAGACGTTTACCGTTTCTTTTGATGGAGAGTATGACGAAGCGCCGCTCGCAAGATTAGTGGCCAACCGCTACCAGACAGATCATCATGAAATAAAGATTTCGTTTGACAATCTTATCAATGATATTGAAACCATACTTTACAATTATGGCGAACCCTTTTTTGACAGCTCAGCTATTCCAAGCTACTATGTAAGCCGAGAGGCCAAGCGAAGTGTAACCGTAATATTAAACGGTGATGGTGGAGATGAAATATTCGGAGGATATCGCCGGTACGTACCATTTGCCAAATATGATTTTTTTAAACCAGGCCTGTTGCTGAAGAGTGCGGCACATTTGTTTGTGACAATGCTACCGGTGCCGAATAAACGAAGTAAATACAATTACATTTACCGCCTTGCCGACCTCACAGTAAAAAATGGTATCGATACGTATTTATCTGCAACACTGGACAGTTTTGAGGGATTAGGAAAATTTAAAGCAGAAAATGGTACTGGCTTTCAGAAAATGAAAGAGAATTTTGATGCCATTAATAGCACGAAAATGTCTGGGTTACATAAAATAATGAACCTGGATTTTGACAGCCTGCTGGCATGCAATCTGCTGGTAAAAATGGATATAGCTACAATGGCGCATTCACTGGAAGGACGTAGCCCATTGTTGAGTAAAGACCTGCTTGAATATGTTCCCTCTTTATCTGATAGCTTTAAGATAAAAGGAAGTACCACGAAAGTTATGCTCCGCAAACTGGCAGAAAAATATTTACCTGCTGAATTAATTAATCAGCCGAAACGCGGCTTTGAAATACCATTAAGAAGATGGATCGATAACCAGTTGAAAGAACTTATCGCGGATTACTTATTGCAGCCTAACGCGTACTGTCGCAACTATCTTCCAAAATCATTTATTGAGCAGCTTTGGAACCGCGAAATAAATGCAGGTGATGAGAAACGGGCAAAAATGCTCTGGACGTTATTTGCGCTTGAAGTATGGTATAAAAAATGTTACAAGAAAAGTGCCTAAGCTCATCCGTCTCACTACCGCACCGCTCTCTATGAAATACCTGCTCGCCGGCCAGATGCGATACATGCAGCAGCACGGGTTGCAGGTGACAATGATCAGCAGTGGAGGAAAAGAATGGCCGGATATAATTTCGAATGAACAATGTGATCATCATATCATTCACATGACAAGGAAGATCACACCGTTTACTGATCTTGGTTCACTATGGAAATTGTATCGCTTCTTCAAAACTGTTCAACCAGATATCGTTCATTCTCACACACCCAAAGCTGGATTGCTCGCTATGCTTGCCTCTAAAATGGCTGGTGTGAAAATCAGGATTCACACTATTGCCGGTTTGCGTTTTATGACTTCATCTGGCATTGGAAGAAAAATACTGGTGAGAATGGAAAAGTTAACGGCCGCATCCGCTACACATGTATGGCCGAATAGTTTTTCATTATTGAATTATATAAAAGAGAATAAGCTTGTCAGTAACGATAAACTTGAAGTAATCGGGTTAGGTTCAACTAATGGCATCAATCTTTCGCGTTTTTCTCCGGATGCATTGGATATAGAGAAATTGAATCGGATAAAATCAATGATTTCCTATGAGGATAGCCTTACTTACCTTCTTTGCGTAGGCCGCATCGTAAAAGATAAAGGCATTGATGAACTGGTGAAAGCATTTGACAAAGTGTATAAGAAAAATCCTCGGCTGAGACTGCTACTTGTTGGTGAATTCGAAGACGAGCTGGATCCTGTAAGTAATGAAGCCAGAAATATTCTGAAAACCCATCCGGCGATTATCATGACTGGATGGAGCGATGAAGTAGAATATTACATGTACTTTTCTTACGCACTATTGCATCCTTCCTATCGTGAGGGATTTCCCAATGTGTTGCTGCAAGCGGGTGCAATGAATTGCCCCATTATTTGTTCCCGTATAGAAGGGAATGTTGACGTGGTGGAACATCAAAAGACAGGATTGTTATTTACTGTAAAGAATGAAGAAGAACTTCACCAACAACTTGAATTTGCTCTCACAAGCAAAACTATTTTGCAACAGTACGCCGTTAATCTTCGTAAGAAAATAGAACAGCATTTCGATCAGAAGATTGTTCATCAATCGATACGGAAACGGTATGATGAATTGCTTGCAGAAGCATAAAATCGGAAAACTACGATTCTGCATGAAGTAGTTGTACCTGATTTATCGTATTATATAGTGTGGTTACTTTGGACTATCAAAAGAGCGATATATTTTAGTTGCTCCAAAGTCCAAATCAATGAAAACCACATTGAAAAAACCGGTGGCAATTATTGGCTATTCAGGCCACTCCTATGTGATCATCGATATTTTACTAAGCGCTGGCCGCCTTGTTACCGCCTATTGCGACCAGGAAGAAAAACAACAAAACCCCTATCACCTTCAATATCTCGGCAAGGAATCTGAAGCCATTAAGAAACTAAAGAGGTTTGATTTCTTTGCTTGTGTTGGTCATAACGGTATCCGCGAAAAGATTCACACACAAATGAGTGCTTTTCTCGGAAGTCCTATCAATGCTATTCATCCCTCAGCAGTTATTTCTTCATCAGTTCGTATGGGTGATGGAGTAATGATCGCCGCTAACGCAACATTGAACCCTCTGGTTGAAATTGGTCGTGGAGTGATATGCAATACTTCCTGCACGATTGAACATGAATGCCGGATTGAAGATTTTGTTCACGTTGCTCCGGGTGCTGTTCTTTGTGGAAACGTAACAGTTGGCAGAGGAACATTTGTAGGCGCTAACTCTGTCATCCGTCAAGGTATCACTATCGGAAGAAACGTTGTGATTGGTGCCGGTACTGTAATAGTAAAAGATATTCCAGATAATGTTACCGTAGTTGGTAACCCGCAAAAGCTGCTCGTAAAGAAGCATCCAGCAAAGCTAATTGCCGCATAAACCCAAAACTACCCCCTTTTATTTTTACAAAGCATGTACTCAATACATGCTTTTGTGTTTTGGTTATTGCTCAACTTTTTTCATGTAGCCCGCAGTAGTTTTCATGACATCTTCAGTTTCACCGGTAGCGAATAATTTGCCTGATCGATAGCGATGCGATAAGTTTGCAATCATTAAAAAAATAAATGTGTATGGCGAATCAGAGTGTTAGCAATGACGAAATCATCCAGAGTCATTATAAAATACAGGCCGAAAAACATAAAGATTCTTCCTCCTCAACAATGGAAGACACGATCATCAGGCAAAAAGAATTGGAAAGCATTTTTTCTTTTTTTAATCTCCGTGAAGTACGTGTGATTGCAGGTAAAGTGCTGGAGATTGGTTGCGGCAATGGGTATACTCTGCAACAGCTGGCAGCCGCTCATCCTCAAACGAGTTTCCATGGAATGGATTTCAGTCATGATTTACTCGCAATTGCAGAGCAGCGAAAAATCAGTAACGGTTCATTTTCCCAGGGCGATGTGCGTAAGCTTGCTTTTGAAAATGCCTCGGTTGATATTGTTTATACTGAACGTTGCCTTATTAACCTGTTAACATGGGAAGATCAGCAAAAAGCATTGACCGAAATACACAGAGTATTAAAGAAAGGTGGATTCTATTTTATGGTGGAATCATTTACCGACGGTTTCGACAACCTGAACAAAGCAAGAAACGAATTGGGCCTGAACAGTATTCCTGTTGCCCATCATAACCTGTATTTCGACAAAGAATCTTTTAAAGCATTTATTCATCCGCTATTTGCTGTTGCGGAACCTTCCTCACTCGGAACGATTGAAAATGCCTCATTGCAATACAATTTCTTAAGCAGCCATTATTTTTCTGCGAGGGTTTTACATCCGCTTCTCACAAAAGGCGATCCCAATCTGAAGAATACGGAACTGGTAAAGTTCTTTTCTTTCCTTCCACCAAGCGGAAATTATGGGCCAATCCAGGCGCATATTCTGCAAAAGCGCTGATTTTTTATTGTGGTAAAACTTTTTCTTTTGAAAAAACGTTTTTCCTGTAGCTAAAGTAATTTAAACCTGAATATGGAAACAGCCACTCTGAACGTTTCGAGAAGCCCGATTACCAATAAAGAATACCCTTTACCAGGTTCTAATAATGATAAACAAGGTATTGATAATTTTCTTTCGCTTCATCCTGGTAAAAAGGTAGTAGTCGTACAAGGTTTGGGTTTTGTCGGCTCTGTGATGGGGTTGGTGGTAGCAAATGCGCTGACAGAAGAATATGCCGTGATCGGAATTGATCTGCCCTCCGTTTCTTCTTATTGGAAAATCCGCTCAATCAATGAAGGAACATTTCCTGTAATTGCCAGTGATCCCAAAATCGATATTTATTATAAGAATTCACTTCAGAAAAAGAATTATTATGCTACCTACGATCCATATGCTTTCAGCAAAGCAGATGTGATAGTGGTTGATATAAACCTTGATGTAAAAAAGAAATCAGCCGCTAACAAGGATCTTGAAGATTACAGTGTAGATCTTACGCCATTTAAAAAGGCAATTGAAAGCATCGGGCAAAATTGCAAACAAGATGTATTGGTTTTAGTCGAAACAACTGTTCCTCCCGGCACATCACAAAAGATTGTTCGTCCGATTCTGGAAGATAGTTTGCAGAAAAGAAATTTGCCGGTTGATGAATTGAAAGTAGGCCACTCATATGAACGGGTGATGCCTGGCCCAAAATATATCGATTCAATTCAGAACTTTTACCGCGTTTTTGCTGGTACAGATGATAAGAGCACGAAAGCCGTAGAAAGTTTTTTGCGGACAGTAATTAAAACAGATGAATATCCATTGACACAGCTTGGCAATACCAACGCAACTGAAATGGCGAAAGTGCTGGAAAATTCTTTCCGTGCAATGAATATCGCTTTCATGGTAGAATGGAGTCGTTTTGCTGAAGAAGCCGGAGTAGACATTTATGAAGTGGTGAATGCAATACGTATGCGACCAACACATAAAAATATCATGTTGCCCGGATTAGGAGTTGGCGGTTATTGCCTGACGAAAGATCCATTGCTGGCGAGTTGGGCAAGGATGAATTTGTTTGGTAGTGAAGAGAAGTTATCGCAAAGCGAAAAAGGCGTTCACATCAATGATAAAATGCCTTTGTATGCATTTGAATATTTACAATCGCAATACCAAAATTCACTGGAGGGGAAAAAAATCTTGTTACTTGGCGTTAGTTATTTGAATGACGTGGGTGATACCCGCTACACGCCGGTAGAAGGTTTTTATGAAGAACTTGAAAATCAGGGCGCAGAAATTACACTACACGATCCGCATGTTTTGTATTGGGAAGAGAAAGATTTATGGATAAACCAGGATCTGAATGAATTGCTGAAAGAAAACTATGATGTAATTGTAATTACAACAGGACATAAAGAGTACAGGAACAATCAACAATTCATCGAAAAATTATTGGCGAAAAGACGCTCTTTTATTTACGATACTATTGGTGTATTTACAAATGAGCAGATAGAATCGTTATCAGCCAAACATATTGTGAAAGTGATCGGGAGGGGAGATTTGTAAATTCAATTGCTAAATGGTTTGATTGTTTAATGGTTGTTGAGGATTTTAACAATAAAGCCATCAAGCAATCGAACAATGAGCTACTAATATCCAGCTATAAATCATGAGCAAAAAAGTTTTACTACTCGGCGGCGCCGGTTTCATAGGGTTTAATATCTCAAAGTATCTTGCTGAAAACAGAGATTATTCCATTACCATCGCTGACAATTTTGCAAGAGGAAAAGAAGATGAATTATTTACATCACTTGTAAAGAAGCACAACATCCGCGTTGTTGCCGGCGATTTTACCGACCCAAAAACGTACGATAACCTTGATAATAATTATGACCAGGTTTACATGCTCGCGTCGGTAGTTGGAGTAGATAATGCAAACTCTATTCCGCACGAAATTATCCGGATTAATACAGCGCTTATTTATAACACACTCGAATGGATACGCCGCTCAAAAATCGGCAAAGCATTATTTACCTCTACCAGTGAATGTTATGCAGGTACTGTTGATGCGTTTGGCTATACTATCCCTACACCTGAGCAAGTACCTCTTTGTATTGAAGATATCGGTCATCCGCGTTTTACTTATGCGGTTACAAAAATGTTAGGCGAATCGGGATTTTTAAATTACTCGAGAATATTAGGTTTTGAAACGACAATAGTCCGCTATCATAATGTGTATGGTCCAAGAATGGGATTCAAACATGTAATACCACACCTTGTTGTACGCTTCAGAAAAGGTGAGACACCATTTAAAGTGTATGGACATGATCAGACAAGAGCGTTTTGTTACATTGCCGACGCAGTGCAAGGCACAGTATTAGCGATGGAACAGCCGGGCACGAATGGGCAGATTTATCATATCGGAACACAGGAAGAAATTACAATCGGCGATCTGATTCATTACTCAGGTGAATTAATGAATTTCAAAGGAGAATATGAAAATGCACCAACTTATCCTGGCTCTGTATCGCGCCGCTGTCCTGATATTACAAAAGCAACTACACAGCTCGGTTATAAACCTGAAGTTGGCTGGAAAGATGGATTGAGGAAAACAATTGAATGGTATGATCAATACCTGGAACAGGGAAATAAAGTGTACGAGTAATCAGTAATGAGTAGTCAATGGTCAAAAGAATTTTTGAGTTGTGAAACTAAATCATAAATCAGACATCCGAAATCCTACATCGAATAATGAGTAACGAAAAATTCATAGCGTTGAGTTTGCCGAATATGGCGGGCAATGAATGGAAGTATGTAAAGGATTGCCTTGATACAGGATGGATTTCTTCGGTTGGTGAATACGTGAACCGGTTTGAACAGATGGTGGCCGATTTTGCAGGTTCTAAATATGGTGTTGCTGCGGTGAATGGAACTGCTGCATTACATATAGCATTGCTTTTAAGTGGTGTAAAATCTGGTGATTATGTTATTCTCCCCAATCTCACTTTTGTCGCTTCTGCAAATTCCATAAAATATATCGGTGCTGATCCCATATTGATTGATGCTGATCCGTTGTTGTGGCAAATGGATCTTGATCTGCTTGAAGAATTTTTAGAAAATGAAACAGACGAAAAAGACGGTTCTCTTTTTTATATAAAAGATGGTCGGCGTATTTCCGCTATTATGCCTGTTCACATACTCGGCAATATGTGTGATATGGATCGTTTTTTATCGATTATAAAAAAATACCCGATAGCAGTTGTTGAAGATTCTACAGAAGCATTAGGCACTACTTATAAAGGAAAGAGTGGAGGTATTTTCAGTCCAATAGGTTGTTTTAGTTTTAATGGTAATAAAATTATTTCAACAGGGGGCGGCGGTGTAATTGTTACGGACGATGAACAACTTGCAAAAAAAGCAAAGCATATTACGACGACAGCGAAAGCAAGTCCTGATGAATATTATCACGATGAAGTTGGATACAATTATCGGCTTGTAAATGTACTTGCTGCTATCGGTGTAGCACAAATGGAACTGTTGCCGTCATTTATAAAGCGAAAAAAAGAGTGCGTTAAATTTTACAAAGAGAACCTGGAAGGAGTTGCCGATATACGCTTTCAAAAAGAATTAGCAGAAGTAAATACGAATGGCTGGTTATTTACAATTCAAACCGATCAGCAACAAAAATTGCTGGATCACCTGAATAAAAACAAAATTCTCAGCCGCCGGTTCTGGATGCCGATGAATAAACTGCCAATGTATAAAGACTGTGTGTATGTGCAGCAAAAAGACAATGCGGACTACATTTATAATACTTGTTTGAGCATTCCAAGTTCAACAGGTATTACTGATGAAGATTTGGAGATTGTGGTAAGAGAAATTAAAAACGCGATTGGATAGGAAAAAATGAATGGTAATACAATTCATATAATCAGTTCAAATAAGCCAGGGTTGTGCCCTGAGGGCCTCCTCCAATGGAGAAGGTCGGGAGGAGGCCTATGTATTCACTGATAAAACGTTTGTTTGATATACTGTTTTCACTATTGGCATTGATTATTCTCTCGCCAATATTGATTCCCATAATCATTCTTTTACTGCTCACCGGCGAGCATGAAGTTTTTTTTCGACAAGATAGAGTTGGATATAAGAACCAGATCTTCCGCATCTGGAAGTTTGCGACAATGCTGAAGAATAGTCCGAATATGGGCCACGGCGATGTGACTGTAAGAAAAGATCCACGTATCACAGCAGTTGGAAGATTCTTGCGACAGAGTAAACTCAATGAGCTACCGCAAATCATTAACATACTTACCGGCGATATGTCATTTGTTGGTCCGAGACCATTAATGAAAGCCGGATACGATCGCTATTCTCCAGAACTGAAAGAAAAAGTTTACAATGTGAAGCCAGGATTGACAGGAATTGGTTCGATCGTATTTCGTGACGAAGAATTAATTATCACACATTCATCTCTACCGCCGCATGAATGTTATGCGAAAGAAATTCTGCCGTATAAAGGCGCGTTGGAATTGTGGTACCAGGCGCATCGTAATTTTTTTACAGACTTATCAATTCTTTTCCTTACCGGGTGGTACATCGTTTTTCCAAAGAGTGATTTGGTAAACAAGCTATTTCCTTCCTTGCCACTGCGGGATGAATACGTGCCAATAGCGGCAATATAAAATTCCAATTGGTACAAAATCCCTTTTTTATTTTTTCCTTTTTACTTTTGACTTTTTAATAGTTGCATGTTCAAACTCTTTTCCAAATCGAAACACGATAAACAACCGTTTACAGCTGTAAAAACGGATATGCATTCACATGTGTTGCCGGGAATTGATGATGGTGCACAAGACCTGACGATGTCGCTTGAATTGATTCGCGGCATGAAAGAACTTGGCTACACAAAATTGATTGCTACACCGCATGTTCTTTGGGAAATGTATCCAAACACACGGGACGGAATACTCGAAGTATTGGACGAGATGAGAGATGTATTGAAAGAACAGGAAATCGATATTGAGCTGGAGGCCGCTGCTGAGTATTATCTCGATGATCATGTTGCAGGATTGTTAAAGAGAAAAGAACCGCTATTGACATTTGGTGAAAACTATGTGCTATCCGAGTTCTCTATGGCTAGCCCACCGGTGAACGTGAAAGAGATCCTGTTTGAAATGCGTATGCAGGATTATCAACCCATTATTGCACACCCGGAGCGCTATACATACCTTGATCAGAACAAAGAGTTTTATGATGAACTGAAAGATGCCGGATATCTCTTCCAGGTGAACATTATGTCATTTGCCGGCGTTTATGGCAGGACAGTTCAGCAGTTGGCAAATTATCTTTTGGAAAAAGGGTATTATGATCTTGTTGGTACAGACCTCCATCATCAAAAGCATTTAAAGGCTTTGCACGATTCTTCCATCACTTCCCCTCTGAATAAACTACTTGAATCTGGAAAAATCAGGAATACAACGCTGTAATCCATAATTTTTTACAAATCCCTGAACAATTCGCGGCTGACTTTGTTATTGTCATCGAATTGTCGTCTTATCAGTTGTACTTACATTCACTTTTCCTCCGGCATTTTTACAGCAGACAACAACCCATAAATTAACATAGGTTATTTTTTCAGGCGCGGAATTTGTTAATTTTGCGGAGTACTTCTTTAAATCTTTATACATGTCTGTAGTTGAATTTGAAGAATTGCTGGTTGATAATTCTGACTTTCTCAAACCTTTTGCTATCAATCTTACGCGGGACAACGAAGCGGCAAAAGACTTATACCAGGAAACACTATATAAGGCACTGGCCAACCAGGAAAAGTATAGTGCTGGTACTAATATCAAAGCGTGGCTTTTCACTATAATGCGGAATATTTTCATCAATAATTACCGCAGAGCTGCAAAGCACAAGACTGTCTTTGATAATTCTACTAATGATTTTCTTTTAAATAACAACCAGGTAACGGTTGCTAATGTTGCGGAAAGCAATATTGAAATGAAAGAAATCAAAAAGGCTATTTACAATTTGCCTGCGATATTCAAGACGCCATTCTCGCTTTATTTCGATGGATATAAATATCACGAAATTGCTGAGGCCTTGAATGAACCATTAGGAACAATCAAAAGCCGTATTCACTTCGCAAGAAAGTTGTTGAAAGAGCAAATCAACCGGCATTAAAAAGTATGTAGCTAATAAGTGATGAGTCGTTAGTATTTCTAATGATAGTGTGCTCCTTATCCCCCAGTCTTGAGCAAATTCTTTCTTCATTTACTTCAAAGGAAGTAGGTCTTTCTGTCTCGCAAAATCTTTCTTATTTTTTAATTCGTATTTCAGGTAAAGTCTTATAAACAGAAGTGGGCTGGAGCTGAATTATTCAGTATTGTCAAAGCTATTCTTGTTGATAAAAACGTTAACAGATTCAATAGAGTAACCATCAGGCAATCCAACCATAAATTTTCTTTCATCTCTTGCAAAAATCTGTCCTCATAATCGGCAGTGGTTTCTCTGGCTTATCTGCAGCTTGCTTTATGGCGAAAGCAGGGTGGAAGGTATTGGTGATAGAAAAAAATGACACTGCGGGCGGACGTGCAAGACAGTTGAAAGCTGATGGATTTACGTTTGATATGGGCCCGAGTTGGTATTGGATGCCTGATGTGTTTGAACGATTTTTTAATCAATTTGGTAAGCGTTCTTCAGATTATTATAAATTGACCCGACTTGATCCTTCTTACCGAATATATTGGGAGGATGAACTTTCAGATATTCCGGCTGACTATGCATTGTTGAAACAATGGTTCGAAGAAATTGAACCTGGAAGTAGCTTGCAATTGGACAAATACCTGCGCGAAGCAGCTTATAAATATGATGTTGGTGTAGGAAAGCTTGTCTATAAGCCCGGTTTGTCAATAACTGAATTCATGGATTGGCAAACGATATCCGGCGTATTCAAGTTGGATGTTTTTACGTCTATTCAAAACCATATTTACAGGCATTTCAGGAGTGATAAGCTTAGGAGAATAATGGAGTTTCCGATTCTTTTCCTGGGCGCATTGCCTCAGAACACTCCCGCATTGTACAGCCTGATGAATTATGCTGACATAAAAGGCGGCACATGGTATCCCGATGGCGGCATGTATTCTGTAGTGAAAGGAATGTATCAGTTAGCGCTTGAACTTGGCGTTCGTTTTCAATTCAATGAAAGTGTAAATGAAATAGGTGTTCAGAATGGCAAAGCAAAAAAAGTTATAACAGAACATGGCACCTATGATACAGATGTATTGATAAGCAGCGCTGATTATAATTTTACGGAGACAAAATTATTATCAGCACAATTCAGAACTTATACTGAAAGCTACTGGGCGAATCGTGTGATGGCGCCTTCCTGTCTGTTATATTATGTTGGGTTAAATAAGAAATTGAACAATGTCCAGCATCATTCATTGTTCTTCGATGTGCCGTTCGACCAGCATGCGAATGAGATATATGATAAGCCACAGTGGCCTTCCGATCCGCTTTTCTATGTCAGTATAAACTCAGTAACTGACCCCTCAGTTGCGCCACCGGGTTGCGAAAGCCTTGTCTTTCTCGTACCGGTTGCTTCCGGTCTTTCCGGTGATACGGAAGATCTGAGAAGAAAATATTTCGAGATCATTCTCCGTCGTATAGAAAAGCGTATTGATCAGAATATTTCGGAGAGCATTGTATTTTATAAATCTTATTCAGTCACCGATTTCGTAAATGATTATAATTCCTTTAAAGGGAATGCGTACGGCCTTGCGAATACGCTAAAGCAAACTGCTATTTTAAGGCCATCCTGCCGGAGTAAAAAGGTGAACAATCTTTTTTATACTGGTCAATTAACCGTACCTGGTCCGGGCGTTCCTCCTTCATTGATAAGTGGGGAAGTTGTAGCCCGGGAAGTGCTCAAATCATTTCAATAATCGTTAAATTACAGTTACGTGATTGAGTTATTTCATAAAGTAAGCCAGGAGTGCAGCCAGGTAGTGACCAAACGGTATAGCACCTCTTTTTCATCTGCTATTCGTCTTTTGCACAAAGACCTGCGGGCTCCAATTTTTAATATCTATGGCTTTGTTCGTTTTGCCGATGAAATTGTCGATACATTTCATGATTTCGATAAACCCGCATTGCTTCTGCAATTCAGAAAGGAGACATGGCAGGCGATTGAATCGGGAATTAGTTTGAATCCTATTCTGAATAGTTTTCAGCAGACAGTTAATCGATTTCAGATAGATCATCAATTGATTGAAGTTTTTTTTCACAGCATGGAAATGGATCTTACGAAACAGAGATATGATAACGATGGATACAAGGAATATATCTATGGTTCGGCAGAAGTTGTTGGACTGATGTGTCTCTATATTTTCTGTGAAGGAGATCGAGAGAGATACGATAAGTTGAAAAATTATGCCCGGTCATTGGGTGCCGCATTTCAGAAAGTGAATTTTTTGCGGGATGTAAAGGCGGATTATAACGGGCTATCCAGAACATATTTTCCAGGGTGCGATTTTAATAATTTCAATAATCTGCAAAAGAGCGAAATAGAAAAAGATATTCAAAATGATTTCAGGCAGGCATACAAGGGAATTTTACAATTGCCATTGAAGGCGAGATTTGGTGTGTATGTAGCCTACAAGTATTATTTGTCGTTATTCAGGAAAATAAAAAACACTCAATCTTCAAGAATATTCGAAGCGAGAATACGAATACCTGCCTATCGAAAAGCAATGATAGTGGTAAGAGCCGGTGTAAAAAATCAATTAAGACTTATTTAAACGAAAAAATGATGAGAGAAGAATTTGTGATTTTGGTAAATGAGCAGGATATAGAAAGTGGTGTGATGGAAAAGATGGAAGCACACGTGAAAGGTCTGCTGCATCGTGCATTCAGCGTCTTCATATTTAATAGCAAAGGCGAAATGCTGCTACAGAGGAGAGCGTTGAATAAATATCACAGCGGAGGTTTATGGTCTAATGCATGTTGTAGTCATCCGTATCCGGGTGAGATGGTGGAGGATGCGGCTGTTCGAAGACTGCGGGAAGAACTTGGATTTTCCGCAGTTGTCGATAAAGCGTTTGAATTTACCTATCGTGCAGAATTCAACAACGGGTTGACGGAATATGAATTCGATCATGTTTTTACCGGGGAATACAATGGTGTTATTCATGCAAATCCCGAAGAAGTATGTGACTACTGCTTCAAAGACCTCGAAGACATTCGTTATTCTATGCAGATCCATCCCGAAAAATTTACGGCGTGGTTACACATTGTGTTTCCCAAAATTGAAGCCTGGTGGAAGGAACGTTATGTAAAAATGATTGCCTGATTAATTATGATCGCACTGTACTATATACTGGTACTATTAGGCGCCTATCTTGTTATGGAGGGCATTACATGGTTAACACATAAATATGTGATGCATGGTTTTCTCTGGTATTTGCATAAAGATCATCACCAGGTAGAACCAGGTTTTTTCGAAAAGAATGACGCTTTCTTTGTGATATTCGCTGTGCCCACAATTATTTTATTGTGGATCGGTACGTACGATCATATCTGGTGGGTTCAGTCTATCGGCTTTGGTATTTTTGCCTATGGATTTTCTTATTTCATGGTTCATGATGTGATTATTCATCAACGATTCAAATGGTTTAGTAAAAGTAAAAGCACGTATGTTCGTGCATTACGCTGGGCGCATAAAATGCATCACAAGCACCTGGATAAGCATGATGGTGAAAGCTTCGGTATGCTGTACGTACACAAAAAGTATTGGGAAAAAGTAAAGAGAGACAAACAACTGATGGAGGCGCAGAAAGTACAATATTCTCCTGCGAAGTAATTGAATTACATCTTCACCCTTTTACTTTCATATCTGATTTTTCTTCCATAATTTCCTCTTATAACTTATTATTTCTTTTGTCAACAAATTCTGCTCAAAAATTCGACTATGTTTTTCTTGGCGCCGGATGTGCTGCACTAAGTATCGTAGTGCGAATGATAAAATCGAATCGTTTTTCTGACAAGAAGATTTTATTGATTGATAAAGCGCAGAAGAATAGTAATGATCGTACATGGTGCTTTTGGGAAAAACAAAAAGGCTTTTTTGAAGACATCGTGTATAAGAAATGGGAGACGCTTAATTTTTATAGTCCTTACTTTTCATCTGGTCTGAATATTTCTCCATACACCTATAAAATGATTCGGGGCATCGATTTTTATAATTATTGTTTCAGCGAGATCAGGAAACATAGTAATATCGCGATACAATATTGCGACATAAGGAATATTGCTTGTGAAGATGATAAGGTAATTATTGATTGCGGAGACGAAAAGTTATGTATTCATGATTCGATAGTATTCAACTCTATTTACAAACCGTTAAATACTTCAGGCCGCAAAGCAATCAGTTTGCTTCAACATTTCAAGGGATGGATGATTGAAACCGAAGGAGCTTGTTTTGATCCATCCATTGCGACACTTATGGATTTTCGCGTAGCTCAAAACTACGGAACAACATTCGCCTATGCTTTACCCTTTGAAAGAAATAAGGCTTTAATCGAGTTTACTTTATTTACGGAAAAAGTATTAGAATCACAACGATATGATGAAGGATTAAAGAACTATATCGGCAGCATGCTGAAAATTAAAAATTATAAAATAACTGCTGAGGAGTTCGGTATAATTCCAATGACAACAGAATCTTTTCAGTTTTATAAAAATGGAATATACCACATTGGTACGGCAGGTGGCCAGACAAAAGCCTCGAGTGGATACACATTTCAGTTTATACAAAAGCAATCGGATGCCATCGTTGATTGCCTGGTAAATAACAGGTCGCTATCACATCTCCCACTCACTAATAAACGCTTTCATTTCTATGATGCGGTTTTATTGCGAATATTAAAAGAAAAAAAACTCGGAGGCGACAAGATATTCTCCCAATTATTTAAAAAAAATAAACCTGTCCTTGTTTTTAAATTCCTCGACAACGAAACATCTTTGATGGAAGAGTTGAGACTCATCAGTTCTTTACCAACAATCCCTTTTTTGAAAGCCGCAATAAAAATTTAGAGGAACGAAATAATCGATCAATCACTGCCAGATACTCTATTCACCATTGACAATTGACCATCCCTATTCACAAATCAATTGTCCGGGTCAAATTGCATAAATTCTCTCTTGACCGCTTTCAGCATGCTGAAAATTTGCGCAATTTCTATCAGGAGTATAACACCTAATGCGAGCAATACATACCATGGAATATCTACTGTTGGTATTTGTACATGCTGAAAACGTTCGTAATACCAACCTGCACCTGCGATACCAAATGCCAATCCGACAATGAGAAAAGAAATCAATGAATAGATGATTTTCAAAAACATCACACGGATGGTGGAATAGCCGATTTTCAAATTCTCAATGATCGCAGCCGGGATAATTAATACCAATACAATCCAGCTCCAGTTTTTTCCAAAAAAATTGCTAAATGCGATATCAAATAAGAGGATCAATACAATAGATAGCAAGCTCCATGGAAACAATAGAAATCCGCCGGGTTTGTTGGTCTTGAGTGTTGTTGTAGCCATTGCATTCAGATTGGATAGAGAAAATTAAATTATTTTTCTTATTCTGCTATAAAGTTATTTTGAATGAGACAGATATTTTAAAATCAGGAATCGTCTATTGACGACTCTTTACATTCATAGATGACCTACCTGCTTCAGCTTTTACTGTTGAACCATACAAGGCATACAAGATATTTAAGAGATTCATCTTGATAATTTTTCAGCCCTACCTTGTATGTCTTGAGGTTCAATTTTGATCACTTGTTAGTAAAAAAATAAAGAGATGGAAATCCCATCTCTTTTTTATTAGGTAAATGCAGTTTTTTTTACCATAATGGTTTGCCTTCGTAATAATCAAGGATTTTCATTCGGAGGATATAATCATATTTCGCATTGATGAGGCCGATATTGGCTCCGTCGATTCTGCTTTTAGATAATAAATATTCGACTATAGAATTAGTTACGCCTTCAGTGAAACGTATTTCGGACTGACGGAATGATTCAGAATAGGCAGCTGTCTGGTCAGTTAACGTAGTTAGCCTTCCTGAAGCAGAGATCATATTTGCATAGGCCTGGTTGATAGACTGGTTCAATTGTGTTTTTGTATACTTTGCAGTAAAGTCGCGAAGCTGATAATTTATTTTAGCTTGTTTCAAATAAGTTCTTTGCCTCCAGTTATTAAAGATCGGGATCGAAAGATTAAACCCATATGAGGTGTAGAGGTTGTTATTAAGCTGATCGTTGTAAGAAATTTTATTGGAAGAAAAATTATCCTGCTTTACCTGCAATGGATATTGAGTTCCTCCTACGTCTACATAACTATCTGAAGTGACTGTTGTTGTATTTATGTATTGACTTTGCCGGGCAACACTCGAATAGTTAGTGGTAACATTAGCGCCAAATGAAAGCTGCGGCCATAAGTAGCCTCTTTGTACCTGAACTGCTTTAGCGGCGCTTTTTACCCGCAAATCAACAGCTTTGATTTGTGCAAAATTCTGCAATGCTGTCTGGTAAATTTTGTCAGGAGTGTCTTCATACTTTGCCGCTATAGTGTTTACATCTATGCGTTCGAGCTCGATGTCTTTATTATACGGTATGTTCATCCAATTGCAGAGACTGATCTTTGCTGTTTCCAATGCATTTTGAGTATTAATAATCGATAACTGATCGCCGCTGTATTGACCTTGTAAATCGCTGAGATCAGAAGGTTTGCTAAGAGCGCCCTGGTTAAACATATTCTGCAACCTGTCTACCTGCTGTTTTGAAGAAGATGCCTGGTAACCCAGTTGTGTCAACTGATCTTCATACGTCAATACCTGCAGATAAGTGAGAATGATATTAATGGTGACATTATCTTTTTGTTGTTGCCAATCCGCCTGTGACGCCTGGTAAGTTAGCGATGTTTGTTTTATGGCGTTTTGTAGTGCTAAACCACTAAATAAAATAACATTGCTTGTTATCCCGTAGTTAGATGAATTAAATGACTGAGTCACCGGCTGATTGGTGAATGGGTCAATACTACGGCCCTGGTTGAAACTAAGACCGGCAGATCCGTTCAGGTTTGGTAAAAGAGACAACCTTGCATATGTCCAGTTTGATTTGTCTGTCTGTGCCTGTAATTCCGCCTGCTTTACGTTGAAGTTATTAGCAATTCCGGCTTCTATACACTGGCGTAGGGTCATTAGTGTCTTCGACTGAGCCTCTGCGTTACGCGACGATATCAATGTCGCAACAACTGCCAATCCTACAATAAGAATTTTGTGTTTCATGAAATACCTCTCTTTGTATCTGTTGATTTATTAATTGCTTTTGGGTTAAACAGTTTCTTTTACTACCATTCCATCTAAAAGATTAACGATCCTGGTTCCGTATTCAGCGTTCTTTTCCGAGTGTGTTACCTGTATGATAGTCATGCCCTCGTCATTCAATTCTTTAAACAGCGCCATAATATCTTCGCCCTGTTTTGAATTCAGGTTACCTGTTGGTTCATCTGCTAGTAATAATTTTGGTTTTGCAATCAAAGCACGGGCGATGCCCACAAGTTGTTGCTGGCCTCCGGATAATTGTGTTGGAAACAAATCCTTTTTGCCAACAATATTGAAACGGTCAAGAATATCTGCTACCATCGCCTTACGTTCAGAACCTTTCAGGTCCTGGTATATTAGAGGTGTTTCAATATTTTCATAAACAGTCAGCTCATCAATCAAATGATAAGCCTGGAATACAAAACCGATATATTGTTTGTATAAAGAAGAACGTTGTTTTTCTTTTAATTTATGTACCGGCTCATGCAGAAAAGTATATTCACCTTCATTGAAATCATCCAGCATGCCAACCACATTCAGCAAGGTAGATTTGCCTGAACCGGAAGGCCCCATTATTGATATGAACTCTCCTTCTTTAACCGACAGATCAACATCTTTCAGGATAAACGTCCTGTTATTACCTGTATTGAACCATTTGTAAATTCCTTTTAACTCGAGCATAATTGTTATTTTAATAGTTGTTCTTTATTTAAGCTATAAGCTATAGGCCATAAGCCATTCATTATTTCGTTATTTATTTTTCTCCCGATAGCTATCGGGATTTCATTTTTCATTCTTAACTGTACTTTATTCCGTTCTCAATGATTTTACCGGATTCGCCTTTGCTGACCGTATCGTTTGAAAACTCAATGTAACTACTGCTATAATAATCATCAACCCCCCGCTTGCTGCAAATATCCACCAACTCATATTGGTACGGAAGGCGAAATCCTGCAACCATTTATACATCGCCCACCATGCCAAAGGTGCAGCAATTACGAAAGCCAATAAAACCAATTGCATAAAATCTTTTGACAGCAGCGATACAATTTGCGTTACAGAAGCACCCAATACTTTTCGTACTCCGATTTCTTTCGTCCGTGCCCCAGTTGTGTAAATCACTAATCCAAACAGGCCCAAACAACTGATGAAGATCGCCAGCGCAGTAGCCCATTTCAGCAATTTGGACAAATTTTGCTCTGCTGTATAAAACTTTGCAATCCGCTCATCAAAAAACTCGTAGTTGAAACTGTCTTCATCCGGGTAAACTTCTTTATAAGCCTTTTCAATCTTCGCAATAGTCTGCTTCCATGCTACTGTGGACCCATTTACTTTTGTCAGCGCGATATGAAAATTAGAATGCCATTTCTCTTCCGAAGAATATGCCAGCGGTTTGATCTTGCTTCGTGTTGACTGTGAATGAAAGTCAGCCAATACTCCAATAATTGGGAGCGTCGCATTATTCCTTACGATGGATTTTCCAACTATATCCGCGGGATTTTGAAAGCCAAGAAACTTTGCATAGGTATCATTGATCAGCAGTTCCCTTGATGTGTCGCTTTGTTGGAGATATCTGCCTGCCAGCAATTTCATTCCATATATTTTGAAATAGTTTGTATCGGCGCTTTTTACCTCAACAGTAGAGCTTATTTTTTTCTTATTGTCCGAGAAATCCATTGAAGACATGTTGTAACCGTTTGCAGCCGGGGTGGTTCCTGCAAGACTTATCATTGCAATGCCTGGGATGGCATTTAATTTTTGCTGCAATACCAGTTTTTTCTGATCGTTCGGATTGCCTGGAATTGTAAATGTAATAATCGCATCTTTTTTATAACCGAGCTCTTTATTTAATGAATAACTGATTTGTTTTACGACAATCATTGCAGCAATCACGAGAAATTGTGCAATCACAAATTGTGATACGGTCAATGTTTTACGCAACCATAACCTTCTCGTTTTGCCTGCAGCACTGGATACCTGGTTTTTGAGAACCTGTGCTGGTTTATATGATGACAGAAAGAGTGCAGGATAGGCGCCAGCCAGAACGCTTACAATAACCACCAGTATAATCGCAAAAAGAATGATATTTCCATTCTTCAACATTCCTGCGTTGACCTCTGGTGGTATAAAGCCAGAGAAAACTTTTAATAATAAAGGGACAAGAAATAATGCGATGATAGTAGCAGCAAGCGTCAGTAATAATGTCTCACTTAAAAATTGAACAGTGAGCTGGGAGCGCAGACTACCCATCGTTTTACGAATACCGATTTCTTTAGATCGTTGCGATGCCTGCGCCGTTGTGAGATTGATAAAGTTAATACAACCTAACAGTAGCAGAAATATCGCTAGAACGATTAGCCCAAACAACGTGCTTTTATGACCTTGTCTTTCGCTGAAATTTCCATAATTCTCATCGAAATGAAAATTCGTTAATGGTTGAACGGTATGATCAATGGAAAGAAAATCTTTTTTCGAATAACGTTTGTAAAGATCCTTTAGTTGTTTATTTACATACGCTGAATCTTTTCCTTTGCTAACTTTTAAAAAAAGCTGAGTGTTTGAACTGATGCTGTTCCATTCATCTGTACTCACTGAATTTTTTAGCCAGCTTTTTTCTATTGTCGAATACGAAATAAATTCTTTAAACGGAAAATCAGTTGGTTGATCGATGTCTTTAACAATGCCGGTTACGGTTGCCTTTAGTGAATCATTATAACTTATCGTCTGCCCGATTGCTTTTGTTATATCATCGAATTGAAAATAAGCTTTGGCTCTGCTTACGGTCAATACAACATTGAACGGTTCTGTCAATACTGCTGGTGAACCAGAGACCCATTCGTAAGGAACAATGTTGAAATAGTTTTTATCGGCAAGAATGATATCCGGTTGTTTTTTAAATATAACGGGTTTGTTTTGACGGGTAACGGCCACCTGTACACGTTCCGGAAATAAAAGAAAAGGAGCAGCTACGTCTATTCCTGATAATTCCCGCTGTACTGCAGGTCCCAAGGGCATCGATACGCCGGAGATTTGCAATAGTTGGTCCGGGAAATGTAAATCAGAAGTAACACGATAAATTCTTTCGCGATCTTTTTCAAATTTGTCAAAACTGAAATCATACGATACCAACATAAAAATTACCAGCGATGCGGCAATGCCGATTGCCAGGCCGGAAATATTGATCACTGAAAACACTTTGTGCCTCCAGAAATTTCTCAGCGCTATGGTGAAGTAATTTTTTATCATGGTAAAACCGGTTTATTCAGTTCTTAGTGATTTTACAGGATTAATCTTATTCCGTTCTCAAACTCTTCACTCCGATATACATCGGGATTTGTCACGTCTTTTTTATTATTCTGTTCGGAGTGACTTCACCGGATTGCTCATCGCCGCTTTTATTGCCTGGTAGCTTACGGTTATCAATGCAATCAATACCGCTGCCACTCCTGCGAGTGCGAACACCCACCAGTGTATGTCAACTCTGTAGGGATAACTTTGCAACCATTTATACATAAGCAAATAAGCCAGCGGCGAAGCGATTATAAATGCTATCATTACCGGCTTTAAAAAATCCTTAGATAGCAACGTTGTAATACTTGTTACAGATGCACCTAAAACCTTGCGAACACCAATTTCTTTTATCCTGTTTTCTGCCATATAACTAGATAAGCCAAACAAACCAAGACAAGAAATAAGAATGGTCAACATGGCAAACAATGAAGCGAGTGTACCTGTTCTTTTTTCATCATCAAATTTCCTTGCGTATTCTTCGTCTACAAAGCGATAGTTTGGTTCATAATCCGGGTTATATTTCTTCAATACATTTTTAAGTGATGCAACATTCTTTTCCATCGGGTTGTTTGGATTCAGCCGGAAATGAATCACATTGAACCATCCCTTTGCGCCGGAAATAAACATTGGATCTGTGGGATGGTACGGCGATGCGAGAATGAAATCTTTAATTACGCCCACAACATGCCAGTCCTGGCCGTTATTCTTTACAATTTGTCCGATAGGGTTTTTAAAACCAATGTGCTTTACCGCCGACTCATTTAAAATAACCGCCGTGGAATCAGTTGGAAAGCCGGCTAAATCAAAATCACGCCCTGCCACCAACTGCAGGCCCAGTGTTTTTACAACAGCATCATCTGCGCAGTAAGTATTAAATACGGTTTTGTCCTTTATGTCTTTGCCCGGCCATTCAATGCTCCAGGTATTACTCCATGCTTCAGTAACCGGAGCGCTGGTTTTTGTTACCGATACTGCAGTACCAGATGCGAGCAATTCATTTTTTATCAGTGCATAATTTTTATCTGATTGGCCTTCGGTAAAATGATAAACAAGATTATTTTTTGAGTAACCGGCTTGCCGGTCTTGTGCTTTTTGTATTTGTTGCCGGACAATGATCGTTGCAATGATCAAAACGATCGCGAAAGAAAACTGCGTAACGACCAATATCTTCCTTGGTGTTACCAATGCAGTAGTAGCTTTTATGCTTCCTTTTAAAACACGTACCGGTTTAAAGGAAGAAAGATAAACAGCGGGATAGCTGCCGGCAAGCGTACCTGTAAGAACAATAAACGAAATAACCGAAACCCAGAAATAGATGTTGTTGAAATCTAAAAACAGTCTCTTATCAACGAGCCTGTTAAATGCAGGCAGCGTTAATTGTACGATGATCAAAGCCACTATACCGGCAATAAAGGCCAGCAATACAGATTCTCCGAGAAACTGTAAGATCAATGATTTTTTCTGTGCACCAACTACTTTGCGGATCCCAACTTCTTTTGCCCTTTTCTCACTTCTTGCAGTGCTCAGGTTCATAAAGTTGATGCAGGCAATGAGTAAGATAAATCCGGCGATGATGCTAAACAAACGAACAATATCGATGCGGCCGCCGCTTTCTTTTCCATTATCAAAAGAACCGTGTAGCCGCCAACGGCTCATTGGATAAAGAAAGGCTTCCATTTTCGGATCTTCCTTATCGTATTTGGCGCGGATGTGTTTTATTTTTGATTGTATTGATTCGAATGACGCATCTTTTTTCAATAGCACATAAGTAGGAGGAGAGTTGTCGCCCCAATTATCATTGTCCCAGCCCTTCATGTGATAATAAGATGCAGGGAGCAGGAATTCAAATTGAAACTGGCTGTTCGTAGGCGGGTCTTTTACAACAGCAGCTACCTTGAAATTATCAGTGTTATCTAATTTTAATACTTTTCCAAGCGGATCTTCATTGCCGAAAATTGTTTTTGCCAGTTTGTCCGTCAGTACAATAGAAGATGGATCGTTCAGTGCATTAACGGTACTTCCTTTTACAGCGGGAAATGTAAATATGTCGAAAAATGTAGAATCAACAACGTTACCACGACCATAAAACTTTTTTTCATTCTTGTCAATTTTAAGCGGCGGCAAAAAGATTACTCTCGTGGTTTTCTCTACTTCAGGATAATCTTGTGCAATCGCCGCTGCCATAGGAAATGGTGTATTCCTCCAGCAATCCGTTCTTCCTTCTATTGTGTAGCGGTTCCAAACCTGGTAGATACGATCTCTCTTCACATGAAAATTATCATAGCTTACTTCATGCTGTATCCAAAGCAAAATCAAAATAGCTGCGGCCATGCCGATTCCCAAACCCGTTATGTTGATAAAAGAAAAACTTTTCTTTCTCAACAGGTTTCGCCAGGCGATGATGATGAAGTTTTTTAGCATTGAGAGAAGTTGTAAGTTCTGAGTTTTAGGTTTTAAGTTTTAATTTTCGAGGCACGAAGGCAACAAGGCACAGAGTAAAGCTTTAGGCCGTAAGCTATAAGATTTATGCAACGACTTTCCTTTTACACTGTTCATATATTTTTCACTTTTACCTTTTCACTTTTCATTCATTACTGACATTCTCACTCTGTCCTCAACGACCTCACCGGGTTTGCCATGGCCGCCTTCACTGCCTGGAAACTCACTGTTATCAAGGCGATCATAATGACTAAGACTCCCGCTGAAGCAAACATCCACCAGGTTAATGTAATGCGGTACGGATAATTTTCCAGCCATTTGGTAGCTGCAATCCACGAAAGTGGAATAGATGCCAATAAAGCGATTATTACCAACTTCAAAAAATCTTTTGAAAGAATGGTTACTACGCCGCTTACTGAAGCGCCCAATACTTTGCGGATACCAATCTCTTTTGTTCTTTTTTCTGCAGCCAATACTGATAAACCAAACAAGCCAATGCAGGAAATAAAGATGGTCAGTATTGCACTGAAAAGCATGATCTGCTTCCATTTGTTTTCAGCTTCATAACTCTTCCGGTTTTCCTGGTCAACAAATGAATAGGCGTAAGGCGTAATCGGAAATAGTCGCTTAAATGTTTTTTCGATATGTTGCAGTGAAGCAGTTTCGCTCCCCGGTTTTATTTTGATAAAGAATTTTCCAAAACCATTTCCTGGTTTCATTGTAAATAATTGCTGCCCTATTTTCTGCGTGAGCGATTGATAGTGATAATCTTTCACGACGCCAACAACAGTATATTTCTCATTGTTATTGTACCAGAAGTTTACTTCCTGCCCGATTGGATTCTTCCACCCCGCTTCTTTCACAAAACTTTCATTTACCAATATAGAATGAGTAGAATCTGATGGAAAATCAGGCGAAAAATTTCTTCCTTGTACAACCTGCAATTTCAATAAAGGCACGTAAGATTCATCAATCGTCTCATAGGCAAAATGTATTTCTTTATCCCCTGTTACTTTTGCTCCAGTCATCCATCCTCCGCCATTCTTTGGAGCGACAGCCGTTATATTGGGGTTTTTCAGCAACTCGTTTTTAAATAAATAAGCCTCATTTCTTTTCAATCCCCATTTATCAACAGTGATAAGATTTGTATCATCATATCCCAGCTTTTGCGAAGTGAGATAATTAAACTGGAAGAAAATAGTAATCGTAGCTATAATTAAAAAAGAAGCGAGTGCAAACTGCAATATCACGAGCGATTTTTGCAAATAATTTTTACCAGCTAAATTGAACCGACTATATAATGTTTGTACAGGGTTGTATTTTGACAGAACCAAAGCGGGGTAAAAACCGGCCATGATACCGGTGATAAAAAACAACAACACATATCCTGCAATCAGCTTAATATCTACCAGGTAAGAAAGAGCAAGACTTTTGTTTGAAAGCGTATTGAAAACAGGAAGCACCAATTTTACAATACCGATAGCTAATACAAAAGCAACAAGGCAAAGGAGAAATGATTCACCAAGAAACTGCAGGATCAATTGCTTTCTTTCACCGCCAACTACTTTGCGGATACCGATTTCTTTGGCTCTTTTTACCGAACGGGCAACAGTGAGATTTATAAAATTGATACAGGCAATTAATAAAATAAAAATTGCGATACCAGATAAGATGTAAGAATAAGTTGGGTTGCTACCATCTGCCAATCCATTATCCGTGCTTATCTGTTTGCTCAAATGCATATCAAGAAACGGCTGCAGGAAATAGATCGTTTTATCTTTGAAATCATATTTCTGCGCCATCAATTTTATGGTAGCTGCGGCATCGGTTTCATAGATGTTTTTCATCTTTGCTTCTACCACTTTTACGTTCGCACCAGGCTGTAATACCACAAACGTGCTCATAAAGAAATTGAACCAATTTTCATTGTTCGCTTCATCTTCTTTAGAAACCTGTATGGGCATCAGGATATCAAACTTGATAGTAGAATTCTGCGGACACTTTTTAGCAACACCTGTTACAATGAATGGAGTGAATTTATCCTCATGCCTGTCTTTAAAAAGCATTGTTTTTCCCAAAGCGTCTTTTGTTCCAAATTCTTTCTTTGCGATGTCTTCAGAGATAACGACTGCATTTGGTTCTTTCAATGCTGTCTTGGGATTTCCGCTCAGCAATGGAAATGTAAACGCTGAAAAAAATGAAGAATCAGCATAGAAAACTTCCTGCGATTTTACTTCTGTACCAATCTTGACATCAATAGAATTCTGCTGATACCGTACAAATGCCTTGATCTCAGGAATACCAGCCGTAAATTTTGGCCCCTGAAAATAACCTGTATAGCCGTTCATGTTTGAGACACCTCCATCTGGCTTGATGTTCTTATTGGCAATACGGTATATATTTTCAACTCCTTTATTAAACCGGTCATAGCTTACTTCATCCTTCACGTACAGCATAATAAGCATAGCTGCTGCAAGGCCAAGACTCAGGCCCGCAATATTGATAAAGGAATAGACCTTGTTGCGGCGCAGGTTTCTGAAAGCAGTTTTAAAGTAGTTGCGAAACATTGTTAGAGCTTTGATTTTTTGAAAATGGCTATACTGCCGCTTTTCAGCGACTGACAATTGATTCCAACCCTCGTGCCAGCGCCCAACTGACTGCTTGTCAAGCGTTACTAAAGAAATTTCGGTCGCTTGTGTACGAAATTGAACGTAGACTGTACGGAAACGGACACTACGGAAAAGGCGGTAGTTGTTAGTCTGGAGTCGGTAGTCGTCTTTGAGGCTGCGATTGACCATCGACCATTGACGATTCTCGTCTCACATTTCACGTTTTACGACAAACATTACAATTTACTCAGTTCGAAGTGACTTCACTGGATTTGCCAGCGAAGCTTTGATGGCATGATAGCTTACAGTAACCACCGCAATCAACACGGCTAAAATACCAGCCACTGCAAAAATCCACCAACTGATATCGATGCGATAAGCAAAATCCTGCAACCAGCGGCTTGCAGCCCACCATGCCAATGGTGATGCGATCAATATTCCTATTAATACAAGAAGTATAAACTGTTTTGAAATCAGCAACGTAATACTTCCAACGTTTGCGCCGAGAATTTTGCGGATACCAATTTCTTTTGTCCGCTGTACAGTTGTAAATGCCGCTAATGCGAACAAACCTAAACAAGCCAACGCTATCGCCAATCCTGAAAACAAAGCGAAGATTTTCGCGGTTCTCTGCTCTGTGTTATATAGTGCATTGAAATCTTCATCGAGGAAATGATAGTCAAACGGTTTCCATGAAATTCTTTCTTTCCAGGTTTTCTCTATACCACCGAGTGTTGCGGCGATATTGTTCCCTTTGATTTTGATAAAAATTTGCCTTACCATCGATGTGTCGAGAAATAAAACCATTGGACCAATCGGAGAATGCAATGATTCGAAATGAAAATCTTTTACCACGCCGACAACTTCGCCCTGCGCACCTTTGCGTACAATTTTTCCAAGCGCCTGTTCCGGAGTCCAGCCAAATTCTTTCGCGGCCTTTTCATTTAAGATATAAGTGTTACGGTAATTTTTATAATCGTTCGCTGTATCATGCAAGGCAAAGTCAGCATTCATAAAATCACGCCCGGCGACAATATGCATACCGAGTGTTTTTATAAAATCAATATCTACCGGCATCGCGTTTACCGAAATTTCTTTGTTGCCGGTTCCGTTATCAGCACTCAATCCATCGCTCCAGCCAACATAAGTAGGCGCATCGTATGCGCCGGAAGCGCTGATTACCCCGGCATTTAATTCCATTGCTTTTTTCAATGGATAATAAACAGCGCGGGTTTTATAATCAGCCGGCAATACAACGACCTGTTCACGTTCATAACCCATTTCTTTATGTTGGATAAACGCGACTTGTTTTAAAACCACCATCGTTGCGATAACAAGAAAAACAGAAATTACAAATTGAAAAACGATTAGCGATTTTCTCAAACCACCGCCGGAGGAAGAAACACGTACACCGGATTTCAAAATGCTCACAAGGCCTGAATTACTCAATACAAACGCGGGGTAAGAGCCCGCCAGCAAACTGATAATTGCCGCCAGCAATAGTAATGAAAGTATTGGTAAAGGTTGCAACAGGAGAGAAGCAGTAAAGGTTTTACCTGTTACAGAATTGAACAATGGCAACAATGCAATGCTTGCAACAATAGCCAATAGCAAAGCAAGAAATGTTGTTACAAAAGATTCACCAAGAAATTGTTTTAATAATTGTTGTTTACCTGCGCCCAACACTTTCCGTACACCGATCTCTGTGCTTCTGCCGACAGATTGGGCTGTAGCAAGATTGGTATAGTTGACACATGCAATTAATAAAATCATTACAGCGATAACGCCGAGAACATAGATGTATGTGATATTACCATTTGGTTCCAATCCATCCAATGCTGAATGAAGGTGAACTGATTTCAACGGTTCAAAATGATAGGTGAGATAATCATTGCCTTCCATATGCAATTCTCCCTTCGATACATTTTGCATATATGGAACGATCTGTTGTTGTAGACCCGCAATCTGTGATTCATTGTGCAGCAGGAAATAAGTAACATAGTTTGCCGTGAACCATATTTCCTCTTTTGCTACGCCGAGGCTGGTAAAAGAACCAACCATGTCAAATTGTATTTGCGAATTCAAAGGAACATCTTCAGATACCCCTGTTATTTCATAATCCTGCAAATCATTTATGCGCAATGTTTTTCCAACTGGATCAGTATCTCCGAAATATTTTTTTGCAGCCGTTTTTGTGAGGACAATTTTATTAGGCGATGCCAATACATTCGCGGCATCTCCCCTTAAAAGGTTGAATGAAAAAATCTTAAAAAAGTCAGCATCGGCATACAGGAAATTTTTTTCATTGAAAACTTTTGTACCATTCGCTACCGATTTTGGCGATTTGATAGTTCTGGTATAAGCCTCTATTTGTGGAAATGAGCGGGCTAATTGAGGGCCGACTTTTGTGCCGGTAACGGCCGCTTTGTTCACCGTGCCGCCGCCGCCATATTCCATCGTCGCTCTTACGATCCGGTCAGCATTTTTATTGAAATTATCATAGCTTAATTCGTTCCAGATATACAAACCGATCAGGATACAGCCTGTAATACCGGTGGTAAGACCAATGATATTTACGAAACTATAGAGTTTATTTTTTCGGATACTGCGTAATGCAACTTTGAGGTAATTCTTAAACATACATAAACGTTTTGCGGTAATAATAAAGTTAGACGTTTATGGAGAAAGAAAGTTACCGGGTACAGAAGGTGTGGGCTGCGAGCTGCCCGGTGTCTGGCCATCCACATGGTTTATACCTTAAATGCAGTAGCAGGCGGTAAATAATAGTCAGGTCTTATGCATTAAGTTTTGTGCTTTGAACATTCAGCTTGATTTACTCCGTTCGCAACGACTTCACCGGATTCGCAACCGCTGCTTTTACGCTTTGGTAGCTGACAGTAATCAATGCAATGACCATTGTGATAGCGCCGGCAAGTACGAAAACCCATGCGTCAAGATCAATTTTGTAGGCGAAGTTTTGCAGCCATTGATGCATGATCCACCAGGCGGCGGGAAATGCAATCAGCATCGCAATGCCGATCAGCCTGATAAAACTGCCTGACAACATCGCCACAATACCGGGTACAGAAGCCCCTAATACTTTTCGTACGCCAATCTCTTTGGTACGTTGAGCAGCAATAAAAGTGGCCAGACCAAATAAACCGAGGCAGGAAATGAATATGGCGAGAAAAGCAAAGTAGTTTGAAAGTTTGCTGATAACTTCTTCGCTGCGATACAATTTTTCGAATTCAAGATCTGAGAACTGATACGTGAACGGAAAATTTGGATTGATCTCCCTGCAAAGTTTTCCCAGACCAGCAATGGCATCTCTTGTTTTGCCCGCTTGAGTTCGAATAAGTATCGTTCCCCATGTCCAGTTTTCATCCAAACGAACAATCAACGGATCGATAGCCTGGTGCATAGAACCAAAATGAAAATCTTTAATCACCCCGATTACTGTACCAGGATGATTGCCCCATATTACAGTAGCGCCAACCGGGTTTTTCAAACCGATACGGTTCACAGCCGTTTCATTCAATAGAAAGCTTACGGAATCTGTACCAAATTCTCTTGAGAAATCACGACCTTCTTTCAACTGCAATTTCAATGTCTTTACAAAATCATATCCTACTACCGCATCAGCAAAGGATACTGTGAGATTAGGATCTTTTCCCGGCCAGCCGATACTGCTGTTATGATGTTCAATGATAGTAGGAGAGTTTCTCATTTTTGAAATATCAACAATGCCCTGCAGCTTCATTGCCTCTTGTTTAAACACGTTGTATTTCTTTATTAATTCTCCTTCAATCGGAACATACACAAGATTATCGCGATCGTAACCGAGATTTTTTGTCTGTATATAATTCATTTGTCGATAAGTCACAATCATGCCAACTATCATAATTATGGACAAAGCAAACTGAAAGACAACAAGACCTTGCCGGAGAAACCTGCTACCAGAGCCAAACCTCAACCCGCTTTTTAAAACGCTGACCGGGTTTAATGAAGAAAGAAATAAAGCCGGATAGCTGCCTGCGGTAAAACCAGTAATGACCAATAATGCGAGTATTGAGATCCAGAACACTGGCTGGCTAACAGGCAGGGACAATTGTTTTCCGGTCAGATTATTAAATGTAGGTAATAAGATCAGCGTTAATGCCAACGCAATAATAATAGAGAATAAAGTTACCAGTAATGCTTCGCCAATAAATTGACGGATCAATGCAGAGCGCAAAGCGCCGACTACTTTTCTTAAGCCAACTTCTTTGGCACGTTTTGCAGATTGCGCCGTTGCCAGGTTCATAAAGTTGATGCAGGCAATCAATAAAATAAATACTGCAACAACCGAAAACAGGTTGACATATTCAATGCGGCCGCCGTCGATATAACCGTTTTTGAAAGAAGAATGCAGGTATTTTTCGGAGTATGGCTGTAAAGCCAGCTCCATTATGAAAGACTTATCTTTTTGCTGATAGCGATAGATAAAGTCTTTGATTTTTGCCTGCACTTTTGCGGCATCAGCTCCTTTGCGAAGCATTATATATGTCGCGGGATCGGTATTGCCCCAGTTATTTACCCATTGATTTTCTTTTACGAAATCAACCCATGGCCGTAAAAAATCAAACTGCTGAGTTGAATTAGAAGGTATATTGTCAAACACCGCGGAGACTTTCAACTCATCTTTATTTTCGAACCGTACTGATTTTCCAATTGCTGACTCAGCGTTGCCAAAGAAAATTTCAGCCATCTTTTTTGAAATGGCTATAGAGCCTGGTTCTGTGAGTGCTGATTGAGCCGTGCCCTGCAACAACGGATAACTGAACATGCTAAAGAAATCCTGCCCTGCATAAAGGCCGCCCATTTTATTCACCTTGCTATTTGCCTCAAATGTGTTCAGTGTGCCGGGTGCTGATGCGTATTCATATCCGCTGGCATATTGTATTTCAGGAACCACTCTCCTCAATTCTTCTGCAAGCAACCCTTGTGTCGGGTAATCAGCACTTATTTTACCATCAAAATAATTTCGTTCGTACACCTGGTAAAGTTGTTTTCCGTTTTTATGAAAACTGTCAACATTTCTTTCATCCTGTATCCATAAAATAATTAAGAGACTGCAGGTAAGACCAAGGGCCAAACCTGAAATGTTGATGATAGAAAATGCCTTGTTACGAATAAGGTTCCGCCATGCAGTTTTAAAATAGTTGCTGATCATAAAATTTCTTTTCCGTTGAACGATTCAAAATTTAAAAGCCTGATTCGCGTTTACGCTCATCAGTTATGTGCGGTTGAAAGAAGGATCAGCTTGGCGGTTGACGCAAGTATTTTAAAGGTAGGTAATCAATTGAATTATTCATACATATAATGATGAGCGGCTGAAAGGGAAGTTGTGAGTCAGTAGTCTGTAGTCGGAAAATGTCTTCTGACTACAGACTACCGACTTAATTATTTCACTTGGACTTGCCTTAGCTTACTCACTTCTAAGTGACTTCACAGGGTTCATCAATGCCGCTTTGATGGATTGAAAACTTATCGTTATCAACGCAATCACGATAGCAGCGATCGCTGCCAATGCAATCATCCACCAACTCACGCTGATGCGGTAAGCAAAATCCTGTAACCATTTCGTCATAGCCCAATATGCAATCGGCGCAGCAATTACAATGGCGATGATTACCAGTTTCACAAAATCTTTCGAGAGCATTGCTGTAATACCGGTTATGCTTGCGCCCAATACTTTTCGTATTCCAATTTCTTTATTTCTTTGTTCGGCCATGAAGGCAGATAAAGCAAACAATCCAAGACAGGCAATGATGATGGCCAATACAGCAAAGCTGGTGAAAATGCCGCCGGTCCGTTGCACATCCGCGTACATGTTGGCAAAACTTTCATCCATAAATGTATATCGCACCGGCTGATTCGGTGAGAATTTTTTCCAGATAGACGAGATAGATGCAATGGCATTCTTTACATTTTTCCCTTCGATTTTTACAGCGATGTTTACTGCTGATTCACTCGGTAATACCATGCTCAATGGTGTTACATCCTGTTTCATCGATTC
This sequence comes from Chitinophagaceae bacterium, assembly GCA_049840875.1. GTDB lineage: Bacteria > Bacteroidota > Bacteroidia > Chitinophagales > Chitinophagaceae > JAFDYH01. Next base: position 400,871 of record JASGJE010000007.1, on the reverse strand, counting down.
AAAATTAAAATTATCAACTACTCCAATTACAGTACTCGTTGCATAGGTATTCGTGATCCGTTTGCCGATAGGATCTTTTAATCCTAATTTTTCTGCCATCGCTTTATTGATAATGATCGCAGCAGAATCCGAGGCCATATCTCTTGAAAAATTTCTGCCTTCAACGATTTTAATTCCCAGTGTTTTTATGTAATCATAATCGACGTTCCATTTTTGTGCAAACACACCAATGTCTTCTTTAGTTTTTCCTTCCTGGTAAAACGTATTGCCGTTTCGTTTTGAACCTGATATCGGAAGAAAATCAGTGATAGATACGCTTTTAACATCTGATAACTTCAGTAATTCTTCTTTAAAACTTTTTGTTCGGTCTTCCAGTGTGTTTGTTCCTTGCAGCAGGAGCACCTGATCTTTATCAAAACCGGTTTCTTTTGTGAGTATGTAATGTGTTTGTTTATAAATCACCATCGTGCTGATGATGAGAATGATTGATGTAGTGAATTGAAAAACGACCAGGCTGTTTCTTAACAACGAATTTTTTGAGCCTTGACTTAATTGTCCTTTCAATACACTGATAGGTTTAAACGATGACAGGTAAAATGAAGGATATAAACCGGCAACTATTCCAATAATGACTGCTGCGATAATCATCAATGGCAATAACCACCATGCAGTCCATGGAAACGTTAACGATTTTGCCGAGAGTACATTGAAATAGGGCAATAATAAAGCCGCAATACCAATGCCGAGAATAAACGATAATACACTGTACAGCATTGACTCTGTAAGGAATTGTTGTACAAGCCCACTTCGATAAGATCCTACTACTTTTCTTAAGCCTACTTCTTTTGCACGGTTGGCTGACTTTGCCGTCGAAAGGTTAATGAAATTGATACAGGCAATAATCAGGATAAAACACGCGATACCACCAAACATCCATACAATACGTGTATCTCCTTTACCCAATTCATCATCTACTTTGCGTGATCCGAGATGAATATCGGTAATTGGTTGTATCAATACCTTCGCCTTCTTTGGTAAATCATCTGCCAGCTTCTGGCCTTCCGCTTTCAGCACTGGCACATAATATTTCGTCAGGATGTTTTTCAGCTTCGCTTCGAATTGTGCTGCATTAGTGCCTGGCTTCAATAACACGTAAGTGTAGTAATTGCTCGCCATCCATGTTGTTTGTTCATCATCCCAGAATTTATGCCCTGTCAACGTCAACAAAAACTTGTATTCAATATGCGATGTTGTTGGAAAATCTTCTATCACTCCGCCAACTCTGAATGGTTTTGACTGATCATCGTTTAGTATCATTATTTTCCCAACCGGATTTTGATTGGGGAAATATTTATCAGCTTTTGATTTTGTGAGTACAATTGTATTTGGCTCCGCTAATGCCCGGGAACGTTCTCCATACACCATCTTAACTTTCAGTATCTCGAGCATACTCTGATCTGCATACGTAAACTTGTCCTCGTATGTATTTTGCTGTTTGTCTGCTACGAGTATCTGGTTGCTGCCAGCGCCATAAAATAATGGATGCGGCATCAGACGACCAGACATTTCTACTTCTGGGTAATCTTCTTTTAATGCTTTCGCCATCGGCGCCGGCCAATCAGCGCCTGTCTCTATTTTTCCATTGTTATCAAATGAGCCGGTAATTCTGTAAATACGATCAGCATTTTCCCATGCTTTATCATAACTGAGCTCATCTTTTATATACAACGCAATCAGCAAACAAGCGGCAATGCTCAGTGCAAACCCACCAATCTTTATTGCAGAATACATTTTCTGTTTCCGCAATTGTCTTAACGCGATTTTAAAATAGTTTCGAAGCATTTTATTGAGTTATAAATTCAGGCAACGAGGCATCAAGGCACAGAGGCACAAAGTATTTTTAAATCGTTAGTCCATTTCAGTAGATAGAATATTCACCATTGACCATTCACCATTCACGATCTCATTCAGTGCGAAGTGACTTCACCGGGTTCATCAATCCTGCTTTTATAGCCTGGAAACTTACTGTTATCAATGCAATGACAGTGATTAACAAACCTGCCAATGCAAATACCCACCAACTGATATTAATCCTGTACGCAAAGCTTTGCAGCCATTTATTCATCATCCACCATGCGATGGGGAATGCGATTACAAATGCGATCAGTACCAGTTTTACAAAATCCTTTGAGATCATTGTTACAATTTCACCAACACTTGCTCCCAATACTTTTCTTATTCCAATTTCCTTGAAGCGTTGTTCAGCTGCATACGTTACAAGTCCGAACAAACCAAGACATGCAATAAAGATGGCGAACACCGCAAAAGAGATAAACAGTTTGCCGGTCCGCTGTTCTGCATCATATAGTTTATTAAAATCTGCATCAAGAAATGTATAGCTGAAAGGTTGTCCCGGCGCCATATTATTCCAGGTTTTTTCTACCTGGCTTATCAATGCAGAAATGTTTTTAGTAGTGACCCGCATAGCAACCCTTCCATAAGTATCACCCAGTTCAATGATCAGCGGGCCGACTTTATCATGCATTGTATTGAAATTAAAATCCTTTACAACGCCAACGATATGGAAAGCGGCTGAAGTAAATCCTCCGTTGGCTGCATAGCCGGACGGACGATACAATGTTTCAGTGAGAGGGTTTTTAAATCCAAGCAATTTCGCCGCTGTTTCATTGATAATAACTGCAGAAGAATCGGTAAGAAATTCTTTCGAAAAATTTCTGCCGGCAACCATCTGCATTCCCAATGTCGGGATATAATTCTGATCGCCATAGAAATCAGTCATGATCACAATCCTCTTGGCATCTAAAGTCGCATCTTTAAACCATCCTTGTTGATTATACGCCGTTTCCGTAGGCAATGATCCTGCAACTGCGGCGCTCTGTACGCCAGAAATTTTCAGCATCTCATCTTTGAAAAGTTTTGTCTTCTTATCAAGAACGTAAGTGTTGTTAATCACCAACACCTGATCGCGGTTGTAGCCAATTTCACGATTCCGGATATAGGTTAGCTGATTATAGATTACGATAGTACCGATGATCAATGTAATAGAAATAAAAAACTGGAAAACAACCAAACCACTTCTGAGCCAACTACTCTTAAATCCTTTTGCAATACCCCCTTTCAACACCTGTACCGGTTGAAATGAAGAAAGATAAAAAGCTGGGTAACTTCCCGCAATGCATCCGACGACAATTATTAACGCCAGCAATACCGGCAACAACCACGATGAAAATAAAGTCAACACACTCATTTGTTTTCCGGCCAGTTGATTGAATAAGGGTACTAATAAAGCGGCGATGCCAATTGCGAGCACTAATGAAAAAAAACTTACTAATACTGATTCGGTTAAAAACTGTGTAATAAGATCAGAGCGCAATGATCCGGCTACTTTTCTTATTCCTACTTCTTTTGCACGATTGGCTGAACGGGCCGTGGAGAGATTCATGAAATTCACACAGGCGATCAGCAAAATGAAAATCGCAATTACAGAAAAAATGTAAACGTAAGAGACGTTCCCATTTGCTTCGAATTCGTACGATTTGTTGGAGTGAAGATGTATATCTGTTAACGGCATCACAGGATACAAAAAGTGATTACCGCCCTTCGTCATGTCACTCGCATTGGCGTGAAGTACTTGCTCCACTTGTTTTACGAGATAATTATTTATGGTAGCATCTACTTTTGACTGTAAGGCTTCCTTTGTAACACCGGGTTGTACCATCACGAATGATGCATAGTTATTACTAAGCCAATCACCCTGGTCGTCATGATAAGTATCATGCATCGGCCTTATAAAACTGAAATGAAAATGAGATTGTGGTGGAATGTCTTTTATTACACCTGTTATTTTGCAGTTGACAGAATTATCAACGTAGAGCGTTTTGCCTAAAACATCGGTTGAGTTGAAATATTTTTTCGCTGTCGTAGCATCAATTACAATAGAATTTGGTTCATTCAGCGCTGTCAGCGGATTGCCCGAAATCATAGGGATAGAAAATACCTGGAAGAAAGTAGAGTCAGCAAATACGGCATTGTGATTTTGTATATTCTGGTTGTCTTTCTTTATAAGAATATCACCGAAGCTTCTTAGCCTGGTGTATTGAACTATTTGTGGATAGTCCTTTTTTAAAGTGGGCGCTAATGGCGCCGGAGCAACAGCCGAAGTAAACTGTGTATTATTGAAGTAAATGTCCGCATCAAGGCGGTAAATATTATTTGACTGCAAATTGTATTTATCATAACTCGTCTCATCCCTTACATACAGCACAATCAAAAGACAAACGGCAAGGCCAGCCGACAGTCCAATGATATTGATAGCGGAAAATGCTTTGTTTTTCCACAAATTGCGCAATGCGACTTTCAGATAATTTTTGAACATGGTGTGTCGTTTTTATGTTTCTTGCTGTTGGCTGGAGGCCATAAGCAATAGGCGATAAGCGATAAGGTGTACGGGATGATGAACTTTATTCCCTGCGATACTTCACTTCTAAATTGGCCAGGTAGTTGCGATCCGAAATGCTATAACAACTGAAATAGAAAAATCCCTCAACAGAATTCTAAATATTGTTGACGAAATACTATTTGCAAGGATAAGTCCATGCAAAACAATGTCGCATCGGCAACGCAGTTAAAGGTGAGACGCAGGTGAAAAAAAATAGTTACAGGTGAGAACGGCAAAAAGTAAAAACCACAAGCAATAACTAAATCATTCACATCTTTTCATTATTCTGTCCGGAGTGACTTCACGGGATTAGCAATCGCAGCTTTTATTGCCTGAAAGCTAATTGTGAATACCGCCACTACTACTGCCAGCAAGGCAGCGATTATAAATATGAATGGGCTGATACTGATGCGGTACTCGTATTTCTGCAGCCAATTGTGCATGATCCACCAGGCAATGGGAAAAGCAACAAGGCAAGCCACTATTACCAATTGCAAAAATTCTATCGATAACAAAGTCGCAATGCCTTGTACACTTGCACCCAATACTTTCCGTATACCGATTTCTTTTACACGGCGCTCCGCGGTATATGCGGCAAGGCCCAACAAACCAAGACAGGAAATTACAATTGCAAGCGTAGCAAATACAGTTGATAATTTACTCATCAATGTTTCATTGCTGAATATTGCATTGAACTGGTCGTCAACAAATTTGTATTCAAATGGGAAAGGGGCATTGTCTTTCTTCACCACATCGCCAATTTCCGATAGTGCTTTGCTGAGATCAACACCTTTTTTTGTACGGACATACGATAGAAATCCCCAATCAGGCGGCTGGCAAAAAAATATCATTGGCTGCGACTTTTCATACATGTTGCCATAGACGTAATCTTCCGTTACACCAATTACAGTCATGCTTTTAAACTCTCCATCTTTCTGACCTCGTGGCGACTCAATAATTTTTCCTACCGCACTTCCTTTACCAAGCAGATCGGCAAATGATTTTGAAATTATAACATTGTTCTTGTCGGTAGTTATTCCCGCATCAAAATTTCTACCTTCCATAATTTTTATACCAGCCACTGAGAAAAAGGAAGGATCAATTTCCCTATGCGAAATAGAAATATCGCTGTTCTCTGGTTTTCCCATCCAGCGAAACCTGCCGTCTAAATCACCAGCGTATAAAATGGAATGATTCGATATTGTCGCATCCTGCACAAGCCCTGTATGCAAAAGATCTTCCCTGATCAAAGCAAACTTCGGCACGCTTTCCTCCTGTAAACGCATCTCAACAAGATTTTCCTTATCAAAACCAAGCTTCCTGCTTTTTACATGTAGTATTTGCTGATAAATAATAATTGTACAGATGATAAATACAACGGAAACCGCAAACTGCACAATAACGAGTCCTTTTCTTATAAAAGCTGCACTGCCAGATTTTAATTTTAATCCTTTTAATACACTAATCGGATTGAAGGACGATAAATAAAGTGACGGATAGCTTCCTGCGAGTAAACCACAAATCAGTATGATTGCAAAAAGGGCAATGAAGTGTGAAATTAAATTGGCCTGTAGTGATAATTGTTTTTGTACAAGTTCATTGAAAAAAGGAAGCGCCAATGTCATGAATACAATTGCGAGACATGCTGCAAGCGCCGACATAAATAATGCTTCACCGATGAATTGAAAGATCAACAATTTTCTATCCGATCCCAACACTTTACGTACGCCTACTTCTTTTGCCCGCTTCTGACTGTTGGCTGTTGCAAGGTTCATAAAATTGATACAGCCAATAATCAAAATGATCCATGCCACCAATGAAAGCAGGCGAACTTGTTCTATTTGTCCTCCACCTGTTTGTTTTCCATTTTCAAATTCATCATACAGATGCCATTTATTCATTCCGAATAAAAAAGAATGTGAAGTTTGTTTTTCATTCTTTGTATGAATGTAATTGTACAGCTGTCGGTTAATAGCAGATATATTTGCGGTGGGAGCTACTTCTACATAAGTAAGAGGTCCGTAACTTGCCCAGTCAGTAGCATCACTCACAAACCCTTTATTTTTTAGGTCCGTAATCATAATTTCATAAGGGGCCAGCCATTCAAATTGCAGGGAAGAGTTTTCCGGCAGATCTTTAATAACTCCGGTAACAATATAGTCTTGTTGATTTTGTACCCTCACAGTTTTGCCGACTACATTCTGATTATTTCCGAAAAACTTCTTCGCTGTTTTTTCAGTGATCACAACCGAATACAATTGTTTAAATGCATCAACAGCGTTGCCTTGTACAAATGGTAATGTAAACATGCTGAACACTGCTGAGTCAGCATATAGCCCTTCCGCATACATAGATCTTTCACCGATATTGAACAGAAGTCTTTCCTGGAAATCCTGTACACGACAGGTATTAATAATGCCCGGAATTTCCTTGCGGATTGCCGCAGCCATTGGTCGCGGAGTAGAACCCATTGTAAAAAGTGCATCACCAAAATTATAATTCACTTTCACCGCGTATAACCGATCTTTCTTTACATTCTGATGATCCCATGTTATTTCATTTTCAGACCATAAAAAGATAAGACCTGCACAGGTAATGCCGATTGCCAATCCGAAAATATTCAGAAAGCTATATGCTTTATTTTTCCAGAGATTGCGAAATGTGGTTTTGAAATAGTTTTTTAACATGGCTGTGAGAGTTGTAAGTTCTAAGTTTTCGGTTTTAAGTTTTCAAGGCGCAGATGCAACAAGGCAACGAGGCACAAAGGCATCAAGGCACAAAGTATTTTCACCATCCGAGTTTCATTCACTATTGACAATTCACCTCCCGATAGCTATCGGGACACGATCTCATTTTCTCATTTGCATATTTTCAAATTGTCTTATTGACCATTGACCATTCACAATCTCATTTGCACATTTCCTCATCTTCAAATTTTCAAATTATCTCACTCCGTTCTCAGAGACTTCACCGGGTTAGCCAGCGCTGCTTTTATCGCCTGGAAACTCACCGTCACTATAGCAATCAATACGGCAATTAATCCTGCCAATAGGAATATCCAGATGCTGATATTTATCCTGTAACTAAAATTCTGAATCCATTGATTCATTGCCCACCACGCCAATGGTGAAGCAATGAGAATAGCTATTACAACGAGTTTAATAAAATCTTTTGAAAGCAGCGCGGCAATACCAGTTACCGTTGCACCAAGCACTTTGCGGATACCAATTTCCTTTGTACGTTGTTCTGCTGCGAATGCGGCAAGACTGAATAAACCCATTGCGGAAATGACAACGGCAATAATTGCAAATACCAGTATAAGAAATGATGATCGCTGATCCTCTTTGTATAAGTTATTAAATGTTTCATCGAGGAAAGTATATTCCAAAGGGCTTTCGGGTAAATATTTTCGCCACACTTTTTGTATACTATTGATACCTGCGGAAGTATTACCTGCCGCAAGACGAACAATCACCTGGTTTCTCCATTGCGGGCTATTGAATACGATCAATGGCCCGATCTTATCGTGCATGGTTTTGTAATAAAAATCTTTTACTACACCAATGATCTGGCTGGTATCGCCTTTGAAAATGAATCTTTGTCCAATGATTGGTTCTTTTAACTTGAATTCTTTAACGGCAGTTTCATTGAGAATAAATCCGTGTTTTCGATTTTCATTATCATCCGTAAACCAATTGCCTGTTTTTAGTTGCAATTGCATCGTTTTTTGAAAATCAGCATCGGCGGAGATTTGTGCGATTTTTGGTTTGAAGCTTGTGTCGCGTCCCTGCCAGTCGGCACAATCAGAGCACATACTTCCAACATCTACGATCAACTGGTTAGAAGAAGTAACATTTTGTATAGGGCTTTGTGTTAGTAAATCCTGTTTCATCGCTTGTATTATAGACGGCCTGCTCGAACGATCTAATGTTGCCGGGAAATGAAATGAAACAACCTGTGAGCGATTATAGCCGGGATTTGTTTTCTGTACATATTGCATTTGCTGGTAGATGATAATGGTACCAACTATCAACACAACGGATACAGTGAACTGCAGTACAACGAGACCTTTTCTAAAACTGGAATCTTTAACTTTTAGAATTGTATTACCGCGAAATACACTCATCGGCTTAAAAGATGAAAGTAATAATGCAGGATAAATACTGTTGAGAATAACTACAGAAAGTAGTGTTACAAACAATACCTTCCAAACCGCGAAAGATGATAAAGGCAATGAAAATGTTTTCCCAGTTAACTGATTAAATGCGGGTAAGCAAATTCGTATCAGAATAAGAGTTAACAATAGGGATAAAACACTGATTAAAATGGATTCCGTTACAAATTGCAAAAACAAACTGGCTCGATTAGCGCCGGCAATTTTCCGAATGCTCACTTCTTTTGCACGCAGGCTGGCTTTTGCCGTTGTAAGATTAACGTAATTTATACAGGCTATCATCATTAAAAGAAACCCAAGGAAAGAAAATATATAAACAGTGGTGCGGTTGCCATGTGTAAAGATTGAGTTCTGTATTTCGGTTTCAAAATGCATGTCGGCCAGTGAAATTAATGTGGTAGGAGCCGCAGTTTTATCATTTGCTTTGATTCTTACAATGTCTGTTATTTTTTTAGCTATTAAATCCGGGTTACTATTTGAGACTGTTTTTATAAATGTGATATAGTTATCATTGCCCCATTGCTCATCATTTTCTTTTACCTGGGGATTTGTAAGTATCGCGGCAATCGGTAAATAAGCCGTGTATTGAAAACTGGAATTAATCGGTGCATCGGCGACTACGCCACGAACGAGATAATCCATTGTATCAATTCGTATTCTCTGTCCAACAGCCGAATTATTACCGAAATATTTTTTTGCTTCTGAACTTGTGAGTATTACGCTGAATGGATTATTACTGAATGCTGTAGCATTACCTTCTTTAAAATTATAGTTAAACATGGTGAACCACCCGTCATCCACATACGCACATTTTTTCCCATAAAACAGATTTCCCTTCATATTGAAAACCGGCCAGTTGCTGGTATAAAGCCTCGCCGTGCTTGTTATTTCAGGTACACCGGCTTTTACTGCATCAGCAAGCAGTAGATTAGTCGTTTCCCAAACCCAACCTTGTTCCGGCAATCTTGTTGTGACACGATATATATTCTTTGTGTCTTTATGATAATTATCAAAGCTGGTTTCATTCTGCACCCAAAGCAGAATTAACACAGATGCCGTCATACCAACACATAAGCCGGTAATATTTATAAGGCTCGTTGTTCTGTTTTTCCAGATACTACGCCATGCAGTTTTGAGATATGTTTTTAGCATTGAGAAGAAAGTTATACGTTATACGTTTTAAGTTTTAAGTCAGGCACAAAGGCATCAAGGTACAAAGGCAACAAGGCATCAAGGCACAAAGTATTTTCACCATCCGAGGTTCATTCACTATTGACAATTCACCTCCCGATAGCTATCTGGACACGATCTCATTTTCCATTTGCATATTTTCAAATTGTCTTATTGACCATTGACCATTCACAATTCAAAATCTCATTTGCACATTTCCTCATCTTCAAATTTTCAAATTATCTCACTCCGTGCGAAGAGATTTCACCGGGTTTGCCAATGCCGCTTTTATTGCCTGGAAACTGATTGTCGCAAACGCGATTAGTACTGCAACAAATCCTGTTAAACCAAATACCCACCACGAAATATTGGTACGATATGCAAAATCAAGCAGCCACTTACTCATGGCAAACCATACAATAGGAACAGCTATTACCAGGGAAACAAAAACAAGTTTGATAAAATCAGCTGATAACAGGTTTACGATACCAGTGACTGAAGCCCCAAGCACTTTTCGTATACCGATTTCTTTTGTTCGCTGCATTGTGCTATAGGATGAAAGCCCTAATAACCCAAGACAGGAAATAAAGATTGCAAGAATGGCAAAATTGAAAAACAGGTTACCGAAATGATCTTCTGCCCGATATTGCTGGTCGAAAAATTCGTCGAGGAAGTTATATTCAAATGGGCGGTTAGGAATTGTTTCACTCCATTTATTATTGATGGCTTTCAATGTTGATGGTAAATTCGCAGCGGCTACTTTTATCGAAATCATTCCTAATCCCCATGGTTCAAAGCGCATAACCAGGGGTGGTATCTGTTGTTGCAGCGATTTATAATGAAAATCTTTTAACACGCCGATGATCTGACCTTTGCGTCCCCATTGATCAAACTTTCGTCCGATTGCTTCCTGCGGAGTGGAATAGCCGAGCATTTTTGCAGCCGCTTCGTTGATTACCATTGCCTGTGTGCTATCAGTAGGAAAATCTTTTGAGAAAGTTCTTCCCGCTGCAAGTTTCAGATCATATTGTTTCACATAATCAAAGTCGACAAAATACAGATCAAGATTGGTTTTCTGCATTTCTCCCTGCTTGTTTTCAACTTCTGAGTACGCAGAATTTGATCCGCCGCCGGGAACATGTGATGATAACGTAGTGGATAGCACACCCGGTATTGATGAAAGCGATTGTTTAAACACGTCTTTATTCTTGTCAAAATTTGTATTGATAACAATCGTCTGGTCTTTACTAAAACCAAGACTTTGACTACGCATATAGCTGAGCTGCTTATAAACAATAATAGTTGCCGCTATCAGTATAATAGAAATGGTGAATTGAAAAACAACAAGGCTTTTTCTCAAAATCAATCCTCTTGTTCCGGTAGAGAACCGTCCTTTCAAAACGCTGACTGGTTTGAATGATGATAACACCAGCGAAGGATAAAAGCCGGCAATCAGGCCAATACCAACTGAAAGAATAAATAAACCAATTGTATGAAAAGGATTGCTGAAGATGCTATCGCTGATTACTTTTCCTGCAAGTTGATTGAATAGGGGCAAGGTGATTGCAGATAGGAATAAAGACAATACAAATGCAATCAAGCAAATGATGATGCTTTCACTGATAAATTGTCTTGCCAATTGAAAACGTACAGCGCCTACAACTTTTCGTATGCCAACTTCTTTTGCACGTTCAGAACTCCGTGCTGTCGTAAGATTTATAAAATTTACACAGGCGATTAATAAAATAAAAATGGCGACGATTGAAAAAATATACACGTTATTGATGTTGCCGCTAACAAAGCCACCCAATTTCGATTTTAAATAAACATCAAGGAATGGTTCAAGACTGAGATAATCCTGCATCTGGAGTTTTTTTGCCTCAGTGCCATGATGAAATTCCATAAAGGCTGGAAATTTTGCCTCTAAGGATTTTGCATTTGCATTTGGTCTTAATAAAATATACGTGATGTTTGTATGATTAGTCCATTCACTGTCGGAAGTTGGCTGCCCATATACCTGTTTAGAAGAAGACATAGAAACAAACATGTCTGCTTCTATTTGTGAATTTCTCGGTATATCCTTCATCACGCCAGTTATTTTTGCATTGATGGCTGCACCGGTCAACTGCACTTCTTGTCCTAATGGATTTGTATTGCCAAAATATTTTTTCGCGGCCGTTTGCGATATCACGATACTCATCGGTTCGGTAAGCGCCGTATTTTTATCGCCTGCTACCAATGGAAAATCAAACACTTTAAAAAGTGTTGAATCAGCCATCATCGATTTTGTTTCCTGGAATTTTACATTGCCTTTATGAACCAGGAAACCATCTTGCGATAAACGAACAGCATCTTCCACTTCGGGAAAATCTCTTTTCAGGTTGATAGCGATCGGACTTGTACTGTATGGATGTTTGTTCGATTCACTTGGAGTTTTGGTTTCTGTAACTACGCGGTAAATACGATCGGCTTTGGAATGAAATCTATCATAGCTTGTTTCAAACGCTACATATAAATAGATCAGGAAGCAAGCCGAAATGCCCACAGCAAGCCCGAGGATATTGATAAATGAAAATGCTTTGTGCCTTAGCAAACTTCTGAAGGCGATTTTGATGTTGTTTTTTATCATGGCTGTTGAAGTTATAGGTTGTACGTTATAAGTTTTAAGTCAGGCACGAAGGCACAGAGGCACAAAGCATTTTTCACTGTTCATTCTTCATTCATCATTGACAATTCACGTCTCACGTTTTACCACAACAACAGACTCACTCAGTCCGAAGTGACTTTACCGGATTCGCCAATGCCGCTTTAATCGCCCTAAAACTAACAGTCGATAAAGCAATAAACAAAGCCAATAAACCAGCGATTACAAACACTGCCCAACCAATATTAATTCTGTATGCGAAATCCTGCAGCCATTTACTCATTGCCCAATAGGATAACGGAAATGCAATAACACAGGCGATCAATACAAGTTTTACAAACTCTTTTGAAAGCATTGTTGTTACTTGCGCTACACTCGCTCCCAATACTTTCCGGATGCCGATCTCTTTTGCTCTTTGCTCTGCAGTATAAGTAGCAAGCCCGAATAACCCGAGACATGCAACCAAAATCGTAAGGATGGCAAAAATATTCAGTATTGTTCCTGTTGTTTGCTCTGCAGAATATGTTTTGTTATACTGGTCATTAAGAAATGCATAATCCATTGGATCTTCCGGACCAAAGTCCTGCCACCTCTTTTTAATTGTTGCCAATAACCCGGCAACATCTTTTGTTTTTGTTTTGATCAATAAGCCAGAGCCAGGATTCAATACCATTAATAGCGGTGTGATGGCTTCATGCAATGATTTGAAGTTAAAATCTTTTACAACGCCAATCACTGTGAACGGAATATTGGTGCCACGAACACTGTTTTGCCGGATGATCCGTTTACCCAATGCATCCTCATTATTTTTATAACCATAGGCTTTTACGGCAGATTCGTTAATGATCATCGCGGTCGAATCAGTTGAAAAGTCTTTTGAGAAATTTCTTCCCGCAGCCATTTGCATACCGAATGTGGGAATGTAACGTTCATCAATATTGTATTCAAGACTTGTTGTCAAGCGATTTTCCTGCCCTTCGGGGTAACCGAGTGCGTTATTGTTATCGCTCCATCCTGCGGGTTTATAGCTTGAGATCGTTACGTTCGCAACACGGGTATCTGCCAGCAATTCATCACGAAGAATGCGTTCATTTTTGCCAAGCTGCCATGAATTACCAATTACCAGTATCTGGTCTTTATCGTAGCCCAATTTTTTTTCGCGGATAAATTTCATTTGCTGATAAACAACTATTGTTCCTGTAATCAAGCTTACAGAAATGAAAAACTGGAAAACGACAAGACTGCTCCGCAATCCATAGCTTTTCGTTGCTGCGCTCAATCTTCCTTTTAATGTTGCAATTGGTTTAAATGAAGACAGGAAAAATGCAGGATAAAGTCCGGCAAGAATACTGACTAATAATCCCAATGCAAGGATACCAGCAACCCGTCCGATACTAAAGCCAGGCACGAGATTTTTTCCTGATAAATTATTAAATACCGGCAACGCAATCTGCACCAATACAGATGAAATCAACAACGCGATAAACGTAATCAATCCGGATTCGAACAAAAATTGTTTTATCAGATCTGTTTTTGCAGAGCCCATTACTTTTCTTACGCCTACTTCTTTTGCTCTTTTGGAAGCGCTTGCCGTAGATAAGTTGATAAAGTTGATACAAGCAATAAGCAGCATAAATATTGCCACAGCTCCGAAAATGTAGACGTAACGGATATCGCCGGGAGGTTCCATTTCATAATTACTCGGAAATCCGCCCATATGAATTTTAGTCAACGGCATTAAGATAAAACCAAGATCATTGCCCTTTGTACGAAATTGCGACAAACTCAATCCCATTGCTTTCTGGATTTGTGGGCCCATATATTTCTCTACCATCCCTGGAAATTTTGCTTCCAGTTTTTTATAATCATAGCCCTGTTTCAATACGACATACGTAAACATGCCTGATGACATCCAGCTTGGATCTTTTGAATAAGGAAGACTCGACAGTGATACAAAAAGATCGAAATGAAAATGGGAATTGCGCGGTACTTCATTAATGATGCCGGTTACTTTACAAGGAGTACTGTCACTACCGCCACCGATCCTGATTAATTTACCAATTGGGTCCTCATTGCCGAAAAGTTTGTCAGCATACTTTTTTGTCAGTACAACCGAATATGGTTCAAGCACGGCGTTTCTTTTATCTCCTACGATCAGCGGGATGGTAAATACATTGAAGAAATTCGAATCGACCAATGCTACAAGGCCATCTTTGAATGTTTTATTCTGATAAGTAACTTTTGGTTTTCCTCCTTCATTGATTCTTGTTACTTCTTCTACTTCAGGATAATCATTTTTTAGAGCTGCGGCAACCGGCGGCATCACATTGCTTTCGTTTATTTTACCACCGTTCATTGTAGCGCGGAAAGCGATGCGATACATGCGATCAGCCTTTACATTAAAGCGGTCATAACTCAATTCGTCCTGCACAAAAAGCATAATGATAAAGCAAACGGAAATACCAATGGAAAGGCCCATGATATTAATAAACGAAAATGCTTTGTTCTTCAGCAGGTTTCTCCAGGCAATCTTGAAATAGTTCTTGATCATAAAGTCCTCTTTTAAAAAAGTTGTTTAAAAATACCGGTACAATTAATTACCGGCTTGGATGGTTGAGTTGAGGATCCGCAAATAATGAATTTTCATTTGACAAGTGCGCCTGATATAGAATATTAGGTTTCGGATGAGGTTGATTTTTGCCGCGGATTTTTAATTTTTAAATCAGGTGATCTGAAAACTTCAAACTCTCACGGTCGTTTGACGCTAAATGCCAATACGGGTTACGATAAACAGAAAACCAATTGCCATGCCATTTAGCAACTGACTGGATTACAAGCTATCGCAAAATAGGTAACGGGAAAAACGTCCGAAAGTGAACAGTTGAACGTTCACTGCCGGACGGTCAATCGGATGTTAGAGGTTGGATGTTTGATGTTGGAATGTTCATTGACGGCGGGCCATTCACCATTCACGACTCGTTCATTTGCATATTTTCAAATTTGCACATTTTCTCATTCCGTTCTCAGTGATTTCACCGGATTTGCTGTTGCTGCTTTTACTGCTTTTATACTAACAGTTACAAACGCAATCAGCAAAGCGATTACTCCGGCAATACCGAATATCCACCAGACGATATTAATCCTGTATGCAAAATCTTCCAGCCATTTATTCATGGCAAACCAGGCTAAAGGCGTAGCCACAACAAAGGCAATTAAAATCAGTTTCACCAGGTCTTTTGTCAGCAATAACACAATGCCACTTATACTACTACCTAATACTTTGCGGATACCTATTTCCTTTCGCCGTTGTTCTGCTGTAAACGTGATCAATCCAAATAGACCGAGACACGCAACAATAATTGCCAATGTAGTAAACGATATTAGTAAAGTGCCTTGCATTTTTTCTGCTTCATATTGGCGTGAAAAGTTTTCATCGAGAAAACTGTATTCAAAAGGATTTACAGCATCGAATTTATGGAACACTGATTCGATATGTTTTAAAGCGGCTGTTACATTTTTACTATTGATGCGAACATATATATTATCCTTATCACCTCCTTTTACAGGCAATCGTACGATCAGCGGCTCTATTTTATGTTGCAACGAGTAAATATTAAAGTCTTTCATTACCCCGGCAACTTCATATATTTTAGGATTTCCCAAAGAATCTTTGCCCATTTGTATTTTTTTGCCAACTGCATTTTTCCAGCCTTCACGCTGAGCCAGCGTTTCGTTTATCAAAAGAACATTGTCACGATCCGTCGTCATCGCTTTAGAAAAATTGCGGCCTGCCTCGATCTTTGCCTGCAGTGTGGCCATGAAATCTTCATCAGCAAATAAAAGTTGCGCCATTCTGTCTTTTACTCCCATACTGCCGTTGGCTTCTTCTGCCCGGTAATCGTTGCCGCCGATATTGTTATTGCCGATGGGATTGCCTGCTGCTGCTGCGCTTTCAATCAATGGATTGTTTAATAATTCTGTTTTTATTAATTGAATTTTATTTCTCGATTCTTCATTGTTTAAGTGATAGGATAATACCTGATCTTTATTAAAACCAAGATCTTTTTTACTTACATATCGCAGTTGTTGATAAATGATGAATGAAGCTGCGATCATTGTTATAGTAGCCACAAATTGAAAAATAACCAGCGATTGACGGAAATAAAGATTACCAGCATGGGTTCCTGTTTGCCCTTTTAAAGAAGGGATGAGTTTAAAACCTGAAAGAAAAAATGCAGGATAGATGCCACTTAAACAACCCGATACTATTACAAATGCGGTGCATAACAAGATTGTTTGCCCGGTACCTGGTTGCCAGATACCGGCGTCCTTTCCGATAAAATGAAGAAATGCAGGCAGAGATAACTTTACAATCAGTAACGCAATCGTCGATGCGATGAACGTAATCAATACAGACTCGGATAAAAACATTGTTACCAACTGTAAGCGACTGGAGCCGTTTACCTTTCGCACTCCTATTTCTTTAACCCGCAATGATGAACGAGCTGTCGATAAGTTCATGTAGTTTATAGATGCAATAATCAATATTAACGCTGCCACAAAAGAAAAGACGACTACGTAGCGGAAGCTTCCGTTTGGCCCCATCTCATAATCCATACTCGAATGAAGATGAATCGATGTGAGTGGTTGCAATTCTATTTGATAACTAAGTTTACCCGCGACGCTTTGCATACTTTGTTTCAGATATTTTTCATAAAAAGCGGGAAGCTTGGCATTCAATTTTCCAATGTCGGCTCCTTTATTTAGTAATAAATAAGTGTAGAGATATGATTGTACCCATGGGGTTTCATCAATTACCGGCATACGACGGATAGCGCTGAATGTAAAATGCGAATTAACTGGAACATCTTCTATAACACCTGTTACAAGATTATTCTCATTGCCAAATAATACTGTTTTATCTATTGCGATGGCTGGATCGCCAAATAATTTTGTAGCCAGGGTTTTTGTAATGACAATAGATCGCGGCTTATCCAAAGAGTTTTCACTGCCGGATAAAAATTTATAACTAAATACACGAAAGAAACTGCTGTCTGCGAAAATCATATCGCCAGCTTTAATATTTTTTTCGCCGTAAGTAATTGTACCGCCGCCTTCCATATCCAGTCGCACCGTTTCCTTTACTTCGGGAAACGAATTTTTGAAAGCCTGTGCAAATGGTGGCGAGGTCAACGGCAAATTAAAACCACCACCACTCCATTCAGCATGTTGAGCAATACGATAAATACGATCTGCATTTCTATGATAACGATCATAACTTAATTCATTTGCTACATACAGCATGATCATCCAGCACGCAGCAAGACCAATTGCCAGTCCGCCAATATTGATAATGGAAAAGGTTTTGTTTCGGGTGAGATTTCGCCAGGCTACAATGAAATAATTTTTAAACATGATCGTGTGTTTGTGTATACAGTTAATGCTATCGGCGTGCCACCGGGCTAAATCGCTGATAAACAATGTTTGTAAAAAATCAGACCGAAGTTAATGTACGGAAGCGGACAAAAAATTGTCCGTATGCGGACGGTTTTTTATTCTTTACTATGAACGTTTTGATGCAACATCAGTGAAGCTATCTTTGTCAACTTAAACTTCTAAAATACTACACAGGCCTGCAATGAAAATGATTTTTAAACTTATTCTCCCATTGTTTTGTTTGTTCATTGTTGGTTGTGCAAAAGAATACTCCTTTGAAAAGCAACTCAATCCTTTTCACCTGAACTATACTGTTGACGGTGTACAAAGAAAGTCTGTATTTTTTGCTGCCGGAGATTTCACAGATCCCGGAAATGGCGAACTGTATATCTATGGTGTTACCGATTCAGTTCAAAATTCTCACTCCTATATTTTTTCATTTGAAATAGTCAACCATTCAAAAATAACTGTCGGAGAGTATACAGATGCCGATCCCGATGTTTTTTCGGCAGCAGTATATACCGATAGCAGCAATGTAATTAATTACCTGGCTGGCCAAACGATTTTACAACAGGCTATTTCAGATGGTATGACTATCAATAATCATTTTACAGTAAATGTTACCAGTTTTGAAAATCATAGTGCACGGGGAACTTTCAGCGGTGACTTTTATGATAATGGTGATCCTCATGGCAAAATGGTTAAGATTACAGACGGCGATTTTTATATTAAGATGAAGTAAATTTTTTAAAATGAATTGCCATTTTGAAACCAGAATTACAAATCGATATCTAAAACAAAACAGGTTGAACCAAACCGGTTCAACCTGTCAATACAAATTTTCAAGGCAATTTATTCAGCCTTTTTGAAAGTATTATTGCGTCACTGTCAACACACCTCTCATCGTTTGATAATGACCCGGGTATGTGCACACATATTGGTATTGTCCGGGTTTTAGTGGCGCAATGAAATAGATACTTTCCTTTTCTTTTGGCTGTAACAATTTTGTATAAAACAATACATCGGTACTTGGAGGAATAAAACTCAGACTTTGTCCTTTCAATCCCATCTTTATTGCAAGGCTACCGACCTTGTCGCAGGTGTTGGGTTTTGTGAGTACAAAATTGTGAAGCATATCATCGTTATTCCTGAAAGTCAGTTTTACTTTTGATCCTGCTTTTACACTGATTGTTTTCAAATCGAATTTCAAACCAGGCACTGTTCCTATCACAATGGTGCGATTAGGGCCGGTTGTCCAGTCGGCTGGTTGCTTTACTAAACGTTTTGGAGATTTTGCAGGCGTTACTGTTTTTCCATTCATCATCATACTCTTCATATCATGACGCATTACTGGTTTTACTTTATTGGCATCAGTAATCGTTAACTTATCGCCATCTGGGATTCTGTTGAGTGTATAATAGCCATTGTTGTGTAACAATGGTTTATTTTCTGCAGAGCGGATACCGTCGGCTTTTATTTCATGAATGTATCCAAGTTTCAAACTATCAAGTACCAATCTTACTTTCAGTTTATCAGCAGAAACCTCAATTGCTTTGATGGGACATGAGCCTTGATTGATAACCGGGCTTCCATAATTATGATGGTATTGATACGTAAACGTTGATACTTCCCATGAGTACGGGTCTTTTGCCGTCTTTTCATCTATCGGTTTGGTAAATTCAACTTCAAAGCCATCTGGTTTTGCATTTACTTTCTGCATTTCAAATGGAATTTTTCCATTCCATACTAATTCCTGCACGCCATATAAACCACCGCCGGTTGAGCTCCATCCTCTCGATGTCATGCCGACGAACATACTTCCATCTGATCCCCAGTTCATACGCAATATGCCAGATGAGAACCCTTCGCGAAATGGAAATACAACTCCCTGGTAAACGCCTTTTACTTTCTCAAGATAAACTCGCATGATTTTGCTTTGCCCCTGGTCGCCAACAAATAATTGATTCTCGAATGGTCCCATTTTGCCAGCAGCACTATAATTTAAAATACCTGAAGTCGATATTCCTAAGATTGTGTGCGGAAACCATACAGATGGAGTTTTTAGTCCCGGTACTCTTTTCGCGACTTCATACTTTGGTTCATTTGTGTCCGGTATATCTTTCTTGTGCAATTTTACCGGTGAGCCTGGTAAATCAGACCAATTCAATCCTGCAGGGTTACCCATAAAGTCTCCTTTCTCCATATGCGTTATGCTTCCCGATCCAACCCAATCTCCCTGGTTTTCTGCATAAAATAATTCGCCATCGCTGTTTGTTCCTAATCCGGCCGGAGAACGGAGACCTGTTACGAATGGTTCGATTTGTCCATCATCAGATATCTTAATCGACCAACCGTGCCAGCGGGAAAGACTTTCTCCATAACCAATCCACGCCACGTTCAGATTTACAGTCATTTTACCATCTTTATCCAAAACAGGTCCGTAAGCATACTCATGATAGTTCCCTGATAACGGCCATGAACACACTGTTTTGTATTCATCTGCTACGCCATCATGATCCAGGTCACGAAGCCGTGTTAGCTCCGAACGTTGTGTCAGGTACAAATCGCCTTTGATATAGTTTAATCCCAACGCTTCATGAAGGCCTTGTGCAAATAATTTGTATTGCGGAGCAGTTCCATTTTTCATGTATGGATTGGAAATAATCCATACTTCACCATGCCTTGTTGAAACGGCCAGTTTATCATCCGGCATAAAGGCCATACCGCCTACTTCCAGGATTACATCTTCTGGTATCGGCAGTGTTTTAATCTGGAAGTAATCATCTTCTTTTGGCGCCCCGCTTGTGTCTTTTTTCTCTTGTGCCTGCATATTCGTCACCATGATAACAAGAAGAAGAGCCACAAGTGATTTAAAGTATATTTTATTGTTCGTATTGAGTTTCATCGTTTGAATATTACCAGGTGATAGAATAGGTGAGTGAAGCCGTGTTTGCAGGCAGCGCTACAATCAGTTCCTGCCCGTTTTGCGTTTGCCGTATTTGTGGTTTAAAGCTCTCTGCTACGTTCAGATAATACGATTTACCATCTATTGCAAACAAGTCTTTTCCGATCAATTCTATTTTGCCCGCACTTGCGATACGGCAATAAAGATTGGCCGGTGCATTTGTAATATCCAGTTGCCTGTTCAGCGAAGTAGCATTCTTCGCTGCGATCTTATCGGTAACGTGCATATTGTTTACTGTATATGCAAACGATGCAAACCTGTTTTCATCCAATGTATATCCTTCGTTGTGAAAATCATCAAACCCGATAGAGTCGGTCCAGGCTGCATTCGCAGTTGCCAATACAGCAAGAGCAGGAGCATCCGATAAAGTAATTACACTTCCCAGAGGCTTCGCCAATTGTGGTTCGCCACGTTCATGCCACATATCCGTCACATCGAGAAATTCGCCACGCCAGATTTGAAAAATGGCCCCTTGTTTCAGATCGTAAGAATAATTAAGTTGATTTGGATAACCTGCAGAAATTACATGAGTGAGTTTTTTATCTCCATAGTTTAAAAAACTTCTAAGCAGATAAGGCTTGCCGTTAGCTTTTACTGTAATAGGATTGTCTTCACTCATCTCAACAGGGGTTTCGTCGATAGGCCCATATTGTATATTCCGGAAAGCGACATTGCCATGATCGCCTTGCAGAACCAGAGGCCCTGTCGGTTTCTCGTCATTGAATATCGACGAACGGGTAGGGCCAGTCACGCTTGATTGCAATTGGATCAGCTTGCCGTTCAGGTAGACTTCATCAAAACGTGCGTTGGCGATTTTTTCACCTTTGTCATTGAATTTAGGTGCCCGGAATTTTATCAATAGGTGTTGCCATAAGCCAGGCGCTTTTGAAACATTCATAAGTGGCGCTATCCCTTCATAGCCTTCGTTGTTACTTCCTCTTGCATCGTCCCAGCGTTGGTAAATGCCGCCGCAGTCACTGAAAGTCGGGTTAAGTTTTGTCCAGCTGTCAAACAATTGCACTTCATAACGCCCTTGCAGGTACACGCCGGAGTTTGAATTGCGGGTCATCATGAAATCGAGTTCAATCTGCACATCGCCAAAGGATTCATTAGTTGTCAAAGGGGTGTTATCGCTTTTGCCAACGATATTTACAACGGCTCCTTTACCAGCAATCGGCTTTATATCCTGGTCTTTGGTATAATCGGCTACTGCATCTGCAGCCAGGTTCCAGTTTTTTCCTGGATTTTGAAAAGCGTCAAGATTGTCAAGCGAAATCGTAGTCATGTTTTTTGCAGACTGAGCGATAGCTGCAGTCGCACCCGATGAAGCTATGTACAGGCAATACACGAAAATTTTTCTAAGCATGTCGATTAGTGTTGTATTAATTCTTATTTGTAAAATTGATAGCGATGGTCACTGCTTGTTGAGGCAGATTGGATTTGCAAAGAAAAAGGTTTTATGCATCACCCGAAAGCCTGGTCAAAATAAATAAACGAGATAAAAACTGAGTACCGGCCTTTACTGTTGTGCTCGCTTTATGCAACGTCATAACATCGATAAGGATATACATCTCCCTTGCTGCTGGTAATGATATTTCCAGGAATAAAATCGTAAATTAATCTTATGAAACCGCCCAGCCAGACCATTAAGCCGATTTTGCTTTACCTTCTGTTTGCTATTATCTATAGTTCTGTTTTTTATTCATTGATTATATACAATGGTAAACTAAACGCTGGTTTTGGCATGTATGTTACAGGTCTTATGTGGTGCCCCGGGCTGGCAGCTATAACAACGACTTTGTTACTCAAGCGTAGGCTTTCCGTGCTGGGGTGGCAGTGGAAAAAGGCAAAATATTTGTGGAGAAGTTACTGGATCCCGTTGTTGTATGCAGCAATTGCCTATTGCATTATCTGGTTTGCAGGCTGGGGTAGTTTTTATAACCATGAATTTGTCGATAGTGTCGGCAAATCATTTGGCTGGACCGGATTACCGGCTGGCGCCGTTATTTTTTTCTATAGCATAGTTACAGGAGTATTTGGCATGGCGGGTAGCATGGCTACAGCATTAGGGGAGGAGATAGGGTGGCGTGGCTTCCTGGTTCCAGAGTTATATAACCGTATAGGGTATACGAAAACGGCATTGCTTTCCGGTCTCATTTGGTCACTATGGCATTATCCAATTCTTTTATTTGCTGACTATAATAGCGGCACTCCTGCATGGTATGGATTGAGTTGTTTTACTACAATGGTAATTGCTATAAGTTTTGTGTTTGCATGGCTAAGGATACGTTCGGGAACTTTGTGGACAGGCGTCTTACTACATGCGAGCCACAACCTCTTTATACAAAATATATTCACACCGCTAACTGGTGATACGGGTAAAACAAAATATTATATCGACGAGTTTGGTATTGTTCTTCCAGTGATCTGCATTTTTTTTGCAATCTGGTTTTGGACAAAACGAAAAGAACTTGCTGCTTTGGAAATATAGATTACATATAAGAAGTTATCCCGACTGCTTCACTACGTGTTATCGGCTAAGCCATCCTGTTATACCAAGATTTTAGGACAACCGTATCGTTGTTTCAACTACAAAAA
The DNA here is from genome assembly GCA_049840875.1 of Chitinophagaceae bacterium. Taxonomy (GTDB): domain Bacteria; phylum Bacteroidota; class Bacteroidia; order Chitinophagales; family Chitinophagaceae; genus JAFDYH01. Next base: position 377,425 of record JASGJE010000007.1, on the reverse strand, counting down.
AAATACTGCCTCCCGTCTACTTTTACCTTCTAAATCCTGCGAAAAATGCAAGTTGCCGTACTCCCTGAAGATGAAGACCTTCGTTTGCAAGACTTATATTCTTATGACCTGCTGGACACTGAAGCAGAAAAAGAGTATGACGACCTCGTGCAACTTGCTGCACAGATCTGCAATTGTCCCATGTCCCTTATCACCCTGGTTGATGCAGATCGTCAATGGTTCAAGGCCAAAATAGGTTTAGATGATACAGAAACATCCCGGGACGTCGCATTTTGTGCACATACAATTCTTTCTGACGACACGTTTGTTGTAGAGAACGCAAAAGAAGATGAACGTTTTTGGGATAACCCGCTTGTAGATGGCGACTTGAATATCCGCTTTTACGCAGGCGTGCCTATTGTTTCTCCAATGGGCCATCGCTTAGGCTCCATGTGTGTGATTGACAAAAAACCGGCGACATTAACAGACACTCAACGTACGGCTTTGTCCATTCTTTCCAGGCAGGTAACCAAATTGATTGAACTGAGAGCAAAAAATAAATTATTACGGAAACGGGCAACCGAACTCCTGGAACTGAAGAATACAACATTACAGGCGGCGATAAAAGAAAAGGATAATAGCGATCATGCTATCGCTTACCGCCTTCATGAAAGCATCGCACAAAAAATAGCTGCTGTACGACTTTATATGGATATGACGGAAGCTAAAACAGCAGGGACCAAACGTCATCTTGAAAAAGGAAAATCAATAATAAATGAAGTGTTGGAAGAGGTTCGCAGATTGTCGAACTCAATTTTACCTTCAACGATCAATTCAGCCCCGATTAAAAACCTTTTACATGATTTTGTAAATTATTCGAAAACAATCTATTCGTTTGAAATAGAAGTATTACTAAGCGGGAGTGATACTGAATTAAGTTTTGAAAACAGTATTGCTTGTATCCGTATTATTGAAAAATGGCTTGAAATGCTTGCGCAGAAAAGAAATGTAAGCCAGGTGCTGATATCCTTCCGGCTCGATGAAAAAATTCATTTGAAAATAACCGATGACAGCCTTGATGCCGAGTCGAAAGAAATGGAAGAGTGCATTATAAGAAGTATGGTTGATAGCCGTGCGCAGATAGCTGGCGGAACTGCTTCGTATATTTCACATGATAAGTACGATAATGTTTTATCGGTAGTGATATAATCGGCAACAGTTGCAATCTCTCTGATTAATTTTGCGGAACTATCGTTCGCCTTTCCTTGCTAAGTAAAACAGTTTTTGTTTGGAGCTATTCTTTTGTGGCATTGTTTCCCTGTTATTGATCGTTTAATCTTCTTTTTTTCCGCAATTGTCGAATTACGCCTTCTATATCCTCTTTTGGTAAGGTTTTTATGCAATAAAAGATATACCAGGTATTGCTTGCACTAACAGACGTTCATCTTTTAAATAACTAGTATGCCGGTTAATGATTCCGAGTTTTTTCTACAGGGCAACCAATACGAAATTTCAGAAAGAAATACTGACGACGAAGGCGACAGTGTAGTGATAGATGTGGCATCCAGGTATAAGATCAAAGCAGATGGATCTACGGATAATACAAAGCAATTGATGGAAATGCGGGAAGACCTCGCAGGTACCGGCAAGCCAAAGTATATCCTGAATTTTCCGCGTGGTGAATTGCAGTATTCCAATAACCGGTTTCTGTTCGGCATTGAGCGCTTTGTGGTAAATGGAAACCTGACCGTATTCAGAAGTATTTTTCGCGGCAATGATACGGTGCTTAGCCGTCCGTTTAATAGTGGGCCCTTATGGAGTGATAATACGCTGGCCTATAATGGTACGCATAAATATGCAAGCAGCTATTTGATCGAATCAGTACAATCATGTGAGCATATTATCACCTGTTCCCAAAAAGAAGATGCGTCAAATTTTATTAAAGGTAACAGGATATTGATCTGGGGCTATGACCAGGTAGGTAATGGCTATCCTCCCGGAACAAGATATAATGAATGGAATGAAGTAGAATCTGTAAACACAAGTACTGGTTCAATCACATTAAAATATCCTTTGAAAAACAGTTACGACGAAAAATGGTGGGACGTTCCAAATATACTCGGGCCGGGAAATAATTCAGGTAAGCCACGAATAACGTTGCTGGACAGACATGATTATAAATATTGCCGCTATGCCGAATTCAATGATCTGACATTTGGCAATTGTACAGGAAGAAATATCGGTAGCGGCCTCCTGCAATACTCTGCAGATACCTTTGTTGTAAATCGTTGCAGAGTCGAAGGTTTCTTCTGGCCAACAGAATCGCGGATAGTAAGCATTACAGACACAGATCATGTTGCAATAGGTGGCGCCGCCGCTGCTGCAGAGTTTGATAAAATATTGGGAAGCGTAACGATTATCAGAAGTAATTTCAAACAAAGCCCTAACAATGGCGGAGGCGCTGATACGATAAAACTCGTCGGATGTTTCTGTGCAGAATCAACACGCTTGAATCCGCGCAATCTTCTTTTAGAAAAATGCCATTTACGATCAGATTCAGATCCTGACGTTTATACGGCGGCGCTTTCTACATATCCTGCGCAAGTGCCGGTGAGAAAAATAACGCTTAATCAACTTACTTTTTCTTCTGGTTCGATGGCAAAAGTTAATCATCATATCAATCCTGCCCCATACAACTCTTTTAAAATAACGCATGTATCTTCTAACGATATAGTGATTCCCTTCCTCGGATATGACGATGCAGCATTCAGCAAATTAAGAACGATCGAAGGAGGAGTAACAAAACTGTTTAAAGACGATGGTACAAAAGGCGGCCTCGTAACAGATATAAAGTTTGAAAAAAAACAAAATGGCGACAGAGGAGCATTTATTATTTCCGGTAATTGGAAATCTGCACCATCGCCGGGGGAAACGTGGGTATGGTGTTACGTAAATGAAATTATAGATTTCGGCGGGCACAAAGTATTGGATGAAAAAAAATTATGGAGTCCCCAAAGTGCACGATGGGCAGGAAATACGCAAACCGGTGTTGTAAAAGAAATGATCGTTAATCATGACGATATTGATTTTAAAACTACCAATTCTTTTTTAATCGACCTGTATGGCAAAGTAATCGATATGGAGCTTACGGTGAATAAAGCATATAGTGGCATTGGAACCGCAGTATTGGATATGAAGAGAGATAATTCTTTGGATATTGGATATATAAACCTTACACAAACAGGAAGGCGAACAATGGACGCATCGAAGGCATATGGTGCAAAGTCGGGCGACAGGCTTGCATACAATATGTGTACAGGATGGACAAAGGCCCTGCAGTTAAGAGTCTGGACAAACCCTGGTTTCAGAACAATTGCAAACACAAGTCCATCTGCGTTACCAGAGGTAGAAGTAAGGGTCCGGTGGAGCCCTTTTACAGAGTAAATTAAAAATGGTCTTATTCACTAACCTTAATAAAAAAGATGATTACTATTCCTAAGTATATTTCCCTATTTATGGAAAATAGTTACCGGGAGGGTAATATCTGCGTATGGTTTGCTGTTATAAGTGAACCCAAATCGTACCTATGGACCAGTTTGAAGAAAAAAAGTTCAAGGAATTCTCCGTAATTGGATTGTTTGCTGTAACCGGTATTTGCTTTTTATCATTCAGCGTTTTATTGAAGTTATTAGATGGATCATTCAGTCCCCTGTTTAATAAGATAGGTTTTATCAGCATCGGCTTGTTTGTCGTTTGTCTTGTGATGAAATGGATAATTCCAACAGAAAAGTCTCGTCAAAATGATGATACATCTTTTCTATAAAATTATTTTCGCCTTGTCGCTTCAGAAATTTTATACCATACTATCTTGTTTAATTTTTTACAGTATTGGTTTCATCGCCTGCTTTTAAATTCTTCTCGTACACATTTTACGATGTAATCAATAATTCCACACAGTAATAACAGAATGCGGTCAACAACTTTTATTAAAGTAGGCATATTTATTTTTTGCGGTGAAACCGCTCAATCGTATAACAATTGACACAACATAAATTGGACACAGTATTATCCGGCAATAATGCGATTTGCGTTTAATCCTCACATGCGCTAAAATGTATTTCGGGAACTGTCGGTTGCGTATATTTGACTACTACTTCATTTTCCTATTTCAATTTAATATTCCCATGAAGAAATTTAAAATCAATCGTGGAATTGTTTTACGTTTCAGCGTATTACTATTTGTTTTATTCGGATTGCGACAGGCAAATCAATTGTTAGCGCAGCAATTGACGCCGGAACAAACATTGGGAAGAAGCATTTTAAAAGAACTTATTGAAATCAATACAACTGCATCAAGTGGCAACACAACGATTGCAGCCAACGCAATGGCGAAAAGATTTCTTGGTGCAGGTTATGCTGCAAAAGATGTACAGGTGATCGGACCAAAAGAACGTAACAAAAATGTTATCGTTCGGATACACGGAACAGGAAAAGCAAAACCAATCTTATTTCTTGCCCACCTGGATGTTGTAGAAGCATTGCGAAAAGATTGGTCGATGGATCCGTTTAAGCTAACCGAGAAAGATGGTTTCTTTTATGGCCGGGGCACGTCAGATATTAAAGATGGGGCTGCAATTCTTGCGGCAAATTTTATCAGGTTAAAAAATGAAGGTTATAAACCTGACCGTGATCTCATTCTCGCATTAACTGCGGGTGAGGAAGGTGGAATGGATTACAATGGCGTGGAATGGCTGTTGAATAATCATCGTGAATTGATCGATGCGGAATTCTGCATTAACATGGATGCAGGCGATCCACAAATAAAAGATGGAAAAAGAATCAGCCGCACGGTGCAGTTGAGTGAGAAAGCATTTCTGAGTTTTAATCTTGAAGTGAAAAACCCAGGTGGACATAGCTCATTACCTCCAAAAGAAAATGCTATTTACCGTCTTGCAAATGGACTCGTAAAGTTTTCGAAATACAATTTTCCACCACAACTGAATGAAATAACAAGATCGTATTTTGATAAAATGTCGACACTTGAAACGGGTCAGGTTGCTTTGGATATGAAAGCAGTTTCACAAAACCCGCTTGACACAGCAGCGATCTCGCGGCTATCAGCATCTCCGTATTACAATGCGCTGATCCGCACTACCTGCGTTGCAACGATGTTAAAAGGCGGACATGCGGAAAATGCATTGCCGCAGTCGGCCACTGCAATCATCAACTGCAGAGTGATGCCTGGAAGTAAGGTAAATGAAATTCAAAACGCTATTGAAAATGCGATTGATGATAAGCAAGTGATTGTAACAACCATACGGGAGTTTAAAGAAAGCCCTGCATCATCACTGAATCCTGCTATCATGAAAAGAATAGAAGAAGTGACCGAACAACTCTGGCCGGGGTTAATGGTTGTTCCAGTGATGGAAGTTGGCGCTACTGATGGATTTTATTCCCGCGCAGCGGGTATACCAACCTATGCCGTATCCGGTGTGTTTATCGATGTAGATGATGTGCGTGCACATGGCAAAGATGAACGAATCGGGGTGAAAGACTTTTATGATGGAATGGAATACGAGTATGTTTTGATCAAGACCTTTGGATCTTCAGAATAATTTTTCTACTCTTTTTACAAATCGTTTTCGTTGTAAAAAACGAAAATGATTGCGTTAAATAATAGATTACTTGCGATAGAGCAGTTATTATTAATTGGTGTATGTGATTTCTATAAACCGACTATAAAACTTTCCTAATATCTACTTAGATACTCTTATCCGCAGCTACAATCATTTCAATTTTTTATTATAAAACAGCGTATGTAGTAATAATTCGAAATAAACAGACCGATAATTTTTTTATGTTGCAGAACAATAAAGGAATAACCTGCAACAACAGAAAGTTTTTTCACTGATTAATAACAGGTAGGCACAATGATAGTAGCTAAACATGCACGGGACGAAGAACTCCGGCTGGCAGATCTTCTATCGTATGATATTTTGGACTCTGCACCGGAAGATGATTTCAATGAACTTGTAGAACTGGCTGCGCATCTTTGTAATTCTCCGATTACATATATCAGCCTGATTGATAAAAACCGCCAGTGGTTTAAAGCAAAGAAAGGAATTGATTTTACGGATACTCCTAAAGATATTTCCTTTTGTACACATGCTATTCTTGCAGATGAAATAATGGAAGTAAACGATACAAAAGAAGATGAACGGTTCTTGAATAATCCGTTTGTTACCGGTAATCTTAATATACGATTTTATGCTGGCGCTCCGATAGTATCGCCCGCAGGGCACAAGCTGGGAACGGTTTGTATAATGGATACACAACCACGGAAACTTTCCAAAGGCGAACAACGGTCGTTGACGCTACTTTCAAACCATGTAACAAAATTGTTGGAGCTGCGGAAGAAGAATTTGCAAATAAGAGAACGGGCTGAAGAACTGATAGCTATAAAGAATAAAGTAATCGATACAGTGATTCAACAAAAGGAAGATGATAAAAAGCAGATTGTAAAAAAATTGCACGAAGACCTTGCGCAATCACTTGCATCCGGTATTATGTATTTAAGTATGGTAAAAGAAAAATCGTTAGACGAATTACCTTTTATCCGGGAAGCAAAAAAACAGTTTTCAGAAGTGCTGACAGGTATCTGCGATCTGTCTTACGACATAATACCTGTTTGTGTGCCATGGATTTCGGCTGAAGAATTATTGAAAGGGTTTATAAACAAAATAGCCCCTTCTTTTCCTTTCTCACTACGGTTTGTTTCTGTCAATAAAAGAGGAAAGTGCGGTGGCAACACTGCTATTATTGCCATCCGCATCATTGAACAATGGCTTAAGGTATTAGCAAAAAAGAAGGAAATTTTAGTTGTAAATGTTTTAGCACATACGGAAGATGATTTCGAAATTGTAATAGAAAATGACGGACTTGTTGAAAGCGCTGAAGAATTGCGGCGTGAAGTGTTTGAAAGCGCTGCATATGACCTTGCACATTCAGCCGGTGGTACAATATGCTTATCCGTTTCGGATGAATCAAAAAATATGTTCAGACTAAATTTGCCGGCCACGCCGATAGAAGAAATTTAAATATAGAACCACGATAAGCCTGTAGTGAAAAATTCTTTACAGGACGTTGGATCTACATTCTCAGGATTTTCTTTGATCAGATAAATCGTGGCTATATCATTCCGTTCTTAATGATTTTACCGGATTTGCCATTCCTGCTTTCAATGCCTGTACGCCAATTGTGATCAGTGCTATCATTATTGCAAATAATCCTGTTGCAGCAAATACAAGCCAACCGATATTAATACGGTAAGCGAAACCATTCAGCCATTTATTCATGAAATACCAGGCAACTGGTGTGGCAACGACAAGTGCGATGACGATCAACCGGACAAAATCTTTTGATAGTAAGCTGACAATACTAATGATCGAGGCGCCTAAAACTTTTCGTATGCCAATTTCTTTTGTGCGGTTCACAACTGCCAAAGCAGTTAAACCAAAGAGTCCAAGGCATGCAAGAAAAATTGAAATACCACCAGCCCAGCCAACGATGTTGCTCCAGCGTTGTTCTGATTTATAAAAATTATCAAGACTTTCATCGAGAAAAACATATTTGAATGGTATAACAGGCTCTGCATGATTCCATGCTTTCTGCATTGCAGCGATAGCAGGAGCGGGATTGCCCGGTTTGATGCGTACAAAAAATTTAAACGGAGTATAATCTGCAAACTGGTGAAACAATTGCGGTTCTATTTTTTCAGTTAGCGGACGAAAATTGAAATTTTTTACAACGCCGATAACAACGGGTGTTTTAATTTCCATATAGCCTTTCAATTGTTGACCGACTGCTGTTTCATTTGTCCAGCCAAAGTCTTTTACCATTTCTTCATTGATAATAACAGATGTTGTGGTATCAAGTGAATTTTTGGGGTCAAAATTTCTACCTGCTATTATCTTCATACCCATCACTGGTATATAATCATGGTCAACAAAATACTCGTACACTTCTTTGTGTGAACCATTGTATTCAAAACCGGTGCGGCTCCATCCGGCGCCATCGCCTAAGCCAACTTCTGAGCAGGCTACTCCCATAATATCCGGTCTTTCGCTCAATTCCTGTTTTAACAGAGGGTATATTTTTTTTGTATCCGATTGATCGGCATCGATCATTACGACATTTTCTTTACTGAAGCCAGGGTTTTTTGTACTCATGTAATTTTTTTGCTCCAGTATTATCAATGTTGCAATGATAAGGGCGGTGGATAATGCGAACTGTAAAGTGACAAGCGCTTTTGTAAAGAAATTAGAACCACCAACTTTCACTTTGCTTTTCAAGACTTCTACTGGTTTGAAGCCTGATAATATTAATGCAGGATAACTACCGGCCAGTATGCCAACAAGTAATGTCAATGCAATAATCATCCAGCCAAGTTCAGGGTATTGCGAAAAAGAAAACTGAAGTTCGCGGCCTGATAATGCATTAAACCATGGTAATAACAATTTCGCAAATAATAAACCCAGTATCGCAGAGATAATGGCGAGAATAATTGATTCGGATAAAAATTGAAAAACCAATTGTTTTTTTTCACCGCCGATTACTTTCCGCAAACCAACTTCTTTTGCCCTTCTGGCAGAGCGGCCAATCGCCAGTGTTGTGAAATTGATGCAGGCAATTAATAAGACACCTGCAGCAATACCGATCAATATCCAGATCGTAGCAGGATTTACATTTTCAACCGAACCTCCCCAGATTTTTGTATCTGTATGTATTGCTTTTAATGATTGTAGCTCATATCGCACAGGGAACTTATTACCTGTCCAGCTATAACCTGCTTTTTTCAACTCAGCTTCTTCATCCGGGTAGTATTTATGGCGGAACTGCGCCAATCTTTTTTTATCGGTGGGTAAGCCGCTGCCCGGGCGCAGCTCAACATAAGTAAGATAAGATGAGCGATGCCAGTTATTTACTCCATTTTTTCCAAACCTGGTTGTTTCCCAATAGGCAAAATTTCCCAACACATCAAATGTGAGCGATGAATTTGCAGGAATATCGTTTGTAACTGCAGAGATTGTAAACGGGACGAAATCATCTACCATTTTTATTTCCATCACGCGGCCTAACACATTTTCAGTTCCAAATAGTTCGCGGGCTTTGGATTTGGTGATTACAATATCCTGAAGATTGCTGAATGCATTTTTTGGATTGCCATATAAAAACGGAAAATCGAAGATCGAAAAGAAAGCGGGATCAGCGGAAGATAAACGAATGCTCATCACTTTACCATCAACCTTCACGAAGTTGTGACCCCAGCCATCACGAAAACGTGCATAACGCACAACATCCGGAAAGTCTTCTTTCATCGCAGGCCCCAGCGGAGAAGGCAGGTATACATCACCACCGGCATCCCTGCCTTGCATCGCCTCATTCCAGCGATACATACGATAAATATTCGCAGCATTTTTATGAAAGCGGTCGAAGTTAAATTCATTTACAGCGAACAGCAGAAACAAAATAAAACAAGCCAATCCTATAGAAAGGCCTGCAATATTAATAAAGGAGAGAGCTTTTTGTCTGCCAAGGCTTCTTAAAGCAATTTTGAAATAATGTTTAATCATGGCTGTTGATTTTGGCTGATAGGCAATAATAAAAAGCGGGTGTAAGACTTCTAAAAGTTACACCCGTTTTTTTACAATTATATAACCGTTTATCACTTCATCGACAACGTAATCCTTCCGCCACGTACCCGCACCGGTACGCCCCCGCCATTCAATGTGCCTGTCATCGAATCATCGTCTTTTGATCCACTGAAATTATTCAACGGATCTACTTTTATCCTGTTACCCCGAAGATCGAGATCAACGCCTTTATCTTTTGGCAACGTAAGAGAAATGCCACCACCTGAATTATCGATTCGTACAAACTTCCCCAATTTGACTATTTCAACGTCGATTCCACCACCGCTCGTGGAAGCTTCTACACTACAGCTTAAATCATTCAGATGAACGCTGCCGCCAGAAGTATGCGCATACAGATCGCCATCGATACGATCACCTTCTACAGAGCCACCACTGGTTGTAGCCTTGATATTACCGTTCAGATCGCTCAGATGCAATGAGCCACCGGAAGTATGTAATTCCATATGGCCGCTGCAATTTTTCGCTTCAATGCTGCCCCCGCTTGTGCGTAAATCAATTTCATCTTTTGAATCGATTACGTGAATGCTGCCACCAGATGTATTACCATTGATCTTGCCGCTTAATTTTTCAACATGCAAACTGCCACCACTTGTAGCAAAATCCTGGTCGCCATTCAGGTTCATTAATGAAATGCTGCCCCCGCTTGTACGCAGTTTTGTTGCTATTTCCGTCGGTACAAAAATTTTAAACGAAATACTCAATGATCTTTTCCAATCCCAGTTTTTAAAATCATGTTTTTGTTTGGCAATCGCTGTCAGTTCGTTATTTGCAACAGCTACTTCCAGCGAATAATCTTCATCCAATCTCTTCTGAATTTCTTCTTTGGTCATTTTGTCGAGCTTATTATTATTCGGACGAACATAGACTTCAATCTTTGCTTCGCCTGCGCTTACGCCGCTTACATTAATAGAACCGCCTGAAGTTTCGGCCACTACTTTTTTAAATGATTCTCCGCTTAGCGATTTTACAATGAACGGATCTTTATCTGCATTGAATTGAGCGTTGGCAAGAAACCCCGAGGCAGTTAATAACAAAAAGAGAATTTGTTTTTTCATGTTTTTGAAATTTTGGTTTGAATATTCTGAACTTAGCTTTTAGTTTTTTCTACGTTTTCTCGCCCTGGCGTGGCTTACGCACAATAGTAAATCTGCCGAGCATTGCTCAAAACGTACCACCGATATACATCGGGGTGCTGCAAATTTTTTCAATAGAATTGTTGCAGCACAAGAGTGCGACGCAACAGAAGCTTTATAGTTACACAAAAGCCGGGTTAATTGTCAAAACTTTGATTTGGGTGGATTAAATTGAGACAATGAGAAAATATGAAGATGTGGAAATGTGAAAATAAGGTCATGAACATAAATTACTATCCAAGATTCACCTTTGACCATTCACTGTTGTCATTTTCACATCTTCAACTTTTCAAATTGTGTTATTCCGTCCGTAGTGACTTTACCGGGTTCGCCATTGCCGCCTTAATCGCTTTTACGCTGATTGTCAATAATGCTATTGCCAATGCTACAACACCTGAAACAACAAATACCCCCCATCCGATATCGATCCGGTAAGCAAAATCTTTTAGCCACACATGCATAAAATAAAATGAAAGCGGCGTGGCGATCAATGCTGCAATAATTACGAGTTTCAGAAAATCTTTGGAAAGCAGACCGACGATGCCCGGAACACTTGCCCCTAAAACCTTTCGTATTCCTATCTCTTTTATTTTTCGTTCAACAACGAATATGGATAATCCAAATAGTCCAATGCATGCAATGAGTAAAGAAAGAATTGCAAAGCCATAAAAAATTCCCTGCATTTTTTGTTCATTGCCATACTGATGCTCGATGCTTTCATCAACAAATGAATAGCTCAAAGGAACATCTGGAACAAGTGCCTGCCATGTTTTTTTCAAGTGATTAATCGCTTCGTCCAAATGACGCCCATCAACCTTTAACGATATAGCGCTGCCGTTTTTTGTATAATTAATCAGAAGTGCATCGACGGGTTTGTGCAAGCTCTCAAAATTGAAATCTTTCACAACACCGATTACATACCGCGCATCGTCGCCCTTTCCGAATTTTTTTCCAATAGCATTTTCAGGTTTTTGCCATCCGAATGTGCGCACAGCGGCTTCATTCACCAACACAGACTTTGTAGTATCCGTCGGTATCTGCGAAGAGAAAAATCTTCCTGCAGCTAATTTCATGCTGTATGTATCTGCATAGTTTGTGTCAATGAACATTGCATAAAGGCTTGTTGAAATTTCATCGCCTTTTAGATTTTCAGTTGTTGTCCATCCATTGCCAATGCCTCCAACCACATTCCCATCATGCTTACATGTATTCAAAATATAAGGACTGGTTAATAGCTGGTTCCGTATCGTTGAATAATTTTTACGCACTGACTCTTCGCCATAATAATTCACTTCGACAACTGCGTGGCTGACAAACCCCAGCGATTTGTTTTTTATAAAATTCATTTGCCTGCTGATAATAAGAATAGAGGCAACTAATGCAATCGTAATGGTGAATTGAAATACAACCAACGATTTCCGTATCATATTTCCTTTTGCGCTTTGAGAAAAACTTCCTTTCAAAGCTGTAGCCGGATTGAATGAAGAAAGAATTACCGACGGATAAATACCCGCAATTGCTGAAATAAGAAGAACAACGGTCAGTAATATGGATACGTTTGTTGAAGAAATATCAAAGCTGTAATCCTGCCCTATCCAGGCGGAAAAAGCAGGTAATATAAATTGAAGCAAAACCACTCCGATGATAACAGAAACAGCGCAGACAATAAACGTTTCAATAAAAAACTGCCTTATCAGTTGCGGTTTTGTTGCGCCTACTACTTTGCGTACAGATGTTTCTTTTGCTCTTTTTATGGCGCCCGCAGTAGTAAGATTAATATAGTTGATACAAGCAAGTAATAATACAATCACTCCAATGATTGAAAAAATTCTTACTGTTGAAAGACTACCGTTGTTCCGGCTATCATACCGAAGATTCGAATTCAGGTGGATATCCATTAATGGTTGCAGGAAATAAGAGTAAGACATTTTATTTTCCTTCCATTCCTTTTCGCAAACCCGTGCCGCCAATTCATTTATTTGTCTCTGAATTTCTTTTGCTTTGGCCGGATCATTCAGTTTTACATAGGTCATTGGCCATCCACCTACCCATTGTGTATTCGGATCAAAGTTATATTGCTGCATCATCTGCTTTCTTAGTTGTGATGCAGGAAGAATTAAGCTGAATTGTAGTTGCGAATTAACAGGACAGTTTTCAACTATACCAGACACAATCGTTGGGTAACTGCCATCAACAAGAATTGTTTTGCCAACAGGATCGTTATCTCCAAAATATTTTTTAGCCAATGCTTCTGTTAATACGATATTATCCTGCGAAGCAAGGACCTGTTCGGCATTTCCCCGTTTTAGCTTAAAGTGAAAGAATGTAAAGAAGTTACTGTCAGCATACACACCGTTATTTTCAATAAACTGGTCATTGCCGTATTTTAGTTTTAATGATCCATTGAATACACGGCAGGCTGATTTAATTGATGATAATTCTTTTGGCAACTGTACTCCAAAAGCGGGACCAGAGGGTGCTTGCGAAAAAGATTCACTTTCGCTTTTGAATGTGTTGGACAAACGAAAAGTCTTATCCGCATCTGGATGAAATTTATCAAAGCTAAGTTCGCGTTGCAGCCACACACCGATGATCAGGCAAACTGTAATACCGATTGCAAGACCGGAAACATTCAATAGTGTAAATACCTTGTTTCTCGCAATATTGCGCCATGCGGTAAGAAAGAAATTTTTAAACATAGTAAGCAGTTTTAAAGATTAATGTTTTCTCAGCTTACGATAAACGAATAAGTATTTTCAAAAAGCAAGGACTGTGCATCGATGGCTTCCCCTGAAGGGGGAAGTCGGAAGGGGGCCTATTCCGTCCGCAATGACTTCACCGGGTTTGCCATCGCCGCCTTTATCGCCTGGAAACTGATAGTCACTAAGGCAATTACAAATGCTGCGATGCCTGCAATGATAAATACACCAGCATTGATATTGATGCGATATGCAAAATCCTGCAACCAGTTATGCATCACCCACCAGGTAACTGGCACCGCTATCACAAAAGCGATCATCACGAGCTTCAGAAAATCTTTCGATAAAATAAATAAAAGGTGTTGCGTTGATGCGCCCATTACTTTTCTGATTCCTATTTCTTTGGTGCGTTGTAAAATGTTGTATGCGGATAAACCTAATAGACCAAAGCAAGCGATTAGTATCGCCAACGAGGCAAATATTCCGAATACTGTTCCAAACAATTTATCTTCTTTGTATTGCTGATCAAATGACTCATCAAGAAAATAATAGGAAAATGGATCGTTTGGAAAAAACCGGGCCCATGCTTTTTCAATAGCAGGAATAGAATTGGATAAACTTGCAACATCTAATTTCAATGCATACGCTCCGCGAACATTCGGCCGTAAACGGAATATCATCGGATCAATTGCTTTTTGCAATCCCTGGTGATGATAGTTTGCCAATATGCCGACAACCTGTACGGTATCACCTGCTGAATAGATTCTTTCATTTAACGGTTGTTGCATATCGGCAAAGCCTAACTGTTTTGCAGCTTCTTCATTCAGCATTACAGCATGCGGATCGGTTTTAAAATCTTTCGAAAAATTTCTGCCTGATTTTATTTCAAGACCAAATGATGGAATGAAATCGTAATCAATAGCCATATTGTACAATGTCATAGCTCCTTTATTCTCTACACCGAGGCGGTGAGCGCCGTTAGTCCAATATATTTCCTTCCCCATCATGCCGGATGAACTGCTTACATTTTTTACACCCGGTATTTTCAGTAAATCATTTTTGAATGGCTGAAATATGTTTTGATATAAAGAATCTTCTAATGATCCGGCGCCATTCAATACCATTGTCTGATTGATATCGACGCCCAGTTTTTGCTTCCGCATAAAACTTACCTGCTGATAAACGATCATCGTTCCTGCAATTAACACGACAGAAGTAGCGAATTGCGCAATGATCAAGCCTTTCCGCAATAACTGGCCGCCAGTGCTGTTCTTGAACATTCCTTTCAGCACCGATACCGGGCGGAAGCCTGACAATACAAATGCAGGATAAATACCAGCGAGCAAACTACCTCCAACAAACATTGCTGCAAATCCAAGCCAATAATTGATCGGAAGACTGAATGTTGTTGATCCTTGTGTACCGGTCAAATGATTGAACCATGGAGTTAATGCAAAAGAGAAAATCAATGCAACAATTAATGCAGATAAATTCAGAATAGCGCTTTCAATCAGAAACTGCATGATAAGATTTTTGCGTACAGCGCCCATTACTTTTCGTACACCAACTTCTTTTGCTCTTTCCAATGACCTCGCTGTAGCGAGATTGATATAATTAATCCACGCAATTCCGATTATGAATAGCGCTATTAAAAATAAAAACGAAACTGATTGCCCATTGCCATTTACTTCTGCTTCCTGGTTATAGTTTGAATAAAGATGAATATCTCTTAGCGGTATTGTTGAGATAACAGTTTTTATATTGTTTGTTTTTGCCCAATCCAACCCGTCAATATACTTTGTACAGAATGCGGGAAATTTTGCTTCGAATTTTTCAATGTTGGTTCCTGGTTTCAATTGCAGGTAAGTGTAGAAATCATACCAGCCCCAGGCAGTTTCAGTTGAGTTGCTGGTATCGCCATAAAATCGGTTGAGTTTTGCGAGGCTTGCATACGAGGCGAGGTGATTTATAATGAGATGGGAGTTCTTAGGAAATTCTTTAAACACACCTGTTATTTCATAAGTTGCCATATATCGACCTTCACGGTACACCAGCCTTTTACCCAACGCATCTTCATTGCCAAAATATTTGCGGGCTGTATTTTCTGAAAGTAATAGTTTGTCAGGACCATTCAACGCATTTGCGGGATTACCTTCCTTCAATTGTATGTTGAACATCGAAAGAATGGAAGCATCTGCATAGTATCCTTTATCTTCATTGAATTTTACATTCTTTTCATCATTTGATAATAACAAGTCTGCATCATGCAGGCGGCAAAAATTTTCTACTTCAGGAAAATCACGTTTCATCGTTGGCCCGAATGCGGGATAAGACGTCGCAGACTTCCATGCCAACTTTCCTTGCCGATAAGAATCAAGACGCAGGCGAACGATATCTTTTGCCTTTGGCGAAAAGTCATCATAACTTTTTTCAAACGCGACATACTGAAAAATCAGAAGGCAGCAGGTGATGCCAATAGCCAATCCGATAATATTCAGAAACGAGTATCCTTTTCTTTTCAGCAAATTGCGTAATGCGATTTTGAAGTAGTTTGCTATCATATATCAGGTTATAAATTATACGTTTTAAGGGATAGAAGGCAACGAGGCATCAAGGCACAAAGTATTTCCCAAATCGTTACCTTCTTTCATAGAATATGATATTCACCATTCACATCCCGATAGCTATCGGGAGACCATTGACCACTCACGCCTCACGTTTAACGACAAATAACAATTATTCCGTTCTCAGTGACTTCGCCCCGATATACATCGGGATTCGTCACATCTTTTTATTATTCTGTTCGGAGTGACTTCACCGGGTTTGCCAAGGCGGCCCTTACCGCCTGCACACTCACGGTGAGCAGAGTAATCAGTATTACCAATATTGCCGCTGCAGCAAACATCCACCAATGCATATCCACACGATAAGCAAAATCTTTCAGCCAGTCTTTCATAAACCACCACGTTAATGGAAAAGCTATAATTGTGGCGATGCCTACCAGCTGCACAAAATCTTTTGCCAACAATGCTATCAGAGTTGGTACGCTTGCTCCTAATACCTTGCGGATGCCGATTTCTTTAGTTCTTCTTGTTACCGCTAATGTCGCTAATCCGAATAATCCCATACAGGCAATAAAAATGGAAAGAATCGATGCGATTTTTATAATGACATTTGTTCGTCGTTCGGTTTCATATTGCGTTGCAATGCTTTCGTCTAAAAATTTGTAATCAAAATCCTGCGCAGGCGCTACTTCTTTCCATGCCTTCTCCAGTACGTTCATGTTTGCAGCAATACTGCCGGCTTGTAAGCGAACAGTTATTCTCGGTTGGGGAGGAAGATTAATTGATACATTTTCAGTGCGACGAAATACTGAATCAGGTAGAATAGTCAATAGCAATGGTTTTACCGGTGTATGAAGCGATTCAAAATTGAAATCTTTTACCACACCGATAATTTGTTGTTCAAATTTTCCAGGTAGTTTTTTGCCGATAGGATCGGTGATATTGAATTCTTTGATGAAAGCTTCGTTTACTACTGCCGCCGAACCAACATCCGCTGTATTATCTGCTGAAAACAATCGGCCCTGCGTTGCTTTTATTCCCATCATTTGTAGCCAGTATGGATCAACTGAGTTGTATTGAAAACTATGGTATACTTTTTTATCATCGGTAAATCCTAATTCTACCCATGGAGATTCAGAAAGGCTATATACTGATACAGCAGCATCTTTTACCTCAGGATGCTTTAATAATTCAGTGCGATAAAGATTTGCTAACGGCGTTCCTTCCTTTCTTTGTTTGTGCGTTTGTATCACAACGACCTGTTCTTTGCTAAAACCAAGATCTTTGTTTTTTAAATACTTCATTTGCTCCCCGATAACGATTGTTGAAACTATCATCGCAATAGAAGCAACAAATTGACCGACAACAAGACTTTGACGAAGCCAACCGGTTTTAACTGTTTTTATTTTTCCTTTTAAAACTTCGACAGGCTTAAACCCCGAAAGAATAAATGCCGGATAAATGCCGGCGATCAATGCTATCAGGCCAACAAGCGTAAGACAAAACAATAAAGACGTAAGATTGAAATCGAGAGAGAGATTACGATTGATTAATTGGTTAAATGATTTGATCAGTGTAGCAGAAAGGATAACACCGATTATAACGGACACCAACGTCAACAAAATTGCTTCGCCCCAAAACTGGCGGATCAATTGTTTTCGTTCTGCGCCCAACACCTTGCGAACCCCGACTTCCATCGCTCTTGTTGCTGAACGACCAATGGATAGCGTAATAAAATTGATACAAGCTACCAGCAGTATCAAAATACCAATGGTAGAAAGGATATAAGAATATTTTGGATTGCTGGTTGGTTCGTTGCCTGCAGGCAATACAGTATTCAAATGTATGTCGGTCATTCGTTGCAGGTGTACAATAAAAGCGCCTTCTTTATAATCTTCACCTAAAACGCGTTTCATCATGTTTGGAAACTTCTTTTCCAACAAACCGGCATCAACTCCTTTTTTCAGGAGGACATATGTCTCAGGAAATACATTACCCCAGTTGGTAAACAATGCGGGCCTGAAAAGATATTTTGCATTAGAAAAAGGAATAAGCATTTTAAATTTGATGCTCGATTCTTCCGGCGCTTTTTTTACAATGCCACTAACAGTGAATAAAACTTTTTCATCGTCCAATTGCATTTCGAAATTTTTGCCGATTGCATTTTGATTACCAAAATACTTCTTTGCCAACTCTTCTGTCAGTATCGCTGAATTTGAAGACGGAAAAGGATTGCTGCTGTTGCCTTCGCTGAAATTGAAATCGAAAAGCTGAAAAAAAGTTGAATCTACCATGCGCACATCTTCGCTGAATGAGTTGTTATCAACTTTTACCACCGGGTTCAATGGATAAACGCGGCAATTACTTTCGACCTCAGGATAGCTGGTTTGTATCGCAGCGCCCATTGGTAAAGGTGTTACGGTGTTGATGAAATCCTGGCCTTCATATTTTTCATGTTGCCATACCCGGTAGAGTTGCGCCGATTTGCTATGAAATTTATCGTAGCTGAATTCACTTTTTACAAATAGCATAATTAGTATGCAAGAAGTAATGCCAACAGCCAGGCCTGCAATATTAATTGCTGTGTACGATTTATACCGCAACAGATAACGCATCGCGACTTTGAAGTAATTGCTGAGCATAAAAGCTAAAGATTAAAAAACAAATGGTTCTATTGTTTCATTGTTCAATTGTTTGGTTGTTCAACGGTCAGATGACTTTTTTATCATCACGATAACAATATAGCCATCTAACCATAAAACAATTTATTGCTCCATTGACCATTCACGATCTCATTTGCACATCTTCAAATTTTCAAATTATATTATTCTGTTCTCAGTGACTTCACCGGGTTTGACAAAGCTGCTTTTATAGATTGAAAACTTACAGTAAACAATGTTATCACAAGTACAGATACGCCGGCAACGACAAATATCCACGGTGTAATATGTATTCTGTAGGCGAAGCTTTGCAACCAGTTATTCATCAGCCACCAGGAAACCGGGAAAGCAATGAGTAGCGACAACAATACAAGTTGTAAAAAATCTTTTGACAGCATCGTTATAATATTCCCGATGGAAGCGCCAATTACTTTCCTGATGCCAATTTCTTTTCTCCGTTTTTGCGCTGTGAACGCAGCTAGGCCAAAAAGACCCAGGCAGGAAATGATGATCGCTAATGCAGCGAAATATTTTGATAACGAAGAAACTCTTGTTTCACTTTCGTATTGCTGCTGATATGCCTCATCTAAGAAATTAAATGTAAATGGAAATCCGGGATTATAGCTTTCATACAGACGTTGAACAGCATTGATAGTTGTCTTTTGATTGTTGCTGTTAATACTTGCAACGATTGTTCCCCGTTGTGGAACCAACATCAGAAAAGAAGGTTTTATTTCAGAATGCATTGATTCGAAATGAAAGTCTTTTGCGATACCGATCACCTGCATGTTTTTTCTATAGAGTTGTAGCGTTTTTCCTACGATGTCCTTTAAATGGATTGCATTGGCAGCAGCCTCGTTCAGGATGATGGCGGATGAATCGGTGCCAAAGCTCTTTGAAAAACTTCTGCCTTCTTTCATCTGCATTCCCATCGTTTCAATAAAATCATAGTCAGTTTCAAATCCTTCAAAGTAAGTTTCGTCGTTGTCTGGTTTGCCCGGCCAATTCAAGCCGCCAGTTGCAAAATTGTGACCTACCATACGATGGTTAGTAGCGCTTGCATTGGTAACGCCAGGTATCTTTTTTAATTCTGCAATAAACGCATCTTGTTTAGTAACCAAGTTTCCCTCTGCCGCAATTCTCAATACGTTATCTTTTTTATAGCCGGGATCCGCATTTTGAATAAATTGTATCTGCTGATAAATGATCAATACTGCAACAATCAGAACAGTGGATAGCGTAAATTGGAAAACTACCAATCCTTTTCTTGATAATAATTCTGCAGTAGAAGTATTCAACTTTCCCTTTAAAATAGATAATGGATTGAATTTGGAAATATATAATGCCGGGTAACTACCGGCAATCAGCCCCGTGAGTAAAGCGATACTGACTAACGCAATAACTATTTGCGGTGTGAAATGTAGTGAAATGTGTTTACCTGTTATTTGATTAAATGCAGGTATGAGTAATACAGCAATGACAATTGCAAAGATCATTGCGCAAGAGGTAAGTAGGAGAGATTCTGTTAAAAACTGAAAAACCAATTGCTTTCTTTCGGCGCCCACTACTTTTTTTATTCCTACTTCTTTGAAACGTCGTGCAGCTTTGGCCGTTGACAGATTCATAAAGTTGATGCAAGCTATAACCATTACGAATATGGCAAGGAGAGAAAATAGTTTTACATATTCAATGCGTCCGCCGTTCTGTACATTTCCATTATAATTATTATGCAGGTACAGATTGGAAAATTGCATGGCAACCACTTTTGTTCTTGTATCGTCCGAATTTTTGTTGATGATATTCGCTACATTTTTGTTGAAAGTCGTTATGTCTGTACCCGCTCTCAGTTTGATAAAGTTTAACGGTCCTTTATTTCCCCAAAAAGTAACCCATGTCTTTATTGTTTTGAAATAATCGAATGATAAAACAAAGTCGAACTGCTGTGAAGAATTGACCGGCATTTTTTTGAATACACCTGATACAAAAAACGTTGTATCATGATCCATCGCTACAGGTTTGCCAATGATATTCTCAGTTGTGCCGAATAACTTTACTGCAAGTTCATCTGACAATGCAATCGAATTGTTAGTCGCAAGAATGTTATCTTTCTCGCCCGCTATTAATCCGAAGGAAAAAATGTTGAAATAGTCTTTGCCGGCGTACTGACCGCTGGCTTTGATATTTTTATCGTTTACCGAAAGCGTATTCTGTGGAAACCAACCGGGAGGCGCCACTGCGGCGGCATACTCTACTCCCGGCACGCTTGATTTTACTGCTTCACTTAATTTGCCGGACGATTCTTCTGAATAAGCGATATCACCACTGTTATTGCTTCTCTTCTCCATCAATTTATAGATGCGATCATCATTTGCAAAGAATTTATCGTAACTCAATTCATCAGTGATCCATAAAAAAATGAGTAACGCACAAGCAAGTCCTGCTGAAAGGCCCAAAACATTTAATAAAGTAAATTGGGTGTCTTTGATCAGGTTGCGAAGAGCGATTTTGAGATTTAGTTTGAACATGGCTTTACGAGTTTTAAGTTGTACGTAATACGTTTTAAGTTTTAGAAGGCAACAAGGCACATAGGCACAAAGTATATCCCATCGTCAGTTCATTTCATAGAATACCATATTCACAATTGACCATTGACCATTGACGATTCACGTTTCACGACAAGCAACACACTCATTCTGTTCTCAGTGACTTCACCGGATTCGCCACCGCTACTTTTATTGCCTGGAAACTCACAGTTATCAATGCGATTATTATTGCTAATAACCCGGCTATTCCGAACACCCAGATTTGTATCGGCACTTTATAAGCGAAATCCTCCAGCCAGTTATACATTGCCCACCAGGCCAATGGGGTTGCTATCGCCATTGAAATAATTACAAGTACAATAAAATCTTTTGATAATAATGTAAACAATGACGGAATGCTTGCTCCTAGTACTTTGCGTATACCAATCTCTTTGGTGCGTTGCTCTGCAGTGAACATTGCGAGGCCCAACAAGCCAAGACATGAAATAAAAATGCCCAAGAAAGCAAAGTAAAATGAAAGCTTTCCAACGATTTGTTCGCTCTTATATAATTTCTGATATTCCTCATCTGAGAAGGAATAGGTAAATGGAAATTTAGGGTTCAGGTCTTTGCAGATTTTTTCAATACTTGCCAGCGCTTGTTTTGTTTTGCCTGCTTCGGTACGCACAAGAATCGAACCCCATCCAAATTTTTCACCATTGCGAAGTATAAGAGGTTTTATCGGATCATGCAGTGAAGAAAAATGAAAATCTTTCAGCACGCCTACTATTGTTCCTTTCTGTCCCCAGAAAGTAAGTCGTTTACCAATCGGATCTTTATAACCGATAATTTTTAATGCCGATTCATTAATTAAATAACCGGCAGAATCGGAACCAAAGTCTTTTGAAATATCGCGGCCTGCGACCAATTTAAGATTCAATGTTTTCACAAAATCAAATCCTTCAAACGTATTCGTGAAGTTCACCGAAGAGTTAGGATCTTTTCCATCCCAGTCCACGCCGCCGGTACCGCTGCCAATATTGGTTGGCGTTTCACCAATACGTGATACGGATTTAATGCCAGTAGACTTTAGTGCCTGTTCTTTGAATAATTGATAACTGTGGCTTAACTCACCTTCTACAGGAATATAGACCAGGTTTTCCCTGTCATACCCAAGATTTATTGTTTGAATAAAATTGATTTGCTGCGAAACAATGATTGTTCCGGTAATCAGGATAATTGAAAGTGCAAATTGAAATACAACAAGACCTTTTCTTAAGAACGTTGAATTGTTGCTGAATTTCAACGTGCCTTTTAATACGGTGATAGGTTTAAATGATGAAAGGAAAATTGCCGGATAAATGCCTGAAGCGATACCGGTGATAAATGTCAGCGCAATGATGCTTATCCAGAAAAATACGTTGCTGTACGGAAAAGTGATTTGTTTTTCCGTAACATGATTGAAATAAGGTAATAACAAAACAACCAGAATAAGCGACAGCACAACAGAGATCGCCGTAATAAACAATGCTTCACTTAAAAACTGTCTCATTAATATGCCTTTCACGGCTCCTGCCACTTTCCGCACACCAATCTCTTTTGCACGTTTGGCAGAACGTGCAGTTGTAAGATTCATGAAATTGATACAGGCGATTAATAAAATAAATACGGCCACGATGCTGAATAGTTTTACATATTGTACACGGCCGCCGGTAATGTATCCATCTTTGAAGTTTGAATTGAGATACAGATCCCTGAAAGGCTGCATGTGCAATTCAATACGGAATGTGGCTGTCTGTTCTTTATTATAGTTATCCAGAAATTTCCTGATCTTCAAATCAACTGATTTTGGATCAGCGCCATTGCGGAGATAAATCAAACAATTCGGCCCGTTATTGCCCCATTGTTTAGCCCAGTCGTTTTCCTCAAGAAAAGTTTGCCAGTTAATGAGGTAGTCAAATTTATCAATGGCATTTTTCGGAAGATCGGCCAATACCCCGGTTACTGTAAGATCTTTCCTGTTTTCATGGCGTAATGTTTTTCCCATTGCTGCTTCTGCACTGCCAAAAAATGATTTGGCCATTTTTTCCGAAATGCAAATGCTTACAGGTGAATTCAGCGCCGTCATTTTGTTTCCTTTCAGCAAGGGATAATTCATCATTTTCAAATAGTCTGAATCTGCGCAGTTACCGTCAAACTTTATAATCTTATCACCTACCTGGAATGTTACGCGATCAGGATAGCCTATGTTTGAAAAGTTAGAGGCATACTCAATTTCAGGAATCACTCTTTTTATCTCATTCGCCAATATACCGGGCGTATAGTATCCTCCATCTGTTTTATTATCGATAAATTGTCTTTCATATAATATATACAGATTTTCAGACTGCATACTATCCACACTTTTTTCATCCTGTACCCAAAGAAGAATTAATATACTACAGGTCATTCCTAATGCCAACCCCAATATATTCAGCGTGGAAAACGCCTTATAGCGTTTCATATTCCTGATTGCGATTTTGAAATAGTTCTTTAGCATTGTGAGAAGTTATAAGTTTTACGGGTTAAGTTAAGGCACGAAGGCATCAGAGGCAACGAGGCATCAAGGCACATAGGCACAAAGCATCTTCTGCTTGTATGTGACCTTGACCATTGAAGATTTCTTTCATTGTACATTTTCATATTTTCAAATTATCTCATTCTGTTCGGAGTGATTTTACCGGGTTCGCGGTTGCCGCTTTTATTGCCTGGAAGCTTACCGTAATCAATGCGATAACAATTGCTGCAATCCCACCTGCTATAAACATCCACCACTTTATCTCAATACGATAAGCAAAATCCTGCAGCCATTTATTCATTGTCCACCAGACTACCGGTGTTGCTAATACAATCGAAATGATAACAAGACGTATATATTCTTTAGATAACAATTGAACGATGCCCGACACTGATGCGCCCAGCACTTTTCTTATTCCTATTTCTTTGGTACGTTGGAATGCTGTCAGTACTGCCAGCCCAAACAATCCGAGGCAACTGATAAATATCGCAATAGCAGTTGCGAGATTTATCAATGTTGCATAATGTCTTTCCTGAACATACATTGCCGCGATTGCTTCATCATAAAACTTAAAAGAAAAGCTATCGGGCGGATAAAATTCATACCACTTGTTTTCAATTGCCTTAAGAGTGTTTTGCCATTGCGATGTGTTGACGCTTTGCAGTTTAATATTAAAAGCAGTAAGGCTGCTTTTATCACTTTGCAATGCTACGGGATCAATGGGCTTGTAGAAATTCTGTAAATGAAAATCTTTAACAACACCGACAATCGGAAACTTCCATTCCTGCTGCCCAATCATTTTTCCCAATGCTTCCTGAGGTGATTTAAAACCAAAAGCACGTACAGCGGTCTCGTTAACTACAAATTCAGTTGTGGTATCAGATGGCAGAAGATTTCTTCCGGCTATGATTTTCATTCCGTATAAGTCCACATATCCTGTATCGACCCATTTGAAATAAACTTGGCGACTTACAGGTTCTTTACCTTCACGACTGTATTCAAATAATCCGGAAGAGTAATTATCCGTCATCGGCGCAGTGCCCATCGATATGGACCGTATCCCACTTATTTTCTTTAATTCATTTAAAAGGGCAAATTGCTTGTCTTTATACTTTTCACTCGATTGATATTTCCAGGGAATATCAACTGTGACGACAGCGTCTTTGGCAAAACCCATATCGCTTTTGAGTGAAAAATGTAATTGGTTTCCTATAATTAAGGCGCTTGTAATAAATATTAATGCTACGAAAAACTGAAAAACGATAAGCGCTTTCTGAAGATTTATGTTCCTGCTGCCTTTTTTATAAGTATAGGTATTCCTGAAAACACTGATTGTTTTCACTTTTGTTATTAACCAACCGGGATAAACGCCGGCCAATACTGTAACAACGATGATGAGAATAATAATGAACAAAGAAAGTTGTAAAAGATTACCGAATGGAGTCACGCCTTCTGGTATGATATCGTTTAACAACCAAAACCCAAAAAGGCTCAACGAGAATGATAACAATGAAGCTAAAAAAGTAGTAATTATTGTTTCACTTAAAAATTGACCGAGCAACTGCGACTGCTTGCTGCCTAAAGTTTTGCGTACACCAATTTCCTTTGCCCGTTGCGGCATACGTGCAATGCTCATATTGATATAATTGATACAAGCCAATAATAATAAGAATAACGCTATACCTGCAAGGCCGTATATAACAGGCTTGCTTGCTTTTCTTGCAATATTAAGATTGTTATATTCAGTCAGGAATGTAGAGAAATGTGATTCAGATAACGGTAACAATTGAAACCAATGTTTCATTTTCCATTCATGATTATTTTTCTTTTCCAACTCCTCCCATTTCAGATCCGTCATGTTTCCGATTTGTTTTAAAGCTGCAGCGGTGTTGGCGCCTTTTTTAAACTCCAGGTAAAGTTTATCGCTACCATTCGTGTTTGTCCATTGTCTTAGATCATATGGCTTTTGTGATAGAGAAAAAAACTCTTTTGCTGTAAACTCACTCGGCATTGGGTAATCGGCAACAATACCGGTTACAGTTCTTTGTATAGTATCTCTTCTGGTATAATACCGGATTGTTTTATTTAAAATTTCTTCCGGCGTTTTTCCTGGAAAATATTTTTTTGCCCTGCTTTCTGTCAGTACGAGACTTTCCGGCGCAGTTAATGCTATTGATTTGTTTCCGGCGAGCCACCGGTAAGGAATCATGGTGAAATAAACTGAATCTGTTGCTACAATATCAGTCGGATCTTCAAATGTAGCAGACTTCCCGTCGGGAGTATTCACTTCAAGATAATTTATCCATTGACCAGAAGTAAATGCGGCTTTGTCTACACAGCTAACCTGTTCGCGAACACCGCGGTACACAGGCGCTGGTACGCCTCCGTTATACGATTCTTTATCGTCGGAAATAAACCCACTGATGAGACGGTAGATGTGATCTTTATTCCTTAGTCCTTTTTCGTAACTAAAATCATAGTCTATAATCCTGAAAATAACCCAACAGGCACTGATGCTGACTGCGAGACCAAAAATGTTTAATGCAGTAAATAACCTGTAACGCCACAAATGGCGGATCGTAGTGGTAAAATATTTCTTTATCATAGCCGGTTATTTTTAGAGACCAATTCAGTTCTCAAAATTTTCTCCGGGTAAGGATTTAATCTATCACATGACTTATCAAATCAATAAAAATCACAAACGAGAAATATTATTAAGAGGTTATTGAAAACATGTTTCCTCCAAAATTTTAATAACCTTAAAAACCCCAGTTCGGACTATTCTGTTCTTAGTGACTTTACCGGATTGGCTACAGCAGCTTTTATTGATTCATAGCTTACCGTAATCCATGCTATTGCTATTGCTGCCAGTGATGCTACAAGAAACACAATCCAATCTGCATTTACACGATAAGCAAAACTTTTCAGCCAACTATTGATCGCAAACCATGCAAGCGGTATCGCAATCACTACAGCAATCAATATTAGTTTTGTAAAACCTGTTGATAAAAGATAAACAACATTAAAGATAGATGCACCCAGTACTTTTCTTACACCGATCTCTTTGGTGCGTTGTTCTGCCATGAATGCTGATAACCCATAAAGCCCCAGGCAAGAAATGAAAATGGCCAGTATTGCAAAGATGTTAAACAACTTGCCCATTTGCTGTTCTCCTTTGTAAAGATTGGCGAGGTCCTGGTCGAGAAAGCCATACGAAAAAGGATAGGCTGGATTCAAGTCCTTCCCGATTTTTTGCAATGCACTGATTGTCGCTTCTGTTTTTCCCGGCTGTGTGCGCACTATTGCGGTGCCACCCCATTTATTCAGCATCAGCACCATTGGCTCAATCGCTGTCTGAATTGGTTTGTAGTTGAAATTTTTTACGACACCGACAATCATTCCTTTAGTATTCCATACAGATAGCGGTTTGCCAATTGCTGTAGCAGCTGTGTATCCCATTATCTGCGCGGCTTTTTCATTCAATATATAGTTACTTGAGTCGGCTTTGAAATCTTCAGAAAATGCCCGGCCACTAGCCATTTTCATTTGAAAAACATTAAAAAAAGATTCACTCACCTGCAGTGTTGGAAACACAACCTGTGACTTAGGATCTTTTCCTTCCCACTTTACATCCACCGTTCCGGTTTCAAGATTGGTCGGCAAATCATTCATGATAGTAAAGTCTGTCGTCAATGGATTTTGTTTGAGCTCCGATCTGAATGCTTGTTGTTTGCCCCATAGTTCTCCTGACATGGGCATATATAAAAGATTGGATCGTTCAAAACCAAGGTTCATGCTTTTAATGAAATTGAGCTGCTTGAACACAACTGCAGTGCCTGCAAGCAAAACAATCGATACTATAAATTGAACAACAACTAATCCATTACGGAAAAACAAATTACCACCCATTGTTTTCATATTTCCCTTCAGCACTTTTACCGGGCGGAAACCGGATAAAAATAAAGCGGGATAACTTCCGGAAATCAACCCTGTGGCCAAAGCAATGCTCAGAAGAATAGCAATAATTTTTCCATCGAGAAACGAAATAGAAAGTGTTTTACCAGCAAGCGAATTGAATGCAGGTAATAACAACCATACTAATCCAACAGCGATGAGTAAAGCAAGGAAAGATATCAGGATCGATTCCCCAAGAAATTGACCGATCAATTGTTTGCGATCTGCTCCAACCACTTTTCGTAAACCAACTTCTTTCGCACGTCTGGCAGACCGTGCCGTAGAAAGATTCATGAAGTTTATACATGCAACGGCAAGAATGAACAATGCAACTACGAAAAATATTCTCACGTATTGAATATTGCCATGACCCGGCAAATCAACCTGGTAGTTGGAATGCAGATGAATTGCAGTAAGAGGTTGCAAGTGAAAATCAATCTTTATTATTGACTCCGCTACATGTTCCTTGTAGATTTTATTGATCTGGTTGTTCAACCCTGCAATGGCAGCAGGAGTTGCTTTGAAACTTTCATCTAATTGAATGTAGCTATAGAAATTAAAATTATCCCATGCCCCACGTTTCAGATCATCCCAGTCATTCGCAACCGCAGAGAGCGGCATAATAAAATCAAACTGCAGATGAGAATTTGTTGGGATATTTTTCAATACGCCTGTAACGACAACATTTTTTTGATTGTCTTTTTTCAATATTTTTCCTAGCACATCTGTACTGCCAAAATATTTCTTCGCCATATCTTCCGTCAGAAGCACTGCATCAGGTTGCATCAATGCTGTGCCCGCATTGCCCTGTACCAATGGAAATGAAAACTGCTGGAGCAATGTTGAGTCTGCATAAAAAACGAGTTTTTCTTCAAATTTTCTGGTGCCTACTTCAAACACTGTCGTGTTATAATGGCTTAACCGAACAAAGTTTTTAACGACAGGCATCTTTTGTTTCAATTCGGCAGGCATCGAGGCACAGTTTACTGCTGCGTCGAAGTCGCCGGCATCCGCGGTAATGCGGTAAATCGTATTTGCATTTTTATGAAACCTGTCGTAACTCAATTCATTCTGTACCCACAACAAAATGAAAATGCTGCAAACCATACCAATTGCAAGCCCTGCAATATTGATGAATGAAAACGCTTTATGACGGCTGATATTTCTGAAAGCGATTTTGAGATAATTCTTGATCATGGCAGCAGTTATTTTTAATCAATCTTGCTGATCTGCATTTCACCAAAATGAAACCATTTACTGATTCTTGGATTGCCTTTGTATGCTAATGATGCTTCGCCAAATGCAGTCATCTTGATTTCATCCGAAACATTCATTTTGAATTCCGCTTCCCCGTAAGCTGTTATTCTGGAAGTTGCACCCTGTATGCCAAGTGCATTAATCTTGCTTTCGCCATACACGGTATATTTCTGGTCGCCAACAGAACCGGCTTTTATTTCCAACGTACTTTCACCGTAAAGCGTTGCATGTAATTCGCCAAGGTCAACTTCGTTTAACTTTACATCTGACTCACCATAAATTTTTAAACGGAATTTTTTTCCTTTCAACGGACTTTGACAAAGTTGCTTTTCTTCTCCCCGGATGGAAAGTTCATCCAGTGTTTTATAAGTTATAGTCGCTGTAACGACGGTGCCATGATATAAAGAATTGCGATGTTTGTAACCATCTTGATAAGTTGTTTCTCCTTTATCAAGATCTTTTGCTCCTTCGAGATAGATACGCAGAGTACCATGATTCACTTCGATATTCAGTTTTTCCATTGGCACTGAACATTTTTCTACAGTTACTGCTTCTTCATTGCCTTCCACAAATGTGACCGAGACATACTGGCTCACGATGACTTTATCAAAATGATGAACTGCCGTAGTCGTTTGTGCAGATACACCTACTGTTGTGATAGCTAAAAATATTGCGAGTATTGATTTTATGTTTGACATGTATGTTTGTTTAATTGATTAATGATCTAAAGAAACTATGAATAATGAGTGATCAGTGATGAGTCTCCACTCATTATTCATTACTCATGACTCATTCCGTTCTCAATGACTTTACCGGGTTGGATAACGCCGCTTTGATTGCCTGGTAACTTACTGTTGCGAGGGCAATAAAAACAGATATGAAACAAGCCAGTGCAAATACCCACCATTGAATGCTGATGCGATAATCATAATCCTGCAACCAATGATACATTAACCACCATGCAACCGGTGAAGCCAATACAAATGATATAAGTACGAGTTTTATAAAATCTTTCGATAGCAACGCAGTGATGCCTGTCACTGATGCGCCTAACACTTTACGAACTCCTATTTCTTTAATTCTGTTTTCAGCCATGTAAGTGGCCAAACCAAATAAACCAAGACAGGAAATAAGTATAGTTAATCCTGCGAACAAGGTTGCAAGTGTACCTTGACGTTGTTCGTTCTCGAATTTGCGGGCATACTCCTGGTCGACAAATTTGAGGTCGAAAGGAAAGTCGGGGTTGTATTTCTTAAAGATTGCTTCGGCGGTTTTCATATTCGTCGCAGTTGTGTTTTTGCCATTCAATTTGATCAGCATTGTTTCAAACCAGTTTAGCCCTGCTCCAAACACCAGGGTAGGTCTTACTTTTTCATATGGGTTTGTGAGAATGAAGTCTTTTGCGACGCCAACGATGTGCCATTCTTTGCCATTGTCTTTTACTATTTTGCCGATAGGATCTTTAAACTTCATGATTTTTAACGCAGATTCATTAATGATCATGGCACTGGAATCAGTAAGAAATTGGTGGAGGTCAAAATCTCTTCCTGATACGAATTTCAAACCGACAGTTTTTGCCAGGCCATCATCTGCATAGAAGCGATAAAAATCTGTTTTATCATTTGGATCTTTTCCTTCCCACTCCTGTCCCCAGCCATCGCTCCATACATTGGTAATAGGCGAATTGGTTTTCGTAACTGCAATTGCAGCGCCGCTTGACAATAATTCATTTCTTACCATCGCATAGTTTTTCGACAAGTCGCCGGTAAGAAAGTGATAGGTCAGATTGTCTTTATTGTAACCGTTGTCGCGATTTTGTGCGTAATCGATCTGTTGTTTTATAATGATCGTACAGATGATGAGTGCGATTGCAAACGTAAACTGCAAAACCACCAATACTTTGCGTGGATTAATTATAGCGTTCGCACGTTTAAATGTTCCTTTCAACACTTTTACCGGTTGAAAGGAAGAAGAAAAAATGCAGGATAGCTGCCAGCAAGTAAACCTGTGAATAATATAAATCCGATACCGGTAAGCCACGTTAAAGGACTGGCAAAGTCAATAAATAATTTTTTATCCGTTAAAGTATTGTATGCGGGTAAACTTATTTCTACAAGTGCAACTGCAATAATAGCTGCGAGAAAGGCAAGTAGTATAGATTCACCAATAAACTGCGTAATCAATGAAGACTTTTGTGCGCCTACTACTTTTCGTATGCCGACTTCTTTTGCACGTTTCTCACTTCTTGCTGTACTGAGGTTCATAAAATTAATACAGGCGATCAGCAGGATGAAGGCGGCAATGGTTCCAAATAATTTTACAAACGTCATACGGCCGCCATTATCTTCTACACCGTTGGTGAAGCTTGAATACAATCTCCAGCGGCTAATCGGGTACACAAACATTTCCCATTTATCCTTCTTTGCTTCTTCGTCATACTTATGCTTGATTACTTTCATTTTTGCCTGAACAGACGCCACACTTGCATTTGGTTTCAGCAATACATAGGTGCGGGTGCTGTTGTTGCCCCAGCTTGAATCATCGTTGTGCCGGTATATCATATAAGACCATGGCAACAGATATTGAAATTTGAAACGCGTATTATTGGGTAGTTCTTTTGCAATACCGGTCACGGTGAAATTATCAGTGTTATCCACTTTTACAACTTTCCCCATCGCGTCTTCGTTACCAAACATGCTCTTTGCAGTAGATTCCGTGAGAATGATAGAATGCATATCATTCAACGCTGTTGCCGGATTTCCTTTCACGAGAGGAAAGCTGAATAACTGGAAAAAGCCGGTGTCGACTATGTTACCGGTCTTCATTATTTTCCTGTCTCCTACAGAAAGCAGCAGGTCGTTATCCCAGTTTACACGTACAGCACGTTCGACTTCCGGCAGCTCATGTTCCATCGTTCTGGCGAGAATCTTTGGTGTCGTATTCCAGCTCCAGACTTTACCATTATCAATCTTTGCTTTGTTCCATGCTTCGTATATCCTGTCCTTCTTTTCGTGAAACTGATCGTAACTGATTTCATTCTGTATCCAGAGAAAGATAAGAATGGCGCTCGCCATACCAACAGCCAAACCTGTGATGTTGATAAAGGAAAAACCTTTATTTCGTAGCAGATTCCTGTAAGCGACTTTAAAAAAATTCCTGATCATCTGATTTTGGTTGTGATTATAAATTTTATGTTACCGGTTTTTAGTTGCTGACGTTAATGCTGAATAGCGGACAAGGTGCACCACCGATATAAATCGGGGTGCTGCAACATTGCCGAATAGAATTGTTGCAGCACAAGAGTGCGACGCAACTGCAGCTAAATAGTTACAAAAAAGCCGGGTTCATAAAAATTATTTTTCTGTTTTTGTAAAGTGTGGAAATAGAAGGGCAAGGTTCAAAATGTTTTGACCAATTGAATGCCGGAACCCGATGTAAATGATTTACAATGTAGTACCTATTAGGTGTATACGAAAGCGTTCGTTTCCGGACGGAAACTGTACGGAAACGATACAAATGTGAACGGTCAATCGTCTGTTGAAATGTTGGATGGTTATATGGTTTGATTGTTAGTCGTGCTTTCCGAAAAGATCTTCTCAAAGCCATTTAACCATAAAACAATTCAGCCATTATTACGCGAAAAGTATCTGTCAGCGGCAAAATCAGTTCTTAAGAAACGGATCAATCGCCGCCCACACTGCCGGAAAATTGCAAAAGAATACGACATGCCAGCAACCGGCGATGATAGCGAGCTGCGAACCTTTGATTGCTTTCGCACATTTTACAACAGCATCAATGGAATTATCGCCATCACGATCACCATTCATCACCAGTGTCGGGCATTTGATAGCGGAAAATGTTTCGGTACTCACGAAGTCTTCATTATACATTTTGTTCAGCATGTCGAGATCTTCTTTCCATCGTTTTGGTTCTGGCATTAGTGCGACACGTCCGGCAAAAAACGCAGAATCAGACTTCATCAGGCTCTCAGGTGTGTAGTAATATTTTTCAGTCTTGCGGTCTTTAGGATAATCGCCACCGCCAATAGAAATGAGTTTCTTTACCAGTTCGGGATGCATGGCTGCCAGTTTCAAAGCGCCAAATGCGCCATCGCTAAACCCTAACACAATCACGCTGTCTTTGGTAATGCTGCGAACAACTTTGTAAGCGTCTTCTGCTCGCTGCGCATAGCTGAATTGCGTATGCCCGATTTCTGATTTGCCATGACCGCGTGTGCCGATACAAATGACCTGGTAGTTTTCAGCAAGCTTTGCGATAAACGGTTCAAATTCGTCGATATATCCATATACACCACCGTGCAACATAACTAACGGTTGGCCATGGCCGTAAACTTCATAATACAACTTTGCATCGCCAACAGAAAAATAATGCCCTGCTGCAGGATTGTTCCCATAAGGTACGGATTGTGAAAAGGCTGAAAACGTGATTAGAATTGTAAACAATACCGGCAGAAACCGGCTGCGGATTTGTTTCATGGCAACTTTTATAGAAGATTGAGTTCAACCACTATGCCAATTATGCAAAGAATTTAGAATAAAGAAATTAGAAGGTTTATTCTTGCGGGCGTTGTACGAAAACGGACAGAGATTGTACGGCGATGGACGATGGGGATGATTATAAAATGGTTGATAATAAGTCTGAAGATAACTTGTCAGGTATCAATGGTTCTATTGCAATTATAGAAAAGAAGAAATCTTGTTAAAGGTTAATGATTTTCTCAGCCAGGAATGTTCATCATTTTATACAACCATACGGTAGAGTCTGAACTATTCACCCTTTGTGTACGGTGCACGCCCCCAGGGAACGATAGCCATAGCAAAGGCGTCACCTTCTTTGCGTACACGAGTAAATCCAGGAAAATCGAGATGCATACCAGCAACGAGAAGTCCGGTGGACGCTGCCTTACTCAAAAAATTCCATCGCGTAGCTGCAGCCTGTACCGGATCCACATCATAAGTCATCGAAGCATCTGGCAGCGTAAATTGTATTGCAGGCCAATGAATAATGTCTCCCCAGATAAGAATTTCTTCTTGCTGTTGCCGTATCAGATAACCAGTGTGTCCGGGAGTATGTCCATATAATGGAACGGCTTGTACTCCTGGAAAAACTTCTCCTTCCTCAAAAAGCTCAATCTGATCCAGGTAAGGAGTC
Source organism: Chitinophagaceae bacterium (assembly GCA_049840875.1). GTDB lineage: Bacteria > Bacteroidota > Bacteroidia > Chitinophagales > Chitinophagaceae > JAFDYH01. The sequence goes on along the minus strand of JASGJE010000007.1, from coordinate 343,215 downwards.
ATAAACCGGATAACATGATCTGATTCATGTTTCACATGGTCAATCTTGCGGGAGGGAGGGTCATCTGATAACCAAAACTTAAATTCGGCTGCATGCATTTTTAATACTGCATGCGGGAAAACCTTTTTCCAGTTTATATCCATGAGGCCACTTATATGATCAGGATGGATATGTGTAAACAGAATTGTGTCTATATCTGCCGGCAAGATGCCGGCAATTTTAGCGTTCTCAAGCAACTTACCTGCCGTGCTATCAATATGAGAACCAGCGCCGGTATCTACTAACGCTATGCGGCTTTGTGAACGTATAACGTAGTTATTTGTAGTGCAACGTACTTCTTCAGGATAAAATGATTCATCAAACAAAGTCCGTACTTGTTCGATGCTTACACCTTTTACTGCATTTATGTTACTCGATAGTGAGCCATCGTTTATACAAATAATTTCAATGTCACCAATCATAAACTTATAATAGCCTGGAGCTGTTGGAACCTGATACATATTTAATTGTTGAAAATGAATGTTGTTTTATATTTTAAGCAGGGCCTCAGTATATGTAACTTTTAATCTACTCAGGAATGTATTTATTGTACAAATAAAACTAGTTGGATCTTTTATAACTATTAATAGATAAGGATTCTAAATCTCCGCTCTTCCCGCAAATTTTAAAAATAAAATCCTGAAGCCAGAAATATTTTATGCGTTTAGTTGAAGTACAACAATTGTGAATTCGTAATATTAAATATGGTACATATATCAGCTTTTTTAGGCACCAATAAATTATCATTATTTATAATTTAATTGATAGATATAATGTATAACGGTACTGGACATATGTTTTTTTTATTATGTCAAAATTTTTTTTGATTGTCTTTGGCTGGAATAATCGGAGATCGTGACCATCCTTTTTCGGTCGAAGTTGACCAGTCTAAGTTGAGTTTTTTGTGGAAGGTTCGGAGTTGTTTTATTGGTGATACAAAATTATTTCTTCTGTTCTATTTCAAGGGTAACTTTTTTTCGTAGGGATTCGCCTGTTAGTTCGATGCGATGGGCATTATGAACGATCCTGTCCAGTATAGCATCAGCAATCGTTTTTTCACCGATAATATCGTACCATTCTTTTACGGGTACCTGGGAGGTAATGATTGTTGATCGTTTGCCATGTCTGTCTTCAATAATTTCCATGAGTATGGAACGACTTTGCTGATCCAGTGTCTGTATACCAAAGTCGTCCAAAATAAACAAGTCAGCTTTTTCTATTTTTTGCATTTCTCGTATTTCAGATCCATCGGCTTTGGCTATTTTAAGTTGTGCAAATAGGCGCGTAGTATTAGTATACAAAACTTTAAAATTTAATTGACAGGCCTGATAGCCTATTGCTGAAGCAAGATAGCTTTTACCAGTTCCGGTTGCACCGGTAATTATCAGATTTTCATTGTTACGGATAAAATCACAATCACCTAAGCGGAACACTTGATTTTTAGTGATGCCGCGTGATTTGGCAAAATCCCATTCTTCTATGTTGGCCTTATAGCGGAAGTGAGCATATCTTATTCTTTGTTCTACGCTTTTGTTACGCCGGTCATCCCATTCGCTTTCGACAAGCAAGGCCGTTATTTCATCGCAGGTCAGTGTTTCATTCGTTTTGTTTTCGAGACTTGTTTTAAAACATCGATACATTCCATATAAGCGCATAATGCGCAATCTTTCCAATGTGTTTGTGTTCATACTGTTTTTTTTATTGATTAATAATAAAGTTATTCGTAATAGTTTTTGCCCCGGATATTCTGATGTTGTGGCATCTCATTGTAATGTTCTTTTTGATCGTTTACATGATCCAGATTTTTTTCAAGTATTTGTTGGATAATGGGGAAGTTATACACTCCATATTCCTGCGCTCTTCTACAGGCATTCGTCAGTCTTACGGGTCCCACTTTCCTTCCCAGGTTTAATATTCCTGCACAGGATTTATAAGCTTGCTCTGGGTGTTGCTTCGTTTCAATAACAGTAGTTATAAAGTTTGCTACATCTTCATGGATGACTTTTCCCTGTTCAATAAATCGTTCTGCTGTCCAATCACTGAGGAACTGATGAGAAGAAGCCAGGTGCTCGTTAAGTGTGGTATAAAAATATTTTCGATGATTGCGTTTGTGTACAGCAATACGTTGATACTGGTAAAAAATTTCCACCTGATCGGAACTAAAAAGTATTTTAACCTTTTTGCCAATGTATTGATAAGGTACACTGTAGTAATGTTTATCGGGTGCAAGACAAACGTGCCCGTTTTTCATTACACTTACAATAACCTGCCGTTTAAACTCATAACGATAAACCGGCAGGGGGCGGAGTGCCGCCCTTTCTACCTCTTCAAACTGTTGTCTTCTGCTGTATTCACGACCTGTCAATAAGGTGTTGTTATGTGCTTCCAGATGTATATGTATAGCCTGATTTAAAGTGTCCAGTGAAAAATAAATTTCAGCATTAATCACAGCGAAGATTCGGCGATAAACAATTTTGACCATTCCTTCTACCAGTGCCTTATCCCTGGGCCTGTATGTACGAGTAGGGAGGACAACTGTGTCATAATGTTCAGAGAAGTCAGCGAATGTTTCATTGATAGTTGGTTCATACCGGCTACTTTTTGTCACCGCAGTACGCAAATTATCTGGAACAATGGCTGCGGGCACACCTCCAAAATAATGCAATGCATTTTCACAAGCTCGAATAAAATCTTCCTTACGCTGTGTTAACACTGCTTCAACGTACGTAAGCTGGCTGCAGCCAAGAACAGCAATAAATACTTCAACGGCTGTTATCTCTCCGGTTTGTTTATCGGTAATACTCAACTTTTCACCCGAAAAATCGATATACATTTTATCACCCGCTTTGTGATTAATATGCATTACCGATTGGCCTTTGTTGACGTACTTTCTGTAATACTCAAAGAAACTTGTCTGCCTGTAACCATCCGGATGGGCTTCAATGTATTGCTTCCAGACAGCGGCCAGCGTTACTCCTTTGCGCTTTAATTCCTTCTCTATTGAAGGAAGTAATTTTTGAAACTCATTGTAACGGGATGATTTAGGGACTATTCCAGGAGCGCCAAAAATCTCGTCGAGTTGTTGATCATTCATCTTACTGATATCTTCTCCTGTTAAGCGTAGTTTTAAAAACTTACTTATATACTTTTTAACAGTATTACGGGCGATAGCAGTTTGTATGCTGATCTGTTTCTTACTTGTGCCTTGCGTAAATAAACGCAGGATCTGTCTGATTTTACTCATAACAATTGTGTTATTAGCCATATGCTGAAGTTTGAATCATCAAGTATCAGCATTTATGGCTTAATAAAACAACCCAACATCAACCACAAAAAAAGGGGGTCAGTTTGCACCGAATAACAGGGGTCAACTTCAACTGAATAACAGGGTCAGCTACAATTGAAAATGAGTGGTCACTTTATGCGATTTTTCCAGTTTCATGGCAACTTTTAAAGCAAAATGATTTCAACTGCTGTGCCAATTGTGTAAAGAATTTAGAATTCTTATTCTTGTGGACGTTGTATGAAAACGGACTTAGATTGTGCGTTGGTGAAACGAATGATTTATTAAAGGGGTTGGATAATTTTACTTATCGTGTCTATGAGCGGTTCTTTTGTCGAACAGAAGAATCAAGTCATATAGCTTGACTAAATCATTTGGTAAAGAGGTTAATGTTAATACGTTTATCATATCACCATTAAAGACGCTAAATTCCGCCGATATTTTTTCCCTTTTGTCAATCAAAATAAAATGTTCAGCGATATGGCCCCATCCGGTATTTCTGCATTCGCCTTCATAATATCCGTTCAAATCTTTTGCGTGGTTCAAAATAGTTTCGATGGAGTTGTCCGACACTTCTTCTTGCTTTTTAACGACGCCGTTTTCCAAATACTCGAAAAAAAATCTTTTATGAGTTCCCTTGATGTAGTAGATCTTTTTAAGAGGAACTTCACCCGGGTTCTGCAGTAAAATAATATAATAACGTTCCGTTGTATCATTGATGATCTCGTTGTAAATGTTTCCAAACCTTGACGAGTCAACGAGGCTAAAAGGATAGAGACCTAATTTTGTAACGCTACAACTTTGAGAATTTGCACTAAATGAAATAATGCTGGTTAATGTCGCAAGAAGAATTCGGCTATTTTTAAATTTTGTAATCTTCATAGCGAATTTGCAGTTGTATCATGCAGCTTTTGGTGCTTTTAGTCGTTTCAAAGTTCATTCATCTAAATAATTAGCGGGAACTTGTTCAATCTGACTTACTCTGTTCTCAGCGCCTGCGCCGGATTTGCCAGCGCTGCTTTTATCGTATGGAATATCACCGTCAATAAAGTGATAACAAGCACAGTTAACGCAGACAGAATAAAAGGTGTTACCGATAAGCCCGTATTGTAAGGAAAAACTTTCAGCCATTTATCCATAAAGAAGTAAGCGACCGGGAAAGCTACGATACATGAAATACCGACGAGGTAAACAAAATTCCGTGTGATCAAAGGAACAATTTCTCCCATGCCTGCGCCTAGTATTTTACGGATGCTTATTTCTTTTTGTCGTTGCTCGGTGGTAAATGCAATTAAACCTAGTAAACCTAAGCACGTAATGAAAATTGTAAGTACAGAAAAGGCTGTAAAAATTTTCCCTCTTTTTTTATCAGCAGCATATTGCGAATCAAAATCCTGGTCCATAAAAGTGTACTGGAATGGCAGATCAGGAAAATTTACTTTCCATATCTTTTCAATGCTTGCAATCGTAGCCGGAATATTGGATGGACTCAGTTTAAGTTGCAAAGCCCCATTGTTCGGTTGGTAGAACAACATTAACGGGGCAATAGGATTGTACAATGATTTCTGGTTAAAATCTTTTATCACACCTACTACTTCGTAATAGAAACTGGATGTATCTCCCGGATTGCGCACTTTTTTTCCAATCGGTTCATCACCCCATTCAAAATATTTTACCATGTTTTCATTTACGATAATACTGCGTAGAGTATCGCTGAGCCCGGTAAAGTTTCTTCCTTTGGTGATCTTCATGCCCAATGTTTTTACAAAATCCTCATCGATTGCATAGTTATCAACTCCTTTATCGACAAATCCCGTTTTAGATTGCATAGAATACAGGTTGAAGTTAATGCCTGCACTGCCTGGCGTATTCTGCGATGTACTGACAGAAAGAACCTGTGGGTTTTTTCTTACTTCATTTTTGAATGCAAGCACTTTGCTCCTGATGTCGTTATTAGAATTTGCCTGTAATGAAAGCACCTGCTCTTTATTAAACCCAAGATCTTTATTGCGTAAATACTTTAACTGCCCATACACTACCCATGTACAAATAAGCATGATCATTGAAATAGAGAACTGCACCACCACCAGTACTCTTCTCAATGTCGCATTACTTGACCCTTTGGAAAGACTTCCTTTTAAAATATTGATCGGGTTGAATTTCGAAAGATAAAATGCAGGATAACTGCCACCACCAAAACCTACGAAAAGAATAATAGCGATCAATATCAATAACGTACCGGGCTGTAGTAATGAACCAAATGTGATGAACTTGCCGGATAATGAATTGAACATTGGTAAAAACAATGCGATCAATCCAAGGCTTAATATTAATGCTATAATCGCTGTCAATACCGATTCTATGAGAAACTGAGCTACCAATTGCGATTTAGTTGATCCGGTTACTTTACGAATGCCGATTTCTTTTGCTCTTCGTGCAGATCGTGCCGTTGTGAGGTTCATGTAATTGATGCAGGCGATGATGAGCATAAACAATGCTACTGCTGCAAAAATGTAGATATAGGAAATGCTGCCTAGTTCTTCGGGCTCACCCTGCAAATCAGAGTAAAGGTGAATTGATGTAATAGGCTGAACCGCAAGTTTTATTTTAATATTGAACTTCGCAAAAATCGGCGCCATGTATTTATCATACATAGGCAATAACTTTTTATCAAAGGCAACAGGGTTTGTATTAGGCCGCAGCAATACATAAGTGTGAAAGCCAAACCCGCCCCAGTTATTTGCAAAATCCTTCGGCAATGTGCTTGAAGAAATCAATGCATTAAAAATCAGGTGCGAGTTTTTCGGAACGTCTTTTATAACAGCTGTAACTTTATACACATCGTTTTTATCATTCTGCAATGTTTTACCGAAATACGACTTATTCTTACCAAAATATCGTTCGGCCAGAGATTGTGTTAATACAATTGAATTAGGTTCTACCAACGCAGTATTCGGATTGCCTTCAATAAACTCATGGGTGAAGACGCGGAATATATTACTATCACAGAAAAAAACTTTGTCTTCATAATAGCGGAGATCGCCATTGCGAAACATAGTCTTGCCGCCGCCGCCAACAAAACGCACCGCTTCTTCCACTTCCGGGTAATCCTTCGATAGCGCCGGAGCAAGAGGATAAGGTGTGCTTACCCATTTCATAGTATCCTTATCAGCTTCTTTAATGTGAGCGCCTATGCGATAAATCCTGTCTGCTTTTTTATTATAACGATCATAGCTCAATTCATCTTTGATATAGAAAATCAAAAACAAACTGAACGTTATCCCGATCATCAGGCCGAGAATATTGAGCAGGCTATACCACTTATCGCGTTTGAAATTGCGCAGTGCAACCAGCAGAAGGTTTTTTATCATGGCGTTTAAAGTTCTAAGTTATAGGTAATAAGTTTTACGTCAGCAGCCACTAAACTTTAGTATCTCATATCAACCCACCACAACGCAGATTTGAAAGGTACAATTCTATACTGCACACAATTTCGATTTGTGATGAATGGAATTGTTAAAACTATTTGCAGGAAAATCTCGGGCACACAGGGATCAAGGCACACAGGCACAAAGCATTATTACTTTCATCATTCACAATTGGCTGTTGGCGATTGACCATTCACCATTTCTCTCATCTGCACATCTGCCTGTCGGCAGACAAGTTTTTATATTTGCACATCTGCAAATTTTCTCACTCATTTCGAAGTGACCTCACCGGGTTTGTCAATGCTGCCTTTATTGCCTGGTAACTGACAGTTGCCAACGTGATCATTAACGCCATTACACCAGTTGCTACAAAAACCCAAATCGAAATAGATGTGCGGTAATCATAATTCTGCAGCCAGTTATGCATCATCCACCATGAAGCAGGAATAGCAAGGAGGAAAGCAATGAATACAAGTGTTATCGATTCGGTTGATAGTAATTTCCAGAGACTAAAAACAGAAGCACCTAATACTTTTCTCACACCAATTTCTTTTATTCTTTGCTCGGCCATAAACGAAGCCATTCCAAATAGGCCAAGGCAACTGATCAGAATCGCTAATACAGCAAATGATGAAGCCAGTTTGCCAACACGTTCCTCTGTAGAAAACTTCTTTGCAAAATTTTCATCAACAAATTTGTAATCAAATGGAGATGCGGGAGCATAACGTTGAAACACATCCTGGATTTTTGTTAGTGAGGCACGGGCACTTACAGATGGATTGAGCTTAACAAGAAGAAAATTGAGCTTTTCTTTTCTCAGCGCATATACAATTTCACCTGCCGGGTCATACGGCGAGCCCATTATCATGTTTTTGACCACACCAATTATAGTAAAGTTTTCATCATCCCATTTGATAGTTGTACCAACCGGGTTTTTGAGGTTCATGAATTTTACCGTTGCCTCGTTGATGACCAATGCTGATGAATCCGTAGCATAGTCTTTTGAGAAATCACGGCCTGCTACAATTTGCCATCCCATTGTTTTACCATATTCATGCGTTACTGCCACAGCGCCGAATTCTGTTTGTAGAGAGGGGTCTTTGCCCGGCCAGTCAAATCCGCTACGACCGCTCCAGACAGCAGTGGCAGGGCTTGATGATTCTGCTATTTCAGTTGCGGCGCCGGTTTTTAATAAATCAGTTCTCAATGCTTGTTCATGTCCTTCCAGTTCAGGTGTATTCATTTGCAACTGTATAAGACCGTTAGTGTCGTACCCAAGCGGCCGGTCTTTCGCATATTGGATTTGCTGAAAAACGATGATAGTGCTGATGATTAATATCACAGAAACAGAAAACTGAATAACTACCAATATTTTTCTTGGCAGTGTTGTATTTCTGCCAGCTTTGAAACTTCCTTTTAAAACTTTTATCGGTTCAAAAGACGATAAGTACAATGCAGGATAACTGCCAGAAACCAATCCCGTGAATAAACTGAAGCCGATACCGGCTAACCAGAAAAACGGATTTGTCCATGGTATGCTGATAGATTTTCCTGAAATCTGGTTAAACAATGGCAGTGTGATTTGGGCAATGATAACAGCAAAGGTGAATGAAAACACAACAACTAAAAACGACTCAAGGAAGAATTGAGTAATGAGTTGTTTGCGCAATGAACCAATCGCCTTACGTATGCCAACCTCTTTCGCTCTTTTTTCTGATCGTGCTGTGGCAAGATTCATAAAGTTGATGCAGGCCAGTAGTAAGACAAACAATCCTATCAATCCAAATAACCATACTGACTGAATGTTACCACCGGTATTCACGCCATTTTTCCATTCATTGTATAAATGCCAGCGACTCATCGGTTGCAGCAGAATCTCTGGTTTATAAATAGCAAGGTCCTTATCGTCTTTTACCCTGTTCAGTTTGGCGTTCCTGATTTTTGCAGACACTTTATTTACGTCTGCATTATCCGCAAGCTGAACGTAGATTTCTGTCGCATCAAATCCCCAACTATTTTTTACGCTTTTAATCAACTCGTCGGATGAAGCAAGTAACTCCCATGGAGCGACAAACTCTACATTCTTAAAGCGGGAATTCTGAGGAATATCTTCATACACGCCGGTTACCTTCACGTTTTGCTTGCCATCAATCATCATCATTTTATCTGTTGGATCTGTTTCGCCAAATATTGTTTTCGCTGTGGATGCAGATATTAAGATGGAAGATGGATCTTTCAGGCCATCACGGCTGCCTTTTATCATATTCAGTGACATGATATCCGGCGCAGCTGGCTCCATATATTTTCCGATGCGGGTAAATTTCTGATTCCCGAATGAAATGACATGATCCCGGTTCCACCAGGAAAGAACAACATGCCTGAACTCGCTGCCATAACTATTGCGCAATTCATCTGCAAGCGGTATCGGGCAGGGAGAATTAGTACCAATTTCTCCATTCACTGTCGATTGCTGCATTACGGCGGCAATCCTGTCATAATTCTTGTTGTATTTATCAAATGACAGCTCATCCCATATCCATAACCCGATTAGTATTGCGACAGCCATTCCCGCCGCAAGACCGCCAATATTGATTGCTGAAAAAAATTTGTTACGATAAAAATTCCGCCATGCTGTTTTGATGAAGTTCTGGATCATAGAAAGAAGTTGTAAGTTTTAGGTTTTAAGTTAATAAGGCACAGAGGCACAAAGTATTTTTATCCTGCTATCGGAAATTCATTTTTCATTAATCACATATTGACCATTGCAATTGACGATTCACGTCTCACGTTTCACGACAAACAAAATATTCATTCAGTCCGTAACGATTTCACCGGATTCGCCAATGCCGCTTTCATTGCTTGGAAACTTACCGTCAAAAGCGTAATAACCAATGTACCGCTGATAGTAAGAATAAACGTCCACATGCTGACGGTAGTATGGTATTCATAATTCTGCAACCAATGATAAAGGACATACCAGGATATTGGGATAGCGATCAAACTGGAAATGGTAACGAGTAAAACAAAATCACTTGAAAGCAATTGCCATAGTTTGAAAACGGAAGCGCCTAATACTTTTCGTACACCAATTTCTTTGGTACGCTGTTCGGCAACGAATGAAGCAAGTCCGAATAAGCCAAGACACGAAATAAATATGGCAAGTGTAGCGAACAAGGTTGCGAGTTTTCCAATCTGTTCTTCAGCGGCGAACTTGGCTGCATACGCATCGTCTGTAAACTGGTAGTCGAATGGAGCAGAAGGAGAATATTTTTTAAAAATAGTTTCTATACTTTTTAATGAACTGTTTACAGAAGGACCGGCATTCAATTTTATATGAAGTGTACTGAATCCACGTTCATTATCATTCATCAAAAACACAGTGGGTACTGCTTTTTCAAACGGTGAACGCATTACCATGTCATTGACCACGCCGATTATATGCCAATCTTTTCCATGCCATTTCACTATTTGCCCCACCGGGTTTTGTAAACCCATCATATTTATAGCGGCCTGGTTGAAGATAAAGCCAAATGAATCGGTTGGAAATTGATTAGAAAAATTTCTGCCTTGCGCCATTTTCCATTCCACAGCTTGTCCATATTCAGGGTCAACCAGTATTGTTCCGAATGAAGCTTGCTTGTTTGGATCTTTTCCAGGCCAGTCAAGATTATTTGCACCAGAAGAAATATCAGTCGTGGCGCTGGAAGATCTTGATACTGCGGCAGCTTTGTTTGTATTCAGTAATTCTGTCTTAAATGATTCGTAATGCCTGAAGAGCTCATCATTATTCATTGCTATGGTAAGCAAACGATCACGGTTATAACCGATTGGCCGGTCTTTCGCAAATTGAATCTGTTTGTATACCTGGATGGTACCAATGATCAAAGCGATAGAAACTGTGAATTGAACAACGACAAGTACTTTACGCGGAATGGCTGCAAAACGTCCTGCCTGGAAAATACCTTTTAATACTTTGATGGGCTTGAATGAACTTAAGTAAAATGCAGGATAACTTCCTGATAGCAAAACCGTGAATAGGATAAATGAAACGATGGCTATCCAGAATCCTGCATCCTGCAGCGGTATTGATAATTGTTTTCCTGCTACACTGCTGAACCAGGGCAGCGTTAAAACAACGATAGTTATAGCGAGAAACGCAGCAATGAATACGGTGACAAAACATTCGCAGAAAAACTGGTAGATCAATTGACTTCGCATAGAGCCAATCGTTTTACGAATTCCCACTTCTTTTGCCCGTTTACCTGACCGAGCTGTACTTAAATTCATAAAATTGATGCTGGCAAGCAATATCACCAGCACATCGATAATTCCGAACAACCATACAAACCTGAATCGGCCCTCTACCCGGCTTCCATTTTTGAAATCGTACAAATGCCATTTACTCATCGGGTTTAAAAACAATATTGGTTGAGAGGCGTCTTTCGAATTCTCATAAAGTATATTTTTTATTTTCGAAGAAACATACTGCATGTTACTATGCTCATTCACGAGAGCGAAAATTTTAAATGAGCTGCTCTGCCAGTTATCATCGTTGTTTGCGTTTCTTACCAATAGCGAAACAGGCGCAATAAATCTTGAGCCATTAAAACTTGAATTTTCCGGGAAATCTTTATAGACTCCGCTTACCCGTTGCACAAATGTGTTATTCAGTTTTATTTGCTTGTTCAACGCATTTTCATTTCCGAAAAGTGTCTTTGCCAGTGATTCACTCAGCAAAATGGATGACGGATCACTAAGCGAACTTTTAGTTCCTGCTATCATTTCTGGTTGAAAAATCTCCATGAATTGAGGTTCTGCGAACGTTCCTGTGCGGGTGATCACTTTTTCGTTGTATGCTACAAACTGTTCAAATGTAACGGTAGCGGCTACCTGTGGCAAATCACTACCATTGCTATTACGTAGCGATCTTGCCAACGGTAAAGGAAGCGCATCATATGTTTCCATGCCATTTCCTATGTGCTGATGCTGCAATACCTGGGCAATATGATCATACTGTTTATAGTTTTTGTCGAACGATAATTCATCGTAGATCCACAAGCCGATCATTATGGCAACAGACATGCCAACAGCGAGCCCGCCAATATTTATGAATGAGGAAAACTTGTTCTTAGCAAGATTCCTGAAGGCGATTTTGAAGTAGTTTCGAAGCATAGAGAGAAGTTGTAAGTTTTAAATTAATAAGGCACAAAGGCAACAAGGCATCAGGGCACAAAGTATTTTTATCCTGCTATCGGAATTCATTTTTCATTAATCACATATTGACCATTGGCAATTGACGATTCACGTCTCACGTTTTACGACAAACAAAATATTCATTCAGTCCGTAACGATTTCACCGGATTCGTCATTGCGGCTTTTATCGCCTGGAAACTTATTGTAGCCAGGGCGATTACAACAGCAAGCGTGCCTGCCAGTAAGAATATCCACCAGCTGATATTAATCCTGTAGGCAAAATCCTGCAACCATTTATGCATAATATACCAAGCCAATGGTGCAGCCACTACAAATGCAATCAACACAAGCCTGATAAAATCTTTCGAAAGCAATAGCACAATATTGGATACTGATGCACCCAATACTTTGCGTACACCTATTTCTTTGGTTCGCTGTATAGTTGCAAATAATGAAAGACCTAATAATCCAAGGCTTGCAATAAAAATGGCGAAGCCGGAGAATAGGGCGAACACCTTACCAAATAGCTGATCATTTTTGTATTGCGCATTGAAACGTTCATCAGCAAATGAATAATCAAATAAATTACCCGGAAAAAACAAATCATACTGTTGCTTGATGGAAGCAATGGTAGTGTTGAGATTTTTAGGATCTACACGCACTGAAATGAAGCTATTGGTACTGTAAGCAGGAAATATCATTGTCGCTTCGATAGGATATCGCAATGATTTCTGGTGATAATCGTTCACGACACCAATGATGTCCCATTTTCTATCGCCACGGAGAATTGTTTTACCAAGCGCATCTGTGGGCGATTTATACCCAAGCAATTTAACGGCGCTTTCATTGATCAGCAGGTTATGAACCTGGCCAAAGTTGGGATTGAAGTCGGTGACAGCAAAATCTCTCCCGGCCACAACTTTTATCTGGTAAATATCAAGATAACCTAAGCTGATAGCTGTATGCCGCATGGTTAAATGCGTTGTTGCGTCCTGGTCGCTGCGACGAACGTTGAAACTTCGTCCTGTTTCTCCGCCTACACGGTTCCATGATGTGGAAGCGCCTGCTACTCCGGGAATTTTCTTTAGTTCTTCGGTAAATGTATTTTCCTTGTTAATGAATGTTGAATCCCAGTTGGTGAGCTCCGGCGGCCTTACCATCATTACCTGTGATAAATTGAAACCGAGATTTTGTTCGTTTACGTATTTTATTTGTTTATAAACAACGATAGAACCAATGATCAGGATAACTGTAATTGCGAATTGACCAATTACCAATGCTTTGCGTAATACAATGCCTTTACCTGAAGTTTTGAATTTGCCTTTTAATACCATGATAGGTTTAAAAGAAGACAAAACAAATGCCGGGTAAAAACCTGAAATGAAAATTCCTGCAAGTATCGATGCGATGAGCGCAATTGAAATGCTGTATCCACTCAACCCTTTCAGGAATAAATAAGATAAAGAAAGCTTATGCTGAATTAGATTATTGAAGCTGCTTTGCAGCAGTATAACCAGAAGCAATGCCAACAAAAGAGCGATGACATTAATGATCAATGATTCGGTTAAAAATTGTTTGATTAATTGTGATTTTGTGGCGCCGGCTACTTTTCTCACGCCGACCTCTTTCGCTCTTTCAATAGAACGGGAAGTGGCAAGATTGATATAGTTTACCCATGCAATAATAATGATGAGTGCAGCAATGATCAGCAAGCCCCATACAACAACTGCGCTATCGGTATTCCCGATTTCATATTCATAGTCTGAATAGAGATGCGCTCTCGACAATGGTTGCAGGTGAAATTTTTCATCACTGCCGGAAATTTTATTTCCCTGGAAATGACGTTGACTGAAGTCGTTGAATTTTGCTTCCAGTGATTTGTAATTGGTACCATGCCTCAACTGCACATAATGCCAGAAATCGGAATCCGTAAAATCATAGTCCGCTTCTTTCCATGAATCTTTACCGCTATACAGCGTAACGTAAGAGACAAGAACATCAAAAGCAAGATGTGAATTTTCAGGAACATCTTTCGTAATGGCCGTTACCTTATAAGGTGTAGAATCTTTGCCCATTATTATCAGCTTGCCGGTCACGGAAGCAAAATCATTATTCGGTAACCCAAATACCTTTTTTGCGGCGCTTTCTGTCAACACAATTGTGTGTGGTTCAGTCAATGCATTCCTGGTATCGCCTGTAACCAGCGGGTAAGAAAACATGCTGAGAAATGAATTGTCAACATACAATGTTTCTTGTTCTCCAGTTTTCTTGTCCTGGTAAGAAATAATATTTCCGCCGGAAGGTTCTACTCTTGCATGATTGATCACTTCCGGAAAATCATCCTGCATTGCTTTACTAATACCGGAATAAGTGATCGTACCATGTTGTATCAGCTTACCGTTCTGATAGCGATCATTACCCACACGGTAAATATCAGCGGCATTTTTATTGAATTGATCATAGCTTAGTTGAAAGCTTACGTATTGTAGAATCAGCAGGCAGGCGGCCATACCGATTGAAAGCCCTGCAATATTGATGAGAGAGAATGTTTTATTCTTCATCATATTGCGGAAAGCGGTTTTAAGATAATTTTTGATCATGGCTATTTCGAGTTATAAGTTGTAGGTTGTACGTTTTAAGCTTTAGAAGGCAACGAGACAACAAGGCACTAAGGCACAAAGTATTTTTTTCACCATTCACAATCTCATTTTCAAATTTTCAAATTGTGTTATTCTGTCCTAAGGGACTTCACCGGATTTGTCAATGCCGCTTTTATCGCCTGGAAGCTCACTGTAAACAATGCAATAAATACAGCAATCAAACCAGCTAATGCAAACACCCACCAGCTTAATGTTGTCCGGTAAGCGAAATCCTGCAACCATTTATACATAAAAATGCCCGCAACCGGCGTTGCTATCAAAAATGAAATGAACACCAGCTTGAGAAAGTCTTTTGATAAAAGGTTAACAATGCTGCCCACCGAAGCGCCCAGTACTTTGCGTATGCCAATTTCTTTTGTGCGCTGCATTGTGCTATAGGATGCAAGTCCAAGCAAGCCGAGACATGAAATCAATATCGCCAATACAGAAAAGTTAAGAAACAACTTTCCAAACCGTTCTTCGCTGCGGTACTGACGATCAAAGAAATCATCCAGGAAATAATAACTAAAAGGCCTTGCCGGGATTAATGTCTTCCATTTGCCTTCAATTGCTGCGATTGTAGATTTTGCATTACCCGCTGCAATATTTACAGAAACCAGGCTGCATCCGTCCGGTTCAATACGCATGCTCAATGGTTTTATAGCTTGTTGCAAGGAGCGGAAATGAAAATCTTTTACCACGCCAATTATTTTTCCTTCACGTCCCCATTGTTTGAAGCGTTTACCCAATGCATCTTCCGGCTTTTTATAACCAAACATTTTTACCGCAGTTTCATTCAGCACCATTGCTTGTGTTGTATCTGTTCCAAATTCTTTTGAGAACATACGACCTGCCGCCATCTTCATTTTAAATTGATCCATATAACCGAAGTCGACAAAGTATAAATCGAGGTTCGCAATTTGCAGATCGCCTTTTGTATTTTCTATTTCAGAATAAGCGCCGGGATTGCCGCCGCCAGGCACACTTCCGGTTAATGCAGTCGATTTTACACCCGGCAAACCTGACAGCGATTCACGAAATGCTTTCTTTGCCGGATCACCATGCGTATCAATAATCATCATCTGGTCTTTATAAAAACCAAGATCCTGGTTGCGCATGTAACTCATCTGCATCGACGCTATAATAGTTCCGATAATCAACGCTATTGAAACGGTAAACTGCGCGACGACTAATCCTTTTCTTAATAAAATTCCTTTCGTACCCGTTGCAAAACGCCCTTTTAATACTGATACCGGTTTAAATGATGATAATACCAATGCCGGATATACACCGGCAAGAAATCCGATTCCTACTGCAGCTCCGAAAAGAAGAAGGATATTTCCGGGATGAGAAAAGATTCCCGTACTGATCGTTTTACCTGCGAGATTATTAAACAATGGTAATAGCAATGCTGATAATCCAACTGTCAATACAAAAGCAATGAGGCAAAGAAATACAGAGTCGCCAAGAAACTGCCGCATCAATTGAGATTTAACGGCGCCTGCTACTTTTCGTATACCCACTTCTTTCGCCCGTTCCGACGATCGTGCTGTTGTAAGATTGATAAAATTAATACAGGCAATTACCAAAATAAATACAGCGATGACTGAGAAAATGTAAACGTTTTTAATGTTGCCTGTTTTTGAACCATTGCGTGTCGATTTAAGATATACGTCTCTTAATGGTTCGAGGAAAAGAGTCGGGAACATTTGCAGCTTTTTCATCTCATCACCATTATACTTTTGTAAAAAAGCCGGGAATTTTTTTTCTAAAGCTTTTGCATTGGTTCCCGCCTTTAGTAGCAAGTATGCCTGTGCGCCATAGTTGCCCCATTGGCTATCTATACTCTGGTTGAATTTTTGCGTGATAGTTGTCATTGATAAAAACATATCCGCTTTTATCAGTGAGTTTTCAGGAATATCTTTCATTATTCCTGTTACTTTAGCGGGTAAAGCATCACCTGTTAGCAATAACGTTTGCCCCATCGGGTCTTCTTTACCAAAGTACTTTTTTGCAGAAGTTTCAGAGAGTACGATGCTGAGTTGTTCTTTCAACGCAGTTTCAGGATTTCCTTTTAATAGTTTAAAGTCGAAAATTCTGAACAAAGCAGAATCTGCCCATACCGGATTTTCTTCCTGGAATTTTACATCGCCTTTTCGTACTAATAAATTATCACCGGTAGTACGAACAAATGCTTCTATTTCTGGAAACTCTTCTTTTGCAAATGGCGCTACGGCCCATGATGGCCCGGAAGCAGGAATAACTTCTGTTGGTGTTTTGATGTCTGATACGACTCTGTAGATACGGTCCGCCTTTGTATTAAATGAATCGTAGCTCAGTTCGAAACTGATGTAAAGAAAAATGAGAAAGCAGGCCGTCATACCAATGGTGAGCCCCATAATATTGATAAATGAAAATGTACGGTGCTTCCACAAGTTGCGAAATGCGAGTTTGAAATAATTCTTAATCATAGCTATATCAAGTTATAAGTTGTATTTTATACGTTTTAAGTTCAGGCATTAAGGCAACAAGGCACAGGATCGGCTTTAGGCAATAAGCCATATGCTTTAAGCATTCTTGTTTCAGACTGTCTCGTCATTCACCATTGACTATTGACCATTGACAATTGACGATTCACGTCTCACGTTTCACGACAATCAAGATATTCATTCTGTCCGTAACGATTTCACCGGGTTTGCAGTTGCGGCTTTTATCGCCTGGAAACTTATTGTTACTAATGCAATCAAACAAGCCATAGCGCCGGCGAGTACAAACACCCACCAACTGATCGGTATACGGTAGGCGTAATCCTGCAACCATCTGTTCACTGCAAACCAGGCGAGGGGCCACGCAATCAACGTTGCGACCAACACATATTTCAGAAAGTCTTTTGAAAGCATCGTTGTGATATTTTGTACAGAAGCTCCTAATACTTTGCGGATGCCGACTTCTTTTATTCTTCTTTCCGCTGAGTAAGAAGCGAGTCCAAATAATCCAAGACATGAAATAACTATTGCAAGACCTGCTAATACCGCAACAACACTGCTTACTTGCGTATCTGCACGATAAACGTCTGCAAAATGATCATCGAGAAACTGGTATTCAAAAGGATGATCCGGGTAGTTTTTCTGCCAGACAGACTCAATAAATGAAAGAGCATTGCTTGTTTTACCGCCATTGATCTTGACAGACATTGTACTGAAACCCCACTCTTTCTGATTAAACAAAAACAAGGTTTCTATTTTATAATGGAGAGAATTAAAGTTGAAATTTTTTGCAATCCCAACTATTGTACCTGCTGAATCGAATCCGAAATTTTTTCCTAATAAAGACTCTACTGGTGCTTTGGGTTTATCTTTTAAAAGTTCTTTTGCCAGCGCTTCATTAATGATATATTCTTTTCCATTTCCGGAAGGCTCTGAAGAAAAATTTTTTCCCGTTAGCAACGCAATTTTATAAAGGTTTAAATAATCATGATCTACTACCAGTAATGTTGACGTTAAATCCCTTCTCGGCCCATCGCCTATAAATTGAACACCCGTCTGATCAAGATGACTTCCCAACTGATCTTGCGATGCAGTAACCGACGACACAAGAGAGTTCGCCAGTAACTCTTGTTTTACCAACTCGTATTTTCTATAGGTAATGCCATCAAGCGGAATGGTAACAACCTGGTCGCGGGCAAACCCCGGATCACGGTCCTGCATAAAATTTAATTGCTTTACGGCAAAGATGGTACCGATCATAAGGAATATTGCACAGGAGAACTGTGCTACTACCAATACATTTCGTAGTAGCGATTTATTATGTCCTTTGTTGATGGAGCCTTTCAGCACTTTCACAGGAATAAAAGAAGACAGGTAAGCAGCAGGATAAAGACCTGCAAGAATGCCAATCAGGATCGAGCCGGAGACAACTGCCAGGAACGTAATTCCATTGGTGAAGAATGGAAACTCAAGTTGCCGTTGACTCAAATTGTTTACAAATGGTAATAATAATTTTACCATTCCGACAGCCAGCAACAATGCGATGAGTGAAAGCACTACAGACTCGCAGATAAATTGCGAAGACAATTGCCAACGTCTTGCGCCAATCGTTTTGCGAATACCTACTTCTTTAGCCCGCTCTGCAGATCGTGCAGTTGAGAGATTCATAAAATTGATGCAGGCGATCAATAATACGATTAACCCAATAATGAAAAATATGTTGGTGTATTTCTTATCAAACTTCTGGTAATTAAGATAATCGAGTCCGATATCGGTGGCGCCGGCGTGTATTTCCTTTAATGGTAAAAGAAATAATTCATAAAATTTCCAACCGTCATAACCGGTTATATATTTTTTTAAATAAGCCGGAAACTTTTTTTCGAGTGCAGCAACATTTGTATTAGGCGCTAATTCAAAATAAGTGTCGAGCCAATTACCTCCCCAGTTGTTCATCATATCAGCATTGATGATTGTACTAAAGGAAAACAACGCATCAAACTGTTGTTGTGAATTCTGAGGAACATTTTTCATAACACCGGTTACCACAAAACTTGTCGTGTCTGTTGCATAATGCGTAATAGTTTTTCCGATGGGATCCTGGTTGCCAAATAATTTACTGGCTGTTTCTTCTGTAAGCACGGCGCTATGCGGCTTTTCAAGAACGGTTTTCCGATCGCCTTTTACGAGTTGGTAGTCGAATAACTGCAAGAAAGTTGAATCGACAAAAAATGTGTGCGGCAGAAAAACTCTTTTTTCAGCGTAGGTCATCTGGTATTTATCTCTCCAGCGAACCCGTGTAAAGTTTTTAATTTCCGGAAATTCATTTTTCATAGTTGGGCCCATTGGGAACATAGAAAGGCCCACTTTTTGGGAAGCCACCATGCCTTCAAACTTCTGCACTTCATTCAGCCTGTAGATATTCTTCGTGTGTAAGTTGTCAAAGCTTCGCTCATACAAAACAAACAGCATGATCATGATACACGCTGCAATGCCAATTGCTAATCCTGCTATGTTGATAGCAGAGTACACTTTGTTTTTCCACAGATTGCGGAACGCTATTTTGAAATAATTCTTAATCATGTGATCGATTTATAAGTTGTATGTTTTAAGTTTTAAGAAGGCACAGAGGCAACGAGACACAAAGGCACAGAGTAAAGCTTTAGGCAATAAGCTGTAAGCCATAAGCTGCGTCATCTGTGTTGACGATTGACTATTGACCATTCACGTTTCACGACAAACAAAATATTCATTCTGTCCGTAACGATTTCACAGGGTTCGCTATCGCGGCTTTTACAGCCTGGAAACTTATTGTTACCAATGCGATTGTAATTACTATAGCGCCAGTTAATGCAAACATCCACCAACTAATGCTGACACGGTAAGCAAAATTTTGCAGCCACTTATTCACAAAATAATATCCCACAGGTACCGCAATTACAAAGGCAATTGAAATAAGAATAATGAAATCTTTGGACACTAAAAAGATGATTCGCGACACTGCGGCGCCGAGTACTTTACGAATGCCAATTTCCTTTGTGCGCTGCTGCACAGTCAGCATCACCAACCCAAGCAAGCCTATACAGGAAATGAAAATAAATAACGCTGAAGCAATGCCTATAATCTGTTTCCACTTTATTTCAGATTCGTAATTTTTGAGGTTAATATCATCCATAAATTGATATGAGTATGGATAATACGGCAAAATATCTCTGAATGTGCTTTGTAAGAGATTTAATGTTTGAGGAATATCTGTCGGTTTTATTTTTACCCATATCTGGCCGAAATTGAACCTTGGATCCATCGTGAATACTTGTGGTGATATTTTTTCTTTTAACGACAGGAAGTGATAATCTTTTACCACGCCTACAATGGCTGCTCTTCTATTATTCTTCGATTCGCCAAACTCTATTTGCTTGCCGATTGCTTCATTTTGTTTCCAGCCTGCTTCTTTTACAAAGCTCTCGTTTACGATAACGGAATTCAACGAATCTGACGGATAAGAGGGCGAGAAATTTCTACCCTGTGTTATTGGAATTTTAAAAGTTGGCAGGAATTGATCATCAATTTTGCAATACTCGATTATTATCTGTTTGCCGTCAACTTTTACGCCGGATATACTTCTTCCTCCATTTTTAGCTGCGACATTAATGATGTCAGGATTTTTTAATAATTCATTTTTAAAAAGAGATGGTAGTTTTTCACTTGAATTATTGATAGGAATATCGAGTCGTACAAGATTTTTTGAATCATACCCTAAGCTGCTATTTTTTAATAATCTCAGTTGAGAATAAATAGCGACTGTTCCGATAATCAGGAAAATGGCAAGTGCAAATTGTAATACAACTAATCCCTTAGTGAGATAATTTTTACCCATCAACTTTTCTTTGCTGTATAAAACTTTTACAGGCTTGAATGAAGAAAGAACAAGTGACGGATAAAACCCGGCTATAAAGGACGTAATTAGCAGCAAGATGAAATATCCTGCATACACGTAACCATCAGACAAATAAGAAAGGCTTAGCTTTTTATTCGCTAATTCATTAAAGAAGGGGAGAATAAGCTGTGTAAGAATAATAGCAATCAAAAAAGAAATCAATGATACGAGAAATGATTCGGCCAGGAATTGCCGCATCAATTGTCTGCGGGTGCTGCCTATAACTTTACGAATGCCGACTTCTTTACTACGTTTTAATGACGAAGCAATGGTGAGATTTATAAAATTTATACAAGCAATGATCAGTATAAATATAGCTATTGATGAAAGAATGTAAGAGTACATCGGATTGCTTCCATCGGTCATGCCATTATCAGGACCAGCCTTAGTGCTCAAATGAATATCGGTTAAAGGTTGTAAGCCCATTTTGATACTTATTGTCATTCCCTGGTCTTTTTCCGCCTGCGCTATTTTGTCTTTTGTGTGTTTATCATACAAAGCCTGCATTTTCCTTACTACATTCTTTATATCCGCATTCTGTGAAAGCAACAAAAATGTATTCAGACTACCGCCGATCCATGTGGTATTGCTGTTGTACTGCCTGTAAAAAGCGTAGGTCATCAGCATATCCGTTTTCAGTGTGGAATTTTGCGGCGGATTTTCAGCTACACCAGTTATCGTAAAATTTTCAAAAGCAGTATCCAGTTTTATCTGCATCACTTTGCCAATGACATCGTTAGTGCCGAAGTATTTCCTGGCAAGATTTCGGGTAATGACTACAGAGTTTGGATGTTGCAATGCAGTTTGTCTGTTTCCTTCCAGTAACGGGAAAGTGAATACGGATAAAAAATTCTCATCTACAAATAATGGCTGCTCATTGAAAACATCATTATTCTTTCTTACCGTAACTGTGGTTCCATTCACACGTACAAACTGCTGTACTTCCGGAATCTCTTTAGCAAATGCTTCGCCCATTATTCCGTTGGTGATTCCAATAGTTTGCGTGGGTTGCGAACCCATGTGCCAATCCTGTGTGATGCGATAAATATTCGCTTTATTTTCCTGGAACCTGTCGTAACTGAATTCATCTTTTGTGTATAAAAAAATGAGAATGCACACGGCAAGGCCGATACTTAGTCCCAATATTTTTATCAGGGAAAAAATCTTATTACGTACCAGGTTTCTCCACGCTATTTTGAAATAATTCTTTATCATAACTGTATCGAGTTATAAGTTTGAAGAAAGGCAACAAGGCACAGAGGCACAAAGTATTTTTCACTTTTCACTTTTCATTTTTCACTCTGTTCTAAGTGACTTCACCGGATTTGTCAACGCCGCTCTTATTGCCCGATAGCCAACCGTTATCCATGCTATTATTATTGATGCTACGATTGCAAGAATAAAATCACCTGCTCCCAACGGAATTCTGTATGAAAAATCCTGTAGCCATTTGTGCATGAAATAATAAGCCAATGGCGCTGCGATGCAAAAAGCAACAAGGATTAATACTGTAAATTCTTTTGAAAACAAGTAAACGATATTAGCCACCGAAGCGCCCAATACTTTGCGGATACCTACTTCTTTCACACGTTGCGCAGCCATGAATGATACCAGGCCGTACAGTCCAAGACAAGAAATAAAAATCGCAATGGCGGCAAAAATGGTATAGAGTTGTGAAAGCTGACTTTCCTGTGTATAAAAATTTTCAATCTTTTTATCAAGGAATGTATATTGATATACGTAATCGGGAAAGGCATTGTTCCATTCTTTCTCCACGTAGCTTAATACCTGTTTCTCACGACCGGGTTTTATTTTGATATTCAACAGTTGATATTGACGCTTCCACGTTGATAATATAACGGGTTTCATCGGTCGGCGAAGTGACGCAACATTGAAGTCTTTGATCACGCCAACGATTGGTCCCTTCTTAACACCGTCCCAGAAATTAATTTCTTTGCCTAACGCTTCTTTCGGGTCACGTATGCCCATTTTGCTCACTAAATTTTGATTGACTACAAATTCTCTTACAGTATCGCTGGGATAGTAAGGCCGTCCCGCGATAAATTCGAGATTGTAGGTTTTAAAATAATCAACGTCAGCCCATTTCAGGTTTGCATCGAAGGCTGTGGCTTTTGCTGAGTGATCAAACTTAAAGTCGCTGTTCCAGTTGCCATTATCAGAAGGGCTGGCAAAGCTTAAAGAGACATTTTCGATGTCAGGATTCTTTTTAAACTCGTTACGCAAAAGATCATATTTCGTAACGCTGATGCTGTCGCCGGGAATGGGGACATTAATAATCGCCGCTTTATCAAAACCCAACGAAGCATTACGGAAAAAATTTGCCTGACTTACAACAACGATCGTTCCGATGATAAGAATATGTGCAATCGCAAATTGAAATACAACTAACCCACGGCGTAATGACAATCCTCCAATCATTTTACTCGTGATTTTACTTTTCAATGCATTGATTGGATTAAAGCCCGACAATACGATTGCGGGATACAACCCGGATAAGAGAGTAACCAGTATAAAAACAGCAACAAGGAAGATGATGAGTAATGGATTGCCGATAAAGTTGAATGCAATATTCAGGTTGAGCAATTTATTCAGTGCAGGCAGCGTAGCGTACGCAATGCCTATTGCAAGCACAATAGCAAAAAAGGCGATAATGGCAGTCTCTCCGAGAAATTGTACCGCCAGTTGATAACGGTTGCTTCCCATTACTTTTCGTATGCCTACTTCTTTCGAACGGTTCACCGCCTGTGCAGTAGCAAGATTAATGAAGTTGACACAAGCGATTATAATCAGGAAAACACCAATCATTGCGAGTGCATTGATCAGGTTCCTGCTGAACGTATAATCGCTGTAGTTGCCAAACCTGTCGTCATAATGAATATCGGATAACGGTTGCAGGATGATACCATCTTTTGCATATTCTGCAGGTTTATATTTTTTTGTAAAAGGAAGTAATAGCTTATTAAAATTAACAGGCGATACATTGTCGGGTAATACAACATACGTATCAGCGCCACCAAATGTGCTCACCCAATCCGTCATATTGCTGGCGATATTGGTTTGCTTCAATGTGGTATATGACGCAATGACCTGGAATGGAAAATCAGAGTTTGCAGGTGGGTTATCGATAATGCCTGCAATTTTATAGGTTCTGCGATTGCCATATACAAATGTTTTACCGATGGCATCCTTCCAGTTAGTAAAAAATTTCTCTGCGGTTTGTTTTGTTAATGCTGCTGAATTGGGTGCAGACAATACTCCATTAGCTGTACCGGCAAGCCACCGGAAGTTGAAGATGTCAAAAAATTCAGGCTCGGTATAATAGATCTGTACCGGGTCAAATTTTTTGTCCATACTGCTGTTATCATTCCTGATCGTTACCTGGCCTTCTTCACGGTAGATAGCGGCTACTTTTTTTAACTGCGGAAAATCTGCCCGCACAGCGGCAGTAGCAGGAAAGGGAACAGCATCGGAGTACGACACTCCATCTTCATTGTGGAATTCAGTCACAAGCCGGTAGATATTTTTACGGTTATTGTGAAAATTATCGTAGCTGGATTCAAACTGAACAATCAGGAATAACAGGAGGCAGGATGCAATGCCGATCGCAAGGCCTGCGACATTCAGAAACGCATATGCTTTATTTCGCCGTAGATTGCGGAACGCTGTTTTAATATAGTTTTTTATCATGGCAGGTAAGTTGTAAGTTTTATGTTTTAAGTTCAGGCACGGAGGCAACAAGGCACAGAGTTAAGCTTTAGGCTTTCTTTTCTCACAACAGCTCTTACCTTATAATAAATCCGTCACTGAATTTCATTTTTACCTTTTCACTTTTAATTTTTCACTCTGTTCTCAACGACTTTACCGGGTTTGCATTCGCCGCTTTAAACGTTCTGATGCAAAGCACGATCAGCGCCATTGCAAACATGATCAATCCGCCCGATAAAAATATCCATGCACTGATATTTGTTTTATATGCAAAATTCTGCAACCACTTATAAGCGCCCCACCAGGCCAACGGTATAGCGATCAGGAATGCAATAAAAATGAGTCGCAGAAAATCTTTTGACAATAAAGTAATCAACTGCGTTACACTGGCGCCGATTACTTTTCTGATACCGATTTCTTTGGTACGCTGGTGCGTGATATAAGTGACCAATCCAAGCAAACCAAGACAACTGATAAATATTGTCAACCCTGTTGACCACATCAACAGCTTTGAAATGTTCTGTTCAGCGGTATAATATTTCTTAATTGTTTCATCAAGAAATTCATAGTTGAAATCATCTTCCGGATAAACTTCTTTCCATGCTTTTTCGACTTTACTTATCGCCGTTTTCCAAACTGTACCTTGTGCATTCTGCGGTTGTAACGCTATGTTAATACCACGCATCTGATTTGTTCTTGTAGCAAATAGTAGTGGTTTTATCGGATCGTGTAAAGAACGTTGATGAAAATCGGATACGACACCTACAATAGGAATCGACTTATTATCCCATTCAATCATTTTCCCAATTACTTCACGTGGATTTTTAAAACCAAGGAAACGGGAATACGCTTCATTGATTACAACATTTTTAATAGTATCGCAATACGGAAGATTGGTGCCTGCAACTAATTTTATCTGGAATAATTTCAGATAGTTTGTGTCGGCCAGTTTTATCTGTACGTCTGTTTCCTTTTCTGTTTTTCCATCTTTGTATTTGATCGTGCTCGTCCACATACTATTATTGGAAGGAGGATCGTTGCCCAGGCTGATCATCGCAATTTCAGGGATGGCTTTTAGTTTTTCCATAAATACAAAACGATGCGATTGCGTTGTATCATAATAGTTGGTATGGAGATAGATAATAGCATCTTTTTTGAATCCAAGGTCTTTATTAAGTGTATAACTTATCTGACGTGTCACCAGCAATGTGCCAATGATAAATACCTGTGCAATTACGAATTGAGAAACTGTCAGCGTTTTACGTAGCCAGAGGTTTCTTGTCTTGCCACCAGCGCCGGATTGATTCTTTAAAACAAGTACCGGTTTGAAAGATGACAGCACCAATGCCGGATAAAAACCAGAGAGCAGGCTTACAACAAGAACAAGTAAGCAGAGAAATACAATTACATCTGGCTGCAATTGAAAATGTAACCCTTCCGGAACGAAATCAGAAAATACTTTTAACAAAAGTGGCGCAATGGCTATGGACAAAAGAGCCGCGCAGGATGTCAATAAAAAGGTTTCACTTAAAAATTGTAAGATGAGTTGCTGTTTTGAGCTACCCATTGTTTTCCGGATACCGATCTCTTTCGCTCTTTGAGAAGCTTGCGCAGTAGTGAGATTGATAAAATTAATACAACCCAGTAATAAAAGAAAGGCAGCAACCGCAAGTAAGCCATACAAGGTTGGTTTATGCGCTGTCCTGTCGCCGAAACTCTGGTAGTCGGTATTAAAATGAACATCACCGAAAGATTGTAATGAGTAAGCTGTTGTACTGTGATCTTCAGGATCATTCTTTTTATATTTTTTGTACAGCCCGGTGATTTGTTTTTCAATGGCCGCTTTGGACGTACCCGGTGAAAGCCTGATTAATAGTTGAGAAGCTGAATTGGTATTTCCCCATTCATTCTGATCTTCCTTTGTCATCATGCCATGTTCCAATGTAGCCTTGGAGATAAAGATTTTAAATTTAAAATCAGTATTCATCGTAAGGTCTTTCACTACACCCGTAACTCTCGTCCTGGTTGTATCATTGAAATTGATTTCCCGGCCAAGTATTTCAGAAGGGGATAGGTTAGGAAAATAAACCTTTGCACTCGATTCAGAAAGTACTGTTTGATTGGCGTTTTGCAATGCTGTGGCCGATGATCCGGCTAACCAACTATAACCTACCAGTGATAGATAATTATCATCTGCAAAAATGATATTCTTCTGCTTTTTGAATACTGCAGCATTCGGATTGCCATTTTGTGGTACACTTATTTTGCTTTCATCGTAGGTCCAGAAATGAGTGACGTTTTCAATTCCTGTCAGTTCTTTTTGCACGGCATATCCCATAGGATAAGTGACGCCGGAATTATGATAATTTTCACCGGAGAAAACAAAGTCAGATACTACACGATAAATTCGGTCACGGCCTTTTTCAAATTTATCAAAGCTGAAATCATACGCAACAATCAAAAAAATAACCAGCGCTGCGCTGATACCAATTGACAAGCCGGCGATATTGATCAAAGAAAATACTTTATTCTTTGCAAGGCTGCGGAAAGCTGTTTTGAAATAGTTTTTTATCATGTGATCGAGTTATAGGTTGTATGTTATACGTATTACGTTCTCAAAGGCACGGGATTCGCTATTGACCATTGACAATTGCCCATTGACCTCCCGATAGCTATCGGGAGACCATTCATCACCACCTTCATTTGCACACTTGCATATTTTCAAATTTGCACATTTTCTCATTCCGTTCTCAGCGACTTCACAGGGTTCATCAACGCTGCCTTTATTGCCTGGAAACTAATTGTTATCAATGCAATCAATATTGCTGCTACACCAGCGACTGCATATACGCCTGCGCCGATGCTTATTCTGTAAGCATAGCTTTGCAACCAATGATACATTGCCCATGCTGTAACTGGTATTGATAATATAAATGCCATTGCTACTAACACCAGGAATTCTTTTGATACTAATAATAAAATCGACTGTATAGAAGCGCCAAGAACTTTGCGTATGCCAATTTCTCTTGTACGCTGTTCAATAGCAAACGCAGAAAGGCCAAACAGTCCAAGACAAGCGATGATAATTGCAATGACCGCGAAAGAAGAGAATATCTGTTGTGTCTTCAGCTCGCTTGCATATAATCTCGCAAATTTCTCATCCAGAAAACTATAACTCAATGGCCCTTCGGGTGTAAACGAATTCCACGTATTTTTTAAATCGCTTAGAAATCCTGTTATATCAGTTGTTTTTATTTTCGCCACCATGCCGCCATAGTTGCCTCCAAGCAGCATCATAAGCGGCGCTACTTTCTCCTTTGCAGATGCATAGTTGAAATCCTTCACCACACCAACAACTGTAAATCGCCTTTGACCGGAACGCACAATTGTTCTGCCAACCGGGTCGATCTTGTTCCAACCAAGATCAGCTACAGCGGCTTCATTAATTACAACAGCGCTGCTATCAGAACCAAAGTCTCTGGAAAAATAACGGCCCTGCTTCATTTGTAAACCTAGCGTATTTAGATAGTCGTAATCGACATGATAGATGTTGATGTGAATCTCAGTGCCATTTCCATTTTCATTTACGGGATGTACCTGCGTGCCGTCCATAAATTCATCGCCCGGTACAGATCGTGCAATAGATGCAGAAACAACACGGCTGTCCTGCAACAATTTTTGTTTGAATGCATCCTGGTTATTACCTAAAAGACGCCCATCGGGAAGGAAAACCACTTGTTCTTTATCATACCCCAGCTTTTTGTTTTGCATAAAACGTAACTGTTGAAAAACGATCAGAGTTGAGATCGTCAATGCAGTTGAAACAAAGAACTGGAAAACAATAAGCCCGCTGCGTATTTTATTTTTGCTGCTTCCTGTTCCTGCTGATCCCTTTAAAACCTTTATTGGATTAAAAGCGGACAGGAAAAAGGATGGATAGATGCCTGCTGTAATTCCCACTAAAAACAGTAAGCCCACTAAGCCCACGATAATTTTATAATTCAGAAGATAAGTAAAATCTACCTGCTTGCCCGAGAGTTGGTTGAAATAGGGAATCAGCACAATAGTTAAAATCAATGCGAGTAACATCGCAAAAAAACTCATTAAGACTGATTCGGAAAGAAACTGACGGATCAATTGTGATTTGGCTGACCCCATTACTTTTCTTACCCCAACTTCTTTTGCCCTTTTGATAGATCGTGCAATGGAAAGATTTGTGAAGTTTACGCAGGCTAACAATAAAATGAAAAATGCAAGCGCTGAGAAAATGTATACATATTGGATGTCGCCATTTGGTTCCATTTCATATTTGGTATGCGAAAACAAATGAATGCCCGTTAATGGCTGCAGCGAGAAGACAAATGTGCTTACTGACTTTTGCGCTTCCGCAAGACTGACTCCCATATCCCGTTGTACTTCGGGTACCACGTATTTCGCAACCAGCTCAGGAAACTTCGCTTCTAACTTTTTAAAATCTGTATTCTTGTTTAAACGCAGATACGTAAACGGGCCGAGATTACTCCATGTAGGATTGGCGATATGAAATGTGGTTAAACTTAATGCTGCATCAAAATGAAAATGTGAGTTGTCCGGTACTTTATCAAACAGGCCTGTTACTTTATACACGTCCTTGTGCAGCCCGATCTCCAATGTTTTACCAATCGGGTTTGTATCACCGAAATATTTCTTTGCAAACATTTTTGAAATAACAACACTATTGGGTTGTACCAATGCGTCTTTATCATTTCCTGCGATTAAAGGAATGGAAAAGAACTGCAGGAAATTGGAATCAACAAAAGCCATTTTGTTTTCCTTAAACTGCTTGTCACCGTATTTCACAAAATCAGTGGCATTGGAGATCCTTGTAAGATCAGCGATCTCCGGATAGGCATTCTTCATGCCCGGTCCTACTGCATAATCTACATTCGGATATACGTCGACTGACCCGTTGCCTGCAACGTTAATATGCACCCGGTAAATATTCGATGAGTCTTTCGCATAGCGGTCGTAACTCAATTCATCAAAAACAAAAATTCCCATTAGTACAAAGCATGTCAATCCAAATGCCAGCCCGGCGATGTTTATAAAAGAGAATACTTTGTTTCTTCTGAAACTTCTGATGGCGGTTTTGAGATAGTTTTTTAGCATGTTCGTTAGAGTTGTTAGTTCTAATATTTAGTTAGGCACAAAGGCAACAAGGCACAGAGGCACGGAGTAGGGCTTTAGGCGATAAGCCATATGCTTTAAGCCTTTTTGTTTCAAACTGTTTCGTCATTCACAGGTCACCATTGATCATTCACCATCTCATTTGCATATTTTCAAATTTTCAAATTTCTTCATTCTGTTCGCAACGACTTCACCGGATTCGCTACTGCCGCCCGCATTGCCTGGTATGCAATTGTTATTGCCGCAATGATTGCGGATACTGCAATTGCAATAATGAAAATTCCCGCATTGATCGATACCTGGTAAGCAAACCCCTGAAGCCAGCTATGCATAATATAATAG
Organism: Chitinophagaceae bacterium; assembly: GCA_049840875.1. GTDB lineage: Bacteria > Bacteroidota > Bacteroidia > Chitinophagales > Chitinophagaceae > JAFDYH01. Next base: position 312,979 of record JASGJE010000007.1, on the reverse strand, counting down.
CCAACAGGCGCAGCAATCAAAAACGCAATTGCGATAAGCAATACAAACTCTTTTGAAAACAAAACCAATATATCCATCAATGATGCACCTAACACCTTACGAATGCCAACTTCTTTGATCCGCTGTGCAGCGGCAAACGCTACTAAACCATACAGCCCTAAACAACCGATTAAGATGGCTATCGCGGCGAACAACTTAAAAGCTGTATATTCTTTTTGCTCCTGCCTGTACCAGTTGGCTATATGATCATCCAGGAATTCATAGCTGAACAGATTATCCGGAAATAAAGCTGTCCATGATTTCTCAATGCCTGCAATAGTTTTATTCATTGCAGATGGTTCAATTTTTACACTGGCCATAAAGAAAATATCCGGCCGGTAAATCATAGCACAAGGTCTGATTTTTTTATGTTTTGATTCACTTTGAAAATCCTGCACTACGCCGATGATCGTTGTAGCCCAGTTGCCATTCAGGAAAATATGTTTACCAATCGCCTTTTGCGGATCGTGAATACCTATTTTGTTAATCAAAGCTTCATTGACTACAGCATTATAAACGGTATCTTTCTCTGTCGTAGTTGTCTTGATTATCTTTTGCCCGGCCAATAATTTCATCTCAAACATATCTATATACTTTTCATCGATAAACTTCATTTCACAAACATCATCTTTCATCATACCGTTTTCCGGGGACGTTAATGGTGTAAAGAAATTACTGATCGCGGGTGCGCCGGAAGAAAGACATACCTGTTTTACTCCGGGATTATCCATTAGTTGCTTTAACAGCACATCATTTTTCTTTGAATCCGGAATACCAATGGATACGACTGCTTCTTTATTAAAACCAAGATTGCGGTTCTGAAAGAAATCCATCTGGTAAGCGACTATCAATGTACCGATGATCATGATCTGGGAAATGGAAAACTGAACAACTACTAAACTTTTGCGAAGCGCCAATCCTTTAAAGCCTAAGGATGCTTTACTTTTTAATGATTCTACCGGGCGAAATGCCGACTGAACAAATGCCGGATATAGGCCTGCGAGCAATATAACAATACCTGTAAAACCAATAATTGACAGAATAACTGTTGGCTGAAGTAGTTTACCTGCAGTTAATTTTAATCCCAACCAGTCAGAAAGCTGTGGCAAAAGACCAGCTGCGATTACAAGACCAAGCGCTAACGCAATAAGAACCATAAATGACGTTTCGCCAAGGAATTGACGAATTAACTGTGAACGTCTGGAACCTAATACTTTTCGTACACCAACTTCTTTTGCCCTGCGTATAGCCTGTGCAGTAGCAAGATTAATAAAATTGATGCAGGCAATAATGATAATTAAAACAGCAACGGCAGAAAGTACATAGTAAGTTTCGCGGGAAGTGGTATAACTGATTGTATTATTCAGGTAACGAGGATCAAAGTGAATATCAGTTAAAGGTTGTAGAGGAAGTCTCGCTTCTTTTGCCAAATCAGCGCCCCAATTCTTTGCAATAAAGTCATGGATTTTATTTTGAATTCTTGCAATTGGAAAATTTTTCGGAGTAACAATATAAGTAAACCCACCACCAGGTATTGCATAAAAAGGAGTCAGCATCCCCTTTATATCTTCACGGATGGTTTCAAAAGACACCATCATATTGAATGGCAGGTTCGTATTGCCAGGCAAATCGTTAATAACACCGGTTACTTTCAAGGTGTACTGATTATCGTAGCTGATTAGCTGACCCATTGGTTCTTTATTGCCAAAGTATTTTCGGGCATAGCTCTCCGTGAGAACGATACTGTTAGGTTCTTTCAAGGCTGTTCTTGCATCTCCTTCTACCCATGTATAGTCAAATACAGAAGTAAAATACTGGTCGGCGATTAATATCTTTTTATCATCGTACTTGGTGTTACCGATTTTTACCAGTCCGGATTCACGGAACCAGCACTGAGAAACTGTTTCGAGCTCTGGAAAATCAGTTCGCATAGGCGCTGCGATTGCAAACGAAACGCTCGGATTAAAGTCAATAGCGTTAAGCGTAACGCGATAAGTGCGATCAGCTTTCGAATTGAACCGGTCATAGTTCAACTCATATTGCACAACCAAAAAGATGATTAAACATGAGGCAATACCCAATGTCAATCCTAATACATTGATCAGGCTATAAGATTTATGCTTACTTAAGTTCCGCCACGCTGTTATGAAATAGTTCTTTATCATGAGTCGAGTTATAAGTTGTATGTTATACATTTTACGTTTATTAAGGCACGAAGGCACAGAGGCACAAAGTATTTTTCACTTTTCATTCACCATTCACCATTGACGTCCCGATAGCTATCGGGAGACGATTCACGTCTCACTCATTTTCACATCTTTAAAATTTTTCCCGTAATCATAGGTAGCGTACTTTTAATTTTTCACTTTTATCTTTTCATTATTCATTTCTCAGCGACTTCACCGGATTACTGGTTGCCGCTTTTATTGCCTGGAAACTCACTGTTGCCATTGCTACAAATACTACAATAAATGCCGCCAATGAAAATATCCCCAATCCTAGGTGAATACGATACGGATAATTCTGCAACCATTTATCGGCAGCTATCCAGGTAAATGGTATTGATATCAATAATGCAATTACAATAAGCTTTAAAAAGTCTTTGGAAAGAATTGTTATCACACTGGGTACCGATGCGCCCAGTACTTTGCGGATACCGATTTCTTTTGTTCTTTTTTCCGCAGATAAAACAGATAATCCAAACAGGCCAATGGATGAAATGAATATGGTAAGTATTGCACTGAATAAAAGAATTTGTTTCCACCTTGCTTCTGTTGCCAGGCTATACAGGTTTTCCTCTTCTTTAAAATAATAGGCATATGCCGTATTGGGAAATACCATTTTGAAAGCAGATTCGATTTTGGCAAGGCTTGCAGCTTTCCGATCTGGGTTTATTTTTACATACAGGTTCCCAAGTACTCGTCCGGGTTTTAATGAAAACACCTGCGCTTTAATCACTTCACGAAGCGGTTGATAATAATAATCTTTTACAACGCCGATCACCGAAAATTTTTCAGTTCCGTTACTCAATGTAACCTCTTTACCGATCGGGTCCTTCCAACCGGCTTGCTTTACAAATGTTTCGCTTACTAATATCGAATGCAAAGAATCACTGGGAAAATCTTTTGAGAAATTGCGGCCTTTCACGACTGGTACTTTCAGTAACGGGATATAATTTTCATCTACTGTCTCACGAACAAAGGCAACCTCACCACCACCTCCAACCTTTACTTGAGAATTATCCCAGCCCATATCTTTACTGGAAACGCCTGCAATGTCCGGATTGTTTGAAAGCTGTTGTCTGAATAGATTTACCTGATCAGTTGTCATTCCCCAATTTGGAATCACTAGTAAGTTCTTGTCATCGTAGCCGAGACTTTTAGATGTGAGGAAATTGAATTGAGAAATGATAGTGAGCGTTGCAATGATCAGGAACGATGCCAATGTGAACTGCAATACCACCAATGATTTTTGTAAGTAATTCTTGCCAGCTAACATAAACCTGCTATACAAAGTCTGCACAGGATTATAATTCGACAAGATCAGCGCGGGATAAAATCCTGCAAGAAAGCCTGTGACTATAAATAAAATAATATAGCAGCTTATTAGTTTTACATCTACCAGGTATGAAAGTGCTAATGCCTTATTAGAAAGATCATTAAATGTTGGGAGTGTTAACTGTACCAATAATATTGCTGTAATAAATGAGATAAAGCATAACACGAAAGACTCTCCAAGAAATTGAAAAATCAATTGTTTTCTTTCCCCACCAACCACTTTTCTTATACCAATTTCCTTTGCACGCTTCACCGAGCGGGCAATTGTGAGATTTATAAAGTTGATACAGGCAATTAATAAAATAAAGATTGCAATACCTGATAACATATAAGAGAACGTAGGACTGCTGGCATCAGAAAGTTCATAAGCACGATAATCCTGGCTAAGATGCAACTTCTCGAAAGGCTGTAACAAAAAAATGGATGTTGACTTTGGTTGATTTTCACCGTCGTGCAACCGGGCATATAGGGCATTGTTCGCCTCAGATATTTTCCGCATGCTGCTTTCTACAGATTTTACGTCGGTATTTGGCTTGAGTATAACAAATGTATTGAGCAATGAATTGAGCCATGCGTCTTTCCCATGTGCATCAACAGGCTCAGTCAATGGCAACAGCATTTCGAATTTTATAGAAGAATTTTCCGGACAGTTTTTAGCAACACCTGAAACGAGATGAGGAGAAAATTCACCATCATCGCCTTTTATTTGCAGTGTTTGTCCTGCAGCATCTGTTTTACCAAATAATTTCTTTGCCATGTTCTCTGAGATCACAACAGAATGCGGATCCTGTAAAACTGTTTTGGCATTACCGCTGATCAGTGGAAATGAAAAAGCAGAAAAGAAATTGGCATCGACATAATACACCAGTTGTGATTCCACATCGGTATTCTTCTTGTAATTCACCTGCCTGAAAAGCATGCGGACAAAGCCGTCAACACCGGGAATGGCGTCTTTGAAGGAAGGACCCTGCAAATAACCTGTATATCCATCTGTGCCGACAATACTTCCGTCACTATTGCTCGTTATCTTTCTCGCGACTAAATATGTTTGATTTAGATTTTTATGAAAACGATCATAGCTCACCTCGTCTTTTACAAACAACATGATCAGCATTGCTGCCGCAAGGCCAAGGCTTAATCCTGCAATATTGATAAACGAATAAATCTTATTGCGTGTAAGATTTCTGAAAGCCGTTTTGAAATAGTTCCTGATCATTGAGAGCAATTGTAAGTTTTAGGTTCTAAGTTTTAAGTTAGGCAACAAGGCACAAAGTATTTTTTACTATTCATTTTTCATTCACCATTGACGATTCACGTCTCACGTTTCACGACAAGCAACATACTCACTCTGTTCTCAGCGACTTCACCGGGTTCATCAATGCCGCTTTTATTGATTGAAAACTCACTACTGATATTGTAATCAATAACGAACCTATACCTGCTGCTGCAAAAATCCACCAGGAAATACTGGCCCTGTATTGATAATTCTGTAACCAGCCTGACATAAAATAATAAGCAAGTGGCGCTGAAATGAAAAATGAAATCAACACCAGTCGCACGAAATCTTTTGATAACAAATTCCATAGATTAAATACGGAAGCGCCCAACACTTTGCGGATGCCTATTTCTTTTGTTCGTTGTTCTGCAACAAATGAAGCAAGACCGAATAAACCTAAGCAAGAAATCAATACAGCTAATGCAGTAAAGATTCCAGATAGTTTGCCAATACGTTCTTCATCTCCAAACTTCTTTGCATAATCTTCATCGACAAACTTGTACTCAAAAGGTTGTTCCGGGTTATATTTTTTAAAAACAGGTTCGATGTTTTTCATAGCCGCAGCGGCACTTGTGGAAGGGTTTAATTTGAGAATAGTAAGATTGCCCGGGTAACTCAGAATCGTATAGATCACAGGCCTTGCTTCACTATATGGGGATTCTATTACCATGTTTTTAACCACGCCAATTACTTTAAGCGGTTTATCCCACCAGGTAATTGTTTGATTAACGGGATCTTTCAGGTTCATGAACTTCACGGCTGCTTCATTCAGAATGGCTGCTGAAGAATCCGTTGAGTAATCACGTGAAAAATCGCGACCCTCATTTAATTCCCAATTGATTGTTTTACCATAATCAAATGAAGCGCTGACTACACCAAAGTCAGTAGAAAGATTAGGATCTTTTCCCGGCCAGCTAAAACCACTTGTGCTATTCCAAATTCCGGTGGTTGGGCTTTCTGATTCTGCCATTGAAGCGATTGATCTCGTCTGCAGCAACTCATCTCTTACAGCATTAAAGTGATCGTGAATGCCAGGACCTGAACCAGATGGAATTGAAATAAGATTGGCGCGGGAATAACCAACAGGCCTGTCTTTTGCGAACTGGATCTGACGATATACTGTCAGCGTACCTATGATTAATATGACTGAAACTGTGAATTGCAATACTACTAATACTTTACGTGGCATTGCAGCTAAACGGCCAGCCTTGAATGTGCCCTTCAGTACTTTCACAGGACGGAATGATGATAAATAGAATGCAGGATAACTGCCGGCTATCAACGCAGTTATCAAAATGAATGCAGCGCTTAACAACCAGAATGCAGGGCTATTCCATTGAATGCTCATTTGCTTATTGGCTACGAGATTGAAGAAAGGTAAAGACAACCACGCAATGATTAATGAAAGTGCGAACGCAAACAATACGGTCAATAATGATTCACTGAAAAACTGCGTGATCAGCTGACTACGCAATGAGCCGATCGTTTTACGGATACCAACTTCTTTTGCACGTTTCTCACTGCGGGCAGTACTAAGATTCATAAAGTTGATGCAAGCAAGCAGTAACACAAACACACCAATGATACCAAATAAGCGAACATATTTTATAGCGCCACCGACATTCACACCGTTTTTAAATTCTGAATACAAATGCATTTTATCCAATGGCTCCAGGAATATGGCCGGCTTTTTCTTCTGTAGCATAGCATTCACATTCTTAAGTTTTGCATCTTTAATGCGTACTGATACTTTCTCAAAGTCTGCATTCTCATTTACCTGTGCAAATAGTGTAATGAAGTTGGGTCGCCATGGATCTTCCATGTCCTTCAATTCTCCATTGGCATGATACCAGAAATCCCATGAAGCGACAAACTGAAGATTCGCTAATACGGAGTTTTGTGGAAAGTCTTTATAAATACCGGCAACTTTCACTGGCTGCATTTGCTCTATTTTAAAAACTTTACCTACTGCGTTATTATTACCAAACCATGCCTTTGCTGCAGATTCGGATATCAATACCGATGAGGGATCATTCAGACTATTGCGATTACCACTAATCATATCGAGGGTGAACATCTCAGGCATTTCTTTTTCAAAAAAGCCTCCCGTTGTCTTCAGTTTGTTTTCATTGATCTGTATTAAATGATCACCCCAGTTTACCGCCATTGCGATATGATCAAAATCGCTTCCATAGTTCTTCCGCAATTCACCTGCAAGCGGGTAAGGTACGCTCCACCAGGTTTGCACTTCACCGTTGTTGGTTACATTTTGTATTACCTGTGCAATGCGTTTATGGTTCTTGAAATTCTTATTAAATGAGAGCTCATCATACATCCACAAGCTGATTAAGATAGCAACAGCTATACCAACCGATAAACCAACAACATTGATAAAAGCATATCCTTTATCCTTTGTGAGACTTCTCCACGCTGTTTTGAAATAGTTTTTAAACATTGAAAAGAGTTCTGAGTTTTAAGTTTTTAGTTTTCAGTTGAGGCACAATGGCATTAAGGCAACGAGGCACAAAGTATTTTCTGCTTGTGTGTGATCTTCCCCTTTGATCTCTTTCATTTGCACGTTTACACATCTTCAAATTTTCAAATTGTCTTATTGACCATTCACGTCTCACGTTTTACGTTTCACGACCGACAGCAGACTCACTCTGTCCGCAACGACTTCACCGGATTGGCCATTGCTGCCTTGATCGCCTGCACACTTACTGTTACCAATGCAATGATCACCCCAACGATTGCAGCTAATGCAAACAACCACCATTGTATGTCTGTACGATAAGCAAAGCCCTGCAACCATTTTTGCATGGCCCAATAGCCCAATGGAACTGCAATCAATGTTCCCAATAAAACAGGTTTCAATAAATCCTTTGACAATAACAATACAATATTTGTAGCGGATGATCCCAACACTTTGCGAACGCCGATTTCTTTTGTACGTTTAATAGCTGTATAAGAAGCTAAACCAAACAAACCGAGACAAGCAATGGAAATGGCAATCAACGAGAAAATACTTAACAGCGATTCCTGCTTGATCTCTGCTTTATACAATTGATCATATTTCTCATCAAGGAAATTATATTCAAACGGGAAATCAGGTGCGTTGGCATGATATACTTTACCGATACGCTCAACAGCTTGCTGCACTTGGTTGGTTTTTAATTTTATCAATACCAGTCTACGGTCATCTTGTTTTGTGGAAACAACGAGTGGTCCGATCACTTGTTTCAATGAAGCAAAATGAAAATCTTCAAGAACGCCGACTATCGTTCTTCGTGTACTGTCTCCCGTTATATTCTTTATCCATTTGCCAACTGCCTGCTGGGGAGTATAACCCAATACTGTTGCAGCCGAACGGTTAATCAAAACAGCATCGGTAGAATCAGTCGGAAATTGTGCAGAGAAATCTCTTCCTGCAATAACCTTTATTCCAAGTGTTTTAGCATATTCAAAATCTGAGAATTCAGTATTCATCATCAGCTTTTCACCGGGTTTGCCTTCTGCCTCAAAACCGTAGCCGTCATGAAAGCCACCCGGCTCTCCTGACATTAATGATACACTGGCGATAGCAGGATCTGCCTGCAACTGGTTTTTAAAATTGACCTTATTCTCCCATATTTTTCCATTATCCAGCCGTACAATCATTGATTGCTCTTTATTGAATCCTAAATCAGTGTTGCGTACATAATGCATTTGTTTCATTACAACCGTTACACTGATAATGAGCAATACGGATATGCCAAATTGAAACACAACAAGCGCTTTACGGAAAAGTGCACCGTTCTTTCCCACTTTCAATTTCCCTTTCAGTGATTCAATAGGAGAGAAGGATGAAAGCAATAAAGCCGGGTAACTGCCGGCGAGAATACCTACAACTATTATTACTGCGCCAATGAAAACATATAACAATGGGTTAGACCAGTAAGAAGGTAATTTGTACCCGAGAAAGGCGGTGTAGGCCGGCATTATCGCCTGCAACAATAGTAAAGCCAGACCTGCTGCAACGATTGCGAACAGTAACGATTCAAATATAAACTGCCATGCCAGTTGCCTGCGAACCGCACCGAGTACTTTACGCAAGCCTACTTCTTTAGAACGATCAGTTGCCCTTGCTGTTGCCAGGTTCATAAAGTTGATGCAGGCAATAACCAGTATCAATATCGCGATGCTCATGAAAATGTAAACCATTTTTTTACTGCCATGCTTTACATTGTCAAATCCGCTTTCTCCTTCGAAGTAAATACCCTGTAATGGTTTCATGGTCAGGTCCATTTTAAAACCAGCCTCCTTGTAAAACTTTCCCATGTACTTGTCCATGAATTGGGGAAACATCTTTGTCAATGTTTCAGGATGCACTGCGGGGTTCATTTGCAGGTAAACAAATAAGCCATTATTTGGCCATTGATTCATCCATTGCGAACTGGCCCAGTTAGAGATGGGGACAATCATATCGAAGTCCAAGTGGGAATTCACCGGCACATCTTCAGCTATACCGGTTACCTTCATCTTCATTTTTTCATTGAAGTCAACGACTTTACCAATCGGATCTTCATTGCCAAAATATTTTTTCGCAGTCGAAGCTGTCATTACAATACTCGTCGGTTCACTCAATACAGTTGCCGGATTTCCGCGTAAAAGGTGAAAAGTAAAGAACTGGAAAAAATTACTGTCAACCAGGTACACTTTCTTTTCGTTAAATGAAATGTTATTGTACCGAACCAGGTCATTGTCTGGTTGTACCCTAACCACGGATTTTATGGCATCTGAATAATCACTTGCCAATGCCCTTGCATAGGGTGGCGAAACCCAGGGAATCGCTCTGCGATCACCATTTATTTGACCAACACGGTAAATACGGTAAATGTCTTTTCCGTTCTTTTGAAATTTATCATAACTGAATTCATTCGTGATAAACAGGAAGATCATCAGGCAGCAGGTAATGCCGACCGTTAGTCCAAGCAGGTTGATCAGCGAAAACAATTTCTGTTTCCTGAAGTTCTTTAGCGCAAGCCGGAGATAGTTTTTTACCATAAAACGAGTTGTAAGTTTTAGAAGGAACAGAGGCATCAAGGCAACAAGGCACAGAGTGGGGCTTTAGGCTTTAATCTTTCTTTTCTCAACAACATCTCTTACCTTATTGTAAATCCGTCACTGATTTTCATTTTTACTTTTTCACTTTTAATTTTTCACTCAGTTCTCAACGATTTCACTGGTTTCATCATTGCTGCTCTTATAGCCTGAAGACTGACAGTGATCAACGCTATACCAAGCACTATCGATGCTGCAATGATAAATATCCAGCCACTAATTGAAATTCTATACGCAAAATCCTGTAACCATTGATTCATATAATACCACGCTATTGGTGATGCCAGCAACAGCGAGATACATACCAATCTTATAAAGTCTTTTGATAGCAATATCACAACACTATTTGTACTGGCGCCAAGAACTTTCCGGATACCGATTTCTTTCTTTCTTCTTTCGGCTGTGTAGGCAGCGAGACCAAACAAACCAAGACAGCCAACGAAAATTGCAATAGAGGTAAAGATGGCTAGCAATGACCGCAACTTGTCTTCTGAGTTATACATCTGTTCAAAATTCTCATCGAGAAATTTATATTCAATAGGATATTCTGGAGAGAACTTCGTCCAAACATTTTTTACTGCATTGATTGTATTGCCTGCATTTGCAGTATTGATCTTAACGGCAACTTTCCAGGCTGCGCCGGGAAATATCTGCAATACGGTAGTTTCAACTTTGTCATACAGACTTTTGTAATGAAAATCTTTTACTACGCCTATTATCTGTCCTGTTTTCAGTGAATCATTGTTGGCGCCCCATATATGCCAGCTCAATGTTTGTCCCAACGCTTTTTGTGGTGTTTCAAATCCCATTGTTTTTACGGCTGTTTCATTTATTATCCATGCATGGTCTTTATCGGTGCCCATCGATGTTGAAAAGTCTCTTCCAGCAATTACTTCTAAACCTAACGTGCGGATATAGTCAAAATCTACCGCAAGTTGCGTAGCTGACTGAGATACCTGTTGCCCGTTCTTGTTGACAATGATTTCATCTCCCGCTACTGCATCGCCGGGGAAACCATAGCCGATAGATACAGATGATACTCCCGGCGCTTTGGCTAATTCATTTTTAAATGCGTCCACATTATTGGTCATTTTATCACCACGCATCGGAAAGAACAGGATCTGTTCCTTATTAAAGCCAAGATCTTTATTGTGCAAATAATTTACTTGTTTAAATACAATGATTGCGCTGATGATCAGTAAAGCAGATAATGTAAACTGCAAAACAACAAGGCTATGCCGCAGCCAGGGTATTTTATCACCCTGCACATTTCCTGCCGGCGACCCTTTTAACACTTTAACCGGTTTGAAATTGGATAATACAAGGGCCGGATAAAACCCCGCCACTATTCCAACGGCTAATGACAGACCCAATAATAACAGGATGAGCATTGGGTTCAGGAATATTGTTAAGCTTATATTTTTTCCAGTGAAACTGTTTAACCAAGGGAGCAGGTTAACCGATAATAAGACGGCAATAAATGTGCTGATGAATGCGAACAATACAGTCTCCGAAATAAACTGCGCTACCAGTTGTCTTTTACCGGCGCCGATTGTTTTTCGTACGCCAACTTCTTTGGCCCGCTGCAATGATTTAGCCGTAGCAAGGTTGATAAAGTTGAAGCATGCAATCAGTAAAACGAAAACAGCAATGATTGTAAGGGCTCGTACATAAACAATGTTGCCACGTACCGCGACATCGAACTTAAAATCGGATGAGTACAGGTGTACATCTTTCAATGACTGGAAGAAAGGTTTATCTGTTGCCGTTTTACCCGGTTCAGATTTTGACAGCCGGGTTACTTCTTCACCGAACTTAGTTTGCAACGCCTGTACATTGGCGTTAGTCTTCAATTTAACATACGTGATAAACTGATGCCATACCCAGCTTTCCATTCTTGAAGCTACGTACGGGTAAATGTTTGACATCGGTATCAGGTAATTGAAACGTAAATGAAAATGATCATCTTTTTTAAATACCGCTGTTACCTTGAAAGGGCCTTTATCCATCAATACCTGTTTGCCTACGGGATTTTCATTACCAAATAAACGCTGTGCAAATTCATCAGACAGGATTATCGATGACGGAGCGTCCATGCAACTTTTAACAGTACCGTATTTCAGCGATAAAGGAAATACATTGAAGAAAGTGGAATCGGCGATATAGCCACTGGCTTCATAAATCTTCGCATTGCCTGCTTCAAATAACCGCTTGGCTTCCGGCTGCATCATTATCCGCACTGTCGATTCTACTTCAGGAAAATCCTTTTGCAGTGTGGGCGCAAAAGCCGGGGGCGTTACAGCCATCATTTGTGTGCCATCCGTATTCTTATATTCAGAGTAAATGCGGTAAACCTGGTTGCTGTTCGCTACGGTTTTATCAAAACGATATTCATCCCACACAAACAAACCTATCAGCATACACGCAGTAAGGCCTAACGTCAACCCTGCAATATTGATTATCGAAAAGCTTTTATGCTTCGAAATATTCCGGAACGCCAGCTTGAGGTAGTTTGTTAGCATCGGAGCGAAGTTGTAAGTTTTAGGTTTTACGTTTTAAGTTTAAGGCAACAAGGCAACGAGGCACAAAGGCATCGAGGCACAGAGGCACAAAGTATCTTCTGTTTGTGAGTGACCTTCACCATTGACGATCTCTTTCATTTGCACAGCTTCAAATTTTCAAATTGTGTTTTTCACTATTCACATCCCGATAGCTATCGGAAGACCATTCACGATATCATTTTTCACTTTTCGTTTTTCACTCCTACCAGCTATTCTGTCCGCAGGCTCTTCACCGGATTCGCCAGCGCTGCTTTCATCGTATTCAGGCTTACTACTATTAATGTTAGTAACAGCACGATGAACCCAACACCTACAAACAACCATGCACTGATGTTGATATGATATGTATAATCCTTCAGCCAGTTATGCATCATCCACCAGGTGAATGGTACCGCGATTATAAACGCGATCAGTACCAATTTCAGAAACTCACGGGAGATCAATGCCAGCACCTGTTGTACCGAAGCACCCAATACCTTGCGGATGCCGATTTCACGGAAACGTTTTTCAATCGTAAATGAAGCCAATCCTGCTAAGCCGATACAGCAAATAAAAATGGCCAGCCCCGCAAAAATGTTGGTGAGCTTGCTGATCAATTCTTCAGCAATAAATTTCTTACCAAATTCCTGGTCGGTAAACTGGTATTCGAACGGATAAGCAGGGTTATATTTTTTAAAGATCGTTTCGATCGCTGCCAATGCTTTTTGCGGCGCTACGTTTTTATTCAAACGCATGGAATTGACGTTGATAAAATTCTGCCCGTAATAAACCATCAATGGATCAACCGGTTTGAATGGCGACTCCATTACTACATTATCAGCAACACCGATGATCGTGTAGGTTTGTGGTCCGTAGCGCATCGTTTTACCAACCGGATTTTTAATACCTGTAGCTTCCACGGCTGCTTTGTTCAATATAATAGCGGATGAATCGGAAGGAGTACCACTGAAGTCTTTTCCTTCCAGCATTTTAATGCCTATTGTTTTAGTAAAGTCTATATCGGTAGACAAACCTGAGAAAATAATATCCAGGTTCTGTGGTTTACCATCCCAATCAGGCGCAGGTGATTTCCACCAGATAGCTGTGATGGGTGATGAACTTCTTGTTACGGAATTGATTAATCCTGTTTTCAGTAATTCATCTTTTATAATAGTGAAATTCTTTTGCGTGGCATCCGATGCAGGTACCGAGATAAGATTGTTTGGATTATAACCAATGTCCCGGTTCTTGATATGCTGTATCTGCTGGTAAATGATTATCGTTGAGGAGATCAACATGATTGAGATTACAAACTGCGCCACCACGAGAATATGTCTTGGTAAAACTGCTTTTTTACCTGAAGCAAAACTTCCTTTCAGCACTTTAATTGGGTTAAATGATGACAGGTATAATGCAGGATAGCTGCCTGCTACGCAGCCTGTGAAAACAATGATGGCGAGTGCAGCCATCCAGAAATACAATTGGTCAACCGGTACCGATAGTTTTTTGCTGACTAACAGGTTGAAGCCCGGCATTAATAAATAAAGAGCGATCAATGAAAACACAAATGCAATCAATGCAAGGATCATTGACTCACAAAAGAATTGAATCAATAACTGGCGTTTATCTGATCCCAAAGTTTTGCGGATGCCAACTTCTTTTGCTCTCTTCTCCGACCGTGCTGTTGAGAGATTCATAAAATTTACACAGGCAATCAGCAGGATGATAACACCGATAATGGAAAACAATTTTACATACTGGATAAGTCCACCGGTATTGATGCCATCTTTGAAATCGCTGTACAGCCGCCATTTATTCATGGGAAAAGTGAAGTAAGTGCTCACTTTATCGTTCGGGTCGCGTTTGGCTTTCAGGTCAGATATCTTTTTATCCAACATCTTCATATTGGTGCCGGGCACTACATCTAAGTAAACTGCCCATGAAGAATTCTGCCAGTTTTCCATGGAGCGCTTAGTGCCTTCATCGGAATAATTAAACGGCACTAAGTAATCAAACTGCAGCGTTGAATTGCCGGGTACATCTTCTACTACCGCGGTTACTTTCGCGTCGCGGCTATTATCTACGCGTAATACTTTATTGATGGGGTCTGCATTGCCAAAGAATGCTTTTGCCATAGCGCGGGTGAGCACGATGGATGAAGGATCATTCAATGCGGTAGTGGCGCTGCCTTGCAGAAACTTCCAGGTGAATACATCGAAGAACTTTTCATTGACGACATAGCCGCTCTTTTTAAGCTTGGTTTCACCACTGGTAAATATAACATCCTGTGGGTAAGTGATCACCGTTGCATTCTTCACTTCCGGTATTTCCGCCTGGATGGTTTTTGCCAATGGCAGCACCATATTCGGATCAGTAAATACCTGGTTGTTGAAGTTGCGATTGGCGATTACTTTATAGGTATGATCATAGTTTTTATGAAACTTATCATACCCGAGTTCGTCCTGTACCCAGAGGAGAATAAAAATGGTACAGGTCATACCGATGGTCAATCCGAGCAGGTTGGTAAACGCAAAACCTTTATTACGAAACAAATTGCGCCAGGCAATTTTGAAATAGTTCTTAATCATGGCTATACCTTAGTTTAATATCGAGAGGGGATAAGTGTCCTGGTGTCAGGTATTGCCATCTAAGAAAATGCCGGAAAGAATAGTCATGATTTACAATATAATAGGAGCATTAGAACTACGAAGCCGTTCGTTTCCGGACACATATTGTACGTTTTTGATACAGTGGGTATTTATTGTTTAATGGGTATAACAGCAGTCGTGAGCCGCCAGACGTGAAGCGCAACCACTTACCCTGACCGGCTGATGATACTATATTTTCTCTTGTGGTACTGCCATCTTAGATACTATCCATACTTGTTTCACACAACGGGCTAAAGTGTAAAAATCATGGAAAGATGTTTTGAGGAGCAGGATGTGTTAACTGTAAAAGGAAAATGTAAAATGTCGTTTGCTGATTCATAGCCTTTTTGTTTTTGCAGCTCATGTCGTTGACAACAGAATTCAAAAGTCTCCGAAACCTGTTGCGTGAGTTTGTTAACTGTATAAGAGCGCCGGTAAAAAGAAAGATAAAGTAAATCCCAAGCAGTTAGCAAGAAACAGTTGGTAAACATAATAAGCTCATTAGATGACTTAATGAAAAAAGGAGAGATTGATTAGTAAAAATTCGTAATCCGGATTGTCCTAACGACAACCTGTCTGCCGGCAGGCAGGTACAAAATGTATAACGATATTCTATTGCTTTTCAATATCTGTTCTTTTTTGTAAGGAGTTTTTAATAGCATAAATTAGTGTGTTATGCCTAACCAAATCTGACAATGACATACTTCATACTTGATACAAACATTGTTATTCGTGACCCTGAGATACTTGCTCGGTGGAGTCCGAATTATAAGATTGTAATTCCAAAATTCTTATTTGCTGAATTAGATAGAGTATCCACAAAATTGGGTGGTGCCGTAGGACGGCTTTGGCAAATATTAGAGCAGGCAGAATACAAAGATTTTATCATTGTTGACAATTCTGAAGTGACTGTTTCAGAAGAAGCCTTTCAGCTTAACACAGAACAAAAGCTTTCATATGTAGACTTGCAACTGTTTGAGATTGCTAAACAATATAAAAGCCAAAAGAAAGACGTGGTGTTGGTGTCAAATGACCGAGCCCTTAGAGTTTATTCTGAAAGACAAGGTTTAAAAACATTTGATCTTTTCCAATTCCTCAATTTCACAAACTCATTTAAGACAACTGCATTAGATGAGCTTAAGAAAAATGAAACAATCTTACAATATCAAAACAGGCGATTTGTTTATGGATTATTATCAGGAATAGTAATTACAATTTTGACAATTCTTGTTAAAAACAATTTTCAGAGAATCTATGAGACGCTAAATGTGTGGGGGACTTTATTTTTATTGTTTACATCTGGTATAATATTTTTTTTATTCAGGACAAATTATAGAATGTTTTACGGCACTCTTGAATTCCTTTTCGGCTTCTATGTTTCAACAAGAGTATTCACAGAGAAGCATTTTGACTATACAACAATAGGATTAGTTGAAGTAATACAAATAGTGGGTGGTATTTATGTTATGGTTCGTGGACTCTCAAATATTGATGATGGAATTAAAGGAACAAGACTTGAACCTAAATGGAAGAAAATAACTCGATGGCGAAAAATTGGCAGCGCCTAACAAAAGTATTTGCAATAGCAAGGGGCGACGGAACGCACTTAGGCAGCATAATTCTATTCGGCTCCAGTTCTCGGCTGACACAGCGTTGTTGAGCATTTGTAGTTATCTTCGGCAAAACAAATAAATCAGCTTCGGTACCAGCGTGACGGAACGCGAAATTCCCTGCCATCGCAAATACCGGTTCGTTGAGCGAAATTTGAAGGCTCTAAATTATTCAATGAAATCGATCTCAAAGCGAAAAGCAAATGAGTGAAAATGTTACAAAAATACCAGCTAACCAGAATGAAATTACATTATACTGTTACGTTGGAGAAGCTTTATGGAAAATCCAAATAGTTGAACAAGCTCTTAGTCATTCGATTACTCTTAAAATAAATCCTGCCGCAACAAAGGAACGTGCTGATGAATTTTTAAAACAGCACCAAAGTTACACTTTGGGCACAGCTATTAAAGTTGCAATCAAAGAGGAACTGTATAATTCATCACTGCAAGATGAATTAAATGCGTTCTTAGTCCAAAGAAATTGGTTGATTCATAAGGCTATGCCTGAATACAATCATGGCTCAAATTGGGAAAATAAAAAAGCGGAATTATTTCAGAAAATTAAATCTATTTCGAACAGAGCCGAAAGCATTCAACGTGAAATAGAATATGACATGATAAAATTTTGTTCTTCAAAGGGCAAAGACATGTCTAAAATTCTTTCGGCGTTAAAATTACAAGAACAAGGTGTAAGGATTCAAAAGCTTTGAAATATTTCCTATAGTACTGATTTAAAAACTTATTAACTTAAGAAATGAGAGTATTACTCAATGTAGATGGGAAAGGAAAAAGTTATTTTCTTGCAAATCGTACGGAAACATACTATTCAAAATTGAAGGCTGCCTATATTGACATACAGCAAAACAAAAAATCAGAATATTTGTATGTTGGCTTTTTTACTCTATGTTCTGCGACTCTTGAGTATTCCTTGAATTATATTTTGACTAATCATTGCCTAACACAATTCGGTTTAGAGAAATGCAAAACATATGCTGAAGGTTATATTTCTCTTCCTTTAAAAAAGAAATTATTAATCACAGCAAATGTGATTTCATATGGTTCATTAACTTTTAATGAGATGCATCCATCCGCAAAGGCTTTATTTGAAATGATTACATTGCGAAATAGAATTCTTCACAATAAGGAATTTCTGACAGAAGTTAATATCCCGGTTGACAAGTTTTGGGAAAATGATGAATTTGAGTTTTCGATTCCATTAGAAGAAAATCACATTGATACACTCACCAAAGAAAGGTGCTTAAACTTCGGCAAAGCTATTGAGGATTTCAAAAACTATGTTATGACTCCAGCACTCACAAATTCAATACAGGAAAACGAAATGTTGAGTAAATGAGATTTCAAAAACTTGTCCAACATGGGGTTTTCTGCTATGCTGGCTAACGAATATATACTGATCGCCCCGTTCGCTTATCATCTGCGGTCCGGGCTGAACGAATGACGCCAGGCGATAGAATATAACATCAACTTTATAACTTTACTCAGCTTCGGTTCGGGCTGAACGAATCACGGAATATCAGCACAGCATAAAAACCATGGACGTAAGCAGCCATTTTAATGAAGACCCTATTAACAATAATATTTACTTTTCTAACGATTTTCTGTTTTGGACAGACACAGAAAAATAATGATGCATTGTATGACTTGACAATTGCCTACAAACCAGCAGTCATATCTATCTTGGCTGACACAGGGGTGCTTAGTTCTTCAGTAAATAATGGCAACATTTCAAAGGTGACCTATACAAGTATGACACCAGGACAATACAAAATTCGAATAAGTGGACAGGGACGGTTGACAACTATTAGAGATAGCATCGTGATTAAGAGCGGACAAAATCTTGTTTTAAGTTTTACATTTAATGGACCTTGCTTATATGACCATCCAGCCGACTACATTCCAACTTGTCCGAAAAAGCATACTGACAGCATCATCTCAATTGTTTATGGTTTAATAATGACAAGAGGCGACACATTCGTAAAGGACAAGAAAGATATGAAAGTTAAATATGCAGGTTGTGTAACGACAGGTTGCGACCCACAGTTTTATTGCAAAGAACACGACATAGAATTCTGACAAAAAACGCCTGCTTACATTGTATTGGCAATATGGCGGGGCGACGAATAGATTTTCAGCTTTTTGTTCACTAATCGGCTTCGGGTCATGCTGATGAATAACGCCGAGCAAAAGAATAAACAATGAGCTTTTGTATCTTGTAATCAGCAGCGGCACTGTGCAAACGGAACACAGAATACCACCACATCTCCAATGCTTTAACGTTGTGCGCTATTAAAAGTGACTGAGTTTAATCGAAGCAATTTTATGAAAGGGACATGGATTGGATCTTATAAATATGACAACGAAAAGGCTCAGAAGGCGATAGGATTTGAAAAAACAAATTTTACTATCGTCATAGATACTTTTAACGGAAAGGGATTCGAAGGCTGTGTTTTTGATGATGTAGAGAGTGGGGGAATGGAAGGAGAAGGGAAAATTGTTGGTGAAATTGCAAACAACACAGTTTCATTCAAAAAACATATGCCAAGAGCAACTTTCGTATTCAAAGATGCCTCAAGAAAAATTATAGAGCGTAAGCATCCTACTATTTATTATTCCGGGGTAGTTTCTCACGACGGGAAGGAAATGAAAGGTAGCTGGAAGTTCAAAACTCAGATAGCTTTCTTGTTTGGAATAATCCCGTTCCCATATATCCCAAATAAAGGAACCTGGTACATGAAATTGCAATAAACAGCGCCCAACATGGGGTTTTCTGCTATGATGGCTGATGAAATATATCCTGATCGTCCCGTTCGCTACTCAGCTACAGTCCCGGCTGACGAACCTGCCTGCCGGCAGGCAGGTTCGGCTTTAGTTCTTATCTTCATCATCAGTAATTTTATTGGGCTGCAGTTCCGGTCTGGACGTTATAAAATATCAACACAGCAGCAAGCTATTAACGTTGTCTGTCATTTTATGGAAACATTCCGTTCGACGATAATCATAATATTTTTTGCTGCAGTTACTTCTTGTAACAACTTAAGTAGGACAAACCAAGCTGTTTCCAAAACAGACAAGATATTAGTTTATTCAAAAGAACCCAATGACAGTGCCGACTATAAACTTTTAAAAAACAATTTCTATTTGAGTAAAAGTGGACAGCTTTGTGAAAGGAAATTTGCTATGGCAAGAGACAGTTCTTGTAATTGTGAGTTTGAGGTTTATTATGACAGCACATTTTCAATCTATACAGACGACACTACAATGGAAAAGCCACTTAACACTATAGTTGACATCAGCTCATTTGTTTGGCTTGATTCTACCGAATATTCAAAAGATAAAAACAAAGTCTTTTACTTTCATGATAATTCAGACGGCGGAAACAGAGTTATTGTTGACAAAGCTGACCCATTGACTTTTAAGAGGCTTTGTGAGTATCGTTGGGGCGTTGACAAAAACTATGTTTACTACAAAGGCGATGTAGTTCAAGGAGTCAATTTGAAACATCTTCAAGTTCTCTATCCGCCAGACACAGCAGACCACTTCATTGACTATGTAAGAGACGACAAAAGCGTCTTCTACACGACTGAAATTGTACAAGGTGCAGACGCTAAAACATTTAAAGTGGTTAGCGGACAGAAATGGGAAGCGGAAGACAAAAACTATAAGTACGAAACTGGTAGACGGCAAGAGTAGAAAAACGAGCAGCTAACATTGGTATTGCCAATAGTGGGATTGAAAATTTGAGCAATCAACAGCGGTAATTCTGTTGAACAGCGGTTCAGGACTCGATGAGTAAAGCCCACCTTTAGTTCTTAATATTTAACTTTATCAAAGGCCAAACAGTAGTTCCGGCGGACGTAATTCTAATTCCCCACCATCGGCAACACCTGTTCGTTGGCTGCCATTAAATTGACAAACCATAAATATCAAAGAACTATGACAAAGGAATTATTAAAAAGAAAGTTTGCAATACCTTTTTTCATTGCGACTGTTTTTCTATTGTTCGCATTTGTTTCTGCTCGCTATAGCTTAGTTGGGAAATGGTCAATTTTGAATCTTGACGGAAGTCCAAGTGGGGAAATTGTAACATTTAACGGAGATAATACTTATACAGTAGCTTTGCCCAATGGTACAATCGGTGAACGTGGCGACTATCTATTTAGTGATTCTATTTTTTCAATAAAGAATAGTAAAAAAGTATGTGGGGACGGTTATTGGGGCAAATATAATTTGACATTTTATGGCAGCGACTCTGTGCATTTTACACTCATTGCAGACACATGCACTGAAAGGAGAATGGACCTGGTCGGTTATAACCCTGGTTTAAAAAGGGTAAAAACAAAATAGATGTTTTATTTGTGCTTTCTATTATCAGCTTTGTACATAACTTCAACAGTATATTTTCAACCTGCCATCCGGTAAACAGGTCAGCAGCAGTTATCGGCAGTCGGATTGCTAATTCCCAACCTGCATAAATACCGGCACGTTGTGCTCCATTTTACCGTAGCTCTATAAATTTGGATCAGACTGAAATAAAATCTACTTTGATGGCCATATATGGCGACTGATGCAATACCGATAGAACAGAAAGAAAGAGTAATCATCGTTGATACGCTTCGTGGTTTTGCTTTAACAGGCGTATTGATTGCAAACTTTACTTCTTTTACTGACCAGCAAGTTCCTCCCGATATTCTCACTTCAATTTCTTCGCCGTTGGATCTGACGCTATCGCACATTAACACAGTATTCTTTGAATGGAAATTTATGACCTTGTTTTCTATTTTATTCGGTTACGGTTTCGGGCTTTTATTATCAAGTGTAGAAAAAAAGAATATAGACCCAAATTCTTTTTTTATAAAGCGAATGTTTTGGTTGTTTCTGATAGGCTTTATTCATACATCATTTTGGTGGTTTGATGTGCTGCACTTTTATGCAATTTGCGGATTGCTGCTTCTGCTATTCAGAAAAACATCAAATAAAATAATTCTTATTTTCTCCATTCTTTTCATGTTTGTTATTCCGTTTTGTTTTTCATTAGCAATGGAGAATCAACCGGAAACGTTTAATGACGCTGATTGGCGAAATGCATACGAACAATTCAAACGTGGAAGCCTGGTTGATGTATTCAGAACAAACCTCTCTGGTTATTATAGGCTGTTTATTCTTTCTGCAAGCGATGTGCATGACATTATTGAAACGCTCGGCAGATTTCTTTTAGGCTACTATTTAGTAAGGATAAAACTGTTCGAATCAATTGAGAGAAAAAAGAAACTGTTCACAAAAGTTCTCTTTGTAAGTTCATTCTTTGCTATTGCGTATGTCATTACTAAATGGTTAGCCGTAACAGGCAGAGTTAACATTAGTTCCGTTTATTGGGAACCATTTGCCGGGATTGGAATTATTTCGACTACTATTTTTTATTCAAGCAGTATTATTCTTGTATTTATTTCATTTGGACAAAATATGATATTTAAGATATTTCAGGCTTTAGGTAAAATGACGTTGACAAATTACCTTTTGGTTTCAGCAGTAAATATTATTCTGCTTTATGGAATTGGCTTTGGCAAATTAGGTGAATTATCCATGCATACAATTTGGCTAATTGCATTTGGTTGGCTTATCGTTGAAATATTTTTTAGCGCTTATTGGCTTCGTATTTTTCGATATGGACCTGTTGAATGGATTTGGCGGCAACTCACCTATTGGAAAAAGCTACCATTGCGCAGGTAGGCAACATTTTCTATAATTGCATGTGTTTCAGAAAAGAAGTACTTCGGTGTTGTATCTTTCGTGATAGCTAAATGTCTGGAGCAATCTTTCGTCAGGTTAACATGCCAACACTACGATCTGTAAGTTTCTTCAATTCGTTTGTTGGTGAGGGTGCTTAAGATGAAAGGTTCTCAACGAGAACACCAACAAAGGCGTAATTTCCCGGCAGATAAATTCCAAATCGAGTTATACTATGCAGGATCACTTCGAAATAGTTGAATATAGCCCTGCATGGAAGCTTTCATTTCAGGCTGAACGGGAACGAATAAAAAATTATCCTTTTAACGCTATCGCGATTGAACATGTTGGAAGTACCGCGATTCAGGGACAATTGGCAAAACCAGTAATTGATATTTTTATAGCCGTACCATTATTGCAGGATGTTTCATACTATGAATCAATCTTATCAAAGCCTGACTACTTCTTTGTAAAAACCGGTATGAAAGAGCGATTGCTTTTCGCAAAACATTCGAATGGCATCTGGACGCACAATCTTCATATTCTGCCTTACTCTGAGTCCTTTTATTGCAGAAACGAATTTTTATTTTTAGAATACCTTAAAGCGCATGCTGATAAAGTAATACAATATGGAAAACTTAAGCGGAAATTGAAAGAAAACCCGGATTTGTCTATAGAAGAATATACCCGGCAAAAGACTGACTTTATTCAAGAGGTGGTCGATTTAGCGAGAAAGGAGAAAGGTTTACCATTGGAGAATGTTTGGGAAGAATAAATTGCAGGCAAGAAAAATGATGTATCAATAAAAACGACAAGCCTCAGTCGCTTGCATAGCTAGCATGTCGAGGCAACATTTACGTTTAAGCTGAACACTAATTAGATCTTTTAACTTATGAAGAGAAGTATACTCACATTGTCGCCTGGTGTTTCAGAAAAGGTGCACGCAGGTTTTGTGTATTGCCGGAGGAAAATGAGAGTGGGCAATGGTTCGTAAGACTCACCATGCCAACACCATGACCTGCAAGCTTCTTCAATTCGTTTGTTGGTGTGGAGTGCTTGAGATGAAATGCAATCCAATAAAAACATCAAAAAAGTGTAATAGTATTCTTCAAGGACATTCCAGCTAATCCAGGATCTAAGCACCCCCAAAGAAATTTTATTGCCCAGTGAGGGTAAGTCATTTCTCAATCGTCATATTTACATAATCAAACTTTAAATACGATAGTGTGGTATTAACCGATGAAGCATTCGAAGACATTTTTGTGAAGTATTATGAATCGCTTTACGGCTATGCATTTAGCATATTGAATAATGAGTTGTCTGCAGAAGAAATAGTATCTGATGTGTTTTACAGGCTATGGCTGAAGAAAGGAAAATTGAAGATTGATATATCACTGCCAGGATATTTGTACAAATCGGTTTACAATGCTTGTATGGATAACATGAGGCATAATAAAGTAAAGCAACTATTCAAACGTGAATCATTCAATCAGCCAACTGAAAACACATCGAATGTGGTAAGTAATATAAATGCAAAAGACTTCGAAAAACACTTGCGAAATGCTTTACTGAAGTTGCCGGAGCAATGCAGAACTGTATTTCAGCTCAACCGCATGGAAGAGTTAACCTATAACGAAATAGCAAAGCGTTTGAACATTTCAGTAAAAACTGTCGAGGCGCATATGAGTAAGGCGCTAAAGAGATTGCGTGTTTCAATGGCAGAATTTCTAACCCTGTTAATCATTTTGTTATGGCATTGATAAAAAGGGAGAGTTCGGACAGTATTGCGGAGACTCTACTTGCAAAATATTTAAGCAGGGAGGCAACTATGAATGAAACGGCAGTCGTTGAAGCATGGATAAAAGAAAGTGATGCCAATAAAAAATATGTAGAACAACTTGAATTAATCTGGAGTGAAAGTAAAAAACTGAGATTCAATAATAAACCGGATGTACAAAAAGCATTAAACCATTTTCAGGAAAGAACAAAAGCCACATCTACTACTCCCATTTATAAAATGCGTTGGTGGCGAATTGCTGCAATTGTGTTATTAATTGCAGGAGTTGCAACAATCGTCAAGCTGAGCAATTACCCACATAGCAAACAACCGGATGTTTTAAAATTTGTTGCGGGAAACATTATACAGACCGATACATTACCGGATGGTTCTGTTATACAGTTGCAGCCAAATGCTGAATTAAGCTGCCCGGCAAAGTTTACGACCAGTCAAAGGAGTGTCACTTTAAAAGGAGACGCCTATTTCTCGGTACTGCACGATACCAGCCGCCCATTTCAAATTTCTGTAAATAATTTAAAGGTTTTAGTGCTTGGCACTTCTTTTAAAATATCCAATTTAATCGGCAGTACTGAAGTTGATGTAATTACTGGTGTAGTGCAGGTGATAAAAAAGGAACGAAGCATGAAAGTCTACCCGCATGAAAAACTGATTGTTCCTGCATCCGGTGATTTCTGGATTAAGCAGAGTGATACTTTATTACCCGGTCAGTTGCCAAAGCAAAATCAAGTACCACAAAAAAATACAAAGAAGTTATTGGCAATAGAACCTGCTGCACAACCGGTTGACAGCATTGTAAATGATTATTCTCATCAACGGCAGACTATGATTTCAATTCTTAATGATTTAATTAGTGAAGGCGTGGTTTCAGATAGGAAAAGCATTGTTTGGACAGCATTGACAAATTCAGTACTGATTGTAAATGGCGAAACGCAACCGGAAGCACTCCATCAGAAATTAAAAACGAAATATAAAATCGATGCAGAAGAGGGGTACTACTACGGTTCTGTTCAAATAACCGGCAAAGGATATTTTTTTGACAGTAAAGATTTAAAATAAGAGATGATGAAAAAGGCATTCCTGCTTTGTTTTATAAGCATTTGGTATTTGCAAATGCAAGCGCAAAACACAGTTGAACGACTTGATAGTTTATTTACAGCACCCGGCAATTTTGAACATCTGAATGGTAGTGTATTAATTGCAGAAAGCGGCAAGGTGATTTATCAGCGTTCGTTTGGTTTTAGCAACATACAAGAAAAGAAACTTAATACCGCGACTTCGTCTTTCAATATTGCATCTCTTACTAAAACATTTACATCAACAGCTGTTTTACAGGTAGTGGAGAGAGGAAAGCTTCGCCTCGATGATAACTACCAAAAGTATTTCCCATCTTTTCCATACGCCGAAATAACGATTCGAAACTTGCTGACGCATACTTCCGGCCTAACAGACCTTGAAACTTATTTCCGTGTGCTTGATTCTCTGCCTGGCAAAATTTTTACCGAAGCCGATATTATTCCGAGCATCATTCGTTTAAATCGTCCTTTGCAATTTAAGCCGGGAGATAAATTTGATTATTGCAACATCAATTACGAGTTGCTTGCTTTACTGATTGAGCGTTTAACTAACACTTCCTACTTTGAATATATTCAGCAGCATATTTTTAAACCTGCTGGTATGCGGCATAGTTATTTTAATGCCTTCCCGCCTGCTACGCCTGATACAAATCGTGTTACCGATTACATGTATGCCAACTTATATGCTTCCGGCTATACATCTGCCGATTCTGTAAACAACTTACGGTTAAAACAGGTGATGAATAGTTTAAAATACTTACCCGGTGATGGAAATATTATCAGCACTGAAGAAGATTTGCTTCTCTATAGTAAAGCATTATTCAATGGGAAGTTGTTGCATCCACAATCTCTCGCTTCTGCCTTTACTCCAAACCGGTTAAGCAACGATAAAGACTATTCTGTCTTTTCTAATCCGAAAATAGGAAAGCTACAATATGGATTCGGGTGGGAGATTGCCGCCGATACTTCAAGCGGAAAAATAGTGTCGCATGGTGGTCATTTTCCTGGTATATGGACTTCGTTTATTCATAACATTTCAAAAGATCAAACTGTAATTGTTTACGATAACACAGACTGGAGTGGGCCTTATTTATTATCAGGAATGGCAATTAATATTTTAAATAATAAGCCTGTGATAAGTATGCTGTCTAAAAAAGTGTTGGCAAAAGTGTATGGACAAACTCTGGTAAAAGAGGGTAGTGATGCAGCGTTGAGTAAGCTGATCGAACTAAAGGATGATACTGTTCATTATGTTTTTAATGAGCGTGATATGAATACACTCGGCTATCAATTTATGTTGGATCATTTTACCGCACAATCGTTAGAGACTTTTAAAGTCAACACACTCTTATACCCAAATAGTTCAAATGCTTACGATAGTTATGGAGATGCACTTGCTAACAACAATCAAAATAAAGATGCAATCATCATGTATAAAAAGGCAATCGTTCTTGACCCGAAAAACACGGAATCAATCAATAAATTGAAAAAATTGACAGAGAGGAATTAGAGGTACTTCTATCTAATGATTTTTGTCCTTGCATGTGTTTCGAAAGCCAGTCCCACAATCTGTAGGCTTCTTCAATTCATTTATCGGAATGCGTACTTAAAATGAAATATCCTCAGATATAAAACCCCCACAAAGACCTTAAATTGCTTTCTCAATTGATTGTTTATATGAAAAAGCTTTTAGCGGTAGTTGCTTTGATTAGCACTTTAATAGTTCAGGCGCAGATTAAATCTCCAGGCATTCTATCAACGATTAAAAATGCAAGCACCAAAACTGCAAAGGATATTTCGATAGTAACTGCAAAGGATAGCAAACTCCCTGTTGAACTAACTTTTCAAACGAATACCTGCATTGGTATCAGCCAGGAAGATAATAAATGGTATGTGCTTCCACTGAACGGAGCTTGGGGCGAGATCAGTGCGAATACGAATCTGTGGGTGTTGCCGCAAGACCCGTTTTCAAAAAATAATGCGTACCTACTCAAATTATTGCAAGGCGATTCTGTAAAAGCCGTTATAGAAAACGACAGGTTGATGGTAAACGTTTATTCTAAAAAGTTTGAGTTGCATACGGCGGAGGCACGTCCGCACAGCGATTGTTTTAACAACCGTTATACCATCAACATACAGGGTGGCGATACGCTTGCCAACGCGTTGGCAGGTTTTTACTGGGGAACGCTGTTGCAATCGGTGGTAGAAAAAACAAAGGCGAAAAACTATCCTTATTCAAGCGGGTATGTTATCAGCACATTAAACCCGAAAGCATATGCCGGTTCGTATCCTGATGTTGATCACGAATTTCAAATAAAAGGAAGGCTTGCTTTTGCTTCCGGACTTGACGTGGATGTGGTGAAACGGATGATTGAGCTCCAGTTTACATTAATGAAAGATGACCCTGAAGGGCTGTTTCGCAATCCCTGCTCTGTTCAACCTTCCGGTGAACGTGAGTACCATATCCGCAGGAACAGTCAAAACAATAAAACCAATGCCAACATGTTTTTGCTGACAGGCAATATGGAAGTATTGGAAGAATCGTTTCATTATTTTGAAGCCACGAAGGATACAGCCTGGCTTAATAAAAATATTGAAAACCTTGAAAAGGCTGCTGAATTTACCATCGCCAATACTGATCAATATGGTCGTGTATGGAGTGATGTGTACTACGAAGACCAGGTAATGAAAGACGGACGTGAAACTATGTCGGGCGCATTGGCTGCCTATACTTTTCAATTGCTGGCGCAACTGGAAAATAGTTTACAGCGTGGCGACAAATCAAGTCACTATACAAGTATTTCAAAAAGAATTGCAGAGCAACTGGTGCAGCCATTACCGCAAGGGTTCTGGAATGAAAAGGAACAACGCTTTGTTGATTGGGTTGATAGGAGCGGTGTTGTACATAACCATATACACTTGCTGGCAAACATACTGCCTGTGCTGTTTGGCTATGCAACGGAAGCACAAACCATTGCGGTAGCAAAACTGGTCGATTTTAATCTGAATGAATTTCAACGGTTCCCTAGTTTTATATCAGCAGACGTTGCGGCGTATACCAAAGATGAAATTGGTGATGGCGGCCCTTATGATCTTTGCGCTGCCGGTCGTTACTGGTGGTGGGATGCTGCTTACTGGAACTGGTGCAACAATAATGACAGGCTGTATCAGCAACTGAAAATGGTTGCTGTAGAAGGGATCAAAGATTCGTTTTATATGGGTGAACGATACGACATGAACCATGTATATTATGTTGACAATAAGGATTGGCATGGCGCCGACAAGTATTATGAATACCCCTGTGTCTACACATCGGTTCTTATCGATAATTTTTTAGGCATCAAACATTGTATGAATGCTGATTTGTGTATTAAGCCTGCCATCAACGGTTATGGAACAATTGAGTTTACTAACCCGCTTTACAATATCCGTTATACCATTACTGCAAACCGCTTCAGCTTAAAAAATTTATCCGACAAGCCGCGACGTTTTGCTGTTGACCTGTCCTCTGTTTTTAAAGAAAAGCAATTTCAGCTTGTAAGCAAATCAAAAAAGATAACCTCAGGTTCAAGTATTGTAATTGAATTATCAGCAAATGAGGAAGCAAATTGGATTTTGAATAGTAGTAAATAGGAGAATTCGTATTTGCAATATTTATTACAATCTGTAGGTTTCTGAGGTTAATTTGTTATTATGGGGTGTTTAAAATGAGGTAGTCTTAAAGATAAACACAAACACAGGTGTAAAACATGGAAGAACTACTTTATGCCGACTTAGAAGGGCAATATTTTTTATTGGACTACTCGTCTAGTCATAGCGAAATGATTATCCGAAGAATAAATAAGGAAGACCCCGACAATGTTTTTAATATTGACCTTTTCTTTAAAGCTGTTTACAATATCCAACTTGCGACGAAACTGACAGGTATAAAGATTTATAAAATCACCAGACATAGCGAAAATATTTTAATGCCAAATATTGTCGACAGGAAAGAAATTTATAAAATAGTAGACAGGGAAGGAAATGTTGGTTTCATTGACGCAAGCATATTCGTTGTTTTTCATAATACCCTTGGCATATTGACAACAAGTCTTGGTGACTTTACGTGGACGAAGGAAAACAGGGAAATTTTTTCGATAGTAATTCATTAAGACCTAGTAAACGACTGCTAACTAAAGTATTTTTGCCTTTCCATATGTTGCTAATGACCACACGACGATATTTAACCTTCCTCAATTGCTTTGTTGGTGTGGGGTGTTTAAGATGAAAGGTTCGCAAAGAGAAACACCAACAAAGGCGTAACTTATTATCCTGAAAATAAAATAATAGTATTAGGTTATTCAATAGGAACGGGACCTGCGGCTAAAATTGCTTCCACAAACAAACCAAGACTTTTGATTTTACAAGCGCCGTATTATAGCTTAACGGATATGATGAGACATATATATCCAATAATCCCCACTTTTATTTTAAAGTATAAATTCGAAACAGATGAGTATATAAAGAATTGCACAATGCCAATTGTGATTTTTCATGGCGATAAGGATGAAGTAATTTATTACGGCTCTTCATTAAAACTTCTGAAAGAATTTAAACGTGAAGACACTCTCATAACACTTTCCGGACAAGGACATAATGGAATGACGGATAACACGGACTACAAATTGGAAATTCAAAAGATTTTGAATCGATGAAAAACGAATACTTATCATCAATTCGTTTGTTGGTGTAGGATACTTAAAACGAGAGACTCTAAAAGAGAAACACGAACAACTGCTTAAAGATAGAAATCAACATGCCAACAAAAGTTGCTGCCTGCCAGGTGCCGGATATACGGGAAGATATTGATGCTTCACTTGAATGGATTGAACGATTTACGACGCAAGCAGAAGAAAAATACGTTTCATTAATTTGTTTTCCGGAATGTTTTTTACAAGGGTACCTCACAGATGAGCGATTGGCAAAAAAGCATGCCGTTAATTTGACATCTGCTACATTTAAAACAATACTTCACCGATTAGCGAAGTACAAACCACTCATTGTTTTCGGGTTAATGGAAGAAGACGATGGAAATTTATTTAATACTGCAGTAGTAATAAAAGACGGTGAACTGCTTGGTAAATATCGAAAGACGCATCTTTTAGATGGTGAAAGAATATTTAAAGCAGGTGTTGAATATCCTGTTTTTCAAGTGAACGATCTGCTATTCGGAATAAATATTTGTTACGATACACAATTTCCGGAAGCTGCCAGGAATATCGTGACACAAGGAGCAACCCTAATCGTTTGCCCTGCAAACAATATGATGCGATATGAAACGGCGGAGAAATTTAAAGACCTGCATCATGAAATTCGTATCAAACGGGTAAATGAATCTAAAGCGTGGCTTCTGTCGTCAGACGTAACAGGGGAACATAATGGGCGTATTTCCTATGGACCGACTTCTGCAATAAATCCTGATGGCCTGGTGGTCGACCAGGTTCCACTAATGGAAACGGGAATGATAATAGCTGAGATATAGACTATCGATAGAGAAAATAAGTTGCTGCCATTTGGCTTTCTGTTATGCTGCGCCTTAGTTTTATCTCCACAAGCCAGTGCATCGACTCATCTAATAATATAGATTTGCTTGTTGTATACAATCTAAAACATACATTTCATAAATCGAAATGGGGCTATTGAAACATATCAATGCAGGAGATCTTTCTATTGCTTATGAAGAAAGTGGTAATGCGGATGCTGTTGCTATAATATTGCTGCACGGGTTCCCCTACGACATCAGGACTTATGATGCTGTAACAAAACATTTGTTAACCGAAAACTGCCGGATTATAGTTCCCTATTTACGGGGGTATGGACCGACAAAATTTTTATCAGCCGATACAGTTCGCTCTGGTCAGCAAGCGGCGTTGGCGAACGACCTTATTGCATTAATGGATTCCTTATCGATACAAAAAGCAATTGTGGGTGGGTATGACTGGGGCGGACGGGCTTGTTGTATTGTTGCCGCCATTTATCCTGAACGTATTATCGGGCTTATTTCAATGGCTGGATATAACATTCAGAATATTCCAGGTTATGCAGAACCTGATTTTCCTGAAATAGAAAAGTTGAATTGGTATCAATTCTATTTTCATAGTGAGCGGGGACGTCGTGGTTTGACAAGATACCGGAAAGAACTTTGCAGACTCTTGTGGCAGAGTTGGTCGCCAACCTGGAAATTTGATGATGCTACGTTTAATGCATCAGCAGTTTCATTTGAGAATCCCGATTTTGTGGACATTGTAATACATTCTTACCGGCATCGTTATGGATTGGCAAATGGTGACCCGAAGTTTGAAGCAATGGAGAAGTTATTGCAAAAGCAACCAGTCATAAAAGTACCTGCCATAATCTTAGATGCAGAAGAAGATGGAGTGGAACCGTTTCCAGGAACCGGAAAGGACGCTCATTTCTTTACAGGCGGTTACGAAAGAAGAGTAATCAAAGGGGTGGGACATAATCTGCCGCAGGAAGCCCCTGTTGATTTTGCTGAAGCAATTTTGGAATTTGTTAAAAGGTGAATGACTGCACACAACACTGGCCTCTGTGAGCTTCTTCAATTCGTTTGTTGGTGTGGAGTGCTTAAGATGAAAGGTTTTCAAAGGGAAACACCAACAAAGGCGTAGAAATGAAAATTAAGATCATCAGTCTTCCTGTACAGGACCAGGAAAAAGCACTGCAATTTTACACTGGCATACTCGGCTTCCTGAAGAAAATTGACGTACCGATAGGCGCAGGCAGCAGATGGCTGACTGTGGTGAGCAAAGAAGAGCAGGATGGTCCGGAGATTTTATTGGAACCGTCGCCAAATCATTTCAAACCTGCTGACACATATCAGAAGGCGCTTTTTGATGCGGGTATTCCTTATACCCAATTCACCGTTGATAATACGCAACAGGAATACGAACGGCTGCTGAAGCTGGGAGTTGAGTTCAGTGTAAAGCCTACCGAGATGGGAACGGTAAAAATTGCCGTATTCAATGATACCTGCGGAAATAATATACAGATTGTTGAAATGCTTTGATCCGGAAAGCATGATTGCAATCAAAGTAATAGCAACTCCAAAATATAATCAAGATCACCTTACATTTTAAATGATTAAAATATCTTTAGGTAGCAAAAAAGTTACCCAAATATATTGTTTCGAGTAACAAAAATGCTACTTTTGTGGGAGTAATTTATTCGCTTATGAAATCAAGTGAACTTTTAAAAAAAGTAAAAAGAGCAGGGTGGTTAGAAGTGCGGCAATCAGGAAGCCATATTATTTTTCAAAACCCTGTAACAAAAGAGACGGTTTCTGTTCCCTTTCACGGTACAAAGGAGGTGCCAACGGGAACAGCTAAGGCAATTTTAAAGAAAGTCGGGGTGAAATAATACCCCGGCTTTTATATCCAATACCAATATCTTTTGAAAAATTGTCGGTAAACGCTATTTCTAAGTTCTAAATCAAGGTTATGTCAAGTCCAAAATTCGAGGTCATCATTGAAAAAGGAGATGGCCGATTCTTTGCCCGAATTGAAAAAGGCAAGGCATTATTAACAGGCTACGGGGGTACCGTAGACAAAGCCTTAAAAAATCTGTTAGCAGAAATTGAAGGTTACAAAAACAACGAAGGAAAAGGCGACAAAGCTTTTTCTAAAGTCGACCCAAAGAACATTCAATTTATTCCGGTATATGACGTTGAAGCTTTCTTCAACGAACACACCGCAATCAAGCAATCCGCAATTGCAGAAAAGGCAGGCATCAATGCTTCATTGATCCGCCAATATGCAGCGGGGGTAAAATATCCTTCTGCGGAACAAGCAAAGAAAATAGAAGCTGCTGTACATGCTATCGCAAAAGAGTTACAGCAGGTTTCGATTTACGCCTGATCTGAATGAGAAATAAAAAAGGAAAGAGGTCGTCTTTTGACGCCTCTTTTTTCTCTCTTCACTTTGATACAGGTTAGTTTGACCTAACGATTAAGAATTTAATAAGCGCTTTCTATAAACGACAGGCATTCCCGTGCATCCTACAATTAATTTACACCTCCGGACATCAGAAAAGAGAATTTGTATACAACTAACCCCTTTTTGTATTAATAGCCGGCTCTGTAATCGATGGAAATTTGTCTTGTGATTTTAAAACAATTAAAAATGAACAAGACAATTCTTATTACAGGTGCAAGCAGTGGCATAGGAAAAGAAACTGCAAAATTATTTCACGCCAACGGCTGGAATGTGATCGCAACGATGCGCAATCCGCAAGATGAAACAGAACTGACACAACTGCAAAATGTGTTCGTTACAAAGTTGGATGTATTGGATCTGGATTCTATTGAAAATGCCGTAGCAAAGGGAAGACAACGATTTGGAAAGATTGATGTGTTGCTCAACAACGCCGGCTACGGCGCATACGGTCCCGCTGGAATCGTTTTCCCGTGAGAAAATCGTACGCCAGTTTAATACTAATGTAATTGGGTTGCTGGATGTTACTAAAGTGCTGCTACCGCATTTCAGGCAAAACAAAAGCGGCATTATCATCAACATTTCCTCTATTGGCGGAAAAGTCGCTTTTCCCCTGGGTTCGCTTTATCACGGAACAAAGTTCGCTGTTGAAGGTATTTCAGAGGCGTTGAATTATGAAGTAGAACAGTTTGGAGGAAAAGTAAAGATTGTGGAACCGGGCGCCATCGCTACTGATTTTGCCGGACGTTCGTTTGATTTCAACAATGATGAATCGCTGACTGAATACCAGGGAACCGTAGCAAAACTGTTTGCAGTAATGCCGGCCATGCTTGCCAACGCTTCGCCTGCAAGTGTGGTAGCGGATGTAATTTATAAAGCGGCTACAGATGGTAAAGACCAGATAAGGTATACTGCTGGTGAAGATGCAAGAGTATTGCTGGATAACCGTAAACAGTACGATGACACTGCTTTTATCGGCGGAATTAAAGCGCAGTTCGGATTGAATTAACGGAAGGAGGCCGCTTATTTGTTACAACGAAAGTTATTGTCACGGCAGTAACTTTCTATTTTTGTATCGGTAATCAAATAGAAATACTGAAAGAATATGAGCCCTATCGTGCATATACACAGCATATCGGAGATGAATGATTATTTCATCGGCCCCAAAACCAAACATCCATTGGTGGCAGTGGTTGATTTCAGCAAAGTGGAAGACCAGATAGAAGAAGGTACACGCATCATGGGTGATTTTTATATTGTGATGTTTAAAAATTATTGTTGCAATAAGATCCGGTACGGCAGAAAGACATACGATTTCCAGGAAGGAAGTTTAATGTGCCTTGCCCCAAAACAGATGATGACAATGGACAAAGAGATAGAGCAACGAGATGATAAAATGGGCTGGGGTTTGTTTTTTCATCCCGACCTGATCCGGGGCACTGCATTGGGAAAAACAATCAAAGAGTATACATTCTTCTCGTATGAAACAAATGAAGCGCTTCATTTGTCTGACAAAGAGAAACTCACACTCAGCGAAATTGTTCAGAAAATAGATGCAGAGCTATCGGAAAATATCGACCGGCACAGCCAGCGCCTTATTGTTTCAAATATTGAATTGCTGCTGAATTACTGCACGAGATATTACGACAGGCAGTTCATTACACGGAAAACAGCAAACAGGGATGTTATTGCTAAAGTAGAAGATATTCTGACCAGTTATTTTCAATCACCGGACTTACATGAAAAAGGTTTGCCTGCGGTAAAATATTTGGCAGATGAAGTACATCTTTCTGCTAATTATCTCAGCGATTTATTAAAAAGAGAAACGGGAATGAACGCACAGGATCATATTCATCATTACCTGATTGAAGAAGCAAAAAACTTATTGCTGAATTCCGGCAAATCGGTGGGAGAGCTGGCATTCGACTTGGGCTTTGAGTATCCGCAATATTTTTCGCGTCTGTTCAAATCCAAAACAGGTATGACGCCCATCGAATACAGAAGTATGAACTAAGCGTTAGAGCACCGGTTTTTAAAAAACGATAAGGTCTGTCTTTTTTGTAAACCTGTGATGTATTGCAAGGTGATACCAGGTAAATTGTTGTATCTGCACTTTACTTTTGCTAAACAAAAAAACAACGAATGAAAGTAATTATTACCGGCGCTACAGGTATGGTGGGTGAAGGTGTATTGTTTGAATGCCTGGAGAATTCAAATGTGGAAACCGTATTGCTCGTGAGCCGAAGACATTATGATATGGCTCATTCCAAACTAAAGGAAATACTTGTACCTGACTTTTTGCATTTGGAAAAGTTTGCGGAAAGCCTGACAGGTTATGATGCCTGCTTTTATTGTGCGGGAATCAGTTCTGTTGGTATGAAGGAAGACGAGTATAGCAGAATTACATTTGATACCACGATGGCTTTTGCCAATGAATTGCTGAAACTCAATCCTGGTATGGTATTCAATTTTGTTTCAGGCAACAGGACAGACAGTTCTGAAAAAGGTAAAGTGATGTGGGCAAGAGTGAAGGGCAGAACGGAGAATGCGTTGATGAAGCTGCCCTTTAAAGGACAGTATAACTTTCGCCCGGCAATCATGAAGGGAACGAAAGGCCAGAAGAATGTGAAGACAATTTATAAAATATTAGGGCCTCTGATTGCGCCATTCTTTCCGCAAAAAACATTAACGTTGAAACAGGTCGGCCAGGCAATGATCAATACTGTACTGAAAGGATATCCGAAACAGGTTTTGGAGGTAGATGATATTGAGCAGTTGGCAGGGCAATGATTGATCGATCACCGATCATTCTTCAGATCCCGGTAATAAAATACATTGTCAACGGACATCAGGGGAAAAGCGGCCGGTAAATCTGTCTTATTTATTTCTACAAATCCATTTCTTTCATAAAAACGCTGAGCTGCTTTGAAAACATCTATTGTTCCCAGGTAGATGTTTGTAATTTTTTTATCAATGCAATATGAAATCAGCGTTTGAAATAGGCGTTGAGCAATCATATATTCCCTTCCCCTGTATTCCTTCCGTACAAACATTTTCCGTATCGCCCCTGCGTCGCCTGCGAATGAGATGATTGCCAAGGTACCGACCAGGTAATTATTGATAAACGCACCTAAAAAGCATCCACCTGTAGAATCATAAAATTGCTCAATGCTACTTAAATCAACCTGCTCCGCCAATGTAATGGGAATATTAAATTCCTGCTGTTGTATGGGCAGAATCAACTCTCCGATTTGTTCTGAATAGGTATTGTCAAGTCGTTCTATAATAACATTCATCATTTAACTATAGTACTTTTTCAATTAGATAACAACATACTTCTCATTCGTCACATTATATACCCTTACCTCTCTTTAATCAATATTGAAATGGTTTACTTTAATATACTAAAATAGCCTATATGCGGAAATTAATTATGACTATGCCGCCTTTCATCGGATCGTCGTCGGTATTGGTAGAGTGACTTAACCTGTAACAAAACCGGACGACACTGTATCAAAACCGAACTTCGTGTATAGGTGACTATTTAACCAATTAATGATTGTCAGAAGGATAGTAAACCGGCATTCTTTTTACTGTTTATTCTCAATAAATCAACCGGTCATGATTAAAAATTACCTGAAAACAGCTTTCAGAAGCCTGCTGCAGAATAAAATCTATTCCTTTATCAACATTGCCGGATTAAGTATCGGCTTGTCCTGCGCCATGCTTATCATGCTGTACGTGCAGGATGAAGTGAGTTATGATCGCTTTCATAAAAATGTCAGCCAGATCTACCGTATCGATAAACAACAGATAAGAGATGACGGAAACGTACATAATGGAAGCTATACGGGTTATTTTCCTGGTCCCCGCTTTGCCGCAAGGATACCTGAAATAAAAAGCTTTGTTCGTTTTCAACCTTCACAGGTAGATATAAAAACAGGCGCCGATGTACAATCGCAACCAGTGAGTCTTGTGGATGCTAATTTCTTTTCCGTGTTTAGTTTTCCGTTATTAAGTGGTGATGCCAGTTCAGTATTGACACAACCAAATTCCGTAGTAGTAACTGAAGATATGGCAAAGAAATATTTTGGCAATTCAGATGCTGTTGGTAAAATAATTTCTATAAAGGCAGATAGTATCTTCAGGCCTTATGTGGTGAGTGGTGTGGCTAAAAACTGTCCGGAAAATTCTTCCATAAAATTCCAATTTCTGCTGCCATTGAAAGTGTCTGCCGAAGATGAAAGTAAGAACAGCAATTGGTTTAATTATTTTCTCAGCACGTTTGTAGTGCTTGCTCCCGGTGCAGATATACAGGCTGTGCAACAAAAAATGGACAAGATATTTCAAGCGGATGCAGATGAAACCATCAGGGAAATAAGAAACAAATATGGCATAAAGAATTTCGGAATGTCGTACAGCCTGGAACCAATGGCGGCGATTCACCTGGGTAAAATGGTACCGGATGAAGATGAAATACTCGCTGATAAAAGTAATTCCGGTTTTTCATATATACTATCGGCCATTGCACTTTTTGTGCTGCTGATTGCTTGTATAAACTTTGTAAATCTGACAGTAGCACGTTCTGTAAAACGTGCAAAGGAGATTGGCATCCGTAAAGTAATCGGTGGCACCCGCAAACAATTGCTGGTGCAATTCCTGGGAGAGTCGTTTATTCTTTGCTTTATCGCTTTTGGTTTTGCAATCTTTATCACCACTGTAGTGTTACCGGTATTCAACCAGCTATCAAATAAAGCGCTTTCGCTTTCTTACCTGTTGAGTGCGAAACTCATCACATGGTATACGGTGCTGTTTGTTCTCACCAGTTTGCTGGCAGGTCTTTATCCTGCGGCAGTTTTGTCAAATTACAATCCTGTACAGACTTTGTACAGCCGGTTTAACCTCGCCGGTAAAAATTATTTACAAAAGTCATTGGTTATATTCCAGTTTGCGCTGGCCTCATTTTTAATAATAGGTTCTATTACTATCTTTTCGCAGTTTAATTATCTCACCACACAAAGTTTAGGCTATGATGACAATAACCTGTTGACGGTTAACAAATACCCGATGACACGGAATGAAGCAGCATTATTTAAACAGGCATTGCTGAAAAGCCCCACTATCGTTGATGTTGCTCCAAGAAATCGTTGGTTTAATAATAATACCGTAAAAGTAAGTGGTGATAAACAGGTAAATATTTCCATTGAAACGATAGATGCTTCTTACTTGCCATTGCTGAAAGTGCCGGTGATTGCAGGCAGAAATTTTTCTGCAGACTATCCATCAGATTCTACACGTTCGGTATTAGTCAACGAAGCATTTGTACAACAAGCGGGATGGAAGCAACCAGTCGGTGAATTGATTCAAAGTTTTGAGAATGGTGAAAGTTATACGGTGGTGGGTGTGGTAAAGGATTATCATTACAGGCCATTAACGGAAAAGGTGGGGCCGCAATTCTTTACTATGAATCCCGCCAACAGCTATGGAATGATGTATATAAAAATAAAACCCGGTACCGAAACGGCAAGCCTGCAGTTCATAAGCAAAACGTTTAAAGACTTATTTCCATTGACTCCTTTCGTTTACAATTTTAAACAGGAGCAGAATGAACAGAGTTATGCAGCGGAGGCGCGGTGGAAACAAATAATTTTATTCAGCGCTGTACTCACCATCTTCATTTCGTGCATCGGTTTGTTTGGATTATCTGTATTAGCTGCGGAAAAGAGAACAAAAGAAATTGGTATACGCAAAGTGCTGGGCGCTTCTGTCGGCAGTATTGTATCTATTCTATCGGCTGATTTTATAAAACTGGTTTTAATAGCTCTTGCAATATCGATACCGTTTGCATGGGTGGCGACCAGCAAATGGCTGGAAAATTATCCTTATCGCATAGCGCTTAGCTGGTGGTTGTTTGTATCAGCCGGCGTATTGGTAATTGCAGTGGCATTGATAACGACCAGTTTTCAATCGATCAAGGCGGCTGTAGCGAATCCGGTGAAGAGTTTGCGTACGGAATGAGATAAATTGAAAATTTGAAAATGTGCAAATGGGATCGTGTCAAATAGTTATTGTAACAAAGGAATTGATTTATTTCACTTGGAGCGGCTTGTTTACTCCCATAAATTTGTGAGTAAATAATAATACTACCGTCACCATGAATCATAAGGAAACATTAGATTGGGGACAGGTAACGCCAGAGGCTAGTAACGTCGGCGAAATGAGTTTATCTATATTTATAACCACGATATTTCCTCCCCGGATAAGTTAGACAGAACCATACGATTTATTATTGGCAGACTTAACTATTATGATACACAACTTCCCTCGGACCCTAAGCACATAATAAAAATTGATATTCGCGGTCAACAGGTTGATGATTCAGAATGCAAACAAATAGAAAATGTGATAAGAGCAAAATATTCCAGGCCCCACTTCATCACTATTGACTTGATTAAATAATTTACTGTGGCATTTAATATTATAGCTGAGACAACCAAAAAGCTCGACTTCAATAAGCTTCATCGGGAACTCTATTCTGAGACCCTAAACTTTGACTTTGTGCCAATGCCGGGTCTTGGAATTAATGGTGGTGATGCAATCGGAATTTGCGTTCCATTGAATAAAGCCAACGAATTAACATGGGTACAGTTGAAACCTGTTCTTAAAGAACTAAAATCAAAATTTAGCTGCGCGGTATACGATTTGTATGGCGGACAAAAACTTGGTTTATTTAACATAAATACATTCAGGACTAATTTGCTCCGCAAATAATGCTGTGATGCCTAAGCAGAAAAATGAATTGCTCAATATCAATATGCAAAAACGCTACTTGCGGAAAGGACTCACAATGACGAATATTTTATAATCGATTTACCAT
The DNA here is from genome assembly GCA_049840875.1 of Chitinophagaceae bacterium. Classification (GTDB taxonomy): domain Bacteria; phylum Bacteroidota; class Bacteroidia; order Chitinophagales; family Chitinophagaceae; genus JAFDYH01. The sequence continues at coordinate 272,728 of JASGJE010000007.1, read as the reverse complement.
AAATAACTCCTCATGCTTTTGTTCTTAATTTCATTCCATGTTTACTTTCAATAAGAAATTTTTTCTTTTAGCGGTAGTACTTTTTATTATTGAAGTCTTGATCGCTGTTTTTGCACATGATCGTTTTATCAGGCCATATGTTGGCGATTATCTTGTGGTGATTTTAATTTATTGTGCAGTTCGCACATTTTTAAAAGCTTCAATTATTAAAATTGCAATAGGGGTCTTGTTATTATCCTACATAGTTGAAACGCTTCAATATTTTCACATAGTAGATAGGCTAGGGCTTGAGAGAAACAAAATTGCAAGGATAATAATTGGCTATGGTTTTGAATGGTTAGATATGGTTGCGTATACGTTGGGAATTATAACAGTTTTGATTTTTGAGAAATTCTTCGGAAAAGAAATTTAGCATTAAGCCAGATGCTTTTCCAAGCTTTTATTATTGGGTATGCAACTGGCATTAATTTCTATTTCTCGGAAACTAGCGCCTCACTGCACCATCACACTCTTCGATTCCTCGCCTGCGCTCAGTAAATAAATACCTTTTTTATAGCCGCTGACATCAAATGTATTGTTACCTGCAGACACATTCTTTTTCCAGATAAGTTTTCCATCGATACTAAACAGCGAGATAATTAACGGCTTATTGGCAACTATTGATAATCTCCCATTTGCAACAGGATTATTAAGAACAGTGAACAACGCGAATGAGCTATTGAAGAACAGGCTGCGAACATCGCTATAGCTACTTCTATTATCTATATCTACTTGTTGAATGCGATAATAATTAATACTTCCCGGAGTGGTATGCGTAAAACTATAATCGGAGGTGGTAGCATAATTGCCTGTTGCTGCTACCACGCCAATGTCATTCCATTTGCTGCCATCACTGCTGTGTTGCACAATAAATTCTTTTGTGTTTTGCTCCCGTATCGTGCTCCATTTCAATAGTGCGGTATTGTTTTGCTTTTGTACCACAAAGCTCAACCACTGCAATGGGAGCAACACCACTGAACTGTTTTGTGCCGTGAAATTTGAAGCTGTACCAGTAAGCGCAAAATTATTTAGCGTACCATTGTTATTACCTTTTATATCGGGAAGCGTTGTCAGCCCGGCATTCGTACCAGCGGTGATGCCCTGGTTAAAATTGTAATAGGCTAACAACGTAGGTTCAGAAGAAGGATCGATTTCTTTATTCATGTTGGCCTGTATTTGTGAAAGGCTGCGTACTTCATTCCATATTCTTACTTCGTCTAACGAGCCGCTGTAAGGATGGTCACCGGTTTGCTTTGTTCCCATTACTAATCTTGGTGGGGCTGCTCTTGCAATCGTGCTTCCGTAACCGGTATTTTCCAGTATTCCATTTATATAGAGTTTCATTTCTCCCGTCGACTGCATCCAACTGGCTGCCACATGTACCCAATTGCCCGTATTTACTGATGATGTGGATTCAATGGTGAAATCAGGTTGACCAAGACCGAAAGCGATTTTATCAGCGTGCAGAGTTGTACCCCAATCAGTCGTTACACCGCCCACTTCTCCATCTACAATGCCGCTGCCATAATACCATTGATCTCCCCCCGATGCGCCGGTTGATGTTGTTTTTAACCAATACTCAATTGTAAAGTTGCCGGTAACCGGTTGTGGAATGACAATGTTGTCATCTACACCGTCAAAGGTTATTCCATTCTTATCACCTTCAACCGGAGAAGCCAGCCATGATGGAGAGTTTTGTAACGTTCCATTTGTATTACCGGTAGCATCTGTTAAAGTACTCCCGGCGCCATCATTGCATTTGTAATAGGCAACCAGGCCTGCTTCGTTTACAGCAGGACCTTTAAACATGTTTTGCTTTATTTGTGATGCGCTCAAAGCAATTGTCCATATCCGTACTTCGTCAATTAATCCGTTCAATAAACTTACACCGTCATGGTGAGAAGCGAGAGCAACGGGTTCATTTGTATAATTGGAAGCCACGCTGGTGTTCGTACTTACTACTATTCCATCTTTATACAACTTCATAGTGGTTGTTGCAGCATCATATGTAACGGCAACGTACACCCATTTTCCTGTACTTATGGTAGTAGCATCTGTTACAGCTGTATAGCTTCCGCCCTGGCCCGCCGATAATACACCGCCATTCAGCCAGAAAGGCGCATTGAGAGAGGAGATAATATTTTGTGCGCCTCCGGCAGAATTGATATAGACCCACGCTTCTTTGGTATAAGAACTGTTATCGGGAATCGGAGTACCAATACTGGCCCATTGATTGGTGCCGTTAAAACTGATAGCATAATTTGTTTGGGAATAGGTGGTGGTGTATGTCAAAAGACATACGAGAAGTGACAGAACGCGGTTCATTGATTTTAGTTTTTTCAATAATATTGGTGGATGGTAAGGGTCGGAAAAAATTCCTGGGTGCGGAGATTTTCGTTTTTAGTTTAACTCTTATGTTCTTTGATAAGTGGTTAAAAGAAAAACCTGCACCGAAAATAATACAGAAGTGCAAAAGGTTATAATTTTTTGTACTATGTTTTGATGTTTTTAAATAGTTTGTTGCGTTTACGACAATTATTATGGGTAGTGATGGTATTAATCTTTTTAGAGAGATAGATTTACTTCACACAGAAATGATAAACTAAGGGTATACACTGAGTCGCGAATATGAATGTTAGAATGTAAAGAGAAATGCAAAAGATATGTTTCAGATTGGAGCCGAGGTGCAGCGGCACAAAAGCAATAAGGCAACAAGGCAATAAGGCAACAAGGCATCAAGGCAACTAGGCAACGAGGCATTATGGTTTTTCTCTGACCTTCTATCTTCTGTCTCCTGTATTCTTTCTTTTATTTTTCGATTTTCTCCCGATAGCTATCGGCACACGTCTCACGTTTTACGTTTCACGACAACCAACAGACTCATTCCGTCCTCAAACTCTTCACCGGGTTTGCTAATGCCGCTTTTATTGATTGAATACTGATTGTAATCAGCGCGATAACCAACGTTATGATACCTGCTGCGATAAATATCCACCAGGCTACGTTGATCCGATAGGCAAAATCCTGCAACCATTTGTGCATTGCTAACCATGCAACCGGTGAAGCGATAATAATAGCGATTCCAACAAGCAATAAAAAATCTTTTGAAAGCAGTAAAACGATATCCGGAATTGTTGCTCCAAGTACTTTGCGGATACCGATTTCTTTTGTGCGCTGAACTACAGCATACGTTGTTAAAGCAAACAGGCCAAGACACGCCAATAAAATGGCCATTATAGAAAATGTGCTGAAGACACCAGCAGTTTGTTGTTCTGATTTATACAAAGCATTATAAGTTTCATCCAGGAAATGGTATTCAAACGGACGATGTGTTTCCCGTTCCTCCCATATTTTTTTCAGGTTGCCCAGGGTTAGCGGAATATTTGCCTGGTCAATTTTAATAAATATAGAATTGGCTCTCCGGTTATCGAGAAAAATCAAAAGAGGTGAAATAGGATCATGCAACGACTCAAAATGAAAGTCTTTCACCACTGCTTTTACTATTCCCGGTACTCCTTTTGAAATTCGTCTGCCTATCGCATTTTGCGGTTGCCATCCGAATGCCCTGACAGCAGACTCGTTCAGCATATATGAATACTGCAGGTTTTTATCATTATTTGTCGTATCCATTTGCAATGCATCTGTCTTTGTAAAATCAGCTCCTGCAATAACTTTTATGTCAAATGTTTTTACAAAATCTTCATCACATGGAATTGCATTTACGGTAACGCCTTCACCACTTTCTGATTTGATTGCATCAGACCATTCAACATGTACAGGCTGCCGGGCCGCAGTTACATGTTTCACCTGGTGCAGCGTACTGATTGCAGTTTTCAACGCGGCGAAGTGTTCAGAAGTTTTATCATCCAGGGGAAGAACGACAATGTTACTCCTGTTATAACCAAGATCTTTATGCCGGATATAATTTAATTGCTGAAGAATGACAACGGTTGAAATGATTAAGAAAATAGAAATTGCAAACTGAACAATGATCAGTGATTTCCTGACGCCGGTACCGGACGTATGCGAAAAACCCGATTTCATGATTTTTACCAGTTTCAGATTTGATAACAGCAGCGCCGGATAAGCTCCTGAAACAAAGCTGATAATAATACTCAGTAGAATTAATGTTGTCAGCACGTATGGATTTAAAAGATCGGCCGATTGAAATTGTTTGCCCGAAAGATTATTAAAATAAGGTAACAACAGCCTGGCTACAAACAACGCTGACACAAATGCAATCGTTGTTACGATCAACGATTCACCAATAAACTGAAAAAATAACTGCCCCTTTTTGCACCCATTATTTTTCGCATGCTTATTTCTGCTGCCCTGCCCGCCGATTGAGCGGTAGAAAGGTTTACATAATTAGCACATGCTATTACCAGGATAAGTACGGCAACAGCCATCAATACATAGATATAGACAATGCTTCCATTTGGTTCGAAACCTGGCAAAGTTGAATAAAGATGAACTCTTGTTAACGGCTCGATATTGAACGTCAGGTAACTATTGCCGGTAGATTTCAATTCGGTTTTGGTTACCTCTTTCATATATTTTGTTATCTGTGCCTGCAGGGGAATGATTTCCTTTTTATTATTTATAAGAAGGTAAGTATTGTAGTTCGCTTCCATCCAATACTCTTCCCGTGTATAATCAAGACTGGCAAGAGATGCGATAAAATCAAATTGTATACTCGAATTGGAAGGAGCATCTTCAGTCACACCGGTAATTTCAAAATCTGAATCGCCTACTTTCAACACTTTACCAACAGGTTCTTTGTCTCCGAAATATTTTTTGACAGCGCTCCGCGTGATAACAATTTTATTCGGCGCATTTAAAGCAGCGAGTGCATCACCTTTTACTAACGGAAATGAAAACATACTTAACAAAGAGGCATCTGCATACAGGAAATTTTTCTCCTCAAATACATTGTGATTATAACCAACCACCCTTGTGCGTTTGTATGTTCTTGTAAAATCTTTTACGGATGGAAATGTTCGCTTAAACTGAGGCCCGGCTTTTGTACCTGTAACGGCAGTTTTCTCTGTAGCGTCACCGAAATTATATTCCATGGTAACACGAAAAATATTGTCTGCATTTTTATTGAAGCGATCATAACTCAGTTCATGCGAAATATACAATCCGATAAGCAAGCAACTGGCTATTCCAACTGTCAGGCCAATAATATTTACGGCGGCATAGAGTTTGTTTTTCTCCAGCTTACGCAATGCGATTTTGAAGTAGCTTTTTATCATTGAGTGTGGTTGTATGTTGTAAAAGGCAACAAGGCATCAAGGCAACGAGGCATCAAGGCACAAAGTATTTTCTATTTTCAACATTCACATCGCCGATCGCTATCTGAATATTATTTTTCACTTTTACCTTTTCATTTTTCACTCTGTTCTCAGTGACTTCACCGGATTTGCCAGCGCTGCTTTTATTGCCTGAAAACTTACTGTCAGTAACGTGATGAACAGGATAATGGAAGCCGCAACTATAAAAACTATCGTACTAATATTGACCCTGTACGCAAAACTATTCAGCCACGAATGCATAGCCCACCACGAAATGGGAAATGCGATGATTATGGCGATCACAACCAGTTTAAAAAATTCTTTGGATAACATCATAGCTATATTGCTTACAGATGCACCAATTACTTTCCGTATGCCGATTTCCTTCCGTCTTTTTTGTGCGGTGAATGCAGTAAGGCCAAACAAGCCGAGGCAGGAAATAATAATAGCAATAGCTGCAAAGTATCGTGAAAGTATTGCTACTCTTTGTTCGGATGAATACATAGCCTGGTATTCGTCGTCTAAAAAATTATAGTCAAACGTCAATCCCTGGTTGAAATCTTTATAAAATTTCTCCAGCTTTGAAATTGTTTCCTGCTCGCTGCCAGCTCTTAATTTTAAAATAATAAATTGGTTGTCCGGATCGTACTCAATAAAAGCCGGGCCCACTTTTTTGTACATCGATTCAAAATGATAATCTTTTGCAACACCGATAATTTGTTTTTTCTTGCCCCATAAGGAAACAACTTTACCTACTGGATTTTTGATACCCATAGCGATAATGGCTGACTGGTTAAAAATAACTGAATTACTATCTGATCCGAATTGAGTTGAGAAGGTGCGTCCTTCAGCCATTTTCAACCCGAGTATTTCCATAAAATTATAATCACCACTTATTCCATAGTATTCGATGCCAAGATTTGGATCTTTTCCTTCCCAATCAATGCCACCGCCACCATGACCAGCTTGCCCAACAAAGTTTCCATTCATGCCCGAAGCATTTATAACGCCGGGAATTTTCTTTATCTCATTAATAAAAGTTGCTTCATTGTTGCGCAACTTCCCTTCAACAGTAAATTTTATTACATTATCCTTATTGTATCCAAGATTTGTTGTTTGTACGAGTTTCATTTGTTTGTACACAACCAACACAGAAATGATGAGGATAATGGAAATAGTAAATTGAAAGATTACTAATCCCTTGCGAATAAAGGATTCACTTGCCGAAGTTTTCAGTTTTCCTTTTAAAACAGCTACCGGTTTAAAGCCTGATAAATAAATGGCAGGGTAGCTGCCTGCTATTATGCCACTGATAATAGCTATGCCTGTAAGTGTGAGAATAAAACCGGCATTGAAATCAAGCGAAAGATCTTTGCCTGTAATTATTTTAAATGTTGGCAGGAACAATGAGACTAATATAATGGCGATGGTAATTGCTACAAGGGACATCAGTATTGATTCGCCCAAATATTGCAACACTAATAATTTTCGGGAGGCACCAACCACTTTTCGTATACCCACTTCTTTCATTCTGCCTGCTGCTTTAGCTGTAGAAAGATTCATAAAGTTGATGCAAGCAATGACAAGTATGAAGATGGCAATAATTGAAAACAGGCGTACATACTCGATTTTGCCACCCGCTATTTTGCCATTTTCATAGCGATTATAAAGGTACCGGTCTGAGTATTTCTGTAACAAAAGATCTCCTTCCCATTTTAATAAACCTTCTGAATTGGGAATGGATTTAATTTTTGCTTTTGTAAAATCTTTTATTTTGCTGCTGAACTTTTCAATGTCCGTTCCTTTTCTTAACAGAAGATACGTACTCACACTATTACTGCCCCAATTGTCTATATCGCTCATCGTGCCCATTTCTTTTTCTGCATAAAGCGAATAGTTAAAAATAAGATCAAACTGGTTAGTTGCGTTTGAAGGCGGCGCTTCAAATACGCCATTGATTGTATATAGACCTTTGAACTCGCCGCCCGGGCTCCAGGTTATTGTCTTACCAATGAGATCCGATGTGGTATTAAACAATTTTTTCGCCAATTTATCAGAGAGCAGTACACCATATTGATCTGCAATCGGATTGCTGCGGTTTCCATCTATTAAAGAGTAGGAGAAAATTTTAAAGAAATCTTTACTGGCAAATTGCCAGCTTGCCTTGATATGTTTATCACCAACAGAGAGAATACCAGCTTCTCTTTCTTTTCGTACAGGAACAGCGTATTCAATTTCAGGATATGACTTTACCAATTCTTCCGCCAGCATACCTTGTGATCCATCAAAAGTGGAAACTGTTCCGTCTGAATTAGGTGCAGTCTTCAATATCTGGTATAGACGATTGTCTTTTTCGTTAAACTTATCTACATGTAGTTCATCGTTTACCCATAGAAAAATTAAAAGCGTACAGGCCAGACCGGTAGATAAGCCAATAAGATTGAGAAGAGTAAACTGGCGGTCTTTTAAAAGATTGCGCCATGCGATTTTGAAATTGTTTTTAAACATGCGAAAGGAGTTATAAGTTTTAAGTCAGGCAACGAGGCAACAAGGCACGGAGTCAAGCTTTAAGTTTTGTCTTTCATTTCATTCACCATTCACCTCCCGATAGCTACCGGAATTTTATTTTTCACTTTTACCTTTTCACTATTCATTTTTGCAGCTATTCCGTTCTCAGTGACTTCACAGGATTTGCCAATGCCGCTTTTATTGCCTGGAAACTGATAGTGACAATCGTAATCAGGACAGCAATCAATGCTGACAGCATAAAAACGCCTGCGCCGATGCTAATCCTGTAATTATATTTCATCAACCAGTTTTGTAAAAAATAAAAAGCAACAGGTGATGCAACGATACAACTGATCAATACCAACAGAATGAAATCTTTCGACAATAACATCCATACTTGTGATACTGATGCGCCCAACACTTTCCGGATACCTATTTCTTTGGTCCGTTGCTCTGCAACATAAGCGGCTAAACCAAATAAACCAAGACAGGAAATGAAAATAGCAAGGCCTGCAAATATGCCGGCAAGTTTTCCGATTAGTAGTTCGAGATTCAATTTGGCTGCATAGTTTTCATCAGCGAATGAATATTGATAAGGATAAGCAGGATTATACTTGTTGAAGATTGCAGTCAACTGGTTTACGGCATCCTGCGTTTTTATTTTCGGTGACAAATGATACATAATATTGTCTTGCACACCGCGATCTATCACAAACATGGTGGGATCAGCAGGCGAAAAGGGAGACAACATTAATGCATCTTTTATTACTCCTATAATTTTGAATTGTGTACCGCCCCATGTGATAGTCTGATTCAATGGATTTGTGATCCGCATTTTTTTGATGGCGGCTTCATTAAAAATTGTGCTGAGTGTATCGTTGGCGCTTGCAAAATCATGACCTTCCTTGAATGTCATACCGAGCGATTTGAAATAGTCTTCCGATACAATGATTTCACCCATTTCAATTGTTTCACCGGCATTTTTTCCCGGCCAATGATCGATATCTGTATGCCACCATATATCAGTAGCAGGGCTTGATGCAGTGGTTACAGCATCTGCAATTCCTTTCTGGATCAATTCATTTTTTAGCGCCGGATAATTTTTGCGAAGATCTATGTTCGAATAAGTTGTCATCAGCCGGTTGATATCATATCCACTTGGACGGTCTTTTGCGTACTGTATTTGCTGATAGATAACAATTGTGCTGATGATTAAAGCAATTGAGCAACTGAATTGTAATACAACTAAAACCTTTCTTGGTAATGAAGCGGCTTTGCCAACCTTCATTGTTCCTTTCAACACCTTTACTGGCTGAAACGAAGAAAGATAAAACGCCGGCCGACTGCCTGCAATAAATACGGTTATCACAATACAGGCCAACATTAACAGCCAGAAATAAATATTTGAAATAGGAATGCTGATTTTACTTCCAGTCAACGCATTGAAGGGGCTTAATGCCAGTTGTACCAAACCTACTGATAAAATAAATGCTATAACGGTTAATACGAATGATTCGGTAAGAAATTGGATGATCAGATCTTTGCGCATTGATCCGATTGCTTTACGTACACCTACTTCTCTTGCTCGTTTTTCAGAACGGGCAGTGGTGAGGTTGATAAAATTGATGCAGGCGATCAGTAACACGAGTGAGCCAATAATGGTAAACATCCGCACATATTCCAGGAAGCCTTCTGTATCTTTTCCGTTGACATAGTTCGAATACAGGTGCCATCGTTCCAGCGGCTGTAAGGTGACATACGATTTCATCGCATTGGTGTTGCCTGTTTCTGTATGTTCTATATTCCTGATTTTCGGGTACACCTTTGCGTAATCTGCACCGGGTTTTAGTTTTACATAGATGCGATAAGAATTGTTACCATAGCTTCCATTGCGGTTGCCTTTCACACGATCACTGGTTTGTTCGAGATAGGTGAATGGTACCAGGAATTCAAACCGGAAGCTTGAATTCGATGGTAGATCTTTTAACACACCTGTTACTTTCAGGTCGTGTTCATTGTCAAATCGTACTACTTTATCGATGGGATTTTCATTACCAAATAAAGCTTTGGCTGTCGATTGAGACAATACAATTGAATAAGCATCTTTGAATACCGAGCCTGCACTTCCCTGGATCAAGGGGTATTGAAACATTTTTAAGAAATCTGTACCAATGATGTTTCCATCAACATACAATTTCTTTTCACCTACCATCAAACCATGCATGCCCGCGTTGCCACTTTCTGCAACAGCTTCTACTTCCGGAACCTGGCTACGTAAGGCATCTGCAAGTTTCAATGATGTTGATGTGAATGTGAGCGTATCTCCATTGCTATCAAAATTCCGTTGCACGCGATATAGTCGTTCATAATCCGGAACAAACTTATCATAGCTATATTGCTCATACACCCATAATCCGATTAACAAGGCGACAGCCATACCAGTGGCAAGACCAGAAATATTAAGAATGCTATACCCGATCGTACGAATAATATTCCGCCAAGCGGTTTTGAAATAGTTTTTAAACATCTTGAGAGAAGTTTTAAGTTTTATGTTCAAGTTTAGGCAATAGGCCGTAGGCTATAAGCGATAGGTATTTTATTCGTTATTACCTATTGACAATTGACCATTGACCATTTACGACTTCATTTTCACATTTGCATATTTTCAAATTTTCAAATCATCTCACTCTGTCCTCAAGCTCTTCACCGGATTCGCAATAGCCGCCCGTATCGATTGAAAGCTGACTGCGAACAAAGCGACAAGCACTGCAATAAATCCTGCCACTGCGAAAACTGTCCAACCGATATTTATTTTATAGGCAAAATCCTGCAGCCATTTATTCATCACATACCATGCTACCGGTGTTGCCACAACGATAGCAATCATAACGAGTTTTATAAAATCACCTGTTAATAACCGGATGATACCAGGAACACTTGCGCCGAGAACTTTGCGAATACCAATCTCACGTGTACGTACCTGCGCAGTATATGCTGCTAAACCTAAGAGACCAAGACAGGATATGAATACAGCGATTGCTGCAAAAAGCTGGTATAAAAATCCTGTTCGTTGCTCTGATTTATACAGGTTGTTAAATGCTTCATCGAGGAACGTGTAATTAAAGGTGAATCCCGCGTTATATTTTTTCCATTGTGTTTCTGCAGCAGCGATTGCTTTTGGTGCATCGTTGCCTGTCGTTTTTATATAAAGGCGGCCATAACCAGGAGACTTTGCATAAAATATCAATGGTTCAATTTTATGCCGCATCGACGCAAAGTGAAAATCTTTTACAACTCCGACAATTGTTCCTTCTGTTTGCCAGAGTTTGAATTTTTTTCCGATGGGGTCTTTGATCCGTGCGGCTTTGATTGCGGTTTCGTTTAGTATAAAATGCATCGAATCACCGGGAGAGCCAGTAAATCCACTTCCTTCTTTTAATTCCATTTTAAAGAAAGAAAGAAAATCTTTATCGATACCAATCGGGCATAGCATTAACGTTTCACCTTTTTCTTTCCCGTCCCAATTATTATCGCCGGTATGACCATCATAGTTAATAATATTTGAAGTAGCACAGGTTACGTTTGTAATGCCCGGTTGTTTCATCAATTCAGCTTTTACAGCATCGAAATGTTTTCCCATCTCAATAAGTCCCATTGCAAGAACGTGGTCTTTGTCATATCCTAATTGTTTTGAGCGGATATACGATAATTGTTTGCCGATAACTAATGTACCGCAGATAAGAATCATCGAGAATCCAAATTGCAATACCACTAATGCCTTTCTGAAAACGGCATCACTGATGCGTGCAGAGAGTTTTCCTTTTAATGCTTTCAATGGCTCGAAAGAAGATAGAAGAACAGCAGGATAGATACTGGAAATAATCAGTGTCGCCAATATTGTAATTCCAATCACTTTCCATATCTGTGGATCAGAATAATTTACTATTAATTCTTTTCCGGAAACCTGGTTGAACAGGGGAACGAGTAAATAAATCAGTATCAGCGCAAGAATAGTTGAAAATAGAAAGAGCAAAGTTGTTTCGACGATAAATTGTAAGAATAACTGAACCCTTCCGGCGCCAACAATTTTCCGAAGACTTACTTCTTTTCGCTCTTAACATGGAGCGTGCCGTTGAAAGATTCACGTAATTAATGCAGGCAATTACTAAAACGAGAACTGCAATAATGATGAACATTCTTACCGATGCATATCCACCTTCGCTTCCGTCAGAATGGAAAAGGTGCATTTTGCTCAATGGGAGAAATACATACCCGATATCCGTGTCATCTGGCTTTACCCGCAAGTGTATATTGCGTAAATGATCAGCAAATCCTTTGAAAGAAAAGCCTTCTTTTAAGAGGAAGAAAGTATTATAGCTAAATTGTGAAAAGTCGTTGTCCAGCGATTTTCCGTCTTTGTTGTTGGCATATAAATTTTTTCCGAGTAATGAAATCGGGAAAAGAATATTTGCTCTGAAAGAAGAATTTTTTGGAAAATCCTGAACGACGCCTGTTACACGAAAATTGATTTTATCATCGGCAACAAGAATTTTACCCATTGGTTCTTCATTGCCGAAATATTTTTTCGCTATTGTTTCCGTCACGACGATTGAATTATCATCGGGATAAGGATTTTTATATCGCCTTTCAGTAGTTTGAAGTCGAATACGGTAAACAGCGATGGATCGGTATAAAAACAATCCTCTTCGTTAAAAATTTTATTGCCGTACCGGTAAAGACCATATTGTCCATTGTAGGCAATGCGCACTGCATCTTCCACCCCTGGAATTTCTTTCTTTGCAAGTGTGCCAATCGGCGCTGCAGTTTCTGTCCACAACTGTCGGCTGCTGCCCGTCCCGACCATGTTTTCCAACTTGTAGATATTTTTTTCTTTAGAATGAAATCTGTCAAAACTGAATTCATCCTGCACCCATAGCAGTATCAATAATCCGATTGCTAACCCAACAGTCAATCCGCTGATATTAATAAACGAATAGAAACTGTTTTTTACCAGTGTTCTCCAGGCTGTTTTGAAATAGTTTTTAAACATGAAGCCCCTCCAAACCTCCCCAAAGGGGAGGGTTATTTCGTGATAAAATAAGTTTTCCTATTGTAATGCGGCCTCTTAAGCCCCTCCTTAGGAGGGGATGGGGAGGCTTTATTCTGTCCTCAATGACTTCACCGGATTTCCTACTGCCACTTTTATACATTGATATAATACCGTTATCAACGCGATTCCGATAATCAGTACCATTGGTAATATAAAAAATGCAATACCGGGATTGATATGAAACGCATAATCATCCATCCAGCCTTTTACAATAAAATAAGCAACAGGGATTGCCAAACATCCGGCAATCAATATCAGTTTGATGTATTCCTTAGTAATAAGCTGAATAAGCTGAAGCACATTTGCACCTAACACTTTCCGGATACTGATTTCTTTTGCCCGTTTGGTAACAGTATATAATGAAAGACCGAATAAACCAAGGCTGGCAACGATAATTGCGAGCAATGTAAATAGGCCTAACACAGTAGCAAATAAGTTATCTGTTTTATACTGACGATTAAAATATTCGTCAAGAAAAAAGAATTGCAAGGGGCTCTGTGGAAAAGCCGCCGACCAGACTGTTTTTGCTTTTTCAAGGATTGCGACACTGTTATCCGACTGTAACTTTAAAGAAAAGTTGGTCATGTTCAATGGCTTGTCGGGATAAAATATAATTGGGTCAAAATTGAATTGTAATGATTGCTGATGGTAATCACTCAATACGCCGATCACTTTACAATGAAAACCTCCGCCATCAATTAATCGTGTTAGTGCATCAGCAGGTTTTTTAAACCCAAAAATCTTTGATGCCGTTTCGTTGATAATAATGTTAACCGGTTGAGAAGTATCTGTACCGACGGTTTTATCGTTATCAAAATTTCTTCCGGCAAGTAATGAGAGACTATATTGTGGAATGAATTTGTTGTCGATGCCAAATGTGCGGCAGCGTTTGTCATCATTCCGGCCAACTACCACAAAGCCTGATGAACTGCCCACTTCATTGCCTGGCACATCCGTAGAAGTCGCTACTGCTTCAACGCCAGCAATCTGTTTCAGGTTATTGATCACTGCATCGACGGTGTTGGTACTACTGCTGTCTAAGTTTATTGTTTGCTGCAATACGAGTGTTTGCTTGATATTTATACCGAGATCACGATTGCTCATGAATTTTAATTGCCTGTAAAATCCAATCGACCCACTTATCAGAATAAGGGCCGCGCAAAACTGTGTAACAACTAGAGTTTTGCGAAGAAGATTCTTTCCACCGGTAAAAGTGGCCATCGATTTTAATGTCTTTACTGGTTGAAAAGAAGATAATACAAATGCAGGATAGAAACCTGCAAGTAACGTGCTGAGTAAAAAAATAACAGCCATCATGAGCCAGAAACCTGTAGCGGAAGTTTGCAGATCAGTAACATTTAACCCTAATAATCCTGAAAAAGCAAGCAAACTTATTTTGAAAATGAAAAACCCAATTGCTATACCAAAAAGATTGACAAGGAAACTTTCAGAAAGAAATTGTTGAATCAATTGCGTACGTGTAGCGCCGATCACTTTTCGTACGCCTACTTCTTTTGCTCTTTCCAGTGAGCGGGCTGTAGAAAGATTTACATAATTGATCAATGCAATAAACAGGATGAATAAGGCCGCAATGCCGAGATATTTCAGATAATAGAAGTTTCCGTTACCGTCGAGTTCATAATCATAAGAAGAATTGGTATGAATAGATTTTAATGGTTGTAATTGAAAAGCGCCGATAAATCCTTCCTTCTTCATATCATCACCGGTATAGCGCTGAGCAAAAGCCGGTAGCTTCGATTCCAATGCCGCTACAGTAGTTCCTTTTTTTAATAAGCAATAAGTATAAAAATCACTCCAGCCCCAGCTCGTATTAGCAGCGCCATTGGTCGTTTGGATATATTTGTTATAGTTCAACAGAATATTAAACTGAAGATGTGAATTGGAGGGAACATCTTTTAATACCGCTGTTACAACAAAATCTTCGTTATTGTAATGCAATCGCTGACCAATTGCATTTTCTTCGCCGAAATATTTTTTAGCTGTTGCTTGGGTTACCACTACATCGTTCAGCTGTGTAAAGGCGGTTGCGGGTGAGCCTTTTTCAAAAGCAAACGAAAAGATGGAGAATACAGAAGGATCGACATAGAATATACGCCCGTTTTCAATTACTTTTTTATCGCCGTGGCTTACTACGCCCCAGGTTTTTCTGAAACGAACGACTTCTTCTATTTCCGGAAAATCTTTCTTCAATGCCGGAGCTACAGCCGGATATGTAAATGCAAAAGTCTGCAGTTTGCCATCTTTTTCAGCGATGGTCATTGGTACGCGATAGATACGGTCTGCATTTTTATGAAAGGTATCATAGCTGTACTCAAAACGCAGATAATTTACGATCAGCAAAAAAGCTGCGATGCCTATAGCAAGGCCAAGGATATTAATAGCTGAAAAAGTCTTATTCTTCAGCAAATTCCTGAAAGCGGTTTTTAAAAAATTCTTCAGCATTTTTAACTGGGTTTAATGTTGTTATTGCTTTATACCTATAAGATCAGTAATGAGTGATGAATAATGAGTGGCTTCAGACTCATCACTCATTACTGATTACTCATTCAGTTCTCAAACTCTTCACCGGATTTGCTACTGCAGCTTTTATAGCCTGGAAACTTACAGTAATCAGGGCAATGACAATGGCAACAGTACCCGCTATCGCAAACATTGTCCAGCCTATATTTATCCTGAATGTAAAATCCTGCAACCATTTATAAATGCCCCAGTACGCAAGTGGTGCTGCAATAACGATCGCAATCAATACCAATGCAACGAAATCTTTTGTAAGCATGGATACAATTGAAACTACTGAAGCGCCCAACACTTTTCTAATTCCGATTTCCTTCACTCGTTGTTGTGCAGCAAACGTGATTAATCCCCAGAGACCAAGACAAGAGATAAGCATCGCTAACAATGAAAATATTTTAAACAAACCATAGAGCCGTAAATCAGATTTATACAATGCATCCAACTGCTGATCGAGAAAATTGAACTCGAAAATACTAGATGGATACGTTTCTTTAAATACCTGGTTGATCTTTGCTATCGTTGCAGGTATATCTGACCCTGCTCTTACTTTTACATTAAGCGTATTACACGCTTCAGGAAATTGCGTGATCAACGTAGGACGTATTGCATCATGCAGTGAACTGATATTAAAATCACTCACGACTCCAACTATTTCCGGAGACCAGCCATTCATTCCAATCCAGAATCTTTTTCCTAATGCTGCTTTCGGGGATGCATAACCGAGCTCCTGGATTAATTTTTCATTTACTACAGTTTTGGGAAAGTGCTGATCGTTTGGAAGCGAATTAGAAATGGCACTGGTATCTGATATGGAAAAGAAATGCCCGGCCACAAGATGTAAATTGTATAGTGAGCAGAATTTATCGTCTGTCAGAATCATCGTTACACCTTTCTGACCAGGATCGCCATGTCCTTTTGTACTCATCACCGTTCCCCAATGAATATCTTTATCGCCACTCGGTGGGCTTGAAGAGAATGTCACTCCGTTTATTTGAGGAATAGCTGCAAGCTGATTGGTAAATAATTGCTTTTCTTTCGTACCATCCCGATGCAGATCCGGCAACGGAAGAACAGCAATATTGTCTTTATCAAATCCCAGGTTTTTAGTTTGCATGTAGTTCATTTGTTTACCGATAAGGAGTAAGGCAATCAGCAAACAAATAGAAATACTGAATTGTGTTACGACTAAAATTCTGCGAAGCAACGATGATGAGGTGCCTGTATTAACTGATCCTGATTTCAATGCTGACACCGGGCGAAACTTTGTTATAACCCAGGATGGATAAATGCCGGATAAAAGTGCGGTCATTAAAATGCCAATCAATAACCAAAGCAATAATACCGGAGAATCACCCAGGTTGAAACTGATTTGTTTTTCTGTAAGGTCATTTATATATGGCAGCGAAATCTTCACAATGAAAATGCCAAGGATCGCAGAAATAAAAACCAGTAATAGCGCCTCAGTAAGAAACTGCCGGATCAATTGAAATCTTCCGGCGCCGATTGTTTTACGTACGCCAACTTCTTTTGCTCTTCCGATTGCCTGTGCTGTCGACAGATTTACAAAGTTGATGCATGCTAATATTAAAACGGCGATGGCGATGCTTCCGAAAAACCAAAGCCAACTGGTATTGATCGCCTGTACCCATTGACCTCCGCCTGCATATTTTGAATTAAAATGTACATCGTTCAATGGTTGCACTTCTGCTTCTTCATGATGATCTTTGCCCGCCCACGGTTGATTATTTGCAAAGCGATCGTAAATACTTTGAATAGCTGTTTTAATTCCGTTATTCATTTTAGCGCCTTTCGGCAATACAATAAAAGTAGAGCCGCCGGATACAGAACCATAGTGCTCCGTACTTGTCATCAGGTATTTTTCATTGTTTACAAATGATAACAACATACTTGCCGGCAGGTGCGTATTCGCAGGAAAGTCTTTAATGATGCCCCCAACTGTTATTTTAAAACTGTCGTTATAAGTAAATACTTTTCCAAGCGCATCTTCATTACCAAAAAATTTCTTTGCAGTGCTTTCTGTAAGCAGTGCGCTATAAGGTTTGCGTAGCGCATCATATGCATTACCTTCTACTACTTTTACATCAAATACATCGAGAAATTCCGGATCGGTCATCATTACATGATCCTGCTTGAACCGTTTAGAAGGATTTATTTCAATTACGTTTTGCCAGGGATGATGCACTTTGGTTACGTTTTCCAAACCGGGAACATCTTTTCGAACCTGGTCAGCCAAGGGAAATGGTGTAGAGAAATGAAAACTTTTATTGCCAAAGTCGACCCATACCTGGTTGATGCGCCAGGTCCTGTCTGCTTTTGATTCATAAGTATCAAAACTTAATTCATGTTTAATAAACAATGCGATCAGCAGACACACAGTGATGCCGAGTGTGAGACCGGTAACATGTAATGCAGTCGTCAATTTATTCCGGCTGAACCGGCGAAGAGTAAATGAAATGTTCTTTGTTATCATGGCGTGGTTGGTTTTTTTATCGATTGGCTGTTAGCACAGTTCTGAGTTTTAAGTTGTCAAAGGCACGGGGCACAAAGGCAACGAGGCATCAAGGCACAGAGTAAAGTATTAGGCCGTAGGCTTTAGGCTTATTCATCTGTCATTGACAACTCACGTCTCACGATTCACGTTTTACGACAAATAGCAGTCTCACTCAGTCCGAAGTGACTTCACCCCGATATGGATCGGGATTCGTCACGCCTTTTTATTATTCTGTTCTAAGTGACTTCACCGGGTTCATCATCGCAGCTTTTATAACTTTCAATGCTGCTGTTAGTAATGCGATCAATACAACTGTCAATCCTGCCACTGCAAACATCCACCAGGCGATATTGATGCGATATGCAAAATCCTGCAGCCACTTGTTCATGAGGTACAAGACAAAGGGCACCGCGATAATGAACGATATAATTACCAATCTTAAAAAGTCTTTCGATAAAATCATAGCAATACTTCCAGCCGAAGCGCCCAGTACTTTTCGAATTCCTATCTCTTTCGTTTTTTGAGTCGTTGTATATGAAATCAAGCCATACAAACCAAGGCATGCAATTACCAACGATAATATTGAGAAGTACAGGAATATCCGGGCAAAGCGATCTTCCGACTGATATTGTTCTGATAATGCATTGTCGAGAAAATTATAATCAAGCAGGGCTGATGGAAAATGTTTCTTCCATATTTTTTCTACCCAGGCTGTTACCTGAGCCGGATTAACACTGTTTGTTTTCAGTGTGATTCTTGAAAAGCGCTCAGCTGATGGATAGATCGCTAACGGGCCGATCGATAATTGCAATGGACTAAAATGGAAATCTTTTACCACACCGATAACGCTTCCATGCTGATCGCCGATTGTAAAAGGCTTGCCGATTGCAGCGTAAGAATTTTTCCAGCCGAATTTTTTAACTGCCGTTTCATTCAGCAGGATTGGTAAAACGGTATCAGGTAATAAACCTTTTTTAAAATTATTTCCGGTTAATAATTTTATTCCATACACATCCAGATAGGCAGAGTCGACGCGTAACCGTGCTGTATTCACCTGTAGTTTGTTGCCTTTATCATCAACAGTTCCGGAACCACCTGAACCAAGACTTCCCAGCATTGAATTGGAAACTGTAGCTCCTGAAATCAGCGGATTGGTTAACAACTCATTTTTAAAAGCGGAATAACCTTTTATAACATCCGTATTTCCATGAATTCTTAAAAACAGCAATGCTTCTTTGTTATAACCGAGATCTTTATTCTTGATATACGAAACCTGCGAATAGATAATAATAATGCTGCTGACGAGAAGAATAGTGATGATAAATTGAGAAATGACCAATGTCTTTCTCAATAAAATGCCCTTATTGCTTGTCTTGAAAGATCCTTTGAGCACCACAATCGGCCTGAACGAGGAAATAACAAAAGCCGGATAAATACCAGCGATAACACCGAGTACCAAAGCGACTATTAACAGAAAAAGCAATAATAGTGGTGATGCGAATATGGATAGGTCTTTACCTGTTAATTCTGCAAATGCAGGACTTAACAATGAACAAAGCAATAGTGAAAATAATAAAGCAGTAATGGTGAACAAGATTGCTTCAGAAAGGTATTGAACGATCAATTGATTTCTCAGTGCACCAATAACTTTTTTGATACCTGTTTCCTTAGCTTTCGTTACTGAATGAGCTGTAGCAAGATTAACATAATTGATTGCAGCAAGGAGTAAAATAAAAATTCCGATTGTAAGAAAGATATAGACATTCCCCGAGCTGCCGTTAGCCATCATCTCGTATTGCAGGTGAGACCGTAAATGAATATCTGCAAGTGGCTGCAATTGGTAAGAATATATTTTGTTCCATTCAGCAGCACGATCACCAACGTATTTTGTATAGAATTTTTCAATTTTAGCAGAGAATTTTTTGACGTCAACGCCATTTCGTAACAGAAGGTATGTATAGAAACTTGCATCGCCCCAGCCATCGACCGTTAATATAGAAGGATCTGCGATTTCTGCAGTTTTAAAAGACGCGATGATATTAAATGTGAAATGTGCATTGGCGGGAGGATCTGGCATTACGCCTGTCACTTTATAGTTTGCGCCGTAGCCGGTACTATCATACATGTTAATCGAAAGCGTTTGACCCATCGGATCGCTTTCACCAAAATATTTTTTTGCTGTCGTTTCTGTAAGGATGATAGAATATGGTTCCGTTAGTGCAGTTGTAACATTCCCTTTTGTAAGATGATAACTGAAAACTTCAAATAGCGACGGATCAGCAACCAGTATACCAGGTTGAAGAGTTTGCTGATTTTTGTGCGTGATAATATCTTCACGCATTCTCAATCGAACTGTATTTTCTATTTCAGGATAATCATTTTTTAACGCTTTGGCCATCGGTGCACTGGATACGGCAGACTCAATAATTCCCGTTTCAGTTTTGGAAATGCCTGTAAGCCGGGTTATTTGGTTATAGTTTTTGTTGAATTTATCATAACTCATTTCATCATTCACCCATAGCGCAATCAATGCGAAGCAAGTGATTCCAGCCGTAAGGCCCGCAATGTTTAATAAAGAATAGGTTCTGTTTTTTATTAAACTCCGCCAGCTATATTTAAAATAGTTTTTTATCACAACTTCTGGTTATGAGGTTTAAATTTTCAAAGGCACAGAGACAGCGAGGCACAAAGACAGCGAGGCACAAAGGCAACAAGGCACAGAGGCACAAAGTTTTTTATTTTTACCTTTTCACTTTTCGTTTTTCATTCGGTTCTGAGTGACTTCACCGGGTTCATCATTGCGGCTTTGATCGATTGAAAGCTTACCGTAATTAAAGTAATCACTAACGATCCTGCGACAGAAGCAGCAAAAACCCACCATGCTATATTCGTGCGATATTCATAATTCAACAGCCATTTGTTCAAAAAATAATACGCTACTGGTATTGCAATGGCGCAGGATATGAATACCATTGCCACAAATTCAGTAGATAATAATTTCCAGAGATTGAATACTGAGGCGCCCAATACTTTCCGCACACCGATTTCCTTTGTTCGTTGTTCTGCAACGAAAGACGCCATTCCGAATAATCCAAGACAACTGATGAAGATGGCAAGTATTGCAAAGAAGCTCGCCAGTTTGCCAATACGTTGTTCGTTTTCAAATTTTCTTGCGTATTGATCATCTATGAACTGGTACTCGAAAGGTTGTGCTGCGTTATATTTTTTGAATACCGATTCAATTTTACGAAGCGACACAGCAGCGCTTGCTTTTGGAGTGAGCCGCATTGTGATCACGTTGCCGATGTCATTTGAAAGATGATACAATGTCGGGCGAATTGGCGCATATGGTGATTCGATCACCATATCTTTAATTACACCAATTACCGTGAACGGAACACCATCCCATTTTACAATTTCACCCACAGGATTTTTTAAACCCATAAATTTTACTGCGGCTTCATTGAGAATAAATGCTGTTGAATCTGTACCGAAATCTCTTGAAAAATCACGACCTTCTTTGAATTGAAAACCTACTGTTTTGCCATAGTCATATGATACATCAATATTTGGAAAATCAACAGCAAGGTTTGGATCTTTACCTTTCCAATCAAAGCCCGCATTCGTTGACCAGATACCGGTGACAGGACTACCTGATTCAGAAATTTGTACAATAGCGCCGGTTTGTAGTAGTTCATTTCTAATTGCGTCAAAATGTTTATGAATCTCACCGGTGCGGATTTCCGACATTATAAGCCCCTCTCTTGTATATCCTATCGGCCGGTCCTTTGCAAATTGAATCTGTCGAAATACAACGATAGTTCCGATAATCAATATCACAGAAACAGTAAATTGAACAATCACTAATACTCTTCTTGGTATGGCAGCAAGACGTCCGGCTTTGAATGTTCCCTTTAATACTTTTACAGGTTGAAAAGAAGATAAATAAAAGGCAGGATAAGATCCGGCAATGAGACCAGTAAGCAAACTGAACCCGATAGAACTAATCCAGAATAACGGATTGGTCCATGGTAGCGACATCTTTTTGCCTGCTACATCATTAAAGAAAGGCAATATCAATTGTACTAAAGCCAATGAAAGTATAAAAGCAAAGAACGCAGTGAGTAGTGATTCACTAAAGAATTGTGTAATCAGCTGTGATCGCAAGGAACCAATTGATTTTCTTATGCCAACTTCTTTTGCCCTTTTTTCAGAACGTGCAGTGCTGAGGTTCATGAAATTGATACATGCCAGTAGTAACACAAACAATCCTATTATTCCAAACATCCAAACATATTGAATGCGGCCGCCAACGCTGATACCATTTTTAAATTCACTGAAAAGATGCCAGCGGTTCATAGGATTCAGAAAGACCTGCGGATGTTGTTTCAATTCACTTTTTTCAACTTTATCCAGTTTGATGTCTTTAATTTTAGCTGATAGTTTTTGCATATCAGCATTATCATTCACTTCGGCATAGCCGAGAAAACAATTACAACGCCATGGGTCCGTCATGTTTTTAAATCCCTGGTCTTCTGCAAATAATTTCCATGTAGAAATAAATGATACATCATTAAATGAAGAATTAGCAGGAAAATCCTGGTACACACCGGTAACTTTTACACTCAATACGTTATCGATCTTCATTATTTTATTCAACGGATCACTATTGCCGAAATACGCATTTGCAGTAGATGCAGATAGAATGATTGAAGAAGGATCATCCAATGATTGCTTCGATCCTCTTATCATTTTTACAGAAAGCATATCGAGAATATCGGGCTCAAAGAAAGTTCCGCTTTTTGTCAATACTTTTTCGCCGACAGAAAGAATATGTCCACCATTCCACGACGACATGGAGATATGTTTGAAATCACTACCAAAGCTTTTGCGGATTGCATCGCCCATTGGATAAGGAACCGTTGTCCCGGCGCCTGTTTCACCATTAATGGTGAAACGCTGCATGATTTGTGCAAGGCGATCATAATTTTTAAATGATTTGTCGTACGATACTTCATCATAAATCCACAAGCCGATCAGTATAGCTACAGCCATACCTACGGCCAATCCACCGATATTTATAAAAGAAGAAAACTTGTTTTTAGCAAGACTTCTGAAAGCGATTTTGAAATAGTTTCGAAGCATTTTATTGAGTTATAAGTAATACGTTGTACGTTTTAAGTTCAGGCAACAAGGCACAGGGGCACGGTGTATTCTTTATTGGCTATTGACCATTGACCATTCGCCATTGACGATTCACGTCTCACGTTTCACGACAAACAACTTCCTCACTCAGTCCGCAGCGACTTCACCGGGTTAGCCAATGCCGCTTTTATTGCCTGGAAACTTACTGTTATCAATGCTACCGCTATAGCTGTGATACCGGCTGCGACAAACATCCACCAACTGATATTAATCTTGTAAGCAAAGTCCTGCAACCATTTATTCATACAATACCATGCTAAAGGCGATGCAATAATGATTGCTATTATTACCAATCGAACAAAATCTTTTGAAAGTAGCGCTGTAACATCTGTTACCGATGCGCCCAGCACTTTCCGGATACCAATTTCTTTTGTGCGTTGTTCGGCTGAGAATGCAGACAAACCAAATAATCCGAGACAGGCAATGAAAATAGCAATCGTAGTAAATACTACCACGATGCCAGATACACGTTCTTCCTTTTCATAATTGCGTTGGAAATCCTGATCAATGAATGAATACACAAACGGAGTTGATGGATTTATTTTCGTCCAGCTTTTTTGAATTTCTCCAAGAAGTTTGGAGTAGTTGTTTGTCGCAAGATTTGCAATGAGGTAAGAATATTTATTGGTAAATAAACCAGTGGTAAAACCAATTGGTTTTACGGTATTGTGCAAGCTTTCAAAATTGAAATTTTTTACTACGCCGACAATATTCAATGTTGCATGATTTCCTGCAAAGTCATACTGAATTTTTTTACCGATTGCACTTTCCGGAGTGTAGCCTAAATCGTTTATCGCCGCTTCATTGAGTATTATACTGGCGGAATCTGCTGTAAATTCCTTTGAAAAAGATCTGCCACTGAGTAAATGAATGCCAAGAGTTTCGATATAATCATTTTCAACTCCGGTAAGGCGAACATCAACAACATCAGCCGATGTTTTTCCTTCCGCATAGAAAAGTATATCGTTTAGGTCGGTAATACCTGGATAGCTCGAACCACTGCTTACCATTTTTATAGCCGGATTTTTAAGTAGTTCATCTTTCAATGCGGTATAATCGCTTTTTGAGCTTTTGTAAGCCTTGGCCATCGGAAAAACAATCTGTTGTTCTTTTTTAAAACCTAATTGCTGATTCTTCAGCAAATTCAATTGTTGACTTATTATTATAGCGCCAAGAATTAAGCAAATAGAAATTGTGAATTGAAATACCACCAGGCCCTTACGGATTGCTGTTGCGGAAAAGTTGTTGATGATTTTTCCTTTGAGTACCGATGCCGGTTTAAATGATGATAAATAGAATGCCGGATATAAACCAGCGAGCACCCCTGTAAACAGAGTAAGGGCTGTGATCCATCCAATCAATTGTGGATGATCGAATGGTTGAATACTCTTTTGTGTAAGATTATTAAAGAGGGGTAACAATATCCAGGATAATGTGAGTGCCAATAACAATGCAATTACACTGAGCAAAAGAGATTCACCAAGAAACTGGCCTATCAAAGAATTTTTTTGCGCACCCATTACTTTTCGTACTCCTGCTTCTTTAGCACGTTTTTGTGAACGTGCTGTAGAGAGGTTCATAAAGTTGATACATGCAATCATCAATATAAATGCCGCTATCGACCCGAGAATATACAAATAGCTGATGTTGCCATTTTGCCCGATCTCATTACCAATTGCAGAGTGCAGATAGATATCAGGCACTGATTGCAGATACAACGTTTTCGAAAAGCCAGCGAGTTTCATGTCTGCTCCGGCATGCGCATCAAAAAATGGATTCAATTTTTTCGAGAAAGCGCTTGCGTCTACACCCTTCTTCAATTTTATGTAGGTAAAGAAAATATTGTTGGTGGTCCAGCGATCTTGCCGCTGTACCCAATTCCACATATCGTTGTTTTGCATAGAAAGAAAATAATTCGCCGGTATATGCGATTTATTTTTTTCCCGGTTAAAAACTCCATTTACAGTATAATTAAATTCTCCAAAGGGGGTCAAAATAAGAATGGCTTTACCAATTGGATTTTCTTTTCCAAAAAACTTAGTGGCAAATTCAGTTGAAATTACCATGCTGTTTGGCCTGCCTAACGCCGAGCTTCTGTTTCCATAATCAAAATTGTAAGCAAACACATCGAAGAAAGTGGAATCAACATAATAGCCATTTGTTTCATAAAATTCTTTTCTTTCAGAGCCATGCTGATATTTCATCAACATCGTAGCGATATCCGGAAATGTCAACAGGCGGGCAGATTGCTCTACTTCTGGCAATTCACTTTTTAAACCTGCAGCTAATGGACCCGGGCCTGCTGCCCATGTTTCACCTTTACCAGAAACACTTGCGATTCGAAATAAGCGATCACCGTCTTTAAATTGCTTATCGTAACCACTTTCATCAAAAATGTAAAGCATGATCAACAGGCAAGTAGTGAGACCAACCGCCAAGCCTGAAACATTGATAATTGAAAAAGCTTTATTTCTCGAAAGATTTCTGAAAGCGATTTTGAAATAATTCTTCAGCATGACTAAGCTTTACGGTTATTTGAAAAATAATAAAAGAAGCGGGCAGGTGTTTACCGTCGAATAGAATCCGGCAATTTTATCAGAGTAAAAAAGATGCCGGAAAAGATAGAAATGATTTACAATAAGATAGTTGAATCAGTATGTACGAAGTCGTTCGTTTCCGGACAGAAAGCGTACGGTTTTGATACAAAGGGTGAGTGATCAGTAATGAGTAATGAGTGCGGGAAAGACTCATTACTGATCACTCATTACTCATGCTATTATTCTGTTCGGAGTGACTTTACCGGGTTAGCCAACGCCGCTTTGATCGCCTGGAAACTTACCGTGATCAATGTAATAATAATAGCTACCAACATCACAACCACAAACACACCAATACCTATGGTGATTTTGAGCTGATAGTTTTTCAGCCACTCGTTCATGATGTACCATGCAAACGGTATAGCAATTAAACACGAAATCAAAACAAGTATCACAAAATCTTTCGACAATAATTTCCATAAATTGAATACGCTTGCTCCAAGCACTTTGCGTACGCCAATTTCTTTCACTCTTTGTTCTGCCGTAAAGGAGGCGAGGCCAAACAGACCGAGGCAGGATATGAATACGGCAAGAATGGCGATAATTGCCGCAAGATTTCCAACGAGCTCTTCGTAATTAAATTTCTTGGCATACTCCTCATCGGCAAACTGGTACTCAAACGGGAATGAAGGGTTGTATTTTTCAAAAACAGGTTTTATCAAACTGATCGCTTTTGAAGCAGCCATGTTTGGATTTAAACGTACATCAACATAACCAACCCATCCTTTGTTGTAGATAATCGTCAATGGTGAAATAGCTCTGTATGGTGATTCCATTTGTATATCCGGCACTACTCCAATTACTGTCATTGGGGTGCCATTCCATTTCAGTTGCTCACCAACTGGATTTTTTAATCCCATACGTTTTACAGCGGCCTGGTTTAAAATAACGCTGGTAGAATCAGCAAACTCCCTTGAGAAATCACGACCGTCAATTAATTTAATGCCCATTGTTTTCGTGTAGTCGTACTCGGTAGCAATGGTAGAAAAGATCACTGTTTTTTCTACAGGTTGACTGTTTTTCCATTCCCAGCCATTGTTGTTGCTATAGATATCGGAGGGTGGAGAATTACTTTTGCAGATCGATGCGACTGCACCCGTGCTTAATAGTTCAGTGCGAAAAGCGTCGAAATGATTACCGATATCATCTGACCACGGTACTGTTAGCAAGCCCTTATTATTGAAGCCGATCGGTTGGTTTTTGCCGTATTGAATCTGCTGGTAAATAACAATCGTTACGATCATTAATACAACCGAACTGGCAAATTGCACTACTACCAGAATTTTACGTGGTAATGAGCTGCTTTTGCCTGCTTTCAGGTTTCCTTTCAACACACGGACAGGGTTAAACGAAGAAAGATAGAATGCCGGATAGCTGCCTGCTAATAATCCTGTCACGATTGTAAATACAATCATGATGCCCCAAAAAAATGGATTAGCGATCTGCAAACTCATTTCTTTATCTGTAAGCTTATTGAAGAAAGGCAATGCTATTGCTACAAGACCCAACGCAAATACGAAAGCCAAAAATGAAATCAACATAGATTCACTTAAAAACTGGCGGACGAGTTCCTTTCTTCCTGAACCAATTGCTTTTCGCACGCCTACTTCTTTTGCCCGTTTTTCAGAGCGTGCAGTGCTCAGGTTCATAAAGTTGATGCAGGCAATCAGTAGAACAACTAAACCAAGAATACCAAACATGCGCACATACTTAATAAATCCACCTGTATTCTTTCCGTTTTCAAAATCACCGTATAATCTCCATTTACTCATAGGGTGAATGAAAAATTCAGGTTTGATACTTTTCAGCGTGTTTTCATCAGTGAAATGTGAAATCACAACATTTTTCACTTTTGCATCCACTGACTTTTCAGTTACGTTATCATTTAACTGCAGGAATACCTGCCAGGAGTTGTTTCCCCAGTTTGTTTTGTGATACAATTTCACCCATGAATAAATGCTTTCCTGCAGTTGGAATGGAATCAGGTAGTCAAACGTGAATGAACTGTTTTTTGGTTGTTTCGGTACAACGGCCGTAACTTTTAAGTTCGTGGTATTATCCACCTTTACCATTTTCCCAATAGGATTTTCTTTTCCGAAAAGAATATTGGCTATTTCGTCAGTCAGAACGATGGAATATGGTTCGTGTAAAGGATTTTTATCGCCATTAAGAATTTTCAGCGAAAACATGCTGATGCCTTCTTCGCCGAGAAAATGACCAAACTTGCTGATCTTTTTTTCGCCGTATACCAACGAACGTTTTTGTCCCCAGTCGCACATTGCTACGGCTTTGAAATCAGGAAACTTTGTTTTCAATTCTTCGCCGATAGGATAGGGCAATGCTTGTTGTGAGCCGCGCTTTCCATCGAAAGTCTGGTGCATCATGCCCTGGTAAAGTGTGTTGTAATTTTTAAAATGTTTATTGGTGGTGACCTCATCATAAATCCACAAACCAATAATCATGGCGACGGCCATTCCGGCAGCAAGGCCAAGAATGTTGATAAAGGAGTAAACCTTGTTTTTCACAATGTTCCTCCATGCGATTTTAAGATAGTTTTTAATCATGGCTATGAAAGTTGTAGGTTTAGTTAAGGAAACAAGGCATCAAGGCACAGAGGCAACGAGGCACAAAGTTTTTTACTTTTTCCCATTCAATTTAATTCATCGTCAACTCTTGACGACTCACCACTAATTTTCACATTTCCACATCTTCAAATTTTCAAATTGCATCATTCTGTCCTCAGCGACTTCACCGGATTGGCAAGCGCTGCCCTTACAGCTCGATAGCCGACGGTAATCCATGCAATGATCAACGATGACACAATCGCAAGGATAAATACTCCTACGCTCATGTGTATACGATAAACGAAATTTTGTAACCAACCATTCATGAAATACCAGGCTACAGGTACTGCGATGATAAAGGCAATACCAATCAGCAATGTGAATTCTTTTGAAAACATTATTACGATGCTGCCGACACTGGCTCCAAGTACTTTGCGTATACCGACTTCTTTTGTTTTCTGCACAGCCATGTAAGAGACTAATCCATACAAGCCGAGGCAACTGATAAAGATCGCAATACCAGCAAAGATTTTGTACAGCAAGGAAAGTTGTGTTTCCTGCCGGTAAAATCGCTCAATTGTTTCATCCGTAAAGTGAGAAGTAAATGCATACTCCGGGTAAGTGCTTTCCCAAAGCTTTTGTAATTGGGAAGTTGTTTGAGAAATGTTATTGGTCCTCAGTTTTACCGCCAGGGTATAATAATTACTTCGTGTAGTTGTGATCGTCAGCGGTTTTACTTCTTCGCGAAGCGAATTGGTTTTAAAATCTTTCACCACACCGACAATGGGTATCCATTGACCACCACCGATCCTCAATTGTTTACCAATCATCTTTTCTGGGTCTTTTACACCCACTTTATGCATTAGGGTTTCGTTCACCATTACCTCCCGTATCGTATCGCTTGGAAGATAATTTCTGCCAGCGAGTAATTGCAAGCCAAATGTTTTTACATAATCTTCATCGCCATATTTGAAGAATGTTGGGAAATCTTCATCGTCTTTGTGATCAAATGCAAAATTGGATGCCCAGTTATTATCCGATGAAGCTTCATCACTGGCAAAGGAAACGCTAATGACATTCGGGTTTTGAAGTATCTGGTCTTTCAACGCCTTCATACGAGGAAGGTTGGCACTGTCAGTATAAGATGGTAATACAAGAACTGCTTCTTTATTAAATCCTAAATCGGCATTGCGCACAAAATTCATTTGACTGATAGCTACAATGGTCCCGATAATTAATATCTGTGAAATGGCAAATTGGGTAACTACCAATATTCTTCTTAATGAAAGGCCGCCAATATTTGCAGAACTGATTTTGCTTTTGATTGCCAATACAGGTTGAAAACCGGAAAGGATCATTGCAGGATATGTTCCTGATAACAATGTAACAACAATAACAACCCCGAGTAAAAAAAGAATAGTGCCTGTATTGAAAAGGCTTATATCATTTGGAACACTGGCAACGTTAGATAAATACGGAAGAGATAATCTGGCAATGATAACAGCCAGTATTACAGAAAATAAAACAATCATCAATGTTTCGCCCATTACCTGCCCGATCAATTGACCGCGGCTGCTGCCCATTACTTTTCGTATACCAACTTCCTTGCTGCGACTAACTGCTTGTGCCGTGGAGAGATTAATGAAGTTGATCGATGCCATGATAATGATAAGAACACCGATCAGCGATAATGTCCACAAAATGGTTTTGCTGGTGCTATGATCTCCCAGAGTGCCGAATTTGTAATCAAAGTGCATAGCGCTCAGAGGCTGTAAAATTTCCATCCGCTTATTACGTGCATTCGGATTTCCGCGTTTTACTACGAATGCATCCATTTGTTTTTGTAAAGCGGCAAGGTTTGCTTTTTTCGGCAGTAACACATACACCTGGTGGCTGCTACTTAAATTACCCCAATCATCACGATAGCCGTAATTGTCGCCATAACGTTTCAGCGCTTCATACGACACAAACGCTTTAACTGGAAAATCGGAATTGTTTGGAACATCTTCGATAATGCCATTTACTTTCAGCAATACAGTATTATCTAATTTTAAAAATTTACCGGTAGCCAGTTTCCAATCGCCAAAGTATTTTGTAGCGGAAGTTTTATCTAATACGATGCTCGCTGGATCTGTCAATACTTTTGCATTACCTGTGAGCCAGGTTGCACTGAAAATGTCAAAGTATTCTGGTTGTGCAAAGATGATGTTATTGTTCTCGATAAATTTTTTACTTGCAGCTACATCACTGTTTGGATTATCACCCAAAGCAGTCACCTGGCTTCCATAAGTGGAGTGTATCGCCGTAATCTTTTCAAATTGCGGTATCTCTGTTTTCAGTTGCGCCAGCGCTGGTACTGGTACGCCGGGATTGTTTTCCTCGCTGCCATCCGTGTGTTTGGTAGATGTAACGATGCGATAGATGCGATCGTAATTTGATTGAAATTTATCGTAACTAAGCTCATACTGCACCACTACGAATATTAATAAGCAGGCAGCAATACCCACAGCCAAGCCAGTAATATTAATGGCTGAATACGCTTTATGTCTTATTAAATTCCGCCACGCAATTTTCAAATAATTCCTGATCATATTTATTCTTGTTTCGTTTGTTTTCTACTACTAACGTTTACTGATTCTGCCAGATCCACTCATGCTCATTTTTTTCACTTGCGGATCACCGTCATATGTGATATTACCTGAGCCGGAAATAATGCCTGAAAGCGAACCGCTTACTGCTACATCAATATTTCCCGACCCTGAAATGCTTGCAGTGCATTCGGTGCTTTTCATACCGTTTGAACGAATACTACCTGATCCGGAAAGATGAATCGTCTGCGTTTTTGCAGTTCCGCCGTTGATGTCAACATCACCCGAACCCGACATTCCAAAATCAGCATCATCAGCGTCTACTCCCTGCAATTTGATACTTCCGCTGCCACTTTTACTGATTTTTACATGAGCGGCTTTTATAGATTTACCAGATATATTCCCCGAACCACTGAAATCCAGCGAGAACTGTCCAGCGGTAAAATCGTTATTGCAAGTAAGATTTCCGGAGCCTGATTTATTGATCGCATCGACATCTTTATACGTAACGTAAATTTTCCCTTTTACATTCCTGTATTCCCCTTTTTCAAGACGAATTTCCAGTGTCTTTCCACTTACTTCGGTAATAATTTTGTTGAGCGGCACATTCTCTGCTATAATTTTTACTGATTCTTCGCTGCCTTTGTCAAGTATTATATCAAACGGGCCGGAAAGATCCATTTTATCAAAAGAGGATAGCTTTCTCGTTTCTGTTTGTTGGGCTGATGCGATACATGCGCTTAACATAAAAGCGCCAACGAATAAATTTCTTACTGTTTTCATGACTTTATTTTTATTGTTTAAAAGCTTTAGGCTATAGGCTATAAGCGACCATTGACCATTGACAATTCACCTCCCGATGGCTATCGGGGCGGGATTCATCACATTCTTTTATTATTCTGTTCGGAGTGACTTCACCGGGTTCGCCACCGCTGCTTTTATTGCCTGGAAACTTACGGTTATTAAAGCAATTAATATCGCAAGCACCCCGGCAATAATAAATGTCCACGCTGATATGCCAACGCTGTATACATAGTCCTGCAGCCATTTGTGCATGGCAAACCATGAAACAGGTATTGCAATCAGCAACGCTATAAACACTAACAAGAGAAACTCTTTTGAAAGCAGGTTAAATAATGAAATAACACTTGCTCCCAGCACTTTGCGGATGCCAAACTCTTTTGTACGCTGTTCTGCGGTGAACATTACCAAACCCAACAAACCCATGCAGGAAATAAAAATACCGAGAAACGCAAAGTATTCCGACAGTTTACTTACTACCTGCTCACTCGTATATAGCTTTTGAAACTCTTCGTCTGAGAATTGATAGGTAAAAGGAAATTTAGGATTTAACTCTTTACAAACTTTTTCCAGACTGGCTAACGCATCTTTTGTTTTGCCACGTTCTGTGCGTATCAATACTGTACCCCAACTGGCGTTTTGCTCAAGCCGTAATACCAAAGGATTGATTGCGGTATGAAGAGAATTGAAATGGAAATCTTTTATCACGCCTATTATAGTTCCCTTCTTTCGCCAAAAAGTAAGTGGCTTACCAATAGGGTCTTTGTAACCAATTATTTTCAGAGCGGCTTCATTAACAATATAGCCAACAGAATCTGTTCCAAAGTCTTTTGAAAAATCGCGGCCCTGCACGATTTGCGAGTGCATTGTTTTTATAAAATCATAGCCCACTGCTGCATGTGTAAACTCAATCGGCCTGTTTGGATCTTTGCCTTCCCAATCCACACCGCCAGTCCCATTTTCGATGTTTGTTGGATTCTGCGACATGCTGGTGATGTCTTTAATTCCCGGCATGTTAGAAAGCATTTCCTTGAAAAGTTTGTATTTCTTTCTCAAATCCCCTTCCACCGGAACATACACCAAATTCCCCCGATCGTAGCCAATATTCATCGATTGAATATAGTTTACCTGCTTACTTACCACAATCGTTCCGGTAATAAGAATGATTGATAACGCAAATTGAAACACAACTAAGCCTTTTCTGAACCATACAGCTTTGCTGGTAAATTTCAAGGAACCCTTCAATACACGAACAGGATTAAACGATGACAGGTATAATGCAGGATAACTACCGGAGATAAATCCCGTAATTAATAATAAACCTGCAATACTCAACCAGAAGGAAGTGCTATAAAAAGGTATAACAATTTGTTTGCCCGTGAGTATATTGAATTGTGGCAGAACAAATGTTAAAAGAATTATCGCAAAGATGATTGCAAGCAAAACAATCACCAATGCTTCACCGATAAATTGTTTTATCAACGATGAGCGCATGGCGCCAATTACTTTTCGTACACCTATTTCTTTCGCACGTTTCACTGAACGTGCCGTAGTCAGGTTCATGAAATTGATGCAAGCGATCAATAAAATAAAAATGGCTACGATGCTGAATAATTGCACATATTGTATTCTGCCGCCATTCAGTTCGCCATTCTTATCATAATTCGAATGCAAATAAACTTCTCCATACCGCTGTATTCCGAGATGTATGTAATCATTTTTCGTTTGCTCCTTATTATATGCATCAAGGAAGCGTGCAATTTTTGCTTCAAATGTTTTCGCATTCGTTCCTTCACGGAGCAAAACATAAGTAGGCGGCCCATTGTTCGTCCAATCTTTTGCCCATGAGTTTTCTTCAAGAAAAGTCTGCCAGTTGAGTAAATAATCAAACTGCTTGGAACTGGATCGCGGTACATTTTCAAAGACTGCAGTTACTTTTAAATCTTTTTTATTCTCAAAGCGGATTGTTTTGCCAATTGCTTCTTCCGGTGATCCGAAAAAATCTTCCGCCATTTTTTTTGAAATAGCTATATCCAGTGGAGAAACCAACGCCGTTAATGCAGATCCCTGTAATAGCGGAAACGAAAACATTTTAAAAAAATCCTGCCCGGCGAAATCACCATTTTCTTTCAATATTTTATTGTTTGCCTCAAACGTAAAAAGGTTGTTCCATGCCATGTTTGTTGCGTAACGAACTTCCGGTAAAACTCTTTTCATCTCGTCTGCCATAACGCCTGGTGTATAGATGCCCGCATCGACTACATTATCCCTGTATTGCTTTTCAACGATTCCAAAAAGATTCTTTCCGTTTTTGTGAAATGCATCCACGCTATATTCATCGTTTACCCATAAAAGGATAAGCAAGCTGCATGCTAATCCAAGAGCTAACCCGAGAATATTAATTGTCGAGAAAGCTTTGTTTTTCCAAAGACTTCGAAGAGCGGTTTTTAAATAATTGCGTATCATGGCTGTTTTAATTAAGCTTTAGGCTATAAGCATTGAGCTTTCGCTTTCAGCATTTATTTTTCACTTTTCATTTTTAGTTTTTCATTATTGTACTCATTCTGTTCGGAGTGACTTTACCGGGTTCGCCATTGCTGCTTTAATCGCCTGGAAACTGATTGTTGCCAATGCAATGAATAAAGCCAATATACCGGCAATTGCAAACACCCACCAACTGATTGATACACGATATGCAAAATCCTGCAACCATGTATGCATTGCCCACCATGCCAGCGGGAATGATATAACTGATGATATTAAAACCAGCTTTAAAAAATCTTTTGAAAGCATGCCGGCAATATTACCTACAGATGCGCCGAGCACTTTGCGGATACCGATTTCCTTTACACGTTGTTCGGCTGCGTATGTTATTAATCCAAATAAACCAAGACTTGCAATCAATATTGCCAGTATAGCAAATGTGATAAATATTTTCCCTGTTCTTTGTTCGGTAGTATACAACCTGTTAAAATCTTCATCCATGAAAGAGTAATTGAACGGTTGGCTTGCTGCCATTGATTGCCATTTGTTTTTTATCCGCTCAAGTACATCATTGGTATTTGTTGCATTGATCCGCACAGATATATTACTATTGTCTTTTCCCAGCTTCAGTGCCAGCGGTGTTATAACATCGCGAAGTGAACTGAAATTGAAATTTTTGATAACGCCGATAATATGCCATTCATTCAGTGATTTTAAATTAACATCTTTAAAATTGTATAGTTTTTTATTAAGGATATCTTTTGTCGCAAGAAATTTAGCAGCAGCTTCATTGATGATGATTGCAGTGGAATCGGTGAGAAAATCCTGCGAGAAATTTCTTCCTTCCAACACTTTTATTCCGAGCGTCGGTACATATTTTTCATCTACAAACCAGTTCTGCAATGAAATAGCTGTTTTCTGATCGAGTGTAGGTGATACAAAAAATGCATCGTTACTCCTGTAATAATTCACCGGCAAATACCCGCTCATCGTAGCATTCTGCACACCGCTTACCTGTAATAACTCATTCCTGAATGTAGCGGCTTGTTCTCCCAATGCTGATGTATTGTTAATGATTAAGACTTTGTTCCGGTCATAACCAATGTCTTTGGTATGAATATAATTGAGCTGGTTATAAATAACGACTGTACCAAAAATCAGGATGATAGAAATAGAGAATTGGAAAACTACCAATGAGTTTCTCAGCCAGGAGCGTTTGAAACCGCCAGCGAGTTTACCTTTCAGCACATCTATTGGCTGAAAGGCAGAAAGGAAGAAAGCAGGATAACTGCCAGCTAATAACCCAACAACAATTATCAAACCGATCCATGATAGCAGCATTGCGGGTTGAAATAAAATCTTTGTATGAATATCTTTTCCGGCGAGTTGATTAAAATATGGAATCAGCAGCCATGCAAGTAATAAGGCAAACGCAAGAGCAATAACACTGATAAGCATTGATTCAGTTAAAAATTGTGTGACCAGGTTTTTCTTCAAAGACCCTAGTACTTTTCGGACACCTACTTCTTTCGCACGGTTAGAGGAGCGGGCAGTAGAAAGGTTCATGAAGTTGACACAAGCGATTAAAAGAATCAATAAAGCAATTGCGGAAAATATATAAACGAACTGCGCATTACCATTGCCATCTATTTCTGCCATTTTATTAGAATGCAAGTGAATATCGGCAAGAGGTGTCAGGCTTGCTTTCACAAAGCCACCGTTCTTTTTAAACTCATCCATGCCCTGGTTGAGCACACTTTTCAGCATAGGGCCGGTATATTTTTCTATAAAACCATTCAACTGTGGTTCCAGTCTCGTTACATCGGCGTTTTTCCTTAATAATACATAGGTGTTCCAGTTTTCACTTAACCAATTATCGCCATTGCTTCCATTGTCTTCGATCATAGGTACAAAAATGTCGAAATTGAAATGCGATTGAGTGGGTATATTTTCGATAACTGCCGTTACTTTATAGTTACCCGTATCATTGATCAGCATTGTTTTGCCAACGACATCAGTTGTGTTGAAATATTTTTTTGCCACCTTTTCTGTTATTACAAGAGAATGTGGTTCAACCAAAGCTGTCTTTGCATTACCGGCGATTACAGGTATTGTAAATACATCAAAAAAACTGGAGTCTGCATAGCCCACTCTTTCTTCCTGCAGGTTTTCTTTCCCTTTTTTTACACGAAAGCCGCCATACCATCGCAGGCGGGTATATTGTTCCACTTCAGGAAAATCTCTTACCATTGTTGATCCCATCAATGCAGGGGCTACGGCGAGGTCAAAATGATTATCTCCGAACTTAACTTCATTATTAACGCGGAATATTCTTGCTGAATTCTTATTGTATTTGTCATAGCTCAGCTCATCCAACACGTATAATAAGATCAGCATACACGTAGCGAGACCTGCAGCTAAACCAATGATATTAATAGAAGAATAAAATTTATTCTTCACTAAATTCCGGAAGGCGGTTTTAAAATAATTTTTAAGCATGCTAAACAATTTAATAATTGTTTGACGTCAGACTGGTTTAATGGTTACAGTAGTCAAAGAGTATCCGTATTATTATACCAGTTCTCTTTAAAAAAGAGAGCCTTTTATTCCCATAATCTCATCCTGTCTCAAAACTCCGCCTGCCAGCAAACGGGCTCCTGACCCGGCTATTCTGTCCTTAGCGACTTCACCCCGCCCGATAGCTATCGGGGCGGGATTTGTCACATCATTTTATTATTCAGTTCTCAGTGACTTCACCGGGTTCGCCATCGCTGCTTTTATTGCCTGGTAGCTGATCGTTGCCAATGCGATTACAATTGCTAATAATCCTGCGATTGCAAATACCCACCAACCGATATTGATACGATAAGCGAAGTCCTGCAGCCATGTATGCATCGCCCACCATGCTACCGGGAATGCAATCACAGAAGCGATTAATACCAGTTTCAGGAAATCGAGCGATAGCATTTTTACAATACTGGCTGCTGAAGCGCCTAATACTTTACGAATGCCAATCTCTTTAATGCGTTGTTGTGTGGCATAAGCTGCCAGCCCCAATAAACCGATGCAGGCGATGAAAATCGCCAATGATGAAAAGAATGTAAATATCCGTTGTGTTGTTTGTTCTGCTCTGTATTGCTCTTCGACTGTTTTATCCAGGAATGAATAATGAAATGGACGATCTTTTACAAAATCTTTCCATTTCGCTTCAATACTTTCCAACGAGGTTTTAAAATTGGTTGCTTTTATTTTTACTGCAGCAAATTGCATCCGGTCTTTAAATCGTGCTGAACTCGTAAACACTATCGGCGCAATCATATCATGCAATGATTGATAGTGGAAATCTTTCATTACACCGACAACCGTATATGTGAGCGTTTCTCCATTTGGGCCATTATAAAATCCATCGGGACTTGTCAGTCTTGCTCCAATCGGATTCTTTAATCCCAGATCGCTGACGGCTTTTTCATTTAAAACCACGGCTAATGAATCCGTTGAGAATTCTTTTGAAAAAAACCTTCCCTCTTTCATCTGCAACTCAAGTAGTTTTTGATAGTTTTCATCGGCGATTAACCCTCTTCCTGTCATTGGTTCTTTATTGCCAACCACAGCCCAACTAATACCGAAATAATTTTGCTGTCCGGGCAATGCGCTGGCACTGGATACTTCTTCTATTCCCGGAATTCGCAGCAATTCTGTTTTAAACGACTTTGTTTTATCATCCAGTAAGTCGGCACGATCAATGATTATTGTATTTGATTTATTAAAACCGAGTTCATTACCATTAGTCATATAATTCATCTGGGAATTCACGACGATAGTACAGATGATCAGGATAACTGAAATGGCGAACTGAAAGACGACGAGACCATTTCTTAACGCTAAACCATATGAGCCCGATTTGAACTTCCCTTTCAATACCTGTATCGGCCTGAACGAGGAAAGTACGAATGCGGGGTATAGACCAGCTACAATGCCAGTCATTAACGTGAGCAATAACATCAAGACGATATTGCGGATTGTAAAGAAGACACCTAATTCTAAATGTTTACCCGATACTTTATTAAAAAAAGGAAGCAAAAGATAAACAAGAATAATTGCGAGAAGCATACTTAAAATGCTGAGAACTGTCGACTCAATTAAAAACTGATTGACCAATGATGAACGTTCCGAGCCAAAAGTTTTCCGAATACCCACTTCCTTCGCTCTTTCCGTAGACCGCGCTGTAGAAAGATTGATAAAATTGATGCAGGCAATCAATAAAATAAATACTGCGACAACTCCAAAAATGTAAACGGCACGCAGGCTTCCGTTAGCACGATATTCACGTTCAAGATTCGATATAAGATGAATTCTTTTCAATGGCTGCAGATAATATGTGTAGCCGTTACCATTGGCCTGGAATTGCTGGTAGGTCTGCGAAAAGTTCCGTTCAATATTTCCAGAGGCGTATTTTTCAATAATATGCGGAAACTTTTCTTCTACAGATTTTTGCGAAGCGCCATTATTCAGTAATAGGTAAGTCCATGCAGAAAAGCCTGTGTAGTTTTCCGCATGCACACCGATATTACCAGCCGAGGTTATTAACAGATCAAACAACAGGTGAGAATTTTCAGGCCAGTCTTCTACTACACCGGTCACCTTTAATGGATCGGTAATACCGCCTTCGGGTTGTAACAATTTTCCTACTGCAGCGCTTACTGAACCAAAATATTTTTTTGCAGTTGTTTCATTCAGCACAACTGAATTTGCTTTTTCGAGAACGTCCTCTTTGTTTCCGGCAAGCATCTTTGCGCTGAACACACGAAGGAAGTTGGAATCAACCATCAAAACACGTTTTTCTTCAAAGGCCTTGTCTCCGTATTTTAATTGAAAAACACTGTTGCCAACAAAATCAAAAACACGTGTTGCCTCCTTCACTTCCGGTAGTTCTTGTTTTACAGCTCTTGCATATGATTGAGGAATGATAGCATAAGAAGTGGCACGCCCAGGATATTGACGCTTGAGCACCATGCGATAGATATTATCGCCTTTATCCTGGTAACGATCAAAACTCAATTCGTCGCTAACGAATAAAACAATCATCAGGCAAATAGCCATTCCTGTTGCAAGGCCCAACACATTAATAACGGTATAGCCTTTTCTTTTCAGCAGGTTGCGCAATGCAACTTTGAGATAATTTTTAAACATAGCGGGTTGAGTTGTATGTGATAAGTTTAAGTAAAGCTTTAGGCAATAAGCAGTAGGCTTTAAACCTTCGTCTTTCACTCATCATTGACAATTGACCATTGACGACTCACGTCTCACGGCAAAAATCAGACTCATTCTGTTCTCAGTGACTTCACCGGATTTGCCATTGCTGTTCTTACTGTCTGAAAACTGATTGTAATCCACGATATCAATAACATTGACGATGCTGCCAATAAAAAGATTCCAATGCCGATAGGTGCTTTATATGCAAATGATGCGAGCCATTTGTTTACTGCCCAATATGCTAATGGAAAAGCGACCGCCATAGCAATAACAATTGTTTTCAATGATTCAACAGAAAGCAGCCCGATAATGCCAGTAACTGATGCCCCCAGCACTTTCCGAATGCCGATTTCCTTTATTCGTCTTTCAGTATTAAACGTAATCATTCCAAATAAACCAAGACAGGAAATCAACATTGCCAGCAATCCGAAATATTTTACTAAAGCGTTTACCTGCATTTCATTTTTATAAAGGTGTTCATACGTTTCATCTGCAAAATGAAATTCGAATGGATAAGCCGGGTTAAAGTTTTTTGTAACTCTGCCAATATCTGCAATTGCTTCTTTCGTTTGGCCGGCGCGTAATCGTATCATCATATAGCTTGTGTTAACCGGCATAAGACATAATATCAATGGCTTAATGGGTGAGTGTAATGATGCCATATGGAAATCTTTCATGACGCCGATAATAGTTCCTTTGCCCATCCAGAAATTCACTTGTTTCCCAACCGCGTCGTTTTGCATACCCATCATTTTCGCAGTTGACTCATTAATAACATAGCTTAAAGAATCATTAAAGTCTCTGGAAAAATCACGACCAGCAACCATTGGAATGCCAAGTGTTTTTGTAAAGTCGTACCCCGTCCACGCCGCTACAACATCTGTCTGCAAATCGGCTGGTTTACCAGGCCAGGAAAGATCGCCGGAGGTAGAGCTTAAATTCATAGGCAAATCGCCAACCGGTGCAGTAAACGCAACCTGTGGTAACTTCTTCAACTCGTTTTGATAAGCATCCAATTGGTTATATAACTTTCCTTCAAGTGGTACATAAGCAATATGTTCTTTATCAAAACCAAGATTTTTACTTTGAATGTAGTTGACCTGTTTGGAGACAACAAGCATTCCCACAATTAAAAATGCAGAGAGGGCGAACTGTACAATCACAAGCCCTTTGCGAACGGATGCTGCACTGCCACTTTGTGTAGCAATATTTCCTTTTAAAATACGTACAGGTTTAAATGAAGACAGTAGCAGTGAAGGATAACTACCGGCAATGATCGAAGTGACAATCACTAATGCAATAATTTCAATCCAGAGAGAAGGCTGAAAAAAATGAAGTTGAATATTCTTGTCAAACAGATAGTTGAAAGATGGTAATAATAATGTTGTAAGTACCAGTGATAATAAAGTTGCCAGCACACAAATTAAAAGCGCTTCTGTCATAAACTGCCCGATCAATGAACCCTGTCCGGCTCCCGAAACTTTGCGGATACCAATTTCTTTGGCGCGAAGAGAAGCCCTTGCTGTTGCCAGGTTCATAAAATTCATACAGGCAATCAGTAAAATGAATATTGCTATTGCTGAGAAAATTTTTACATAAAGGATACGGCCACTTCCCGTTGGTTTTCCATTTTTATAATCGCCATATAAATAGATGTCGGTTATCGCTTGCAGCGAAGGGTGATTGACTTTAAAACCTTCTGATGCAAATCTTGGATAAATAGAACGCAGCGCTAACTCAGTAGCCGATAAATTTGCGTTTGGTTTTAATTTCACGTACGTATAGAATGAAATATTGCCCCATGTTTTCATCCAATCTTGTTCTTGTACTTTAAAATTAATAACCCAGTCAAATTTAATGGTGCTGTTTTGCGGAATGTCTTCTATTACTGCGCCAATGATATAATCTTTATCGTTATTAACTTTAATTGTTTTGCCAACAACTTCGGTGGTTTTAAAATATTTTTCTGCTACGCGACGGGTTATAACAATTTGATCAATTTTCGCTATCGTATTGGAGGCATTTCCAGCAATTGTTGGTAGTGGAAATACATTAAAGAAGGAAGGGGTAGCATATATTCCTTTTTCCTTGATGGCCTTTTCGCCCACAGTGAGCAACGCGTCAAACGGAAAGGTCGTTTTAGTAGACCACTCCACCTGTGATATATTGTTTTGAATCGCTTCACTTAGTGGCCCTGGTGTCATTGTTATGGTAACAGTGTCGCCATTAAATGGTGCATTTACATGTACCTCATAAATATTTTTTACACCCGGTAAAAATTTATTGTAACTCAGCTCATCGTTTACCCAAAGCCATATCAATAAGCTGCAGGAAAGGCCAATTACCAATCCAAAAATATTGATGAAGCTGGTGAGCTTATTTCTGATGATGCTGCGCCATGCGGTTTTGAAATAGTTTTTAAACATACAGCCCCTCCAAACCTCCCCAAGGGGGAGGGTTATTGTGATAAAATAAATGTCTTTTCGAACTGTGGCCTCTTAAGCCCCTCCTTAGGTCCCGATAGCTATCGGGACCTAAGGAGGCTTCCTATTCTGCCCGTAAGCTTCTCACAGGTTTCGTTGTCGCTGCTTTTATTGCCTGGAAACTTACAGTCAATAAGGTAATGATCAATGCACCAATACC
Organism: Chitinophagaceae bacterium; assembly: GCA_049840875.1. GTDB lineage: Bacteria > Bacteroidota > Bacteroidia > Chitinophagales > Chitinophagaceae > JAFDYH01. Next base: position 230,592 of record JASGJE010000007.1, on the reverse strand, counting down.
CGCCATCGCAAAAACCCAACCTGATATTCCTGTACGATAATCATATTTCATTAACCAGTTGCTCATATAATAATAGGCAAGCGGAGCAGCAATGAAACATGATATGATCACCAAAATCACAAAGTCTTTTGATAACATACTCCATAAGTTTATAACCGATGCACCCAATACTTTCCGGATGCCAATTTCTTTTGTGCGTTGCTCTGCAACAAATGAAGCAAGACCAAACAGACCAAGGCAACTGATGAATATAGCAAGTGCGGCAAAGAATGTTGCTAATTTGCCAACACGTTCTTCAGTGGCAAACTTTGCAGCGAATTCAGCATCCGCAAATTTGTAATCAAAAGGTGCAGAAGGAATATATTTTTTGAAAGATGCTTCAATTGCAGAGATGGACTCGCTGGCGCTTTTTAGTGGATTTAATTTCAGCACCATCCAGTTTACGTTTTCATAGCCGAGAAAATAAATGGTTTGTTTTACCGGCGAATAAGGTGATGACATCACCATATCTTTTATCACGCCGACAATTTTATAGGTACTGGTTGGTCCCCACTTCAACATAGCGCCGATTGGATTTTTAATACCCATAAATTTTACAGCGGCTTCATTCACTACAACGGCGGTTGAGTCTGTACCAAATTCACGCGAAAAATCTCGGCCAGTTTTAAAGTTCCAGCCAACAGTTTTGCCGTATTCATGTGTTACCCATATCACCGCAAAGTCTGCATCCAGGCTGGGATCTTTTCCTTCCCATGAAAAGCCACCACTGTTTGACCATACACCGGTAACCGGACTAGAAGATTCTGCAAATTCTTTTACTACTCCTGAGTTTTTCAAATCAGTTCTTAGCAAATCAAACTTGCCATAATAATCAGGCGACTTCATTTGAATCATCATCAATCCATTTCTGTCGTACCCGATTGGCCGGTTTTTCGAGTATTGCACCTGATTATAAACGATAATAGTGCCAATGATCAGCGCCATTGATATGGTAAATTGTAAAACAACAAGAACTTTACGGGGCATGGAGGCAAACCGCCCGACTCTGAATGTTCCTTTCAACACTTTTACCGGCTGAAATGAAGAAAGATATAAAGCGGGGTAACTACCGGCAATAATACCGGTGAATACTGTGAATGCGACGCCAATAATCCAGAACAAAGGTTGCTGCCAGGGAATAATCATTTGTTTATTCGCTACAGAGTTAAACCATGGTAATGACAATTGTACCAGGGCTATTGCAAATACAAATGCGAAAACAACCACTAATAACGATTCACAATAAAATTGCCATACCAGTTGTTTTCTAACTGAACCGATTGCTTTGCGTATGCCAACTTCTTTCGCACGTTTTTCAGAACGGGCAGTACTAAGATTCATAAAATTGATGCAGGCAAGTAACAATACAAATACACCAATGATGCTGAATAGCCAAACGTATTCTATAGCGCCACCGGTTTGTAAGCCATTATTGTCCCAATGAGAGCGCAAGTGCCAGTCTTTTGCCGGATGCAAATAAATCTGCGATTTATATTTTTTGTCTTCAGCAGGTACACGATCAAGTTTTGAATTGAGGATTCTTTTATTTACAGATTTGAAGTCTGCTCTGTCTGCAATTTGTGCAAATAGCTGGAAGGAATTATTGTCCCATTGAATTTCTTTTTTTGTTCTTTGTATCCACGGCTCCATTGCCACATAAATATCCCAGGGCGCTATATATTTCAGATCCCGGAATTCTGTATTGAAAGGAAGATCTTCATACACGCCTGTTACCTTAAGATTTTCTTTGTTATCGATTTTGATCACCTTTCCCATTGCATCATTCGCATCGGCAAAGAAAAGTTTTGCAGTAGATTCAGATACAAGGATTGAATTCATGTCATTCAGCCCATCGTAGTTGCCAGCCAGCATTTTTAACGTTAATAATCTCGCTGCATCTTTTTCCATGAACATACCGCTCCTTGAAATTTTCTTTTCAGCGTACGTAAGAATGTGATCACCTTGCCAGGAGGCCATTACTACATACTTAAAATCACCACCATAATTATTTCGCAGCTCATCTGCCAATGGATATGGAACAGACTCACCTGAATAGACAGTACCGTTGGAAGTTTGATGTTGCATTACACGGGCCAGGTGGTCATAATTCTTATGGTATTTGTCGTACGACACTTCATCGTAAATCCATAAGCCAATCAGCATAGCGACGGCCATACCAACTGCAAGACCACCAATATTGATAATGGAAGAACCTTTGTTTTTTCCAAGACTACGAAATGCTACAGTGATATAATTTTTAAGCATACAGCCCCTCCAAACCTCCCCTGTAGGGGAGGCTTTAGTTAACTAAAATTGTTAAATGTTTTAAAGTTTTCAATTGGGATATCTTAAAATTTTACACTCGAATTATTTTGACTTCGGTAAGTATTCTTTCTTGCACTTTATCTATAGTTTTCATTTTTAGAAATAATAATAGTGATAAATATTTTCGACAAGCATGGTATGTGCGTTGATGGCCTTCTCCTCAGGAGAAGGTCGGGATGAGGCTTCTCTACTCTGTTCTCAGCGACTTCACCGGGTTCATCAATGCTGCCTTTACTGCCTGGAAGCTTACCGTTATAAAAGCAATTAATCCCGCCAGTATAGCCGCAGCAAGAAATACCCACCATTGTAAACTGATTCGATATGCAAAATCCTTCAGCCAGCTATGCATGGCGTACCACGCAATCGGAAATGCAATGACAGCCGCTATTCCAACGAGTTTTAAAAAATCTTTTGCTAACAAACCAACTAAGCTATTCGTGCTTGCGCCCAATACTTTTCGTACACCGATTTCTTTAATGCGTTGTGATATAGTGAATGCGGATAAACCAAATAAACCAAGACATGCGATAAGAATAGCAACACTTGCAAATGAAGTAAAAATGGTTGCCTGCCGCTGCTCTGACTGGTAAAGTTTATTGAAATTTTCGTCGATAAACTGATATTCAAATGGCGTTTCAGGAAAGAATTTTTTCCATGTACGCTCCATTACGCCGATTGCTGCGGCTGTGTTATTCCCTGCGATTTTTATTGAGACGTTATTGTAGTAAGTGTTTCTTGGAGGTAACATGATAAAGACCATCGGAGCAATGGCCTGGTGCATCGATTCAAAATGAAAATCTTTCGTAACGCCCACAACATGGCCTTTTGTGCCGCCATAGACAAAATCTTTTCCGACTGCATCCTGATCGCTTTTCCATCCGATTGCTTTTACGGCGGTTTGATTCAACACATAATTCATTGTATCGGTGCCGTAATCCCTGGAAAAAAACCGACCTGCTGCAAGAGAAATACCGAATGTATTTACAAAATCATAGTCGGTATTTACATACTTGATATCAGCTACGACTGGTTGCAAAGAATCGCCATTGGATACAGACGCTCCCATGTTGTCCAATAAACGTCCTGTTGGAATTCGTGAAGAACGGGTAACATCTTTAAATGCTGTGTTTTGCAATAATTCAGTCCGGAATGATTCATACTGTTTGCCAACTTCGCCCGTATAATTCATTGTTACAACGCGGTCTTTATCGTAACCTAATGATCGTGTTTGTATATAATGTAATTGCTGAAACACAACGAACGTCGTAATGATCAGGATAATACTGATTGCAAACTGTGTTATCACTAATACTTTTCTGAATGAAATACTACTGCCGCCGGCTTTGAACAAACCCTTCAGCGTTTTAATAGGTTGGAATGCAGACATGAACAGGGCAGGATATATTCCGGAGATAATGCCGATGAAAAAAGGTGTTATAAAAAGAGGAATCAGAATTTTTACCTGTAATAACGTCGCAAAAGAAAGCTGCTGGCCTGATACTTTATTTAACCATGGCAGAGTTGCCCATGTTAATAGCAACGCGATAATAGTTGCCATAAAACAAAGCAATACTGATTCACTGAGAAATTGAGAGATCAATTCTTTTTTTCTTGCGCCGATTACTTTGCGTATGCCGATTTCCTTTGCACGTAATGCGGAACGTGCAGTAGAAAGGTTCATGTAATTGATACACGCAATTAAAAGGATGAATAAAGCAATAGCAGAGAAAATATAAACGCGGCTGATATCACCGTTTGGTTCTGCTTCATAGTCTGTATGAGAATAGAGATGGATATCGGTTAGCTTTTGCAAACCGAGTTTGGTCATTTTCGAAGGTTTATTGCCTTTATAGTTATCGGCCATATGCTTATCCAGGAAGGCGGGGAACATCCGTTCAAGATTGGCAGGGTTGTAATGATCGGGTAATAACAAATAAGTAAAGAATGAATTATTACCCCAATTGGTTCGTAGTTGTTCATCCCCATATACAGCGGAATCTTTCAAGGTATTGAAAGAAATAAGCATTTCCGGATGCATGTGTGAATTGGCGGGAAACGGTTTGTAAATACCACTCACTTTACAATCAAACTGGCTATTGAAGCGTATTACTTTATTGATCGGATCTTCATTACCGAAATATTTTTTTGCCATACTTTCTGTCATCATAACAGAGAATGGCTCGCTGAGCGCAGTTTTCGGATTGCCTTTTACGGATTGGAGAGAGAATACGTCAAAAAGATTTTCATCGGCGAAATACATGCCGCGTTCATTGAAGATTTTATCCTTATAACGCGAAGGGATCGGACCATTTTCCAGTAACCTTGTCATCTTCTTTATTTCCGGAAAATCTGTTGGAAAGTAATAACCGAATGGTGGTGATACGGTGCTTAATGTGAGAGATACAACGCCGTTCGTGTTATTAAAAGATCGTGTTACCCGATAGGTGTTCTCTGCATTTTTGTTCCACTTATCATAGCTGAGTTCGTTCAGTATATACGTGGTGATCAGCAAACAGCAGGTGAGCCCCACCGTGAGGCCAAACAGGTTGATAAATGAAATGAACCTGTATTTTAACAGGTTCCGGATAGCCATTTTAAGGTAATTGCGTATCATAGACAATATCCTCCCGATCTCCGCAGTGTGCGAAGTTTTAATTTTCACTTTTAATCAAAGTGATGATTGATCCTTATCGCAAAGAGCTCGCCTACCGGAAGGCAGGCTTTCACAAAACTCTCAGGAATACGGAAATGGCGGCAGTTAACTATTTACCCTTTCAGCGTTGTTAAGGCTGAAAGGGTAAATATGTTTATAAAGTATACATTTAAAAGCGGATGGACTTAAACCATTATGTTTTCCAATACAGCCTGTCCGTCAAGCATACGGATGATACGATGGCTATATCTTGAATCGTGTTCAGAGTGAGTTACCATTACAATTGTAGTTCCCTGCTCATTCAGATCAGTCAGCATCTGCATTACTTCGTTACCATTGCTGCTATCAAGATTTCCGGTCGGCTCATCCGCAAGAATCAATTTAGGATTGTTTACGACTGCACGGGCTACCGCTACACGCTGTTGCTGACCACCCGACAACTGTTGAGGATAGTGATTGCGGCGGTGCATGATCTGTACTTTATCCAACACTTCTTCTACTCTTTTTTTACGGTCTGCAGATTTAACGCCGGTATAGATCAAGGGGAGCTCTACGTTTTCAAAAACTGTCAGTTCATCAATGAGGTTAAAGCTTTGGAACACGAAACCGATATTACGTTTACGAAGATCAGCTCTTTTGCGTTCATTGAATTTGGCCACTTCAATGCCATTAAACACAAAGCTTCCGGCATCGGGATCATCCAGAAGGCCGAGAATGTTCAACAAAGTGGATTTGCCGCAGCCGGATGGGCCCATCACAGCGACAAATTCGCCTTCTTTAACTTCAATAGAAAGTTTATTCAAGGCGACAGTTTCTACTTCTTCTGTCCTGTAAATTTTTTCGAGGTCGGTGATCTTGATCATTGTGTTGTTGTTTGAAGTGAATATTGTTGTTTGTTTCCTGGGCTATATTTTAGAGATCGAATAAAAGAAGGTTTAATGGTACTGATGCCGCATCGGCAGTAGTAGTTGTCTTAGTCGCCGCAGTTTTACTGCAGCAATTCTTTTGTGAATAGCTGAGGCCTGTACTGGTACATTCGTGGCTATTCTGATTGGCTGAAGAAATCAGGGCTGCGAAGCAGACCAGAAGTACAGCATAGATGGTTTTGCGTTTCATGGCAATGTAATTTAAGCTTAATCGAAATGTGGTTTACTTTTTCAGAACCAGCTCCTGCATGGTTCCATAGTTTTCATAACTACTCGTTACAACTTTATCCCCTGGTTTTAGTCCGCTAAGGACTTCATAATAATCTGTATTCATATTGCCCAACAGGATATCCTGTTTAGTCGCAAGCGATCCGCTTTCATTCACTTTAAAGATCCAGTTACCACCGGTTTGCTGATAGAAACCGCCTTTTGGCAAAAGAAGCGCCTGCCTTGCATCACTCAATGAAAGTAATATCTGCAAGGTTTGTCCGCGACGGATACCTTTTGGAACTTTTCCTTTAAATACCATATCTACCTGGAAACGGGCATTGGTAATCTGAGAATAAACTTTCTGGATTTCCAGCGTATACATCGTATCGGCGAAACTGAATGTACCTTTTAGCCCGGTATAAATTCTTGAAAGATAGTGCTCATCTACATCCACTCTTACTTTGAAGCCGCCCAGTACGTCGATCTGTCCGATTCTTGCGCCTGGCGCTTTTGTTTGGCCAACTTCAGCGTCTAAAGAAGTCAACTGACCATCGACAGGCGATTTTACAATCAGGTCTTCCACTTTTTTCTTCATGATCGCCAACGCTTGTTGTGAGCCTTCGTAAGATTGTTTATCCTGTTGTTGCTGTTGTTTGGTAGAAACTGTATCTGCGATAAGTATCTGGCGGGCCAGGTTACGTTTTTGCGAATAATAATTATAGTTATTCTCAGATTGCTTCAGATCCTGCAATCCGATTGCTTTTTGTTCGTATAGTTTTTTATTTAGGTTATATACACGTTCAGCTTCCTTATACAAGCTTTCCACGTCAGCCATCTGCGTCAACTTATTTACTGTATTCTGCTGGGCAGCATTTCGGTTAATCTGCATTTGGGTAAGCGTATTGAATACCGTGTTCTGCTGGTTCATGGTGCTCATCAGCAGGTTAGTGTTTGAAAGGCGAACGATCGGCTGGCCCTTTTTCATTATCGTTCCATCTTCAACATATCTTTCTTCCACCTGCCCGCCTTCCTGTGTTTCAAGAAAAATTGACGTAAGTGGTAGAACAGTTCCGTTTACAGGGATGTTTTCCTGGAAGATTCCTGTTTTTACTTCACTGATAGCGATACGTTCAGTATCTACGTTAAGGCGGCTTTTGCCTGACGTGAAATAATAGCTGGCGCCTGCAAGTCCAACAATGCCGACGACCCCGATGATGGTTAAGATTCGTTTCTTAGTCCAAGTCTTTTTTTCGATTACTCTGTCCACAGTTTATAAGCTTTAGTAGTTGAACCATTTGATTAAACGACCCGACCACTGATAAGGTTACGGGTCGTTTAATTTTTTTTATTTACACATGAGATTTCTGCTGTTTCCAATGTGAAGAATATGCCAGTTTCTGATTCTTATGAGTCACAACGACTTGTGACGAATTCTAGTACGAATTAGTTCGTTTTCGATACAACCTGTGTCCGCTTTTGATACAGTCGAAATTACTGGTATTTTTTAAAAATTTAATTGCCACAACTTTGTATTTATGGTATAATTGCAGCAGAGTGTGCCAAAAACACGCTCATGCTGGACAAAATGCTGTTAAAGAACTCTTCTATACTGGTGGTAGACGATGATCCTGATGTGCTTACCGCTGTTCGGTTATTATTAAAAACGGAGACAAAAGAAGTCGTCACAGAAAAAAATCCTGAAAACCTTCGCTGGCATCTTTCAAAAGACAATTTTGATATGATACTGCTGGATATGAATTTCAATAGCAGTATCAATACAGGCAATGAAGGAATTTTCTGGTTAAACGAAATAAAAAAAACAAAGCCGGATACTTCTGTAATTATGATCACCGCCTATGGTGATATAGATCTCGCTGTTCGTTCATTAAAAGAAGGCGCTTCGGATTTTGTAGTGAAGCCATGGCATAATGAACGATTGCTTACCACGATCCGTGATATTCTGAAAAGAAAAACAAATAAATCGGCTGCAGCGCCGATGTTGAGTTCAGATTCGATTATTGGTAAAGAATTGCTGGGTGAATCGGAAGTAATGCAGGAGATTTTTTATAAAATAGAAAAGATAGCTCCGACAGATGCGAATATTTTAATTCTTGGAGAAAATGGAACGGGTAAAGATTTAATTGCAAAAGCTGTTCATCAACAATCATTGCGTCATGAAAAGCCTTATTTGAAAGTAGATGTTGGCGCACTGACAGAATCATTGTTTGAGAGTGAATTATTTGGTCATAAAAAAGGAGCATTTACAGATGCACGTGAGGACAGGGTTGGCCGTTTTGAAGCGGCGAGTGGCGGCACGTTGTTTTTAGATGAAATAGGAAATATTCCTTTGCATCTGCAGGCTAAATTATTAAGTGTACTGCAAAACCGGCAGGTAATACGACTAGGCAGCAATGAACCTGTACCGGTTGATATCCGGCTGATTTGTGCCACAAACGTGCCTCTGGCAGAGCTTGCAAATGAAAGCCGTTTCAGAAAAGATTTGATCTACCGCATCAATACGGTGGAGATAACAGTACCGCCTTTGCGCAAGAGAGATAATGATATTGTATTGCTGGCAAAATATTTCAGTAAAATGTACAGCAATAAGTATATGAAGCCGGTACTTGAATTTGATTCCCGTGCCGTTGAAAAATTGCAGAGCTATCATTACCCCGGTAATGTAAGGGAATTACAATACACTATTGAAAGGGCCGTTATCATGTCGGAAGAAGGGGTATTACAGGCCAAAGATTTGATCTTCTCGCCAATCGAGTCGCAATCAGTTGACGTTTCTGAGCCCGCTGAATTGAAATTGAGCTCAATTGAAAAAAATACTATCCTGAAAGTCATCGAAAAACATAACGGTAACATTACAAAAGCTGCAAGAGAATTGGGACTGACAAGAACCGCTCTTTACAGAAGGTTAAGTAAGTACGATATATAATAATATGCTGATTTGCTAATTTGCAAATTTGATAATGAAAGATATCAGTAACGTCTGACAAAATTTTAAAAACCTGCACGAAACAGTTGTTTAAGACTAACAAATATCAGCCTCTCATTTGCACATTTGCACATTTTCAAATTAGCACATTCTCATACCATGTTTAAAAGCTACCAATGGCGGATCATCACACACGTACTATTGCTGTTTGCAATGTTGAGCGCCGCTTCTTTTTTATTAATAAAGGGTTGGTTCGCTTACCTGTTGTTACTGTCGCCGATTATTATTTACCAGGTAGTTGAGTTTTATCGTTTTCAACGTAAAGCGCATGACGAGTTGAATCAATTTGTGGAATCGGCACATTACAGAGATTTTTCCAGGTATTTTGATGTGAAGCATGCGCCAATCGAAATACAGCCGCTGCGGCAAGGTTTCAATGATATCAATACAACATTCAAGGCAATCAGTAAAGAGAAAGAAACCCAGTACCAGTATTTGCAAAAAATTCTTGAACTGGTAGACACGGGCATTCTTTCCTATGAAGAAGAAACCGGTGAAATAGTCTGGATGAATGAATCGTTGAAAAGAATGTTGCAGCTACCATATCTGAAAACAATTCATTCGCTTGCCCGTCGTGATGAAGAATTGTACAATGAAATAAAAGCAGTAAAACCCGGGGAGGGGCGTATTGCCACAGCACATCCTGAAAGGACTTCATTTAAAATCTTACTATCGGCAACAGCTTTTCAGACTGATGGCAAAATTTATAAACTGATTGCATTTCAGAATGTAAACGAAGCCCTGGATGAAACGGAATCAAAAGCCTGGCAAAAGTTATTGAGCGTATTGACCCACGAAATCATGAATTCTGTTGCGCCGATTTCTTCACTTGCAGATACACTGAAACACCGGTTGCAGCTTTCCGTTAGCGTACTCAATAATGAGTCAGGTGCGGTCGATGATCTTGAGTTGGGTATTGATACGATCAAACGGAGAAGCGAAGGATTATTGAAATTTGCAGAAACATATCGCAGTCTTAATAAAATTACTACGCTGAACCTGACGCGGGTGTATGTCAGAGATATTTTTGAAAACCTGCTTCAGCTGATGTTGCCCACGTTGGAACAAAAGAATATTGAAGTTGATACGATTCTGAAAGATCCTGACCTGATGATTGAATGCGATACCAGCTTGCTGGAACAGGTGATGATTAATTTGCTGGTCAATGCGATCGATGCTGTAAAAGAAAAGCAAGAGCCACAAATTACTTTATCAGCCTACGTCGCCGCAAATCGCAAAACCATTATAAAGATTTCGGATAATGGTAATGGCATGCCACCGGAAGTTGTAGACAAAATTTTTATTCCTTTCTTCAGTACGAAAAAAACAGGAAGCGGAATTGGTCTCAGCCTTTGCAAACAAATCATGATGTTGCACAAAGGAAATATCCAGGTACAAAGTGAAGAGGGAATAGGGACGGCATTTTTATTGCAGTTTTAGGCCGTTACAAATAAGTGATCAATGCTTATTCGTTTCTGCAAATGCTGCGATATCTTCTTTTGAAAAAGTTACCAATTCTATCACGTTTGCCGAATGCCTTAAAAATGGAGGAATGATGTGTAATGCTTCCTCTTTATTTTCAAATTCACTGATGAACCAGGACTTATGCACTCCTGATTTACAACCCCATTGTGCATTTGCCAATAGATGAGAGCCCGATTCTACAAATAGTTTGATCACTTGTTTGCATTCAAATGTGTTTTCTGAATGCGGTATTTCGATCAGGTATGTCGCCATTTTATAAATAGATTAAATGATAAATTATTTTTTATAACCCAAACCAACGCGTTTTTCTGCTTGCGCCAAATTGTTCTTTATCTATCACCAGTGATTCAGAAGCCTCATGATGAATGCCAAAAGGTTTTGGCCCGGAAAAAAAATCAACATCAACACGGGCTACGGTTCCTTTTCCAAATTCAATATAACATGAACCAGCGCCTGTATAAGGATTATTGTTTTCGTTGCCTTTAAACTCAGCAATGATTGACGCTGCGGCGATCTTTGCTGCGCCTTCGGCAAATACACCCGCTTTCGGTGTTCCAACACTCGTTACGTCACCTACTGCATATACGCCAGGGAATTTGGTACGAAGATTGGCCCGGTCTACCGCAATCCACCCATTTTCAGCCAATGGACTTTGCAGTATCACATCAGGCGCTACATGCTTGGGAATACCCAGCAACAAATCACAAGGCAATTCTGTACCATCATCCAGTATTACTTTTTTATCCTTATTTACACTACTTACTTTTCGCTGCGGAATAAAACGAATATTCCGTTCTTCAAATGACTTCACTAAAGCCTTTGAAGAATCAGGAGAAGGAGGAATAGGCGAACCAAACGGAATGACCAATGTGATAGTGCAAGCATCTCGTATACCTCGATTCGTTAAGTAATCATGCAGCATCAATGCGCCTTCGCTTGGGGCAGGCGGACATTTGAATGGCGCTCCGCAAACACCAACCACAGCATGACCACCTGTAAAACCTGGAAGCAGGTCACGCAATTTTTCAGCGCCTGAAAAGCTATAATATTCATTACCATATTCCGACAAGCCAGGTGTTGCGGCGATATCATAATTAGCGCCCAATGCAATTACCAATATATCTGACTGGTATGTTGCATTCTTCGTGATTACAGTTTTAGTTGAAGGATCTATCGCTGTTATCGTTTCCTTTTTAAATTTTACTCCTGGCTTTTCGATGCTGCTGTATGGAATTTTTACACTTTCCGCGTTCTTGTGACCAAACATTACATCCAGTTTAGAAAAACCAAAGAAGAATGTATCATGCTGATCAATTAATGTAAGATCAAGTTGATCGCCGAGAGTTTCTGAAAGTATGCTGGTGAGTTCCAGACCGCCAAAGCCGGCGCCTAATACAGTTACCTTTAATTTCATTGCACTAATTTACAATTCCAAGTATTTTTTTCTTGATTGGTGTTTTAATATTTGAATAGTTCGGATTGATCTCATATCTGATAGTCACCATGTCCTACACAAGCCTTGTTACATTCATTAAATATTCAGCGTTTGCTTTAACGTAATAATTCTTTCAATTCCTTGTCATTCTCTTCTGCTAAACTATAAGGTATGTGTCCATCTGCATTTGGAATTGTTTTATCGGCACCAGCCTCCACCAATATTTTTATACAACTAAGATAGCCACGGATGTCTTTTTTATCGCTTTGTCTCCATCCATGCACGGCCCAAAATAAAGGTGTCGCCTGAAAGTCAATACACTTCTTATTTAAGGCCGCATTCGATCGAATCAATTTTTCGACAACTATCGGTCTTCCGCACCATGCAGCCCAATGCAACGCCGTACCGCCGTGGCAGCCTGGATGATTTATCTCCGCACCGTTATCAATATAAAACAGGGCAATTTTATCAGCATGTAAACTTGATGCAGCCAGAAGCGGTGTATCTTTTTTTTCGATCAATTCACCGCCATTTACATTCGCGCCATGAGCAAGGAAAATTTTTGCCATTTCAAGACCTTCTTCATCTGAAAAAGTACCGGCGAATACGCCATCGCAAATCCGATGCAGCGGATGTGCTTTTGCTGTATTCTTTTCATCGAAAGGAATGCCTTCGTTGGCAAGCTCAGGATTTTTTGAAAGAGCTTCCTGCAAACCTTTATAATCTTTATTATCGATGAGTTGTTTTATTGTTAGTTGCATCTTGTCAGCTTTTAGTCAACAAACAAATGATACTTGTTTGGAGCCGGGCAATTTTCGAGTATTCAATTTCCTTAAAAAATTGATTCAAAAATTAATTACCGGAAGAAACTGCAGGAATTTTTTCTACTAACACTTCATTGCCGGGATTATCATAGTACGTGCAGGTCATTTTTTCTGTATCAACTCTCCATCTGTTTATACCCAATCCGGCGCAGAGTCTACAAAAAGTATAATAATCCGTTTTTCCCTGCTGATGTTCTTTTAAATCTTTCTGAAATTGGTACCCCTGACTTTTATCTTGAATAGAAAGTGGATCGTACCGCTGGCCTGATGAGATCCGGAAGCTGCCTTTTCCAAAATACTCTGTATGTCCGTCTGCAACATAGGTGTCGTATGCGATTACCCCAAGTTTTACAATATCATTTACATAGTTTGGAAAATCGGCGCCACTTTTTACGTTGGAATGAGCTGCTTTGATTTGTTCGAGTGTAAACATTTGTGATTGTTTTACTGGTTTTTGTATGAACACAAAATTTGAACAAATCAATCACCCTGAATTGTAAAAAATCGTTTAATTATAACAGTCGCTTGAATTTCTCAGGTGTATCACCTGTGTATTGTTTGAAGTCTTTTATAAAGTGCGCCTGGTCAAAGAAGTTGTTCTCATAACAGATTTCTGTAAGCGATTTTCCAGAATCGAGCTGATCGACTACCGAATTGAATCGGATGATAGAAGAAAACTTTTTTGCCGTAGTACCCACAGTCTTTCTGAATCTTTTTTCAAACGGACTTTGGCTGATGAACAACTTTTCAGTAAGCTCTTTTATTTTAATGGAGCCTTTTGATTGATAAATTAATCGTACGGCTTCAACGATCATCTTGTCGCTTTCCCGTTCTTTTAATTCTTTTAGTAAAAATTTCTCAACGATACTTATCCTGTCCCGGTCAGAAGATGCGAGAGCCAGTTTTTCTTCAGACTCAATAACAGCGTCTTTATTAAACAAGTTGTCCAGGGAAATGCTTTGATTAAACAACTCATTAGCCGGACTACTGGAAAAATGAGTGATACCGGTTTCTGTAAAATACACAAGTATCGTCCCGGTATCAGCAGAGTTTCTGAATATCCTAAAACTATCGGCGATACCGGTAATGCCGGCTTTTGCCAACGAAATTTCTTTGGCGTTTTTTATAACCGACAAGTTTCCTTTGTATTGAAACCCAATTACAAGACCAGTTGAAGGAAAGACTTTATAATCCCGCTCTTCAGTATTTTCAGAAATGGCGAAATATTTTATATAAGGTCTCAGTTTATCAACCGGTATAATTTTCTGAAATCTCATTCGTGAGCAAAGATAGTTGAGCTTTTCTGCTGGAAACGGGACAATTAATTATCCAGTAATCTTCTATGGTAATTGATCTGGCCAAGATGATACGTTAAATGTGTCGCCAGGTGAACCAGTAGATATTCAGTTGATACCGGTTTATCAAATACGAGAACGGGAAAATCATTTGACAAATCTTCTTGCCTCAGCATTGCAAAGGAATTATTTACCACCAATATGGTTTCTTCAGTTTTTTCAATGAGTTCCTTTTGAGGAATATTTTTCAAACTGAATTCAAGCTCCCGGTTTCTTTGGTAGCCTGTTTTACCGATTTCTTTACCAATATAAGTGTTCAGGTTGCCGATTAAATGCAAACACAGATTGCCTCCTGAGTTAGCAATATTTTTTTCGGTGACCCAGATCGCGTGCTCATTCTTATACGATGAGATTTCAGTTTTTAATTTTTTCAGGTCGCGGTCAAATAATAGTTGAAGAGTTTGGATAAGCATTGTCTTAGATTATTTATTTTTCGTTTACTTTTTTATCTCGAATAGATATTTCTGTGGACTGGATTCATCAATATATAAGCTAATGTTATTGTTTAATACATAGAATTTGAGTGTAGTCTCATCAAACGGAAAAGCGTGACTTATAAAAGTAATTTTTTCGCCATTAATATTGTCTGTATACTTTAAATAAGATTGAATTATATTTTCTGTAATGCTAGTAGCGGGAAGAATTGGTGAGTCTTGAAGTAAAAGTTCTGCCACGGTTGCATTTGATTGTTCAATCTGATGTGAAAAAGAACCACTTTTAAATTCGCATTTGTCAAAATCAATTTGCACCCTTTTTGCGTGTGATTTTAATTTTTCAGCGCTTGTATCAATATGATCTTCAATAATCGTTTTCATTCCTCTTATTGCATTATAGATGAGTAAGGCGCCGACAAGGCCTACCGCAAAAAATAAAGTATACCAAATTCCCGGATGGCTAATTAATGTGCCATGATAGTTTCTGAAAAAAATTGTACCGAAAAAGGAAATAGCTATTAATAGCAGACCGATGATTAATTTCATAATTAAGGCTAACGATATTGTATCAAAGAGAACGTAATTTATTCTGGGATTACGATGCTTAAAATTACAGATGGTAAACTTCTTTTACAAATCCATAGGCATTTTGAGAAAAGTCTTTGCTTCAAACACTTTTTTGAATAAACATGTAATTCATATTGCTTAATAGTATTTTTGAAGCATAACGGAGCATCCCAACAAAAGTTAAATAGTAGTACAAAGCTGGTATCCCAATTATGCCTTTCATACTAAAATGAATTATCTTTTGGCCGATTTAATAATCACTAAATTTCATTACTTGCAGGCTTCGTTATTATACAAATCAAACAATATTCTTGCGGAAGGCCCATATTGGCATCAATCCCGCCGAAGTTTTTTCTGGGTAGATATTGACGGAAAAAAATTTCATGAATATAAATGGGAAAATGGCGAAGTAGCTGAATGGCTGATGGATTTCCGTGTTAGCCTTGTCGCCGAAACTGAACATAATGATAAGATATTGCTCGCAGTGCAGGGAGGATTGATTGCTTTTGATTTATCAACTGGAGAATTTGAATGGTTGGTCGATATAGAAAAGCATAAACCGATGAACAGAACCAACGATGGCGGATGCGATCCAATGGGCAGGCTGTTGATTGGAACGATGCATCGTGAATTTGAAACGGGTGCAGGTGCATTGTATTCAATTGAGCATGATCTCTCTCTGAAAAAGCGACTTGATAATGTTTCCATTTCCAATGGTATTGTATGGTCTGAAGATGGAAGTAAAGTTTATTATATCGATAGCCCGACAAAGACAGTACAATCTTTTTTCTACGATATAAAAACAGGCGATCTGCAGTTTGAGAAAGTTGCGATAAGAATTACTGAGGGCAGTCCTGATGGAATGTGTATGGATACAGAAGGTATGTTGTGGATTGCACAATGGGATGCGTTTGGTGTGTATCGGTATAATCCTGAAACGGGAGAACAATTAGGTAAGATCGAATTACCAGTTCCACAAGTGAGTTCGTGTGCATTTGGCGGCGACAATCTTGATTATCTATTTATAACAACCGCAAGAGAAAACATGCCTGCAGATGTTTTAGAAAAATACCCGCTGAGCGGAAATGTTTTTATAGCTAAACCGGGTGTAAAAGGATTGCCTGTTCATAAATTTGGGAAAAGAAAATAGATGATTTATGAGTATGGTTTAATGGTTATATTGTTTAATTGTTGGCGTGGCTTTTGGAAAAATATTTTTCAATGAGTATCTCAACAATATAACAATTGAACCATCGAACAATAATTTAGAACTTGAAACTAAAGAACAATAACCTGCATGCAAAAACAACTAAGAAGCCAGCAATGGTTTGGAAGAACGGGAAAGGATGGATTGATTTATCGTTCATGGATGAAGAGCCAGGGTATACCTGATTATGAATTTAACAATAAACCCGTAATCGGCATTTGCAATACATGGAGTGAACTAACTCCCTGTAATTCCCATTTCCGTGAATTAGCGGAATCTGTGAAACGTGGGATATCCGAAGCAGGCGGTTTTCCTGTTGAGTTTCCTGTAATGTCGTTGGGTGAAACGTTGATGAAGCCGACTGCGATGTTGTATCGCAATCTTGCCAGCATGGATGTGGAAGAATCAATTCGTGCCAACCCAATTGACGGCGTTGTATTGCTTTGCGGTTGTGATAAAACAACGCCATCGTTGGTAATGGGCGCCTGCAGTGTCAATATTCCTTCAATCGTTGTATCCGGCGGCCCGATGCTAACAGGTAACTATAAGGGAAAAAAGATCAGCATCAGTGATGTGTGGCGTTATAGCGAAGAGCAACGTGGGGGAAAAATCGATCATGATGAATTGCGGATTATTGAAGCATCCATGTGTCGTAGCCGTGGCCATTGCGGTGTGATGGGTACAGCGTCTTCTATGGCTTGTATGATTGAATCGTTGGGCCTGGCATTACCTGGTAATGCCGCGATACCTGCAGCTGATGCGAGAAGAAAAGTGTTAGCACAATTGAGCGGATTAAGAATTGTTGAGATGGTAAAAGAGGATTTGAAACCATCTGATATTCTTGTAAAGAAAGCTTTTGAAAATGCAATCATTACTAACGCTGCAATTGGAGGGTCTACCAATTTTATTATTCACCTGTTGGCGATTGCGGGAAGAATCGGCGTTGAACTTTCATTGCCTGATTTTGACAGATTATCATCGAATGTGCCGCTGATAACAAACGTGCAACCCAGCGGTGTACATTTTATGGAAGATCTTTATTATGCTGGCGGATTACCCGCTGTATTGAAAGAACTGGATGGGTTATTACACGGAGAGGTAATAACAGTGAATGGCAGAACGATGAAAGAAAATTATAGCAAGGCTGAGTGCTATGATCGTGACGTGATCGCTACAACGGAACAGCCTTTTAATCCATCTACCGGGTTGGCAGTATTGAAAGGAAATATTTGTGAGAATGGCGCTGTTATAAAACCTTCTGCAGCATCGCCGGAGTTGATGAAACATACGGGCAAGGCAGTCGTGTTTGAGAATATAGAAGACTATAAAGACCGGATTGATGATCCTGCATTGGATGTCGACGAAACAAGTATATTGGTATTAAAGAATGTCGGGCCGAAAGGTTACCCGGGTATGCCTGAAGTAGGTAATATGGGGTTACCCAAAAAAATATTGCAAAAAGGGGTTACAGACATGGTTCGTATATCAGATGGAAGAATGAGTGGCACTGGTTTCGGTACAGTCGTTTTGCATGTTTCACCTGAAGCGGCATTGGGTGGAAATTTCAGTGTCATTAAAAGTGGTGATTTGATTACGCTGGACGTTGCAGCAAGATCATTGCATTTACACGTAGATGACGGGGAACTGGCAAAACGAAAAATGCAATGGCAACCTTCAACTGCAATCACGGATAGAGGATATGTTGGTCTCTATTTAAAACATGTAGAGCAATCACACCTTGGTGCAGATCTGGATTTTCTGAAAGGAGCTTCGGGAAGCGAAGTGGTCAGGGACTCGCATTAGGAAAGTGAAAAGTGAAAATCGAAAAGTGAAAAATCCTGAATAACCAGATAGTAAGTATATAACGGATCGCCATTTAAGTTAGATTTTTAATTTTGACTTTTTACTTCTTTTCATGAGTAATAAAATATTTCAGAGACAAACAGCAATTGTTACCGGGGCAGGGCAGGGGATTGGATTTGAAATTGCACGACAACTGTGTGCGAATGGAGCTTCTGTTATATTGAATGATATAGACGATAGATTAGCGACTGAAGCAGCAGATAAAATTAGTAAAGATGAAGGTGTTTGCTACGCGATGCCTGGTGACGCTTCTGACGTTTCATTCATCCAAAGCATGGTTGATACGGCAGTAAAAAAATTCGGTCAACTTAATATCATTGTTGCTAATGCGGGTATTACCCTGTTTGCGGGCTTTTTTGAATATACGCCAGAGGCATTTAGTAAAGTAATGCAACTGAACCTTGCCGGAAGCTTTTTTCTCGCACAATCGGCAGCAAAGCAAATGAAAGCACAAGAATCAGGCGGCAGAATTTTATTCATGTCATCGGTTGTAGGTCACCAGGCGCATGAAAATCTTGCTGCGTACGCTATTACAAAAGCGGGATTGGAAATGCTGGCGAAAAATTTAGTGATTGAGTTGTCTCCTTATAAAATTACTGTGAATGCAATTGCCCCGGGAGCAACATTAACTGAAAGAACTTTGCACGATACAGAATATGATAAAACGTGGAGCCGCATTACGCCGATAGGTAAACCGGCAACTGTTGCCGACATCGCTAACGCCGCGTTATTTATGATATCGCCTGCTTCGGGTCACATTACCGGACAGAGTTTAGTGATTGATGGTGGGTGGACTTCAGTGAGCCCTTCGCCGTATTAAACCTGAAAGAATTTATTTCCACGCCTTTCTCAAAAACCGCAACCAATTCCCGTGCATAAGATTGTTTACATCTTCGTCCGAATACCCTCTTTGTTTAAATAGAGAAGGTATTTTCTGAAGGTCTGCAATTGTTTCAACATCGTAAGGACATTGTTCTTTACCAAAGGCACCGTCAAGGTCTGAACCTACACCAACATGCAATGAGTTACCAGCTAATTGACAAATGTGATCTATGTTGTCAATTATTTTTTCAAGACCGCAATTCATATTCTGCGGAGTTGACTCTCCACGCACCCAGTTTGGCACCAGCATCCATGCATCAAAAGCTGCGCCGATTACAGCGCCCCGCTCAATCAATACTTTTAGTTGTTCATCGCTATACTGCCGGTTATGATTCACGAAATGCCGGCAATTATTATGACTGGCCCATACGTGGCCATGAAAATGATCCATCGCATTCCAGAAAGCATCATCACAGAGATGGGTCGCATCTAAAATGATATTTAAACATTCCATTTCTTTCAGCAAGGCCAAACCATCACTGTTCATTTCACCGGTCGAATTCGTACCATTCGCATACCGGCCAGGTCCATAATGTGCAGGACCAACAGCCCGTAAACCATATTCATAAGCTCTTTCAAGATGTTGCAGCGTGACAATAGAATCAGCGCCTTCGAGACTTAAGATAAAACCAACAGGTTTGTGATCATTCGGCTCGCCGTCATTCCAGTAAGCGAGATGAATCTCCAATGCACGAAGATTTTTTATCTGCACCATTTCGCCTTGCTCTTCCATCGCTTTATACCAGGCTAACTGGCCTTGCGTTTGTGCCCATGCCTGCTCAGGCGAGTGCCACCCACTCAATTTACTTTCCGGTGAAACATATCGTGCAATCTGTGTAGCAATTACCAATCCGATATTTCCTTTTCTCAATTCAGGAAGTGAAACAGTTGCATTGCCACGATCGGGTTTATCTGTAAGTCCTTTTTCTCTTTCATTGATTGCTGCAACTGATTGTTGTAAATCACGGTTCCATTCCATAGCATTCATGGAGAGATCAAGATGAGCGTCTACTATAAACATGGGAGGAGTAAAAAGTCAAAATTAAAAAGTAAAAACGTCTTTTTGTAATCAATCTATTTATCAGAAACAAAAACAAGAAAGAATTATACAGTCAACTTCCGATCCCTTGCAATCGTTTTCCATTCACCGGTTACTTTTCCGTTTTCAATGGTATAAGCTCTTTCGTATAATGCAATGGTCGGGCAAACATGAAATGGAATACCATATAATATATCGCCAACTTTGTAAGAATGACCGGCATTTACCTCCAGAACAAGATGCTCTTCGCTTTGACCAACAGGTTTTACGTTATCAGCATTCAGGAAAAATATACGTCTTGTTATTTCATTTTCCGCGGCTACTGATTTGTGCCCAAGGTCAGCTGTTATTCTTGTCGGTGATGGCAGTGAGATAATTCTTGTTACTAAAACAGCAGCGGGTAAAAAATCCTGCTCGGGACAAAGATCTGTATAACCTTTATCCCAATACACGAATGTACCCGGGCTGCATTCTACATTTTTTCTTTTTGCATGAATAGGAAATGCAGGGGAACCACCGGCGATAACTACCGGCACAGCATAACCGGATTTTTCAAGATCTTCTTTCATTTGCTTAACAAATGCAAAGCCTTCATTGCATTCCTTTGTACGTAATTCTATATCCTGGTTTCTGAGATGTCCATCATAAGCATGCAGACCGTTTACTTTTATCCCTTTTAACCCCGATGCATATTTGTATAATTCAATAGCCTGGTCGCCGGGATTGATACCCGTTCTGTTCATTCCTACATTAAGATCGAGATAGACTGGAATAACGAGGCCTGCAGAAGCAAAAGCATCAGCTTGCTCTTTCACAGCAGCTTTATTATCCGTAAGGCAGGAAAACTGCGTGGCCGAATATTTTTTTATTACTTCAATAAAACGTTTCAGCTTTGGCCCTAAGGGTTGGTAGGCTAATACAACATCTTTTGCGCCACACTGACCGAGCATCTCCGCTTCTGCAATGGTAGCGCATTTGAATTTTGTAATCCCTGCATCAATCATCAGCCTGGTAACATCGGGAGATTTGTGGGTTTTGATATGCGGGCGAAGCCTATCAATATCGCCAACCATCTTTATAGCCGTTTGTATATTTCGCTTAACCCTGTCTGTGAAAATAACCAACACAGGAGAGTCTAACTCTGCAATATTTTTTATTTCGTACCATTTTGTATTGTCGCTCATAGATAGACGAGTGCTTTTGTTAGATACATATAGAGCAGCTTTAGGCTTTAAGCATTAAGCTGTGAAAAGGAAATAAACTCATGATCATGGCTTCTGTTTTTATACTTTTTACTTTCTGACAGCAGCAATCGTATTCAACAACCATTTGATTCTTTCGGCCAGTAATGTATAATTCCCTTCCTGCATCACCTCCTTGCTAAAAAGATTTGAACCCATTGCGACACAATCAACACCAGCGTTAAACCATTGCCTTAAATTATCTTCATCAAAAGTAACACCACCGGAAGCCATCAACTTTGTCCATGGACAAGGTGCTTTTACAGCCTTCACAAACGCAGGCCCTAAGACTTCTGCAGGAAATACTTTTATTAAGTCAGCACCCATATCAGTTGCATTGATGATTTCCGTCGCCGTGCCGGCCCCCGGCATCCAGAATAGTTTATTCTTTACGCAAAATTCACCGGTTCCCTTATCAGTAACAGGTGATACAATAAACTGTGCACCGGCTTTGTAGAATTGCTTCGCCTGTTTTTCATTCATGATTGTACCAATGCCCAGCACTAAGCCGGGTAAATTTTTCTCAGCATGTTTTACCAATGCTTTAAAAACCGGCAATGCATTTTCTGAACGGTTTGTAAATTCTATAATTCGTAAGCCACCGGCATAGACAGCATCCAGTATTTTCTTTGCCGCCTGCTCATCTTTATGATTAAATGGAGGAATCAATCCTTGCGAAGTACCTAATTGAAAAATCTCTTTTTTTGAAAGCATTTTACCTTGTTTTTAAAACACGAAGAATACAGTTGTTTAATTTTCTTCTTCTCTGAAGAAGATCAGGATGAGGCCTATCTGATTACCCGGTTCACAGCGCCGCTTTTTACAAATGAATCAACTTCATTTTTTGAGAAAATAGCGAAATCACCTTCGTTAGCATGCTTCAACGCGCCACAGGCGATTGCAAAGTTAATTATCTCCTGCCCCGGAATATTATTCATAATTCCATACAATAACCCTCCCTGGAAAGCATCACCACTGCCGATACGATCTACGACCTGGGGTAATGAAAATACTGGCGAGAAAAAAAACGCATCATCAATCATCAACGCACCGCTGTAAGTCGGTTGATTATATTCGTCCGTACCACGGAAGCTCATGGTGAAAATCTTCATGGCCGGCAATTTCTTTTTCAACTCCGCAGCACAATAGTGGAACTTATCTTCATTCGAGCCTTTTCCTTCTTTTATTCCAAAATAGACTTTGATTGTGTCAATGTCGCCGGTGATAATAGAACATTTCGCCAGCAAATCAGGCATTACTTCTGAAGGATGCTTACCGTAATCCCACAACGTGCGGCGATAGTTCATGTCTGCAGCTATAGTAATCCCTTTTGCAGTTGCAATAGCTAATGCTTCTTTGGTTACGTCGGCTGCATTTTGAGTAAGTGATGCAGATATACCTGACCAGAAAAAGTAATTGTTACTTTCAAATACTTTTTCCCAATCGATCATACCGTTTTGTAAGGAAGCAAATGAAGAATTCTTCCGGTCATAAATTACTCTTGAAGCACGAATATTATTTCCATGTTCTGTAAAATATATGCCTACTCTTTCACCGCTACGATGTATCAAAGAAGTGCCAACTCCGAAAGCACGTAACTCATCAATAGCTGCCTGTCCGATATCATTTGAAGGCAGCGCTGTGATATATTTTACGGTTTCGCCTAACTGTGATAATACAACACTTACGTTAGCTTCAGCCCCACCGTAATAACGATTGAAAATAGTATTTCGCTGAAAACGTTGCCCTGGTGGACAATCGAGCCGAAGCATAATTTCACCGAATGTTACAATGGACTGCTGTTTTGCTGTCATTATGTAATTAGGTTAATTTCAAAAATGAGGAGATTCAGAAAAAACAATACAATTTGAAAATGTTCTTTTTATAAATCCTGTCAGTATTTTCAAATTTGCACATCTGCATTATCCGTGAATTTCAAATATAGCTTCCACTTCTACTGATACGTTGCCGGGCAATGAGCCCATGCCTACAGCGCTGCGCACTCCTTTACCATTATCATCTCCCCAAAGCGCAACAAATAATTCACTGCAACCATTGATTACGATGGCATGTTTTTCGTATTCCGGTATTGCATTCACCATACCCAGAATTTTGATTACTCTTTTTATTTTGTCTAAACTACCGAGCTCCTTTTTTATGGAGGTAAGTATTGCTAAACCGCATTGTCTTGCCGCCAGCTTTGCTTCATCATCCGATACGTCTTTACCAACTTTACCGGTAATAAAGCTACCGTCCGTATTTAATGATACATGTCCCGATACATATAATTTGTTACCATCTGCAAGACAGGACTTGTAAATACCCTTTGATGCGGGTATAAATGGTAATTCCAATCCCAATTCTTTTAATTTTTCTTCAATCATTTATTTTGTTTTACCGGATAAATATATTCAAAATTAAAACGCCTGCGAGACCCATTACTGCAACAATCGTTTCCATCAGCGACCATGAGCGTATTGTATCTTTTATTGAAAGATTAAAATACTCTTTGAACATCCAGAATCCCGAATCATTTACATGAGAAAACATCAGACTTCCGGCCCCAATTGACAATACCATCAGGTTGGGGTTTACATTTCCCTGCGCCATTACAGGCATAATAATACTTGCAGCGGTTAAGCCCGCAACAGTAGCGGAGCCAAGACATACGCGGATAATTGCTGCAATGAGCCATCCCAATACCAAAGGGTTTATAGATAAGCCCTGCAACAAATTACCGATATCATTACTTACTCCGCTATCAATGAATACTTGTTTCAATGCTCCTGCACCTGCTACGATCAATAATATCAAGGCAACGTCTTTAACGGCGTCGCCATATAAATCCATGATTGATTTCACTGTTTTGCCGCTTGAAATACCCAGTGTAAACGTGATTACGAGCAATGAAACCAGCATCACTATAACAGGATCGGAAAAAAAGACCAGAACATTATGCGCTGTTCCGGTTATGTCTGCAAAAAATGGAATTGCAGTAGTCAGTAACAGAAGAATGACAGGCAATAACGAAGAGATGAAACTATTAAACGTTCCAGGCAATTGATCTGCAGGAATATTCTTCGGTTGAAACGTTTGAATTGGTTGTGATTGCATGTTCTTCAACGTTTTTGCGAATAGTGGTCCTGCAACAATTATCGCTGGAACGGCGATAGCTATACCATATAATAATGTAAGGCCAAGATTCGCATGAAACTGCGCAACCAGCGCTGTCGGTGATGGATGAGGTGGCAAAAACCCATGTGTGACTGATAGTGCTGCAAGCATTGGTACACCTACATATACAGCCGGCAATTTCGTTTCGTAAACGACAGAGAAGATCAATGGTATCAATAAAACAAAACCAACATTGTAAAACAAAGGGATACCTACAATAAATCCCGTGACCATCATGGCCCATTGAAAGTATCTGCGGCCAAATACTTTCATCAGCACATCAGATATTTTTTTTGCAGCGCCACTATCAGCTACCAATTTGCCCAGCATTGCACCAATACAAATTATGATCACCAATTCTCCCAGTAAATCGCCAATACCTTTTTTAACCGATTTCGTGATATCAGCAACCGGTATACCCAACAATAAACCGGTAGCAATTGAAATAATCAGGAAGGCGAGGAATGGATTGAACTTTCCCCATGTGATCAATAACACGAGTAAAACAAGCGCAATAAGAATAATGGCAATCGTCATTGGTTAATAAAGGTTGTGTGTTGTACGTTCTAAGTTATACGTTTTTTGCACAATCCTGTCATTTGTCAGATTTTCATTTTGAAATCATAAGCTCTCAATTAAATATTCCACCAGTAATTAAATTTCAACACGATGGCACGATTACGTACCGAGAAAGGAGCGGGAAGATAATTATCGGTATAAACCAGGAAGATATCTGACGCCGGACTGTATCGCCATTGAAACCGTGTGTTCAAGTTCATATTTTTTAATTGCTCGTTGTATTGAAAATAAGCGGTAAAAAATAGTTTGTTTGTCATCGTTACATCAACACGGGGGCCAACAAGCCAGAATGAAGTTTTGCCCCACGGTTGCGGAAGATCAAGGTAATTAAACGTTGTGCTGACAAGTATACTGACGATTGGCTGAAAACGATAACCAAGATCGCTGGAGAAAGTGGCTTTATTCCCATTGGCATAGTATCCTCCGTAGTTGGCAGAAAAAGTATAGGTAAATAATTGTTGCGGCCTTGATATATAGTCAAAACCCACAGCCGACCATTTATGCTTGCTGCCGGTTACCAGCGAATCCTTACCGGAATTTGTGGGGTCAAAAGGATTGAGTAGTTGAACGTAATCATGCATCACATACACATCCGCTACACGCTGATCACGAAAATTAAAATAATAACCAAAGATGGTTTCATTATCAGTCCTGTGCATGGATGGGTTGAAGTAATAAGAACTGGTAAGTTTCGGACCATGACTAACCAAAGGACCGGCCTTCGGAAAAAATAAACGGCTTGCCTGCGGAAAGACCCGGATATAATTATTGCGGGGTACATAACCTGCTTCAGCGCTATAATTTTTGCCAACATATTCCTGCTGCCAGATCAGTAACCATTTGCGACTGAAGTATTGCAGGTTCGCCGCATGCACCCAATCATTTCCCGAACGGTTAGGTGTAAACGATTTTAGAAACATCACCTTACCGGTTAGCACATTATTAGGTGAAGCAAGATTATATTCAAGCCCCGCGGTCCTGTTAAACAATGAATAAACAGGCTTTGTACTATCCTTGCCTGGTGTATAACCGACAGCCTGCTTATTGACAAAAATGAAATTGATATTTGATCGTGAAAAAACACGGCGTTGCAACGCAAGCACGCCAAAATTTTCGGCTGGTAATCCTGTCGAATTCACTTTTCCTGTTTCCATATCCATCAACCCAATCCGCCAGTCTTTATTCAGCTTACCGCTCAATCTTGCCCCGGCACGAATCGGCGCATCTAAGCCAATACGCCGCGAAAAGAAAGGCCGTATAGTTGAATAACCAAAGTTGGCGAAGTGATCTGCATTCTCAAGAAAGAATTGCCTTTTTTCGGGAAAGAATAATTCAAACCGGCTGAGATTAGTAACCTGTTTATCTACGTCAACCTGTGAAAAGTCGGGGTTTACTGTAAGGTCGAGATTCAGCGCTGAGTTAATTGCAATTTTTGCATCGCCGCCAATCTCTTTACGATAAGTTGTCGCCGTTTTATTTTCATAATCTTTTGAAATGCCACCAAGCGCATACGGTATTACAGAGAAATTTGAATTGATTTCAGGCGGCGGTTCATCCCACACTAACGTGCCCGTATAAGCGAGGGAAGCTGTAGGGAATTGTCTCGGTACCGGCGCCCAGGCCGATTTTTCAGCTTCGCGGATATCAAGCCTGCTAAAATTAATGCCCCATTCCCTGATTCCTTTTTTATATCGTATTGTTTTAAATGGAATTGAAGCTTCGAAAACCCATTTATCAGGATAATTTTTTACAACCGAAGTCCATTTATTATCCCAGCTAAGATCTACTTTTCCGCCATCGTACATGGTGCCGTCCCATTGAGCACCTGCTGCATTCGCCCCAAAAGAAAAACCATAGGTGCGGTCATCAAACGGATCCATAAAAAAGAGGAAATTATCATTCTTGCCAAAAGTGAAATCCCGCTTCAATGATTCCACCATATAGCGACGCTGCTGCCGATAACAAATGGCGACGAGGTAAAGATTGTTTTTATCGTAGGTCATCTTTACATCTGTACGCATGCGGGCAAAGCTGGTGTCCATGGGTAGCACCATAAAAAAATCGTGAGCAGTTTCAGCCTGTTGCCAGGCCAGTTCGTCTGCCGCGCCATCAATTGTTATTGCTGATTGTGCACGACGAATATGCAATTGGTAGCTGCTGTTTTTTTTCTGGGCAAATAAAACGGTACAATTAAGAACCAGGACAACAAAAAAAAGTATTCTCAAAGCAACGATGGTTTGAAAGTATCACAAAGCTGCAATTTAAAGATTGTTCAACAGAATTGTATTCAAATGCAAACGACATCAACAATTTCGTGTAAACAACAAGTGCCTATTGTATTTTTGTGATCGACTTTTAAATTATATAACGATTCGTCAATGTCATTCAACACACAACCATTACTTGAGAACGAAAGCATCATTCTCTACCCATTAAAAGAAGATGATTTTGAAAGTTTGTATGCGGCTGCATCCGATCCTAAAGTATGGGAGCAGC
This sequence comes from Chitinophagaceae bacterium, assembly GCA_049840875.1. Lineage (GTDB taxonomy): Bacteria > Bacteroidota > Bacteroidia > Chitinophagales > Chitinophagaceae > JAFDYH01. The sequence goes on along the minus strand of JASGJE010000007.1, from coordinate 202,854 downwards.
ATCCAAATAAAGACCGGTGGAAAAAGGAGGTGTTTCGTGTGTTTTTTGACGGCGCCATTGCTAGTAAAGGCGCTTTTAAAATAGTTGATAAATCAAACAGTCAAGTGATCGGCAGCACTAGAATTTATGATTATAACGAAAAAGAAAATAGTGCAATAATAGGGTACACATTTTATGCAACAGCTTATTGGGGGAAGGGAGTCAATCCTGCCGTAAAAGCTTTAATGCTGAATTATCTATTTCAGTATGTTTCAAGAGTTATATTCCATATAGGCGCGAATAACATTCGGTCACAAATAGCAATTGGTCGGATCGGCGCTAAGAAAATAGGAGAGGAAGATATTGCGTATGTTGGTGAATCTTCCAAGCTGAATTTCGTCTATGCGATTGATAAAGAAGAATGGCTCAAACGATAAAAGCGAAAAAGAGAATTGAACATTGGTTCTCTTTTTCGCTTGTTACTATAAGTTGAGATTAAATTTTAGACTGTTTTCTTCAAATAAGCAAGACTGTTTGCAATATTCTCGAAGGGCTTAGGCGCTCCGTCCTGCTCAATAAAGAAATGCTTCATACCTGCTGTAGATGCCGCGGCAAATATCGGTTTGAAGTCGATAAAGCCAGCGCCAAGTTCTACGGGCTTTCCGCTTTGTTTATCGATATCTTTTACATGCCACAATGGAAAACGACCTGGATATTTCTTAAATAAGGCAACAGGATCATTACCTGAATGAGATGCCCAGCCAAGATCAAGCTCCATAGAAAGTATCTCAGGTTTCAATTGCGATAGCAACACTTCGTATGGTACTTTACCATCAATATTTTTAAATTCAGCTTCGTGATTGTGATAACAGAAAGTAATGTTTGCTTTTTTGCAAGCCTCACCTGTTTTGCCCAAAATGTCAACGGCTTCTTTTATCTGATCAGTTGTATCCAATGGTATGTTGGCACATACAAGATAAGGTACACCACCTTCAGCAACACCATCAACCAACTCCTGCATATTCTCTTTCAGATTTTTCATAGGTGGAATAGTAATCGGTTTACCATCGGCACCATTTGGCATTTTTGCACCAGCGGGCATTTTAAACGGAGCGCCCAAAACATGGTGCGATTGCCACGACAGACCATTGTCTTTTAAAAGGGATGCAAATTCTTTTGCCTTCATTCCGTAAAAGCCACCTTTCATGCTGAAAGCTGATTCGATTTCTTTGTAACCAACGTCGGCGATTTTTTTGATGCCTCCGGGTACATCCTGATCCAACACGCCAAATAAAGTAAATAATTGAAGGCCGGCAGCATGATCTAATGGATGATGTAAAAAAGATGAAAGATTTTTTCCTGCTAATAAACCACCAAGACTGAAAGCTGCGGTTTGTTGTATGAACTGTCTTCTTTTAAGCATACTCGTTAGTTTGTGTAATGAATGAATAGTTATGTAAATTAAAGCTACGTTATTGCTGTATCAAATCGAATGCCGTTATTATAAAAAATATCTGGTATTTACAATGTAAAAAGAGAGAAGCAACACAAGGTTGCTTCCCAGACTAACTGCTATCATTCATTCACGCCGGGGAACGATGTAAAAACATTATTCCTGGGTTGTTAGCCTTACGATTACATCGTTTTTATGAGCTTGAAGTATGTTTAAGCATACTTATAATCTTAAACCGGCAACGATTACTGTTGCATTCCCTGCATACCATTCGACATTCCCTCACCCTGCGACTTCATGTTTTGCCTTTTGAACAACGACATATCGATTTTACCAAAACGGTATGTAAAGTTCAGACGAACCATTTGTGGATTGTTCAGGCGATAATAATCCTGCACGAAACCTTCACCTACAGAGTGCTGATCATTTTTACGGCTTCTGAAAATATCATTAAAGTTCAACGTAACAGCAGCGGCCTGGTTTTTCAGGAATGTTTTCTTGAAAGCTATATCCACACCATAGAACGGACGGATATAACCTTGAGAAGAACTCTGTGCCTGCGATTGCGGCGGACCAAACCCCTGCTGGTTGTTGATCGGAAGATTCGTTTTGCTTTGGTAATCTGCAGACAACTGGATTGTATAGTTCTTCGGCAACTTAAAGTTATTGTTCAGTTTTCCAAACACGCTCCACAACGCATCCTGCGAGGTACCCGTGATGTTATCTGTATTGATCTTTGAATTGTAGAAGTTGATATTCGTTGTTACATCCCACCATTTTTTAACTGTGTTGATCGATGTGAGTTCGAGACCATATGAATAACTCGATTTTGCGTTCACATAGGTGCTGATATAGTCTGTTCTACCGGCCACGGCATTATAGCTTGAATCAAGGTAGCGGGTTATCAAATTATTGGTGTGTTTATAGTAAACAGAGGCAAGAAAAGTATTGCTCTTGCTATACGTTTTGTTATAAGAGAATTCTGCTGAATTTGTAAATTCAGGAACGAGGTTAGGATTACCTCTTGTGATATTCAGACTATCCGTATAATCTGTATATGGAATCAATTGGAAGAAATTCGGACGATTAATTCTTCTTGTGACGCTGACTTGTAACTCCTGGTTGTTCTTCAGCTTTTGGCTTAAGAATACAGAAGGGAACAAACTGATCGGATATTTATTACTGAATTTTTCACCAGTGTTCAATAGATCACCTGTATAGCTGGAGCTTTCTGCACGCAGCCCTATTTTGTATCCAAAGTTTTTCTTGATGGTGCTGGAAATAGATGCATACGCTGCGTATACATTATTTGAGTTCTTATAGTTGGTAGTTGCAGATTCTATTTGTTTGAATACAGCAGTGCCGGGATATTGTATGTAATTCTCATTGTTATTTACAATGTTAGTGATCTGTGCACGTAAACCTGTTTCCAGCTTAGTAGCTTCTGTAAATGGTTTTACATAATCCGTTTGAATAGTAACGAAACGGTTTGTACCGTCGCCAATCGTTTGTTGCAATTGTGTGCCATCGACCGTACCAGCTTTACTAAAGTAATTGGTTGTGTACATGGCATCACTTTGGTTTTTTCCCTTGAAAACATTCATGTCGGCAGTTAACTCTTCACCTGCTTTCGGGAAATTATGTTTCATTCCTAACTGAAAGCCTGTAGCATTAAATTCTCTTGTTGAATTAGATAACCTGTTGCTGTAAGAATTACTTGTTGAGCCATTATTGAAAATGCTATCTGTATTTATGTCGATAGTTTCATTTGGCCTGAACTTGCCGTGCACTTTAATTACGCCGCCGGAAATGGTAGTTCTATTGGTAATAAAATAATCAAGCCCTACTTTCCCAAACAGAAATCCACCTTTTGTTTTATTCAGGTTGTTCTGATTAATATTTACAGCAGTATCACCGGAATCATAACGGTTTGTAGTACCTGTAGTTCTGTTTCTCATCTGGTTCGTCATCAGCGCAGCAGAGAAATTAAATTTATCCTGGCGCAGGTTAAAATTACCGCCGCCATTCCAGCCGCCTCTTCTGTCGATACCTGCCATCACGTTACCATTATAACCCGTCTTTTTGTTTTTCTTTAAAACTATATTCAGAATACCAGCGTTACCACCTGATGCATCATATTTTGCAGAAGGATTTGTTATTACTTCTACGCTTTCTATCGCATCAGCAGGTATCTGGTCGAGCGACAATGTAGTTGGTCTTCCGTCAATGTATAACTGGGGCGCAGCATTGCGCAGTTTTACATTACCATCAATATCTACCTGTACTGATGGCACATTGCGCATTACATCAACTGCGGTACCACCGGCAGTTACAATATTTTTATCAACGTTGAATGTTTTCTTGTCGATGTCAAGCGTCATCAATGGCTTGCTGGCAGTCACTACTACTCCCTGCAATTGTTTTACATCCGCTGACATTTTCAGATTACCGAGGTCTTTATCAATTGCATTCAATGCTTTTGAAAGATTACCCATCTGCTGTGAAGGATCCGCATTTGGCCGTTGAGCGCCACCGCCGCCCCCCATCATCATCTGGAAAGAAACTTCCTGTTCAAAAGGGACATAACCTGTAGCGGAAATTTTCAGTTTTAATTTACCAAACATTGGCAACGCATCCAGGCTGAATTCACCATTGTTTTTAGTGATCATGCCTTTTACCAGAACCTGCTTGTTCTTTTTTGTCGCCGCATCATATTTATTCTGGAGGATTATTACCGAGGCATCACTGATTGGCTTATCGGCGCTGTCTACTACTTTACCATACACATGGCCGATATTGGCTTGCTGACCGCCGCCGCCAGGCATTTGGGAAAAGCCATGAAATGAGATCAATACCGCAAATACAAAGAGTGCAATTTTTTTCATAAAAACTTGTTTAAACCGGGCACAAAATTACCTGCCGGAATATGATTTTCATAGGTAAATGAGACGAGTGGCAAAAAAGCTGCGACGAAAGAATAAGAGGTGGGAGGAGTTGGGTAAGTTGCTTTGATCTATAACATTTTGTGCTTATCGACTGTTCGCTCGGGTCACGTAAAATTCTACATGCCGCAATACGTATGCTTGTTAGTTTTTAAAGCGGGGGATAAAAAAAGTCTGCCTCTTTTCAATGGCAGACTTCTTTTATGTATAAGACACCTTATTTCGGCATTTCAAAAATCTTTGGATCAACATCTTTATTGATTTCAACTTTCTTTATTGCCATAGTCATAGAAAACATGCTTCCAAATTCCATTTGCGTGCTATATGCAAGCACATAGCCATAATCTGTTTTCTTATAGTCAGAAAAAGACATTGTAATATCTACCTGCTGGCCCATCACTTCACCCGACTTTACAAGTTTAGTGATATAATAAGTAGCAGGATCGATAAAATAAGTGGTTTCAGAATTGTCTTTATTTGTCAGTTTTATTTTGAGAAGGTTACCATCTTTTCCAGCCAATTCTACCTTGCTTCCTTTTGCAGCATAATCAACTAATTCGCCTCCAATCTGCATTTGCGATTTTCCTGCCTTGTATTGTTCATCAGGCATTTTTTCAGGTGCACCGCCGCCCATTGGATTAGTAGACCATCCACCAGTTTCATTGTAAGCCTGGATCATTTTAGAACCGTTAAATTCTGTTTCCGATTTAAAACCTTTACCATTCAGGATAGTGGCAGTTCCGGGAGCATCATTACCCATGATTTGAGAACTGGTTTCCATGTAAATGGATTTGATGCCAGCGATCTTATCTTTTCCACCAATGGCATCGATATGTTTGGCAACTATTTCTTCTGCTGTTTGTGCAAATGAAACGATACCTGTGAAAACTGCTGTTGCAAGCAAGCCAAGTTTGAGGAATTTCATGCGTTCGAGTTTTTAAAATTTAAATTGTATGTGTTTGTTTGGAAAATCAAGATTCAAATTTATAGCCAAAAGTTGCTTCGCCTGAATATTTCACCCGGTCTTTCCGTTCATTGGCCGTGTTTTCCGGTTATCGCAGAGATAGCATCCCGGTAATTATCACTTACTGGTAATTCCGTATTCTCCAGGAAAACGCTGTTTTTCCGAACTGCCGTGATGTGTTGCTTGGAAATAATATAGGATTTATGGATGCGGATAAACTGGGATGATGGCAATTCATCTTCGATGGCTTTCATTCCCATTCTTGTGATGATCGGTTTAGTCGAATTTTTTAAATGAATCCTGATATAATCTTTCAAGCCTTCGATCCACATTATATCATTGAATACTACTTTCAACAGGCTGTAGTCAACGTTTACAAAAATATAATCTGCCTTGGCGCCGCTTGGCATGTCTGGCTTATTGCGCAGCTGGTGAAGCTCTTTTGCTTTATTGCATGCCTTTATAAAACGATCCAGCGAAACAGGTTTTACGAGATAGTCAACCACATCGAGATTAAAGCCTTCTAATGCATATTTTTCATAGGCAGTTATCAGGATTGCCATTGGCTTGACTGTGAGACTTTGCAAAAATTGTAAACCTGTTAAGCCAGGCATCTGAATATCAAGAAAAATAAGATCGACGGTTTGTTCCTGTAAAACCTTCATCGCTTCGACGGCATTGCTGCAGCTTGCTATCAATTGCAGGTAAGGCACCTGGCCAATATTGTCCTCCAGCAATTCCAACGCCAGTGGCTCATCATCGATAGCGATACAGCGAAGCATTCGTTTTTACTTTTGAATTATGACTTTTTATTTTCTATCAGTGCATACTTAATTGCAACGACACCGTAAACCAGCCATCTTTTTTTACAATAAGCAAAGTATGACTTTTATTGTATAATAAATCCAGCCGCCGTTTTACATTGGGTAATCCCACGCCGGATGTCTTATCTTTTGTTTCGGGCGAATTTTCATTATAGCGATTCTGAACAGAGAATTTTAAAACACCTTTCTCAGTTGTCAGTTTTATATTAATCTCCGACATGTTGTATAAAACAAGATCAGATCCTTCTACTTTGTTTACGCTCACAAAACCGGTTCCATGTTTAAATGCATTTTCAACAAATGGAATTAGCAACATCGGTTCGATGGTATGACCACCTTCAATATGCTCAAAACTGGTATTGATCTTCACGTTTTTTCCAACACGTTGTTGCTGCAGGTCGATATAGCTTTGCAAATATTCAATTTCCTTTTCCAGAGCTACGGTTTCCTCATCTGCTTCATACACCATGTAGCGCATCAGCGATGAAAGTTTGATCAGTGATGGTTCCAGTTGGTCCGATTTTTTCCTGGCCAGCGCTACCATATTATTCAGCACATTGAACATGAAATGCGGGCTGGCTTGTGAACGTAATAGCGATAATTCTGTCTTCAGATTTTCGTTTTCTTTTTCTTTGGCAATACGCTCTGCCTTTGAACGGTCGCTGATTAAACGATAAGCGATACTGCTGGCGAGAAAGAATAAAAAAACAAACAGGTTGAAAAGAATATGATTCGGCAGACTAAAATGATCCGGATGGCGCAGATTGATAAATAAAATTGCCTGCAAAAAAAGCACAACGGCGAACGAGCTGAGAATTGCCACAACGTACTGCCAGTATTTATTTTTGGTCAGCAGGCGGGGAACAATCAGTAAAGCATTCAGATAAAAAAAGCAAATCCACACGGAATTGTTCAGAATATAAAAAAGAATGGCGATGGCTTGTGAAACATCTTCTTTGTTGTCTGGCTTATCATTGTATGATCTTCTTAGCAGAAATGGTAATGAAAAGAGGATGATCCATGCACATGCGTGCAAAAGAACTGTGACCCATTTTTTCGAATACCAGGCTGGTTTCATCCAGGCAAAATAACTATATAATGCGGGATAAAAATTATGAGTGGGAAAATCCTGCGACGAAGCTTATTTTTTCCGATACGAACCGGATTTCCTTTGTCTTTTCCGGGCCGCTAAAAATTGTTATAGCTATAATAGGAAACATTGATTCAGAAAGGCGATGCTAAAAAATTCTGACATTTGCAAGGACTTTCGCGAAAATTATTAATGACTAAACCTGTCTTGTGCTTTTTGGTCTTACCGCCTAAATAATTTTATTATGAAGAAATTCAACCATTTTCTTTTTCCTATCCTGCTTCTTTTCATTGCTCCTTTTGTAAGAGCTCAGGACATTCCTGATTCAACCGGCTTACCGGGAGATAATTTCAGCCTCGAAGGCGCTTTAGCAATGTTTAAAAAAGCGTCTTCACCGGAAGAATTCGAAAAACTGATTAATACCGAAAATAATGGTGTGAATAATCTCGACCTGGATGGCGACGGAAACATCGACTATATAAAAGTGATCGATAAAATGGATGGTGATGTGCATGCATTCGTATTGCAGGTTGCAGTATCTGAAAACGAAAACCAGGACATTGCCGTAATCGAGCTTGAAAAAAACGGAACAAGCAATGCGCAATTACAGATTGTAGGTGATGAAGATATTTATGGAGAGCAGAAAATTGCAGAACCTTCATCAGACGATGCTACCGGTTTTGTAGCGCCTTCTTATGAAGTAACACATGGAACCTTCTGTAAGTGAGGATAACAACATATCCCCTGACGGAATCATTGTAAATGTGTGGATGTGGCCAGCGGTTCGGTTTGTATATGCTCCCGCTTACAGGATTTGGGTTTCACCATGGAGCTGGCGTTTACACCCTGTGTGGTGGCATCCGTGGAGACCATTGGGTTGGCGCGTTTTTTATCCCAGAAGGGCAGTTTATGTAAGGCATTATGCGGTTGTGACAACACATCGTACGGTTCGGGCTTATCGTGTATACCGCCCTGTTAGATCAACATCTGTTATCGTCCACACCCGTACACAAGCTTCAGTAACAAGATATAGAACAACAAGAAGGACTACAACCGTAGTAGAAGGGCCACGTGGCAACCGGGTGAAAGTACATCATGCAAATGGCGGAAGACGAAGAAGACATTGATTGATACAATATAGATTTACACATAACGCAGCGATAAGTTCGCTGCGTTTTTATTTGAAGCCAGTGCGATGAATTTTCTCATAAATGAAATAATTTGTGTGGTTGAAATCGCATGACTGAAAAAGAAATTATACAACGACGTGTTATCAATCAGCAAATCGCAGAAGCCAGATTTACAAAGCCACAACAGATTGTAAATTATATGGTGGCTATGCAGGCGCAAGTTTGGGATATGGCAAAGTGGGCGATTGGTTTGCGGTTACCTGGCAGTATTGTTGATGATATCGACGACGCATTTAATAAAGGAACTATTTTACGTACACATGTAATGCGACCCACGTGGCATTTTGTAACCCCGGCGGATATACGATGGTTACTAAAGTTGACATCACCACGGGTACATGCTTTCAACGCTCCGTATTATCGCAAAATGGAATTGGATGGAACCGTTTTCAGTAAATCAAATCGTGTTATAGAAAAATTGTTGCGAGGTGGAAAGCAAATGACAAGGGTTGCAATAAAAGATGAGCTGGTAAAGAATAAAATACACACCAATGATATCCGGTTTACCTTATTACTAATGTACGCAGAACTGGAAGGATTGATTTGTAGCGGTGCAAGAGTGGGCAATCAATTCACATACGCGTTGATGGATGAAAGGGTAGAGCCCGGTAAATCATTTGTTAGAGAAGAAGCATTAGGTAATTTAGCAAAGCGCTATTTTATTACACGTGGCCCGGCAACTATTCATGATTTCGCCTGGTGGTCGGGATTAATGGTTAAAGATGCGAAAGAAGGATTGGCGATGAATCGTTCTGTTTTTTCGACTGAAAAAATAAAAGGAAAAGAATTTATTTTTAACCCCGGTGATTTTGAAATTTCTTCGAAAAGTCAAACAACATTTTTGTTGCCGGACTATGATGAATATGGTATCAGTTATAAGAACAGAGAGATGATTTTTAATCCTCGTTCAAAAGTTTTGGAAGGAGGAGGAAATCACGCTTTGATAGTTGAAGGTGTTTGTAGCGGAGCATGGAAAAAAGAGAAAACAAGTATTATTTTGACAGATGCAGTGAAGCGAAACAAGCAACAACAAAATAAAATACAGAATGCGGTAAAAAGATACAGTCAATTCTTTAAAATAGCCACCAAATGAAAGTCTTTATCCTGACCACGATGTCATTCTTGGTTGTTTCCTGTTTATCTTCTAAAAAATTGACCAATGCCTGGAACGATAAAGCTCAATTGATTCCCGGTAAACTGGAATGCGAATTTTATGACATTGGTGGAGAAGGAATTGCTTATCATGATTCAGATGAAGTCAATAATGGCAGCGGGAAGCTGAACCCGGTAAATGGAAGCTTTTTGAACGAATTCAGAATGAAGGAAGGAGTGGACATTTCTTATACTAAAACGAATAATGTTGACAATAATACTTTTAATCGTTCTGAGCCTTTGATGAATCAATTGTACGTCGGCTGGACGCAGCCGGGAGAATGGATAAACTATACAGTTAACGTAGAAACAACTGCAAAATATCAACTGAACCTGATGTACACCGCAAACGGAGATGGTGTTATTGCATTGGATCTTGATGGAAAATCATTGACTGGCAATTTAAAAATAATCTCTACCCATGATGATCGCGATACAATTGCCTGGCGGCAATGGCATCATTGGGCAAAAATGGAGAACCTCGCAACAGTATATCTACATAGGGGCAAACACAGATTAACGCTCCATGTTATCGGACATGGAAATATGAACTTTGATTATTTCGATTTCATAAAGCAATAAAAAAAGCAATCGATTGTCATCTCTGTAATGATTTAATTTTAGTGAACTTAATTAAAATAATGAGGATTAATTTCCACAATAAGAGTTGAAAAACTTTGTTTTAATTCCATTCATAAGCGATTATATCCATCCAACATCAAACTGGTATCTGAACAATTAATCTGCATTTAATTTTACGTCGATACTTATTCATGCTTCGGCGACGAATATTCACGTTTCAGGATTTTATTGTTTTTATACTAAGTTCTTTCGATTAATTAGCACTTCTAAATGGTTTCTGACTATTCACTTTTTAGTGAATACTATTAAGAGGTATTTATAATAGCAATATATTTTTTTCTCGTGTGTGATGATACATAATAACGGGGTTTGTGTCTACAAAACCCCTCTTTCTTTTATTTGACTTGCATTGAAATTTGGCCGTTTATTTTTTAACGTCAATGCATTCCTGTTATAATTATGCACTTTTAAAAGAGTATAATTTTATCAGAGTAAATCATTTTGTCTAAGTTCAACACTTTATTTATTCCATTAAACTTTTTTTAATAAATGTCTTTGCTATAGGCAGCATTAAAATATTAATGCTTGTCATTTAACACTGGTTCACATTAGATTAATTATTATAAACTTTTAAGCATGAGAAGACGACTAAGCTTGTTTGGCTGGCTATTGGTATGCTCCATACTGGCCGCAGCACAAACAAAAGAAGTAACCGGCAAGGTGACTGACTCGCAAGGAATTCCCGTTTCGGGAGCAACAATCAAAATCAAAGGTGGAAGTGGAGGAACAAGTGCTGGAATAGATGGTTCTTTCCATTTAAATGTTTCGGAAAATGCGACTCTTGTTATTAGTAGCATTGGCTTTGATCCTGTTGAAGTGAAAGTAGGAGAATCTTCAACGGTGAATATTGAGTTGAAGCAAGCAAACAATTCATTAAATGAAGTGGTTGTTACAGCATTAGGTATCCGCAGGGAAAAGAGAATGCTTACATATACTACACAGGAGGTAAAAGGTGCTGCCGTCGTAGATGCAAAGCAGGATAATATCGTCAATGCATTAGCCGGTAAAGTGTCTGGCGTACAAATAACAAATTCCAGCGGACAACCCGGAAGCTCTTCGCAAATTGTTATCCGTGGTAACAGCTCACTCACCGGAAATAACGGCGCATTGTTCGTTATAGATGGTATACCAATGGATAATAGTGAGGCTGGCAATCCGGATGGTCCATTAGGCGCTGGTGGTACTTCCAACAGAGGTATCGATATCGATCCGAATATTATTGAAAGCATTAACGTGCTGAAAGGCGCTGCTGCCACAGCAATTTATGGATCAAGTGCTTCAAGAGGAGCGATCGTAATTACCACTAAAAATGGACGCGGTGCCGGAACTATGAATCGCCCCACCATTTCTTTAAGTAGCAGCTATACAGTTTCGCAACCATTATATCCTGATCTGCAAAGAACATGGGCACAAGGTTCTGGCGGTGTATACGTTGATGGTAATAATGGCCAGTTGGGAAGCGCTTCATGGGGACCAAAACTGGATACATTGCGGGTGAATGGTGCACCTGTTCCTTATCACGATGCATTGAAAGAATTTTTCAGAAATGGAAACACGACGGATAATAATCTGAGCGTATCAGGCGCAAATGATCGTTCTAATTATGTGGTGTCATATTCTTTTTTGAAGAATAATGGTATCGTACCAACCACAGATTATGTTCGCAATTCGTTTTTTGCAAAGTATTCCACTAAACTTTCAAACAAGATTAATTTAACCACCCAATTCAACTATGTCCATTCGGATAATAACCGTACACTGGATGGTAATAGTCTTGAGGCGCCATTATGGACAGTATTATCTGCTCCTATTTCATGGAATCCTTTCCCAACTACAAAGCCTGATGGATCGCAACAGATATACAGAGCAGCCCGTAATAACCCTTATTGGTTGCTGGATAATTCAGGTTTAAAAGATAAAGTTGATCGCGTTATTCCAGTATTCAACTTATCATATTCACCACTTTCCTGGTTGACATTAACTGAAAGACTTGGCGGTGATATGTACTACAATACTACAGAGTATCATGAAAATGTCGGAACTGTTGGTAGCTACCCAACGGGCAGGGTGTATAATCGGGCAATTGTATATCAACAATGGAATAATGATCTTATCCTGGATGCCAGGAAGAATTTCAGCAAGGATTGGTTTGGTGAATTAATACTCGGGAATAACATTGTTGTAAATTATAACGATAACAAATTTGATCAGGGTGTTGGATTAAGCTTACCCGGCTTTTACAACATCAGTAACGCGACAACAGTTACGTCAGCCTATAACTACTACAAATCGCGTAAAGTTGGTTTTTATGCGCAGGCCAACGTAGAATACAGAAAGATGCTGACACTGGGATTGACAGGCAGATATGATGGTAGTTCTGTGTTGTCAACTGACAAACAATTCTACCCTTATGGTTCCGCAAGTGCAGGCTTTATCTTTTCTGAATTAATGGGACTTTCTTCAAACCCAGTGTTCAATTTTGGTAAAATCAGGGCTGCTTATTCTATCGTTGGTAATGATGCTGTGCCTCCATATTCTTTAACAAACCCATATTTACAGGTAACCGGTGCTAATGGTACAGCTATTAATAATATCAATTTCCCGTTCAATGGTCAAAATGGTTATTTACTGACAACGCAGTATGGATATCCATTGAAGAACGAAACAGTAAAAGAGTTTGAGGCAGGCATCGAAACAAAATGGTTCAACAACAGAGCTTCATTGGATGTTACCTATTTTAATAAAAAGAGTAGCGATCTGTTGACTCCTGGTGTGCCTATCGATCCGGCTACGGGTTTCAATTCAGCTTCATTGAACTCAGGAAGTATGCGTAATAAAGGAGTGGAAGTAACGTTGGGAATTACTCCGATCAAAACGAAAGATCTTCGCTGGGATGTAACAGTGAACTTTACAAAAATCAAGAACGATGTATTGAACCTCGCTCCCGGTGTCACTTTCCTTCAGTTTGCGGGATTTACCAATCCCGGAATCTTCGCGTTTGCTAATTCTCCATATGGTGTAATATATGGAAGTCATTTTAAGAGAGGAGCTGCCGGTGATAAGAATGCTGGTGTATTGTTACTCGATGATGATGGCTATCCCCAGATCGATCAGACTCTTGCACCGATTGGGAATGCAACACCAAACTGGATTGGCGGTTTAACCAGTGAATTGAATTATAAGAATTTCAACTTCTCTTTTGTATTGGATATGAAACAAGGTGGAGATATCATGAACCTCGATGCTCACTATCTTGATTTCTACGGTACTTCAAAAATTACTGAGAACAGGGATGGTACTAAAATTTTCCCTGGTGTAATTGAAAGCACAGGCCAGGTAAATACGACGGCTGTTCCAACAAACCAGGCGTTTTATCAAAACTTATGGTCTGTAACAGACGAGACTTCTTTAAGTGACGCGTCTTTCCTGAAACTCAGACAGGTAACATTGGGGTACAAAGTAGCCTTACCAAAAACCGGTGTTGTCAAGTCGCTTTATATAAATGTAACTGGTACCAATTTCATCCTGCATAAAAACTATGCTGGTTCAGATCCTGAAGTGAGCCTGAATGGCAGTGGCAACGGTCAGGGTTTTGCAAACTTTATGACGCCAACCAGCAAAAACTTTATAGTTGGGGTAAAAGCGACATTTTAATTAAACGATTAAATAATTGAATCAATGAAAACAAGATATATAGCAGTTTTACTGGCATCGTTAAGTTTGACCGGTATGGGCTGTAAAAAATTCCTCGATGTAAATAAAGATCCCAATAACCCGCTTTCGGTATCAGAAGGATTAATTCTTTCACCCGTTGAGGTTACGCTATCGACAAATATTGTTGGCGGATTCACGGGAACAACAACAGCGTATTGGATGCAGAATCTCTCATTGAATCAGCCATCGCCAAACGTTGAAACGTACCGTATTCTTCCTTCGGATGTAGATAATTCATGGAGCTTTTATACTTATCCGAATGCGCTGAAGAATCTTAACGATATGATAAACCAGGCAGAAGCAGCCGGTCATATGGGCTATGCGGCAATCGGTAAAGCGCTTACAGCGTATACACTTGCAATTACTACAGATTTATGGGGTGATATTCCATACAGCCAGGCTTTTCAGATATCAACGAATCTAAAGCCTACTTACGATTCACAGGAGTCAATTTACACTTCAATACAGGGATTGCTGGATAGTGCGATTTATTACACCAATCAAACACCAAGCGCTATTGAGCCCGGTACTGATGATTATATCTATAATGGAGATATGGATAAATGGCGTCAATTCATTTATTTTTTGAAAGCACGTTACTACATGCGTTTATCAAATGCGCCTGGTCATACGGCAGCGGCACAGGCAGATCTGGCGTTAGCCGCAATTGCTAATGCATTTACAGCGAATGAAGACAATGCTACAGTACCTTATCCCGGAACTCCAAGCGCAGAAAATCCATGGTATGAGAATACATTGCCTGGCGCTGGCGGCGTGGTATTAGGACAGTATTTTGTAAACACGTTAAAAACTAAAAACGACCCTCGGTTGCCTATTATCGCGACTGTAAATAACGGAGGCGAATATGTAGGAAGGCCTGCTGGTATTGACGCTGTACCCGATCCAAGTGATTTTTCGTATGTAAATACATTTTATGGCGGATATCTCGACGATGACGACGCAGGCGCAGCAGCGCCGTTATTCCTTGGTACTTATGCAGAGCAATTGTTTATTGAAGCCGAAGCTACGTTTGCAAAAAGTGGTGCAGCTGCTGCCGATCCGATCTACCGGCAAGCTATAGGCGCACATATGGATTTATTAAAAGTTACAGCTGGCAACCGCGATACATATGTTGCAGCACAACCGGCATTGACAGATGCGAATGCGATACAGAATATAATTCAGGAAAAATATGTTGCAGATTTTCTGAGTCTTGAAGCATACAATGACTGGAGAAGAACCGGTTTCCCGGTTTTGACACCTGCTATCAATGCGTACGAGAATTCGCCGATTCCGACCCGTTGGCCTTATTCACAAACCGCGATTCTTACAAACCCACAACCGCAACAGAGCGCTAAAACAACAGACAAAGTCTGGTGGGATCAATAAATATTTCGTAAATCATTTTAAAAAACGGCTGCTCATTTGAGCAGCCGTTTTATTTTTTGACGTTGTCAGAAATGGATCGTCACACTATGAGCTCCGCCGTCATTTTTAAGAATAATATTATTGTCGGCAGAAGCATCATCCCGATCTTTTCTTTGCAATTCGATGTTATAGATCGTTTCCTTATACCGGTAATTAATTTTTAATGATTTCCATTCATTTGGTACTATAGGATTAAATGAAAGAATATCACCCTTTCTTGTTAAACCAATAAATGAATTGATCAATAGTTGATACATCCATCCTGCCGAACCCGTATACCATGTCCATCCGCCGCGGCCGTTATGATTTTTTACCGCATATACATCAGCGGCAATTACATACGGCTCTGTTTTATATTGATCAATCGTTTCTTTATTGTTACCATGATTTACCGGGTTGATCATTTTTACCAGTTCCCATGTTTTTTCACGGTCACCCATAGCTGCAAAAGCCATTGCCAACCAAACTGCGGCATGTGTATATTGTCCTCCATTTTCTCTCACACCGGGAACATAGCCTTTAATGTAGCCTGGGTACATAGTTGACTTATCAAACGGAGGATTGAACAATTGAATGATTTGCTCATCGCGTCGAACCAGGTATTTATCTGCAGATGCCATCGCCATTTTCAGCCGGTCAGGTTCACCTGCTTTTGATAACACAGACCAGCTTTGTGCAATGGAATCTATCTTACATTCTTCATTGATGGACGAACCCAACGGTGTTCCGTCATCAAAATAGGCACGACGATACCATTCTCCATCCCACGCATGCAACTGAATATTGTTTCTCAATTGACCAGCATTGGAGCGACAGGTTACTGCAAAACCACCGTCTTTTTTCAGCTCAGCTATTTCAGCAAAACCTGTTAATACATCATAAAGGAAAAACGCAAGCCAGATACTCTCGCCTTTGCCATGTTCACCTACTTTGTCCATTCCATCATTCCAATCGCCTGAACCCATCAACGGCAAACCATTTGGGCCAAAACGTAAACCATGTTCAATCGCCTTCATACAATGTTCATACAACGTACCTGATGTTTCAGAAGTAATCGGCAGGTCGTAATAAGATTCTTCGCCTGCATTCAATAACCTTCCTTCTAAATATTTTGCCTGTTCATCCAATATGGAAATATCACCGGTTGTGTTTAGATATCGTATCGTTACAAAAGGCAACCATAAATAATCATCAGAACAGGTAGTGCGCACACCTCTGCCGGCAGGAGGATGCCACCAATGTTGTACATCTCCCTCTTTAAACTGACGTGATGCACAAAGAAGAATCTGTTCTTTAACAACTTTGGCTTCGAATGAAGCAACGATAGCGTATCCTGCAATTGATCACGGAAACCAAATGCTCCTCCGGATTGATAAAAACCGCTTCTGGCCCATAGCCTGCAGGCAATCGTCTGATAATTTAACCAGCCATTCGTTATAATATTCACCGCAGCATCAGGAGTGCTCACCTGTACGCATTGCAAGGTATCTTTCCAGTATTGACGTACTTTTTCCAATGAGAGCCTTGCAATGTTATTACCTTCTGATTTTTGTATGATGTTCAGAATGTCGGCCTTATTCATACCTGCACCGAGACGGAATACGACTTCGTGTTCTTCACCTTCTTCCAGGTCAAAGACAACCTGTATCGCCGCACAAGGGTCCAATGCTGCACCTGTGCGATTGGATAATCGGGTACGGTTCATTGCATCGGGATTCGCCATTGTACCATTTCTGCCAATGAATTCTGCTCTGTCAGCGGTAAAAGATTTATTGGCGTCATCTGCATCAAAAAATGCCATTCGTCCGCCTAATTCCGTATTGTATGAATTCCGCGCCATGATAGCGCCACTTCGGGTATCCAGCTCTGTTATAACATGCATCATCGATCTCGAACGAAGATCACCCATTACCCATTCTATATAGCCGGTAGCGGAAATACGCCTGTATCGCTTTGACCGGTTTTTGACCTTCAATACCGTGTATTTTACCGGTAAATCGATATCCGTGTACACACACATTTGAGTATCTACACCGTCTTCACTATGCTCAAAAATTGTGTAACCAAAGCCGTGACGTGTTATATAAGGCGTTTTACTTTTACATGGCAAAGGTGTCGGCGTCCAGAATTTGCCACTCTCTTCATCTCTTAAATAAATTACTTCTCCTTTCAGGTCTGTTACAGGATCATTATTCCATGGTGTGAGACGAAACTCATGAGCATTTTCAATCCAGGTATATGATTGACCGCTTTCAGACACGATACTGCCAAACGTCGGGTTTGCCAATACATTGATCCATGGCGCCGGAGTAGACTTCAATGGATCGGTGATAATGACATACTCCGAACCATCTTTTGAAAAGCCACCATAGCCGTTAAAAAATTGCAGGTTGTCCGGTACCGTTATACTTGTATCAACAGAAGCTGCAAACTTGCTTGGACTGAAATAAGGTATGGTTGTTTTTATTTTTCCTCTGCCATTGATCTGTTCTTCGAGCGATCCCTGTTTATCCGAAATAACAGCTCTCGCAACAGTTTGAAATAAAACACGGTCTTCATTTGAAATCTGGTCAGATGAGCGGATAAAAATTCCACCCGGCTGATCTTTTATTTCCTGGCCCGGAGATATCAAGGATTGAATTTGCCCTTGTAATGTTTGCCGGTAACCTCCGTGATCTTCATTCCAGATTACCAAATCAACCAATAAACCTTTCAATCTCCAGTAAGCATGCGCCTGGATGAGTTGTTTTACCAATTCAAGATTAGAAACGTCTTCGATCTGCAGTAGCACAATGGGTATATCACCGGAAATAGAATAACTCCAAAGTCCCGATTGACCACGTTGATTTTTTAAGATCACCGAAGCATCTGCACGTAACGAAGGATTCGCGAATATAATAGAGCCGGCCAGCCTTGCATATAATTGCGCATCAGACTCTACAGCGTTGATCTGTCTTAGTATAACCTGGCTATGCGTCCATGCCAACTCGAGTACACGATTCGTCAAATGGCGATCCTGGTATTTTTCAATTAAAACATTGCATGCATCTTTTGTATCAGCGATGCCGTAGATCATATCAACAACGGCTGAGTCATAAGGTTCGAGCACTATCCTGTATTGAATAGAAACGATAGGGTCTAATACAGAACCATTTGATCCAGATAATGGGTCACCCTGGTTAATAACCTTAGGTTCTGTTATATTATTTCCCCGGCCGATAAACAAATCACGATCTGTTTCATAAGTAATAGTTGTTACTTCAGCATTGTGTACCTTCATCAGGTGAAACATCCACGGATTCTGTTCATCTACTGATCGTGGCCGCCGGGTGCAGATAATCGCATTTCGTTGTTCATTGATTTCTGTTTGTACAAATAAATTGCTGAATGCCGGATGCATTTCATCGGCGATATGCGTATTCAATACGACTTCAGAATAACTAGTAATTTCCAGGATCCTTTTTTTCCTCGACCGGTTTGTGATATGTATTCTACGCAATTCAATATCATCTTCCGGTGATACGACAATTTCAGTGTGGGTTTCCAATAGCATATCTCTCCGCCGGAACTCCGCTCTTCCCTGTGAAAAAACTGCTTCATAATTCTCAGCTTGCTTAAGAGAAGGTTGAAATGCTGTTGAGAAATACCGGTCTGTTTCTCTATCCCGGATAAAACAGAATGTTCCATAGTTATCGCAGGTGCTGTCCTCACGCCAGCGGGTAAGCGAAATGTTTTTCCAACGACTGTATCCGCCACCGGCATTCGTCACCATTACATGATACCGGCCATTCGACAAAAGCTGAACTTCGGGAACCGGCGTAGAGGGTGTAGTCAACACCCGCATCGAACTATTACTTCCCTGCGGCACACTGGTATCTGAATCGTGAATGCTTGGAGAATAAAATGTAGTAACTCTTGGTATCCGTTCCTGCAATAATAGTAAGGATGATTTAATCCGTATATCTGCTTCAAACCTTGCTTGCATCGGCTGATTAAGCAATAAATAAGCAAGAGATAAAAAACTCATTCCCTGGTGATGCACCATGAATGAATGAATGATTGCTTTATCCTGTTTGCGTATTAATCTTGCAGGTGTATAATCAACAGCTTCATAAAATCCATATCGCCCCTCGAAACCTTCTCTTCGTAGAGTATCGATATTTTCGCAAGCTTCACCCGGGGCAACCATTAGTGACATTACTGTTGAGTAAGGTGAAATAACGATATCTTCACCCAATCCTCTTTTGAATCCTAATCCCGGCACACCAAATGCATGATACTGGTAATTTAAATTGGCATCAACGCGATTATAACCTGATTCAGAAACTCCCCAGGGAATATTTCTCTTTTTGCCATAATCAATTTGTTTTTGAATAACGGCCTGCATTGTTTGTTGCAGCAACGTATTCTTGTAAGTTGGCATTACAAGCATCGGCATCAGGTATTCAAACATAGATCCGCTCCAGGAAAGTAAAACCGGTGTTGAACCTGTATGGGTTAATTGACGGCCCAACGCAAACCAACTCTGCTGCGGAATTTTTCCCTGCGCAATCGCCACGAACGTGGCCAGCCTGGATTCCGAAGCAAGTAAATCATAGTAACTATTATCTCTCCGGTGTTCTTCAGTATTGTATCCAATAGTTAATAAATGCTGTGATTTATCATAGAGAAAATCGTATTCAACGTCGGATAGCTGTGCGCATCGGCTGGCCAGTTGTTCTGCGCAAAGTATCAACTCCTTTGCTCTTCTTCCGGATTCTATAATTGCCGTACTGAATTTTTCCAACCAACGGTTTTCTTCATCACTGTTTTCAGAAGAGTATTGACTATTTACTTTATTCAAAAGACTTTGTTCAATTTTTGACAACTGAAACAGTGTAGGAATTCCCGGTAGTGACGGTATGAGTTCTTTAAATTTTTCCGGAGCTTCCGGTAATGATAGCCAGGGAATGAGATCCGTTAGTTCGTTATTTATATTTTTTATGTGGTTAAATAGCTTTTGAATCCACCATTCTGTTTCTGTTTCCGGGTCAGTATCAAGTTGTATAAAAATCTTTGTCAAAGAATTTTCAAGGCTCTGCACATATACTTTCAGCTCTTGCGGGTTATTAAGCTTAGAGGAATAAGATTGCTTTAAATCTTCTTTAAATACTTTTAATTCGGGGATATCAGTATGGGATAATGAAAGCACGTTTGTTTCGTCTAGCAATCCTTCAAACATCGATTCTGTTACAATCTTTTTATCAGCTACCGTCAGTAATCCTTGTCTTAATGTAATAAGATGGCCTACAAGATTGCCGCTATCCACTGTTGAAATGTATCGCGGATTTAAAGGTGCAAGCGTCTGCGTATCGTACCAGTTGTAAAGATGCCCGCGATATTTTTCCATACGAAGCATGGTGCTCGTGGTACGGTCAGTAAATTCGATTAATTCGCGAGTGGTGATATAACCAAAGTCAAATGCTGTAAGATTGGCCAGTAATGAAAGGCCGATATTTGTTGGCGAAGTACGGTGTGCTATTCGCTCTACCGGTTGTTCCTGGTAATTATCAGGAGGAAGCCAATTATCTTCTTTCACTACAAACGTTTCAAAGAACGACCAGGTCTTTCGCGCAAGCATACGCAGATATATTGACTGTTCCGCAGATACTGCCTGCTCTTTACTATCGGAAGGTTTACTGATATACCAAACAATGAATGGCGAAGCAAACCAAATAGCCAAAAAAGGAAATACAACAACTGATGTAACGGGATAATAAATCAATAGTAATACAAACACATCCAACGCAAAAAAAGGAGCGAACCACATTTTACGGAATACTGACTGCATATTACCTTCTTTCTGGCGGCCATTGGAATAAGGATTCCATTGTAGCAAATGTTTCCTGGAAATATTTAAGCGCCACAACGTACGCAGGATGGCGTCAATATAAAGAAATGCTTCAAAAGGCAGACAGATAAAATCAATCAGGTGCCTTACAATACTATCTTTAAGCGATCGGCTTATGTAAATGAGATGCTGAATAAAAACAGCCTCTGAAGGTTTGTGACAAACCTGCCATGTAAAGTTTATCAGTACAGGTAGGAAAATAATACCCAACACTGAAAGCGTCCAGAATGCCGGATGACCCGAGAAAAGCCAGCCGTAAAAAAACAAAACAAGCAGAGATAATGGTACCAGGCTTCGCCTGAGGTTGTCCGTTATTTTCCATTTCGACAGGATCGAGATTGGATTTTTATGGAAGCGCCTATCATACCCCGGGACAAACGGAAGAACCCACGGTGTTATCTGCCAGTCGCCGCGTATCCAGCGATGCCTGCGTTGCATATCCGTGAGATAGGAGGAAGGATACTGCTCATATAATTGGACATCGGTAATCAATCCCGCTCTTGCATAGGAACCTTCAAGTAAATCATGACTTAAAATTCTGTTATCAGGGAAACGATGTTTAAGCATTTGCTCAAACATATTTACATCATAAATACCTTTGCCGATAAATGACCCTTCCTGGAATAAATCCTGGTATACATCTGAAATGGCTTTGGTATATGGATCTGTGCCAGGTTCGTTTCCATGAATGTTGGAATAAATAGAACTACCCTCATCGGATAAACTATTTGAAACTCTCGGTTGAAGAATGGTATAACCTTTAGTAATCCTCTTTTTTCGTTTGTCGTAAGAAGGATAGTTTAGAGGATGCGCCATTGTAGCTACCATCTTCCATGCTGTATCTCTTGGCAATTGCGTGTCGCTATCCAGGGTGATAACATATTTTACCGAAGTATACACTCTTTCCTCACCGATAATCAACGAAAATTTATCTTTTCCAGCGCCTTGAATCAATGCATTTAAATCGCCCAGCTTACCACGTTTTCGTTCATAGCCCATCCATACTTTATCTCTCGAATTATAAAGACGCGGCCGGTGAAATAGAAAGAATGTATCGATTGACGACCGGTCGTATTTATGATTGAGCGCTATTATTTTCTCTCTCGCAAACTGTAGTAACAAATCATCTTCTGTTGTTTCTTTTTCTTTAGCATCTTTAAAATCTGTCGCCAAAGCCAAACATAAATTAGCATCGCGATTTGCGAGAAAATGAACTTCAAGATTTTCCAGTAAATCGCTGATAGCCGATGTACTGGTTAAAAGTGTAGGAATTACCACCATTGTTTTGTGCTCGTCTGGTATTCCCTTCGAAAAATCCATTCTCGGTAGTTGCGCCGGTTTTGCTATAACGGTTACAAGCCAGTGAATAATAGAAAGACTGAATTGACTTACGGCGAAAACAACTATTGCTGAGAGAATGATTACTACCGGCAACGATAGTTGTTCATGAGAAACTTTTTTTATCAGCCCCCATGATATTAATCCTGTAATTATTAAAAAGCTGATATTATAAACTGCAAAGGGAAAATTATTGACCATTCTTTTGCAGGCTTCCATTTTTGTTACACGCATGTTTGCTTCCCGTTGCGTGTTTTTTAATCCATCATCTTTTAAATAATAGCCAACATGTTTCTTTCTGAAGTCTTCATTTTTATCCTGTTCTTTTGCAAGCCGCAACGCAATAGCTGCAACGCCTTCTTCTGACATACTGCTGTATTTCGCAGTTTTTTCAACAACGTGACGATAGAAGTCGCGTGTTGTAAAATCCATGCTTGCATAAATCTTTGCAGGATCCTGCTCTAATATTTTTTCTACAATACTGGTTTGCTCAACAAACTCCTGCCAATTGGTTGTATTAAGAAAGCGAAGACTGCTGATGCTGTTACTGATAGATACCTGGTCTGCTGCCTGTGTTTGATTTTCCTGTTGAATTAAGCCGGCGCTTGTCAAGCCATTTTCTGAAAGTGTTTGTTCCAGCCAGCTTGAAACCAACGCCAGCGAACTTCCTTTTTCCTGGATTCTTCGCGTCAATTCCGCAATAAATGATCCTTCAAGTGGCGGCATTGATCTGGCCATGTCAGCAATTATCAATACAAGATTTTTGGGATCGGCTTCCGCAACATTTATTAATTGTTCGGCCCAATGTTCAGCAAGTGATTTGTTGGCGATATCAATGGATATCTGTATTGCCAGGCGGCGAAGGTTTTCGAGCAACGCTAATCGCAGCATAATAGGAATTGCCCATAGTTCACCAAGCTTCAGGGAATTGATCGATTGATAAGCATTTACAAATCCCGAAAGGCTGTGCATGTTTACGTGCCCGTCACTGTGGGAAATTATTTCCACAGCTATATCATAAATACGAGGAAGACCCGCTGATACACCTTTTGCCAATTGAGGCAATCCTTTACTATATCCTTTTGGTAAATGCCGCTTTGCTGTATAAATGTGCTCTTCTATCAGGTAAAAATTATCAAGCAACCATTCAGCCGCGGGAGCTATCCTTTTACTTTGTTTGAGATTTTCGGTGAGGTTGGAATGGACTTCCAGTAAAATCTTTTCATTTTCAGCAAGTCGTTTTAATAATTGTTCTGAAGGCTGCCCTGTGATTAACGTATGTCGTTCAGAAAGGCTCCTCGCATGCAGTTCCAACTGTTCTTCCGTAAAAATCTCAGCTCTCAGTGGAGCGCTTTTATCAGGATTTGCATCTGCAGAACTGGTAAAAAAAGGTTCAATTACATTCTTCTTGAATCGAACAATGGCTTGTGGAAGCAGTTCAAAAAGGTCTTTGTGTTCCTTTGATCTTTTATCTTCATTCATTCGTCTATCGGCTTTAATATTAACACACTTACACGCATTGATCCGTTACCAATATTGTGCCTTTGGCGAAACGGAAAAACCAGTTGTATTCAGACCGTATGACAAACTGGCGCAGGAGCGTTGACACAAGTGGAAACATGAGCCACTTCATGCCGGTCATTGACTGAGTTAAAATCCGGATTATGCTTTTGACAAATAAAAAAACCGAAGAAAAAGACGATGATTTACAGAATAGATTGCGATAATTTATCGGGGAAAATCAACAGGACAGTTCAGTATGGTAAATGGGAAAATAATAACAATTTTACCAACGCAAATAGCATTTTATAAAACGATGATTGCCTTAGCCACTGATTGTAACAGACCTCCGAAAAGTTTACATTTGTAGTTGGCGTGGCCGCTTCATTCCGAATCAAAAACAGTACAATGTTTGTCTTTCGTCTGCGGAAATCTTTTCTTCTTCTCGGCATCGCATGTATAGTAGTGGTGGCGCAATTTTTTGTCAGCGGCAAAGAGAGTTTTATCGGTGACTCATCTCCAGCTAATGACTCACCTGTAAAATCGTTTTATAACTTTTCTGCGATTAATGATACTGACCAGGTAGATCAACTGGCTGTGCAGGCACGTACAATACTGGCGCATAATTGTACCCGCTGCCATGGCGCTGGTAAAACGGAAGGTGGTCTGCGTCTCGATACAAAAGATTTTATTGAAAAAGGTGGTTCAAGCGGAGGAGTATTACTCACTGGTGATCCTTCGCATAGTGAATTGATAAGAAGAATAAAATTGCCCAGAGATAATGCCGATGTGATGCCTGCAAGCGGCGAACTTTTACCGAAAGAAGATATAGCTACCCTGGAATTGTGGGTGCAGCAGGGAATGCCGTGGCCAAAAGAAGGAATGGCTGGTTTATATCATGTTGCACCAATGGCGCCTCGTACACCTGAGCTGCCGACGATAAGCGGCGATCTTTCAAACCCGGTAGATCGATTTGTGAATGTTTATTTTTCAAAAAATAATATTGAATGGAAAAAAACAGTCACTGATCAAATCTATATCCGCAGAGTTTATTTGGATATCACAGGCTTGTTACCGCCAGCAGATAGCGTTGATGCGTTTGTAAAAAATAACAAAGCAGATAAGAGGGAAAAGCTCGTGAGTTCTTTGCTGAATCGCGATGATGATTATGCTCAGCACTGGCTGACTTTCTGGAATGATGCATTGCGAAATGATTATAGTGGCACAGGTTATATTACCGGAGGCCGGTTCGATATTACCAAATGGTTGTACAATTCACTGCGTGATAATAAGCCTTACAATGCTTTTGTAAAAGAATTAATCAGCCCGGACAGTACTTCAGATGGTTTTATCAGGGGAATTACATGGCGTGGTACAATCAATGCAAGTCAGCGGGTGGAGATGCAGGCGGCGCAAAATATTTCACAGGTATTTCTCGGTCTTAATCTTAAGTGTGCTTCCTGTCACGATAGTTTTATCAGCGATTGGAAACTGGATGATGCATATGCATTCGCCAACATTTTTTCAGACTCGACACTTGAAGTAAATCGCTGCGATAAGCCGACGGGTCGTATGGCCGGTCGCCGTATTCTATTTAAAGAATTGGGGCAATTAGATACGAGCGGTGGAAAAACGGAACGATTGAAACGTTTAGCAGATATGATGGTGCAACCCAAAGACGGAAGACTATATCGTACATTGGTGAATCGCATTTGGGCGCAGGTAATGGGACGTGGTATTATAGAACCTGTAGACATGATGGATAATCAACCCTGGAGCCAGGATCTGCTGGATTGGTTAGCTTCTGATTTTACAGCAACCGGATATGATATAAAGAAATTGCTTTTTACTATTCTCACTTCGAAAACGTATCAATTGCCATCTGTTGCGATCGATGATCCGAATATATTGACGTCTTCCAAATACGTTTTCAATGGAATGTTACGGCGACGCCTGACCGCAGAAGAATTTACTGATGCAGTGAGCACAACTATTCAGCCTGTATATCCTGACTCCGCTGTAGTATACGACTTGTTGCCAGATACATTAAAAGGAACTATCTGCTATGCAAGAGCATCCTTTGTGAAAAATGATCCTTTTCTCACTGCATTAGGAAGACCAAACAGGGAAACAGTTTCTACCAGCCGTATTTCACAGGCGAATCTTTTACAAGCGCTGGAACTTACAAATGGTGAACAGTATAACAGCGCTTTGAAACGGGGGGCGCAGCGATGGAAAAAAGAATTTCCAAATACAGATAAACTTGTGAAAGAAATTTACAGAAGGGCATTTGGAAGATTGCCATTGCCAGACGAACTGAATATAGCACGCAAAATTCTTGGGCCGAAACCGACGATTGCAGGCATCCAGGATTTTATGTGGGCCATTACATTGCATCCCGAGTTTCAATTGATTTTTTAACTGTAAAAAAATTAAGCATGAGTGCTAACTGGAATCGAAGGGAGTTTTTAAAAAAATCAAGCGCAGCTACATTGGCAGCTTTGGCTGCGAATGCGCCATTTGCAAGAATGACAAATGGATTTGGTGTTGACAAGAAAGCAAAAACATCAGCCGATACAGTGATTCTTTTGTGGATGGCCGGGGGCATGGCACATACGGAAACATTTGATCCGAAACTCTACACTCCATTTGAAAAAGGAATGGAAGGCAAAAGAGTGTTGAGTACATTTCCGTCGTATCCCACAAAGTTGGATGGGATTAATTTTTCCGAAGGTTTGCAATCAATCGGTGGGGTAATGGATAAAGGAACTATTATCCGTTCTTATGTTGCTGCGGATATGGGTTTTATTCTTCACTCGCGGCACCAGTATAACTGGCATACTTGTTATCAACCACCGCAAACAGTAGCAGCGCCACATATTGGTGCATGGATTGCGAAGCAAATGGGTCCAAAAAATCCGGCAATACCTGCGTTCATTGACATTGGTCAACGGTTTAATGTTGGTGAAGCAGAAGAGCTGAAAGCTTTTCATACTTCTGGTTTCCTGGGAAATGAATTTGGCCCTTTCATGATACCTGATCCAAGCCAGGGACTCGAAGCGGTAAGACCACCGGTGGGTATGGATGCTACACGTTTTGAAAAAAGAAACCAGTTATACAATGATCTGATCAGCAAAAGCCCCTATGGTGAATTTGGAAGTGATTATCAGAAAGAATCATTGCGCAGATCAATGGAGCAAGCGTATATACTATTGAACTCGCCTGAAGCTAAGGCATTTGATTTAAGCCTTGAACCAAAAGAAATCTATGACATCTACAATACCGGCCGTTTCGGTTTAGGATGCCTGTTAGCCCGCCGCCTGACAGAACAAGGTGCAAGGTTTATAAGTGTGACAACAGAATATGAACCTTTCAAAGGTTTTGACACACATGAGAATGGTCACACCCGTATGATCGACATGAAGAAGATGATCGATGGTCCGGTAGCGCAGTTGGTAAAAGACCTCGATAAAAAAGGATTACTGGATAGAACGATGATAATTCTTGCCAGCGAATTCAGCCGTGATATGATGGTAGAAGGAAGGCCTGATTCAAAAGTGCAGGAGCAGGTGAATCAACCGGATATTTTATCCGACTTGAAATTTTATGGAATGCACCGCCATTTCACAGATGGATGTTCTGTATTAATGTTTGGTGGCGGTATCAAGAGAGGTTTTGCTTATGGAAAAACGGCAGATGAGCGACCATGCAAGTCTATCGAAAATCCAATCAAGATCGACTCGCTTCACCAAACAGTTTATCATGCTTTAGGAATTCCTGAGGACACACACTACGAAATAGAAAAACGGCCATTCTATACTACACCGGATGGAAAAGGGAAGCCGGTAATGGACTTACTAACATAAAATATGAAACGGAAAACGTGAACAAGACTTTCATCGAAAGAAGCTTATCACATTTTCCGTTTTCAATTAACAATCACAAACATCATCCTTCTTCAACAGCCTCGTAGTTAATATCGTTTTCAGCGATTGAGGTCAACGCTTTGTCAGCTTCTTTTTCCTCTGCAAGAGTTGTTTCGAGAATAGATGCCACATCTTCATAGCCAAGAGTAATTGCTAATTGATGTAAAGCTCCGTACGTTGCGATTTCGTAATGTTCCACTTTTTGAGCTGCCATAATCAACCCCACATCCCGTGTCGATGTACCATCTTCAGTGTCTTCGATTATGCTTTCTCCTTCTTTCGTAATTCCTTCCATTGCTTCGCATTTCTTTGCCTGCGGTTTGTGCCCCAGTTTGTCAAATACCTGCTCGAGCCTTGTCACATGTTTCTTTGTTACTTCGAGATGATCTTCAAATGCAGATGCCAGCTCTTCTGTTGTCGCAGCCTTCTGCATCTTGGGCAATGTTTTTACAAGATGTTTTTCAGCCCAGTAAATATCTTTCAGTTCATCATGAAAAAATTCAGAAAGCCTTGTTTCGTTCGCACCATTTTTTGCATGTGCATCAGTTGTTTTTTTAGTTTGTGTTTTCATAAATTATAAAGTTTAGGATTTTGCATAAAGAAATATGCCATTTACTGATTTAAAACAACGATGGAAAAATCATGAACGTCTTAATATGCTTTAGAAAAGCGAAATATCTTTTATCCTTAAGGGAAATCCCGGACTGATTTTGTGCATAACTATTTCAGATCGCTTTCTTCAAAACATGCATCAGGTTATTTTCTTCCACTGTTAAACCATTTGCTGAGGCTATTTTGTTGCTGTTTTTTCCCATGCATGCATTCAATTTGTTTTCTTCATACAATTGAATAAGCGCAGGATGAACATAATACTTCCGGCAAACCGTACGTGTGTTTCCCAGCTTCTTGCTCACTTCATCCAATACTGTTACCACATTTTTTTTCAGATCCTTTGAAGAATTTACTTCTTCCAACGAGCAGAAGCTTTGCAGAGCATGCAGGCTACCGGCCCAGGTGCGAAAATCTTTTGCACTGAAATCTTGCCCTGCCGCTTCCTTGATGTAATTATTTACCATACCGGAATCAATTTGTCGTTTAGTTCCATTGTCGTCATAATATTGAAACAATTCGCGTCCAGGTATGTCACGACATTCTTTTACTATTCTTGCCAGCTTTTTATTTTTCAATGAAATGTTATGATTGACTCCTTTTTTACCGGTGAAACTAAATTGAATTGCTTCGTTGCTGATTTTTACATGTTTATCTTTTAAAGTGGTTAAGCCATAAGAGCCGTATAATTTTTCATAACCGTTATTGCCAATCCGGATGTAAGTCAGCTCCATCAGGTTTATAACTGTCGCCAGTACCTTGTTTTCATTCAAATCGTGTTGAGATAAATCTCTCTTTAACTTCTTTCGCATCACAGGAAGCGCCTTGCCGAATTCGTAGAGATGATGGAATTTTGTTTGGGTTCGCAATGCGCTCCAATCAGCGTGATAGCGATATTGTTTTCGTTTATTTAAGTCCAGGCCTGTTGCCTGGATATGACCGTTGGGTTTATAGCATATCCATACTTCAGACCATGACGGTGGAATCGCCAATTTCCTGATTCGCTCTAACTGCTCTTTATCTTTTACAGGTTTATCGAGATAGGTAAAAAAGAAATTATCTGCTTTTTTATGTCGCATAATGCCCGCGTCTTTGTCTGTAACATAATAGAGACTGGCTGCCTTTGCCGCCTGTTGATGATTTTTATCGATCGCTAATAACTGCTTGTGAGACAGGTTCGTCATTTTTTTTACAACTCTTATAAAAAATAAATGCCAGCAAGTCAGCTCAGTCGCTAATCGCCATGGCATGAATATTTAATTGCCTTTTAAAAATCAGAACATATGCGGGCAATCTGGACAGGGGCCATTGGTTTTGGTCTTGTAAATATTCCGGTGAAATTATACAGCGCTATTGAGGGACATGAATTGGATCTTGATATGCTGGATAAAAAAGACCATGCAAATATTAAATATCAACGGGTGAATGCTAATACGGGAAAAGAAGTAGCGTGGGAGAATATCGTGAAAGGTTATAAAATTGATGACCGGTATGTTGTACTGACGGAAGAAGACTTTGAAAAGGCGAGCCCGGAAAAAAATAAATTTATAACGATAGAAGAATTTGTGAATGAAAAAGAAATCGACAGCGTTTATTTTGATACACCTTATTATCTTCAACCGGAGAAGGCCGGTGTGAAAGCTTATATTTTGTTGCGAGATGCATTGGAAAAAACTGGTAAGGCTGGTCTTGGATCGTTTGTACTTCGCAACCGCGAAAGCCTTGTTTTGGTAAAACCGTACGATGATATTCTTATCCTGAATAAAATACGGTATGACCAGGAAATAAGAAATACAGATGAAATAAAAATTTCTTCAGGCGCCAGTAAACCAGGTGAGATGAAAATGGCGATAGAATTAATACAACAATTAAGCAGTGATTTTGATATAAGTAAATATCGCGACACCTATGCAGACAAACTCATGAAAGTAATTAAGGCGAAAGCAAAGGGAAAGAAAGTAACGCCATCCCCATTGAGAATTGTACATTCCCGTAGCCGTGATCTGATGTCGCAATTGAAAGCAAGCCTTGGTTCAAAACGAAAAGCATCCTGATGCCGTTAACACTTTATAACAAGAAAAGAAATTTTAAAAATACGCCAGAGCCAAAAGGTACTGCTGCGGGCAAAAAATCATTTCGTTTTGTTGTGCAGCGACATGATGCAACAAGATTACACTATGATTTCAGATTGGAACTCGGCGGCGTATTAAAAAGTTGGGCTGTACCAAAAGGTCCCTCAATGAATGTTGCCGATAAACGGCTCGCTGTAATGGTGGAAGATCATCCCGTGAGTTACTTCAATTTTGAGGGAGAAATACCAGAAGGTAATTATGGAGCCGGAACTGTAGAGATATGGGATAAAGGTGTTTTTTACCCCGTAAATGAAGAAGTAGAGAAAATTTCGGAGAAGCAGGCACTTACTAATTTGAAAAAAGGGGAACTGAAAATTTTTCTCAAAGGAAAAAGGCTTGAAGGTGGTTTTGTTCTGGTTCGTTTACATAATGATGAAAAGAATTGGTTATTGATAAAACATAAAGATGAGTTTGCAGTTACAAAAAAATATGATAGCGAAAAATTCGTGAAGAAAATGCCGAAGAAGACAAGCAGGGCAGGAACAACAAAGAGCGTGAAAATGAAAACAATCAAATAAGCACCCGGATAAATTATGGCGAAAACCAGGAAAGCTATATTGACTCACTTAGATAAACTCTACTGGCCGAATGAGAAAATTACAAAGGGTGATCTTTTGAACTACTATGAATCGGTAGCAGATTATATTTTGCCCTATTTAAAAAACAGACCACTGTCACTAAGGCGCAATCCGAATGGAATAAAAGATGCAGGTTTTTTTCATAAGGATGCAGGTGATATCGCCCCGGAATGGATAAAGACTGCGGGTATAAAAGCTGATTCTACCAATAAGATTGTTCACTACCTTGTATGCAATGATTTGCAAAGCTTACTATTTATCGCGAATCTCGGATGTATTGAAATGAATCCATGGAATTCAGTCGTTTCAAATCTTGATAAACCTGACTATTTTATTATTGATATAGATCCTTCAGAAAAAAATAGTTTTGATGAAGTAGTTGATGTTGCATTGGTAGTAAGATCTGTTTTAAACAAAGCTGACATAGATGGTTTTTGTAAAACTTCAGGTTCGACAGGTATGCATATTTATGTGCCGTGCAAACGGAAATATGAATACAACCAGGTACGTGATTTTGCAAAAATCATAGCTACACTTACGCACGATCAAATGCAAACTAATACAACACTGGAGCGTTCACTATCGAAGCGAAAGAAAAATCAAATCTACATTGACTACTTGCAAAACAGCCGTGGACAGACGTTGGCATCAGCCTATAGTGTACGGCCAAAGCCAGGCGCGACAGTTTCTGCTCCTTTAGAATGGAAAGAAGTGAAGCATGGTTTGTCGCCATCAGATTTTACAATTAAAAACATGCTGAAGCGACTAAGTAAAAAGGGTGATCTCTTTAAAGGAATTTTTGAAAGAGCGATTGATATAAAGTCAGCATTGAAAAAATCAGGATATTGATTTCTATTTTCTCTGGAACAAAAAATATCTATTTATCTGCGCCACATTTTTATTCTAAATTGTTCCCCAAAAAGGAACAATGGAGCGTAGGAATTTTATCAAGCAAACATCAGCACTGGCATTGGCTGGAACTTTCTCTGTAAACAATAATTTTCATAGTGATAAATTAGTAACGGATGCTGTTGTTACTGATCGGTATTATTGGTCAAATCTTTTGTACAAAATAGCATCTCCCGTTTTGAGCAATATGGCGAAAGGCAATCTTCGAAAAGCTATGCCGGTTGAATTAAGTCCTGCCTGGGATAATCGTAACAAGGATGTAGCTTATATGGAAGCGTTGGGAAGGTTGATGGCTGGAATTGCGCCATGGCTTTCACTTCAGGAAGATGCTACTAAAGAAAGTAAGTTAAGAAAAGAATTGCGGGAACAATCTCTTCAAAGTTTGACCAATTGTGTTGACCTTGTAAACCCTGATTACCTGCTGTGGAATAAAGAAAGTCAACCTTTGGTGGATGCCGCTTTTTTAGCACACGCATTTGTTCGTGCACCACTCGCTTTGTGGCAACCACTATCTGCAAATACAAAGCAGAATTTTATAAAAGAGTTTACCGGCCTGAGACGTATAAAACCATCAGGAAATAATTGGGTATTGTTTTCAGCAATGATCGAAACTTTTTTATTATCGATTGATGAACAATACGAGCAAACAACCATTGATTTTGCAATTACTAAAATCAATGAATGGTATATGGGTGATGGATGGTATGGCGACGGGCCTCATTTTCATTTCGATTATTATAACAGTTATGTAATACAACCAATGCTTGTTGACGTTCTCGATGTGCTGGTTAAAAAAGGAAAAGCCAAACAAGAGCAATACGATTTGGCAGTAAAGCGCATGCAGCGCTATTCAGATTTTTTAGAAAGGTTAGTTTCACCGGAAGGTACTTATCCGGCATTCGGTCGCTCCATTACTTACAGAACTGCAATATTTCAACCCTTAGGTCAATTAGCATTACAGGACAAACTTCCATCGCATATTACTCCGGGCCAGGTACGTTCATTAATTACAGCAGTAACGAAAAAAATGTTTGAACAACATGGTGTTTTCACAAAAGATAATTGGCTGCAGTTAGGCTTTGCAGGCCATCAACCTTCTATTGCTGATTCTTATTCGAATAGTGGTAGCATGTATTTGACAGCTGTTGGTTTTTTACCGTTAGGTCTCCCTGCTTCCCATGCTTTCTGGACAGAACCTTTTACAGAATGGACATCGAGAA
This sequence comes from Chitinophagaceae bacterium, assembly GCA_049840875.1. Classification (GTDB taxonomy): domain Bacteria; phylum Bacteroidota; class Bacteroidia; order Chitinophagales; family Chitinophagaceae; genus JAFDYH01. The sequence continues at coordinate 169,374 of JASGJE010000007.1, read as the reverse complement.
AGGCGTGGAGCGGACAACCGTTTAAAAAAGATTACGCCGTGGATTATTAGTTTTTTAAAATTGCATCAGGTAACTCACTTTGGCTATGATATGATCTTCTGATTGTAATTTACCTTGTATATTATCAAACCCGTTATGATTGTACACGAAATAAACATAGGATAGCGGTCGATATTCCCAGGAAAGGCGGATATTATAATTCTGTGAATTGCTATCCGAGTTTTTTTGATAAAGGCCTACCAATTGCAATCTCGGATTCAATGCAAATCGCCCTTCAATTCCGTAGAGATCGACAGTTGTATTTACACCTTGTGTGCCAACGTTCATAAAGTGATTACGGTTAAACCTTGCTGTTATAGAAATATGTGGAATAGGAGCAAACTGTAGTTTCCAGTCGCCTGAATTCAGTTTGCCATTGAAATAAGGCCCCCAGGTATATTGTCCGCGGATGTTGAGAAACAACGACGGATCAGTTGCTACCCATATCTGCTGTTGCGTATAGTTATATTCACCCGGCTGAATGGTAACACCGAGCGGTTGAAATACATCTGTCAGGTGTTGGTAGGTCGGAATGATTGCGTAACCGAAGTAAGCGCCATTCTGAAAATTCAACCATACAGGAAACATATACAACGTTCGCTCGATCATTTTTCCTGTAGAAGCCTGCCAGTAAAACTCAGGCAATACGCCAGGTTCAAATGCACGCAGCACTTTTTTAAACGGAAGGAATTTGCCCCGATAATACCAGTTGGCGCCCGGCGTAGTTCCGATAACATCCGTTCTGGATACAAAGCCCATTTGCGGATCAAAATCTTTTGTAACGACAGATTGCGTTACCCATATTTTAGTATGTGGTGTAGAATAATAATATTGTGCGAATCCTGCGAAACCATCTTTGCCGCCTTTTGTATTGGTAGAATGCATCAATAATGTATTCAGCGAATGAGCTTCTTTCAAACGGAAGAAGCCATCGATTGTACTTACAACATTTGTATTGCCTGGTTCATTTTTTACAGTTACCAATCCCCCGATGCGGTTTTGTGCACCGATATTTTCAGAGAACCGACCCACAAAAAAATTAGTCGAAGGTGAAGTAGAAGTTTCGCGTTGTCGCATAGCGATCACGCCATAATTACTTTTATCGGAACGATAAACAAAACGGCCACCTGCATCAATTGGAATAGGATTGCCCGCAGTGTCAAGGCCAATACTGCGACTAAAAAATGGTTGTACCCGCATAAAACCTCCGGAGCCATCATCTTGCGGACTAATGCCAATACCAAATAATGAAGCGTTTTCAAGGAAGAATTGTCGTTTCTCCGGGAAGAATACGTTGAAACGTGTTACATTATTTACTTCCTGGTCGGCATCTGCCTGCGCAAAATCTGTATTGGCTGTAAGATCAAGAACAGAATTTGAGTTGATCGCCCATTTAATATCGCCGCCCGGTTTGAAATTTGTTTTCTCCGGTTTAGTACCGTCGTCAAAATTTTTATAGTGATCGTAAGATGTTAAAACGTAGGGTTGAATACGGATATTCGGTTTAGGTGGCGGAGGTTTTAAATTGCTTACCATGCCCGCATAGTCCATGCGCAACGAGCTGAATATTCTTGGAAAAGGGGACAATGATGTTATTTCATTTGTCAGTCTTCTGTTGCGATAGATGCTCAATCCCCATTGCTGGATAGAATCAATGGTTTTTGGATAGCGGAGCGTTTGCCATGGTATTGCCATTTCAGCCGTCCAGCCAGAATCCGTTCGATTGGTGCGTACCCGCCATAAACCATTCCAGTCAATATCGTAGTATAAATCATCGAATGAAAGTAAGTCACGTTGTACACCAAATGGATCGGTAACGAAGTTCATCGCGTTTCGTTTATCATTAAAACCATCGAAAGCAATGCTTACGAGGTCGTGGGTACGAAAGTCGAAGTCCCGTTTGAAATCGGTGGCACGGATTGCTTTTTTACCCATCGAATCAAAAGCGAAAATGCCGATGTACAAAAAGCGGCGATTGTAAAGGATTTTGACCTGGGTTTCAAATTGCGGCGGATTGTTTTGTACCGGTTCTATTTGTATAAAACGGGGAGAGGCCTCCGCCAAATTCCATTCAGGTTCGTTTAGCACACCATCAACATCCAGCGAAGAAGTAATCAGCACAGCTTTTATTTCCTTGCGGATCGAATCGGGTTTAAAGGTAGTTGCGTCCTGCGAAAAACAAATGTTGCTAATCAGCAGCAATACTGCAAGCAGTTGTTTGGGCATCCGTGAAAATATTAAAAAACCCGGTAAACCGGGTTGCCGTATATGTAAAATTGAGCCATTCAACGGTATAAACCGATCTTCTGATTCACCAGTTACTTGTTGGTAACGTGAGAATCGTTTTTCGACCGACTGCTTTCTTGCGTTATGACTTAAACAAAAAATTTTTTTGCCAACGAGAAAAACTCAATCGTTTGCACTATTAAATTTCTGTTTCGGGCATCACAGTCCGATTTTTTTTCATTTTAAATTTATATAATTTGTATTACTAATTGCTTAGCTGCCATTGTTAACAGACCAGCCATATACTGAAAAACAAATGCTGCAATCCATTGCAGAAGGCAGTCAAATTGCATTTACCCAACTCTATCATTTATATTCTGACAAACTATATAGTTTCATTTTGCGAATGACTGAATCACCTGAAGCCGCGCAGGATATTGTTCAGAATGTGTTTTTGAAAATATGGAAAGACAGGGAAAACATAGCAGGTATTGAAAACCTGAACGCCTACATTTTCAGGATGGCGAAAAATAATGCCATCAATAGCTTTAAACGTTCGATGAACGAAACGCTTATTCTTTCAAAAATCCAGAAAGAGCTGGAGGTATATGATGTAGCCAGCCCGGAAGAGAACCTGCGACAAAAGGAAGTAAAAAGTTTATTGGCTAATGCAATAAAGGACCTGCCGCCACAACAAAACCTGGTCTACAAGTTAAGTCGCGAACAAGGTTTAAAACATAATGAAATAGCAAGGCTGCTGAAAATTTCTCCTTACACCGTCAAAAATCACCTCGTGGTAGCGCTCCGTACAATCCAGGAACACCTTAGCAATTATCGCGGAGTGGAGTTAGTACTGTTGTTTATTTTTTCAACATTGTTTTAGAAATTACATGTCTGATCGCTGATGTATGATTAGGATTTTCCTGTGTGAAAATCCGAAATCAGACATCCTAAATCCTCCTTTTTTTCGTGCTTCCGTTTTTTTCAAAAAATATTTTAAAACTACTAGTCCTGATTTTTTTCCCGCTTGTCTTATAATTCACCATTAGCTAAATCCACACATTTTCATCGATACCAAACTGAATCGGCTATAAAACAAGCCGTGTTTAATTGCTTATGCCTGCAGATCAACTGGAATATCTTATCTATTTATACTTCACTAATTCAATCACCGATGGTGAAAAAGAAGAATTGTTGCAGGCCATGAGCCAATTATCTGATGAGGATATTTCGAGGGTTCTTGAAAAAGCCTGGATGAATTATAAAGGTGATGCTCTAATTCCTGCAGAAGTTTCTGACAACATTCTTAATTCAATCTTTCATAAAGCAGCCGGTTATGATTCCACCGGGAGTAAAACACCGGTGGTTCCGATCAAACGACGATGGATAAAAATTGCTACAGCCGCAGCCTGTGTCCTTCTCATTGCCGCCGGAACTTATTTCTTTTTTCCTGCAGCAAACAAACCACAAGCAGTTGCAAAAAAAGAAATACCAGTTAAGCGTACTGTTGAAGATGTAAAACCTGGTGAACAAAAGGCTGTGCTTGTGCTGGCAGATGGTTCACAAATCTTATTGGATAGTGCGAGTAATGGCGTACTGGCTCAGCAAGGTGATGCGCAAATTATTAAGAGAGCAGACGGTGCGATAGCGTATAATCTTAATGGTAATACAAATGCACAGGCGTTATACAATACCATTTCTACCCCGGCGGGTGGCATTTACCAATTAGTATTACCTGACGGTTCAAAAGCGTGGCTGAACGCTAAATCATCAATACGATATCCAACAGAATTTTCGACAGCAGAAAGAAGAGTGCAGATATCCGGTGAAGTTTATTTTGAAGTAGCGAAGAATGCAGCAAAACCTTTCATCGTTAAAGTGAATGACCTGGCGGAAGTGAGAGTGCTTGGAACACATTTCAATGTGAATGCTTACCAGGATGAAGCGGAGATAAAAACGACTTTACTGGAAGGAGCGGTAAATATTTCCATGGGAGCAGATAAATGTCTCTTAATTCCTGGTCAGCAGGCAAAGATTGACAAAAAAGGAAAAATAAAACGTGTGAATGATGCTGACCTTGACGAAGCCGTTGCATGGAAGAATGGCAGTTTCCTATTTAACAGCTCGGGGCTTGAACAGATATTCCGACAGGTATCAAGATGGTATAACCTGCAAATCGTGTATGAAGGCAAGATACCGGATGATAAGTTTTCAGGTCGCATTTCAAGATCAATTAATCTCGCCAGTTTTCTGAAGTATTTGCGCTGGAGTGATATTCATTTTGTACTAGATGGCGACAAACTGATCGTTAAATCATAAATGAGATAGCCAATAATTAAAACTTAAAAAATTAAACACTCAAAGACAAGGTGATTCAACTTTTCAATATCAAGACTATGCAAAAAGAAAAGACTGCCCGTAGGGGAACGGGTTATTTAACAAAGCTGCTTTTCACAAAATTTCCGTTGCTCATCTTATCGCTTGTACTATTTCAGGCGCATGCTGAAAGCAACCAGGAAAAAGTAACGATCTCTTTAAAAGACGCCCCCATAGAAAAAGTCTTTAAAGAAATTCAAAAGCAAACCAACTACCAGTTTTTCTACAATGAACGGCTGCTGAAAGACGCGAAAAAAATTACCATCGAAGTAAAAGATGCTCCGGTACAAGCTGTGTTACAGCAATGCTTCAAAGAGCAACCTTTTACCTATGCGCTGGAAGACAACCAGATTATTGTAAAGGCGAAAGAAGTAGTAAAAGCTACAGAAGAAAAACCTGTTGCTGTTGAACCGCCTGCGATTGATATCAGTGGCGTTGTGACAGATGCCGATGGTAAACCATTGGCAGGAGCGACTGTTTTCTTAAAAGGAACAAACAGCCAGGCCGTCGCAGATCAATCTGGAAAATTTGTTTTATCCGCTGCATCAAGCAAGGGAACATTGATTGTTTCATTTGTCGGCTACGAAACGAAAGAAATTGCGTTCACCAATAATGGACCTATCGCAATAACACTGGCGCTTAGAGAAAATAAAGCCGAGGAAATTGTATTGGTTGGTTATGGCAGTGCAAAGAAAAAAGATGTAACCGGCGCAGTTTCAAATATCACATCGAAAGATTTTACACAAGGGCTTGTTACAAACCCGATGGATCAGATACAGGGCAAAGTACCGGGGCTTGTAATTACAAAAGTTGACGGTGACCCAAATTCAAATGTGTTGATCAGGCTACGTGGACAAACTTCACTATCCGGCGGTCAAAGCCCATTGATAGTTGTAGACGGAGTAATACTGGATGATGTAAACCAGGTAGCGAATATCCCACCCGGCGATATCCTTTCTTACGATGTATTGAAAGATGCATCTGCCACTTCAATTTATGGTTCACGTGGTGCAAATGGTGTGGTAATTATTAATACACGCAAAGGCCGCGCAGGCCGTGCACAGGTTGATTACTCCGGATATCTTTCTGCATCGAAGGTGGCGAAGAAGCCAGACCTTCTGACAACACCGGAATTTCTTGATGAAGCAACTAAGCTTGGCCTCGATCCAAATCAGTTGGAAACATTTAATAGTGCACCCGGTGTAACTAATGACTGGGTTGGCGCTATTCTCAGAACAGGTGTTGCGCATAACCATACAGTGGGTGTTACCGGTGGTTCGGATAAATTCAATTATCGTGCTTCCGTAAACTACCTCAACCAGGAAGGTATTGTAATAAATACCGGTAAAGAAATGCTTGGATTGCGTTTTAATGCGGAACAAAAAGCGCTGAATGATAAACTAACGATACAGGTTGGAATTGTAAGTAGTGGTACTAATCGTGATCTCGTGAACCGTAACATCTTTAACTGGGCGTATGTGATGCCTCCTTACATCCGCATCAAAACCGCTGATGGCGCTGACAATCCTGTTTATCAATACAACTATCAGAACCCGGTGTTGTATCAAAACATGATTACCAACAAGACGAAAGAACAACTGACACAGCTATACGGAACGGCAAACTACAAGGTATACAAAGATCTTACTGCAGGTGTTACCGGATCAATTACCAAGTTTAATGTGCAGGGCGATTATTATCTGCCTGTAATTCCAGGGTGGGATAACATGAACGCTGCCACAAAATCAGCCTCTAACCGTGATTCAAAGAAAGGTGATATGCATTTGAATTACCAGAAGAGTATTGGCAAACACAATATCGGTGCAACTGGTGTGTATGAGTACAATTATTACTCTTACGATACGTATTCTGCAAGTGGTAAAGGTTATGTTGTTGATGCAAATACAGACAATGCATTGCAAAATGGTAACTCAACACTTAATACAATCAACTCATCGAAAGAAGAATTCAAGATCATTTCTTTCCTTGCAAGGTTGACTTATAATTACAACGCTAAGTATTATATCACGGCGAGTATACGTCGGGATGGTTCTTCAAAATTTGGCGCTAACCATCGCTGGGGTAACTTCCCAGCTGTGTCGGCCGCATGGAGATTGAAGAATGAATCATTCATGCAGAATATCTGGTGGTTGGATGATTTGAAGATCAATGCAGGTTATGGCGTGGTTGGTAACCAGGATGCGATCAGCGCATACAATACATTAACTACATTGGCCAGCGCTGGTTCTACTTACGATCCTACAAATACGACAAACCCATACCCAGTTGGTTTTTCTCCAAACCAAAACCCTAACCCGGACCTGGTGTGGGAAGAAAGACATGGTAAGAATATTGGTTTCGATTTCTCTTTACTCAAAAGCCGTATCACGGGTTCGTTCAGTGCATTCAATGATAAAACCAAGAACCTGTTGTTTACATATAACGTACAGGTGCCACCGAACTTTGTGCCGAGAGTATTGGCAAACGTGGGCAGCCTTACCAATAAAGGAGTTGAATTGCAATTAAACGGGGCAATCATTCAGAAGAAAGATTTCAGCCTGAATGTGGGTGGACAAATCACAACCATTCATACAAGAATTACCAGCCTGTCCGGTACATGGAATGGACAAGATCTGGCGACAGATAATCTGGCGGTGGGTAGTGCAAGTGGTCGCGGGTTGAGCGCTAACCCGATTACTTTCCTCATTGTTGGAAGAGCTCCATTTACATTCTCATTACCACACTACGTTGGAAAAACAGACGAAGGATTATCTCAGTTTGAAATGGCTGATGGCAGCAAGACTACCGATTACCTGCAAGCGAAAAACAGGTTGATCGATCCATCACCGAAATTCACTTATGGATTTAATACTGATCTCAGTTATAAAAGCTGGCAGTTGAGCATCTTCCTTCGCGGTACTTCCGGTGTGAAGATATTTAACAACACAAACCTGAACCTTGCCAACTACAACAACCTGCCTTCTGTAAATACATTGAAGGAAGCGGTAACAAGTGGTCTCAGGGATAATCCAACGCCTTCTGATTACTGGCTGGAAAATGCTTCCTACCTGCGTTGCGAAAGTTTGACATTATCCTGGGCAGCGCCAAAAATCAAAGGCGTTGAAAGTATGAGAGTATACATTTCAGGAAACAACCTGTTTGTAATTACTCCATATAAAGGTCTCGATCCGGAAGTAAGCACTGGCGATAACCCGATAATGCCTGCGTATATAGATCTTACGTATAATGGTAGCGGTGGTTATTATCCAAAAGCAAGATCGGTTACATTAGGTGTAAACCTGTCATTCAAATAGAATAAGTAAAGCACTAAATGTAAAATCTTAAAACAACGAAAAATGAAACGCTTGAGAATTTATATAGCATTGCTTCCTGTACTTGCCCTATCGATCACGGGTGTACGCTGTACCAAGCTCGACGCGAAAGTGTACAGCCAGGTAGTAAACGATAATTTCTGGTCAACACCAGAAGAAATTGCAGCAGGTAAATCACCGGCATATGCGTCACTTGAATCATTGGGCGCCAACTCCGGTATTTACTGGGAATATGAAATTTCGTCTGACGAAATGATTACGCCTACACGTGGTGGTGACTGGGGTGACGGTGGTATGTGGTTAAATGCATGGAACCATGCCGAAAAACCAGGTGGTGGCGGATTGAATGAAGGCGCATGGTCTTCTATCTTCGATGGTGTTGGTAAATGTAATTACATTATCTACACATTGAAAAATCTGAATCCTGCACCGGCAACCGTGGCAACCGATGTAGCAGAAATGGAAACAGTTCGTTCTTACTACTATTACCTCGCATTGGATCTTTTTGGAAATGTTCCCTATGTTACAAACTTCAAACAAGATCCTACGACGGTAAAAACAATTCCAAGAGCGCAGGTCTATGATTCTGTAGTTGCATGCTTAACAAATGCACTACCTAATCTTTCATTGGCGCATGATGTAACGACGTATGGAAAAGTGAATCGTTATTTTGCAAATGCCATTCTTGCGAAGCTTTATTTAAATGCTGAGATTTACACCGGTACTCCAAGATGGGCAGAATGTATTGCACAATGTAATGCCGTTGGTGAAGCGGGTTATACGTTGATGCCAAATTATTTTGACAACTTCAAAGACAAAACACAGGAAGCATCTACAGAAAATATATTCGTCGTTCCTTTCCAGGCAGGTATTGTACCATCATGGGGTGGTAACTATATCAACGTATCATCCATCATGGCGAACAATGCCAACTTTACGTTTAGTCAATCAGGCATGGGTAATAACGGTATGTCAACAACAAAACCGTTCTATGATTTTTATGATACTACAGCGGTTTATGATACACGAGTTGTAGACGGTAATACCAATGTGTACAAGACATTTAATGATCAGCGTACAGGGCAGTTCCTGATCGGGCAACAATATGTAAAAGGTATAAGCTATCCTCAACATCAGAATATATTGTACAAGAGCAGCAATACTGATAAGGTAGGTGTGGGTCCGGCAAATCCTGGTGCATTAATGATCTATGACGATCAGTCAGGATTGCCATTATCTTATTTCGATACAATGTATTTAAGCTCAAATCCTGCTCCTTATTTCCGTTTGGCAGGTTTAAGAAATATAAAATACTGGCCTGATGCAGGCGGTAATGTAGGTGATAATATCAGCAATGACGTTCCGGTATTTCGTTATGCAGATATTCTATTAGTAAAAGCAGAAGCCGAGTTACGTTCGGGTACTGATCTCAGTGATGCATTGGACAATGTAAACATGGTAAGAGCAAGAGCTTATTCTGGTACGGCTCACAACTGGACCAGTGGCGATCTTACATTGGAGAATCTTTATGCAGAGCGTGCAAGAGAACTGGCATGGGAAATGGTGCGCAGGCAGGATATGATCCGTTTTGGTCATTTCCTTGAGGCGAGAACGATACCTGATAAAGCCGCAGATGACGCAGACAAGCACACGTATTTGTTGCCTGTGCCACCGTCTGTGATTTTATCAAATCCCAACATTCAACAAAATCCGGGTTATTGAGTCTCTTTGATTAGCAGTTATAATTGGTAAGAGTAACGCCGAAAGGTTGTTACTCTTTTTTATTCGTTTTTGTGTAACATTGAGAGGAATTGAAAAGTAAAAATTAAAAATTGGCGACGCCGGCAATTCCTTCCATTCGATTTGTAGAAGATGGTTTGGTTACTATAAGTTGGACGAGAGCCGCCTGATGATTCTATTTTGATTGTAGGATTATGAAATTCAGAAATTGTCGAATTGTTCTTCTTGTGTTTTGTTTGTTTGCTATTTCCTGCACGCAACCAAAGAAAGATACATTGTTTACAAAACTCGAGGCTTCAGAGACAGGTGTTGATTTTGTAAATGAAAACACGGATACTGATTCACTCAGCATAATTGATTACCTGTATTATTACAATGGCGGCGGTGTCGCAATCGGCGATATTAATAATGATGGATTGCCAGATATTTATTTCACTTCAAACACCGGCGGTAACAAACTTTACCTGAACAAAGGCAATTTTAAATTTGAAGATATTACCGCTACTGCAAACGTTTCTGGAAAAGCAGATTGGACAACGGGTGTAACGATGGCAGATGTGAATGGCGATGGGTTTCTTGATATATACGTATCGACTGTTGCTGATCATAACCCTCATGTCAATGCCGGTGTTGATCATTTGTATTTTCAAAATTCCCGTAACGAATTATTCATCAATAATCACAATAACACATTTACTGAAAGTGCAAAAGCATGGGGAATCGATTTGAAAGGATATAACACGCAAGCAGTGTTTTTCGATTATGATAATGATGGCGATCTTGATCTGTTTCAGCTGCAGCATTCCACGCATCAGACAGATGCTTATGGTACCAGTACGCTTCGTGATAAATACAGCGAAGTAAGTGGCGGTAAATTATTTCGGAACGATGGCAATCATTTCACCGACGTAACAAAAGGATCAGGCATTATCAGCAGTGCATTAGGATATGGATTGGGTGTAGCTGTAGCGGATATTAACCAGGATGGTTTCGATGATATTTATGTCGGTAATGATTTTCACGAGAATGATTATTACTATCTCAACCAGGGAAACGGCACGTTTAAAGAAATCAATAAAGAAGTTTTCGGGCATGAATCGAAGTTTTCAATGGGTAATGATATTGGTGACATTAATAACGACGGATGGCCGGATATCATTACAGCCGATATGTTGCCACAGGATGAGAAAGTATTGAAATCTTCTTCAGGCGATGACCCTTTGGATATTTATAAATTTCTCCGGCGATTCGGTTATTCCGATCAGTTTTCAAGAAATTGTTTGCAATTAAATACCGGCAAAGGGATGCGTTTCGCGGATATTGCTCTGTATGCAGGTGTTGCCGCAACAGATTGGAGCTGGTCGCCTTTGATTGCCGATTATAATCTTGATGGCAAACCGGATATTTTTATTTCAAACGGAATAAAGAAAAGACCGAATGATCTCGACTACATAAAATTTATTTCCTCATTACCGCGTAGTACGAATGAGAAAGATAAGCGATCAAATGATAAAGAGATATTATCACATCTTCCCGGTGGGGAATGGCACAATTATATTTTCGAAGCAGATAGTAACCTGAAGTTTATAGACAAATCAATTGATTGGGGATTTGAAAAAGCAAACCTTTCACAGGGGGCCGCTTACGCTGATCTTGATGGCGATGGCGATCTTGATCTCGTAACAAATAACATGAATGAACCGGCGGGTATCTATCGAAATAACTCGCGACAGAAAGATTCGTTGAATCACTATCTCAGTTTTCAATTCAATTATCGATTGCCGAATCTGTTTGCTACAGGCGCAAAGGTTTTTGTATTTAGTGATCAACATTTTTGGTTCAAAGAACTACAGACCGTACATGGCTTTATGAGCAGCAGCCAACCGATTATAAATTTTGGATTAGGGCACAATCGTAAAATTGATAGCTTAGTAATAATCTGGCCTGATCATACTTTTCAAACGTTGCATTCGGTAAATGTTGATCAGGCAATCAAACTGAAGTATTCAGATGAGCATGTTGATTCGATAAAAGAGTATTCCGTATTCATCAATAAATTATTAAACACTAAGGACGATGTATTCTTTACAGATATAAGTGATAAGCTTGGCGAAGGATTTAAGCATAATGAAGATGACTATTTCGATTTTAATGATCAATGGTTTATTCCGCATGAAGTGTCAACGCAAGGTCCTAAAACTGCAGTAGCTGATGTAAATAAAGATGGCTTGGATGATTTCTTTATTTGCGGAGCTAAAGGGCAGGCGGCCGCATTGTTTATACAGAAAAGTGATGGAACATTTCAGCAATCAGGCGATAGTATTCTTTTTGCAAAAGACAAAGCCAGGGAAGGTATCGACGCCGTTTTCTTTGATGCAGATAATGATGGTGACCAGGATTTGTATGTGACAAGCGGTGGTAATATTTATACCGGCATCACGCCATTGTTGCTCGATCGGCTATACATAAATGATGGTAACGGACATTTTAGCTTATCTACTGGTTTGCCCGCGATATACGAGAATAAATCAGTTGTGCGTGTAGCAGATTTTGACAAGGATGGCGACAGTGATATTTTTATTGGCGGCAGGAGCGTATCGAGAAGTTACAGTAAAACGCCGGCATCTTATTTATTAGTCAATGACGGTCATGGAAAATTTGATACGGCTTCCAATAATGTAGCAGATGGACTTCGTCATATCGGAATGGTTACAGATGCAGCCTGGACAGATGTAGATCATGATGGATGGATCGATCTTGTGATAACAGGAGAGTGGATGCATCCGACTCTATTTAAAAACAATAAGGGAAAGCTTATTCAGTCGGGGTTAGCGAAAAACGATCAGCAATTAAGAGGATGGTGGTCTTCATTAAAGATTGCTGATATAAATGGTGATGGATGGGACGATATTTTATTGGGTAACTATGGGTTGAACAGTAAGTTGACCGCGAGTGGAAGCTTTCCCTTGAAACTCTACAATAAATCGATAAGCGGTGTTAACGAATCAGACCAGCTAATGGCAATTGCAAAAGATGGAAAGTACTATCCATTTTTAAATAAGGAAATGATAGAACGACAACTACCCTATATTAAGAAAGAATATTTGCGCTACGGCGATATGGCTGGTAAAACGATTGATGAGATATTTGGAGATAAACTGAAAGACGCACAAATCTTTTATGCTGATACATTGGCTTCAATGATTTTGATAAATGACGGGCATGGCCAATACAGGGAGTCCTATTTACCAGCAGAATTTCAGTGGTCGCCAATATTCTCATTTGCTGTCGATGATTTTGACCATGATGGAAAAAAAGATATTCTCGCAGGAGGCAATTTCTTTGGAACAATTCCCTGGGAAGGGAGATATGATGCAGCGGCGTTGACTATTGGAATAGGTGACGGAAAAGGTGTATTTAAAACAGGATTGCCTGTTTCTCCTGACTTTGCAAAAATCGGTGGGGAAGTAAGAGATTTAAAATTTATCAATCTTGCAAATCACAAAAGAGGTATATTAATTGCCGTAAATAATGATAAGCTTCTGTTGTTTGAAATGCGTTAAGCAGGGGATAGTAACGGCGATCTATAAAATCATTGTCAAATTTTTATTTATTGAAAGATGCTTGCAAGACTGAAATTAATTTTGATAACAGCGATAACTCTCATTGCTTGCATTCCTGTTATCGCTCAGCAATCCTCATCCGAGACATCTATTAATATTGACCTGGCGAAAAAAAGTACAACACAATTCAAACCTGTTTGGGCATGGTTTGGCTATGATGAAGCCAATTATACCTACATGAAGGATGGCAAGAAATTATTGTCAGAGTTGGCGCAACTTAGCCCTGTTCCTGTTTATGTAAGATGTCATAATTTATTGACGTCCGGAAACGGTGAACCGGCATTGAAATGGAGTTCGACAAATGCTTATACAGAAGATGCAAAGGGTAATCCGGTTTATAACTGGAAACTTACAGACAACATTTTCGATACATACATCCAGCGTGGAATGAAGCCTTATGCGCAGATAAGTTTCATGCCCGAGGCATTATCGATAAAACCTGAGTCGGATAGTTTTCAGATCACAACTGATAAACAGAAAGTGTATCATTACACTGGTTGGAATTATCCACCGAAAAACTATAAGAAATTTGCTGAACTGGTTTATCAATGGGTAAAGCATTGTGTTGAACGATATGGAAAGAAAGAAGTGGAAAGCTGGTATTGGGAAGTATGGAATGAACCCGATATTTCTTATTGGAAAGGAACTGTTGAAGAATACATTCAGCTGTATGATTATTCTGCAGATGCAGTAAAAAGGGCATTACCGACTGCGAGAGTAGGAGGGCCTGAAACAACAAACCCATCCGGCGAAAATGCTGCGAAATTTCTCCGGGCTTTTTTAGAGCATGCAGCAAACGGGAAGAATTATGTAACAGGACAAAAAGGTTCTCCATTGGATTTTATCAGTTTTCACGCCAAAGGACAACCGAAAGTAATTAATGACACGGTGTGGATGGACATGGGTGTTCAATTGCGAAATATTGACCGTGGTTTTGAAATTATTTCTTCGTTTCCTTCATTAAAGAATTTACCGGTAATCATTGGCGAATCTGATCCTGAAGGTTGTGCTGCTTGCCCGGCTGATATTTACCCGAATAATAATTATCGCAATGGCACATTATATTCAAGTTATACCGCCGCTTCCTTCGCAAGAAAATTTGAGATAGCAAGGCAAAGGGGAATTAATCTTGCAGGTATCGTTACATGGGCTTTTGAGTTCGAAAATCAACCATGGTTTCGCGGCTTCAGAGATCTTTCAACCAATGGAGTGGATAAACCGGTGTTGAATATATTCAGAATGTTTGGTCTGATGCAGGGGAATGAAGTGGCAGCAACCACCAATTCTGTATATAACTATACATTGATTCGTGACTCCAGCGTAAGGAGAAAAGATGCAGATATTAATTGCTTCGCTGTAGCCAATGATCGAAACGCTTCAATCATGATCTGGAACTATCATGATAAAAATGAGCTTGATGTTCCTTCAGCATCACTCTCTGTGAGTGTGAAAGATATTCCTTCACACCGGGTTTTAGTAACACACTATCGTATCGACCAGGAGCATACCAATGCCTATACTGTTTGGAAAAAAATGGGATCGCCACAGCATCCTTCGGCTGAACAGGTAACAGAACTGGAAAAATCGGGACAATTGCAAACGTTAGGCTCTCCGGAATGGATTGATGTAAAAGACGGTGCAGCAACAATCCGTTTTAATTTGCCAAGACAGGGCGTTTCTTTATTGAAAATGAGCTGGTGAGACGATTTCAGTTTGGCAATAGCCTCAAAGCATGAAAATTATAAAATTAACGCATCTTTACATTGCTGAAGTATACATAGTCTATAAATTTTGTAGACTAATTATTTCGTAATATTTTTACACCTCGTGTCGCTAAAGGACATGATAAAACGAACGTTTAAATGAAAAAGATTTATCTGAGTGATGCCGGTCCAAAAGTTTCTCCGGCTATTTATGGATTTTATCGTTGGGATGCACATGATTTGAATACCAAGAAAATGGAAGGTATCATTGACCTGTGTCTCGAGCTTGGCATTAATACGTTCGATCATGCAGATATATACGGTGGTTATCAATGTGAAGAACTGTTTGGAGAGGTGATAAAGAACAAAGTGATAAAACGTGAAGACATCATTTTGTTTACAAAATGCGGCCTTGTTGTTCCTCATGCAAGTGTTCCTTCAGTTCGCGTAAAATATTATGACACTTCAAAAGAGCATATTATAAAAAGCGTTGAGAACTCCCTGCGCAGATTAAGAACTGACTATATCGATATTTTTTTATTGAACCAATTAGATCCTTTATCCAACCTGGAAGAAACAGCAATAACATTGCAGCGCTTGCGGGAAAGCGGTAAAGTAAAAAATATCGGCGTCGCGAATTTCTCCGTATTTCAACACCAGTTGTTAAGTTCCTATTTAAGGATTCCGATTGTGACCAATCATATTGAATTGAATTTGCTCAACACATCTGCGTTTGATAATGGCCAGATTGATTACATGAAGCAGAAATACATGCGACCATTAGCGACCGCGCCACTTGCTGAAGGATTGATAGCAAACAGTATTGAGAAGAAACCGTTATTGATCCGCAGAAAACTTGAAGAAATGTCTGCCCGGTACGAGGCGAACATTGAATCGATTGCTGTTGCATGGATAGTAAAGCTGGGGGCTCTTCCTTTGATTGGCACAACGAACGAACAACGGATACGCAACATTGCGAGATCATTTGATCTGGATTTGTCGAGAGAGGATTGGTATGAATTATACGAAGCCTCACGCGGAGAGATTTAAGTTCAGTCAGAACACTTGCCTTAACAGATTGCTACTGCATAAATGAAATTCATTTTATGCAAGTAAATTTTATTGGTTTTTCAATCCCATTCTTTATCGGGTTAATCCTTCTTGAGTTTTTTATTTCAAGGAAAAAGGGATTAGAGTATTTTAATCTGCACCGTTCCATTGCCAATATAAGCATTGGCATTGCTGAGCGGCTTACAGATGTATTTATTGCAGGTATCTTTTATTTTATTTATGACAGGATACAGCATAAGTACGGTTTGTTTACAATAAAACCCGGTGTTTTGTTATGGATCGTACTTTTTATTCTTACAGATTTTATCTGGTATTGGTATCATCGCAAGGCGCATGAAATAAATCTATTCTGGGCCGCACATATCGTACATCATCAAAGTGAAGACTTTAATTATACTGCTTCTACCCGCATTACCGTTTTCCAGGCGGTGATCCGGACAGGATTCTGGAGTGTGCTTCCGTTTATTGGTTTTCCGGCTTCGATGATTACCAGCTTACTACTTGTGCATGGCGTTTATCCTTTTTTTATTCATACAAGGGTTATTGGAGAATTAGGTATACTCGAATATATTTTTGTAACACCTTCTCATCATCGCGTTCATCATGGCAGCAATGAAAAATATCTCGATAAAAACTATGGCGACGTATTAATTATATGGGATAAAATATTTGGTACGTTTCAAAAAGAAGAAGAAGAGCCAACGTATGGATTAACCAAGCCACTGAATTCTTACAGTTTTCTCTGGCAGCATTTTCATTTCCCGATTGAATTGTGGCTGTCCGTGAAAAAGGCGAAGGGATTTAAAAATAAGATCAAAGTTATTTTTTCACCGCCGTCTTCTATCGATCCTTCGCTACGCAAAGAGGCTGAGAGAATCTTCTCCATTCACCAGGTAGATGCACCGATGGGCAAACCTCTTAACCGTTATGTAATCTGGCAAATGATCATTTTGCTCACAGGATTGACCATATTTATTGTTTTTGAAAATTTTTTGTCTGTTCCGTTGAAATTTGGTTTCGCCATCATTACAGTTCTGACGTTAATTAACTGCGGCGCAATCATGGAACAAAAGCAATGGATTTTTCTTATAGAGTTTTTGCGCTTAGGCGTTTTGCTTTTATTTGTCTTTTATTCATACTCTTTCTGGCAATGGAAACTTGTATGTATCGCTTCCGTATTAGTTATCTTGCTTTATCATTATGGGCGAATCAAACGAAACTATCTTGCTTATGTTTACCGATGATTTGATAGCTGAATGATTTTATCAGCAACTTCATTTCCACTTTGTAATGCAGCCTCAACTGTTCCTTGCGGCTGACCGCTCCAAAGCGCTTCGCCTGCAAAGAATATCGTATCCAGTAGCGGAGTTAACAACGTTTTCCGCGCAGATGTTGAATCAACAGTTGCATAGCTATAACCGCCACACACGAAAGGGGTGTTTTGCCAATTGACTATTTCGTAGTGTTGCAGATTTTCTTTCAGTTTTTCCCGTGTAATGTTAAAAGAATTAGCCAATGAATTAATCGCATTTGATAATAATTCATCTTCGGTGATATTACTCCATCGTCGTGCAGCCGGCCCTCCCAACCATCCTGTTAATAGATTGCTTTGCACGGGAGATTCCGTCCACCATGTTGGCACGGCTTCATTTGTTATAAAAAATGTACTGCCCGGATAAACATCTTCCCAAAATCGTTCTTTAAATTCTAAAAGAAATTTGATGACTGTTCCAAAACCAAGTTGATGAATAGCTTTGGTATAATTTTCAGGAAAGGGGTTGAATAAAATTTGATCGCTTTTTAATACGCCTGCCGATACAGTAACAATTAATTTATCGCTATGCCAGCTTTGACCGTCGGAAGTTTGTACAACTACATTATTTACGCTATAGTTTATGTTGGTGACAATCGAATCGTAATGAATATGAGTTCCGTTAGTGGTACATTTTTTTACGAAGTAATCTATCAGTTGCGAATAACCGCCAGGTACTCGATATTGTTCTCCTTCTTCTTTCGACCATTCGTTTCTTAAAGAAAATACTGAAGCATTTACAGGATCTGCCAGGTCGAACCCTCCAGCGAATCGTTGAATAGCTTCTTTGAACGAAGCAAACTTTTCTTCGGAGAAATATTTAACAAGAAAATCTTTCAGAGACATATCATACTCCAAAGATCTACCTGGTCAATAAATTGTTGCTGATAATATGGTTGCCGAAACGGTTGCCCGTTCCGGATTGTTTTAAATTCTCCTTCCAACGATAAGTAAGTAATGCCAGACTCATTTAGCAGGCTAAGAGTTAAAGGCAATTCGCCATGTATAAATTCAGCACCGAGTTCTGTTGGTAAAGAGAATTCTTCTTTTGTTGTATGAATTCTACCTCCGGGAAATGATGCCGCTTCCAGCACACAACACGAATAGCCCTTTGCCGATAGTTCTCTTGCGGCTATCAAGCCGGAAGCACCGGCGCCGACAATAATTATATTGTAATTCATAAATAAAACCTGATTTCAGCTCACAAATGACTTACAATATAATTATGCCTGCAATCTTTTAAAGTATTTTCTTAAACATTGTTTATTGCACGTCCCACCATACACGGCTCGTTATTTTGTCACCACCTGAAAGTGCCTGTACTGCGGTATTATAATTTGTGCTGTTTACTTGTTTATCTACAGTAGAATATTCCATTCTTCTTGGTATTGCTCCTGGCGATTGACTGCCGGGATAATTTACCGGGGTTAAATCAGGATAACCTGTACGGCGGTAATTGCTCCACGCCTCATATTCGTTAAAGAATGTTGCAGCCCAGAATTGTGTATTGATCATTTCCAATCCATCAGAATCATCATAAGGGTTTGCATCTAAATAATTCTGTGCGTCACCTTCATCAATAGTTCCCGCATCTCCAAATGCAGACCATTGTGTGATGGCCGCAATTACTCCGTTATTATAATGTTCTTCGGCATCACCAATGCCCCAGCGTGCCGCTGCATCTGCTAATAATAATTCAGATTCGGCATAAGTCAATATTAATGTCGGTGCGGTCGCATTGAATATAATCGGACTTGGTCTTGAATACAAACTGAGATCGCCGAGATAACCGGGATAGCTGAGAATGCCGGTCGCTGTGCTTCCACCATCGTAACCATTCGGTAACCCTTCCTGATCGTCAGGATCAGCAGACCCACCGGACGGATCATCGCCTGGTTGAAAATCTGATGGATAAACATAAGATAACACCGGCAACCGTGGATCATCATTGTCTTTCAGAAAATCAATGAATGACTTACTGATCTGCCCTGATAGTTGAATACCGCCATCTTCACCAATTCCTCGGTAAATGCGATTGATCGTTAACGGATCATTTGTACCGTGCTGAACAATTGCATTATCATCATTACTTGTCATCGTTTTGCCCTGCACTTTTGTTACATAAGATTTTGCCGTTTCAGGATCTACTTTTGTCAAACGCATCGCCATGCGCAGCAACAATGTATTGCCAAACCTTTTCCATTTGCCAATTTGTTCACCGCTCTGTGAATAAAACATATCACCAACAGGTTGATCAAGATCTTCATCGAGGCTGTCAACTGCTTCTGAAACTTCTTTCAATAGATCCGTGTAAATATCTTTTTGTTTGTCATAAGGAGGAAAATAAATCGAACCGTGATATGCAAGGCCTGCCTGGAAGTAAGGCACATCGCCATATACATCCGTGATACGTTCAAACACCAATGCCTTCATTATTCTTGCTATCTGGTGAAGGTTAGAATACTGTGATTTACCCTGCGTTGTCGTATAAAGATCTACTGCGTTCTTAACGGCTGTGTTATAGGTATGATCGAAGAAAGAACTCCATCCTCCGGGGCTAAATGAATATTTATCACCAAAATAATAAGCCGAAGTTGAGGCCCAATGCTGGATGAAACAACCTGCTCCCTGTATTTCTGTCTCTTCTACTTCTATTGCATTGTCTGTGCTTCCTGTATAGTACAGCTGCGTTGCCGTTAGTATATTGTTGGGATCAAATACATCGACCGATACTGAGTTGGGATCTGTGTTTGTTTTCAGCAGGCTTGCTTTACTGCATGATGTAAACGATGCTATTGTAACGATCCCGGCAAGTATATATATGGATTGAAATTTCATATTAAATAACTTATTTGTAGTTGAAAATGATCTTAGAATTTCGCGTTAAGGTTGAGCCCGAATGTTCTTGTATAAGGTACCCCGGCCTGTTCTATACCCTGTGGACCATTTGAATAGTTAGATTCAGGATCGATATTAGGCGTATGTTTCATTATTGCAAACAAGTTTCTTGCTACAAAACTCAATGTGATACCCTGTATTTTATTATTGAATACACTTGCCGGAAATGTGTAGCCGAAAATCAACTGCCTGAATTTTATGAAACTTGCATCGTACAAAAAGATAGAAGGATCCGCATTACTGACAAGACCGTAGTATTGTTGTGCAAAAATTTCATTCGTGCCATACTTAACATCTCTTCCCGGTAATGTTAGCTTGGATAACCCGAATTGATAAGCATAATAATTAGTTCCGGAAAATATTTTAGCGCCAAACTTTCCGTCTATAAGAAATGAAAGAAGAAAATGTTTATACCTGAATTCACTCGTGATGCCGGCAGCCCATGGATCGATGCCAGATCCTTTGTCAACATAATTTGTTCCTTGTACAGGAGCACCTGTCAGCGGATCGATCATTACTTTTCCATTGTCATCCTTTGCCGGCTCGGCAACAAATATCTGGTAGGCTGATTTGCCAATTGCCTGGGACATATAAGCAACGCCGATTCCCTCATCTTCACCCGCCCTTGAATAACCAAGTGGATAGTTCGAAGATCCCGATGAGAGTGACAATACTTTATTATTGTTGTATGTCGCATTAAGAATCTCCGTCCAGCTGAAGTTTTTATGTTTTACAATTACGTCGGACAGAAGCAATTCAACGCCTTTGTTTTGGATAGTACCTGAATTCAGCAATACAGCATTGTAACCTGATGTACCCGAAGTAACAGCTGGAATTACTTCCCGGCTTTCTTTTTTATTGTAGTAAGATAAATCGATGTGTACGCGGTTATTGGCAAACGTTATATCAGTACCGGCTTCAAATTCTTTTGCAGAAGATGGCTGCAGGTTGGCATTTGGCACCGTCCCTCCATTTGAAATATTCCCAATGGGGTAGCCATTCAGGTTGCCGATATTATTATAGCCCAACAATGTTTGATAAGGAGCGTCTGCTTCTCCACCCACATCCGCATAAGCGACTCTCAATTTCCCCATGTCCATTCCCGGTATATGAATCACATCAGAGAAAACAAACGAGGCGCTGATAGAAGGGTAGAAGTAGTTTGTTTTTCCGGGAGCTAAAGTTGAATACCAGTCGTTGCGACCTGTTACGCCCAGGTAGAGATAGTCTTTAAATGAAAAATCAAACTGACCATAAATGGATTTATTTTCTATTACAGGATTGCTGGTATACTCTGTTGGGCTGGCGAGGTTCCCGATTGTATATAAATAAGGCGTTTGAAATGTATTTCCCTGCGCATCGATCTGGTCAATTACAGCCTTGCGTGTGTTAACACCAACTAAAGTTGACAATTTGAAATCTTTTGCCAGCTTAAATTCTTTGCCTACAATTCCATCAATATTCAATTCAGTGGATTTTATATTTTCTTCCTGCATAAATCCATCTGTCTGGTAAGCTGTACCGTTGGGCGTTACGTTTGTATTTCTGTCTGCAAAATAGTCCTGGCCTGCACGCAATTCCACATAGTAGCCATTATCGAAAGTATATTTCAAATCAGCCGAACCGATGAAGCGGTTGCGCCTTGTGTTGTTGATAAATTTATAGGCAGCGAAATAAGGGTTGGTGGTATAAGCGTCATCCAGAAACTGATTTTCAGAACCATCCGCTTTATAACCCGGCGCCAATGATCTTATATCAACATTTGGTGGAAGAAATAAGGTCGCAAAATTCACACTACCCGGCGCATCCGAAACACTTGGACGATTGTGTGTGAAGGCTGTAATATATTGTCCTTTCAGTT
This sequence comes from Chitinophagaceae bacterium, assembly GCA_049840875.1. GTDB lineage: Bacteria > Bacteroidota > Bacteroidia > Chitinophagales > Chitinophagaceae > JAFDYH01. Next base: position 147,193 of record JASGJE010000007.1, on the reverse strand, counting down.
GCAGGTCGAGATGTTTATCTAGTTTATAATTTGCCGATAAAGAAAATGATTGCTGTTTGAACCCGGCGTTTGGTATAAGGCTCGTGTTATCAAGATCGCTGGCAGAGAAGCGAAGACTACCAGCATCTCCAAGATTTTTACTGAATGAGATTGTATTTGTTCCGGCTATACTGTTCTTATAAAAGTGTTTCATGTTTCCAGATACGGCACTGTAAGGACGTAGTACTCCATCAAATTGATATACCTGCGAGCCGTCAAGTTTCGCACCCCATGCTGACAGGCCTGTTTCAAAAGCATCATCTCCGCTGACAGGTTTGTTGTTGTTATAGCCCTGACCATATGTTTTTTGCCAGTCGGTGTAGTCAATTACATTTTGCATTACATAGTTGGAATTGATTTCAACACCAATGCCTCTCGCAGTTTTACCTGACTTTGTTGTGATTAATATAACGCCCTTGCTGCCACGATAACCATATAAGGCAGACGCAGCAGCGCCTTTTAATACCGTTATGTTTTCGATATCATCCGGATTGATGTTAATCGTACCATCACCACCATCGGCGCCGCCATAACCACCGCCAACATCTGTTTGTCGGTATGTGCTGTTCTGCATCGGTATGCCATCGATAACATACAAGGGTTGATTAGAGCCGGTGATATCAGAAATGCCGCGGATAACAACATTCGCAGATCCGCCGACGGTCGCCACATTACTGACATTCACACCAGCTACTTTGCCTTCGAGGCCGTTTACGAAGTTTGTCTCACGGGCTTCTGTAAGCGAAGAACCGGCAACTGTAGTTACCGAATAACCAAGCGAACGTTTCTCGCGACGAATGCCGAGAGCCGTTACTACTACATCTTTTAATTGACCGGCAGCAGGTTGTAGATTGACGTTAATAACTGTTTGAGATCCTACGGCAATCTCAGTCGTGTTGTAACCGATGTACGAAAAGGTGAGTGTACTGGAAGATGATGCGGAAATGGAAAAATCTCCATTTTCATCTGTAACAACGCCTGTTGAAGTTCCTTTTATGCCAACGCTTACACCAGCCATTGGCTTTTTTTGTTCAGCATCACTCACCTTTCCCTTAATCAAAAGAGGTGATTGTGAAAAAGCTGTAACACAAAAAAATAAGAGGAACAAGGTTTGTAGAAAGACGGTTTTAAAAACTGCAATACGTTTCCTGAAGCAGAAGTTTTGTTTCATGATTATCCCTTTTTAAGTAGTAAATAGATAGAAGGTCAAACGATAAGCAAGAAGATCGCCTGGTTTAAAAAATTGCGTAGGTTGGGGGGTGTAAAATAATCAGCCAGTGTGTGGAGTTTAGCAGACTATTTTTATAAACCTAAATTAAGTTAAAAGATTCATGTAGCGACTGCCTTTTAAATATTTCTTTAGACGTTTTTATAGTTAGAATTACTGGTTGAAAAGAGTTGCCTTTAAAATTCCGGAAAAATTTTGCAGTAGTATATCCGGGAAAAAAGAGGCCGACTCGATAGAGCCGGCCAAAATTTTTCTTCAAGTATAGTTATGCGATTGTCTTGTCGCATAATAAGATATTTTGCCATCATTTCCGGATAGACATATAACCCTTCGTACTTTCATGTGCCTGCGACACGGGTATTGCAGCAGTTGGTTGACGCGTTACATACACAGCAAAGACAGAATTGGATACAAAGGTACCTGAGTTTGGCTTAAGCGGCAGTGGATTCTGCGCTTCGATGCCTCCATACAGATAGCCTACGAAATAACGTTGTCCTTGCGGAATCATCCCTAATTTAATGACGCCGTTTGAATAAGTAAGCCCTTTCACTATTGCAGACGGACTAATCAGGAACTTGGCCGTAGAACCAATTAAACGATTATTGGCAATTGGCTTCGTATGTATGTATTCGTTATAAGAGCCATCGGCAGAATGTTGAAACGTTGTGATATCCTCAACAAACGGAAATCCATCATTGCGGCCTCCCCGAGTCACGCTATCGTAAGCAAAGTGTTGTGAATCTGTCTGAAAATAATAGTAGTGACCAATGCCACCGAAGAATGTATGGTATACAGTCGGGTTTGTTGTTGTTGAATCGAAAATAGAAACAACCGGGCATTCATATTGGCTGAATTTCTGATTACCACTTCTATCAATGACGGGATTACTTGTTCCATCGATATAAACCGGGTAAGTATAAGGAGCAATGATACCGGGTTGGAAAACGCCGCCATAAGAGGTTATCCTTTGTTTACCATTGACAGGATTAATATCAGGAACTGTATTTCCATCCCGCCGGTGAAATGGATGATCAGAGTCGCTGCTGTTTACCTTGCCATAGCTTAGTATCTGTAGGTTTGAGGTATCAAGTGTAAAAATTCTGACTTCCTCTGTATATTTCTGTGAGAAGTCACTCCCCCCGAACGCTCTGTATTGCCCCGTAAAATTTTGACCGAATACAAGATAGAATGTTGAATTCATTTTAAACAAGTCACCACCGGTGACCGCGAATCGCCCCAGTTTATCACTGGCAAACTTTAATAGTTTAGCGATAACCGCTGCTGGTTTTTTGTTCTTTATTGCAGAGATTAAATCAGCAGCTTTGAATTTAATAATTGTGTTAAACGTGAGCATGTTCGTTTTCTGTGCATTCCATCCATATCCTCCGACAATATAAACCTGGTCAGTTGGCTGATCATAATAGATCTGCTGGTTAGAAGATTGTAATGGGGCGGAAAGCGCAGGATCTAAACTATCTACATTAAATGACCAGGATGCTCCGGTTTTTACATCCAGTACAAAAATGTAATTGTTGGCGCTGTCTGGAATGAAGTTATTAACAGGCGCAGACTCGAAAGTATGCAGACCTTGTCTTCGTCCGCCAATTGCCAGCAATGTCTGATCATCTTTTAACAATGAAACTGTTGCTTGCAGACAAGGAAAGGGGGGATTGCCTGTATACTGTTGTTCAACAAAGTCTACTGTAAATGGTAAAGCATTCGGTTGAATGCTGTCTTTAATTTTCGCAGCTCCTGTGGAATCTGTTTTTGCGGTTGTGTTTCCATCTGTTGAATTGTTATTGCAGGCTGCGAATGTAATACAAGCTATCGCTGATATATACACGAAAATAGTAAATGGTTTCATGATGCTGATTTTTGTTCATCGCCGGCGCTGGTTTGCTGGAGATTCTTGATGAAGTAAAGAGTAGTTAACAATTTCGCGTCTGAAAGATCGCGGGAGATCGGCATATAGCGAGGATCATTAAAGTCCATTGTGAGATAGTAAGGAATAGCTCCCGCATCGATACCCAGGCGACCAGGTTGCGCCCCATACGCTGCCCAATTAGGATTTTTAGCGAAAATGGTAAATGTATGCTGATCGGTAAGGTTTACAAGACTGGCCATAAACGGATACAATTTCATATACGGTGCAAACATGGCTTGTATCTCTGACCATTGTGGATTTGTATTTACCTGGTAGTCCGAAAATACCACACAGGAAATCGTTTTGTCTTGCGGTGGCGGCGGTGTATTGGGCACACTCCAATCCGAATGCGGCAGGTCAGGATCGAAAACAATAATGAAATATAATTGTCCATCCAGTTCCGGGGTACGTTGTCCCGGATCTTTTGCTACCAACAAGGTCACTTCTGCAAAACCATTTGCATCACTTGGAGAAATACTTGCTTCCAGCGCACCATCCGCTTGTGGAGTATCACCGGGATTAGTTGGTGGTACAGTTGCACCCGGGGTATCTCCATGTACACTTTCAATTATTACGGCGAGTTGTTTTCCTGCTAACGGCTTGCCCATTTGTGACACGTAGACCCTTATGGTCGTCGTAGTACCTGGTTGTCCTGCCATCCTTATCACTCTTTGCTCGGCGGCAAATTGAATAGGTGTATCTGTTGGTTCAGACAGCACAAGAGATTGGCCAATATCTTTCTGGGAACTTGTTAATCTTAAAAAGCCTTGCTGTAGCGCTGCTGTTTGAACAGGTGTTAATTTAAATTCCGTTACCTGCGCATTATTATTATAAGCAAAATCTGAATAGTCAACATTTCCTAATTCTAAAATCGCCGGTTCTCGTGTGTCTATAGACGCAAAAAGGTTTCCTAAGTCAACAGGAGGGCCGCCGGCCGTTTGCCTGCAGATGCTATTGGAAAAATCTATTGTCAATACATTTCGTGCCGCATCTACTTTGAAAGGACAATTATTAAACGATGGCCAGTACCATGGATCTGTTTTCGCCCAATTTCTTGGCATCAGCCATCGGCCGCCGGGACTATATAAAGGCTCTTTGGCAAATACGGGCCCTAGTGTTCCAACAATTCTTCCCGTGAGATAATCTTTATCCTGAGGTACATTCTGATAACCATCCAGCGTAAAGCGAACAGAGATAAGATACTGCCCGTTTTGAACCAGTGTAGCGCTTTGAAGATCTTTTAATACCTGCGATGTTGTCGTCGTTGGCCAACTGCTGAAGTCTACCCTCAATACCGATTGAAACGCGCCACATGAATTCATGTCGCCGCCAAAACTATCCTGGTCATAGTCATCAGGTTCCCAGCTTCGGGTGGGTATCACGCAGTTTATCCATACCAGGTTCAGTTCGGCCGGATCAAGCAAACCTGTTATAACGGCATTGCCTACTTGTAGTTGTAGTTGCATACCATAAAGCGTTGAAACGGCCTGCTGATAAACATCAAGATCTACAATACGGGCAGACTCGGGCTGATTGGTCGTAATAATGTTTGTGCCGATAATCGTATCATCTGTTATAAATCCATTCGCGCCAACAGCCGACATGATTTTACAATCACGGAATTCAAACCGGTGCTGTCCTATTGGATTCTGCCACGGTGAGGGCTTTGTTACATCATCATTGTAATGGGTGGGATCATTATTCACGGTGGAAGGATCTGTAAAGAACCGCCCCGCAAAGTGAATGCGTGGAATGTCCAGGTAGCTCATGTGTAATGGTTTATGATTTTAATGATTCTACAAAATACATGTCGATCATGCCCTTGTTTTTCGCTTGTACCTTTCCACGAAAAGTACATTCAAAATCATTCTTCACTAATTCATAGGTTGTACCGCTGATATTAATTCTGCCGGGCTCACCGCTGCTTTCCATCCGGGAGGCGATATTCACCGTATCACCCCAGATATCGTAGGCAAATTTTCGGGTGCCAACAATACCTGCAACAACCGGCCCGGAATGCAACCCGATTCTGATATCGAAAAAGGATTTTCCCGCTGCTTCGCGTTTTTGCTTTTCTTCCAGCATGAAATCGCGGATTTCCAGTGCGGCCCTTAATGTATCTAATGGATTGGACGATTTCTCTACCGGTATTCCACCAGCGCACATATAGCTATCGCCGATTGTCTTGATTTTTTCAACGCCGTATTTGGAAACAATTGCATCGAATGCGCTGTAACAGTAGTTGATCTCACTTACCAGCTCTTGTGCATTGAGTTGTTCACTAAGACTTGTGAAATTCTTAAAGTCGGTAAACAAAACAGTTACCTGTGCAAACTCTTTGGCTTTTGCCGTACCCGTTGCTTTTAATTCTTCAGCAGTTTCTGCGGGTAAGATATTAAGTAAAAGCGATTCTGATTTATTTTTTTCTTCATTTAGCTGCTGTGTACGTTCACGCACTTTGTCTTCAAGATTTTCATACAACAACGCATTTTCTATTGAAATGGCCATCTGGCCGCTTAGCAAAACCAATAAATCTACACGGTCTTGTGTAAAAGCAGAGGCGGCGAGATTGTTTTCGAGATAGATGATTCCCGTAAGTTGGCCTTGGCGGATCAACGGTGAGCATAAAACTGCTCGTATCGACTGACTTCGGAAATATTCATCCTGCGTAAAATCTCCTTTGGTTGATGCGTCATTCAATACAAGAGGTTTCATTGCATGTGCCGCATAGTTAATAACCGTTCTTGGTATGGTTTTATATTGTTCAAGTGGTATTTGTGGAAGTATTGTCACTTCCTCGTCAGCAGTTGTACACTCTGCCTGCACCACCCATTTCTTTTCCTTTAACAATAGTAATACCATTCGCTGTGCTCCGGCATTTTCTATTGTTATTTTAAGCAGTGAACCAAGCAAGTCCTTCAGGCGTATTTCTTTCGAAATAGCTTCTGAAGATTTCAGAATTGTGGAGAGATCAAAACTTGTCGTTTCCTTCGACTGTAAAAAAGCATTTTCTGAAATTATAGCATATTGTTGCGATAGTTGTTTGGCATAACCAGTCGCTCCCATTGATTCATATATGTGTACAGCATCCTGTAAATAAAAGCCTGCAAGTCTCCGCTTACCTTCTTTGAAATTCAAATCGGCGGCACGGCTGTTTGCAAGCGCCAGGATGTTAGGATATCCATGAGCGTTAGCAGCTTCAATGGCATTAGCATATCGATCATGTGCATCATTCACATTTCCCCTCGCTCTTTCGATTTCGGCTTTTAGTAATTCTTTTTTTGCAAGGAAATTTTCCGGACAGCCATTTGTCCATTGGGTAAATCGTGATAGTGTTTTAGTAAGATACCTGTTCCACTTTTGTCGTTGCCGTAGTGAACCGGAATTATAAAGGGCGCAAATGATGAGTGATTTGAAAAGGAAATGTTCCGCCGTGTGCAGCATGCCAGGTGAATCGCTGAGATAGCCGTCTGATTGTAAGGCTATCTTATAGGCTTCTTCGTGTAATCCCCGCAGATATAATACCTGCATCTTGTTGATATAGTAGTAATGTGCGAAGTGCCTTGAATTGAATTCATTTAAAGCCTGAACATAATTTTCTTCATTGAAGTCGTCTGTTTCCAATGAAGCTGGTGATTGAGTTTCGCCCTTCAGGTTCCGGATCACTTGCTGAATACCCTGTAAAGTATAAAGGCCTTCTGTATTTCCTATTCGTTGCAGAAATTCTTTATAACGATCTGCTGTTTGCAGTATCTCTTCGAAAGGTACGCCCCGCATATACAGACTTTGTATTGTACCACAACACGCACAACTGGCATGAAAGAAATCACCTGATTCCAATCCGGATTCATAAGCAATCTGCCAGTATGCTTCCATTTCTTTCGCAGGTTTGCGCCAGGGCATAGCGAAGTAACCAACTACAAAATGCGTTTCAGCACGATACTGCTGGCTCTTATATTTTTCAACTAATTGAAGTGTTAACTGTCCATAATCATATCCAGCCTGTTTACGGTTTAAAATGGCGCCAAGGAAGATCGGGCCAAATGCAAGAAAGCCAACAAAGCCTCCATCCGTATTACCATTTTTTAAACAAAGATTTACCATGCGTGTGCAAACAGCAATGCACAATTGTGGTTTGATCTGGTAGGCAGCACGGGCAAATGTAGCCATCAATAAAATCGCCATTCGCAATTGCTCGTCGGTCATTTCTTTTAATGACAGGATGTCTTCAATTCTTTTTCGGCCCATCAATAGCCTGTAGGTAACCAGATCTTTGACCAGCAATGGCGGTACAAATTGTGCGGGAAGGTTGACACCTAATGAACGAACTGCGGTACGGCCCGTTTGATACGCTTCATGAAATTTGCGAAGATTATTGTAGTAATGAATCTTACGTTGATATACTTTAGCCTTATCAATGAGGTTTGCCGTGCCCTCGATAGCTTTATCAAAATACTCTTCGGCAATTGCATTGTTGCCACAAAGATGTTCCGCTTCTGCCCGCTGCAGATTGAGTGAATTTTTAAATTCCTGCGATAGCTCAGTTACAGACGGAGGCAATTGCATGGCCATCGAAATATAGTGCAGTGAAGGTTCATACGCTGCTGCATTACGGGCACGCAAACTGGCCGCGTGGTTAATCTTTGACGCCTGAAGGTTTTCCAACGGATCAGTTATCATCTCCGAAGCGAAATTCAAATGGTCTGCGATATCATAAATGTTCTCTTCTCTTTCATCAATTGAAGCATTCTGTAAAAGATTTCGGCCTACCTGTAATCGTATCCGTTTTTTTTCTTTATCATCAAGCAGATTATTGGCTGCCTGTTGTACACGGTCATGCAGAAAAACGTATTCTTCTACTTCATCTTTGTCATAACTATATTTTGGCAACAGAAACCCTTTTTGTACTGCTACCAGGATATTATCGGTTATCGATGATTCTGTCTGTCCGGAAATTCCTGCTAATAATGCTGAGTTAAAACGATGGCCGATACAGGAAGCCTGCATCAGCAATTCCTGTACTTCGTCCGGCAATTTTAGAATTTGGCCAGACATTAACTCAAGCACATTATCACTTATAGCTGCCTGTTTTACTTTATCAAGATCATATTTCCAGGCATATTCTTCCTGGTTAAAATAGATGGAATTTTCCTCGGCAAGCGTAAGTAGACATTGACGTGTAAAAAAAGGATTGCCATGTGTCTTTTGATAAATGATATCAGCGATATCGATGCAGGATGACGTCGCCTTGCCAAGTGCATCCGATATTAATTGTGTGAGGTCGTCAGCGTTTAGTGGTTGTAATTTTATTTCGTTAACGGGGATGGATTGATTTTCTAAACGATCGAGCAAAAGCATCAATGGGTGCGACGCGTTCACTTCATTATCGCGGTAAGCGCCGATAAGCATAAAATTGCGACTATTGCCTGATGTAAAATGTCCTTCTATCCATTGCCGTGAGGCAGAGTCAATCCATTGCAAATCGTCGAGAAATATGCAAAGGGGCTTATCATTACTGGCAAATGATTCTACAAATCTGCTTATCGTCCAGTTAAACCGGTTACTGGCTTCTGCAGGAGGTATATCCTGCAATGCCGGTTGCGACCCGATCAGTTGTTCTGCTCCGGGAATTATATCGGTTATAATTCTGCCATTCGCGCCGACTGCATTTAAAATGCGATCCTTACATTGATTCAGTTCCTCATCCCCTTGTGTCATTACTTGCTGAACAAGATCCTGTAACGCATCCAGCAAACTATTTAAAGGCACATCTTTTTTGAATTGATCAAATTTGCCACTGATAAATTGTCCGTTGGCTTCATAAATCATTTTTTTCATTTCCCCAACGAGCCGTGATTTGCCAATACCTGAGTAACCGCCGATTAAAACGAAATTACCCACGCCTCTCATCGTTTGTGCGCAGTAGTGTTCCAATAGCTGCAGTTCCTTTTCACGACCATATAATTTATCAGGGATGGTAAACTGATCATTTAAATCAGCGGTTGCCAGGCTGAAATCTTCGATAGTTCCACTTCCGGCAAAGCGCTGCCTGCAAAAACGCATATCATTCATTAAGCCACCGATACTCTGATACCTGTCTTCCGCATTTTTGGCGAGGAGTTTTAAAACAATACGTGATAACGGAACGGGTAAAGAGGGATTTATTTCCCCTGGCGATTTTGGTTGCCGTGCAATGTGTGCATGGATCATTTCCAGGGGATCATCGTAACTGAACGGTTGCCGGCCCGTAAGCAAAGCGTAAAAAACAGCGCCAAGCGAATAAAGATCAGAGCGATGATCGACAGAACGATTCATACGGCCCGTTTGTTCCGGTGAAATATAGGCGAGGTCCGTATCGTTCACTTCCCGTATATCCGGTAACTGCATTTCACGGGATAAGGCACAGGCAAGACTGAAATTGATTAATTTCGGTTGCCCTGTTACGTTATGAATAAGGATATTAGAAGGGTTGATATTTTTATGAATCGTACGAGTGCTATGCAATATCCGCACAGCCTCCATGACGGGGAACATCAATGAAAAAAAGTAATCCAGGCGACACGGCCCCTTACGGATAAGCGTTTGCAGGTTCTGGCCGGGAATATCATCAAATACAATAGCTAAACTATTGTCCACTTGCTCAAGATGGTCGGCACGGATGATACCAGGATGCTCCGATTTTTTTAAAATAGCAAATTCCTGCTCGAGCCGCTTAATGGCCTGAGGGGAAGGAAAAGCTGTTTTTATACGTTTTACCAGCACAGACTTCTTCTCATCTTCGGCTATACCAGCCCGGTAGGTCACATAACGCGAATCTGCCTGAAGTGGTGTCTGGGCCGTGTAAGAGACAGTATCCATACATGCTCATTTAAACATTACCAAACTTGTGATTAAGGAAAACTCTGCGAGGGTGATTATTTCTAACCGTTTTCATCCATCACTTTTCACAGCGGGGATGGATTTATATTTTCGTCACACAACAACCTGAAACAGGATTAGTAATTTCCAGGAGGTAACAGAACTGCTATCAGGAACGATAGCTTATTTCAAATATAAGAGAAATTAAGAATATGCAGATTATATTCTTCGCAGCAAATGTGCAGACGAATCTGCCAATATCTTATACAGGTTTACACCTACATAATTTTTTATAACGCTGAAAGCTAACTTTTACCCAAACAAGAAATGAACATAGAAAATTTTAGAATAATGGTCATTGTTAGATGATTAGGTTAATGGAAGACTCACTTCGAATTTGCTTCCCTTGCCTTGCTCGCTTTCAACATTTAATTCACCTCCATGCGCCTTTACGATATCATAAGAAAGTGACAATCCTAATCCTGTTCCCTGCCCGGTTGGCTTGGTGGTAAAAAATGGTTGGAAAATTTTATCGATAATATTTTGTGGAATGCCATTGCCATTGTCGGTTACTGCTATAACTACTTTTCCATTTTGCCTTTTAGTCGATACCATTACCGTCGGCTCGTATTTTTCATCCTGTGTTTGCAGAAGGATTCTTTTTTCATTCACAGCAAAAAATGCATTGTTGTACAGGTTCAACAAAACTCTGCCGATATCCTGCGGAATAATGCTGATGTTGCCTATGCTATCATCAAAATCAGTTTTAAATTCTCCTTTAAAATCTTTTTCTTTTGCCGCCATTCCATGGTAAGCTATTCTCAGATACTCATCACAGAGCAGGTTGATATTTGTTGATTCCTTTACGCCGGTACTCGTTCTGGAATGTTGCAGCATACCTTTCACAATTTCATCTGCACGTTTACCATGAAAAACGATTTTCTCGTTATTCTGACGGATGTCATTAGCAATCGCTTTTATTTCATGAATATCATTTTCGTTAGCGATTTCATGAATGAGTTCATTGTTTACTTCACCAAAATTATTTACAAAATTCAGCGGGTTTTGTATTTCGTGAGCAATGCCCGCAGTGAGTTCACCAAGGCTTGCCATTTTTTCACTGTGAATAAGCGAAGCCTGAGTAGATTTTAATTCCGATAATGCTGATTCGACTTTTTCGTTTTGTTGCTGCAGCAATACATTCGCTTTTTTCTTTTGCTGGTTATTCTTCCATTGAATCAACGCTATTAATAAAACAACAAGCACCACTAAAACCAGGCCTGCGATCGTAAAGAATTGGATGTTCTTTATTCTTTTTTGTTCTGCATCTTTTTTCTCCTGTTCCGCTTTTGCAATTGCCTGCTTCTTGTCAAATTCATACTGCATTTTCGTTTCCAGCTCTTTTTTTTCCGCTTCTTTTTTTTGCAAACTGTCCCGGTAGAGAGTGTATAGTTTATAGTTCTCGTAAGCTCCTTTATAATTGCCACGCAGGCTATCCATTGTGGAAAGTTTATAGTATCCTCCGCGTAGCTTGTTGATATCACCCACTGATTTTGCAGTAGAAAGTGTTTTGTTCAGGTCTTTAAAAATAGCATCAAGGTCAACAGGCGATTTAAACTTCAGAAAATCGATGCTATCACCGAGATAGTTCTTTGTACCCTTTTTTTCAAGTCCTTTCTGAACGGATTCCAGAATAGTCTTCTCCAGTGAGTCCAACCCTTCTACCTGTGCATGTACTTTAGTAAAAAGAATTATCCCCGATAACAATAAAATAGCAGTGTATAATTTCATCTCTGCTGGTTTTACAATTGAACGTTAAATATACCTCCTTTTGGCGCAGTCAAAATAAAAGGGGATTAACTATTGTCAGTTAATCCCCGGCGCAAATGGATTTGATTATATCATTCATTCACCTCAAAACCATTCATGGCCATACCTGGGAACAGGTACTTTTTTTAAGGTGTTTATTTCAGCTGTATCACTTATTGATATCGGATATGTCGTCCATGAATCCACAGATTATTTGTTTTAAGTAATAAAAGCAAAACAATCATTGTAATGGTCCCTGCTGCAGCAACTATATTTATAAATCGTTGCGTTGTCACTTCATTTTTGAATAGTTTTTCGATGACTTTAAACAAGACGAACCCGATTATCGCGCCCAACGTATTATTGATGATATCAGTTACGTCAAACGCACCAATGTTTAAAGCAAGCTGCAATGTTTCACACAGAAAACTAACCAGGAAGAAGACGACGATTTTCTTACTGGTAGCCCATGTTTTATACAAAATACCAGCATACACTCCGAGAGGCAGAAAGATTAAAATATTCAGGATATTTTCTCCGTAATCAACCTTGCCATTTAATATTAACGGCTTGCTGAAAGGCACGAGATTTATACTTCTGGCTCCCTTCATATAAGAAAATGAAACGTTCATCTTCAAAACAATAATCCAGAATAAAACGACCAGGTATATTATTAACAGGATGCACGTTAGCCTGTTTGCCGTACTATTCCTGGCCCGGCTGTTCTTCCAATCTTTTTCCGAATTCATTTAGTAATGAGATTTTGCTGCTATTATAGGATAAGATCATTCGGTACGGAGCGACTTTACAGGGTTTGTTCTTGCAGCCTTTATTGCCTGGAAACTTATCGTTGCCAGTGCGATTACTATTGAAGCAAGTCCGCCGATGGCAAATACCCACCAACTGATATCAATCCGGTAAGCATAGTCCTGCAACCACTTGTGCATATAAAACCATGCAACAGGTGCGGCTATTACAAATGCAATGGCGATGAGTATGACGAATTCTTTTGAAAACAGGTAAACGATGCTACTGCTTGTGGCGCCAAGAACCTTGCGGATACCAACTTCTTTTATTCTTTGCACGGCCATGAAAGATGCTAAACCATACAAACCTAAACAGCTAAGGAATATCGCGATCGCAGAGAAAATTTTGTACAACTGTGATAACTGGTTTTCCTGTTTGTAAAAGCTTGCGATTTTATCGTCGAGGAATCGGTATTCGTAAACAAAATCGGGGAAGTTTTGCTCCCATATTTTTTTAATGGATTGCATGGCGGAAGAAATATTAGACGTGCTCAGTTTTATGGCAGCTTGTCGATACATGGTAATGTTTGTGGTAATCAACATAGGTGCAAGATCTTGCCGGAAAGACCGGTTATTGAAATCTTTCAATACACCAACGACGGGACATGTTATCAGTCCGTCCATGATGCTTATTTCTTTGTTTAATATGTCTTCCGGTTTTTTAAGCCCTAAGCTTTTCACGAAGGATTCATTCACTAAAAATTCTCTTGTCATATCGGAAGCTTGCAGATTTCTTCCGGCTACCAATGTTAATTTATAAGTTGGTATATAGTCCTGGTCGGCAAATTTGCTGATAGCCTGAAAATCTGCGTCCTTTAAAGCATGATCATATTTGAATGTCGTAAACGTATTGTTTTCGTCTTCAACAGGCGTAGTAGAGCTAAAGCTTACCGATTGTACGCCACCTACCGACGATAACTGTTGGCGTAAATAGTCTGAAAGTTTGCCGCCTTGGTTATTCGGGCGGAAGGGAACATTTACAACTGCATCTTTGTCAAAGCCGAGAGGCCGGCTCATGAAATAGTTCATTTGCTTTACGATAATAAGTGTTCCTATAATCAGTACTTGCGCAATGACAAATTGAAACACGACCAATCCACGGCGCAATGAAATTCCCGTCGTGGTATTTCCGGCAAGCTTGCTTTTTAATGCATTAACCGGGTTGAAACGGGATAAAACAAGCGAAGGATAAAAACCTGCGAGCAGTGTAACAGCGAACGTAACACCACAAAGAAATAAAATGATGGCAGGATTTTTCAGCACATTGAATGAAAGAGAAAGCTCTAAAATCCTGCTTACCGAGGGCAATGCAAGTATTGTAATAAGAACGGCAAGTAACACGGCGCTGGTAACGATCAATAATGTTTCAACGATAAACTGACCCTGCAACTGAGCTTTATTACTTCCCAGCACTTTTCTCACGCCGACTTCCCTGGCACGGTTCACCGCTTGTGCGGTGGAGAGATTGATAAAGTTTACGCATGCAATCAACAAGATGAACGCAGCTATAAGCCATAAAGCGTTCAGCAATTCATGGCTGATTGTTTTGTTGCTGTAGTTACCTGTTTGTGTATCATAATGTACTGCGCTTAATGGCTGTATTATCTGATTATCGTTATTACCAGGAGGAGCCATCTTCCTGGAGTATTCAAGTAGTTGCTGATTGAAATTCGAAGCCGAACTATTTGGTGGCAATAAAACAAAGCAGCCATAGTTAGCTGATGTTCCATTCCAATCAGGAACCTGAAATCCATATTCTTTATCACCGGTGAAATCAGTTCCATAGGCAACGACTAATTTTAATTGAAAATCAGTATTGGCTGGAATAGAAGCGAGAACACCCGAAACTTTCAACGTGATAGGAGGGGACTGGAACAAGCCTGCACCCATACTGTATGATCCCGTTAGCTTAATGGATTTGCCGATTGCTTTTTGCCAATCGCCGAAGTACGTTTCAGCAATTTCTTTTGTAAGCAGTACATTGTTCGGATCTTTCAAAGATGCGTATGAACCAGTGAGCAATGGAAAATTAAACATGCTGAAAAATGAAGGCTCTGTATAGTATACTCCGCTCTGTTCTTTAAAATTTTTTACAGGAGCCCCGTTATCATCCAGTACCTGCAATTCATCATTATGACTTGCGTAAACAGTTGCTACTTGCTCCAATTGTGGAAATGCCGCTCGCAACCCCGTAGGCATTGGGAAAGGAATGTTTTTTCTGTACGAAATAGTAGCTGCATCTGTACTATGATATTGTGTCAATACACGATAGATACGATCCTTCTTCGGATGGAAATTATCAAAGCTTGTTTGAAATTGTATAATAATGAAGATCATTATACAAACGGCAATACCAGCCGAAAGACCGGCGATATTGATAAAAGCGTAATTTTTGTTCCGGGCTAATTTGCGGAACGATGTTTTGAAATTGTTACGTATCATGGCTGCAGGATTATAATAAGGTTTTAATTTGAGCGATTTAATAAACTCAGGTCTGAAATGTTTCAGCACATTCCATAAGAATTGTCGTCTCGCCTTTGCCGGAGATTGCTCATACAGGCGAAAGAATATTTCAGTAAGATCTCCTTCTATTTCCTCCAGGTAATCCTCACGACAAAACCAGCGGAGAAACTGCAAAGGCCTTTTTGGAAGAATTGCTTTCATCGGCCAAAAGATATTTTAGGGATAAGTTTATACAATTCGGTTCTTACTTCATACTGATTGTCGAGTATGCGTTTACCAAGAGCAGTAATAACATAGTACTTCTTTCTTCTGCCACCTCTGTCTTCGGTAATGCCACCAAACCGTGATTTGATAAAACCTTTATCTTCCATCCGTTTCAGGGCAACATGAATAGCGCTGATGTTGATATTCTTCGATAGTTTTTCCACAAGGTTTTCGTGTATGCTTACTCCATAAGCTTCATCATGCAATGCAGCAACCATGAGAAGCACGAGTTCTTCAAATTCACCAATAGAATGATTATTCATATTCGATATTTACTTAACAAAAGTAAAACTAATTAATTATTTCCACATTTGTTAAGTAAATGAAATGTTAAAGAGTTAACCGAAGCATTGGTAATCTATCATTGGAGAATACGGCGATAGTGGTCTATCTTTTTCGGAGTTAAAGTTGAGGGCAAGGTAAGTGCAGTAAAGAGCTGTTTTTTGAATATTGTCAAATGAAAAGAGGCTGCTCATAGTTTTGAGACAGCCTTATAGTATTGCAGCGAATAGCATTTATGAAATCGAAACCAGCAAAAATCAACATTACTCACCAAAATACCGACTAATAAAAAAGCAGCCAAGAATGACTGCTTTCTTTAAGGGCTGTATGAAGGTTCCCTGTTTAATGATCCCGTAGTTCTAAAATACAGCCTGTTTTATCAGCATACTACCACCTTTCCTTTAGTTATTTATTTCAATGTTTTTTGTTTGGGTTAATGCAAACTTTCCATCCATTGTGTTTTGTCAATTTAGCCTGAGAAATGGAGAAATATTTGTTTTTATTTGTTGTGATAACAGCATCGGCTATCTGCAGATCAATCACTTCTCACTAAAAATAAAATGATTTAAACATCAAAAAAACATTTTACTCAGATATATTTCAACACCAAGTTTAATGCATTAAACTTCAATAGATATTTACAAAATGGTTAGATATTTTTCTATTGATTAGTAAACGATATTAATATGACGAATAAAACAATATTCCTTTTTACAAAATGCAGGGATTCTATTTTATTTATGTCGCCCAGGTTTCAGCAAGATTTATCAACTTGAACATCTTTGCAAAATCTCTTTCAAATACAATACGAGAATGGGATTCCATTGAAGCACAACGAAGCTATTTCAGGAACATCTGCTTGCATTGCAGACCAATTACATTGCTGAAATTAGCCCTCTATCCGTTTCAGCCTGCTGCTATGGAAACAATATGAAATTTACAGATCATATAAAATTTCTCTTAAAGTGGTATAAGTGTTTTGCTTATACATTGACTCTATCATGAAAAATTAGCAGCTTCTTTTTATGTAGTTCTATAAAATACAAGAGCTTCCATATGTTCAAATATCATTATTAAAGTGTGTCTTACAAATAAGACAAAGTCGCTATTTGATTATTTCTATGTTTGTGCATATAATGGTGGAAAAATCGCATAAAGTGACCACTCATTTTCAATTGTAGCTGACCCTGTTATTCAGTTGAAGTTGACCCCTGTTATTCGGTGCAAACTGACCCCCTTTTTTTGTGGTTGATGTTGGGTTGTTTTATTAAGCCATAAATGCTGATACTTGATGATTCAAACTTCAGCATATGGCTAATAACACAATTGTTATGAGTAAAATCAGACAGATCCTGCGTTTATTTACGCAAGGCACAAGTAAGAAACAGATCAGCATACAAACTGCTATCGCCCGTAATACTGTTAAAAAGTATATAAGTAAGTTTTTAAAACTACGCTTAACAGGAGAAGATATCAGTAAGATGAATGATCAACAACTCGACGAGATTTTTGGCGCTCCTGGAATAGTCCCTAAATCATCCCGTTACAATGAGTTTCAAAAATTACTTCCTTCAATAGAGAAGGAATTAAAGCGCAAAGGAGTAACGCTGGCCGCTGTCTGGAAGCAATACATTGAAGCCCATCCGGATGGTTACAGGCAGACAAGTTTCTTTGAGTATTACAGAAAGTACGTCAACAAAGGCCAATCGGTAATGCATATTAATCACAAAGCGGGTGATAAAATGTATATCGATTTTTCGGGTGAAAAGTTGAGTATTACCGATAAACAAACCGGAGAGATAACAGCCGTTGAAGTATTTATTGCTGTTCTTGGCTGCAGCCAGCTTACGTACGTTGAAGCAGTGTTAACACAGCGTAAGGAAGATTTTATTCGAGCTTGTGAAAATGCATTGCATTATTTTGGAGGTGTGCCCGCAGCCATTGTTCCAGATAATTTGCGTACTGCGGTGACAAAAAGTAGCCGGTATGAACCAACTATCAATGAAACATTCGCTGACTTCTCTGAACATTATGACACAGTTGTCCTCCCTACTCGTACATACAGGCCCAGGGATAAGGCACTGGTAGAAGGAATGGTCAAAATTGTTTATCGCCGAATCTTCGCTGTGATTAATGCTGAAATTTATTTTTCACTGGACACTTTAAATCAGGCTATACATATACATCTGGAAGCACATAACAACACCTTATTGACAGGTCGTGAATACAGCAGAAGACAACAGTTTGAAGAGGTAGAAAGGGCGGCACTCCGCCCCCTGCCGGTTTATCGTTATGAGTTTAAACGGCAGGTTATTGTAAGTGTAATGAAAAACGGGCACGTTTGTCTTGCACCCGATAAACATTACTACAGTGTACCTTATCAATACATTGGCAAAAAGGTTAAAATACTTTTTAGTTCCGATCAGGTGGAAATTTTTTACCAGTATCAACGTATTGCTGTACACAAACGCAATCATCGAAAATATTTTTATACCACACTTAACGAGCACCTGGCTTCTTCTCATCAGTTCCTCAGTGATTGGACAGCAGAACGATTTATTGAACAGGGAAAAGTCATCCATGAAGATGTAGCAAACTTTATAACTACTGTTATTGAAACGAAGCAACACCCAGAGCAAGCTTATAAATCCTGTGCAGGAATATTAAACCTGGGAAGGAAAGTGGGACCCGTAAGACTGACGAATGCCTGTAGAAGAGCGCAGGAATATGGAGTGTATAACTTCCCCATTATCCAACAAATACTTGAAAAAAATCTGGATCATGTAAACGATCAAAAAGAACATTACAATGAGATGCCACAACATCAGAATATCCGGGGCAAAAACTATTACGAATAACTTTATTATTAATCAATAAAAAAAACAGTATGAACACAAACACATTGGAAAGATTGCGCATTATGCGCTTATATGGAATGTATCGATGTTTTAAAACAAGTCTCGAAAACAAAACGAATGAAACACTGACCTGCGATGAAATAACGGCCTTGCTTGTCGAAAGCGAATGGGATGACCGGCGTAACAAAAGCGTAGAACAAAGAATAAGATATGCTCACTTCCGCTATAAGGCCAACATAGAAGAATGGGATTTTGCCAAATCACGCGGCATCACTAAAAATCAAGTGTTCCGCTTAGGTGATTGTGATTTTATCCGTAACAATGAAAATCTGATAATTACCGGTGCAACCGGAACTGGTAAAAGCTATCTTGCTTCAGCAATAGGCTATCAGGCCTGTCAATTAAATTTTAAAGTTTTGTATACTAATACTACGCGCCTATTTGCACAACTTAAAATAGCCAAAGCCGATGGATCTGAAATACGAGAAATGCAAAAAATAGAAAAAGCTGACTTGTTTATTTTGGACGACTTTGGTATACAGACACTGGATCAGCAAAGTCGTTCCATACTCATGGAAATTATTGAAGACAGACATGGCAAACGATCAACAATCATTACCTCCCAGGTACCCGTAAAAGAATGGTACGATATTATCGGTGAAAAAACGATTGCTGATGCTATACTGGACAGGATCGTTCATAATGCCCATCGCATCGAACTAACAGGCGAATCCCTACGAAAAAAAGTTACCCTTGAAATAGAACAGAAGAAATAATTTTGTATCACCAATAAAACAACTCCGAACCTTCCACAAAAAACTCAACTTAGACTGGTCAACTTCGACCGAAAAAGGATGGTCACGATCTCCGATTATTCCATCTGTACAAAAATTTAAAGATGCATCAATGGCATATTGGCTATAGGTAGATGTATAATTAATAATACCATTATCGGCAACAGTTTCCAAACTATTTGCCAAACCATTAGCACCTACTGCTCCGGTAAATTGATAGTTGGTTGCTGTACTTGTTGTAGCGCCTGCTTCTTTGGCATCGCTGCAACCATCGCCATCACTATCTAAATCAAAATTATTGGAAACACCATCGTTATCTGTACCTGTAGTACACGATGATTTTGGATATAGGGAAGGAATATAATAAGCATCATTTCGTGACACTGTTATTTCAGCAATGGCTTGTGTATTAACAGTTATACCGGCTCCGGTTGAGTTAATAATACGGTAATGAGAATAATTGCCGGCATTAACAGTTACAGGAAAATAAATAATGCCGCTGCTGATAGGTCCACCTATTACAATACCGGTTGACAAATCTACCCATGTGCTTCCATTATCTGCCTGCAGCTTTGCTGTGGAACTACTGTTTGCTGTGATGCCTGTAGTTGCTCCCATATCAATAGCCACACTATCTAACCGGCATGAAGTAAGCGTATAAAAATCGAATATGGGTGAACCATTGGCTACCGGCTGCGAAGTAAAATTGAATGTAGCTGTTGTAATATTTTTATCTTTTAAAGTATTTATATCATCTCCAGCCTGTATAGTTAACGGAGTGGAAACAGATACAACAGAATCAGATTCGGCAGCGGTATAATAGCATAACGGAGCTTCTGCTGCATCCAATATACCATCATTGTCATCGTCAATATCCGATGTATCAGGAACTCCATCACAATCATAATCATTTGCATTTGTTACTATAGCAGTAGCGCTTCCATTATAACCGGAGTAACAGTTGTTTCCGCTATGATAAAAAGCCGCATACAGCTTTGTTGCAGTAGTGGTAACAGCAGTTATATTCGCAATTCTGTTAGCTGCCGATGCCGGTGTGCCTGTATGCCAGGTAAGTATTGCCCCTGCCGGTGTATTAGATGCGGTAATGGTTGATAAATTAAATGTAGTTGCAGGACATATATTAGATATAGTAGTTGTAGAAAGTGCCGGCGCTACATTTATATTACAGGTATTGCATGTTACATCCTGTATTTGTATAGCATCAATAGTAAGTTCGGTATTGGAACTTGCTCCCTTTACACGTATATATTTATATAAGCCCGTAAGCGTTGCCGGTAGTGCATATTTTACATTCACAAAAGAAGATGATGAAAATCCATTGATGGTTCCTGTTAACCCAACATAAGTTGTATTGTCTGTACTAAATTCAAGGGTAATGCCATCCAAAAAGGTAGCATAGAGATATTTAGCAGTTATTACTGCCGAATCGCCACCGGTAAATGTTTTGGCATATGTAAAGATGCCGGCGGGGGTATCATATATTAAAATGCCTTTCCCGTCCGGCGAGCCGGCGCTACTTCCATTATTTGCATAGCCACCACTTGCAGATGCAGCATAAAAAGAATCGATAACAAAACTGCCGTAGTTTGGAGGGCAACTTAGTTGTAAGCTTCCTGTATATCCGGGAAAGGATAATACACTAACATTATTACCTACTTCTAATTGCCAGTCGCCACCTTTACCTGTTATGTTTATTGATGCGCCTATTACTACGTGTAGACGTTGTTGCAGGTATTGTACGGCCGTCATTCCCTTCTCACCTTTCGCAAATTCGCAACCGTAGATATTGAGATGTGAGATATAAGGAGTGAGGCGTGAGGTGAGAAACTCCGCTATTTGCTTTGCGTTTTTCCATTGGCCTTCTATCAGCAGCTCGCCTGGGCGGCCATGCGAAATAAGCTGAAATACGCCAGTTTCTACAGGTAGTGATAATGGAAACCCTTTTACAGACGTATCAATGAAACATGAACCGGAATCTCTTGGAGTTATTGTAGCGGCGTTAACATTTAATTGTACAAAGGTGATTGATAACGCTAATAACGGAATTGTAATTCTACTTTTTTTCATAGAATAGCTGAATAGGATGCTTGAATATTGTGAATTCTATGCTTGAGGAATTACTTTTTTGCTACTAAAAGCGGAAATACGACAAAAGCAATTAGAAATAAAGTATCGGTAATAAGACGAAAAGAGTTGAAAATTGTTTTAAGCTATTTTACATATTTTGATATGGTATGTATAACTATTGGCTAATTAATGATTAATGTTGAATATAAAAACATTGAAAAAAATGAATGTATATAGAAGCACCTCCCGTCACATCCACACAATACATTAACCATTATATATTATATACTCCATTTATTTAATTAATATTACTGGTAAGTATTTAGTTTACCAACAATGATATTAGCGATTAATTTATTTGTGATAAAAATGGGACCGAAAGGGGTAGTGCTGTAATATGTAGGTATCCCTAAAAATCAGACAGTTTAGAATCCGAGTGAAAGCTATAAATTTAAACTGTTATGTATGAAAAGGACACGATTTACGGAGACACAGATTGTCGCAATTCTTAAGCAACAAGAAAGTGGTATTGGACAAAAGAGATATGCCGGGAATACGGTATATCAGCAGCTACGTTTTACAATTGGAAGAATAAGTATGTGGTATGAAAACATCAGATGTAAAACGGTTAAAGGTTCTTGAAGAATAGAATAGCCATCTTAAAAAGATGTAAGTAGCCTCGACAGGAATCGAACCTGTATCTGGAGCTTCGGAAACTCTTATACTATCCATTGTACTACGAGGCCAGAATCGATTTATGATGTATGATTTTGGATTTACGATTTTTTGAAAACTGAAATGAAGTCATAAATCCGACATCCTAAATCTTACATTACTTAATTAATCCATGCGCATTTGTTGCAAAGATCTTTACCGCAATGGCGAGCAATATTACGCCAAAAAATTTTCTTACTGCAATCAATCCGGCAGGACCTAACAGGCGGGCAATTACATTTAACGACTTTAAAACAACGAATACAATAACAAGATTAATCAGTATGGCAATAACAATACTTGGTTCTTTGTAGTTTGCTTTTAATGACATGATTGTAGTCAACGTTCCGGAACCCGCAATCAATGGAAAAGCTATCGGTACAACTGTGGCTGCAGAAACATCTTTATCGCTTTTAAAAAATTCAAGGCCCAATACCATCTCCAGTCCTAAAATGAATATAACAATAGAACCGCCAACAGCAAACGAACGAACATCGAGGCCGAGAATTCCAAGAAAACTTTCACCGAGATAAAGAAACAAAATCATCAGGGCGCCGGAAATCAAGGTAGCCTTCAACTCATTAATGCCACCGATTTTTTGTTTCAATGAAATCAATATCGGCACTGAACCAATAATATCAATAACGGCAAATAATGTAAACGTAACAGTAAGCAGTTCTTTAAAATCGAACGCCATAAGAAAGTTTGTGCAAAGATAACTGAATCGTCAAAGTGTAATGGTAGTTATCGTTCACTCATGTTTTTCAGTAAATCTTTTTTAGGTAAAACGGCGTCAACCTGCAATTGACGAAGACAATCGCTGCAAAGACAATCGTCATAGCGATCTTGAATAAACGTTCTTTGTTCTGCAGTTAGTTGTATTCCAAAACATTGACATTCTGTAATGTTTCCGGAGCTGCATCCAAATTCTTTCAAACAGCGCGGACAATATTTTATTTCACTTTTACTCATTTAAAAGCGCAATAAAAAAACCGGGAAGAAAGATGCCTTTTATTTTTCATCTTATTTCTTCCCGGTCAAATTGTTTTTAATTATTGCACAATATCAGACAATCAACCGCTGCAACTTTCGCATGCTTCACGATTATCTAAAGAGCAAGCTATTTCAGCTTGTTGTACTTCGATATCTGATACCATTACAGGCATTTCTTTCTGCAACGCCATTTGATCCACTGTAAACTTGATAGCATCTGCTGCAGCTTTTGTACGCAGGTAATACATACCTGTTTTCAAACCACTTTCCCATGCATAAAAATGCATGCTGGTGAGTTTTGCAAAATTAGGTTGATCAACAAACAGGTTGAGCGATTGCGACTGGCAGATATAAGCGCCACGATCTTTCGACATATCAATCAACGTACGCTGTTTTATTTCCCAAACTGTTTTATACAGATCTTTTAAATTCGCCGGTACTTCTGCAATGTTCTGTACTGAACCATTTGCCGCGATCAGTTTATTCTTAATGGAATCGTTCCAGATACCGAGATCAACCAGGTCGCGAAGCAAATGTTTATTTACTACCACAAATTCTCCACTTAATACACGGCGATTGTAGATATTACTTGTGAACGGCTCGAAGCACTCATTATTACCAAGTATTTGTGAAGTGGAAGCTGTCGGCATTGGCGCAAGCAACAATGAATTACGAACACCATGTTCCATTACTTCTTTGCGCAAGCCTTCCCAATCCCAACGGTCAGTTGGGGTTACATCCCACATATCAAACTGGAAAACACCTTTTGATAACGGTGAACCTGCAAATGATTCATAAGCTCCCTGCTCTTTTGCGAGCTCCAATGAAGCAGTCATAGCACCGAAGTAAATAGTTTCAAAAATGTTCTTGTTCAGTATTCTTGCTTCTTCACTTTCAAATGGTAAACGTAGCAAACAGAAAGTATCTGCTAATCCCTGCACACCGATGCCAATCGGCCGATGGCGGAGGTTACTGTTCTTTGTTTCCGGAATAGGATAAAAATTACCGTCAATAATCTTGTTCAGGTTTCTTGTGATAACTTTTGTGATCTCAAATAATTTTTTGAAATCAAAGTTCTTACCGGTTGCGAAACGTGGCAGAGAAATACTCGCCAGGTTGCAAACCGCAACTTCATCTGCAGAGCAGTATTCAATGATCTCTGTACAAAGATTACTGTTGCGGATAGTGCCAAGATGCTGATGGTTACTCTTCTTATTTGCTGAATCCTTATACAACATATAAGGAGTTCCGGTTTCTATCTGAGCTTCCAGTATTGCATTCCACAGGTCACGTGCTGGTAATGTTTTACGGGCCAGTCCTTTTGCTTCGTAACTGAGGTATAATTTTTCAAATTCTTCACTATGTACATTTTCTAATCCCTTTGCTTCATTGGGACAGAATAAACTCCATTGCTCATTATCTTTCACACGTTTCATAAACAGGTCGGGAATCCACAATGCAAGGAACAGATCTCTTGCTCTCATTTCTTCCTTACCATGATTTTTTCTCAACTCCAGGAATTCGAAAATGTCTGCATGCCAGGGCTCAATATATACACTGAAAGAGCCTTTGCGTTTACCACCACCCTGGTCAACATATCTTGCTGTATCATTAAATACACGCAACATCGGTACTAACCCATTACTTGTACCATTCGTTCCTTTAATATAACTACCTGTTGCACGGATATTCTGGATGCTTAAACCAACGCCCCCTGCACCCTGTGAAATCAATGCTGTTTGTTTCAATGTATCGAAAATGCCGCTGATGCTATCGTCTTTCATTGTTAATAAGAAACAAGAAGACATTTGCGGTTTTGGTGTACCCGCGTTGAAGAGAGTAGGAGTGGCATGTGTAAACCATTTTTCACTCATCAGGTTGTAGGTTTCGATAGCTGCATCAATATCATGTTTGTGAATACCAATGGCAACACGCATAAATAAATGTTGCGGCCGTTCTACTATTTTCTTATTAACCCTTAATAAATAACTTTTTTCCAGTGTTTTAAACCCGAAGTAATCGAAATGATAGTCACGTTCATAAATAAGAGCGGCATCAATCCGGTCTTTATGTTGTTCAATGATCGCATAAACGTCTTCTGCTATCATCGATGCTCTATCCCCACTCTTTTTATCAATGTATTGGTATAAAAGCGTTGCAGTCTCTGAAAAGCTTTTCAATGTGTTCTTATGCAGGTTACTTACTGCAATGCGTGCAGCCAATACGGCAAAGTCAGGATGTCTTGTGGTAAACGACGCAGCAGTTTCCGCAGCAAGGTTATCCAGTTCGGTAGTGGTAACACCTTCATAAATTCCCTGGATTACTTTCTGCGAAATCTGGATCAGGTCGGCATACTGAAGATTTAATCCATAGCTCAGCTTGTGAATGCGGCTGGTGATTTTGTCGAAGTGAACCGGCTCTTTCTTACCGTTTCTTTTGAATACAAACATGGGTTAGAGTTTATTGGGGGGTTAGTAGATGATAACAGGTTTATAAAGGTTTCAGGTTTAATGTTTAAGAAGTTTAAAGTTTTGGGTGTCGAAGGAACAGGAAAAATCTTTCCCTTTTGAAATAACCTTAAACCATTAAACTTTTTAAACCTTAAACACTTAAAAGTCGTCCGTAAATGAAAATGTTTCTTCTTTTGAATTACTACTCATCACGCCCGATTTCTGGTATTCTCCCACTCTTTTCTCAAAGAAATTCGTTTTGCCCTGCAGGGATATTAATTCCATGAAATCAAAGGGATTCGTTGCGTTGAATATTTTGTTACAACCAAGCGCCAATAACAAACGATCCGCTACAAACTCGATATACTGGCACATCAGGTCGGAGTTCATACCGATCAGGCGTACGGGTAATGCACTCGATACAAATTCTTTTTCAATCCGCACCGCATCAGCGATGATCGTTTGTACAGTTTCTTTGGACAATTGGCTTACGAGATGCTGCGTATATAACAGGCATGCGAAATCGCAATGCAAGCCTTCATCGCGACTGATCAATTCATTGGCGAAACTCAGTCCGGGCATTAACCCTCTTTTCTTCAGCCAGAAAATAGAGCAGAAACTTCCGCTGAAGAAGATGCCTTCTACTGCAGCAAATGCTATCAATCTTTCAGCAAAAGAACCTTTACTGATCCAGCGCAGCGCCCAGTCTGCTTTATCTTTCACACAAGGAATGGTATCAATTGCACGCAGCAAATGATCTTTTTCCACCGGATCTTTTATATAGGTATCAATCAACAGCGAATAGGTTTCGCTGTGAATATTCTCCATCATCACCTGGAAGCCATAAAAACATCGTGCTTCAGGATACTGAACTTCCTGCAGAAAGTTTACGGCAAGGTTTTCGTTTACGATGCCATCACTTGCTGCAAAAAAGGCCAGCACGTTTTTGATAAAGAAACGTTCGTCATCATTCAACTTCGAGTTCCAGTCTACAAGGTCTGGCTGCAAATCGATTTCTTCAGCAGTCCAGAAGCTTGCTTCGTGCTGCTTGTACATTTTCCAGATATCCTGGTGTGTGATAGGGAAGAGAACGAACCGGTCTTTATTCTCTTGTAGCAATGGTTCCTGGGCCATGATATAATCAATCTTTTGAGATAAATAATCAAATTCAAAAACTGCAGGCCGGGAACAAATGAGGCGATGAAAATCCTGAACAGCGGAAACTGTCGGTTGGAATGTCACCACGCTTTTCACCCGAAAGCAAACAGTGTGATCGTTGCGTTTGGCAGGTCTTCTGGCTTGGGGCCAAACTTTATTGCCTTCCCATTCTCTTTGATAAGGAACAGTGGCTATTTTAAAGCTTCTTCTAAAGCCTCTCTTTTGGAGAGGTTTGGAGAGGCCGCCTTACAGCTACGGGGATAGCGCTGGAATTTCACCAGTCTTCCCTTTTCATCCTGATTTCCTGAAAATTCAGTAATCAAGTAACCAAATGCGTGCTAAAATTAATTCTATGTTAACCCTTGACCGGATTTAGTTAATAACACGTTGGGGAAAAATTATAATTGAAAAATGTGATAGATCGCCTTGCATTCTTTTTGTGAAAAAGTTATATTTTATTCACATGGTATTCACTTAAAAGCTAAGAGCTAACAGCTATTAGCCATTAGCTCGCAGCTAATTTTTCACTTTTCACTTTTCGTTTTTCATTTATTAAAGTTATTACAACCGAAAATTAATTCCCGCCATAAAATTGAATCGCTTTGTATTGTAACCCAACCAATCAAAATATTTTTTATCCGTAAGATTTCTGAAATCAACGAAGATCATAAAACGTTTCGCAAACTTATAGTCAGCATAAAGATCGATTGTTGTATATCCATCGAGCATAGCTGGCGCTCCCGCATAGATGTATTCTTCACGCTTACTTACAGAATGTAATAAGACACTTACAAAGAATGATTTTGTAAACTGGTAACCAATAGTAAGATTAAATGCATTTTTTGGAATGCGATACAAGTTATAATAGCTTGTATCTTTTCCTAACTGCGAACCTGTACCATCATACGATGATTTGGTTTTTCCATCGGTGTAGGTATAGTTTGCAGTAACTGATAGCTTCTGCCATTTATAATTTGCCTCCACCTCTGCGCCATAATTTTTTTGCTCCGCTACATTGATGTACAGACTTTGGAAAGTATTGTTATCAAAACTATAGATGATAGCGTCTTTTGTTTTTCTATAGAAACCAGTAACGCGAAAATCAAAACCTTTTGCCTTTAGAAATTGAACACCCGCTTCACCAATGATTCCTTTTTCCGGCTTCAGGTCTTTATTGCCAGCATCCGCATCATATAATTGATAAAGCGTTGGTACTTTATACGCAGAATATAAATTAGCAAATAGCTTCACTGTATTGTGAATTAAATAAGATGGATTGAAGGTGTAAGTAAAATTATTTCCGTAAACAGAATGATAATTCCATCTTCCACCAGCTTCCACATTAAATCCTGTATTCGTTTTATATACTATCGAAGCATATGGACTAACCTGCGTTGATTTATTATTCAAAACAGGGGGGTCGTAAGGTCCGTAAGGCCCAGTGGAAAAATAACGTTGATAGGTATTGTTAAAACGATAATCTACTCCAGCCAGCAATTCCCAGTTTGTCCATTGCCAGTTGTTGTACACTTCTGCAAAATGAACGCGGCCAACGTACAGACTTTTTGCGAAACTTGCAGGCGTGGTAACATAATTCGAATCATCAAGATAACCGCGGCTTACATAGTTGAAGAGGTAATTGAAATGTAACGAACCATTCGTGTGATTATATACCAATCCTGTTCCACCTTGTGCATTCGTGTTTTTTGCGTTATAGTTTTTTTCATCGTTAAATGCTGAAGCATCAAGTCCTGTTTTATAGTAATTATAACTACCCAGTAATTTCCATTGTAGTTTATTGCTGAGTTTGAAACGGATATTTCCGCTCACCGCATGTTGCTCGATACCATCTTTATCAAAATCGCCCTTACCAGTAGAATCATAGGCGCTTGAAAAACCTTTTGAATTGAGATGAACATAATTGACAGAATAATCCATTTTGTTTTGATTGCCAGACATCGATACATTCTGTTTGAATGTGCCATACGATCCGGCAGCAACACCAACGCTCACTCCAAACTTTTTACCCGACGGTTTTTTTGTGATGATATTAATCACACCCGCCACAGCATCCGAACCATACAATGTTGATTGACCTCCTTTTAAGATTTCAATGCGTTCAATCTGATCAACCGCAAAGAAATTCAGATCAAAATAATTGGTGATAGCGGAAGGATCATTTGCAGGCATGCCATCAACAAGAATAAGCACATTACCTGACGATGAACCACGAATGCTTGCACTAAGATTGGTGCCCGGACTATTATTCGCACCAAGGATATTAGTGCCGGAGATTGTATTGAGAATTTCACTCAATGATTTACCACCGCTTTGCTCGAGTTGCTGATGATTGATAACGGTAATTACCTTACCTGTTTCGCTTTGCTTTTTTGGATACTTGCTGGCAGTAAGCACCACCTCGTCGAGGTTTTTTGTTGTGTCTTCCTGCGCCAATAGACGACTGCTGATGATTGTAACAGCAGCCACTACAAAAATTCTTCTTTTCATTGTTCAACTGATTTTTGTATGACTGCTTCCGAGAAAATAAAAGAGAAGAAATATAAATGCCTTTCGGCTTTTACATTTCACGCCTTTCACCCGAAAGCTTGAATGTTGTTTATCGATCTGGCAGGTCTTCTGGCTTAGAGGTATTTGCTTTAATGCCTTCCCGTTCCAATTTCTCGAACAGTGGCGAAGTATAAAGCTCTTCGTAAGCCCTCCTTTGGAGGGGTTGGAGAGGCCTCTTTACAGCTACGGGGATAGCGCCGGATTTTCACCGGACTTCCCTTTTAATCTCTTCAATTATTATGTACTTAGCTTTCTGCTACTACCTGTCTGCCGACAGGCAGATTGAGCATTCTTGCATCGCACAATTGTACTGCAACATTCCGATTACTATCGGAGCTATTCAACATTTTGCAGTAGTCTTTAATTAAAGCAAAGAACCAAATCGGCCGCAAATGTAAGGAGGATGAATTGGATAGAAGAAATGATTATTGTTATCAATTGTAGGTTTGACAATATGTAAATAAAAAAGCCCGGTAGTAACACCGGGCATTCATTAAACTGACAATATTTTTAATCCCTCTTCTTACACAAAAAACTAACTGTTACACCACCATAAAAGTTCCTTCCCGGCGCTACATTATAATATCGTCCGCCAGTAGCATTGATATCATTACCTAAGCTATACTTCACGTCAAAAAGGTTATCGGCGCCAACTGCAAAATCAAGTAACAGTTTTTTTGCTGCCAGTTTCTTCCAGCCAATTCGCCCGCCTAATAAGTTATAGGAAGTAGCAAAATCACTGTTGGCATCATTCAAAGGAATCGGGTCGCTATAGAAATAACTTAGATTGATATACACTCCCGGCTTCGTAACAAGATCTAACGCCGCTGTAAATGTGTTAGGCGATACGCTTGGCATTTTTTTACCGGAAAAGTCTGTAGTTGATTGTTTGAAATCGTTATAGTTAAACTTATTCAGTGTATTGCTTACACTGATCCTCGCATTATTCAGGAAAGAATATTTTTTCTCAAACAACTGGTAACTGACCTGCGATTCGATACCTCTTTGTTTGGTAGAGCCGGCATTTGTATAGTAATCAGCATTGCTGGCATCTTTTCGCGAAACAATTGCATTTTTCAATTGATAGTAAAACGCATTTATTTCTACATACAACCGCTGTTGCAACCAACTGCTTTTAATTCCCGCTTCATAGTTTACGCCATGTTCAGCTTGTAATCCCAAACTAATAACACTTGTCGACGGCAATACTTCCTGCGCCATCGGCGGTGAAAATCCTTTTGATACACTTCCGTATATCCAGAGATTCGATACTAGTCTTTTTGATAATGCTATTCTCGGCGCCCATTCGTTACTGTAAGTGCTGTTCACCGGAACAAACGACGGAACTGATAAGCGTGTAATTGTAATAGACGATTTATTTAAACTCACGCCTGCAGTCAGGTTCCAATCATGCGGTAATTGTAAATCTGCCTGGCCAAATACAGAGTAAGTCCAGATATTAATATCATCATCAGTCAGCAAACTATCCGGTACGCCAAAATTGTTCTTATAGGTTTTCGTACTGAAAAATCCTTTCTGCGCTTCACTACCTACCACAAACTGCAAGGTTGAGGTATTGAATTGATGATTCCATTTGAAGGCAGTACGTCCGCCAAAATGTGGTTCCATTCTGCGCTCGTAATTACGAAACGTAGGATTTCTGATTTGCGAAAATGCTCCATAAATCGTCGTCACATTTTCAAAATCACTGGTGAAATGATATTCGTTAGTGATTCCGGCAAGAAATGTTTTTTGATAGATAGCAGCTTTTACCTGGTCGGCGCTTAAAAATGCTCCGGCAGCAGGTCGTGCTGCTCTTGCGTTCGCCGTATATTCGGCTTTCGTCAATGCACCCGGAGTTTGATAATACATGTCACCATATAAAACAGAAGCGCTCAATTCTTGTTTTTCAGTTGACTTCAGTTTCGATTGCCAGGTGATTACATCGCGGCGCATAGCTGTATGATCACGATAGCCATCACTTGTGAGACGGGAATAATTAACAGTAGTATTTCTTTCGTCAGTGCCAAATTTTGCCTGCGCATTAAAATTGCTGAGGCCATAGCTTCCTGCAAGATAGCTTACACTTGCACCCGGCTGCCATGTTTCCGGTTGACTATGTATTAAGATAACACCACCTGTTCCTGCACCATATAAACTACCACCTGGTCCTTTAATCACTTCGAGTGAATTGATATTATAGAAACTTAATTGATTCAGGTAAGTATTGCCTCCCGGATCAGTCAGCGGAATTCCATCCCAGTAGATTTTTACATTGCGTACACCAAATGGTGAACGTAATGTACTACCGCGGAGGTTCAACCGATAACTTCCCGGAGACCGCTCTTCCATTCTTGCGCCCGGCGTATTATTTAATGCTGGTAAAATGTTCGCATTGCCATAGCGTTGCAGTTGTGCTTCGCTGATAAAATTGATCGCTGCAGAGGTCTGCTTTAATTGGCGGTTCTGCTCATAGGCTTTAACAATAACTTCCGAAAGGTTCTTTGTTGTATCAGTATTTTGTTCCTGTGAAAAGCCTGCAATAAATGCCTGGAGGACAACCGCAGTTAGTAAAAGTTGCTTCATGGAGTGATGGGGTCTATTGAACGAAGGTAGAACGTTTATTTTATTATCTTCATTGCATGGCGTTAAAGAATAAGATTGGTTTGTTCGATCTCACGATGCTGGTAGTAAGTTTTGTTATTGGCATGGGCATTTTCAGAACACCGGTAAATGTCGCTATCGCATCCCCTACCTCTTTCGTGTTTTTTATGTGCTGGATAGCTGGCGGATTGATCGCATTATGTGGCGCATTGACCTATGCAGAGATTGGATCCCGATTGCCTGTTACTGGTGGTTACTATAAAGTTATTTCCTACGCATATCATCCTTCGGTAGCCTTTGCTATCAATTGCATTATTCTTGTCTCCAATGCATCGTCAAGTGCAGCAGTTGCATTGGTCGGTGGTGAGTATATCACCGGCGTTATAGTGCCGGCATCTGTTGATCCGGAATATATGAAGATAGCAGCGAATGCTGAACATGTCCGCTTAATACATATCAGTATCGCCATTGCATCGATTGCTATATTTTATGGTGTCAATATGCTTGGTTTGCGGTTAAGTGCAAGAACGCAAACGGTATTGACCATTATTAAAATATCGATGATATTGTTATTGATAACACCGCTTTTTTTTGCAACTGGAAATGCTCACATCTATCCGTCTGCGCCGGTACATCATCAAACACTTATCGAGTATATCAAAGGTTTTGGAATCGGGCTCGTTGCGGTCAGTTTCTCCTGCGGCGGTTACCAGCAGACCATTAATCTCGGCGCAGATGTAGAACGACCAAATAAAAATATACCACGCGGCATTTTCATGGGCATCTTCATTATTGTGGTATTGTACCTGCTGATCAATTACGCCTATGTCAGTGTAATCGGTTTTGAAAACCTGAAGACAAGTAAAAATATCGCGGCCATTATGGCTTCGAAAATATTTGGTGTAAATGCAGAAAGGATTCTTTCTGTATTAATATTCCTTGGTGTGCTGGCGTATATTAATGGGCAACTGCTCAGCAATCCCCGCGTGATGTATGCTATGAGCGATGATAAATTATTACCAGCCTTTTTAAAAGATAAAAATTCAAGAGGTGCGTTGAAATGGGCCGTTACTCTTTTTGCTGCATTGGCAATTATCGTTGTCTTCTGGTCGAAGGAGTTTGATAAGATCATCAACTTCTCCATATTTCTTGACTGTTTTGGTATGGCGCTTTCAGCAGGCAGTATTTTTATTTTGCGAAAGCGAACGGCCAACCTGGATGGGACAGGTATTTACCAGATGAAATTATATCCATTACTACCCATCATTTTCATAACGAGCTATATTTTTGTAGCCATCAGTATTGCTGCCGATAGCTATCAGACCGCATTAACAGGAGTGGCGGTATTTACAGCATTTCTCATTCTCTATTTCTCTGTGTACAAAAAAGCAAGTCAGTCACCAGCCTCTTGAACTTTTAAACCTCTTAAACTTCTCAAACCTCTGAATATGTCAACAACGGAAAAAGATATTTCATACATCATCAACGAGCTGGCAGAAGAACGGGAAAACTATTACAACGCGGTATCAGCGCCCATTATCCAGACAAGCAATTTTGTTTTTAATAAAGTAGATGATCTGTCGAAAGCATTTGAAGATGAAATGAGTGGCTACTTATACAGCCGCGGGTTGAACCCGACTGTTGAGATTCTTCGCAAAAAACTGGCAGCATTAGATGGAGCCGAAGATTGTCTCGTATTTAACAGCGGCGCTTCTGCAATTTTCGCCGGAGTATTGGCAAATGTAAAAGCCGGTGATCATATCGTTTCTGTAAAATTGCCATATACATGGGCATGGAAAATGTTTGACATTGTATTACCACGATTTGGTGTGAGCACCACTTATATTGATGGCACCAAAATTGAAAACTGGGAAAACGCGACGCAGTTCAATACAACATTATACTATCTCGAGTCCCCCAATAGCTGGGATTTCGCTATGCAGGATATACCCGCTGTATGCGCCCTCGCAAAAAAGAAAAATATCATTACGTTTATCGATAACAGCTATTGCACACCTATCTACCAGGACGTAATCGGGATGGGTATCGATATGGCGATGCAAACCGCCACCAAATATATCGGCGGTCATAGCGATACACTCGGGGGTGTATTGAGCGGCTCAAGAGCGATGATCAAAAAGATATTCGACAGTGAATACCTTAATATAGGTAGCGGCGTACAACCATTTAATGCGTGGCTTTTGATACGCGGATTACGAACGCTGCCTGCCCGCCTGGAAAGGATTACAAGGACAACAATCGAAGTAGTACAATTCCTGAAAAAGCATCCCAAAATCGAGGGGGTGATCTTTCCATTCGACGAAAGCTTTCCGCAATACCAGCTCGCCAAAAAGCAAATGAAGAATGCCTGCGGCCTGATGACAATAATCATCCGAACTCAGAAAAGAGAGTCAATCGTTCGCTTTTGCGAATCATTAAAACATATTATGATGGCCGTTAGCTGGGGAGGTCATGAAAGCCTGGTCATTCCAAAGTGTGCCGGAATCGCCCCACAAGAGTTTAATCCGGCTAATAAAGAACACCGCTACGTTCGTCTTTACGTTGGTCTTGAAGAGGCAAGTTACCTTGTAAAAGATATCGAACAGGCCCTTGAGAGGGTGGATTAAGACAAAAATTTTAATGTTCCGTTTGTCAATTTTCAGTTTTTGAGCAGTATAATTCGTTTATTTTTGCCGCATTATGAGAAAATACGTTCACCTTTCCATATGTTTCCTTTTAACCGGGCTGGTATTTACTCAATCGATCTTTGCTCAGCCAATAGAAAAATGGGATTTGCAGAAATGTGTGGATTATGCACTGAAAAATAATATTTCAGTAAGGCAGACCGATCTGCAATCCAGGTTTTCAGCCCTTACATTAAAACAAACTAAAGCGACCGCACTTCCCACGTTTAATTTTAGCGGAAATGCAGGTAACAGCTTTGGCCTTTCCAATAACCCCGTGACGGGTATTTATACAGATAATAGCTTTTTTAGCGTCGGCGCCCAATTACAGTCGCAGATAACAATTTTTAATTGGTTTTACCGCAAGAATCTTATTGCTGCCGATAAGCTGACTTACGAGGCCGATCTGGAACAAACAAAGAAAATACAAAATGACGTTGCATTGAATGTGGCCGTAGCATACCTGCAGATATTACTGGCCAGGGAACAGGTGAATATTGCGGATATACAAATACAGCAAACTCTTTCTCAATTGGAGAGTACAAGAAAGCAGGTAGATGCCGGAAGATTACCAGAATTAAACTATGTACAAATCGAATCTCAATTGGCTACGGATAGCTCAAATTTTATTACGGCACAGACATCTGCCCAGCAATTTGTTCTTCAGTTAAAGGCTTTATTGAATCTTGATGCAGGCAAGCCATTTGACATAGAGGCTCCGCCGGTTGACAGAATTCCTGTTGAATCATTGGCCGAGTTGCAACCTGAATCCGTTTATACATCAGCGTTAGCCAACCTGCCGCAGCAAAAAGTAAATGACCTCAGAATCAAATCAGCTATAAAATCTTCAGAAGCCTCAAGAGCTACGATGTACCCTTCTATTACAGCATTTGGCAGCCTGAGTACAAATTATGCCAAACAAAAAAAAATACCGGTATATGATACCGTAAATCTGGGTTATAAAGCCTTGACGGGAATACGTACGGTTATCGCACCAGGCATTTATGGTAATATCGAGCAGGAAGATATTGAGAACACAAATACAATTAATCATTATTTACGGTCAGACGCCTTTTTCAAGCAGTTCAGAGGCAACTTCGGTCAGAATATTGGTATAGGCCTGAGTGTACCTATATTCAATGGGCGGGCGGCACGTACTGCGTGGGAACGTTCTAAGCTGACAGTAAAAAATCTGGAACTAACGAAAGAACAGTCAGACCAGCAATTAAAACAGGATATCTATAAGGCGTACACAGACGCAACAGCGTCTATTCAGAAATTTAATGCTAATAAAAAGGGTGTTGAAGCTGCGCAAAAAGCATATGATTTTGCCAAGAAGCGTTATGATTTAGGGTTGTTGTCAACGTTTGAATTGCTGAATACACAAAACGCTTTACAAACTTCAAAAACTCAATTGGCATATGCTCAGTTTGATTATGTATTTAAAATGAAGTTGCTGGAATTCTACAAAGGCCAGGGATTAAAACTTTAGCATCGTACCAACTAAACCAAGATCTGTAAAACTTACAAATAGAACCAATGAATAAAACTGTTAAATGGATTTTGATTATTCTCGTCGCTTTGATCGTCATCCTGGTAGCAGGCAAATTGATTGCGGGAGGCGGCGATGACGGCGTTAAAGTATCTGCTGAAAAAGCGGTGAAAAGAACCATCATCGAAACTGTAAATGCCAGCGGACAGATTTACCCGGAAGTAGAAGTAAAAATCAGCCCTGATATCTCTGGTGAAATCGTTGAACTGAACGTGGAAGAAGGAGATAGCGTAAAGAAGGGACAAGTGCTGGCTAAAATTTACGCCGACATTTATGCTACGCAACGCGATCAGGCTTCTGCATCGGTAAATCAACAGCAGGCTATTACTGCCAATAGCGCTGCTCAGTTAAACGCTCTAAAGGCGACATTGGAACAAGCTGAGAAAACATATAATCGTCAGAAGCAGTTATTGAATGATAAAGTTATTTCCCAGGCAGAATTCGAACAGTCAGAAAGCACATGGCTTTCTGCGAAGGCCAATTATGCCGCTGCGGAACAAAGCATCGTGGGAAATAAAGCAAGTATAATCAGCGCACAGGCAAACCTGGCAAGAGCCAACAAAGACCTTGGTCGTACAACGTTGACGGCTCCAATGAATGGCGTGATCTCTTCATTGAGTGTCAAGAAAGGCGAACGCGTCGCTGGTAATAGTTTTAACGTGGGTACAGAAATGATGCGTGTAGCCGATATGGCCGTATTAGAAGCCCGTGTGCAGGTTGGTGAAAATGATATTGTAAAGATCAATCTTGGTGATAGCGCCGATATAGAAGTAGATGCATATAATAATCGCAAGTTTTTGGGCATCGTTACAGAAATTGCCAGCAGCTCGAAGACCGCAACTTCCGCGACAAGCGCCAGCACTACCTCCAATGATGTAACAAACTATGAAGTCCGTATACGTCTTTCACAAGATTCATACAAAGATTTAATCGATCCGACAAAGCCAAAGAAATTCCCATTCCGCCCGGGCATGAACGCTAGCGCCGACATCAAAACAAAACGACATGATAATGTTTTATCTGTTCCTATCAATGCGGTAGCCGCGAGAGAGAAAGGAAGCGATAAAAGCGTAGCAGATAAAAAGAAAGAAGATAGTAAAAACAAAGGAGACGATAACAACAATAACAACGATGATAACGGCGCTTCGAATAATTCTCTTTCAGATCAGTTAGAAGAAGTGGTTTTCGTGCTCCAAAAAGATAACACAGTAAAGAAAATAGTTGTAAAAACAGGTATCCAGGATATCAACAACATAGAAATCCTGAGCGGTATAAACGATGGCGATGAGGTCATTTCTGGTCCGTATAATGCTATCAGTAAAACATTGAAAGATGGCAATAAAGTAAAAGTGGTGCCAAAAGATAAGTTGTTTGCGAGTAATTAGCGGCTTCAAGTATGCCATACTTTTTAGTAATTGTAAAATACTCCGGAATCAAGTATGGCATACATTAGCAAAATATGAGCAAGAAATTTGGAGTTATCGGAAGCGGTAGTTGGGCAACAGCGCTAACTAAAATACTTACGGATAACGGCCAGTCTATAAACTGGTGGGTCCGTAGCGCTGAAGCGATCAATTTCATAAAAGAAAAAAAACATAATCAACACTATCTTTCCGGAGTTCATTTCAATACAGCACAACTATCTCTCAGCAACGACGTAAAAGAAGTTGTTCAGAATTCGGATATTCTGCTCATCGCTGTTCCCTCAGCTTATTTGGAGGATGTATTATCACCGTTAATTTCGACAGACCTTAGAGATAAGAAGATAATCTCTGCGGTAAAGGGGATACTGCCCGGCAAGGATATCCTGCTGAATGATTTTTTGTTTGAAAAATATAAATTCCCGTTGCAGGATTATTTTGCTGTGCTTGGTCCCTGTCATGCAGAGGAAGTGGCAGCATCCAAACTTTCTTACCTCACATTCTCAGGCCTCGATGCAGCAACCACAGTTGAAATAGCTGCAAACTTCAAAACGGATTACATCAATATAGTTGTTAATCATGATATCATTGGCGTGCAATATGCCGCTGTTTTAAAAAATATTTACGCACTTGGCGCAGGTATCGCCCATGGGCTTGGTTATGGCGATAACTTCTTGAGCGTTTACATCGCTAACTGCGCCGATGAAATGGCCGCTTTTTTAAGAAAGGCAGGTATTAAACATATTGTTGTTGGTGAACATGACGATGATGATCCGGACAAACACAGGCAAAGCCCAAACTATGCAGCTTCGGTTTACCTCGGAGATCTTCTGGTTACCTGTTACTCTTCGTTTAGCCGTAACCGTAGTTTCGGTACTATGATCGGCAAAGGCTATTCCGTAAAAACAGCGCAACTGGAATTGAACATGGTGGCCGAGGGTTATAACGCTGCCCGCTGCATCTATAATATCAACAAACATGTAAAGGCGATAATCCCCATTGCTGAAACAGTGTATAAGATTCTGTGGGAACAACAATCACCTGCAAAAGGATTTACAAGAGTGGAGGAAGTGATGGTGTGACGTTTGATGTTTGAGGTTCGATGTTCGACGAAGTCTCCTGTCTTAGTAAGCCTTTTCGAAAAGCAAGGGCTGTGAGTGGTTCCTCTCCTCAGGAGAGGTTAGGAGAGGCCTCTCTTCCGCTGTGCGCAGGTGGCCTCCTTCTTAGGAGGAGGTCGGAAGGAGGCCCTCAAACAACAAACAAATCACTTGCAATGCCATCCGCCAGTAGCTTACCATTTTTTGTGAGCACTAAATAATCAGACGAAGTAATAATCATTCTATTGTTTGCAACAAGCTCGTTGCTCGCAGCCAGCAGCTTATCAGCAGCATTTTTTCCAAATCGTTGTTCCACATGTCGCAGACTTAGCCCTTCCATCGTGCGGAGAGACGTCATGATATACTCATTCAGTTGCTGATTGTTCGTCAGTGTCTCTTTTTCAATTGAAAGAAGATTCTGTTTCAGCGAACTGATGTATTTACTATTGTTGGCAATATTCCATTGACGACTGCTACCGTCAAATGAATGGGCGGAAGGGCCTAACCCAAGATATTTTTTTCCCTGCCAGTAAGACGAATTATGACGACTACGAAATCCTGGTTTTGCAAAATTGGATATCTCGTAATGTTCGTATCCATTTTCTTCCAGCCACTGCATCAACAAGAGAAACTGATCCGATTGTCGGTCTTGATTTACATCCGCCGCCTTTCCCAATCGTATTAATTTTTGTAGCGGCGTTTTTGGTTCTACCGTCAATGCATAACAGGAAATATGGGGAACAGAAAATTCCAACACCTGACCCACATTATATTTCCAGTTATCATCAGGCAGCGTCGGCGTGCCATAGATGAGGTCTGCTGTCATATTATCGAAATACTCGCGGACCAGTTTCAGGCTTTCCTTTGCCTCTGCTGCCGTATGCGCCCGGTTCATCCATTGCAGGTCGGCGTCGAAAAATGATTGTATGCCCAGGCTTAGCCTGTTGATACCCGCCTTCCGCCAACCGTTAAGGATGTCTTCAGCAATGTCATCCGGATTTGCTTCCAGTGTTAGCTCGGCGTCTTTCGATATGATAAAATTTTGCCGGAGGCCTGAAAGTATCGATTCCAGTTCAACCAAAGTCAGCAATGAAGGCGTACCCCCACCAAAATAGACAGTCTCTACCGTTTCACCATCTAAATAATCTCGTTGCAAATCAATCTCTTTCAATAAAGCGGCAACGAATTCGTTTTTATGTGCGAGGGAGACTTGCCTGCCGGTAGGCAGGGCGGTAAAATGGAAGTTGCAATAGCTGCATGCCTGCCTGCAAAACGGAATATGGATGTAGATACCTGCCAATAATTTATCGCTTATCCCTGATTAAAGTATTTTTAAACACTGAATCCTGTTGAAGACCTGATGCCGAGATTAGCGCTGCAAATATCAGTATTGCTTTTGGTTTTACTAACTGCAAATCATGCTTCATCCCAACATACTTATGGGTTGAAGATGCGTGCTGCAGACAGGGATTCAGCATTTCTTACAGAGGTGCTTGGCGTTCCTACAGAATTTTCCAACCGCTATAACTGCAGCGACTATATCAACAAGCTTCCCATTGACCTCCGTGCAAAAGGATATGTAAATGCATCGCTCGATAGTGTACGATATGATTCCACCTATGCCACCGCAGTCATTTATGTTGGTGATGTATACAAATGGGCACAAATCAGAACAAAAGGTACTGATCCGGAACTACTGAATTCTATCGGCTGGAGAGAAGATGCTTTTGTAAACAAGACGATGGATTTTGAGCAATTAAAAAACTGGCAGGAAAAAATGCTGGTTTACCTTGAAAACAACGGTTACCCGTTTGCAAAAGTGTACCTGGATAGTGTACAGATTGAAGATGAAAAGATTTCAGCATTATTGAAAGTAGAAAAAGGTCACCAATATCATATCGATAGTATCAGGGTACATGGGGAAGTAAAAATTTCAAACATCTTTCTTCAGAAGTACCTTGATATGCCGGACGGCAGTGTATATGATCGTGAAAAACTGAAGAAAATATCAAAGAAACTGCTGGACCTGCCCTACGTGCAGGAAGAAAAACCTTCAGACATTTCACTGTTATCAATGGGGTCTATTCTTAACCTGTATCTGAAACCCAAGCGAAGCAGTCAGGTGAATGTATTACTCGGTTTTTTACCAAATAGTGATCAGTCGGCTAAGAAAAAACTATTGGTCACGGGGGAGGCCAATATCAACCTGCACAATGCACTGGCAATGGGTGAAACCATTGGATTAAACTGGCAACAACTCCAGGCAAATTCACCGCGGTTGAATGTACTGTATCAACATCCTTATTTATTTAATAGCCCGATAGGACTTGATTTTACTTTTGACATGTATCGTAAGGATAGCGCTTACCTGAACATCAACCTGCAACTGGGTGCACAATACATGCTTTCAACCACTCAATCCGGTAAGATCTTTTTGCAGAAGTTTCAAACGATACTCAATGTTGTGAATACGGCCCAGATTCTGCAGAATCATCAACTACCGCAGGATGCTGACGTAAATTCTGTAAACGTTGGTATCGATTACCAGTATAATAATACGGATTATCGCCTTAATCCAAAGAAAGGAACTGATTTTCGCATTATCGGATCTGTCGGTACTAAAAAGATCAAAGAGAATAACCAGATACTGGCTTTAAAGGATGATAATGACCCGTCATTTGATTTTGCCAGTCTATATGATACGGTAAAACTGAAGAGTTACCAGTTCAAGGTGGTAGTCAGCGCAGCAAAATATTTTCCGTTGGGGCGACAAAGCACATTCAAAGCTGCGTTCAATGGCGGTGCATTTCAAAGCGCCAATATTTTCCGCAACGAATTATTCCAGATAGGGGGCTATAAAATACTAAGAGGATTCGATGAAGAAAGCCAGTATCTGTCTCGCTATGCAATTGGTACGGCAGAATATCATTACCTCGTAGGAATGAATTCTTATTTCTATACATTGTTTGATGGTGGTTGGGGACAAAATACAAGTCTTGGTGGAAATATCAGCTATACATATTTCGGATTAGGGCTTGGCCTTGCGTTTGAAACAAAGGTTGGGATATTTAACCTGGCATGGGCGGTCGGTAAACGAGATGATACACAATTAAACTTACGTCAGTCAAAGATTCATTTTGGCTTTGCCAATTATTTTTAAACAAGACAGAACTATTTTTGTGCGAGAAACCAGAACTATAGTGCGATTATATACGCTTTTAATTCTTCTATCACTTTTATCATTTCAATCCTTTGCACAGGTGCAAAGTGATTCAACTGCATTAACTCATGCCGTAGATACAATTGTAAAGAAGAAGACAACTATTGATACCCTTGTTCATAAAGCGACAACCGGTGTCGATACTGCAAAACATTCCGCGGATACAGCTATTATCCATTCAGTACCGGCATTAGACTCATCCTGGAAAATAGTTCTTGCGCATTTTAAGAATAAGTCTCTCACAGAATTTCTGTATTCAGAGCATCCTTATTTTGCGTTCACTTCCCCGCCAGTAATATTGGGCTCAGACATTAAACGGGTGGAAAGAAAAGAATTGATCTTTTACCTCCTTATTGGTTTGCTGATGCTGTTTGCATTACTAAAGATTGTATTTGCAAAGTATTTCAATGACCTGTTCAGGTTATTTTTCCGTCGTACGCTCAAGCAACGGCAAATAACAGAGCAGCTAAGCCAGACACCATTACCATCGCTGATTTTCAATGGCTTTTTTGTCGTAATTGGCGGACTATATCTCGCATTCCTCTTACAATATTATGGTATGGAAAACCAGCAAAATTTCTGGTTACTCACTTCCTATTGCTGCGCCGGCCTGGCGATCATGTATTTTCTGAAATTTATCAGTCTCAAGTTTACAGGTTGGGTATTGAACCTGTCAGCGGCCACCGATTCATATATTTTTATAGTATTTATCATTAATAAAGTTATAGGTATATTCCTTTTACCTTTCTTAGTAGTGCTCGCGTTTGCACAGAATGAAATATTCCAGGTGGCTATCACTTTGTCAGGAATTGGTATCGGTTGTCTTGTAGTTTACAGGTATATTTTATCCTATTCGGCCGTACATAACCAAATAAGAGTCAAGCCGTTCCATTTTTTGGTGTACCTGGTGGCCTTTGAAATCATACCTTTGTTACTTATTTACAAGCTCCTGTTCCGATTTTTATTTTAGAAGTTATTACCTTTGCAGGCAATTTAGCAGAACTAAGTATGTTAAAAAACGGGGTTAACAAAGCCGAGATGGTAAAAGAAATCAAAAAAATCCTCATTACCCAGCCCAAGCCCGAAAGCGATAAATCTCCTTATTTTGAGCTTCAACGTAAATATAATGTTGAGCTGGAGTTTAAACCTTTCATCCATCTGGAGGCAATACCTGCCCGGGATTTCCGTAAGCAAAAGATCGAAATTCAGAACTATACAGGAGTAATTTTTACCAGCAGGAATGCTATCGACCACTTTTTCCGCATTTGCGAAGAAATGAAGGTCAGTGTTTCCCAGGATACAAAATACTTCTGCATTACGGAAGCCGTGGCATTGTACCTGCAGAAATTTATCCTCTACCGGAAGCGGAAAGTTTTCTATGGCGCAGATGGCTCCAACAAAAGTCTTTTTGATGCTATCAACAAGCACAAGGAAAATGAAAAGTTTCTCTATGTGTGTTCCGAAAACCAGCAAGATAATGAAATCGTGAACTGGCTGAAAAGCAACAACTGTGGTTTTATGCTGGCCTTTATGTACAGAACGCAGAGCACAGATGTAAAAGATATACTAGCCAAAAACGAATTTGATATAATCTGCTTCTTTACACCCAGCGGTGTAAAAAGCCTTTTCGATAATCAGCCTAAGTTCAAGCAAAACGGAACTGTAATCGGTGCCTTTGGTAACAATACATTCAGGGCGGTAGAGGAAGCAGGTTTGAAACTGGAGATTAAAGCTCCGGAACCGCAATCCCCTTCGATGGTGTCTGCACTCGAGAAATTTCTCGCAGTAAACGCAAAAAAGAAGTAATCAACTTCAGATATATTATTAAAAGAGGCTGTGTCAGATATAGACACAGCCTCTTTTAATTTACATTTCCTGCAAGAATCAATTGCCCATTCCCCTCGCTTGTATTTTTTCAATAGATATATCCTCCCGGTCTTACCTTTAAATTTTTCAGGTATTATTAAACGTTGGCAATTCTTTCTTTCTAATACAAAACATGCATTCATTTACCAACCATCTTATCGATGAAACAAGTCCTTACTTGTTGCAACATGCCCATAACCCGGTGGAGTGGTATCCGTGGGGAGACGAGGCATTACAACGGGCAAAGAATGAAAACAAACCGATCCTGGTCAGCATTGGTTATTCTGCCTGTCATTGGTGCCATGTAATGGAACGGGAGAGCTTCGAAAATGAAGAAACGGCCATTATAATGAACGAGCATTTTATCAATATTAAAATAGACCGCGAGGAGCGGCCTGATCTTGACCACATTTATATGGATGCGGTACAGGCCATGACTGGCAGCGGGGGGTGGCCATTGAATGTATTCCTGACGCCAG
This sequence comes from Chitinophagaceae bacterium, assembly GCA_049840875.1. Lineage (GTDB taxonomy): Bacteria > Bacteroidota > Bacteroidia > Chitinophagales > Chitinophagaceae > JAFDYH01. The sequence goes on along the minus strand of JASGJE010000007.1, from coordinate 102,974 downwards.
ACAGAAAACCGTTCTATGGCGGAACCTATTTTCCACCTGTACGGGCATTTAACAGAGCCTCATGGACAGAAATTTTATTGGGGGTGTCCAAAGCATTTAGCGAGCGAACAACTGAAATAGAAGAGCAGGCAAATAATCTTACGGACCATCTCCTGCGGTCGAATGATTTTGGAGTCAATGTTACCAAGAATACAGGCGATCAGTTCTTCTCAAAACAAACATTGCAAGAGATATTCAGCAACATGATGAAGAATGCGGACAGGGAGTGGGGCGGCTTTGGCAACGCCCCTAAGTTTCCACAGACTTTCATTATCCGGTTTTTGTTACGCCACTACTGGTTTACCAAAAACGAAGAATCACTGAAGCAGGCATTGCTGAGCCTGGATAAAATGATCGATGGAGGTATTTATGATCAGATCGGAGGTGGCTTTGCCCGCTACTCTACAGACACGGAATGGCTGGCGCCTCATTTTGAAAAAATGCTTTATGACAACGCCTTATTAATAGTTATTCTGTCTGAAGCCTACCAGGTAACTGGTAATAGTAAGTACAGGCATACCATTATAGATACAATGAACTGGCTGAACAACGAAATGTCGAATAAGGATAATGTTTTTTACTCAGCTCTTGATGCCGACAGTGAAGGAGAAGAAGGTAAATTTTATGTGTGGACAAGAGATGAAGTGGAAGAACTTTTAGGCCCGGATGCGGCTTTGTTTTGTAGCTATTATGATATAACTAAAAAAGGCAATTGGGAAGGTAAAAACATCCTGAGAATAAAGAAGCCTATGGAGCAATTTGCAATTGATAATTCAATCAGTTTGCAACAATCAAAAGAACTACTGACCCATGGAAAAAATAGATTACTAACAGCGAGGGACAAACGAATACGACCAGGGCTTGACGATAAAATAATACTTGGCTGGAATGCGCTGATGAACACCGCCTGTAGTAAGGCATATGCGGCCACTGGTATTGAAGAATATAAAAGCCTTGCAGAAAAGAATATGAATTTTCTGCTGGATCGTTTTGCTGTAACCAATTCAACGGCGCTATATCACACATGGAAAAACGGACAAGCAAAGTATCCTGCTTTTCTCGACGATTACGCCTGCCTGGTAGATGCTTTGATAAATCTGTATGAAGTATCATCCAATACGCGTTGGTTGGAGAAGGCGAAAGAATTAACTGAATTCGTGATTGAAAATTTCAGTGAAGAGGATACTGGTTTTTTCTTTTATACAATGAAAGATCAGCAGGATGTGATTGTGCGCAAAAAAGAGATTTATGATGGCGCTGTTCCTTCCGGTAATTCTGTGATGGCATTCAACCTGCATCGTCTTGGAATATTTTTTGATAAAAGAGAATGGAAGCATTGGTCGCAAGCAATGATAAAGGCACTGGAAAGGGTGCTGACTGATTATCCTTCTTCCTTTGCGCTGTGGACATGTTTTTTTCAGGAAATAGTGTATACAACAAACGAAATTGTTATTTTAGGGGAAGAATTCCAGCAACTGCTTACGCAGGCCTTATCTGTTTATATTCCGAACAAGATAATAATGGGGTCGAAAGAATCGGATAATTACTATCCGTTGCTAGCCGGGAAGGAGTCGAAAAATTCCAACAAAATCTATCTGTGTAAAGATTTTTCTTGCAGGCAACCTGTTGATACTGTTGAGGCGTTAATGCTTTTGATTGAGAATGAACGGTAGACATTTAATTTTCTGTTAAGACAATAAAAAACGCTAAGTGTCCGTTTAAAATGTTACCCGTAAAACTCCGGTTTGAATTGTTAAAACTAAATATTAACCTTGTGTTTCAAAAAAGTTCTAAACCTTATATTCGCCCACTACCCTTTATGTGTATGAAAAACAAAACATATTATTCGACCCTACTGATACTGGCGGCCATGGCAACACTGACTGGCTGCGGAGTGTTAGGCAAAAAGGACAAGGGAAGCGCCCTTGCAAATGACGGACAGCTTCACGGTGTTGCGCCGGGGGCGAAGTACGTTTTACCAAAACCTCCGGGAATGGTATACATTCCGCAAGGTACATTTCATATGGGGCCTAGCGATGAGGATCCTTCATATGCGTTCAGTGCACGTAACCGCTCTGTATCTATCAGCGGCTTCTGGATGGATGCAACTGAAATTACCAACAATGAATATCGTCAGTTCGTTTACTGGGTGAAAGACTCTGTAACTGCGAAGAAGCTAGGTTATGTGAAAGCAGGTTCTGATGGCGTGGAGTATGTTGACTGGAAAAAAATGTCAACTGTAAAATGGGGTGATCCAAAAGTGGTAGAACAATTAGGACAAACTGATCTTATTTTAACACCGGAAGACAGAATATTTGGTAAAAAAGAGATAGATCCGACAAAACTGGTTTATCATTCTGAAACATTTAATCTTAAAAAAGCGGCACAAAGAGAAAACGCAGGCAAACCACGTTCTGCATTTATCGAAAAAGTAGATGTGCCTATTTATCCTGATACGCTTTGCTGGATCCGCGACTTCTCTTATTCTTATAATGAGCCGATGACCCAGCGTTATTTCTCTCACCCCGCATTTGGTAACTATCCTGTTGTAGGTGTGAACTGGAAACAGGCAAATGCTTTCTGCGAATGGAGAACACATTATTTAAATGCATTTCTCGATTCAAAGAAAAGAGCACAGGAATCTAATTTCCGCCTGCCAACAGAAGCACAATGGGAATATGCAGCCCGTGGCGGTCGTTCTCAGTCAATGTTCCCATGGGGTAACTATTACCTGAGAAACAGGAAGGGTTGTTTACTGGCCAACTTCAAACCCGGCCGTGGTAACTATCCTGAAGATGGCGGCTTCTACACTGTACGTGCTGATGCTTACTGGCCAAACGATTTCGGTCTGTATTGCATGGCGGGTAATGTTGCAGAGTGGACTTCTTCTATCTATTACGAAGGTTCTTACAACTTCCAACATGATATGAATCCTGATGTTCGCTGGAACGCTAAGGATTCAGACCCTCCGCTGATGAAAAGAAAAGTAATCCGTGGTGGTAGCTGGAAAGATGTTGGTTACTATCTTGAAACCAGCACCAGAACTTACGAATACCAGGATTCTACAAAATCGTACATCGGTTTCCGCACAGTTATCGACTTACCTGCTGCTCCAAGCAAAGGACGCAGATAAAACTATAGTCTTCAATAAAAAAGAGGCCTTGAAAAAGGCCTTTTTTTTATAATAATTTTCCATGTTCAGCGTTTAATTCTCATATACTTTCTTAAATAACCTATAAAACGAGCCCTTTATGCTTTTCTTTAAAACAAAATCTGGCCAATGGTGGCTTAACTTCTTGTTCAGTATGTTCGCTGCAGTAGTAATCTTAGGTGCGTTATTCAAAATCCGTCACTGGCCTTTTGCGGATGAAATGATCACCTTAGGTCTTCTTAGCGAAGTTGTCGTGTTCCTCTTAATGGCCCTTGTGGTTCCTCCACCAGAAGAATACCACTGGGAGCGTTTCTTTCCAAATTTGACAGAGCACCCGGATGTTGAAAAACACCGCACTGGTAAATTTGAAATCACTCCGCTTGTTGCAGGCACTGGTAACAGTGGCAACCCGGCCCTGACTAAACTGGATGATATGCTGCGTGATGCAGACATTACACCAGCTAATCTTGGCAAGCTGAGCGATAACTTTAAGAAACTCGGTACGACAGTTGGCAAAATGAGCGAGATAAGCGATGTGGTTGCTGCAACAGGCGATTACACTGCTAAAACAAAAGAAGCTGCAAGTGCTCTTGGCACAATGAAAGATGCATATTTGGGTGCTGCAAATACAGTTCAGCATTTCAACAATGCTGCGGAAGGCACAAAACAATTCCACGAGCAGGTACAGGTATTAACGAAAAACCTTTCTTCGTTGAACACAGTATATGAACTGGAATTACAGGATACAAACAATCACCTGAAAGTGATGAACAAATTCTATGGCAATCTTGTACAGGCTTCAGAAGCAATGCAGAGTAGTGTAGGTGATGCGAAGAAAGCACAGGACCAGATTGCAATGCTGGCGAATAATCTTGGCCGTCTGAACCAGGTATACGGTAACATGCTTACTGCTATGCAAGGTGGTGCAGCGGGTAAATAACTTTTAACCAGGATGAATTTCGTTTTATAGAATTTAAAATCCGTATCCGAAATTTTAGTCCACCATTACTAAAAACCAATTTAAAAACCTAACTCATGTCTATACCTCGTGAGCCGCGGCAGAAGATGATCAACATGATGTATTTGGTGCTTACAGCATTGCTGGCGCTGAATGTATCTGCGGAAATTCTGAATGCCTTTAAGACGGTTAATCGCAGTTTACAGAATACAAACGCTGTCATTGCTACTTCTACCAGTACTATTATGGCTTCTTTGAAGGACAAAATGAATGATGCTTCAACTAAAGAGAAAGCAACTTATTGGTATGAAAGAGCAAAGAAGACAGTAGATTATTCAACAGCAGTTTATGATTACCTGGAGGGTGTAAAAACCAGGATTATGACGGAATCAAAATATGATCCGGCTTCTGGTAAAGATAAAGGCGTTGATAACCTTGACGTTTCTACAAGAATACTTGTAGAAAAAGGCGAAGGCAAAAACCTGTATACACAACTGGATACTTACAAAAAGAATGTCTTAAGTATTGATCCAGAAATAACAAAGGAATTTGAAAACAGCCTTCCAATTGATCTTTCAACTCCTAAATCTGAGAATAAAGCAAACAAAACCTGGGAAGCAGCTTATTTCCGGATGGTTCCAACAATCGCAACGTTGACCATTTTGAGTAAGTTCCAGAATGATATCAAGAACAGTGAGAATAAAATTGTTTCATGGTGCCACAACCAGGTAGGAGCAGTTATATTCAAAAATGATAGTTATGCAGCTATCGTTTCAGCTGATGCTAACTACCTGTTACCTGGTCAACAGATTAATGTAACTGCCGGTGTTGGTGGTTTTAGCACAGCAGTGAAGCCAAAAATAACGATTGGTGGTCAGACACTTGAGGTGGGAAATGACGGAACCGTATCAAAGAAACTGGATGCAGGCGCTGTTGGTGCTCATTCAATTCCCGTTCATATCTCTTATATCGATCAGAATGACGGTAAAGAAAAAACCGTTGACAGGAAGATTGACTATACTGTTGGAACTTCTAACGCAGCTGTACAGCTCGATAAAATGAATGTACTATTTATTGGTGTGGACAATCCAGTTACAGTATCCGGTAGTGGTAGCGCTGATCAGCTTAGCGCCAGCATCTCAATGGGCCAGTTGGTTCCTAGCGGAGAAAAGGGCCATTTCATTGCTCGTGTAAATCAGGAATCTGATAACTGTATCATCAGTGTAAAAACACCGGATGGCAAAGTAACACCAATTAAATTCCGTGTACGTTCTATACCTGATCCTACACCAATGGTTGGACAAAGTAAAAGCGGCGATATGCCTGCAGGAGCCTTCAAAAGCCAGGCTGGTGTGAGAGCAATCGTAGAGAATTTCTTTTACGAAACGCAGTTTAATGTTGTAAGCTTCCGTATGACAGGTGAAGGTGATGGATTTGGCGACGGCGTTGAAGATGCTAATAATACCGGAGCTACATGGAAAGAAGCTCAGAAAATTGTTAGCAAGGCTCGTCCGGGTTCTTTCATAACAATTGAAGATATTCGCGCAGTGGGTCCTGATGGCAGAACAAGAAAGTTGACGCCACTGATTTATACGCTCAAATAAGTAAATAAAGAAACTGATGAAAAACAAGTTTGTAAAGATTCTGTTGTTGACCGTTGTGTGTGGTGTGGTCGTCGTAAACGCCGAGGCGCAACGTAAAGGCCGCAAGCGTACAACAACAACGCAGCCGGATAACAGCCAACAACAACAGCAGCAGAACAACAATGCCGCCCCTAAGTACAACCCTTATGGCAATGCGAAAATCGAAATGGCCCCACAGTTAGGTGGCTTCAACGATTCGATCAAGAAATCCATGAGGAATGACGGCGCCGTAGAAAGATCTGCCTTCAAAGATCGTATTCCGCTGCCATATGAGAATCTGCGTGCTGACGATGCCCTGTTTATGGAGCGTGTTTGGCGCGAACTGGATATTAGGGAGAAGATCAATCAGCCATTCGGTTATAAATCAGATGATGATAATGGTAGCCAGCGTTTTGTAAACATTATGGTAAACGCGGTGCGCAGTGGTAAAGTTACTGCGTTCAGTGCAGACGATGATCGTTTTACAACACCAATTGACTCCGTTCAGTTTGAAAAGGTTCTTTCAGGTGGAGCACAGTGTGATACATTACCTGTTTACAACTTACAAGACCCTACAAAGATCGATAAGTATGTTGTAAGCTGCAATAATCTGAACCCCGACCAGGTTGTAAAATTCAGAATTAAAGAAGACTGGGTTTTCGACCGTGAAGCCAGCCGCATGTTTTGCCGCATCATTGGTATTGCTCCCTGCAAAACCATTATGAGCGTTGATGGTAAAACAGAAAGAGGCTCGACACCTTTATTCTGGATATACTATCCCGACCTGAGAGAAACTTTAGCGAAAGCTGAAGTGTATAACTCAAAGAATATGGGGATGAACCGGTTGACTTGGGAAGAATTGTTCGAAACAAGAATGTTCAGCAGTTATGTGTTGAAGTCTACTTTGGACAATCCACAAAACAGACCGATTCGTAACTATATTAAAGATCCGATACTGGCATTGCTTGAAGGCGATAATATCAAGAACAAGATATTCGATTACGAACAGAATCTTTGGTCTTATTAAAAGAATCAATAAAGTTTGATTAAAAAGTTTAGCCTCCTGGAAACGGGAGGCTTTTTATTTTAATTCATTCACTCCAAATTATTTATGAAAAAACCTTGTTGAATCGTAAAAGTCCTATAGTTTATTAGAATAAAAGTTGTAATTTCGTTACGGTTTTTCATAGGATATTGGATTTTAAAAACGGGGCTGGATTTCTATCCGGGCCCCATTTTTTTTTATAACAGGTTTTCTCTCAAATCAATTCTTATTACTTGGTTATTTATGTCCTTCTTATTCTTTCCTTGCAAAATACGCTACTATAAGGTTTGCTTTTGCAGCACCTACAATGGTAGATAATTGCTCAACTGTTTGTTCACTTATTCTTTTTACAGATCTGAATTCTTTCAGCAATTGATCTGCTGTTGCTTTTCCGATTCCTTTAATATCCTCTAACTCGTTTTTGAATGTGCCCTGGCTTCTCTTTTTGCGATGAAATGTTATTCCAAATCGATGTACCTCATCACGAATGCGCCGGATCAGTTTCAGGCTGGTACCGTTGTAGGCAAGTTTCAGCGACTCACTGTCTCCGACAAAGAATAGCTCTTCTTCATTTTTTGCAAGGCCGACAAGTGTTGTTTTATTTTCAACATTCAGCTCAAGAATAGCTTCATAGGCAGCGCTCAGTTGCCCTTTTCCGCCATCAATAATTACAAGTTGAGGGAAAGGTTGATTTTCTTCCGATAAGCGTTTATAACGGCGATATACAGCCTCTTTCATGGTGGCAAAGTCATTGATACCTTCCACCGTTTTTACGTTAAAATGCCTGTAATCCTTTTTACTGGGCTCTGCGTTTTTGAAACATACCATTGCCGATACTGGGAAGCTTCCCTGGAAGTTGGAGTTATCAAAACATTCGATGTGTACCGGCGTTTCCTGCAATTGAAGATCATCCTGTAGTTGCTGCAACACAAATGATTTATCAGCCTGTTGTTTATGCAACTGCAATCTTGCTTTTTCTTTTATTTCTTCTATGAAATATTCAACGTTCTTAAATGAAAGGTCCAGCAGTTTTTTCTTTTCACCACCTTTGGGTGCCGATATTTCAATACCCGGCTCAGTATATTCAATTGCAAATGGTATAATAATTTCTTTTGCAGTGCTATTGAAAGTAGTGCGACACTGTCCGATTGCAAAACTTAAGATTTCATTTTCCGCTTCATCAAGGTGGGTTTCGAAGCGTAATGTTTGTGTTTGTACGATTGTACCATTTTGCACCATCAGGTAATTCACATAGGCGATGTCCTGTTCTTTGATAATTGAGAAAACATCGAGGTCACCAAGCCGGCTGCTGACTATTACCGATTTTGATTGGTAGTTTTCGATGAACTCTATTTTTTTCCTGATAATTTCTGCTTTTTCAAACTGCAGCTTACCCGCGTGTTCTTTCATCTCGTTTTTGAAATGATTGATCACGGGCGACATATTTCCTTTCAATAAATTTTTTAGCTGGATTAATCCCTGTTTATAATCTTCTTCACTCTGATATCCTTCACAAGGTCCTTTGCAATTGCCGAGATGATATTCGAGACAGACCTTGAATTTTTTCTTTTCAATGTTGCTTGTGGTAAGATTGAGTGAGCAATTCCGCAATTGAATTGTTTGTTTAATGAAATCCAATAACTCTCTTACTTTTCCCACTGAAGTATATGGGCCAAGATATTCCGAACCATCTTCAATCTTTCTTCTGGTTAAAAAGACCCTTGGGAATGGTTCGTTTTTGATGACAATAAACGGATAGCTCTTGTCATCTTTTAAATTAATATTGAAGCGTGGTTGAAACTGCTTGATTAAAGAATTCTCCAGCAGGAAGGCATCTTGCTCTGAACCAACAATGGTAAACTCAATATGATGAATACGCTGAACAAGTTCATGTGTTTTGTACGATGTAAATGTTTTGGAGAAATAAGAGCCAACCCGTTTGCGAAGACTCTTTGCTTTACCCACATACAGTAACTCATTGCCGGTATCAAAGTATTTGTAAATACCCGGCTCGTGTGGTATTGTTGAAGCTATATTTTGAAATTCCGCTGCTGTCATTGATTCTTTTTTTCCACTGAGTTCCTATTGCCACGTAATTTTTGTTGTAAATATAGAATCAGGTTTTCCCCGCTTTTGAATTATTGAGCTGATCTGAAAGCTTTGGTCTACATTCCAGAGCATGTGTTTTGTTACTGTACTATCTGCTGTGCCGGCAAGTTTGTCAACAATAATGTTTTTCATTTTATCATGTCCGTCATCACCTGGAGCAATCGTAATTTCTTCTTTCTGAATTGTTGCGCTTTTATCTTTCGCCTGGTAGGTGAATATGGCCAGGTTAAGTGAGGCATCAAAAAATTTCGTTTCTGTATACAGATCTGTTAACTCTTTTCTAGTGAGATCGGGGAGGCTTAAAAATTCAGCAGCGTACCCCCTGAATTCTTCCCGTTTTATGTATGTTGAATCCCAGGTGCTATCTCGACTATTTAGTTTTATAATCATGTACATTGATGTATCGACATGTGCTACCTGGCTGTTGATAACCGGCAGTATCGGGAAGAAATCTTCCTTCACTGTATTCGGTGCACCTTTCGAGTCTTTTGACTTACATCCATTAACCAATAAAATCGTGATAATAATAACCAGGCTAAACATTAGTTGCTTCATGGCCTAAAATTAAAAGAAAAGAATACAAAAAATCCCGGCAGTTTGACTTCCGGGATCATAGCATCAGCAGTTAGAATTGTACTATTTTTTTATTGAAACACCGATTCTTAATCCGAAATCAAAAAGGTGTTCTTTAACGGGGTATTCTTTTACGAAACTGGAGAGAAGCTGGTAGCGTACCTGTGGCCCTATCTGCCAGTTCATTTTTCCTGTGGAGTAAGATACAAAAGCTTCGAAGCTTGTATTCATATTCCATCGGCGTATCAGCCAGGGAACTTCAGCATAGTTCTTATAATTCGACGAAAGAAGATAAGCCCTGTCGCCGATAATATAAGTTGGCTGTAATGTTCCCGCTACACCAAACTGAACTTTATCGTCTCCGGCCAGATTTAATTCAAGCCCGACAGGTGCTGAAATCTGGAAGTAGAAATTATGTAACCAATCTGATCTGTATCCATTGAAATTCCTGTAATTACTTGTGGTACTTACAGAGTCAACTGTATAACCACCTGTATTCAACGCGATAGTTGCCCTTTCTGCAGGAGAACTGTATGCCTTGATATCATAACGGCTTGTGTTAAACTGGATACCCCCACGGAGTTTTAAATTCTTTGTTATGGCATACTTCGTTGTTACACCAACTTCCAATCCCATGTCAGGTTTATGGGTCACAGCGCTGTTGATATTGCTATAGCCAGAACCCGAGTTGAGATACGATTTATTTTCGTTCAACTTACGATAGCTGATATTCGGTGTGAAATAAAATTGAAGAGACAGTTTTTTATTCTTCCTGGCGTAACTATTAATTACACTTTCGATTGTAAGCGGATTGTTAGCAGTAATACTATTACTGAAAGCCTTCTGCCTATTTGAATGATCGGCACTAACGGGGCTGTTATTCATCGTCCATGTATATGTATCCTGGTCTGTTGCCTCATCTGTTAGATGAACGTCGATAGGTACAAAGACGATTGGTGCTTCTTGTTCCTGCTTTTTCGTTATACCTGCAGTTGCATTCAGAGGGGCTTTTTGTTCTGTCGTTTCCAGCGAAGAAATATCCTTTGATAAAGTTTGTTCTGTAGTTAAGATTGATAAGGCAGGAGTGACAGCAACATTGTCCTGGGAAATCTCAAAAGATCTTAAAGTTGTCGATCTTTCTTTTTGCGAATAATTGTTTCTGTATACCGTTATCGGATTATTTTCTTTTTCTATCGATTCAGTAGTTTCCTTATTATCGATAGCTGATTGAGAAGGGTCTATTTTCTTTTCAGTAGCCTGGCGATTGATATTGTCGCCGACTGATGAATTTGTAAGCATGAAAGTCGTTACAAAGCCGGCAGAGAGAAAGAGGATCAACCCAATGCCGAACCATCGTCTGCGGGTATGCAGCCTGTTGTATATATTCTTCCAAACGTTTTCAGAGGGATACATGCGATACTGATCGCTGCTTTCTCTCAGAAAACGCTCAAAATTCTCACTATTAAAATTACTCTCCATAACCAGTCAACGTTTAGAGCAGGATTACCGATCACTTATTCGCTGCCGCAAGCCATTCAACGCTTTGTTTTGGTTTATTTGTGATGATCTTTTTTCTCAATAAAATGTCTTCCAGCATTGCTTTTGCTCTCGTATACTGACTTCTGCTTGTGCTTTCTTCAATTTCCAGCATGCCTGCAATCTCTTTATGACTATACCCTTCAATTGCGTAAAGGTTCAACACAGTTCTGTAACCAATCGGTAAAAGCCGGATACATTCTATCACTTGTTTTGCCTGCACAATTGAGTGAACACTTTCTTCTCTTACCTGAATTCCCTTTGCATGAATGATATCAATGCTTTCGTTGAACTTTTTATTTTTCTTCAGGATATTAATGCAGGTATGAACGATAATCCGCCTGATCCATCCTTCAAATGCCCCACGGTTTTCAAAAGTGTGTATTTGTGAAAACACCTTAATGAAACCCTCCTGCAGCATATCCTCTGCATCCTCACGGTTGTGTGCGAAACGATAACAAACTGCAAGCATTTTGGGACTATACTTATTGTATAACTCCCTTTGTGCTACAGCGTCGTTTTGCAAACAGCCTTTCAAAATGGCTTCCTCGGTCATGTGTACCCTTTGGTTGCCTGTAATTTAAGACATTTTTGAATTCGATATGCTGCACAGAAACGTAAAAATAATAAAGGCGAAAAAGGATAGACGGTGAAAAAATGTTAGTAAACAATACAATTCATTGAAAAAAATATACCAATGCCCTATTTTATTTTGAAATTGGCTACGTGTGTCTATAAAATTAAAAAACCGAAAAGAACATTTGCTTTTCGGTTTTTATGAAATTGATATATCTCTAAAAATTATGTCGTCAGAACATTTCCGGTCATTTCCGCAGGGATAGGCAGGTTCATTAACGTCAATATTGTTGGTGCGATATCTCCCAGTTTGCCTGGTTTTAGACTTCCCCGCCATGTACTGTCGATCACAAACAATGGGACCAGGTTCAACGAATGTGCTGTATTTGGCGTACCGTCTTCGTTTATCATATAATCAGCGTTGCCATGATCAGCAGTAAGAAATATAGTGTAGCCGTTTTCAAGTCCGTTAGTAACTACTTCAGTCACGCATTTATCAACAGTTTCAACAGCCTTAATTACTGCTTGCCATACTCCTGTATGACCAACCATATCTGCATTTGCGAAGTTCAGGCAAATGAAATCTGCACTTTTGTTTTTTATCTCAGCAACGATTGCTTCTGTTACTGCGTAAGCGCTCATTTCTGGCTGCAGATCATAAGTGGCGACTTTTGGTGAAGGGATCATGATACGTTTCTCTCCATCAAAAGGTGTTTCGCGGCCACCGCTGAAGAAGAAACTTACATGAGGATACTTTTCCGTTTCGGCGATCCGGATTTGTTTCAGCCCATGTTGAGCTAATACTTCACCAAGCGTATTATTAAGATTATCGTTTTCAAAAATGATGTGCACATTTTTGAAAGTCTTATCATAATCTGTCATTGTTGTGTAGTGTAATGACAGTTTTTTCATGTTGAAGTCGGGAAAATCTGTTTGCGTTAATACCTGAGATATCTCACGACATCTGTCGGTACGGAAATTGAAACAGATAGCAACATCGCCCTCTTTTATAGTTGCCAATGGTTGCTGTGCTTCATCAACTATTACAGTTGGTTTGATGAATTCGTCTGTAACATTGGCCGCATACGACTTTTCGATGGCCGCAATTGCATCTGTTGCTTTTTCGCCGGTTCCGTTTACTAATGCATCATAAGCAAGTTTTACTCTTTCCCATCTTTTGTCACGATCCATTGCATAGTATCGCCCGCTTATAGTTGCTATTTTTCCTGTTGATTGATTGAGGTGAGCTTGCAGATCTTTAATAAATCCTAACCCGCTTTTTGGATCAGTATCACGGCCATCAGTAAACGCATGAATAAAGACTTTATCAAGACCTTCGTTTTTACACACATCAACAATTGCTTTTAAATGGTTGATATGTGAATGAACGCCACCATCACTTACCAGCCCGATCAGGTGCAAGGGCTTATTATTTGTTTTTGCGTAGCGGATTGAATTTAATAAACCTTCATTTTTTGCAAAGGAGCCATCCTTAATTGCGACATTAATACGTTGCAATTCCTGGTATACGATCCTTCCTGCGCCAAGATTGAGATGTCCTACCTCAGAATTTCCCATTTGCCCGTCTGGCAGGCCCACCGCTTCACCACAGGTTACAAGCGTAGTATTTGGATAACTGAGATATAGTGATTTAACAAAAGGTGCATTTGAATGTTGAATTGCATCTGATGATGCAACTTTTCCTAATCCCCAGCCGTCCATTATAACAAGAATAACTTTCTTTTGAGCCATATTTGAGTATTGAAAGATTTTTTATTTAACATGATCATTCTGAGGCTTTAACCTCTGTCCGCACCACTCGTAGTTTTCACTTACGGACGTTGTAAAACTACGGCCAAATCATCGAAATTCTGTGAAAGCTGTGAAAACAAAATGGTTTTTAGTACTTTAGTCGTCCGATTCTCCGTGTACCTGTGGCATGTTTTTAGATTAAAACACCTTAGAAAACCTTTAAGAACATGAAAACGAAATTTACCTTTTGGTTGCTATCCTCAGCACTATTACTGATGTCTTTCACCCTGCAGGGTGGAATAGAAGAAGTAATTGGCGCTCTGAAATCAGGAAGTGCTACAGAGCTGTCAAAGTACATTGAAGACAATGTAGAAATTACCTTACCTGATAAAAGTGATAACTACAGTAAGGCGCAAGCCGGACTCGTACTAAAAGACTTTTTCTCCAATAGCGGCGTAAAAAATTTTGATGTAAAACACAAGGGTGATGGTCCTAGTGGTCAGTTTTGTGTAGGGACATTAGTTACAAAAAATGGTAACTACCGTACTAACATTTTTATGAAGCTGAAAGGAAGCAAGCAAATCATGAAAGAAATCCGGTTTCAATCGGTAGAATAAATTTGTTTATTATTATTCAGAATGCCTTCTCAATTACTATTGGGAAGGCTTTTTTATTTTTGCAGCTATGAGTTTTGACGAACAACTACATCACCTGATCAATGAGGCTTTAAAAGAAGATGTTGGCGACGGTGATCATTCTACGTTATCGTGCATACCAGCAGATGCAAATGGTAAAGCCGTCTTAAAGATCAAGCAAGACGGTATTCTGGCTGGTATAAATGTCGCTGAAAAGATTTTCAGGTACAAAGAGCCACGCTGCCAATTCAATTCATTTAAACGAGATGGCGAACCAATGAAGGTAGGGGAAACCGCTTTTGTAGTGGAGGCATCCGTTCATGTGATACTGGAATGTGAAAGACTTGTTCTAAACTGTATGCAACGAATGAGCGGCATTGCCACGTTAACACACACTTACTCAGATAAGATAAAGAATTACAAAACAAAGATCCTGGATACACGTAAAACAACGCCCAATTTCCGTTTACTGGAAAAGGAAGCTGTGCGAATTGGTGGTGGCTTCAATCATCGCTTTGCATTGTATGATATGATTATGCTGAAGGATAATCACATCGATTTTTGTGGCGGTATTGAAAAAGCAATACAACGAGCTTATGATTATGTTCAGAATCAAAAACCAGGATTGAAAATAGAAATAGAAACTAGGAATATTGATGATGTAAAAAAAGTAATTACTGCCGGTAAGGGAAAAGTATTTCGTATCATGTTGGATAATTTCAAGCCTTCGCAGATTGAGGAAGCTCTACAGTTAATAAAAAGTGACCCGATAGCTATGGGGTTTGAAACAGAAGCCAGCGGCGGAATTAACCTTGATAACATTGTAGAGTATGCAAAAACCGGCGTTGACTATATCAGCATTGGCGCATTAATACACCAGGCGAAAAGTCTTGATTTAAGTTTGAAAGCAGAGGTATCTTGAAATTAAAGTCGCCAATGATCATAGCTTTTCACTTTACCCGAAATAGTAATAGCATTCGTTTATGAGTAAAAAGAACAAAGCAGATAACAGGGGATTTGTTTACAGTACAGACCCCGATTTTAAGTTTGAAGAAGATCAGGCCCAAGATGAAACATTATCACCCGTACAACAGAAATTACGAATACGGCTCGACACAAAGCAACGAGCAGGTAAATCTGTAACTCTTATAGAAGGCTTTATCGGTAAGACGGAAGACCTGGAAGAATTGGAAAAAAAACTAAAAAATGTTTGCGGTACGGGTGGCTCTGCAAAAGATGGAGAGATCATCATACAGGGCGATCAGCGTGATAAAGTGCTTCAATGGCTGCTGAAGAATGAGTATAAGAATTCAAAAAAAATATAGACATCCATTGTGAATCCAACTATAGCCGAATAGGATTGATTAGCCTGCATAGCCATTTTAAAAATATCGTGCTCTTATTTTAATAAGATAAATTTTCCAAACATCTAATGATTGAAATTGTAATATAGAGGATGTTTATTTTTGGGCTATGACAACCGAAAAAATCAAAGGCTGGGATGATACGATTGTAGCATTGGCTACTGCTCCGGGTATTGGCGCAATTGCTGTGATACGGTTGAGCGGTACACAATCTTTTACAATCGCCAATGAACTTTTCCCTTCAAAAAACCTGTTGCAACAACCTTCACATACATTACATGTTGGCGCTTTAAAAGAAAACAGCATAACTATAGATGAAGTTGTCATTTCCCTATACAAATCACCAAAATCATATACGGGTGAAGATGTAATTGAAATAAGCGGTCACGGATCGCCATTTATCCAACAACAGATTATCGAAGCTTGTCTGCGCAAAGGCGCGAGGCTGGCAAAACCAGGCGAGTTTACACAACGGGCATTTTTGAATGGAAAACTGGACCTCACGCAGGCTGAAGCCGTAGCCGATTTAATTGCAAGTAATTCGACGGCTTCGCAACGAACTGCGTTGCATACGATGCGGGGGGGCTTTTCTAAAAATCTGAAAGACCTGAGAGAACGATTGATTCGTTTCTCTGCATTGATCGAACTTGAACTTGATTTCTCACAGGAAGATGTAGAGTTTGCAGACCGCAAACAATTTTACGAATTGATCAATGAACTATCTCTCGCAACAAAACATCTCGTTGATTCATTTCAATTAGGTAACGTAATTAAGAATGGCGTGAGTGTCGCAATCATTGGAAAACCCAATGCAGGTAAATCAACCTTGTTGAATGCCCTGCTGAACGAACAGAGAGCAATCGTCAGCGAAATACCTGGTACAACAAGAGACACAATAGAAGAAATAATCAATATAGATGGAATTTTATTTCGACTTATTGATACAGCCGGTATCCGTCAACATACTACAGACGCTATTGAAAGCGAAGGTATCAACCGTAGCATAGAGAAAATGAAGCAGGCGGACCTTGTTCTTTATCTCTTTGATGTAAAAGACAATGAAGAAGAAATTCACCGGCAACAATCGGCAATGAAACAGCAGGGGCTGAATTACCTGCTGGTCGCCAATAAAATTGATACATATGAATCTGCTCATGAAAAATTTTCTTCTTTTGATAAAGTGATCTTTATTTCAGCAAAACAAAATCTGCATACGGAAGTACTAAAGGAGAGAATGGCCGATTCTGTATTAACAGGAAACGTGCAAACAGAAGATACGGTTATTACAAATGCAAGGCATTATCATGCATTAAAGGAAGTGCAAAAGGCATTGATAGATATTCAAGCAGGGTTGGATAATAAAATTCCAGGTGATCTCTTAGCTCTCGATATCCGCCGTTGCCTTTATTATCTCGGTGAAATAACCGGCGAGATCAACAATGAAGAAATGCTGGATTATATCTTCAGTAAGTTTTGTATCGGTAAGTGAATTTTCTTTCTTTTGTTTATTCTGTAGTTTCATTTGTTAGATTTTAATCGATTTGTACGCCGTTTTCTTTCTTTTATTTGTTGCTTAATTGTTTTTGCTTGCCTGTTTTTTGTTGCCCAAATTCAAGTTTTAGCTGGTATTTAAGTACAAGAACTACAGATCTTTTTTTCTCCTGCCAAAAACATAATCGATAGCCACGTTCTCTATTTCTTCTGCTGAGGACGTCAGTAATAGCCAAATGTCAATTTCTTCACGCTTGAAGTATAGCTTTTTGCCTTGGGGACAAAAATGTGGAATTACCCTTTGAGATGTAAGTTTGTAAAGATGTGATTTACTGATTTTGAGATAGGAGCATACTTCTTCAAAATTGAAAACGGTCTTTTGTAATATTTTAAGCTCATCAATTTTGGTAGAAAGTGTTGAGACATTATTAAGGAAATGAATTAAGTAGGTTACTTCTTCGATTGTTATAGGTATATCGAGACTCTCAAAGATTTTTATGATCTTATTAGTTAATATTTTTTCCACTAATTGATTTTTACTTGAGTAAATTTTGACAGTGATCTTCTGGGAGTTAATTGAAAACTTATGAATTTATTACATAAACTATTTTCGAAGCTGACGATTTTCGCCCTGGCCCTCAGGTATGTTTTCAACAAAGTTCCAGACGTATCGCTTGTAACGTACACGTTTTGTAGTCGCCTGAGTGATCACTCATGTGGATAAAGCGATAAAGAGCTTCACTCAACTATTATTAGGCATACTGGTATTCAAAATTTTATTTTATTCATCTTTCAAATAAAGACAGGCTGTTCATGCAAGAACAACCTGTTTTTATTTGAAACCAACCGGCGCTATAGTCCGTAGAGGTTGGCTTTCAGGACAGTTAAGATCTGAACTGAGTTTTGCTACCTAATTCATTATTCCTGGTTATTCTAACGCTCGATAATACAGGTTCTTTATCGTATTCCGGAACGCTTGGTATATCATCCCAGTCATTACATCGGCCTGATACATGCACAAGATCGGTCAATCGGGTGGCCGGAATAAATCATGTAAAGAGGATTAAATTATTTGGTCTTAAACCGGATAGGGTAATCTTTCAACAACGGAAAACCGTCTTCCGATTTAAAAGACCTGTCGGTAACAATAAACCCGTACTCGTGATTGGGTTTCATATCCGCCTTAATCACCAGCGAGGTTTTGTCTTTCGAAAAACCTGCCACGCCGGCAATGGGGTAGTACTCTTTGCCACGCTCCTCGTAGTTCATCGAAAATGCGGTAGTATCCATGGGCATTGAAAATACAAGAGTAAATTCTTTCACAGTATCGGCGACCACACTGTCCTCATCATTTAAAGGTAACATCCTTACTAATTCAGGTTGTTTTTTTATAAAAGCATTTTTAAGGGCCTGTTTGTCCAACGGTTCGCGATAATAATGCGATTTATTAAGAAACGCTTCAACGGCGGCAGTATCCGAGTAGTTTAATTCTATGATGTTTTTAATTGCTTTCTTCTTATCAGTCGAATTATTGTAGTAAGATTTACAAATCCGGTAGCCCATGAAGTAACCCAGGTCGGCTACAGTTTTTCCACCGGAGCCATTATACAACCACCTTTTATAAGCGGTCGAGAACATTTCTTTGCGGAACGCTTCTTTTAATTCTTCTTCGTGTTGCAATCCGAACATAATATAGTTCGTCTTCATGGGTTTGTTGATCACCAATTCAGTAATGAAATCGCACGATCCTTCCATTATCGCCTGTGCGAGCAGGTCGTTGCTTTCACCATGTTGCTGTGTATGCACGTATTCGTGGATATTTATAGAAACGAGATTCTCAGGAGATTGCTCTTTGAAGACATTGGCCAGCCATTTATCGGGAAATTCAGACACATCTGTAGCGGCGGTACCCGTGGCGATTTCGCTGCCGATCAATACAAGATTACCTGAGGTTGTGCCTCCCGAACGCAATCCACCAATCGTAAAATACATTTTCGCATCTCTTAATTCCGGGTAAAGGGTTTTAAATCTTGTTATACTTTTTTCTATTTGCGGTGCCTTTGTTTTTGTTGACAAAGTATTTTGACGAATGGAGTTCCAGAACTTTGGATATTTCCTTATAAGATCTACCCAGCGCTCTGCATCATAATCTCTGCGCTTCATAAATTCTTTTAATCCTTCCGTTCCCTTGTCGATATATAGGTGCTGAATGATTTGTAACTGCTGCAAGCTGTCTGTTGTACTGTGGACGCTGTCGTAGGCGATCCAGAAATTATCAATGTCTTCGGTAAAAACTTTTTGCTGGTTTGCAGTTTGTCCGACTGTGATATCCATCGCTGCTAATACAGCGAGTAGAATAAAGTTAATTCTTCTCATGGCTATTATTTTGGGGAAGGTATGTAAAATAAGCCTATGTTTTTTGGCCATCGTTGAGGCTGGCATATGTTATGCAGGCATACGGGCAAAGAATGATAAGGGAATTGGTATTTCGTTTGAAGAAATTGATCGGGTTACATGAAGAATTGCATTTACTTCCATTTGGTAGCAAAATGGAAATCGATGATGTGGTCATAATTAGTGGCCCTTGCAACGGCCCTTTTTTGATAAGCCACAAGATTATTAAATATTACACGGTGTTTGTATAAGATATTCACCCGTTCGTCGAAAAAATTTAATTTACTGGGAGGGCCCGGGTAGTTTCAATAAATTTTATCGGGCAGCCGGATAAAGCAAACTTTTTTTCTGTCAAATAATTTTGATCTGACCTATGCTCGCAAATAATTTAAGTATTGCCCGCGCGAACTCATGGAGAAAGAAGTTGCTTGCTTCTGGTTTGCTACTTTTCAGTTATATACTGCTTCACCCCCAGGCGTCAGCGACAAAAAATAGAGCTCCTCTGGAGAGAGCTCACCATAGCGGCGTGTATGATCCTTCACGAAACGGTTTTGTTATTTACGGCGGATTTATTTTTAAGGACAACAAACCGGAAATGACTGGAGATGTATGGAATTGGGATGGAAAAAAATGGAAAGAGATAGCCAGGACAAATACCTCTAAGATCATTGCTCCAATGGCATTTGATGATAAGCGAGGGCGGCTTTTAATGTTTGGTGGAGCGGATACCTCAGGAAATGAAGACGGTAAATTGTCTGTTTTTCAAAATAATTCATGGCATGTTTTAATGGATTCACAGGTTATGGCGCGTGGTGATGCAGGACTGGTCTATGATAAAAAACGTGACCGGTTAGTACTGTTTGGCGGTGTACATAATGATAATTTCCTTGGCGATACATGGGAGTTTGATGGAAGGACCTGGAAGCGTGTGAGCGAAAAAGGCCCGGAGCCAAGATCCGGCGTCGCTATGACCTATGACAATGATCGCGGTGTAACCGTACTCTATGGAGGTTTTAAACCGGGTACCGCCTTTAACGATACATGGGAATGGAACGGAAAGTTATGGAAACAAATTTTGGCCGAAGGTCCTGGACCGCGATCATGGCCTTGTATCGCATATGATTCCAGAATACATCAGTCAATTTTGTTTGGCGGCGAAGATATGCATGATCATTTTTATAACGATACCTGGTGTTGGGACGGCAAAACCTGGAAACAGATTACTACCACCGGGCCGCCCGGAAGAATTCAGTTTGTGATGGATTATGACCCGCGCCGCAGTCGTATTGTATTATTTGGCGGTTTTGGTATGCCGTCTCATTATTCAAATGACACATGGGAATTCGATGGAAAAGCATGGATCGAAAAAAATAAATAATTCATAGTGGCGATTTCTGTTTATGCATTGATTGTATTTAAATAATTTTTGTTTTGATGGGCAAAGATTTTTTATAATATCCAATCATAAAATTATCTGAACTATGATGACGTAAAAAAGCGAGGTGATAGATCGAAACAGGAATACGTTTCTTTTAGAATGGGGATACTTTAAGATGCAGATTTTCGCAAAATAAATTCATATAACAAACCGGTCGTAGTCGGATCAAATTGTATGTATCTATTAAACATGAAAAGATTTCGATATTATATTTTTTGTTGGTTAATTGGCGTACCAATAGCCATGGTTTCCTGTACGGAGCCGCCCAAAGCAAATGAAGACATACCGGTTGGTTTTTTACCAGCGAACATAAAAACTGTTGATAGCCTCGTAGGAATTTTTATGAAGAAGTATGATGTTCCGGGACTTTCATTCACTATTGCTAAAAATGACAGCGTGAAAATCGAGCGTTGTTACGGGTATGCCGATAAAAGTACACACGAATTAATGATGCCGGACAATCGCTTCCGGATCGCCAGCATTAGTAAGCCGTTTACAGCTACTGCGATCATGCAACTGGTGGAACAAGATAAGTTGCATTTGCAGGATAAAGTTTTTGGAGAAGGGGCAATTCTCGGGACTTCATACGGCACCTTACCATATAAAAAGTGGGTAGAGAACATTACGGTTGAGCATTTATTGGAGCACCTGGGTGGGGGGTGGACGGATGCCTATTATGAGAATAGCAACGGGCCGTACAATGACCGGGATCCCGTTTTTTTGCATCCTGAATTGAACCAGGCGGAATTGATCGGTTGGACTCTGGACAATCAGCTATTGAAGTACGAGCCGGGAACTCATGCTCAATATTCTAATTTTGGATTTCTGCTTCTCGGACGGGTGATTGAAAAGATTTCAGGGATGAGATACGACGAGTATGTACGCAAAAACATATTGCAACCCTGCGGAATAACGGATATGGAGATTGGAGGTACTACTCTTGCCGAACGATTGCCTCGCGAAGTGCATTATTACGACAAAGCTGATCCCTATACGTTGTCTAATGGACCAAGGGCGAGGGGAGACGCCAACGGAGGATGGGTTGCCACGCCGACTGACCTGGTAAAATTTTTGATCAGGGTAGATAAATTTCCCGGGAAGGCGGACATATTACAACCAGCTACGCTCGATACTATGTATTCCGCACCCGTAATCAGCCCGAACTATGCCAAGGGATGGGGCGTAAACAAATTGGAGGATAACTTCTGGCATGCTGGAGCCACCCCCGGCCAGCAGTCCATACTGGTAAGGACTCACGATGGTTTTTGTTGGGCCGTAATAGTAAATATTTGGGCTCGTAATGATGATCATTTCGGCGCCGATTTGGATAAGTTGATGGCACACATAAAAGATGCAATAAGTTACTGGCCGAACGGTGAAATAACAGGTTAATTCTGCAAATCAATTGATAAAATAATTATTCGCGAAGCTGTTGAAGCAGATATGCCCGCACCTGCACAACTCCACTTTATTGCGTGGAATGAAACTTATCCCAATTATCTGCAGCCGCCAACATTTAAAAAAAGAGAATGGCATTGGGTATATGAGGCTATGGGCGATAAAAGGCTTTATTCAAACAACTGCGAATTTCACGGCGGCTTTAGGTGGAAAGATTTGAGCGATACTATTGCTATTTGCAATAACATCAATACATAATTTTATATTAAACAGCTAATACAATGTATATGAAAAAAACTGTTTCTTTTCTTATGCTGTTGACAGGCATTCATTTCGCACAAGCGCAGGATTTCAGCGCATACAAAAAAGAATTTTTTATACAGGCTGCGGATACCTTACGCTACAGAATTTTATATCCTGAAAATTATAAAAAGGAAAAATCATATCCTTTAGTAGTTTTTCTTCATGGTGCAGGTGAAAGAGGAAATGACAACGAGGCGCAACTTAGTCACGGGGGGGATTTATTTTTAAAAGATTCCCTGCGCAAGCAATTTCCAGCCATTGTTGTTTTTCCACAATGCCCGTCCGATAGTTTATGGACCAAGGCTCCGCCTAAATTGGATACAACAAAAGCATACAATCTTGCATTAGATACCGCAGCGCTTACAGTACCCGAACGGTTGGTGAAGCTTTTGATGGATAGCCTGATTCAGAACAAAATAGCAGATAAGAAAAGAATTTACATAGGTGGTCTTTCGCTCGGCGGTTTCGGAACATATAGTTTGGTTATTCATTTTCCCAACTATTTTGCAGCAGCATTCCCTATCTGCGGGGAAGCTAATGTTCCGCTTTATGTAAAACAAGCAGCAAAGGTGCCGATATGGATTTTTCACGGTGCACTCGATAATGTTATCAGCCCTCAACCGGATAGAGATTTAATCAAAGCTCTACACGATGCTGGCAAAAAAAATGCAAAATATACAGAGTATCCTGATGCGCAACACAACAGTTGGGACAGTGCTTTTGCAGAACCATTATTACTTCCGTGGTTGTTTTCATTTAGAAAATAGTGTTTAGTGAGTCGGTGCAATACTGACTAAAAACTGCCACCAAAGTATAGTTGCAAGCGGGACATTATTAACAGTGAGTTTTCAATAAAAGAAATTGGAATAACGAAAGTTTTACGCACAAGTGTTTCCTATAGGAGGCAGAAAATATTTATTGCCTTTCAGTAAAAGACACGTAAATGTCTTCCTTTATTAATTCCGGGAATCACTCGTTCTTTCAATAACCCTTTTCTGATAAATGAATTCAGTATTCTGCCTTTCAGATTAAAAAATGCAAGCGCCGGGTCGTTTTGACCACACGCGCCGGTTTTCAATGATCATAGGTTGACGAATTAAATTAACCATTAAATGAATTGAAACACAGCGTGTTTATATTCAAAGTAGCATTTACTTTAGTTGGTCAATTTGCTTCGGCCCCGAGTGGTCAGATTGACCGGCTCTTCCAATTAACAGCATGACGGAAATTATTTTGATTTTCTTCCATTGAATTGATTGCACGATGATATGGATTATGCGTATTGTCAATACAATGTATATCTGCGTTGGCTTGTTGCATTATTCTATATAAACTTTTTTCAACCCGCCCTCAGAAAGATATTCGTTAATTTTTCGCAGATTTCCATGAACCAGCCTCTTTATTGAAGGGACATAGTAGTAGGAAATTTATACTTATTTTCTTTTGTTTGGCTTTTCTTGTGGCTTGCCTAGTTGCCTAAATGTCTTAACTATTTGTATTCCAATTATAACTATACAATGTATCGGGAAATAGCTGAATGCTGAGTATCACGGATTTTCAGCGAGTTATATTCTTATTTAGTGAATTCCTTTTGCTTTTTGTGGCTTTTTTTAAGCTTTAGTAGCTTTTTTGTTGTCACTAATCAGGTTACTAATTTTTGAAAACCATTTTTTGGCCTTGAAAAGGTGAAATGATGGGTAACAATGATACGCAATGATTGGGTATTAATGCATATGATACGAATTCATTCAAACTAGAATTTTAATAAATTTGGTAATCGATGAATCATCTTTAAAATTTTCACTCTCTAATTCTAGCAATGCTTCTCTCTCTCGTGACAAATTTGCAAGAATAAAAGCCTTTCTAAGCTCATACTCTGACGACTAACATTGTCAAGAAAGTTGGATTGTAGACATCGATCAGCATAAGTCAAGGCTAAATTGAAATTCCCGAGACGGTTATACGCTTTTGATTTTATATTATTTAGGATACATTCAATTGACTGCTTTTCGTTATTAGTATTATTTAGGCTATCTACATTAATCTGATTAACTAGCTCCAAAGAAAATTTAGGATTGCTTTCTATACTATCAAATGCTTGTTGAACCAGTTCGGAGAAATTTAAGGTTGATTTTTTGTTAGAAAGTGCTAACTGATACGATTCGTAAACTTGTTTTTCACTTTCGCTAAAATTTAAAATTGATAATACTTGCCTGAATTTTCTATCATCACTAAAATCACCAAGATCGGTTCGGCGCCTAACTATTTCTGCTTTTGACAAGAAAAATTCGCGAATATTATTGTACGCAGTTTGGTCGAGATTAAATAGCAGAGAATAGTTTAAGTCGTGAAAATTATTAATTTCTTCTTGAAGTATTTGAATTCTCTTTTTAAACAACGCCTCTTTGTATGCTGCCACATTCGCCATCTCTTTAATCGGTAATTGTGGAATATAATCGTTAAATCGATAATTGGGAACGTTTTCATAGGAAGGTGCTGTTGACCCCGAATTAGAAAGCGAATTTCTTACTCTTTGCAAATCTAAACCTATTTGAAACCCTCGATTGAAGCCATCTTGATAACTATTTTCACTTTCTCCAACTCTGACTAATGGTACTATCGGAGTAATTGGAGGAACGCAGTTTAGCTTTTGATTGTAACAAAAACCTTCAGTAAAGCCTTTTTCGAATCCGGTATCGAAAGGTTTTTTAATAGAATATTGGCCATAACAATTTTGTGAAAATAACTCTACCAAAATGATTATAATAACCGATAAACTGGTTTTGATGTAAATAGTTTTTTGCATGAAAGTTTGAATTATGACAGTTCATTTATTATTATCATCAAACACTTCTTAAGATATGATAAATTTTTGACGAGTAAAAACACATATCAAAGCTGGGATTAATTTATATAAGAATTGAGTTTTGGATACGTGTTTGAGCATTTCTGCGACCTTGATCCACTTTTTACTCTAATTACCATTCTAAAAATGAGTCAGTCGTTTGCGAAAATGGAGGAACAGTATAAACTGTTCAACCACTATTTAGCTTAGACCCAAACGTTTCAGGGGCTAACAGAATTTCATGATAGGAACAGAGAAGTCATATAACGGATGTTATGTAAAGTGAACACATGCGGTTACTATTATAAGCAAAATGAGCCTAGGTTTCAAAACTAATCGACTAGCTTGAGTGTATTTACTTATTGTTTTTCAAAACAGAATAGTATATCTTGATATTTGTAGTAAATTTTATTTAGTGTCTTTCACCGAGCCCCCTTGAATTCCTAATGTGTGTAAGGTCTTATTAGTTGCTCCTTAGTAAGGATTTGAGTAGCCAAAATGTCGATGTATCTTCTGTAATCAAGAACACACAGGGGTAACATTTTTTTGCATGTAGTTTCACCTACAATACTGTACGAAATCTAACCAGTATCTAAAATTTCTTGATCAGATTTTTACTTTACAGCAACAATTGTTGTTTAAAGGAACATTTTTTCGCGGATAAAAATTGTTAAATGAATTTGCCTTTTAATAAATGCTTATATGAAATTTATTAATCTTTTTTTAATTAGCTTGCTATCCTTAAGTATCACCTCTTGTTCAATTAGAAAATACACAATTAAGTCACAGGCTAGAGTTAGCGAGATTGAAAAGTCAATTCACACGCAATTTTATCAGGCGTTACAAAAGCTTAGCCTAGAAGATGGGATTACGATAGTCCCGCAAAGCCTAACTGTTAAGTTTGAACATACAATTACGAAAACGGCTTCAGGTGGCCTTACCGCTTTCATTGTATCAGCAAATTATAACTATCAAAATGTTAAGGATAATACTATTTCAGACATTTTAACTCCAACGAAATTGCCATCTTCGAGTATGCATGACATTTCTTTAAGCGATACTCTCTATAACAATTGTGCGTTTAATTCTGAGATTTCGAATAGTGACCAAGTAAACAAGTCAATTTTAGCCTTAAAGGAATATATAGAGTCGGCGGCTAAGGAGTTTGTACAAACTCCCAACCTCGGCCCCCTCAATGATCACCAAATTACCATAGATATAAAGTTTTCTTTTACTAACGCTGGCGACATAACTGTCAGTCCAGGATTTACCTTTTTTAATATTACGAAAATAACGGGAAAGGTTTCAAAAACTATTACGAGTACAGATGATTTAATTTTTACTTTCGACGTAGTTCAAAATGATCAAAGTTATTTTCTAAGCAACAATAGATATTATTTTATCCGAGATAGTATAATCAAATCAAAAGGGGGTATATGTAAGTTCTTTCCAAAAGATGATTATAGAGACGAAAGTCATTCTAAATACTTGTTAACTCCACCTGCGGCAGATCAAGACAAATTCTCCTCATGTGTAGCATATGCTGTAGGTTATACGGGATTAAGTACGAAATTAAACACCCGAAAAAGTTTTGATAAGGATAATGAGTTTAGCCCTGATTTCATTTACGGCAGCCTTACTAACCCACAGAAATGCGATGGCCTTAATGTGCCGACAGTTTTGCAGGAGGTTGTGGATAAAGGCGACTGTCTGGTTGCTGATCTCCGTTAGTGGAAAAAGGATTGACATGCTCAACTTATGAAGATCATATTAGATCAGAGATAAAGAAATTAATACCCAAAGCAAAATCTATAAAACCGAAAGTCGCAAACGGATGGATTCCTCTTGATCCGAACAATATTGATCAGATAAGATTAAGTATTGATAATGATGAACCTGTTATAGTCGCATTTTATGTATCAAATTCATTTTTGAATATGTGGGAATTTGGAGACTCACGATATCCCGGTAAAAATGTTTGGACTTCCATGAATGGGCCATATATTGATGCTCACTGTGTTTGTATCATCGGTTACGATAATGTAAATAAAATGTTTAAGGTGCGAAATTCTTGGGGAGATAAAAATTCTGCCAGCAAAAACCCAAATGAGGCTGGTTTTTTTTGGGTAACATACGATCTCGTTCAAAGGGGATGTTTCAAAGAAGCTTATTGTTTTTTGCCCGAAGTGACTAAATAAGCATGTCTATTCAGAAAAGTAAAGTTTGGTTACGTAATTAAAAGGGATACATTCATTTCGATTTGGAAAAATCAGCGTGGCCACAACCTGAGCTTCGTGATGTTTGGAACCGATCACGAAAGGAGTTTATAGCAAGCATTAAGAGCGATCGAGTTGTCTTGAACTGGGACTTCCCAATTGGGTTCAACAGTTGGGTGCAAGAAATCATTGACGAGCAGTATTCACTTGTTTGGTTCAGTGGCGACATAGAATGTGCAAAGCAATGGTATCTCCATCGTGAGAATGGACAAAAGGTGGAGCAATTTGATGTTCAGGTTGATAATATTCTAAAGAATGGTATACCAGACAACTTAAAAAGGAAGGTTATAAAGATTGATGTTTTTAAAAAAGGATGTGAATTCAAAAGCGATAATGAAATATTCTATGAGATTCTAAGAGAACTATAAATATTACACTTTCTCAAATAAAATGCATGAAATTGTCAAAAGATATTTTAGGCGATTAACCTATAGAAATTTGGCGACAGCATTACAATTGTTAAAGGCCTAATCAATCGCTGGAATTTGTACCACC
The DNA here is from genome assembly GCA_049840875.1 of Chitinophagaceae bacterium. Classification (GTDB taxonomy): domain Bacteria; phylum Bacteroidota; class Bacteroidia; order Chitinophagales; family Chitinophagaceae; genus JAFDYH01. Next base: position 74,974 of record JASGJE010000007.1, on the reverse strand, counting down.
GATTGAATATATTAATCCGTTTTCCTAGAATTACTAAAAATCTCAAAATTCTAATTTTGAGTGGACCGAAAATAGGGGAAGCTTACAACCGCAGATATGATTGCTGAAGTCATGGTACGAGTTACATTTTCCAAATTCTGAAAGCCTGTGATTAGTATTTTTTGGGTTCGCCGTTGTTCCCAAACTGCGCTAACCCCTTTTTTTATGGACTCGCGTATCAGTGTATATCGTCAAAACAAAGTGGACTTTTCTTTAGAGAGCATTTCTTTGGTTTAATTAGTGATTCTTGTTTTTAGTAATTCTTGGTTGTAATATATATCACAAAATATTAACAATAATAAGTGGTTACACGTATTGTTATTATAGAATTACACCTATATACTAAAAAAATTGGATGTTTCTTGAGGCAGTTTAATTGAAATTTTTGTTGAAAATTTCAATTATTCCGATATTATGTTAAAAATAACTAGAGTTAGATATGGTTTTAGTATTGTAATTAGCTAATTAGAGAAAAGTATCCTTAATGTCGAGTCGTTGCCTTACAAACTATAACCCCTTTGCGCTTCTATGAATTCGCGCCCTGATAATGGTTAATTTAATTCTTATCCTCAATACCAAAATAGTTCACTGCAAATGGGAAAAATTACTATCAATCTGATCGCCTTATTTGTATTCGCGCACGACACATTTTCCCAAGACATTAGTAATAACGAATTGAGGACGTCTTTTTTCCAAATAAATGGAGAAATTAGTAAACTGGATTCTGAGTTTTCAATACGTTCTAGGGATAAACATGAATATTTCGAGGTTGTCAAAGACCTAAGAAATATAAAAAAAATGATTCAGAAGTATGTTGTAAGGAAAGATTCTCTTATTAAGGTCCATGTATTGGTGACCAATAATGACTCCCTGGAACTTATCAACTATTCGACGCTGCTCAAGTCACTATCAGAAGTATCTGAACTTAAAGAAGTACAGAAAGTATTGAATTTTATTGACGATGATCTTTCATTAAAAACAGATATTTTGCGGGACTCAACGTTACCCGCCGGTGATAAAGGAATTAATGTGAAAGTTCGAGTACTGGATAGCTCTGCTACGCGGGAGATTTCTGGATATGATGTATTTGCCAAACCGGAAATATCACTTGATCCACGCTTGATTGAAACGTTTAACCCAACGAATAATGCTATAAAGGAAATATCGCCTGGACGTAAAGTATTTTGGATTGAGAAAGATGGAAAGATTATAAAAAGGAGAATTGAAGGAATTAGTATTACGGCCCAAAGTCCGGTCGTAATAGATTTTACAGTTAAATAAAAAGTATGAAAATTGTTGATTTTTTTAAAAATCACCTTACATCAATCTGGAGTCTTTCATTAGCGATTTTTGTCCTCCTCTCTGATTTTATCATTCCGCCCAATATTGATTTAAATACTGCTGAGGGGGAAATAGACTATGTAATGCTTTCAAAATTTATAGTGTGTGGTATTGTTTTAGTGTTGATTGTTCCATTCTATATCTATAATAAAAAAAGACATGTTAGAATTTGGCTAATCTTGAGTGTTTCCTTCCTGATAATATCTTTGGGTCTGCTCCTTGTGTATTTCGATATTAGAAATGAGGTAACAACGTATGACAGGTATAAACAAAAAAGATTTGTTAGTGGTAATACGCTGTTACCAATAGTACAAAAGGCAGTTGATTCTCTCAAAAGTATAGACAATAGGATTCTTTCCAGGCAGGCAATTCTCGAATCGGCCGGTTCTCCAGGGGATATCTGGCCATTTATAGAAATAGAAAGAAACAGCCGCCGACTTTTACTTGTGTATGTTACTACGTTTGCATGTTTTTCCTTGTTTTTGCTATTCGGACTGCAAAGCACTTATTGTGTAACGAGGGAGGATAGCGTCATCTAAAACTGTAGGTTCAACGCACGGTCCAAATCTCATAATATGAAATATTTTATTTTATTGGTTATACTATGCAGTTTAAATACAGCACATAGTCAGTTATTGTATCAAAAGGAGGATATTTTTTACAATAAGTGCCGTGAAGCACTCTTCAAAAAAGATTTTAAGCAATTAGATGGAATCGTTGATCAGGAGATCAGTAAAGCACAGCCCCACCCATTTGCTATTTTCTATTGGCTGAATCTCAGAAAGCTTGAAAATAACTACGATAGTCTGATCAATTATTACGAGGGAGAGTTGAAGCAGAAACTCATCGCATATAAAAATGTTGACGATTTAATAGAAAATGGCAACATACCGGCTATCAGGGAATGGGCTAAAACAAACAGAAATCTCTTGTTTGCGGACTACTATATTTGTATGAATATCCTGCATATTCTTCGTGAGCTGGCGCCGGAAGAGATCGGATCATGGGAGATAGAATACTTCAGGAAATTTCCCTTTGGTTTCGGTCCGTTACGTGCCATCACCAATACAGCAATTAGGAATCAAGGGAGTTTTCAATACCTAAAGAAAGAGTTCGAAGCAGGCAGTTTTGATAAGGACACTTTGGCGAAACAATATATTTCTGCCATTTTGAAAAACTACCCAATTGGAACATTCGCCATAATTCAAGCGTGTGAACAATACCAGCTCGCGAGAGGGGAAGATCCGATTCTCTTATACTTTTTGGCAGCCAAGATTGTTGATGTTGGCAGCCGCGATAAAGCAATTAAGATATTTTTGAAATCTATAAAAGCAGAACCATTCCGCAAAATAACTTTAACCAAATGTGCAGAAGCAATGGCATATTTGGGTAGATACGAAGAATCTCAAAATTTACTAAGAGCCACCATTTTTTCGACTCATATTAACATTCAAAAAGAACTGGTTGATGAGGCGTGGGTCAATATATTAATTGAAATTTCGGATTTTGGAAAAGCCAGAAAGGGGCTAGATTCGATTGAACTTCCGCATAGAAACTCGGCGTCGTGGCATTTTTTATACGGGCGACTTGAGGAAGCCTGCAACCGACATAGAGAAGCGGCAATGCATTTTAAATCGGCAGTTGATTTAGACGCTAATTCAAGTAGCTACGTTGATAATCTTGCAAAATCGTATAACGAGTTGAATGAATACAAAAAAGCTTTATTTGTTTTGAGTAAGTATAAAGCTAATCATCCATTTACTGAATCGTTGTACTATCGAAATTTCGACTGCTATTTTAGTGCAGGAAAAAATATGACGGATAGTGCCAGCGCTGTATTGAGCGAGGGTCTGGGTGTTTACCCGCAATCAGCATGGCTGCATAACAATTACGCTCTAGTTCTTGCCGTTGCAAAGGATACTTCGCGAGCCTTCCTAGAACTGCAGACTGCTATGTCTCTTAATGCATCTGTTAGTGACTGGCAAACCTGGATCCTACTGAGACTTTTAAGATTTGCCGGCCTAGATAAGGAAGATTCAAAAAAGACAATAGAACCATATTTGGAAAAGTATAAATGGTCAAATGAAATGTGGTGGCAACTATGCGGATGGCAAAAAAACATCAGGGAAAAGAAACAACTTCTGATGAGTGCCATTGATATGAATCCTGGAAGAGCCTTCCCTTTTATTTATTTAAATTATGTTTATGATGGAGATAATGCCGGTGAACTGGAAGACATCTTTGATAAACAGCAATCACGCGTATTTGGAAAAGGCGGGATAGATGATCACATGACATATTATGAACAGCGTGTCCTGAGCATTACCAATAAAGCTCAAAAGGCAGAGCTAAATGAGAACGAATTTCAAAAGGCTATTCGCTTTAACGACCTTTACCTAGCAAACGGAGGCAAGGAAGATATATATTTTTCTCAAAAAGCTCTTTTATACAACGCTAAGGGTATCTCCGATTCAGCGGGAGATTTTATGGCCAGAGCAATACGTTTTGATCCTAATGTAGAATGGTATCATAATGCCTTATGGGCAACTTTTTCGCATCCCGACCGATTCAGGTTGTACAAGAAATTTTATGATCGCAATCCATACGACGCAGAAAGAGCAGAGATGTTCATAGAGTATAATACTAAGTGGGGTGGTGGTTATTTGGTTGGGCACCGTGCAATAGATGAATATGAGAAAATGTTTCCGGACAAAATTGACAACGTAAGTGGTAAGGAAGATTTTATTTACAGTTTTTTCAATGCACATGAGCTTCGTTTCAGTAGGGGCTACAGATATGCAGAAGAGCTAAGTAATTCGCAGCGCTATATCTCATGGTACAATAATGCCAGATTAAACGCATGGAAGGGGAGTTCCAAACTTACATTCAATGACAGCATTTGTTGCGTCAGGATCGATAATCAGGACGGTACGTCATGTATTTATTCCGAAAATCCCGATTGTGGCAAAGTGTCCGGTATCCGTATAGGCGATGTTTATATTAATGTAAAGTATGATCAGTTTTGTAATCCGGTTTTTATTGAAACCTCGGATGGAAATTTAATGTGGATAGGGTATGACAGTACGGCTAAAATCAGATCAATAAAAAACAACAAGGAGGAAGAAGTTGATATAGACTATGCAGCAAATGGAAAGCCTTCTCAAATGCGCATGAAAGGAGTTGGTTACTTGAATGTTAGTTATCAGGAGGGAGGAGATGTGCAGACTGTAAATGCCTATGACGAAAAGGGTAAATCAACAGGCAGATCTGTTTCAATCCATGTCTCGGCCATGATAACACAACTTCAAGAGTTGCTTCGAAAGCTAGGATCTTTCTCCACCACCAATATGTCTGTTCCAGATCTTGGGATAACCGATTCGAAACTTGACCGCATGGATTCATTAGTAAATGTAAAAAGACGATTTTACAATTCAAACGAAAAGAATATCCCCTACGAGACTGCTTTCCTGAATGCATTACTTGGACGTTCAAAATATTATTATGGTAATACTCATGTGAAAGCGAGTTACGCAGATGATTGTGCTGAGGATGCTTATTCCATTTTTGAAATCGCTTCCGTGAGTGAAGTAGAAGCGATCAAAAGCTTTGGGCCTGAAGGTATTGCTGTATTTCATAAGTTGATGCTTAAGACTAGGGAAATGGGCCTTGCAAAAGCTTATTGGCAGAAATGGATAGAAATGAATCGATGGCTTGAAAAGGAAAAGAAGGCTGAAACAAAACTAACCCCTTTGCGGATAAAAATTGAAAATTTACAGGATACCATAAGGCTGGAACCTGTCAAACTATTGTCGTCTTCTGAATGGTTGCCAAAATCAATTCTACAAAACAAAAGTCTTTGGACAATCTACACCTCAGACCAGTTTCACTCCGATGATCTAGGATCATCCTTTCGTATGCAGAAAGCTTTTTTCCGAAGGAACAAAGAACTTTTAGTAGGAACTAATAAGGGGCTATTTATTCTGCGAAAGGGATATTGGGAACATATGGTTTGGAATGAAAAGGAGAAGAGGCTTACTTATTTTTCTTCGAACGACGACATAACCGGCATGTCGAACATAAATGCCATTGGTGAAACAAATAAGGGAGAATTGCTTTTGGGAGTTAACGGCGCTCTTATCCAGGTGACCGGTGATTACGAATCAACCAATACAAATGTCTATACTGACCTGGATGGATTGCCTGATAGACGTATACTTGGCATAGAAGATGCCCCGGATGGTTCCTTGATAGTTCAAACTGCTTCAGGTAATTGTCTTTTTAAGGAACATGCAATTTACCCATTTGAAACATTTGGGAATAGAAAAATTCTTTTCCTAAAAAAGTCAAACAGGATACTAGAAGACAGCGTTGTCAACGAAACTATCATTGGTACAACGGAAGATGTATGGAGCATTACTGTAAAATCAGGTTTGTTAAGTGCCAATAAAATAGTCGATGGTGCGTATGACGATGCTATAGTTGATAAAAAGAATATTTTCTTACTTAAAGACACGAAAGTTTATCGTTTGGAAGAAATACTCGATAAACAAAGGATTTCAAGAAATATTCCTATTGAATTGTATGGCAATATAGTTACTTCTCCGATCAAAAAAGTATATGGACTATGCAAATTGCCAGTTACAGAATCAGAATCAGCGATTGGAGTAATAACCGACTTGGGAATATCGTTGTATCATGAGAATAATTTTGAACATTTTGATAAGTTCAATGACTTTGTTAGCTATCGCTTGCAGCCATTGCAAGCGGTCAACTATGGTGACGAAGTTGCCCTTATTTGTGATAAGGATGTGATCTTGTTTAAAAAGAACGGAATTAATTCTCGTTTCTCCCAAGTAAAGGCAATAGAAGTTGATGAGAAATTAGCAAAGACATTTATAGCTACAACTGACGGCCTTTACACAGAGGACTATGCTCATGATAGCGACAATTTTTGGAACGAGATTCTGTCAGGACCAATTACCGTTCTAACTAAGGACTCTCATCATAGGGTTTTAGCAGGCGGTGATGGATATCTTTATCGGATAGAATACGATTCTGTCCGACAGAATTTTCTAACGAAACAGTTATTTACTGTTTCAAACTAGTGATGATGGAGATATACAGGATGTTTTAATTGCCTCTGATGAAACCCTTTGGATTACAACTAAGCAATCCATTTACCATTGTAAGGAAATTTCTGCTGATAGTAATGAAGTGCAGTTGTCAATTGATACGTTCAATTTTAAAAAAGATCCTCTGAAGTTTCCCGCTTATTCAGACTGGCTGTATAAAGTGCATGAAACCAATGAAGGTAAGATACTCGCCGTTTGTTCTGATGAAGGACATTTGAAATACAAAGGAGTTCGACTTGATGGCGGATTGCTGGAATTCAATGAAAAAGAAAATAAGTTCATCAGGTTCAATATTGGAGAGAAGGTTGAACAAAAAGCGATGGGTTTTAATTGGTTTATTACTTCGTATACCCCAATTACTAAAGATTATGCTATCCTTGGCACGTTAAGAGGGTTTGCTGAGGATAACAAAGGGTTCATTTCCGATATCGATACTAGTGTTGCTTCATACAGAGAGGTAAAAAAGATTTATCCATCACTTTTTCTAGGAACAAAAGGGGCTAACTTAAAAGATCTGTGGCTTTTTGGGAGCGCTTCTGGAGTGGTGTCATATATTAATGGTATATGGTTTTATCCGGATCGTCTAAACCAAATGCTTCCGCGTGATATCGAACTGTCTAGATATGGCAGCCGAAAGGTAAACGCCGTTGCTGTTACTTCTACTGGTAGAATTTATGTAGGTACAGATCTAGGGCTTTTGAAATATGATATTGAGGGCGGCGATCCTATGCAGTTTTTGTTTAGTAATACAGATATGCTCAAGACAGCGTCGTACATGAATCAGCAATTGTTACGAAAGGAGAGGAATTCGATCCTTGCCGGCATGGATTCCTCTTCGGCTCCCGGACAATTGTTCGAAAAATTTAGGGGATTGCAAAAGGACAAAGATGAAATAACTGTACAACTGGGAAAGAAGGAGAGAATGGAACTGTTGTCTGATCAACCCCGACAAAATAAGCAGGACTCATTGCTAGCGCTAATGAAAGAGGTGAAAAAGGATGAAACCGCGATTTTATTGGAGATGGCACAAAAATACCCCGCTTTATACCAGCTGCAACGAGTTGATCCGATAGATCTGCGATCTTTCTCAGGTCAATTGCAAGAAAAGGAAGGGATTCTTCAATTCATTCCCATGGCTGATAGATTGTATGTGCAGTTAATCAGAAAAAACAAAGATCCTATCATGAAATCTGTAAATGTTTCCTTGCGTGAGCTTATAGATACTATTCGATTTGTGAGGGAACAGCTCGGGCAAGGTACTTCATTGGAAATAAATGAAGAAAACAGCTTGCCGGATCCTGACGATAAGCTGGCAAATACATTGATTTACCTGTACTCTATATTAATCCGACCGGTAGAAATAGAATTACAAGAAATGGATAATATTTATATTAACCCTGCGGGTAGTCTGTTTTATGTTCCATTTGGCGCATTATGCTATGTTAGCCCTGACAAGAAACTGCATTATGCTGTTGAGAAATTCAACTTTGGATATATTTCGTCAATGTATATGCTTCAATTGATTTATAACACGAGACAAAATTTCAGTCAGAGCAACTTAGTTATGGCAGATCCGGACGAAACTCTTGAAGGCGCGAGAGAAGAAGGGGGAAAAGTGGCAGATTTATTAAAAACTAAAGCATATATTGGAAAAAACGCGACAAAGAAATTGTTCGAAAAAGAATCAGAGACCTGTCGTTACATTCATCTTGCTACGCATGGTCATCTCGAAAATAACAGGATTTCAGAAAGTTGGCTACAGTTTTCCGATAGCAAGCTAAGGATGGATGAAGTGCTCACAATGGATTTTAATAACACAGAAATGATTGTTCTTTCAGCATGCCAGTCTTCCAAAGGTGAAGATGGCATTGAATATGCTACGATGGCACGTGCCTTTAATAATGCTCATGTCCCAACTATCACTGCAACGTTGTGGAGTGTGAGTGATGGTTCAAGCACCGAGCTGATGACGCTGTATTATGAAAATCTTAGCAAAGGAATGTCAAAGTTCGGCGCTCTTGCCGAGGCGCAACGCACGATGATTAAATCTCCTAAAAGAAAATTATCCAGTCCTTCAAAGTGGGCTGCATATATTGTTATTGGCAAACCATAAAAAAAACGTTTGACAAGCTGGGAAATTCAATAAGTTATATTGTTTTCTTTTGTCAGCACAGTATATATCGCTAAAACAGGTTGGATTTTTTTTAGTGAGAATTTCTTTTGTTTAAGATTGTGAAATTTGATTTTAGTAATTAAGCGAAAAAGCGATTGTGAATATTCCAGCAGTTGTCTCTAAAAACACATATTTAATATAGGTATTACCTTATTTACTGCCAATTTGATACACATTTCTATTAAATCCATGTATGTAGCGGGACTTCATATTTTGTATCGTTGCTTGAAAAAATTTACACATTTTATTAAGTGGTTGTTTTGCAAGGAGTGAAATAATAGGTGAGCTAAATAGAAATAGTCAAGTTCTGAGACAAAACTTAAAGTATCAAGAATTGATCCCAATACTGAATTAATGTTTAATAAATAAAAAATTGAAATAGAGTACTGTGTTCATTTTCAAATTAAACTTCTATGTGCAATAGAGTGACCAAGACTGTGAACACGCGTGCACAAGTCGTGAACAATTAAAAATGCTTTACTTACTAATGCCCGAGAATAAGGGAGCTTAGAGTACATTTTGACAGTGATGAAAGCAATACTTAAACCGTATTTTATTAAGAGAAAAATGAGTTACGATATTACTTTGTGCATAGTTTCGTTATATAATTAAAGAGGATAAATGAACTATCCTCTAACATGGAGTTTGAAGTATTGATGTATAAATCTGGGTTCTTTGGAACCTCGAACTGGTCATTAACACCGCTTAAATTTTGGAGCTTCTCGGAATTTTTATCAGATAGTAAAGCTCTTCTATAAAGATCCTTACTATCACGGGCAATGAGAATTTTCATGGAGCAATCAATGAAGACGGTTTTACAAATTTGTATTGATGAAACAACTCAACCCTTATGTTTTCGTAAGGATTAATAGCAGAAATGATAGCGATCTTATTTTGTAGTGAAAATTCATTAGCGATGTGTCCTAATCTTCTTATATTTTCACTCCTATCTTTTTTGGAGTAACCTAGATCTTTGCATAAATGCAATCTATATTCATCGCCGTCAATTACCTCTGCTATTATTCTTACTTCTTCGAGCTGCTGCTTTACTCTAAAAGCGATGCTTGTTTTTCCGACTCCAGAAAGACCACAAAGTTGTATAATCATTTCTAATTTAGCGTTGTTGAATTTGAGCAGATCAACAAACCTAATTTAATTAATTTTTCTATTTGTTCAAATTTGACTGGTAAAAATTTCATTAATTGAGAGATAGATAATTCTTGATGACAAAGATTAAGAATTTTTAAGTCATGATCTTGCAAACTAAAATAACCTGGCCATGCTGGATCGTCTAAATGATAGATGTGATTGTCGTCTTCATAAATTGGACTGGATAATTGCAGTTTAGAATTTGATTTTAGTTCAGGCAGATCACTACTTACATAATAGGAGACAGCAGTAAGATATTCTTCCCAAGGTTTCTGAAGAATTGGTAAATATCGATCAGTTTGTTCGGGTGATGGCAGCTCAGATGGAACAAGTGATTGAATACGTTTATTTTGGCGCTGTTCTATCACTCCAGTAATTATGGAGCGAAGAGAATTAGCAAATACTTCATAAGTATAAAGATTTTTTACTCGATTTATACATGCTTCTGACATTTTCTCACGCAACGTTTTATCTTGTAATAATAAAAAAGCTGCATTTGTGCCATAAATTGTATCCATCCTAATTCCAGTACTAGTAACCCAGGTCGGCATTAAAAAGCCTGTCTGACCGGAAATAATAGTGTCCTTCAGACCCCCATAGGACGCACCAATGATTGGCACGCCGCAAGCCATTGCTTCAACCGGGACAAGTCCGAAAGCTTCTTCTAAATTATTTGTCGGATGGATTAAGATGTCCATCGCGCCGTAACAATATGATAATTGAAGAGGGGACAATTCACCCATGTAATAGATATTTTGATCAAGTCCCAGTTTCTTTTGAAGATTTTTAATAAAATTTGAATAGGTCTTCGTACCAAAATCTAATACCGGATAGGGTTTACAATATTTCCCAGCAATTATTCCGACTATATTTTTTGGCGATAATCGTTTCTTTAAAACAGCAATCATTCTTAAAAACTGATGAAGATTTTTTTGGGGAATTAAGCGCCCCACAAAGCCAATTACGAGATCTGCACTTTCAATAGAAAGTTTATCGAGGCAGTAATCTCTGTCTTGTTTTTTAAAGATACCAGTATCTATCGGAAAATGAAGACAAGCTATGCTAGGCCTTGGGCCATTCAGCATTTGATGAAGAATCTTGATATCGGAATTACAATTTACGATCAGTAAATCTCCTGAGTCCAGGTACTTGAGATGCTTATAAAGAAATTCTTGTCTTGATATTGCATCGCCATGGATCGGAAAAATAAGGGGTATATTTGGGTGGATTGTTTGTTTCCAAAACAGAGGGTCGTAATAAGTTAAAACTGCGTCAAAAAGATTTTTCTGTTCGAAATTTTTAAAAGTTTTCGAATATAAGGTTTGAAAAGTATCGTTAAGTGCTCTTTCATAATTTTGACGCATAGATTCGACGCTTATTAAGTTGCGGCGATCGAACCCATTTAGAGCTAAAGTATATTGTTTCATATTTATATTAAATTCCTTTAAGGTATGTTGGTTAAATCTCCTATCAATCTATGTTGTCTTTCATTGTGTTTTTTCTTCCCCTCATATGATATTTCAGATGAAATCGAATAATTGAAAGCTTTTGACATTAAGTTATATGAAGTTGTTAAAATTAGATTAAGTATACTTAAATATAAAGAGAGTGCTGCGTTTCGATTTACTTTTAAGGATGGGGATAGCCAAAAATTTCATAGTCTCTCTGGTACATTTCAAATAGTTGGTGACGAGATTTCATCTTCCAATTTCGTATTTTTTCGCTATAGTTCGCTTGATTGTGCCGAGATAAAGGTTGAGCTTCGCGAGCTATATTACTTAAAATTTTTCGGTAATCCTCTTTCAGATTTTCATATCGACCGATATAGTTTACCAAAAATGCACCTGTCATCGAATCAGACACAAATTGATATTGAGGTTTAAAATGAACCCATTCGCCCAAACTAGTATTATTCTCTGATAGTATGTTAATGAATTTTTCGGCAGACTGCACTCCTGAAAGATTAGTATTGGCCCATTTCGAATCACGCTGATTCATTCCGCCGGCTTTTAAATACCAAAATGCAGAAATAAATCTAGTTGCTGGATCTCGAACAAAAGCGAATGCAAATAATTTTGACCACTCCTCCTTTCCTATCATGTTTCGTAGCTCAGTTGCTGTTGCGTGTTCCGTAATATTCCCATCAAGAAGTTCACGCGTAATGCTATAACCAGCAGTCTTGGGTACGTGTACAAATGCAAAACCACGCATCTTGAAAATTTCAATAGCTCTTTTTTTTTGTTCAGACAATTGATTAGTCATTAAATTCCGATTAATTTAGTTATCGCATTTTAATTCTAAAGTAATGAAATCTACCGACTCAGAAGTTGTTATGCCATTGCAAAAGAAAATACTGTTTATTCCAAAAGTTTTTTATATGATTTTTTATTCTTTTGTACTAATATATCAAGTGGCCTTTACCGATCAAATTCGGCAAATAAAAAGACTAAATAAAGTTTTAATTGTATTCTGAAAAAGCGATAAAAACAAATTAAGAACTTAGAAGTTGTGTATGAAATAAACCTTAGAAGAATACAGTTGAAAATTAAGAAAAAAACAAATGAACTGACAAGTGGATAATCCCAACATAAGTTCCTTGTTCGAAGATTTCAAATGGACTGAGGAAACCCATTCTTGCACTGAAGTTTTTAATTCTTTAGATGGCTTACTAAACTTCGATGAACTTTTTAAAGCTATTAAGAGATTTAAGAAGAATGAGAACATTATTATTACTTTTTTATCGAAAGAATTATTAGGAACGGGATCAATATGGCTTTCAAGGATACACCGGCTTGGGATAAAGTCCTACATTGTTTTTGCCGTAGATATTGAAACTTCTACTTATTTGAAAAAACTTAATATTTCGAACTGTTCTATAAGGCTTAAGGATTTTAGTCAGGAGAATACGAACTATAGAAGTAAAACTGGGTTCACTAAACGAGGGCTCTCAATTATAGCTCTAAAATACCCGATTGTAAAATTACTCCTTGAACTTAATTTGAATGTTATACTGAGCGATGTAGACGCAATTATAATTAAACCACTACCCTACGAATATTTTGAAAATTACGATATTGCATTTCAAAGAGTTTTATACCTCCCAAAACCATTAGTTCAAGTATGGGGATTCGCTGCTTGTACAGGTTTTGTGTGGTTTAAGTCAAGTGACATAATAATAAATATCGTTAAAAATTGTATTGAAATACAAAAGGAAATATATAGCGATCAGGTAGCACTCAACTTAGCGTTATGGGAAGAAAATCCAGTTTGGAATGCTCCATATACAGTTGAATTTAAAAATGTTAAACAAGAGTTCAATGAAATTCGTTCTTTTTTTACTAATCAATCGTTCCGAAATATTGATGGTTTAAGTCACGTCTCTGAAATCAAAATTATGGCACTGTCTCCAGACGTGTTTTGGAGAAATAGTGTTGTAACTCTTGATTGGGAAAAAGTCATTATTTTTCATCCTAATTCGCCAAAATCTGATATAGAAAAACTTGAAACGTTTAAGAAATATGGTTTATAGTTTTCTTATAGATATTCAATCCTGTTTTAGAGGTCGTCAACACGTAACTTAGAGCGCGAAATGGTCCAAAAGTTGTTCCACCATAACATCGAATTATGCGCAGGCCCAATAGGACTGACACTGAAGTTAGGGGTCAGTCCTATTGGATTTGAATTAGGTGACGAATAATACAAAGATAGATTTTCGAGCAATGAATTAATTTTGGTGCTGGAATAGATTTTACTGACAATGGTGAAAAGCCCCAATAGTTTACATATCTAATGAAAGATATTTTGGAATACTAACTCAGTTGTGGTTATAACTAATGCAGTTTGTTATTAAGGTGTACATTTTATGTATAAATTCAAAGTAAAACCAAATGAATATTCTGATTTAGTGATATTAATTGATTTTGAAGTAAAAATAATTGAAAAACACAATGATACGTATAGGGTTTCTTTCAAAATGCCTTGCGTGTCCGATCTTACTTTTTCTACACAAATAGTGGTTCTTGTTTTAGCTGCGTTATCGAATGAACAATTTAGGGGAATACGATCTGGACTGAGGGAGTTAATAAGTTATTTATCGCTAAACGATGTAGAACACGTATCTTTTTATAAAACGGGAGAGGAGTTATTACTAATCACAACTATTGATCTTAAAATTGAGAGAATATTTAGGCTTAAGCAAGATGTAGGGAGTATAGCATCATGCTATAATAAGTATGAGTTTGGCAACTTGGAAAATATTAATACAAGGTTTGAGGTTGGTCGCGCTTTAGCGCCATTAAATGCTATAGAGTATAGAAAATATGCAAATAAAATTGTTAAAGCAATATCATCAAATAGTAGAGAGTTAATTTTTACTCTTCCTCCCATGATTGTAGTTATGGGTTTAACGGACTATTGTAATCATAAATGCCCATTTTGTTTTCGCCAAACTGATCCTGCATACCAATCAACTGATGGGACTATTTTCACTTCTGATCATCTGTTAAATTTATTTTTAGACCTTGGTGAGTCCGGAGTTTTATCAATACGTTTATGTGGTGAAGGTGAAGATACATTACATCCTAATTATATTGTTTATCTTCTTATTGCTCGGGTTTCAGGAATAAATGTATTACAAATTACAAACGGAAGTAGATTGCTCGAATTAGCGCCAATAGTTGCTCGCTGCATCAGTGTTTTAAGAGTAAGTATAAATGGTTGGACTTCTGAGACGTACTTGAAAAAGCATGGAATTAGATCATCGGAAACCTTTGAGTTCATTATTAGCGGTATTAATGCTATTAAACATGAATGTAAGAGATTAACATTTGCTAATCCGGTTGTAGTATTGAGTTCTGTTATTACGCCAGATGATTGTTTGGAATATAAGGAGAATGATCTTGCGGATTTATATAATGCAACTGGTTCGGATTTCGTTATACTAAAAAGAGATTTACAATGTTCTCGTAATTCTAATGAGCAACAAGTTAGAATCAAGGAACACAAACTAGTTATGTCAGATGTGAATGGAGACGAGAATTATAAAAGAAAACGGGATATAGTAGGTAACGAGGTACAAATGTCCCTGCATAATTATTACTTTGCTTTTTCAAACCTTGAGAAACGATGTATAAATATAATACCCCAAGCATTTCCACACAATTATATAGAACCTTATAAGGATGTTCAAATAAAAAACTGGATAACAGAATTGAATCTAGGGTGTATTCTTCGTTATATGCGAATAGAAATAGAGAGGTTAAAAGTATTTAATTGTTCTGGATTGCACGATTATTACGGAGATCTTCGTAAGTCTGATCTATGGGAAATTTGGGCTTCTACGACACGAAAAGAAGGTGTAACAAAAGATAATGAACGAAAGAAAATATTATGTGAAGGTTGCGGGTGGGGTGATTACTTTTCAGTGATGAATTATTTTTTTAATGAATCCATGAACTGTATGTTAGATGAAAAAGGCAATCAAAAATGACATTAATCATATAAGTTATTGCAATCAAAATAATTATCCAGATAGCGTTGTTGTATTCGGTGGTAAGGAGGTTAGTGGTAAAATTAAAGTTTCGGGTTCAAAAATTGCATCAATCCCTATAATTGCAGCTACAATATTATCTAAAGAAACTATTTTAATAAAAAATATTCCAAATTTAAAAGATATACGTGTCTTAATCCACCTAATTAGTAAATTGGGAGGACAAGTGAGTTGGTCTAAAGATGTTCTAATAATCAATAATAAAGGGCTAAAAAATTTACCATTATCAGCAGAAATTGTTTCATCGGTTCACGGCACAATTTATTTAATCCCTACTTTGTTAGCCCGTTTTGGAAAAGTTTCAATTGCGAGATCGGTTGGTGGTTGTCAGATTGGAGAAAGACCTATAAAACATATTATAGAAGTTCTTCGTTCATTTGGATCCGATATTACTGTTAAGGAGAATAATGTAGTTGCGTCTGCTACACATTTAATGGGATCCTCATTTTCTGCTGTGTTTTCAGATGGATTTGATAAATTTCGTTCGGGTATCACTAAAGCATTTCTGTTGGCAGGAATATGTGCGTCGGGTAGGTCAACTTTGACTAATGCTTACACGAGAGCATCTGTAATAGAACTTGTGAAATTTCTTAAGATTTTGGGGGCAAAGATTACCGGTGAGGGGACGCAAAATATTGAAATAATTGAAAGCGAAATAGGTGGTGGCAATTTTACCGTAGCAGGCGATTATCTTGAAGCTTTGACATTTGTTAGTTGTGTCGCAGCATGCGGCGGAGAACTTACTATTGAAGGATTCGATGTTAACCATTGTGAGGCAGAATTAGAACTATTTCAGAAAATGGGATTAGAATTAAAGATTAGAGACGATAAATTGGTGGTAAAAAAAATTAGAAGATCTAATTCTGTGAAATTTACCACCTTGGAAATTGATACTGATATTCAACAAATAATTTCAGTAGTTCTTGCAACATCAATTGGGAAATCAATTGTTAAGGAAGAAGTTTGGGAAAATCGATTTCAATATGTAGGTCAAGTTAATAAAATGGGGGCAAATTTTAAAGTATTTAATAACGAACTTACCATAAACGGAGTTGATTTCCTCGCGGGTGCCAACGTTCATGCTGGTGATTTAAGAGCCGCCGCAGCATTGTTAATTGCCGCTGCTGCTGCAAAGGGAAAATCTGTAGTGAGTGGATTAACTCATTTAGATAGAGGTTATAGCCATTTCTTAGAAAAACTTTCTTCTATAAATATTAATTTTCAGGAAAATTAGAGTTTTTATGACAAAATTCTCTGTATTATGTATATACCCTCCATCGATACCTATTTATTTCAATGCGGGACATCATTTGCCAGTTTGGGAAACTGGAGCTTATTTAAGAAGAGAGATAGAAGACTGTCAAGTCGATATAGTTGATGCTGGTGTTTTAAACTATTCATGGAAAGAAATACTTGATATAATTTGTAATCGATATGATCTAATTTGTATATTGAATGAATATGACAATGTTGATGGACTGCGTAGAATGGTAGAGTATTCAAGGTTAGTATCTCCAACAACGAAAATTATAACTTTTGGTAGAGCAAGTGGAATTATACCTAAATTTTTTTTCAATTATTCAGTAGATGCTATTGTTAAAGATGGAGATTTCGAATGCGGAGTTCTTGAATACATTAGATTCTTAAGAGGAGAAAAAAGCATGCTATCGTTGTCGGGCTTATACCTTTTGCAAGACGGTTCTTATATAACTACGAAACTAGGTCAGTTTTTAGATGCTGGCCTATGGGCTTTTCCACCATGCGAGGAATTGCCTCTGGATGAATATGCTAGAATATCTTCGAGGCCAGAGAATCGTTTTTCAGCACTACCTGGACTAAAAGAATTAACAGTTAGCGTTGCTAGAGGTTGTCCGATTGGATGTGACTATTGTTTAGTTCCAAAATACCAAGGTGTAATCGAAAGAAGAAGATCTGTTGAATCAGTCATAGAATATATTAAGCGCTGTATGACAGTTATCAATTTTGACTATGTTTCGATGTATGCCCCAACATTCACGTTAAAGAAAAATTGGACATTTGAATTCTGTGAGGCTATTTCAAAATTAAACATCAAATGGAAGTGTTGTACTTCTATCAAGCATTTAAGTAAAGAGTTAATTGAGGTAATGGCAAAGAGCGGATGCGTCAGAATAAGCGTTGGTTTGGAGACACTCGATGAGATGGCTAAACAAAGTCTACCTAAAATTAAGCAAATACAAGATGACCAAATACGACTTTTGTCTGAATGGTGTAAAAACAATAATGTTGAACTAAATTGTTTTGTGATTGTTGGAATGCCAAACCAAACGAATAGTGGATTACTACATACTTTTAATTTCTTAACAAGCATAGGAGCCAAGATTCGCCCAACGGTTTACACACCCTATCATACTTTATCTGATTCAGTTTCAGAAAATGATTTGAGTCTTTTCTTTACACGCCAAATTACAAAGTCAAAGCAAATTTCATATAGCGACAACGAACTAACTGTGCAATGAAAATAAGGTGAGTTACGTTTCGTCTTTTCGTTTGAACTTAAAGTATTTTTTGATTGACATTTTAAACTCCACCGAAATTTGACCATTTAAAATTTGAGATATCACTCAACATTCGATTAAAGGCATTCCTAATTCAAAAAGTAGTAACAATTTATTTGGTATTCTCACGAAGTACATAAAGGAAGATCTTGCGGGAGTAAGAGTAGAAAAATAGGCAGACCTTCGATATATGCATTTCTATCTGTTAGCCAGAACTAAGAGGAAACACCTGCTTGACAACCAAAAACAGAAAACTTGCATCAGCAAAAGGATTGACGACAAAATTACAATGTTCCAGATCTCATCAATGACTGGGATTTGTACCCGAACCGTATATATTTATCTGTTTCCTTAGAATTGCTAAAATCCTCAAATCTCTAATTTTGAGTGAACTGATAATAGGGCAGCTTATAATACAGCCCTATATAACCAATATTTTAAGTTTACCTAAATAATAGCCAAAATATGCAACTTCCTAAAAGTGGTCACATAGAAGCATTCGCTATGCTGGTCGATATTAACGGTTTTGGAAGATTAGTACAAAAGGATTTTCAAGGTATTGCTCAGTTCACCAGTGATGTTTTGATCGGTGGGATTGCTCAAGTTGAAAGATTCGGCGGTCAAGTAGTAGGGTTCGCCGGAGATCAGTTTTACGCTATTCTGGATACCCCGGACAATGTTTTTAATGCATGTACAGGTATTGCTAAGGATATGAGAAAGCAATATGAGTATTTTGAAGATTTTCCTGACGTGTTTTCACTAACACCTGAAAACTTTGGTTTAAAAGTGGGCATTGAATATGGCTATTTGGATGTTGGAAAAATTTCGAGCAGTTTTCTCGGTACTCAATATATATACACCGGTCGTCCGGTAACATATGCGGCGCGTATTATGGCAGCAAAAGAGATCAAAGGAAACAGGGTTTTATTTGGTCTGAAGGCAAAAGAGAAAGGAATGGATCAATGGATCAACGACGGACCTTTTTATATTGGTGGAAAGGAAGGAGAGATCGCTTATGAATACTATGCATTAGGAATAGAAGATATATGGATGCCTGGTTAGGGTAGATTGAATACTGTTAGTTGTTATTTGTTACGCCTCAAAAATAATTGCTAATCCGCTACTTATTTCTTTGTAACCCACAATTACCAAAGCATTTCACTTTCTGTATCGGGAAATAGCTATCGATTTGCTGAACAATTAACCACCAGAATAAAGTGCCGACAATACAATCGAAAGCATAAAATCGCCCCCGCCGTATTACTGTACGAAATGAATGATTTCATTTACGACTGTGCATGGGAGATAGACCACGCTTAAATCATCTGAAATATCTGCAATTAATTAACCTTCCGTCGGCAATTGCTTTTGATAAATAAAGCTGTCGTTTTATTCCCGCCGTATAGCTAAAGATTAAACCAATTCATCGCTACAATTCAGCTATTCACCTCAATTGCAATTTACATGGGTAAACTTTTCTTTCAATTAACGTCTAATAAATTCTAAACATGCTCTTTGGTAAACAGTTTAGGTTAATGTAATCGTTTCACGGCCTGATTTTTTAATCGGGCTTCTTTTTCTTTTTTATTGACTTAAAGTACCCAACAAGAGTGTAAGAATAGTTAAGGGTAAATCCTGATTGATTTTGAAGAACTGAAATCCTAACTTTAAACCACCGCTTCTTGTATGACTATCAATTTCCAGCAACAACTCGAAACCCTTCTGGAGGAATTGCTCCTCTGTACGATGCAATATGATAAGGCTCTAAAACATAATGCTGTGCTCGACGAAAGAAAGAAAATAAGAGTGCGAATCAAGGAAATTCATAGACAAATAGACCAGTTAAAACAGCATTTTTCCGATAATCAATCGCCCGGTTTTTCTGCGGCCGGGTTAGCAGCACAAACTCCCTAATTTGTCCAGGTTTTGAACCAGGTTTGAAAACTTTGATTTACGCCGCAATGCTCGCTTTCGAAAAACTGACAAGGATTGTAATACTATTACGTTTATTGAATTCAAATGATAAATCACCACCAGCCTTTTTTACTGCAGGTTTCACTTTTTCCATTTTGCCGGAAATAAAACGACTGTAATCATTGTTGTTATCTTGTACAGATAAAACAGTATAGCCATCTTCCTGCGAAGCAGCAACACGTATACAACCATTGTGACTTGAGTTCACAGTGTTGTTTAAAAGACTGCCGAGAATGTGAGTTACGGTTGCAGTGTCAGCGCTCAAGTAAACGTTTTGTGGAATATCGTTTATAATAAGACTTTTTCTGTTTACTGCTTCTGGTAAAACGTCTTTGATAAGATTGTCCGCAAGTTGTTTTAATAAAATTTTATTAGTCATTACAGTAGCGGGTAAAGTAAAAGATTGGATCATAGGAATGGTATTTTAGATTTTAATACATAAGATTTATAGCAACAATAAGAAAATCAGAAATGCCTTGCGAAATAGTATCTATATAAACTAAGAGCCTTAACCAGTCTGTTTGAAATCCTTAACAAAGAAAAGACGTAAGTAAAGCGAAATAAATAGAACAACGCTTCATTATTTTATCACAGAAATTTTACGATTTGTGTAGAACTATCACTACATCGTTCGATAATCGAATACTACGTAGGGGTAATCACTCATAGAATTACGCAATTATTACTATAAGTTGCCTGGATGAGTCAAGAGAGTAATTGAAAAAGATATTTAAGTTTTAATCAGACTTTTTCTGCGAGCAGTTGTTTGATCAATGTTTCGAGCTCTTTCACTCTTTTCTCGAGGTCTGGAAGTTTTCGTGTCACAGCTTGGCTGCGTAACGCTGATGTATAATCGTATGCGGGTGATCCAGTAACTGCTTTACCCGACTCTATAGATTTGCTCACGCCGCTTTGTGCGTTTATTTTAGCGCCATCGCCAATATTGATATGGCCAACTATACCAACCTGTCCGCCAATCATCGCATTCTTCCCGATTTTTGTACTACCACTCACGCCGGCTTGCGCAGCAATAACAGTACTGTTACCAATCTCAACATTATGTGCTATTTGTATAAGATTATCGAGTTTAGCGCCGGCTTTAATAATTGTAGAACCGATAGTGGCCCTGTCTATTGTTGTGTTTGCGCCTATCTCAACATTGTCTTCAACGATTACATTCCCGATTTGCGGTACTTTTTTAAAACTACCATCTGCCTGTGGTGCAAAGCCAAAACCATCGCTGCCGATTACGGTACCCGCATGTATCGTTACATTATTACCGATAACAACGCCATGATAAATTTTTACACCCGGATGAATTATTGTTTTATTACCGATCGTTACATTGTCGCCTATAAATGCATTGGGAAAAATCTTTGCCTCATTACCAATTTTCACATTGTCGCCAATATATGCAAATGCGCCAATGTATACCTGTTGTCCATAGATAGCCGATTTGGAAATATAGCTCGGCTCCTGGATGCCAGATAGTTTCTGCGTCATCATTTCCTGGTACTTACCCAATAAAGTTGCAAAAGCGGTATATGCGTCTGCAACACGAACGAGAGTAGCATTCACCGGTTTCTTCAACTCATAATCTTCGTTGAGGATAATCACGGATGCATTTGTTGAGTATAAAAACTCCTCATATTTCGGATTGGCGAGAAAGGAAAGTTGTCCTTTTTGCGCTTCTTCGATCTTTCCAAAAGAATCTACTGAAGCAGAAGGATCGCCTTCAATTTTTCCGTTTATTAGTAAAGCTATCTGTGAGGCTGCGAATGTCATGTTTTTCGGGCTTTTTTGCTTTGCTATTGCTTTTAGAAATGATTTTTCACGGATGGTTTGAAAAATGCCGACTTAATTTCTTAAAAAACAAATGTAGTATTTTTTAATGGTGCTATTGAGATTCCGGTTTATAAGTGCGTTGTCTATTGCTGAAATATCCTTCACTGAACCATCTTTGAAAAGGATGTTAATGTTTTCATCAGCCAGGTTATAAGTGGTATTACTTGTTTCCCCAGTAAAAACAAAATAGGCGGATTCAGCTTCTGAAATATTTAATTTTTGGATAGCTTCTTTTTTCCGTTCATCAATTATTGATTTCGCAAAAGGTTCATTCTGCAATTTTACTTTGAGTAATCTTCTGTCGATTAGAAAATTGCAAAGCCTAGATAAAACTTTATCGGGATGACGGCACCAATTTTTTATCGTGCAGGTAACATCTACATCATCCAGTTTACAAAAAATATCAAGATGGTCGCTTAATTGAATTCCACTTTCATTGTTTTGTAGAAAAAAATTAAGCGGGTCCGTGGCCGCCTCAGCCTTCTCGCCACGATTAATTAGCTCTTTTGCACGCCGTATAATATTTACTAAAATCATTTCGGCGCTGACAACAGTTTTGTGCAGATAGACCTGCCAGTACATCAATCTCCGCGATACTAAAAATTTTTCAATGCTGTAAATTCCTTTTTCTTCGACCATCAGCTGACCATCATTTATTGTCAGCATTTTTATTATCCGGTCGTACCCTATCACACCTTCTGCAACACCAGTGAAAAAACTATCCCGTGTCAGGTAATCCATTCGATCTACATCCAATTGCCCCGAAATGAGTTGATGCAGAAAAGGCTTGTGATAGTTGTCTGTGAAAATATCGATTGCCGTTTGCAGAGTTCCATTGAACTCTTCGTTAAGTTTTTTCATGATCATCAGCGAAATGGTTTCGTGATGTACATTTTTCACCAACTCATTTTCCAGCGCATGTGAAAATGGGCCATGCCCGATATCATGTAAAAGGATAGAGATTTTTGCGCCCAACTCTTCTGCGGGTGTAATGTCAAATCCTTTACTTTTTAATTCGGTTAAAGCGCAACTCATCAGGTGATATGCACCAAGTGAATGATGCAGCCGGGTATGCACAGCGCCGGGATAAACCAAATGAGCAAAAGCCATCTGGTAAATTCTTCTTAACCGTTGATAGTAAGGGTGTGCAATAATATCCAGCAGCAGCGGATGGTCAACAGTAATAAAACCATGAACAGGATCGTTAATAATTTTTCGTGCCGGATTCATCAGGTATTTGTTAAAGCCTTTCTAAGATGGCAGGCAAAACTACAATAGCCGGGGTGAAAAAGCTAAATTTACCGTTCGTAGAAGTCCAAAAGACAATAGTCGGAAAGTCAGGCGTAGCTGTTTCTTCGGACTCCCGGTCTTACTGGTTTACGGACTTCG
Organism: Chitinophagaceae bacterium; assembly: GCA_049840875.1. Lineage (GTDB taxonomy): Bacteria > Bacteroidota > Bacteroidia > Chitinophagales > Chitinophagaceae > JAFDYH01. The sequence goes on along the minus strand of JASGJE010000007.1, from coordinate 51,847 downwards.
AATACTTCAAGCGTAGTTAAATTATAAAGACCAACATGGCATTAGCAAAAATTCTTTGGGTAGATGATGAAATAGAAAGCCTGCAATCGCAGAAAATGTTTTTAGAAGCGAAAGGCTACGATGTAAACGTGGTAACAAATGGATTTGACGCAATTGACTACGTCAAAGCAAATCCAATTGATGTAGTATTAATGGATGAAACTATGCCCGGCATCACAGGGCTGGAAACGCTGGCGAAGATCAAAGAGATCAATCAATCATTGCCCATCGTCCTCATTACAAAGAATGAAACCGAAAACCTGATGGATGATGCCATTGGCTCTCAAATCAGTGATTACCTGATAAAGCCCGTAAATCCGAACCAGGTTTTATTAAGCCTGAAAAAAATTATTGATAATAAGAGATTAGTTGCGGAGAAAACAACGACAGCTTATCAGCAACAGTTCCGCAATCTTTTTATGGCGCTCAATAGCAATCCTGATTATAACGAATGGATGGATATCTATAAAAAGCTGGTGTATTGGGAACTGGAGATGCAGAAAAGCGATAGTCCGGAGATGCAGGAAGTATTGCAAAGCCAGAAGAGTGAAGCGAATACCGAGTTCTTCAAGTTTGTGAGTAAAAACTATGCAACGTGGGTAAGCCCGAAGAGCAAAGAAGGTCCTGTGATGAGCCATTCGATGTTTCAGTTTAAAGTATTACCGCATGTAGAAAAAGGTACACCGTTGTTTTTTGTTTTGATTGACAACCTTCGCTTCGATCAATGGAAAGCCATTCAACCCATTTTTGCAGATAGTTTCAGGATTACTGAAGAAGATACATTTTATAGCATTTTGCCGACGGCAACTCAATATGCCCGTAATTCAATTTTTGCGGGTATGCTGCCCATAGATATTGAAAAAAGCTTTGCAGCAGAATGGAAAAATGATGATGAACAAGGTGGAAAAAACCTGCATGAAGAAGATTTCTTCAGGGCGCAATTAAAACGATTAGGCAAAGGAAATCTTAAAGTATCGTATACCAAAGTCGTAAACAACCAGGCCGGTCTTGACCTGGTAAATAATATTCACAACCTGATGACAAATGATCTGAATGTTATTGTTTACAATTTTGTCGATATGCTGAGTCATGCCCGTACGGAAATGGAGGTGTTGAAAGAGCTGGCCGGGGATGAAATGAGCTATCGCAGTATAACTGCGTCATGGTTTGAACATTCCCCACTCAATCAGGCATTGAAAAAAATAGCCGATAAGAACATCAAAGTTGTATTAGCAACCGATCATGGAAGTATTCGCGTAAAGACCCCGTATAAAGTGATCGGAGATAAACAGACTACGGCTAATCTTCGCTATAAGCACGGTCGTAATTTGAATTACGAACCAAAGGAAGTTCTTGCTTTTCGTGATCCGAGAGATGCGGGGTTACCTGTACCGACCGTAAATTCATCGTACATTTTTGCAAAAGAAGATGGTTTTCTATGTTACCCGAATAACTACAATTACTACGCGAATTATTATCGCAATACTTTTCAGCACGGTGGTGTAAGTCTGGAAGAAATGATCGTACCGGTGATACGAATGCAGAGTAAATAAACGTGAAACGTGAGTCGTCAATCGTCAATTGGCAGCTTTATTCTTTGTGGAAAACTATGAACCGGCGTGCTCTGCCTCTTTAAAGCTCATTCTTACCTTTGAGGTATTATTGACTATTCACCATTCACAATTGACTATGAAATATACACAATCCACTCTTGACAAACTGGAATCTATACCCGAATTATCAGGCTATGTATTGCGTTATGAAAGGGGTACTTTTCAAAGCGGATATTGCATACTTGAACAGAAAAAAGTAGTTGTGTTGAATAAATTTCTGCAAACAGAAGGTAGAATCAATACGCTGATTGATCTGATTCCTCAATTGGAAATCAATACCGATACATTGCCGGAAGATTCAAAGAAATTATACCTCAATATTATCTCAAGGCTCGAAACCGAAGAAGGTAAGAATTGATAAAAGGCACAACGCAAACCCCGGGTTCCGCTTTTTACATTTTTACTTTTTAATTTTGCCAATCACATTATTTGCGTGTCTTATCCTCCTCTCAAAATAACTTTTCTTGGCACTGGTACCAGCAGTGGTGTGCCAATGATCGCTTGTGACTGCGAGGTATGTACATCTGCGAACCCCAAAGACAAGCGCTTACGGTCAAGTATACTTGTACAATCACCGAATACAACAATTGTCGTCGATACCGGACCAGATTTCCGCTGCCAGATGCTTCGTGAAAACGTAAAGCATCTCGATGCAGTGTTGTTGACGCATGCTCACAAGGATCATATCAGCGGCCTGGATGATATACGTGCATTTAATTTCTTTTCCAAAAAGTCAATGGACATATACGCAGATGTACCCACACAGGCTGCCGTTCGCAATGAATTCTATTATGCATTTTCAGATAAAAAATACCCGGGTATACCAGAATTGACGTTGAAGACATTAACTCCGGCCCCATTTATTGTTGGTGATATCCCGGTTACTCCTGTTTTAGTGTGGCACATGAAATTGCAAGTATATGGTTTCCGCTTTGGCAAGTTTACTTACATTACTGATGCCAATCGTATCGAAGACCAGGAGAAAGAAAAGATCCGCGGAAGCGAAATACTTGTTTTAAACACACTCCGGAAACAAACACATATATCTCACTTTACCTTAGGTGAAGCTATTGATATTGTAAATGAGCTGCAGGTTCCAACGGCTTATTTTACCCATCTGTCGCATCAGATGGGATTGCACAATGAAATCGAAAGTGAATTGCCAGACGGTATGCATTTGGCTTATGATCAATTGCAATTATCAATTAGCTGATTTATAGCTAACACGTGTTAGTAAAAATTGTTTTTTTGCTTATCTTGTGCCACTCAATGGGTCGACTTAATGCAATGCGTGACTGCTATCTGCGTTTCAAGTATACCTTAGAAAACCGATGATCAATCACCATTAAAACGTTTTGCCATTTTATGAATTTTCAACCATCTGAAATTACTGTACAGGTAGCTCAAACCACGAGAGATTTTGCAAATCAATATATACGCCCTAATGTAATGACCTGGGATGAAAGTCAGGAGTTTCCTGTTCAGGTATTTAAAGAAATGGGAAAGTTGGGACTGATGGGCGTTTTAGTACCTGAAGAGTATGGTGGCGCAGGTTTATCCTACTACGAATACAAAACAATCATTGAAGAAATTGCGAAGGTTTGCGGTTCGATTGGTTTAAGTCTTGCGGCGCATAATTCATTGTGTACAGGTCATATGTTATTATTCTGCAGCGACGAACAGAAAAGAAAATATTTACCAAAACTGGCAACAGCCGAATGGATAGGCGCATGGGGGCTAACGGAGCCCAATACCGGCAGTGATGCAGGCAATATGAAAACAACTGCAGTGAAAGATGGAAATGAATGGATCATCAACGGAACTAAAAGCTGGATCACGCATGGTAAAAGCGGCGATGTAGCTGTTGTCGTTTGCAGAACAGGCGAACCAAGAACAAGTGGTAATGCGACTGCGTTTATTGTTGAGCGTGGTACAAAGGGATTCAGTGGAGGAAAAAAAGAAAATAAATTGGGCATGCGTGCCAGCGAAACTGCCGAAATGATTTTTGACAATTGCAGAATACCGGATGCAAACCGCATTGGCGAAGTAGGGGAGGGTTTTCGGCAGGCGTTGAAGGTATTGGATGGTGGTCGCATTTCTATTGCTTCACTTTCTTTAGGTATTGCCAAAGGCGCCTACGAGGCTGCCGTGAAATATTCCAAGGAAAGACATCAGTTTGATAAACCGATTTCAAGTTTCCAGGGCATTTCATTTAAGCTCGCAGATATGGCAACAGAAATAGAAGCCGCAGATCTTTTAACGTTGCAGGCATGCGATCTAAAAGTGCGTGGTGAATATGTAACCAAAATTGCAGCGATGGCAAAATATTATGCAAGCGAAGTCGCCGTAAAAGTCTCCAATGATGCCGTGCAGATTTTTGGTGGCTATGGCTATACAAAAGATTTTCCGGTAGAGAAACATTATCGGGATTCGAAGCTGTGTACAATCGGAGAAGGTACAAGCGAAATACAGAAGCTGGTTATCAGTAGAGAGGTGCTAAAGTGATAAATGACAAGACTAAAAAGTTTAATTTTGTATAAATCTGAACTTTGTCAGCAGCAGTAAAAATATTACCACATTATACCTATAGCGACTATCTTCATTGGGAAGGTAGTTGGGAAATAATTGAGGGTATTCCTCATGCCATGAGTCCAATGCCGGTGCCGAAGCATCAGCGGATAGCAGTCAATCTTTCAACTGAATTTAGAAACACGTTGAAGGAATGCAAAAAATGCAAGGTATATCAGCCGATTGACTACTTGATCGCGGATGATACTGTGCTACAACCGGATTTGCTTATTGTTTGTGGTGAGATTGTCAAAAACTTTCTTGATTTTCCACCGGCTTTAGTTGTTGAAATTTTATCTCCGTCAACAGCGCTTAAAGATCGGCATTCCAAATATTCTCTGTACGAAAAGCAAGAAATAAAATATTATATAATCGTAGACCCTTCTACGGATGAAGTTGAAGTTTATGCTTTAGAAAACAAATTATATAAACTGCAACAAAAGGGGAAATCGTTTTCATTTGATTTTGATTTCGAAAACTGCCTTGCAAAAGTAGATTTCGAAGAAATCTGGTAATTACATCAACCTTTGTCATCATCTTTACACTGCTTATTTTATCTTTCCCGAAAGATTTCTATTTTCTGTTTTATGTGTAATTAAAAATTATGAGAAAATTTTTTTTCATTGCCGCAGTTTTGGTTTCAGTTATATCCTGCAATACAAATCAAACTACAACCGGTGAAACGAAGCAATCTAATGCAAAGCTCGCTGCATTATTCAATCAATACCACGAAGACAACCTGAAGATTTTCCCGTTAAATGCATCCTTTGAAGGAGATAATCGCTATAGTGATTTATTGCCGGCGGACTTTACAGATAGCTATCGCGATACATGCCGGAAATTGTATGAGCGTTATTTAAATGAACTTTCTGTCTTTGACACTGCCGCATTGATTGAAAAGGATAAACTAAGCTATAGCATTTTTAAATACAATATGGAGGTCAACATTAAAGCGTTGACGTATCATGATAATTATATCCCGCTGAACCAGTTTTATGGTATTCAAAATACGCTGGGACAATTTGCAGGTGGTACCAGTGCACAACCTTTCAAGACTGTGGATGATTATAATAAATGGATAAAGCGTGTAAATGCACTCGGAATTTGGTTTGACAGCGCTATTGTTTATTTCCGCAAAGGAATGGAAAGTGGTATTGTATTGCCGAAATCATTGGTTGTAAAAATAATTCCGCAGCTAACCGCTATGGTTACAGATACCGCCAACTATGCCGGAAATCTTTATTATTCACCTGTTAATATGTTTCCTGCTTCATTTACCGATGCAGAAAAAGAAACATTGAAAGGCGCTTATAAAAAGATGGTGAATGAAACGGTGGTGCCCATATTTGCGAAACTCGCCGATTTTTTGCAAAAAGAATATTTACCAAAAGCAAGAACCACTTCCGGTATCGGTACTATTCCTGATGGTAAAGAATTGTATGAGTTTTTAGTATACCAGCAAACGACAACAACAAAAACGCCGGATGAAATTTATAATACAGGTTTAGCAGAGGTAAAACGAATACGCGGATTAATGGATAGTGTAAAAAATGCAGTAGGATTCAAAGGCGATCTTGCTGCTTTCTTTGAATATATGAAGAACGATAAAAAGTTTATGCCCTACAAAAAGCCGCAGGAAGTATTGGATGCATTTGAAGCGATTCACAAAAGAATGGAGCCGAACCTGCAGAAAATGTTTAATCACGTTCCGAAAACAAAATTTGAAATAAGACAAACGGAAGCATTCAGAGCTGCAAGTGCCAGCGCTGAATATGCACAAGGAACAGCCGATGGCACACGCCCCGGAATTTTTTATGTACCGATTCTTGATGCTACAAAATTCAATACTACGAGCGGCATGGAAAGTTTGTTTTTGCATGAAGCAATACCCGGACATCATTATCAGATATCACTGCAACAGGAAGACACGTCATTACCGGCGTTTAGACGTTTCGGTGGGCAAAACGCTTATGTAGAAGGCTGGGCATTATATTGCGAAAGCCTTGGTAAAGAACTTGGCTTGTACACCGATCCTTATCAGTATATGGGTGCATTGGGCGATGAGATTCACCGCGCCATTCGGCTGGTTGTAGATGTGGGTATCCATGAAAAAGGAATGACCAGAGAAGAAGCAATAAAATACATGACAGATAACGAAGCGATCAGCGAACAGGGAGCAACTGCGGAAATAGAACGCTACATGGCAATACCAGGCCAGGCCCTTGGATATAAAGTCGGCGCTTTAAAAATCCGCGAATTAAGAACGAAAGCTGAAAAAGAATTAGGAAGCAAATTCAATCTTGCTGATTTTCATGACCAGGTATTAACGGATGGAAGCATGCCGCTCAATTTGCTTGAGCAGAAAATTGATAGCTGGATTGCTCAGAAAAAGTAACTATTGACAGAATAAATTTCGCAACTACCTTTGTGGAGTGAACAGGCAGGTTAATTATATTATCTATGCTGTGTTACTCTCGCTTTCTTTACCGATTGGATATTATTTTATTGATAAAATAGTTTCTACAGAAGTTTTTTCCAATAAGCAAGTATCTGTTTCATCTGTTGCTCCGGTTGCCCCGCCTGTAATGAGCGAATCTGCAGCTTGGGGAAAGATTTTATTTAATAGCAAGTGCGCATCCTGTCACCAGATATATAAAGATGCTACAGGTCCAAACTTTATTGGCTTTGAAGAAAGAGGACCATGGAAAGACCGAACCAAATTGTATGCATGGATAAGAAATCCATCAAAGTTTATGGAGACCGATGCGTACACAAAAGGTTTGAAGGAAAAATATGGATCGATGATGACAGCATTTCCAGACATAACTGATCAGGAAGTTGATGCTATTGTTAACTACATAAATTTCGTTTCAGAATTTCACCAATATTCTTCTGTAGTTGCCGACTAATCACTTTACCTCCTGCATATCCACCAATCTCTTATAAAACCCATTCTGCGCAATCAGTTCGTTGTGATTACCCCGTTCAACTATTTTACCTTTTTGTAAAACAATGATTTCATCGGCATGGCGAATGGTGGATAGCCGATGTGCAATTACAATGCTTGTTCTGTTTTTCATCATATTATTGATGGCATCCTGCACCAGGCGTTCGCTTTCTGTATCGAGTGAAGAGGTAGCTTCATCCAGGATGAGAATTGGTGGATTTTTTAAAACAGCTCTTGCAATAGTCAGGCGTTGTTTTTCACCACCGCTTAGCTTACTACCACGATCACCGATGTTGTTGTTATAACCTTCTTCTTTATTTACAATAAAATTATCCGCATTGGCGATTTTCGCAGCCTCAATTATTTGCTCTCTACTTGCTTCAGGATGGCCTAACGCAATATTGTTCGCAATGCTGTCATTAAATAAGATGGGTTCCTGTGTAACGATGCTCATTAACTGACGTACAGATTGAAGCGAGTACTCCTTTATATTTATTCCGTCTATTAAAACTTCACCCGAAGTCACATCATGAAATCTTGGTACAAGGTCAGCCAAGGTTGATTTACCTGCACCTGAAGAACCAACGAGGGCAACAGTTTTCCCTTTTTCAATAACAAGATTTATATTATCAAGAATTACTGCATCATCATAGGCGAAACGAACATTACGGAATTCGATTTTGTTGTCAAATGAATTGATTTTTTTCCCGTTCGCATTATCATCTACTGTTATAGGCGCTTTGATGATCTCTTCAATACGCGTTATGGCGGCAGAGCCTTTACGCATATTGCTGAATGATGTAGATAAAGTTTTAACCGGGTTAATAATGTTATAAAATAAACCGAGATAAGCAAGAAAAGTCGAAGGAGCCAGCAATTCTTTATGTAACACCAATTGACCTCCAAACCAAAGTATTCCGCAAAAAACCAATACGCCCAAAAACTCAGACATTGGTGATGCCATATCACGACGGTAATTAATTTTATTTTTGGCGATCAATAGTTCATCATTAATAACGTCGTACCTTTTTTTAAGCAACCCTTCCACGTTAAATGCTTTGATAACCCGCAACCCATTTAACGTTTCATCCAATACGGAAAGCGATTCTCCATATTTAATAGCTGCTTCATTCGATTGTTTTTTTAATGCTTTTGAAATTCTACCCAGTACAAGGCTGATTACCGGAATACACAGCAAGATAACCACGGTTAACCGAGGGCTGATGTAAAACAGAACAGCAAAGTTTACCAGTATCGTCAGGGGGTCACGAACCCAGCCTTCCAGTGTTCCGATTACTGAAGTTTCAACCTCGCTGATATCTGTCGTCATACGACTGATTAAGTCGCCTTTTCTTTTTTCTGTAAAGTAACCGATAGGTAAATGCAATATTTTATTATACAGGTCAGCCCTTAATTCGTTGATAATTGTGTTCTTCAACGGGTTGAGGACATAATAGGATAAATAGAGAAAAAGATTTTTTAGAAAAATAGAAATGATAATAATCACACAGATAATCGCGAGAATTTTTGCCGGCTCGACATGACCAGCCTGGCTGAAGATCATTTGCCTCAACGATTCCATCATTGGATTATCAAGTGTTTTGGAGCCAGCCGCGCTATCTTGTTTGAAAATAAGATCAAAAAATGGCGCTAACATGCCTACGGAAACAATCGAAAACACGATTGAGAGGACAATGAAAAGAAAATACAATAAAACCTGTCCTTTATAATTTCTTAAATAGCCAAAAACCCTTGAATATTGCTTCATCCTGATGTTAACTTAAACGGCGCAAAGTAACTAATTTTACAAAGAACTAAATAGTTAAGATATGGAAGAAGGAAAGCGACAGAAGCAGATCGGCGGCCTGATACAGGAAGAAATGAATGAAATATTCAGGAAACTAGGCCTGAGCATGATTGATGGAGGCATGGTTTCAATAAGTTCTGTTAAGGTAACGCCAGACCTGTTGGAAGCAAGAATGTATCTCAGTTTCTTCCAGGTAAAAGATCCGGAAGCACTATTGAAAAAAATAGAAGACAGAAGCTGGGAGATAAAAAAGGAATTAGCCTCGCGGGTAAAAAATCAATTGCGCAGAATACCAGAGTTGAAATTTTTTAAAGATGATACGCTTGATCATGTGTTTAAAATGGAAGAGTTGTTCAAGCAAATAAAATCATCTGATCCGGACAAGCAATAACTCAGCGCTTTTACGTCAATTAACGATGGGTTTAAAATGCCATGGCTAACCATAAACTATAAACTTTGAATCTCAAACTTCTTTTTGCCTGGCGTTATTTCAAGGCGAAAAAATCCACGAATGCTATCAATATTATCGCCTGGATTAGTATCGTTGCTATCATTATAGGTACAGCTGCGCTCATACTTGTTTTGAGCGTATTCAATGGATTTGAGGGGCTTGTAAAATCATTGTATTCCTCATTTTATACGGATCTCAAAATCCTGCCGGCTTCGGGCAAAACGATTACTATCAGTGAGGCACAGTTGCAGAAATTAAAAGGACTTGCGGGTATCAGGAATTTTTCATTGGTAGTAGAAGAGAAAGCGCTGTTACAGAATGGCGAATCAAAATGCCTGGTCTATCTGAAAGGCGTAGATGAAAACTATCGCTATGTTACCGGTGTTGCAAATAACCTTATCCGGGGAAATTACAGCTTGGGAAGTGAAGATTCCGCTTCACTGGTACTGGGTTCTGGTATTGAAAATGCTGTTGGTATTCAGACAGACAGAAACCTTTTTCCATTAACAGTTTATTTGCCCAAAAAAGATGAGACCGAACAGATCGACCCCATGAAATCGATCAGTGCAAGTTCAGTTACAGCGTCCGGTACGTTTGTTATACAACAGGATTTTGATAATAAATATGCGATTACCAATATTGGCTTTATAAAACGGTTATTGAACTTAGGAAAAGAAGACTACAGCGGGCTTGAAATAGCGACAAATGATCCTGCGGCAGCAGACAAAATAAAAAAAGAAGTACAAAAGATATTTAACGATAAGCAATATTCAGTGCAGACGCGGTATGAGCAGAACCGTGAATTATATTCTGTTATGGGCACAGAAAAATGGGTTATTTATGCGGTATTGTCATTGATACTAGTTGTTGCTGCTTTCAATATGATTGGGGCTTTGACAATGCTGGTGCTGGAAAAACAAAAAGACATCAGCGTGTTGCATGCGCTAGGGGGCAGCGATGGGTTTATCCAGGGAATATTTATGAATGAAGGGATGTTGCTGGCGATGATCGGAGGCGTAGTGGGAATGTTATTGGCATTGATAATCGCTTTTCTTCAGGTAAATTTTAAACTGATACCTCTTGAAGGAAATACTTTTTTGATTGATTATTTTCCTGTCGACTTAAAGATCTCCGACTTTATACTGGTGGGAATTACTGTTTATGTCATTACTTTTTTTGCCGCATGGCTTTCTGCAAAAAAGGCGAATGTCAGGGAATTTTCTTTGAGAAGTGAATAAATAGAACCATGATTTATTGAATTTTGAAGGATTAAAAGGAAGAAGAGAAGATAACACAATTGAATTACTTGTTTCCTATATCATTCGTTGATTTAAATTGAAAAAGGCCGCATTCTATATGCGGCCTTTTTATCTAATAAATTTATTTGTGATCTTAGAAATCGTGGTTCTTTCTAATAATCTCCCAACGTTTCGGGTAATTGTGCTAACGCTCTTTTTAACTGCTCATCATTCGGCGCTACGCCATGCCAGTTGTGATCGTTTTCCATAAAATCAACTCCTTTTCCCATAATGGTATGCATCATGATCGCAATTGGTTTGCCTTGGCCTGTCAGTGATTTTGCCTTTGCCAGCGTTGCAATTACGTCATCCATATCATTACCATTCATTTCCAATGTCGTCCAGCCAAAAGCTTCGAATTTGTTACGAACATTTCCGAGGCTCATTACTTTATCTGTAGGTCCGTCGATCTGCTGACCGTTCCAGTCAACAGTTGAAATGAGGTTATCAACTTTATGGTGTGGTGCAAACATTGCAGCTTCCCATATCTGGCCTTCATCCAGCTCACCATCGCCGTGCAATGAAAAAACCAAAGAGCTATCGCCATTTAATTTTTTAGCAAGTGCAGCTCCGATGGCAACGCTCATTCCCTGACCTAATGATCCAGATGCTACGCGTATTCCCGGCAAATGCTCATGCGTTGCCGGATGGCCCTGCAACCGTGAATTTAGTTTGCGGAAAGTTGACAGTTCTTTGATGTCGAAATAACCACTTCTTGCCAATGATGAGTAGAATACAGGAGATATATGCCCATTTGATAAAAAAAAGACATCCTCATTTTTTGCATCCATGTTGAATGAAGGATCATGTTTCATTACCTTAAAATACAAGGCAGTAAAAAAATCCGCACAACCAAGCGAACCACCAGGATGGCCGCTGTTAGCGCCATGTACCATTCTGATGATATCTCTTCTTATCTGACTTGCTATCTCTTTTAACTCAGGCATAATATTTCACTTTATATTAAACTTTTTGTATCTTGTTCGCTCAAAGCCCCAATTGCGCTGCAAATGTGCGATCTTTTTTAATACGAAATCCAACCGCGTAGAATTATCTATCTTTTCTTATTTTGTTTTTCCTATGAGTTTCCGGGTTATCCTGATTAGTGTATAAATATTTTATATTTAATTGTAAACGAATTGTGTAAGGCCATATTTTTGTATAATCAAAACACGTTGAATGTTTGATGTATTCCTGACAGGATCTGTAGCCTTCATCATTACTTTTTTAGCAATTCCGGTGGTATTGCAGATAGCTGAGCAAAAAAAGTTGTTTGATGTGCCCGATGAAAGAAAGATACATGTACGACCCGTTGCTTCTCTTGGCGGTGTCGGCATTTTCGGCGGCTTTCTTTTAGCTTCTTTGCTCTCCATTTCTGAATATTCAAATCCTGAGTTTCAATATTTTTTTGCCGCAGCGCTTGTCATATTTTTCTTGGGATTGAAAGACGATCTCATTGTCTTATCCGCATTTAAAAAGATTATCGGTCAGATCATTGCCGCTTCGATACTGATACACCTTGGAGGTATTAAACTCACCAGCATGCACGGCCTTTTTGGAATTCACGAAGTTCCGGAAGCATTTGGGTTGGCGATATCTTATCTTACCATAATTGTTGTCATAAATTCTTTCAACCTTATAGATGGTGTCGATGGTCTTGCCGGAACATTAGGGCTATTAACAACAGCTATTTTTGGCGCCTATTTTTTTGCGGCCGAACAGATTTCTTATTCTCTTCTCGCATTTTCAATGTGTGGAAGCCTTCTCGCATTCCTTATTTTTAATCACCACCCGGCAAAAATTTTTATGGGTGATTCCGGATCATTGATGATAGGCCTGGTGAATTCCATTTTAGTTATAAAGTTTATCAATATTGCGGATGCGCCGGGAGCAATTCTTCCTGTTGCGTCTCCTGTAGCGATGGCTTTTGCCATTCTCATGGTTCCTCTTTTCGATACACTGAGGGTTTTTGCCATCCGTATTGTAAACGGACGTTCACCGTTTACGCCTGACCGAAATCATATTCATCATTTAATGCTGAACAAAGGATTAAATCATAATTCAGTTACTTATTCTTGTTTAGTGATAAATATATTCTTCGTTATTCTTGCTTATTACGGTAAAGCATGGGGATCAAATTACCTGCTAATGACGATGCTGGCTGTTTCGTTTACAGGTATCGGATTTTTATATTACCGAAGAACACGTACTACGAGACTTGTTGTTGCGAAACATTTAAATGAAAATGTGAGTGTTGACTATAAAACAACCACTAAAGTGGTTGCCCTGGCAAAAGAGGCGATTGTAGCAGAGCAGAACTAAAAAGCTTATTAAAATATGAGTGGGAGTGAAATTTTTCACTCCCATTTTTTTATCGCGTTTTTTGGTGGTTTTGTTAGCTTTGCTTTCCTTAAAAAAAGAAATTATGGCAGATGATATAAGCTCCTTGCGGACGAATGCAGAAGAGAACATGAATAAAGCGATCAGTCACCTCGAAACAGAGTTGATTAAAATCCGGGCAGGAAAAGCTAACCCGCAAATGCTGGATGGAATTGTTGTAGATTATTATGGATCGCCCACACCAATAGGCCAGGTGGGAAATATCAGCGTGCTGGATGCGAGGACGCTCACTATTCAGCCATGGGAAAAGAACATGCTGCAACCGATAGAACGTGCCATTATCGGAGGCAATATCGGCGTGACACCTCAGAATGACGGCGCTATTATACGCTTGTTTCTCCCTCCATTAACAGAAGAAAGAAGAAAGGAATTGGTAAAAAGATGCCAGGCAGAAGGCGAACATTCAAAAGTTGCAATACGCAACATACGTCGCGATGCAATCGAAGGAGTAAAGAAATTGCAAAAAAACGGATTGAGTGAAGATGTAGCCAAAGATGCAGAAGCGAATATTCAGGCTTTAACAGATAAGTTTATCGTCACAGTTGACAAGCATCTTGCACAAAAAGAGAAAGAAATTATGGCGGTATAGTATTTGCCATTTTCGCTTATACTTTGGTGTTGGAAGCTCTTATTAGTCAGCAATAAACTACCCTTACTATTTTTTGGTGTTAAGACAACTACTTTGAATTTCGTGACGTCATTGTCGCGATTAGAAGATTACCGGCCAATACATTTATAAAGGACTATTATGGGAAAAATAAAGCTATCTGAAATCAGCACCCGTGCCCCAAAAGACCTCGATAAAGACAAGACGAAGAAAAAAACACAGGAGATTGTTGATGATCTGAATGAACTGCAAAACCTTTTGTATGCAGAGAATAAGCATTCATTATTAGTCGTGATCCAGGGAATGGATGCAAGCGGAAAAGATGGTGTCATCAGAAATGTCTTTGGAAAACTCAACCCGCAGGGTGTCACAGTCAAATCATTTAAAGCGCCAACGGCTGAAGAATTGTCGCATGATTTTTTATGGCGTGTTCATTCGCATACACCCGCAAAAGGCATGATTCAATTATTCAATCGTTCTCATTATGAAGATATACTGATTACAAGAGTGCATAAATGGTGTGATGATAAGCTGGCAAAAAAAAGGATGAAAGCGATTAATGACTTTGAACAACTGTTGCAGGACCATAATGACACACACATCCTGAAATTCTATTTACACGTTTCACCGGAAGAACAACAGGAACGTTTACAGGAAAGAATAAAAGATCCATCAAAACAATGGAAGTATAACGAAAATGATTTTTCAGAGGCAAAACTGTGGGATATTTATATGCAGATGTATGAAGATTGTTTTGAAAACTGTAACGATATACCATGGACAATTGTTCCTGCAGATCAAAACTGGTACAAAGAATATCTGATTGCCTCTGCTGTATTGGATACACTGAAGTCGCTGGATATGAAATATCCCGGGCTAAAAAAATAATATATCCACTCATTTTTTTCAGGTAAAAATCAATACATTCAATAAACAGTCTCTATTAGCTAACAACCAAAAAACGTTTTTATGGGAATGCTGAAAGAATTTAAGGAATTTGCCATGAAGGGCAATCTTGTTGATATTGCCGTTGCATTTGTAATGGGTGGCGCATTTGGTAAAGTTGTCACGTCGTTTACTGAAGGGCTTGTTGCACCGCTTATTGGATTGCTTACGGGAAATGAAGATTTCAGTCAGAAGAAAATTGTTTTACACCAGGCTGTTGCTGAAGTAAAAGATGCATCAGGGACTGTTACTACTCCTGCGGCAGCTGAAGTCGCATTAAAATGGGGCAGTTTTTTGACGGCTGTTATTGATTTTATAATTGTTGCGTTTGTTATGTTTCTAATTATTAAAGCAATCAACAGCATGAAGAAAAAAGAAGTACCGCCACCACCAGCCGCTACACCAGAAGATATCGTGCTGCTTCGCGAAATACGCGACTCATTAAAAAAATAAAACTCTATTTCTTAATTAAAAGATCAATGGTTGCAAAATCAATCATTGATTGTTAAACTATTCCCTCACTATGAAGAAGATAACTTTTATCCTTGCGTTTATTCTTTCTGTATCCACCCTGTTTGCACAGGATCAAACAGTGAAAGATCTGCAAAACGATGCCGGACGAACTGTAAAAAAAGATCCAAACGACACTACTCAGAAGGTCTGGAAAACCGGCGGATTATTTACGTTGAATGTTGCCCAGGGGTCGCTTTCAAACTGGGTTGGTGGCGGCGACAAATTTTCATTTTCTGGTGTAGCGTTTTTAAACCTGTATGCATATTATAAAAAAGGTCGCCACATGTGGGATAACTCTCTCGATCTTGGTTATGGATTTGTAAATACTACAAGCCTGGGCCGTCGCAAAAGTGATGACCGCATCGATCTTTTATCTAATTACGGATACCAGATTGCACCAAAATGGTATGTCGGCGCATTATTTAATTTCCGTTCCCAATTCTCTAACGGGTACACATATAGTAAAGATGTGTTAGGCAGAGATTCAGCATCGTTGGTATCGGCGGCATTTGCACCAGCGTATATTTTGTTATCGGCAGGCTTTACATACAAACCGGTTGATTACTTTTCAATTTTCATTTCACCAATTACTGAAAGATGGGTTATAGTTAGTAATGATGAATTATCTGCCAAAGGCGCTTATGGCGTTACACCGGGCGAAAAAAGCCGTAATGAAATTGGCGCTTTCGCAAGCATCCGTTTCGACAAGGAAGTTGCTAAGAACATAGTTTACACCAGTCGCATGGACCTGTTTTCTAACTATAAAAGCAACCCGCAAAACGTTGACCTGTACTGGACCAATGTGCTGGCAATGAAAGTGAATAAATATATTTCTGCCAACATTGCATTGGATTTGCTGTATGATGATGATGCAATACAAAAATTGCAGGTAAGACAATTACTAGGTGTTGGGTTTTCGGCAAAATTTTAATGATCCACATCCAAAATAGTTGATAAACCTGTGTAGAACTTACGGCCGAAGCCGGGTCATTTTCCCCTATTTTTGTAAAGTCCTGTTGTTATAACAGGACTTTATTTTTAATCTTCCAAAGACGTGAATAATACATCGTACCAGATAAAGTTGCCGCAGTTTGAAGGGCCATTTGATCTTTTATTATTTTTTATAGAAAGAGACGAACTGGATATTTATAACATACCCATTACCAGAATTACCAACGATTTCCTTGACTATATTCATCACCAGGAATCGTTGAATATCGAATTATCGAGTGAGTTTATTCTTTTCATTTCTACCTTAATGCGCATTAAGGCGAAGATGCTGCTACCGCGCAAAGAACTCGATGCGCAAGGAAATGAAATTGATCCTCGCGAAGAATTAGTTAGCAAAATTCTTGAGTATAAACGTTTCAAAGAAGCGTCTGCGCAAATGGCTGAAATGGAAGCATTGCGCATGTTGATGATAAAACGCGGCAATATTCAGAAAGAGCTTTCGCAGATTGGCGAAGACGCCGGCGATGGTACTGAAATACAAAGTATCACCTTATTCAAATTGATGAAAGCATTTGAACGGGCAATGCTGAAGTATTCAGATAAAATAAACAAGCCTGTGCATACCGTGGTGCAGTATACATATACCATGGAAGCTAGTCGTCAGGATATGCTTTCACTGGCCGAAGCGCAACGGAATGTTTCGTTTGAGAAAATATTTGAGAAAGCAGAGAACAGAGTGCATGCAATATTTTTGTTTCTTTCTTTATTGGAACTGGTTCAGCAAAAATTTTTAAAGATCATGATCGGTGAAGGCAAGAATAATTTCATCATTGAATACAACGAACCGGAGAACAGGTTGGCAGAATTTGAAGAAGAGCAATAACAGTAGATTTAATAATATCAGCATTTAATCGTTTAAAATTTATTTTATGAAACGCTTCGCAACAGCAAACTGGAAAGGATCCGGTAAAGATGGTAAAGGAACAAACACAACTCAATCAGGTGTATTAAAAGATACTCAGTATTCATACAAAAGCCGTTTCGAAGACGGTGTTGGCACGAATCCGGAAGAACTGGTAGCCGCAGCTCATGCGGGATGCTTTACCATGAAACTCAGTTTTGTTCTCGGCGCTGCAGGATTTACACCTGAAAACATCGATACGAAATGTACGATCACGTTAGATAACGGTGCAATTACAGAAAGTCATCTTGAAGTAACAGCAAAGGTTCCGGGTATTGACCAGGCGAAATTTGATGAAAGTATCGCCGATGCTAAAGCGAATTGCCCGATCAGCAAATTGCTGAATACAAACATTACACATGAAGCAAAACTCGTTTAAGAAGTAATTTTGTTTCAAATAATTACAGGTCATACCCAGTAAGGTATGGCCTGTTTGTTTTTATCGTAAAATTTGGTTCAGGTAATCTTCAGTTATAGAAAAATCAAACCTGCCTTTGGTAATGTAGATATCGGGGCCGATTTTCCCCTGGAATAAACCGGAAAACGAAAATCCGGTTTGTGATGTAATTGTTTTATCTGGCGCAGTTCTCACAAAGTAAATGCTTGTAGAATCTGTGAGCGTCGTATCAAAGAGGTTATCCAGTTTCATAGATATGTTAGTTGATGTATCGTATGGAAAGCGTGTTCCTGCTAAAGCTTCAAAATCTTTTGTTGAAAAATTTTTATTAATCGGAATGAAAAGATTCATACTGGTATAACTCAACGGCGAACCCGGTGAATAGACTGCATTTGCTCTTTCAATTTGCCAGGTTAATCTCAATGTATCTTTTGCAGCCGCCGTTTGAATTTTTTCGATTGTCAAGCTGGTATTCGCACCGCCAAACAAATAATTCCTGTACGGATTGATATATGCTTCATTGTTGATATAGCAGGTTGCAATATTATAACCGCGGGACGTTAATCGGCTTAAGCCCGGATCATTACTGTCTTCGTAGAAATTTCTTGGTTTATGACAACCAGCCACAGTTAGTGCTGAAAAAAGAATCCAGTAAATATTTTTCAATTGCTTTCTCATTTAATGGAAATCTTTTTGTTGTAAACAAGATTGTATCCAAACATCAATTGTAAAGGCGTAACGAATGTATACGATAGATCATACCCATGAATATTATCTGAAGCAAGCAGCGGCGATTGCAAATGAAACATGAAAAGAAGATGATCCCTGTTTGGTAATGTGTATTTATAAACAGCGCCAATGCTCAGTGAAATACTTGTTTTCCGCAGACTGAAATCCTGGTTTAATATTTCATAGTTGCCTTTATCATAGTCATCGTATCGAACCTTTATATTTTGATGCGACACAAAACCCAGTAATGCATCTACATAGAAATTATAGTTGTCCTTGTACCGATGAACCGGAATACGGGCGCCTGCACTTAAGTTATACATATTGGCGCGGTATGTTTTCTGTACCTGTATTTCGGAAGGCAAATTTGTATTTGCCGTATAAGCCTGGTCAAATGCTGATGTTTGAAAGGGAATAAAGTAATCAAGCTTTACCAGGAAAATATTCTTAAAACCAAACGGCGACCACTGTAATGAAACCGGAATGTGATTAAACGTGGCATCGCTCCCCTTTTTTTTGTATCCATTGATTGAAAAGCCGGTTGCCAGCGTGAAATTTGGCTGACTATGACAGCAAATAGCCAACACGAATGTTACCAGGATAAAACAATATCGCATACCGGCAGTATTGATTAAAATAAAGCTTGAAGATACTCGCAATGTCTGTGCGATGACAAACCAAATCAAGTAAACGTTGCAAAAGATAGTTGGTAACGAATCCACACTCGTGGAAGAATTTATCAAATGACAAACTATTGGAAAATAAATAATAAAATTGGCCTCTTAGATGCTTTAATAATTGGCGTTAACTGATTCATGAAGCCATGTGACACCATCGGGCAGCCGCGACTGTTACAAATCGGAAGCGGGTATGTTTCCTGTTCAGGTACACAGGAATAAGGATGCAATACAACAAACCGTTGATAGGCGTTATTGTTAGTAGAATCCAAACCGTATAATTTAAAGGATGTTCCAAAACTACCCTTATAAGCGCCGCCGATTTTGAATTTTCCAAGTGAACTGCAACCGCTATTGACTTTATTGGAAAATTCTGCGGATGTTTTAAATCCATCATCACAACTACCATGTGCTACAAGGCCTGCAAGCAGAATGGAATCTTTTTTCAAGTCATATACAAAAAAGCGGTTCTTCCCTGATTCAATACTCATGTCAATGAGGAAGCTGGTGTTTTCATTGAACCCATTCTTCTTTGCATAGTCCTTTATCAGGAAGGCTTTTTTGCCAAGTTTACTAAACAGTACTTTATTATCTTTTACTCTATTAGCGAAATTATCCGCCGAATGCACTTTGAACTTCGGCTTATACCAAAAGAAATACGTGGGTAGCACAATTGCAGTAATTGTAAGAAATACAATCAGCAGGGTTTTGTAAATCATGGCGATCGGTTAAGACATAGTTCAGATGCTTAACGGATTTTATTCCATACCTCTTTTAGCAAGGAAAAGTTAAAACCTACTCTCATTACTTTTTACCAAACTGCCAACCTATATAAGCCTGAATCACATTGTTCTTTCCACTAAACGACGGAGAATATGATGTCTGTTGTTGAGTATCATTTGCATCCGGCATTTTGTACAGGTTGCTAAAACTGAAAATTATCCGGGCTCCTATCAGTAATCCTTTTACCGGGTGTATCTCAAATCCGCCTGCTAACCCGTAGTCGATACGATTAAATGTATTCAGGATTTTTCCATAGCCACCTAATCCAAGACTATCATACAGCGATGACATTGGGTTGCTGCTACTATCTTTTTTTGCATTGAGAAGATAAGCAATCTGCGTACCGAGCTGCAATTGAAAATATTTTGTGATGTTTATTGCGAGCAATTCATGCAGTGATAAATAATCCAGGTTTACATTTCCGGTATTTGCCCCGGTTTTATAATTATAACCTTGTTGAGAGAAAAGAAGTTCGGTTCTGGAACCTAATACCTTCTTAGAAGAACCTCCAAAAAGAATTCCTGCATGAAACCCGGAACGATTACTACTGTTGATATCTGATGCGCCACGGATGTTTGCAAAATTTATTCCTGCTTTAATGCCGAGTTGTGCAAAAAGAAAGATAGGAGCAGTAAGAAGCAGGCTAAGAAAAATCTTTTTCATATAAGTTGTTTTAAAGTATGACGTATTGAATAATTGACTGACATCTGTAATTGATAGAAGAAGAAAATGGTCAATGCAGCGGCGTAATAACCCAGGATGCGTTTTGCCCTTTTTTACCGAATGATTGAACTGAATCGACAATATCAAAAGAAAAATAAGAGGTGATGCTTGACGTATCCACAATGGCCGGTGAACTCGAACTGGTGTAAGCACATTGTTGATCACAGGCCTGGGTGCTTGTGTTACTATTGACTAATGCTAAACTCACGGAGCGTACATTCATCTGCGAGCTTTTGTACGCAAATCCTGAAGCGGATGTGATATTAATTGAACCGGTTGGACCGGGTGAGGCAGTAATAGTACAATTAAAATATTGTACGCTAGGGTTTATAATTGAAGGCGCCTGGTTCGTGATATTGGAGACAGTAACCTCATTGCCATAAACGTCAACCACCATATCCGCTTCATCGAATTCAAATGATCCTGGTGCAGCACATGCTTCGTCGGTGGTAGACTCTAAATGAACACTGAAACTCATTTTGATTGGCGGCAGTTGTTCCGATAGAATGATATTTTTTACAGGCCATTCTTCACTTAAATCTGTCAATTGAGCCCAAATGGAGATATCAGAGACTGCGGACTGGACATCAGGCATACTGTATTGCACATCTCCTCCGCCTCCGGATGCAGTAACTATTTTTCCAAGTGTGTCATTTCCGTTTTGAATTCCATTGACGAACCATTTTGCCGGAAGGCTCTGAACTTCACCCAATGCAGTTTTATCGGAAGCCCTGTCTGCAACCTGCATAGGAACGCCTTCAATTGTTAACTGTACACCATCATCTACAGTTATCGATTTGACTTTTAATAGCTGTACATCAGACCAGTCGGTAAAATGTTTTGTTTGTACGCTTATTGTTTTATTTACGCTATCAACTTTTACTGAAGGTATGCTGTACCATACATTGTCTTTATCCTGGTATGCAATGGTAAAAAAAGCGGCAAGGCTTCCATTCACATCGTCATTTGTATACTTGAATCTGAGTGTGACAGGTGTACTGAAAGTTGTACCATCCGGTAATAACCTGTATCCGTTTAAACCGCCTGGGCAGTAATTGCTAATAGGTTGAATGCTGAATACCGTATCGCTAAGTACAGCACCTGCAGGAATAATAAGCTCTAGTTTACCGTCCGGCGAAGAAATGTTACCGCCGGCAGAGCCAATGGTTTTTGAAACGGCGTCGCCCACAGGAGTTCCAACAGAAGTGGTTGCCGGTTGTGCTGGAGGTTGCACTTGATTTATGAATGAATCGATCGTTTTTCTGCAGGCAGCAAAAAATATCATGGCAGCGATGGCAGGGATGACAACATGCTTTCTCATATTTTTTATTTTGATTGATTGCACAGCGAACATACACTTGCAGGCAAGCGTTGACAATCCCCTAAAAACCGGAGATTAGCAGAAAAACAAAAAATCATTGAAAAAGGGGAGACATATCTCTATTGAGAAGATTTTAATTTGTTTTAAATTTCAATAGGGAAACTTTGCTATGAGATATCTCAGCAGTTGCTATATAATTCTATTTCTATTATTGACAGCTATTCTGTGCAGGAGCCAGGAATTGATGAACATTGATAGTCTGCGTAAAGTGCTTGCATCCGCAAAAGATGATACGGCCAAAGTATTGTTGTATATCAACGTTGGACAGCAATACGAAAACAATCTTCCTGATTCAGCTATTTACTATTACAAAAAGGCCAATGAACTTAGTGAAAAATTGAATTATATAGTGGGTGTAATTAAATATGTGTCCAACATCACGTATGTGTACAATGTGCAGGGAAAACTTGATTCGGCGCTTACTCTCAATCTTTATTCCGTTGAACTTTGTAAAAAAATAAATGACAAAAGAAGGCTTGGGTTTTGTCTTGCAAACGCAGCGATCTCGTACATGAAACTCGAGCAGTATGAAAATTCGGTGAATTATTATCTGCAGGCAATAAAAGTACTTGAAGAAATCTCCAATAAAGAGCAGTTACATATTTTATACAATGATCTTGCTATTTTATATGGTAAAATGCAACAGTATGAGAGGGCAGTGCAATATGCAAAGCAGGCAATAAGAGAATCACGATTGTTGAACGATACTACAAATCTGGGTAATGCTCTTGGCACAATAGCTGTACCGCTGATTAGTATGAATAAACCAATAGAGGCGTTGCCTTACCTGGAAGAAGCATTAAAGATCAGTACGGCGATAAATGATGTTTATTTGCAGGAATCACTCTTGTTGGATCTCGGCACTGCTTACAAAATGACAAACCAAACTGCAAAGCACAAATCTGTTGCGGAAGAAGCACTGCAATTATCCAGAAAATTAGATGACAAAGAAGGCATTAGCGATTCGTACCGTTTGCTATCAGATTATTACATGAATATTTTGCAATTTGACAAAGCAAAAGAGAATGCATTGAGTGCATTGCAGGTAGCTGTTCAATCTGCGCAACTGGAGAATGAAAAGAAAGCACTGTTGTCGTTGTCAGATATTTCACTTGGACTGCATAATATACACGATTATAATGAGTATAGAATGAAACAGGATTCAATTGATCTTGTTTTACTCAATCGGCAGATAACCCGCAATACCCAGGAGCTGGAAAAGAAATATGAAACGGAAAAAAAGAACTTGCAAATACAGCAACTGGAGAAAGATAAACAGATACAAGCTCTTTCTATCCGGCAAAAAAATATCCTTAATTATGTATTGATCGGTACCGCCGTTACCCTTCTTATCATTGGGTTACTTGCTTATCGCACCTATAGGCAAAGGCAATTGCTCCAACAAAGACGAATACTACAACTGGAAAATGAAAAACAATTACTTGCAACGGAAGCATTGCTGAAAGGGCAGGAAGATGAACGTACACGTCTTGCGAAAGACCTGCATGACGGTTTGGGAGGGATGCTATCAGGAATAAAACACTCGTTGAATACTATGAAAGGAAATATGATAATGACAGAAGAGAATGTCTACGCATTTGAACGCAGCATTGATATGCTCGACGCATCAATACAGGAAATGCGCCGTGTAGCGCATAACCTGATGCCCGAATCGCTTGTAAAGTTTGGGCTGGATACGGCGCTGAAGGATTTTTGTAATGATGTGAACCAAAGCGGTGCTGTAAAAATTGCATACCAGGCTTTGGGCATGAGCAACACTATTATTGAACAAGCAACAGCCGCCGCGGTCTACCGTGTAGTTCAGGAGCTTGTCAATAACATACTCAAATATGCCATCGCAAAACAGGCCATTGTCCAGGTAACAGCTGAACCTGCTAAGCTTACCGTGACAGTTGAAGACGATGGAAGAGGATTTGATACGGGCATATTGGAAAAAACAACCGGTATCGGGTGGAGCAATATCCGGTCAAGGATCGATTATCTGAAAGGTAAGGTTGATATACGGTCGCATGCTGGCGAAGGAACATCAGTTCACATTGAAATACCGATATGAAACCTGTAAAATTATTTATTGTTGATGATCATTACATGGTTATAGAAGGCATCCGTTCTTTACTGCAACAGGAATTGGTCATCGAATGGTTAGGTCATGCTGCAACTGCTGCATCCTGTCTAGCTTTTTTGCAAAGTCATCAACCAGATATAATCCTGATGGATATAAATCTGCCGGATAAAAGCGGGATTGATTTGTGCAAAGAAGTAAAAGAGAAATACCCGTCTGTGTTTATTATCGGCCTTAGTACATTCAACCAGGAAAGTTTTATCGGCAGAATGATGGAGAATGGAGCTTCAGGATATGTACTGAAAAATGCGGGAAGGGAAGAATTGCTTGAAGCGATAGAAATGGTAATGAAAGGAAAATTATACCTGAGCATCGATGCGGCTCAACTGATGCGGCTTGCAAAAGAAAAGCCTGAAGCAACGCTAGTCACGCGTCGCGAAAAAGAAGTGCTTGAGTTGATTGCAGAGGGGTATACCAATGCAGAAATCGCGGAACGCTTATTTGTAAGTGTCAGTACAATCGATACACATCGGAAAAATTTGCTCGAAAAATTCAATGTACGCAACACCGCGTCTCTCGTAAGAATAGCGATGCAGCAAAAAATTATCTGAATTTTTGGAAGATGTGATATATGTCCTTACCCAAGCAGTTGATTAACTGTAATCTTATCCTTCATTATTTCCCTGACAGCTTGCGCAATCGAACCTGCATCATAGTGACATTCATTATACAGTTCCTTCAATGTACCATGTTCTACAATGCGGTCAGGAATACCAAGAATTTTTATTTCGTTTTTGTAGTTGTGTTGTGCCATGAATTCAAGAATAGCAGAACCAATTCCCCCGGTCACAGTTCCATCTTCCACCGTTACTATTTTCTCGTAACGATTGCACACTTCATGTAGCAATTCTTCATCGATCGGCTTTGCAAACCGCATATCATAATGCGCAGGATTCAATCCATCGTTTTTTAATTCGCGGATAGCGGCCGATGCGAAATTGCCGGGATGACCAAATGAAAGAATAGCGATGTCATTCCCGTCTTTTAGTTTTCTTCCTTTGCCGATTTTTATTTCTTTCAGCTCTGTTTTCCATTCAGGTAGTACACCTTCACCGCGTGGATAACGGATAACGAATGGTGATGTAGTAGAGTCCAGTTGCGCTGTATACATCAGGTTTCTCAATTCGCTTTCATTCATCGGTGCGCTAATAATAAGATTGGGAATACAACGCAGGTAAGCGACGTCGTAAGCGCCATGGTGCGTTGGTCCATCTTCACCCACCAATCCTGCACGATCCAAACAAAATATCACCGGTATTTTTTGAATAGCAACATCATGTACCACCTGGTCGTATGCACGTTGCATAAAGGATGAATAAACATTGCAGAACACCTTCATGCCTTGCGTAGCCATGCCCGCACTAACGGTTACAGCATGTTGTTCAGCTATACCCACGTCAAAAGCACGATCCGGCATTTTCTCCATCATGAATTTCAATGATGAACCCGAAGGCATCGCAGGCGTTACACCAACTATCTTATCATTCTTTTCTGCCAGCTCAATTATTGTGTGGCCAAATACATCCTGGTATTTAGGAGGTTGAGGAATATCGAATTTCTTTTTCGCGATCTCGCCGGTTACTTTATCAAACAATCCCGGCGCATGCCACTTGGTTTGATCTTTTTCTGCAAGCGAATATCCCTTTCCCTTTGTCGTAATGACATGTAATAATTTTGGCCCGGGAATATTGCGAAGATCTTTCAGCGTATCGACAAGCTTCGTGATATTGTGGCCATCGATAGGGCCGAAATACCGGAGCTTTAATGATTCAAATAAATTAGCACTGCTGCTAACCATCCCTTTCATTCCTTCTGTCAGCTTATGCGCCATCGCCCTTGAAAAAGACTTGCCTACCGGCAGTTTGCCAAGCAATTTCCACACATCGTCTTTTACCTTGTTGTACGTTGGCGAAGTTGTAATATCAGTCAGGTATTCTTTCAGTGCACCAACGTTCGGATCAATGCTCATACAGTTATCATTGAGAATGATCAACACATCACTGTCAGCAACGCCTGCATGGTTCATTGCTTCAAACGCCTGCCCGGCTGTCATAGCTCCATCACCGATTACGGCTACAGCTTTCAAGTCATTCTCGCCTTTATATTTTGCCGCCATTGCCATTCCCAATGCCGCTGAAATAGAAGTGGAAGAATGACCAACGCCAAACGTATCGTATTCACTTTCACTTCTTTTGGGAAAGCCACTGATGCCCTTATATTTCCTGTTGGTAACGAAGCTGTCGCGTCGGCCAGTCAGAATTTTATGTCCATAAGCCTGGTGTCCTACATCCCAAACCAATTGATCATACGGTGTGTTGTAAATATAATGAAGGGCGACCGTCAATTCTACCACACCAAGACTTGCCGCAAAATGGCCACCATGTACGCTTACGATATCGATAATATACTGGCGTAACTCATCACAAACCTGGTGTAACTTTTCACGAGGGATTTTTTTCAGATCATCAGGGGAATTGATAGTGCTTAATAGTGGTCCAGGATTGATTTGCATGTGGTAGAGATGCTATTTTGACTTCTGTAAAATTAACTGTTTTCTGTGTAGCCGTATTCTTAAAATTTAACCTCCTTTTGGCTTCAATCCCGCTTTTCCAGCCTGTTTTTACGATTTTCCTCTAAACGGATTCCATTTGTAAAAATTATCTTCCGCTGGTATATTTACAAAAATTGGTCACCAACTCTTTAGTTAGCTTTACGGATTATGCGAATCGGACGCCGTTTATATTGGAGTTTTCAGCTGTGCGGGTGGGGATTGTTCTCACTTATCCATCTTTTTTTCGCGTTTGTTTTTGAAAAAGTAGAATGGAGATTCGAATTACGCCTCTTCTTTTATGTTATAATGGGCCTTTTTCTTTCGCACTGCATGCGTTGGGTGATTCACCAAACCAATATTTTATTCCGGCCCCTCCAGGCGCAGTTTATTGGCTTTGTCGTGATCACCTTGGTTTTTGCCTTTCTTCTTGGGCTAACGGAAACTTATATCTGGGAGTTCTTCAAAGTTTTGCCCAAACAACCAGGCACAGACAAACCAGTTCCGATCCCTAAGACAATCGTGAACAATGCATTTACATCTTTTGCCTACCTTTTTATCTGGAACTGCCTTTATTTTATTTACCATTACATTGAAAAAAGCCGCAAGCAGCAATTAGATACATTGAAGCTTGAAGCGCTGGTAAAGGAGCTGGAGCTAAAGACAATCAAAGCACACATCAATCCACACTTTATTTTTAATGCCCTTAACAGCATCCGCGCATTGGTAGACGAAAACCCGGAACGGGCCAGAAGGGCGGTAACAGAGCTGAGTAACATTCTACGGAGTAGTATGCAGGTGGAAAAGGCTGAAACCGTAAATTTTGAGAAAGAACTGAATATTGTAAAAGATTATTTAGCCCTCGAGAATATGCGCTTCGAAGACCGGCTGAAAGTAGTATATGAAATCGACGAAGACACACTGGATCAGCAAGTACCGCCAATGATGTTGCAGACGCTGGTAGAAAATGCAATAAAGCACGGCATCAGTAAACAATTAAATGGCGGTGTTATAAAAATCATTTCTGATTTCAGATACAGTAACCATGAACTGGTTGTACAGAATACAGGCTATCTTAATGGAGCGATGAATGGTCACGAAGGATTTGGCATTTCCAGCACGCAGAACCGCTTACATTTGCTATACGGCGAAAAAGCACATTTCGAAATAAAGCAGGCAAGCCCCACATTGGTCGAAGCTAAATTATCCATCCCTGTTGAAGCCAAATAAAAAAAACAATCACACATGCGAGCAATTATTATTGATGACGAACGATTGGCAAGGGCGGAACTAAAAAAACTGTTACAGGATTTTCCTGAGATTGAAGTAATTGATGAAGCGGCAAATGCTGAAGAAGGCATCTCTAAAATAGATAGCCAGAATCCTGAACTTGTTTTTTTGGACATTCAGATGCCTGGCAAGACAGGTTTCGATATGTTGTCGGAACTGGAACGTGCCCCTTATGTGATTTTCACAACAGCATATGATGAATATGCTTTAAAGGCATTTGAAGTAAATGCGCTCGATTACTTATTGAAACCTGTGGAACCTAAGCGTCTTGCTGATGCTATTCAGAAATTACATCTCACAGAACAAAAAGAAACAAGGCAGGGAACTGAGAATATAAACAATAGTTTATTGAGTGAAAATGATCAGGTGTTTGTAAAAGATGGCGAGCGATGCTGGTTTGTAAAGCTCAGTGATATCCGTTTGTTTGAGAGTGTTGGCAATTATGCAAAAGTATTCTTCGGAACCAATAAGCCCTTGATATTAAAATCGCTTAACGCATTGGAAGAACGGTTGGATGAAAAAACATTCTTCCGTGCTAACAGGAAACACATCGTGAACCTTCGCCTTATCGATAAAATAGAACCTTATTTCAACGGTGGCTTATTATTGGAACTCAAAGGCGGCGAAAAAATTGAAGTCAGCCGCAGACAAACGGTGAAGTTTAAAGAAATGATGAGCCTATAATAAGCAAAAATTAAAAAATAAAAAGTAAAAATAAATTATCGCCGGATTAAGATGAATACCCATTCATAACAATGACTCCGGTTTTGACTTTTTAATTTTTACTTTTGATTTTATCAAGAATTACAACAATGAAAAGACTTTTGTTAGTTGGGTTGTTGCAATCAACAACCTTTTTTGTTTTTGCGCAGAATGCAGATGCGTTTATTAATGCAAAAGAAGCTGAACGTATTGAAAAAGTATTGGCAGCAGATGATATGCATGGACGAAAAGCGTTTACAGCCGATGCAGATAGAGCTGCAGATTTTATCGCCGGTGAATTCAAAAAAGCAGGACTAAAGACTGTAGATGGTAGCAATTCTTATTTGCAATATTTTTCCATGGTGCGGCCGAAGTTTATCAGCGCTGCTGGTTCAGCAGATGGAAAAGCGCTGGAGCAAAGGAACATAGTCGTGATAACGAGTCAGCCGGATTTAAAAGTGGATCAGGGATCGGGCTACGAGAAAATAATGATTAAGAAGGGCGATAATTTTTTCATGGAAGCGTACAAATATTCGCGGTCGGGAAAAAACTACCTGGTAACAGTTGACACATCTTTTGCAAAAAACTTTCCACGTCTTGCACAGTTTAAAAGTTCTATGTTTAAATCGGACAAGAGTGTTATTTTTCTTCTTGCCGATAAAGAACCTTCAACTTTTACAATTGAAGCTAAACATGAAATCAGCGAACAGAAATTGGAGAATGTAGTTGGAATATTGCCTGGTAAATCAAAGAAAGATGAATATGTTATCTTCTCCGGGCACTATGATCATATCGGTATAGGTAAACCGGTAAATGGAGATTCAATTAACAATGGCGCTAATGATGATGCTTCCGGAACAACAGCGGTTATTTTATTGGCCAATTATTTCAAAGCATTAAACAACAATGAAAGAACAATAGTATTTGCAACTTTCACAGCAGAAGAAGCAGGTGGCTTCGGTTCGCAGTATTTTTCCCGGCAATTTGATCCATCAAAAGTGATGGCGATGTTTAACATTGAAATGATTGGCACCGAAAGCAAATGGGGAACAAATTCTGCATACATTACCGGTTATGAAAAAACGGATATGGGTAAAATTTTGCAAAAAAATCTTGAAGGAACAGGCTTTACATTTTATCCCGATCCTTATACTGAACAACAATTATTCTATCGTTCAGACAATGCGACATTGGCAAGACAGGGTGTACCAGCTCATACCATTTCAACATCCAAGATGGATAATGAGCCGAACTATCATAAAGTCAGCGACCAGGTGGAAACACTGGATATGAAAAATATGGCGATGATTATAAAATCAATCGCATTAAGTGCAACGTCCATCATCGCAGGAAAAGATACTCCGTCAAGGGTAGATGTAAATGATTTGCGATAATTAACTCATGAATCGAAATATAAAAGGCTGTCCAAGCGGACAGCCTTTATTATAATCGTTTATTTACAAAATCAATAACCTAACTTCAATTCAACTCTTCTGTTCTTAGCACGACCGGCGGGTGTTTTATTATCGGCCACCGGATTCTCCTGTCCGTAACCTTTATAGCTGATCCTGTTTTCAGCAACACCTTTGCTCACGAGATAGTTCTTAACTGCAAGCGCTCTCTTATCACTCAGAATTACATTTGTTTCAGGTTTGCCGGTATTATCGGTATAGCCTTCAATCTGCAAATGAACATCCGGCGTACTTTGTAATATTTTCGCCACATCATTCAGCGAAGGGAATGATTTACTTAACAGGGTTGCTTTACCAGTTGCAAAATAAATTTGCTTTGCAGCGTAACTCATCTTCTTTACTACTTCTTCCTTTATTTCAGGGCAACCATGATTTGCTGCAATACCGGCAAGAGAAGGACATTTATCTTCCTCGTCATTGATGCCATCGCCATCGGTATCAGGCACCGGGCAGCCGCTGTATTTTTCTACTCCGGCTACTGTTGGACATTTATCTTGCTCGTCGTTAATACCGTCATTGTCTGTATCCGGAACAGGGCAACCATTATATTTTTCTGTGCCTGCAACAGTCGGGCACTTGTCGTTTTCGTCATTAATGCCGTCATTATCGGTATCCGGAATAGGACAGCCATTATATTTTGCTGTGCCAGGTGTTTGCGGACATTTGTCGAGCTCGTCATTGATGCCGTCGCTATCACTATCGACAGGCGCTTTTACAACGGGCGGGGGAGGCGCTACTTCAACTTCCTTTCTCTTACGTGGTTCTTTGAACAGGTTGCCGAAGTTGATGCCGAAATGAACATCGGCCTGTTTTGATTTATCAAACAAAGCAGTAAACACACTTCCTGAACCAAAGAATACCGGGCCAAGACGGAATGATATACCAGCATTGAAATGTGTCAGTTCGTTATAACTAAGAGGCAGATAAACACCGAAATGCCTGTTTTCAAACCGCGGCGTCAACGAGAAGGAGTTATAATAAAATGAATTGTAGATATTGCCCTTTTTAGCGAGGTTTATTTGCCCTGCGGCTTCAGCATAAAAATGATGATTGATCGCATAATCAACATTGGCTTGCAGGTTGGTGGGTAACGTCACTTTGTAAGACGTTGTGCCCGCATTTGTATTGGTGAAATAAGGACTTCCGTCTAAATAGTGTTTTATTTCTGATATTGAGTTGCCGTCAATATCACTAGGGTACCATTGCTGAATATTTGAAACATGAAAGGCGTAGTTGCCGTATTCATCAGGTTTTGGCGTGTATTTGATAGAACCAATATCCATCAATGCGAGTCCGACTTTCAGTTTGTATTTATTCTGCCAGCGTTCTTTTAACGCAGCATCGGGCCTGTATTCATATACGAATCCAAGGTCTCCTCCAAACCCTTTGCCATTAAACTTAAATGCGTCTTTTGCTTCAAAATTATCAAAGTCGATTCCAGCATAGCCGATACCGACAGTACCTGTGGCAGTAGATAGATAAACATCATTGGAGATGTCTTTATCAATTGTAGCATGCAATTGATTGATGTTTGCATAACTATTACCCGATCCTGCAAGATATTTTAACGTTAACCCGCCTTTGATAAAATGAGTACCGTTATCCATCAACACCTGCCCAAGCGTAACGCCAAAATCAGTCCAGCCGTTTACAGCTATTTTCTGATTCTGATTACTATTCAATGAAAAAGGCAGTGTGCCATCAAAATCGTTTTGTACGCTTTGAATAAAATTTCCATCTAAATGTGAGATATTGGCCATTGCTCTTACTCGTGTGGTAAAGGCGAGGCTTGTCTTTTTACTCACGTTAAACATGAATGATGGTCCAAACACGTCAAGATTGATGGCACCATTCGCTACTTTATTTGATTTGCCAAACAAAATGCTATCGGCACTACCATTGAACGTATCATCAAGATTTTTCAGCTTGAAGGTTGCATTGTTATTACCAACACCTGCATGGATACCGAATAGATTTACATCCCAATGGTAACGGCTATCTGCAATGTTTGCCGGATTAAAAAATGCTCCATTTACACCATTATAATTTCCCGAACGATAGCCCGGATAATTTTGTGCAAATGATGTAACAATAAGAAAAGAAGCAAGTAAGAGTAAACTTAGTTTCTTCATAAAAAAAATTTTGTTTAAAAATTGACTAAGTGAAAATCATTAGTAGTGCAATGATTTATAGTCGTCTATAAACGAACTTAAATTTATTTTATTGGGGACAGTTTTGAATAAGTAACAATTGCTTAAAACAACTTCGTAGTTATGCTTGTAAACAAAAATATTCAGCATAAAATTTCTATTGGGCATTTAAGTCAACTTTCAACATGCAGCTATACTATGCTGACGTTGTATGTATTATTTCTTATTATCTATTTTGTACGGTACTACTCAGGAATCGTTGATTGGTTACCATCACGCACTGCTCTGTAATGCGGCGACATGATTTCTATTCCTCTTTCATTGCATACGTCCTGGATGTTCTGATGCAATATTGAATAAATGACCGCTTGTTTATTCGGCATTCTTGTATATGCGTTGATTTGATAGGATACATAGAAATCGTCAAGACTTGTTTGCAATACAAACGGCGCCGGATCTTTTAGAAGTTCACTTGTGCGTAGTGCGGCATCGATCAGCGCCTGATGCATGTCTTTCCAGGGTACATCGTAACCAATGGTAACAGTGCTATAAATGATCAGTCCATTGTCTGGAGCATCGCTGCTGTAGTTAATGGTGTGATTGCTCATTACCGTTGAGTTCGGAATGGAAATAATCTCGTTTTTGATTGTTCTTACTCTCGTTACAAGCATCGACTTTTCAATCACATCTCCTGTGACATCGCCGATTTTTACACGGTCGCCGATTTTAAACAGTCGCATATAGGTTAAAATCAAACCTGAGACGATATTGGAAAGTGAGCCCGCCGAACCAAACGTAAAAAGTAAGCCCAAAAACACTGAAACTCCTTTGAATATCGGTGAGTCGCTGCCAGGCAAATAAGGAAAAATGACGATGAGCATGAACGCATAAACCAACACTCTTAAAATATGAAATGTAGAATTGGCCCAATCTGGAAAAAATCCCGGTAGTTTTAATTTCTCACTTTCAATTTCCTGCTTTAGAAACCAAAGCAGTTTTATAACGTAGTGTATTATGGTATAAACAACGGCAATCGTAAATAGGTTTGGAAGATAATCCCATATTTTACCTGCTATGGATTTTAGTGGTGTAAGTATGTATCCGAATAGTGTATCAGCAAGGCCTTCTGTGCTGGGAAAAATATGAAACAAGACCGGTAAACCGGTATAAATGGCAATGAATATTATAATCCATTTCACACAATTATTTACTGAGAGGATAACGCCAATCTGCTTTTGCGAATCAAGAAATACATAATCCCGCACCTTAAAGCCTTTGAAAAATTTTCCTTCCTGGCGCCGTATCTGCGCAGCAGTCCATTTAAAAAAACGTGTGATAAAGAAAATAATCAGCGCTATAACCACAAGACAAACTAATGCAAGACCAACCTGCATAACAATGGTTTTAAGACTGGTTTTATTGTTGTAGTCATTTATCGCATACTTAATAACTGATAGGTATTGTTGAGCGAGAGTATCTCTCGGTATATTTTGCCATAAGGCATCTTTATCAGAAATACTTATAATGATTTTATCCTTGAAACTGATATCGGCAGATGTTTCAGATTTAATAATTATTAAAGAATCCAGTCTAAAGCTATAATCATTTGCAAGGCTTTGAATCCTTCTTGTTATTGCTTCAGCTCGTTCCTTGGCTGAAAAACTTCCTGATGCGCTATAGATTACAAATAAGGTATCAGTGAAAAATGGAACTACTGGTTGGCCGGTTGCTTTTTGCCGCAAAGCATTCAGCTCTGCATTTTTTTAGAAGAAATATCTGATTCCTTAATTGTAATTGAATCAAGCTGTGCCAATATTTTCTTTAATCTCACAGAATCAGCTATTGCTGACATGCGGATTTCCTTTTCAAGTTTCTGTTTTTCTATCGAATCTGCAACATGTTGCTTTTGCATTTCCTCCGTTTGTCGACCGTATTCTTTTAGTAATGAATCGCCGGTAAAATCAGGCTTTGCATGATTTGTTTGTGCAAAAGATGGAAGCCAACAGCAACTAAAAAGCAGTGTATAAAGTTGAATGATTAAAATCCTCCTATAAGTTATTCCAGTTTTCAACATAACAAAAATGTATTTATAATACTTTCTGGAGAGAGATTATGAAAAGATGATTGCAGGCAGAGTTTTATATGGCTGTCTTTTGGTGATCAACTCATAATATATGAAAACGAAATTTTGAATTGGGCAAATAAAAGCTGAGGTTCTAAACATATTCGTATTAACTCTTATGGGTTGATGCTGCATTGTTCAAAGTTATGGATCTTCCCAATGTATAAAGACACGCTATACTAAAATTGTATTAATTCCGTGAGATATAAGAAAAGAATCTGGCTGTTGTAAATGAAGCCAACAGGCCTTAATTGATCACATAGCCACGGTACATCGTTGCAGAAATATAGGGGTATTGCTGGTTTTCATCCATACCTTTTGTATCATGTTTTAGAGAATATAATTATATGTATTATTGGGACTGTTCCTCAAAACGAATTGGATTTTAACACTACGTGAGCTGGTTCTGCGCGGTAAAAAACTAATATTGCCGGAATGCGTAAAACGATTCCCTATATCTTAGTGATGCTGAGTGTAAATATAATTTATGCTCAGCCTGCGAATAAAAAAATCCTGGAAGGATATGCCGCTCAATGCAGGTCGCTGGAAGGAGACATGTTATTTATCGAAGACAGGAATGCTGCCTTCAAAGGATTGCAGGTAACGCCTCATGATGATTACTACTATCTGTCATTATTTACTTATTATATCGGTACTTCTTACGGGCCATACAACCAGGATTCGACAATTTATTATCTTGAAAAATCACTTGACTATGCACGCAAGGGCAATAATATGCAGCGTGAAATTTTTACTTCACAACGGCTAATGTATTCTTACACATTCGTGAAAGGATTTACGGAAAAGCGTGATAGAACAGCGGCATTGCTTTCCAAAGTTTCGGATACAACAACAAACAAAGAACTAAAAGCCCATATAGACTACGACTTATCCAATTATTATTATTTTCTGGGCAACCGGGAAAAGGAAATGCAATACCGGTTGAGTAATATAGAGGTGTTTAAAGAAATGATAAGAAAAGGGCCTGTCAGAAAAGCGGATTCAATGTCGTTAGGAGTTGGGTTAACGACTTTCGTTCGATTATATGTTGATCTTGGAGAGCCATTAAAAGGTTTACAGGCTGCTACTGAAGCAAGGCAATACCTTAAAGAAGAATATGTGTGGCAACTTTCTCACTGGTATGAGCGAATGGTGCAGATATACATTGAGCTAAAACAACCTACTGCTGCAAAGTTGTACTATGACAGCCTTACCAGTTTATTAGTTAAAAAAAATGGCAGCCCTCCACAATGGTCTATGCGCATATGGACAGATGCTTTATTCGCCAGGTATTATTTGTCGAAAAACAGCTTAGATACCGCGCTTTATTTTGCGAAGTTGGCAAGGGCAACTTGTATCAGCAAGTATCCTACGGATAGCTTTTCGGCAGCGGATAACCATCTTTTATTAGGTAAAATTTATGTTCAGGGAAAAGATTATGATAAAGCCCTTGACGTATTGAAAGCTGCTTCGGTATTCGCCGGCAGTGGAGTTGACATAAAAACATCTGCAGAAATTTATAAAACATTTGCCGAATGTTATAGCGCTATGGGGCAATGGCAAATGGCAACTGATTATTATAAAAAATATATTCCATTACAGGACTCAATTTCTGAAGTTGCTACAGCAAATAGTATAGCCGAAGCTGAAGCTAAATTTCAAAACAGGGAAAAGCAACGCCAGATTGAATTGCAAAGGGTACAACTTTCTTATTCCCGAAATCAGCGCTGGTGGCTTATTGCAGGCGCTTGTTTCCTTTTAATAATGGTCGGGTTATTGTTGTTTGTTTATATTAATAAAAGAACAACAGCAGAACTGCTGTCATTGAAAAACAAAGATCTGGAAGAAGCGAATTTGGTAAAGGCGAAACTATTCAGCATAATAAGCCACGATCTGCGATCACCAATTTTTCATTTGTCACAATTCCTGAAGCTACAACACCGGGCGCCGCATTTATTTACAGAAGCTGAAAAGAGCGATCTGAATATCAAATTACAGGCAGCCGCCGAAACGCTAATGGATGAAATGGAAAATCTCTTGCTATGGAGTAAAACACAGTTGACGCAATTTTCAACAGTCTATCAAAACGTCTTTTTGCAATCGTTGGTATCCAAATGCATCCAATTGCAGACACTCAGTATTGAGTCAAAAAGTATTGTTATTGAAAATAATATAAGCGAGCAGGTGCAGGTGAGCACTGATCCTGACTTTTTGCAAACAATCGTGCGGAACCTCTTACAAAATGCAATAAATGCTGCGAACCAGAACAGCACAATGAAGATTGAATTTATTCATCAATCTGTTGAGGGAAAAATCTATCCGGCACTTTCTATTACAAATGAAGGCAAGCCATTCAACCAGGAGCAGTATGAACAATCAGTTGCCAGTAATAGCTTTTCAAAAGGATTGGGCGGATTGGGTCTGAGAGTGGTGGATGAGCTTAGCCGCAAAATAGATGTAAAGGTTTTATTTGGAGCAGAATCACCCGATAAAACAAAAGCCATTTTAATTTTCAGAAAAGGTTGATTCCGCTTCCTTCAGATTTTATTTTCCGCAAAAGTTCTTTTACCTGGCTTTTTCAATTACAGTTTATTCGTTCTGACCAATTCAGACCATCCGGCAATTCCCGGTTCGAAAACTCAATGTGAATTACACGCCTTTGTTTATTATTTGTTGTTCTGCCAGAACTGTGCAATAACAATGGCTTCATCAACATGATTCCGCCTTGGGGGACATTACAATTTATTTGCTGCTCAACATTCCAGTCAATTGCCTCTGGCCTGCAAACCCCTCTACGATGTGATGTTGGAATTACTCTTAATGCACCATTATTTTCGTTAGTATCGTCTAAATGAATGCGAACTGTTACAATATTTTGTAAGATGTCGAGTGGCGGCTGAACAGCAAACTGATTTTGTTTTATTGTCCAGGATTCATATCCAAGTTGTTCAATTTTTTTATCTACAGAGATGGTGAGGTCTTGGTGGTATGACACAAACCAGTTTGAAGCTTGTGGTTTATCGAAGTATATGCTTTTAACGATGAAATGGTTACCATCAAAAAGTTGCTCTAATAGCGTTTTAAGTTTATCATTCAAAAGTATATCAAGCGTTGAAGGAACTTCCTTCAGAAATTGCCTGATCGCAAAAAGCTCTGCAGACTTTCGGAAAGTTTCTTTGTTTGTATTTGCTCTATTGATTTGTTGCAATAATGCTTCTACTTCACATGATGAATAAACGTTCTCAACTATTGAAAAACCGTTTTGGATAAATTCATTTGTTTTGTTCATGAAGTTTTTTCTTAACCGCACAATGCAAGTGTTTCAATTATTGTTTGCGTTTTGCATTCAGTAATTTTAAATAGTCTGTACCAGCTGCCTGAAAATTTGCTGCATCTCTTTTTATTTTGCGTGTGCATGTTGCTTATCAGTAAGCTAACAGCGGTATATCCTTCAGATTTATCATTTCAAAGCAGTGCTTCTTTCCTCATCAATATTTAATTTATACGTATTAAATATTATCTGAAAACGATATTATTTTGCCGAGAGCTGCTCCTGAGCCCACTTTTCCAACTCTCCTTTCTCTTCAAGTGTAATGAGCTTTTCCATCTCTTTATCTTTTTTCATGCTTTTAGGGTTTTGTTTATACACCTTCATTGCACTTCGTATGCCGGCCAGGTTTCCCTGCAAATTATCCTTTGCATAATTGTTCTCCAGGGAATACTTGGTCCAGCCGGCCATGAACAACATTATAAGATCGTTATTCTTCTTTGTAAAGGTCAGAATCCTGGAATTGACTTCGATGGTGACTGTCGGAGAATTCGTAATCCAGGCAGTGAGTAATGCGTACTGTAATTTATGTTTCGCAGGATCTTCGTCAATCGGCGTGTTTTCAAGCCAGTTTATGGTTGCTAAAACTTTCTTTTCACTTTGTATAAATTCTTCTTTAGTGCCGGGAAGGGAATCGAGTAAGTCTGAAGTTTGTCCAAATGATTTTGTTGAAAACACGGTTAAGATGAAAATTGAGAGAAGTTGTTTGATTAGTTTCATGTGCCTGTTATTTTATTGTTACAAGGGTAATTGTATCAGAGTGTATGTCGATTTTCAGTTACTACGTTCTAAAAATTTTTCTACCAGGGCTCTCTATTTTTCAGATTCTTGAATTTTATGCTGAAATCACGTATTTCGGCAAAGCATGTAGGGGAACAGTTATTCCTGCTTCTGCTCTTTAAACACATCCTCCAACGTGTTTTTATATTTAGTGTACTTGTAAAGATTCTTTTCTTTCAAAATTGAACCAAGCAATAAATCGTTTTTCTCTTTTTCACTTCTGTTTTCCTTATTTAAACAAATTAAATGGTAAATGAGTGTCTCAAAATATTTGTCAAGATAATAGCTCTTGTAACTCTGTTTGCCCTTGTCCTCTACGATAGTCATTTCAAAGTCAGTAAAATAGAAGTCGGTGTATTGATAGTATGGTTGACCGTTAAACTTGGGGTACTTCTTTATATTGTCATAGGCTTTTTGAGTGTTTGGTGGTTTTACAACATTCATATAACCCCAGATTACACTATTGCAATCTCTCATGCAACGTAGAAAGAAAATCCCTTTTTCAGTATCATCCTTAAGATTATAGTCTTTTAATTTGAAATCGATTTTTGAAAAATCAAAAGGTTGATTTTTATTACCGACTGCCGTAAACAACATACCGTAATAATTGTCAACTAACTCATAATCCGGTACGTTTTCAGTTGTCAAACTGTCTATAAGTTTGTTATTGTCAGTTTGATTTTCTTGCCGTAGATTTTGGTTTACAGCGCTGATTATGAAAATTTGCTTCAAAGCCTTGTCATCTGGCCGAGACAGGAATTGCTGCGTCAGTAATTTGTTTTTTGTCTTGATCGTTTGAACAATAAAGTCTGTTGCAGTTTTTAAATTATCCGGAACGTTCCCTTGAATATCTTTAAATATTTCTTTGTTTGGCTCATTGCGAAACATGTAGTCTTTGTATGCCTTGCCAAGTTCAATAAGTTTTTCATTGTTGTTTGCTTGTCCAAAGGTAAAAGCAATCAAACAAAGACCTGAGATTGTTAATAATGATTTTTTCATTGTGTTGTTGCATAACCGCGTGTTGTCTGCGGTCATTTATTGTTACGCCACTCTTTTAATGCGTTTTCAATTGATATGTCATTGAAAGTTGTTAAGTATTGTTCTGCTTCTTCGCCATACAATTCCAACAAGCTGTCTGCCGCGAACTCCCTTGTATCTGCGTCTGCTTTTGTAACCAGTGTACGAAGTATGGGTCTGGTATTTTTATGCCTGAACATTCTCAGTGTTAACGACAGTTCTTGGTCAATAGAAACAGAATTTTTGTCAAGCAGGAATAAAAGTTCTTTAGGGTCGCCTTTTCTTCTTTTATTCCTTACTTGGTAAAGCAAATCCTCAATCCCTGAAATATCGTCTTCGATTTTGAGGCGTTTCAATAATTCACTGTATGAAACTTTTATTTCTTTTGGTTCATACTTTTCTTTAATCCGACTTGCTTTTATAGTGCTTTTGATACAGTAGTCGCAACTGCATGGTCGTTGTCCGTTAGCCCGTGGTTTATAACGCCACCCGACGTTTTGCGGAAGACTTTTTATTTTTTCAATCTCCTTCGCTTGGATTTTTCGGTCAATGATAATTTCATAACCCAATGGGTCGTCCAAGGATTGAAGCTCTTTGATTGCTTGTCCAAGCTCAATGTGCTTGTGTTCTGTATTGTATTTACCTGCAAAGACTTTCGTTTTACTATCAATTTTAAAATAAACGCCAACAAATGTTTTCACGCCTCGGCGTTTTAGCTCTCTCAACCACTGATGCGATAAATAGAAGTTTTGCAATACAGGCATACAAAAGATGCCTTGTCGGTGCTTCCCGATTTTAATCCCGCTCCGCTTGATGTTTGTAGTTTCTCTTTCATCAGTTAAATGAACCAATGTCGGCATAATGATTGAATTCTGATTGTGTTAACAAGTAAATATATACTATTAAATATACCACTCAAAATTTTCAGGTATTGAAAAAGAGTTATTAGCGTTAACTTTTACATCTGGCGGGAGTGAGGGAGATTGTTATAGCGTCAATGCCCAATCGTAAAAATCTTAATACGTTAGCAATTGACATCGTTACTGGCGTAATAAAAAACAAATACTATGTCAGACAGCGATATTGTATTTTCTTCATACAGCCTGCTGTGTATGTGCATTTCATTCGGTAGTTTAGTTCTTGTCTTAAAAGAACTGAGCATATTGTGTTCCCTGGAACACAATTCTTATCAATATTCATGATTATTCATTGCGTCGTGTAATGACATATTTTGGATCGGTTATTATGTAAAAAACATCATCACGAATCAACCGTAATGGCAATCAGTTTAATTATGCTATTTCGATTAATGAATCTGTGTTCCAGCGGAACACTTTATGGGTAGAAAAATTTCGGATGAAGGATTTCGTTCCGTAGGAACGATTTATGCTATGATAGAATCAATAACAGGGAAAATTACCTTACACCTTCACCGGAATAGAATGTATAGCATCGCTCATCTCTTTGATCAACGATGCATCTTTTTCAATGGCATTACCAACAACAATTACATCGGCGCCTGCTTTGCAATTGAGATAAGCTTTTTCAGGATTGGTGATTCCGCCGCCGACAATCAATGGTATCTCAATATGCTCCGCAACTGCTTTGATCATGCTTTCTGAAACCGGTCTCTTAGCGCCGCTACCGGCATCCATATAGATCAGTTTCATGCCGAGCATTTCACCAGCCATTGCCGTGCACATAGCGATTTCACTTTTATCTGCAGGTATGGGGCTTGCATTGCTGATGTACGAAACAGTAGTTGGCGCGCCGCCGTCAACTACCATGTAGCCTGTGGATAATAATTCCAGCCCGCTTTGTTTTACAAAAGGTGCAGACACCACATGCTGACCAATCAATAATTCCGGGTTTCTTCCGGATATCAACGACAGGTACAAAAGACCGTCCGCATATTTGCAGATCTGGCTTGGACTGCCGGGGAAAAGTATAACGGGAATGTTGCTGTTCTTCTTGATATGCTGAACGCAATGATCAAGATGATTGGAGATAACGAGGCTGCCGCCTACCAACAGGTAATCTACCTTTGCAGCCGTTGTCAGATCAATGAGTTCATCCAGTACAGACGTGTTGACTTTGTCCGGATCAATGAGTACGGCGAATGATTTATGTCCCTGCTTTTTCCTATGCTCCAGCGATTGGTATATTGTCATCTTCATCGAGACTGGTTCTTATGCAAAAATGCGGAAAAGTTTCCGCTTTATTAAATTCAGTTATTCAACGAAATACCAACGTTTATCCACGATTCATTTAACGTTCAACTACGAATTTTCCAAATAAAATTTTGCTATAAAAAATTATACAGCACTGTAAAATTCCGCTAATGCAACGCAGGAAAGGATTCCAAGATTATTGGGTTTCATTATCCACAAGATGTGCAAAATTGTGGGTATGAAATATAGGAATCAAAAGATACTTTCGATTGACGGTCTCCCCACCTGGAGCTTGATAATCTAACCCAACAAATTCTTTTTAATTATGGCAGGAGCAAAAAATGCATCCGCTAAAAGCGGGTTGCAATTTCGTCGTCGCTTCACCCGCGACGATAAGAGCGTTTTCGATCAATTCGAATACGACTACCGTACATCAGTCATACGCAACCCAACCGGCGAAACAGTGTTTGAAATGAACAATGTGGAAGTGCCGAAACAATGGAGCCAGATTGCAACGGATATTTTAGCACAAAAATATTTTCGAAAGCAGGTGTACCACAACGAGATGGTACACTCGGAAGAGAAACATCAGCAAAGCAAGTTGCTCATCGCCTTGCCAATTGCTGGCGTGTATGGGGTGAGCGTTATGGTTATTTCGCATCAGAAAAAGATGCTCAGGTTTTCTATGATGAACTTGTGTATAGCATCCTCAATCAAATGTGCACGCCCAACTCACCGCAATGGTTTAATACCGGTTTGTATGAAAGCTATGGTATTAAAGGAAAACCGCAAGGGCACTATTATGTAGATGCAGTCGATGGACAATTAAAAAAATCAACTTCCGCATATGAGCGTCCTCAGCCACATGCCTGCTTTATTTTAAGCGTGGATGATGACCTGGTAAATGATGGTGGCATCATGGATCTCTGGGTTCGTGAGGCTCGCATTTTCAAATATGGTTCGGGTGTTGGTACCAACTACTCCAATCTTCGTGGCGAAGGTGAAAAACTAAGCGGTGGTGGTACATCAAGTG
Source organism: Chitinophagaceae bacterium (assembly GCA_049840875.1). Taxonomy (GTDB): domain Bacteria; phylum Bacteroidota; class Bacteroidia; order Chitinophagales; family Chitinophagaceae; genus JAFDYH01. The sequence goes on along the minus strand of JASGJE010000007.1, from coordinate 9,301 downwards.
GGCTGATGAGCTTTTTAAAAATCGGTGATCGTGCTGCAGGTGCTATTAAAAGTGGTGGTACTACACGCCGCGCTGCAAAAATGGTTTGTCTCGACTTGGATCACCCGGAGATTGTTGACTTCATTAATTGGAAAGTGGAAGAAGAAAAGAAAGTAGGAGCATTGATTGCTGCCGGTTATGCCAGTGATTACGAAGGCGAAGCGTATAAAACGGTAAGTGGTCAAAATTCAAATAATTCCGTTCGGATTCCCAATTCATTTTTTGAAAAACTGAAGAATAATGATGATTGGGAACTCACTGGTCGTATGGATGGCCGCGTGATGAAGAAAATACCAGCGAGGGAACTGTGGAATCAAATTTCGTATGCAGCATGGCGCTGCGCTGATCCGGGTACACAATACAATACCACCATCAACGAATGGCATACCTGCCCCGCAGGTGGTGAGATCAGGGCTTCCAATCCCTGTTCGGAATACATGTTCCTCGATAACACGGCTTGTAATCTCGCATCTGCTAACCTGATCAAATTCTTCGATGCTGAGAAAGGCGTGTTTGATGTAGAAGGCTATGAATACAATTGCAGGTTGTGGACTGTCGTGCTGGAGATATCTGTGTTGATGGCGCAGTTTCCTTCCAAAGAAGTTGCACAACTCAGTTATGAATACCGTACTCTCGGTCTTGGTTATGCGAACCTCGGTACCATGCTGATGGTAAGCGGCATTCCTTATGATAGTGAAGAAGCAAGAGCTATAGCAGGCGCTATTACAGCGATCATGACGGGTACAGCCTATAAAACTTCTGCAGAGCTCGCTGAAGTGCTGGGCGCTTTCCCTCGTTACGAAGAAAATAAAGAAAACATGTTGCGTGTAATGCGCAACCATCGCCTTGCTGCTTATGACGCCGATGAATATGAAGGACTAAGTGTAAAGCCACAGGGTATCAAAGTAAAATATTGTCCTGATTATTTATTATCTGCTGCCTGTAAAGCGTGGGATGAAGCTGTTGAACTGGGTGAAAAATTTGGTTACCGCAATGCACAGGCGACTGTTATCGCACCGACTGGTACAATCGGTTTGGTAATGGATTGCGATACAACCGGTGTTGAACCGGATTTTGCATTGGTAAAGTTTAAAAAATTATCCGGTGGTGGTTATTTCAAAATCATCAATCAATCCGTTCCTGCGGCCTTGAGAAATCTCGGTTATAATAAAAAAGAAACTGACGCGATAATAAAGTATGCTGTTGGCGCTGCAGGTTTTGCGGGAGCGCCTTTCATCAATCATCAAACGCTGAGTGAGAAAGGATTTATTGCAGATGAAATAAAACGGTTGGATGCTGCGGCAGCAACCGCATTTGAGATCGGATTTATTTTCAATAAATATACACTCGGTGAAGAATGTCTTCAACGTTTAGGGTTTACTGCAGAGCAATACAATGATTTCGAATGGAGTTTGCTCGAAGCGCTTGGATTTACTGACGAGCAGATAGAAGCGGCCAATGACTATGTCTGCGGTACAATGATGCTCGAAGGTGCACCTTACCTGAAGGAGCAGCACCTGCCCGTTTTTGACTGTGCCAACAAATGCGGAAAGAAAGGTCAGCGCTATATTCATGCGCATGGCCACATCCGTATGATGGGCGCCGCACAACCATTTATCAGCGGCGCCATTTCGAAAACGATCAACCTGCCTAATGAAGCGGAAGTAAATGAAATTGCCGATGCTTATTTGTTAAGTTGGGAAATAGGTTTAAAAGCGTGTGCACTTTACCGTGATGGTTCGAAACTGTCACAACCACTCAGTAATAAATCCGATAAAAAGAAGAAGTCTGAAGACGGAAGTCAGAAGACGGAAGAAGTATCAATGATTAGCATCGAGAGTCAGCAATCAAATATTGTCGATCTTGGTAAGCTGACGGTTGAAGAATTGCTGGAAGAAGTGCAGAAAAGAGTGCAGGCTTCTCCTGACACAAAGCTGAAAAGAAAACTGGCGAGTATTGTTGAACGCCGTTCATTACCGGCAAAACGTCGTGGCTTTACACAAAAAGCGAAAATTAACGGCCAGGCAATCTTCCTGCGTACTGGTGAATACAGCGATGGAACATTGGGTGAGATCTTTATTGATATGGCGAAGGAAGGTGCAACGATGCGTAGCATGCTGAACTGTTTTGCTATTTCAATTTCTATCGGTTTACAATATGGCGTACCGTTAGAAGAATTCGTTGACAAATTTGCGTTTACGCGTTTTGATCCTGCCGGTTTTGTAGAGCATCCGAATATCAAATCAACAACATCAATAGTCGACTTTATATTCAGGGCATTGGGTTATGAGTACCTCGGTCGTACTGATCTGGTGCATGTACTGGACAAACCGGAAGTAATGAATGCTGGTACTGATGACTGGGATGAAGTACCTACCAGTCTCGAATACGATAAGAAACCAGAGCTATCAAATGTGAGAGTGTTGGGATCAGTAACTGCTGGTGTAACACCCCAGGCATCAAAGACACAACGTGCAACACAGCCATTAAAAGCAGAGAGTAGTTTGAGTGCAGTAAATGCAGCGGCAAAGAGTATGCAAAGCGACGCACCGGCATGCAATACCTGCGGACATATAACGGTGCGTAGCGGTACCTGTTATAAATGTTTGAACTGTGGTAATAGCATGGGTTGCAGCTAGCCTCGCCCATTTCTCTCCTTTAAGTAGAGGTGAATTTGGAATTGGACGGAAAACCATAAAACGTGTACCCACTTTAATCCCCTTGATTTACAAGGGGATTTTTATTTGTGCAGTAATCATTCTGTACGTAAGTACGGGAAAACTACTTTTTTAATTATCGTGTATTTTATCGTGTATTTGTCAGGGTAATACTATTGCATAGCGATCTGAAATTATATTTCTTTGATCCGCTAAAGCCGTTGCACTATGAAAGCCAGGTATATCTTAATGTTAGTTATTATTGTCTCTGTATTGTCAGCCTGTAACAAGGCCTTCACTCCGTATGATGCTGCGAATCACCGCAGGGGTGCGAAATGCAGAAACCTGAATTAATTCTCTGACGAGATATAATGTAAATCGAAATTATTTGTCGAATGCTGATAAAGCATTCGGCTCAAATGACCATTTCATTCCGATTTCAATTTGATTTATTATTTTCCTGACTTGTGTCAAAGGATGGCTGGGAAAGTCAACATCATAAATACTTTGTTCGGATTTATTCATTAGTATATCATTCTTGATCGTGGCATCATAAGGATCGGCCGACCAATTTGAGTATCCATTTTCAGCAACCGAAATATTTTTTGCAGACAGAAGCCTATTTGCAATTATTGTTTCCCTCATTCCTGTCGCACCAGATTCTATAGCCTGAACTTTAAAAACAAAGCTACAGTTTTTAAAAGGCAGGGTCAACGAGCCGATATAAGTCATCCCTGAATTCTCTGATCTAAATTTAATAATGGTCCTGATGAAATCAATTTTTTCTTTTTGAAATAGTTCGACTTCAATTAATCCGCCATTTACATCGGATATTAGGTTTCTGTAAAATGTCCTAAGTATTCCAACATCTTTTATTGTTGGAATATCGGGCGACTGTTTGAAAAAATTAATGCTTATTGCGATTGTATTTTCAGGATTCATCCATTGAATGATAGAATCATTTTCTTTAGTCTTTGCCCAGCCAAAGTCGGGTATCGAAACCGAATCAATCTCTATTTTTTTTCGTTTGAAAAATGAAAACATTTAGGGGTAATGATAAATCAAGTGAACTTCGGTAAATTATCCATGTACCAGAAGTATAGGTATGTTTTAATTAAACGATCTGTCTTCGGATTTAGAATAATAAATTTATCCTGTACAGAAGGGATAAATTTATACGCAACTTTTGCGCATCCAAGGAAGAAAATAAAACAATCACGAACCAAACAAATTATTGACGGCGCCTTCCAGCATCGGGAATTTGTCTACGATATAGCTTTTTATTGTTTCAAGCGCTTTCGTTGCCTGTTCATCGCTGAGACCAGCTTCAGCTTTTAGTTTATCGATTAATTCCTGCATATTGAAAGGTTTAAGAAGTTTAAAAGGTTCAAGAGGTTTGATTACAAAGATAACTGTCTGTATAAAATGATAAATGCCCGTTTCAGGGCATTATCTCAATTTCTTAAACTTATTGAGCGTCTTAAACCTTTTGAACCCATTAAACTTTCTAAGCCACTTTCAGCAAACTCAGTTTACTCTTATCAAATTTACGTTTTGCATATTCCATCGTCAGGGTAAAGCGGCTTTCTTTTGAAGAAGGCAATTCAAACATCGCATCCGTTAGAATTCCTTCACAAATGCTGCGAAGGCCTCTTGCCCCCAATTTGTATTCAACCGCTTTTTCGACCATGAAGTCATATACCTCATCTTCTATGTCCAGTTTTATACCTTCCAGCTCAAACAGTTTTTTATACTGTTTCATCAACGCATTCTTTGGTTCGGTGAGAATAGCACGCAACGTAGAAGCATCCAATGGATCAAGATGTGTAACAACCGGCAGGCGACCTAGCAATTCCGGAATCAATCCAAATGCCTTGAGGTCTTGCGCATTCACATAACGAAGCAGGTTCTTCTTCATACTTTCCTGCTGTTCTTTATCTACGTTGAAGCCAATTGTATTTGTTTGTACGCGACGGGCAATGATTTTATCAACGCCGTCAAAAGCGCCACCACAGATAAAGAGAATATTCTGTGTGTTGATCTTTATCAGCTTTTGTTCCGGGTGCTTGCGGCCTCCTTGTGGTGGTACCAGTACATCCGTTCCCTCCAGCAATTTCAGCATACCCTGTTGTACGCCTTCACCACTCACATCACGGGTTATTGATGGGTTGTCGCCTTTACGGGCTATTTTATCAATCTCATCAATATATACGATACCACGTTCAGCGGCAGCGATATCATAATTGCAAACCTGTAATAATCTTGTAAGAATGCTTTCTACATCTTCACCAACATATCCTGCTTCTGTGAAAACCGTTGCATCAACAATGGTGAACGGAACATTTAGCATACGGGCGATGCTTTTTGCCAGCAATGTTTTTCCTGTTCCTGTTTCACCCACCATCACGATGTTGCTTTTTTCAATTTCAACATCATTGCCGCCGGCAAACTCACCAGTCTTTTGTTGTAATCTTTTGTAGTGATTATATACAGCGACAGCCAATACTTTTTTTGCTTCATCCTGGCCAATTACGTATTCATCCAGGAAGCGCTTTATTTCTATGGGTTTCTTTACAGTGAGCTTAAAAGAAGTAGTACTTTTTTCTTCGCGAACGACCAACTCCTGGTCGATGATCTCACGGGCATGCTCAACGCAATTTTCGCAAATATGTCCTTCCTGCCCTGCAATAAGAATTTTCACTTCGTCGCGACTGCGACCACAAAAAGAACAATGCAATGGGTTTTTTGCCATGTATTTTTCTGAATTTTTAGTTCACCTGCAATCACTTATACAGTATGCAAAAATAAAAAACTGCCTGAGAAAAAGCAGTTTTTTATTTTGATTGGGCGTAATAACGAGTGTAATACAACTAGTTATCAGCGAATTATATTTTTTCTACAATCTGGTCAACGATACCATATTCAATGGCTTCTTTGGCATCCATCCAGTAGTCTCGATCAAAATCACGGAGTATTTGCTCCATTGTTTTGCCACAGTTGTCAGCCAGAATTTTGGCGCCAAGATCTTTTACACGCTTTGTTTGTTTAGCTTGTATTTCAAGATCGGCGCTTACTCCTTGTATGTGTCCGCCAAGAGATGGCTGATGGATCATTACTTCGCCATGCGGATAAATAAGGCGTTTGCCTTTTACACCACCGCTCAGCAAGATACTACCCATCGAAGCCGCAAGGCCCATGCAGATAGTAACAACGGGTGACTTTAGCATACGCATGGTATCATAAATAACCATACCACTTGTTACAACACCGCCGGGGCTGTTGATGTAAAATTTTATTTCTTCGCCGGATTTGTCAGCGTCCAGTAATAGCATTTTACTTACCACATCCCTTGCGCTTTTGTCATCTACCACTCCCCAAAGATGAACACTGCGTTTATCAAAAAAATATTTCTCCAGTTTCTTGCTAAACATCATCAGGTCCGATTTCGGTGCATCCTCTTTTTCCTCTTCATCATCGCTGCGCCAGTTGTTGTTCAGGTATTGTCTCTGTATATGCATAAATGAGTTTTAAAATTGTACGTTATAAGTTTTACGTGCCTTTTAAAAGAGATTTTCTCGATCCCTTTCTTCAAACGCTTAGTTTTCTTTTTTCTGTTTTCTTGGATTGATCAGCAACACTTCATCCACGAGGCCATAGTCTTTTGCTTCTGTTGCCGTCATCCAGTAATCACGGTCGAAATCTTTTTCGATCTGCGAAGCGGGCTTGCCCGAATGAAATTGTACCACGTCATACAATTCTCTTTTCAGCTTCCGAATTTCATTCACTGTTATTTCGATATCACTGGCCTGTCCACCGATAGCGCCGCTGGGTTGGTGCATCATAATACGGGAGTGTTTCAACGCGGCTCTTTTTCCCTTAGTTCCTGCGCCTAATAATACGCAGGCCATGGATGCTGCCATACCGATACAGATAGTCGATACATCTGGAGAAACAAACTGCATGGTATCATATACGCCGAGACCAGAGTAAACGCTTCCGCCAGGACTATTGATGTACATATTGATGTCACGGGTTCTGTCGGTAGAATCGAGGAAAAGTAATTGAGCCGTAACGATATTAGCCACTTCGTCATTAATAGGGTAACCGAGAAAGATAATACGGTCCATCATTAGCCGGCTGTAAACATCCATTACCGCCACATTCATAGGGCGTTCTTCAATGATGTTTGGCGTCAATGCCGTCACCAGGTGGTTGCCATAACTGTTCAGGGTATTGCTGGATATGCCGAGATGCTTCACGGCGTATTTTTCAAATTCCGAATTTGCACTCATAGATTAAATTAGTTGATAGATTAACGGGATTGTAAGCCGATAAGTGAGAAATGAATGACTGGGAGGCCAGTAGGGTCTTTCAAACTTTTCAACTTTTCTACTGATCATCAAATATCCGTCCAAAAGGCAAAACCGCAAAATCGGTGTCAAGTTGACTGAATTCCGTCTTGTCAGTGTGGCAAGGTGACCCGGTCTGATAATTTTCGAGGTAAGTTAAACTAGGCGCTTTGATTTGTTTTCCCTGATGATTTTATTGCGGATGCGGCTTAGATGAACAGAACTGATGCCCAGATAGGAAGCAATATAATGTTGCGGAACACGCTTCACGATATGAGGCTTTTCATTCAGCAGATTCATGTAGCGTTGCATTGGCGTATCGCGTACAAAAGAAAGAAACTCTTTCATATAATACAATTGCCGTTCAAAGAGAGAAGTTATGATCAGGTTCAAAAATGAAGGTTCGCCATTCATTTCGTTCATGATCCTGGTGTATTCTTTCTTGCTTATGGATTGTATTACTGAAGGCTCAATTGTTTCAATAGTAAAGAGACTGGGGGTGTTATTCCGAAAACTTTCCGCGGAAGAAACAAATCTGTTTTCAAACGCAAATTGAAAGGTTGTATCGATACCATTATTGTTGAACCAGATTCTTACACAGCCCTTTTCAATAAAGAAAGCCTGACGGGATATTTCTCCTTCACGCAAAAGAATTTTTTTTGCTGATACATTTTTGCGTTCACAAAGGCTTTCATAACTATTCAGCCTTTCTTTTAAATGAGGTAATTCGTTTTGCAGGTATTCGAACATACAGTTGTATTTATTATCTATCAATAAAAATAATTCATGTAACTGCAGAATGAACATCGTATATACAAAAAGAAATTCCCGGTTAAGAATAACCAGGAATTCTTCTGAAAAAGGATTTTTTACAAAACCCCCTTGCCTTAATCAGACGAAAACCGGGCCAGTAGCCAGTTTCAGCCTGGGGGATTTTACGATGCCTGCTATTTTTTGTGAGTAATAGAATAAATACGATGCGCAGCAGATTGATTATCTGCGGAAGAATGATCTGACAAATTGAAGCCGGTTAGTTTTAAGAAATTGTAAACGTCATTCACTTCGCAAGCTTTTTACCGGGTTCGCCATTGCTGCTTTAAGCGACTGGTAACCCACCGTGGCAAATGCAATGAAAAAGGAGATAAAACCGGTGCCTGCAAAAATCCACCAGTTTAAAGATACCCGGTAAGAGTACTGCTGCAGCCAGGCATGCATCAGCCAGCCCGCCAGCGGCGCTGCAATGAGAAATGAAAGCATTACCAGCTTGAGGAAATCCTTCGATAATAATGTCGTAATTGTTGTAACAGAAGCGCCCAGCACTTTGCGGATTCCGATTTCCTTTATCCTGCTTTCTGCAACATATGTGGCCGATGCGAAAAGACCGAGACAGGAAATGAATATTGTAAGACCTGCAAACAAGCCTGCTAATGTGCCCATGACTTTTTCATCTTCGAAACGTTGCGTGTTCAGGATTTCATCCACGAAATGATATTCGAACGGATAATCAGGATTATATTTTTTAAAAATTGAAGTAATGACAGAAAGATTTGCTGACGTTTTATGTTTTGTATTTAACCTGAATGTAACGGCGCCGAACCAAACTTTGCTGTTGACCGGCCCTTCAACCACCAGGGGATATATCGGTTGATATGGCGAACCCGCGATGAAATTATTAATAATGCCGACAATTTTAAGTTTACGTTTATTATCAACCGTTATATATTGACCCATCGGGTCAGTAAAACCAAGCGTCTTTATTGCGGATTCATTTATCAGCGCTGATGAAGAATCACCGGGGTATTCGTCGATATTTAAATCGCGACCCCGGATAATGCGCAGCCCCGTTGTTTGTGTAAAGTCTTTGTCCGATTGATATTTTATAAATACCTCCCGTGTGTTTGGATCTTTTCCCTCCCACGAATAATGATCTTCCCAATACCACGGATCGATAACGGGGGCGTTGGTTCTTACAACTGAACTCACCGCACCACTTTTCAACAACTCTTCTTTTATGGCAAGATAGTTCCTTTGTACATCCCCTTTATTATAAGTAAATACAAGATTTGTTTTATCAAAACCTGTATCACGGTGTTGACCAAACGAAAGTTGGCGATAAATGACAACAGTACAAATAATAAAGCTGATCGCGAACGTGAACTGAAATACAACCAACGCTTTCCGTGGTGTAACGAGAGTATGATTTGCTTTGAATATTCCTTTCAATACACGGATAGGCTTATAGGATGAAAGATAAAA
>JASGJE010000006.1:0-553919 GCA_049840875.1 Chitinophagaceae bacterium | reverse complement strand
TTAAAATACTTACACAATCATTTGTATTGTCATTTTACCGCGAAAACGCCAGCCTGTTTGTATTTGTTTTCACTATATTTTTCTTTGTTGTCGGTACTGTCGATGGCGCTGGTCTGTACAGGTATCATTATTCTCTTGTTACAGCAATGCTTAACAGTATTGTTTTACTGTTAATCGTGTTTTTTGTATGGCTTCTTTATGCCAGGAAATTTTCAACATACGTATCGGGCATTATAAAAAACCCGGCGTTTCAATTTCTACATGTTTATAATTGTTTACCCGGGTCTAAAAGACGCCTGCTGCTTTTACTAATGGAAATATTTCTCATGCTTCCGTTGATAGGATATTCAATATTTATCGGTTTTGTCGCTATCCGAATGAATGCTTTTATTGAGTTAAGTATCATCTATTGCTATTTGATTTTACTTTGTATTGTTCCGACCATACTACATTTTAAACAGTTGAATGCAATTAGCAACAAGCCTTTCTTTGTTTTTCCGGCTCTATTGAAGCAGTTCAGGTTTCCCATAAATTATCCCTTAATCTGTTTGCGTTTTATTTTCAGGGATCAATTAACTGTTTGGTCTGGCATAAAAGTTTATACCTGCGGTATTTTGTATTTAATGGTGAGGAATAATACGCAAACAGATTATGAGATAGCAACCGTTTTTTTCTTCTTTATTTTCGGCATACTTGCCAATTGTATTCTTATTTCCCGATTAAGAAGTTTTGAAGAAACCTATTTTCCTGCGTATCGGAGTCTTTCAATAAAATTCAGCAGGCGTTATTCAGAGTACGCGATCATTTACTTAATCACTTTGCTGCCTGAAATTTTTACTGCGATCCGTCTTACACCGGCTCATCTTCACGTTTCTGATGCTATTCAATTTTTGCTATGCGGATATAGTACCGTTTTACTGATGCATTCGATTCAATTGCGTCAGAATGCAGCGATGAAAGAGTTTTTAAAGATTCTGCTGCTGTTGCTTTTTATGCAATACTTCTTTTTTATGGCAGGAGCCATTAACGTCCTGAGCATTCTGTCACTAGTTGGTTCGGTTTTTTTCTTTTTAACAGGATATTACAGGTTTGAGAAAAAACCTGAAGAAGGAATTATTGTTTAATAACCGGCTGGTGAATTTAATTCCTGCGCTGGAGTTGGGAAAGGCCGGAAAGACAGGATTAGCGTTTTCCAGAATATTGTTATTTTTGCAGTCCGTAGCTTTTGGCTGCGTTTAATAAGAAGTATATGATAAAAACAGGCAGTCCGATTATCAGTATTTACACAGAAATGACTCCTAACCCGGAGACAATGAAGTTTGTCGCAAACAAGCTTCTCTATCCCGGCAAAAGCATTGATTTTCCGGATGTAGAAAGTGCAAAGCCATCGCCATTGGCTATTGAATTGTTTGGCTTTCCGTTTATAAAAGCGGTGTTTATTGCCAGCAATTTTGTAACCCTTACAAAAAATCCAGAGACGGATTGGAATGACGTGAATGCAACCATCCGCCAGTTTTTGAAAGAATATCTTGAAGAAGGAAAAGTAATCATCAATGAAGATGAAGTGGCTACCATAAAACAAGAAAGCACCAACAGCATTCTTGCAGATGATACGGACGTAGTGAAAAGAATTAAAGAATTACTGGACAATTATGTTCGTCCGGCTGTAGAAATGGATGGCGGTGCAATACAGTTCAAAAGCTATGATGCGGGAACTGTAAACCTGATGCTGCAAGGTAGCTGCAGTGGTTGTCCTTCTTCTATGATCACGTTGAAAGCGGGCATTGAAGGAATGATGAAAAGAATGATACCTGAAGTGCAGGAAGTAGTAGCCGAAGCAGAATAAATTTGTACAACAATAGATGGAAAGCGTCTCGATTGAGACGCTTTTGTTTTTTAATTCATTTTGTTTTTCATGAGGTTGTTCGTTTTATTTTTCAGTGTCGTTATAATCTGTTCCTGCAGCGTCAGTCACAATCCAATGCGGCAGGAAGTAAAATTGTTGCAGAAAGGTATTATCAAAGATGATACAAGCTATGTGTACGATTTGCCTTATGAAGTCGGTACAAAACATTTTCTTGCACAAGGCTACTTCAGTCGCTTTTCGCATAAAGAAAGAGCAGCGCTTGATTTTAAAATGAAAAGAGGAACAAAGATTTGTGCTGCAAGAGATGGTATCATCATCCGTGTAAAAGAAGATGGAGATCGTGGTGGTTGGAATAAAAAATACCGGCCTTACGGAAATAATATTGTTATCGCACATGCTGATAGCTCGAGAGCTGGTTACTGGCATTTACAAAAAGACGGCGCACTGGTAAATGTAGGTGACACGGTAAAGAAGGGACAGATCATTGCGTTAAGCGGAAAAACCGGCTATGCTTTATTTCCTCATTTACATTTTATCGTTTGGGATTTCGATGCAAACGGTAATTGGCAACAGGTTGCAACAAGATTTAAGACAAGAAAAGGCGTAAAATATTTGCGACCACTTCGTCGCTATAGAAAACCCAAGACTATTTAAAAAAAGAAAATAAGTTGATGAATCAATCAGTTACTTTTCATTAAATCTTATCCAACTCTGCCACCGTCTTTTCATTCACAACATTCCCGGTATTTAATGTTGTCGCAGGTTCAAATAACATTACCTGTACTTCTTCTTTTGCATTGGGCCGGTGTTCTACACCTTTAGGCACGATGATGAATTCGCCTTCATTGATCGTAATTGTTTTATCCCTGAACTCCATATCGAAGCTGCCTTTCACAACATAAAACAATTCGTCTTCATGATCATGATGGTGCCACACAAAAGGCCCTTGAAACTTTACCAGCTTTACATGCTGATTGTTGAGCTCGCCGACAATCTTTGGGCTATAGTGTTCAGAAAAGAGAGAGAGCTTTTCTTTGAGGTTAACTTTTTTCATTTTTCAAATGTAATTATAACAACGACGCGGAGAATGCTGTGCTACCAATGAAAAGTATAGGAGCAATCTCTGCGTCGTTGCAAGAATCAAAGTTCAATAGATAAATTGCTCTTTGACAATCTTACCGTCTTTTACTTCATACACGGCAATTTCGTTCATCAGGCTGCGTGGCGCACCCTTCATCGTTGCATCAATTGTTGCAGCAACAGCAAAGTGATTACCGGCAACTACAGCATCGCTTACTGTGTTGCTGTGAATTTCTTCTACCATACTTTGAAACTGTTTTCCTTTTTCAACAATTGCATCACGTCCCTTTACAGTTTGCAGTCCGGGCATATGCTCAGGTTCGATGCTTTCCGCATCTTCACTGAACAATTCTTCCTGCGCTGCAGTGTAATTACCAACACGGCAATACTCAACAAGACGATTGGCAATTTCCTGGATTGTCATCGTTGCTTCCGCTGTTTCCATAAAAAACATTTTAAAGGTTAAAAAATAGGACGTAGAAGCTACTAACATTTTTCCGGCAGAGAAATTAAATAATTATGAATCGCTGATTTCCGCTGATGAAAGCGTCAAACTTGTTGCAATAATTAAAATAGCGGAAATCGCGATTCTATTGTTCTGCTTAAATTGCGTTTGGCATGGACATCCACCAAATCACCCAACAGTTTATCGACGGCATGCGCCAGACCTCTTTACTGGAATATATCGCCGTGTTTACAGGAATTGCCAGTGTTTGGTTTAGCCGCATCGAAAACATTTGGGTTTACCCGGTTGGTATGATCAATACTATTATTTACATCTGGTTAAGCATTAAAGGGCATTTATTAGGAGAAGCCAGTGTAAATTTTTATTACACCGTCATGAGTATCTATGGCTGGATATTGTGGGCCAGGAAAGATCAGCAGCAACAACTCGTTCTCAATATCACTTTTTCCAACAGAAGAGAATGGCTGCAACAGATTTTATTCTTTGTGACATTTTATTTGGCCATCTATTTCTCTTTAGTCTATTTAAAAAAGTCTTTTGCCACCGGCGCTATTCCATGGGCTGATGCGTTCGCTTCCGCTACAGCATATACAGGCATGTGGCTGATGGCAAAAAAGAAAGTAGAAAGCTGGTGGTGGTGGATTGCGACAGACGTAGCATCGATTCCATTATATTTTGTAAAGCAGTACGTCTTCACCAGTGTTTATTACCTGGTGCTTTTAATCATGGCTATTGGCGGCCTGATTGAATGGATGCGTCGGGCCAAAACAGAAAAGCGATAACTCCTTTTAAGAAGTTATCGCTTTCGCATTAATCCTCAAATCACATCAATCCAGGTTCAGACAATTTTTATTTCCTGGTTCGTTGTTTCTTTACCCGGAATAACGGGCAGAGTTACCTGCAAGACACCATCTTCATACTTTGCAGCGATATTGTTGGTGTCAATCGTTTCATCCAGTGTAAAGGTTCTTTCAAATGCTCCCCGGCTGTATTCCCGTTTGATCCAGTCAAACTTTGGAAAACCTTCCGGTGGGTTGTAAGAGACGATCAACTCATTTCCTTTTACATTTAACTGGAAGTTTTCTTTGATTCTTCCGGGAGCAAATACCAGCATTTCGTAACTATTGTCCGTTCTGTAAATATTTACAGCGGCCCTTTGTGCTGAGCGGATGAACGAGTGCCGGTGATGCCCGTTTCCGAAGTGTGCGCCCTTTGCGGCGCCAGGATGATTGTAATACATAATCCTTGTTTTTGTTTATGAATAATTATTATCTCCTTGTTGTAGAGTCTGCTGTTTGTTCGGATGACGGAGCCGTTTTACTTTCCCCCTCTCTTTTATCATTACCGCACCAGTGATGATGATAATGGTTGTGCATCCGATATTTCGATCCCAACGCTGCGTTTAAACTGATCACCGTAACAATCGCTGTTGTTACGCCTATGATCCATAATGTTCTTCTTTTCATGATATACTTTTTATGTTTATGAATGACTAACTGCTCCTTGCTGTTGAATAAAAGACGAAATGTTTCGAACAGAATATGTGGCTAAAGCCAGAAGTGCTCTCAGGTTATTGCCCGGCATTAATGCCGGGGCAACAACAGTCAATCACCGGCTTTAGCCAAAAAAATGAATCAAATTGCAGTAAGCCACTGTTTATTTAAAAACCTCTTTTACTGGTCCATTTTGCTAAAGAAATCATTTTGCATTTTGTCTCTGAATGTTTTCTTCTCATCGTCGCTCATATGCTGCCAGCGGCGTGCAAATGCCGGATAGAAGTGATGTCCTGCATGCTTCCATCTGCGGCCACCGCCAAACAAGCGAAAGATTAAGCGAATGATCAGAAGCACGAACAAAACTCTCAGTATAATAAATGGTACGAGGAAGATGGCAATACCGGCAAGTATGCCTGCGGTAATTGCCTTTAAAACTTGAATTGTCATGGCTGTATGTTTTTTAAATTAACCGTTTTTATTTTCGGTGTATATATACTGAAGACGAAAAGTGCGAGTGATTACTTTAGGCTATCGGATTGCTTTCGGTAGGCAGTAGTATTTCACCGGTTAATTAAGATAGTTTTATCTGATAAACAAGACACCCACTTGCATTGTACAAGTGGGTGTCTCATTAGTGCTTAGATATGATTATGATTCTACTTTTTCCTCATCTTTTGTAGTGGCACGTTCGAAACGTCGGCCGCAACGCATCTTCCATTGTTCTTTAAATTTCTCTTTTTCTTCATCGCTCATACCCGCCCACCGCTGTTTCCAATACATATTTTCTTTAAAGCCACCATTACCGCCGAAGCGTTTGCCAAAGCCGAAAAGTATGCGGCTAAGTATCAACAATCCTACAGCCTGCCAGTAACTGATCTCACCGGCATGCACAACCGAAGGAAGGATTGCATTCCACAAAAGCATAACAACCCATCCCAGTATCAATAATATGGCTGCGATGATAAAGGGAATAAACAGGAAGAATTTTTTTCGTTTGCCTCTGCTGTACATATCGTGTGGTGTTAATAGTTTATAATATCGTTGTATAATGATTCAAGTCTTTTTCTCAAATGCAAAACTGCATAGCGCTTACGGGAAATAATCGTCTTTAGTTTCTCTCCTTCCTTATCCGCAATCTCCTGCAATGTGAGATCTTCCAGTTCATTTTGTATAAAGACCCTTCGTTGGTTTTCCGGCAATTCATCTAATGCGGCAAACAACTCTTCCCAAAACAATTGCCGCAGGTGTTCAGTCTCGGGGTTATTATTATCGGCCAGCAGAATCTCTTTAAAATTCAGATCGCCATCCTCGCTGTAGAAACTATAATCTTCCAGCGATTCATTTTTCTTTTTGCGGTAGCGATCGGTAATTTTATTTCTTGCTACACGATACAGCCAGCCACTCACACTCTCAATGGCTTCGCGTTCCGGTTGATTGCTGAACTGGTACCACACATCCTGCAGAATGTCTTCTGCATCCTCATTTGTTTTTACCCGGCTCCGGATAAACCCAAACAATTGCCTGCCATAGTCCTGGATCGCCTGTATAATATTTTGCCGGGCCATCAGCTCTGTCGTCATACGGGGAAATTGCTTTTTACAGAAGACGCACGATCTTTTGCAATACTCTAAACCCCGTAAAAGTTTTAATTGCTAAAGTTTAAAATTAACTCTGCATCCAGTATATTGTTGAGGTACAATGAAAAAAATAGTAGTTATTGGCCCGGAAAGCACAGGCAAAAGCACCCTTTGCGAGCAGCTCGCCGCTCATTATAACACGTTTTGGTGCCCCGAGTATGCCCGTGAGTACCTGCTGAAACACGGAACGAATTACACTTTCCAGGATCTGCTTACCATAGCGAAAGGGCAGCTTGAGCTGGAGGAGAAATTTGTGGAAGAAGTCGGGAAGACGGAAAGTCCGGGAAACGGAAAGTCCGAGAGACCGAAAGTCCAAAGACAAGAAAACAAAAGAAAGAAAGACAGTTTCAATTTTGAAAATAATTCTTCCGGTCTCTCGGCCTCCCGGACTTCTAAGCTTCTCTTCATCGATACCGATATGTACGTAATGAAAGTATGGTGTGAGTTTGTTTTTGAAAATTGTCATCGTTTTATTTTAGACCAGATTATCGAACGACAGTACGATCTATATCTCTTCTGCAATGTTGATTTACCATGGGTAAAAGATGAGCTGAGAGAATATCCTGATCTCGAGAACCGGTTGAAATTGTATTATATCTACAAAGACATCATGATCAATCAAAACACACCCTGGGTTGATATCAGCGGGAATTATGAAGAGCGATTAAGAAAAGCAATTACAGCAGTAGATCGGATCGTGAGTCGTGAGTCGTGAGTCGTCCGTTCTTTTACGAGTAATCCGTTTACCAAATATGCCTAGTCTTATAATTATTGGAGCTTGCTTACAGCCAAAAGCATAAAGCTTATAGCAACACTTTACTTCTTCAAATAAATTATCTCTCTTATATCCGGATCATTATCCAGGTTGTTCATTTGCCGCATTATCCAACCTGAACGATAAGCAACATAAGGTGAAACCGGTTTCACTTTATATTTGGCAGGGTTAGGTAAACAAGCCGCAATCATTGCAGATTCCTGTCGTGATAAATTCAAAGCAGGTTTATTAAAATATTTTTGCGCAGCGGCTTCAATACCAAAAACGCCATCACCCATTTCGGCTACATTCATGTATACCTGTAAAATGCGTTTCTTTCCCCAAATCAATTCAATCATAAACGTAAAATAAACCTCCAATCCTTTTCTTATCCAGCTTCTGCCCTGCCATAGAAAAACATTTTTGGCTACCTGTTGACTGATTGTGCTTGCACCACGCAATGATTTACTTTTCTGGTTATGCTTCATTGCTTTTTCAATGGACTTAAAATCAAATCCGTTATGATCTGGGAACAACTGATCTTCTGAAGCAATGACAGCAAGTTTTGCATTTGGAGAAATCTCATCGCGACTAACATAATCTCGTTTTAGACCATGACCAGTGATCCAGCTTCCCAGTTGTGTAAGTGTAATTGGAGGATCCATCCATTTCAGCAGCAGGATGTACACAAACTGCGCAATAAACATTATGAGCAGGATGCGCTTTATCTTTCGCCAGAGCCGCGGAACAAGGCCTTTTGTATTCATAAAAAAGTGCGCTAAAATACAACACTAATAGACGCTAATTAGCGTCAAAAAGCTCTATTCGATTTCGGCGGAGTCGGTGGAGTCGGTGGAAGATAGAAATCGAGAACCTGCAAACGAAATTTTCCGCCGATATCGATATGTGTGCGTTTGAAATGCAGATGCTGTGCGATATATGATATCATAATCGGACCAAACCCGATTATGGATGAATACCAAAAAGCTCTTCCATATGTAGGTGTCCATCCTGCTGTTTTCATACCGACGGTTGCTAACCCAACTCCGCCTGCGATATATAAAGCCTGCACTCCATTAATCGGAAACGGTTTTTTATCTCTTCTCTTTATAATCACTTGCTGTACATCTTCAGTGCGAAAAACCAGGTCGTTGATGTAGATCGAATCATTCTTCAGCAATTTGATCGGACCTTCCAATAAGTCTCCATTGACCAATCGAAGCCGTATCACGTCGCCTTCATACCATGTTCTTTTTTTGTGGCCATTTTTTTTCAGAAAAAGAAAGCTTTGCTGTGCGTCGCCATCTTTTGAAGCAAATAAGCTAAAAATCAAAAGCAGCAGGATTGATTGTTTTATCATCTCAATTCTTTAATTCTCAAAAATCCTTGCAACCGGATTTTGACAGTTATAAATAATCCGGGAATCGTAATGGTGGTTGTTAAAAATGTAGTTGCCCTGTTTTATGAGCATATACAAGCAGGCCCCAGATCAAAGCTATACCAAAACCTATCAGGATAATGCCATTTATTTTGTTAATTATATGGATATTATGTGGCGTCAATCGTTTTCTTATTTTTCCTGCAAGCATTACTTTCAGAAAATCTCCTGAAAATACTATTCCCAAACAAGTGATAAAGATTACAATCCGTTGCTGGATGGTATGACTAACAAAGGTAGTAGATGTTGTGAGCCAGAAAATAAATACCGCAGGGTTCAGTGTATTCATGAAAAATCCTGATAGAAATATTTTAGCATAATGCCGCTTGCTGAATTTCACCAGCGTTTGGCCTTCGGTGTTAGCGGGAATTTTTTTGAAAAACAAAAAATAAACGCCCAGGCCAATCAAAAATATACTGCCTGTAATACCTATCTCAACACGGCGGCTGCTTAAGCTGGTGAATAATTGTGTAAATACATTACTGATCAGCACTAATGCGATATCGCTTGCTGATACACCGAGAATAAACGCCATACCACCCTTATGTCCGTTATTCAAACTTTGTTTGATAACGGAAAATAAGACGGGCCCTACCGAGATGCTCAGCAGCAAGCCTAACGTTATTCCTTTTAATAGGGCTTCGAACATATTATTCTTATAGCCTTAAAAATAAAAAACCTCTTTCAAAATCAAAGAAAGAGGTTTACAAACGTAAGCATTTATTCTCACCCATTTCCATTTGCGAGAAAGCGATTCCAGTCTTCTAATGTTTTCCCTTTTAATACCCGAGGAAATTTGTGCTGGCTTCCCAATTTCCCTTTCGATTCCATAAACTTTAAAAATTTCTCTTCCGGCAATACTTCCAGGAAAATTTCTTTCAAGGCGCTCATCCGCTCTACTGCATAATCATCATTTAATTCTCCCAGGCGTTTATCAATTTTTATTCGCAGTGTTTCAGGATCTACTTTATCATTTGTGGCCACATACCATTTATGAGCAAAGAAGTTTTGGTATGGAAAACCGGCCACCGTAAACTCGGGAATATAAATGTTCAATTCATCGCTCACCATTTGAATCGCCTTGTTCATGTTTTCTACGCTGAGGTGTTCTCCCACAAGACTTAAAAAATGTTTTGTTCTACCGGTAATCACCAGCTCACATTTTTCTTTATCAACAAAACGAACAGTATCACCAATCAGGTAACGCCATGCGCCGGCATTCGTGCTCATCAGAAGAGCATAATCTTTCCCTTCCTCCACCTCATGCACCATTAATACTTCAGGGTTATCAATCATTTTTCCTTCGCTGTCAAAATTCTTACTGTCAAAAGGAACGAATTCAAAAAAGATATTGTTGTTTAATATGAGTTGCATTCCTTTTGCATTCTCTCTGTGTTTATAACCGATAAATCCTTCGCTGGATAAATAGTTTTCAATGTAAATTATCGGCTTACCTAATAATTTCTCAAAGCCTTTTTTATATGGCTCAAAAGCCACGCCGCCATGAACAAAGAATGAAAAGTTTGGCCATATATCGTGAATGGTATTGACTTTATAATGTTCCACTACCATCTCCATACACATCTGGCACCATGCGGGTACACCAACAATGTAACCAATATCCCATTCTGTCGCATGTTCAACTATCTCATTCAGTTTTTGATTCCAGTCTTTTATCGCAGCTATTCTACCACCCGGTTTGTAAAAAGTCTGAAACCAGAAAGGTCTTTTCTTTGCGAGAATACCACTGAGATCACCGGCATACCACCCTGCTTCACCTTTTTGTAAATCGGTAGCGCCTCCCAACATAAGGAAGCCTTTGGTCATTGCATTGCGGGGAACGTGATCGTACGACATTACACTGATCAATTGCCGTACATAGTTGATCGTATTGCTCCGCAACATTTCTTTAGTAACGGGAATATATTTACTCGCAGCCTCAGAAGTTCCCGAGCTTAATGCATAATATTTTATTTTCCCAGGCCACGCTACATCCGGTACGCCTTCCAGTGTTTTCTTCCACCAGCGATTGTATATTTTATTGTAATCGTTTGCCGGTACTAATTCCTGGAATCTTTTTGCGGGATTGCGGCTAAATAAGATCTCATCAAACCTGTATTCCTGGCCTAGTTCTGTAAAACGTGCTTTCTTCAAGAGTTTTTTCAACACACGGGCTTGCTGGCGCTGCGGATTATTTTGCGGTATACGCAAAGCACTCGCAATGGCTTTCGGTATTTTAATGTCGATAATTGTTGCCATTAAGCTGTCCCAGTGGGTCTATAAAGTTACTACTAATCTGTCGCGAATATAAGTTTAGAAATGGTTTTATCGCATAATGTTTGCTCCGTTTCAGCAAATCAGAAATATTTCTCAACCACCTAATCTATTATATACGCGGAATATCATTTTTAATTCATTTAATGGATCATAATCTCTTGCGTACCACCGGTCAGCCATTCGCAGGCTTTCTTCTGGAAATTGTTGCTGCACTGTAAGTGGCGTACCGTTAGACGCCATTATTCCTGCTCTTATCTCCGGCAGAAATTTTTCATTTACCGCATACCCGATCCAGGTATTTGAGCCGATTAATACCAAAAAGCAATTTTTAATAAATGAAAAAGGTTTTTTTACTAAAAAGAAATGAAAAGGAAATGTTACGAGAAACAAAAGAGAGAGAGCAACATCAATCAACCGTTTCAGTCGTCGGTTATTCGGATCCGATAGTTTATACCCGTTTTCCTTTGTAAAAGTTTCTCCGCTCACATCTTTGGAATCGCTGCCTACAATACTCTGACTGCCGAAGGTGTGGAATTTAGCAGTGATATTACCAGGCAACTGTTGCAACGACTCAATTATACTATGAAAAGAAAGAGAACCCGCACAGTAAATAATCTCACCAAAAGAAAACACATTGGTCAGTTCTTTTATATTTTTCCAGTTCCCGACAGCATTTGATTCGTGTTCTTCAACAGAAATTCTTCCGATCACTCTTTCTTCGAGACCAGCGTCCGTCATTAATTGAGCAATTTTTTGAAATTCATTTTGCGTAGCTGCAATTAATGTTTTTGGGTGAAGCTCCGTTTCCCTGTTATCCTTTAGAATTTTCCAGCGGACAAACAAGAAACGGATCAGGCTGATCAACACAAACGACAAAAACCCTGACAGCAAAACTATCGCTCTTGAGAACCGAAATTTCTCAGGAAGCAGCGAATAAACTGCTAATAGGGTAATAGTGGTGATTACTGAAGAAGGAATTAATCTCGAACGTTTATAGTGCCGGTCATATAGGCCTGTGTAATAAGAAACCAATAAATAGATTACTGTAAAGGCAGGAACAGACAGCCAGAATAATGGGATGTTGTAATTTAAATCCGGTCGCACAAAAGTTGACCAAAATGTTTTGGCAAGAATAAACGATAGTAAAATGAAGATTGCGTCAATCAATGGCAATCCCATTTTTTCAATAAACTTACCGATGGCTGAGAGGGCGGCCCTGAACCAGATAGCAATGTGAATGATAAAATTAAAAGCGTTTGCACTTGTACCGGCATAATGTTTTTTTACAAAAACGTTCATGGCGCTATAGAACATGCGAACGTAATTGAGCGTCAATTTTCTTGTGCTTTCACCTTTGAAGTGGATAATGGTGCTTTCAGAGAAATAATAATTTTTAAATCCGGCTTTTTGGATGCGATAGCTCAGGTCGATATCTTCTGCATACATGAAAAATGTTTCATCAAATGCGCCGACTTTTTCAAGTACTGTTCTTTTTATCATCATAAATGCGCCAGCTAATACATCGACAGCATTATTCTCCAATTCCGGCAAATATTGCAGATGATATTTGCCAAAGGTTTTTGAATTAGGAAACAATGCCGATAGCCCAAATAGTTTAAACAGCGCCGTAAGTGGAGAAGGAAATGCTCTTTTTGATTCCTTCAAAAAGATTCCACGCCCATCAACCATCCGAATACCAAGCGCTCCGGCTTCTGAATGAGTACTCAAAAATGAAATACACTTTAAAAAACAATCTTCGGGAACAATAGTATCCGGATTCAGAAATAAAACATATTCCCCTCTTGATATTTCATATCCCTGGTTACATGCTTTTCCAAAACCGATGTTGTTTGTATTAGCAACAAAATGAAAGTTGGCAAACTTTGTTTGCAGGAAAGAAACACTTCCGTCGGTGGAATTGTTATCGATAACGATTACTTCGCTTTCGACTTCCCGCAGCGCTTTTTGTACAGAATACAGGCATTGCTCGAGGAAATGTTTAACGTTATAATTCACTATGATAACGGATAATAACATGTCTTTTCAGCCTGAATTCTAATGATTTGTTCAAAAATAAACGTTCTGCGTTGCCGGTAAAGAATTTCTTTTCTCGCCGGTTTCCCGCTGGCGAGTTTAGTATCTTTGCGCATGCTAAAAAATACCCTTTTAAATGCTGTAAAGGCTGGCGCTGCTGAAATACAAAAGTTCTTTAACAACGATTTTAAAATATCATACAAGGAAGGAGTAAACAATCCTGTCACCGAAGCTGATCATGCTGCAGAAAAAGCAATCATGAAAGTGATTAAAGATCAGTATCCTGATCATTATATATTAAGCGAAGAGGCCGGGGAAATTATACAGGATTCGAATTACAAATGGATAATCGACCCGATTGACGGAACGATCAATTTTTCCAAAGGCATTCCGTTGAATTGTGTTTCTATTGGTATAGAACATAACAAAGAGATTGTAATGGGCGCAGTTTATAATCCGCATCTGAATGAATTGTTTTTTGCTGAAAAAGGAAAAGGCGCTGTACTGAATGAAAAAAAGATCCAGGTTAGTAGTGAGGCATCTGTGGTGAAATCCTGCCTCGTTACTGGTTTTCCATACACGTATCTTGATAGTGAAAATGGACCATTGCAGGTGTTTGAACGATTGATTCGTACAGGCGTTCCTGTGAGACGATTAGGTTCAGCAGCGATCGATCTTTGCTGGGTTGCGTGCGGTCGGTTTGATGGATTTTATGAACATAAACTGGAAGCGTGGGATAGTTCAGCAGGTTATTTAATTGTTGAAGAATCGGGCGGCAAGGTAACGGACTTAAAAGGCGATAAGTTTTCGCCTTATCAACATGGAATCATTGCTACCAATGGAAAGATTCATGATGAATTGGTAAAGTGGATCAATAATCGAATGTAGATTTTGGATGTAGGATTTCGGATTCTTTTAAAATTTTCCGTTCTCCTGTACAATAAATCAGAAATCGTACATCCGAAATCAAAAATAAAAAGATGTCTGAACGTACAGAAATATCATCACTCGGAGAATTTGGTTTGATCGAGCATCTCACCAGGAATATAGAGCTGCAGAATGCATCATCGATTGTTGGTGTGGGCGACGATGCAGCCGTGATTGATCATTTTGGTAAACAAACTGTTGTTTCGACAGATTTGTTGATTGAAAATGTTCATTTCGATTTGGTTTATACGCCACTGAAACATTTGGGTTATAAAAGCATCGTCGTTAACCTGAGTGATATTTATGCAATGAATGCAACGCCAACACAGGTTACTATGAGCATTGGTCTTAGCAATCGCATCAGCCTGGAAGCCTTGGATGAGTTTTATGAAGGAGTGTATGCAGCATGCGAGCAGTATGGCGTTGACCTGGTTGGAGGTGACACCACTTCTTCCCAGAAAGGATTTATTATTTCCGTAACAGCTATTGGAGAAGTAAGCCCGGATAAATATGTAAAACGCAGTACAGCCAAAAAGGGGGATTTGCTTTGCGTGACAGGAACATTGGGTGCCGCTTATGTGGGGTTATTGTTTTTGGAAAGAGAAAAGAAAATTTATCTTGAAAGCCCCGGCGTGCAGCCAGATCTTGAAGGTGAAGAATGGGTTATCGGAAAATTATTAAAACCGGAAGCAAGAAAGGATGCTATAGCATATTTTGAACGGGAAGGAATTATGCCGACAGCGATGATGGACATCAGTGATGGGCTGAGTTCGGAAATTCTACATATCTGCAAGGATAGTAACCTGGGATGTGTTCTTTACGAAGAAAAAATTCCAATTGCTGAGGAGATGAAGAATGCGGCATATAAATTCAAAATCGATCCGACAGCCTGTGCCCTCAGCGGTGGAGAAGATTATGAGCTTTTATTTACCTTGTCGCAAAATGATTACGACAAAATAGCGTTAAATGAAGGAATCAGCGTGATTGGCTATATGACGGACGCAGAGGCGGGAACAAACATCATGACAAAAGGTGGGAATAAACATCCGCTGACGGCCCAGGGCTGGAATCATATGCAATAAGTCTGAAGACGAAAAGTCCAAAAGTCAGAGGGACGATGACCAGGATAGAATCTTTCTTACCGACTTCCGGACTTCCGACTAATAATAATAAGAGATTGAAGGAAATGAGGTTTTTTCTAAATGTACTTATCCTTGCTTTTATCATTTCAAGCTGCAATGTCAGCAGATCATCTTTTCGTTCCAATCATAAATATTCTCCAAAAGAAGTTGAATACGATTATCGCGTTTTTGAAAACGTTTTAAAAGAATCGCATCCCGGATTGTATTGGTACACCTCGAAGGATAGCATGGATTTTTATTTCAAGCAAGGTGAAAGACAACTGAAGGATTCCATGACGGAACCCGAATTCAGAAAAGTGCTCAGTTATGTCGTTTCCAAAATTGATTGTGGCCATACTTCTGTTAAGGCATCAAAACATTATTTCCGCCATCTTGATAGTACCGGTTTTAAAATTTTTCCACTTAGTTTAAAACTCTGGGATGATACGGCTACAGTTGCAGCTAATCTGAACCGTAATGACTCTATTCTGCGACGCGGCACTGTAATAACCGGAATTAATAACAGATCAATCAAAGAAATCACAGACACCATTTTCCAGTATCTTCCTGCAGATGGTTATAATCGTACGCATAAATTTCAAACACTAAGCAACAGGGGAACCTTCGGAGCCAGTTTCACAAGCATCTATGGGTCAAGCGATACGTATACCGTTAATTATGTTGACAGCGGCGGCGCTTTAAAATCCATTACGATTCCGGTTTACAATCCATTGAAAGATTCATTGAACAGGATACCACGCCGTGAATTTGAAAAAACAAGCCGCCATGAACGAAAACTTGGTGAATTGTTATCAGCGCGACAATTACAAATGGATCTTTCGAATAAAACAGCCACAATGGATGTTAACACATTCAGTCGCGGTTATCGTTTAAAGCGCTTTTTTCGTCGTTCGTTCAGGCAGCTTAGGGAAAATAACATTCAATACCTCGTTATCGATCTCAGGGGAAATGGCGGTGGTAATGTGATGAATTCAACGTTGCTTTCAAAGTTTTTAATTGATAAACCCTTTAAGCTTGCCGACTCACTATATGCCATAAGCCGGCACAATGCTTATAGCAAATACGTACAGAATTATTTTTTCAACCGCGTATTTATGTGGTTTGCTACTAAAAAAAGGGACGACGGTTATTATCACTTTGGTTATTTTGAACGACATTATTTTAAGCCCAAGAAGAAAAATCACTTCGATGGTAAAACGTATATACTGATTGGAGGCAATTCTTTTTCTGCGACTTCATTATTCACTGAGTCAGTCATCACAGAAGATAATGTGATCGTTGTGGGCGAAGAAACCGGTGGCGGCGCTTATGGCAATACTGCGTGGTTAATACCGGATGTTGTATTACCGGAAACAGGTGTTCGTTTTCGCTTGCCATTGTTCCGGCTGGTGATCGATAAGAATAATCCAAAAAATGGCCGGGGAATTATTCCAGAAGTAGAAGTAAAGCCCACTGTGGAGGCTATACGAAATGGCAAAGATTATAAAATGGATAAAGTGAAGGAACTGATAAAAGAAGACCAGGAAAAAATGAAAAAATAATGTTTTGTTCTGACAACATATTCTCTCTGAATATCACGTTGTCTTTTTTCTCACAATAAGATCGTTGAAAAATTGACGATGAAGGCATAATCCAATCACTTCATAGTTTTCTTCCAGTAATAATTCATGAACAGCTTTTGGAACTCCATATGGAATTAATGCAAATGCATCCAGCAGCGTATAATCATTGAATTGTATAATGCTTTGGTCTTTCATTTTACTTTTTAATGCAGCAATATCTTTTTTTACTTCTTCATAAGAATGGCCTGCGTCCAGGTATAAATAGTCGAGAGATTGATCCGGCAGCTTAGCCAGGCAATCCCATGATAATCCTTTGTGTATTTCAAGCTTTCCTTCTCCTGTTTCCTTTGCAAATTTTTGCTGATAATAATCGATATGAGAAAGCCCGTTATCTTTCAGAATTGTTTGCTTCCATGGCTCATTGCCAACAGTAAAAGCAAAACTGTCGATTGCAATAAATTTCTGCGGTTGCAAATGCTCCAATAACAATGAAGTAAAATATCCGTAGCCAACACCAACCTCGGCTATAACACCTCCCTTTGGAATAGTAGCTAAAACATCTTCACGCCGGCTATACACACGACTATTTTCAAATAAATGCTGAGGCAGTTGTTCGGGAATCATTTGATCGACTTCATCAGGAGTCGTTTTTATAATTGTGTATCCTTTCCTGGCTAACCAATTTTTTATTGCCTGTTTAATCATTTTTCAGGAGTCTTGAACAAATTTCTGAATGACTTAAAAGATATCATCATCGCCGTTGAGAATGGAAAAGTTATCAGCGTCTTTCCAGAAAGGAAATTTCTCACGGACATTCTGTAGGCCATCTTTATCAATAGTAATCGTAAAAATATCTTCATCGTCTTTTTTATGATAAATCGCTTCTCCAAGCGGATCGATAATCATACTATCGCCGCTATGATATAAATCGGTGCCGTCTTTTCCAACACGATTTACGCCAACAACATAACATTGATTTTCGATCGCCCTTGCCTGTAGCAAAGTTTTCCAGGCGTGATTGCGCCGCTCGGGCCAATTGGCAACGTAAACCAATACATCATACTCCGGCAAACTATCTTCCGTATCCGGCGACTGACGACTCCAGACAGGGAAACGCAAATCATAACACACAAGAAGATTGATCTTCCAGCCTTTTACAGACGCAATCAATCGTTTATTACCTGCAGTATAACGCTGATCTTCACCTGCAAAAGCAAACCGGTGCCGTTTGTCATAAAAACCACATTCGCCATTCGGCAACATCCAGATTAAACGATTATAAAAGTGTAATCCGGCGTCATCATTTTCTTTTATGATCACACTTCCGGCGAGAATAATTTTTCGTTTTGCAGAAACACGTTTCATCCACTGAACGGTTTCACCATCCATTGTTTCGGCCAGTTCCGCTGGTTCAATCACAAATCCTGTTGAAAACATTTCCGGCAAAACAACAATTTCAGTTTTCTCTTTAATGTTTTCAATTTTCTCTTCAAACATTTTCAGATTAGCGGCTTTGTCTTTCCAATGGAGATGAGATTGAATTATTGTTATTGTGAGCGTGGACATAGCTGTAAAGATATTGGGGAATGAAAGACTTAGTAGTTAAATTTTACGCCGCAATCATGCAATCTTCTTTTGACTCATTTTCTTTTTCTCCGCATATACACTTGCCGCTTCTCTCACCCATTCACCTTCTTCCCATGCTTTTTTTCTCGCTTCCAGTCTTTCTTTATTGCAAGGGCCGTTTCCCTTTACTACGTTCCAGAATTCGTTCCAATCTATTTCACCAAAGTCATAATGCTTTCTCTCATCATTCCATTTCAAATCTTGATCCGGAATCGTCATACCTAAAACTTTCACTTGTTCTGCAATCATGTCTACAAATTTCTGCCGCAATTCATCATTGCTCATTCGCTTTATTTTCCAGATCGTGCTTTGTTCGCTATGTGTTGATTCACCATCATGCGGGCCGAACATCATTAATGATGGCCAGTACCAGCGGTTAATGGCATCCTGGCACATTTCTCTTTGTTCTTTTGTTCCTTTTGATAAAATCAATAATATTTCAAATCCTTGCCGCTGATGAAAACTCTCTTCTTTACAAATGCGTACCATCGCTCTTGCATACGGACCGTATGAAGTTCTGCACAGCATTACCTGGTTCAGTATCGCTGCACCATCCACCAACCAACCAATTGCACCAATATCAGCCCATGTTAATGTTGGGTAATTGAAAATCGAAGAGTATTTCGCTTTCCCGCTATGCAAGTCATTTATCGTCTGTTCTCTTGTCGTACCCAACGTTTCTGCGGCGCAATAGAGATATAACCCATGTCCCGCTTCGTCCTGCACTTTCGCAAGCAAGATCGCTTTTCGCTTCAACGATGGCGCCCTAGTAATCCAGTTTCCTTCCGGCAGCATACCAACAATTTCACTATGTGCATGCTGACTGATTTGCCGGATAAGCGTTTTACGATAAGCCTCCGGCATCCAGTCCTTCGGCTCAATTTTTATCTCTGAGTCAATCTTTTGCTGAAAAAAATTTTCCTGTTCCTGCACGACAAACAATTTGTATTTTGCTAAGTTACTAACATCTGTTAGAGTTTTGAACAGAAGATAAAAGTCCTTATGGCATTAGGTAGAGACATGTTGCCTCTTATAATTCGCAATAGCGAAATCTTCAGCGATGCAAATCTTGACCAATTGTGCGGTGTAAATGAATTACCGGTTATCAATCCCTCATTCGAGGACAATCATCTAAAACAGATTATTCAGTACTACAGCCTCAATCCCGATGAAATGGAAAAAGAACTTCACTTGTATGCCAAAAAATTGTTGGGACAAGGAAAGATTGATGATGCATGGCAAGTATTACTTGCAGGAAACATAGAACTGGATTAAAAGCCTGCGTTTGCAAATACTTTTTTCAAAATATCTGTTGTTCTCGCCAATGGATTGGCGCGGATGTTTGCTTCTTCTTTTGCTACCTGGTCGAATAGTGCATCAACCGCTTTACCTACAACATAAGAAGTAAGATCAGGATTTACTTTTTTAAACGTGGTTGGAAAATTATTGTAGGTATTGATCACGTCACCATAATATTTTGTGGCGCTTACTTTATCCAACGAACCTTTTACAGATGGGGTAAATGCAGCAATTAATTTCTCCGTTGTCTTTGATTTGAAATATTGGGTAGCCGCGTCCTTCTGTCCTTTTACAATGTTCAATGCATCAACAATCGTCATTTCTTTGATTGCATCAGCAAATATTGGCTTTGCATATCCCACGGCATCTTCTGCACCACGATTGATTGCAAGAACGGCTTTATCTACGAGCTTGTTCATGCCGAGTTCATTCAACGTGTTCACAACCTTTTGAGCATCCGGCGGCATCAATAGTTTGTAAAATGCATTTCCAAAAAAACCATCTGTTTTATTAAGATTCAGAACGGCATTTGTAATTCCCTGGGCCAATGCTTCTTTAATACCCTGGCCAGCTTCGCCTTCAGTTATTACAACCGTATTACCGGTTGTGGATATTGGTAAATTTTTCAGTGTATCGCAGGAAATGAAAGAAATTATAAACAGGAATGTAAATAAAAGAGTTTTCATATATCAATTGATTTCGTTTTCGAAAAGGTAGTTTGGCAAAAATACTTTCTTATTTGAAATAAAGAAGGTGCTAAAACTTCATCGCGTGTTTCCTGCTTTGTATTTTATCCCGCATATGTTTAAAAAAACGGGCTCGTTCTTTTTCACTCACCTGGCTCACCATCGTCGATCGCTTCTCCATATTTTTTATATAACGGTAAAAGTTTTCTGTAAATTTTATGTCCCTGCTCATCATATAATTCACTGCCGAGTGCGGAACGATCACCAGTTTCACGCCATCGAGAATAACCAGTATATTATTATCCAGCAAAACGGTTTCATTGACGTACATAGAAAATTTGCCGATTGGCGTTTTATCCGGATCGTCTTCTTTAAATCGATATCCCAATTCCGCCTGTTTTTCTATATGATTAAAGAAGCGTTCCAGCGCTTCATACACTTTTATTGCATCCTCATTTGACTGGAACATCCTGCCTTCAACATAATACTCTATCTGCCGAAGCGTACTGTTCAAACTTTCATAGTTCCAGAATTCATGTACGTTCAGTTGATAATAAATGTCAAATATTTTCTTACTCATTTCAAATAGACTATCCGGGTATTCATCGAAGCTGATCTTCTTATTTTTAAATTCAGGAAACCCGACCAGCGTTTTCATGTAGAAATAATATTTGAATGCTGCGAATTCACGGGAGTGAAAATGCTGGAAAAGCGGAACGTCTTTACATAAATAATAAAATTCCTTTTCTTTAAAACTGTTGAAATAGGCCATGTTGTGCATCACGCCGGTGAGATAAGCATCAAACCGGAATGTCTCGCTATCCAGCAGATTTCCCTGGAATAGAAATGAACCTGTTTGAATGTTCATCATCTGATCCAGTGAAATTTTATAGTGATCGCATAGCATATGCAATTCATCCAGTGCAATCGCTTTTTCTCCCCGCATACGCCTGTATACACTATCCACACTTACACCAAGCATACGGGCAATTTCTTCAGGCGCTGACAGGTGATCAGGTATTTTACCTTTTATAGTTGTAAAAAGTTGTTGTTGGAGTTCGATGGCATTCATACAGAAGTCTTATAAATGTTTTTTTCTTTCTTCAATTTTCGAGGCGAGGATGTTAAAAAAGCTGTTGCGTTGTCTTTCGCTGCTATTGCTGATCATGGTGGAACGGCGGATCAGCATTTCCATTTCATTATTAATATTGGCACAAAAACGTTCATCTCTTGTTATCATATAATTGAGCACGTTATAATTCAGGTAAACGGTTTTGATATGATCTGTAGTGACAAGAATGGTATTGTCGCCCAACACTACGCGGTTATAAAAAAACCGAAGATTTTGTTTCTTCAGAGATGGGTTTTCTCCCGGGTAAAACTTGATACCGAGTTCAGCTTCTTCTTTTAAATGATCAAGCGTTTCCAATACAGAATCATAAACTACCCGGATATCGGCCGCGTTTGAAAAGATGCCCGCTTCTTTATAATATTCCACCTGCAAGATGATGCTGTTAACAGCCTCTGTATTCCAGATTTCCGTAGAAGGTATCCGGCAATATGTCTTCGCCATCTCTTCAGCCGTTGCTTTCACTTGCGGCGTCAGGCAATCGGGGCTAAATGCTTTTGTTGCATACTCTGGATTGGATATAATTGATTTATTCCAGAAAAAATAGCGAAACGCAAAAAAGGGTTCTGAAAGCATGTTGGCAAAAATGTGCAGGTCTTTCGTCAGGAAAATGATTTCCTTTTTTATAAACCCTTCGATGTATTTCAATTGTTGCAGCAGATCGTTCAGGTAGCTTTCAAACGTGTATTGTGTATTATTAATGTAACTCGTTTGAAATAATGTCGAATTATTTTTTACCTGTAGTAATTGGTCGAGTGATAATTGAAATTTATCGCATAGCTGTTTCGCTTCTTCCAGTACCAGGGGCGTTTCACCGCGAATACGTCTGTAGGCGCTATCGTTACTAACGCTTAAAAGATCAGAAACTACATCGACAAGGGAAACATGTTGCGGCACCAACTCCCGTATGCGTTGAAATAAAAAATCCTGTGCAAGGTCGCCGGCCATGAAGCTTTGTTTAATTGGTAAAATTTTATACTCGCTTTCAGGGGGACAAGAAGCTAAACCGGCATCACTCTCTTAAATTAGACGAAATTTTTGATTCGTCAATAACAAGTTTGGATAAAGCCGGTTTTTCCCTGCCATAACATACTTTTGCGCTTTAATTAAAATCATGCAGCAAACGAATTTGTCAGAACAGGAACAGATCAGAAGAGAAAAACTGGCCGAGATGATCATGGCGGGTATAGACCCTTACCCGGCGCCCTTGTACCCCGTTAATAATAACTCCGTCAACATAAAACAAAATTTCACTGAAGAAAATAAAGAACAATTTGCAGATGTATGCGTAGCTGGCCGCGTAATGAGTGTACGGGATATGGGTAAAGCCAATTTCGCCGTCATCCAGGACAGCGTTGGTAAAATACAGGTCTATATCCGTCGGGATGATATTTGTCCGGGTGAAGACAAAACGCTTTACGATACCATCTGGAAAAAACTGATTGACCTTGGTGATATTATCGGCGTGAAAGGATTTGTTTTTAAAACAAAGACCGGCGAGACTTCCATTCACGTAAAGGAACTAACTATACTAACGAAATCATTGAAGCCGTTGCCAGTAGTGCGTGAAGTTGACGGACAGGTATTTGATGCCGTAACTGACCCGGAATTTAAATACCGTCAGCGCTATGTGGATTTAATAGTTAATCCCGAAGTGAAAGAGACTTTTGTAAAAAGAACCAAAGTCATCAACGCCATCCGCAATTTTCTGAATGATCGTGGCGCCTTGGAAGTAGATACACCTGTGCTGCAGAGTATTCCCGGTGGCGCAACAGCGAGGCCTTTTATTACACATCACAACGCGTTGGATATACCGATGTACATGCGTATCGCCAATGAACTGTATCTGAAACGCCTGATAGTAGGGGGGTTTGATTGGGTGTATGAATTCAGTCGGGATTTCAGGAACGAAGGCATGGATCGTACGCACAATCCGGAGTTTACCATTCTTGAATTCTATGTTGCCTATAAGGATTACCTGTGGATGATGGAAACGACAGAACAACTGTTGGAAACTGCCGCAACAGCAGTAAACGGATCTACCAGGATAACGGTCGATGGAAAAGAAATTGATTTCAAAGCGCCTTATAAACGCATCAGTATGTATGATGCGATTAAAGAACATACTGGTATTGACATTTCAAAAATGAATGAAGACGAAATTCGTGGAGTGTGCAGGCAGTTAAATATCCATGTTGATAAAACAATGGGAAAAGGCAAGCTGATCGATGAAATATTCGGCAACAAATGTGAAAAGCATTATATACAACCAACCTTTATTACCGACTACCCGGTAGAAATGAGCCCGTTGACTAAAAAGCACCGCAGCAAACAAGGATTGGTAGAACGTTTTGAGTTAATGGTAAATGGTAAAGAAATCGCCAACGCATACTCTGAATTAAATGACCCTCTTGATCAGCGTGATCGTTTTGAGGAACAGGTAGAACTAATGAAACGGGGCGATGATGAAGCAATGTTTATTGATTATGACTTCCTGCGTGCACTGGAATATGGTATGCCGCCAACTTCCGGAATCGGCATTGGTATAGACCGTGTTTGTATGTTATTGTTGAATCAACCATCCATACAGGATGTATTGCTATTTCCGATGATGCGGCCTGAGAAAAGAGATGAAGAATAACAGGCTTCTTTTACGGCAACAAAAAGTATTAAAGGCGCCCAAAGATCAGGGCGCTTTTTTGTTATACGTATTTTTCTGAAAATTATCACCAAAAAAATTAGTTGCGTGTTACTAAAATAGTTAGCTTTGGAATGTTAATTACTTTTTGAAACGAGCACTACGTAAAACTTAACTTTGAATTATGGCAAAAGCAGACAAACCCACCGAAACAGTAAACAATAGCGAAAAAATAAAGGCGCTGAGGCTAACGATGGACAAAATCGAAAAGGATTTTGGCAAGGGCAGCGTAATGTTAATGAATGAAAGAGGAGAACGGGAACTTGAAGCCATTTCAACCGGTTCTATCGGGCTGGATGTGGCGTTGGGTATCGGTGGTCTTCCAAAAGGACGTGTAATCGAAATATATGGACCTGAATCTTCTGGTAAAACGACTATCGCTACACATGTGATAGCAGAAGCACAGAAAAAAGGCGGCATGTGCGCTATTATAGATGCGGAACATGCTTTTGATAGCTCATACGCTAAAAAACTGGGCGTTGATGTTGATAACCTATTGATCTCACAACCTGATTATGGTGAACAAGGTTTGGAAATCGCAGACCGTTTGATCCTTTCCGGCGCATTAGATGTTGTGGTAATTGACTCAGTTGCGGCACTCGTTCCGAAAGGCGAATTGGAAGGTGAAATGGGCGATAGCAAAATGGGCTTGCAGGCAAGATTAATGAGCCAGGCATTGAGAAAATTAACAGCCACTATCAGCAAAACAAATACTATTTGCATTTTCATCAACCAGTTGCGTGAAAAGATTGGCGTTATGTTCGGTAACCCGGAAACAACAACTGGTGGTAATGCACTTAAGTTTTATGCTTCCGTTCGTTTAGATATC
The DNA here is from genome assembly GCA_049840875.1 of Chitinophagaceae bacterium. GTDB lineage: Bacteria > Bacteroidota > Bacteroidia > Chitinophagales > Chitinophagaceae > JAFDYH01. Next base: position 528,972 of record JASGJE010000006.1, on the reverse strand, counting down.
CGTCGCAGCAGTCAGATCAAAGACGGTGATGAAGCGATTGGTAACCGCGTAAAAGTAAAAGTGGTAAAAAATAAAGTGGCACCTCCTTTTCGTGCAGCAGAATTTGATATCATATTCGGAGAAGGTATTTCGAAAACAGGTGAAATCATTGATATGGGTGTTGAACTGAATATTGTTCAGAAAAGCGGAAGTTGGTTCAGCTACAATGGTGATAAATTAGGCCAGGGCCGGGATGCTGTTCGTCAATTATTAATGGATAATCCTGAAATGGCAAATGAAATAGAAGGAAAAATCCGCGAAAAAATAAAAGAGATGCAAAACGCCTAACGATCACTTGCCATCAATAGTATTGATGGGTAAGTATAGTATAAAAGTCCTGCCTCGTGCAGGATTTTTTTTGGTTAATGTATGTCATACCTCGTTATCTAAGCTTCACTTTAGAAGCAGCAGGTATCGCATACATAAGATTACTTCTGCCTGAAGTATGGCATACATCGCATAGGTATGGCTTACATTCGTAACTTCATCATGTATCAACAGTTTTAAACAATTATGGCGACTAAACTTTTGACGAAAAGAAAGCGTATTGCACTTGTAGCCCACGATCATAAAAAAGCTGAGTTAATTGAATGGGCTGTATATAATAAAACTGTTTTGGCTAAACATCGGCTGTATGCTACCGGCACTACAGGTACGTTGCTGGAGACAGCATTGGATCAATCAGTAACGAAATTTTTAAGTGGGCCGCTTGGTGGTGATCAGCAGATTGGCGCCCAGATTGCTGAAGGGCATATCGATGTACTTATCTTCTTTTGGGACCCGATGGAGGCTCAGCCACATGATCCGGATGTAAAAGCGTTGCTACGATTGGCAGCAACATATAATATACCTGTTGCAAGCAACAGGGCCACAGCCGATTTTATTTTTACATCACCCCTGATGCATGAGGATTATAACGCTATTCTTCCTGATTATTCTGCGTATACAAAACGAAAAATTTAAGTGCGCAACAGGTTTTTTAAAATGAAATAAATTTGTCGTTTGCTATGGCCTTTAAGCTCAATTCTCCATATTCTCCCGCCGGTGACCAACCGGAAGCAATCCGTCAACTCACTGAAGGAATTTTAAGTGGCGAGCAATACCAGGTGTTGTTGGGCGTAACCGGCTCAGGAAAGACATTTACTATGGCCAATGTGATACAAAATACACAGAAGCCAACATTAGTGTTGACACATAATAAAACACTGGTTGCTCAATTATATGGCGAGTTTCGTCAATTCTTTCCCGAAAATGCGGTGGAATATTTTGTGTCTTACTATGACTATTATCAGCCAGAAGCTTATTTGCCGGTAAGTGATGTTTACATCGAAAAAGATTTATCAATCAATGATGAACTCGATAAACTTCGTTTGCGTGCAACATCCAGTTTATTAAGTGGGCGGCGTGATATTATCGTTGTTGCTTCGGTAAGTTGTATTTATGGTATGGGCAATCCCACCGATTATGAAAGCGGGATTATCAGGATTAATAAAAAGCAGGTAATATCCCGGCAAGGGTTTTTGCATTCACTTGTCAATTCGTTATACACGAGAACAACCATCGAGTTTAACCGTGGTAGTTTTCGTGTAAAAGGAGATACGGTTGATATCAATCTACCTTATGTAGATTATGGTTATCGTATCACTTTCTTCGGAGATGAAATTGAAGAAATAGAGAGTTTCGATGTAGTAACGGGCAAGCGTATCGGCAAAATGGAAAATGCAGCCATTTTTCCTGCAAACTTATATGTAGCGCCAAAAGATGTGATGCAGCAGGCGATCTATGAAATACAGGATGAAATGCAGTCCCAGGTTGAATATTTCAAATCAAGTGGTAAGCTTATTGAAGCGCAACGATTGAAAGAACGCGTAGAATATGATCTCGAGATGATCCGTGAACTCGGATTTTGTAATGGTATTGAAAACTACTCACGATTTTTTGATCGCCGTCGCCCGGGAACAAGACCGTTCTGTTTGCTGGATTATTTTCCAAAAGACTTTTTGTTAGTTGTTGATGAAAGCCATCAAACAATACCGCAAGTAAGTGGTATGTATGGCGGCGACAGAAGCCGCAAGCTGATCCTTGTTGATTTTGGATTCCGGTTGCCATCAGCTTTAGATAACAGGCCATTGAATTTTCACGAATTTGAGTCATTGATTAATCAAACCGTTTATGTTTCTGCCACACCCGATGATTTTGAATTGGAAAAAACAGGCGGTGTGGTGGTGGAACAGGTTGTACGACCAACAGGTTTATTAGATCCGCCAATTGAGATACGTCCTTCGGTGAATCAAATTGATGACTTGCTGGATGAGATTGATAGAACGGTCAATAAAGGAGATAGGGTTCTTGTAACAACCTTAACAAAGCGAATGGCCGAGGAAATGGATAAATACCTGCATCGTATTAATATTAAATCAAAGTATATTCATAGCGAGGTTGACACACTTGAAAGAGTTGAAATATTAAGGCAGCTCCGGCTGGGTGAAATTGATGTACTTGTTGGCGTAAACCTTTTACGCGAAGGATTGGATTTACCGGAAGTTTCATTAGTCGCCATACTTGATGCAGATAAAGAGGGATTTTTAAGAAATGAAAAATCATTAACACAAACTTCAGGTCGTGCTGCAAGAAATGTAGATGGCAAAGTCATTTTCTATGCCGATAAGATGACTGAAAGCATGCAAAAAACGATTGATGAAACAACTCGTCGCCGGGAGAAACAGATTGCGTATAACATCGAGCATAACATTATACCGAAAACAGTCAAAAAATCAAAAGGACAAATATTTGCGCAAACTTCAGTATTAGACATAAAAGGTTTTGATGCAGCCAATCCTTATGCTATTGCACCGGATGAAGACATCATAACAGCTGCAGCAGAAGAACAAGCTGAATACAAAACTATCCCGCAAATGGAAAAAGCGATCGGCAAGATCAGAAAAGACATGGAGAAAGCGGCCCGCGATCTTGACTTTATGGAAGCAGCTAAACTCAGAGATGAAATGTTTTTATTGCAAAAACAATTAGATGAAATGAAGAAGTAGTTTTATAAAGAGATGCTTCATTCTCTATACTCTATAACAATTTTATAAATCAAGGTTCTCATGAAGAAAATTTTTGCATCAGTAATTGTCGTTTTTTTTGCCAGTACTTCTTTTGCACAACCTGCGAATTTCAATGATATAGATGATATGTTCAACCAGGCGCCGTTGCCAGCAGGTGACATAAAAATAAACAGTTTGAAATGGCTGCCTGGATCACATGAATTCTGGGTAAACGAAAACGGCAGCGTCTATGTGTATAGCGCAGACAAATTGAACGATGGAAAGATGGTTCTCAGCGACCAGCAGGTGAAAGAAGCAGGACTATCAAAAACCATAGAAGCAATCGTTTGGAGCACAGACCGGAAAAAAATACTGGCTTATACAAATTCATCACGAGTATGGCGCGCCAATACAAAAGGCGATTACTGGTATTTTGATTTAGCAACGGGTAAAGGAAGACAACTTGGTAAAAACTTACCTTCTTCATCATTAATGTTTGCAAAATTTTCTGCGGATAATAAAACTGTTGCTTATGTGAGCAAACACAATTTGTATGCAGAGGATATTGTCAGCGGAAAAATAACCCAGCTTACAAAAGACGGAACAGATCGAATCATTAATGGCACATTCGATTGGGTATATGAAGAAGAATTAAGTTGTCGCGACGGTTTTCGCTGGAGCCCTGATGGAAAATCAATTGCTTACTGGCGGGTAGATGCAAGACCAACACGAAATCATTTAATGATTAACAATACAGACTCGCTTTATCCATTTGTTATTCCGGTTGAATATCCGAAAGCCGGGGAAAAACCTTCTGATGTAAAAGTTGGTATAATTAGTTTTACAACAAAGAAAACTACATGGCTGAATGTACCTGGCGATCCGCAAAACAATTATTTACCGCGCATAGATTGGGCTGGCAACAATAAAGAATTGATGGTTTTGCAATTGAACCGAAAGCAAAATGAATCGACTTTGTATATCTGCGATGCTGCAACAGGGAAAGCCAATAAAGTCTACAGCGATAAAGATGAAGCATGGGTAGAACCGGTGCGGGCATTTGGCTATGATGAGCCTTCGTGGATATGGGTGGAAAATGGAAAATCATTTTTATGGGAAAGCGAAAAAGATGGATGGCGACATATTTACAAAGTATCACGCGATGGAAAAAATGAACAGTTACTGACTAAAGGTAATTTCGATGCCAACCCGGTTGCGTACAATGAAAAGTCGGGTACGATTTATTTTATCGCAAGTCCTTATGATGCACGTGATCGTTATTTATATTCTACCAACGTTAATAGCGCAGATACTATTCGCGTCACTCCTGCAGTTTTTGAAGGAACAAATTCTTACCGTTTTTCGCCGGATGCAATATATGCCGTACATATAAACTCCAACATAAATCGCAACTACAATATAAGGTTGCTTACATTGCCAGACCATCAAAAAATTTATCCTGCTGCAGAAGATAATTTTACTGAACCGTCACTTGGTTTTAATCTCGAAAAAATAAGAGTGAAAACAGAAGATGGAATTGAACTGGATGGAATCATGGCAAAACCATCAAACTTCGATGCTTCAAAAAAATATCCCGTTTACTTTTTTGTATATGGCGAACCCGCATCAACAACCGCCAATGATGTTCCGGGCTTTGATAAATTCATTTCTCAATTGATTCCTGAAGGGTACATTGGAATAACGCTGGATAACAGAGGCACACCTGCACTAAAAGGCAGAGAATGGCGGAAGTCGATATACAGAAAGATGGGGGTAGTGAATAGTCGTGACCAGGCAATGGCAGCAAAGGAAATTCTGAAATGGCCATTTATCGATACCAGCCGCGTAGCAGTACACGGATGGAGCGGCGGTGGCGCTATGACCTTGAATTTATTATTCCGTTATCCTGAGATTTATAAAACAGGTATTGCAGTGTCCGCGGTAACTGACCAACATTTTTATGACAACGTTTACACAGAAAGATATATGGGCCTGCCTGCAGATAACGAGGCGGATTATCATGAAGCTTCGCCTGTAAGTTTTGCCGGCAACCTTCGTGGCCATCTTTTATACATGCATGGTACCGGTGACGATAACGTTCATTATAAAAATGCAGAGGTGCTGATCAATGAACTTATCAAAAAAGGAAAGCTACTTCAGTTTATGCCCTATCCAAACAGAACGCATGGTATTTCGGAAGGAGAGGGGACAAAAGAACATTTGAATGCTACATTCATAAAGTTTCTGAAAGAAAATTGTCCGCCGGGTGCAAGATAAGTTCACATATTTAAGACTAAAGACGCAAAAGCAATTGAGCATTGTATGGTATTCGTAGAATTACGATTTGCTATCGAGCTAATCTACGCGATTTTATAAGATTTAAAGTGCTGGGTTTGCATTTGAATACATTCCAATCTATTTTCGAACCCGAATCATTCCATATCCATTTAAAAACTGTTTAAATCCAATGTTATGAAAAGACGAATCCGTAAAGTGGTTAACTTTTTTGCGTTTAACCTTCTGTTTTTTGCGCTCTATCTCAATTTTATTCACAAAGACAAACCGAACATCGCTCTTACGCCAGCATCTGCTCAGGCTGCTGCCAATACAGCTGCAATTACAAACGGCACTGTTCTCGTAGCGAATCCGGAAAAATATATCGATCAGAAAAATTCAACAACTGCAAATTCGGCTCAGCAGGTAAAAACTGAAACCAAAGCTGAAAAGAATGATGCACTTAAATTATCTATAAACTAAGTATTTCATAACAGCGTTTAAATACTAAAATTACCCCGGATTCTTCCGGGGTTTGCTTTTTTATGGCTCTTTGAACGTATGCCATACTTAGATAGATCTGCTTTTTATTTAGAAGGTTTTTTAAAGTATGGCATACGTATTATGAATCCCTAACTTTTGGGGATGGTTCAGATGCAGCTTAACTTAGCAGAATGGCTAAGAAACTATTTCTCCTGGATGCAATGGCGCTTATTTTTCGTGCATACTACGCGTTGATCCGCAATCCACGTTTAACGTCAAAAGGCAAGAATACCAATGCGCAATTTGGTTTTACGAATGCGCTTGTTGATTTGCTGAACAACCAGAAACCAAGTCATATGGCCGTATGTTTTGACACGGCAGCTCCTACAGAAAGGCATACGGAGTTTGAAGCTTACAAAGCCAACAGGCAAGAAGCTCCGGAAGATATTATCGCTTCATTGGAGGATATAAAGCGCATCATCGAAGGGTTTAATATTCCGGTAATGGAATTAGACGGCTATGAGGCTGACGATGTGATCGGCACATTAAGCAAACAAGCAGCCAAAGCCGGTTATGAAGTTTACATGGTAACGCCTGATAAAGATTACGGTCAATTAGTTTCTGACAAAATAAAGATTTATAAACCCGGCTACCAGGGTGGCGATGTTGAAATACTTGGACCAGAAGAAGTGTGTGCAAAGTGGGGCATCAAAGATGTGTCGCAGGTGATCGATATTCTTGGGTTAATGGGTGATGCGGTAGATAATATACCGGGCATAAAAGGTGTTGGTGAAAAAACGGCGGCAAAATTACTGGCAGAATATGAAACCGTTGAAAAGGTATTGGAGAATGCCGATAAAATAAAAGGCGCACTTGGTGAAAAAGTAAGAGCCGGCAAAGAAGATGCATTGCTTTCAAAAAAACTCGCGACGATTATTATTGATGCACCGGTTACATTTCATGAGGAAGATTTCAAAGTAAAAGAGTGGAATAATGAAAAACTAAAAGAAGTATTCGGAGATCTTGAGTTTAAAACCCTGGGGAAAAGATTGCTCGGCGACGAATTCAATGTATTTACTAAAGCTCCGGAAGGAGTGCAGGCTGATCTTTTTGGAAATGCAGTTGTAACTCCTGCACCTTCATCCGGCAAGCAAAAAAAAGAAGCTACTCCAGCTGTTGAAACTGATTTATTCGGCAATATCATTGAACCAAAACAGGAAGAAAAACCTGTTGTTACAACTGATTATTCAGAAGAGGCCGGTATGCGTGTTGAAAAAAACATCAACAATACAACACATACTTATGAAGCGGTAACAACCGATGCAGCCATTAAAAAACTCGCAACGGAATTAAAGAAACATCCGGAAATATGTTTTGATACAGAAACCACCGGCATCGATGCCAATGATGCCGAACTGGTCGGTTTAAGTTTTTCGATCACTCCTTCACAGGCCTGGTATGTTCCGTGTCCTGCTGATCAAACCAGAACAAAAGAGATTCTTGCTTTTTTTATACCACTATTTAATGATGAAAAGAAAACCTGGATCGGACAGAATATAAAATACGATATGCTCATGCTGAAATGGTATGGCATTGAAATAAAAGGAAAACTCTTTGATACCATGCTGGCGCATTACGTGATAGAACCGGATGGTAAGAGAGGTATGGATATTCTGAGTGCAAAATACCTCGGTTATGAGCCGGTACATATTGATGAATTGATAGGCAAAAAAGGAAAGGCGCAAGGAAATATGAGAGATGTGGAACTGGAAAAAATAAAAGATTATGCAGCAGAAGACGCAGATATAACACTGCAATTGAAAAATGTATTTGAGCCATTGCTTAAAAAAAATGAAGTTGAGCGACTGTTTAATGAGGTAGAAAATCCATTGGTAAAAGTTTTGACGGCAATGGAATATGAAGGTGTAAGAATTGATGAAGAATTTCTGAATGATTATTCAAAGGAACTGGAACGTGAAGCAAAAGTTTGTGAAGAGGCTGTTTACAAAGCAGCCGGTGTTCGTTTCAATCTTGCTTCGCCAAAGCAACTTGGAGAAGTTTTGTTTGAAAAATTAAAATTAGATCCGAAAGCCAAGAAAACAAAAACCGGTCAGTATGCAACCGGAGAAGATGTATTATTGAAATTAGCAAGTCAGAATAAAATTGTTGATGACATTCTCGGCTTCCGTGAATACACGAAGTTGAAATCAACATATGTTGATGCGCTTCCCCTGATGATAAATAAAAAAACAGGACGAGTGCATACAACATATGGACAAGCCGTCGCAGTAACTGGCCGTCTTGCCAGCAACAATCCCAATCTGCAGAATATTCCGATCCGCACAGATCGTGGCAAAGAAATAAGAAAAGCATTTGTGCCAAGAGATAAAAACCATGTGCTTGTTAGCGCAGACTATTCGCAGATTGAATTGCGAATAGTTGCTGCTATCAGTGGTGATCCCAATATGTGTGATGCTTTCAGACAGAATAAAGACATCCATACAGCTACAGCGGCAAAAGTGTATAGTGTAGAAGAGAAAGACGTAACAAAAGAAATGCGTTATAAAGCTAAGAGTGTAAACTTTGGTATTATTTACGGACAAGGCGCCTTTGGCCTTGCAGACAACCTTGGTATTTCAAGAACTGAAGCGAAAGCAATCATTGACAACTATAAAAAAGAATTCGCTGGTATTACCCGTTATATGGATGATACGATCAATTTCGGGCGGGAACATGGATATGTGCAGACATTGATGGGCCGCAAACGTTGGTTAAAAGATATTAATTCAGCAAACTTTACGGTGCGTGGCTTTGCTGAGCGAAACGCAATTAACTCTCCGATACAAGGTACTGCTGCAGATATGATAAAGTTGGCAATGGTAAAAACACATAATGCGTTTATCAAACACAAATTCAAATCGAGAATGATTTTGCAGGTGCATGACGAGTTGGTTTTCGATGCAGTAAAAGAAGAGCTTGATGAAATAAAACCGGTGATTATTGACTGTATGCAAACCGCAATGGCGCTTCCGCATGATGTACCGGTAGTCGCTGAAATTGGTTCTGGTAATAACTGGCTGGCTGCGCATTGATTTCTGTTCATTGCGGTCATTCACAAAATAAGTTATTCTATAAGAGTAAGCCCCTAACATATTGTTGTCGATTTGAATGTCAAAGACTTATATTCTATGTTCACAATTTTGATAAGAATTTGTCGTTAGACAAGTGTACAATTTTTGCTTACAGTTGATGTATGAATAAGAGATATGAAAAGCCCTTCTCCGTTAATAGCAGATTATTTCGATCGTTCCAGAGAATACCTTTATTCGTTTGCAGATAAGGATTTGCGCATCATCCAAGCGAACTCGCTTTTCCAGCAAAAATTTCACCTTCATTCCGATGATTATATCGGTAGACCTTTTCACGAAGTAATACATCTTATCGAATCTGGTAAAATATTACTCGCGGGAAAAACTTGCATTAACCAGCCCGGTACCGTTATAAAAATTGAAGTCAATATTAAGGCGCCTTCAGGCGAGGAAAATTGGTTTCAATGGGAAATCAGTTCTTGCGAAACAATTAAAGGAGAACAAGGAATACAAATTATCGGAATTGATATTACGGAGCGTAAACGATCCGAACAACAGTTATTATACCAGGCAGTATTGCTGGATAATATTTCAGAAGCTGTTTTATCATTAAACGAAAGTTTTATAATTAAAAGCCTGAATAAAACAGCTGAGAAAATCTGCAGCCTGCCATCTTCCGACATAAAAGGACATTCGTTCTTCGATGTCATAAGTCTCCCTTCTGACGTTACGCTTGAAAATCTTGCCATCGAGTTAAATGAAAACGGGTTTTGGAAGGGAAAATTAATATCCAAACAATCATCTGATCAGAAAGATCTGCAACTCAATTTTTCATTGACAGCCGTAAAAGATAGTGTTGGAAAAATAACCGGTTATTTGGCGATGAGCAGGCCTGCTGATAAAAAAAATATGGCAGAGCTTTCCAAGACGGATTATTACCGAAACGCGATAGATGAAGTTTCAGATTATGCTATATTTTCTTTGAATAAAAAAGGAGTTGTGATTGACTGGAACCATGGCGCCAAAAAGATAAACGGATATATCGATGAGGAAATTATCGGTCAGAATTTCCGTGTTTTTTACACAAAGGAAGACAAGGAGAAAAATTTACCCGAAGAATTGTTAGATAAAGCAGCGAAAAATGGAAAAGCCGTAAACGAAGGCTGGAGAGTAAAAAAGAATGGTGAGTTGTTTTGGGCCAACGTGGTTTTGACAGCGCTCTACAATGACACAAGTGAACTTAGTGGCTTTTTGACAACAACGGTTGACCTTACTGAAAGAAAAGCAGCCGAAACACAACTTAAAATTGCTGAGAGAAATTTAAAGCATGTGCTTACAGGCATATCTGAAGGTTTTTTTATTGTAGATAAAAATTGCAGGGTTATCGTAATCAATAAAGCCGGGCGAAAAATCATAGAACGGATTTCGGGCCGAAAGCTTGAAGAAAATCAATCACTATTGAGTTACATCGATAAAGAAAAGCAACATGCTTTGCAAGAGCATGTAGATAAGGTGTTCAGAAATATAAAATCTGAGTATGAGTCCTTTTATTCAATCCGCGAAAAGGGGATATGGTTTAATATTACTTATTCACCGGTAAAAGGAGATAACAAAGAAGTAATCGGTGCCTGCATAGCAGTAAGAGATATCACCGAGCAAAAGAATGCCGAGAAAGAGCTCGATAAGTCACAAATGTTGTTCAAAGCATTTATGGCAAATACTCCCGCAATGGGTTGGATTATCGATGAAAAAAATAAATTCCGCTATCTCAATAAAACGTACAAAAACAATTTTAAACTTTCTGAGTCAGATATAGGCAAATCAATTTATAAAATTTTTCCGAAAGCGGTTTGTGATGCGTTTGTAGAAAACAATAAAAAAGCCTGGGAAAGAGGATCCATCATCGAAACAATAGAAGAAGGCGTAGGTCCGAATGGAGACAAACAGATTTACCAGATTTATAAATTCCCTCTCGGCGAAGAAGGCGGAATAAAATTATTAGGCGGCGTTGCGCTGGATATTACCGAACAAATAAAGCTACAACAAGAGCTTGCAAACGAGGAACAAAAACGCAAAAGAGAAATTATACAAGCAATTATTGATGCACAGGAAAAAGAAAGAAGGCAACTGGCGTATGAGTTGCACGATAATGTGAACCAGATCTTATCATCTTCAAAGCTTATGCTGGAAGTCGCAACGGATACATCGCCGACGACGTCGGAATTTGTAAAAAAAGGAAGTGAATATATCGGTGATGCTATTAAAGAGTTAAGAAGATTAAGTCACAATTTGAGTCCGGGCATTTTAAATGATATCGGGCTTGAAGCCGCAATCGGCGACATTGTAGAGCAGATTAATAGTTCAGGCAAACTAAAAGTTACTTACAGAAAAAGAAATTATACAAAAAGCAGGACGTCTTCTGATTCAAATATTCAATTGGCAATTCTTCGTATAGCACAGGAGCAATTAAACAATATTCTTAAACATGCTGAAGCGACAGAGGTATTAATTCAACTGTTTATAACCAAAGCGAGAATCGTTTTAAGTATCCGGGATAACGGCAAAGGCTTCGACATGCAAAAGGTAAAAAAGGGGCTTGGGCTTCACAACATTTTCAATCGTACTGAATATTATCATGGAGTCGTTGAATTGGAATCAGCTCCGCAAAGAGGTTGTTCACTGAAGATTGAAATTCCACTGAATTAAAAATAGTTGTCAAAAAACTATACTAATTTCTTATTGGTACGAAAACACGTGCCTTTGAAAAGCGCTACGACGTGACCATGTTGATTGGTAATTGTAACCTGGTAAAGCCCCGTACCGCGACCATTGTGCAACTCTTTCGTTTCGGCCACAAGCACATCTCCGGGGTGCACAGGTTTAATAAAATTAATTGCAGTATCCAGCGCCACTGATAAATTGTTGCGGCTATTGCAGGCAAAGGCAAAAGCGCTATCAGCGAGAGCAAATGCAATACCCCCATGCACAATACCTAAGCCATTCATCATTTCATTACGGACAGTCATTTTTATTTTGCTGTAGCCTGCCTGCACTTCTACAACTTCGATGCCAAGCCATTGAGAGAATAAATCATTTGCCATGATATGTCCGACCACAGATTTAGCAAACAGATCTTTTTCCATTTTCTATTTTCCTTTAAATGCTGGAGTTCTTTTTTCTAAAAAGGCGCTTACTCCTTCTTTATAATCATCCGTATTGACCGCTCGTTGTTGAAAAATATTTTCTTCCTGCAGTTGTTCTTCAAAATGATTAATCAATGAGATATTCAATACTTGTTTTGTGTATGCTAATGCTTTAGTTGGCATAGCCGATAAAGTTTCCGCAATAGCAAAAGAAAGTTCTGCAAATAATTCGTCCGGGAAAACTTTATAGATCATGCCAAATCGTTCAGCATCGGTTGCTGTTACTTTATCGCCAAGCATCATCAATGCTGATGCCTTTTGCCATCCTATCAATCTCGGCAATACATAAGTGCCCCCGCTATCTGGAATTAATCCGATTTTTGAAAACGCCTGTACGAAAAAAGCTGATTGTGCTGCAACAACTATATCACAACACAACGCAATATTCGCACCTGCGCCAGCGGCAACGCCATTAACAGCAGCTACAACCGGTTTTTCCAGCTTCCTGATTCTTGTAACAATAGGGTTGTAATATTTAGAAAGAATAGTATTAAAATCGACACCGCCAGGCTTAGCTACTTCGGCTAAATCCTGTCCCGCACTAAACCCTTTACCAACGCCAGTTATATATACGGCTCTAACTGATTCTGTTTTGCATTCATCCAGTTTATCCTGTAACAGCAAAGCCATTTCACCATTGAATGCATTCAGTTTTTCTGGCCGGTTCAATTGAATAATTCCGATAGAATCTTTTATTTCAAAAAGAATTGAAGGCATAGCACTTTAGGGTTTTGATGTATGCCATACCTCTATTAACAGCGTTAGTGAATCTGAAAAGCAGGTATGGCATACGTAGCTACCTCTAATTTAGTTCTAAAAAAAGAAATGGCTGACGTAGAAACATCAGCCATTCAATAACATGAATTATCTTTTATAAATTATACATATTTCGTAACACCTGGTTTTGCTACTGCGTAATACCCTTCATCATTTGGTAGTACCGGCGGCAAAGCGTTCCAGTCATATACTTTAGGATGCAAATCAATTCCTGAATTAATCGCTTTATCCCAGTCCATTACCTGCCCGGAATAGGTTGCCATTCTTCCCAAAATGGAAGTCATAGTGCTGTGTGCTCCTCTTTCCGCATCCCAGAATTTATATTCGCCTTTTGCAATAGCGGCAAATAATTCGTCGTGCTCCGTCTGGTATGGATTTGGTTCTTTTTTCTTATCAAACTGGAACAATACTTTTCCTTTAAGATCTGTGATTGTTGCTGCATCACAGAATATTTTTCCTTTTGTTCCTATCAATAATTCGTCCACTTTACTCATAGTACCAGGAATATGCCTGCACTGACTATTCAACTTAGTTCCATCAGCATATTCAAATTCTACGAAATGATGATCAAATATTTCACCATAATCTTTTCCGACTCGCACTTGTCGTCCGCCCATACCTTGCGCTTTTACAGGAGGCCCGCCTTTGAACCAGTTGATCACATCCAGGTTGTGAATATGTTGCTCTGTGATATGGTCTCCGCACAACCATACAAAATAATACCAGTTGCGCATCTGGTATTCCATTTCAGTTTGATTGTATTGACGCGGACGAACCCAAACTCCATCATTATTCCACCATGCTTGTGCAGATGTGATATCTCCAATCAAATCTTTTTTGGCAAACAATTCACGATACGATGCCTGGTAGCGGCGTTGTAAGCCAACAACAACGTTTAATTTTTTTTCTTTTGCAATCTTTGCTGCTTCCAGTACCTTTTGAATTCCTGCAGGATCTGTTGCTACAGGTTTTTCCATAAAAATCTGCTTTCCCTGGTTCACTGCTTCTGCAAAATGAATTGGCCGGAAGCCGGGCGGTGTTGTAAGAATAACAACATCTGCATGTGCCATTGCTTTTTTGTAAGCATCAAATCCAACATATTTTCTTTCTTCCGGCACATCCACTCTTGCTTTTACACTGGTGCCATCACCTTCATCTTTCATTAGTTCGTTATAGCAGCCATCCAGTCTGTCGCGAAAAGCATCTGCCATCGCAACCAGCTTTACATTTTGTTTTGTACTTAACGCTTGTGTAATAGCGCCGGTTCCTCTTCCTCCGCATCCGATGATAGCGATCTTAATTGCATCATCCGCACCGGAAAAATAATTAGCTCTCGATAATAATGGCATTGCCATCGCGCCGCCTGCAATAAGCGCTGAATTCTTCACGAATTCGCGGCGGGTATTCTTTGTTTCGTTGTTCATGTTATTTTGATTTATTTACCTAAGTATAATTTAAAAAATGTTTCTGCTTCTTCCTGTGTTGGTTGTTTATAAGGCCGGATAATTCGCATTCCAATAAACGGGGCATCTGCATTCCACCACTTGCTTCTCGGTATCTGTGGGTCTCGGCGGTTCCATACCGGATCAGACATAAGACGATTTGCGGACCGTAATTCTTTCGCATCATCTTTATATGTTCCTCCTCTTACTGTTCTTGGATACCGTTTTGTTGGTTTTATAACTGGATTTGTCGGGTTGTTTTGTAATGAATCAAAGTAATGTTCATCATACTGATCCATTGTCCATTCGCCCACATTGCCCAGAATATCATACAATCCCCACGGATTTGGTTTCAATTCACCAACCTTATGATATTTATTGCCGCTGTTTTTTGCATACCATGCATATTGAGAAAGATCTGCTTCGTTATCGCCGAAGAAAAAGGTTTTATCTGACCCTGCACGGCACGCATATTCCCATTCAGCTTCTGTCGGCAAGCGAAAGAAGATTCCCGTTTTTTTGTATAACCATCTGCAATACATTATTGCACCATATTGCTGCATACTGTTTGCAGGAAAACCACCTACCTTTCCCATGTTTAAAGTGAAGTCGATATATGGTTGGCTTGGTCTTGTTATCGCATCTGCGTCCGCATTTTGTTTATACGATTCATCCTGGAAAAAAGCATTGTATTCTTCGTAAGTAACTTCATATGCTCCCATCCAGAACGCATCAACCGTTACTTGTTTTTGCGGGCCTTCATCATTATCCCGTCCCTTTTCTGTGGCGACGCTGCCCATAGTGAAACTACCGGCAGCAATGGGAACCAGTTTAAAACTAAATGAAGTACCGGGAATTAATTGTGTGTATATCTTAAATGCTGTGTCGGTTTTATCCTGAGCTTGAATTAAAAGACTTGCTGTAAACGCTACTATCAGTAATCCTGTTTTTTTCATAAATCTACAAAGCAACATTGGATGCGAAAGATATGAAAAGAATGGTTATCAGAAGCGATGGTTTGTGCTGTTTTGGCAAATACCCTATTTATTAACGGTTTCGTTTTTCACCCAATATTTTTTGAAATTTTTACTTGCATAAAAACGTAACTTTTCTTTTTTGATAGTACCAATTAAGAATTCAGCATTTATTTTTTTTGCCAGCCTTTTTATTTTTTTTAATGGCAAAATGGTACAAGCTTTAGTAAACCAATCCGCAGTAATGCCATCTGCAGCAATAACAGTTACATTTCGTTGATTCGTTACGCCATAGCCTGTTTTGGGGTCAACAATATGTGAGTACCTTTTTCCGTCATGTTCTAAATATTGATACACATCCCCTGATGTAATAATCGATTGATTATGCACTATTACTTCTTTGTTCAACAATTCCGTGGCTGATTCAGGAACATTTATTGCGATTGTCCATCCATTTTTTCCTGGTGGAGGGTCGCCGGCGATAATGTCGCCGCTTACATCGACTAATGCTGAACGCATATTTTCTGAAAACAGGTAATCCATTACTTTTTGGCCGATATATCCCTGGCCGATTCCACCAGGGTCCAATTGCATACCTGGTTTTATAAGTTGAATCTTTCTATTGACGGAGTCAATCAACACAAATTGAAAACCGACTGATTGCATTGCTTTTTCAACTGAATCTTTATCTGGAAATTTATATTCTTTCCTTGCTTTTCTCCAGATGCGTACTACAGGACCAACTGAAATATCAAAACTTCCTTCACTTAAACGCCATGCAATAGCAGATTGGTTAATAAAATCAAACAAGGCCGGCGAAACGTTGATCCATCTTTGCGTGTCAGCTGTTGCACATAACTGGTTCAATTCACTAGTTGGCAGATAGTCGCTATAAATTTCATTGAGAGAGTCGACAATAGCGAAACATTTATTGGCAATAGTATTTGCATGTGTACTATCGTTATCATAAAATATAATTGTGAAATAAGAACCCATTTTGGGTCGGGTAAATTTATATCGTTGCTGCGCGGCCCCACTAACAAAAAGGAATACAAACAAAATCAGCAATTTCAATCTTTGCGTTCTTTTATTCTTCATCCAGCAAATTAATGGCATTTAAAATAATCGAAGGGCTCTTTACAATCATCGCATTGATGCAATGATTTGCACGCCGTAGATCCGAACTCGCTGACGCGATGTGTATGATATGAATTACAATGCGGACACTGAACAGCTTCATCCGGAACAAATAAATCTGTATGGCAAACCTGTTGTTTTATATTGGGAGGAGCAATACCATATTCCTTTAGTTTTCGTTTTCCATCCTCAGTCATCCAATCCGTTGTCCACGCCGGTGAAAGGACGTTAGTGATTTTTATATTTTGAAAACCACTTGCCGCCAACTCCATTTTTATCATTGTGCTGATCATATCCATTGCAGGGCAACCGGAATAAGTTGGCGTAATAATGATCTCAATGGCATCATTCTCTCGTTTTACATCACGGATAATACCCAAATCAATGACGGAGAGCGCCGGAACTTCAGGATCATTTATACTCTTTAATATGGACCATATTTTTTGACTACCAGTATCCAAGATAAATATATGTTAGACCAATAGTGTCGAAAAACCCATGAACGAAAATTGAATACCACAAATTTCGCTTAAATTTTATCATTACGAGGTTATACACGATGCCGGCAATAAAGGCATTGATCATACCAGGCCAACCTAATTGAAAATGGTAAATTCCAAAAATGATATTTGTTGTGATCAGGCTGATGATCATCATTGATTTTCTCTTTGACATTTGTTCAATTCTTCTAAAAATAAATCCATGAAAAACGATTTCTTCGTAGAAGCCGCCAATCAACCAGCCCATGAACAGTATGAAAATGTACATTCCCGGATTGTGGCGTACGCTTTTAAAATCGTTAAGATTTGTTTGTGGTAGCCTGATAAGCTTATTTAAAGCAGGAAAGAAAAAATAATTAAGGAAAATAAATAGTAGCATTGCGATTATTGCTCCTGCTAAAATAGCGTCCGGTTTAAAACGTCTGAAGCTAAAACCAATCGTTGAAAAATTATCACCATTTACTTTCAGCAACAACCAGGTTATCAGCAATACAGGAATTGCATAAAAAAATGGAATAGGAAGAAAAGAAAAATGCGGAATAAAAAAAATAACAAGAACCCCGATTAAAGTAAGAAGAATCTGTTTCAATGATGCGCTATTTATTTAAATCCTTTTACCATTTACTACCGGGGTATGTTCTTTGCATATATTGCATTTCAGCAAGAATATAACCTAAGTGTTCACTATGTCTACCGTCCTTGCCGCCAGTCTGATTAAACACATTCCCCGGATAAGGCAATGTAGCTTCAATGAAAATGGTTCTGATGTTTTCTTCCCATTGTGGTTTCAGATTTGAAATATTGCAACCTGTTCCATTTAATGCGGCTTCAGTTTCATATAATGCCGGAATAAATAATTCTCCTGTATACATCCACAGTTTATCAATTGCGTTCAACATTCGCTGCCGGCTTTCTTCTGTTCCATCACCTAACCGGATCACCCATTCACTGCTCCATCGCAAGTGGTAAGTAACCTCTTTTAATGATTTAGTCACAATTGCAGCAATTTGTTGATCAGTACTTTTTTGAAGTTCGTTGTATAATAAGAACTGGTATGTGCTAAAAAAGAATTGACGTAAGATCGTTTGTCCCCAATCGCCATTTGGCTGCTCGACAAGCAACAGATTTTTAAATTCCCGTTCTGTTCTTAAATAAGCCAGCTTGTCTTCGTCTGTATTTCCAATAAGAGTAGCTGCATATTGATAGAAGTTTCTCGCCTGACCGATTAAGTCGAGAGAAATATTTGTTATCGCGATGTCTTGCTCTAATATTGGTCCGTGCCCACACCATTCCGCGTTTCGTTGTGCAAGAATTAAAGCGCTATCGGCGAGATGAAGAAGAAAAGACATCTTCTCTGAATCTATTTCTAATTGAGAGTCTTTGGAAGAGTTTGTGGTTGAGAAGTGCTTTTCCATTAGTATAAATTTAAAACCCCTCCCTCCCTTCGAGGGGTTTGGGGAGGCCTTACATATGCTTTACTTCATCCGGTAAATCATAAAACGTGGGGTGGCGATAAACTTTATCATTTGCCGGTTCATATAATTCAGCAGCTTCACCCGCATTACTTGCATGAATGTATTTGCTTTCCACTACCCAAATACTTACACCTTCCATTCTCCTGGTGTAAACATCCCTTGCATTTTCAATAGCCATCCTTGCGTCGGCTGCATGTAAGCTACCGGCGTGTTTGTGATCCAATCCCTGTTTACTACGAATGAAAACCTCCCAAAGAGGCCAGTCTGTTTTTGCAGATATAGCTGAGGAGTCTTTTAATTTTTCACCTCCGGCAGCATCATCCGGTATATCGCCGTAAAAGAACTTTCTTATGGTAATATTCATAATGGCAACAGTTTATAAAACTACTGCAAATTACGAACCGGTCTTTTAAGGTTGCAGACTTTATAATTCCGCCTCTTAACCCCTGATATGATATGACTTTGGCTGTACGAAAGCTCTTATTCCCTGGTATGATAAAGTTGAGCCCAATCCTGAATGTTTTCTTCCTGACCATGGCAAAGCGCCACTCACCCTATCGCAACAATTCCAATAGACAGTTCCGGTATTCATTTGTTGCATTAATGCTTCTGCCCTTTCAAAGTTTTTTGAGTAAACAGCCGCAGTTAATCCATATTCCGTATCCTGCATTAATTCCAATGCTTCGTTATCGTCTTTTACTTTCTGTATACCTGTTACAGGACCAAAGGATTCTTCTTTCATCACTTTCATATCATGGTTCACATTCACCAGAACGGTTGGTTCGATATAATAACCTTTGTCTCCAATCGCATTACCACCAAATAAAACTGTTGCTCCTTTTTCCTTCGCGTCTTTTATTTGTTCAAGTAAAAACTGCTGTTGCTCTTTTCTGCTCAATGGACCGATCTGTGTTCCTGCAGCCATCGGGTCGCCCACTTTCATCTCCTTTGCTTGTTTCACATACGATTGTACAAACTGATCAAAGATTTTTTCATGTACATAAATACGCTCTACGGCACAACAGCTTTGGCCGTTATTATAAACAACTCCTTCCAATGCTGCACCAGCTACCTGGTCGATATCAGCAACGTCATCTGCTACATACAAAGGGTCTTTTCCGCCGAGTTCCAAACCAACCGGCACTAATTTAGAAGCAACCTTCTCTGCAATATATTTTCCGGTGCGATAACTTCCGGTAAAAAAATATCCATCTAATGGAAGATTTAATAAATGTTCCCCGACATTGCCTTTACCAAGCACAATCTGAAAAACATTTTCGGGAACACCAGCTTTATACAGTAATTGCTGAATAGCAATACCAGTTAAAGAAGAATATTCGGACGGTTTATACAAAACAGCATTACCACCGAGTAGTGCAGGAATAAAAACATTTACGCCAACCAGGTATGGATAATTCCATGCAGAGATGTTGCCGATTACGCCCAATGGCTCGTACACAATTTTTTCTTTTGTTGTACCCTCGGTTACCATCCACTCTTCGCCCAGGTATTTTGCCGCATTGTCGATAAAGAATTTCATTCTCCCTCTTGCACCATTCAATTCATTATACGATTCCTGCAGCGGTTTCCCGACCTCCGCAGTTAATGTTTTTGCAAGGCTTTCTTTTTCTTTATCCAGTAAATCATAAAAATTCTGAATACACTGCACCCTCTTTTCAACAGATTGTTTCGCCCATTGAGTTTGTCCTTTTTTAACTAACTGATATTTCTGATCGATAGATTCTTTCGAGTCTTCCTGTAATTCTTTGATCAATTCCTCTGTTGCTGGATTAATAACTTTCATTTCTTATTCTCAATTGATTTTTTAATTTCTTCAATAAAACGGTCACGTATTTTTTTTGATAACGACGATTCTTGCAAATTGAATTTATACATTCGTTCAGGATGCCATTGTACGCATAATAAAAATGGCTTGCCTCCTTTATCTTTCCATTCAGCTCCTTCCATCGTTCCGTCTTCTGCCCTGCAATTAATCATCAGATCATTTGCTGTTTGATTGATCGATTGATGATGGGCGCTATTTACTTCTCCGCGATCTTCACCTGTTATTTCATGTAGCAATGTGTCTTTGAAAACAGAAACTACATGTCGCTTGTCGTTTTCTTTTTCAGCTCTGTGTGATTTATTCAATTCACCCAAATCCTGTATCAGAGTACCACCATGAAAGATATTTACCAGTTGCAATCCGCGGCAAATCGCCAATACGGGAATTCCTTTTTTTAATGCGGATCGATACAATGAAAATTCCATTTCATCTCTTGCATCATTCCATCCGCCAGACGGTTTATCAGGATAATCTTCTTTTCCGTTGTAGTATTTCGGATTACTATCAATACCTCCGGATAAAACCAACCCATCACAATCATTCAGTTCATCGACATTATTTTTTTCCGTTGAGAAAACAATTACTTCAATCGAGTTATTATCATTAGCTCCTTTTAACCAATTCACATAGTTGTGGTGCTTATGTTCATACTCAGTAAGTGTTAACCCGATTTTCATTTATAGCGTAGATCCGTTTTAAATTTTATAAGGTTCTTTTTAGTTCTATACTCAAGTCAGTAATTTCTTATTCAGATTTCAAATTAATTTCTACTTCTTCTTTAATCTCTCATTCAATATTTTCGAATCTACCATTACCATCAGAATTCCCGAAAAGCAAGGATTGTGGGCTGATGGCCTTCTCCTTTGGAGAAGGTCGGGATAAAGCCCCTGCTCTAAAACGCCTCTCCGTATAATGCTCTGAAATCTTTCCTGGTTACAGGCTTTGGATTATTCGGATGCGCAAAATCTGCAAATGCTAAATCTGCGAGCGTCTCCAGATGTTCTTCTTTTACCTGTATATCTCTCAGCTTATGTGGTATATTAATTTTCGAATTCAAATCGAATAAATATTTTACAACTGCATCGCCGGTTTCTTCTTTGAGTTCAAGTGTTCTTGCAATACGTTTGAATTTATCTTCAAATCCAGCGATGTTAAATTGCATGCCATAAGGAATATTAACAGCGTTCGCCAAACCATGATGCGTGTCCAACAAAGCCGATAACGGATGTGCCAATGAATGAACAACACCCAAACCTTTCTGAAAAGCTATGGCACCCATCATAGAAGCAAGCAACATTTTGCTTCTGCTTGCAAGGTCTGGTTTGTTAACGGCGTCTGCCAATGAATCTTTTATCAATGTGATTCCCTCCAGTGCGATACCATCACAAATAGGATGATAGTTTTTTGCAAGAAACGCTTCCATATTATGAGTCAATGCATCCATTCCTGTAGCAGCGGTTACTGCAGGTGGTAAATCCATCGTTAACATTGGATCAGCAAAAACAATTTTTGCCATCAACTTAGGTGAAAACAATATTTTTTTCTGGTGCGTTACATCATCAGAGATTACTGCGCTTCTTCCGACTTCGCTACCTGTTCCGGATGTTGTAGGTACTGTAACAAAATGCGGAACATCATTGGTAACATAAATATCGCCGCCAATCAAATCATCGTATTTGAATAAATCCTCGCGATGGTTGATGCGTAATACAATCGATCGCGCAACATCCAATGCAGCGCCACCACCTATACCAACAATGCTATCTCTTTTTGTATTATCCCATGCATCTGTGCCTTTATACACATCTGACTTTACCGGGTTTTTATGAATATCGCTGAAGACTTCAGCATTGATACCGTTGTTTTTTAAGTCGGTAATAATTGCTTTAAAAAAAGGCAACTGTGCAATTACAGGATCGGTAACCACCAATGGAGCTTTCAGATTGTTTTGCTTCAGATATGCAGATAGTTCTTTTACAGCGCCTGCGCCAAATCGGATTGTTGTTGGAAAATTAAACTGTCGTACCTGTTCGAATATCATTGTTGCTATATTTTAAGTCAAAAGTCGTTTCAAAATGCTTGTGAATGGTCAATCGTCAATTGTCAATCTACCAAGTTGACCTTACCTACTGTTTAGTCTATATTATTTCAAAATATCTCTTCAGTTCCCAATCGGTTACCACTTTCGCGAATTGCCTCCATTCCCATTCTCTCGTTCCGGCAAAATGTGCAACAAATTCTTCACCGAATAATTCTTTAGCGATGTCTGAATTCTTCATTGCCTGTGAGGCTTCCCATAAATTTCTTGGTAGCACACCATTTTTCTTATCAGCATAGCCGTTGCCGATAGTAGCTGTTGTTTTTAGTTTCAGTTTCTTTTTAATTCCATAAAGCCCGGAGGCAAGACATGCAGCGATTGCGAGGTAAGGATTGGAATCTGAACCAACAACTCTTGTTTCCAGCCGGGTTGATGTGCTGCTGCCGGGTAAAACTCTCAGCGCTGTTGTGCGGTTATCGATTGCCCATGTCAGTGTTGTGGGTGCCCATGCTCCTTCTACCAATCGTTTATAGCTGTTAATCGTTGGCGCATACATTGGTAAAATGTATGGTAAACAATGTAATTGTCCTGCGATATAACTTTCCATCAACGGACTGATAGTTGTTTTACTTTTCTTATCATAAAACAAATTTGTTTTTCCATCAGCAGACCAAAGACTTTGGTGTACGTGACCGCTGCAACCAGGAAGATTTTCATTCCATTTCGCCATAAATGAAGCAATCAACCCATGACGATGCGCAATTTCTTTTACGCCGCTTTTAAATAATACAGCTCGGTCGGCAGCTTCAAGAACTTCTCCATACAGAATGGCTGCTTCATATACGCCCGGACCAGTTTCTGTATGAATTCCTTCAAGAGGAACATCAAATTTCTTCAGTGAATCAAATAAATCATGAAAATAACCGCCCTCCTGTGAAGCACGTAATACCGAATAACCAAACATTCCCGGCGTCATCGGCTGGGGATTGCGGAAATCGCTCTTGTATAATTCTTCTTTATTGTCAATGAAATTAAACCATTCAAACTCCTGCGAAAAGTAAGGACGGTAACCAGCATCTTCTGTTTGTTTTCGTATCTTTTTCAATAACGTTCTTGGGCAAATTGCATTTGCTTTGCTATTCTCGCCACTGAAATCTGCAAGGAAAAAAGGTAAATCATTCTCCCAGGGAACTTTACGGAAAGTATTTACATCAATCGATGCCATCGTATCAGGATAGCCGCTATGCCAGCCGGTAATCGTGGCATTGTCATAAGCAACATCATTGGCGTCCCATCCAAAAACCACGTCGCAAAAACCAAATCCTTTATCGGCAATTGATAAAAATTTTTCAATGCTTACGACCTTGCCGCGAAGTATTCCATCAATATCGATGATTGCCAGTTTTACCTTTTCTGCTTTACTATCTGAAAGCTGCTGAAATACTTCTTTCGCTGTGAACCGGGCCATGGGCGTAGTTTTTAGAGCAGCAGACCCACTTGAAAAGAAGGTTCTGCCGGCTTTGTTTGATGCGGATAAAGTTAGGGAAGCGCAATGAAGATTGTATACCGTGGATAAATGAACGGAAATAATTGCGCTGGTTTTTTCCGCGATTTTCATCTAATACAATAGAGTTGCAGGAAAATTTATTCGCCGTTATTCATGATTATGCATATCTCCCGGCAGGAAGAAAATCAACTATAAAATCAGAAAAAATGCTAAAAACCTATTGAGTGCATGGATGTTATAACGAGGTATTTCAACAAAAAGTTTTTGATTTTACAAAAAACGCCGTATTATTGCAACGGAAACAGGCTGATAAGTTCTATTCCTTATCTCTCAAAGCTCATCAGTTTTAGTCAAATCCATTCACATAAACTCAAAGATTTTATTGGTTAAGATTGTGCTGACGCGGTTTCAGTGTTAAACTTTCAAGATTTTGTATGTACGATATTCTCCAACTGAACGACATGCTCGTTCCCGAACTATTAGACATTGCTGAACAGTTAAAAATCCCCAACGCAAAAAAATTGGATAAACAAGATCTTGTTTACAAGATCCTGGATAAACAGGCTGTAACAGCAAGCGAAAAGAAACCTTCATCGCCCGGTGAAGACAAGCCCAAACGTAAACGAATTATCAAAGCATCTACAGGCATTACTACCGAAGAAGCCGAAGTAGAAGAAAATGATGATGATAAGAAAAACTCAAAAAGACCTATTATGGCCCCTAAGAAAGACGACAAACCTATCTTAAAAAGAAGCCGGAAAAAACATGAAGAAGAGCCGGTAAAAGAAATTCAACAGGAAGTGATTCCCGCTCCGGAAGAAATGCCTGAGCAACAAGATGGCGAAGATGATGAAGAAAGTCCGGAAATTAATTCTAACGGAGCAGAAACAGAAGTTGTTCGTGATGCACCTCCTGTACATGCTAATAAGATTTATCCAACCAGGAGAGAACAGGCTTTCAATATAGAATTTGATGGAGTAATTCTCGCCGAAGGAGTATTGGAAATGATGCCGGATGGTTACGGTTTCCTTCGCTCCTCTGACTATAATTATCTCTCTTCTCCCGATGATATCTATGTTTCTCCTTCACAAATAAAATTGTTTGGGTTAAAAACAGGTGATACAGTACATGGATCAGTGCGACCGCCCAAAGAAGGTGAAAAATATTTTGCGTTATTAAAGGTTGATTCAATCAATGGCAAGAGCCCTGAAGAGGTTCGTGACCGTGTACCATTTGATTATCTCACGCCTTTATTTCCATTTGAAAAATTAAACCTGTTTACAGAACCGAAAGATTATTCAACCCGGATAATGGATCTGTTTACACCAATCGGTAAAGGTCAGCGCGGATTGATCGTAGCACAGCCAAAAACGGGTAAAACCATGTTGCTGAAAGCAGTGGCAAATGCTATTGCAGCAAATCATCCTGAATGCTACCTGATGGTAGTGCTGGTGGATGAACGTCCAGAGGAAGTTACCGATATGGAACGTAGCGTAAAGGCAGAAGTAATCGCCTCGACGTTTGATGAACCAGCCGAAAAGCACGTAAAGGTTTCAACCATCGCTTTACAAAAAGCAAAACGTCTTGTAGAGTGTGGTCACGACGTTGTAATCCTTCTGGATTCTATTACACGTCTTGCCCGTGCACATAATACTGTTGCTCCTGCTTCAGGTAAAGTTTTATCGGGTGGTGTGGAAGCAAATGCGATGCAAAAACCAAAACAGTTTTTTGGTGCGGCCCGTAAAATTGAACATGGTGGTTCTTTAACGATTATAGCAACAGCTCTTGTAGATACCGGTAGCAAAATGGATGAAGTAATCTTTGAGGAATTCAAAGGAACCGGTAACATGGAATTGCAACTTGAAAGAAGGCTTTCTAATAAACGCATTTTTCCTGCTATCGATCTTACAGCTTCGTCTACCCGCCGCGACGATCTCTTACTTGAACGAGATGTGTTGCAACGCATGAATCTTCTTCGTGTTTACCTCACAGATATGAATACCGAAGAAGCGATGAATGAACTACTGAAAAGAATGCGTGGCACGAAAAGCAACGAGGAGTTCCTGGCCAGTATGAATGGGTAAGAATCAGCTTTAAGCAATAAGCCATAGGGTTAGGCCTATAGAACAGGTCTGCAGACTTTTTGATCAGAATGTACAGTTTGGGGACCCGTAATACTCCGTTTATATTATTTTTAGCTTACAGCCAATAGCCTAAGGCTTAAAGCCGTCCTTTGCACAATCGAACCGGTTTTAATTCGTTATTATAGCTGCTGAAGGGTCATTATACCGATCTGTAATTTCAATATCATGAAAAAGCTTGTTTTTCTCTTAACCATTCTGTTGATATCCTACATTGGATTTTCTCAATCCCTAACGGGTTTATGGGTTGGTACGCTGTCCAACGACAGCAGCACAATTCGCAAAGACGCATCATTTGAAATGGCGTTAACTGAATATCGTGGAAAGGTTTATGGGTATTCTCACACTACTTTCATGGTTCACGATACTTTATTTTATATAGTTAAACGCGTCAAGGGAACTATCAATGGGAATGAATGTGAAGTAAAGGATGATGAACTCATATCCTGCAATTTCATGGATAAAGTGGATAAAGGCGTAAAACAGATTTATACTTTTCATTTGAATACGAATGATTCTATCTGGCATCTTGATGGAGACTGGAAAACAAACAAAACGAAAAAATATTACTCTATCAGCGGCTCTGTAAAAACATCAACAGAAAAGGATCTTACCAAATCAAAGCTCTTTCCGCATTTGCAGGAGCTGAATCTTAATGATGCTATTGCGTCTTTGCAATCAACAGCGAAGAAACCTGAAACAACAATTGCACAGCCGGAAAATAAACAGGCCGACATTGCGAAAGCAGAACCTAAAAAGAAAGATGAAAAGCCTTTTACGCAACCGGACACTACAACTGCTCCAAAACAAGATATAACCAAAACAACAACAGAACCTGAAAAGAAAAAGGAAGATGTCGTAGTTAAAAATGAAGCAACACCAACTACTCCAAAAAACGACGTAGCTAAAGTAAACACCGACAATAATAAACCTAAGCCAAAAGAACAACCGAAGCAAGAACCTATAGTGAATGCTCCGAAAGAAGTTGCCAAAACAACTACAGAACCCGAAAAGAAAAAAGAAGATGCCGTAGTTAAAAAGGATATTCCTGTTACATCAGATATAACATCTGCCAAACCAAAAGAGAAAACCGAGTTGCCCAAACCAGCGCCGGTTGCTGCAGTAAATATTGAGAAAAGAAAAACCGAATCAATACAAACAATCAATTTCAAATCAGACAGCATAACCTTAGCGCTATATGATAACGGAGAAATCGATGGCGACACGGTTAGCGTATTGGTGAACGGTGAAGTAGTGATGCCACAACAAGGATTAAAAGCAACAGCGATACGGAAGACAATCTATATCACTCCGGCAATGCAGGATTCATTTAAATTGGTATTGTACGCTGAAAATCTTGGTAAATATCCACCCAATACGGGGTTGATAATTGTGCGTGATGGTGAAGACAGCTACCAGGTCAGGTTTAGTGCAGACTTGCAGAAGAATGTAGAGGTACTATTCAGGAGGAAGAAGCAATAACGCTATAAGATACCGTCTATTTTTTTAGCCAGTTTTCTATCCTTCTCCGTCACCACATCCCCGGCATCATGTGTTGATAGCCATATTTCAACAGTATTGTAGACATTCTTCCATTCCGGGTGATGATCCATTTTTTCAGCCGCCAGTGCTATTCTTGTCATAAATGCAAAAGCTTCACTGAAATCTTTAAACTGAAATTTTTTATACAGTTTATTATTCTCTTCTTTCCAATCTTGCGTCATAAAATATTATTTACTAAATAAGAGAATTGAATTTTCATTTGGGCATTCCGCTATTTCAAATCTGCACATTAAAAAACAAGATTTTCTTTGTTCTTTATTTTTTCATTTGTCAGTTCCACGACTAATTGAACCGCATTTATCTCACGAACGGAATTCACCAAATCATGCAACGCTTTGTCGGAAACTAAATCACCTTTCAACAACCATAAAAAATCCAGGTGCTTAAATTCCGGCAAAAGATATTCTCCGTCAAACTTATTGTTGTATAAATAATGTGCCAGTGAAGTCGTCGGTTCCGGAAATTCAAAAACAGAGAAAAAATAATCCCTTCGCTTTCGTTTCAGTTGAATTTCTATCTCATTGTTGATGCGAAAATCAACGCCAAGTATGTTGTTGACATTCCAGCAAAACATATAATCTTTTACCGGCGCCATAATACCGAGCAGGCGGCAGTCTTCAAAAAAGCAACTGGTTAACTCTTCCTTGTCTAAAACCAATTTCATAAGAGCGGAATTTAGTATTTACAAGAGTTGGTATCGATAGTGCACACAATGGATAAATTAAAAATGAATAATTAGACAAGTAATCAGTTAGCGATATAATTTTAATAAGCGCATTCTCAAATTTTCAAATTGCCTAATTATTTAATTATCTAAAATTGCACTTCTGATTCCTTTACCTCATTACCTCTTTTATATTTCACTTTCGTTTTATCGCCCTTCTTGAATTTTCCCAATGCCTGCATGTAATTATCAAGCGATGTAACAGTATTATCACCCAATTGTACAATAATATCTCCTGTTTGTAACCCTGCCTTCTGAGCGGCTTTACCTTCAGATATTCCATCGCATCGTACACCGCTGCCAGTGAATGTATAATCCGGCATTATGCCGAGTGTAACACTAAAGCGTGGTGCATTCATCTGGCTATCTCTCGTTTTTAAAAATGCAAGCTTCTGATTCTGCTTGTCCAGGTTAGTAATAATATCGTTAATATACCGTACTACTTTATATTCACCTGTGTAATTAATTTTATCCGCATCATCTGTCGGTTTATGATAATCACTATGTATACCGGTAAAGAAAAAAAGTACCGGAATGTTTTTCATATAAAACGAAGTATGATCACTTGGACCGATACCACTTGAATCGATACGTATCGAAAATGCAGCTTTAGGATTTGCTTCTGCAATTGCAGAAGACCATGTTGCTGAAGTTCCATAACCGCCAACTGTCAGGGCATGTGTGCTATCATTGAACCGCCCTACCATATCCATATTGATCATGTAGTTTACCGAACGCAAATCGATTGTCGGATTATCAGCGAAGTATTTTGACCCGAACAAACCAAGTTCTTCTCCTGAAAATGCGATAAATAAATAATTACTGTTTTTAGTCTTTGCGCTCTTCAGCATTCTTGCTAATTCAATCAATGCCGCAACACCGCTTGCATTATCATCAGCTCCATTATGAATAAGATGTTCACCTGTTCGTAATAGCGACCCCCCGTCTTCACCATAACCAAGATGATCGAAATGAGCGCCGAGAATAACTGTGTTTGATGCATTATTGTCAATGTATCCTACCACATTGTGACCTGTTCTTTTTTTCTCCCCGATATCAGTCTTGAGTTTAATCGACAATGTTGCAGCAGGATCTTTAAAAAATTCGGTAGCCGATTTTTTTGTAACAAATACAACGGGTATCTGCAACGGCTCAGACCGGTCTTTTACGTCAAAACGAGGATCATCAATAGTTGAAGTATTATAAACTATAAATGCAGTGGCTCCTTTCTTCTTTGCTGCGTTTGTTTTTGTTTTAATAAAATCAAACACATCAAAATGTGGGTTGTTATTATTTTCCTCGAGTGTTTCTTTCAGGTTTAAGAACCATGGCATATCTGCTTCCTGGAGAGAAAGCGCAGGTTCGGCGTTTACTGTTGCATTGGCGCTAAAAGGGAATGGGAAATAATCTGTTTCTTTTACCAGCTCTTTTTTATTGATAGAAAAATAGGTATCCGGATTTATCTGTCTGCCGTCATTAATTGGAAACGATTGATAAAAACTATCAGTTCCTTTTGGCGATATACCAATCTGGCTAAATTCATTGCTGATATAGGCCATTGCCAGTGTTTCTCCTTCGGTTCCCGCTCTTCTTCCTTCCAGTTTATCGTCTGCGAGATAGCTAACGTGTTTTTGAAGATTTGCAATGACGGCCTTGTCTGTTTTTTTCAATTTTTGCGCATAAATAAAAAAAACAGGTAACAAAAGGATAATCGTGTATACCAGGCGGGACCGCATATAGTGTGGTTAATAGTTCAGCAAAGGTATTGAACGAAAGGTTTAATAAATATCTAAACCTTTATTCCTTCTGTTGTTTTTAAAAATCGTAATTCGTAACCCCATTAAAGAATGGATAGTTATTTTTGCAGGCTCTGGTTATACGTGTCGGAAAAAAAGCTACATATCGCACTTGTCGGAAACCCAAACAGTGGTAAAACCTCGCTGTTCAATTGCCTTACCGGGTTGAACCAAAAAGTTGGCAATTTTCCCGGGGTTACAGTTGACAAAAAAAGCGGCAATACGCAGTTGTCTACGGGAACTGTTTCTGTAATTGATTTGCCGGGAACATATAGCTTGTACCCGAAACGGCTGGATGAATGGGTAAGCTATAAAGTGTTGCTAAACCAGGATGCAGAAATCGACGCCGACATTATTGTAGCAGTTGCAGATGCAAGTAACCTGAAGCGCAACCTGCTTTTTTGCAGCCAGATCATTGATTTAAAAAAGCCTGTCGTTATTGCTCTCACAATGATGGACCTGGCCCGGAAAAAAGGAATCAATATTGATATTCCCGAACTGGAACGTGAACTTGGGGTACCGGTTGTATCTGTAAATCCCAGGAAACAAAAAGGCATTCCTCAACTGAAAAAAGCGATTGAACAATTGGCAGCTCAGTTATATCATGTACCTGCCAGGGATTTTATTAATAATAAATTATTAGCCGAAGGCGCAATAGACGGTGTAAAGAAATTATTCCCTCAGCTCAGTGATTATGCAGCGATCCATTACCTGATAAATCATGAATCATTTTCTTTAACTACTGAAATACAGGAGCAGGTTGAGAACATTGAAGTAGCTAATAGGTTTAATCCGACGAAGACGCAGGCAGAAGAAATCATGCAGCGATATGCACGCATTAAGCATGTGATGCATTCATCGGTTTCAGAACCAGACCCGTTACATAAAACCTTATTAACGGAAAAATTAGACAATATTCTATTGCACCGGCGCTGGGGTTACATCATTCTTCTTACGGTTCTGTTTTTATTATTTCAATGCGTTTTTTGGCTGGCGAAGTTTCCTATGGATTGGATTGATGCCGGTTTTTCCAATCTGAATGCCTCACTCTCATCAGTATTACCCAACACCTGGTGGAGCGATTTGCTTACCAATGGAATCCTGGCCGGTCTTGGTGGTATTCTTGTTTTTGTACCGCAGATCATGATTCTTTTTGGTCTCATTACATTGCTGGAAGATACTGGTTATATGGCCCGCATCAGCTTCTTAACGGACAGGCTTATGCGCAATGTGGGCCTGAATGGAAAAAGTGTGATGCCGATGATCAGTGGTTTCGCATGTGCTGTGCCTGCAATAATGAGTGCAAGAAATATTGAAAACAGGAAAGAGCGACTGCTGACTATTTTAATTACCCCATTAATGAGTTGTTCTGCACGATTGCCTGTATATACTATCATTATCAGCCTTGTGATTCCGAAAACGTATTTGTTGGGTTTTATGAGTGTACAGGGATTGGTGATGATGGGATTGTATTTGTTAGGAGTCGTTATGGCATTGGTCGTTTCTTATGTTGCCCGATTGTTCATCAAGATAAATGAGAAAAGCTTTTTTATTCTTGAATTACCTACGTATCGACCACCCAGATGGAAAAATGTGGTGCAAACGATGATTAATAAAGCAAAGATTTTTGTCACGGATGCGGGAAGAGTAATTATGGTGATCAGTCTTATTCTTTGGGCGTTGAGTTCATTTGGTCCTTCCAGGAGAATGGAGCAGGTTGCACAACAGCGCCAGGAGCAATTGAAGCAACCCGGTGCAGATACCACGGTTATCGATGCACAATGGCAAACTGCTAAACTCGAAAATTCCTACGCTGGTATTTTGGGCAAAACGATTGAGCCGGCAATTAAGCCATTAGGATATGATTGGAGGATTGGCATCGCATTAATTACTTCATTCTATGCACGGGAAGTTTTTGTTGGCACCATGGCGACACTTTTCAGCGCTGGTGAAGTAAAAGATGATAATACAAAGCTGCAGGATAAAATGAAAGCTGCTGTGAGACCTGGCGGCACTTCTCTTTTTACAGTCGCTTCCGGAATTTCATTGATGATCTTTTATGCGTTTGCGATGCAATGTATGAGTACACTGGCAATCGTACGTCGCGAAACACAAAGCTGGAAATGGCCATTGATCCAATTGGCGTATATGACAAGCCTCGCCTATATTATGAGCCTGATCGCTTATCAGTTGTTGAAATAATTTTTTAAATAAACTGGTCTCCTATATTTCGTTTTACTTCTGCTACATATTCTTTAATCTCCTGTTCTTTTTCCTTTTTGCAAATCAGTAAAACGTCTTTTGTATCGACCACTATGAAATCGTCGAGACCTTGCAATACCACCAGCTTATTATCCGGTACATGCACCACACATTTTGCAGCATCCACTACCATCACTTTTTTACCCGCAACAGCATTGCCGAGATAATCTTTTTCCATGCTATCCCATGCGCTATTCCATGTGCCAAGATCGCTCCAGCCAAATGAAGCAGGAATTACATAAACATTATCTGCTTGCTCCAATACGCCAAAATCAATTGAAATATTTGTGCATTGCGGATATATCTGTTCGATTGCTTTTGTTTCCTCATCAGTATTAAACTTATCTTTTTCGGCCGCAAACACTTCATACATTTCCGGTAGATGCTTTTCAAATGCAGCAAGAATATTCTTTGCTTTCCAGAAAAAAATACCAGCATTCCATAAAAAATCTCCGCTGCTGATAAAAGTCTTCGCCAATTCAACATTCGGCTTTTCCGTAAATGTTTTCACTTTATAAACATCCTCTGCAGCCATAAGGCTGTCGTGCTGAATATAACCATAGCCTGTATTTGGGTACGTTGGTTTAATGCCCAGCGTGACCAATGCATTAATGTGATTAACGAATCCCAATGCCTTGTTTGCGGATTTTACAAATTCCTCAGGCTCGAGTATTAAGTGATCAGCAGGCGCAACAATCAAACACGCATCAGGATCTTTTTGCAAAAGTTTGAATGAAACATAAGCAATGCAGGGCGCAGTATTTTTCCGCGATGGTTCGCTTAAAATGTTTTCTTCATTCAGTTCAGGCAATTGTTTTTTTACAATTGCAGTGTATTCAACCGAAGTAACAATAAAGATGTTTTCGACTGGAACAATCTTTTTATACCTGTCAAAAGTTTGCTGAATCAATGTACGGCCCGTATGCAAAATATCAAGGAATTGCTTGGGATATGATGTACGGCTCATTGGCCAGAACCGGCTGCCGATACCGCCAGCCATTATTGCTACGTAATTATGTTTGTTCATTTACAATCAAAAATTTGAAAGCGGGTAATGGTCTTTGTTTTTGTAATAGGGTTAGATTAATCCTTCACGGACTAAATCCTGCAAATGTATAATTCCTTTATAAATTTCTTCCTCACATACTACCAGTGTTGTTATCTCATACTTCCGCATTAAATCAAGTGCATCAATCGCTAATGCATCAGGGTTTATCATCTTCGGCGACGTAGTCATAATGTCTTTTGCCGTAACTGTATCTACCGGTTTGTCTTTTTCCAGCATTCTCCGCAGATCGCCATCCGTAATTATACCAAGTAGTTTATCATTGTCATTGGTTACCGCTGTTACGCCCAATCGTCGTTGCGTCATTTCAACAATTACCTCTTTGAGACTACTGTGCGGTAATACAACGGGTTTTTCATTATTCTTGTATAAATCAGCCACCCGCAGGTATAATTTTTTTCCCAAAGAACCACCCGGGTGAAACTTTGCAAAATCTTCTGAGCCAAATCCTTTTAATTCCATCAATACAACGGCCAAGGCATCACCCATCACCAACTGCGCCGTCGTGCTCGATGTCGGAGCAAGATTATTCGGACATGCTTCCTGGTCAACGCTTGTATTCAAAACAATATCTGCATGAACTCCGAGGTAGGATTCTTTATTGCCTGCCATACCTATTAATGTGTTGCCGAAGTTTTTGATCAGTGGTACCAGTACTTTTATCTCGGGGCTGTTTCCGCTTTTACTGATAATAATCGCAACATCATCTTGTTGCATCATACCGATATCACCATGAATTGCATCTGCCGCATGCAGGAAAATAGACGGTGTCCCTGTAGAGTTAAACGTTGCAACGATTTTTTGAGCAATAACAGCGCTTTTACCAATACCGCTTACCACCACGCGGCCACGGCAATTATTGATAGCGTTAACTGCCTTTTCAAAATCATCATCGATAAATGCCTTAAGGCCCGAAACAGCTTGTGCCTCAAGCTCAATGGTGCGAATCGCTGTCTCTCGTATCAATTGTTGCATTTTGAAAGCCGCAAAATTATAGGTTTTGGTAGGCATTCTGTATTAAACGCAAACGATATACTATAATATTTAACCTTTTGGGCTTTCAGGATAGATAAATGCATTGTAAATTCGCGGTCCTTGTCATTGGTCAGCAGCCGAATAATCTGCTTTTTAAAACTGTCCATACCAGACCAATTTAAAAAAGCCTCTCTTAACCCGATTATCAGCACTGCCAACCAGGGTTTTAAAAACATTTGACGGCAGATACCGATTTCAAATTGATACGGTAAATAAGGGCAAAATTGATTAACTTAATCACTTCCCTTACAAGAAGAGAACGAAAATATTGAAGTAATGGCGACACCTACAGCAAAGAAACCCGCGGCGAAGAAAGCTTCTAAAACGAAAGAGACTTCAGGATCACGGTTCGACCTACACAGAGCGTTAAGCGAAAATTTTGGTTTTGAAAAATTCAAAGACAACCAGGAAAAAATCATCGAATCTGTACTTGCAGGACACGATACATTTGTAATAATGCCAACAGGTGGCGGAAAAAGTCTGTGCTATCAGTTGCCGGCATTGGTAAGTGAGGGCGTAGCAATAATCGTTAGCCCTTTGATTGCCCTGATGAAAAACCAGGTAGACCTGGTGCGCAGCTATAGCAGCAAAGATGATGTGGCGCACTTTCTCAATTCTACATTGACGAAAAAGGAAATCGCTGAAGTACATAGTGATTTGCTGAGTGGCAAAACAAAGCTATTGTATGTGGCCCCGGAAACATTGACAAAACAGGAAAACCTTGAATTCTTCAGCGATCTTAAAATTTCTTTTTTTGCGGTAGACGAAGCACACTGTATTTCAGAATGGGGACATGATTTTCGCCCTGAATACCGAAGGCTTCGGGAAATGATGATTCAGATAAGTCCTGATGTACCGGTTATTGCACTAACGGCAACGGCCACTCCAAAAGTGCAAAGTGATATCATTAAGAATCTCGACCTGCGCACACCGCACATTTATACTTCTTCATTCAACAGGCCCAATCTGTATTACGAAATACAACCGAAGGTCAAGAAAGAACAAACGCTGAAAAGCATTGTAAAATTCATTTCACAGAATAAAGGAAAGAGTGGTATCATTTATACTACAAACCGTAAGACAACAGAAGAACTTGCGGAACTTTTACAGAAGAATGATGTGAAAGCTGTTGCCTATCATGCCGGAATTGACAGTAAAATACGTGCGGAGAGACAAGATCAATTTCTGAATGAAGACATGCAGGTAATTGTCGCCACTATTGCCTTTGGAATGGGAATCGACAAGCCGGATATCCGTTTTGTAATTCACTATAATATTCCCAAGTCGATTGAAAATTATTACCAAGAAACTGGTCGTGCAGGTCGCGATGGATTGGAAGGCAAATGTATTCTGTATTATTCGCATAAAGATGTTTCCAAGCTGGAGCACCTGATGCGTGATAAGCCTCTTAGTGAACGTGAAGTAGGCGCTCAGCTTATCACAGAAACTGTGGCTTATGCAGAAAGTGGTGTATGCCGCCGCAAAAGCCTCATGAGTTATTTTGGTGAAGATTATACAAAAGAGAATTGTGACAACTGCGATAACTGTAAACATCCAAAAGAAAAGATAGAAGCGAAAGATGAAGTAGTAAAAGTATTGAAAGTTATAAGAGCGTTGGATGAGCGTTTTGCTACAGACTATACAGTAAATATCATTTCAGGTAAGCTAACACCACAAATTCAAATGTTCCGGCATGATGGAATTGAAGTTTTTGCAAGTGGTAACGATCAGCCTGCGCATTTCTGGAATTCTATCATCCGCCAAATGTTACTCGAGGGATTGCTGAGCAAGGATATTGTAGAGTATGGTGTATTGAAGATTACAAAAGCTGGTGAAGCATTTGCAAAGAAGCCTAAGTCATTCAAGATTGTTTTGAATAACCTTTTTGAAGAAGCGAATGAAGATGATGAGGAAGCATCTGAGACTGGTACTGGTGCAGCGGCTGATGATAAGCTATTTGAAATGCTGAAAGAGCTTCGCCAGAAAGAAGCGAAGAAAAAAGGATTGCCGCCATTCGTTATTTTCCTGGAAACATCGTTGCAGGATATGGCCACGCTATACCCGATAACAGTTGCAGACCTGGAGAAGTGCCAGGGTGTAAGCAAGGGGAAAGCGTTACGATATGGCAAGCCATTTGTCGATATGGTTGCGCGGTATGTTGAAGAAAACAATATAGAGAGGCCGGATGATTTTGTAATGAAAAGTGTGGTGAATAAAAGCGGCAACAAGGTTTTCATTATTCAGCAAACGGATAAAAAGATGCCACTTGAAACGATTGCCAAAAACAAAGGTTGGCGATTGGATGAAATGCTGGAAGAAATGGAAACCATTGCGGCCAGTGGTACCAAGCTTAATCTTGACTATGCTATTGACGAGATGATTGACGAAGAAGACCAGGATGAAATAATGGAATATTTCAAAGGTTGCGAAACCTCTTCATTACAGGTAGCACAAGAAGAATTATCTGATTACAATTTCAGTTGGGAGCAGTTGAAGATTATGCGTATCAAGTTCTTAGCCCAATATGGTATGTAACCGAGTCCGCTAAATTAGTTGGGATAAGATTTCCGATTTTACCCCGATAGCCCTATTTTTGCAGCCCGTTAATCGCGGGAAGAGTAAGTGCGGTATCCGCCAGCGGCGGAAAAGGACTGAAAACCCTTAGAAGTGTAATTGACATAATGGTGCGGTAGCTCAGTCGGTAGAGCAAAGGACTGAAAATCCTTGTGTCGGCGGTTCGATCCCGCCCCACACCACAAACTAAACCTTTGTATATGCAGAGGTTTTTTTATTGTCTTGTATTTTCTATATATCCTGTATTCTTCCACTTCGTGCAAAACCTACACCGGGTTTACCAATGACATTGAGCGACGATTAATTGAACATAATGTAACAGAAGCAAAAGGCTTCACATTGAAATACCGGCCATGGATATTGATTTATTCAGAAAGCTTTGAAACCAAACATGGCGCAATGAACCGCGAAAAGTTTTTTAAAAGCGGAGTTGGAAGGGAAGAAATAAAATTGATTGTAAAAAAATATTTGGATACACTATAAGTGCGGTATCCGCCGTTGGCGGAAAAGGACTGAAAATCCTTGTGTCGGCGGTTCGATCCCGCCCCACAACAAAGAGATCAGAATTATTGCTGATCTCTTTGTTTTTATTAATAGTATAGATCTTATTTAAACCTGCATCAATCCACAGCAAACGTCTGACTTTGTATATTCCGATTCTGTAAAGTTGCAGTGTTGGCCGTTTTTGATTCCGGCAATAAAAACAATGCAAACCCAACCAATGCCACACAAACCAGGATCGCTATTAAACCTGCGTGATAAGCAGATTGCCAACCACTTTTAGCAAAGTAAAAAAATATGCCGCCGATTATACTTACACCCAAGGCGGATGCCGTTTGTTGAAAAGTAGAATAAACTCCTGCTGCAGCACCGACATATTGTGGAGGAACGCTTTTAAGAACAATATTCAGCAACGACGGTAGAATCAACCCATTTCCCAAGCCCCATATACTCATAAGTGATATTATAAACCAGCTATTAACTCCCGCTTTCAGTAATTGCAATTGCAACAGAAAACTGAGCGCTAAAAGTAATACACCAACCTGCAGCACTCGTTCACCAAATCGCACAATTTGCCTTGATGCGATGACAGATGAAGTAATAAACAAAATACCTGGTAAAATAAAATACATCCCACATTGCATAGCTGATATTCCAAGGCCATTCTGCAGGTACACCGCACTTAGTAAAAGATAAGAAGTGTGTAACATAAAATGAAACAGTACCGCCAGCAAACCAATGTTGAAATCCTGTATCTTAAATAATCTTACATCTATTAAAGGATTTTTACCGGTAGCAAGTTTGCGCTTCTGATTGCGGATAAAGTATAGAAATATAAAAAACGAAAACACGACCATTCCGATACTCCATAGTGGCCATCCGGCTTCGCGGCCCTGTATCAAAGGATATATAAGAGAAAACAACGCAAGCGTCAATATAAAAATTCCGGAATAGTCAAACTTATTTCCATCCTGCTTCTTCGTTTCTGAAATGTATTTATGGGTTGCCCATAATGTTACTATACCGATCGGTAAGTTGATGAGAAATATAAGTCTCCAGCCAGCTACCAACCAATGCGTACTTGCTAAATAACCACCCATTACTTGCCCGATAATTGCGGCAACACCAAGAGTAACACCGAATAGTCCAATTGCTTTGGCTCTTTCTTTGAGTTCTGTAAACAAAAGCTGAATGAAGGCGATCGTTTGAGGAACCATAAACGATGCACTTACCCCTTGGAAAAAACGAGTCACATTAAGTTGAAAAGGAGTCATTGACAATCCGCAAAGACCTGAGGCAACAGTAAAACCAAGCATGCCCCAGAAGAATACTTTCTTTCGTCCGAAATGATCACCGGCTCTTCCTCCTGTTATTAAAAATGCAGCGTATCCTAACAGGTACCCTGCAATTACAAGTTGCAGTTCCGCATCGCTTGCATGCACGCCCTGTTTGATTGATGGAATAGCAACATTAATAATAAATACATCTATCACGGACAGTAACGGCGCAGATAATACAATTATCAGCTCTATCCATTTTCTTTCAAGAGATTTCATATCAAATAAGTTTTCTGATTATTTTTTTTGCAGACTGCAGATCATTTGTTTGTTTAAAAACGGATGCAGCAACAACAGCTCCTTCCAGCATTATATATATCATATCTGTCAGCTCTTTGTCCGTCAGTAATTTTCTATGACCGGATGCTGCAACCAGTTTTTTCACATAGTCTCTGAGTTGTTGTTTTGTTTGTTGTATCTCATCCAATACACGAGGTTCGCTCATTCCCGTTTCATCATTTGCCTTTATAAAAGGGCATCCGCCAAATTCCCTGGTTTGCTGTCGCTCGCCATGATGATCAAAAAGCACAAGTAGTTTTTCTTTTGGATTGTAAGTTTTTTCTACAGCGCCTACGAGACGTGAAAACCAACGCTCACGGGTACGTTGAACATACGCCACCAGCAAATCAGTCTTTGATTCGTAGTGTTTATAAAGAGACGCTTTTGCGATATCAGCTTCTTCTATTACCTGGTTGATGCCAGTACTACTGTACCCTTGCGTGTAGAAAAGACGCTCGGCTGTATCAAGTATCTTATCAATTACTGCTTGTCCTCTTGGTTGTGTCATAAAACAAAGATATAGAAAAATAGACAGAGTTGTCTATTTTTAGCAAATTTCTTTTCAGGAGTCTTTCTACAGTCTTTGCATACGTATTAGCATCTACAATAAAAGCAACCCTGAATTTCTATTGATCACAATTGCGACAGCCTTTTCAATAAACATTGTACTTTTAATAATTACTCAACCAAAATTTTATGAAACACAGAAATCAACTGATTACTCTTCTCGCAATTGTTTGTCTTCTTTCGTCATGCGACTCTGTTACGAAAAACAACAAGCTGATCATTGGCAATTGGGACGGCGCAGAATGGCTTGTAAACGGAAACCAATCAGATCTGAATACGAAGGATACGCATTTCACATTTAATGATAAGGAAGAATATACGTATGAATATGTCGGCACCAAACAGACCGGAACTTACAAAGTAGAAAAAGATATGCTGTTTACTACACCTAAGGGCGAACAGGAAATAATGGTAAAAATTATAAAGCTTACAAAAGACAGCCTCGTGTTCGACATGAACCGAAGCGGTCAACCTGAAACGTTGACTTTAATTAGAAAACAATAAACTACTATTTTCGATCTCATCAATTATCATTCATGAAAAAGAATTCAACTACCCTATTGGCTACTTTGCTTGTAGTTATAACCTCGCAATATTTATTCGCACAACAACCGCTTTCGACTAAAAGTACTTACTCAAACCCCCTTCCCGTCAAACTCGGTGATCCCTATATTTTATATGATGACGGTACATATTATCTCTATGGTACTGGTGCAAGAAATGGTTTTCCCGCTTATAAATCAAAGGATCTCAGTAACTGGGAATCACTTGGACAGGTTTATACAGCTGATCCGGACAAATCATTTGGTATCGATGCATTCTGGGCGCCGGAAGTGTATAAAGTAAAAGATAAGTATTATATGTTCTACAGTGCGCAATGGCGATACAACCCGACAAATGAGCTGGAGAATTTCAAAATCGGCATCGCTGTCGCTGATAAACCGGAAGGGCCATTTGTTGATTTTTCAGACAAACCAATCTTTGATCCTGGTTATCCCATCATTGATGCAGACGTTTTCTTCGATAAAGATGGTAAGCTGTATTTGTATTATTCAAGATGTTGTTATAAACATTCCGTGGAGAGTGAGCTTGCAACAGAAGCAAAGCAAAAAGGCTGGTATAGTAACATTGAAGAGAGCTGGGTGTATGGTGTTGAATTAAAACCTGATTTCTCCGGCGTAATCGGAGAACCTGTTTTATTACTACAACCACCGTTAACGCTCAATGATAAACAAGCTGAATGGGAAAGCCGTTCAGTTACATCGCATGAAGTAAACCGGCGCTGGACCGAAGGTTCAATAACATTCCGTAAGGGCGATGATTACTATATCATGTATTCAGCCAATAATTTTGCCGGGAAGAATTATGCGGTTGGATATGCCACGGCAAAATCTCCTTTAGGTCCGTTTAAAAAAGCTGCAAACAACCCTGTATTGCAAAAAAATGCGGCAACCGGCGGTACCGTTACTGGGACAGGACACAATAATATTTTCTATTCTCCTGATAAAAAAGAAATGTTCTGTGTCTATCATGCGAGAACAACGGCTACGGGTGAAGATAGAGTCGTCTTTATTGATCGTATGAGTGTGAAAGATGGTAAACTAAAAGTAAATGGTCCTACAACAGTAGCGCAGCCTTTGCCTTCAGGATTTAAACCAACCGCTAAAAAATAGTTTCCCGCTATTTAATAGTTATATCTCTTTTACCTATATAAATCATAGGGCCCGCACTAATTAAAGCGCAGGCCCTATGATTTATGAACAACCCGTATAAACTCTGCTATTTTATACTTATTTATTCCACCATACTCTTGTCAACAAATCATCTGCACCCTGCACTTGTACAGCAGCGTTGTAATTAGTTGTATTTTCTGTTTGCTCAGACAATGGATAACGTATTCTTCTTGGCCATGCAGCAATAGCGCTTGATGGCCCAATCACTGTTTCTTTTGGTACGCCGGTTCTTCTCCACTCCGACCAGCCCTCGAAACCTGTATAGAACATAGAGAACCATCTCTGAATACGGATCTTGTATAGCTTTTCATCAGTAGTTCCTGTATACGCTACACCGGTTTGTGTAAAATAACTTAGGTCTGGTGTAATATCAACCGGGAAAGGAAGCGATAATTGTGATAAACGTGATGCATCATAATTAAACTGATCGTTAATGCCATTCATATAATACGTTTCAGCATCACTTCCACCACTGATTAAACCACGTTCTTTTCCTTCTGCAAGAATAAACTGTACCTCGGCACACGAAAGCAAAATACCTTGCGCGGCAGTTGGTGAGGAAAAAGAATAACCTGCAACCGGCATTAATACCGGAGCTTCCTGGCTTTGGTTATTCGCTCCGCCATTATAGCTGGTTTCACTTGTGCCGATACCATTTGGCACACCTTGATAAACGGGCGTTCCTGAAAGTGAAGCCTGGGTTGGCATTGCGAAATAACCGATGCGTGGATCATTCAGCGCTTTCAGGTTTGTTTCCAATGTTGTGCTTAAATGATAATCGCCAATCGGTGAGTTGTGATAGGCTGGAAATTCAAAACCATTATCAGTAAGAAATTGCAATGCCGCCTGGTCTTCATACGTCTGAAATAAAGGATAAGTAGCCGGATCGCTAACTATAGCGCTCATCTCTGTTCCCACATTCACTGTTGCTCCACTCACGTTTGACATGCGCATGAGTAAACGAAGTCTCAAACCATTTGCAAACTCTCTCCAGCGAAGAGCGCTTCCTCCCATTAGTATATCAGAATTGATGGGATCTGTACCGGATGACAATAACGTATTCGCTTGTTTTAATGAATCCAATAATGCATAATAAACACTTTCCTGTTTATCATATGCTGGTTGGAAAACACCAGACTCTTTACCTTGTACAGATTGACTATATGGTATATCACCATAATTATCTGTAATTACCTGGAACATCCAGCTTCTCATTACCAATGCCACGCCTTCGTTGTTCTTATCGCTTTTATCATGACTGAGTACGCGATAATTCTCAACGTCTTTCAACACATTGAAAAAGTTCCAGAGAAAACTTCCTTCAGTCTGGCTTGCTGTGAAAGCATCATCAAAGCCACTATTGTATTGATTGGCGTAATAATCGCCCAATACACTGGCGCCAAACTGTGAGATATAAGAATAGTTGCGAACTGAATTCTTAATGATCGTTGGTAAAAATAATTGCTCATTGTCCACATGGTCCGGTTGATTCGGATTCTGGTTGATTGTATCAAAACGTTTCGTACAACCCGAGAAAACGATAACCGCCAGTGCAATGGTTCCGATATATATTCTTGCGTTCATAATCTTAGAATTAAAAAATTAGAAATTAATACTCAGGTTTGCTCCAAAACTTCTTGTAGTTGGTAAGCTGAGATTTTCAAAACCACCAACCAATCCATTGCCTGTAGATGCGCCTGTTTCAGGATCAAACTGATCATTCTTGGTAAACAACAACAAGTTGCGTCCAACAAGAGAGATGTTGATGTTCTGAATAGGAAGGTTTGAGTAAATCTTCTTTGGAAGATTATAGCCAATCTTCGCTTCTCTGAGTTTTACAAATGAACGATCAACTAATTGCTGCTCTGAGTTGTGATCATAATAGCGTTTATAGAAATCGCGTGGGCCAGTGCCGATCAATCCTTTGCTATAAGAACCATCGAATATCTGCAGGTTACGTTGATAGCTGCCGTCCGGTTGCAATACACCACCATCTCGATAATAATCGGTATTGTATACATCATCCGGTGCATGTTTCAATCTTGCTTCTGCAGTTTCTGCCAATTGTCCCGCACCAGTTGCTTTATTTATGAAACGGGAAACCATCACACCACCATGGTTCATATCAAACAGGAACTCTAAATAAATTCCTTTATAAGAAAAACGGTTTGTAATACCTGCCGTCCAGTCAGGATTAATATTACCAAGGTAGATAGACGTTGATGTTACTTCTGCCCGGCCGTTGGTTCCAATGATTGGCAATCCTTTCAATTCACCATCCGGCACTCTTACAAAACCTGGTCCATACAATGCGCCCATTCGTTGACCAACCACAGCTTGTATTGATGCATCTTCACCTGGCGCTAATTGAACGATTCTATCAACGTCAGGAGCAAGTGATACAACTTTACTGATGTTGCGTGCAAAATTGATATTCATATTCCAGGTAAATCCGTTACCGAATTTTAATGGCACAGCATTTAATTGTACTTCAATACCCTTGTTGGATATTTCACCGGCATTTATCACACGGCTGTTATATCCGGAAGAAGTTGGTGTTGGCAATGAAAGAATCTGGTTTTTTGAACTTGTGCTATACGCTGTTACATCCAATCCTAAACGTCCTTTGAATAATGCAACTTCAACACCCACTTCTGTTGTACTGCTTTTTTCAGGTTTCAGGTTCAGGTTGTTTAACTGACC
Organism: Chitinophagaceae bacterium; assembly: GCA_049840875.1. Taxonomy (GTDB): domain Bacteria; phylum Bacteroidota; class Bacteroidia; order Chitinophagales; family Chitinophagaceae; genus JAFDYH01. The sequence continues at coordinate 484,860 of JASGJE010000006.1, read as the reverse complement.
GCTTTCTGATACCGAAGCAATTCCATTGTAAAGAGGTTGCTGATTATACGGCGTAAGAATATTATATGGATCAGCATCATTACCCGCTTGTGCATACGCTAATCGCAGTTTCAACAGGTCGATTTTTTCAGACATCTTAAATATCCTGTTGAACAAAATGCTTGAGTTAACAGATGGATAGAAATAAGAGTTGTTAGAAGCAGGTAACGTGCTTGACCAGTCGTTGCGTGCTGTCAGGTTCAGGTAAACTTTTCCTTGATAATCTCCCTGGAAGAATCCATACAAACTGTTTGTTCTACGCTTTTCATTGTACGCGGAGTTATTGACGGTTGAGGCATTGTTATTCAAACTGTAAATTCCAGGAATAACAAGTGACTGTGTGCTGGCTGATCTTGAACTACGTGATCTCTCCATGGTGTTACCACCGGCAGAGATATCAAAGTTGAAATCTTTAATCTCCTTCTTATAGTTAATAAGAAAGTCGTAGTTGTTTTCCTGGTATTTCAATGTTGTTTCACCATAAGAGCCCTGCGGATTATTTAAACTGCTGAATGCTTTCTGTGAAGGTCTGAAGTCATTAAAATAATCAGTTCCCACACGGCCCATCACGCTGAGATTTTCGAGAATCTTGTAGGTGAACTTTGCATTTCCAAAAATCTGATCCTTTGTTTGTCCATTGGTATTCTGGTATGCAGTAAAGAATGGGTTATCGTGAGAGTTACCATAGTCTTGCGAAAACTGTTGAATGCCTACTAATCCTGGTTGCCAGTAATTGCGTAGGCTATTCATATCGATGCTTCTGTCAAACCATACAAATTCATACATTGGCGTTCCGTTATCATAGCCCAGATTCGGACGGCTCGAGCTTTTTGTATTGGTATAGGTTGCAGCAACATCCGCTGTTAAACGATCAGAAAGTTTATAGCTTGATTTGAGATTGAATACGTTTCTTGTCAGATCATTGTTGGGCACAATACCTTTTTCATCATTATTGGTATAAGAAAAACGGAAATTCGCCTGGTCATTGCCACCGGTCAACGCAACCGAATTATAACGTGTATGGCCGGTTTCAAAATAATCCTTCATGTTGTTTGGATAACTAACAAAAGGTGTTGGAATAATATCCCCGCGATTAGGAAGGTTCACGTCCGCGCCACGGAAACCATTTGTTGTCGGAGAATTGAACTGTGCAATCAACTGGCCGTTGGTTGCAGGACCCCAGCTTTCATCCCAATCTTCATTGATACCATTTGGATAAAGTCCATTATTGCTGTTTCCGAAATTAGATCCCTGGTACAATCCATCGTTACCAGCACCAAATGAATTTTGAAACTTCGGTAGAAGCAAAGGGTTTTCCCATGTATAGCCAGTAGTGAAACTGATACCAATACCTTTTCTTTTAGCGCCAGACTTGGTAGTAATAACCAATGCGCCGCTGGCCGCTCTTGAACCATATAACGCTGATGCTGCAGCGCCTTTCAATACGTTTACTGATTCTATATCGGCAGGATTCAATTCATCCAATGAACTTCCATAGTCAGGAGTAGAACCACCAGGATTACTTACCGGATCATTAGCCACCGGCACACCATCAATAACTACCAATGGTTGGTTTTTAAAATAGTTAAGTGAGGATTCACCACGGATTGTAATTCTTGCGCTGGCCCCAACCGTTGTTCCCGAAATAATATTTACACCGGCAACACGACCAGAGATGGAGTTTACAAAGTTGTTATCTCTCGCCTCATTGAGCGTAGATCCTTTTATTTCCTGCGTAGCATATCCAAGTGAAGCTTTTTTCTGTGTAATACCCAATGCTGTTACCACCACCTGGCCAAGTACTGCATTCTTTTCTTTGAGCTTTACTGTTAGTGAATTTTTTTCTGTGCCGCTTACTTCATACTCACTCACGAGTTGTTGTTCATAACCTAGAAATGAAACGCTGAAGTTATACTTGTTGCCTACAGCCAGCTTTCTAAAAAGAAAAACGCCGTTTTCATCGGTTACCGCGGCTATGACATGCTTGCTGCTTACATTCGTAGCTTGTACCGTAGCGCCTTGCAGTATCTCTCCTTTTTCATTTACAACTGTACCCGTTACATCCGCGGTACGGTTATCCTGGGCAAAGCTGATTTGATTAACAGAAAATAACAGGAGTAAAAAGCTGCCGATAAAAACTTTTACTCTTAATTGATTTGCAATCGAAATTAACCTGGTACTCCGGAACGCATGATTTTTGCCCGGTGCCAGGTGAAAGTTTTGTTTCATAGTTGAAACTTGTTTTGGTTGCCTAATTTGATTTATAACTACTGATTAAAGTGTACACAAAAAGTTATCCTATCGGTGCTTTTGCAAGCATCGTCAGGTTCAGATCGATAAAGGGTTCTGTTGATTGCGCTGTAGTTATAATTGGTTTGGTCGCGTAGGTGAGAAAAAACAGTTGCTGTTACTCTGCTTGATTGTACAGACGCAGATAAACACGGCTATTTTTCGCTTGTGCGCAATCGTTCTTCTTCGTGGATACAATATTTAATAATGGATGTTCTAGCAGTTATTCGATAAAATCCAATATCTATATTACGTTCGTAGCCAATCAGAAGTTTTGCAATTTGCAACCATATTGATCTTTTGCTGTGCTGTACAGTATGCTTCGGGCAACGCACTTGTGAATTAATTGATGACATATATCAACGACCCGACAAACAACGAGTGATCAACGATGAAAGAATAAAATATAAACCAATTGCCTTCAGGTATTATGTTAGTGAATATAGAAGTACAATGGCAAAAAGTATTTTTCACTCACATTCATTTTCACATTCCCTCATCTTCAAATTTTCAAATTGCATCATTCCGTTCTCAGGCTCTTCACCGGATTTGTTACTGCGGTCTTCACAGCCTGGAAGCTAACTGTTATCAAAGCAATCAATAAAGCCAAAATACCAGCAATTGCAAATACCCACCAGTAAATTGTTGTTCTGTAAGCATAGCCTTGCAACCAGTTATTCATTAACCACCATGTAATCGGAAATGCAACAAGACATGCTATTGTTACTAATTGTAAAAATTCTTTCGCCAGCAATCCTGCAAGATTTAAAATAGATGCGCCAAGTACTTTGCGTATGCCTATCTCCTTTGTACGTCGCTCAGCAGTATACGCTGCAAGACCAAACAATCCAAGACAGGAAATAAAAACAGCAAGCATAGCAAACACCCCTGACAGGTTACCAATTAATGTTTCAGCGGAGAAGAGTTTATCAAAATCTTTATCGGCAAAATGATATTCAAACGGAAAGCCTGGGTTTTCCGCTTTCATTATCTCCTCAGTCTTTTCAATCGCCTTTGATAAATTGATAGCAGGTTTAAATCGTACTGCCATAACAGTGGCCGAATAACTTCCACAAACGAATAATAGCGGTGCACTTTTACCGTACATATCATTGTAAATAAAATCCTTTACTATTCCGATCACCGTTAATTTGTTTCGCCAGTTTGTAATCACGCTTCCGATTTTTCCTTCCTTGCCCATGAGATTTGCCATGCTTTCATTGATAATAATATTCATACTGTCTGCCGTGCCGGGATAAAAATCGCGGCCTTCAATCAGTTTCATATGCATTGTTGAAAGATAATTGGGGCTTACCACGTTGGAGTGAATTGGCAATTTGCTGTTAGGATCTTTTCCTTGCCAGTTGAACCCATCTCCATAACTATATACTCGCAACGCATCATGAAGGCTCATTGCTGCATTTTCCACATAGCCGGTAGCGATAAGACTGTTTTTAATTTCGCTGAAATGGTCTTTCATGTTTCCTTGCAAATCCATGTATAGTAAATGGTCTTTACTATACCCAAGGTCTCGTTGTCTGATATGTTGCACCTGCTGGTAAATGATAATTGTTGAAATGATCAATATAACCGAAGCACTGAATTGTGTTATCACCAATCCCTTCCGGATGAAGACCACGCTGGCCGAGCTTTTCAGTTTTATGCCTTTTAATACTTTAATAGGATTAAATGACGATAAATAAAAAGCAGGATAACTACCAGCAATCAACCCGGTGGCGATAGCAATCGACAATAAACTGCCAATATGAGAAAGTTCGAATAGGTTAACGGCAAGCTGCTTTTGTACAAGCTCATTGTAATATGGCATCAATAAATATATCAGGCAGATAGCAAGTACAACGGAGATAAATGATTGTACGATTGATTCACTGATAAACTTTCCGATCAATCCTTTTTTACCAGCGCCCATTACTTTCAATACACCTACTTCTTTTGCTCGTTGCTCCGATCTTGCTGTTGCAAGGTTCATAAAATTGATGCAGGCAATAAGAAGAATAAAAATTGCTATTGTTGAAAACAATTTTACGTATTTGATATTGCCTCCGTCCTGCACTCCGTTTACAAAATTTCCCCGCAGATGCCAATCATTCATACCAAACAAAAAACATTGATTGGTCGAACCGCTAACTTTCTTGCCGATGTAGTTTTTTAATTGTCGATTGATCAATGATGGCGAAGCTGCAGGAGATAATTCAACAATAGTCTCTGTAAGATTATTACTCCATGGTTTCAACCAGGTATTTCCATTCTCCCATGTTTCATAAGGAGAGAGCCATTGAAAATGATAATAACAATTAGCTGGTAAATCTTTAAACACTCCGGTAATAGTGTACAGGCCATCAACACTGTAAGACCCTTTCGCATTCATCTTAAGCGTTTTTCCAACAGGATTATCTTTCCCAAAGAATCGGTCAGCCATCGATTCGCTGATCACTACCGACTGCAGATCATTCAATGCTGTATGTGGGTCACCGTGCACAAATGGTAATGAATAAATAGAAAGAATAGATGGGTCTGCATACATACCATTTTGTTTGATTGTCTTATCGCCAACAACAACAAGCTCGTCCATCGCCCAGCTAAGACGGCCACTATTTACAATGCCGGGTATTTCAGCTTTTAATGCAGCAGCGATAGGGCCGGGGGTTGAGCCATTGGTAGATACGCCTGCGTCGCTTTTCTCGTTTTGCATCACATGATAGATATAGTTCCGTTTCGCAAAATTGTGATTGAACGTCATTTCATCCTCGATCCATAAAAAGATCAACGCCGCACAGGCAATGCCAACAGCCAGGCCAAAAATGTTCAGAAAGCTGTATGTTTTGCTCTTCCATAAATTCCTGAATGTCGTTTTGAAATAATTTTTAAGCATAGCGTCGTTTTAGAGATGAGATAATTATGCTGCTGTGCATCGTGCACGCCGCCAATAACTATTGATTACTTTAAAATAGAGCTATGGTTACAGCAAACCGAAGAAATTTTTTTGAGTTGCTGGTAAGAGGGTTAAAATCTCAACTGCGCTTTAGGGTTAGCATTCCCAGCAGAAACAGCTATAAAACTAAGTGTCAAAACCAGCAGAATGGCAAAAGTCCAGAGCAATACCAATCTTCTCACCGGTGGCGCTGGCGAGAGGATTTCTATTTCATTGCTCTCTATGTTTTCATTTTTACTTAGCATAAAAATCACCGCCAGGAGGTTCACCCAATATAGATGTTGAGAGCTGAACCTCGCAACAAGCCAGGTTGCACCAATAAAATTGCTGATCAGAATGTACCATGTCAACGAAACAAAAGCGAGAAACTTTATTTTGTTCCTGGTGATTGCTATCATTAATCCCATTTGGAAATAAATACAAAGAGCAATCATTACAACTACAGAAAGTATCCAAGCTGTCACCTGCCACGAAAATGCAAATGATGCGGTATTTGTAAAATGAAAATGATTGGCCGTATCTATCATCGATTTCGTGTTCATGCCTTCAATAAGATTAATGGCAGGCAACAACAGGATCAGGAAAATCCAGCCGGCGGTATTGGATGCTTTATTGGCAACAATCGTCTGCGGCCAATCTTTTTTTGAGAAAACTCCGTATGCTAATCCAAGGCCGGCAAAAAAGCCAATCGAATACTCCATTACATTCCACCAGTTAAAATCGATACCGGTGCCACGTCCCATCCGTTGCAGAAAATTACCGAAGGCAAATCCAAACCCCGCCCCTAACGCCGAAAAGAAAGCCGTACGCAGCGCATAGCTGTAACCGTTGCGGTACAAATACCAGCCCAGCGCAAACGCTGCTCCGAGACAAGCAGCCCACAATTCAGATCGTGGCGGCGTCATAAACCACTCTAACTGGTAAATGAGAAAACCCCAGAATAAAAAACCGCCTGCAACCATTTCAGTAATAAGCAAAGGAATATTCGCCTTTCGCTCTGTTGTCGACTCAAGTGTCAACCCTGTGACGCCACCTCCAATAAATCCATACAAACCGCCAATTAGCATCAGCATCAATAAACCATAACTTGTATTTACAAAATCGGGCGCCTGGCCATAACCAACCACTTTGCCGTAGCTCATAATGCCACTAACACCCCACGCAATCGCAGCCATTGCCGCAACAGCAGGCAAGCGATAATACCAGTCTTTTCGCCCGGAGATAGCAACCAGGAAAATGACTCCGATACTACCGGCCCATGCTGCCCCATATTCATGGCCTATTTGCCCACGGGCTGCCCATGCTGTTCCTAATGCAAGCGCTACCGGTAATAATCTTCTGAAAAAAAGTTGTGTACTAGTCATGGTTGCGTGAATGTAATTGTATTGGTCTTCTAAAACAGGGAGCGATCAAATCATTTGCTGTACTGTCTCGTAGAGAGAAAATTATCCCCAATCTGTATTATTGCTTAGGTTGGCTACACGTCTTTGCTTATTCTAAAATTCAAATGCGGAACTTCGTGCTCATCCTTCGCCCTGCATATTCATTCCGGTAAACAATTAAATCGATCATCAATGATAAAATACCTTCGTATAGTTGTTCTTGCCGCTGCTTTGTTTACACGCTTTTTCGGTTCTGCACAGGATAGCATAGCACTTAAAGATATTAACTGGGATAAAAATTATCCGGCTGGCTCTACAGAATTGTTCATTCCATCAGGCAATCAGCTTTTAGCTGGTTTTATTTATCGTGCCAATGGAGAACAAAAGCATCCGACGCTATTGTTATTACACGGATATCCTGGCAATGAGAGAAATCTCGATCTTGCACAGATTGTAAGAGCAAAAGGATGGAATGTGATCTACTTTGATTATCGTGGTTCATGGGGCAGCCAGGGTAAATTCAGTTTTAAGAATTGTGTGGATGACGTAAAGAACGTCGTTGCTTTTTGCAATAAATACCAGGATTCATTAAAGATCGATACATCCAACATTGTATTGTTCGGTCATAGTATGGGAGGATGGATTTGTGTGAAAGCATTGTCGGAAATCCCACAGATAAAAAAGGGCTTTGCACTATCTACATGGGACATTTATAATGATATGAAAAACGTAAAGGACGAGAAAGAGCTTTCGGCAATTGAACAAAGCCCTGCAGCCGCCTCTATGAAATACTTTGTATTAAACGCCACATTCAAAGAGATTTTTGAACCCGTGATAAAAGACGAAGCGTATTTTAATCTTGCCAATGTTGCGGCCGCATTAAAAAACAAATCAATCATCATGCTGGATGAACATTCGCATAATAACATTTTGGCCGATACCTTTAAACAAGTGAACAAGACACATTTTGAATATGAAGTTTGGCCAACAGACCACGGTTTTACCAACAAGAGAATTTCGTTGATCAATAAAGTGATTGCTTTTATCGGTGCCAACTAAAAAAATTTATTCCGGATAAATTTGAATTTATGAACCCCAATGATCAGCAAACAGCTTTATTGATAATGGATATGCAGATTGGCATCTTGAAAAATCTGCCGGTTACCGCACCACTTATTTCGAATGTTGCAAATGCAATCAGGCATGCACGGTATAAAAACATTCCTGTTGTTTATGTAAGAGTTGGGTTCAGGCACACGCTACCTGAAATTAGTATGAACAATAAAAGTTTTGCAACATTTGGTGAACGCCTTGCAAATACAAGTATGCATAGTTTTATGGAAATACATGCAGACCTTGCGCCGTTGCAGGATGATATAGTTGTTGATAAACGAAGGATCAGCGCATTCACTGGCAGCGATCTCGAAGTAATTTTAAGAGCCAATAATCTCCGGCATATTGTCCTGACTGGTGTTTCTACAAGTGGTGTGGTATTATCTACCACCCGCGAGGCAGCAGATAAAGACTATAAAATCACCGTCCTTTCCGATTGTTGTGCAGACGCAGATCCGGAAGTACACGCTGTTTTAATGAAAAAGATTTTTCCGAGACAGGCTGATGTAATTACTGTTGAAGAATGGCATAAACAATTAGACGCCTGATACAGGGCGGCAAAGTCTGCTTGCAACGTGCAACTTAATGCATCCAATTTGTTTCCATCGGTTTCTTCCAGGAAGTATTCCAGTACTCTTTTTCTCATTACAATAAATACGCATCTTGCAGTATCAAACAATAGCAGATGCATTTACGACTGAAATTTCTTTTATTCATCGCGTTTCTGTTTTCATCCTTTGTCATATTCGCTCAACTGCCTGACTATAAAAACCCTTCTTTTCCTGTCGAAAAAAGAGTAAAGGATCTGTTGAATCGCATGACGCCTGAAGAAAAATTCTGGCAGTTATTTATGATACCCGGCGATCTGGATGCCTCTGATTCCAACAGGTATTATCACGGCATATTTGGTTTCCAGGTAAGCGCTGCGGCGAAAGGTGATGCAGGGGGACAGCTATTGAACTATGCTATGAAAGACAATGCCGCCGCATTGGCAAGAAAGATCAATTCTATTCAGCATTATTTTATAGAAAAATCAAGACTTGGTATTCCCATCATTGCGTTCGACGAAGCATTGCATGGATTGGTTCGCGGAAATGCAACGGCATTCCCTCAGTCAATCGCACTTGCTGCAACATGGGATACTGCATTGGTAAATAAAGCTGCAAATGCGATAGCGGACGAAACAAAATTGCGGGGCATTCGACAAATACTTTCTCCGGTGGTTAACATAGCATCTGATGTACGCTGGGGCCGCACGGAAGAAACATATGGAGAAGATCCTTTTCTAACGAGCGAAATAGCTGTTGCTTTCGTCAGCGCTTTTGAAAAGAAAGGCATTATTACTACGCCAAAACATTTTATTGCAAATGTTGGCGATGGTGGCCGCGATAGCTATCCAATACATTTCAATGAGCGATTGCTTGAAGAAATCTATTTACCTCCGTTCAAAGCTTGTTTTGAACGAGGTGGCTCCCGATCTGTAATGACGGCATATAATTCTCTTGATGGAACAGCAAGCTCTTCAAATAAATGGCTACTATTAAAAAAACTGAAAGGCGATTACGGGTTTAGCGGCTTTGTTATTTCTGATGCGAATGCTGTTGGCGGTGAATTGGTGCTTCACAATACGGCTAAAGATTATCCCGAAAGTGGTATGCACGCCATCAATGGTGGGCTGGATGTAATTTTTCAGACTGATTACAATCATTACAAATTATTCAATCCTCATTTTTTAGATGGCAGTATTGATAGTAATCGTCTCGATGATGCTGTAGCAAGAGTATTAAAAGCCAAATTTGAATTGGGCCTTTTTGAAAATCCTTATGTACCTGAAGTGAACGACAAGAAAATTGCAGACCAGGCAAAACATAAAGAAATAGCAGTGCAAGTCGCAAGGGAATCTATTGTATTATTAAAAAACAAAAAAGAAACGCTGCCATTGGGGAAAAATATTCGTTCAATTGCAGTTATTGGTACAGACGCGGTAGAAGCAAGATTGGGAGGTTACAGTGGTCCGGGTAATGGAAAGATTTGCATACTGGATGGAATAAAAGCACGAGCGGGAAAGAATATTAAAATAAATTATTCACCAGGTTGTGGAAGAAGTTCGGATGAATATACTGTTGTGGATTCAAAATATCTGAGCAGTGGAAATCAAAAAGGTTTGCAGGGAGAATACTTCAACAACATTACGTTGAATGGAAAAGCTGTGCTTACAAGAACTGATAATAAAATAGATTTTCACTGGACATTATTTTCTCCTTCTCCGGACAATTTACCTGCAGATTTTTATTCCATCCGCTGGACAGGGAAACTAACGTCGCCGGTTACCGGCAATTATAAAATAGGTCTGGAAGGGAATGATGGTTACAGGCTCTATATCGGAAGCAAGCTGGTAATCGATAACTGGCAGAAGCAATCATACCGTACTCAACTGTCAGACTTGCATTTGGAAAAAGATAAACAATACGACATATGCATTGAGTTCTTCGAACCCTCAGGAAACGCAACGATTAAATTGGTATGGAACGCGATAACAAATAACGATTGGCAAAAGAAAATACAGGATGCTGTGATAGCTGCAAAACAATCAGATGTTGCTATTGTAACAGTTGGCATACAGGAGGGAGAATTCCAGGACAGGGCCATGCTATCGCTTCCTGGTAAACAGGAACAATTAATTCAACAGGTAGCGGCAACTGGTAAGCCGGTTGTAGTTGTATTAGTAGCAGGCAGTGCAGTCATTATGAATAATTGGTTGGCTAAAGTCAATTCGGTTATTGATGTTTGGTATCCCGGTGAAGAAGGTGGTCACGCCATTACAGATGTCTTGTTTGGCGATTACAATCCTGCAGGACGATTACCGGTAACATTTCCTGTACACGAGGCACAATTACCATTAGTATACAATCATAAACCAACCGGCAGGGGAGATGATTATAATAATCTTAGCGGCTTTCCATTATTTCCTTTTGGTTATGGGTTAAGCTATACAGGTTTCGATTATAGTAATATGCAGCTATCAAAAAGAAGTGTCGCAAAGAGTGATTCGGTCACAGTCTCATTTACTATAAAAAACATTGGTAAAAGAAATGGTGAAGAGGTAATTCAATTATATATACATGATATGCTGGCATCAGTATCACGGCCGGTAATTGAATTAAAAGGTTTCCAGCGTGTTTATTTAAATGCCGGAGAAACTAAGGAAGTATCATTTACTATTACACCCGAAATGCTGTCAATGTTAAATGCAAATATGGAAAAAGTAATAGAGCCGGGTGAGTTCAGAATAATGATTGGCGCTTCATCAAGAGATTTACGGCTAAAAGATATATTGACTGTGCGTGACTAGTATCTTATCTTTTTTCTTAACGATTTTTCAGACTGAACGAAAAACCCGACCAGGTTTATCGCCCCATATACACCATTAAAATTTGTACATCGCTTGGGTTGATGCCCGAGATACGGCTTGCCTGTCCTAGTGTTCTTGGTTTCACGCGGCTAAGCTTTTCTCTTGCTTCATTACCCAAGGAGCTTATTTTTTTATAGTCGAAGCTATCTGGTATTTGTAATTCTTCCAACTGAGCCATTCTCTTGACTAATTCTTTTTCCCGCTCAATGTATACATCGTATTTAATCTGGATCGACGCTTGCTCCAGTTGTTCTCTTGAATATTTTTTTAAAAGACTATTCAGCTGCGAAATAGAATTTGCCATATCTGTCAATTCAACATCTGGCCGGAGAAGCATTTTTGCCGCCTTATATTTTTCGCTTATTGGAGTTGACTCAATCTTAACCAGGTATTCATTCACCTCTTCCGGCTCAAACGATATTGAGTTCAAAAGTTTCTTTATTTCTTCAACGGCTTGCTTCTTTTCAGAGACGCCATCCATCCTGTCTTGTTTGGCCAGACCTAGGTTATAGCTTTTTTCGGTTAGTCTAAGATCTGCGTTATCCTGTCTTAAAAGAGTCCGGAATTCTGCCCGTGAAGTGAACATCCGATAGGGTTCCTCGGTTCCCTTGCTTATTAAATCATCTATCAAAACACCAATATAAGCCTCACTTCTTTTTAAGATAACCGGCTCTGATTCTCTCGATTTCTGGTGGGCATTTATTCCGGCCATTAATCCCTGGCATGCAGCTTCTTCATAGCCGGTTGTTCCATTAATTTGTCCCGCAAAGAACAGATTATCAATCAGTTTTGTTTCCAAAGAATAGTCCAGTTGAGTCGGTGGGAAGAAGTCGTATTCGATGGCATATCCCGGGCGAAACATTCTCGCATTCTCAAAACCCGGTACAATACGAATTGCTTCGTATTGAACTTCCTCCGGTAAAGAAGTTGAAAACCCATTGACATAAATCTCAACAGTATCCCATCCCTCTGGCTCTATAAATAGCTGGTGTCGGTCTCTTTCCGCAAATCGGTTGATTTTATCTTCGATGCTGGGACAATATCTCGGACCAACTCCATCGATCCTTCCTGCAAACATGGGGCTTCTGTCGAAACCTGTTTTAAGAATGTCATGAACTTTGGGACTGGTATAGGTAATCCAGCAGCTTCGTTGCCTGGTAGGTTTTTTAGTAGCAGAAAAGGAAAAGCCAACAACATCTTCATCACCAGGCTGTTCTTCCATTTTACCATAATCCAAACTACGACCATCAATTCTTGGAGGTGTTCCCGTCTTTAGTCTGTCACTTTCAAAGCCCAAAGAGACCAATTGTTCGGTAATCCCTGTTGCGGCTTTTTCCGCCACCCGCCCCCCTCCGAAATTCTTTTCGCCGATATGTATAACGCCATTCAGAAATGTTCCGTTTGTTAATACAACTGCCTTAGATCTAATTTCATGACCCAGTCCCGTAATCACACCGCATGCTCTTTTATCTTTCACCAGTAATCCTTTCACCATATCCTGATAAAAATCAACATTCGGTGTCTGTTCCAACATTTCTCTCCATTTCGCGGCAAACAGCATTCTGTCGCTCTGTGCTCTTGGACTCCACATTGCCGGCCCCTTCGATCTGTTAAGCATGCGAAATTGGATCATGCTTAGGTCAGTAACAATCCCTGAATAACCGCCCATTGCGTCTATTTCTCGTACGATCTGCCCTTTGGCAATTCCTCCCATGGCAGGATTGCAGCTCATTTGTGCAATAGTCTGCATGTTCATAGTTACCAAAAGCACTTTTGACCCAAGATTTGCAGCCGCTGCAGCAGCTTCACAGCCTGCATGGCCCGCACCGACCACTATAACATCGTATTCAGGAAACATAAGTGCAAATGTCCTTTATTATCCTTATTTAATGTTCCCATTCCGAAATTTTAAGTTCCAATATTTAATCATCAATCGCTACAATCTTATATGCATTAATGTTTCCCGTGAAACAATATCTTGGTGGCCATATTTCAAAGATTGTTTCTGATGTTCCCCGTGAAACATGCTATTCAAAAGCTAATTAAGACGGCCACTAAAATTTTCCATACGCAGATAGGTAATAATCCTCTCTACTTCTCATCTCGGATATCTCATCCTTCTTTTTATCGTTGTAGCCACATAAATGAAGCAATCCATGAAATATGACCCTGTAAAGCTCATGGGCAATTGTCGTTTGTGAGGTCATAGCGTTTTCACGAACGCGATCTATGCTAATATAAATCTCTGCAGATATCTTCCCTGAAGAATCAGAAAGGTCAAACGTTATTATATCAGTATAATAGTCATGCTTAAGATGCTTTCTGTTCATCTCAAGCAAATACTTATCGGAACAAAAAATACAATTAATCATGTCAATGGATCTTCCTTCTTGTCTTATAAGGAAGGCCATGAAGTCCTTCAATTTACCTCGTCGCCTAAAAGATATGTTCCTGGCTAAAAAGAAAAAATTGATCCTGCTGGAGGATTGTTTCTGCATAATTTCAAATTTCGTAAACATTTAAGAATAAGCAGGGTTAGCTTTGTCTATATGCGTGACTCAATCTTAAAGCTATCGGAATTAAAGCCTGGTGAAAAAGGTGTTATTTGCGAATTTAAAGAAAGTGACATATTCATTAAGCTGATGGAAATGGGATGCGTGCCCGGTGAGCAAGTTCTTCTTGAGCAAGTTGCGCCAATGGGAGATCCGATATCAATTACTGTTTCTGGCTATAGGCTAAGTCTACGAATTAACGAAGCAGAAAACATCTTAGTTAAGATAAATAATTGATTTTCAATATTTTAATGAATATTGGGTTATACTTTGGGTCTTTTAATCCTGTCCATGTGGGACATCTGATTATTGCGAATCACGTATTAAATGCTACGGATGTCCAAAAAATATGGTTTATCGTTTCTCCACAAAACCCTTTCAAGAACACAACTACCTTACTAAATGAGTATGACAGACTTCATCTAGCGAAACTGGCTATCGAAAACGACAACCGGATATCCGCCTCAGATATAGAATTCAAACTACCCCGCCCATCTTATACCATTGATACTCTTGCCTATCTCTCAGAGAAATACCCTGATCATCAATTCTCTATCATTATGGGTAGCGATAGCTATCAAAATCTTGAAAAATGGAAGAATCACCACCTGATCACAAAAAATTATCACCTTTATATATATATACGTCCCGGATTCGGTATTCTCCCAAATATAGAACATCAAGTAACTATCCTGAAAGCACCTTTGCTGGAAATATCAGCTACTGAAATCCGCACTCTTGTTAAAGAAGGAAAGTCTATCAGATACCTAGTACCCGAAAATGTAATGAATGAGATAGAGCAAAACAGGTATTTCAAAAAATGACTAAAAAAGATATCCCAACAACAGGCAGCAAACAACTATTAAAGGAGGCGCCAACCTGGTAAACTGTAACAACAAAAAGGTGCTTACAATCACAAGAACATTTATAACACTTATAGTTTTTGCCTCAATAATAGAAACATCCCTCATGATATAGAAAGTAGATGCAATCAATATTCCGACGACCACGGCATTAATACCTTCCAATGATCTATACACCGCCGCATACTTCTTCATGTTGTGCCAGATAGGGAAGAAAAATAAGACCAACAATGCGCTTGGCAAAAAAATAGCGATTGCTCCTATAAAGCATCCAAACATTTGCATCTTGTCTCCTCCGTCTTTCAATGCCATTCCTCCAGCAAATGCCGCAATAGAAAACACCGGACCAGGCATAGCTCTTACGATGCCCATACCGGTATACATATCATCTTTGTCAATTACAATTCTGTTATCGTCGACCTTTCTTTCTCTCACTGCAATCGGCCGTATACAAAACTGTTCATACATCATTGGCATCAGTACCTGCCCTCCTCCAAATACAAGGCTCCCCATTCTATACGTGTTTTCAAAAAGATTAAGAGGCTTCCTGTCATGCCAATCATTCTTTCTTGCAGTTTCACTGAAAAAGCCAGCGATAATAAATATTATCCCAAAAAGCCAAAAGTTCCACCATTTAATCTTCTCCGGTTTTTGCTCTATCTGCGGAATTCTCTTTCTGCTAAGGTTAGTAGTTACCCCTCCCAAAACAATCAATACAGGAAATATCCATGGTTGTTTGAATAAAAGATACGTCGCAATGGTGCAA
This sequence comes from Chitinophagaceae bacterium, assembly GCA_049840875.1. Lineage (GTDB taxonomy): Bacteria > Bacteroidota > Bacteroidia > Chitinophagales > Chitinophagaceae > JAFDYH01. Next base: position 469,491 of record JASGJE010000006.1, on the reverse strand, counting down.
CATATCATTATGCACCAGGTAATGACATTTTTTATAGAAATATGAAACGCCATTACACAAGCATACAACAGAAACCCAACGGCCATTGCAGGAATAAATTTGAACATGTCATTATGCAAGGCGGCCTTGTCTATATAATGTAAGAAAAAAGAAAAGCTTCCCATTAAAAGACAAGCCGGCGTTATCCAGATAAGCAACGTCAGTATCGCTAACGGAACGCCTCCGATTTTATATCCAATTAAAGTAACCGTCTGGGTTGAAGACGCGCCAGGCAATAGATTGCAAAACGCGTTATATTCTATCAACTCTTCCTCCGTTATATAATTACCTTGCTTCACAAAAGTCTTCATCATCATAGCCACATGCGCCTGCGGCCCACCGAACGCAGTAATACTATAAAACAAAACAGATTTTAAAAATGCGATATGACGAAGAGGCATACTAATCAATTAAACAATCATCTCTATAGTTATCATTTAAATGAAGAGATAATGTAAATTCATAAAAATTATTCAAATGAGACGCTTTTTGTTTTTGGTTTCTTATGCCGCTATAACACATGTTTCCAATGCGCAAAAAGATCTTCCTCTTCTTCGTCAAAAAATAAATACAGCCACAGACAAAATAGAGTCCCAGTGCATAGCATGGCGAAGAGATTTCCATCAACATCCTGAATTGAGCAATCGCGAAAACAGAACATCAAAGATTATCGCGGACTATCTCCGTTCGTTGGGACTTGATGTAAAAGAAGGCATCGCCAAGACAGGTGTCGTTGCTGTTTTACACGGAGCGAAGCCGGGCCCATGTATTGGACTACGAGCAGATATGGATGCACTTCCTGTCACCGAACGAGTCAATATACCATTTGCATCGAAAGAAAAAGGAACATACAATGGGCAGGAGGTAGGCATAATGCACGCCTGCGGTCATGATACACATATGGCAATATTAATGAGTGTTGCCCAGGTCTTGTCAACAATGAAGAACGATCTCAGGGGAACTATTAAATTTATCTTTCAGCCAGCAGAAGAAGGGCCTCCCGAAGGAGAAGAAGGTGGCGCTCCGCTTATGATAAAAGATGGCGCACTTGACAACCCAAAAGTAGATGTCATGTTCGGCTTGCACATAAATGCACAAACCTCGGTTGGCATTATAAAGTACAGATCAGGTGGGGCAATGGCTGCATCTGATTGGTTCGACATAAAAGTTAAAGGGAAACAATCTCATGGATCACAACCCTGGCTTGGTGTTGATCCTATTGTTGTTGCCGCTGAAATTATCAATGGTCTTCAAACAATAGTCAGCCGGCAGACCGAATTGACAAAAAATGCTGCTGTAATCTCAGTATGTATAATCAATGGAGGTGTTCGCCCCAACATTATTCCGGAATCAATTGATATGAAAGGAACGATCAGAACTCTTGATAAAGGAATGCAGAAAGATATACAGGACAAAATCAGGCTCACTGCAACAAAAATTGCCGAAAGCGCCGGAGCTACCGCCGAGGTAAGTATAGAAAATAAAACGCTCGTAACTTACAATGACCCCGCCTTAACTAAAAAAATGATACCGTCATTAATTACGGCCGCAGGCGAACAAAACGTTCTTGAAACAGATGCAGCAACAGGCTCCGAAGATTTCTCTTTTTTTGCAGACAAAGTACCCTCATTGTTCTTCTTCATTGGAGGGATGCCAATAGGCACAGATCCCAAAACGACCGCCGCGCATCATACTCCTGATTTTTATATTGATGAAAGTGGAATGAAAACCGGAATCAAAGCCTTTTGCAATCTTGTTGTTGATTATATGAACATCACAAAATGAAACCTCCCTGTTTAACATGTTTAAAAAACATAGAACGATACTTAGCCGCATTTCAGATATTACAGGTTTAAAGCTTTAATCACAACTACAACTGTCAAAGACTCATTTCGTACCGCTTGATTACCCGATAAACTATAAAACGATAACATGCCTTTAGTTCCTTTAAATAACATATTGTTCTTAGACATAGAAACCGTTCCCCTGCATCCCGAATATAACCTCCTTCCCGAAGATTGGAAAACACTGTGGGATCATAAAGCCGCACATCTTATACGAAATAAAGAAGATGAAACCCCCGAATCCATCTATAACCGTGCAGGCATCTATGCTGAATTCGGAAAAATAATTTGTATCAGCTGTGGCATTATATCTATAGCCACTGGCGAAAAAAGACTATCCATTAAAAGTTTTGCTGGTGACAATGAAAAGATCATTCTCTATCAGTTTAGCGAAATGATCAACAAATGGACAACAGACAATGCAAAATACCTTTGCGCCCATAATGGTAAAGAATTTGACTTTCCTTATCTCTGCCGTCGTTTAATCATCAATGCGCTGCCCATACCCAATCTTTTGAATATTGCAGGCCGCAAACCCTGGGAGGTAAATCATCTTGATACGATGGAACTCTGGAAGTTTGGTGACTTTAAGAATTACACCTCATTGAATCTGCTTGCCCATACTCTAAACATACCAACACCAAAAGATGACATCGATGGCAGTATGGTATGGGAAGTATATTGGAGAGAAAAGAATATCGAGCGTATCGTTACTTATTGCCAGAAAGATGTTGTTACTGTAGCACAGATATATCTTCGCATTAGTGGTGAATCCCTGATTAATATGGGTAATATCGAGATAAAAGCATAATTCCTGTCATTGGCATGGAAAGGCTTTCAACTATTATCTACCCATCTACAATAATCAATCGTTTTATCCAATATCATTTCTTCTATAACTCTAATTAAGGTTTATAGCAAACCCATTACATCAATCCAATCGTCGATTGTTTATCAATAAACGTGAATACTGTGTGGAAATCGTTGTATCAACAATTATTATTTCACTTTATTGTTGTTTAATAATAAAATAATAAATAGGTTTGTATAGCTATAGCTTTTATATACGAACGGCTTTATTAATAACGAATGCTTCCCCACTTACTAAAAACTGCATAATCGTTCATTGATGGTGATTTTACACAACTCGTCAACCTATTAAATTCAAATATGAAATCCTCTACAATTCCCCAGTTGTCGTATGACATTGTATTTTCCGAAGACATTGCAGAAGTGAGACAGGCGACCGATAGTGGCGCCAAATCATTATTTGCAAAGCAGCCTTTTCAGCCCGGAGACGTTCTTTCTAAATTCTATCCTGAAGCGATCCTGAGTTCTGCAACTTATCTCACTATTCAGACTAGATGATAAAGAACATATCTCTATCCTTCCCGAATATCTACGCTATACAAATCACAGCTGTGCACCAAACATTTTTTTTGACACTGCTAAATTGGAAGTGGTTTGTTTGCGCCCTGTTCAGGTTGGTGAAGAGATGACGTTCTTCTATCCTTCCTCCGAATGGGATATGGCTCAACCATTCGAATGTTGCTGCGGTACTAAGGAGTGTCTTGGTACGATACAAGGGGCAAAATATCTTTCAGACGAAGTATTAAAAACCTATACACTTACTGATTATATTCAGCATAAATTAAAAACCCGCGGTTAAGAAACAAGCCTGCATGAATTCAGCCATCAATAACCTGATTAGTCGTTATAAATTTTGGGTGCTGTTTCCCTACCTGGAAACGGAAGATCCGAATCTTAGGTATTATTACGACTTCTCACAGAGCCTTGCCGAATATAGTAAGGTATTTAACGAGCTCAGGGCAGATTGGAAATGGCAGCCGGTTACAATGAATAACTATAAAGAAATAGTATTTTCTATAGCATCTTCTTCAAATGGCACTTTACCCCTTGTTATAAATCTTTGCGATGGCGATGAGGTAAATGGTACTCCTGGTGTATCCGTAATTCATGAACTTGATAAGTATAATCTCATTTATACCGGTTCTGATGCACATTTCTACAACATCACTACTTCCAAAATTCCAATGAAGGCCGCTTTTGATGAAGCTGGTGTTGCGACAGCAAACTGGGGTTTGGTAAATGGTACCGAAAAGTCTTATTCTGCTCTTTGTAAAAAATTGGGCACTCCTGTTATTATCAAGCCTGCTGTTTCTGGCGGCAGCATGGGCCTATCAGTTAAAAACGTTGTCAGCAATTCAAAGGACATGATGAGCCGGGTGAAAGAATTAAAAAACGGTTATCATGGCTGGAATCTTTTAGCTGACGGTTTGTTTGCTGAAAAGTTTATAAAAGGCCCCGAGTTTACTACTTTTATTATTGGTTCATCAGATAAGCCTGAAGACTGCATTATTTATGAACCGGTAGAACGTATCTTTCATAAATCGCTTCCTGAAGAAGAAAAGATACTCTCCTTCGACAGACTTTGGGAAATTTATGAAGATGAAGCGCCGATGCCGGAAAATGGCAATTTCTATGAATACTTTTTACCTGATTCTACCCTTATTGCTAAACTGAAACAATTAACACTTGATGCATATTGCGCGGTTGGTGGACAGGGTTATGGTAGATTGGATATAAGAATGGATACAGCATCGGGTAATTTGTACGTGCTTGAAGTAAATGCTCAATGCGGATTAAGCGAAGATGAAGATTACACTTCTATCGGCGCTATTCTTCGTGTGTCTGGTAAATCATTTACTCAACTGGTGTCAGAAGTAATAGAAGAAGCTGTTTCGCGGCGCACTCATCATCAGAAAGTTTAAAACTGCATCCGTGTATTATTTCCTTTAATACAAGTAAGCAGCCTATATAAAAAAACAACGCATGAAAGTCTGTGTACTTTTACCCGACTACTCCACATCGGCAGTAGATTATCAATATTATGATCCTGCCCGCAATCTTGCGCCTCTTATTCCCGGTGACGAAGTCGATACTGTTTTTCTTAATAAGCTCACCACTTATAAGCAATTAAAAGAATTGAGCAAGAAAAACTATGATGTCTTTGTAAATCTTTGCGAAGGCTATCTTGAATGGGAAGTTCCATCAATCGACGTCATTCATACATTGGAAATGCTCAACCTCCCGTTTACCGGGCCTACCAGCAAACTATACGATCCTTCCAAAGAGCTGATGAAATACGTTGCTCATTGTGAAGGAGTGAAGTTTCCATCCTACGCTGTCATAGAAAAAATGACCGACATAGCACCGGCATTGAAGTTTCTCAAATTCCCTTTGTTTGTAAAACCAGCAAAGGCTGGCGACAGTCTCGGAATTGACCAGCATTCACTGGTGAATACAAAAGAGGAATTAATAAAAAAAGCAGAAAGTATTATTGATGAATATGGTCCATTGCTGGTTGAAGAATATATTGCCGGCCGGGAGTTTACGGTATTAGTCGCAGCAAACACAACAGAAAAAAGTTGCACTGTTTTTAAACCGGTTGAATATCTCTTTCCGGAAAGTAGGGAATTCAAAACCTACGCGTTAAAAACATCCGAACTCCACCCTGATTGCAATGTACCATGCGCAGATCCTCTATTAGACATTGATCTTCGTCTTGCAGCAGAAAAAATATTCAAAGGATTCAACGGGCTTGGTTATGCAAGATTAGATTTTCGTGTAAATGATAAAAATGAAATCTTTTTCCTGGAAATAAACTTTACCTGCTCGGTATTCTATACTGACGGTTATGAAGGGTCCGCTGATTTTGTATTAAAGTATGATGGCATCGGCCAGGCGGGATTTCTCCGGCACATTATCGCAGAAGGTATTGCCCGCCATGAGCGTAGCAAGAAAGCCTATATTATGAAAGGCAATTCAATTGCAGGATTTGGCATTTACGCCAATAGAAATATTCTAAAAGGAGAAGTTATATTCAGGGGAGAGGAAAAATCACAACGTCTTGTTACCAAACGTTTCGTTGACAAACACTGGGGAGAGGATGAAAAAGAACTCTTTCGCCGCTATGCATATCCCGTAAGCAATGAAGTCTTTTTACTGTGGGATGAAGATCCTACCGGTTGGGCACCTCAAAATCATAGCTGTGAAGCAAACACGATTTATGATGGTCTCAATCTTTACGCATTACGTGTAATAGAAAAAGGAGAAGAACTTACATTGGACTATGCAACATTTCTTGATAAAAGTATGGAACCATTTCATTGTAGTTGCGGAAGCGAACAATGTCGTGGATTAATAATGGGTCTTCCAAATAACTCTATTACAGACAGAGAAAAAAGAGCTAAACCAAAAGCTGTCAGAATCAAAAGCAGAAAATAAAAATTTGTTCGGTTTTATTTTCATTGGCCACAACTTACATAGATAATCGGGGTTAAAACCATCTCATTATTCTCTGTAATTTGTGGCTTATATTTTAGTACACTAATGACTCCTTCTATAAACAGTAAGCTTCCTGATGTCGGCACTACCATTTTCACCGTAATGAGCGCATTGGCGACTGAATACAATGCTATAAATCTTGGTCAGGGCTTTCCTGATTTCCAAATGAGCGAAGAACTCACAAGCCTTGTTAACGAGGCAATGCAGCAAGGATATAACCAATACACACCTATGCAAGGCTATATGCCGTTGCGAGAAGCTATAGCAGAAAAAATTGAATTTCTATATAAGACCAAAATTAATCCTGATACACAGGTCACAATTACACCAGGAGGAACCTATGCTATCTATACAGCCCTCACTACGATTCTCCAACCAGGTGATGAAGTAATAGTTTTTGAACCAGCTTATGATAGCTATATTCCAAATGTAGAAGTAAACGGAGCTATTCCAATAAGAATCAATCTTGAATTTCCTGACTATAGAATAGATTGGGATAAGGTGAAAGAAAAAATATCGCCCCGTACCCGGATGATCATGTTTAACTCACCAAATAACCCTACAGGATCCGTTTTAGAAGAAAAAGATATCATCGCTTTAAAATCTATCGTCAAAAACAGCCCGATATTTATCAGCAGTGATGAAGTATATGAACATCTCATTTATGATAACATTCCACACCAAAGTATTCTACGGTATCCTGAATTATTAGAAAGGGCATTTGTATCTTTTTCATTTGGTAAGGTTTATAATTGTACTGGTTGGAAATTAGGCTATTCGGTTTCATCACCAGATCTAATGAAAGAATTCAGGAAGGTTCATCAATTCAATTGCTTTTCATGCCACTCTCCTACGCAGGTCGCATTATCTAAATTCCTTCGAAATAAGGATTCTTATTTATCGCTGAGCAACATAATGCAACGCAAACGTGATTATTTTGCCGATATGCTACGGCAAACAAAGTTTACTCCTTTACCAAGTCATGGAAGCTACTTTCAATGTTTTAAATATGATCGAATAAGCGATGAAAGTGACAAAGAATTCTCGATGAGAATTACCAAAGAATATAAAGTAGCATCAATACCTGTATCCGCATTTTATAAAGAAGGAACCGATAATAAAGTCATACGCTTCTGCTTCTCAAAAAAGGAAGAAACACTTGAAGAAGCAGCAAATCGTTTATTGAAACTGTGATTATTTTATAGCCCCGCTTTAGCGCTTATTTCCAGCATCCGTTCAATTGGTTTTCTTGCAGCCAATCGCAACTCTTCATCCATTGTTATTTCCGGAGTTTCGTATTCCATACACAGATATAACTTCTCCAGTGTATTCAATTTCATATGCGGACAATCATTGCAAGCACAGCCATTGTTCGGAGGAGCGGGTATAAATGTCTTCTCCGGTGAATCCTTTTCCATCTGGTGAAGAATACCAGTTTCCGTAACAACAATATATTCCTTCGCAGAATCGGCCTTTGTATATTTCAGCAATCCAGTCGTTGATCCGATATAATCAGCAATCTTTAAAACCGGCTCTTCACACTCCGGATGTGCGATTATCTTCGCGTTTGGATGTTTTATTTTCAACTTTGCTATCAATTCCAGGCTGAAGATTTCATGTACCATACATGCACCATTCCATAACAACATGTTTCTTCCGGTAATCTTATTGATATACGCTCCCAAGTTTCTATCAGGAGCAAAAATGATTGGCTGATCTTTTGGAAAACTTTCTACAATAAACTTCGCGTTACTACTTGTACAAATAACATCACTTAGCGCCTTGATGCCTGCGCTGCAATTAATATAACTTACTACAACATGATCAGGATGTTGCTCCTTAAATTTTTTAAATAATGGCGGAGGACAACTGTCACTTAACGAACAACCAGCCCTTAGATCCGGTATCACTACTTTCTTTGTTGGATTCAGGATTTTTGCCGTTTCAGCCATGAAATGAACACCTGCAAAAACAATCATATCCGCTGTCGTTTTCTCCGCTTGTTGTGCAAGCCCAAGACTATCGCCGATATAATCAGCCACGTCCTGAATATCTGCCTCCTGGTAGTAATGAGCAAGCAACACGGCATTTCGCTCCTTTTTCAATCGTTTTATTTCTGAAAAAAGGTCGAGGCTGGGATTGATGTTAACATCCAAAAATCCCTTCTTTTCAACATTTTTTTTTGCTTCGCTTAACGTACCAGTATTCATAAATAAAAATTCAGGGTGGCAATATTACGCCCAACTCAATTCATTTTTCAAAAACTTTTTTTACCTCTATTATAGTATTAATAATATAATTTTTTATAAAAAAGACTATTATTATTACAGCTGTGAATTAGTGGAAAAATCATTTCTATAAAATTACAAAAACTTGAATTCAATAGAATATCCACATTATTACCAGTATAATTAACATCCAGGAACCACGTATTTGTTCAGTTTCCCTTCATTTTTAACAATAGTGTGAATAACCCTGTATGGGAAACTTTACAAAACTTAAAAACGATAAAATTGTGAATCTAACTCGAATAACTTGTGTTCTCTGAACAATCAACCAATCAATGTTTGCATATTTGTTTTTTATGGTTTAATTATACAGTTTCATATTCACGTTTCACAAAGAGATATTCACATTAAATAGTGTTTATTAAGACAATGATGTTTAAAAAAAATTTCAATCGGGTAGATTGAAATCAATTTGGAGATATTTTTTGCGAGCAGAATACTGTGCGTCGTAAGAATTAAAGGATTGTTTTTACCTTAAAGTTTATTTCCATTAATTTATCATTTCTGCGGATGACGACTTTTATTTTCTCACCCGGTACCTGCATTGCGGCTTTGTAGTGAGAAAGATTCTGATCAAACGCTTTATTGATTCCAACTACAATATCGCCTTCCAGTAATCCGGCTTTCTGTGCCGGTGAACCTTCTGCAACATCGCCTATAACAATCAATCCATTTATATTGTAAAGCTCGATACCTGAATAAGCATAGTCAAATTGCTCAGTAAAGTGAGAGTTTGGTGTGATGTAAATGTCTCTTCGTTCGTAATTGAGAATAATATTAAACCTTCTGAGCAGATCGTTACCAAGTATACCACCTAAATAAGGATATGAAGTAACATTATATGCGTCATCAAAAATATACACAGGCACATTTCTGAATTTGTAAGGCCCTACTTTGACTTCCTTTACAACTGTAGCATGCATATCAACTTTACCGCCTAATCCTTCTGCTTCCTTCGCGTATAGTTTTCTTTTTGGACTGATAATAGCGCTATCCCTTGCAAAATCCGAGGATAACATAAGGCAAAGGCCAGCGCCCATATCGAAGAGAAATCGTGAAAAAATTGTTTTGTTATCTCTCACTTTTGCAGCCTGTACTGGTAATGTGGTGATAACCGGTCGAAGTAAATATCCTCCGCGGGGATATTTCATATAGCCTTTGGAATAGAAAGAAATGATAGAGCTATCGTAATCAAGTTTGATGATATACCTGCTGAGTACAGAGTATCCTATAATACCATCGATCCGTTCGCCATAAACATTGGTGAGAATTTCGTAGTCGTTGATGTGAAAATTGAGGCTATCAACGGTGAGACCAGGGAGGTGAAGTTTCTGATTATACAGGAAACTAACCTTGCGCATTCCTGCTATTCCCCGTATAGTTTTCTCGGATGGAACGCCTTTTACCTTGAAATAATCAGCAGTTGTAGAATCCAGGGAAATTCCCCCGCTGCCGGTATCGAAGATAAAATTGAGAGAGTCGGGATAATTTGCAAACGTGCCTTTCAGTAATATCACACCGCCGTATAACTGTGTGAATGTAAACCGGGTTATAAATTTTGCCGGGGGCTCTACAAATTCTTCCTGCGCCAATAGCCGGAGACCGGATTGCAACGATAAAAGAAAAAGGCAAATGGCAAGCAGTTTTTGTTTCATGCAGTTATTGGCTTATTAATAATGAGAGACAAACAGATAGTAAAAAAAGATGCAGTACTGTTTATAAAAGACTAAAATTATCGCAACAAAACTGAATGAGGAAACCGTTCAACCGTAATTTATCTGCTATTCCGCAGTACTTTTGCAACCCGGAGAGAAAGCATATGAATCTGTCAGATTTGTACCAGAAGGCGTTAAATTTTGAATTCCTCAGTCTTGAAGAAGGAATGTTTATTTACCAGAATGCTCCGCTTACGGAGCTGATGTTTACCGCAAATGAAATGAGGAAAAAACAAGTGCCTCATGGCAAGGTAACCTGGCAGATAGACCGGAATGTAAATACAACAAATGTCTGTATAGCAAATTGCAAGTTTTGCAACTTTTACAGAATACCAGGGCATGCGGAGGCATATATAACGGATATGCCTACATACCGGAAAAAAATTCAGGAAACCATTAAATATGGCGGGGATCAATTGTTGTTACAGGGAGGACATCACCCCGACCTCGGATTAGAATTCTATGCGAAAACATTCCGTGCAATAAAAGATGAATTTCCAACTATAAAACTGCACACACTCGGCCCTCCTGAAATTGCCCATATTACAAAACTGGAGAAATCTACACACCGGGAAGTGCTGATGGAATTGCGGAGGGCAGGGATGGATTCTCTCCCGGGAGCCGGCGCCGAAATATTAGTAGACCGTGTTCGCAGGCTTATATCAAAGGGAAAATGCGGATCACAGGAGTGGTTGGACATTATGCAAGAGGCACATAAACAAAACATCACTACATCTGCGACTATGATGTTTGGTCATGTTGAGTCCATTGAAGAACGGTTTGAACATTTAATAAAAATAAGAGAAGTACAAAGCAGAAAACCTGCAGATGCTAAAGGTTTTCTAGCATTTATTCCATGGACATTCCAGGATGTAGATACCTTACTTACAAGAATACGTGGCGTACATAATCTAACGACTCCTGAAGAATATATTCGAATGATTGCTATCAGTCGTATTATGCTTCCTAATGTAAAGAATATACAAGCATCATGGTTAACTGTTGGCAGACAAACGGCGCAGATTTGTTTGCACGCAGGTGCCAATGATTTCGGATCCATCATGATTGAAGAAAATGTAGTAAGCGCGGCAGGTGCGCCACATCGATTTACTTACAAGACAATACAGGATGCGATTCGTGAAGCTGGCTTCGAACCGCAATTGCGCAACCAACAATATGAATGGAGGCAAATTCCTGAAACGATAGAGGAACAGGTAGTAAACTATTAACTATAAAGCTATAACTAAAAAAGGTTGACAGGTCTTTTCCTGTCAACCTTTTCATTTTATAAAGAGATTATTTCGGATACTTTTCTACAGCATGTTTTGTCGGCGGTAATGTTCTTAAAAATGCATAGATCGCCTTCAGGTCTTCATCCGTCATACCAGCATAAAATGTAAGCGGCATGATTGTATTTTGCTTACCGGCTTCATGATTGTATGATTCTTCTTTGCGATAAGGAATGAATTTATTGAGAAAACGTTCTTCTGTCCATGTACCAAGTCCGGTAGCTGAATCTGGGGTAATATTCGCACTGCTTACTGTAAACGTTTCTGCATTAAATGTCAGACCACCCGAAAATGCATGTTGAAAATCAAATTGCCCCTTAATCATTGGAGTATGACAATCCATACAAGCAGCAGCATTCGTCAGGTATGCACCATAAGCAACGATGTTCGAAGCAGGAGGAATCGCATTGCTGTCAATAGATGGTTGCAAATTCGGAGGATATGCAAGGCTCATCGCAGGTAACATTAGTTGCCGTTTAGGAACCTCGTTTTTTATAGGTTTCAATGTGTGGAGATAAGCGACAATGCTCAGAATATCTTCTTTGGCCAAACGATTAATGTGCGGATATGGCATCAATGGAAAAAGTGTATCCCCATTTTTGCTGATACCTTGCGTCATTGCCCGAATGATTTCCGCATCACTCCATTTACCTATTCCAGTTTCAGGATCTGGAGTAATGTTGCGTGCATAAACAACACCTGGAACGCCTACTAATTTCTGGTCAAATTTTTCTCCTCCCTGACCTTCTGTGCCGGGAACCATCGGACCAGAGTATTTCGTCCAGTCGTGTTTACTATGGCAATCCATACAACCAGTAACATGCATCGCAAGATATTCACCACGGGCAACCACTTTTTTAATGGAATCTTCATTTGGTTTTTCTGCCGCTTGTGGTTCTGTAGATGTTTTGGTTTCGTTGCAGGAAAAAATACAGGTAAATGAAATAGCACCTACTGTAGCCAGCAATAGTGCTTGAAGCTTTCTCATAAACAGGAATTGATGGTGAATGTGGATTGACTATCTAAAGGTTATGAAAAAAAATTGTAATACAAAAAATTCCTGTATGAGTTGTTATTAAGAAAGTGTTTCCTGCGCATCGATGGATAAGCAACTGAGTTGCCAAGTTATTATTCGGCTATCGTTTCCACATCAAAATTGTCATTCAATATCGCAATTGAAGCATCAAAACCCGGCTCAATTTTACCCAGACTATTTTGTAAACCCATCACCTGTGCAGGATATAGACTGCACATGCGAAGCGCTTCTGCAAGATCAATGTTACAATGTTGTACCAGGTTTTTTACTGCTTTACTCATTGTGAGCGCAGAGCCACTTAATATTCCATCAGACTCATATTTTTCACCAACAAGTTTATGCTGGTATAAACCAGTGTCCGTCTCCGTTACCGCATCCGTTATTACAAATAAGCGCCCCTTCATTACCTGTTTTGCAATACGGACTGCAGCAAAATCAACATGGTATCCATCCGGAATAATACTGGCCCTTACAGATGTGTGATCGAGAATAGCTCCCAATAATCCGGGTTCGCGATGTTGCAATGGACTCATTGCATTGTATAGGTGTGTGGCTACCGGAATGTTTTGTGCGAAACCATGCATCGCTTGTTTATAGGTGGCGTTGCTATGGCCGGCCGATACTACGATGCCTTGCGACATTATATATCGGATAATATCATTGGAGCAAACCTCCGGCGCAAGTGTAATTATTTTGATAATGCCTTTACCATAATTTAATAATTCTTCTACCTGTTTTATAGAGGGACTATAAATATATTTTTCAGGATGGGCTCCTTTTTTGGCCGGGTTTAACCACGGTCCTTCCACATGAAGACCTAAAACACCTTTGCCTCCAAGTTTCCAGTAATCTCTGACAGCGTCGATGCATTTATAAAACACATCGGTTGCGTTTGTGGCAACAGTAGGCATGCAATGAGCGGCGCCGCCACTGCGGCAGTAATCATTCAACCTATATAATGCATCTGGTTCGGGATAAGAAGCTAACAGTTTACCATGTGCTCCATAGATCTGTAAGTCAATTAATGAAGGAACCGCAGTGCATCCGGGAAATTTTCGTATTTCAATTCCTCCTGTTACGCCTGAAGCCGGCACGATAGATTTTATTTTCCCGTTTTCAACTACAATGGCATGATCACTTAACCATTTATCGCCAGTGAAAATTTTATCGGCTGTAAGAGCATATGGATTTGGCATACGCAAATTTAAAAACACGAAGACGATACAGAGATAAAAATTTATTTCTTTTTCTTAAGAGCGTCGATCCTTATTGCGACATCCTTTACAGATGCAAACAATGTTTTCCAAACAAGATTAAAGAATGATTTATTTGGAATTCTTTCCGTGCGGATATTTAATGCTTTTCGCTCTTTCTTATTTGATGGATTATCTGGAAAAACCACCAGCTTGTTAACGAGGAATGAAAGCAATCCCTTCTTTTTTATCTCGCCATTATCTTCATCTACTTTTTTTAATTCTATTGCGAGATTGTTATATAGCATTGATAAATTACCAGATCCCCATCTTTCATTGCCATAAATATGATAATGTAGTTCTTTAATGTCAAAAGATTTTACAGATGCCTGCGCCAATGGCAACGTTATAGGATTAAGCTCTTCCGCGTTTACTTTTTCCATGTCTGCGCTTACTTCAAAGTTCCCTGTTTCAGCCTTATCCTGGAAGAAAGTAAATACTGCGTGAATAGGACTCTTATTCATAAATACACCATGAATATCCGCGACACATTTTGGATTAATCTTTATCCCTTCGTCTTCATTCGTGATATTTGAAATGCCACCGCTCAGATCCTGGAAAATTAATTTTCCTTCCATCGATGTTTTCTGATTCTTCTCGGTGTAGGTTAGAAGACCATTCTTTACTTTGATGTCTTTTACGTTGATGAAAAAGGGAGCCTTCATCAATAACTGGTGTGGATACTTTCCGTACTTGCTGCGCATATCCGCAGGCTGTGTACGGTCTTTATAAATATGAATTTGAGGTTTTGTCAACGAGAGTGTGTCTGCGCTTATCAAATTTCGATTGATAAAATTGGGCAGCTGAAAATTTATAAATTCCAGTTTTTCAAAATTCAGGTTATATAAGTCTCTGTCATTTCCGACCTTTTTATAAAACTCTGCATGGCTTAATACAGGATGCAATTTAAACTCATCTGCAGCTACTATTTGTTTTTGCGAAGAATAACGAAGCTGTTTAGATTCAATAGCGTATAAAGCATCCGGCGTTTGTAGTTTAATATTATTGAAAAGGACAGAAATATCTTTTGTAAATAGAATTCTTGATGAATCATTTGTCGCACTGCTATCAATTTTTATATCGTCAATAGTGGCGGAGCAATGCTCAAATTTAAAATGAAACGCTTTTGCGCTGTCTGCGTTGAAGTAATTCAGATTAATATCGTTCAGCAGAATATGATCGACGCCAATCGCCTTTATGTCAGGTTCGAGCAGTTTCCAGAGAGGATCATTGCTTGTTTTTAATTTCCCCTTTGATTTTCTATAATGGCGCGATAAAGTGATGTCTGCGCCCTTAGACAGAATTGTGCCGATACTGATTTTTTTCTTTGTAACTATTTGCAATAAACCGATACCGGAAATAGAGCCCTTTGCGAGATTGATTTCAGACGTCAATGCGGGCAATGTACCGGCCTTTTCCCGTTGAGCATAATGCGCACTATCTACCTTTATATGCAGACTGTCAAGCTCTACAGAACCACCCCAAAAATTCACATCAATATTACCAAGTTGAAAATCGTAAAGACTGTCTGAGCCCGAAACGATTAATACTTTGAGCCTGCTTTTAATAACGGGCTCCAGCCATTGATCGATAAATACCTGGAAAGTAATGGCCGCAAGTACCAGGAAGATAAAGATTCCTATCAGGATATTCCTGGTTCTTTTTTTAAGGGCCATAAATTTGTTTACTGCTATGCTTAAAATAGCGTGCCAGCGATATGGTGGGTAAACTATACTACGAAACGGTAGCCCACGCCTTTCACCGTTATTATTTCCAATGCCGGATCAGCTTTAAGATAACTGCGAAGCTTTGTAATGTAAACGTCAAGATTGCGGCTATTAAAAAATGAATCATTGCCCCATAAAAGGTTTAAAATATCCTTACGGTCAATTACTTTATCCCTGTTTTCATATAGAAGCTTAAGCAATTCACTTTCGCGGAATGAAAGCTTCTTTTCTTCTTCGCCGCCGGAAAGCAATTGCCGGTTGATATTAAAATTGAACTTTCCGATGTTTACGCTGTCACCAGTTATTTTAGCGGGGGCTTCCTTTTTCAGACGCAAGGCATTCTGTATCCGCACAATCAACTCTTCCATGCTGAATGGCTTGCGTATATAATCATTAGCGCCAGTGGAAAATCCTTTCACAACGTCTTCTGTTTGTGTTTTCGCCGTCAAAAAAATAATTGGAATTTCTTCATTGATATCCCTGATTTCATCTGCAATTGCAAATCCATCTTTGTTCGGTAACATCACATCCAATACGCAGATATCGGGCTCCGACTTTTTAAATAACGGAATTGCTTTTGCGCCATCGCTTTCCATCGCCACTTCAAATCCGCGGCTTTCGAGACTTTCCTTCACGATTTTACCGAGAAACAATTCGTCTTCCATATACAATACCTTGATTTTGCTCATAGCCTGATTCCTTTTTTAATAATCTTTCGTTTGCCGTCAATGTTGATTACCGGCGCTTCTTTGTATGGCAAAATAACGGTAAACAAACTTCCTTTTCCCGGTTCGCTTTCTACTGTGATGAAGCCCATATGTTCAATCAATATCTCCCGCACATAACTCAAGCCGAGCCCATAACCTTTTACATTGTGCATATCCCCCGAAGGCACGCGAAAGAATTTTTCAAATATTTTCGATCTGTATTCTTTCGGTATTCCTATACCATTGTCTTTTACTTTTATTTCTACCACTTCATTTAACGAGGTTATTAGAATATCAATAACAGGACTTTCTTTACTATATTTTAAGGCGTTATCAATAAGATTATAAATAACGCTGGTTATATGCAATCTGTCGGCCTCAATCGAAAAACGATCACCCGCGGTTTTAATATCAACAGAAGCATTTTGTTTTTCCAGTTGCAATTTCATCATGTTCATAACTTCATTTACAAGCTCACGGATATCAAAAGATTCTTTTTTCAATTCGATTTTATTGCTTTCAAGCATAGAAACCTTCAGCACTTTATCTACCAATAACCCCAGCCGCTGTAATTCAGCCGCTGAAATATCGAGATACTCCTTTGTCCGTTCCGGACTTTGCGAGGCGCCAAAGTTTCTCAATGCTTCAATCGCTACGCCAACAGTGGCGATTGGCGTTTTTAACTCGTGTGTAATGTTGCTGATAAAATCATTTTTCATTGCCACCAATCGCTGTTGTTTCAATACATTTCGATAAAGCAAAACAAATGAAGCGACAGTAACTGCCATAATAAACAGGGAAAAAATGATTTGCCATGTAAGCTTACCAAGCAGAAAAGGAAAGGTATTTCCAAGCAACAATTTATATGTGACCGGGTTTGTAAAACCTAGCCGCACTTCATTAAAAGGTGATTTTCCCCCGGCAGTAGCGCTATCAATTCTCACAATAGTAAAAGGAACAACAGCCTGATCAGTTTTTAGCTTTTTAAGAAGCCGCACATTTATATCTTTCAGGTGCAACGAATCCTGCAGAGAATCTACCCGGGAAAGTAAGCGGATAAAATTTTCACCCGGCGCACCATCGGGAAATGATCGTTTTGGAGAATCATTGCGATACCATGCAGCCGAACGATCGACAGAAACCAGCACCCGCTGTTTTTTATTATTAGTATCTTTTCGCATCTCAGCGCCCTCTCGATTTCTCAGTACGTTCACCATTTCTACGGCATCTACGTCGGGCTGATCTTCCGCATCGGAATTATTATGATCTGTTACAAAAACTTTTATCGTTGCACTGTCTTTTGATAATGAATCCGCATGATTGGCATGAAGATTAAACTTGTCAGCCTGTAGTTCGAAGATAGATTCACGGAAATCGGAGTTCGTTTTTATGTTCAGAATTCTTTTTTCCCGGTTATAATTATCATATAGCCAATAAACCTGGAAACCGACAATGACAATGATTGTAATGAGCATCGGCAGCAAAAGCTTTTCCGAATGAATTGTTCCTTTTCCAGATGCTTTACCGTTCATTTCTCTTGTTTGAATGCAAATGTAGAAAATAACCAACGCAGCATGTTTTGGCTTTAACTATTATTAACCTTAATGAAAGGTGAGTTAACCTCATTCGCATCCATTCGCCAATAGCTTTGACTTATTAATTTAAGAAACCTAAAAACATGAAAAAACTATTCACTACTGCACTGTTAGGGCTGCCTTTTCTTACCTGTTTTGCGCAACAAAAAGAAGGAAAAGTGGTGTATGACCGCGTTACCAAAATGCAAATAGAAATTAATGGAGACGACAACGTTGCCCGAAATCTACCTCAAACCAGGACGGATAAATTTGAACTGCTGTTTGCAGGCGATAAAAGCCTTTGGCATATTTCTGATGAACAAACTCCGGATGAGGATAATGGTGGTGGTAATGGCGGCGTTCAGATACGAATGATTGGAGGAGGCGTGGATGATATCAGCTATTATGATCTTGGTAAAGGGTTAAGCGTAGAGCAAAGAGATTTTATGGAAAAAAAATTCATCGTTAATGACAGTATCAATAAACTGAAATGGAAACTTACCGGCGAATCAAAAACAATACTGAATCACAATTGTCAGCAAGCAACTGCGCAACGTATAGGAATACGAATGATGATGAACATGGATAATGGTAAAATGGAACGGAAAGAAGTTGCAGACACCAGTACCGTTGTTGCGTGGTTTACTTCTGATATTCCTGTTGCTGCAGGGCCGGCAGAGTTTCAATCACAGTTGCCCGGATTAATACTCGAAATGAGTATCAATAACGGCCGTCAGATTTATACTGCTACAGAAATTTCTGCCAAAGCTGATATAGCATCCATTAAAGAACCAAAGTCTGGTAAAAGGGTTACCAAAGCAGAATTTAAAATGGAAACCCAGAAGATGATGGAACAAATGCAAAAGAATAATGAAGGCGGCGGAAGAGTAATCCGCATTAATAACTAAATTATTTTCGTAAATCTTTCTGTGCCGCTGTAACCAGCGGCTTTTTTATTTAAATAGGGGGGACTATTTAAACTATAATAAAACAGAGCAACAATAACTTAATGCTGGTTCTTTTGCGCTTTTGCAGCCGTTAGTTATCTTTGTACAGGAATCAGTTATAACTATCTCCACAAATAGATTCCCTTTAACGTTCTGCAATTGCCTTCCGATTGCTCCCCATTCATAACATTGCTGGCCGCATCCAAACAAAATGTGAAAACAAAATTTATGTTATGAAACAATCAATAAAAAATATTACAAAGAGAATTATAGGAGCCTTTTTAATAAGCGGATTGCTATCAGCAACTGCAAATGCTGCTGTGTTCAGTGCAGACACAATCGCTGATGAAATAAAGGCTACTGTTAAGTACGTCGGCACTGAGAATGACAACTATATCTTCAATGTTGCTTACAAAAATGAATCAAATTCGCGGTTTCTTCTGAGCATTACAGACGAATCCGGAAATACGTTGTTCACCGGAATATTTACCGATAACAAATTTGACAAGAGATTTAAATTGTCGAAAGATATAATCGAAGGGGAATTGATTTTCTCTATAAAAAATTTGAAGAATAATTCGGTTCAAAATTTCCAGGTAACGACAACAACGCAAATAATAGAAGATGTTGTGGTAAAGAGAATGAATGGATAGCCTTAATAAAAATTGTTTGCATAGCATTTGATATTTTCAATTGTGTTTACCGCCGTATCATTCTCATACCGCCGCCAGCTCCCTCTTTTGTGAGCCCGGTTTTAGTAAGGCTGTACGTGAAACTTAGCAGGAAAAAACGCCGCAGGTTCAATACACGGCTGTCTTCAATATAATTCTGATTGCTGGTGCGGGATACAGCAATGTTTTTATTCAAGATATCATTAACCCGCAGTTTTATTTCACCGCGATTGAAGCGGAGCACTTGCCGACTGAGGGAAGCATTCCAGAGAGGAATACGGCTATTGAAGCCGGCCGCCAACTGATTATTGATGCTATAAGTAAACTCACTCGCCAGGAAAAATTTTGCAGGTAACTGCCAGTCGGCATCAAATCCGTATTGATGAGAGATATAGCTGGTGTTGTATGAAGATTGCAAAGAGTAAGTGGTGCGATTATAACTCAACCCTGTCGTTAAAGCAAGTTGAAGTTTTTCAGAAGCGCCAATATCAAGACGTACATCAGGACCAAATGAAAGAGCAGCAATTTTGTTCTCAGCACCATTTACAAACTGCTTGCCTTTGTAATAAGAAGCGTTACTACCAATACTAAAACTGGCTTTCAGAAAATGAACCGGAATACTCCAGTTTACATCTCCCGATAGATTATAAATCCCATTTGCATTTACCGGCCTGCTTGTTTTTATTCCCTGCCCATCGATAGTATCATTGTTTACAATTTTATTTTGTGTTTCCTGCAGATTAAATAAGACAAACAGATTCCGGTTTGTATAGGGATTAACGAGAATGAGATTGGTTTGCAGTGAATGGGTGTATTCCTGTTTCAAAGCAGGATTACCGGTAGTTTTATTCAGAGGATCGCTGTTATCTATCACAGGCTGTAGTTGCGTTACAGTGGGCTGATTGGTGAATGTGCTATAGTTAACCTGGAGGTTTTTAAAGCGTGTAAAATAATATTGAAGCCGTGCTGTTGGTAGAATATTATTGAATGATTTGCCAATTACAGAATCTTTATTGTTGCTGATAATCTTTCCTTCCAGTTCAGAATGCTGCCAGCTAAAGCCGACAGCAAAATTGTATTTTTTAGCTTGCTTTCTCAGCCGGATACCAGCATTGCTGTATCCGTACTGGTTTTTAAAATCATTCGATAACAGAGGGTTTATTAAATCGAACTTGCCATTCTGTGAGTTATAATCGTGTGTAGTTTTTGCAGAAGTACTCGTGGTATTTCCATTGCCTGCGCTGAATTCGAGCAATGATCGTTTAAAAACAGGTTCGGTATATACGACTCTGGCGGTATATCCGTTCAGGCTGCTTTCTGTTTTGGTTTGTTGATTAATCGTATCACTTTGATAAATAGTCCCGGTTTTTATATAAAAATTGTTCAGCGATTGAAGGCTGGCGTCGCCATCGTTGTTATTGAATGTTGTTTGCAGTGCAATTGAAAAAGTTCTTCCCTTTCGCCTGAATTTTTTTCGAAACAATACATCCGTTCTGAAATTATACCCCTCGTTATTGGTTAAGTTATTACTGTAGCCATCACTTCCTTTTTCCATGGCTTCAGACATGGTTGAATAAGTTGAATTAACACGGTTGCTTGTCTTTTGATAATTAAGCGAAGGTGAAATCTTGATTGAATTAAATGAATCAATCTGAAAGTCCGCAACAAAATTCAGGCGATGGCTATTATTGATATTATCGGAAACCTGGTTTTGGTTATATAAATAAGAGGAGTCTGGTAAAAAGTAGTGACGCTGAACAGTACTTTCCTTATGAGGATTATAGCGATTGTAAAAGTAATTGCTCATGAAATCCGTCTTGGTGCCAATGATATTATTATAGTTCACACCGCCGCCCCAAATGGTATTGATACCACTATTTGAACCAGCGATTCCATCCATTCCCGAGCTTGCGCTATTGGAAATATTTATATTTATGTTCCCACCGCCACCACTTATCATTTTCTTCAACTCACCCGTGAAATTCAGTATGTCAAACATGGAGAAAGCTTCAGAGTTGGTATTATTCGCCATACCGATTGCAGACATCTGTCTTGCGCCTTTGAATGAATTGATATTGAACTTTCCCTGGTAGCGATCATCTGTACCACCTCCGGCATTTATTTTACCGAAGTAACCTTTCGTTTTATCTTTCTTTAATTTCAGGTTGATCGTTTTCTCGCTATTGCCGTCATCGAAACCTGTAAGTTGCGCCTGATCGCTAAGCTTATTAAAAACCTGTACTTTATCAATAGCGTCGGCAGGTAAGTTTTTGGTTGCAATCTTCGGATCATTGCCAAAGAATTCTTTTCCATCCACCAATACCTTGGACACTTTCTCACCTTGAGCTTTTACAGTTCCATCTTTATCTACTTTAATTCCAGGCATTTTTTTCAGAAGATCTTCCACGTTTGCATTGGGTTGTACTTTAAATGAACCAGCATTGTATTGAATAGTATCTCCGACTAAGGTTACAGGCGGAGCGTCATTTTTTACAATAACTTCTTCCAGCACTTTTGAAAGATCATTCATTACAATCCGGCCCAGCTCTGTCTCCTTTACTGTTTCATTTATTGTTAATGACCGATAGCTGTTATGATAATTTACATGCGTAATCATCAGGCTATATTCACCGTCTTTTATATTGCTTATTTCGAACCTTCCTTTGTCGTCCGACATCGTGAAAGAAACAAGGGCTGAATCTTTTTTCTGTAATAATGAAATGGTCGCATTTGCAACCGGCTGATTCGCCAAGGTATCAAATAAATTTCCTTTTACCGTTCCGCGTTGCGCAATGATTTCAGTAGAAAACAAGAGTGATAAAAAGACAAAGCAGTATCTATTCATAGCTGTGGGTTCAGCTACGAAAGTATCAGCATAGACACATAAAGCGGGTTAAGTAGCCTTGCAATAAGGTTAAGAAAGGTTAATGATTAGCAGAAAGAATATTTAGTTATCCTTTGTCTCGCCTTGTTCATCGTCTTCTCTTTCTTTTTCATAAACCAGGAGTTTTACTTTCCATTCCACAACCTGGTATTCCATCGATAACTCAACCTTTAATCGTTTTACCGTTTCTTCATTAGCCGATATCGAAAACAGAGAACTGGTGAACTTCTTTTCTTCAGTGGGAGCCTCATATTCTCCATTCAGGTTATAAGACTCATTGGCAAAGTGAATATTAACTCTCTTTAAACGACTGTAATAAGAATCGAATGTACTTTTTGCTTTTTCAAAATCATCGGTGGTCAACATTACTGCCAGGTAACTGTAGCGGTCACGTTTTTTTGCAGGATATTTAGTGATTGTGCATTCTTCGGCCCCACGGATTTTTAACAACGACGAATAGTCTGTTGACTGAGGATTGTTATCGATCTCTTTACCGATATAATGTTGAAAGCTATTGGGATAATCAAGAATTACATTCTCAACGTCTGCCTGGAATGCATTATCGAGAGGTGACTTTAACTGAGCAGATGCTGGTAAAAAAGATATAAGGAGTACAATGAAAAGAAAGAAAATGATTGCCTTTTTCATAAAAATTGCTACTATCAATGTTAAATAGGCCGCAAAGATTAGAAAAAATCAATTTTCTGATATACTTTTAATGTGAAATATTCGTTATCCTGTTAACTCAAACTATCCGTAATGAAAAACAGAAAATTCATCCACACTCACGAAGAGGCAAAAATCTATCGTAATTACTACAAACCTTCTCTTAATATTTTCAGATTATTCAGAAGTGTTTTATCGGTTTTTATATCTGGTTCGTCGGCGGCAGCGCATGGATACGACCATAGCAGAAAGAGCTTGCATTAGTCCTTTTACTCACTAACCCTTGATTATATCAGCCGTCTCTTTGAGGCGGCTTTTTTGTTGGAGGAAAGCTATAAGCAATGGGCACGAGCGACAGTTTCCAAAATGCAAATTGAGCATTGAATATTTGCTTAAAGCATAGAGCCTATTGCCTACAGCCGCGTCTTAGCTAAACAGATATTCCACATCTTCCCTCGTCAGGCTCTTCACAAATGTTGCATCGTCTGCTATCAATTCTTTCGCCAGCGCTTTTTTCTTATCCTGCAGCTGAAGGATTTTATCTTCAATAGTATCCTTACAGATCATTCGGTATGCGAATATGTTCTTTGTTTGACCAATACGATGGGTGCGGTCAATAGCCTGTTGTTCTACAGCAGGGTTCCACCACGGGTCAACAATGTAAACGTAATCCGCCGCAGTTAGATTCAAACCCACACCTCCGGCTTTTAAAGAAATCAAAAAGACTCTGACGGAATCATCATTCTGAAAACTTTGAATTGCTTTTTCACGGTCCGGCGCCGAGGTACTACCATCAAAGTATTCATATTTTATTTCCAGCTCTTCCAGTTTTGTTCTGATCAGTGCAAGCATTCCGAGGAATTGAGAAAAGACAAGCGCTTTGTGATTGCTCATATCTTCACTGAGTTCTCTTGCAAGCTCTTCCAGTTTTATAGAATGGTTTGGAAATTTCTCTGTTTCATTCAGTATCGCCGGAGAGTCGCATATTTGCCGCAGCTTCATTAACCCTTGTAAAATGGTTAGCTGTGAACGTTGAATACCTTGTGTAGCAATTGTTCCCAGGATCTGATCACGGAAATCGTTGCGATAAGCATCATAGATCTTTCGCTGTTCGTCTTCCATTTCGCAAAATAATACAGTCTCAATTTTTTCAGGAAGATCCTTTGCTACCTGTTCCTTAGTGCGACGAAGTATAAATGGATAAAGAACCTTTTTTAAATGTTCTTTTCTTTCCGGTTCGCCCAATTTGTCGATTGGTATTGCAAATTCCTGCCGGAAAAACTCCATACTCCCCAACATACCCGGATTTAAGAAATGCATTTGCGCAAACACGTCAAATGTATTGTTCTGTAAAGGCGTACCGCTCATGCACAGACGATTCTTCGCATTCAGCAAACAAGCAGCTTTCGTCACTTTACTCGCAGGATTTTTTATAGCCTGCGATTCATCCAGTATCACATAATCAAATGCGATGGTGGTAAGCAATTTTATATCACTGCGTAAAGTACCATACGTGGTAATGGTGATATCATACTTCAGCATTTCTTCTCTTTCCCTTGTGCGCCCACCTCCATGATGAATATGATAGGTCAGATTCGGTGTAAACTTTTTAATTTCATTCTCCCAGTTATAGATCAATGTGGTCGGACAAACAACCAGCGCTTTTAAGGCCTCGTTTTCTGTCTTATAATACTGCATAAATGATAATGCCTGGATCGTTTTACCCAAACCCATATCATCTGCCAGTATTCCGCCCCATTTTATATCCTTCAGGTAATTCAACCATTGAAAACCCGCAACCTGGTAGGGCCGCAGAATCATTTTCAGGTTATACGGCGGATCAATCTCCTGTATATTATTGAACTCTTTTAGCTTATCATACTTTTCTTCAAGCTGTACCGACAATTCCGATTCATCTCTCGTTTCATAGAGTTCGTCAATTACACTCAGATGATAACGGGACAATTTCAGATTGTCTGTTTTCCCTTCACCTATTCTGAATAAAAGTGAATATTTTTTCAGCCACTCTTCCGGTAAAATTCCGAGAGTGCCATCATTCAATTGTACGAATTGCTGCTTATTCGCCAACGCCCTTTTCACTTCAGCAACAGTTACTTTCTGATCGCCAAATAAAATATCAACCCGTGCATCAAACCAATCAGTATTGCTGCTGATGAAAATCTTTGTATTTGGTTTCGACGTATTAAAGCGGAAGTTTTTCAATGCTTCAAATCCAAACACAGGTACTTTCATATCCTTCATCGCATCCACGAAGAGAAAGAACCAGTTATTCTTCAATACATCCGAACCCTTCAGCGCCAGGGAAGCCGAATCTTCGTTGTAAACAAAATTGGAGTGCAGCCTTTGCAGCTTTTCTATAAAATTTTTTTCAGCTTCACGGTTTCGTTGTACGATCGTTACTTTATCACCTTGTGGAACTACAATTTCGTCGCGATCGCGGGTTTTGGTTTCATAGCCTTTATAATTAAACGAAGGCTGAAAAACCAGGTAATCACCTTTCTCGAGCAGAAATAACTTTAATTCCGGATCGCCATCCTTGGTTTCCTGTATGATAGCACGGTCAAACTCAATACGGAAATCTTTTGCCAAAGGCAATATGAATTGGTTCAATGTTTTGCTCCAATCTTCTTCTGCCACTTTCATTTCGCCATCGGGCAAAAACTTTTCTACTGTATGAATAATATCATTGTTTTTCCATAAATGCAGTTGATGATTGAATAAGAAAAACAAGGGACTCGGACTTTCATTATCGCTAAGATCATGATCCAATCCTCCGGCCTTTATGCGACATTGAATCTTGTAATCTCCATTTTTGCTAACGATAAAGTATGGAGTAATCTCATCAGGAGACAAGCTTAATGCAGAAAGATTTGCAGTTTTAAACGGCTTGTTTTCTGGCAGCTCATATACCAAACGGCTATCCGCAAATTCTGTAAAAATTTTTTTCAATTTAGGCATCAGGTATTCGGCCATTAAAACCTTTGTTTCATCGGCTAAATCATCTTCTTCCTGGTGAATGATATTTTCCCAAATGCCTGAGAACGGTGAATTGCGGCTGATGTACTTGTTGATTTCTATATCCTGTAATTTCCGGATAGCTGTTACAAGTTGTTTATCTTTTTCGCTGTAAGCGTCTGTACTCACATATTTTGATAGATCAAGCTTTTCAACTTTACCGGTAAAATTATTTCCGGCATCATTCAGCTCGCCCTGTATTGCATCCAGCGCAAAACGAGGGTACCCCTTTTTATTAAAATTGAAAACAATGCCGAGCAGATCTTTTTGCAAGGGCAGTTCCTCTTGTACAGCTTCTACGGGTTTAGCATCCACAGGCTGCACAACCACTGGTTTTGGAGGAGCTGCTACAGCAGAAGGCGCTACTCTTTTGATACTTGTATCCAATACCCTCAGGAAAGGTTTTCCATCTTTATAGCTAAACTCAAATTTATTTTTGAGATCATCGCTTAAAGAATAGCCATAAGCTTCTAATAATTTATTTTTCTCTTTATCCCAATTGCGAATGGTATCAAAGTAATAAGGTCCATGTGCATGCAGCAATTGTAAAAACACAATGACTTTAGGTAAGCATAGCGGATGCTCAGGATCTACATAATCACAACTGGTATCGAAATTTCTTTCTTCGTTCTTACTGAGAATAACTTTGTAGGTACTTCCATTCAGCGTCACGCTTGCTTTTACCGTTTCATCCTTTGCATATTCGATAGCAGCTTTATTTGTGCGCAAAAATACTTCTGCCTGCTCTAACGTTTCCGGTGAACACAAAAGCCGGATAGCTTTTAGTTCAATCGACTTCATTTTTGCAGTAGTATGGCGTTGATCATACTCGATATCACCAGCCTGTAAATGACCTTTATCGATCAATTCCTGTAATTGAAAAAGCGAGGCCGCTTCGTGCCTGCAGATATCGCCGAGATTGTAAGGACATGCACAGCGAAGCGAAAGAGACTTTGCGTCTTTGAATTTAGTGATGTATACTTTATAGTAAGTTGAGTAGCTGTCATCTTTTACCCGAAACACAGCGGAACCAAAAAGGTCATCGTATTCTACAAGCTCAACGAAGCCGATAGCATGTATCTTCTTTCCTCTTCGGATCACTTCGTCAGTTCCATGGGTATAGACGTATTTCAGTAAATGTGGTAGAGCCATTCAGTAATTCGGTTTAGTTGGTAAAAGCAGGCCTTTTTGATATGGTGTTATGGCTCAATTGTTTTATTGTTATCTCGTACAACAAAAACCATAAAACCATTTATCTCAAAGAAGCTATTACCTTAAAAAGTTACCTGCCAATCAGACTTGGGCAATCTGCAAAAGTAAACGAATGTGAAGCACAATTCCATGCAAAAAGCGGGCTAATTAAATAAAGTTTGAAACCTATAAACTGAGCCTGAAAATGAAGTATCTTAGCAGGTTTGCTTCGTCAGAAAACAGACCTGGCAACATAATCTATTCAAATACCAGCGAGAAGTATTTTTTGAATTCGTGAAATGACTTTTCTACAGGTGACCAACTCCACATGTATTGTTTGCCTGTATCATAATCAAGACGGCAAAAGTTGGCGTTCCATCGCATACCACTAACCGGCGGAACATTTTGTAAAGGATTCAATATTTTATAAGGGAAAAATATTTCGGCAGTCCAAGATTTAATAGCAGCCCCTGATTTCATTTCGCCACCAACGATGTTTACATTTTTCACTACTTTATTTTTATCCTCATAGTGCCAGGGAATCCAACCACCAAACTTTCCATTGCGATTGATGATTAGTAAAACAAGCTCCTTATTCAACGGGCTGATTTCATATTCAAAGTAGATCGGCTCGGCTGGTTCTGGGTGAAAGAAAACTTCAAATACATCTGCATTAAAAAGATTGTCAAAATCATTCTTGTAGTCAGAGGTTATCTTATCATCTTCACCGCTGAACAATACGTAAATACCAGACTGCGAATAAAGAATTTTGAACTTGCTTTCATGGGTCTTGCCATCGGGATTTATTCTCGTCAAAGCAACCCAATTTATTTTTTGCCATTCTGGGTTGTCCCCTTTGCCTGTAACTGTAAAGTCGCTGCATTTGTGAACCAGTAACGGTGTATCAATAGGATGAAGAGTTGGTTTAGCGATTGCTGAAAAATAAAAGAACACAGCAATAGCAGGAAACATGTATTTCATGTTGAGTCTTTATAGCGAATAAAAAGGATGCTAAAAGATAGTAACTATTTCACTACCAATTCATCATTTGTAAAGATAGGCAACACATTAGCCTGATCGATTGAAAGACAATATCGGATATCTTTTTCAAGACCAAAGCCCATCAGGCGATGATAATGTGATGCTTCATTGTTTTTTAAAAACCCGAAGAGATCATTTTCGGCTTGTTGAAAAAGTGAGAATGCCATATGAGAGGAATCACAGTTGATTTCAAAATGGTTTTTTATCCTTGAAATAACCGCTCCTGCAAATAAAGTGTCTTCAAGATTAACACGGTCTTTCCACGCGGCGCAGGCGAGCATCACATCCATTCCTGATTCTATTAAATGATTGCACACAGCAGATAAATTTGTAAAGGCCCCGATGACGATTTCTTTTGCGGCTTTGTTATGCGCCATATGCAAAAGTTTAGTCCCATTAGTGGTTGTAAGCACCAGCGTTTTTCCTTTTATAAAACTCTCAGGATATTCAAAAGGGGAATTACCATAGCTTAACCCTTCAGCAATTTTCCCGTCACGTTCACCAGCGGTAATACCATTAATGCGGTTACCGATTTCTATGCATCGACTTATACTATCTACAGGAATTACAGACATAGCACCATTATACAATGCAGTTGTGATCGTTGAAGTAGCGCGAAGTATATCAATTACAACAACAACACTGTTACTTAAATCGTACAAGTGAATTAATGCCGGAGATAAAGAAGTATAGAGCGAAGGTTTTTTACTCATGATTGAATGAAAAGCGTAAAAATAACCGATAACAATTCAACCATCAAAGAATCCGGTAAGAAGTATTTTAAAGAGGATAAAAACTAAACGGCCAACAACTGTTTCCATTTACCGGTTTCTGCAATTTCTTTAATTAGGTTATTCCGATGCTCAAGCATCTTTTTCATATAACGGGTAAGAAAGAAAAAGTTGAACCATTTGCCAATTGCGCCGTATGGAGATTCAAAATGAAAGAGATCAATCATGATGGTACCATTCTGGCAGGGCTTGAAATAATGTTCATGGCGCATCAGTTTAAAGTCTCCATCCAGTTGCTCATCGGTGAATTGCTCTGCTTTTTTCATGCCTATTATCTTTACGCGAAGCACCCTCGTCTTAAAAATGTGTTTAGCCTTCCAGGTTACTGTATCTTCTTTTTCCATTAATCCATATCGTGTACCGGCTACTGCTTCTTCCTGGTGTTGCTCCATTGATTTTTTGTGAAGCTCAACACTGCGGCTAAGATCAAACACCACTTCTGGCGCTGCGGCAATAAATGTAGTCAGATGAATCGTAGGCATAGAATTTCATTTCAGGATATAGACGAGTATTAAACGCAAGCGGACTTCTTTCTATTTCACAAGGCCAAAATATCATGGCATTGCCTGAAATTTCAGTTCCGAAAGCAGACAAACTTATTCATTCGGCTTATTAATTAAAAGGAAGTTTTACCACTTTGGCTAAAAGTAGTTTATCGCGCACTTTGACGTAAATTTCGGAGTCAGGCGAAGCGAAAGGAGTATTTACATAACCGAGCCCGATTGCTTTACCAAGACTGGGCGATTGCGTGCCTGATGTTACAACTCCAAGATCTGCGCCTGCAGCATCTTTTATTTCGTAACCATGCCGGGGTATGCCTTTGTCAACCATTTCAAAACCAACCAGTTTTTTAGAAACTCCTGATGATTTCAAACTTTCAACGATGGGTCGCGCCGTGAAGTCTTTGGTGAATTTCGTTATCCAGCTCAGCCCAGCTTCCAGCGGCGATGTGTTGTCATCGATATCATTGCCATAAAGGCAATAACCCATTTCAAGCCGCAGCGTATCTCTTGCGCCCAATCCGATCGGTTTTAAGCCTTGCGGTCCGCCAATTTCGAAAATTTTATCCCAGATTTTTGAAGCATTATCTCCTTTGTCTTCGAAATATATTTCAACACCGCCAGCGCCGGTATATCCTGTTGCACTGATCACGACATTTTCTACTCCTGCAAAATTTCCTTTTACGAACGTGTAATATTTGAGATTGAGAATATCAATATCTGTTAATGGTTGTAATATTTTAGTTGCATTCGGTCCCTGTATTGCTAACAGGCATGTCTTGTCAGAGATATTGTGCATCTCTGCGTTTTTAGAATTAAAGCGGCTGATCCAATTCCAGTCTTTTTCAATGTTAGAAGCATTCACCACAATCATGTAAACTTTATTTTCCTCGATGCAATAAATGATCAAGTCATCAACAATTCCTCCATAATCATTCGTAAGGCAACTATATTGAGCTTTACCTGCAGTTAGTTTGGAAGCATCATTTGTAGTAACACGTTGAATCAGATCGAGGGCATATTCTCCCTTTACAATAAATTCACCCATGTGGCTTACATCAAATACGCCGGCATTTTTTCGAACGGCGGCATGTTCGTCGTTAATTCCGGAATAGCTAATGGGCATATTGTAACCAGCAAACGCGGCCATCTTTGCGCCAAGAGCGATATGTTTTTCTGTAAAAGGAGTATTCTTCATTGCCAATTAATTAAAGACTTGCAAATGTAGTCTATGAACACACAAAAAGGATATAAAAAACCAGCGATGGGTTTGCGGAAAAAAAAGATTTTTTAGTGTTACTGATTTAATTCTTTTAAACTCTATTCGTATTTTATTAGCACTCATTAGCGGGTCTATTAGTGTACAAAAACAAGAGAGGCTCCGAAAACGGAGCCCCGCGCCTCGCTTTTTGCGAAGACCCAACTTCAACCTATTTTAATTGAACATGGTAGCCAGTGAAAACATTGGCGATGCCATACTCATAGAAACATCTTCTTTCGCATTTTCTCCCTCGCTGTCTTCGTCATTTAATTCAGCGGTAGTTTTTGGTTTTGTAGTATCATTCAACCTCTTTTTATCTTCTTCCAATTGTTTTTTATCCTGCTCCAGTTTCTGTTCGCGATTTTTAATGTCGTCACGCAATTTTTGCTTATCATTTTCATCGTAGCGGTAGCCATCAGCATCTTCTTTCTTTTCGTCTACTTTATTTACATTTTTTAGTTCGCCATCAGGTTTCATGATATAGTCGGCATTGGTTTCGTATTCGAAATAATTGTCCCAATCCCAATCAACGTCCCAGTCATTACGGTTCCATCTTCTTTTTTCATACATGCGGATATTATAAGGATGCAGCTCATCTACAGATTCATCGAAACGGATTCTTTTACCTACTGGCACTTTTATGTTTACGATCACACGCTGAAAACGAAACTTATCATCTTTCATTACTGTCAATCCGCTG
The DNA here is from genome assembly GCA_049840875.1 of Chitinophagaceae bacterium. GTDB lineage: Bacteria > Bacteroidota > Bacteroidia > Chitinophagales > Chitinophagaceae > JAFDYH01. Next base: position 437,963 of record JASGJE010000006.1, on the reverse strand, counting down.
CCAAGATTCAGAATACTGTCTGTATAACTAGTGTTGAAAAAGATATTCTGAGCTCTTTGTTTTGCATCATTTCCATCTTTGCCTGCACTATATCTTGCTATGCTGACATGGTAGTCTGAGTCCTCGCTTTTTTCAATTCTCACTTTAATGTTCGACATGCGAAGGCTGTCTTCATTAATATCCCAACCTTCATTGTCAACATCGATCCACCAGAAATTACCAGTGTACCGTACTTCGGGCTCATTTACCTTAACGATCATTCTTCCCTTAATCGGTTGAACGATTGAGACGTTGGATTCAACTTTTTGGTTACGGCGAAAATCGTTTACCAGGCTTGCTGCCAATAATGAAGCAGACACCCAACCCAATGCCCATAGCCCACCGAACATCCAACCGAGATAGCTTTTTTGTGATCTAATCCGCATCATACGACGGATAAGCCAGGTGATGAAAGCAATCAATGGAACGCCGAGAAAAAATAGCAGTGTGCCCCAGGCAAATACATTCTGCCAAAACCCATTTAATAAATAGTTTTTCAATGGCCATACTCCGACCCCGCCAAATATGAGACCCATAAGGCCTACGAATAATCCAAATGCAATTGTGCCTGCAATGAATAAAAAAAATGCTTTGAATAATACTCCGATAATGTGGCCGATGCCTACTCCCACACGCCGACCTGCTTCACCCACTTCCTTACCCCATGTTTTGCCGCGTCCGTCTGCAAATTCTTTTGCCTTTTCTCCAAATCGTTGTGCAGTTACTTTTACTTCATTTCCGAAGTCTTTTGCACGATCTTTCATCTGGTCCATACCTTCTTTTACATTTTGACTGATTGTATTAATATCTACTTTTTCCCCTCGCATTTCCATTTTCTGATATTGACTTTTGGCTTCCGGTAATACGATCCACAACACGATGTAGGCAAGTATGAATGTGCCGGTGAGTGAACCAAAAACTATATTTGGAAAAACGGCGCCGGCATGAAAGAATGGCCAGCTTAAAACGCTAAGAATTATATTTAGCAAAAAGGGCGCTGCAAATATCAAGCGAACCATATACGGCTCCTTGCCGAAGTATGCAGCGATACCACTTGCAACACCGCCAAATACTCTTTCCTCCGGATTACGATAAAGCCTTTTACCGCCATAATTCTCCATATCTCTTTCCGGCAGTATAATCCAGAACAGAATGTATAGGATGAATCCTGTGCCGAATCCACCAAATGTGATAATGGCAAATAATAAACGGATGATAGCAGGATCAACATTAAGATAATTTGCAAGTCCACTACACACACCGCCAACAACTTTATCACTTGAATCACGATATAACCTGTTTCTCTTCTTGGGTTCAGTGTAGGTGTAATTGCTATTCGTATTTGCGTTAGTGCTTTTTTGCTGAGAATAACTTGTTGTATCAGGCTCTTCATCAAAATCTTCAGGTCTACCCATTGATGCGACGATAGCGTTGATATCATCTTCCGTAACACAGGAAGCTCCCTTGCGGATCTTTTCATCCATGATTTCAGCGATACGACTTTCGATATCATTTATTATTTCATCACGGCCATCCTCATGCGAAAAGTAGCGGCGCAGGCTCTCGATATACGCCTGCAGCTTTTCATAAGCGGAATCCTCGATGGGAATCACCCTTCCACTTAAATTTATATTGATAATCTTTTTCATTGTGCTATGTTTTGCGGTTGAAGAAGTTTAGTTGTGTGGTTGGTCTTTCTTTTGGGCGAGTGTATTGACTGCATTGGATAGTTCAAGCCATGTTTGTTCCAGTTCAGCATAAAAAGCATGACCTTTTTCGGTCAGCAAAAAATATTTCCGGGGAGGGCCTGAGTTACTTTCTACCCAGCGATAAGTCAGCATTTCCGCATTTTTCAAACGGGTTAATAAAGGGTAAAGCGTTCCTTCCAGGATATTCAGGTTGGCAGCTCTCATTTCCTCAACAATGTCACTGGGGTAAGCTTCGCCCCGGCGGATGATGGAGAGGATACAGAATTCCAGAATCCCTTTTCGCATCTGGCTCTGTGTATTCTCTATATTCATAAATTTTGTCTTTTGCTTTTTCCCCTCTGCAACCGGCTCATGGCTAAGGCGGGTTGCAGAGTAGGATCCGGCGTTTATAATGATTTGACAAAACAAAGATAGGGCGATAGATGGTACTATGCAACACAAAGTACCAGTTTATTTTCAGTTGCTGGTAGTGGCTGATAATATAAAATGCAAAATAGATTGATAATTAATGAATTGATACCTATCGGCCCACGCGAATTTTGAGAAATTTGTGATAAACGGCTACATTTCAGGATGAAAAACGTTAGATCACACAAACAAAAACAGCTGCGAAAATCGCAACTGTAGAATAGTGATGGGAAATTCTAACTCAAAAAGAATGTAAAAAATGAAGTTTGTTATCTCACTTCAGTCTAAAAAAACGTGATATGCCAAGACTTCAGGTTAGTTATTGTTCGGAGAGATACTTGTCTTCCTCAGGAGAAAGATCAGTAACGGCATAACGTTTGACATCGTTTATCATCATTTCATCCAATGCATCGACGAAATTTTTGTAACTGGAGTTTTTGCTCGCTTTGATAATCAGCATTAAACGATCTCTTCCAGCTTTTCCTTTTGCCTCATTCATTAATTCTTGTTTCTTCCGGATAACATCACCAAAACCATTTTGTACAGAATAACCAGTGGTTATAACACGATGATATTTTAACGCGTCATCCCAAATACCGTCATAGCAAAAGACTCGTCCTTTGTTATCAAGTAAAAGCGTCAGCGATTCGGAATTTTTTATCAAAGTAATATCAGTACTTTCCTTCGGCATAAACAGATCTGTAGCCGCTGGAGTACTCAATGTTGTGGTAAACACAAAAAAACAAATCAATAAAAACCCAAGATCTACCATGGGTGTCATATCCACAGTTGGATTTCCCTTTCGTGGATGTTTGCCATTTTTTCTGAGAGAGATTGTTTCTGTAGCATTTAATTGTGCCATAACCAGTTGTTTGAAAATAAGACACCACAATAGAATGATTCCATAAACCTGTAAATAATAAGTTTCTTGTCTTGGCCATATAATTGCTGTATTACTAAAAGAATTGCCAAATCATTTTCTATATGAAGACGATAATTATAGCAACCGACTTTTCATCAACTGCAGACAATGCGCTTGATTACGGTATCGCCATGGCGAAGAAAATAAACGCAGACATCACACTGTTTCACGTTTACCAGATACCTATCGCAACTACAAACGATACACCAATTGTAATTGTAGCGGAAGAAGATATGCGGAAAGCCGCGGAGAAAAATTTATCCCGGTTGAAATCAGAAATCGAAAGTAAAGAAGGCAACCTTCTCAAGGTAAATACTGAACTGCGGATCGGAGACATTGTAACCGAGCTGGAAGAATTTGGACAAAAAGTTCAACCCTTTGCAATTATAATGGGAAGCAACTGGCATTCCGGTATTGACCAGGCTTTATTCGGCAGCATTACATTAAAGTCAATCCGTCATATAACTACGTCGATAATTGCAGTGCCGCCTGCTGCAAAATTTAAAGAAATAAAAAAAGTCGGATTTGCATGTGATTATAAAAAAGTTGTTGAAACGACACCGATTATAACAATCAAAGAACTTGTTGAAACTTTTAATGCGGAACTACATATCATAAACGTCAACAAAGAAACACATACCGCTGCCACCAAAGAAACTTCGTTGGTACAAAACGCATTTCGGGATATCTCACCGTCATATCATTTCATAAAAGATGAAACAGTGGAGGATGGCGTCAGCAATTTTGCAGAAATAAATCAAATTGATCTGTTAGTTGCAATTCCCAAAAAGCACAACCTCTGGGATAGCTTGTTTCATAAAAGCGCTACAAAGCAACTCGTTTTTCATTCACACATTCCTGTACTGTGCATTCATGAATAAAATCTCAGCAGCCAAGAGTAAAAGTTTGTTTTATTTAAAATCTAAATCCGGCATCGGAAATCTTAAATCGTAATTTTGCCTGATGTGGAAATGGTATGCTTTATTATCTGCATTCTTCGCTGCACTTACAGCCATTCTTGCTAAACTCGGAGTAAAGAATGTAAACAGTAATGTAGCAACAGCTATACGCACATTGGTCATTTTGTTCATCACATGGGGAATTGTATTAGCAGCTGGACAATTAAAACAAGTAAAAGAACTTACAAAATCGAATATTCTTTTTCTTGTGCTGTCGGGAGTTGCTACCGGTCTTTCCTGGTTGTTTTACTTTAAAGCGCTGCAAACCGGCGACGTTTCCAAAGTGGCGCCGATAGATAAACTAAGTGTAGCGATTGCTATGGGCTTATCGGTTATCTTTTTGCATGAGCAATTGGATGTGAAGACCGTGGTAGGCGGATTGCTTATAATAGCGGGAACGATCATCATTATTCTTTGATGTCAGCAACTATAAAACGGCACATAAAAAGTTTGAAATTTATAACAACAGTATATATTCTGTAGGTCGATCAAATAAAAATAAGATTCAATAAAGCGCCGACTGCTTGAAAAGATTTTTCCAAATATTCAGCCATAAATATGCTTCAGTTATTTGTGTTCTCTTTGCTTTGCTGAACCGAACTGGTTTTGCAATTTTTGCATCGAAAATCGGCCGTGATGAACAATTACAGCTGACAATGACGCATAATTTACTGGCAGGACGTGGGTTTGCTCTTATAAAATATTTTTCAACAGACCTTTCAACACCTGTAAAGGATTACACTCTTCATTTTCCACCGGGGTTTTCAATGGCCGTTATTCCATTATTAAAAGTATTTAATAATAACCAGTTTGCTGCTTGTGCAGCATTCGATGTTTTAGCAGGAATATTTTTTGTTTTAATTATCCGTTCGCTTTGTAAAAAATTGCAGTTTCCTCTTTATTTCACAAACATCATCACAGTTGTTGCCGGTGTGGTACAACATCTTATTTTCCTGGAATCCGCTTCCAGCGACATGCTGAGCCTTGATTTTATTCTAGGAGGAATGGTAATTTCCATAGGGGTTATAGAAAATAGCCGAAAGAGAAATTATCTTAATATAGCAGGGTACGGGCTCGTGTTTTTTATGCCCGCCTTTTTGCGTTATATGTATATCCCGTTTGCGCCATTCTTCCCGGCCTTGATTTTTCTTGCAGGAATTGTGCGTAAAAATAACAGGATAAGATCTACTGGTCTTTGGCTTACATTAACAACGGTTGGCTATCTGCTATTGTTACTATTGTGGATGAAGGCAGTTCCTTCAGAACTGATATTGCCAACTGAAAGAGGATTTTTTCCCAGCCAACTATTTTCATTATCGTGGCCTCCCTTTTTTGTCGCATCTTTTATCAATATTGATTTTGTGGCGATGCGGATGCAAAATTTTTTCAATGTATTTTACGGGATTTCTTATTATTCTCTTTTGTTTTGTAACATTTTTCTGCTACCATTATTTCTTGTTACAACAAGATTCTTTTATCGTGTGAAGAAATTTTCTTTTTTCCTTGTTGCCGGATGGGCCACATCCTGGCTTATTATAATTGAGCTTGCATTTTTGACAGTAACAAATAAACCGCAGGTATCGCCATATGGATCCTGGAACTATATAGATGAAGGCCGTTATTATGCTTTTGTAAATGTCTTTTTATTGCTTTTTGTTTTTATGCTGGCATCATTGCAGTCTGTTAGTAAAAATTTGTTTATAAAAATATTTCTTGTCGTCAGTCTTACACTGATAAGTGTAGAAACGTTACACGGGATTTATTTTAACGCGAAACTACCTTTTAGATATCGGGAAATGAGAAGTATACTGGCAAGAGGGGAATATGCTCAAAAATATTTTGAGTCGTTGCTAAAAAAAGTAAAAGAAGAAAATGATGGTCGTGATATATTCGTTGTTTCGCCAGACTCGTACTATGTAAATTATGCTGCGACAAAAGAAATAAAATCAATTTACGATCCGCTAAAATTGAATGAACGAGCAATTCAACCCTCCCAGAAAAGTATATTATTATTTGTCGTAGACAAATTGTATAAAGATCAATATCAAAATTATATTGAAAAGAAAAATCCCCGGCTACTTCAAGTAGTCGGGGATACATATTTCTACGAAGAAGAATTAGTACCAGGTAAAATAGAATAGCATTCTGCTTTAATACCGTGAGTTAAAACTCAGCACTCTTCGGCGTTCTCGGAAATGCTATCACGTCTCGAATGTTCGTCATGCCTGTTACAAACTGTACCATACGTTCGAAACCTAAACCAAAGCCTGCATGAGGAACCGTACCAAATCTTCTTGTATCAAGATACCACCAAAGCTCTTCAATCGGAATGTGCATTTCCTTCATTCTTGCTTCTAAACGATCTTGTCTTTCTTCTCGCTGAGAACCGCCAACTATTTCGCCAATGCCCGGTGCCAGTATATCCATTGCAGCAACAGTTTTACCATCTTCATTCTGCCGCATATAAAATGCCTTGATAGCAGCAGGATAATTCATAAGTATAACCGGCTTCTTGAAATGCTTTTCAACGAGATAGCGTTCATGTTCACTTTGAAGATCCATTCCCCATCCGGTAATCGGGTATTGAAATTTCTTTTTCTTATTGTGATTGCTTTCTCTTAAAATATCTATCGCTTCTGTATAAGTCAGACGTTGAAAGTCGTTGTTCAATACAAATTCAAGCTTTTCAATTAACCCCAGTTCGCTGCGCTTATCTTGCGGCAATTGTTTTTCTTCATCCGCTAAACGTTGTGCAAGAAATTCTAAATCTTCGCGGTTATTATCCATTGCATAGCGAATGAGATACTTGATGAATTCTTCAGCGAGATTGGCGTTATCTTCAAGATCATAAAAGGCCATTTCAGGTTCTATCATCCAGAATTCTGCAAGATGGCGTGCTGTATTGCTGTTCTCTGCGCGGAATGTAGGGCCGAAGGTGTAGATATCACCAAATGCAGTAGCTCCTAATTCGCCTTCCAGTTGTCCACTTACAGTAAGGTTTGTTGCGCGGCCAAAAAAGTCATCTTTAAAATTTACGGAGCCATCCTCATTGCGTGGTGTCTTTTTATCGCCTTCATCAAAAGGCAATGTCGTTACACGAAACATTTCTCCGGCGCCTTCCGCATCACTCGCCGTAATGATTGGTGTATGCATGTAGACGAAACCTTTATCATTAAAAAATTTATGTACTGCAAATGCAAGTGAATGGCGAATACGGAATACCGAACCAAACGTGTTGGTACGGAAACGCAGATGTGCGATTTCTCTTAAAAATTCAAGACTATGCTTCTTTGGTTGCAAAGGATATTTCTCTGCATCACTATCACCAAGTATTTCGATTGAGATTGCTTTCAATTCAAGCTTCTGCCCCTTGCCCTGCGAAGGAATAACAGTACCGGTTACTTTCAATGAAGCCGAAGTGGTGATTCGTTTCAGTAAAGCCTCATCAAACTTGCCGAGTTCAGCTACTACTTGTATATTATTATTGGTACTGCCATCATTCAGCGCTATAAACTGGTTGTTGCGAAATGTACGCACCCAACCCATTACTATTACTTCCTGCTCTTTTGGCTCCCATGTAAGCAGCTCTTTGATTTTCACTCGTTTGTTAAACATAACACGCTGAATTTGACCCGGTCATTTTTGCCGGGCTGCAAAGATATAACAACAACAGCAAAGGCGCCTGAGACCTATATCCAACTTCTATTGATAAAGAAAACGATATAAAAGAGACTATTTAGTCATTAATCAAATATGTTGGAGAAGTATTACCCCACAAGATTTTTCTGAACCTACGATGAAAATGATAAGAAGAATATCCTGACTTGTTAATGGTTTTTTATACAGTATTTATGAAATGCCAGAATTTATGTGTCTTATCAATATGAGGACAAGATGTACGATTTTTCTGTTATTGGCAATCCTATTATTTTCTTGTAAAAGCCAGATCGAGAAAGTAAACTTATTTAACTCAAAAAAATTTATTCTTGAAGATACTTGTATAGTTGCAGATAAATTTCTGAAATGGAATGACTCCTGTAGCGATTACAATATTTATTTTCTGGGTGAAGATTCAGATACCATTCGAATCGGGAAAAGATGCAGGTGGAATAGCTCATTCCGTCAAATGGAACCCAAAACTAAATGCACAAGGAATTTTTCGAAAAGTACTCTTGAGCTATTTGTCGATACAACAATCAAAACGACTTCAACGGTTGACCCTGACTCAAGCCTGAATTATCATTCTTATCTTATTACAATGAAAAATGTTTCGGACTCGAATGTATTTATTGGATACAGCAATGAACTTTATTTTATTAACCGCGAAGCAAAAGATAAGAGTGGAAGATGGGTTAAAATCGATAAAAAATTGCAGGAGATGTCAATGTGCGGAACAGGTCAACCATTTATCTATTTGAGGCCGGGCGAATTTCTCATTTCTAAGGTAAAGAGATATAAAGGGAATATGGTGACTGATTTTAGGTTAGTTTTTGGCTATCACAGTAATATTGTTTATTCAAATGTTTTCAGGGATTCAATAGATGAAAAAACTTTTCAACTACTTAAGGGGAGTACATATTAACAGCAACTGTGCTACTATTTATCTGAAAGGTTTCCTTTCTGTGCTCGCAAAATTGACATACCTGTATTTTCCAAGTGTGGTAAAATTGATAGAAAGTTTATAACTCACCTTCCCGATAGTCGTTTGTGTTGATCTTGTCGTTGTCAATAGTTTGAGATAAAATGGTTTGTTATCAGATAAAAGCTCCGTCATCACCCGCCCGTCCATTTTTTCGTAGCCTTTTATGTGATGTATGAAAAGTATCGTGGGCACAATATCGATATTGGATGTTGGTAGTTCACTTACAGAATGTTTCTTAAAAGAAGGTCCTGAAGCAATCAATGCAATATGCGTTTCATACGGACTGATACTACCGTGCCCTGCAACACCTTCAGAGAAGCTAATTCCTGCAAATCCTTTATCATTTTTGTTAGTGTTCCAGTTCATATCAACAAGAATATCACCAGCACGTTCAGGATGATTCCAATGAATTGATTCAAACGATAAAGTACCAGGAATGCTTCCTTCCATATCACCGATGTTTTTACCTTTTGTAAAAATCGCGCCGATCCATTCCTGTTGTTGTAAACTCTTCACAATCGCTGCGATTGTTTTTTCATCACGATCTTTTACATAAATAGCCCCGTCTGCAACTATAACGTCTTGTGAAGTTTCATCTGCTTTTAGCTTTTGTTCTATTAAAAACTTTGTAAGATCTTTTTTACCTGTATAGGTTACAAATCCATGATCGGCGGAAACAATGATATTGTAAAATGAAAGAAGATCGTTTTCGCTCAAATATGCAATGATTCTACCAAATTGTTCATCGACTGTTTTGATCGATCGAATTGCTTCTTCCGACCCAATTCCATGTTCATGCGCTGCGCCATCAGGGTCTGAGTACCAGATGGCGCTTACGAGTGGACCATTCTTTGCAAAGCCAAAATGAATTAAAGCATCTGTAATCCACTGATGTTTTGGTTTGTTGTCTGGTTGATCAGCAGGAGCCTTTCCCAAAACTTTCCAAACATCTTCTTGCATTGACAATGGCAAAATAGTATCGGTATTAATAATCGCCCCGCCACTGATGGTATGATTTTGCAGGAATGCCTGTCCCGTTGAACCGGAGCTAAATACCATCATCCGCTCTCCTGCTTGTGCAAGTATTTCACCGATAGAAGGTCTTGTTAACAGGTGACCATTTTCTGCAGCGTTAATTTTGATAAGATTTTTTACATCGCTTGTTCCAAGTGCTTTTGTTTTATTGACCGAAGGAAAATAAACCGAATTTCCCATTAGTCCATGCGAAGCTGGATAACTTCCGGTGGCATACGATGCGGCGTTCACTCTCGTAACGGTTGGAAACACACTATGATGTTGTGCGCCATAAATACCTTGTTCTTTAAAAGCAAAAAGATTCGGCATGTTTTCTTTCGTGATATAATCCGGTCTCAACCCGTCGAAGAAAACAAGTAACGTTCTTATTTTGTGATTCGGTTTGCCGGAAGGTTGTTGTGCTGCAATGTCGAAGACAGTGAGAAGGATAAGAAAGCAGCAGACTATTTTCGTTTTTTGCATTGGCAAATGTCACCACCGTTTCCCATTCTTCAAAAACAAAAGAGAGAAGAGACGATTAATTGCTCATTAATTATTTTATAGTTCTATCAATCGAGCAACTATTCGGATTTTAATAACTGTATGATATCGATGTGGCCTCTTCGTTTTGCCCATTCTGCAGGCTGCGCCCATTTTTTATCAAGTGGTAAATGAATATCGGCGCCTTTATTCAAAAGCCATTCCATCATTTCTTTTTTTCCACTCCGTGCAGCCCAACCTAATGGAGTAGAAAAAATATCCGTATCGAGGGCATTGATATCCGCACCTGCTTCCAGGTAAACATTTGCCATTTCTATATTGCCGTCAGAAGCTGCACGATGTAACGGCTTTACTCCTAACCAATCACCATTATTTGGATCAAGGCCGTTCTCAATGAGCCACCGTGCCTGTTCGGGATCATTCATGCTTCTTATCGAAAATTGTTTTAAAACATCGGGTTGATATTTTAAAACCAATTCGACAAGCGGACGGTGATTTAATAAATCACGATGCTCCTCATCGGTAAAAATTAAATTTGGATCTTCTTCCAATAATTTCGAAAGAGTTGCCGTGTCGCCATCGTAGCAAATCAGTTCAAGCGAAAGCTTCGCGCCGTGTGCTACTAACAAGTCAATTATTTCCTGCGGCGCACCAACATATTTTGCCATCCACAAGCAGTTGCCGGAAGATTCTGCATGGCCGTTGGCGTTAGCTCCATTTTCCAATAATAAACGGACAATGTTCCAATGTTTACGACTGATCGCTGAATGCAGTGCTGCACCCCATGGAGCTATTCCCGGCTCCCGTTCATTTGGGTTGGCACCATATTCCAACAATAGTCGTACAATTTCTATGAAACCACCTGCAGATGCATTGCGTAAAGGCAATCCGGAGTAATAACCTACGTGCAACGGTAAACGATTGGCTACTGCCGGGTCACTTTCAAGCAATTCCTTCACACGTTCATAATGACCCATTTTAGCCGCAACAGAAATATCATAGTCGGCGCCTTTACCGATCAGGTAACCGGCAAGTACGTCTGCTTTTTGCAAACCAGTTGGAGGCAGATCGCGATACCAACTGCGATAATAGTAATCTCCATTCGTAAGATCCAACGGTCTTGCGCCATCGGGGCGCACGGCATTGATACCTGCTCCATATTCCAATAACCATTCTGTTAAATCCATTTGCCTTGTCAGCACTGACCAGTGAATCGGTTGATTGCCTCGTGCATCAGCAGCGTGTATTAATGAGCGGTCTTTAAGAATAAAGTCTTTTACTGCCTGCTTATCAAAAGATTTTATCAGCGAAGCAAGTTGATCACCTTCCGGGCGAATATGATGTAGCTGCTCGAGCCTGATCGTAAGAAACAAAGCAAGCTCCGTGTAGCCGCGATCATTCGCAATTGTAGTCAATGAATCACTGAAATCAAATACCGCATTCGCACCGTTCTCAATTAAATATTCTACTACAGGCAAATGATTTTCACGAGCAGCAAAACGAATTGGTGTGAGATATTCGAATGAACAATGAACAAGCTGAGGATCTTTTGCTACAAGCGCCTTAATTGTATTCAGGTCGCCGGTTATGCAAGCACATATCATTGCCCATATATCTGTACCACGGCCACCGTTCCATGGCGCATAAGCATCAGTTTGCAATACGATTGGCTGCTTCATGCCAGGTATTGGTAATTGAGCCATCGGCAGGTATTTTATTAAATGTAAGTTTTAATCGGAAAAGGGCAACCGGAAAAATGATGAATATGTATAAGGATAATAAAAAAACAATCCCGGCTTTTCAGAAAATATTTCTGATGGCCGGGAATTTGTTTGTGATCTACCTGCGAATTTGTACTACACTCTAAAACTAAAAACTGAGATTATTTCGTTATCGTTATACGTAAATAGGTAGCGGGTATTATTGTTTCAGCCGGATTATCACTTGCATTCTGACTATTAAATAAAATTCTTAACTCCTGCTCTAAACGATCAGCCATTCCATTTTTTCCTGCTGCTTCGAATGCATTCATGGTTGGCCCATAAAATGTTTTAAACGTATTCAGAAATGCGTTGGGAGAGTAAGCCGCTCTGAACGTAAACGTGTCGTTGACGAAAGAAATGTTTTTTGCCGATATACCCGCATTCACAAAACGTTCGGTTACTTTTTCTTTCACGCCCCACAGCATAGGACTTATAAAACCTTCTGGCGGAGTTGGCGTGTACGCCGCGCTGATTTTTAAAATCTGCGCCACAAGAGTAGGATCACCAGGAATCCAATTGCCCATTACAATACGGCCACCGGTTTTAGTGACTCTCACCATTTCTTTTGCTACGGCATCAGGACTTGATGAGAACATAGCGCCAAATACACTTACAACAAGGTCAAAGCTTTCATCATTCAGCTCGAATAAATCTTTGGCATCTCCTTCTTGAAAAGAACAGTTATTCAAGCCCGCCGCTTGCGCTCTTTTATTACCCGCAGCCACAAGATTACTTGCTATATCTACGCCTAATACATCCGCACCAGCTTTTGCTTCAGGTATTGCAGTGGTACCATCACCACAGCCAAGATCTAGTACAGAAAGTCCTTTGATATTTCCAAGTTTTGCAACGAGCTCCTGCCCGCTTTCCCGCATTGTTTCAGCAAGTTTTGTAAAATCGCCTTTTTCCCAAAGGGCTTTGTTTGGATTGATTAATTGTTGAGTCTCCATGTTTAGAAATTATTTTTTAAGATTAAGGTTAATGGTTAAATGGCTGTTATTGTCATGGCAAAAATAATTTTCACATCAAGGCACATCATACCGTGAAAAGGTGATTTTTAATTTTTATGAAATACGGGGCAAAAAGGTTGGCTTATGTGATATAAATCCAACACGGTATGTAGTAACTATGAAAACTATTGTTGCGAAGCCCACGCCATACCATCTGGTGTGCCGCCTACATCAAGCTTACCTGTTACCTGTAAGGTTTTTAAATCAATTATTGCAATATAATTGTCTGCAGATACAGCAACAAAAGCACGTGCACCATTCGGGTCCATCAAAATGCCAGCGGCGCCTTTACCAAGTTTCAGGCGTTTTATTTCCTTACGTGTTTTTGCATTATAGATCGCTAAGTCGCCTGTTTGCAAACTGGAAATAAATACCATTTCACCGTTCAACGTAAAGAGCAACCGGTTTGCTCCGTTTACTTTAGCATCAATTTTTGCTGAAGGCTTATTTGTTGTAAGATCGATAACAGATATTGTTCCATCGTCAGAGGATGCAGTCCATAATTCTTTTCCATCTGGCGATACGTCAAACCCTTCAGAGCCCCTGGCCGTAGGCACGATGGTGTGGATCCATTCATGCCGTGGCTTTGCGCCTGGCGGCGCCATTTTACCAGGCTGAAGCAATGAATCAACCAATATGCTTACCGTACCTGAAGAAATATTACTGGTATAAATTTTCCTGGCGTCAGCGCTTACATAAATCATGTGTGTTCTGTCCTGCCCGGTGCCCATACTCCAGTCAACCTTGCCAGAAACAGGATCATAACTACCAATTGCTTTGGAGCCTTCTGCTGTAAACCAGGCTTTTCCATTTACGAATGTTATTCCGTGCGGCCCAAAAAGCGGTTTGGTGTCAACGTTAGTTAAAGGCTTTTGTGCAATAAGATCAATTACATTCAATTCATGCAGGCTGCCACCACCATAGATTGTTACATATGCCGTTTTTCCATCTGTCGACGCAATTACTTCATGCGGATCTTCTCCTACGGGTACACGGGCAATCACTTTTAAGCTAGAAGGATCTACAATGGCTAATACATGATCGGCTTTGGATAATGCCAGCAATGATTGACGGGGTGTTGATTGGGCAATGCACCCGGTAGCAGAATAAATAAGAATGATGGTGAATAATGCGAGAGCAAACGAATTTGATTTTAGCTTTTTCATGCCGATCGTTTTTGGTGAGGACCCGGTTTGGAGAAAAAAATTGACGGTACAAAGAAACAAAGAATGATTTAGATAATCCCGCCACGTTGTCGATCATTGATTTTTAATCAACATCAAATCCATACTTCTTATAAATCGCTTTTGCAACTGCGCTTTTCAAAAAATTCATGAAGTCTATTGCCGCCGCCGCATGTGGCGCTGTTTTTAATAAGCCTGCACAATAAGAATCAGTTACGTTTTCAGCCGGGGGAATTCTTATCACTTCTACAGGATGATTGATCATTTGCTGATAATATACTTCAGAATACCAGACAGGCGCAGCGTCACTTTCATTGTATAATATGCGCATCGGCGATTGGCGATGATGAATCTGCGTAAGATAAGTGGAACTATCTTTCACTTTTGTTTCCATAATCATTTTCCTCAGCGGTTCGCCACCTGCTTTCACATAGGCGTCTTCAATCAATGTACCGATACCTTCCCATTGTGGATTTGGCATACTGATTTTTATATCAGAGCGACCGAGGTCGCTTAAACCTTTTATATTTTTTGGATTGCCCTTTCGTACCATAATCGCAAGTGAGTTGTGAGCGTAAGTGGCTGTATCGGCGAAGAACGTATTTAATTTTGTAATTGCCGACGTGGTTGCGGTGTAAATGTCGGGCTTCAGGGTTATGCGCATATTACCCACCGTGAGTGAGCCACCATTCATTTGTTTTGACAGGATGCCGGGAGGAAGTGTTTCTACAAAGATCCGTTGATATTGCGGATGCTCTTTTTTAAATGCGGCCAGCAGATCGTCAACACACATGAATTGATTGCCCGCAAAAAAAACAACCAGTTGCGGATCATTGATATCGCCAAACAGATCAGGAATGTTGTCAATGCCCGGAACGGTAAACTTTACGGAGCTTTCAGGTGGCGTATTCCAGGGTGGATCAAACTGATGTTGTTGTGCAACAACAATAATGTTCAATAAAATAAGAGAAGCAAGAAGTGCAAAATATCGTTTCATTATACAGCCGGATTGGATTTGCAAAAATGATTCAACCAGATTCAGACAGCGTTAAGGTTTGATAATTGTCCATCCTTCCGCTGCACGGATGATCAACTCACCATTAGCGCTTGGCACTACTGCAATAAAATCAAAAATCTGGTCACGGCTGATCTTTCGTTCCACTAATGTGTTATTACATTGTGCAACGATTACTCCTTTTTCCGCTAATGCTTTTATTCCTTCTTCATATTTGCTCCCTTTCATGTACGCGTCAGTGCCGCCGCTGAATGCAATTAATTCTATCTGTACTTTGCCTGCAATACGGGAGTCATTCAATGCGTTGTTGATATTGCGAAGCGCTTTTTCAATGATTTTAGGATCACTATTATCCAACTGATAAATTGCATGGTAACTTTTTTTAGAGGCTGCCGCGCCGGTGTAAGCCCTATTAGTTTCCAATGCTTTTTCTGCAGACTGCGCTTGTGAAATGATAAAAAAGAAAAGCCCCAGAACTAAAAGTGATAATTGTTTCATTCGTTTTTATTTTAGATAAAAATAGTTGATTCCATAGTTATCGCATCCGTCGGTATCATGCATTCAATACCGCTGAACAAAATTCAGTTGCATATTTTAAAATTTTCTGCGTTATTGATTTAGAAAGAACAAGATTTTGGGGGAAACTTTTGCAGGGTAATTTGCATATATCGGCAGGCTTTTTGCGAAACTAAACCTCCAAGCCTCTTGCTATATAGGAAAAATTCATACCCAAATTTTTACATTAAGTTTTGTAATCAGCCTCTTATAATGGTGTTTTCAAGTATATGGTTAAATTAGGTATATATACTATGAAAGATCAATAGGATAGTACTCTGATAACACAAATCTTATCGTAAATTGTAGAAAGAAACGATAAAATAGCTTCGTTTACGCTATTTTCAAAACTATAGACTTTTATACCATAAAACCTATCAATTACCAAAGATGTTTATTAACGGGCATGAGATTGAAGAAAACTCCTCTTTTAATTCCAGTGTGTGTATAGTCGGAGGCGGTATGGCGGGCATCACAATAGCACTGGAGTTGAAAAAACAAGGTGTTGATGTTTGTATACTTGAAAGTGGCGGCCATGCTCCGGATAATGCGACAAGAGATCTTTACAGGGGTGAAAACATAGGAGTTCCTTATATATTTTCTGATGGATGCCGAAGCCGCTTTCTTGGCGGCAGCAGTAATTGTTGGGGAGGCTGGTGTGCCCCGATGGATGCACACGATTTTGAAAAAAGAGATTGGGTAAATGAAAGCGGTTGGCCGATAAGCCTTACAGATATCGTATCTTATTATAAAAGAGCACATGAAGTTCTTCAACTTGGCCCTTATAATTACAACGCTTCGTTTTGGGAAAAGGCAATCAATCATCCCGAAGTAAAAAGAATAGAAGATAAATCAGGCATCCTCATTGATAAAATTTCTCAATTCAGCCCTCCTGTCCGCATGGGCTCAGTTTACCAGGATGAATTGAAGAAAAAAGATATCCGCGTATTTCTCCATTCAAACGTAACCGACATAGAATGCAATGAAGATGGAAATGAAATTACAAGGATGCGGGTAAGCAGCCTTAATGGTAACAGCTTTTTCATTACCTCAAGGGTATTTATTCTCGCAACCGGTGGTATTGAAAACGCCAGGCTCTTACTTTCATCTGATAATGTTCATCAGAATGGCCTCGGAAACAGTAATGATCTTGTCGGAAGATATTTTATGGATCATCTTCGGATTTCAATTGGTAAAATCTCATTTGCAAACGGCTGGGGCCACAACAGGCTGTATGATTTAAAATATCATTATCATAGTCGCATCGTCTCTGCACTGGGATCTAGTGTTGCATCGCAGTTTGCAGTGAAACCTGAAGTGCAGGAAAGAGAAGGATTACTCAATGCCCGGGTATCGTTTTCATCTGTATTGCCGGGCGAAGGAACCACTGGTGCATTAGCATTATGGAATTGTAAGCAGGCATTGAAAAAAAAGGCATCAAAAAATTTCAGCGCATCCCGTGAAATATTCAATATAATTTCTCACCCGATTGATGCCAGCAGTTATGGACTAACCAGAATTTACCGGCCGCATTTTCTTGTAAAATCAGTTAAGTTCTATATTATAACAGAGCAGGAACCAAATCCACAGAGCCGCGTCACTCTTTCTGATGAAAAAGATCAGTTAGGTATGCGAAGAGTAAAAGTTGATTGGCAAATAGGCTCTATGGAGCAGCACACTATCGACAAGACATTATCCATCGTTGGACAAAAAATGCAGGAATCAGGAGTTGCTTCAAAAGTAGAAATAGATAGAAAGCTTACCGGCAACGAATGGCCCGAAGATATTGAAGGAGTCTGGCATCACATGGGCACAACCAGAATGCATCAATCGCCAAAAAAAGGAGTTGTAAATAAGGACTGCAAGGTACACGGGATTGAGAATTTGTATGTTGCCGGCAGTTCAGTATTTCCGACTGGCGGTGCAAATTTTCCAACGATCACTTTAGTCGCCCTGGCGCTGCGTCTTTCTGATCATATCACAAATAAACTTTCCGAAAATATTCTAAAGGTTTCTAAAGCGCATACAAACAGCGCGGAATTTGAACATAAATAGTCACAAGTTTCTGGCAGCTCGCCGATTTCCTTTTCTTTTATAGCAAATTGTTTGAGTATAATCGAACCAGGTAATTATTTCGTTGTTTTACATTCTAAACAATCAGCTTAACAGAAATTATCAATATGCAATCGCAGGACTTCATTATAAAACAGGTACTCGAAGCATGGTATATCCATATTAAAAGAGTAGATTCTTTGCTGCGAGAATTAAGCGACGAACAATTACTATCAGAAATTGCACCGGGAAAAAATACCGGACTTTACCTTGTCGGCCATCTTGCTGCCGTACACGATTCCATGTTGCCATTGCTGGATCTTGATAAAAAATTACATCCGGAGCTAGAAGAAGTATTTATTAAAAATCCCGACAAATCAGGCTTGCAAAAACCGACGGTCGATACAGTGAAGAAAAACTGGAAAGAAATCAATGATCAGCTCGAAGGTTATTTTTCAAAAATGAGAGGAGAAGATTGGTTAAAAAGGCATATGTCTATCTCTGAAGAAGATTTTATAAAAGAGCCTCATCGCAATAAATTAAACGTGCTATTGAGCCGCACAAACCATGTTGCCAATCATTTCGGTCAGCTGCTTTTGCTAAAGAAGAAACATGATTAATTATCAGTGATCCCCTGAACTGCCTGGTTGATCAACGCAGGTTCAAAACCTTTTTGTAAAAGAAAATCCATCGTTTTCCGTTTGCGTACCAGCCATTGCTCGGACTTAAGATCGACATATTTTTCTTCAGCCAGTTTGTTCAATGTTTCCTGGTAAGCCTCTTCGTTAATTTCCTTTAAAGCTTTTTTGATATTATACTCGCTAACCTGTTTTTGTTTCAGTTCGTATTTTATTTTTACCCGGCCCCATTGCTTCATCCTGAACTTACCGCCCGCAAAAGCTATTGCAAACCGTTCTTCATTCAGGTAGCTTTCTTCAATTAAGGTCGCAATGATTTCGTCATGATCCGCTTTACTTACGCCAAGTTCATACAACTTTGTTTTTACTTCGGAATGACAACGCTCCTGGTAACCACAGTAATGTTTCAATTTTTGTAGCGCCTGTTCCTTTGTAAGCCTCTTTTTATACATCAATACAAAACTACCAGATTGCGGGAGCTTATTCTTTTAGCATTTTGAAAATCCTACTCTTCCAATCGATCGAGGCAACTATACTCCTTTTTCAAAAAATCATCGTAGTCGTCTGCTTTTTTAAATAGTTGTTGAAAAATAGCTGCGCCATTCTCTTTGGTAATGTCCTGGTCGTAGATAATGCGTGACAGAACGATGTTTTGCTTAACGCAGCTTAGAACAAGACCATTGATCGTATAATTTTCCTGGAGAAGAAACTGGTAAAGCGGTTTGATTTTCGTTACATCGGTTGGTAATTGACAGAGATACGCATCTCCGGCGATGAAAAAATTCTCCGGATTGTATACGATCCTGATTTTTGCTGAACCTTCTTTCACCGTCCAGTTATTGACACCTTCTCTTGCCAACTTTACGTCTTTGCCTAGTTGCCTTAATATATCTTCAATCAATTTTGCTGTGCCCACCGGTTCCACTTCTTTTTCGGGCATTTCAGGCAGCTTTATCTCTGTACCACAACTTGGACAATACTTGCCTGAATCAATATTAGAAGCCAATACCAGGAAATCACAACTGAAGCAACGGGTAGAAGCAAGACCTTTATTCGGAATATAAAGCTGAAGCGCTTCACGTAAATAATTTACCGGTAATGCAAAACCGAGATTATCGCCACCACGAATGATAAAAGAATTGACACCGATAATTTCACCTTGTTCATTTACAAGCGGGCCTCCACTATTACCAGGATTAATAGCTGCATCAATTTGAATATACTTCAGCCCTTCACGAATGCGGTCCACTTTTGAAATGGTTCCCTGTGTAGCTGTATAATTCAGCCCGTAAGGATGACCGATAGCCACTACTTCATCGCCATCATGCATCGATTCATAACGACCTAATTTTACATCAGGAAACACGACATCTTTTGGAGCCTGTAAAAAAGCAAGATCATGCTTGCGATCTGTATACCAAACTCTCGATAGCGTCTTGTCAAATATCTTTCCGGCAATAGTTACTTCCGCATTCGTATCTACCACATGATTATTAGTTATGATCAGGTCAAATTCCTTTACATAAAATCCAGTGCCGGTGCCCCCTTGTGTAGCAATCTGTATGATTGCCGGTTGATAACTCTCAATGATCGTTTGCATTTCCATAGCCACTACTTTATTTCCATATTTAAAAACTGAAGTTCATTCGTAAAGGCAAGATTGAAATTGAGCAAACTATCAAAACGCAGATTCTCTGTTTTAAACCAAAGATTCGGATACTTAGCTTTCCATTTGTCCTGTACTTGCCTTATTCGTTCAATAATTGCGTTGACATTAAATTGTTTGTTCACTATGTCGTAGTACTTTTCACGAAAGCCCAGCGCTGCAAAATAATCGCAGTAATTCACCATCATAAAAAGCTGAAACAACTCAGTGATCGGTCGCGGTAAACTATAGGAGTACTGGCAATAAGAAATACCATATTCACAAATTTTTTCTGCAATGAGCGGGTAATTGTTATCGCGGTACCACGTAATATTCTGATTGGAGTTGTACATAGAGTCCGCGATGGTTTTGTATACCTGCGGCGAAGTGATGGCGAATGTGTACTTTGATGTAAAGAGGTAAGGAAATATTTCCTGCTGTGATTTTGTTGCCAGCTTATTGTAGCCTTCGATCATATCCCGGTTCTTATCTTGTGCTGGTCGTTCATCCTTCCGGAAATAGATTTCTACTATTTTCTCCAGTTCATTCATCAGTTTACCTTCCGGTGAAATGAGATAGTCTAGTCGGTAAGCCAACGACAACAACAGGTATGCAATGCCACCGGAAAACTTATCAGCATCCAGGGTGGCGACATAATCCAGCGTTTCGCGGATCCATTTTATCCAGTACTGGTATTTGATTTCTTTCTGTTGTTGGGGAATATCCCGGATATGCTCAGTGTCCAGTGTTTGCAGAATGGTAAAATCCTGCACCAATAAATCATCCTGCTTATCAGCCTTTGTTGCCAGCTCCTTTAAACCATAATACAATTTGTTAGGATTAGCACCGGAAAGACTGCTGTCGAATCGCATACACAGCCGGTCATTATCCAACGCAAAACGGCCATAGTATAAATTGAAATTCATTTCCAGCAACCGACGCATTACAGGTACGCTGGGTTGTGGCATTTTTGCTAATGTTGCTTCGGCCTGCAGGTATTCATTGTTGTAGCGCCCTCTTACGATTTTAGACCCCTGGAACAGTTCGAAGCGGCCGCCCTCAGCATCCCGTTCATGTAAAACGTTCTGTACTGCGTCATCTCGCAGGTAATCAAAGAACGCTGAAAAGCTTTCAATATATTTTTTGTCTTTAAAAAATGCGTCAGCATCATTCCAGCGGGTTACCTTTTCATTGGGTTTGTTATTATCAGAATAACGTCCGAAACTTATCACCGGCTCTGGTTCTTCTTTTTTCTTATTCCAACCGAATAATTTATCCAGCATTCATTGTGTTTTGGCTTCAGAGCAAGATAGTAAAAAGAACCATGATTATTTATGGGCGTAATGCAGTTGGCCGAAATAATGTTACGAGTCAATCAAATCATTTAGCGAGTGAAAAATGACTATCCACAAATGATTACCAAAATAATCCACGTCTCCTTTTTACTGTTGCGTGTAAATTAAAAATCAGTAGTTTCGCCCCAAACCCCATGTGATGAAATTTATTGTTTCTTCTTCGGTATTATTGAAACAACTGCAACATATCGCCGGCGTTATCAACGCCAATACTGTTTTGCCTATACTGGAAGATTTTTTGTTTGAAGTAGAGAAAAATAAGCTGACTGTTGTAGCTACCGACCTTGAGACAGTAATGCGTATTCAACTGGCTATCGAGGCAAAGGATAGTGGCAAAGTTTGTATTCCTTCAAAGATCCTGATGGATTCATTGAAAAATATTCCCGATCAGCCACTTACGTTTAACATCGATAAGAACTTTGCCATTGAAATTACGAGTGATAATGGTAAGTATAAGATCATGGGAGAAAACCCGGATAATTTTCCGAAAGAACCTGCCAGTGACGATACCACATCGTTTACTATGACGGCGACTTCGCTGGTGACGGCAATCAATAAAACGTTATTTGCAACCAGTAATGATGATCTTCGCCCTGCTATGACCGGCGTATTCTTTGAACTGGATAAAAAAGGAGTTCAGTTTGTAGCCACAGACGCACACCGACTGGTAAAATATAAACGCAACGATGCAAAATCAGCAAAGAACGATTCGTTTATCGTACCACGCAAACCGCTGAACTTATTAAAATCAGCAATCCCCGACAATGCAGATGAGATTACGCTGAGCTACAACGGAAATCATCTTTTTGTAAAACACGGCACTACGCAAATGAGTTGTCGTCTTATTGATGCCCGGTTCCCTGATTATAAAGTAGTAATTCCTGTTGATAATCCATATAAGCTGACCGTTAATAAAAGCGACTTCCAGGGTGCTCTTCGCCGGGTAAGTATCTTTAGCAATAAAAGCACTAACCAGGTAGCATTAAATATCAGCGGTAGTGAATTACAACTCGCAGCACAGGATGTTGACTTTAGTTTTGAAGGCAATGAGCGGATGAAATGCCAATACGATGGAGAAGACATTACAATCGCTTTCAACGCAAAATTTTTAATTGAAATGCTGAATGCAGCCGACAGCGATGAAATAAAAATAGAATTGTCTACGCCAACCAAAGCAGGGATAATTAAACAAACAGAACAAGAAGAAGATGAAGAATTGCTGATGCTGGTAATGCCGCTGATGTTGAATCAATAAGACAGAACCACAATTAATCGGGTTTTAAGAGATTATTAGATATTAACAGCTCTCGCCAGAGAGCTTTTTATTTTACTCTTATGAAATTTAAAATTCTCCAGACATTCACGAACTATATAGAGGCGAACATTCTATTGGGAAGACTGGAAGAAGAAGGCATTCATTGTTTTCTGCAGGATGAATATACTGTTACGATTGATCCCTTACTATCCAATGCTATTGGGGGAATAAAACTAATGGTGCCGGAATCGCAACTTGAGAGGGCGTATGAAATAATGAACACGAAGTAAAACGCTAAGCGCTACAATTCATTTTCGTATCTTTTGGAATAAATAGCGGTGTATGTGGGATAATGTCATTCAATATTTCTCTACGCTTGAAAAACATCCTGGCCAGCGGATGGCCTTTCTTATTGGCGGACTTTTAATATTCTGGATTCTTGAGGGCTCTATTCCTCTCATCACGATGCGGTACAGAAAGAATAAACTGCGTCATGCGACTGTAAACCTTGGTTTTACTACAATTCATTTAATCATTCATACATTTTTAGCAATATTGATTATTAAACTGAGCGATTGGTGCAAAGCGGAACAATTTGGCTTTGTATATTGGATGAATGCAGGCATTATCGGTACGATAATCATTTCCTTTCTCACACTTGACTTTTTTGGTGGCTGGCTGGTGCACATCACCGAACATAAAGTGCCATTGCTCTGGCGTTTTCATGTGGTACACCATGCTGATAATAACGTCGACGTTACTACCGGCCTTCGTCATCATCCGGTCGAAAGTGTGTTGCGCGGTCTTTTCTTTTTTGCCGGAATTTTTGTAAGCGGAGCACCGATGTATGCAGTAATGATTTTTCAAACTATTCTTGTTTTGTCTACGGCATTCACACATGCCAATATCAGCATGCCCGCCTGGTTGGATAAATCACTAAGCTATGTTTTCGTTTCACCGAATATGCATAAAGTGCATCATCATTGGCAGCAACCCTTTACGGACAGTAATTACGGTGCCATTCTATCCATCTGGGACCGGATATTAGGCACGTTTAAAAAACTTGAACCGAAAAGTATACGGTATGGCATCGACCGGTATTATCCAAATGAAAGAGATGAGGATTTTATGCATTTGATGAAGAGTCCGTTTACTGCTGGGGCTTCTTCCGATGTAAAATGATTTCTTAAGTCTTATAAAACTTCGTTCTTTAACTTCGCGACCTGATAAAAAAAGAACGTATTTCCGATTAATCCAAATAGAAATCCAATGAATCGTGGTTCTATTGTTGCAATGATACCTGCCCGCTACGCTGCAACACGTTTCCCTGCAAAACTGATGCAGCCACTAGGAAACAAAACCGTCATCCGGCACACGTATGACAATTCGAAAGCAACAGGCTTATTTGATGACGTAATCGTTGTTACTGATAGCGATGTTATTTACCAGGAAATAACAGATCATGGCGGTAAAGCCATCATGAGTAAGCGGTCACATGAAAGCGGGAGCGATCGTATTGCTGAAGCAGCCGAACAGCTCGATGTTGACATCATTGTAAACGTGCAGGGCGATGAGCCATTTGTAAAAAGAGGCCCGTTAGAAAGTTTGCTAAATACATTTGAAGATCCGTCAGTACAAGTGGCGTCTCTGATGCAGGTGCTAAAAGAACAACGATTTATCGATGATCCGAATTATGTAAAAGTTGCTGTTGACAGAAATATGAATTCATTATTCTTTTCACGAAGTGTGATTCCTTACCCGAGAAACAAAGAAGCCGCAATAACTTACTACGAGCACATAGGCGTGTACGCATTTCGAAAACAAGCCTTGTTGAATTTTACAAACTGGCCGATGACGCCATTGGAAGCCGCTGAGAAAATTGAATGCCTTCGTTACCTTGAATATGGTGTTCCGTTGAGAATGGTTATTGTAGATTATATGGGTGTCGAAATCGATACACCGGAAGATTTAAAACGAGCAGAAAATTTTTTGTGATCATCAAATTTTTGAACCATACAAGGCATTGAAGCAATACAAGAGTAAAACCGAAAGGTCTTTTTTTAACCTCTTATATGTCTTGTATTTCTTGTATGGTTAAAAACAAACCGTATGAAATTTTACAGACAAAAAATAAAAGCCATCGGGAGATGGCTTTTATTACTATTGTATTTCAATAAAAGTTAAGAAACTGCTTTCTCTTCCAACGTCTGTGCTTCGCGGAATTGTTCAGCCTGTTTTACAAAATCATTGGCCTGCTGCAGGTAGCTCAATGCAAATGCTTCAGCAGGTTCGTTTTTATTGATCTGCATTACCAGTTCATTAAAACTAACATAGCCATTAAAACGGCCATTCTGTACAAAGTTTTTATCAAAGTCGCGGATGATTCCGGTCTGTGTATTGCACTGAATATTTTGCTGCAGCAACAATGCTTTGGCGGCGTGAATAAATGCAGCGTAAGAATGATAGATGCTATCTGCCCATGATTTATTAGCAACCGCTTCGCGGGAATATTCCAGCTTTTCTTCTGCCTCGAGAATTAATGTAGCAATAAGGTCGATTACCACACCGGCACATTCTCCAACACCGATAGCAGTATTAAACTTGATTTCCTGCCCCCAATCGATATAGTCTTCATTCTGCAGTGTGGTAAGATCCGTCAATGGTTTCAGTACGTCATAGAAATAGCGTTCACCTTTTCTGAAAGCGTAATCATTGAATGATTCGTTGTTGTCTGCGTTTGTTTTATAGTCAGTAAACAAAGAGCGGATGACATCTGGTCCGCGTTTACTCGGTACTTTGATTACTTTATCGGCGATACGACCTTCACCACTTCCCAATACAGCGCCGCCCACCAACACTTGCAATGCAGGAACGGTTTGTCCTTTTGATTTTAAAGAACTGCCATGAAAACCAATAGAAGCCATACCATGCTGGCCGCATGAATTCATACAACCACTGATTTTAATAGAAACATCTTTGTTTTCTAAAAATTCCGGGAACTCATCTTCAATGACTTCACTCAAGGCAACGCTGATACCGGTACTGCTCGAGATGGCCAGGTTACATGTATCAGTGCCGGGACAAGCTGTAATATCTGCCGTGCTGCCAAAACCCGGTTCAGCCAGCTTTTCAGCATCGAGCACACTGTAAACATATTCAAGATGCTCTGGTTTTACATAACGTAATTGCAATCCCTGGTTTACAGTAACGCGGATATCATCTGCAATTACAGGTCTTAATTTTTCGATTAAGCGACGGCTGGTTTCAGAATGAATATTTCCCAGCGGCACCCTTATATACACAGTATAATAACCTGGTTGCTTCTGATCCATCACGTTTGTCTTTTTCCACAGTTCAAACTTAAACTGGTTAGAAATGGTTACATCACCTGGTTTGAAATCCGTAGACGGTAATACCGGTTCTTCAAATTTTGAAAGATCCACCTTATAACGGTGAACAGCCAGTGCTTTTTGTTCTTCATTTACCAATTCATTGAAGGCATCAATACCGATTTTTTGTATTAAAAATTTCATTCTGGCTTTATGCCGGCTGGTACGTTCACCATGGCGGTCAAACACACGCAGAATGCTTTCTATATAAGGAATCAGTTTATCTTCTTCCAGAAACTCAAACGTTGTATGAGCAAGTATCGGCTGAGCGCCGAGCCCACCACCGATCACTACCTTAAAACCACGTTGTTGTTTACCCTCCACTTCACGAATGCGGGGGATAACTCCAAGGTCATGCATAAAGATCAACGCTGTATCTTTTTCACTGCTTGAAAAGGCCATCTTGAATTTACGACCCATATCCTGGCAGATCGGGTTACGCAGAAAATATTCAAATGCAGCATGCGCATACGGCGTTACATCAAACGCCTCTTCCGGATCGATACCAGCCTGGTCAGAAGCGGTGATATTTCTTACAGTATTGCCACAAGCCTCACGGATCGTAATGGAATCCTGTTCCAGTTCCGACCACATTTCCGGAGTACGATCAAGACTGACAAAGTGAATCTGTATATCCTGGCGGGTGGTAAGGTGAAGATTGCTGGTAGAATACTTATCCGATACGTCTGCAATCCGCTTCCATTGCGCCATCGTCATTTTACCATAAGGCAATTTGATGCGCACCATCTGTACACCGGGTTGCCGCTGACCATACACGCCACGAGCCAACCGAAGGCTTCGGAATTTCTCATCCGGAATTTTGCCATCCCTGAATTCTTTGATTTTTCTCTCCAGTTCAATGATATCCCTTTCTACAACCGGATTTTCGAGTTCGGTTCCTGAAACTTTGCATATGCTACTTTTATTTTAAAAAACAAAAACTTCCGCAGAATGTGCGGAAGCTTTGATAATTATATTATATCCTGCATAGCTTACCCGCACGTTATAGTCATCCGACATGATTTACAACAACAGGAAAGATTGCAAGTGGCCATTAATCTACTTTTTTGATGGACTATACAAAAGTAACACTCACGGCTGATTAGTGCAAATATTTTAACGTTGGTTTCAATAACGACTGTTTGTATCGAAGTGCTTAGGCGAAGTTGCTTAAATAAATAATCCTTTGTTATCTGTGTGTAAAGCTGTTATTGTTTTTCCTATCTTCCTTTACCAAACAGCGATTGCTTATGAATAACAGTAAGATATTTACATCTTCTATAGTTGCAGCATTAGCCGGTTTCATTTTTGGTTTTGATACAGTAGTTATATCCGGCGCTAATCAGCCTATCAAAGAGCTTTGGCACACTACAGAGATCTCTCCCTGGTTTCACGGTGTGTTTATTATGTCGATGGCGTTGTGGGGCACTGTGGTAGGTGCGATGTTTGGCGGTGCTCCTACAGAAAAATATGGGCGTAAAAAGATATTGTTGTGGGTGGGCATTTTGTTTGCTGTTTCATCAATAGGGTCAGCACTGGCGCAAGACCCCTATACTTTTTCTTTCTTTCGGTTTATTGGCGGATTGGGCATTGGCGTATCGTCGGTAGCTGCGCCGACTTATATCTCTGAAATCTCTACACCTGCTACACGTGGTCGCCTGGCTGCTTTATACCAATTCAACATTGTATTCGGAATATTACTGGCATTTTTCTCTAACTACTTTTTAAAAGGCGTAGGTGGCGCGAATGACTGGCGCTGGATGCTCGGCGTGATGGCGATTCCTTCTATTATCTATACAGTAATGGTGTTTGGAGTTCCCGAAAGCCCACGATGGCTGATCAGTCGTAAAAATGATTTACCGGCAGCGAAAAATATCCTGTCACAAATGGGCATTGCTGATACTGACGCCGAGATAAAAAAAATAATTACTGCCAACGAACAGGAGTCTGCAGGAAAAAACATCCGGTTCTTTAGCAGCCGTTATAAAACTGTGATATGGTTAGCTTTTATGGTTGCGTTCTTTAATCAATGGTCTGGTATCAACTTTATTCTTTACTATGCTCCTGAAATATTGGAAAGAGCGGGACTAGTGGAAAAGATTCCTTATTCAACTCTATTGCTATTGGTGGAGTTAATCTCGTATTCACCTTCGTTGGCCTTTACCTGATTGATCGGCTTGGAAGAAAAACATTGCTTATTATCGGTTCGTTTGGATACATTCTCAGTTTAGCAATGGTTGCTTATTCTTTTTATTCAACTGCCGGCCCTGCTTTGTTGATGACATTTTTATTACTCTTCATCGCTTCGCATGCGATGGGGCAGGGCGCCGTGATATGGGTATTCATATCAGAAATATTCCCCAACAAAGTGCGTGCACTGGGTCAATCGTTTGGTGCAAGTGTGCATTGGGTATTTGCAGCGATTATTACATTGATCACTCCCGTTTTTTTAGATGAAAAAACGGGCTTGCTTCGAGGGAAAAAAGATCCGTGGATAATATTCGCATTCTTCGCGTTTATGATGGTCTTGCAATTAATCTGGGTATTAACGAAAGTACCTGAAACAAAAGGAGTCTCGCTGGAGGAACTGGAGAAGAAGCTGATTCAATAAGTTTCTGATGTAGGATGTCTGATTTAACTAATGAACCGAAGCCTAATCATACATCAGCGATCACAAATCCTACATTCAAAATCGTATGATTGCAAACCCATTTCTTCCATAGTTCGAATAGGGTACTGCCATTTCATGATCAGATATCTGGCGGGCCTTCTGAAACTGTAACTCGTTATTGATTCTGGAGAAAACAATACCGTCATCTTTTATCTCTTCACCTTTATGATCCAGCACCGTCGTGCTGCCGTATTGGTTTTCTTTCCATAAAAAACTATTGTACAGAAAAAATAGTCTTCCTGAAGCGGGCACTACGGCATACGATAAATAAGATGAATTTAATTCAGTGGTTTGTTCTTTATTAATGATGCCGGCCCAGCAACTATCACTTCTCGTTCCGGGAAAATAGAATAAACTAAGATCGCCACGTTTGTAATTACTGCGCGGAACCAGCCAGTGTTACATACTTTGTATAATCATCATTTTTCACGGGAGCATCAGTAGCATTGCTGGCAATGTTGTTAGAAAATAAAATTTCTTTCGTGGATGACGGATCAATATTGTCTTCCGGTTCCTGGCCTGTTTTCTGGTAGCCTTTACCATATTCTTTCAATAACATAAAGCCTGAACCCGGTACGGCGACAAAGCTTTCTTCGTAAAGATTTTCATTGCGTACTTTTTCACCAGCCAATGTATTGAAACGAAAAGACGTATCGAAACTTATCTTTTTTGGAACCATGGAATACGTGGCCACATTCACACATTTAAGTGTTGAAAACCGGAAGCGGGATAAAATACCAGCCATAGCCTCCTGCTTATCATTGTCAATAGACAGTGCAACGTCTTCTACTGATGAAGAAGCGGGCAGTTTGATGTCTTTGTACACAAAATTACTATCGATGCCATTGAAATGAAAAAGCGAGAAATCATGATTTCTTCCCGATGGCGCGACCATCATCCAATCGCCATTATTACTTAACTTAATTGAGCTGGTGCTGAAATGTTCTACAGGATAATTGAAAAATTCATATTGTACAAATGGCTGTGTGATGTATGGATGCCTGTATTTGTTTACAGATAAAATATTCCAGTTTCTGTCAAATAGTACAGCGTGCAATTGTAATGGCGCATCCGGTATTGTTTGAAAGCAAAGCAACAACGTCTTCTCTTTATCCTCAGATCGCAGCAGGATAAAACTATTGCCCTGCTCGGCAAAATCAAATGTGTCAAGCGTTTTATTGATCGCAACAGGATTTCCGTCAGGAGCATAACGGTCAAGGGTAAGGTAAATTTTATCTTTTCCTCCTGATAGTATAAGGTTGTCAAATGAACGATCTCCGGAAATAAAATATTCCTTTACCGTGGTATCAGTAATCTCTGCAGAAGTAACGGTAGCAATCGCATCCAACCGGTTATCGTAAATATCAAAAGAAGGCTGTCTATCGCTATGCCAGGGCATAGCCGGCAGATCCACCTGGTTCTTCTTTTTATTTTTTAAAATCCAGTAGTAGTCACCTGCTTTGCCGGTAATTTCAAAACGATCCGTATTGCGGTCATTGAGATAAGAGGAGTATAATACTTTCTGAGCGGCTAATACATTAGCGCAGGCAATAAAAAACACAGCCAGGTATCCTCTTGTCACACGCATGCTGCTGTTGGTTGTGCTCTGAAGTTACGATATTTCCGATAGAAATAGTGTGATCTATAGTCAATTGTCGATGGTCAGTTTTGTCCATTGACGATTGCCCATTGACCATTCACTCTCTCTTTCATTTACCCATCTTCAAATTTTCAAATTGTATCACTCCGTCCTCAACGACTTCATCCCGATATGCATCGGGATTCGTCACCTCTTTTTTTTATTCAGTTCTGAGTGCCTTCACCGGGTTTGCTATCGCCGCCTTTATGGATTGAGCGCTGATCGTGAGCAACGTAATGCCGACAATTGAAATA
This sequence comes from Chitinophagaceae bacterium, assembly GCA_049840875.1. Lineage (GTDB taxonomy): Bacteria > Bacteroidota > Bacteroidia > Chitinophagales > Chitinophagaceae > JAFDYH01. The sequence continues at coordinate 407,344 of JASGJE010000006.1, read as the reverse complement.
GCTGCCAGGACAAATATGCTGGCATTTAGCGGAACGCGATAAGCGAAATTATTCAGCCATTGGTTCACTGCCCACCACGCTACAGGAAAAGCAATCACCACAGCCAGCAATATCAGGCGGAGAAAATCTTTTGATAACAGCATTACCACACTACCTACAGAAGCACCAATCACTTTGCGGATGCCGATTTCTTTCTTTCTTTTTTCGGCAGTAAAGGCAGCAAGACCAAATAAACCTAAACATGAAATGAGGATAGCCAGCGCCGCAAAGAATTTTGATAAGGCTGCTACTTTTTGTTCGGCAGTGTACATGGCCTGGTAATCTTCATCCAAAAAAGTAAAGCTGAAAGGAAATATTGGGTTGTACGCCCGATATAGCTTTTGAATCGCTTCAAGAGCCTCCTTTTGTTTGATGTGATTTATTTTCACAAAGATGTTATAGTTATTCTGTCCGTAGCGGATAAGACAGGGCCTTACTTTTTCGTACAATGATTCGAAGTGAAAATCTTTTGCAACGCCGATAATGCGATAGGTAACACCCCACAATGTTACTGTTTTTCCAATCGGATCTTTCATGCCCATGGCCGCAACGGCTGTCTCGTTGACGATCATTGATGCGCTATCATTACCAATTTCCCGTGAAAACGTTCTGCCTGCCGCCATTTTTATATCGAGCATCTCCAGTATGCCGTAGTCAGCATCGAGGTTCATAATGTATATAGAATCCCCCGCTTTCTTTCCTTCCCAGGTCACTCTTTCGGTACTGCCACTCTTTTCACCAGACATATTTCCTCCCAATGTAGAAACGCTCATTACGCCGGGCAGATTTTTCAGATCATTCATAAAAGGATCTATCGATTTCGGTAGCGCTCCTTCATTTCTGAAAGAGATGATGTTGTCTTTCGCATAACCGAGATTGATCGTTTGCACAAGGTTCATCTGTTTGTAGATAGTAATAACAGCGATAATAAATATGACCGACAAGGTGAATTGAAACACAACTAATCCTTTTCGTATCCATAGTTCAGCCAATGATGCAGGCAACTTCCCTTTTAAAACAGTAACAGGCCTGAAGCCAGACAAATAAAATGCAGGATAACTTCCGGCAATGAGGCCTGTGAGAACAGTAATGCCAAGCAGGCTGCTTATAAATTCTGTGTTCCATTGTATAGACAAAGACTTGCCTGTAACACTGTTAAACAATGGCAGCAATAATAACACAAGCGCTATCGCAACGGCTACTGATAAAAAAACCATCAGCATACTTTCGCTGATGTATTGAATGATCAGTGTGGCTCTGCCTGCACCAGCCACTTTTTTAATACCAATTTCTTTTGCCCGCCTTGCAGCTTTTGCAGTTGAGAGGTTCATGAAGTTGATACAGGCGATTACAAGTATAAATAAAGCCACCAAAGAAAACAGGCGTACATATTCTATGCGGCCACCGACCAGCTTTCCGTTTTCATATTTATTATAGAGGTAACGATCACTGTACTTAGCAGCCTGCAAACTCAATACGGCATGATCCGACTTTGTTTGCATATAGCCGTATATCTTTTTATTGAATTGGTCAATATCTGTACCCGTTTTCAATACCACGTAGGTGCTTGGATTACTGTTTGACCAATCTTCCCATTCCTCGCGACTACGTCCTCCACGTAATGCTATATTGAGTAACACGTCAAACTTCATGGTAGAGTTCACCGGCGGTTTTTTAAACACGGCTACGATAGTGTATTGTGCTGGTTCATCTTTCCATTCCACGGATTTACCAAGACTCTTCTCACTGCTGCCAAACAGTTTTACCGCCATCTCGTCTGAAATCATCGTGTAATGATTACCTGAAAACATGGTCGCTGCATTTCCTGCTACTAATGGATAACTGAATACAGTGAAAAAATTACTGTCGATATAAGTGGTTGCTGCCTTTAAATGTTTATCGTCATAGCTTATAACGCCCTTGCCACCCCAGGCAGGCATTACCCCTGTTGCCATTTCTACTTCGGGCATGTCTTTGGCGATGGATGGGGCAAGCAAAGCAGGAGTATAGTCTTGGGTAAATGTGCCATTGGCCAGTTTTATACTACCCAACAGTTGATATAATCTTTTATCGTTGGCATGAAAGCGATCCATACCGCGTTCATCTTTTACCCAAAGAAAAATGAAAAGCACAGCGGCAAGACCTGTTGCCAACCCGGTAAGATTAAGAAAAGTAAAAAGGCGGTTCTTAATGAGATTCCGCCAGGCGATTTTGATATTGCTTTTGAACATAAGCGAAGTTTGAGAACAGAAAAGGAAGAAGCGTTGAGTTGAATACTTACAAATTGAAGAATGGTTACAGAATGCCGGTACTTATTTTGTGTAGTATACTGGCATCTTTGCCTGCCAAATAAAGTAAATAGGAAAATGATAGAATAATCCCTCCTCTCATCCGTCATCTTCCTGAAGAAACAAAACAGCTACCTTCAACTCACAAGAACAGGTAATAACAATGGCAAAATCAAACCGCGGCGGAAGAGACGGAGAATCGCCCAAAGCAAAGGTGAATAAAGAAAACCTGCGACAGGCGCTCATCCTTTTCACTTACCTGAAGCCTTACCGCGGGCAATTTATACTGGGGTTAATATTCATTGCCCTTTCTGCATTTACCACCAGCCTGTTTCCATTGTTTCTTGGTAAAATGATCGATGCCGCTGCGCCGGGTACTACCATACCAGGACTCAACAGTATGTCTCAGTTCGGCGGTAGTTTGAAGAATATTCACTGGAGCCTGAACACAACATTGCTCCTCATCTTTTGCCAATTGGCTGTACAGACACTCTTCTCCTTTATGCGGGTGTACCTGCTCACCTCTGCAGGCGAACGGTCGCTGGCAGATATGCGCAAAGATGTGTACAGTAAACTGCTCTCGATGCCCATGAGTTTTTTTACAGAAAAAAGAGTGGGTGAATTAAGCAATCGCATTTCTTCCGATCTGTCGCAGATACAGGATGCTGTTTCATTTACCCTTGCTGAGTTTTTACGGGGTGTGTTCACGCTGATCATCGGTTTGTTCTTTATATTCTGGATCAGCGCAAAGCTGGCACTTGTGATGCTGGCAGTAGTGCCGCTTATCGCGATATCCGCGGTAGTGTTTGGTAAGCGCATCCGTAAGATGGCCAAGAAAACGCAGGATCAGCTGGCCGATAGCGGCACCATCGTGCAGGAAACCTTCCAGGGTATTTCGATTGTAAAAGCATTTACCGGTGAGTTTTATGAAATCAACCGCTATGTAAAAAGTATCCGCTCTGTAGTTACAACGGCGATCAGTACTGCACGTTACCGTGGCGCATTTATCGCGTTTATGATCTTCAGTGTATTTGGCGCTATTGCTTTTGTAATGTGGGTTGGGGCGGGTATGATACAATCAAATGAGCTTACAATCGGATCGCTCACCATGTTCGTTATCTTTTCGATGTTTGTGGGTGGTACGTTTGCGGGCTTTGCTGATATCTTTTCGCAATTACAAAAAACATTAGGCGCCACACAAAGTGTACGGGAAATATTGCGCGACAGCGGTGAAGCAATAGAACTGAAAGACATAAGCGTAGAACCACAATACGTATTGAAAGGAAATGTGCGGTTTGATCATGTAGCGTTCAGTTATCCCAGCCGTAAGGATGTGCCGGTGCTGAATGATCTTTCACTTAGCGCCAAAGATGGCGAACAGATTGCCATCGTAGGACCGAGTGGTGCAGGCAAATCGACTATCGCTTCATTGTTGTTACATTTTTATGAACCAGATAGGGGCGTAGTATATTTTGATGAGCGACCGGCCAGTCAATTTCCTCTTTCACAATTGCGCAGGCAAATGGCGCTGGTGCCGCAGGATGTAATTTTATTTGGCGGCAGCATCAAAGAAAATATTGCTTACGGAAAACCCGGCGCTACGGATGAAGAAATTATGTTAGCTGCAAAACATGCCAATGCCCATGAATTCATTGAACGGTTTCCCGAACAGTATGAAACGATAGTGGGTGAACGCGGTATTAAACTGAGTGGCGGCCAACGGCAACGCATTGCTATTGCCCGTGCTATTTTAAAAGATCCTGCGATACTGATTTTAGATGAAGCAACTTCCTCACTCGATAGTGAAAGTGAACAACTGGTACAGGAAGCCCTGGAGAACCTGATGAAAGGGCGTACTTCTTTTGTCATTGCGCACCGCCTTTCTACCATCCGTAATGCCGACCAGATCGTAGTGATTGATAAAGGAATCGTAAGCGAAGCCGGTACGCATTCAGAACTGATGAACCATAACGGCCTTTATCGTAAACTGAATGAAATGCAGTTTGAGTTTGGAGTGGAGATAGAATCAACGAAAGGAGGCGATTTAGAAAAAGTGGTGTGATGTTTATCATTTTCTTTCTAGCCGGATCTCCTGGCCAGTAAGTAAATCTCTCAATTATGAATGACTAAAGCCGATAGCAATCGGCTCGGCGCAATGCTTTATGAGGGCATATCGTTACACCTTCTGGCTGAGAGCCTTTCCTAATCTTCCTCTTTCTTTCAGCCTGAAAGTATGGAAAAGAGATAAAGGACAATCTGCGCAATGTTATAGTAGTGACAATTTGAATTTTGATCATATTCTTCCATTCTCAAATGTCGGAACATCATTGAAAGCTGAGAATGTCCAATTATTATGTGCAAGACATAACTTGGGAAAGCGTGATAAGATACAATAATGTGGAAACATTTCCGGCTTCATATCCTTCCCCTTTATGTGGCTCATATTATAGCTCCGTGTCTTTGCATCATGCACATCTGCCATTTTCTAAAATTATAAAACATTGTAATAAGGTTGGGCTAAGAAAGGCATGCAATTAAAAGATTTATCTTTCGCAAAAGCTTGTCAGATATTTATGGCTTCGAAAGGATACTTTGCTACCAAAAAATCTATTACGAGGTATGAATTTGTGAGTATTGGCCCCAATGGTCAGATCAAAAAACGTATTGAGTTTACTCCGTTAAGAAAACGCAACTATTTCAATGTTGCGTTCGGTGATGTAATGAAGAATGGCAGAATAAGTGATACAGTATATTCCAACAATCAGGATATAGTACGTATAATGGCTACCGTGGTCGAAACAATGAAAGATTTTCTCAAGGAAAATAAGGCAGCGAAACTTGTTTTCACAGGAAGTAGAGATGACCGCACAGCTTTTTACAAAAACATTTTGGGTCGTTATCATAAAACTTTGTTTGCTAATTATACTATTACAGCCTTAAGCAAAGATGAAAACGACAATTACCAGGAAGTAGAATTTGATTTTGCAGTAGAGAAAAACTACTCGTTATTCATTATAAAGAATAAAATGTAAATTTGAAAATGGGCGTAGCTAAAAAAAATAATGCCGAGAAAGCAATCTCACGTTCCAGGATAAAAAATACGGAACCGGTGACAATTGTTTATAAAGCAAAAACGTCCAAATCATCTTTTCCTGAAAAAGTCAAAGCGGCAAATACTCTTTTATCTAAAGCGAAACTGATTAAATAGAGTTAGAGCTTTTCTCGCAAGCTTTTCAGATGATCGGAATTTATGTTCTCCTTTCATAGATTCTTTATAACTCTGTGTCTTCGCATCATGCACATCTGCCATACCTCAATGTAGTATGCCAATGATTACAATGTGAAACGAATTACCAGCCAGTGTTTCAGTAAAACATAATTATAAAACCAAAATAGCTTCCACGAAATTCTATCCCAATGCCACCCATCTTCAAAAACTAATAACCAGACAAAACAGCTTTCCCGGACAATGCAACTCTTTTAATCAGTCCTTCGCCTTATCTATAACAACTTTTGCTTATGGGAAATAATAGCCTTGAAAGTTACTACCAAAAAGTAGTGGCAATAATTGCAGATGTCAAGTCAGTGCTGTTGTTAACCGCTGCCTTCTTTACGCTAACGAGCATGTTCCCAGGCCACGTGAACTTTTCTGGCACCTGGAAACTAAACGAGTCGAAAAGCACCCGTGGACACTCTCTTTGTACATGGGGGTTGGGTGATCACATGCGAGCTGACGCAATGAAAATAGTTGCCCAGGCAAAATTCTTGACGATATACATAACAGGTGGCCCATCTCCCAACGGAACACGGCCTGCCACACAAGAGAGACTAGTGTTTGATGGCAAAGAAAGAGAAGATACCATATCCTATAGAATCAAAAAATCCAGTGTAAAGTGGTCACCTGATGGCCAAACGATGACCGTGAATTCTGTTGTATGGGGTTACGGAAGCAGCGGGCAAACAGAATTTAAAGTAACAGAGGTTTGGAGGCTGGTCAATAATGGAAAGTCTATTTCTCTTCATGCTGATATAAAATCAAGCTACGGCGAGGATACAATGAACCTCATATTTAATAAAGCCCTTTAGCATTCAAAAACATTTTTGTACAATGTGCGGTTTGTCTGGATAGTCGCCTGCTCTTACCAGCTATCTCTTCCAGACGTTTCTTTATAATTGAATATTACCTTCATAGATGTACGAAATTCTTTTGATAGCATATGCGACAGTAATAGTCTGATATATTTCGTGTAACCGTAACCCACCCCTTCGGATAGTTCTTTTGTGTAGATGCTGCCGCCCTGCATGGGGCATGAAAAGCCTCTCGTCTACATAGAAACAGGGAGCTTTGTAGTGGCTTTATTCGTCCTTGATTGCAACAACATTTTCAGTGCAGTTCGATAACTCAAACCTTCCCCTCCACATAATACATATCTACTTCACCCCTGTTTTTTGCGAATATTTTACCGCGATAGGTACAATTGAAATGATTGCGTACCAACTCGAATGTACTGCCGGAGATATTGATCTTACCTGCTTCACCACGTTGTTCCATTTGTGAAGCGAGGTTCACCGTATCGCCCCATATATCATAGGCAAACTTTCTGTTGCCTACCACCCCTGCTATCACCGGCCCGGTATGAATGCCGATGCGCATTTCAAAGATGGGTATGTTTTGAATGTTGGTAGCATGGGCAAAGCTCAGGATAAACTCCTGCATGTCCAATGCGGCACGTACCGTATTCAAGGCATTGTCCTGGTGGCTCAGCGGCAGGCCGCAGGCGCACATGTAAGCATCACCGATAGTCTTTATCTTTTCAATGTCGTACTTCTCTACGATGTTGTCGAAAGCACGAAATACTTCATCCAGTTGGTTCACTAATTTTTCCGCTGGTAATTTCTCAGCGATAACTGTAAAGTCTTTTATATCTGCAAACAGCACACTTACCTGTTGGTGTTTTCTTGTGTACGAACGTCCAAAGCGTTTCAGTTCGTCCGCTATCTCATCCGGCAATATGTTTAAGAGCAACGAATCGGATTTTGCTTTCTCCGATTCTACCAGCATCTTTTGCTTTTCCAGTTCCAGCGTACGCTGGCTTACCTTTTCTTCCAGTTGCCCATTGTATTCCTGCAGTTCATGTATCAGTTTACGGTTGTTTCGTCGCAGCATTACGGTTTCTATCGCATTATCAATCGTGATCTTCAGCTCATCCTTGTCCCATGGTTTGGTAATATAACGGTATACCTTACCTGTATTGATTGCTTCAATAATCGATTCCATATCGCTGAACCCGGTAAGAATGATGCGGATATTATCCTGGTCGCCGGGTATATGTTGTAAAAACTGTACGCCGGTCATATTGGGCATCCGCTGATCGGTAACCACTACATGAATATCATTTTTGGTAAGTATCTCAATGCCTTCTTCACCGCTCTCCGCTGTAAACACATGGTAATGCCTGCGCAATGCCGCCCTGAACGAGTTCAGGTTGTTCACCTCATCATCCACGTAGAGTACATTGTATTCTTTATTTTCCTGCTCCATAGTTTATGCACTTATTGATTGCTGAATGGGTATGCTGACGATAAACTCAGTTCCTTCGCCGGGTTTGGAAATAACGGCGATATCGCCATGATGCTTTTCGATAATGCCGTATGAAATAGATAAACCAAGTCCGGTGCCTTTGCCCACTTCCTTGGTGGTGAAAAACGGATCGAATATCTTTTTCTTTATCTCCTCTCTTATACCGGTGCCCGTATCTTTCAATGAAATCTTTACCATATCACCCGCTCGCCATGTTTTAATAAAAATGGTTCCTTGCCCTGGAATCGCCTGCACGGCATTGGAAAGGATATTCATAAATACCTGGTTGATCTGGCCGGGATAACAAACAATCTCCGGTATTTCGCCATAGTCTTTTATTATCTCAATGCGGTTTTTATACGAGCTGTGCAGCAACGTCAATGTAGATTCAAGGCTTTCGTTCATATCCGCCTTTTTGAATACATTCTGGTCCATGCGGGAGAAATTGCGTAGCCCCTTTACAATTTCAGAGGTACGCATAGCGCCTTCTTCTATTCCTTTCAGCAGGTTGGTGATCTCCTGCATCGTCATTTTTATCTCCGGATCGTTACGTATATCAGGAAGCCCGCTGAATTCTTTTTCAAGTTGTTTCTCTTTCATCCGGTCATCGTATGCGTACACAATTTTCAGTACATCGGTAAGGTCGTCTTTTAACGGTTGGATATTGGCAGAGACAAAGTTGATCGGGTTATTTATTTCATGCGCAATGCCGGCCGTGAGTTCACCAAGCGAAGCCATTTTTTCCGCCTGGATCAGCTGGTCCTGTGTTGCCTTCAGGTTGTCTACAGTAGATTTCAACGTTTCGTTGGTAAATCCGAGATCAGCATTGACTTTATTCAGTTGTTCATTCGCCAGCGCAAGATCTTCTACCATTTTGTTGAAGGCCATGGAGAGTTCACCGATTTCGTCGCCGGAATAATTTTGTACGCTTTGCGTCAGGTCTCCTTCGCCTACGCGGTAAGCGGCGTCGCGCAATGCCAATACGGGTACTGAAATATGCCGGGACAGCCAGAAGCCGATCAGGATGCTGATCAGAAATACAACACTGCTTAGAATCAATGATGCCTTACGGATTTCGCCCTTGGTTTTAATAATATCACTGGTAGAAAAGGCAAGTACCACTGCGCCAGACATTGCTTTAGACGTAAACGGTATCGATTTTACAATGATGGAGCCATCGGCATATTTCGAAGTATCCGTTACAGCGCTATCGGGCACCGTCTTTAGTACCGCGTATCGCGGTATCGGCTTAAAATTGGGATCGGGAGGAGCGATATCCTGCAAAAGGCTTACAAACTTCAGCCGGTGATCATCGGTTACAAAATGCATGGCTTCCTGTACGCCTTCAAAGTTTTCGTCCGTCATAGCAATGCGTACACCGAGCGCAACGGTTTTAGCCAGGTTCTCTACCTCATTGGAATAGTTGGCCAGCAGGTATTTTTCCTGTTGTTCCGGGAAATAGAATAAAGTGAAGAATGAAAACATCAGCACGATCGTGAAAACGGTTAACCAGATTTTTGTCTTTAACTTGATGCGCATACTAATGGTCGAAAAATTTAAAGGAAGGGAAACAAAAACAAGCCGCTTTCGGATGAATGATCGCCTTTAACCTGTATAACCTGTACGCCTAACCGCTAAAATGATTTTTTACCGTCAACTGTTACTATTTTCACATCACGTGTATCGGCCGGTTTATCCACGATGCCGATGGCGCCCTCATTTTCGGAAACGTATGAAAGTAACTCTTCGGGTGTGTTGCAGAACTTGGGTGCATCCGCTTTTCCTGCAAAGGAAATTTTCAGCCAGAAACCTTTTACTTCATCGCCGCTCATATCGTAAATCTTTTTACTCACCACGGTACCCAGCGGCGTGGATGTTTTCATGAGGGCGATCACCACTTTCTTACCATTGCTCCATCGTTGCTTTTCACCCATCAGTACCGACTTTAATTCTGAAAGCTTGATTTCTGAAGGCGCCCCTTTTTCATTGGCGACAACAGTGAGTGAATTGTCCTGTGCGCGGGCAGATGTTATACACAACAATGACATGCATGCAAACAGTAACCTAACGGTGACCGCTAATCTGAAATTCATGTATGTTGTTGTTTTCTTCATTAAAAACCTATTGCAAATTGTGCGGTCACCCTGTCAATATTGCCTTCCATTTCTGTATGCTGGTGCTGGTATTCCAGTTTTACCACGGCCAGGTAATTGATGCTGTATCGCAAACCGCCGATGATAGAAGTGGTATTATCTTTATGATAATAAATTTCTCCCTGCTGATAATTCAGGTTATCCAACCGTACATACGGCGTTATCTTTTTGCTGACCCTGTACCCTGCATAGAGGTAAGAAGCAAGCGTTCTCCTTGAACCGGTGGTATCGGTCTTATTATATGCCAGTGTTCCTTCTGTAAGCAATTCAAATTTTTTGCCGAAATAAGATACCGATCCTGTGTACAGGTTCTGGTTCACTTTCCAGTTTACAATATTTTCATGCACGTCAGCCCCTTTTGAGATGATATCATGATAATACGAAAGACCCAAACGGAGATACTCGACCGGCTTGATGTGTATGGCAGCAGTGATTGATTTGTATTTATCGTTGTCTGATACTTCGGGTGCGCCAAGGCCATTGCCAACCATAAAGTCGTAGCCAAACTTCAGCTTACCAAGGTCATGACCCTGCAGGCTGGCGCCTGTTGTATGCAATGGTATAATGTTAGCTGCAAATAAAAGCGGCCGATCGATAGTGGGAAAGAATACACGACCATGGTGATAGGTATCGTTCCAGTAATTAAGTGGCGTGTGGTGTTTACCAATAAGAAGATTATGATTGCCCGCAATATTGTATTTGATAACAACCCGCTCGATACTTACAGAAAATTCAGTGGGAGATGACGGTGTGTATTTAAAAACACTTTCACCAAGAAACGATATGCGGTCGTGCAATTCAGCAGTAATGAACAAATCCTGTTCACCGAAGCCGAAAGAAGCCTTTCCTTTTTCGTACGTCACCAGTCCATCAATAAATCCCCTGATCTGTGTGCTCTGACTAAATGAAACGGAAAAGGAATAACCAGTAAAGATCAATAGCAATAGAAGCTTTGTTGTTCTTCCGGTTAACATACAGACTAATGGTATTTCCTTAAATATAAACTTTCTCAAAGCCTTTTGGAAAAATATTTAGTCAGCTACGGTATTCGACATGCGATTGACAAGATTCAGCATGTGAGTAGCCAATAAAGTCAGGAGTCGGTAGTCGGTGAGTTCGGATCTCTCACCGACCCTCTCTTCGGACTCCGGACTTCAGACTTTCCCGACTTCTCTCTTCACACTAACCGTACACCTGGTGTATCAAAACCGTTCATCGGTAAGATGTTCAGGTCTTTAAAACCATTGATTTCTAACCCGCTGTCTTTCCGGCACGAAATCAGTGATGAGTAATGAATAATGAGTGTGCAGCTACTCATTACTGATTCCTCATTACTCATATCATCAGCCATGTTTCGCAACAACCTCAAAATCGCCTGGCGGCATCTGTTGAAAGATCGTCGCTTTACTGTATTGAATGTGCTTGGCCTTTCTGCCGGCCTCGCCTGTACATTACTGATCTGGTTTTGGGTGAGCGATGAACTCAGTGTTGACCAGTTTTTTAAAAACAATAGCCGCATCTATCAGTTGATGGAGCATCACGGCGCCCTTGGGCAAAGCAGCGATCTTTCTGATGAATCATCCGGCGTACTCGGCGAAGCATTGAAGGCAAGAATGCCGGAAATAGAATATGCTGCCGCAGTGGCGCCTCCGCAATGGTGGCCAAAGTTCACATTAGCCAATGGCGATAAATATATAAAAGCAATCGGCCAGTATGCCGGGCCGGATTATTTCGACATCTTTTCCTTTCACCTGATAGCCGGGCAAAAAGAAAAAGTGTTGGCTGATAAAAATTCAATTGTTATCTCCGGCGACCTGGCGCGCAAACTATTTGGCACCACCGAAAATCTTATTGGCAAAGCCATCCGCTTTCAGCAACAACGCGATTTCTTTATCTCCGGCATTTTTGATAATATACCCGAACAGTCTTCACAGCAATTTGACTTTGTTCTTTCATTCGAATATCTGAAAGATGAACAGTCATGGGTAAAAAGCTGGACCAATACCGGTCCGCACAATTTTATATTGTTGAAAGAAGGAACAGATGTAGCGGCATTCAATAAGCGCATAGCCCACATCGTTACAGAAAACAGTGGTGATAGTACAAGGTCTGCCTTCGCTACGTTGTTTTCAGCAAACTATTTACAAAACACGTTCGATCATGGCGCCAAAACAGGCAGTAAGGTTGAGTATGTCCGCTTATTCTCATTAATAGCCATTTTCATTCTTGTGATTGCCTGTATCAATTTCATGAACCTGTCCACGGCAAAGGCTTCACAATGTATGAAAGAAGTAGGCATAAAGAAAGTAGTTGGCGCCGGCAGAAAACAACTCATTCTCCAGTTTTTAACTGAATCTACGATGCTGACAGTATTCGCTATGCTAGTAGCGATCGTTATCGCGTGGGCGTTGTTACCACAGTTCAATACACTCACAGGTAAGCATATTGAGCTGGTTTTTACGCCGCGTCTTCTTACCAGCATCGCCACAGTGATAATTGTTACAGGCCTGCTGGCGGGCAGTTATCCTGCTTTATATCTTTCCGGTTTCCGGCCGGTAAAAATATTGAAAGGCAAGTTTCAATCTTCGCTGGCCGAAACATTCTCACGGAAAGGTTTGGTTGTTTTTCAATTCACCTTGTCTGTTGCACTGATAATTGCTGTTGCCGTTGTGTATCAGCAAATACAATTTATACAAACAACAAAACCGGGTTATGATAAAGATAACGTGGTGCGTTTTAGTACCGAGGGGCAGTTATTGAATAAAGAAGAATCATTCATGGCGGAATTGAAAAAGATTCCCGGCGTGGTCAATGCAAGTATGACGTTTAACAACATGGTGGGAAGGAATTTTGGTAACTATGGCATCAGTTGGGAAGGAAAAGATCCGAACGTTCCTGTTTATTTCGAAGGCTTCGGCGTGAGCTTCGATTTTATTGAAACAATGGGTATGCAAATGGTATCGGGCAGAAGTTTCAACCGCGCCTTTGGTGATGAACACGATAATATCATTTTAAATGAAGCCGCTGTAAAACTGATGCAGTTAAAAGATCCGGTCGGTAAAACGATCAGTTTGTTTGATCGTCCGCACCATGTGATTGGTGTGGTTAAAGATTTTCATTACGAATCACTGCACGAGCCGGTAAAACAAACATACATGAAGGTTCAAGGTGGCAATAATACCTGGAATAAAATGATGGTGAGAGTAAAGGCAGAACATCAGCAGGCAACGATTAATCAAATTCAGAAACTCTACGAATCATTTAATCCCGGCTTTCCTTTCGACTATAATTTTTTAGATGAGGCTTACCAGAAACAATACATTACGGAATCTAGAGTGGCTATTTTGTCCAGATACTTTGCGGCACTCGCCATATTGATTTCCTGCTTAGGGTTATTTGGTTTAGCTACGTTCACAGCCCAGCGCAGGCAAAAAGAAATTGGTATCCGCAAAGTAGTCGGCGCATCAGTGCAGGGAATCACCATCATGTTGTCCAAGGATTTTTTAAAACTGGTAATGATTTCTATGTTGATTGCATTTCCATTATCATGGTGGGCGATGAATGAATGGTTGCAAAGTTTTGCCTATCGTATACACATCAGCGTTACAGTATTCCTGTTTGCAGGCATATCCGTAATGCTGATTACCATTGCCACGATCAGTTACCAGGCAGTGCGGGCAGCGTTGGCAAACCCGGTAAAGTCACTCAGAACTGAATAATAAAAATGACGTGACGAATCCCGATGCATATCGGGGTGAAGTCGTTGAGAAATGAATAGTGAAAAGATAAAAGTGAAAAATTAAAAATACAATTCTGATAGCAACCGAGAGAGAACTACTTCGTGCCTCTGTTTGTCGTGAGACGTGAAACGTGAATGATCAATGGTCAATTGTGAATGAGAAATGAATAGTGAAAAATACTTTGTGCCTCGATGCCTTGTTGCCTTTTCTCACAAATTAAAAACTTACAATTATAAGACATGCTCAAAAACAACTTCAAAATCATCTGGAGAAACCTGATAAAAGACAAACAGTTTACAATACTCAACCTGTTGGGTTTATCTACAGGTCTTGCCTGTTCGCTTTTTATTTATTTGTGGGTGGCGGATGAACTGAATGTAGATAAATACAACGAAAAAGATAAAGAGCTTTACCAGGTGATGGAAAACCTGAAGGGGGAAAATGGCATTAAAACAATTACCGGAACTGCAGGATTGCTGGGAAAAGTATTGGCTAAAGAGATGCCGGAAGTAGAATATAGTGTTTCAGTGTTACCTGCATCATGGTTTTCGGCATCGGGCGTTGCTACTAATAATGATGTGAAGATAAAAGCAGGCGGCACCTATGTAAGCAAAGATTATTTCAATGCATTCACTATGCATTTTACCGAAGGGGATAAAAATAGTTTGTTCGCCGGGAAAACCGCCGTGGCTATATCAACCGAATTGGCAAAGAAACTATATGGTACAAGCGAAAATATTGTCGGCAAAACATTGAAGTATGATCTCAATGAATTTGGCGGTACGTTTATGGTGTCTGGCGTATTTGAAAAAACGCCCCCGTCTGCTACAGAACAATTTGACCTATTATTTAACTACGATCTTGTATTAGAGAGAAGGCCAAACCTATTGAACTGGGGCAACAGCGATCCCACTACTTTTATAATTGTAAAGAAAGGTACCGATATTGCGAAGCTCAACAGTAAGATTAAAAACTTCCCACTCACAAAAGATAAAGAACAGGGCAAGACTCTATTTCTTCAGAAATTTTCTGACCGTTACCTGAATGGTAAATATGAAAACGGTATGGCGATTGGCGGAAGAATAGCGTATGTAAAATTATTTTCCATCATTGCCATCTTTATATTGATCATCGCCTGCATCAACTTCATGAATCTTTCAACAGCGAAAGCTTCTAAACGATTAAAAGAGGTAGGCATTAAAAAGGTGGTAGGCGCTACCCGAAAGGCGTTGGTGTTACAATACATTGGCGAATCAATGCTGATGTCTTTCCTTGCTCTGGCGCTCGCTATGATCTTAATCAGTCTTACTTTACCATTATTCAACGCTGTAACTGGTAAACAATTAAATCTTCATTTCCACGCTGGTCTTATACTATCCATCATCGGCATTACATTAATTACCGGATTGGTAGCCGGTAGTTATCCTGCATTTTATTTATCAGGATTTAAACCGGTTAATATTTTGAAAGGAAAACTAAATACTTCATCCGGTGAAGTGGTGATTCGGAAAGGCCTTGTTGTATTTCAGTTCACGCTGTCCGTTTTATTTATTGCCGGTGTTTTGATTGTTTACCGCCAGTTGAATTATATACAATCCAAAAATCTCGGGTACAGCCGTGATAACGTGATTCATTTTGAAATACCACTTGAAATGGATTCGGCTAAAATAAATGCGGCCGTCACATTTGTAAATGAACTGAGTACTATTCCCGGCGTAGTGAGTGCCGGAAGCTTTGCGCACAACCTTACCGGCGATCATGGCGCAATCTCTGGCTTCGAATGGCCGGGTAAAAATCCAAACATGGATATCGAATTTGCAAATCTCGAAGTGGGTAGCAATTTTTTAGAAACTGCAGGAATAAAAATCAAAGAAGGAAGAAACTTTTCAAAGAATGATAATGCCCGTAATGAAATTGTATTTAATGAAACAGCGATAAAACAAATGGGATTGAAAGATCCTGTTGGAAAAACAATTAAGTTTTGGGGCATGCAAAAACAAATTGTTGGCGTGGCGGCAGATTTCAATTTCGAATCTTTATATCAGTCCGTTAAACCTTGTTTCTTCCAGGTGTATCCCGTTGGGCCGAACGTGATGGTAAGAATGAAAGCCGGTGCCGAAAAGCAAACAATTGCACAAGTGCAAAAAGCATTTGCTTCATTTGCCCCCGGAATGGAATTCGATTACAAATTTTTAGATGAAGATTACCAGGCCCTGTACACAGCGGAAAATAAAGTGGGCATACTGGCCCGTTGGTTTGCAGCACTGGCTATTATTATTTCATGTCTTGGGTTATTCGGTCTTGCTGCATTCACAGCCCAGAGAAGACAAAAAGAAATTGGCATACGAAAAGTGGTAGGTGCATCGGTTAGCAACGTCGCATTTCTTTTGTCAAAAGAATTTTTGAAACTGGTATTGGTGGCTATCATCATCGCATTTCCTATAGTTTGGATAACAATGAACAACTGGTTAAATGATTTTGCCTACCGGGTACCTATAAGTGCAGATGTATTTATTATCACCGGCGTTGCTGCCATGTTGATTACGATTTTAACGATCAGCTATCAATCGATAAAAGCGGCTGTGGCGAATCCGGTGAAGTCACTTCGAACAGAGTGAGTTTGTTATTTGTCGTGAAACGTAAAACGTGAGACGTGAATGGTCAATCGTCCATTATCTGTTGCGGGTTCACCATTCAAAATTGACCATTGGCGATTGCAAAAAAAGCCACGCTTGTATACGTGGCTTTTGGATATATGCAGATTTAGTAGTTGTAGCCCCTTAAGCAGCGATCTTCTTGTCTTCAGTTGCTTCTTCATTTCCCTTCACTGTAATCAGTAAAAGGGTAGTGATATATTTACCGTTCATGACATCTTCGTTTAATCGTTTATAAATTTATTTTCTTAGTTGCTTTTGAAGATTATCTCATTTCAATCGCTTCTGTAAATAGGACGCAGTATCTTCAAAAAGGTTACAGTGCTTGTCAAACCTGTTCGGTTTTCAAAGCATAACAGGTTTCAAATAGGATGCAACCAAACTGCTTAACACATCGTTTTATAAATGCGCTTTATTTTTTCAGTTACAACTTCAGCCATTTTTATTTACTTAAACTATTTTACGCATGAATGCATTAGGCAATCTCGTGTGGCTGATATTTGGTGGCTTCTTTGCTGCACTTGGTTATTTCTTCGGTGGATTGGTTCTCTGTTGTACCATTGTTGGTATCCCATGGGGTTTGCAATGTTTTAAAATGGCGGGTCTCGTGCTATTTCCCTTTGGAAAAAAAGTAGTCAGCGATAGCAGCAATAGCGGATGCCTCAGTTTGCTTTTTAATATCGTCTGGATTCTCTGCGGTGGTCTATACACTGCGATCATACACGTCATTATGGGCTTTTTGCTTTCTATTACTATCATCGGTATTCCCTGGGCTAAACAACATTTTAAACTGGTAGAAATCTCGCTCATGCCCTTCGGAAAAAGGGTGGTCTATGAATAAGCAACCCCGCTTCAAAAATTTTCAATTACTGACTTGAAATTTCCTTTATCTTTTCATTAACAATCTCCACAACCTTATCCCATCTTGTTTTAGCCTGTCCAAATGAAATAGCGATTCTTTGCCGGTGCCTTACGGATTGAATGTATATGTGGTCTGGATTCGGTGCTCATGTATAGCCTGGAATTTTGATGATTTTTGTACGCCCTTATTGCC
Source organism: Chitinophagaceae bacterium (assembly GCA_049840875.1). Lineage (GTDB taxonomy): Bacteria > Bacteroidota > Bacteroidia > Chitinophagales > Chitinophagaceae > JAFDYH01. The sequence continues at coordinate 389,835 of JASGJE010000006.1, read as the reverse complement.
TAAAAACATTGACATGAACACGAGAACATTGCTTGCCGCTCTTTTTGCCGGTGCTACCGCTTTACTACTTGGTTGGTTTATTTTAGAAATACTGGTAATGAATTATTCGGCAGGTTCGGAAGCATATTCGGCCTTTACCGCAACGCCACCGGAAATGGGGGCAATAGCAATTGCCAATATAGCATGGGGAATTATGTATGCTCTTATTTTTAGTATATCGAATGCAAAAACAGGGGTGCGCCGGCGCTTTTCGACAGCGCTTACCCTTACACTGTTGATGGTGTTAGGCTTTAACCTGTTTATGTATTCCCAGATGAACCTTTCAACAACCGGTATTTCTGCCTTCGATGTCATATTGAATGCATTAATCGGCGGAGCAACAGGTACAGCTTTGGGGTGGAGAGTCGCGAAAGCTGTGCGGAACCAGTAAATACTTTTTGCACTTACCATTAGATATCACACACACGAAGCGCCTGCAGGTATGCCAAATGCCGGGGCGCATTTTTTTTCCCTATTACTGCGATTAACTATCTACTTTACTGGAATAGCCTCGGGAAAACGCTGCTGGATCTTTTTCATACCGAGATTTTTAATGAATTGGATAATGCAAACAATACTGACAATTGCAATGCTGATCCATGCCGTCTGAATAATGTCGGCATAAGTAATGGCATTTGTCATTTGCAGTTTCCGGATGATGCCATACAATGCCCAGATTACAACCAGTCCAAAAAATACATTGTACCACAGCAACACAACGAGCAATGTAATTAATACAGCAGCGCCGATCATTATTCTTGTCCATATAATGGCAGAATATCCAAAACCATCCCAGTTGGCGGACGTAAGGTAAACAGCCGTATTTGCAATAGTAGCGATGCTGATCCAGCCGAGATAAATGCTAAGCGGAAATTGGGTAAACACTTTCGATGCACTCTGCCGTCTCGGGTTATGGATATTGATTAAACTATGAATGGCAATTAAGGTTATCAACTGAAACCATATTAGTCCTAATGAAAAACCTATCCTGTTGTGGGTCCACGCCAGTAGCCACGCAGCAGCAGCGAGATTATTAAACATAAATAATCCGCCTATCCGGCTGATATCCTGGTTCGACTGATAGGCAGGCACACGGCTAAATGCCAGGAATATATGAAACATGCAAAACCCCAGGAGCGATACATAAATAAAACCCCAGATAGCAAACGTAAATCCAGCAGGTGTAAACAATGAAACATATTGATCTGAAATTTGTCCTACATCTTTTGTATTGACTAATTTGAATTGAGTAGCATACGAAAAGAAAATGTGTACTAATAAAGCTAAAAGATTAATTACGCTGAGAATCCTGATTTTACTCTGCATGTCAATTCCATTTTTCTTGTTGAATAAAATATTATGCCGCTAAACGATTGATCCATTTTATAAATAAGGCTATAGGCGTTTGAATAGACTATTTCGCATGGCATGATTTTTTTACACGTGCTTTTTCTGAAAATATATTTATGGATACGAACAGGCTTTCTTCTGCATTGATGGCGGCATTGAATACGCAGATGACCAAAGAGGCTCATGCCTCACAGATTTATCTTTCGTATGCTTCATGGGCAGATAGTGAGGGATATGCCGGCGTGGCGAATTTTTTATTCCGTCATGCGCAAGAGGAAAGAAACCATATGATGAAGATCCTCGAATATATTCTTGAAAGAGGGGGCAAAGTAAAGGTAGAGGCCATTCCTGCACCGCCGCCTGATCCTACAGATATTCAAACTTGCTTTGAAAAAGTATTTCAGCATGAAGTGGATAATACCACAGCGATTTATAAACTGGTAAAAATGAGTTTTGACGAACAGGATTGGGCTACGTGGAATTTTATGCAGTGGTTTGTGAAAGAGCAAACGGAAGAAGAAACATTAGCATTGAATCTTCTTGATAAAATAAAAGTTGCCGGTGGTAAAAATGCCAGTGGCGATGCGCTGTATGCACTTGACAGAGATTTGGAAAAAGAACCTAATGATGCTGTGCTGGCGCAGGAAAAGACAGCGGAAAATCCTTAACGCTAATGGTTGCTAATGGAACGCGGATAGAGACTGACAGAAGTTGGCGGTACTTAGATTGAATTTGTAATAAATGAAGTTCCGATAGTATTTCTTGAAAGGCAGCAGTGGTTTTATTGCTGCTTTTTTGTGTACACTATTTTCCCTTCAAACATCGTCCATACTATTTCCGTTTGTTTGAATGACTCTGCACCCACAGTAAGCACATCACGATCTGTAAGAATGATATCTGCCGATTTACCGGGTGTGATAGAACCGATATTTTTTTCCTGCATCAGCGCTTTCGCCGCATTGATAGTATAGGCATGTAGCATCGCATCACGTGGTACGCATTGTGTGGAATCGAGAACACCTTTTAATCCTTTCCTTGTCTCAGCTTCATACATTGCTTCAAACGGATTGGCGGTGCTAACGGGCCAGTCGCTTGCGCCACAGATGATTGTTCCGGCCTGTAATAATGAACGGGCGGGGTATTGATATTTATATAATTCCGGATCAATGTACGGCTTTACAATATCGATTGTGGTTACATCACCCAATGCCCAGAGCAATTGCAAAGAGGCCAGTACCTTTAATTCTTTAAAACGCTTAAAGTCGGATGGCACTACTAATTGCATATGTGTGATCGTATGCGGCAAGCCGCTATATCCATTTGCTTTTCTGGCTGCTTCAAAACCATCTAACGTTTTTGTAACAGCAAGATCGCCGATGGCATGCACATGTACCAACAGTTTTTGTTTATCTGCCTGTATTACGAACCGCTTGAATTTTTCCGCATCATACATCAGTACGCCTTTGCTGTTTGTACCAATATATGGTTTGGATAAAGCAGCAGTATGGGTAGGATGCTCCACAACACCATCTGCAAAAACCTTAAAACCCAAAACAGAGAGGTCGTTCCCGTTATATTTTTTCTGTAATGATTTTACCCAATCTATTTGCGGTTGAGCATCACCGTCAGCATCTGCAACAAGTGTTGCAGCTATATGTGCACTTAATTTGTTCTGCCTGGCAAGGGCCCCATAGGCGCCCAGTATTTTACAGGTTTTGCTTGTTGTGCTTCCTGTAGAAGGGTCCAGCCACGCTGTTATTCCCAAAGCGTTATTATATTCTAATGCCTTCAACGCCCCTTTATCATAGTCGATCGTATTGTCCGGCAATACAGCATCAATTTTACGTTGCCCGCTTTCCGTTACAAATCCATTGGGTTCTTTGTCTTCATCGTGTCCGAAATAATTCAACTCTTCTGCGGACAGGGATTGAATATATGCTTTGTTGATTCCAGCTTTTTTCATGCCCGCCGCATTTACCCATGAAGTATGGCCATCTGAGCCTCGCAACCAAACCGGCTGAGTGGCAAACTCATCTTTGTTAAACAATCGGCTTATTTCTTCCAGCTCTGACCAGGTTGCTATATTGATGCCATCAACAATTACAAAATCGCCGACAATGCCGAGCTTACTATCTTTTACCTGCTTTGTATAGTCAATAAGTTCAGGAACAGTTAAGAGTTGATCAGTCACATTTGCTTTTAACAAACCGTCGCCACCTTCCACAGCATGTGTATGGCTGTCTATGAAACCCGGTAACACACTGCCTCCGTGTAAATCAATCATAACAACTTGCTTTTGGGATTGCTTTTTTATTTCCCCAAGATTACCAACCGCAATGATTTTATTTCCACGAATCAGAATTGCCTCTGCATAAGGCAGATGATCATCTGCTGTGAATACACGGGCATTGTAAATTATTTTTTCTGTTGCGTTTAAATCATCCAGCGGCTGGCCCTGCAGGGAACAGGAAAATAAACTCAATAACAGGAGTGAAACAAGATTGTAGAAAGACTTCATGCAGATAGTTTTTAAGAAAAACGATGGATTGAAAATACGAAAACAAGCGCATGATGTTCCTGGCATACCTGTTTTATGCGAAGGATATTTCTATCTTCGTTAATGATTCATCATAAAAAAGATTGTAGTGAACCGCATCGACCGACTAATGGGAATACTGACTGTGCTGCAGTCAAAGAAATTTGTACCGGCTGAGAAAATCGCTGAGAAATTTTCTATCAGCATCCGTACGGTGTACCGTGATGTAAAAGCATTGACCGAGATAGGCGTGCCCGTTAGTTTTGAAAACGGACGAGGCTACTTCATTGTACAGGGTTATTTCTTACCCCCGGTTTCATTTACCAATGAGGAAGCGAATGCGTTAGTATTAATGAGCGCCGTTGTACAACGTTTTAGTGACGGATCAATAAAGAAACATTACGAAAGCGCATTGAATAAAGTAACAGCTGTAATGCGGAGCGGAGAAAAAGACAAGGTGGAACAGTTGCAAGAGCAAATCAAGATGGTAAGCTGGTGTGGCCGCGACGGCTCGAATGATTTTGAATATCTTTCTACACTGCAAAATGTAATCTCTGGTCGCACGATCCTGGAAATAGATTATAAAAACACTAATGAAGAAGTAAGTAAACGGGAGCTTGAAGCAATTGGCCTTGTTTTTTATGCATTCAACTGGCACCTGATTGGCTGGTGTCATATGCGCAATGATTATCGTGATTTCCGCGTGTCAAGAATTCTCAAAATGAGGAATACCAATCTTCCTTTCCGCAAAACTGATCATCTCGATATCAATGACTACATGAAAACCCTGCCGGTGAATTACTGATTGCAGAGTGGAAAAAATTTCGAGGGAGAGAAAACGACTGCCATAGGGTTGTCAGTACGACGTATTTCTTTTGTCTTGCAATAAAAAGTCAAATTGTAATAAATGAGTAAAGCGTTAACAGCAAACACGTCTGTTGCAATACATGCAACAGCGGATGAAGTATGGGATGCATTGACAAACCCGGAAAAGATCAAACAATATTTTTTTGGAACCAATGCAATTTCTGACTGGAAAAAAGGCAGTTCATTAAAATTTACAGGAGAATGGGAGGGTAAATCATATGAAGACAAGGGTACTATACTGGATGCAGAACCTGGAAGATTGTTTCGTTACACTTACTGGAGTTCTATGGGCAAGCTTGAAGATAAGCCTGAAAATTATGCGACTGTCACTTACGAGTTGGTGCCTTCCGGCGATGAGACGATACTACATATCAGCCAGGATGGAGTCGCATCGCAGGAAGCAAAGGGGCATCATGAACAAAACTGGAATTATGTGTTGGGAGAATTGAAAAAGTTAGTAGAATCTCTCGCTACTAAATAAATCCTGTTGGTAAAATAGATGAATTGTGATAGCGATTCTTTAATCCAGTAATTGCCTTTCAGGCTTACGGCTCAACAATTGTTTTGCGCCACCGGAATATCTTCTTTTTTTATGTTTGAGATATTTCTCCTGGATAATCTGGCTCATCGTTTTATTATACACTTTGCTTTCTACCCATGAAATAACATCCAGGTAGGCAAAGGCACGGGTTTCAAAACGACTGTCTTCAAGATGTTTGATTTTGTGCAGGAATTTTTCCAACTCCGGTTTCATTAACCTTGGTGATACATCAAATGAGCTTCGGAGAAATTTGAACATTTCTTCTTCTACAACTGTCAGGTTTTGCATTTTCGCCATGAAGCGGTACACTGATTTGATCAGTGATTCCATAATGTCATAATTACCCAACTCATAATGAGCCATCATGTGCAGCAGCCGTGCATAGCATTGCAGATCGATACGAAGATCGACAGGGCCGTTGATGATGCGTTGCAGATAATCAATAGAGCGATCATACTGACCGGCGCCGAAGTAAAGATTCGCTATTTTGTAATTGAACACCAGGATACGGTGACGATCGACAAACAAATCATACTCCTCCAGTTTCTTTTCAATTTCGGGAATCAGTTTTAATCCTTCATCAAACGTACCACGCATCAGGTGACGATTGATTTTGGCGCTGTTGATATAAATGAAAGTATGCGTTCTGAAATTATCATGTTCATTAGCCGCAGGTGTTTTTGAAAATGCTTCAAACTGCGCTAACACCATGTCAAACTTTTCAAAGTTGCGAAGATCGAATAAAGAGTTCAGCAGGTTGTGTATTCCCTTTATATAATGGCCTGTTTCGATTGCGACCATAAAAGGCTGTTCGTCGTACAGATCAAGCCATTTCTGACTATAGCGATAGTACATCAAAAAGTCTTGCCGGATGAATGCATACCAACAATAGCTCTGGTAGAGATACATCTTCTCATAAAAGCCATTGATGGCATTTACATCTTTCGGCAAATAATTTCTGAAAAAAGATTTTATATCCTGCTCATCCAGTTCATTTCTGGCGTGGCCATGTAAAACATACCAACGATAAAGTAATAGCGCAAGATTGGAAAGACGGGTTACCCTATTAATGTGTTCGCTATTCTGCAAGGCTTCATGCGCCAGTTCTTCCGTTTTTTCAGTAGTGCTTCGTGTGATGTGCAGCGTTTCTATCTTCTTTTCCAACGAAAGAATCTGGACAAGCGTATTAAATTTCTGGTTTGCCTTTGCCAGCTCTTTTGCCTTCTCCAGGATACGGAGACTCTGGATTTTTAATCCCTTATTATACAAAAGGCGGGCGTTATCGAGATGCTCACTCAACTGCAGGTCTATATTTTCATGGCTTTTGAGAAGGCGAAGACTTGCTAGCAACTGTTTGTATAAATGATTTTTAAGGTTTGCTAGCTGCGTTTTTGTGATATCCGGCATTTTTTTTAGCAAAATGCGTTCATCATATTCTTCCAGCTTGTCGAGAGCATCGTAAAGCTGGATGATTTTAAGGTCTTCTTTGGCTGAGCTACGCTTTATGTAAAGCTTAAAATGCCTTTTTTCCGCTTTTTCTAGGGAATGAACGAGCTGGAATAAGGTATCTGTAAACCGGTTGGCCATCAATACAAAAATACCCTGAAACTCAATACGGGCAAGGGTTTTATTTTTTTTTTACTGTTTTGGGATGATAAAATCAGATGTAAGATGTTTTGAATTGGAAAAATTCTCATCTTACTTTTGATCTGTCAATGAGCTAAGTGAAAAAGGGCAAGCAATCGTGAAGGCAATTATTCGTCAGAGGCTCAGAGAAAAGCAGTTTTAGAACTGCAACATAAAGAGATTTCAACGTTTTTTCATATGGCAAGCAATCGTTAGAGGTCAGCTGTTTCTACAGTGGACCTTTTTTATTTCAAAGGCGACACAAGTTAGGGGAATAAACTGTTTCGTTTAACTTTTTCTTAATAATTTTTTTTACGTCGTCCCTTCCTTTAATACTCAGCCATTTATTTCCAAGGATGCTTGATAAGTTTTTTCAACCGTTTGTACATTTACAAATTCAACTGCCGGGCATATCTTTACATTTGCCGCCTGATAACTTTCCATTCCTCTAAAACAAAAGCAAGAGTTACTTGTTGTTTTTATTCATCCGTCACTGAAGCATAGATGGCCTGCCTGATGAAAACTCACTGATAATTCTATTTATGCCAACTGAATTTTATAAGAAAAAGAGAAGCCGTTTTCTCTATTTAAGTCTTTCTAGTATAGCGGTCTTAATAGTGCTGAACGCTGACGCGCAGCAAGCCGCTACCGATAGTTTGCTGCAGGAAGCAACTCTGCCAAATGTGGTGCAATATGCTTTAAAGAGACAACCTCTTATCCAACAGTCACTGATAGACGAAAAGACAACGGAGTTGCAGATTAAATCAAAACTGGCGGATTGGTATCCGCAGATCAATTTCAACTATAACTATCAGCGCAATTTCCAGGTACAAACGAGTATCATAGGAGGCAATCCCATCAAACTGGGTGTTGATAATAACTCGGCCTTACAGTTTTCGGGCACACAAACCATCTTCAATCGCGATGTATTAATTGCCAATCGCACAAAAGGTGATGTACGTTTACAGGCATCGCAGCAAACAACTGCCAATAAGATAGATGTGGTTGTAAATGTTTCCAAAGCATTTTACGATGTGCTCGCTACGCAACAGCAGATTAAAGTAACACAGGAGAACATCGTGCGTCTTGAGCAAAGTCTGAAAGATACAAAGGCTCAATACGATGCCGGCGTGGTAGATAAAACAGATTATAAGAGAGCTACCATTGCATTGAATAACGCCAAGGCATCAAAAAAAGCGAATGAAGAAGCGCTGAAGGCGAAGACGGAAAACCTGAAAGCGATCATGAATTACCCACAGGCGGCACCGTTAGATATTGTATATGATAGCGCTTCGCTGGAAAAAGAAATTCCGTTTGATACATTACAATCACCCAATTACTCCAATCGTATAGAATATCGGACGCTGGAAACACAGCGCCGATTGCAGGAAGCGAATGTGCAGTACAACCGATGGAGTTACTTACCGTCATTGTCAGCGAATGGCGCTTATAATCTCAATTATTTGAATAATGAATTTGGAAAACTGTATAACCAGTCGTACCCGAATTCTTATGCAGGTATCACTCTCGCATTTCCCATTTTCCAAGGTGGAAAAAGAAAATATAATATTCAGGAAGCTGAATGGAATCTCCGGCGAATTGATCTTGGGATTGTAAACCTGAAGAATTCATTCAATGCCGAGTATAATGCGGCACTATCCAATTACAAAGCAAGCCTGGCAAATTTCCTGGCGGTGAAAGACAATGTGATGCTGGCGGAAGAAGTGTATGATGTGATTCAATTGCAATATCGTTCCGGTGTGAAAACTTATTTGGAAGTGATAACAGCAGAAACAGATCTGCGCACGGCACAGATCAATTATTTCAATGCATTGTATGAAGTATTGAGCAGCAAGATTGATGCACAGAAAAGTTTAGGGGCAATCAATCCTTAGAATTTATTTATTGAAAAATTTGAACTCTGACAGATATGTTATTTACAAAACAGAAATTTTATCCTGCTACTGCTTTCCTGTTGGTATTGGCCGCTTGCGGGGCCAAGCAGCAGCAACAGCAACAAGGTCCACCGCCTGCCGTATCAGTTACGGTTGATACCGTAGAAGCGGTGAAAGCTACTTATTATGACGAATATCCGGGAACACTTGCTGCGCTGAACCAGGTCGATCTTCGTGCGCAGGTAACAGGATATGTAACCGGTATTTATTTTAAAGATGGTGATAAGGTAAAGAAAGGGCAACGTTTATATTCCATTGACCAGGAAATCTATAATGCCAATTACCAGCAGGCACTGGCAAACCAGGCGGTGCAGGAAACCAATTTGCTGAAAGCACAGAAAGATGCAGATCGTTATCATGAGCTGGATAAAAAAGATGCCATTGCAAAACAGCAGGTCGACTATGCTGATGCTGCATTAGAAGCCGCAAAAAAGCAGGTGGATGCAGCCAAAGCAAACGTCAACGCTGTTAAATCTAATGTTCGTTTCTCTTCTATCGAAGCGCCATTCGATGGCACTATCGGCATTTCGCAGGTGAGAATGGGAACGTCTGTTGTTGCCGGGCAAACTGTTTTGAATACAGTTTCAACTGATAACCCGATAGCAGTTGACTTTTCTGTAGATCAACGGGAAGTGTATCGCTTTTCGCAATTGCAAGGCCAGGTAAGGAAAGCAAACGATTCAACTTTTTCAATAGCATTTGGCGCTGATGTTTATCCATATCATGGTAGTATCGGTTTAATCGATCGTGCGGTAGATGCGCAAACAGGAACAATTAAGACAAGGTTGATTTTCCCCAATGATAAAAAGATGTTGAAAGCTGGTATGAGCACTACGGTAAGGATATTAAATAATTCAGGACAAAATGTAGTGATGATTCCTTATAAGGCTGTAACGGAGCAGCTGGGAGAATTCTTTGTATATGTTGTTGGCGACAGCAGCAAAGTAACCCAACGAAAACTGTCATTAGGAAAACAAATCGGAACGGATGTGATTATTAAGGATGGTTTAAAAGGTGGTGAAGAAATAGTGGTGCAGGGTGTGCAGAATTTAAGAGAGGGGGCATTTATCACAACAAAACCACCGCAACCACCGGCAGCCGCTAAAAAGTAATGAAGCGCCAGGATCAGCGAAAATAGATTGCGATACAGAAGCGAGGAAAGTATTTTAATAGTGTAAACTCAAAATTTTGTGAAGATGTGTGAAGACAATTCACCATTCACAATTCACCATTCACAATATGATAGCAGATGTTTTTATAAAACGGCCGGTAACGGCGATAGTTGTTTCAGTCGTCATTGTACTGGTGGGTATTATTTCGTTAATCAACCTCCCGGTGGCGCAGTACCCGGATATTTCTCCGCCCACGGTATCTATTGCCGGAAGTTTTATTGGTGCGGATGCACAAACAGTGGAGCAAACGACTACTACCGCTATTGAAACACAGGTAAACGGTACACCCGGCATGACTTACATGACGAGCAACAGTACCAGCAGTGGCCAGAGCGGTATTACCGTCAACTTCGAAGTAGGTACAGATATAAATATTGCAACGCTGGATGTACAGAACCGTGTAAGCGTAGCTGAACCAACACTACCTGACGCGGTAAAGCGCTTAGGGTTAACCGTAAGAAAGCGTAACCCGGCCATCATGGTGGCATTGGCTTTCTATTCTCCCAATGGTACACATGATGCAAAGTTTATTGGTAACTATGTAAACCTATATGTAAAAGATGCGATTCTTCGTGTGAAAGGAGTGGGTGATGTGCTTTCTCGTTCAGACGACTTTGGTATGCGTGTGTGGCTGAACCCGGAAAAGTTAGCGGCATTAAACATGACGCCGGCTGAAGTAAATGCTGCATTATCTGAACAAAATATACAAACTGCTGCAGGTACTATCGGTAGTAACCCACAACCAGGTGTGCAGGCATTTGAATACAGTGTGTTGACAAACAGCCGCCTTAACAGGCAGGAAGATTTTGAGAATATAGTTGTTCGCTCACGACCATCTGATGGGAGCATTGTTTACCTGAAAGATGTCGCAAGAGTAGAATTAGGAAGGTTTGATTACAGTATTAACTCATTTGCAGATGGCAAACCTGCAGCCTTTCTTTTGATCTATCAGGCTCCGGGCGCCAATGCGTTGGATACTTACGAAGGTGTACAAAAAGCCTTGGATGATTTGCGGAAGACTTTCCCGAAAGATATTGATTACACCATTCCTTTGGAAACTGTATCCGTTGTAAAAACGTCTATTCATGAAGTGGTTGAAACGCTTGTGGAAGCATTACTGCTCGTGGTATTTGTTGTGTTCTTGTTTTTACAGAACTGGAGGGCGACCTTGATTCCTGTATTGGCAATTCCGGTTTCGTTAATTGGTACGTTTATCATGTTTAGTTCGCTCGGGTTTACCATTAACACATTAACCTTGTTTGCCTTTGTATTGGCAATTGGTATTGTGGTGGATGATGCGATTGTGGTTGTGGAAGCGGTGCAACATAATATGGACCATGAGAAGATGTCACCAAAAGAAGCAACGCGAAAAGCGATGCAGGACATTTCTGCGCCGGTAATTGCTATTGCATTAATTCTTGCTGCGGTATTTATACCGGTTGGTTTTATTCCAGGAATTGTCGGAAGGTTATATCAACAGTTTGCGATTACAATTGCAGTATCAGTAATTATTTCTGCTTTCGTTGCGTTGTCATTAACACCGGCACTATGTACATTGATGCTGAAACCATCGAAAGCTGCTGATGCAAAAAAGAATTGGCTGGAGAAATTCTTCGCCGCATTTAACCGCTGGTTTGCTCGTGTAACGAGCGGGTATACAAAAGGAGTAGGAGGATGGATTCGCAGAACGCCGTATGTTATTGTGATGCTGGTAGCTTTGTTTGTTGGTTTATTCTTTTTATTTAAAAATAAACCTACCGGATTTATTCCTACAGAAGATGAAGGACGTTTGTATGTAACGTATGAAATGCCGGAAGCAACTTCCACAACACGAAGCGTTGATATGCTACGTTCCATTGCAGATCGCATCAGGAAATTACCAGAAGTAAAAACTGTAGGGGGATTGGCAGGGTTAAACATCATTAGCTTTTCCAACAAATCCAACTCAGGAACTCTTTTCGTTTTGCTGAAACCCTGGGATGATCGTAAAGGAAAGGGACAGCAGGCACAGGATATCATGAACAAGATAAGGGGAATGCTTGCAGATATCAAGGAAGCAAGGGTATTAGTAATTGCGCCACCCGCAATTCCTGGTCTTGGCGCCACAGCAGGGTTCACATTTGAATTATTGCAGACTGGCGGAGCAGATGATATAAAGACCTTCGAAAAGGTATCCCGTGATTTCCTTGGGAAATTAAATCAACGCCCGGAGATTGGCGCTGCCTATACATTCTTCAACTCCCGTACACCAAGTTACCAGATCGATGTAGATCGTGAGCAGGCAAAGAAAATGGGCGTATTGGTATCGGATGTCTATGGAACGTTATCTACTTTTCTAGGAAGCAGCTACGTAAATGATTTCAATCTATATGGAAGAAACTTCCGTGTAATGTCGCAGGCGGATAGTAGTTACCGCAGTTCCCTGGCAGGAGTAGAAAAATTTTATGTGCGCAATGCACAAGGGAATATGATTCCGCTCGGCTCGCTGATAACATCCAAAGTGATTGAAGCGCCTGCCTCTATTTCACACTATAACATTTACCGTTCCATAGAAATTAACGGAACACCGAAACCCGGATTCAGTAGTGGGCAGGCAATCGAAGCATTAAAAGAAGTTGCGGCAAGTTTACCGGCAGGTTATGGCTATGAGTTTTCCGGTATGAGCCGCGAAGAAATTGCTGCAGGTAACCAGCAGGCCATCATTTTCGCAATATCGATCGTGTTTGTGTTCTTATTCCTTGCGGCTTTGTATGAAAGTTGGTCGATACCGTTCTCTGTATTGTTTGCCGTACCAATCGGAGCATTTGGCTCTATCCTTACGCTTACATTCAAAGACAGTCTTTCGAATAATATTTATGCCCAGATTGGTTTGATTACGTTAATCGGGCTTGCGGCGAAGAATGCGATCCTTATCGTTGAGTTTGCTAAAGAAAGAGTGGACCGCGGTATTGATATCATTCACGCTACTTTGCAGGCGGTTCGTTTACGGTTGCGCCCGATCGTTATGACCTCTTTGGCGTTTATCCTTGGTGTGTTGCCACTGGCCTTCGCTACAGGCGCTGCATCCGAAAGCCGTAAGACTATTGGCTGGACAGTATTTGGCGGAATGATTGCAGCAACCACATTGGCAATCTTTGTGGTGCCGGTATTGTTCGCATTTATCACCAAGCTGTCTTACGGCAAAAAATTAAAACGCTTACAGGAAGAACAGGAAAAAGAACATGCTATTGATAAAGCTATTATTGATAATAGAATCGGGTAAATTAGTATCGTAAAAATTACCGAGTAAAAGATAGTAACAGCGCAAACCATGTTGAGTTTGCGCTGTTTTGCTTCCCTGTTTAACCGCAGGTCACACAAAAAGCGAAACAATTGTAATTGTTTGTAAATTCATTGCGTGCAGCATGTAGAGTTTTTTCATAGAGATCATTTTCAAAATAACTACCATCGTGTAGCTCCTGCACATTCTTTAAAACTCTTTATCGACTTCTTTTGGGAAACGGATTTTGATGATCTGTGGGCAATTTATCCCAAAGGGTTTTCAGATGTGCTGTTTCCAAATACGGGTTATACCTATCTTATCAATCTGGCCAATCCCTTTATTATGCAGACAGGGGACAAGAAGGCCGAAATGAAATCGGACGGGTTTCTTCCGAGGCATGAAGCGCTTGAATGTTATCATCGTGCAGGCAATAAACTGTTTGGAATTAAATTTCGTGTATCACCTGTGATCTTTGAAAAGAGAATCAACTTTTCTGAATACCGTGATTATATTTTTCCGTTGAGTTATTTAATTGATCCTGCGATAATAAATGCCGTAAAGAAAGCAGCATCGTTTAAAGAGAGGGTCGTTATTCTCAATACTTATTTTCAAAACATCGTAAAGCAATACTCAGGCTCTTTACAGGAAGTAGAAACTGTGACTTCTATCCTTGAATATTGTGATCGGCAGAATGATTTTAAAAGATCTATTGAAAGCTTTGCAAAACAATATGACATTTCACCACGAACACTGCAGCGTTATTTTGAAAAGACGACAAGTATAAGTAGTAAAAAAGCATTGCAGATCATGCGTATCCGGAAAGCAGTTGCTCATATTTCAGACTCACCTCAAACATTCAGTTTGGAGAAATATGGCTATTATGACAAAAGCCATTTTTATAAACACCTTCGCAGCTTTTTACAAAAAGATACGTTGAAGACTATACAGCCGCATCTGCAGTTGTTGCAAGCTTTACGAGAGTGAAAAGATAAAAGTGAAAAACTAAAAGAAATACCGGTGATGAAATGAATAACGCTTTGCTTTGTGAACGTCTGACTACTCGCCTGTGTTCTATAGTAGCGCATTGTTTAATTTTCTTATTTTTAAATTACTACATTAACTAATTGCCCGCTCGTTGCCTTTCTTCTTCTGAACCGGTTGCTCTTCTTCTTGCCTGCGCCACTGTATTTTTTCCAAAACGATAAGTAAAAGTGAGATTGGCAACTCTCGTTTCCCGGTAAGCATGCCATTTCTCAATATAATTATCGTAGGTGATGGTAGCACGGGGAAGATTGGTCCAGAATATGTCCGTCATATTTAGCCGAATAGTTCCTTTGTTTTTTAAAACAGACTTTTGTATTCCGGCTGCTACACCCCATTGAGGTTTCGAAACCATAAAACCATATTGTCCACCTGAGTTAAAAGTGGCGTTTAGTTCAGAAGTCCAACCTTTACCAAACGTAAACGTATTATTAGTGCTGGCATCAAAAGCTGGTTTGCCATTATTCAATGTTGTGCCGCCAAGATTACCATTGAAATGATTATAGTAAATGTTACCGTTGTTGATCATATTCCACCACTTATTTACACGCACAGGTGCAGCAATGGTTAAACCATAATAATCCTGTCCGGCAAGATTAATTGGAATCTGAACAGTAACATTTTCTGCTGAAGGAATATTGGGAAATACGTCTTTGAATCTTGCAATCGCTATGTTCTGATTGTCCTTCGTATGACTATATCCCAGCGTAAAGTTCAGATTCTTGAGCGTATAATTTAGTTCATAGGACCATGTCAGTTCCGGCAATAAACCAGGGCTTCCCGTAGCATATGTGGTTACATCAATCAGAAAAAGAAATGGATTGAGATCAGAATAGCCCGGGCGGCCAATGCGACGACTTACTGATACACCAAGAATCTGATTCTCTTTTAAATGATAATTAAAAAAAGCGCTTGGGAATAACTGGAAATAACTTGAATCCCATTGAACATTGCCGATAGCCTGTTTTGTATGTACATTGGTTTGCTCTCCGCGTAAACCAACCTGCAGATCGAATTTTTTAAAATCTTTACTGAAGTTGATATAAGCCGCATTATTATTTTCCTTGTAAAAGAAATGATTGGTCTTTGTGTCATCAGTTTTCGGCGTACCGCTGCTCATGTCAAAGAACTTCGCGTCATTATCACTGGATACAAAACTCAGCTTGAAACCGGTTTCGAATTTGGCGCCATGCTTTAGCGGATTTACATAATCTGCCTTTATTGTTTTGAATGTTAGTTTACCATCCTGGTCGCCGTCGAGTATATAGTCTGGTTGCAGCATGCTGCCATCAAGGTTGTAATACTTCGTAGCCGACGTTGAAAGAGAATTAGAGTTGAAGTCTCCATAGTCAATGTCTGTTGTCAACTCTTTTCCTGTTGTATCGAATGTATGTTTCAGGTTGAGGTTGATAGCGATATTGTTAACGCCGTCGTTATTAGTGGATGCTGTTTTAAACGTAGAGCTTTGTTTATGCTGATCATCGATCACAATTGAATTATTACTTCCATTGCGGTCGAAATGATAAAAGCTTCCGTTGGTAACAAAACCTATGATCGTGTTTTTATCGACAAAATAATCCATACCGAGTTTTGCTGTGTGTGATTTCAATGGCATTTTGCCATAATTGTCTTTAAAATCACCTCCACTAAAAATTCCATTGGTATAGAAATTTCTATCGAGTATAAGGTGGTTTAGATTTTCACGATAGGCATAGTTGTAATTGCCAAATACATTTATCTTTTTATTGCGATAATTGAATGTTGTACCAGCATTTGCTTTTGGATAAATGCCTTGTCCATACCCGGCAGTGGCTGTACCATTGATGCCCAGGCGTTGATCTTTTTTCATACGGATGTCAATGATTCCCGCATTCCCGGCTGCATCATATTTTGCAGAAGGATTTGTAATGAGGTCAATTCTTTCAATAGCCGAAGAAGGCAGACCACGTAAATAATTGGCCAGGTCAGCACCGGTCATTGGAGTAGGTTTGCCATCGATCATAATAATCACACCTTGTTTTCCTCTTAATCCGATCACATCATTCTGATCAATTGATACACCGGGCGAACGCTCAAGTACATCCATTGCGGAACCACCTGTGCTAACGATACTATTTTCGACATTGACGACAATGCGATCATTTAGCTTCTGGATAAATGGTTTGCGGGCTGTAACAACAACTTCTCCCATTTGTGTACTCTTTGGTTGAAGCAAAATGTCCGGTAGTTTAAAATAAGTCTTGCTTTCATCAAGCGTAAATGCAGTTGAAAATGCATTCTGATAATTTGTTGCTGTTGCCTTTACGATATAATAGCCGAAACGGATTTTTTCAAATTCAGCAATGCCCGTTTTGTCACTAAGTGACACTTTCACCAGTGATGAATCTTTTCTATTTAACAATTCAACAGTTGCATTTTCGAATGGTTGATTTTTTTCGTTCAAAATGGCTACAGTCACCTTGCCTTGTTCTGAATTTTGTGCCGATACGCTGAGAACAATAAAAGCGAATAGCAATAGTGAAATCACCTTCATAAACTGATCTTTGTGCCAAAATAACCGAATGACAAATCGGTTTGTACGTAATCTTTAGTGATAGGTTTTTATGCCACACAAGTGGATAAATGTCAAAAGCGTTATGTCGCTTTTTTACATTGCATCGATTACGATAGCTGCCACTGAAACAAATAATTCTATTTTCGCAGTAATCTCGTGTAAATGGCGAACCCTTATATTTCTCTATTAAAAACCGCGTGGCATTATGCAAAGCAGGAAAAGAGCCAGTATGTGTTGACATATTCTCTGTTTATCTTTTCGAGTGCAGTATCAGCAATGAACCCTTTACTATACGGATGGTTTATAAACGCGATACAGAAAGAGGGTATCGATCACTTGCATTATGCCTGGATCTACGCCGGTATTTTCGTTGCATTAAAATTAGGCGAATGGGCTTTTCATGGCCCTGCAAGAATACTGGAACGGAAGCTTGCTTTTAATCTCAGCCGTAATTTTTTGCAGGAACTGTATCATCAAACATTGCATTTGCCGGTGAAATGGCACCAGGATCATCATAGTGGCGCTACGATTAACCGCATTCGTAAAGCCTATGAAGCATTGAAAGATTTTTTCCAGAATGGTTTTATGTATATGTATGCGCTTACAAAGTTTTTTTCGTCTTTCATTGCAATGGTTATTTTTTCTCCCTTGTTTGGTGGTATAGGCATCCTTCTCGGCATATTCACAGTATGGATCATTTTCAAGTTTGACAAGCCATTTATCAAAGCGGTCGATGAAACCAACGAGAAGGAACATGTTGTGTCAAGTACGTTATTTGACAGCCTTTCTAATATCATAACAGTGATTACGCTGCGGCTGGAGAAAAGAATAGAGAAAAGCCTGATGGGAAAAGTAAAAGATGTGTACGATCCCTTTATGCGCACCGTGAAGATTAATGAATGGAAATGGTTTGTTGCAGATATGCTCGTCACATTTATCTATGTAATAACGGCAGTTGGCTATGTCTATCAGAATACGTTACCCGGGCATCTTTTTGTGTTGGGTAGTCTTGTCGCTTTGTTGGGTTTTGTGAATCAATTCACCAGCGTGTTTCATGATGTGGCCTGGCAATACACCCAGATTGTACAATATAACACTGATGTGCAAACGGCCAGATTTATACAGGAAGCGTATAAACAACAGCATCTTCCGGATGAAGGAAAGACACTACCTGAAAACTGGAATAATATTAGCATTACCAATCTTAACTTTTCTCATAAGGATGTATATTCATCAGAAGAGAAGGCGCATAGCCTCCATAATATTAATATCAATATAGAAAGAGGAAAACGCATTGCATTGATCGGTGAAAGTGGAAGCGGCAAGAGTACATTGATGGCATTGCTGAGAGGATTGTATCAAGCACAGCCAGGTACCAAAGTAAAGATTGATGAATCAATGGAAACCGATGTAAACAATCTTGCGAGTTCCATTACGCTATTTCCACAGGAACCTGAAATTTTTGAAAACACGATTGAACATAACATTACACTTGGATTGCCTTTTAGCGAACAGGAGATAATGGAGGTTTGTGAAACCGCTCATTTTACTGAAGTGGTAAAACAATTGCCCAAAGGGTTACAATCAAACATTCAGGAGAAAGGCGTGAATCTTTCCGGAGGTCAGAAACAACGACTGGCATTGGCACGAGGCATATTGGCTGCAAAGATCAGTGATATTATTTTGCTCGATGAACCAACAAGCAGTGTAGATCCAAAAACAGAAGTACAGATTTATGAAAAGTTGTTTATAGAGTGTAAGGGAAAGGCGGTTATTTCAAGTTTGCACCGGTTATATCTTCTAAGCCATTTTGATTATGTCTACGTTTTGCGTAATGGTCATATTGTTGACGAAGGAACTTTCTTAGATTTGAAGAAGCGAAGCGTTGTTTTCAATGAATTGTGGCGACACCAGGAGGAAGTAAAAAGTCAAAATTAAAAAGTGAAAAAGGTACCTGTATTGGCATCACTCTATTTTTTTTATTGGTGTCCTTTCTGAAATACCGTTTTCATTGATTGCTTCGATGGTGAGATAATAGGCCTTCTCTTTATCCATCACCTTAAACCAGTATTCATTCGCATCATACACCATAATGCAATTATATAGTTTATCCGGAGCCGTGCCATAGTAGATGTTGTATGCGTATGCATTATTTACAGGACTCCATTTGATGTATGCGCTTCGTTTATCTTTTTCTGTACGAAGCACGATAAACTCTTTTACCATTTCAGGTTTTGCGCCATTACCATTACCGAATACACGCAATCCGCTGATGGCAAACTTGCCGGTCGGTATATGAATGTTTTCAAGTTTGATAAATCGTGTAGTAACAGGCTGTGTCAATTCGATATAATCATGAGGAACATCTGTCTTGTTATTGCTTTTATCTACAAGCACCTTCCATTTCTTACCATCGTCCGATTGATAAATTTTATACTGGTGGTAAATGCCATTTATCTTGCCTAAAAAAGAAGAATCAACATCCTGGTCAGCATAGTTGATTTGGATCGCATTGATCGTACTGAGTTTGCCCAAATCCGTTTGTATCCATTCTCCTTTATCGCCTGACGCAGCACTCCAATATGTTTTGACACTTTCATCTACAGCATTGTTCGCATTATAATCACCATAGGTAGATGAAACCTGTACAGGCTTTTTATAGTTTAACAGCATCCAGCCAGTGAAAGTACCGGCCCTCTCCCTACCTCTCCCGAAGGGTGAGGCTACCCCCCCACCAGCCTCGCTTGTTTTAGATTTACTGTTATCTGTCGAGTTTTCTTTAAGCTGGGGTTGTGCTTTGATTTTTCCCCCTTCGGGGGAGTTAGAGGGGGCTTGGAGATAATGTGGATAATCACCAAACGCCGTGTTGCAATACATCACACCATCTTTATCAAAACCTGTTGGCCACATACCAAGCCTTCTTTCAAAATTATTTTTTACTGCAACCACCATACTGCTTATATGCCAGTAATTATTCCAATTATCCTGGAAAGTGGCTCCATGTCCTGCACCACGAATAAAACCACCTAACTTTAAACTCAACGGATCTGATTGTGGTGTGAATGGCCCCAGCGGATTATCGCCTACAATTACACCGTCGGCATAACCACTAAATTCTGTTCCCGGTGCTCCATATTGCAAATAATATTTTCCATCATGTTTCGTCATATGCGAGCCTTCAATGAATGGATCGAGAAAAGTATCGTCCATATATTCACCAAAGCGTTGCCAGCCGTAACGCCATTCTTCCAATAAATACATTTCTTTTCTTGTGCCGATCGGTTGGAATGTTTTTCGATCCAGTTCAATGCCATACATCGGGTAGCGGTTACTGCTGCCATTGTACATATACAATTTACCGTCATCATCGGTGAAGAAAGTTGGATCCCAGCCACCGATTGCAAACGAATCGACCAATGGTTTCCATTCATTCGCTTTCGGATTGGTACTCATCCACAGTGTGAATGTGCTTGTATAAGTGGAACCAAATACAAGCATTGTATCTCCTATGATGCCAACTGCAGGTGCACATAGTTCATCATATACGCCGCCATTCCATGGGCGTAGAAATTTTTTGGAAATAAATTTCCAGTTCAACATATCGTGACTCCACCAGTAACCCCATTGATTCGTAGAAAATAAATAATAGTCATTTTTATAATTAACAATAATGGGATCAGCCGTTGCACGATGCCTTCCCCATTCAGAAAAATTGGGGATTGGGGTGTAACCATAATCCAGGTTCAATGGATTACAATACGTTTTTTGTTGTGAAAAACAAGTAAAGGCGATAAAACAACAAACAGAAAAGCAAAGCAAGCGAACCATAAATTAAGTGCATTTAAAAGAAGTTTAAAGGTAGGAAATTAAGAAGTGGGATAAGTGTAGGAAAGACTACTGTTCAAGGCAAACGCATCTAAATAATATTATGAGATCGCAAAGCATTTTCTCATACATAAACATTTCGCTGCTACGCAGCTCTTATTCCGCCTCTTGAACTTATTGTGACTACTGATATACCGCCGCTCTGCGGCTGTGTGAAATGGAAAACCGCGAAGCGGTGGTATGTTAGTAGAAAAGAAATTAATAATCAGCATAACCGCGTAGCGGTGACATGTTCTTTTGGTGGGTGCATGACAGGTAAAAATTGGGGCAACAAAAATGTTACTCCTCTTTGCCCCGGACAATTGCTGTTAATAACCATGCCCATCCTATTTTTTATGAACGGTTTATTTTAATCCTTCCTAATTTTAGATGCGTTTGCTCCGGACTACTGTTCGATTTTATACTCGAGGAGTAACTGATCGATAAGAGGACAAACTTTCAAAAATCTTGCAGTAAGAACTGAAATATCTTTCTGTAATGATTGATCATTTAATTCAACCCAGCCTTCCATTAATGTCAATGGGCCAAAGTTCAGCTCAACATTCGGCCATTCTTTCATTTGTTTGCGAAATTCTTTTCTGAATTGCGCTGCAAAATTCCTACTAGTTATTTTATAGCCTGGCAATGCGCTCAACTTCAACGCATGAATATTATAATAAAGCCTTCCCTCTTTAATTGTTTTATCACTTACCCAGATGGAAAAAAATATTCTGCTGGTAGCAGTTATTGGGTTATTAATATCGCCTGACCATTCGAGTTTATAGATTTTCAGTGCGACAGAATTTAAAACGACGCCAACGTGTAATTGAAGACCTTGTTTGTTAAAATCTTTTTTATTGATGTTAGCAAGCGAAGCGTTGAATTGTGCTATGTAGAAATCAAAATCCATTTTTCTTAGTGTCCAAATAATTTTCCAAAACTTTCCTGTATTGTTACAACTCCCATCCAACTCATTACTGTAACGACTATCCAGCCTGCTAACTGCATTGCGACAGGATGACGATAACCTTTCATAATTCTATTTTGCGTTGCCGCAGATAAAATAATTGAGAGTGCAATCGGAAGTATCAATCCATTTATGGCCCCGGCAAATACCAGTAATTCTTTTGGCTTGCCAATGAATACAAAAACGCATGTTGTAAGGATAATAAAAATGGAAATGCAAAGACGTTCCTGTTTTGCCAATATCGGATGAAAGGTTTTAAAAAAAGAAACAGACGTGTACGATGCGCCTATAACCGATGAAATAGCAGCGCTCCATAAAACGATACCAAAAATTTTAAGGCCAACCTCTCCAGCCGCCACATGAAATACTGTTGATGCCGGGTTGTCTTTGTCTAATGAAAAACCTTGTGATAAAACACCGACAATCGCCAGGAATAAAATAAAGCGCATGATAGTAGAAATAAGAATACCGCTCAAAGCGCTTTTATTTACCTGTTTTAAATTTTCTTTTCCTTTTATACCGGCATCGAGCAACCGGTGTGCCCCGGAAAATGTAAGATAACCTCCAACCGTTCCGCCTACAATAGTAACAATTGCGATCATACTGATCTTTTCGGGAACGAAAGTGTGTTGTATTGCTTTTACTACCGGAGGGCTTGCTTTGAAAGCAATAAATAATGTCAGTAAAATTTTTATCGTACCTAAAATCTTTGTGAACCCATCGAGCATTTTTCCAATTTCCCTTGACCAGAATAATAACAATGCAATAACACCACTGATCACTGCACCTTGCTGAAAAGAAAGACCGGTTAATACGTTTACGGCTAAACCACACCCTGCTATATTGCCGATGTTAAATGCAAAGCCACCAAAGACAACTATCAAAGAAAGAAAGTAACCAAGCCCTGGTAATAATTTATTTGCAAGATCCTGTGCACGCAATTCTGTAACAGCAAGTATACGCCATGTGTTTAATTGAGCGCCGATATCAATCAATACAGAAATAAGAATGACAAATCCAAAACTTGTCATTAATTGCTGGGCAAAAACAGAGGTTTGTGTAAGAAAGCCAGGGCCAATCGATGAATTGGCCATCAGGAACGCAGCGCCAAGAGCGGCGCCGCCAGGAATTCTAAACTTAGATAGCGTTGATAGCAATCCCTTCTTTTTTTAATTGAGTATAAATGGCGTTTGCAAATTCAACGGCGTGTTTTCCGTCTCCGTGAATACAAATTGTTTCAGCATCGAGCACAATCTTTTTTCCGGAAAGACTGTGTACACGTCTGTCTTTTATCATGCTTATCGCCTGTGCAATAGCTATGTCAGTATTTTCAATTAAAGCACCTGCCAACTTTCTTGAAGTCAGTGATCCGTCATCCTGGTAAGTGCGATCAGCGAATACTTCATTAGCTGTTTTTAATCCGATTTTTTTTGCCTCTGCAATGGAATGGCTGCCAGCCAATCCGTATAATATCAATGATGGATCGACATTCATTACTGCCTTTGCAATTGCTTCGGCAATGCCTGCATCTCTCGCTGCCATATTATACAAAGCACCATGTGGTTTTACATGATGAAGGCGAATATCTTTTTCGTCTGCTATTTTCTTCAAAGTTTTTATCTGCTTTGTTACCAGGTCATATATCTCATCAGAAGAAAGATGCATTTCATTTCGTCCAAAATTTTTTCTGTCATCAAATGAAGGATGGGAGCCCGGTGCTACATTGTATTTTATGCACAGATCAATGGTTTGCCGCATCATTTGTTCATCTCCGGCATGAAGGCCACAAGCGATGTTTGCAGAACTAATGAAAGGCATGAGGCCTTCATCATTTCCTATTCCTTCACCCATATCGCAATTGATATCAATCTTCAGCATAATCAGGATTTCAGAAATTCTTCCAGGCGAAACAGGCAGGCATGTTTTAATTGTGCGAGATGATGCTTTTGCTTACACAACAAACTTTCAGCAGTTTCCAGTTCAGTGAAGTAAAATTGAATTTTCTCTCCGGGCCTCACCTGCGCAAGGCGTGGAAGGTGAGCGGATATTACATGCGCAATGCGAGGATAACCACCGGCAGTTTGATGATCGGCCATCAACACAATCATTTGTCCATCGGGTAATAATTGAATGGTACCAAAACTTACAGCAGATGAAATGAGTTCTGTTTTTACTTCCGGGTATAATGGCACACCATTCAATCGGTATCCCATACGATCCGAAGATGTAGAAACCGTAAAGCTGTTATTTAAAAATTCCGATTGCTTTGTCCAGTTTAACCAATCCCATTCATGGCCTGGTATCACTGCAATTTTACCCGTAGTTAATTCATCCCACCGGGTATCTGCCTGCCAGGGCAACACTAAAAATTCTTTCTCTGATAAAAATTGTGAGCAATGCGCTGGTTTTTTAAAATGAATAACATCATCTTTTTGAAGCGCCCTTCCTTCGAAGCCGCCTACACCTGCTTTTAAATGTGTGCTGTAACTATTCAACCACGTTGGAATAGCAAATCCACCACGCACAGCAAGATAGCATTCCGCTCCTTTCTTAATATTATGAAACTGAAGTATACTGTTTCTGCTGATGATAACAGGGTGCCATAACGGAATTTCATCCCCATCGATGCTTGGAATAAAATCAGCGCCGCCTACGGCTATGATTGTTTCCTGCTGAAATAAATAGGCTGCAGCGGGAAAATGCATTTCAATAACCGCTTCACAGGGATCATTGCCAACAAGCATATTGACAACCTGTGCCGAATACCGATCCATTACTCCGCCAGGATTGATACCGAGGTGCTGATAACCATAGCGGCCACCATCCTGCAACGTATCGAGAATACCAGGTTTAATAACTATTAAACTCATCTTTGCTGATTGAATAAAACTGAACTTTATCGCCGGGTTTCAGCAGGGTAAGACTGGTTGTGTTTGCGTTGAATAATTGTATAGGAGTGCGGCCGATAATCTGCCAGCCGCCTGGACAAGGTAATGGATAAATACCGGTTTGAATTCCGGCAATACCAACACTTCCACCTTCTACACGTTGGCGTGGGTTTGTTTTTCTCGCCATTGCTATTTTATCTTCTATCTTGCCCATGTAAGTAAAGCCAGGTAAAAAGCCTAACATATATACTGTATAGATAGCAGAAGTGTGAGATTCTATCAGTTCCTCAGAACTTATTTTTTTCACCGCCATTAATTCATCGATATCCAACGCGAATTCTTTGTCGTAGCAAACCGGAATTTTAATTAATTGAGAAGAAAGATTTTTATTCTCTACAGGCTGTGTCAATCTTCTTTCTAATTGATCTTTCAGCGCTTCATATGCGGTGCTGAATGCCGGATAATTTTTTTTAATTGTAGCTATATCATAATAAACCGCCAGTGAGCTATATGCGGGAACCAATTCAATAATACCGGGTAAATTATTTTCTTTCAGTGCATGAAACAATGCCAATACTTTTTGGTTAATAGCTTCATCAATGCTATTGCCAAAGTCGATGGTAAGGGCAGTATCGCCCAGTGGAAAAATGGTATAGTTGGCTTGTTCCGGCATTCGCAAAGGCATATCAATATACACACTTAACTTTACAAATTCGTATGTCCCGGTTCAACCGTCACGATAGTATCAATCTTTTATCCAAACTTACCCTTCGGCGGGCATGGAATGCGACTAAGGTTTTAGGTAGCTATTATGTGAGTAGAATTACGGGCAAGCCTGTTCAATGGGGCTTTCCGGTTTCTATTTCATTTGAACCAACAACCTCCTGTAACCTTCGCTGTCCTGAATGCCCCAGCGGCCTTCGTTCATTTACCCGACCAACGGGCATGTTGAAGAAAGATTTTTTCAGCGAAACAATAGATCAGTTATCCAGGGATTTATTCTACCTCGTCTTTTATTTCCAGGGAGAGCCTTACCTGAATCCCAATTTTCTGGACATGGTAAAATATGCATCAGATAAAAAAATATATACGGCTACATCTACTAACGCCCATTACCTGAATGATGCAAATGCAAAACGAACCATTGAAAGCGGGCTTGACAGATTGATCATTTCAATCGATGGAACGACTCAGGACGTCTATGAACAATATCGTGTTGGCGGTAATCTGCAAAAAGTAATAGAAGGAGCAAAGAATATTGTAAAATGGAAAAAGGAACTGAGAAGCAGAACGCCTTTCGTAGTCTTCCAGTTTTTGGTAGTAAAGCCGAATGAACACCAGGTAGAAGAAGTAAAAAAAATGGCAAGCGAGATAGGCGTGGATGATGTGTGGTTTAAAACAGCGCAGGTTTATGATTTTGAAAATGATCCGAATAACCTGATTCCTCTAACGGACAAGTACAGTCGCTATCGCAAAACAGAGAATGGCTATGAATTCAAAGGTAAATTGACCAACCATTGCTGGCGGCTGTGGCATGACCCGGTAATTACCTGGGATGGTTTGGTGGCTCCTTGCTGCTTTGACAAAGATGCACAGCATAAACTCGGCGACCTCAAACAAAAATCATTTAAAGAAATCTGGAAAAACGGCGAGTATAAAAAGTTTCGCACTAAAATTCTGCAGGGCCGAAAAAATATTGATATCTGTTCCAACTGCTCCGAAGGCACGAAAGTGTGGAGTGATAGTTGATTATAACTCGCATCTTTTTTTACTATAAAATTTCAAATCGATTTGTAACATTGCCCACTTTCAGAATCCAGAATCTTGTTATATCTTGGCAACGTTTGAATAATTAACCTTATCTATGCCGCTTCCTTCTTCGATCACCACACGCTTACAATACCAGCACAAATCATTATTGGAAATTATTGAGGGCCTGACAGATGACCAGGTTCACAAAAAAGTTATCGAAGGAAAATGGTCCGCATTTGAAAACATTGTGCATTTACAGACCTATCAGCATGTTTTTATTTATCGCGTCCGGGAGATATTAACAGGAAGCAATCCTTTATTCGATAGATATGTGGCTGACAATGATCCATATTTTCCAATCAACTGCGCCAAATCCACACGTGAGATCATGCAGGATCTTTTGAGTTTGCGAAAAGATATGTGTACAGAAATCAATAACATCAAAGAAGAGGATCTCAATAAGACCGGAACTCATCCGGCCTTTGGCCAAATGAACATACAACAATGGCTTAATTTTTTTCTGCTTCATGAAGCTCATCATCTCTTCACTATTTTCAAACTGGCTGCAGAATTAAAAAAGCAACAGTAAAAACTTACCAGGCCTTTAACGCTTTGTAAATGGATTTGTAAAACGATACAAAGCCCTCGCAAAAGTTTCTGACAGATTCGGATAATACTTGCATATTGGTGGATGTAAATGCAAATTATTTTATTTCCAGATATGAAATAACAACGTTAAAAAAATTTACAAATAATCTCATTTGCGTTGAACGATCTAATTTAGTTTTTTCAAACAACTGCAATGAGCATCGATAAAGACATTCACCAAAACAAATTCAAAAACGAATATCACCAGGCGTCTGTCAACATTCTTTTTACGTACGGATGGCTGATGGAACGCATCAAACAATTCCTCACTGATTTTGATCTAACACCGCAGCAATTCAATATGCTTAGGATACTGCGGGGAAGCTATCCCGAGCCAATCTCTACATTACAAATACGTGAAAGAATGTTGGATAAGATGAGTGATACAAGCCGCATTGTTGACAGATTAATACTAAAAGGCCTTGTAAAAAAAACAGCAAGCGAAGAAGACAGAAGATTGGTTGATGTAGTAATAAGTTTAAGAGGCAGAAGGTTGCTTGAAAAACTCGATTCGCGACAAGAAGAGCTGGACGGTATTCTGGGTAACATTTCACCTAAAGAAGCGATAACACTTAGCAAATTATTAGATAAAATAAGAATATCAGAATAAGTGACTGACCGGTAAGTTGTATTTTCGCCCTTTAATTAGCCCGTATTTGAAAATATGAACTTCCATTGCCGACTAATACTTTCCGCCCTTTTTCTCCTTTTTGTTTCTGCGACTTTTTCCCAACCACAATATGAATTTCGCGGAGTGTGGATTGCTACTGTTGATAATATTGATTGGCCAACACGAGGCATGACGAATATTGAAGAGCAGAAAGCGGAGTTTATCCGGCAACTGGACATGCACAAGAAGAATGGCATGAATGCGGTGATCGTTCAGGTACGTCCGGCCGCTGATGCATTTTACCCATCCAAATTGGAACCATGGAGCCAATGGCTGACAGGAATACAAGGCAAAGCGCCATCTCCATGGTATGACCCATTGAAATTTATGATCGATGAGGCACATAAGCGGGGCCTTGAATTTCATGCATGGCTGAATCCGTACAGGGCCAATTTCAATATCAAATCAGCTTCGATCGCAAAAGACCATATTACACGAAAGCATCCTGATTGGTTTTTAACCTATGGTACTACCAAATATTTCGATCCATCGAATGAAAAGGCTCAGCAGTTTGTGATTGATGTTGTTTCTGATATCGTTCGTCGATATGATATCGACGGCGTGCATATGGATGACTATTTCTATCCTTATCCTATCGGCGGCAAGCAATTCCCCGATCAAAAAGCGTATGAAGAATCGGGAACAAGTTTAACAAAGGGAGACTGGCGACGCAGTAATGTAGATTCAATTATAGTAAAGATCAGCCGTGCTATAAAAAAAGAAAAACCATGGGTTAAATTTGGTGTATCTCCATTCAGTGTATGGCGCAACCAGGACCAGGATTCTGAAGGCAGTGATAGCAAAGCTTCGATAACAAACTATGATGATCTTTACGCCAATATTGTTTTATGGCTCAGAGAAGGTTGGGTAGATTATGTAACACCTCAGCTATATCTCGAAATTGGTCATCCGAAGATTGCGTATGAAAAATTACTGGATTGGTGGGCAAGACATGCGTATGGAAGACATTTATACATTGGTATTGCAGCTTACAAAGCGGGATCGAATGCGGCCTGGAGAAGTCCGCTGGAAATACCCAACCAGATAAAACTTGCAAGGGAGAATGAGAATGTACAAGGCGCTATTTATTTTAGCAGTACTTCTTTTAACCGCAATCCAAATGGCTGGAATGATAGCTTGCAAAACAATTACTATAAAACACCAGCCTTAATACCACCAATGAGTTGGCTTCCGGAAAATCCTAATAAAGTCACGATGAGGAAAGTAAAGGGAAGTTCAAAAACCGAGGTTAAGAGTAAAAGCATAGTTGAAGCAAAGAAAGAACCTCGCTTACGCACTTCAAAGTAAAGACTCGTGTTAGAACTATTTACGCTTGAATAGCTTTTTAACAGTCAAATTCTCATTCACTACCTTTGCCTTTCTATTTTTAATCCAAAAACTCTCGACAATGCCAGGCTTTGAATTATGGAGCGACGATGAAAGAAAAGAAGTGAACGATGTGTTGGAAACCGGCATCCTTATGCGCTATGGTTTTGATGGTCCGCGCAAAGGCATCTGGAAATCCAAAGAGTTGGAACAGGAGATTTGTAAAAAATTCGGTTGCGGCTATGCGCAACTAACATCCAGCGGCACATCTGCATTAACAACCGTTCTTGCCGCGTTAGGTATAGGAGCAGGTGATGAAGTGATTATGCCTTGCTTCACATTTGTTGCGAGTTTTGAATCAGTATTAAGTGTTGGCGCAATTCCTGTATTGGTAGATGTAGATGATACACTGACTGTAAATCCCGAAGCAGTAAAAAAAGCAATTACTCCAAAAACAAAGGTGATCATGCCGGTCCATATGTGCGGTAGTATGGCCGATCTTGATGCATTGATTGCCATTTGTAAAGAAAATAAATTGATCCTTTTGGAAGATGCTTGTCAAAGTATTGGCGCATCTTATAAAGGAAAGTCGCTGGGAACGATTGGTGACGCAGGCGCTTTTTCCTTCGACTTTGTAAAAACAATGACTTGTGGCGAAGGTGGGGTAGTAATGACAAATAATAAAGACCTGTATATAAAGTGTGATGGTTACACCGACCATGGTCACGATCATGCTGGTGTGGATCGTGGCGCTGATTTACATCCTTTCATCGGCTATAATTATCGTATATCCGAGTTACATGCAGCAGTAGGGCTTGCGCAAATAAGAAAAGTTGATAGGGTAATTGCTACTCAGCAAAAAAACCACGCAATCCTGAAAAAATTGTTGTCGCAGATACCTGAGGTTTCTTTCCGTAGAATTCCGGACCCTAACGGCGATAGCTGTACGTTTTTAAGTTGGTTTTTGCCGACAGAGGCGATTACAAAATCGGTTGTCGCAGAATTAAAATCGCAGAATATCTTAGCCGGTAATTTTTACTGGTTTGATAATAACTGGCATTATATCCGCAAGTGGGATCATTTGAAAAATTCCATCAGCCTGAACGCGTTGCATCCGGATTTGAAGGCGGAAGTATTGCACCATGCCAATAAAGATTTTTCTGCGAGCGATGCTATTATGAGTCGATGCATTTCCACCGCTATCAGCCTTTCATGGACCGAAGAGCAAGTAAAAGATAAAGGGCAGAAAATAGTAGATGTAATAAAGAAAGTATTGCAGGCTCAGCATGTAGCTGCTTAACTTGAGTATATTGCTCACCGAATTACCATATCAAGCCTAATTTTATTGATGGTCTTATTCTCTGAATAAGAAAATTGTATTTGGCCGAATTGTTTTACCTTAATTCTAAATCATCGGTATGAATAAATTATTTCCTGTTATCCCAGGCTTGTTTTTGTTTTTTGCCATTCAAAGTTGTAAAAATGAAGAAAGTGCCTCACAACCAGGAGCAGCAACAATAACAGGAATCGATTCATCAGTAAAGCCCGGTGACAATTTCTTTCGCTATGTAAATGGAAAATGGTGGGATACGGTTGCGATACCAACAACTCAATCCGGCGTAGGCTCCTATATGTTTTTAAACTATCCTCAGCGGATACGCCTGCAAGGAATTCTGGATAGCGTATCGAAAGCAAATAACACTCCGGGAAGTATAGAACAAAAAATTGGCGACTTCTATGCATCGGGTATGGATACGGTGACGATTGAAAAAAGAGGCTATGATCCGCTTAAGCCGATTCTTGCACGAATAGATTCAATCAAAGATGTTTCTTCTTTGTTACAATTTGTTGCAGATGAGCAAAAACAAAACGATGCATCACTCTTTAGTTTTTACGTTGGGCCAGATAACAATAATAGTTCTGTAAACATTGCACAGTTCTCACAGGCTGGTATTGGTTTGCCAGATCGGGATTATTATTTTAAAACAGATGATAACACACTTGCTGTACAGGCTGCGTATAAAAAATACATATCAACTCTCTTTCAATTAACAGGAACGGATGTTGCTACTGCAGAAAAAAATACAGCAACGGTTTATGAAATAGAAAAACAATTTGCGGCTGTACACAAAACAAATATTGAACGAAGAGATGTAAAAGCGAATTACAATAAAATAGCTATTACTGATCTCGTAAAGAAACAGCCCAATATTGACTGGAATTTATTCTTAAAAAACCTGGATGTTCATATCGATTCGATGAACATGCAACAACCCGCCTATTATGATAAGCTGAATGCAATGCTGAAATCTGTTTCAATCAATGATTGGAAAACTTATCTCAAAGAAAGTGTATTGCTTACTTATGCAGACTTTTTAAGTAAACCTTTTGCGGATGCATCGTTTGAATATTCAAAAGTTTTAACTGGACAAGCCGTAAAAAAACCACGTTCAGAAGAAATGGCAAGCGCTGTCGATAATTTGTTGGGTATGGCACTAAGCCAATTGTATGTAAAAAAATATTTCCCCGAAAGTGCGAAGAAGAGAATGCTTGAGCTGGTTGATAATTTACAAAAATCGTTTGAAGCAAGGATCAACAAACTGGACTGGATGAGCGACTCAACTAAAATTAAAGCGAAAGAAAAGCTCCACACATTCATAAAGAAAATAGGATACCCGGATAAATGGAGAACATATGATAATGTAGTGATCAACCGCGGAACTTATTTTGAAAACCGTTTATCAGCCAATAAGAATGATTACAATTACCAATTGGCTAAAGTGGGTAAAGAGGTTGATAAAACAGAGTGGTTTACCACACCGTCTACAGTAACTGCTTACAATAATTCATCTCAAAACGAGATAGTTTTTCCGGCAGGTATTTTACAGTTTCCATACTTTGATGATTCATTTGATGATGCATTGAACTATGGCGGCATAGGAATGGTGATCGGCCATGAAATGACTCATTCATTCGATGACCAGGGTGCACAATATGATAAAGATGGCAACGTAAAAAACTGGTGGACAAAAGAAGATTATGATAAATTCAAAGCAAAAACGCAACAGGTAATAGATCTGTACAGCTCGTTTACAGTGTTGGACACGGTGCATGTGAAAGGAGGATTGACAGTCGGAGAAAATACAGCAGATAACGGAGGTATCGCGATTGCATATGATGCCTTTAAGATGACAAAGGAAGGACAGGACACTACGAAGATTGATGGTTTTACACCAGACCAGCGCTTCTTTATATCAATTGCAAGAATATGGCGTGTGAAAACAAGAGATGAATTTTTGAGAACGTATGTAAATACCAATCCTCACTCACCGGCAATGTGGCGGGTAAATGGTCCACTGATGAACTTTCTTCCTTTCTATAAAGCATTTAATGTTCAACCCGGTGATAAAATGTATCAATCGGACGATAAGCGGATAAAGATTTGGTAATTGTACTTCTTATTAAAAGCAAGGAAATTCATTCAGGTGAGCAGTGGCAACATTACCGCTGCTGCATGATTTGAATTGCATGAAGGTGACAATGCTATGGCTTTACTGCATTTGGTTTTCTTTCTAAATAATTCACATAATCCAAAGAGCCTAACCGAAGCCGGAAAGGAATTGAGGTGGCTTTTTCTATCTGCAACTCTTTCTTACAAAAAAAGCCGAGATGTTTTGAATAAAAATCCTGTTCGATCGTATTCAATTTAAGAGAATCATTTTTTATTTGATATACGGTCTTAATGGAGATATTCTGTATAGCAACTGGCGTCGCTTGCTGAGAAAATGCATCCTTGCTAAAGATTAATAACAACACAACAACAAAATAGCTGAGACGTTGCAACATCTGTATTTGATTTGTCTGTAAATTTACGGCCTGATTTTTGATGTTAGGCACAATTTTTTTTAATTTTCAGGACAATAACATAAGTGAGGAAGGATGTAAATGGCTCTTAGTCAATCACTACAACAGAAACTTTTACAAAAATTATCACCACAGCAGATTCAACTAATGAAGCTGCTGCAGGTACCTACGCAAAACCTGGAAGAAAGGATTAAGGAAGAACTGGAAGAAAATCCGGCGCTTGAATTGGACAATGAGAATGGCGAAGATTCTTATGAAGAGCAAAAAGATGAGTTTACTGAGAATGAACCAGAAGAATATGAAGACAAGGATGGAAGTGAAGAGGATTATGATAGCATCGACATAAGTGATTATGTAAAGGAAGGAGACGATGATATCGCAGATTATAAATTGCGTGATGATAATTACGGAAGCGATGATGATGAAGAACGCAAAACTGTTCCTTTCAAAACAGAGACGAGCTTTCATGAAATGCTAATGAATCAGCTTGGGTTATTAAAACTGGATGAAAGAGGTATGAAGATCGCAGAGCAATTGGTCGGAAGCATTGATGAAGATGGCTATTTGCGGAGAGAAACTTCAGCGATAGTGGATGATTTGGCATTTCGCCAGAATATAACAGCAACAGATGAGGAAGTGGAAGAGCTTATCGGAAGAATTCAGCGATTTGATCCACCCGGTGTTGCTGCAAGAGATTTACAGGAGTGTTTATTATTGCAATTGCAACGTCAGAAAGAAGAGGGAAAAAATGTAAATACTGCGATAGTTGCCGTCAGGAAATACTTTGACGAGTTTACCAAAAAGCATTACGATAAAATTCAGCGTGGACTAGACATTACAGACGAGCAATTGAAAGAAGTAATGCAACAGATCGTTCGCCTGAACCCCAAACCCGGTGGACAGGTAGGTGGTGCCAATAAAGCTGAAAGCTATGTAGTGCCTGACTTTTTCATTTTCAATAATGCCGGCAAACTTGAGCTTACGTTGAATTCCCGCAATGCGCCAGAGCTTCGTATCAGCGAAGGCTACCGTGAAATGCTGAAAGAATATGACCGCGGGGCTAAAAAAGATAAACGCCAGAAAGAAGCTGTCTTGTTTATCAAACAAAAAATAGATTCAGCTAAATGGTTTATTGATGCTATCAAACAACGGCAGCATACACTGCTCAGTACTATGACGGCGATAATGAATCACCAGCATGATTTTTTTCTTACGGGTGATGAAACAACATTGAAACCGATGATCCTGAAAGATATTGCTGAAAAAACAGGACTTGATATTTCAACCGTAAGCCGTGTGGCCAACAGCAAATTTGTACAAACAGAATTCGGTACCTATCGACTGAAATTCTTTTTCAGTGAATCGCTGAGTACAGAAAGCGGGGAAGAAGTATCGACAAGAGAAGTAAAGAAAATATTGAGCGATTTCATAGAAGGCGAAAGCAAGAAAAAACCATTGAGCGACGAAAGACTTACTGAGTTATTACAGGAAAAAGGCTATAATATTGCACGCCGCACCGTAGCAAAATACAGGGAGCAACTGAACATACCCGTTGCACGGTTGCGTAAAGAGCTTTGATTATGAATTCTAATCTCGCGGTAGACGAAAATAATGAGTTACAACAATCCAGGGTTATTGACCGGCCACCCCAACCGCTTATTATTCGTATAGTAGCGAATATCATTTCCTATGTTTTTCATCCGTTGTTTATACCGGTTTACCTGATATGGTTTTATGTTCGTAGTCAGCCTTATCTTTTTTCAGGTTTTAGTGTCCAGGAAAGAACTTTCCTGATTCTTCGCTTTGGTGTAATGTATACTCTTTTCCCACTGTTTTCAGTGTTATTATTAAAAGGACTTGGTTTTATAAAATCAATTCAATTAAAAACACAACCGGAAAGAATCATACCCTACATTATCTGTATGGTGTATTACTGGTGGATGTGGTATGTATTGCATAATCAAACGGAGTATGCCGGTGATATCGTGACTCTCGCATTTGCTATATTTATCGCCTCTATATTCGGACTATTGGTAAATATTCTGATGAAGGTAAGCATGCATACAATGGCTGTTGGTGTCGCTATTGCATTCTTAATGAACATGGGCTTTTCACAGGACATCAGTTTCACTGTATACATTTCTATCGGCTTATTAATCACAGGGCTCGTTTGTACATCGAGAATGATCGTTTCTGATCACATACCACAGGAAATTTACAGCGGCCTTTTCATTGGTGTCATTTCATTTCTATTGGCGTATTGGTTTAATCATGCTTTCTAACACATATTCATTTTCTCGTTGAAAATTGATCGTTGAAAATTGGGTATTGAATATTTTTCTTGTTATACGCTCAATGTTCATTACCACTAACAATCTTCAATCGTAGTTTCTTCATTTCACAAAAGTTCTGAAAAAACAAAAGCCCAACCATAGGGTACGATTGAGCTTCTTGTTAATCATCCATCTTTGTTCTATGTCCAATCAGCCGTTGAGTATTTTTGATGAAGCCAGGTATTTCTTTGCGGGATAATAAATAAAGAAACAAGAGCCTTCTTTTATAGTGTCGATCACTGTTTCAATATCTGATTCCGGTACTGCAGGGCAACCATAGCTGCGGCCCAGGAAATTATTTGAATTCAAAAAATCTTCACCTACATATTCTGATCCGTGCACTACAATATTTCTTCTTAAAGCTTTATCATTAAATCCTTTTTCAAGACCATCTAATCTCAAGGAATGACCATTACCACCATAGTATTGATTTCTCGTTACATAAAAGCCGAGGCTGCTTTGATGTGAGTTTGTTCTGTTTGAAAACGACTTTGCATATTCGCCACCGGATTTGCGTCCGTGAGCTACATACGTGTTCATCAGCAATTCACCATTCTTCAGATCAATAATAAACAAACGCTTTTGCCTTGACGAAAGACTAAAGTCACAAATTGTAATTACGTCTGTGTTTTCGATTTTTCCTTTGCTCAATAATTTCTGGTATCCTTTTAAGGCATATTGAAAAGCTTTTTTAGATAGGCCATAATTTTCCAATTGCAGGCTATCATACATTTTTTCTGCATTAAAATGGACATCTTTCTTTATGCCAATTGCAGGCGATATAGAAGACGGAAAAAGGTTTTTCGCATTTCCGGCAAGCGATATCAGAAAGAAAAAAAGGAGAAGGAATAAAGCAAAGGGTATTTTCAGTTTGCTCACTGTAGGTACGGTTTTTCGGTTTATTGGATATTCTTTTTGTTAAACGACGTTCATTATAAATTTATTATGGTAAAAGGGAATTTGCAAAGAAGATAGAGTAGTTTCCTGGCAAGGAGGCAGAATTACTACATTTCAAGGAGTTATTTTTCTGCAGAAAAATACAAACCGAGTTGTTTGTTATCAATTTTCAGAAAATGTGATAAAAAATCAATTCGATTACTTGCATTTATCGCAATCTTATACAGACGAAATTATAACGGGACTGCTAATGATCTGGCAGGTCCGCTAAGTAAAAATAATTATACCTTTTTCGTCTTCCATTTTCCTCTTTTGAAAAGAATAAATGACGCAATAGTAATACAAGTCTCCGATATTGGAATAGCCGCAAATACACCGGTAGGTCCCCACTCAAAATATTTTGCAAGGAGATACGCCAATGGAATTTGTAATAGCCAAAAACCAAACAGATTAATCCATGTTGGCGTCCAGGTATCACCCGCTCCATTGAATGCATTAATCATTACCATTCCGATACCATAAAAAATATACCCTGAGCAAATTATTCGCAATGCTTTTGCTGCAACCTGCCGCACCTGTTCATCTGTTGTAAAAAATGAAACGAAGTATTGCCCCCAGAAAACGAATAACACGGTAACTATAGCCATGAATACAACATTGTACCAGGTAGTTTTTAGCACAGATTCTTCAGCTCTGCCTATTTGTTGAGCACCGAGATTCTGCCCGACTAAAGTAGCCGCAGCATTGCTCAGCCCCCAGGCTGGTAATAGGAAGAACATCATCAGGCGTAAAGCTGTTTGATACCCTGCAGAGCCATGATCGCCGCCAGTCTTTGCTACCAGTTGTGCAAGAAATATCCAGCTACAAGAACCAATCACAAACTGCAGAATTCCCGGAGTCGCGATACTCACCAGTGATTTGATCACGGGGAAATCAATTTTCCAGTGATGCGCTTTTACTTTAAGTGTTCCATCGCCTTTTAATAAATTCCATAACTGGTAGATGACGCCAATACCTCTTCCGGTTGCAGTCGCCATGGCAGCTCCCGTTAATCCAAATGCAGGTATCGGCCCCAGGCCATTAATAAATACAGGACAAAGAATAATGTTGCAGATATTGGCCAGCCATAAACTCTTCATTGCAATTGCGGGATTACCTGCACCACGAAAAATTCCATTGATCAGAAAGAGTAGCATAATGACAAGACTACCGCCCATCATTATGCGCACAAATGGAATCCCCTGCCGGATGGTTTCATCACTGGCGCCCATGAAACGAAGAATATCATCGGCAAATAAAAACCCTACGATACTCAAAACAATCGTAACAGCAGATGCGACGACAATTGATTGAATACCTGCGTGAGCAGCTTCGTCCGGATTTTTTTCACCCACTCTTCTTGCAACAACAGCAGTAGCAGCCATACTCATGCCGATTGCAAGAGAATAGATAATGGTGAGCACAGACTCTGTCAACGCCACCGTTTGTATAGCATGGCTACTGTTTTCGAGATGGCCCACAAAATAGAGATCGACCAATGCAAATACAGATTCCATGATCATTTCCAGCATCATGGGAATGGCGAGCATCACAACCGCTTTACGGATGCTGCCCGAGGTATAATCCATTTCTTCTCCACGAATGGATTGTTTTAAAAGAGACAGGTAATAAGATACCTTATTGGTATAAGTAGTTGATTGAGACATATAAAAAAGTGAAAATAGATTTATAAAATAGAAACATCGAATGGTATTACCATTCACGAACATTACCGGGGAAAAAGGCCCTTAACACATACAAGGGGCCACAATGACTTTCATATTCTGAGTTTTGCAGGAAACGAAGGTAGGGTTTTATACATTAGAAAGCGCATGAAGATATTGTGAGAGGTAAATTCCTTTGGTTTTGCGACGATATTGCATGATGAACCGGGGATGCGGAAGCGGAATTATTTCTCCAAACCATTTGTATTTTTCATTCAGCTTCATGAAATATTTATAGTTCTTTTCACCGCCGATGCAAATACTGCTATCGCGGTTCACATTCCACTGCAGCTGCTTTTCGATGCAATCCACAACAAATGGCGTCACAGCTTCCTGCAGCTTTTTATCATCATAATAGTTGAGATTGATACCATCTCTCACATAACCAAGTGGACTAATCGCTGAAATAAAGAAGTCGTTATAAAAT
Source organism: Chitinophagaceae bacterium (assembly GCA_049840875.1). GTDB lineage: Bacteria > Bacteroidota > Bacteroidia > Chitinophagales > Chitinophagaceae > JAFDYH01. Next base: position 351,493 of record JASGJE010000006.1, on the reverse strand, counting down.
TTTTCAACACTCCCGTACTTATCAATTACCTCATAAATAAATTCTGCAGAAAGCTCGGAACCCATTTTCAAAGAATGATCAATTTCGCAGTTTTCTTTCAATTGCTTCGGGCCTGTAAAATTGATTCCTGTTATACCCGCTCCGAATCTTCCCGGATTAATTCCAAAGATGAGTGTCCGTCTATTATTATCAGAATAGAATTTTCTATAAAATTTTTCTACAATCGTAACTACCTCTTTTTCTTTTTGAGGGTATAACACGCCAATACCCTTAGGAAGTTTTGTCGGCGGCTGGATAGATTTATAGAAACTGATGATATTATCTGCAAACATGAATAATGCAAATAAAATGAATTTTGGGCGCAAAAGATTTATTGCAAAAAATAATGTGAGTAATGTTTGATATAAAAAAACAAAAACCGGAACGAGTAACCACTATATAACCGAAATTTATTTATGCAATTAACAGAAGAACAGCAGGCAATTTTAAAAACAAAAGAAAACCTCATGGAAATTCTCAATCACTATTCCTCCCCTTCTCTCCCTGATATAATTCATGCACCGGGTCACTTTGCCAGTATGCTTTTGTATCAATATCCATTATCGTGAGGCTACCTGTAAATGCGGCGCCGGTATCTACATTCCATACATTACAACCATTCATCGGTACAGTTTGATCATAATAGATTGTTGGTGTATGACCGATATAAATTTCTTCAAACAACTTTAATCGTTTCGGATAGAACAGCGAAGTCTTTTTAAGCGTTTTACTGGTCGTTATCGCAACCTCCCACAATGTTCTGTCCCAACTGAAATTCGATGCATGTTTTTCTTTCAGAGGTCCATGCATAGATGTAAAGCCTGCATGAACAAACAATCTGTTTTTTTCATCAATAAAAAAAGATTTCATCGCCTCGAAAAAAGTGAGATGTGTTTGTTTTACACTCTCGTCAAAATTTTCATAGCTGTTTAATGTCTCACGGCCACCATGAAATAACCATACACCATCACCACGTCCGCTACGCAACCATTCTTCACACCATTCATCATGATTGCCTTTTATAAAAATGCAATTTTGTTGTTGAGATAGCTTTATGAGAAATTGTATTGTTTGTGCTGATTCACTCCAGCCATCCACATAATCGCCTAGGAATATTAATGTATCATCGTTTGAAACTTCCGCTATTTCCAAAACCTGTTTTAATGCCCGCAAACCACCGTGTATGTCTCCGATGACGAATGTTTTCATGAAATTGAAATATACAAATTCTAACTGCGATTCATTAAAATATAAACTTCAAATTGTAGCACTACGATTTAATTTTGCATCACTTAAATGGATTACCGCAAAGAATACCGTCGTTTTATTACCAGTCATTACCTGGGCGATGGTGTTCGTATAACGATTGGTATTGCTTTGCCAGCAATTGTATTGAGTTATTTCAATTTATTACCGGAAGGTATTGCACTTTCTCTCGGCGCCATGTGCGCCAGTACCACAGATATTCCAGGTCCGATACATCACAGAAGAAACGGAATGATGCTTTGTATCGCAGCCGTATTTATGGTGGCTTCGCTGACGACTATTGCATCGCCCTATCCCGTGGCAATGGGTTTATTGATCGTTCTTTTTTGTTTTGCTTTTTGTATGATCGGTGTGTATGGCGCCAGGTCAATTGCGCTGGGCGTAGCGGCGCTATTGATTATGGTATTGAGCATCGATCGGCCTATGAATGAAAATGAACTTCTTTTACACCTGCTTTATCTTACTGCGGGCGGTGCCTGGTACATGCTGCTGAGCCTTGCTTTATATAGCATTCGTCCCTATAAACTCGCACAACAGGCATTGGGAGAAAGCATATTGAATACCTCCACCTATCTCAGGATACGGGCACTGTTTTATGCCGGTGAAGTAAACTATGATGAAGTCTATCAGCAAATGCTGGAGCAACAGGTAAAGGTGGAACAAAGCCAGCAACTCGTCAACGAACTATTATTCAAAAACAGAACGGTTATCAAGGAATCCATTCCTACAGGTCGTATCCTGATGATGATACATCTGGATGTGCTGGATCTCTTTGAAAAAACAATTACATCGTTCCAGGATTACAAGCAATTGCATAGCTATTTTGATGGTACCGGTATTTTACAGAAATATCAATCGGTTATTTATAAAATAGCGGATGAACTGGATGAGATTGGTATCGCTGTGCAAGGCGGTTACCCTGCGAAGGCGAATGAATGGCTACAGCAATCCGTACAGCAACTTAAAACTGACTATGAAAGTTTTCGCAATGAACGGCATACCGCGGTAAACCTGGAAGGATTGATCAACCTTCGGCAAATACTGCAAAGCATTGAAGACATTGTCGCAAGACTGACTACACTGCAGTTATATACGACCTATGATAAAAAGAAAATCAAAACACCTGATGCAGCAATTGATTATTCAGGTTTGCTGAATACACAAAGCATCACGTGGGAATTGCTAAAAGATAATCTCACACTGGATTCAAATACATTCCGTCATGCCGTAAGAGTGAGCATAGCAACCTTGGCTGGTTATATTATCTCCCGGTTTTTCTCTATCGGGCATAGCTACTGGATATTATTAACGATCGTGGTTATTCTTAAGCCAACCTATAGTCTCACGCAAAAAAGAAATTACCAACGTTTATGGGGAACAGCAACCGGCGCATTGCTTGCATTGATATTACTATATACAATTGAAAACAAAACGGCGCTGTTTGCGTGCATGATAATATTAATGATTGGTACATATAGCTTCGTCCGCACCAACTACCTCATAGGCGTTCTTTGCACCACGGCATACGTACTCGTATTGTTTCACCTGGTATATGGTACTAATCTCAAGACTATTTTTACAGACAGGTTAGTAGACACAGCATTAGGTTCATTGATTGCGTTCTTTGCCAACTTTTTAATTGTGCCCGCATGGGAGAAAGAAAAGATCAAAGACTATATGCTGGCAGCATTGGAAAAGAACATAGTTTACTTTAAAAATGTTTCTGCCGCATTTCTTGGCAAACCTGTAGCTGATACCGAACTCAAAAAGAGCAGGCAAGACGCTTTCGTAGCATTGGCCAACTTATCGGATGCGTTCACACGAATGTTGAGTGAACCAAAGTTCCGCCAGCAAAATAGCCAACAGATACATCGCTTTGTTGTGCTGAATCATACACTGACATCACATATTGCAACCTTATCCCATTATGTGTTGCCGCTTTCTTCCAAATATGCGTCACAGGATTTCAATTCGATTATCAGAACAGATATCCATCAATTGGAAACAACGAAAAGCATTTTACATAATGAACCGGTTGTTGAAAACACAGGCAAATCGGAAGCCCATAAAATAAATGAACGACTAAGCAGTATTCTCGAAAAAAGAAGACATGAACTCGATCAGAAATTATTCGATACAGAGACAAGAAAATTACTCGGAGAACTGAAACCGGTTGTTGACCAATTTAATCTTATCTCATCCATTGCTGAAGACCTGAAAAAGACAAGTAAGGAAATAAAAATGTAACCTTACAATTTTACAACTTCTCCTGTTCTTACCGATTCATCGCAGGCGAATGCTACACGCAAACTGTTAACCGCATCATCCATATGATCAGTAAGGTCAATATTCTCATTGATCGATTTAAGAAAATAACGTTGCTCACGGTTGCATAACTCCTGGTGGTCGGGCTCATCTTTCATATCGATCCATTCATCTGGTTTTGCAAACTCATCATCTTTATTCATATCAGCATGGTGCAGCCTGATCGATTCAGTTTTCGTATGTGCCTCCACCGAATCTGATTTTCCTTTTCCACCTGCATCTTTCGCTACAATTGATACGCAACCTTTCGGCCCGATTACATCTTTTACAAAAAATGCAGTTTCGCTTATCATGGGTCCCCAACCTGCTTCATACCAGCCTACAGAACCATCGGCAAAACGAATCTGCAACTGACCATAATTATAATTACCTGCAGGAATCTCCTCTGTCAGTCTTGCGCCGATCGCATTTACCTGCACTGGTTTTGATCTTACCATCTGGCACATTACATCAATATAGTGTACACCACAATCAACAATGGGGCTAAGGCTTTTCATGAGGTTGCGATGCACTGTCCACATATAACCATGGCTTTGCTGGTTAAGGTTCATCCGCATTACAAGTGGCTTACCCAATGTCTGTGCTACTTCAATAAACTTTTCCCAACTGGGATGATGACGAAGAATATAACCAACAACTAATTTTTTCCCGGCTTTTTTTGCAGCAGCAACAACTCTTTCTGCACCTTCCACGGTATCTGCAACTGGTTTTTCTATAAATACATGACAGCCTTTTTCAAATGCTTTTATTGCAAACGATTCATGCGTATCAGGATAAGTAGAGATGCAAACAGCATCAGGTTTTGTTGCAGCAAGCGCCTTTTCATAATCACTGAACAACTCATAACTGCCACCCAGTTTTTCATTCAACACCTCTTTACTTTTTCCTGTGCTTACAATGCCGCAAATCTCAAAACCATCAATGTTATGATAAGCTGTTGCGTGAGAAGCGCCCATATTTCCGCAGCCAACTACTAATACACGAAGAGCATTTGATTTATTATGCATAGCCAGACAAAAATAATGTTCGTTACATCAAATAACTGTTTTACCGCAAAAGTTTTTTATTGCCAATTGACTATTGACAACATATCAGACTTTTGCCGGATCTGGATGTATCCATGGACCACGATAAGGTCGCTGCAATAGTTTCGTTGCCTCATCATCACCAATGATTATTTTCTTTACCGGATCATACGCTAACGGTCTTCCGCCAAGTTTCATGGAGAGATTAGCGATAATACAACTTGCTGTTGAAATATGACCCTGTTCAATATCCGCTACAGGCCTTCCTCCTTTATCAATCGCCTCCAGGAAATTGAGCATATGCAATCGTGTAGCAGGTGCGGCATTCAATTCAATATCCGGTTCGGTAAGATCTTCAGGATATTTTTCTTTTTCATACACCACGTCTTTATGAATTTTATCGCCTTTTCCTTCCGGTATAAAATCGTATTGCATGGTACTTGCGCACAGTGTTCCTTTTTCACCATACAATTTAAATGACCAGGGATATTCTGGGTCGGCAGGCGTGCCCCAGGAACGATGTGTCCATACACAATTCAAACCATCGTATTCAAATATCGCAGATTGCGTATCGGCAATATTGCTTTTACCTTCTTTCTGTACAAAAATGCCACCCGTTGAGGTAACGCGTTTCGGCCAGCCAAGACCCAGCATCCATCTCACGGTATCGAACATATGAATACACATATCCCCCATGATGCCGTTGCCGTATTCCATAAATGTGCGCCACCAGCGTACATGCGGCAACCCATCATACGGACGCATCGGCGCAGGACCAGTCCACATTTCATAATCAAAAAAGTCGGGAACGGTTTGTATAGGCGGGTTACCATTATTACGCATGTGATAGTAGCAACACATTTCCACATGTGATATTTTTCCCAATAAACCAGCCTCAACTATATTTTTCTTTGCTTCTATTAAATGCGGTGTGCTTTTTCGTTGCGTTCCTACCTGTACAACACGATTATACTTTCTTGCTGCCGCTACCATCGCTTCACCTTCTATAACGTCTACGCTTATGGGTTTTTGTACATACACATGAGCGCCTGATTTTATCGCTTCAATGGCGGTCAATGCATGCCAGTGATCCGGTGTTCCGATCAATACAATCTCTGGCTTTTGCTCAGCTAATAGTTTGCGATAGTCACCATACAAGGCAGGTTTTTTATGGCTGGTTTGTCGTTGGCTGACCATGTCACCGGCCTTTTCCAATTGATGTTTGTCTACGTCGCAGAGACCAACCACCTCGACGGGAGCAACCTGTATCAGGCGAAATAGATCGCTTTTACCATACCATCCCGTGCCAATCAATGCCACACGGCGGGCTGTTGCAGAAGCAAAAAAGTCCATTCCATTTGCCCGTAGGGCTGATAATGCCAAAGCGGCTGTTGTGCCTTTTATAAATTGCCGGCGATGTAAATGTTGATTACTCATAAACTGATTAAAAGGTATGCTTTAAAGGTAACGAGCTTTCATATTCAATAGATGAAAAAAATATTAATCATCGTCCTCTATTTGATTTGAGGAATGGGCTTTGGCTAAAGCCGGAAGGTTTTAAATTTATTGCCCCATCATTAATGATGGGGCAATAGTAAGATACTGCGTGAGGCTTTAGCCAAACGAGAGCAAAGACAAGTGCCGAAAATTTACCCTGCAGGCATCGCAAATCATGCAAGTTGATTATAGCAAAATAGTTAACTAACCGTGATTGATCCGATAGATGGGAAAAAATAGCTGCAGTTATGGAATAAAAATCAAAGGGTAAAAAAAGTAACTTTTAATATACTGGTTAAGGCTGATTCAAACCGCTTGCCAGCTAATATATAACCCTTAGTCGTTGATCTGCGCTGTTCCCGCAGCTCGATCACGTAATCTTACTTTTTAAATAGAGTACTTGTTGGTATTGCATAAAAAACAGATTTAGAGTTGTTTTGTAGTACAATCAATAGCTTATGCAACTGATGATGTTTCTTGGAAATGACCTGATAGAATCAGTACAACTGGAAGATTCGAGCATTCCAAAACCCGGATACGTGGGTAGCTTTAAGCGTAACCTGAAAGAGAAGTATAACGAACTGATTCGCCAGTTTTCAATACCCCCGGAATTCCTGGTGATCAACCCAAATCCGATAGTGCCAAAAGGAAAATAAGACTGATCTTCTTTCAGGCTATCAGAAATAATTCAGACTAACTTTTATTAAGGCAAAATATCTCCTTCTATACCGCCGTCCATTTCTTTACCTGTAACAACCGCAGCAGCAATTTTCAGCATCGAAATCAACTTTCCATTCTTTGTATCCCAATAATGCCCTTCTGAGGGTATCACTTTGATCATCGTTAATTCAGGATCTTCAAGGCCTTTATCAAACCATGCTTTGTCGATTGCCGACCAGTACTGATGTGCTTTGGCATCATCATATACAACATCTGCAACACCGCTGAGAGCGAGATAATGTTGCTTGCCGGGATCCATATAGATCAAATCCACTTGCTGATTGTGATCCAACTGGTTGTTTTTATCACTGCTTTTCCTGCTGAAAAACCAGAGCGTTCCATCTTCATCAATTCCTGATGTGGCCATCGGTCTGCTTACCATTTGATAATCTTCGTACGTACAGAACATACAGATTTTATTTTCCGCCAGTCCTTTTATTTTTTCAATGGCCGCTGTATCTGTTAGTGTTTTTATATCTCCCATAAAAATCATTTTACTGAATAACGGCATAAATTATACCATCAAAAAAATTACAGAGGGATGAACCCTATAAGACATGTAAGACATACAAGAGCTTAGAAAAGAGTCCTCCTACCTGAACCCTTAAATTCCTTGTATTCCTTATATGGTTCAAAAACTTCTCCACTTGTAAGTTTCAAAAAGTTTCTCAGCAGGAATGAACCATAAAAGGCATATAAGACATACAAGAACTTAGAGAAAATTCTTCATACCTGAACCCTTAAATGTCTTGTATTCCTCCTATGGTTCAAAAAAATCGCCGCATGCATGAACCATATAGCAGGTGAACCAGCTTTTTAATAACAAATGCTATGGTACTCCATAGCATTTGTTGTCTGTTTCCCTAGTGGTACTTTTATTTCTACTCTTTCACCTCGGTTGTTGTTACACGTTTTACATTGCCCAGATCGTCTTTCACAATCGTCGTAGTTGTTCTGCTTCTTCGTTTGCCACTTCCAGCCACTGCGATAATAATAAGTAATAAAACCGCGCCAGCTACCCACATCCAGTTGCGCTGAAACCACGAACTAACATCTTCACTGTTTATTTTTACGTCTGATTGTGCAATTAAGGTCATAAACGGCGTAATGAGTAACAGGATCAAAACGCCATAGTATTGTATGAGTGATCGTTTGCTATGCTTTTTCATATGTCAGGTTTTATTGAGAAACTGATTTGATATAGGTAAATCAATTTACAGGCCACGAAGACATACATCCTTTCCATAGCAAGGTGAGGAATAAAATTCCACAGATTGTTGTAGAGAATTTTTCTGTGTTTGAAAAAAGATAAACGGAGGAGAGGCTGTATACTATTCCTGAAGGACAGAAAACCAATCAATTAATTTTTCTCCAGCAACGTTTTCAGTAGCTGAAGGCTTGTTTCCATATCTTTCCCCAGCAAATTGTCCATGTTCATAAAGAGAAGCATTGCGTTCATTGGGTATTTCATTGTACTACTTATTCCCCAGGTGAGTTTGGTTTGATTTCCTGCTAACGACTCCAGGTAAAAGGGTGTTTGAGAAATACCTGCAAAAGGGCGAATAAAACGCACTTCAATATCTACCTGCTTATTGTTCTGCAATCCCATTAATTCCTGCTCGCCGGCACCTGCTCGTTTGTTACCTTCCCATTTATATACAAAGCCGATGGCTCCATCAGTGCCTTTGAATTCTTTTTTCATTGCAGGATCCATCATCGTCCATTTATTGAAATAGTCCTGGTTCTTAAGATATTTCACATAATTAAAGACATCATTCACCGGTTTATTAATGATAACCTCACGGCTGATCTTATATCCTTTATTCGTAAATAAAGCGATGATCATGATAACGACAATAATAGCGACGATTATTCCAACGATAGTGAGTAAGATTAGCATAGCAGGTGGTTGACTGAGTTATTGTTACTAAAAATAAATGATGTATTTCAAATCCCAATTCTCTATCCATTATTTCCCTTGAGTTTTTTATAAATATGCCATGCTGAATAAATATCCTCTGCGGCAATGCCCAATGATTTATAGAGAGTGATTTCCTGTTCATTCGTTCTGCCATTTTTTTTGCCTGTCAGCACTTCACCCAATTCTGCCTTTACAAAATCTCTGGATACCAGCCCTTCTTTTTCAGGAATAACAAAATCACCGGCTTCATTAAACAGCGACTCATATTTATCGGTAAAAAGACTTGAACGTAATAAAGCATCACTATCGATTTCTCTTGATACCGAAGTACTGGCGCCCACTGCATTAATGTGCATTCCCGGTTGCAGCCACTCACCACACAATACAGGTTGTGATGCTGCAGTAACCGTACAGACTATATCGGCATTCTTTGCAGCCTTTTGTACACTGTCTGAAACAAATACATTCAACGAATATTTCTGCCGAATCTTCTCAGCCAATACTTCGGCATTTTTACCTTGCCGGCTCCAGATATTGATCGTAGCAATATTTCGCACAGTACATATCGCTTCCACATGCTTCATCGCCTGTACTCCACTGCCAATAATTGCAAGACTTGATGAATCCCTTCGTGATAAGAGCTCGGTTGCGACAGCGCTTGCTGCGGCGGTACGAATTGCCGTTATCTCACTTGCATCAAATGTCATTAATGGCTGTCCATTATTCGCATCAAACAGTATCACCATTCCCTGGTGAGACGGCAATCCTTTCTGACCATTCTTATGAAAAACAGTAATTACTTTGATACCCATTACACCCGGACCTGCAGCAAAGCCCGGCATCATTCCTAATAGCCCTTTGCGGTCGGGCCGCCACATTACAGAACGGAGCGGCTGTACTATTTCTCCTTCTGCCAGGGAGCGAAACATTTCTCTCATTACACCGATGCATTCATCCATTGGCAGCAGTTCTGAGATGCGTTGATTATTTATAAAAAGAGGTTCCATTGGTATCCTTCTACTGAAAATTAGGAATAACTATCGGAAAGATCAGTATTCGTGGCCCTGAAAAACCAAACAGTTTTATCTTTATCTAGATAACGGTCGTTGCTTTTTTAATCAAAATCCTTTTTTATGAGTTCCCGCCGCGAGTTTCTGAATAAACTTGGCCTCTCTGCAGTAGCATTGCCCTTCATTGAAAAAACCAATGTTTTAAAACTAACAGAAAGGGACAATCGAAAATATGATGGCCCGGTATTGAAAGTTGCGATTATGGGTCTGGGAGGTTATGGTACCCGTGTGGCGGAGGCAATGCGGGATTGTAAAATGGCAAAGCTTACAGGCGTTATCAGCGGCACGCCATCGAAAATAAAAGACTGGCAGGCGAAATATAATATTCCGGAAAAGAATTGCTATAACTATGAGAATTTCGATGCCGTTAAAAACAATCCAGACATTGATGCCATTTATGTAATAACACCAAATGCATTACATAAAGAACAGGTGATACGCGTTGCCAAAGCCGGCAAGCATGCCATTTGCGAAAAACCAATGGCTGTAAATGCAAAAGATGGGCAGGAAATGGTGGATGCCTGTAAGAAAGCGAATGTAAAACTGCTTGTTGGCTATCGGATGCACTTTGAGCCGAAAACGCTTGAAGTAATACGTATGCGGAAAGCGGGAGAGTTTGGCAAGGTCTTGTTTTTCCAGGGACTTTCAGGTTTTATAATAGGCGATCCAACACAGTGGAGATTAAATTATAAACTGGCAGGGGGTGGATCAATGATGGATATCGGCGTTTATTCGGTTAATGGAGCCCGTTATATGGTTGGTGAAGAGCCGATTTGGGTAACGGCACAGGAAACGAAGACAAATCCAGAAAAGTTTAAAGAAGGTGTGGATGAAACGATAGCATTCCAGTTCGGTTTTCCTTCCGGCGCAACGGCGTCATGTTTGTCCACATACAGCCTGAACAATCTCGATAAGTTCTTTCTCGATGGTGTAGAAGGATATGCCGAAATGCAACCATCGACAGGGTATGGGCCAATCATGGGGCACACACATAAAGGTGAACTCAATTTTCAGCATGTTACTCACCAGACCGTGCAGATGGAAGAGATGTCGCAGATTATTTTGCAAGGAAAAAAACCTATCGTACCTGTAGATGGCGAAGAGGCCGTAAAAGATCTCAAAATAATTGACGCTATCTACCTTGCAGCAAAAACAGGCAAGAAAATTGACCTGAAGAGTTAGCGGCAGTAATTATCGATTTGCTATAGCAGTGTACTCTTAAAAGGTTGTTAAAGCAAACAGCAGGGGCTCCGATAGCAGCGTTATTGACCGTTATTATACTACAATTTTATAAACATGCGAGTCAGTAACCTGTGTTTTTTGATAGTAATTGTTTTTATAGCCTCTTGTAAAAAAGATAGCGTTTCAAGTTCTTCAATAACAGATTCTCCCGGTTGTCCGACACAGATCATTCCATTGAATGGCGTTTCTATTGCCGGACGTTATATCGTTGCATTAAGCGATGCTTCTGATACACGATCGATGTCTGCAAAAGAAATCTCTCAATTCAGCAGCAGTGTTCTTTCAAAAAATAATATTCGTTCTGCGGCACTATTACAATCTTTCGGCGGCTATCCGGGTGGTTTCATTGCGCAACTCACCGATGATGAAGTGAAGACGTTGAAACAGGATGCAAATGTTAGTAAAATAGAAAATGACAGGATCATAGCGTTGAGTGATCCATGTTTCACCGTGGTAGAACCAGGGTTGCTTACATGGAATGTAGAGCGTGTAGGCTATGGAGATGGTACCGGCAAAACAGCGTGGGTCATTGATAGTGGGATAGATTTCAGTCACCCCGATCTGAATGTAGATACGGTAAGAAGCCGTTCCTTTCTCACAGGAATTTCATCCGCAAATGATGAAAATGGTCACGGCACCCATGTTGCTGGTATAATAGGCGCCTTGAATAATAGAATCGGTGTATTAGGAGTCGCATCCGGCGCTACGTTGGTATCATTAAGGATATTGGATAAAGATGGTGCGGGTACTGCCGGCGGATTGATACAGGCATTGGCGTACATTAATACCAATGCAAAAGCCGGCGATGTTGTAAACATCAGTTCCGGTGAAGACACTGCCTCCTCGATAGTCGATCAACAGATAAAGAATACAGCATCCAAGGGAATCTTTATCACTATCGCTGCAGGCAATGATGCTAAACCGGCGATCAACTATTCACCTGCCAGGGCCAATGGAACAAATATTTTCACTGTGTCTGCTATTGATAGTCTCGACAACTTTGCAAGTTTTTCTAATTATGGAAACGACGCTGTCGATTATGCTGCGCCCGGTGTTAAGATAGTTTCTACCTGGAAGAACGGGCAGTACGCTATGGCAAGTGGAACTTCTATGGCGGCACCCCATGTTGCAGGATTGCTGTTGTTGGTGGGTAATAATATCAAGACATCGGGCACTGCGAAGAATGATCCGGATGGAACTCCAGATCCTATTGCACATAATTAAATCTGATAGAAATTATTTGTTTATTAATTGAAAACCGGCAATAATAAACAGGCAACTATTTTTCTATCATCACTTCGTTTACCAATGCTTTCATTTTAGTCAGGCCGGTTTTAGCAACAAGTAAAGGATCTTGGTCCCAATAGGCTTTATTGAATAATTCCAATGACAGAACTTTAGTACCCCCCATTGCTTTCAGATGATGTAATATTTTTTTTAATGGCGCTACACCATCACCGGGATATACACGATCACTATCCGTCTGTTCATTCACTGGTTTGGATCCCGGATAGTCATTCATGTGAATGACATCGATAACTTTACCATTCACCAAACTCAGGCAATCAAAACCTGAGCCACCGCGAAACATGTGATAAACATCAGGCAGTATGCGGATATCAGGATCATTTGCAGCAGCGGCAATAGCTGCTGCCTGGCTAAAATTATAAATAGTTCCGGAAGCGCCCCAGAATTCCAACAGCGGCATTACTCCATATTTTCTTCCAAGATTTAGTACCTCATGATATCGTGCTCCGGCTTTCTGATAATCGATAGGCGTCCCTTTTTCAACACCCGAAGGAGGTGCGGCAATTCGTCGGCAACCCAATACTTTCATCAATTTCATTTCATTTTCCAGTTCGGCAAGGCCTTCTTTTCGTTTCGCTTCCTCGTCGACCATCCATGTTGTAAAGCTGATAGCATCTTCTACAACCAAATGATGAGAAGAAATATACTTTGCCAATGATTCTATTGTATTCCCTTGCTTCAGGTATTCACGGATGTCGCTTACCCAAAGTTCTACTCCATCATAACCTGCTTCACTGGCTATGTCAATATATTTTAGCAAACCAGGTTTTTTTCCACTGATTGTACTTGTATTCAGGCAAAATCTGAAAGGTCCCTTTACCGGTGTGGCCGCTTGTAATAATGATACTGGCAACAATGAGCCGATAGCAGCAATTCCGGAAAGCTTTAATAAATCACGTCTGTTGAGCATATAATTTTTAATAACCGGATTAAGATAGGAAATTTCTTCACGGCGCGGATTATAGTTGATAAAAAGTTGGTTATTCAATCGCGGTGGTAAAGAAAGTGGAGGTATGATTTGTGCCGGCCTATTTGTGATACTACTAAAGTATTAAAGGACCGAGAAAAATGAATTTGAAGATTTTTTATAAGCCACCGTATTCGTAAGTCTACGCTTTGATATAATTTTTTTTGAGGAAGATTGCAGATATCAAAAACGTACTTTATCTTGCGTAAGAATTCAGTTAATTGCTACTCCTGCTAAGATATCTCTTATCGCAGGAAACTGAATGAAAAGCACTTCATCTGCTTACCGTGAATAAGCAGTTTTAACGTCAATATCTCCTTTGATTCTCCATCCAGTTTTTCATTGAAAACCTTCTGAAGGACACCGAATCTATTTACGTACTCTAAACTATTCAGTATGGTTGAGAAAAAATGGCATGCAGTTTACACTCGTCCCGGCAAAGAAAAAAGGGTCGCAGGGTTATTTGACAAAAAGAAGATCGCAAACTACGTTCCCGTATATAAAACAGAATCGGTTGTAGATGGCCGTAAGAAGGTTCAGTCTACTCCGTTGTTTCCACAATATGTTTTTGTATCGGCTGATAGTAAAAGCATTGATGTTTTAAAACAATCAGGGGATATTATCAATTATGTATACTGGCTTGGAAGCCCTGTGGTAATTGAGAACGAAGAGATCAATGCAATGAAGCTCTTTCTCAACGAGTACTCCTGTACCCGTGTTGAAAAGACACGTGTAAGGCCGGGAGAACAGTTTACCATCAATAATGAACTTCAGTTGTTCCGCAAAGGCAACCTGATTGAAGCAAATGTTGCCACCGTAAAACTCACAGTATCTTCAATGGGCCATGTTCTCATTGCTGAAGTAAGAAAAGAGAAAGCGGAAGAATTTGCACACGCAAAAGATTCTATGATCGGAAATATAGTTTCTTCATAGTAAACAATACACCTGGCTGTTAAACCAGGATTTGATAAAACATAATAAGACTTTAAGCATTGAATTGCCTGCACTTTATTGATGCGGGCAATTTTAGTTTTACCTGTCAGGTACCGATGATCTGAAATGTCGCAAGTTTTGGGTTGTAATCATGTCAACATCTTTTCATTTTTGTGATCCAAAACGTATAATGATGAAAAAATTTAAGATCGTTCCGGTAAGTGAAATGTATGCGGAAAAGATCCGGGAAACGGGAATAGACAACTTCGGGAACGAAGTAGTTTCGCAAGTAGCGACAGGAAAAGGCCCCTGCCGTGTTTCGCTAAAGCCGTTTGAAAAAGGAAAGGATGAACGATTCTTGATTTCGCATAGCCCGTTTGCTATTGATAATGCCTATAATCAGCCGGGGCCGATATTTATAAATAAAAAACCGGTAGAAGCATATAAAGATGTTTATCGTTTTCCGCCAGAGATAAAGGCTGATAAAAAAAGCTTTCCACTTTCTTTGATTGGTTACAATGCAGAGCAGTTCATGGTGTTTACGCAACTGGTTGGAGATAAAGATGTGGATTTATTAATTGAAGAAATTTTCGACACACACCCGGAAGTCGACTACTTGCATGCCCGCAATTCCCAGGCCTGTTGTTTCATTTGCAAAATTGAAAAAGTAAAGGACTCAGAATGAAATTTGTGTTTTAGATCGAGGCCATTTAATAGTTTTTATTTTGCCTTCTGGTATTAATTCAAGACGAATGGTTTTGTTGCGGTGATATGTCGGTTGATTACCAGGCTCAATAGAAAGTTTTTTACCAGCATCATTCCAGGTGAACCGGGTCAACTCATATTTCCCGGACAAATATTCCTGGCTCATTCCATCATCTTCATACAACTCATAACTTCCATTTTCTCCGCTGAATATTTTTATGGTAAGAGGCGCATAGCTTGGTTCATTTGTGTATTGGCGCACCGGGTCAATTGGAATAATGGCACCTGCGTGCACGTAAATCGGCATAGTAGCAAGATCAACAGTCTTTGAAATTGTTTCCTTTCCATCGAGAACTGTATTTGTCCACCAATCATACCATTTTCCTTCTGGTAAATAAAGCATTCTTTCAGCAGCTTGTTTTTTATAAACTGGTGCCACAAGGATGTTTTTACCCCACAGATATTCATCACCGGCTTTCCTGGCAAAACTGTCATCCGGATAATGCAGCCATAATGCCCGCATCATTGGCAATCCTTTTTCACGGGCTTCCCATGCAAGACCGTAATTATAACTTAACAACTGGTATCGTAAGTCGTCGTATTTTTTTGCTATCGGTTCAATAGCCGGATTATTCATTTCTGATTGCAATGGATTTTCCCTGTTTTCTTTTGGCCCCATATCACTTAGGCCCCAACCCCAGGGAAGCCTCGTCCACCAGGTACGTCCATGCGCACGGAATGATGGGCAGAATGCGCCGAACTGAAACCACCGGATGTATAACTCACCCGTCAATTCTTCATTGGGATAAAAGCCGCCGATATCCGAACCCCAGAACGGCGAAAGGCTTAAAGAATGATTGATACCAACTGCAATCTGTCCTTCCAGCGTTTTCCAGGATGATTCTGTATCACCTGACCAAACCCATCCCCCCCATTTGGCCACACCGATAAAACCATTGCGATGCAAACTCCAGGGGCGAACATTATTCTGCGTAGACAGTGGTCCTGTATAATAGAACTCATGTCTTTTCATTCGTTCAAATAGATTGAACCAATCACCTTCGTCAGGCCACCATCCATCTACTCCCGCTTTTACCAGTGGAACATGTTGCTGCCAGTAACCCGGAAATGCCGATTCATCAAGTACCGGCAATTTATCACGATCCCACGGCACCATGTGCAACACGACTTTCAGGTTTCGCTCGTGCATGGCCGTTATAAATTTACCCGGATCATCACGGAACAGTTCTGGATTAAATTCAAACGAAGGCTGTGGTTTGTTCCATCCTTTTGGCGTAAAGCCGGTACCAAGATAAATGACGGCATCTACCGGCAATTTTTTTATGCGAAAACTATCAGCGACGCCAATCATCTGCTGTTCACTTTCCAGTAAGCGGTGAGACTGCATATAGCCGAGCGCCCAGCGTGGTGGCATCACTGATTCACCAATCACTCTGCTAAGATCTTTCATGAATTGCAGTGGGTCGTGCGCATCAAAAATGAAGAGATCATAGTAACCGGCGATTGTTTCTTTTGCTGGTGGTAGCCCTTTTGATTGATTCAATCCCTGGTTTTTTTCATTTTGTAAAAGACTATCCGCAGAAGAAAATTTGCGTAGGTTAAAAAAACCATCAGATGGATTTCTTAAATCAACTTCGATCCAGGGGGTTGCAACAAATAAAGCCCACCCTTCAGTGCCAATGAGTAAAGGCACAGGATTGCGGGAACCATAAGCATTGGCTTGCCATCTTGGTTGCATGCTGTCGTATACGCCGCGCCGGTCGAATTGAATCTGATCCAGTCGCCAATCAGTTCCTTTAATTGGTTTAGGACCCCCTTCACCCATACCCAAAACAGGCGAGTTACCCGTTTTGAAAGAGATACTGCCGTTTTCGGTAAAACTTATTTCTTGTATCAACTGCATTTTCCGGTTGCGAAAAATAATTTTCAATGGTTGAGTATTGATCTCAAGATTGATATTTCCAACAAACTGCTGCAATGGTTTACTTATAGAATGAACTGTTAAACCGGGCTTACCATATTGCATTTCATCCAACGCAGGATTATTAAGAAATTCCTTAGAACTGCCGACAGGCCTTATAGTCATTCGCACACTGTAACTTCCCGCTTTGTAAATGGATAGTTGCGAAGGCCTTCCGTTTATGATAATTTGCTGTCCGCTGCATAGATGGTAAACGAACAACCACAAAAAAATAGAAGTAGAAATTGAGCGCATAAACAAACAGGTTGAATACAATTTAGCAAGGTTGTGCGGTAGCGCAATAATAAATTAACGTAAAGGCGGGATGCCAGGACAGATCAATTGATGTGATATTGGCGTTCGCAGAATTATCATTTGTAAATTTGCGCTCTTAAAAAATAGCTATGCGTATTGCGATAAATGGAATGGGTCGTATCGGACGTTTATTATTCAGAAGATTGTTGGATGAGGCTGCTTATGAAATTGTAGCAGTGAATGATATCATGGACACAGCAAACCTTCTTTACCTGTTAAAATATGATTCATTGTATGGACCAATGCAGCATAAAATAACAATGGAGAATGATTGGTTTATTGTTGGTACTAAAAAAATTAAAGCGTTACAGGTAGCCGAGCCTTCACAGATGAACTGGAAGGAAATGAACATTGATATAGTGATTGAATGCTCCGGCAAATTTTCAAACAAAGTAGCTGCATCCAAACATCTTGTTGCCGGCGCAAAGAGAGTGTTACTTTCCACAACAGGATCACCCGATATTCCGCTGATGATTTATGGATTCAATCATCACAGGCTGACAGAGGAAACAACTGTTATTTCTCCCGGAGGTTGTATGACGAATTGCGCTACGCATATCCTGTACATACTGAACTCTATCGGTATAAAAGCTGCGCAGTTAAACATTTTACATTCCTATACTTCAAGACAGGAATTGGTAGATACAGCGCATAGCCAGTTTCGGAGAGGCCGGGCGGCAGCGGAATCGATGATACCAGTTGAAATAGACCTTGCCCAATCATTAGAACGATTATTACCTCCGTTGAAGGATAAAATAACAGCGATGTCAATCCGTGTACCGGTAACAAATGGTGCGTTGGCGGATATTACTGTACAATTAGCCGAGCCAAAATCAAAGCAGGAAATAAATCATTTATTTAAAACCGCGGCTGAGCAGGAGTACAAAGGCATTCTTGCCTATACAGAAGATCCTATCGTATCAGCAGATATAAAAAGTAATACCAACTCCTGTATCATCGACGGAACATTGACTGCAGTGAGTGGTAGTATGGTGAAAATAATTGCTTGGTTTGATAACGAATATGGCTATACGAGCAGGATACTGGATTGGTTGAGTTATATAAGCAATTAAGTTGTCAATCCCTATTACCTTCTTTATCCAGAATCGAAACGATACGATCATAATACATCTTTGCCCGCTCTGCAGAACTGCCAATGCAGATAACGCCTAATTTACCAAACTGCGAAAGCGCACCGATAAGATGAAAGATAACACCCTCCTGGTGCGTACCATCATAGTGCAAGTCATTCATCATGGCGATATGAATGAGATCATGCGGAGTTAAACCTTTATAGCTCTCGCTTTTCAGATTATCCGAACTGAAGTAATAACGTTCCTGCCCATTTGCAGTGAAATATAGTCCTTCATCCGGGTTATAATTTCCATTTGTGAGAAACTGAAGCATTAATAACGGATGAGTGGTGCCTCCTTTGCGAAGATTGATTTCAATAGCATAATGCTTCCACTCTTCCCCTTCTTTTGCCGATATAAAATCAACCGCAAACCGCCCAAGCACTCCTCTTTTCTGGAGCGCTTCAGCAACTTTTTTACCAATAAGCCCTATTGGCCTGGAGTAAACTGGTTGCGCCGGAAAATAGGCCCCCAAAAAAACCTGGCCGCCTTCTCCGCCAAGTAACTGATCATGCGTGGAAGCTACCCGGCACATACCATCCGGATCGATGCGGCATTGCACAGAAGGAGATTCTTTAATTTCTCCTTCTACAAATTCTTCAACAACACCACCCATTTCCTCAAACTTTTTCAGAAACGTGACACAATCCAAATCATCTGCAACTATTTTAAGGCGAGCTAAAAGTTCAGTATTTATTTGTTCATGTAAACTATGTGGATCATCTATTCCTTTAAAAGAAAACAAAGCATTGCCTTCACCGGAGAATCCGTCATTCATTTTTACCACAGCTTTACGCAAAGCGGGATTTGCTCTCTTGAGGTTCGCTAAAGCATCAACAATATTTTCTTTGCTTTGCAAATCTTCATATCCTTCCGGGATCAGGATGCCACATTCCTTAAATATTTTCCTGCTGTTACTTTTATTACCAAGATCAAGCAGATCCGGATCACAACCAAAAATGGGGATATCAAGTTGTATCGCCAATGTTCGTTCAAGCGCAGTCACATTAAAGCAAGCCATATGTGCAGCATAACCGGAAGGAATGCTTTTCTTTATCCGCTCAATTAATCGCGGTCGTTCGAGTATCTTTTGCGTCAACGATTTTGGAGAAGTATCATAGCAACTTAATAATGTCAGGCGTTGCTGCGCATGATAACCCGTAATACCTGGCAACAAATGAAGATAGTAATCAATAATAACAGGATCGATCGTCGTACTGCTCAGGTATATCACATGCGTTTGCGGCATCCGCAATAGCATCAGCATGCACAACAATCGTTCTTCGTAATGGACAACGCCTTTGACTTTGGAAAGAATCTCCTGGTCAAGTGTGAGAGAAGGCAACACAATGACAGCTTTAGGTGCAAGCTTATCGGGGAAAGCTTTTTCAAATTGCTCAGTAAACTTTTCCTGCAATGATTTAAAGTAAGCTGATTCTTCTACCGAGCCGGGATTGGGCAAACCTGGCCCGCTGTTAATATCGCCTGCGGCATAATATAGTGTAACTGGTTTTTCAAACATAAAAATCGGTAAACCCTGTTTTTCTTTCGCCTGGTAAAATGAAAGGATTATTGGCAACTCCTGTTCACGGATAAAACTACGACGAAAGCAATTTCTACAGAAATATAGCTTCGTGATATAAGATAACCTTGGAATAGACGGAATGTTATAAACTTTTCATAACCCATTGCCGGTTAACAGAACAATCTGTAACTTTAGGCGACAAGCTGAATATGATGCGTACTTTTTTGTTGTTACTTGTTGTTGCTTGCACTTTTTCTGCCGGCGCCCAAACGGCTACTTTGCCAGTTGGCATCGTAGATTATATGCACAGGGAAAACCTCGGGCTTTATTCCCACTCTTTTATTCCCACCAGCAATAAAAAATGGTCTGTAAATACGTATAGCGGTATAACAACCGGGTTTAGTTTTTTCAATGGAGGTACAGCCACAATGGTTGCCGCGCCAGTGGGGCTGCAGCTAAACCGCAGGCTGAATGACAACCTCTACGCATTTGCAGGAGTATCGGTAGCTCCTACTTATATTAATTTCGGAAATACGATAGGCTCACCACTTTTTAAAGGATCTTCTGCCAATGGCATGTATAATCCGAATAGTCTCAGTGTTTATTCAAGAGCAGAACTTGGATTGATGTATATAAATGACGCAAGAACCTTTTCCGTTTCGGGAAGTGTTGGAGTATCCAGAAGTAGTGGTTATTACCCCGGAATGCCGGTACGGCAAACTAATCCAGGCTCTACCCAATTCCCTTCTTCACATAAATACCAGTAGCTCATAGATCGGTGATTGTTCATGGAAAATACTGATCTGATTTCTCCTCAGGCGTGGCATTTCCTTTGAATTCATAATCAGAGCAGGCATCTGTTGTTACCTGTTTTCTGCTTTAAAAGGCGTGGTAGATAGCAGAATTACAATAGAAGCCACAATAAATGTAAAGTAGTGTCTCTTTTTCCGGGGTGAATTATGGACACTATGAGGTAAAAAAGAAACGACTTGAACGAGAGAATCATTGATGACATTAAATACGAACCTTACGATGAAAAAGATATTTTTAGCCGACGATGACAGGGATGATTGGTTTATACTGGAAGATGCAATGAATGAGATAGAGGCGTATGAGATGGTAGAATTCTTTATTAATGGAGAACATCTTATTAAGGGCCTGGAAGCCGCCTATGATGCAAACGATCTTCCCTGTCTTATAATACTTGATTTGAATATGCCCAGAATAAGCGGGACTGAGATACTTGGAATGATAAAAGACGATATACGTTTCAACAAAATCCCTGTAATTATTTATTCTACATCTATCAATTACCTGGAGCGAAAGAAATGTATGGAATTAGGCGCCCAGGATTATATTACCAAGCCAGTTTCATCCGCAGAAAGCGTTGAGATAGCACGTATGCTTTCATCCTATACTACCGCACAAATGAAGGCGACAGCCTGATACAACTGTTATCTTACGCTGAAAGCATTCGATGCGAGGTTCCCATTTGAGATTGCATTTATCGTGTGACTTCACTTTTATTACATCAGAAACAATTATTGGTTTCTGGCATCTCCTCCGTAATAAACTTCAATGAGTTTCAACGGACATCCTCTTTCATGATTTCCTGATTGCATCAGCATATCAAAGATTTTATTGAAAAACGTTCCATATTTATTGTTTTTCAATAAATATTTATCTATATTTGCTGTACAATTGAAATCGAACTATTATGACAATAACTACAAAACAGATCCTCAAAGTACTTTACGTGCTTTCATGGATCATATTCGTCGGCGTCTGTGTAGAAGCAGGTGGTTTTATATTCAACGCGTTCTTCACGATGGTCATTAACCCGATAGACGCCAAACATTTCTGGCCGAATATCGATTTTTTAGCCTTATATAATTATGATAAAGGGCAATTCCTGGTAATTACATTCTTTATGAGCCTGGTTGCAGTAATGCGTGCTATTATTTTCTACCTGATCATAAAGTTGCTGCATGACAAAGAACTGGACATGACAAGGCCTTTTAATAAACGGGTAGTTGGTTTTATTCTCCGGATATCGTTTTGGTCACTGCTGATCGGTTTGTTTTCAGCATGGGGAATGAACTATAGGGAATGGCTATTCAAAAAAGGAATTGCTATGCCGGAAATACAATACATGCGACTGGATGGTGCAGATGTCTGGCTTTTTATGGCAGTTATTCTTTTTGTCATTGCACAGGTTTTTAAAAGAGGAATTGAATTACAAACGGAAAACGATTTAACTGTATAGTCATGCCAATAATAGTAAACCTCGATGTGATGATGGCCAAACGAAAGATGTCGCTGAACGAACTTTCTGAAAAGGTAGGATTGACATTGGCTAATCTATCCATACTCAAAACAGGTAAAGCAAAAGCAATTCGTTTCAGTACATTGGAAACAATCTGTAAAGTACTCGATTGTCAGCCTGCTGATATATTAGAGTACAAGGAAAAGTAATCCTTTGTTATAAAATCATTTTATTAAACATTAATCTCTCAAAACGATGAAACAAAAAAGGAATTTTTTGCATCGTATTGCAATTGCGCTGTCACTGGGCCTCGCATATTTAGCGGTAGGCACACATACAGAACAACGGCGGCAACTGAAAAAAATATGGGACAGGGAGTTAGGATAAATGCATCGTGTTGTACCCAAGTATATAAGCAGCCTTGTCCTGAAAAAATTTTAAAGCTTGATGGCTTTTATAAACAAAAATATTTTGCTTAAAGGCAAGTTGTTTTAAACAGGCTTCTTATAAAATTCAACCTTCTCCGGTTTGAGTGGTTGATTTCCTGCAATAATATCGGCTGCTTTTTCTGCGATCATCATAATTGGCGCATACAGGTTTCCGTTAGTTACATAGGGCATCACACTTCCGTCGACTACTCTCAAACATTCAAGGCCATGCACTTTTAATGTTAACGGATCAACGACAGACATTTTATCGACACCCATACGACAAGTGCAGGATGGATGCAAGGCAGTTTCGGAATCGCGTTTCACCCATTCCAGTATTTGCTCATCCGTATCGACTGCTCTTCCTGGAGAAAGCTCACCGCCATTGAATTCTTCCATTGCGGGCTGGTTCAGAATTTTCCGGGCGCAACGAATCGCTTCTACCCATTCCCTTCGGTCTTGTTCTGTAGAAAGATAATTGAACAGGATAGCTGGTTTTTCTTTTGGATCGGCTGATTTGATCTTGATAGTTCCGCGGGCATCAGAATTCATGGGGCCAACATGTACCTGGTAGCCATGACCTCCGGAAGGAGAAGTGCCATCATAACGTATGGCGACAGGTAAAAAATGAAACTGAAGATTCGGATAAGCAACCGTTTCATTACTTCTTACAAATCCTCCACCTTCAAAATGGTTCGTGGATGCGGGACCTTTTTTAAATAGCATCCATTGCAGGCCCACCCATGGTTTATTGTACCATTTCAATGCGGGCCACACACTCACTGGCTTTTTGCAGGCGTATTGAATATATACTTCCAGGTGGTCCTGTAAATTTTCACCCACACCAGGCAAATCATGCAGTACCTGTACACCTGCCGATTTTAATGTTTCTGGATTTCCGATTCCTGATAATTGAAGAAGCTGTGGTGAATTAATGGCACCTCCGCAACAGATCACTTCACCGGCAGTAACTCTTTGCAAACTATTTCCTTTAAGAAACTCCACGCCAGTTGCACGCTTGCCAGTGAAAAGAATTTTAGTCGTGAGCGCACCACAGATCACTTCAAGATTTTTTCGTTTTCCCAATACAGGATGCAGGTAAGCATCTGAGGCAGACCATCGTTTGCCGTTTTTGATATTGCGATCAAACATTCCAAAACCTTCCTGTTGAAATCCATTCACATCATCCGTTAATGGATAGCCTGCTTGTTTTGCAGCAGTAAAAAATGCTTTGAACAGAGGATTAGTAGCAGGTCCTGTCTCGAGATGTAGTGGCCCATCGCCACCTCGGTAGACATTTGTTCCGGCAGTTCTGGTTTCTGACTTTTTAAAATAAGGAAGGCAATGTGCATAGTCCCATGTTTCCATACCTGGATCCTTTGCCCATTTTTCATAATCCATTGCATTGCCGCGAATGAAGATCATCCCATTGATAGAACTTGAACCACCTAATATCTTCCCCCGCGCATGATAAACCTGCCGGTTATTCATGAAAGGCTCAGGCTCCGATTTGTATTGCCAGTCATAAAACTTACTGCCAATAGGATACGTAAGCGCAGCCGGCATATGCACAAAAATATCCCACCAGGCATCTTTTCTTCCGGCTTCGATCAC
Organism: Chitinophagaceae bacterium; assembly: GCA_049840875.1. Lineage (GTDB taxonomy): Bacteria > Bacteroidota > Bacteroidia > Chitinophagales > Chitinophagaceae > JAFDYH01. Next base: position 327,213 of record JASGJE010000006.1, on the reverse strand, counting down.
GAGCACTTTATGATCAGGGTTTTCGGTTAACCTGTTTGCTAATACACAGCCGGCCGATCCGCCGCCGATAATGATGGTGTCAAAAACTTTATCCATGTTTTAATAAGGAGATTCAACGTTTCCTAATTCGACATACACACTTTTGAGTTGAGTATAATGTTGAATAGCTGCAAGGCTATTCTCGCGGCCAAGCCCTGATTGTTTATACCCCCCAAAAGGAAGTTCGATAGGTGTTATGTTATAATTATTAATCCAGCATGTACCTGCTTGTAATTGATGAATAACACGGTGACCGCGTTTAATGTCATTTGTAAATACGCCGGCGGACAATCCAAATGAAGTATCGTTTGCTCTCTCAATTACTTCTTCTTCCGAGTCAAACGAAAGAATGGAGAGCACAGGGCCAAAAATCTCTTCCCTGCAAATTTCCATTGTATCATCACAATCAGTAAATATTGCCGGTGTAAGGAAATTGCCTGCAGCAATATTCCGTCCTTTAAAATCTTTCTCAGGCTTAACTCCACCCGTCAGTAATGTGGCTCCGGATGATTTTCCTGATTCAATAAACCGGTTTACTTTTTCCAAATGTGCTTTACTGATCAAAGCGCCCATTTGTGTATCCGGATCGGTGGGGTCGCCCACTCTTATTTTTTCAGTCCTTTCTTTTAATGCAGTCAAAAAGGAATTGAAGACTTTACGCTGAACAAATACTCGTGTACCATTCGAACAAACTTCGCCTTGTGTATAAAAATTTGCCAGCATGGCGGCGGATACCGCATTGTGTATATCTGCATCTTCGAAAATGATCAATGGAGATTTTCCCCCCAATTCAAGTGTAACCTTCTTGAGTTGTGCTGCTGCACCTGCAAAGATTTTTTTGCCTGTCGCAACAGAACCCGTTAAAGAGATTTTTGCCACACATGGATGATCTACCAACATAGACCCAACCCTTCCGTCTCCTTGTACAACATTGAACAAGCCAGTCGGTGCGCCGGCTTCTATAAATGCCTTCGCCAATTCAATAGCCGTTGCAGGTGTGAGTTCAGATGGTTTATAGATCATCGAGTTGCCGCAAGCCAACGCAGGAGCAGCTTTCCATGCAGCAATCTGTATTGGATAGTTCCAGGCGCCTATTCCAACGCAAACGCCCAAAGGCTCACGTCTTGTATATCCAAAAGCGTTTTTCAAATCAAAAAACTCGCCATGGATACCCGCCGCTATTCCGCCGAAATATTCAAGCGCATCTGCAGCAGAAGTAACGTCTACTGCCAGCGATTCCGAAATAGGTTTGCCAACATCCTGAGTCTCTGACAAAGCAATTTGCTCCAACCGGGATCTCAGTATATACGCTGTTTTTACCAGAATGCGGCCACGCTCAGCTCCGGTTTTATTCTTCCAAGTGTTGAATGCTTTTTCTGATGAATTGATTGCTTCTTGTATATCCTGATCATTAGCCTGGTAAACTTCTCCCAATGGGGTATTATCTGCCGGATTGTAGTTGATCCAGGATTCCCTGTTTGAAGTAGTGGTCAATTCGCCATCGATAAACTGCGTGTATTCCATACTTGCTTTAAGCGATTCCTCTTTGTTTATTTTTATATCGTTTAAAATAATAAATGAATATACCAATGAAGATCAAACCGGCTGTATACATCCAGGCTGAATATTGATGATACCATTCCGCTCCGTACGTTGCAGTCCTTGGCCACGATACATTGATTACCATAAAACTACTCCATAGCAATGCAAGAATGTTGACCGGTAACCCCCATTTACCAAGCTTAAACTTTGCCTCCGCATCATGATCAGAGTGTTTCGACACAATTCTGTTCTTGAGCTGCAATGCTACCACTATCCAGTAGGCAAGATTGGCCCAGAGGATGGCAATAGATGTTACCAGTTCAAACACTTTTGGAAACTGAAGGTTCATTGCCATAATGATGAGTGCACCCAGACCGCAAATCAATGTGGCCAGCACGGGAGTCTGCGTTTTTGCTGAAACTGCAGAGAGCGGTTTGCTAAATGGCAGAAATCCATCCCGACCCATAGCATACATCAATCGTACGGCGCCTGAATGTACGGCAAGCGTACAAACAATGATGGCAAAAATAACATTGCAGAGAAAAAGACGACCGGTAGTTTCACCCAGTACTGATTTCACCAGCATTGGCAGTCCTCCATTTATATTTCCTAAATCAGGATTAGTTAAGTCGGGTTCAGCCATCAATGCAAATAGTAAAACCAATAGTCCGGCTGTTCCGGCAGCAAGTAATGCCTGAAGAATGGCTCGGGGAGCTTTTTTGCGGGGATCATGCGTCTCTTCTGCTAATGTACCTGCTGTATCAAATCCGTATAAAACATATGAAGCAGTGAGCGCAGTAGCTGCCAATAAAATCGTGAGATCAGGAAAAGATGAGCCTGTGGCAGATTTAACGTGAACGACAGCTTCAACCGGCGATCTTGTTTTATGTAAAAACAAAAGAATGATCAATAATACAATTCCAACCAACTCTGTAAACACACCAATGTTATTGATCAGTGCAAGCAACTTAATACCACGGGCATTGATTATAGTGCTTATGATTATAAGAATTGACCCTAATAAAATAGCATTGACAGCTACCGATCTTGCATCAGCAGAGCTTCCGATCAATTGGAACGAACCTGAAATTTGAGGTAGACTAACCTGAAGCGCCATAGCTACTGCAGCAATGGTAACAACAAGACAAGCGAGATAAATCCAACCGGTCATCCATCCGAAAAAAGAATTCCCGGTAAACTTTGCCCATTGGTACACCCCACCTGATAATGGAAACCGTGAAGCTAACTCCGCAAAGCAAAGTGCAACCAGCAATTGACCTGCCAGTACGAATGGCCATGTCCAGAAAAATGCTGGTCCAGCAACGCCATAACCCAGATGAAACATCTGGAATAAACCGGTAAGAATAGAAATGTATGAAAACCCCGCTGCAAAGCTGGAGAAGCTGCCCATGGAACGCTTTAATTCCTGGCGATAGCCAAAGCTGGCCAGATCGCTATTATCAGTAGCGGGAGAATCCTTCATATTCCGATGCAGTTAGTTGCTTTATTCAATCAATACAATCTTATCAAGAGGATAGGTCTGGTTGAATTCTTTTAAAACAACATGGATTTTTTTGTTATTTGCTCCAACAAAATACTGGATAGCAAACTTATCTTTATGTTCAAAGTTGTTTTATTGGATCTGACTCCAATTTATAAAAAATATTACCATGTCCGTTGGCAAAATTGATACAAACTTCACGCTGCCTTCACGTTTTTATACAAGCAATGAAGTTTTCGAGGAGGAGTTAGATCGAATTTTCTATAGTAAATGGATATATGTAGCATGTGAAGCCGACATTCCAAAGCCCGGTGATTATGTTGCTTTGAAAATCGGATCGCGGTCTTTTTTTCTTCAACGCAATGAACGTGGTGAGGTGCATGGGTTTTACAATGTATGCCGCCACCGTGGTCATGAACTGGTACAAGGAGATAAAGGAAATTGCCGCCGCATCATTTGTCCTTATCATAACTGGGCTTATGACCTTGATGGTAAGCTGAAGCATGCCCGCGGTATGGAAGATGGTTTTCCTGTTGAGGACTATGGATTAAATCGGATAGAGGTCGCCGTTATAGGTGGTCTGATTTATGTTTGCCTTAGTTCCCCGGCTCCTGCCGATATTGAAGAGGTTCGCAGCATGCTGACGCCCTATCTTGCCCCTTATGAAGTACCCAAAACCAAAATAGCTTGTCAGAAAGATATCATTGAAGCCTGCAACTGGAAACTGGTGATAGAAAATAACAGGGAGTGCCTGCATTGTACGAGCAATCACCCTGAATTGTTAGTGCCGCTTTATAGTTCTGGTTTTGGAAAGGGCATGGATAAAGACAATGTACAGGCAGATGAACGACGTTTCCAGGAAGCGCTTCAGCTAAAAGAAAGAGAGTGGGAAGGCCTTGGACTTCCGTTTGAATTAATAGAGTTTCCCAATGATCTTTGGTTCCGCACGGTGCGCTTACCATTAGCCAATCAATGTATATCGCATACCGTAAAACCTGAACATGCCTGTAAGAAACTGCTGGGTAATTTTAAGAAGCCGGAAGGAAGTGGTTTATCATTGTGGACACATCCGAATTCGTGGAATCATTTTCTGAGCGATCATATTGTTACGTTCTGTGTATTCCCGCTTTCAGTAGATAAGACGCTTGTACGAACCAAGTGGCTCGTTGCAGCGGATGCTGTTGAAGGTGTTGACTATAACCTGGACGATCTTACTTATGTATGGACACAAACCAATGCGCAGGATCAAAGCCTGGCAGAAGGTACGTATCGCGGTATTTGCTCCGGCGGCTATTTACCAGGTCCGCTTGCAGATGAAGAATATCTTGTAAAACAATTTCTATCCTGGTATCGCGATCAACTCACTGAAACATCTGTACACTAATGCCAAAAATTGTAATTATCGGAGCAGGTATCGTTGGCTGTTCATTGGCCCACGAACTCACAGAACGTGGATATTGCGATGTAACGGTTATAGAAAAAGGGAAACTCTGGAATCCGGGAGGTTCGACATCGCATGCGCCTGGTGTCGTTTTTCAGACCAATGGTTCTCGTACCATGGCGCTGTTTGCCCGTCAGACAGTAGAAAAACTGCATAGCCTTAAATATAATGGCGACACATGTTTTCTGAAAGTAGGTAGCCTGGAAATTGCGACTACGCCTGACCGTTTGGCCGACCTTCATCGGAGGGCGGGGCTGGCGCTTACTGCTGGTATTAATGCAAAAGTGACATCCCCGGAAGAAGCGCTAAAGCTGAATCCCCTCCTCGATCATCATAAATTGCTTGGCGCATTATATGTACCTGATGATGGGATTGCCCGGGCAAAATTTGCAGATGAAGTAATGGGAAAACAATCGATCAACCGTGGTGCACAGTTTGTTTCAGAATGCGAAGTGCTTGCTATCGATCAAAGCGAAGGTCATGTAACAGGTGTTCAAACAACAAACGGATTATTTCCTGCCGATATAGTTGTTTCCTGCGCAGGCATATGGGGACCAAAGATTGGCGCAATGGTAGGCATGTCAAAATCTATTCAACCGCTGGCACACCAGCTTTGCTATACGAAGCCGATGCCTGAACTGACAGCCTTTACAACAGAAGCAGAATTACCGGTGCTCCGTCACCAGGGTTCTGATCTTTATTTTAAACAACGTGGTCACACACTTGCTATTGGCTGGTATGGTCACCGGCCGCTGCCGGTAAAGTCTGAAGACATTCTTCCGAATGAGCTTGCTGAAATAATGCCGAGCCAGATGCCCTTTACCCCGGAAGAATGGAAAGGTGCTATGGAAGGCGCTACTGAAATTATTCCTTCCTTGAAGAACGCAGAGATTGCTGAATCGATGAATGGTTTGTTTTCATTCACAGTCGATAACTTTCCGTTGATGGGTGAATGGTCCGGGCTTAAAGGTTTCTGGGTTGCCGAAGCAGTTTGGATCACACATGGATGTGGAGTAGCAAGGGCAATGGCAGAATGGATCGTCAATGGCCATCCGTCAATTGCGGTGCATGAATGTGATGTTAATCGTTTTGAAACGCATCAATTAGGTCTTCAACACATTGAAGAAAGAGGTTCGCAGAACTATATTGAAGTGTATGACTTATTGCACCCATTGCAACCAATGGAATCGCCGCGGCCACTACGCACCACTGGTTTTTATCAACGACAAAAAGAGCTTGGCGGTTTCTTTCTCGAAGCTTCTGGATATGAACGACCGCATTGGTATGAAGCAAATTCAAATTTACTTACTCGCTATAAATCTCCGCAACGGGATGAGTGGAGTTCAAAGTTCTGGTCGCCAATAATCGGTGCAGAAGCATTAGCTGTAAGAGAAAATGTTGGATTGTTTGATATAACAACGCTGAAGCGTATTGAAGTCATTGGCAAGGGTGCATTAGAGTTTCTTGAAAAAATGACAACGGGCAACCTGCGAAAGAAACCAGGCTCTATCACCTATTGTTTGTTGTTGAATGAAAAGGCTGGCATCATGAGTGACATAACAGTCATGCGGCGTGACGAGAATGACTTTTTCATTGGTGTGAACAGCAATATTGATATTAACTACCTAAAGCAGGCGGCGCCTGATACAGTGCATGTAAAAGACATCACTGCCGGTACCGTAGCGCTCGGACTCTTTGGACCGAAATCACGGGAACTGGCGCAGTCATTAACCAGAGATGATTTAAGCAATGAGTCGCTTGGATATTTTAAACTAAAACATACCTATCTCGGCCACGTGCCGGTAATGCTTGCGAGGTTGTCTTATGTTGGTGAGTTAGGATATGAAATATATACTACTGCTGACTTTGCATTAAAACTATGGGACACGCTATGGCAAGCAGGAAAAAAATATGGACTCATTGCTGCTGGTCGTGGTGCGTTCAATTCCATGCGGCTCGAAAAGGGATATCGTAGTTATGGAACAGATATGACCAGTGAGCATAACCCGCATGAAGCAGGTTTATCATTTGCAGTGCGCAAAGCAGGAGGATATAAAGGCGCTGAGTCGTTCACTGCAATTAATCCCAATTCGCTGAGCAAGCGATTAGTTTGTTTGGTGCTTGATAATCCTCAGCATGTAGTGCTCGGCAAAGAACCGGTGATGCACCAGGGTAAGACCGTTGGTTATGTTACCAGCTCTTACTTTGGCCATACAATGGGAAAACAAATTGCTTATGCATGGGTGCCGATTGAGTTAAGTACACAAGACACAAAATTATCTATCCGGTATTTCGACAACGACTACCCGGCAATGGTAGGACAGGATCCGCAAGTCGATCCACAAATGACAAGATTGAAATCATAATGAATAGCTACGATACATTACCCCAGGGAACAATTGGCCGAAGGCGGGCAGTGCCTCTGCCGGAGCAGCCTCCGCAATTGTGGAAGACGGTGAAACCAAAAAAGGCATACGATGCAGTGATCGTAGGTGGTGGTGGCCATGGACTTGCTACGGCCTACTACCTTGCAAAGAATCATGGTATGACGAACATCGCAGTCGTGGAGAAAGGATGGCTCGCAGGAGGTAATACAGCACGCAATACCACTATCATTCGCTCAAATTATTTATGGGATGAATCAGCCGGCATATATGAGCATTCATTGAAACTATGGGAAACATTGGAGGAAGACCTCGGGTATGAAATGTTTTTCAGCCAGCGAGGTGTACTAACATTAGCGCATTCAGTCAGTGATGTGCGATCAAAGAAAAGGAATTTTTATGCAAATGCCCTTAACGGCATCGATAGTGAATGGCTTACTCCTGAAGAAGTAAAGAAGCTCGTACCCATTATTAATATCAGCCCCGATGTACGATACCCTGTTCATGGCGGCACTTATCAGCCTCGTGGTGGTATCGCTAAACACGATTGGGTAGCATGGGGCTATGCGAAAGCAGCCAGTGATCTTGGAGTAGATATCATACAGGGCACGGAAGTAACAGGCTTTGACATCGTGAACAATAAGATTCAAGGTGTACGTACTTCGCAAGGGCAGATTGCTGCCAATAAAGTTGGCCTTGTTGGAGCAGGACATTCATCCATACTGGCCAATCTTGCCGGGTTTTCCATTCCAATACAGAGCAGACCATTGCAGGCGTTGGTAAGTCCTTTGCTGGAGCAAGTGCTTAATACTGTTGTAATGAGTGGCGCTGTTCACGTGTACGTTAGCCAGGCGCACAAAGGCGAGCTCGTTATGGGTGCGGGTACCGATGCTTTCAACTCGTATGCACAGCGCGGTGGTTTTCATGTGATCGAGCATCAACTGGCAGCTGCACTGGAATTGTTTCCCATATTTTCCCGTGCACAAGTATTGAGAACATGGGGCGGTATTGTTGATATCGCGCCGGATGCCTCACCGATTATTGGTCTCACGCCAGTTGAAAATCTCTTTATCAATTGCGGTTGGGGAACAGGTGGTTTCAAAGCTACACCTGGTTCAGGCTGGGTGATGGCGCACACGATAGCACATGGTATTCCTCATGAATTGAACAAGCCATTTGCATTAGATCGATTCGTTACAGGGCATCTCATTGACGAACATGGAGCGGCTGGTGTCGCTCATTAACTATTATTTTATGCTAAACATTCCATGCCCCCACTGTGGTTTGCGCAATGAAACGGAATTCCATTACGGAGCAGAAGCCGGAGTTGCCTACCCAGACCCAAATACATTGACGGATAGTGAGTGGGCAAAATATCTTCACATCCGCGCTAATCCTAAAGGATGGCTTGCCGAACGATGGGTTCATTTTGCAGGATGCGGCCGGTGGTTCAACCTATGGCGAAATACGGTTACGCATGAAATAGGACCGGCCTATCTTCCATTTACTACACAACCAAAATCGCCGGATGCCGATAACAATCGGAATGGGCAGGAGGACTTGAGCAAATGAGCGAAGTAACGTTCAGTTTTGATGATACGTTATACAAAGGATATAACGGGGAGCCAATGGCGGCAGCGCTACTGCGCAATGGGTTGTTATCAGTAACCAAAAGTACTTACCACGATCGTCCACGAGGCATTGTCGGTTTGGGCGTAGAAGAACCCAATGCGTTGGTTCAATTAACATCGGGTACAAAAGAATCGATGCGCCCGGCCACTGTGATTGAAGTGGTAGACGGATTAGCAGCACGAAGTCTTACTGGTATTGGCGCTTTACCTGAAAACCCTGATCATGCCCGTTATGATAAGACCAATCGCTATATCGACACATTGATTATAGGTGCAGGACTTGCAGGTTTGAAAGCCGCTAATGAGCAGTTACGTGCCGGTCGCGAAGTATTGCTCATTGATGATCAACCGGCACCTGGTGGACATCTTCGTCATCTTGGTCTTGATCTGCCGGCTGCACAAAAAAGTATTCTTGCCAACGATAATCTCACCTATATCGCCAGGTGTACAGCCGTTGGGCTATATGACCAGAATTATGTTGTAGCGATTGAACGGCGAAGTGATCATCTTGGTGATGCTGCTCCGGCTGATCGTGCACGCATCCGCGTGTGGCATATCCGTGCCGATCAAATCGTATTGGCACCCGGTGCATTTCAAAGACCGTTGATATTTGCAAATAATGACAGGCCTGGTATTATGCTTTCTCATGCAGCAGCTACCTATGTTGCTGTTCATGGCGTTAATATCTTCAAGCGTGCAGTAATAGCTACCGTCGACAACCAGGGATACCGTGATGCGCTCAGGCTTCATAATGCAGGCGTAGAGGTTGTGGGTATTTATGATAGCAGACCCAACGCTGCAGGTTCAAGTGTTGAGAAAGCAAAAGCGGCGGCAATTCCGATATACTTTGATGCAACTGTTCTTGATACTACTGCAGATGAAGCAGGAAACCTGGATAGTGTTATTATTCAATACATCAAAACGAAAGAAACGCTTCAACTATCTGTCGATCTGCTCGCAATATCCGGCGGCTGGACGCCAATTGTTGATCTGGCAACGCATATTGGCATAAAACCACAGTGGAGTGAAGAGCACGCAGCTTTCCTTATAAAGCATTCAACTGATAAACTTCGCACGGTTGGTATGTTAGCGGGTGATTTTGGTGGAGACGATGATCCGCTTACATTCTTTGGCCCATTGCTGAATGATGAACAATCCCGATATGCCTATATCGATTTACAAAGAGACGCAACGCTATGGGATTTACGACGTGGTGTAGGAGCAGGATTAACCAGCATAGAACATATTAAACGGTATACTACAATCGGTACTGCACACGATCAGGGTAAGACAAGTGGGATGCTCACTATCGGAGCGCTATGTCAATTGCATGTTGCATCCAGTAAAACGCCTTCAATTTCACCTGCTGATATCGGTACGCTTTCTTTCAGGCCACCGTATGTGCCAGTACCTTTTGCCGCATTAGCAGGGCGTGAACGAGGCGAGCTTTCCGATCCTATCCGTATTACAGCGCTTCATCAATGGCATGCGGAAGCAGGTGCTGTTTTCGAAGATGTAGGTCAATGGAAGCGACCATGGTATTTTCCGAAACCCGGAGAAAACATGAAAGAAGCTGTTCGTCGTGAATGTATTGCAGCAAGAGAAGCTGTTGCCGTGATGGATGCGTCCACGCTGGGAAAAATAGATATACAAGGACCGGATGCTGCTGTTTTTCTCGATCGGATCTATACAAATGTTTTCTCTACATTACCAGAAGGACAGTGTCGCTACGGATTAATGTGTAAAACTGACGGCATCGTATTCGACGATGGCGTTACAACCCGTCTCGGTAAAAATCATTTCCTGATGACTACGACTACCGGAGGCGCTGCACGGGTGCTTGCGTGGCTCGAAGAGTGGTTGCAAACGGAGTGGCCAGATTTGAAAGTCTATTGTGCGTCGGTTACTGAACATATTTCAACAATTGCTCTGGTAGGTCCGAAAAGCAGGCAGCTTCTTCAGGAATTACTAAAAGACATTGATCTTTCAAAAGAAACATTTCCGTTTATGCATAGCCGTGAGGCAACGATTGATGAGATACCTGTTCGTATCGCAAGAATTTCTTTTTCCGGCGAGCTGGCGTTTGAAGTAAATGTCGAATGGGGCTATGCTCGTTACGTTTGGGACCAACTTTGGACGATCGGGAATAAATATGGTCTGACTGCCTATGGCACGGAGACAATGCATGTGCTGCGGGCGGAAAAAGGTTATATAATTGTGGGACAAGACACCGATGGAACGCAAACGCCGCATGACCTCAATATGTCATGGATCGTTTCAAAAAAGAAAGAGTTTATCGGGAAGCGTTCTTTTCAACTGCCTTATTTGAAAGCGACGGGGAGACATCAATTAGTAGGTCTTCTTCCTGATGATAGTAATGAAGTTATTCCTGAAGGAGCATACATCACGTTACTCAATCCTCAAGTAGATGAAAATGGTAAGACTTCCCATATTGGTTTTATAACAAGTTCTTATTATTCACCAGCACTCGGACGTTCATTCGCGCTGGCATTGATAGAAAATGGCTTGAAGCGAATAGGTGAAGAGGTGATGGTGCCAATCGGAAATAAAATGTTGTACGCAACTATTTGCGACGCTATATTTATTGATAAAGAAAACATACGAAGAGACTAATTAAATGCTGCATATGATGCTGAAAGAAAGTCCGCTCAAAGGAATGATAGCAGGAAACAATGCCACGGTAACGATCCGTGAATTAGCGGACATACATACAATCGATCTTCGTGTCACGCCTGGAAGTCCATCGTATGACACAATCGCTCAATCGTTAGATATTGATCTGACACAGCCAGGTAAAACCAGCACGAACTTAGTTTCTAGTGCAGGCGAAATATATGCTCTTTGTCTTGCACCAGATTGGTGGCTTATTCTAGGGTATAAAGATGCCCAACAAAGCCTATCACAATTACAAGCAAATAACGATTATCATTTTAGCTTGGTTAACGTAAGCGGTCAGCGAACGACTATTGAATTGGAAGGGCCAAATGCCCGTGAGGTACTTGCTCATCTTTGGGAGCAGGATCTGCGGGAGAAAAGTTTTCCTGTTGGAGCCGTTTCACAAGGACTTATGGCCAAAGCGCCGGTGATCGTTTGGCATATTGCCCCATTTCGCTATCGCATTATGGTGCGGAGTTCTTTCGCTTTGCATGTGTGGAAATGTTTGGTAGATGCGGCGGAGGAGTTGGGGTGAAAGAGTCTCTAAGGTCCATATGTAGTGTTATATTTAAAATAAAAACTCGCTCTAAAAGCGAATTTGGAGTGAATGTAATTTGCGCAAGAACCTTCACTTTGTCTTCCCCGTGGACAATTATTTAACTAATTAGTCAATGATTTGGTGGCATCAGGAGGGTTTTAAGTTTTTTATATAATTTGAATTTTTTTAACTCCTGATATATGAGTGCTTGGAGAAAAAAAGCCATTGAGTGCCTTCCCGAATCAAAGAAGGATTTTGAAGACCCAGATATGTCAATTTATAATGTCTTTAGTGAATTGCTGTCGGCTGCTGTCGATTTTCATAAGGTTAAAAACATTGAAAGTCTCCAAAAAATATATGATTTTGCCGAATGGTGTTTTCGACAAAAGAGCAAGGATCTATGGAATGCAGCAGGCATATCTTTTTATGAACATTTGGGTGACTATCCAGAGACCAGACAAGAAATGAGACAATGGGTTAAACCAGATATCTATAAAGATATAAGAGGACTTTTGGAATTACGCTTAATCGATAAAGAACTACAACAAATAGACAAGACTTACCAGGAAAATATTGAACAATAAAATAAGAAATCACAAGAGCTACATCTTGCGGGTTTACCTGCTTCTTTAACTGGACAATTATCTAACCAATCAATATTTGATTTACTGTTTTTTGCGGATTTTCCTCACTGTTATTCACTAACCACTAAGCTAGAAATTTTACAGATCGACGAACCATTTGTCTACACATTATCAGTATCTGTCTACTCTTTAATAAACGAGTCAATACCAGCCCTATTTTCATTAATCAGTTGGTAGTTTTTGCAAAACAGCAGTATTAAAACTGAATTTTCTTTTTCCATGTTTAACTATAAAAAAGTAATACGCCTTTTTAGTTGGGAATTACCTGTAGCAATAATATTCCTGCTCCTTTCCTGCAATAATCCTGAAAAATCAACTTCATCTCTTTTCACGAAAAGGAAAAATTATAATCCGCATTTTTTTACCCCGTCACTGGATGGCAGGCTGAAAGAGTGGGGCCCTTTGTTATCCTTTCAAAGCGCTGCAAAACTTATTTATGCTATTGCTAATGATGACTCAGCTTTGTTTATCGCTATCAAATCGGTTGACCGCAGGCAACAATTAGCCATTATACAAAATGGCCTGGAAATCTTTATTGATCCAGGTGGAAAAAAAAGCAAATCAACTACCATCCGGTTTCCGCTCGGGGGAATCACCGCGCCCCTTGTGGCATCCGGCGGCCCTGATTCAGTAAAAAGTAGCGAACTGAGCCTGCTTCTATTAACAGGTATGCAGACAATGGAACTAACCGGTTTCAAGGAAGGCTTGAATGACGTACAACCAATTCATTCCGATACGCCGGTGAAAGCAGTTGTCAATTATGATGTAGCCGGAGATCTTTTTTATGAACTGGCGATTCCATTACCTGGTAAAACCTGTCGCCTTTGAACGATTTTTACAGGCAACTAATAAAGCGCTATTGTTTTCAAGTTACCGGTCATCGCTACATAGTAAACCAAACAGTCCGGAATCTATATTTATAAACGTAGATTATGCGCTGGTGAAAATTTCTCTGTCGGAAATTATGTATGTAGAAGGCATGAAGGATTATATCCGTATTCATTGTTTACCTCCCCGCAAACCGGTTATCACTAAAGTAACAATGAAGGGCATGCAGGAAATTTTGCCGGGTGATCGTTTCATGCGGATTCATCGTTCTTTCATTGTTTCCACAGCATCTATCCAGGTCATCAAAAAAGATTCCATTATTTTAACCGGCGATCAGACAGAACTCCCGGTGAGTGATACGTACCGTCCGTCTGTCATCGAGTTTACAGGAAGGCATTGAGTATACGGATCACTGATATTTCATAAATTTTTTCGAATTATAACCTTACAACTATGAAAATAATCATTATCATTTTCGCATTTTGCACCTTGCTGATGGAGGCACACCCGGACAATTTCAATGTGAGGGGAGCAATGACAAATATGAAGACCGCTGAATCCGCAACATCAAAACAATATCGTAAGTACTTTAATAATCAATCCGACTATGATTCACTTTCCAATGAAAACTATGGATCAAGCCGCCCGAATTTTCCATATTCATTATCGGTTGCTTTTCATTTGATGCCATAGAAATGTAGCAACAAAACCGATCAGTATATAAGTAACAAGCCGGATAACTCGATGGTTCATCCTTTCAGTCATTATGGTTGGTTTCAATTGTTTTAATATCATTTCTTCCGTTCATTATTGATTCAACATCCATTATTCAATGTTATATTTTTCTTTGATCAGCTTTTTTATACTTTCCGCCTCTTTTGTTTGCTGCACGATCATGTCTCTGATAGTAACACTGAGCCCTCGCACACCGTTGATACCTAACAATATTTTATTAATGGTAACTGGGTCTGTAGAAAACAAATAAAGATCTTCTTTCGCTTTAATCACGGCATCTGTTTCAGTAAAGATTTTTCTGAAATCATTTCCCTTTAAAATGGGTTTTATATCATCCCACAATTTTCCTTTCATGTCAAGCAAAGTGTTTTGTAGATAAGCGACGTACTCAATTTGCTTATAATAATCCGTCAGGGTATCGGAAACCTGTTTATTGGTAATCAGCCGCATTTCCCCCGCATTTTTTATTTGCTCAATGGTCCTGTCTGTTACAAATATTTTAATACCCTGTTGCCTGATCATCCTTTGCAAAAAATAATAAGTGCCATTCGCAGGATTGTTCAATGAAGCCTGATTCAGTAAATCGGAGACCGTATCAGCCCCATATATTTGTTGTTTATTTATTGAATTAATCAACAAGGGCAGTTTTTGTTCATCTATCGTTAAGTCGTTGACAAATGATTCCAGGTAACTACGTTCCTTTTCTTTATCGGCAAAATACTCGCGGATATTCTCTGCAAAGAAACCCAGTGTTACGGCAAGAAATATCATTAAGCCTTCCAGCAAATATTCTTTGAAATTTTTCTTTTCTACATGCGGGTGATGATGTACTTCCATGGGGCCAGTTTCTTGAATTGGGGTTACTATTTTTATTTCCTCGTTTGAAGTAAGAGATCCTGTTTCAGCAGCGGGAGCAATTTTCCCGGACGGCTTTTCCGGTGGAGAATTTTCCGGATTGCCCGTATGCTCTTCGTCAATATTGTCAGCCATTTATTTTGGTGGTTAATTTATCAGTGTGTTCGTAAGGATGGGGTGCAAAGCATAAATTTATAATATATGATCTGCCTTACCAAAATGTGCAGCTATGAAGAACAGTGAAGTTGTGTTATACATTTTGTGCGTGGCTGTCCGGCTGTTCGATTGCTATTTGTGCAATCCGGGTCAATTATTATAATAGCAAGTGCCAAAAAAACAGGCGCCCGGATATTGTAAAAAACGGCGAATTTGACCCCTGAAAAATATTTTAAATTAATCCCCGTAGAGCACCTCCGATATTATCAGCAATCGTGGTTCTTGTGGATTTCAACAAAATCATCTATTACAATGTAATAGAAACACTTCTCCTAAAAATAAAGGGATCAATATGTGTTGGCTGATATAATTTGTTTTCGAATGGCGGAAGGGGATCACGAGATAATGGCGAGGGTGGTCAATCGAATTGGTCTTTCGAACCCCCCAGAAAAAAGTCGGCAAATTTGCCGACCAATCTAATTTGGCTCCCCCTGCTGGACTTGAACCAGCGACCCTCTGATTAACAGTCAGATGCTCTAACCAACTGAGCTAAGGAGGAATATGTTTCAATTTTTTTACGTTGTTTGAACCAACGACTCTCCGATTAATTCTGGACTTTAACCATCCCGATAGCTATCGGGAGAGCTAAGGAGGAATTTGTCCAATCAATTGCCGTTACAAGCTTTTGCTGATTGGGCGGCAAAAATAGCAAAAAAACGCTACCGGCAAAATATGAAAAGCTATTTCAGCCAATTAAAAAATCCGGTGCTTTCTTCCATCGCAATATATACGCCATCTTCCCGGTTTTCAACACACCAATGCTTTAAGAAATAGCCTTCTCCACTCACGTTCCGGCCATTCATCAAACTGTACTTATACCGATGCAGCGGACATACCACATTTCCTAAGGCATCAATAAAACCGTCAGCAAGGATACCGCCGGCATGTGGGCATTTGAAAGCAAAAGCAAACAATGAATCTTTGTATTTGGCAACGCAGATTTTCTTGCTTTTAACTTCGCAAACCGCAATGTTATTACCTGCAAAATCCAACTCATTAATATGATCAGCGACTTTTTCCCAGGTATATTTTTTATCAACCATAATCCGCTACTGATGACAAGTTTTTTTCAATATAAAGATGTCGGTTGTGAAATTGAAAACCTATCAATATAAAAACTCCGTTTTGTACGGATATCGTACCCGGTAAGATTCTCTTACCTTTTCAAGAATAGTCTTTCTTAATTGATCAATATTTCTTTTTTCCAAAGCTGAAATAAAAATTGCGTGATTGTTTGTCTCCCTTTGCCAACGTTCAAAGAGATCTTCTAATATCTGTTGCTTTGTTTCTTCACCTAACCATTCGTCAAATGTTCTTTCTTCATACAAATCCATTTTATTGAAAATGGTGATAATTGGCTTTTCAAACGCATTTAATTCCTGTAATGTTTTATTGACTACGCCGATCTGGTCTTCGTAATTCGGATGAGAAATATCGACAACATGCAATAGAATGTCGGCTTCTCTTACCTCGTCGAGTGTACTTTTAAAGCTTTCCACTAAATGATGGGGCAGCTTCCGGATAAAACCAACTGTGTCGCTTAAAAGAAATGGCGTGTTTTCAAAAACTATCTTGCTGGTAGTGGTATCGAGTGTGGCAAACAATTTATTCTCTGCAAATACATCTCGCTTACTTAGCAGATTCATTATTGTTGATTTGCCAACATTTGTATAACCGACCAACGCTACGCGGATAAATTCACCGCGATCTTTGCGTTGAGTAAATGCCTGCTTATCTATTTCTGCCAGCCGCTTACGAAGCAATGAAATCTTATCACGAACAATACGACGGTCGGTTTCAATTTCACTCTCTCCAGGTCCCCTTGTACCAATACCGCCGCCCAGTCGTTCAAGGTGCTTCCACATACCCCTCAACCTGGGAAGTATATACTGATACTGCGCCAACTCCACCTGTGCTTTTGCCTGTGCAGTTTTTGCACGCCGCGCAAATATGTCAAGGATTAAATCAGAGCGATCAATTGTCTTTACGTCAAGTGCTTTTTCGATATTATTGATCTGAGCGCCGCTGAGTTCATCATCAAAGATCACCACCCGAACATCTTTCCCCTGTATGTAATTTTTGATTTCCTCCAGTTTGCCCTTGCCGATATACGTGCGGCTATCAGGATGGGGTAGTTTCTGTACAAATTTTTTAACGGCGATTGCGCCGGCGGTTTCCGCCAGAAAAGCAAGTTCATCAAGATATTCCTGCGTTTGTGTTTCTGTTTGATCTTTATGTACTAGCGCCACCAACACAGCTTTTTCTTCGAGCTCTATCCTGTTCTTTTTTTCTATCACAATTATTCTTAAGATTTATTAAGGCCTGCAAAGGTAAATCAGATTTTCAGCTTAATTCCTATCTGTGTGCACATAAAAAAACAGGGTTTTCGATTTGAAAACCCTGTTTGTGAAATCAAATATTTTAATAGCTATAATCCACTTATCGTGATTCCTGCTGAGAACGGTCGTACATCAGGCCCTAAACCAGCCTTGAACAAGGTGCTGACCTGGTAGGCTCCGTACAGGCTGAAATGACCATAACCAAACCGAATTGTCGGTACCACACGGGTCGTATTGAAAAACCGTTTACTACTTTCTTTCTGGATATAGCTGATGAGCGTTTGATTCAAGCTATTCTGCCAGGTTTTTCCTTTTGTATGTGCATTAAGCAGGGTTCCGATTTTTACACCCACTGCAACTTTCCAGCTCTTTGCCGGATTTTCAGGATTGAAACTATATCTCAACTCAAGAGGAGCTTCAAGATAAGCTGTCGAAAGTTTATACTTTTTAAAGTGTGTTGTATCTGATACATCCTGAATGGTTATACTGGCGGTCGGATCTTTAATACCAAGATACATTTTGTCAAAATAAATGTTATCCGAGCCGATACCTGCGCCGATACCAACACTGAAGTGTGGGTCACTTTTTATCGGAAAATCAAGCATGAAATAAATATTGAGCGATCGGGGCAATCCCTTTGTATTGATCGTATCCGGCTTATTGTTCCAACCGGCATAACCCAATTGGATCATAAAGTGATCATTGGCACGATTAGACAGATCAAACTGTTTTTTCTTTTTGGGCTGATTTTTTAAAGAATCAGTTTGTGCAAACAAAGCCGAAACAAATATTAAAGCAGCAGCGACTAAAAAAACTTTCTTCATAAGAAATTTGTAGTGGACAAAAGTATTTTCATTGGGGTTAATAAAAGGTTAAAGAACCTCCAAACAAAAAAGCGGAACATTGTTCCGCTTTGTGGACCCTGTAGGGCACGATCCTACGACCCCCTGATTATGAGTCAGGTGCTCTAACCAACTGAGCTAAGGGTCCTGCTGAATTACAGCAAAAAATTTATAACAATAAAAGAACTTAACTTATCAAGTTGCCCCTTCGTGAACAAGGGAGCGCAAAAATAGAAAAATTAGAGAAGAAGTCAACTATTTTATGTCTTCAAAATCGATATACTCACCAAGCTGTTCTTTCTTTTGTTCCGGTTGCGGCTGCTGAGTTGCTTTTTGCTGGTTGTTGTTTGCTTCATTTACCTTTTCGTGCATATCACGGAAGCCTTTTTTTAATTTCTGCGTGGTTTTATATACCGGCAATAAAAAATTGAATACAAACCTGTATAAAATGTAGAGGAAAAAACAAATCAAAAAAATCTTGAGAACCATGGGATAAAGATAAAAAACCTGCGAAGAGAAGAATTGTTAAGACTGTTAAAAAACAGGATACTAGGCACCCGAGAACAAATAACAACATCTATTTTGTTTACCCTATCTATGTCATTTCTTCCCAAATCGTTCGGTTAATTTTTCGAGCCCCTCGGCTAATTTATTGAGGAGTTGACCAGTAATACTGCCAACTGCATCCATCAGTTTTTCATTACTCATTACCAAGCTTAAAACTGTTCCCACAACTCCGTTTTTAATATTGCCGGCGGTTCGGCTAAAAACTGAATTCATGATCATCGACGAATAATTGTCCTGAAGATAGTCGAGACTATGGTCAAGTTCATTTTCCAAAACTTTTGCCTTGGCCTGCAAACGAAGAATTTCCTGGTCAAGCGCCTCGACGCTATTTATTCTTTTTCCCATAATATTCATTTTTGTTAGTCCTCATCATCTGAAGATTGGGTGATAATCGCTGAAATAACAGGGTTTATAAATAATTTTTTACGGAAAACTGCCAACAGGATAAAAACGATCAGCAGAAAAATGGTGGTCAGACCAAAACCCATCACGTTGCTTTCAAACACCTGCGAAAGCCAATACGCCAGCGTCATTCCGCCGAATATAATTACCAGGAAAAGCAGAAACAGTGAAATAATAATCCAACCGAGTAATCCGGCAGTTTTAGATACCGTTTTTATACCCTTCAGGCGGTAGATTTCAAAACGCGTCTCGGCATATTCTTTCAGTACCTCTTTATTATCCCGGATAAAGGAGGCTATATTTTCGGGTTTGTCCATATTCTGAAACTTTTTCTAAAGATACCTGCTTTAAAATAACAGCATGTTTTGGAAGCAATATCTTATTTCCCTTATCTTTGCTATGGAAAAAATGAGTAACAGAAGGGAACGAAGTCGTTCCCTTCTTCTTTTCCCGCAAATGAGCATAGATACACAGATCAATTTTATAGAGCAAAGAGTATCGGAATTACTCGCGGATGCACCGGGTTATTTCCTTGTAGAAACAAAGATCAATGCAGGAAGTAACATTAAAGTCTTCATCGATGCGGATAACGGTGCGTCTATTGACAAACTCGTTCAGCTAAATCGTGCCCTTTATAAACAGATTGACGGGACTGGTTTATTTCCAGATAATAATTTTTCACTGGAAGTTTCTTCTCCCGGTATTGATGAACCACTCAAATTGCACAGGCAATATGTAAAAAATAAAGGAAGGAACATTGAGATAATAGAAGCAGATGGATCAAGAAAGGAAGGCAAACTACTGGAGGTAACGGAAGATGGAATTGTGCTTGAGGAAGAGAAAGGCAAAGGAAAGAAAAAGGAAATACTGACACATTCGATATTATTTAACAACATTAAATCAGCAAAAATTCAAATCAAATTTTAACAGACGGCTTTGAGCCACGAGTTTTTAATGTCTTCTGAAGGCATCAAAATCTTAAAGCTCGCAGCTTGCTAAAACAGAAGCGTATGGCAAGTATCAACCTAATAGATGCGTTCCAGGAATTTAAGGACGCGGAAAATATAGACCGCCCGACCATGATGAAAGTGGTAGAAGATGTTTTCAAAACGCTGCTTCGAAAGAAGTTTGGCAGTGACGAAAACTTTGACGTGATCGTAAATGCAGAAAAGGGTGACCTTGAAATTATCCGTCGCCGTATGATTGTAGAGGATGGACAGGTGGAAGATCCGTTGGCGCAGGTTGCATACACAGAAGCTGCTAAAATTGAACCCGACTTTGAAGTAGGCGAAGAATTATACCAGGAAATAGATTTGTATGACTTTGGCCGCCGCGCAATTCTTGCCGCAAAGCAAACCCTCGCAAGTCGTATCAGCGATTTGAAGAAAAACGTGCTGGCAAAAAAATATGGTGACCGTACCGGCGAAATCATAAGTGCTGAAGTATACCAGGTTTGGAAAAAGGAAATTCTGTTGCTGGATGAAGAAGGCAATGAATTGATTCTCCCCAAAAGTGAGCAAATACCACAAGACTATTTTAAGAAAGGAGAAAATATCCGTGCGGTAGTGAAGAAAGTAGACATGAAAAATAATACGCCGGTAATAATTCTTTCACGTACTTCACCTGATTTTTTGGCTAAATTATTGGAGATCGAAGTGCCGGAAATATTTGATGGCCTGATCGTAATTAAGAGAATTGTACGCGATCCGGGCGAAAGAGCAAAAGTAGCTGTAGAATCTTATGATGACCGTATTGATCCTGTTGGCGCTTGCGTCGGAATGAAGGGAAGTCGTATTCATGGAATTGTTCGGGAGTTGAAAAATGAGAATATAGACGTCATTAACTGGACAAATAATACCCAGTTGTTAATCCAACGGTCACTCACACCCGCCAAGATAACCTCAATGAACCTTGACCAGGAAGGCAAGCATGCTGATGTTTATCTGAAACCTGACCAGGTATCGCTGGCAATCGGTCGTCGCGGCGTTAATATTAAATTGGCAAGTGAGCTCACAGGTTATGAGCTCGATGTTTATCGCGATAATGAAGGTGAAGTGGAAGAATTTGATATTGATCTTGAAGAATTCAGTGATGAGATTGAAACATGGGTAATTGATGAATTAAAAAGAATCGGGTGTGATACGGCAAGAAGTGTATTGAATTTGACACCTGAAGAACTGGAACGCAGAACTGATCTGGAAAAAGAAACAATACTCGAAGTGCAGAAAGTATTGCAGGAAGAATTTAAAAAGGAATAAAAGCGTGAATGGTCAATGGTGAAATGGTCAATGGAAGCGACCTATTCACGATTCACCATTCACCGTTCACAAAATAAAATATCTGAATGGCAGAATTAAAACTTCCAAGATTATTAGGTGCAGCCAAAGAATTTAACATTGGCCAGGACACGCTTATTGATTTTTTGATTGGAAAAGGATTTGGTAAAGACGATCTTAAACCAACTTCTAAACTAACCGAAGAAATGTATCGCTCTCTGCAACAGGAGTTTCAGAGCGATAAGGTAGCAAAGCTGAAAAGCGATCAGATCGATCTGCCAAAGGGAAGTCCTGCGGAAAAGAAAAAGAAAGACGAAAAAGAAATTACTTTCCGCAAAGATGATAAGCCTGCTGCTGTTACAGAAGTAAAACCAGCAAAGAAAGAAGAGGCAGCTCCAGTAGAAGAAAAAGCTCCGGAAGTGAAGGAGCCAGAAACTCCGGCAGTCAAGGAAAAAGAAGAGGAAGCGAAAGTAGTAAAAGTCGAAGCGCCTGAAATAGAAGCCCCGAAAGTTGTTGATAAGATTGATCTTTCTGCAATCGACTCTTCTACACGGCCGAAGAAAACCGTGAAGAAAAAAACGGAAGAAAAAGCGGAGGAGCAAAAGGTCGAGCCCGTAAAAACAGAGCCCCAACCCGAAGAACAGAAAGTAGCAGCAAAGACTGAAGATGTAACAGAAGATGATCAGCCGCCGGTAATTGAAAACATAAAAGCCGATAAAATCGAAGGCCCGAAAATATTGGGTAAGATAGATTTGCCTGTTGATAGTGATACCCGGCCAAAGAAAGATGAAAAGAGAAAGCGGAAAAGAATACCTATCGAAAAGAAGCAGGAAGAAAGACCGAGGGGAAATATTTTCGTAAACAGGGACAACAGAGGCAGTGGTAATAACCAGGGACAACAAGGACAAGGCCAGGGTCAGCAAGGTCAGGGTGGCGGTGGACGATTTAATGTAAGCAGGCCACAACAAGGCGGTAACCGCGGTGGAAATAATAGTGGCGGCGGTGGTGGCAGAAGAGATTTCAGAAGCCCGAGACGTGAAGACAAACAGATAGACGAAAAAGAAATTCAAAATAAGATTCAGGAAACGATGGCCAAGCTATCGGGAGGGGGCGCCGGAAAGGGTAAAAACCTGAAAGCAAAACTTCGCCGTGATCGCAGAAATGAATTAGCCGAAGCTGGTGATACCGCAGAAGATAACAAACTGCAATTGACGGAATTTATCAGTGTAAGCGAATTGGCTAACCTGATGAATGTAAGCTTTGCTGAAGTCATCAGCAAATGTATGAGCCTTGGCATCATGGTTTCTATCAACCAGCGACTGGATGCTGAAGTAATAGAGCTGGTGGCAAGTGAGTTTGGCTTTGATGTTGAGTTCATCGACATGGAAAAGCAAATGGAAATGGAAGAAGACGAGGAAGATGAAAGTGATGAAGGTGAGTTACAGCCACGTTCACCGATTGTAACAATCATGGGCCACGTTGACCACGGTAAAACGTCTCTGCTCGATTATATCCGCAGCGCTAATGTAGTGGCTGGTGAGGCAGGTGGAATTACACAGCATATCGGTGCCTACCAGGTAGAGTTAGCAAATGGTAAAGAAATTACATTCCTCGATACGCCGGGTCACGAGGCGTTTACGGCTATGCGTGCACGTGGTGCAAAGATTACGGATATTGCCGTGATCGTAATAGCTGCCGATGATGCCATCATGCCGCAAACACGTGAAGCTATCAGCCACGCACAGGCAGCCGGAGTGCCAATGATTTTTGCAATCAATAAGATTGATAAGGACGGCGCCAACCCGCAAAAGATATACGAACAACTTTCACAAATGAACTTATTGGTAGAAGAATGGGGTGGTAAATATCAAAGCCAGGAAATATCTGCCAAAAAGGGGTTAAACGTTGACTTGCTTCTCGAAAAAATTCTTTTAGAAGCTGAGTTACTTGAATTAAAAGCAAACCCTGATAAGGAAGCCACAGGCACAATCATCGAAGCATCATTGGATAAAGGCCGTGGATACGTAGCTACCCTGCTTGTGCAGAACGGTACTTTGCAAAATGGCGATATCATTGTTTCCGGGCAATACTTTGGTCGCGTGAAAGCGATGTTCAATGAGAGAAACAAGAAAGAAAACGAAGCTGGCCCATCAGCGCCTGCCTTAATATTAGGATTGAGTGGTGCGCCGCAGGCTGGTGAAAAGTTCAAAGTGTATGAAGACGAAGCTGAAGCAAAAGAAGTAGCGTATCGCCGTGCACAGATTTTGCGTGAGCAAGGTATACGTACCAAAAAGCATATTACGCTGGATGAAATCGGTCGCCGCCTTGCGTTGGGTAATTTTAAAGAACTGAACGTAATTATCAAAGGTGACGTGGATGGATCTGTAGAGGCATTGAGCGATTCATTGCAAAAATTATCAACACAGGAAATCGTAGTTAAAGTAATTCATAAAGCAGTCGGACAAATTACTGAAAGTGATGTAACACTTGCCAATGCATCTGACGCGATCATTATTGGCTTTAACGTTCGTCCTTCAGTACAGGCATCGAGACTGGCCGAACAGGAATCTATCCAGATCAGGCATTACTCTATCATCTATAACGCGATTGATGAAATCAAGAGTGCGATGGAAGGAATGCTGGAACCGAAGATCCAGGAAAAGATTGTTGCGAATGTTGAAATACGCGAAGTATATAAATTTGATAAAGCTGTGGTGGCGGGTTGTTATGTACTGGATGGTAAAATTAAACGTGATTCCAAAATCAGGCTGATCCGTGATGGTATCGTAATATATCCGGCCGCAGAATCAAGTGCAGAACTGGCATCGCTGAAGCGCTTTAAAGATGATGTGAAAGAGGTGGCAAGTAACATGGAGTGCGGATTAACTATCAAGAATTACAGCGATATTAAAGTAGGCGATGTGGTGGAAGCATATGAAGAAGAAGAAGTAAAGAGAACATTATGATAGGGTGTCTGTTGTGAGGTGTCAGTTGTCAGGGAAAACGACCCCTCGCAACAGACACCCCGCACCAGTTTTCTCAACCAAACTTTTGTTAAATACAACCGGGTCTATTTTCCCGGGATAAACAGAGATTAATTTTGACGCTGCCATCTGTTTATTTACCTAAAACAAGCACGGTGAAAAAAATTTTATCTATCAGTTTACTGTTCAGCATTATCGCTGTCGGCGTTGCTCAGGGACAACCAAAGAAGATAGTCGCTGATAAAATCATAGCTGTAGTAGGAGATAAGATTATACTCCAATCAGATATTGAAAACTCAATGTCTGACATGATTCGCCAAGGGGCAACGTTGCCAGATAATGCCGATTGCATGATTTCTGAGCAGGCGATCGTTTCAAAAGTATTGATGCTGCAGGCAGAAAAAGATTCGTTGCCAGTAACAGATGAAGAAATAGAGGCTGAATTAGATCAGCGTATCCGTTATTTTATTCAGCAGTTTGGAACTCAGGAGCAATTAGAATTAGTTGCCGGTAAAACAATTTACCAGATTAAAGACGAAGCAAGAGAATCGATTAAAGAGAATAAGCTTGCTTCCGCTATGCAGCGAAAGATCGTTGAGAATGTAAAAATTACTCCAACTGAGGTAAAAGCATATTTTGACCGCATACCAAAAGATAGCCTGCCTTTTTACGAGTCTGAATTAGAAGTGGGGCAAATCATAGTTTATCCGAAAGCCTCCCGCGACCTGGAGAAGTATATGATGGATGAACTGAATAACTATAAAAAACAGATCGAAAACAAAGTTGCTACTTTCGAGCAATTGGCAAAACGCTATTCAGAAGATCCGGGTAGCAAGGATAGAGGCGGTCAATACGAATTTACAAGAGGTGATAAGACAATTGATCCCACATTTCTTGCAGCAGCTTTTCGCCTGAAAGATGGCGAAATATCACCGGTTGTTAAAAGCAAAATGGGTTTTCATATCATCCTCATGGAGCATCGCAATGGGGATAATATCATCATCCGGCACATTCTGCGTGTAGCGCCTATCACCCAGGATGAAATAAATTCCGCAGTGGTGAAACTGGATTCTGTCCGTTCAAAGATTATCGCGGGTGTAATCAATTTTAATGAAGCGGCAACTCGTTACAGTGAAGATGAAAGTGCAAAATACGCTGGCCCGTTTTTCATGAACCGCGATGGCGGCCCTTATGTTACAATTGATCAACTCGATAAAGAAATTGTCGCGAATCTTGGTAAAATGAAAGTGGGAGAATATTCTCAGCCGGTTGTATTCACCGATGAAAGGTCAGCAAAGAAGGGAGTGAGAATAATTTACCTGAAGTCCCGCTCAGAGCCGCATAGAATGAATATGCTGGACGATTACGATAAAATTGCTCAATTAGCAGTAGAAGAGAAGAAATCGAAAGTGCTGGATAAATGGATGAAAGAGAAAATACCGACTTACTATGTGCAGTTGGATAATGATGTAAAGCAAGGGTGCAGCAATCTTGCCAAATTTTCAACAGACGAGCCAAAAGCGTTCTAACAATAACGAATTGTTTTTAACAAAAAGGGATAGCAAATTGCTATCCCTTTTTGTTTGCGTCCAGTCAACTAAACTTCGACTCAATTATTTTGTTAGTTCTTTCGGCGTACCTTTGCGCCTTCTTTTACAAAGCTTTTTGCATGAGCGATTCGATTAAGCATGAATGTGGCCTGGCGTTTATCAGGCTACGCAAATCTTTCTCGTACTACCAAAAACATTACGGCACCGTAATGTGGGGCCTCAACAAGCTCTACCTGCTGATGGAAAAGCAACACAACCGTGGCCAGGACGGCGCCGGATTCGGTGTTGTAAAACTTGATACAGAACCTGGTTATCCCTTTTTATATCGCAACCGCAGTGTCATCAATCAGCCAATAGCAGATTTATTTGCGCAGGTAGGCGCTGAGGTGGCTGAGTTGGAAAAATATCAACCAAATATTTTAAAACATCCCGGTCTTGCAAAAGGCCACCTTCCTTTCCTGGGAGAATTATTATTAGGCCATCTTCGCTATGGTACCCAAGGAAGAAATAATGTAGAATTCTGCCATCCTTTTATCAAGAGAGATATTAAGCCGGCACGAAATCTTGCATTAGCCGGCAACTTTAACCTGGTAAATGTTGATGAATTATTTGAACTCATTAACGTAAACCCAGGCGAATTCCAAAAACAAAGTGATCTCGCTGCGATGATGGAGGTTATCCATTATTTCCTGGTGAAAGAAGAAGAAACCCATCCCGGCAAACCAAATATTTCGGCAGTATTAAAAAGAGCTACATCTTATTTTGATGGCGGTTTTCATTTTGGCGGATTGACAGGTAACGGTTATAGTTTTGTCGTCCGCGATGCTAATGGCATCCGACCTTCTTACTATTATATCCACGATGATTTTATTGTAGCAGCAAGTGAACGGGCTGCCATCCGCACCACTTTCAATGTGGGAGAGAATGAAGTGCTTGAATTAATGCCAGGTTGTGCATTGATTGTTGATGATGCGGGTGACTATAAAATAGAGCAAATACTGGAACCGAAAGAGCGTCGTGCCTGCAGCTTCGAAAGAATTTATTTCAGCCGTGGGAATGATGAAAAAATATACAGGGAACGCATTGCTTTAGGTCATCACTTGAGCAAGCCTGTTCTTGAGAGCGTTAACTATGATTTAAAGAACACTATTTTTTCCTACATACCAAATACAGCCGAGGTGGCGTATTTCGGATTGGTAAAGGGAATGGAAGAATATCTCAACCGTATCAAAGTTGAACGGATCATGAGCTGGGGTAAAGACTTTGATGAAGAGAAGCTTACGGAGATGGTAAACCGTAAAATACGGCAGGAAAAGATTGCCATCAAAGATGTGAAGATGCGCACCTTCATCACCGAGGATGTAAGCCGGCAGGATATGGTGCAGCACGTTTATGATATTACATATGGTACTTCACGTCCTGGTCAGGATACACTTGTTGTAATAGATGATAGTATTGTACGCGGTACTACATTGCGGGAAAGCATTATCCGTATGTTGTCACGCCTGAAGCCAAGAAAAATTATAGTTGTTTCTTCTGCACCGCAGATACGCTATCCCGATTGTTATGGTATTGATATGAGCAAACTAGCAGACTTTGTTGCATTCAATGCTGCAATCGAACTTTTAAAAGAAAGAGGCCAGGAATACATTCTTAAAGATCTGTACGATAAATGCAAGGAAATGCAGCGAAATAATAAGCTGCATTGCGAAAATGTGGTTCGGCAGATTTATCATCCCTTCACAGCAGAAGAAATTTCACGGAAAATAGCCCAGCTTATCACGCCGGAAGGAATGAATATTCCTGTTGAGGTTATTTATCAAACTATTGAAGATCTGCACGACTCCTGCCCTACGAATACCGGTGACTGGTATTTTACGGGTAATTATCCTACACCAGGCGGTAACCGCGTAGTGAACAAAGCTTTCATCAACTATATGGAAGGCAAAAATGTGAGAGGCTACTAAATCTTCTTCATTTTGAATATTGATAAAAGCAGTTTACACTTTATTTTTATAGAGTGAAAACATTGCTATTGATAAGACACGCAAAAAGCAGCTGGGATAATGCTACACTCAGCGATTTCGAACGACCATTAAACGATCGGGGAAAACGTGATGCGCCAATAATGGCAAAACGCCTCAGGGAAAAAGGAATTGAAATCGACGGCTTCGTTTCAAGCACCGCAAAAAGGGCGAAGAAGACAGCACAGTTTTTTACAAAAGAATTCAATGTAAATGAAGATACCATTCTTTATAAAAGTGAATTGTATGCAGCCGGGAAAGAGATCTTTTATGAAGTGATTGCCAGCCTTTCTAATGATTTAGACAACATCGCTATATTTTCTCACAACCCAGGTATCACCGAATTTGCCAATGAGCTAACTAACACAAGAGTGGATGATATGCCGACCTGTGCAATTTTTGCCGTAAAATCTGATGCGAAAGAATGGAAAGAGTTTGCAGACTCAACAAAAGAGTTTTGGTTTTTTGATTATCCAAAACATATTGAATAGTATATCTTACCTTGTTAGTCCTTCAACGAATGAATGAATTGTTTCAGCAAGAAGCGACTCATTTTTTTTAAAAGGCAAATAAGAAAAATGCCTTGCAGTCTCCAGGTCTTTTATCAAAGAAAAATCATTCTGATTGACGGATAACGCAATTTTATTTTGCATTAAATATTGTCCGAGATATTCCTGTTCTGTTTGACCAGGCGTAGGGATGAAAATGCTTTTCTTTTCAAACTGTGTAAGATCCATTATGGTGCTATAACCGCTTCTGCTGATTACAAACTCAGCTTCTGCAATTTTTTTCGATAGCTGTTCAGTTGAAAGATGATTGTAAAAGGAAATGGTTTCAGATGACGCGGGAATTTCTTTAGCAAGAGGTAACCCACGAACTATAGTGGCGGTCCCATTAAAGTCTTTCAGATTGGCTATGATTTTGTTTTCCAAAATCGTTCGTTGAGGCTCAGGGCCGGATAGTAAAATAAGGAGATGATTAGCTTTTTCTTCCGCATCTGTTTTTGTAAATCTTGACAAGCAGCCAATGTATACAACAGGAATCGATGGTTTTTCGGATGGATGAGATAGTTCACCCGCAAGATTATTTTCTCCGGCAAAGTCGGGAACCCAGCAGATCGAGAAACGGTTGATATACCTGTAATTCAATCGCTGCAACAGCTTTTCGCTCCATCTGCCCAATGGGCTTTTAATAGTCAACTGGTGTGTGATAAAGACGGAACGAACAGACCGGTGAAATAGTCCAAACCGGTTGTCTGATATTACTGCACTAAAACGATGTTCTTTAATTTTTTTTTTCAACCAACGATTTTCCCGATAAATAGAGTTAACTATTTTGGGAATTTGCCGGAATATTTTCCAGCCAAAGCTCTTGCCTGAAATAGAATATTGCACATGATAACCGGGCAAGTCAATAAATGAAAGCGTCGGAAACTGGTTTTCCAGCAATTTACGGTTGGCTCCATCGCAGCCGATCCAGACTTCACAATCTTGTCTGATCAGTTCCCGGATGATAGGAATGCAGCGTGTCGCATGACCCAATCCCCAGTCAAGAGGGGCGACTAACACACGGGGTTTTACTTGCTCCGCTTGATTTGTGTTAAAATTTGAGTAGGATTGATCAACCAACACACTATTTTTTTCGCAAAATAGTTTTAATTTTAAAGGGTTGACCTGAATTTATGAGGCAAACAAACAAAATAGTAGCAATCTTATTGATATTGGGCATTTTTTTTGCTGCTGGATGCAGCAGGAATTATTATTCCGGCACTGGTAAAGGTAGCAACTGCGGATGTCCAAGTCACAAAGGGATGTCTGGTTACTAACCGCCAGATCCCCCCAAAAAAGCTTAAAAGCTGACAAACTATGAAAAGCACGAACCGAGATTTATTGGTTTTATTAAAAGACGACTCGCTTAGCGAGAGCGCTATCGAACATCAGGTAGAATGTCTCCATTTCATCCTCCACAGAGCTGAATCTTCCGATCAGTTTTGTATGGCTCACGAATTAGTAGACCGTAACCGGATTACTCAAAAACATTCAAAATTACTGAAGGCAATTTCTGAACCTGAATTAAAACCGTTCCGGTTTTTGATCGGGAAGAATTGATTACTTCAACGTTTAAAATACTAAAGGAACCAAATGGTTCCTTTTTTTATGACTTTCTTGTCTGCAAGGCGTAATTGAATTTGTGCGTCTTTTTTCAGTAAACAATAACAGGGGTAAAGGCATATAGCTTAGTGCCTAAAGCTAATCGAGTTCTTCAGTTTTTATCCGCAATAAATGTATTTTAGAGCTCCCGTTAATCATCTGCCATGAAACGATTCTTTTCGCCATTGCCTCTTTTCCAGGAAAAAGGTCTTTTTGCTATCCGGATTTTAGTCGCTGCATTTATGATCTATCACGGCTTCGAGGTTTTCGATTCTGAAGCTATGAATGGATACTTGCAATGGGATATGTTTAAATCTCCATCAACAGGAAAATTATTAGTTTACCTGGGAAAGGCATCGGAACTGTTTGGAGGTGTACTGCTATTAATTGGATTGTTTACAAGAATTGCTTTGATCATTCTTGCCTGCACCATGACCTATATTACCTTCTTCGTAGGACATGGTAAAATATGGTACGAGGATCAATACCCTTTCTTATTTGTCGTGCTTTGTTTTGTATTCTTTTTTACTGGTGCTGGTAAGTATAGTTTCGATAATTTCCTTTTTAATAGAAAGAAGTAATCATCGGTTAAAGATTTAGCCAAGTTTTAATAGCGCTGATCTCAACATCTGAATCATTTCTGCGATCTCTTCTTTTTTACAGGTGCCTACACTGAGGCGATACCATGCACTGTTCTTGTCGGCACCAAATGCATAAAACGGAACAACCGCTAATTTTGCTTCGTTAAGTAAGTAATCGGTGACATCACTTTGATTGGATAATATTTTATGCTCACTTGTTTTCTTTCCGACAGCGTTTATCTGGATAGTGAGATAAATAGCAGCTTGTGGAGCAATCGCATTTACATGCAGACCTTCATTTTTCAAACTAATAAATCCATCATAAATCTTTCGCAATCTTTCTTCAATTTCTGATTTGAAATTGAGTAGGAACTCCTTTATGGCCGCACGGTTATTCGTTAAAAAATGAGCCGTTGCTTTTTGCTCTGCCATGGGCGCCCATGCGCCAATATGAGTTAAGATGGCTTTCATTTTACTGATTATCGTTGCCGGACCGAAACTCCAGCCCACACGTACGCCAGTGGCTGCAAATACCTTGCTGATGGCATCAATGAAAATGGTGTATTCTTTCATTGCTGGTCGCAACGAAACAGGATTGTAATGCTGAATGCTGCCATACGTAAGATGCCAGTACATTTGGTCAAACATCAGGTACAGTTTCTTTTCACCTGTACCACGTCTTGTATTTTCTTCCAGTATCAAATCACAGATCGCTTCCAGTTCTTTTTTCGTAAACGTTGTACCGGTAGGGTTTTGCGGCGAGCACAATGCGATCAAGGTAGCTTCACGAACATAAGGACGAATGGAGGCTGCGGTGGGCATGAAATTGGTTTCAGCAGTTGCCTCTACCACAATGTGTTCTCCTTCGACAAAGTGCGTGTAGTGATTATTATTCCATGAAGGAACGGCATAAATAATCTTGTCGCCCTTATCACAAATGGCGCGGAATACAGAATAGATCAGCGGCCTGCCCCCAGAAGCTACCAGTATTTCATCATTACTATAACTTAATCCTTCTGTTTCTTTGGTAAATGAACTGATCGCTTCGCGAAGATCCAGGTTTCCTTCGGCAGCGGGATAATTTGTAAAATGATCTCTATATGCTTCTACTATAGCGTCTTCCAATGCTTTTGGTATGGGAAAAATGGAAGGATCAAAATCGCCGATTGTATAATTATAGATTTTTTGACCCTGGCGTATCTTCTCTCTTATTTCACCACCCAACTTTACTATTTCTGAACCGATTAATGTTTCTGATAGTTGTGACAGTTTCATTCCTTATCTGTTTTGTACGAACAAGCGTACGCAAATGTAAGGCAACAAAAACCCAGATCTGAAAATTTTAGAAGAATGGCTTTAATGAAATGCCCAGTAGGCAATAACAATCCATACTACCACAAAAAAAGCGATTGTCATTGCTTCACCGGAAACTTCGCTCCATTTTTTCTTTTTAAAAATTAATTGATATAGCAGCCAGCCGATCAGAAAAAAGCTTGCTAACCCATACCTCAGAAAAAGATACATTTTGATAGCAGGAGTTTAGATTATTAATCAATACAAAAATTATTATTTGAGATAACTAAGATAGCAGAATCCTTTATTTATATAAAAATAAAAGCCCCACATTAGTGGGGCCAATGAAAATTTAAAATAGTGTACTATTCTCCAGATTTTTTATCACTCTCATTATACTTTTTTTCCGCTTCCTGTGCTTTGGCAAAATCAAGCACTACACCGTTGATGCAGTAGCGTAATCCTGTTGGTGGCGGTCCATCTTCAAATACGTGGCCAAGATGCGATTTGCAACGACCACACATTACTTCTGTACGGCTCATGCCATAGGTATTATCAGGAGCATAGATTATACTCGATTTGCTGATCGGTTCATAAAAACTCGGCCAGCCGCAACCGCTTTCAAACTTTGTATCACTTTTGAATAATGGGTTACCACAAACCGCGCAATAATATGTACCAATCTCTTTAGAACTTTCATACTTACTGGTCCATGGCCGCTCGGTTCCTTTTTGACGTGCTACCTGATAAACGTCGCCGGGAAGTAACTTCTTCCATTCGTCATCCGATAACACAACCTTAGAGGTATCTGTGTTGGAATAAATGGGATTCTTTTTGCCTGTGCTGTCCATAGTTTGAGTATTTGTTTTTTGCTTATTCTGTGAATAGCTGCATTGCTGAAACGAAGCTGCGATCACAATCAGTAAAGTATATTTTAGAATCGATTTCATTGCTATTAAGTGTTTAACAAATTTACGACTGCAGTGTTCGCATGGTTTGTCAGCAGGCAGACATTCCATTTGCTCTTAACATTTCTTTGGAAAACCGGGTGAAAATTGAATTATTTCAAATCTACGGAGGGCTGTCCTTTTTATAGGTTTGAAAGCTATATTTGTTGTTCACCAAGATTAGCAGCAGTCATGTTTAATTTGATTTTATTTGGCCCTCCCGGCAGCGGCAAAGGAACACAATCTGAGAAATTGGTAGAGAAATACGGGCTGGTTCATCTTTCCACAGGTAACCTGTTGCGGGAAGAAATTGCCAATAAAACACCCTTGGGCCTCGAAGCCAGGAAGTTTATGGACAATGGCCAACTGGTTCCGGATGAAGTGGTTATCGGCATGATTGATTCTGCTATAGAACATCATAAAGAAGCGACCGGCTTTCTATTTGATGGATTTCCTCGCACAGTTGCACAAGCACAGGCACTTGACAAATTACTTGACCTGAAGAAAAGTGAAATCGATATAGTATTAGCTCTTGAGGTAACAGAAGAAGAACTAGTGCAACGTCTTCTGAATCGTGGGAAAACATCAGGTCGTTCCGATGATACAAACGAAGAAGTGATCCGCAAGCGATTTTCTGTTTACAGTAATGATACAAGTCCTGTAGCTGACTATTATAAAAAAGCGCACAAATTCAAAGCAATTGCCGGCGAAGGTTCAGTCAATGAAATTTTTGCTTCGCTCCGCCAGGCAATTGATATCGCAATGGCTTCCTGATGTTCTTTCAAACTTATTTTTTAAATAACGAATCGGCCTGGTGAAGGGCTAAGAGCATAGCAGCTTCGACGGCATCTATTTTCTTTTTTTCTGTCTCCAGGTAAGTTGCGCGGTTGCTGCCGTTGGTTGCTGAATCGTAATTGAACTCCTCCATCCATTTATTCATGCTGGAATCGGCATAGTTCAATTTTCCCGTTAACATCTCCAATTGTGCACGGTATATCTTTGTTGCGTCCTGTGATTTTGCTGAAAGTTTATTGATTGAATCCATTGAGAGCTGAATCTTTTGTCTTGCAGCATTAATCTTCGATGTCTTTGCCATAGTGATGTTATGTCCGTCCATTACCTCTTTCAGCAAACTATCTTCATGAGTTTTTGGTACGTTCGCTGTGTCGGGTCCATGTGCGCCTTGTTGTTCAGCATTATTACAAGCGAGAGTTACAGATATTACTAAAACTATAATCAGGTTTTTTTTCATTACTATTTTTTTATTTCTTTTTTTAAAATGCAAAACTGATATGCATCATGCCTTTTAATTTCGTTTTCGTTTGTCCTTCAGCGAAATTCTGCGCTACCGGCACCTGCATATTCATTCCGATATTGACACTACCAACAGATAACTCTACGCCTGCTGCTCCCATTAACAAATTGCCCCCTGTTAACTGTATCTTTTCTTTTTGCAAATAATTAATCGAAGCATGCTCGTACAATAAACCTGCATTTGGCATTATCGTTATCTTTTTCACGGGTATTGCGTAAAACGCAAAGCTATTTGCCGAGAAACGATTGCCAAAACGATAATTGTCTTTATTCGAAGTATTCACTTTGTAACTCGCATTTGTGCTGATACCTGTTTTGCCCATGCGAACCGTATAATTGATGTTGGCTAAAAAATCAGTACTGCCTGAACCAACCTGTGAATTGGCAATAGCTGCAATATCCGGATCGTTCGCATCAATAGAAAACTTTCCTGTTGGCAATTTTAATCCTGCACCAATCCACAATTGTTGAGATATTTTTCCAGATTTAGAATTCAGTAGTTTGTAATTCAATAAAAGACTGATATCGCCAATACCATTCTGCCGGCTGATGCCTTCATCTGAATGTTGGTACACGATATTATAAGGAACAAAGCCAAGCACCTGCCAGCGCTTACCGATATTCCATCCGCCCCAGAGTTCTACCGTTTGATAAAAGTCTTTACTGAATTCATCCGGGGAATCATTTAATATGGTTCTGAAACTGCTGAAACGATAACGCAATCCTATAAAATGTTTGCTGAATTGTGGCATTAGTCCGATATAATGATTGCCAACGCCACATCCGCAGATTTCGCAGGCAAATGACGATGATATAAATAGTATAAAGCTGAAAAGAAGTACAATAATTTTTTTCATTGTTGAAGTTGTTGAATGAAACGTAGCATCAGCATCAATCGCTGATGTGTTGAGAATGACAATAAATCAATGTGATATCAGGGTCAGGCGCAGGGAGGATGAAAAATGGCGGCGAGAGAACCAGGTGATTCATTAGCTGAAAAATGCCGGTATTGAAGCTTATAATGGAAGACCAATAGCGAATTATTATCGAAAAAAGAAGGTGAAGAAAATATTTCATTTTTGTTTTCCAACTTCCGTTCAGGATTTTGGTTGTTTTTACTTTCTTCCTGTTTTATTTTTTTAGCAAGCTGGCAGTTGCCATCGCAATGCAACATTGGTCGATAACGATTTTCACAAAGAGTAGCAGCAATTTTCTTTTGATTAATATAAAAACTGAAAACAATAAACGTGTTATTGAATGATTGCGCCGTAAAAGTGGCCAACAATAGAAATGCGACAATTTTTTTCACAAGCATCAGTTCCAACGCTGCAAAAGTAGGGATGGAGCTGCATAAAACCAGTTCTGAACGATTATAATATTTACAGCATTCAATTCAAGTAAATTTGTTTTGTATTCAACTGCTTGCAATATGAATAAACTTGAAAATTTCATTAACGGGAAATGGCTTACCGGCGATGGCGACGGTCAACTATTGTATAATGCAGTAAGTGGAGAGCCAATAGTTGCAGCAACGACAAAAGGCATTCCTTTTGCAGACGCACTAAACTATGCCCGTAAAAAAGGAAATCCTGCATTGCGCAAAATGACCTTTCATGAACGTGGCCGCATGTTAAAGGCATTGGCAAATTATTTACTGGAGAAGAAAGATAAATTTTATGCAACAAGCTATTTAACTGGCGCTACAAAGGCCGATAGCTGGATCGATATAGAAGGTGGTATCGGCAATCTTTTTAGTAATGCTTCATTGCGAAGAAGATTGCCGGATCTGTCTTATTGCACAGATGGTGAACCAATTCCTCTAAGTAAGACAGGAAACTTTATGGCGCATCATCTGTTGGTACCAAAAGAAGGTGTTGCTGTACATATCAACGCATTTAATTTCCCCGTATGGGGAATGCTGGAGAAGTGTGCTGTCAATTGGCTTGCAGGTGTACCCGCGATTGTAAAACCTGCAACAATCACATCATTTCTTACCGAAGTCGTCGTAAAAGAAATTATTGCATCGGGTATTTTACCAGAAGGGGCTTTACAGCTCATTTGCGGGAGCGCCGGAGATATTCTCGATCATGTAACGTCGCAGGATGTGGTGACATTCACGGGTTCGGCTTCAACCGGTTTATTATTAAAGTCCAATAAAAATATTCTTACGGAAAATGTTCCGTTTAATATGGAGGCTGATTCACTCAATTGTATCGTTTTGGGCGAAGATGTAAAGCCCGATATGCCGGAGTGGGATATTTTTATAAAAGAGATAAGAAAAGAAATGACGGTAAAAGCCGGGCAAAAGTGTACAGCGATCCGAAGAATATTTGTGCCGCAAAATTTGATAGAAGCTGTTATAAAAAATCTTTCAAAGTCGTTACAACAAACCATTATTGGTAACCCGCTCAATGAAAAAGTAAGAATGGGTTCTTTGGCCGGGCAAACTCAACGCACAGAAGTAAAACAACAGGTTCAGAAATTGTTAGCCGCATCGCAAATTGTTTACGGATCGCTGGATAGTGTGGAATTAACAGATGCGGATATAAACACCGGTGCGTTTTTATCTCCAATCCTGTTGCTGAATGACAAACCATTCGCAAGTGATGAATCACATGCAATCGAAGCATTTGGTCCGGTGAGCACAATAATGCCTTATAAAGATCTGAATGAAGCGATCCAATTAAGTAAAAAGGGTAAAGGTTCTTTATGTTCAACGATTGTGTCAGCTGATAATACAATTGCAACAGACTATGTTGTGAATGCTGCTACATATCATGGCCGTATACTCGTGTTAAATAACGACTGTGCAAAAGAAAGTACAGGACATGGATCGCCTTTGCCAATGTTGGTACATGGTGGTCCCGGTCGTGCCGGGGGTGGTGAAGAGATGGGCGGCATTCGTGGTATCAAGCATTATATGCAGAGGGTCGCGGTGCAAGGCTCACCCACAAGCATCACTGCCATTACGCAGGTATATCAGCAATATGCGAAAGGAAATCATACCGCTGTTCATCCATTTAGGAAATATTACGAAGAGCTTAAAATTGGCGATCAGCTTGTGACGAAAAAGAGAGTGATAACGAGTGAAGACATTGATGAATTTGCTTCATTAAGTGGCGATCATTTTTATGCGCATAAAATCAATACTGACTTTGCGGGAACGATGTTTGATAAACAGGTTGCGCATGGCTATTTCATTTTAAGCGCTGCAGCCGGATTGTTTGTAGATGGTAGTGATCTTGGCCCGGTTCTTTTAAATTATGGCATTGATGAAATGCGGTTTACCAAACCTGTTTATCCGGGAAGCAGTATCCATGTTCGATTTACCTGTAAAGAAAAAATTCCGCAGGATAAAAAAGAAGAAACGGATATTGATAAGGGCATTGTAAAATGGCTGGTGGAAGTAATGGATGAAGTGGATGAACTTGTTGGATTAGGAACAATATTAACAATGGTTAAACTGAATCGACAGTAATTGGTTATAAATAATGATAGCATCCAAACACCGAATAGCTTGTTGCGATTTCCACCATTCTTTTTAATAATTTTGGATAGCAAAAGATTGGGTTTCCTTTTTAATTTTTCAGCATGATACAGGAGTTCAAAGATGGATATGTAAAAGTGGAACAGCATAACGGAATAACTACAATTGAATTTTTTCATCCGCAAAGCAATTCGTTACCAGCAAAAATTCTCGATGAGTTGGCACAGTCTATTCACCGTGCGGGAAATGATGAAGAGACAAAGGTTATCATACTTCGCTCTGCAGGCGACAAATCATTTTGTGCTGGTGCTTCATTTGATGAGTTAGTAGCTCTTAAAAATGAAGAACAAGGCTTACAGTTTTTTAGTGGATTTGCACATGTTATTAATGCAATGCGTACCTGCCCTAAGTTTATTATTTCAAGAATACAGGGTAAGTGTGTAGGCGGCGGCGTAGGAATTGCGGCGGCATCAGATTACGCCATTGCAATGGATGGAGCTGATATAAAACTGAGTGAGCTTGCTATCGGAATCGGTCCGTTTGTGGTGGGGCCGGCCGTAGAAAGAAAGATCGGCCTTTCTGCCTTTTCACAACTGGCCATTGATGCTACACTATGGCGAAATGCAGATTGGGCAAGAAGAAAAGGATTGTATGCCGAGCTTCATCCTTCGCTGGAAAGTATGGACGAATCATTGTCGAGGCTGGCGGATACATTAGTGCATTCAAGCCCGAGAGCGATGGAAGAAATGAAAAAGATTTTCTGGAAAGGAACCGAAAACTGGAATGAGCTACTGATAGAAAGGGCTGCTATCAGCGGACGACTGGTGTTAAGCGAATTTACCAGACAGGCAATTGAAAAATTTAAGAAAAAATCGAAATAGCTTATCTATCAAAAAGGATCTACCTCTCTTTCCACATTTTCATAAGGGTAACTTTCAAAGCCTTTGTGATGCCCTTGGCAAATCAGATCCTGCATTACAATCCATAATAAATAGATACGGTTATCCACCGATGTGGACCCGCAGCAACAGTTTTGCTACTTTGGTTCATATCATTCTTGAGCAGCAGGTTTCATTAGCATCCGCCAGAGCAGCGTTTAATAAATTAAAAGAGAAGATCGGGACAATTACACCTGCAAAACTTCTTTCATTAAGTGATGAAGAGTTACGGGCCTGCTATTTCAGCCGGCAAAAAGCCGTATATACAAGACACTTGGCTGAAGCGGTACAATCAAAAAAACTTCGCCTGCATACGCATAAAAACCGACATGATGATGAGATAAGGGCTGAACTGACTCAGTTAAAAGGTATCGGTCATTGGACAACCGATGTATATTTATTGTTTGCATTGCAGAGAACTGATATTTTCCCTGTTGGCGACCTGGCAATGATAAATGCAATGAAGGAAATAATGCGGTTACCCAAGACTGTGAGTCGTGAAAAGATTTTAAAAATAGCGGCTAAATGGCAGCCAAATCGTTCAATAGCAACAATGCTATTGTGGCATTACTATATCCAGACAAGAAATATAAAATTTTGATGAGCGTTCAGGATAGGCTTGCCTGTCTTTAACTTGCAATATCAAATACTCATGGAATTTGCCGGACAATATTTTGAATTATGCATACTGATCCCGTGTTATAACAACATTGCGGGTTTAAAAAAATCATTGAAAAGCATACAATATGATCAGGGAAAATATTTAATCATTATTGTTGATGACGGAAGCAAAGAGATTATCAATTCTGAAAGTATAGGTGCCAGTGACCTTTCTGCACCTGTCCATATAATCAGGCTTGAGATGAATCAGGGAATAACTATTGCATTAAACACGGGGTTGCATTGGCTAAAAGACAGTATAAAATGCAGGTACATTGCAAGATTAGATTGTGGTGACGTTTGTGATGCCACAAGGTTCTACAAACAGATCGATTTTTTAGGTAGAAACCCTAATATTATGCTTATTGGTAGCTGGTGCTATTTTATTAATCAGGAAAAAAGAATTAAATTTAGCTATAAGACGCCCGTAGATCATGAAGCGATAGAAAGAGCTCTTTATTTCAGGAATGTTTTTATTCATCCGACAATCATTGTACGAAGAATTGTACTTGAGAAAATTGGTCTGTACCCCGAAGAATATCCACATGCGGAAGACTATGCATGGTTTTGGAAAATTGCCAATACTATGAAAACGGCAATGTTACCCTCCTTTTTAGTTACGTGCGAGTTCAATGTGAAAGGGATTTCTTACGAAAACAGGACAGAGCAATTGAGAAGCAGGATGGCTATAGTTAGAAAATTTGGACATAAATTTGCCTTACGAGAGCTGGCTATAATTAAGATCTGGTTTCTAATGAAAATTCCTTACTCTATCATCTTAAAAATTAAGACTTTAATGTCTGTTTAAGAATGCAACAAACCTATTGAAAGTGTTGTCATAATGATTTCTTGCCAACCGCCTCAAAATAAACAGGGCTGGTACACGTTAAGGTTTATGTAAAGGACGAATAGTTCTAAACACCCTGCTTTTGAGCCGATTGCGAAAGATTTGATTGTTTACACTTAGATATTTCTATGAAAATTGTACATGTCATTGAACCTTTTGCCTCTGGGGTGGCTTTCTTTGTAAAGTCGCTGGTGGAAACTATGCCCGACGATACTCATATAGTCGTACATGGTGAACGAAAGGATGTTATGGACGCAATTGAGGTTAAAAAGATATTTCCGGCTGAAAATGTGAGATTTGTACGGTGGAAATCTGCAAATCGCTCTATAAATCCTGTGAAGGATCTAATGGCATTCAGAGAGCTCTACACTATTTTAACACGGCTTAAACAGAAGAATTTAATTGACGTTGTTCATCTCCATTCTTCAAAAAGCGGCTTCCTGGGACGGTTGGCTTGTAAATTGGCCGACATTGAAAATGTAATTTATACACCACACGGGGCGTCTTTTTTATCTGGCAGAAATTTATTTGTAAAAAATCTTTACCGCCGCCTGGAAAAATTTGGAAGTACTATGGGTGGCAAAATTGTCTGCTGCTCTGAATCCGAATACGAGGCTTTTAAAAAGATTGGTATAAAGGCATCTTATATAAACAACGGAATTCAAATCGCCAATCGCGATGCAAAACCATTTGAAAAAAATGACGGCAAGTTCACGATAGTTACGAGTGGAAGAATAGTGGCGCAAAAAAACCCAACACTTTTTAACAGCATTGCGAAATATTTTGAAGGGTTAGACCAATTTGAATTCGTTTGGATTGGTGATGGTGACGACCGCAACTTGTTAACCTCTCCGAATATTAAAGTGACCGGTTGGCTGGACGAACAAAAAGCTGTGAAGATGATTGAGCAATGCAATCTTTACTTGTCGACTTCACAATACGAAGGCTTATCGTTTGCCGCATTGCATGCATTGTCTTATATGAAACCTGTTCTTTTGAGCAACTGCGTGGGAAATATCGACGTCGTTGTGCCCGGTATGAATGGAGATCTTTTTGACAATATGGATCAGGCAGTAAGCAAAATCCTGAAGTATTATAACAATAACGCAATGTTGGCGGTTATGGGTGATTATTCCAGGGAACTTTGTGAACAGGAATTTGATAGAAGCAGTAACTTTTTAAGTTACCGTCGTTTGTATAGTTTAGTTCCGGGCAGTGTGGAATATAATGAACAATTAAGTATGGCTTAAAGGCAAGAATAATTATGAGAAACAAAAGCTTTCCAATTGAACTGCAGGATGACAAAATTCTTTCACTCGAATATATTAACGCATTGCTCGAACAAATAGAGCAAAAGCTGGATGAAGAAGTTGGGTTTAAGCAGCAAACTATAACCCGCCAGGAAAACGAGATACAAAAACTGCGCACTGTAATAGAAGAAAAGAACATTTCACTAAAGGAGGCGAATGATAAATTACTCGAATGCCAGCGTTCCAGCGAAGGCAGTCGCCAACTCATCAATAAATTACTCGCTGACATTGACCATTTAAAACAAGATATTGAATGGTATAAAAGAACGTATGTACAAAGAAGTTTTTTGGGTACAATTAAGCAAAAGTTATTTGGGAAGAATGAGTAAAGAGAGCTGATTCGTGTTTAAATGTATAGATATGTTGTTCCAGAACTGGTTTTGGAATTTCTTAAAGATCAATTTTTATATTTGTCCACTAATAATTTTTTAAAGTCAATGTTATCCGCGCATAGAAATTTTTTGCCGGTTGCGCGATTTGCAAATATGTTTAGCGGATGGATTGGAGAACTACCGGTTAAATCAATTTTTAATGTCAGTAAAAGAAATATTAGGCTTAACACAGAGACCTTCGCTTTTTTGGACGCCTGATTACTTGGATATTTCAGCATGGATTGAACATGTTCCCTTTGCTTTTTTTTTGGTCGATGTTTTACGGCCAAAAACAATTGTGGAATTAGGTGTTCACAATGGCACATCTTTTTTTGCATTTTGTCAGGCTGTAAATACGTTAAATATCGACTGCACTTGTTACGGAATAGATGCATGGAAAGGCGATGAGCATGCTGGGTTTTACGATGATGCCGTTTACCAGAAAGTGATAAAATACAATGCAGAACATTATACAAGATTTTCAAGCCTACTGCGGTCCACATTTGATGAAGCCCTGCAATATTTTGTTGATGATTCGGTGGAATTATTGCATATTGATGGGCTCCACACTTATGAGGCGGTTAAATATGATTTTGAAACCTGGAGACCTAAACTGAAAAAAGATGCATTTGTTATATTTCACGATATAAATGTTAGGGAACGGCAGTTCGGAGTGTTTCGTCTTTGGGAGGAATTAAAAAGCCAATATGAGCATTTACAATTCGACTTCGGTTATGGACTTGGTGTTATTTGCCTGGATAATATTAAAAACGAAACTTTAGCATCACTTTTTGCAGATAATAACACCCACCATGTTTTCTTAAGAAACCTTTTTTCAGATCGCGGAAATCTTTTCAAACTGAAACTTGAGCACACCCTATTGCAAAAGGAAAAGGAACAACAAGAATTGTCGCTCAGGCAGGCACATAACGACCTAAACGCAAATTATAAAACCCTGGAATCGCACTATTTCTTATTGATCGACACAAGGGAAACGTTAGGTCAGGAAAATGCCCGGCTTAATGAAAATATTAAAGGTATTGAAGCGGAATGCTCTCAGCTTAAAGAAATA
Source organism: Chitinophagaceae bacterium (assembly GCA_049840875.1). Taxonomy (GTDB): domain Bacteria; phylum Bacteroidota; class Bacteroidia; order Chitinophagales; family Chitinophagaceae; genus JAFDYH01. The sequence goes on along the minus strand of JASGJE010000006.1, from coordinate 284,229 downwards.
AAACAATCCCTGGAAGCCGAGAATCGACAGTTGCAGGAGGGGTATGAGAAAATCAGTCAGAATTATAATCAAATCGCAGAAACAAATACCTCGTTTACCGAAAGCAACAAAATATTGAATGAACAAATCAGGGTTATTCAATTACAAAATAGTCATCTAAACGAAACACTGTCGTTGCAGGATATACAGCAACAACAACTCAAAGATGCGCATGAAAAACTTGACCTGAGCAATAAAGCACTTATCGAAAAATATCAAGACGACTTTGAAAAGATGCAGGATAGAATCAGCCAGCTAACAACTAAAAATGATATTCTGGGGACTGCCAAAAGTGAGCTTGATATTATTGTCGAACAGCGGAACAAAACCATAGCCTGGTATAAGAGTACTTATGAAGACAGAAGTATTTTAGGCACCGTCAAACAAAAAATAAAAGATCGGTATAAAAAAAATGAAGAGCAACGTTGATTTAATTGAAAAATTCTCGAATATTGGACTCGAATCGGCTAAAGCAAACCGGCAGAGAATTTATAAAAGTAAATTTACCTAAGATCGTATTAAAACCAAGTTAGCCAAATGTTCCAAAGCCTGAATTATGTAATAAAGTATAAAAGAGAGTCCCTGGTTTTATCCGACGTTTGCTTATTTTCTTCATATAGTTTTTCCGGTAAAGTAGAAGAATACGTTTATTACTATTTAAATGAATTACAAAAGGCTGGCCTTTCGATTGTATTTGTGAGTACCAGTATGCTGACCGATCAGTGCACAGAGCGCCTCAAACAATACTCCGAAATAATTATCGAAAGAGAAAACAGATGTCCTGATTTTGGTTCATGGAAAATAGCCTTATCAGTATTGGATTGGGGTGAAAAATTAAACTCAGTATTGTTAGCAAATGACAGCGTTTTCGGACCTTTTTTTGAACTTGGCCCTATTATTTCCTCAATGCAAGAACGTTATGATATGTGGGGAATGACAGATAGCTACGAGATCGATTATCACCTTCAAAGCTATTTTCTATACTTTAATAAGGCAGCAATATCCAGCGAATTATTCGCAAAATTCTGGAACGATGTCAATCTGACTGCAACGAAGGATGAGGTAATTCATAAGTATGAAATCGGCTTATCTGCGCTTTTCAGAAAGAATAATTTCAAACTTGGTGCGTATGGAGCTATTGATGTAATCACACAAACTGCACCGCATGCTCATATCGTAATAAATCCTACACTTGTTTTTTGGAAATCGCTTATTAAAATATATAAGTTTCCTTTTCTTAAGCGAGAACTAATTATTAAGCGACATATCAGCAAGACATACTGGAATGTTGGTTTATACATTAATGTCAGTAATTGGAAAAGAACGATAAAAGAAAATACAGAGTACCCGGTTCAACACATAATCAATTTTATCACCAATTACTACAATGCAATTCGTGACGTCGATACCAGTATAATTTTAAAGAGGAGGAAAATATTGTTTTTAACGGGCAATGCCTCAGCAAATGACGAACAGAAGGTATTCGCGAATTTTTTGCATTGGGTAAAAAAAGAAACAGACCTTGAAGCGGAGATAATTGTCTGTAATGAACCTGGTGGTGAGTTAATTTCAACTTTCGAAAAGGCTGGTATCGTAACCACATTCTATACCCTTTCTGAGAAAGATAAGATAAACCTGAAAGAAAGATTAGTAGAAGAAATTGCTTTGGTTTTTTTGAACTCGCTTGAAAGTCTTAATGTATTAAGTTTCTTTTCTTTTCTTAACGTTCCCCAAATCCTGTTCATACACAAGTTTACACATGCTACAGGTGAACAATTTAGATCCTCTAATAATCAGAATTGGATCATTAATGGAGAGACAGAAATTATTGCGGATTCATATTCAATCCAAAGCCAGATTCACAAACAAGTCGTTATTTCCGAAAGCAAGATTAATGTAGTTCACAAATTTATTAACCCGTTTGAAGCTAGTGATTTTCGAGGTGGGGCGAATAAAATCAAATCTGAACTTGAATTATCACCTGCCGATTTTATAATAGGGATGTACGGTGATTTGGATTGGAGCAGCGGCGCAGATTTACTTGCGGTGATTGCAGTAAGTCTTTGTCGCAATAATGAAAATGTTCATATTGTTTGGGCGGGGCTGATTTGCAAAGTTCTTTTTACCAAACTATCCAATCCGATCTCGTGAGAGCAGGCGTTGTGCAACAAGTTCATTTTTTGGATAAGCAAAATGATACGAGATCCTTCTTTTCTGCTGTTGATCTCTTCCTGTTGAGTGCACGGAATGGCTCCTTTCCTTTGATAAATCTAGAAAGTGGCCTTGCAGGAAAGCCTGTTATTTGTTTTAAGGATGAAAATGGATATTCTGAATACACTGAAATAGGTGGAGGGAGTGCTGTAGAATACCTGAATATTAAGGCTCTCTCAGAAAAAGTAATGACTTTATATCGCGATCGATCATTATTGGATAACGCACAGATTGAATTGCCTAAGGTCGTAAGACAAAATTTTTCTACAGCAGTTCAGGCACCCAAAATTTTAGAGGTTATCAATAAATATTATGATAATGAAGAATTAATGTTTACAGAGGAGCCGGTGTTGACATTTATGACCCATATTTACTATGAAAACTCGTGGGAGGAAATCAGCGATAAGCTAATCAATTTTGACAATGGCCGGAATTACTTTTTGTTCAGTATCAGTGAGGCATGTCTAATAAAAGAACAAATTATTGAAAACATCAAAAAAACATTTACCAATTCTTTTTGCCTTGTTACATCGAATATTGGAAAAGATATAGGCGGTAAGATGGCCTTGATTGATTTGTATCTGTTGTTAAATATAAAATCTCCCTATATCATTTTTTTACACGATAAGCAAAGCCCTCATTCCATTGCGGGTGAAACCTGGAAAAATAACTTGTTTAAGATAATAGATCACAATAATAAAAACCTGATATTATCGCTAATGAAAGATCCAACAACAGGCATAGTAGGCTCTAAAGACCACATTGTAAACGAATATAATGACACGACGAATACTTTTCGCAACAACAACAACATTTCCAAAAGATTATTATCACACTTTAATATTTCAATAAATAATTACGACTTTTTAGGTGGATCAATTTATTGGATACGATCATCAGTAATAGAGAATTTTTTTACAAAAAACAATCCGATCCGTATGAGAGAAAACCTCGAAGCTGGAAACGTAATAGATCTTTATGAGGAAAAACTCGCACACACTTGGGAAAGAATGTTTAGTTGGATCGCAGCTAGCCAGGGGTATTTAATCAAAGGAATTTAAATTTCAGTTTTATGCTATTTCAATATACTGGCTTTTTGAAAGGATTAGACCCCGGTTTATTTACGGCCAGCAACAAAGTGATAAATGAATTCATCATTCCACTTAGTCATGACGTTGCAAACAGAAAAGCAGAGATTTTTAAGTTGCTACACGATTCAGACAAGCATTTTTGTTTTTTTATTCCTCTCTCATTTGTGGAACACGAAGCGTTGTATATAAAGAACGAGTTTGTGCAGGATCTGGTACATCTTATCTTTTTGCCCAACTATATCAGAGTAAATGAAAAGTATCTCTTTTTTTTCGAAGGGAGCCGCGACTACGAAAAAAGTATTGATGTGATAAAAAGCGAGTTGGCTGCTGAATTGAAAAAACAAGGTATTAACGAATTGGAGTTTGAAGTCATACAGGTTGAGCCAAATTTGGAAAAGCTGTCTGGTAGTGGCGGTATTTCCCTGGTCCATGACAGATTTAATGCTTACCTGAATAATGGAAAAGGTGAAATTGAATTTGAAGTGTTCAAAAATAACTTTGTTTTTCCTCTCGATTTCGAAAAACGATGGATTGTACCGATTACCGATGTTAATAGTCTTAACGAAAAGGGTAAGGCGATCGAAAGGTTCGAGAACTGGATTACTGTTTCTGACAATTTTAAAGCCCAATTAATTAAGAAGTGTCAGGTGGCAAAAACGAGTCTGGAATTATTTGAATCGGAAAATAAGCTGTTGAGATTTAAAATTGAAAATGGCGCATACTCGTTAAAATTGATGCGGGATGAATCTTACAGGTTCATCGAGGAAGTTGCCATTTTAAGACGTGAAATCCATCGTCTGTCTCATCAACCTGCAAGTACGCCGACAGGCGTACTACCACAGGTTACCGGTTCGTCCAATACCGACGATTTTATATTGCAATTAAGATCGCAGGTATTGGAAGAGCATAAACGGGCGAATGCAATTTTAGACTGGTACAAGGCAGAATATGAAGTACTACCGTCATGGTACAAAAAGTTTGGACATTTGATTAAAGTAGCAATAGGGAAAAGGACTTTCAAATCACTCTTTAAAAAAGATTAAATGGACCGGAACGAAAAGGTACTTTTCAAAGTCGACAAGTCTGGTATTGGCCTGGAAATTGGTCCAAGCCATGCTCCTTTCGCGCCGAAAAAAGAAGGATATTTTGTTCATATCATAGATCATATGACCCGGGATGAATTGAAGCAAAAATATACTGGCCACAATGTGCAGCTTGATGCGATTGAGGATGTAGATTTCGTTTGGAAGGGAGAATCGTATACAAAACTCACAGGCAAAGCAAAATATTATGACTGGATCATCGCGTCACATCTTGTTGAACATACTCCTGACTTCATAAAATTTCTTAAAGAGTGTGAGGAAATATTGAAAGATGACGGAGTACTTTCTTTAGTGGTACCGGATATCCGGTTTCATTTCGATTATTTCAGACCGATTACCGCTTTGTCAAAAGTTATAGACGCTTATTTTCAAAAAAATATCATCCATTCACCAGGCACTGCAGCTGAATACTACCTGAATTGCTCCGTACGAGGCGGCAAAATTGCTTGGGAATATGGGAATACAGAAGATTTTGCCCTGCTTTATTCGGTGTCTGAAAGCTACGAAAACATGCAAAAGGTTATTCATGAGAAAAAATATCAGGATATTCACTCATGGTCGTTTACTCCAACTTCATTCCGTTTATTAATCCAGGATTTAAACGATTTGGGATTTATTTCTTTGAAGGAAACTATTTTTTTTCCTACTTCAGGATGTGAATTTTTCATTACACTGGCTAAGAATGGAGCGGGGTTCAGTCAAAACAGGTTAGATTCTTTGAAAACGATTAGAGCCGAATTATCTTTATAGAAAATGGATGTTTCTAACCATCACCAAAAGAATCCGTACATTATGCTTATGTAGACCGGATTCATTGTAAAGAAGAAAAAAGCAACTGTTTAACCCCAGCTATTTTATGTATCGGCCATATCTGATAATATGAATAATATACTTTCTTCATTTCAGCGCATTTTCAAACCGGCCTTGTCAAACGTTCATGATGATCCTAATATCATGACGCGGGAACAAAAGGCTCTTATGAAAGTAGATAAGAAAAAGATAGGCCTTGAAATTGGCCCAAGCCATGCTCCATTAGCTCCAAGAAAGAAAGGCTTTAAGGTTCATATCATCGACCATATGAATAAGGAGCAATTAATCGAATTATATAAAACCCATCAAGGGAATGTAGAAAATATTGAAGAAGTTGATTTCGTATGGCAAGGACAATCGTATGCAGAACTGACAGGGAAAAGAAACTATTATAATTGGATTATCGCTTCGCATTTGATCGAGCACACACCCGATTTAATATCTTTTTTGAAACAATGTGAAGAAGTATTAAAAGAAGATGGCGTATTATCACTCGTGGTGCCGGATATAAGATATCATTTTGATTATTTTCGCCCGATTACCGGAATTTCCAAAGTGATTGACGCGTATTTCAACAGAAATATAATACAAACACCCGGCACGGTAGCGGAGTTTTTTCTTTATCTCTCAAAAAGAGGTAGTCATGTGGCTTGGGAAGAAGGGTTCAAGGAAGAATTCTCCTTAGCATACAATTCGACAGACGCAATAAATTCAATGCAAAGAGTTATCCAACATCGGGAATATCTTGATTCCCATGCATGGTCATTTACACCGACATCATTCAGGCTAATGATTCAGGATTTGAACGATCTGAAGTTTATTTCGTTGAAAGAACTTTGTTTTTTTGAAACTAAGGGATGCGAATTTTTTATTACTCTGTCAAAACAAGGGGCTGGGTTTTCGCAAGCCCGGCTAGGAGGCTTTAAAAACAATTAAGACAGAATTATCTTATTGAAAGAACGATCGACTATGATTGGATTGTCTCCAATTAAACTATGAACAAATTAAATTTTAATAACCCACGAATTCGCTTTCTGGCGCCTGACACTGTGCTAGTAAATAAGATTGTGCTATACTTTGCCTTTGCAACTTTTTTACTTGGTCTTAAATTTTGGTTGATTTATAATTACGGCAATCCAACTCCATTTTGGGATCAATGGGATGGAGAGGCAGCTAATTTATATAAGCCGTATGTTTCTGGCACACTTCGATGGTCCGACATGATCGCACCACATAACGAACACCGCATTTTTACCACCCGTGTGCTATCGCTTTTATTGCTAAAGATTAATGGGATCTGGAACCCGGAATTTCAAATGGTAGTAAATGCAGCTCTGCATATTTTCCTAATTATAATTTGCATTTCTTTTCTTACAAAGACTATTGGGGTTCGGTATTTGCGGGCTTTGCTGGTATTCTCAGTTGTTTTGTTTGGTATCCCATATGCCTGGGAAAAGACATTAGCAGGATTTCAATCACAGTTTTATTTTGTTGTTTTTTTTAGCATTTTATCGTTGTGGTTTATTTCAACAAAAGAACCGCTTTCAATAGGCTGGTGGTGTGGAGCTGTTTGTTCTGTTTTTGCTTTTTTTTCATTATCATCCGGTGTGTTCACCTTTGGCGCTGCAACATTTATTAGTTTTATCATCTTTATCACTAACGTGAGAAGAACACCCCGGCAATTGAATGCCATTATTATCCTGGGCATCTGTTTTCTTATTTCTCTTAAATTTACTCCATCGGTACCCGGACACGCTGTGTTCAAAGCATCTACATTTTCTCAATTTTATGTAGCGCTGACTGGCGTTTTAGGGTGGCCTGTTTCTGCAGGTTTTTTTGCTACATTAATAACAATCTTTCCGTCTTTTATTTTCATGGTGATGGTCTTGCGAAAACCACCACAGGCAAATGACTCAAAATGGTTCTTAGTAGCTTTAATTTTATGGTCATTTGGTCAGGCATTGAGCCTCGCTTACGGACGAGCTGCAATTTACCTTGCCTCCCGGTACCTGGACTTATCGGCAATTAATCTTTTGGTCAACTTTTCAGTTTTAATTTTAATTATTCAGAAATGGCAGATAAACCATCCTATCCGTGGTGCTGCAATCGTCGCTGGCTGGGCATTGATAATTTTGGTCTCATTATGTCGGAAGGGGCTAAAAATATTACCAGATGACCTTGAAGCAAAACGGCGAACGAGTAAAATTCAAGAGTCAAATACACATAATTATTTATCAACCGGGGACACATCATTTATAAAAAGCAAGCCCCAGCTTGATATTCCATATCCTAATTCTGATAGATTTTCGATGATTTTATCCTGGCCGGAAATTCGTCAGATTTTACCGCCAAGTATTAGCCCAGGAATAAATCCTGCAACAATTCAGCAACAACCATCAGAAGTGTTTGTCAAAAATGGTTTTTATCCAACTACAACAGGATATAGTGATAGTAGCTGGGGAAGCTATAATTCGCGGGGAGATACAGCAACCGGCGAAATATATTTGAACTTTGAAACCTTTACAACGGGAGGACACATAAAAATTCCAATAGCCGGTTATCCGTTGAATAATGGCATAAAACTGGAAATTCGTCAAAATAAAGTAAGCAGCCCCATTTCAATATCGGAAAATCCAAAAGAGACCTGGCTTATGGTCGATGCGAAAATACAAAAAGGCCCATTTTCAATTTATGCATCAGATTCGAGCAAAACGACATGGCTGGCGATTGGAAAACCGATAATACAAGGCAGGGTTGACAATTTTATTATCCGCATTCTTTCACATTATTATTTGTTTCTTCTGACTGGTTTAATTGTGTTTGTATGCTTGGTGATCGCAAGCTGTCTCCCATTAAAAACAGTGGCCGCTTTGACGAAGCATCAACCCAATCCTAACTGACCTATACCAATCAACTAAAACATAGTGAAGCCTTCAGTTGTAGTTTTATATCATATATTTTTTGAAGATACTGTCGATCATATAGCAGAGCAACTTGCTTGCATGGCTTTTTTTAAACCGACTTATCTTTTTAATATTTGTTCAGATACTCCCAATCAATTCGAAATCAAAAAAGAGTTACTGAAAAATTTCCCAAATTCTATCATTACAATTAGTAGTAACCAGGGTAAAGATATTGGCGGCAAAATGCTGTTGCTGGCTACTTGCATCCAAATGGGACTTCAGCCGGGCTGGATTGTTTTTCTACATGACAAAAAAAGTCTGCAGGCGCTAAATACAAAAACATGGAAAAGGGAATTATTTAAAATAATTGATTGCGGGCAAACCGCGGTTATTGATGCAATAATTTCCAATCCATCGTCATATGGAATTATTGCATCCAAAAACTATGTTACAAAGGAATTAAGGACCGATGGAAAATTTACTGGCAATAACGGACAGCTACTCGAAAGACTGTTGTGTGATTATCAAATAAACTGCAAAACTTTCGATTATGTAGCGGGGACAATGTTTTGGGCAAGAGCAGATGCTATGCTGAATTTTTTTAAGAAATTTGATCCTTTGAAGATTCGACAGCAACTTGAGTACGGAAATGTTCTGGATAATTTTTCAGGAACTTACACTCATTCATGGGAAAGATTATTATGCTGGATTGTATTATCAGATGGCCTAACGATTAAATCTATTTGAGTGGCTACATCCTCTGTATTTTATTCAATACCATGTTCAGCAATCAACGAAAGTGTGAATTGGTTCAATGAGACAAAAAATAGCGCAAATATCGTTATCGATTGTGTTGAACCAGATATGGGGGCGATTATTGCGTTTGTAAGAAGTATTGAATTCAATTTCATAGTGTCATTGAATGAAAACGTGCTGCTCAAACTACATGAAGATCTCATAACAATCTTCTATCTTCTATCAACATTATCCGGAAACTTTAGAAAAAATAAAAATCGAATTCCTGTTTTTTCTACAACTGGTGACTATAATTTGGCGTCACTCGACCGGCTTGCGGAATTTTTTCTGCAACAAGGTGAAGCCCCAATTCAATTCCTCCCTATTGATCCGAACGGTATTGATCAGATCGTTGACAATATTTTATTTTGCAACATTGAAACTGATGAGATCGTAGACGATAGTCGATTTGAAAACTATGTGAATATAGAGCCACGCCAGGTAGTATTCGTGAACTATAACAGTAATAAAACGAATATAACTGCTCAGTTTTTTTTCACAATTACTGATCTCAGAAATGAAAAAGCATGGGCAGACGAAAAATCGAATCTTTGGAAAAAGCGAAATGATCTTTATTATTCATTTATTGCCTTAAGTAAAGAAATTGGCGAAAAGCAATATTATGACATTATTAACTGGTATCAGCAAGAGTATGAGGTCTTGCCGTTATGGTATAAAAGATTTGGGCATGTCATTAAAGTCTTGAAGGGAAAACGTACGCTCAAATCATTATTCAGGAAAAATTGAGATAGTTTACTATTAAAATATGCATACAATTTTGATAACCGGGGGAGCCGGTTTTGTTGGAACAAATCTTGCCATTTCTTTAAAAACGAAATATCCATCGTATAAAGTGATTTGTATGGATAATTTGAAACGTCGCGGTTCGGAATTAAACCTGCTACGATTAAAGGAAAAGGAAGTACAATTTATTCACGGTGATATTCGCAATAAAGGAGATTTTGCACAAATAACATATCCTCTATCCTGCGTAATTGACGCCGCCGCAGAACCATCGGTTTTAGCGGGAATGGATGGCGATACAGATTATCTCATTGAAACGAATTTAAATGGTACGATAAACGCTTTAAATTTTGCATTGCAAAATAAAGCAAGTTTTATTTTTCTTTCAACGAGTAGAGTTTATCCTATAAAAACAATAGAAACCATTGAGGTATTAGAAACCCCTACAAGGTTTGAAATAAACGGTGATCAAAAGGTGCTCGGCGTTACTCAATCCGGAATTAATGAAGAATTTCCGCTAAAGGGATCCAGATCGTTGTATGGAGCAACCAAACTTGCATCAGAATTAATGGTAGAGGAATACAATACAACGTTTGGATTAAATACCGTAGTCAACAGATGTGGTGTACTCACAGGTCCATACCAGATGGGAAAAGTGGACCAGGGTGTTGTTGTTCTTTGGATGGCGAAACATTTTTGGAATCAAAACCTTGCTTATATTGGATATGGTGGTATGGGTAAACAGGTACGAGATATTTTGCATGTAAAAGATTTGTTTACACTTGTCGACTTGCAAATCCATCAACCAGAAAAATTCAATGGCGAAGTTTTTAATGTTGGAGGTTCAAGAAATGTGAGTGCATCTTTATGTGAACTGACAAAAATATGCGAAGAGATTACTGGAAATAAAATCAATATTGATTCTATTCCCGAAAATCGAAAAGCCGATATACGGATATATCTGTCTGATAATAGTAAAATTAACAATCTGACACAGTGGTCGCCACAGATATCAGTTAACGAGATTATGGAAGATATTTTCACATGGATTAAACAAAATGAAAGACAATTAAAACCTATCCTTAGTTAATTTAAACATACGAATATGAATATTGCAATTATTACGGGCTCAGCAGGACTTATCGGCAGTGAATCAGTAGAATTTTTCTCGCAGAAATTTGACAAAATTATCGGTATCGATAACAACATGCGTGAGTACTTTTTTGGTTCGGATGGATCGACAAACTGGAACAAGGAGAGAATTGAAAAGGCTGTGTCCAACTATCAGCATTATAATCCTGATATAAGAAACTATCAGGATTTAGAGAAAATTTTCAAAGAATACGGAAAAGATATTAAACTGATCGTACACACTGCAGCTCAACCGAGCCATGATTGGGCGGCTAAAGAACCGCTTACAGATTTCCATATCAATGCCAGCGGCACATTAAATCTACTTGAACTAACGAGAATTTATTCACCGCAAGCGGTTTTTATTTTTACCTCGACTAATAAAGTATATGGAGATAACCCTAACTTTTTACCCTTGATCGAGCAAGAAACAAGGTGGGAGATTGATGAAAAACATCCATACTTTGAAAACGGAATTGATGAAAAAATGTCCCTCGATAATACAAAACATTCTGTATTCGGCGCTTCGAAAGTGGCGGCTGATATAATGGCGCAGGAATATGGAAAATACTTTAAAATGAATGTAGGGGTGTTTCGCGGGGGTTGTCTTACTGGTCCTAAACATAGTGGGGCCCAGCTTCATGGTTTTTTGGCGTACCTTATGCGCTGTGCAATTACAAAAAAACCGTACACTATCTTTGGTTACAAAGGCAAGCAAGTGCGTGATAACATTCACAGTCTTGACCTTGTTAACTTATTCTGGCATTTTTATCAAAATCCAAAGCAGGGTGAAGCATATAATGTTGGTGGCGGTCGATTCAGTAATTGTTCAATGCTCGAAGGCATTAGTATGTGTGAAGAAATAACAGGAAATAAGATGACAATTGCATATTCTGAAACAAATAGAATAGGGGATCATATCTGGTATATAAGTGATATGACGAAGTTTAAAGAACATTATCCCTCCTGGAATTGGAAATACAACGTACACGATGTATTGTCGCAGATGTTAGTTGAAATGAAAGCCCGATTATAAATATTTTAGAATGGAATATTCAATTATCCTGTAATGAAATTATCGATAGTTATTCCTGCATATAACGAAGAAGGAAGCATTGAGGAAACAATCACGACGCTATACCAAACACTCAATCAAGAGGCAATAGAACATGAAATTGTTGTTGTAAATGACAATTCCAAAGATAACACGCTTCATCTTTTGCAAGAATTGCAAAACAAAATACCATCCCTAACCTTTTATACAAATCCCGGCCCCAACGGATTTGGGTATGCTGTACGATACGGCCTCGAGAGATTTAACGGAGATTGTGTAGCGATTATGATGGCTGATCTTAGTGATGATCCTGCAGATTTGGTACGTTTTTATTTTAGGATGCGCGAAGGGAAATACGATTGTGTTTTTGGAAGCCGATGGATTAAAGGTGCGACCGTAATTGATTACCCGCAGCCAAAGAAATTTCTGAACAGGTTCGTTAACAACCTGGTTAGCTGGAGCATGGGTTTGAGATATAATGATTTAACAAATGCTTTTAAGCTTTATAAACGCGAAACAATAATGGGCCTGAAACCCTTTCTTTCGCCGCATTTTAATCTTACATTGGAGCTTTCACTAAAGGCCATTGTAAGAAATTATTCCTATACTTACATTCCTAATTCCTGGCGAAACAGGAAGACAGGAGAATCGAAATTGAAGATAAAGGAAATGGGAAGTAGGTATTTTTTTATTTACCTGTATTGCCTGATAGAAAAATTCTTTTCCAGGGGCGATTTCAAAAAAAATTAGTTGGTGTAGGTATATCGTTTTACGCGATTGGGATTGAGACCGCAGCTAACGACATAACAAAATACAAAGATTGAACTACTGGCTACTTACGACGGAATATCCGCCATTTTTTGGCGGAGGCATCAGTACTTACTGCTACAATACGGCTATCATGCTCGTTGAAAACGGCCATTCTGTTTCTGTCTTTGTCAACGATCCCTCCGTTGCAGATTTTGTAACAGAACAACGACAGGGAGTAAGAGTGATCCGATTCAATCCCTACCGCACAAAATCATCTTCATTTCTTGGTCACACTACCAACATCAGTTATGAATTTTCTCAGATCGTAAAATTGTTTGTCGAAAAAGAAAGCAAACCAGACATTATTGAGGCGCAGGAATACTTGGGCGTGGCATATTACATTCTTCAATACAAGTATCTTTCTTACGATTGGTGCAAGGATATTCCGGTATTGATCACTATGCATTCTCCTTCTTTTTTGTACATGGAGTATAACCAAGTGCCAATGTACAAATATCCTAACTACTGGATTTGCGAAATGGAACGATTTTGCCTGCAGGCCGCTTCATTTATCATTTCGCCGAGTAAATATATGCTTGAAGAATTGCATAAACGATTTGTACTTACTAATCCCAATGTTGAAATTATTGCTAACCCATTCAAGAATAAAAACGCACCTGTTGCGATAAGCGATTCGCATAATGGTGAAATTATTTTTTACGGCAAGCTAACCCCGCAAAAAGGCGCATTTAAATTACTTTATTATTTCAAACATCTTTGGGAAAATGGATTTAAAAGGCCTCTTACTATAATCGGAGGCCAGGATATTGTTTATCAGCCCGAGGATCTCACGATGGGTGACTGGATACGAAAAAATTTTAAAAAATATCTGGGAGAAAATCTTCTGAAAATAGAGGGTAGAATAAAACCTTCCCAGGTTGCTGAAAGAATGCAAGGTGCAGAAATTGTGATTGTGCCTAGCATGAATGACAATTTGCCTTATGTTGTATTCGAAATGATGGCGCTTGGTAAAGTGTTACTGGTATCAAAGCAGGGCGGACATTCGGAGGTAATTGAAGACGGTATCGACGGCTTTATATTTGATCATACAAATCCTGAAACATTTTATCAGCAACTGAACAAAACACTTGGATTATCTTTCGATGAGCGGAAAAGAATTTCAAGCAATACGCTGGAGAAGTTGAATACGAAATATAGCACCGACGCTATTTACCCCGATAAGTTGAAGGTTTTGGAAAAGTTGCTCTCAGGAAAAATTGCAGAACAAAGTGAATTTCCTTTTATAAGACCATCTGTTAAACGTGCTAATGTTGGTACTCTTCCAATAAAGAAAGGACTTTTATCGGTTGTAATGCCTTACTATAACATGGGTAAATATGTAGACGAAACAATACAGTCAATTCTGAAATCAGATTACCCGGAAAAGGAAATTATAATAGTGAATGATGGCAGTACTGATGAGCTCAGCTTGCAGAAACTGGAAGAGTATAAAAGTAATAGCTTCATCAAAATAATTTCCGGCCCCAATGGAGGACTTGGCCATACACGAAATAAAGGAGCAGAAAATGCCTCGGGTGAGTTTCTTGCATTTCTTGACGCTGACGATAGGATTGATGCTTCATACTATTCAAAAGCGATAAGAGCGATGCGATCCTACGGCAATATTGACTTTGTAGCTTGCTGGACAAAATACTTTGAAGGATCTGATAAGATATGGCCCACGTTTATACCCGAGCCACCAATTATTTTGTATCACAATACGGTTAATTCCAGCGCCCTTGTTTATAAGCGACAGAGTTTTCTATCGTATGGAAAAAACGATTCATCAATGCCTTTCCAGGGTTTGGAAGATTACGACAGTGTAATTTCTATTTTGTCAAAAGGTGGTCATGGAGTTGTGTTACCTGAAGCATTGTTTTATTACAGAGTGAGAACCGATTCAATGATCCGCGCTATTTCTGTCACAAAAAAGCTTCTCCTATATCAGTATATCAGTTATAAGCATAAAGACTTTTATGCTACTTTTGCTCCGGAAAATTTCAATTTGCTCAATGCAAATGGCCCGGGAATTGCGATAGACAATCCGTCGTTGGATTATTATCTGGCTGAAAAACTTCCATTCCGGGGTGCCATATCAACACAGATAATAGCAATGGTGAAGCAGAATAGTTTTATGAAGGCAATTGCATATAGAGTTTACCGGATGGTCAAGAAATAATTATGGTCATAAAAATTGTAAAAGACTGGATTAAAAGTTCAAACAAACTGGAGCGTATCTGGCTGCTGGCGAAAATTGAATTCAAGCTACGCTATTATGAAAATAAACTAGGTCTCCTATGGGCATTGATAAAACCCGTCTCCGATATCTTTATCTATTATATTGCTTTCGAGAAAATTTTAAAACAGGGTGTTCCACATTTTATTTCCTTCCTGTTTATAGGGCTTATACTCTGGAATTTTTTTGTTGAAAGTACTTCCGGAACCGTGCAGATACTAAGTACTAAAAAATACCTATATGAATATACCAACATGAATAAGATAGAGATCTATCTTTCTACTATTTTGGCAAACTGTATTGGTTTTTTCTTCAATCTTTTTTTCTTTATTCTCTATTACCAGTTTCTTGATGAAGGCACATCTGGCTTAAGCATTACAGCGTTATACTTCATACCGATATTTTTCAACCTTGTTTTATTAGCTCTTGCATTCTCTATTATTCTTTCCAATGTATACGTTATCGCAAAAGATATTACCCAGATATGGCTTGTTGTTACAGGTATTGGCTTTTGGGTTTCACCAATAGTTTTTAACCTGGAAAGATTCAGGGGTGCTTTGCCAGGTGCTGATCATGTAAATCCGATTTCGGGCATTATTATTAATGCCAGGAATGTTTTGATATACCGGCAGCCGCCAGAATGGAATCTTTTTATTTTTGATTACTTGTATGCAATTGCTCTTTTGTTGATAGGAGCTTTTCTATTGAATAAGGTGGGTTCAAAGGCTTCAGAAAAATTATGAGTATGGGCGTTAAGCACGATTTTGCAATAATAGCAAACAACATCAGCAAAACCTTTCAGATAACGGAGGATAGTCACAATACCGTTAAGCACCGTCTTTTTAACTTATTTAACCCGCCCCGAGCTAAAAGTGTCCCAGCTTTAAAAGATATGTCCCTTGATGTTTTAAAAGGTGAAAGCATTGGCCTGATAGGAAGAAATGGAAGCGGAAAGTCCACACTTACAAAATTGCTTGCCGGTGTGTATAAGACTGATACCGGTACGATAGAAATTAACGGATCAACTATGTTGATGAACCTTGGCGTGGGCATGAGCCATGAGTTGACAGCACGGGAAAACATCTACGTATCCGGCTCAGTGCTTGGTTTAAAAATTAAGGAGGTGGATGCCATTTTCGATAAGATCGTTGATTTTGCCGAACTGAGAGATTTCATTGATACAAAAATCAAATTCTTTTCATCAGGAATGGTAGCAAGACTTGGGTTTTCAATAGCGGTGAATGCAGGTGCTGACATTATGTTCCTCGATGAAATATTTGCAGTTGGTGATATGAAATTCCAGGAGAAAGCAATTAAAGTTTTTGAAAGTAGCTGGATAGAGGGCAAAACCGTTGTTTTAGTCAGTCATACCATGGATATTATTCAGCGATATTGTCAACGGTCAGCTTACCTGAGAAAAGGTGAACTGATTTATTTTGGTGATACTAAAACTGCAGTTGAATTATATCTTAGGGACAATGAATAATGCATTACGTGTTTTTATCCGTTAGTATCAACGGAATAAAGAATCCAAAAAGCATACCTCCTAAACTTCTGTCAAGATAAACTTCTGTAATCGTAGCGATCGCGAATGTGATAATCATTAAAAGCGATAAATAATCTTTTCCTATCAATGCAGATCGAAACGGTAAGACAAACCAACCAGTAAGGAATAAAATAAAACCAATAATACCCGACCCGAAAAGCACATCGAGATAATTATTGTGAACATTCTTGTTTGTGCGGATAGCAAACAGGAAATTCTTCTCCTTGTATTTTTCCGTAAGCTTGCCCCGCTTATCGCCGAGGTGCACACCAGTAATAGGGTGGGCCTTAAAAATTTCCCAACCGCAACGCCATGCAGCGAGCCTGAAATTTGCCCCATTCCATTGATCGGGCGTTGTCTCTTTCGTTAAGTTGCTTTCAGTGCCTTCGTGCTGGTAATCGTATTGCGTATAAAGAAAATCGGTAAATCGATTCAATGTCTTTGGAAAAAACTTAACCACAGCAATAGCTCCCAAAATAAAAATGACAGCAATAGTGATCCCCGGTATAAACTTCTTACTCTTAAAGACATAATAAATACTAAAGCCGATTACAGATGTGTACAATACAACCAACATATTTCGACTTGCAAGCATAAAACTGGCAACAAATAAAAATGCTAACGCTATAACTAGGAGCGATTTAAATTTTACCGATCTGAAAAAAATAAAAAGGCAAAAAATGTAAATGGAAAAATTGACAAGAAGTGAAATATAAATAGCCTGCTGATCTGCCAATGCTGAAATAGCGTCACCATACAGATAATCTACATTACCTGATTTAATATAGTTATTGACGGACCATATGAGGCATATCGCGCAAAACAGGGTAGTGATAATAGCAAATCCCAGGAAAAGCCTTTCCTTGAACTCTTTGCTGATTTTTATTAAACCAATGGTTACCGGAAAATAAAACAACGGTAACCTTGGATCAAGCGCCCTGAATCCTTCATATTGATCTTTTGAAAAAAAAATGCTGAAGAAAATCCAGGCAAAGTAGAGGATCATCCAAATGATATACCTGCGGGTTTTTAAAAGGGCGAATTTTTCTTTGAAGCCGTTGAAGAGTATACAGCAAAGCATCATGCCGCCGATTACAATGCCCGTTAGAATATCATTGTAGGGGAAAATAGTGGCGATAAAAAACAATTGCATGAGCGCAAAAAGAATTATTTCTTTTCTGCTCATCTTATATGTCAGTTGCTCCGTCAAATCGTTGCGTTGTGAGTGAGAAGAAAACGACTATATTAAATATTCAGTCCGCCACATACACTGATCACCTGCCCTGTTATATAAGAAGAAAGATTAGAAGCAAGAAATAAAGAAACATTTGCGATGTCTTCAGCGCTTGCAAATTTCCCCAATGGAATATCGGCTTTGTATTTTTCGGCGCTTGCGCCATCTTTCAAATAACTGGTCATATCTGTTTCTACAAATCCCGGAGCAATGGCGTTGCAACGGATGTTGCGGCTTCCCAATTCTTTCGCAACGGATTTAGTAAATCCAAGTATACCTGCCTTGCTTGCAGCATAGCTACTTTGGCCTGCATTTCCCATTTCACCTATCACCGAACTCATATTGATGATACTGCCACTTCTCGCTTTCATCATAGGTTTTATTACCTGCTTGGTCATATAGAATACGCTATTCAGATTCACTTTTATTACATCATCCCATTGTTCAGGCGTAAGCCGTAGTAATAAATTGTCTTTTGAAATACCGGCATTATTTACACAAATATCAACTGTTCCGAATTCTTTCAATACTGCGTTCACAAAAGATTCACACTGACTGAAATCTCCTGCATTGCTTTTGTATGCTTTTGCTTTTACACCAAGAGAAGACAATTTTTGTTCTAATGCAGTTGCCTTTTCTTCACTGCTATCACTGACATAGGTAAAAGCAACACTGGCTCCATGTTCAGCGAATTTTAATGCAATGCCCTCCCCGATTCCCCTTGCAGCGCCTGTTACAATCGCAACTTTTCCTTCCAGTAGTTTCATGTTTCAGTATTGAATTATGCAACAAAAAAAAGAAAATTATCGCAGAATCCTTCAAAAGTTGAAGGTTCAATTTTCTTTCCAGACATAATAGATAATTCCATTTTTATCATCACTGATAAAAAAAGAACGATTATCCCATTGTATCACATCACATGGCCTGCCAAATCGTTTGTCTTCAGTTTTACCTTGTAGAAAACCGGTAATGATTTCCCGGTATGATCCATCAGGCGACATTTGTACTACCGCATTGCCACGTTGTCGCCATACACTTGTACTGCCGTGCAGCGCCGTAATAAATGAATTATTCAACAAATCATCAGTAAAATCAGTGAAAAAATCAAACCCGAGTGGTGCCGAATGCGCCTTTATTCCCCATTTCCCGATATCTGGTTTTTTAAAATTGACAGGTTTAACGGAATCTTTAAACGCAACATCAGTTATAATTTGTTTTTTGTATTGAAAATAGAAAGGCCACCCATAATAACTATTAGCTTCAATCTTCAGTAACAATTCTTCAGGCTTATCAGGTCCTCGGTTATCCCTTCCCATATTTGTTGCCCATAGTTCATTGTTTATCCACTTTATACCCACCGCATTGCGAAGTCCGCTGGCATAAACTTTTTGTTCTGTTCCATCAGGATTCATTTCCATAATACAAGCTCTCACTTTCTCCTTTTCTATACAGGCATCGCAACTGCTTCCGACGCTGACATACACTTTATTATTGTGAAATGCCAGGCTGCGGGTCAGGTGCCATCCGCCATATTTATAATTCAATCCGTAGTCAGGAAACGTTGCAATGATCGTTTGTTTACTGGTTGGCCTGGTATCACCGGCATGATACAGATAATAACTGAGCTGGTGGGTTTCTGCCAAAAACAGGTACGTCTGATTATTTACAGAGTAAAATGCTATTTGATTAGGGTTCCGTAAGCTGTCGAGATAAGTGGTTACCTGTTCAAATTTTTTTAAGTTTTCATTCCAATTGTTCAGTATATACACCCTGCCCTTTTTATTATCATCACGGTTAAACATATCCGTTATAAATAGTCTTCCGTCCGGGCTTTTTGAAAAGAAACGTGGCCGGTGTAATCCACGGGCCGCAATGGCAATTTTATAGCCCGCAGGAATCTTAAGATTAAATGATAAATTATCTTTTACCTGTATCGTTTGTTCTGTAAACTGAATAGAATGCTGGGATTGTGCAATAGCAAACGAAATAACAGCAAAAAATGACAGGATGAGATTTTTTAATTTCATAGATTAACTGCTTATTGAAGAGCGAGAATTTCTTCAATATAAATTCTTTCATTACTCAGCCTCGGCACCTTATGTTGTCCTCCTAGTTTTCCCCGGCTACGCAACCATTCCCTGAATAGTCCCTTTTTGATGGAATGGATTTCCGGTTTGCGAAGTGCAATGTCTTTATGGCGTTTGGCTTCGTAATCACTGTTTACTTTTTTTAGAGCTGCATCCAGTTCATTCGTGAAATTGTCGAGGTTTTGTGGCTCTTTTTCAAATTCTATCAACCACTCATGTGCACCATTAGCCGCATCCGAAAAATATACCGGAGCTGCTGTATAATCATTCACTACGGCGCCCGTTTTTTCACTGGCCATAGCGATGGCCATATCAGTATTATCTACAATCAGTTCTTCGCCGAAGGCATTGATGAAATGCTTCAACCTTCCCGATACTTTTATTCTAAACGGAATCAACGATGTAAACTGTATCGTATCACCAACGAGGTACCGCCATAATCCTCCGTTAGTGCTGATAACAACTGCATAGTTCTTTCCTTTTTCTACCTCGTCCAGACCAATTGTCTTCGGATTGGGTTTACCATATTCACTTACCGGCATAAACTCCATGAAAATGCCATGGTCGGTAAACAATAACATACCATCATTTCCCGGCACTTCCTGCGCTGCAAAAAACCCTTCGCTGGCATTATACATTTCCAGGTAATGAATGTCTTTGCCAATGAGTTTTTGAAATTGTTCTTTATACGGCGTAAATGAAACACCGCCGTGCATATAGAGCTGTAACGAAGGCCACACTTCCGCCATCGTTTTTTTACCGGTCATCTCCAGTATGCGTTTAAAAAGAACTAACGTCCACGTGGGCACGCCGGAAATAGAAGTGACGTTTTCCTTCACACTATTAATTGCCAGCTTTTCAATTTTATCTTCCCATTCATCCATCAGTGCTATGCTTAGTTCTGGCGTTCTCAACCAATGCGCCCAAAAAGGCGAGTTCTGCAATAATACTGCACTCAGATCGCCATATTGCGCTTCGTGGTTCATTGGCGAAATAGTATGGCTGCCACCGATCACCAATCCTTTTCCTGTTAGTAATTCTGAATCAGGATTGAATTGATAATACATTGTCAGCACATCTTTCGCTGCTTTATAGTGACAATCTTCCAGACTTTCATCACTGATTGGAATGAACTTGCTTTTGTCGCTGGTAGTGCCGCTGCTCTTTGCAAACCAAAAAATAGGTGTATTCCAAAGCACATTCTGCTCGCCATTCATGATGCGTTGGATATAGGGTTTTATATCATCGTATTCATGAATCGGAACTGCTTGTTTGAAGGAGCGTATATTAAATAATTCTGAAAAATTGTATTTACGGCCGAATTCTGTGTATTGAGCAGAAGTAACAAGATCCTGCAATACTTCCCGTTGCGCATCTACGGGATGTAACTTCCATGCTTCTATACGCCACAGGCGCATACGGGCAAGAGATGATATGGCAGGGCTAAGTACTTTCATTCGTCAAAGCAATATATTAAATTGTTTCGATTAAATGATTGCTATAAAATTTCGATAGAAATGGTTTCTGGTCTGAGAATTCTGATAGGGCAGCGACTAATTTTTATCTGCCTGCAGGTATAATAGAATCGTATTCAAATCCGAATAAAGATCCCGATCGGCGGTCAATAGAAGATTTGCCCGTTCGGTGATTTCGGCGTTATTTTTTTCATTGCCATATTCAATCAAAGATGCTTTTAGCTCCCTGATAAATTTAAAATAGTTATCGAGGTCAATATCTTCGGTAATTGCATCATCAGACTCATAACGGTAGCCAATACTTTTTTGCAAATCGGCCAACGCTTCTTTCTTTTCTTCATACATCGCAATCGCCCCAGTTACAGATTGAATAAGTGAATCAATATTTATTCTTGCTTCCTTATGAATTTCATCGTAGAGATAATCTTTTCTCTTTAATTCGAAATTTCTTCCGAGATAAAGTCGTTTTACCTGTTCATCCAACGCCAGTTCTTCTGCAGTGCCGTGTTTGAATATTTTTCCTTCTATCAAAAGATAAGCACGATCGCAGATAGAAAGTGTTTCAGTTACGTTATGGTCAGTAATCAAAATGCCGATGTTCTTAAATTTTAATTTGGCAACTATCGATTGAATATCTTCAACCGCGATCGGGTCGATACCTGCAAATGGCTCATCGAGTAAAATAAATTTTGGATTAACGGCTAATGCGCGGGCAATTTCCGTTCTTCTTCTTTCACCACCGCTCAATACGTCGCCCGGACTTTTTCGGACATGATGTAAGCGAAATTCATCGAGCAAAGATTCCAACTTTTCATGTTGCTCTGCTTTTGACAATTTTGTCATTTCCAGGACTGCGAGAATATTATCTTCAACGCTAAGCTTTCTGAAGATTGATGCTTCTTGTGGCAGATAACCAATCCCAAGTTTTGCCCGCTTATACATCGGCAATTTGGTAATATTCTCATCATTCAGATACACTTCACCTTCATCTGGTTTAATGAGACCTGTAACCTGGTAGAACGACGTGGTTTTGCCGGCACCGTTTGGTCCCAGCAGACCAACAATCTCTCCCTGTTTCACTTCGAATGACACATGGTTTACAACTGTGCGGCCGCCATATCTTTTTACGAGGTTTACCGTATGTATATTGCTGATCATGCCCGGCAAAAATAAGGCTTGATGCAGGAATGACGTAGATGCCCTGCATTTTTATGATTTTATTTCTTTTTGCGAATGATCATAACATTTATGATATACCGCCCGGTTCGATATAGAGAATGTTTTTCCCTTTTTGACTAATGCGTTTGCATGCTTAAGTTTGCATGTTAAATTAAAAATAAATAGTTAACAGCTATTTGACCCTAAAAGACAGAATACCGGATGAAAGTAATCGATCACATAAAAAATGCAAAAGGCACACTGGTTTCTTTTGAAGTATTGCCCCCATTAAAAGGAAAGGGAATTGAAGCCCTGTATAAGCATCTTGACCCGCTGATGGAATTCAAGCCTTCATTTATCAATGTTACATACCATCGTAGCGAACATGTTTTCAAAAAAAATACAGATGGCAGTTTTCATAAAGTTGTCGTGCGGAAGCGACCGGGTACGGAAAGTATTTGTGCCTCGATCATGAACCGGTATAATGTTGATACTGTCCCCCATTTGATTTGCGGCGGCTTCAGCATCAATGATACGGAAGATGCCCTGATCAATCTGCGTTATCTCGGCATCGATAATGTATTAGTGCTACGCGGCGATGCTGCTAAAAATGAATCTGCTTTTGAACCGGAGCCTGGTGGTCATCGCTTTGCTTCAGATCTTTTGAAGCAGGTTACCAACCTGAATGCCGGCATTTATCTTGAAGATGATTTGAAAGGAACACAAAAAACGGATTTCTGCATCGGTGTAGCTGGTTATCCTGAAAAACATTTTGAAGCGCCAAACATGCAGACAGACTTAAATTTTCTGAAAGCAAAAGTAGATGGAGGCGCAGATTACATTGTGACGCAGATGTTTTTTGATAATGAAAAATATTATGCATTTGTAAAAGCCTGTCGTGATATTGGAATTAATGTTCCGATTATTCCAGGATTAAAACCTGTATATAGCAAAAAGCAATTGACTATTCTTCCAAAAACATTCCATATCGACTTGCCTGCAGACCTGGCCAACGAAATTCTGAAATGCAAATCAGATGAAGAAGTTGAAAAGGTCGGCGAAGAATGGCTATTAATGCAATCAAAAGATTTAAAAAAGAACGGCGTGCCTGTATTGCATTATTATACATTGGGCAAACCGCATATTGTAGTGAACGTAGTGAAGAATGTTTAAAATGATTTGCAAGAATCGTTGAGATTTTTAAAAGAATGCTGCTATTAATTTCATGAAGCAAACAATTTTACTGATAGGATTATTGTCTTTTTTATTCGTTGCCTGTAATAACAGCGACAATTCATCGGGCAACAATGATAACAAGGGAAAACAGGTAAGCGTCGGTATTCCCGAAATCAATTACGCTGTAATAAAGTATTACCCACACGATACCACTTCGTACACTGAAGGATTTTTATTTCACGATGGTAAATTGTATGAAAGTACCGGCTATGATAGCTCTTTCTCTTCTACACGATCATTATTCGGCGCGGTTGATCTTACTACGGGCAAAATTGATGTGAAATCGGAACTGGATAAACATAAATACTTTGGAGAAGGAATCGTATTTATCAATGATAAGTTATACCAACTTACTTATCGCACAAAAATTGGCTTTATATACGACGCAAAAACATTTAAAAAAACAGGAGAGTTTACTTTTCCTTCTGATGAAGGTTGGGGCATGACTACTGATGGATCATCTTTGATAATGAGCGATGGTACGCCAAATCTCACTTACCTTAATCCTGGTGATTTTAAAGTGGTAAAAACGTTACGTGTGACGGACGAAAACGGAACACTGGAAAACATCAATGAACTGGAGCTGATAAACGGATTTATCTATGCTAATGTGTACCAGCAAAATTATATCATCAAAATCGACCCCAATTCAGGAAATATAATAGGCAAGATCAATCTCAACTCACTCGCTGAAGAGGCGAAACAAAAATTTCCAGGCGCTCAGCAATTGAACGGAATCGCATTTGATTCTGCTGCTAATAAAATATATGTTACCGGGAAACTCTGGCCGAATATTTATGAAATATCGTTCAGCCATTAGTTAGTCGCTTTGCAAAATTTATTTTGAAATACTTTGCAGCACTTGCTCGTTAATCGTAACCGGGTATTTCTTTTTCAATTCAGTAATCCATTTTTCTTCAAGCTCGTTTTGATAATCATTAATCACCAGCCCTCTGGCTTCTGTAAAGCTACGCTGCTGAGTTTGCGGATATAGCTTAATGATGTACGCAAATGAAGCGCTGTTATCTCCTTTGTTTAACACCGCGTCGGTTACCATCCCTGCTTTTAATGCGGCTTTATTTGCATTTGGAATCTGCGACCATTCATAGCGTGCTGAATCAGCAACCACTTTTTCACTTAGGGCATCCACGGTGCTTTTCCATTTAGAAGGGGTTTTCTTTACCTGCTCGTATACTGTTTTGGAAATGTTGATGTCAGAACAAAAGAAAATAACAGCATCAGCGCTTTCTTTCCAGTTGTATTTGGTTTTATTGTCAGCATAATATTTTTCCAGCGCGGCAGAATCTGTTTGCGCCTTGTTCCATATTTCCTGCTGCATTATTTCGAAGAAGAGATTACCATCTTTGAACTCGGTCATCTGGTTGCGGAAATCGGGATTAAAATCTTCGAGATGCTCACGATAATATTGCTGCGCTTTGTTGTTAATAAACTCATCCATCACTTGCGGATAGGGTTTATATCCGGAACCATCACTTTTATAACGGAATGTTTTGGCATAGTCTGCCCATTGCGAGACAGTAGCAGATTGATCTCCGATTGTAAATAGTTTTGTATCGCTGCTTAGATTGGTCTTTTTGGTGAGTGCATGAAAGTCTACAAGACTATCCGTCAAAGCCCATAACTCTGCATCATCATAAGGCAGTTTCTTAAACCCAGCTTTACCTAAAACTCTTCCATACAATTTATCCTTACTGATCTGCATACGATCGCTTTGCTCTACAAGGCTTTTCAGCACCAGGTTATTATTTTTATTTTCAGCATCAGTAACCACAGGTAAAAGTTTCACCCGTTTTACAATGTGGTAACCATGCTTCGTTAAAAATGGTTTACCTATTGCTCCGTCTTTCGGCAGACCGAAAACATAGTTTTCAAATGGCAGCTCATATTGCCCTACGCCGAAATCGGTCATATTTCCACCACTTCCTGAAGAAATAAAATCGTTACTGAACGTTGATGCGAGTCTTGCAATATCACCTCCTTTAATCAACAACTGGTAAAGAGAATCAGCACGTTTGCCAAGTTCTTTCTTATAGGCTTCAGTCGCATTAGGAGGAAATGCCAGTAATATTTGCTGTGCTTTGATTTTGCCAATAGCTTTTCTTTCTCCGATATTTTTTAAGATATGGTATCCTGCTTTGGAACGAACTATTGATGAATATTTTCCGGGTGCAGTTGTATAAGCGATATTTTCCAACGTGTATGGCAAACTGAAAACGGTGATGTATCCTATGTCTCCTTTGTTGGTTTTTGCCGATGGATCGTCTGAATATTGTTCGGCTACTTTTAAAAAATCTTCGCCCTTTTGTAAACGCTGATATGCTTCATCTGCCTTCTGTTTTGCGGCTACTGTATCTATAGTTCCATCTGCTTTTTTAGCGCTGATGAAAATGTGTGCGACATGAATATCTTTCTGACTCCTGGTAAATGCCTCTTTAACCAGCTTATTAAAACTTTCAGGATCGTTCATGTAATTATCGATGATCTGCTGGCGCAGATTTTCCACTTCAGCATTTAACTGTGGCAGAGTATCATAATGACGACTATAAGCTTCCTGTATTTTTAACCGGGAACGGATATATAGATCGAGATAATCTTTGATGGCCTGAGAACGATTAGCATTCACATTGGTATTGTTCTTCTCAAAAGCACGCAAAAAATCTTTTGCATCCACACTGTACGATCCATACGTGAATAAGGTTTGCGCCCCGGCAGTCATACATGCAAAGACTACTGCAACAAGTACAAACGATTTTCTGATCATAGAATTGAATTTTAAGCAAGATTCAGGTTTACTAAAACGAAAAACCCCATAATTAATTGTTAACGGGAGAGTTATTGAAATAAAAATCGGGTTGGTATGGTTCTGGAGAGAGGTCCGAAGTCTAAAAGACCGAAGTCCGTATTCAAAGCAGAAATTTCATTTGCACAGACTTCTTTTCTGACTTCCGTCTTCCGACTTATAGTCTTCTCTCTACTTCTTCATCTTTTCTTTCAGCACTTCGTTTACCTGCTCAAGGGTCAATTTTTTAGCGATGATTCTTTTTTCTTTATCCAGCAGGTAAAGCGTCGGAAAACTCTGGATGTCATAGAGCTGCGAATATCCTGGTATGTTTTTAGCAATCCTGTCACTCTCCTCTGCCTTGGAATAGTACACATTGCTCCAGTCATCGATTTGGTGACCATGTATGAACTTTAACCAATCTTCTCTCGTGTTCTCAGTCTGTCGGCCAATAGCATAGATTTTTAATCCAAGACTTTTCCAGGTAGCCCGATAAATTGAGTCAATTCTTGGAAGAGTCTCTTTGCAATGCCCGCAAGTAGGATCCCAAAAAACAACGAGAGTATATGGAGCAGATATGCTGTAAAGTGAGACACGTTGACCGGCCGTATCTGGTAAAATAACGTCTGAAGCGGCCGTACCAAGAATGTTAGCCATCAGGCTATACGCCCTGTTTGATATTAGCTGTTCTCCCTTTTCGGAGATCCAATCGTATTTCTGGTTGCTGAAGTATTTTTCGTACAAGTGTACAAACACCTTGTCTTCCCACATATACTTCTGGTTATAGTAGCGGTTGACAAACTTCAGCAACAGGAATTTTTTCATATCCGGGCTTATGCTTGCATAGCCAAGCATCCAGTCAATTTCTTTGTTTACTGAGTCTGCATCAGGATAAACCAGTTGCGCAAAATATTTATCCAGTTTGGAATCAAAGAACGTGGTACGGGCCATGCGGTCGTCGTAGAAATTGATACCGTCCCAGAAATGGCTTTTGAAGTAGCGATAGGCATAAGTTGAATCATATTTTCCCCCTGGCTGTTTCTCCGCAACAGGCACTTCGGGCTCCTGCATAGCAATAAGCAATGCCGTCAGAAAAGAATTGGGGTTCTTTTTCATCAGGTCTTCGCGATACGCTTTTACTTCCTTATTTGTTTTAGTTAAAGACTCATTTATCTTAATTGAATCCGCGGCACTTGAACCGGCTTGCTTTTTCTTTAGATCATCCATTTCTTTTCCTTTATCAGCCATATACCGCTGATAATTCATGAAAAGAAGATTGTCAGGAGAATTTTCAAATTTCAGGGTTTTAATCAGATTCAATGTGTCGGCTGTGATAGAGAAATGCTGTTCTTTATCAACAAGAAATTCGAAAAAATGACTTTTATCAGGATATCCGACCAGGTAAATGCCGCCCCCGAGCTTTTTATCACCCTTGAAAATACCCTGTCCATTTTCGTCCAGCTTTACAGAATCGATAATCGGGTATTGCGTGCCGTAATAATTACCAAGAAAAACGTATTGATTTTTGAACGGTTTAAAAGTGAGTTTGATAGTATAGCCATCCTTGTTTTGTGAAAATGCGGATGCTGAGACAAACAGAAAAGCCAGTAAATGAATTCGTTTCATAAGTAAGAATAAACATAAAATTATTCAAAAACTCCGGAAATACTAATAATGCAGACGGTTGTATTAGTTGGAAGGTTGGCCTGTATTGCCCCCTCACATTTGCTACATTTGCGCCGTGAAAAGAAAGAAAAAAGACATCGTGCTCGAGAACGTACTGGTATCAGACTATGCAGCCGAGGGTAAGTCACTGGCAAGGGTGGATGGCAAAGTTATTTTTATCGAAAACGCTGTTCCCGGTGATGTCGTCGATCTCCAGGTGTTGAAAAGCAAAAAAGATTGGGCGGAAGGAAGGCCTTTGCGGTTCGTAACTTACTCTCCGGAACGTGAAAAGCCATTTTGTTCGCATTTCGGCGTTTGCGGGGGTTGCCAGTGGCAAATGCTTCCATATTCAAAGCAATTGGACTATAAGCAAAAACAGGTGGCTGATAACCTTCAGCGGATTGGTAAACTGGAATTGCCTGAGATGTTACCAATTGCCGGTGCAACTGAAACCAAATACTACCGGAATAAGATTGAGATACATTCGGAACAAAGGAATTTACAAAAGAGAAGCCTAAGCCTCCCAAACCCCTCCGAAGGAGGGATTTCAGAATCCTAAAGATGAAAGCACATTAATAATTGATGATTCTTCTTTTTTGAGTGAACTAGAGAAGTCTGAATCTTCGAAAAGCGAGAAAAGTGCGCAGGTGGCCTCCTCCTTAGGAAGAGGTCGGGAGGAGGCTGGGGCCGCAGTCGCCGGCTTCCACGCCAAAGGTTTTTTTGATAAAGTGGTCGATATTCAAACATGTTACCTGCAGGCTGAACCGACAAATGAAATAAGACTTGCCGTAAAGGAATTTGCAAAGCTCAATCGTTATCCATTTTATGATATCCGCAATCATGTCGGCTTTTTGCGAACCATGCAGGTAAGATTATGTACCACCGGCGAACTGATGGTGAACATCGTGGTAGCGGAAAATGACATGGAAAAGATTAATCGCCTGATGACCTTTGTTGCTGAAAAATTTCCTTCTATTACTACATTGCTTTACACAATTAATACAAAATGGAATGATAGCCTGCACGACCTGGAGCCTGTAGCATGGAAAGGAAAAGGATACGTGATAGAAAGATTAATTACTGTTGATGATGATTGCTACGATTTTAAAATTGGTCCCAAATCTTTTTTTTCAAACAAATACAAGACAAGGGGAAACCTTATACAGGATTACCAATGAATTTGCAGAATTGAGCGGGAATGAAATCGTATATGATTTGTATTGCGGTACAGGAAGCATTGGAATATTTGTAAGCAAGTTTGCAAAAAAAATCATTGGGGTTGAAATGATCGCTGCTGCAATTGACGACGCAAAAGAAAATGCGATACTCAACCGCTTATCAAATGCAAGTTTCTTCGCTGGCGATGTGACCGATATTTGTAACGATGATTTTTTTGCGCAGCATGGAAAACCGGATGTGATCATCACAGACCCTCCAAGAGCAGGTATGCATGAAAAACTGGTAAATAAAATTCTTGAGATCAGCGCTCCTGTTGTTGTATATGTAAGTTGTAATCCGGCTACGCAGGCGAGAGACCTGAATTTATTGAAAGAGAAATATGCTGTTACAAAAATTCAACCGGTAGATATGTTTCCGCATACACACCATATTGAAAATGTGGTGCAGTTAAAACTCAAATGATGTTTAATGAAATTGTAAAATAAATTCTTCTAACCCAATAACAATTATCTTTATTCAATGAGTAGTTTCAGATTTACGCCAACAGAACTGTTTCCTCCCGTAATTAAAAACCTGCTGATAATAAACTTTTTGGTTTGGGTTGGTCAGCTCACTTTGCAGAGTCAATTTCCTTTAACAGATATTCTTTCCTTACACCCGGCTTTTCCTCCCAAACTTCAAAATATATTGGAGCAAAGCGGTCAGTTGGCAGAATTCCGGAAATTTAATCCTTACCAGTTGATCACTTATATGTTCGCTCTATGCGGATCGCGATGGCTCAGGACAAATCGTATTTGCCCATATATTTTTCAACATGTTTATGCTTTGGCAATTTGGCCGTACGTTAGAAAGCGTATGGGGCTCAAAGCGGTTCATCCTTTTTTATGTTGCCTGTGGTATCGGCGCCGGTATTTTGCATATGGCGATACAATATTTCAGGTGCAGCCAGCTGGCAGATGCGTTGATGCAGAATGATTCTGTCAGGATTGAAAATCTCAGAGGAGCAGTTGGTCCGATGCTCGGGGGCATCTGGAGCAATAATGGGTGTGATGGTCGCATTTGGCTACCTGTTCCCAAATACAGAGTTTATGATGATCCCGATTCCAATTCCCATAAAAGTGAAATGGCTGGTACTGGCATACGTACTGATTGATTTATTTGGCGGCGTTACAAACTACAGTACGGATAATGTAGCCCACTTCGCCCACCTGGGCGGTGCAATTACCGGCTTTTTAATTGTTTACTTCTGGAACAAAACCAACCGAAGATCGTTATACTAATAAAGACAGTAGAAATAACACAGTTTTTAACATACTGCCTGCGTCTTGTTGTAAATTTATAGAGTGAATAGCAGACTATGAGTTATTATGAACAAGATTATCGCCGTCGCCTCAGCATTGGCCGTGAAAACAATTCGTTGATTGCTCTTATTGTTGTCAATCTTTCCATTTTTGCAGTTTTTGCTTTCATCAGGGTTATCTACAACTATGTGGTAAACCAGGATCCGGAAGCAGCTTTCAGAAGTAATGTTTTCAACTGGTTTGCACTACCGGCAAATTTCCAGGTTTTCCTTACAAGACCGTGGACACTTATCACACACATGTTCTTGCACGACTTCAACATTCTGAGAGTGTTTTCAAATATGCTGTGGTTGTGGGCGTTTGGCTATATCATGCATGATCTTACGGGAAATAAGAAAGTAGTTGCCATTTATATTTACGGATGTCTTGCAGGCGCTATCGCATTTGTGCTGGCGTATAATTTTATTCCTTCGTTAAAACCCGGTCTTGCTACTGCTACAACATTCGGCGCTTCGGCAGGTGTAATGGCAGTTGCAGTAGCAACTACATTAATATCCCCCGACTTTAGAATATTTCCGATGCTGAATGGGGGCATTCCATTATGGATCATTACTGTGATTTTTGTAATTGTTGACATTTCAGGAATAAAAGTCGGATATACTGCAGACTATCTATCGCATATTGGCGGTGCAGCCATGGCTTTCATTTTCATTTTTCTATTACGGCGAGGGTATGACTGGAGCGAATGGATGAATAATTTTTTCGACTGGGTGGGAAATTTATTCAATCCCGATAAGCCAGTGAGAGGGAAAAATATGAAAACTGAATTGTTTTACAAGAAAACAAGGCAGCCTTATAAAAAGACCGCAAATATTACACAGCAACGTATCGACGAGATACTCGATAAGATAAATCAGAAAGGCTATCACTTTCTTACCGACGAAGAAAAAGAGCTTCTTAAAAGGGCCAGCAAAGAAGATCTGAAATGATAATTATTCATATAACCATGTCTTAAATATTTCTTCCTTTCATTTCGCGATTTCCCTTTTTCAAGTTTTTTAATTTTTACTTTTGATTTTTTAATTTCCCTGAATGGCCAGGTTCAGAAGTTTTGTAAAAAAATCTTTCATTGTCATCAATATTTTGATTGCAGTTGTTTTTTTGCTCGCCTGCCTTGCGCCTTATCTTAATCCCTCGATCTGGTGGTTTATTTCAATACTCGGTTTAGCATTTCCCGTTTTGTTGCTGCTTTTATTTTTATTTCTTTTTTTCTGGTTGTTTGTCAAAAGAAAGTTTGTTTTTATTTCTATCATCGCAATGCTGATTGGCTGGAAAGGAATCAGTGTTCTTTTTGCGGCGCACCAGCAAATACGATTTGATTATAAAAAGAGAAATAACGAACTGAGAATACTCACCTGGAATGTCGCCCGTTTTATTGAACTGAAGCGAAATGAAAACGAAGGAAGCGCAAAGCGCCTCGAGATGATGAACCTGATAAAACAACAGAACGCAGATGTGCTTTGCCTGCAGGAAATTCATACCTCCATCGCTCCCGCTTATTATAATAACATCGAGTACATACAAAAGGAATTAGGGTATCCTTATTTCTTTTTTACCTATGAAATTGATACAAAAGATCATTGGTATAGTTCCATCATTTTTTCAAGATTGCCTATGATCGATACCGGCAGAATGTATTATCCTAAACCCGGCATCACTGAAGTATTGATACATGCAGACCTTAAATTCAATAACGATACTGTACGGGTTTTTACAACTCACCTTCAATCAGTTTTATTTGAAAAAAGTGATTATGCACGTATAGAAAAACTTGAGCATGCTGATGAAGGATTTATCGATAATTCGAGAGGCATCTTTTCAAAATTGAAAAAAGGAGCAATAATTCGAGGCAGACAGGCTGATGCTGCAAAAGAAGCAATAGCAAAAAGCCAATATCCTGTTTTACTTACCTGCGACCTGAATGATGTACCTACTTCCTACACATATCGAACTCTGCGAGGCGATATGCAGGACGTATTCTTACAAAAAGGAATTGGCATCGGACGTACCTTCAATTCTATTTCGCCAACACTTCGTATCGATTATATTTTCGCCGATAAAAATTTTTCCATACTTCAGTATAAGAAATATATAAAAGAGCTTTCAGACCATTATATGCAGGTAGCAGACGTAAAATTGTTAAATCCCAACCCCGCCTCAGAATAGTCCCGATACTAATCGATAAATGTTATTTTTGCGGCACTTCTTTCAAAGCAAATCAACGAAAGATGTAAAGCCTGAATATTTTTATGAGCGAGTTGAAAGTTTATAATTCACTGACAAGAGAAAAAGAAGTTTTTAAATCCATTACTCCCGGTCATGCCGGTATGTATGTTTGCGGTCCTACAGTAAGCGGCGAAAGCCATCTCGGACATGCAAGACCTTATATCACGTTTGACGTTATCTATCGTTATCTTACTCATTTAGGATATAAAGTGCGTTACGTCCGCAATATTACTGATGCGGGACATTTTGAGGAAGAGGGTCGTGCTGCTGAAGATAAGATTTCAAAAAAGGCAGTACTGGAAAAGCTCGAACCAATGGAGCTGGTACAGAAATATACCAACCTTTATCACTGGGCGATGGCGCAGTTCAATACAATTCCACCCTCGATAGAACCAACAGCTACCGGCCACATTACTGAGCAGATAACAATGATTCAGAAAATCATTGCTGCAGGGTATGCGTACGAAGTGAATGGCTCAGTTTATTTTGATGTAAAGAAATATGCCGCCACACACGATTATGGAAAACTGAGCGGCCGCATTATTGATGACTTATTAGAAACAACAAGAACACTCGAGGGGCAGGATGAAAAAAGAGATAAAGCTGATTTTGCATTGTGGAAAGCTGCGCCGCCGGAACACATTATGCGTTGGCCAAGTCCATGGGGCGAAGGTTTTCCCGGCTGGCATATTGAGTGTTCGGCAATGAGCAGTAAATATCTCGGCGATCAGTTTGATATTCATGGCGGAGGTATGGATTTGCAATTCCCGCATCATGAAAGTGAAATAGCGCAGAGTACGATTTGCAATCATAAAAACCCTGCTCGTTATTGGATTCATAATAACATGATCACCATTAACGGGAAGAAGATGGGCAAAAGCTACAACAATGTTATTAAGCTGACTGAGTTATTTAGTGGGGATAATCCGGCACTGGAGAAAGCATATCACCCTATGGTCATTCGCTTTTTTATTTTGCAAACGCATTACCATAGCACACTCGATTTTAGCAATGAAGCGCTGATTGCAGCGGAGAAAGGGTTGAAACGTTTATGGGAAGCCTATGAGCATCTCGGCAAAATTGATGCGGAAGGAAATGAAAAGGCCAGCGATGAAGAACTGGATAAAAAAGTACGACGATTAGCCGGCGAGTTTGATGACTTTATGAATGATGACTTCAATACTGCAAAAGTGTTGGCCAATATGTTTGAGCTTACACCTGTTATCAATTCATTGAAAGATAAAATCATTCCACTGTCTGCCCTTTCTGCAGATACATTTCAGTTTTTGAAAAAGCAATTTGCGCTTTACATTGAAGATATATTGGGTTTAAAAAGTATTACCGAAGCCGATAATGACAAGCTGAAGGGTGTAATGGATTTGCTGATTGAAATACGAAAGAACGCAAAACTGAAAAAAGATTTTACTACTTCTGATAAGATAAGAAACCAACTGGCGGTACTGGGAATCTCATTAAAAGATGAGAAAGGCGGAGGAATGAGTTGGAGTATTGATTAAACCTGCCTTTGAAAATTAATATATACTTGCCCCGGATTCTCCAATAGCATTGGAAAATTCTCATTTAATTTATTTAATCTTCAACTCACTCGCAAATGAGATACCAGATCTTTATTGGTGCAATCACAATTTGTTTATTAAGCTTCAATTCGAACCGTGAGCCGTTGAACGCTGACTTCAAAGAATCAGCATCCTATCGCTGGTTGAATAAAAAAGTGCTCGACAGTAAACCGCTTGATGGTATGGAAAATCTGGATCACTGGCATTCATTTACAACGGCTGGCGGCGAGGTAGTAGATGCAAGAAAAGTGATTAAAATAGTTGACTCAAGTGGTTCGGTTGCCGATCTCAAACTAACAAAAGAAAAAGTATACAGCGGTAATCAATCTCTTTTAATGACAACACCAACACGATTGCCAGGCGTTGCCCCGAAAAGTGGAAGAGGATGGGGAAGATCAGGTCTTCGCCGCATTTTTGATAATGAAGACTGGTCGAAATTTAATCGCATATCCATCTGGATTTTTCCAAACCTGCCCGGATTTTATACAACTGCCCTCGACTTTCGCCTGTATAATGATGGATCAATAAAACTACCGGCGCTATTTGGCCAGGAAGGAGAAACATCATTGATTTTAAGAAATCATGAATGGAATCATGTGGTATGGGAAATCGGTAATGTGGCGCGAGACAAGGTTACAGCATTTGAAATGTCATATGGTTTATCAGGAAATACACCCGATGAAGCTGATACTATCCAGTTTTATTTTGATCAACTCGACCTGGAAAAGGTAGAGCCCGATAAAACAGAAGGCTGGAATGTATGGCCGGGAAGAATTTCGTATAGCCATGCCGGTTATCAAACAGGTGCAGTAAAAAATGCAATAGCTAATAACATAGACGCGACAGAGTTCAATTTGATCAACCAGGATAATGGTGAGGTTGTTCTGAAAAAATCAATTGAAACGGTCAGTTCACATATCGGCGCTTTTCAAGTGATGGACTTTAGTGAAATAAGAAAACCGGGAAATTATATTGTACAAGCTGGGTCTGTTTCCACAGAGCCATTTCATATTGGTGCAGACGTTTGGGAAGAGTCGATCTGGAAAGCCCTCAACTTTTTTTATGCTGAACGATGTGGTATAGATATTCCGGGAGTGCATGGAAAATGTCACCAGGATTGGAACCTGCGTTCATGGTGATAAGCGAATGATCATAAATGGCGGATGGCATGATGCGGGTGATCTTACCCAAGGTCTTGAAAATACAGGTGAGATAACGTATGCTCTATTAATCTTTGCTGAAAAATTAAAAAACAGGAACGATAAGAAGGCTTTGTATGACCGTTTGCTGGAAGAGGCAAAATGGGGGTTGGATTGGGTATTGAAAACAAGTTTTGGTGATGGTTTCAGAAATGGCGGCTCTATCAGCAGCAGAAGAACGAATAATATCATTGGTGATTTCGATGACATTACTTCCACAGCCCGTAATAGCCCGATGACAAATTTTGAATCGGCCGCTGTTGAAGCAATTGCATCTCGTGTGTTTAAATCATCCGATCCGCGACTTGCAGATTATGCATTAAAGATGGCAAAAGCAGATTGGAAGTTTGCACTCGAAGGAATGTCATCCATCAAACCATCACAGGAAATATGGAGAGGATCGTTTGATTCGGACAATGTAGAACATGAATTGGCAGAGCAAGCTATTATCGCAGCAATTGACCTATGGAAGATAACCAACGACCAGCAATATGCTGATAAGGCAACGGAGCTTGCATCATTAATCGTGAATGCGCAACAGCGGCAGAAAACAGATTGGGATGTTCCTTTGACGGGCTTTTATTACACTACTACATCTAAAAACCGCTTGCTTCATTATTGCCATCGCGGACGTGAACAAGGCGCTACATTAGCGCTGACAGCACTGTGTGATGCTTTTCCCAACCATCCCGATTGGATGAAGTGGTATGCTGCGGTTACTCTTTATTCAGAGTACATCAAAACCATTTCGAAATATACTGCGCCTTATAATGTTCTTCCAGCTTCAGTTTATACTGATAGCGAATACCTGCACGTACCAGAAAGTCGTAAAGAATCATTTCGTAAACAAGTACTAAATGGCGTACCGTTAGGTAAGGGACATTATTTGCGTTTATTTCCGGTGTGGATGGATTATCGTGGACACTTTGGAACGATATTACCACAAGCTCAATCATTGGAAAGCGCCGCGAACTTACGTGGTGATCTGGAATCAGCGCAATTATCAGAACACCAGTTGGAGTGGATTATTGGTAAAAACCCATTTTCGCAAAGTACAATGTGGGGAGAAGGGCATGACTTTGCGCCTCTTTACACACCGTCTTCTGGTGATATCGTTGGCGCTTTACCGGTAGGTATTCAAAGTCGTGGCGAAGATGATGCTCCATACTGGCCGGTGCAAAATACATGGACGTATAAAGAGATATGGGTTCATCCTGTTACACGATGGATCTGGTTATTAAAAGATCTTTTTGGTTCTGCTATAGTAAACGGCGTAGCTGATGCGCCAATTGAATTTAAAGAAACGATTACCGGTGAAACGATAATTGCTGCACCCGATAACACCGGTCAATTCCGGATTGAATTACCGGAAGGAAAATACACTGCAAAAAGCAATGGAGTTGAAACATTGCAAATTTTTTTACCAGGGC
The DNA here is from genome assembly GCA_049840875.1 of Chitinophagaceae bacterium. Taxonomy (GTDB): domain Bacteria; phylum Bacteroidota; class Bacteroidia; order Chitinophagales; family Chitinophagaceae; genus JAFDYH01. Next base: position 247,129 of record JASGJE010000006.1, on the reverse strand, counting down.
AGAACTATCAATTGGATTTTAGATCAAACAATTTATTGGGTTATGAATTAAGTAAAATAAATTCTTCGAAAAACGAAATAGTAATCCAGCTAAGAGCGAAAGGGAACGGTGCTCATCACTTTGTTTTACGTACAGACAATCTTACGTTGACAGACATTCGAAAAAATGTAGTGTTGAAACAAAACTCAGAGTCTGTAATAGAATGGCGTTGCAAAATTTCCGACAAAGAAACGCCATGGGTGGCTGTCGTAATACCGGACAATGATATGCAACACAGAAAAGAAATAAGAGGATCGGCCTGGGAGAAATGAAAGTTCTAACTATTGCTTTATTGCTCTCGTTATCTCCCGTTTTCCTTTTGGTCCGGGAATTTTTGTTACGGTAAAGCTAGTCTGCTTTCAAAGCTCTTCGTACATCTCCTTTGCTTGAATAAGTGACAAAGACACCATTGTTGCTCATCATCTTATATAAATCAGAAAAGATTTCGCTTGTCCATAATTCAGGCTGGGTTGCCGGATCAAATGCGTCGAAATAAATGATATCAAAGAGATTGTTGGATTTCAATTCAGGTACAGGGGATTTGGTTTTGAATAATTCAAATGAAGAAGTTATTACTTCATGTTTTTCCCAATCGCAGCTATGCATTTTATCGAAGACGCTTTGCAGATCCATGCGATGAAGCAGAGCACAATAATTTAGTTGGCCTGATTCTTCAATGGTGAGCGGAAATGATTCTATAGCGGTATAATGAATGTGTTGCCGTGTTTTGATTGATTCAATTAAAGTCAGCAATGCATTCAGCCCCGTTCCAAAACCAAATTCCAATACATTTAACTGATCGGGCTTATCTGGCATCTCTGTCCGGAATTTAAAACCAGCTTCAATAAAAACATGCATCGACTCCTGTATGGCGCCGTGCATTGAGTGATAGGTTATATTACTTTCCGGAATAGCGATGGTATGTGAACCGTCTTCTGTTATTACCAGTTGTCGCTGCATTATTCAAAATTAATGAACAAGCTGTTTTACATTTAGTCTTACTTTTATTTTCCTAAACTATAATTTGCCCAATGCATTATTTGCCCCACTTGTCGAAAGATAAAAAACTAAATAAGCTTTTAATAAAAGCTACACCGCACAAACTGGTAAAAAGGAAAAATATCTGCACTTATTTATGTGCGTCGATTATGAGCCAGCAGCTTTCTACAAAAGTGGCCGACGTTATATATCAGCGATTTCTTAACCTGTATGGCGGTAAAGAGCCGACAGCACAACAGGTTTTAGATACGGCTTCAGAAACATTACGTTCTATCGGTTTGTCCAATGCAAAGACAAGCTATGTTAAAAACGTAGCGCAGTTTGAAGTTGAAAAAGGAATGGATCATAAGAAGCTGAATAAAATGGAAAATGAAGAGATAATAAACTACCTCACTGAAATAAAAGGCGTAGGCCGATGGACAGTTGAAATGCTGTTGATGTTTGCATTGGGAAGAGAAGATGTTTTTGCGATAGATGATCTTGGTGTTCAGAATGCGATGATCCATTTGTATAAACTGGATAGAACTGATAAGAAAAAATTTCGTGAGGATATGTTGAGGATTTCTCAGAAATGGAGTCCGTACAGAACCTACGCCTGTTTGCATTTGTGGAGATGGAAAGACAACGAACCCGTAAAGACTACGAAAAAGAAGAAACCCACAAAAGCCAAATGAAAATTGTCGTCGCACCAGATAAATTTAAGGGAAGCCTTACGGCGTTCGAAGTTTGCCAATCGATTGAAAAAGGACTAAAATCATTGGACAACAATTTTGACGTCTATTCTTTTCCCATGGCGGATGGCGGAGATGGTTTTGCTTCAATACTTCAATACTATGTTCATACAGAAACGATAGAATGCACAACAGTTGATCCATTGGGAAGATCAATTCAAGGTAGCTGGCAATGGAACAATGAGACAAAGACGGCTATTATTGAAATGGCTGTTGCGAGTGGCCTGGTTTTATTAAAACTTCCAGAGAAAAATCCATTACTTGCCTCAACATACGGTACAGGGTTATTGATTAAAGACGCAATCGAAAGGGGCGCCCGGAAAATAGTATTGGGTATCGGTGGAAGCGCAACCAATGATGGTGGTACTGGTATACTCGAAGCATTGGGGTTTCAGCTAATTGACGAAAGCGGACGGATAGTAAAGGGAAATGGAGAAAATATGGCGTTGATAAAAAAAATTATTCCACCTTCTTTGCCATCATTAAAATTTGAAATCGCTTGTGATGTACAGAACATTTTGTATGGTAAGAATGGCGCTGCATATGTATACGCTCCACAGAAGGGTGCAAATGAAGAGCAGGTACGGCAACTAGATAATGGTTTGCGAAATCTTGCTGAAATATTATTCAATGAAACCGGTAAGGAAGTTGCGACAATACCAGGCACAGGCGCTGCTGGAGGCATTCCGGCTTCGTTGCTCAGTTATTTTGATGTCGAATTAAAACAAGGTGTTGATATGGTGATCGATGCATCAGGCATAAAGAATAATTTGGACAATGTGGATTTAATTATAACCGGTGAAGGAAAAATAGATCGGCAAAGCCTGGATGGAAAAGTAATCGGCAAAATAGCGGCACTTGCCAATGAAAGAAATATTCCTGTAATTGCAATTTGCGGAAAGCTCGAACTGGAACAACAAGAAATTGAAGCGACAGGATTGAATGCTGCTTATTCGATTAATAATGGCCTCACACTTGAAGAGAGTATGAAAAATGCAGCAAGTTTATTAGCGGAGAAAATAAAGGAGAGTGCAACAAAATTTCTCATTTAGATAAACCAACTATTTAATAACAATCTTTTCCATTTTGCTTAAACGATTTTCCTCCACGATTGCGCCAACGCCAGGTACATCCGGTACTTCAATTATGCCATTCTTTTTATAAATCATTCCACCAGTCACAGGATCTTCGCTAAACATTAAGGATGTGTCAAAATCAAAATGTTCAATCAACGGACTACACAATGAAAAATGAGCGAATGCCGTCATTGCCAACCTTGATTCCATAAATGCACCGACTTGTAAATGCATATTTGCCAGCTCAGCGAGTTTCACAATCTTCAACGCTTTAAAAATGCCACCGGATTTCCCAAGTTTTATATTTAAATAATCGCAGGCGTTCAATTGTATCAGTCGTTCTGCATCATGTTCATCACCACAACTTTCATCACTCATGATAGGGATAGGGCTTTCTTTTTTTATTCTTGGTAAATGCATGAACGCCCATCTTGGAATCGGTTCTTCGCAATGCTGAATACCAAACTTTGATAAAGCTTTTAAAGTTGCAATTGCTTCTTCAATATTCCATCCCTGGTTGGCATCTATTCGAAGAGGAATCTCATTTCCAACAGCGTCGCGGATTGCTTTGATTCTTTTTACATCGGTTTTACCGTTGTTACCAAGTTTGATCTTAATAGCAGGATAACCTTCTTCTTTAATTTTCAAAGCATCCAACGCCATCTTTTCGGGATCCCCGATACTGACAGTATAATCAGTAACGATTGTTTTGTCTTTTTTACCACCGAGAAATTTATATAACGGCATGCCGGCATGTTGGGAGGCAATATCATAAAGGGCAATGTCGAATGCGCTCTTAATACTGGTGTTACCATAGATGATTTTGTCCATTGCATTAACATGCTCTTCTATTTGCAAGGGATTTTTATCTTTCAGATAACGGGCGAAATACTGACCAACAACCATTCCGGTGTCTGCACTTTCTCCATTAATACTCATAAACGGGCTGCATTCACCGAAACCTGTAAATCCCTGATTGGTCCGGATAACTATCAATACATTTTCTGCATTGTAAATTGGGCCTAATGAAATTATAAATGGTTCCTTCAATGGTACAAATAACTTGCACAATTCAATTGAAGTGATTTTTAGTGATGAATTCATTGCAGTGAAGATAGATCGGATTGAAACCGGTTGATTAATCGAATAAAATGCGCAGACCTAAATTAGCAGTTCCTATGAACGGGGCATTATCATTAACAAATAAATATTTGCTGGGATAATCGCTGGCTGGTATCCATGCTCTTGCTTCTCCGTACAGATAGATTTCCATGCCAATCGGAATTTCAAAGCCAAGCGCAGCATCAAATGTTAGTCGCTTAAACTTGCCTTCACCATTTACAGGATTACTTGGAAAATTATAATTCAAGGTATCAGGAACGATTGTATAGCTGTTTGTTGCTTTTCCGCTAACAAGCCCAAAGCCTCCCGTAAAATATAAGCTCCACGATTCTTCGGAATTGTAAGTGCCTTTTAAGTAATGTTTCCACCCAATCGAAAGGTGTCTCAATGATATTTGTGAATAGCTTTTAAAATCCATTTCCTGTGGATTAGTGGAAATATCTTTTGCTGTAGCAACAAAATTATTATGAAACTTTCCCGGTGCTGTGTAACCATACCAGACGTAAGCGCCATCTTTCCCAGTGAAATGAAAATGGACAAGCAAGCTTTGCCCGATGACAATAAATCGTTGATCCTTCTTAAAGCTTACAGCACCGGTCATATCGGTTGCGATACTGAATTTCACATCCTGTGCTATAGCCGTAACAAAGCCGTAAGATAGGAGCGTGGCTAGTATGGTTTTTTGAAATTTCAAGGGAGATTCATCTATACAATGATAAGAAAATAATCGTTGGAATGAAAGAGCGGTATGAAGGGAATTGCCGGATTTAGAATGGCGGATGTCTGATTTAGGAATTGTAAACTGAAAAAAGTATCGACAATTTCATTCCGAAAATCCTAAATCAGCCATCATACATCCGACATATCTCTTATTGTTTAACAAGCTTTAATTCATTAATGATATTGGCTGCTCCGCCCAATTTATCAATACACCACAATACATATCGTATGTCAACGCAGATTGTACGATTCAGGTCTTTATCAAAAGCAATTTTGTGACTCAACGCTTCATAATTACCATCAAAGGCAAGCCCGATCAGTTGTCCGTTAGCGTTGATTACAGGAGAGCCTGAATTGCCACCGGTAATATCATTTGTTGTTATAAAATCAGTAACGAGATCATTACGTTGCTTATCGATATATTGACCAAAATCTTTTTTCTTTAGTAGTTCCAACTGCTTTGCCGGCAAATCAAATTCGTAGTCATCAGGCACATATTTTTCCAGAATGCCTTTCGATGTAGTTACATAATCATAACTAACCGCATCACGAGGATGATACGATTTTACATTACCGAAACTAACTCTCATTGTAAATGTCGCATCAGGATACATCATTTTTGCTTTTGCAGGATTCATTTCCATCACACCTTTTAGATAGATTCTTCCGAGTTCATTATTCTTTACAGTGAATTGCTGGAAATAAGGTGAATATTTCCCGGTATAATTTCTGATGAATGCGCTTGCATAGGCAAATGCAGGATCATCCTGCAGTTTGGTCGCTTCAGGATTAGCCACAAACGCTTTCCATTTAGCGTCATCAAAAATCATTGTTTTGCTGAATACATCCGCCGCGAATTTTTTATAAGATGCATCTTCCTTCAAATCACCATATTGATTTTTCAGGTTGTAGTAAAACCCATTGGGCTGTTGATCCTGAGGTATGTCTTCGTAATATAGTTTCGTTACTGCCGCAAGGATATTTCTGTCAGAAGGAATATCTTCTTCTTCCAGAAATTTCTTTCTTGCCTTGTCTGCAGCGTCAACCGCTTTTTTAACATCAGCAGCTGTTGACTTCGGGCTGACCATCGCATTTTCAATCTGTAGCAATGTGCCTGCAAAGGAAATTAACATACAACCATAAATGCCTTCATTAATATACGTTCTTACTTTAGAGTAAGGTCGCCACGCATCGTATGCTTTTGCCCAATCGGAAAAAATAGTTTCATACTCTGGTTTTCCCTTCGCCCATACAGCGAATGCGTCTTCTGCTTTTTTCTTTTGGCCATATACATCATACTTTATCAATTGCTTGCTTTCTCCATCATAAAATTTCCAATAGTTGGCTACACTGGCATAATAAGAAGCGAGTTTCAATTTTACCGCAGGATCTTTTTTCATTTCCTGGAACATTAACTTCAAACGAACATCACGCAACTTTACCAGGGATGGATTGTCAATGTCAATTTTTTGTTTGATGCCGTAAGAAGTTTCATATCGGTTTGTACCGCCAGGATAACCATAAATCATAGCGAAGTCACCGTCTTTTATTCCTTTTATTGATACAGGTAAAAACCATTTTGCTTTCAGCGGAACATTATCTGTAGAGAATTCAGCAGGCTTTCCGTCTTTGCTCATATACACTCTGAAAATGGAATAATCACCGGTATGTCTTGGCCATTCCCAATTATCAGTATCCCCGCCAAACTTGCCAACTTTTTCTGGTGGCGCACCAACAAGACGAATATCTTTATAACGTTGGTAAACAAATGCAAGAAACTGGTTGCCTTTGAATAAACTGCTGATTCTTGTTTCGATGAATTGATCCGGATCTGACATTCGTTTGTTAATCGATGCCAATACAGAACTTTGTTTTTGTACACGATCTGCCCCACTCAATCCATTCAATGAATCCATCACTTCTTTTGTTACATCATCGATGCGCAAAAGAAATTGAACAGATAATCCCGCAGCAGGAAACTCTTCACCCCTGTTATGTGCATAAAAACCATCTTTTAAATAGTTATGATCTACCGTACTTGCTGAAGCAATCGCATCATAGCCACAATGATGATTTGTGAAAATTAAACCTTCGGGACTTACAATGCTGCCAGTACAACCACCACCGAAAATGATGATGCCGTCTTTTAGTGAAGCCTTGTTGATATTGTATAATTGGTCTTTCGTAAGCTTAAGACCTTTTTTCACCATGTCATTATACACTTGTTGCCCCAGCAACATCGGTAACCACATACCTTCATCCGCATATGTTTTAAAAAAGAAAATAAGTACGGAAAGGATACAAATCAAAGCCTTTTTCATAATGGGAATTTTATAGAGACAAACCTACAGGAAAAAACAGCCTTGCCCAAAGAGAATTATTTTAGCCGACCAACGCCAATCGATCATCTATAATTTACGCTTTTGCCTCGGTAAATCGATAAAAATCAACTCCAATTTATAAGCAAAATTTATTATTGATAATTATGAATTTGCTTCGGCTGGTTTGTTCAACACGCCCCATAACAAATCTTTCAGTTGTAAAATTCCTTTTTGCGTAGCAGAGGAAATAAAAATATGCGGAACAGTTTCAGGAAGTTCTTTTTCAATGGCAGCCATTAATTCCCCGTCAAGTAAATCGCTCTTACTGATTGCAATGATAAACTGCTTATGTAATAATTCAGGATTGTACTGTTCGAGTTCGCTCACTAGTATTTCAAACTCCTTTTTATGGTCAACACTATCAGCAGGAATTAAAAAAAGCAGGACCGAATTTCTTTCGATATGACGAAGAAAGCGATGCCCCAACCCCTTACCTTCCGCAGCGCCTTCAATAATACCGGGTAAATCAGCAATGCAAAAACTTTTACCATCACGATATTCTACCATCCCTAAGTTTGGCGTAATGGTGGTAAATGCATAATCAGCAATTTTTGGTTTTGCTGCCGTTATTACGGAAAGTAATGTTGATTTACCTGCGTTTGGAAAACCAACCAACCCAACGTCGGCGAGAACTTTTAATTCCAATACTTTCCAGCCTTCCTCACCGGGAAGACCTGGTTGTGCATGTTCAGGTGCCTGGTTTGTCGGAGTAGCAAAATGACTATTGCCGAGGCCGCCTTTGCCACCTGGTAGCCAGATTATTTCCTGTCCATCTTCAAGAATTTCCACTTCCTGCTCTCCGGTTTCTTCATCTCTTGCAATTGTGCCGAGCGGAACCTCAATGATAATGTCTTTACCAAACCGCCCTGTTTTATTATTGCCACTTCCTCCTTCACCATTTTCTGCCAATACATTTTTATAATAACGTAAATGCAATAACGTCCAGAGATTGCTGTTGCCTTTCAGGATGATATGAGCGCCTCTTCCTCCATCACCGCCATCAGGGCCGCCTAATGCTGTGAACTTATTTCGCATAAAATGCTTGCTGCCTGCGCCACCGTGGCCACTGCGGCAAAAAATTCGTATCTGGTCAACAAAGTTGCTCTTTTCCAATTTTCTATTTTTGTAAGGAACTGCAAATATACCCTCACAAAATGCAAATAGGATTGTTGAAATATTTTTTATTGGTGCCGGTAATTTCTGTCATGTTAAACAACCAATGTAATAAACCCGTTGACGGAATACCTGCATGTGTAATAAGCAAAATCGATTCAATAAAGAAAGAACCGAAATGGAACCCGCCTGCCGAAGTAAAAGAATATGAATATAAAAATCAGCGGGTGTTCCTGTTCTCAAGCAATTGCTGTGATCAATTCATTATGCTATATGATGGCAGTTGTAATTATATATGTGCGCCTTCAGGCGGGTTTACAGGTAAAGGAGATGGTAAATGTTCTGAATTTTATAAAGAAGCAAAATTTCTAAAGCTTGTCTGGAAAGATGACCGATAAAACAAGCGATGGCCGTTGAACTCATCGCTTGCTTTCAGTTGATTTGTTATTGCACAACGATCTTTTGAGTAAATACTTCTTTGCTGCTCTGATCTCTTAATGTAATTAAATAAATACCTCGTGCCCACACTGGATTAATGTTGATCTTTTCCGTTTGCTGATCGCCTGCAACATTTATTTTCTTTTGTAAGGCAATTCTTCCCATTATATCGGTCAATTCAAGATGATAATCTCCTTCTGCCAATTGAGTAAATTGAATTTTAAAGACATTATCGCTGACAGGATTTGGAAATACCTGCACCTTGCTCTGCGTTGGTAAATCCAATCTTCCGGTTGGCTCGACTGCTGCGTAACCAATATTTTTTGTTTTTAAAAGATTGCTGTTGGCTAAATCAGAACTTTTATACACGCCTCCCGGCGTTGCGATCGGAACTGCTTTCCATGTTGCCGGATCAACAGCATACCAGGATTTAGAAGCAACGGCGCTACCAAGTATTAACATGTTACGATCATCAACAGCTACGCCATTTGTTGTAAAATCGGCAGGAAGACCTGATACTGATCCGAGATGCGTAGCAACTCTTGTGTCAGTATTAACTTTAAACACATGATTTTGCCCTGATACTATAAACAAATTTCCATTATCATCAGCGATCATATCTCCGCCAAAACCTCCGCAACGATTATGAATAGAAATATATTGATTGGACGGATCATCAATCAACGCGCCTAATGTTTCAATCTTTATTCCTTTACCGGCAGTGTAAAAATGAATAAATGTATTGCCATCGTTCGTTATCGCATAGCCATTGCCGTCAGGGGTTATTACCATCCTGCTTACAGACTTGCCATCATCAGAATGCATGGAACCAAGATTGGTGAAAGCCTGGTTGGTAACATAGTAAAGCTTCATCGTGTTCAGATCAATGTATCGCAATTGATCAATAAACATCGGAGTAAAATAAACACGGTTGTTCCTGTTGTCGTAAGCAATGGCTGCAACACCAGTATTAAAAGGAATGGAAAGTGAATTACCGGTTTTCAAATCATTTGATGTATTGATCGGCCGTTTGGTCGCAGCATCATAAATGGCGTTATTCTGCACGAGCCCATTTAATACAATGTCGCTGTATTGACCGGTCTTAAGATTTAGTTTTCTCAACGCGTTCCATCCTGCACCGGATTGATTGATGTCGGTAACGGCGTAAGCAAACTGATCGGATTGACTAAACGAAAATTGAGACAAAAAAAGGGTTGCTGCCAGCGTGAAGCCGTAGAGTACATTTCTTTTCATACAAAAATTTTAATTGACTTGCAGAACCCTTAGCTGTGGCGATAAAAATACAAAACGATGTTTGAAATGAAGAGGATACATGTATAGGAAATATACTTCCCTAAAAAATTAACCCCCGGCTAGAAAGCCAGGGGGAAGGTATAAACCTTGAGCAAAAAAATCGGTGCAAGGTTGCCCTTTTATTTACTTTAAAACTGAGATCTTCGTAGTCATAGCCTCATCATTCTGCAGCACCTGTACGGTGTAGATGCCTGATTGCAGTCTGTTGATGTTATTGATTGAAATACTATTCATTCCTTCTGATACACGTGATTGTTGTTGCAGTACCACTTTACCTGTTAAATCGATTACCCGTAGATCAACTTTTCCTGTTGTGGTTGAGCTGAGTCGTACAGTAGAAGCGCTTGTTCCGATAATCGGATTAGGACTTACGCTGATACCGTTGATGCTTTTAGCATCTCTGCGAATAAGGATTACATTGCTATATTTGAATTTCGCATCAATGTCAACCATTTTAAGACGGTAATAGAAAAGGTTGCCGCTGATTGATGCGATATTATCTGCGTATTCGTATTGTTTCTTTGCATCTCCTGACTGAGCTGCTACTCGGCCTGCATAAGTAAAATCAGAACCGTTTGTGCTACGCTCAATTTCGTAATGATCAAAGTTTGTTTCAGCTTCTGTTTCCCAAGATAACTGTGTAGCATTGTTGCTGTAGGTACCGCTGAAGCTAAGCAGTCTTACAGGCAATAAAATTGGCTGAGGGAAAGAGAAGCAACCAAATGTTGAAGCGTATAAACGGCCTGGTGCATCATTAGCTCCATTTCCGGAAAGGCGATCGTAATTGTACCCCATGCGGAACACAATGCTGGAAAATGCTCCGTTGAATTTGAAAGCAGCTACAACCTCCGCACACTTTGAAGTATTATCTCTGTTACATGTAGAGCCCATAAAGCCTTTCCAGTCAGAGCCGTCAGCTGTATAATTATAAGAATTTAATTCAGAGTTTGCATTTACGGTAACTGCAGGCGTTCCGGACGCACTTGCCTGCACAACACCTGTTTCACGCAATTCGTAACTGTTACCATTGTTATTGCCAGAAGTACCATCGATATCATAGTGAACATAATTCAAACCAGTCAACTCAATTGTTTGTGCATAATTATTCGCATTCCACTTATTTGCTGCGCCGGTCATAGTATTCTTATAGAATGTGATCCTGAATTGTACATAGCCTGCTCTATCAGTTGTGGTAAGATTAGAATTAGCGCTAATGGTTGGAGCAAATAAATTGGGCATGGTATTATTATTCTGATCTGTTGCCCCGTCATCATCAAAATTGCTAACCACCGCATTAACTGTTTGCTCAATGGTTATAATGGCGTTTACTTGCGTATTCGTACTCGCATCCATCGCAACGTTATAATATTTCCATTGCGCTCCTTTTGAAGTAGAAGAAGTACCTGTACCAGTAATGTACTGCTTGTCGTTGAAATTAGTGACGGTGTTGGGTGAACCTGCCGCACAAATGCTGCTTGCAGCTGTACATGTCGAATTACATGATTTGAAAGTTGTGGGAGCAGCGCCTGGCGCTGATTGGGCTTTTGCGCTAAACGTATAGGCAGCAGCCATTAATAAAATGTAGACCTTTTTCATTGCTCAAATGTTTATGTTAGAGATTATTTTACCCTGAATTCTGAGGTTTTGCGAGGAAGATGGAAATGACGAATCAAATGGTGGTTAACCAACAGGGATATGAGAAATGTTTGAAAAAGGCTTTAAATGGAGATGTTGGACGGATTGTTTTTTTCTAAGAGATACTGTGGAATAAACAGAGGAGATAGGGATTTATTAGGAGAACAATGTAAAAATATATTTCAGATTCGAATTGTGCAATAGTTCGTAGTAATTTTTTTTAATGATTGGTATAAATACGATTATCCGTTGGAGTTATATTGTTATATAAACAACAAAGCACTCCGTTGAAACGGAATGCTTTAAACTGCCTGCTAATAAGCATGCATGAAACTTACCATTAAACCTTAAAGAGTTATTAAGAAGCTCCTCCCTCTCTGCCGCCACCACCACCACCATTAGGGCGTTGGGGCCGAAGTGAAGGCTCTATTTCATCTTTCCATTTTTTAAACTGATCATCTGTAAAAATTGCTTTCAGCTTGTCATCTCTGTCGCCAGATAACTTCTGCATTTCGCTTCTCATTTTATCTCTGTCAGGCGACCCGCCACTCATCATCTCTTCACGTTTGGCATCAGTGGCTCTGAAATATTGAGCAAATACTGTATCAGCTTGATCTTTCTTGGCTTTTTCAAGATTGAATACTGCAATCTTATCGTCCACCGCTTTCAATCTTTCTTCTACAGTGCGACGTTGAAAGCCCCCTTGTGCTGATGCAACAATTGTTCCTGCCAGCAATACTGCCGCTGTCAAAACTATTTTTGTTTTCATACTCACTTTTTTTAATCAGTGTTATTTGATACAAAGAACTATGTGGTATAAGACGTTGGATGTAGGCTAAACTTTCGCTGTCAGTGGAAAATATTTAAAAAATTACTGTCTTGAAGACGAATCACCTTTTGGAGCGCTGTTTCGTATCGGGCTGCCCCATCTGTGCACAATATGCTGTACCATTGAGTCGTATTTTGCCTCCTGTTCTGGCCTGCATATAGTTCTTAACTGTTTGAAATGGGAATAGGTTTCCAGGTCCAATAGCTTCTGGCGGTACGCGATACTGTCTGATGCTGAATTCAGCAAAGAGTCATTTGCATTACCGAGACTCAATAAATGATAGAAATTGTCTCTTACCCGGCGCAGATCTTCTACTTTTCCCTTAATTCTTCCGGTACGGCTATCTTTTATCTTTTTATATTCTGCTATCTGGGCATCATTGAAGCCAACTTCATTTTTGAGCGGTTCCAGTAATTTGTATTTGTTCTTTTCAGCATTGGCAGCTTTATCCGTCGCTTTAGGCCATAAGAAATAAGCCAGTACTGCTATATTGGTAAGCAGTAAAATTATAATCAGGAAAATAAGGGCTCTGTTATTGCTGGCTGTGTTGGTCATTATCCTGGCTCCAGATATTATAAATGGTGGTATTTGTATTAGACGCTACATCGTATGCGGCATCACTCGAGGCCTGTTCAACCTGGTCTGTAGTCGGACCCTTAACGGTTGCGAGGTGATTTTTATAAAGTACAGCAACATTTAGTAATAACACAACACAAACCGTAGCGAGCATCATAGCAGGTCTTGTTATAAACGAACTCATTGACTCCCAAACGGATTTTTCATTTTCCAGTTTATCCATTTGCGCCTTTAATCGTGTATAAAAAAAGGGCTGGGGGGTTGCCGACTTAATACCATCAAGGCTATTAATCGTTTCCTCAATTCTTCTTTCTATGTTGTTGATTTGAGACATACCGTTAATTTGACGCCGGCTTTTATTTAAACTTGTGTCTACCTCTATTGTTGTTTATAATAATTTTCAAGTAATTTTTTCAGATTTCCCTTGGCCCGGTGCATCAGCGATTCCACTGAAGATACACTGGTTTTCATAACATCGCTTACTTCCTGGTAACTTAACCCCTCAACTTTATGTAAGGTAAAAGCAATTCTTTGATTTTCAGGCAATTCTTTGATAGCATTGAAAAGTATTACTGCGTTTTCCTTTTTATCAAATTCTACGCCGGGATGCTGAAAATCCGGAATTAAAATCTCATCTTCCGAGCCCCCGAAAATCTTTTTCACCACCGCAAATCTTTTTTTTCTTTTTTTCCTGCGCTCATGGTCCAACGCCTTCGCAATAGTAATTCTATATAGCCAGGTAGAAAACTTAGATTCACCCTTAAACGAATGAATGGATTGATATACCTGCACGAATGCCTCCTGCGAAATATCTTCAGCGTCTTCAGCATTTTGAACGATACCCAATGCCGTATTGAAAACCATATCCTGCCATTTTTCTACAATGGTTCGGAAGGCTGACTCTTCTCCCTGTTTTAGCTGTTCAATTAAAATCCGCTCATCCAAAGGCTGAAAATTGAGGACTAACCGGGCGATATTACGCAAAAAATCGCTTCTATCTGTTACCCTCTGTCAAAGATCAACCGTTGTTACGGTTAAAAATTGCGTCCCTGCCTGCGCATTGGGCTTACAGATTTTGGAGGTGTTCCAAAATTTTTCAGACTGTAAGTAAAGGTGAGCATAAAATATTGCTGAAGCACTTTTGTTTGTGTGTCCTGGATATAGTTGGGTTGTACCGTGCGCATGATGCTTTGATTCTGTTTTAAAATGTCAAATGCGGACAACTTCAATTCACCGGATTTATTCTTCAAAAACTTTTTGCCGATAGCCGCATTCCATAGCCAGTAATTCTGATTCAATCCGCTTGATAAACCAGTATAAATCTGGTTGTTCAAATCATTTTGAATAAACCAACCACTCTTTGATAAAAGATTAAACTCGATGCCTGCGGTCTGATTCACATAGTTATTATCCGATTGACCCACCACCGAGCTTTTTGCATTATTAAAATTTGCAGAATAGGATAAATTAAAATCAATGTATTCGCTGATATTGCTTGCGATAACTACGCCTGCATTGTAAACATAGTTATCTGTGTTTGTTTCTACATTATTAATGAGACCCGGTAATTTCGAATACGTGAAGCCAGCATTCAGATTTACGTTAGACTTGATGAATTTCACCGGCACGCTATAAGTCAGGAAAGAACGGAAACTTTTATAGCCATCGAGATTAATTGGTTTCGTAAACTGTGAACCTGATTTCAACACGATGTTATGCTGAATAGTGGAATCTGCTGCTGCTATGTAAGTGGCATTGGTAATATAATCCTGCGCTGCCTGTAAAAAAATGTTGGCAAAGAAGCTTTGCCCCTTTTGTGTATTTATAAACGCATATCTACCTGTAAAGAAATGAGAGTATGATTGTTTTAAATCAGGATTACCACTACTTACACTGGTGGGATCGCTAAGGTTTACTACATCCTGTAATTGGCTAACGCTCGGAAAATTAGTTGATGCCCTGTAAAGCACAGTGACTGTACTTTTTTGCGAAACTTTTTTGCGCCATTGCAAACTCGGTAACACGTTTTTAAATGACTGATTTACTTCCACGGGAGCAGGAAATGTTCTGTCGCTTTCCAGCTTTGAATATTGAAAATTGACGCCAACTGAAAATTGATCATCTCTGCTGCGGCCAAGCCTGTAACTCAATCCTGCATTGTGTGTCAAAACAGTATTATCAAATTTGTTGGATAAAGTTGTATCAAAATGAGAATACTTCTCTGCAGAAGGATCGAATAAAAAGGTTTGCTGGTCAGCGTTATTTTTTGAATAAGAAGGAGCATAGCTTACCTGCAATTGGCCTTTCTTACCTACCGGTTCCGTATAAGCGATATTTGTGGAAACTGTATAGCCATTTGTGTTATTTACAGAATATTGGTTTAACAATGAATCTTCGTTGAGCACACTATCCATAAAGAACCTGTAATCTGAAAGTGCAAATCCATGTCCATCATTCTTACTGAAGGTCGTGTTTAAGCCAATCGAAAGCGTACGACCTTTTTTTGCAAATGCATGTCTGAACAAAATATTATTCCGCAAATTATATCCCGATCGGTATGATGTTCCGTTATTTACAGATGTATTCGCCGTATCCAACGGGCCATAAAAGGTTTGAGCATTCGATGAAGAGATGGAGCGGTTGTTTTGGAAATTTAAACTCGGGTTAATCAATATCGAGTTGGAAGAATCTATTTTATAATCCAAACGCAGATTGAAGCGATGATTAAAATTTCTGCTCTCCGAAAGGCTCGATTGATTCTGATACTGCGTTTTTCCGCCAGTCAATAAAGTACGACTGTCTGATACCTGGTCGTTGGTATTGGTACTGTTATTGAAAAAATAGCTCGCTTGCACATCTACTTTTTTCCCCAATTTATCAGAAAAATTGAGGCCGATACCGTTTGTAGTACTAATCCCATTTTGTTGACCAACCTGGAAGTTGCTGGCGCTGCTGCCAAGAGTATAGTTACCTCCGCTACCCCCACCAGTTCGGCCCGCACCTCCGCCACGGCCACCACCGCCCCCACCTCCGCCGCGAAAGCCACCGCCCCCACCACTGTTAGAAACTCCCAATAAATCCTGTGATCCGAAATTTTGCTGATTAATGTTATTCGCCAACCCGATAATGGAAAGCCTTCTATCTCCTTTAAAAAAACTGATGTTGCCACCGGCTGAATAACGATCATCTGTGCCATAGCCGGCATATATTCGCCCGAACTGTCCGTTTCTCATACCCGCCTTTGTCACTATATTAATTGACTTTACAGTATTGCCGTCATCAAAACCGGTAAACTGCGCCTGATCGCTAAGCCTGTCAAAGACCTGTATTTTATCGACCACTTGGGATGGTAGATTGCGTATGGCTGCTGTAGCATCATCGCCAAAGAAATCTTTACCATCCACCGTTACTTTTTGCACCTGTTCGCCGTGAGCAGTTACAGTTCCGCTTTTGTCTACAGTAATACCCGGCATTTTTTTTACCAAATCTTCAACTGTAGCATCCGGATTTACTTTGAATTGGCTTGCGTTATATTCTATTGTATCGCCTTTCATTTGTGTTGGCGGTGTTTTAGATGTTACAACCACCACATCCAGATCTTTTGTTTTTTTAGGAATAAATAAAGTGCCGAGATCTTCATTGTGTATAGAGTCTGAAAGTGAAACATACTGACGATATTCCGCGTAACCCACGAAGCTCACCTTCAACAGAAAAGAATCCTTTGAAACGTTATCAAAGTGAAATAACCCTTTGCTATCGCTTACCACGCTAAGCTTTTCTGTAGTGTCTTTCAATTTTGATAGCTGGATCGTAGCACCTGCAAGTGGCGAATTATCAATAATGTCCAGCAATTTTCCTTTGATTGACTGAGCTCCGGCAGGGATGTAAAAAGAGATAATAATTAAGGTAACGGCGAGTTTCTTCATCCGGGCAAAATTTTTATGCTTTGACGCCAAAAGAAAAATCAACCTTTCATAAAAACGAAAATTCCGGCAAGATTTATGAGAATCAAAGCAATGATTAAAGATTTTTTATCAAATATTGCTAATGAAGGATTTGCGAATTCGTTTTATCTTGCAGCCCTTAAATTACCCGAAGAATTATGGAATACAGTAAAATTATTGCAGTCAGTGGTCTACCTGGTTTGTACGAATTGATTAACAGTAAAAATGATGGCGCTATTATACGTTCATTAGAAGATAAGAGTACACGTTTTGCCTCAAGCCGCGTTCACAATTTTTCGCATTTGGAAAGTATAGAAGTTTATACTACAGGCGACAATGTGAATCTTGTAGAAATTTTTCAGGCAATTGATAATGCAGGCGGTTCTTTGCCTGACAGCAAAGACAATGATGCGGTAAAGAAATATTTTGAAAAAGTATATCCTGAACTTGACTTTGAAAAGGTGTATAGCAGCGATTTAAAGAAAATGGTGAAATGGTTTGATGTACTCAAGAAAAATAATATCGAGATAAAACTATCTGAACCCATAGAAGAAGAACCGGAGGCAGAAGAAGCTCCAAAAGAAGAATTAGTAGTAGTTGCCGACGCCCCTAAAAAACCTGTTGTTAAAAAAGCAGCGCCTGCCGCTAAAGAAAAAGTGAAAGAAGAAAAGCCAAAAGAAACAAAGGCTACGAAAGAAACAAAAGAGGAGCCGAAGAAAAAAGCGCCTGCCGCTAAAGAAAAAGTGAAAGAAGAAAAACCAAAAGAAACAAAGGCAAAGGCTGAAAAGCCAAAAGCAACAAAAGCCGCTGACAAACCTAAAGCGACAAAGGATACAAAAAAGAAAAAATAATTCCGCATTTTAAACCAGCAGTTGGCAAGATTGCAAATTTTTAAAGTTGCTTTCTCTCTGCTGGTTTATCTCTTCCACATAGCCTGATTAAAAAATACCTTATCACAATATGCAATACACAGCAGATATAAAAAAGCTGACGCGTCATTTTGTTCCTGCCGATTTTGAAGTTTCAACATGGGAGTTGCTTGAGCCATTTTTTAAAAACCTTTTAGATAGAGAAATTAATTCAAAAGCTGACCTGGAGCAATGGTTAAAAGATGCTAGTGAGTTAGATGCTGTCGTTACTGAAGATGTTTGCTGGCGACAAATCCGAATGACCTGTGATACGTCAAATGAGAAGCTTCGTGAAGCGTTTGGTTTCTTTATGATGGAGATTCAACCGAAAATTCAACCTTATGGTGATAAGCTGAACCGCAAATTGATCGAATGCTCCTGGACAAGCGAACTTGATACCGACAAGTATTTTACATACCTGCGAAATGTTAAGAAAAGCATTAGTCTTTTCCGCGAAGCAAATGTTCCAATATTAGCAGAGCTAAGCGTAGAGGCGCAACAGTTTGGAGCGATTTCCGGGAAAATGACTGTAACGGTAAATGGACAAGAATTCACATTACAACAGGCCGCTAAGTTTTTAGAAAATCATGATAGAAATCTTCGTGAAGAAGTATACAGAAAGGTAAACGACCGTAGGCTACAGGATAAGGATGCAATGAATCAACTTTATTCTTCACTGATTGATAAGCGTAACAAAGTGGCATTGAATGCCGGATTTAGGAACTATCGTGATTACAAGTTTACAGAGATGGGCCGCTTTGATTATACAAAAGAAGATTGTTTCAATTTTCACGAGGCGGTAAAGCTGCATGTATTACCATTGGTAGATAAAATACTGGAGTATAAGAAAGAAAAATTAGGATTAGATACATTGCGCCCATGGGATACGGAAGCAGTAGCAGAAGGAGTGATGCCGTTAAATCCGTTTAAAACAACGGAGGAATTGGTAGAGAAATCAATCGCCTGTTTCTCCGGGTTGCGACCTTTCTTTGGTGACTGTCTACGCAAAATGAATGAACTTAACCACCTGGATCTCGAAAGCAGAAAAGGAAAAGCACCCGGCGGTTACAATTGTTCGTTACCAGAGAGCGGCGCTCCGTTTATATTCATGAATGCAGCGGGGCAAATGAGTGATGTTACTACCATGGTACATGAAGGCGGCCACGCTATCCACTCATTTCTTTCACATTCATTGGAATTAAGCGGATTCAAAGAGTACCCAATGGAGATCGCCGAGGTTGCCAGTATGTCGATGGAATTATTTACAATGGATCATTGGCAGATATTTTTCAAGAATGAAGACGATCTCAAGCGTGCAAAGATTCATCAACTGGAAAGAGTGATTACCATCTTTCCATGGATAGCATTGATCGACAAATTTCAACATTGGGCGTATGAAAATCCGTCGCACACAGTTGATGAACGTATTTCGAAATGGGTTGAGTTGCAAAATGAATTTTCATCTGCTGCAATAGATTTTTCTGGCCTGGATGAATACAGAAAATATATCTGGCAAAGGCAACTCCATCTTTTTGAAGTACCGTTTTATTACATTGAATATGGAATAGCGCAAATCGGGGCCATCGGCATGTGGAAGCAGTATAAGGAAAATGCGACAGCTGCTCTTGATAACTATATTAATGCACTTCATTTCGGCGGCACGAAAACGTTGCCGGAACTTTATAATGCTGCCGGACTGAAATTTGATTTTTCCCCAGCATATATTAAGGACTTAATGTCTTTTGTTGATAATGAGTTGAAAGCATTAACGAAAAAGTAATAAAATACCCGCAAAGTGGTAGTTAGTTTTTTCGGAAATATGATTACGGTACATTATTTTTGATTTATCGATTCTACTAATAATTATCACAGGCTGCAGAAGTGAAATTATATGCAGTCATTAAAATAGCTACTAATCAGAGCCTTAACCTAAGTCCCGGTGTTTCTACATCGGGGCTTACTTTTTTAGATGGTTTTGTCTATTGAGGCAATGATAAAATGTCAATGGGTGGAAGTGATAATTAATAGACCGAAAACTCAGGCTTTGCAGCCATGAGTTATTTTTAAAAAAGGATGAATACAGCTAAAAGATTTTTCTCTCCCGAAAAAAATCTTTTAGAATGAAATAGCAGAATAAAATGGCGAAGAATTATTTTTCCCTGCAATCTTTACAAATTCCGCTTACTACAACTTCAACAGTGTTTACATGATATCCGTACGGCAACTCCAAAGCGGGTGAACTAACCGCATCTAAGCATTCCGTTTTACCACATTGCTTACACACAAAATGTATGTGGTTATCGTGATGATGACCTTCAGTGCAGTTGTCTTTGCAAAGAGCATAACGCACCATATTATCTGAAGTGGGAATGGTATGAATGATACCTTTTTCAACAAAGGTTTGTAAAGTGCGGTAAACCGTTACTCTATCAAATTTTTCGCCTGCTTTTTTTTCAATATCGCCATGGGCGAGGGCACCGGTGTGATTAACAAAAAGACTGAGGATTTTTTTTCTACTTTCTGTAATACTAAGATGATTACGTTTCAAAAGATCGTCAAGATCCGTTGTCATATAAAAAGTTTGAGTGGTAAGTTTGAATCTAATTTAAGAAGAATCCCCGACCTCCCAAATTTTTATATCTACTCTTTTAATAATTTATCTATGTCACTTATCATCTCGTCCACTTCACTTTGTTTCAGGCCATCATAAATCTTTTTGACCTCTCCTTTTTTATTGATTAGAGCGAAGAATTGAGTATGCAAAAAATCGTCTTCGATAGAGGTAAGATTATTTTTAGGGTCATCAATATGATAGCTCAATCTTGCCTGGTAATAAAGACTGTCTTTTTTGCCCGTCAGGAATATCCAGCGGTCAGTGGCCACTTTCATCGAGTCGGCATATCTTTTAAGCCTTGGCGCAGAGTCAGTTTCTGGATTGCAGGTGTGGGAAAGGATATAAAAGTCTTTTTCATCTTTATAACGGTCATACACCTTCCGCATATTTGTGTTCAATCGCGGACAGATGCCTTTGCACGTAGTGAAAAAATATTCAGCAACGAACACTTTTCCTTTTACATCGTTGTCAGAAAAATAATTTCCATCCTGGGTAGTAAAACGGAAAGGCTGAACATACCCGACCGGCGGCACCTTCGTAGCAGCAAATCCGGGAATTAACTTCGAAAGCACAATAAAAAAGCCGACAACCAGGACTGCAAAAAAGGCTATATAAAAAGCTTGTTTCTTCTTCATTCAAAAATTCTTCGCGAAGTTAGTTCAGCCAACAGAAAATAGACGTATTTTGATTCTCATATAATTTCTTTTGCATCTGAGTTGCAAAGTAATTATATTTGCCGAAGCATGAAACTAAAAATCAACCTGGATGGATTGGGTATTGCTACCTCAGTAGCCTGTGCTATCCATTGTGCACTTCTTCCTTTATTTTTTACAAGCCTTCCTCTCTTTGGAATAAATATTATTCACAACCTTACTTTCGAAATCGTGATGATAGTGGCTGCGTTAGGTATCGGTAGTTTTTCATTAATTCACGGATATGCCAAGCATCACCATCGTATGCTGCCATTGCTTGTTTTTTTAGCAGGGTTTATTTTTCTTGTGCTAAAGGAACTTTATCATGAAAATGAACTTTGGCTTTTGCTGCCAGCAGTGCTTCTTATTTTGACCGCGCATTTTTTGAATTATTATTATTGCAGGCAATCCAATCATTGCCATGTTGACGATTGTGACCATTAATCGTTTCTATCACTGTCTTCTTTTTCGCTAACTTAATGCACAAAATTATTCGTATGAAAACCTTGTTTGTGTCTCTCTTTCTATGTACTGCCACTATTTTATTTGGTCAATCCAGCGATGAAAAAGAGATAAGAGATGTGATGGCAAAGCAAACAGCAAGCTGGAATAGCGGCAACCTTGAAGCATTTATGCAAACTTACTGGCACAGTGATTCATTGATGTTTATTGGTAAAAACGGAATAAAGTGGGGATGGCAAACGACACTTGACAATTATAAAAAAGGTTACCCGGATACGACGGCAATGGGCAAGCTCGATTTTAATATCCTCGTAGTAAAAAAATTATCTGGGGATTATTATTATGTTGTAGGTAAATGGCATTTGCAAAGAACGATCGGCGATCTGAGCGGTCATTATGATTTATTATTTCAAAAGATAAAAGGCAAGTGGATGATTATAGCAGATCATAGCAGCTGATCAATTACGTTTACTCCACGTTTTATAATAAAACAGCAGTAAAAATATCAGTGCTGCAACCGAAAGTATATAATACAGAATTGTAAAAATTACTAGGTGCTCACCAAAAAAAGAAAGCTTGAAATATAAACCAGCTATCGCATTTCCAAACAACCAGAGGAAACCCCAACTGAATGAAGCGATTATTTTCCTGAAATATTTTTTCACTTCCGGGTCGAAACCTTGTTCCATACAATTAAGTTACGCCGTTAAAAATTTATGGAATAAGAATACTCTTGAATTCAACTGAGTCGCCACCAAATACATTAAAATCAACGGTGCTTAAGATACCGTTTACACGACCACCTTCACTATGTTGCCAGAAGAGCCAATCTCTTTTTATGCGGGGCTGATTCGGAGCATAATAGTGCGCCACCCAAAGGGGATATTCATCGAAATCACTACCAAGGTTTCGCTTATAAAAATCAACATTGGTATAAATAATCGGTCTGATGCCATAATAAGCCTCTGCCACATCCAACCATTCTTTTACTTCTTTTTTTAAAACCTCAGAGCTCATACCATAGGTTTGTTCTACATCGAGTACCGGCGGCATATCACCGGGTTTCAATGCAACGCATTTTATGAAATTCTCTGCCTGCATTCTGCCATCTTTTGTGGCCAGAAAGAAATGGTAAGCGCCTCGTACCATACCGGCTTCTTTCGATTTTTTCCAGTTGCGGGGAAACTGACGGTCCATATTGCCAATGCCTTCAGTTGCTTTGATAAATACAAATCCAAGCTTTACATTTTTCACCTGCATCGCTTTTACCTCATCCCAGGCGATCATTTCCTGGTATTTTGAAACGTCAATTCCGTGAATCGGATAGCTTTCGGGAATGGCTATACCAAATTCAGGATACCGGACAAACAATGCCCGCCTGTATTGTATCCATTGATAACCGAAATAAATAGCTGCACCAACGAAAAGAGAAACAATAGTGATACGCAACCATTTTACAAAAGCAGTTCCATTTTTCTTTTTTGCGGGCATGGAGAGAGGGTTGTCGAAATTTTCGGCAATGTTACAAGTAAATTAAAAATCATCGCGAATACAAGTGATTATTTAGCAAAATTGAAAGAATGCGAAATAACCGGCACAGTACAGGATTTATTACTATCGTATTTTACGGAAATAGCACCCCTATTAACAGTGTTTTAAAGGATAAGCTGCAGCATTGAAAATTATTAAATTATATTTGCGGCCGTTTCATGATTCACTCTTAACGATGAGCAAAGAAATTTTATACACCAAAAATGTTTTTTTATGAATTTCCGGACTACTGCATTAGCAGCATTAACTGCCGTTTTACTGGTTTCATGCGTCAGCCAAAAAAAATATAAAGCAGCACAAGCCAGTATCGACGATCTGACAAAGAAAAACGCACAACTTACGGGCGACCTTTCTGATTGTAATACCGGCAAGGCAGACGCCAACAGAAAAAATGGGGAGTTGCAGAAAAATATTGATGACCTGAATAAGCAGATTGCTTATTTGAAAGAAAACAACACACAGGCATTGAAACAATTGCAGGATCTTTCTGTAATCTCTTCTCAGCAGGCAGACAACATTAAAAAGTCGTTAGAGAATATAGGCGCGAAGGATAACTACATTCAGACTTTACAACAGCAAATGGCGAGGAAGGATTCATTAAATATGGCTCTTGTGATGAACCTGAAAGGTGCAGTAGGCAATATGGATGACCAGGACATCAACATTAAAGTAGACAAAGGCGTTGTGTTCATCGATATCTCAGACAAACTTTTATTCAGCAGCGGCAAATACAATATCAGCCCAAGTGCAAAAGCAGTACTGGGTAAAGTAGCAGCAGTATTAAAAAATCAACCTGATATAGAATTCATGGTAGAAGGTCATACTGATAATGTTCCATTCAATAGCAATGGCGTTCTGATTGATAACTGGGATTTGAGTGTAAAACGTTCAACCGCAGTAGTACGCGTATTGCAGAAAGAATACGGGCTTGATCCGGCTAAAATGGCTGCAGCCGGACGTAGCGAGTATAAACCAGTTGCATCGAACGATACAAAAGAAGGTAAAGCAGCAAATCGTCGTACAAGAATCGTTATCCTTCCACAGTTGGATCAATTCTTCCAATTGCTTGAAAAGAAATAATAACAACGTCAAATAGCTTTAAAGCCGCCTTCGGGTGGCTTTTTTTATATCGATTCATTTAAAGGGCTTGCGATAATTAGCAAATGGAGTAAAAGTGATTCGTAGTAGCGGCTATCGCAAGTTTAATATGCCCTTTTCAGGGCGTATTTTTTTGCCCCCGCACATGGGTATTATATTCTACAAACATCCCGATGGCAGGATTCGGTCCATTGGTACAGCATTTTAACGAATTGTAACATTCAAACTTTTTTCGGTTTTACGTTTAAAAAAAATTAATTTTAAGAACAGAGCATAATCCGATTGACTAAATAAATTAAAACGTATGAGAGGCGTAAACAGAGTGATGCTCATTGGCAACCTTGGAAAGGATCCGGATGTACAATTTCTTGAAGGCAATATTGCCGTAGCAAAATTTCCCCTGGCAACTACAGAAACTTTTAAAGATCGTTCGGGTAAACTGGTTTCTCAAACAGAGTGGCATACGGTTGTACTATGGAGGGGGCTTGCAGAGTTGGCGCAAAAATACTTACACAAAGGAAGTCTCGTTTATATCGAAGGAAGATTGAGAACAAGAAGCTGGGAAGATAAAGAAGGTAATAGAAAGTTTGCAACAGAAGTGGTGGGAGATAATCTCATCATGCTGGATAAAAGAATGGACGGAGGCAGCTCATCAACTATACCAGGCGATTCGCACATCGAAGGCATCAGCGGAAACGATATCCCACCAGTCGGCGATCCCTCAGAGAATTTACCATTTTAACTATACCTTTGCGGCAAGTAACTATTCGGGCAGGCCTTATGACCTGCCTTTATGATTACTAAATCATTCACCAAAATACCTTGCGTTGGATTTTCGGTTGGTTTTATTGTCGGTTCATGAAAGTATTCTCTCCATACTGCTTGCTATTAACCTGCAGGGCACCACTTTTTTGATTATTTTATTAGTTGCATTGTTACTGTTGGTATTCACAATTTCGGGAGCTGAAGTGGCATTATTTTCACTCACAGCCCGGGATATAAATATGCTGAAGACAAAACAGCATACTGCTGCCAAACGTATTATCAACTTACTCGAAGAGCGAAAGACGGTCTATACATCAATGCTGATCGCGAATACATTTTTCAACATCTGCATTATCATACTTTCCAATTTCCTTATCACAGAATTTCTACCACTGGAAAATTTCTTCAAGGGTTTAGAAGGTTTTGCCCCGGTTCTTGAACTTATTGTCAAGGTCTTGATTATTGCTATCGGGCTTATTTTTTTTGGAAAAATACTACCGAAAGTATGGGCAACACAAAACAATATCCGGTTTGCCTACGGCTCTTCAATGGTTGTTGAATCGCTAAACCTGTTATTACGAAGGATCAGTTTACGTATGATATCGATAGCTGATAGCATAGGTCGTCGGTTAGGCGCTAACCGTTCTCAATTGAAAAGTCTGAAAGAATTAGATGAAGCGATTGATGTAAGCTCCGGCAACCAGGCTTCTGATGAAGAAAAGAAAATACTGAAGGGAATAGTGAAGTTTGGAAACATCTCAGTACGGCAAATTATGCGTAGCCGTCTTGAAGTGAATGGCATTGATTTCAATAGCAAATTCCCCGAGGTTGTAAAAGTGATTGAAGATTTACATTACTCAAGAATTCCGGTGTATAAAACAAACCTTGATGAGATAGCCGGCATTATCAATACCAAAGACTTTTTGCCTTATCTCGATCAAAAAGAAGATTTTGACTGGCATGTATTGATGCGCCAGCCTTATTTTGTTCCCGAATCTAAGCTCATTGAGGATTTGCTGAAAGATTTTCAATCAAAGCATATTCACTTCGCGGTAGTGGTGGATGAGTTTGGCGGCACAAGCGGAATCGTAACGCTGGAGGATGTTCTTGAAGAAATTATCGGTGACATAAAAGATGAGTTTGACGATGAAGAAAGCTCCAACCGAAAGTTGGATGACAACAATTATATTTTTGAAGGTCGCACAATGATTCACGATGTTTGCCGTATCATGCAGATACCGGCTGATACATTTGATAAAGTAAGAGGAGATAGCGAATCTCTCGCAGGGCTTGTATTGGAACTTGCAGGAGAATTTCCTGAACAAAATGCTGTAATTCCATGCGGCGACTTTGAATTTACAATTGTGGAATCTGATAAGAGCCGCATCCGCCAGGTAAAAGTGACAATCCATCCAAAGCTGAAAAATGACCCAACTAAAAAATAAGGCGATATTTTCTATTGTTACTATTGCTATTTTGCTGACGGCATGCAATAGCCCGTATACTTTCAAAAAAAGAGGATATTTTAAAATTGATTTTCCTGAGCATAGCTATAAAAAATTTGACGAGCAGGGGTATCCATATTCATTTGAGTACCCGGTGTATGGTGATGTAAAAAGAGACACTACTTTTTTTGAAGACAAACCCGAAAATCCATGGTGGTTGAATATTGACTTGCCGGTTTTTCACGGCCGCGTATACATCAGTTATAAAGAAATTGGAAAGAATAAATTTGATTCACTGGTGAACGACGCCTTTACGATGTCGTACAAGCAACATACTTACAAAGCTTCTGGTATCGAGCCGCAACCGTTTGTTACAGATAATGGTATTAGCGGTGTTTATTTCACTTTGACAGGAAATACCGCTACGGCCAACCAGTTTTTTCTTACTGATTCTGTAAAACATTTTTTACGAGGTGCTTTATATTTTTATGCCACTCCAAATGAAGATTCATTAGGCATCGTAAATGATTTTGTAAAAAAAGACCTGCAACATTTGGTGAATACAGTACAGTGGAAGTGAAAAAGAAGTAAGAATATTGAAGTCAGAAGATAGAGAGACTGAAAATGCCTAAGGCTTACTGCTAAACTAAAACACTCGTTGCCACTGTGTTTTCTTGCTGCCTTTCTGCCGTAACTTTACAACATGATAGTGATTGACAACATAATGGTAAGTGATGACATCATCAGTGAACAGTTTGTCTGTGATCTTGCAAAGTGTAAAGGAGGTTGTTGTGAAGAAGGCGATGCAGGCGCACCTCTTGAAGATGAAGAAATGGACATCATTCTTTCTGTGTACGAAAAAGTGAAACCATATCTTCCGGAAGCCTCAGTACTTGAAATAGAAAAGAAAGGCAAATTTGTAAACCATAAGGAGTTTGGTTGGGTAACACCCACACTCGGTAGCGACAGCGAAATATGTGTGTATGGATATCGTGATGAAAAAGGAATTATCAAATGCGCTTTTGAGCAGGCTTACTATGATGGCGTTATTGAATGGAAAAAGCCAATCAGTTGTCATCTCTTTCCCGTTACAACGAACAAAGGAAAGCACGGTAACTATGAGCGGGTGAATTATGAACCAAGAGAAAAGCTATGCAAACCAGCTTGCAGTCTTGGTAAAAAATTAAAGGTGCCTGTATACGAATTTCTGAAAGAAGCATTGATCCGGAAATATGGCGCAGCGTTTTATGATGTACTTGATCGTATAGCTAAGAAAAAAGATTAACCAAAGTAAATTTCTATCGGGATAAGCTTGATTTCTATGTCAGAGCAATCAACAAAATTTATTGAGAAAAGTATTGAAAAAGCTTCAGACAGAGCACATCGGAAGACAATCAATTTCAATATTGGCCGATACAACGCCGTTGTGCCGCAGGGGAAAAGCCAGTTTGCTGAATTAAGCCAGGCGCGGGAACGGGCAAAAAATACTAAATGGAAAGCGATAGAGCAGCTCGACTATTATCTTGAGCTATTTGAATCGACTATAACAAAGCGAGGAGCTAAAGTAATATGGGCTGAAAATACGGAACAGGCGAACGATGAAATTTTGAAAATCTGCAGGGAGAAGAATTGCCACACATTGGTGAAGAGCAAAAGCATGGTTACTGAAGAGATTCACCTGAATCATTTCCTTGCTGAGAATAATATAGAAAGCATTGAAACGGATCTTGGCGAGTACATTCAACAATTAGATAACGAACCGCCGTATCATATTGTAACGCCGGCAATGCATAAAAATAAAGAGCAGATTGCGCAGCTCTTTGCTGATAAATTGGGAACTGATCCGGGATTAAGCCCTGAAGAAGTTACGCTTGTAGCAAGAGACGTGCTTCGCAAAAAATATGTACAGGCGGAAGTCGGTGTCACTGGCGCTAATTTCATAATTGCAGATGCTGGCGCAATAGCGGTAAGCGAAAATGAAGGAAATGCGAGACTGAGTTCAGCATGGCCTAAGACGCATATTGCAATTGTTGGCATTGAGAAAGTTATTCCATCTTTAACAGACCTTGCTTTGTTTTGGCCATTGCTTTCTACATTCGGAACAGGGCAGCGTATTACTTCTTACAATACAATTCTTGCAGGGCCGAGACAGGAAAATGAAACTGATGGGCCTGAAGAGATGTATGTGATCTTGTTGGATAATGGCCGCACCAATATCCTCGCGAATGAAAAAATGCGGGAAAGTCTTTATTGTATACGCTGCGGCGCTTGCCTGAATGCATGTCCTGTATATAAAAATATTGGTGGACACACGTACGCCGCTACTTACAGCGGCCCAATCGGCTCAGTTATCACGCCGCATTTGCGTGATCTTGGTGAATGGAAACATCTGAGTCATGCTTCTTCGCTATGCGGCAATTGCACAGAGGTATGTGCCGTAAAAATTAATCTTCATGAATTATTGCTTGAAAACCGCAACGAAGCGGTAAAAGAAGGATATGCGCCGTTTGCTGAAAAAATAGCATGGAAAGCGTGGCGCATAGCGATGCTACGAAGAAGCTGGATGAACGTTGCTAACGGAAATATGAAAAGCAGGTTGATCAATTCGATTGGCAAAGCATGGACAGAGCATCGCAGCAAGTTAGAGTTTCCAAAAAAATCATTTAATCAACAATGGAAAGAGAAAAACAAACTGTAATAACCTTCCACTGCTTTGCGACAATGGAAGGTTAAAGTAGTCACTATATTTTCTCCCTTTCTTTTGCTTTGTACAAAATTTCTAAAATCGATTTCACTAACCTGGGATCCTTATTCATTTCCAGCGATGCTTCAAGCATGCTAACCGCTTTTTTATAGTCGCCATTTTCGTAAAAACCTTCGCCAAGACTGGAAGCGATATTCGCTGATTCAGGGTATAAACTATAATTGACCTGGAATATTTTTAGCGCTTCTCTTTTTCTATCCTGCTTTAGCAATACATAACCAAGATTGTTTAATTCATTTTCATTTCTGATAAGCGATCTCAGTTGCTCCGCAAGCCCAGCTACACTGATATTCTGTTCCAGCAACGTATTTTCATTGACCCACTTTTTTACTGTAGCAAATGAATGATAATTGGGTGAGTATGTTTTGCCATTTAATATCGTAAGCAAATCTCTTTCGAGCGAAAACACAGGGAACTCATTGATGCGGTTTATTTCCCTTCCCTTTTTATAAATGATAAAGGTCGGCACACGGAAAATCCCTTTTCCATTTTCTTCATGCGAAGGGCTTTGCTTGTACAATGAATCGCTACCGCCAACTGCTATAAGCTTTATCTTATTATCTGGCACATTAAGCTCAGCCATAATTTTTAGAAAACGGGGAACCTCTCTTTTGCTATCGCCGCACCAACTGCCGAAAAATACTTCAATCGAAACATCTTTCCATTTCTCGGTATTGAAACTATCGATAAGTGCCTTATCAGGCGAATATTCGCTGTAGCCTGAATTGAACAATTTATCAAATGGGGCCACTGTCAGATTTGTTTTCGAAACTTCACCATAAAGGATTTGTGGTTTATCAGCACTAGTTTGTGAAATACCTGGTAAAGAAAATAGAATTGCTATACAGAAAAATACTTTTTTCATACATTGTTTTTTAATTATAGAAATAAAAATGGCAATAAAATCCTCTTGCGTTTTAATCTAATCAATACGCGTAAGACAGAAAGTTTAAAGTAAAGGAGATTGAAGGGGGATGAAAGATCTCCATGCAAAACCCATCTTGTTCCCGGCTATTGTTTGTGGAGTTCATTCGTAAACATTGTATGCAAAGCAGTATGCCTGACTTGTGCGTGATTTCGGCTGCAAATAAATCATCAGAGAGGATATGAAAATGTATTTTTTGAAAAGGAAACGGAGAGGCTGTAATCATATCAGTCATGACTATTTTTTCGCAATCACATACCGGAGTGTATAAATTAAAACCAACTGCCAGGCGACATTTAAAATAAATAATCTGCCTTTGACATGTTGAAAAGGCAAAGATTCCAATCAAGAGTATTGCAGTTAATTTTTTCAAAAACAGACGGAAGATTTTGGTTCGATCTTTCAACGGAGACGAAATAAAAAATTAAAGGATGCATGCATCAAGAGATTTTTCACAACTTGATAAGTATATTCGTTTATCTTATTTGTATGCTGCTTTATACGGAACATATAACATCCCGTTTGCAATATATCTGTGAATTTATGAGCGAACATCTTTTTGGTGAGCCACTTCAACTGACAACTACCAGAGAGATTTTTTTAAACAAATTAAATCCTTGCATCAATTACAGTAGTAATAAGATTACAACGACTGAATTTCACATTGAACCTTATACGTTACTTTTTGAAAACGATATCCGGTCACGACCAATCGATTTATTTATGGCCGGAGATAGAAAGGCATTCTTTCGTGCAAATGGTGATTTCCCATTTGACATTTTCGCGGCTTCTTTTTATTTATTGAGCCGATACGAAGAATATTTGCCGCATGTGAAAGATATGTATGGACGCTATGCGCATGAAAATTCTTTGGCCTTTAAAGAAAATTTTCTTCATCTTCCTTTGATAAATTACTGGCTTCTCGATTTCAGAAGAGCATTACAATCAAAATTTCCTGGTTACAATTTTCCTGAACCTGCAAAACAGATTAGTTTTTGGCCGACTTATGACATAGACCAGGCTTTTTCGATGAGGCATAAACCGCTTTTTAAAAAAGCTGGCGGCCTGCTAAAATCATTCTTTCAATCAGGAATAGGGCAAACTAAAGAAAGATGGAATGTATTAACGGGTAAATCCGAAGATCCGTTTGATGCTTATGAATGGATGGATAATTTACATAGAGAGCATGACTTAAGACCGGTTTACTTTTTCATTGTTGCCGCACGAAATGGTCAGTATGATAAAAATATTTTGCCATCGAATAGAGTAATGCAGGACCTTATTTTACAACATGCCGAACATTATAGTATCGGCGTTCATCCGTCCTGGCAAAGCGGTGATGACGTGACGTTGATTAAAAGTGAAATGAGGCAACTTAGCGAGATAGCACAAGCACCGATCGTTAATTCGAGACAGCATTATATACGATTTACATTGCCACACACTTTCCGATTGCTGGTTGATGCCGGAATCAAATACGATTTTTCTATGGGATACGGTAGTATCAATGGATTTCGCGCCTCAGTAGCATCTCCATTTTATTGGTTTGATCTGGAAAGAAATGAAACAACAACACTCCGTCTCAACCCATTTTGCTATATGGATGCTAATAGTTTTTTTGAACAGAAATATTCTGCACAACAAGCTTTTGAAGAAATGAAAGAATACTATTCAATAGTTAAATCGGTAAATGGTACAATGATTTCTATCTGGCATAATAATTTCCTGGGAACTGATCCATTTTATGCAGGGTGGAAAGAGGTGTATGAGAAATTCGTTGTGCAAATCATTTCTCAAACCATTTCAGGCTCTGGCGGAGTTGATGGTGGTGTTTTGTAAGATTTATTGATAAGATAAACACCCCCCAACGTAATCAGGCCACCGGCTGCGATATAAACCGTTAACCGTTCATCGAATAGTAACCAACTGAATAATACGGCAACAACCGGATTGATATATGCATAAACGGAAGTTTGTTCTGCCGTCAGATTTTGCAATGCGTATAAATATGCAATAAATGAAAATACCGAACCAAACGCAACGAGATAGCCGATAGAGAGCCAGGATTGCCATGGAATGGCGCTGAACATTATCATATTTCCAGTAACAGAAGAAATTCCTAATAACCCGATTCCGGAGATGCTCATTTGTAATCCCAGGCTGAAGTATGGGTTGAAGCTTTGAGCATGTTTTTTTGTATACAATGTACCAAAGGCCCACGCCAGGGTACCGACAAATGCCAATATGATTCCATAGCTGAATTCTATATTTAAGAAGTCATTGAGGTGTTCATAGAAGATCACGCAGATGCCCGCGAATCCAATGAAAAACCCTGCAATTGCCTTCAGGGGAATTTTTGCTTTTGATGCAAACATGTTTATTACTACCAACCATAATGGAAAGGTTGCTCCGATGATGGATCCGAGGCCGGCAGATATATATTTCACTCCCCAGGTTGTTAAACCATTGCCTAACGAAAAATTAAGAATGCTGAGAATGATAATTGTTTGCCATTGCTTTTTGTCCGGCCACTTTTCACCACGGATAATGTAGAAGATTACATAACAAATGCCTCCGAGAAACTGCCGTATTCCGGCTAATTGTAAAGCTGGCATATATAACACGCCTTGCCTGGATGCAATCCAGGTGGTTCCCCAGAAAAAGCAAACAATCAACAGTGCAAAGATCGCTTTCGTTTTACGGCCTTTCTTATGAATCGTTAATGGATTAAGCGCTGATAATTGCTTTAACGAATCTCCGGTTTGGCCCAAGGTTTTATTAATATCGAACATTGCCATTCAGATTCAAACATGATTATACAGAGGAAAACATTTCTTTCGAAATGCTCATCTAAATTTCCGTAGAATCTTTTGAATCGCCTGAACCTTGTTTTGATTAATGCTTAAAATGTCGCAAGCCAGTAATTACCATTGCCAGTTTATTCGCAACGCAATAATCAATTGAATCTTTGTCGCGTACTGAACCACCCGGTTGAATAAATGCGATGATGCCTGCTTCGTGGCCCATCTTTACACAATCATTAAAAGGGAAAAATGCGTCGCTTGCCAATACTGCATCATGCAAATCAAAATTGAATTGCTTTGATTTTTCGATAGCTTGTCTTAATGAATCGATGCGGCTGGTTTGTCCACAACCTTTGCCGATAAGTTGTTTGTTTTTCACCAATGCAATTGCATTCGATTTTAAATGCTTGCAAACAATGTTGGCAAATACTAAATCATCTTTTTCAGACTTGCTTGTTTCCCTGCCACCGACTTCTTTCCATTCTGTATAATTGCCTTTATCGACACCTTGCACCAATACGCCATTCAAAACTGATTTGTATTGTTCAGTATTTCCCGGTTGAGCTTTTAATTTTAAAAGTATCCTGTTCTTTTTTGATTTAAGAATTGATAATGCATCTTCATCGAAAGATGGAGCTATTAGCACTTCAAAAAATATTTCGTTGATAGCTTCTGCGGTTGCTTTGTCGATTGTTCCGTTGCAAACCAATACACCGCCGAAGGCGCTTTCAGGATCGCCAGCCAATGCGGCATCCCAGCTTTCTTTCACTGTTGTACGTTGCGCCACACCACAAACATTGGTGTGCTTTATAATAGCGAATGTGGTACTATCAAATTCTTGTATCAATTGTAAAGCAGCATCTACGTCGACAAGGTTATTATAGGAGAGTTCTTTACCATTCAGTTGGTCAAATAATTTATCCAGATCGCCATAGAATACTCCCGATTGGTGAGGATTCTCACCATAGCGCATTGCCTTAGGATTTGTTACTGATTCTACGAAATAAAGAGGTTCTTTAGGGTTGAAATATTTCGCAATAGCAACATCATAGTGAGCGACGATTTCAAATGCTTTTGCGGCAAATGATTTGCGCTGTTCGATAGAGGTTTCACCTTTTTGTTCAATCAATAATTTTTCCAACTCAGCATAGTCTTTTTTCGCCGCTATAACTACTACATCTCTGAAATTTTTTGCAGCGCCGCGAATCATAGAAGGTCCTCCGATATCGATCTTTTCAATGATCAGCTTCTCTTCATTTGTAGTCGCCACTGTTTCTTCAAATGGATACAGGTCTACGATAACAAGATCTATTTCCGGAATATTGTATTGTTTCATCTCAGCGAGATGAGTTTGATCATCACGTTTTCCCAATATTCCTCCGAATACTGATGGATGTAATGTTTTCACTCGTCCACCGAGGATGGAGGGATAGCTGGTTAGATTTTCAACCGGCACGACAGGCACGCCAAGCTTTTCAATAAATTGCTGCGTACCTCCTGTCGAGTAAATTGTAATTCCTAACTCAGATAAAGTCTTTACAATGTTTTCTAACCCATCTTTATAAAAAACGGAGATCAGCGCCGATTGGATTTTCTTATTCATATCGTTGTTTGAGCGGCCGAAGGCTATTCGGAGAGCTGTTAATTTTAAAAACCGCGAAGGTAAGTTACTGCAGGTTCATCACAAAGGCTCCATCTGTTGATACGTCATGAATGGGGATATTCAGTGAATCACAATCTTTCTTCCAATAATTACTTTTTCGACGGGGTACAGAGCCGTCTATTACGACCTGCTTAATATCAAAGCAATCTGCAATTGACGACATGTACAATTTTGGATTTTTTGATAGTATCAGAAGGTCGACAACCGGTTTGCTGTCTGTTTTTCGAATGGGAAATGACGTATCAATCATTAGAACATGCTTGCCTGAATAAGAGAAGTATTCTTTAAAATTCTCGCTGTCGTTGATTAGTTCATTTTCATAGGTGCGATCCATAATTCTTGCAGGTTTCAGATAGAAGTTTCTTGAGAAATTATCATGCTTAAGAGATGAATCACCAATAAACTGATACTGATTTCCTTCAACAATATCTACTGCTTCCTTTTTCGGAACATTATAAACAATAATCTTTTTTTGCCCCCCGGATTCTATCAGCGAAATTGACCGGAGTATGAAGAATCCAAGCAAAGTGGATAATGCAACAATAAAGCCTTCTCTTTTTTTCTCCAACAGCCAATAGGATAAAGTGCAAATCGATAGTGTCAGCAAAATCATTTGAAGAAAGCTGATTTGTAAACCATCCCATAAAGAAAAAGGCAGCGCTTCAATCCGTTCTATCCAGCTATTCATAAACCATATCAGGTAATGCAAGAGTTTGCCAACAAAAGAAGCGATAAGTGGTAGAATGGAAACAACACACAGCAAAATTTCTCCAAGTACTATGATGCTCGATAGAGGAACAGCAATAAAATTTGTAAGTAGAAAATAGTTAGGGAATTGATGAAAATGATAAATGCTAATAGGAATAGTGAGTATTTGCGCAGCAATAGTAACTGCATTCATTTTCCATATAAAATCCAATGCTTTGTTCTTTACATAAAACCAATTATAGACCGGTTGCATAAAAATAACAATGCTCAATACTGCAGCATACGATAACTGAAAGCCGACATCCCATAACCAATAGGGATTATAGCAAAGTAAAATAAATGCAGAACAGGCAAGGCTGTTATAAATCGAAGACTTTCTCCCCATACTTTCACCCAAAACAATACAGGTAAACATAACTGCGGAACGCAAAACAGAAGGCTGAGCTCCCGCAAGCAGACTGAACAGCCAAAGCCCGGAAATAACCAAAACAGGCTTCAACCATCTTGTATATTTTTTACGATCCAGGGGTTTGAGTAGTTGAACGAGTAGCCAGTATATCAGGCCAAGATGCAATCCTGAGATTGCGATAATATGCACCACACCGGTATTTGTATAAGATTGAACTAAGGTCTTGTCAAGATCATCTTTATATCCGATCAGCAAAGCTTCTGCTAATCCCTTTTCTTTATCACCAGGAATAAACGTGCCCAGGATATTCAACACTTTTGTCCGGATAAAACCGATCAATTTTGTAACCAATGATGCATTTTTTCTTCCTGTTAATTCATAGTCGCCTGTTTTCAGATAGGCCTGGTGTGTGATCTGCTGGAAAAGGCAATACCTGGTATAGTCAAAACCGCCGGGGTTACCGCTGTTCTTTATTTCCGATAATGTTTTTTTGAATAAAATTTCAGAACCTTCTTCTAAATGACCGGGGAAAGAATTTTTATCGAAATACAAGATCATTTTACCGGTAGCAACGAATGCTTTTTGCCCGCTATCAATCGCATAGTTTACTATAGCATTTACTTTAAATGACTTATTCTTTTCGATTGGTTTTTCATCCAGTGTTACGATATATCCGGAGCAGTTTTTTGTTGTGTTGCCAAACCATTTTGGATCGTTTCTTATGTCGCTTTTAGCAGTGAGCGTCGCGCCGATAGAAAGGAATATCAGACTGGTTATAATACCATTCAAAACAGCTAATCGGAAACGCTTAAATACAGGTAAGAGGAAAAATGTTATAACTAAAACAAAACCAATGGATAAAATGGTTTTCCAAAAGTTCAATGGCACCTGCAAATACCATTGAATAATAATACCAGTTATGAGGGGAATGAATAATTTGACAAAGGGCATTTTTGTCCAGACGGAAACGGATTGCTTTGGCATCGGTTTAAGATAGCAAATTTGATAAGGCTGGCAAAAAATGAACTATAATTTCTGGTTAAGGATTTTGATACGTGAACGGTATAGAATAAATTAAACTAATGTATGCTCTGCGCTTCATCTATGGTTATGTCAAATATTAATTATACGTTCCCGAACCATCAATATTTATATCCTAAGAAATTTATTATTTTTCACGTTTCTTGTTATCATTTAGCTGGTAATTTTATCATATTTATGTTGTTATTCGTTGACAATCTTATATATACAAATAATTATAATTTATAATTACTTATACATCATTTTCTTATCGATTTTTTCAGCTTTGTTGAAAGATAGCTTTACGGAGTAATGTATTTCTAAAAAACACTTTAAAACCTAAGGCTATGTTGACAATTGAAAAAAAATCATTAAAGGTCGGAAAATTTGTAAACACAGAGCATGTTGACTCCGTAATCCGAACCTACAAACAAGAAAGATGGGTACACAACACCGAGCGTTTGGGAAAAGAAGATTCACTCAGTGTGTGGCACAGCATCGAAGAACTGGAAGAGTTATTGGCAAAAGCAAAAGAACATGGTGGCGATGGCATCCGCTTTTATTTTGCTGCCTATCCGAAAAACTATGTTCAGCCATTGTATGCAGGTCGCCAGACAATCGTAATGGTTGCTACAAAGCAAAAGGAAACTGAAACCGGCCTTGCTAACAAGGATATTTATGTAAACACTGAGAAAGGAACTGAAATACTTGCCTTTAATACAGGTACCATCTGCCCGCCATTTTGTAAGCCAAAAGGTGGTGGAGCGAGTGATGAGGAAATTGGTATTACCATAATCGACAAAGGGCAGGATGGCATCGTAGTTATCTAAAAAAGATATTTTGGATTTATTTTATAAACCTTCCTGAACAGGAAGGTTTATTTTTTCACTGTATTTACTTTTGTGGTTGCAAAAAGCTAACTAATTTGTCAATCCCTCCGATATATGTGTTATTCATAGCAGCGTCTTTTCTTATTAGTTTTTCAATTTATAGACAGCCTAAATCGGAATTTTATCTGAAATTATTTGCGCCTTTTCTTTTTGTCAGCCTTTGGGTTGAATTAACGGCACTTTTTCTCGTCAGAAATGGAAAACCTAATTACGATTTATACAGCATATTTACCGTAATTGAGTTTGGATTTTATTCCTACGTTTTAAGTTGCATTATATATAACCCAACAATGCGTCGGTCAATACGATATATTTTGGTAGCAAGTGCAGTTGTAGCTATCATCAATATATTGTTTATACAAAAAGGCAGGTTTAATTCAATTACATATTCTCTTAACTGTCTTTTAATAGTTTCCTTTTGTATTTATTATTTCTTTGAGTTATTCAGATTTCCTAAATCTGTTAAGTTAATCAACCAGCCTGCGTTTTGGATTTGTTCAGGACTGCTCTTCTATTATTGCTGCAGTTTTCCAATGCTTGGCCTCACAACATTTCTACCCACTATGCCTGATTCAGTGATCCGCACAATTTATTTTTTACTGAATGTGATGAATTGTTTATTATACACTCTGTTTATTATAGCTTTTTTATGCAGGACCAAAATCATGAAATCTACATCTTCATAATTATCGCGATCATTCTGGGCCTGCTTTTGGTTGGCTTTATAGTAACTATTCTTTTTCTTTATCAGCGTCGCCAACACCAGCAGGAACAGGAGTTGGCAAGATTAAAAGATATTTATGATCGGGAGTTATTACGTTCTCAACTTGAAATACAGGAGGGGACTTTGAAAACGATAGCGCAGGAACTTCATGATAATATTGGCCAAATGCTTTCTGTAGTAAAGCTATCAATGTCAGTCCTGCCAATCGAGAAGGAACATCCGGCCCAGGAAATGATAAAGCATTCGCAGCAAGTTCTCAATAAAGCAATTCTGGATTTATCGGATCTTACAAAAAGCATGCATACGGACAGAATAGTTGATGTTGGTTTAGCAGATTCAATCCGCTTTGAAATAGCTTCAATAAAAAGAACTGGTATATTGCAGGTTGATTTTTCAGTTATCGGAGAGGAAGTCTCATTTGACGGACAAAAATCTATATTTCTTTTCCGGATGTTCCAGGAAATGATGAATAATATTTTCAAACATTCGAAAGCTACCGAGGTAAACGTAAGCCTGGTTTACTCTGCAGATGATATCTTTATCATGGAAGTAGAAGATAACGGGCAGGGGTTTGATGTTGAAGAAAAGAGACAGACTGCCTCTGCAAGCGGTGTAGGTTTAAAAAGTATATTCAGCCGTGCAGAATTGATTGGTGCCGCAATTGATGTAAAAAGTAGTCCTGGAAAAGGTACAAGGATTGTAGTGGAATTATCTTATCCTAATAACTAAATGCTTAGAACCAATAAGAAGATACAGGTTGCTATAGCCGACGATCACAAACTGTTGAGAAATGCTTTGGCCAGAATGGTAAACACCTTTGAAGGATACACCGTTTTGTTTGAAGCTGATAACGGAAAAGAT
Source organism: Chitinophagaceae bacterium (assembly GCA_049840875.1). Lineage (GTDB taxonomy): Bacteria > Bacteroidota > Bacteroidia > Chitinophagales > Chitinophagaceae > JAFDYH01. The sequence continues at coordinate 207,909 of JASGJE010000006.1, read as the reverse complement.
CTGCGCAACCGGATTCTGCAACATATGATGCCAGACATCGTATTACTCGACGTAAACATGCCGGAGTTTGATGGTTTTGAAACAACAAAATGGCTTCAGAAAAACTATCCGCACGTAAAAGTGCTCGTACTCTCGATGCTCAGCGACGAAAAGAGTATTATTAAAATTTTCAGACTGGGCGCCAAGGGGTACTTATTGAAAAACACTGAACCAGAGGAATTGAAAGTTGCAATGGATTCAGTGATGGATAAAAATGTGTACCTGTCGGAGTATGTTTCAGGAAAGTTAGTCAGTGGTCTCAATCAGAATGCGGACAAAGAAGAAAAAGAAATTGTGCTGAATGAAAAAGAAAGGGAGTTTTTGCGATGGACCTGTTCTGAATTATCCTATAAAGAAATCGGAGAAAAAATGTATGTCAGTGCCCGTACGGCTGATGATTACAGGCAGACATTGTTTGCAAAGCTTAATGTACACAGCCGTGTTGGTCTTGTTATGTATGCGATTAAAAACGGTATAGTTGAAATCTAAAACGCTTCGAATAAAGACGCAAAAAAATTATTGTTTCACCAGCTTGCTATAACTGTTACGCCTCCTTGCGGCTTATCTCCGATTTTCACGTGTATTTTGGCGTCAAGTGGGAGTAATAAATCAACTCTTGAGCCCAATTTGATAAAACCCATTTCCTGGGCCTGCTCCACTTTTTGTCCGGCCTGCAAATAATTAACAATTCGCTTTGCTAATGCACCGGCGATCTGTTTTACCAGGATTTCTTTTCCATTCTTTTTATACACTACAGAATGACGCTCATTCTCAGTCGATGATTTAGGATGCCATGCAACGAGATATTTTCCCTTGTGATATTGACTGTATGTGACATCCCCACTTACAGGATTGCGGTTCACATGTACATTCAATGGGCTCATAAATATAGAAACCTGGATACGCTTGTCAGTGAAGTATTCATCAGCTTGTACTTCTTCTATTACGACAACTTTGCCGTCGGCAGGCGCTATAATCGCATCTTCGCGGATGGTTAATTGCCGGTTAGGTATTCTGAAAAATGAAATAAGAAAGAGTAGTAAGCCAAGTGTTACGATAAAGATCAGCCAACTCAGAAGCGGCACGGAAAAGCTCAGAAAATAAAAAGAAATGATATTAATAACGCCAAATACAATGGCGCTCCATGCTATTGTTTTATAACCTTCCTTGTGTATTGTCATGTGCTATATTGAATCGCAAATATAAGAAAGGCTTTCAGAGCTGATTGAATTGTAATTGCAGCAACCCGGATCTTGTTTTATGATAACGAAGATTATTTATCTCTTTTTTTAAAGGGAGGACGCTGCTGAATTGGTCGTTGTTGCTGTTGTTTATTGGGATTTTGACCTTGCTGCTGAGGCCTTTGCTGATTACCCTGTTGGCGTTGTTGCGGGCGTTGGTCTCTGTTTTGCCGTTGTTGATTTTGCTGTTGATGCCTTTTCTTATCAGCCTTTTCCAGGCTGCGTAAACTTATTTGCCCAACTACATCCACAAATTCAGGTTCTACTTCTTTCGGTTTGCTTGAAGTTACTTCCACAGCTTCAAGCTCCTCAGGTATAATTCCCTGGTGATTGAGTGATTTTATTTTTTTAACCCTATCGATAGTCAGCGGATATTGCTTATTGCTATCTGGCAAAATATACCACATCAGGTTTTTGAAAATATCTTTCTTGATCAATATTGCGTTGCCTTTGGTTACCTGGATCGTGTCACAATTTTCAGGAAAAAATTGCAACGCATCAAGGTATGTGTCGAGTTCATAATTCAGACAGCATTTCAATCTGCCGCATTGACCACTCAGTTTACTTTGATTAATTGAAAGATTTTGATAACGGGCCGCCGTCGTTGTTACAGATTTAAAATCGGTAAGCCAGGTGCTGCAACAAAGCTCCCGACCACAACTGCCGATACCTCCAACTTTTGCGCTTTCCTGCCTTGCACCGATTTGCCGCATTTCAACTTTTACCTTAAATTCAGAAGCATATACTTTAATAAGCTCTCTGAAGTCTACACGTCCATCCGCGATATAAAAGAAGGTTGCTTTTCGCCCATCTGCCTGCATTTCCACCTGGCTTATTTTCATATCCAGTTTCAATTGTTTGGCGATAGCTCTGCTGCGAATGACCGCTTCTGGTTCACGGCTTTTATTTTGTTTGCATATATCAATGTCACGGTCCGTTGCCAAACGCAATACTTTTTTCATCTCAGGGTTATCTTCTCTTGCATTTCGTTTTTTCATCTGCAGACGAACAATCTCGCCGGTGAGCGAAACTTCACCCACATCAAATCCACTAACTCCTTCTACAGAAATCAGGTCGCCTTTTTCCAATTCGTGCAACGTTAAGTTGCGGAAAAAATCTTTCCGGCTGCCATTATTGAAAGAAACTTCTATCACCTTACAGCTGGTTTCAACATCTGCAATGGGCAGATTCCGAAGCCAGTCATGCGTATTCATTCTGTTGCAGCCACCCGTGCTGCAACCGCCATTGCTTTTACACCCATTTGGCTTGCTCCCGCCTGTGCCACAATTAGTACAACTCATGCCTTTAAAAATAAGTAAGACTAAAACTGTTGAGGAGGAATGATTATTATACAGCCAGCAGCAGGAATTCTATTTGGCTTCCGTTGCGTCGCACACTTGTACTTTCGGAAGTACTTCAGCAATCATTGTAAAACAGGCTTTTAACCTTTGTTTTAAAATTTATTGTATCAATTTGCGACTATCACTGATGCCCGGTAATAACTTATTTCAGCCAAGCCTTAGAATCGTACCAGGCCCTGTTATCACCACAGAAAATCGTCTGCCACTTACAAAATCTTTTCCCCCATTTACCAAACCCGTACATACTTCTGGTCTCTTCACTTTCCCGGGTCAGGTTGTCAAAAATACAATTTTGTCCTGAATGATATGGTAAAGCTTGATAGTAAGGGCATGAAACAGGATTTTAGCATTTGCATTCCGCTCAATATAATACGCGGCCTTGTCCAATTCCTCGATGATTACCTGCTGTTGGGCAAGGCTGGCAATCTTATTAAGCCTTGCGGCGAAGTCCTTTTCCTTATCAGGCAGATAGTAGCTATCACCCATAATCCCCAGGCGAATTGCTTGCTCAAGCAAGTGATTAAAATAACGGAGAAATTGTTTTTGCCGTTCACGGCCTAATTTGCTGATATCTTCTACCCATTTTGTTTGAGCGACCGGCCCTGTTTTCAAAACTGCGTTTAGCCAATCACGTAAAAAGCTTTGCCAGTCTTCATCAGCATGTTGCAATAACTGCAATGCATCCCGATAGTTTCCTTCACTCACACTCGCGGCTTGTCTTGCTGCCGTAGGCTCGGTTTTATTCCTGTTAATTAATGCCGTTTCAATATCCGTTGTTTCCAATGACGGAATGCGGATCAATTGGCAACGGCTGAGAATAGTCGGTAATATTTGCGATTCGTTTTCGGCAACCAGTATAAACAACGTATTCGCAGGAGGTTCTTCAATTAATTTCAATAATTTATTGCCTTCGTTTCCAAGATATTCAGGCATCCACATCACGAGGCTTTTATATTCGCTTTCAAAACTTTTAAGACTCAGCTTCCGTATGATGTCATTGCATTCATGAGCTGTTATATTGCCCTGTTTATTTTCAGCGCCAATAAATTGTAACCAGTCATACACATTGCCATATGGATACCCTGCGATAAACTCTCGCCACTCGCTGATGTAGTCCGTACTGATTGGCGGTGTACCCGGCTTTTTTGTAATTACGGGATAGGAAAAATGAATGTCAGGATGAACGAGCTCCTTGATTTTTGAATAACCATCTTGCCGCTGCATCCATTCGTCAGCTTCCTGCGGAGTAGAAGGTAATACCGGCGCTGTTTCAGGCGCCTCGCCAAACAATGATGATACAGATGAACCTGAACGGGGCACGAGACTTATATATTCCGCAAAGGTGATTGCTAACGGCAAAGCGCCGCTTCCCTCACGCCCCAAAAAAATTAATGCATGACTGAGCCGGTTATGTTGGACCAGTTCAAGCAACTGAGTTTTCACTTCCGCCTGGCCGATAATATCTTTGAAAAGCATACCTGCGATTATCGCACTTTTTTTGATAGCAGAGAGAAATATTTTCTGCAAGAACAGTGAAAAATGATTGTCGCATTCAACCGTTTAATTTGTCATTTTCACACCGCGTTAAACTTTTATACGAATCGTAGGTTTGTATAAAGATCAATGATGATTAAAAAAATTATTTTCCCTGTCTTAATCATAATTGTAATTGCTGGTTGCCATTCAAACAACATAACAATGACGACTCAACAACAAACATCCGACATTAAAGCAGATAGTACGAGTGGCTATGCTTCTGTAAATGGTATTCAATTGTATTACGAAATTCACGGGCAAGGCAAACCACTTGTATTAATTCATGGAGGCGGTTCTACTATTCAAACATCGTTTGGAGTAATTCTTCCAATGCTTGCAAGCAAGTATAAAATTATTGCTGTCGAGTTGCAGGCGCACGGTCATACAAAAGATAGAGATACGGCTTCCTCTTTCATTCAGGATGCAGATGATGTAGCGGCATTGCTTGCACACCTGAAAATAAATAAAGCGAGCTTTCTCGGATTCAGTAATGGCGGTCATGCGTTGATTGAAATGGGAATTCGTCATCCTGAAATAATTGATAAGCTGGTTATCATTTCATCATTTTACAAACGCGAGGCCGCGCTTCCCGGTTTTTTTGATGGAATGAATCAGGCAAGCCTTGATAGTATGCCTGGTCCATTAAAAGAAGCGTATTTGAAGATTCCAGGTAATGATTCCAACGGTTTATTGAGAATGTTTAACCATGATAAAAACAGGATGATTCATTTTAAAGACTGGGAAGATAGTCAGCTTGCATCTATTAAAGCTCCTTGTTTTATCATCAATGGTACACATGATGTGGGTTCGGTTGAACATTCCGTAAAAATGGCCCACATACTTCCAAACGCTGAATTAATGATATTACCGGGTATACATGGATCGTTTATTGGTGAAATTTGCACTGGCGTTCCAGGAAGTAAAATGCCCGAAATGACAGTAAATGCGATCGAAGAATTTTTAGAAAAGTGATTTTTAATTGTGGCTTTATCTTCCGTGCTATATTAAAGCCGGATAATTCAATCTTGATAAATCTTTTTAACCAGGTCCGCTTTCACGTGATCAAACCATTCATTTTTTAGAATACTGAGAATAATGCTGTTTCTTCGCACCCCTGTAAAAGTTGGAGTATGGCTGCGAAGAATTCCTTCTACGGTACATCCGATTGCTTTCATAGCTGCTATAGAACGTTCATTATTCGCATCTGCACGAAACTCCACCCGTTCTAATCCCCATTCTTCGAATGCAAATTGAAGAAGCAAAAATTTACAATGTCTGTTTAATCCTGTTCGTTGAAACGATTTTCCATACCAGGTATAACCTAATTGTGTGGATAGATTGGCCGGTTGTATATCGTAAAACCGCGTACTGCCAGCGTAAGCTTTTTGTTTTTTATCAAAAACGATAAATGGATATTCTGTTCCTGCATTTTTATTTTTTAGGGCCCCGTCTATATAAACTTTCATTCCATCTGCACCTGCCGGGCTAACCATGGAATACTTCCAAAGTTCTGGTTCTTCTATTGCGAATGGCAACAAAAGACTGTAATCACTCGGTGCTAATGGGCGCAAAAGAACGCGATCATCTTCCAACAAAAATTCTCTTGAGAATATATCCATACTATTTCTTCGGTTACTATTTACAGTTATACTCTTTTTATTTGCGCTCCGATGTTTTTTAATCGCTGATCAATATTCTGATAGCCACGGTCGATCTGTTCGATGTTTTGAATAATGCTCTTACCTTCTGCGCTCAAAGCCGCAATCAATAATGAAACACCGGCGCGGATATCGGGACTGCTCATTGTAATACCGCGCAATGATTGTTCTCTCTCTAAACCGATAACTACTGCACGATGCGGATCGCACAATACAATCCTTGCACCCATGTCGATCAGTTTATCAACGAAGAACAGGCGGCTTTCAAACATTTTCTGATGGATTAATACACTTCCTTTTGCCTGCGTGGCTACAACAAGAACGATACTTATAAGATCTGGTGTGAAGCCGGGCCATGGATGATCATAAATTGTGAGAACAGAACCATCCAGGAATGTCTGTATTTCATAACTTTCTTGCGCAGGTATATGGATATCATCGCCCACGAAATCCATTGCAATACCAAGTTGTTTAAACTTCTCAGGTATTACACCAAGATGTTCGATGCCAGCGCCTTTTATAGTTATATCGCTTTGTGTCATCGCTGCGAGACCAATAAACGAACCGATCTCGATCATATCAGGCAACATTCTATGTTCCGTGCCTCCCAGGTAAGTAACTCCGTCAATAATCAATTTGTTACTGCCGATACCCGCAATGTTTGCACCCATTCGGTTTAGCATACTGCATAGTTGCTGAATATATGGTTCACAAGCTGCGTTGTAAATGGTTGTAACTCCTTTTGCCATTACTGCAGCCATAATGATATTTGCAGTTCCGGTAACGGATGGCTCATCCAGCAACATAAATGTTCCTTTCAGTTCCGGGGCTTCGAGGTGAAAGAACCCATCTTCATGATAATTAAACGAAGCGCCTAGTTTTTCAAAACCTATGATATGCGTATCCAACCGGCGGCGACCAATTTTATCACCACCAGGTTTTGGAATAAATGCTTTATGAAATCTCGCAAGCATTGGCCCTGCAAACATTACTGAACCCCGCAGCTTACCACTTTTTTTACGAAATGCTTCGCTATGGAGGTAATCTATATTTACATCGTCAGCTTTGAAAATACAAGTGTCGCGCTGCGGACGCTCAACCTTTACATTCATTTCACCCAATAATTCTATAAGAAGATTTACATCCAGGATGTCAGGAATATTAGTAATGGTTACTTGTTCCGGCGTTAACAACACTGCGCTGATAATCTGCAGCGCTTCATTTTTTGCACCTTGCGGAACGATATCTCCTGAAAGTTTTTTGCCGCCTGTTACTTCGAAAGAGTTCATGCGTTTACTGAATTGAATAGTATAGTTTAGAAAATCGTTCGCAATGTATAAACAAAAAAGTTGACAAGTATATACTCATCAACTTTTCAGATTTAAGATATTTTAGCGCTCTAGTATCGTTTTTTCTTAAACTTCCCGCCTCCACGATCATTTCTGTCATTGCGGTCGTTACGATGATTACCCCCACCACCTCCGCGCTGTTGAAACTTGCCCCTTGGTTTGCCATATCCGCCGCGTTGATTTTCTTGCTGCGGACGAAATGCTTTTACGTAAGGCGTATTTGTAAAAGTTAATTGGCCATCAGTAAGCCCTGTCAATTCACTTTGAATGGCATCATCGTGCACCTGTTCTTTGTGCCAGTTGTTATAAGCAAGTTTCATGTAATAAGCAATGGCATTAGCAAAACCAAGACGTTTATCCGCGTCATTTTCCGCCAAAGCCTTGTTCATAACGATCTCCAGGTTCTTACCCAGGTGAGAAAATTTCGGATATCGTTTCGGGTAAGGCAAGGGTTGCGGCTTTGCCTTTAAAGTTTCACGTGTTGGAATCGGATAAGGTGATTTTACTTCGAGCTTGAAGTCGGAGATAAGAAAAAGATGATCCCATAATTTATGCCTGAAGTCTTCTACATTCTTTAAATGAGGATTTAAAAAGCCCATCAACTCAATTACAGCATACGCATTACGCTGGCGTCTTTCGGGTTCGTCTATACTTAATAAATGCTCAATCATTCTTTGTATGTGCCTGCCATATTCGCGCATTACAAGGTAGTTCCTTGTCGTATTATATTCCATTCCTGACTCTTCCATATATTTTTTTGATGTAAAACAAAAGTAATCAAATATTCCGGCTGTAATAATTTTAAAGTGTTTGCCTCACTTTAAATGGCCTGTATTGCTTTAGAAGATCAAATATCAATTTTAGTAAACCCCAATGTAAAATGATAGTAATAATAAGTAAAGGAGAATAGATTTAAAAAAATAAGGGGCCCCGAACCAAGGCCCCTTTTACAAGCCACCATCCTCTTCCACCTAAGAGGTCATTTAATCAAAAGTTGGTTAACAAAAGACTTTTTACCTACTGCATCAGTTACACTTATCCAATAAACGCCATTTTGCAAAGAGGTTACAAGCCTGTAGTTATTATCCGAAATTTCAATTTTTTTAAAGTATAAAATCTGTCCTTGAGCATTGGTAATTGATACCAAAAAAACTCCGGTTGTACTCTTATCAAATTTGATACCAATAATGCCGGAAGATGGATTTGGGTGTAAAGAAAATTCCGCCGGATTTATTTCTGTGAAATCAACTGATTTCACGTCTGTTAGCAATGATTTGCCATTCGAAAAATGCTGTTTTATACGGAAGTAATATTTTTCGTTAAAATCATTTTTTGTAAACTGGTAATTATAGGTAAGAGATGCACTACCCCCGGTTTGTTTTTCAACGATATCGGCTTTGGTAAAACTACTTCCATCTTTGCTATACTCCACTTCATAATAATATACTAACGGATCTGATGCCGCGTCCCACGTAAGCTGTGCCTTCTCATCACTGATTCTGGAAGCTCTGAAATTATAGACATTTATTGGCACTACCTGCGGGGGACAATAACAATACTCCAACCTGTAAGTAATGGAACCTGTCGTGATAACACCGCCGAGCCAGTTGCCTGAAATATCTACAGTAGTACGGCTATCTACATTATAGTTATACGTCAATGAATCACCGGCAGGACCGTAAAAAGAGGCAAGATCACTTAAGTTAGTAATTAAAAAACTTGTTGAAGCTGTAAAAATTTGTCCTGGCGGAACTGAAACATAGTCCGGACCCGAATTAGGCACTCCATCGTAAGAGCCTAAACTATATGGTCCGTATGTATCTGCTTCATCATGCAATAGCGGTGAAGGAAGATTATCACCTGTAATGGTATCGTGACGTGTGAAATAAGCATTTGCTGTCTTTCCGCTGGCATCATAGTTTTCAAGCCATAATGCGTTTAATGTACCGGTCATCTCCATTGTAAGTTTTGCGCAGGTTACCATTCCCTGTGTTGGATCGAACTTCGGAAATTTTAAAACTGCAGATACGCGTCCGCTACTGAAGTTGATCGTGGTATCAAATGCTACACCATCTGGTACATAACCCACAGGGCATTGTGCACTCACTTTTGCAGGTATTATAAATAGGGAAGTAGCAATGATAAATGAAATAATAAAAAAGCGGGAGTAAAAGTATTTCATAGGTTAGTTTTGGTAAAATAAGTTGATTGCCGGGATAAAATTATGATTACTAACGTTGCCGAACAACTGTAAATTTTCCTCTTTTGAAGTACCGTAATAAATGAATATCCACAGAATTCTTTCTTGTCTTTTCTCCATCGTAAACTGCGGGGAAAACGACTTACAATTAAGAAAATCATCAAGACAATTCACTCACGGAACTGATTTTATTACCAAGTATATTTCGATGCATTTATCCCATTCTTTTATAAAACGTACGATGTACTAATTGCAAAAACTAAATTTGCATGCATTATGCGTATTTTATTCAATACGGTATTATTGCCAGGTATTCATTCAGAAGAATATTTAGATTATTTGTCAGAAGTAGTAAGACACCTGGCTGATAAGCATACCGGGCATAATTTTTTTGTTATCTGTACAAAAAAAAATGAGCATCTTTTTAATACTCAGGACAAAATTGAGCTCATTATCGTAAAAGAACTGCAAAGAAGTGTTCTTTCATGGAAATTGTGGCTGGATGTTCGTGTTCCCTCTCTGCTAAAGAAGTACAAAGCAGATTTAATTTTTTCAAATTCTTTTTGTTCTTTAAGAACTACGTGTAAGCAAATTATATTGCTGGATGAATTAAACTTCGATTCAAACGAAAAGAATTTTTCAAAATCGCAGCGTTCTTTTTATTTAAAACGGATAGCCAAATCAATTCCAATAGCCTCGTTTATCACAACCTTTTCTTTATATGCAAAAGAAGAATTAACTAGGAAATATAAATTATCCAGTGATAAAATAAATGTTATTCCAATTATAGTAAGTGACCGGTACAAACCCGCAACGGATCAGGAAAAACAAAGAATTAAAACAACATATTCTAAGGGCAAAGAATTTTTTTTATATACAGGAGCTATCAACAATGCTGCCAATCTCGTAAACCTTTTGAAAGCTTTTTCATTATTCAAAAAAAGACAGCAAAGCGGTTTTCAGCTACTTATTTGTACAACTGATACGGCTATTGATGCTGCAATTCTTAATCTGCTGGATACTTATAAGTATAAAGCCGATGTACAATTAATAAAGAATTTACCGGTTGACGTATGTGCAGCATTAATGGCATCGGCCTATGCAGTTGTTTATCCCGTCCTTACTAATGGATTAATATTACCCTTTTTTCAAGCCACACAGTGTCATGTACCGGCTATTTTAAATGATAGCCCTTTTATACGTGCAATAGCCGGCGAAGTATCACTTTATGTAGACGCTGCTAACTCACAGGATATAGCAGAGCGTATGATGCAAATCTATAAAGATGAAAGATTGCGTAGTGAATTGATTAACCATGAAGGGCTTCTTACAGGGAAGTATGATGTTCAATCGCAAATAGATGGGTTTTGGGGAGTATTACAAAAGGCGCTTCTGTAAGATTCTTTACTGTGAATGGCCTACCTTTGCATCCTTTCAATTTTTTAAAAAATGGATAGATCTACAATTAATATAGAAGTACAATTGGATGATACCAGGATGGTCGATTCTATAAAATGGCAAGCTTCAGATTCCTCTGCAGAGCATGCGCAACCAGCCAAAGCGATGATGCTTTCTTTCTGGGATAGCGCTGAAAAAACGGCATTAAGAATCGACTTATGGACTAAGGATATGATGGTAGACGAAATGGCCGACTTTTTTTACCAGACTTTTATGACAATGGCTGATACATACGAGCGGGCAACAAAACATACGGAAATAGTGGCGGACATGAAAAGTTTTGCGCATCGTTTTTATGATCAGTTCCGCGAAAAACAATTAAAAGAAAACAAAGCATAATAATAAACCTCATAATTGAAGTATATGGGCTTAGAACAAAAAATAATGGCTGAACTAAAAACAGCGATGCTTGCAAAAGATGAAAAGACAATCCGCAGCTTGCGTGCAGTGAAAGCTGCGATTATTTTAGCCAAAACTTCTGAAGGAGCAGGCGGTGAGTTGAAGGAAGATGATGAGGTAAAGCTGCTGCAAAAATTAGTAAAACAACGAAAGGATTCATTGGAAATATTTCAGCAGCAAAACCGGGCTGATCTGGCACAAAAAGAAAAGGAAGAGATAGATGTAATTGAAAAATTTCTGCCACAACAATTATCAGCAGAGGAGTTGAAAAAAGAGCTAAGTCAGATTATTGCGGAAACAGGCGCCTCTTCACCTTCAGACATGGGAAAAGTGATGGGCGTAGCAACAAAGAAACTTGCTGGTAAAACAGATGGAAAATCGATTTCGTCGGCAGTAAAAGAATTATTATCTAAATAACCAACTTCGGTGTATCCTGTATGATCATCGACGTTATATTTTATATCCTGATTGCAGTCGCCATTATCAAAGGGTACCAGAAGGGATTGATTGTAGCAGTTTTTTCATTGCTTGCTTTTATTATAGGGCTGGCAGCCGCTATGAAATTATCGGCTGTTGTTGCTGGTTATATTGGAAAAATAGTCAATGTTTCAGACAAATGGCTGCCGGTTATTTCCTTTATACTTGTTTTTGTTTTGGTTGTTATAGTAGTACGATGGGCGGCAGCACTTTTGCAAAAAGCGGTAGAAACCGTTTTACTGGGTTGGGCGAACCGAATAGGTGGTATAATTGTTTATGTAGCGTTGTATACGACGATTTTTAGTGTTGTATTGTTTTATGCCAAACAAATGAATTTATTAAAGCAGGAAACAATCACTGCATCGAAAACCTGGACGTTTATACAGCCGTGGGGGCCTAAAGCAATTGATGGCTTTGCAGTTGTGGTTCCGTTTTTCAAAGATATGTTCAGGCAGTTGGAATCTTTTTTTGGGACTATTTCAGAACAGGTAAAGCAGCCAACTTAAAAAATAGTTTGTTGCTAATCAATTCCATAGCTTTTTTGCCCCAAATCTTTTATTTTAGCAAAAATTAACCATACCGGTTACGATGGAGTACGAAATTAAACAGCAGGATAAGTTCAAGTTTATTGAAGAAGGCGAAGGAGAACCGCTTATGCTGCTGCATGGGTTATTTGGAGCGTTAAGTAATTTCCACGACCTCATCGAATACTTTCGCCAGCATAATAAAGTTATTGTTCCTTTATTGCCCTTATTTGATCTGGATATTCTGCATACTTCTGTAAGCGGTTTGGCTAAATACGTGAATAAATTCATCGAGACCAGGGGTTACACAGATATTCATTTGCTTGGAAATTCACTTGGTGGCCACGTTGCTTTGGTGCATGTGCTTAAACATCCGGAAAAGATAAAGTCAGTGATCCTGACCGGTAGTTCGGGTTTGTTTGAAAGTGGTATGGGCGATAGTTATCCGAAGCGGGGCGATTATGAGTTTATCCGGAAGAAAACAGAAGTAACATTTTACGATCCCAAAGTTGCGACAAAAGAACTGGTAGATGAGGTGTATGGGATTGTGACAAACCGCATTAAGGCAATAAAAATAATTGCGCTTGCAAAAAGTGCAATCAGAAATAATTTAGGCGAAGAACTCAATCAAATCAAGCAACCGACGTTATTGATATGGGGCGCCAATGATACCATTACACCGCCATTTGTAGCACAGGAGTTTAACAAGTTGATTCCTAATAGCGAACTCCATTTTATTGACAAATGCGGACATGCACCAATGATGGAAGTGCCGGATGAGTTCAATGCGATTTTACTTAAATTTTTGAAAAAACTCAACGAGCCTGCAACAGTTACCTGAGGGCTGCTGTCTCGTTGAAAAAAGGCCGCATCCATGTTAACAAGAGACCTTCATTCACAAATACTACCTCACCTTCGTTTACAAGACAAGGTTTACCAGGCTCTTCAACTCATGAATGAAAGTCATGTTTCCCACCTGCCCGTTATTGATGGTGAAAAGTTTGTAGGATTAGTCAGCGAAGATGATCTGTTGCAGGTTGATGATGAGAACATAGAATTGTCGTCAGTTCAGCAATCTTTTTCTATAAACAGCGTAAAAGAAGACGAACATTTTCTAAAAGCGGTGCAGTTGGCGGTAGAAAATGGGTACAGTGTTGTGCCTGTCATTAATGAGGATGGAGAACTTGCAGGAACTATAACTTACGCGGATTTATTGAAGCAGGCTTCAAATTTTATGAATATTAACGAGCCAGGAGGTTTGCTTGTGCTGGAAATGGAAGCAAAAGATTACTCTTTCAATGCTATCAGCAGGATAATAGAATCCAATGACGCACAAATAAAACAACTAAATACCACCACTGATCAGCAAACCGGTTTGATAGAAGTAACGATTAAGGTTAATAAACCAGAAATTTCTGATATAGTTGCTACATTTCAGCGCTATGAATACAATGTAAAGTATTATTTTGGAGAAGAATTGTACGAAAACGAACTTCGGAGCAATTATGATAACCTTATGAACTACCTCAAGATCTAACCCTCGTTACCAAATCGTTATTAAGTTTCCTAAAAAAAGTTTTTATTGTATTTTTTTTGAGATTGAGTGATAAAGTGTGCTACGAAATATCGCCTGGTATTGATTTTATCACTTGCTTCTTGCTGCATGTTTGTGGCAAAGGGGCAAGATGCCGGTATTCTACCCCCTTTAGAAACACCTGCTTCCCCCCGGCATGCTGATACTTCGGGAACGGAGGCGTTGTTTGTAGTTCGTGATATTGTAGTCACTGGCAACAGGAAAACCAAACCACAGATTATACTTCGGGAAATACCATTTAAGCCCGGTGATCACTTTCGTCTTGAAGACCTGGTAAAAAAATTTGAAGATGCACGCCGGCAACTGATGAATACTGTTTTATTTCATGATGTAATAGTTGCATTAAAAAGTATTGATGGCTATTCTGTAGATGTGATGGTAGATGTAAAGGAACGTTGGTATATTTTCCCCATTCCTTATTTTAAAACTGTTGACCGCAACTGGAATCAATGGATCGTTGAAAACAAAGCCAGTTTTACCAGGGTTAACTATGGAATAAAACTATTGTACAACAATTTTACAGGATACAATGATAAGCTCAGGGTGTGGTTGATAAACGGCTATACTAAACAGTTGTCTTTGAATTACGATCGGCTTTACATCGATAAACAGTTAAAATGGGGAATGAATATTGGAATGGATTTGGGAAAAAACAGGGAGATAAATTATATCACGGATAATAACAAGCAATTATTTTTTAAAGATCCATCGCAATTCATCGGTTCATTCTTTCGTGCTTACGGTGAGTTAACGTATCGTAGGGCCATAAAAACTAGGCATCGGATTGGCATTGCATTCAACCAGCAAAACATCAGTGATACGATTAACAAATTAAATCCTGCTTATTTCAAGTTTAATAAGTCATCAATCCGCTATCCTGAAATTTATTATGTGATGAGTTATTATGATCAGGATTATATTCCTTATCCAACAAGAGGATATGCTGCCGAGGTAACTGTCAATAAAAAAGGATTAAATGATAAAATAAATCTCTGGCAATTGACTTTGAAAGGATCTGCAAATTATGTGTTGTTTCCAAAAACTTATTTAGGTATCAGGGCCAATGGCATTTTAAAGATGCCTTTTAAACAACCCTATATTTATCAGCAATTACTCGGTTATGGCGACCTGATCATGCAGGGATATGAGTATTATGTAATGGATGGCGTTGCAGGTGGTGTAGCAGAAGCTTCATTAGCAAGAGAAGTTTTTAGTTTCAAAATAAATATACCACCCAATCGTTTTCGCACATCCGGAGTAATACCGGTAAGAATTATACCAAAAATTTATGGCGATGCTGGTTATGCGCACAATCCTGATGCAGGCAACAATCCCCTAACGAATAAAATGCTTTACTCGTGGGGCATCGGATTAGATATAATAACACTATATGACTTTACACTAAAGCTTGAGTGGTCCTTCAATCAGTTAGGTCAAAACGGGCTATATTTACATAACAGGAATTCAAGTTTCTAAAGCTACAGCATGAAGGTTGCTATTTATAGCCGTGTTATTCAAGATGGCCATTACGATGATGTACAACTGTTCTTCCATGAATTAGCGAGGTATGATATACGTCCTGTAGTATTTCATTCATTCTTCGAGCAAATTAATCACCGGATAAACCTTCCGCACTCGGTTTCTACGTTTACTTCTTCTGCAGACCTGAAAAAAGATGTAGACCTTTTTATCAGCTTAGGTGGCGATGGAACACTGCTGGATACCGTAACATTTGTACGTGATAAAAATATTCCTGTAATGGGAATCAATTTTGGTCGGCTTGGTTTTTTAGCCGGTATTGGCAGAGATGAATTGTCTGAAGCGGTTCAATCTATTGCGAATAGCACATTCATGATTGACGAACGTACCATGATTCATGTAGATTCCGATCAGCATCTTTTCGGACAGGTACCGTATGCATTGAATGAGTTTGCCATTCATAAACGGGATACAGAACCAATGATTAAAATTCATACATACCTGAATGGTGAATTCTTAAATACTTATTGGGCTGATGGATTAATCGTTGCCACACCTACCGGTTCAACCGGCTATTCTCTGAGTTGTAATGGTCCGATCGTGTTTCCTGAGTCTGGTAGTTTTGTAATAACGCCAGTGGCGCCGCATAATCTGAATGTGCGGCCAATCGTTGTTCCTGATGATAACATTATTTCATTTGAAATAGAAAGTCGCTCAGACCAGATTATTTGCGCGATGGATTCACGAAGAGAAATTGTGAGTAAAGATGTTCAACTGGCGGTGCGTAAAGAATCTTTTTCACTAAACCTGGTACGTTTGAATGAGAATAATTTCCTTCAAACGTTAAGAAATAAGTTAACATGGGGACTTGATAAGCGTAATTACTGATTTCATGGCAAGAAAACATCCTTTTTTTCGTTTAGTACTATTGAAATCTTATTTTGCGTTTATGTTTCAACGATTTGTAGTTCTGGCATTAGTGGTTTTCCCTTTTATCGGTTTCGCACAATATGAAACAGTACAGGAGGGAGAGTTCGGAGTTTCATTAGGTGCAGCGCATTATTTTGGCGACCTGAATACACGTGCAAGAATCAACCGGCCAAAACTCGCAGCCGGTATGTTCTTTCGGAAGAATTTCGGAAATTATATAGCAGTTCGCTTAAGCGGAAATTATGCCCGAGTTGGGTACTCTGATATTTATAATACCAGTAATGAATATCAGCATCGCCGCAATCTTAGTTTCAACAGTAACATTTGGGAATTAGCGCTGCAGGGAGACTTTAATTTTTTCAAATTTATGCCGGGCGAAGAAGGATATAATTTCACTCCTTACATTACACTAGGCGCCGGTGTTTTCAATTATGATCCTTACGCTTATCTCGGCGGCAAAAAATATTATTTGCGTTCACTGCATACAGAAGGCCAGGGATCTGATTTATATCCAGACCGTAAGCCTTATAGCCCGATGGCGTTTAGTATTCCATTTGGCGTAGGTTTTAAATATGCGGTGAACCGGAAATTTAATATTGGTTTTGAGGTGGTGCATCGGTTTACAACAACAGATTACCTCGATGATGTAAGTAAGACTTATGTAGATCCATCTGTATTTCCCAAGTTGCCAGATGCTGCAGGAAGTCCCTCACCTGCACAATTGTTGAGCGACCGGTCTTACGAAACCGGCGATCCTATCGGAATTCCCGGAAGGCAACGTGGAAATAGTCAACAAAAAGACCAGTTTGCTACGGCTGTTTTCTATATCACGTTGAACCTTCAGTCCTATCGCTGCCCCACTGCGAATTGATCAATTCTTCCATGCAAGGCTCAATGAATTTATTACCTTTGGCCACCCGATCCTGCACGGTAAAGTAGTATGTCTCAGTTATTGAATAAAATAAATAAAGAACGTCTGCCAAAGCATATTGCTATCATCATGGATGGTAATGGCAGATGGGCAAAAGAACAAGGACAGGATCGCCTGTTTGGCCATTATCATGGCGTAGAAAGTGTACGCAATATCGTAGAAGGTTGCGCAGAACTGGGTATCGGATACCTTACCCTATATGCTTTTTCGACAGAAAACTGGGACCGTCCTCAATACGAAGTTGTCGGTTTGATGGAATTGCTGGTAAATACGATCCGCAACGAAGTAGAGAGCCTGCATAAAAACAATATCAGGCTACATGTTATCGGCGATATGACGATGTTGCCTGATTATGCCCGCAAAGAGCTCAATGAAGCGCTGGATTTTACAAAAAACAATACAGGATTAAATCTCGTAATGGCCTTGAGCTACAGCAGTCGCTGGGAACTGCTAAACGCTGTAAAAAGTATTGCCTTTGAAGTGAAAACGGGAAATCTGAATGTAGAAGAAATCGACCAGGACACGCTACAGAGATATTTATGCACCAGCGATTTTCCGGATCCTGAACTGATGATCAGAACAAGTGGGGAATACCGGATCAGTAATTTTTTGCTGTACCAGTTGGCCTATGCAGAACTCTATTTTACAAATGTGCGGTGGCCTGATTTCCGGAAAGAAAATCTATACGAAGCCATTCTGGACTACCAGGGACGTGAACGTAGATTCGGAAAGACAAGTGAGCAGGTCGAGAAGGATATATCAGGATAAAAAATATGATATCAACAAGGATAAAGTAGTCTCTGACGACTGGTTGGTCTATTTTGTCGTTTTCTTTAACAAACACTTTTAATATTTACCGTTAATTTGCCGCCGGAACAATGTTTCCGGTTTGTTTTATAAACAGGAAATGAGCTAATTGCAGCCCCGTTTTGGCGGGTAATGAATTTTCAGACTGATTTGAACAACCAACCATGCAGCGATATTTTTACCGTTTTTGTGTAGTGATTGTGGCGACTCTCTCTTTGCAATCTTTGTGCGCACAGGAGACTGATACGACAAAACCCACTTCCGTTGATCCTCTCTTGCTGCAATGGCAGGACGCAAAAGCTCCTAAAGAATACATTATTTCCCGTATTACCATTACTGGTATCAAATACCTCGATACCTCAATCGTGCTTTCCATTTCCGGTTTGCAGGTAGGGGATAAAATAACCCATCCCGGCGGAAATAATTTTTCAAAAGCAATTACAAATCTCTGGCGCCAGAAGCTATTCGCTGGAGTTCAGATTTTTGTTACTGGCATCGAAGGCGATAAGATCAGTATCGAGTTAAATGTACAGGAAAGAGCAAGGCTGGGGAATTTTAAGTTTATCGGGGCAAAAAAATCTGAGATTGAAGATCTTACCACAAAGATTCAGCTGACCAAGCAAACGATCATTACTGAAAATACCCGCCGTCATGCATCAGAAGTCATTCATAAATTTTACGCGGATAAAGGCTACCAGAATGTAAAAGTAAGAATCGATGAAAAGCCGGATCCTCAGTTTGCAAACTCCAATTCACTTACATTTTATATCGATAAAGGTAAAAAGGTCAAAATCAACGACATTCACTTTTTTGGCAACGAAAACATTTCAGAGCTGAAGCTGAAAAAGCAGATGAAAGGCACCAAAGAAACAGGACGGTTGACCCTCTATTCCCAGGCGGATAAAAGCCCGTATGGGGAGACTCATCGCCAGACTCTGAAAGAATTTTTGAAAGACTGGGGCTTTTTGTCTGGCACAAAGACATTGAACTATCTTGATCCTTACTTCCGGCCTAAATTTTTCAATGCAGCCAAATTTGACGCGAAGAAGTATGATGAGGATAAGGAAAAGGTGCTTGACTATTACAACTCACAGGGTTATCGCGATGCGATAATTGTAGATGATACGACCTATACAGCAAAGAATGGTAACTTAAATGTTGACCTTAAAGTAGAAGAAGGTCATAAATATTATTTTGGTAATACTACCTGGAAAGGAAACAGTAAGTATTCCGATTCAGTGCTGACCGCGATTCTTGGAATTACCAAAGGGGACATATATAACCTCGCTACCCTTAATAAGCGATTAGGTAAACAACTCTCTGCAGATGGTGGTCTTGATATCAGCTCGCTGTACCAGGATGATGGGTACCTTTTCTTCCACGTAGAACCGGTGGAAACTAAAGTGTATAATGATACGATCGATCATGAAATAAGAATTTCCGAAGGGCCACAGGCACGTATCAAGAATGTGACGATTTCAGGAAATGAAAAAACAAAAGACCACGTAATACGCCGTGAGTTAAGAACAATACCGGGCGATCTTTTCAATCGTACAGAAATTATCCGTTCACAGCGTGAATTGGGCCAGCTACAATATTTCAACCAGGAAACGATCTTACCAACTCCGGTACCAAACCAGGAAGATGGTACCGTTGACATCAACTGGAAAGTAGAAGAAAAATCTTCAGACCAATTGGAACTTTCTGCGGGCTGGGGTGGCGGTATCGGGTTAACGGGAACACTTGGTGTTACGTTCAACAATTTTTCGATCAAAAATATTTTCAATAAAAAAGCTTGGGATCCTCTGCCACAGGGTGATGGACAAAAACTGAGTTTGCGTTATCAGTCAAACGGCCGTGCTTTCCGTTCTTATAACTTTTCGTTTACAGAACCATGGTTGGGTGGCAAGAAAAGAAATTCATTGACAATAAGCGTATACAGCAGTAAGTTTTCAAACGCTATTGACTATACTACCGGCAGGATTGACAAAGCAAGATCAGACACTAACTATCTTAAAACGTTAGGCCTGTCTGTTTCATTGGGTAAACAATTGAAATGGCCGGATGACTATTTCACATTGGTGTATGGCGTCAATTTCACGAGATATGAATTGCGCAACTACCCCATCTTCCAGGGCCTGAGCAATGGTACATCGACAAACGTGAGCTTTAAGCTGGCTTTACAACGTTCATCGGTATTCGACCCGATCTATCCGAGAAGCGGTTCCAACTTTATGGCAAGCGTACAGTTTACGCCACCGTATTCCGCATTCAATCCAGACATCATTGATTCAAAAAATCCTTATAAAAATCCTGAATATCACAAATGGCGTTTTAATTCCGAGTGGTATGTACCAATCGGAAGGCCTGGTGGTACGGATAAAAACAGGCAGTTAGTGTTGAAACTGGCAGCTAAATATGGATTCATGGGTCGTTACAACCGCAATCTTGACTTTTCTCCGTTTGAACGTTTCCAGTTGGGTGATGCCGGTTTAACGAACAACTATGGTTTGTTGGGGTATGATATCATTGCTCAAAGAGGTTACCCGGTTTACAATAATTCTGATCCGACTATTAACCCAGACCAAAGCAGTACAAATACATTCTTTACCATTTTCAATAAATACCAGATAGAAATGAGGTACCCGGTTGTAACAAATCCCGGAAGCACGATCTATGGTTTAGCATTCTTTGAAGCGGCAAATGGATGGTACGACTTTAAAGACTATAATCCATTCCGTCTAAGACGTAGCGCTGGTTTGGGTGCAAGGTTCTTCCTGCCGATGTTTGGTTTGCTTGGATTTGACTATGGTATTGGCTTCGACAGGTTAACGCCAGGATCCAGCCTGAAAGACGCCAGCCGATTCACCTTCATGCTTGGATATGAACCGGAATAAAAAATTATTCCTGAAAAATGAATGGCGGGTGATGTTCGTGAGAAGCGAAAAACCTCGAACTTCCAGCTTTGAACCCAAGTATCAAACCTCAAACTATACGTATGAAAAAGATTGTATTGCTTCTTTTCAGCGCAACGCTGTTTTTTTCGGCTGCAAACGCTCAGAAATACGCGATCATTGATACAAAATATATCTTAGATAAGCTGCCTGATTACAAAAAAGCGCAAGCAGATCTTGATGTAGTGGCTACTGGCTGGCAAAAAGAAATTGACAGCATGCAGGCTCAGTTGGATAAAATGTATAAAGATTATGATGCTGAACAAGTAATGCTTAGTGAAGAGCTTCGGAAGAAAAGAGAAGACCAGTTGTTTGTAAAAGAGAAGACGCTTCGTGATCTGCAGCGTAAACGCTTTGGTTTTGAAGGCGATTTGTTTAAGAAGCGCCAGGAACTCATCAAACCCGTGCAGGACAAGGTTTACAACGCTGTACAGAAAATTGCAACTCAGCGGGGATACGATTTTATTTTAGATAAAAGTGAGGGAATTACCGTTATCTTTGCCGACCCTAAATTGGACAAGAGCGATGATATACTGAGAGAATTAGGGGTGAAGAATTAACTGGTATTTTGATAGTAACCTGATTGTTAAAAAAATCCATAAGGCAACCAAAACTATTTAATTAGAATCTTAATAAAAACAATTACAACAACCGACAATGAAACAAATTATTAGTGCTTTCGCGATAGCATTGATTTTTCTGACTGCTGCAGGCAGTGTAAACGCACAATCGAAAATAGCGCACATCACACCAGATCAGATAGTAGCTTTGATGCCGGAACGTGGAAAAATTGATACTCTTCTTGCAAAATTTCAGGCTGACTCATTGAATTCAACGCTGAACAGCATGGTACAGGAATATCAATACAAGGATAGCATGTTGAATAAAGTTGATACTTCTAAGACACCAAAGCAAATATTGAATCAGTACAGACTCGACTTACAGAATCTGACTTACAACATTCAGAATTGGAATAATCTTGCACAGCAAATAATGCAGCAGAAGCAGGCGCAGATGTACCAGCCTATTTACAAAAAGGTAAGTGATGCAATAAATGCGGTTGCAAAAGAAAAAGGATATGCTTATGTATTTCAGTCAGAAGTATTATTAGTAGCCCCTCCATCAGATGATATTACTTTACTTGTTGCTACCAAACTGGGCATTAAAGTACCGGGAGCGCCGGCAGCGACAAAGCCGACCAAATAATTTGATTACATTATTTTAATAGAAAATTGCCTTGTGATTTACAAGGCAATTTTTTTTACAATTAAGGTTTTACAGGAGTGTTATTTTTACATATGCAAAAACCTGCTCCAATTGGTGTTTTTGATTCCGGCTATGGAGGATTGACAGTACTAAAAGAAATCGTAAATCAATTGCCTGATTACGATTACATCTATCTTGGTGATAATGCAAGAGCGCCATACGGTAACCGTTCATTTGAAACCGTTTATCATTACACACTACAGTGTGTTCAATGGTTTTTCGATCAGGGATGCTCGTTAGTTATACTGGCTTGTAACACAGCTTCAGCAAAAGCACTGCGCACCATTCAGCAAAATGATTTACCAAAAATAGCTCCGGGTAAAAGAGTGCTTGGTGTGATAAGACCAACAACCGAAATCGTAGGTAAATATTCAGAAAGTAAAAGTGTCGGCATACTTGCTACCAACGGAACCGTTGCATCCAACTCTTACCCGATTGAAATCGAAAAATTTTATCCTGATCTGGTAGTAACACAGGAAGCCTGCCCGATGTGGGTGCCATTAGTTGAGAATAATGAATATCAAAGCCATGGCGCTGATTTTTTCATCAGGAAAAATCTTAGCCACATTTTTGGAAGGGATCCGAAGATTGACGTGATTCTTCTTGCCTGCACACATTACCCGTTGTTGAATGATAAGATCAAAGAATACCTGCCTGTCGGCGTGAAGTTAATTTCGCAAGGTGAGATAGTTGCCGCGAGTCTTTCTGATTATCTTCAACGCCATCCGGAAATTGAAAAGCTTTGCAGTAAAAATGGCCATCGGCAGTTTTATACAACAGATTCTGCAGAAGATTTTGATAATCATGCGACTATTTTCTTTGGCGAGCCTGTTCAATCCAGGCATCTTGATTTGGGCTGAAAAAATCAGGAAATGGGCGATATTTTCGACTCCGGACTACTGACTTCTGACTTTCTTGCACTACCTTCGCCGTCCTTTCACAAAACAACGGGTGTGGTGACCTGTTGAACTTGAAACCGGCACGTTCTCCCGTGCTTATTCAACAACGTGAAAAAATAAAAAGTTATGAAACGTACATTTCAACCCCATCGCCGCCGCCGCAAAACCGTTCATGGTTTCCGCAAGCGTATGCAAACTGCTAATGGTCGTAAAGTATTAGCCAGCCGTCGTGCTAAGGGCCGCAAGAAATTGACAATTTCCGACGAAAAGAAATTGAAATAAGCCTTTTGATATCGTGCCGTTATTAACGGACGATATGATAGATTCTATATTTTTCGGATAGCTCCTTTTTGAGGAGCTATTTTTGTTGTTGCTAAGATGTCTAAACAATTTACACTAGGTAATGAAGAACGACTGAAAAGCCGAAAACTGATTGAAGAGCTTTTCAAGAATGGCAAAAGCTTTAATGCTTTCCCATTCCGGGTTTTCTATTTAACACAAAATGTGGCCTCTGCAAATGAGTCCGACAGAATATTATTGCAGTTCGGCGTAAGCGCATCCACAAAGAATTTTAAAAAGGCGGTTGACCGAAACCGTATTAAACGCCTCACCCGCGAAGCATATCGTCTGCAAAAAAATAAATTGCAAGAGACCATATCCAGAGGAAACAAGTCGCTGTTTTTGTTTTTCGTATACACACAAAAGGATTTACCGGATTACGAAACTGTATTCGGAAAAACAGGATTAATTTTAAATAAACTGGTAAAGCTGATTAATGAAACTGATTCTTCAACTACTTAGTCTTCCATTTATCGCCCTGATAAAAATTTACCAGTGGATTATTTCTCCATGGCTGGGCTCACAGTGTCGCTTTACACCAACCTGCTCTTCTTATTCTCTGCAGGCGTTTAAAAAATACGGCGTATTTAAGGGGCTGTGGCTAACCGTTAGACGAATCGCAAGATGCCATCCCTGGGGTGGAAAAGGGTATGATCCGGTACCGTAAAAAGTAAAAAATCACCTCTGTTCATTCAACATAAAATGAATCAGCAATTTTGAATTTTCGGAGAATAGTAATCGAAATAAAAAACCGCCCTGCATATACAGAACGGTTTCATAACAGCGAGAAAAATATCTTATGATCCTGGTTATTTTGATGCAGCATCAAAATGTTTCGCCACTTTATTCCAGTCCACTACATTCCAGATGGCTTTTAGATAATCAGGGCGCTTGTTCTGGTATTTAAGGTAATAAGCGTGTTCCCATACGTCCACACCAAGCACCGGCGTACCTTTTACTTCAGCTACATCCATTAGCGGATTATCCTGGTTTGGAGTAGAACTAATTTCCAGCTTGCCTCCTTTTACAATCAACCATACCCAACCGCTACCGAAGCGACCAACGCCTCCTGCAGCAAATTTTTCATGGAAGCTTTCAAATGAATCGAATGACGCGTTGATAGCGTCTGCCAGTTTTCCAGAAGGCTTGCCACCTGCATTAGGCCCCAATATTTCCCAAAAGAAACTATGATTCCAGTGACCGCCACCATTGTTTCTGACAGCAGGACTTATACTTCCTGCATTCTTTACCAATTCTTCCAATGATTTTCCTTCGTTTGCAGTGCCAGCAATTGCTTTATTAAGATTGTCTACGTATGCCTGGTGATGTTTACCATGATGAATTTGCATAGTCAGTTCATCAATATGCGGTTCCAGTGCGTTGTGCGCATAAGGAAGCGCAGGGAGTGTAAATGCCATAACTAAATTTTTTCGATAATTGATTAAGTAATAAGAGCAACAAAATTATGCCACTATAGTTGATTTTGGCGCATTGAATTTTTTATGAAAAATGGGCTTAGAGCTGTAACCTGGAAGATGCGCTGAAATTTTAATTACCTTTCAATTTGTTCATCTGATAATTCACGGATCATGAAGAGTAAATTTTATCTGCTAATTTTTATTGCTTTTAGTTCAATCTTAATAGCAATGTCATTCAAGCCGTTGGAAGCTGACAATGTTCTATCTGAATCGGAGAAGAAAGAAGGGTGGAAATTATTATTCGACGGGCAAACGATGAATAGCTGGCGCACTTACAACAACCGCGTGCAAAATAGCTGGGAAGTGAGAAATGGCCAATTGCACATAAAGATGGATAGTGTAGCAAAACACTGTGATCTCATTACAAAAGAACAATACCAGGACTTTGAATTGAGAATAGATTGGAAAATAGAAGCAGCTGCAAACAGCGGCATCATTTATCATGCATTGGAAACACATGACGCTTCATACGAAACCGGTCCCGAATACCAGATCATCGATGATTCAGGATATCCTGGAAAGCTGGAAGACTGGCAGAAGAGCGGAGCTGACTATGCAATGCATCCACCGCTAAGCCTGCAGGCTAAACCTGTCGGTGAATACAATCATACCCGTATTATAGTAAAAAGCAATCATGTAGAACACTGGCTGAATGGCATTAAAGTGGCCGATTTTGAAACCGGAACTCCGGGATGGCTAAAATTAAAGAATGAAGGAAAGTGGAAGGACTATCCGGATTATGCCGCGGCAAAAAAAGGGTATATCGCTCTACAGGATCATGGTGGTGGAGTATGGTTCAAAAATATTAAAATAAGAAAACTATAAATTACTCCCGGTCACGACTATCCGAAAATGATGTTATTATTATTCCGGGCTATTTTTTTGGCACTTTGATATGGCTCCAGTTCTCCCCGGTTTTAATGCGATGCACCTGCATGTCCGATACGCCGTATTTCGAAGCTATTTCCTTTAAGGTCTTTTCCTTTTGCAACATCTTTTTAATCGCAATCACCTTTGCTTCCGTAAGCTTTGACCAGGTTACAAAATGATTTGCCTTGCGCTCTTTTAAAAATGCTTTTACACGAGGGTTACTTTTGTTATGCTCCGTCACTTCCTGCTGTGTGGCCCATTTCAGGTTTGTGCGACTATTATTCTCTTTATTATGGTCGAGATGTATGATAAACTTTTGCTTTGCGGTAGGCTTTGGCAAAAAATATTTGGCTACTAAACGATGTAGCAGCGCCGCAAAATAACTTCCATCCATTCTTTTACGCCAGATAGGATAGCCACCTTCGCGACTCAAACGAAGCAAAAAACCATCCTCGATTTTTTTATTATACTTTACAATACGCCCATGATCAGAGACAGCATATTTATACCAAACAGCTTCCTTTGATTCATGACCGGGTAAATCTTTCCATTTTTCATTTTTTAATAACCTGATGGGTTTTCTGACAGCCATATTTAAGAGATTTATATAAAATTATCGATAATTAAAATCTATTGTTACTTTTTTAGTCTTTGGATGGCTCTGGCAGGTAAGAATATAACCCTGCTCAACTTCATCGGGCTCGAGCGCCCAGTTCATTTCCATATCTACTTCACCTTCGATGAGCTTCGACCGGCAACTTGCACATACGCCACCTTTGCATGCAAAAGGCAAATCAGCGCCTTGCTTTAAGGCTGCATCGAGAATGGTAGCTCCATCATATGGCAGATCAAAATCAAAACTTCTTCCGTCGAGCCGGACTGTAATCTTACTCACCAGGTCTTTATTTATCACTGTAGCTTGTTGTGATCTTGCTACTATATTCTTTTTGCCGGGTGTAGTAAACAGTTCGAAATGTATTTTCTTCTTATCAATTTTTTTGCCGACTAAAAACTCTTGCGTCGAAAACACCATTTCTTCCGGACCACAAATAAAAATTTCATCGATCATACTGTAATCGATGATTTTTGATAGTTCATCGAGTTTGCCAGGATTAATGTGACCATTGTTAATCGGTGAATCGATCTTTTCCCTGCTTAAGATATGGAGAAGTGTAAGCCTGTTCAGATACTCATTCTTCAGCGCTTCTAATTCTTCCAGGAAAATAATGGAACCCTTGCTGCGATTTCCATAGATCAACGTAAAGTCGGAAAATGGTTCTTCTTTCAGCGTCGCCTTCAATATGGAAATAACCGGCGTAATACCGCTGCCAGCTGCAAAAGCAAGATATTTTTTTCGGTGAGAGGGGTCCAGCTTCGTATAAAACTTTCCGGTGGGTGGCAATACTTCAAGTGTATCGCCGGCCTTTAAATTTTCATTCGCAAAATTTGAAAAAAGGCCGAATTCGGCCTTTTTAACAGCAACACGCAAGTCATTTTCAAAAGGAGCCTTGCAGATTGAATAAGATCTGCGGACATCTTCGCCATTTATGGTACGCTTCAGTGTAATGTTTTGCCCATGCGAAAAGGAGTAAAGATTTTTCAAATCCTCCGGGATAAAAAAGGAAATAGATACACAATCATCGGTTTCCTTTTTTACATCTTTTATTTTAAGCGTATGAAAATGGATCGACATAAACGATTAGCTATTGAATCGTGTTCAAAAAGTAAACGTTAGTATAAGATTTAAAATCGTAAAGAAAGGTTTAGTGGTCGCCTGCAAAAAGAAGGCCAGGGCCGGTAATGCAATTACTGTGTTTTGCGTAAACCATCCGTCATTATCACTACCATATTGTTCTCCAGTTCTTCACCATTGATTTTTTCCTTAGAGCGATGCCAGCTTTCAATGCCACTAACGGCATGAAGAATGATCAGCACGGCTGTCGATGCATCAATTTTTTTGATTTCATTTTTCTGAATCCCCTGATCGATGATCGCTGCAAATCGCTTACGGTAACTACGACGTTGATTCTGAAAATTGCTGAGGTAAGGCTCTTCGAGATGTTTCCATTCGCGATCGCTTACATACACTTCTTCATAATTTTCGACCATCTGCCTGATATGGAAACGAAGCAATGTTTCTACTTTCTGTATAGAGTTTTCCTGGCTTGTTTCTATCGCCTCCATATTCTCATTGAAGCGATTGGCGACGTTGAAACAGATCGCTTCCAGTATTTCATTTTTTGACCGGATATGATTGTACAAACTGGCGGCTTCAATTCCCACAGCTTCGGCCAGGTCGCGCATGGATGTGGCTGCAAAACCTTTCTCGCGAAACATCGCCGAAGCTTTTTGCAAAATGATGTCCTTCTTAGACGCCTTGCGTCGCTGATTCTTTACCATGCGTTCAAAGATAAAACAGAACAGTGAATTACTAACGCTTGTTGCCTTTCCTAATTACGGAAATACTTTCGAATCGGATGCTGCAAGCGTAATGGATGAGTTGTTCTTTAAAGACTAATCAAATTCCTATAAGTTTGCACGCCGAAACAAATAATTAAGAGGTAAAACAAACTACACTATGTCATTGATCACAGTTGGCACCATGGCTTTCGATGCGATTGAAACTCCCTTTGGAAAAGTAGACCAGATTGTTGGCGGATCTGCAACCTATGTTGCGTATGCTGCTTCCAATTTTATTAAGCCGATTCAACAAGTTTCTATCATTGGTTATGATTTTCCAAAAGAAGAACTTGCAGAATTGCAAAGCCGGGGTGTGCAACTGGAAGGTGTGGAAGTGGTGCCTGATAAAAAATCTTTTTTTTGGAGCGGTCGCTATCATGAAGACATGAACAGCCGCGACACATTAATTACAGACTTAAATGTTCTGGCTGATTTTAGTCCCAAAATTCCGGAGAGTTATCAGTCTGCCGAGTTTTTGATGCTTGGCAATCTTGTACCAGCCGTTCAAATGAGCGTAATACAGCAAATGAAAAAGCGACCGAAGCTGATTGTAATGGATACAATGAACTTCTGGATGGAAGTTGCCCTGGATGATCTGAAAAAGGTATTGACCATGGTAGATGTGCTGATGGTAAATGACGCAGAAGCAAGACAACTGACAGGTCAATTTTCATTGGTAAAAGCTGCGAATGCAATACTAAAGATGGGCCCGCAATACCTGATCATTAAAAAAGGTGAACATGGCGCTTTATTGTTTCACCAGGATAATGTATTCTTCGCTCCGGCATTGCCGTTAGAAGAAGTATTTGACCCTACCGGCGCTGGCGATACGTTTGCAGGTGGTTTCATCGGCTACCTGGCAAAAACAAGGGACATTAGTTTTGAAAACATGAAAACAGCGATTATAACAGGTAGTGCGCTCGCCAGTTTTTGTGTTGAAAAATTCGGCGCTACACGTTTAAAAGAGATCAATCACCGCGATATTGAAAGCCGTATTCAGCAGTTCAAGCAGTTGGTAAACTTTGAGATTGAATTGGTGTAAACGTACCGGACAATTCCTTTACATAATTATAGATTGCTTCCTGTGCGGCGGAGCCGCCTTCCTGTTGTGAAGATACCGGCAGGTTTTCCAATTCATCATTCAAAAGAACTGCCTTTTTCGTATCATTCAATTGCAACTGCAGAATGTGGTTAATTTGATCGCAGAGGCTTTTGTCATAAACAGGAAAGCACACTTCAATTCTGCTAAAAAGATTTCGCTTCATCCAATCGGCGCTGCCCATAAAATATTCCGGCATTCCATCGTTATGAAAAATGAAAACACGGGCATGTTCAAGATACCGGTCAACAATGCGCCGCACCGTTATATTACCATTTTGACCCGGCGACAGGCAGCAGATGCTTCGCGTTATTAATTCAACTTTTACACCCGCATTTGCAGCATCATACAATTTGCTGATCATGCCGCGTTCTTCGAGATTGTTGAGTTTGATTATAATTTTTGCCGATTTTCCTTTTCGGGCATTTTCAATTTCACGATCAATCAATTCACTAAAACGTTTGATAAGGTTGAACTGTGAAACAAGTAAATGTTTAAAGGGAATATTTACATATTCGCCTGGCTGAATTCTTGATTGCAGGTATTCAAACAGCCATTCCAGCTCGGTACTGAATTCATGATTGGCTGTAAACAAAACATGATCGGTATAAAAACGACCCGTAGATTCATTGAAATTACCGGTAGCCATAAATGAATAGTGTTGCCATTGTTTCTGTTCCGCCCTGTTCACCAACGCCACCTTTGCATGGACTTTCAATCCGGGAATGCTATTGATGATTTTTATTCCGGCAGCTTTCATTTTCTTTGACCAATTCAGGTTATTTGCTTCATCAAAACGGGCTTTCAATTCGACAAATACGGTTACTTTTTTCCCGTTTTTCGCAGCGCTTATCAGGGCGTTTACGATTTGTGAGTCGGATGCTACACGATAAAGTGTTACATAAATCTCTTTTACAAACGGATCAATAGCCGCTTCATTAAAAAACCGGAGTATGTAGTTGTAAGAATGATAGGGAAGATGTAATAACCGGTCACCTTCGTCGATTGTTTTGAAGATTGACTGTGTTGAATTAAACCTTGGGTGTTTTACCACGGGCCATTGCGGGTAAGTTAATTTTTTATCAGACGGATTGGGAAGATTACCCAAATCTTTCAGGTTATGATACCGCCCACCAGCAAATAGTTCTCTGTTGCTCAGACCAAAATAATTCTTTACAAATTCAATTGTTCCTTCGCTCATTGTTTGCTCGTGTAAAAAACGGGTGGAGCGTCCTATATCTCTTTTCTCAAGTTGTTTTTCAATTTTTTCGGCAATATCACCAGTGTACTCATCTTCTACATTCATCTCGGCGTCCCGTGTCAGTTTTATACTATATACACCATGGATTAAATAACCTGGAAATAATGTATTCACATTTTCACGAACTATGTCATCGAGAAAAATGATGTAATGTTGTTCTTCTACCGGGTTAAGTTCCATGAACCGCGGCATTTTGTCCGAAGGAATATTGATGAGAGCATGCCTTCTCTTGCCGGAATCAATAGCTTCAATATCAGCAATAAAATAAAGTGCATTATTTTCCAGGAAAATATCTTCGCGATTTTCTTTTCGTAATAAAACCGGTTGAATAAACGATAAAACGCGGGATAAAAAGTAATCCCGAATGGCTTCGTTGTGCTCTGGTCGGATAACAGTGTCGTAGTATAATATAATGTTGTTTTCTTCCAAAGCCGGCAGCATTTCCTCTGTCAGCACCCGGCCGTATTCAGCTAATTGTTTTTTCAGCGTATGTTGTACCTGTTCGGCCAAATCTTTCGGGTACTCATCGCTGATAGATATCTTTTTGGATTCAATACCAGACAAAGCCAGGATCGCCGGCATACGAACCCTGAAAAATTCATCGAGATTGGAAGAGAATATAGACAAAAATGAAATGCGGCTATACAACGGAACTGTTTTATCCTTTGCTTCAAGCAGTACCCGGTAATTAAAGCTCAGCCAGCTAAGATCACGGTTAAGGAAATGATACTCTTTTTCGCTCATGAAATGGTAATGATAAACTAAGATAATATTTTTTAGAACCGGCCTGTATTATGTTATTACAAGGCTTGCGGAGAATAAATTTGCTGCAAATTTCCCGTCATGATTACTTCAACAATCGACAATTTAAAGCTGTATAGACATCTTCATCCGAATCTTGCAAAAGCTATAGACTATATCGATAGAACTGATTTTGCAAAAATGAAACCTGGTAAATATGATGTGGACGGAGAGCAGGTATTTTTTATGATCAATGAATATAACACAAAACCCGCTGCAGATTGCGAACCTGAGCGGCATAGACGATATACTGATATACAGTTTATGATTAAGGGAGAAGAAAAATTTGGATACACACCATTTACAGATCAACCCTGTTCAACAGATTTTCTTCCGGATAACGATGTTGCTTTTTACAAACTTTCCGAGCAGGTGATAAATTATGTCTTGCTCTCACCCGGGCAGTTTATCATTTTCCTTCCCACTGACATTCATCAGCCTGAAGTATATGTGAATGCTCCTTCCCCTGTCCGGAAAGTAGTGTTTAAGATTGATCTTACTGATTTGTAAGAAAAGTTATTTTCCTAATTGTGAATTTCAACATCTACATGTGGATGACGGTGTGGGTGGTGACGGTAATACCTTTCGCTGTGATCATGATGCTCCGCATAATAACGCCTTTCGACGCATCCTGTGGCAAAGAAAACAATCGCTAATGTAACTATTGGAATAAGCCTTTTCATAAAACCATTTTCTATCACATTTTAAAAAACCATGCCACGTGCCTCTAATGAATCGTTAACGTTACTGACACATTGATTTTAAATGATTTTGTTTCTGGCCGGGTACTTGCATTATCAATTTATTCTTAACCAAAATAAGTTGTATGAAAAAGAGTGGAATTATCACAGCAGCGGTCGCAATGCTATTTCTTGGTTCCTGTAAAAACAAAATGATATCTGCAAATGAAAAGAAAGGCATCAAAGAAGTGGTAAATCTTTACGGTGGAAAAATTAAATATGAGAAAGAGGATAGCGAATCAGTAAAGAAAAATGTATTCGAAATTCAATTGAGCAAAAGCAATTTTGCCGATCGGTATACTACTAATCCTGAATTGCCGGCTTCAGGTATCGCTTATGCATTTTATAAAAAACTGGGTAATGACAAACAAAAGTATACACACATTAAGTCAGAATTATTACTCAGCGACGGGGAGAAAGTGGGTTTTGAATATCCTGTAGATGAATTGGAACTGGTAAGCTCAAAAATGAAAATTGCTGATCGTATAACTGATTTGATCAAGCAACGCAATTTTGACGCTATTAAACCAATGCTGGATGACAGCAGCTATGCTAAGTACGATAAGGATAAATTCATAGAAAATCTTAAAGAAACGGATATGCAATATGGCAAGGCAAACGAATTAGTAATCGTGGGGTATCGATTTTATAAAATTTATGGCAAAGACATTCTTCATATTTCCGGCCAACTAATGCGAGGATCTCAGGCGAATGCATTTAGTATCGATCTCGATCCCAACGATACACAGGAGAGGGCAGTGATGATCAATTATACTATCTGATCGACGAGTAAATATATTTCAAACAGTAATGCCATACAATTGATTAAGGTCACAAGTATGGCATTACTGTTTTGGTATTTATCAGTGAAGTAATTTTATTTGTCAATGAACTGTTTCATGGGTTTATTGTTATTTTTCAATTACGAATAAAACAATCCATCAACTATGTCTTCGCTTATTTCTCCGATTACTATAAAAGATATTTCATTCAGGAATCGCATTGCTATTTCACCAATGTGTCAATATTCTTCAGTTGACGGATTTGCCAATGACTGGCATCTTGTCCATCTTGGTAGTCGGGCAATTGGAGGAGCGGGATTGATTATACAGGAGGCTACGGGTGTATCGCCCGAAGGTCGCATTAGTCCTGATGATATGGGCCTTTGGAAAGATGAGCACATCGAAAAGTTAAAACAGATCGTTTCGTTTATTCATGCACATGGCGCTATTGCTGGTATTCAACTGGCGCATGCGGGACGAAAAGCAAGCTGGGCTTCTCCATGGAAAGGCGGCAAACAAATAAAACAAAGTGATGGTGGTTGGCAAACTGTTGCACCATCTGCAATCCCTTTTACAGAAGGAGATGAGCCACCTCTTGCTTTAGATAAGGTGGGCATTAAGAAAGTTATCGACGACTTTAAGGCTGCGACAATACGGGCAATAAAAGTGGGATATAAAGTCGTAGAGATTCATGCAGCACATGGTTATTTAATCAATGAATTTTTATCGCCGTTAACCAATCATCGTACAGATGAATATGGAGGAAGTTTTGAAAACAGGATACGTCTTCTATTGGAAGTAACAGCGGCAGTAAAAGAAAACTGGCCGGAAAATTATCCGTTGTTTGTGCGCATATCTGCTACCGATTGGGCTGAAGGAGGATGGGATGTACAGGATTCAATAAAACTATCCTCAATCTTAAAAGATAAAGGTGTAGACCTGATCGATTGTTCTTCCGCCGGATTGGTTTCGCATGTAAAAATTCCCATTGGTCCGGCATATCAAACACCTTTTGCGGAGCAAATAAAAAAAGAAACAGGCATCCTTACTGGTGCGGTTGGTTTAATTACTGAAGCAAAGCAAGCCGAGCAGATTATTGCAGATGGAAGAGCAGATATTATTGTTATCGCCCGGCAGTCGTTGCGTGATCCATATTTCCCTTTGCATGCAGCCAAAGAGTTGGGTGCAGAGATAGAATGGCCGTCTCAATACTTACGGGCAAAACAATAAGCAGAAATATTTTGACGTGGACTATTTTAATTTTATCAATTGCATTTCATTGCTTTAAATACTGTAGCTTCATAGCAATAAATTATTTAATACTACAATGAAAAAGATTCTGACTCTGATCGCTGTTGCATCTTGTGTAATATTATTCATGAGCCATAAGAAAGCCCCGCAAGATGGATGGATAAGTTTATTCGATGGAAAATCACTAAATGACTGGAAAGTGGGAAAGAATGCATCCACTTTTTCGGTAGATAGCGGAATGATCATTGTGCATGGACCAACTGCGCATTTATTTTATAACGGCAGCGTAAACAATCACGTTTTTAAAAACTTTGAATTCAAAGCGAAAGTGATGACAACGCCAGGTTCAAACTCAGGTATTTATTTTCATACTGTATACCAGGATTCAAGCTGGCCTGAAAAAGGTTTTGAAGTGCAGGTGAACAATTCGCATACTGACTGGAAACGTACGGGCAGTCTATATGATATCGTGGATATCAGAGAAACCTATGTAAAAGACTACGAGTGGTATACCGAGTACATTAAAGTGGAAGGCAAACACGTGATTATAAAGATCAACGATAAACAAGTTGTTGATTACACTGAGCCGGAAGGCACTACTGCACCATCCAACCATTCAGGTCGCGTTATTTCAAGTGGCACGTTTGCGCTGCAAGGACATGATCCGAAAAGTAAAGTCTATTTTAAAGATATTATGGTAAAGCCTTTGTAGGCAATTGTATAAAAGTAAAAGGGACAAAGAGTAATTGAACTCTCTGTCCCTTTTTTATACTTCATGAAGCTGAGTTGATTGAAACATCTGCTGAAAATATCTCTCAGCGTACAAGAAAATTTTTCTCCTTTTTTCTCTCCTTTGTATTCTTAGGCAATTTTCTTTTTAATGGAGACTTTGCCTTGTATAGTTTCCCCGGCCGATGTGGCACATCAGATTCCATTTCATCCAGGTCAACCAACCAATCTTTCAGGGAAATTCGCTTTCTGAAATTTCTCCTGTCAAGATTAATTCCAAGTATTGCCTGGTAAAGCTGTTGCAATTCCCGCAGCGAAAATTTTTCCGGTAATAAATTAAAAATGATCGGCTTTTCCATCACTTGTTCACGAATCCGCTCCACACAGGTGTTCAAAATAATTTTATGGTCGAAAGCGAGATGCCTGATATCATCCAGCTTATGCCAGTGCAATTCGTTATTGGTAAGCTTGAGTTGATGATGGTTGATATCGACAAGCGAATAGTAGGCAACGGTAATCACCCGTCCTGACGGATGACGGTTTACCGAGCCAAATGCATAGACCTGCTCCAGGTAAACATCATCCAATCCCGTTCTTTCCTTTAATATCCTGTAAGATGCTGCTTCAAGATCTTCATTCGGCCGCACAAGATCCCCAAGTAATGACCAGAGCCCGGAAAATTCAGCGAAATCTGATTTTATCAATAGGATTTTAAGTTCCTTTTGATCATAACCAAAAATTACACAGTCAACCGAAATGGCAATATTGAAATAATCAATATGGCTGATTTTTTCGCTTTCTGCTGTTTTTAGTTCGTGAAGACGGTCCATAAGCATAGTTAATCGTGGGAAGCAGGACAACAAATGTATGGGAAATCGTTTTCGTAACATCCAGTTTCTATACTGGCCTTATAATGAATGCAAATATCCCTGTTGAACGTAGCCATATAAACCGGATAATTTACGGATTGACCTAACGGTGATATGGTTGTGAATAGTAATGGCTGTTTTTTTAAATTCCCTCTTGTCCAGCTTGTTCTGTTTCAATAAAACTCCCTTTAACTTTACGAATATAATGTGATCCACAATGTATTCTAAAGAAGCTACGCAGAAATTGCAAACGGCGACCACCCAGCTAAT
This sequence comes from Chitinophagaceae bacterium, assembly GCA_049840875.1. Classification (GTDB taxonomy): domain Bacteria; phylum Bacteroidota; class Bacteroidia; order Chitinophagales; family Chitinophagaceae; genus JAFDYH01. The sequence continues at coordinate 171,858 of JASGJE010000006.1, read as the reverse complement.
GAAAGAGCAGGAAAAAGGAAAAGCGCCAGTAAAAGAAATCGGAAAATTGAGAGATGTGCTTCGGTTTCATGAGTACCGTTATTATATACTTAACGATCCTTTGGTTTCTGACTATGAGTATGACCAACTATTTAAAATGCTGAAAAAAATGGAAGCTGAAGATAGTTCTCTGATAACGGCCGACTCGCCCACGCAGCGAGTTGCAAAAGGATTAACAAAAGAGTTTCCAACGGTACAACACCTGGTACCTATGTTGTCTTTAGACAATTCCTACAATGAAGAAGACCTCAAAGACTTTGATCGCAAGGCCCGTGAACTAACCGACAGAGACAAAATTGAGTATTGCGCAGAACCAAAATTTGATGGCGGCAGTATTTCATTAATTTATGAAAATGACATCCTGGTTCGTGGCGCTACCAGGGGCAATGGTGTGGAAGGAGATGAAATAACCACCAACATCCGGCAAATACGTTCTATTCCTTTGTCCGCTGCTTTTTCAAAATACGGTTTGCAGCAAGTGGAAATAAGAGGGGAGGTGCTGATCAATAAATCCAATTTTGCAAAATACAATCAGCAGTTGATTGAAGAAGGCTTGCCTCCGTTGGCCAATCCACGAAATGCAGCTTCCGGTACGTTGCGTATAAAAGATCCTGCTGAAGCGAGACGAAGAAATCTCGAAGCATTTGTTTACCATATCAGTGACTATACGTTATTACCCGGAAAGAAGATTCCGGTTGAATTGCAAAGTCATTCTGGTTCCCTCGATTTACTATGGGAGCTCGGTTTTCGAAGCCCGAAAAAGGAGATGCGGGTATTTTCTTCTATTGATAAAGTGATTGATTACTGCAACGAGTTTGAAGAAAAGCGTGATGATTTGCCGTATGAGATTGACGGGATGGTCATAAAGACCAATAAAGTTGAACTACAGGAGCAGATGGGTATGACAACCCACCACCCACGATGGGCGATTGCGTATAAATTCAAAGCACGCCAGGCTACCAGTAAACTATTGAATGTGGAATTCCAGGTGGGTAGAACCGGTTCTATCACGCCTGTCGCCAAGATTCAACCGGTTGCTATCGGTGGTGTAACGGTCAGTTCTATTTCTTTATTTAACGAAGATGTGATAAAAGAAAAGGACCTCATGATTGGCGATAGTGTGTTGGTAGAAAGAGCGGGTGATGTAATACCTTATATAGTGAAGTCGCTTGCAGATGTACGAACAGGCACTGAAAAAAAGATAAAATTCCCCCACGCCTGCCCTATTTGCGACAGTAAACTTTTCAAAGAAGAAGGCGAAGCTGTTTGGCGATGCATCAATATCGAATGTCCGGCACAGGTAGTAGAAAGAATTATTCATTTTGTAAGTAAAGATGCCATGGATATCCGCGGATTTGGTGAAGCCAATGTGCGAAAATTTTATGAATTGGGATTGCTGAAAGATATACCCGGCATCTACACACTGGACTTCAGCGCCATCGGGAAAATGGAAGGGTTTGGAAAAAAATCTATTGACAATTTGCAACAGGCCATCGATAACTCCAAAACACAACCGTTGCATCGGCTGATCTTTGGGTTAGGGATTCGCTTTGTTGGTGAAACGACTGCAAAAACATTGGCCAATACCGTTAGTCATTTACTGGAATTTGAAGATTATACAGTAGAGCAATTGCTAAACCTCGAGGATGTAGGGCCCAAAGTAGCTGGCAGCATACACCATTTCTTTAGCAATAAGGATAATATCCATATGCTAAAGCAACTTGAAAAATTAGGTCTTCGTTTTAACAATGAAAAGAAAGAACTGGTTTCAGACGGAAATTTAAACGGTTTAACGTTTTTATTTACCGGTACATTGCCCACATTGAAGCGGGGAGATGCAGAAGAAATGGTAGAGCAAAATGGCGGTAAGATAGTAAGTGGCGTAAGCAGCAAACTTAACTACCTGGTGGTTGGCGAAGATGCAGGAAGTAAATTAGAGAAAGCAAAAAAGATAAATACTATAAAGATTATAACCGAATCTGAGTTTCTGTCGATGATTAATAAAAAATGATTAGGTTATTTAAAAGAAAAAATAGTTATCTTAGAAGTATGCTTGTCCAAAACCTTATTACAACTGCATCCTATCCCGATCTTAAAACATTCCAACCATGATTAAGAAAATTCCCGGCGAAACCTGGAAGCCACTCCAGTTCCCCGGCTGGAAAGAACTCAGAAACAAATATGCGCTCTCATCTGAAGGACGTATAGCCAGTTACAAAGAAAAAATTATTGACGATGGAAAATTATTGAATGGTTCTCTGACTACCGGTTACAGAACCTTGAATTTACATCGTCCGGGAAACAAAGGCACCCTGTATATCCATCGTGAAATTGCCCGTTTGTTTTCAAAAAAATCAAGCCCGAAACATAAATATGTGATTCATAAAAATCACAACAAGCTTGATAACAGTTTTAAAAACCTGAAGTGGTCTACGCTTGAAGAAATGATCGACCATCAGCAAGACAGTCCCGCAAAGGTTGCGTACAAGAAAAAGCAGGCAAATAAAACCAATGGCCTGAAATTAAGCGCAACACAGGTAAAACAAATAAAAGACAAGCTAAACGATAAAAACCGCAGGCTGACAATCAAGCAAATCGCCGATAAATACAACGTCAGTGAAATGACGATGTATCGCATCAAAAGCGGTGAAAACTGGGGAAGGGTTAAATAATCTTATTCTCCGGAATTTCCTTTTATTTATCACATCTGTTGAGCTCCGGGCAGCAAACTGCTGTTCATGCTTCCTTTTGTTCAATTCATACAGAGCTGCATTGTCCGCGCATGCAATCCACTTCATCTTTGTGCTGTAATGAAACAGCCATTAAACCTTATTCAAAATATAACCTGAAGGACGAACGGCAAACCTGATTGAAGATGCAATAAGATGGCAGATTGGTTATGGTGGCCGTTGCACATTGGTGTGGCGGCCTTTTTTACAATTCATACAGCATTTTTCTCAATTCATACGGTAAACAATCAACTGGCGACGGGAAAAAAAATGCTACGATTAAAATATGTTAATTTGTATATATGCAGATCACCCGGTACAGTAACAAGGAACCTATCGTGTTTCTCTGGTTCATGGTACCTTATGTATTTTTTATGAACTGGTTGATCTTTGGTCAATGTGTTTTTAGCTCTTTGAAAATATTTTTCGCATCTTTTTTTTCATCGCTGCTCTACTTTGCCATCATCTATTTCTTTTTTGGAGTCGTAGCGGTTTTGGTGAAGAAACGATTTCCCGGCGATAATGAATTTTTTATCCGCATCGGCGCTATGTTGCCTGTATTTTATCTTATGAACCTGATAATGATACAAGGTGTATACCTGGTATATGAAAATGTACCTGTAGTTTCCTGTTCCCCGATTCGGTCAAATGAATGGTGGATTACCGGTTATGCCTGCATCTGCAGTACTATTATCACTTTCGTAAATGAAGCAATGGTGGGTTGGGATAAATGGAAAGCATCAGTAACGGAGATGGGCCGTCTGCATCATACGTATCAAAAAAGCAGGTTACTGGTATTGAAGCGGCAGATTAATCCGCATTTTCTATTCAATTGCTTTAATTCATTATCCAGTCTTATCAATGAAGAAGGCGATGAGGCAGAGAAATTTCTTGACGAGATGACAAAAGTATATCGCTATCTTTTAAAAGGAGATAACGAAGCATTGGTGCCATTGTCGGAAGAACTGCGTTTTATTCAATCCTATCTTTTTTTAACACAGACACGGTTTGGATCTGCCTTACAAACAAAGATCGACGTAGAACAAAAGGATATCGAAAAGAGTTTGCCACCACTTAGTCTGCAGGTAGTTCTTGAGAATATAATCTACAGGAACGCATTTAGTAAATCAAGTCCTCTGTTTGTTCGCATTTACAGTTCCGGTAATAACCGGTTGATAATTGAAAATAACCAGCAACAGAAACAGGTAAAAGAAGCAACTGACTATGAAGAGGGGCTGGATAATCTGGTGAACAAATATCAATTACTGAATCAGCGAAAGGTAGAAATCGATGAAAGCGACGGTGAAAGAAGAGTTATGCTACCGCTTATTTCATCATGGGAGGTAATGACATGAGAAACTGGGTAAGACCGACAAGAACAGAATGGTATTCATTTATTATTCCAATGCCGTTTATCGATCTGGCGTTGAATTTTATTCTCTATGGAAGAGCGATATATACAGATTCGAAGATCTGGCTTATTTCTTTTCCCTTGATTTTCGTGATAGGTATAGCATCGTGGTATTCGCAGGTTGCATACAATCATTTTATTGAAGGAAAATTTCCTTCACTGGCTGACAGTACAAAAAGGATATTGGCAAAATCGGCAGTCTACCTTCTGATTATGTCGCCATCGGTATTGGTTATCTTTTTTCTTTACGACCGGTTTCATATCCTTGGTTATAGTTTGCAAATAGGTGATCTGAAATGGGGATTGATTACGGGTGTTACGGTAAATCTTGTTTTTATAGGCCTTTGGGAGGCGATTTACATCATAGACAAATACAAAGAGAGCCTTGCTGAAAAGGAAATGCTGGAAAAAATGGGAACAGAGCAGGAATTTGAAAATCTGAAAAGCCAGGTAAACCCACATTTTCTGTTCAATTGTTTTAATACGCTTTCATCGCTGATAGAAGTAGATCGCAGCAAGGCAGAAATTTTCCTGGATGAGCTGAGCAAGGTATACCGCTACCTGTTGCGGAACAACGAAGATGGTATCAGCACTGTTGAAAACGAAATAAAGTTTATTCAATCTTATTACCAGCTGCTGAAAACAAGATATGGTGATGGACTGAATATGACAATTGAAATAGACAAACGATATTATCCGTATCTGCTGCCTTCACTCAGTTTGCAGTTGTTGGTTGAAAATGCGGTGAAGCATAACATCGTATCAAAACAACAGCCGCTGACCGTGGAGATATTTACAACTGCAGGCAATAAATTGGTTGTAAATAATAACCTTCAGAAAAAACAACAAAAAGAACATTCTACCAATATCGGATTGAATAATATACGATCAAAGTACAGCCTGATGAAGCAAAAAGGATTTCAGATTATTGAAGGAGAAAAAAACTTTATGGCGGTATTGCCGCTTATCTGGAACGAACCAAAAAATTTTTAACATACACAGGGTTTGCCAAGCCCCATAAAAAAACAACACATGAAAATTCTTATTGTAGAAGACGAAGATTTAGCTGTTAAAAAATTGCAGAAAACACTTGGAGCTGTTGATAAAGATGCCAGCGTAGTTGGTATAGCTGATAGTATAAAAGCTACTGTGGAATGGTTGGAGAGCAATCCTGCACCGGACCTTATCTTAATGGATATTGAATTGGCCGATGGTCAGAGTTTTGAAATATTCAACCTGACAGAAATAAAGAGCCCGGTAATATTTACCACATCTTACGATGAATATGCACTGAAAGCTTTTAAAGTAAATAGTATTGATTATTTACTAAAGCCTGTACAAAAAGAAGAACTGGAAGCAGCGTTGAATAAGTTTAAGCAGATGAAGAAGACCTATAACCCGCAAGGTGCTTCTGCCGACGGCATTAACCTGGATAGTATTCTGAAAGAGCTGCAACAAAAATTACAACCAAAAGAATATCGCAAACGATTCCTGGTAAAACATGCGCAGAAACTGGTTAGCATTGAGATCGATGATATTAGTTACTTCTTTAGTGATGGCCGCTTGAATTTCTTCAAGACGGCTGATAACAGAAAATTCGTTGTTGATTATACAATGGATGAACTGGAAGACATGCTGGATCCTGAAAAATATTTCCGTATCAGTCGTTCATTCTACGTTTCAGTAGAAAGCATTGATAAAATAGATGACTACTTTGGTAATCGCCTTATTCTGCAATTAAAACCTGCCGTAGATAAAGAAGCACTGGTAAGCCGGGAAAAAGTAACTGATTTTAAAAAGTGGATGGGAAAATAGGCGGTTTACAGTTTGTAAACGTCAATGAACGCTGCGATCTATGAAGGTCGCTTTTTTTATTCCATTTCATTACCTGCATTCTTCAATTCATTCGCATCCTTCTTCTTCTGCCGTTTGAAATAATAAATCTTCGTATCGAATACGAAACAACATTTATTATTATAAACCTTATCAATTAATCTTTATGACAACGAATTCACTTGCCGGCAAAAAAATTCTATTTGCCAATTTCCCTGCAGACGGTCATTTTAATCCTTTAACCGGTCTTGCGATGCACTTAAAAAAGCTCGGATGCGATGTACGTTGGTACACATCTGCCACCTATACCGACAAACTGAAGAAACTACAGATACAGCATTACCCTTTTATAAAAGCTGTGGACGTAAGTAATAATGACTTTGATAAAGCTTTCCCTGAGCGGGCAAAATACAAGAACCAGATACAAAAATTAAAGTTCGATATCATTCATGCGTTTATTCTTCGGGGACCGGAATATTATGCAGACATACTGGACATCTATAAGGAATTCAAATTTGATATGATGGTTGCCGATTGTGCCTTTACCGGAATTGTATTTGTAAAAGATTTGCTGAAAAAGCCGGTTATCGCGATTGGCGTTTTGCCATTAACAGAGAATTCTAAAGATCTTCCACCATCAGGTCTTGGTATGGAACCTTCTTATACTTTTTTCGGGAAAATAAAACAAGCGATACTTCGTGGTGTAACCAGCCAGTTCATTTTTCGTGGTCCGAACAAAGTAATGCACCGGGTTTTGGATAAATACAAAATCAATCACTTTGATAAAAGCATTTTTGATTTATTGGTGTATAAAACGGATTTACTATTGCAAAGCGGCACACCGGGATTTGAGTATCCACGTCGAGACCTGAGCAGAAACATTCGTTTTCTCGGGCCGTTACTCCCATATAAGCAAGTGAATAATCACACGCAATGGTTTGATGAACGTTTAAATCTGTATAAAAAAGTGGTGCTGGTAACACAGGGTACAGTCGAAAAAGATATCAATAAACTATTAATGCCAACACTGGAAGCATTCAAGGCTTCTGATACACTTGTAGTCGCAACTACAGGAGGATGGGGTACGAATGAATTGCGGACAAAATTCCAGCAGCAGAATATCATTATTGAAGATTTTATTCCTTTTGCTGACGTGATGCCCTATGCAGACGTATATGTGACCAATGGCGGCTATGGTGGAGTGATGCTTGGTATTGAAAATCGTTTGCCGATGGTAACAGCAGGTATTCATGAAGGAAAGAATGAGATAGCCGCCAGGGTTGGTTATTTTAATTATGGCGTGAATTTGAAAACCGAAACACCAGCGCCAGCGCAGATTCGGGAGGCAGTGAATAAGATTTTTAACAACGACAGTTATAAGGATAACGTGGAAACCCTGGCAAAGGAATTTGACCGGTATAATCCCCTCGACTTATTTACAAAATATGTTACCGAAACTCTTGGTATGGGCAACAGGATAATTGCAGTTACGAAACAGGAGGAAAAGATTTATTGATTGCCCGTGCCCGTTCGCTTGAGCCCCTCCAAAGTTGCCGGAGGGGCTTTTTATTTAACAGTCCATCCGGCAGTTAAAGCAATTCATTACCGCATCGATTTTCATTCAAAGTAAATCAGCGCAACTTTACATTCACAATAAAATAATTAAACCTTATAATTATGAAAAAGACATTATTCGCCCTGGAAGTTTTGCTCATGCTGAGTGCACTTCCGGTTTTCTGCGGCCTGTCAATGGCGAGAAAAAACGCTGATACTTCGAAAGAACAATCCATCTCCGTACCAGCCGGTGACAAGCAAAACGCAGAAGCGATTGTATTGAAGTCAATAGCTACAGATAATAGCTAACTACTCATTCACACACGTTCATTGAAGGATACAGTTATTAACTGTATCCTTTTTTATTTTCCAAAAACAAGTCCGTATGTCTTCAGGTTTTTCAGGTTCTGAAAGCCAACTGTTCTGCACAAACACTTTTTATACACTTCATACGAGGTATTCTTCACTTCATGCAGTAGTACATTGTTTCAGGCGGTACATAGATAGAAATTCGTAGAAGCAAATCAATCAACTAAAAAAATAAATCTTATGCCACGTTTTAACATTTTTAACCAAATACATAAATCGCTCCGCGTATTGATGTATGATACGGCACTTATGATAGGCCGTACTGACTTTGACAATGCAGAACAATATTCAACTGTTGCAAAACAGATCAGGGAAACTGTTGATGCTTTTGATGGACACGCTCATCATGAAGATGAATCGCTGTTGCCGTTAATTCAACGCTATGAACCAGCAGTCGTCGATGCTTTTGAACAAGAGCATGTCACTGATCACGCATTGAGTCAAAAACTAAGAGAGTCATTGATGGCGCTGGATCTCGCTGTTTCTCCCGCAGCAAAAAGACAACTCGGTGTTTTATTAATGCATTCGTTTATCGAGTTCATGGTGTTTAACCTGAACCATATGTACAAAGAAGAAACAGTATTAAATAATATTCTCTGGCAATACTACAGTGATGAAGAACTGGTAGATACTAATAAAAAGATCGTTGCTGGCATTCCACAGGAGAAAATGAATTTTTCCGCACAATGGATGATGCGTGCTTTAAGCAATGCAGAGATCACGGGATGGTTGCGTAACGTAGAGAGAAATGCACCAGCTCATGTGTTTCGGCCATTATTGACCGCAGCGGAAAGAGAACTCGAACAAGTTCGTTTCAGACAAGTATTAGAAGGATTGAATGAAGGCGTGAAAATCGCTTCCTGATTTTTAATTCATTTAAAACCATTTAACCAACAAATGAAAAAGTATATTATCGTGGCCGTGGCATCTGTCGCAATCGCACTTGCCATATTTTCTTACACCGGCCCTCTGTTCGTAAGCAAACCAGTGGTAACAAAAGACAGTTTAATAAAAAAGGGTTCTTATCTCGTAACGATTATGGGTTGCAATGATTGTCACACCCCATTTAAAATGGGACCAAACGGTCCTGAAAAGGATATGGACAGGTTATTATCAGGTCACCCGGAATACATTCCTGTTCTCCCTTTTGATACTGCTACGACTAAGAATTGGGCATTGTTCGGATTGTCTGGCACTTCAATGATCGGTCCATGGGGAAGTTCGTTCGCGGGCAATCTTACTTCTGATGCGACAGGTATTGGCAACTGGACATATGAACAATTCAAAAATGTATTTACGAAAGGAAAATTCAAAGGGCTTGACGCCAATCGTCCGATACTTCCACCTATGCCTTGGGAAAATTATGTAAACATGAATGATGAAGACATGCAGGCGATTTTCGCTTACCTGAAATCAACCAAGCCCGTGAAGAACGTAGTCCCGCAACATGTATCGCCAGACAAATTATCATCTTACCTGGATCAAAAACCAGTAGAAAAGAAATTATAAACCATACTGCATATAGCAGCCATTAAACCTCTTTTTATGAAAAGTAAATTCATTAACAACGACAGGGCGAAAGGATGGATCTTCGCCTTGTCGATACCAGTCATCATTCTGTTATTTTCTCTTTCATCTTTCTCGGTAAAAAAATATTCTGTTGATATCTGGAATCAATTAGGCCTTTCGCAACAGATGGGCGACGAGAGCATTCGTGAAAGTTTCTTGCAGGGATATTTGTATAACTATGGTGCGAAGTCAGCAAAAAATATCGCTGAAGGAAACAGGGCGGCGGTTACTAAAGACTTACTGACTTATACGAAGCAATACCTGGCAAGCGATGCCTTCAAAAAAGAATATGAAAGAAGAAGACAAGCTGCCAAACCCATCGAACCGCAAAAGAAAGTGGCGAAAACGAAAGAAGAAATAAGAAAAGAAAGAATTGATGAAACAAAAAAATCAATTGACGATGTAGAGAAGAAAATGTCTTCATATACTCCAGACGTCAAAAAAGTAATGCAGGAAGTAGTAACGAGTCAGAAGCAACAATTAAAAGACTACGAAGATCCAAACGGCCAGATGATCGACCTGCTGGCACAGGGAGAAAAGATGTCAGTTGAGAATGATTGGAAGAATTACGATGAGCAGATAAAGAAATGGCAGGCAGATTATCCCGAAAGTATGAATGGCTTTCTGAAGAAAAGACTGCAACAATATCTCGATATCGTAAACACTGTTGATTTTTCTGCTGAGGTAAAAGAAGTAAATGGAAAGAAAAAATTTGTCAATCCGGCCTATGAACATAAATCTGCGGATTGGAAAAAAGTGTATCGTGCAGGTAAGGAAGTAAATGATGTGGCAAAACAATTCGCAGTAAGCTGGGTAAAAGAATTATAACAGGACGGCGATAACAGGAAGAGGACAGCGATGAGGCTATTCTTTTACCGGAAGAAAAATTTTCCGGGAAAAAGAATAGCTTTTAAATTTAACGATCACTAAAAATAAAAATCAAGTTCTGTGCTGAATACTTCTACGCTGAAATTTTTAAAAGACCTCAAGAAGAATAACAACAAACCCTGGTTCGATGCACATCGAAAAGAATATGAGGCGGCGAAAGCTGACTTTGGAAACCTAGTACAATCAATCATCGATAAACATAGCAAGAAGGACGAAACAATTGCTCATCTGAAAGCGAAAGACTGTCTTTTTCGAATCAATCGTGATGTTCGCTTCTCGAAAGATAAATCACCGTATAAAACAAACATGGGAGCTTACATCAATCGTGGTGGAAAGAAGTCGTTGTTTGGCGGTTATTATTTTCACTGTGAACCAGGACAAAGTTTTGTCGGTGGCGGCTTATGGATGCCTCAGCCATCTGAATTAAGTAAAGTAAGACAAGAGATAGATTATAATCTCGGCGACTTCAAAAAGATTATTAGTTCGAAAAAATTTAAGTCTGTATACAAAGATTTATCGCGGGATGCAGAATATACCTTGAGCCGGTTGCCAAAAAGATATGAAAACGATAACCCTGCAGCCGAATATCTGAAGCTGAAAAGTTTTGTAGCGTTGACGAATATAACTGATGCGGAATTGACGTCGAAACAATTAGTGAATACGATTACCAATGCATTTGATGCGTTGCAACCAATGCTTGAGTTCATCAACAATTCATTAGACTAATATCAATCATCATGAGAAAAAACTTCCTGCTGCTATTCCTGATAGCGTTATCCTTTGTTTCAAAGGCACAACTTTTTTCCATTCAATTACCCGATTCATTAAGCAGAAAAGCTTTAGATGGGCGGTTGTTGCTGATACTATCCAATAATGATAAGGCGGAGCCACGTTTCCAGGTGGGTGGCGGTCCGAATACGCAATTGATTTTTGGTATAAATGTCGATGGCTGGAAACCGGGTACGCAACAGGCGATTTCAGCTACTGCTTTCGGCTACCCGATTGAAAGCTTAAAAGATGTGCCGGCCGGTGACTATTATGTGCAGGCTGTGCTGCACATTTATGAAACATTTCATCGTAAGGATGGAAGAATATTGAAATTGCCAATGGACAGGGGCGAAGGCCAGCATTGGAATATTGCGCCAGGTAATTTGTATTCAGTACCAGTGAAAATCAATTTCAATCCCAAAGCGAAAAATATTATTCCTGTTAACTTATCGAAAATTATTCCACCGATTAAAGAACCGGAAGATACGCGTTATGTAAAGCATATCAAGATTCAAAGCAAGTTGCTTACCGAGTTCTGGGGCAGACCGATTTATCTTGGTGCACATATTTTATTACCTGAGGGTTGGGATACACATCCTGATGTAAAATATCCATTGGCTATTATGCACGGTCACTTCCCTGGTGATTTTGGAGATTGGAGAACAACGCCTCCAGATGAAAATCTGAAACCTGATACAAGTGATCGTTTCCATATAACAGGTTATAATAAAATTGTGCAACAGGAAAATTATAATTTTTACAAACTCTGGACTGGACCAAACTTTCCAAGAGTGTTAGCAATAGAGATACAACATCCGACACAATTTTATGATGATTCATACGCTGTGAACTCAGCGAACATGGGCCCCTACGGCGACGCCATTACTTATGAACTGCTACCGGAAATCGAAAAACGTTTCAGAGGCATCGGGCAAGGATGGTCGCGATTTATGTATGGCGGCTCTACCGGTGGATGGGAAGTGTTGGCAGCACAAGTATTTTACCCGGATCAGTATAATGGTTGTTATGCCGCTTGTCCCGATCCGATTGATTTCACTAACTACACTGTTGTCAATATTTATAAAGACGAAAATGCTTACTACCTGAAAAGTCCATTCAAAAAAACAGAACGGCCTGGTATGCGCGACTATCTGGGACATGTAAGTACAACGTTGAAGGATTTAAACTATATGGAGCTTGCACTCGGAGATAAAACACGAAGTGGCGAACAATGGGATATATGGGAAGCAGTGTTTTCACCGGTTGGTAAAGATGGCTATCCTGCAAGAATATGGGATAAATATACCGGCGTAATTGATAAAGACGTTGCTGCGTACTGGAAAGAACATTTCGATCTTACGCATATCATTCAAAGAGACTGGCCCAAGATCGGTGATAAACTGAAAGGGAAAATCCATTTGTATGTTGGCGATATGGACAACTATTATTTAAATGATGCGGTATATAGCGCCGAAGATGTTTTGAAGAAATTGCAAAACCCGAATTGTAATTGTGAAGTAGATTATGGAGATCGTGCCGAACACTGCTGGAATGGTGATCATACACAGCCGAATTATATCAGCCGGTTACGGTATCACCAGATGTTTATTACGAAATGGGCTGAAGAAGTGAAAAGCCGTGCGCCACAGGGAGCAGATTTAACGAGCTGGAGATATTGATCTGAAACGATAAAGGGTTGTCAACTTTTCAAAAGTTGACAACCCTTTATATGCGATCGGAACAAACTATTTTTTATTCAACTCTTCCTTTAACTTCTTCGGCAATGAATCAACAACGAGATGATAGGAATCATCAATCATTTCCTTTAGCAATTGACTTGATAATCGACCATCGACGATAATTGTATTCCAGTGTTTCTTGTTCATGTGATAGCCTGGTTGTATAGCATCGTATCGTTCACGAAGTTCAACAGCTTTATCAGGATCGCATTTAACATTAAACCGCATCACTTCGCTATCGAGAGAGGTCAACAAAAAAACTTTCCCTTTTACTTTAAACACCAATGTATCAGGACCAAATGGTAATTCTTCAGTAACTCCCTTTTTTTTCAGGCAATAGCTCCTCAGAAATTCAATGTCCATATCAACACGGTTTAATGAACGAACAAAACGCTTGTTATTTCACCTTTCACTTTTACGTTTACCATTACAGCAACCCCTTCTGCATAAGGTATTCCGCAATCTGCACAGCGTTTGTAGCGGCGCCTTTTCTGAGATTATCACTCACAATCCAAAGATTTAAAGTATTGGGTTGGCTTTCATCCCGGCGGATGCGACCAACAAACACTTCGTCCTTTTCATGTGCATCCATTGGCATCGGGTAGCGTTGGTTGGCGATATCATCCACAACAATTACACCTGCTGATTGTTGTAAAATATTTTTTACTTCTATTAAATCAAAATCTTTTGCAAATTCTATATTCACCGATTCACTGTGACCACCGATTACAGGAATGCGTACTGTAGTTGAGGTTACGCGAATTGAATTATCACGCATAATCTTTCTCGTTTCATTTACCATCTTCATTTCTTCTTTTGTATAGCCGTTTTCGAGAAAGACATCAATCTGCGGAATGACATTCAGATCGATAGGGTACTTGTACGCCCTTTCGCCGACAACTCCGTTGCGTTCATTCAGTAATTGCGTAACTGCTTTTACACCAGTTCCGGTCACGCTTTGATAAGTACTGACAACAATGCGTTTAATACCATATTTTTTGTGAAGTGGATTCAATGCAACGACCATCTGAATCGTAGAGCAATTCGGATTCGCTATCACTTTATCATTCTGTGTTAAAATATCAGCGTTTATTTCAGGAACTATCAAAGGTTTTGAAGGATCCATTCTCCATGCAGAAGAATTATCAATAACAGTAATGCCTGCTTCTGCAAATTTCGGAGCCCATTCCAGAGAAGTACTACCACCTGCAGAGAATAAAGCTACAGCCGGTCTGGCAGCAATTGCATCTTTCATTCCGACTACCTTGTAATTGTTACCCTTGAACTCTACTTCCTTACCAATTGACTTTTCAGATGCAACGGGGATCAATTCTGTAACCGGGAAATTTCTTTCTGCCAATACCTGTAACATTTTGGTGCCAACTAAACCTGTAGCGCCAACAACTGCAACTTTCATTGTTTTAAATTTTAATCGTGATTTTTTAATTATATACTATTAGTTAATGTGCACAAATGTTATTGACAGCTTGTTAAAGCAAGGGCTGTGTCCTGATGGCCTTCTCTTTTGGAGAAGGTCGGGATGAGGCCATAAAAAAGCCTTCCGTTTTGGGAAGGCCTGCCAAGCTTTTATGTTGTTACATACATACACTGCAAACCTTCCATCAGGAATGTTTCTTTATGCGTATTGTATGCTTCTTATTTGTCATATATGCATCGCAAAAATAATCGCAATCTCAACACAAACAAAATAATGGCCACAATAATTTAAAGCGACTAATTTATCGACAGGCATTCGATAACTTGTCCGGATGAAACTTACCGCCGTACTCCTATTTTTTCTGCTGCCAATAACTATGCATGCCCAAAACCGTTATGACATTGTAATTGATGAAATAATGGCCGATCCTACGCCACAAATCGGTTTACCCAATAATGAATGGATTGAATTGAAGAATGTATCAGTAACTGCAATCAATTTACAAGGTTGGCGAATTGCAGATGCATCAGGCCAAAGTGGACCAATGCCCAATTATAAACTACAACCCGATAGCTTTGTAATAGTGTGTACCGGAAGCGCCGTGGCTGCGATGTCAGCATTTGGAAAAACAATTTCTGTCACGAGTTTCCCATCACTGGATAATGACGGCGAGACTATCTTTCTCAAATCTGCCTCTGGGGCAATCATCCATGCTGTTAATTATAATCTTGCGTCGTACAAAAATCCGATAAAGGAAGATGGTGGCTGGACGTTGGAAATGATTGATACAAAAAACCCTTGTAACGGCAGCAACAATTGGACAGCAAGCAATAACGAAAGCGGCGGAACTCCCGGAAGAAAAAATTCTGTAGATGCTATAAATATTGATGACACAGCCCCCAAACTTATAAACGGATTTGTTACAGATAGTCAAACGATTCATCTTGTATTTGATGAACCACTTGATAGTCTTAACGCAGCGGTCGCCAACGACTATGGTATAGACGGTGATATTTCGATAATTACCGCAAGTCCGTTGGCTCCTTTGTTTAATGAGATTGAATTGAAAGTGAACCCGGTTCTTTCAGCAGATAAATTTTACAATATAACAGTGAGTAATGTTAGTGATTGTAGAGGAAATTCAATACAATCAGACAATATAGTTAGGATCGCATTACCGGCTGATGCAGGAAAAAGCGATTTGGTTATCAACGAAATTTTATTTAACCCTAAACCAGGTGGGTATGATTACATTGAATTGTATAACAGCAGTAACAAAACAATCGATGGATCGAAAGTCTATATTGCGAACAGGAACAGCAGTAGTGACATAAGCTCAGCAAAAGCATTAAGTGAGTTTCCATTCTATATTTTTCCGGGAGATTATGTTGTTCTAACGCAAGATGCTGAAAGCCTGCAACGAAACTATCTTGTTAAAAATCCAAAACAAGTACGGATCATTTCATCAATGCCTTCATATCCCGATGATGATGGAGATGTAGTAGTTATAAATATTCAGGGCGACATAATCGATGAAGTAAAGTATGATGAAGCCTGGCATTTCAAACTGATCGATAATGATGAAGGAGTTGCATTGGAACGTGTCGATCCTGGTGGAATTACGCAAGATGCTTCAAATTGGCATTCGGCTGCTTCTACTGCAGGGTATGGTACACCCACGTATATCAATTCCCAATACAAGCAAACTGAAACAACAGATGCAACAATTGAAGTAAGTCCGAAAATATTTTCCCCAGATAACGATGGACATGATGATATCACCACTATCCGGTACAAATTAAGTGACGCCGGTTATGTTGCCAATATAACCATCTTCGATGCGGCCGGAAGACCGGTGCGTGTATTGGTAAACAATGGCACAATGGCATCAACTGGTTATTGGAATTGGGATGGACTTAATGACAAAGGGCAAAAGCTTCCTATCGGAACGTACATCATTTATACTGAGATATTTAACCTGCAGGGTAAGAAAAAGCATTTTAAAAATGCAGTTGTGTTGGCGAGAAGATTGAATTAGAATTTTTAAGGTAACGACAAATAAGCATAAGATGTTTTGCCGAAAAACTTTAATTCAGGAATAAAAGTATAGTAATCATAAAATGAGTAAAGCAGTATCGAAGAATGGATTATTCAGGTCGGTACAGACCTTGATTCAACAAGCACAACAAAATGTTGTCCGTAACATAAATACAACAATGCTTATTACCTATTTTGAAATTGGTAAGATGATTGTTGAAGATGAACTTCAAGGCAATAAGAGAGCTAATTATTCAGAGCAAATAGTGCGGCAACTTAGCGTTTACCTGACAAAAGAGTTTGGTAAAGGGTATTCAAAATCGAACCTTGAATACATGAGACAGTTTTATAAAACCTATCAAAACCGAATTGTCCAATCACTGATTGGACAATTCGGTACTTTATCTCCATTATATTTTATACGCCATCTCTTTTCCTGCCACAACAACCTTGTTGACTTCTAATTTTCCATAAACCATATTAAGAGAAACTTTTCCTGCTTTTAAAGTAACAGTACCAAAACCAGATTCTGTAGAAAGGAAACTGGTAAAGTCGCCAATCTTTGAATCGACAAATAGTTTTTTATCAATAGCATCATAACGTACACCAGTAAGCGCCTGGAAATAGCCATAGCTTGCCAATGCCCTTGCATACCAGTGGCCACACTCATATTCATTGAATGGATTCCGCACTCTTCCATCATAGCGGTTACGGGATGCACGAAGAATATCCAAGCCTTCTTTTACATCGCCCATCATCATTAAATGTGAGGCAACCTGGTGCTCGATGCCGGTCCACACTTCGTCGCTGTACACAAACGGCAATGAAAGTTTACCACCCTTTGGCCATGAACATAAAAGCAATCCGCCTTCTTCACCGACAGCAAATGAGGGGCGTTGCGGATTGGCATGTTCGCTGAGGTTTTGTTTCAGATTGTATTTATGAACTGCCAATAAATGACTTTTAATTTTTGCAGCATCCATCGGATCGTTCAGCCCGCACATGCGTGCGATCCATGAACCTAATACACCATCCGATAAACAGCCTTTGCCATATTGATACTTCGGGCCTTCTTTACCTAATAAGTCTTTTGCTTCTGTTGAGTAATCCCCGCCAAACGATTTTGCAGTTGTTGGATCGCCGGCATTCAATCCTTTGTACTGAATGTGCTGAATGAAATATTCACCATCATATAAATCTGTCTCAATCGCTTTTTTACCTGCTGCTGCGAGGTTCTTATATGTTGATACATCATTACCGAGATGTGCGCCCATTGCTGTAATAGCATTCAAAGCGCCAATGTAAAAGCTGGTATGCATACCATCAGCGCCCCAGAATTCTATATCATAGGTATTATGATGAGGTTCTTCGATTAACCCTTTACCACGGGGATCCCAGGTTTTTATACAATAATCCATACTGGTTTTTACCATGGGGTAAATCTTCTTCAACCACTCATTATCGCCGCTGATACGCCATTCGCGGTATACTTTCATTATACCGCCCAGTTGCCCGTCTGCCGCTGAATGAAAATCATGCGTTGCTGGTTGAATAGGCAACACCGCACGAAATGTTTGGTGTCCTTCTTCGCTTTGGCTTTCGCAAAACTCTGTTGCCCGCATGCTTCGTTCCATTGCAGGAAAAAGATGTGAAGTTGCCTGCGCATAATTCCAAACGTGAGTACAAGAACCATGACAGGATCCCCATGTGTCACCACTACCTTCCCAATTCCATGCACGACCGTCGAATTGCCGCATTACAGTTGGTGATTTCAGAATAGTGAGATTGGATGCAACTGCTTCAATTACTTCTGGCGGTAATGTGCTGGCGTAAAATGCATCTTTGAATAATGTGCTTTTCTTTTTCAGTTCATCATAATTCGTATGCCAATAGTCAATAACCTCATTGATATTTTTAAAACGATTACTGTACCATGGCTTATAGAATTTTCCGTCAAAATTTTTATCAAATGGATCCAGACCGATATCCGATGGTGAATTGCAACAACCGTTTTCAGGATTGCAATTTTCTTTTGGTTTACCAACATCACCATAAGTCTGATCGGAATCTGGTGTATACCATGTGAGCATTAAGCGAATTGTTTTCTCTTTACCAGCGTCCAAGGAAAAAGGGACAAACAAAGAAGCGCCGGGTGCATTTTCTTCAACAGGTGCTATAGAATTTACTTCAGCATTTTTTACAGCATTCCATGCCATTGTTAATGAATCCCACCAGCCGCCGCGAAACCAGCAATGATCAACGACTGTTGCATCATCATTGGTATAAAACGCCATATCGGTGCGAAATGGTTTGTCTTTAGTTCCTTTTTCACTTAAAATAAAACCATTCTTTACCGGCGATATACTGTTTTTGCCTTCATCTACTTTTACGAAGTTTTTTGTATTGAAAGAGAATACGGCATCAATTGCAGTTTTACCTGTATTTACAAAATGATATTCTAATGCGCCAACAGGCATACTTGAATTATCCTGGTCTGTAGGAGTAAATGGACTCCATGCTGTTACCTTCACTTTCAAAGGCAGATCTTCATCTGAAATATCTAGTTCTCCAAATGGAAACTTTGTAGTAAACGCTGCATTGCGAAAGCGTGGCAAACCAATTGTTGATCCTTCCTGGCCCAATCCTGAACCCAATCTGCCGAAATGTTTCCATGCAGGCACCGGTCCTTCGAGCACCTTTGCACCGTTTTTCATTCCTTTTACTAAAATAGCGGCGAACATGCATGGTTCATTATAAATATCAGGCAGATTTTTTATCGAGACATGTGATAATGCACCTGTTCCTTCCATGCAGATCATACCGGTTCCAAATCCGCCCATCGGAAAAGCAATTCGGTTTAAATGTTCACCGGTATAGGCTTCATTGTATTTTCTTGATGTTGGTGTATAAAAGTCTTTATTGACTTCTTCTTTCTTTGCTTCTTTTTTTTCCTTTAATATTTCCGTAGCAGGAAAAAAAGCAGCAGCAGTTCCGCTTACACCGATTTGTTTTAAAAATGAACGGCGATTTGATTTATTTTTCATCTGGCAGTTTGATTTGAAGAAACGGGAAGTTAGATTTTTTTTTAATTCTTCCATGCTGAACTATACTTCTTATGAGATCTTGGTAATTCTATCAAAAAGATTTATTGGCAACATTTCCTTAGTTGTTTTGTTTTTATCTTTTTTACTTTTATGAAAAACGAAAAATTGTATGGCATTACCAATTGGAGCTAAAGCACCAGCATTTAAATTATTCAATACGGACAGAAAAGAAATCTCTTTGAGCGATTACGCCGGTAAAACAGTAGTAGTTCATTTTTTTCCGGCAGCATTTACCAGTGTTTGCACTCAGCAAATGTGCACTAGGCAGAGATGAGCTGAGTTTTTATGATGAACTTGGTGCGACAGTGTTTGGCGTTTCAGTTGATATGCCGTTTTCATTAAAGGCATATAAAGAAATGCATAAGATAAATTTCGATTTACTTTCCGATGCCAATAAGACAATGATTCACGAGTATGAAATGTATCACTGCAATTTTGCCTGCGGCATAAAAGGAGTTGCTAAACGAGGCGTTGTTGTGATTGATAAAAACGGAACTATTGCGCATTCCGAAGAAACAGCAAATCCGGGAACACAGGTAAATTTTGAAGCGTTAAAAACAGCATTGGAAGGATTAAGCCAGAAATAGCTTAATATTCTTCAATGATAACGACGACTTCATAGCCGATTTTGTCTGGCAATGTGGGATCATCAACTTCAGCGTAGTACGTACCATTGAGAAAATAATATTCAACGCCATCTACTTTTTTGATGGCATATCCGTTTGGTAAACCATCCACAATAGCTGTTTCCGGTGGTGTGACTGTTTCGTAGTTATCAGAGTTTTCAACCTGTTTGTAAAAGGTGCCGTAATAATAGAAGTATGTTTTTTCCGCCGCATGTACAATACGGTACCCTATCGGTAATCCTTTTAATCGTATTCCCGCTACGGGTAAAGTAATAACAAAGCCGGTGGGGCGTTGAACATAAAATATACCTGCCTTATAAGAATAAGTATTTAAGCTATCCGTAACCGTTATAGCGCCTGCAGGAACGGCTATTGTTTCAAATCCCACTCTCGGTAACGACGTGTATTTAAGATTTGCCTTGCCGCTTACTTTTTCATGTACATTAGTGAGTATTGTACCACGGTGCGCTTTAATGGTTGCTTTACTAGCCTTTTTTGTTTTCGACGTATTGTTTTGTTGTGCAAGCAAGGAAAGAGCCAGGAAAAAAAACAAACTTGTAAAACTGATTTTGAGGTGGTTCATAAAGACGCTTCTATTGTCAGGTACAATTCGGATTGAAACAAGATCGGTATTCTTTGCCACTTTTCATTAAAGGGAAAAGAATTGTTTTATTGTGTTGTGACCCATAAAATCGATCATTTATTGATTTTTTAGCCTTCTGCATGATGGTAAACGCCTACCTTTAAGATTACCACACAAGACTACCTGTTATGAAGAAGCTCCTCTTTTCTTTGTACTTTCTTTTTTGCATCGTACTGACAAATGCTCAAACTGATAGTTTCCGGCTTTACCGGAAACAAACGGTAATGATTCCGATGAGGGATGGTGTGAAATTGTTTACTGCGATCATGACGCCAGTCGGCGCAACTAAACCACTACCTATACTTTTAACACGAACGCCTTATGGCGCTGACCAGGATGTGGAGGAAGGCGGTACAATGGATCTGACAGCGTTTCCCTATTTCGGTAATATGGCTAAAGAAGGATACATTTTCGTATCACAGGATATTCGCGGCAAATATAAAAGCGAAGGCACGATGGAAATTCACCAGCCATTGATTCACGCTACACAAAAGAATGCGATTGATGAAAGCACCGATACATACGATGCAATTGACTGGTTGGTTAAAAACATAGCAGGTAATAATGGCAAAGTGGGCATTCTTGGTATTTCTTATCCCGGTTGGTTGACGTTAGTTGGTTCGGTTGATCCACATCCTGCATTGAAAGCGGCATCAGAGCAAGCTTGTATGGGTGATTTGTTTTTAGGAGATGATTTTCATCACAACGGCGCTTTCAGATTAAGCTACGGAATGGAATATACATACGAAGTGGAGTATGATAAAACAACAGACAGTGATTTTCCTTTTCCGCAATTTGATTTGTTTGACTGGTATCTGAAATTAGGTTCATTGAAAAATGTGAATGAAAAATACTTTCATAATAAAGTACCAACCTGGAACAACTTTGTCAAGCATCCCAACTATGATTCATTCTGGCAAAAGAATTCACCATTGAATTATGTAAGCTATCCGCAAATACCACAGTTACATGTTGGTGGTTATTACGACCAGGAAGATATTAATGGCCCGCAATTGATGTATAGCCATATGGAAAAGAGAGACAGTTTCGACCGTAATCATATTGTACTTGGCCCATGGAATCATGGCCAGTGGTCGAGAGCGAAGGCCGATAGTCTTGGAAAAATTTCATTTGAGAGTTCAACTGCTGCCTGGTTCCAGGCTTTACAAAAGAAATGGTTTGATTACTGGCTGAAAGGAATCGGCGATGGAAAATTTGATGAAGCCTATTGTTTTCAAACAGGTAATAATACATGGAAGACATACAAGAGCTGGCCACCGAAAGAAGCAGTCATAAAGAAATTGTATGCCGCTGCAAACAGAACTGCTTCATTTGTAAAACCGGTTGCTCAATCGGGTTCAGTAACGTACACAAGCGACCCATCGAATCCGGTGCCTTACAGAACACAACCGATTGAAGCAACTTATGGTGCAGGTAGTCGTTGGCGGCCATGGCAAGTAGAAGATCAGCGATTCGTATATACAAGGCCGGATGTAGTGAGTTTTACAATGGATTCTCTGAAAGAAGATATCACTGTTACAGGAAAAATTATAGCACATTTGTTTGCAAGTACAACGGGCACGGATGCTGACTGGATAGTAAAGCTGATTGATATATATCCGGCATTTGATCAGAAAAATTTATTGATGAGCCAATATCAATTGCCGGTAGCAATGGAAGTTTTTCGGGGACGTTTCAGAAAAAGTTTCAGTCAGCCGTCGCCGTTAGTCCCCAATAAGCCGGAAGAGTTTGTAATCGACCTGCACGATATCAACCACACGTTTAAAAAAGGACATCGCATTATGGTGCAGATACAAAGCACCTGGTTCCCGGTGATTGACCGCAATCCGCAGAAGTATGTACCAAATATATTTGAAGCAAAGGAGTCTGATTTTATAAAAGCGCAACACACCATTTACTGCAATGGTAAGAATGCCACTTATATCGAATTACCAGTAATGGAGAACTGAGATTATTTTTTAAAAACTAAATCATATGAAAAAGTTCATTACAATTCCGGTGTTGTTCATGGTTTGCTTTTCTTTCTGCCAAACGAAAACAACACCCACACTCAAAAGCATTTTACTGGAGCAATTGAAATCGACACACAACGTGAAAGATTGGTTTGTGCCTGTAAACATAGCGTTGGAAGATTTGACTCCTGAGCAGGCCATGTGGAAAGATAGCAGCGGTAATCATTCGGTAGCACAACTCGCAAATCATCTTATTTTCTGGAACCTTGAGCAGTTGGACAAGTTCAAAGGTTTGCCGACAGCGCCGTTTGATGGTAACAACGACAAAACATTTTCAAACCTTGATAAAGCAAGTTGGGCAGCAACTGTAAAAAGAGCAGATAGTGTATTGACCGCCTGGGAAAAAGCCATTGAAACAGCAGATGAAAAGAAACTAAATTCCTGGTATAATACGATTGCTCATATCAACACACATAATGCCTATCATGTCGGTCAGATTATTTTCGTTCGCAAAGAACAAGGCTCATGGAATCCTGAAAAAGGAGTGAAATAGGAGTTATGCGATTGCCAGGTTTCCGACTTCCTCCTTTCTATATTCCGAGGGAGTTTTATTCATCTGGTTTTTAAACACTTTATTGAAGTAAGGAACGTTGTTGAAACCGCTCTCAAAACATGCTTCCGAGATAGTTTTTTCTTGTTTCAATAAAGCACAGGCTTTCCGGATGCGATGTTGGTTTACAAAATCTGTAAATGTAATGTTCATCATTTTTTTGAAGTAGTTGCAAAACGAAGGAACCGAAAGATTCGCCACTGCCGCGGCTTTGCGTATGTCAATTTCTTCAGGATAATTATGTTCTACAAAATTGATAATATTCTGTAGCCGGATATTTTTCTTAACAAGCGAAGACGAAATGATCGGGCTGTTGTTTAGCAACTTGAATTCTGTTGAGGTTGCCATCATCTGAAGTACCGATAAAAACTCAATATATTTTTCAAACGGAGGTAATTTAATCAGCCTTATAAGCTTTTCAGTCAGCTTTTCCCGGGTAGCATGCATGAAGCTGATTCCATGTTTACTTCTCTCCAATAGTCCCGCGATATCTGCCATTTCTGGCCGGCTGACGATGGATTGATTGAATACTTCTTCCTTAATCTGTATTACTATTTCCTCATGAATCCCGTGTGAGTTCAGTCCAAACCCCGCATGCGGCAGATTGGGCCCCATAAATACAAGGTCACCGTTCTTATAATTGCTGATATGCGTGCCCACATGCCGTGTGCCGCTGCCTTCCAGCACGCAAACCAACTCATATTCAGGATGATAATGGTATTGCCATTTATACTGCTCGGCACTTACACGATCATTCAGCATCCGGAAGGAACTGCCTTCATCAGGATGAATTATCTCATATTCGGCTTTCATTATATTAATCGTTAGTATCCAAATTTAAACTTAAAGCGTAATACAGTTCAATAAAATGTGAATAGAGAAGAAGTTTATTTTTCGCAAAAAAGGGAATTTCGTTTACATAATTGCTAAAACTACAGCGCCGTATGATGGTTGCCGGTAGTCCAATGCTATGCCTAAACTAACGATTAGATTATCTCTGTTCCTCAACTTTTTCCTGTTTGCTATTCTATTAAATAGCGTTGGAACTGTCATTTTGCAGGCTCAGCGTTACTACGGTGTTAACGAATCCGCAGCTTCTGTGCTGGAAATATGTAAAGACATCAGCCTTGCTGCCGCTTCGTTTCTTTTAGCTTCTTATATCACCCGGATCGGTTATAAAAAATCAATGCTGTTGGCATTAGCTATAATGGCTGCTGTTTGTTTTGCAATTCCTTCTCTGAAATCGTTCGGATCAATCAGATTTTTATTTGTGGCAGCCGGAGCATGCTTTGGCTTAATGAAAATTTCGATTATTGGAGCTATCGGCATTATTACAAAGAATGAGAAAGAACATCTGAGCTTGATGAACTTTATTGAGTCATTCTTTATGTTGGGTATTCTTGCAGGCTATCTTTTGTTCAGTTTTTATATTGATGATGTCAATGCCAATTCTCAACAATGGTTCTCGGTTTATTATTTGTTGGGCAGTTTGTGTGTATCAGCGTTCATTTTACTATTTTTTGCCCGGCTCGATGAATCAGCGATAAACAAACAAAGCCCGGAATCAATTGCGACCGAGTTCTCTGGCATGTTTAAGCTTTTTTTCATGCCGTTGATACTTTGTTTTATAATAAGCATTTTTCTATATACGCTTATTGAGCAAAGTATCATGTGTTGGTTACCGACGTATAATAATAAACAACTCATTATACCCTCATCAATGAGCATACAGATAACAGGCATATTGGCCCTGTCTATTTGTATTGGCAGATTTTTGGCAGCGTTTGTTTTGAAAAGAGTTAATTGGTTTAAGGCTTTGATTTTTTGTTTAGTAGCCATTTTTTTATTGGTGGTATTCACATTGGCCTTTGCTGGTGAGCCGAAGGCAAAAATCAGCAGTTGGTCGCAAGTGCCATTTATCGCTTATGTATTTCCGCTAATTGGATTGTTTATGGCGCCCATTTATCCTGTAATTAATTCAGTTGTTCTTTCATCGCTGGTCAAAAGCAAACAAGCAATGGCAGTAGGACTTGCAATCATATTTTCCTCGTTTGGAGGAATGGTCGGTTCGGTGATTACGGGATCAATATTTCAAACATTTGGAGGCAAGGCGGCATTTTACTTTTCGCTGGTGCCGGTTGGCTTATTGATTATTATGTTGTATTTATTTAAAAAAACCAGGAATAGTTTTCAAATGAATGAGGTTGAAAAAGGGTTTTCACTGGTGATAGCATAACAGGCGTGAATGGGTAAGATAGCCAGATTCCGGCTCTTTTGTTTGGCAGGAAAGCAGCAAAATGAAAAACAGAAGTGTCAATTTGATATCTCTTCATTTTATTCTCTGCTTGGGATTTTTTAGAAAGTGGTTCTTTCGTGGTTGAATAAGACAGGCTTATTTTTTTGTAAGCAACTGGTAATTAGATTTTTAATAATAAGGATTAAAAAATAAATTTTTTTTAACAAATAAATTTTTTCTATCATTGTGTTCTATTTACACATTATGCATTCAGGTGTGTAAATGAAACGTTACCACAAAAACAATTGATTGCTTATGTCATCTAAAAACCTGCTAGGGAAGATAGCGCTTCCTTTGCTACTGCTAATTTCGCAGCTAACTTTCGCACAAGACAAGACCATCACTGGTAAAGTTACAGACTCAAAAGACGGATCACCGATCTCCCGTGCTTCGGTACAGGTAAAAGGTACAGGAGTTGGTACTACCACTGCAGAAGATGGTACATTCCATTTAACGGTTGGGTCCAACGTAAAGACGTTAGTTGTTACTTATGTCGGATTTGTTACCCAACAAATCGACATTTCAAATAAAACAACCGACATAACTGTTGGACTTGTTTCGCAACTACAGGATTTGGGTGAAGTAGTTGTTACTGGTTATGGTACGCAGAAGAAAAAAGAAGTAACCAGTGCGATTACAAATATCAGCGCAGCCCAGTTCAATAAAGGCAATATCAATGATGTTGCCCAATTGCTCCAGGGTAAAGTAGCGGGTTTGTCTATTGCACGTCCCGGCGGTAACGTAAACTCAGGGTTTGAAATAAGACTGAGAGGTCTTTCTACAATTGGTACAGGTACTCAACCGTTGGTTGTAGTAGACGGCCAGGTTGGCGCCGATATGAACTCTATCGACCCAAGCGATATTAAATCAATCGACGTTTTAAAAGATGGTTCTTCAGCCGCGATCTACGGTACCCGTGGTTCTTCAGGTGTAATTATCATTACAACTAAAACAGGTGCCCGCGGTCAGTCGCAATTAAACTATAGCGGTTCTGTAAGCGTTGAGACTGCAGCTCGTTTTACAAAACATATGACTGCTGATGAATTCCGCAACTTTATTAAACCTACAGGGGTAGGCGCCGATACGGTAGCTAAAGGAACTGACTATGGTGCAAGTACAGATTGGTACAAACAAGTAACAAGACCTGGTATCTCTCATCAACACAATCTTTCATTTTCTGGTGGTAACGATCATACTACTTACAATGCATCAGTAAACTTCAGAAATGCTGAAGGTATCGCTATTGAAACAGGTTTTCAACAGGTAAACGGACGACTGAACCTCACACACAAAGCAATCAATGATAAATTGGTTTTTAATCTCGACATTTCTGCAACAAGAAAAAAATCCCAATTAGGATTTGACCAGGGATTTGAATACGCTGCTATTTACAATCCCACATCACCGGTGTATGCGAAAACTCCGGGACAAGACTTAGCTGGTGGCGGTTACTTTGAAGTGAGTGCAACTGAATATTCTAATCCTTACGCTGTATTGAAACAAAATACAAACAACCAGGATTTGAAAAGATTGAACATGGCTGGTTCTGCAGAATATGAACTAATAAAAGGATTGAAGATACTTGCCCGTTATGCAATGCAAACCACGAGCACATACGTTACAGCGTATACGCCAAGTACAGCGTTTATCGACCGTGGTTTTTACAATGGTGTAACCGGTGTCGGACGTCATGGATACGCTTATAAGAGAGATGATGAAGGCGTAACTCAATTGTATGAAAACACTCTTTCTTATCAGAAAAGAGTTTCAAAGATGGATATCAATGCGGTTCTTGGTTATTCTTACCAGGATTTCATTTACCAGGGATATCAGTTAGGCGCTGGTAATTTCGTTACCGACCTCGCTGGTGAAAATATGAGCCGTGCTCAGGATATACAAGATGGTAAAGCAACTGCAGGTAGTTATAAAAATGGTAACAAACTTGTTGCCTTCTTCGGTCGCGTGAATTTAAACTGGGACAACTTCGCTTACTTGCAAGCTTCATTAAGAAGAGAAGGATCAACACAATTTGGTCCTGAAAATAAATGGGGATATTTCCCTGCTGTAAGCGCCGGAGTTGATCTTAAAAAATTCATTGGTGTATCAGAAATCAACTCTTTGAAATTGAGAGGTGGTTATGGTGTTACTGGTGCATTACCTCCAAATCCAGGTTTATCTGAATTTACGTTTGATGGTTCTGGTAACTACTATATCAATGGTAGCTGGATCCTTACATACGGTCCTAACCAAAATGGTAACCCTGATTTGAAATGGGAAAGAAAAGCTGAAACAAATATCGGTTTGGACTTCGCATTGTTGAACAGCCGTCTTACTGGTACTATCGATTATTATACACGTAAAACAAAAGACCTCATTTTCAACGTAACAGTTCCGTCTCCACCAGCGCTTTTCAACACAGCTTGGAAAAACGTTGGTGACCTGACTGGTAAAGGATATGAGATCGCTTTGAATTACGATGTTTTCAAACAAAAGAAATTTACATGGACAACAGGAGCTAACTACTCCCATAACCACGTAGTATTATCAAGATTGGATCCATCTGCTGGTTCTTACATCGGTGCTTCAAACCTTGGATCTCCTGGTCAGGAAGCTACTCAAATCACCAGAACATATGCAGGTGCTGAAGTTGGTGCATTCTATCAGGCAGTTTACAAAGGAATCGATAACAATGGTAAATTCTTGTTTGATGATGGAACAGGAAAAGCAGTTTTATCTACCGCTACAACTTATAAAACAGTTATCGGTCACGGTTTACCAAAGTTTGAAGTTGGTTGGACAAACACATTCAGCTATGGAAAATGGGATCTGAACTTTTTCCTTCGCGGTTCTTTCGGACATGACCTGATCAATACAATGCGTGCATTTTACGAAAACCCAAGCGTAGCGTCGGTTTATAATGTTGTAAACACAAAATACTTCAATCCAAAATTGAACGATGCGCAGATCTTCAGCAGTCTTTATGTTGAAAAAGGTGATTTTGTAAAATTAGATAACGCAACACTCGGATATAATTTCTCTATAGGCAAGGGTAATAGAGCGGGGCTTAGAAATTTCAGAGCTTATCTTTCCGGTCGTAACCTCTTTACTATAACAGGTTATACAGGAGCGGATCCTGAAGTAAGATATTCTGACTATATCGGTTCATTGGTTGGTACTACTTCCAACATTCTTGCTCCTGGTATCGACAGAAGAACAACCTGGGTGCTGACTCGTTCGTTTACATTAGGTGTTACAATCGGATTATAAGAAACAAAAATTATTCACTCACTTATTACAACTTACTATATGAAAAATAAATTTTTGATATTAAGCTTGATTGGGAGCCTGCTCTTCGTGGCCCTTTCATGTACGAAGCTGGATGAGCAGCCTTACTTGTATGATAGGGTTACAGGCGACCAGTTTGGTAAAACAGATCTTGAAATCAGCTCTGCTGTAGGCGCAGCTTATTCTAACCTGGCAGGTATTGGTGGTAACAACCACTGGAACCCTCTTGGTGAGGTTACCGCTGATGAAGAAGTAGTACCTACACGCGGAACCAGACTGGGGTGATGGTGGTCACTGGGTAAGACAAAAATTACATACCTATACAAGTTTGGACAATGGTCCGAATTCAGGATGGAGTTTCTGTTATTCCGGTGTTACAACCTGTAACCGTTTGATTGCAACATTAACTTCATTAAATACACCAACAGCATTGGCGTATATTCCTGAATTGAAAGTGTTGCGTGCGTTTTATTATTACACACTATTGGATTGGTTTGGTAATGTACCTCTCAGTATCGATTTTAATGATGTTACCCCACCGACAAACGCTAATAGAACAGACGTATACAATTTTGTAGAATCAGAATTGATTACAAATGGCGCGTTGCTGAAAAAGCCAACAACTATTCCTGATGTGACTACACAATACCGCATGAACTATTATGTAGCACAGGCGATTCTTGCGAAATTGTATTTGAATGCACAGGTATATACCGGACAGGCACAATGGCAAAAATGTATTGACGCCTGCAATGAGATCATTAACTCCGGTATTTATTCTTTAATGCCTAACTACAGCGATAACTTTATTCAGAACAATCAGAATTCTAAAGAGTCTATCTGGGCTTTACCTTTCGACCACGTTAAGTTCACCGGTTTCAATATGGCAATGATGACATTGAGCTATTTGAACCAACAGACGTATAACATCAACCAACAACCATGGAATGGTTTTGCAACAACAGCAGAATTCTATAACACCTATATCGATCCAACATTGAATCCTGGACCACAAGGACGTGTTATTGGTCTTACTCCAACAGGAGATTCTGTGAATGGTACGGTTGATAAGAGAATGCAGAACAACTTCCTGGTTGGCCCTCAGTATTCATCAAGCGGCGCAAGATTATCTGATGACGGTGCTGATGCATCAGACCCGGATGGAAAGCCGTTCACATTTACTCCTTACATCAACCAATTGCAGCCATCTGCATGGCGTCAATCTGGTGCGAGAATCAAGAAATGGAACTTTTATCTCGGTATGACCTCTGACCTTGATAATGACTATGCAGTATTCCGTTATGCAGATTTTCTGCTGGTGAAAGCAGAGGCAACAGCAAGGTTAAACACTAACTGGAATGATGGTACTGTATTGGCTGTGGTAAACCAGATCAGAACCCAACATGGTGGTGTTGATCCGCTGACTTCATTAGATGCTTCAAGCTTCCTGATGGAACGTAGCCGTGAAATGTTTGCTGAAGGCTGGAAAAGACAAGACATGATTCGTTTCGGAACGTATAACAATGCATTCCTTTTCCACCCTGCAGACCCGGCTGATAATGCTGGCCCAGGTGGAATCAATCACCTGAATGTATTCCCGATTCCGGATGCGCAGTTGAATGCAAATAAAAACTTGCATCAGAACCCGGGTTATTAATATCTGGTGATTCAGATCATATTTTCATACGAATAGCAGGTGGTTATCCTCCTGCTATTCTTTTTACAATAGTTTTTTGATTTCTGCGGGTAAATTGCAGAATTACTTTTTAAGAAAGAATCTTCTCTTAACCTTACCTTATACCAATCGGTTCACCAGGATTTTTTTACAAATAGTTGATTGAAGCAATATTTTCAAATAACATCTTTAGTAATTCTATTGTGTTTTATCACAATTGACTATTCCTGTTCGCCAGGTAAAACGAAAATAGCTGCTACCCTCTTCACTACTCTTCCGGCTGATAGTACTGGTATCCATTTCACAAATAACTTGACATACACCGAAGAATTCAATCCGTATACTTTTAGAAATTTTTATAATGGTGGTGGCGTAGCAATAGGTGATATCAATAACGACGGGCTTCCGGATATTTTCTTTTGCAGCAATCAAGGTTCAAATAAATTATACCTGAACAAAGGCAATTTCAAATTTGAGGATATAACGGAGAAGGCTGGGTTAAATTCAGAAGGAGTTTGGTCGACAGGTGTAACATTTGCCGATGTAAACGGCGACGGGTTCCTGGATATCTATGTTTGTAAGTCTGGAGATATGAAGGGAAAGAACAGAAGTAATGAATTGTTTATTAATAACGGCAACAACACTTTCACCGAAAAAGCCCACGAATATGGATTAGAGAATCGTGGCCTTTCTACTCACGCTGCCTTCTTTGATCTTGATAACGATGGCGACCTGGATTGCTATATGCTAAACAATTCATTTCGCTCTGTTGGTAATTACGATTTGATAAAAGATCAACGTAATATTCCTGATACACTTGGCGGTAATAAACTATTCCGCAATGATGGAAATCATTTTACAGACATAACACAACAGGCTGGGATCTATTGCAGCAAGATTGGATTTGGGTTAGGTGTTACCATTGCTGATATAAATAAAGACGGCTGGCAGGATATCTATGTATCAAATGATTTTTTTGAAAAGGATTATTTATACATCAACCAGCATGACGGTACATTTAAAGAATCACTTGAAAACTATATTCGTGAGATAAGTATGAACTCAATGGGCGCTGATATCAGCGATATAAACAATGATGGTTATCCTGATATTTATGTCACCGATATGTTTCCGCAAGAAAACTCAAGAGTAAAAACGAAAACAAATTTCGAAACCTGGGATAAATATCAATCCGATATTGCAAATGGGTATTACAAACAATTTGTAAGAAATGTCTTACAGTTAAATAACGGTATTTTTCCCTCTCATTCAGGTGAGGTTTCCTTCAGTGAAATCGGCCGTTACGCCGGCGTGAGCGCAACGGACTGGAGCTGGGGCGCACTGATAACGGATCTTGATAATGATGGCCGCAAAGATATTTTCGTTGCCAATGGTATTTATAAAGACATTACCGATCAGGACTACATTCAATATTCTGCAGAGAATACGAATGCTGTGCGCCAACAAATACTGAATAAAGAGAAAGACATTATCAAACGCATGATTGATTTAATCCCATCGCATGCGATCTCGAACTATGCGTTTATGAACAACGGAGATTTAACGTTCAGTAATAAGGCAAAGGAGCTGGGATTGGGGGAACCATCATTCAGTAACGGCTCGGCGTATGGCGATCTGGATAATGACGGGGATTTGGATCTTGTGGTGAACAATGTGAACATGCCGTGCTTTGTGTACCGGAATGAGAGTGCGCAGCAACACCCGGAGAATAAGTTTTTAAAAGTGACACTGGCGGGAGAAGGAAAAAATAAGTTTGGGGTAGGAGCGAAAGTAACGGTGCATTACAATGGTACGATAGCGTACCAGGAACAGATGCCGGTGAGAGGTTTTGAATCAACAGTAGACAGCCGGTTAAACTTTGGATTGGGAAAAACGGAAAAGATCGATTCAGTAACGGTGGAATGGCCGGGGGGTAAAGAGAGTATAGTAAAGGAAGTAAAACCCAACCAGCAGATCACGGTAAAACAAAGCGAAGCAAAGATACCGGCAGCACACCTCCCACAGCCTGCACCTGCCCTCTTCACAGCAAGCAGCGACAACTACGGGATCGACTTTGTGCATAAAGAGAATGTATACTCGGACTTTGACCGTGACAGATTAATCTTTCATATGCTGAGCACAGAAGGCCCGAGAATGGCCAAAGGAGATGTAAATAAAGACGGGCTGGAAGATATCTATATCTGCGGGGCAAAGGATGAAGGCGGAGCACTGTATGTACAGACAAGGGAAGGAAGATTTAAAAAGACAAACCAGGAACTGTTTGCAAAAGATAAAGGCAGTGAAGGAACAGACGCACTGTTCTTTGATGCCGATGGCGATGGAGACCAGGACCTGTATGTGTGCAGCGGCGGCAGTGAATACTCGATCAACTCAACGGACCTGATCAGCCATTTGTATATCAATGACGGGAAAGGGAATTTTACAAAATCATCACAGGTATTGCCATCCTATATATTTGAGAGCAGCAGTTGTGTAAGAGCAGGGGACTATGATGGTGATGGTGATATGGATCTATTTGTAGGAGTACGATTAAAGCCGGGATCATATGGTTACCCGTGCAAGAGTTATATCCTGCAGAATGACGGCAAAGGAAACTTTACGGATGTAACACAGCAGACAGCGCCGGAGTTGATGGAAGCAGGCATGGTAACAGACGCGTCATGGCTGGATTATGATAATGATAAAAAGGAAGACCTTGTGGTAACGGGAGAATATATGGCGATGAGAATCTTCCATAATGAAGGCGGTAAACTGAAAGAAGTAACCAAAGCGGCAGGACTGGAGAACACAAACGGCTGGTGGAACAGGATAGAAGTAGCGGATATCAATGGAGATGGATATCCAGATATCATCGCCGGCAATCATGGACTGAACTCAAGGTTTAAGGCGAGTGAACAGAAACCGGTGCGGATGTATGCAGAAGACTTTGACGGGAATGGGACGGTAGAGCAGGTGATCACGTGTTACAATGGCGATACAAGCTACCCGATGAGTTTAAGACATGACCTTGTAGGTGCGTTACCGTATTTAAAGAAGAAATACCTGCGGTACGAGGATTACAAGAATGAGCGGATAGAGACTATCTTCAGCAAGGAACAACTGAATGCAGCGGTGAAGCTGGAGGCAAAGACGATGGAGAGCAGTGTGTTTATTAACAATAAGAACGGGACGTTTACCAGGAAAGCGCTGCCGAAGGAAGCGCAGCTGTCACCGGTGTATGGGATAGTGGTGGATGATTATGATGGGGACGGGAACAAGGATATCATAGTGGGCGGTAATTTTTACGAGAGTAAACCGGAGGTAGGGATCTATGATGCGAGCTATGGCCTTTTACTCAAAGGAGATGGGAAGGGGAACTTCACAAGTGTACCACCACAACAGAGTGGCATCGCTGTAAAAGGAGCCGTAAGAGATATTATTAACCTTAAAGCGAGCAAGAAAAATTTTATATTGATCGCAAAAAATAATGAACCAGTAGAATTAATTCAATATTAGAAAGTATGAGACATGTAATCGTGTATTTAGTTTTTGCAGTTAGTCTTGTTTCTTGTGGAGGAAATAGCGGATACAAGCAATATAAAGATCTTGAAGCAAAAGAGATTAAAAGACATGTAAGGGAAGATAGTTTGTTCTTCGGTATCTACCTGGGCATGACAAGCCAGAATTTTTATGCTCATTGTTGGGAAATGAATAAGAAAGGATTGTTCACCGATGGATTGAGTAATACAGCCGTACTGTATAAAGTTGATAGCACTGAATTAGGCCATCCGGCATCCATGAATTTTTACCCGGTATTTTACAACAATACAATTGCAAGTATGCAGGCCGTATATCAATATGATGGCTGGGCACCCTGGAATAAATATCTTTTTTCAGATTCGCTTTTAATGAATGTATTGAAGATGTATAAAAAGTGGTATAGTACGGGAAATCCTTTTATTAAAATTAAAGACGAGAAACGCGGGGTTATCTATGTAAAAGTGGATGGCAACAGGAGAATTATTCTTGGAACACCGGATGAATCAAGGGTGAGAGTAGATTATACAGACCTCTTTGTTGAAAAAGCAGTAAACGAACAAGGGAAAAATCAGAAAAGCGATCAAAAAAAATAAGTACAGCAGAGTGTCATGAATTTATTTTCTTCTATAAATAGTATTTGTTTGAGAAGTTTTTTTGTTGCAGGTATAGTGTTGTTGTTGTCATGCAATAATAAACCAACTCCGTCTGCAAATACATTATTTCAAAAATTGGATGCTTCTGAAACGAATATCAATTT
The DNA here is from genome assembly GCA_049840875.1 of Chitinophagaceae bacterium. Lineage (GTDB taxonomy): Bacteria > Bacteroidota > Bacteroidia > Chitinophagales > Chitinophagaceae > JAFDYH01. Next base: position 136,975 of record JASGJE010000006.1, on the reverse strand, counting down.
CAGTAATAATCTTTCTTACGATGCAAAGTTCAACGTGTACACCTATCGTAATTTCTACAATGGCGGTGGTGTAGCAATAGGTGATATCAATAACGATGGGTTGCCGGATCTTTTCTTTACCGCTAACATGCTTCCCAATAAATTATATCTCAACAAAGGCAATTTCAAGTTTGAAGATATAACGGAGAAAGCTGGTATTGGCAAAATAGGAAAATGGTCAACAGGGGTAAGCATGGCTGATGTAAATGGTGATGGATGGTTAGACATTTATGTTTGTAATAGTGGTGATATCAAAGGTGACAATAAGCAAAACGAATTGTACATCAACAACGGCTTTTCCCCCTCTCCAAATGGAGAGGGTCGGGGTGAGGTTACTTTTACTGAAAGGGCACATGAGTATGGATTGGATGATCATGGCCTTTCAACTCACGCCGCTTTCTTCGATTATGATCACGATGGTGATCTCGATATGTTTCTCCTGAATAATTCTTTCAAAGCAATCGGCAGCTTCAATTTGCAGATGAACGAAAGGAATAAGCGTGATTCACTTGGCGGTGATAAACTTTTCCGAAATGATAACGGTCATTTTACAGACGTGAGTGAGCAGGCAGGAATTTATGGGAGTGTTATCGGATTTGGTTTGGGTGTTACTGTCGGCGATGTAAATAATGACGGCTGGGACGACATCTATGTATCGAATGATTTTTTTGAAAGAGATTATCTGTACATCAACCAGCACGATGGCACATTCAAGGAAGTGTTGGAAGGCGAAATGATGAGCATCAGCAATGCCTCGATGGGCGCTGATATGGCTGATATAAATAATGATGGTTATCCTGAAATTTTTGTTACGGAAATGCTGCCTGAGGATAACGCCAGCGTAAAAACGAAAACGACGTTTGAGAATTGGGATAAGTATCAACTCGATCTTCGGTACGATTACTATCACCAGTTTACACGAAACATGTTGCAGTTAAATAACGGTATTTCTCCCTCTCATTCAGGTGAGGTTTCTTTCAGTGAAATCGGCCGCTATGCCGGCGTGAGTGCAACGGACTGGAGCTGGGGCGCACTGATAACGGATCTTGATAATGATGGCCGCAAAGATATTTTTGTTGCTAATGGTATCTACCAGGATCTCACAAACGAAGATTATATTCAGTATATCTCCAACCAGAGTTTCTTTAAAGAAGTAGTTTCAGGAAAAGCAGATTTTAAAAAACTGATTGATTTAATCCCATCGCATGCGATCTCGAATTATGCGTTTATGAACAATGGAGATCTGACGTTTAGCAATCGGGCGAAGGAGTTAGGATTGGATGAGCCATCCTTCAGTAACGGCTCGGCATATGGCGATCTGGATAATGATGGAGATTTGGATCTTGTGGTGAACAATGTGAACATGCCGTGCTTTGTATACCGGAATGAGAGTGCACAGCAACACCCGGAGAATAAGTTTTTAAAAGTGACACTGGCGGGAGAAGGAAAAAATAAGTTTGGGGTAGGAGCGAAAGTAACAGTGCATTACAATGGTACGATCGCGTACCAGGAACAGATGCCGGTGAGAGGTTTTGAATCAACGGTAGACAGCCGGTTAAACTTTGGACTGGGGAAAACAGAGAAGATCGATTCAGTAACGGTGGAATGGCCGGGGGGTAAAGAGAGTATAGTAAAGGAAGTAAAACCCAACCAGCAGATCACGGTAAAACAAAGCGAAGCAAAGATACCGGCAGCACACCTCCCACAGCCTGCACCTGCCCTCTTCACAGAAAGCAGTGACAACTACGGGATCGACTTTGTGCATAAAGAGAATGTATACTCAGACTTTGACCGTGACAGATTAATCTTTCATATGCTGAGCACAGAAGGCCCGAGAATGGCCAAAGGAGATGTGAATAAGGACGGGCTGGAAGATGTGTATATCTGCGGGGCAAAGGATGAAGGCGGAGCGCTGTATGTACAGACAAGGGAAGGAAGATTTAAAAAGACAAACCAGGAACTGTTTGCAAAAGATAAAGGCAGTGAAGGAACAGACGCACTGTTCTTTGATGCAGACGGTGATGGCGATGAAGATTTGTATGTGTGCAGCGGCGGCAGTGAATACTCGATCAACTCAACGGACCTGATCAGCCATTTGTATATCAATGACGGGAAAGGGAATTTTACAAAATCATCACAGGTACTGCCGTCTTATATATTTGAGAGCAGCAGTTGTGTAAGAGCAGGGGACTATGATGGCGATGGTGATATGGATTTATTTGTAGGGGTACGATTAAAGCCGGGATCATATGGTTACCCGTGCAAGAGTTATATCCTGCAGAATGACGGGAAAGGGAACTTTAAGGATGTAACACAGCAGACAGCGCCGGAGTTGATGGAAGCAGGGATGGTAACAGACGCGTCATGGCTGGATTATGATAATGATAAAAAGGAAGACCTTGTGGTAACGGGAGAATATATGGCGATGAGAATCTTCCATAATGAAGGCGGTAAACTGAAAGAAGTAACCAAAGCGGCAGGACTGGAGAACACAAACGGCTGGTGGAACAGGATAGAAGTAGCGGATATCAATGGAGATGGATATCCAGATATCATCGCCGGCAATCATGGACTGAACTCAAGGTTTAAGGCGAGTGAACAGAAACCGGTGCGGATGTATGCAGAAGACTTTGACGGGAATGGGACGGTAGAGCAGGTGATCACGTGTTACAATGGCGATACAAGCTACCCGATGAGTTTAAGACATGACCTTGTAGGTGCGTTACCGTATTTAAAGAAGAAATACCTGCGGTACGAGGATTACAAGAATGAGAGGATAGAGACTATCTTCAGCAAGGAACAACTGAATGCAGCGGTGAAGCTGGAGGCAAAGACGATGGAGAGCAGTGTGTTTATTAACAATAAGAACGGGACGTTTACCAGGAAAGCGCTGCCGAAGGAAGCGCAGCTGTCACCGGTGTATGGGATAGTGGTGGATGATTATGATGGGGACGGGAACAAGGATATCATAGTGGGAGGTAATTTTTACGAGAGTAAACCGGAGGTAGGGATCTATGATGCGAGCTATGGCCTTTTACTCAAAGGAGATGGGAAGGGGAACTTCACAAGTGTACCACCACAACAGAGTGGCATCGCTGTAAAAGGAGCTGTACGAGATATTGTAGAATTGAAGGCAGGAAAAAAATGGTTGACCATATTTGCAATGAATAACGGACCGACAAAAATTTTAAACAATAGCAAAAACATAAAATAACAAAGATGTATTGCTGTAAAATTTTTAAAAGCGCTTTTACTTATTGCCTTGTTGCGATGTCTATTTGTGTGAATGCACAGAAGGATCAGAAAGTAATGACGCAACTATTTAATGGAAAAAATCTCGACGGTTGGTATAGTTTTCTAAAAACAAAAGGTAAGAACAATGATCCTGAGAAAGTGTTCGCAATTGAAAATGGATTGCTGCATATTTCAGGAAAAGAATTTGGATACATCTGTACAGAAAAAGTTTATGAGAACTTTCATCTTGCGGTAGAATTTAAATGGGGCACAAAAAAATATCCGCCGAGAGATGCGGATACAACAAAAAGAGACAATGGAATTTGCTATTACATGCCAGTGGATGCAAAAGATTATGTTTGGCCAAAATCAATCGAATGCCAGATACAGGAAGGCGATGTTGGAGATATATGGCTGATAGATCGTACAACTATTGTTACAAATGGCCAGCGATCCGTTCCAGACAGCTTTGTTAGGGTAAAAAAGAAAACAGATGCAGAACGTCCTTCCGGAGAATGGAATCGTGTAGAAGTGATTGCCAATAAAGGCAAGATAACGTATATCGTAAACGGAACGGTAGTAAACGAAGGAGAAGATCCAAGTGTTACAAAAGGGAAAATAATAATTCAATCTGAAGGTGCAGAAATCTTTTATCGCAAAATAGAAATTGCTGAACTGAATTAATTAACTCTAAAAACTATTGCTATGCCAGGTGATTCGTTGAATGTGAACAACAAAGCAACAAAGCAAAATACGTTTGATGCTATTGTAATTGGGTCTGGTATCAGTGGCGGCTGGGCTGCTAAGGAACTGACCGAAAAAGGTCTCAAGGTGCTGATGCTTGAAAGGGGCAGAAACTTTGAGCATATCAAAGATTATAAAACTGCAAATAAAGATCCATGGGATTTTCCTCATCGTGGAAAAGCGCCGTTGCAGTATAAAATAGATAATCCAAATATCTCCCGCGATTGGGCAATGTATGGTACAGCGGCACAGGAAGCAATATTAAACTATTGGGTCAATGAAAAAGAGTCGCCTTATGTTGAAGTAAAACCCTTTGCATGGTGGCGCAGCTATCAGTTAGGGGGCCGTTCAATATTATGGGGTAGACAAAGTTATCGCTGGAGCGATGTTGATTTTGAAGCCAATCTAAAGGATGGCATTGCGGTTGACTGGCCTATCCGTTATAGAGATCTTGAGAAATGGTACGACTATGTAGAAACGTTTGCCGGAATAAGCGGCTCGAAAGAAGGCTTGCCACATTTACCAGATGGCAATTTTCTACCACCGATGGATCTTAATTGCGTAGAAAAAGATGTAGCGGACAGAATAAAAAAATCGTTTAAGGGCCAGCGTCATATGTTTATCGGCCGTGTGGCCAATCTTACAAAGGCGATACCAGGCAGAACCGGATGTCAATTCAGAAATCGTTGCTGGGAAGGTTGTCCTTTTGGCGGTTACTTCAGTACACAATCATCAACGCTTCCGGCTGCATTGAAAACAGGCAACCTAACAGTGAGGCCATGGAGCATTGTTACAAAACTTATTTACGATAAGAATACAAAAAAAGCAACCGGCGTTGAAGTGCTCGATGGAGAGACGAATAAAACATACGAATTCTATTCAAAGATTGTATTTGTAAATGCATCCGCATTAAACAGTACGTGGATACTGATGAATACAGCGACTGATATCTGGCCGGAAGGATTGGGAAGTAGCAGCGGTGAGTTAGGTCACAACGTGATGGACCATCACTATATGCTTGGTGCAGCAGGCGAAGTAGATGGATTTGAAGACAAATATTATTTCGGACGTCGTGCTAATGGATTTTATATTCCACGCTTCGCAAATTTATATGGCGATAAAAGAGATTTCCTGCGAGGTTATGGATATCAGGGTTCGGCAAGCCGTGAAGGTTGGAGTCGCGAAATCGCTGAGTTGAATGTTGGTGGCGAATTTAAAGACGCATTGACAGAGCCAGGTGGTTGGGGAATAGGAGCTACAGGATTTGGAGAAATATTACCCTATCACGAAAACAAAATTTCTCTTGATAAGGATAAAAAAGATAAATGGGGATTGCCAATATTGGCAATGGATGCAGAGCTAAAAGAAAACGAGCTGAAGATGCGCAAGGATATTGTGAAAGAATTGGTAGCAATGTTTGAAGCAGCCGGCGTAAAAAATATCAGAACATGGGATAGCAAAGTATATGCTATCGGGCAAGGTATACATGAAATGGGAACTGCGAGAATGGGTCGTGATCCAAAAACATCTGTGCTGAATGGAAACAACCAGGTATGGGATGCAAAAAATGTTTTTGTAACTGATGGCGCGTGCATGACATCCAGCGCTTGTCAAAACCCATCACTGAGTTATATGGCGTTAACGGCGAGGGCCGCGGACTTTGCAGTGAACGAATTGAAGAAGGGTAATATTTAAAAGTGATACGTTGAAATTTTCAATAGACTTTAAAATAAAATCTGGTTGCTGACATCCAAATGCCTAAGTTTTTTTATCTGATACTGTTTGGTGCATTGTTGGGTGGATGCAATAAGAAGCAGACACTGTTTTCCCGCGTTGATGCCGGGGAAACAGGAATTGATTTTGTAAATGAAATAACAGATACTGATTCTTTAAACATCCTCGATTATCTCTATTATTATAACGGAGCGGGTGTAGCAGTGGGTGATATTAATAACGACGGCTTACCGGACATTTATTTCGCGGCCAATCGCGGCGGCAATAAATTATATCTTAATAAAGGCAACTTCAGGTTTGAAGATATAACAGCGAAGAGCGGTGTCGCTGGTGATGCGGCATGGACAACAGGTGTTTCAATGGCTGATGTGAATGGTGATGGCTTACTCGATATTTATGTCTCTACGGTGGGCAATCACACACCACAATTCGCAGGCGATAAACAGCCAAAGACTTTTTTTCAAGGATCAAAGAATGAACTGTTCATTAATAATGGCGATTTGACGTTTACCAATAAAGCAAAAGAATACGGACTTGATCAAACCGGTTATTGTACGCAAGCAGTTTTCTTTGATTTTGATAAAGATGGTGACCTTGATATGTTTCAGTTGCATCATTCTATTCACCAGACAAGTGTATATGGTGATACATCGATAAGACGTAAACCCAATGTTGCGAGTGGTAGCAGATTGATGAGAAACGATGGTGATCATTTTACGGATATAACCGTTGAAAGCGGAATTTATAATAGTGTACTGGGTTATGGTCTCGGTGTATCAATCGCAGATTTCAATAATGATGGCTGGGATGATATTTACGTAGGTAATGATTTTCACGAAAACGATTACTACTACGTCAATCAACGCAATGGTACCTTCCTTGAAATGAGCAGCGCTGCATTTGGTCATCATTCACAATTTTCAATGGGCAATGACGCTGCGGATATTAATAATGATGGTTGGCTTGACTTAATGACAATGGACATGCTACCCGAGGATGAAAAGATTCTAAAATCAACGGTTGGTGACCAGGCGTATGATATCTATTACCAGCAACGATTAATGGGCTATAATTATCAGTATGCACGAAACTGCCTGCAATTAAATACCGGCAGCGGTAAGCATTTTAGTGATATTGCATTATATAGTGGCGTTGCGGCAACTGACTGGAGCTGGGGAGCATTGATTGCTGATTACGACCACGATGGTTACAATGATATTTTTATAAATAATGGAATAAGACGTCGACTAAATGATCTTGACTATTTAAAATTTGTTTCAAATACCACGCTTCGCGAAAATGTAGGATCAACGAGGGACTTTGATAAGGAGATGCTGGAAAAAATGCCGGACGGCAAATGGCATAATTATATGTTCAAGGGTTCGGATAGTCTTATATTTTCTGACCAATCATCCCAATGGGGTTTTGAAGAACCTGATCTTTCTAACGGTGCCGCTTACGCTGATCTTGATAATGATGGCGATCTTGATCTCGTTGTCAATCACGTAAACGAAGCTGCTGGTATCTATCGTAATAATTTAAGCCGCACAGATTCTTCGAATTATCTTAAGCTCCGTTTCAAAGGATCTACAAAAAATACATTTGGAATTGGCACAAAGGCGTTTGTGTTTACAGGCAATCAATTGCATTACCAGGCCCTGCAGCCCTGCCATGGTTTTTTAAGCAGCTCTGAACCTGTCTTGAATTTTGGCTTAGGCAAGCAAAAGAATATTGATAGCATCGTAATAATCTGGCCTGACAATAAAATACAGGTTGTAAGAAATATTATTACCGGCGAAACACGTGTAATAGAGCAAAAACAGGCAATTGATAGCACGCCGGATGCTGAAAAGTATATCGCTCATTTATTGAAGAAAGATAAACAGCAGACCTTTGCCGATATCACCAATGAAACGGGGATAGACTTTGTGCATAGGGAGAATCTATCTTATTTTGATTTCAACTCCCAGGCATTTATCCCACACAAAGTTTCAACTACAGGACCAAAGGTTGCCGTGGCAGATGTGAATGGAGACGGCATAGATGATTTTTACGTTTGCGGCGCGAAAGGTCAGCCTGGAAGATTATACATACAAGATAAATCGGGAAAATTTACAGCTCCGCCTGACCAGGTATTTGTAAACGACTCACTCAGCGAGCAGGTAGATGCATTATTTTTCGATGCAGATAATGATGGCGACAATGACTTGTACATAGTAACCGGAGGCAACGAATATAACGCTACGCCAGAATCGCTGCAAGATCGGTTATACATCAACGATGGTAAAGGGAATTTTGCAAAGTCAACCGGCCTGCCAGATTTCTTTCAGAATAAGTCAGTTGTAAAAGCAATAGATTTTGATGGTGATGGCGACCTGGATCTTTTTGTCGGCGGCAGAACGAATTACCAGTTTTATGGTGATATACCAACCTCCTATTTGCTACAGAACGATGGTAAGGGAAATTTTACTATCGTTACGAAACAAGTGTTGCCTGAGATTGAACAGATTGGTATGGTTACCGATGCCAGCGTAGCTGATGTAAACGGCGATCATCAACCGGATCTTATCATTGCAGGAGAATGGATGCCGATTACGATTTTTATAAACCATAAAGGAAAGTTTGAGAAGCATAATTCCGGTATTGATAAACTGACTGGCTGGTGGAGCTCTATAAAAGCGGTCGACATAAATGGCGACGGATTTATTGATCTGCTTGCAGGTAATTATGGACTGAATTCAAAATTGAAAGCTACTGAACGATATCCTTTGAGAATGTATGTTGGCGATTTAGATAATAATGGAACGCCTGACCAGATACTTGCAGTACAAAAAAATGGAAAATATTATCCTTTTCTCAAGAAGGAAGACCTTGAAAGCAGGCTTACTTATCTTAGGAAAGAATATCTCAGCTATTCCACAATGGCGGGTAAAACAGTAGAAGAGATATTTGGGGATAAACTGGATGATGCGAAACTCTTACAGGCAGCAACACTCGAATCGGCAGTTTTCATCAATGATGGCAAAGGAAATTTTCAACGCAAGCCTTTGCCCCCGGAATTCCAATGGTCGCCATTATTTTCTTTTTATACAAATGACTTTAATCACGATGGCAGGAAAGATATTTTGTCCGGTGGAAATTTTTACGGCGTAATACCCTATGAAGGCCGCTATGATGCATTATCGCTTGTGGCAGGATTTGGTGATGGTAAAGGATCATTTGCTACGCAATCTTCAGAGGAGGATGAGCTATTGTTTCCAGGTGAGGTGAGGGATATACAGCCTATACGAATCCAGGACAGGAACTGCCTGATAATTGCAAGAAATAATGAAAAACTGGCAGTTCTTCGCTATTGATTCTTATTTTTAGAGATACACAACCGGAGATGTAGATCGTTCGGTTGCAATGAATGATTTGGTTCGTTTAAAAACAGAAGGTTATTATGCTTGCTATTCGCCCGTTTTATGACCAGCGAGGTGGAAATAAAATACTTTCCAGGCTAAGATTGCTTCTTTTTCCTGCAGTCTTCCTTTTCGCAACTTCCGCTATAGCACAGACAAATTTTATCGTAGAAGGTAAAGTTATTGACGCCGTACTAAAAACTCCAATAAAAGGAGTGAGTGTTATAATAAAAGAAAGCAAAACAGGTACGACTACAAATGACAGCGGATATTTCCGCCTGGTTTTATTTACACCGGAATGCAATCTCCAATTTTCATCTGTCGATTACATGCGGATATCCCGGTTCATTGATATGAACGACGGAAACAAAAATATAACTATTGAATTGCCAAGAAGAGCCAATTCCACATTAGATGAAGTCATTATCAATTCGTACCGCGCCAATTCAAAGGTGAAGACGACGGAAATGAATACGGTGAAGATTAACCCGGAATTAATTAAAAGAACACCATTGTTGTTTGGCGAAGCCGATATTATAAAATCACTCACACTGCAGGCCGGAGTAACAACTAACGGAGAGGGAGCTGGCGGATTTAATGTAAGAGGAGGTGGCACTGATCAGAACCTTGTATTGCTCGACGGCGCACCCATATTCAATACTTCACACTTATTGGGCTTCTTTACTTCGATAAGTCCCGATGCAGTACAGGATGTTACGTTACACAAAGGCGGTATGCCGGCTCAATATGGCGGTCGCATTTCTTCATTGTTAAACATCAGGGCAAAAAATGGAAACCCGAACAAGATGCAATACACGACAGGCATCGGCCCTGTCAGCGCAAGGTTCCAGGCAAATGGCCCTATTATAAAAAACAAGCTCACTTTCAATGCCGGCGTTCGTGCGGCCTATCCTGATTTAATGCTAAACCAGTTTCCTGGAAAATTCGGAGGGAGCCGTGCATTTTTCTATGATGGTATTTTGAAAGCAGAATATGCTTTCAATTCTAAAAATAAATTATCGTTGACCGGTTATCGCAGTTATGATAAGTTCAGGTTTGATACTTCTACTTCTTATGATTGGCAAAGTGATCTTATTGCGTTGAACTATTCTTCAGAGCTATCATCGAAGCTGACATTGAAACTTACGGCATCGTACAGCAAATTCTCATCTGGAATAAATGGACTGGATAAAGACTATGAATACAGGCTGGTTTCTTCTATCGAACAAAAACAAGGGAAGGCATTATTTACTTACGCCGTAAATGACAGAAACAAAATTGATATTGGCGCGGACTATATTCTTTACAACATTTCACCTGGCTCCAGGAAGCCCGAATCTGCAAGCAGCAATATCAATGCATTGAAAATTCAACCAGAGCAGGCAAGAGAAATTGCACCTTTTATAAGCGATGAAATTGCTCTTACAGATAAAATCACTTTGCAGGTTGGCGCACGATATGCACTTTATAATTATCTCGGCAAAAAGACGGTTTATTATTATGAAAGCGGGCAGCCAATGTCCAAAGAAACAATTACAGACAGCACAACTTTTTCAAAACAAAAAAATATAAAAGGATACGGCGGAATCGAACCAAGGGTGCTTTTAAAGATTGGCTTAACGGATGACCTTTCGGTCAAGCTGGGTTATAATCGCGGTCAGCAATTCCTTCATTTGATTTCAAATACGACTGCTATTTCACCAGTCGATTTCTGGAAATTAAGTGATAGTTATGTAAAGAACCAGGTAGGCGATCAATATGCTGCCGGCGTTTTTAAAGAGTTTAAAAATGGTGTGTACGAACTGGCCGTAGAAGGTTATTACCGCACGTTGAAAAATCTTGTTGAATATAAAGATGGCGCATTGTTATTGATGAATCCATACATCGAAACAGCATTATTAAATGCCACCGGACGTGGATATGGTGTTGAATTTAGTTTGATTAAAAACAGCGGCATATTTACCGGGCAAATCAATTATACTTATTCAAAAGCGGAGATGAAAGTATTGACACCGTTCGCTTCTGAAAGAGTAAATAACGGCGCTTATTATCCAGCTTCTACAGATCGTCCGCATAATCTTGCTGTCATTTCAAAATTGAAACTGGGAAGAGGATGGAGTTTTAACTGCAACTTCATTTTAACATCAGGCCGACCTGCAACATATCCCGATGGTACTTATGCATATGATAGTATGCTTGTGACAAATTTCTCTAAAAGAAACATGGATCGCTTACCTACCTATCATCGGTTAGACGCAGGTTTTTCGTGGGTATCACGACGATACCAGGATCAAAAGCATTATAGCATCCTGAATTTCTCTTTTTATAATTTATATGGCAGGCAAAATGCCTATTCAATATATTTTATCCGTGATCAGACAAGATTGATTCCTTATCAGCTATCTGTTGTGGGATCAATTATACCATCAATTTCATGGACCTATAATTTTTAGAAATGAAATTTTTCGTTTTTACTATATTCTGTTTATGTTTTGTTTCTTTCTTTTCTTCCTGTATAAAACAGGTGGATGTGAAACTGAGAAATGAAGCTCCGATATTAGTGGTAGAAGGAAACATTACTACTGATACGGTGCTGTATACCGTAAAGCTGACGTATTCTGGGCAGATTGCTTATTCTGATGATATTCCTGATCAGTATCTTGAAAAAAATGCAAAAGTTACTATCCTCGATAATCTTGGTGATTCAACTACTCTTGTTTATACAGGAACGCAAGGAGTTTATCAAACAACTGACACAACTTTTATCGGCCAGGTCGGGCGCAGTTATTCCGTAAAGGTTGAACTGCCTTCGGGAAAAACATTTGTTTCCAAACCTGAATTAATAAAACCAGCGGTTCCGATATCATCTCTGAATATTGTTTATGATGATAAGTTTGATTTTAATTTTCCAACGAAACTAAAAGTGTATGCTGATATAAATGATCCGGCCGACCAGGAGAATTATTATAAATGGGATTTTACAGCGTGGACCGGGCGGCAAACACATGGCGTACCCTGCGGTTTCGGATGTTTAATATATGAATACTGTTATCAGCGAACAATCAGTAATGACATCAATATTTACGCTGACGACGCGGTCAATGGGAATGTGATCAGCAATCAGTACATGGGGCAATCCTATATCTACACATATCTCAATCATTTTATTGAAATAAAACAATCATCTATTTCCCGGGATGCTTACCTGTTCTGGCAAAGCTTCAAAGATCAAACTACACGTACAGGCAGTATCTTAGATCCTTTACCTGCTTCGATCAAAGGGAATATCTATAACCAGGCAGACCCTGAAGAATTTGCATTAGGATATTTTTCTGCAAGTTCAGTTACGCATAAAAAGGCTGAGTTAATTCCTTATAGCATCACTGATTATCTTTTAAAAATATCTGCAGAAGAGTTGATTCCGCCAGGCTCAGTAGCTTGCTTTCAGTATTTTCCAAATACCCTTTCATACGATCCTCCTCCGGCTCCACAATATCCACCACCGCCAGGTTGGGATACTGCAGAACAGATCGAAGTGCATTGGTAAAATTTGTTTGCTTATTTCATTTCCAGTAAATAAAATCCATATGGCTCGATGTGCAGGTAATCATTGTCATTGCCTATTGTATATTCTTTTTCACGCCAGTGATCATATAGCGTTGTTGAAAATGGACCATGCTCTTTAAAAATATACCAGGTAACGAATGCTTCTTTGTTGCTGAAGTTGAATAAACAATAAAGTTTTTGATCGTTAGTATGCCGAAGGTAGCCTGCAACATGAATGTTATGCGGCGTTAACCAGGTAATGTTTTTATAATCAGCCGCCGCAGAAATTTTCTTACGGATACCAATAAGTCGTTTTGTACTTTGAAAAACCTGGTATTCGATTGTGTTTTCTTTATTGTTATTAGCGTTTTTATTCCAATTGATAACTGGTCGATGCATCCAGCGGTTATCATAACTCTTACCGGGATCATTCAGATAAGAGTAGTCATTTGTATATCCGGCTTCATCACCATAAAAAATCATCGGTATGCCGCCAAGAAAAAAACTGTGAGCCTGCATCATCAGAATTTTTAGAATCGAAAGTCTCTTTGCATCATTGTTATTTTGCTCGATTGCTTTTTCCAGGCCACATAATGATGCCAATGTCCCACTTATTCTTGCATCATTCGTTTTAGGGTTTACAGAAAATAAAGCGCCTTTGGCCGGTGATGCCGGATACGCCCCTGAATAATATTCCTGTAAGAATTTTCGATGTTGCAGTGGATTAAACCCTGCATGTTGTATCATGTAATCTTCGTAACCAAGCCCGATATCATCATGACACCTGGTATAGTTTATCCAGGATGTACCAAAAGGTTTTTGCAAAATTTCATGTTGAGCCGCAAGCATTACTCTTGTATCACCGGTTGCCAGTGCATCCCATTGCAGCGCCATGTGCGTTGCATTGTAAGCAAAATCACATTCTTTCGCAGTGTACAAGCCTGTGCCAAAATATTTCATGATTTCTTTTGGCGCTACGATCGCTTCACCTAATAATGCCATTCCTGGAGCTGCAATGTGCACACATTGTTTGATCAGGCGAAGCAATGCATGAGCTTGTGGCAAATTCTGACACGTTGTGCCAACCTGCTTCCATATAAAAGCCGGCGCATCGATGCGAAGAATGTCAACACCAAGGTTGGCATAAAAGAAAATCGTATCAAGCATTTCGAGGAAAACTGCCGGATTCGTGTAATTCAAATCCCACTGGTAATGATGAAATACGGTCATTACCCATTTATTCATTTGAGGTATGAATGTAAAATTGCCCGGCGAGCTTTCCGGAAATATATCAGGCATTGAAGCATCAAAATCATCCGGTATTTTTCTATCACTATAAGCATAAAAATAATCCTGGTATTTATTGCTTCCTTCTTTTGCTTTCTTTGCCCACTCGTGATGGTGAGATGTATGATTGAGGACGATATCAAGCATCAGGTACATTTCCCGCTGTTGCATTTGCCCCTGAAGTTTTTTTAAATCCTCAAGTGTTCCGAAAAGTTTATCTACTTTTCTGAAATCTGATACAGCATAGCCTCCATCACTTTCACCTTCAGGACTTTCAAACACCGGCATCAGGTGTAAAAAATTCACACCGAGATTTTCAAAGTAGGATAACTTGTCTGATAAATTTTGAAGGTTACCACAAAAACGATCAACGTACAAACTCATTCCTGCTATTTCATTACTTAGAAACCATGCGCCTTTCGATTCCTTATCAGCATCCCTGTCTTTCAGATTTTGCGACCGTTCTGAATACGCATTTGTAATGAGTTGTAATAATTGCTGAAAAGATTTTTCGTACAAAGAATGAGTGTGGTAAATTTCTTTGAATAGTGCATCAATCGCTGCCGCATTTGCGATAAACCGCATAAAAAAATGATTATCGTCGTCGGCTACATCGATATGATGTTCCTGCAATACACGGTTGATTTGTTGGTGAAGGTGATGATTATACACGTAAGGTTTAATTAATTGAAAATCGAACTGCTCAAATGTTTAAATGCTTCCATAGCGCCGAGATACTCACAGGTACGGGCACCTGCTTTATTTGCATTAGCCACAATTAACTTCCAGTAATCTTCAGGTAAGTCTTTCATTTTATCAGAATCGTAGTCGCTGAGTTGATATAATACTGCTCCTACAAACGCATCTCCGGCTCCTGTAGTATCAACCGGTTTTATTTTGATACTGGGAATAATCATTGTTTTTTTATTGATGCCTAGTAAAGTGCCTTCTTTACCAATCGTAATTGCGAAAACGGCTTTGGTTTTATTCAGCAGTATTTCAACTGCATCGTTTAATGTAGCAGCGCCTGTGATCAGCATTGCCTCTTCATCACTCAATTTGAAAAAGTGACAGAACTCCATGAAATTCCAGCTTTGATCAATAAACGCTCTTGAGTTATTCTGAAATAGCAAATGCCGGTAATTAGGATCAAAGCTGATAAAAATATTGTTGCGTAATGCTTTTTGTAATAGCGCCTGGTAAGCGGCTTGCAATGGGCCTGGTAAAAAACCGGTTGCCGAACCAAAATGTATAATTGAAAACTCTTCCAGGTTTATACTTTCTACTTCCTGTCTTGTAAGCTGCCCATCAGCGCCACGATTAAAATAGAAATCACGTTCACCATTTTCCATTAATGAAACAAAAGCGAATGTGGTAAAAAATTTTTCATCCTGTAGCATCCATTTTGTTGATACGCCAAATGATTGCATCACGTCAATGAGATGCTTACCGAAAGGATCGGTACCCACTTTCGCAGCCAACTCCACAGAGCCGCCAAGGGCTGCAATTGCTGCTGCTACATTTGTTGGAGCGCCACCAGGTTTTTTCAAAAAATTTTGCCCTTCTGATAACGGTTTGCCTTTATCTGTGCAAATCATATCGATCAACGCTTCACCTATGCAAAGTATTTTTTTCATACAGTTGAATTAATGACCACCGCCTGCAGGCAATACAAAATCATCTGTAGCTTTTTCTGATTTAATAAAAAGAGTAAAAAAAGCTGCAATTAATAATAGCATACCGGCAAAAAGGATTGCTTTACCAGGGTCATTGTTTAAAAAATTCTTGAGGATAAATCCAAATGAAATAGTTTGTAAAAACATTGGGATTACAATCATCATATTGATAATGCCCATATACACGCCATATCGTTCTTTTGGAATTTTACTGATCACCATGAGATACGGAATACCCATCATACTCGCCCAGCCAATACCGAAGCCGGTAATTGCAAAAAACAGAAACGTTTTATTTTCAATTTGCGGAAAAACAATAAAGCCAATTCCTGCAAGCATAAGACAAATTAGATGAACCCATTTGGGCCCATATTTTTTTGCAAACCCAACCAACGCAAAAGCAGAAATAAAGGTTATAATATTATACCAACCATTTACCTCACCAGCAAGACTAACCGCTTTTTCATAGAGCGGTTTATTGTCAGGAGTTGTATGAAAGACAGACAACGCAATACTCTTTGAACTGTTTTGCCAGTAACAGAAAAGAGCATACCACTGAAAAAGATAAACCAGCGCCAGCTGCCACATTACTTTTGGCATTACGGCAATAGCTTCAACTATTTCAATATTCTGTGCAAAAATTATTTTGAGCGATTGATGTTCCTTCGTGGCTTTTATCACTTTCCTGATTATACGACCTCCTGAAAGCAAACTGGGTAATAGTAGTATAATCAGCGTAACGTACGCAATTACGGTTGTGAAAATGGATAGAAAGAATTGAAACAAAGGAGAGGGCATGCCTTCATTCTTTCTTTTTATCTCAGCAAGCTCTTCTGCTGTTGGGGGAATTTCCGGTGTTGTGCGTATACTCCATAATACCGATCCGATGGAACAAACAGCTCCTACGATAAATGAAGCAAAAACCCAGTTTGGAATTTTTCCGGTATAACCGATAACGATCATTGGAAAAACTGCGAGTGAAAAATTAGCCAGCGTTTGCCCGAAGCCAGTGAAAAAACTTTGCGCCTGGAAGCCTGTTGGCTGCTGACTGCTATCGAGTTTATCGGCAACAAATGCACGATACGGTTCCATCGCCGTGTTATTGCCGGCGTCTAATATCCATAGTAAACCAGCCGCCATCCATAAAGCCGAACTAAAGGGAAACAAAAATAAAGCGAGACTACACAAAACAGCACCGATGAGAAAGTAAGGTTTACGTCTTCCAAATTTTGGATGCCATGTTTTATCGCTCAATGCGCCGATGATCGGTTGAATAATTAACCCGGTTAATGGCCCAGCGAGATTGAGCCATGGAATCTCATCGGGTTTTGCTCCAAGAAAATCATAGATAGGGTTGACGGCGCTTTGCTGTAAACCAAAACTATATTGAATGCCAAAGAAACCAACATTCATATTGATGATCTGCCAGAATGTGAGCTTCGGTTTGGTGAGCAACATAGCAAGCGATAATTAAAGGAGTCTTAAGGCCGTCAATCAATGAATATACTCATAAAATTATTCAGAATAGTTTCAAACTACATCTTTCTGACGGTTTATAACAAAATCAATCAGTTCTTCGAGGGTAACGTCTATACGGGAAATTGCATCAGTAATATCATTACGATTTACCTGTGCGGCAAAAGATGGTGTTTTTAATTTTTTGAGAATGCTTTTCACATCCATTCCTTCATAGCGTGTTGGCCTTATTAATGCAGCGGCATGAATAAAACCAGACAACTCATCGAAGGCATAAATCATTTTGTCCATTTTATTATTAGGTTCTACGCCGAAATAAGAAGGGCCATGTGATGCAATGCAATGAATAACTTCAGGATCGATATTTCTTTTTTCCAATTCTTCTACAATGATGCGGCAATGATCGTCAGGATATTTTTCCCAATCGGCATCATGCAACAATCCGGCAAGTTCCCATTTCAGCGCAGTTTGCTCATCGGCATTTTCTTTTTCAATCGCCCAGGCTTTCATCACTGCACCCACCTGTTTCATATGCAGGCGTAGCCGTTCGTTGGGCACCCATTCATTCAGTAACTGATTCGCTTCTTCAATAGTCATGAGGTTGCCACTATTTTCAGGTTTGCCGAATTCCGAACGTCCGAGATTGTGTGTTGCCATTGATTTTTGTTTCTGCTATAAATATAAGTGTGAAAACGATCGCAAGAAGCTGGCAAAGTCGATAGGCAACAGTCAAGCGTTCAAAGGAAATCATTGTTTTCTTTTGTAAATGCACTTAAAGAGCAATGGCTGAAAACCTGTTCCAGACTTGGTTTGAGACGACGATGAAAAATTAATGTAAAAATTTTTATTGAAAATCAAACAATTATAAGGGTGCGATAAAAATTAATTCTCTTGATTTTTGGAAATTAGCTCTCCTTCGGGCTATCTTTGCGACCCCAAAAACAAAGTTATTTGTCGATGGGAAACAGCTTTGGAGGATGGTCCGGCTGTTTATTTTAAAAACTTCCCGCTTGGCGGGAGCAAAACAAAATCGAATGAGTCATTTACATTTTACAACAAAACATGCGAATGCGGCTACCGTACAACACAACTGGTATGTTGTAGACGGTACCAATCAAACCGTAGGACGTATGTGTGCTAAAATCGCTGCTGTATTGCGCGGTAAAAACAAGGCATACTATACTCCTCACGTTGACTGTGGCGACTACGTTATCGTAATCAATTGCGACAAGATCGTTTTTACAGGCAACAAAATGGAAGAAAAGATTTACGATACGTTCAGCGGCTATCCCGGTGGTCGTAAAGAAGAAGTAGCTAAAGATCTTTTGAAACGCAGACCTGAGGTGATCATCGAAAGAGCGGTAAAAGGAATGCTGCCAAAAAATCGCCTTGGCCGCAAGATGGTAAAGAAATTATTCGTGTATGCTGCTGCGACACATCCGCACGGTGCACAACAACCAAAAGAATTAAAATTCTAAACAGCAGTAGGCAATAAGCAATAAGCTTAAAGCCTAAGGCATACAGCCTAAAGCAACAACAATGGAAAAGCAAAAAAATGGAGTTGGTCGTCGTAAAGAAGCTGTGACAAGAGTCTTCATCACAAAAGGAGACGGCAAGATCACAGTAAACGACAAAGACTATAAAGCATATTTCCCACTGGTTTATCTTCAAAACCAGGTAGAGCGTCCGTTCAAGACGACTGAATTGACTGGTAAATACGATGTAAAAATCAATGCAGCTGGTGGCGGAAGTAAAGGTCAGGCTGAAGCAGCTATGCTCGGTATCGCCCGTGTATTGGTTGAATTAAACCCTGAACTACGCCCAGCGTTGAAAGCAGCTGGTTTATTGAAACGTGATCCTCGTTCTGTTGAGCGTAAGAAATTCGGTCACAAGAAAGCGAGAAGAAGCTACCAGTTCAGCAAGCGTTAACAGCGTTTATGGTTTGCGGTTTGTAGTTTATGGTTGTTTAAAATAGTAAACTACTTCAATTCGTCGCAAACTGGTAATAAACTAAAAACAAAAAACGATAAACATTTTATAATAATGGAAAATAACACCTCACTTCAGCAGCAACTTTTGGACGCTGGTGTACATTTCGGTCACCTGCGCAAGAAGTGGAACCCAAAGATGTTGCCTTACATCTTTGCTGAAAAGAAAGGCATTCACATCATTGACCTGAATAAAACTACAGAAGCGCTGCAGGAAAATGCAGCGGCTCTGAAGCAGATAGCAAGAAGTGGTAAAAAAATCCTTTTTGTCGGAACCAAAAAGCAGGCAAAAGACATCGTGAATGAATGTGCAAAGAGGGTAAACATGCCATACGTGACAGAGCGTTGGCTTGGTGGAATGCTTACCAATTTCAATACAGTTCGTAAGAGCGTAAAGAAAATGCAGAGCATTGAGAAAATGCTTGGTGATGGTACATTCGACAGCATTACAAAAAAAGAACGTCTTACACTCAGCCGCGATAAAGAAAAGATGGAAAAAGTATTGGGCGGTATCGCTCAGTTAGGTCGTGTACCCGCAGCATTATTCATCGTTGATATCGGGCATGAACATATCGCACTGGCAGAAGCAAAGCGCCTTGGCATTATGACTTTCGGGGTAGTAGATACAAACTGTGACCCAAACAAAGTTGACTTTGCAATTCCTGCAAATGATGATGCTACAAAATCAATCGCAATCATCACAAATTATATCACAGCTGCTATTGCAGAAGGTTTAGCAGAGCGCCAGGCAGCGAAAGATGAAGAAACAGACGATGTAGCAGATGATGAAAAAGAAAGAAAAGCAGCGAAATTATTAGCTGAAGCAGAAGCAGAAGGTGGACGTGGACGCCGTGGTGGTTCAGGTGGTGGCCGTGGCGGTAATAGCGGCGGCGGAGCTGGAGGCGGCGGTGGTTTCAGACGTCGTACACAAAGTGGCGGTGGTAACAGAGGCGGAAGCGGCCCCGGTGGTGGCAGAAGATAAGATCAACTGTAAATGAGAAAATGGCTTAATGACGTAATAGCTCAATGTTGCGTTACCGGCCAGGATTCATTGAGCAATTTTCAAACTTGCCTGCAGCAAGCAGGTTTCAAATCTTGATTTTATGAGCACAGTAACTATAAGTGCACAGGATATAAATAAGCTTCGCCAGATGACTGGCGCAGGTATGATGGATTGTCGCAAGGCGTTGACTGAAACAAACGGCGATTTCGAAGCTGCTATCGACTGGCTTCGCAAACAAGGCCAGAAGGTAGCTGCTAAAAGAAGCGACCGTGAAGCCAAAGAAGGTGTTGTTATTGCTAAAACAACAGCAGATAACAAAACTGGTATCGTTGTGTGTGTAAGCTGTGAAACTGACTTCGTTTCTAAAAATGCGGATTTCGTTGCATTCGGACAGAGCATTGCAGATGCTGCTGTAGCCAATAATGTAAAAAGCCTGGATGAACTGAATGCAGCCAAGATAAATGGTGTAACAGTGGCAGACCTGGTAAACGATAAACTGGCGTCGATCGGCGAAAAGATCGGCGTTACAAAATTCGAAAGAGTTGATGCACCTTACGTAGCTTCTTATATTCATGGTGCATATCGTATCGGTGTATTGGTAGGTTTGAGTAAAGCCTCAGCAGAAGCAGGAAAAGATGTAGCAATGCAGATTGCTGCGTTGAATCCTGTTGCTGTAGATGCTGCAAGCGTATCTGCAGAAGTTATTGCACGTGAAAAAGCAATCATTGTAGATCTGATGAAACAGGATCCGAAGATGGCGGGCAAAACAGATGATATGCTGACAAAGATCGCTGATGGTAAAATGGGAGCCTTCTTTAAGGAGCAAACGCTTACAGCACAGGCTTTCGTGAAAGATGGTAGCAAAACTGTGGCTGATTATCTCAAAGAAAGCGGTGATTTGAAAGTAACAGAATTTAAAAGAGTAGCATTAGGATAATCATCCTTGATATAATTGTAAAAGGGAACCATTCGGTTCCCTTTTTTATTTTGATCATTTCTTATTTAGCAGTTGCTTATCAAACTGCGCTTACTGAGTCATACACAAGCACTTTCTTCCAGAGATGTTTGCATTCTGCAACAAATTGCAGATGGTCAGGATCTACCTGGTAACTATCCTGGTCCGCCTTGTTATCAAAGAAAAGTAACCACGAAACATCATAAGTAGTATCGATCACGTCACGATTAGTACCGGCTGGTTCACCAATGTGAAAGAATTTGATTGTTTTTACGGAGCTTAGTTTCTGCAGACCGGCAAGCAGGGCTTTTTTATCTTCTTTGCTACCTTCATTTGCAAGCCAGAAGTATACATGATGAACGAAAACGTTGCTGTTAGGCATTTTATTTTTTCAGCTAATATAGTGAGTAATGAGTAATCAATGATGAATGACCAGGCTTTTGCCTCGGACTCTGCTGACTCATTACTAATTACTCATCACTCATTTCCCTTATCTTCGCAACGCATCAGAAATCCGATTCCGGTTTTTATGCCGGGTTGAGAACTTAAATCCGAAAACACTCCATGCTTCCAAAGTATAAACGTGTCCTCCTCAAATTATCCGG
The DNA here is from genome assembly GCA_049840875.1 of Chitinophagaceae bacterium. GTDB lineage: Bacteria > Bacteroidota > Bacteroidia > Chitinophagales > Chitinophagaceae > JAFDYH01. Next base: position 115,287 of record JASGJE010000006.1, on the reverse strand, counting down.
CGAGTCGTTGATGGGCGATAAAAATTTTGGTCTTGATCCGGCTGTTATTTCTCAATACTCGCAGGAAGTAAAATCGATTACTGATCTTGGTGTACAGGTAGCAATTGTGATCGGCGGGGGAAATATTTATCGGGGAATGAATGAAGCAGAAACAGGAATCGAACGGGCTCATGGCGATTATATGGGAATGCTTGCTACCGTAATTAATGGAATGGCATTACAAGCGGGTCTCGAAAAAGCAGGCGTGTATACCCGTTTGCAAAGTGCAATCAAGATGGAGCAAATTGCAGAGCCCTATATTCGCAGAAGGGCAATGCGCCATGTGGAGAAAGGGAGGGTAGTGATTTTCGGAGCAGGAACAGGCAATCCTTATTTTACTACAGACACTGCAGGTGTATTAAGAGCTATCGAAATCAAATGCGATGTAATTCTGAAAGGTACAAGGGTGGATGGTATCTATACTGCAGACCCCGAAAAAGATAAAACCGCTACAAAATACCAAACCATTACTTTCCAGGAATGCCTTACCAAAAATCTTCGGGTAATGGATATGACCGCGTTTACGCTTTGTATGGAAAATAATTTACCAATCGTGGTTTTCGACATGAACCAACCTGGCAATCTTCGTCGTGTGGTAGAAGGCGAAAAGGTGGGAACTCTTGTAACTGGTTAACATGCTCGCACCTCATTCGGAATTTTACTCTTGAATTGTTGTTAATAATTTATGCACTGAACTCTTACGCCAAACGTGTATATTACCTTTAGATTTGTATAGGCTTTGAAAGGCTTCTTTACTTTATTTTTCCCTGATTTATTTTTTTGCCGCTATGACTTTATCTATCGCAGAACTGGTTATTCTTTTTTTGTGCGCTGTACTGGTTGGTATCACTATCCATTTTTTTATCAGCAGCCGTCGCAGTCTCAAGATATCTCCCGAAGAAACGGATAAGTTTAACCGCAGTATTGAGGAGTGGAAGTCGAAGTACTTTAATGATATGGATGAACGCGATAAAGAATTGGCGGAATTAAAAGATCGTGTTGCTGAAGCTGAAGAAAATGCAAGAGAATATAAGTCAGAGGCTGAAGAAATGATACGGCAGAACAGGAAGATGGAAGAGGAATTTGGCGAACATGATGTGATGGATAAAGAATTTTCTGGCTTAAAAGAAAAACTGTCTGAAGCTGAAGAAAATGTTAGAGTTTATCGTTCGGAAGCGCTGGAGCTCGTAAAACAAAACAGGAAACTGGAAGAAGAACTTGCTGCAGCGAAAAAGGCTGCCGCCGCTCCTGCACCAGTCGTTGCAAGCGCACCTGAGAAACCCGGTACAGAATACATTCAGCAATTGCGTATTGCGCAAAGCAGTTTGATGGAACACAATGAAAAGATCAATCGCCTGCTGGAACAAATTGATGTAATAAAAGAAAAAGAAGAGCAGCAGCGACAGATGGTGGAAGAAAAGGAAGAACTCAACAATCAATTGCTGAAATTAAAAGTTGCATTGGGAGATAAGGAAAAAGAAATCAGCACCATTCGGCAGAAAGAGCAGCTGACTAAAGAAATGAATGCAATACTGGATAATGCGTATAACGAATTTGGTGTACTGCAAGGCAAGATTCAAAAACTGGAAACACAATTGAACCAGTCGAAAATGCTGAATGTTGAATACGAAGATTTAAAAGAAACCCATTATAAGCTGATAAGAGATTTCGAAGATCAGAAATCGAAATTACAATCCGTTTCATCCGAGCACCAGGTTTTGTCGCAGCAATTGGACGAAACAAGTGATAAATTAAGAGAAGCGAATTTTCAACGCCAACAATTGCAAAAACGGGTTTCTTATCTTGAAGAACTAAATAATGACCTCCATGTTGTAGCCGACACTAACAAAAAACTGGAGAATCAGTTAAGAAAAATAGGAGAACTTGAAAGCATGCTGAATGTTGTGTCTGAAGAAAGAGACAGCCTTAAAAAGCAAGGAGACTTTAAATAACAGAAAAATTAAGACGATATAAAATAAGCCTCCGCAAGGAGGCTTTATTGTTTTAAGAGTGTAATACTTTTGCATAAAATTTCACTATGGATACAGCGATTGCAGATATCCGCAAGGATTATTCATCAAGATCATTATCAGAAGCTGATATTGCTACAGATCCGGTTCAGCAATTTGATGTATGGTGGAATGAAGCGCTTGCATCGCAAATCGACGAAGCAAACGCAATGACATTAGCAACAGCTTCTGCAGACGGGTTTCCCTCTGCCCGTATTGTTTTATTAAAAGGGTTTGATAAAAAAGGCTTTATGTTTTTTACAAACTATAAAAGTTTTAAAGGAACACAAATGGAGGAAAACCCAAAGGCTTGTCTTGTTTTCTTTTGGAAGGAATTGGAAAGACAGGTGCGTATTACAGGAATAATACAAAAAACAAGTAACGGAGTAAGCGATGCCTATTTCAAATCACGCCCTGTAAAAAGTCAGATCGGCGCATTGATATCACCACAAAGCCAGGTAATCGAAAACCGTAAATGGCTGGAAGAAAAGTATGCAACGCTATCTGCCGGAATAAATGAAAATGAAATACAACGACCGGATTATTGGGGTGGTTATCTTGTAAAGCCGGTAATCATTGAATTCTGGCAAGGACGGCCAAGTCGTTTGCATGATCGTATTCAATACACGCTGGAAGAAAATGGAAACTGGAAAATAGAACGTCTTGCTCCTTAAATAAAAAGGTCGAGAAGTAAATGAGCTATTGAAAACATCTACTTCTCAACCCTCGATCTTGAAGAGCTTAAGCTTTCTTTTTTGTATCAGCTTTCTTTGCAGGTTTAGCAGGTCGGCTTTTACCAAATGATCCTTTGAATATTTTTCCTTTTTTTGTTTTTTTATCTCCTCTGCCCATAATGAGTTTTTTTAAGGCTTTAATTATTATTTTTTATTTTCTGTAGCCAATTGTTTTAAATCTTTGATTGACGATTTAAGTTTTGCTGAAAGTTCTTTACCGCCCTTAAAACGTGCTACTACCTTTTCCTTTATATTAATTGGAACTTTTGTTTGCGGATTGTGACCTTTTCTTGCTTTTCTATATGAAACAGTGAACGTGCCAAAGCCAACCAATGTAACCTTACCGCCGCTTTTTAATGTTTTTGTTACCGCTTCGATGAATGAATCGAGGGAAGCATTTGCCTGTGTCTTCGTAATCCCGGCATCTTCAGCGATTTTATCTATCAATTCAGCTTTGTTCATAAAAATCTGTTTTATTGATGTGTTTTATAGAGAGGGCAAATTTAGATGCTTTTGCCGTGCAACAAAATTTTTTTATTATTAATTGATTTGTGTGAATCTTTTGAAAACCGCATTGGCAAAGGGTTGTGTGCGATGATCTTAAATTGCGAAAGGGATTGATTACTGGTTGTTTTTCACTGCCGCATAGAATTCTATTGTAAAACCTCCATCGCTGTTCCGAAAACAAGTATCTGATTATTCCATTTTTTCATCGCATTGCTGAGAATATTATTTGCGTGAACGCGGATATATTCCTGATAATGCGATACGCTTTTAGAAAAACATTGAAGCACATAAGTAAAACCATCACTTTCATCCTGATCGAGCAGATGAAAAAATTTATACTCAGTAAAACTTCCTGTCGCTATTATAGAAGGAATAAATTCTGTTCGCTGCCAGTTCATCCATTTATGCTGAATGCTACGATCTACTTTAATTGAAAGATTGTAAACGATCATGGTTGTCTATTTTGCTTTTCTTACATCCCGTATCAGGCTAAATGTAAAGTAAAGCAGAATAATTAATACAAGAATGATGACGGGCCACATCCATTGTTGCCAGAAATTTTTTTCATGTTTTTGGAGTAAGCCTGGCGCAGGCTCAACGGTAGTAATAATTCCCATTGAAAGATTCGGAAGACTATCCGGAATGCTATTTTGAAATTTTTGTAAATCATAGTCTGGAATTTTTGCGTCCGGATCATTGAAAAGTATCTTGTATTGCTTCCTTTTTTCCAGGTATGCGACTAACTCTCTGCTGGTTTGTTCTGTAACTACACTGTCAATTTTTAAAGGTGGGTTATCACGATTTTCAATCAACAAATAGAGAATGCTGTCATTCATGACTTTTATGTTGTACCTGCATTCACCTGCTGAAGATAAAATGATGTTTTCTGCGGCCTGCTTATTCTGGGCAGCGTGAAAAGTTATATTCTGATTACCTATAAAAAGCGTTGCCCGACGATCAAAAAAATGAGGCGATGCAACATGAATGATTAACTTATCAATATGAAAATGTTCCGGATTTTCAATTCGAAGTAAAGAGAAATTTGCACTATCACTTTGATTAAATATAAGGGGCGGGTTAGTGATAAATTTTCTCTTTTTATCAAGGTCATGCACTGGCGCTGGTCCTTCCGTCATTATTTTTTTAATGTTGTAAGGATCATTTCGATTGTTGAATAAGACTATTTTAAAGAAATTATAATTCACCACAGGAAACGAAATTGATACAGCCGGCTCATCAATAATTGTTTCAGGTTTGAGTACAAGACTGTCAGTAATGGCAAACCAGTTTACCTGATCATCACTTCCACTGACTATAACAGTTCGTGTCGCAGCAGAATTCTTTAACCCTAAAATCAGGTTAGTGATACTTTCTTTGCCGATATTTTTAGCTATGATAGTTGTAGTTGCTACATTTTTTTCTTTGGATAAAATTGGCAGATAAGAAATCAGCGACTCGATAATCACATTTTTGAGAGGCCATCTTACAATATGTGGCACCCACTCACCTTTTTCATCCGCTATTCGTATGTCGCTGAAATCATTTTTTAAATAACTGCTCAATTGCGGCGTAACCGGTATACTATAAAACCCATCTTGTTTTACCGTGTCAAGAGTCGCTGAATTTTTAAATTGTTGCGCATTGATGGCACAACAACTCAACAGCATCAGCAAAAAAATATTACTTACTCTCTTTATTATCATCAATCAGCATTTTTTTAAGTCGTTGATACATAAAAGAAATTGTCAGCAATAATACACCGAGGAGTATAAATGCAGCTATCTTCCCGCCTGGTGGAATATTGCGTATATCATAGCCAAACAACTTTATCAGCGTAATTGAAAACAGGCTAAGAGAAATGATGCGCAGGGTAGCAAATTTATATTTCATACCCAACCACATCATAGCAAAGGAACAAACTCCCCAGAGAATACTCAAACCAGCCTTATAGTATAGATTTTGCCAGTATACCCAATCATTTTGGTTGGAAAAGTTAATCCATATAATGAAGTGATGTATTTCAACGCTAAGTAGTAAAATAATCCCTGTAGATGAAATCCACGTAAACGCTACCTGGTATGTTTTCCATCGGTCAGTATGCTTTCTGAAGTAATTGACAAGATCAAACAAAAGCTTTAGTAAAAGCAATACAGCAACCCAGTGCATATACAAATGTATTCTGTTCAGATTTGTTTCAAGTATTGTCCGGATCACTTCATAATTTTCGCCAAGACTTATTACATAAAATGCAAAACAAAATAGTGTTAACAGAAAACGCAACAGCATCGAACTTTCTTTTTTCCTGAACACGTACAATAATACCAGTGCAAAACAAAAGCTGTATAACTGAAGGTAAACAAGGTAAATTTCGGTTCCCGGAATCCGTTTCCCAAATTGAAACCATATCTCAAGCATGCCACTGATATAAAAAACTGATAAACCTGCAATCAATAATAAATTTCTTACGACTTTATTTGTAAGATTGGAAGTATAATAAGAATCTGCCTCTTTTTTCATTAACGAGTAATGAATGAACAAAGACAAAGCCACCACTATTGTGGTAATAAATCCCTTGTTTGCTATGATGGGCAGAGAGCTATTTGTATTTGAAAAATAGATCTGTGACCAATCCATCAACAGGCTTATTATCGTGAGCAAAGTAACAAGCGCAGAAGCAAGTTTGATCAGTTTTATCCTTGATTGCTGAAATAACCAGAACAAAACGACGGCCTCTGCAGACCAGAATAGAGTGATATAATTTCCCTTTAGCTGTACAGGCGCTGCTAACGAAATAAATGTAAGCGTGAGGCCGATCAATAGGTAAATAAAGTTCTTATCTGCTTTACTATTCCTGAAAAATATCCATGCGAGTGATAGATTAATTATACCAAGCGTAGCTGTAAACAATCCCTTAAAGTCGCTGTTGCTCCAGTACTGAAGTATAATCATACCCGCAGCATAGTAAAGAAAATTTGTACTGAGAACAATGATAAAATCAAACGCTGCAAATGAACGCTTCAGTCGCAGGTTGTTAACGATATTCATAATCATAAAAATGATATAGAATAAAGTTGCGAACAGAAATGCATTTTGATGTGGAAAGCTTTGATCTGAGCTGTTCAAAATTTTCTGCGTAAGCCAACTACCATAAATGATAACTGTAAAAATTAATGAGATAGAATTGATTACAGGCCACTTCTTAAACCATGCCAATACCATCATTCCTGTATTCAATATACACAGATAGGTGAAGAGAGCTATGTAATTGTCCTGGCCGGTACTTAATAAGAAAGGTGTAATAAAGCCTCCAACGACAGAAAGTACTGCAATTTCCAACCGGTCGTACAGCAATGATAAAACCACAGCGAACGCTGTAATGACGACCATACTAATGAATGCCGCTTGCTGTGTAATAAGATGATACTGGTGAAACGCAAATGCAATCGTAAAATAAAAAACCGCCAAACCACCACCGGCTAAAACGGAACTGAACGAACGATACGATCTTCTGAAATAATGTGCGAAGCTGATAAGAATGCCACCGCAAAGAATACCAATTGCTACACGACCAGTTTCACCGATCCAGTCTTTATCAATAGCATATTTTACAAAGAAGGCAATACCCAATACAAGAACTGCTATACCGATTTTATTAGCAAGATTCTCACCAATGAATTTTTCAAGATCAGAATTATTCCACCAACTCGTTTTATTGTTTTGCTGAATAGCATCCGGTGTTATCACATCAGCGCCTTCTTCTTCAATTACAGGCTCCATGATTGCTACCTTTTCTTCTGCTGAGTCTGACTTTAACCCTGATGGTTCTATTGTCCTTACCGATTCTTTGTATTCCGGTATTGGAGCTGGTTTGTAGATTTCTTCTTTTACTGGTGGTACTTGCTTTTCTTCAGCAGCAATTATTTTCTCCGATGATTTAAAATCTCTTTCTTTTATAATTTTTGTCAGATCATTTAATTGATCCGACAAGTAATTCATTTTTTTATTCAGTGCTTCAATGATTTCATGTTGCGCTGAAGTTTTATTGTTAATAGAAATCAATAAAATAAAAAAAATGAGTGAGACAATAGTCAGAAGAATAATAATTCCGGTCATGCAGGCAGCTTTAGGTTAAAAATAACCTGCGCGGGATGATGGTAGTAAGGTAATGGTGGCTGTCCCGCCCAGGCGGTTACAATTTGATATTTAAATATACCGGACAATGATCAGAATGTTTCACATCCGGGTAAATTTCCGAGTCAATAAGATTGTTTTTTAGCGGTTCTGTAACATTTATATAATCGATGCGCCAACCTTTGTTTTGCAATCGAACTGATGGGAAACGTTGACTCCACCAGCTATAGCGGTGAGCTTCTCTATGAAATACGCGGAAAGTATCAACCCATCCATTTTCGAAGAATTTATCCATCCATAAACGTTCATCCGGTAAAAATCCCGATGAATTTTTATTCCCCTTCGGATCATGAATATCAATTTCACTATGCGCAATATTATAATCGCCGCATAAAATCAGTTTTGGAAACTTTTTTCTCAATTCTTTTTGATAGACAAAAAATTCATTCAGCCATTCGTATTTAAAAGCTTGACGGATATCGCCCGATGTGCCGGATGGGAAATATGCATTGATCAATCTTGTATCTCCAAAGTCAAGCTGAAGAACACGGCCTTCATCATCACTTATTTTGTGGCCGGTACCGTATTGAACAGCATCGGGTTTTATTTTACTAAATACGGCAACACCACTATAACCTTTTTTCTGCGCACTGAACCAATAGTCATGATAACCAAGATCAGTAAAAGCAGAGTGATCAACGTTTTCTTTTTCCGCCTTTGTTTCCTGTACACAAATAACATCTGCCGGATCCGTCTTTATCCAATCGATAAATCCTTTTTTTATCGCCGCCCGAATTCCGTTTACATTATAAGAAATGATACGCATACCTTTAACAATAATAACATGAAGTTTTATATTCCCCTTTAGGGGTTAGGGGTAATATTAATTATATTGAGCGGCAATTTACATACTAACGATGGAAGCAGCAGCAGAAGAACAAAAGCAGAAAAGAATAATTCCTGCAAAAGAACATATTTATCTTGATGGACCTAAAAGCCGTGGTTATGAGTTAGCCTTTGCTTGGCGGGTTTTTAAGCAGTTTATTAAAAGCTTTCGCACTTTGCATTTTGTAGGCCCCTGCATTACTGTGTTTGGTTCTGCACGGTTCAAAGAAGATCATCCATACTATGATGCGGCAAGAAAATTTGGAAAACGCATCGCTGAAATTGGATTTACTACTATGACCGGAGGCGGTCCGGGAATTATGGAAGCAGCCAATCGTGGTGCCTTTGAAAGCGGTGGCGAATCTGTTGGATGCAATATTCAGTTACCTTTTGAACAAAAAGTAAATCCTTATGTAAATGTTTCAATCACCTATGAACATTTCTTCGTTCGTAAAACCATCATGACAAAATATTCTTACGCTTTTATTATTATGCCAGGTGGTTTTGGTACGATGGATGAATTTTTTGAAACAGCGACATTAGTACAAACAAAAACAATTACCGGTTTCCCGATTGTTTTATATGGAAAACAATATCATGCTGAGCTGTGGGATTATCTTCAATATTTAGCAATACAAGGAACCATCAATCCTGAAGACCTTTCATTAGTCTTGCTTACTGATAGCATTGACGAAGCAATGGAGCATATCTCCGCCTATATCACTTCTAATTATAAAATAAAACCACGTAAACGTCTTTGGTGGTTGTTTGAGAAAAGATAAGCTGATTAAGTTAATTTCGCAAAATCGCATAATCAAAGTCATAAACAAATATGTCAGCTAACTCTATTACTACTATAATTTTTGATCTTGGCGGAGTGCTATTGGATTGGAACCCTAAATATGTATATACAGATACTTATTTTGACTCACAGGATAAGAGAGATTATTTTTTCAATAATATCTGTACCAATGACTGGAATGAAGAGCAGGATGCTGGCCGCTCGATTGTAGATGCTACGCAACTGCTAGTGAAACAATTTCCTGACTGGGAGAGGCCAATCCGTGACTATTATGGACGATGGACAGAAATGCTGCGGGGCCCTATACAGGAAACTGTAGAAATATTTCGTGAATTAAAGGATACTGGAAAGTATAAAACATATGCATTGACCAATTGGCAAGGAGACCTTTTTCATATTGCGTTGGTGCGATATGATTTTTTGCATTGGTTTGACGGACGTGTAGTGAGCGGAGATGAGAAGACAAGAAAACCTTTTCATGAGTTTTACCAGAGACTGTTGGATCGCTATTCAGTAAAAGCAGAAGAAGCGTTATTTATTGATGATAATCTGCGGAATGTAAAAGCTGCTGAAGAGTTGGGTATTAAATCAATTCACTTTCATTCGCCTAAGCAATTATTTGCTGAGTTAAAACAACTCAATATTTTATAGAAATCTGTTTGGCTATGAGAAAAACATTCTACCGTACAAGGACAAGCATTTTGCTTTTTATCTTCCTTTTCTTATTTGCAAATAGCGTTGTATTTGGACAGCAGCAAACGAAGCCAAATATTCTTATCATTTTTTCAGATGATCACGCATATCAGGCCATCAGCGCTTATGGAAGCAAACTTGCACAAACTCCCAATATTGATCGTATTGCAAAAGATGGCGCAGTATTCAAAAACGTGTTTGTTACCAATTCTCTTTGTGCGCCAAGTCGTGCAGTGCTGTTGACAGGAAAGTACAGTCATGTGAATGGATTGAAAGTAAATAACATCAACAATCCGTTCGACATCAAGCAACAGCTTGTAACTCGTATTCTTCAGCAAAATAATTATCAGACCGCATGGATAGGAAAATGGCATTTACAAACATTGCCCGGTGATGCATTCAATTATTGGATGGTGCCACCAGACCAGGGGGATTACTATAATCCTGATTTTATCAATATGCAGAATGATACGGCACGTATTAATGGTTATATCACAGAAGTTATCAGCGATCTTGCTTTCGATTGGCTGGATAATAAAAGAGATAAAAGCAAACCATTTTTTCTTGTAATTGGTGAAAAAGCAACCCATAGAGAATGGCTACCTGATCTACAGGATCTTGGCGCTTATGATGCGATTAATTTCCCTCTGCCAAAAACGCTGAAAGATAATTACGAAGGAAGGATTGCTGCGGCACACCAGGATATGACGATTGCAAAGACTATGCGATTGAAAGAAGATCTGAAAGTGCATGTTGAGTATGGAAAAACCTGGCCTTATCACCGTTTTACACCCGAGCAACAAAAAGTGTTCAGCGATTACTATGAGAATAAGGTGAGTAAAGAATTCGATGAACATCATTATACCGGCGATTCTTTATTGCGATGGAAGTATCAGCGATACCTGAAGGATTATTTATCTGTAGCACGATCTCTTGATAGAAATATTGGTAAAGTATTGGACTACCTCGATAAAAATAATCTTACAGAGAACACCGTTGTTATCTATGCATCTGACCAGGGTTTCTATATGGGTGAACATGGTTGGTTTGATAAACGCTTTATGTACGAAGAATCGTTTCGTACACCTTTTATAATGAAATATCCAGGTGTTATCAAACCTGGCTCAACTGTAAATAACATGGTTGTGAATATTGATTTTGCGCCAACGATATTGGATATCGCCGGAGTAAAATTGCCAGACGATATGCAGGGTCAATCATTTTTACCAATATTAAAGAACAAAGAATATAAATGGCGCGATGCTGTGTACTATCATTATTATGAATATCCTCAGCCTCATCATGTGTCACCGCATTTCGGCATTCGAACTTCGCAGTATAAACTCATTCGCTTCTATGGGCCTGCAGATGCCTGGGAGCTATACGATTTGAAAACGGATGCAAATGAGTTACATAATCTTTATGGAAAGAAAGAATATACTTCTATCATTGAAAAACTGAAGAAACAACTTAATGAACTCGTAGAAAAATATGACGATAAGGGGGCTGCAGATATTTTAGAGAAAGACTCCGCTAACAAAAAGTAGCTCTTTTAAAATATCAAAGCGTCAGCCCAAGGCTTAAGATCAATTCGCCAGTTCCAAAGGCTTGCTTTGCAGTGCCTTTATAAATTTTCAAACCGGAATAACGTGCATAATCCAGTTTGCCAGCGAATTCTAAATAGACATGTTTGTAGAATGTGGAACGCAAAGCGCCTTCAACACCTGTATTCCATCCGCCCAACTGAAAATGTTTATTATTGGAAGGCTGTTGAAAGAATTTATTCTCTACATGTGGTATTACAGGACCAATACCGGCTTTCGCAATCGCATCTATTTTCACGTTCTCCTTTTTGTTTGTAAACCAATGCCAACGCTTCATAATGTTGAACAGTAGAAAATTTGCTCCGTTATTCAGATAATAATAAGAGCTGCTGTCTGCACCCGGATTTTCACTGTTGTCTTTGAACAATGCTCTGCCATCATACGCTTTGCCGTCAACAGTGCCTTTTATATGGACTAACTGGTTATCTGCAAAGATGAACTTGGTATGATCGAAGTTGACTTCAAAACCAAGATTATTTTTATCATTGAAGAAAAAGCCTAAACGATAGTTGTACTGAGGAATACTGAGCGCCTTTGAAAACAGGCCATCATTCCATCCGGGACGATCATGACCTTTAACATTGATGAAACGATAGTGATTATTAAGTTCTGGCTGGCTTATTTTTATCGTACTACGGGTATAAGTCTCCGTATTATAACCCCACGATAAATAGATTTCAGTTTTCTTTTTCTTCTTAGCCGGTTGTTGCGCCTGGCCAAAGCCGATTATTGGTTGAGCACACAATAAAACAAGACTAATTTTTACAAGGGTACTTCTTTTTACACGCATCATCTTCTGACTTTATTTTGCAGTGCAAAATTAGTCTTTTGTAATAAAAAAGTATAATATCCTAATCTGGGTATTTAAGATTTCCTTTTAGGAAATTAACCAGGTACTACCTCATTCGCTCAAAATTGCTTTACACAGAGAAATACCCCAGTGCTTATTGAAAACCTATTCTTATTTTCCGTTCAACTAACGATATTTTGGAAAAAATCTCGCAATGAGTTTAAATAATCATGTCTCAGATTCCAATGATCTTTGTTTTTATAATTTCTGTTTTTTTCTTGGATCAGATCGATAGAGTCATTTTTCTTATTTTTAGCTGGAAGTAAGGCGTCGAGATATGCAAAAACTTTTGATTTAATTACTGGAGTTTCGTATCCATTTATACAGATTTCATAATTTTCAAAACAAGTAATAATTTTTCTTTCGACAGCAATTTCACATAGCAAACTTTCAAGATTTCCACTTGAAGAATTATTAGGAAATAGATACAACAAAATAGGGACATTATATGATTGAAAATCCCTTGTTATTTCGATTATGCGTGCCTCGAAATCGTTGTCTGCGTCTATGATTAAGACTGTCTTCTTTTGTTCATCGAAATTTTGTCTCATTGAGGCTTTGAGTGATCCGCCAATTTTATAGCCTGACCAAGAACCTAATGTGTCAAAATCTTCTTCATTTATATCGATGTCAATGATCTCTTCGATATAGTCTTTCAAAAACTTAATGTCAGCTTTACTTTCTGTGAAAATTCGAAACGAAGACATATTACCTTATTTCACTTTCTGATTGAATCGCATTTTTAAATTCGTCATATTTCATGGTATATGATTTGATACCATCTTTAGTGTCAGCTAATCTAATAATTCTTGCATCCTGCTCTAATCTTAATTCTTCCAGTGATTTGGTAAAATATTCTACACAGTCTTTAGAATGAGTCGTAGCAAAAATTTGAACATTTTTTTCTATTGATAGCTCGATAATTAACTTTAAAAAATTCTTCATTTTAGAATAATGAAGACCGGAATCAATTTCATCAATCATTACTCGACCGCCTGAACACTTCATTATTTCTAGGATATATCTAAAAAGCTTTACAGTGCCATCTCCAAATTGATTTAGGAGTATCGGTTTGTCTTGATCTTTAAGAGTTATAAGAAAAGTAGTACTCAACATAGTTCCCGAGTTTATTTCAATATTTTCAATTTCAGGAATTATAATTCTGAGTTTACTTAAAATCTCAAGTTTCGAATTCTTATTTTCCTTAATAATGTCTGAATAAAATTCGATTAAATCTGAACCAAACGTTATTGTGTAATGAATAAAGGGCAGGTACGAATTTGAAGAAGCGTCGGGGTTTAAGAAATCAATCGCTTTAGAGGTTGTATCTTCCTCTTCAAGGATCGCCGAAAAAGGATAAGGTTGATTGCCGATGTTTCTTAGATTTAAATCGTTTTGTTGCTCTTTACTTAAACTGGCGGTTGTAACAGTCGAGAAAGAAAACTTTCTCATACTTGCAATATTCCCAAGAGTGTATTTAATAGATTGATTTTTGCTGTTCTTAAAGTAAGTTTCTAAATAGTTTGCTGAGTTGTTATTGTATGTTATTTTTCTCCAAGTTAAGCATGCTAAAAGCCTCGACATTGTTTCACGGACATCATCACCCAATACCAAGGATTCTAAAAGAGTCGTTTTTCCAACATTATTATCTCCAACGATTAAATTAAATTTTCCTAAATTTTCGACTTGTAGGTGGTCAAATTTTTTGAAATTGAAAACTTCAAAAAATTCAATGTGATTATCTTTCATTTCTCAAATTTGAAATTGCAACCTTAAAATTAAGTATAGATTTCTTCATTCCAATACCGGTCTCAGCCAACGTTCTGCTTCATCCATCGACATACTCTTTCGTTTTGCATAATCTTCTAACTGATCTCTTTGTATTTTACCAACACCGAAATACTGGCTTTGCGGATGACTAAAGTACCAGCCACAGACAGAGGCGGCAGGATACATAGCCAATGACTCCGTTAGATGAATACCAGTAGCTTCTTCGCCGCCAAGTAATTCAAACAATTTATATTTCTCCGTGTGATCGGGACAAGCCGGATAGCCTGGTGCGGGGCGAATACCTGTATATTGCTCCTTGATTAATTCTTCATTGGAAAAATGTTCATCTTTTACATAACCCCAGAACTCTTTTCTCGTTCTTTCATGTAAACATTCTGCAAATGCTTCTGCAAGACGATCAGCCAATGCCTGCAACATAATTTTATTGTAATCATCAAAAGCCTCAGCAAATCGTTTGATATGCGGTTCGATCCCTTTAATAGTAACTGAAAATGATCCGATATAGTCGGCCCCCTCTAAATCTCCCCCTTCAGGGGAGACTTCCGAAAATTCTTTTGGTTTGATAAAATCTGACAAAGCAAGATTAGGCTGATCTGCGGCTTTCTTTATCTGTTGTCTTAATGATTCCAGTTTTACGTTTGCCTTTTCCCGTTTCACTTCTATGGTGTCTGGTGCAATAGTATTCGCTTGCCAAAAACCAACAACCCCTTGTGCTGTTAGCCATTTCTCATTCACAACCTGGTCCAGCAGTTGGTTGGCATCATTATAAAGCTTAGTTGCTTCAACGCCCACTACTTTATCTGAAAGTATATCCGGAAAATTTCCATGCAATTCCCATGAAATAAAGAATGGCTTCCAGTCGATATAATTTCTTATTTCTGCCAGATCGTAGTCGTTAAAAATTTTTGTTCCTGTAAACGAAGGAGTGGGCGGAGTGTAATTACTCCAATCAATCTTTGTTTTATTCGCTTGTGCCTCTGCGAAAGAGAGATATTGCTTGACTGGTTTCTTCTTTGCAAAATCGTCTGCCAGTTTTTTGTATTCGGCGTCAACAGTTGTTAAAAATCCGTTTTTCTGATCATCATTCAATAATGATCCGGCTACCGTTACACTGCGGCTTGCATCCAATACATGCACTACACCATTATCATACTGCGGCGCAATCTTTACCGCTGTGTGCATACGCGATGTTGTAGCTCCTCCGATTAACAAAGGTTGTTTCATTCCCCGGCGCTTCATCTCGTGTGCCACATGCACCATTTCGTCCAATGATGGTGTGATTAATCCACTCAAGCCAATTATATCAGCCTTTTCTTTTACCGCAGTATCCAATATTTTATCTGTAGGCACCATTACACCGAGATCGATAATGTCATATCCATTGCAACCCAATACAACGCCGACTATATTTTTACCGATATCATGTACATCACCTTTTACTGTAGCAAGTAAAATTTTTGCAGCGCCGCCGCTTTCTTCTTCGTTCAGGCCTGCAGCGAGTTGCGCCTGCCTTCTTTGTTCTTTTTCTTCTTCTATATAAGGTGTGAGAATAGCAACCGATTTCTTCATCACTCTTGCACTCTTTACCACTTGTGGCAAAAACATTTTTCCTGCACCGAATAAATCGCCAACTACGTTCATGCCATTCATCAAAGGGCCTTCGATTACATCTAATGGTTTCGGATATTTTTGTCTTGCTTCTTCCGTATCATTATCAATGTAGTCCGTAATGCCATTTACCAACGCATGCTTCAATCTTTCTTCTACAGAAGTTGTTCTCCAGACATCGTCTTTTTTTTCTTCTTTGTCTTTTGCCTTTACAGTTTCCGCAAAGGCAATGAGTTTCTCCGTTGCTTCATTGTTTTCATTATTGCGATTGAGAATAACTTCTTCACAAAGGTTTCTCAGTTGCGGCTCTATTTCATCATACACAACCAATTGACCTGCATTCACGATGCCCATATCCATTCCGGCTTTGATTGCGTAGTACAGGAATACGGAATGCATTGCTTCGCGAACCGGCTCATTACCCCGAAATGAAAAAGAAAGATTGCTGACCCCGCCGCTGACTTTCGTCAATGGCATCAACCGTTTAATCTCCTGTGTTGCTTCAATGAAATCGACTCCGTAATTATTATGCTCTTCCAAACCAGTGGCGATAGCAAATATGTTTGGATCGAAAATGATATCCTGCGGATCGAAACCGACCTGGTCTGTCAGTATTTTATAAGCACGATGGCAAATGTCAATCTTCCGTTGTTTGGTATCTGCCTGGCCTTGCTCGTCAAATGCCATTACTATTACTGAAGCGCCATAACTCTGACAAATGATCGCCTGTTCAATAAACTTTGCTTCGCCTTCCTTCATTGAAATGGAATTCACAATACACTTTCCCTGTACACACTTAAGACCAGCTTCAATGATGGAGAATTTCGAACTATCCACCATGATCGGAATCTTGGCAATATCAGGTTCGCTTTGAAGCAGATTCAAAAACGTTGTCATGGCCTGTACACCATCAAGAAGCGCATCATCCATATTTACATCCAATACCTGGGCGCCATTTTCTACCTGTTGTCTGGCAACGCTCAGCGCTTCTTCGTACTTATTTTCTTTGATGAGCCGGGCAAATTTTTTAGAACCGGTTACGTTAGTACGTTCACCAACATTGACAAAATTTGTCTCGGGGCGAATAATCAGTGGTTCTAATCCGGAAAGTCTTAAGTAAGGCTTTATTACAACGCGATCCTGCATCTATGATCTCTTTTTATACAATACATTCTTAATAACCGAGAAGTTATTGACTACAAGAATGGCAATAGCCGCTATTAACAGGATTTTTTCCATAAAAGATCGCTGCAAAATACATTTTTCTTTAGCTAATTGCTAATTCTTTTTCAATAACAGGCAACTGTCTCGGTTGAATTTTTTTTACTTCGTTTGCTATGTGCCGTATATGGTCTGGTGTGGTACCGCAGCATCCTCCTACAATATTCACAAAACCTTCTTTTGCCCAATCTTCGAGGAAATGCGCTGTATCTTCTGGTTTTTCGTCATACTCACCCATAGCGTTTGGCAAGCCGGCATTGGGATAAGCGGATACATAACAGGAAGCGATCTGCGATAGTTCTTCGATATGTGGACGCATTTCTTTGGCTCCTAACGCACAATTCAGGCCAACGCTTAACGGCTTTGCGTGGGCAACCGAAGTATAAAAAGCTTCCAGTGTTTGACCGCTTAATGTTCTGCCAGAAGCGTCAGTGATCGTGCCGCTGATCATGATGGGAAGAGGGGCCCCCTTCCGACTTCCCCCCGTAGGGGAAGCCATCTCTGCACTATCCTCGCTTAATGAAGTTTCTGAATGAATAGCATTATTTTCCTTTAGCGGGGATTGTGATGAGGCAGCCTTCCCTTTGGGAAGGTCTGGATGGGCTTCTCTGAAGTATTTTTTTATAGCAAATATTGCAGCCTTGGCATTCAGTGTATCAAATATTGTTTCGATCAATAACAAATCAACACCACCATCCACCAGGCCTTTTACCTGCTCGTAATAAGCATCCACCACTTCATCAAACGTTACGGCACGATAACCGGGATTATTAACGTCTGGCGATAGTGAAAGAGTTTTATTTAAAGGACCAATAGCGCCAGCAATGAATTTGGGGTTTTCAATTTTTGATTGTTTGGTTTGTTCATAATACTGTTCAATAGCCTTTGCCGCACACTTTGCTGCAGCAACATTCAATTCGTAGGCCAGCGATTGCATATCATAATCTGCCTGTGCTATGACCGTACTGCTGAATGTATTTGTTTCAATGATGTCAGCGCCAGCTTCGAGATACTCCTTATGAATAGCGGTCACAATCTGCGGCTGCGTAATGCAAAGAAGATCATTATTGCCTTTAACATCTTTATGCCAGCCTTTAAACCGTTCACCCCGATAATCTTCTTCTGTCAGCTTATAACGCTGAATCATGGTACCCATAGCCCCATCGATAACGAGTATGCGTTGTTTTAATAACTCGCGAATATTTGCCATAATATAAACCTCCTTCCGACATCCTCAAAGGAGGTCATCTGCGATCAGCCTCTCGCTTTCGGGAATGTCGTTTTAATTTTGCCCTTTTATATTTTAGTGGTTAAATGATTTAGGAATCTAATCCCGCAAATCATAAAATCCACCCCAATCATAGTTCAGACAATTATGCCCAATAGAATTACAGAACGATCAACGGAGCGTCGCAACAGACGTTCAACAGAGTTACTATCGCTTGCTTCGAAAATGCCTTTTAACTATAAACGTTGGAAAAACCGTAGTGGGGTTTTATTGACGTTTATTAGTTCAATTGAGGCCGAACAATAAACAAATCCGCCTGTAATCGAATACAAAGTTAATGTATTGAGATGAGTAAACAAACTATCGGTTGGAAACATAGCTTTCAACCGGTAACCGGTTTTGAAGGCTGCGGGCAAGCGTCATTTCATCAGCATATTCAAGTTCGCCACCAAAAGCAATGCCACGGGCAATCGTGGTGACGCGTACGGCAAGCGGCTGAATCTTCTTTTGAATATAATAGATCGTGGTATCACCTTGTATATTTGGATTCAATGCAAAAATGATCTCTTCTGTTTTTTCCTTCTGTACACGATGAACCAACGACTCGATATTCAGTTGATCAGGCCCGATACCATCCAACGGAGAGATGATACCACCAAGCACATGATAGATACCATTGTATTGCTGTGTGCTTTCTATTGCTATTACATCGCGGATATTTTCAACTACGCAAATGATCTCCTGCTTGCGCATGCTATTGGCGCAGATACTGCAAATGTCACCATCGGCAACATTGAAGCAACGCTGACAAAATTTTATTTCACCACGCATCTTTGCAATTACTTCGCTGAATTGTTTTACACCGGTTTCATCTTGTTTCAGTAAATGCAATACAAGACGCAATGCTGTCTTTTTGCCAATACCAGGAAGTTTTGCAAATTCATTAACCGCATTTTCAAGAAGGGAGGAAGAAAATTGCATGCTGTAAAGATAATTCAGTTATATGTAGCAAAGTTGTGGGTAGTAAGTTATAGGTTATACGTTTTGCGAAAAGAGATAAACTACCGCACTAAGGCAATGAATGAACAAAACAGGAAGAAAAAGTAGTGACAATAAAAGCTAATTCCTGCGAATTCCTGCCGGTTGATTAGAAGGCGTTGTTCCCGCGCCAGCGGGCTTGCCTTGCGAACCATGACCTGCATCTGTAACAGGAGCTACATTCACATCCCTTTCAAAATCATTGTCCCAATTTGGCTTCACAACAATTTTTTGGCCAAAAGGCTTTATCAACTCCGGTTGTTTGCGTTGTCCGAAAAACTGACCAGGGTCCCATTTGCCATTTTTATTGTTATCATACAAAAGACGCAGATCATAATCGCCCGGTGAATAAACCTGTTTGAAATATTCGTTGGATGTCATTACTACAGAATCTACAACATTATTATTCTTTAATAATAACAAAACCGGGTTCACACTAAGATCGAGATGCAATAGTTTTAACCGCAGGCTGCCATAATCGGTTGATTTTTTAGAAACAAAAGAGATGGTATCCGGCAGCAACAATTTATTGCCCAGGGTGTCCAACGCAAAGTCTTTATCGAAAATGAGCCGGTAAGGCGTATTCTCTTTCCATGCATACTTCAACGTAAACTGTTTACCGGTCGTATCTGCCGTTAGAGTATATCCGGCCTTTATTGGCGTGTATGTGGAGTCACTATAAAAATTGATTTTAGTGGAATCAAACGTTTTGAAAGGCGTTTCAACGGTGAAGACAAAATTTTTTAACAGATCCTGTGTTTTGTTATCGAGGTTGTCTTTGATAATGATTCTTTTCTCCTTGGTAGGTTGTGGCTTTTTTGGCGGCGGTGCGTTTGCTGCGCCTTCATTATCAGGATAAGCGTATAATGTATAAAACGTGGTGTCGCCGGCAAGCACCGGTTTGTCTGCAAATGCAAATATCTGATCACGTCCGCTGAATCGAAAAGTACCGCCATCGTCTTTCATAGCATACAATGCATAAGTACCGGGAGCGAGATGCCTGAAAACAAAACGCCCACTTTTATCAACTTTAGCAATGTAACGTGGCTTTTCTTTCGCAATGGCAGAATCGTTTGTGTTGCGATGAAGTAAAACCGTAATGGTAGTATCTACCGTGGCATCCTTTGCTAATAGCACTTGCCCTCTCAATTCCAGGGAGTCAAAATAACCACCTGTTGAAAACAGATAACTAAAGTTTTTCAGAATATTTCCTTCATTCAGGTCTTTGATTGAATTGCCAAAATCAAGTGTGTAAGTTGTATTTGGCTCAAGCGTATCACGTATTTTGACAGTAATTACATTTAACTTTCTCTCTACGTTCGGCGTTACCTTAGGCATTGGTGAAACGATCAGGTTTTTCTGCACATCCTGTATTTCAACATATTCATCAAAAGACATGATGATCTTATTGGTCGCGAAGTTCTTCGTTGAATCTGCTGGCCGGATATCAATCAAATTTGGGGGCAGAGAATCTCTTGGGCCACCGCTGGGAGGAATTATATTAGCACAACTTGTCTGAATTGTGATTTGCGAAATGAAAAGGATAAACAAGATGACAGAAACAGCCGTTGTGACGAGATTTTTCTTCATAGTTATAAGGGTGCAAACTTAGGATATTTAGAACCACGATTTTTGAGATTAGGAAAGGATTAAGAGGAGATTAGGAAATACATAGCGGGGATGTATGCCATATCTGCTACATTGAAGCCGATAGTGAATTTAAAACAGGGATGACATACGTTTCTCTACAATTCAGCCTCATCCGATTCTTCCTCTACATCATGTAATGTTACCGCCAGGTTATTGGTTTTCACAAATTCGCACCAGTGGCAATCCGGTTTACCACAACCCGTATAAAAATCGCGGTCCTGTATTTTCTGCCAGGTTGTTGTTATCTGCTGTGTGACCGTTGTTATATCGGCCGGAGTAATAACTACTTTCTCTCTGCGGTATTTTTTCTTTTTATCAGGTTCAATAAAATCAAACTCAGAGCTGACCACCTTCCAGTCCTTCACGCCGTAATTATCGACCAGTATTTTATAAAAAACAGCCTGACGCCAGTAGTCACCACCGTTAGGTTCTTTTTCGTTCGGCCCTTTCAGTTTCGGAATGCCCTTATCAGGATCGCCTGTTTTATAATCAACCACATTGACCGACTTACCATCAAACTCCAGCTTGTCCAGCTTTCCTTTCAGCGGTACATCTTTTACTACGACATTCCTGATGTTGCGTTCAATAGCTACAATCTTATTGAAGGAGTTAATATAAGTATCGTAATAATTTCCCAGCACTTCAACGCCGTATTCCAATCTTCGTTCAAATTGTTCTTTGGTAAAACTTTCGCGGTGGCGGTGCATATACCATTCAAAATCTTTTATAAAAGTCTCCTTACTGTGAAAGCGATTGCTTTCATCCTTTTGCATTTTACCAAATAACTGTTCCAGGGCATAGTGAACAGATGAGCCAAACTCAGTTGCTTCATTCTTGGGAGATGGAATGCGGACAAGATTCTTGAAATAGAATTCCAGCGGGCATTTCAGATAGTTATTCAGCGCCGTTACGTTCATTACAAACTTATCCAGCAGGCGGCTGATAAATTCTTCTTCTATTTTTTCAATCTCCGGCTGTTTTACTATTTCAAAATTCAGCGCAGCAAATTCATTAATAACTTCTTTATCCAACAATACTGTTTGTGCCGGCAACAGATGTTTATCCTGTATCTCTGCGATAAACATAGATGGCTCCAACTCCTTGCCGTCACTTTTATATTTACTCCATGAGATGTATAGATGCTGCTCTGCCCTGGTAAGCGCTACGTAAAATAAGCGGCGTAGCTCTTCATCATCAGAAGAGTTGGATGACAGCGAATCAAACATCGTATCAGGTAACTTATAGCCGCCCCCGGGTTTTTTCTTTTTCTCCCATGAGGCTGCATTGCAACCAACGAGAAACACATGTTCAAATTCCAATCCTTTGGAGCCGTGTGCAGTCAGCAGGTTGACTCCTTTATCACTGCCGCTTACTTCCACCAACGGCAATTTGATTTCTTCTTTTTCCATTACATCAATCAATGCCACGAGTTGCTGCAGGTTCAAAAACGGATTACGCCGGTTTTCATCTTTTATAAAGTCAAAAAAGCCGGTAAGAATTTTTAACTGCCAGTGTTTGTCTGAACTTTGCATAATATGTTTGAGAACATTTGCTTCGCGGATAATATTCTCAAATAATTGTTGTAATGTAACATTGGGCACATCGCCGATCAGTTTTTCCAGAATGGCTGAAGCATTTTTTAATCCCTCGTGCAAGCCTTGGGAAAAAAGATCTTTTGGTATTTCTTTGCTTTTATCGATCAGCCATTGGCGTATAGATGTTTTTGTTTCGCCAAACTGCCTTTCTGCTACCTGCATGCTCACCTTGGCTATTTCAATCGGTGGAATGCCAAACCAATCGAAGTGAAGTATTTCAAATAACATCTCATCACCTCCGGTTGGTGTGTCGTGTTCGGCAGCGATATATTTTAATAGCAGGATCAACTTTTGCCCCAGTTGCAATTCGAGTATATTCAAACTTCGTTTGCTATATACCGGTAGCCCAAGCTGTTTGAAATACTGCGATAGCTCTTCTCCATACCTGTTCTCTTTGTAAATAACAGCGATACGGCCAGGCAACACCTCTTGTTGAAGCAACTGCTGAACATGCCGGGTGATACCAATCATCTCCATCCGCTGCGATTCATATTCATTTAATACTGGCGGGTGTTTTAGTTGGTTGATCTTTGTATTACTCGATAATAATTCTTTGCTGAGTCCATCAATCTTTTTTATAAGGCGCTCTGCATTCCGGTCTATCAGTGATTTGGAAACATCCAGTATTGGTTGCGTAGATCGGTAATTATTGGTAAGTACAACCGTCATCAAATCTTCTTTGTAGCTGCCCGCAAAATCAAGCATGTTTTCCACGTTTGCTCCCTGGAAACGATAAATACTCTGGTCATCATCTCCCACGACAAAGACATTTGGTTTATCCCAATAACTGATCAAGAGCTCAACCAGTTTATTTTGGGTGCCGCTGGTATCCTGGTATTCATCTACGAGAATGTATTGAAAACGCTCCTGGTAATTTGACAACAGATTTTTATTTTCTTCAAATGCTTTGATAACCCAATTGATCATGTCGTCGAAATCATAACGGTTCTTTCGGCGCATCAGGTTTTGAAATCTGTCAAACTCATTCACAGCAGCACGGAGTTTCTCCATTCGTTCCTTTTCTTCTTCTATCTTCTCTTTCTTAAGATCACCGGCATTGAACTCCTTGTATTTTCTTTTGTAAACAAACTCATCACGATTAGGCAAATCATTTAAGTATTGATCTATCCGCTGATTGATAAACGTTGGCGTCCATCCTTCACGCTTCATGTTGCTGAAAAGATGGCTGAGATTATTTATTTCAAAGTACACATCACCACGATATCTTTTCAACGGGTGATTTTTGGGAAATGTATCAATGAGTTCTTTAAAGAACTGGATCTTTTCCAATTCAGATATCGGGTCCATCGCTGTCTTTTCAAACAACGAAAGATTTTCCTGGATCACATCATTGCAAAATGCATGAAACGTATAGATGTTTACTTTGTATGCATCCGGTCCGATAAATTGTAATAATCGTTTGCGCATAGCGACAACGCCGGCATCTGTGTATGTAAGGCAAAGAATGTTATCAGGAGATGCGTCTGTGTCCAGGAGAATTTTACCAATCCGGCTGGCTAATATCTGCGTTTTACCTGTGCCGGGTCCTGCAATTACCATTACAGGTCCTTCGATAGTATCAACAGCTTTACGCTGTTGCAGATTGAGTTTATTATATTCTTCTGAAAATTTCCGTTCTAATCTTTCTTTATTAACTGACATTTGAATGAACAATGATTGATGAATAAGGTTATTCCACAGAGTTGTAAAATGATCTATGGCTGTTTATTCCATTAAAAGAATTCAGAAAATCCCTGCTTCTATAGAACAGACCTGGGATTTTTTTTCCAATCCTGCAAATTTACAGGCAATCACTCCTGCAAAAATGGACTTCAGGGTTATTTCGAAATACCACAGCGACAGAACTTATGCGGGCCAGATCATTGAATATAAGCTACGGCCATTGTTGAAAATCCCTGTTTACTGGATGACTGAAATTACATACGTGGAGGAGCACCGTTATTTTGTGGATGAGCAACGCTTCGGGCCATATTCACTTTGGCATCACCAACATCATTTTAAATCGATAGATGGTGGTGTGGAAATGACTGATATTGTCCATTATAAAATACCCTTCTGGTTTATTGGCGACATTGCAAATGCTGTTTTTGTGAAAAAGGAGTTGGAAATGATTTTTAGCTATCGTTTTCAGAAAATTGAAGAACTGTTTGGGAAGTGGACGGAAATCTTGTAATAATTTTTTAAAGTTTGAACTTTAAAATCTCAGATAATGGGATTAACTTCAATTTTGAAAAATGGGATGACCCATCAACTCATTTTACAGACCTTGCATAAAATTAAAGGCAGATAAGAATTCTTATCTGCCTTTTGTATTTTTTGAAGAAATCGTTTTTATCCAGGCATTCTTGTGATATATTTTTCAATTTGCTTGATCTGGTCAACGATTTGTGCAGTAGTCGGCTTTAGCGCTTTTGCTTTGCGGAAAAAATCTTTGGCGGCGCGGAATTCCCGTTTGTTCATCATAATGCTACACATCTGAAGATATGCAGCCGCTTCATTTTCTTTATCAGGTAATCCTTTGCGGATAGCCTGGCGTATATAACTTTCACCTTGCTTGAGATCATTTTTCTGCATTGATAGCATACCCATTTGTAAAAGGCTGGCGCCTTCAGCTTCTTTCATCGGCATGCCGAGATCAAGCCCTTTTTTCATCATTTTTTCAGCGCCATCATAGTCTTGCTTCATCATCGCCACATTACCTTTCAGCGTATAGTAAACTGAACGTATCGGCTTGTAGAGCAGGTTTGGAAATTTTATCGAGTTCAATACTTTTTCAGCGCCTTCCATATCGCCGTTTTCCATGTATTCCTGGATAAGACGAAGTGGGCCGAAGAAGAAATGTCCGAAAATCAGGATGGCTCCCACGAAATAAAGCGGAAAAGCAGGCCAGAAACTGGTGGTATAATTAGCAATACCGCCCAGCACCAACAAGGCAATGCCCAGCGGCAGGCGATAGCGAATGACAATATTGTAGAATTTCATGTTGAAAATTAAGGCCCGCAAAGATAAGACGACTAACGAAGTAAAAATTAAAAAGTCAAAGCCCGGTCATTACTATTCGTGCAAAATAGCTCAAAATGACCGCAACAAGTTCTATGTTTTTTACTTTTTTAATTTTGACTTTGCTTACTGTCTGGCGTCGTTTATCTCAATCCAATAGCCGTCAGGATCCTGAAAGTAGATTTGTTTTACACCATCTACACGGTTTGTCCATGTGTTTTTTTCACCGGTCCAGCTTTCAAAAGGAATATTGTTTTTTTTGAGAATGAGAGTAAAATCCGGCACTGAAGCGACTGTAAAGCAGAGATGAGAATTCTTATCGTGTGGCTCTTTTTTGGTTGCACCTGAAATAATATGCAAATGACTTTTTGGGCCTACAGCAAACCATGTATGCTTACCGTCGTGAAAAGGCTCAGGAATAGAATCAAGCCCTACAATGTTCTGGTAGAAATCAGTACTTACTTTCAAATCCACCACATACTGTGCAATATGATTCAGACTGGCTTTTGGTTTATCCTGTTGAGCATGGGCCACAGACATTAATAACAAAACAACTGATAACGAAACGATAGTTTTTTTCATAAAAGAATTTATGACGGAAAGTTAGCAAACAGTCACTGTATTTCTGAATTGCATATCTATCCGTCATAAATCTTATGATAGTTAAACTACAGGCCAACACGATCCCAGAAAGCCGGTGGCTCTATACCGAGTGAGCGGAGATAAACATAGCCTTGTCCGCGATGATGAATTTCATTGTCAATAAAATAAAATACAAAAGAAATACAAGTGCCGGGCCATTGACCAAATGCAGTATCCTGTTCTGCAAAACGATGCGATGGAATGGTTTCCCAAATGCGATCCAGTTCTGTAGTAGCATGATCCCAAAGTTCCAGCAATTCTTTTTTGGTGTGTACCTCTTTGGCATCTGCCCACTTCTGCCAGATACCTGTTGCAACGCCGGTAACGCCGGGCACTGCCATTCCTAAAAACTCATACACCAGCGCTGCGAATGGTCGCATACCGCCGATAGAATAGGTAAAAAGCTTGTCTTCCGGAAAAGCTTCAATGGTTTTGCGGGTGAGGGAGCGATGACCCTGCCAGTGTTTGAGTAATGAATCGGGAGTCATTACGTTTGTTTCTGCTGTCATAGTCAAAAGATCTGAAGTATTCATAAACCTGTTTTTAAATGATTATTGGTTTGTTTATACAAAGAAATTTTGACCGGGTGACAACCCTATGTCAGTGTAGTTTTGAGAACTGGAAAATATTTTTTGAATCGATTATCAGCAGCTAAAAAGCCCCCGGATTTAAGCGATAAACTGTTATTTTTGCCGCCCGGTAAGTAAAGGGCAGCAGTTTTGAATCAATCTGAAACCTGGAGCTAACCCGGTCCCGTAGTTCAATGGATAGAATAGAAGTTTCCTAAACTTTTGATACAGGTTCGATTCCTGTCGGGACTACAAATTTTCGAAATTTTCCGCGTGAAAGGCCTTTTGTGGGCCTTCATTATTTCTGGTTGTCCGTTGAGTTGTCCCATAGTTTTTAAAGAAAAATCGAAAGTTATTTTTTCGATTTATAGAGTTTTAAAATAGCCGGCGCAAACTCTTCTTCTCACCTCGAAAATTTCTTTTAAGCCGCCGGGAATTCGAGAATTGCCTTAAAAGATTTCCGAATTTTCAAAATGCATAGCTTATACAATGCAGTGACCCTCCTTTCTTTGATAACTGGTCACAATTAATGCTAATTACCTCAAATCCTTGGTTTTCCAATATTTCTTTATTTATAGAATTATAATACTTCGTCTCTTTTTGTGTCGGCAACGTATATTCAGGTAAAAGAATAGTGCTATTCAGGCGAAGAAAATTGAGATAATTGCCCCTTGCTGTTGAAAGGCAGGTCTTTTTATTTTTCAAATAACAATTGCAGGCTACCGCCTCATCTATTGGCCTGTCATGAATTTCAAATACTTCAATTTTTTCTTCTTCCAGCAATGCCCTTGTCTTATATAACAACTCAATATCCTGCTTTAAGAATGGCAAAGAAGGGTAATTGGAAATACATGCTTTATTTTGATTTGTAAAAGCCAATAGCGAATCTAAATGCCCAACATTATCATTTGGGTTTCTTGAAAGAATGATTGCTTGTAGGCCGGTAAAGTCTTTTATAATGCCTGTGATCTCGCCTTTAGATAATTCTCTGTTATCTGCAATCACTTTATCGGTTAGGAAGGCGATAGAATTATTATTTACAAAATTCCCTCCATCAAGTTTTAAAGGAAGGTTTATTATCTTTTCAGAAATACATTCTTTGATGATGATTTTTGTCAGTTTATTTATTTTGTAATAATAATTATTAAATGCAGGGCTGGCCATTTCACAATAGTTAGGATGATAATAAGGTTTAATAATTTCTTTGCCTCTTTTTAAGCCAATACAATCACGAAGCCAAATTTCATCCCATCCTTTTACGCCTATTGGATTGATTTTTTTGTAATGAAATTTTTGTTTCAGTTTTTCAATAGATGATTGGTTATTGCAAATAACCCATAGTTGAATAGAATTAGGAATAATATCTATTAAGGTATCGTAAAATGAAGTGAGTGATTCATAGTCATTATAAAATCTTTCTGGATAAGCCAATAAAAGATTATTAACTTTTGAATAGTCGGTTTGCATTATTGTAGTAGGGAAGAATGCAAACGTACGAATCCTCTTTTTGAAGATTTTCGAAGAATTAACCTTTAGATTGAATTATGTTTTCTGTTGAATTTTATATTACAAAAAATGTAATAATTATTTTTTTAAGGTGACATAGATTTATGTCCCTTCTCAAAGGTCGCTATATATTCCTCTATACCAGCGCGTAATTTCCAATGACGCTTTATCTCCATTTTTGCCTTTTGTTCTTTTTTTAAACATAATAGCGGAGTTTGGATATATAGTAGTACCTGCGATCCTTTCAGATTTAGAATGGACAAAAGATACTATCGTACCATCCGTTAATTCAATATTTCCATTCTGATCTTCGATTTTTAATTGTTTTTTAGATAACAGAACGCCATTTTTAAATTCCATAAAATAATCACCACTTACCTTAAAGTATATTTCATTATTCAGAAGTGTATCTATCCTACCTGACTCGGTCCACATATCAACAGCAGCTTTAAAATCATATTCACCCTCAAAGATCTGGGCACTTGAGTCAAGGACCGGTTCGTTCATAACATTTTTTGAATCTTCAAAATCAACAGACGAGAGAATATAAATTGCTTTCTTTCCGGTTGTCGGCTCTTCTTTATAAAGACCTTTTCCTTTTACATAGTAAACAGAGGATTTAAATCTTTCCAAGTACTGTCCATTTTCAAAAGGTATTTTATCTACTTTGATTGCGGGGTATTGAATGTTTGAAACATTAATCATTGTTAGAGCTGCAGTGCACTTATATGAAGTGTTTTTAGTTTCTCTGAATGACCAAACGATGCTTTTTCCTTTGGCAGGCAATTTCAGAAAACAATTGTTATAGCCCATAAAATTTTCCTGGTTATAAGACAAGATATTTCTTGTGTTGATGTTAACTAAATAGATAGCGGTATCAGTAATCAAGAATTCTTCTTTTTTTCGACTTGCCACGTGATTGGCAAGGTAATTTGATTCAAAAACTGTCGCTGCATTCGGCGTTATTAGATACTCAAGGGCCATTATTGAACTTTCGTCTTTCGATCCATCTGAATTAGTAAAATTCAATGATGATTTCTTAATGCCGTCAGGAAAAATAAATTCTCTAATATTCTGACTTTTGACATTTTTATTCAAAAAAACCAGAACAGTGAGTAGTGCTAATGTTTTCATTTTGTAATGGAGTGTTTATTAATTTAATAATAACGCATATATGCGTCTATTTAGTCTAAACAAAATGCCCATTTTGGGCATGTGATAAATGTAAAAAATAAGGCTCTTATGAAAGCCTTAGGCAAACGTATAAAAGAACTTCGTAAAGTGCAAGGGCTTTCGCAAGAAGGCCTTGCATACGAGGCTGACATTCCTTTATCACAGGTTGGGAGAATTGAAAGAGGGGAAATCAATCCGACGGTTTCAACTATCGCAGCAATGGCTTCAGCTTTGAAAATTGAACTAAGGGAGGTATTTAACTTTAAGTTTTAAAAATCTCTGGATTTCCGAAATACTATGAATTCTTAAGGGTAGTATCTTTTTTATCAACATAATCTGCTGCACTATCAAGGAGATCAAATAGATCAGCCAATTCCCATAGATATTTATTAAAGTCGAGAGGAAACCCGGTCTTTATTTGCCAACTCATATAATCAAGAAGAATGCACCTAAGATGCCGGCTTACTTCTTTTGGCGAATGAGAATTTATAAACTCGTAAAATCCGTCTGTAAGTTTTTTGTTGGGTTTTAATGAAACTGCTTCCATTTATTCTTAGTTCTCGCTTTGTACTTTTTTGAGATACGCTATTTCAATTAGAAAGAACGAAGCTATAAAACCCTCTTACAGGAACAAAAGAAGTCTCTATCCAATTAGATTTTTATACATAAGCATCAAATAATTAGTAATCGCCGCTTAGGTTTGAGAGAGCTAATTGTAGACCAAAAAGACTTATCTTCTAAAAGTAGGTGGAACTACTTAAAAATTTAAATCGAATTACTTATTATTAAACTCATACTTCTGTCGCTGATCTTTAATTTTCCGTGAACAATTTTTTAAAGAATTCTTGAAAACTTCTATTAGTATTTATATATTTGACAAACGTGTCCAAACGTCTATGTCAAAGACAGTAAGTCAAAAATTTGGAGAATACATTCAGGAGTGTAGAATTAAAAGAAATCTTCCCCTTCGCAAAGTGGCTGCCGCACTTGATATTGATACTTCAACTCTTAGCAAAATTGAAAAGGGAGAGCGTCAGATTAAGCCTGAACAGATCCTAGTAATTTCGAAAACTTTTGATCTCGACTTTAAAGAATTACAGATTAAATATTTAAGTCGAAAAATCAAAGATGAATTTGGTAATGAGCCGTTTTTTGCCGATGTGCTTAGGGAATTATTAAGCAGTCTTAAATAACCTTTAATCCTATAAACATATCTTGATGGATATTCTTAGTTTTCACACCAAACTAATTGATAACTATAAAAGCTACATCCAAAGCTTCTTAAATATTAAGGATAAAGGCATTGATACTTTTGTTGATACAAAAATCCATCAGAAAACATTATGGCCTGAACCGCTTGTTCAATTCAATCCAACATTTGAAAAAGGAAATTCATTTCAAAGTTTAGTAGAGGCCAAATTGCTATCTACTGAAGTCGGAAACATTTTTGAAGGATTTGAATTATATAAGCATCAGGAGGAGGCTATCAAGTTAGGCTCCCAAGGGAAAGAGTTTATTGTTACGTCAGGTACTGGTTCCGGTAAATCACTCACATATATTTCTACAATCTTCAATCATATTATTACTGAGGGCGACTTTTCAAATAATAAAACCAGGGCGGTTATTGTTTATCCTATGAATGCCCTGATAAATTCTCAGTCTAAAGCAATTGAAGATTTCAAAGCGAAATACGAAACTAAATTCAACAAACCCTTTCCTATTACTTTTGGTCAATACACCGGTCAGGAGGACGAAGATACACGCGAGAAAATGCGAAGAAACCCACCCCACATTTTGCTCACAAATTATATGATGCTGGAATTAATAATGACAAGGGGTGGAAAGGATGTTGAAATAAGAAATAATGTTTTGGAGAACATTAAGTATTTAGTCTTTGATGAGTTGCACACCTACCGTGGAAGACAGGGATCTGATGTGTCAATCCTTATCAGGAGAATCAAAGCTGATTCAAAAAACAAAATAACTTGTATTGGAACTTCTGCTACAATGGTGTCATCAGAAACTGCAACGCTTTTGGAGCAGAAAAAAGAAGTGGCAAAAATCGGATCATTAATATTTGGAACTGATATTAAAGCCGAGCAAATAATCGGTGAATATTTGATTCGCAGCATCGGACAGAATATTTCGGTAACCCCCGAAAATGTTAAGACACTAGTACAAAAAGGTATTGATCTTAATTGGGGATTTGATCTATTTGAAAAACATCCTACAGCCAATTGGCTTGAAGAAAATATTGCCCTGGAAAAAAAGGAAGACGTTTTTGTTAGAAGGAAGCCACTTAAAATCAGCGAAATTGTTACCCGATTAGCACAGTATAGCTCTTTAGACAATGCTATATGTGAAAGTCACATTTCAGCCCTCTTACAATGGGCAAATAAATTGAACTCAGATAAGGAAAAGAAAAAAAATTATCTGCCATATCGAATACATCAATTCATTGCACAAACCGGTTCAGTATATGCCACCCTGGGCAATCAGGATTCAAGGGAGTTCTTTATGGACGCGGGTTTATATGCGGAGAAAAAGGACACTTATATATTTCCATTGGTATTTAGTCGTACATCAGGGCACGAGTTTTATTGTGTAAATATTGATGAAAAAAAATCAAGAATTTTCCCAAGAGAGTTTTATGATGTTATTGACACGGATGATGAAGATGCATCTTCGGCGTCTGGATATATTTTTATTCAGCATAGCGAGGATGAAGAATTAATATGGGATGAAGAGAGAGATATTCAAGACTTACCGGAAGCATGGTTTAATCCATCTCGAAAGGATGGTTCCAGAACTTTAAAAACAGACAGAAAAGGAAGGATTCCAAGGAAAATCTATTTTGATAAAGAAGGAAATTTTTCATTCACTGAGCCAATGAGTTTCGAAGGATGGATTATTTCATCGCCTTTAATGTTTGATCCTACTTCCGGAAATCTTTTTGATAAGCAAACTGCTGAATGGACTAAGCTGATGAAACTTGGTGGTGAAGGTCGCAGTACAGCTACAACAGTATTATCATTTGAAACTATTACCCAACTTCAGGCATTCGGTGAATCATCAGAGAAGCAAAAACTTTTAAGTTTTACAGATAACAGACAAGACGCTTCTTTACAGTCAGGTCATTTTAATGATTTTGTTAAGGTAGGACAACTGAGAGCTGCTATCTCGAAAGCGTTGGAGAAATTTGAAAAGTTAGATTATACAAATGTTGCAGACAAAATATTTGATTGTTTAAATATTCCGCAAGACCAGTTTGCAAAAAATCCAGCTTTATTTCCGGGGCCTAAAAAGGAAAACGAGGATGCCTTCAAAGACTTTATCATGTATCGGTTGTTACATGATCTCAGAAGAAGTTGGAGAGTAGTTCTTCCAAACCTTGAACAATGTGCTTTGTTGAAGGTGGAGTATAATCATGTTGATTCTTCTGTTCAGGAACATGAATTATGGAAGAATTTTGATTTGCTGGCAAATATGCAAGCTGGAGAAAGAAAAGAATTTCTTTACCAGATTTTTGATTTTTTCAGGAAATCGTATGCGTTAAGTTTTTCAATGCTTGAACCAGCAGTAATTAATCAAAGTGCAAAGCGGATAAAAGAAAAGCTGCGTGATCCGTGGACATTGGAAGATTCAGACAAGATAGAGTATCCGTCTTATGTAAGAATTGAGAAGCTTGCACGAACCTCGTTAAATCTTTATACAGAAAGCGGAGGTTATCAAAGCGTATTTGGCAGATATATAAAAAACACAGCAAAACAATTTGGTATTGATTTAAAAGGGAAAGAAACATATAATGAGTTTGCCTATCGCTTACTTAATTTCCTGACAGAAGCGGGATGGCTTGCACGCAAGCACGCAAAAGCCGAGTCAGGTGATGAGGTTTACCTCTATCAGTTGAAGATTGATAATATAATTTGGCAAAAAGGTGATGGCAAAACTATTTCTCCTGATTTAGTTAAAAATCGTTCATACAAACCTCTACAGCCAAAAGTTAATGAGTATTTCAAAAGATTTTATCAAATTAATTTCCATGCGATAAAACCAATTGAAGGGCGTGAGCATACAGGACAGATTAACTCCCAGAAGAGAAAGGAAAGAGAAAAAGAATTCAGAGAAGGAAAAATAGGCTCATTGTTTTGTTCACCAACAATGGAATTAGGCATTGATATTTCAGATCTTTCGATTGTCCACATGCGTAATGTGCCTCCATCACCTGCAAACTATGCACAGAGAAGTGGACGTGCAGGAAGAAGTGGTCAGGCTGCATTGGTGATGGTGTATTGCTCAAATTTTAATGCTCACGACAGACACTACTTTAAAGACCCGACAAAAATGGTTGCAGGTTCAGTTTCTGCGCCTCGTATGGATTTAATAAACGAAGAACTTTTAAAAAGTCATCTTCATGCAAGTATTTTCACAAAGCGGTCCATCAGCGGATTAAACTATTCATTGGGTGATGTTATCAATAAGGATGATTTTGAACATTTGCCTATCAAAAACGAGATCGAAGAGGCATTAACTCTCGATGATTCTAAAAAAGAGGATATACTTCAGGCATTTAAGAAAGTAATGGATGATACTTATTTCAAAAATGAATTTAGTATCAGGAAGCCAGTTTGGTTTAGTGATGAATGGATAAGAAGAGCTATTGATAATTTTCGGACTGAGTTTGATAAGTCACTTGATAGATGGAGATTGCTTTACAAAAATGCAATACTCCAATTCAGAGCAGCTAATGCAATAATTGAAAATCGTATTTATGCCGAAAATCATGATAAAATAAAAGAAGCGAAGGGTTCCAGGAAGCAAGCAGAAAGGCAAATGGAATTATTGCTTAATGATTCTAAAGAAGCTGGTTCTACGCCTGGTAATAGTCAATCGGAGTTTTATCCGTTCAGATATTTAGCATCTGAAGGATTTTTACCCGGTTATAATTTTACACGTTTACCGATTCGCTCTTTCCTTGAAAATAATGAAGGTTCAGGCGAGTTTGTTTCAAGACCAAGATTTATTGCATTAAGTGAATTTGGGCCACGAAATGTTGTTTATCACGATGGATCTAAATACCGTGTGGATCGAATAATCCTGACAGAAGCCGAAGCTAAAATGGAAAAGGCAAAAATATCTCCTTACTCAGGATATATATTAATGAAGGAGCAATAT
Organism: Chitinophagaceae bacterium; assembly: GCA_049840875.1. Classification (GTDB taxonomy): domain Bacteria; phylum Bacteroidota; class Bacteroidia; order Chitinophagales; family Chitinophagaceae; genus JAFDYH01. The sequence continues at coordinate 80,816 of JASGJE010000006.1, read as the reverse complement.
AATTATAACGTTGATCCTATTGTGGATGTTGAATTGAGTCAGGGAATGGATAAGTATATACATCCTGATCTGATTGAAATGGCAGAAACAAAAGCATACGAGTTGCAAAGGATTACATGCCAGGAAGAGGAAAGAACAAGAAAGGGTTATGACACAAAAACATATTTCTCTGTCGAAGGTGGTTTTGATAGCATGACAGAAGCTATTGTGAAGCTGGCAGATGAAAAGCTTTTGCATATTCATGCGATACCGGCTGCCAGGTTAGTGCATATTAATTTCAAATGGAGAACTTCACCAGAAAATGGTTATGCCTTAAATATTAAGAATGGGTACTGGCAGAACAGAAAACAGGAAAAGGAAGAAAGTACAAGTGATGATATTAGGCGGATTAAATTATTTACAACCACTACAGCCAATGCTTTATATATACAACCAGTAAAAACATTAGGACTAAAAGGTGACAGTAGCGGAGTCATTACTTTGATGTACGCTTTGAAAAGAGCAATTGAAAATTACTTCCAGGTAGAATCAAACGAGATTGGTGCGACAGTAATGGGCGAAGGAGATACCCCCAACATTTTAATATATGAAGCTGCCGAAGGAAGTCTTGGTGTATTGTCCCAGATTGTTGATAGTCCATCAATCTATGAAGCTGTAATGAATGAGGCCTTTAGTTTTTGCTTTATGAAGGATGGTGATGAAATCCCAGAAGAAGTTTTACTGCCAGCAACCTATGATGATTTATTAAGCTATTATAATCAAGTTCATCACCAGGTGATTGACAGGAACTATATACGGGAAGCATTAAGAATGCTAAAAGAGTCGACGGTAGAAGTGATTACTTCAAAAGCATTTAAAAGCTATGAAGAGCATTATCGATCATTGCAAGCATCAAGAGACCCTAATAGCAGCACAGAAGATAAATTTCTGAAGTATCTATATTCAAAAGGGTTGAAACTTCCTGATGAAGCACAACCCAAGATTGCCGACATGTTTGTTCGGCCAGACTTTTTATATAGACCCAATGTTTGCATCTTTTGTGATGGCAAGCCCCATGATGATACTAATGTTAAGGAAGATGATGTTTTAAAACGCTCCACTTTAAAAGACTCCGGTTATCAAGTATTATCATGGTACTATAAAGATTCTCTAGAAGAATTTATTGCCAAGCGTCCTGATATTTTTAAGAAAGTAAAATCTGTCAGACAGGAAACCGCAGAAGATGTCATTAATAATTTATTTGAAGAGGCAAGCTCAAGATTTAGTATAACTCTTAAAAAACTGGGAGAATGACGAAGAATTATACTTTTCTTGATTTTGACCGAATAGTGAAGCTAAACAAGCTTGCGACCAAAACGTTTGGGGGCCTTGATGGAGTGAGAGACAGAGGTTTGATTGAATCAGCAATTGATCAACCGCAAGCAACTTTTGGTGATCAATACCTTCATGAGAATATACATCATATGGCTGCAGCTTATTATTATCATATTTCCGAATGCCAGGGTTTTTCTGATGGCAATAAAAGAACTGGATTTTTAGCTCTGTTTGCATTCTTGAAGTTAAACGGATGTGACCTTACAATCCCAGATGATTATTTGTGGCCCATACTTTTAGAAGTCGCTAATGGACAAAGGGACAAAAGAAATCTGGCGGATTTTTTAACTGAAAATGTAACCTGTAAAGATTAATGAATAGTTTCGATTTTAAACCAGGAAGCTTAGTCACACTTCGTAACAGACCGTGGGTGATATTGCCATCTGAAGATGATGAACTTTTATTGGTGAAACCATTGGGTGGTTCTGAAGATGAAGTAACAGGCATATATAAGCCATTGGAGAATGATACTGATGTGCCAAGGACTTACAACTTTGTAAAACCTTCAGAAAAAGATTTAGGTGATTTCACGTCTGCTAAGTTATTATACAATGCTGCACGTTTATCATTCAGGAATGCAGCAGGTCCGTTTCGGTGCTTAGGAAAACTTTCTTTCCGTCCACGTTCATATCAAATGGTTCCACTAATTATGGCATTGAAGCAGGAAACTGTTCGATTGTTGATCGCTGATGATGTGGGTGTCGGCAAAACTATCGAAGCATTATTAGTCGCTAAAGAATTATATGAACGTAAGGAGATTAAAAGATTTGCAGTAGTTTGTTTGCCACACTTGTGCGATCAGTGGCAGGATGAGCTTAAAAATAAATTCGGCATAGAAGCAGTAATAATTCGTTCAGGAACTGCCACATCATTGGAAAGAAAAATTAGAGCACATGAAAATATCTTTCGTGCTTTTCCATTTCAGATTATTTCCATTGATTATATCAAATCAGGAAATAAAAGACAGGTATTTGTAGATCATTGCCCAGAACTTATTATTGTTGATGAAGCGCACACCTGTGCTAAACCTGCTGGAGCTAATAACTCGCAGCAATTGCGTTATCATTTGCTGCATGATATCTCAAGAAAACAGAATCAGCATCTATTATTACTGACAGCGACTCCACATAGCGGTAAACAAGCCGAGTTTCAATCGTTATTGGGTTTAGTTAAATCAGAATTTGAAAAAATTGATATTGTTGAATCTACAGAACAGGAGCGTAAGGAAATTGCCAGGCACTTTATTCAACGCAGAAGGGCTGATGTTTTAAAGTGGCTCGATGAAGAAACAAAATTTCCGAAAAGAGACTCAATTGACAAAGATTATTCTGTAGGCAAAGAGTATGCGGATGTATTTAATGATATTCTTTCTTATGCAAGGGAAATTGTTGCTGAAAGCAGTGGTGACAGAAGAAGGCAACGATTCAATTATTGGGATGCCTTGGCATTGCTTAGAGGAGTAATGAGCAGTCCAGCAGCGGGTATTTCAATGCTGGAAAAAAAGGCACATAAAAAGAAGCTTAGTAATGAGGAAGATGATTTAAGTGAAAGTGAACTGGTTAATCAAGGAGAGGATGTAATGGATACTGATTACTCTTTCGATGATAATTTACCATTATCTGTTTTAGGAAAAGCGGCAACAACAAAAGATTCAGAAGCAAGACGCCTGTTGAACTATGCGAAGCGAATGAAAGAATTGTTTGGACTTGAAAAAGATAATAAGGCAAAAGAAGCAGTTGCACTTGCAAAAGGATATATAGACAGAGGCTTTAATCCTATTGTGTTTTGCCGGTATATTCAAACAGCAAACTATTTGGGCGAGATATTTAAGGAGGCTTTAAAAGGAAAGAATTACAAGCAACTGCACATAGAAGTCGTTACAAGTGAGTTGGATGATGAATTGAGACGTGAGAAGATTGAAGTGATGAATAAATCCGAAAGGAGATTATTGATTGCTACGGATTGCTTGAGTGAGGGGATTAATTTGCAGGATGGTTTTAATGCTCTTGTTCATTATGATTTACCCTGGAATCCAAACCGGCTTGAACAACGTGAAGGAAGGATAGATCGTTTTGGGCAGCAATCGCCATCTGTTGAGGTAGCATTATTGTATGGAAGTAATAACCCGATTGATGGCGTAGTATTGGAGGTGCTTTTAAGAAAAGCCCGTGAAATCAGGAAGTCTATTGGTATATCAGTACCCTTTCCAGAGAACAGCACTACTGTAATGGAAGCTGTAACCAATGCAATCTTATTAAAACCTGCTGTTTCCATCAAACAAGTAAGCCTGCAACTTTCGATGTTCGAGGCTGAAGAAATTGAAGATGAAAAGAATCGTGTAGCTAAAGCATTTGAAGAGGCAGAGCAAAGAGAAAAAGCATCCCGAAGTATTTTTGCACAGAATGCCATTAAAGCAACAGATATAGAAGCTGATCTGAAGGAAATGGATGAAGCCATTGGTGATGTGAGAGCGGTTGAACAATTTGTTGTAGAAGCTTTACGCTTTATGAGTGTGCAGGTAGAAGCTAAAAAAGAAGGGTACAAGGTATTTACCACGAATATACCTCAACGCCTGCGTGAACTACTCACTAATAAGAATGATATTCTTATCTCTTTTAAATCTCCAACTCCAACTGGGTATAAATATATCGGTCGTAATCATCCATTCACTGAACATTTGGCTCAAACTATTATCAATAGCTCACTGCATGGCGAGAATAACTGTGCTGCAAGGGCTGCTGTTTTAAGAACAGACGATGTGGCTCAGAAAACAGTTTTATTTCAACTCCGGGTTAGAAACGTGATAGCTGAACAGCCAAATAATAAAGAAATAGTAGCAGAGGAAATGTGGTTATGGGGATATACTGGAGGTATAGCCTCCAAGCAGTTTGTCTCGAAAGAAACAGCAATGAATTTATTGTTGACCGCTAAAGCAACACAGAACCTTGAATTGGGAGAACAATCATACTGGCTAAATGAAGAAATGGATTGGGTGATAGAGGAAAAATCATTCAGGGCTAAGACCGATGAAGTGGCATTGGAACGAGCAAATCATTTGGTAGATGCTCATACAAGATTTAAAAAATTAGTAAGTGGTAATAAATATAAAGTTGTTGAGCCGGTGCTGCCGATGGATGTATTGGGTATTTATATTTTATTGCCTGAAGTAAAATAAGAATGAATGAAGTTTACCTGCATTAACATACAAGGCAATCTTATTTCAGAGGAAGTTTTGCAAAAGATAGAGAAGGGCGCCGACGAAGGGCAAGCTGCAAAAGATTTTGGATTTAATAATGCAACGATTCTGAGAAACGAAATTGAGTATGCCTGGAGCAGAATTAAGTTAGACTGGAAACATTTCACAGATAAGAGCCAGGAACTTCCAATTAATGATCCGTATGGTACAACAACCACCCGCAGATGGATGGAGGGGTTTTTTGATTCACTTGGTTTTGATTTATCACGAAAAAGAAATGTTTTGCCAGGCGGAAATAGCCAGACCTATTCTATAAGCCATACTGCCGAAAATTTAGATGATATTCCCATTCATATTGTAGGATTTGTTGATCAGAATAACAATAGGAATACACTTGATATTAAATCAAGTGGCGGTACATCCCGTCTTTCGCCTCATGCTACTGTACAGGAATACCTGAATGTAACAGAGTATGTATATGGTATTGCTGCCAATGGGCTTTACCTGAGGTTAATTCGTGACAGTGGAAGATTAGTAAAGCTGACCTTTGTGGAGTTTGATTTAAAGAGGATGCTGGATGAAGACAAATACAGTGAATTTACAGTTTTGTATCGGTTGTTACATGCTACCCGGTTTCCAAAAAGTAAAACTGAAGCGGAAGAGTGCTGCCTGGAAATTTATTATAAAGAAAGCATTGAGACAGGAAATCGCATCCGTGATGGATTGAGTTATGCAGTAAAGGAATCGTTGGTTGCATTAGGAAAGGGCTTTTTGCAGCATGAAGCCAATGCTTCATTGAGAGAAAAGCTGAAAAATGGTTCATTAACAGCAAAGGATTTTTACAGGCAATTACTTCGTCTTATATATAGGTTTTTGTTTTTAATGGTGACAGAAGAAAGAGATCTGGTTTATAATCCCGATGATAAAGACGAAGACGTGTTGAGAAAGAAAAGAATCTATTTACAGTTTTATAGTATTGCCAGGCTAAGGAAGTTATCAGAAAACAGATACTTATATGAAAAGCAGTTTAATGATTTGTGGCAGGGATTGATTTATACATTTCAGTTATTTGAAGCGGGTGGCAAAGGAAAGAAATTAAGTATTCAGCCTTTGGATGGTGATCTGTTTAACGAAACTGCCATCCAGGATATTGAAACAAGTTTAATCAGCAATGAATTGTTGCTGGAATGTATTCGCAACTTGAATGAATTTACCGATGACAATAAAAGTCTTGTCCCGATTAATTACCGCTCATTGGATGTAGAAGAATTAGGTTCTGTGTACGAAGGTTTATTGGAACTGTACCCGGTGGTTGAAAATATTGAAGCCCCTAACCCGGCGCTTATCAATTTTACTTTCCATGAGGGTACAGAAAGAAAAACAACAGGCTCTTATTATACAAGACCTGATTTGGTAAATGAGCTGATCAAATCTGCATTGATTCCTGTAATTGAGGAAAGATTGAAAGTACATTCTGGCGATAAGGAAGCGCAGGAAAAATCCTTATTGGCCTTGAAGGTTTGCGATGCAGCAGCAGGTAGCGGGCACATGTTGCTGGCGGCAGCCAGGACAATTGCCTGGTATCTGGCAAGAGTGCAAAGCAGTGAGGATAATCCTGCCCCTTCTGTATTTCGTTCTTGTTTACGTGAAGTAATTCAGCATTGTGTATATGGTGTAGATATGAACCCTGATGCTGTTGAGTTATGTAAGCTGGCCTTGTGGTTAGAAAGCCACAATAGCGGAAAACCACTAAGTTTCTTAGATCACAAAATAAGATGCGGCAACAGCCTTGTTGGTGTTACTGATTTGTCCATACTGAATAAAGGAATACCTGATGAGGCTTATACCCCGGTTACAGGAGATGATAAAGAAGTTTGCAGGCAATTAAAAAAGGCCAATGCCGCTTTTAATAAGACAAGACAAATTAGTTTATTCGATCAGCAAACTACTGAAACAGAAACTCATGAGTTTAGTGCCGAGTATCATGATTTGGATAGTATAAGGCAGGATGATGTAGATAGCGTGCATAAGGCAAAGAATAAATTTGAAAAATTGCGCAGTAACGTAAAATGGTGGAAAGACTGGCGTGCTTGTAACCTGTGGACATCGGCATTCTTTCTTAATTATACGGATGAAAACAAATCTGCTGCACCAACAAGTGAGCGGCTGCAGAAGTTCTTGCAAAATTCCGAAGCTGCTTATGGCCCAATGGTTGGAAAAGCCAATGCTTTGGCGATAGAGCATAAGTTTTTTCATTGGAGTTTAGAGTTTCCAGATGTATTTGAGCAAGGTGGTTTTGATATAATGCTTGGAAATCCACCTTGGGAAAGAATTAAATTACAAGAAGAAGAGTTTTTCGCTACGAAAGACGTAGAAATTGCTAAGGCACCAAATGCATCAGCAAGAAAGAAATTAATAGCGAACCTACCAAGCTCAAACCCTGTGTTGTACAGATCATATCAATCAGCCCTTCATAATGCTGATTGCTTATCCAAATTAATCCGATTTTCAAATAGATTTCCGTTAACAGCTGTCGGTGATATTAATACCTATTCAATATTTGCAGAATTATACAGCAAAGGCATAAATCAGCATGGACGAGGAGGTTTTATAGTGCCAACTGGTATTGCTACTGATGATGCAAATAAGGATTTTTTTGGAGACCTGGTTGAGAAAAACAGACTTGTTAGCTTATTTGATTTTGAGAATACGAAACGAATATTTCAAGCGGTTCATAGCGGATATAAATTTTCACTTTTAACTATTTCAGGGACTGATATAGGCGTGCTAAAGGCCCAGTTTGGTTTTTATTTAATTGATATAGAGCAGTTAAAAGATTCAACTCGTGTTTTTGCCCTAAGTAAAGATGATTTTTTGCGATTAAACCCAAACACAAAAACATGTCCAGTTTTTCGAACTCGTACAGATGCTGATTTAACCACTAAAATATACAAACGTATTCCTGTCTTCGTAAATGAAATCGAAAATGACAACCCTTGGGCGATGTTTATAAGACAGGGGCTTTATCACATGACGAACGACAATAATGCAGGCTATATTAAAGCAAAAAATCAAAATAGCTTTTTAGAACCAATTGATTTGTATGAAGCCAAAATGATGTTTTCGTATGATCACCATTTTGCAAATTTCATAGGTAATGATTTTGAATACGTAGCTATCAAATCACCGGACTTAACTTCAATAGGCGAATATGTTGTAGATAAGCAAGATTTGAGAAACAGAATCGAGCATCTTAAATGGAGCCGAAAATGGTTTTTTATCTACAGAAATATTACAAAGGCAACGCAGGAAAGGACAATTATAGCATCAATCATTCCCTTACATGCTCCTGTTTTTAGTTGTCGAATTTTATTTAGTGATAAAAGCTCAATTGATATTGGCTTGCTTTTAGGGCAATTCAATTCCCTCGTTTTAGACTATATAGCCCGACAGAAAGTTGGGGGCACCAACCTTTCTGATTATTATACAAAACAATTCCCGGTTTTAAGACCAAGCGCTTTTAGTGATCTTGAAAAAGAATTGGGTATTCCAAAGATATTAGAACTGACCTATTTTTCTTGGGACATCAAGGTTTTTGCAGATGATATTTGGAAGGAGGCCGATGAAGTGGTAAAAGCAGCTATAAAAAAGCAATGGGAAAAAAATGAAGCCTCGACAGGAGGATGTGCATGGAATCCCCCGTCTTGGTGTGAAATAGACGAAACAGGTTGTCCGTTACCACCTTTTAAGTGGGATGAGGATAGAAGGGCAATATTAAAAGCAGAACTTGATGCCATTTATGCCAAACTATATGGACTAACAACAGAAGAACTACGTTATATTTTAGACCCACAGGACGTCTATGGCTCCGATTTTCCTGGCGAAACTTTCCGGGTACTCAAAGAGAAGGAAATCCGACAATACGGAGAATATAGAACCAGGAGACTGGTCTTAGAGGCCTGGCAAAGACTAAATACTTCTGAGAAATTACGCACAGATCCACAAGAGCCAGCTATACAACAACCAATTTCAGTAGATTTAAACGACATTTCAACTGCTATGAAAGAATGGAGCCTGCACGACGGTATTTATAACATACAAGATTGTGCAAGAATAACCCGATTGTCTGCCGATAAAATCAGAAGATGGTTTGGTGAATTATATAAAGAAAATTATGAAGGTTTCGGTGATCAACGGAAGGCTGATGTAACAAAGCTTACGATTAGCTTTCATGGTTTAATTGAATTGGTGGTAATAGGAACTCTCCGAGAGGCTAAAATTAAACTGAAAGATATTCTTACAGCAAGGGAGAAGCTAAAGTCTTTTACGAAAAAAGAGTATCCATTTGCCACTAATAATGTCAGTAAAAATCTAAAAGTAGCAGGAAAGACAATTACATTCAATCTCCAGGAAGGTAACGTTGATTTAAACGGCTCAGATCAGTTTAATTTTGATTTCATTAAAGAGTTCTTCAGGAGTATCGTATTTGATGGAGATATTGCAATGAGAATGATTCCTGAAAAAGGGAAAGGTAAAATTGTTATTGATCCTAAAGAGGCAAATGGCAAACCTGCAATTATCAACAAGGAAGTACCTGTTGACACAATCCTCCAGTTCTACAGGGACAAGTCTTCCATTAAAAAAATAGCACAACAGTTTGAGCTTACCGATGAAGAAGTCGAAGCAGCAGTTGAATACAGCAATTAATTGATATGGAGATATTGTTTGAAAAATCACATCCGAAAGATTTAGTCGAGGCTTTAAAACTTGTTCATCAATCAGACGAGAGTGGCAGCTATGTACTATCTTATTTTGATAAATCCATAGATGAAAAATCGCTGCATCAACCGATTCTGCTCTTGTTTGACTATAAACAAAGAGGCCTTGAAGTCACGACGGAAGAATTATTTAAGTCAGGATATAGAATATTTGCTTTAAAAACAAAACGAGAAGAGAAGTTGGATTTTTTTAAATTATCCCTAACAATAATAGGCTTATGGCCGAAAATTTTGCAGGTTATTATTGATACACAATCGCCTTTTATATTTACTTATAAATATTGTGGAAGTAGGTTGGTTAGTGTCAAAGAATAAAGGCTCAATGGATCGATATTATAAATTGTGAATAGGCCCTTTTTCTTGCAAGTAGTTTTCGAAATTCCTAAATCCGAAGTTTCCTTTTTGTTGAGTAAAAGAATATGCTGAATTCAGTTGTTAAGAGCAGCCTTTTCCAATACTTGCTAATACGGGTAACTACGACGCATATACTGCATTAATAAAAAAAGGGCAGCCCCTCCGCCGCCCTTTTGGATTATCACTACATGTACTTATAAAAATTTTCAGTAGCTTATTATCGCCTGTTATGCAGCGATTGTTGTTTGCCAGGTTTCAAAATCGTTGAGAGTTTTTCTGAGCCATACAAGACCTTTATAGGTAACTAAAGTATAGGGATAAAGGGTACTACCCGAACCGCGCGTTGTTTTACGACAAATAAAATAACCTTTGTCAAGAAATTCTTGGAAAGGAGTGTTTCCATTTTCAAAAATTCTTCTTTCACGGAGTAAAGTACAAAAGTCTTTACGCCCAATATTCAAATTAAGTTTGATAGGGGCTTCCTTTAAATTATAAAGGAAAGAATAATTACTAAATTTCATAATAAATAAAATTTTTTAAAAAGATTATGTTGTCGATGTAAGGTTTCTGAAAATTTAAAGACTTTACAACTGCTTGTTTATATATTTTTGCTTATGACTTAAAAACTTTAAAAAAGAGGAGTATTACTAAGGAATACTTGCCAATACAGGTTACTAAAGCGCTTATATTAACCCAATGAAAAAAGCGCAGCACTTCTACCGCCATTTTTGATTACCAGTATGTGGACTTATATAAATCTCCATTGCTTCTCGAAGATTTTCCCATAAAGGATTTTTAGGAAGTAGGAAATTCAGAGATTTTCTTGCTAACGTTTTTTGCGAACATTAATGTATAAATTTAATCTCGCCATGACTGCCTGCCCCAATCAGTATGTGTAGACACTTCAAGGTGCTATTTCTGATTTTCGGGTCAAATTGTATATCTAAAATTAGCAGATTTGATTACCTGTTTATGGTACATAGGGCTTAAGATTTTCAAATCACCAACTTCAGACGAAGGGCTGGTCAAAGAAGTACAATTTCTGATTTCCTTCCAACTCACTTTTAATAAAATCTGCTATCCTACGGCTATCTTTAACTTCTTCTTCTGCATTGCCTGGCATATTCCACAAGTTGAACCCTGCGTTTTGATTAGGGCAAATTCGCAATAACTCATTTACTGCTGCTTTTTTCTTTTGCTTTGCAAATGGATTGATAAATATTAAGTTAAAGCAGTTGCCAAAGTCCCACGAGTTGAGTAGTCTTTTATGGAAATATTCATTGTGTTTGTAATAGAGATTGTTGAGAATAACCACATCAACATTTTCAAATTCGGCAGTTTGGTGAAATGATGCCGAAGTAAATAATCCCTTGTCTTTAAACATATAATAGTACCAAAGCTGCATATCCTCAGCATCATTACATGAAACAGAGAGAATATTTAATTCTTTATCGGTTGAAGCAGGATTGAATTTATTGTTGGCACCTAAAAGAAAATCTTTTAAGCTGTTATCCATATTCTTTGCTGCTACAATTGCATCCAAGTTCAATTTCTCGGCAACAGGTTTTAAAAGCTCCTGTAATTCGGCTAAGGTTTCATTAAACCCTTCTAAACGGCCAATCGGCTGAATTTTTAGCGTATTAGTTGCATCAATAGCCTCTTTTGCCTTAAAGTCTGAACACTTAATTTCAATATTGAATATGAATCCATTTTCTGAGAATACAAGGTCAACATCCATATTGTTCGCAGGATTGATCTTCTTCTCGATAGCAAGATTTGTTTTGTAGTGCTCAGCAAAATATTTGACTATAGTTGCCTCGCAGGCAAACTGAATAAACTGCTTTGTATTAAAAGGGAGTGTATTCAAAAGCATCTTGTTTGGAAGCCAATTTTTTATCTCACTTGGAAAATTTTCAATATAACAATGATATACTTCTGCAAAGTCTTTTGTGTATTGGTGACTGCTGCTATTTCCTATTAACAAGTAATGGTTAAGGTCTTTGGTTTGAGATAAATATTTTATCAATGTAACATCCATTTGTATAATCTTTTCGGATCAGTGATCTAAAGGTTTTATCTTTATTTAACGTTTTTATTTGTAAAATCTAATTGAGATTCATCCAGTTTATAATCCTTAAAAACCCTTTTCCAAAACTTTTCGACATTATCAAAGAATTGTGTTCCTTCTTCCACTGCATAATTCTCGTTTTCATTGCCGCTATACGATAGCCAATTATAGCTACCTTTTACATAGTATTCAAAATCTTTAATAAGGATTTTCCTATGGCTTCCGTTCCGATTAGGGAATTTAGTTTTGAAATGAGAAGGCAAATGAAACAGATATACTCGCCCATTATATTTTAATTTTAATTCTTCTATCTTATCAAATGTATCTTTATGAGGTGCATTTTTAGAACTTGCATCTATGCCGTAGGCTATGAATAATTTTGTATTTTTCTTTTTCAAAAAGAACTCCATACCTGGCAAGTATTCCATAGTTGCCTTTCTTATCCAAGGACTTTCTATGTAAACCGCAGTTTCAGCCGTGAAAAGAGCCTCTTTTATTAATTCTTTATGCTCAAAAGTGGAAATGTCCTGATACTTCCCCGTAAGTTTATCATCTGTTATTTCGGCTGTAGTATCAATAAATAATTTTTTATATTCTTCAACCCCTTCCAGTTCATTGGAAAAATCAAATAGATATTTGTTCGTTGAATACAAAGCACTCAATGATTCTGAATGACTTTTCAACAATTTAGAATCACTATTATATATTTTCAATTGAACCTTTTTCCCTGACTTATCTTTAGGATAATAGATCAGAACATAGTATTTAATGAATAGGTCTCTACGAGCCGTAATACTTCTTTTATAATTGGCCAAATCAACAATTTCTTTATCCCCAGAATTTGCTTTTGTGAAGCACTTGTTAATATTTAGCCATTGTTCCTGAATGAAATTAAAATCAACTTTTACAGATGGCGCAATCCTGTTCGAGGAGTTGGTTGTTTCTGATGGCATTTCGTAGAATATTTCCTTGGATAAACCATCAATGTAAAACCTAAAATCTTCTTGTGTCGTTACTGGTATAAATTTCTTTTCACTAATGAACATTTCGCCTTTTGTCGTAACTCTGTATTTATCATCTTCTGAAATAGCCAATATGCCATTTTCCAACAGAGCGAATAATTCATCCAGGATAAAATCATTTTCAGATATTCCAAGAAACTGTACAAGTGCTTCTTTTGAGGCTATTCCTGCATCAATTAGCTCAATCAACAAAATATGTATCTCTTGAAGAATGTCAGTGGGTTTACCCGAAGAAATGACGTCAATACAAGTTTCGATAATTGGGTACCCTATTTCGATTATATCATTTAAAGAATATTCATTGCCTAAGTCATCTTTGTGACTATCAAATAAAACTGCAGTCTTAGAATCACTTTTAGGTTTTCTGTATGCAACTTTTTGCGCTTTAAACTGCTTATTAGTTCTGAACTGGTTCCGTTTATTACCCTTTTGATTCGTTCCTTCCCCCTTATTCATAGAATATCTCGTTTAAACTGTTATAGATTAACCCGGACTTGTGAAGTTGAGAAATAAACTCTTTCAGCAATAATGGCTTTTGTTGATTATTTGCAATCCAAGCAAAACTTGGATTCACATTTAAGATGTAGTCTGCATCTCCAACAATAATTAACAGGCGTTTCACTCTGGTTAATGCAACATTTATTCTATTTGGCATTTCCAAAAAACCTAAACCTGTATTTTCCTTGGTTTTAGCACTACGAACAATATCATAAATGATAATATCCTTTTCAGATCCTTGAAAACTGTCAACGGTAGCAACAGTTAAGTTCTTATTTAGTTTTAAATTCTTGAAATATGCGTTTTCAATTTCATTGCTTAAATATTCAGCCTGCTTGCCATAACCTGTTATAACTCCAATTTGATAAGGTTTGTCATTATCCGTTTCAACAAAAATACCAGAGATGCTGTCGATTTTAGCAAGTATTTCTGATATAACCTTTGCACTAATTGGATTGTAGGAGGATTTGCTTATTGCATCAATTCTATGAAAACGGTCGGGATATTTGTTTGTGTCACACATGAACATTGAAGTTGTGGCCTTCAATTTTATATTGTGAGGCTTTCCGCTTCTTTCATTTGATTTTAACTTGTTATTATAAACAAGCTTTGAAATTATGTCTCCAATCTGCTTAGGCATTCTGAATTGTAAATCGAGCATCTCCTTGTACTCTTCTGGTGATCCATCATACATAATTTGGAAAAGGCTTGGCTGATCATAGTATATTTTATCAAAATCTACCATTTCACCCTCATTGTTCAACTTTTTCTCCACCTGCTTTTTTACTGCTTCTGTCGCTGTAACTAATGGTGGTAATTGTTCATGATCGCCAACTAAAATGAGATTGTGGGCCATGCTTATCGGCACTAATGTTTCTGCCGGAGTAGCTTTGGCAGCCTCATCCATTATCACATAGTCAAATTCAAACTTAAAATCTTTGTACATCCCAGCCGCAATGTGGTTTGCAGTTGCGCCTACTATATTAATACTTGAGATGTATTTTGATTTTAGCTCATCTTTATTTTCAATATTGGAAAGAATGGAAATCCACTTTCGCTTTATAAGTTCAAGTTTGTTTATGAATACTTGTTCGTCACCAATGTATTTTGAAAGTTCAGTCTCAAACATTTGCTTATTTTCAATATGTTGAATTAAACTTTCAAACCCCTTAGAAAAATGACCAGTAAGCACTTGTTTTAAATACCTTCTTGTTAAATCCCAGGACTGCTTTTTATTCATTTCCTGTAATATTAAATTCAGAAATGGCGATAGATTCTTTTCCTTGGATGCTGCATTCTTCTTTTGTGCTGCAAAATTCTTTTCACAATTACTTTTGGTTTTCCTTGCCCACAAATTTAGCTTCTTATCAAAGGAGTGACTGTCTATTACAGAATCCTCAATATTCCTACCCAATCTTAATGAAGCTAACCCCCTTTACATCTACCATTCTGGATAGAACATTGTCAACCGCAAGATTGGTCTGTGATGTAATCAAAATCTTTGATTGCCTATCCTTTGCCAGTATTTGCCTTATAAGTTCGGTGATAACGGTGGTTTTACCAGTACCAGGAGGACCTTGGATCAATGTGATTGGCGGTCTATAAAGAGATTTAAGAATTGCAAACTTCTGTGCATCCTGAAACTGCACAGGCTTTCCATTCTTTTCAGTAGAAATCACATTGAATTCTGCATCGAGTTCTCCAACCTCATCAGCCAAGTGCCTTAAATTCTCCGGTTGAAATAAATACTTTCTTAATTGTGAGTTGGTAATATTATCGTTCTCGTAATTTCTTATTGCGTTTAATTGTCGCTTGTATTGAATTTCAAGTAATGATGTGTCTTCAATCAAAAAACCTTTTGTAGAAATCTCCTCTTTTTTAGAAACTGGAAAATCTTTTACATATAGTTTATTCGTTCTATTATCAAACCGGGTGCTGAAACCAACACTTTGTTTTGATTTAGTTTCTTGGTCATTCTCACTACTTATCAAAGAAATTTCGGTACCCTTCCTGAATGAAGCTTGTGATCGTTTTAGGAAGTTGTTTATTTTCTCGATTGTTATCTTTTCGTCAAACCCTATTTTAAAAGTTGCTTCGTTATTTGAATTAACATCAAACTCTGTGTAGCGTACCTTAAACGCATCGTTTCTAAGGTAGTTAATCTCTTCTTGCAAAAGTATTTTGTAAGTTTGGAGAATTTCCCTGGGCTGTTTTTGCAAGGCCGATCGGGTTGTGTCTCTTTTATCAATAAATAATTTCTCTAATAAGTTGAAAATATCATAATAGTGTTGAATGCCAGCTTCTGATGGATCTTTGGCAACAAAATTTACTTCATTGACCTTGAAACCATTTGCTAAAATCCAAGCATGATTTTTTTGTTCATTATGCTCAAGGGTGTCATTTTTCTTTAAACCCTTTACTTCAAGACAATTACCTCTGTTTGAGAAAAAGCAATGATTTACATAATAATTTGTGGATGCTATTTTTGCGATTACATTTTTATGTACCTGATGCCTCAATTCATTTACCGCGATAAAAATTCCCTCTGTATTTATTTCCCGGATAAACTCGGTTGGATTAATTCCAGTTTCGAAATGCAAAGCAAATGGTTTATCCGGAGTATGGTTTATCACTTCAAATAAGGAATTGATAGAATCCCTTAATTCTGAATATCTGAAATATCTTCTGTTGGGATCAGAATCAAATGACTTTCTGAAAACCACCTCAAACAGTTTTAGACCGTTATCCGACAAATAATCTTTGTAGAGGGCAACAACTTTTTTCAATCTACTATCGTTGTTTTCATCCTCATAAAATAAATGGTGACCAAGTAAGGAATAAAGGATGCATAAGGATAGCGAATAAAAATCAGTACGGCTTTGAAGTTTTGATTCTTTCTTATTTATATACTCCGGTGCTGAGAATCTTGTTGTGTATTCATTTTCGGTTGGTCTTTTAGATATTGTATGTTCAAGTAACGAAATGCCAAAATCAATAATAATTGGTTTTTTATCAGCACTTATCAATATGTTCTTGGGGTGTATGTCCTTATGGAAAATATTTTTTGATGCGGCAAGGTCTAATGCCTCCGAACAATTATACCAAAGCTGTAATATATATTTTAGATATTGAGGAGTTACTACATTCTCGGAAGCAACAAATTGTTCTAATGTCCTACCATTATCAATTTTTTCCAAAATCATAAAGTAACAACCAGCAGTTGTTTCATCGCCTGAATCAATTACCTTGTTAATGAATTCACTATTTATTTTTTTTAAATGGCGAGACACGGAACTAAACTGCCTGGCGGCTGAGCTACTTGCATCCAAGTTTTTTGGAACCTTTGCAAAATAGATTTTAGCATCCGGCCCCTGCACATCAAACAAATATGCGTTGTTTGTTTCAGTGATTTCACTTACTCTTAGATAGGCTCCTATTTTTTCAAAACTCATGCGGATGGATTAGGCGTTCTGGTTAATTTTTTAGATAATAGTCAAATGAAAATGTTACATCAAGTCACGCAATATGCGATTATTATCGAAGCGCTTTTATGCTCATTCCTAAATATATTTCAATTATGTTTTCTGGTCTGCTACTTAATGTTTGAAAGGTTTCATTTTGGTTTAACGCAATTGGCTATAAATGAACGAACTAAAATAGCAAAAAGTATTAAATACGTCGCCTGTCGTCAGTATTTACACTTACGCAATACGTTATTAAAGATATTTCCTAAGAAAATCAAAACCTTAATTCGGAGAGTTGAAGTTGAGGTTCGGCGATTAAGCCTTAAAATTTCCAAAATCCGATTTTTTCTTAAGGGTAGCATTTACATGCTGTCACTTGGATTTACAAAAAATCATATTGATATTTAATATTAATCTAAAAGGGCAGCACTTTCGCAGCCCTTTTAGATTAATGTAAGTTTATAAAAATCTCCAGTGCTTTTTGATACTACCGCACAAAGGGTTTTTAGGAAGTAGGAAATTCAGAGAGTTTCCTACCGCCCTCATTAAACAATTGCCTTATAAATTCTAACCCCTTTGCAGTTACCAGGGTTAGTTGATAAGGGTAACCATTCCACGGTTGTATTTTAGTATAGCACTTAAAAAATCCCTTTTGTTCATATTCTATAAAAGGGCTGTTGTCCGCTCTTATTATTTTTTGTTCTTTTAAATATGCATATAACTGATTTTTGCCAAGGTCGAGTTGAAGTACCCGGGCAGCTTCACCCATGTTATATAGAGCTTCTGTTTTATTATGATTATACATTATGATATGTTTTTTGAGTTTATAATAAAAACACTGATTTATGCAATGTTTTTTTGATAGTGATTGTGTTTAATCTTTACTACTTTTTCGTCCTTGATAAATTTAGTGAGGTAGTTTTCTGCTGTTTTTTCCTTTATCTGTTGTAAAGAAGCGATTTCCATTGCCTTTTCACGGTCAAATGTCGCAGGCAATTTATCCAGGTACATCTCTTTGATATTGCGATGCCTTTTAGCATTACCTGTTTTTTGAAGGCTGGTATAAACATTAACTGTGTGGTGCAGCAATGACCCAATTATTGATTTAGCCGTATTAAAATCAGCATCGGTACAAATAATTTTTTTCTGATCAGATAATGATCTTTCATTAGCCATTTCTGCAGTTCTTACAGCAGATAAAATCATTGCTATACGAAAGAAAATAATCCCAAGCCTTAAAACTGACCCACGAATATCAGTGCCATATATTTGGTCGAGGCATTTTACCTTGTCTTCAAACCATGTGTTTAACATCACTTGCTGATTACCGGTAAGTTCAAAAAGCATTTCTCTATCCCTATTGGCTAAGAAATCGAATAAAAAAGGTTTTGATATATGATATAAGTCCTTGGCGGCACTTTTGAATATCCAATGCAAGTCATCTCCTGCCGCAAATACATCTTTCCATTCCATTGGCGATGTATAGCTATAAAAGACAAACCTGCTTGTCAATCCATTTTCAACATCGTCAACAAGCTTCTTAACCTGACCAGGAGTACCAGAAATTAAAATTGAGAAAGCTGGTTCTTTTATTACTATGCGCTGATTATTCGTTTTCCGTTCATAACGGATAGTTTCATGATGAAACCCTTGTCTTAAAACATTAGAAAAATGTCCGTGATCAGATTTATTTGCTTTAGTTAAAGTGTCTGCCTCAGTATCATATATAATTCCAAACACTTCATTGGTATAAATATTTGCAATTATTTGAGGAGATGTATTATCTGCGGCGATGAACAACTTCTTAAGGCTGGGTATTTCTAACTGATTTGTTTCTTCATCGTCATTTTCTTCTTTCTCTTGCCTTTTTGTTTCTTCATATTCCTTCATCTCCATCTTATATATATCAAGAAATGCCTCCTCAATTTCATCCCCAAGCTTTTCTATCCAAGAAATAACACCCTTCCCACTTGCTGCAGGTGCGCTAACAAACAAGAATAAGTTTGACCTTACTCTTTTCTGTTTATATACGCCTTGAAGTAAAGGGAAGCATGTGCTCAGCAGGGTTAAAAGGCCAAGAAGAAATACATCCCGTTCACGTTGATCACTAAAAAGCCTTGTTAGATTTTTAATAAAATTTGGCAACTGATTAAATACTTCTTCTGGCAAATATGGTGTGTGAAAGAATTCGCTGTTGTCCTGCCAGCTTTCGAATTCGCCTTGATATTTTTTATATGAATCATCAAACGGCTTTATAAGATCATACTGCTTATTAAAAGGAGCGTCAGCATTTATAATAGCAGGATGATTTTTGAAAGTCTTTAAGAAGTGCCTAATTGCTATTTCTTTTTCCATTCCAAAGCTATTGCAAAGACTCGCAAGTCTGAGCACCCAGTTATGTCTATTACCTTCAACAAAATCTCCATGATTTTTGATGTTAACCCGGCATAAGGAAATAAAATTTGTAACTAAATTTCTATTTTCGAAATTGAATTGTATCGGCGCATATAAGAAAACCGGAGATTCGAATATATTTTCCTTAGTCTCTTCATATTCGTCGTCAATTATCTCCGGAATTGCCTCACCGGGAATTACTTCTAAATAAGGTAGGCTTTGAATGCTGGTGTTTTCCGTAATTTCTGGATTGATATAAGCCTCTGGATCATGACACAAAAAGCACGCTCTTGAAATATTGACACAACTATAATCAATACTTGATTTTGGTATCTGGAAGTTTGATAATAGGTACTCACCGTAACTATAGTAATTGTCCTTGAATTTCAAACCAGGGGTACATCTAAAAACTACTTTCAAGCCGTCCCCGCTTGGAGATATGAAGCCAAATAATAAATAAGGACATTTTTCAATTAATAGTCTTTTAAGCGAAGCAGGGTCGGATAATTTATCTAAATCAAGACAAACCAAGCCAGATTCTCGAATTAGTTTATCATCTCTTCTTTCTTGGAATATGCCGCCCCATGTTACGTACTCAAATTCTTCAATTTTAAACCTGTCTTGTTTATCCTTGCTGAGTGTTCTAAAAATTTCGGTACGTTGTTTTAACCAAACATCATATCTAATGATTGTTAGAATCGCGAGCATTTTTTTGACTTCACTGGGAGTCAAATTTTTTATGCCCTGCATAAATAAATTAAATTCCATAAAAATCTTTTTTATTTGTTTTTAATGTTTTAAAGGATTTTTCCAGTTCGGATTGCTTAAAGCGAAGCCGGGTTCCTGAAATTGTGTGGCCTTTTAAGTATCCATCCCGCAGATACTTGTTGAGTGTAACAGTTGAAATACGTAAAAACTTGGCTGCTTCAATTTTTGTTAATAGTTTATCCTCCTGCTTTACCTGGTTAGTACCCGGTAAGCTGGAGATAAATTTTTGCATTGAATCTGAAACTGCCTTTCCAATCAAGTCCTCAATTTCTTTTTTGCTGAGGCCTTGAATTAATAAGTGCTGCATTGAATTAAAATTTTTAAATAAAAAAAAATTATTAACCCAGTTTTTGCCGTCTAAGAATTGCTCTTAGTTGGACTTAATTCTGCGATATGAAAATTACAATGTTGGAGTTACGATGCGCAACAGCGGGGAACTGTTACTATTGAATACAAAGAAAGAGGGAATGTTAGAACTTTTCCATTATATCCAACTTAATTCTGAAAAAAAGAATGTTTACTTAAGACTTCTGCATTCTGTTGCTGGTTGACTCTTACATACCCTTGGAATGTTCTAAGCGATTTGTGACCAGATATCAACATTATACTGCTGGTATTTATGCCTTCCATTATACAATTGCTGACAAGACTCCTTCGCCCTACGTGACTACTTAAAAGTTCCCACTTTTCTTTTATTTCAGTCTTCTTTATACCAGCAATGGTTTTGGTGATAGCAACTTTCTCGTTTAGTTCAGCCATTTTACCAATATCTTTTAGATAGCGGTTGAAGATTTGGTTGCAGGGAGCTTTGGGCATTTCATAACTGTATTTTTCAAGTATTGATCTTACTAAAGGCGAGATCGGGATGACAACTTCGTTTCCAGTTTTCGTGGTTATCATTTGTAAATAACCGTTTTTTATGTTCTCCGTTCTAATGCGTGTGAAATCAGAATATCTAAGTGACGTTAGGCAAGCAATTACAAAATAGTCCCGGGTAATTTCCTTTAACTTATCATTACTCAAGTCAAGATTCGCTATTTGTTGGATTTCTTCCTTAGTAAGAAATATTTTGTAGACGTCCTCGGTTGGCTTGCTGAAGCTTTTACTCTTAAAGGCCATATTCGTATTTAAGCCTCGTTCGGTAGCTTCATTCATAAATAGCTTTACATGCTTAATGTGTTTGCCTTCGGTGTTTTTCGTATTTCCGCATGATTGTAAATATTTAATAAAGCCGGCACGCCATTCAATTGTAATGTCATCAAATTGAAACTCTTTACTGCACCACGCCTCATACTCCTTAATTCTTGTGCAGGTAGAGATATATGACTTAATTGTATTAGGAGCCCGAAGCGACGTGCATTCTGCAATAAACTTATTTGCAAATTTTAAAAGAGAAGTAATCTTGACGTTACCGGGCGTGGCTAATATCTTAATATTTAATACTTCTTGTACCCGCTCTTTCAATTCTAAAGCAGTAGGTATTTTTCCATCAATCAGGTAGTTTCTGAAAACAGACGTAAACGTATTTTTCATTTTCCCCAAGTAAAGGTTTAGATCACTATTACCGACTACTCGTTTCGATACTATAGCTCTCTGCATAATTGGATCCCATTCATCCGGATGTATCTTATTGCCTGTGCTAAGCATAAATCTTTGGGGAGTATCAGTTGAATATTTTGCCTGCATATATATTAATGTAGGCTCGTTCCCGCTGGGATTCTTGAGATAAAAATTGGGCTCGGGTACAAACATTTTTTATTTATTATTTTCTAATATAATTTGCTAATTATCAAATAATTATAGTAGTCTCGTGAGTTGTCCACAAGAACAATCTATATTTTTGAATTATTAAATTTTTTTTGTGTTGGTAACAAAAATTTATGATGGAGATAAGAGAAGAATAGAAAGATTGTAGAAGAATAATAAGGAATTAATAAGTAATTGTAAGACCTGTCGGGACTACAAACTGTCCGGTTAAACCGGACAGAGGAATGTTAAAGCATTGGTTATAGTCCTGTTTTTACAAACATTTTTGTTCTGCATGCGTGCTTCTACCTTTATACATCCTTGGATTCCTTTTCCAAAACTTCAATTGTTTTCTTAGCTGCTGCCAATCGGATAACTTTATTTTTTTCAATAATTTTTTCTTTTATCCAATGTTCCAAACGATGATGTAAGGGAATAAGTAACGATGCGATAATGACCAATGCTGCTAACATTAATACCGGGGACTCATTTGTAAAACAAGCAAGCCAGGGATGAATGACCAGGTTGATAAATTCAAACACAACCAACAACCCCAAAACAATAAGAAAGGAAATCAGTTTTTCATTTACAATAAGAGTTCTGCTTAATAACAAAAACAGCGTCACGAAAATGATAATGCCAAGAGCAATTAATGCATATTGAATATTTTGGTGGCGCTGTTCTTTCTCTCTGGCGGCTTTTGCCTGTTCATCAATTTCTTTAAGTTGCTCTGCGAAAGTAATATTCTGGAATTCGCTTATTCTTTTTTGACTGCTTACCGAATCTTTATATTCAATCTGCATTGCTGAATAAAGCAGCGCACTGTCTTTTTCATTTTCATGTGTATATACTTTTCGCAGAATATCACTCACACTGCTGATGCCTTCATTAATGTGATGCTTTTGCGCAATGCCGAGAATTTCCAACGCAATGTGTTTTGCTTCGGGAAAATTTTGCTGTTTCAAAAGAAAATTACAATAAAGGTTGCCATGACGGACCGATCCCCATGCGAGATTTTGTTCTTTGCAAAATGCCAATGCTTTTCTATAGTATACAGCAGCATGGTCAGCGTCTCCTTTAAGCTCGTATGCGTATGCGGTTTGTGCCAGCAAAATGGAATTGAGCGTTCCATCAGGATATTTAATTTCGGGCTGGTCGGCCTTTTGTAAATGAACCAATGCAGAGTCAGGTTGCTGCAAATTGTTCCACACCGCCCCGTAAAAAATATTTTTGAAAAATAGTTGTTTTGGAAACATGCCGATTGAATCGGATTTCTTCAGGTATTTAAGCGCCAGTTCATTATTTTCTGTGAGCGAATAAGGATAAGCAATCTGTGCATCGAGCATAGCTCTGGTATTGGAAGATGTGGCGTAATCCAGCCCCTTGAAATAAAAGATAAGAGCAAAGTTGTAGTCTGTTTCCGTAAGATATCGGTTGCCCATTGCCCTGTAAACATCGGCAATAAGTGAATCATTTTTTAATTCTACTGCCATTATATACAGTTGCTTTTGTAATAAAGCAGAACTGTCGAACAGTCCGGAAGTATAATAATATCTGTCGAGACTGAAATACCCAAAAAACTTTTCTTTATTGTTTTTTTCCGATCTGATCAGCTGCCTTGCCGAATCAACGTCAAGATACTGTGCAGAAAGCTGTGTTGAAAAAAATAATAACAAGAAAAAATATTTCATGACAGCATCAATTGTTTGCAAAGTTTTATTTCCAGTTAAATAGTTCCATTGTTTTCTTTTAAGACAGATTGCAAATACACCCAACTCTTAAACATGCGCAATTTTGGCCACTTTTCGTAGCATTTAACTCTATTTCAAAGTAAACAACTTTTCTGCAACTTTTTACCGGTTTGAAACAGATTAATGCACGTTTAGAATATTGATAAGAAGCATAAATTTTTCAAAATATGGTTCGAACTCAGGCTACAGTGAACTACTAAGTGTCATTTAAATTCAGCTGTTGGTGTGGAGTTAGAAAATTGATAATTGCTGATAGTCGAAACACCAACAGCGGCGTAAAGAGTGGGTAGCGCCGAACTGAAAAAGATGATGACCGATGCAGGCGTGAAAAGGACCTCCCGCTATTCATTATTATAAACTGGTCAGTTAATTTGCGTTGATCAAATCAAAATGAGCCGCGCTGAATCTATACAGCGACGGCTCGTATTTTTTGCAAGCCGGGATTGGAACTGTAACAGCGCCGTTCGATAATTGCAGGAAACCCGCTTTCGCTTTTCTATACATCGTTTCAGCGATTCATTTCTATAAACTTATCACACGATATCAATCCAAGTTGTATGTACTGCCGTTATTAGTCAGATGATCAAATTCATTCAGGGAAATACAAGAATATCTTTTGAAAGGGATTTTGGCCAAAAGACAGGTTTTCGAAATCGTTTACAGTATTCCATAAGTTCATTTATTCCCAATATAAAAATTAGTCCTGTCGATACCGATCATTTTTTTATATATCTGGTGTTATATAATTATGTACTTAAAATGTTTCGTGCAGATAGATTTAAAATTGTACAAACTAGCTCATCAGGATGCGGCCAAAAGTCCTATTTGTTTTGTTGACATTCGGTGGTTAATGCGTAACATATCAGCATGAAGATTTTTAACAAATGAAGACATTTTTAATAAACAGAATATTATAATTCGGAAATTATAAAGCACTTGGTTATTCACCTGGTTTGTTCGTTTTACGTACTCGAGAAAAGTCTCGCAGCCAATCTTTTTTTTTGGGCTGCTTTGCCTCCGCTTCCCTTTTTTTTAATTCTTCAAGATTAAAAAAATATTCATATCTGTTTTTAACCCGGTATAAATCTCCAGAATAACGTCGACTTCCATCACGATCATTATCATAAAACATTGAAAAATTAAACAGAAGGTAGATAGAAACCGTGGCATAAGCCAGCAGGAAAGTAAGTGCAAAACCACCGTGAAAATAATGAAGAACCGTCCAGGCGATGCTGACTGCAACAAGGTGGGTAAACAATATATTAAACGGAAATCCGAAAATAAAACTATTGAAGAATCCACGTAACCCGCTTACTATTTTGTTGTAGGGTGCAAGAGGAAGAAACATAATGCTATTAGCGCCCAAGTTATAATCATTCGTGCTTACTACAATATACCAGGCGGCCCATACTATGCCTGTTATTATAAAATAACTAAATTCATTTTTCAAGGGAGGCAGCATAATATGTAGCCACGCAGCCAGCTTAGAGACAATAATACTACTGAAAAAACCCGAAATGCTTATAGCAACAGGCCAGGTAAATGTCATCACCCAAAACAATGGGTTTTTATAAAAAGGAAATTCTTTTTTAATCGTTTTCTCTATTTCATAAAGTTGATTTCTCCACGCAGTTTCATTGGTATGCTCGGGAACAAGAATCCATTTGATACCTGCCAGTAATTTGATGGAATCTGGCAATTGATCTTTTGTGGGCATATTCGCCCCGGGAAGAATAATTGGGATAATCTTTTTTTTATACTTAAGGGCGCTTTCAATTTCGAGTAATACAAAATCTTTTGAATTGAATAATTTTTGTCTGCCGGTAGCATCACGCACAGTCAGCCAATTTTTCCCAATCATTACTAATACCATGTCAGCTGATTGAACAGACTTTTCAATCCAATGCAAAAAATTGTCACCCGGTAACAGGCTGTTGTCATCAAGCATAGTAAGGTTTGATCCAAACTCAAACGAAATATACCGATGGATATGATATACTTCCTCTTGTGCATCACTATGCCGGTAACTTATAAAGATTTTTATTCCCGCCATACTTTGTTGCGTTTGCCGGAAAAAATGAAGTGCTGTCAATTGCTCAATTCTTCTGCCTCAACATTTCGGTTCACTAAGTTAAATCTTACTATAATATTGAAAAGCCGTCAGTTTGCTATAAGTTCTGTAGTAACCTTTGTAAAGGTAAGCCACCAGCGATGGCTACTTTAATTATCTTGAGCATTTCAACAACAAATTATATCAGTTACAATCCCCGGCTGACTGCTTGGGCATTCTGTTCAAGCCAGGCTTGCTTTCCTTTTTTCTGCAATTCAATCATATATTTACTATCAGCAGGAAACATGGTCTCCAGCCTTTCAATTGGGGACCTACGATTAAATCGCACGAAATTTGGTCTTTGCTTCACAGGAAATAATTTTTCATAATTCTGATAACTACGACCATTACCTGCTACATTGGAAGAAAACAGGGTTAGTAGAATATAATTAGCAATAGCATATGTAACTAGGAAGGAGAGTTCAAAGCCGGTTCCCAAGTATTTAAACACGAAAAATGCAACGGTATTAGTCATTAGCCATACAAAGAAAATATTCAGTGGAAACCCAAGGAAAATAGATTCAAAAAATTCTCCTACACTTTGAAAAATAAACCTAAAAGGTTGAATCGGGAGAAAGAAAATATTTCTCCTGCCAGGCGTATAACCGGCGGCAGTTTTACGTGCGTATATTCCCATCCAAACGATGCCGCTTACTATGTAATAAAGACCAGCGTATTTATTTTGCTGCAGGATGATGCCGAACTTACCCAATAGTTTCCCGACTACAATTTCAGATAAGAAAGAAATTATGCTGATCATAATAGGCCAGACACATACCAGTAACCAAAACGATTTGTCTTTGTAATAGCGAAAGGTTATTTCTATCGAGTTAATAATCTGCGCTATTACCCCTGACCATTCTATTTCGGTCGGTTTTGGAGGGATAAGAGCAGCATTGATATATGCTAAATCCGAAATTAAATCCGGCAGTTGTCCTTCTGTCGGAATAGCTCCACCAGGAAGTATACAGGGAATTATTCTTTTTTTATATTTAAATGCGCACGCAATTTCCAAAAACACAGCATCTGAAGAATTAAATGATTTACTATTTCCTTCGGCATCGGTTGATGTTAACCAATTTTTGCCAATCATTAATAATATCACATCGGAGGATTGAATTGTCTTATCGATCCAGTCGTAGAGGTTTGCCTCTGCAGGCTTACTCATGTTATCGCTTACAATAGCTGTGTCACCGAAAAACTTTTTTAGCATTTGCAGAATGGCATAGACATCGTCAAGCGAATCATTGTGCCTGTAACTTATAAAAATCCGGATCGCAGACATTTAAAATTAATTTCAACATGCAAAGATTTAATTTTCTTGATGGTGCGGTTACTCTAATATAAAAAATTTGGCTAACCCGTACACACAAAATTGGCATAATATGAATAAGTGCTTTTGGATTTTTTTAACGTCGAAACAACAAAAATAAAGTCAGTCATTATCGATAATTAATTCATTTGAAAAGATTGCTGGTGCATTATTAATATCCGAATACTATAAGTTGAAAGTTCTCTGCAGTAATTGTATATACCACTATACCCCACCATTCATAACAGCGCTCATAAATTCCTTCCGCACATCTATCTAACCGCTTGTCCTAAAGTCAATGCAGTAACGCCACGCTTTTGCAAAATGGATTGTCAGATGGTACCCTTACTAAATTAAATGTTGTATGAAACTCAAAGGCGTTTTGTTAATCTTAGCTGTGTGGATTCTTATTTCCTGTCATAAAGAAAGTGATAACCCGCCTCCGGCTCCCGTTAATCCCAATTCCTTTGTAGCGTTAAAGCTCAAAGATATTTCCAGGGGCATTTTCCCATCTCCTTACTATCATTTCGAATACAGAGATGATAAGTATATCGCTGTATTCAATTTTTCAAACGGTTTGAACTACGATATGACCTATAACGGGGATAATCTTACGTTGATGAAGAATAATACGGAAGGCACTACCAAAGACAGTATCAAGTATCATTATACCGGTCATCAACTTACCCATATTATCGTTACTACCGGTAATGGTACTACTTACCGCAGAGCATTTTTGAGTTACTACAATTCCGGTCAATTGAAAGAGCTTGAATGGGAACTACTGGTTGACAATGGAGTGTTTGCCAGAGAACAATCTTTCAGCTTCAGCTATTACCCCGATGGTAATGTAAAAGAAATCGTGCAAGACTATTTTGCCATAGGCCAGCTACCTGCTACCAGTTTCACCGACCGGTATGAAAATTATGATCATAAGAAAAACGCAGATGGATTTACGCTTGTAGAACCGAGCCGGTTCAATGTTCCCATCCTGGTGCCCGGCATTACATTACAGATGAACAACCCGGGACGTGTCGTCCGCAGCGGCGGAGCAACCCCGACCTTTGAAGCAAACTACAACTATACGTATGATGCTAACGACAGACCATTGGTGAAGATTGGTGATTTTGTGCATACCAGCGGCCCGGACGCAGGCCAGCACTACCAATTGCAGACTACCTTCTCGTATTATAACTGAGACGAACCATGCTCATTTAATGTCGTTTCTTCTTTAACTGCAAAAATGCTTAGGCCGCTGTGCAAACCATTTCAAATTGATCAATTCTGGCAGATGCAGATCAATCGAAGCGGTTTCAGTTTGGTAAAACCGTATAATTTTTCCAGAACTATCAATTGTTGTAGCTTTCAGCATTACGTTTTTTAAGTCAAAATCATATGCAACAGTATAATCCTTAAATCAGCAACTCAAATGACTACCGGAACTAAAAAATGTTACCCCTTCTTTAAAGAGTAGATATGAGACTACTATGCATAGCCGGACTGTTCTTATTTTTTCCGGTATTTCTGAAGGCACAATCCCGACTAGATAGTTTTCATCTGCTCCTCAGCAATGCATCCAGCGATACTGTCCGTATGAACTTATATGATCAACTCGGCTGGTATTATGCTGAGATCAACCGGGATAGCGCCCTGTACTATTTCGAACAGGAATTGCCCGTTGCCAGGAAACTCAACATGCAGCTATATGAAGCGGATGCCTTAAATGGTAAGGGAAGCATGCTGCGTGAACTAAGAAATTATCCCGAGTCACTTAAAGCGTTCCTGGAAGCCCAGAGAATCGTGAGGGATCCGGCAATTGAGAAATATGCATGGAACTTAACCGGCAACGCATGGAACACTTCCAAAAATCCCGATCCGAAAATTGCACGGCTCAATCTTTTGGGTTGGATCCTGAACGACGTAGGAAATCTTTATGGTACGACCGGTAATAC
Source organism: Chitinophagaceae bacterium (assembly GCA_049840875.1). GTDB lineage: Bacteria > Bacteroidota > Bacteroidia > Chitinophagales > Chitinophagaceae > JAFDYH01. Next base: position 52,029 of record JASGJE010000006.1, on the reverse strand, counting down.
AGTTACAGAGATTTCAAATTTATCTGAAGCCAGGAACCTTGCCGCTTTCGTTGGTGATACCACATTGCTGGAAGTTACCAATTCAACGCTTGGCTGGGCTTATTTTTATCTCAATAAACTGGATTCAGCGCTACACTTTCAACAAAACGCACTTTCTTTATATGAACGCTCTGATGTTTTCAAAAAATACGAAGGCGACGTTTTAATCTCTATCGGCAGGATTTACCAGAAAAAAGGCCAGACTGATTCTTCCAGGGAGACTTTCTTGCAATCAATAGCATCCTGTACCGGCCAGCATAATATTTCTGGCCTAGCAGCCGGTTATTTCTGGCTGGCAGATTTATACCACGATGTAAAAAAGAATGATTCAAGTTTGCACTATGTCCGAAAAGCGTTGGAAACGTTTCGTGACCTTCGATCACCTTCCGGTATTTCAGACAGCTACAGGTTGTTGGCCACTGTTTATGGAGAACAAAATAAACCGGACAGCGCCTTTGCTTTTTTAAAAATGGCATTTGCGTTAAAAGATAGCATCAACAATGCCGACAGAACCAACCTGCTTGCCTTCAAAAACAGGGACTTTGATGAGATCCTGCAACTCAGAAAATTAGAAGAAGAAAAAATTCAGACAAGAAGCAACATCAGAACCTGGGCGCTTGTTTCCGGTATCGCTGTATTTATATTGATTAGTTTTTTACTGTACAGGAATAATAAAAACCGACAAAAAGCCAATGCATTGCTGCAACAACAAAATGAAGAAATAGAACTCCAGAAAAGAAATGTGGAAGGCACATTGGCAGAATTGAAAGCTACCCAATCGCAGCTCATTCAATCTGAAAAAATGGCTTCGCTTGGTCAACTAACAGCAGGCATTGCTCATGAAATACAAAACCCGCTCAACTTTGTGAATAATTTTTCAGACCTCAATAAAGAAATGCTCGAGGAACTGAAAGCAGAACGCTCAAAGCCAGATGCAGAGCGTGACGAAAGCGCACAGGATGAAATAATCAACGATATTCTTTCCAATGAAGAAAAAATAAATCACCATGGCAGGCGTGCCGATTCTATTGTAAAAAGCATGCTGCAGCATTCGCAGCAGAGCGCCGGTGAAAAAGTTCTTGCAGACATCAATGCAATGGCCGGAGAATGTCTGCGCCTTGCTTATCATGGCATCCGGGCGAAAGACCCCTCGTTTGAAGCAATCCTCGAAACGGATTTCGCCACACAAACTGAGAGGATCGACATGATCCCGCAGGCTATCGGCAAGGTATTGTTGAACCTTCTCAATAATGCATTTTACGCTGTGCATGAAAAGCAGAAATCGTTAAGCCAACAACAGGACATCGGTTATAAGCCCGTGGTCTCCGTTCAAACCAAACGATCCGGAGAACAGGTATTCATTACCGTTAGTGATAATGGTAACGGCATTCCGGAAAATATCATCGATAAAATCTATCAACCTTTTTTTACCACCAAACCAACCGGGGAGGGCACAGGGCTTGGATTGTCGCTCGCCTATGACATCGTTAAAGCACATGGCGGGGAATTGAAACTGTCAACGAAAGAGGGAGAGGGAAGTTCTTTTTTGATTACACTGCCGGTTAGTTAACCAGCTGGAGAATCAATCCATAAAGAAAGATAATCCTGTTATTCCTTCTTTTGTAAAGAATTTTTAAATGAAGGATAGGATCTATCCAGCAAAGCAAACTAAACAACAACTCTTCCCATAAAAGGATCACTGCTGCTTTCTTTTCCTGTTTCCACTCTTCCGGCATATCGTTTTTCAAATCCTTTTTCACCATTGGCGGTGATAGTGAAGTCATACCAGCCATTGCTTTTGGCAAGCGGCAATACTATGCGTTGTTCTTTCTCATGGCTTACTTGCCGTGTGACGGTTTTATTCCTGTACGCATTATCTTTTATTTCGATGGAGTGCGTTTTTGAAGAACCAACAGCATTAATGACAACAATTATATTTCCGGTAGATTGATTGCTGCTATCCATTTCATATTCACAGGTGATAGTCAATGCGGGATCGTTGTTACTTCCCCTGAATTGCCTGTAAAAGCCATTCGGGCCATATAATCGGAGATGATACTTTCCATTCTCAAATGAGTCAACAGGCCATGCATACTGTACACGATCACCGGCGGCAACAGCGAAGGACCATATCCTGGAAATATCCGCAGTTCCTTCAGCATCGGTAAATTTTCCGGGAGCATAAACGGTAAAAGGTGAGCCTGCTGCTTTATCACCAAATAGTTTATTGCCGGCTACCATCGTTATCTCCACTTGCTTTTTAGCAGGATTTAGTTGGCAGTCTGCTAACAGCTCGTATGGGAGGCTACAGGAAGGACGGGTTCCTTTTTCCTGCTCTGCAATAATTTTCGCATGTCCCTTACTGATAGCATCAATCTCCTCTATGGTTAACTGCTGGTATCCTGATGGCTCCTGCCGGAACTGTGCACTATAAATATCTTCTACGAAAGGATTACGGTCAAGAAAGAGAATTTTTGGTACCGGGCTGCCATCAAAGGGGCTGAATGCTGCAGTAAGATCGCCACAGATCGTACGCCGCCACCGGCTGATATTATCAAGGTGAATGTTTTTATTAAACTTTTTATTGAGAAATACTTCAAGGAACTGCAGCGTAGAAGTATGATCAAATAACTGTGAACATACTTTGCCACCACGGCTCCATGGCGATGCAATGATCATAGGTACCCGGTAACCGAGCCCGACGGCAGCCCCTCTTGCCTGTTTCGCCGGTATACCTTGTTTCAATTCATTTTCCAAACGCACATGTTCTATTTCGGTTTCAATGCCTGCAGAACATTTACCTGTGTCCGGTTTAATATTATCCGGAATTGAAAAGGGTGGCACATGATCAAAGTAGCCATCATTCTCATCATAGGTGAGTATGAAAATCGTTTTCTTCCATATTGCCGGGTTTTTCGTGAGTATATCCAGTATCTCCGATACATACCAGGCGCCGTACCATGGTGCGCTGGGATGATCTGAAAAGTTTTGCGGCCCTGCAAACCATGAAACCGTCGGCAACTTTCCTTCTTCTACATCTTTCCTGAACTGGTGAAGTATATCTCCTTCCGGTACGGCAAGCTCCCGCTTCACCGTGCCGTCATTATACTTCAACCGAGTGACGGAACGATAGGAGGGATCAGCATCATTTACTACAAATGCGTTCCGGTAAAGACTTTTCTGTTTGTCGGTAAGTTGTTCGAATGATTCTTTGTTCCATTTTTTTAATTCAGACACCGCATTGTTCAGCACTTCCTGTTTCTTCACAATTTCTTTGCGGTTCTTTTCTGCGGCATCAGCATTGGACGTCTTTGCGTCCTGCAATTCCTTAATCTTTGCGGGAAACTCATCCACTATTTTCTGTAATCCTTCAACATATCGTGGCGAGAATTTTACATTGTATGCTTTAAAAAACTCAAGCAGGTTGCAGCCAAAATTAGACAGCCATGCTCTTTCTTCTTCTTTAAATCCACCACCGCAGTCCAGTTCATTCTGGTAGAACTTCCAGGAGATATTGTTTTCTTGCAGCAGTTCAGGAAATGTTTGCCAATCCATTTTTGCATGATCGTAATCATCGTTTCTTATATTGGCTTTTGGTAAATTATTTTCTGTATTTGTTATTTTACCTGTCCAGAAAAAAGAACGGTTGGGTGTTGTACTCGTCATTGCAGAACAGAAGTTCTGATCACATACGGTAAAAGCATCGGCCATTGCATAATTGAAGGGCAGATCTTCCCGTTTGTAATAACCAAGTGTCAAGGGCACGTCAGCATATTTTTTATTGCCGGATCGCTTCGCCTTCAGCCATTGATCATATTTGCCGTTGTTATAGGCATCCACCTGCGAATGCCGTGAATGCGGCAGATCTCCCATCCAGGTTACTTTGCTGTCTTTGATATTTAACCGAAACGGTGAATACGTGCGACCGTCAGCATCCGACTGCAGCCATACGGGCTTCTGATCCGGAAGTGTGAGTGCTCTTGGATCATTAAAACCACGTACGCCCCGCAATGTGCCGAAACAATGATCGAATGACCTGTTTTCCTGCATCAGGATAACAATGTGTTCCGCATCGAGAAATGTGCTTCCCGTTTCCGGGTCTATAGCAAATGCTTTCTGAATGGATGCGGGAAGAACAGTGGAGAGACCAGCTGCACCGGATAATAGCAGCGATTTCTTTACAAATTCTCTACGTGTATTCATGAACGTTAGATTATTATGATTTTCTGTTTCTGAACCATACCAAATATCTGTATTTTATGATTAACCCAATGTTGCCTGATTATGAAATTAATTGGGGAAACGCGTACTAACATGCCGGGGCGTGTTTATTTCTATCCGGGGTCTTGCCCGTAAAACTATTTCAGCAATGAGAATATGACAGGGCAGACCCCGGGCGAACTAAAGTCAATCGGTTTGTTTTATCCGTCCGCAACAACCGATTGCAATAATTCAGGTTATATTTGCAGTTGTGAAGAAATGGATCGCTTTTATATTGTCCTTCTACATTCTATTCAGCGCCATTGCGCCCTGTTCTCTTTTTGATAAATGCGAGGAAGAACAGTATACAGAGAGTGCGGGCAAAAAGGAACGCAAGAACGATTGTAATGATTGCCCCCCGTTTTCATTTTGTTGTTCGGCACATAGCGTTACACTGAATACCATTCATGTTTTAATTGAACCAATAGAGTTCAATAATTTTCCATCGTATAACGGATACTATCTTTCTTCTACTTCAGAATACTATTCCAGTCTTTTCCAGCCGCCTAAGGTTGGTTAATAAATTCAGAGCGAACAGGATTTATTAATCATTTATCTATTTAAAACAAATGAAGAAGATGCTATTACTTGGCATAGTAGTGATATGTGCATTCACTACTTATGCTCAATACGAAATCAGGTTAACAATTAAAAAAAGTGAACAGGGAACGCCGCTCATGGGAGCGACTGCAATCATTAGCTCAATTAATAAAACAAGTATAGCCGATAGCTCAGGCACCGTAATTTTTACAAATGTTAAAGTCGGCACTTACATCATCAAAGTGTCTTACGCAGGTTTAGAAGACAAAGAAATAAGTGTGCAAGTGCCCTTGAATGATAGTGCGTACGCAGAAGTATTTTTAGAGGAAAAACAAGAGCAGGAAGAACAAGTAGTGGTTACCTCTACAAGGATTAGTCGTACCATCAAAGATATTCCTACGAGAGTGGAAACGATATCCGGCGAAGAACTTGCTGAAAAGGCCAACATGAAACCTGGCGATATTCGAATGATGCTCAACGAGAGTACGGGCATTCAGACACAGCAAACATCCGCAACGTCATATAACTCAAGTATACGAATACAAGGACTCGATGGCCGATATACACAAATATTAAGAGATGGTTTTCCCATGTATTCGGGTTTTGCAGGAGGCTTAAGCCTGATGCAGATCGCACCATTAGATTTGAAACAGGTAGAAGTAATTAAAGGGTCATCATCTACATTATATGGTGGTGGAGCAATAGCGGGTTTGGTAAACCTCGTGTCAAAAACACCTTCGTCGAAGCCGGAATTGAATTTTATAGCAAACGGTACTTCGGCAAAAGGACTGGATTTAAGTGGCTTTTACAGCAGGCGGTATAAACAAATCGGTTTAACTGTTTTTGGTTCACGAAACACCAATGGTGCCTATGATCCTGCAAATATTGGTTTAACAGCAATTCCAAAATTTGCACGATATACCATTAATCCGCGGTTGTTTATCTATGGCAGCAAAACAAATGCGAACATCGGATTCAGCTATATCACGGAAAAAAGAACAGGAGGAAGCATAGACTATATTAAACACAATACTCCTGGCTATTTTGAAAAAAATAATACAGATCGTTTTACCACACAGTTAGATATTCAGCATAAAATCAATGATAATTCGAGCCTGCAATTCAAAAGCAGTTATGCCAACTTCAACCGGCTTGTAACTGTTCCCGCATACATTTTTGAAGGAGTACAACAGTCGTCGTATTCGGAGTTTAATTTTACTACAAAACATACAAAGGCATTCTGGATAACAGGAATAAATTTCCTGACCGATGACTTCAATGAAAAGCCCCACAATACGAATGCACTCAGAGATTATCATTACAATACATTCGGCGTATTTGTGCAAAACACATGGACACCCTATGGTTTCTTTAGTTTAGAAACGGGTGTGAGAGGTGATTATGTAAAGCAATATGGTTTGGAAATTTTGCCAAGATTATCGGCTATGTTTAAAATCAATCCGAAGTTCACGGCAAGGTTGGGTGGGGGCTTTGGTTATAAAACACCAACAGTGTTTAATGAAGATGCGGAAAAACTGCATTTTGAGAATGTACTTCCGATTAATCAACAAACAGCGAAATATGAAAAATCAACCGGAGGTAATCTTGATGTCAACTACCGCACAAAGATTGGCGCTGTCGGCTTTACGATTAATCAACTTTTCTTTTTTACCCAATTGAAAAGACCACTGATATTAACTGTAACCCCTGCAGATGCCTATGAGTTTGTGAATGCAAATGGTCATATGGATACAAGAGGCATTGAAACCAACCTGCGGTTCACTTACAGTGATTTTAAATTATTTATCGGTTATACGTATGCAGACGTGAACAGTCATTTCAACAATGTGAAAAGCTGGCTGCCATTGACTGCAAGGCATCGGCTAAACAATGTGCTTATGTATGAATGGGAAGGTCAATTGAAGATTGGCCTGGAGGCTTATTATTTCAGTCCTCAGAAGCTAAGCGATGGAGCAATTGGAAAATCATACTGGATTTGTGGGGCTATGGCGGAAAAGTTCTGGAAGAGATTTTCTTTGTTTATAAACTTTGAAAATATACTGGATGCAAGACAGACCCGCTTCGATACTATTTATACCGGTACAATTGATAATCCTGTGTTCAGAGATATTTATGCGCCGGTGGATGGGTTTGTTGTAAACGGCGGATTGAAGTTGCGGTTATGGCAGTAAATCATTTTCAACTCATGAATTGTATCTGCCTGTCCGTAGCCTTGCACATCAAACTATTTCAGCAGTGTGAATAGTAAGAGGCAGACTCCGGGCGGATGAAAATCTTCATGAAATGCTGCTGTTCATTGCAATGTTTCAAACCGATGTTCAAGATTTGCGAGCCATTTTTTCCGTTTTTTATCAGAAACCATTTTGACCATACTTAAATTGATCCATTTCCTGTTTTTATATCCCATTTTCCAGAATGTTCCGGATAAAATTGATTTCCTGATTGCGTTTCCGAAGATGAAACGATAAACAAGATTGGCGGTGTTCATGGTCGTTATAACGGTTACGGATTTTAGTTTTTCCCATCTTTTTTTCATAAACCCGTTGGGCCGATAGTCGTAAGCGATGCCGGGGAAAATTACTTTATCGATAAATCCTTTGGTCATTGCCGGCATAAGTTCCCACCAGATGGGAAAAATCATTACCAGGTGATCTGCTTTTTCAAGTCGCTCGTTATAGGCGAGAGCTTGTTTGTCTACCGGCTTTCTGTCTTTAAAAGCCTTTAAGTCGGAGCCTGTCATTACCGGGTTAAAGCCATCATTGTCCAGGTGCAATAAGTCGACTTCGTGGTGGGCTGTTTGAAGTCCGGCGGTGACGGCTTTCAGAATTGCGTTGCAATAACTTCCTTCATACGGATGATTGAATATAATGGCCACTCTCATGATGTACTGTTTTAATTGTTAGTACAAAATTGAGAAGCTGTTTCCCCGCAGACGATAACATTTGTTATGAAATGAATTGATCGCTTTCTGTTACGTATGCGGTTGTCTACGGGTCGACGGAAGAACTAACTGCAAAGAACACCAAGAAGGCACGAGGACACAAATGGTTTCGGATTCGTAAAGCTTTCTTCGTGAGCTTTGTGCCTTCTTTTTTGCTTTGTGGTAAAAATTTTTTCAACTTGATTCATGTCTCTGCGGCAGAACTAACCGCAAAGAACACCAGGAAGGCACGAAGAATCAAATACACTACCTTTCATTATGTTTCACCAGGAATTTGAATCGCCGGATGAACTGCAGGATGTAATCAAATGCTTTTGGTATAACAAACAGGAATTCGGACAGCAACCAACGGCTTTTGAAGTGATACCAGACGGATTTGCAGAGATTATTTTTCATTTCGGCGGAGGGTGCAGTGTTGATCGCGATGGAAGCCTGCAGCCGTTACCTTCCCCATTTTTAGTAGGCTTGCTCAATCAACCTATATTGTTTTACTCGAAAAACCAGTTAGAGATTATTGCCGTTCGCTGTTTTCCATGGACCGTGTTTGATTTGCTGGGCTTGCAACCGGGAGAAAAAGGAGTGCACGTGTTTGAACACGCGGTATCGCAGCTTCAACCAATCTTAAATGGATTGGTTGTTTCCGGTAAAACAAATGAGGCGATTGAAACAGTTAAGAACTATTTCATCGATCTGCATTCACGGATATCTTCTGACAGCTTATTGTACAAAGCGGGAATCGCTATGCGAAAAGCAAAAGGTACACTACCTGTAAGTAAAGTGGCAGCATCGGCGCATGCTACGGTGCGCACATTGGAGCGTCGATTCAAACAATCATCCGGTCATACAGTGAAAGATGTATCTGCATTAATGCGCTTTGAGCAGGTGCGGAATCATTTATGGCTTCACCCCGATTCCAATCTTGCCGGGCTCGCTATCGAAATGGGCTATACAGACCAGGCTCATCTTACAAGAGAATTTAAACGCTATTGCGGTACTACACCGGCGGCTTTTGCCCGAAAATCAAAGAAGGGTAAACAAATGGTGAGTAGCGATTTTGTCGCATTTATGCAAGCGTAAGACTATTTCATTGTTCAATTTTGTGTTGTGGGAAGGCAACAAGGCAGCGAGGCACAAAGTAAGTACCGTAACCTGTTGACTATTGACGGTAGATCATTCATCGCGAAAAGGTTAAGGCGTTACTTTGTGCCTATGTGCCTTCTTTTTTCATTAGCACATTATCCATTATCTCATTTGCTCTGTGCCTCGATACCTTCTCTCTAATCAAAATACAAAATCATGTTACTGAATAATAAGAAAGTGGCAATAATAGGTGGAGGCCCGGTTGGCCTTACAATGGCCAGATTACTTCAACAGCAAGGTGTTGACATAACAGTCTATGAACGCGACAAAGATGCCCATACAAGAATCTGGGGTGGCACACTTGATCTGCATAAAGACAGCGGGCAATATGCAATGAACAGGGTAGGGTTATTAGAACGTTATTATACCCTGTCGATGCCTATGGGAATAATTTTCACGGATGAGCGATGCAATGTATTACTGTCTAAAACTATTACACCCGAAAATCAATACGATAATCCTGAAATAAACAGGAATGATCTGAGAACGATGTTGTATGATAGTTTAGCACCCGATACAGTTGTATGGGATAGCAAGATCACACAACTAGAAAAGAATGATGACAAATGGTTATTACAATTTGAAAACAAACCCGCTGTTGCTGCCGATGCTGTTATTATAGCAAATGGAGGTATGTCGAAAGTAAGAAACTATGTGTCAGATACAGCAGTAGAAGAAACCGGTACGTATATCATACAAGCCGACGTAATAGATCCCGAAATACGATGCCCTGAATTTTATCAATTGTGCAATGGCAACCGGTTGATGACTGCATATAATAGTAATTTATTTGTGGCTAATCCGCGCAATGGCGCAGCATTATCCTATGGTGTAATTTTTAAGAAGCCAAATGAATGGAATGATAACAACGAATTAAACTTCCAGGATAATGAAGCTGTTGTATCGTTTCTTGAAAACCGGTTCACTGATTGGGATGAACGATATAAACAACTATTTCGCAGTACTTCTTTTTTCGTTGGGTTACCGACAAGAAAATTTCTATTGGGTAAACCATGGAAAAGCAACCGGCCATTGCCGGTAACATTGATTGGTGATGCCGCGCATTTAATGCCGCCGTTTGCAGGGCAGGGCGTAAATATCGGGTTAATGGATGCAGTCATCTTATCGGATAATCTCACCAATAGCAAATTTGAAAGTATTGCTGCTGCTATTAATGATTACGAACAAAGAATGTTCGTGTATGCATCAGAAGCACAACAGGAATCTGCTAAGAATGAAATAGAAATGCATCAACCTGGCTTTTCCTTTCAGCAATTGGTAGGTGGTTCCGCTTCACGCTAAGATTACCAATTAATAAGAGAGATTTCCCACAAAGCTCACGAAGAACACAAAGTCCTTTCAAAGCAATTGTTCTTTGCGCTCTTGGTGTCTTTGTGGGATAAATCATTTCAATAGTGGGTAAACTTTCCCATGAATACACTACGTGCACAAAGAATGAAAATACAAAGCACTAGGTCCATATGGCTGCTTGCTGTACAAGCTGTTTTAACCAATTGTTGACTCTGCCTTTAGCCAAAATATGTTGCTTACACCAAATAACGAATAAGCGGGAAATAATTTTTTTGTTTTGAGTAGCGTTGGTATCGATTATTCTCTTTTTGAAATACCTTTCATAATATACTATCTGAAAGAGAAAGAAACTCTCCCGACAAACAACAAACTATATTAAAACAACAATATAAAGAATGGAACTGCAAAACAAAGCCGCTGTCATTACAGGAGGTACACATGGAATAGGCGCTGCGACTGCGCTGAAATTAGCCAAAGAGGGAACTCATCTTGCATTGGTAGCACGCAATGCCGGCGATGAACAATTAAAAAAAGATATCGAGGCCTCTGGTGTTCATTGTTTCATCGTGCAGGCAGACCTGGCAAAAGAAGAAGATTGTATTCAAGCTGTTCAGAAAGTGCATGATCATTTCGGTAGGATTGATATCCTGGTGCATAGTGCAGGGTCTGCCGCACCAGGAAGTTTATTGAACGTAGAAAAAGAAACATGGTATAAAGCATTTGATATTCATGTTCATGCTGTATTTCATTTGTGCCGTGCGATAGTTCCCTATATGAAGGAGCAAAAACAAGGAGCTATTATTTTGATTTCATCTGCTGCAGGTGTGCGGGGTGTAAAGAATGCGATATCCTATGCGGTGGTGAAAGGCGCCCTTCCGCAATTTACAAGAGCAATGGCTTTTGAATTATCAGATTTCAATATCAGTGTTAATTGTGTTTCTCCGGGTGTTATCCGAACACGTTTCCAGGACTACCTTACTCCCGAACAAGTAGCGAATAATATTAACAACAGGATTCCATTACATAAAGAAGGTAGCCCCGATGATGTTGCGTCAGTAATACAATCACTGTTGCAAAACAATTTTATCACCGGGGAAAATGTGGTGATCGATGGCGGAATGACGATGCGTATCGTTTAATAAACGATCAATAGCAGCCTTAGTAATTTTATTATTATAGTCAATGAGCAGCAATCCGCTATTATCATCTTCTTCCGGCAATCTGCCAAGGGTGCGTTGGCTGATGTTGACCTTTGCTTTTTTGGCTACTGTACTTAATTATGTAGATCGATTGGCTTTTAATTACCTGAGTGCGAATGGGCATCTCCGTGAGTTGATACCGGACGATGCATTCGGGTATATCGCTACAGCATTTTTTGTTGCATACATGCTATCAAATCTTTTTTCCGGCTTTATCATTGATCGCCTGGGAACCAAATTAGGTTATGCCATTTGTATGGCATTCTGGACTACTTCTTCATTGTTACATGCGATTGCACGATTGCCATTTCATTTTGGCATCTTTCGCTTTCTGTTGGGTGTTGGCGAAGCGGGCAACTGGCCGGCAGCTATAAAACTGACCAGCGAATGGTTTACGCCAGAAGAGCGTTCAACCGCCACAGGTATATTCAATAGCGGTGCAGCCATTGGCGCTGTTGTGGCGCCGCCATTGATCGTATGGCTGGGCACAAATTATGGCTGGCAATCTACTTTTATTATTATCGGGTGTGCTGGCTATCTCTGGCTGGCAGCGTTTTGGTTTACGTATTATACTCCTGAACGTGCAAAGGCTGCTTCCAAAACAAGAACGATTCCCCCAATGAAATTGATCAAAACAAAATTTGTTGGATGGTTTACCGTTTCAAAAATCTTCATGGATCCTGTCTGGTATTTTATTACGTTCTGGATAGGGAGATATCTTGTAGATGTGCATGGATGGAGTCTTGATAAAATCGGGTGGTTCGCCATGTTTCCCTTTATCGTTTCGGATATTGGAAATATTCTTGGTGGATTGCTAACTCAATTGATGATACGGAAAGGTATGCCGATTCATAAAGCAAGAAAATTGGTGGTTACCATTTTTGGCGCATTGCTTGGATTATCGCTGATCGCCGGACCACTTGTTATTGTTAATCCTGCAACCGCTCTTGTTGTATTGAGTATCGCAGGGTTTGCTTATGCCGCTTATACGGCTAACACAATGGCCTTTCCCGCGGATGTGGTACCACTGAGTGCGACTGCATCAGTGTGGGGGGTAGCGAGTGTAGGTGCCGGGCTGGGTGGCGCAATTTTTCAATCACTCTCCGGCATCACGATAAAACATTTATCTCACGCTTACAATTATAAGCTGGCTTATCATACTGTTTTTGTTGGCTATGGTGTAATGGCAATTATTGCCATGCTGATCGTTGTGCTGCTGGCTGGGCCGTTGAAAAAAGATGAATCGTTGCAGGCATACGTTGAGGAGGAAACCCGTAATGCACTTTAACGTAAACTGAATAAATACAAGACACAAGCACAGCACGAACTGGCTGACAGTATCGATTGCATTATTTTGCGAGCAATAAATTCATTTATAAAAATAAGCTGATGCCGGTGAAGAAATTATTTATTGTCGTTTGCTTTTTGATTGCAGGTTTATTATTGAATGCACAGTCAAAAAGGAATAGTTTTCTTACAAAAACCGCCGCTGCAGCGGATAGCTCATCCATTGAATGGTTTCGCAATGCAAAGTTTGGATTGTTTGTGCACTGGGGACTTTATTCACATCTTGGCGGCGAATGGAGGGGGAAGAAAATTTATGGAAGTGGTGAATGGATAATGAACCAGTTGAAAATTCCTGCAAAAGAATATGAGAAGACAGCTGGTGAATTTAATCCAAAAGACTTTGATGCTGCACAATGGGCGCAGTTGGCAAAAGATGCCGGTGCGAAATATATGGTGGTAACAGCAAAACACCATGAAGGATTTGCCATGTATGAATCGCATGTCAGTCCGTTCAATATTGTTAATGCAACGCCATACAGAAAAGACCCCATGAAACCACTGGCAGAAGAGATCAGGAAACGAGGATTGCATTTCGGGTTTTATTATTCCCAGTTTGAAGACTGGCATGAGCCCAACGGTGGCGGTAATGATTGGGACTTTGACGAAAGCAAAAAGGATTATCAAAAGTACTATCGGGAAAAAAGTATTCCGCAGGTAAAAGAAATAATGAGCAACTATGGGCCACTGGGTATTGTATGGTTTGATTTACCAGGCGGTTTAGATAAAGAACAAACACAGACAATCGTCGATACATTAAGACGCATTCAACCCAATGCATTATTCAGCAGTCGCATTGGTCATGACCTGGGCGACTATCAGGACTTTGGTGATTCGGAAATACCGGCAACACCAATCACTAAGCCGTGGGAAGCAGTTTTTACAAGCAATGATACCTGGGGTTATATCAATCATGATCTGAATTTTAAATCTTCTTCAGAGATAATTCAGCTACTGGTAAAAGTCGCGAGCAAAGGCGGTAATCTGATGTTGAATTTAAGTCCTGATGGTCTTGGCAGAATTCCTGCTTATTCCATCAGTAGTTTGAAAAAAGTTGGGGAATGGCTGAAAAAGAATGGCGAAAGTATTTATGGTTCAACATACGGATTTATACCAGCGCAACCATGGGGTGTTACAACAAGTAAACCGGGTAAACTTTTCTTACATATTCTGAACAGACCGGATGATGGGAAGATATTGATCCCGGGATTTAAAACAAGTATTTCGGATGTGCATGGTTTGAATGATCGTCAATCATTATGGTTAGGACAAGACAAATTCGACGTTTGGATTGATATTACAAAACTGAAGGCTACTGGTGTAGATGACGTAGTTGTGGTAGAATATAACGGAAAGCAGCAACCGTACGATAGCGAAATGTCCGTTACAGTTTCGCATCATTTCAAGACTAATGAATTAGAAGCCGCGACAGCGAATAAATACGGAAACTCATCCCTGGAAGTTTTAACCTGGTCGCACTATTTTGGCGACTGGAAGCATGCTTCGGTCATTACCAATATGGCAACGCCGGCTGATAGTATCGATTATAAAATAAGAGTAATTGATCCGGGAGAGTACAAGCTGGTATTGGAATATGCCTGTCCTGAAAAAGATGCAATGCAGGAAGGGGTCATTTCCTTTGCCGGTAAAGAATACCTGTTTAAAAGTCTTCAAACGACCAATTCTATAGAGACAGAGAAGCCAGTGCTGTTTATAAGACATTCGGTTGCTGTAATCACTATTTCAAAGCCTGGCGTTTACTCACTCGTTATCCGTCCCAATACAAAAGGAAATGAATTGCTGAAATTGAAAAGCATATCCATAGAACCTTCCGAATAGTTCCAAATCTTCCGATAAATATGAACGGTTGGTTGTAGGTAATTGTCTACAACCATCTACGGCGTTCGGGTGTCTGCCTGTTATTTTCTTATAGCTGAAATAGGTTTATGGGCAAGACCCCGAGGAGCATAAACATGAAATGGTGAAGTAAATGGCATGACCCACTCCTGGTGACCTGTTTTACGCCAGCTTCCGCAAAATCTTGTCATTGTTTGTGCTACGGAAAATCAGAATTGGCTATGACATTTTTTTCAAACCAAAATGGAAACTGATGTCTGAATAGTTGAGTTCCTTTGCGTTCGTTTTTCGTTTGTGGCTTACAGTTAAACAAATAAATTATGCCAGCGTTTTATAAAGTTGCCATTGTGGATGATCACCGGTTGTTGCGTGAAATTCTTTCTGAAGTAATCCGCAATTTCGGTTACGATGTGATACTGGAATGTAATCACGGGAAATCGTTTATTGAGCAAATCAACAGCGAACAACTACCTGATATTTGTCTTCTTGACTATTCAATGCCAGTGATGGATGGTCTCGCAACCGCAGAATATATTAAAGAACATTTTCCTTCAGTAAAAATCCTGATGTACTCAATCAAGAATGATCCGTTGATTACCCGTAAGATCGAGTCAATAGGAGTGGATGCCTATCTTCATAAGTCAGCAGACCTTTCAGCGTTGCGTGCGTTAATGTATCGCATAACAAGTGGCGAAGCATGCAATGACAAAAGTAAGGATAGCCTTTGCGGTAAGGATTGCTCGAATTCATTTTCATAAGAAGGCAACAGTAAAGCCTTACAATTTTTATTCAGAATCAGAACGCCACTCAATATCTTTATTGGGATTTCAAAGCGTTCTATATGAAAAAGATTCTTTTCTTTCTTTTCCTTATCAGCATATTTATTCATTTGCATAGCCAGGTTGGTGTGCGATATGATCCCGCACCTGAACAGGGAAAATCGGTTCAGTACTTTAAACCAAGCGGTGAACGTTTTGTTGGTGATTGCATTCCGTTTTATCATGAAGGTACTTACTACCTCTATTGGTTGCTCGATTCGGGCCATCACCATGCATTGAATGGATTGGGTGGCCATCAATGGACGCTGAGCACGTCAAATGATTTAATTAATTGGAAATACTACCCGATTGTGATTGGCACTGATGAAGAATGGGAAAAATCAATTTGCACCGGCTCCGTTGTGTATTATAAATCGAAATTCTATGCATTTTACGCAACACGCCTGATCGATAACAATGGAAAAGTAAACGAACAGTTAAGCTATGCCGTTAGTAATGATGGTATTCACTTTGATAAACAAAAACCAAATCCTTTTTACAAATCAGCGCCGGGCTATAACCAACGCAATTTTCGTGATCCCAAAGTATTTGTAGACAGTTCCGGTAATTTTCATTTGTTTGTTTCAAGCGCAACGGAAAATGATAGTATGAACCTGGGTGAAACGGGAGCGTTGGTTCATCTCGTTTCAAAAGATCTCAAACAATGGGAAATATTGAAACCCATCATTACCAATCAGACGGATGTACCTGAATGTCCTGATTATTTTAAGTGGAATGATTGGTATTATATCGTTTATGGACAAGGAGGAGATACGTATTATCTGAAATCAAAAAAGCAATATGGTCCGTGGCAATATCCGAAAAGCCAGGTATTGAAAGAAGAATGGAGCAACGTAGTAAAAATAGCAGCGTTTAAAAATAATCGCAGAATATCCGCAGGCTGGATACCCAGTCGCCACGATAATAAAGATGACGGAGGTGAAATCTTCGGGGGTAATGCTTTACTACGGGAACTGACACAGGAAAATGACGGAACATTAGATTCGAAATTTGTTCCTGAATTGATTCCTGCAACGGGAAACGAAGTACCACTCAATCCTGTAATGGATGATAAAACAAAAATCATCGGGCATAATTCTTACGAAATAAATTCTCCGAATGGATTAGCTGCAATACAAGTAAAAGATATGCCGGCAGATTGCAGGATAACTATGACTATAGAGCCTGAAGGAATTTTGAGAGATTATGGCGTTACGGTGAGATCAACGAAAACGGAAGATGATGGGTATTCATTGAACCTGTCGCCAAATAATAAAGATGTTTCATTGTTCAACACGAAAATTCAGGGATTGGATTTTTTAGATAAAGCGGTTACTCTCGATATTATATTGAAAGGCGATATTGTTGATGTGTGCATTGGAAATAAACGATGCATTGTGAACAGATTAATTGAGCGTAAAGGAAATAGTGTGTGGCTTTTCGTACGGCACGGTAAAGTGCGGTTTAAAAATGTAACTATCCGGCCGTTGATTCTATCTGCAAATTAATAATACAATAGTTTAAGCAATGCTTCTCGGATTTGATATTGGCGGTACAAAATGCGCAGTCATACTTGGCAAAGAGAGTAGTCACGACATTGCGATTATTGATAAAAGAGTATTGCCAACGGATAAGCCCGTGTATGAAATGATAGAATTGCTTTTCAAAACGGCAGAAGCATTGCTGAAGAGAAAAAATATTACCGTTGATGAGATCAGCAGCATTGGCATCAGTTGTGGTGGACCATTAAGCAGTGAACGTGGAATGATTTTATCGCCACCAAATCTTCCGGGTTGGATAAACATCCCTATAGTAGAACTATGCACGAAAAGATTTGGAAAAACAACTGTTCTGCAAAACGATGCAAATGCCTGCGCCGTTGCAGAGTGGAAATTCGGAGCGGGACGTGGATATGATAACGTGATATTTCTGACGTTTGGTACAGGTATGGGGGCAGGATTGGTATTAAATGGAAAATTATATTCCGGTAAAACAGATCTTGCCGGTGAAGTTGGTCATATCCGGCTGGCTGAAATGGGACCGGTAGGCTTTGGTAAAGCCGGATCATTTGAAGGATTTTGCAGTGGCGGTGGTATTGCACAAATAGGACAAATAAAAGCAAGAGAGAAACTACAACTAGGCGAAACCGTTACATTTTGTAAATCATTAGAAGATATTTCAGGGATAACGGCGAAGTCGATTGCCGAAGCAGCGTATGCTGGTGATGAAACCGCTAAAGAGGTTTATAAAATTTGTGGCTATTATTTAGGCAGAGCATTATCATTGTTTATCGATATACTGAACCCAGATATAATCATCCTCGGAAGTATTTATGGAAGGGCCAGGGATTTGATCGATCCATCTATGCTGGAAGTGATAAATAAGGAAGCAATTCCTGATTCAGCGAAACATTGCAAAATAACTCCTGCTGGTTTACAGGAGAGCATTGGCGATTATGCTGCACTTTCATTGGCAATGTTGGCAACAGAAAATCAAAAATAATTTTAGTGAATAGTCTCGTGATTCCCTTAAAAATAACCAGCATGAGGGATCAGGCCTCTCTTCAATTTTTTAGTTGTCAAAAATACACTTATTTTTAATCGTTGCGATAAAACCAACGAAGACGAGACCTTTTGTTCCCAACAAAAAACAACACATAATGAAAAGACGATTGCTTTCATCCCTGTTATTATCATCAGCTATTGTAATTGCCACCAGCGCTCAGCAAGCAACGGTTGCCGTAAATGCCAGCGCGACAGGAACTATTATCAGCAAACATATCTATGGCCATTTTGCAGAGCATCTCGGTCATTGTATTTATGGAGGATTTTATGTTGGAGATACAAGTAAGATCCCCAACACGAATGGAGTACGCAATGATATCATACAAGCGTTGAGAAAATTAAAGATCCCCAATCTTCGCTGGCCCGGCGGATGTTTCGCCGATACTTATCATTGGAAAGATGGAGTTGGCCCCAAAGATCAACGACCAATGATCGTCAACCGTTGGTGGGGAGGCGTTACAGAAGATAATAGTTTTGGAACACATGACTTTCTCAATATGTGCGAGGAACTCGGGGCTGAACCATACATATCAGGAAACGTCGGAAGCGGTACACCACAGGAACTTTCAGATTGGGTACAATATGTAAACTTCAATGGCCGCGGGCCAATGAGTGACTGGAGAAAAAAGAATGGACGTGAATTGCCCTGGCAGGTAAAGCTTTGGGGAATTGGTAATGAAGCATGGGGATGCGGTGGTAATATGCGACCTGAATATTACGCCGATGAATTTCGCAAGTACACAACATTTATGAGTGATTGGGAAAATACCGGTAAACTGATGTTGATTGCTTCAGGTGCAAGTGATGCAGATTATAACTGGACTGAGACATTGATGAAGAATATACCGGCACATATGCTCGGCGGTGTGGCGATGCATCACTATTCTGTAATTGACTGGAACAAGAAAAGTTCAGCGACCAATTACAGTGAAGAGCAGTATTTCACGATTATGCAACAGGCCTGGAAAATGGAAGAGCTTGTTTCCAAACATTCTGCTATCATGGATAAATATGATCCGAAGAAAAAGATTGCATTGGTAGTAGATGAGTGGGGTGGATGGTATGATGTAGAGCCCGGAACAAATCCTGGATTTTTATACCAACAGAATACCATGCGTGATGCAATGATCGCAGGAATGACATTGAACATCTTTAATAATCATGCGGAAAGAGTACGCATGGCCAACCTGGCGCAATGTGTAAATGTATTGCAAGCAGTCATTCTTACAGATAAAGAGAAAATGATTCTTACACCGACATACCATGTAATGGAAATGTACAATGTACATCAGAATGCAACGCTATTACCGGTAACAATCAAGACAGAGAATTACACTTTCAATGGAGCCAGCGTACCAGCGGTATCTGCTTCGGCATCAAAAGACAGTACCGGAAAAGTACATTTATCTCTGGTGAACATTGATTCGAAAAAACAACAATCGGTTGCCGTAAGTTTTGGTGAAACAAAATTCAAATCTGTGAAAGGAAGAATTTTAACCTCACCAAAGTTGCAAGACTGCAACACATTCGATACACCGGATAAAATAAAACCTGCAGATTTCAAAGGCACTGAATTGAAGAATAATAGTCTGAATGTAAAATTGCCTCCATTCTCCGTTGTGGTATTGGAGCTCGAATAGTATTAGGTTTCTAAAACAGATTTGAAAATCATAACGATAAATTTTGCTTGCATGAAAACTATCCGTTTTGTTTTGATTGGTGTTTCACTGATCGTCAGTGTTTATTTAAAAGCACAACTTACACTTGTTGTAAAAGCGGACAAGCCCGGCGCCGAAATACAACCAACAATGTGGGGTGTATTTTTTGAAGACATCAACTTTGGTGCGGATGGTGGTATCTACGCAGAATTAGTAAAAAATCGTTCGTTTGAATTTTTCAAACCGATGATGGGCTGGACGGTAAAGCAAAAGAAATTCAATGAAGGCGCAGTATTGGTTACAAATCGTAAAGAAGAAAATACAGCGAATCCTCGCTTTTTAAGAGTAACAGTAGAGAATGCAGCGCAAGGTGATCTCAGTATATCCAATGAAGGTTTCAGAGGAATGGGCATCAAGAAAGATCTTCGTTATGATTTCTCTGCATCGTATCGGCAGGCCGGCAGTGGAATAAAGATGCACGTTGAATTATCTGACAGCACAGGCAAAATTCTTGGTAGTACAACAATTACTCCTGAACAAACTGGTGATACATGGAAAAAATTGACGGCAAGTTTTACTTCCAATACAACAGAGGAAAAAGCAAAAATGAATATCTGGTTTGAAGGGAATGGTGTGATTGATCTCGATATGATTTCATTATTTCCTTCTGATACGTGGAAGAATCGACCGGGTGGTATGCGTGCAGATATGGTGCAGCGTCTTGCGGATTTGAAACCTGGCTTTATTCGTTTTCCTGGTGGTTGTATTGTAGAAGGGTTTGACTTATCACTTCGCTATCAATGGAAAAAAACGATTGGCCCTCTTGAAGAAAGACAATTGATTATTAACCGTTGGAACTATGAATTCGCCCATCGACCCGCGCCAGATTATTTTCAATCATTCGGGCTTGGCTTTTATGAATATTTTCAATTAGCCGAAGATATCGGTGCAGAGCCTTTGCCGATTCTTAATTGCGGTATGGCCTGCCAGTTTAACTCAGCAGAGGTGGCGACATTGGATGAACTCGATCCCTATGTGCTGGATGCGCTGGATCTGATAGAATTTGCTAACGGCGATGCTACTACGAAATGGGGTAAAGTACGAACCGATATGGGACATCCGAAACCATTCAATTTGAAAATGATGGGGGTCGGTAATGAAAACTGGGGACCGCAATATGTAGAGCGGTTGAAAATTTTTACCAAAGCAATAAAAGCAAAATATCCTTCTTTCAAAATTGTAAACAGTTCGGGTACTGATCCCAACGGAGAACGGTTTGACTATCTCAATAAAGAATTACGGTCAATGAATGCCGATATCATTGATGAACATTATTATCGCCGGCCGGAGTGGTTTTTTGCCAACGCCAAACGATATGATAATTATCCGCGTAACGGCTCAAAAATTTTCGGTGGTGAATATGCGGCGCAAAGCGATCATACGGTGAGTATACAAAACAAGAACTGCTGGATCACCGCCTTATCTGAAGCCGCTTTTATGACCGGTCTCGAACGCAATGCAGATGTTGTATCAATGGCTTCCTATGCGCCACTGTTCGCACATACCGATGCGTGGCAATGGACGCCAGACCTGATATGGGTGAATAACCTTCAAACTTATGGCACACCGGATTATTATGTTCAGCAATTGTATTCAACAAATAAAGGAACCAATGTGTTGCCGGTGACGATGAATAATGATGTAGTGGCCGGCCAGGATAGTTTATATGCATCGGCTGCGCTGGATGCTGCCACCAATGAAATTATTTTGAAAGTAGTAAACGCTTCGGGCAAACAGCAGTCAACTGCCATTGCTTTTGAAAGTGCGAAGAAAATCGCCGCTACTGCAAAGCTGATCTTGCTGCAAAGCGATGATCTTTACAGCATCAATTCGTTTACCAACCCTGAAATTGTTGCTCCAAAAGAATCAATGATAACTATAAAAGGAAAAAAAATAAACCTTGACTTGAAGCCTTACTCTTTCTCTGTGTTTCGTATAAAGAGAATGTAAATATTTGCCTGACTGGCATACGCTTACCCCTGAAATAAAATTTAGAACAGGAGAGTCGGCCAATTATTATGTTTGCAGTCTATAATTCTTGCTCATGCTGCGCAAAAAAATAACTTCTTCATTCATTGCCATCGTTATTGTTCTTAACTGTTTCGCACAAACAGCAGATGAAATCGTATCGAAGTATGTTGATTTCACCGGCGGTAAAGATGCTTGGGTGAAGGTGAATACAATTACAAGTTCAGGAACCTATAATTACGGTGGTGCAGAATTTCCATTTCAATCTTTTTCAAAGCGACCTGACCTGTATCGATACATAGTAAGCTTTAAAGGAAAATCATTTGAACAGGCTTTCAATGGCAAGGAAGGCTGGCGGATCGACGGATTTAAAAAAGAAACTAAGAAAACAGTACTAACCGGCAAGAATGCAAAAGCAATGGCGAATGAATCGGATGTAGAATTAGAAAGTCCGTTTATAAATTATAAAACAAAAGGTCATCAACTGAAGTATGAAGGAAAAGATTCGGTCAATCATCATCTTTGTTATAAAATAAAACTCACCCGTAAAGATGGCGCTATTGAAACATGGTTTTTTGACGCCGAGAATTATGCCTTGCTGAAAAAAGAGGCTATTGCAAAAAATACAGAACTCGACCATAGCGCTCTCGATATTTTTTATTCAGACTATAAACCAGTTGATTCAGTCTTTCTTCCATTCAGAATTACCTGCAAAACGAAGGGCCAGACAGTATTGGATATTACTATCAATGAAGTAAAATTGAACGAGGAAGTTGCTGATGCTATGTTTAATCCATAAAGTATTTCTGCAAATTCTTAACAATTGAGCAAGGCCATACGAAACAAGACCAACAAAAAATCTGCAAACACTTCATCACGGGAGCGGAAACCTGAACTTTCGAAGGAGGCCCTTAGTGCAAAACAATTCATTGAGCAAGTAAAGTCTTATCAATCTGCCGAAGAACAAAAGAAGATTCAACGTTATTTTAAAACTGAGGCAGGCCAATATGGAGAAGGGGATCAGTTTATCGGCATTAAAATGGGCCAGCTTTTCAAAATAGCCGTTTCATTTCGAGGTATGCCTATACGTGAAATTGAAAAATTAATGGAGAGCCCGATTCATGAAATACGAGCTGGCGCTGTGAGCATCATGGATAAGGAATCGCGTTACAATAAGACAAGCGAACAAAGACGCAAAGATTTTTTTGATCTGTATATAAAACGCCATGATCGTATCAATAACTGGGATCTTGTTGATCTTGGATGCTTGCATATGACGGGCCGTTATTTATTTGATAAACCACGGACAATTTTATATAAGCTTGTACGGTCGAAAAATTTGTGGGAGAGAAGAACAGCGATAGTGAGTACCTGCTATTTCATTCGCAACGGGCAGACAGATGATACGTTCAGGATCGCTGAATTGCTCTTAAACGATAAAGAAGATTTAGTGCATAAAGCGACAGGATGGATGCTTCGTTTTGCAGGCGATAAAGACCGGCAACAACTATTGGCTTTTCTGGACAAACATGCAGCAGGAATGCCACGAACACTTTTACGGGCTGCTATCGAGAAGCTTGATAAAAAATCCCGTGAACATTATATGTATTCAGGTAAATCTCTAAAATCCTGATTTATTGAATTGTTCTTTTCTGCCCTTTCGTATTAATAACTTCTATTTTTTTGATTGAAGGATTCATGTTAATAAACAAAGACGATTGCGAAAGAAATGAATTGCCGAAATAAACTTCTTCTTTCCGGGTAAGACCATTTGCAAGTGTAATTGAAATTGTTTTATCGTCAGGATTTAATGGAATAATTTTTTTATTCGCAGACCTGCTGTTAAATAACTTAAGCGGCCCTTTGTTTTGCGAGGCGGCCACCAGGTAGTTATCATTTGCTCCTCTTAATCGTACCAAAGCCTTTGCATCACCTGGAATGAACAACCCACTTTCCACTATACTTTTTGGTGCGAAATTTCCTTTACCATCTCCGGTAAGAAGCAAGCCATTCATTGCATCATATCGCCCGTTGGTAACTTCAGTTCCAAAATCATTACCACATATGGCAACATCGAGATTGCCATCATTATTAAAATCATCGACTATCATTCCATATAAAGGAGCCAATTGCGCTGCAACTGGCAGAGGTATTAATTCAAATTTCCCATTGCCATTATTTTTCAATAAACAACTGTAAAAATCATTCGCCTGCAATTCAAGTACATCTTTTAATTGTTCTGCTGTAAAAAGATCCTGGAAAGTTGCTTCGCCAAACGATTTATAGGTCAGGAATTTTTTGCGTGTCACAGGAAGTTGTTCGACAATATCATCCCTGTTTTGTGCCGTGAATTCTTTCATTTGACCTTGCTGCCCTTTATCTTTCAGAAAGATTGTTGGAATAGCGTCAAAACTTCTGTTATTGTCGAAGTCTTTTCCATAAATATGTGCGGGGTACTGATCATTGGCGCGATAAAATGAATTTTTACCAAGATTGCCAACGATATAATCCATATCACCATCGTTGTCAAAATCACCGGCGGCAATACTGTTCCACCATCCGGATTGTTTTGCAAC
The DNA here is from genome assembly GCA_049840875.1 of Chitinophagaceae bacterium. Lineage (GTDB taxonomy): Bacteria > Bacteroidota > Bacteroidia > Chitinophagales > Chitinophagaceae > JAFDYH01. The sequence continues at coordinate 27,733 of JASGJE010000006.1, read as the reverse complement.
ACCTGTTTGTTCGGTAATATTTTCAAAATGACCATTCTTGTTTTTAAAGAAAGTCACAGGCATCCATTCACCTGCAAGAATAAGATCGATAGCTCCGTCATTATCAAAATCAGTCCATATTGCGTCGCAAACAAGGCCTACATCTTTCAGTCCTTTTGCTACTTCGTCTGTTATATCTGTGAATTTTATTTTGCCGTCTTTCGAATCATTCCTGTAGATATACGAGCTAACCGCTTTGGGATAACTTCCTGGCAATACTCTGCCACCTATGAATAAATCAAGATCGCCGTCATTATCAATATCGGCTGCCTTCACACAGCTTTTGCTGGTGAAATTTTGTGGTAGCGCCAATGAATCAATGGTGAAGTTTCCTTTACCATCGTTTACATAAAGCACGTCCTGGTAGTAGCTTGTGTTTTCTGTAAACTCATTACTGCCACTTGCACAATAAAGATCAGGATCACCATCGCCATCGGCGTCAAAGAATAATAAGCCCATTTGTTCGGGTTTATTTGTAGCTGAAGTGAGTGGAAGATCTTTTGCAATAAATTTTCCATCAGCTTGCTGCAGATAAAATCGGCCTGGGTTATTTGAATTGCCTCCAACGTAGATATCATCAAGCCCGTTTTTATCAACGTCTGCTGCAGCTAAACCAGGTCCGTATTGTGATAGTTTATGTGGTAATAGGCGTTCTCTATTGAAATCAATGTAGTCAGTTTCCTTATGAACGAAATCAATACCCGAAACAGCCGTAATGTCAGAAAAATAAGATTGAGAGGTTTTGACTGGAGTAGTCCAACTATCAGGGATAGCCGCGTTTTTGATATTCACTTTGAGTACCTGGTTTACCGGCACTTTTGTTAAAACTTGTTTTGTAAAATTGGGCCAGCGGATAACGACTGAATCGATGACTGTTGTTTTTCCCAAACCAAAATAAGCTTTATCATCCACTGTGGAAAGATAACCCCTGTACGGAGAGTTTTCATACACCTGCATTTTACTACTGTCATAATAGATCTCAGCCCATGCGCCAAATCCATTTCTGTTTTGCGGGCTACCTTCAAATTGCACGCTGAGATAATTTGCATTCACTTTGCCCGGGCTGTTCAACGTGTTTTCATAAACGGTTGCTTCCTCGTTGATGTTGTTAATTACATAATCGAGATCGCCATCATTATCAAGGTCAACATATACTGCTCCGCTCGAAAAAGACGGCTCCGATAAGCCCCATTGCTGTGTCATGTTTTCAAACTGCAACTTGCCTGTATTACGAAAAGCGTAATTAGGAATTTTTATTTGCGGTATTTCTGCAATCAGTTGTTGTTTGGATGCAATAGCGCCGGTTTCATTTCTGTAGGCAAGAAAGTCATGATCTGTTACATCTTTCGGATAACCGTTTGTTACTAATAAATCGCGATAGCCATCATTATCAAAATCTGCGAGTGATGGCGTCCAGCTCCAATCTGTTTCTGCAACGCCAGCATAAAAACCAATGTCTCCAAATACAGGTTCGCCAATGGAATCTTCACCATTTACGCGAGGACCCATGTTCAACTGCAATGTATTGCGGGCATATTGTAACATATAGCCTTGCCATAGCATGTTGCGATATACGTTATAGTTATTTCCAGCCATATTTTTTTTCTTCCGGTAATTATCTTCGGCAGCCATATCAACAGATATGATATCTGCGAGACCATCGTTATTGATATCAGCTATATCGTTGCCCATTGCACTTTGCGAGGTATGTTTCAGGCATTCTTTCGATTTTTCTGAAAATGTTCCATTTTTATTGTTGATGTATAATAGATCACTGCTGTAAAAGTCATTGGTTACATAAATGTCTTTCCATCCATCTTTATTAATATCAGCCACGGCGATGCCAAGGCCAAAACCCGGATGATGTATCCCTGCTTCTTTCGACACATCTGTATATACGGGATGCTTTAGTGAATCGTTCCAGTCGCAACGGAATAATTTATCATAGTCAACCAGGCTTGTGTCTTTAGCATGATTACTATTGAAACTTTGTGCATCACGTCTCGCCAGCTTTGTAGTAACGAGATACATATCGAGATCTCCGTCATTATCATAATCAAAAAATGCTGCGTGCACTGAAAGACTTGTGTCCGCAAGTCCGTATTCAGCAGCCATTTCTTTAAACACAGGCACTTTGTTTTTATCCAGGCCCTGGTTGATGTAAAGAAGATTTTTCCTGTGTGAAGGATCTTTCAGAATGCTTGCTGACAGATAAATATCTTTCCATCCATCATTATTGATATCGACAACGGAAACGGCATTAAACCATTCGCCATCACCTTTTACTTTTGCTTCTTCAGTAATGTCAGAGAATTTAAAATTGCCTTTGTTCAAGTATAATTTGTTGGATGTGGTACTTGCAGTAAAATAAAGATCAGGCAAACCATCGTTATCAAAATCACCTACACCTACGCCGCCACCGTTGTACAAAAACTCGAGATCCATTGGATTGACGGAATCATTTTCAATAACCACGTTATTAAAATGAATGCCCGATTGATCAGGAGAAATTTTTTTGAAAAGAGTAGTAGAGGAGTTGCAGGAAGCAAAAAACAGGACGCAAGGACACGCAAGAAAAAAAAGCAATCGCATCGGTGTGGTCATAATAGCTGTTGTTGTAAAGCTAATATAACGATTCTTACCAATCAATTAACATCAGGAAAAAATTCAATTAGCAGCCTGATATTTTCTTAACCTTATCGCCTGATTTTTTGACTCGTGAAGATGAAAAAAGTATCAGCGATACTATTGGATCATGATTTTTTCGGCTGCAGCTCTCGCATTCATTTGGTTTTGCTCGAGAATAAAATTGAGCATCTTTCCCGATTCATTTTCCCCTGCAACAAGATCATGAAGAGTTACTTTATTCAGCAACTGGTCCACTGTGAATTGGATCATTTTCCAAAGTGAACGGGCTGAGCAGTCTACTGAGTTGGTGCATAAATTCAGAGCGCCAACGTGAGTTCCACAAAAAGAAGCATCGTAAAGAGCGCCGCCTAAAGCTTTTAAAACATCGTTGACGATAATTTTATCCGGCGTTCTTGCCAATACGTAACCACCTTTATTTCCCGGTGTACTATTGATGAAACCAGCCATTCGCAATGTCCTGGTGAGTTTTGCAATATAATGGCTACTCAGTCCCTCTGTTTCGCTCAACTGGGGAATGCTCATTCCGTTTTCATCTTTACACGATGCGATCCTGATGAGGATGCGTAATCCATATTCTTCCTGGGCGGTTATTTTCATAGCTCTTAATTATTTTAAGCTCTTAGTTCGTATTTTATTAATCGCATTACATCATACCGAGTTCTAATTGTGCCGCTTCGCTCATCATGCTTTTATTCCATGCCGGTGTCCACGTTACTGCCACATGCACATCATTTACACCATCTATCTGTCTTAGCTTTTGATCTACTTCTACCGGCAATGATTGTGCAGCCGGACAGCCAGGCGCAGTCAATGTCATTACCACTTGCACATTATTTATCGGCAACACATTTACTTCATAGATCAGGCCCAGCTCGTAAATATTTACGGGCAATTCCGGATCGTAAATTGTTTGCAATGTTTCGATCACTTTTTGTTTCAATACTTCTTCGTCCATCATCACAAATTCGTTTGTTCTTTTAATTTATAAGCCAATGCGTAATTCTTCATTTGTTTTACCATGGCCAATAATCCATTTGAACGTGTTTGTGCCAAATGTGTTGTCATACCAATTTCACGGATAAAGTCAAGTCTTGCATCAGCGATTTCGTTCGGTGTATGCCCGCTCAATACACGGATCAACATACTGATAAGGCCTTTGGTAATTGTGGAATTGCTATCAGCTTTGAAAAAAATTTTCCCATCATTATAATCTGTCGCCAGCCACACAGTAGATTGACATCCCTTTACTGTATTCTCTTCGATTTTGAATTTATCATCCAATGCCGGTAATCTTTTCCCAAGATCAATAATATATTCATACTTATCATCCCATGAATCAAATAACGCAAATTCTTCAATGATCTCCTGCTCTGTTTCCTGTATCGTTTTGTTGTCGTTCATGGTCTAAATTGCTTTATTGCTCTATTGTTTTATGGCTAAATAACAATCAAACAATTTAACCATCAACCATCAACTATGCAAGCATCCTCACTGCTTTTTGTACTCCTTTTACCAATTCATCAATTTCCTCTTTCGTGTTATACATGGCGAAGGATGCTCTCACGGTACCGGGTATGCAGAAACGATCCATTAAGGGTTGTGTACAATGATGGCCTGTCCGTACCGCAATACCACGATTATCCAACAGTATTCCCAGGTCCTGCGGATGTACATTATCAACTATGAAAGAAACAACGCTTACTTTTTCCTTTGCCTTGCCGATAATTCTCAGGCCTGGTATCTTTTCCAATTCTGCAGTAGCGTACTTCAATAATTCATTTTCGTGTTTGCGGATTTTTTCCTTTCCTGTTTCTAAGATAAAATCCAATGCTGCTTTCAATGCCACAGTATCAGCTATGTTCGGTGTGCCAGCCTCAAATTTATAAGGAAGATCAGCGTAGGTAGTTTTTTCAAACGTTACCTGTTTAATCATTTCGCCACCACCCTGGAAGGGCGGCATTGATAATAACAATTCTTTTTTACCATACAACACACCGACACCAGTAGGCCCGTATAATTTATGAGAGGAAAATGCGAAGAAATCACAATCCATTGCCTGCACATCAATATCCAGGTGAACTGTGGATTGAGCGCCATCCACCATTACCACTATTTCTTTTTTGTGCGCAGTATCAATTACTTTTTTAACAGGGTTAATAGTTCCCAATGAATTTGATGCATGAACGATTGAAATAAATTTCGTTTTGGATGTCAGCAGTTTTTCAAACTCTTCGAAAATTATTTCGCCATTATCGTTGATAGGAATCGCTTTCAGCACAGCCTTCTTTTCCCCGCAAAGAATCTGCCATGGAACTATATTTGAATGATGCTCCATGTTCGAGATGATGATTTCATCTCCTTCTTTAATATTCTGACGCCCCCATGTATAAGCGACGAGATTGATACTTTCGGTAGTACCTCTTGTGAAAACAATTTCTTCTCTTGAACCAGCATGTATAAAATCCTTCACTGCATCCCTGGTGACTTCAAATGCGGCAGTGGCTTCTTCTGCCAGTGTATGAATACCGCGATGAATATTGGAGTTAAAACCAGTGTAATAGTTAAGCAACGCATCGATTACTACTTGCGGTTTTTGTGAAGTGGCTGCATTGTCGAAATAAACAAGCGGCTTGCCCTTCACATCACGATTAAGTATCGGAAATTGTTTCCTGATTGCCTTTATATCCAATTCTTCACGTATTGATGCTACTGTTTCTGTCATGCTACATCGAATTTCAGTCGTTCAGAAATCAATTGATCTACATAGTTACGGATCGCGGCAGGTTTGATTTTCTCCAAAATATCAATGGCGAAAGCATGAACCAGCAATGACTTTGCTGCATCCTCAGGAATGCCTCTTGAACGTAAATAAAACATCCCTTCTTCATCTAACTGTCCTACAGTACAACCATGCGAACATTTTACATCATCAGCAAAAATCTCTAACTGCGGTTTTGTGTTCACGCTTGCATCACCGGACAATAGAATGTTTTTATTCGATTGGTAAGCATTTGTTTTTTGCGCCTGCGGCTGTACAAATATTTTTCCGTTAAAAACGCCACTCGATTGATCGCTTAATACACCTTTATATAATTCGTTACTCAAACAATGTGGCTTAACGTTATTTACAATCGTATGATTATCGATATGACTCTTGCCTTGCTGAAAATACAATCCGTACATGTGTGCTTCGCAATGTTCGGCCTCAAGAATTAAGTTCAGGTTATTGCGAACGATGCCACCATTCAATGAAATTGTAACTGTATGCGTATAGCTTTTGCCGGTTTGGCGAATATGTGTTGTGCTTACCTGGTTCGCATGCGCCGCATCATTTTGAATTTTATAGTATTCAACATGTGCATCTTTTTCTACTACAACTTCCATTACCTGGTTTGTAAAGCTTTCGCTTTTACCAATGGTGGCATAAGTCTCTGCCATCTCCAACTGTGCATTTTCACTCACGTAAACGAGGCTGCGCGGCTGCGAAAAAACATTTGCTGTGCGGGCATCAGCTATGTTGTAGATATAAACAGGGTGTTCTATTACGATGCTTTTCTTTACATAAATGAAAACGCCGCCATTAGCAAACGCCGTATTTAATGCATTGATGCCGTCTTTATGATAATTGCTGCTATCGCCCAGGTAGGTCGCAACAATCTTGCTGTATTCATTTTTTGACGCTTCTTCCAGCGGAAGAACAACTAATTCAGAAGAGCGTATAATGGAAAGCGAAACGTTGAAAACCCCATTGATGAAAACCAATTGGTTTGCTTCTTCGTGACCTGGCAACCGATATGGATCAATGTCCGGTTCAGTAATTACAGCCGATTCTGATTGAAGCGAGATTTTATATTCTTTATTAAAAAGCGAGCTGATGCGGGTATATTTCCACTCTTCATTCTTGGCTGTAGGAATACCTCTTTCTGTAAACTCTGCTATTGCTCTTTTTTGCAATCCTGAAAGATTACTATTATTAGTTTTCGTTTGTAGCTCGTCAAACCGCTCTTTAAAATATTCAACTGCGTTCATAAATACAATTTGATAATTTGATAATTTGCTGATTTGCTAATTGCCTTCAAAATCATCAGCAGATTAGCATATTTGCATATTATCACATTGTTTAAGCCTCGCTTAATTCATTCTTTATAAAATCATAGCCTCTTTCTTCCAGTTCCAATGCCAGTTCTTTAGGTCCTGATTTTACAATTCGTCCGTTGTATAATACATGTACGAAATCAGGAACGATATAGTCGAGTAAACGTTGATAGTGTGTCACTACTAATACCGCGTTATCTTTATTGCGAAGCTTTACTACACCGTTTGATACGATACGAATTGCATCGATATCCAAACCTGAATCGGTTTCATCCAGAATTGCCAGTTTCGGCTCCAGCATCGCCATCTGAAATATTTCATTTCTTTTTTTCTCACCCCCTGAAAAACCTTCATTCAATGGACGGCTAAGGAGTGACTGGCTGATATTCATCAGCGCCATCTTTTCTTTCATCAGTTTTAAGAAACCAACGGCATCCAGCGGCTCCTGCCCACGGTATTTGCGTACTTCATTCACAGCTGTTTTAATAAAGTTTGTCGTGCTCAATCCTGGTATCTCAACGGGGTATTGAAAAGCAAGAAACAAACCTTCACCAGCTCTTTCCTCCGGAGAAAAATCCAATAAATTCTTTCCCCAGAAATCAACCGTTCCGTCTGTTACTTCATAATCGGGACGACCGGCCAATACGGATGCCAATGTGCTTTTACCTGAACCATTGGGCCCCATGATAGCATGAACTTCACCGGGATTTATTTCAAGATTGATTCCTTTTAAGATCTTTTTCCCTTCAATACCTGCTTGTAAATTGTGAATCTTCAACATGTTTGTCGTGTATGTTTTAAATAGTTTGTATCACAAGTAAAAATTAAAAAGTAAAAATTCAAAAGGTGACACGCTTACTGTGGAAGATTTTTACTTTTAATTTTGATTTTTTAATTTGTTATCCGACGCTTCCCTCTAAACTTATTGCGAGAAGTTTTTGCGCTTCTACAGCGAATTCCATTGGCAATTGATTCATTACTTCTTTCGCAAAACCATTAATGATTAACGCAACAGCAGTTTCCGTATCGATGCCACGCTGGTTGCAATAGAAAATCTGATCTTCACCAATCTTTGAAGTTGTTGCTTCATGCTCGACAATAGCAGAGCTATTCTTTACCTCAATGTATGGGAAAGTATGAGCGCCACATTTATCACCAAGCAATAATGAATCGCACTGCGAAAAGTTGCGGGCATTGGCTGCATTTTTACTAACGTGCACCAATCCGCGGTAACTGTTATTGCTAAAACCAGCCGAAATACCTTTGGATACAATGCGGCTTCTTGTATTTTTTCCAAGATGCTGCATCTTTGTTCCTGTATCAGCTTGCTGATGATTATTCGTTACGGCCACAGAATAGAATTCACCAACAGAGTTATCTCCTTTTAAAATTACACTTGGGTATTTCCATGTGATTGAAGAACCTGTTTCTACCTGTGTCCAGGATATTTTTGAATTATTGCCTTTGCAGATACCACGCTTGGTTACGAAATTGTAAATACCACCGACACCTTGCTTATCGCCGGGATACCAGTTTTGTACGGTGGAGTATTTTATTTCTGCATTATCTAAAGCAACGAGTTCTACAACGGCAGCGTGCAATTGGTTTTCGTCACGCATTGGTGCGGTACAACCTTCAAGATAACTAACATAACTACCTTCTTCAGCAATGATAAGTGTTCGTTCAAATTGTCCTGTATTTTCTGCATTAATGCGGAAGTACGTTGATAATTCCATCGGGCAACGAACGCCTTTTGGTATATAACAAAATGAACCGTCTGTAAACACTGCCGAATTCAATGCTGCGTAGTAGTTGTCAGTAACGGGAACAACTGAGCTCAAATATTTTTTAACCAACTCCGGATGTTCCTGGATAGCTTCAGTAATAGAACAGAAAATGATTCCGAGCTCAGATAATTGTTCTTTGAAAGAAGTACCAACTGAAATACTATCCATAACGACGTCCACCGCGATGCCGCTGAGACGTTTTTGTTCATTCAATGAAATACCAAGCTTCTCAAATGTGCTTCTCAGCTCCGGATCGATTTCATCCAGGCTTTTTGGTTTTGCCTTTTGCTTCGGCGCAGAATAATAGATAATATCCTGGAAGTTGATAGCTGGAAATTTAATGTTTGCCCAGGTAGGCTCTTCGCCGGCCATACGGCACCAGTGCCGGTATGCTTTCAATCGCCATTCCAGCATCCATCCTGGTTCGTTCTTCTTAGAGGAGATAAAGCGAATGATGTCTTCACTCAAACCTTTGGGAGCTTCGTCGGCTTCAATTTCCGTTACGAAGCCATACTTGTAGTCACTTTGTATCGCCTGCTCAATTGTGTTCAGCCCCTCATCCACCATCCCGTTTTGGAGTTGCTCTGTTTCTGTTTTCATCGCCGCAAAGATACGGACGAGTTTGTACAAAAAAGTATAAATAGTCGAGAATATCACCTGTACCCGAAACCAAATTGACAACATAATGAAAGTTTATTCACCAGAATTAATTGATTTTCAATTATCGGGTAATAAATTACAGGATAAATGATCTGAAATGAATAGCTACGAAACTTTTGTGCAATTACATCAGCAGAAATCACTGCTGATTCTGGCAAATAGTTGGGACGTCTATAGCGCCAGGCTGGCTGAGAAAAACGGCTATAAAGCAATTGCTACTTCGAGCCTTGCTATTGCAGTTGCATTAGGTTATGAAGACGGCGAGAACATTCCCTTTTCAGAATTGCTTTATATGGTAAAAAGAATTGTTAGTGGCGTATCAATACCTGTTACGGTGGATCTTGAAGCCGGTTACAGCGATACTATTGAAGGAATTATCAGCAATATTGATCAATTGATTGATGCTGGCGTCGTTGGAATCAACTTTGAAGACGCAAAGAAACGTGAACTGGTTTCTGTTGATAGCTTTTGCGAAAAGCTAAAAGGCATTCGGAATCATTTAAATAAATCAAAACGGAATCTGTTTATCAATGCCAGAACAGATGGTTACCTGTTGAAAGTTCCGTCACCTCAATCGGTGACAATAGAAAGAATTAGAAAATATGAAACGGCAGGCGCCAGCGGTATTTTTGTGCCTTTTGTTTCAGACATAGACGCGATAAAAGAAATAACTTCAGCGGTTTCATTACCCGTAAATATTCTTTCGATGCCTGGTTTGCCATCGTTTAGTGATCTTGCAAAAGTTGGCGTACACAGGGTAAGTCTTGGCAGTACGTTGTTTCGTGCAACTTACCGGAACGCGGAGAAATTAATGCAGGAGGTAAATGAAAAACAAAATGTGGCAGCTTTGTTTTAAATGTAAAACCACAAGTTGCTGATCATTTAAATAGTATCGGAGCAAACTCAATCAAATTTCTGCGCCATACATTCCATGTATGAGCTCCAGGCGGTTCTTTCGATTGAAACTTTATATTTTTTGATGAAAGCCATTTCATAAAATCATGATTATTGCCCAACAAAAAATCTGATTTGCCGCAGGAGAACCAAAGCAATTTGATTTGTTGATTGATTCCATCATTTAGAGCGGGAAATGTTTTGCTGTAAATAGAATCCAATGAAGAAATTTTTGCACCCGATCCGAATGATGATATTCCATACATCATAAAAGCGCTGCTGAATGCTCCGATCCATTCGAATAGTTCCGGATGATTTAAACCTGCAAGAGCTGATTGTGCGCCGCCCATCGATAAGCCTGCAATTGCCCGCTGCGATGGCTTTGAAGAAGCACGGTATTTTTTTTCAACTAAAGGAATGACTTCATCCGTTAGCGATTTTGCAAACTGGTCGAAACTTTTGGGGCTTATAACAGTGCCGGCCACACCGTAACCTAATGTTGAGACAAGTATCATTGGTTCGGCTTTTGCTTCAGCAATCAGGTTGTCGAGAATAATATTAGCCATGCCCGTTTGAAACCATCCTCTTGCATCATCACCCATGCCATGTAGCAAATACAAAACAGGATATTGTTTTTCTGATTTTGGATCATACCCCGGTGGCGTATACACGTAAAAATCTCTGGTGTCATTTATGATTGAAGAATGAAACAATTCTTTTGTCACCGATCCGTGTGGCACGTTTTGTATTTCCCATGGTTCGGCTGGATTTGCCGGAACAGTAATGAGGCTTGGACCGGTGCCGCTATAGGAGCTTCTCATTAATGGATTAGACGGGTCAACAATTGAAAAGCTATCGACGATATACGTGTATGTATAAATATCAGGCTCCATTTTCCCGGATGATGCAGACCACACGCCGTTCTTATTTTTCTGCATCGGGATCGCTGTATTTTCCAGTTTTATAAATACCTGCTTTGCGGCTGGTGCACGAAGTTTAAAAAGTATGGTTCCATCTTTTTGTACTACCGGCGCAAGAGAAGGCATTGTAAAACCTTCCATTTCTTTTTGGGCAAAAACAATATTGCCGGCAACAATAAAAAATAGAATCAGTATGTTAGTTCGCATAACCAATAATGTGTTTCTTAAATTACAGCCTTTGTAAATGAAACCGCCCCGATAAAACCGGGGCAGCCTCATTTATTTGTTACAACTATCCAAAGTAATTAATTCCATTTAAAATCCAGTGGTACGTTCAATTTTACACCAAAACTTCTGCCAATATTAAAGACGCCCATTCTCCCGGTTGCATTATTGATATCTGTGTATTTCAAGCGGCTCAGATGATTTTGATAAGCAACGTCACCAAGGTTAGTTCCGGTAATATGAATACTGAAAAGTGTTTTTCCTTTTTTATTCGCAAAGTCTGAACCTAAAGATGCGTTAACTAACCAGTAATCACCAGTCTTCGTTTCAGTATTGTAACCAGTAAAAGGATTGTTTTGTTTAAATGTATAATCACTTTCTACACTGACGTAGAGGTTTTTCAATGTTTTTCCCTTTGGTAAAAAGTTTCCTTTCAGTTCTGATAGATATCTTGTTGCAGGAATAAAGGGAACATTCTTCGTGCCATCGATCGCGGCTGTAAACTGAGCTTTTGTATATGATATTGTATTCTCAAAGTGTAGCCAATCTAGTGGGTGGGGGTGAATATCCATGTTGAATTCGAACCCATACAAATTGGCATCGTGACCGTTGAAACGGAATACATCTAGTTGCTGGCCATTGTCCGGGTCAATTAATATAGAATCGCCGCCATTGCTATTTCTGATCTTTTCATAAAAAATAAAATGACTGATATGATTATAGAAAATGCTCGTACCGAGTGTAATATGTTCTGTATTGATTTCAAAACCACCGTCGGTTTGTAAACTTGTTTCTGATTTTAGATTATTATCGCCGATTTCATAGCGGTTGGTTCCTTCGTGTGCTCCATCACTGGCGAGCTCTGCCAGGCTTGGTGCACGAAAACCGCGGGCAAGATTAAACTTCAATGTTAACGCCTTTGTAGCAAGATAACTTAGCCCTGCGCTGCCGGAAACATTCGAGAAGTTTTTGGAAAAGCCTGCAAATTTTATCGTAGAGCCGTCCATCATTTCTTTTCCATTTACGTGGCGATTGTCGAAACGGATGCCGCCACTCACCGTTAATTTATCTTTTTGATATTGCGTAAAAACAAACAGACCTGCATCGAATAAATTGTAATCAGGAATCAGTGCTTCTTCTGCTTTGTTCTTATTTGTCTGCGACATGCCTGTACTTCCGAAACTTGTACGCCAGTTATTTTTATAAGGAAGGTTTAATTTGATGGAATAGTTGATAGTTTTCAAATCAAACCATGCACCCGGTGTGCCAGGTTCATCAGTATTGCCAAATTCCTGGCGTTGATTATGCTGGTAACCTATAGTTGCATCCAGTTTGCTTCTTCCGATGTTGAATGTATTGTCACTTGTAACTTTCAAATGCTGAATGTGCTGGTAAGGAATTTCAGGATCGACTTTTTTAAAATCATCGTTTGTGGCAATCGCATCTGCACCACCCGGAAGATCTTTTATAAATTGCCCTGTTGCGCTGTCTCTTGCTCCTTCCACCATACCGATGTGCTGATCAAAATTCGTTACACTTAAATGAGTATGCCCCCAGTCGCCTGTATAGCCAAGCATACCACCAAAATTCTTGTTGTAAAACTTTGAATTAAAAACATAGCCATCATACTTATTCTTATAGTCTTCTGCTCCCTTATAAGAACCGTATGCGTTAAAACTAAATCCGTTTTTCGTGCCTGCTATATTTCCATAAAAACCTCTAAGGCTATTATTTGTTTGATATTCGCTCAGCGCATTCACTTTGATTGTTCCTTCCGGAACCGGCAATTGTGACTGGATATTAATAACTCCTGCCAGCGCATCTGAACCATACATCAGCGATGCAGGGCCTTTTAATACTTCCACACGCTGAGCGCTATAATCGTCAATTTCTATTCCATGTTCATCTCCCCATTGTTGTCCTTCCTGTTTTATGCCATCGTTAATCGTTACTACCCGGTTATATCCCAATCCGCGAATAAATGGTTTGGAGATAGCGGGACCGGTTGTCAATGTGTTCACGCCTGCAATATGCGTAAGGCTATTGATGATATTCGTTGAACTAATGCGTACCAATTCATCTCTTTTTACTATTGTGACAGGTTGTGGTGACTGGCGTATCCTTGTGGGAGCCGAAACGCCTGTAACGGTAACATTCTCCTGCTCCAGCACAGAAGGCGTCATCGCGAAATTCTTTTCAGTGTTACCATTTACTTCAATGGTTTCAAAAATCGTTGCGAAGCCAACGGAAGAAATTTCTACCAGGTAAGTTCCGGCAGAAATTGAAGATGTAGTGTAAGAACCGTCTGCTTTTGCGATAGCGCCTTTTTTTAAGTCATGAATAAATACGGAAGCACCTGCCAGTGGAGTTCCCGTTTTGCTATCGGTTACTTTACCAAATAAAGAATTTGCGCCAGCTTTAGCTTGACTAAAGACCTGGGAATTGTATATGGATAGAATTAAAAATAGAATTACCCCTTGTTTCATCAGAGATCAGTTTTTGCAATGGACCAGCCTTTGCGGTGAATAAATTAAAATGACTTAAACTTCTACGACAAGCAAGCGGACAGAAGATTTTGTCAATCAAATAAATGAAAACTAAGCGGCAGGGGGACCTCTTAATGAGTGGAAATGTTTGCCTACAACCGGTAATTGGTTAACAGCATTTACGAAATAATTTTCCTGAATGGTAAAGGGAGTTTGCACAGAGAACGTCTGCGCTTCCGTAAATGGAACATAGAAATCGTCAATACAACTACAATTATACTGACCGATTATTTTATCGCTGTGCGCAACAGTGGCTACATTTTTCGGGATGTGCAGCCAGTTGTGAAGATAGAGACCACCCGCAATTTTCTGCATCATTACGAGTATCATAATGACGCTTAATGCTTTTATTATGGGCTGTCTCAATCTCATTGAAGTAATAAAATTAAATAGTTTTAGTTAAATATGATTTTATCAGGACGATAAATTGCCTATTTGAGTTTTTTTGGCTTGCTTTTAATTCATTTCAACCTTTATGAGCAATTCGTAATCGCTTATTCTGGTATAACGGACGGACAAAAAACTCAACATTTCAATTTAAAATGCAGTGGTGGCAATAAAAAGCGCTTGAGTGTAATCATTTTTATTTATCAGTATCATTTTTAATTATAGATAGGTTAAACCATATAAGCATTTTTCAGATAAAAAACTTACCTGATAACCAGTGTCTTACTGAAGGGCATTGTAAAGTGATTGCAAAACGATTAGTGTTAACTCTTATGTCTTATAATGTCATTTTAATGAGCCTATCATACCATAATAAGTATCACTGTTTTATGATTAGGTATAAAATTTATTTTTGCACTAACTTATCAATGAGAATTTAATCTACATTATCTATTATGCAAACCGCCCAAACCGAAAAAATATCCATTTTGCTTGTTGACGACCACAAGCTGATAAGAGACTCTTGGTCTTATATCCTTAATAGTGATTCCCGTTTTAGAGTGATAGGAACTGCAGGCACCGCTGAAGAAGCAGTTGAACTCGTAAACAGGAATAATCCTAAGATAGTGTTGATGGATTTGAATATGTCGCCTGTTAGCGGATTCGATATAACGAAACAGATTTTGAGGCACTCGCCTGCGCCAAATGTGATTGGGGTATCAATGCATACGATGCCTGTATATGCCAGGAAAATGATGCAACTTGGAGCAATGGGCTATGTTACCAAAAATTCATCTCGGGAAGAAATGATCTCTGCTATTATGGAAGTATCAAATGGCAGAACTTACGTTTGTGACGAGGTGAAAAACATTCTTGCACAACAAGAGCTGGAGAACAAACATACATTTCCTGATCTGAATTCATTGACGCAACGTGAAATAGATATTGTTCAGCTGATCAAAGATGGATTTTCTTCGAGAGAAATTGCCGAAAAGCTGGAGATTTCGTTAAAGACGGTGGAAGTACACCGGTACAACGTTCTGAAAAAACTGAGCCTGAAAAATACAGCTGCCTTGGTTAATTTCATCAACACATACGGGGCATAAGAATTTATTGCTAGCAATAAATTCTTTCTACGGCATCTTTATATTTTTCCATGATTACTTTTCGTTTCAGCGAAAGCTTTGGAGTCATTTCACCCGTTTCTATGCTCCATTCACGAGGTAGCAATTCAAAACGTTTGATTTGTTCTACGTGATTAAAATTCTCATTATATTTCTCGATAACATCTTTAAATAAAGCAAGTACCGCTTCATTTTTTATCGTTTCTTCCGGAGAAGTAAATGGAATTCCTTTTTCTTTCATCCATTCTTTCACAGCGTTAAAAGAAGGAACAATCAATGCACCTACGAATTTCCTTTCCGGACCTACAACAAGAATTTGGGAAATGAAACGGCTTTCTTTCATTTTGTTCTCGATCGGTTGCGGCGCAACATATTTACCGCCACTTGTTTTAAACAACTCTTTTTTCCGATCTGTAATTTTCAGGAATCGTTTATTTACCCATACCCCTATATCACCAGTATAAAGCCATCCATCAATAATTGTTTCCGCGGTGAGATCAGGTCGTTTATAGTAGCCTTGCATCACAGTTGGGCCCTGTACTAGTATTTCGCCATCTTCAGCCAGCTTTACTTCGATGCCATCTATTTTTGGCCCGACTGTACCGAACATGGTATCACCTTTTGACTTACGATTAATACAAATTACCGGACTATTTTCTGTAGGCCCATATCCCTCATAAATCGGGATGCCGGCCGCATTAAAAATTCTCAGCAGTTTTTCAGACGCTGCAGCGCCTCCGGTCACGATAAACTGGATGTTTCCACCCAGCGCTTCTCTCCATTTTGAAAAGACAAGCTTGCTTGCTATAGCCAGCTTCATTTTATACAAAAAGCCGCCACTGATATTGTTATCATAACGTGTAGCCAATGCAACACTCCATAGAAAAAGTCTTTTCTTAAAGCCTGTTAATTCACTGCCTTTCGCCATGATTCCTTCGTACACTCTTTCTAATAATCTCGGTACTGTTGTAAAACCAACTGGATTTACTTCTTTCAGATTAGTTACTATTTTATCAAGACTTTCTGCATAATAAATATCGATGCCGCTGTAGAGATAGATGTAAGTAACGATCTTTTCAAAAATGTGATTGAGTGGTAAGAAACTTAAAACCTTATTCTGCGGTGCATCATCAAATGGAAAACTTGATTTTGAAAAAAATAAACAACTTATAAGATTGCTGTGGCTCAGCATTACACCTTTTGGTGTTCCGGTAGTACCCGATGTATAAATAATGGTAGCGAGATGAGAAATAGGAATTTCATTTTTTATTTTTTCAACCTGCTGCAGCGATTCTTCATCTGACAACGCCGTTACTTTTGTATAATGCTCGGCACCTTCGATTTCATCAAATGCATAAATTCCTAACAGAGACGGGACATTTCCCTGAATTGCTTTTACTTTTTCAAACAAAGCAGTATCACTTACAAAAATGTATTTTACCTGTGCATCTTTCAGAATGAATTCCAGTTCCAGCGGATTGGTCGTTGGATAGATTGGAATAAGAATTGCTCCTGTTTGCTGCACAGCAAGATCTGTAAATATCCATTCGGGCCGGTTGTTACTTATGATGGCAATTTTATCACTTCCTTCAGGTGTAAAGTTATTTCCGTTCACACCCAGTTTTAGTAAACCGGCAGAAAACTTATTGGCAAGTATCTGCACTTCATGTGTACTGTATCCCTTCCACTGTCCGTTTACCTTTGCATTCAGCATATTCTTTTTAGGGAATTTCTGAAGCTGGTAAGAGAGAACATCAAAAAGGCGGTAACCGGGAAAATCCATATTGCAAATCGTTATGTGTGATTTTAAAATTACAATATAATAAGATTTTCGCCAGCAGAAATGACCAATCAGAAAAAGAAAAAGCTACCCTTTCCGGATAGCCTGAACCTTTAAAAAATGATTTATTTATTTAACCTGGTAGTATTGACCAGCGGGCACTTTAAAGATTCTTGTCTTTTGAAGGGCAGTGAAATTGCCGTATTCTTCCGAATGAGCTTTATTCCAGTTGTCATAGCTGGTTAAGTTTTCAACTGCGCCAAAAAGCCATTGGTTATACGCGTTGAACATACCTTCCTGGATCAACTGTCGTTGATAGTCGAACAACTTGAAAGGATAATTATCGCCATATTTACTAAACCAATCAAGAATAAATCGTGTGCGGATCATCGTGAGAGTTTCCGTTGTAATGCCGCGGGACGCGAGACTATTTTGCTTACTCATACATTCAAGGAACGCTTTAGAGAAGGGACTTTTCAATTTATCGGCGTCTTTCATAATATCAGGATCAGCGAATAGTTTTTCCTTGTAGCCATCCAGTAACAACTGTTTCATTGAAGCTGCTCTTTCGGTGAGGCTTTCCATGTTTACAAAAATCTCTCCGTATACAAGGCTCCAAACCTTGTCTTTTGTGTAATAATAATAAAGAGCAGCATTGTAATAATTTCCGGAACAAGCCGGATCTTCTCTTATTCCTTTTTCCCAGAAATCAATAGCAGCGAAATCCTTTTTTTCCCAGAGTAATTCGCCATACTCACTATACAATGATCCACTTTTGGGAAACCTTTTTAAGCCTGCTTTGTATACCTTTTCGCATTCCTTCACCTGTTCCAGCGCTTTATACACATTTCCCGCAAGCTGGTAACAAACTACATCAGCATCTGGCCGGTTTAAAACGGCTTTTACACCTTCGAGCGCCTTATCGTAATCTCTTTTGTAATAATAAGAGGAGATCAAATCTTTCTGGAGCTCAAGATTATTTTTATCCTGCTGCAGCGCTCTCGTTAATACAATGACTGCATTATTAAAATCTCCCTGTGCCATAAAAGTGCGTGCAGATGTCTGCAAAGTCTTTACATCTTCCTGTGAAAACACAGTAACACACATCAATAAACCGGCGAAAAAAACAAAAACTCTCTTCATATTCATATATTAAAAATCACTTGCTGCTGCAAGATTACAACTTATTTCGAAGCGTCGTGGGGAAGGGGATTATTTTGCAAATTGTTAGGAAATCGAGTATCTATTTTCTTTTGTTTAAAAGAATTAATACCTGCGGAATACTTACAGAACCTTTTGCAATCAACTTTGACAACTCACCAAAGTTTTGAAAATAAGATCCCAATGCGATATCGATATCACCATCATGATCAAAATCGCCGGCTTCCATCGTTAGCCATTTACCCTGCGAAGCCTGCGGCATGTTGAATGATTGGAAATTGAAATTGCCTTCATTCAATAAATAAACAAATCCGTTTTCTGGCCGGTCCTCATCGGAAAAAAATGAAATGGCTGCGATATCTGGTTTGCCATCATTATTGAAATCGCTGGTAATTGTTTTGCAAGCTCCGTATAACGGGTAAAACCATTTTTCTGAAAAATTATTTTTTCCGTCGTTCAGGTAAATGCGGATACCATGATAATTCTTTTTTATTGGCGAATAATCCCAATTATCACCATTGGTAATAATTAAATCCTCAAAACCATCTTTATTAAAATCTACTACTTCCATATGAATGACGCCGAATACTGGTGGAAAACTGAGCGCTTTTTCTTCCGAAAATTTTCCTTTTCCCTGGTTGTAAAAAATGGATACCTGCTCATAGGCCTGTGCCATTAATACGACAATATCCGGTTTGCCATCATGGTTCATATCTTTTATTACAGCACATCTTGCACCGGGCATCGCTTTTAATACATTTTCTTTCGATGAATCCATACCATCATACCAAACTAATTTGCCGGTATAATTACCGAATTCACAAATCACGACATCGTCTTTGCCATCCATATTCAGATCGCCGGTAGCAAATTGAACCGGTCGTTGCAATGACTGAATAAATACACCGCCCTTCGGCAATACACGGGCAGTATCCAGCGAGACAAGACGCCCATTCCTTTGATCAGAAGGAGAGAAATTGCCGATGGTTAACAAACGTGGAGCTTTACCTTTTGGAAAATCGATATCGGTTGGCGCACTTTCCACTTTCCAACTGTCTGACAGCGTCAATTTTTTATCCAGGATATAAAGCGCTTGTGCGTCGCCGATATATAGTTGCGAAGCTGATGGATTGAATTTTAATAATGTTGTTTGTGGTAATGCTTTGTCATCGAACTTAATCAACTTAGGCTCAAAACTGGTCAGCACTCCTGGCTTTTCTATTCGTTTTTGTGGTAATGGTTCTGCAGGTGAAAGAACTTCATAAAATTTTTTTATCGCGTTCCAATCTGCGACAGAGATCTGCGGAGTTTCCGGGTATACATTCAATGCTCGCAATATTTTTTCATCTTCAGGCGACAAATCTGCGTAAGGGTTCGCACCATTTTCCCGTATACCTAATCGCCAGCCCATGTTTGGTAATACACTTTCACGCCATGTTTTTTTATCAAGCAATTCAGGAGAAGGGAATGAATGACAACGCTGGCAATTGGCTGTAGCTACTATCTGGGCATGTGCCATAGCGCTATCCGTTTCTTTTTTTGCGATAGCCGTCGTATCGCCGGAGATTTTCTTTTTAGTGGTACCGGAATTACAGGAATTAATCAGCAGAGTCATGATAGCAACCATTGTTGTTAACATGAATAAAGAAAAAATGCGCTTACTAACTATCACTGCTTACAATTGAATAAAACCTGTAGCCGAAAGAACCAATAGAACAAATAGTTCTATGTTCCTGTGATCAGATCAAATGGGTCAATAGCCCATCGCGAAGCTTTGGCTCAAACCATGTACTTTTCGGAGGCATTACATTTCCACTATCGGCAATATCAAACAATTGCTGGATGCTGACGGGATATAAACTAAACGCCACTTTCATTTCACCGCTATTCACTCTTTTTTCCAATTCGGATAATCCCCGAATACCTCCAACAAAATCAATACGCTTATCTGTACGTTGATCTTCGATGCCCAATATTTTATCCAGAACATGATTTGACAGAATGGTAACGTCAAGCACTCCAATCGGATCTTCGCTGAATGTTCCCGGCCTGCTGGTAAGAATATACCATTTACCATCGAGATACATGCCGAATTCATGCAGTCGTTCCGGTTTTACAGGTTCAGGACTTTCTGTAATTGTAAAATCATCGTGTAATGCGCTGATGAAATCTTCCGCACTCAGCCCATTCAGGTCTTTTACCAATCGGTTGTAGTCCATAATGGCCAACTCACTCGCCGGAAATATAGTTGTCAGGAAATATTTCGCTGCGGTACTATCGGGTAATTGCAGGCTCACTTTAGCAGCAGATGCTGCACGATGATGTCCGTCTGCTATATATGTAAATGGTACTTCTGCCGCAAACGCACGGGTGATGGATTCATTTACTGATGGGTGATTAATAACCCATATGCTATGGCGGATGCCATCATCAGCGATAAAATCATACACCGGCTTGTTGTCATTTTTCCATTTGCTGATAATGGCGTTTATGTCGGCCACATCACGATAGGCGAGAAACACATTCCCGGTTTGCGCTTTGATCGTGCGCATATGATCGATACGGTCTTTTTCTTTTTCAGGTCTTGTGAACTCGTGCTTTTTAATGACATCATTAAAATAATCTTCAACAGATGATACACAAACCAGCCCTGTCTGCGACCGCCCATTCATGATCAGTTGATAAATATAATAGCAGGGCTTATCTTCCTGTTCAAGCGTTCCGTTTGCAATGAGTTGCTGCAGGTTTTCGCTTGCTTTGTTATATACTTCTGCTGTGTGTGTATCGATATTAGAAGGTAAATCAATCTCGGACTTGGTGACATGAAGAAATGAAAGCGGATTATTGGTTGCTTCTTCTCTTGCTTCTTCACTGTTTAACACATCGTATGGTCTTGATGCTACCTGTTGCGCCAGTTCAGCTTTCGGGCGTAGGGCTTTAAAAGGTTGTATATGGGCCATTAAAAGAACTTTAAGTGTTGGTAAATATTATCCCTTCTTCTTTGCAAACTCCTTCATCAAATCTGTAATTGCAATCACACTGTCTATCGATAATGCATTGTACATAGATACACGGAACCCGCCAACACTGCGATGGCCTTTTATGCCGATCATTCCTTCCGTTTTGCAGAGATCACCAAATTCTTTTTCTAATGCAGGATCTTTCATGATAAAGACTGCATTCATCTTACTGCGATCTTCTTTCGCAACAGTGCCGGTAAATATTGGTAGACTATCCAGTGTATTGTAAAAGAGATTTGTTTTCTTGTCATTCTCTTTTTCAATCGCCGCAACGCCACCTTTATTTTTCAGCCAGCGCAACGTGAGCATTGCAACATACACGGCAAATACCGGTGGTGTATTCATCATGCTGTGTTCCTTAATATGATTGCGATAATCAAGTATAGAAGGGATATTTCTTTTTACTTTTCCCAGGATGTTTTTATTGACGATAACAATATTCACACCGGCGGCGCCCATATTTTTCTGTGCACCTGCATAGATCAGATCAAACTTATTGAAATCTAATACGCGGCTCAGAATATCGCTGCTCATATCTGCAACAAGCGGCACACCACAATTATAAGGAAGTTCATGCCATTGAGTACCGGCGATTGTTTCATTTGTTGTAATGTGCAGATAAGCGGCAGTAGGTGTAACCGTTATATTTTTCGGTATGCTGGTATAATTCGTATCCTTTGTAGAACCCACAACTTCTACATGACCGAATAGCTTAGCTTCTTTGGTAGCTTTCGATCCCCACGTACCTGTATCCGTATAAGCAGCTACTTCATTTTCATTCAGCAAATTCATCGGTACCTGCATAAATTGTGTCGTTGCACCACCATGTAGGAACAATACTTCATGATCGGCATCCAGTTGCATCAGGTCTTTTACCAACTGAATCGCCTCATTCATTACTGATTCGAACAATGAAGTACGATGACCTATTTCCAATATCGATAAACCTGTATTATTAAAGTCGAGAATGGCCTGGCTGGCCTGTTCAAAAACCTCTTTTGGAAGAACCGATGGACCAGAGTTAAAATTATGTACCGTTGCGCTCACTGTAGTTTGCATGTTAATCGTGAAAAATTGAAGCGCAAAAGTAACGAAAATGCGTAAAGCTGAAGGCTAAAAGCATAGCCCTTGCGTCGTGCCTCCTGCCTTGTTGCTTCAATGCCTAGTTACCTTCTCTCTAGTTTTTTATAATCGTAAACTGATCCCATACTTCGCCGGTGCGACGAAGAAATTTTGCGTCGAGGCGATTATCCTCTACTTCAAAATAGAAAGCGCCGCCATCGTTTACTGAAAACGGCATTGCATTATGAGGATAACCTGCCTGGGTGCTACCACTTGCACCAGCTGAGCCAGCAACTACATATACAGTTCCATGATAGGCTCCTTTATGAGTGATATAAGGCGCTGAATTATTGCTACCATTGTCTTTGCCACTGCTTGTGCTCACTGCAAATGATGTCGTGTCAAATGTACCTTCCATTCCGTAATGGCCTTTTAATAAATAAGAACGTTCATAATTATGACTGTGGCCGCATATAATCAGGTCAACCCCCATTCTTTCCAGTATGCGGATAAAATTTTGACGGATGTGAAAGAGATCCATTTCCTGGTCGGAATTATGACTTCCCATTGTATAAGGGGGGTGATGCCAGTAACAAATCACCCATGGTTTTTTATTGGCTGCAAGATCTTTTTTTATCCATTTCACCTGCGCACCCAATGTATCATAAATCCTTGTTGTTCCATTATTCTCCAATCCATAAGAATCAAGAGAAAGAAAATGGATATTACCACGATCCCACGAATAATAAGCCTCAGTACCGGATGCAACACCGCCGCATTGTGCGGCAGAAGGATTTGAAAAAATAGAATAGTAAGGAATTTTATGATCGTGTTGTCGTGCGTCATTATTCGCATAATCATGATTGCCCGGTGCAGGAAAAAGCACATGGTTTTTTAGAATGTTCGGGCCATAAATGTTGAAATAGTTAACCTGGTATTCAGAATCTGTTCCTCTGTTATATGCATTATCACCGAGTAATAATAAAACTTCTGCAGTATGATCACCCGCATAATTGATATAAGACGATAGTGCTCCTGATTGATACGAATTATCATTCCTTCCACAATCTCCGAATGCTACAACACGGATTTTTCGTTTCGTAGTAGCAGGTGGGGCCGTTACAAAAAAATTATCTTCTCCATCCTGTACGATTGTTTTAATACTGCCGAAGCGATAATAATATTTCGTATCCGGCTTTAAACCTGTAATTCGTATCTCATGTTCTTTTACAAGTGATTTATTATTTGCCTTTACAGTGTAAACACCATGTTCGGTGCCCACTTCGAATCGTGTGCTGGCGGGAATATCCGTTCTCCACTTTAATGTAATGGCTGTTTGATTACCCATTTGCAAATAAGGGCCGCGTAATACTGAAAAGTTTTTTTGAGTAGTCTGTGCATGCGATTGTGACAATACAAAAGCCAAAGTGACGAGTGCGATTATTTTTTTCATAACAGAACCTGGATGGACGAATAAGAGAATAAAAATGAAAAATAATACTAATTCAGCTTCTGTTGTTTTCGAAGAGATTAATTTTTCCTTAGCATTTTACTCATGGTCTTCACGAGTTTTGCTATTGTTCCATGCAGAGTTTAATTCATCAAACTCTTTCAGTTCTTCAGTATTGAAATCTTTGTTCGTGAGCTTTGTGAGATCCGGTTGGCCTGCATTTACCCACGCCGTATACCAGAATGAAGCAACGGAATAAATTGATTGGCGCATTCTCCGTTCAATCATTCCTCCCAGTTTTTCATTGTATAGTTTAGAATACGCGGATGAAAATTGCCGTACGACTACACCGTTTCTTTCTTCAAAGGAATACTTTTTATCACCGGGAAATAGTTGACTGAGGCGCTTTTCCGTTTTCAAAACAGTATCGGCTGCTGCGCCACTTTCTAATACGCGTTTCCAGATATAATCGGATGGGTTGCTGATATATTCTGCTTTGCCAATAAGGAAATCCCATTCTTTATCTGCAAGCAATTCCGGAATACGGCTTTCCCAGAAACCATGTATGCCTTTCTGATCTGTTAGTTGCCCATCATGATTGCTACTGGCATGTAGCGGTACATGCAGATCAGCAATATAATGTCCCAACTCTGCCGACAACTTTAAAATTTTTACCTGGTTTTTTTCTTTGAACGCATCCGTGAGTCGTTGCAACATGATCTGCACCCACCAGGGACCAATACCATTAGCCTGCAAGCTATCTTCTCCGAATTTTGCAACAGCGTCTTTCCATTTTCTTGGTAACGAACTATAAGGATAAGCGCCGTAGTTGTCAATATCTATAAAATGTCTTGCACCTTCCTGCGGCAAAATATATCGCCTTTTATCGGGATCGACAGCGTGTTCTGTAATAAAGTCCACGTTTGATTTATACAACACCATCATTTGCGGAGGCAATAAAAATATCGCGGTACTATTTATTTTCCGATGACCATAAAAACCCCAGCAAAAGCAGGTAGTCGTAACTGATATAAAAATCAGCGAAAGAAATATTTTTTTCATCAATCAATTATTTCCGGTAAACCAAAAATTAATTTATTGATTTTATGCTTGAAGATCTAGACGAGATTCAAAGAAAAAGCCTGTTTCATTTGACGATTGACAATTGTCCATCGTCTTTGGTCATTCATTCGTATCATCCAATTCCACCACGCCGCCGGTTACTGCATATTTCATTGATTGGCCCGATGTAATATCTTCAATTGCCTTTACCCTTTCTTTTGGCAATAAATATAATTGACCGGCAAAATTATAAGCCTGTGGCACATAAACTGAAATCATTTCTGCACCTAAATTGAACTTTTGCAATTCTTCATCTGTTACAAAACCGATAATCCACACGTTATCAGCAAATACATTTATTAAAACAGATTTATTGAATTTTCGCTTGTCACCAGCAAAAGCTTCAAAGAAATCTTTTATCGATGAATAAATAAACTTGATACCAGGCGTTCTTTCCAGCCAGTGATCAAAAAAATTAATCAGGCTGCCCATCAGGTAATTGGAACTGACCCAGCCGACCAGCACTACAAAAAGAATAATGATCGCAAAGCCGAGACCGGGGATGTTTACATAAGGTCTTAAAATACCATCCACCTTATCAAAAAGCCAGTAAAGAAGATAGGCTGTAATGCCTATAGGCGCCAGAATAATAATGCCTTGTATAAAATAGTTGACTACTTTTTTGAATGTTCCCTTTTCCCTCTTCTTTGGTGGCACAGCCATGTTTTTTGTGCAAATGTATGAAGCCTTAAACGAACATCTGTTTATTAAGAAATTGTGATAAACGGAGAGAAAAATGGATGGAAACTTTGGTAACGAAAAAAGTTTCCATAGTTTTGTGGCCGATTTTTGTGAAATATGGATCAACAGGAACGAATAGTACAAAAGGCTCACGAAATGTTTATGCGTTACGGTATCCGCAGTATAAGCATGGATGAAATAGCATCACAGTTGGGCATCAGCAAAAAAACGATTTATCATTTCTTCACCGACAAAGATGCATTGGTAGATGCCGTGATTAATATTGAATTGCACGGAAGTGAAGAAGAATGTTATCAGCACCGGGAGAAAAGTGAAAATCCCGTTCACGAAATATTCATTGCGACGGATATGGTATTGGAGATGCTGAAAGTGATGAACCCGACAATGTTATTTGAGCTGCAGAAATATCATCCTTCTGCATTTAAAAAAATAAGCGATCATAAAAATAAATTTCTCTACAAGTTAGTAAAGGAGAATTTAGATAAAGGTGTAGAAGAAGGCTATTACAGACCGGAATTGAATACCGATATCATGAGCCGGTTCAGAATTGCATCAATTTTTTTAACGTTTAATCCGGAACTGTTGCCGCCGGGTAAGCATGGCCTGGCAGAAATGGTAAAGGAAACGACGATGAATTTTTTGCATGGCCTTGTTACACCAAAGGGATTGAAACTGATTCAGAAATATACTCAACAAAGAGAAAAACAATTACAGCACAATGAAACAAGGTAGAAAAAAATGGATGTGGATTGCCGGATGGGCATTGTTACCATTTGCAGGTATTTCTCAACAGAAAGCCGACGCATTAAATGAAATGCATCAGTTTTCCATTCAGCAGGCAGTAGATTACGCTAAGAAACATAACGTGCAGGTAAAAAATGCATTGCTCGATGTGAAAATACAGGAGCAAACAAACAAAGAACTTACGGGTACTGCCTATCCGCAGATTTCAGCATCGGCAGGTACCACTTATAATCCGTATGTCGCCACCCAGGTTATTCCAAACTTTATATCGCCGGCTACGTACCAGGTGCTGGTACAAGAGGGCGTAAAAGATGGCAATGGAAACCCTATTCAGATGCCGGCAGACTTTGGTTTCATTGCCGCACAATTCGGAACTAAATGGTCGGCGACCGCCGGTGTTTCACTTAGCCAGATAATTTTTGACGGACAAGTATTCGTAGGCCTGCGGGCAAGATCTGCCGCGGTAGAATTTTCACAGAAGAAGGCTGAAGTAACCGAGGAAACCATCAAAGCGAATATTTACAAAGTCTATTATCAATTAGTAGTCAGTAAAACCCAGATTGAGTTGCTCGATGCAAATATTGACTTACTCAATAAGTTACAACACGATACCAAGATCATGTATGATAATGGTTTTGCTGAAAAACTGGATTTGGATAAAGTGGGTGTACAGTTGGCTAACCTGCAAACAGAAAAAACGAATGCGCTTAACCAGGTGAATAATGGATACCTGGGCCTTAAAGTGCTGATCGGAATGCCGGTCAGGGACTCGCTGATCTTGACAGATACATTGAATGATGAACAGGTAAAAGAAGGTATGTTGGAAACGAACAATTTTGATTACTCACAACGCAAAGAATATCAATATTCAGATTTGGGTATAAGACTGGCAGAATATAATGTAAGCAGGTACAAACTTGCTAAGTTGCCTACTTTAAATCTCAATGGTTATTACAATAAAAATGCGCAACGAAACAATTTTAATTTTTTTGGCAAAGGAGATTGGTTTAACATTTCTGCGATATCGTTGAACCTTAATGTACCCATCTTCAGCGGCTTTTCCAGGAATGCCAGAATCGAAGAGGCAAGATTAGCGCTACAGAAATCACACAATGAACAAGAATCTTTAAAAATCAATATTGATAACGAAATACAGACGGCAAAAAATAATTTTTCCTCTGCTATTTCAAGTCTTGATTACCAAAAGAGAAATATGACGCTAGGAGAGAGTGTATACCAGCAAACAAAAAAGAAATTCGAAGCAGGTACAGGTTCTCAAACTGAAATTAACCAGTCGCAGACTGATATGAAAACGGCTCAGACAAATTATATCAATTCACTGTATAACGCGATCATAGCCCGTGTG
>JASGJE010000005.1:0-8105 GCA_049840875.1 Chitinophagaceae bacterium | reverse complement strand
TTAATTAAAGTTTATAAGTTGTAGAAATATTCATTTACGTATGATCTGTCTAAAGCCTCTTCAGGGATTTAGGGTAAAATATTCTGCAAGCGGACCTAACGCCAGCATCGGGAAGAACGACAATGCTGTAATGATTACAATAACCGCAAACGTCATTACGCCAAATGTTGCAGAGTCTGTTCTCAATGTTCCTGGTGATTCCGGTATATATTTTTTATTCGCCAATAAACCAGCAATGGCAATCGGTCCTATGATCGGCAAGAACCTTCCAAGAATCAATACAAAGCCTGTCGTAACGTTCCAGAAAATATTGTTATCGCCGAGACCTTCAAAGCCGCTACCGTTATTGGCATTCGCAGAAGTGTATTCATACATCATCTCCGAAAATCCATGATAGCTCGGATTGTTTAGCCATGCAGATGGTTTCACAGCCCAGGCTATATCCGCATGATGAGCCACCATATACGCAGCAAGCGCCGTAAAACCTTTTACAAGGAATGCACTGAGTAATGTAACAAGCATTGCGATCTTCACTTCTCTTGCTTCAACTTTATGTCCCATAAACTCTGGCGTTCTTCCTACCATTAACCCTGCAACAAATACGGCGACGATGATATAGATATAGTAATTCAATATTCCTACCCCGCATCCGCCATAGAATGCGTTTACCATCATGCCAAGTAATTGTGCCATTCCCGATAAGGGCATATAACTATCGTGCATTGCATTTACAGATCCCGTAGAAATAATTGTTGTCATCGTACTCCAATAGCCTGATGCAGCAGGGCCAAATCTTATTTCTTTACCTTCCATTGCACCGGTTGCCTGCAGTACTCCCATTTTAGCGATAGCAGGATTACCATTTATTTCATAAATGATGGTTGGCACAACAAGTAATAGCATACCAATCGTCATTACACTAAAAATTACATACGCCAGTTTCTTGCGATTGATATAAAAACCTAACGCGAAAATCATTGCTACAGGAATCAACACCTGTACAACTATCTCTGTGATGTTTGTCAAATAGTTAGGATTTTCAAATGGATGAGCCGAGTTAGCGCCGAACCATCCGCCACCGTTTGTTCCCAGGTGCTTAATGGCAATCATCCCCGCTGCAGGACCTCTTGACACCTGCATCGTATCGCCTTGTAAAGTGGTAATTGTGTCTTTGCCATCATAGCTCGACGGTGTACCATTAAAAGCGAGAATAACACCAATTACAATACATAGTGGCAATAATATTCTCGTGATCGTTTTGGTAAAAATGCTCCAGAAGTTGCCAAGATTTTTTGTGGTCTTTTCTTTTAAACCATTTAATAACGCAATCAATGCCGCGATACCTGTTGCCGCACTTACGAATTGTAAAAAGGTGATGACAAATAATTGTGTGAGATAAGTCAGCCCGGATTCACCGGAGTAATGTTGAAGGTCACAGTTCACCAGGAAGCTGATGGCCGTATTAAATGCGAGGTCGGGTGTTTGAGCAGGATTACCATCAGGATTCAATGGAAGCTTATCCTGGAAAAGAAGCAGGGAAAAAGCGTATACTAACCACAGCATGTTTATGGTCAGCATTGCTTTCAGGAATTGTTTCCAGTTCATGCTTTCATTGGGATTAATACCACTGATTTTAAAAATGAATCTTTCAACAGGGTTCATAAAATCAGTCCACGTCTTTTCGCCCTTAAAGACTTTAGCAATATATTTCCCCAATGGGTAAGCTAATAATATTGTAATCAGAAAACTTACTATTATGCCTAAAATTTCACCAGTCATATATCAGAATTTTTCAGGTTTGATCAATACATAAACCAGGTAACAGAATACTGCGATGGATAAAATGAATAATGCTGTCATCATAGTTTTTGTGTTTTAAATTTTTTCGAACCAATCAATTGTTTTAAAGAATAGCCAGAAACAGAGTAGCCCCGAAAGAATTAATAATACCGTTATCATTTTTTGAAGTTTATTTGACGTGACGTGCCAAATGTCATTCCTGTTTTAAGGAAATAGCGTATCTATCCAGTTTACAATGATTTCTATTTGATATTGAGATGAACGGGCATAAAAAAACCCTTTCAAAATGAAAAGGTTTTTCCAAAATGAAAGGGTATATAATCAGATTTTACCCGAACTAATATCGTACTCTTCCATTTTCCTGTAAAGAGTTGTGAGGCCAATGCCTAATAATTCTGCCGTCCTTGTTTTATTTCCTTTTGTATGTTGTAATACTTTCCGGATGTGATCTTTTTCTACGTGTGTCAGTGATAAATCGTTGTCGTCACCAGCTTCATTTTCTTTTTGCAGATCGTACGGAAGCGAAGAAATATCTATTTTATTTGAATCGCTGAGGATTAAAGCACGTTGAATAACATTTTTCAATTCCCGGATATTTCCTTTCCAATAATGGTTCTGCAATAGTTTCATCGTATCTGAAGAAACCGTTAAAACTGCTTTATTTTCCCTTGCAGCATACTCAGTGATAAAATGGGCTGTTAATAACGGAATGTCTTCTTTGCGGCTTCGCAATGGTGGCAATTCGATTGAAAATACATTCAACCTGTAAAACAGATCTTCCCGGAATTTACCCTGCTTCACTTCGTCTGATAGATTCCTGTTTGTCGCGGCAATCAAACGGACATTCACTTTCGATGTTTTTGAATCGCCCAATTTTATAAACTCGCCATTCTCGAGCACCCGTAACAGTTTAGCCTGAAGATCCAGTGCCATTTCGCCAATTTCATCGAGAAATAAGGTGCCGTTGTCTGCCAGTTCAATCAATCCTTTTTTATCTTTCACAGCGCCGGTGTAAGCGCCAGCCTTATGACCGAATAATTCACCTTCCAGCAAGTCTCTTGTAAATGCACTGCAATTGATCGCAATAAACGATTTTGAAGCCCGCTTGCCATTGGCGTGAATAGCATTTGCAAAGACTTCTTTCCCTGTACCTGTCTCGCCAAGCAGTAAAACAGTTGTATCCGTAACTGCTATTCTTGTTGCAAGGCTGATGGCTTCCTTTATAACGTGGCTATCTCCAATAATATCTCTGAATGTAAGGGAAGAGCTTTCTTTAATTTTTACTGCTGGCTTTTTCTGCAGGTTCACTTTATTCATTGCCTGGTTCAGCAAAGGAATAATGCGATCGTTGTCATTGCCTTTTGTAATATAGTCGAAAGCGCCATTCTTTATCGCCTGTACACCATCCGCTATATTTCCATAAGCTGTTAGCAGTATGAACTCATTCAACGGAAATTTTTGCTTTGCTTCTTTTACAAAATCGACGCCATTGCCGTCAGGCAATTTTACATCGCAAAGTATAACGTCAATTGGTTTTTGCAAAAGAACCTGCATACCTTCTTTCAGAGAAGATGCTTGCGTGATAGAAAACCCTTCCAGTTCAATAATACGGCTGAGAAGTTTTCGTAGTCCTTCTTCGTCGTCGATGATCAGAATATTTCCAGGCATATAAGAAATGAAAGAGCAAAGCTAAGATGGAAAAAGAATATTAGCTTGAATCGTGAACATTATAAGAAATAGTAATGAGAAAACTCTGGCGATATATCTTTATTTCATGCTCAACTGGGCATAATATGGATGTTCAGGGTTTACAATTAATTCCTGCCGCTGCGGATGAATCAGTACATCCATTTCTTCGAGAGGTATTGCGCCAAGGATAGACTCATTGCTTCCTGACAAAACCAAGGCGCTACAAATAGCTGTTCTGTTTTTGAATTTTACTATTATTGGGCCAACGACATCAAACTCTTTCACACTTCCGTCTCCTAACACGACTTTTCTTTTTTCAATGAAAGACAAATCCAACTGCTCCTGAACTGTTTCTGTTATTCCCATCAGGTAAGCACCTGTGTCGACTAGCATATTAACTGTCATTTTTTTTATTTCCTCTTCGCCGATAATTTTTCTTTTAGCCAATGTCTCATCGCCTGCATTAATTAAAGTTATATCAGCATACACAAGTCCCATGTAAAATATTTTATCAAATTTACAAAACAATACCAGCGTTTCATTGCCATCGAAGCTTTATAAACACATATAATTCCTGGTAATATTTACTATCAACATTCCGGCAAGCTCAATGGTATATTCACAGCCAGTCCGCCATCAGATGTTTCTTTGTATTTGCTGTTCATATCAAGTGCGGTATCCCACATCGTTTTTATCACTGCATCTAAGGAAACTTTTGCAAAATCAGGAGTGCTTTGTAATGCCAGTTGAGATGCGGTGATTGCTTTGATGGCGCCCATCGTATTTCGTTCGATGCAGGGCACCTGTACCAGTCCCGCAATCGGATCACAAGTCAATCCAAGATGATGTTCCATTGCAATCTCTGCGGCCATCATTGCCTGACGTTGTGTACCGCCCATTGATTCGGTAAGCGCCGCTGCAGCCATTGCAGATGATACTCCGATTTCTGCCTGGCAGCCTCCCATAGCCGCAGATATGGTAGCGCCTTTTTTAAATATACTTCCGATTTCAGAAGCCGTTAATAAAAACTGTATGATCTTATCTTCATTATGACCATCACAGAATGCAACGAAGTATTGCAACACGGCCGGTATTACACCAGCCGCACCATTCGTTGGTGCGGTAACAACTCTTCCAAATGAAGCGTTCTCCTCATTTACCGCAAGCGCAAAACAACTGACCCAATCGAGGATATAGTTAAAACTATTACCGCCTGAGCGAATAGCGTGTAACCACGAATGATAGTCATCATACGATTTACTGCCAATCAGTTTTTTATTCAAATGCTCGGCTCTTCTTTTTACATGTAAACCTCCAGGCAGTTCTCCCCTGCTGTTACAACCGCGATAGATGCACTCTTTCATCACATTCCATATCCTGAGCACACCATTTTTTGTTTGCTGCTCAGGTCGCCACGCATTCTCATTTTCCATCACCACTTCATGAATATTCATTCCTGTTTTACGACACCAATGTAACAGATCGTGAGAGGTATTGATCGGGAAAGGCAGTTGTACTCCGTTTTGAAGAATGTCACTTTCACCTTCTTTTTTTACAAATCCGCCGCCGATCGAATAGTATGTCTCCGCAAATTGTTCCCCGTTATTTAATGTCACTAAAAACTTCAATGCATTTGGATGATACGGCAGACTCTCCGTCATCAAAAATTCTATATCTTCTCTTGGATCAAAATCGATTTCATGCAAGCCATGCAACACGAGTTTCTTCATTTCCAGTATATCATTCATCTTCGCACCAATCTGTTCAACATCAAATGTAACGGGATCTTCTCCGCTTAATCCAAGTTGGATTGCAATATCAGTTCCATGACCTTTGCCGGTCTTTGCCAGCGAACCATACAGCCATACTTCCATCGAAGTGACATCCTGTAATTTGTTTTGCGATAGCAATGATGCGGTAAATCGTTGTGCAGCACGCCATGGCCCCAGCGTGTGCGAACTGGATGGCCCGACACCGATCTTAAACATATCGAATACAGAAATTGCTTCGTGTGGCAATTGAATAATGTTTACGCTAAGGTAAAACAAAGAAGCCGCCCATATAAAGCCTTGGTGTCGCTGGCCAATTACGCTTTTTTATTCTACACCGGTCAGGGTTACCTGGAAAATAAGCATCGAATTTGGAGGAATCGTTCCTGATTGCGCACTTCCATAACCAAGCGTCGGGGGTATAAATAAATGTAGGCCGCCTCCCACCTTTATTGCCGGCAATGCATTTTTAAAACCAGCAATCAAATTGGA
Organism: Chitinophagaceae bacterium; assembly: GCA_049840875.1. GTDB lineage: Bacteria > Bacteroidota > Bacteroidia > Chitinophagales > Chitinophagaceae > JAFDYH01. Next base: position 2,355 of record JASGJE010000005.1, on the reverse strand, counting down.
AACCTGGGCATTTATGGCGGTCGTCGTTTGATCCTGGAAAACCGTTCCATTCGTCAGCATACCTTTATATTTGAAATCCACATAGGAGCAAATCTGAGGGGTAGCTCCAGTACCTACAGAGTCTATAATGTAATACATGCCACTACAGTGCCGGATAGTATCACCAAAGTTGTAAATACTGTCTTTATGCGCTGCCAGGTAATTTAATACGGTATCTATTTCTACGGACGGAGCTTTCAGGGCGCAAGGATCATAATCAGCGATACAATTCTGCTGATAATCAGTGCTTTTAAGACAAGAAACGAACATCACTATCACGGCCACGGAACTAATCAAAACTTTTTTCATTTTCCAGATTTTTTACAAATATATTTTGGAAGGTTATATGACCACCAACAATAATAAATCGCTGCAACCTACGCTAGATTTATTCTTCTTTTATCCTCGCAGACAATTCCCTGTACCGTTGCTCATTTTGATCCCAACGATGGCGCACGGTGAATATGGAAATAAATACGATAATCGAAAGAAGCGCAATCATCAGAACAAGCACAAGTGAAGGTTCAGCATTTATCACCATAGACGCTCTTTTATACCAGCCAGAAAGCAATGTAACCAGTATGCTGAAGCCAATAGCTACACCTAACGGCAGGCCATATTGAATATAATTGGTGAATTTTCGTTGACTTTGCCGGTTGGCTTCCCAATAAGCAATAAATTCCTTTTCCTCTTCGTTTAACATGGTACAAAAATAAGAACAGACCTATGGATATTGTGGAGGCATGAAAAAATAGTACATTGTGAATCCAATAAATCCTAAGCTTTGAAATTAGCGCCACTTTTAGCTAGATACCTAAACACCAACAAAAAGCTCACCCTTCGTGGTATCGGGATTTTTCAGTCTAATCCATCTCCCTACACTGAAACAAGCTCATCGAAAAATTCAAAAATTCCCGCAGAAGAAATAACGTTTACAAGTGATCCGTCTGCAAACGACGACGATGATCTTATCAAATTTATTTCAAGCGAGACAGGTAAAATGAAAGCTCTCGCGATTTCAGATATCGAATCTTACATTGAATTACTACGACAGTTTTTAAATATTGGTAAGCCATTCCAGATAGATGGTATTGGCACGCTTGTGAAAATAAAATCCGGAGTATATGAGTTTACATCTGGTCAGTTACTAAATGAAAAAATCACTGAACCTGCTGTAAAAGAATTAGCGTCCACCTCTATCAATGATGAATCGCTCAGCGGCCTGAAAACTCTTTATCCCAAACATTCAACCGCGGGATTTACCATCAAAAAGTCTGTCATCGCATTCATGTTATTTGGAGGAATCGGATTCGCTGTGTGGGGTGGATATATTTTGTATAATAAAAACAGAGGAGCAGTTGCTGAGAACACGGCAACTAAAAATATTGTGCCGATTGAAACTGCAGTTGTTCCTGCATCTGAAACCAAGCCTGCAGCAGATACCGTAAAAAAAATTGTGTCGGCCCCTGTGACGTCGGCCCCCGGTTATAAGTTTGTTTTCGAATCCACGCATAGCAAAAAGAGGGCTATAAAAAGAATTAACATCCTGAAGCAAATCAATTCAAACATTCAGCTTGAAACAGTTGATTCGTCTTTATTCAACATCACAGTAAACCTGAACATACCAGCAACTGATACAACGAGAGTGAAAGATTCACTGAACAACTGGTATTATGGGAAAAAAGACATGCTGGTTAAAATTGCGTCTCCAAATGCCCTCGCCAATAACCCATGATGCACAGTTCTGGATACGACATTTAAATCTTTCAAAGCATATTGAAGGCGGCTACTTCGCCGAAGTGTACAAATCATCATTCTCTGTTTCTACATCTTTTTTGCCCACAGATTTTCCAAAAGAAACCGAAAGGCATATCTGTACGCATATCTATTTTTTATTGGAAGAATCACAGTTTTCGGCTTTACACCGCATTAAGTCAGACGAGCTCTGGCATTTTTATGCAGGCCATTCATTAACCGTGTTTGAAATCGAACCTTCAGGCAATCTGATTGAACACAGTCTTGGCGCAGACCCCGAAAAAAATCAGCGGTTATTTACATGTATAAAGGCAGGCAGCTGGTTCGGAGCAGCGCTTCCACCAGGAAGCAGTTATGCGTTAGTTGGCTGCACCGTATCTCCCGGTTTCAACTACGCGGATTTTGAAATGGCCGATAGAAATAAAATTATTTCAAAATTTCCTCAACACAGTAATTTGATTCGTTCATTAACAAGATGACAGTTGATATTAGGTGCTGTTCGGATTCTATCGTGTTTCCATCGACCTTAGCAATACGATGGAACTGAACGAAGTACAAAAA
>JASGJE010000004.1:0-140524 GCA_049840875.1 Chitinophagaceae bacterium | reverse complement strand
TTTTTAAAATCAATCACTCCATTTCCAACTTCAGTAAATGCATGATTGGGCGTATTGTCCATGTCTTTGACATGCCATAGCGGAAAGCGTCCAGGATGCTGTTCAAACAATTGAATCGGATCTGCACCTGCTTTATTAACCCAATACAAGTCCAACTCCATCTTTACAAGGTCTTTATCCGCTTCTGCCAGTAAGGTATCGAGCTTGTATTTGCCATCTTCTTTTTCAAATTCGAAATCGTGATTGTGATAACAGAATTGAATACCTGCTTTCTTACAGGTTTCTCCGGCAGCATTGCAGGCTGCAGCCAGCTTTTTATAATGATCTGCATTGCCTCTTTCATCCGGTGAAAGCCATGCGCAAATCATATACTTTAACCCAACAGCAGCCGCATCATCCACTGCTTTGTCCCACTCATGCAACATCGACCCTTTCATTACGCCTCCTTTTTCGTCCAGCCCCCAACGGTAGTGACCACTGAAATTTTTAAGCCCATTATCTTTTAACAATTTTGCATAGGCTTTTGCATCCATACCATAAAAATTCTGCGTGCCAGTGTAGGTAGCATTTTCAACAGAATTGTATCCTATTGCGGCTACCTTCGCCAGCGTTCCTGCAGGGTCTTTCTGCATCGCGTCGCGAACGGTATACAATTGTAAGCCTATCAGAGAGTCTTTGTAATTTAAAATGGACGGAGCGACGAACGCACCTACCGATAATGCTGCTGAAGTTTTAATGAATGAACGTCTTGTTGTCATAAGTTTATTTTTTACATATGGAAACCTGAAGGTAGACTAAAAACAAAATGCAAGAGTTGCCTGAGAAAATTATTTGTGAACTTCGGGATTGATCGGATGCGGCAATTTTTCACCTTTCAATCCGGCTATTGCATTTTCAGCGGCAATTCTTGCCATACCATTTCTTGCTTCTTCTGTTGCAGAGCCGATGTGCGGCAATATCGTAACAGATGGTATTGAAAGCAACGGGCTGTCAGGTTTCATCGGTTCCGGGTTTGTCACATCAAGTCCTGCTCCCCATATCAGTTTTTCGTTTATTGCTTTTGTTAAATCGTCTTCATTGTGTATTCCTCCGCGTGCCGTATTGATAAAAATAGAAGTCCGCTTCATTTTACTGAAAGCTGCATAGTCAAATGTACCTTTGGTCTCTGATGTTAAGGCCGTATGAACTGAAAGAATATCACTCTCACTTAATAATTCGTCGAAAGAAACCTTTTTTGCTCCCAATTCTTTTTCTGCTTGTTTATTTTCAGATCGATTGTGATAAATTGTTTTCATGTTGTAAGCTCCTTTACATCGCTTCGCCATTTCCATACCGATCCGGCCGAGGCCGAAAACTCCAAGCGTTTTGTTTTTTAATTCTATGCCAAGATTCGCAGTAGGGCGGAAAAAATCCCATTGATTATTTAGTATTCGTTTATGATGAAAGATCGCTTTACGGGCAGTCATCAGTAATAATGTAAACGCAATATCAGCGGTGGCATCACTCAACACATCCGGTGTATTTCCTAATGGGATTTTTAATCGTGTGGCCTCAGCTACATCCATATTATCATAGCCTACAGAATACAATGAAATCACTTTAAGATGTTTGCATTCATTCAAAAATTCTTTGTCAATTTTTTCGCCATTCATACAAATCAATCCATCGTGCTGTTTAGCGTAACTGATTAATTCCTCTTTGGTCAGCATGCGATCATCGCCCCATGCCGTTACTTCAAGTCCTGCTTGCTTTAATAATTGATATCCTATCTCCGGAATAGTGCGGGAAACAAATACTTTCATCTTATTTTAATTAAGGTAAAACAAAGAGAACAGCGCTGTGCTGAATATACTCGCTCCATCAGATCCATCTTCTTGTCTTTTTGCAATACTCTTCATAACTAACGCCGAAGTCCCTTCGCAATCTTGGTTCTTCGAAGAAAATTATAAAGAGATTAAATGCAATGATAATCAGAGCTGCGTACAACCATAAATATATCGATTGAAAAAACAGCGCTTCAGCAATCAATATTAATGATACGCCGATATACATCGGGTTCCTGGAATATTTATAAAGCCCGGTAACAACGAGCTCTTTTGTAGGATCAGCGGGTGACAATGTGCCTTTTCCTTTTATTGCAAAATTCATGATGCAGCTTACCATGATAACAAGGCCAGTGATAAGCAATAACTCACCGAGATACTGGGTTAAGCGCAGGGATTCATTATTAACGTGAGGATGAAATTTGCCTCGTATAATCCAATACGGAATAAGACCAGCAACGATGCCTGGTTGTAAAATTGTAAAAAATAAATTCCTGGCAAACAGAGAAAACACGAGGGAGTATTTATAGCAAAGATAGGCTCCGAGTTTGATGTTCGAGTTTTGAAGTTTGATGATTGCTTATTCACCATTCACTATTGACCATACACCATCTTATTCCTGCTTGATTTTTCCAGACAAAAGCGTAGTGCCCAATCCCAGCAACGCAATCAATGCAAACGACCAACGCAAATTTGAAACCTGTGCAATAAAACCAATGATTGGCGGACCAATGAGAAAACCGAGGAAACTTATTGAAGAAACAGCGGCCAAAGCAACTCCCGGAAGCATTTTTTTTGACTTACCCGCAAGACTGTAAACCATCGGGACAACTGACGATACACCGATACCAACCAACAAAAACCCAAGAGTTGCTGTAAATATATTCGGGAATAGTACAGCCAGCATCAGACCGCTGAAAATGAAAACACCGCTTAATTTCAAAACACGATCAACTCCATATTTCATTACGTAATAGTCTGCTGCAAAACGACCACCCGCCATCGTACACATAAATGATACAAAGCCGATGCGAATTAAATTCTGAGAAACTTTCAATACACTTTCGAAATAGATCACACTCCATTCAAACATAGTGCCTTCACAAATCATACAGGCAAATGCAATGAGGCCAAGTATAATAATATAGCGATCAGGTTTTACAAACAATTTCTTGCCCTCGGAAGAAGCAGCATGCGTATCTCTCGGTAACACAATTCCCCGGGCTGAAATAAGTAATAAAAATGTGATTCCGTAAATAATCAAAAAATGAGTGAACGGTGGTATGAAACCTGCAATCATCAAACTGATTAATCCGCCAGTGAAACCAGCGAGACTCCATAAACCATGAAATGAAGCCATAATGCTGCGCCCATATAATCGCTCCACGCCAACACCTTGTGTGTTGACAGCTATATTGCTGAGATTACCACATATACCAAATGCAAAAAGTGCAGCTATTAATTCCCATGTTGAATCAACCACACCAAGTAATAATAATACTGCAGGAAACAAAAGAGCGGCAATCTGAAGCATTAATTTACTGCCATACTTACTTACCAGGTAACCGGACAAGGCCATCGCGGTTAATTGTCCCGCGGGCAGTGCAAATAAAACACCGCCAAAAGCGCCATCACTCAAGTGCAGCTTGTTTTTAATATCCGGAATACGGCTTGTCCATGAAGCAAACGTCAATCCCTGTATAAAAAAGAATGTGCTGACACCAATGCGGTAATAACGTTGCGTAGGTAGTGAAATTGGAAGGTTAATCATTCGCTTGCTGTTTATTGTTAGAAAATAAACGGCAGCAATCATTCAAAACTGGCGCAAAGGTATTAAATAATCGGGGTTATGCCAATCACTTCGTTTAATAACTAACCGAATGATACACAAATGATCCTGAAAAATATCATGATACCTACACACTCATTTTATTTTCTTTTAAACGCATCAATGCAACTGCGATAAGTCCTGTCCAGCCTGTTTGATGTGAAGCGCCGAGTCCTTTGCCATTATCGCCATTAAAATATTCATGAAACAATATGAAATCTTTAAAATGCGGATCGGTTTGTAATTTTTGATTTTCACCTGTTGATGGACGTCGATTGTTTTCGTTTCTTATAAACATTGAAACAATACGCTTCCTCAATTCAGCAGCAACCTCTTCCAGGTTCATATAGATACCTGAACCAGTAGGACATTCCACTTTGAAATCGTCTTCATAATATTCATAAAAGCGTGAAAGACCTTCTGCAATCAAATAGTTCATCGGCATCCAGATAGGCCCACGCCAGTTACTGTTGCCACCAAACATGCCGCTATCACTTTCACCAGGTGTATAGCGAACAGAATAGTTCTCATTGCCAACTGAAAAAGTATACGGATGTTCCTGGTGATATCGAGATACGGAACGAATACCATAATCACTCAAAAATTCACTTTCATCCAGCAATCGCTGAATTGTTTTTTTCATTCTGTAGCCACGCATCAAACTAAGTAAATGCTTGTCTTTACTATTTTTTATATTCCAGTGTGAAACAAGATCAGCAAGGTCGGGACGATTCTGTTCAAACCATTTCATTCTCTCTTTAAATGCATCTTGTTCCTGGATGCCGGTGTTATCAAATATCTCTACGACGAATAATGGTATCAACCCTACAAGACTTCTTACTTTCAGGGGAATAGTTCCATCATCCGGTAAATGAAGACGATCATAATAAAAATCATCCTGCTCATCCCACAGGTTATCTTTTTCGTTGTTTAAGCCGGCCATCGCTCCTGCGATGTATAAAAAGTGTTCGAAAAATTTCGATGCTATATCATCGTACACTTTATTATAAGTTGCAAGTTCACTCGCAATACGAAGAAGGTTTAAAGAGTACATCGCCATCCAGCTCGTGCCATCTGATTGCTCGATATAGCCGCCAAAAGGAAGCCGTGCATTCCGATCGAATACACCAATGTTATCCATGCCAAGGAAGCCGCCTTCAAAAATATTATCCCCTTTTTCATCTTCTCTGTTCACCCACCACGTAAAATTCAGCATCAGCTTATGAAATACCTTTTCTAAAAAAACAAGATCACCTTTACCACCATTTTTATCTTTCCCATGCTTGTAGATTTCCCAGGTGATCAGTGCATGCACCGGTGGATTGGAATCACTGAATTCCCATTCATAAGCCGGTAGTTGACCGTTGGGATGCATATACCATTCTTTCGTCAAAAAAACCAATTGCTCTTTTGCAAACTCCGGATCAACTACTGCAAGCGGCAAACAATGGAAAGCAAGATCCCATGCGGCAAACCATGGATACTCCCACTTATCCGGCATAGACAATATTTCTTTTGTATTGAGTGTTTGCCAACTGCTATTGCGTAATTGAAACCGTTCTGCCGGGGGAGCAGGCTGAGAAGGATCACCGGCGAGCCATTGGTGTACGTTATAATAATAAAACTGTTTGTTCCACAACATTCCTGCAAAAGCCTGGCGTGCCACTTTACTCAGTTCATCTGTACCATCTGACTGTAACAGCTCATTGTAAAACTGGTTTGCCTCATTCTTACGTTCATTAAATACAAAATCAAAATCATCAAATGTTGCGGCGCCATTATCCGTCAGGCGTAAGCGAATGATTGTGCTTCCTCCGCCAGCAATCTTTAATGCATAATGAGCAGCAGCTTTTGTACCGCGTAGTTCCGGGTTTACTGTTGATGCATTATGTACAATATAATCATTGATGCCATCTTTACACCATCCTGTGGTATTGTCGCTTTGATATAATTTCTGATTATTTGTTTCATTATCACAAAAAAGTAAAGAAGGTGAATGTTCGCAGAACAACCAGTATTCGCCAAACTGGTGATGCCATGCTTCTATTGTGCCATGGGATGCTGCATTCAACTGTGGCATATAATTATCATAACCCCATGACCATGTATTACGAAACCAAATAGTGGGCAACAAATGCAAATCCTCTTCTTCATTCGCCCTGTTTTCTATCGTAATCTTTACCAGTATGTCATTGGCTGATTGCTTCGCATACTCAATAAAAACATCAAAGTATTTATCGTCATTAAAAATTCCTGTATCAATTATTTCAAACTCCGGATCATTTCTTGTTCTCCGTTTATTTTCATCCAGTAATCGTTGATAGGGAAATTCATTTTGTGGATATTTATATAGCATCCGCATATAAGAATGTGTCGGGGTACTATCGAGATAGTAATAAAGTTCTTTTACATCTTCACCGTGATTGCCTTCTTCGTTTGTTAAACCAAAAAAACGTTCTTTAATAATCGAATCTTTCCCATTCCATAAACCAATGGCAAAACATAGTATCTGCTGATCATCACAAATACCTGCAATTCCTTCTTCACCCCAGCGCCACGCTTTACTTCTCGCCATTTCATGCGTTGTGTATTTCCATGCATCTCCGCCGGCGCTGTAATCTTCACGAACGGTTCCCCATTGTCTATCACTAACATAAGGGCCCCATTTCTTCCACTCATTTTCAGTTAATTTCTTCTGTTCGTTATTCATGAATTTATCTTAAATGAATTTTTAAAACTGCGAAATATATACAGCTACGAATTAGTTGGTAATTGTGCGTTGATGGCCTCCTCTGAAGGAGGAGGTCGGGAGGAGGCCCCTATCCATTCGTTGCAAAACCCGGATACAATGTCATGCCTCCATCAATAAATATCGATTGGCCAGTGATATAATCGCTATAGTCACTCGCCAGCCAAACAGCAAGATTGCCGATATCTTCCGACTGACCAATGCGCTGATAGGGGATTAATGTCAGCAATGATTTCATTCCTTCTGGTGTTCCCCACGCTGATTGATTGATCGGCGTTTGAATAGCGCCGGGGCAAATGCTGTTGATCCTTACTTTCTGCGGTGCAAATTCCTGTGCCATACTTTTCATCATCATCATTATACCACCTTTTGATGAAGCATAATTAACATGCCCCGCCCATGGAATTACTTCATGTACACTGCTCATGCAAATGATTTTACCAGCGGCCTTTGAACGTTCCGGCTGTACTCCTCTGCGAAGAAATTCGCGAATGGCTTCTCTCGCGCAAAGGAACTGTCCCGTAAGATTTATGCCAATGACAGCATTCCATTTCTCCAACGTCATTTCCAATAAAGGCGCATCTTTTTGTACACCGGCATTATTGACCAGGATGTCTACCGTACCAAATTGCTTCACCGTATCATTAAACATACCGATCACTTCATCTTCTTTACTTACATCACACTTATAAATAATCGCAGTACCACCATCATTTTTTATTTCGTCCGCCACTGCCTGTGCAGCAGCTGCAGCGCCATCGAAAGGATAGTTTACGATAACTATAGCTCCAGCTTTTGCCAATGACTTTGCACAACCAGCGCCAATGCCGCTGCTGGCGCCGGTTACGATTGCAATCTGTCCTTTTAAAATTTGTTCAGTCATAATAAGTTTTTAGATGAATGATGATTGAATAATTCTATGGTATGTTTATAATAATTATCAATAGTCTGCCTGAAATATGCAAGTCTGGCTTCCACGATATGAAAATGTTGTTTCGCCCACTTTGTGTTAAACAATAACGCAGAAATTGAAGCGCCGGCAAATGGGGCAGTCCAATAAATCCAGTGACTGTTCCATTTACCGGCGATAATCGCAGGGCCAAGACTCCTCGCTGCATTGGTGCTTGTACCGGAAATATTTCCTTCAATACCAACCATAATAGAAAACAGAAATGGGATCATAAACGGAGTATACTTTCTTAGTGTATGATGACCGACAAAAAAGAATATCAAACTCACCAATAGAAAACTGGTAATCGTTTCACCAACAAAAGCGGCCACAATGCCATCACTGCCCGGAATTGTAGCGCCATAATTGATGCTGCTACCTTGAGTGCCCCAAAAGATCAATGGTGCAGAACCTATGATCGCACCTATTGATTGACTGATAACATACCAGGTCATATGCTGAAAACGCATTCTCTTTTTTAAAAAGAAAGCAAAGCTCACTGTGGGATTTATATGTGCGCCACTGATTTTACCAACAGGCGATAACGTGATAAGACAACCAGTTGTTCCAAATAAAAAGCCGGTAATATACCTGCGGGGCGTTGCTGCAGGAATCCAATCTTTAATAACCGAGCCATCACCATTTATAAAAATTACAACGGACAACCCTACTCCTACTAATAATGCAGTGCCGATTAACTCAGACAGACAGGAAGTAATCACTTTGTACTTCATGAAAACATTTTTCTGATAAACATGGGATTTAAAACACTCTTGCTACTTTATACAAGTAGTTTTTTACCATAACAATGAATACTGGTCAAACAAATCGTGGGGCCTGGTTCCGGAGGTAAAGTGAAGGTATTGAATGAAAAGAAATAATTTTCAAAAGAACCTTCATAAAATTATTATGTTTTCAGTATGCGCTATTGTGGAATTGAACCGCCCGATTAAACCTGGTTTTTATTTTTTAGTCTCTTTAACAACCTGTTTACGAAATTCTACAGAATTGCTACAGATGTGCGGAATAAGTTTGAATTCAAATAAAAATAACAAAATGACATTCAAACAATCCCTGGTTACTTTGGCATTAGGCGCAGGCGTAATTGTGGCCGGCGCTGCGGGATATAAACAATATCAACAAACCAAAGAACCTTTTACAGAACCTCCATCCCACTCCTCTTCAGTTTTTAAAAATGTAAAGTATTCTGAAAATGGCGATCCCTCACCGGTTGTCGATTTTGAGAAGGCTGCTGCGAAAGGAGCGCCTGCCGTTGTGCATATTAAGACGGTAATGAAGGCAAGACAAGCTGCAGAAATGCCAGGCTTTGGTGATGACAATCCATTCAAAGATTTTTTTGGACCAGGATTCGGTGGCAAAATGAAACCTGAATCGATGCCATCTGAAAGAGCTTCGGGCTCTGGCGTGTTGATTAGTGAAGACGGTTACATTGTTACCAACAATCACGTAGTTGACCAGGCAACAGAAGTAAACGTAACTATTAACGATAAAGGAAATTATAAAGCAAAAGTAATAGGCACTGATCCCAGTTCTGATCTTGCGGTAATAAAAATTGAAGGGCATAATCTTCCTTATCTCACATTCGCAAATTCAGATGATGTACATCTTGGTCAGTGGGTAATGGCAATTGGTTACCCGTTGAATCTCGGAACAACAGTAACTTCTGGTATAGTAAGTGCGAAATCAAGAAGCATTGGTATCAATAGCCGGAATAGCAACGCTCCGATTGAATCATTTATTCAAACTGACGCAGCCGTTAATCCCGGCAATAGTGGTGGTGCATTAGTGAACCTTGATGGTAATGTTATTGGTATCAATAGTGCCATTGCTTCACCGACGGGTTCTTATGCAGGTTATTCATATGCTATTCCTTCAAACCTTGTACAGAAAGTAGCTTCAGACATTGTAAAGTATGGTAGCAACAAAAGAGCTTACCTCGGTGTGATGTATCCTAATGATCAAATGAGTGAGGAAGACCGTGAAAAGAATAATGTAAAAGATGGTGACGGCGTATATGTAATGGATGTAGCGAAAGGTAGCGCCGCAGAAGAAGCAGGTGTGCAAAAAGGTGATTTTATCACGAAGGTTAATGGCGCAACTGTAAATACAGGTACTGAAATGGTAGAAAAGATCTCTTCTATGAGACCTGGTGATAAAATAACAATAACCTATCAGCATGGATCTGATTCGAAAACAGCTACAGCTACATTGAAAGGATCAACTGGTACTTACGCAAGTATGAAAGAGCAGGTGATTGAGCAATTAGGCGCTGCATTTGAACCGCTGGATAAAAGCAAAGCTGCAGCAATGAAGCTTAGTTCAGGAGTTGTTGTAAAAAAATTGGGACAAGGTATAATTACAGATCAGACAAGAATCCGCGAAGGATTTATCATAACCCGTGTAAACGATACAAAGGTTTCGACTGTAGAAGAATTAAAAGATGCTTTGAAGGCGGCTGGTAATAGCGCAATAATTACCGGTGTATACCCTTCAAATCCTGCTGCCGCTTACCAGTATGCATTGAACGATCTGAATGGTGCAGAATAAACAACAGATTATGTGATGTATGGCTTGTGCTTTTTGTTTTAATTCCCGTCTGGCAGGACGGGAATTTTTTTACAGGCCACAGAGCAATTAAATTTGAACTATGAAGTTGTTGATTATAGAAGATGAAAAATCGCTTCGTGAATCAATTGTAAAATACCTGGCCTACCAGGGATACATATGCGAAACAGCCGACGATTTCTCAACAGCGAAAGAAAAAGTCGCTTCTTTCAATTACGATTGTGTCGTTGTCGATATCGGATTACCGGGCGGCAGCGGGTTGGAAATTGTGAGTGAATTAAAATACTTTGAATCGAAAGCCGGTATTATAATCATCTCCGCAAAAAACGCCCTGGATGATAAAATAAAAGGCCTTGAAGCAGGTTCTGATGATTATCTGACGAAGCCATTCCACTTATCAGAGCTCAGTGCAAGGATACAAGCTATTCTGCGGAGGAGAAATTTTTCGGGTGATAAAATCATTTCTTTTCATGAGATCAAATTATTTCCCGGTCAACGAAGAGTAACAATTAACGATAGTCCACTTGATCTGACTGATAAGGAATACAACCTGCTTGAATATTTTATTTCGAACAAAGGCCGTGTATTGACTAAGCCTGCAATTGCAGAGCATATATGGGGCGATGAATACCTGCAAGCCGGTGAGTATGATTTTATTTACACGCATATTAAAAATCTTCGGAAAAAACTGGTCGATGGTGGAAGCGGTGATTACCTGAAAACGGTATATGGTTCGGGCTATAGATTTACAGATTTATGAAGCTACTTACAAAAACAACAGTTTACTTTTTAAGCGCCCTGATTTTTTTATTGGGCGTTACAGGCTTCTTTCTGTATCGACAATTTAGTCGTCAGTTGCAGGATCGAAGCGATCGTGAATTACTCACTACCGAGGGTGAATGGGTTGAATACCTGCATTCGCAAGCCGTGATCGGAACTGCATTCATTCTTCGATCAAAAGAAGTATCAGTCTATCCGACAGAAACAGATGCTGAGCCCTACCCGGAAATATCAGACGCCTCTGATTATACAAATGTATCTGGCACAAAGATTCCCTATCGGCAATTGACGCAGGTAATCAGCATCGGCAATATCAACTACCAGTTAGTCATCAAAAAATCACAGGAGCAAAAAATCGGGTTGATCAATAATTTTACCCGTGTCATTTTATTCGTATTCGCTGGTCTTTTTATTGCTACCCTGATTTTCAATTGGTTTATCAGCCGCAAACTATGGCAACCGTTTCATGAATCATTGAACAAAATAAGGGATACGAATCTCCAGCAAATAAAAAATATACACTTTGATAAAACAAATACACAAGAATTCAATGAACTAAACGAATCACTCAACCAGATGACTCAGAAAATCTACTCTGATTTTATATCAATGAAAGAATTTACCGAAGACGCCGCCCATGAAATGCAAACACCCATTGCAGTTGTTCAGAGTAAACTTGAGATCCTTTTGCAGGATAATAATCTCACTCACGAACAGGTAGAGTCAGTGTTGCAATCTGCAGATGCTTTGTCTCGTTTATCCAAACTGAACCAGGGCTTATTGTTCCTCGCAAAAATTGAAAACAATCAGTTCGTTGCTGAGAATGAACTCAGTTTTGCTCAAACATCTCAGAAATTCCTGACTTCCTTTAGTGAGTTAATTCGTGATAAGCAGTTAACCGTCGAAACTGATTTCATCAGCGATTTTAAATTGAAGATTCATCCGTTGCTGGCAGATTCCATCATTTCTAACCTTGTTGGTAATGCAATTAAATACAACTACCCCGAAGGAAAAATTTCACTTACAACAACAGCAGATAGCCTTACAGTTACGAACACGAGCAACGTTGAAGCAATTCTCCCTGAAAATTTATTCCGGCGTTTTCACTCATCCCGTGATAATAAGGTGAGCTCAAATGGACTTGGTTTAGCCATTGTGAAAAAGATTGCTGATATTAACAAGCTTAATGTGCTATACAAATTTGCAAATAGATCTCATTCTTTTACAATAAGCAAGAAGGAGTTACAAGGCTGACCTACCGGTAGATTAACGAAATCTACGGTTGTATAGAAATATCATCATTCTTTATGTAAATTTATTTCATGGTCTATTGATGATCGTATTTCTTATGTCCATTCTTCGTCGTTTAAAAGATCTGAGCATTTCAAGAAAGCTCTACATAATTGTAGGAGCAATGGCTATTCTTATTGTAGCAGAATTAGTAACTCTATGGCTGGCCATTACCACACTTTCTGCAGTAAGAGCTACCGTAGGCGCTGAGGGATTTTATTCAAAAGCACAGAAGGACGCCATTTACCAACTGGCAAAATATGGAAGAACACAAAACGAAAGAGATTACAGGGAATTTCTTCGTTATATGCAGGTGCCATTAGGTGATAGAAAAACAAGACTCGAATTAATAAAGGAAGATCCGGATTTGCAGAAGGCGGAAGAAGGTTTCCGGGAAGGTAAGGTTCACCCAAACGATATTCCGGGAGTAATCACGATGTTGCAGCGGTTTAGCAGTGAGAAGCATATCAGTAAAGCAATTGAAACGTGGAGCAAAGGTGACTCTATGATTTCATTATTGATGCCTTTGGGCGACAGTATTCATGCAGAAATCAGAAGCGAAAATCCGTCTACCGTAAAGATCGAAGGTTTCTTTATTAAAATTGAATCGTTGAACCAACGACTTACTCTCCTGGAAGATGATTTTTCAAATACACTGGGTGAAGGTTCCCGCTGGCTTGAAAATTTTATTCTTAAACTATTATTTTCTGTTGCGCTTACCGTAGAAATTACTGGCTTGATTCTAACTATACTGGTTAGCCGCAGTATCCGGAAAGGTCTGAATGAAATAACACAAACGACAAAAAAGATTTCCAAAGGCGATCTGAGTGCAAGAGCAACCGTTTTTTCTGGAGACGAAATTGGCCAGGTAGCAACCGCCGTAAATGAAATGACAAACCGCCTCACCAGTTCCAATAAAGAATTGAGTCAATTCGCTTATATCGCGTCACACGATCTGCAGGAGCCATTGCGTACGATCAGTAATTATGTTAGTTTGTTTCAAAAACAATACAAAGGCGTTCTCGACAGCAATGCAGATAAATATCTCGAATCAATGAGCAACGCAACGGAGAGAATGCAACTACTCATACGCGATCTGTTGGAGTACTCGCAGATTGGTCAAAACAGAACTATTTCAATGATCAATTGCAACGATATTGTACAGGGCGTATTAGAAGATATGTCATTAACAATCCGGGAGAATAAAGTTTCTGTCCGTTACGATAAACTTCCTTCTATCGGCGCCTATCCCGAACTACGGATGCTGTTTCAAAATTTGATCAGCAACGCCATTAAATTCAGAAAGAAAGAAGGACCGTGCACTATTAATATCAAAACAGAACAAAAACCGCCAGGCTGGTTATTCTCCATACAGGATAACGGTATCGGTATCGACCCTAAATACCAGGAAAAAATATTCGTGATCTTTCAACGATTACATTCTAAAAAAGAATATCCTGGTTCTGGTATTGGATTGGCACAATGCAAGAAAATAGTTGAAATGCATGGAGGAATAATTTGGTTTACTTCAACACCCGGAGAAGGAACTACCTTCTATTTCACAATACCTAAACTTAGTACCAAATGAATGATAGGCTGAAATGTATAATGCTGATTGATGACGATGAGGATGATAATTTTTTTCACCGGTTGGTCATTGAAGAAAGTGGTATCGCTGAATCTATAAAAATCGCTGAAAGCGCAGAAGATGCATTGCTGCTACTCAAAAACACAGAATTTAATCCCGAGCTTATATTTCTCGACCTGAATATGCCTCGGATTAACGGCCTGGAGTTTCTTGATGAATTTGGCAGAATTAAAGTCGATAGAAACCCTGTAATTGTTTTATTAACTACAACAGCTTTCCCATTTAATAAAGAAACCAAATCACAAGAGCTGATCAATGCAATCGAAACCAAGCCGCTTACTGACGAAAAATTGAAATCCATTCTTTCCAGGCATTTTTGATTATAAGTCGTAGAAAGTATACTCCTATCTGAGGTTGGATAGAAAATGTAATCTCCGCCGTTATTATAATAAATAATAGAAATGGCAGAATAATTCCTCAATTCAACAGGTTTATTCTCTTATTTTCCCGGGCATGCTATTTCCTGTTTTAATCGTGACAAAATATTTATTCAATAACAAAAACAGTGAAGCATGAAAACTAAAATCTTTTCATTCAAAAAGATAGTCGCGACATTTTTGACGATTGGATCATTTACAATTGGCGGCATTTCATCCTATGCTCAGGCCTCAACAAGCAGTCCTGCTCAAAGTACGTACACAATATCTGGTACTGCAACCGGTGCACAAGTTGTTCCATCAGTTGCAGGAAATGGCGCTGGTTCTATTACCGGTACGTATGATCCGTCTACACACGTTTTAAATTATACGACGAACTGGAATAATCTGACAGGCGCTCCGTCTTCGGCTGGATTTTATACCGGAGCATCAGGTGTAGCAGGCAAACCGCTTGGCGATCCATGGGCGTTTGGTACTAACATTACACCAACTGGAAACATAACTGGAAATATCACACTTACTGATGAACAGGCTAAGGATTTGACGGATGGAAACCTGTATTATTCATTAGGTACGGCTACAAATACGACTGGAGAAATAAGAGGGCAAATAGCAGCAAAAAAACAATAGGATAATCGTTTTAGTTTTATAGGCCTTTCATCTTGTTGAAAGGCTTATTTATTTTCCTTTTTCCCTTTCTGAGAAACCATTCTCCACTATCTCCAAATCCATAATGAAATATTGCATTAGCGTCGTTCCATGATCTCATTGATTTTTTAATTTACCTCCACAATAGTCTCCATGTTTTTTACGAGTTTATTTTTTTCTGTTAAAATAAAAAGCCCCCGATTTTTATCGGAGGCCTTTGCTTTGTATTTCTTTTATTTTTTAACTACCAGAAGGAGCGCCTTCTTTCTTTTTCATATCACCTTTATGAGTGATTTTACCGTTTGGCCATAAACAATCACCTTCTTTTAGCATCACTGTTTTTCCGTCTTTCATTTTTACGTTTCCATCTTTCATCACTACAGTACCGTTATCTAATGTCAGATCATCTGTAACTTCAGTAGTGTTTCCATCTTTCATTTGCCAAACTTTTCCGTCCTTCATCATGATGCAATCCTTCTTCATGCCTTTGTGTGCTGATGTATCAGTCTGCGCATTTACCAATACTACAGCCACCATCGCAACCGCAATAAGAAATAGTCTTTTCATAAAATGTATTTAATTGTTAACAATCGTTTCGAGGCAAAGCCCCGAATGACAATTACTGCAATTTTCTGGCCACGGCCCGAATGTTTAAAGATGCTTAGGAAAAAGCGGAGCTGAATCCAAAAGAGAAATAGATTCTACGATTGGGAAAATCTGTTACACAAGCAACAATTTTTTGAGATAGCTAACCTGGGTCATATGCACTACTTCATGCTCAAGAATGCCGACAAAAAGATGGAAAAATGAATATTTTCTTCCTGGTACTATTTTATCATCGCCTGAATCGGGAGTTTGTTCAATCACTTTAGCGAGATCAATAGATGCTCTTCCGAATTCAGATTTTATATATTCCCATTCATCTTCACCAAGTGAATTAAAGCGCTTCCAGTCTTCTTCCGAATTCAGTGTTATATCAAAATCTGTATTACCTTTTATTTTCTCGATACAAAATAGCTTCCATTGAGTCATATGAACTACAATCTCTGCTATTGAATTAGGAAAACCTTTTAGCTTCTTTACAGCAATATCTGCAGTAACATCCTGTATAATGATTTCAAAATTGGATGAATACCATGTATCACCGTTCAGCGTATTCAGCAATTCTTTTGCTAAGTTTTTATTGAAATCCATAATCATTCAGGTTTACATATAGCCTGATAAAAGTAAAAGAAAATTTCATCAGAAATATGTTATCCACAAGAGTACAGACATTACAGCGATTTAATCCACTTTACTAATTCATCTCTTCCTTTTCCGAGTTTTTGTTGCAGTCGGCCGAGTAGTTCATCTTCTTTACCTTCTTCATACTTCAGGTCATTGTCTGTAAGAGTAGCATGTTGCTGCTTTATCTTTCCTTTAAGTTCATTCCATTTTCCTTTTAGTTCCAACTTGTCCATATAGTGTTTTAACTACTATTTGAAAAACTGTGCCATTGCCTCTCTTTGCTATAAATAAACTTCTTCTTCATTCTGAAATATGACAATTGCAGGCTGCAACACTATGGGCATAATAATTTAGAATAGTAAAAAGATAAATTGAAACACATGACAACCTACATCATTATGCCGAGGAGCAGCAGGATTGCGTTTCTGCTCTATTCGTGGCTGAACGGCAGCATTTCAACACCTCAAAAAATTGAATTGAGTGAATGGCTGGAGGAAAGCAAGGAAAACGTAAAGTTCTTCAACCTGATCAATAACCCTGTTTTTGTAAAACATGCGAGAAAGGAATTATTAAATTAAGTCCTTCAGATACGATGAAAAGAAATTTACACTAAAATATTTTTATGATTGAACAGTTAGCAGGAGTTCCCGGTAATGTGGCAGCATTCCGTGCAAGCGGAGAAGTAACCAAAGAAGATTTTAAAAAAACAGTATTGCCGGTAATCGATAAGATGGTTAAGAAATTTGACGAATTAAATTACCTGATGTTGATCGACACGCCATTGAAGAATTTCACCGGCGGCGCCTGGATAGAAGATATGTTGATCGGCTTTAAAAAATTAACCAAGTGGCATAGGGTAGCGATTTTAACAGATCTTGATACTGTGAACTGGTTTACAGATGTTTTCAGTTATCTCGTTCCGGGAGAATATAAAGGGTTTTATCCCGAACAATTGCCAACAGCAATTGATTGGGTTTCCGGAAAAGAAATTCAACCCTGAAATCGTTTCTTCTTAGTTTCAGATTGGCTATGCAAAGAGAAAGAGTATGCGCATGAGTAAAAATTTCCCCGTCTTTTGTTACCATACTTGTTAAATGAACTTTTTTCATTCATTAAACCGGTTCTGTGATTCTTAAAAAAATTTGGTATTAAATTTTATTGATAGTAGTAGCACATGCTTCAAAAATCAAAAAACGCTGGTTATGAAAAAAGAAAAAGCTCCTGCCAAAAGAATACTGATTGTAGAAGACAACAGGGATTTATGCTTTATACTTGAATTACTACTCGGGAAAGATAATGTTTTGGTTGACCATGTAAAATCATTGAGCGATGCCCGTGGTCATTTGGAAGAAGAAAAAGCAGATCTTGTTGTATTGGACAATCGGCTGCCGGATGGCCTTGGTCTCGACTTTATTCCGTTTATAAAAAATACTTATCCTGAAGCCCGCATCATGATGATATCCGGCCAGGACAATGCGGCAAGTGATATTGCTTTGGAAAGTGGTGCTGATTTGTTTTTATCCAAACCATTTACAAGAGATCAGTTAGAGAAATCGGTAAAAAGTTTATTGAATTAAATAGAAGGGAATTTCATTTCAGAACAAGTCAATAAGAAATTGAAAACCGGTTCTATGATCTTATAAATTCCTGAAGACCTCTTTCAGGGATATTTCATCTAATACTATTCGCTGTGAAATAGTTTGATTCTTTTGCCATTTTATCAAACGAATATTACCATTCTCAATTTCAAGTCCGGTAATATCGCCATCACTGAAACAACAGCAACCGCTATTGAAATAAGAAGGCTTCATGGTAAGATAATCCACTGATACCGCGGAAAACTCTTTCTCCCGTTTCTTTATCTCCTCCTGTAGCTTGCTTATTTCATCCTCCTTATGATCGCGTCGCGCCATTTGCATCTGCCAGTATAATTTCTCTAGCAATGTCAACGATTCAAATACCGGCTGATGGGTATGCCCGGTTATTAATAAAATATCATTGAATTGCGCAGACCATTTGTACATGATATCATTGTGCAATGTTTTTTCCTCATTATTATAAGCTGGTGTGTTGGGATTAATGCGCAGATATCCCTGCAATGGTCCCCATATTCGTGCAACAAAAAATTTACTGAACCAATTACCATCGCTTTGCGCATCACCCTGGTGACCGTGGGTACAAAAAATATTCAGATTTTTATCGCCAATCATCACTGGCAATATGACTCCTTCATAAATTTTGACATTCACGCCATAAATGGCCTTCAATTGCGTTACTGCGAAAGGGTCGTTTTGCCAGAATAGATCATGGTTGCCAAAAATTTTTACAAAGGCACTCCGTTCAATAAACTTCTTCTCCGCTTCAAATGTTGCAGCATTACAATCTTTCACCTGGGCAAGTGTATTTTCCCAAAGCTCTTCATTATCTCCAAGGCTGATGAAATGAAAATTGTTTTGATTATAATAGTCCAGTGCTGCGAGATAATTTGGTTCAGCCAGCGTAAAATCATCGGCCCCATCTCTGGCACCTTTGTGCTGATCAGAAAAGATGATGAATTTTCCATCATATAACAAAAAAGGAATGATCAAACCCTTCTTACCGGGATTTTTTGTAATACGACGATAGAGCCGTGAAAGTGCCTTGAAAACCCGCTCTTTATCCGGTTTTGACGAAAACTTTTTAGTTCCCCACAATACAGGCCTTAATAACAACCACTGAAAAAATTTACGCATTCGTCTCGTCAGAATTTTATATCGATTCACGGGTTTTCACTATTACTTTTGCGAAGCAATTTTAATAGTTTAAACGCGTTTTAAAAGTACTATGAAAATCCGTTACCTGCTTACCTTTATTTCTTTCGTCTGCTGCCTGTTTTGCAGCGCCCAGGTTTTTTCTTTTAAAAATTTGTTTCAACATCCATTATCAGTTGAAAAAGACTATCACGATATAGCATCTTCTTACCAGTTATTGCAATTAGACAATCAGCAGCTTTCATCAGCGAGGGCTATATCTGCTCCAAAAATTGAAATGAGTTTGCCTTTTGAAAATGCCAGTTTAGCACTCGATCTTCAACCGGCCACAATTACCTCATCAAAATTTTCGGTAATAGCAGGTGATGGCGTCGGTATTAATCGTCCTGTCGCGTACACATTGCCTCGTTTTTACCAGGGAAAAATTAAAGGACAGGATAAGTCGTTTGCGACATTAAGTATGTTCAGCAACCAAATGATCGGGATTATGGCCGATCAGAAAAGTAATATTATTCTTGGCGCAGTAGAACAGAACAAAATAGCGACAAATAAATACGCAATCTACCGGGATATTGATCTTAAAGTTAAAACGGCAATGAATTGCTTCACTGGCGAAATACCTGTCGACAGTACAAGCGGCTTTCAAACGCAAACAACTATTCCCAAAAACACTCGTGTAACTGCTGTTGGTCAACCGATCGAAATTTATTTTGAGTGCGATTATAAATTTTACCAGGATAAGGGAAGTAACGTTACAAACGTAGTGAACTACGTGCTTAGTTTTTTTAATAGTGTGGCATTGCTTTATGCAAATGAAGGGATAGAGGTACAGGTATCGCAGATAAAAGTGTGGACCACCCCGGACCCTTATACTTCGCTGACTACCACCAGCGATATCTTAACTGCTTTCGGTAATAACATGGCAACTGACCCTTACGTCGGAGACTATGCACATTTTTTATCTACCCGTTCATTAGGTGGTGGCATCGCTTATTTATTAAATTCCCCTTGTGCCTCTTCAAGAAAAAATCATGCTGCCGTAAGCGCGGTTGACAATACGTACAAGAGCTTTCCGACATACTCATGGACAGTAGAGGTAGTAACGCATGAGCTAGGTCACAATTTCGGATCGAATCATACACATTGGTGCGGATGGCCAGGAGGTCCGATTGATGGATGTGGGCCTACCTATAACTCAAGCTATCAGGAAGGCACATGTGCTATTGGTCCGATACCTCCAAAGAATGGCGGAACCATCATGAGTTATTGTCATCTGTTGAGTAATGTGGGTATTAGCCTTGCAAATGGTTTTGGCACACTACCGGGAGATAAGATAAGAAGCGTTATCGGTGCGGCTACCTGCCTGGGAAATTGCAAGATGACAATGACATTAGATAAAGTAGATGCTTCCTGCAGTCAAAACAATGGTTCAATTGTACCAACGACCACAAATGGCACAGGAGCAATTTCTTATCTATGGAGTAATGGGGCAACATCTACAACTCTTGCAAGTGCAGCACCGGGAATTTATACGGTGACGGCAACCGATGCAGCAGGATGTAAAGTGATGGGGATTGATACCATTGTAAACACCGGCAGCACACTCGCATTTACATTAACACCTTCCGGTACTTCAAGCTTTTGTTCTGGTACAAACATAACCTTATCGGCAACCAGTAGTCCGTCTTATACCTATCAATGGTCTCTCAATGGAAGTCCGATCAGTAGCGCCATACAATCAACTTATACAACTAATACCGCAGGAACGTATTCAGTAATGGTATCATCAGGGGCATGTTCAGCGACAAAGTCAGTTGTACTCTCGCAGGTTACGCAACCATCGGCGACAATTAGCTATAGTGGCTTATTAAATTTTTGTGCAGGAAGCAGCATTACTTTAAATGCTAATCCTTCCTCGGGTTATCAATATCAATGGTATAATAATGGCGTTGCAATCAGCAGCGCTACCAACAACACGTATAATGCAACCATAGCGGGCAACTATTCTGTCCGTGTTTATTCAGGAAGTTGCGAATCAACCTCAGCATCAGTGAGTGTTAATGTTGAGTCTTCACCACAGGCTGCTATAACTGCAGCCGGTCCGCTCAGTTTCTGCAATGGACTAAATGTTTCCTTATCGACACCTTCCGGCAGTGGTTATACCTATCAATGGTATCGCAACAATACAGCGATTGATAATGCCATACAAAGAAATTACACAGCGTCAATCAGTGGTAGTTATACAGTTGTGGCTTCATTGGGCTCTTGTTCAAAAACATCAGCGGCCTCAACTGTTACTGTTTTTTCTCTGCCAACCGTTACAATAACACCGGACTCATCGGTTATTGGAAAATTTCATTCACAAACATTAACTGCCGGCGGCGCCAATACTTATAGTTGGGATAAACAGGGCACTATCACAAACGGTGGCAGCAACAATATAGTTGCGCCCCTTACTACCACGTCTTACGTTGTAAATGGTACTGATAACAACGGCTGTACCGGATCTGCCATTGCGAAAGTTATTGTTATTGGTTGTGGTGATGCTACGCAAATCACTTCAACTGTTTATAGTCCATCGCGTGTCATTGTAAAATGGGTTAATCCGCAAGGAGCGAGTAGCGATAGCATCCGGTACAGGTTAAAAGGCTCTCAGCAATGGACAACAGCTTTCGTTAACAATACAGAATATGAGATCAATGGATTAACGCCTGCGACCGACTATGAATACCAGTTAATCCCATTGTGCACTACCACAAGCACATTTGTCGCGTCTGACGTTCAGGAGTTTCATACGAGTAATTTAAGCAGCGGCATTTATTTAAAATTGTATCCTAATCCTGTCAGTCAATCGACGAGAGTGGAAATAATCATTGATAAACCATTTAGCCTCCAGGTAGATATTTACAATAAACTCGGACAGAAAGTAATTACAAATATTGAGGAAAATCTCCCGGCAGGCCAGGTCATTAAACTAATCAATGCCTATCGATTATCGCCCGGCATCTATCATGTAGCAGTAACGATCAATGGAAAGAAGTATGTGTTAAGTATGGTTGTACAACATTAATAACTGAGATTGTATTTTTTTATCAGGGTAATCAATACACCATTGGTCCATCCGAAACCATCCTGTGAATCATATTCACCTCCTCCGGCATCGAGGTGTGTATCCATCACGTTATATTTTTCCATGAGCTTACCCGTCCGCTTAAACACTTTTACATTTAAATCCACCCAACGTTTTGAAACTTCTTTAGCCAATGTAGATTGCTTGTAGTTTTCTAAACCATCAATAGCGATCCACATTAATGGCGCCCATCCGTTTGGAGCATCCCATTGTTCACCTGTATTTTTTAACGTCGCAGTTAATCCTCCTGCTTTCAGGAATTTTTTTTCTAAAATAGTTTTCGCAACATTGATTTTACCAGCCTCAGCAACATTTAAAAAGAAAGGCGACATTCCCGCCAATGTCAGTTCCGGTGATTGTTTTTTTGTTTCAAAATTGTAATCAACGTACCAATTATTTTCAGCGGACCAGCAATATTTATTGATGGCTTTTCGTCTACGTTCTGCAAGATCATCGTAATATTTCGCCCTCACCATTTCGCCGCTTTCTTTATTCGCTTTCGCTAATGTTTTCTCCAAATGATATAACAGGCAATTCAGATCGACTGGAATATACTTAGTCAATTGTATTGTTGCCAATGTTTTTCCATCCGCAAACCAGCGACTGCTGAAATCCCAACCGCTTTCGGCGCAGGAACGTAAATCGCGATACTTGTTTTTTTTGAACTCTGATTCTGCTTGTACTGTGAATGTCGTTCCTCCAGTAGATCGAAGCATTCTGGCCCACGCAGTATCTGCGAGTAAAACATCTTCGCGATAACTCTCCTGCCGTGGAATATCATCCCTGTCGTAATAACGTTGAAGCACACTGCCATCCGGCATTTTTACAAGATGTTTCGTATCGGCTGTTTTATCAGTATAATAGTCATATTCTCTTTGTAATGCAGGCAGGTATGTCGCATACACGTAATTTCCTTTTATGGACGCGAGAATATCCAGCATCAATGCAAAGAAAGGTGGTTGAGACCTGCTAAGGTAATAACTGCGATTGCCATTTGGGATATGGCCATATTGGGCAATCAGATAAGAAAAATTATTGACCATACTTTCGATCATATCATTCTCGCCACTTTCTTTTAAACCTAACATGGTAAAATAAGAATCCCAATAATACACTTCGCGGAAGCGGCCACCGGGAACAATGTACGGATTTGGCAACGGCAGCAGCGTGCTTCCTTCAATCACAACATCATGCTCACGCTTCAATATTTTCCATAGATTTTTTACATGCGTTACAACATCTTCAGAAGTATCTGTCTTATAATTTGAAGTTTGACTAACAGGCACCTGGAAATTATCATCCACAAATTTTTTTAAATTGAAATTTGGTCCTTTCGCCAATCCATAATCATACATTATGTCGGCAGGCTTCCTTTTGGGGATGCAATCAACAAAGGTTTTATTATCGGGAAAGATGCGTGATAGCTGAACTTCTTTAAATAAATCGCCGTATATCTTATCCGGAGTCAGCACTTCCTGTGCAGAAGAAATAAAATATGCAACAGTTAAGTAAAAAAAGAAAAAAGGTTTTTTCATATTTACCCGCATTTGATGGCTCAAGTTAACAAATAAAAAAGCATCCTGCAGATGCAGAATGCTTACCTCAAAACAAGTGATTATAACTAAATCTTAATGCTCAAAGACAAATTGAATATGCGGTCTTCTGCAAATCAAATACTAATCAATCCTATCCGCAAGATTTAAAAAACCCCGCCAGGAATAACGGCGTTTTGCTTATGTCAATAAAAAATTCAAGAACCATTATTTATCATTCGTTCAAATCTTTTTTAAAATAACCCCGCTAAGACTAACGGCGTTTTCTTGCTTATGCTCTAAAAGATTTGTATTTAATTATTTTAAACAGATCATTTTTTAAAAAGATACCCTGCTAAGACTAACAAGGTGTAATTGCTTATGCTCTAAAAAATTTATTGTGCTCCATCTGCTTGCCCACGCAGTATGGCATAGTTTCCTATGTTTTTACCAACCTGCAACCCCACTGAACAATCGCTCGGATAATGAATACCTGCCAATACCCGTGATAAGGATGCTTCCTGCGCCATTGCCATGTATTTGCTTGCATTATCAGGAATAAGATAAGATAACACGGTAGCAGCTGCACCGCTGAAAGTTGAATGCCCCGATATATATGCCGGGAAATTTGGAATACCCGTCAACGTCTTTATTGCAGGATTCATCTGAGTTGGTCGTGGATTGAAATAAAAGTATTTTGTATCCCAGCATACGATTGCTGCATCCATCAATGCCATATTCAGCAAAGCCATATTTCTTGCCCATCGTACTTCGCTGTAGTTCTCTGTTATAAAATCTTCTGCGGCAATTGCATCCCAGTGACCCGGAGGTGTGTAAGTACCTACACCATCTGCCCAAAAGTGTACAATGCGATAATGTTCTCTTGTATCATCTTTTATGTAATCGTACACCTGCTTTGTTTCATCGGCCATTTGCTGGCTCGAAGTAGATGGAGGAGGTCCCGGACGAAGAGAGATTGCAGTTAGTGAATCAAATAAGAATGCTTTCACTTTTCCGAATAATGGAAGCATCGGAGGACGATGTGGAGATTCAAGACTGATCCATGGCAATTCGCCTTTTGCCATTGCATCAGTTTCCAGTTGTGTCCATTGTGCCTGTGTGCCGATGGCAGCTCCTGCACGATCACCTCTTGCACGTGTAACAAATTTCTGTGCAACCGCTTTACCCAATGCTTCACCTGCCTCTATATCACTGCGTACATTGGCGCCCGAAATGATTCTTGCTCTTCTATGCTCTTCTGCTTTTTGCTGAATAAAATCCTGGTCGCCGGGAAATAAAAGTTTCAACGTTTCTACCGCTGCACCTTCTACTACTGCATCTTCTGAAGGATAAGAAGGTAATGTAGATTTGGGTATCATCACGTTCACACTGCTATCTACATTATAAGGAGCTTTACGATTATACAATCTCTTATAGTACCAAGCTGCCACTAAAGCATCGTATTGAGCAGCGCTTACATATGCATAAGCTCTTGCAGCATACGGTGGGTTGGCAAATGGAAATTGCGGATAGGCAAGAGGGTTATTGGCATTGGGAAATGGATACGTACCGTCATCATTCTGGTAAGGCGGTAAATTATGTTTAGCCACAAGATCACGGAGAATTTCATTCCACCGGAGCACAGCACCGGCGCTCCAGTATTTTACAATGGCTTTGTCTTCATCAGTTATATTTTGCTGCCACGTTTTTATTTCATTGATCTGTGCGATATAATCAGGATTGTTTGTTGCGATCGAGACCGGAACAACAATATCGGTGGGCGCAGTTAATAAAACCGGTTTCCAATCGCCGGCGTCTGCATCCACACTTGCAGGAGTTAATGGAGCAATGTCTTCTGTTCTTCCTGTTACGGATTTTGAACAAGCCAATACAACAGTAATTATTATAGTGACTATCACTGCCGCAAAGAATATTTTTTTCATGGTTACTTCGTTTTGTTGTTATTGGTTGTTTTTTTCTCTTTGTGGCCAAAATTCAGTACGTAGAAAATGGCGCCATCTATCGTGTATGCCTGACCGACATTTCTACCTTTTAATACATAGTTGCCGCCAGCCACAATTGATAATTTCGGTGCAAAGGCCGGCGTATATTTAAAATTCACACCGGCAGTTATTGCATTCATCCTATTGCTGGGAAATGGCATATTATTTCTTGTAATGTCAAAACCACCCAGTGTTTTCATTTTATTCACTACAGCTTCAGCAATTAAATGATACGTTCTTAGACCTGCACGGAAATTGAATGTTGCTACATCCGGCATTTCTACATCCCTTGTGTCATGTTCTTCTGTTGTATAATAAGAAGTGCGGTCAATCTTTATATTATTCCTGTACACATAAGTACCGGAAAGGGTAGCAAAGAAATTACCCATTTGATAATCGGCCATCGCTCGTCCCATTAAGTTGGTGCTGTGAAGCCCGATTGAAAGAGGCAGGTAGTCCGCAACATAATTTGACAACGGCGTTGAAAAACCGCCGATGGCAAATACTGTAAAAATTCCATCGCCGATTTTCTTACGGTAAGGCACATATTTTACAAAGAGGCTAAGATCCTGTATGCCTTTTTGACTATGTAGAGTACCGGCAGATGCTTTTGTTTGCACATAAGGAGCCATGAAAAGAACATTCAATCGTTTGGTGATACCATATGTTCCCATCAGACCATACATCTGTGTTGATACATTACCGAGGTTCAGATTCTCCCGTTTTAATGTCCCCTCCCAATAATTTTTCCAACTACTATAAGTGTAGGAAGGCCCTACGCAAAAAGCATTCTTTTCCATCATAATCGCGTCAATATCTGTCTGCGCCATTGCTATTAGCGGCACCGACAGAAGAGCTGTGACAATTAGTTTTTTTAACATAAGCATTAGTTTTTGAAATGGTAAGTAGTCTATAATCCTGTTTTGTCAGAATGCGTTTTGAATATATCCAGTGTGCAGTACACACTGGATATACAGAATGATTTTAGAAAGTTGGGAGTTTGTGAGATGCTTCGGTTTTCATCTTTTTTACAAAGCGATAAGAATAGCCAATGGTGATCGAATAATCAGCAAAGGCTGCATCACCTTGCACATGCGTCTGTTGCGACGGATCAGTAATTACAGAGTTCTGTAAATCCTGCTGTGCAATATCTGCAGCGCTCTGTATCCTGTTCTTTATAATATTGTAAGGAACAAACAAACTGATCGTATGCTGACCTCTGCTATACGAAACACCTGATTCAATTGCGCCAACATATCCCGGACGGCGATAAGCTACATTTCCGCCAAATGCATCATACGCTGGTATTCCTTCCAGTCTTGCTGCTAATGAAAATGTGAGGTTTTTATTTTTAAGTACAGAAGCTAAGAAACCAGCTCTTGCGAAATATTGATCGGGTGAAGCATATACGTTATAGCCCGTCATTGTTCCCAACACGTTACCTTGTTTATCTTTTACAACAGTTGGTGCTGACTTATAAGTACCGTTTGATTCTCTCGGATTGAATAAATAATAACCGTTGGCAAATGCATAAATACTTTTGTATACCTGGCGAAATGCCTGTACTTCTACAGAAACACCCAATCCGCCATCGCCTGGTTGGATAGCCTGGTCTACAACAACAAAATCTTTCTTTGTACCATCGCTCTGGGGTACCTGGTTATCTGTTGCAGCATAATTACCTGTTGGTAATTTTATACCAAGGCCTATCATTAAATTTCCTTTGTGTGCCTTTGCCGGATCAAACACCCAGTAGTTAGCGCTAAGGCGGATATCACCGATACCTTTTGCATAGATGCTGTAACGGAATGTATCAGCCTTTGGCGAAGCCTGTTTCATTACCTGCGAACGCTCATTATGTACATACGGAATTGTAAGGTTTAATTGCAAACGACTCGTGATGCCATACGAAAAATTAAAGTCAATCGCATGCGAATATATATTTACAGCATCGCCCCTGTCATTTCCATTCAGGTCATGACCACCACCAGTCACCTGGCGTTGCGGTTGTTCATCGGTGCCTACAAAATGTCTCCATGAGTGAAAGTGGCGATAATTAAATCCCATTTGAAAGTCGCCTTTTCCAAGGTTATAAGAACCTGTCGGACTGATGCCTGTTACGCCACCCATCTGGCGTACGGCTACGCATCCCTGTGCGTTTACATTCTTTGAATAGATTAATGCAATTACAAAGAGTAATGAAAAGAACCTTTTCATATAAGTTAAGTTAGTCTGGTAATAAAATGATTATTTCTTCATTCTAAGCTTGGTAGCCACCAGATCGCCAACTTTTTTTCCATACTCCGTGCTAATGATACACGAGTTGTGAAAATGGATGCCTCCATAAAAACGGGCCCAGTTGTTTTCAACAGCCGCTTCCCTGAATGATTTGAAGGATCTGCTTTTGATTCCAAATTCAAGTTCTGTCGTGTCTGTATATGCGAAGTTATCACCGAAGACATGTGTTAATGCTTCTGCTACAGAAGCCGAGCCTGTCGAATGCCCGCAGGTATATTCCGGAAAAGGTGGCGTTTGCAATAGCGGACGCCATTCCGGATCAAGATATTTATTGATGACTGTTTCCGGTCTTACAGTATTGTGCCTGTACTTCTCATCCCAGCATTGAATGAAAGCATCAAACAATGCGACAGCGGAAATTGCGTAAGCATATACGGTTTTCGGAAAATCTGCTTTATCTTTTTTTGCGGCAATTCCAACAATGCCCATCCAGTGTCCCGGCGGCGAAAACTTCTTTGTACTGAACATGACGTGGCCGGATACGTTTAACTTGAATGGATTATCATCCCAAAAGTTTGCGATGTGTTCCTGCTCTGGTGTCAGATGTTCTCCTGCATTTTTAATCGCGACAACTTCGTGATAATATTTACTGTTTGTGTCTTTCATGTTGAAAGGCGGCGGCGGCGGCGGCGTGAATTGCGAAGAGCTATCCAACACAACCGTTCTTATTTCATTCCAATGTGGTTCTGCAGCATCTGAATACGCAGGTGGCGTTGGTACCCAACGACCTGGCGTATCGATAACAGTATATTTTGGAAAACTTCTTGTCTGCGCATAGTTATCCTTCTTGCTCCATGCAAGAATCGTCGCACTGATTGTATCGCAAAAGGCTATCGAATTAGCAAATACGTCATCAGGCATGCCGTGATCTTTTGCCATTTGCTTCAGGCTGTCAGTATAATCTTTCATGCTACCAGCTGGAAAAGTAACAGCTTCACCCAACTTGCAGTAAGCTAATACAGCGGCAAATGGAAAATCGACTGGTTTACCTGCAATCGGTTTTGGCAAGTCGCCTAAACCGCGCAATTGTTTGCCAAGAGATTCATATTGCGATGGATAACCGGCAGCTACCACTTCGTAAGCCGAAATAGCAGCGTACAGATAGTTTCTCGATGCTACAATCGGGCTGAAATTATTGCCCATTACAACACTATTCAATTCATGAACAGTCGATGTAAACAGCATCGGATCACTAAAAACTGCCTGGTAATCATTTTTCTTATTGCAAGCCTGTAAACATACCAAAGCTGCAATCACCACAACCGCAATGCGCATATATCTCAACTATTAATTAGAAAGTAAATATTATTCGGAATGTTTCCGGATACTATATAAAAATGCATGATCAGCATTCAGGAGGTTGTGCCGCTGTAAGCGGATCGAATTGCGAAAGAAGACAAATATCTTTCGAAAAAGGAGAAAGAATGGAAGGATGAATATCGCAACGATAAGCGATTTCATCGTTTGGCAAAAACTCACTCAACATCAGTTTAACGGAAGCTGGTTGATTGCCTTTTTGCTGGCCATCATGCTGAATGTTGTTTACACTCTTGAAATAATCTGATTTTGCCAGTTGCAGTGTATTCTTTTCAACATGTGGAAGACACAAAAGATAAAGCGTGTCACCAACAACTTTGCGCTTTACACACTGGTAATTTTCTCCGTTCAATTGAGCTTCACCATAGTCGCTCCGGTATTCATTCCAGTCTGTGTAGTAGGGAAGATTGAGGGGAATTTTTACTTCTACCAATTGACTTTCATCATAGTTCCCTGCATCGATTTTCTGCTCCAGCCGCACTGTAGATTTCTTTTCCATATACGCCAACGTCCAGCGATAACCCCAGAAGTTGAAGACCAGAATAAGCAGAAATAGTATGGAAGCAATTTTCTTCAAGCGGCTAAAGATAAAGAATTATTTGTTTACGAAAATTTTCTTCTGCGGGCCTGCTATAGTGATGGTTACACTCTTCCATTGAGATGGCAACGCCGATTTTACTTGCTTTAACCCGTCGGGTGAAATGTCAATACCGCCAAACCCATTCAATACACTCTGTATCAATCCGCCGGCGCCGGTAGAAAAATACGGATTTGTTCCTCCTTTCGTTTCTGCCAGCACATTGAATGGCGGGTTTTGATTGGGCATGTAAGCATCTTTAAAAAAATGAAATGCTTTTTCACCATCACCCAACCTTGAATAGAGCAATGCAAAGTTTGCCTGCGTCATAGCTGGCGTGCCTTCCGTTGGTACACGGGTATCATAATATTCAAGGTCTTTCCTGATTTGTTTGGGATCTGTAATTTCTTTAAGAGGGTATGCAAGCAAGGTTACATCCGCTTGTTTTATCCCTTCGCCATTATAGGATGTATGTTCGCGGGTAACGCCGTTGTCCATTTTTAAAATGGGAACGTTATTGTAAACATTCATCCAATCAGCATCGGCAACCAATCCAAGCAATTTCGCCGCGTCAGTAGCATATTTCAATGTAGCTCTGGCAGCCGCATTGGTAAAAGCATTGTTATCTACGTTCTCCGCCCATTCATCTGCGGCTACTACATTTTTTATATCATAATGTCCCGGTCCATTTCTTTCAACACGTGAAGCCCAGAAATCAGCGCATTCCTTAATCACCGGGAATCCTTTTTCACGCAACCAGTTTTTATCCTGCGTTACACAGTAATAATTCCACGCTGCAATAGCAACGTCAGCAGTGATATGATGTTCAAACGGACCGCTCAATGCCCATACTGGCGTTTCTTCATTACCACTTGCTGCACTTTCCCAGGGATACATGGCACCTTTATAGCCGTGTGCAAATGCGTTATGTTTCGCTTCTTTCAAACGTTCATACCGGTATTCTACCATGCTCCTTGCCATTTCCGGATGCAATACAAGCATGGCGGGATACATCCATAATTCTGTATCCCAGAATACATGACCATTATAACCCAATCCGCTTAATCCCATCGGTGAGGGCGAATAGGATGTGCCTTCCCTTACAAAAGAATACAAATGATATATTGCTGAACGAACTGCCAGTTGAGATGCATCATCACCTTCAATGACTACATCACTTTTCCATAATTCATCCCATGCTTTGTTGTGAAAGTTGATCAATCTCTCATGTCCTTCCAGTTTGCAAAAGATGGTATATCGCTCTGCTTCATTCAACGGATCATCATGTTGTGCAGATGAAATCGATGAACCGGCAATGCTGAATTTGTAGGTCTCACCAGCTTTCAACTTCTTTCTGAACTTCATTAGGTGCATGTTATTATCCCACATTTCATGAATGATGCGTGGTTCAGATCCATGCGCTTCATTAAACAGGAAGCTGGTAGAAGAAGCAAATAACAATTTACCAGTAGGACTTTTAGCCGTCGACGATAGAAGGCTTATTGTAACATGTGGCCTGTCTATTTCATTGTAATAATTCTGTACGTCTTTTAATGCATCCGGCGCTTCCATCACTGAAGCCGCCGTTATTTCAATATCTTTTTTTGGTGTAATGGCAACATCGATCATCCCACAATAGGGCAAATGGCGCAACGCGTAATAAGAATAACTGATTGAAGCGGCATCTTTATAATCAAATGAAGAAGAAAACGCAGCATGATGCATGTCGAGTTGCTGTTTCATATTGCCGATATCTGCAGCGCCCAATCTTCTGCCATCAATTTCAAGATACATGTTCAGGAAATTGAAGCTGCGCAAAAAATTACTGACGCGTCCGCGTCCATATAAATCGTACGCGCCATTTAATACAACGTCTTTTATCCTGAACGGTTCTGGTGAAGACACAATGCCAAGCATACCATTTGCTACGGTAATACCATAATAATTGGAAGGATCTATTTTATCAGCCTTTATTGTCCAACCATCCTGTGCTTTTGAAATTATTATAAAGAATAAACAGGCTGTAATTAAAGACAAGCGATTTAAAAACATATTTGCAGTTTGACGTTTGATGTTAAGGAGATTAAACTTTGAATCTCAAACATCGAACAATAAACAATTATAGTACAGCGATCATACTGATCTCTACATTCACAAATTTTGGCAGTGCAGAAACCTGTACAGTTTCTCTCGCAGGAAACGTATCTGTAAAGTATTTGCCATAAATCTCATTCACTTCTCCAAAGCGGTGCATATCTGTTAGAAAAATAGTTGTCTTTACTACATTATTAAATGTCATTCCCGCCTGTTGCAATATCACTTTCAGGTTATGCATTACCTGGTGTGTTTCTTCCTGCAGATCTTTATTTTTCAAGTCCCCTGTTACGGAGTCAATACAAACCTGTCCTGAAATAAACAAAGTATTTCCTGCCTTAACTGCCTGGCTGTAAGGGCCTATCGGCGCTGGCGCTGATGTAGTGTTGATAATCTCTTTATTCATATCTCATTTTTAGTTCGTTGAAGCGAATTTAGCTTTATGCGTTTTCTTTGCAAAAAATTGTATATGACGGTTGTAGTGATCTGTGATGAGAATCAGCAGAATGAAATGATGCAACAAGGCGTAGAACCTTCATCCGACTTTCGATGGATACGTCAATTGACGATGATACCGTCTGTGATGGATGCCTGTATTGACCTGGAATATGATACTGACAGGGAAACCAGGAAAGAACAATTGTGTAAAACGAATGCGCAGATTATAATAGTGAATGATACCACAGGAACAACAATCGGAATGCCGGATCACTTTATCCGCATTAATGGATGGCCTGGCTTCCTGAAACGATCAACAATTGAAGCGACAACTAACAATGAAATGAAAAAAACTGTTACAGAGATGCTTTTTCATTTCTTCGGCAAAACAATAACATGGTTACCAGATATTCCGGGACTTGTTACTGCAAGAGTTATCAGTTCAATTGTCAATGAAGCTTTCTTTGCGCTTGAAGATGGCGTAAGCTCCCGCGAAGAAATCGATATCGCAATGAAACTTGGCACCAATTATCCATATGGCCCGTTTGAATGGAGTAAGATAATTGGCATAAAAAAGATATTCGAATTACTTGAAACATTACGTATCAGTAACGCACGATACACACCATCCATACTTTTAAAAAAAGAAGCAGAAAACGAATGACCTACATTTTAAACATCGATACTTCTATTGATAAAGCATCCGTGTGTTTATCACAAGATGGGACTGAAATTGCTATTTCATCAAACAACATACAGAAAGACCATTCATCATGGCTGCAACCAGCGATACAGCAATTGATGCAATCGAATGATTTATCTTTAAACAAACTTGACGCAGTTGCTGTAAGCATAGGGCCTGGCTCTTATACGGGATTAAGAATTGGTTTATCAACGGCTAAGGGTTTGTGCTATGCATTAAATATTCCGCTAATAGTAATTGGAACACTGGAGATGATGGCGGAAGCAGCAAAAAATGCGGATACCGATCTTATTTGTCCAATGATTGATGCAAGACGTATGGAAGTTTTTACCGCTGTGTATGCAAAAACAGGAGAAGAAGTGATGCCTCCGGCAGCTCTTATTTTAAATGAAAACTCCTACTCTGATTTATTAACAGATCATTCTATTTTATTTTTTGGAAACGGAAGTGCAAAACTTAAACAATTGATAAATAATCAGAATGCAGTATTTGGTGATTTTGAGATTAATGCATCCCTATTACGAAATAACTCTTACAGGCGGTATAAGTCCTCACATTTCAATAGTTTGGCATATACAGAACCTATGTACATTAAACAATTTTATCACCCCAAAAAATAGACTCTAATTAGGTATTTATACAATAAATCTTTTGCTTTCAAAACATTGCTATTTATTATTTTTGCTATGTCAGTCTTATTTATTCACCGAAGCTAAAATGGAAGTATTTATGAATGCTTCAGAACTCACTTTAAGTGCAGTTTCAGGAAGTGGCATGCTCCTGAATCTTGATTTGCACAATTTAAAAAAGGCCGCATTGGTTCTCAGAGCTGTTAATCACAAGCTGCGCCAGCAAATTGTGAGACTCATCGATGAGCATGGTCGCATGACCGTAACAGAGCTCTATGTAAAAATGCGCCTTGAACAATCAGTTGCATCACAACATCTGGCAATTCTCCGTAAGGCAGGTTTTGTGAAAACAGACAGGGATGGAAAATTTATTTACTATTCTGTTAGTATGAACAGAATGGATGAAGTAAATCAATTCCTTGCCGAGTTACTTGACTAATGTTCTTAAATGCTGTTGTTAGAGCGGAGGCAACCACCTCCGCTCTTTTTATTTTAATGAAGTAAATTTGCAGAAACAAATTTCTGAATATGTACATAAGGCAATTGTATACAGGGTGTTTAAGTGAGGCGGCATATTATATTGAAAGCAATGGAGAAGCGGCAGTAATTGATCCGTTGAGAGATATAGACGAATATCTTCAATTAGCAAATGAACGAAAGACAACTATCAAATACATTTTTGAAACTCATTTTCATGCCGACTTTGTAAGTGGCCATATTGATCTTGCAAAGGCTACTGATGCAACGATCGTTTACGGACAGATACGGTTACAAAATTTCCAGTGCACATCGCAAAAGATGGCGACCTGTTTAAAGTAGGTGATATTTCATTGAAAGTATTACATACGCCGGGACATACGCTTGAATCCACTTGTTATTTATTGAAAGATGAAACAGGAAAAGATCATTGCATTTTTACAGGAGATACATTGTTTGTCGGTGATGTGGGTCGTCCTGATCTTGCACAAAAAGATGGAAGCTTAACTACAAACGACCTTGCAGGTATGCTGTTTGACAGTCTACAGAAAAAAATTGTGCCTCTTGCAGATGATGTGATTGTTTATCCTGCACATGGCGCTGGCAGCTCTTGTGGTAAAAACCTCGGTCCTGATACATACAGTACTATCGGAGACGAAAAGAAATTCAACTACGCTTTACAGCAACAATCAAAAGACGCATTTATAAAAGCAGTAACAGATGGACTTGCAGAACCTCCGCAATACTTTGCAATTAATGCCAAAATCAACAAAGAAGGTTATGAAAGTCTTGATGATGTTTTAGCGCATGGATTGAAGCCTTTATCTGTAAGCGAGTTTAAATCATGGATAGAAAAAGATGCCATCATACTCGACACACGTTTGGCTGATACATTTGCAGATGGCTTTGTTCCCGGCGCAATCAGCATCGGCCTTGAAGGACGTTTTGCTGAATGGGCTGGCGGATTGCTTTCGTTTGAAGCGCCAATCATTCTCGTTACTGAAGCGGGGCGTGAAAAAGAAACGATTATCCGGTTGGCACGTGTTGGTTTCGATAAAATAAAAGGTTATCTCAACGGCGGCTATGAGGCATGGAAAAATGCCGGGGAAGAAGTTGATATGATCATCAATGTGGAAGCTGATGAACTGATGATGGATATTCCCTTTGACGATAACCTCATCGTAATTGATGTACGCAAACCGGTTGAGTTTGCTGATGGGCATTTAAAAGATGCTTTAAATATGCCATTGGCTGAATTAAATGATCCGGCCAACATGGCAAATATCAACGAGGAGAGTAATGTTTACGTTCATTGCGCCAGCGGCTATCGGAGCATCATCGCTTCATCATTGTTAAAACGACAGGGCATTCACAACATCAGAAATGTAGTGGGTGGCTGGGATGCAATAAAGCAACAGGAAAAAGCAAAGATTGTAAAAGAGAAAAGCGTGTTGAATTAAGATCCTTACGAAATAATTTCACCATATTCTGGCTTCCAATCCCATCTCCATCTTCTATGGCTCCACAGCCAAAGAGACGGGTTCTCACGAATATTATTTTCGAGATAATCTATAAATTTTTTAGTGAGCTCCTGTTCCGTATGTTGCTCCGGATGCTCTTCATGTAATGAGAATATGCCTTCATAATATCCCCGTCTCGGTTTTTTAATCGACGCAAGGATAATAACTGCATCTGATGTGATTGCATTTTTTGCAGGCCCTTTCACAAAAGGTGCCGGTTTACCAAAGAAATTAAACCACCATGCCCGGGATGGATTACTTGGATTCTGATCTGCTACAAGTCCTAATAAATATTGTGTATTACGATAGGGCAAAAAGGCTTCTTTCATTTTATTCGACGGCAACATTGTCACTCCTGATCGTGAACGCATTTTTAAAAAAAGCCGTTCAAATACCTGGTTGGATATTGGCGTGTAAACAGCTAAAAACTTAAACGGAGTTTTCTTTCCCAAAACAACATTGCCCCATTCCCAATTGAAATTGTGGCCTAGGTGCAGATGGGCACGCCTTCCGGATTCATACACTTTATTTATTACATCCCAGTTGGCTGTAAAATGTTTTTCAATAAATCGTTCGGATGAGGAGACCAGCTTTATCGTTTCAACAAATGAATCAATAAAATTGTGATAGAATTGCTTCTCGATTTTTTTTCTTTCAGCATCTGTCTTTTCGGGAAACGCAATTTTCAGATTAGCGGATACTACATCTCTTCTGTATTTCAGAATATAATAAGTCAACCCATAAAAGGCATCCGACAAAAAATACAATACCCTAAGTGGTAACAGGGAAATCAAATAAAATAATCCGTATACGATATAATACATTCAATCAATTTGGAAATACAACGCACGAATGCGCAAATTACAATACAATATTCTGAACCAGTTCACTCTTGCCAGGATAATCGGTGTTATAATGCAATCCACGACTTTCCTTTCTGAATGCGGCGCCTTTTACAATCAGGTAACCAACTGTGATCAGGTTTCTTAATTCCAGCAGTTGCGGTGATACTGACGAGCTTTGATATAAGTTCTCTGTTTCTTCCCATAATAAATCGAGCCGCTTCATGGCACGTTGCAAGCGCACATCATTTCTTACAATACCAACGTAGTCGCTCATTACTTGCTGCAATTCCTTCAGGCTTTGTGTAATGAGGATCATTTCTTTTGGCTCACTGGTACCCTTTGCATTCCAGTCAGGCACATGTTCCTGAGCATCTGTTTTACTTACTGTCTCTTTTACATCCAGGTAACAGCGGTGCGCAAATACCATTGCTTCAAGCAATGAATTGCTTGCAAGACGATTGGCGCCGTGCAATCCAGTGCTGCTGCACTCACCACACGCATATAAGTTGCGGATCGAGCTCCTTCCCCATTCATCTACTTTTATTCCCCCGCAACTATAATGCGCTGCAGGCGCTACTGGTATCATGTTCTTTGAAATGTCTATACCGATGCTCAAGCATTTTTGATAAATATTCGGAAAATGCTCTGTAAATTTCTCTTTGGTGAAATGCCTGCAATCGAGCCATACATGCTCAGTACCGGTACGTTTCATTTCGCTATCGATTGCACGGGCAACGATATCACGCGGTGCAAGATCTTTTCGTGCATCATAGCGTTCCATAAATGCTTCACCATCTTTGTTGCGCAATATGCCACCATCGCCACGAACAGCTTCAGTAATTAAAAACGCCTGACCTCGCATACCCGCTTCATACAAGGCGGTAGGGTGAAACTGGATAAACTCCATATTTTCTATTCTGCCTTTTGCACGGTACACCATCGCCACACCATCGCCGGTTGCAATAGATGGATTAGTTGTGGTACGATATACTTGTCCGTTACCTCCACTTGCCAGCAATGTCGTTTTAGCAACAATCTTTTCTATTCTGTTCGTTTGCAGGTTGAGCACATATACACCATAACATTCTATATCCGGCGTTGATTTGGTAACGAGATATCCAAGATGGTGCTGCGTGATGAGGTCAATGACAAAACAATGTTTTACTATTTCGATATTGCTTTGCTTACCGACTGCTTCCAGCAACGCCCTTTCCATTTCCCACCCCGTAATATCCTTATGATGAATGATCCTGAATTCAGAGTGGCCGCCTTCTTTTCCAAGTTTGTAATCACCGTCTTTTTCTTTATCAAACTGGGCGCCCCATTCAATCAATTCTCTTACCCTGTCAGGGCCTTCTTTTACAACTATTTCAACCACCTGTTTATTACAAAGTCCATCTCCGGCAATCAGAGTGTCTTCTATATGTTTTTCGAAGCTATCATTTTCGAGGTCGTTCACCACCGCTACCCCGCCCTGCGCATATTTGGTATTGGTCTCATCGGCTTTTGCCTTGGTAAGAACCAATATTTTTTTACCAGGAAATTCCTGCGCCATCTTCAATGCGTAGGTCAAACCTGCTATACCTGAGCCGATGACTAAAAAATCAGTTTTTTGCATGTAGTAACGGTATTAACAATGACAAGATAGGTAGTGTTGTGTAAAACGTAAAATAGTAAGTATGAAACGTATCTTCTCATTGATTTTATCAGTTCAGATTATAAAACACTATTCAGTCAGCTCCTTCTTATCGAGATAATCAATTGCTCCTGTTGTAATCAATAATTGCGCTGCTCCATAAGTCAGCATAATAATTATTCCTGCCCCGGAAAACGCCCCATAGAATTTGTTGATGGCCAATACAGAATCACTGATTACAAATAGCAATGCGCCTGTCAGTAGTATCAACCCAGCTTTCCTGTTTTTTATAAACAACATATGTGCGGCCAGCATCAGCATGAAACAAATCACTACTCCGTAAATTCTTACCGGTAATTTCATGCCACCTAAATGTGGTGATAGCATGAACATCAATGCCACGTAATAAATCAAAACCGGCATTACTAAAACGGGTCTGCTTTGTACCTGTTGCTCCAATCGTATCAAATGAAAGAAAACGATGTAGAAAATATGTGCGATCAAAAAAGAAGCTAATCCTGCAAGAAAAAAAGCAGCATCTTTTTCAACAAACAGTAGCAGCACATCGCCGACCCATGAAAAGGTCAATGCAAGCAACACCCATTTTTTTAATGGAGATAGGACTGCTTTTGTTTCGGAAATGAAATAAGCAATTAGTATGGGAATCAGCAACGCCTTAGTCGCCTGTTCAACAAATAACCAACCGGCTATCATACTGCCGATGTGAATCAATAAGACAAAAAGAAAAATAAAAATCCAGTATTGCTTCCGCATTATCACCTTTGACTATTTAGCTGCAATCATCATTAAGCTGGCTCTATCCATACTTCATTTTCTTTCAGGATGCTCACCAGCTCATCTACTGCTATATCACTATTCACGTTTCTTTTAATAATGTCTTTGCCTTTATACAATGTAATCTTACCAGGGCCGCTACCAACATATCCAAAATCAGCATCCGCCATTTCACCCGGTCCATTTACAATGCAACCCATGATTGCGATCTTTACACCTTTCAAATGATTTGTCACCGCACGGATCTTTGCTGTTGTTTCCTGCAGGTCAAATAATGTGCGGCCGCAGCTCGGACAACTGATATATTCTGTCTTTGAAATTCTCGTTCTTGTTGCCTGTAAAATGCTAAAGGCAGTATTATTGGTAAACTGGTAAATATCTTTTACCGGCAGATACGTCCTTCCATTCACCTGCACATTTTCCATTTGTGCCTTACTGTTATAGCCAAGGCAAATGCCATCACCCATTCCTTCAAGGAATAAAGCGCCTGTTTCTGTTGCGAAATGAATGAGATGTTCATCCGGTGTTTGCCAGCCGCTATCAGTTATTAATATGACAGGGTTTTTAATCTGTCTGTGCAACAACTCAACAAACATAGCCCGGACAGACTGCATCGCATTTTTATTAGTAGAGCTCAGACAAACTACGACTGAATGATCACCACCCAATTTTTCAAGATTCGGGTTAGACAAAGCGGCCGACTTATCTCCACTGCAATCAACCATCACAAAATTCAATCGTTCACTTTTTGCGCCAGCAGATGCAAACTCAGGATCTGAAAATATAGGAAAGTATTTTTGATTGTCTACAACTTGTTGCCATGCGCCAGCATTTATAATCACTTTCAATGTACCGGGCAATTCGAAATCCAGTAATTGATTACCGGTAAAAATATAATCCGCAGCAGCATCACTGATATTCCATTTATCAGTCGTTGCATTATAAGTGTACCCGATACTCTGCAAATGATTGTGTGTAATCTTTTCAATCCTGCTAAGGTCTGCCACAACAACGGGTACCTGCCTGCCGCCAATATTATCAACGGTAAATGTTTCTCTTCGTTTGTAGGAGAAAGGAGAGTAGGGTAAGTTGGTAGTCCTCGAGTCCGGGAGTCCGGGAGACAGTTTCTTTAATTCGGAATTTCCCTGCCGACTTTCCGACTTCCGGTCTCCCCAACTTGTACCATATCTCTTCAACAAATCTTTACATACCGGTATTTCAAATTCAGGGTCTTCCGTCAATGATACACGTATCGTATCTCCCAAACCATCTTCCATCAATGTACCAATGCCGATGGCGGATTTTATTCTTCCGTCTTCACCATCGCCGGCTTCAGTAACACCAAGATGTAATGGGTAGCATTCATTGAACTCTTCAGACATCGTCTTTACCAGCAACCGATACGCCTGTACCATTACCTGCGGGTTACTGGCTTTCATGCTGAGCACGATATTATGATATGATGCATCTCTTGCAATACGCAGAAACTCCATCGCACTTTCTACCATTCCCATTGGCGTGTCGCCATAGCGGCTCATGATGCGGTCGCTTAATGAACCATGGTTGGTACCGATGCGCATGGCAGTGCCGTATTCCTTACAAATCTTTATCAATGGAGTAAACCGATCATAAATGCGCTCAATCTCTTCAGCATATTCAGCATCTGTATATTCAATCTGTTCAAACTTCTTTTTGTCAATATAATTGCCAGGATTGATCCTCACTTTTTCAACAATTCTTGCCGCGATCTCCGCGGCATTTGGGGTGAAATGTATATCAGCTACCAGCGGTGTTGTATAGCCTCTTTTGCGTAGTTCGTTTTTTATGTTTAGTAAATTCTCCGCTTCGCGTTTTGAAGGCGCTGTGATACGTACCAGTTCTGAACCCGCCTCTATGCAACGGATACTCTGCTCCACCGTAGCCTTCGTATCCATTGTGTCAGTTGTCGTCATCGTCTGGATACGGATAGGATGAGACTGGCCATTACCAGGATTGCCCAGCAGCAGGTCGCCAATCTTTACTTCTCTCGTTCTTAGCCGCTTATACTCCGTTAGTGATTCACAATAAAACTGCATACCGGGGATTGAAAATTAAAAAGCAAAATTAAAAAATCAAAGGGAGAAAAGACTGTTTGAGGTTTTTTGTTTGGGCGTACCAGTATTAAACTATTCTCCAAAAAGTTGGTAAAGATTCTTTGCAAGGTTTTAAAATAATTCAATTTTGTTCATATAGTGCTACGCGTAAGTAATGGGGATTATAAAATTTTTGATCAATTAAGTATGGTAAAGAAGAAAATATTAGTGCTATGTACCGGCAATAGTTGTCGCAGCCAGATTGCTGAAGGTTACCTGCGATACTTTGCCGGTGATACTGCCGAAATTTATAGCGCCGGTATGGAAACACATGGTGTCAATCCACGGGCGATCAATACGATGAAAGAAGATGGCATTGATATATCATCGCATACGTCGAATAATATTGATGAATATCGGAACATTCCGTTTGATTTTGTAATTACTGTTTGCGA
This sequence comes from Chitinophagaceae bacterium, assembly GCA_049840875.1. Classification (GTDB taxonomy): domain Bacteria; phylum Bacteroidota; class Bacteroidia; order Chitinophagales; family Chitinophagaceae; genus JAFDYH01. Next base: position 99,348 of record JASGJE010000004.1, on the reverse strand, counting down.
TAATGCTAAAGAACGTTGCCCCTTTTTTCCATCAACGGCCCACAAGTTTCATCATAATTTTCCTGATCCGGCTAAAGCAGTTGGCAGTGATGAAGAGATAAAAGCAGCTTTCCGGCGTGTACGGGAAGAAATAAAAAAGTATTGCGGGGATTTTGTTGAACAGTACTTACAACAATAGACCTTCAATTATTTATTGCGCAACAAGTTCCAAACAACAAGGTGTCTATATAATTACCAATTTGATACTGTAACAAAACTGGCCAGATGCTTGCAGACCCGCCAGCAGTACTGAATTGTTGTCGCTTTATCTGCGAATTTCAAAAGGATTACTTCATTATCTTCGTCCTGTGAAAAAAGCGCTGTCGATAGTATTTCTCATGGTATTGATCTTTAACTGTTGCGGGTACAGGTGGGTGTTGTCGTACCTACAAAACAAGTCAACCATCCGGTTGGCGCAAACGATCAGCAGTGGCAAATATGACAAAAAGCTTCTTGTAGAAGTAAAGATTCCTCTTAACCTTCCTTACCTCTCTAACTGGGCCGAATACCGGGATTATGATGGAGAAATTGAAATCGACGGAAAGAATTTTGAATTTGTAAAACGGAAGTTCATCAACGATACACTCTATCTTTTATGTATCGCTCATACCGAAAAAGATATATTACAACTTGCCAAGTCGGATTATTTTAAAGCGGTAAACAACCTTCAACAGGATGGTCCACAGAAAAATAACGTCCCTAATGCACCCCGCTTGGTTTTAAGCGATTATTTGCCACAGGATGAATTGGCATATATATTCTATACGGAAAACAATCTTCTGTCTTATCGAAGTAAAAACAATTACTTCATCTCACAATTTCAACCATCTACTGCTGGTCAACCACCCGAGTTTTTAGTATAATCTAATCTGAAAATTTTTTATCGATCATTTTCTACGGCGATCATTTTGTCGTAGTCGCTTATTATCTGCATGACATCCGGGCAGATATTAAGCATTCATTTATAGTTATACCAAAAACTCAAATCATGAGACAAATCATAGTTTCTTGCCTATTGCTGTGCATCATTCTAAACGCGTCTGCACAACACCAGGGTAAACAAACAGAAAGCGAACGAACAAAAACACTCGACAGCATCATCGTTACTTCTTATCAAAAGTCAGCACGCATAAAATACCTGCCAGACGTTTCCGGTGTAAATATCTTCGCCGGTAAGAAAACGAATTCAATTAAGTTGGATGAAGCAACTGCGAACTTGCAACAAAACTCGGCCCGTATGGCTTTTGCAAAAGTGCCTGGTTTAACGATGTGGGATATGGACGGGGCCGGTACACAACTCAACATTGGTTCCCGAGGAACCGACTCTCACCGTTCTATCGAAATGAATGTGCGCCAGAATGGTTACAATACCAATTCAGATGTATTCGGTTATCCGGAAGATCATTACACTCCACCTATGCAAGGCGTGAAAGAAATACAACTGGTGAGAGGGTCTGCAGCATTGCAATTCGGCAGTCAGTTTGGTGGTATGATGAACCTTGTGATGAAGGAAGCCGATAGTACAAGACCCTTTGCTCTTGAGAGCGAACAGACAGCAGGTTCCAATAATTTCTTCAATTCATTTAATGCAGTAAATGGTACAAAAGGTAAGTTCAGTTATTATGCCTACTTCGATAGCCGTCATGGAGATGGCTGGCGTCCTAATTCTGCATTTAATTATCACGCTTACTATATCAATCTTCAATATCATTTTACCACCCGGTCAAGCTTATCATTGCAATTCTCGAGAATGGATTATGTGCAGCAAATTGCCGGCGGTCTGGATGATGCACAATTCAACCAGGATTCAAAGCAATCGATCCGTAACCGGAATTTCTTCAATCCTGAAATCAATATACCTGCACTCACCTGGAAATACGAAGCATCTGCTCGTACACGATTTGAAGTGACGGCTCATAGCTTGATCGGTCAACGTAACAGTGTGCAGTTTATCAACAACCCCAATATTCCCGATACATTTAATGTAGCAATCAACTCTTATAATCCGAGACAAGTAGACCGCGATTATTATTCAGGCTTTACAACTGAAGCCAGAGTATTACATTCCTGGTATCTTGGCAATTTCAATTCTGTGTTAACCGGTGGTGTTCGTTTCTCTACTGAACAAACTAAAAGAAGGCAGAAAGGAGTTGGAACAATTGGTAGTGATTTTGATCTCAGTCTCGTGAAACCTTATGGCATCGACCTGCGTTTCAAAACGTATAATTATGCGGCGTATGCGGAAAATATGATTCAGCTAACAGATCGTTTTTCGGTTACTCCCGGCATGCGATATGAAATTATCAATACAGATCTTACCGGTGTTATCAACAATGCAACTTTCCCCGTCAATTATAAAGGCAACAGAAGTTTTCCTCTATTCGGCGTTGGGCTTCAATACCAACCTACTTCGGAAACACAGATTTATGGAAATATTTCACAGGCATACCGCCCTTATCTTTATGCATCCGTTACACCTGCTGATAGAGTGGACCAGGTGGATCCTAACTTAAAAGACAGTAAAGGTTATGATATCGATCTTGGCTATCGTGGTAAAGCCGGTGACTTTCTCAGCTTTGATGTAAATGGATTTTATCTTTTTTACGGCAATCGCGTAGGACTGATTACGCAAACAGGTACTTCCGGTAGCTACCTGTATTCTACAAATGTGGGGGATGCGGTTTCAAAAGGCATAGAAGCTTTTTTTGAGTTGTCTATCCCTGCGTTGGTGAAGGGCGGACCAGTAAATAATTTTGATGTACGTTTATTCAATTCATTATCCTATACGCATGCCCGTTATACGAATGCTACGATTAACAAAAGCGGCGTTAATACAAGTATCAAAGGCAATAAGGTTGAAAATACGCCCGAATGGATCGATAAAACCGGCTTGACTTTTCTATATAAAACTTTCTTAACAACCTTCCAGCATAGCTATACAGGAGAAAATTTCAATGATGCGTTGAATACCGTATCCAGCGCCAATGGAGTTACAGGTCTGATTCCCTCCTATAATTTGTGGGATTGGTCGGTAGAATGGAAATTTCTTAAGGGATATCGGTTATCCGGCGGCATCAATAATTTTATGGACAAACGTTATTTCAGCAGAAGAATAACGATGTATCCCGGACCAGGCATATTACCTGCGGACGGAAGGACTTTTTATGTAAGTGTTGGAGTAAAACTTTGATAGCAGACTGATAGTTTAAAAATCTTTGCTTTAACTATAAAACCCGGAGAATGACTCCGGGTTTTATAGTTAAAGTTGTAACCAAAGTGGAAGTATCTTCTTTATCAAAGAGAAAAAATATCTTAAAAGGAATAAATAAACAGATAGGAAAATGACATTATGCAGCCACAGTCTTCAGCTTTTCTTTCAACGAACTGAAGTCAACGGGTTTTGTAACAAAGTCATTGGCGCCGTATTTCATGGCGCAATTGTAATTCTCTGAATCGCCGTATGCTGAAACCATAATTACTGGTGGCGTTGGTTTTTTAAATTCCTCTTTTATTTTTTTAAGAAGATCCAGGCCACTCATACCCGGCATATTGATATCTGAAAGAACGAGGAATGATTCACCAGTATGTTTTTCAAGACAGTTGATAGCATCTTCGCCTGAGCAGGCAAACATAAACTCCATTTCGCCGCTACGGATTTCTTTACGAAAACGCTGCTCGAACAAAGTCTTTACATCATTTTCATCATCAACAACAAGGATCTTCATGAAGCTTTTGTTTGTGACGACAAGATAAGGCGGCAACAGCAATTTCCGGGCGGCATTCTTTCCACAGCAAGTGTAATGTGGCCGATAAAAGCCTTTTTTGTATTGTAAAATGTTTGCGGTACGCTGACTACCAATGAATTCAATCCGAACAGTAACTGTCCAGAATCGAACAGAAATTTTTTAACGGGATTTATTAGATGGCTGAAAAATAATTGTTTGCAAAACTGGCATTCTCTTCGTTCTTGTTTCATACTTCTTCAACCGGTAAACTTCAGTCATGCTAAAAAATTATTTTAAAACTGCTTTCCGCAGCCTGAAAAAAAGTAAAGGTTTTACAACGCTTAACATCATCGGCCTTTCTGTGGGTCTGGCCACGTTTCTGCTGATTGTTTTATACGTCGCTGATGAATTGAGTTACGATAAATTCAATCTGAAAGCAGACCGCATTTACAGGGTAACAGAAAATGCAAAGCTCAATGGTAACGAGGCCTCTTACGCTGGCTCTGAAAAACCGTTGATGGAGGCGATGAAGGATTATACCGGAATTGAGAAAATGGTTCGCATCATTCCAAAGGAAACATTATTCAAAACGCCGCAGAAGTTCAATATTAAAAAAGGCAACATCAATATCGAAGAAAAAAGAGTTGCTTTTGCAGAGTCCGGCTTGTTTGATGTTTTTACTTTACCAATGATTGAAGGATCTCCCGCTACTTCGCTGGATGAACCGCATTCTGCTGTTATTACAGAAAGTATGGCGAAGAAATATTTCCAGGATATTTATGCTGTTGGTAAAACGATCACGATCAATGACACCAGTGTGTATAAGGTAACAGGTGTAATTAAAGACATTCCTTCGCAATCGCATTTTATCTATGATTTCATTTTATCGTATAACTCTATCCCGGAATACTTGGATAACGGATGGGGATACGGCGGCGTTCATCATTACGTATTATTGAAAGCAACTACAAATATCCATCAGCTTGAAAAAGCTATGCAGGATGCTGCGCTCAGCAATTATCCTCCTTCTATGACGCAGGGTGGTAATTATCTGAATTATACATTGACGCCTTTGCTTAACATCCACCTTCGCTCAAATGCCCAGTACGAACTTTCAAAGAATGGCAACATTCAATACGTGTATATTTTTTCAGCCATCGCACTATTTATCCTTCTTATCGCCTGCGTAAACTTTATGAATCTCTCCACTGCACGTTCTTCAATCCGTGCAAAGGAAGTAAGCATGCGTAAAGTGCTTGGTTCGGGAAGAGGATTGCTGATCGGGCAGTTTCTTACTGAATCTATTTTGCTCACGTTTATCGCTTCTATCCTTGCCATAGTGCTTGCGTCACTGGCGATGCCTTTCTTCAATGAGGTCGCCGCAAAGGAATTATCATTTACACCTGCATCCCTCCGCTGGCTGATACCTTCGCTGATCGCTGGAACATTAATCATCGGCACACTGGCTGGTATTTATCCCGCATTTTTTCTGTCGTCGTTCAAGCCATTAGCAGTATTAAAAGGTAAACTGGGTGGCAACCTGAAAGCTGGTTATCTCCGTGGCTTTCTCGTTGTTTTTCAATTCTCAATTTCTATATTTCTCATCATCGGCACGATAGTTATCTATCGCCAATTGAATTATATTCAGAATAAAAGCCTTGGTTTTAACCGTAGCCAGGTGCTTGTAATTAAAAACGTGAACCAGTTGGGCAGCGGGGCGAAAGTATTGAGACAACAGTTGCGACAATTGCCAGGCGTTGTGAATGTGACGATGTCTACCTATACGCCAACCGGTGAGGAGCGAAACATAACAGGTATGTTTCCACAATTGCCATTGGATATTAAACAGGATGTACTTTCAGACTTCTGGCCGGTTGACGAAGATTATTTAGCAACAATGGGCATACAACTGGTGTCAGGCCGTAATTTTTCTTCGCAGATGCCGACCGATTCTACCGGTATTATTGTGAACGAAGCATTTGTAAAACGGTTTGGTTTTAAAGATCCACTCAATAAACCAATTTATCGCAATAGCGTTGGCCTGCAAACCTTTCATATTATTGGCGTGATAAAAGATTTCAACTACAGCTCACTAAAAGATGAAATAAAACCGCTTGCTTTAAATCTCGATGAAGATCGTGGCGCCATCAGCTTGCGACTCAACACCGCCAACCTGCATGCAACGATCGGTAAAATTGAAGCAACATGGAAAGAATTATCAAAACAAACCTTTACCTATTCATTCATGGACCAGGAATTCGATGCTACTTATCGCTCAGAGCAGCGGACCGGTCAATTGTTTATATCCTTCAGTACGATTGCAATCCTGATTGCCTGCATGGGATTATTCGGACTCTCCGCGTATGCAGCAGAACGAAGAATAAAAGAGATTGGTATAAGAAAGGTACTTGGCGCAAAGGTTTCTGGTATCGTGGCAATGTTATCAGTTGATTTTATCAAGCTGGTAATTGTATCTATATTAATTGCATCGCCGCTCGCCTGGTGGACAATGAATAGATGGTTGCAGGATTTTGCATACAGGGCAACACTTGAATGGTGGGTGGTTGGCATTGCGGCAGTGATCGCTGTGTTGATCGCGTTTATTACGATCAGTTTTCAATCAGTGAAAGCTGCGTTGACTAACCCGGTGAAGACGCTGAAGACTGAATAATGATTAAAAAAAGAGTCGGTTTTCTTTTCAATAGCATGGCAAACCTGCTGTAACATTTCAGAAATATATGCCGTCAAAACAAAAGAGGTATCTTTTAGCGGCTTAAAGGTACTTTTTGGTTAACAACCAACCAGGCGAGCAATCTATTTGAATTCCTATTCATTCCATATCAACCTGTATGACCTTGCATTTCTCGGTGCTATATTCATCGGGTTATTTTTTGCTGTTCTTTTATGGATCACAAAAGCTGTTAACCAAAGTGCCAACAGGTTTCTCGCCCTTGCGCTGCTCACAATGGTTTTATGGATGATCCGCATTTTGGCGATTGATATTAGGCTTGAAACATATCTCCCCTTTTGGGATAAATTGCCCTTGCAATTTCTTCTTGCTCTCGGACCGTTAATCTATTTCTATGTTCTTAAAATAACGAGGCCGCGGTATAAATTCATCGGCAGGGATTTACTTCACTTTAGTCCTCTGCTGCTTGAACAAGCAGCATTCGTGTTGGAAATCAGGGAAAGCCTTTTGACCGGTGATGTGACTTATGCTACCCATACTTTTCAACAACTGAATCCTGCACTGCAATTACTTGTTTTCATTTCCAACATTGCCTACCTGTATCAATGCAATCAACTCATACAACGTTTCTATCGCGGATTGCAGCCGGTATTAATGGATCGCCCTCTTATTGAATTCCGTTGGCTGCGTCGGTTGCTTGGAGCTACTGCTCTGTTATGGATCGTATGGTTGGTTTGTGCAATCATCAACTTTGTTGGCTATCGCGATCAATCAGGTATCCAGGTTTATTATCCCTTTTATATTTTTTTCGTAGTAATCATTATATGGACTGCAGCTGCTGCTTTCTTAAAACCACAGGCTGCGCAGAAAGCAGAAACAACTGCTCCCGTTAAGCAATCGATACCAGCCGAGCTGAAAGCAAAAGGCGTAATGCTTAAAAAACAGATGGAGGCCAACCTGTATTACGAAGACCCGGATCTGAGCCTGACTTCGCTTGCTGAAAAACTCAACATGCCTCACCATGAATTATCACGAGTGGTTAATTCAGTCTTCAAAAAAAACTTCAATGACTTCATTAATGAATACCGCGTCCGTGATGTAATATCAAAACTGCGTAGGCCAGCTTACGATAATATCACTTTATTAGGTATTGCTTTTGAAGCAGGATTCAACTCTAAAGCCACCTTCAACCGCACCTTTAAACAAATGACAGGGAAGAGCCCTGCTGAATTTAAAAATAGCCTGGAAAATAAGGACTCATCTTATCATCTGAGACATTTGTCGCGTTCCACAACGGTAATTTCAATTCATCAGCCCAAATACAAAGGGTCTGAAGTGAAATTAAACCGTAATTATATGCTCAGAAATTATTTAAAACATGCGTGGCGCAGCATTAAGAAGAACCGGCAGTTTACATGGTTAAACCTTGTTGGCCTTTCCACCGGACTTACAGGTGCAATATTTATTTTTCTTTGGGTAAGTGATGAGCTCAGCATCGATAAATTTCATACCAACGACAGCCGCCTGTACCAGGTAATGAATAATTTTAAAACGACTGATGGCATACTTACATGGAACCATACACCGGTGCCATTACCGGATGCGATGCTAAAAGATCTGCCCGAAGTAGAAGACGCTGTTGCCGTAAACGATTTTTTTAATTTCGGTAGCAAGGATGGTATAGTAGCTGCCGGCGAAGTGCAGATTCAAACCAACGGTTTTATAGCCGGGGCCAATTTCTTCAATGTCTTTTCTTACCCCTTGTTACACGGTGATAAGAACAATGTATTGAATGATGAGACTAATATCGTGCTAAGCGAAGGGCTTGCCAGGAAACTATTCAAAACCACGGACGCTATTGGTAAAACAATTACCTGGAGCAACGCATTTTTCAAAGGTGTTTACAAAGTGTCCGGTATATTTAAACAAGTGCCTGCAAATTCAACCCAGCAATTTGATTTTGTGATGAACCTTAACGTGCTGCTGAAAAACGATCGTTGGGCCAAAGAGTGGACAGGCAGTTATGCGGAAACATTCGTTGTATTAAAAAGGGGAGTTGATGTCAACAGCTTTAATAAAAAAGTGGCCGGTTACCTGCAGTCTAAGAAACCCGAACTGGATAAGTTTACCATGTTTTTGCAGCAATACTCTGCAAGATACCTGCATGGCACATATGAAAATGGTGTACAGGCAGGTGGTCGGATAGAATATGTACGCCTCTTCAGTATAATAGCATTGTTTGTCCTGCTTATTGCGTGTATCAATTTTACCAATCTCTCCACGGCACAGGCTTCCAACAAAATGAAAGAGGTGGGCATAAAGAAAACTATCGGCGCAAGTCGCCGGTCATTGATTGTACAATTCCTGGCAGAGTCGCTACTAATGGCGCTAATGGCCTTAGGCATAGCCGTTATACTCATCATCGTCTTATTGCCACAATTCAATTCTATTACCGGTAAGTCTATTACACTGCGCAATGCCGCAGGCCTGGCTTTACCTGTTATTGGCATTGCACTGTTTACCGGTTTTATTGCCGGTTGTTATCCTGCTTTTTATCTGTCGCGTTTTAAGCCGGTCGCGGTGTTAAAAGGTAAGCTGGCGACAAGCCTTGGTGAACTATGGATACGCAAAGGGCTGGTTGTTGTGCAGTTTTCCCTTTCAGTTGTATTTATGATTGGCTTTATGGTCGTGAACCGGCAAATAAAATATACGCAGACAAAAAATCTCGGCTACGATAAAGACAATATTTTAACCTTTACCTGGAAAGGTGAATTATATACGCCGTGGGATGGACTTGGTGAAGATGGAAAAACAAACGCAACATTCGAAGCCTTCCTGGATGCTGTAAAACAATTGCCGGGTGTGGCACATGCTACTAATATGGGTGGTGGTATATTAAAAGATATACCCGGACAATCAGGTATATCGTGGAGCGGTGATAAGAATGAAGAAAGTTATCTTTTCCAGTCGCCTCTTGCCGGGTATGATTATATTGAAACGCTGGGTATACCGTTGAAAGAAGGCCGCAGCTTTTCCAAAGCATACCATGACGATTATAACAAAATAATGCTGAACGAAGCCGCTGTGAAGATGATGCATCTTACGAACCCGGTTGGTAAAAAGATAAATATGAATGGCGGAAGCGAAATCATCGGTGTGGTAAAAGATTTTCATTACGGATCACTGCATAATGCAATCGAACCAATGATCATCCGGTTGCAACCTGGCGGCCGTACCGTGTTGGTAAAAATAAAACCCGGAATGGAACAACGCGTTGTGGATGCCGTTCGGCAAACCTTCAACAAATATTTACCGGGCTATAACTTCGATTTCAGTTTTATGGATAGTGATTACCAGGCACTCTACCTCACCGAACAACGGATAGCTGTGTTATCCAGTTATTTTGCAGGATTGGCCATCATTATTTCCTGTCTTGGTTTATTCGGCCTGGCAGCTTTTACTGCGCAAAAAAGACAAAAGGAAATAGGTATTCGCAAAGTGCTGGGTGCAACTACATTGAATGTGATGGCAATGTTGTCGCGTAGTTTTTTACAACTCGTAGTGATTGCTGTTGTTATTGCCTTACCATTATCATGGTGGGCCATGCATGATTGGCTGCAGGGTTTCGCCGATAAAATAACGATAGGCTGGTGGGTGTTGGCAGTACCCGGCATAGCGGCGTTGATAATCGCATTAATTACGGTAAGCTTCAAAGCGTTTAAAGTAGCTACAGCTAATCCTGTGAAGTCACTCAGAACTGAATAATAAAAACGATGTGGCAAATCCCGATGATCCCGATAGCTATCGGGACGGGGTGAAAAACCTGGGAAATGAGTGAGTACCTTAGCCGGACTTGCGATTGTTGTTAAATTAATCTGTTTGAATTCTTATTCATTCCATATCAACCTGTACGACCTTGCGTTTCTCGGTGCCATATTCATCGGGCTTATGTTTGCAATGCTTTTATGGTTTACCAAAACCGTTAACCAAAGCGCCAACCGGTTCCTTGCATTGGCATTATTTACGATGGTTTTATGGATGATCCGTGTATTGGCTATTGATATCAGGCTTGACAATTACTTACCCTGGTGGGATAAACTACCTTTGCATTTTTTATTGGCGCTCGGACCGTTAATCTATTTCTACGTTCTTAAAATAACAAAACCACAATATAGGTTCACAACGAAAGACGCTCTTCATTTCATTCCACTTCTGATCGAACAAACGTTATTCATCCTTGAAATCGCAGAAAGCACCCGTACAGGCTCTGCCACATACGCTACACACACATTTCAACAACTGAATCCTGCACTGCAATTCCTTGTTTTTATTTCCAACATTGCCTACCTGTATCAATGCAATCAACTCATACAACGTTTCTATCGCGGACTACAACCAGTATTAATGGACCGTCCTCTTATTGAATTTCGTTGGTTGCGCCGTCTGCTGGCTGCTACGGCTTTTTTATGGATACTATGGGTCGTTTGTGTCGTCATTAATTATTTTGGTTATCACAATCAGCAGGCGATACAGATTTACTATCCATTTTATATCTGTTTTGTAGTAATTATTATATGGACTGCTGCTGCCGCTTTTCTAAAACCACAGGCTGCACTGAAAGAAGAAACAACTGCTCCCGTTAAGCAATTGATACCAGCCGAGCTGAAAGCAAAAGGCGTAATGCTTAAAAAACAGATGGAGGCCAACCGGTATTATGAAGATCCGGAACTAAGCCTCGGCTCTCTCGCCGAAAAACTCAACATGCCTCACCACGAGTTATCAAAGCTGATCAATACGGTTTTCAAAAAGGGCTTCAATGACTTCATTAATGAATACCGCATTCGCGATGTGATAACCAAAATGAAGAACCCATCTTATGATAACATCACACTGCTGGGTATGGCTTTCGATGCAGGTTTTAATTCCAAGGCCACTTTTATAAGGGCCTTTAAACAATTCACCGGCAAAACCCCTGCAGAATATAAAAATGATCTTGAAAAAGAGGTTTCAACTTATCATTTGCAACCCCACGCTGGCGATACAACGGTAATTTCAATGCATCGGGCTATTCATCAACGGCCCGACCTGAAATTAAACCGCAATTATATGTTCAGAAGTCATTTAAAACACGCTTTCCGCAGCATCAGCAGAAACAAAATTTATTCTACGATCAATGTTCTTGGTTTGTCACTTGGCATTTGCGCCTGCCTGGTTATTTACCTCATCACCAGTTTTGAATTGAGCTATGATACATTTCATCCCGATAAAGATCGTATCTATCGCATCGTATCATCTTCTGTGGATGAACAGGGAGAAAAACGTGACCGTGCATTTGTCATCAGCGCATTGCCGATGACGGTGCGCGGCGAGATCAGTGGTTTTGAAGCGGTAACGGGTTTCTATAATTATTTCGCGAAGGTTACTATTCCCGGCGCCGGTAACACTACCAAAACTTTCATTGCCCCTAAACAAGGTGAAGAAACATCCCCCGTTATCGTAGCGGAGCCGCAATATTTTGACATCTTCAGGTATAAGTGGCTGCAGGGTAATCCGTCAACAGCATTGAACGAACCATTTAAAGTGGTGCTTTCGCAACAAGAGGCCTATAAATATTTTGGAAAAACGCCGTTGCAAAATGTGATCGGGAAACAGGTTATTTACCACGATTCTTTGGTGCTCACCGTATCCGGCATCGTAGAAGACTGGGATAAACATACCGATTTTGGCTTCAAGGACTTTATTTCATTCGCTACAGTCGAGCATAGTTTTTTGAAAGATGATATCGATCTGCATAGTTGGGGCATGTGGGATTATAATTCGCAGGGTTATGTAAAACTGGCAAAGGGCGTTACAGCAGCACAGGTTGAAAAGCAATTTCCTCAATTTGTAAACTCGCATATTAAAACCGGCGGGGGAAAAATAGAGTTGCGATTACAGCCTTTATCCGATGTTCATTTCAATAACTCGTACCAGGACGCCTACTCGCGGCAAGCTCATTTGCCAACCTTGTATGGCCTGATCGCCGTCGCGGTTTTTATTTTACTGATAGCGGCTATCAACTTTATTAATCTTTCTACAGCACAGTCGCTCCGCCGCGCAAAGGAAGTTGGCGTACGGAAAGTTCTCGGCAGCAGCAAAATCAACCTGGCCATACAGTTTTTAGTTGAAACGTTTATCATTACAACTATCGCGTTACTGATTGCAGTGGCGGCTGTCAATCCTGTCATCTCCATCTTTCATTCGTTCATACCACAAGGTGTAGCGTTGCATTTATTCAGCGGGCCGGTGCTTCTTTTCCTGGTTGCTGTACTCATCGTTACTACTTTGCTTGCTGGTTTCTATCCTGCAAGGTTAATATCATCATACCTGCCTGCATTAAGTTTAAAAGGCCAGGGCGCACCGCAATTGAATCATAAAAGTTATCTCAGGAAAACGCTTATCGTCTTTCAGTTTACAGTATCGCTTGTGTTTATTATAGGCACGCTGGTGGTTGCCGATCAAAATCATTACCTGTTAAACAAAGACATGGGATTTAATAAAGAAGCCATTGTTACTGTACGTACCGATTGGAGCAATACCATTGATCAGTTGAATGCCTTTTCTGATAATCTCCGGGAATTGCCAAACGTGAAAATGGTAAGCAGGCATCAACAAACACCTGCAGCAGTACGGCACGGAGGTACTATTATTACTTACAAAGCTGACGGTGGAAATACCGTTGATGCGTCATTTGATTTTTGTGATGAAAACTATGTTCCACTTTTTGGATTAAAACTGGTTGCAGGCCGTAATCTCTCCCCATCTGATACGTTGAAAGAATACCTGGTAAACGAAACATGCGCCAGGGCACTGGGATTTAAAACGCCGTCTGATGCGATTGGTAAATTGGTGGAAATAGGCATGCCCAACACTAAACGGCAAATAGTTGGCGTAATAAAAGATTTCAATTCGAAATCATTGCACGAAGTCATCACCCCGTTTTTTATGACATCGATAAAAAGAAATGAAAGAGCCGTGAGTATAAAATTGGCGGGCGGAAAAGACATCAACGATTTCAAAAAAACGATCGCTCAGATTCAAAGCGCATGGAAAAAGGTGTATCCCAATAATAAATTCGAATACGCTTTTTTTGATGAAACCATCGCGAGATTTTATGATAAAGAACAAAAAGCGTCGCAGTTAATGAATACCGCGATGCTGATTGCCATATTCATTTCGTGTATGGGATTATTTGGCCTTGCGATTTTTACGGCGCAGCAACGCGTAAAGGAAATCGGCATACGAAAAGTGCTCGGCGCAAGTGCAGCAAGTATCGTATCCATGTTGAGCAAAGATTTTTTAGTATTGGTTATTATAGCATTGATCATTGCATCGCCCGTTGCCTATTATTTTATGCAGGGATGGCTGCAGAATTTTGCTTACCGTATTCACATCAGCCCCTGGACATTCTTATTATCAGGAGTAGCGGCGATATTGATTGCACTCGTCACCATAAGTTTCCAGGCCATTAAAGCCGCAATTGCTAACCCGGTGAAGGCATTGCGAAGTGAGTAGATATCGTGAATGGTCAATGGTCAATAAGCTATATGCAAATGGAAATTATTGATTGAATATTTCCAGCCATAAGACCTTTACAGACTTAAAAAGTTCAATTGAAAGAATTTACTTTCCATATCAACCTGTATGACCTGGCATTTCTGGGTGCGATATTCATCGGGCTCACCTTTGCGATGCTTTTATGGTTTACCAAAACCATTAACCAAAGCGCCAACCGGTTTCTTGCCCTGGCATTACTTACGATGGTTCTATGGATGATCCGTATTCTGACGGTTGATATCAAGCTCGATATGTATCTGCCGCATTGGGATAAACTACCCTTGCAGTTTTTACTGGCACTTGGCCCACTAATCTATTTCTATGTACAAAAAATAACCCGGCCCCAATATAAATTCACAAAAAAAGACCTGCTTCATTTCATTCCACTGCTGTTGGAACAATCGGTATTCATTTTGGAAATCGCCGAAAGTTCCCGGACAGGCGTTGCTACGTACGCTACACACATATTTCAACAACTGAATCCCTTGTTGCAGCTACTCGTATTCATTTCCAACATTGGTTACCTGTATCAGTGTAATAAACTGATACAACGTTTCTATCGCGGATTGCAACCGGTATTAATGGACCGCCCGCTTGTTGAATTTCGTTGGCTTCGTCGTCTTCTTGCAGCTACTGCACTGTTATGGGTTTTATGGTTGTTTTATTCAGCCGTTGATTATTTTGGCTATCGCAATCAATCAGGCGAACAATTTTATTTCCCGTTTTACATTCTTTTTGTAGTCCTTATTATATGGACAGCGGCAGCAGCCTTCTTAAAACCGCAAGCTGCGCAGCAAAGTGAAATGACTGCGCCTGTAAAGCCGTTGATACCATTTGAGCTAAAAGCAAAAGGCGAAATGCTTAAAAATGCGATGCAGGCCAATCGCTATTACGAAGATCCTGACATAAGCCTCAGCTCCCTTGCTGAAAAACTAAACATGCTTCCACATGAGTTATCAAGGGTGATCAATACTGTGTTCAAAAAAAACTTCAATGATTTTATAAATGAATACCGCGTAATAGATGCCGTACGAAAAATTGCAGATCCGGCCTATGACCACATGACCCTGCTGGGGATTGCATTCGAAGTCGGCTTCAATTCCAAGACGACTTTCAACCGCATGTTTAAACAGATGACAGGAAAAAGTCCGACCGAATATAAAAACCAAGTAGAAAAAGAGCGACCAAATTATAATTCGGGGCGATTCCGCTTACCTGAGCTGTTAATATTGAACCGTGAACCACTAAAACGATGGATTCCGGAAAAAACAAACAGCAAGTCTATGTTTAGAAATTATGTAAAGATCGCGTGGCGAAATTTGATTAAAGGCAGAGCTTACTCAGTTATTAATATAGCAGGTCTCGCGGCGGGAATGGCCGTTGCCATGTTGATTGGCCTGTGGATATGGGAGGAAGTCACATTCAATGATTCGTTTGGCAACCACAAACAACTCGCGGAGATAATGACCACCAGTACTGCGGATGATGGATCATTGAATACCGATCCCCGCGTCTGCCAGCCTATTGCTACCGAACTGCGCACCAACTATGCCAGCGACTTTAAAAACGTTGCCCTGACGAGATGGAACTTAAGTGCGTTTACGGTTGGTGAAAAAACAATTTCATCTGTTGGATTGTGGGCCGAAGACAAACTGCCAACTATGCTTTCATTGGATATGATTAAAGGAGATATCAATGCATTAACTGATCCTTCTTCCATCATCATCAGCGCAACGATGGCGAAAACACTGTTTGGAGACGCCGATCCACTTAATAAAATAATAAAGCTGGATACCAGGGACAATTTTAAGGTGTCTGGTGTGTTCCGTGATTTTCCGCACAACAATGCTTTGGCTGCAAGTGCATCGACTATGCCAACGTTGCACGATGCGAACTATTTTCTGCCCTGGAAAAAATATGTTACGAACGAACAATGGGTAAAAGACGCAGCCAACGATTGGTATAACCGTTCATGGCAATGCTTTGTACAGGTAGCTGACTATGTAGATATTGATAAAGAAACGGAGAAGATCAAAAACCTGGTGATGTCGCATCACAATAAAGGGGATGGCTTTGAAAGCTCCTACCTGTACCCGATGGATAAATGGCATTTGTACAGTGATTTCCAAAATGGCAAAGCGACCGGCGGCGCTATACAATTTGTACGGTTGTTTTCTATCATCGGCGTATTTGTATTGCTGCTGGCCTGTATCAATTTTATGAACCTCAGTACTGCACGCAGTGAGAAACGTGCCAAAGAAGTGGGTATCCGTAAAACGGTCGGCTCGGTACGCACACAACTTATTCGCCAGTTTTTGAGTGAGAGCCTGATGGTCGCGTTAGTTTCGTTTATATTTTCTGTGATGCTTGTGATCCTACTGCTTCCATTATTCAATTCGCTTGCTGCAAAAAACATTCACCTGCCTTGGACCAACCCGCTATTCTGGATGGCCGCGCTGGCATTTACTTTTTTCACCGGCTTGTTATCTGGCAGCTATCCTGCACTCTATTTATCAAAGTTTGAACCGATAAAAGTATTGAAAGGCAGCTTTCGTGTTGGCCGTTTCTCATCATTGCCACGCAAGGTGTTGGTGGTATTGCAGTTTACATTTTCGATTGCATTGATCATCGGTACCATTATTATTTTTAAACAGATCCTGTTTGCTAAAGACCGGCCAATCAATTACCGGCATGAGGGGTTGATCACCGTTGGTGGCGTCACAGATGGGTTGCCAAAATTTTACAACGCGGTAAGAAATGATTTGCTTGCAACCGGTGTAGTAGATGATATGGCCGGCGCATCAGACGCAACAACAAATCTTGGCGCATGGCGCAGCGGTTTCAACTGGGCAGGCAAAAATCCAACCACGCAGCCAACCTTTGGCTTTATGCTGATAACGGAAGATTTTGGTAAAACCATTGGCTGGGAACTGAAAGAAGGAAGAGATTTCTCCAGGGATTTCGGCACCGATAGTTTGGCGATGATATTGAATGAATCGGCAGTGAAGCAGATAGGCATGAAGAAAGATATAATCGGAGAGACGATACAGTACGATGGTAAAAATTATCATGTGATTGCCGTGGTAAAAGATATCATCCAGGAATCGCCTTACAAACCTGTAACGCCGATGGTCTATCTCCTCAGTCATGAATGGATCGGTTGCGTAACGGTTGCTATAAAAAACGGCGTGCCGGTAAAAAACGCTCTTGCTAAAATCGAATCGGCATTTAAAAAATATAATCCTACGTTGCCGTTCAGTTACACTTTCATTGATGAAGATTATGCAAAGAAATTTTCTGATGAAATACGTATTGGTAAACTGGCAACATTCTTTACGATACTTGCCATCTTTATTTCCTGCCTTGGTTTATTCGGACTTGCATCGTTTGTAGCCGAGCAACGCAAAAAAGAAATCGGTGTACGCAAAGTGCTCGGCGCATCTACATATGATTTATGGCAAATGCTTTCAAAGGAGTTTACCTGGCTGGTGATCATCTCCTGCTTTATTGCTATACCACTGGCATGGTATTACGCAGCAAGCTGGTTACAGCAATACGAATACAGAACAACAATATCATTATGGATCTTTATCGCATCGGGTGTTGGTGCGTTATTGATAACATTATTGACGGTAAGTTACCAGGCAATACGGGCAGCGCTTGCAAACCCGGTGAAATCACTGAGAACTGAATAGCCTCATCTCCTCCGATAGCTATCGGAATCCTTAGGAGAAGGCAATCAACACACAGCCCAGAGGCCTCATCCCGACCTTCTCCGGGAGAGAAGGCTACCCACACACATTCCTGATGGTTGGAAATGTCTCAAATTGAGAAAGTGTTGTAAGATCACCTTACAAAACAATGATTATATATCTTTCTTTAGTTCCCTAAATCCTCCCCTGTAGGGGAGGATTTAGGAGGGGGTCTATGGGGCTTTAAACACTCTCCCATTCTTAATTACCAGTTCCACCTTGTCGAGGTTATTAATATCTGCGACAGGATTAGCAGATAATAAAAGAACGTCAGCAATCTTTCCTTGCTGAATGGTACCGGTGGTATTTTGTATTCCTATTGCCATAGCGCCGTTATGCGTAGCGCTGATCAATGCTTCCATTGGCGTAAAGCTGCAATCACTTACGAGTAATTTTATTTCACGCTGTACAAATTTCTTTTCATCCACATCAGTACCGGTGCAAACGGTAATGCCTTCGTGCAGCGCTAATGTGGTAAACCGTTTACCGATCTCGTACATCGCCAGCCATGCAAGCCTGCGCTTAAGTGGTAGCGACGTATCGGCACCAACCTGCTGATAGGTCAATACTGTGGCATCGAGTATTGTTTTGTTGGTACGCATCGCTTTGATATAAGTTGTCACAGGCAGTGTTTTAAAAAGACTGTCCCAGAATGCTGGTGTCAGTCCTGGTTCTAAACAAGCAGCAGGTACATTTTTCGAATACCATCCGGAGATCATCGCAGCATGTGAGATCGAATTAACACCCGCATTGATCACTTCCAGCGGCGAAGCGATAGTAAGGTTAGCATGACTCCATACCAGCATGTGCTGCCGGTGTGCTTCGGCTGTAATCTTTGCAGCCAGCTTACCATCAAGATCGGCATATAGTTTAATAGCGGTAGCCCCGGTTCCCTTTGCCATTGCCACCGCCAATGGCATATCCGTTGTATCGGTCACTCCCTTCATGTACGGCATTTGCCCGGAGACGCCACCGTTCGTGCTGGTTGCGGTGCGGGGATCGGAAAAGAATGAAGGACCTGCCATCAATGCGGCATAATAGATATCTGGTGAAACGATTTCATCCAGGTTAGCGTCCCGGGAAAGGCTGGCGAGTGCTCTTGCATCTCCGGCCATATCCCTCACCGTTGTAATGCCTGAGAGCAACATATCTTTTAAATCTTTCTCGGCACGAACACGGTTATCATCCCCGGATGGATCAGTAGCAAGATGCACATGTGTATCGATAAGGCCGGGCATCGCATACTTGCCAGCGCAGTTAAATACAACAGCGGAATCGGGAATAACGATTTTTGCTGTCGGACCTACCGCTTCGATGTACTTACCGCGGATGACGATGGTATAATGTTGCTGTATGTCTTTTGATACGCCATCAATGAGTGAAACATCCTTGAGCGCAAAGTAGCCGGGAGAGAACTGGCTGAAGATCGCGTTAGTAAAGAATAACAGTATGAGTAGCAGTGTTGGCTTTTTCATAGAGTTAAAGGTCGGGTATTTGTGTAAAACAACAGAAGCCTCATCCCGACCTTCTCCCGGGGGAGAAGGCCATCAACACACAGTCCTGATAGTTGAAAATATCCCAAATAGTTAACGTAAGGTCAATTTCATTGTACAAGATTATTAATATCTATCTTCTTTAGTTCGCCAAGTCCTCCCCTGCAGGGGAAGGATTCAGGAGGGGGCTTTTAACAAACCTCTTACCATAAAAAGCTTCTCCCCGCGTTTAGCCAAAAACAACACCATGCGCCACCTGCTTCAACGATTGCCGCTTCTCGCGGTTACAGTTATTTGTCTCTCCTGCAGTAATAATAACAATAAAGAAAATCTTGCCGCCTTCCAATCGCTGGATGAAATGCTTACTTTTTCAAATTCAGTAATAGCAAGTTCTAACAAGAGTATATACGAAGCATTGGAGCAAAAAACATTTTATTCAGCTTATAGTAGAATGCCGGGCTATTATTATGACAAAGCGAAGGATATCAGAACGATGACAAAAAATACAATCGCCTATATTGAATCAATAAAACGATGGTTGAAACGACAAGCAGGTTTTGATAGCAGTAATCCTGCAACAAGCGAAGCATTGAACAATGTTTCAATAGTAAATGATCTGTTTGTACAACAAGGAAGAGGTAAGGAATTGTATAAAACCTTACAGCAATACCGTTCAGGAATATTGGGGTTGGATTCAGCACTCGCAAAAGAATTTAATACCAAACTTGTATTGACAACAGCTGCATTCGAGCAGCAATCTGCAGTGGATTTCACTACCGAATTCCTGCATGATATTCCTGTAAGCAATGCACTTTACATGCTGACGAAATTTCAAAGCAGGCTTTACATGGCTGAAAACAATCTCTTCAGCTATATAAACAACAAATGCACTATTAATACCGATATACTCACTGAATCTTATGCAGCGATCATCACTACAACCAGCTCCTGCGTACTACCGGGACAATCTATCGAGGTAATTGCAGGCATCGGTTCGTTTAGCAGGGCTACCAATCCCAGTTGCAAGATAAACGGCCGTACTATTCCTTTTGACCCTGATAATACCGTAACAAAAAAAATCCGTGCACCGCAACAACCTGGCAATTACTCATTACCCGTAGAATTAAGTTTTACCAACCAGGATGGAAAGCAAATGATAATCGGAAAAGAAATCAAATACACTGTATTCAATAAAGACTCTATCGCCAATCCATAAACGACTCCTTACCTCAATGCATTTGTGCCTCGTTGCCTTGATACCTTTGTGCCTTCTCATACAGGTAAACCCCTAACACAAAATTTTTCTTGCTACAACATCTTGACACGACCAAAAAGCTTTCATAATTTTAAAGGCCTTAAGCCATCTATCCAATGATAAAACTGGTTGTCGCCATTTGCCTCAGCATAGCCATGCTTGCAGGCTTTTACCCGAAAGAAAATAAGGTTATTAATAGAAACGCCAATGCACTGGCCGTTGCTACCTGCTATGGCAAAACGCCTTGTACTGCTTGCAGTAATTGCAGCCAGTGTAAGTATTGCCGTAACGGTGGCTCTTGTGGTAAATGTGTCAAGACGAGTGAGACGTATAAAAGTGAATCACCTGCAGCTCCTGTAAGCACGCAATGTAAAGCGATTACAAAGAAGGGAACAAGGTGCAGCAGGAAAGCAGGAAGTAATGGGTATTGTTGGCAGCATGGGTGAAAAATCAGGCTACAATTACTGAAATTATAGCCCAATTAAAGGGGAATTAATCACGGATTTAAATAATAAAAAATGGAATTTTTTGGCATCAATTGGGATGAGAAACACATTCTCAAAACAAATACCAAACTTGTCTGTACTTCTAATACTGAAGAAATCAATCCGAAAGAATTAAAAAAAGAAGTAGAACCTTGGCTTTCAGCTATATTTCAAAGTGAACATCTGTCTTTGCTCATAGGAACTGGGTTAACAAGTGCCGTCTCCTTTTGCGCAGGTGTTGTGCCACAGGAGATGTCGCGACTTACGCTTGCACATAACCTTAATGAAAAGATTAAAACGAAAGCTGATGCAACAGCCAAAAAAATGAACCGAGGGGAGGCAAATATCGAAGATGATATTAGGATTGCATTAGAGCTTATTAACGGCTTAAAAATACTTGATGATGCACGTCATACAGATTTAGAAACTGAACTAAATACTAAGCTACTTACTTTCATACAGGCAATTCTCCAAACGGAAAGAGATTTTATAACTAAATTAAAAGCAGATGATGAAAAAGGCATCTTAGCTTTTAACCTACTGAAAAGTTTTATATTAAGTTTTACAAGTCGCGCAGCATCAAGAGAACGACTTAATCTGTTTACTACCAATTATGACAGGTTTATTGAATTAGCTTGTGATGAAACCGGCGTATTATTATTGGATAGGTTTAAGGGAAAAATTCAACCAATATTCCGGAATACTCGACTTGAATTGGATTATCATTATAATCCACCGGGAATTAGAGGTGAGCCTCGGTATGTTGAAGGTGTTGCTAGAATTACGAAGCTTCATGGCTCAATAGACTGGAAATTTACTGGAGATAAAATCGTTAGGTCTCTTTTGCCTTTTGGTGCAGCAGACGCTCATCCAGACATACCTAAAAATGTTACAGAACAGGTAGTTATTTATCCTAATTCTTCAAAAGATATTGAAACTGCATTTTACCCCTATGCCGAGTTATTCCGTGATTTCTCGTCAGCTATTTGTCAGCCCAATTCAGTAATTATTACTTATGGTTATGGCTTTGGAGATAGTCATATTAATAGGGTTATTGAAGATATGCTTACAATTCCATCAACTCATTTGGTCGTAATAGCTTGGGATAGAAACTATGCTAAAGCAGCCGACCCGGTAAATTTTGGTGCAGCTAGAAAACGTATTGTGAAATTTTTGGAAAATAAAAATTCAGCCCAATGCACACTGTTGATTGGTGAGCATTTTGCAGACTTGAAAAATCTTGTTGAGTTTTATTTACCAAAGTCAGCTATTGACCGATTGACAGTCAAAATGCAAAAGTTGAAGGATAACAGAGGTGAACATAATAGGGGAGTTGATGTTATTGGAAATGATATTAATGAAGATATATGAATAGTATTAATCAATACGATTACGACCATTTAAGAAACCTGACAATTGGGACAGTTGAGTATGTTTCACCAAATGACATAACCGTGATGCTTGACACGTCAGCACCACAAAATACTGCTTTAAATACCGGAACTCCTTCTCTTTTTCCAAGAATCAACGGCTTTGTTTTAATACCTAATGAAGTCGGTGCGTTAGTTGGCTTAATCAGTTGGATTGGCATACAGCATAGTCAATATCCGAAAAGAAAAGGGTATAAAGATTTTGATTTGATTGATTTACCTTTTCCTTTACGGAAGATGTCTATTACTCCCATGGGAACATTGAAACAAGAAGGAAAGATTGAAGATAAAACCTATAAATTAGAAAGAGGTGTTTATAGTTTCCCTTCAATTGGTGACACCGTTATTCTCCCTACTGATATTCAGCTAAGGTCAATAATTGAAAACAAAGAGAAAAATTCGGTTGTGAAAATTGGGGTTGCTCCGATTGCAGGAAATGCTGAAGTGAAAGTTAACCCTGATAAGCTTTTTGGTAGACACGTAGCAATACTAGGAAATACAGGAAGCGGTAAATCATGTAGTGTTGCAGGTGTAATAAGGTGGTCACTCGAAGAAGCATCCAAGCAATTGCCGGAAGGAAAAAAATTAAACAATCGTTTTATTATTCTTGACCCTAATGGAGAATACACAAATGCGTTTAATGACTTAAACAGTGATATAAAAAAGTTCAAAGTTGAATTATCGGAGTTAGAAAAAAAAGTTTATAAAGAACTGAAAGTTCCCGCTTGGTTATGGAATAGTTACGAATGGAATTCTTTTTCTAATGCAAGCGGAAAGACGCAAAGACCTTTACTTAAACAGGCACTGAGGGAGCTGAAGTCTAACTCAATTGATAAGACATCTGTAGTTATTGGTAGAACTAAAAGGTATTTGCTTACAAGCATGTTCTCGATTCAAACAGATTTAAATAATGGACCTGTTGCATATTCTGGTAAACCTGGGAAAAATGAATTCGGGAATAAACTTCAATCATATATTGAAGGAATAAACTTTTATTCACATCAATTGGAAGAACCATATAAATCAGCATTAGCAGATGCATCAGGAGTTATTGAAACCATAAGAGCAGGAAAATACGGTGGTGTTTATAATGATAACCCTTGGTATCACGATTTTTTAGTTGGAGAAGTTGAACAAATATTAAGTACTTATTCTGACCTTCTTAAAATCCATTTCCCTGAAACTATTATCAATAGTAATGAAGATAACCCAATACCTTTTGATGTTGAGGAAATGCCTAATTATATTGACAGTTTAGCCGAGAAAGAAGGGAAATTACAGTTTGTTGATTTTCTTACTATGCGTATTAGGACAATGTTTGCAGATAGCAGAATGAACGCTATTATCAAAAAAGATGATGAAGTAACTTTAGAAAGTTGGCTGACAAATACAATAAATGGCATTTCAATTATTGACCTGTCACTCGTTCCTTCTGATATTACTCACTTGATAGTTACAGTAATTTCAAGAGTAGTTTTTGAGTCATTACAACGATACAGAAAATCAAATAACAAACTTTTGCCGACTGTAATTGTAATGGAGGAAGCACATAACTTTATAAAGCGTTACAATGATAATGGAGAAGAAATTTCAGCATCCAAACTTTGCACGGAATCATTTGAAAAAATTGCCAGAGAGGGACGAAAATTTGGATTAAGTCTTACCCTTTCCTCACAAAGACCTTCAGAATTATCTCCTACTGTGCTTTCCCAATGCAATACTTTTTTACTGCATAGAATTGTGAACGACCGTGATCAGGAATTAGTAAAACGACTTGTCCCTGACAATATTGGAGGGCTTTTGCAGGAGCTCCCAATTCTTCCGACACGAAAAGCTATTTTATTGGGGTGGGCATCGCCTATTCCAATTCTCGTAGAGATTAATGAATTAAAACCCGAACATCGACCCCAATCAAATGACCCAGACTTCTGGGATGTTTGGACACGGAAAGAAGAAAGAGAAGTAAACTGGAAAAAGCTTTCCGAGGATTGGCAAGGTATAAATGAAGATAATGAAGCAAAGAAGTAATGATATACAAACGTCTTTTATGATTCTTCCTATGACCTACAAACTCTGTTTTAGCATGTAAAATAATTTCATTACAATAGCGTTTCAACTATTGAGACACCTATAAAAATTCGTCATGCCACAACCTGCAAAAGCGCCATTGATCCCAAGTTACTTCTCCATCAGTAACCTAAGCTATTTTGTTGATCGAGGCTCAGTTAGAGCAGCCGGATTCAAAAGAACTTCTTCAAATAAATACGACAATATCAAAGGACGCATTGCAGAATCACTGGTAAAGGAGCTTTTCCTTGTTTCAGATTATAATGTTTTTCATTATGGTATGGAATACGCCGTGCCACAAATAATGCAAGAACTAAATCATTCCTCAGTAGCAGAACAGATTCGGCGAATGCCGGATTTTGTTGTTCAGGATAAGAAAACAAAAGACGTTCATTTTGTAGAAGTCAAATACCGATCATCTGGAAAATTCATGTATTCAGATTTGCCTGAAAATTATCCTTATTTGGATGCCCTTATAGTTGTTATGTCAAAAAAGCATATTAAGTGTCTTTCGGTTACAGAATTAAGAGAGGGTAAACTTATCACACCAGTATGCAAAAATTATCTGGGATACAGAAATGAATTTAAACTTAAGAAGACAATCATAATTGAGTTTTGCAATTTGGCTAATAGATTATTCGAGTCAATTTAAGACTCAATTGTTTTTCAATTCATAATTTCTTATTGCATTATTGAGTGAAACAGACTCTCAATATTGAACAGAAAGAAGCATTCAAAGCCATTCAGAAGTTTATCGACCATCCCGCTGCTGACACATTCGTGCTTCAAGGGTATGCCGGTACAGGCAAAACTTTTCTGATGCAATATCTTGCAGAATGGCTTGATGAACACGAATATAATTTTACAATGCTTGCATCAACCGGAAGGGCCGCAACTGTATTACGAGGAAAGACTGGTTTCGAAACGGGGACAGTTCACAGTGAGCTTTACAAATTTAACAAGGTAGACGGGGTTAGTGATGACATACCTGATGATGCGCCGATTGATCAATATGGCCAAATGAATTTGCTTTTTACTTTACGGCCACCCGACAATGGCAAGATGATTTACATAATTGACGAGTCATCAATGCTGTCAAGTGAACTACAAACTGATACTTCAGTCGCAACTTTTGGTTCGGGCTACTTGTTGACCGATTTTTTTGAAGCTGCGGGTAAAAACAAGGTCATTTTTGTTGGAGATCCAGGGCAATTACCGCCAATTGGTCAAATTTTCAGTCCCGCTTTAGATATGAACTGGCTTGCAGGCCAGAAAAGAATTGCTATTACGACAACATTAGAAAAGATAGAACGAACTGACGCCAACAATGACATTCTAGTACTGGCTTCAATGGTAAGAAATATGTCTACGAAGACAATGTTACCCACTTATCCACGATTGCCTGCATCTAGAATGAAAAGTGTAATCGTTCTTGGAAACGACAAAATATTATTTCAACAATATTTACAAAAATATAAGGAAGTCGGGGCAACTAATACCATTGCAATTGCCAGAAGCAATAAGATGGTGCAAGATATAAACCGAGCTATCCGGCGTGATTTATACGGTTCTTTGGATATGCCTATTCAAAAGAACGACATTCTTTTAGTGACGCACAATAATTACTCAGTTCCATTAACAAATGGAGATTTCGTTGTAGTTAAATATCTAGGAGAAGTACGAAAACAAGGCAATCTCCTCTTCCAGAGTGTAAGAGTTGAAGCAATGGCTTCCGGATTAGAATACGAATTATTACTCTCGTTGGATATCCTGTATGGGAAAAATATAAATTTTACTAAAGAGCAATTGAAATCATTAATGGTTGAATTTAGTCGTCGCATGAAGAAAAAGAAAATTAAAGCAAATTCAGAAGAGTTCAGAGCTTCGATGATGAAGGATGATTTTATTAACTGCCTGAGAGCTAAGTACGGATACGCTGTGACCTGTCATAAAGCCCAAGGAGGCGAATGGAATGACGTCTACCTATTTCTTGATAAAGGCATGTATGCAATGAAAAAACCTGAATTATTTAGATGGTGGTACACTGCTATTACAAGGGCAAAAAATCAATTGCATTTGGCTCAAAATTGGTGGATTGTTTAAACGATTTTTAATACTGTAGTAACAAACCTAACTATTAGCGTTTAGTCACGCCGGTGTTTGGCTTTGTGTATAGGTTTGTGATGGAGTAAAACCAGTATACTGACAGGCAGGTATCCACACTGCTATCAGAAACTTTGTCAAATTCAGTAGTTGGTGAGAATTACCTTAAATGCAACACTCAAACAGTTGAAGAAAAACAAAAGAATATTCTCCTATACCCCCATCACAATATCCCACTCACCGCCTTAACAATAAGCATAACTCCAAGAATCACACAAACCGTTCCCAGTAAAATGAAAAAGCTTTTTCCATACTTTTTTACAGGAACAGAATGGAGATTACTCATTTCATCGTTCGGTTTTCGTTGGCTGAATGCAGCTTTAAAACAGTAGATGCCAATAAAGACAAGAATTGTCCCGAGGCCAGCAAGAAATTTTAACCATCTCATTTCAATAGTAAGGTAAGGGTTATTTACCTTCCGTATATTCCATGATCAATATACTTATCGTGAATTGACCATTGCTCATTCAATGTCGTTTACTTAGGGCGAAACCGACTAAGGTTGACAACCTTTTGAAGCCGTTCTCAACTCAACCGTTAAGTAAACTACATTGATTGCTTATCGCCTATAGCTAATTCTCTCTCGTAATCCGCACAACAATATCTCCTTTCATTTCCGGTATACTATACTGCAGATTTTTGGCTCCGCTGATTTTAATTCCTGGTGAGTACAACCCCGCCTCAGGTGAATAAGAACGGATTTCATAATCTCCTGCGGGAAGATCAAAGCGGATAGTCCCGCTAATGGGGTGGCCCGCATCTTTGTCGGTCAATTCCCGTTCGTCTGCCAGGTAAATATTATAATCTTTCCCTGTTACTGCAAAAGTCGCTTCTAATAAATCAGCAGGCTTCTCTTTTAGCCAGTTGGCAACCGGTTTGCCATTCACAATATCTACCGTACGCATGTAAGCCGACAGATTCTTAAACCATGTACGCAGGTATTTTTGTGAGCTATCAGTACCCGTTTCGGAATAGTTGATAATGCTGAAATCAATAACATCGTAATGGGCGCCGGAAAAAAGAGTTACCCATGCCCGCTTACGGTCAATCGTCCATGCTTCATAATCTTTATACGCACTGGCCACATTGTCTTCATCAAAATTCAATGGTTTGGATTCGTGATAAGTAGCGAGGCAATAGTCCAGTAATGTCCGCAACTTTAGTTGCTTTGACATAAAGTCGCCCATATGGTAGATCTTGCCACGATAGGCCGCATTGGGCAACGGATGCATGTTGACGATATCAAATTGTAAACCACGGAAAGAACTGTCTGAGGGTTGTTGCGAAGGGTCATCGTTGTAGGCTTCCTGCCCGGCTATAAGATGTTTGTAAGGCATATCCTTTTCAGCATCGCGGATAATATCAGCTATCTGCATCTGCCATCGGTTTACTTCCGGTGGTTGTGCATTGCTTTTATTGCCCTGCAGGTTTCCACCCGGTTCATTACATACTTCATAGATCACATTATCATATCGTTTGGTAAATTCCACTATTTTGCGAACATATCGTTTCTGTACTTCAAATAATTTAGGATGCCTTGCCGTAATAAAATCAGGCCATTCGATCTTTTCTATTCCATTGATATTGTTTTGTGCATGTAATGGATTCAACTCCCATACCGGTGGTTCATACACATTGCTTAAAAGGGTGAGTTCAACAACAATTCCATAATGAGAAGCAAGGTCAAGAAATTGCTGTAGCCGGGAAAAAAACTCGGGATTCCATTGGTCAAGGTCATACTTCAATTCTCCATCCAGTGCTTTGCCCGGCCCGGTGCGCAAAAAAGGCGAGATATAATCCGGCGATTCCGGCTTACAGGTGGAGTATGGATTTTGTGCGCTTTGTAATTCTCTGAAAAGGAGAAATAATCTTGTGTAGCCAATGCCTTTAGCCGCAGCATCCGCCAGGTAACGTTCGAAGCGAAAAGGTCTGTTCATTACCGAGCCATAATGTTCGGTAGCCGTAAGAAACACCATCGGTTTACCCCTGAACAAAAAACATTTTGGATTAGCAGGATGCACACTAACGGGTATCATTACACTGTCTTTATTCACTGGCAGTACGCCGGTAATGTTACCCGCATCGCCTGTAGATTGTGCAGGCGTCAACGTGGGCAGTAAAGACAAAACGATAGGGAAGAGATATTTTCCGGATAATGAGATTAAGCGCATAGATATTCTCATGCTGTTTTGTTATTAACCAATAAAATAACAATAATAATGTGATTTGTCGTTTTGACTGTGCCTTTCAATGTTGCTTTTAAATCTGGCAAGTCAGCCAGAAAATCCCAGGTTGCATGCTGTGTCTTCGGGATAATCTTGTGTACTGGGTGCGAACCCGGCTTCAGCACTCAAGAACTCTACTGAGTCGTTTAAACACAATAGTGCGATCTTTATTCCTAAATTTTTATAATGAAATGCCTTGCGATTGTCTGCCTGTTTTTATCTTCTGTTGGATGGTCTCAAACAACAGCAAATGCAATTCGTATAAATCAACTGGGATATTATCCTGGTGCTCCCAAAATTGCAATACTTGTAACGGAAAACGCTGCAAATGATTTTACCGTTGTATCTGCCGCAACGAATGAAGCAGTGTTTAAAGGCAAGCTAAGTGTGCTGCTGCAATCCGGCAATTCGTCGCTTAAAACACAAGTTGCTGATTTCAGTGAATTGAATGCAACAGGGCGTTTTACAATAAATGTTGACGGCCTTCCGGCATCGTATCCATTTACAATCAGTAACAACGCAAATCATGCAGCAGCAGTTGCTGCATTAAAAGGATATTATTTCATTCGTTCGTCAATACCACTCGATAAAAAATACGCAGGCAAATGGGCGAGAGCGGCCGGGCACCCTGACAGTATTGTATTGGTACATCCATCTGCAGCAAGTAAAGAACGACCGGCTGGAACCATCATCTCGACACCGGGCGGTTGGTATGATGCCGGTGATTACAATAAATACATCGTGAATTCAGGAATAACAATGGGCACATTGCTTTCTGCTTATGAAGATTTTCCGGCTTATTATGATACGCTTGATACAAGTATTCCTGAAAGTAAAGACGCGTTACCAGACATATTAAACGAAGCATTGTACAACCTGCGCTGGATGATGACCATGCAGGATCCCTATGATGGAGGAGTGTATAATAAATGTACGAACGCAGCTTTTGATGGTATGGTAATGCCCGGTGTTACAAAATTGCCAAGATATGTGGTACGAAAAGGCACTGCTGCTACACTGGATTTCGCTGCTGTGATGGCGCAGTGCAGCCGAATTGTAAAAAAGTTCCCGGCACAATTCCCCGGGCTTGCTGATAGTTGTTTACTTGCTGCAAAGACAGCATGGCAATGGGCCGTTAAAAATCCTGAGCTTGAATACAACCAGGGCGTAATGAACGCACAATACGACATCAAAATAAGCACAGGTGGCTACGGCGATCATAATTTTTCGGATGAATGGTTTTGGGCAGCAGCGGAATTGTTTGTTACTACAAATGATAAATCATACTATAACCAATTGCTGAAAGGAATGAACGAGCCGATGTCAATTCCTTCATGGAACAATGTACGTATGCCGGGATTTTATACATTACTGCGGAATCAGCAAGCAATGCCCGCAGAAATGAAGACGGGCATTGAGCAGGCAAAAGAACGATTACTGCAGTTTGCAGATCAGCTTTTATCGCACAGAAAAGAAAATGCGTTTCAGACCGTTATGGGCCAGTCGAGAAATGATTTTAACTGGGGTAGCAATTCAAACGCATGCAACCAGGGTATCGCACTCATCAATGCCTTCTTACTTACCAGGAATAAAAAATATATCGATGGCGCGTTAACCAACCTGGATTACATTTTGGGGCGCAATGCGACCGGGTATTGCTTTATAACTGGTATGGGCATACGATCTCCAATGCATCCACATCACCGGCCTTCCGTTGCTGATGGTGTTGAAGAACCCGTACCAGGCCTGCTTGCGGGTGGCCCCAACCCTGGTATGCAGGATAAATGTCATTATGATTTTACTGAACCGGAAACAGCCTATTCAGATAGCGATTGTTCTTATGCTTCCAATGAAATTGCCATCAACTGGAATGCACCGTTAGTATATCTTGCCAATGCAATAGAGGCCTTGCAACCTGATGTCCGTTACAGTGTCAGAAAATAAGTTCATGTCGTGTTGCCCGCCGTATCTAGCATAATGCGGCAGCTATTACTACTACTCAACACTGAATGTCTAATTGAGAATGTTTTACTTATTGCCTATTCACCATTGACAATTCAATGTCGTTTACTTAGGGCGAAACCGACTAAGGTTGTCAACCTTAGTAAATATTTTAAAATTAAACCAGCTCAAATAAGGTTGACAACCTTTTGAAGCCATTCTCAACTCAACCGTTAAGTAAACGACATTGATTGACAATTGATCATTCACCATTCACATCAAACTCACTCTGTCCGCAAAGCCTTCACGGGATTCGCCGATGCAGCGCGGATCGTTTGAAAGCTAAGTGTTATCAATGCAATGAACAGCATGACAACTCCACTCAACGGGAATAACCACCAGCTTACAGGAGCACGATATGCAAAGCTGTTCAACCATTGATGGATGGCCCACCAGGCCAGTGGTGTTGCGATTACAAATGCAATTCCTACCAGCAGTAAAAAGTCTTTCGATAATATAGATACGATATGCGACACCGAAGCGCCCAATACTTTGCGTATGCCGATTTCTTTTGTACGCTGGTTAGTAGTGTACATCACCAAACCAAGCAGACCAAGGCAGCTGATAAAGATGGTCAACCCTGCACCCCATGTCATCAGGTGTTCCATATTCAACTCATTGCCGTAAGAGCCCCTGATGCTTTCATCCTGGAAATTATAGCTAAAGTCTGCTTCGGGATAAAAGCGCTTAAAGGCTTTTTCCATTTGGTCAATCGTCGCCTTCCATTTATCCTTTGCCGAAGTTTGTAACGCAACGACCACGGCTTTGCTATTGGACGCTAAATGCGTAAAAACCATCGGCTTGATGACATTATCCAATGTGTGTGCATGAAAATCTTTCATCACCCCAACGATAGGTACTTGTTTATCATCCCAGTTTAGCGTTTTACCAATCGCATCCTGCGGATGCTGAAAACCTAATTCCCGCTGATACGCTTCATTGATGATTACTTCCCGGATAGTGTCTGAAGACAATAATTGCCTTCCCGCTATCACTGGAATATGAAACAATTTCAGGTAATTATCGTCGCCTGCTTTTACTTCCGAGTTCGTATGCAATTCTTTTTTACCATCGATGAAATCAATCTTGGAAGTCCACCAGCCCCCCGAGTTGGCTATATCACTGGCAAGGCTGCTGATTTCAACGGCAGGCAGTTTATTGATTTCATTGAGCAATGTCTGCCGGCGGGAAATTGACGTATCTCTGTCCGGCGTCCAAAAACTCAGCACGGCATCTTTACGGAATCCCAGGTCGGTATTGATCATGTAATGGATCTGCTTACCTACCAGCAATGTGCTCATGATAAAGAATTGCGCAATTACAAACTGCGATACGGTAAGCGTTTGGCGCATTCTCGCCTTACGTGTACCGGTAGATGTTGCAGCCACCTGGCTTTTCAACACCGCAGCTGCATTCCAGGATGATAGTACCAGCGATGGATAAATGCCTGACAGCAGGCTTACTATCAATGTCAATATCGCCAGGAAGATAAACAGTGCAGGATCTAAGAATGAGAAATGAAAATCATGCGGCATATAATCTGCAAATGCTTTGATGAGCAATGGTAGTAATCCTAACGATAGCAGACTGGCGAGCAATGTAATCGTAAACGTTTCACTTAAAAATTGTAGGACCAGTTGCTGGCGGGAACCACCCATCGTTTTGCGAATACCGATTTCTTTTGCCCTGATTGTTGACTGCGCGGTGGTAAGATTGATAAAGTTGATAGCTGCCAGCGTTAGTAAAAACAATGCAATCACCAACAAGCCGTACAACATTGTTTTATTCGATACAGGATTATCCAGTACTCCATAGTATTTGTTGAAATGCACATCATTGAGTGGTTGCAACCTGTAGTTCCAGGTATAACTGTTTTTTCGTTCATCCTCACCGAGGTATTTATCTGCCAGTGCATGTAGTTTTGCATCCATCGCTTTTGGTGATGCGCCTTTCGCAAGTCGTACAAAAAGCTCATGATCGCTGGTGGTAGAGCCCCAGCTATCCCAGTAAAACTGTTTACGTAATCCCTGGCTGTTGAGGATTGTTGCGAGGGAGATAAATTCTTTAAAGCTGAAGTCGGTGT
Organism: Chitinophagaceae bacterium; assembly: GCA_049840875.1. Lineage (GTDB taxonomy): Bacteria > Bacteroidota > Bacteroidia > Chitinophagales > Chitinophagaceae > JAFDYH01. The sequence continues at coordinate 66,345 of JASGJE010000004.1, read as the reverse complement.
TGCCTTGTTTATCCAGGTCCTGCACTATGCCTGTTACACGGGCAACTATCGTATCATCATAAATGATAGAACTGCCAATCACCTGCTCGTAAGGCTTATTGGGAAAATAGAGCTTTGCCCGCGATTCATCCAATACCACCTGCCCTTCCTGTTGCAAGGCAGTAGCCTGCGAACCAGCCAGCCAATGAAATGGCAGCAGTTTAAAGTAATTGGCGTCGGCAAAGATGATTTTCTTTTGCGCAGGAAATTTGACAGGTTTGTTTTCCCCGGAGAATTGCGTCATTTGTCGACCGGGGCTATAATAACGAAAAGGAACAGTCAGCTCGATACCTGTTAGCTCTTTATTGACAGCATCGATCAATGGTGCCTGTGTACCACGGGAATGGCCCTCCTTTCCCTGCTCACCAAAATCGCTTACGATCCTGTACACCCTGCCGCCATCCGGCACAAACCTGTCGTAACTATAGTCGAAACGTATCATCAGGAAAATAACCAGCGAGGCGCTGATGCCGATAGCTAAACCCAGTACATTGATTGCAGAAAAGATTTTATTGCGCTTCAGGTTGCGGAAAGCAACGATGAGATAGTTTCTGAACATAAAATTGCGGTTTAATTGCTGGTACCACTTTGTTGTGGTATCATATTTCGAAATTACCGCTGTGAAATGGGGATATTGGGACACTTGCTGTCCCAGCTTATAAGTTGGGATTTCATTTTTCAGGTTGTTTTTATATTCTGCCGGGCTTTTACCGGTCATTTCTTTAAAAATCCGGTTGAAAGTGCTTTTTGAATTGAAGCCGGAATCAGTTGCGATACCTGCCAGGGTAAGGTGATCATTGGCAGGATCCTGCATTTTCTTTATCATTTCAGCTACCCGATATTCGTTGATAAAGTCGTAGAAGTTCTTTTTCAAAACTGTATTGATGATCCGCGAAAGTTCATGCGGACTCAGATCAAGTTTCTGAGCGAGTGAGTTTAAATTAATCCCCGGGTCTTTGTAATACTGCTGGCTCAACATGCTTCGCTTCAGCCAGGTTGCTTTTTGCCGAAGCTCAACAGGTAGTGATGGTGTAAGAAACGAAGGTTTTTCTATTCCCGTTTCGGCTACTGTTCGGGAATGCACTGTCGCCGCAATCCAGGTAATAATGACTGCTAAAAGAAAAAGCAATGGATAAAAGGCCGGACCGTTAAGTTGGTAATGATATCCGAACGAACATATCGCTACATACGGTATCCATAACAGCCATAACCAAATGAACCGGGTCAGCAGGTTTGTGAGCCATCGAAATTCATAGCGGTACCGGTCTGCCCCGATTAATTTCAATTGCCGGTAATAACGTTCTACCAGGCCGGTGGACGCATAGAGATAAACAGTTACCGAAATACATCTTAGTAGTTGCACTACATTATTAACTATAACAACAGTCTTAACGTTATCGCTAGTGATCAATACTTGTGGTATCAACGCTACCAGTAATGGAGTAAAATGAAACAGGTCATTCAAACGAAATTTATGTTCAGGTTGCGTTATTTTTAGAACATAAAAGAAGATAAGCGGACCAGTTGCCAGTGAAAATTGAAAGAGCAACCGGCATAGAAAGTAATTGTTAAAACTGGCATCATTCCCAACTACTCCGCATAGCTGCAATACTACAGTTACCAATGCGAGTGCCAGCAACCTGTTTGCAGTCTTATTTATCTTTTTGGTAAACCACAAAAGCAACGCTAATGTGAGTCCAATAAATATGGCGGCAAGAAAAGCCAGGTCGTAAAGGCTGATATGGAAAGTAAATTCTTTCAATGGATCTTTTTAAATCTGTATAGGTCTGATGGCTGGAAATATTCAATCGATAACTTCCATTTGCATATAGCTTATTGACCATTGACCATTCACGATATCTACTCACTCCGCAACGCCTTCACCGGATTTGCCAATGCCGCTTTGATTGCCTGGAAACTTACCACGACTATCGCAATTAATAAAGCGCCTGCGCCCGCTGCTGCAAATACCCACCACGATAATTGAATACGATAGACATAATTGTTTAACCACTTACTTAGAAAATACCATGCTATGGGAATGGCGATGAAACACGAAATCATAACCAGTATTGTAAAGTCTCTTGATAACAATCGCCAGATTGAAAATGCTGAAGCGCCGAGAATTTTGCGGATGCCCAATTCTTTGATACGTTGCTCTGCAACGAATGATGCAAGACCAAATAATCCAAGGCATGAAATAAAGATCGCTAAGGTTGCAAAGAATGCAGACAGGTTACTTACACGTTCTTCCTCTGCAAACTTCAATGCATACTCTTCATCGGCAAATTTGTAATCAAAGGGAATGGATGAGAATACCTGCTTAAATGCGGCTTCGATTTTCGGCAATGCTTCGTGCATTCTTATTGAACTATTCATTTTTGCAAACAACCAGTTACCCCTGCCCAGAAAGATAACCGAAGGCTCTGTATTTTGAAATGGCGAGTCCTTTACCATATCTTTCACCACACCTATCACTGTATAATATTTTCCTTCATCGGCGTCCGGTTGCCATTTTACACGTTCGCCAACAGGATTGATCAATCCGGCTACTTTCACTGCAGACTCATTCAATATAATAGATGACGAATCTGTAACCAGGTTTTTATCAAAGTTGCGGCCCTGGATTAAATCCCAACCGACAGTTTCACCATAGGCCTGGTCTACTCTTATCGTGTTGAAATATTGTCCCTCAGGCGGCGCTTTTTCATGCCAGTAAAAACCTCCGTTTGATCCGAGTGTGTTCGTTAGCGGATAATTGGCGCGGGCCACGTTTACCACTGCACCGGTATTCATCAACTCCTTTTTCAATACTTCATACTTCGTCGCAAAGTCAGGTGTGTTCATGTACATTGTAATAAGGCCATTCTTTTCATACCCGGTAGTACGATCTTTCGCATGTTGTATCTGCATATATACAAATGCAGTTCCGATGATCAATGCAATGGAAATACTGAATTGCATAACGACAAGAATTTTGCGCGGCGCGGTAGAAGCCCTTCCTGTCCGGAAGGTGCCTTTCAGCACACGTACAGGGTTAAATGACGAAAGATATAAGGCAGGATAACTTCCGGCCAGAAGACCTGTTATTAATGTAAATACAATACCGCATAGCCAGAACAATGGGTTACTCCATAAAATAGTGATGTCTTTATCGGCAACCTTATTGAACCAGGGTAACACAATCTGCACAATGAAGAGAGATGCAATAAATGAAAAAAATGCTATCAGGAGAGATTCTGCATAGAACTGGACCACTAATTGTTTGCGAAGCGAACCAATCGCTTTGCGGATGCCAACCTCTTTTGCACGTTTTTCAGATCGTGCAGTACTCAAGTTCATAAAATTGATACAAGCCAGCAGCAATACGAATGCGCCTATAATACCATAAAACCAGATAAACTTCAACTGATCGCTGGTAACGGCTACATGATTTTCAAAATTGGAATAAAGATGCCATTTACTCATCGGGTGAAGAAACAGTTCATGCGTTCCGTTTCCCTGGCCCACTTTTTCAGTAACAATATTTTTTATTTTGGCCGATACTTTATCGATGTCTGCATTCGGGTTTAGTTGCGCATACACCAGTATGTTATAGTTGTGCCAGTCGTTCTTATCTGCACCATACAATTCAAACGGAAGAATGAAAGCTGTTGTTCTGAATTCACTGTTCACCGGCAGATCTTTATATACGCCGGTTACTTTTACATCCGTTTCATTATCTATGCGCACAACCTTATCGAGTGCATTACTATTTCCGAATAACTTCTTTGATAGTGTTTCGGACAATAGTATTGAGTTAGGATGCGAAAGCCCTTTACGGCTTCCATCTATCATATCGAGCGTCAGCATATCCGGAGCCTCCTGGTCCATATAATTCCCGGGCTGTGTAAATTTCTTATCTCCTGCGGCTACTACATGTTCCTCTGCTTTTCGTACTACCGTTACATATTTAAAATCGTCTCCGAACCGTGATTTCAACTCTGCACCAAGAGGAACCTGCAGGTAATAGTTTGAAAATTGCTGACCGTCCCTGCCGCGATGATCCATCACTTTTACAATACGATCGTAGTTTTTATGATACTTGTTGAATGATAGCTCGTCTGCTATCCACAGTCCAATCAATATAGCAACAGCCATCCCTACGGCAAGGCCACTGACATTAATAAAAGAAGAAAACCTGCTTCTTGTAAAGTTTCTCCACGCGATTTTGAAATGGTTGGTGAGCATATGCTGTTGTTGTACGATGTGATAGTAATACCGGCCACTCTGCGTGACCTCAAGCATTATGCCGGTTCTAAATGAGTTGCTTATCAGTAGTTAACAAAAAAAATTATGCGGGTGATGTACGAAACTGAACAAAAATTGTCCGGTAGCGTGCATTTAAACAATACTAAACTGAGGCTATTCAACCAGTAGGGTTTGTTGCAGCGCTTTTTGAAATGATACGATTCAGCAGATAGTTCATGTAAATCATTACGATCAAAACAATTGCAATAAACCATAAGAAAAAAGCGTAGCCAAGACGTGAAGCCAGTTCACCGAAGAGCAGGGGCATTAAGGTGATGCCGATATAAGCGCTGGCCATTTGTATACCCATGATGGTAACATACAAGGGCAACAAAAAAGGCCGCTTTCGCGGCCTACCTTAAACAGACCACCACGTCTATCTGAAGAGAATTTTAAATGATTTTACCAGTTGTTGATTTTTATTATAAACAGTAAGATGATAAATACCCGCCTGCATGAATTTGTTACGTTGCATGTTTTCTGTATGATTATAACCGCTGGCTATAAAATTTTTTTTGTCGCATAATTGACCTGTAGTGTTTTTTAATTCAACCGTATATGGGCCCAGTTTGGCAGCATGTAGTACAATTTTGTACGATGAAATGACCGGGTTCGGTGCAATGATTAAGGATGTTTGCCACGTTTCTGTATAATAAATGCTGATTGTAGTTGAGTAAGCCACATTGTTATTTTTATAAATCACTTTTACCCGGTAATAATTTATTGCAGAAGGATGATGATCTGTAATAAAATAGCGATTGTCATTGTTACCGCCCTTTGCTGAATTATAGGCCATCGTGATGAAAGAAATACCATCATTACTTTTTTCAATCGTGTAGCCGGCGGTATTAGATTCATCGGTTGTTCGCCATTGCAGGTTTACCGAAGTCTCTTCCTGTTGTCCGGAAAGATTTACAATTTGCAAAGGCAGTACTGCCTGCAGGCCACACAAGGATGCGTCAAAACCATATGCTTTTCCGGCGCCGTTATCTGTGGCATCATAGCTTAGTAAATTGCTGATCGTTGATCCCACATTTAATACCCCGGGGCCGTAGTCAATATTGCCGCCTGGAGTTCCGGTAAATAATTTTGGTTTCGAATCAGGACCTTCAATACCAGGAATGCCAGCTACGCTATGCCCAAATAAACCCGCTGTATTCACACTCAGCATATCGCCTCCGTAGGTTCCTGATAATATCATCACAGGAGTGGGGTTAAACGTTTTATCAGCCATTCCATAGTAAGTGTATACTGCACCGCCAATGGGGTTTGCCTGCAACTGACCAATTTCTGAACTGGATGATAAAGGTTCTCCGACTACCAGGTCCGGATAAGTATCACAATTGATATCATATAGATTATCAATCGAAGAACCAAACATAGCGTTGAGATTAAGTGTGTTCAATTGCTGTAGAACATTCAATGATCTTGGCGACTCCAATACTTCATCCGGTGTCATAACATCTGAAGGTGATGAAGATTGCTGCTGAAAGAGGTTTACCGTTCCTGTTTTGATGATGAATCCGGATGCTGCCGGAATAGAACCACCTGTTGGCGCGCCGGCAATTATATTTCCATTGCGGCTGCCGTCTTCATTTTTTAATCCGAGCACTTTATATCCTAAAAGATTAGCGGCATTGTTCACGAGGCTGCCATTGGTTGCCTGTAGTCTTGCTCCTGCAAGTGAATGAATACCGGTGCCGTTGCCATAATACACATATGCACTGCCACCAAGATACTTGCCTGCAAATTCACTGCCCATTGACGACAGATCTACTCCTGCAGGTGCGCCGACGACAACATCCGCATAGCCATCACTGTTATAGTCGCCGGCGCCATCTATACTGTATCCGAAAAGAAGTGCACTGCTATTGACCGAAGGTGCGGCAGCAAGCCCCAGCAACGACGGCGAAGGCGCCTCTAATTGTACAGGCGTAGTAAAATGACCGGAGTAATACACGAAAGCAGTTCCCTCTTGTGCGTCAGTCAACCCAATACCTTTATACGTGGGAGCGCCGATAGCGAGATCATTTTTACCATCGTAATTCAAGTCATCAACTGAAGCGAGAGAAAACCCAAAAAGTGATTTGTTATCCGTATTGTTGCTTGATACACCCGCTATACCTGGACTGTAAAATTCACCTGCAGGTTTTATTTCCGTAAATGTGCCGGGATTGAATGCAGCCAGCTCTTCGCCTTTATAAACATATACCTTACCAATAACTCCCGGCAAATCTTCATAAACAGGGTCTGTTCCTGAGACGCCTCCTCCTGTTAATGCGCTTTTTACATGTATAGTGCTTTCATCCAGCGGAGCCCCGATAATAATATCGTTTTTAGTATCTCCGGCAACATCGCCACCGGCAATACTAAACCCAAACAAAGCTCCCGCTATTGCCGTAGTTGGCTGCAACACATTGTCAGGAACAGTATGCAAGCCAGACGACGAACCATAATAAACAAATACAGCACCAACCTGGGCAAGGCTTCCGTCGCCGCTAAAAATATTTGCCAGCGCTGGAGCACTGATGGCCGCATCGCTATACCCATCCCCGTTCACATCTCCAAGAGAAGTAACACTGAAACCATACAACGTACTGTTTAATACTGACGGGGCCACCGCTGTAATAATGTTATCGGCAGAAGTGACCCATTGGGGAGATTGATTGACAGGATCGACTGTAACAGGATAAACAGCGTTAGCATCGTCAACGAAAATACTCAGCTCTAATTTCGCTGCATTATACCTCATAAATGCATTCAACCTTTGCTTTTGTGCATCCCATACTTTCAAATCCTTATAAACAAGTTCTGTTTTTGCTGATTCGTCCTGCTGTACAAAAAGAAGTTGATTGTTCCTGAATTTTGTGTTAAGGTCACTTGTAATTTTTATAACTATTTCCAGATAACTATTCCCGGTAGGTTTTTTATTTATAATAAAATTCTGTCGTAAACCCTGCGGGTTATTTATATACTCGGTTGTTACACTACCAGAAGAATAAGCCAGTCTGCTGTTAGTCTTGGTAACTAAAGGATTCTTTGAAACAGTGGTTATAAATTTTCCTCTCCCGATACCTTTAATATAGAAACGGGCATTCCATTTCTTCTGAGCCGAGGAATATCCTGTAATGGTATAATAATCCGGTCCCGTGTTGATACTGATTTTATTATTGGGATTCGCGGCCTTGAACAATTGTTGATCCTGCGTCGATGGATAAAAATCATACTCTATTCCTTTAAGATGTGCTGTAGCATCAACATACCATTTGTCGCACTGCTCATTTTGCTGCGAATAGGAAAGCAGGCACAGCAGCAGGAAAAGCAGAATGAATAAATGAAACAGAACGGTTTTTTTCATAGAATAATCGCTATCCTCAACAAAACTATAAATGAGGATAGTCGTCATTTTCTGTTATCGTTTCAATGTCATGTTTCCAAAAGTGCAGAAATGAAAAGTGGGTAAGCAATTGTAATTATCAAACCCTAAGAAGTTATTTAAATGCCACATAAATGGTAAATCAGGAAACAAAAAAGGGATTCATTGTTTCCAATGAATCCCGGCGAAATGGGTTTGATTTTGATCATTCATTATCCTCAAAACCATTCATGGCCATACCTGGGAACAGGCACTTCATTTAGTGCATCTGCGGATAAGGGTTTCAAATTATTTTCGGTTGATCTTGTCAGTTAGTATCTATGAATCACCTGCACTTCTTCTGCTTATTCTGTTCTGAGCGACTTCACCCCGGTTAAGACCGGGATTCGTCAATATTATTTATTCCGTTCTAAGCGACTTCACAGGGTTGGTTAATGCTGTACTGATCGCCTGGTAGCTTACAGTAATAACAGTGATCAGCACCGTAACAATTGCGGCAATTAAAAATGCTGCCGGCCCGATGCTGATACGGTAATCATATTTCTGCAACCATCCATGCAGGAAATAAAAAGCAAGTGGCGAAGCAATGATGCTGCTGATAATGACAAGCGTGACGAAATCACTTGATAACAAAAACCAAACCTGCGAAACCGATGCGCCCAATACTTTCCGAATGCCAATTTCCTTTTTTCGTTGTTCTGCCACGTAAGCGGCCAACCCAAATAAACCGAGGCATGAAATAAATATCGCAAGACCTGCAAACAAGCCTGCGAGAGTGCCCACCAATTCTTCTAACTTGTATGTGTTGCTGTATGCTTCATCTGCAAAACTATAATCAAAGGGATAGGAGGGATTGTATTTATTGAATATGGCCGTAATCTTTTTTATCGCTTCCTGCTTGTTTACAGTTCCGTTCATGCGAAACATGATGGAACCCGACCAGCCCGGATTGAACACATACAATGCCGGACCTGCTGAATAAAATGGTGAGCCGACAATCGCACTTTCTACAACGCCAATAACACGCATCGGATTCTGACGATAATCAAAGGTGATGAGTTGGTTCAGCGGCTCCTTTAATCGCAGTTGTTTGGCAGCTGCTTCGTTGATGATAAGATTCAACGTATCGGCATCAGTGCCTTCCTCGTAATCGTGACCGGCTATAAACTTCGTCCCGATAGTTTTGAAATAACCAGATGAAATAGCTGTAGTAGCCATCTCTACTGATTCGCCTTGTTTTTTACCCGGAAAATCTTTTATGTCGAATGAAGCAGGGAAATAAGTCATTGTACTTGCGGCCCTGGTAATGCTTATCACCTGCCCGCTTTGCAGCAGGTCGTGTTTCAATGCATCGAAATTCTTGTTGAGATCATCGCTGCTGTTCAGCATAACAAGGTTATCAGCATCATAACCTTTTGGCCTGTTCTTCGCATATTCTATCTGCTGGTAAATAACAAGCGTACTGATGATAAGCGCAATCGAACAGGAAAATTGTACTACCACTAATACCTTGCGTGGCAATGTTGCCGATTTTCCCAACTGTATCGTTCCTTTCAGCACCTTTACCGGTTGAAAAGAAGAAAGATAAAAAGCAGGTCGACAACCGGCCAGCAGCGCTGTGATGAGTAAATAGCCCAGCATGATACACCAGAATATTCCATTGCCGTATGGTATCGAAATGCTGCTATATGTAATGGAATTGAATGAAGGCAATACCAACTGAACAACGCCTATTGAAACAATAAACGAAAGGAACGTAATCAGCAATGATTCCGTTAAAAACTGGATAATAAGATTCTTTTGCGAGGAACCAATCGCTTTGCGTACGCCTACTTCTCTTGCTCTTTTTTCTGCACGGGCAGTTGATAGATTCACAAAGTTGATGCAGGCTATTACTAACACGAGGATGCCGATAATGGCAAACATGCGCACATACTGAATAAAACCATTGACTGCTTTTCCATTCTTAAACTCTGTAAGCAGGCGCCAGTTCTTTGCCGGTTGCAGTATTACTTCTATTTTCTCATTTGCATCTTTTTCATGCTGCGCATTGAGGTCTTTGATTTTGTTTTCAAATGCTGCGACATCAGCACCCGGTTGCAACTCTACGTATTCAATGAACGAATGGTTTCCCCAATTAGTGCGGTCCTTTTTAGTTTCAGGGTAGTTTTGCTCAATCAAACTATACGGCAGCAAATAGGTGAACTGCAACGTGGAATTGGTGGGCACATCTTTCATCACAGCTTTCACCACCACATCATTTTTATTATCCAGCCTGAGCGTCTTATTAAGGGGATCTTCATTGCCAAATAAAGCCTTTGCAATAGATTCCGTTAAAATGATGGAGTTGGCATCGCTGAATGCAGTATTACTGTTTCCCTTCAGCATGGGATAAGGAAACATCTTTAAAAAATCAGTACCGACCGTTATTCCATATGGATATAATTTTTTGTCGCCAATAACGAGGCTGTGCTGTCCGCCCCAATCGGTTTCCGATGCATACTTTACTTCAGGGTATTTGGTGCGAAGCTCTTCAACCAACGGTAATGAGCAACCACTTTGCGTTCGCACTTCACCACTATGATAGAAGTTGGTCTTTACCTGGTACAACTGAGCGTACCCTGGCAGAAAACGGTTGTAGGAATATTGGCTGTAAATCCACAAACCAATTAAAAGAGCAACGGCCATACCGGCGGCGAGGCCGGCAATATTCAGCGCACTATAGGCTTTATTACGCAACGTATTGCGCCATGCGATCTTGAGATAATTTCTGAACATAAAACTGCGGTTTAATTTCTGGTACCACTTCATTGTGGTGTTATGGTTCGAAATTACCGCTGTGAAATTGGGATCTGGGCCTCGTTGCTGTCCCATATTATAAATCGGGAGTTCATTTTTCAGACTGGTTTTATATTCTGCCGGGCTTTTCCCGGTCATTTCTTTAAAAATACGGTTGAACGTGCTCTTGGAATTGAAACCGGAATCAGTTGCAATGCCGACAAGGGTAAGATTGTCATTTTCGGGATCCTGTATTTTCCTGATCACATCCGCAACACGATATTCATTTATAAAGTCACTGAAGTTCTTTTTTAGCACAGTATTGATAATCCGCGACAACTCATGTGGAGTTAAATCCAGTTTCTGAGCCAACGAGTTTAGACTAATATCAGAGTCTTTGTAATACATATCGGCCCGCATGCTGTTTTTCAGCATGGTAGCTTTTGCCCTTAGTTCAATCGGAAGCGAGGGTTTGAGAAAAGAAGTTGTCCGCTCGTCAGCTACCGTTTTGGAATGTGCTACAACTCCCAGCCAGATCGCTATACCGGATAAGAGAATGTACAACGGGTAATCTAGCCATTGATGATATCTGAAATAGCAGATAACTACATAGGGTATCCATAATAACCATAGCCAGCTGAAATTTGTAAGTAATTTATTCAGCCATTGGAATTCATAGCGATACCTGTCAACGCCATTCAATTTTAACTGTTGATAAAAATCTTCTATCAATCTTCGTGATCCATATAAGTAAGCGCTTATTGATACGAATACCAGAACCTGTATCCATAAACTCAATCTGTAAAAGACAGCCGAACTATAACCAGCAATACCTGCTCTTGAATTCATTCTTAGTTCTGCTACATAGACTATCAATGCCAATAGAAGCGGAATAAAATGCAGTAAATCCTTCAGGCGGAATTTATAGTCGGGTTTCGTTATTTTAAGAACATAAAAGAAAATCAACGGACCGGTTGCCAATGAAAATTGAAGCGGGAACAAAGTCCAGTGAGTAAAGTAAGACTCTATATGAGTATCGTTACCCAATATCCATCCAATCTGTAACACTATAGACGCCAGTGCAAGAGCGAGTATACGGTTTGCCGGTTTGCTTATTTTATTGGTAAACCATAATTGCACTGTAAGTGTCAGCCCAATAAATATAGTGGCCAGGAAAGCCAGGTCGAACAGGTTGATATGCAAAGTATATTCTTTCACCTGGAACTATATGATCAATCGCTATTCCAGATTTGCAGGCTATTAATTTATAGCTTATTAGATAGAGAGCCATGCGTTCGCTGTAACGAAAGCGAACAGCAGGACGTACGGTTTTGATGGCTTTACCGGCGTAATCGCGACACCAAATATCAACTTCATTAATTTTACATTTCATGACTACTGCAGAATACATAAAAAAGATATTAGTTGATTTTAAACCCAGAAGTGAAAAAATAAATCTCTATAATCCAAATGTCGGCGACAGCGCTAGAAGGGTTTTTAAAGTTACTGGGGTGAATGGAAATAAGGTTAAAGTATATGCTTATACAGAAAAAATAGAGATTGAAATAAAGGCCGCCACTTCATTGTACTTTTCGGTAAACCTTCCTGATCTTATTTGCTTAGGAGAAAATCCTGTTAAGAATAATTATGGTTATAAGGTTTTCACCAATGATGAACCACAAAGCTCTATTCTAAGTTGCCTTGAATTAATAAACGATCTCGTACAAGGGTTGGAACTTAAAGCAGATGAGGGAATGTTCGTTTATAGAAATGGTACGCAACTGATACTGCATAAATCGCGATCTCTCATCGGGGAAATCCGGGTTATTCAAGAAATAAAAAATATTCTGGAAAGCAGGTTTCCGGAAACTCCTGACATTATTGATCCTTCAAAAATTCCATCCAATCTTCAACACCTGGCGCCACTACTTTCCGAATGGGCCATTTCAGATGATGCTGAAAGAAATGAAAAAGTAAGCCAATCGTCAAAAGCGAAACTTAAAAAACTGGTGAATACTGTGAGCCCGGATATGCAAGCTATCAACAAGTATCTGGATAGTTTTAAAGATGAGCCGCTGTCCTACGAAGCGACATTAATTGGAAATCTCGCAGAATTAGTCAGTGAATTAAAATAACACAAGTGGAAACAACATCAACTTTTATTTCCACGAATAGTTGGGTTTGGCTCCCATTTCAAAAACCAGTTGTTTACCATCTGCAATTTGCTGATGACTGATAAATGGATGTTCCAGCGGTTTTCCATCGAGTGTTACTTTCTGAATGTATTTATTTTCATCAGAAATATTTTTTGCTGTAATCGTAAATGTTTTTGATTTACCATCAGCCGTCTTAAACCGTAATATAAGTGATGGAAACTGCGGAGCGCCGATTGCATAAATTCCCGAAGCAGGGCTGACAGGATAAAAACCCATCACGCCAAAAATATACCAGGCTGCCATTTGGCCGCAGTCTTCATTGCCATTGATACCGATTGGCGCATTACGGAAATTTTCCGTCACATGTTTTCTTACGAGTTCCTGCGCCTTCCACGGTTGGCCGCAATAGTCATAGAGATAAATATAATGATGCCCTGGCTCATTATCATGACGGTAATGCTTACCTGCAAAATTCTCATCCAGCTTTGCCGCAAACTTCTCTTGTCCTCCCATCATATTGATCATGCCCGGCGCATCATGCATTGCTCCGAAAGCATAAGTCCATTGATCACCTTCAGTAAAACCTTCCCATTTCCCTTCAGCATTTTTTTGGTCAAATTGGCCATCGGCTTTTCGCGGAAGCATAAAGCCTGTAGAAGGGTCATAAAGATTTTTATAGTTAGCACTCAGCTTCATCAGTTTATTATAATCATCCGTTTTGTTGAGCGCCTTCGCCAATTGCGCTACAGCAAAATCATCTACCGAATATTCTACAGTACGCGAAACAGATTCAGCGCTTTTATCAACAGGCACATAGCCCAGTTTTTTAAACCATGTTACACCCGCCTGTGCCTCATAATCAGTCCAGGGATCACGGTCGCCGTATCTTAAAATTGTATCCTTTGCCGGTGGATCCATTGCATCGTGCAGCAAAGCTTTATACGCCAATTGCACATCATAATTCCTGAACCCTTTTACATAAGCATCAGCAATTACTTCATCAGCGTGTGTACCAATCATGATATTTGTTTCTGCCGGATTTGGCCACATTGGTAAACGGCCGCCTTCCTGGTACATCTGCAACATTGCTTTCACCATTGGGTTTACCCGTTCAGGTTGTGTAAAGATCAGCAAAGGGTGCAATGCCCTGTATGTATCCCACAATGAGAAATCCGTGTAGGAGTCACCGTTATGTACTTTATCGTCAAATCCGCTGTAATACTTTCCATATTCCGACATTTCCCTTGGAAATTGCATGGTATGAAACATCGCAGTATAGAAGATCGCTTTCTGATCTTCCGTTACACCGTTAATGGCAATACGGCTAAGATTGTTTTGCCATACTGAACGGGTAGACTGCACAAGTGCATTGAAATCTTTTCCTTTTAATTCTATCTCCAGGTTTTTTCTTGCCTGCTCTATACTGATAAAAGAAGTAGCGATACGCACTTCAACCACCTCGTTATTCTTTGTCGCAAAGTCGATATAGGCACCCATCCTTGTGCCATACTGTTCTGTTGAACCGGCATTTAAATCCATATTGTCCCATGTACCGAACGATGCAAAGGGTTTACTGAACTGCACTATAAAATATCCTTTGAAGTTGGGTAGCTCTGGACCTATCTGCGCCGACATGCGATCGGGGTTATATCCTGTTATTTCGTTCTTTTCTTTATTAATCTTCACATATCCTTTCAGTGTTCTTAAGCGCTCAGTATAATCATTCGCCCAATGTTTGATTCCGGGATTCAGGTTGATGCCTTGCAAAATTATATGCGCATTATTGGAAGCAGGGAATGTAAATCGGATAATGCCGCAATGAGAAGCTCCTGCCATCTCTCCTTTTAATGTCTTGCTATCTCCAGCATTCATCACTACCGAATAGTAATACGGTTTTGAAACTTCGTTCTTATGATCGAATGTCAATCCACGTTCTGTCGGCAATGTTTTTAGCTCACCAATCTGTGGCATTACAGAAACATAGCCATAATCACCCATCCATACGGTAGGCTGATGTGATGCCAGGAACCCAATCACACTATCCGTTTCGTAGAAATAATTCATACGGCTCATGTAGTTTTCGCCGGTCTGTACCACAAAGTTTGTCATACCGAATGGAGTACCAACAGAAGGCATTGTGCCCCCTCCATCTAATCCCGGTGCAAATCCGGTAGCAGCAGTGCCGATGAGTGGGTTTACATAATCTACTTCCTGTTTCTGTACTTTCTGAGCTTTACTAACGGTAAGCAATACCAGCAGTATACTGGTTGAAGAGAATCGTTTGATTGAAATGTGCAAGGTCGCCAGATTTTAATAATGGTATAATAGAATCATAAAGAAAATGCTTTTGAGCTGCATACCCAATTTTAATGCATTGTAAAAAAATACAGGCAGCAAAGAATGCTGCCTGTAAAACGATAATTCAGTTCTTATTGTATTGACTACTTATAGTTTATTGTAGGCTACCATTGGCTATATACTGAATAGCGGCAGGAGCCGCAGTTGAACCTGGCATACCAGTGAGCAGAATCGTATACACCGTTTTCTCTGCTACAGTGATCGTTTTAGTCACATCAATATCTGAACCATTTTTTGCAGTCACCACCAGGTCACCTGCATTTACAGAGGTAAAGTCAAAGATACCGGGATAGGAAGCTTCGCCACTAAGAACAGTGGTGCCTGCCGCAGCCACAGTTACAACCGGCGCTGCTGTAGAATCGGGAATTGCATTCATAAAACGGATATATGCTTTACCTGATTCTCCGGTAAGCTGATCCAGGTTATCACTCACCAGTACGTTCTGATAAGTGCTATCTCTGCCAACAAAAAAGACAGAATAGTATTTATTTGTTGAAAAAGCGCCAGCCGCCGACGCCAATGTGTGTCCGGAGTTAGTCGTGGCCGCATCATATGCTGTGACGGCATATTGCCCGGAATCTACATTTACATAACCACCGGTAAAATTTGAGAATGCAAGCGGAGTGCTGGTAACATTATTACCGTTAAGCGTAAAACCGATCGTCTTGTCAATTGAAAGGTTAAAAGCCATAATCTTAGCTCCTGCTGTGCTGTTATCAGTGATATGATTTTTGGCGCAGGATGAAATAGCTACAACAATAACCGCTAACAAAGCTGTAATTGACGCTACTGATCGTACAGTCGAGGGAATACTTTTCATAATAATCTTAAGATCTTTTTAATGATAAATTTGCTACTATTAAGATTCAAGCAAAGCAAATGCCGACAAAAATAAAATGAAAAGCAAATTGAAAATGTATTTAAAGAATTTGCGTTTCACTATTATGAATGCTTTAACAGCAGCATTTAATTATAGAACAACAACTTATCCCGAAGTTTAACCAGGATCTATAAATATTTACCCGTCAAAAATATAGACGAATGCTATCAAAGTACAGATGAAAACATTGCAAGTATGTATTCTTTATAACAAACACAACCGGCATTCACATTCTCTCGAATTTTTGAATTCGTCGCATCATTATCAGAAGTTGTCGATTTTTCGGGCGTCAGGATCATTTGCTGAATACCTTCATCACGCTTAAAAAACGATGGCTTATGAAATTACTTCACCCTTTCAACCTTCTATTTTTAATTCCCATTTTTTCATTTTCGCAGAACTACCAGTTAACGTCGCCCGATAAAAAGATCGCGGTGACTATTGCCGTTTCAGATAATGTGAGCTGGTCGGCGAAATACGGCGATGAAACTATTCTTTTGCCAAGCAGGCTTGCAATGGAATTTGCCGATGGAAAAAATACCGGTATGAAACCTAAAGTGACGAAAACAATTCCATCTACTGTAAAATCGGTTATTACATCACCGGTACCCGTTAAAAACAAATACATCCGGGAAGAATACAATGAATTGAAAGTTCAGTTCAAAGGCAATTACAGTATTGTATTCCGTGCATATAATGACGGCATCGCATATCGGTTTATCACCGATTTCAAAGACTCAGTTATTGTAAAAAACGAAACGGCAGAATTCAATTTTGCAGATAATTATCAAACTGCGTGGCCGGTAAATGAGCCATTCGGATTTGCAGGTATGTTTCCGGCGAGACCAATTCCTGCAGGTTTTGGAAGCGCTAACCCTCCACAGAATGGAATGGGTTTATTTGGTCCACCACCGTCGTCAAATGCAAATGGTAATAAAAATAATAGTGGTGCACCTGCTGCACCACCCGCTGGTATGCCGCGGATGATTCAATCACCTTTCACAACTTCATACGAATATCTTTTCAGGGATAGTATGCTGGCTGCTGTAAAGGATACTGTTGGTTTACCGGTCTATTTTTCCTCAGCCAAAGCTGTGAAGATGGTACTGGTAGAATCTGACCTGCATGACTACCCGAATTTGTTTGCAAACGGAACGGGGGCCAATAGTATCAAAGCTGTATTCCCTCCATATGTAGTAAAAGAAGGTACAGGTGGTTTTGGGCCTTCAAGTACACCCGCAGAAACAGCAGACTATATTGCACACGCTACCGGTAAACGAAATTATCCATGGCGTGCATTGGTCATTAGTCCTGATGATAAAGGCCTTTTAGAAAATGAATTGGTGTATAAATTATCTTCTGCCCCTGTAATCAATACTGATTGGATACAACCGGGCCAGGTCTCTTGGGAATGGTGGCATGGCAGCAATTTATTTAATGTTGATTTCAAAGCGGGCATTAACACAAGATCGTATAAATTTTATATTGATTTCGCTTCGAAGTATGGCGTAAAGTATATTCTTATTGATGCTGGTTGGAGTAAAAATCCGGAAGTGAACATTCCGGAAATTACAAGTTATGGTCGCGAAAAAAATGTTGGCGTGATGCTCTGGATGTCGTGGACAGATCTCACATCAGACATGCATAACATTCTCGACACTTTCCAGGTATGGGGCGTAAAAGGTGTGAAAATGGATTACATGAATCGTGCTGATCAGAAAATGGTGAACATTTTTGAATCCGTAGCACAAGAGACTGCAAAAAGAAAGATGCTGATCGATTTTCATGGCGCTTATAAACCAACTGGGTTAAACAGAACGTATCCTAACGTTGTGAACTATGAAGGAGTAAAAGGAATGGAGCATACAAAACTGGGTAGTTCAAGAATTACACCGAGTCATGACGTAACATTGTTATTCACTCGAATGGTTGCGGGACCAATGGACTATACACCCGGCGCTTTGCGTAATGCTACCAGTGCTAATTTCAAAAATGTTTCTTCTGAACCCATGAGTATGGGAACAAGGGCGCACCAGGCTGCTATGTACATCATGTATGATGCACCGATACAAATGCTGGCTGACAATCCTGTATTATATATGCGGGAAGATGAGTACACAAAATTTTTAACAAAGATTCCAACAGTATGGGACACGACGATTGGAATAGAAGGTAAAATAGGGCAATATGCTGTGATGGCAAGAAAGAACGGTAAGCGCTGGTTTATCGGTGTTCTTGATGACTGGTCGGCTCGTGCTTTAGAAGTAAAAACGGATTTTCTGGAGAAAGGAAAAAAATACAACATCTCGATCGTTGCAGATGGCGTTAATGCGGATAAGTATGCTTCTGACTACACGATGCAGTCGAAAGATATAGAAGGAGGTGACGTGGTGAAACTTGCGGTATCGCCAGGAGGTGGATGGGCGGCTATCATAACGCCACTCGAATAGAAGTCATCGTTTATTTCCTGGAAAACATAAATCGTGCTTATAGCTGAAGATTTTTAATTTTAGCTAAAGCATATTTATGAATAAATGCAAAGCTGCGCTATCAGTTGTTCTATTTTTTATTCAATTCATAGTTTGTAATGCGCAGAACGATATTGCTATTTCTCCTGCAAAGCCTGTTGCCGTTCAGCTTTTTTCCTTGCACAATGTTCGGCTCCTGGATAGTTATTTCAAACATATTGAAGATCTCGATCACGATTATCTTTTAAAATTAGAACCCGACAAACTTGCTTCATGGTTCAGGCGAGAAGCTGGTCTTACACCCAAAGCACCGCCTTATCCTTCATGGGAATCGGAGAATGTAACGCCCACCAGCGCATTGCCCGGCCATATCATGGGCTTTTATCTTTCGGCAATGAGTATGATGTACGCTTCCACAGATGATGAAGCGATTAAACAAAAACTTATTTACACACTCAATGAGCTACAGGAATGCCAGGTGGCAAATGGAAACGGTTATTTATTACCGACGGTGGGAGGCAAACATGTATTTGAAGATGTAGTTGCCGGAAATTTTAAAACCGAGAATCCAACGATCAATGATGTATTTGAACCAACGTATGTGATGAATAAAATTATGTTGGGACTTTATTCTGTATACACACAATGCAATCTTCCATTGGCAAAAGAGATAGATGTGAAGATGGCGGATTGGTTTGGCTCGCAGGTTATCGATAAGCTGTCGCATGAACAGATGCAGAAATTATTGTTTTGTGAACATGGTTCATTGAATGAATCCTTTGTACAGGTATATCGCATCACCGGCGATAAAAAATATCTCGAGTGGGCAAAGCGATTGACAGACGAAATGCTGTTTATCCCCTTGTCGAAAAACGATGATATGCTCACCGGGCAGCATGCAAATACCCAGATACCGAAATTTACGGGTTATGAAAATGTATATGATTATACTGGTGACAAAAGCTACAATGATGCGGCCATTAATTTCTGGACAACTGTAACGACTAACCGAACATGGATAAATGGTGGTAATAGTATGAATGAGCATTTTTTTCCACCGCAGGATTTTGAAAAAAATCTGCCAATGCGTGGTGGTCCGGAAAGTTGCAATTCGATCAATATGATGCGGCTTACAGAACGACTATACCAGGATATGCCATCGCCGGCAATGCTTGCTTATTACGAAAACGTTTTGTTCAATCATATTCTTGCCAACTACAATCCTGAGACAGGTCAGGCAGTATACTATACCAGTATGCGGCCGGGGAGTTATAAAATTTACGGTGTACCATTAAAATCATTCTGGTGTTGCAGTGGCACCGGGCTTGAAGCGCCTGCAAAGTTTGGCCAGATGATTTATGCGCATGATACAGGTAGCCTGTATGTTAATCTCTTTATTTCGTCTCAATTGAGCTGGCCTGAAAAAGGATTGTCAATGACCCAGCAAACATCTATTCCGGATAATGACAACACAACATTGACATTGCACTTAAAACAATCAGAAAAGTTTTCATTGTTGATCCGTAAGCCCGACTGGCTTGCAGGTGCAATAAAAGTTTCGGTGAATGGAAAAACGCAATCGTATACATTATCCACACCAGGATTTATTGCAATTAATCGTTCGTGGAAAGATGGCGATGTGATTAAAGCTATATTACCAATGAAACTTGAAATAAAATCGTTGCCATACAGTGATAAGTATGTTTCGTTTAGTTACGGCCCGGTATTATTGGCGAGTAAAACGGATAATCACGGATTAACCAATGATGATTTTAACCAGGTAAATACGACCGTTCAAAATAAATTGATACCAGTAACGGATGCACAGTCAGTGATTGGAAAAATGCAAGACCTGTCAGCGCAATTCAAACGGGTTCAAAACAAAAGCATTCGTTTTACAAATACAAAAAACGGTATTGAACTAATACCATACAATGAAATTCATTTTGACCGGTATACTATTTATTACAGAAGATATGATAACCAGGCGGCGCTCGAAACAGTAAAAGATTCCTTGCTTAAAGAAGAAAATAATGCAACTGCTATCGATAAAAAAACAGTTGATCGTGTAATAGTTGCCGACAGCAGTTCTGAAAAAGTGCATCAGATGCAAGCCGTTTCTTCCGGTAGCAGTGTTGCCAATGGTTGGCGGGATGCCAACAACGGTGGTTATTTTATGTACGATTTGAAACTACCCGACAACGGCACGCCGAAACTCTACATCGTTTTTAGCGCAAGCGATGATGGTGACAGAATTTTTGATATTTTAATTGATGGTAAACTTTTAAAAACGTTTGATCATACAAAACCTGCAGAGGGGAAGAGCAGTTTGTATCCGGAAGTGATTCCTCTACCGATAGAAATGATAAAAGACAAAAAAAGTATTACAGTGAAATTCTCAGCGCATAATCATAAAATGGCTGGCGGTGTATTTGATGTGAGAATAATCAATTGAGAAAAGAAACTTGTTTTCAGCCATCGGGTATAAAGAAATTCAAAACGGTTTCTTGTAATTAAGAAACCGTTTTGAATTTTCACTTCTTAATTATCTCCTTCCACTACAAAGACAATAGATTGCTTCCGGTATGCTTTTACTTTATTTCCGTTTTGTACGGCTGGTATCCAGTTAGGCCCTTTCGTAATAATTTTGAGCGCTTCTTCTTCCATTCCATATCCAAGATTGGTTAATGGCTTTACGTCACTGATATTTCCTTCTTTATCTACTACGAATTGTATCCAGACTTTATATTGTCCTGCAGGTGCGCCGTTATCAATTGGTGTATTTGCATTTAAATGCCGTTCGAGATAATGTTTCCATGCATCCATACCGCCCGGAAACGAAGCGTCAATTTCAACCACAGTAAACGTCTGATCCTCGTCATTCTTTTTTGTTTCTATTACTTGCTTGCTATCTATAGGAGCGGCAAGTCCTTCGTCATCAACGCCTCCTTTAGTTTTCACATCAATTTTTGTATTTTCAAGATCCTCCGTTCTTGGTGGTATCTCATCTGGTTTTACCTGGTCGTCGTTTACAATTTTAGGAGGTGTAAATTGAATAGTTGCGACTGGTGGTTGAACGATTGGCTTCACGGGTGGTGGCAGTTCAATCTTTTTTTCTTCAGGATCTATTCTTGACAACACAAGACTATCGATTCTAATTGATCCATTTGACTGGCTTTTATTGTTACCTGCAAATAACAGGCTCCCTGTTGCAGCAACAGTTATCGATGCAGTAATTAATAAAGCTGTCTTGATGCGTTTGCTGTAAGTTCTTCGCAACTCATAAGCGCCGTAATCTTTGTTACGGTTTTCAAATAGCAAGTCGAGCAGGTCGGCTGCTAAGATTTTTTTTGTTTCCATTTTGGCTATTTACCAATGAGAAACATTTCTTTGATTTTTCCATAAAGGAGGGAGAAGATAGAATAAAGAAGACAGGAGTCAGAAGTAAGAAATAAACTTTCTCTCGTACGGCTTTTGACTTTTTAATTTTTACTTTCCTTTACCAGTCTTTCGCAACCACATTACCCGACTTTGATTTTTCATTCTGCATGCGTTGCAACACATCTTTCTCTTTTTGTTCCATCATCTTCAAGCGCTGCTCCGCTTCTTTCTGATTCATCTTTTGCTGTTGCTGGTTCTGTTTTTTTTGCTCCTGCTTTTTTGGTTTAGGTTCTTCTTTTGGTGGAGGTGGTTGTTTCTTTTTTAATTCAAACAGAGCTTTTTGAAGATTTTCTCTTGCAATGGTATCAGAAGGATTCAACCGGAGCGCATCTTTATACGCTTCGATACTTTCTTCAAGTTTTTGTTGCCGACTCAATACAACGCCCTTATTGTAATACGACTTTTCACGAAGATCAGTAGGCTGACCATCACTTGTTAAATAATCAAATGCTTTTATCGCATCATCTTTTTTGCTTCTGCGGAAATATGTGTTCGCAAGATTAAATTTTGCAGTCGTATTATACCGGTCTTTTTCAATGATCTTATCATACGCATCTTCAGCTTTTTCAAATTCCTGTTTCTTATACAAATCATTTGCAGAATAAATCTCCTGGCTTATTTTTTCCTGTGAAAAGCTTTTTATACAAACTGAAAAAGCCAGTATCAATAATATGTTTATTCTAACATTCATTACTTAGTTAGTTTGTTCTTTTGGTTTTTCTTCTTTCTTTTTCTTTATTTCAGGAATTAAGTTTTCCACGATCAGTAAAACAAACATC
The DNA here is from genome assembly GCA_049840875.1 of Chitinophagaceae bacterium. GTDB lineage: Bacteria > Bacteroidota > Bacteroidia > Chitinophagales > Chitinophagaceae > JAFDYH01. Next base: position 43,780 of record JASGJE010000004.1, on the reverse strand, counting down.
AATCCTGCAAACCAATAATAATAGGTTGTAAAATTCATCAGGGCCAGATCGCCGTAGGCTTTCTTATCTATTTGCGATAATTGTTTCAATAGCGCATTCACCGCGTCGTCAGTATTTTCCAGGTGTACATATATACCATTCGTTTTTGTAGCTATTTGTCTTAATTCAGTTTCATTGAGTCTTGTAACTACGTCATTACCGCTTGCATCCTTTTTATTTTCACCGGTTGCGGGGTCTACAATCTTCGAACCTTCGAACGAACCGATACCAACGGTATTGATCATTACGCCCTGCTCCGCCATTTCATCTGCTTTGATCATTGCATTCTGATCGTGATCTTCCCCGTCTGATAACAAAATCACTGATTTAAATCGTCTTTCTTTTGTATTAAATGCATTAGCGCTCATTTGCATCGCGTCTGCTATTACGGTACCCTGGTTGGCAATTGCATCGGGGCTCGCAGAATTCACAAACAATTTCGCTGCCCCATGATCGGTAGTTAGTGGCATTTGCAAATAAGCTCTTCCTGCAAACAATACCAGCCCGATACGATCATCCGGCATAGCATCCATCAATTTCGAAATCATTTGTTTTGCTCGTTCAAGTCGGTTAGGCTGCAGATCAACCGCGTACATACTTTTACTCACATCCAATGCGATAACAACATCGATGCCTTTACGCATCACACTATCTGCATCGCCAGGTTTACGAAGATTGGTCATTGCCACTACGCCTGCTGCAAATGCAACAGTGAGCATTGTAAATTTTGTGGTAAATAATTTCGGAGAAAAATCTTTTATCAATTCCCTGACGAGGCGTGGCTCACCAATTCTTTTTTCCGTTTTTCTTTTCCAACGCAGTAGTAAATAAAAAAAGAAAATGAAAACAGGTATAGCGGCCAGTAGCCAAAAGAAGAAATTATATTCGAACTGATAACTCAAGTGGTGTTTTTAAGTACGATAGAATCAAATACTATGCTAAGTTCAAATCAAACGTAAAATCGGACAACAAAGTACTTAGGCACAAAGTCGTTTCAGTTAGCCGTTATTATTTTATCTCCTATCTTCTGTATTCTTTCTTCATTTTACGACTACATCTTGCCCTGCATAAATCCATATTGCGCTAATATTTCCTTCAGCATTTTTATCCGTATGGTGCCCATATCAAAATTCTCATCCGGCGATTCAAGATTGAGTACAAAAAAATAAGGGTGTTTGTTTTCTTCAATCCAGCCAACGATCCAACCAAGCTGTTTTCCATTATAACTGCCCCAGCCTGTTTTATAACTCAGCTTATAATTCGAATTATCTTCAAACAGCATCGCCTGCTTTACTATTTCCTGGTTTCGGTTGAAAAAAGGCAGTTGATCAAAATATAGCCTTTTTACGAGGCCAAGTTCTTCATCCGGCTTAATCTTTAACGAATTATCGAGCCAAAACGTGTCAATTGCACTGGTTATTTTTTTGGTGCCATATGAAAGACTATCCAGCCAATGCTGCATAGTGTCTTTGCCAATTCGCCGCGCCACTTCCTGGTAATAAGGCACGGCAGAAAAGCGGAAGGCCCTGTACATCGAAAGATCCTGGTTCCATTCAGGGCGAGCCCTTACAACCCCATCCCATTTTATTATCATGCTGTCATCCACAATTTTTCCTGTTTGCAGGCCAATCAGCGAGTTTACTATTTTGAATGTAGAAGCTGGCAAGTAAGAACTATCACGATAGCGGGCAAGATTATACACGGTAAACAAACCAGTACCATTATCATACAATGCAAAACATCCATCCGCTTTATACTCATCAAAATATTTTTTGAGGCTGTCGTCAATTTTTACGTTGTTCTGCGAGCAAGAGGTACCAATCAAAATAACCAATACAAAAGCTATCCATTTCATAACCTGTTAAAATTTCCGCAAAGGTAATAGCAAGCGAATGTATTTATACGCGAATCAGAAAGTGGCGGCAATTTTTATAATCCGGTGCCGTTACAAACTCAAACCTCTCCACATATGAAGCCAGCTCATTTTTCATTTTTGCTTGCATTTGGTTGTATTTCATTCTTAAGCTGTAAAAAAGATGCAACCCAAACAACCGATACCAGCACACACAATCTTGTTTTTAAATTCAAATTCGATTCTACACAGGTAAGATTAAATAACATCGGCCAGCCAGCCGATGTATCTGCAAGGCATGCAGCGCAAAGCCCGGTATTTAATACAATGAGTGCTCACTATATAGAACTGGCGCCGACGGCGTTCACAGCACTGGGTAGCGGTGATGTATTATACAAAGCTGATGAAACTACAGCAGGCGGTTCCTCTGCCATTGATTTTGAAAAAGCAAATTTTGCGGGTAATAACGAAGTATTTTATTCTGTTCCGTTGAAAAATATCACACCCGGTGACTATGAATGGCTGCGTGTATCACTGGCATATCAGAATTATGATGTGAAATTTTATATCGATACAGTCATTAATGGTATCACTTTTAAACAAGACTATACTGGTACTGTCGCATCATTCATTGGTTTCAATACATATATCAAGAGCTACAAAATAAAGAATCAAACCCTCGCGGTAAATGCTAATGAAAAACAAGGTTATTGGGGATTCGAAACTACATTCAACTATGCAGGCGTGGATTATCCAATGACATCTTCTGGAGAAGCTCCTGAAGGCGCTACAACTGTTGTTAACCCTTTATTCGCTTCTTCTCCGATTCCTGCTGGTTCATGTGTAGTAACTGCGGCATTTACACCCGGCAAGCTGACAATTACTGGTAAGGAAGATCATGATATTGTAATTGAAGTTTCTCTTTCCACCAATAAAAGCTTTGAGTGGGTTGATGTAATCAACGATGGAAAATGGGAGCCATCAAAAGGAGAACAGGTGGTAGATATGGGTATCCGGGGAATGATTCCGGGTATTCAATAAAAAATCCTGTACCAGCTCGGCCAGTACAGGATTTAATTTCATAACAGCTGACTATTAGATGTAAATACCGTTTTTCAATCTTGTATGTCTTACACCCTGACAATCTCTTTTACTCGCTGCACAGGAAGATAATACCATCGCCATTACCGAACCTGCCATTATAAATAGCAATATTTTTTTCATACCCTTTTTAATTTCAGACTTGATTAAATGATTGGTTGATCTCAGAGGGGGGATTCGGTAGAATTAGTTCATCGTGGGATATTGCGAAAATAAAATTAGTTAATCGTTTTTCCTAAATATCATAGCCAATTTTAAGCCAGTTTTTGAAAAAAATAGCTCGTAAAATTACGAATACATACGGCTGATGGAATGATGTCTGATTTCTGATATACTAACGCGTTGTTCTCTAATCGTTAAACAGGTGACTGATTTTTACTTTTGTCTTTTTATTTTTTAATTACACGTAACTCTTTCCCAATTTTAGTAAATGCAGCAATCGCTTGATCAAGATGATGTTTATCATGCGCAGCGCTTAATTGCACCCGTATACGTGCTTGTCCTTTTGCTACAACAGGGAAAAAGAAACCGATTACATATACGCCTTCATCCAGCAATCGTGCAGCAAAGTTTTGTGCAAGTACTGCATCATACAACATGATTGGAACAATGGGATGTTCACCTGGTTTGATATCGAAACCGGCTTTGGTCATTTCTGCACGGAAGTATTTTGTATTCCATTCAAGTTTGTCGCGTAAATCTGTTGTTTCCGTCAACATATCAAGCACTGCGATTGAAGCGCCAACAATACTCGGCGCCAATGTATTGCTGAATAAATAAGGTCTTGAGCGCTGACGAAGAATTTCAATCACTTCTTTCCTACCGCTGGTAAATCCTCCCGATGCGCCGCCTAGCGCTTTTCCCAAAGTGCCTGTAATGATATCGATCTTTCCCATCACACCGCGATACTCATGCGTACCACGGCCCGTCTTTCCCAAAAAGCCGGAGCTGTGACACTCATCGATCATTATTACTGCATCATATTTTTCTGCAAGCTCAACAATCTTGTCCAGTTGTGCAATGGTACCGTCCATGCTGAACGAACCATCTGTTACAATAATTCTGCTACGGCAGGATGCTGCTTCTTTCAGTTTCGTTTCCAGGTCAGCCATGTTATTATGCTCATAGCGATAACGCTGGGCTTTACAAAGTCGCACTCCGTCAATGATAGAAGCATGATTCAGTGCATCGGAGATTATTGCATCCTGTTCACCAAATAAAGGTTCAAACACGCCCCCGTTGGCATCGAATGCAGCGGCATATAAAATCGTATCCTCAGTACCGAGGAATTTTGAAATCTTTTCTTCCAGTTGTTTATGGATATCCTGTGTACCACAAATAAACCGAACACTGCTCATACCATAGCCACGGTCATTCACAGCTTCATGTGCGGCTTCTATCACTTTTGGATGTGACGAAAGCCCTAGATAATTATTGGCGCAAAAATTCAACACTGTCTTTCCGCCTACTTCTATTTCCGCTCCCTGCGGACTTGCAATAATCCGTTCGGTTTTATATAAACCCGCGTTTTTTATTTCCTCAACCTCGCCGGCAATCCGGCTGACAAAGTTTTCATTCATACCCTTTATTTTAAGGCAAATATATTGTACCGGTAAAAACTACCGTTCACTAATCAATATCTGCAGTTCACACACTCTTTGGTGTATCAGTAACATTTTCACTGATACCTTCGTCCAATCGATAAATCAACTGGTATGGAAAAGAAGATGATCCTGAAGGCTGGCTTTCTAACTGCAGTAATTGCCGTTGGTTTTGGCGTATTACTATCATTTTCAAAACCTTCCGGCTCAAAAACCTCCGTGCAATCCGGTTCTGAATGCTGCAAAAAGACGAGCGACACCGATTCAAGCGGTAATGCCCTCTTCGAATCCCTGCCCGGAAAATTTTTCTCCACTGTTCTTATCTATTGATTACAAGAAGGTTCTGCGGAAAATATTTTTCTTAAATCTGTAACTTCACTGCTGTAAAATCGTATTACAGTCAGTAAAGGTTATTATTCTAAATTTTTCACCGGCTGTTTATGACTGAAAGGGAATATAACGAATGTGTGAACACCTATGCGGATAATGTCTTTCGTTTCATCGTGAAGAATTTACGAAACGAAGAAGATGCAAGGGATGTGGTGCAAACGGCATTCGAGAAAATGTGGCGAAATCGTGACGAGGTAGACGCGACTAAAAGCAAGTCTTACTTGTTTACTGTAGCGTATCACCAGATGATCGATCATATCCGAAAGAACAAACGAATTCAACTGAAAGAGGATTTTGGTGATGAAGTGAAAGTACACGATCGACCTGCACATAACATGAAAAAAGTGCTGGAAGAAGCGTTGAACCGTTTGAGCGAAACACAAAAGTCACTGGTTCTATTGAAAGACTATGAAGGATATAGTTATGAAGAGATTGGAAAGATAACCGGGTTGAATGAAAGCCAGGTAAAGGTTTACCTGCACCGGGCAAGAACGCAATTGAAAAATTATTTAGTGAAACCTGAAAATGTGATGTAAGATCAACCCGAAACTTCTTTTGAAGAAAAAGGGAAAAGAAAAAAACTGAACATGAAAATCGATCGCCATAATTACGAAGAATTCTTTCTGCTGTATGTGGATGATGAACTCACCGCTGAGCAGAAAAGGTCTGTAGATCAGTTTGTGCGGGAAAACCCGGACCTGGCTATAGAATTGGAGATACTGCAGCAAACTACCTTGCAGCCAGACGATTCTATTGTGTTTAAAGGAAAGGAAAACTTATTTAAAACGGAGACGGAATCGATCATTAATCTTACTAATTACGAAGAATACATTATCTCTTATATCGATAATGAACTGAGTGGCGCTGAAAGAATGGAATTGTTTGCGTTTGCTGAGAAACATCCGCATGTAAAAGAAGAGCTCGCCATTTATGAACAAACCAAATTACAACCAGAGAAGGAAATCTTTTTTGCAAATAAAGAAATTTTATATAGAAAAGAAGAACCAGTAAAAGTAATTTCAATACGCTGGTGGAAAGTAGCGGTAGCAGCTGCAGTTATTCTGGCAATAGGGGTTACATCTGTAAAGGTGCTGAACAAGTCAACAACAATTGAACCCGGAGTTGCAAACAATACGAAACAGGGTGCCGAAAAAAATAAACCAACGCCAGCAACAAAACAAACTGAACAAAAGCAACAACCAACTCTTCCCGTTGAAGTGAAAAATAACAACGAAGAAGTTGCAGCAACGAACAAAGCAGAACAATTACAAAAAGAAGTTGCGCTTCCAAAACCGGTAAAGCAAAAACAACTTGATAAAGTAGCTGTTCCGGATTTACAAAGTCATAACGATAATGCTATTGCGCAGAATGATAACCCGGTTCGATCAAATGATCTCACAAATCATACTACTTCTGAACCAAAGGCGATTGAATCAACAAAACAGAATGACCTAACTAAGGTTAACAATAATGATGTTGCAGTAAATACAAATTCAACTAAAGAAAATAATAGCAAAACAACTGTAACTCCAAAGACAGATGAATCGTTAGACAATAACAAAGAAGTTACACCGGATATTACAAATGACTCCGCTGTGTACGCCAGTTATGATGAAGGGAAAAATAAAAAGCTCCGTGGGTTTTTCCGGAAAGCCGCCCGGGTTTTTGAAAGAAGGACTAACATCAGCGCCTCAGACGATGAAGACAAACAAGACAAAGTGCTGATTGGTGCGCTGGCAGTTAAACTGAAATAACAATTATTACCATCAAAAAATTATTCGAATGAAAAGGATATTTACACTGTGCATGGCGTTATGCACCGTATTGGCGGGCTTTGCTCAAACGGATACTACCGGCAAGCCATCTGATACGATTAAAGTAGGCTCAATGATTATTGTGCGCAAAGCTGGAAGCGGCAATGCTGAAAGCAAAAGAGATAAACACATCATCATTTCCAATAACAGTAATTCTGACAATCACAGCGGTACCACAACATACCATTACAGAGGACCCAATATCAGTACTAACTGGATTATACTCGACCTTGGTTTTGCAAACTATAATGATAAAACAAATTATTCAACAGCACAGTCATCTGGTTTCGTGAGCAATGATTTTTCGGACAAAGACAACTTAAAACTAAGAACAGTTAAATCCGTAAACGTTAACATCTGGTTCTTTATGCAGCGAATGAATTTGATTTCACATGTTGTAAACCTGAAGTATGGATTGGGTCTCGAATTAAATAATTACCGGTACGACAATACTGCAGTACGTTTTCATAAAGACCCTACTTCTATCACTATCGATGAGACACTGAAGGACGCGAACGTGAAAAAAGACAAGCTTGCGGCAGACTATATTACCGTACCATTAATGTTGAACTTCAATTTTACACCACGTCACCGCAATCGCGGCTTTGGTTTGAGTGCGGGAGTAAGTGCCGGTTATCTATATAGTGCACGGCAAAAATTCAAGATCGACGGACATAAAAGTAAATTGCATGATGATTTCGATCTGGAACGGTTTAAACTATCATACATCGGAGAGTTAAATCTTGGTATTGTTAAGTTATATGGAAGTTATGCTTTCAAAAGCATGTGGAGCAAAGGACTTGATCAAACACCTTATAACGTAGGTTTACGATTCAGTAATTGGTAGATCAAAGCATGTGAATAAATAGTAAAAGAATTTTTTTACATAACGGCTTTATTCTGAACGAGACCCCGGCGGAGATTTCCATCGGGGTTTTTCTTTGCATAATTTTTGTTGAATAGGTAAAATTGCAAACACATCGTTAAAGCAAATGCATCAGAAAAATAAACAACTTTATCGTGCGTTTTTGAAATGACGGTCTAAGGATATAGCTATGAAATTATTTACAGTAATACTTTCTTCAATTTTTCTAAGCAGTAGTATTCCCCCTGCAACACATCATTCTACCGGTAATGAGCCAGTTAAAACTTCTGTCACAAATAAGCTGGATCGCAAAGCGAATGGTGACGGACCAGAAGGAACGGTTTATATTATTATCGATAAAAGTGATTATGAATTGCAGGTGTATGATGATAAAGGCTGGTACGCAACTTATCCTGTCGTATTCGGAACTACATCATTGGACGACAAACAAATGGAAGGAGATCGTAAAACCCCGGAAGGCACATTTAAATTAATCTCTAAGAAAACGCATCCTAAATGGGATCGTTTCATGATGCTTGACTATCCTACAAAAGAAAGCTACGATAAATTCAACCAGCGAAAACAAAGCGGCGAAATACCTAAAAGTGCCACTATCGGCGGCGGCGTTGGCATTCATGGTACCTGGCCGCACGAAGACTACCAGGTAGATAAATTTAAGAACTGGACAAATGGCTGTATTGCTTTAAAGAATGAAGACGTGGAAGACTTGTACAGTTATGTTCCGGTCGGAACGAAGGTGATTATTCGAAAATAATTTCTGAAAAAATTATTGGTGAGTTAGTTCCGGGTGAGCTAAAAAAGCTTTCACATCATCACGCCATTTTAGCGGATCATAGCCAAGAAAACTTAAGTGGCCTGCGTTTTCATGGATTATCATACGCTTTTTAGAAGTCTGAATATTGTCAAAGATTTTTTTTGCCTGTGCAGTTGTAATGAATGGATCATGATCTCCCCACTGTAATAACACAGGACAATTGATTTTCTTCGCACAATCCGAAATTTTAAATCCAAATCCATTATAGCCTTGTTCTATTCCAACCCATGTGGTTACAAAAAAACCGAAAGGTTCACCAGGAAAGCCAAGAAGTTTTGCTCTTCCTTCTAAGAAAGATTGTAGTGAATAAAATGGCATTTCGAGCATAGCGCCGGAAGGCCTTATATCATAATCATTGAGCGCCTTTGCAATTACAACTGCTCCAAGTGACATTCCCCATAAGAAAATTTTTTTTTCCCCTTTACCCTGAACATAGTCATACGCCAGTTTTACTTCTTCAGATTCGTAATAACCAAGCGAAGTAACATTGCCGCTGCTATTACCATGACCGCGCAGATCGACCAATAAAATATTATACCCCATAAACCTGAATTCCTCAGCTTCCCGGAGAATGAGACCTTTATTAAGCGTGAGACCATGAAAAAGAATCACTGTTCCTTTTGCCGTTGAATCAGGTTGGCTATACCAGCAGTCTATAGTTAACCCCTTTTTTGTTTTGAGTTGAATTGTATCACACTTATAGGCAGGTGTGTTGGCAATAACTGATCTTGGCGTCTTAAATCCACCAAACAACTTCCATGTCTTAACAAAGATATTCTTTGAAGAAGGCTTAAAGACTCTTAATTCTGGATCAGTATAAAAATGCGTCTGCTTCCAGGCGTGTAAAGCAGCGCTGATATTAATCAATACAAATTGAAAAAGTAAAAACCAGCCAACCCATTTCAGAACGCGACGAAAACCTGAACGTTTGGTAGATTTTGGCATAGTCATATTCCATTAACTGGTGCGATGTTTATCGAAATACATTCAACTCAGCACACAGTTATTCGATTTTTTTCCAAAGAAAATAGAAATTTTTATCGATTTATAGAAAACGGGTATAATTTTTGCCAATTTTCTCTACCTGAAAAACAACCGAATTGAGAAAAACCTTTTTAAGGCAGCCGAACCCGGGCTGCTTTACTTTTTGTGATAAACCTTACTGTATTACACTTTACCATTTTTAATTTCATCGACCACACCAGGATCTAACAATGTTGTTGTATCACCAAGATTGGAAGTCTCACCTTCCGCTATCTTACGCAGAATACGGCGCATGATTTTTCCACTACGTGTCTTTGGCAATCCTTTTACAAACTGAATTTTATCTGGCTTGGCAATCGGTCCTATAATTCTTGATACCGTAGCAGTAATATCTTTTCTCGTAAGATTTTCATCGGCCTGTTTGCCACTATAAATTACATAGGCATAGATGCCCTGCCCTTTTATATCATGCGGATAACCAACAACGGCGCTTTCTACCACACCGGCATGCATATTAATGGCATTTTCTACTTCAGCAGTGCCGATACGATGACCGCTTACGTTCAATACATCATCCACACGACCTGTAATGCGATAAAAACCTTCGTCGTTTTTTAATGCTCCGTCACCGGTGAAATAGAGGTTTTCGTAGGTAGCAAAATAGTTTGTCCTGCAACGTTCATGATCGCCATATGTTGTTCTCAGTATAGATGGCCACGGAGCTTTGATGCACAGATTGCCTTTATATAATCCGTCTTCATCTTTTTGTGTTACTTCTTTTCCGGATTCATCTACTAGTAATGGTTGCACACCCGGCATCGGTAGCGTAGCCCATGATGGTTTTGCCGGCGTAATGCCAGCAAGATTTGAAATTAGTACGCCACCGGTTTCCGTTTGCCACCATGTATCCACAATAGGGCATTTCTTCTTACCGATATGCTCATCGTACCAATGCCAGGCTTCTTCATTAATCGGCTCGCCAACGGTGCCGAGTATCTGAAGAGAAGAAAGATCCTTGCCTTTTAAAGGATCGAGACCAAAACCCATTAAACTCCTGATAGCTGTTGGCGCGGTGTAAAGGATATTTACTTTGTGCTTATCGACAATATCCCAGAACCGACCGGCATCTGGCCAGGTTGGAATTCCTTCAAACATCAGCGAAGTAGCTCCGGCACTTAAAGGACCATACACTATATAGCTATGCCCGGTAATCCATCCAATATCTGCAGTGCAAAAATGAATTTGCCCAGGCTGATATTGAAACACGTTTACAAAAGTGTAATTGGTCCAAAGCATATACCCCGCACAGGAATGAACAACACCTTTGGGTTTACCTGTGCTGCCCGAAGTATATAAAATGAACAAAGGATCTTCTGCATCCATCTCTTCTGCAGGAAAGGAAACAACGCCATCTTTCTCCACCTGTGTTTCTGCATAGTCCATTTCATCTTCCCACCACAGGTCTCTTCCTTTTATCATAGATACCGGAGTGCGGGTGCGGGTATATACAATTACTTTCTTTACCAGTTTATTTCCGATTAGTGCATCATCGATCACACTCTTCAGCGGAATATCTTTTGCACCACGGTAAGCGCCATCGCAGGTAATGATAAATTCAGCTTTGGCATCTTCCAACCTGTCTGCGATACTTTGTGCTGAGAAGCCTCCAAAGATCACACTATGAATAGCGCCGATGCGTGCACATCCCAATACGGCATATGCGAGTTCGGGAACCATACCCATATAAATACAAACCCTATCGCCTTTCTTTACGCCATTATTCTTCAACATCTGCGCTACCTGGCAAACACGTTTGTGCAAACGGTTATAGGTCACAACACGTACTCTTTCATCTGGGCCATTGGGTTCCCAGATAATAGCGGGCTTATCGCCCATTTCAGCAAGATGGCGGTCAATGCAATTCTCTGTGATATTAAGTTTAGCACCCTTGAACCATTCCACCTTTGGCTCCTTGAAATTCCATTCCAATACCTTATCCCATTTTTTATGCCATTGAAAATGCTGGGCAACATCCGCCCAAAACGTTTCAGGGCTTTCTATACTTTTTCGATAAGCATCTTTATACTGTTCATACGATTTTATCTGGTAAGGCCAAGCCATCGTTTTGTTTTTATTTAATGTAAAGAGATTGAGGGCGTAAATTTAAAAGTTATCCCGCAAAAATATCTTAGTATATTAGTTTCCCTAACGCATTGTCTGCATCGAATTTTATGGAAGTTTTTTCAACCAAAACAATCCGCAAGGTAATTTTCGCCTCTTCTGTAGGAACATTGATCGAATGGTACGACTTCTACATTTTCGGAAGTCTCGCCACTGTTATTGCGAGCCAGTTTTTTCCAAAAACAAATCCGACAGCAGCATTGCTTTCTACTCTCGCAACCTTTGCCGCCGGTTTTATTGTTCGGCCTTTCGGCGCATTGGTATTTGGCCGCCTTGGAGATCTGATCGGGAGAAAATATACATTCTTACTAACGCTCATCATTATGGGTGGTTCTACGTTTGCAATCGGTCTCGTGCCCGGCTATGAAAAAATAGGTTTTGCCGCACCTATTATCGTTCTCTTACTTCGGTTATTACAGGGATTGGCATTAGGCGGTGAATACGGTGGAGCTGCTACGTATGTTGCTGAACATTCACCAGTGAATAAGCGAGGTTATTATACATCATGGATTCAGACAACGGCTACGCTCGGTCTTTTTCTTTCATTGGGAGTAATCTTATTAACAAGGCATAGTCTCGATGCAGACCGTGCAACATCCATTGCTAAGTTTAATGACTGGGGCTGGCGCATTCCGTTTATCGTTTCGATCTTGCTGGTTGGCGTGTCAGTTTATATCCGCTTAAAAATGAAGGAATCTCCTTTATTTAATAAGATAAAGACGGAAGGAAAAATATCAAAGAATCCATTGAAAGAAAGCTTCGTTCATAAAGCCAATCTCAAAATGGTTTTACTGGCATTGTTCGGCGCTACAATGGGTCAAGGTGTTGTGTGGTACACAGGCCAGTTCTATGCACAATCATTTATAGAAAATGCCTGTAAAATAGATTTCGAACAATCAAGAACGATTTTGATATGGGCCATTCTGTTTGCAACACCATTTTTTGTTGTATTTGGCGGATGGAGCGATAAAGTAGGACGAAAATGGATCATGCTGGCTGGTATGCTGCTGGCCGTTGTTACGTACCGGCCGTTATTCAATCAATTGCTTACTATCAGCGACACGGCCAATAAACTCGAGTTTGCTGATATGAAAGAAATAAAAACAACACGCAAACTTTTACCAAAAGGCAATGATACTTTACGAACAGTGGCAGTAAAGAGATATTATTTCGACGGGCTTACTGCTACCGAAACAAAAACAGATACCGTCTATTCTGATGTCACCAGAACGACCATCAAACCAGATATCAAAACTTCAAAGACACTGGCGACAAGTAGTTACTGGAAAATGGTGCTGATCGTTTTTGTAATGATTCTGTATGTAACAATGGTGTATGGACCTATCGCCGCATTTCTTGTTGAATTGTTTCCAACGAGAATACGATACACGTCCATGTCGTTGCCATATCATATCGGCAATGGCGTATTTGGCGGATTGACGCCATTTATCGCAACGTTGCTTACTACTATTAATACGAATGATAAGTTGGTAGGTTTATCTTACCCTATTGTAATAGCGTCTGTATGTTTGATCATCGGAATAGTGTACGTAAGTAACAAGATTGACCCGAATGTGAATGATTAGATGAGAAAGTAGAAACCTGCCTACCGGCAGGCAGGTTCAAAAGTAAAAACTAAAAACCATCATCGCATTTAATGTATAAATAAGACGTAGTAATTCTAAACATAGATTTATGAATGCTTTAAAAAAAATATTAGGAATTGTTTGGATAGTTGCCGGACTGGTGGCGATCTATTATTTGATACAAACCGCATTAGCTGAAATAGCAAAAAAGCCTGTTATTGATACTAAAATACAATGGGGTGTATTCATTGTAGTATTCATTCCAATTGCGATCGGCCTGATGATTTTTGGCTATTATTCAGTAAAAGGCGAATATGATACCCCTTAACAAAATCCCAAAGAATTTTAGTTAATTATTTTTTGCATCATTTTCATCATTGAAATGTAAATTTTTGATGAATGACTTTCATTTACGGGTTGTAACAGTTATTTTTGCAGCCAGTCAATGAAAAGGAATTCGTCCATATCGTTAACCTTGAAAGTTTCCAGCGTGTTTATGCTGTTGACTTTATTCTGGCTCACCCTCAGCATTCCTTTCGTTTACAAAGCACAACAACAGATTTCCAAAGAAAAAATTGCCGCATCAGACCGGTCTTCAGATGAAGAAAGTTCTCCGGGTAATCCTCTCAGCAATACCAATGAGGAAAAATGCAGCAATAATTTCAGCACTCTTTCTGAAGAGTACCTTCATCATCATGCTGCTGAAGAAATGAATCATTTCGTGGAAATCGCCAATCACCTTCATCACCAACAGGAAGCTACCTACACTGCTTTCCATGGTGAGTTATTGTGCCCTCCGCCCAACGTATAGTCTTTCCTTCATCTACACTTTTTAATTCCCTTGCCGACGATTGTTTGCTTCAGCGAACAGGTAATGTATTATTATTCATTTATTAAAAATTAGTTTATGTCAACCCGTCCAGGGCTTAAAGACTATGTAAAAAGTCTTCCCAATGACCTCATGTCATCTATTGTTGTTTTTCTCGTTGCTTTACCGCTTTGCTTGGGTATTGCGCTCGCTTCCAACGCGCCATTGTTCAGCGGTATCATTGCCGGCGTTGTAGGTGGTATTGTAGTCGGCCTTATGAGTAAATCTCATTTAAGCGTAAGTGGACCAGCGGCAGGTTTAACGGCGATTGTTTCCGCAGCTGTTATCAGTCTGCAAACCTGGGAAACATTTATCGCCGCTGTCGTTATCTGCGGCATATTGCAATTAACCCTTGGCTTTCTAAAAGCAGGAATCATTGGGGATTATGTTCCAAACAGCGTAATTAAAGGGATGCTCGCGGCAATTGGTTTGATTCTTATACTGAAACAATTTCCGCACATGATCGGGTATGATTCCGACTATGAGGGTGATGAAACTTTTTTACAGGTAAATGAAGAAAATACATTCAGCGGATTGTTCAGGGCATTCAGGCATATCAGTCCTGTCGCTGCGTTGATCGGTATATCCTGCCTTATCTTTTATTTTATATGGGAAAAAATGGTCGCTGGAAAAAAAGGATTTATAAAACTTCTTCCTGCACCATTAATCATTGTGTTAATCGGCATCGGTATCAATTATTATTTTACACAGTCAGGTTCAACTTATGCATTGGGAAAAGACCACCTTGTAAACATTCCCGCAGCAAACTCTGCTTCAGAATTCTTTTCATTTTTCACAACCCCCGACTGGAGTAAATTTTTTAATCCTGATGTATTAAAAGTTGGCGTTACACTGGCCCTTGTTGCAAGTCTTGAAAGTTTATTAAGCATTGAAGCGGTAGATGATCTCGATCCTTATCAGCGTGTAACTCCAACCAACCGCGAATTGAAAGCACAGGGATTGGGTAATCTCGTTTCAGGGTTGATTGGTGGTTTACCTGTAACAAGTGTTATCGTTCGATCTTCAGCGAATGTGAACGCAGGTGCCAAAACAAAAATGTCAACGATCTATCATGGTATCATGCTTTTGCTTTGCGTATCCTTTATTCCTTTTATTCTAAACCGTATTCCAAACGCCGCCTTAGCTGCGATTCTTATTTTTACTGGTTATAAACTTGCTAAACCAACCTTATTCAAATCATTCTATAAAAAAGGCTGGGATCAGTTTCTCCCGTTCATCATTACAATCGTGGCGATATTACTGACCGATCTGCTGAAAGGTGTAATGATCGGTATCGGCGTTGGTTTGTTTTTTGTATTGAGAAGTAATTTTAAAACAGCGGTCTTTGTTGTGCATGATCAGAAGAATTATCTATTCCGTTTGCGTAAAGATGTTTCCTTTCTGAATAAGGCTATTATCAAGCAGAAACTGGAAAAAGTTCCTGCAGATTCATTTGTTATTATCGATATCACAAGGGCTGACTTTATCGACAAGGATGTTGTAGAAACAATAGAAGATTTTATGTTGCACGCTCCGCTAAAAAACATCAGGGTTGACCTGAAAAAAAGTAGCTACAAGGAACAGGGATTTTCCAAACAACTGGAAACTAAAAAAACAGACAAGGATTTAGTAAGAACTCATGAAAAAGAAATAGTGGAAGTAACCGAAGAGGCTTAACAATACATAATTTTATACTGTAAAAATTTTGATCAATGCATTCATACGAAAAGTTATTATTAGAAAATAAAGCATGGGCACAGGAAAAAGTACAGGACGATCCTGATTTTTTTAAACGTTTGGCACATTTGCAGACGCCGGAATTTTTATGGATCGGTTGCAGTGATAGCCGTGTGCCTGCAAACGAAATTACCGGCACACAACCGGGAGAAATTTTTGTACACAGAAATGTCGCTAATCTCGTAATCAATACAGACGTGAACCTGCTGAGCGTTCTCGACTATGCAGTGAATCATTTAAAAGTTAAACACGTGATCGTTTGCGGTCACTATGGCTGCGGCGGTGTAAAAGCATCAACGACAAACAATGATTTCAAGCCTGTATTGAATATGTGGCTTCGCAACATCAAAGATGTTTACCGGTTGCATCGTGAAGAGCTGGATGAAATAATGGATGAAACCAAAAGAGTGGATAGGCTTACGGAGTTAAACGTAAAAGAGCAGGTGTTCAATCTTGCAAAAACATCTATTATACAACGTGCCTGGAAACAGGAGCAGCGGCCGGAATTGCATGGCTGGGTATATGGATTGAAAGATGGCATTATTAACCCGGTTTTTGAAATGAAAGCCGGTACGCATATCGACCCCCTATACGAATACGACGATCTTTAAAAGATCCATTTTTGCCGGTGTGATAATATGCAGGAAGACTTTGTTGCTTGCGGAACCCGTTTTTGATCCTGCCGATTGCAATTCAAATTTGAAAAGCAAATCTGCAGATTATCACATCGGCAAATTAAATTTGTACCATGTCTATTGAAGTCAGCAACCTTCTGAAAGTATATGGCGAGCAAAAAGCAGTCAATAATATTTCGTTTAAAATCGGCAAAGGTGAAATAGTTGGCTTTCTCGGTCCGAATGGCGCCGGGAAAAGTACAACGATGAAAATCCTCACCGGTTACCTGCAGCAAACCAGTGGCAATGCTTCCGTTTGCGATATCAATGTTGCTGATCATTCCCTCGAAACCAAAAAGAAAATTGGCTATTTACCGGAAGCAAATGCACTGTACTACGATATGTATGTACGGGAATATCTTTCATTCATCGCTGAAGTGCATGAAGTGAAAAATAAAAAAGAAGCAGTTGAGAAGGTGATTGCATTGGTGGGTCTCACGCCAGAATCAAAAAAGAAAGTAGGGCAGCTTTCTAAAGGTTATAAGCAACGTGTGGGCCTAGCTGCCGCTTTAATTCATGATCCTGAAGTATTGATACTGGACGAGCCTACCAGCGGACTCGATCCTAACCAGATTATTGAAATAAGAGACGTTATAAAAAAACAAGGGCAGAATAAAACTGTTCTATTCTCATCCCACATTCTGCAGGAAGTGGAAGCGATTTGTGATCGTGTGATCATTATAAATAAAGGCCAGTTGGTGGCTGATGATAAACTCAGCAATCTTAGGTCAGGAAATAAAGAAACACATCTTGTTTCTGTACAGTTTAAAGAAACGATTGACGAGCAATTATTACGCAACATTGCCAGTGCAGATTCCGTCACACGTGTAGAATCCGGTCATTGGCATATCACTACCGGCAATCCCGAACAATTGCGCAAGCAAATACTGGAACTGGCACTGCAACAAAATCTCAATATTGTTTCCCTGCAAAGCCAGAATCAAAGTCTCGAAGATGTGTTTAAGTCGCTGACAAATTAAATCGGCAGAATAACCTTTCCCGTTAAATTTTGAATCCCCAATTTGGCTAAAACATTGTTCGTGGCCTAACATATTGCGGTTGCGTGACTATAAAAGCAAATGTCATATATATACCTTGTAATTATTTTTGCCATACTATTTCAACTCATATTTCATTTCTCCTAAAGAATCTGCATTCGTTTCTGTTTGATTAAAAAACAATAACAGCCCTTCAATGGTTTTTTGCCGCAACTGCCGTTTCTTTGCAGCACGGTAGAAAGCTAAAAAGCAACTACAGTGCAGGTATGCAGTGAAAGAGAAGTCAAAAAAACTCATACCAAATCACTTTTCAACGATATGTTTTCTTCCCATCAATTCCATGCATAAAAACTAAAACGATAAACTAATCATGAGTTACATTTCCGAAATTTTCGCAAGACAGATTTTAGACAGCCGTGGTAATCCTACTGTAGAAGTAGATGTAATAACCGACGAAGGCGCGGTAGGCCGTGCAGCAGTGCCAAGCGGCGCAAGCACTGGTATTCACGAAGCGGTGGAACTTCGCGATGATGATAAGAAAGTGTACCTCGGAAAAGGTGTATTGAAAGCTGTAAAGAATGTAAACGAAGTGATTGCTCCGAAATTATTGGGTTACGACGCGGCAGACCAAACCGGTATCGACCAGATGATGATCGATCTTGATGGCACAGCTAATAAAGGAAAATTAGGCGCTAATGCTTTGCTGGCCGTCAGCATGGCAGTAGCAAAAGCCGCTGCGGAAGAAGCTGCTTTACCATTGTATCGTTATATAGGTGGCACCAATGCAAAGACATTACCGATCCCGATGATGAACATCCTGAATGGCGGCGCTCATGCGGATAATAAAATCGATTTCCAGGAATTTATGGTGATGCCCATTGGCGCATCTTCATTCAGTGAAGGTTTACGCTGGGGCGTTGAAATCTTTCATGCATTGAAATCGGTGTTGAAGAAAAAGGGATTCAGCACAAACGTGGGAGATGAAGGTGGTTTTGCGCCGAATATTCAAAGCAATGAGGAAGCCATCGAAACAGTATTGACAGCGATCGATGCAGCCGGATATAAAACCGGTTCACAAATAGTGATAGCGATGGATGCTGCCAACAGCGAACTGTGGGACGGTAAGAAGAAGAAATATGTTTTCCATAAAAGCAGTGGCGCTGAAATGAGCAGCGACGAGCTGGTGAAATTCTGGGAAAAATGGGTGAACCAATATCCAATCGCCTCTGTGGAAGATGGCATGGCAGAAGATGATTGGGATGGTTGGAAGAATTTGTCCGATACTATCGGCAGTAAATGTCAATTAGTAGGTGACGATCTGTTTGTGACCAACGTAACCCGCCTGCAACAAGGCATTGATAAGGGCATCGCCAATGGATTGCTGGTAAAAGTAAACCAGATCGGTACACTGACTGAAACAATCAACGCCGTAACACTTGCGCAACATAATGGCTATAACACGATAATGAGCCACCGCAGTGGTGAAACAGAAGACACAACGATTGCCGACCTTGCTGTAGCACTAAATTGCGGCCAGATAAAAACTGGTTCTGCAAGCCGTACGGATCGTATAGCCAAATACAATCAGCTTATCCGCATCGAAGAACAATTAGGAGCTTCTGCACTTTATCCAAGCGGAAAAATAAAGTTTGGTAAATAAAATACGGGGCATTTGCAGTTGGCAGTTTGAAAATTTGGTAATTTTAGCTGCCAACTGCATCCTTGTAAAACAAATCGCTTTATGAAATTCCTTTCCCACGTTCCCGCCTTTCTGACGAACAAGTACTTTATTGCTTCCGCAGCATTTATAGCCTGGATTGTTTTTTTCGACAGGAATGATTTGATGACACAAATCCAGCGTCGTCACGAACTGAATGATTTACAATCTACTAAAGCCGGTTTTACAAAGAAAATCAACGCAGAACGAAAAGAACTCACCCAGCTTCAAACGAACCCTGCGACACTTGAAAAGTATGCAAGGGAGAAATACTATATGAAGCGTGATAATGAAGAGCTGTTCATAATATCCCCTGCCGACAAAAAGGCTTCAAATTGATGTTGTTTTATACAATAAGGATAACTATCTTCCGTTTATAATAAGGACAAAGGACACCTTACCCACCAAAGGACATTTATTATTTTAAGGACATCAATGGTATTTGCCTATGCAAAGTTTTACACCTGAGGATATCTTATTGTACCTATACAAAGACACCTCACCGGAAATGACCGTGGCTATTGAAGCTGCGTTGAAAAGCGATTGGACGCTTCGTGAGAAAATGGAAGTTTTGAAAGCCTCAATGACGAGACTTGATAACATTACAGAATCTCCCCGTACTGAAATTGTGCTGAACATTTTGAACTACGCCAGAAAGAAGGTAGAAAAACAAGAAGCATAAACTTCGGTTATACAAACGCTTTGATGAATAACCGCTACTAAAATTCCGGTTCATTCAAACTCATCGACATCAGTTAATAAACTGGTGTTTTTTTATTCCTGTCAATCATACTCTCTATTCGTTATTGAATTACTCTGAACAATGATCTGATTTATCCTACCGTAGTCGCTATGTGATACTTGAAAGTATGCGCTACCTTGCATGCATAACATCGTTGAAAAGGACATGACTAAAAAAGACCGCTACAAGTTTGTAATCGATTATTTTTTGAAGAACAGCCCCGATGCAGAAACAGAACTTATCTACGATGATCCTTACCAGCTTCTCACCGCCGTAATACTTTCTGCTCAATGCACAGATAAACGGGTGAACATGACAACACCAGCCATTTTTGAAAAATACCCGGATGTTGAATCGCTCAGCAAAACAAACTTCGACGAGTTATTCCCTTTAATAAAAAGTATTTCTTACCCTAATAACAAGACAAAGCATCTTATCGGCATGGCCAAAACGGTGATGGAAAAATTCAATGGTGAAATACCGATGACCGTTGAAGAACTGATGGAGCTTCCAGGCGTTGGCAGAAAAACGGCAAACGTAATTACATCAGTCATCGATCAGCAGCCAAACATGGCTGTTGACACACACGTATTCAGAGTGAGCAAGCGAATTGGATTGGTGTCGGAGTCTGCTTCTACCCCGCTGGCGGTGGAAAAAGAATTGATAAAGGAAATCCCCGAAGGCTTTGTTCATAAAGCCCATCACTGGCTCATCCTTCATGGCCGGTATATTTGTATTGCCCGAACGCCTAAATGTGAACGTTGCGGCCTTCGGCCAGCGTGCAAGTACTATCAAAAAATGGTTCAGTAAAGCAGCTACCCTGTTGTATACCAGGCAGGCGCCTCATTTTCCCAACAAATATTTAGCAGCCCTGTTATTACTGTAGAGACTGCTTTTGCAACGCATTTTCTACACTTTACCCGGAAGAAACTGCAATTCACCTGATAACGTTAGAGTAACCTGAACCCTGTGATATAATTTTGCGTAAATAATCCCGATCCTTATAAAGTAAAATTTGTTTTAAATAGTCTGCTTATGCAGGAAAGGAGGTTTGTATGGAAGACACAAGAATTTACGATGAGTCACTTATCAAGAGCAAGGTTTCGGTAAAACCGCTTTTTGATGTATTAAAGAAAAGTGTGGCAGAAGGCAAAGCCGGCAGCCAAAAGCTATATGGCGATTTGTTACAACAGGTCGAAGCAGTTCCGGAATTGCTGCAACCACATGATAACCTTGCGTTGCTGGAAGAACATCGCGAACTGATCGAGATGTTATTGGCTACGATATTTCCACCGGCTCCATCCAGCCAGGAAAATTTATATGGTGTTTCTTTCCCGTTCCGGTTTGATGTGATTTATGCATCCAACCTGTTTAAATATTTATTCTTAAAACCAGGTACCAACCAGGTCAATATCCCCGACAATGAGCTCGGCAAAGCCCTGAGCAAGGAGAAATATCTGTTTGCCTATAAAATGATATTGAAGAAGTATTTCGGTTATCATGCTTCAGAAATTTCGCAGACTACCTATCCTTTTGTTGATCCGGTAACTGGTCTTACGAAATACCTTGAATTAAGTATCGATGCACGTTTTATCGATGTAAATCCTGCAGGTGAAATGCCGGTGGCGCCGGACAATCTTATTTGCAAAAGAACAAACCGGGTATTGCCCTTAGAAGAGCTTGAAAAGTTTTTACCACTATCCGATTTTATTTTTGAAGGACTGGCAATAATCAAAGTGCATGATGTGACTACCCAGGAGATCATTTCAAAAATGAAAAATGCCCTGCTTGGCGCAAATGCTTTCGCTGATGCGGCTATGTTTCACAAAATGCACAACCAGGTGCAAAATCTGCTTGGCGTAAAGGATGTTGAAGTTGGCATAACTCCATTCTTCAAGATCAATGGCCATTATCTTTTTTCTGAGAAGAACAATGACAAGAGCCTACTTTGCAGAAAATTCAGCCATGCAGAAGCGGAAAAACTAAACGAGTATTTTATTGAAGCGTTCCGTGATGTAGATAATGCAATTGTATTTGAAGACATATCCGAAAAAGACGTGCGGGAATATCCTTTTCTGAGTTTTTATATTGAACGTGGAATCCGGAGTATGCTTCTTGCCCCTTTGAAAAAAGAGCATGAGCTATTAGGTGTTCTTGAAATTGCATCCACTTCAGCTGAAAAGTTCAACAATCAACATATTGAAAAGATCAGCAACGCCGTTCCGTATTTTGCACTTGGTTTGGAAAAAGGCTCCGAGACACTTTTCAATAACATCAACCGCGTAGTGAAAGAACAGTTTACAGCCGTACAGCCCGCTGTTGAATGGAAGTTTACAGAAGCTGCGTTGAATTACCTGATGCAAAAGAAACATAATGAAGATGCAAAGATCGAACGCATTGCATTCGACAATGTGTTTCCTGTGTTTGGGTCGATTGACATCCGGAATTCATCCGTAGAAAGAGCGAATTCCATTCAGCTTGATATGATCGAGCAATTGCAGATGGCAAGGGAAATTATCAGCAAAGCACATCGTGAAATGCAGTTCCCGCTTTTCCAGGAGATAGAATTTAAGATCGATAAATATATCACCTCCGTATCGGAAATGTTGTTGTCGGAAGAAGAAATCCAGATTCGCGATTTTCTATCCGGCCAGGTTACTTCTATCTTTAATCACATCAAAGCAACAGTACCAACGCTTGCAAAAGTGATTAATGAATACTATGCATCGTTAGACCCGCAGAGTGGTATGATATATAAACATCGTAAGGATTATGAAGATAGCATTACCGAGATTAATGATGTAGTGGCGCGGTTTATTGATAAAGAACAATCGGCAGCTCAAAAAGTGTTTCCGCATTATTTTGAACGCTATGTAACCGATGGAGTTGAATTCAATATTTACATTGGTCAATCCATCGCGCCGAAGAAAAAGTTTGATGAGATCTATTTGCGGAATATGAAGATCTGGCAACTGACCGTGTTGGCACGTTCAGCAAAATTGACGCATTCACTGGAAAGCAAATTGCCACATCCATTGAAGACAACACAATTGATACTAGCGCATAGCATTCCTTTATCCATCAGTTTCCGTACTGCAGAGCGCAAGTTTGATGTGGATGGAGCGTATAATATCCGCTATGAAATCGTGAAGAAAAGAATTGATAAGGTACGGATAAAAGATACCAATGAACGATTAACACAGCCTGGTAAGATTGCAATTGTTTACTCTCAACATAAAGAGGCAAATGAATACCTGGAGTACATTGAATTTTTACAAAACCAGAAGTTGCTGAAACCAGGTGTTGAGAAATTTGAATTGGAAGAATTGCAGGGAGTAAGCGGCTTAAAAGCTTTGCGTGTTGAAGTGAATCTTGACGAATTGACAAAAGCTGATCAACGAATTGAGTTATCCAGTACTACTTCGGATAAATTATTGGGTAAATAATTGTTCTTGTTTACGGAATTTCTTTCTGCATGAAGTAGATTGAACCACACAAGGCATTTAAGACATATAAGAAGTAACTTGAAAAGCCTTTTTTATAATCTTAAATGCCTTGTATTTCTTGTATGGTTCAAAAAATCATCCTACAGCAATCCCTTTGTATAAGCAATGCGTAGCGCCTGCGCCTTACTGTTCACGTGAAGTTTCTGATAAATATTTATTGAATGTTTTTTAACTGTATTAGGGCTTATGTTTATCCTGGCTCCAATTTCTTTATATTCCAATCCCTGGCTAAGTAGTTGCAATATTTCTTTCTCCCGGTCGCTCAATTGAAAGATATCATTTCCCGCAAGTTGATTGCTGTTCTTTGTATCCTGTGGTGATTGCTGTACGATCTGTAAAATTTTGTAAGCGATACTCGGAGAAATGGGACCCGCGCCGCTTTCCCAAAGATTCAACAACATATCGGTGAGTACTGATCCGCTTTCATCTTTCAGCAAATAACCACAAGCGCCGGCTTTTATCGCCTTAAAGATTTTATCATCATCATCAAATACGGTAAGCACAACGTATTTTACTTTAGGATATAAAGAAGATGCGCTTGCAATAGCAGCGACACCATCTATCACTGGCATTTCAAGATCCATCAGGGCAATATGCGGATGTTCTTCCTCCGGCAGTTCTCTCATCTTATTCAAAAAGTCTTCGCCATTGGTTGCCTGGAAACAAACTTCAAAAAAATTATTACGCAATAGTTTATCTGCAAGAATATTCCTGTTATGCTGTCGGTCGTCGGTGATCGATACCCTGATCATTTTTCCAATTTAGGTCAATTTGCGTGAAAAGTGCCGAATGAAAAATAATCCGTTTGGATTATTATATTGTTTGAGCTGCAGGTATTCGTATAATTACGGAAGTTCCTTGCAGTGGCTGAGTGTTTATTTCAATGTAGAGCTTCGCCGCTTTAGCCCTATCAACCATATTTTTCAATCCATAACTGTCTTGTTTCTTGCGCATTGTTTCTACATCGAATCCTATGCCATTATCCTCTACAACCATTTGCCATCCTCCTTCAACTGTTTCACTTTTAATAGAAATTAAAGACGCTGTAGAGTGACGAATCGCATTGTTAACAGCTTCCTGTATGATGAGTAATGCATTTAGCGCCACTTCTGAATTGATAATAAATGTTTCCGGTGCCGAGCCTGATGCAGCTATTTTAGTATGCGGGTAATACCGTGTTATTTGTTTGCTGAAATTGATAATCCGCAACCACATATCAGTCGCTTCCACGTCGGCAGCTTTCATTGCCCATAAAGTTTCCCGGAGAATCAGCAACATATCCTTTGCAGTATCCCGCAGATCAGTAAGCAATGTTTCATTCTTTACTTCATCCTGCTGCAAGAGCTCGGTACTATATAAAATTGCATTGGCTTTTACACCAAGATTATCGTGAATGTCGGCGGCAATTCTTTTCCGCTGATTTTCTTCTGCTGTTAATACCGCTTGTTCAGTAGCACGCCGCTCTTCCTCTTTCATAATTCTTATCTGCATACGTTGACGCTTTCCATACTCGTTAAACACTATCGCAGCAAATACGATTACACAAAGCAGTAATAACAGCGATCCATACAACAGGTAGTTATTTCGTTCTAATGTAAATTTCTGACTGGTGATAATGTTTTCCTTCCGCTGCACTTCATACTTCGTTTGCAGTTCTGCCAAAGCAGCGGCCGAGTTTACCTGGAACAATGAATCTTTTAATGAAATGATCTTTGTCAGTGTCTCACCGTATTTTTCATGATCGCCGGCAGCTTTATAATTCTGTGCAAGAGCATCGTATAAAAGCGGAAGTTTGGATGTCAATCCGTAATGATTGGCCATCGCAATACCTTCATTGCAAAGGTTTATACCTTTTTCGGTTTGTTTCGTGCTGGCATACAAAACGGCCATTTGCGACATGTCGGAAACTATGTAATAAGGATCACCAATCTGCTCCCGGATTTTTAACGCTTCCTCAAGCATCTGTTCGGCCATTGGTTCCCGTCCTGTATCTATATAAATATCGGCCAGTATATTCATGCAGTTTGCCAGTGAATAAAGATTCTGGCTTCGTTTTGCATAGTCAATCGCGATTTTTACAAAATATTCTGCCGAATCATTTTTATTGATGGAGTTATAAGTTGCAGCAAGATTGGAAAGTGGAAGGCCATATTGAATAAAATAATCCTGGTTGTTCGTAATCTGCATCGCTTTATAAAACCATGCAATGGCTTCACCATACTGCTCCATTTCCATATACACCCAACCAATACCGTTAGTTCCTACTATTCTTGTCATTGTATCACCTGATTCTTCACCACTGTGCAAAACAGAATAGAACGCAGCCATTGCTTCCTTATATTGATTCTTTCGGATAAAAGCATTGGCCCTTAATTTCTGAAGATTTGTTTTTAATAGTTTATCTGCAGGAAATTCTGCGGCATTCAACATTGCGGTATCGATAGCATCAAGACTTTTATCCAGGTCTCCTTTTTTAATACTGCTCGAAATGAGATAATACTCAGCCCAGAGACGATTATGCTGATCGTTTGTTTTTATGGCGAGGTTCTTTGCCATCATGGCGTAATAATCCAGCGTATCGGAGTTCATACTTAAACGCTGTTCACACAATTCGAATATCGCTTTGAACTTTTCGGTGAGATTGTTGGCTGCAGCTATTTTCTTTTTTATGTTTTCAATAAGTGGCGTTTGTGCAATCGTCGCTTTACAGATTGTCAGCAGCAGCCAGCACACACAGAAAACATATTTTTTCATAAACGGGAAAATAGATAATCAATCTGTTACGACGCATTATCCAAATGGAGTATTGTAACACAATGTAAACAATTCCATTTTTGATACCGCGATTTAACCAACCTGGAAAATACCTCTTTATAATTTTCTAATCCGCCTGATTATTACGCCCGTTATCCTGGTCAACATTCCGCTCTTCAAGAGTGAAAGGTATTCTATGCTTACTGCAATCGTGCTTATGTTTAAAACTATTTTTTCAAAAACCAAACTAATATAACATGGCCACCACAATCGAGCGATATGTTATCCGACATATGGCAGGAAGCAAAATCAACCAGGTCGATGAATTTGATTTTTCAAAAAATCAACTCACAATTGGTCGTTCCGCTGAAAGCGATATCAAATTTGATCCGGAAAAAGAAACCATTGTCAGCCGGCAGCATGGTACTATTTCCAAGGTAAGCTCGGATCCCTTAAAATTCACTATAACGGACAGCAATAGCCGGAATGGGATTTTTGTAAATAAATCAAGGGTAAAAGGTACTGTTGACCTGCAACCCGGCGATGAGGTTCAGCTTGGATTAAACGGTCCAATCTTTTCATTTGACGTTTATCCCCGCCCTGAAAACCTGATGATGGCCACCAGGATTGTTGAAATACCTACATCAATTAAAGCGACAGCAATTACCGACACGAAACAACCAACAGGCACGCAGGAAGCAATGCCAGCTAAAACCGGTATTGGTAAACAAACCGTTGAAAGAATGCTGGTGGCTGAACGCAAAAAATCATATAGCAATATCGGCATGGTAGCAGGGGGAATAATTTTAGTCTTAGGGATTCTCGGTTATTCATTTAGAAATACACTATTCCCTCCTGCTCCCGGGCCAGTTACTCCTTCTGTTAATGATTCCCTTGCAGCAAGAAAAAAATCGCCCGACCAGATTGCAAAAGCGAATGCGGATCGTGTTGTGCAGATTGAATTTGGCTGGCAATTATACGATGCAAGCACAAGTGATGAACTGTGGCAACAATATACACCCGTAAAAGATGCAAGCGGCAATGTTCGATATGTAGCTCTTTATATTGAAAATGCAGAAGGTAAAATAGAACCTTATCTTGATATCAAAAAGAATGTGCAGGTAGGTACACCAATCGGGATCGAAGGAGCTAGTGGTAGCGGATTCGTAGTTTCAGAAGACGGCTTCATTTTAACTAACCGTCACGTTGGCGCAGGTTGGAATACACGGTTTGATTTTCCTAACTATGCTTTTCCTGGCTACCTGGTAAAAGTGGAAGGTGGTGAAATGAAAATCGTTCCTAACGTACAGGTACAAGCGGAGAATGTGTATGGTTATGTACCGGCGAATGCAACGATTGTAGGCGGTCGCCCAGTTGGCTCAGGAGCAATAAAAGGACGGAACACCTATATGAATGTTGTCTTTGCAGGTACAACACTTCGTCGACCTGTACAATCTGCTACGCCTTCGGATGATCACGATGTGGCTTTGATCAAAGTAGAAATTCCTCAACCACTCTCAAAGGTTACTATCAAAGATAATTACAGTTCAGTAGCGCCTGGTCAACCCGTAACAGTAATGGGATATCCCGGTGTTGCACCTTCTCAATTTGTGGTGAGAAAATCAAATGATCCATTCAATCCAAACAGTCAGTTCTCCTCTGTGCCTACACCAACAGTAACACCCGGAAGTATTGGCCGCATCATACAGGGCACTTCGGATAAAGATCAAACCTATAGCACATTTGGCGACTCTTATCAATTAACCATTAACGCAACAGGTGCTGGTAATAGTGGCGGACACAATGTTCGACGACGAAGGCAATGTAATTGGAATATTCTACGCTTCTGCTCAACGTGCGGGTACCGTAATAACCTTCGCTGTACCGATTAAATATGGTCTTGAGTTAATGGGCGTAAAAAAGAACTAACCATACAATAGACCGGGTAAAGAGGACCATCATCAATCATGAGCCATTAACCTTCTCTATCAAAGATGAAATCTGCAGACAGCCAGATTACAGATGTTGCCGGATACCGCCTGATCACACTACTCGGATCAGGTGGTATGGGCGACGTGTATAAAGGTTATAATGCAACGCTGAACCGTGACGCTGCAATTAAGATCCTGCACATGGAAGAAGCGGCGGAACGTTTCAAAAACGAAGCATACATACAATCTTCTGTAAGTCATCCAAACATAGCGAGGCTGTATGAATATGTAATTAAGTACGGCCGACCTTGTATTGTAATGGAATATGTAGAAGGCGAAACATTGGATGCTTTACTAAAAGAAAAGGAAGATTATCCAATGCAGAAACAGAAAATATTGTAAAACAAATTTCTTCTGCATTGGCGTACCTGCATAAACGACAGATTATTCACAGAGATATCAAGCCATCAAACTTTAAGATTCAACCAGATGGCACTGTAAAAATGCTCGATTTCGGTATCGCCAAGAATAAATATTCGCCGAAGCTCACCCAAACAGGCTTTGTGGTTGGAACAGTTGAATATATTTCTCCTGAACAATTTCAACAACGTTCGGAAGTAAAGTCAGATATATGGTCGCTTGCAGTGATGACTTATGAATTGATCACTGGTTATCTTCCTTTCGAAGCGAATAATCCGGTAACGCTACGATCTGAAATTATCAAGGGAAGTTTTACTGATCCCAAATTGCTGGTACCCGAAATTTCCAAATCTCTGGAAAGCTTTATTCAAAAAGGATTACGAACGCACACAGGTGAACGTATTTCTGCGTCAGATACAGAACAGCTTTTTGGTATTAAAAAACAAAAGACCAGTTCGTTTCAGCTGTTGAAATTTCCGAGAATAAAAAAGCAGGTGTTTGTTCCCGGTATATCGCTCATCGTAATTGCAATACTCTTTTTGATTTTCAGAAAAGGAGATACTATAGATCCAAAACCGTCTCCCCCTGTACCAGAACAAACAACAGCAGATACAAAAAGTATCATGATCAATGCTTCAGGCATACAAAACGCGGAAATAGTTTTAGATGATAACACAAGACAGCCGTTGCCTTACCCTGTGAAAGGTAAGGAAGGTGAAACGGTAAGCTTTACATTAAGAGCCGATGGCTACCAGGATAAGAAAGTGGAACTGGAAATTACATCAAGAAGAAACTCATATGAATTCACGCTTGATAAAATAACTCATTGAATGTTTTGGAAGAAAAAAAATAAACAAACAACAATTGTAACGTTACCAACCACAGATCCGCTTGATCTGAATGTTGTGATACGAACGGATCTTGGAAACATAAGAACTAACAATGAGGATTCTTCTCTTTTTGTTCGCATGTCAGATCAAAATCTTGTTCGTGAAAAAGGTTACCTGCTCATAGTCGCCGATGGCATGGGTGGTCATAATGCCGGTGAGGTTGCCAGCAAAATGGCGGTAGATATAGTCAGCAGCGAATACTACAAACCCGGTAAAGAAACAGACTTTGAAAAATTGTTGAACAAAGCATTTGTTGTTGCGAATAGAGAAATATACAAACTGGGTAGTTCAAACGAAGCACAGAAAGGAATGGGTACAACGTGTACAGCGGTTGCTATCGTTGGCAACTATTTATTTTATGGCCATGCCGGCGACAGCAGAGCCTATCTCTACAAAGATGGCTCACTGAAACGGATAACCGAAGATCATACTTATGTACAACAGTTGGTAAAAGACGGAAGCATCAGTGCTGCTGATGCTGAAACGCATCCTCAGCGGAACATACTGATCAATGCGATGGGCACGAAACCAGATCTCCGTGTTGATACTGGTCAGTATCCCGGTTCGTTTGATGCACATGATCGCCTGTTGATTTGCTCCGATGGCTTATATGACTATATACACGATGCCGAGTTAAGTGAGATTATGGGCCACGACTCGCTGGATAAAATTGCCGACTATTTGATTTCAGAAGCAAAAAGAAGAGGCGGACACGATAACATAACCGTAGCGCTTGCTGAAATAAAAGAGAATAATGATGATTCAAAAATAACAAGATTAACCCGGGATGCAGATTTGCCGGCAGGCGTTCAGTAAAACCCGGCTTTAAACAATATTGATAATGGCGAACGAGAATATTATTGGAGAAAATGTGTACGGTTACCAGGTAACTGCAAAATTGGGTAGTGGCGGTATGGGTGATGTATATCGTGCGACCGATAACACATTAGGTCGTGAAGTTGCTCTTAAAATGCTTCACCCTTACCTGACCAAGGATAGCTTATTTCTTGATCGATTCAAAAAAGAAGCAAGAGTATTGGCGAAACTGGTTCATCCAAATATTGCAGTGATCTATAATTTTCTTGAGCAGAATGGAAATTTTGTGATGGTGATGGAATATGTAGACGGCGACAATCTGGATGATCTTTTGCGCAAGCACGGAGTACTTCCGATTCAATTACTGGTTCCCATATTTGTCCAGGCGCTGGAAGGTTTGCAGCATGCACATAAAAAAGAAATTCTACATCGTGATATTAAGCCTGCCAACATCATGCTGACGAGTGAAGGCAATTTGAAACTGATGGACTTTGGTATTGCTAAGATTGCGAACGAGCAACGATTGACGCAGGTGAATAAGATAGTTGGCACAATCGAGTATATGGCGCCTGAACTGATAGAGGGAAAAGATGCGAGCATTGCCTCTGATCTTTATGCAATGGGAATTACGCTTTACGAGTTAGTATCGGGTAATCCGCCTTTTGAGAATGAAACTGATTACAACCTGATGCAGGCAATTTTAAAAAACAAGCCTGTTGTACCAGATAAAATAAATCCTTCAGTACCTGCCACACTCAGTGAAATAATTTTAAAAAGTATTGAAAAAAATCCGGCAGACCGATACGCTGATGCAAGATCATTTCAGCAGGCATTACTAAAAGCATTTCCAGGTTACCGTGATATTGATCTGAGCATTTTACCAACTCAGATGCCGGCTACAAAGGTGATCGATATAGCGCAGACTCAAATGGCCAGTGTATTGGAAACTAAACTGGCTGATGTTGGTACAAGTTCGAATACAGGTTTTGTTCCTGCGGGTAAAAAATTCGTTGTAAAAAACAAAGTGCCACTAATGATTGCAAGCGGTGGTGTGTTGATTTTTATTCTCTTTCTTTTCTTAATGAATAACCATCCGGATAATACGAATGATGTTGCGAAAAATAATCGCCCGGTCGTGGATAAACCAGTAACCGCAAACCGTGATTCCATAGCGAGGTCGAATGTGCAAACAATCGACAATACCAATCGCCGCTCCGGTTTCTACTGGTACTGAAGAACCAAAACCATTAGAAAAAACTGTAGAGCCTGAACCAATACCTGTAGTAAATAAAGAAGAAGCGAAACCCGAAAAAAAGAAAGTAAAGAAAGAAGAAGTTGTTGTAAAGAAAACACCTGATACAAAAGTTACTAAACCTGTTACTGAAACAAAGGAACAACCGAAGCCTGCAGAAAAACATGAGGTCTACATCGATTCAAAAGTAGAAGTAGAGTTTGTGTTGCAGGGCAATTTTGATAATGCGGAAAAACACTCCGAATTACCGATAACATTTACGGTCAGAAATGCTGTTACATACAAAGGTGTAACTATAATACGCCAAGGCGCTACTGCAACCGGCAATATTCGTATCGGTCGTGTAATGACTGACATCTTTATAAATACTGTGACTGGTGCGAACGGGCAGCAATTAAAATTAAAATCCGATAAGCTGCATCGCAAACGAAATGATCTTAACAGCGATAGAAACTATACCGCGATTCTTGAAAAAGGAATTAGCATGACATTATAGTTCTGAAAATGTAAAACGATTAATTGGTACTACCTGTGTAAACTAAAACGGAGCACATCCTCAATCAAACCGAAACTTAGTTCACCGAAACTATTTATTACATCTGCTGAGTACTGTAATGAGATCAATAAGACGAATATTATTTTGTTGCCTGAGTTTTACAAGCCTTTGTTTATTCGGACAGCAGGCGGAACTGGTATTACCTGTTGGTCATACCAGTTCAGTCAGTACTGCGTCTTATAGCACTGATGGCAAATTCATCGTTACGGCTTCGTGGGATAACACAGCGAAAATATGGGATGCAGCAGAGGGGAAATTGCTCCGTGAATTAAAAGGTCACACAGCATCATTGACCTCGGCAATATTTAGTCCTGATACTAAATATGTATTAACAACGTCTAAAGACAACACGGCGAGACTATGGAATACTGTTACAGGAAATTATTTGTTCGAATTAAAAGGACATAGCGACTGGGTGAATACTGCAGCGTTTACTCCCGATGGAAAAATTATTGCGACCGCTTCATGGGATAACACAATAAGATTGTGGAATGCAACAAACGGAAAGTTGCTCCGTACACTGACAGGACATACTGGTCCGGTGAATTCGATTACAATCAGTAGAGATGCAAAATATATTTTGACTGCATCAAAAGATCATACTGCAAGAGTATGGAGCATTACAGAGGGTACTACTGTTTTTATATTAAAAGGTCATCACGATTGGGTGAATACAGCAACCTATAGTCCTGATGGAAAATATATTCTTACCAGCTCCAACGATAGCACTGCGTGTTTATGGAAAACTATTGACGGTTCATTGATTAAAAAACTAAAAGGACATACGGCCGCCGTGAATAGCGCTGCGTTCAGCACAGATGGACAATCTATTATTACATGCTCAAAGGATAGCACGGCAATAACCTGGTTAGTTTCAAACGCCAATAAACGTTACGTTCTAAAAAAACATACTGATGCTGTAACAATGGCTTTCTTCAGTAAAGAGGGAAAATATATCGCTACCGCATCAAAAGATAATACGGCAATCATTTGGGAAACTGCAACCGGGAAAATAATTCAGACATTGGAAGGGCATACTAGCCCTGTAAATGATATTCAATGGAGCAGTGATGGAAAATATATTCTTACAGCGTCAGCAGATAATACGTCAAGAATATGGCAGGTAAATGATGGCATAGTAAAATATGAATTGAAGGGCCATACCAGTGTCGTTACTTCTGCACAATTCAGCCCCGATGGAAAATATCTCGTCACAGCTTCATGGGATAACACTGCAAAGATCTGGGATGCAACAGAAGGCCGCCTTCTTTCTAACTTGAAGGGACATACGGATTGGGTGAACACTGCAACATTTAGTCCTGATGGAAAATACGTTCTCACCGCTTCTTCGGACAATACAGCAAAATTGTGGAGCGCGGCGGACGGAAAAATGATTCACAGTTTTGAAGGACACACTGATTGGGTAAGCGCAGCAATTTTTAGCCCCGATTCAAAATTTGTCATTACTTCTTCATGGGATAATACAGCAAGAGTATGGAATACCGCCGACGGCAAAATGGTAAACGAGATGAAAGGTCATACAGGAACGATCAAATCAGTAACCGTCAGTCCGGATGGAAAATACATAGCGACAGCTTCATGGGACAATACAGCCAAAGTATGGGACACTTTCACAGGTAAACTGATCTATAATCTCACAGGCCACACGGATAAAATAAGAAGCGCCGTTTTCAGCCCCGATAATAAATATATACTGACTGCGTCCTGGGATAGCACTGCAATGCTATGGAATGTTGGCGATGGAAAGTTATTATACTCTCTTAAAGAACATAAAGGGCCGATAAGTTCCGCTGCATTTAGCCCTGATGGGAAATATATCATTACAAGCTCAATGGATAATACAGCCAATATATGGTCCACAACGAACGGTAAACTTGTTTTTAAATTGAAAGGACATTCAAAATCGGTTGTTGCTGCTACTTATAGTCCGGATGGAAAATATATTGTTACTGCTTCATGGGATAATACAGCCCGCATTTGGAATGCTGAGGATGGTAAATTACTAAATACACTAACCGGTCACACGGCCGCTTTGAAATCGGCATCATGGAGTCCGGATGAAAAATATATCATTACCACTTCAGAAGATAACACATTGAAAAGATGGAACGCTTATACCGGCAACTTTCTGTATACATTTTTCGCAGTTGATAGTACGAGTTATCTCGCCATTGACAAAGAAGGGCGGTATGATGGAACGGAAGCTGCCCGTAAAATGCTCTATTATGTTTGTGATAATGAAATCGTCGACATCGAACAATTTAAAGACTTGAGTTGGGAACCCGGTTTGGTAAGTAAGTTAACAGGCAGTAACACTGAACCTATCACTGCAAAAAAGATTTCTGCTATCAACTTATGCAATTACACTCCATTGGTACGGGAAAAAGGATTTACAGAGGGAATCTATCGCTATGAAATAATTGCACGACAGGGAGGAATTGGTGAAGTGCAATTGTATGTAAATAATAAACTGGTTGAAAAATATGATCCGGCAATTTTAAAGAAGGTTAACAACGTGTATACTCTTGCCATCAGCCAGGAGAAAGTGAAAGATTATTTAGTAGCAGGTCAATACAACCAGGTATTGGTAAAAGCAACAACGTTGAACGGCACCATTTCATCGAGAGGTGCATCACTTGCAGGAGCATTGGATAAGAAATCAGTAACCGACCCACGCATGTTTATCATTGCGGCCGGCATCAGTCAATACAAAGACGAAAAACTGCGGCTGAAATATGCTTCACACGACGCAATTGATTTCACAAGTGCATTAAGCGGTGCTGCGCAAAAACTGCTAAATACCAATGGCAGTCAGCACGTGTTCACATACGTTTTCAATACTGAAACCGGCAGTCAACGCTGGCCAATGAAAGCAGCGCTTCAGCAATTGATTGATAGTATCGCAACCAAAGCGAGATCAGAAGATATTCTTATCATCTTTTTTGCAGGACATGGTGTATTAGTTAATGGTCAGAAAAATTTTCTGTTGCTGACTGCAGAGGCTTCAAGCCTGGAACTGAATGGCGCTGAAAGTGAAATATCGATCAGTACAGAAGAATTAAAAGATTGGTTGCGTAAAATAAAAGCGAATAAACAAATGCTTGTGTTGGATGCATGTAACAGCGGTCAGGTAGTGCAACAGTTCCAGGATCTAATTAATAAACGCGATATACCTGCCGATCAGCAGCGTGCACTGGAAAGCTTAAAAGATAAGACCGGCACTTATATTTTATCAGCATCTGCTGCAGGTCAATCGGCGTATGAAACCAGTTTATATAACCAGGGATTGCTCACCTATAGTTTGCTTTCGGGAATTAAACTCGGCGGCGGATTGAAAGACAGTCGATTTATCGATGTAACAAGATGGTTTAATTACGCCGCTGACTATGTAAGAATATTGGCAAAAGATATTGGCGGCAGACAGGATCCGCAAATTATGGGTAATGCGAGTTTCGTTGTAGGTCTTGTTGACAAAGATGTAACGGACAATATTCAATTATCCATTCAAAAGAAAATTTTTATCCGCTCAAAGTTTATCCAAGACGAAGATTTACTGAATGATGATCTCAATCTTTCCGCATCTGTAGACAAAGAGTTAAACGATTTATCAAATAAGGGAAAAGAAAGTCCGCTGGCTTTTGCAGCAGACTATACTTTATCAGATGGTTATTCTGTGCGGGGGAGGTATACTGTAACAGGCAGCAAAGTCAATGCGAAGATTTCAGTGTTTAAAGGAACAAAAGAAAGAGTGACGCAATTTGATTTAGAAGGATCATCAGACAATAAAGACATGCTTGCACGGATGATTGTACGAAAAGTGCAGGAATATGTCAGTACAGAAATAATTAAATAACGAACAAATAACCTCCAATAAAACTAAAGTATGAGAAATAAATGTTTACTGCTTTCCGTGTTGATTTTTACTTCGATACTTATTCATTCATGCTCAACTTCCAACGTAAGCTCAGCAGTGAACAAAGAAGCACTGAGCATGAAAATAAAAGAACAACCAGACGTAATCAATCCCGATAGATTACCATCGCAACAACCATTAACAATGGGTGAAAGAGCGCTTGCTGCAAAAGGACAAAGCCGCGGTTTACTTTCACCTGTCGCAGGTAGCCTTGTTTCAATGGCAACTGATGCTGTGAAAACCATCATTGCCAATAAACAAAAGAAGTATATGGCTGACTACCAGTTTGGCCTTACCGATCTTTATTTCTATGATCAATTGTCAAACGAAAGTGCATTCGATCCGGCAGGTATGCAATTCAGCGGATTTAAAATCAGTCGCACGTTTGTGAATAACAGTGGCAATATCGATACAGCTTTAACCGCAGACTTTGTTGTAGATACTTCCCGGATTTCTGAAATGATCAATAATTCAATCTTCCGCCTCAAGGTGAAAGACTTTCAATTGAAACATGCAAAAGCGAAAGTTGAAAATGGCAATGACAGAAAGCTCAATCTTGATTTTGAAATAACATTTATGACTTCTTACGTCAATGATGAAGGGCGATTATTTGATAGCGTTGTGCTGGGCAAGTTTTATCTCTTTTTGCGTGACGCACCATTGGATGAGCAGGAAGCTCGGTACAAGCCCTACTATGACAGTTTAAAAGATACCATGCTATTGGGTAAATCATTTATCGTGCCGCGATCATTTGGTTATCATCGCGAATTGAGCGGAGAATTAAAACCAGGCTATAGCCAGGGCTCGTATTCCATACAGGTAAAAGTGAAAGAAAGCTCAAAGAATCATTTCGTAACTAAAATGATTTTCGAAAATGCCAATATGGTATTGGATGCAGGCAGCGGGCAATTAAAAACGGTTATCAGTAAAAAACTATAGCTGCTCATGGTAAACAAAATCATTTTTTCCATTCTCTGTGGTTTTGCTGTCTTACTGGTGACGTGGATTTACCAGAACTATGATTTTTCATTTTCAGTTGAAGACGCTTTTTTAAAAAAAGTATTTTTATGGAAAGACAAGATCTATTCAGCTCCATCCAAACAAAAAGCTGATGTTTTATTTATAAATACCGGGAAAGATCTCGCATTAGTGGAAGATACTTTGGAGTATGGCAATGTTGCAGTTTCCGACCGACAAAAGATTTATCAACTACTCCACTACATTGATTCATTCCAGGCAAAACCGATTTTTACCGTAGCGGATATTCAATTTTATTATCCTTACACAATCAATCCGCAAATCGATTCTTCGCTTTCAGAAGAATTTAAAAAGAATAAACAATCGTTGATACCATTGATGAAAAATATCAATGGTAATTACCAGAAGCCGTTGTATGCTGCAAATTATGCTTATTCTGATTATCGCACTTATGGCAGTGTTTTTAACAAATTCAGGATTCTCAACCAAAGTAATTCGCCATCGATCCCGATTGCGATGGATGCGATCATCAATCATGCCGTTTATGAAGATCATTTTTTCTATTCCACAAGTAATGGCAGGCTTTGTTTGTCGGCGATATGGCCAAGCTATTACATCAAAAATGATGATGTGATAAAGACGGCAAAGGAAGTAACGCCTAATCTACAGCTGGGTCGTGAAAGTCCGGCAAAAAGTTTTGCTAAAAACATTAATATACAGTATTACAACCTTGGTGAGTTAACAATGAGTATTGAAACTAATCCGTCGGCGTATACTGATTTTTTCAATAATCAATTGGTGGTAATTGGCAATTTCGACAATGATACGCACCTTACGCCTGTCGGTAGAATGGCGGGGCCTGTATTATTGACAGATATTTATCTATCACTGTTGAATGAGCAGCACATCATCAGCAACTGGTTTTTTATTGCATTGTTGCTCGTGTTTTCTGCTATCAGTTATGTAGCGTTATTTAAAAAAATACCGGAACTAAAACTAAATTTCAAGTTCCTGTTTTCGTCGTACGTTGTAAAGTTTATCAAAGGGTACATTTCCTATTTCGGTTGCATGTTCGTGTTATCAATTCTTGTACTGATAATTTTCAATGTACAGGTGGCGCTCTTTTTACCATCATTTATTTTCACCTGGATAGAGTATATCGCTCAAAAAAAATATAAATCAACAGATACTACGAAATGAACGCTTAAGCTATCTATGCGGATTGCCTGCATCACCATATTAATAATCTTCTTTTCAAGAGCGGCTGCTCAGAATGAAAGCGCCGATCAACGTATTGCACGGTATGGTTTACAAATACAGGCCAATCTCGACAGCGCAGCCGGTTATATTAATCGTGGTAACGCATATATCGATAAACATAACTTCGAAGCAGCCTTTGCTGATTGCAATAAAGCAGTGCAACTTGAACCAACGAATAAATCTGCATTAAAGGCAAGAGGTCACGCTTATTATTTTTTGAAAAAATTTGATTCTTCTATTGCTGATTTCACTGCCGTAATAAAGCAGGACGTAAGAGATGCAGAAACATGGAACTGGCGCGGTAATGATTATTATTATCTGAATCAATTGGAGGCTGCTATTAAGGATTACACCGAAGCGCTGCGATTGAATCCACAATATGCAATGGCCTGGTTCAATCGTGGTGACAGTTATTACTGGTCTGAAAAATATGATCTGGCAATCGGCGATCTTTCAGAAGCACTTGTACACGATCCAAAGTTTTTAAGAGCGTGGTATATCAGAGGCATGTGCTATTACTACCAGGGAAAGTATGATCTCGCCGTAACAGATTACACGCAGGCTTTATCAATCGATTCGCTGAATACAGATGCGTTGAACGCAAGAGGTCTGAACTATTATTTACTGAAAAAAAATGATCTTGCGCTTGCAGACTATAACGAAACCATCCGTCTCGATCCTGAAAATACGTATGCCTGGATTAACAGGGGAAATTTATACAAGAATACCCGGCAATGGGATCTTGCTATTACTGATTATACCCAGGCTCTCTTGTATGATGCGAAAAATGTTGATGCGCTATATAGTCGTGGTAATATTTATTACCTGCAAGCAAAATATGATGAGGCTTTGGCCGATTTCACCGAAATAATAAAAAACAATCCGGCTAATGCTGAAGCTTTAACATATCGCGGCGATGTTTACACGAAAAGAAAAGAATATGATCTCGCGTTAAAAGACTATTCCGAAGCTATCCGCGTAAATCCGCAAAGCAGCGACCAGTTTGCAAGTCGAGGAATTTGCTATCAGCGTATGGGAAAATATGAACCTGCATTGAACGACTTTAATGCAGCGTTGAAGATCAATCCACAATCTTTATTTGCCCTGCGCGGAAGGGCAGAACTGTACATGCAATATTCGAAGCTCGATCTTGCTACAAAAGATCTTACGGAAGCATTAAGTATTGATCCGAAGAATATTGAAGCGCGGAATAATCGTGGGAATGCATTTTATTACCAGGGAAAATATGATCTGGCAATCAGTGATTATACAACATTACTATTGCTAAACCCAAACTATACAATTGCAATATTCAATCGTGGCAATGCTTACAAGTTTACTGGCAAAACACAAGCTGCTATCGTTGATTATACAAAAGTGCTACTAACAGACCCAAACTATAAGGAAGCATGGCGGGAACGTGGCAATACTTATTTATCAATATCGAAAAACGATTCTGCTGTTCATGATTTTAATGAAGCATTACGATTAAATCCGCAGGACACGGTGTCTCTGAACAATCGTGGCCTCGCTTTTTCAAATCTTGGCAAATACGATGCAGCGATAAATGATTTCAATAGCGCATTGAAAATAAGTTCCAATTCAGTGATTGCACGAAACAATCGTGGAAATGCTTATGCTGCGCAGCGAAACTTTGACAAAGCAATGAATGACTATAATGAAGTATTGCGAATTGATCCCAATAATGTGGAAGCGTTTGATTCGAGAGGTAGCGCTTATGCAAGCGCCGGAAAGTATGACCTGGCAATGAAGGATTATAATAAAGCGCTTCAGTTGAACCCTTCTTTTATTAACGCGTTGAATAATCGCGGCAATTCCTTTTTTGCCCAGGAAAATGATCAATCAGCATTTAAGGATTACCAGAAGATATTATCCATCCAGCCAACGAATCTGACGGCATTGTTTAATCTCGGTAATGGCTATGCGGTAAGGGGAAATTATGATTCTGCCTTTTATTACACAAATGAAATGCTGAGGATTAATAAAGATCATTTGCCTGCGGTCAATTTGCTTTGCCTGATTAATTTTTACAAAGGAAATGTTGATGAAGCAATAAAGATTTCAGAACAGGCGCTCAGCATAGATTCCGGGTCTAAAGAAGCAATGAATAACCGGGGATTAATTTATGCCTGGCAGGGAAAATATGATTCTGCGCTTGCGTACTACAACGACGTAATACGTATTTATCCAAAATATGCAGATCCATTGGTAAACCGTGCACTTGTCTACTACAATCTTTACAAGCATGAAGCGGCAATCAGCGATGATCTTGCAGCGCTTCAACTACAACCAGACAACAGCCGCGTGATCATCAATCTAATACTCGCTTACATTGCTTCAGACCAGTTTACCAAAGCGGCCGAACAATATAACCGTTACCGGGAGAAGAAACTGAGCAGCTACATGGAAAAATATAAAGCATTCAATTTTCTGAAAAATTATATTGTGGCAAGTGTTGACTATTTAGCCATCAAAGATTATAAGAAAGCGCTTCCATTGCTGGAATCCGCGCTGGAAGAATATAAACTCGTTTCCGGAAACCAGAGTACAAATAAGATGCTGGCAAATGAATACTGTAATATCTTATATCGAACAGCCTGGACGCTGGAACAAATCAATGAGAACAAAAAGGCCGCAGAGTATTATCAGCAAGTGGCGATATTAAATCCCCGGCTTAATAATATTGCAGACCATGTGCAAAAAATAAATGACAAAGTGAGATCAGCTGTTGCGCTGAGTAGTACAACGCCTGCAATCATATTATATACTCCACAAATAGTTTCAAATGATCTCGTCAAAAAGGCAAACAAAGATCCGGACCGTGTGGAAGTAACAGGCGAAGCTAATGATGCTTCTGGTATTGCATGGGTAAAGATCAATGGTCAAGATGTAACAACGTTAAACGAGAATGGTTTTTTCCGGTTATCTCTCTCCGGTAGTCCTTCGGAAATAAATATTATCGTGAAAAATAAAAAGGGGTTAACAGAAAATAAAAATTATCGTATACAATCAGAAAACGGTAACAATATCAATGCCGACGACATTGTGCCACTACCCCCGGATGAGAAACCCGCCTTTCATGCCGTATTGATTGCATGTAGTAATTACAGTTCAGGTAAATTACCAAAATTGTCCTCTACAATCGACGAAGCAAAGGAGTACAAAAAAATGCTCATTACCCATTATGGGTTCCAGGATGAAAATATCCGTGAGATATATGATGGTGACCGTCGGGAAATTCTTGCCGGCCTGGATGCGAAATTGAAAACATTGGATGAGAATGATAACCTTGTAATTCTTTTTGCTGGTCATGGTACATTCACCAGGAACGGCAATGATGTAACCGGTTACTGGATTCCACTCAATGCTGATGAATTGGATTATATTTCCAATAAAGACATCGGTCGCATCGTGGCGAACTGCAAGGCAAAACATATTTTGCTGATGTCGGATGCCTGCTATAGCGGCGCCATGCGTTCGGGGAATGAAACACCGGCAACACTACCACAGCTGGAAGCAAAAATGGAATATAAATTACACAGTCGCCAGGTGCTGACGAGTGGCGGTTTTGAAAAAGTACCTTCAGAAAGCGTGTTTATAAAAATGGTATTAACAGTGCTGAAAGAAAATGATGCACCGTTTTTATCTGCCAAGTCATTGTATGCCGATATTTTTCGTGGTGTACAAAACCAGGCTAATAACGAACCCGAGTTGAATACATTTGGTGTGAATGACCAGGGCGGACAGTTTTATTTTATAAGAAGTAAATAGACAACGATGAGAAATTTGTTGATACTACTGTTCATGATTATTGCTTGTAGTGACTGTATGGCGCAATACACAGTAACCAAAGTAATTGGCGTTGTAAAAAACAAAGGCACCGGCGAAATTTTAAAAACTGGCAGTAAACTAACGGACGAGGATATGCTTATTTTCTCAACGCCCAATGACATAGTAAGGGTTATCGTTGCAGGCAAAGGTGTTTATGTAATCAGTCCTGCCACAAGAACGCAGGAACAATCAAGTGAAATAGTGGAAATGTTACGAACAGCATTGCATGTAAAATTCAAAGAAGGTTATTTGAGTGGCCGGTCACTGGAAGACGAATTGATTCCGGGAATATTAGAAACGATAACAACGATGAACAACAATAATCTATTTAAAGAAATAAACAAATACCTGTTCGATGGTGATAAGTTCAATGCATCGAAAGGCCGTTTTTTTCTACAGATTGAGTCGCCTGGTACACAAGCCATCATCCATCCGTTATTGACAAATGCAGATACGTTGGTCATTTATGCTTCTGATTTTTCAACCGGAAATAAAATCGATCCGGAAAAAACAACTTACAAACTTGGTTTCTTCTCAAAAGAAAAAAACAGCAGTGAATCGCTTGCCTTGATAAAGCCCTATATTGATTCAACCGATGAAATGGAAGCCATCATAAAAATAATGATGCAGGAAAACAAACAGGCTGATAAAACAAAGATGGAACAAACCTGCTATTCGGAAGTATACGCATCGCTTGGGAAACCATCCGGAATTTTATTCAAACAAATTTTTGATAAACTTTATACAAAAAGACAGAAATAAAATAACCACCAGTTATGAAACGAATTGTTGTTTGCTGCGATGGCACCTGGAACAAGCCAGGAAATTTAGACCGCGGACAACCCGTTGAAACCAACGTGGAGAAAATATACCAGGCTATCGGTTCAACGAACACCACTATTCAGCAGGTAAAATATTATGGCCAGGGTGTTGGTACAGGTTATTCTCTCAGGGATAAATTTCTTGGTGGAGGGATGGGGGCTGGCATTGACCGTCATATACAAGACGCATACAAATTTCTGATGTGGACTTACGAACCCGGCGATGAGATTTATTTTTTTGGATTTAGCCGTGGCGCTTATACAGTCCGAAGCCTTGCGGGGTTAATCAGGAATTGCTCCATCATGAAGCCGGAATATCTCCATCTCGTAAATGAAGCATATCACTTATACCGGGATCGTTCTGAGTTAACCCATCCTGATAGTGATTTAATGAAAGCGTTTAAAAAATCGTACGGCATTGACCGTGAGATACCGATCAAATTCCTGGGCGTATGGGATACTGTCGGTTCATTGGGTATTCCATTACCCTGGTTTAACTGGTGGAATAAGAAATATCTTTTTCACGATGTAAAGCTGGGCAGCCAGATACAATATGCCTATCATGCGCTTGCAGTAGATGAGCAACGAAAATCATTCGCGCCAACTTTATGGGAGCCGAGTAACAATGAAGGAAGTAATAATAAACAGATTTCTGAGCAGGTTTGGTTTGCAGGCACACATAGTAATGTAGGTGGCGGTTATGTTGACAATGGCTTAAGCAATATCACATTGAACTGGATGATTGATAAAGCGAAAGATACAGGTCTTGAATTCGATGAAAGTTAAGGTGCTGTTCGGATTCTAATCGTGTTTCCCTATTAACCTT
>JASGJE010000003.1:0-256229 GCA_049840875.1 Chitinophagaceae bacterium | reverse complement strand
ACGTATTGCTAAGGTTAATAGGGAAACACGATAGAATCCGAACAGCACCTAAGGAATAAATCCGGCAACTAAAGAAGTGCGGCTTCCGGATGATCTTGCTGCATCGCTGAAAAAGAATAAAAAGGAAGCGGGATATTTCGGTAGTCTTTCTTTCAGCAATAAAAAAGAATATGTAGAATGGATCGTAACTGCCAAGAGAGAAGAAACAAGAAAGGAACGAATAGCGGGAACAATTGAACGCTTGGGAAAACAATGGAAAAATCCGAGGAACATATAGCAACGCTTAAACAGTTTTTAACCTCATGAACCTGAATACCGAAATATATCAACGAATTGTATCTGCTAAAATTTTTATCGATGAAAATTATAACGGCCCGATTAATTTAGATGACGTTTCAGGGCAAGCTTATTTTTCCCGGTTTCATTTTCATCGCTTATTTACGAGAATCTATCGCCGTACACCGCATCAATACATCACACAGAAAAGATTAGACAAAGCAAAATTATTGTTGACAGAAAATAAATCTGTAACCGAAGTTTGCAATGAAGTAGGTTTTGAAAGTATTGGTTCGTTCAGCGTTTTATTCAAGAAAGAGATCGGTTTTGCACCCCAGTACTATCGCAATATGGCGTATAAAAAGAAAATGGAACAAAAAGCCGAACCGAAGAAAGCGATACCATTTTGCTTTATTGATCAGTACAAACTGGATAATCAATAATTATAAATTTTGCCAACTATTCAATTTGGGTTTTCTATAGTTCGCGAAAAAGCAAGAATCAAGAAATCACTTCCGGACGCTCCTCCTATTTTTACTAAACAAAATATTTAGTTATGATAACCAAACTTTCTCACACATCTCTGTTCGTCTCTGACCAGGAAAAGGCCTATGATTTCTATGTAAACAAATTAGGCTTCAATGTGCATACCGATGCAAAAATGGATAACGGTTTTCGCTGGTTAACTGTTACAGCACCGGAACAACCAGACCTTGAAATTGTATTATTTCCTGCGACAGAAAAAGCAAATGGATTTGATGAAGACGTGAGAAATGCTTTAAAACTGTTACTCGATAAAGGCGTAATGGGTGCTGGCGTATTGCA
The DNA here is from genome assembly GCA_049840875.1 of Chitinophagaceae bacterium. Taxonomy (GTDB): domain Bacteria; phylum Bacteroidota; class Bacteroidia; order Chitinophagales; family Chitinophagaceae; genus JAFDYH01. The sequence continues at coordinate 255,128 of JASGJE010000003.1, read as the reverse complement.
GACTCCTGATTGTCGTGCAACCTATGAAGAGCTAAAAGCAAAAGGTGTTCATTTTAAATCAGAACCGAAGGAACAGTTCTATGGAATTGAAGCGGTGGTAACTGATGGTTGTGGCAACTGGTTCAGCATGACACAGCCAAAGTGAAGTAGGAAGTTTTTAGTTGTTAGTCGGTAGTAAATATTAAACTACAATCTTTCGAACTACTGACTTAATACTTTTTACTATTTTTAACGCGTATGCCATACTGCCAAGTGTGGCATCACCGTTTAAAATCCGCTTAACTGTATACGATGAAAATAATTTGCTGGCTTTGTATTATAATTTGTTTTGCACTTTCTTCCTGTAGCCACAAACTGAGCCCATCAACCCCTTCATCGTCGACTTCCTCTTCTGCATCACCATCAAAACCGGTATTAGAGAAAACTGATTTTAAGCTTGATTCTTTACCCGATTCTGAAATTGATATTCCGATACGAATCAGCCTTCACCCTTTTTATACAATGGCAGAAAAAAATATTGATACGGTTTATACCTCACCCAACTATCCGAAAGATTGGGTACAGGCAGACTGCGCCACCCGTTATAAATATCATTTTCGTCGCGGGCCCTTACAAATGCGTGTAGCCGGCAACGTTATGAGTCTTGGTTTCATGGGTTATTACCAGGTCGTTGGTTCCACCCGTGCCTGCGTGAGCGGCGCTGTAATTTCTCCCTGGACGCCAGCCTGCAACTGTGGTTTCAATGAAGGTGAACGCAGAGTAAATGTCAGTTTTTCCAATTCAGTTGTCATCACTCCTGATTATAAAGTAAAACTTACCGTCAAACGACTTGAGCCCGAACCATTGGACAAATGCACAGTTTGCTTTTGGGGACAGGACATTACCAAAGAAGTAATGACCGGGTTAAAAGCCAACCTCGATGAAGCGAAAGCGGCTATTGAAAAGAAATATGGTACAGTTGATCTTCGTACACGTTTTCAATCACTTTGGGACAGATTGAATCAACCCTATAATTTTTATCAATCAGGATGGCTACAAATCAATCCAAAGAAAATACGGTTGAATAACATCATGGCAAGAAATGACTCGTTGAATCTTAATCTTGGATTATCCGTTCACCCGGTAATAGGTTTGGAAAAATCCACATCTTCTAATTCTGCAATACCGGCTATATCTGATTTTAATAATCATACAGGTTTCAATATTTTTTTGGATGCGATGCTGGACTATGACTCGTTGAGTACAATTGTGAACGCTCAATTGAAAGGCAAACAATTCGATTTCAAAAAAGGACCGGTCGATAAGTCAGTAACAATCAGAAGTTGTAAGTTGCTTGGCGTTGACAACGAAAAACTGGTTATAAAAGTTGATTTCGAGGGTTCCTATAATGGTGCAGCCTGGTTTACAGGAAAGCCATATTATGACGATAAGGACAAAACCATCGAAATGCGCGACGTAGACTTCGATATTAAAACAAGAGATGCGCTGTTGAGAACTGCAAGTTGGCTATTCAACAAAAGAATTACGGCTGAACTCAAGAGATATTCACGATTTGATTTATCGACTTATATCGATTCTGCGAAGCTTACGCTGAATCAACAGATTAATAAAGAATGGATCAAAGGGATAAAAAGTTCTGGCCAGATTACCGACATACAACTGATCGGAATTTATCCTGTTGCAAAACATCTCGTGATACGCAGTAATTGCAGTGGTGATTTATCTATCCTCGTAGAATCAATCAACCTTTAACTTCCACTGGTTGTTCTTCTGATTTGAATGTAAATTTTCGTTGTAAAAAATAACTAAACAGAATAATAATCGCAGTGGTGATATACTGCGAAATCAATGCATTCATATGAAGTCTTTCAACAAAGATTTTCAATAAAATGTAATTCAGTAAAAGATTGAAAATATAGACGGCGAAGTAACGAAAAAGCTGTACGCGGCCCCGCAACGAAGAGTTACTGAAAACAACATACTTGTTGAGGAAAAATCCAACAACAAAATTTACGATGAACGTGAGAAAAAGAGCAGCCACATGTGGCTTAAACGCATAAAACCCAAAATGAAGGTTCTGTTCTTTAAAGATGAATTTATAGGCCACAGTATAAACCACAAGGCCTAATACCGCATTCCCACCACCGCAGGCGGCATAGCGAAAGGTCTGTATATCCATCAATTTTTTAAAGGGCGGATAGAAGAAATCAATTACCGGAATGATGAGATCCCTTGCTGAGTGTATGTGCCTTATCATGCGCCGCAAAGGTAAATCAGGGTTTACGCAAAATGAAACTTCGGCGCTAAAAAGTCTGCCGACGGTTGATAAAAGTCGTTCGGCAGCCACAAATGAACTTTGGTATCCACAATTCGTTCTTCATCTTATTCGTAAATTCGCCCCCAAATTTTAATGGAAATGAACATAGCCGACCAGGTGAAAAGGATCGCAGCAGGGGCGCTTAAGAATCTATATGGTTTTGAAACAGGTGAAGACACATTGACTATCAATATAACAAAGCCTGAGTTTGAAGGTGACTACACGATCGTTTTGTTCTCTTTTATTAAGCAGTTAAAAAAATCTCCGGAACTATTAGGCAATGAACTGGGGAAATACATGATAGAGCAACATCCCGCTTTATTTACCGGGTATAATGTTATAAAAGGTTTCCTGAATCTTGTAGTGGCCGATGGTTATTGGGTTGGTTTTCTTGACGCAAACTACGCAGACAAATCATTTGGAAACAAACCTGCCAATGGCCAGAAAGTGATGGTTGAGTATTCCTCTCCGAACACCAACAAGCCACTGCATCTGGGGCATCTCCGCAATAATTTTTTGGGATGGAGCATAGCTGAGATTCTGAAGGCAAACGGATATGACATCGTGAAGACATGCATCGCAAACGACCGCGGCATTCATATCTGCAAAAGCATGATAGCCTGGCAACTCTTTGCCAATGGCGCAACACCGGAAAGTACGGGAATAAAAGGCGATCATTTTGTCGGAGATTATTATGTACTATTTGGCAATGAACATAAAAAACAAGCTGAACAACTCGTGCAGCAGGGACTGGCCAAAGAGGAAGCAGAAAAGGAAACACCCTTGATGAAAGCTGCCCAGAAAATGCTTGTTGATTGGGAGGCTGGTAAACCCGAGGTAATTGAGCTTTGGAAAAAAATGAATGGTTGGGTGTATGCGGGTTTTGATGCTACCTATAAAAGAATAGGGACGGATTTTGATAAGATCTATTACGAAAGTGATACTTACATACTTGGAAAAAAGTTAGTTGAGTCAGGATTGCAGAAGGGTGTGTTTTATAAAAAAGAAGATGGCAGCGTATGGATTGATTTGACTGCCGACGGCCTGGATGAAAAAATCGTACAAAGAAGAGATGGAACCGCAGTGTACATAACGCAGGATATCGGTCTTGCAGTTGAAAAATACGATCAGTATAAATGTAACAAGAGCATTTATGTTGTAGGCGATGAGCAGAATTATCATTTCAAAGTATTGAAACTGATCTGTGAAAAACTGAAGTTGCCATCTGCAGATGGAATTTATCATTTAAGTTATGGTATGGTGGAATTGCCAACCGGAAGAATGAAGACAAGAGAAGGTACTGTGGTAGATGCGGATGACATCGTGGATGAGATGGCAAATGTGTCCAAACAAAAAACAGAAGAGCTTGGAAAAGTAAAAGACTTTTCTGAGACTGAATTAAAAGAGCTGTATGATACAATAGGACTTGGAGCGCTTAAGTTTTTTCTTTTGCGGGTAGAGCCAAAAAAGAAAATGTTGTTTAACCCGGAAGAGTCAATCGATTTTCATGGATTTACGGGGCCATTCATACAATATACACATGCCAGGATAAAAGCCATTTTGAGAAAAGAAAAGATTGTCGAAAAAGCACCCGTTATAGCCAGCCTCTTGCCTTTGGAAAAAAAGCTTATGGTATTGCTTGAGCAATTTACCGGAGTTATTGAACAAGCCGGCACAGAATATAACCCTTCCCTAATTGCGATTTACGCCTTCACTGTTGCGAAAGATTTCAATACTTTCTATACAGAACACTCCGTGATAAATGCTGAATCGGTGGAGAAAAAACAATTACGCTTACAGCTTTGTGCAATGACTGCAAACGTTATTGCCTCTTCAATGCGCATGCTTGGAATAAAAGTGCCTGAAAGAATGTAAAATCAACTGATAGAAAACAGGATTATTACGAATGTCTTCATTTTCACCCCTTCTTCATCTACCCTATACCGTTAGATAATCTACCAAGGAATACTACGTGAAAAAATCCCATCGGTAAGAGCATTCACTTATAGTGTTGATAAATTCATATGCACGTGGCAGTTAGACTGTTATAGCCTTTTTATGTCTATTTAAGTATAATTACTGCTATTTCTATTGGTAACTTTTCTTAATTGAATTATGATAATTCACGTAGAAATTTACCTTTGTGTCAGATTCGTATAGATACCCAAACGTACCCGTAAAATGAAACATTCTAATCCTTCTGAACTGACCGCTATATCTCCTGTTCTTGGAACACTCAGACCAGTTTTTACTGTTATTACTCTTACATTCATTTCGGTAGTTGCTCATACACAGGCTGTCTCTGGCATTGTTACCGACTATAACGGTTACTGGAAAAGCACTGCTGCTTCAAACAATAACGTAAAGCCATCCAATAGTCACAATCTTCTTTCTTTCACTTACAACGGCGTTCAATACTCTACGGGTGCAAATGATCAATTATTAACATCGCATGGAGAAACCTTTGTTGCGGGAGATTTCTGGTCGCTACCGTTATCGAATATGAGTAATGCCGTTACCAGTAATACAAAAGTGGGTGTTGGCGAATTGTATGATGGCGTTCACAACGGCGCAAGCGCAGTCGCCCCGTTAAACAGCATTTCGTTTTACCTTACCGATGGCATTAAAGGGTTGAATCTCGGCACCGGCATCGCGAACCTGCCTGCCGGCACTATGACTTTTAATGTAAGTTCTATTAACCCGCAAACAATCGGCGATGGCATTCCGGATATTTTAGTTACCCAGATTGCAGACCCGAGCGGTTCTACAGATAGCTATACGTTTACCACTTCAACTGGTACAATTATCGGTCATAAAAAAGATATTGCTTTTACATCGATCACACCGGTGGGAAAATGGACTGCGGATTTCTATGAAGCCTCAACAAATCCAATGACGTTAACAAGTGGCTTTACCAATACGGATCGTGATCTTCGTTTGTGGGCAGCCGACCTGAGCGACTTTGGCATCACGACATCGAATTATCAGACCATTTCAAAATTTACAATCAACCTGTCGGGTAACAGTGACGTTGCTTTTGTAGCGTATAATAATAATACTTTCACGTTTAATACTGTATTGCCGGTAACGCTTTCTGATTTTTCTGCAAAAAAGATAAATCATAGCACACAATTGCAATGGCAAACAGAAACAGAATTAAACACAAAGCAATTTATAATTGAGAAAAGCACAGATAACAACGATTACGAAGCTATCGGTACTGTGGCCGCATCGGGCAATTCAACATCAGAAATGACTTATTCGTTTACAGATAATCATCCCGCCGCCGGACTTAATTATTACCGTTTGAAGATTGTAGATGCAGACGGAAAATTTGAAGTAAGTAAAATTATCGAGATAAAGTTTATAGCAGGCACAGCTGAATCTGTTGGAGTCTTCCCAAATCCGTGTGTTAATACTATTACCGTCAATCACCCTTCATCAACTAACGGACAAATTAATGTGTACAATGCTGCCGGTACGGTTGTTTTAAAAACAAGTGTTGTATCAAATACACAACAGTCGAAAATAAATATGCAAAATCTGCAAACTGGAGTATATTATATTATGTGGTTCAATGGTACCGATAAAATAAGCACGTCGGTCGTAAAGCACTAATAAAGGCGCCAAAATAAACATCTTAGCTTCCTATAGCACAAAAAGCGGCCACTTTGCGGTCGCTTTTCGTTTCTAATAACGTGAAATTTTTGTAACTAAATCTCTGCAGGATCGTATGATATGTTTAAATTGTATTTCAAAAACAAACAAAACCATTTATGAAGAAATTACTTTTTACGATGCTCGTACTTGGCGGTTGCTTCTGCGCAAAGGCCCAATTCACTAATCACAAATTTGAAGGAACGCTTCACATCGACAACCAGGATACGCCGGTGACACTCGATTTTAAAAAAGATACAGTCAACGCACTGATCACGACGACCGGCGAAGTGCTTGAACAAATGCTTTATACAGCAAAGAATGGCGTAGTAACGTTTAAAAAGGTAACCGGGAAAAGTACTTGCGGCAGCGACATCGTTGGAAAATATAAATACGCTATGAAAAATAACGCAATTACCCTGAAGGTAGCCGAGGATCTCTGCGGTGATAGAGCCGGCGTACTGGATCAAACTTCCTGGAAAAAAGCAAAGTAACCCTGCCGGTTTTTGAATAAGTTTATTGGATAAAAAGAGTATCGGTATCTTCATGGCTTAACGACCAAACTGCTATGCCTGTACGACCGATACTCTTTGTTTTTACCACTTGCTTTTTTTGCTTGATTGCCAATTGTCAGAAATCACTGATATTAACTTCACCCAATGGCCAGATTACATTTACGTTAAAGATTAATTCCCAGTCGCCGGTTTATGCTGTAAAATATAAAGGCAAACAATTAATCGACAACTCGCTGCTTGGATTACAATTTGATGATGGTAATTTCCAGGAAGCGTTAAAGTCCGGCAAGCCATTAATCCGTGACACTACTGAGCAATATGAACTGATTGTTGGAAAAACGAAAAAAGTAATTGCCCACTACCGCGAGTTGATCGTTCCGGTAAAAAACAAACCAGGCGATAAACAAATTAATCTCGTAGTACGGGCTTTCGATGATGGAATAGCTTTCCGTTACGAGTTTGTTCAGCAACAAGGCAAAAGTTATTTTACGCTGCTCGACGAAAACAGCAGTTTCAATTTGACAGGTAATCCAACTGTCAATACTTTATTTCTTCCGTCTTTTACAAGTTCCCACGAAGGATTTTACAGCACATTGCCATTAAGCGATATTAAAGAAGATACGTTGATGGATATGCCAACGCTTTTTACTTTTCCCGGCAACATATACATGGGCATTACAGAAGCAGCATTGAGTGATTATGCAGGAATGTACCTTATAAAACACAATGGTATATTAAAAGGAAAACTGTCACCACTCCCGGGACAGACGGCAGTAAAAGTGAAAGCCGGATTACCACATAAAAGTCCATGGCGTGTGTTACTTATCAGCGACCGCATCGGCGCTTTGATAGAATCGAATATTTTAACCAGCCTGAATGAACCCTGTAAAATAAAAGATGTATCGTGGATTAAGCCTGGTAAAACCACATTTCCATGGTGGAATGGTAATGTGGTGCCGGATACAATCAATGCGCCAGGAAATAATTTTGTAACCAATAAGTATTACATCGACTTCTGCGCAAGAAATGGAATTGAATCACATTCAGTAGTCGAATATGGTTTGCATGAATGGTACACGAATGATGGTGGCGGGTTTCAACCCGGTCCGCATGCGGACGTTACAAAACCTGTTGCAGGAATCGATATGAAAGAGATTTGCGACTATGCGCATTCACAAGGTGTAGATGTGCGGGTGTGGGTACATTTTTATGCGTTGTATCCAAAGCTCGATACCGCGTTTGCATTGTTTGAACAATGGGGATTGAGTGGAATGATGGTCGACTTTATGGATCGCGATGATCAGGAAATGGTGAAGATGCAGGAAGAGATTTTGCAGAAAGCAGCACAGCATCATCTGCATATACAGTTTCATGGCGCTTACAAACCAACGGGCATGCATCGCACCTATCCCAACGAATTTACACGGGAAGGGACATTAAACTATGAAACAAATAAGTGGAATGATACGCCGCTAAGCCCGGATCATGATATACATATGCCTTTTACCCGTATGCTTGCCGGCGCCACGGATTATCATTTAGGTGGTTTTCGGGCAGTACCACCATCTAAATATAGAATGCAATACACAAGGCCGTTGATGGGTGGTACGCGTTGTCATATGCTCTCGATGTACGTTGTTTTAGAAAGTTACCTTGGTATGGTTTGCGATTACCCGGAAGCCTATGAAGATCAACCTGGATTTGAGTTTATAAAAGAAGTGCCAACTACATGGGATAAAACAAAAGTGCTTGACGCCAGCGTGAATGAATTTATCACGATTGCCAGGCAAAAGAATAATGTTTGGTATGTCGGCTCAATAAACAATTCCACCTTTCGTGAAGTCTCTATTCCATTGTCTTTTCTCGATGATGGGAACTATGAGTTGGAATTATATGCTGATGCGGACGATGTTGCTGACAATCCCAATCATCTCGAAAAAAAGGTTTTGTCAATAACCAAAGCAGATATCATTAAAGTAAAGCTGGCAAGCGGTGGCGGCCAGGTGATGCGGATCAGTAAAAAGAATTGAACCCTGTCAGAAGCATAGACTTAGGTTCATTTATTAAATACTCTTTGTTCAAAAAAAATTATATTGGGTGGCAAAATTATAGCCCACACTTTTTTTTCAAAAATTACAGACCAGCATATGAATCAAACGCAATCATCCCGTGTCGTGTCGATTGATATTCTCAGAGCGATTACAATGTTGTTGATGATTTTTGTAAATGATCTCTGGTCATTGACGAATATTCCCGGCTGGCTGGAGCATACACAAGCGGCAGAAGATGGAATGGGATTGGCCGATACTGTTTTTCCTGCATTTCTTTTTATAACAGGAATGTCGATTCCCCTCGCTGTTGCTCATCGCCGCAGTAAAGGCGATAGTAACGGGCAAATTCTCATTCACATTCTATTGAGAGGTATCGCATTGCTGGTGATGGGTGTGTTTAACGTAAATGGCGAATCGATTGATGAAGCAGGAACAGGAATGCTGCGTGTAGTCTGGAACATGATAACCTGGACATGTTTTATTTTCTTATGGAACGCATGGCCAGAAAAAATGAATAAAGTGTTGCTCAATGGATTGAAAATTGCGGCAGTAATTATTTTATTGGCGCTTGCATGGATCTATCGTGGAAGCGGACACAATGATCAACTTTCACGTTTTGCTCCGCATTGGTGGGGCATACTCGGTTTGATAGGATGGGCCTATCTCGTTAGTGCAATTATCTATGCGCTTTCCGGAAATAAATTCAGTGTGATAATTATCGCATGGTTACTGTTTAATTTTTTGTGTGGCGCGTCACATGCCGGTTGGTTATCTTCAATCCCCTTTTTGAAAACAATTCTTTCTCCGCTAGGTGGCGGCGCTATGCCTGCTTTTGTTACGGGTGGAACGTTGACAACAATGATCTTTTTACATTACAGGAATAAAAATGAAGATAGCAGAATGGCGATCACTCTATTTATTTTCGCTTTGATCCTGATCGCTGCTGGTTTTTATCTGAGACAATTCTGGGGTATTTCAAAAATACGTGCAACACCAGCCTGGGTATTGATCTGTAGCGGCATTACAATTCTTATGTTCCTGATTATTTATTTTATCGCTGATGTAAACAAAAAAGTAAAATGGTTTGATATCATTAAACCAGCCGGAACAAATACACTCGTTTGCTATATGATTCCATATTTCGCCTACGCCGTAGCTGTATTGTCTCATGTAAAATTGCCTGCTGCATTATTAGATGGAGGTATTGGGTTGATCAAGTCTTTTCTTTTTGCACTATTGACGGTAATGTTTGCTGGTGTCTTGGGTAAATGGGGTTTGAGATTGAAACTGTAAATTTTATTCAGCGCATTTAAGTATACCTTATTGACAAGACACAGTCATTCCTTTTGATTTGAAATAACTAAATTGTGTATCACAATAAAACAATAACACGCCATGTCAACCCGCAGAACATTTATCAAAAACAGCGCCCTTACGATTGCCGGCGCATCACTTCTCTCAAAGAATTTATTTGCAGCTTCAAAACCCGGTGAAGTTCTCGGTGTACAGCTTTATTCGGTACGTGATGATATGAAAAAAGATCCTCTGGGTACGTTGAAGTTGGTAGCCGCAGCCGGATATAAAGATGTAGAGCACGCCAACTACATCAATAGAAAATTTTACGGCTGGACTCCTGCTGAATTTAAAAAAGTATTGGATGATTTGGGATTGACAATGTTAAGCGGACACACTGTGATGGGAACTGCACATTGGGACGCGACTAAAAATGACTTTACAGATCTCTGGAAACAAACTGTGGAAGATGCTGCGTTTATGGGGCAGAAATATGTCATCAGTCCATGGCTGGATGGTAGTTATCGCAAGACAACAGACGATTTGAAAAAATACATGGAAGTCTTCAATAAATCCGGTGAGCTATGTAAAAAGTCAGGAATGAAATTCGGCTATCATAATCATGATTTCGAATTCAGCCAAAGCCTTGACGGTGTAAAGGTATTCGATATCATTTTACAGAACACAGACCCATCACTGGTAGCGCAACAATTGGATATCGGCAACATGTATCATGCAGGTGGCATTGCGTTGGATATAATGAAACAATATCCCGGTCGCTTTGAATCGATGCACGTAAAAGATGAAATAAAGACTGCAAATAAGGGCGAAATGGGAGGCGGTTATGAAAGTACTATCCTCGGAAAAGGAATTATCCCTGTAAAAGAAATCGTCGATCTTGGTCGCAAATCAGGAACAACATTGTTTGTTATAGAACAGGAATCTTACCAGGGAATGGCCCCTGTAGACACCGTTAAAGAAGACTACAGCATTATGAAAAAATGGGGCTACTGATTGTACAATGAATATCAGTGTTGACGATATTTCTATTCGCACTGAATTACAATCCGGCGATATAGGCCATGTGGTTTTGCTACATGGCCTTTTATATAGCAAGGAGTATGGCTACGGTTTATCTTTTGAAAGTTATGTAGCCGGGGGCTTGCATGAATTTTATAAAAACTTTGACAAAGAGAAAGATTGTGTTTGGGTTTGTGAATACAATGATGAATTTGTTGGCTTCATGTTGTTGATGCACCGGGAAAATAATTCCGCACAATTACGCTACTTCATCATCAAAGAAGAATTTCACGGAATCGGTTTGGGTAAAAAACTCATGGACTTGTTTATGGTGTTCATGAAAGAAAAAAAGTACAGCTCGGCATTTCTGCAAACCACATCTGAGCTGCCAGCGGCGGCTTCTCTGTATAAACGTTACGGCTTTAAACTAATCGACGAATTTCCTTCTGAGGTGTTCGGAAAACCGGTTATACAACAACGCTACGAATTAATTATCCCGGAATAACTCTCCTATCCCCTCTCCGGCAGGATAAAAGGTATTTTCAAGTCTGGCAAGGTTATTGAAAATATAGGGTATTACTTTAAACATAAAACTGAATGATATGAAAGCAATTGTTGGAGCGCTTGCGCTGTTGGCTACCGGTGTAACTATTGGTTTATTGATTGCACCTGAAAAAGGAAAGAAAACGCGTCAGAAGATTGGAGATAAATTTGATGATATGAAAGATTCATGGAAACGCTTTCGTGGTGCAACCATTGATGAGCTCGATGAATTGAAGAGCACATTCAAGCATGAAATTTCCGGATTAAAAGATGACGCAAGAGAGCGGGTACTGGAATTGATTAAGGCTGCAAAGTCTGCAAAAAATAACGTGAAAGAGGAAGCAGTGTCGTAACAAAAAATTATACGGGGCTAATCTATAACACAAAAACGGAGTCAGTAGCTCCGTTTTTTCTTTTGGTATGCTTTCCTTCCTTAATTTTAAGCATGCCGCAGGAGAAAGTTGTAAAGTCTGTATTAAATAAACATAAGCAACGCGACAGTTGGTTTCTCGACGATTACTCCGTAAATGCATATGAAGGCTGTAGTTGCAACTGTCAATACTGTTATATACGTGGCAGCAAGTATGGAGAGAACATGGAAAACGGTGTGTATATAAAAACAAATGTTGCAGAAGTTCTCGATAAACAGTTACAATCCCGAGCTAAGAAAAATCAATATGGTATAGTTGCTGTTGGCACCTCCACAGATGCTTATATGCGGCAGGATGATCAGTATAAGTTGACAGAAAAAATACTTATGGTTTTATTAAAGAACCGCTTTCCCGTTTTTATCAGTACAAAACGAACGGGTATAATGCGGGATATTGAATTATTAAAACAGATTGACAAGACGGCAATCCTTCCTGTTGACTTAACTGATAAATTTAAACGTGGTGTCATCCTTTCTGTTTCAATTTCCACGATGAACGAAGACATCAGCAATATGTTAGAACCAGGTACAGCAACGCCAACACAACGACTTGAACTTGTAAGCAAATTAAATGAACTCGGTTTTTTAGTTGGTGTGAATGCAATTCCATCATTACCTTTTATTAGCGATAATGAAGAAGAATTGGAAAAAACGATTGCTGCAGCAAAACAATATCATGCGCAGTACATACTTGTTGGTGGATTAACCTTGTTCGGCAACTCTACGGCTGACAGCAAAACACTTTATTATAATTTTTTGCAGCGCTACAACCCTGAATTAATAAAAAAATACGATGATCTTTACCGGGATAAGTTTTATACACCTCGGAGCTACCAGGATCAATTGAAAAAACGGGCCGATAAGCTATGCGTAAAATATAAAATCCGTAATCGTATTATTGAATAGGCATGAACCATCACCTCAAAGAAATACAATCGATACTTTCAAAAAATTCGTCCGCGACTGCAAAATCTTCTACTGAAAAATTTGTTCCCGGTGTTGAGAAAATATATGGGATTCGTATGCCTTTTCTAAATGAACTTGCTGGAAAATTTAAAGAAGGAGGTTTTGAACTAGTGGAAGAATTATGGAATGCCGGCGCTTTTGAAGAAAAAATTCTTGCTGCAAAATTATTAGGCAAGATCGCAAGACAGAATCCGGAACATTCAATAAGACTTGTTAGTTTATTCTCAAAAAATATTGGAAACTGGGCGGTTTGCGATGCGATTGGGATGCAATCATTAAAACCAATCGTAAAAACGCACCGTGAAAAAATATTCGCGTTGGCGAAGAAATTGAATGGCTCTAAAGATTTGTGGCAAAGAAGATTGTCATTAGCGCTTGTGGAATGGTATACGAGAATACCAGAGTTGCATTCGGAGATAGAAAAGCTGATTGCGAACCTTGAGAAAGATGACGAATATTATGTGCAGAAAGCGATAGTGTGGATCAGGAGGAATTTTAAGAAAGGAAAGTGATCAAACAAAAAGATAGAATGGAAAACGTGAAATGAATGCTTTGAATTATCAGACTGAACTCAATATTAATTCATCATGAAGTTAACTAAACTTACTCCGATGCTGCAGGTTGATGATCTTCAGAAGACGATTGATTTTTATACGGATGTTCTGAGGTTTACATGTGATGCACATGAAAAAGGTTGGGGCTGGGCGTCATTATCACTTGATGGAATTGAAATAATGATCGCACTTCCGAACCAGCATCTACCCTATCACGAATCGTTGCTAACAGGATCAATTTATCTGCGCACAGAAAATGTTGATCTATGGTGGGATCAATTGCAAAACAAAACAGAAATTGTTTATCCGGTTGAGGATTTTGAGTATGGCATGCGTGAATTCGCAATCAGGGATTGCAATGGTTATATCCTGCAGTTTGGTCAACCAATTCGTTAGCTAATTATGAAAGAACCCACAAGTACAAATCCATAAGTCTTCGGTAGCAGACGATCATACATGAAAAAGATAATCGCGTACATAGGTCTTTACTTTAAAGAGGCAGATAAAAAAGTGCTGTTATTAACTACGCTAATTACAGCTGTGATGATTTTCTGTAATTATTATTTTCATATAGATCGATGGATCAATAAAAACACGTTCGCCTTACGATTTATATACCGCTTTTTGATCTCTCTATTAGCATTCACAATACCTTATTACTTATATAATTTGTTTGCAGGAAAAAAGTACTTCTCTGACAAATTTTTTTTAACTCTATTATTGGTTGCTGCTTCTTTGTTTTCATTGAAAATGTCACTCTCCATCCATTTCCCGCTTTCTTCAAACGAGCAATGGGATGTTTATTGGAATAAAGTGATCTATTGGCCGCTTCGATTAATTATCGTCATATTGGTATTACTATTGGTCTGGAAAAAATTTGATACTGCGAAAACTTTTTTTGGTTTCACAATACATAATTTCAACTGGAAGCCATATGCAGGCATGTTGTTAATTATGATTCCGTTAATTGCCGCTGCTTCTACCCAGCCTGATTTTCTCAGTATGTATCCGAAGATCAAAACCGTTTCTCCGGGTATTATGAATGCTCCGCATTCCTGGTTTTATAAATTATTGTTTGAGTTATCGTATGGTACCGATTTCATTTCAATTGAATTATTCTTTCGTGGATTCCTGGTACTTGCATTTCTGAAATGGGCTGGCAAAGATGCTATTTTACCAATGGCTTGTTTCTATTGCACTATTCATTTTGGTAAGCCAATCGGGGAATGTATCAGTTCTTATTTCGGCGGATTACTGTTGGGGATTGTAGTTTATCATACACGTTCAATTTTCGGCGGCTTGATCGTTCATTTAGGAATTGCATGGATGATGGAAATAGGTGGATATATTGGAAATGCTTTTTAGCTCTGAAACTGCAAAATATAAATTGACAATTGACAATGTCGTATTAGTGCAGAAAAAAGCTACAAGCCTGTAAGCCGGATTCTGTATCCCGATAAATCGGGGCGGCTATCATTTATCTGTTCTCAACATCGCTGTTGGAATCAATCTGCCTACCCTCTATCGTTCATCTTGCGATGAATGGGGCGAGCAGCCCTTACCGATAGTTTACGTGGCATTTCAGCGTGCAAGGTTTACCCGCGAATAATGTTACCATTATACGCTGTGAGCTCTTACCTCACATTTTCACCCTCATCCACCAATTAAGGCAGACAGTTATTTTCTGTGGCACTATCTCTTCCCATTAAAGGGAGCCAGCTATTCACTGGTACACTGCTCTATGCTGTCCGGACTTTCCTCCTTCTTTTGTTTACACAATAAAAAGCGATAACCCGGCTTGTAGCAACTGCGAAGGTAACTATTGATAAAGACTAAAGGAACAATTGATTTATTTCCGAATTGCATCGATGAATAACTTTGCCGCCTGATTGTAACTTTTTTAGAGTAACCAAATGAAATATCTACTATCCGGGCAGGAAACAAAGCATTTATTATTCAGAAAAATCAGTGAGTCTGATTTTGATGCGTGGCTCGAATTTCATAAAGATCCACAAACGTCAATTCATTGGCTATCAGAAAAAGAATTGCCTGAAATTGAATGCCGCAAATGGTACGACTATCAATTTCAACGATACGATACCGATAAAGGAGGCATGAATGCACTCATCGAAAAGACGTCTGGAAAACTGGTCGGCCATTGTGGTCTCCTTGTGCAGGTTGTTGACGATAAAACTGAACTCGAAATTGGTTATTCGTTGCTAAGGGCATTCTGGAATAAAGGCTACGCAAGTGAAGCAGCTATTAAGTGTCGCGATTACGCTTTTGAAAATAATTTTTCAGAATCATTGATCTCAATAATCAGCTTATCAAATCTGCCTTCAGAAAAAGTGGCAATCAGGAATGGCATGAAAATAGATAAACAAACTTACCATAGAGGAAACGCAGTAAATGTGTTCCGGATAACCATGAGAGAATGGGAAAAGAAACAATAATTTTAATTTTTCCAAACTTTTGACTTTCGTTGTTGTTAACTAATTCTTACCTCTCCAAAAAAATAATTCACCAGCCGAACAATTATAGTGAGAAATAGTTATTCTCTAATTCTCTTTTTGAAACATAGATTGTTTAACCAAAAATAAAAACTGGATTTATGATAAAGACAAAAGGATATGCCGCGCAGTCACCAACAACAGATCTTGCACCCTGGAATTTTGAGCGAAGAGAAGTTGTTCCGCATGATGTACAGATCGAGATAAAATTCTGTGGTGTCTGCCATTCCGATCTTCACCAGATTAAAAACGATTGGTTTCCCGGAATATTTCCAATGGTACCTGGTCATGAGATTGTTGGTAAAGTGGTGAAAGTCGGCAATCATGTAAAGAAATTCAAGGTTGACGATTTGGCTGGTGTCGGTTGTATGGTTGACTCCTGCCAGGTATGTGAGAATTGTAAAGAGGGATTGGAACAATATTGTCTTGAAGGCAATACGCAAACATACAATGCCAAAGACAGAAGTGGTTTGCCTACTTACGGCGGTTACTCCAGTACGATAGTGGTGCGGGAAGAATTTGTTTTGCATATTTCTGAAAAATTAAATCTCGCTGCTACGGCCCCGCTATTATGTGCCGGCATCACCACTTATTCCCCATTGCGTCACTGGAAAGTGGGCAAGGGCCATAAACTGGCTATTCTTGGATTAGGCGGTTTGGGTCATATGGGCGTAAAGTTCGGAGTTGCTTTTGGGGCAGAGGTTACAGTACTGAGCACTTCAGCATCAAAGGAAAAAGATGCTAAAGCTTTAGGAGCGCATCATTTTGTAGTCACTACAGATAAGGCGCAGGTGGATAAAGTGAGAGGTTCATTTGATTTTATTCTTGATACAGTATCTGCAGAGCACGATATGAATTTTTATCTTTCGTTGTTAAAAACAAATGGCGTTCACATCTGCGTCGGTGCGCCTTCGAAACCGATGGATATTGCAGTATTTTCATTAATGGGAGGTCGTAAAAGCGTAGCTGGTTCAGGTATTGGCGGCATTCCTGAAACTCAGGAGATGCTTGATTTTTGTGCAGAACATAGCATTGTGTCAGATATTGAATTGATCGATATAAAAGATATCACTGCGTCTTACGAAAGAATGCTGAAAGGTGATGTGCGTTATCGTTTTGTAATTGATATAGCAACATTGTAATGAGCTTTGAGCAAAGAGCTCCAGGTGCTTTAGTAGAGGCTCATTATTTTATTATTTGAAAGAAGTGGTGTTGATACTTGGCTCGTAGATAACCACCGTTGATTTTTTAAGACGAAAAAAAAATTATTATGGAATACAGGCAACTCGGTGCATCAGGTTTACAGGTATCAGTTCTGAGTTTTGGTACTGCAACTTTTGGAGGAAGCGGAGATTTTTTTAAAGCATGGGGAAATACGCAGGCAAATGAAGCGACGCGGCTGATTGACATTTGTGTAGATGCGGGAATAAATTTATTCGATACTGCTGATGTTTACTCACAAGGATTATCCGAAGAAATATTAGGGAAAGCCATTGTTGGCAAACGAGATAAATTATTAATCTCCACAAAGGCAACATTTACGTTTGGTAGTGGGGCAAACAGTTATGGATCTTCCCGTTTTCGTTTAATAAAGCAAATTGAAGGAAGTTTAAAGCGGTTGAATACTGATTACATCGATATATACCACATGCATGGGTTTGATGGCAATACACCTGTTGAAGAAACGGTGCGTACATTGGACGATTTGATACAAAGCGGCAAAGTAAGATATATAGCAGCTTCTAATTTTTCAGGTTGGCATTTGATGAAATCATTAGCCGTATCTGAAAAATATGGATGGAACCGGTATGTTGGACACCAGGTTTATTATTCATTAGCAAACCGGGAATACGAATGGGAACTGATGCCGCTGGGAATTGATCAGAAAGTAGGTGCTATCATATGGTCTCCGTTAGCAGCCGGTTTATTAGGGGGAAGATATCGCCGTGATTCACCGAAACCAAATGACACACGTGTAGCAAAGGGAGGAAGCCCTATTCCACAAGCAGTCGTCAACGAAGAAGTTTTGTATAATGTAATTGATGTATTAAATGAACTATCCAATGAAACCGGTAAAACAATCGCACAGATAGCAATTAATTGGGTATTACAGAGGCCAACGGTATCATCGATAATTATAGGTGCAAGAAATGAAGAACAACTAAAACAAAACCTTGAGGCAACAGGTTGGAATCTTAGTATAGAGCAAATAAAAAGGTTGGATAAAGCAAGTGAAGTTTCTCCTATCTATCCTTACTGGCATCAACGACAGAATTTAGGATTGAATCCGCCTCCGAAATTTTATTAAATCTCGTAGGATTTAACGAGTAAAAAAATAGTCAGCAGACCCAATAAAATTTAAAAGACCCGATGCGGGTCTTTTAAATTTTGTCAAATCATTTTTTATTGCGGAATCAATACCTGGTCAATTTTATGGAGTGTACCATTAATATAGTGTTGATCACTCGTACCATTGGGGGCAGGCGTTGGATTAATTAAAACATTTGATGCTGACGCATTGCCCAAGCCTTTTACTGTGGCTGCGGTTACGCCTGTAAGTCCAAAAGTTGCTTGTATAGTTATGCCAGGATGAGCGGCTATTGCACCATTTAATAATGTAGGTATTGCAGTTGGCGTTGTTGGAATGTTTACAGAAAACACTCTTTCTCCAAGTAAATGATAAACAATAATACCTTTAACAACGGTAGGCGTTAGCACTGATGCCAATGCAGGATTAGAAAATACCGCCGGTGTTGACGCAAGATAAGTTGCTGTACCTTGTGCTGTTGCCGGGTCCATTCCTTGCCCAATCAAGGCGAGCGTTATCTGACCTGTCAATATTGTTTGAAACGCGAGGTTCGTAGGTGCAAACACAGTCAAGTTAGCTGCCGGATTTTGTAAAGCAGATTGTAATGTTTTTGCTGCGTCACCACTATCTGCCCGTACTATCGCAGAATCTAAATAAGCAAGATCAGGATCAGTCGCTATTCGTTGCCACAATAACTGACTTGGTGGTAAGATAATTGCCGCCACTTTGTGGATCACGCCATTAGATGCATCGATATCTGCCTGCGTTATCGGAATATTATTTACCCACGCCGCGCCTGCATTTTTTGCAGGGAAAATTGGCATACGCAAACCCGGAGGTAAAGTCGCTGATGGAGGAGCGATGATAAGATCGCTTTGCAAATACATGTTTGGAAAGTCCGACGAGATATCTGCAGCCTTGATTTTTGCACCACCAATAAGATGATAGCGAATGATTGAATCCAACTGACCAGCCCTGAACGCTGCAACAGAAGCTTCATTCGGAATGCCCGATAATTGAAACGCCGCATTATTGGGAGCAAAAAAAGTAAACACCGCTGATGAATCGGAAAGCAATTTTGTAGTAGCGGTTCCTGCACGGGTTACAGCAGCTTTCAATATGCTGAAATCAGGATCAGAAAGCAGCGCATTAATTGATGATCCACTGGGTGGTGGAGTGACAATAGGTTCCGCATCGGGAAGCGCTTTATTACATGACGAGATTACAAAGCCGAGACAAGAAACTATAACCAGGAATTTGAGTGAATTATTTATTCTGAATTTCATACAGTTTAAGTTTTTTAGGTTTAGTCCCGATTTTTACAACACATTATATGCGAAGCTTACATAGTATAGTCCGCCAATACTTGGATTACCGATACCTGTACGATAATATTGGTTCAAAAGATTGTTCGCGCCTATTTTTACCATTGACTTTATCTTCGGACATTTGTAACTTACAGATGCATCAACCACATTGTAAGCAGGGATATCGCCATCAGCAAAATCACTATCGTAGAAAAATCCTGCCTGCCAGCGCCACGCAAGGCTAAATCCTATTAATTTCTTTTTTCCAAATCCGCTGTTACTTAATGCTGCTAAGGTTCTGAGCTTTGGTGCATTGAATGATGCGCTGAAACCTGCAGGCACATCTGTTATCTTATCTGAGGAAACATTACCCGTTATTGAAAAATTATAAGGTAGTAACCATTCCGCGCTGGCGCCCCATCCATACGTTTTCACTTTTACAGGTGAGTTAACGACTATAGAATAACCGGTAGAGGCGCTCCCCGGCGTACCGCTCGCAAATTGTACCACATCTCTCCTGCTTATGAAATCTTTATACTCTCCATAATAACCATAGAGGTCAATTAAAAATTTCTTTTGAATTAATCCTTTGTAACCGGCTTCAAAACTTGTAAGGCCTTCAGGCTTTACTTCCTGGTAGTTCACACGTTCCAATGTTGTAGGATCATATGGAGCATTGGTTAATAAACCGTGCCCTTGCCAGATCGATTTGTTTGCACCAATAATAGTTCCTGCACCAACATTCAGATCAATCCACTGCTGCTGAGTAGAAGGGAAACGATATGCGGTTTGAAATGATAAGCGAATATTGTGATCCTTCGCAGGTTTGATAACTGCTGTAACCCTCGGCGTAAAGTGACCTTTAAAATTTTCATTCTTATCGTATCTGCCGGAAGCAGTAAGCTTTAATACATCTTTTATAATCTCTTTACCGATTTGAATATAAGCGCCCATTTCATTTATTTTTATCGGCCCTGTCGTATCAGGGAACAAAGTACCCTGGCTGTTTAAAACATATTGTTTCCAGTTGGCGCCAACCAAAACCTCCGCTACTTTTATAAGATGGGTAAAATTGTATTGTCCTTCGGTCATCCACAGATCTGATTTATCGAGGAACAAACCACCCTGAGGAATTGGCTTTTGTCTCACGGCATTGAAGAGATCTTTAAACTCCTGGGAGCCTGCCACCGGCCTACCTTTATCTGCTGTTGATCTTGCGATATTATGAGCGTCCATATCAGGCCTGCCCGCCAGTTTTGCATTTACATAAGCAAAGGCATATTCCTGGTACCATTGACTACTTGGTTTCCATGCTTCGTTAAATAACTGTGTCGTTACCGTTAGATTATGTGATTCTCCTGCATTTTCCTGTGTTGTATATCCACGAACGAACCAGTTTTTACTGTTTAATTCAAACTTATACTGCCCGATCTTCAGGTTCTTTAAGGAATAACGGTCAGTGCCTGTATAAACGGTGTTACCAGTTCCCCAATAACCCTCCAGTATCGCTTCGATGTTAGGCGTTATTTTATAGTGCAGCGCACCTGAAAGTTTTACGTCTAACGTGTTTGGATTGGCTACCTCATTCTCTGTATACCCGGTTCTTGATATTTTCTGATCAACCGGAATATTTTGTGAGATTGTATTGATGTACGATTGCCAGAAAGGCACTGCCGCTCCCACTGATGCAAGTATGTTTCTAAATGTCGGTATTGCTACGTTTGTCGTTTCATCTCCGTAAACATTCACACCATCATAACCAGGATCAGTTTGTCGTGTGCCGGCAACAACGCTTCCCGAAGTACCAACTCTATGAAAATTTCTATAATCATCACCGAGCCAATCCTTCGCTTGTATTAGCTCAGCTCCGATTTTAAACGCAAATTTCTCAGATACTTTTTTAGCCCAACGCAACGACCAGTTATAGTAAGGAGAAAGATCTCGTCCACGTCCATCCGTATGCATCACACCAGTTTTTGCCTGGAAAGAAAGTCCCTGGTATTTGAATGGATTTTTACTTGTGATTAATAAAGTTCCGTTCATACCACCTGGTCCATACAATGCTGATGATGCTCCAGGTAACAATTCCATACTTTCAACATCCAGTTCAGTAAGACCCACAACGGAACCCACCGAAAAGTTAAGTCCTGGCGCCTGGTTATCCATTCCATCAACTAATTGATTAAACCTCGTATTACCACTCAGGTTAAAACCTCTTGTTGTCGGTGTTTTAAATGTTAATGATGCGGCAACAACGTCAACGCCTTTTAAGTTTGTTACGATATCATAATAGTTTGCCGCAGGCGAGTTCTTAATTGTAGTAGCGCTAACGCGTTCAATCGATACGGGTGATTCAAGAATCCGTTCAGCATATCGTGATGCAGATACGACAACTTCCTGGCCGAGCTGAGTGATTGGCGTAAAATCAATCTGAACAGGAGAAGCGCCGGATGTTACTTCAACTTCTTTGCTTTCAAAATTTACAGATGTAATAACTAACGTTACCGGCAGTTTATCAACCGACAAACTAAAGTCCCCTTTGCTATCGGTAAATGTTCCAAGAGTAGTACCTTTTGCCGTTACTGATACCGCAGGCACAAGTTCACGGGTATTGACGTTTCGAATAGTTCCGGTAATAGTAACTGATTGCGTAAAACCAGCGAGAGACATGACACAAAGTGTCATCAAGGCAATCGTCGTTTTTCTCATAAAAAGAGGTTTTAGTGTTTGGATTCGCGACGGAAAAATAAGAATTCAGGGTTTTATGTGGAAATTTAATTTTTAGTGGAAAACGACTGGAAGTTTATTCCTATATATTTGCCACTCAAGCTATTTGTTTCACTTTTCGTAATCCATTATGTCGTCATTTTCTTTCCCCGGGCAAACACAATTTTATCGCGGTAAAGTACGGGATGTTTTTACCATTGATGATCTGTATCTCGTTATGATCGCCAGTAACCGGATCTCTGCTTTCGATGTGATATTGCCAAGACCAATTCCCTTTAAAGGACAAGTGCTGAACCAGATAGCGGCGTATATGCTGAATGAAACAAAAGATATCTGCCGCAATTGGTTGATCGATTCACCAGCACCGAATGTTTCAATCGGAAAAAAATGTGAACCAATACGCATTGAAATGGTAGTAAGAGGAAACCTTACAGGACATGCATGGCGCACTTATTCAAGTGGCAAGAGAATACTCTGCGGAGTAACGATGCCTGACGGAATGAAAGAGAATGATTATTTCCCTGCACCAATCATTACACCTTCAACAAAAGCGGAAGCCGGGCATGATGAAGATATATCGAAAGATGAAATTATTGCAAAGGGAATTGTGAATGCTTCAGACTGGGCAATACTGGAAGAATATACATTTAAATTGTTTGAACGTGGCCGTACAATTGCTGCAAAACGGGGATTGATACTTGTCGATACAAAATATGAATTTGGAAAAATTGGTGATGAAATTTACCTGATGGATGAGATTCATACTCCTGATTCATCACGATATTTTTACGCTGATGGATTTGAAGAACGTCAGGCTAAGGGAGAGCGGCAACAGCAGCTCAGTAAAGAGTTTGTTCGTGAATGGCTTATTGCAAATAACTTCATGGGGAAAGAAGGCCAGACTGTACCAGTAATGAGTGATGACTGGGTAAAAACTATTTCACAACGGTATATTGATTTGTATGAAAAAGTGATTGGCGAAAAGTTTATTCCGCAGGAGCTCAGCGATGAAGAAACCAATGAACGTATTCTTGCAAGCCTTAAAAAAATAAAATAAACAACTCGATAACTTGCACATGAAAAAAATAGCCAGTTTACTAGCTTCGTGTTTGCTTGTCTTTAATGCCTTTTCGCAGTTAAGTAAAGATGAACATTATTTACTTATTGGCACATACACAAGCGGCAAAAGTGAAGGAATTTATGTTTATAAATTCAATAGTAACACTGGTGAGCTTAATCCTGTTAGCATTGCGAAAAATGTTTCAAACCCATCTTATCTCACCGTATCTCCGGATCAGAAATTTGTATACGCCGTAAACGAAAATCATAACAAAGAGCAAACCGGTGGAGAAGTCAGCGCTTTTTCGTTTGATAAGAAAACCGGATCGATGACTTTTTTAAATAAACAACCTTCTGCAGGTAATGACCCCTGCTATGTTGCAGCTACAAAATCGGGAAGGTTTATTCTTGTGGGTAATTATTCGAGCGGTACAGCTAGCGTATTACCTGTACAAAAAGATGGTTCGCTGCAAGCGCCTGTATCCGTTGTAAAAGATGAAGGATCAGGTGTCAACTCAGATCGCCAGGAAGCTCCTCATGTTCATTCTACAGTATTGTCA
Source organism: Chitinophagaceae bacterium (assembly GCA_049840875.1). Classification (GTDB taxonomy): domain Bacteria; phylum Bacteroidota; class Bacteroidia; order Chitinophagales; family Chitinophagaceae; genus JAFDYH01. The sequence goes on along the minus strand of JASGJE010000003.1, from coordinate 231,311 downwards.
AAAGATAACGAATATGTCTTTATGCCAGATCTTGGTATCGATAAAATTATGGTATACCGCTTCGACAATAAAAAAGGAACACTAACACCTGCTGCAACCCCTTATGTAGAAACAGAACCCGGTACCGGGCCGAGACATTTTGTGTTTCATCCAAACAATAAGTTTGCTTATCTATTGGAAGAATTAAGCGGTGGCATTTCGGTATACGCATATAAAGGAAACGGTCAACTTGATCTGTTGCAAAATATTTCCGCACTACCTCCTGATTTCATTGGACAATTTACCAGCGCAGATATACATGTTAGCAGTGACGGGAAATTTTTATATGCATCCAATCGTGATGCTTCCAATACTATTGCCATCTTCAGTATCGATCAGAAAAGCGGTCAATTAACGTTGGTCGGTCATCAATCAACATTAGGCAAAACACCAAGAAATTTCGATTTAGATCCTTCCGGCAACTATTTACTGGTTGCAAATCAAAACAGCGATAACATCATTGTCTTCAAAAGAGATAAGCAAACGGGGCTATTGTCTGACACCGGGAAAAAGATAGAAGTGGGAAACCCGGTCTGTATTAAATGGGTGGAATGATCTCAGTTTCTAAATGCCTATCAGGAATTATTTACGATGTACGATCTCCGATGTCTGATTTCTGTATCACGAAACTCTTTAGCGTTTAGTTGATACTTTACTCTCTTTTTTATTATCATTTTTTTCAACGACATCAACGATTGTTGCTTCATCTGAATTTTTATATTCACTCAACGCGTCAGCAAACCAACTCTTTGCCGTGGCTCCCAACTTAGCGTTCATTTGAATTTCGCCGGCCAATTGCATCGCGTAGTCCGCATCTTTATATCGCAGGCCAATTGTGAAAGCAGGGTCTTGTAGAAAATTTTTCTCTGCCATTCTTCTTACATAACGAACCACCTGCGGACTGGCTGCGGCGCTTGTTTCAATTGTAGCTGCTACAGTTTCCATGTCAAGTCCGAGTTTTTCAGCCATGACAATGCCCTCTGCCAGCGCAGCTATTTGCACAGCGCCCATCAGATTTATCATCAACTTATATCCCGTGCCTGTGCCAATACCGCCAAAGTATCGAACTGATTTGGAGAATGATTGAAGTAGCGGTAACGCTTTTTCAAAATTCTGTTTCATCGCTCCCACAAGCAAGGTTAATTGACCGGTAGCCGCTACTTCTGGTATGCCCGTAACGGGGCAATCAATATAGACAAGCTTTCTTTTAATTGCTTCTCCGGATAAGCGCTTTACATGATTCATCGAAAGAGTGGAACATTCTATTACAAATACGCCCTGCTGTAAAGAGTCCAGTACTTTATGTTTGCCTAACCATATTTCATCTGATGCAATATCATCTGCCACCATCGCGATCACAGCATCTGCATCTTTTACCGCTGCAACAGCAGATTCAGCCCATTGTGCACCTTCCTGTATTACAGACCCAGCTTTTTCCTTAGACCTGTTCCACACTATAACCGTCTTGCCCGACCGAAGAAGGCTGAGGGCAATCCCTCGTCCCATATTGCCAAGACCTAACACTGCAATTCTTTGCATAAAAATGATTATACACTAAAATAGAAAATTCCGTGAACTGCGGATACACCGTAGACTGGGGTGATTTAATGAAGGGGTGAAAAAAGGGTTGGAAATTCCTAAGCTACGTATTCTTCTTTCGGAATAGGTAATGTAAACGTAAAGTTGCTGCCTTTGCCTTCCTGGCTTGCCACACTGATCGTACCATCGTTTTTCGCTAAAAATTCTTTACACAACATCAGTCCGAGGCCAGTTCCTGATTCATTCGAAGTACCATTACTGGTGTAGAACTCTTTAAAAAGTTTATCGAGTGTCTCTTCGTTCATGCCGATACCATTGTCTTCAACCGATATTTTGACCTGACCGTTATTATTACTTGCTTGTATAGATATGCGGCCTTTTTCCGGGGTGAATTTGATCGCATTGGAAATCAGGTTTCGCAATACCAGGTTGATCATGTCCCGGTCAGCATATACATAGACTGGTTTCGAAAAATTATTTTTGATGTCGATCCTTTTCGCTTTTGCAGAGAGACGCAAAGCATGGGTTACTTCCTCATAAGTTTCAGCAATGTCAAAGCGTTGTGGGAAAATGGTATTGGCCTGCATCTGACTTTTCGCCCATTGCAGCAGATTTTCCATTAAACCAGTCGTATAATTAAGATCATTTACTACCTCCGGTAACATGTCTTTGATATCCTCACCTGGAAGGTCGAGTTGCTGCACGTTCTGAAACAGGTTTCTCAAAGCATACATCGGCGCTTTTAAATCATGAGAAATAACTGAGAATAATTTATTTTTTAAAGAGTTTAATTCTTCTAATTTCCTTGTTTGCTGTTCGAGAAGATTTGCCTTGTCGGCAATCTCAGCCTTTTGAGCCGCGATCTCTTTATTTATATTACCTAACTCATTGTTCTTACCAAGCAATTTGTTTTCATACTGATTGTTTTCCTTTTTAATCAGAAACAAACCGTAGAAAATCAGAAGTATCGCCAATCCCTGGTTGAAAAGATACAGGCCAAAGTTCGCTGTCTCCAATTTATAGACATAACTTTTCAGAACAACAGAAAGCATAAAATAACTGACCATTGAAAGGCCAATGGAGAAAAGCATATCGCTGATCCGCGAAATGAAGAATACTGCGAGAATACCGTAAAGAATAAAAAACAGATCAACGCCAAGATTAATCCCGTTCAGGTATACGACACTGGTAATTACAGGATACAGAACGAAATAAGCAATCATGCCTGCTTCATGCTTTTTGTAAAAATTCAATGCCAGCACCAGAACACTGATCATTGGTGGTGCAAATGCAGCGATCCATGCGACAATCGGAAGATTCCTGTCCTGGATGAGGCCGGTAATCGGAACGATAACGCCAGCCAATAAATTGAAGAAATTAAGCAGGTTGAATATCTGCAGCTTTCTTCTTGCATAATCGGTCAGGTTTCCCGATACACCGATTGATCGTACGACACCTAAAAAATACACAAGCTTTGATTTAAAAGAATCTAATTTCTCTTTAAGTGGAAAATGCTTTTGTACAGGTGACAGAAAACCTTGTTCCTTCGATGTAGCAGGAATTGGTTGGTTATCTATAAAGACAGATTGGTGCTGAAGGGAATTCATCGTTTATTCAATTGGGACAAAGGATTATGCTTGGTGAGGCAAAATAGAAAAACTTATCCACACACACAAATTATTCCTACTGATTATCAATAAGAAATATATTAAGCAGAACTTATTATGACTCAGGGTCATCTAATCGGGGACGTAATCGCGATTTGGACTTATTGAAAACATTGCGCCCTTTATCCACACCCTTACGTATTTCTTTTTGCTGTTCGGCAGGAAGCTGAATAACGTCGTAACATTCTTTACTGCAACAACCCTCAAACTTTTTATTGCATTCGTCGCATTGAATAAATAACAGGTGACATCCATTGTTTGCACAATTCACATGTATATCAGCAGGTTTACCACATTGGTGGCATTTGGCAATCACATCTTCTGTAATCCTCTCTCCCAGCCTGTCGTCAAATACAAAGTTCTTACCGATGAATTTGCTCTCCGTTCCTGTTTGCTTAATTTCTTTTGCGTAATTAATAATTCCTCCTTCGAGATGAAAGACATTTTTGAAACCATTGTGTAACATATAAGCAGACGCTTTCTCACACCGGATACCACCTGTGCAATACATAATGATGTTTTTGTCCTTATTATCTTTCATCATTTCTACCGCCATCGGTAGTTGTTCACGAAATGTATCGCTCGGTATTTCCACTGCATTTTCAAAATGCCCAACCTCATATTCATAGTGATTTCTCATATCGATCACAATCGTATCCTTCTGCTTCATTATTGCATTCATCTGTGAAGGAGTTACATATTTCCCTTTCACATTCATATTGAAAGAAAGATCGGTAATTCCATCCGCTACTATCTTTTCCCTTACTTTAATTTTCAGTACCCAAAATGATTTTCCGTCGTCGACAGCGACATTCAGACGAAGCCCACTCAAACCTTCCACTGCATCAAGATAACTTTTCAATGTATCAAAATTGGAAGCAGGTACACTGATTTGCGCATTGATACCTTCATAAGCAACGTATATCCTGCCGAAGACATTGAGTTTATCAAGTCCTTTATATAATTCATCTCTGAATTGTTGCGGATTATCAAGCTTGAAATACCGGTAAAAGGAAATTGTTGTCCTGGGTTCTTTTTCCTCGAGTAGTCGTTGTTTCAATTCCTCCGCGGATACGCGGTTATGTAAAAGGGCCATGCGTTTTGAAATTTGATCCCGTAAAGGGAAATTTTATTCTTTAAATAAAAAGATTGAATTGGACAGTTGCAGGCTGAACCAAATTTCGTTGCAAAGATAACCTATACTCCTTTATTCGCGGGAACTACCTTTTACCTGTATGCGGCTGCCGAAAATGCCTCCAAACCCAATGCGGATATTGTATTTGTTTGCCTCAGCCTGTTTTTGCTGATTGGCTATTACAAAATCAACGCGTAGCAGTTTTAAAATGTTTTCAATTCCGGCAAAACCTTCAAGATAATATTCGTTCTTGTTTATATAAAATGCGTTGGAGCCAACCACAAGATTCCATTTAAGAGAGTTTAGCAAAGGAATTTTATTTGTCAGCAACCCATTGAAGTGATGTTCAATATGAGCTACGCCGTACAACCTGGCAGAGTTGCTGTATTGATAATACGGTGCAAGCTGAAAACTATTAAGGTATTTAAAATTGTAAATGGTAAGGTTTCCATTGAAATGCTGCAGGTCTGGTATTTCAACATGTTTATCATTTAGAAAACCACCTATAATAAACTTATACCGGAATTCACCGGCGAGTTTAAAATTCATGTTGTCAAACACCGAGAATTTCCATTTATCGTAGTCAACGTCGCTGCCGAAAATATTTTTAAACCCTTTTGTATACTGCAATTCTAACGTGAGATACTTTGACCCTAATGGCATTTTAGAATCGGGAAACTGTATGTACTTCTGGCCCGGCTGATACGTCAACGTAATACCAGCAGACAATGCCTGATGCCGGTTAAAAGGTATGCTAGCTAATTCGTGTGGATGATTTGGGAGTAATACGCGATGTTTAAAGAAAAAAGAAAAGTCAGTAGTATTCTCCAATGGAATTCTGTCTTCATAAGTTGCCTGCACATTCCATTTGATGCCATTTTCAAACCGGTTGTTATATTCAATATTGCCAAACCAATTCTCATAGATCTTCATGTAGTTTCGCTTAAATAACAGCGTACTACTTTCATTTGCTAACGCCGTAATCGGGTTTTCATGATTAAACTGAGAAACTCGTTTTCCGCCTGAAATAATAAGATAGCGGTTACGATAATTATCTGTTTTCGGCCTTACTGAGAATTCGGCAAACGAATTAAAATGAGTGTTGCTGAATCCATATCGGTTGTACCAGGCTATCGAATAATTATTTTTCCCGTGTGTTGGTTGAATATCATAAATCTGTTCAACATTCAGCGCCACTCCTTCTACTGTATTATATTCCAGTTGTTGTATCAATCCTTTCAGGGTGTAGGTTGAAAATACTTTTGGGGTATAAAAAGTATGATGTGCATCCGACCAAAGCACATCCATTATTTTTATTGGCTTTTGATTCTTCCGTAGTGAATCGATGCTGCTTTTGGAGTACATCGAATCTTTTTCGCGTTGGGCTATGCTGTCTTTAAAAACAAAGTCTTTTTTTTCATCACGTTCGAGAGGTACAGGCCTTATCATATTCCAGAAACCGGTATCTTTTTTATCGTAGGAAGAATCGTACTTCATTAATATCCGGTCGAAATATTTCTTTTTGAAGGCCGGGGTAAGATTATAGTTGGAATAGACGTTTACAAAATTACCGGCGAAGTCAAGTCCGAATTTTTTTACAGCAACATACACGACCTGGTCTTTCGTTCTCCAGATATCCGGCTGAACAGGTACATGGATTTGACTGATATGTAACGTATCAATCAGTTCAAGCTGATACTGACTTGTCGTAAGCAGATCAACACTATTTATTCGCCAGTCATCTTCTGTTATTTCAATATGACCGCTGAATAGTGGTTCATTCTTTCGCTTTGGAATGACAAGTATCTTATTAACAAGTTTATTGTCCTGGGTAAAACTTCCTTCGTATTTATAATTATAAAAATGAAGTGCATTGTCAGCTATGGGTGAAATAAAACCCCGTGGGTTCAGGTTATTATTGAATACAGAAACATTGCTCTCGTAGAAATTGATGAAGAAAGGAAAACTAAGTCCGGGCCCTCCACCGCTTTGTCTTGCAGACATTACCTCGAACTTTATCTTGTCGGGTTGTTTAAAAAATACTTTTGTATACGATTCGGATAAAAAAAGTATTCCTCTTCCCGAAGAATCAAGTCCGCTCTTTTCAAAATCTTTTTTATCAACTTTCTTTCCAAGAATTCTATCAGGCAATCCTCTTGAACGAAGCAATCCCTTTATATAAACATCAACGGAAAGTGAATCAACCTGTTTATTGTAATAGGCTCTCTTTTTGATAGCCTGCCGGATAATTTCATATGCCGGATCCTCTCCTTTCTTTACAATAACTTCTCCCAGTGTTAACTCCTGCAATGACAATGTGAAGTCAAGATGAATATCTTCCGCAGTAACAGTAATGTTTTTTTCTATCCTCTGATAACCTACATGTTGGCAAACGATCGTGTAAGTACCCGGATCAAGATTCAGAGCGTATTTCCCATCACTATTGGCAGTTGTTCCCCTGCTGGTACCTTTAATCAGGATAGATGAATAGGAAAGTGCATTACCATCATTACCTGAAACGGTTCCGGAAATTCTCCCTGCAAAACAAATATGAACAAAAAGGATAAAGACGAAAGCTAAGAAGGTCTGTCGCATAGTACGTTTACAAAAATATAGTGCCAGCCTTAAACCAGAAGATTTTTAACAAATACATTTCAGAGGCAGCAAATATTTACCGGGCAGCACGAAGAAACCCTGCGGTAAGACCAGCGAAACCCGCAACAAGAGCGCCGACAAAGGCTGTGATTAAAATCAGTAAAAAAGAGCTTCCGTTTAATGGCAAGATCATCGCAATCTTTTTTGAAAGTATGCTGTGGTTTTTCATATCAATCCAAAGAGCAAGTATGCCCCATAGTATGAATAAACCTAAAAAGCCGGCAAGAAACGATTTCAAAGGCGACTGTTCTATCATCAGCAACGTAATAAAGGAAGCAAATGCGATGCTCCACCAAGGTAGCACAAGACCAGCTATAAACGCCAGCAACATGATCAATACAACAGCAACGAGGAACCGCATATCATTAATAAATTGAAACTTGAGTAAATTATTGTTAGTTATTCATCGAAAGAAACTGTCATCAGTATCCGCTTATATTCATTTTCCATTTTATCCTTTGATCTCCTAAATCTGATTTGGTCATCATCCACAAAGTATAGTACTCTCCTTTAGCCCATTTATCAACAAAATTATCATAGAAAGCACTGCCTGGATTTCCGTCCTGTCCTCCCGGATAAATTCCATATGCTTCGGTGGTATTGTCCAAATGAATTACCATTCTCCAGCTTGGGCCATGACTTCCCGTGATTGCATTGATCGTATTCGCCCATCCGCCTACGGGCAATCCCGTTTTTGCAAAGGGTTTGATAGTTTTTAATAAATGAAATATCGAGCTGTTTTTATGCTTTGTCCAGGTCAATCGTTTTTCTGCTTCTTCTTTCATTAACTCCGGCGCGGCCTTTTGTAATGCAATTGTAACATCATCAAACCATGTTTCAGTCTTTTTTGTGTTGATGTTATCCGCATATTTAAACGTTGAGTCGCGCAGCATTGCTTCCAGTAACGTCATATCATCGGGCCATTCTGTTTTAATTTTGATACGCTCATACTCATCGCGCCACACCGTTACTTCAAGGCTATCCCACCAGGTTTGGAAAATCGTTTGCCCGGTTTGATTAGGCCCGGCTTCCTGGTTCCAATTGCGAAATACGTCGAGATACTTTTTAGCTGCATTGTTCAGTTCGTTTTCCTTTACATATTTCAGTAAAACAGGTTTTGCATATTCGGCAAAATAACTGTAGTAATCAGTTTGCAATGCCTTCATATCATTGGGAGAAATATTCTGCATTGTGGCTAATCGCTTATTAATACTTATGCTTCGAATAGTATTATAACTTCCGGGAATAAAGTAAGGATAGGTCGAATCTACCGGCCGCTGATTTGCGCTTACAATATATCCGCTGTATGGATTGATGACATGCGGGTTTTCTTTTGCAGGAATATACCCTTGCCACATATAACTACTATCTTCACCTGGCATCAACATCAGCCCCTGCCCGTACCAACGTGCAGGAAATTTTGCCTGCTCCCACAACGCTATAGTGTCGTTCTTAGAAGCAAACAACATGTTCTGTCCCGGACAGGCGAACGATTGAATGGCATTGTAATAATCTTCATAATTTTTAGCACGATCCAACTTAAACCATAAAAGACCGTCATTTGCAGTATCGTGCGCAATCCATCTGCAGGCGATTGCTTTTCCCTTTGACAGCTCATTGGAAAAACTTTTATCGTACATAACTGGCCCGAATTCCGGAGTGTAAGCGACCGTATCATAAAACGGTTCACTTCCTTTTACTTTTATTTCTTCAATCCTCAATGAAGTAGGCTTCCATTGTCCGTTAAACCAATACTCCCGTTTACTGTTGTCTTTGAACTTTATACTAAAGTAATCCATCACATCCCGCTCGGCATTTGTAAATCCAAATGATACATTGTCGTTATACCCTATCACAATATTTGGTGAGCCGGGAAAACTAACACCATACACATTTACCGTTGGCGATGTTAATTGCATTTCATACCAGATCGATGGAAATGAAAGTTCAAGATGCGGGTCATTGCAAAGTATCGGGTGACCACTTGCCGTTTTCATACCACTAACAGCCCAGTTATTACTTCCATTGTTCGGGTTGATTTCCGCGTACGTGTTGATATTAGCAGTGTCCTGTTTCCTGAAATACAAAGAATCCGCCGTAAGAGGTGTTACAGGCTTAATAGCAGGTGTGTCAAACAAAGTACCTTTTGGCACAATGGGCATCAATGAATCCTGTATCTGCGGATATAGCTTATCTAGTTCTTTAAAAGAAAAAACTGATCGTGCATTGGTAAACGGCAGATCATGGGCGTAGCCATCTCCTGCAAGTTGTCTGGCCATTTGCTTCAGGAATAAACAGATCTTCAGGTTGCTCCATTTTTCCGGTTTATAGCCAAGAAGCTTGTACTCCAATGGCATATTCGCTTCTGTAAGACTTTCGATATATGAATTTACTCCTGCAGTGTATGCATCACATCCTGACTTTGTAATTGGATCTGCTTCGAGTGATTGCAATTCATGCTCAGCTGCGTACACCATTCCCAATCTTCTTGTTTCGCGATCATAATTTATAAAACGTGGATCGTAACCTAGTAATTCACTGATTCGTCCACTCGCTGCCATTGTTTGAAATTCCATTTGCCATAAACGGAACTTTGCATGAAGATATCCTTGTATAAAGTATAGATCTTCGTCATTGTCGGCAAACACGTGTGGCACCAGGCGGTCATCAAAATAAACTTCTGCTTTGCCTTTTATACCTGGAATCTTAATATCGGCATCATAATTTTTGTCGACTGCAACGGCATTTTGCCAGATGCCATGTTGCGGACTGAGAAAATTGCCCATATCCGGAATAGCGCCCCATCGATTACTCAAAACGACAATCAACGAAATCGTAATAATCAATGAAAGTATAAATGGTATAAATTTCATTCCTGCTGCTTAGAAGTTGTAAATATAAAGAACTGATTTTTCGTTGAAAGGAAATTTTTGCTGAAGATAATAAAGAGGAAATGGGTTTGCTTTTAACAATGTGGAATAGTGTAATTTCGGGCTTTCAATAGTATGGATATTCAGCAACAGGAATTGCAAAAGGCGATTGAATTTGTACGACAAACATTTGCCGAAAAAAACCAGCATCTTGATTTCAGCCCGGCCAGTGTAAAACATCTCGACACGCTGTTTGATAATGAATTTAAAAACGGGCAGCTGAAAAAAGCAGACAGCTCATTTGCAAAATTCCAGGGATTAATAATGACGGGGGTTTCGGGGTACATAGCACAAGTGATAATGAAAAATACAGGCAACACGCAAATAGTTATCAATCCTTCCGACGAAAAATGGTTCATGAGCTTTAAGCTTACTTCTGCTTCAGGAAACTTTGTACAGCCGGGATTACGTGTGGTGAAACGTATGCTGAAGGGTGAAGAACTGAGCCTACATGATTATGTACTTTTTTGTATCCCTTATTTCCTACAGAGCCCATCAGCACAAAATCTCTCTCCGGATAGCGCTGCTTTTGAAAATTCACATCGGCCGGCAAATAAACCATGGTGGAAATTCTGGCCGTAATGTTTCAATTCTATTTTTCTTAAAGCTTTATTGGTACAGCAATTGCCGATACAACTGTAGCGGGCACACCATCGTCATATAATCCGAATAAAAGACGAAAATGGAAACAAAGAAAATAAACTCACTCCTTTTCTGTGTATTGATGGACCTGATCGGTTGTGCTACCTACGCAGTTCCCGGTTTTGGAGAGATCGGAGATATATTCTGGGCGCCGGTTTCAGCCTTTATATTTTACAAAATGTTTGGTGGATGGAAAGGCGCTACTGGCGGCATATTCAATTTTATCGAAGAGGTATTACCCGGAACTGATTTTATTCCAACGTTTACGTTGATGTGGCTTTGGCAAAATGCAAGACAATCGAAAAAAAATTCTGTTACTGCGTAAAGGTATCAGAGATGAAACGATCTAGCCTTTGCAGCCCGGCTTTTCTCTCGGATTTTAAGGTCACCATGATTTATTGATAATCGAAAAGAATCTACTACAGCTCAATTTCCATGTTTTTAATCGTTGCGGCAGATGCTTTCAGAACGCCATTTATAAAAACAAGCAGCCCTTTTCCTTTCTTATATTTTTTGCCTGTTTTATCATAAACGATTGTCAATATCTTTCCGTGGTATAAAACATTATCGAGACAGAAATACGGCCATTCATCTTCCGTTATCAATGGTTTCAATAAAAGTTTGTTTCCTTCCATTGGATGCACGCCTATTAACCCGGAAATAATAAGATCGCAATAGCTGGAATGATTATAATCTTTTCCTCTCTCGATTCCGCCTTTTTCACTGCTCCATGTTCCATTTTCCCATGTTTTTAACCTTGTGCGTGCAATCCAGTCACCTGTAAAGGGATTCAGATTTTCATCGATCCATGGAACTGTTTTTGCATCTTCCCGTTTTAGCTGATGGCTATTGGTATATGTAACGAGTAATTTATAGTAATCGCTTTTTGAAACATACGTCTGCGAATAATTGTTCAAAAGATTAGCCAATGCTGTCATCGTAATTGACGTTGCATAAGGCCAGCTCGGACCATTCCATTGACATTCATGCCCTTTATAGGAAACCGCAAATTTCGGCGCAAGTTTTTCAGCAGTTGTAAGACCGTATGGCGCAAAAAAATAGTCGGGATCCATTAAATATCGCCAGGCTTTGGAATATTCAGAATCGGGTAAATTAAAATACCACGGTGTATAACCATGCAATTCTTTAGCAGAACATAATATTGCAAAAGAAGTCTTTGGCAAGACACTGAAAAAATCTCCGCTCCATAATTTCCCTTGTAGATTCTCCTTGATTACTATTGCTTTTTGCTCGAAACTATCAGCCAGGTCAATATTGCCTGACAAGCGAGCAATTTTTGCTATTGCTATGGCATCACCATACATGTATGAGTTAATCGTGGCGCGATAACCAACACCATCTGACCCTTCTCCGCAAATAGAAACTTCCATTCCATCCTGGCCATCTACCTGCCAGAACAATCCGGTTGAATCCAGCTTTTCCTTTTCCCAATTGTGATAGTTTTGAACCAGCGATGGTAATAATTTTTTTACAAGAGTGAAATCACCAGAAACGATACAATAATTATAAATAGCGTCTGCTGCCCAAAAACTATACTTGCGTGGTTCAGCGCCCTCGCTAAACCAATATTTCGCATACTGATCAAGGTAAGATGTATCATGCAACCATCTTCCCTCTGAAAAATGGAAACCTGCTGCACAACTTATAGCGTTATATTTTCCCGCCCAAGGTACATCAGGAAGAAATTCTGTAATCACAAACCCTTCCGGCGTTTGCTTTATATGCTTCCGGTATGTCCACCACCGGAAATAGTATGTTCTTTCTATCGAGCGAACAGGGCATTCAAAAAGTGGAATGTTATTGACTAAAAAACTCCAGCTTTTATCATTTGTGATATACGCTTTGTATAACTCATTATCATTCGAGTTGAACGTATCAATATAATGCTTAAATGAACTACTTTTTAGAATATAGGGTTGAGAGTAACTGTTAAAGGCCCTGATCAGACAAAAAATAAAAATCAAAAGAACCAATTTGAAAAAAGAAGCTTTCTTCACTGCGATAAATTTAATAGCTGTTCAATTCAGAACCCGAGGTCTTTTCCTTCATGTAAGGCAACACCAATTTGTTCTTTATTATTTCTTCTTCCATTGTACCACAACATCCACTTTTTTCCATCAAAAATGGCAAAGGGTTTATACACCGCGCTTGAATCCCATTCTGTCCCCGGCTTTATAATCGGGTTACCCGGATTGCGTTTCCAGTTATGTATGCCATCAACGGATCTTGCTATTCCTATCTGCGCATAGTCGACATTGTGAAAACCGATATAGAACATCAAATAGCCTTTTTCATCCTTTATCACCTGGCATGCGGTCACCTTTGCTTGTTCCCAACTGTTTGAACTGTCATTGGCAAAAACAGGATTAGCTGGATACTTTTCCCATCGCATACCATCTTTGCTGGTGGCATAACCAATCGCATCCGGCTCATATTGCTCACCGCCTGAGTACCACATTTTATAGATTTTATCCTGATCATCCCAGATAACATGCGGACACATCAATGAAGTTTTCTCCCATTTTGCTTGTGGAATAAGTACTGGCTCTGTACTCATGCGTCTCCATTTCTTTCCATCGTTGCTGGTTGCATAGCCAATTGCAGATGTTCCATTATTTCCATCACCACCTTTCTGCCCGGTGTACCACATATGGTAAACACCGTCATGTTCGATTACAACTGGTCGATTTACTTCATCTTCCCATTTTGTCGATGTATCAGGAGCTAAAACAATAACAGGATCACTCCAGTGAAAACCATCTTTGCTTTCAGAAATCGCAATACTCCGCTTCGGCCGCCAGGAACAATACATAATGTATTCATCCTTTTTTTTCAATACGCTGACGTCGAAAATTGTTCCGAATGATCCTCCAAGCACAGGATTGCTGTTATACTTTATCCAGCCGCCAATAGTTTCTTTGCCGACTTTCTGCTGCGCACATACCATTATGCAAGCAAAAAATAAGATTGAGAATGATACGTAATTTTTCATTTATGCTTAATATCCTTGTTATTGCAACCAGTCGATTTTTATTAAAAGTAAATCTTTAGCGTTTATTCTCAATCCCGATGTAGAAGAGATTTGCCGAAAGCTCCACACAATAGAATAAAAATCGTTGGGCGTTAGCCAAACAGAAGTTTTTGCCTGAGAATAAAACTCATGCAGCTGGTATCTTTAAATCCTCGAAGATTGATATGGATGGAAGTTACAGAATCAGAAATTCTTTCTATAGGTAACGCCAACCTTGCCCCGGAAGTTTATGATTGGAGGATGTAGTTTTACAATGCGGATTTCTGCAGAAAGAACAGATGGAAATTCATAATGAATTTCATCAACAATTTTCATAGCAACAGTTTCCAGCAAAGGCTCAGGATGTTCCATCATCTTGCGGATGATCGAATGTACTTTTACATAATTCACAGTATCATGCAGATGAATTATTAATTCTTTATCGGTTTCTATCTCCACTTTTGCATCAATCTCAAATTCATTACCCGTTTTTAACTCTTCTGCATATACACCATGAAAAGCAAAGAACCTGAGATGATTGAGTTCAACCGTTATTATCTTTTGTTCAGACATGAGCGGAAAGTGGAGGTGAGGTATTTAGATTTTTAGTATTCGGTATTGAGACGATCAATTCCGAAATTTTTCCCGAACTAATTTCATCCGACAATGTTTAAATGCTGATATCTCAATACTAAGTACTAAATACTGAATTCTCGAACGACTTTTTAATTTTTCACTCCATGCACTCCTTTTTCTCCAAGATATCTCTCTGCATCTAACGCTGCCATACAACCGCTTCCGGCTGCAGTTACCGCCTGGCGATAAATTTTATCCTGCACATCGCCGCAGGCAAATACACCTTCAATATTTGTCTTAGAAGTACCCGGAATCGTTTTCAGATAGCCGGCCTCGTCCATATCCAACCAATCTTTAAAGATTTCAGAGTTTGGCTGATGTCCAATGGCGACAAAAAATGCGCTTACAGGTATCACGCTTGTTTCTCCGCTTTTATTATTCTTTATCCGGATGGAATCGACTTTTTTCTCACCAAGTACTTCTTCTGTTTCACTATTCCAGTACACTTTTATGTTCGGTGTTTTGAAAACCCTTTCCTGCATCACTTTACTTGCACGCATCTCTCCTTTACGGATGAGCATGTGCACTGTTGTACAAAGTTTAGAAAGATATAGCGCCTCTTCTGCGGCTGTATCTCCTGCACCAACGATCGCTACTTCTTTTCCTTTAAAGAAAAAACCATCACATACAGCGCATGCGCTCACGCCATAACCATTCAATCTTTGTTCACTCTCCAATCCGAGCCATTTTGCAGAGGCGCCGGTTGCAATAATTACCGAATGAGCCTCGATCAATTTCTCGTCATCAATCCAGACTTTATACGGCAATTGCGAAAAATCTACTTTTGTTGCAAGCCCAAAACGGATATCTGCTCCCATTCGTGCAGCCTGCTTTTCAAAATCCACCATCATTTCAGGTCCTTGAATTCCTTCCGGATAGCCAGGATAATTTTCAACTTCGGTTGTAATTGTTAATTGTCCACCTGGTTGAATACCCTGGTATAATACTGGCTTCAGGTTTGCCCTTGAGGCGTAAATAGCTGCAGTATAACCTGCGGGCCCTGAACCTATAATTAAACAATGAACGCTTTCACTTGCTTGTGTCTCCATATAAATCTTGTAGTTCTTTGGTTCGTTTGTGACGCGGTAAAAGATAATCTGCAAAAATAAACCGAAACGAGGGAAAATTGTTCACTGCAAGTACCGATCTGAATAGCCTGTGTAAAAAACTATTTTGGAATAACGATAGTGCGATATTGTGCTGCATATCCAGCAAAGTATCCAAGGCCGTTTCCGCCGATATTACTTAAAACCTTTGTTGGGGAAGAAAAAGGATTGCCTACACTTGCATAGGCAAATTCCATTGTGCGCCAAAAGTCAAATGTAGCCTTATCAATATTGCACAGCTTGAACGTTACAGTATCACCTTTATTAAAATAGATCAGGTTATCTTCCGTTAACCCGAGGTTTCGTGGATACCCTCTGTCTACCTGCAAAGTATAGGTTGTTCCATCAATTATCTGGTCGTCAAATACCGAATTAATGCCAGGGTAAAATGGTTCGCTATTATCTTTTGTATAATACCGCACATAATCGCCATAACCCGGCGGATCCGTTGCCGTTATTACCAATGCCTGCAATGAATCTGGTAAAAATTCCGATGCCCTCCGTGTAAAGACAGAATCAATCACCTTTGTAATTTTCGGAATAGTTGTTACTGCGTTATACTCATTACCTGCCACATTTATTTTTAAAGAATATGAAGTGTTGAGTTGCCCGGCAAATGCAGTGGCAAGACTGGAAGAATCAACAGAATAATAATAAAAATTATAACCGTTTTGGCTATAGGTATACTCTTTCAATTTATGAGTCAATGTTCCATTTGATATGGAAACATCTGCGTCGTGAACAAAACTCTTTTCAAGAATCTCTGGTGATATCGCTGAAAAATAATCGAGACTATTAGAAAGTACTACTGTGGGTACCTGACCGTTTTCAATGGTGGCTTCCACTACTAGTTTTTGTTCTTCATCATGCAATTTAAACGAGACGTTTTTTTCGCAGGAATTAAGAACAACAGATAAAAGAAATAATAAACCAGCTAATCTTGTTTTCATAAGCCTGAAAAATAACTGAGAATCTATTGACGATTGACAATGCAAAAATAAAAAAACAGCCCTAATCAAAAGACCAGGACTGTTTTAAAATAAACCTACCAATTTGCTATCGTTTATCAGCCTTGACGGCGGACAATTTTCTTAACCTAAATACGCTTTCAGTGCGCTGCTGTAACGAGCCTTCTGCAAACGCTTAATGGCTCTTTCTTTAATCTGGCGGATACGTTCTTTTGTAAGATCGTATTTCTGGCCGATCTGTTCAATTGTTACACCATTTTCACCGTCTAATCCAAAATAAGCATTAACGATTTCTGCTTCTCTCGGAGAAAGTGATTTCAATACGCGACGGATTTCATTTCTCAATGAATCTTTCATCACATCATCATCTGTATCGTCACCGCCTTCCAGTAAATCACCCATTGCTACATCTTCAGCCTCATGCACCGGCGCATCAAGAGAAGTGTGGCGGGTATTACTTTGGAAAATATTATTGATTTCAGTTTCACTCATTTCAAGCAATTCGGCGAGTTCTTCAGTCGAAGGCTCTCTTTCATGCTCCTGCTCGAAGGCCATATAAGCTTTATTTGCTTTATTATATGTACCAATTTTGTTCTGAGGAAGGCGCACCAAACGACCCTGCTCAGCCAAAGCCTGGAGAATTGACTGGCGGATCCACCACACAGCATAAGAAATGAATTTAAAACCCTTTGTTTCATCAAAACGCTGTGCCGCTTTGATCAAACCGAGATTTCCTTCATTAATTAAGTCACTGAGTGACAAGCCCTGGTGTTGATATTGCTTTGCCACAGATACCACGAAACGAAGGTTCGCCTGCACTAATTTATCCAATGCTCTCTGATCGCCCATCTTGATTCTCTGGGCTAAAGTTGTCTCCTCTTCAGGAGTGATCATCGAGATTTTGGAAATTTCCTGCAAGTACTTTTCTACGGCCTGGGAGTCCCGGTTCGTAATCTGGGTAGCAATTTTAAGCTGCCTCATAATAGCGTCTCCTTAATAATTTAATAAAACGAATAAATAGTAGTCTTTGTTTGCAGAATGTTGCAAATGGATAGTTAATTAAAGTATGCTTGAATTTACCGTCCTTGACCTAACCACAAAGATAAACCGTAATCCTGAGAACTCATAACGATTTGAGCCAAAAATTAGGCTGTTGCAGTTTAAAACACATTTATCAAACGATTGTCTCTACGTTAATGCCTATCAAAATTAGGTGCTATAGTTAGCAAATCGCCTTACGAAGGAGCAGATACAACTGGTTGAATCTTTGATTTCTTACCTAAATAAATCCAGATGGTAACACCGGCAATTACAAGTAATGTCGAAATCACTTCCGCTTGTGTCGGGTGAAAGCCAAATAAATTAAGATGAGTATTCACTCTTATTTTCTCTATAAAAAACCGCTCAACACCATTTAGAATGAGATAAAGGGCAAATAGCGTTCCTGGAACTTTGAGCTTCTTTCTGAAAAACCAAAGCACGCCAAAAAGTAACAGACATACGATTGTTTCATAAAAAGGTGTCGGGAAAACAGGTACAGGTAACTGACTGCAATATTTATCGGCGCAATCTGCAATCCTGACCCCGGCCTCATTCACATTATGTGGGTAATTGTAAGCAAACATCCAATCTGGCAAAAAACTTAATCCTCCGGGTTTTTTGAAAACCGCATACGGCACTTCTTTCAGTGAACTATGATGCGATAAAAAGTAAAAGGAATCCTTTTGTAGTGTGATATAAAAATTGTCCAGCGTGTTTGATGCAGTAACTGTTGTATCTGTTACCTGGTAAGCTGCATTGTAAATACCCCAATCACCATCGCCTGCTACCTGACATCCGATACGACCAGTAGCGTAGGCCAACATCAGCGCAGGGGCCGCTGCGTCATTTAAATGCCAGAATCCAATTTTATGTTTTCTGGCATATACCCAGATGGCAATCGCTGCGCAGATAAGACCTCCATAAAAGGTTAGTCCGGCAGGCGACAGAATATATTCCGAAGGGCGTTTGATAAAATCATCCCAGTTTTCAAAAAAATCGAAAACCTTCGCTCCTATCAGTCCGAACACAAGGGCAAGTATTGTCATTTCTCCCACTCTGTCATGCGGCCAGAAACGCACCTTTCTTTCCTCTGGTTTAGGTAATTTCTGCTTATTCTTTTCCCACCATTTAAAGCCGGCAAATGACAGGCCGAGAATAATGCCTGCCGGCCAACTGCCCATGGATGAAAAAATAAAAGCAGGCGGATCGCTTGTGGCGGAATTTCCCATAAGAAACAAGCCAAGAAATTTATATCCGAAAATGAAGCCCAGAAGGAAATTCAGAATCAGCTCTAATAAACTTGCCGGCTTTCCGGCCACGACCGTTATTTCGGTGGGTTGTAACAGTCCCTCTTTACTTTTTCGACGGAGTTCGGCAGTAAGTACGATAGCAGCCGCTATAAAGGAGATCGCAACAAATACGCCGAAGGTATTTGCTACCCGCAAAAACTTCCAGTCAAAACCAAATAGATCTTTAAAAGCATAATAAAGGTTTGGATACATCAGGTGAAAAGTTTGCGGTGATTTAGCCCGCGAATATACAACTGAAATGAACAGCAACTTGATATGAAAAGTAAACCCCTCATGTCTGAGGGGCTTAAAAAAGAATGAAACTTAATATGATAGTTAATTGCAATAATGGTCGAAGGCGCTGATCAGGTTGTGAGCGATCATCTGGGCCGGCCTTCCTTCAATCTGGTGTCTTTCAATAAAATGAACCAGTTCTCCATTCTTGAACAAAGCTATAGCCGGTGATGATGGAGGATATGGCAATAAATGTTCCCTGATCTTTTTAATAGCATCAATATCAAATCCGGCGAAACTTGTTGTAAGATAATCTGGCTTCTTCGCTGAATTTGCAACAGCCATTAAAACACCTGGTCTTGCACTACCAGCTGAGCAACCACAAACCGAGTTGATCATAACCAACGTAGTACCTTCTTTTTTTAACTGCTCATCTACTTCGGTAGATGATAATAATTCCGTAAACCCATTGTCGGTGAGTTCTTCCTTCATCGGGGTAACTATTTCCTGTGGATACATATTTATTGTTTAAAAGAGTAAAACGCAAAAATAATCAAAAAGTTCAAAAAGGTTCTGACGACAAGCAGGCCTCGGCTTGTCACCTATATTTTTAATATTGCCGATGGCAGGAGTTATCAACCTATCGTTCCAAATGTTGAGTTGACCAGGATAATTCGGGCATGAAATATGAAGAGAGTCAAAATAGAAATGCATTTATTCATTTGCAGGGTTCATATGTACGGATATCGATTACATAAATGAATTTAAATTATATGCCGATTAAGCTTTACGTTGTAAAATCATTCACCGTTTTATTTATTTTTTGTTTGTTCACAGAATCTTGCTCTACCAGTAAAAGAGCGACGCCGGTACGAAATTCTTCCAATCTTACGGCTGCAGATAAACTGCGGGGTGGTACGGCTTTTAGCAATGCCGTTATTATCATGGTGAAGAGCGAGCGGGAGGTTCTCGATGAGGAATACAAATGGCTCTCTTATAGTTTCCCCGGATATGGGTTGATTGTACGGAATCATAAAGTTCACTCCGCTAAACATTATGATATTGTTCGGATAAAGACGAAGCAGGGGCAAATCAGGGACGTTTATTTCGATTCAACCAGTTTTTGGGCAAATCAATAAATGTTTGAAAAAGATAACAAACTACGAAGTAAAACATCGTCGTTTGTTTATCCCCATTATATTTCGTAGAAAGCTGAAGCCGCTCAAAGCAAACAATCGATTCAGAAAATTCATTTTCGTATTTCGAATCCGTTGACGAGATTTTATAAGACCTATACCATTGCATAAAAAATGAGCCGCTTTCAAAGAAGCGGCTCATCTCATTTTATTGCAAACTTATCGTTGAACAACAATCTTTTCTTGTCGTATAGACTTACCCTTGGCGTTGTTTATTTTCAAAATGTAAATTCCACCCGGTAAATTGCTGACATCTATTTTCGTCGTTACATTGATTGCAGTTTCTTTTCGTAGTATCCGGCCTGTTATATCATACAACTCAATATTTCTTCCAGCTTCGCTTGAATAATTATATACAACAAAGTAATTGCTGGCAGGATTTGGATAGACATCTATGGTTCTGTCACGCAAATCATCTGCAGGCACATTTGCCAACTCCTGGTTCATAAATCTGCCAGAAGGAGGCTGATAAGTGAATTCAAGAATGCTTCCCGGGTTTGCAGGAATAGTTGTTACGTTACCTGTAGGCCCGGAAGTTGATCCGCTTGAGTCACAAGCCACATATATCTTCAAACCATCTGGCGATACCACTACATCCCTGAATCTTCCTTTACCACGGAAATAATTGATCGTGTCTGAAATAATGCTCAGGCCGTCATTACTCAATTTGAATCTTGCAACCGTACCTGCCTTCAATTCTGCTACAAGTAATGAATTTTGCCAGCCAGGTATCGCATTACTTCCGTAGAAGTCAGTACCTGATGGAGCTGTAGATGGCCAACCCATATTATCCTTTGTAGAGTCGCCAGGCGTCACAGCAGGGAACAATGAACGAATCGGTTCTTTCGCATTCAGCGTCGTACAATTATTTTGTTCGTTCACACACAGAACGCCACCGATATATCTTCCATTGTAGTTATTATCGCAGAAACCGGCAACTAACGGCCATCCATAGTTGCGTCCCTGTTCGATAACATTAATCTCATCATCACTGTAAGGGCCGTGTTCGCTGCTATATAGAATATCTGCCCCGTTTACATTTCCCCAAACCAATCCCTGTGGATTACGATGACCATAGGAATAAATTGCGGACGGCTGACCAGCATTTAGAAATGGATTATCGGAAGGAATCCAACCGCTACCAACGTCTTCAGTATTTAACCGCAAAATCTTTCCCTCGTAGATCGAAAGATTTTGTGCATTGTTTGTACGGGCACTGTTGTCAAACTGTCCGGCTCCCATATCACCAACGGAATAATACAATTTCAAATCAGGGCCAATCGCCAATCTTGCCGAGTTATGGTCATTGCTTCCGGGTATATTCTCAAGTACCGTTACCGGCTGGCTTAATGTTTTTGAAACAGTATCATAAGTATATCGCTCTATTCTGGTCTTTCTGACCGTAGAACTTACAGACTGATAGGTGTAGGAAATATAAACATATGGTTTGCCTTGTAATAATTGCGGATGCAAAGCAAGGCCCAACAATCCATCTTGCCCGGCAACGTTTACAAATTTTGTTCCGAGTGTTAAAACAATTTTCTTCGAGCCAGTTGCTGGATTTACAAAACTAACGGTACCGGCAAACCGTTCAGTATACCAAATGTTATTGTCAGGCCCATACACAAGGTCATGCGGCATTCGCTGATTGGCAATTACTGTTCGTTGAGTAAATGTTTCCAGCGTTGGATTTGGCAATAGTGTGGTAACGCTTAGTCCCTGGCTTGCAACACTTGTATTACCGGCTGCATCTCTTGCGATAACTGTAACGGTATACGTAGCGCCGGCAATAAGGCCACTTAAATCATATCGTGTTGTCGTGATTGCAGTAGAGTTTAGTTTTACATTATCGCGATACACATCATAGCCGGTAACGCCAATATTATCCGTAGACGCTGCCCATTTTAACGTAAATGACGTTTGCGCCATAATAGATGCAGCAAGACCTGTCGGTACTGATGGAGCTTCTGTATCAGGAGCAGTAGTTGTTACATTTAGCGGATTGCTATTCGATGAATTCCCGGCAGCATCTCTTGCAACAACATACATACTATACATAGTAGAAGCCGTTAGTCCGGTTACATTGAATGTAGTTGTTGTAATTGCCGAACTGTTGATTTTTACATTATCCTTATACACATCGTACCCGGTTACAGCAACATTATCAGTAGAAGCAGTCCATGATAACGTAAAAGATGATTGTGTGATAGCAGATGCCGTTAAGTTTGCTGGAGCAGTCGGGGCTTGAGTATCGGGAAGTTTTGCAACTAACTGTGAACCCGGAATTACTTCGCTTGGCGCTGTAGTTGCCTGCCCTGGTTTTGCCCAACCCACAGCAAGATTATCATTTCCTGTTCCCTCTTTTATAAGCGCTTCAACATAATAAAGCTGGCCATATGTCAATGTGATGGCAGCTGATTTTTGTGTAGTGTATTTTGTCCACTCCCTTGAATTTGTATAGTTCGTTTCGTATGCTATCTTTTGTTTGTTGGCAGAATTACTTGTTGTACTTAGCCACAATTCGGCATTATCATCACCAGCTATCCAGAATATGTAAGATCCGGTCGCAGGCGGACAGATATAACCGTACACTTTCATTCCATAATTATCACCGGTATTGCTTGGTATTTCAAAGCTAGTCAATGTACCGGTACTGTTCGGGCTGTTTGGATACGTTGACAATGAGGTGAGACTTGCCACAGTAGTACCAGTAACATTCGTCCATTTCTGGAAATTAATTGCACCAGTACCTGAGCAGCCAGCGGCTGCCGGCGTATTGATATTAACTACATTACTGTTGGCTGAAATATTTCCAGCCGCATCTCTTGCCTGCACATAAAAACTATACGCCGTGGAAGCGGTCAACCCCGTTACAGCATAAGTCAACGCTGTAACGACAGACGAGTTGATTTTTGTTCCGTTTCTAAAAATATCATATCCAGCTACAGCAACATTATCCGTTGCTGCCGTCCAACTCAATGTAACCGAAGAAGAAGTAAGATTGGAAGAGGTTAACCCGATGGGAGCTGTTGGAGCTTGTGTATCCGGCGGCGCGGCAGAAGTTACATTCAATGTGTTGCTTGTGCTGCTGTTTCCGGCGGCATCATTTGCTTTTACATAAAAAGAATACGCGGTGCTGGCGGTAAGACCTGTAATGGCGTAAGTAGTGGTAGTAATTAACTGAGTATTGATTTTATTATTATCCTGGTAAACATCATAACCTGTCACAGCAACATTGTCAGTAGATGCCGTCCAGTTCAACGTAAGCGAAGTTGTGGTGATATTAGATGCAGCAAGATTTGAAGGACTGGTTGGCGCTTGAGTGTCCGGTGTTGTGATAGAAACGACATCACTATTTGGTGAGAGGTTTCCAGCCGCATCTCTTGCCTGCACATAAAAAGAATAGTTTGTTGCAGCAGAAAGGTTAGTTACCGAATAAGTTAACGTAGTAACAACAGCGGTATTGATTTTAGTTCCATTTCTATAAACATCATAGCCGGTTACAGCCACATTGTCTGTGGATGCAGCCCATGTTAATGTAACGGAAGATTGGGTTAATCCAGATGTTGCAAGAGAACCTGGTGCAGTCGGAGCTTGCGTGTCTGGCGGTGCAGGGGTAGTTACATTCAACGTATTGCTGGTGCTATTATTACCGGCAGCATCGTTCGCTTTTACATAAAATGAATAAGCCGTTGATGCCGTAAGACCAGTAACATTATATGTTGTGGTGGTTATACTTTGTGTATTGATTTTAGTTCCATTCTGATAAACGTCATAACCCGACACAGCAACATTATCTGTTGAAGCGGTCCAGGTTAACGTTAATGATGTTGTTGTGAGACTCGAAGTAGCAAGATTTGCCGGTGCAGTGGGCGCCTGCGTGTCTGGTGTTGTAATGCTTACTGTATTACTGTTGCCCGATACATTTCCGGCGGCATCTTTTGCCTGAACATAAAATTGATAAGCCGTCGCAGCCGATAAACCTGTCACGCTATACGTCGTTGTGGTAATGGCGGCAGAGTTGATTTTTGTTCCATTTCTATACACATCATAACCGGTAACGCCGACATTGTCGGTTGAAGCAGTCCAGCTTAATGTAACTGAAGATTGTGTTAACGAAGATGTGGTAAGATTAGAAGGTGCACTTGGCGCCTGCGTATCATTAAAACTAAGACGAGGTCACCAAAGTTTCTTGGATACTGCCAGTTATCATTATCACCTGCCCACATCAACT
Organism: Chitinophagaceae bacterium; assembly: GCA_049840875.1. Taxonomy (GTDB): domain Bacteria; phylum Bacteroidota; class Bacteroidia; order Chitinophagales; family Chitinophagaceae; genus JAFDYH01. The sequence continues at coordinate 206,969 of JASGJE010000003.1, read as the reverse complement.
GGCTTTCTCTTGCGCTTCCATTATCATCGTCGTCATTGGCAACGTCAAAACCAATTGTAAAACCGATAGCAGGTTTCGTAATGCCGATATTACTCCAGGGTATCAGCAATTCAACTGTATAACCTGTGGAAGTAGATGCCCATGCATGTTGTATCCCTGCCGTCTTACCATTCTTTTCCCAGATGGTTGTAGTGTTCCAACCTTTTACTATCTGGCGGTCATTAGCTCCATAGGCAGTGCCACCGTTATTGTCAGCGTCAATATATACTTCAACAGCATCATCATCCCAATCATTTGGCGAATCATTGTACTTATTGGCGTCTGTTATAGTATACGCTACGTACAGATTAAGGCTATCCCACAATACTGCAAACTTTGCAGTATTATTGGGCGTACCAACTATTGCCTTCGTTATATTATTGCTAAACTCCCATGCAGTTTCATTAGGATTACCATCGATAACAATAGAGGTTGTTCTTTTTTTTGCGTTAATTACTGGAGTTTGGGCGAAAGTAGCAAAGCTGATTACTGCGGACAGGCAGACAAGCAATAGCGGCTTTATCATAAATAGTGGCTTGGTAAGTGGCTAATGCGATAAAGATAAAGGAATGACTAAATATTAAAATCAAACTGTATGTGATTTTTTTAAGAACAGTTTCGGAAAATTACTGTGGATAGAAATGAATTGGGAATATCCTGGTTCTAGTCACCTGCTGATTATCTATCGGCAACAAAATTGCAAATTATTCTCACGGTGACCACTATTTGAAAAAAATCTCTGTTGCTCCATATCCATAAGCGGGGTGATACTGGTTCACAAATGATTTGACTTCTCTTTTCAACCGGAGTATGTCATGAATTTCATCTCTAAGTTTCCCCTCTCCCACTCCATGTATTATAATCATCGATGGCAAATGATGGGCAACTGCGAGATCATAATATTTTTCAAATTCTTTTAATTGCAATGTAACTATCTCGAAATTGCCGAGATGTTTCCAGTCGTTTGTAATTTTTTCAATGTGGAGATCCACCACGCTTCTGGCGGGGGGCAAGTGCTGGCGGACGTTTTTTGCATCATAGATTTTATATCCCTTCGCCGTTAAATGGCTCACGTCAATTTTATCCTCAACTATCTTCTCCGGGTATTTATCAAAAAGTTTGTACGAAAAAGTGGCTTCGTTCTTCTTTTGAATTTCCTCTATTTTAGTAAATATCTGCTTCGCTCTTAGCTTCAATGAATGTTCGAAAAAATCAGCTTTTGTTTTGTCTGGATTTAGCAATGTGAATTCGAAATCAAAAGACGGATTATCATTCATATCTTCAAAAGGAACATCATGCAAATAAAAATCTTCGCCGGAATGAATTACATTTTTCAATTCGAAACCTGTTCTACCCAAAAACACCTGCTTATAAATGAAATTGTAGCCATTACTGGTTCCGTTCAACAAATGCAATTTCAGTTCCCGCACCACATCATCACCAAATTCATCAGTATCTATTACGGGAAGAAATGTAAGCCAAACGCCATCCGCAATTTTTGAGATAGCCTTATTGCTTTCACGTTTTACATTGTCGATGAATTTCTTTTGTTTTTTCGGTTCAAAAATTTTCTTTTCAGTAAACCGCTTGAAATACGGAAAATCAATCTGGTCCATGTACGCCGGGAACTTTACGCCCCGCACATCGATCATCACCATCTTTTCATTGATAATATCAATGATTTCTCCTTCTTCATTGGAATGCAGCACAACTATCTTATCTCCTACCTGGTATTTCATTGTAAAAATTCAAAGGGCAAAATTAGAAAGTAAAAAGTGGAAATATCTAATTAAGAATGGATAATTGATAAATAATAATCCATAAAATAAACTCAGCGAAAACTTTTTCGGTGAGGGATATACCTTATTTTATAGTGGCTAATTTTTAATAGCCAGTCTGCTCTTCTTATAACCGTAGAGAAAGTAAACAATCAGACCCAACAATAACCATCCTCCAAACCAGGCCCAGTTTCTTGCGGTCATTCCCGTTAAAAGGTAAAGACATGTACCGAGGCCGAGTAATGGAATCAAAGAATATTTTTTTACAAAAGTGATTGCACTCAAAGCAAGACACACTATCCAGAATATAATTGTAGAAATATTAATCGTTTCTTTTGCGGTGATCGCATCGGAGATTGCTTTGTTTAAAATATCTGTTTTTTGCGGATCAATTCCTGCAACTGCTGTATTGTGTTCGGCAGTTGTCAATGAAAAATTTAAAAGCTCATTGAAATAATTATTATTAACGTAATAAATAATCAATAAGCTTCCGATAATAATCAATGGAAAAATGAACTGACCGTTGATATAGGGAATATTGAATTTGCCTGGTGTTTTTTCTTTTCTTGGTATTAACAAAACACCTCCGCAAACCAATACAAACGCAAACAATGTAGCAATACTTGTAAAATCAAGTACAAATGTTTTATCTGTAAATAAAATGGGTACGCCAACCACGAGGCCGGTCACTATTGTTGAGAAAGACGGTGTTTGAAATTTTGGATGGATTTTTTGAAAGACTGGTGGCAATAAACCATCGCGGCTCATACTCATCCATATTCTCGGTTGCCCCATTTGAAACACGAGCAATACACTCGTCATCGCAATAACGGCAGCTATCGAGACAAAGAATTGCATCCAGCTTACATTGAGATTTTGTTTTTCAAAAATAAATGCCAATGGATCTCCGACAGTTTCGAAGTTCTTATAGTGAACGGCACCTGTTAATACCAACGATAGCAAGATGTACACAATGGTACAGATCACCAGTGAAAGAATCATTCCTCTAGGAAGATCGCGTTGTGGATTTTTACTTTCTTCGGCTAATACGCTCACTGCATCAAATCCGATATAAGCGAAAAATACACCACTCACGGCAGCCATTACACCGCCAAAACCATTGGGCATAAATGAATGGACCCCGGAATCATTCGCAGGTGTCCAGTTAGGAGTAAGTCCGTTTGCAAAGACCATATAACCTCCAACCAATATTACCAGCAACACTACCAACATTTTTAAAACTACCATCACATTGCTGAAGTTGCGGCTTTCCTTCACACCGCGAAAAACCAGGTAAGTGATAAGGATATTGATAACCAATGCAGGCAAATCAAATATAATCCGCAACCCACCTACAACCGGTGCATTATTCCATGCGTTTGTTACATCCTTAGTCACATTACCATCAGCCATGGCATGTTTTACTTCCATGTAGCTCGTGCTCAGGTATTCTGGTACATGCACATTTATCTTATCCAAAAAGGAAACAAAATAATCGCTCCAGCTATAAGCAACATAAATATTACCGATTGAATATTCCATGATCAGCGCCCAGCCAATAATCCATGCAAATACTTCACCGAAACTTGCATAGGCGTATGTGTATGCACTACCGGCAACGGGTATGCGGCTGGCAAACTCTGAATAACAAAATGCTGTAAAAGCACAAGCAATAGCGGTAATAATAAATAAAATAACAACACCGGGGCCTCCATGAGATACTGCGCCGCCCAGGCTGCTGAAGCTACCGGCACCAAGAATTGCCGCTATACCGAAAAAAGTGAGATCGCGTAGAGTCAGTACTCGTTTTAATCCACCTGCACCATGACTATCATCGCCGCCCTCTGAAAGAATAGATGAAATCTTTTTTGTCCTGAAAAGAGAACTTGACATCAGCAGATAGTTTTAGTAATTCAAAATAGCCAAAAAAGTTAGAACCGCCATTTGAATTTTTACTTTCTCGCCAGGAGTTTTTCAAAGGAGGTATTAATGTTCCCTCTTCAATAAATAATATGCGAGGTTATGTAATGGTTCTTTCCGTTTGGAAATAACGGCGATGTCTTCCAGATGTGATAATGCTTCGTCCATGTATTTATTCTTTAGTTCCATCGCCCAGCTATCCGCTTTTGTATCGCGATAGAGATTGAGCATCTTTTCTATTTTATCTGCAGGGCTTGTATTTAGCAATTGTTGTAATTCATTCTTTTGAGAGACTGAGGCATTTTCCAATGCACGGATCAGGAGGAATGTTTTTTTATTAGCCAGTATATCACCGCCCACCTGTTTACCGAATTTATCAGGGTCGCCAAAAGCGTCCAGGTAATCATCCTGTACCTGGAAAGCGATCCCGATTTTTTTTCCAAATTCATAAACCAGATCCTGGTTACGCTGGCCGGCACCGCCCAACATTGCTCCCACTTTTAAACTTGCTGCCAATGCGACTGAAGTTTTAAGAATGATCATTTGAAGATATTCTTCGAGACTGATGTTTTGCTTGGTTTCAAAATCCATATCCAATTGCTGACCTTCGCAAACTTCAGTAGCAGTTTGATTAAACAATGACATTATCTGGCGTAAGTGTGAAATGTTTATCTGGTTGAGATATTCATATGCACGAACAAGCATTACATCGCCTGCAAGAAGCGCTGTGTTAGACCCAAATTTCGAATGAACAGTTTCCATTCCCCGCCGTAGCGGAGCTTTATCCATTATGTCATCATGGATCAAAGTAAAGTTGTGAAACAGCTCTATTGCAGTAGCTGCGTGCCAGGCATCAGCGCTTATTTCGTCAAACAATTCATTTCCCATCAGCGCAAGCACCGGTCGTACCCTCTTACCGCCTAATTTTAAAAAATAGCGATTAGGTTGATATAATGTGGCCGGCTCGGCTGGAAAATGGTTAGCATCAAAGTAAAGATTGAATTTTTCCGAGAGTGTTTCGAATGAATGCATAAGTTCAATACTATCTGTAAGGGAATTTAGAGGGGTTTCTTCTTGTATCCCAAAAAACTAATAATTCAACCTTTTTTAGTACTGGCCTGTACCTGTAAGATAAAATAACCCGTTTATGGATAACTGTTATGAAAATATTTTTCTGAGCCTGTGATTTGCGAAATAAAAAAGGGTTTGAGATAATCAACTCAATCTTTTCATGAACTGTCGTCGCAAAATCCTCGACAACCGAAGTTCCAAATTCTTTTAGCAAATACTCAATGATCTCAAGATAGGTGTTCGAAGCCCGGAAAGTCCACACTACTTCTTTAACCATTTTTTGTATTGTTTTACCATGTCTGCATGGGGAATGGTCCTACCTGCATTTGCATCTGCAATTGCTTCTTTTATATGCTGTTGATGATCTTTTGTAATCTCGTTCCACCAATCCTCTTTTTTGTTTAATTCAAACAGGTTATAGATAAGCTTCAAGTCGTTTTCGGATGCATTTTCTACAAATTTCTTTACCTGTTTTTTTAAAACGGAAACTGCAGCCATACAATTTTTTTATACGCTAAATTAAGCATTATCGCCGGGATCGACCATTGAAGATGTCAGCTAATTTTTACTTCTTTAATTTTTCATTCCCTACTACCCATTCATAATCCAGTTGTCGCTTTGTAAGATTTGCAGCCACTACTTTTATCCAGACTTTGTCTCCCATCCTGAATTTTTTTCCGCTCCGATGGCCAACAAGGCAATAATCACTTTCTACGTGCCGGAAATCATCATAATCAGTTAATGAATTTATGCTAACCAGTCCTTCACATTTATGCAAAATTGTTTCCACCCAAAAGCCAAATGAAGCAACCCCACTGATAATACCTTCAAATTCTTCACCCACAAAATTCTTCATGTACTCCACCTGCTTATATTTATTCGCAGCACGTTCTGTTTCCATAGCAGCACGTTCACGTTCGCTGCAATGCTTACATTTTTCTTCCATCTTCTTATCAATAGAAACTTTTTCCTGCAAGGCCTGAAAAAGTAACCGATGAACCATGATATCAGGATAACGACGGATCGGCGATGTAAAATGACAATAATGTTCAAATCCCAAACCGTAATGACCGACGTTATCAGTTGTATATTTCGCCTTCGCCATTGTACGAATACCCAATTGCTCCAATACATGTTGTTCGGGTTTGCCTTCTACGTCCTTCAACATTTTATTAAAAGATTCCGCAATTGCCTGTGGCGACGAAGTATCAAACTTGTGTCCGAATTTCTTTGCAAATGCAACGAATGGCAGTAACTTCTCCTCATCCGGATCATCATGTACACGGTAGGGAAAAGGTACTTGCTTTTCGCCTTGCTTTAGTTTTGAAAAATTTTCAGCAACTGTTTTATTCGCAAGCAACATATACTCTTCAATCAGTTGATGCGATTCTTTACTTTCTTTAATAACAATTCCTATCGGTTTGCCCTTTTCATCCAATTTAAAACGCACTTCCTGCGAAGAAAAATTGATAGCGCCTTTTTTGAATCGCTGCTTGCGCATCTTTTGTGCAATCGTATTAAGGATCAAAATTTCATCGCTGTATGCGCCGGTTCCGTTTTCGATAATTTCCTGCACATCCTCATAGGTAAACCGATGATCTGAATGTATCACTGTTTTACCCAACCAGTATTGTTTGATGGCGCCATTCGGAGACACCTGGAAAATAGCAGAAAAAGTGAGCTTATCTTCATGTGGCCGTAGAGAACAAAGTACATTAGAAATATGCTCGGGCAACATTGGATTGACGCGGTCTGGCAAATAAACAGAGGTCGCTTTCTCATAAGCAAACTCATCCAACGCGGTATCCGTTTCTACATAATGACCTACGTCAGCAATATGCACACCGATTTCATAATTCCCATTCTTCAATACGCGAAAAGATATAGCATCATCGAAATCCTTTGCGTCTGCAGGGTCGATGGTTATCGTCAAAATATCGCGAATATCTTTTCGTTTTGCAATCTCATCTGCTGCGATAGTGTCTGGTATCCTTGCGGCTTCTTCCATTACTTCATCGGGAAAATCAATCGGGAAACCATTTTCCAGCAACAATTCTTTCATTGCCGTATCATTCGGCTCTTCTTCATTGAGTATGCTTACAACTTCACCGACAGGCCGCTTTCCTCCTTTTTCCCACGATGTTAATTTCACGATCACCTTGCTATCTTCTGTAGCGCCATTTATTTTTTCCAGGGGAATATATATATCCGGCATCGGTTTATCCATTTGCGCAACAAAGAACGCAAAGCCTTTATTGAGCTGGATGCGACCGATAAATTCAGTACGTCTTCTTTGCACAACGTCTGTAATTACTCCCTGTGCTCTTTTCTTTCCGTCTGAAAACTTATCGACCTTCACATGCACAATATCTCCGTGCAATGCAGTATTAAGATCGTTTGGCCGCACTAAAATATCTGCAGCCATATCCGGCACAATGACGAAACCCATTCCGGAACGCGTTATATCCAACGTACCTTTAAAAACCCGTTCACTGCCAGATTTCCCTTCTTTTGATTTCTTTTTTGAATTTTTCCTGCCCATAGTTATTGTTCCTGGCTTTTAAAATTTTCGATGAATTTTATTACAGTGCTGTCAAATCCTATGCCGCCATCGAATAAAAAACGGTGTCGCACAGGAATTATATAAAGTGGAAGATTATTGATATCGTCTCTGAATTTGATCAGCCTTGTCGCATCTTTTTCCGTTGTCAGTATAATTTTATTTTCTGATTCTATCCGGTCAAATTTTTTTTTGATCTCTTTCAGGTCATCGATGGTGAATATATGATGATCCGGGAAATGACTCATTGTATAGGTTTTGCTGTTTTCTTCAAGCATTGCTTTCAACGGCGCCGGATTTGCAATGCCGGCTATCAATAAAACTTCTGTTTCTTTGTCTAATACACGCTGTATATGCGATGCGATATGATACGGTTTTTCATACGCAAAGGTCGTAAAGAAAATCTGTTGATGCTCAAGCAAGCCTATTTCTTCTAAAATATCATTCGCTTCTCTTCGCTTCAGGTCAGGTTTGCATTTTGTTACAACGATTATATCCGCACGTTTATAAGAAGATTGCAAATCGCGAAGATCACCAGTGGGTAAATAAAAATCTCTTGTAAATAAATTGTTGTAATCTGTCAGGAGAATGTTCAATCCGGCTTTAATCGCCCGATGTTGAAATGCGTCATCGAGAATGATCGCTTGCGTGGCCGGTTTATCATGCAATAATAATGGTATTGCAACGATTCGCTCTTCACCGACTGCTACAGGGATATCCGGAAATTTTGTGTGAAACTGCATGGGTTCATCGCCAATGTCTAACGCTGTAGTACCAGGATTTGCCAACGAATACCCCTTTGTTCTGCGTTTATATCCGCGGCTAAGAATAGCGATTTTAAAATTGTCTTTTAACCTTGTTACCAGGTATTCGACCATCGGTGATTTGCCGGTACCACCAACGGATAAATTCCCAATGCAGATAACAGGTAATCCAAATGAAGATGACCGGGAAATATTTTTATCATACAGCCAGTTGCGGATGGCAACAACCAGCCAATATATCAAGGCAACAGGCAGCAATAGTATCCGGAACGATTTGAGAAATACGTTAGAAAACATGTGCGTTATACGGAGTGATACAAATGTCTAAAGGTATATCAAAATTGTTGCGGTCATCGATTTTATTCAATGGCTCGAAATAACAAAATCCTATCTTAATGCAATCCTTACTACATTCTTTAAGATACTTGTCGTAAAACCCTTTGCCATATCCCACACGATAACCTTCAGCATCAAAAATCAGTAACGGAACAAAGATCATATCGATAAGTCCTGCGTCTGTTACGATACCGGTCAAAGGCTGATGAATATTATGTTCCTGCAACTCAAACGGCGTATCTGCATTTACTTCCACAGCCTCCATTGTGCCGGATGTAAAGTCAGACTTGGGATATGAAACTTTCAGTGCAGGGTTTCTGAATTCAATAAAATCCGTAAACAAGTGTGTATTCGGCTCATTGTTCTCTTCAATTGGCCAATATGATAACAAACGATGTATAAAAGGAAGTTCCAACGATTGAAACTGAATCAGCATCAGGTCGTCCTGCTTTGAACGTTCTGTTGCAGTAAGCAATATTCTTTTTTCACGGTATATCTTCCTGGCTTCAGCTTTCAACATGCTGTGGAGGCAATGCCTGAATTAAATTTTGTTTTACAGATGCGGCGGCATCACGGATGGCTTGTTTATTAATGGTATCAATGTGTGGTATAGAACCTATTTTAGGAAATCCGCTCCATCTTGCAATATCATCAAGGTTCAAAGGATTTGCATCACTGAAAACCCATCCGAGAACACGCAGATTTTTTTGCCGCGTCATCTTCGACGTTAGCAAAGAATGATTAACGCTATCAACGGAATTGCCGCTTACTAGTATCACTCTTGCATTTAAAACACGAACAAGATCTGAAATGAATTCAGTCTCATTTATCGGCTCTATTAATCCACCACAGCCTTCCACAACCAACGTGTTGTTAGAAGAAGCCATAAGGCAATAAGCTGCAAACACTTTTTCTAAAGAGATTTTCACACCTTCCTTTTTTGCAGCATAATAAGGAGAAGTATCTTGTTTAAGTTTATAGACTTCAGGATGTACGATAGTTCTGCTGTTTGAAATAAGTCGGGCTACGCGTTCACTATCGGGTTGTTTGTCATAGTGAGTTTCGATCGGCTTCCAGTAATCCGCTTCCATTGCCTCTGCAAGAATTGACGCTACCAGCGTTTTACCAACTCCGTACCCGGTCCCTGTTACTAATATTACAGACTTTGTTGCTAAACCTTTCATTCTTTCAATCATTGGTTATTATAAACAAAGAGTGTTTATTGCACATCTTCTCATTTATTGATAAAAATCGAAAAAATGGTTGTCCCATAATTTCTTTCCGTTTTGTAGAACGGGAATTTTTTATAATCGTTTCTTGGTGTATGCTCTAAAATAAACCAACCAGACGGATTTATTAAGTTTTTTTCGAAAATTAACTTTGGAAGATCATCGATGTTTTGTAACGCATATGGTGGTCCTGCAAATATGAAATCGTATTTCTCAGTACTCTGATCAATGAAACGGAATACGTCCATTTTTACGATTCGTAGATTAACGATTTTAAGCTCTGCAGACGTTTTCTTAATGAATCCATACATCTGTTCATCTTTCTCTACAATCGTCAGGTCTTTTGCGCCCCGGGAAGCAAGTTCGTAGCTTATACTACCGGTGCCGCCAAACAAATCAAGCGTTTTTAATTCTTCAAACTCAAGGTTGTTTTGTAAGACATTGAAGAGGCCCTCCTTGGCAATGTCTGTCGTCGGCCTTGTATACGGCATCTTCGCAGGTGGGGAAATTTTACGGCCACCAAGATCTCCGGCTACGATCCGCATAGCGCCAGGTTAAACAAGGATGAAAAAAAATGCGATGGATACTTTGTAAAATTATATGGCAAGCGAATTGTATCGGGGTTTCTTTTGAATGAAACAAACTGGAAGTAGTTGTACAAATCCCTGTACAGCGTCGAATTTTTATCGATCAAGCCAGATAGCACAAGTAACACGGTTTTTTGTGAGATCGAGAAAGACTCACAGATTTTCAGCAAATAATACAACACATCTGTCGATTCCGTATACACGAAAGTCCTTACTAACTGTAGTTGCTTTTCTTTGATAACTATAACGCTAAATTGCCCAGACTTAAAATCAATCATAAAAACGTTGGAACCTTCACTGCCAGACATAGTTTTCAGAATGGAAGTATAATTGTGCCAGTATTTTCCTGAATGGAATTGCATACTTACCCAGGAATGTACATCTTTAGGTACTTCGTAAATATTATACAACTGCCAGTCTGGTAAATGTTCTGACAATACCGCGACCTCTTTTTCATTTCCATACATCAGTTGCAACATCTTCTTTCCATCTTCGTATGTATAATGCCGGGTTGGGGTCAGCACGCTCTGTGGAAAATGATAATTGATCAACACTTCGGTATAATGATCTTTGAATTCACTATGCGCCGTGATCACGTTATCGAGCAATTGTTCATCGTTTTCACCTTCATAATAGACCAGTCGCTGCGCTTCGTGACCATCTTTTTTTACTACCGCTACACAGCAATATTGCTCGCCCAACTCCATCAATAAAATGGATTCATTGGCTGTTGCTTTTATGTTGCCTGATATGTCGAATACCTGTTTCAGTTGTTAATCTTTTTTACAAGCTGCAATAATAGTCAAAAAAGAATCAATTGCCCTGCGTTTCATCCCCATGTTAATAACATCGCGAGTTCGGAAAAACCCTTGAAGGAATTGTTTGATTCCTAGATTGTTTAATTGTTATGAAAGCTCAATTAGAAAAAGCATAACAATAAAGCCATTTAACCATATAACCATATAAGCTAGCTCATGCAAAAAGCCTTCACCACTTTTATGCTGAAGAAATTACCGTAGGTTTGCCACCGGATTTGAACAAAACAATTGAATTCTAAGCGAGATGGCGGCAGCGGCTTTTGATAATGATTTAAAAGTTGAAGTTAACACCCGGCAGATTTTTAAAATCGCCTTACCGATTAGTGTTGCCATCCTGATACCGCAGGTAAATTTTATTACTAACAATATCTTCCTCGGTCATTATAGTACCGAAGCATTAGCTGTTGCGAGCATTACCGGTGTGTATTATCTCATTTTTGCTTCCATCGGGTTTGGGTTGAATAATGGTTTACAGATGTTGATTGCACGGCGTGCCGGTGAAAACCGTCCTGAAGAGATTGGCAAGTTATTTACACAGGGCGTTTTAATTTCACTTTGTATCGCTGCCGTGACGCTATTGCTCACTTATTTTATTACGCCATTTTTATTCCGGGCAGTAATTCATGATCAGAATAATGCGGAAAAAGCGATCAGTTTTTTACATATCCGCGTGTGGGGTTTGCCCTTTTTGTATGTATACCAATTGCGAAACGCCTTACTGGTTGGCACCAATCAAAGTAAATATCTCGTTGCCGGTACGCTGGCAGAAGCTATCGCCAATGTTGTCTTTGACTACCTGTTGATATTCGGAAAGTTTGGATTTCCTGAAATGGGATTTAATGGTGCGGCCGTTTCATCGATAATCGCCGAATTCACCGGAATGTTTGTAATCTTTCTCGTTATACATCGAAAAGGGATTACGAAACGATTTGCTTTATTTAAAGAATTAAAGTGGGACTCGATGAATGCTAAGCTGATCTCGTCTATGTCAGCCCCACTTGTATTTCAGCACGGCATTAGTATCGTAAGCTGGGAATTGTTTTATATTTTAATCGAGAGAAATAATTCAGAAAATGCATTGGCCATTTCCAATACGATGCGGAATATCTTCGGCATTTTCGGCTCATTTACGTGGGCATTTGCTGCTGCCAGCAGTTCTATGGTGAGCAATATTATCGGGCAGGGGCGACATGATGAAGTGCGAAACCTGATCTGGAAAATTGTCCGGATCAGTTCAGGTATGGCGCTCATTGTTTTTGTATTGCTTAATATTTTTCCGCGTCTGTTTCTTTCTATCTATGGGCAATCTGATTTGTTTATTGAAGAAGGAATTCCTGTTATCAGGGTTATTTCCATTGCGATGATCCTGATGTCTTTTTCAGTGATCTGGATCAGTTCTGTAACCGGTACGGGCAATACAAAAGTGAGCCTGATGATTGAAGTAATGACGATATGTTTTTATTGTGTGTATGTTTACCTGGTATTAGAGCGGTTCAAACTGGGCATCACGTATGGCTGGGCCAGCGAATGGCTTTACTGGACATCGTTATTCGTCCCCTCTTTCTTTTACATCCGAAGCGGGCGGTGGAGGAAGAAGGTGATTTAAATAAGCAATTGGCAGTTGGCAATTAGCAGTTTTAAAAGTCTCACAAAGAGAGGTTGCTACCATATGTGTAAGATTGAAAACTGCAAACTGCCAATTGCAAATTCTCTCCTGTCGCTCCTTAACTAAAATCCTTTATCTTCGCTCCTTAATGAAAATCCTCATTAAGCAAGCAAAGGTTGTCGATCCTTCCTCGCCTTTTAACGGTCAAATCACAGATATTTTTATTGATAAAGGGATTATTGCCAAAATAGGCAACGATCTTTCAGTTGAAGCTGATCATATTGTCAGCAAATCCGACCTGCATGCGTCACCAGGATGGTTTGATGTGTTCGCTAATTTTGGTGACCCTGGCTATGAGTACAAAGAGACTTTGGAGACAGGCGCCGCGGCAGCAGCAGCAGGCGGCTATACGGATGTAATGGTAATTCCAAATACAAATCCGGTCTTGCACAACAAAACTAATATTGAATACATCTCCCAGAAAAGTAAAAACCTTCCGGTAAACATTCATTCCATTGGTGCAATTACAAAAAATACTGAAGGCAAGGACCTTGCTGAAATGTATGACATGAATGCAAGTGGCGCGGTAGCCTTCGGCGATGGCATTCATTGTGTTCAATCTGCGGGCTTGCTGGTAAAGGCGCTTCAATATGTAAAAGCTTTTAACGGAATCATTATTCAACTGCCGGATGATAAGAGCATTAATGCACATGGCTTGATGAATGAAGGAATAATCTCAACAAGGTTAGGGTTACCAGGAAAGCCAGCCATGGCGGAAGAGTTAATCGTTGCACGGGATATTAAATTGGCACGTTATGCCGGTTCACGGTTGCACTTTACCGGTATATCTTCCAAAAAATCGATTGAATATATACGGCGTGCAAAAGACGGCGGTATCAATATTACCTGCTCTGTCACCCCTTATCACCTTTTCTTTACAGACGAAGATGTAATGGGCTACGACACGAACCTTAAAGTAAATCCGCCATTACGGCTAAAAGAAGATCGTGAAGCGCTTAGAAACGCGGTGATTGATGGAACGATTTATTGTATAGCTTCACATCATCTTCCGCATGAGTATGACAGCAAAGTGCTGGAATTTGAATATGCAAAGAATGGAATGATTGGGCTGGAAACAGCATATGCTGTTTTGAATACGGCTTTGGAAAACATTAGCCAGGAAAAATTAATTGAGTTGCTTTCTATCAATCCATCCTCACTGTTTGCCAAGAGATCTTTTTCAATCAGGGAAAATGAGAAAGCGTCCATTAGTTTATTCAACCCTTTTGAATCCTGGACGGTAAAAGAATCTGACTTTAAATCAAAGTCAAAAAACTCACCTTTTATCGGAAAAGAGCTAAAAGGAAAAGTAATCGGAACGATTAATAAAGACAACTTATTTTTGAACAACTAAAACCTGCTATATGGAACAAGAAAAAATAATGACGCATATCACCAAGGGGCTTATTATTGGCCTGATCGGTATTATAATCGGCGTTGCCGGCTATCTCAGCCATTTGGATCAACAAAGCTGGTTCAAATGGTTATCCGTTGTTATTACATGCGGAGGTATTATCTGGGCCTGTATTTACTATGCGCAGCAAATGGATGGACGAGTTACATTCGGAAATATTTTTTATCACGGTTTTAAAACTACTCTGATTATTACCATCCTATCGCTTGTCTGGGTCATTCTCGCGTTTACAGTACTATTTCCTGATATGAAAGAACACGCATTGGAAATATCAAGAAAACAAATGGAAGATGGGGGTAAAATGACTCCAGATCAAATTGATCAGTCGATGGCATTTGTACAAAAATCATTTATGTTATTTGTTATTCTTGGCGTAATATTCGGTTCACTCATTGCAGGTGTTATTGCCTCTTTAATCGGCGCTGGAGTTGCAAAGAAAAAACCAGTTAATCCACTGGACCAATTATCATCATAATGGATCTTTCAATAGTTATTCCTCTTATTAATGAAGCTGAATCTCTGCCAGAGCTAACGGCATGGATAGAAAAGGTGATGAACGATCACGGGTATTCCTATGAAATTATTTTCGTGGATGATGGTAGCACTGATAATTCGTGGGATATCATTGAAGAGCTGCGAACAAAAAATCATCACATCAAAGGAATAAAATTTCAACGCAATTATGGAAAATCTGCAGGGTTAAATGAAGGCTTTCGGGCTGCAACGGGCGATGTGATAATAACAATGGATGCAGATCTGCAGGATAGCCCGGAAGAAATACCGGAACTGCGAAGAATGATTATTGAAGACGGCTATGATATTGTAAGCGGCTGGAAGAAGAAGCGATATGACAATACGTTTACAAAAAATATTCCTTCTAAAATATACAATGCTATTACAAGAAGAATGTCGGGTATAAAACTACATGACTTTAATTGTGGATTGAAATCATACCGGAAAAACGTAGTAAAGAGCATTGAAGTATATGGTGAAATGCATCGCTATACGCCGGTACTTGCCAAATGGTCCGGCTTTCGCAAGTTTGGAGAAAAAGTAGTTGCACACCAGGCCAGGAAATACGGCGCCAGTAAATTCGGTTTTAACCGTTTTATCAATGGTCCGCTTGATCTTGCTTCAATTATGTTTGTTGGCAAGTATGGTAAACGACCAATGCATTTTTTCGGATTATTAGGCTCAATATTTTTTCTTATCGGTATTGGTATTTCGTTATATCTCGTTATTCAGAAGATTATCGATTTCAATACTGGTCTTACCAATCGTCCGGGGTTTTATTTCGCACTTATCGCCACGGTTCTTGGTATGCAATTATTTCTTGCAGGTTTCCTCGGAGAACTAATCAGCAGAAATTCACCGGGAAGAAATAATTACCTGATTGAAAAGAAAAGCGGCCTTTAAATCCAAATTAATATTACCGCTCATTTTTACTTTTTACTTTCAACTCAGTGTCATCAGCGTTACATAAGAGCATAGTCATTATCGGTCCCGGCCATCCGTTGCGCGGTGGCCTGGCTACTTTCAATCAGCGATTGGCTAAAGAGTTTATTAATGAAGGCGACGACTGTTATATTTGCTCGTTCTCATTGCAGTATCCGTCTTTTCTATTTCCCGGCACAACACAATATACAAATGAGCCCGCCCCTGCCGATCTTAAAATTTATTCATGGATTAATTCAGTCAATCCACTTAACTGGCTAAAAATCGGCAACAGACTAAAAAGACAAAAGCCGGATTTGATCGTTGTTCGTTATTGGCTACCGGTTATGGGCCCAGCGCTTGGAACAATTCTACGTATTGTCAGAAAAAACAAACACACAAAAATTGTCTGTATTGCCGATAATGTAATTCCGCACGAGCACCGGCCCGGCGATAAAGCATTTACAAAATACTTCCTCAAAAGTTGTGATGCATTTATAACTATGAGTGAGAAAGTAGCTGCAGACTTACGTCTATTCGAAAAAAACAAACCATTGCAGATAGTCAGGCATCCGCTGTACGATACGTTTGGTGATATAATTTCTAAATACGAAGCGAGGATTAAACTTGGGTTAGATAAAAATCAAAAGTTATTATTGTTCTTTGGCTTCATCCGCAAATACAAAGGCCTTGACTTATTGTTGGAAGCAATGAGTGATGAACGTATCAGTAAAGCAGGAATAAAATTGATGATCGCCGGAGAGTTTTATGAAGATGCGAAACAGTATGAAGAACAAATTAATAAACTCGGCATCCGCGATCAGCTCATTTTGAAAACTGATTTCATTCCTGATAGTGAAGTGCAATATTATTTATGTGCCGCAGACGCTGTTGTGCAGCCATACCGTAACGCGACACAAAGCGGTGTAACGCCTCTCGCCTATCATTTTGAAAAACCAATGATCGTTACAAATGTCGGTGGCTTGCCGGCGCTTGTACCCGATAAAAAATCGGGCCTCGTTACAGAACCTAACCCGGTCGCAATCGCGGATGCTGTTCTTCAATTCTATGAATTAGGAGAAGACTTTTTTATTCCGCATCTTCGCAGCGAAAAACAGAAATATAGCTGGTCCATTTTGGTAACTACAATTAAAAAACTGGCCGCGTTAAACTAAAAATTCAAAACCCTATAGCTACCAGGTCAACACTAAAAATTTGTGGCCTGTAGTTTTAATAAACTGAAACAATTATTCTTCATCATCTTTGTTTTTTTACTTTTTATTTTTGACTTTTAACTTTGCTTATGATTTATAGAAGTAAAGCGCCTTTGCGAATCGGCCTTGCCGGTGGCGGAACTGATGTTAGCCCATATAGTGACTTATATGGCGGCGCTATTCTGAATGCAACGCTTTCTCTATATGCCTCAGCCACCATCGAGCCAATTGACAAAGGCGGCATCATCCTTCATGCAATTGATCAACAGCAGGAAGAACAGTACGATTGGGGCAATAAATTGCCCATTAGCGGAAAGCTCGATTTGCTTAAAGGGGTATATAACCGCATCCAGAAAGATTATGGCATTCCTAAAACAAATTTTAAACTTTCAACTTTTGTAGAGGCGCCTGCAGGGTCTGGCCTTGGCACTTCTTCCACACTTGTAGTTGCAATCATTGGCGCATTTTCCGAAATGTTGCGGTTACCATTAGGCGAATATGATATTGCGCATTATGCATACGATATTGAGCGAAAAGATCTGAAACTAGCCGGTGGTAAACAAGATCAGTATGCAGCCACTTTTGGTGGTGTGAACTTTATGGAATTTTATGGTGATGACAATGTTGTCGTAAATCCGTTACGCATTAAACCACAATATCTTTTCGAACTGGAAAATAATTTATTGCTTTATTACACTGCGACCACAAGAGAATCTGCAAAAATTATCGAAAAGCAGGCCTCGAATGTAATCAACAAAAAAGGCGATCCGATTGAAGCTATGCACCAGTTAAAAGAACAGGCTAAGCTGATGAAAGAAGCGTTGTTAAAAGGTAAAGTGCACAGCATTGGAGAGATACTTGATTACGGATTTCAGCAAAAAAGAAAAATGGCAGAAGGCATCAGCAACGAAATGATTGATGAGATTTATGAAAGTGCGAAAAAAGCCGGAGCAACCGGGGGAAAGATTTCCGGCGCAGGCGGCGGCGGCTTTATGACATTTTATTGCCCCGGCAATTCAAAATACAATGTGATAAAGACATTGGAAAAATTCAGTGGTAACCATGTGAAGTACCAGTTTGTGAAGCATGGTTTACAGACATGGACAATTTAGTCTGAACCATAATTTTTTGGGATTAGTAAGATTTATCGAAAACGTGATAAGTTACTAAAACAGTAAACTGATTATAGTTTTTCAATTCAAATTTTAAAATGAAACAGAAAATACATAGCATAATTGAAAATTCCATAAAAACAAAACAGGAAGTTCTAAAGAATGATGAGCTTATTGCCACGATTGAAAAAATTGTGGATGTTATTGTCTCAGCATTTAAAAATGGTAACCGGGTTTATTTCTGCGGCAACGGAGGTAGCGCTGCAGATGCACAACATCTCGCTGCAGAATTTTCGGGTCGTTTTTATACAGACAGGAAAGCATTACCGGCTGAAGCGCTGCATTGCAATACATCATACATTACCGCTGTTGCAAACGACTACAGTTATGATGTCGTTTATTCGCGGATTATAGGTGGCATTGGAGAAGAAGGTGATGTTTTGGTCGGACTGTCCACTTCAGGCAATTCCGGAAATATTATAAAAGCGTTTGAAACTGCGAGGGAGAAAAAAATTACCACTGTTGGATTTACAGGAACTACCGGTGGCAAAATGAAACCAATCAGTGATTATCTTATTAATATACCTTCAACAGATACTCCGCGTATACAAGAGAGCCATATCATGGCAGGACATATTATTTGTCAGTTAGTAGAGGAAAAATATTTTTCCTGAACTTAATTGCGCAGGCAAAAGATCAATGTTATTTAAATGAAGGAAGCGATAATATTAGCTGGCGGCTTAGGCACACGATTGCGTTCTGTCGTTAATGATTTACCAAAGTGTATGGCACCAGTTGCAGGACGTCCATTTCTTTACTATGTGATTAATTACTTGCAAAGCCAGGGAATACAAAAGTTTATATTTTCATTGGGCTATAAACACGAGGCAATAGAAGATTATCTAAAGGAACGTTTTGAAACGCTGGACTACCAAATCGTGATCGAAAAAGAGCCGCTGGGAACAGGAGGCGCTGCAAGATTGGCTTGCAGTAAAGCGACAGAAGA
The DNA here is from genome assembly GCA_049840875.1 of Chitinophagaceae bacterium. Lineage (GTDB taxonomy): Bacteria > Bacteroidota > Bacteroidia > Chitinophagales > Chitinophagaceae > JAFDYH01. The sequence continues at coordinate 188,021 of JASGJE010000003.1, read as the reverse complement.
GAATATATTATTGGCAAATGGCGACACAATGTTTAAAATAGATGTCAATAAGCTTCGCTCAATTCATGAAGAAAATAATGCCGCATGCACCCTTTCGCTGAAGCCAATGAAAGATTTTGATCGCTATGGCGTGGTAACCCTGAACGATGATCAATCAGTAAATGATTTCAAAGAAAAACAGTTTTATAAATCAGGCACTATAAACGGCGGGGTATATGCCATCAATATCAAACAATTCCTGCAAGAGCCGTTTCCCGAAAAATTTTCTTTTGAAAAAGATTATCTCGAAAAATCGATCGGGTTAACTATAAAAAAATTATACGGTTCCGTACAAGACGACTATTTTATTGATATCGGCATTCCTGAAGATTTTAACCGGGCACAAACAGAATTTGATCAACCAAAGCTGGATTTAAAAAAGATTGATAAGTCATGGACATTGTTCCTTGATCGTGATGGCGTAATTAATGAAGATAAACCAGGCAGTTATGTTTTTAATGCTGACGAATTTCGTTTTTACAACGGAGTGTTAGATGCATTCAAGATTTTCGGTCAGAAATTCGGACGCATCATTATTGTCACCAATCAACGTGGTGTCGGTAAAGGTTTCATGACAGAGAAAGACCTTGCTGCAATTCATGCAAAAATGATTGCTGAAGTAGATGCAGCAGGTGTTAAAATTGATGCTGTTTATTATTGTACCTCGTTAAGCAATCTTGCATTTGAACGGAAACCGAATCCTGGCATGGCATTCCTTGCAAAACGGGATTTTCCGGCAATCGATCTTTCCAAATCTGTCATGGTGGGAAACAATGTGAGCGATATGCTATTTGGGAAAAACGCGGGGATGTATTCTGTATTCGTAAAAACAACTAATCCGGGACAGTTATTTCCACATCCGGACACCGATCTTGCTTTTAATACCCTTCCCGATTTTGCCAAAGCTTTGTAAAAATTTGAGCCCATTGTTCGCGGGAGCAAATGCTGATACACTATATCTATAGTTTTTCCGTTTTCAACGGGCATAAGCGTTTACCTTTGAATCTGACTATGACAAATACTATCCCACAAAAAAAAGTATCTCGAAGAATTATTTTTTTCTGTCTTTTCAGCCTGGCGATTTTATCGACCTCTTATAGCCAATCATTTTCCGCATCAGAAAAAAAGTTGTTTCAGTTGAAGGAAGACACATTGAAACGTCTTGCAAAAAACCTTATCATCGATAGCATCCAGGAAGGAAGAATGCGTTCTGACAGTAATTTTGTGCGGGCACTCGTTCGCACACTACAGGTTAAAAATTCTTTTTTCTATCCATTGGATTCTGTAAAAGGTATTTCGAAATTATATGCGCCCGATAGCAGTTTTCGCATTTTTACCTGGAACCTTTCTTACGATGAATACTATTCACGCCAGCGCGGTGCAATCCAGGTGAAGACAAAAGATGGTTCTCTAAAGTTGATACCGCTTCGTGACGTTTCAGAATTTACTGCCGATCCCTTAGATTCAGTCAGAACAAAAGCCAATTGGATCGGTGCTGTTTATTATCGCGTTATCCTTACAAAATACAATAACAAAAATTTCTACACGCTTTTTGGTTATGATGCCAACAGCGCCATGACAAATAAAAAGTGGATTGAAGTAATGACATTGAATGAGAATAATGATCCGGTTTTTGGTGGCAAGTATTTCAGTTTTGAACAAGATAGTGTGCGAAAACCAACACAATACCGTTTCAATATTGAATATAAAAAGGCAGCCAGCACAACGGTGAATTATGATGATGAATTAAAGATGATTTTGTACGATCATCTTATATCAGAAACGGATGAACCGGAAAAGCAATTCACCTATGTTCCCGATGGCGATTATGAAGGCTTCAAATGGGAAAAAGGTAAGTGGGTTCACATCGACAAAGTATTTACTTATAAGTTACAGGACGGTCAGGCGCCGGTTGGAGATCCTATATTGGATAACCAAGGCAACCATGACGAGAATAAATTGAATGAGAAGACCAAAAAGAATCAACACACTAATTAACGCTAATAAAAACTACTGCTACACTTAATAGACTTTAACAGCAGCAAATTATAAAAATCTGTAGCTGCAGGCGTTTTCTAAGAATTTTTGAGAGTGTCTATCGAAGAAATCTATTAGCGACTATTCGCCATCATTAGCATCTATTAGTGTATTAATCATCTAATTTTAAGACCGCCAAAAATGCTTCCTGCGGTACTTCTACACTACCGATCTGGCGCATACGCTTTTTACCTTCCTTCTGCTTTTCAAGCAATTTTCGTTTACGGCTGATATCACCACCGTAACATTTGGCTGTAACATCTTTGCGCATTGCTGATATATTTTCCCTTGCTATCACCTTTGCTCCAATAGCGGCTTGTATCGCAATCTGGAATTGCTGGCGCGGTAGCAATTCTTTTAATTTTTCGCAAAGCTTGCGACCAAAATCCTGTGATCTGCTACGATGAATCAGAGCGCTTAATGCATCCACTTTTTCACTATTCAGCAGTATATCCATTTTGACAATATCAGCATCCCGATACCCTATCGGATGATAATCAAACGAAGCATAACCTCTTGTCTGCGATTTCAATTTATCATAGAAATCAAATACAATTTCAGTTAGCGGCATTTCAAATAGTAACTCAACCCTCGTAGTCGTCAGATAACTCTGATTAATCAAAATACCTCGCTTGCCAAGGCAAAGGGTCATTATGTTGCCGATATACTCCGGTTTACTGATAATCTGCGCTTTGATATACGGCTCTTCTATCTTTTCTGTCTTAACGGGATCAGGAAATTCAGTAGGGTTATTGACAATTATCTTTTCGCCTTTTGTAGTATAAGCGATAAAACTAACGTTGGGAACAGTTGTAATTACTGTTTGATTAAACTCACGCTCCAATCTCTCCTGGATGATTTCCATATGAAGCAGCCCGAGAAAACCGCATCGAAAACCAAAGCCGAGGGCTTGTGATGTTTCCAGTTCATACGTCAATGATGCATCATTCAGTTGAAGTTTATCCATGCAATCGCGCAATTCTTCGAACTGATCGGTATCTACAGGGAATATACCGGCGAAAACCATCGGTTTTACTTCCTCAAAACCTTTAATTTGTTCAGGTGTAGGATTTGAAGCCAGCGTAATGGTATCACCGACTTTTACTTCCTTAGCATTCTTTATACCTGTAATAATGTATCCGACGTCGCCACAACCAACCTCTTTCTTCTCTGTCATCTTCAGTTTTAGTATCCCGATTTCATCCGCTTCATATTCCTGTTTAGTGGATACAAACTGAACCTTATCTCCTTTTTTTATCTGCCCATTTAAAATGCGATAGTAAACGATGATGCCACGAAACGAGTTGAACACGCTGTCGAAGATCAATGCCTGCAATGGCGCTTCAGCGTTGCCTTCCGGCGAAGGGATTCTGTCCACTATGGCTTTTAAAATACCGTCTACACCTATCCCGGTTCGTCCACTGGCTAGTAATATATCGTCAGGTTTGCAACCGATCAAATCGATGATCTGGTCTTTCACCTCCTCAATCATTGCCCCATCCATATCAATCTTATTCACAACAGGAATAATCTCAAGGTCATTTTCAATTGCGAGATACAAATTACTGATAGTCTGGGCCTGTATGCCTTGCGTTGCATCAACCAAAAGTAACGCTCCTTCACAGGCAGCTAACGCCCTGCTCACTTCATAACTGAAATCTACGTGGCCTGGAGTATCAATCAGGTTCAGGATATATTCCTGCCCATCTGTGTGTTTATAGTTGATCTGAATTGCGTGACTTTTGATGGTAATGCCTTTCTCTCTTTCAAGATCCATATCATCCAGCACCTGGTCCATCATTTCCCGTTCACTGATTGTATTGGTAGCTTGTAAAAGTCTGTCAGCCAGGGTGGATTTGCCGTGGTCGATATGAGCGATAATGCAAAAATTGCGGATATTCTTCATTGAAACTTACCCTGTTTTTCAGGATGCGCAAAGGTAACAAAAAGCGGCTGGGAATCCTAAGTTGAGACGGAATAATGATTAGAGAAACAGTGTTCAATATTCCGTCAAATTTCTCTTGCCGAAACCCTTACCGGCAAATCGCCGATGCAGGAATCCGATTTGCAAAAACAATAGATTTAAACTTCAGCGTCGTTTTTCCGATTCGAAAATCAGTCGGGCAAATTGAAACCCTTCTTATCAGACATTACCCTTTCGCTGCTGCTGAAATAAAAATTTAAAAATGATTCAGCTTTTTATCACTCACTTTTTGTTGTTATCAAAATAATGCTTCATAAACAATAGCTGATAACTTATAGCATTTGCCCAGTAGTTCCAGGTGTGACCGCCGGGACGAACAATGAAGTCATGTGGAATGCCTGCATATAGCAATTTCTCATGCATCGCGACATTTACTTTATAAAAGAAATCATCGTAGCCGCAATCGAATATTATTTCAAGTGATCCCGGCGTCAATAAATGAATGAGATTAATATCTGTATTCGCTTCCCAATTGTCCGGATGGTCTTTATATGACCCAAGTAGTTTCGCCATATCCCAGTTCAATGGATATGGGCGTATATCAACACCGCCGCTCATGCTGCCTGCAGCGCCAAAAATATCCTGGTGTCTGAATGCGAGATAAAATGCACCATGCCCACCCATGCTTAGGCCGGTAATAGCCCGACCATTCCGGTTCTTAATTGTTTTATAGTGATTATCTATATAACCTACAAGCTCGTTACTGACAAATGTTTCGTAACGCACACTTGAATCCATCGGCGCATCAAAATACCATGAATTGTAATTTCCATCAGGGCATACGATGATGATACTATCCTGGTCTGCATATTGTTTTATCGCAGGTACTGTTTTTACCCACTGCGCATAATTGCCGCTATATCCATGCAAAAGATATACGACCGGAATTTCTTTTTTGCCATCATAAGACGAAGGCTTTATTATCACGCATTTAATTTCCTTATGCATTGAATTACTAAACACAGAAGCCGTATCAACCGTCGCCGCGTTCGTAATACAACAAACGAAACAAAATACAATTGTTAACCACCTCATAGATAAATGACTGCTTTTAATAATTGAATTAAGAAAAGATTGTCGAATTCCGCCGACAGCAATTATCAGAATAATTTTTCCTGTGGCGGTTTTGCTCCTGCCAGGCGGATGTACACAGTCGTTTGCCCACGGTGATGCGTCTGGTGTTCGAAACATTTTGCAAACGCTTCTTCTCTTGTCATATCAAAACGACCAAAGAGCTTTATGCTTTCATTCAGCTTTGCCGTTGGCAGTTTCTTAATAGCGTCGATTACAAAATCATAACCCGCCATTACGAGTTTGGTAACGTTTGCTTTGGATTTATCAGCCGTTTTTTCCGATTCGCCCTGACCAATCGGGCTTTTTGTATCACTTGCTGCAGCAGCAAACCCATAATTCGCATCGGTGAGGTGCAGCATTTGTTCAGCAAATGAACGCATTTCCGGCGTGGGTTTCAAAGCATAACCCGATTCAGGCATTGCATCAAGATATTCCTTTGTGTATTCTTTTGCTCTCTCCCACTCTTTCACAAGCTTATCGGTACTGTTTTGTGCATTGGTAAAAGAAACTATTCCGAACAAAAAGGCAAAGGCTGCGACTAAAAATCGTGCTGGCATATTCATCGTTTTTGAGTAATAAAAAAATGCTTTTTATAATAACGAATGCATAATTAGCACTTTTCGTTTAAAAACTGGTAGCTTTTGTAAATTTATAAAACGATTGTTGCTGTTTTAATCAAGACTTCATGAGATACCGTTACCAGAAACCAAATTCTGCAATTGCAACTTGCGTAAAAACTCTTTTGGTGCTTGAAGATTGTATTGATGATGTTGAGAACAAATTGCCAATGGTTACAAATGGGATGCCTGTTCTTCTCTGTAAAATGATAACTGCAGAAAACGGTTTTGAAAATATACAGGAATTGGCACTATACGGAAAATCAACTTCGCAAGCTGATTGGGAAATAAAGCGTGACACTACAATAATTGCTTATTTCTTCAAACCGTTTACAGTTGCTCCTTTATTCAATATACCCGCCACCGATTTTTTGAAGAATAAAATCGAATTGCAAAACTGGAATGCACACCAAACGAACGCACTGAAGACACAATTGATGTATGCTGCAACAACGGAACGAAAGATTGAAGTGCTGAACAATTTATTAACCCACCTGGTTGAACAAAATAAACGGGAATGCGAAATAATAAGAATCGCAACGGATGAAATAATGTTAAATCCCGGTCATGATTCTCTGTCATCGATAATTGAAAAAACAGATCTTAACCAGAGAACTTTTCAGCGCATCTTTAAAAAATATACCGGCGTTACCCCGATGCAATACAAACGGATTTGCCAGTTTCAGCTTTCATTTACACAGTTAAGGTCAGGAGATTTTAATAAACTTACCGATATCGCTTATGACAATGATTTCGCAGATCAAAGTCATTTTATCCGTTCGTTTAAAGAATTTACCCAGATCACTCCCAATGACTATTTGAAGTCAGGTTTGAAAAAAGATTGAGACTGTCGTTTTTATTCTATTTAACAGGCACATTGTAGTATAGGTTTGTGATCAAATAAAAAAATTATGAAAGAAAAGATAACACCCTGTCTCTGGTTTAATAACCAGGCCAAAGAAGCTGCCAGTTTGTATTGTTCTGTTTTTGCAGATGCAAAAATTACATCCCAGTCGTCTATTGTTACAGGTATCAATGTAGCAGGACAAAACATCACGCTGCTTGATGGCGGCCCCATGTACAAACCTACACCGGCTATTTCATTTTATTATATTGCGGAGACGGAAGAAGAATTGAACAGGATATGGGCTGCATTCAGCAAAGAGGGCTCTATAATGATGCCGATGGATAAATATCCCTGGGCAGAAAAATATGGCTGGATAGCGGACAAGTTTGGCATCTCCTGGCAATTTGCACTCGGCAAAATTGCCGATACAGGCCAAAAGATTACTCCCTGTTTATTATTTACAGGCAAACAATATGGACGTGTTGATGAAGCATTGGAACATTACACATCTGTTTTTAAAGATGCAAAAAAAGATGGTATCATGCGTTACGGTGCAAATGAAAAACCAGACCAGGAAGGCAAGGTAAAACACGCACAGATTGCTCTGCTTGGCTATAAATTCATGCTGATGGAGAGTGCAGCATCACACAATTTTACATTTACAGAGGGTATATCATTAACTATCCATTGCGAAAACCAGGAAGAAATAGATTATTTCTGGGAGCAGCTAACAGAAGGAGGCGAAGAAAGTATGTGTGGCTGGCTGAAAGACAGGTTTGGCGTGTCCTGGCAAATTATTCCGGTAATTTTAAGTAAGATCATGAGCGATCCTGCAAAGGCTGGCAAAGCCGCGCAAGCATTTATGTCGATGCGAAAATTAAATATTGAGCAGATTGTACAGGCTTCGATAAACTAAACAGTGCTTTTGAAATAACTTCTCTAATTGGTTATACTTAATCAAACTAATCTTCTATTAATAACTTTAAAATAAGTACAATGATAGCAGCAAGAACTTTCTGAATATTTTTTCTCTTAAAAAATAATTACTATCATTACCGCCATTTTTTATAAACCATACGTATGAAAAAGTCAGGGAAAAAAAATAGTATCGTTATTATTTTGCTTGTTGCTTCGCTTTTTTCGTTTTCCAGTTGCTTAACCTCCAAACATCTTGACAACTGGGTAGCTGAACAATATAACCACGAACTTCCAAAACCAAACAAAAAGAAGAAACAGGAAATTGACGTAAACTCTGCGATGACAGCGAAGAGTCCGGCGATTTCAACCACATTTCACAAAAGGGATAAATTGATTCCCTTGCTATTTTATTGGAAATTCAATCATCGTCAAATCTGTTCTTTAAATCCGGCCATTCCTGTTACCAATTTTACAAACTCTATTAATACAATACCAACAAAGGCATTGATAGAAAAATTGAACGGCCGCAAGTTGGAACTTACAGTAGAAGAAGCACCAGCAACGTTCTCTATTGTTATAAAAGAAAACATGATCTGGTTAATTTACGCTTTCAGTTGGGCAAAAGTTTACATTGAGCCTGACAATAAAGATCTCGTAGTAAATTATAAATTGATTGATGGTGGTCAGCCAACAAAAACAGGAACAATAACTATTAAAAATACTGAGCAGAACCGGGGCATTCGTTTTTTTCAATCGTGGACATCTGCAACGACTGAATATTTAGCAAGCTATAATCTCAATATCACTAACATGACAAAATCACTTGTATCGCAGTTGACAGATGAAGTCTCTCAGTAATAAATCCCGGCTAAACGCTATTCGACGTAAAATATAGAACAGGATATTGGCTGAACGGTAGTCGTTTTAATGAAGATAGAATTTGTGGTTGTCGATTTCCATTTCCCCACCGGTAATTTGATATTTTGCTCAAAGTCAGATCCATTATAGACCACAAAAATCTTCTTCCATTTATCCTGAACCGCAGCGCCATTGATAGAGTAAGCGACAATCTGTGCTGGAAGATCATCAGCAAATACAATATTCGAAGCGATTTGTTTGGCCGTTTTCATCCGGAATGCAGGATGCGCCTTGCGCATTGCGATCAACGATTGTACATAATCAAAGACATCTTTATTCTTTGTCTTGAGACTCCAATCAATTGCATTTATGCTATCAGGCGATTCAAACGAATTTTCAATGCCTTGTTTTGTTCGCAGAAACTCTGTGCCTGCATGTAAAAAAGAAATTCCTTGTGAAGTCAACACGATTGCCAACGCCAGCTTGTGCATTTGTTTACGTTCTTCTTCTGTGGCATCTTTTGCTGATATTGCCAATTTATCCCACAACACATGATTATCGTGGCACTCGCAATATGAAATCGTGTTGTATGGTTCAGCAGCATACGGAGCTTTTGAATAGTTGACTTTGGTATAATCAACCTGTGGATGTTTGCACGCTGCGGCAACACCAAATTTTATGCTTTCTTCCATACCAGCTTTACCACTTGCAAAGCCGCGATCGCTATGATCAAACACGCTGCCTTTTATTCCATCCCGAATATCATCACTGAACACGGCAACATGATCAAGTTTAAATGCGTTTTTCTTCAATGCACGTAATGAATCCGGCAATGGAGATGAACCAGCGGTCCAACCTTCTCCATACAACAAGATCCCTGGTTTTATTTTATGCAATTCCTTCGAAATTGTATTTATCGTCACAATATCATGTACACCCATCAGGTCTATCCGAAAGCCATCAATATGATATTCCTGTACCCAATATTTCATTGACTCAAGAATAAACTTCCGCATCATCGGTCGTTCACTGGCTGTTTCGTTACCACAAGCGGTAGCATTGGAAAATTTTCCATCGGCCGTTTGTCGATAGTAATAGCCAGGTACAAGTTGATTAAAGTTTGACTTATCTGCCAATGCAGTATGATTATAAACAACATCCATTACAACGCCTAATCCATTATTGTGAAACGCTTGGATGAGTTGTTTTAATTCTTTGATCCTTGTTATACCGTCACCTGGGTTTGTAGAATAAGAACCTTCCGGCGCATTATAATTCAACGGATCGTACCCCCAATTATACTTTGCACCAGGGTTCTTTTCATCCACTGAGTTATAATCAAAGAATGGAAGGAGATGGATATGTGTAACGCCCAATTCTTTTAAATGATCCAAGCCAGTTGACAAACCTTCTTTATTTATAGTTCCTTTTTCTGCGAGGCCAATAAATTTTCCTTTGTGTTTTATTCCGGAGTTTGCAGCAATGCTTGCATCACGAATATGCAATTCATAAATGATCGCATCAGTTGCGTTCACTAAATGACGAGATTTGTCCTGTTGCCAGTTAGCTGGATTTGTTTTCTTTAAATCTTCAATGATTGCCCTCGTTCCATTTATGCCAACGATCCTGGCATATGGATCAGGTACTTCATCCTGCCAGCTATCATTGAGCATCACACGAAAAACATAGAACTTACCTTTTTGATCTCCTTTAATGGATGCAACCCAGGTTCCATTGTCACTTTTGGTCATTTCATTCCTTGATAACATTTCTCCGCCTTCTCCTTCTTTGTACAGTAACAATTCTGCCTTCTGCGCAGACGGCGACCATATCCGGAATTTTGAAACAGAAGGAGAATAGGTCAATCCAAGATCATCACCCTTATAAACAGGATAAGCAGCATAGATATCTGACTGGGATTTTGAAGAAAATACGCTACTTAAAAAACTAACTATCATGAATAATTTCTTCATGCGGCAATCAACTGCATTTTTGATGAATTGAATCAGCGAAGTTTTTTACTTTATTTCAACTTTGCTCTTCTTTCAGATAATTCCTTCCAGGTCACCAATATAATCCCCTCTCTCTCTACATACTTTTTTAATTCCGGGTCAATCATTGCCAGCAGATCACCCTTCCGTGTTTGACCTGAACCAGAAATATGTTTAAAGATTTCTGAAGGCACCGTGCAATGCATAATGAGATACGTCAACCCTGGTTTCATCGCAGCGAACGCTTCTTTATACTTCTGTGTTTTGAATTTTTGCAGATTGGCATCTGTTTCAGGTGTTCCCTGTGGCAACTTCCATCCGTAGCTTTCATTGTAAATATCGTCCAGTACCGGCAGACCGGCATCCCATAATTGTTTTCCCAATGCACGGATACCCTGCATTTGCGCCTCACTGAACCCTTGTAGTTTTGAAATCAATGCAGCATGCCCTGCAGGGAACATTACCGGTATTTGATATTCTATAGCAAGCTTCACATAACGCTGCAGGAATGCCGGTGTCGCAAACAATGTTCCCATGTGACTATCCATATGAGTGGGAGTAAAACCAATTTCTTTTGCACGTTCAATCTGCGCTCTTACTTCAGTTTCCACTTCATCTGCAGAAGCATGTTTCACTACATCTTCCACTTCCGGCCACATAGCACCTTCCGGATCTACCAAACCAGGCGACTTCGGTTTTCCGCTGAGCGGCGGCCATCGATAATCATCCCATTCAGATGTCAACGTAAGATGAAGGCCTGCATCCGTATTAGGATGTTGTTTTAAATAATGAACATATCCCGGTACCCACGGACAAGGCATCATCACACTGCAACTCGTGGCAATGCCTTTCGTCATTGCAGTTATTGCGCCTTCATTTGAGTCAAATGACATACCCACATCATCAACATGCACAATTACAACTTTAGCATTTTTGGGAAATCCTAACCGTTCCGCGTAGGTGCTGTCAGACTGTGCGGACACGACAAAAGTAGCGCTGATAAAAGCAAAACATGCAAGCAGTGATTTCATATCGATTCGTATTGATTATTATGCCAGGAAAAAAATCATTCCTCAATATTACTCAGCAATTCAAAGTCATCTTTCAGTTTATCATAAAGGCGATTAAAAACAGAGAATCTTTTTTGATAGCTTGCTATAAGATTTACATCAGGCAAAAATTCCTTTTCACTATGCGAAAAACCATTGAGCTTATTCCAATTGCTGATCAATCCTTTTTTAAACATGCTTATATAAACAGTTCCCATTGCAGACGCGTCCGCGTCGGTGATCACAACTATTTTTTTATTTAAAATATCCGACAGCATTTGCAGCCATAACGATGATTGTGTAAAGCCTCCGGTCGCGAAAATGGTAGTTACAGGCGTTCTTTCTTCAATAGCGTTTAATAGTTGCAACAGCGAAAAGCAAATTCCCTCAATTACCGCCCGCATAAAATGTTTTATCGTATGCGTAGACTTTATGCCAATAAAAACACCTTTTGCATCCGCATCCCAAACGGGCGCCCTTTCGCCAAGTATGTACGGAAGAAAAATCAAACCATCAGCGCCAGCTGGCACCTGCTTTATCTCCTCAAAAAACCATTCATATTCTTTATCTGGCGAGATTTCTTTTTGTATAAATGTTTTTAAAAACCATTGTAAAACGATTCCTCCATTATTAATACCGCCACCGCTGATATAGAGTTCGTCTGTCAATAAATAATTGAACAATCGCCCTTGATCATCTTCCAAGGGTTTTGTGTTGACAGTACGGATAGCTCCACTTGTCCCAATCGTTAATGCGGCAATTCCTGGAAAGATTGCGCCGCTGCCAAGATTTGCCATTGCACCATCGCCTGCACCGGTAATAAACGAAACATCCGGTGGCAAACTGAATTCTGTACAAGCAGGATTTGTGCGAGAATAGAATACAGAAACAGGCTTCGAAAGTAATTCAGCGGTTATGCCACAAAATGTCAATGCTTCTTTACACCATACTTTAGTTTTTATATCAAACAATCCAGTCGCAGAAGCAATAGAATAATCCACTTCATACTCTCCAAATAATTTAAACCAGATGAATTCTTTAATTGAAATGAATTTGTGTGTTGCATCGAATATTTTTGATTGATGATCCCTGATCCATGCAATTTTACACAGTGGCGACATCGGGTGTATCGGAACGCCTGTCTTACTATAAATTTCTTTTCCTGAAGATGACTGTTTTAATTGTTTTGCATAAGCATTGCTCCGTGTATCGGCCCACGTGATTACCGGGGTTAACGCGTTGCCATCCTTATCCATCGCAATTACACTATGAAAAGCAGCACTGAAGCATACTGTTTCAATATCACCGGGATTAATCTTTGCAATTATATTTTTAAAAACAAGGAGAAACGCTGCGAATATTTCTTCAGGATCCTGTTCGCACCAACCCTGTTGCGGTTGGTAAAGCGGATATGATTTCTTTTCCTCGCAAACAATCGCGGCCGATTCATCGGCGGCAACGACCTTTACATTTGTGGTACCAATATCAACACCGATGAATATAGACATGCAAAAAACCGGTTAATAGAATAAAGTTAATGGTTCAGCAAATAATCTTTTTATAAACCCGCTATGCTGCGCTCGAATTGTAAAGAGTATCAAAAAGAAAATTGAGTCTCTTATTGATCAGAATATACTATTTTTAAACACGAACGTGAATATATATGAGAAGATTGCCATTGCGATAAAAATGCGTTCGATCAACAGAATTTAAAAATATTTTTACAATAACCGCATAAATTAATTGCTTGCAACGAAATGAACACTTACTTGCTTTAAATTTATGCCTTTAATTCTGCCACTTTAAAATTTATCAATTCCACGTTATGGGAGATTTACAGATCAAGAAACAGCCCAAGCAATACGATGCTATCGTGATTGGCTCCGGAGCAGGTGGAGGTATGGCAACATATGTGTTGGCCAACGCCGGACTAAAAGTTTGTTTGATAGAAGCCGGTCCCTACTTTGATCCAAAAAAAGATTCCTGCCAGTTAAAGAATGCATGGGATTCACCACGTCGCGGTGCAAGTACGAAATTCCGTCCATTCGGAGATTTTGATGGTTGCTATTGGGGCTGGGAAATTGATGGGGAACCGTACACAAACAATGGCGGCCAGAAATGGGAATGGTGGCGTGCCCGCATGTTGGGTGGACGTACCAATCACTGGGGGCGTATTTCATTGCGTTTCGGTCCTAAGGATTTTAAAAGAAGAAGTATAGATGGTCTCGGAGATGACTGGCCAATTGGATATGAAGATGTAAAACCATACTATGATAAGATAGATAAACTGCTTGGTGTTTTCGGTACAAATGAAGGATTGGAAAATGATCCGGACGGTTTTTTTCTTCCGCCTCCAAAGCCACGTCTTCATGAATTATTTATAAAGAAAGCTGCAACCGGTATTGGTATTCCGGTTATTCCTTCTCGTCTTTCTATTTTGACCAAGCCAATTAATAAAGAACGCGGTTCATGTTTTTATTGCGCACAATGCGGTCGCAGTTGTAAAGTATATGGCGATTTCTCTTCTTCATCTTGTTTGTGTATTCCCGCAATAAATACAGGAAACGTTGATTTGGTAACAAATGCAATGGCCCGCGAAGTATTAACGAATAAAGAAGGACTGGCAACCGGAGTTTCCTATATCAATAAAGAAGATATGCAGGAATACCAGGTAAGCGGTCGCACTGTTATACTTGCAGCCAGCGCCTGTGAAAGTGCAAGATTATTATTGAATTCAAAATCGCAACGTCACCCGAATGGTTTAGCTAATAGCAGCAATGTTGTTGGTAAATATTTACATGATTCTACCGGCGCTGATATGGGCGGTATTGTCCCAGCATTATTCGACCGTAAACGCTATAATGAAGATGGCGTTGGTGGTATGCACGTTTACACGCCATGGTGGCTTGATAATAAGAAACTCGATTTCCCCCGTGGTTATCACATAGAATATGGTGGTGGCTTTGGCCAACCGTTGTATGGCTTCAATTGGGGAATTGAAAACCTGAACGGATCGTACAAAATAAAAGGAAAGGAAAAGGAACCAGGTGGCTATGGCGCTTCGTTGAAAGAAGATTACCGTTACTTTTTCGGCGCACACATCGGTATGGCTGGCCGTGGTGAAGCTGTTGCAAGAGAAGATAACTATTGCGAAATAGATCCTGAAGTGGTAGATAAATATGGTATTCCTGTTTTACGTTTTCATACGCAGTATTCTGATTATGAAATAAAGCAGGCAAAGCATATGAAAGAAACGTTCAAAGAAATATTGCATGCGTTGGGTGCCGAGAAAATATGGGGTGATGATGGCCCTGAAAATAACTACGGCCTGCATGCACCGGGAAATATTATTCATGAAGCAGGGACAGTTCGTATGGGTAATGATCCTAAAAAATCTGCATTGAACAGTTGGAGCCAGGCACATGACTGCAAAAATGTGTTCTGTGTAGATGGCGGCCAGTTTGTTTCACAAGGTGATAAAAACATTACATGGTCGATACTTGCATTGTCAATGAGAGCAAGTGAACACCTGGTAGATGAACTAAAAAAGAACAATTTATAGAACCACGAATGGTTGGATTAAGAATGATTATGGAGATTAAATGCAAATACAATTTGGCCGCAAACAGGTTTACCTTGATTGGGCTTTTGTTGCGACGCTCCATTCATCGTTCTGATCTTTGTTCATCGTCTATTAGAAAAAACATTTTTAATCTATAAAACAAAAATCCCCTCCCAAAGCGGGTTGGGTTTTATAATTATGGATAGAAGAAAATCGATAAAAGCGCTTTTACTCGGTACCGTATCAGCCGGTGTGTTGGTAGAAGCATGCAATAATGAAGTAAAAAAAGAAGTGGTTGCTGATAATAAAACCAGTGTAACACCGGGTCTCAATCGTTTCAAAGAAGAAGAAGAATATGAGAAAACTGTCGCCGGACAAAAGTTCTTTACCGACCATGAGATGGCGACGATAACTATTTTGGGTGATATCATTATTCCAAAAGATGAAGTAAGTGGCAGTGCAAGCGATGCAAAGGTTCCGGAATTTATAGGCTATATAGTCAATGATATGCCGGAGCACCAGGTGCCGATGCGTGGCGGTCTTCGCTGGCTGGACATACAATGCCTGAAACGTTTTGAAAAGCCATTTACAGATTGCTCACATGACCAGCAAATAGAAATTGTAGATGATATCGCTTATCCTGTCGTAAAGGACGAAAAAGGCAAAGTGATCTCTAAAAGGACTATCAAACCGGGGTATGAGCAAGGTGTATCATTTTTTAGTTTAATGCGCAATCTTACTGCAACAGGGTTTTATACAACAGAGATAGGAACTAAAGATGTTGGCTATATCGGTAACGTAGCCACTCAATGGAACGGCGTACCGGCCGATGTGTTAAAACAATACAATCTTGCTTATAGTGAAAAGGAATTGAAGGAATGTGTGAACTATGATAAGGCATAGATAAATTTTTTCAGATAATCAAAATGCAGTTTGTACACAAGCCAAACTGCATTTTGATTTTAAGGTGCATATCGCAACTCTATTTTTTCCTCACGTAAATAAAATCATAGTTTGTAGTCCATGTTTTTCCTTGATCATGAGACTGCTCACTAAACTGTCTCACCTTATCGGGTCCGAGATTATAAAATATAAACCGCCCGATGTAATCACCGCCCTGATCTGAACCTGAGAATTCAAATCGCATAGCGCTGTCTTTATATTCACCATTGAGAAAACGATTGGGCCGTTGCGGGCTTCCCTCCGACCCAACCCAAACCTGTTCCCATTTATGTGTTGAAGGGATATAATAATTCATACTCTTTCCGCTGTAACTACCGATTGCAGATGTCCAGTTTTCCAGGATCATGCAGCCACCGCTGGCAATTTCAATTTTACTAAAACCTGCAAGATTCGAAGTTCCATTCTGATAGGCATTCCACTCCCCCACCCAAAAATCAAACTGTCTCGCATTGGAGTCGGCCATACAAGGATAAGCACGATTGTAGATTGTATCGTGAACAGGTTTGTATTGACCAGATGTTCGCAATGAGGCAAAGTCTGGATTTGTTTCCAATTCTGAAAGATTACTGTAGCCGAGTTTTACAGCGTTTGTTAAATGCTCTATTGCTTTTGAATTATTCTTTTGCAATGAAAACAATCTCGCCACTCTTGATTCTACTACTTGTTTCAATACTGGTCCTGGGTTATTCGCCAATGATTCTTCATAAAAACGCATCGCTTCAGAATAATTACCTGTGTTATGATAGCAATAACCAAGTCGATTCAGGAATATTGCATTAGATGGCATGTCCTTCACAAGCTTTTGATAAAGTGGCAAAGCATTCTTAAAATCATTCGACTGATAAATGGAATCAGCAATTTTTTGTTGCGGTGAAACAGGTTGAAGATTTGTTTGAGAATAAGAGACAAAACAACCGAGCAAGACAGAGATAGTAATAAGTTTACGCATAGCAGTTTGTTTGGAATATTAAGTTACCAATTAACGGCCTCTAACACCAACCATTGCAACTGTACTATTACCGCTCCTACATATTATTAAGCAACGAAAAACCTTACAAGTGTGGGCTTATTGGTTTTATCGGTGGCAAAAATGTGCTTGCGCCTTTAGTTTTCAATCTTCTCCTGAAAACTTTATCGCCTGCAGTTACGTAGAGAATATTAAAATCAGGGCCGCCAAAACAAAGATTGGAGCTTTGACTATTCGATGGCGGGATCGGAATAATAGCATTCACTCTGCCTAGCTGATCCATCACTTGTATGCCAAGCCGAGTGGCAACGAAAACTCTTCCTGCAGTATCGCATTTCAACCCATCGGGCCATGCGTTGTCTTCTGCATCTGGAACATGCAGCCAGCCATACCGTTGTTTAAATGTCAAACTTCCATCCGGTTTTATTTTGTATATCCAAACCCAATGGGTTGCAGATTCGGTAGCATATAGTTGCGTTTGATCAGGCGACAATGTAACACCGTTGGGAAATTTTATACCTTCATCTACTATTTCTTTCACCCCATTTGTTTTGACCAATAAGAGCTTGCCCGGGTTTGTCGATCCATTGGGAACGGTAACATAAATATTTCCATTGTATGCTTTCACAAGATCATTACCAGCGACACTATCCGCTACTGTCTTTTCTTTCTTATCATTGTTATATAACAAAACCTGCTTCGTGCCTCCTGTTACTGTGTACATTTTACCATCAGCGTCAAAGCATGTACCACTTGCTTTTTTCGAATCAGAATTAACAACGGTTGGTTTACCATTTCCTCCGACCAGGTAGGTTTTTGCTTCCGGTATATCCTGGAAATAGACTTCTCCTTTTGCATTTGCCGCAATACCTTCTGTGAACTTATATCCTTCGCCAACCAATTGCCAATCTTCACCCGACATCAGCAAATCACTTAAAAATTGATTCTTTGAATTGCCTTTCGAAATCGCTGCTGGCCAACCTTTCCACAACCAACGCATAGCTTCAGGAAAAAGAGAAGTGCCCTGGTTACCGTTGTGACCGCCTTCTCCCCACACGTGATTCACTTCATACCCCGCAAACTGCAATGAACGTTCCATCATCTCATTCGCTTTCCACCAATCACCGGCGTATATATTCAGATCATTGCTCCCATCTTGTAAAAAAATCCGGATTGGCTTTGGCTCATACTTTCGCACTAACAACGGATATCTTTCTCCACCTCGCAAGGCTACATATGTTCCGATTGCACTGAATACTCGTGAAAATTCTTCTGGATGCTCCCATGCTGCAGTAAATGCACAAATAGCGCCGCTGCTTGATCCTCCGATAGCACGGTCATTTCCATTTTTAGAAAGATGAATCGCTCTCCCATCTGTTGTCTTTTTCTTTTCTACTTCAGGCAATATTTCATTCAAAATAAACTTTGCATAACCGTCTCCTAGTCCATCATACTCGAAGCTTCGGTTATAACGGTCTTGTGCATTCGACCCGCTGTCGGCTAACACTTTACCCGGTGTAACAAACACGCCAATTGTTACCGGCATTTCATTTTTATAAATCAGGTTATCAAATACAATCGGTGCGTTCCATTGAATGCCATCCTGGTTTACATAAACACAGGCTGGCTTATCGGGCTTATATTGAGCCGGTATATAAATCCAGTAATCACGTGTTGTTCCCGGAAAAATCGTTGATTGATTAAACGTAAATTTCAACACTTCACCTTTAGGAATACCGGCATGCTGAACACTTGCCGAATCGACGGAATAGGATTCAGTGTTTTGCTGAGCAAAAATGCAGAGAGGAAACAACAGGCAACAGGCTATTGACAAGCTTTTCATGTAATGCATTTAGTTATTAAAGATCAGTTGAATCTTTGCCTGATAAATCTAAATATTTATTTGATTTTTGAAGTCTTTTAAGGAATCTCTTTTATTCCAACAGATGGAAGAACCAAAAATTGTTGGTTCATTATTTTACTGTAATTCTTTTGGAAGAATGGGGCTATAGAAATGAATTGACGTGATTAATACGCTGTAATTTTAGATTGCTTTGATCTTACCATCTGGATGTGCATACAACGTCGAAAACGTAAAAGATCATTTTGAAATATTCACTACCGGCATATTAGACTGGCTCACTTTATCAACGAGTTCCTTTTTAGTTGTTTTAAGTGACGTGATAAAATTATTGGTAGCTGCTCCATAGCTTCTTGTTGCAATCCCGAATAATAAAACGCCCTTGTTGCCTGACTTATCGCTAAATGTAGTATATCGATACACATTTCTTTCGGCGATCGCAATTTTTCCATCTGCACCATTTGCCGTCACTAAAAAATCAAGCATGTACTCGCCGGTATGCCCGTTAGTGAAAGACTCATAGTTTACATACGGATTGTTTTCCTTCATTGTTTTCAGCTCATTCACCTTGGCAGCAACAAGCTCTTTGATAGTTGTATTGCCCGTTAAAGCTTCCAGCATAACCATCGAAGTAAACTTATCAGCCGACTCCCCTGCTGCAAGATATTCCTGTTTGTAATAATTAGCAGAGGGGTGCGAAGTCCAGTTAAGCTTATACGACTTCTTGTTGAAATCAACAGGCCCTGAAACATTCAGATACTCTGTGATGGTAGAAATGCTTTGCGCTTTAAAACTTTCGGATACAACAATAGCAATAACAGCAATGGAAAGAAGGGGAAAGATTTTCATACAGAAAAGGTTGTTACTTATGGACGCTGAAGCTACTTTCTTATGCGAGTTAGAAAATTTCTGATTTACAACCGGTTGTTGCCGGCAAACAAGCGGTGAGCAAGCAGTGTTATTTTGCGACTTCTACGGCAATCCTGGTTCCTTCGCCGGGCTTGCTCCAGATAGTTATCTCGCCATTGATAGATGCGGCTCTTTCCCGCATGCTGGTAAGGCCGGGAAGAGGCTTCTGTTCTTTCATGTCAAAGCCTTTACCATCATCAGCAACGGTAAGGCGGATTTTAGTGCCGATATCTTCTATGCTAATCTCGGCATTGTCAGCCTGTGCATGATACATTACATTGCTCAATCCTTCCTGGCAAATACGGAAAAAATCGAGTTTTACCTCCTGCGTTAACATAGCTTCATCGTAGTCACTCTTGAAACGGCATGGAATACCATTCAGCATCGAAAATTCGTCGCAATGCCATTTTAATGTTTCATCAAGCCCTAATTCATCCAGCATTTTGGGACTGATGGAGAAAGAAATTCTGCGGATGGTATTGATGAGTAAATCAGTAACTGCGAGAGCATGATCAAGGCGACTCTTTATTTTGGGATCGGTTGCACCGACATAATCATTTATTATATCGATGTCCATTTTAACCACCGCAGCCAGCTGCGCCATCTCCTCATGCAGTTCTATTGCGAGATACTTTCTTTCTTTTTCAATTTTACTTTTGAAGTGGGTAGCAAGGCTCTTGAATTTTGTAAATTTCTCTTCGACTTCTTTCTCGATCTGTTTTCTCGCGGTAATATCGTGGGCTATTGCAAATACAACTTCTTTTTCCGGAAAATATATCGATGTCCACTCGAGCCACATTGTTTCACCGTTCTTCTTCACGTAACGGTTTTGAAAATTCATCAGGGCTTTTCCCTCTAACAATCGTCCCCGCTCTTCCTCCGTCATTGCCTTATCTTCCAGATGAATGAAGGAAGAAATTGGTTGAGAATAAAGCTCAGCTTCCGTGTAACCAAATTTTTGTATTACGGACGGGTTTACTTTACGCAGAAAACCATCTTTTCCGGCAATGCAAACCAATGCCGGCGTCTTCTCAAAAAAGGTGAACATCTCGAAGGCAGTCTCTTTCATGTGATACGAATGAAAATACGTAAAAAACCAATTCGCAAAATCCTGCTACCGTGCCACGGTGGATAAAATAACCGCGATTGCTGTTTTAACATTGGATTTTATAAATGGTTCATTATTAAACGAACATATTCTGTAAAATATTTTTGACGAAAGTTTCGAGGCATCTTTTATCAATATCAAAACGTCCGGGACGATTTCTCGATTGATGATTGCTGAAAACTATAAAATGTAGGGAAAGAAGGGGTCAAAACAATGCCAGGTTGAATAATCAATGAAAATCGACGCCACCTATTTGTACAGATTTAAGTCGCTCATATTCGAGACAATATGTTTTTTATCTCTTGTTTTAAATAAAGCTGTTAAAGGCCTTTGGTGGATAAATTATTTGAAATGAACCCAGCACATATTACAATATTCAGACTTATCTTCCGTTATGCGGATATATATCCTTTGAAAAAATCGATTTATGAAAGCAATTCTATCTATTCTTGTTTTATTTGGAATTCTTGCTGCCCTACCTGAAGACAAAACGCTCGCCTCTTTAAAACCAGTTTCCATTTCAGCAAAAGAATATTTTCGTGCGTACGAATTCAGCGCTGAATCTGCCGATAAAAAGTTCAAAAACAAAAAAGTCGAGCTTACCGGGCGTGTCTCCTATATTAATAGCGCTTGTCCTGATAACCCATACCTGATGATTGATGGCGTGGAATGTTCGCTTCAGAATGCTGTCGATTTAAAATCCTGTGAAGTTGGCGATAAGATTAAAGTATCGGGAAAGGGAATAGGTTCTGCTTTGAATATACCGTTCTTGTCACAATGCTGCCTGGAACCAGTCCGATAAATTATACCAGCTAACAACCAATATCCAAAATCCTGTTTTATGAAAAAGCCAAACCACCGCAACAACATTGACCAGTCCCCTATTTCTATTACTGCAAAGCTATCCGATCCCAAAATGCTTTTATGTCTTGTAGAGGTACTCGCAGAAAGGCGTTTTGATATTGGGTATGGCGCTGAGAAAACCCCTGTAGGATGGCGTGCATTGGAAACTTCATGCATCGAAGCTTATGTAAACGGTGACGCAACGCTGTCGCAAGGCGCTGAAAAAATCAACTCAAATTTTGCGACCAGTTTTTTATTTACTTGTACAAAAGCCAAAGGCCAGGAATACAACTTCAACTGGCTTTGTTCACTGTCATAAAATCTTTGTTGCAGAAATTCAATCCTGATACACATAGCACACCCATATAAATGGATGTGCTGATATTTTCTTTTGATTTTTCTCCATCACTTTCATCAGATCGTTGAAGGATCCCACCCCTGCCTGTACTCCCGATTCAGATATTTATTGGCGTCCGGCACATTGGTAATCGAGACCGTGGCCGCATCATATTTTAATATTTTATTTGTACGCAGGGCTACTGCATACAGGTTGATTGCTTCTGTAATAAACTCTGCTTCCCTGAAATTGCCCGGATATTGCTTACCTGTTTTACAGGCATCGACAAATTTGGGTAATGCCTCTGATGTTTGCTGCACCTGGTTTCGTTTATCGGCTTCTGCATTTACGGGATTGCCTGTCTTATTACCTGAAATGATCTGGGGGTTCTGCACATTGAAGCCTGCTAAAATTTTCCCTTTGTCCCCAACAAACATCATCCCTTCTTCTGGCAATTGTTTGTTATCATTAAATAACTCTGGAGGCGTTGGTGGCCGCATTCCTCCATCATACCAGCAAAGATCAACTGGTGGGCGGCTTCCGTTTGCCGGATATTTAAAACGAACCATGCTCGCCATCGGAAATGAAAAATCATTATTTATCCGGTATGGCACTGGATCGTGAAAGCTACAAACATGACTTCGGTTAGGCTCTACCGTTGTAGGCGAGGTTAATTGCAACGCATTGAAAACAGTCCAGAGACTGTAATGCCCCATATCTGCCATGGAACCGCCGCCGAAATCGTACCAGCCACGAAACACCATATTTGTGTAATTGGGATGATAAGGACGATTAGCTTCAGGCCCTAACCACAAATCCCAGTCAAGACCTTGCGGCAAGGGTGGAGTATCCGATGGAATATCCGGATATTGCGGCCATACAGGTCGGTTCGTCCAGTTGTGTACTTCCATCAATGTCCCGATTGCTCCGCTATTGATCCACGACATCACTGTTTCCATTGATCCGTTAGAATCCCAGGGAACAAGGTGTGTAATCACTTTGCTATTCCTTGCAAACTCGATCACCTTTTTTCCTTCAATCAACCGGTTAGAAAGAGGCTTATGTACAATGACATGCTTTCCTTTTTTCATTGCCGCCAAAGAGAGAATACCGTGTAAATGATCCGGCGTCATGATCTTTACCGCGTTCAGATCTTTTTCTTTATCGAGCAATTCTCTTGCGTCAGCATAGGCGGTACAACCTTTATACTTTAGCTCAGGATGAACATTGGCATAGTAAGTGTCTACAATCGATTTACCATTATCACTTCCACCAGGGATGGTATTGTCTCCTCCCGGTTCCCAATCTGATTTCTGAATCGTCTTGCGTACCTCATTCTTCAATCCGTCTTTTGACCAGTCTTTGTAACCTCTTGCTTCTTTGCTTGGATCGCAAACTGCGGTTACCTGTATCTGTGGTACCGCAAGCATCGGCAACAATTCCCGGATCCCCTGCGTACCCATTCCAATATAAGCCAACGTTATTTTATCACTTGGCGCCACATAATTTACTCCTCCCATTACATGTCTCGGAATTATCGTGAACGCCAATGCAGACGCTGTCATATCCTTTACAAATTTTCGGCGGTGTATGTGGTTTGACTTTAATGGTGTGATCTGTGCAACAGCTTGCTGCATGTTTATTTTTTTCATATAGCGGTGTTTATATTTTAAGAAGAGGTGTTACTAAAATTACGGGATATTGAATGAAATCTGGTTTCAAAGCTGCATTAAATATTCAGGCATAATAATCACCTGCATGGTATAATTGATAAACGCCGCAAGTAAGGAAACAAAAATGCCGGACGATGCCGGCAGTTTAAGAATAAAGATGGTGAACTATCAGAAAAATTTTACCGAAGTATATATGTAATGCCGTCAACGTTCTGACGATACGATCCTGACTTCAACGCTCCGCCATATCCCTGCGCATCTGTTGATTTACCCCAGTCGTATGAAACAGAACCGATACTTTTTACTTTACCTTGTATCAGCTTATCATCAAAAGTGGAATTGTAAACGATCCTTGTAATTCCAACTGTTTTCAATTTACCTTTCACCGCATCGTTTTCAGAAATGGAATAGTAATCGAAATTATAAGAACCTGCTGATTTTAATTTCCCTTTGAACGCAGGATTATCAAATCGTGTGTAGTAATCCAATGTGGTGCGACCAATTGTTTTTAATTTACCTCTTTTCTCCTCTACTTCAAATGCGCCATAATAAGTAAAATAGCAAGTCCCGATACTTTTTATCTTGCCTTTGAAAGATGAATCCGCTTCGTTTCCGAAATAATCGATTCGCCCCATATAAGGCTGCAGCTTCGGTGAGTAATAATTGGTAGCCCGTTCTGAGGCTAACTCTGTTCCATATTCTTTCAAGGTACCATCTTCTGATATCCGAAGAAGAATACTTTGATCAGTAGTAAAAGAGAAATAGGAAAGAGTTGATGCATTTGCAAAGGCAATTTGGCTTAGCTGCTGCGATGATGCATACAGACTGCCTGCGAGCAAAAGAACCAATACGGGTAAAGACTTGCGCATAATAGTAATTTAACTCCGAAAAATATTCAATTTCAATTGCGGGTGCAATAGGAATTTTACTCTTGAAAGTCGTTTCAGCTTATAATTTTGTCCATGCTTAACCGGAAATTCTATGTTTGGTTTTGACTATTCACTCATGAGTTGCTGACGTTCAATCAAAATAAAACTATTTTTGCCGGTCTGATAAAGTATGAAAATTATACAGCTTACAGCGTTGATTTCTCTTTTTGCCTTCACGGCAGCCTGTGCGGATAATAAGGGCAACGATAACTCAGGGTCCGAAGCAATCGTAAAGAAAGACACAGCCAGCGTTACAACAGTTGTTGCGGTTCCGGATTCGTTTCAGAAAGGAAAAGTCATTACACCCGTTGTATGCAAAACCAATTCATCTTATTCTTATGCATTGTACATACCCTTAAAAGGTAATCAGCCTTTGCCGGTTATTTATTTTTTTGACCCACACGGTGATGGTGCGCTTCCGTTAAATAAATACAAAGAGCTGGCCGATCGTTACCAGTTTATTTTAATTGGCAGCAATGATTCTAAAAACGGAAATGATTTTCCCATTGCAGAAAATATCTGGAATAGTCTGTTCACTGATTCAAAAAACCGGCTTAAAATAGATGCAGGCAGGATCTACACCTGTGGATTTTCAGGTGGCGCCAAAGTTGCCGGTTATATCGCATTAAATCATCCGGAAATAAAAAGTGTTATTGTCGGTGGCGCTGGCTTACCAGATAACGTGCCCCCTTCCAATTTCCGGTTTGATCTTACAACACTGGCTGGTACGGGCGATTTAAATATGACAGATCTTGTTGCCTTTGATAATGCGTTGAACCAAACGCAAACGGCCCACCGGATAATATCATTCAACGGCAAGCATGAATGGGCGCCGGTTGAAAGGATGGACATTGCCTTTGCCGGGCTACAACTAAATGCTATGCGAAAAAAACAAATTGACGTAGATAATTCCTTTGTTGATCGCTATAGTAATAAATTAAAGAAAGAGATTGATGATTACGCTAAAACTGGTAATTTTTTATCAGCAGTTGAAGAATGTGTGTTAGCAACAAGTCTTTTTAATGGAATCAGCACTGGTGCAAACTGGTTTAAAGAGAAAGAGAATTCAATAAGGAATAATCCTTCGTTTCAAAAACAATCCACAGACCGGCAGAATTTATTGTCAAAAGAGCAATCGATCAAAGCTGGCTACCAGCAGCAATTTGAGAGCGGCGATATGAATTACTGGAAGACAACCATAGCTGGTCTGCAAACAAATGCAAAAGGAAATTCTCCTGAGGCTGCTATGAGCCAACGATTGATTGCCTACTTATCACTTGCATTTTACTCAATCAGTAATCAATTGATAAAATCGAACAGGGATAAAGAAGCCGCTTTTTTTGTCGAACTCTATAAACTGGATGATGCTACCAATCCTGAAAGTTGGTATTTGTCGGCGATCCTTAATGCAAGAAACAATAATGCAGCCGCTGCGAGAGATGACTTGTTGAAAGCCGTGGCTAATTCTTTCAACGATAAAACGAGGATGGAACAGCAACCTGAATTTCAAACGATCCGGCTCAATTTCGCAGACATAGAAGCGAACATGAAAAAGTGATTTTGTTATTAGCGCTATGCCACGGAGACACGATGCGACACGGAGAGATTATCTTTAATCGATAGAAGTTTTTATTGTTTTCGTTATTAAAGATGGTTGTGGATATAAAAAATCGTTGAATCAACTTTCCCACAATTTATTCTTCCCATTTTTCTTTTGATACTTTCGAATAGTGTAAATCCTACATTTGTTATTCAATTCCTTTCTGTTTAAAAACAGGTTACGATGAAACATACACGAACTTTAACGCTTGCCGCGTTGCTATTCCTCATTTTCACAACAGCATTTTCACAAACATCACGCTTCAGCACAAACATATTTGTTGATAAAGGTGATACGTTACGTTACCGTCAATTATACCCGGATGCAGATACGCTCCGCAAGTATCCTCTGGTTATATTTCTGCATGGCTCCGGCGAAAGAGGAAATGATAATGAAGCGCAATTAAAATGGGGCGTTATGAATTTTGCAACAGATCAAAACATGTTGCTGCATCCTGCATTGGTAATTGCTCCGCAATGTCCCGAAAAAATGACCTGGTCAAATTTTACCCGTGATAAAAATAGCACTGACGCGAAATTGTTGCCAACAGCAAGCCGTCCGATGGAATTATTGATGGGTTTAATAAACCAGCTAATCAAGAAGATGCCAATGATTGATACGAACAGGATTTATATCACCGGTTTATCAATGGGTGGCTTCGGCACCTTCGATGCTATTGAACGTTATCCGCATCTTTTTGCTGCAGCAGTTCCGGTTTGTGGTGGCGGTGATACATCAAGGGCCGCTTCAATTGCACATATCCCTCTATGGGTTTTTCACGGCGCTGAAGATCCAACTGTGAATCCATGGTATTCTATATCGATGGTAAACGCATTAACCAAAGCCGGCGCCCATCCTGCATTTACATTGTATCCTGCAGTCGGGCATTTCTCCTGGATCGGCGCATACAGTGATCCTTTTATGATGGAGTGGTTATTCCGTCAGCATAAATGATTATGGTAATTTCATAATTATATTTTATACATGTTATCGACAATTCAATTTTAAAATTATAATTCTTCATTTTCAAATTTGTCATATGTCAATCAGCAGTAAAAAAGTAAACAGTTCCCGCCGGGAGTTTTTAGTATCAGGCGCTGTAGCTTCATTAGGATTACTATTAACTGGTAAAAGCAAATGGGCAACAGCTTCTCAATGGCTGCAGGAAAAACCGAATTCAAAATTTTTTGGCGTACAGGTTGGCGTTATAACGTACTCTTATCGCAGCATGCCGTCCAGCATCGATCAGTTGCTGAAGTATATTGTAGACAGCGGTATCAGCGCTATTGAATTAATGGGTGATGCTGTAGAAGATTTTGCCGGCAAGCCTGCAAGCAATGTTGCTGAATGGCGTGCATCGGTTTCGATGGATAAATTCGAAGAAGTTAAAAAGATGTTCAATAAAGCGGGAGTAAGCATTTATGCATTTAAACCGAATGCGCTCAATCCAAAGAACACAGATGCAGAGATTGAATATGCGTTAAAAGCGGCTAAGGCACTTGGCGCCCGTTCGGTTACGGTGGAGTTACCCAAAGAAGCAGATCATTCAAAACGTCTTGGTGATCTTGCTGCCAAACATAAAGTGTATATCGGCTATCACGCTCACACACAAGCCACCGATACGGCATGGGATGTGGCGCTGAGTCAATCGCCATATAATTCGATGAATCTCGACTGCGGCCATTATATAGCTGCAGGTGGCAACAACACGAAAGATACTTTGCTGGCATTAATACAATCAAAACATGATCGCATCACATCAATGCATATCAAAGACCGCAAAACAAAAGATAATGGCGGCGCCAATATGCCATGGGGACAGGGCGACACACCAATAAAAGAAATTCTGAATCTGCTGAAAGAAAAAAAATACGATATACCAGCAACTATAGAGTTGGAGTATGATGTACCAGCAGGTTCCGATGCAGTAAAGGAAACAAGAAATTGCCTTGACTATGCTAAAAAAGCCTTGGGAGCATGATTGTTTTTTGTAAAATATTTTTAAAGCAATAGTTGGCAATTTGGCGTTGACATTTATTGCAAATTGCTAACTGCCAACTCCGGCTATCAGTATCAAGCAGAACTATAAAATTTTATACTTACAAAACCCTCTTAATGCCAAAACTTTTTATGCTGTTGATTGGCGCCGTACCACCTGGCAGGAACACAGAGCAACATGATATCTTTTTCGGAGTTGCGGAAGAGCTTAAAGAACTTATACCTGATGTAATTGACTTCTGGCCAGAAACAAACGGCAAGCTGCATTTTGATGCGTGGCGCGAAGTGAAAATGGTCAATGGTTATTCAGTAAATGTTGAAGCGGCAACAGATAAAACTACTGAAAGCAGTGCAAGATTATTTTTCATCAACCTTGGCGGTTATAAGCCAAATGAGTTTGAAGAGTTTCATTATAAAATGATCATTGCGGCTAAAGATAAAGGCGAGGCAGTTGCAAAAGCAAAAGAAACCGCGTTTTATAAACATACTGGATTTAAAGGCGCTGATTCGCATATCGATGATAAGTTCGGTATCGATGTGGATGACATTTTCGAGATACGGGATATACTCAATAATAAAACGAAAGAAAAATACCGGATCGTAGTAACCCTTGCAGCGCAAAACACTGCAGAAGATGAAATACATCTTGGTTATTTCAAGTTAAGTTCGTTCGTTTAGGTGCAGTTTGGAAAAGCTATTAAACCATATAAAGAATTATTATCCGCTTAGCGAAGATGCTCAGCAAGTGTTGCAGGATTGCTTTGAACGCGTTGTGCTTCCGAAAAATGAATACCTGCTGACTGAAGGAAAGATTTGCAGGCACTTATATTTTGTAGAACAAGGCGCATTGCGTGGTTATTACAATCTTGATGGAAAAGAAATAACGTATTGGTTTGGCTTTGAAAAAGATTTTGTTACTTCTTTCCATAGTTTTATTACACAGCAGCCTTCTGTAGAAAATATCCAATTGCTGGAAGGAAGCATTCTGTGGTCTATATCGAAAGATCGTCTCACAGAGTTATTCAATCAATTTCACGAAATAGAAAGGCTGGTGAGAATAGCGTATGAAAATTATTATATCAGGCTCGAGGATAGATTTGTAAACGCAAAGTTTAAAACCGCAGGCGAACGTTATCAGAATCTTATCCAAGTGACACCTTATCTACTTGAACGTGTGCCTCTCGGCTATATCGCATCGTATCTTGGCATCAGCCAGGAAACGTTGAGCCGCATCCGTAGCCGCCTTTAACATTTGCTTTTTTGCTTTTTGACGAATGTCAAAAGTTATCAGGTTATGTGAAAATAGATTTGATCCATAAACACACATATGGAACAAAAACAGAACCAACAACCTTCAGCGGCATTCATCGCCGCATCATGGTCTGCGCTTTTTATCGGCGTTATCGCTTTCTTAACTGGATTATGGAATGCAGAAATGGAAATCAATGAAAAGGGCTATTATTTCACGGTCTTGATGTTTGGATTGTTCTCTGCTATCTCCGTACAGAAGGCAGTCCGGGATCAGATGGAAGGAGTTCCGGTCACCAATCTATATTACGGACTTTCATGGTTCGCAACCATTTTATCAATTGTTTTGCTTACTGTTGGGTTGTGGAATGCTACATTGACAAAAAGTGAGAAAGGATTTTATGCAATGTCATTTGTACTTAGCCTGTTCGCTGCTATTGCAGTGCAGAAAAATACAAGAGATATAAAAGCAAGGCAAAATAATGAACAGTCGTAAATAACGTTGAAAATGATGAAAGGAATGTTTAACCTAAATGCCTTTTGTCTATCACTATTATTAATAGGGATAGCGACCGATAATTCGTTTGGCCAGAGTAAAAGCAAACCTGTGAAATTAATTGGTACATGGAGACTGATTGAATTTGCCGACCTGGATCCCAAAACAGCAACATGGACATATTCTTATGGAAAAAATCCCCAAGGCTATTTTACATATACCAGCAGCGGGGTATTAAATCTGAATATATGTGCGGAAAAGCCGCTGAAAATCTCTGAAGATTCAGCTAAGAGCTATACTATTAATCTAAAAAGTTGGCTGGATAGCAATTCAGTCGGCTATTTCGGAACTTACACTGTTGATTATGCTAAATCAACAGTGATTCATCATGTAAAGGGCGGTTCTTTAACCTGGTATATCGATACAGATCAATCAAGACCTTTCATAATAAAGAATGATACATTGATTATCGGAGATAATAAAACCTGGCGAAGAATATTGGTGAAAGCGGATTAAATTATTTATACCTCAATGCGCTCAAAGCCTTCCCACGTACACCTTTGTGTCGTAAGAAATGATAATTCTTTTGTCATCGCTATACTTTTCAAATAAGCTATGCAGATCATCAATCATTGCAGTGTAGCCATCATCATTGATTGATGGCATATATGATGAAGAAAGCAACCGGCCTTTTAATCCGTCAAAATCGAATACTTGTTGATTGGGGAAAATTTTCAGTTCACAGGTATGTGGGTAAAAAAATGAATCGATACGCTGCTGGTCGATATTTCTGTGATCGACAGCCATGTAGTCGTGTCCATGCTTTATGATCAATTGATCATACTCTTTTTCAAAGGCTGAGCTTGTCAGCCGTTCATTCCAGATTAATATCACCATTGCAGAATCGCGAAGCACACGCTGAAACTCTGGCTTTGTTTTTTGCCTGTCAAACCAATGAAAAGCGTGGCCTGATACGATCACATCGATGCTGTCATCTGGCAGGTTGCTAGCTTCAGCCGTCCCGTCAATTGCTTTAAAATGCGGATTGTGGCTCAACAGCCGGATCGACATCTCCCGCATTTCTTTATTCGGCTCTACACCGATTATTTTATAGTTATTCCTCAGAAACAATTCGGAAGAAATTCCGGTACCCGATCCAATATCTGCAATAATCATTTTAGCTGATAAAGAAAATTCAGCTTCAAGCCAACGCACGATTTCGTCAGGATACCCGGGACGATATTTTACATAGTCCTCTACCCTGTTGCTGAATCGTTTTGTGCTATTGTTTTGCATAGCCGGAAATAGTTTTATCCGAATTTGAAGACGTAAAGGTACAGCCTGAATAAGTGGGCGCCTGAATTATATGTGTTTGACGCTTAACTTTTAATTCCCCCTGTCAAGCCTGTCCATCCGGATTTTTACCTTTTATGATGATGCTAACATGTTTGGTCAGTAAATTGCAGTATTGTTCATTCCGGATTTATTTATCCAATTCAAGCAATATGAAAAAGAGTATCGCGATTATTCTTGTGATGAGCGTATGTGCTGCTTCTGTTCATGCACAATCGTTAAAAGATCTGTTGTATAGTGGAAAACTCAAAAAAGATTCAAATGTTGTCATCCGAAAAGGTGACGATCTTTCTTCAAAAATTGATACCAGCACAAAAAAAACAGTTGAACCAGAAAAAATTCAATCTAGTGCTTCCGGAGCTACTACTGAACAAAGTACTCCGGTAAATAATACTAACACACAAAGTAGCTCCTCTTCACAAAATGATGCAGGAACAACTACAGGTAATACTGCGGCGCCGGCTTCTGCCACCCCAACCACTAATCCTGTTACGACCAACAGCGCACCAAAAGATAACAACAGGATATGGAAAGAATATATTGACTCCGTCACCAGCGACGTGAAAAAAGATATTCTGCCAAATAAAAAAATTAAAAGTGATACCTACTACCTTCTTGTGGAATATAAGATCGGCGTAGATGGCCAGACCACAATCAGTAACGTCACTTGTTCTCCTGAGAATTCATTTCTTCAGCAGCAAGTAAAAGAAAGACTTACATTGACATCTCCTCAATTAAATCCATTAGTAACAAATGGTAAGGCCCGCGAGGTGACAAGAAAGTATAATCTTACGTTGACAAAACCGTAATAAGTAACAGTTTTTATTTCGTAACCGGAATTGTAACCTGGAAGATAGTTTTCGTTTTTAAGTCCTTTGCTTCCAGTTTAGCATGTGCATTCGCCAATTTATCGGCGAGTTCCTTGCGCTGCCGCAGATTATTCATCTGTTGAACATTGAGGGAAGTATTATCAAATTCCAACGTGTATATTAAATTCGACTTCTCGAGTGTAATGTGAATAAAGCAATTTTTTCCGCCGCTTCTCACAACGTTAGCAATTCCGCCCTTAAAAAACCAAAACACGTCTTTCCGCTGTTTCATATTAAGCTGCAGAAGATTTACATTCTGATCCACCAGCAAATCTATTTGAACGGCATGCCTGTTTTTTAGCGCTTCTATAAATTCACGCAGGCGTAAGATCGTTTTTTCCATACTGTCATTTTCCGGGCTGATGCTCCAAAGCATATCATCCATCGCGATGATCATGTTATGACTTTTCGTATGAATCTGCTCAATAAAGTCTTTTGATTTTTCAGGCTCAGTGTCGGCTTTTATCCTTGCCATTTCGCTCAGGATATTAATGTTATTTAAGGCTGTGTTGATTTCTTCATGCAAATCATCCGCAAGGCCGCTGCGCATATTTTGTAATACTTCCTTTCGTTTCATTCGTTGCCTGTCGAGACGATAAAATATCGCAATAATAAACAGCACAAGCAAACTATAAAACCACCATGTTTTCCAATAGGGACTTTTTACGGTTATCTGCAACATAAACACACCGTCAGAGTTATTTGACATGTCTTCCGGTTGTTTAATCATGAAGTCATAGGTACCGGATGGTAAATAATTGTACACCGCCTGGTAGGTTTTATCACTGGTGTTCCAATCCTTATCGAGGCCTGCCATTTTGTATTTCAAAATGCTCATGCTGCTGAACGTAAACGGAGCATATTCTATCAGCAACGGGCCGTCATCATAGTCCAATACCAATTCTTTCTGCGCTAAAAGCGAATCGGCGTTGACCCATTTACCCCCTATCTTGATTCCTGTAATCTTCGGCAAAGGATTAAATGGCAATCGTTTCATCCTGTTTGGATTGAATAAAACAAAGTTATGCGTGGCCCCGAACAACATTTTTCCATCAGGTAAAACATAGGATGATGACTGAATGAAATGTTCGTTATCCAATCCATCTGTGCGATCGTATAAAATAAATATGCCTTTATAAATATCAATCCTATACAAACCATTTGTGGTAGTGAGCCAGAGGTATCCTTTACCATCTTTTTCCATCGCGGTTATAAATCCCGACATGATGCCGGGATCGGCTATCACTTTGGTAGTGTGAGTTATAACATTGTATTTTACAAGTCTCGTAGCCGTACTGATCACGATTACACTATCACTGTATTGTAATACAGATGAGATGCCACGTTCAGGCAATTGTTTTTCTCCGGTTTCATTCTCACCGAAGTGCATTACCAATTTACCGGTCTGAGGATCGATTACGAATAAACCATCTTCGGGTGTACCAATCCATATAAATCCATTGGAACCAATCGTAATTTTATTCACCTGCACTTGCGGTACTGCGTCGATGGCGACGATATCTATTGATGAATTGTTTTTCTTTTTATCAATAGCATATTTGAATACCCCTTTTGATCTTGTCCCTAACCACAGATTGCCATTTTTATCCTCAACAATCTGACGCACAGTATTGCCTTCAAATGTCGCTGGCCTGAGAAGCCTGGAGCTCCGTTGCAACTGATCCACTTCATAAAAACCGCCGTCTGTGCCCATCCACAGTTTACTGCTATCTTTCGAATTAGCCATACTCCATATAGCCGGGCCAGATTTACCGTCGATACCTTTAATGGTGGAAGGAATAAGGTTAAATGTTTTATCATACTCGTATAGTCCATCGGTTGTTGTACCCACCAATAATGATCCCCAACGTGTCCGTAGAAATGAAAGAATATTTCCATTGCCTTTTTCCCGGGTAATCCTGTTATTATGGTCAATGTTTATAAAAAACTCCATCGATGGATTAAAACGATACAAGCCATTATTGTCAGTACATACCCAAAGATTGTTCTCTCTGTCTTCGCACACGGTATGAACCATTTCATAAGAAATACTATGTTCGCTTTCATAACCGTTATGAACCAATTGAAACCGTCCCTCCCCTTCTGAAAAGCGGGAAAGCAGAAACAATCCATACAGCCAGATAGTGCCGTCTTTCTGCTGCATAAAATTTTTAATCTCGAATTTTGACTTTACTTCGGGATACAGCGACATATTGCTCACAGTAAATTCATCAATAAGAAAGCTGTAGCAGTTGATGGTTGCCTGGCCATTATGATTTACTGTCCATAAACGGTTTTTGGAATCGAAGAAAAGGTTATAGTATGTTTTAGCCTTGTCAAATACATTAACCGCTGGTTCTTTTCCGGCATTGTCAATGCCATCGCTCATAACACCTGTTTCAAAGTTGTAAATAGCGATACCTCCTTTTTCGAGGGAAAACCAATATTTCTTTGTGCCAGGTTGTTGTACAAAATCTATAATCTTCCAGTTACCTTTTGTGGTAAAGAAGTTATAATCGTAGGAAAATTCATTAGCATTCTTATTAAAAGTTATTACCTCACTTCCCGAGATTATGTAAAAAATATTTCCATCTTCGTCTGTAACAAGTTTTTTTAGCATCGTATTGGGCGACACAGGGTATTTAAACTTTACTGCGGCTTCTCTGAACGTAAAGTTGTGCGTATCAAAAATGCCGACTCTACCATCAGAAAGCAGCACCCATAGGTTTTTATTCTTGTCAACAAGTAATTGCCAAACGGGATTTAAGGGAATTGAAAGAGGATTTTTGCTATCATGCCGAAACGTTTTGAACCGTACACCATCGAATCGCTGAAGCCCATTCGTAGTGCCTAACCATAAATATCCGAGACTATCTTGTACGGTGGTATTTACCTGGTAGGAATTTATGCCGGATTCAGCAGGATAATGAATGAAATTATAATACTCCTGTGCCTGCAGAGTAAATGTAAAAAACTGTACAATAAGATAGGCAATGAAACGACGCAATGAGAAAGGTGTTGGTATCACCAAAAATAGTATTCCAATACAGAAACACCAACCCATTGATCCACTGGTTTGAACAATTGAAGCGGTAAAATGCGCAATTCATGCACCCATACTGAATTTTGAGTCAGTTAAGCGCCGGTTCACTCATCCAAAATTCACTTCGGTCCCGGTCGGGAAGATTCAGGATTCAATAAAATTAGTTTGAATTCAAACCAATATTCTACCTTTGTGTTATACAATATGGCGGAGTAAGATTGCCAGGAAAATAGAACAAACTGAAAATATATCCGCAATGCCTGCAGAATCTATTGCTCAAATATCACTTGAGTTAGGCCGGGCTCTCAATGAAATGAGAAGTATGCTGAGGGAGCGCATACAGGCAAGGATCAACGATTACGATCCGGAGCTGTCATTTGAACTACTTGAAGTAATCGGGCTGCTTTGGCGAAAAGATGGAATTACCCAACAGGAAATAGCGGATCATGTAAGTAAGGACAAATCGAGCATGACCTATCTTATCAATCGTCTGGTAAAATGCAAACTTGTAAAACGTGCCGAACACGAAACGGATAAACGGCATAAACGGATCTATCTCACCGAAAAAGGAAAACAGGTGCGAAAAACCGTATTTCCCTGGATACTTGAATTATATGAGCAATCGGCCGGCGAACATAGTATAGCAGAATTGAAGAAAGCCGTTTCACTGGTAAAAAAAATGACAGAGAATCTCAGCAGATAGCGTTTTATTAAACTGATCAATTACTATTTATGAAGACAATATTAGTACCGGTAGATTTTACAGATGCATCAGATAATGCAGTAAATTTTGCGTCATCATGGGCTATACGATATGGGTACAATCGTATCATTCTGTTCAAAACATTTTATGAATCCATGTTTGAACATCTTGCTCTCGGCGCCGATTACATCGTTGCGAATAAAGAAGACTTGAACCGGCAAAGGGAAGAAGGTGTACACGAACTGGCCTCTCTTCGGGATAAGGTGCTGTCGGTTGTGAGCGAGAATGTAGAAGTAATGACAGAAATAAGTGAATTGCCTTTATTGCGGGGTATGATTGAATTAATAAAAGAGGAAGGTGATATTGAACTTGTATTACTAGGGAGCGACAATCATATTCAGTCGCAAAAGAGTTTCATTTCTGCGAATGTGATCAGCATTGCCAAAGTGAGTCCGGTGAAAGTGTTGATTGTGCCCGCCGATCATACATATCAGCCGGTGACGGATATTCTTGTGCCTTGTGATGTCAGTACATTGAGCTCTTTGGAGAGATTAGACAGGATTAAAACAAATGCGCAACCCAATGGCGGACGACTCCATATTCTTAATGTAGATAAACGCGGACAGTCTGCCAGCAAGGAAAAAGAAGATTACTTGCATGATTATCTGAAAGACTTTCAACACGAGATTTATACGATTGCAGATAAGGATGTCCTCAGCGGTATTCTAACGTTTACAGCGAATCATAAAATACAATTGATCATTGCATTGCCAGGTAAACACAGCTTTCTTTATTCATTAACTAATAAAAGTATTTCAGAAGCTATTTATATGAATGCAAAACAGCCTGTGCTT
This sequence comes from Chitinophagaceae bacterium, assembly GCA_049840875.1. Lineage (GTDB taxonomy): Bacteria > Bacteroidota > Bacteroidia > Chitinophagales > Chitinophagaceae > JAFDYH01. The sequence goes on along the minus strand of JASGJE010000003.1, from coordinate 151,291 downwards.
ATTCTGAAATAAATATTCTTCACTTGTAAATTTTGCAGGTTTTATAATTTTTAATTAATATCATGGCATAAACCATCGAAGCCATCGGGTGAAACTTCTATATTTAACAATTGTTAGCGTTTTCATGCACTTAATATGTGCCGCCCAAGTAAAAAACAGTGGATTTACAAGCATTGACAAACGTGTCAAATCAATCAATATTGGCGAGCCTGGAAAACTATCTCGTGCTCTAACTAATCCTTATAAAACAGAGATTGAAAAGACCAGGGCAATTTTTAGATGGATTACTGAAAATATTGCGTATGATGTGCAGGGAGCAAAATTTCCCAACCTTATTTACAGAGGTCTCAAAGACAATTCGATACAAAATGATAGCCTTTTCAACAGGGACTATAATCTGAAAATTGTTCTCAAAATACTTACTGAAAGAAAAGCTATATGTGATGGCTATTCAAGGTTATTCAAAACATTATGTGATAGCGCAAAGATTAAGTGCGTTATTATTTCTGGTAACATCCGGTGGCATTCAGATCAAATCGGTACTACAACTAATCGACGTCATGCCTGGAATGCAGTATTCATAAATAATAAATGGCATCTGATTGATGCGACCTGGGCTAGCGGATATTGGGAGGAAAGCACTGATACGTTCGTGAAGAAGTTCGAAGACTTTTTCTTTTTTACTGATCCCATAGATTTTTTTAATGATCATTTTCCAGATGACAGCAAGTGGTCATTGCTCCCAAATACTCCGACCCTTTCCCAATTTTTCAACTTCCCGTTCATTTATCCTGAATTTTACAATACTGGAATCACCTCATTGAAGCCACTTAATGGCACAATTTCCATAGCAAAATCAGCTCCGTTTGTAAATATTGAAATGGAGGTAAAAAAACCTGTTGAGTCAGTTGAAGTTATTGAATATCCGCAAAGGGATGATACAGCAAATGATTATGTTGACAATTCTCCAATCGAATATTCAGTTCAACACGGAAAACTCGTTATTCAATACAAAATATTATCTGAAAAAACAGAACGAATTGATATTCGAATAAACGATGAAAGAGTGTTAACCTACGCAATCCATCATAGTTGGTAATACTAACTATTGGAAAGCGATACTATATCATTCATGACTATTTGAACATCTTTCCTGCCAAATTTAGCAGTAAAACATTATTCTCAGGTGCGATCCTGAATATAGATCCATCACTCTTTCTGAATGATCCTTTACTTGTAGTAACGCTATAGTTCATTTTTTCGAACTCACAGTCAACTGTATGTGAATTGATTTTCCTGAACGGAAGTACTTTATTTTCTGCAGTCGTCATATCCAGGAACCAATCTATTTTTTCTTTCGAGATTATTTTTATCTGCATCTGCTTTTCATCCATCGTTATTTCCATCTTACCATCGATGGTAGTCAATGGCCAGAGAATACTTAATTTGTCTGGAATTGCATCACTCACAACCGGATCACTCCCCTCCAACAATTCTTCTTTTCCATTCACCATTGCTTTCACCCGCAGACCTGCAAGTTTTGACGTATCGCTCCAGATATATCCATCAACAAATGGCAGTGTAAAAAATGTACATTCATTGGAAGTGGCTTTACCAAGTGTATAAGCAGAAGGAAAATTTTCATTGAATAAATGAATGTCACGAAAACGCATCGTTCCTTTTTCCCATAGGAGATTAGTACGATAAAAACGACTATTGAACCAAACGGTTTTACGGTCGCCACCTTCCATGTCCTGGTTCACAGTTACTGATGTTGCTGGTGTAGTTTTATAATGCTCACGAAACCATTTACCGGATGCAGCAAGCGTTTCCACTTTTATTTTCTTTTCATCTCTCAGTTTTGCAATCAATGGCATCTGAATTTCAAACCCTTTTTTCATCGCATCCCACGTAAAAGAATTTTCCTGGCCGGCCTGAACATAAGCGTACTCCATGTCGCTCCCCTCGACAAACTGTTTAAAGTACCAATGCACCCATGCAGAATCGCCGCCTCCGTATTTATATACAGGTTCAAGCGTTACCACACCCTGTCTTGCCCGATTAAGCGCATCATCATATTGTCGTACCGGGTCGCTGCCCAGCATTCTGAAAATTGGAACAGGGGTTTGATTCTTCTCATTCTGAGCCGGCATGTAAGAATTTATTTTACTTGGATAATATGCCTGGTTCCAATAACCGCCCCAAAGTGTGTAGCCATCTGTACCGTATTGATCTTTGCAATTGCACGAAGCAACAATCCTGTATTTATCGTAGAGATAATTTATTGTATGTGCATCAATAAACCATGAACCAACCGACTTAGGATAATAACCAAATATTTTTTTGAAATCATTCATATAAACATCACACAACTTCTCCCTTTCCGCCGGCGTATAACCTGTAGAAAAGCCTACATCTGCAAACCAATCCCAGGGATAACGGCCAAGCCACTTCATACCCGCTTTTTCAACTAAAGGTTGAGGTATCTCCCACCATCCACCGATTTCAAACGAATCTTTATTCAGCGACTTTAGTAATTTCTGATAGCGTGAATCCATCAATGCATCATATTGCAATAAGAAAGTACCACCAAGTTTATATTGTTTCATTACTTCCACCTGCTTAACAACAGTCTGGTATAGTACATCTTCGGTGATTACATCCGGATCACGTGGCTCCAGCAATCGTATAAAATTGATGATGTTGACGATTTTGGGAGTTTGTTTTTGTGCAATCCCTTTGCTGAAAGTGAATAAAGCAATAATGCATATGGCAAAATGAAACTTCTTCATTGTACTAAATTTGATCCGCGCAAAATAGAGTATTCAGTGCAATAAAGAGAGCTGTGGAATCCCGTATCTGCAGAAGTACTGCAATTAACCCGCAACATTTATCAAGATTACTCGCCGATAGAGTTGCCATTGTATATCGAACTAGTTATTGACTGGCAGCATCAATTAAGAAAGCATTATAAGCGCAAGAGATTTAGGAAGTAGAATTATATAGTGAACACAACTCCTATTCAGGCGTAATCACGCCAGAATTAAATTATAGCATCGATAGATTACTTTGTCAATAAACGCGAAATCGATCCTGAACAGCTAGTTAAGGAGCAATTGTGCTTTCAGAATTTTTTACTGCATTAACTATCATTTGCTGTTTTTGAAACGGTTCGCGGCTATCGTCAAATTCGTGGCCACCGCTATTTAATGCTGTAAATGCAAAACCAGTTACGGGATTTGTATGAATTTTACCCCAATAATAAACACCCCTTTTTGACTGCATTTTGTTGTAGTCCAGTTGATAGGTAGCACCTGCAATTTCACAAGTTGTAGTTGGCATATACTTTAATTTAGAAATAATAACAGCTAAGTTAAGCGGAGCCCTTAAAAAATAATACTTGTTGCAAATGACCATCTATATTATTTGATAAGTGGTAATTTGCTAAGAGGCGCAAGGTTCTATTTCCTGATAAAGAAGTATGGATAGTATGCTGATATCCCGGAGGAAGTAGCAAATAGCTATGATTTGTGATGGCTTACCGATAAATAAACATGAATGGCCGAATCTGGCCCTTGTCAGCAAAATAATATTTAGCTTTAGTAATTACTCACTTTTAAAAACGAAATCTATGTTTGATGATATTCTGAATGCCGTAAAGGAACATCTCGGCAATAATCCCGAAGTGGCAGCAGCGATTCCTGCAGAGCATGCCGATTCAATACACAATGAAATTGCCACGCATTTAACAAATAGTGTTTCAGGGCAAGACGCCGGCCAGAGTGGCGGCGGTATGCTTGGAGGGTTATTAGGAAAATTAGAAAATAGTATTGCTTCAGGTGGCGCAGTTACAAGTGCAGTCGAGGGTGGATTGGTAAGCAGTCTTGCAAGCAAGTTTGGTTTGCCTCCTTCCGTTACAGGCGCTATTGCGGGAGCGCTTCCAGGTATTTTGCAAAAGTATATGGCTAAAAAAGTTCAGTTACAATAAACGCCTGCTAATAACAAAGCAACTTTCCATTTCGGCTGTTCATTCACACTAGCCGGTAACCTTTGAAGCGTTGAGGACGAAATATTATTTCTTCAACGCTTCTCTTACTTTAGGGGCTATTCTGGTTCCAAAAATTTCAATTGATTTCATAAGGGATGTATGCGAAGGCCCTCCAACATCCATGTGTGCGGAAAAACGGGTAAGCCCGAATAATTCCTGCAGTTGCAGAATCTTATCGATCGATTCGTTGGCATCGCCAATAATCAGGTGTCCGCTTTTTCCCCGACCTGTATCATACTGATTCTTCTGATAAGCTGGCCAGCCACGGCTTCTTCCTATTCTATCCATTTGTGCTGAATACACGGGATAATATTCATCAGAGACCTGCTTACTATCTTCTCCGAAGAAAGCATGCATGTGAACGCCAACCTGGAATTTTGCCGGGTCATGATTAAAATGCGCATACACGTTCCTGTAATAATCAAACAAAGGTTTGAACTGCGCCGGATTACCCCCTATTATAGCAAAAATCACCGGCAAACCATGCCTGCCTGCACGCAGCACACTTTCAGGTGTTCCACCGACAGCTATCCATATGTTGAGATTATCATTGGTAGCCCTTGGCAAAACCAATTGATTTTTTAATTCCGGCCTGAATTTACCTTTCCAACTGATTGGATTTTGTTTATTGATCTGTAACAGCAAATCAAGTTTTTCTTCAAACAGGTCATCATAGTTTTCCAGATCATAGCCAAATAAGGGAAATGATTCAATAAAACTGCCGCGTCCGGCCACCAATTCAGCTCGGCCATTGCTTATCAGGTCAATCGACGCAAAACTCTGGTATAATTTTACCGGGTCAGAAGAACTTAAAACAGAAACTGCGCTTCCTAATTTAATCCGCTTTGTAACTGTCGAAGCGGCTGCCAATATAATTTCCGGGGTAGATACAGCATAGTCAGGACGATGATGCTCTCCTATTCCATAAAAATCGAGACCGGTTTCATCCATCAATTTTATTTCCTCTATCAATTCCTGCATACGCTGACCTGCAGGCTGAATTTTTCCTGTTTTATCAATATGCAAATCCCCAAACATTCCAACACCTAATTCCATTGTTGTTTATTTGAAGGCAAAGTTAAGGAGCAGTGAGTTTTTATTTTTTGTATGATAGTAAAAGCGATCTCTATAATCAAGCTAAGTGTTTAACGATAGTCTTTTAAATCTACATAATGAAATTTCGCGGTATCAAAGTCGACTGGCCACGGATTTTTTTGGGGATTTTTTTTATGCCAATAAATTTCATTGATTCCCATTCCCGTGCGATAAGTCAACAGGTGCTTGTATCTTACTGTATTGAAAGTATATAAAACAAACCCACACCCTTCATCGATGTCGGAAATCTGTGCAGAAAATATTTCCTTACCATTATTTTTGTAAACAAGCCGTTCTGTCACTTTACAGGTATCCGGCAGGTTTTCCTTCTTTACCGTAAGGAGTTCAACAAAATCGTTTATTGAGAAGCTATCAGTCGTTTTAAAGACAAAAGAATTTTCGGTATTAAGATAAATAATATCGACTTCGTCACAGTTTTTCAAAATCGCTTTCAACTTTTTATTTTGTCTCCATCTCGTAGTACATGATTGCGTTGTTAAACTCACGATAAAAAAGACTATTAACACTCTCATCATATCTGCTCTGAAAAAGATCATATAATAAGCGGAAGTAAGTTTTGCATACATCCATTCCCGTCTTAATGAAATATTTAACCAATCAATAAGCCGCCACTTCAGCAACTGTCATCATTTTACCGGCTGCAAGTTCATTCGCCTCCAGTTTTATGAATTTTGCCTGTACAGTTTTTTCCAATGTTATTTTTTGTTCTACCGGGTTGTTCACAATATTGGAGAATTCTCCTTTCGACACCTGGTTCCATTCTTTGCCATCGACACTCGTGTAAATTGTGTATTTACTGATAATTCCATCTTTACTTTTATCCTGTCTTGGCAAATAAGTAACAGTGATAATAGAAATTGTTTTTCCCAGGTCAAGTATTAAAGCATCTTTATTTGGCGCTATTGCAAAAGTAGCAGGATCATTATCAATTGCTTTTTCAAAACCAGGTGCTTTCCATTCCTTTTTAAAAACAGAATTAGCATCACCTGTTATTTTTGGATGTACTAATTCTTCGGGCTCCGCAAACAATCCAAAATCACTTATAGCGACACAAACTGGCGACGCCATCACACGCAAACGTACTTTTGTCGTTGTAACGTAATCGCCCAACCGAACAAGCCTGTTTGCGCCAATACTTGTAGTGGTCGCAACTTCTTTCCAGTTATTATTTTCCCAGATATCAAATGCAACTTTTTCGATTCGCTGTCCAAGTTTAATATTTTCGCGAAGGCGGAATACATTAAATTTCACTGGTTCGGTAAATGAAAATTCCGCTTCGGGTGTAGTTACTCCATCGTTTGTTGACCAGTAGGAATAACGATCATCATCAATCAGGTTTTCTGCCGCAAACTTTGCATCAGAAGACCGAAGGTCTGATACTTTGATTGTTGCTTTCTTTGCAAGATTTTCAGCAAATGTACTATTGATGTATCCTCCGAATTTTTTCAGTTTGGCGACATCTCCGTCACAAAGTATACCGTCAGGCGTTGGTGAAATACCAACATCCAATGTCCCTCCACGACCAACACTTGCATAATATAACTCCATCATTTTTTCCGGAGTACGTACATTGTCTTCCTGCTCGGGGTGATAGAACCAACCTGGCCGCAGCGGTACATCACACTCAGCAGGTGTCCATTGTTTTCCATTGCGTGTACCGGAACCGAGATTTGAATCGTCGACTAAACCTGGCGCAGGGGTTTTTCCATCTTTTCCTATTGGAGTAAATGTCTCCCATGAAGTTTCACCTGCCTGTCCGCTTTCATTTCCAACCCAACGAAGATCCGGGCCGATATCGCTAAAAATATTTGCCGTGGGTTGAAGTCTTCGGATCATACTGAATATTGTATCAAAATTGTAATAGGTCGATGCTTCTATCTTTCTCTTTTCATTGGCGCCTCCATAATAACCATCACCACCGTTTGCTCCGTCCATAAAAATAGTAACGAAAGGCCCGTACCGCGTGTACAATTCTTTTAACTGAGTATAGTATACGTCAGTTACATACTTTTTATCTGCATATACCGCACTGTTCCTATCCCATGGAGAACAATAAATTCCCATACTCATACCAGCCTTATCAAGTGCATTTCTCATTTCCATCACCAGGTCTCCTTTACCATCACGAAATGGAGATTTACTAATGTTGTATTCTGTAGCACTGGTCGGCCACAGGCAAAATCCATCATGATGCTTTGCTACTACTGTAAGACTTTTAAATCCTGCATCTTTCAGTGTCTGAACAATCTGGTCTGCACTGAATTTTGTTGGATTAAAAATTTTTGGATCGGCATCACCAAACCCCCATTCTTTGTTTTGATAAGTTGTGGGGGTAAAATGCATTAACGCATATCGTTCAATCTCTAAAATCTTAAGTTGATAATCTTTTGGAATTACTCCATAAGGTTCCGGTTCCTTTACTGTTGAGCAGGAAGCAAAAGCGACTATTAGCGTTACCAAAGGAAATGCAGCTAAGTAATTTCTAAAGTTCATAACGAGAAAATTATAAAGCAGGAAAGATAATAGATTTTAACCGGCAGACTGTGCTAATGATGGTCGAAATATTGATTGAGTTAAGAGATATACTTTCAATTATTAATATTTACAATCGTAACAAACGTTTTGATTTTTTTTGCCACACAACTTGTTAAACAATTTCACCGAAAATAAAAAACGCTGGTCTTGTGCCAGCGTTTGTAAAATTATTTTAAAAGAAATTACTTCTTCTTCCCCTTCGGTGCAAAGAGAGCTAACATTCTTCTTCCTTCGAGCTTTGGCATATTTTCCAGTATACCAACTTCTTTCAAACGATCAGCGAACTTTAATAGTAACAGCTGACCACGATCCTGGAATTGAATGGCACGTCCCTTGAACTGAACGTATGCTTTTACTTTATTACCATCTTTCAAAAATGCTTCTGCATGTTTGGCCTTAAAGTCAAAGTCATGATCATCCGTATTTGGCGTAAAGCGTATCTCTTTTACCTCAGAGACCTTACTTTTAGCCTTCATCTCTTTTTCCTTCTTCTTCTTATCGTAAAGGAATTTGTTATAATCGATAATCTTACATACAGGGGGATCTGCCTGCGGAGAAATTTCAACAAGATCCAGTTGCTGATCTTGTGCCATCTTCAACGCTTCAGCAGTTGGGTACACACCTACTTCGACGTTTTCACCAACTAACCGAACCTGAGGTACACGAATAAAATGATTAATCCGATGTTCTGCTTCTTTGCGCGGAACAAAACGATTGCGGTTAAATCCACCGCCACCTGGTCTAAAACCCCCACCACCTCCGCTGTTACCACCGCCGGGGGGTCTTTGAAAACCACCGCCACCGCCCGGTTTCTGAAATACTGCCATTTAAATTTTTTAAGTGAAGTTCTCCTAATGAACTTTTTGTTTTTCTTTAAAATTAAATACTCCCGTTAGGATCGAAAGTATTGTTGCAAGCCCTGTTTTGTGCAAACTCCTGAATCTCGCTATTCACCGGCTGATCGCTCATCTATTTCTTTTCTTAATTCAGAAATAAACTCGCTTACTGCTTTTGTTCCTACATCACCTTTGCCCTGTTTTCTTACCGCTACTTTCTCTTCATTCATCTCTTTCTCGCCAACCACCAGCATATAGGGTACTTTCGACAATTCTGTATCGCGGATCTTTTTTCCGATCTTTTCATTGCGGTCATCCACCTCTGCACGAATATCCGCTTTTTTCAGCTTTTTCTGAACTGTTTTTGCGTAGTCCAGAAATTTATCACTGATTGGTAACACTTTCACCTGCACAGGAGCCAGCCAGGTTGGGAATTTTCCTGCATAGTGTTCCAATAAAAATCCAATAAACCGTTCATGCGTACCTAACGGAGCCCTGTGAATGATTAATGGTGTTTCGGTATTATTATCCGCAGTAGTATAATGCAACTTAAAGCTTAGACCTTGCGAAAAATCAACCTGGTTGGTAGCTAATGTAAATTCTCTTCCTATAACACTATATATCTGCACATCAATCTTTGGTCCATAAAAAGCAGCTTCATCTTTCACTTCTACATAAGGAATGTTGGAATTGATCAATACCTGTCGTACCATATCCTCGGTCTCTTTCCATAACTCCGGTCGATCTACGTATTTTTTTCCGAGTTTTTCTGGCGAGTGAAGGCTTAAGCGCATCACATATTTTTCAATACCAAAAATCTTAAAATATTTCTGATACATATCGTTTACTCCTCTGAACTCTTCCTCAAACTGTGCACGGGTGCAATAAATGTGTGCATCATTCATATGTAAACAACGTACCCGCATCAGGCCGAACAATTCGCCGCTTTGTTCATAACGGTATACAGTTCCATATTCGGCTATACGGTACGGTAAATCGCGATAGCTTTTCGGTTCCGCTGCAAATATTTTATGATGGTGCGGGCAGTTCATCGACTTCATATAATACTTCTCACCATCCATTTCCATTGGCGGGTACATGCTATCTGCATAATAAGGCAAGTGACCACTGGTGAGGTACATGCTTTCTTTGGCGATATGTGGTGTAACAACACGTTTATATCCTGCTTCAGATTCTGTTTCCTTCGCCAGCTTTTCCAATTCCTCAATGATAATAGTTCCATTGGGCATCCACATAATGAGGCCCGGGCCTACATCATCATCCATTGTATAAATGCTAAGTTCCTTACCTAGTTTGCGATGATCTCTTTTCTTAGCTTCTTCCAGCATCTGCAGGTAAGCATCTAATTCTTTTTGTGATGGAAATGTGATGCCATAGATTCTTGTGAGCTGTTTATTCTTTTCATCACCCTTCCAATAAGCACCGGCAATGTTCGTGAGTTTAATTGCTTTAATGATTCCGGTTGCAGGGATATGTGGTCCCCGGCATAAATCAGTAAAGTTGCCTTGCGAGTAAAAGCTTATTTCTCCATCATTCAGGTTTTGCAAAAGATCCAGCTTATACTCATCGCCTTTCTGTGTAAAATATTTAATTGCTTCTTCTTTTGGAATCTCTTTCCTGATATAAAGGTTATTCTGCTTAGCCAGTTCATTCATCTTCTTTTCAAGAGCAGCGAGATCTTCCTCTGTAATTTTTCGATCGCCAAGATCCATATCATAATAGAATCCGTTCTCCACCGGCGGCCCAACCCAAAACTTTACCCCGGGAAATAACGATTCAACTGCTTCAGCCAGCAGGTGTGCCGATGAATGCCAGAAAGTGCTTTTGCCTTCTTTATCATCCCATGTGTACAATTTGACAGATGCATCATTGTTGATCGGACGCGTAGCATCCCAAACTTGTCCATTTACGTCTGCTGCAATTACTTTACGAGCTAAACCTTCAGAAATTGATTTTGCGATAGCTAAGGCATCAGTTCCATTTTCATATTGCCGAACTGCTCCATCCGGAAACTTAATATTGATCATATATTAAACACTGTTTGCTCAAAATTTTATTGGGTTATTTTCTTACCGTTCAACAAATAAGCGAATCTAATATTCATATCAGTCAAAGAGATAAACAAACAAACCCTTATTTTTGGTTGGCAAAATTAACACTCTTTTGTCAGAGTATCACGAGCCTATCCCATGTTATTCGCTAATTTGCATTCTGCGATGAAACATATTTTTAACCGGATTATTTTATTGCTAACTGCTCTTTTTAGCCTGACTGTGGCGAAGACATACAGCCAGAATCTTACTGGCATTTGGCGAGGGTATTTTGTTACAGAATATTCTGATCAATATAAATTCGAAGTGCAGATAGATCAGAAAAAAAACTCTTTATCTGGTGTTTCCTATTCTTATCTCACAACGGTTTTTTATGGAAAAGCAACCTTAACCGGTAACTTCAGTTCCAACTCTCAAAATGCATTGATCCAGGAAATAAAAACTGTAGAAGTGAAGATGGGGCCTGGTTCAACGGCCTGTATTATGAAATGCAGCTTTCAATATGTTCGCTCCGGTAAGGAAGAGTTTTTGGAAGGAACATTTACCAGTCGTTTCGAGAAAGATAGTTATGGCGCCAAGAAAGGTGATAACTGTGGCAGCGGGAAAGTAGTGTTGCGCAAAGTGCAGTCTTCTGATTTTTATGTAGAGCCTTTTCTGAGAAAGGAAATTGAAAAAGAAAATTTAAGGAACGATACTACTGCAACTACGAAAAAACCTCCAATCATAAAAAAGGCGACACCTCCAAAAACAAATAATACCCTCGTTAATAAGCCATCCAATAAGCCAACAAATAGCGGAAAGACAAATCCCCCGGTAGTTAAAAAAAATAATTCACCATCCAATCAACATAAAACGGTTACAAAAACAAAGCTGCCCGAAAAACCCAACAATACTCCCGTAACTACTATTGATGAAACAAAGGTTAATAGAGATCCTGACAATAAAGTGGTGATTAAGAAACACGACCTGCCGACTCCACCGGTTTTGAAATCTAGGGAAAATAATCTCGTACAGACGATCACTGCAGGAACAAGAACTGTGCAGGTAAAGATATATGACAACGGAGAGATAGACGACGATACAATATCAGTATATCTTGACAAAAAGCTTGTATTATCAAAACAGAGACTGTCTGCATCACCGTTAATTGTGAATATTAAAATGGATGACGATGATGCTGAACACGAACTGGTAATGGTGGCCGATAACCTGGGGCGTATTCCACCAAATACTTCATTAATGGTAGTATATGCCGGAGATAAGCGATACGAGGTCAGGATCACATCAAATGAAACGAATAACGCGGTTGTTCGGTTTGTATATCGAAAACCTGATTAGCCTGCCGCTTGAATAATTTTCCTATTGGAAAGAAAAGGAATAACTATTTTCCAACAATGAACCGAAGCGCCATTACATTACTGCTATTCTTTGCTGTATCCTTTGCAAATGCACAAGTACTGAATGGCACATGGCGTGGCAAGCTCACACAGGGTCCAGGTGGTTGCTTCCCTGTATATTTTATCGAAATGCAAATGAAAGTAGAAGGAGCGAAAGTTACGGGCTCTTCTTACCATTTTTCCGATGTCACCAACTTTGTAAAAGAGAATTTTGAAGGCGTATACGATGCAAAAAACAAAACAGTAATCATCTCTGAAACGGGTGTGCTCACATTTCATATTCCCCCGGATTGTGTGCCCTGCATCAAAAAGTATTCACTGGCTTATGAGCGAAACGATAAAGAGCAAACATTAAGTGGCGACTGGGGAGGTCGTATCATGAACAGCCAGGTTACTTGTCCGCCTGGAAAGATCACGTTGACAAAAGAAGCCGCTTCGATATTTAACGAAATAAAAGTAGACACTGGTGATATACGGCTGGATTTTTATGATAATGCAGAAATTGATGGCGATACTATTTCCGTAACAGTCGATAACCGACAGGTAGTATATCACCAGCGTTTAGGATTGAAGCCGATAACTGTAAACATTCGCATCGATCTCAAAAAGACAGAACACGAGGTGGTAATGATAGCAGAAAATGAGGGAACTATTCCACCCAATACCGCCTTGTTAATGGTAACTGCAGGTGATAAACGTTACAGACTTTTTTTAAGCTCAGATTCCGAGCAAAAGAAAGTGTTGGTACGTTTTATTTACGAAAAACCTTCCGTATAGGTACATACGCTTTCTTTCACTTATAGTATTCTATTACAATCAGTTGTTAGCCTTAAAATATTTTTGTGTGTATTTTACATTGATGCTGAGTCAATTCATTCAAGATTAGCTGCATTTCACAAATCGTTATGTGCCGTTTGTTAACTGATCGCTTTGATTCTGCCCAAATCTGTCGTATCTTTGCAATCGCAAAATCAGATTAAAAGGCCCCAGGTTTATGTACCCTGATCAACCCTCTCAATTGAGTTTCTGAATCTTGCAGATTTTGCCATAACTGAAAATATTTACAGAGTTTTTATAACATAAATACAGATACATTTATGAACACAGATTCTATGCACAGAGTAGTACGCTTAGACGAACAGGAGTTACAAGAGCTGACACAGGAAGTAAAAGAAACCCTTGCAAGCAGCCCTATCCAAAAAGAAAATGAAAAGAACCTTTTTACCGCTATGGACATGTGGAATGTTCAGCGTTCGGTTCGTTCCGCTTCGTTGATGATGCGCAAATGGAGTAACTAAAATAAATAGTTCGCTAAAGCAGTAAGGCTTCCCTGTCAGGGAAGCCTTTTATTTTTCAGCAGCAGCCGGTTCCGGTTACAATAAGGTAAATTAGAGCCAATAGGATATTGTTTCCTTAAGAGGAATTACTTCTACCGGGTAACAATAAGTTGGTGTTTTTCAAAATCTTCAACTAGGAAAACGGATAGCAACGGCCAAAGGGCAACGGAAAGATAGTAAATTAACGATTAAGTGAAATTTCAACAAGTAAACACAATTAATTAAAAAAGAATTACTTATACTATTCTTTAAAATTTCAGTTGGTAAATCTACGATAAATCTGAAACGAACCAAAATTTTTATGCACATTTTGGAAACTATGTCAATAATTATTTCTGCAGAATTTAATAATGTAATTAAAACATTTGCACTATACAACCGATAAAGTAGTCGCACTGTCTGATTATTACATTTTACCATTTAAAACTCAATTATATGCCAATATTTGCTAAACACTTAGCGACTTTCCTCATGGGTGCTGCTGCAGGGTATGCACTTTCCAGATATCATAGTATGACTGATGAAGAAAAAGAAAAATTGATGAACAACCTCAAAGAAAAAGCCAATCAGTTTAAGGGTGAGGCTGAGACTGCCTGGGATAAAGCATCCAGCTATTTCGAAGAGCTGAAATCAAAAGGTGGCGACATTCTGAAAGAACATGCTGCAAACGCTGATAATGTTCTGAAAGATTTGTTTGGAAAAAAAGATCATGCTGCGACATCGAAATAATATCAAACAAAAACGGCCCTTGAAAGGGCCGTTTTAAATAAGGCGGAATGAAGAAATAAGGACAATAATTAGGTTCTGGACGGTATCTCCGCCTGGTTTTCAATGGATGGATTTAAAGAGCTTTGTTTTTCAACGGTGCTAATTGGTTTTTCAAAGGATCTGGTCCCGATAAATATCGGGGTAAGGTTTCAAAGGATTCTGGATTCGGTTTTTCAAAGAATTAAAGGTTCTGGTTTTTCAAGGATCTTGGCCCTGATTAATATCAGGATTGGTTTTTTTGAGGATCAGGATTCGGATTAATTTTCAAAGGAACTGGATTCAAAAACGGGCTTATGCTTTGTTTATTCTATTCTATCATTCATTGACAGTACAAAGAAACAACAACATCAAGCCATGAAAAATAGAACGTTATGCTTTCATTCTGTCAATCTCATTTTGAATTGATGTAGATATTGAATTACGGAAGACAACCACGTAAGTTTACTACACTTAGCATCTATATATCAAATAATCAATTCATTCTAACGGAAGTGAAAGTTGCTTCAAAAAGAAACACTTATCTGTTTTATAATGTGTAATTAGTATTGATACTTGCAATAGTGGTCCATCTAGAATTTAAAATTCCATGTTACTGCAGGAAGTATGGGAAATAAAGAAACTTGTTTTGCTTGAATAGTCAGATCTCCATTTGCAAGACTTCCCTCTTGGTCAAAATATATAAAATAAGGGTTCATTCTGCTATAGACATTATAGATGCTGAAAACCCAGGAGCTCTTGACCTTTTTTTCTTTTTTGGGAATGGGTGTATAGGTCGCAGCAAGATCAGCACGATGATACGCTGCGAGACGATATTGATTAATATGACTATACTCTTGCGTTAATACCCCGTTTATAAAATAAAAGCGTTCAGGCATTGTCGTTGCATTACCTGTTCCATATACAAACACAGCCCCTATTTTCCATTTCTTATTCAGTGTATAGTTGGCAACAACCGACATATCATGTCGACGGTCATATTTTGCCGGAAATTTCACCCCGTCATTCAATTGAGGAAATTGCCTCCACGTCCATGAAAGCGTATACCCCACCCAACCGGTGAATCTTCCTCTTGTTTTATTAATAAACAATTCCGTTCCGTAGCTCCAGGCTTTTCCAAATACAAAATCATTTTCCGGATCGCTCAAAGACGGCGTATAACCCTCTTTGTAGTCGACCTGGTTTTTCATATCCTTATAGTACACTTCTATAGAGGTTTCGTATTTATTGTCCGCAAAATTTTTAAACAACCCGGCGGAATACTGCCAGCTCAATTGCGGTTTTACCAAATAAGTACTCGGTACCCAAAGATCTGTAGGTAACGTATTTCCGGAGTTACTAACAAGATGTATGTACTGATAGTTGCGGTTAACAGCAACCTTGATTGATGTTTCGTCATTCAGCGCATACCGGATGGTAATTCTCGGCTCTAATCCGCCGTATGACTTTACCTTTTTAAAACTGCCATAAACCGTGCTGTCGATCTTATTTCCATTGGCATCACGATCAAATCTTGTATAAGGCCCTATTTGTGTAAAGCCGCTCCAGCGAATACCATAGTTAACTTTTATTTTATCGCTGATGTCCCAGTCGTCCTGCACATATAACGCAGTCTCATTGGCGTATTTTATGCCTTCATTATTCGGAGAAAACACAGTACTATCCTGTTGGCCTGATAAGACATTTGGCGTGAACTTATGATATGTATATAAGCCACCGAATTTTACTTTATGTTGTGGCGCCGGATAATAATCGAAATCTATTTTGGCATTTCCATCGCGGATGCCCGATGCGAGAGAAAGGGAAAAATCGTTTTGCGCAGCCGTGAATTTGAATTTGTAATCGTTGTATACTAAAGTAGTATTTGCAAACAATCTTCTGCTAAATACATGATTCCATCGAAGCGTAGCCGTCGAGTTGCCCCAAGGTATTCTTGAACTGAATGATCTTTTTCCGTTTACAAAATCAAAAACGTCCCGCCCAAAATAGCCACTGAGATACAAGCGATCTTTTTCAGAAAAACGAAAATTAACCTTAGCGTTTAAGTCATAAAAATAATAACCAGATCCATGAAAGGCGCTTGAAGCCGGAACAAACGGTTTAACCAATGCATCGATATACGTACGCCGTGCTGAAATAATAAATGACGATTTTTCCTTTTTTATCGGGCCCTGTATTGAAAGGCGTGAAGCGATAAGGCCAAGCCCACCATCTACCTGAAGCTTGTTCATGTTTCCTTCCTTCATCGTAACATCCAGCACCGACGAAAGCCGTCCTCCATATTGTGCAGGCATCCCTCCTTTTATCAGCGACACATTTTTGATAGCATCTGAATTAAAAATTGAAAAGAATCCAAAAAGATGCCCCGTATTGTAAACAACAGCATCATCCAGCATAATCAGGTTTTGATCGGGTCTCCTCCCCTCACGTAAAATCCTGCATTTCCTTCACCGGCATTTCGCACCCCAGGAAGTAATTGAATTGCTTTCAGTATATCTACCTCTCCCATAAAGGCGGGAATATTTTTTATCTGCTCTATCGAAAGATCGACCTTTCCCATTTGCGCATTCTTCACATTTGCATCGCGTTTTTTTGTAAAAACAATTACTTCGCTGATTGCGCCTGACCTGGAGTTCAAATCAAAATTGTGTTGCTTATTTTCTGAAAGATCAACATGGATAATTTGAGGTAAATAAGAGATATGTGAAATGCTTATATCATAGATTCCTTTATCCAGGGTAATCGAATAAAAGCCGTATTGATTACTCGAAACACCTTTTGTTTGCCCATATACTGTGATCGTTGCACCGATAATGGATTCGCCGGATGCGCTGTCTTTTACATAACCATTCAAAGTGAATTTTGCTTGTGCTGCCGCAATAGCATTAACTGCAACAAGGGCCGTTACTAAACCAAAAATTAAAAACGGATTTTTTTGTATGCCCATCAGAGGCGATTAATGTTTGATTGTATCGGCGACCATAAAGTTCAAGGTATCTTTTGGTCCGCCACATGTGAGCATCTTGTCTTTGAATTTCGGATGTTGGGTGCCAAGATAAGGGTTTCGGACATCGACTGTTTTACTCAACCAGTTACCTGCATGGTCATCTCCGAAAGCCATCGGGCATTCCTGGAAATATATTTTTGATTGATCATACCGCACGGTGCGCATCAGGTCATAAATGTATTGTGTTAGCGAATTCAGCGCAAGCCGTTTTTCATCCAGCGTCCGGTCTTTTATTAAACCATTCAACTCTGATTTTGTGTTCGCTAGTATATCAACTGCTGTTTTATATATGTCCGAATCCTGTTTTAATTCACTTAATTTCAAACTATCAATCGCAATCATTAAATCGGCCGATTTACTACCAACTGCAACAGAATCCCAGTTGACAAATCCCTCAGAAAGGTCGTAATATGCGGCCAGCATTTTATTAGCAGAAATATTAAATACATCCGAATGCTTGCTGACTGTAAGAGGCTTCTGTACAGGCCCTGAATCTACGGGCTTTTTGCTTCGAAAAAAGAAGAACCAGATACCAGTAGCAGCAAGGGCAAGTATGAGTAAAACAAGTGCAAACTTTTTCATCCGGGTAAATTTAGCTTCAACGGTAAGGAAAGAAAATCATTTATTTAAGCGCAAAAGTAAATCAAAGACACTGGACGGACTAATACATTATTTTTGCAGGCCCAATGGGGAATGGAGGATGTATGATGGCGGATTTGGGATTTCAGATGTAGGATGGATGATTTTAGATTTTAAGACAAATCATACATCAGACATTATAGATTGAGGTAATTGTAAAATTTTTACTATGCTGGCAGGCTTTCAGGATGTAACATTTGAATTTGGTGCGCGGGCAATCGTTGAAGATGCGACATGGCATATTCAACCAGGCGAACGAATCGGGTTAATTGGATATAATGGTACCGGAAAATCCACACTTTTAAAATTATTAGTTGGCGAATACACACCTTCTGCCGGTACGGTTGAAAGAAGCCGTACTACGTCAATTGGCTACCTGCACCAGGATCTGCTGAGCTTTGATACAAATGATTCTATTTTACAGGTTGCTTTAGGCGCTTTTGAAAAGGTGTTGCTGCTGGAAAAAGAAATTGAAGAACTGGGAAAAGAGCTCGAAAAAACGGGCGATGAAAAAACATTGCATGAATACAGCGACAAATTGCATGAGCTGGATACGTTAGGCGGTTATAACATTCATCATAAGACCGAAGAAGTATTGCAAGGCCTGGGCTTTCCGAACGAACATTTACATAGGCCCTATAAAGAATTCAGCGGGGGATGGAGGATGCGTGTGTTACTGGCCAAGATGATTTTGCAACAACCAGACCTGCTGCTAATGGATGAACCGACAAACCATCTTGATCTTCCTTCCATCGAATGGCTGGAAAAATATCTGCTGCATTACCAGGGTTCCGTTGTGATCGTAAGCCACGATAAATATTTCCTGAACCGAATGGTTACAAAAATCGTAGAGGTTTATCAAAAGCAACTGCACATTTACAATGGTAATTATGATTATTATGAAAAGGAAAAAGCCATTCGTATTGAAATGCAGCAAAAAGCCTATGAGAATCAACAAGACTATATAAGACAAAACGAACGCTTAGTAGAACGATTTCGCGCCAAAGCCAGCAAAGCTGCAATGGCGCAAAGTATCATGAAAAAATTGGATAAGCTCGAAAGAATAGAAGATGTTGAAATTGAGCGACCGAATATCCGGATCAATTTTCGTGTGGATAAAACTCCCGGAAGAGTGTTGGTGGAATTAAAAAATGTGTCGAAAGCATTTGGCGATAATATCATTATAGAGAACTCCTCGATTGAAATAGATCGCGGTGATAAGATTGCGCTTATTGGCGCCAACGGAAAAGGTAAGTCAACACTTCTTCGCATTATCGCCGGAGTTGAAAACTTCAGTATCGGTGAACGTAAATGGGGTCATAATGTTGAAGAAAGTTTTTATGCGCAGCACCAATTAGAAGCGCTGAATATAAACAACACCATTCTAGATGAAATGAAAGAATGTGGTAGCCAGATGACAGAACTTGAATTGCGTGGGTTACTTGGTTGCTTTCTCTTCAGCGGAGATGATGCGGATAAGAAAATAAAAATATTAAGCGGCGGTGAAAAGGCAAGGGTTGCATTGGCGAAGGTTATCGTAAGTAAAGCGAACTTCCTGATGCTGGATGAGCCAACGAATCACCTGGATATGCATAGTTGCGATCTATTGATTGATTCGCTGAATAAATATGAAGGAAGTATTATTCTTGTAAGCCACGACCGTTATTTTGTTTCAAAAACAGCCAACAAGATATGGGAGATAGTAGATCATGAGATAAAAGAATTCAAAGGAGGCTATGAAGAATGGGTAAAATGGAAAGAAAGAATGAAGGAGCAGGAAGATAAAAGAAAAATTGAAGAGAAGAAACAGCAGCAAACAGCCCCGCCCAATGAGCCTAAGAAGGAAATAAAGCCTGTGCAAACGACTACCACAACAAACGCCCCGGTAAACACGCCAGTTTCAAAGGAAGCGAAAAAAGAATTGCAAAAACAACAACGCTTATTTCAACAAACAGAAGAAAGGCTCGCTGAGCTAAATAAAAAGAAAGCAACACTTGAAGCGTCAATGGCAGATTCGTCAACCTACTCAGATAAAAATAAATTTCTGCAAACGGAAAATGAATACAAATCAGTCTCTTCAGAAATCTCCCGTTTAAGCAAACAGTATGAGGAGATTTTCGAAAAAATAATCGACCTGGAAAGCTCATCGGGTTAACTCTCATTATTTACGGAACACTTTTTGAGACGTGGCTTGTACCTGAATAACGGGCAGAATTTTGTACCTTTTGCGACCCAAACCAAAAGCATGAAATTATTTTTCATCCCTGTTCTTGCCTTTATCACCGCTGCAGGATTATTGCAAATAACAAAGAGTGAACAACCCTCGCCAATCAATCTTACGCAACAAAAAAGCAAACCAATTATTCGCTGCAGCCCTGATTGGAATACGCTTGATGAATTTATTGAAGCAAGTGATATCCCACCCATGCCTGGCGCAGGAAAATACAAATGGGCTATTCATTCCGGCAACGATAGCGCCCAGTTTTATTTCAACCAGGGAATAAACATGTATTATGGCTTTCACATTATTGAATCGATGGCTTCGTTTGTGAAGGCTGCAAAGTTTGATCCTGAAAATCCGATGATCTGGTGGGCAAGAGCATTAGCATATGGTCCCAATATTAATGATGCCGGCTATACTGCTGTCCCTGAAGCGCTGAAAGCAATTGAAAAAGCAAATGAACTGCAGAATGGATCAAACCTATTTGAAAAAGCATTGATTGCTGCAATGATGGTACGCTATTCAAACGATTCTTCCGTAAGCAGAACGGAGTTAAATGCACGATACACGGCAGCGATGGAAAAAGTATACCTGAAATTTTCTGATAACGGAGATGCCGCCGCACTATATGCAGACGCAATGATGTTGGAGCATCCATGGCTGCTATGGAAAATAAATGGCGAGCCTTACGATTGGACGCCGCGTATCCGCGAAGTACTCGAAAAAGGCCTGCTGAAATTTGTTGAACATCCCGGCCTCAATCACTATTACATTCACGTAATGGAGCCTTCGCCATTCCCCGAAAAAGCGCTGGCAAGTGCAGACAGGTTGGGTAAATTAAATCCGGGCTTGTCACATTTAGTACATATGCCCTCTCACATTTATCTAAGAACGGGTTTTTACACAAAGGGATATACCGTTAATGAAGAAGCTGTAAAACAATATAAGAATTACACAGAGTTATTCCCGGAAGTTGTCGGAAATGATGCATTATATCGTTTGCACAATGAACACATGCTCGTTAATTGTGCTATGCATGCGGGTAGAAAAAAATATTCCATAGATGCAGCCTTCGCATTACAAAAGTCAATAGATACTTCGTATTTAAGTTTTCCCGGCGGTTTTGGTAATTATATTCAATACGTTTATATGATACCGGTATTGACCATGATACGCTTTGAAGATTGGGATGAAATGATAAAGGCGCCGCAGGTAAATGATAAATACGTTTATGCATCCCTGTTGGATCATGTCGGACGTGGTATGGCATACGCTGCTACGAATGATATTCCTGCAGCCATGAAACAATTGGATATAGTTGAAACACTTCTTAAAGACAGCTCACTTTCTGCACCGTTCACACCCTTTTCTCCGGCAATTGATGGTGCAATTGTTGCGACAAATATGTTGAGAGGAAGTATTGCATTAAAACAAAATGAAGGCATCAAAGCGATTAATTATTTTAAAGAAGCTGTAGAACGCGAAAATAAAATGATATACAATGAACCACGGGATTGGTTGCTCAATCCCAAAAATTACCTGGCAAACGCCTACGCCGCAACAAAACAATATCAGATTGCGGCAGTTACTTACAAACAAGATCTGAAAGATAATAATGAAAATGTATGGTCTCTTTCCGGATTATATAAAGTACTCATCAAGCTCAATAAAAAATCTGATGCTGCAGCGGTCTTAATCCGATTGCAGAAAGCATCTGTCAACAGTGATATCAAATGGTATTAACTATTTCGCCGGGCGGATATTCCGGCTTCTTAAAATAACATTTTACTGGCTTTAGAGAAGCATTCGTTGATTAACTTAGCGCAGTAAAAGTAGTTGTGCCAATGAGAACTTTCGCCGGATTTGTTATTCTCCTTTGTTTAAATTATTACTCTTACGCACAATCTTCTGCAGGTCGGCCAAAAATTGGCTTAACGCTGAGCGGTGGTGGCGCCAAGGGGCTTGCTCATATTGGCATTCTAAAAGCAATCGATTCAGCCGGTTTGAAAGTTGATTACATAACCGGTACGAGCATGGGCGCCATTCTCGGAAGTCTTTACGCCGTTGGGTACAGCGCTGATTCACTTGAAAAAATTGTACGGAAAACAGATTGGAATCTTTTGCTCAGTAATCAATCATCATTGCGAAGCTTATTCATGGAAGAAAAGGAAGAGTATTCCAAATACGATGTTGAGCTGCCCTGGGTAAATAATAAACTTCGTTTAAACAATGGCTTACTGGAAGCGCAGGAGCTCTGGCTGAAATTTTCTGAATTATACTTTCCCGTTTATAATATCAAGGATTTTTCAAAATTCAACATCCCTTTCCGTTGTATTAGCACTGATATCGGTTCCGGAGAAATGGTAGTGCTGAAAGATGGTGAAATTGCTTCTGCGGTGAGAGCCAGCATGGCTATACCTTCCATATTTACTGCAGTAGATTATGACAATCACCGGTTGATCGATGGAGGTATCAGCAGAAACTTTCCGGTAAAAGATGTGAAAGCAATGGGCGCCGATATCGTAATAGGCAGTAACGTTGCTAATGGGTTGCTTCCATCACAAAAAGTAAAAAACATATTTCAATTGATGCTGCAGGTGGCTTTTTTTCGTGAAGCCGCTGATTCAAAAGACGAAATTCCTCTTACCAATATTTATATACCCGTAAATCTGGAAAATTATTCAATGGCAAACTTTGGCGATGCCGATAAAATATTACAGATTGGTATTGATGAAGGAAGGAAACTATATCCGCGACTCAAGCGCCTCGTGGATTCGCTGGATGCTATCTATGGTAAACAACCAGTACCGCAAAAGAGGTTACCCGATGTGCCTCGTGTAAAAATTTCATCGTACGAAATAAATGGATTAAATAATACAACAGAAGGTTTCTTTGTCAACACCATGAATTTGAAAACGAATGTCTATTATACATCAAAGGCATTATCAAATATGGTGCGCCAGGCATTTGGCACTCGATACTATACCCGCATTGTGTATTCCTTAATTCCGAATGAAGATGGCACCTGCAAAATCATTTTTAACGTTGAAGAGAATCCGCTCACGTTCGCCAAAGTAAGCGTTCACTATAATCGTTTTTCAGGAATTGGCCTGATCGCCAACCTGACTTCCAGGAACCTTCTGACATCAAATTCACGCAGTCTGGTGAGTGTAAACATTGGTGAAAGTTTCAGAATTAAAGGCGAACATCTGCAATATATTGGAAGATTGAAAAACTTTGGGCTGACATTGAAAACACAGTTTGACCGCTTTGATGTGATTACTTATGAACAATCGAAACAAAGCGGTCTGTATAAACAAGACAATTGGGAGGTAAGTGAGAAGTTTCATTATTCGCCTTCAAGAAGTTTAAGCATTGGAATTGGTCATCGTTTTGAATGGTTGCATTATCGTCCTACGTTTGCGAGTAATCTTGAATTCAATGGAAGCAATCATTTCTCAACATTATTTTCATTTTTAAATTACAATAACCTTGACAAAAAAATATTTCCACGCAATGGTGTAAAAATAGAGGCTGAAGCAGGACAGGTATTGCAGCAACGATCAAACGTTCAGTTTTTAATTAATGGTCAACCGCCTTCAAATCCTGATTCATTATCAGTAGCGACAAACAGTTATTTTAAAACATGGCTATCAGCGGAAGGCTATCTGTCTTTCAATAATTCAACTACCTTATCGCTTCAGGCACAAAGCGGCATCAACTTTAGTTATTCCGGGAATATCATGAATGAATACATTGTTGGTGGCATGTCAAAGCTGTTCCGTAACCAGGTTACGTTTGCGGGATTGCAGGAAGGATCGATCTACTCTCCTGCTATGGCAATGGCGCAAATCGGGTTGCGCCAGCAGATATTTATCAATACCTACATAACCGGGCGAGCTAACATACTTTTCAACAATTTTATCAGCACCAGCAAATTCTTTCACTACCAGGATTTTTACTCCGGTTATGCATTGACGTTTTCGTACAACTTTGCATTAGGCCCGCTTGACCTTAGCGTTATGTATTGCGATCAGACCAGGAAAGTGCAAGGGTATATTAATTTGGGAATACCTTTCTGATAGAAAGTAAAAATTAAAAAGTCAAAAAGAGAAAACCAATAGGTACTACATCTTCATTCCCTTCACAAAATCACTCACCAAATAACTAATCAGTTTTCCGGTAGAATCATCAGCCTTTCCGTTAGATAATCGTGTTGCGCCTTCACAAATATGAAAGTATGCCGGTTTTGAAGATACAGCTACTTGTGTAACATACTGCCGGGCATGTACAGCCGATATTCCCACTGGAGTGGAAGCACTGGCTAGCACGTTTTGGATCACGTCCAAATCCAATTCAATACCACATAGATTGTCTTCGGTAAACTCAACGGCATGCGCAACAGACTGCAGAAAAGTTCTTTTTTCATGAATGAAGATGTCTTCGTATGTAATACAATCAAGGAAAGGATTATTCACCAGGTCGATCCATACATTCTGTGGCAGATAATTTTCCTGCAATCCCACAACGCAATATTTCTGCAAATAGCCATCTTCTTCAGCATATCGAAATGCATTACC
The DNA here is from genome assembly GCA_049840875.1 of Chitinophagaceae bacterium. Lineage (GTDB taxonomy): Bacteria > Bacteroidota > Bacteroidia > Chitinophagales > Chitinophagaceae > JAFDYH01. The sequence continues at coordinate 126,738 of JASGJE010000003.1, read as the reverse complement.
GCTATGCCGCCCCTCAGCCGGACGATAATCACTATGTGCATCCAGGTTGATGCAATTGATTTGCGCCAATGGCAACACACCAGCCTTATGCCAGCCTTTTGCCGATCCTTTTATCAAAGGGTATGCATTGTTATGCCCACCTCCTATAACGACAGGAATTTTTTTTGCTTCCGTGATTATCTTTATCAGTGTCTCCACTTCATCGTCGATTGTAGTAACAGCATGCCGATAGGCTTCTACTTTCTCATCGTCACCATGTGCGTTATTATCAATCAGGTACTGTATATCGCCAAAATCAAAATGGCCAAGAAGAACAATTTCATCTCCCGTTAAAAAATCATTGCTCTGTATATTCAGAAAAGATTGCAGAAAAGAAAGCCACGCTGTATCAGCGCCACCAGTTCCATAATTAGCTTTTACACCAATGTCTTCCGGAATACCGACTAAAAAATAAGTAGCCTTTGTACTTTTAAGGAATGATTCAAATTGCATAGGATCTTTCACCCATTGTAATCGTTCACCCAACTTCGTTTCAAATTTCCGCAACTTCGTAAGAGAGAGAATTTCCTGTTTGGAGTAAAACCGAAAATGTTTCATATTGCCCTTTTGTCCGGGCAATTTAAGAAAAGAAAACTATTGACCGGCGGAATCGCCAGACTCTTCCTTTCCACTTCCCCCCCTTAAAATTTTCCGTACAGCTTTACCGAGCTTATTTAAATTATCGATCTGTTCTTGTATTGGGGAAAGTTTCATATCCTGGGTCTGCATGCCCACCTGCATTATGTCTACCTGCCGCTGTTCAGGGTATACTATTATAAAATTATTGTCGGGAAATTGGCGGATAATCCGCCCTGCCCCATTTTCAATTTGTGAATTATAGGAAATCGTTCCCTTTCTGGCGCTGAAAACAACGAGCATATCATCTGCCGAAAGCGCCTTTGATACTATGTTCAAAACAGCTCCATTATCCGATAATTTGTATCGTATGTCGGGTATCCCTCGCAGAGAGCGGATTTCTTTTTCAAAAAATGCTTTCGTGGATTCATTTGAATAGACCTGGATTGAAGAACCGGATTGCCTGGCCAGGGCAATTATCTTTTTAATGGAAGAGACAAACCCGATCTCAAACTCTGCATTATCGGCAAAAACCAGGTGCAGACGTCTATTGGTATTCAATGGATGTTTCAACCGGCAGACGTAAACCGTTTCCCATACACTGTCAAGAATGTTTTCCGTAGCAGATCCAAACAATGAATTGAAAAGAATATCTGTTGTCCCGGTATTCTTATCGTCCCAATTAATAATCACATCAGAGATCAATAGCTCTTTTACCGCCCGGGAGATGCCATTGCTTATATTTAAATCTACCCTGGTGAGAAGTTGGAGGCGTGTTTCTGTTTCTGATGCATGTTTCAACACCCGTTCCATATTCCGGTTTGTTTGCAATACTTTCTCCTTCACTTCATCATCATCTTCCACTACATTCAAAAGATAAACAGGTTTATCCTCGTTTTTTCCTTTCAACATTACGGCGAAGTCTATCAATTGTTCATTTTTATCAGGATCAGTAACCGGGATTAATATGCGCTCCTGCAGGTTACCGACTTCAGGAAGCTTCGTTGATTCTGTTACAGCTAGTCGTTTGCCGGCATTTGCTGTTACAAATGACCCGGTAAGGCAGGTGACCAGGATCAGGATAATCGTACCGTTCAATACATTCTCGTCAACTACATGAAGATTGTAACCGATCAGAATAACAGCAATTGTGGCGGCAGCATGAGCTGAGCTAAGACCGAAAATAACATTCCGTTGCGTAGGAGTATATCGAAAAATCTTTTGGGTCAAAAATGCCGCTATCCATTTACTGGCAAGCGCCATCGTTGTCAAAGCAGCCGCTATCAATAAAGCAGTTTGTCCCTTCAGCAAAACCCGCAGGTCAATAAGCATTCCAACACTGATCAGGAAAAAAGGAATAAAAATAGCGTTGCCGGTAAACTCAATCCGGTTCATCAGAGCGGATGTCTTAGGTATCAGTTGATTTAATGCCAGGCCTGCAAAAAATGCTCCTATAATACCTTCTACCCCGGCAATTTCCGCAAGAAAAGCAGCCAGAAAAACCATCGCGAATACAAACACAAAATGTGTTGTCTGATCATCTTTTATCCGTTTAAAAAACCATCTCGCTATAATAGGAAATCCAAAAATTATAAAAAGCGAAAACACAAAAAAGGAAATGGATAACTGAATCCAGAATTCTGTGCTTAAACCGCCTTTTACGGAACCGACAATTACAGGCAGCATCAACAGAACCGCCGTATCTGTAATGATTGTTCCGCCGACAGCTGTAGTTACCGCCTCATTTTTGGAAATACCCATGCGGCTTGCCAGTGGATATGCCACCAGTGTATGTGTAGAGAACATACTCGATACAAGCAACGATGCTGTAAAATTGAAATGAAGAACATAATAGCATAGCAAAAAGCCTAAGCCTAACGGAATAAAAAAAGTAAATGATCCAAACACAAAGCTTTTGTAAGTGCTCTTTCTGAACTCTGTCATATCCAACTCAAGGCCGGCAAGAAACATGATATACAGAAGACCTGCTCTGCCAAATAAATCAATACTACCTTTTGCAACAAGATTGAACCCGTGATCGCCAATTGCCATTCCTGCCAATATCAAGCCGACAATTCCTGGTATACGAAATTTGCGCAGGATAACTGGTGCAAGCAAAATGATAAATAGTACGATTGTGAATATAGGAACCGGGTCTTTTAGCGGAAAACTGATTTTCAGTAAATCCATGAATTGAATTTAAATAAAATGATCGTGGCAATTCAATCGTAAGTGATAAGTTGTAACATGCAATGTCAAAAGCTGTGCCTGTCTTACAAAGCTCTATTATTAATCAGTAATAAAAAAAAGAAGTATCCAGAACTGTTGATAAGTTCATTCGTTAAAGAATGTCGCTGCGATCGGAGAACTGCCCCTCTTCTACCACATCTTGTTGCTTCTTGCGATAAAAAATGATACCAAATGTCATAATAATACTTGTCACAAGAATGATAAAGAAAAGTATACCATCATTGAATGAACCCAATTTCAATCGTCCGGGAATTTTATAGAACAATACAATGGTGATAAGCCCACGGGGAATAAAAAATGCTTCCGGAAAAAGATTGGTGCGCAGAAAAAACCGCAGGTACAAAACCCGGATAAGGAATAATGCCAGCACGATAATGCTTCCGGCAAGCAATATGTCTTGTTGCGACAGAAAATTAAGCGATATTGAGAAACCAAAAAGGATAAAAAAGAACGTTCTTATCAGAAAAGAAGTTTCCGCAGTAACGGAATGTAACAGATGCCGGAGATCAGCAACCTGCTCATGGGGAAAAAATCGCAACAGGCTCGGCCATTTTATTTTTTCCCAGTTGTTGATCATCAATCCAAACACAAGGATAATGATCAATGACGGCAAATGAAACAATTTACCACCGGCATAAATCAATATCAATAAGGAAAAAATCAGGAAAAACTTAATTTCCAGTTTTGTTTTCGCCATAATAGTCATCAATAAAAACGAAAGCAAAATTGAAGACACAACCGAGATAATAATATTTAACCCGAAAAAACCAACTGATTGAAGACTGATCGAACTCTCAACTGCAAAAAAATTAAATGCAAGAATCCCAATGATATCTGAGAACGATGCTTCATACACCAGGAACTCTTTTTTTTCCGGGCTCAATGGATGTAAACTCGGAATAACAATGGAACTGCTCATAATAGAAAGCGGGATCGCGTAGACCAAACATTTATTCACCGGTTCATTCAACCAATAGTGGAGAACTGCCGTCAACAATGTCGCAGAAATCAAAAAGATAAACAAGGCAGAAAGAAAAGAATTGCGTACCAGCGTCACTTTGCTCTTTTCCAACTTTAAATCCAGTCCGGCTTCTAAAACGATCATGATCAAACCAACTACACCCAGCGATTCAACCAACTGATCAGAAAAATGAATATTCGCATTTGTACTATCTGCTACAATACGAAAACCGATACCGGCAAATAAGAGCAGCAAGACAGACGGAATGCGCAGGTAACGACTGATAATGGAGAATACATACGACAGAACAATGAGACAACAAATAACAATAAGAATCTCTTCCGTGTTCAATTTATCCATTCAATGAAATTAATGGAAATGTTACACCCAATCACCATTAATCATTACTTTATCGATCATATTAGAACTAAATGCATATGGAAGATATGCAAGAGAAGGAATCTGCTTTGTAAGAATGAGATTTGCTTTTTTACCAATGGTAATACTACCTGTTTCATTTTCAAGTTCCATCGCGTAAGCGCCATTGATTGTTGCTGCATTGATTGCTTCTTCTGGCAACATCTTCATCTGAATACAACTCAAAGAAACGACAAAATTCATATTGCCACCGGGAGATGAACCGGGATTATAATCTGAAGCTAACGCGACAGCACAACCGGAATCAATTAATGCTCTCGCAGGCTGATAATTCATTCTTAAAAAAAATGCAGCAGTGGGTAATAACGTTCCAATGGTAGTAGAGTTTTTCAAACACCGGATATCATCTTCGGTCATTGTCTCAAGGTGATCAACAGAAACCGCATTCAGGTTGACTGCAGTTTCTATTCCACCGATACTATTTAATTGGTTTACGTGAAGTTTTGGTTTCAGGTTATATTGCAATCCAGCTTTGCAAATCGTTTCCATTTCCTGGGCAGAAAAAAATCCTGTTTCACAAAACACATCAATATAATCAGCTAATTTTTCTTTTGCGATTACTGGCAACATGTCCTGTATTATCAAATCAAGATAAGCCTGGTGGTTTTCTTTATACTGCTGAGGATAAGTATGCGCTCCGAGAAATGTAGACCTGATTAACAAGCTGGATTTTTCTTTAAGCTTTTTAATTACCCGCAACATCTTTAATTCGCCTTCAACACTCAATCCATAACCGCTTTTTATTTCAACTGCACCAGTACCGGTTTTACTTATCTCTTCTAATTTTTTCCATGCCAGGTTGAATAACTGATCTTCACTATAATCGTTTACTTTTTTCGCTGAGTTCAAAATGCCTCCTCCCCTGGCAGCTATCTCTGCATAGCTCAACCCTTTTATCTTATCAATAAATTCATTTTCTCTGCTCTCAGCAAAAACAAGATGTGTATGAGAATCGCACCAGCATGGGAGCACGAAAGCGCCGTTGGCATCCATTTTATCCTCAGAAGAATGCGGCGGCAAACCCTGTTTTTCCATAGAACCGAACGCGGCAATCATACCATCTTCAATCAGCAACCATGCATTTTCTATTACCGGGAGAATGGAAAGTTCATTCCCACGAAGCAATTGGCGTTGCTTACCTGCTCCAACCAGCTGACCGATATTCGTAATTATCTGTATTGCCATAGTCCTTTTACGATAGAATTGAATGGTATATCACGTAAAAATAACAATTCTTGCTACGGTAGTTGTATTTGCATAGTTTTTGCGTTCGTTTTGCCCGAAATGGTTGAGCCATTTCTCTGAAACCCTATATCCGTTGAGAACCTTATGAAAAACTTTTACCTGCTGCTTTTATTACTTTCCTTTCTTACCGTTGCAGCGCCGTTTTCTCTTCTTGCACAGAAAAAGAAAGCAGTACCGGTCGTTCTTCCCGGAGACAAAATAAAACAACAATACAAACAAAATATACCGGGTGTTGACTTACGGTTACAACGACTTCGCCTGAATCCCGCATACAAAGCCGCAGAAGATAAGATGAACAGGGAGATAATGATGGCTACTTCCAATGCCGCTCCACTTGCAGCCGATTATATATTGCCAGTCGTATTTCATATCATCAGCAACGACCCGAATGCAGTAACTGATCAGCAGATGATCGATGCATTGAATGACCTGAATATGGCTTTTTCTGAAAACCGGTCCATATGCCGGTGGTGATAATCCTGCAACGCCGGGCGTGGATACACGGATTCAGTTCTGTTTGGCAAAAAAAGATCCCGATGGAGGAAACACGACCGGCATCACCAGAACAAAATCATTCTTCGAAGATTTCGATGTTGACATCGAAGATGGCAGAATGAAAAACCTGGTACAATGGGATCCTACACGCTATGTAAACATATGGTATGTCACAGGTTTAAAATCAGAACTCATGCCGATGTTCAGTTGCGGAGTATGGTCGAGAATGCATGAGGGTGGCTATGCGACAATGCCTCCGGGAGGCGGTGAGACCGACGGGATTGTTGTTACAGGTTTCGGCACTCTGTTAGCGCATGAAATGGGACATTATCTCGGCCTGTATCACACTTTTGAAGGATTGAACTGTGCGAATAATGATTGTTCAACGCAGGGTGACCGGGTGTGCGATACTCCTCCAGACAGAGCGATTGGCAATTCTGTGGCTTGCGACCAGCCAGACAATTCATGCAATAGCGATACACTTTCAGGTTTTGCAACAGATGTGCCGGATATGATTTCCAACTTTATGGATTATGGAAATGATGCCTGCCATAAATCATTTACAGAAGGACAAGCTGCAAGAATGCGTGCTGCTATCGCCACACAACGCAGCAGCTTATTACTGCAAAACCAATGTGACCAGCCTTGTGCTGAAAATATCATCGCGGCATTTACAAGAGACAATGCATATCCATTACCCAATGATGTGATTAACTTCACAAACTCTTCCACCGGCGCTTCAAACTATGAATGGCAGGTAGATAATACAGTAATCGCAACAACAGCAAACTTCAGTTATAGTTTTCCGGCCTCAGGCAAATATAAAGTAACATTGAAAGCTTATAATGCTGATGCTAATTGCTATGCAATGTATACGGATTATATCATTGTCAATTGTGGCGTCACTGCAAGGTTCTATCCCGACAAACGATTAATTGCATCGAAAGCAAACATCTATTTAGATAGCATTTATTTCACCAATCGCTCTGTTAATTCAACATCCTATAAATGGTTGATGGGAAATGACCAGGGCATGGCAGAACAGGTGATCAGTACCTCCACAGATCTGAATTATGTATTTCAGCAGCCCGGCCATTACACCGTCCGCCTGATTGCTACCAACGGTTCCTGTACCGATACTACTGAAACCTTCAGCTTTAATGTCGAAGATCCCACTGCTGATGCTGATATTCATCTCAATTCGGTTGACTGTTACCAGCAAAACAAAATCCGGATTACCTTATACATCTGCAACAATGGTTACGCCTCATTACCAGCCGGCACACCGGTTACTTTCTATGATAGTGATCCGAGAAATGGAAATGCAAATGTGTTAGGCACATTTAATCTTCCGGACGAAGTGAAAGGAAAATGTTGCGGTTATCAATACACTTATATAGTTGATGCGAACAAACCTGGCGTCAATACATTCTATGCGGTAGTGAATGATAACGGCAGCACAATGCCATTGCAATTGCCAAATACAACAATACCTGAAAAAAACTATAACAATAACATAGGCTTCCGTACACAATTTCAATTTAAAGTATCGGTACTTCCTGCTACCGCTACATTGGAACCGGGAGACTCATTACAACTTACAAGTGCTGCAGGGCCGGGCAACGCTACTTATTCATGGACACCCGTTCAGAATATGAGTTGCACAGATTGTGCTAACCCGGTCCTTGTCGCCACAAAAGACACGTTGGTGAAACTGATTGGTACCAGTCAATACGGATGTGTCGACAGTGGCTTCTCCGTTGTGAAAGTGCCACCGGCAGACGACCACACAATCAATGTTAATTCGATCGATTGTGCGGCTGGTAACAAGTTTCATGTTTCATTCACTCTCTGCAATAGCTTTCATCGTGGCAAAATTCCAAAGGGATTAAAAGTTTCTTTTTATGATGCTGATCCTGCAACTTCAGCAGCACACTTATTGACGCCGGTATTTGTTACGCCTGCTGACAGTAACCAGTTGTGTGCATCATTTGAACATCTTTTTACACAAACTGCTACAGGGAAAATATTTGCAGTGGTGAATGATAATGGAACAACCATCCCTGTACAACTACCGAATGATCCGTCTTTCAAGGAAAAGAACTATACAAATAATAAAAACAGTATCACTTATCAACCTTCATTTGTTCAACTATCGCCTACAGATACTACAGTTATCCGCAAAGAGTCGTTCCCGATGCAGGTGATTACGAATGTAACGACCCCGTCCAATTATCAATGGCAGAAAGGAAATGGTTACCTGCTGAATTGTACTAACTGCGCATCGCCAGTCATAACAGTGATGGATAGCGGCACGGTACACATGCAACTCAGCAATACGTATGGATGTATTTTCTCAGCGCAGGCGAAAGTAAAGATATTCCCACCGGATATGACGCTGAAGATTCTTGAAACCAACTGCTACACCGATAAAACAACGCTGGTGAAATTCAGAATTGATATGAATAACGGTTATGACACTATTCCACAGGGCTTACCCGTTTCATTCTATGATGCACTACCGGTAACAAGAGGATTGAAAAAATTATTACCGGGGTTCACGGTCAAAGAAGCTGTTCCGTCCGGCAGTTCGATATTCACACAGGTTATCGAATCGCCTTCGGCCGAAAATATTTATGGTGTGGTAAATGACCGGCTCGATGGAGCTGATACTCCTCCGAATAAAGTATTTGACGAAACAGATTATGGAAATAACTCGTCAACTAAAACAATTGCCCCTTTTGCTGTAAAGATTGTTCCTGGTGATACATCTGTTCCACGTTCTTCTAATCTCCAACTGAGCGGACAAGTATCTGGTGGAAATGCATCTATGACTCTTTGGGAACCAGGTGATGGCCTAAGCTGTACACATTGCTTAAATCCTGTTGCCAAAGTAACGGCCTCTGTTCAATATACTGTTACTGTACAAAACGACTACTCGTGTATCGCAAAAGATGTCATAACGATCAAGACATTTACTTCTGGTAAAGTAGATATTCCAAGCGCATTCACGCCGAATAATGACGGATTGAATGATGTGTTCTATATTATGGGAGGTAAAGAAGTAAAACAGGTGAATAATCTCGCTGTCTTCAATCGCTGGGGGCAAAAGATCTTCGAATCAACAAACAGCCCTGCAAACGATCGCAATTATGGTTGGAAAGGCATGTTCAAAGGTAGTCCCGTTGATGGTGGTGTATATGTGTACCTCGCAACAGTTGAATTTTTAGATGGAACAAAAGAAGTGTATAAAGGAACGATAACGTTGATACGATAAGTTACCAGATAGGTGTATCTGAAAGAATGTCTCTTGTTACCTGTCCCGGAAGTAGCCGGTATACCGGAATTTTTATTTCATATTTCTTACACGCTTCTGTTATGCTGTTGTTTATTTGCTCGTTTGAATACCTTGAAGAAAAATGTCCCAGAACCAGCCGGTCAATATTAATTTGAGAAACAGCCATGATTACATCATCGAGGCTGCTGTGTTTATTGCCATGTTTCTGAATGCTCTTGTCTTCTTCTCGTCCTAAAAAAGTTGCTTCATGGATTAATACCTGCGAATTACTCCATTGTTCAAAATTCTCACAAGGGGTATCGCCACTATAAGACAATAATATAGTTTCAACAGTAGAATGAGTCGCTTCTTTGCCATTCGTTTCGATTGCTTTTCTGATATCTGAGGCGGATAGCGAAGAATACTCTGGCTTCAATTTTAATTTTACTCCAACCACTTTATATCCCAAGCTCTTTTCTTTGTCTTCTCCACCGGCAACATGATTATTCTTCAGAGCTTGAACATATACATCTTTCTTTATCCAAATTTTATCTCCAGTTATGATCGGCTTCCACATTACCAATTGTACATGTGGATCAAATTCTGACGAAAAATCTTTTAAAGCTGGGAATGACCCACAATCCCTCGGATAATAGATGATAGGCAAATTTGGCCTTGCATTCAATTGATTAAATTGTAAGAGCCCTGCAAGGTGATCTCTGTCAGCATGTGTTATAAATACGTTTTCGATCTTCCTGCTTTTTTGCAATAAAGAAGAAGTCAATCCATCTCCACAATCAAATAAAAGATTTAACTCTTCAATAAAATACCAGGTGGAAAATAAAGCCGTTGAGTAACCGGAAATCGTCAGATTCATAAATCAAACCTATCTTTTAAAAACACAACAGTGTCATACTAAATTATTGTTTTATCAAACATTAATACATTAAGATTAATAAGCCTTAATAAATTTCAACTTCTCATTGATTTATATTTTGAACTTCAAATAATTGGCAATCTCAGCATAATCATCTTTTTTCCCTGGAGCTTCCTCTTCCGTCAACATATATTCTGCCCAACCTAGCGGAGTACCGCCATATACTTTATCTCTTGGCTCAGTATCAGCTCCTGCTTTTATTAATAGTTTTACAGCGTCTATTGAACCGGAATAGACAGCCTGGTGAAGAGGTGTTGCATGAGAATGAAATCCTTTATTGTTTTCGGGATATCCGTTAACAGGAAATTTTTTATCTATTAAAAACGAAAGCATGTTTGCATCACCATGAAATGCAGCCGTCGTAAGAGCAACAAGTTTCTCCTGGCTTGAGGCATATTCTGCAAGTTTGCTGATTTCTTCTTCCGGCAATTGAAGACCAACGGCTGTTGCCAGATTGAGCGTTGCACCACGCTTTACAAGATGAGCAGCAACTTCTTTATTACCATGTGCTATTGCACCTAATGGTTCGGCCGGTGTCGCACCGGTATCAATCAATAAATCAGTCAGTTCAATCTGCACCCCGCATTCTCTCGGAATTCTCCCGGTCACAACCAATGCCAGTGTATAATTTATTTGCTGCTGCCAGTTTTCAGGTGATTGCAATTTTATTTCATTCACTATCCATCGTGTTATATCTACAATATTATCTGCCAGCTTCTCGCTTCGTATTGGATTATCAGCAATGAAGTACAAAAGGAAAGGGTCTTGAAAATAACCTTTCTCAGTATTAATCAATTTCTCCTTTATCAGATATGGATTATTGTTGACAATTTTGGACAAACTATGAAGATCACCACTGTCAATACTTTCTACAGCACTGCGGAAAAGAGGATCATTAATATCTTCAGTTTTCATTGTTGATTATTTTTTAATCCATTCAGAATAAGCTGTTTCTTCCGGTACATCTGTATCGCTTTCAAATTCTATTTTATAACCATCGGGATCGTACACGGATGTCACCCACATGTTATTCCCAACAAATGGTTCGGATGCATTAACTCCTTTTTCCTTCAACTCACGATAAATAGTCAAAGCATCTTCACAAATAAAATAGATTGAAACGCCAACGCCAACTTTACTCCCTGGCTGCCATGAATCATGACCGGTTTTGCGAAACTCCTGTAGCATCAACGAACCGCCATCACGTTGCAGTAAACACCATTCAATCTTTTGTTCCGGTATCCATTTTTTCATAATCGAAAAACCAAGGCCATTGACATAAAACTGCAACGATTTTTCCATGTCTGCCACGGCAAAAAAAGGAATTACTGTTTTAATATTTTGTTCGTTTGCCATGTGGAATGATTTTACAAAAGATAAACTGTGTAAAATTTATTAACTATCCTGCAAAAATCGGGAATATTAATCGTACCAGGCTTTACCAGTGATTTCAAACAAGCAGACAACTTATCGCACAAGTAAAATAGTTCCCCGCCTGGTAATCTTTTCACCCTTCTTATTGAGTAATTCGAGATAATAAACATACACGCCAGCTGGTTGCGGTTGTCCCTTTAAATTACCATCCCATCCATTAAACGATCCTGTAGATTGGTAAACAGATTGGCCCCATCGGTTAAAAATCTGAAAACGCTTCAGTTGGATATTTTCAATAGCCATAATTCTGAAAATATCATTCTTACCATCACCATTAGGCGAAAATGCAGATGGTATAAACAAGTCGTCATAAACTTTGACAATAACCTCGTCAGAAGCCGATCCACAACCTACAGTTGAAGTAACACTTAACGTATAGTTTGTGCTGACTGGTGGATTTGACTTCGGAGCAGGAACTTCAGCGCTGCTTAAGTAGCTTGAAGGCAACCAGGAATAGTTAATAGCAGTGCCTCTCACGACTCCGTTCAGGGTCGCCGTATCACCAATCAAAATTGTCTTATCCGGCCCTGCATCGGCTACTGGGTTTCTGTAAACATTTATAACAACAGTTGCTGAATCCTTACAACCGTATTTGTTGGTAGCATACACCTCATAAATTGTTGAATCTTTGGGAGAAGCTACCGGGTTTGGAATGTTAGCATCAGACAATCCTGTTGATGGGATCCATTGATATCCGACACTATCGGTAGCTGAAGCAACTAACTGTTCTGATTTCCCTTCGCAGAGAGGCAATGCAGGCTGCACAGCAATAGTAGTACTTGGATAAACTTTCAGGTTAAATGTATCCAGTGTAAAGCAACCATAATAAAATGTGCTCTTTTGAACGTATGTTCCGGCATCGGTAAATTGAATAGAAGGTACAATGGCTTGCCGGTCAGTTGACGAATAACCATTGGGCCCGGTCCATTCCACTGCCAATGCATTGTAATCAACTCTTGGAAAAAGATAGTCTTTATCAAGGCATCCGAATACATCCTGTGGGGGAATATTGGCTGGTATCGGATGTATATTGGTATAAATATAGTTGGAGACGATCCGGCACCTTACCGATCCGATATTGCTTCTTTCGGCAATGGCTATGCGATAAAGAATGACGCCCGAATCCCTTCGGGGCACAGTATACATCAGCGATGTTTCTCCGGGAATATCTGTCCACGTCTTGCCAGTGTCCGCGCTGCTCTGCCATTGAAACACCGGATCTGAATAACCTGGCGTATAATTCGCTGTCATTACAAATGGGTTGGTATATCCCGAGCAAACATCCTGTGGAGCATCCGTACCATCGATCTGTGCAGTAATCATAGGCCCGCAGGGACGCAAAGAGATATCGTCGATTGCGAAACCGCTGCCGCAGCGCAATTCTGAATTGATGCTGATCTTAACAACAGCATCGCCAATATCAGCCGGCGTTGTAAATACAAGGTTGTAAAAAATCCAGTTTCTGTCATCGACTAACGGCAACGCACCTGTGCTACCGGATGAAAGTATAGTGCCATCGGTACTTTTTATTTCAAATAATAAATCTGGTAAAGCCGCATTACCGCCACACGCATAAGTGGTCATTACACTGGTCACCCATATGCCAAATTGGTAAACAGTATTACCACACAGACTTTTTGCCGTATCGATATACACAATGCCGGGATGACTTTCCCCATTTACCAGCATGTAATTCCCTCCGTCACCGGTATGATCGCCGATCATCTTTGTCCATGCGCCTGGCACATCACCACATCCAAATAAAAAACTGCTGGTAGTGTAAGTACCTTTTGTGGGACAACCACCGATAAACGGGAAGGATGTCTTTTTCTCCGGGACAATGTAGTGACCTGTACCAAAAGTCTCGTTGATCAAAGGGTCTCCCAAACTACCGGTACAGGTTTGTGCACCGGCAATGAACGGAATTAGCGCAGAAAGCAAAATGGCAAAAGCAATTATTTTCATCATCCGGTAGCGACCCATCCTGCTCAAATTAAGAAAAAAAGCAATTGGAAAACCATATTGACATTGATCTGAACAACCCATCACGCTATAGGAAACCTCCGTATTTGATTTAACTTTCAGTCACGTTTTGTAGCTTTAAATTTATTCAGGGCGCTACCGGCGCCTGCATTAAACTATAACAGTCCATGTCGTTTTCTGTACTTATCCTGATCATTACAAATTTTATATTCTCCTACCGGGGTTTTACCAATACGGCTTTCTTTGATGGATATAAATTTGAAGTCGATAAAATACTGATCAATAAAGATTATAAGCGCCTGATCACTTCCGGTTTTCTGCATGTCAGTTGGACGCATTTGATATTTAACATGTTCAGCCTGTATTTTTTCAGCGGGTTGGAGTATACTGTCGGGCCGCTCAATTTCCTGATCATTTACTTTTCAAGCCTCATCGGCGGTGATCTGTTATCGCTTTTTATCCACCGTCATCATGGCGAGTATAGTGCTGTCGGCGCTTCAGGCGCTGTGTGCGGAATTATTTTCGCTTCTATTGCGTTACATCCGGGGTCATCTATCCGGTTTTTTGGATTACCATTCGATATTTCCAGTTGGCTATATGGTCTGTTGTATATTCTTTATTCGATTTACGGCATCCGGTCAAGCAAAGATAATATCGGGCATGACGCACATCTTGGTGGAGCATTAATAGGAATGCTGGTTTCGCTATTGATAAGACCTTCAGCATTTTCAGAGAACTATGTTACAATATTGATCATAGCTGTCCCTGCAATTGTATTTATTTATATGATCATAGCAGCGCCGCAGATTTTATTGGTCAACAATCTTTTCTTTAATAATCGCTTAGAGAATTACACCTTAGATCAGCGCTATAATATTCAGCGAAGTATTCAGCAAAGCGAAGTCGATCGCATACTCGATAAAATCAGTAAAAGAGGAATGGCGAGTCTGACAAAAAAGAGAAAGACTTATTGAAAGAATATTCGGAAAAAATTGGCAATTAGTAACCGGCAGTATGCTGTAGGCTGTAAGCAATAGGCAGTGCAATTCATCACTGCTCATTTATTCATTTTGCTTTTGATTTGAATCTTCCTAATTGCTAATTGCATATCGCCTACTGCACTTCACTTCTCAAAACTCCTGATCTGTATCCCTCCCATCATCACCGTTCCGTCAAGTACAACAACCTTTTCTGCATTCTGCTGTATCATTGGCAATTGTTCCCTGTTATCTTTTACAGCGCCCATTATCGTTACCAGTTCTGATTGAATCGTCCAGTCTGAAGGAATAATCAGGTCCACACCGCCACAGATAGCAGTTACGTCTATGTGCACTTTTCCTTTTATATCGGCTTTTATTAAATTAAGTTCTGCTCCACCGAATATTGCGGTTATATCACCACCGGAAAAGTCAGGTGTTTGTATCTTCTTCTTTGAACTGCCGAATATAATCGTCAGGTCGGCAAATTTATCATCGCGGGGAATGGAATTATCTTCATCCATCATGGCAAATCGTTTCTTTTGCAGGCTATTGCGAATCGGGCGAAGGATAAACATGATACCAAGCACAATTAAAATAACCGGCCATGTATGATCACGTAGCCCGCCTGCAAAGAAATAGTCATTCAGCAAAAAAGCACATCCAATGATGATCAATATAAGCCATGCTGCACCCTGGAAGTTATTGCGGATACCTATAAAAAAGCCAATCGTTATCAACAATGTTTGCCAGTTAAACAACCATTCAGGTATCGGAACCATAAAACTTCTTGCAAGTGCCACACCGCCTACAATAAGAAAAAAAATTCCTGTCCAGATCCTTCCTCTACGTTCGTTATTTTCAAATTGCATATTCCTTTCCTCCTGCATTGAATCCACGTTTGACATGTTGTAATTATTTCCACCAAAAGTAAACCCATAGCTTCCGGTTACAAATACCGAACAGGTAATGTAACTGAATAAACCGGTAAACGGAGTGTTAATTACGGTGAGAATACCGGGATGGTTTCATCAAAATATTCCTTTCTCCGCGTATAGAAGGGTTAGGGATAAGGTTACAGCAACTGCACCGAAAACATTTTTCCAAACAATAGATAGCCATTAAAGCATCTTACTTCACACTTATTCCATTCTCCTTCAGTTTTTCGTGCAGCAGCAATAACGTCTCACTTTTCGCTTCATCTGATTTGGCTACATCTTCACACCAGAAAAAGGCCTTCAGGTCAAAACCATCATCATTTACTTTGGTGAATAGGATCTGTGGTTCGCGATCTTCATAAATATACTTCGACGATTGTATTGCTTTTTTCACCGCAGATGAAACATGTTCCATATCTGTGCTGCCACTTACGGATATATCCATTTCCAGCCGTTGTTGACTATTGCTCAACGTCCAGTTGGTGATCTGCTGGGATAAGATATCACCATTCGGAATAATAATCTCAGCGCCATCCTTTGTCAGTAACGTACTTGATCGCAAACCGATCTCTCTTACCCTGCCTGATTTACTACCTACCTCTACAATATCACCAATCTGCAGAGGACGATCAAAAATCAAAATGATACCAGACACGAAGTTGTTTACAATGTTTTGCAAACCTAATCCGATACCAACACCCAGGGCGCCGAGCACAATTGTTATTTTATCAACAGGTACCCCACTCGCCGCAACTGCCAGCAGGTAACCGGCGCATAATAAAACCAACCGCGTGATCAACAACCTTGAACGCTGTTTCTTATTCTGCATATCATCATCTGCTCCTGTATCGCCAAAGAAATAACCGATATAACGTTGAAGCAGGTGCGCAATCCAGATGATCATGAAGAAGACAAGCACGCCACCAATGGTAAATGTGGCATTGCCAATCTCCCTCGGCGTTTGCAGAAAATCGCTGAGTGCATTTAAAGCTGATGTGTAAATATTGAGATTGTTGGCAAACACGATCAACCAGAGCAATATCACGATAAACCGAACAAGCGTACCAAAGCTTTTTAAAACCATGGTAGCATCGAATTGCTTCAGTACACCGCGCTTCACCCGACTGGTAATGATCTGCAATAAAATCGCTTCCATACAAATCTTGCTGAATACCGCAAGCCCTACAGATTGCATAAAAGCAAAGATGGCAGCATTGCCCAATATCTGCGCCAGTGAGAAGCGACCAAAAAGATTGCACACAATAGCCAGTACATTCATCACATTGTGCAGCATAATTACAAAGCGTAAAAAACCACGCATGTTCAGATGCTGATCCATTTTACGAAGGAACAATATGCCAAATACGATTGAAAGAACATTCAGTAAAATAAACCACAAACGATTACTTAATCCCGGGTTCATCATGTGGTGACTGAAAGAAAAACAGATAAACAGCACCGTCAAAGCGATCCAGTACAGGAAAAGGTTTCTCGGCCATTTCTTCCAGCAAATAATTGTAAGAACCATTACAAGCAGAAATTGCATGCCTTCGATATAAGCAGATGGCGCATGCAGATCAAAGAATGGCGCCAGCGAAAGCATCACTACAAACGCAGAAATAATAAACGCGGCTGGCAGGTATTCAAATCCGAACCCGCTTATTTTGTCAATCGCGTTCCTCCGGCGCAGGGTTCTTGTATTCCGGTATACCCAGACAAAAAACAAAATACCGAATAGCAATAAAAGTAATCGTTTATTGCCGCTGTCTTTAAAATAATAATGCAAAGCCTTTCGTTCACCAGCATACGCTTTCCGAAATGATGATCGCTCATCTCTTGTCAGCCGGTTGGTGTCTGCTTCCCACAGGTAATTAAATTCCTTTCCAAAAATTCTGGTTGCAGATGTAGTAATCAGGTTACTTACTTTTCCTTGCAATTGGCTACTTGTAATTATATTGGACGAAGTATGTGTTTGCAAAAGATTGATTGCAGCTATACTCTGGCGCAAATGCCTGGTAGCGGATCGCCACGCTTCCCGCATCACTTTCAGTTGCGGAGAGAACTGCTCACGCAAAACAGAATCACGCATTAGTTGTCGCAATACTGTATCCGTTATCAGAGTTGCCATATTACTACGCAAGCCATTCAGCATATTGTCTGAACTGTCAAGAAACTGGCGCTGCACCTTGAGATCGGACTTAATATCCTGTAATAGCGTTTCAAAGACTTGCAGATTGCGCAGGTTAAGCGCTCCTGCATTATTAAGAATGTTGTCTTTTAAGACTGTGAGCACTGAATCATCATCTGCCAGCTTCGTTTCAATCTGCTTGATCGCTACCGCAAGATCACTTTTGCTCTCGATATTGTTCAGTACAACATATGTCTTTTCAATCTGCAACTGGTAGTCGCTGCTGCTCAATGTAGCGGTATCCGCGAATAAAGACGACGTACCTCCGCGGCGATAGCGTCCGCTGTCTGGTCTGCCGGATGCGCTGTCCCGCTGAAACCGTGAACTATCATTTCGAAAACGAAGGGAATCCTGTGCAACAGAAACCGTGCTGATTAGTAACAAAGCACAGCTTAGCAGAAGGCAGGAAAAAAAGGTTTTCATAAAATTGGTATTACATGCTAAAGATAAGACGTTTTATCCAGCGGCAACCTGCGATACAACTGTTATCAATTCGCAGTTGGCAGTTGGCAGTTCTCAGTTATCTATAAACGCGAATTCTATCTTTCAGTCATTTCGAAACTGCTAATTGCAAATTGTAAACTGCAACTCTCACCTCACACCCGACAGCTCACACCCGGCACCTCGCTCTATGCAAAATACTTAGACAACTGGTGATACCGTATTTGTTTGCCGGAATAATCGACTATTCCTTCATCTTTCAGGTCGGATAGCAATGTCGTTACCGTTTGACGGCTGCTGCCAATCAGTCTTGCTATTTCATCCTGGGTTAGGTAATTGGGAATAACAATCGAATCACCCAATACCGGTCGTATACCACGTTGTTCATTCAGCAATTCTTTCATAAAAAGCAATAGCCTTTCCCTTGCATCTTTTTGTATAATATTAATAAACCGGTTTTCAAACTTGCGCATGCGAAGACCTACCAACTTGGAGAACTTTATAGAAAGCGAAGGATTCTTCTTCAGCAGTTGAATAAATTTTTCAGACGTAAACGAACAAAGACTGATATCTGATTTAATCGCCTGTGCAAATTCACCATCCAGGCTGTTCTTCTCAAAAATAAACTGACCAAAAAAGTCTCCCGGTTTTAATATATCCTTTGTTATAACATTCCCGCTATCATCAATTTTTCCCAATAGAATATGTCCCTTCTTGATAAAATAAATGATATTATGATTGAACGCTTCGAAATAAACATACTGTCCTTTCTTCACTTCTTTAAAATTGTCCTGCACATCCAGCTCTTTATACTCCTGTTCCGAAAGATCAGCCCATAGACTGCATTTTCTTAATAAAAGCGCTTGCTCTTCTTCCTGCATAGATAACCGGTTTGCATTTTAAAGGTAAACCTATCCGTTAAGTTTTATGAAAATTGTCGTGCTGGCGACAGACAGGAATGTTTTAACTCCCTTTCACTCTTTTTGTAATCTTGAAAGCATCGATCAACTCTCTGTTATTTCTACTTTCGGGAATTTTATTATTGTATTCGCCTTCAGGTAACCCTTTTAGTATATATTGCGTAGAGTCGCCAATATTAAAGAGGGCAAATGAAGCACAGCCATAGGAAGAAAACTTATTCAATATATAACCTGTAATAACAGGCTTTTTATCAACAGTTATTGCAAATTGAACTCCTAAGGGAAGAAAAGGTTTTAAATCCTTTATCTTTTGAACTCCGGATTTAGAAAAAGTTATGTTATACCTGATTGTATCATAACTCAATATTTCTTCATTTTTTATCAATGGGGTATCTGCTAATTCTTCTTTTGTAACCCTGAATTCTCCCGGCAGGCCGTTATAATGACTTGGATTCTTGAAAAAATCTTTTAACCTATAAATTTCTATTTTAGGCAGTTCTCTTTTCGATGTAAAACTGATAGTCAAAAGTGATAAAAAAAGTGTAGCAAGAATAAATTTCATTTATTTAAAATTTTCTATTTCGCCACTTCATACACCATCTCCACCACTCCGCTCCTATATGCGTTCACATCTTTCAAATGTAATTTTTGCTCCAAACCGATATGATCAAACAACAATAAACCGTCTCCTAAAATAATGGGCATAACTGATACCCTGATCTCATTAACAAGTTTTGCGTGAAGAAAATCTTTTGCCAACGAAGCACCTCCTACCACCCACACACTTTTAAATTTACCTTTCAATTGCTTTTCTGCAAATTCATTCAGATCACCCGAATAAAACTTAACCGTTGACCGGTCAACCGGAAGTTCCCTGTTTGTCAACACGATCGTTGGCGTATCACCATAAGCCCAACCATACGATTTCGACAATTCAAATGCAAGATTGTATGTTCTTGCACCCATCACATAGCAATCTATTGTTTGCAGAAACTTCTTCGTATCCTCTTCATTCAGCTCAATCCCTTTCTCATAATTATCGGCAGTCTCAAACCAGGAAACGCTGTTGTCTTTCTTTGCAATAAAACCGTCTAGAAACTGGCGACCATATGTATTGTGATGTTGAGCGTATTTGCCATTCTGAAGAATAATTTTCGGTCAATAGTTTATAAGCTTTAAATACCTGCAATCCGTATTTAAACCTGCGAATAAAAATAAATAAACATAACGATTCAATAATCGTTCATCTTTTATCTTTATTTCAAAACACGCATCCGGTTACAGCAACAAAGCTGTAAATTGTTACCTGAAATAATTCAAACTCACAGCATGAAAAAGGTAACAGGCATAGGCGGCATTTTCTTTAAGTGCAAAGACCCCAATAAAGTAAAGGAATGGTACAAAACTCATTTAGGCGTGGATGCCAACCAGTACGGAGCCAACTTTGAATGGCGCCAGGCGGAAGATCCATCAAAAAAAGGATCTACTCAATGGACACCGTTTGCTGAAACAACAAAGTACTTCGAACCTTCCGGAAAAGATTTTATGATCAACTACAGGGTGGAAAACCTGGAAGCGCTGGTAGAACAATTAAAAGAAGAAGGAGTTACAATCGTAGACAAAATTGAGTCGTACGATTTTGGCAAGTTCATTCACATCGTTGATGTAGAAGGTAACAAGGTAGAACTCTGGGAGCCAAACGATGCGGAATAAGTTTCTATACTGTTGAATTAACTATTCTATCTATCAGAGGTCACCTTATAAGTTCCTGTATCTATTCATCAATGCTAATTAAATGCTTCGCAGAACTCATTTAGCTGTTGCCATTTTATTCATCGTATCACTGTGCAACGCTCAGTTTCCATCAAACGTTCACCGCATTCTTTTTCTTGGCAACAGCATTACCTATGCCGGGCAATACGTTACCGACATTGAAGCGTATTATACGGTCAATTATCCGTCAAAGCATTTCGAGTTCATCAATGTTGGCTTACCGAGCGAAACGGTTTCCGGTTTATCGGAAGACGGGCACGCAGGTGGACAATTTCCGCGACCGGATTTACACGAACGCCTCGCAAGAGTGTTGGCACAAACAAAACCTGATCTTGTCTTTGCATGCTATGGCATGAATGACGGCATCTATATGCCTT
The DNA here is from genome assembly GCA_049840875.1 of Chitinophagaceae bacterium. Classification (GTDB taxonomy): domain Bacteria; phylum Bacteroidota; class Bacteroidia; order Chitinophagales; family Chitinophagaceae; genus JAFDYH01. The sequence continues at coordinate 105,489 of JASGJE010000003.1, read as the reverse complement.
TTGATGAAGAGCGTTTTCAGAAATTCAAAGACGGTATCAACTGGCTGCATAATGAAGTAGTAAAAACAGGCGCAACGATCATTCACCTCACTCCGCCGGTTTATGATGAAATGAAAGGTAACAGTAAGGGTTATGCAGCCGTGTTAGATAAATATTCTGAATGGTTGTTGAGCCAACGCAAAACAGCAAAATGGAAAGTAGCCGATATTCATTTTGCCATGAAAAAAGTGCTGGAACAGAAGCGAATGAAAGATTCAACATTTACCCTTGCTGATGACGGCGTTCATCCAGGTGATGAAGGGCATTGGATCATGGCAAAGCAAGTATTGCTTTACATGGGCGAAAAGAAAGTTGCGAATGCTATAATGGTACAACAAACATTGACCGGCAATAAAAATGCAGATACCATTTTCCAGCTGATCAATCAACAACAGGAAATGATGAAAGATGCGTGGCTGACCGCTACCAAACATAAACGACCCGGTATGAATACCGGCCTGCCATTGGATGAAGCCATTAAAAAAAGTAACTTAATTGATGCAGCAATAAAGCAATTGCTGCACGATGGCAAACACAAATAAAATTCTTCCTAAAACCTCGCAGGTTTCTGAAAGTTCATACTTTATCGCTCTGGTTTCAGAAAACCCGTGAGGTCTGCAAGCACTCGTTCGGGAAATTAACCGTTTGATGAATGGAAAGAAAAGCGAAAAAGAAAATCCGCATAAAAGAATAGCGGACTTCCGACTTCCGTCTCCAATCTTCTTTCTACAGTCTTCTTTCTCCTATCTTTAAGGCTGAAACCAACTGCGATGGATACTACTGCACCAACGGTCGATCTGCGATGGCCACTGTGGCGGAAACTGATCTTTCGTTTCCTCTTTATTTATTTCGCGTTTGTAATCGCCCCGTGGACATGGCTCGATGCAATCCCCGGCGTAGGTTATGTGACTGAATTTTATTACCGCTTGATGAACTGGGTTGTAGAACTCAGCAACAAAAGACTGTTTCATGTACGGGATGTACTCGTGCAGCCAAATGGCAGTGGTGATACATCATGGGCATGGGCACAAACATGGATGCTGCTCACGCTTGCGCTGATTGGTTGTGTTATATGGTCAATACTGGATAGAAAGCGGCCGAACTACACTCAACTGAATTACTGGCTTTGCCTTTTTACCCGTTACTATGTGGCAATGGTTTCATTCAGCTATGGCATACTGAAACTATTTGCATTGCAAATGTATTTTCCCAATCTCAGCCAGTTGGCCACTCCGCTGGGTGACTTTCTGCCAATGCGGTTATCCTGGATGTTTATCGGGTATTCTGCACCGTACCAGGTATTCAGTGGTATAATGGAAACAATTGTAGGGTTATTGCTACTCTACCGGCGAACTGCAACCGCAGGCGCTTTGATGGCTGTAGCCGTATTTACGAATGTGATGCTGTTAAACCTCAGCTATGATATTCCCGTAAAAATATACAGTACTCAAATCGTTATCCTCAGTCTGTATCTCGTTGCCAATGAGAGCAGCCGTTTACTAGCTTTCTTTGTTTCCAATAAACAGGCACAGCCATCTGCGTTGTATAATTTCCCGCTCCGCAAAAAATGGATGCGGATCAGCAGGATTGCGCTGAAGCTGTTATTTATTATACTGACTGTCGGCCTGCAGTTTTACAATATGAAAGCATACTATAAACAATTACACACGGTTGCTGTGAAACAACCTATTCAGCAAGGTGTATATGCCGTCAATAAATTTGTGCTGAACAACGACACGGTACAATCAAACTATACAGACAGCCTTCGCTGGCAGGATGTGATCTTTGATCAATCAAAACAAGGCAGTATAAAAACTGCGGATACAGCTTACCGTCAGCGATACAAACGGGCTTACTTCTTTTACGAATTCGATAGCGCTGGTCAGAACCTGTCATTCAAAAAATTCCAGGGTGACAGTTTGCTGATAGCCTCGTTCCGGTTTGAGTTGCCGGATAGTAATACAGTCTGGCTTCGCGGCCGTCAACATAATGATTCATTATTTGTTGAACTAAAGAGAACAAACCGTCATTTTCAACTGGCAGAAAAACAATTTCACTGGCTGAGTGAAGCGAACCGATAAAGCAATGAGAAAAAGATTGTCCAAAAAAGATTACGATGCTGTAATTGTCGGTTCAGGCCCGAACGGTTTGGCGGCGGCTATTACGCTGCAGCAAAAAGGGCTGTCGGTTCTCATACTGGAAGCAAAGGGCACAACGGGCGGTGGTTTGCGCAGCGATGAACTAACATTGCCGGGTTTTACACATGATGTATGTTCGGCCATTCATCCTTTGGCAATCGAATCTCCTTTCTTCAATCAACTGCCCCTCAAAGAGCATGGTGTTGAATATATTCAACCCACACTCGCTGCAGCGCATCCCTTTGATGATGGCACAGCGGCAGTACTGCATCATTCCATCGATGAAACGGCACAAACATTGGATGAAGACGGAACATTTTACAAATCGGTGTTTACATCGTTGACTGAACTATGGCCGCTTATTAACACAAATGTTTTAAGCCCACTCAGGTTTCCTTCACATCCGTTGGCAATGGCAGAGTTTGGCATGAATGCGTTGAAATCAGCAGACAGTTTTACAAAACGGTTCAGCACACAAAAAGCAAAAGGCTTCTGGGCAGGAATGAGTGCCCACTCGATGTTGCCTTTCCATAAGGCTGCCACTTCAGCCATCGCCATGGTGCTGTTGACGATGGGTCACCGCAAAGGATGGCCAATGATCCGTGGCGGTTCACAACAACTGGCCAATGCGCTCACCAATTACTTTACTTCACTCGGCGGAAAAATAGAATTCAACACACCGGTAACATCGATGCAGCAACTACCGTCCGCACATGCTGTATTGTTTGATGTAACACCAAATCAATTATTAACGATTGCAGGCCACACATTTTCGTCGAACTATAAAAAACAACTCGAACGGTTCCGGTATGGCGCAGGTGTATTCAAAATTGACTGGGCGCTGAGCGAACCAGTTCCTTTTACCAACTCTGACAGCAGGAAGGCCGGCACCGTTCATATCGGTAATACCTATGCGGAAATAGCAGCAGCCGAAGAGATGGTACACCGGGATATTCACCCGGAAAAACCATTTGTATTATTCGCACAGCAAAGTTTATTTGATAATAAAAGAGCGCCTGCAGGCAAACAGACAGCATGGGGCTATTGTCATGTGCCCAATGGTTCGGATAAAGACATGACGGACGCAATAGAAAAACAAGTAGAGCGGTTCGCACCCGGCTTCAGGGATCTCATCATCGGTAGACATACCACGAATGCTATTGCACTTGAAAACTATAACAATAATTATATCGGCGGCGATATCGGTGGCGGCAGCATGGATATAAAACAACTATTCACAAGACCCGCTCTTACACTTTCACCTTTCAGAACTTCCGCAAAAGGAATCTATATCTGCTCCTCCTCTACTCCACCCGGCGGTGGCGTGCATGGCATGTGTGGCTTTAATGCTGCAAAGAAAGCGTTGAAAGATGTGTTCAGGATAAAATAATTCCTACCTCGCTTCCGATGGAATTACTTCGACAATTCTGTTTCTGCAATATTGCAAAAATCAGAAGGTACAAGGATAGTAATTAAAATTTATGATTTCGGAATTATTCAGATGGAACTTCATTTTAGTATTTTGATGAGAAGTACAACGTTTGAAAAGACATTGTAGAATAAAGTTTATAGCTTTCATTTGCGAAAGTTTTTAAGTGCAAATCAATTTTTTTGCGAATGAATATTAGTGTATTATTTACAAAAGCGAAAGTCGAATAGGAAGAAAGGCTTCGTATATTTATGCGTTGTATGATCTTTTAGAGATACACCCTACAATTAATGAAACTGTTTGACAAAATATTCAAATCTACCAAGACGACGGAACCAGCGGACTTGACAACTATCACAAGAACAGAAATACTTGAAGGTTTTTGTATTCCAAGTATCATACACAATATGCAATATCACTTTACCGACTTGCAAGTGTATAGTGACGGACTTATTTCTTGTTGGGAAATGGTTGACTTAGCAATGTTTAAGGACAAATTAAACAAAGGTTGGGTAGTTACATCAATTCCAGACGGAGAAGCAATCTCAATTTTCAATTTAGGACATTGGTATATTGAGCAAGGAGAATGGCAGCACACCAAAGAAACACTTTATGACTATGTTCATTCGTTGCTAAAACGTTTAAACCCAACTCTTGAAAATCTTCATAATTACAATGGCAATAATTCAAAAATAGTTGGCAAAACAAATGTTGCAAAACATTTTATGCCCGACTCTAAGCCATATTATTATGACGACCCAAATTCATTCTTACCAAGAAAAATCAACGGAGAGAAGTTTCATATTTTCTTTAGAAATGATGATGGCAAAACGTATTTGGCAGAATTGTCAATATACAAAAGTGGACACATAGAAATTACAAATGTTCCTGCAAAAAAAATTTTCAAGTTTGAGCAGTTAAACGAACTAACAAGCAATGGACAAATAACTACAGATTTAAAAATTGGCGAGACAGTTACAATTTTAGGCTTAGGAGCTTTTAAAGTTAAATCAGGCAGTGGTGTTGAAATCAAATTTAAGCTGAACGAGTTTGCAGACAAATTCAATGAGTTAAATGGCAGAGAAAATAGCATTGCAAAATGTTCAAGAATTTTTGAAGAATATAAAAAGCAGCCAACTAAAAAAAGAAAACAAGAACTTAAAGAAGCTTATGAATCAGTTCCTGAACATCAAAGAATTTTTGTTGGGACAATGGACACCAAAGACTACGAAGTTCGTCAAGTAATTTATGGCGACATTGTAAAGAAAGAATGGGAAGAAGATTATGGCTATGAGTATCCGTATGAAGATATGCCCAAACCATTTGACGAGTAACAAAACAGCACACAACAAAAGTATTTGCAAAAAGCAGGGCTGGACAAAGTAACATCGCCATGTGCAAGCATCAGCAGGGGTTCGGGCTTGACGTTCAATGTTCGGCTTTAGTTCCTACCTTCAATTTCAGTTTTTCAATCAGCAGTGGCTCCGGCAGACGAAATATAGAATACCGCCACATTGCCAATACTTTAACGACAGTAGACGAAATTATTAATGACGCAACCAATATGGAAAGTACATCACCCAAATTTTTTTGTTTTGTTCTAATGCCGTTCACAAACGATTTTAATGACATATATCAATATGGCATTAAAGAAAGTTGTAAAGATGCCGGCACTTATTGTGAAAGAGTTGATGAGCAAATTTTTCACGAATCAATATTAGAAAGAATATACAACCAAATTGCAAAGGCAGATGTTATTATCGCAGATATGACCGGACGTAATCCAAATGTATTTTATGAGGTTGGATATGCACATGCCCTAAATAAACCTACGATATTATTAACTCAAAAATCCGAAGACATACCTTTTGATTTAAAACATTTCCCTCATATAGTTTATGATGGAAAAATATCTTTAATAAGAGAAGAACTAACAAGAAGACTATCATGGTTTAAAGACAATGTCGGTTTGACAGACAAATCTTTTAAAACCGATATTGAAATATATGTTGACGATAAAAATCTTTCTGCAGAAGAAGTAGTACATGAATTTAGAAGAGATCATGTTCCAAATTTTCCATTTACAATTCATAACAATTCTTCATCTACATTTCAACCAGGCGAATTTCAAATTGGCATAATTTCAGCAGACCTTTCAAGAGTTCGTTCTAAAGGAGTAGTTACGACAAGACTACCAGATAAAAAATACTTGCATATGCTTCCCTTTTTTGACTTATTATTTCCTGGGGCATATACTTCCTCTAAACTCACTTTTGAACAAAATGACGAAATAGACGACAAAGAATTCGAAATATTGTTAAGAGTTTTTACTGATTTGGGCACACGAGATTATCCTTTGAAGATAAAGAATAAATTATCATAGTTACACCCAACAAACAACTTTCACTATTAAACAGCAAATGACAAGACAAACAATTATAATCGCCTTATCTCTTATTTGCCACAGCTCATTTGGACAGACTTCAAATAGCAGTTTATCAAAAATTATGTCCATTTCGCAGGCAGAGGAATTTATTGACAAAAACCCAAAAGCAAATGCAAAGATTTTTATTATACAATCAAGTATTGACACCTCTGAAATAACGCTTCCGTTATATCGAAAAAGTAATGGTTTTACATTCAAGATTGACAACAATAATTTCAAAATCCTGCAAGTGGACTCGACTTTGTCTTTTCGGGTAAGTTACATTTACTTAAATGGAGAACAATTAACTAAAGCTCAAATTGATAGTTTGCGAAACGAAATTGTTTCGAAATATAAGAACGGAACAAGTTTTATTGAACTTGTACAGACATACAACATGGACGGAAATATCACTGGAGATACACGCTGGTTTACTGAGAATATGATGGTAAATGAATTTGAAACGGCGGTTCGACAACACAAAAAGGGTGATATATTCACCGTAGACACACCGAGCCAGCATTGGTATCATGTCGTTCTTAAAACTTTCGATGACACATATATCAAAAAGCTAACAATACTAAGAACTATACCTGCGCGAGATTGATAAATACGATCGTAGCTATTTATATACCTGCCGTACTTAACATTATTTACGTTAACTTGTTTAGTATGAATAAATACATTGCAATACTATGCATGTTGTTTCTTGGTTGTTCGGAGAAGAAAAAAACAATTACCGAACCGGTAAGGGATTGGATATTGCAACACGAAACGGAAATCGTGAGTCAATGTGATTCACTCGAAAAAGATTACCGTGAACATAATAATGATACGATTTGGGAAACCGCAGATATTGCTATTTCCAATTCTACACCTGGCGTGTTAGGATCCCTCGCAGAAATGGCAGGAGACAGCAGTAATTGCGTGGTTGTTGAGTTGACTGTTTATAAATCACCTGCGATTAAACATCACCTGGCACTTACCGCGATTGATTCCGCTTGTTTAAAAAAACTTGGGCAGATCAGGCTAACAACTGATTCAACTGATCGTCTTTTATTTACAAAAAATGCGGAGAGCCTGCAATGAATGCCCAAACGCACTACTCCTGTAATACATTCACCCACCCATTAACAACAACAAACTCCTTGTAATAAAAGCGAACACGTTTGTACCGAAAACGCACAAACGGACTGATCACAGAGCATTTATCCGATTGGTTATCAAAAGGAAAAATAATCGGCATTGGATTAGCAATTGATTAAACAAACATCCCACACATGTTTAAAAACTATTTCATCGTTGCATGGCGAAACCTGGTGCGTAACCCAAAGATTTCGTCCATCAATGTTGGGGGTCTTGCTATCGGAATTGCATGCGCTATCATACTGTACCTGTATGCACAAAGTGAGTTTGGGTACGACACTTTCTATACAAACGCTAACCGCATTTACAGAATATATACATCCATTAATCTTAACGGCACCTCATCGAACAGTTCTAAAAGCAGCCCGCCTGCGGCACAAGTATTGAGAACCCAATTTCCGGAGGTAGAAGCCAACACATTTATAGGGTATGAAGCATCCTACAATACGCGGTATAAGGAAAAATTTTTCCGTGAACACAGCATATATACTGCAGACTCCAACTATTTTAAGGTATTCGATCACCAATTGCTGAAAGGTGATGCTAATACGGCGTTATCAATGCCATACCAGTTGGTGATTACCGAATCTACCGCAAAGAGATATTTTGGCGACGAAGACCCGATCGGCAAACAAATACTGGTAAATGATACGGCATCATTTATCGTATCGGCAATCATGAAGGACTTTCCTGAAAATTCTCATTTCAATGCTGATATGTATATGTCGATGAGCACACTCCATGGAAAAAATGATGATAACTGGCTTGCATTATATTACTGCAATTTTATGCTGCTGAAAAAAGGCGCTGATCCGAAGGCCGTTGAGCAAAAGCTGAAAGCTATTGTTGATAAGGGCGCAGGCCCGCAGATAGAAAAGCTGCTCAATGTGCATTACAGCAAAGAAAACAAGAATGCTTTTGAAATGAAACTGCAGCCGCTTACCAGTATTCATCTGTATTCTAAAGAGAGTTATGGCATTGATCCTAATACTGAATGGGGTGATACCAGCTTAGGCAACATTTTGTACGTGCGCATTTTTATTGCTACTGCTTTATTTGTATTGCTGATCGCTGTCTTTAATTTCATGAACATTGCAACGGCAAAAAGCGACAAAAGAGCAAAAGAAACAGGCATTCGTAAAACACTTGGTTCGAGCAGATGGCAGTTGATAACGCAGTATTTTACAGAAGCCATAATAACGACAATCATGGCCGTAGTTGCTGCGGTCATACTTGTAAAAATAGCATTGCCCTGGTTTAATCAACTCACAGGCAAAGCAGTGCAACTTAACTTTTTTGACAACGTCTATACGCTGCCGCTGCTGTTAGCATTCACTATTGTTGTGAGTTTATTCGCAGGCAGCTACCCGGCTATTTTTCTTTCTGCCTTTCAGCCCGTAGAAACATTAAAGGGGCAGTATCAAAAAAAGAAAGCCTCGCTGCGAAGTGTATTGGTAGTAGGACAGTTTGCAATAAGCATCGCATTGATCATAGGAGTGATAGCAGTGAGAAGCCAGCTCAATTTCATGCAGAAAAAAGACCTTGGCATTAAATCGCAGCAACTGATCACTATCATCAACGGATCATCGCTTGGCAACAAGCTGCAGGTATTCAGGCAGGAGCTGCTTAAGAATCCGGCTGTTGTTTCTGTTACCAACTCATCGGTCATGTTTTCGCAAGGTGTGCCTGAATCTGTCTATACATACGAGAACCAAACAAACACTGACCCGTTGCATGCGGCTTTCCTCGACGTGGATGAATATTTCGCTCCAACCTTTGGTATCAAAATGAAAGAAGGCCGTTTCTTTGATATTTCGATGCCTACAGATAGCAGTGCCGTGGTGATCAATGAAACGGCAGCAAGAGACTTTGCGCCCAATGTAAATTCTGTCATTGGCCATCGCATTACGATGCTTTCCAGGGATTCTGTACAGAGAGTTTACCGGATTGTTGGCGTAACAAAAGACTTCAACTTTGAATCGATGCACCAACTTGTAAAGCCATTGGTGTTGCACCTTTCCGCAATTAAGCAGGCATCTACTTATATCACCATTAAATACAATGGAGCCGATGTTGCAAATGCCCGAAATGATATTGAAGGCACATGGAACCGCATGCAGTCGTTTGAAAAATGCAACTTCAGTTTCCTCAATGACAGGATTGCCAATTTATACAGCAATGAACAAAAAGTGAGCGAACTCTCCACATCATTATCAGTCCTCGGTGTAGTCGTAGCCTGTCTCGGCCTTCTTGGTCTCGCCATGTTCGTTACAGAACAACGCAAAAAAGAAATTGGTATTCGTAAAGTTTTTGGCGCAGGTGTTGCCCAGGTAACTGTTACCATTTCGAGACAATTTGTTCTATGGATACTGATCGCAAACCTTGTTGCATGGCCTGTTGCTTATTTGATATTACATCGCTGGCTTCAAAACTTTGCCTATCATATCAGCCCCGAATGGTGGATGTTTTTAGCTGCCGGCGGCCTTACACTTTTAATTGCATTAATAACGATCTGTACACAATCTATTAAAGCAGCACTTGCAAACCCGATGAAGAGTTTGAGAACGGAATAATTATACAAATTGAGGGTTTAAGATGATAAATAATCATGTTCGCTATCAGCAGCAGAGGTTATTTCACTTCAATATCTGGCCACTGTTTTATTGCCTTACGGATGTTCCACATCAAGTGGTCCAGATCAAGGCTGAAATCGCCTTCTGCTCGAGTATTCACGATTGCAGCCCAGCAAAAACCGTCGTGTGCCCGCACTAGAATAGATACCAGCCCGGGAAGCCCGCCACCATGAAAGTAATTATCTTGTTTGTTCACCGACCACCCTTTCGCATATCCAGAATTCACAGATGGGGCAGAGAACATCGTATCCAACGTAGCTTGTTTTAATATATCAGGCTTTTGCGGAAATTTATCTACTCTCATTACAAATTTAACCAGATCGGTTGGTGTGGCTATCCATCCCCCGTGAGAGTCCATTCTACTCACGTTCATGGCGTATGGATCTTCTTGCTTGTCGTAATATTGCACTTCGCCCGGCAATTGTTCTGACAGTGTATTGCCTCCAACTTGCATATCCGTTATGTTGCAGGGCTGCAATATATTCTGGTGGACATAATCTTCGTATTTCATGCCCGTAATTTTTTCAATCACACGCCCAAGCACACAAAAACCGAAATTAGAATATTGGTAATGCGTGCCTGGTTCATGCTGTAGCGGCACGCTGTCCAGAGTCCAGCCAATTAGTTTTGCTTGGTTCATTTCAGGATGTGCGAACATCGGATCATTTTCATCGTTGCCCCATCCACCGGCTAAATGTTCCAGCAGCATTTCGATAGTAATATCTTCCACCCATTTTTTATAGGGATAGCTACCGTAAATAGTATCCAACACCATGCCTTTGCCAAAAACTTTATCCTGTAAATGAAGTTTGCTTTGCTCAATCAATTGCATAATGGCAGTAGCGGTGAACGGCTTGCTGATGCTTGCTATTCGGAATCGGTTGCCGGGAGCCATTAATTTGTTATTGCCCTTATCAGCATATCCGTAGCATCGCTCAATCTTGATGCTGTCGCTCTGTGAAATGGTAAACGATAACCCCGGTACATTATATTTAACCATAAATGCTCCTGCAAGACTGTCAACAGTTTTGATATCCTCTTTTAAAAATCCATCCGGAAGGGATTCGTTTGCTGCTGGTATATGCTTGCACGAGCTCATAGCAATTGCAACAACGAAAAATAAAATAACACGATCAAATTGCAGTGCCCTCATTTAATAAAAATAATCTTAATTCTTTTTGCCCTCATCTTTGCTTATACTTTTTCGACCAATAAAGAATTTTATTCGACGTATTACTTTGCTCGGCTTTAATTACGCCATGGTTACCTGTAGTCACGAACCGAGCTGGCTATAAACAAAAATGAATTACATTTATTCTAATTCATTTTATTTTATGGCAATCACCAAAACTTTCCATGCAGCATCCACGCTGCTTTTTGCACTTTTAATTCAACTTGATGTTCATTCACAGGGAACCAGGCTGCTCCGCCAGCCTTCCATCAGCAATAAGTATATCGCTTTTGAATATGGAGCAGACATATGGATAGTTGCTAAAAATGGCGGTGAAGCACGTCGCATCACCAGTACGCAGGCCGTTGAAGCAGATCCGCATTTTTCTCCGGATGGACTTACCATTGCATTTACATCTAATCGTTCCGGCGTTCCTGAAGTATATACAGTTTCTATAGACGGTGGAACACCGACACGATTAACATGGTTTCCTGCTCAGTCGTATGCAAGGGGCTGGAGCCCTGACGGAAAAAATGTTTTATACGCATCAACCCGTGAAACTGCACCAACGGATTATTGCAGGTTGTGGACAGTGCCTGCAAAAGGAGGCCCATCTATGCTGCTCTCTTCTCCGTTTGGTTTTGACGGATCGTATTCTCCTGATGGAAAGAATGTAGTTGTTGATCGTGTCAGTCGTTGGGATGTTGAATGGAGGGAATACAGAGGCGGACAAAACACGGCCTTGCAGATTCTGAATCTTGGTTCTCTTGCAGAAAAATCAATTCCCAATGACAGAACATTTGATATACAACCTGTATGGGCAGGCAATACCGTTTATTTTTTATCAGACCGTGATGATATCATGAACATATGGTCTTTTGATCCTGCAAACGATAAGCTGACCCAGGTAACGAAAGTAAAACACACGGATATAAAATGGTTGGATGGTAATGATAAGGAACTTGTTTATGAATTGAATGGCTATCTGCACTTACTTGATATCGCTACTGGTAAATCGCAACAACTCGCTATTACTGTAAGCGGCGATTTTCCCTGGGCAGAAACAAAATGGGAAGATGTAAGTACGAAAGCAGCAAGCCCTTCACTATCGCCGACGGGTAAACGAATTTTGGTTGAAGCACGGGGAGAAATATTTACCGTACCTGTTGAAAATGGTGATGTGCGGAACCTCACACATAGTTCAGGTGTTGCAGACAGAAGACCATTATGGTCGCCCGATGGAAAACAGATTGCCTGGTTTTCTGATGCAGGCGGCAACGGGTATGCGTTGCGTATTGCCAACCAGGATGGAAGCAATACAATTAAAACAGTGTCTATCGGTGATGCAAAACTTGCCTGGGAACCAAGCTGGTCACCCGATAGTAAGTTTATTGCTTTTGCAGACAATAAAGTACGTATCAAAGTTCTGGAACTCGCTACCGGAAAAATAACAACAGTGGATACAGGAGGCTTGAATATTGAACGTGGAAATATGGGAATAACCTGGTCGCCGGATTCAAAGTGGCTGGCTTATGCAAAAACAGCCGCCAATAATTTCAGGCGTATTAATGTCTGGTCAATGGAATCGAATAAAAAAACAGTATTGACCGATGCGATGGCTGATGCAACATCACCAGCCTGGGATAGGGATGGCCGTTATCTATATTTTTTAGCGTCTACTTCCATTGCATTGGGTTCTGGTTGGGCCAATACAAGTTCAATGACGGCCAAGCCATCTTTTGGAGCATATATAGCTGTATTGCGCAAAGATGACCCTACACCATTTCCACTGAAGAGCGATGAAGAACCAGATTCAACGGCTGAAGCAAAAAAAGCAAAAGACACAACCGCAAAAGCCAAAGCAGTGCGTATTGATTTTGACAATATCGATCATAGAATTCTAGCATTGCCTGTACCGCTGGCTAATTATGATTACATGATTGCCGGGCCGAAAGGAACTGTTTTTATCGGTGGAGATAATGCGTTAAGTAAGTTTTCCATAGAAACAAAAAAGCTGGAAGATTTTGCAAAAGGAATTAATGATGTTGCTATATCCGCCAATGGCGAAAAAATATTATTAAGGGCCGGAGGAGAAAGCTGGCGTGTTGTTTCCACGGCAAAAGCTCCCTCACCGGATGAAGGCAAAGTGACGATGCAATTGAAAATGGAACTGAATCGCCTTGAAGAATGGAAACAGATTTTTGAAGAGGCGTATCGTTATGAACGGGATTATTTTTATGACCCCAATCTTCATGGCAGAAACTGGCAGGATGTATGGGATCGTTATTCACCACTGGTACCTTATATCAGGCATCGCAGCGATCTTAATTATGTCCTTGATCAGTTAGGGGGTGAATTATCTGTTGGACATAGTTTTGTATTCGGTGGCGACTTTCCATCAGTAGAAAAATCCAGTGATGGTTTGTTAGGCGCTGACCTTATTCAAAAAGATGGGCGTTGGCAGATCAAACGAATTTTTACAACGGAAAGCTGGAACCCCGGACTATCAGCGCCACTGGCGCAGCCGGATCTGAAAGTAAAAGAAGGCGACTTCATTATAAAGATTGATGGCAATGATTTATCAGCCGATACAGATCCCTATTCACTGTTAGATGGAAAAGCTAATAAACAAACAGTGCTTACCATCAATAATAAAGCAACAAGTGAAGGAGCCTGGAAGATAACGGTTGCACCCATTGACAATGAAGATGGCTTACGGCAACGTGCATGGGTAGAAGACAACCGCAGAAAAGTAGAGGAACTTTCAAAAGGCCGGCTGGGTTATGTATGGGTACCCAATACAGGCGGCCCGGGCTTTGTATCATTCAACCGTTATTATTTTGCGCAGCAGGATAAAGAAGGCGCTGTGATTGATGAACGTTTCAACGGTGGAGGATTGCTGGATGATTATATGGTTGATTTAATGGTAAGAAGATTGCGTGCATCCTATACCAATGAAGTACCTGGGGGTGTGCCGGGAAGATTACCAGCTGGTATACTTGGCCCCAAAGCTCTATTGATAAATGAAATGGCTGGTTCTGGCGGCGATTTTTTTCCATGGGCATTTCGACATCAAAAGGTTGGTCCATTGATTGGCACAAGAACGTGGGGTGGTTTGGTAAAATCTTCGGTACATTATGGATTTATAGATGGCGGCGCCATGACGGCTCCGGATAATGCCATCTTCGATCCCATCGCTAATAAATGGATTGCAGAAAATGAAGGCATAGCACCAGACATCGAACAAAAGATTGATGCTTTATCTGCTTCTAAAGGCAGAGATGTGCAACTGGAAAAAGCTGTTGAAGAAGTATTGAAGTTGCTGGAGAAAGAACCAACACCAAAAGTCGTGCATCCGGAATATTCGAAGCCGGCAAGAAACTAAATCAGTTAATAATGAAAAAATATACACAATATTCAATGCTCAATTCTCAATCAAAATGCACTTGCGGCCTTTAAAGAGGTTTTGTAACTTACTATAGCTTAGAACTAATAAGAAGACTTAAAAGGTGGCTAATATCTATTGGCTGCCTTTTTTATTAGCTTTATAAAATGATCCTACGCCATGGTTCATTTCCCAAAATCCTTCAGTAACCGCATCGCAGCATTATGCCCTGCACAACCAATTACCGAACCTGCCGGGTGTGTGCCCGCACTTGCTGAATAAACGCCTTCTATGGGTGTGGTATAGGGTAACCGATCTGCAAAGCCAAATGTATTATCTACGTGATGGATATGCCCGTACGTAATACCGAAATGTTTTTCAATCTTTTGAGGATGCAGCGGAAATGTATCTGCTACCAGATCAGTTGTGCCTGGTGCAAAACGATCGCAGATAGATAAAAGCTGCTTTACATAGTTTTCTTCTTCCGCTTCCCATGTTGTTCCTTTCAATTCGTAGGGTACCCATTGTACAAACAATGCGGAATTATGGTGACCTTCTGCATCACGAAGCGATGGGTCAACCGTTGTATGGATGTACCATTCTATTGTTGGAAAATGATTCAGCTTTCCTTCTTTGGTTAAATTAAATCCATCATGCAGGCTTTTCATTACATCTTTTTCATCCGACAACAAATGGATCGTTGTTCCATACTGTCCCTTGTCTTCAGGAAGACAACTAAATTTTGGTAAACCTTTCAACGCAAGATTTACTTTGAATGTTGAGCCGGGACGTTTGTAACTTTCTATCCGTTCATTATACGATGAAGGCAGTTTATCCGTGCCAATTAGTTTTTGCAAGCGAAACGGATCAGCATTTACTACAATTGCTTTTGCTTTTAGCTGCGAGCCATCATCCAGCGTTATGCCTGATGCAACGCCATTGCTGCTATCAATAGATAAAACTTTTTTTCCTGTAATAATTGCGGCCCCGGCTTTGCGTGCCGTGTCAGCGAATAATTGGGTAATAGTTCCGGTACCACCTTTCACAATCATCCACGTGCCGTCGCTGCCTGGCAGGCGGCACATATTGTGTACTAAAAAGTTCATTCCCGAACCTGGTGTATCCCAGGTGCCAAACAAGCCGGAGAAGCCGTCCGTAACACCATACATTGCCTTTACCAAATCGCTTTTAAACCCAAACCGGTTAATATATTCGCCAACAGGTTTTCGACAGAGATCGATGAATATTTTTCGAAGTTCAGGCCGTATATACTTTTCAGCCGTTTCTTCTATACTATATGGTTCTTCCAGCCAGGTTGGCGCTACATCATCTCTGATCTTGCCTATTTCGTCTGTCAGCGCTTCGTTTGCTTTCCAGTCTGCCTCCGAAAAGAACGAGGTAAACTGCTGCCGCATCGATTCTTTATCGGATCCAAAAAGCAGGTATCCTTTGCCGGTAGTAGGTAGGAAATAATGTGGATCACGACGGAGCAGCGGTAGTTCGACACCTAACGTTTTCATCAGCTCCGGCGGCATCACACCAAGAAGATAGGCACCGGTGCTTGTACCAAGTTTTGGTACTTTGGTAAAAGGATATTCAGTTTTGGCAGCGCCGCCTACCATTTCTTTTTCTTCAACTACAGTTACCCGCAGCCCTGTGCGTGTCAATAGAATTGCTGCTACTAACCCATTGTGCCCGGCTCCAACTACAATTACGTCTGTCGTTTTCTCCATGTGCTGATTTTTGTTCTGTTGGTTAAATGAAAGCCCAGTCCTCAAGATACAAACTTGCTGGGTGATTTTTTAATGATAGTATGACTGGGTTCTATGCCAAGGTCGTGTCCCCACGAACCACAATTGTAAAACATCTGCTTCATGTGCAACAAATGATAGATTATAAATCCGGACATAACATTGAAAAGCAGGGTTATTTTTAATTATTACAATTATTGATTCTGTCAATTACAAATATTCATCAGTTGCTTTTATTAAATGAATGATAATTCATTTTCTTTGCTGTTAAATTTGCGCAAGAGTTTTAAGACAGATAGTTCATGTCTCCACAAACGGGGGCGTAGGAAACCTATGGCAATTATATTGCCGATAATTTTTCGAGCATTCAAAACATGAAACTATACGACAAATACATGAACGGGCAAACTGAAAAAGTTTACCAGGAAATTTATGCTTTGGGTAAAGAGGCTTTTTTACAAGGCAATTTGCAAGACATTGAAAAAGTATTGACAGAAACTTTTCAAAGAGTTGCGTACAACCTTGAGATAATATACACTGAATTGAAAGAGATAAATTATCTTTTCAATACCAAGCCTAAATATAATTTTGAAAAGCCTATACACAAACCTTTGACCGATACCAATATATTACTTGAAAAACTTGAAAATTCCATCAAGCCCTTTGGCTATGTCCCCCTATCGCTTAAATACTTTTATAAAATTGTAGGAGGCGTGAATTTCGTTTGGGATTATAACACGGATGAAAATATTATGTGGAAAATGGCTGACCCTATTCAAATTACAAGCCTTGATGCTATAACAGAAGAAGGTGTCGATGATGGATGGCGTGAAGATGCTATCGAGCGATGTTCCGAAGATGAATATTCCGGAAATGCTGTTTTGTACCTTTCAGCAGATGATTTACATAAAGATAACGTGAGTGGTGGAGAAGCTTATGCCATTGAGATAACAAAAAAACCAAGTGTTGACAGTAAATTTATAAACGAGCCGAATAACACTACTTTCATAAATTATCTGAGAATCTGTTTTGATTATTGTGGCTTTCCCGGTATGGCAGGTCGGAACGTGAATAATGATCACAAGCAATTTTTAAATAAAGTGAAACCTCTTTTGAAGCCGATATAAACATGTTATGATGTCTTCTTCCTGTTGCCCCCTCCTTTCCTATTTATTCATTTACCAAAACCAAACATAACCCACGAAACATTCTTACGGAACATAGCTACCTATGATTTGTTTCATTGAAAGACGAGGTGATTTGTCTCTGCCACGACCAAAAACGATGTACAGCTAACTTCAACTGAATAATTTATATTTATAACACTATTGCAAACCATAATGAAAGTAAGAAAGAAAGTAAAGCGTCAATTGATTGTTTTGTTTTCACTATTGTTTGCATTTGCTTGCAGTAATGCCAATGCGCAAACGAAAAAACCATTGGTTGTTTTTGTAACCGGTGATCATGAATACAGCGGTGAAATAACGCTGCCTTTAATCGCTGCTGAGTTAGAAAAGAACTATGGCTTTCGTACCAAAGTATTAAAAGCCTATCCAGATCAGAATGCCGAAGAAAATATACCCGGCCTCGAAGCATTGAAAGATGCTGACCTTGCTGTGTTCTTTCTCCGTTGGCGACGACTACCAGCGGGTCAATTAAAATATATTGATGACTATCTGCAATCAGCGAAGCCACTCGTCGGGTTCCGGACAACGACACATGCATTCAATTATCCCAAAGGCGACTCTTTAGAGAAATGGAACGCATTTGCAGAGAAAGCGTTTAACGCACCGCCCGGTTGGGGCGGCAAGGCAAATCATACGCATTATGGCCACACATCGTCAACAGATGTAACTATCGTTCCCGCACAAGCGAAGAACCCGATACTTACTGGTGTGGCTGACAGTTTTCATGTACGGTCGTGGTTGTATAAAGTATTGCCTGATTATCCTTCGGGAAATTCTGTTCAGTTGTTAAAAGGTCATTCCGTGAACCCGGAATCTGCAGATGCGTTTGATAATCCCGTTGCCTGGACAGGCACGAATTCCTATGGCGCCCGGTTTTTCATAACAACGATGGGCCACCCGGAAGATTTTCGTGTAGAATCATTTCAACGACTTGTTATCAATGCAATTCATTGGGCAGCGGGCAAACCTGTACCCGTAAAGTGGGCCGGAAAGATTACTATTGACGTGCCTTATCGGGGAATCGTTAATTCAAAATAATCTCTTATAGCTGTTATGAACAAGATTGGATTTAATACGCTGGTATGGTCGGCGGCAGTGTCGGATGATCTGTTTCCTATTGTTGACCGGTTGAAAGAAATCGGCTATGATGGTGTTGAATGCCTGATTGGTTCGCCCGATGAAAAAGCCTACAGGCGACTGGGTAATCATGTCGCTGACACCGGACTTGCGATGACGACCGTATTTGTAGTTGGTAAAGATGAAGATCCTGTCAGTTCATCGGCTGATACAAGAAAGAGAAGTCTTGACCGCATCAAATGGGCTATTGACCGCGGGCATGAATTGTGCACTTCGCTTATTGCAGGGCCATTTCATTCCGCACACGGAGTATTTTCACGGCAGGCTCCGCAGGAAGATCAATATAAATGGAGCGCAGAGGTATTGCATGCCGCCGCCGATTATGCCGCCGAAGCAAATATCACATTAGTGCTGGAAGCGGTCAATCGTTTTGAATGTTATCTCTGCAATACGATGGAGCAGCTCGTAAAACTGACCAAGCTTGTCAATCACCCCAATGTAAAAGCGATGTATGATACGCATCATGCCAATATAGAAGAAAAGAAAATCCGTGAAGCAATTCTTACCGTATCGCCTGTATTGGCGCATGTACATATCAGTGAAAATGATCGTGGCACTCCCGGTGATGGTCATGTACACTGGAATGAAACCTTTGATACACTGAAAGAAATTGATTATAAAGGCTGGCTGACGATAGAAGCCTTTTCACGTAACGATCCTGATTTTGCCAATGCCATTGGTGTATGGCGTGAGTATTCATCGCCATGGGATATTGCGGAAAAGGGATTGGCATTTATAAAAAAGCATCTTGTACCATGAAGCAATAGCAATAAAATAATATCTGTAAACTTAACAGTCCCGGCCGAGTCTATCGTAAAATTTAGTTTTAAAACAAAATCTCCAGAATTGCCAGTCTTAAAAAAAATATTATTATTACCAATGATTGTCATGTTAATCTCTTGCGGAGGAACTACCCGTATACTTACTTTCGGCAGCTTGACGAAGAATGAAACTTATAAAATAAATAGTTATTACGGGTGTTGTGGTTGCGAAGCAAAATATTTCACGATCAGCGTCGATGGGCGAAAAATGGAACAAGTGATTTATTCATACAATTGCTCCGCACCTGGTAAACCGACAAAATTTATTTTTAATTATAACAAGCATGGGCGATTAGTAAGTTGTGACAGATATATCGCAACTACCACCAACGACTTTGCTATTCAGCTAAGTGAAAAAGAAAAGGAACTTTTTTCGTTGCTGGAAAAAGATAGCCTAACCAAGGTAAAATATTCCATGATCAATTTTTCAGATGTTACAGGCTTTAGAAAACCATATGATAAGGAAACTGTCCATTCTTTTCCATTAATAAAAAAAGGATACAAACTCAAAGTTCGTTCTTGAATGCTTTAATTAATTGATTGCTTAAAGAATCGATAACCGAAATCCTTTAAATTTGAAAATCATCAGCTCTACTAATGAAGAACGTTTATATCTCATTTTGTCTACTACTTACACTTTATACATCCGTCAGCGCCAATCAATCATCGCCGTATACACACACGAATGGTGACTCAATTATTCATTCAAAATGGATGGGATTTGATCGTATTGATTTCAAAGTAGCCGGTAGAAATTGTTTGATCGTAATGCCTGATCATGCTGCCAATGGTAAACCGTGGATATGGAGGATGGAATTTTTTGGTCATGAACCGCAGGGAGATAGTGTATTGCTGACAAAAGGGTTTCATGTTGTGTATATGGATATGCAGAATATGTATGGTGCGCCTGTTGCGATGGAACTAATGGATAAATTTTACAGGTATCTCGCAAAGAAAAAGAAGTTGGGCAGGAAGACTGTTTTGGAAGGATTCAGTCGCGGTGGGCTGTTTGCATTTAACTGGGCAGCGAATCATCCGAAGCGGGTGAGTTGTATTTATGTGGATGCGCCTGTTTGTGATTTCAAGAGCTGGCCAGCCGCAAAAGGAAAAAGCAAAGGTTACTTTTTAGAAGATTGGCAGAGGTTGATGAAAGTGTACGGTTTTAAAAATGAGGAAGAAGCTTTACAGTATTCAAAAAACCCGGTTGACAACCTGCAACCACTTGCTGCTGCCGGCATCCCGATACTTTCTGTATGTGGTATGGATGATACAGTGGTACCGATGGCAGAAAACACAACGATTGTTGAACAGCGATATAAACAACTGGGAGGAGAAATAACTGTGATCGCAAAGCCTAACAACGATCATCATCCTCATAGTTTGAAAGATCCAACACCGATTGTTGATTTTATTTTAAAGGCACGAAGCAGGCGCTAGAAAATCTATTAAAAGTTATAGACGGCATTTTTTTATTGATAGCATTGTTGCGAACAGTTATAAGTCAATATAAAGCAACGAAACCAGCATTTCACATGTCATTGATATACGATTGAATGCAAACTTGCTTTTAATTGTTTCGTGTATTATTTTCACCACTCTTGCCTATCGTTTATCAGCCCTTTACCTGGTCACTATGAAGAAGAATTAAATAGCAGAATTATCATTGTTCACTATAGATCTTAAGCTTTATGAAGAAAATTGTGTTGTCCGCTGTATTTTCCCTCTTTGTTACCATTATTTTGTTTGCACAAAAGAAAAATAGCCTTGAGTTTTCTTTTGGTCCATCTTTCGCTGTCGGCGCATTTGGCGGCCGAAACCTGGACAATCCCAAGTCTGGCTACGCTGGTGCCGGCCAGCAGGTAAATGTTGGCTATACCTATAAATTGACAAAAAAATTTGGGCTCAGTGCATTGTTGTATGCGCAGCGAAACCTTATCAACCGGAACAAGCTGAATGATCATTTTTCCGGTACCAATATGGGCGCCAATTTCGTGTTTGGTACCACTACCACTGTTATCTCAACTCAGCCGATGAATCCACCTCCGCCTGTTTATTATACCAACTGGTCGATTGAAAAAAAAGCATGGCTCGCAGCGTCATTATTGGTGGGCGGCACAGCAGATCTGCCATTTCATGAAACGGGTAAGTTATCATTTATTGCCAACGGTATGATCGGGTTAATCGCTATAAAATCACCTAAGATAGAAGCGACGAGTGAAACGGATACTTCAGCAACCCATTTTAGTCAGACCAGTAAATCCGGTTTCGGATTCGCTTATTTGCTCAGGGCAGGGTTGAAATACAAACTCAACTCACGTATTGCTTTGCAGGTGGCCGTCGACTATATGGCAAGTAGTCCGGTTACATTCAAAAAGGTTCAGGCGACTGAAACGACAGTGACCATGACGACGGGGAGCTCCTTCCCTACTTATTCACAAGCCACGCAAACAGCAGATGCTAAACAATCATTACAAGCAATAAATCTGAATGCGGGGATTGTGCTTCAACTATAATCGCGAAGAAAGATGGCCGATGGATGATGTCGGAATTCTGATTTTCTTTAAACCAATTCGTCCTGAACTTTGGCCCAGACAAAAACAGGAACAAATCCGACATCCTACATCAGAGATCGTCTACTCTGAGTCATTCACTACTATTTAAAGTCCATCGATTGGCTGAAATGAGTTAAATTAGGTAAAATAAAAGTTATGGCAAGGTCTCATCACCGCAAAAAACACAAGGAGCATCTCCGCCAGTTTCAGCACAACCATGATCACGTAACAACAGCTACTCCTAAAGGAAAGTCTGTACAGGTATTTATCATTATCGGAGCCATTGCCGGGCTGGCGATCGGCTACTTCGCGTCAGAGAGAGCGCTGACATGGAGTATTGTTGGCACTATTGCCGGTGGCTTGGTCGGATATCTTTTTGGTCATAGCGTAGATGCGCAAAACAATAAAAAAAGTTAGGTGACAACGGATAAAAGGGCTTGCTTTGATTTTGAGGTCAGTTTTACAAATGGCGGTAGCCTTAAAGGCGAAGGCTTTCGGCTCGACATTCCAGGAGATGACATTTCAGACAATGACCTTGCAGATTCTATCATAAACGATATGCGCCTGCTGATGGCTGGTTCGGTAAAGATTCTGAACAAGAGGATTATCACGGAGCCGCACAAACGAAAATCAATTACTTCTTCCGCCGGTAAAGATCTGCTGATCGATCTCAGTCACACCATCGAAAACGGGCTGGTGACTTATAAAGGACTGCCTGCGCCAGTGATCTGCGACTACCTTAGCCGTGAAGAATCAAGAAAATTTTATCAGGAGGGAACAGAATTCCAGATTGGTAAAATAGAGATGGTCACCAATACCGGTACTTATATAGATTGTCCCTTTCACCGCTTTGAACACGGTAAAGACTTATCGGCGATTAGCCTAGAACGTTTTGCTGACCTTGATGGAACTGTGATACGTGTACCCTTCCAGGAAACAAAAGCGATTAAACCAGATCACTTCAAGAATCACGACATTCGGCATAAGGCTGTATTGGTTGATACCGGCTGGGGCGATGCCCACTGGAATACGCCGGATTATTATGAGAGTCATCCCTATCTCACAGAAGCAGCAGCGATATTCCTGAGGGATTGCCAGGTAAAACTGGTGGGTATTGATTCGCATAATATTGACGACACTGCAGGAAGGAGCCGGCCTGTACATACCACACTCCTCGGCGCAGAAATTTTAATCGTTGAACATCTTTGCAATCTCTACCTGTTGCCTGAAAATGGATTTCTGTTCAGCGCTATACCGCCAAAATTCAAAGGCGTTGGCACGTTTCCCGTACGAGCGATGGCTAAGGTGAAAAGCTCAACGTAGCTGCATATGCGCTTTTTTTCGAAAACATACTGGAGGTAAAAAGTAAATCATCTTCGGATGATTACTTTTTTTGAAAATAAAATATAAAATACTTAGACATTAAACAGTGTAATGTCTCATTTGGCATCGGTATTGCAGCATATAGCAAACAAGTTCACTATTTAAAAAATCAAAAAACAAATCCTCTATGAAAAAGTTAAACTCTCTCCTTCACGATCAGAAAGCTCAAGGCAGCTTAATCATCACTTCATTTTTCGGTGTTATTATTATAGTAATGGCATTGACCTGGGGTAGTTAATCATTACTCCGCATAATTCATTCTTCCGGAACAGAAGGTTATCTTTTCTGAGGGTACGGTAAACTAATTAGAAATGATTACCTTCTTTTCCAGGGGGATTTTTTGGTTGCTTGCCATTCATTTCTTCCTTGCATTTCAGCCTTCTTTTTTTCAGTTCGCATTTCCCACTCTATCTATTTCATCAGCCGATGCGCCGGTTTGTCTATGGGACAGATTTTTTATTGCTTTGCCAAAACGATAGGTAAATGCGAGTGTACATACCCGTGTGTCCCGCCGCAACTTGAAATATTCATTTACATCCAGGAAATGAGTAAGGCCTTCCATGACTTGCGTATACAACATATCTCTTGCTGTCAATTTAATCGTTCCTTTATTCTTAAAAATCTGTTTGGATATACCGAGAGATAATTGCCCCGTAGGCTGTAATACTTCCTGCAGATCATTCTGACTTTTGGATATGTAAAAACCAGACAACTCTCCTGCCCATGTTTTTGAAAAATGAACCTGGTTGTTCATACTGAAAGTGAACTGTGTGATGGATGCACGGTAATCCTTCCATAATATTCCCTGTATCTTTTTATGTGTAAGATCAGCTTCGGCGGTGAACGACCACCATGCCAATGGAGACAGTTGTGTACTCATCGATAATCCATAGTGTTGCATTTTGCCTACATTACCTTCTGTGTATATAATTGTTCCTGTAGCCGTATCCGCAAGAAATACCTGGGAAAAATAACTATTGATGCTATTGTAGTTGACACTTGTGGTCAATACATCTTTATAAAGGTGGCTTAGTTCAATATTCCATGTGTATTGCGGGCGAATGTATGGATTGCCCTGCTGCAGTGTGTACTTGTTAATGATGTAAACAAAGGGATTAAGGCTTTGGAATGCAGGACGATCAATTCTTCTTCCGACCGATAAGGTAAAGCTGTTGATCGAATCCATCTTGTACGTGATGAATGAAGTTGGGAAAAGGCTTTTGTAATTTCTGCTGAAAGAAGAATCTTTTACGACTGCGTTCCCAAGTTGTTTTGCGTCATAGCCAGTGTATTCATATCGCAACCCAGCCTGCAGGCTCCATTTTCCTTTGCTCATTTCGCCATTAGTATATACTGCATGAATGTTCTCAGTGTACAGAAAATGATTACTTCTGCCAAGATCATCTTTCCATTGATTGTTTTGCAGGTAGTAGTATTGTGCAAGATTATCTGTCGTAACATGCGATGATTTCCAGCCACTACTCCATTTTATGATTCCAACCTGCTGTGAATAATCTGCTTTTGCAGAGAAAATATGTATTCTTCCCGGCAGATCACCTTTAGATCCATCCTCGCTGCTCCCTGCAAGGTTCGCAAGATTGTAAAATAACTGATCGCCTTTCATGTTGTATACGAGATAGTCGATATCTGCTGTCAACTCTTTTGACGTACTGAAAGAATGTTTCGCGTTAATGTTGATACCACCGTGTTTCCAATTCGCTGTGCTATGGCTGGTTGTTTGTATCGATGAATCCTTTACATGATCAGCATTCATCCATTCTGCCGTGCTATTGCCGTTATAATCCCGTGATAATAAAAGTCCATTCAGTGAAATGCCGATCGTCGTTTTGGTGGAAAGATAATAATCAAGGCCTGTGCGTATTGTTTGTGTGGGCCCGCCGCCGGTTGTATAGTACGGTTGTTCCAGCAACGCTTCCGAGTTTCCGTTCTTATCGAAATACGTACGTAATGCATAAAGATCGGTATAACCCTTATTTACATTCAGGCTGTAATTAAAAAATGTATTAAACGAACCATTGCGATAATTTAATTGCAGGTTGTTATTATTTTTTTGATAACGTCCCTGGCCATACGCAATAGTTGCGCTGCCATTGAACCCTTTTTGTTTATTCTTTTTGGTTTTGATATTGATGATGCCCGCATTTCCTGCAGCGTCGTATTTTGCGGGTGGGTTATCCATCAGTTCTATTTGTTCCACCTGCGAGGCGCTGAGTCCTGTGAGTAAATTCTGTAATTCCATTCCTGATAATTGTGTAAGTCGTCCATCAATCATTACAGTTACATTCGGTTTCCCTTTCAGACTGATATTCCCCTCCTTATCAACTGTAACGCCGGGAGATTTCTCCAACACTTCCATGACGGTGGTACCTGCATTCGTAATGCCGGCATCGACATTGATGATCGTCTTATCGGGTAGCATTTGTATCAAAGGTTTCTTTGCAGTGACTGTTACATCTTTTAAAACAGTATGCACTGGTTGCAGTATTATCGTGTCAGTAATTAATAGCCGATCGTTGCGATCAATTTGCTTCGTTACCAACAAATAATTCACCTGGCTGATCCGCAGAATATATTTATCATCATTAGTCTCCGGGAAAGTAACAGAGCCAACGCTGTTCGTAATTTCAGTTTTAATTAAAGAAGAGTCAGCGTATTTCAATAAGGAAACTGTAGCATTTTGCAATACTTCCTTCGCCGGATTTATAATCACAATCTGTATTGTGGGAGCAGCCTGTTTTTGGGCAATGGAAATGTAAGAGGACATTAAAAAAACCAGTAAAGAAAACAGAATTCGCATGCAGGTGATTAATAAATGCCAATATATTTAAGTCCTTGCAACGAAGGAGGTATTTTTGTTTCAACGGTAAGAGCGACTAAAAATTGACAGTACCCGGTTTTATTTTACGGAACACTTTAATTCAATTTAAAACACAGGCGTATCTTTAGCGGCATGCATATGAGAATAAACTACTGCACTTTAAAAATGATGATTGGCCTGATCTTATTATCGGGCTGCATGCTGCCTCATAGTGAGGGCATTGATAAAATATGGTTCTTTACTTATTATAACGGGAAAACTACCGGAACTGACAGTGTATTGACGCCTGCCAGTTTTATCAATCTGCAGAGCAATGGCTTTTACACCAGTGACCTGGATGAATATGAATACGGAAAATGGAAAAGAGAAGATAAGACGCTTTATCTCGCATCGTATAATAACAAGGTAAGTACAATTAAGCTGGAATATTTTGCCGGTAATGAAATGCGAATATCATCCGAACATATGCCGGCTGCAAGCTTTGAAGCACAACTAGCCCGTTTTAAAAATGATTCTGAAAATCCATTTGCTGGTGAAAACAATTTGTGGAGATTGCATGCGGCGCAAAAAGAAAAAGATGTAGAAATAAGAGACCGGCTACTGAACCATATGAGGTTTTGGGAACTTTATTTCCGCTGGGCGCTCAATAGCGATATCACCAGTATCGATGTAAGAAGTACGCCAACACCGGTAAAAATATATGGTAACGGATTTGCTTTAAAAGCATTTGAAGACCTGCCGGCAAAATGGAAATCTTATTTCTATGATGAGGAAGATTGCCGCAAAGCAAGTGAAATGATAAAATCAGTATTTGAAAAAAAGAATATTGCATGGGCGCATACAGAGAATAAATATAAATTCTTTATATCCGCATTTCAGCAATTGCAGCAGCAGTTGAAATAGGTCATTTGATCATTTGGTTTGCGCATCATCCAACGCTTTTGAAATGTTTTTTAATCCCGCAATCAGTTCTTCCGTTTTCGGCCAAGCATAACCGATACGCATATAATGGTGCGGCATCTCAAACCAATGGCCCGGGCCTACGAGTGTTCCATACTCATTTAACAACCTTCGGTAAAACAAAGGAACGTTGAACTTACCAGGTTCTTTGATGCCCAGGAAACAGACTACTCCTCCACCTGGCTTTATCCACTCCATGCGATGCTCCTGCTCTATCCATTTTTCAAGTATTGAAAAATTGGTAAGGATGTGTTGCTTTATCGTGGCCTGGTAGGTTTCTCTTTCAGATAAAAACTGAAACGCTATTTCCTCGTCTATTACTGAATTCGTAATAAATATCTGTTCCTTAGCCGCCAGAAAGAGTTCCAGCAATTTTTCATTTTGTGTAATCAACCAACCCAACCTCAAACCGGGAAGACCGTATGCTTTTGATACCGAAGAAACAGAAATTACGTTTGGACTTAAAGAAGCCGCAACAGGATAGGCTGTTGCAAAACTGAGATCACGATAAGTCTCGTCAACCAACACATAAATATTTTTCTCTTCTGCAATCTTGATTATTGCATCCAGTGTTTCCCGTTTCAACAATGTTCCCGATGGATTATGCGGGTGTGTGATGCTGATATAACGGGTGTTACTATTTATCGCTTTTTCAATTGCCGGCAAATCCGGTTGCCATTCATTCTCAAATAACAAATCAATATAGGTGATAGCACAACCAATTGTCTTTGGGGTTTCGATATTCGTTGCATAGTTTGGCCTGACAACTATTAAGTGATCATTTGCTGTAAGCAAACTGCTCGCAATAATAAAAAGAGCAGAGGCTGCGCCGACAGTCAGCAGCACGTTTTCTTTATGCAGGTTGTCATATTCGTGTGTAATAAGTTCTCTTAATTCCGGCTTACCACGATGATCAGTGTAGCACAATATAAGGCTACCAATATTCAGTTGAATATCTTTCAGAAGATAGTCACTGACGGAACTCTCAGCAAGATTATACCGGATATTTCCATAACCCATTTCTTCAGGCGATTCCTTTTCTATTGGCATTCTTTTATAGATCATTGGGAAAATTTTGTCTGAGAAGTTATTGATTGAAAGCCTGGCTATTTAACACGTAATAATTTTATGGTTACTCCGATTTGTCCGAGGTGATACACGTCGTGATGAACGATTCCTTCCAGCAGGTATTTGTAGTTGTATTCAGTATCACGAAACGGAGTTTCGAGGTATGCATCTTCATGATCACGAATTAAATTGATCAGGTCATCGGTGCTGGCATATAATCCATCCTTCAAACCGGCCCAACCGATTGCGATGAGTGTTTCGTTATGTTTCCAGTCATCAGGACTGCCCATTAGCTCCGTCTTACCTCCTTGGTATCTTAAAATGCATTCTTTCCGCCACTCAAGCATATGTGATACATGTTCTGCCACACTGTGAACTGAGGGGTTTGGTATTTTAAATGCTTCTTCATCTGAAACATTTTCCAGTTTATCCCTGAAGCTTTGATCAAACCAACGGGAGCCATTCTGAAGTTCATTCAACTGCCGTATAAAATTTTCGATTAAAATCTTCGCCATATTATCCGATTTAGTCTTAATAAAATCAGGGAGACTAGCACATTACTGTTCTTGCAACCTACGCATGGTGACATTCATTCGCCTTATTAAACTACAATTTCAATAAAAATATGTCAACTTATTGAAATTGAATTAATAATATCAATAAATATCAAATCTCTAAAAATAAGTTTAAAAGTGAGTCTATATTGCTTTTTTGTGTATAAATATTTCCAATTTAAAAAGGATATATCGCCGTTTAAAGAGTTGATAATTAAATTTTTTAAATAAAAAATCAATGATTGTTTTTTTAGCAGGATGTTGAGTATGAATATCTTTCCCCATTGCTAAATGAATTAGGCCGGATCTGCTTCAGAAATAAGGCTACGATATACAACTTGGAAAAGCCCATTTCTAATATCGTTAGCAAAAAAGCCTAAACTGTAACCTCTCTCCGACTTGCTTCGTATTACTCCTCCGCTTTTTTCACTAAAAGTTTTAACCGGGATAAAATGACACAACTGACAGAGTTCAAAAATTTGAAGGAGCTAATGGCTCGCTTAACCGACGAAAATGTTTGCCGTGAATACATGGAGCAAATGCGTTGGGGTGGTGAACCATTTTGCCCCTACTGCAACTCTACTAAGCCCTATAAAATTGAAAGCGGCAAACGCTACAGGTGTAAGGATAAGACTTGTAAAAAGTCGTTTAGTGTGACTGTTGGAACTGTCTTTGAAAACTCAAAGATTAAGCTCTCAACTTGGATAGCTGCCATGTATTTGATTACAGCCCATAAGAAAGGAATAAGCAGCCATCAATTAGCAAGAGATTTAGGAATTACACAAAAAACTGGATGGTTCGTCCTACATCGTATTCGTTTTATAATGGATGTGCCGGAACCAGAGCCACTCACTGATGTCGTTGAAGTAGACGAATGTTACATTGGCGGAACTTTCCAGAATATGAATAGAGCAAGGCGTAAAAAGTGGCAAGAAAAGGGAATAGATAATAAAACGCCTGTGATGGGATTATTGCAACGTGACGGAAGGGCAAGATTGACAGTTATCGGAGCAAAAACTTTCAAAGACGTAGTACGTGAAAACGTAGATAAATCAGCAACGGTTTACACTGATTCACATTTAGGATATATCGGACTTGGAAGTGAGTTTGCCGGGCATGATGCCGTTAATCACTCGGTAATGGAATTCAAGAGAGGTAACGTTTACACCAATTCAGTAGAAGGCTTTTTCTCAATCTTCAAAAGGACAATCTTCGGCACATATCATCAAGTATCTCCCAAGCATTTGCACCGCTATTGTGCCGAAACTACACACCGATTCAATTCACGAAAAATCAAAGACGTTGAGAGATTTAAGATTGCGATTTCTAATGTAGAGGGTCGGTTAAAATACAATGATCTTATTGAAAAACAGAAATAGGTAGTTACACTAATTGACTTGTTAATCCAAAAAATTTATATTTATGGTTAAACGAACCAAAATGAGTGTCATACTCGAAGAACTGACATTAAGCAACTTTAAATGCTTTCAACGAGAGCAAAATATAAAATTCAAGAAAATAACCCTCCTCACTGGAGAAAACAGCAGTGGGAAAAGCTCCATCATCCATGCTATTTTGGGAACAATCCAAAGTGGCGAATTCCCGTATAAATTTTCAACCAATGGGAAGTATGTTAATATGGGAGATTTTAAGGATATTTCTAATAAACGAAAAGCAAAAGAAATAAATATAGGCTTAAAATTAAGACCCGTATTCCCTGATGGCAAACCTGCAAGCACTTTCACTTTAAACACTTCTTGGGTAAATAATAGGGTAAACTTTTTGCCGGAATTACTTTCATTCAAATTCTCAAACAATTATTTTCATTTAGAAGTCACTAAAGACAAAGGATATAAACTAAATTATAGCTACGACCCTGCACATGATCCTGAATATAGTCCAGAGAATGAAAAAAGGGAATTAAATGAGATGTTGAGAAATTATCTGTTTAGAAGAAAGTTTGATACCAAGAGTGAAAAGGAAAAAAAAGAAAGTGAGAAAAATATAGTAGCGTTTAAAAAATTTATATCTACTCTATATAAAAAAGTTGATATAGCCAATCTCCCAATTAAGGATTTTGATAAGATGCTAGACAATGTACATAAGGTGCAAAATATTCGATTAGAATACATAATCAACGGCATATTAGAGGTAATCTGTAATGATTTTGATGAAAACATAAACCTAATAAGTTCATTCAGACATCATCCAGATAGAACTTATTTAGAACAATCTAGAGATAAATTAAAAATAGATAAGTTTGGAGAGGGCTATTTGGATCAAATCATTTTATGGGAAAAAAAGGATAAGGCAAAATTCCAAAGACTTCAATCTGTTTTGTCAAGTATTAAATTACTTCATTCTATAAATGCGCACAGAATTGAAGGGGCGAGATACGAAGTTGTTGTAAAAACAAAAGAAAAAGGAACTGAAACCTCTTTGTTCGATGTTGGATTTGGTGTAAGTCAATTCCTGCCTGTTATCGTTGCAGATTTACAATTGGATGAAGATTCAACTCTTTTTGTTGCAGAGCCAGAAATCCATTTGCATCCTTCAATACAAGCTGCCTTCGGAGATTATTTAGTTGATAGTATCAATAATCACAAAAAGAATTATATAATAGAAACTCATAGTGAGTATCTTCTAAACAGATTAAGAGTAAAAATCGCTAAAGGTGATTTGTCAGAAGAAGATTTAGCTATATATTTTTTGGAAAATAATGGGGATGATGTCACTATCAATGAAATAAAATTCGGTAGAAATGGGGAAATTAAGGGTGCGCCGAAATCATTTTTTGAGACGTATTTAATGGACATAAGAGATATTGCTTTAAATGCCCAATAAAATGAAAGACCTTTTTATAGACGCAAATATCGCTAATAAATTTGCTGATCCGCCTGATGAAGATTACAAGAATCTGACAGATTGGTTATGGAATTTTAACCCCAACAATTTGCCTGATAATGCTCGTTTGGTTGTGTGTCAAAAACTAATAAATGATTACTTCGACGGAAACAGGCATTGCGCAAAGCCTTCTTCTATTGTTGTTTTATATGACAAAATGTTAAGGGAAGGAAGAATTGATAAAATAAAAAAAGATCAGATTGAGCAATTCCAGGCAAAATATTTCAACTGGAAGTCTATTAGATGTAAAACGGCAGGAAGCAGCGATCCGTGCTTAATCCCACTTATCTTCCTCTCAGTTAGAAAATTAGGACTATCAGAAGACATTGATTTAATATATGATATTCAGAATCTTCCTAAGTGGAAAAATAAAGCGACGATAAAAGACCACCCATCGCAATTAACGTATAAATAGGTAATTTAGGCTATGGAAGATAAAAAAGATAGCAAAAAAGAAAAGCCTGTCAAATTAAACATGTCCTTTGAAGAAGCTATGAAAAAAGCTCTTAATACCCCTTTACCTAAGAAAGAAAAGAAAAATAAAAAGAAATAATAGCTCTTTGAAATAACGGTAAAATTACTTTGTCTTTGGCGACAAGATTTTTGGATCAAGAAGGGGTATAATGCAGTTTGTATAAAGAGTGCCTTCAAATTTTACAGAAAACATTCCACGGGCGCTACTTAATGATATGCTATTACATAGTTCTATCAAATTATCTGGAACTTGAAACAATTTTAGTTTATCATCTTTTTTTATGATGTCGTCAAAGTTTACTATTAAAAATTTCAAGTATATATAGGCTTTTGCAAGTTCTAATTTAACTCCGTCAGGTTTTTTCTCGTATACGATTATGTTTAAGTCCGTTACGGTATGATGCGTAGGCTCGTGCAGTCCAAAATTTATAGAAAACTGAAATTCATAATTGTCAAGATGAATTGGAATCTTATTAGAAATACCATATTCACTTAACTCAAAAGAAACGCATCTCAATTCTTTCAATGAAATGGTTATCACTGGCGCTTCCTCTTTATGCTCAATCACTGCGTCTTGTATTATATCAGTTGTCATCTATACAAAGTGATGTATCGAAAATTTGAAAGTTTTTGGTAATTTCAAAAGAGATTGAAGCACCTACTCCTGCCGCAACGAATTCCGACAAGTTTTCAATTTTTTCAAAAATGTTCAATGTTGCATTTGCAGGAACGGAAATTATAATTTGAGATTTTATTTCTGCTTTATCAACATTCATTAAGTTAATTCCTAAAACCAATTGAATATCACTCAAAGTATCTGAAGTGAAATTATGGGTTCCGCTTAACCATTTCGATATGACTGACGGCTTTTTGTCCATCGCTGCTGCAAACTCTATTTTTGACATTCCTTTTTCCAGAATAGTTTTTAGAATTGTAGCGGCTATAAACATGCTCGTTTTAGTGCGAGCAGTCTCAAAGCGACTCTTGCTATCTCTAAGCTCATCTAATATTTTACTATTTCTTTTTTGAGGGCTATTCATAATGTTCTGAGTGGTAGATATAATTGGTGGTTGACATTATTGTCCCGTCTTCATTTATTTTAAAATGGCCAACTTTTTCGGCTTTTTGAAGGATTCTTGAAATAGCTCCGATTTTTCTATTTTCCGCATATAGCAGTGGCACTTGTTGAGTCGTTCTTGCAGATTTTGGCTTAACCCCGCCGCCTCCCAAAATGATTGCAGCATTACCATATTCGATAAAATACAATCGCAATTTGCTACGAGGTCTGTCTTTTAAAGTACACAAGTTTTCTCCGAATTCGCCAGCCCCTGTGTCAAAAAATTCACTAAACAATCCAACTTCATTCCCTATTGAAAACAATCTATCATCAATGTTGTTGACTTCTGCACGATACGAATTCATATTTTGAGCTACAAAATTTTCGTAAAGCGTATCTGTATCATTGTCAACTATTACTGAATAAATTTTAGTCTTATCGCCGGATACATCCATCTCAAATATTTGGAATTTCACGAGTAAGACGCTTAAAGTTAATAAAAAATTGCACCAATTTCACTTATAAGTGAAATTTTATAATTCTAATTAATCACCGGTCTAAAAGCAGGAAAAACGGCGTAAAAAGCCTACTAAAATAAGAAGTATTTCACATTTAGCTTTAAGTACCTGCATTAAAAAATAGACGCTAGAAAATTTCTAATCAAACTGAAAAAACACATTTCGAATATTTTTAATATAAACTTATAAAAATCAACTTTTTAAACGGCGTTTTCCAAGATGTATATCGTTACCAGAAATAAGGAAGATTTTTGGCGTATATGTTACCTCGTTTGGTATTGGATCCTGAGCAATCTGCAACTACCTGTCTTGAAGTTTTATCGAAAATTTGCACTGCTCCGGGGAATCTGCATTGGCGATTGATCTATATTGCTGATAAAAATGAAAGGCTTTACTATATATCTCGTCTTTGCAGTTATTGTTGCTTTTGCCTCATGCAGGGCCATGAAGGAACCGGACTATAAAGGCATAGACTCTTTCCAGGTTCTGAGTGTAAACGGCGATACTTCTACCCTTTCTGTAAACGTGCGGTATTATAATCCCAATAATAAAAACCTGAAGCTAAAGGATGCCGAAGGGGAAGCCTATATTGATAGTATTTATCTTGGACATTTCGTAATGGATACAATGATACGAATTGCAAAGAATTCTGATTTTACGCTACCGGTTACACTCAAGGCGAACATGAAGAATATTTATAAAAATGCGCTGAACGTTTTTATGAATAAGGATTTCAACGTGCGGCTGGAAGGGCAATGTAAAGTCGGCAAAGGCGCTTTCTTTGTTCACTACCCGATACACTACCAGGGAAAGCTCGAACTGAAGTTATTTTGAGCTTATCGCTTTAGGCCGTAGGCTATAAGCTAATGCGCATTGTTTTCCAAGTAGAAATTATACCAGGCCATAAGACGCATCGATACTCAAAGCTTAGCCTAAGGCTTAAAGCTTGCGTCAATGCTTCTTCTGATGCCCGCCATCTTCCGGCTTTTTGCAGGTAATCGGAAGGCGATTATATGATTCCGGGTTGGCTGGTACATCATCAGCATCATAACCGGCATTTGCGATCGCAGTCTTTATTTGTTCTATATCCGTACGGTCACTTAAATATTTTACCGTGGTTTCCTTCGTTCTGAAGTTTACGTTCACCATAGTAATTCCATCATATCGCTTTAAGTAAGTTTCAATTCTTTCTTTGCATTGCTCACACAGCGCTGTTGGCGTTTTAATTTTTGCCGTTTGCAACGCTTTTACCTGTGCAGAGCCTGTTGCTGCCACACCGCACACAATTAATAATGAGAGGATCAACTGTTTCATAAAATACTTTATTAGTAAACGAACTTAGAAGTCATTTTGTATATGAGGCTTTACAAAATACTAAACTCCCTTCCAGTTAGCGGGATCGTCACGCCATTTTAACAAAATTTCCTGATCCGCAGCGCTGAACATTCCTTTATCTAACGCCAATTCAACAAGCGTGGGATAGTTAGTCAGTGGATAATATTCAACACCTGCTTTTGCAAATACTTCAGTCGCAACGGGAAAACCATACGTAAAAATCGAAACCATTCCGATAATATCAAGGCCTGCGGCCTTCATTACATCTACTGTTTGCAAGCTGCTCTTACCTGTTGAAACAAGGTCTTCAATCACAACGGTCTTCTGTCCTTTTTCATAATAACCTTCTATCTGGTTTCCCATGCCATGTTCTTTCGGCTTCGGACGCACATATACGTAAGGCAATTTAAGCTGGTCTGCCGCCATTGCTCCCCATGCAATGCCAGCAGTAGCTACGCCGGCTAATAGCTCTGCATCCGGAAATTTTTCAAAGATCACATTGCACATTTCCGACTTGATATAATCACGGATAAATGGAAATGACAACACTTTGCGGTTATCACAATAGATCGGACTTTTCCAGCCGCTGGCCCATGTAAATGGTTCTTTCAGGTTCAGTTTTACGGCATTTGCCTGCAATAATTTATCAGCTACTATTTTCGCATCTGTCATTCGGCGAAGTTAAGTGTTTATCATTTGGCACTCGTTTTTGACATGTAAAAACAACAAGGCATTTGTCTTCATCTTATCAGTGTCACTAGTCCTTTTCGTATCAAATCTTTTCCTGCAAAATTCCTGTACTGTACAACCCATACATAAACGCCGGTTGGCTGCAACACCGACCGGAACATTCCATTCCATCCCTGGCTGGTATTATGGGATATATACACTCTTTCGCCATACCTGTTAAAGATGTTCAATTCAAAATTTTTTACCGGCAGAATAGTAGTCACTTTAAAGATATCATTCAAACCATTACCATCAGGAGTGAAAGCCGTTGGTATGAAAAGAGTATCACGGCAATCGACATTCGAAAATGGAATTTTTATGACCGTATCCCTAAAACAACCAAATTGGTTTTTAATCCTGATGGTATGTGATCCGGACGCAAGACTATCAAAAACAGGATTAACCTTGGCTGGTTTGTCATCTACAGAATAGCTGTAAACATTAACCGCAGAATTTGCCATAGCTATCGATATCCTTCCATTTTGAATCTGATTGCAGGCTGGCGGCTCTGTTGCAACGGATGCTATTGTAATTGGGCCTGCAGTAACAGTGCTTTCATTAACCGAAGTGGCGCCGGTAGCAAAAATTTTCAGATTGCAAAATGAAGGGAAATTTATTTTGGCTTCCATATCGATAAGATAGGTCTGCGTGCCATTTTGTGTAGGAGCAAAAGCAAGTACTTTTTGTTTGGCAACCGGATCGCCATAGCAGCTTGTGGCTATAAGCGCCATTCCATAGATACCCTCCGGCCCTATTTCATAAAAAGCAGTACTCAACGAAGGAAATTCCCTGTTTATCTTGTAGATAATTCCGTCATCAGCGGCAAGATATATTTCCCCATTATACTCCACCATATCGCCCGCTGAGCGGATACTATGAGAAAAAATTCCCAGGAAAGTAAAAGTGCCCGTCGCAGGGTCGTACCGGTTGAGCCCTTCTCCTGAAGCATAAAGATAACCGTCTCCGGCAACCACCAAACCGTTCACACTTGTAGGGAACTGCCCCAGATATACAAAACCTGCAGCAGGGTTATTTGCTTTTAATACAAACAAAGAATCATTACTGCAGACATAAATATTTCCAGCCGCATCCGCAGCGATATCCACGATGAAATTATGATCGCAGCGGGCAATGAATTTTGTAGCGCAGCCATTCGCCATGTCAACAGAGTTGATATTTCCAGCTGCATCTACAACATAAGTAGATTGGCTTCTGCAAATACTAAATGAAAAAAAGAATATGTAGAAGATGAATGGTTTCATTGGCTCCGTCACGCTAAATTTATAGTATTTTGTTTAGTGACACTGTGTTTCGGCCAATCAAAAAATGGTTTGCAACCCGTAGGATTAAATTCCGGTGTTTGAGATCCGGCAAGGTTCGCATAACTTCAGACCATAAACCAGGAACCTAAAATTCAATTCATGTTTACCCGGATTTATTTTGATGATAAGCCTCTCTTTTTATGCAATGCGATTGATAAGGAGATAGAGCCATTTATACATCATGATGATGCTGTGTTTATTGATGAACTGAATCAGCATACGGTAAAAACGATGATACATGAAATGCAGTTGACCAAGGTTCATGCAGGTATTTTTCTTCATGCTGATTTAGAAGAGTTAAAAAAAGCCTTCTGGAAAAAATTTACGATTATACAGGCGGCAGGTGGCCTGGTTGAAAATGAAAAGAATGAATGGTTGCTTATTTACCGACGTGGTAAATGGGATCTGCCAAAAGGAAAGTTAGATAAAGGAGAAACCCTGGAGCAATGTGCCGTAAGGGAAGTGCAGGAAGAAACGGGGTTAAATAAAATCGTGTTGGGATCACCGTTATTAGTTACCTGGCATACGTATCATCAGGGCACTAAATTCATTTTAAAAGAATCGCATTGGTATACTATGACCAGTACGACCGATGAAAAACTAACGCCACAAACGGAAGAAGATATTCTTGAAATAAAATGGGTGCCGAAAACAGAAGTAAGAAAATATTTTAAAGACAGCTTTCCATCAGTTGTTGATGTACTTAAGGCTGGCGCTTTAAAATAGCGACGGTAAGGCGGCTTACACAAACTAATTTTTCTCTTTCATCATAGATCTTAATATCCCACACATGCGTGGTTGCTCCGATATGCAGAGGTATAGCGATACCAGTTACAAAGCCGGATTTAACGCCGCGGATATGGTTTGCATTTATTTCAAGACCGACACAGTACGCAACAGAAGGATCGATAACCAGAGCCGATGCAACACTGCCGATTGTTTCGGCCAATACGCATGAAGCTCCTCCGTGTAGTAAGCCATAAGGCTGTTTGGTACGATGATCAACAGGCATTTTTGCCTTTAAAAAATTTTCGCCAATCTCTACCCATTCGATGCCGAGATATTCCCCCATTGTACCGGCGCTTAATCCGGCAAGTTTATCCAGTGAAAATTCTGCTTTAAACCACAGCGACATTCATCATCATTTTAAAGATTTGAAAACAGTGTCTGGCAGGAATTGTTTTGCATTACCGCCATTGCGGATAATATCTCTCACAATTGTAGAAGCGACAGAAGTATATTTTGGTTCGCCTGTCAAAAAAATAGTTTCAATATTTCGATCCAACGTGCGGTTTGCGTCTGCAATTGTTTTTTCGTATTCAAAATCGCTGACATAACGAATGCCGCGAAGAATAAACTGAGCTTTAATTTTTTTACAAAAATCAACTGTCAATCCTTCGTAGATGCCGGCATCTACCCGCTTATCGTTTTTATAAAGTTCTTTGATCCACTTCAGGCGTTGCTCGGGCGAAAACATAGGCGCTTTGGCTGCATTTAAACCGATACCGACAATTATTTTATCAAACAAGGGCAATGCCCGGTTGATGATATCAACGTGACCTAACGTGACAGGATCGAACGTGCCGGGGAATAAACAAATACGACGGGCCATATGATGAAAGATTTCAGATTTATGATTTCCGAATTACGATTTAATTCGAAGTTAAAATCATTTACAAGTTTCACAACCGATTAGCTGCAGTAAAAAAATCGAAAATCACAAATCGTATATCGTAAATGATTAATTATTCCGGTTTGAAAGTAAATATAAAACAGCCATCCTTACAGCGACACCATTTTCTACCTGTTGCAATATAATAGATTGTTTGCTGTCGGCAACATCGCTGTCAAGTTCTACACCACGATTAATCGGCCCCGGATGCATGATAACAATTTCTTTATGAAGGTTATCCAGCAACTTGCGACTGATACCGTAGGCAATATTATATTCGCGGAGTGATGAGAATAAAACCTGGTTTTGCCTTTCCAGTTGTATCCGTAAAACATTTGCTACGTCACACCAATCCAACGTTTCTTTTATATCATAACTCACATTAACGTTCAATGCTTCTTGCAGATATTTCGGTATTAAAGTCGGAGGTCCGCAAACGACAACTTCGGCGCCCATCTTTTTCAGCAAGTAGATATTACTTTGTGCAACGCGGCTATGCATGATATCACCAATTATCGCCACTTTCGTTCCTTTCAATGTGCCCTTCTTTTCTATTATTGAAAGTGCGTCGAGTAATGCCTGCGTAGGATGTTCGTTAATTCCATCACCGGCATTTACAATTGCAGCCGGAATATGTTTTGAAAGGAAATGGGGCGCTCCACTGGCGCTATGTCGCATTACTACCATATCCACTTTCATGGACAGAATGTTATTTACAGTATCCAGCAGCGTTTCGCCTTTTGAAACGGAAGAACCTGAAGCCGCAAAGTTGATCGTATCGGCGCTCAATCTCTTCTCTGCGAGTTCAAAAGAGATTCTTGTTCGCGTGGAGTTCTCAAAGAAGAGATTTACAATAGTTACATCACGAAGAGACGGCACTTTTTTTACCGGTCTTTGTAAAACTTCTTTAAACTGAAATGCTGTATCTAAAATAAGTTGGATATCCTGTTGACCAAGATCCCTGATTCCAAGGAGGTGCTTTGAGGAGAATTGCATCTTAGGGAGCGAAGGTAAATGAAAAAAGATAAAGCAAAAATGAAAAATAGAATAAAGAAGACTGAAGATGGAACCCAGAAAGAAGATAGACAAATAGGCAAAGGATATTAGACAAGAGATCGGGAAGGATACTTTGTGCCTCGTTGCCTTCTCTCAATACAAAACCACTTCGTTTTTATCAGCCATTACTTTTACTTTTTGCGATGTGATCGTATCAATGTATTTACCGACATAATCGGGTTGTATAGGCAATTGCCTGTTGAACCTGCGATCAACGAGAATACAAAGCTCAACTTTTGCCGGTCGACCAAAATCCAGTAGCGCATCCATCGCTGCCCGGATAGTACGACCTGTATATAATACGTCGTCAATCAAAACGACTTCACAACCTTCAATTGAAAAATTGATGTCTGTTTTATTAGGTATATGCAGGTTGTTGCGGATATCGTCACGGTAAAAAGTAATATCAAGCTTACCGTATTTTACCTTTTCTGCCGGTAGTTCATTTTTTATTTCCTGTATAATCCGATCACTGACGTAAATACCTCTTGGTTGAATGCCGATCAATACAGTATTATTTAAATCGAGATGATTTTCTAGTAACTGGTTCGCTAATCTTTTTATAGTAATATCGAGCTGCCGCTCGTTCAGAATAAGTTTCAAGCTCTAAATTTTGGATAAAAATAGTAAAGCGTATCGAAATGATACGCTTTACCAGCAAAGTTTATGCAGCGATCATTCTTCTCCGCCAGAACCGAATGTATAGAATACGCCTATCTGAATCGTTTTGTTTCGGATAATGCCAGCATTAGCCACGTTGAAGAAACCAAAATCATATCGCACGTCAACACCCAGGCCCATTGTACTCTTATAGCCCAACCCTGCAACCCATGAATAGTCTGTGGATTTTACATTATCCTTCCAATCAGATGAGTGAAGTTTGGCGCTTATTAAAAAACCTATTTGCGGGCCTGCTTCAAGAAAAAATCCGGATGGAGTTTTATATTGAAGAAGCACCGGAACGTTCACATAATTTAAATGATATGGATTACCATCAGCTTTAGCACCTTTCCCGGAAAACATAACTTCGGGCTGAACCATAAAATTTTCATTAATAAGAAAATTCG
Source organism: Chitinophagaceae bacterium (assembly GCA_049840875.1). Classification (GTDB taxonomy): domain Bacteria; phylum Bacteroidota; class Bacteroidia; order Chitinophagales; family Chitinophagaceae; genus JAFDYH01. The sequence continues at coordinate 64,737 of JASGJE010000003.1, read as the reverse complement.
CAAGACCACCAATATGAAATGAAGGCTGAAAACTGGCTTTATTAAAATCATTGCCGGTAAACGTAGACAAATTCAAACCACCCTTTACTCCAAACACAACAAACTGGGAATATCCCACGGATAAAAATGAAAAAAACAAAGTGATCAAACTAATCCTTTTCATAAAATAATTTTAATGGTTAATTATCAGCGAATGAAATTCGAATTCAAACCCTTATTCTATAGTAATATTAAAAAATTATTTACCCTTTGTTTTCATCGGAAAGATAAATCTACATAAATACTGTACTGCGACTTCACATGTGAATAATAAAAGGATAAAGAAGCGCATTAATCACTCTTAATTTTTCTAAAAAATCATGCCAGCAATATTCATAAATAAAAAAGGGTTGCCCTCACAGCAACCCTTCAAATTAAATTTCGTTTACTATTTTATTCTTCATTCAAAAAAGGATAACTATAATCGACAGGAGGGTTAAATGTTTCTTTAATTGTTCTCGCACTTAACCAGCGGTATAAATTTAAAATCGAACCAGCTTTATCATTGGTGCCGCTTGCCCTGGCTCCGCCAAACGGTTGCTGACCAACCACTGCACCTGTCGGTTTATCGTTGATATAAAAATTTCCCGCTGCATTACGAAGACGGTTAACGGCCGTTTCAACAGCCACTCGGTCAGTTGCTATAATAGATCCTGTCAATGCATACGGAGAAGTTGTATCAATAAGCTCCATCGCCTTATCAAACTGGTTTGCATTGTACACATATATTGTCAATACCGGCCCGAAAATCTCTTCGCACATCGTTACATACTTAGGATCCTTTGCTTCAATAACTGTAGGTTGAATATAAAACCCTTCTTTTTTATCACACTTTCCTCCCACCAATATTTCTGCTTTTGCATCTTTCTTCGCATTGTCAATGTAGGCCTTGATCTTATCAAAACTTTTTTCATCGATAACAGCGTTGACAAAATTTGTAAAATTCTCAACGCTACCCATTTTAAAACTTTTTACGCCTGCAATCAACTTCTTTTTTACCTCATCTGCAATATTCGAAGGAATGTAAGCTCTTGATGCCGCTGAACATTTCTGTCCCTGGTATTCAAATGCGCCGCGCAATAAAGCTGTCGCCACCACATCAGGATCGGCGCTTTTATGTGCAAGCACAAAATCTTTACCCCCGGTCTCTCCAACGATGCGGGGATATGATTTGTAATTGGAAATGTTTTTACCAATTATCTCCCACATCTTATTAAACACACCGGTTGAGCCTGTAAAATGTACACCCGCAAAATCGCGATGATTGAAACAAACATCTCCTAACGTTGGCCCATCCACGTAAATCAGGTTGATAACACCATCCGGCAAACCTGCTTCTTTCAATATCCGCATAAACATTTGCGCCGAGTATACCTGCGTATGCGCCGGTTTCCATACTACTACATTACCACACATCGCAGCGCTTGTGGGAAGGTTACCGCCGATTGCCGTAAAATTGAATGGAGTTATGGCCAATACAAAACCTTCAAGCGGCCGGTACTCCAGGCGATTGTGTATACCTGCACTGCTGATGGGCTGTTGTTTATAAATTTCGCTTAGATAATGAACGTTGAAACGCAAAAAGTCGATGATCTCGCATGCTGAATCAATCTCGGCCTGGTATGCGTTTTTGCTTTGGCCGAGCATCGTTGTCCCATTCATGTATGGGCGATACTTTGTGGCGATAAGATCAGCTGCTTTCAAAAAAATGTTTGCCCTGTTTTCCCAACTCAGCGAAGCCCAACTTTCCTTTGCAGCCAACGCCGCAGCGATTGCCTGCTCTACGTGCTTCGCAGAGCCTTCGTGAAAATAGCCCAGTGTATGTGCTATTTCATGCGGTGGATGTAATGAAATTTTTTTATTGGTACGCACTTCTTTGCTTCCGATATACATCGGAATATCCGCTTCCTGACTTTTCAATTCTTTTAATACTTCTTTCAACCGCTTTTTCTCAGCACTACCAGGTGCATAGTTCAATACTGGTTCGTTTACAGGTAAGGGATAAGAAAATGTTCCAAGACTCATACTAAAGATTTAGCCTGCAAAGATAAGCACTATGACAAATCACGTGTTTCCATATGTTAGCAAACAATAAACAGGTTGTAGCCCGAATTAAGATCGCATTAAAACAAGTTGATGTTACAAAAAGAAATACGCCTTCTGTTATTTAAATAATGAAGCGATCCGGGAAGAATGTTTTCCTTTTTTTAATTCACTCTGCAAATTCAGTTTTATCCCTCTTGTAAAATCTGCATGATTGTAGACATACACCTCGCCGGTAGTCAGATTGTATATATTGGAGTAGGCCGTCAATTTTTCCTGGTGTGTTTCAGACAAAATTTTCCTGATATTCTCAATATTAACCGATGAATCGACAGCCAACATTTTTTCTGCGGTTTCGAATCGCTTGCAAACCGGTTCATCTCCGTAGGAAGGATTAGAAAGGTTAAAGTTCGTAAGCAATTGATGATTTCCGATTCTACGATGAATCCGCAATTCACCATCATATACTCCTACTACTGCAGAGTTTCCTTTTTTATCTGCAAATAAAATATGTACATCTTCTATTTCAGGAATCTTATAACGTTGTACGTATGTCAAGGCATCCTCTACAGTTGAGCATTCTTCCAATATTTTTTTCCAGATATAGCAATTACAATCTTTCTTTTTCTCATTATCATTATAAGGCGCAAATGGAGTTCTTGTCCCATCAAAAAATAATCCAGCCGTATTCATTCCACCCTGCGCCGTTTTTTCACTGGCGAAATCAAAATAAATCATTCCAAACTTTTTACCTGAAGCAGGAATAAAGGTTACTTCTGCATCTGTAGCATACCAATCTTCATGATTGCCGACCAGGATATTTTTCCCGTCGGTAATAAAAAGAATCAAACACCCGAATACATTAACGAAGGCGGTTGCAAATAAAAGCGTTAATAAAACTTTCTTCATCTCATCTCATCTCCGTTTTAAATTGAGAGAATGACGCTCTCATATCTGGTTTCATTTTAGGCCCATCGCCTGAAAACGCAGCGAAAGCTGCAAGACCTATCTGCACTTTCCCATTCAGCCAATCAAGATTATATTCACCAATCTTCCGAAAGCTATTTTCATTTTCTCCTTCAAAAAAAGCAGTTATCTTTTTTCCTGATTTTTCAAGTCGTAACAATCCATTCATGTTATCCCTCTTTTCCAAAACAGTTTTGCTTCTATTATCAATTGTTCTTTTGAAAAAAAGTTTTGGATTAGGATTACCGCCTGTTCCCAACGACAATAATACATAATTCTCTTTTGGATTACCGGAACTCCTTATAATAATTCCTGCTTGTTGAAATCCTTTATCCGGCATTGCAGCTTTGTCGGAGTTTTTAACAATCACGATCTTTGATTCTACTATAAAATCACTATCAGTTTCTCTATACAGCATCGGGCCGTTTTCCTCATCTTCCCAGATGCATTTCATCAATGGTATCATGGTAATCGTATCATCTTTTTTATAAGAGAAAAATAAATTTCTGTTTATATACTGCCAGCCTTCTATAGATTCTGCTACAGGCAAATCATTATTGTTCCGGGAAATACCGGCTATTATATTTTTTACCTCCTCTGTCGGAGAAATAATTGCATTACTTCCCCAAAAAGCTGGGTCAAATGCAGTTGGCAAATTAGCGACTATATTTTTCTTCTTCCACTCCTCGCCTTTCTCAATTTTTTTATCAATCATCTTGTACAAATCTGTAAATGCAAGCTCAATATTGATCGTAAGATCAAGGTCAAGGTCTTTTTTGGGTTGTTTGTAAGTGATAGCATATTCAGTTCGTGCATATGTCATCAGCCATTTTTGATTCACCTCCGTGAAATCTACTCTTCTTTTCCAGCCTCTGCGTTTGAAATCAATGTTGAGAATTTCGGCAAACACTTTATCGGAGCCACTCAGGCTTTTTATATACGGTATTCCAATCGGGCTGTTTTCGACTTCATATCTTACAACAGCAAAATTTTCTGTCTCTACTAGCATATAACCTTTATCCAGTGCTTCTTTTACGCCACTATTTTGATCGAAACTGATATGATATAGTCGCCTTCCGTCAAACTGCACGATCGAATCAATCCTGTAGTGAAATTTGTTAAGCTCCTTCAGGTTCAGAAAAGCCGGTTTGCCTGTAATGAAACTATTACCGGCCACAGCCTGCGGCCCACCGCCCGGATGAAAATCTTCAAACAATCTTGTATAGGCAACATCTTCTTTGCTTCTACCTTGTTCCAACTTTAATTTATAATCTTTCGAAGAAGGAAAGTATTGCGCGGTAAATACAGCTTCAGCAACTGAGAAATAATTCTCACGGTCTTTAATTATCTCACGGTAAAACCCTTTGTTTTCAAAATCACCCTGTGGTTGGTTCATAGAAAGTCCTGCACACGCTTTTTTAACAACATCCAACGCAGTGAATGGTTTTACAACTACTTCCTGTAATTCTGCCGCTGCAACATCTAACGGTATATCAATTGTGGAAGTATTATTCAGTGTCGCATTCGTCAATGTTTTAGAAAAATACCCAACCATCGATACATGTAAGGAATCAATCAGTGTTCCTACAGGAATTATAAAGCGGCCTTCTTTGTTTGCAACAAGCCCTGTAACATGTCCTGCATTAAAAATGAGAATGCTTGCTCCTGCTAAGACCTCTTTTGAATTGCTGGCATAGACGATACCATTCAATTCTCTGGCCGCTTGCGCGGAAACAAATAAGTAAGTAAAACTAAAGAGAAAAGCAAGCAGCACTCGCATCATCGGGAAGGTTTTCTGGTTAAACGATGAAGGCTCTATTTGGTTACAACAATTACATAAATTTAGGTCTTGTACAATTCAACTGTAATAGCAACAAAGAAATTAAAGATGATAAAATTGAACGATTGAAAGAACTTTGAAAATCTATTTAACCTGAAAATTTTAATTAACATAAACTACCAAAATGGACTTCTTCTCTGATCCCAGGAAACATTCACACAGTAAAGCAAGAAGTCTTATGAATGAAGATTTCTTCTGGAGTCCTAATGATGAGGCGGGCCCATTTGGAAGCGATTCCGGCGCTGATGCGGCGCACGGGTTTAGTCAATGGAGGAAAACTAACGCAACAGCAAACCCAATCAATTATCTAAGCGACCTTTTAGTACGGTGGAACCTTCCCTTATTCGATTGGAATGAACTTGATCCCGAAAAGGTCGCAGAATTTATTAAGATCAAAGCAAACACAGATAATATTTTCCAACAAGTCGAGCAACTTAAGCAGTCGTTAAAAAATTCACCAGGCTTTGATGACAATATTTCAGATGAATCAATACAAGATTTGATTTTAAAAAGCGCGGAAGGTATGGGCGGTATTTATCTATTGCAAATGGACAATGCAATTATCGGCACAGGCTTTGCACAATTTGCCATGGAAGGGAAAATCGACAGCGATCTTCATTACTTAACTCATACCGCATTACGACGTCAGCTCTTGCCGATATTAATTGAAAGATATAGTGAAGAGCACAAGGCAAACAGAAAAGAAGTTTTGAATAAAATGATAAAGGTGATTGAATTAGCAAATCAATAATTTTTGCATCTTAAATCCTTTACTAAATATTCTTTTGGGGGATATTTAGTAAAAGATTATTAGCGCAACTTATTTATCGGATCATGAAGCCTCTTCCTCTTTCATGCTCATCAGGTAAGCTTTGATAAAACCGTCAAGATCGCCATCCATTACCGGTTGCACATTTCCGACCTCATAATCTGTACGATGATCTTTGATCATTTTATAAGGATGAAAAACATAAGAACGTATCTGTGATCCCCATTCAATTTTTCTTTTATTCGCATTCGCAGCATTTTTCAATGCTTCACGTTTACGTAATTCTTCTTCGTACAAACGGCTTTTCAACATCTGCATAGCCTTCTCCCGGTTACCCAATTGCGACCGCTCCGTCTGGCACACAACAGTAATCCCTGTGGGAATATGGGTGAGAAAAACTTTTGTCTCTACTTTGTTTACGTTCTGTCCGCCAGCGCCGCCGCTGCGTGCAGTCTCCATTTTTACATCGGCATCTTTTATTTCGATGTTAATACTATCGTCAACCAATGGATAAACAAATATCGAAGCGAAGGAAGTATGTCTTCTTGCATTGCTATCAAACGGGCTGATACGTACCAGGCGATGTACTCCGCTCTCAGCTTTTAAAAAACCATAAGCAAACGGTCCGTCAAACTGCAGCGTTGCTGTTTTTATTCCTGCGCCATCACCCCATACCCAGTCCAGTTCGGTAACGGTCCAACCCTGTTTCTGCCCATACATGCGATACATGCGTGCCAGCATTTCTGCCCAATCTTGGCTTTCCGTTCCTCCTGCACCACTATTGATTTGAAGAACGGCAGGCAATTCATCTTCGGGTTGATTGAGTGTGCTTTTAAACTCGGCTTCTTCAATGCCTCTTTGCGCCTTTTCAAAAGCTTCTTTTGTTTCTTCTTCGGTAGCATCACCGGCTTTCCAGAAATCGAAGAGTACCGCAAAGTCTTCCACTGCGCCGTTCACCTCGTCGTAGAGGCCGACCCAATATTCATTCAACTTTATACTCTTGAGAATTTCAGTAGCCCTTTTATTATCATCCCAGAACCCCGGGCTTAGAGAAAGTTGTTTCTCTTCTGCGATTTTAAACTGACGATTAGCGACGTCAAAGAAACCTCCTTAGAACGGTAACCCGTTCCCGCATTTCCTGAATTTTTTCTGTTGTCATAGGGTGCAAATATAACTGAATGTAATGAATACAGGCTTTACAATTCGTTCGATAGATTTCAACGATATTGATAATTGTCGTAGCTTAATACAAACTTACAGTTATGAAAAAGATAACCTTAACTATTTGCTCACTTCTTATTCTTTCCCTTTCTACAAAAATCAATGCACAGACCGAAGCGGAAATGAAAAAATGGATGGAGTACATGACTCCGGGTGATGTACACAAAATGCTTGCTAAATCAGACGGCGATTGGGACGCTACGATGAAAATGTGGATGGGGCCCGGGGCACCAGCGACAGAAACTACAGGGTCATGTACTAATAGCATGTTGCTGGGTGGTCGTTACCAGCAATCAAAATTTGCAGCTACTATGAACGGAATGGCATTTGAAGGTGTGAGTACCCTTGCGTACGACAATGCGTTGAAAAAATTTATCAGCACATGGATTGATAATATGGGAACCGGTATAACGATCCTTGAAGGTAAATGGGATAATGCTACAAAATCCCTGACAACAAAGGGCAAAACCGTTGATCCTTCCTCCGGCAAAGAAATTGCGATGCGTGAAGTTTTTACAATTACGGATGATGATCATCAAACGATTGAGATATACAACACATCCGCGGGAAAGGAATACAAGAGCATGGAGATAAAACTCACCCGTAAGAAATAACGCACATTTAATGCAGAATAACCCCGGTCAAAAAACCGGGGTTATTTTTTGCCATAGGGAAATCGTAGATTTGAATAACCGCTACAGACCTTAAGTTATGCCAGTAATTATCCTTCTTGTCATCTTTGGGATCATCATATTTCTGCTGATACGGACGTACAATAAGCTCAGGATGTTACGCCGGCAACGAACAATTGCATTTGCTAACATTAATACGTTATTACAACAACGACATGTTTTGATTTCTCAATTGGTAGAAACTGTGAAAAATCAGCAGGGTTACGAACGAAATCTTTTACAAAAAGTAACAGAGGCACGTTCTGCAGCAGTGAGCGCAACAACAATAGAGGATAAAATAAAATCTGAACAATTATTGACAGCAAGTCTGCGCAATATGAATGCAAGTCTCATAACTCATTCTGATCTTCAGACGAACCAGGCATTTCAAAAAATACGGGAAGAACTCGATACTATTGAAGGCACAATTCTATCACTGCGTGATACGTTTAATACCGCAACGACGACATATAATAACGCTCTCGAAAAATTTCCCAATAATCTTATCGCCAGCAATTTTGATTTTATAAAAGAACCCGTTATTGAATTCGGCGCTGAAAAATTAATTGAGATAGATGAATCACCGAAAGTGAGTATTTAGTCGATAGTGTTTAGTTATTAGTAAGATTATTACTATCGACTACGTACTATCAACTCCAGACTATTTCTTCCCTCCCAGCATTGGTACAAAAGAAAAATTGTCAAATACTTCTTCTTTTACTGAACCATTTTCCTGTTTTATAATGCGGCGCATTTGTTGTACTTCGCCACTACCAACAGGAATCACCATCATACCGCCTGGCTTTAATTGATCTATCAATTTTTGTGGAATTTCTGGCGCCGCCGCTGTAATAATTACTTTATCAAATGGAGCGAACGTAGGCAGACCTTCATACCCGTCGCCATAGAAGAATTTAATGTTATGATATTTTTTCAGGTATGCAAAACTCTTGTTGCTTTCGTACAATGGCTTTTGCCGTTCGATTGTATAAACTATTGCTCCCAACTCAGCAAGTACTGCAGCCTGGTAAGCGCTACCGGTACCGATCTCCAGAATTTTTTCAAACGGTTTTACTTCTAGTAACTGACTTTGATACGCAACAGTGTATGGTTGTGAAATAGTCTGTCCTTCACCAATCGGAAACGCACGGTCTTCGTAAGCGTGTTTATCAAATGCAGAATCGAGAAAAAAATGACGGGGAATCGTATTGATCGCGTTCAAAACCTTTTCATTGCTGATGCCTTTTTGCTTCACTACTTCTACCAACTGTTTACGCAAACCTTTGTGCAGGTATGAATCTTCTGTTGATCTCATAAGCGCTGCAAAATACAGCTATTAAAAATAGATCAGCATTGATTTTTTCAGTAATTTTTCCACCCTTTATTCTGTGATTCTATTCTTCAAATAACTTATCAGGTAATCTTATTTATTTGACATAATTTGATGGCTTTTATAACACTGATTAATAGTAAAACCAAAACTCAAGCTTGAATGAAAACAAACACAGGTATTCTGCTGGCGCTGATGATGCTTCTTGAATATTTTATCTGGGGCTCGTGGTATGTAACGTTGTCGACCTATATGAAAGTTAACCTTGCTTCTTCTGATGGTCAGATTGGGCTTACATATGGGGCACTCGCCGTGGCGACAATGATTTCTCCTTTTTTTATTGGTATGGTGGCCGACCGCTTTTTTCCGGCACAGCGTATAATGGGTGTACTGCATTTAGCAGGCGCTGCATTATTAATTTTAGCGACTAAAATAACTAACAATGCAGTTTTCTATTGGATAGTTCTATTTTATTCATTACTGTATATGCCTACAATCGCTTTATCTAATAGTGTAGCATTTAATCAAATGAACAACCCCGGTAAACAATTTCCGTGGATCAGAGTTTTTGGAACGATTGGATGGATCCTGTCAGGTTTGGCGATAGCGTGGCTGGGCATTGGTCAAACATCGGGTACATTCATTCTTGCATCTGGCGTATCTGCGGTTCTGGGAATTTTAAGTTTTTTCTTACCGCAAACTCCGCCTAAGAGCAAATCATCCGATGCTTCGGCATCAAAAGCATTAGGAACCGAGGCTTTTGTTTTATTTAAGGATAAACCATATCTGATTTTCTTTATAGCAGCAATACTGGTATGTATTCCTCTATCTTTCTATTATGGTTTTGCCAATTTATTTCTAAGCGAAATAGGTGTCAAGGAACCAACCGCCAAAATGATTTTTGGGCAAGTTTCTGAAGCTGTCTTCATTCTGGCAATACCATTTTTATTTTACAGGATTGGGGTAAAGAAAATGCTACTTCTGGGTATCATTGGTTGGGCTTTGAGATATTTCGCATTTTCATTTGGTGATACAAATTCAGGTATATGGTTGATTTATGCAGGTATTGTCTTACACGGTATTTGCTATGATTTCTTTTTTGTGACAGGTTATATGTATACTGAAAAGAAGGCCGGTGAGAAAATAAAAAATGCGGCTCAAGGCCTTTTTACTTTTGCCACGTATGGACTTGGTATGTTTATAGGAACATGGTTTTCTGGAATAATAGCTGATAAATACACCTTATCTACAATTAACGCCGTTACAAAAAAGAATGATCACAATTGGCAAGATGTGTGGCTTGTGCCAGCCTACATTGCGATTGCGGTATTAATTTATTTTATTTTATTCTTCAGGGAAAAAAGACAGATACAGCAAGCGGCATAAGCAATTAAATGTAGGCCGTAAAAGATTTTAAATGAGTAAAGCTTAAAGCCTAAAGCTTAAAGCTTGTCAATAATTAAACCCTTTAAACTTTGACAAAACAATGAAACGAATTGCTATGCTTGGTTCCGGTTTTATCGGACGTTTTTATGCAGATTCACTACAGGGACAGAGAAGTAAAGACAAAATTGTAAGCATCTATGCCCGTAAAGAAGAAAATGCAAAGAAGTTCGCAGCAGATTACGGATGCGATCATTACACTTCCAAAATGGAAGAAGCAATAGCTCATCCCGATGTGGATGTTGTTTGCATTTCCTTGCCGAACAATGTGCACGAGGAGGCTGTACTACTTTGCTGCAAACATAAAAAGCCTGTTGTAACAACAAAACCACTTGGCCGCAATGGCGCCGAGGCGTTACGTATGTTAAGAGCTGTAGAAGCTGCGGGTATTTTTAATGGCTATCTTGAAGATCTTGTTTACTCGCCAAAATTTCTGAAGGCTTATGAAAGTGTAAAGAGTGGCGCACTGGGTAGAATATTATGGGCTAAATCAAGAGAAGCGCATCCCGGCCCGCACAGCGATTGGTTCTGGAATATCGAACTGGCCGGTGGTGGTTGCATTCTCGATCTCGGTTGTCATTGTATAGAAATTGCACGATCATTTATCGGTAAAGACATCAAGCCGGTGGAAGTAATGTGCTGGATGGATACGCAGGTAAAACCGATAGACGCAGAAGACCATGCAATCGGCCTGGTAAAATACGAGAATGGCGCTATCGGGCAGTTTGAAGTAAGCTGGACTTTTCGCGGTGGCATGGATTTGCGTGATGAAGTAATGGGATCAGAAGGAACTATCTGGATCAATAATTTTCTGCGCACCGGTATGGATATGTTCACAACCGGCAAAGGGGCTGACTACGTTGCCGAAAAAGCAGAAAGCAATACAGGCTGGTTGTTCCCTGTCGGTGACGAAGTGAATGATCTTGGTTATAATCACATGTTCACCGATATGTTTAACGCCATGGAAAAGGGAACAGAGCCAAGAGAAACATTTTACGATGGCTATGTAGTAAATGCTATCATCGATGCGGCTTACAAAAGTGCAAAAACAAAAGCATGGGAACCGGTAAACCTGGAAGTATGGCGAGGTAAAGAAGGAATCGGTAAAGACAACCATCTTACGGAATACGACGCCGATAATTATCTGATAAAAGAAGAGGTAACTCACTATGGGGCCAAGAAAGTGATTTTAAAACACAAGAAGACAGGACAGATTTCAGAAAAGATACTTTCCTGATACATGATCCGATTTTCAAGCCCTTTTTGCAACGGCATTGCTGTGCAAAAAGGGCTTTCTGGTTGAATTCAGGTAAACGAATTCTTCAATCATATATTAAAAACAAAGTTTCGTCAGGTTATTTTCCCAAAAACAAACTCTTTTTCGCTTTTTCACGTTATTGACTTATAACGGGTTAAACTACAGTGAACCTGTTTAGTCAATATGCGAACTCTCCGTACTGCATGGAAATCTGTGAACAGGTAATTGTGCTGTCTATTATATTTTCCGGATAATTTGATCTATTTTTCATTTTTCAGAAAAATATTGGCCGTTTTGAAAACCATCTTCTTTAAAAGTGCCCTTGTCTTTGGCATCATTGTGTTAGCTATCGGCGAACTGCATGCGCAGCAGCGTAATTGTGGCACAATGGATCTTCTTCAGACCAAATTCAAACGCAATCCTGCATTGAAAGTCGCCTTTGACAAAAAACAGGCTGAATTACTCAGCTATATTCAACAACGTCAGCTTAACCGCGGTAATGAACGCGTCCTCGCTGCCCCTGCTGTTATTCCAATTGTTTTTCACATTGTGATGAAAGATCCATCCGTGGTTTCTGATACACAGGTGTTGGCCCAGCTAGACACTATCAATAAAGATTATGCTGGCTTAAACGGCGATTCGGTTCGCATTCCTTCAGCTTTCAAATCTGTATTTGGGAAATCGAATATCAGTTTTTGTTTGGCCAAACGTACCCCAACAGGCGAGCCAACTACAGGGATCGATCGTTTTGTTACAACGAAAGATAATTTTTCAAATACCGATAATGAATCGGTAAAACATAACGCGTTGGGTGGAGAAGACGCCTGGGATCCTTCGAAATATCTCAACATCTGGATTTGCGATTTAGCAGGAGATTTATTAGGATATGGCACATTCCCAAATTCAACAAGCGCGGATGAGCAAGGTGTAGTAATTGATTATGAATGTATACCCGGAGGTTCACTTTCCGGTTTCAATAAAGGAAAGACGTTAACGCATGAAATCGGGCATTACTTTAATCTCTATCACACCTGGGGTGATGATGATGGCGCTTGCACCGGTACTGATTTTATTGCCGATACACCTAACCAGGCTAACTCAACCGCAGGTTGTCCGACTGGTGTGAAGACGGATGCCTGTACAATGACTTCGCCGGGGATTATGTACGAGAATTACATGGACTACACGGCCGATGATTGCCTGGTAATGTTTACAGCAGACCAGGTAGATCGTATGGAAACCGCGGTAACGACAAGCCGTGCATCATTACTTACATCTGATGGTTGCCTGCCTGCCGTGCTGGAGAACTATGATGCACAGCCAAGATTAATTAATAACCCATCTTCAAGAGTTTGTGATCCTACATTTACGCCATCAGTTACAATCTTTAATCGTGGCGCTCTTACACTCACTTCTTTGACTATTGACGCAAAAATTGATAACGGAACTGTTATATCAACCAATTGGACAGGATCTATAGCAAGCCTCGATACGCAGACCGTAGCTCTTAGCAGCTTAACTATCGGTGCAGGCACACATCTTCTTACTATCTGGTCAAGTAACCCCGATGGATCAGTAGACCAGGACGTAACCAATGATACCCTGACGATGACCGTTAGTTATCAGCCGCCGGTAATTGCACCGCTATCCGAAAGTTTTGAAGGAAGTACTTTCCCTCCGGTGGGATGGGATATTGTTAATCCTGATGGATTAGTAACCTGGCAAAAAATAAGTGGTTATGCTAAAACCGGCAACAGTTCTGTGTACATGAATAATATCAACTACGAGATAACTGACCAGAAAGATTATTTGCGATTGCCTGTTTTAAATCTTGGTACTGCAGACTCTGCATTTATCAGTTTCCAGGTCGCAGCTGCGGTTTATAATGATCCTACCGATGCCGGACGTGCATGGGATACACTCGAAGTCGTTGCAAGTACAGATTGCGGTAAAACCTATACGAGCCTGTATAAAAAATGGGGAACGAATCTGATTACAAGAGCAGGGGCTACAGCAACAGACTTTTATCCTTCCTCTAGTGAATGGAGAAAAGATTCCGTGGATATCAGTAGCTACATCGCACAAGGTGAAGTAATGCTGGCATTCCGTAGTACGAACGAATGGCAGAACAATATTTTCCTTGATGATATTAACGTACGAACAGTCAATGTGAATCCGAATTTAAAAGACCAGGGATTCCTGGCAACACCAAGTCCTACTACGGGGTCGTTGACGGTTCAATTTTACCCGCAACCAGATAAACTGAAAGGAATCGCAATTTTCTCATCCGTCGGACAACGCGTAGCCGAGACCGTTATATCTACAGGGCAGGCCAATAACTATTACAATTATGACCTTAGCCATTTCGCTCCCGGTGTTTACATTGTAAGAGCTTACTTCACTGATAAAACAATTACGAAGAAGATACTTTTAGTGCATTAGAGATAGAGAAGGCAACGAGGCACATAGGCACTAAGTTCTTATTGAAAGAAGTGAAAGACATTCTTGACAATTTTAGCATGAATTATAAAGAAAAAAGGGGAACGTTTGTTTACCTAATCTTTATGCAATAATTCTTGTATTACTTTAATGACATCGCACCTCGTTGCCTTTGTGCCTTCCTTACAACTTCATATCCTTAATTATACTCTGTATTTTATCATCCAGTGATTTCCAGGTTGCGTCAAAGTCGGCAGCGCTTTTCAATTTTGTATTTATTGAGAAATAGAATTTTATTTTAGGCTCTGTACCAGATGGTCTTGCTGAAATTTTACTTCCATCTGCCAGTATAAACTGCAATACATTTGATTTTGGCAGATCGATTTTCCAGGTTTCACCTGTTTGAGGATTGCTGCCAGATTGCTTTTCATAATCCAACAACTGCACTACATCTGAACCCGCTATCTTTTTGGGAGGATTGGCGCGATAACTTTCCATCATTGCAGCGATCTGTTGCTGGCCGTCCATCCCTTTTTTAGTAATTGAAATCAGATGTTCACGGTACAAACCGTATTTGACATACAGATCAATCAGCTTTGCAAATAAGCTATTGCCTTTATCTTTTTCATAAGCGGCCATTTCGCAGAGCAAAGCAACAGCACTTACTGCATCTTTATCACGAATACGATCACCGATCATTAATCCGAAACTTTCTTCACCGCCAATTACATAATTTTCCTTGCCTTCCTTTTCACGAATCATCTCAGCGATATATTTAAACCCTGTCAATACATTGTAACAGGCAATACCCTGTTGTTTTGCGAATTCATCAATCAGATCGGTAGTAACGATTGTTTTAATGACCATATCATTGGACTTAGCAATGCCTTTCGATTTTCTCGCTTCGATAAGGTAATTAAACGCCAACACTGCAGTCTGGTTACCATTCATCAGCACCCAGTTGCCGTGATTATCTTTTACACCGATACCAACACGGTCCGCATCAGGATCGGTACCCAATAAAATATCGGCATCCAGTTCCTGTGCTTTTTTCAGGCCAATGCTCATTGTTTCACTTTCTTCAGGATTTGGATAAACTACTGTTGGAAAATTTCCATTGGGTTCACTTTGCTCTGTTACAATCGTAACATTCGAAAATCCAAATGTCTGCAATACCTGTGGCACAAGCGTAATGCCCGTTCCATGAATTGGTGTATAAACAATCTTCAGATCATGCTGCTTCCTGATTACATCAGGATATACGCTTAATCCCTTCACCATCTCTATATACTTCTCGTCAATATCCTTTCCAATAATCGAAATGTTCGCCTCTCCCCCATTCCATTTCACATCATTGTTCGATTTTATTTTTTCTACTTCTGTAATTACATTTTTATCATGCGGTGGCACCAATTGACCGCCGTCTGTCCAATAGGCTTTATAGCCATTGTATTCTTTTGGATTGTGAGAAGCTGTACAGACCACACCTCCTTTACATTTCAATGTGCGGATTGCAAACGATAACTCCGGCGTCGGACGAAGGCTTTCAAATAAAAAGACTTTTATTCCATTAGCGCCAAAAATATTTGCGACGGTTTCAGCAAAGAAGCGTCCGTTATTACGGCTGTCATGTGCTACAGCTACACGTATTTCTTCATTTGGAAAACTTTGTTTCAGGTAATTTGCATAACCCTGCGTCGCCATTCCGACAGTATATTTGTTCATGCGGTTTGTACCAACGCCCATTAATCCTCTTAAACCACCGGTTCCAAACTCAAGATTGCGGTAAAATGAATCCTCAAGTTCTTTAGGGTTTTCTTTTTCCAAACGTGTAATCTCGTCTTTCGTAGCCTGGTCAAAACCATCATTGAGCCAGCTATTTACTTTTGCCTGAATTGCTGCATCCATCGTTAGATAATTTTAAGATCGAAAGTTATAATTTTTTTTATGAACCGTGCTGAAATGCTACTATTAAACTACAGTTGTGCCTGCCCCGATAAATATCGGGGTCGAGACACTCTTGTACGAGAACAATTCTATTCAACATTTCTGAATTATTACTAAAATATCGTACCGTCTTTAACTCTGATCAGGTAAGCTATACTTTAAAAGTATGGCATACCTCAATCTAAAGTTTGTACTTTTGGCAATATCAATAACCGAATTTGATAGTTCATCTTACTAATAAATTGTTTAACCGTTACCCCGCAATATTTTATCTCCTTTTATTTACTTTCAATCTTCATGCGCAGATAAATGATCAGTCTTTAAAAATTGATCCCGGTATTTATAAACGAACAGCGATTTTTTCCAAGGATCATTTAGATATAGATATCCGTGATTCAGCTACGCCTGTGCCAAACAAAAATCGTATTCGATTAATTACCGCAGCAAACATCGCTGGCTATGGCGGTTCTTTAATTGCGTTAAACCAGGCATGGTACGCAAACTATCCACGCAGCTCATTTCATTTTTTCAATGACAATGGAGAATGGCTACAGGTTGATAAAATCGGGCATGGATGGACTGCTTATAACACAGGAAAAATATCAGCGGCTATGTGGCGATGGGCCGGCTTGTCGCAACAGAAAGCCGCATTAATCGGAGGATTAAGTGGTGCCGCTTATTTAACCGTTATTGAAATACTCGATGGCTTTTCTTCGCAATGGGGGTTTAGTTGGGGCGATATGACAGCGAATGTTGTTGGCTCAGGTCTATTTACTGTACAGGAACTTTTATGGAAAGAACAAAAGATTCAATACAAATTTTCGTTTCACCGGAATACATACGATAATGCGATTCTCGATAAAAGAGCCGATGATTTGTTTGGCAACAGCTGGTATGAAAGAATGCTGAAAGATTACAACGCACAGGCTTATTGGTTCAGCGCTAATCTTAAATCATTTTTTAAGGACAGCAAGTTACCAGCATGGCTAAACATTTCACTTGGTTATGGAGCAGACGGAATGTTTGGGGGATACGAAAATAAATGGACTGATGACCTGGGAAATCCTGTTACGCGTTCTGACATTGCACGTAAAAGGCAATTTTACCTGGCACCTGATGTTGATTTCACTAAAATAAAAACGAATAAAAAATGGCTGAAGACGGTATTCTATTTTTTAAACTCATTTAAGTGCCCCGCACCTGCTCTTATGTTAGACTCCAAAGGAAAGTTTAAGGCCTACGTTATCTATTTCTAACGTAAAATTTAATTCATTTGTTTTAAAAGCATACATTTATCTCCCTTAAAACCAACAACAATGCTATCCATCAAATCGTTTGCTGCCATTTGCAGTGTCTTACTCTTGTCCGGTTGTGCGACAATTATCAGCGGAACAAAATATCCTCTTCATATTCGTACCGACCCCAAAGATGCAAGGATAAGTGTCACTAACCGGAAAGGAAAAACAATCTTCGAAGGAAAAAGTCCGGCAGAAATTAAAGTTCGCTCGGGTGCAGGCTATTTCGTACCGGCCAAATATTACGTGAAGCTTAGTTCGCCTGGGTTTAGTGAAAGAACCGTAGAAGTTGATTTCAAATTTAATGGCTGGTATGTCGGCAATCTTCTGATCGGTGGCGGTATAGGAATGATTATCGTTGATCCGTTAACGGGAGGCATGTGGAAAATCAAGGATCCTGTTGTAGATGAAAAATTAGAGCCGACCAATTCAACATCGCTTAACATTGTCAACATTAACGATGTACCGAAGGACCAAGTAAAAAGCCTTGTAAAGATTGAATAGTTAGTTCAAAAAAAATTGTTCTTCACTTACTTTTATTATAGCGTCCAGATTCATTGGTAAGCTTTCGTTGATCCATATCTGCACCAGTGCTCCATCGTTTTTGTATTTTTTTACAAAAGCGGATGCTTTGCCGTTTTCATTTTTTCCAAGTATGATATCGACCTGCTTTTCATCAAGCCCAAAATTACTGACCCAATAATCAGGCAGGTTTAATTCCATTCCTTTTAGTGTTGGCAATGATGGATATAAACCACCAAATGCACGGGTATCACTTTCACCATAGCGAATATTAAATACGGAATCGGTACGTGGTATCACAAGGTTAACATCTTTTGTTGCTTCATCCATTTCATAAAACAGTGGATTGTTGCCCAATAACACCAGGCGTCCACCGGCATCCAGCCATTTTCTTAACAGTGAATTTTCATTTCCCTGCCAGGTTGATTTCGGAAAGTAAAAACCGTCGGCGACAATAACCATATCCTTTGCTTCGCTTATTTGTGAAAACAATGCCGAAAGCGTATCTGAGCTGATCATCGTAAAATCATTATTCACAAGATAGTTCCGTACTCTCGTTTCGCTGCTGCTGCGAAAATACACGGGCATCGAATTATCATAGTAAACAAATCGCTTTAATTGTGGATTTGCCTCACTGATCTTTCTTCCTTTAAGGGCATACAGGTTACCGTCATCTGAGCCGACATATAAAACAGAATCGCTGATAACCGGCGAAGAAAAAATTATTCCGTTTGTAGTGAATTCTGAAATCCGTTTACCTGTTTTCAAATCAAGACATAACAATTGTCCATCAAAACCGCCAGTGTAAATCTTATCATTATTAATCAATGGTGAAGCCCACACGGCCATTGCTGTTTTGTGTTTCCATATTTCTTGTCCGGTTTCCAGGTTAAGCGCCTGCACAAAGCGTCCATCCGATGTGCCTGTAATTACAAGTGAATCTTTTATCGCCGCCGTTGATACAATCCATGAAGGCTCATGTGAAATTTTCCAGCGGAATGATCCGTTATCTGCGTTTAAGCAATACAGGCAGGCATCCCTCGCACCAAATAAAACCTTATCGCCACTGATGTTTGGACTGGACGTTATAGCCCGTTTATCGTAACCGTATTTATAATCGTCAATTGAATCGCCGATTATTTTGAAATCCCATATTTTCTTCCCGGTCTTTGCATCCAGTGAATAAAATGTCGCTTCTGTATCACCGAATAAAATGGTGTTCTTGTAGATTGCCGGGGTACTTCTTACCAATCCTTTTGTTTTGAATTTCCAGATAAGTTTACCTGTTTGCTGATTCAAACGATACATGTAACCATCGTCTCCGCCAACCAATAAATCATTTTCAACTAGAGAAGGTGATGAATAATAATAATCAAACCGCCATGGATAATCTATCTTCTTCCCCATTTTAAACGACCAGGTTGATTTGCCTGAATTTTCATCAAGACAATAAACAGTTTGTTCATTGTCTGCAAAAAAGATTCTTCCGTTTGCTTCACAGGCGGATGAATGAATAGCATACCCGGTTTGATATTTCCATTTTACAACTGCTGTTTTTTTATTGATTGCAAAAAAATCTCCTTTTGCAGTTCCGAAATAGATGATATCTTTTTTAATCAGCGGTGTAGAACGTACAGGAGCCCCTGCTCTGAATGCCCATTCTTTTGAATCAAAGACAAGATTGTAAGAAGTATTGGTAACCCGATTTTGCAAAGGCGATGAATTCTGTGAAAAGACTGGTTGAATAAAAAATAACAGGCTTAGAAAGAAAAGTTTGCGAAAATTTGTGATCATATCGTTCTTGACATTTTTAAATTTCATTCATCCATCGACGGAAGAGAGGAGCTGTTTCCTGGCTAACAATAATTAACTGATCCGTAACCGGACTTATAAGATCGATTTGTATTCTCACTTTATCATGCGCTTTATAACCATGAATATATTCTGCATTTACAATGTACTGTCGGTTCACACGAAAGAAACGCGATTCGTTTAACTCTACTTCCAATTCGCCAAGATTTTTATCGCAGAGATATTTCTTACCGTCTCTATCGATGACATAGACAATTTTATTTTCCGTGTAAAACAAAACAACGTCGTCAAGTCGCAGCGAAATACTGACATTACCTCGTTTTACGATTAATCTCTTCCGTTCTTTTGCAAAAGCGTTAATAAACTTCTGTCTTTTTGCAAAATGCTGATCGAGCATCTTATACTTATTTACAACTTTCTGCAGTTCCTTTTCATCTACTGGCTTCAGCAGGTAATCGATGCCATTGTGCTCAAATCCATTTACCACATACCTGTCAAACGCTGTAATAAAAATGACCGGGATATTACAAGCCAGAGAGTCGAATATGCCAAATGATAGCCCGTCTGGCAGTTGTATGTCGGAAAAAATAAGGTCGCACCCGTCGTTACCAGTCAGGTATTCTTTCGCTTCAGTGACAGAGCCAAGAATTGCCGAAACAATTATTTCATCTGGCAGATCGGATAACATCGATTGGAGTTCAGCGGCTATCAAACGCTCATCTTCAATGATCACAACGCGTATCATGATTTTTGCTTTTATTGGCTATAAAAGATATTGTGAAAGTAGCAGTAAAACGTAATTAACTGTTGTCATAAACTGCTTAGTTAAAATCTGGTTTAACGACAGAAAATATTACCCCGGTATCTTCTGCAATGATCTTGAATTACTCAATCTTCATTAATTGATTACTACCGGTCTTTGATCCGTGAAGGAGCGATACCATACCTGCGTTTAAACGCTTTGCTGAATGTAAAAAGATCAGGAAAATTACAATGCAACGATATCTCAGTGATCGTCATCCCATTTTGTTTCAGCAGTTCGTTGGCGCAGTCAAGACGTTTATTCAATAAATACTGATAGGGTGTGATACCAAACGCCTGCCGGAATGAACGAAAGAAATGAAATTCTGAAAGATTACTTGCTACAGCTATTTCCGGTATGCCGCCAATATTCAGGAAGTTCTCATCTATCAGGTGTCGTCCTTTGCTGAGTCGACGCAGCAATTCTTTTTTTGTATCCGCCTTTACAGAATGTAATCCATTCAACGCAAGATAGTTTCCGTATTCATGAGAAACTACCTGTTCAATCAATTCAAGAAACCATTCTCTGTTTACCACATCTTCCGCTTCACCATTCCTGATGGCTTTTATCAAGCCATTCAATATCTTTCCGATTGATGTATTTCCTACCGGGCAGACCGACTCAAAAAACTCAGGAGCTTTAAAATGTCTTGCGAGATAATTTTCGAATTCAAGATCTTCCTGTGCATTCATCACAGTGAAAGCCTCCGCAACTGTTGCCGGACAAATATCAATACATACGCTTTTTACAATCGTTTTTGAATCGAAATAGGCTTTCACATGAGGTTGCTTGCACGCTAACAGAAAGTGACCTGCATTTACAGAGTGTTCAGTATTCCCGACTTTGTAATGAATACATTTATCAACAACATACTTCAGGCTGAAGCTCCGGAATGCGTTTGTAGTAAACCAGTCATTCAGTTCAGAATAATAAACAACATCGGTATCAACCGGTTTATTAAGCGATAGCTTGTTCTCTTCTGTAATCGTTTGAAAATAACGTGACATACTCAAACTGTAATATTCGTTTCTGAAAGACAACAAACGCAAACTGAAAGATGTCTCTTCTTAAAATTAGCAGAAATTGACAAAGGCAACTATCGATTCATGATGAGCGGCGTCCTTTTGTCACTGATTAAACGTGTCGTTTTTTTACAAACGGAATTTTTGAGCAAAAATGAGCGACCATGCATTTTACGTATGCTGTTGCAAACGTTTTTCCGCATTCTTTTTCAGGCCTTTTTCTGCATCGTTCAGGTCTGATTTTTTATTAAGCAGATCAATAACTTCCGAAGATGTTTTCCGCATATTTTCCTTGTCGCCGTTTTCTTCATACGCTTCGGCAAGACTGTCAAACAGATTGGGGTCACCCGGATGAAATTCAGTATTCAACTTAAAAATAGCAATAGCGTCGCTTATTTTTTTTGCCTGCAGTAAACGATATCCATAATTATTAAGATTATACCACAATAGAATGTTGGACGATGAATCATCTTTAATTGTTGTTCTGACAATCGACAACGCTTCATTCATCCCTTTCTTTTCAACCAGGTATTCCAACTCATCTTTCGTTGGTGCAGGTCTAAGTGCAGAGAGTGTGCTGATGTCCCAGCATTCGGCAGGAAAAAGATCAAGAGAAGGCTTATGATCCATAAATGCAATGCTGTTGATTTCTTTCTTTAATTCTGCATTAAAAAAGTTCAACAGGTAGTTGGCGGACAATTCGAAAGCTTGCTGTATGCGGGTTTGTTCCGCGCCACGCATTTTTAGTACAAGGCAGGATGTATAACCTTCTGTAGCGAAATCCCAATGGTGTAGCGCCGGTTGATTCAGCAAAAGACAATATCGCTTTGCAAACATTGTTTTGTTTTCAAACTCGGTGATAAATTTTTCCTGGTGAGATAAGTCGCGACTGAAAATATGAAGAAACGTTGCTCGCAACTTTTCAGGCCTGTAATAGTTAGAGGCAGACCAGGATTGAAATAATTCATTCATGTAAATACCACTTTCAATATCCGCTACAGCTTTTACACGGTAATCATTCATCGCAAATAATACCTGGCTGAAACCAGAACCACTAAAACCAAATGTGCCTATTTTCTCCATATCGATAGTTCCCGTTTTCTCCAGTTCAATCATCACAAGACGCATATCGGGTATATCAAACAACGCGGATTCGGAAAAGGAAGATGTGTTTTCACCAGTAACCATAGCAACAACATAACCGTTGCTGGCAAGCATTTCATTTACTATCGCTGTAGATAACGGCCGAAGCATGCCGATCAATAATGGAAATTTGCCGCGAAACGGAGCCGCACCTGCATGAGCCAACATTCTCATTGTTGCCAGTTCATTCCAGGATGTATCATTTACTTTTCCCCACCAGCGTTCGACTGATTGTTTGCAAGCGTTTATTTCATTATTCTTTCTTTGTTCATTAATAGTGTCATTAGTTATTCTGAACGAACGATTATAATAATATTCAGAATAAACTAATTGACGGTTATGTGAATTAGCATCGCAAGGATACCACAAGTGTACTGTAATTTTCTTCTTCCGGTCGCCGGTAATCTTTTCTCCGAGATAATTATATTCCGGCTGCACAATTCTCGATGGATCTGTAATCGTGAATATCCGGAAACCAACGGAATGTTTACCCATTGGTAAGTTTTTATAAACAGAAGTAACCTGGCCAAACAGGTTTGCAGAAAAGAATAAGAAAGAAAATAAAATAAAGCGCATCAGATTTTTAATTTAAAAGTATGGAGACAGCATACCTGTTCCTACCAGCCCGATCGTTCCGGTATAATTTCAACAACTTGTTATACTAATTGCAAAATGAATTTTAATTCTTAACCCTGATAGAGTAAGAATAGACCGGAGCCGCCTGGGTCCCTGAATTTTTTTCTATCAGGTTACCCTCCCGTAATGAGCGGGCACGTCGTTCGGGTGTCATACGAATATCATCATCAAATTGAAGTTCATTGGGTATGCCTGCTACTACCTGGTCATCTTTCCAAACCATTACATGTATATGACCGGGAAAATCAGATTTCGGATAACCTTTCGGTTGGATAGTTTCAAATTCGATACGCCCCTTTGCATCAGTCTTGGCGTAACCAAACAACCTGGCATGTCCCATGTCACCTTCACGAATCAGTATATGTGCTGCAGTGTCTGAATACCATCCTTTATCTGAAGTGTGATAAAAATAAACGAGCGCATCGGCAAGAGGTTTGCCTTCGGTTATCTCGATTTTTACTTTTACTGTTATTCTTCTGCCGGGTTCATTGGCTGTAACGATTTTCAACTTTTCCGCCTTGGCGTGTTTTCTGACAATCAGGCGAAATGGCGTCTGCGAATGCAGGTACACGTATTGAGGATCCGATAACACAGCGCTGATCGTCTTTTTCCCTTTCGTAAGCTGATCATCGATCTCGTTAATTGTTTTCGTTGCATCCTGGCTGAAACAAAAAGTTGTGATAGTCAGTAAAACTGATAGTATGATGTATCGCTTTTTCATACAGTCAAATTAGGCCTGCAATTAGCTAGAACCTACCGAACCGATAAATCCGGAACTATACCCGCTGCTGTTGTAATAATTTCTGGCCGGCTTGCTTTCTGTACTGAGAAGGCGTAAGGCCGGTGATCCGTTTGAAAACATCGTTAAACGTGGAAAGCGAGTTGAACCCCGCGTCGAATGCAATAGAAGCTATCTTATAAGTTGACCTTGCCGGGTCTGTTAATAAATGTATCGCCTCTTCTACCCGGTATTGATTTATATAGTCGTAAAACGATTTATTTAGCTTTTCGTTTAACACCTGTGATAAATGATGCCTGCTGCAGGAGATTGCCGACGCTAAATGATCGATAGACAAATCGGGATCGAGATATATTTTTTCAGTAGCCATTTTCTTCGCAAGTGCGCAGATAATTTCACTGATATCTTTCTCATCCAATCCGGAATTAGAATATTTTTTTACAGGTAAATGAGCGACAAGTTTTGGCGCTGCGATATAGTCAGTTGATTCATTGAAACCGCCTTTTATCACACTGAATAGTTCAGGCTGCATCCAGGCTTTATAGCTGATCCAATAAATAAAAATAGTCAACGCAGCAAAACCAAACCGTATATCCTGCCACAATGGGAACCGTGTATATACTATAAACAGAGTAATCGCAACTACTGAACAAACGAGATACGATGTTATAATAAACCTGTGCAGCCATTGCAGGCGGTATTGCATGGAATGAACTGACAATTGCAGAACCGGTCCCTTGTATTTTTTTAACTCTATCAAAGCAAGCCAATGATAAACAGAAAGGCTTACTAATTGGAGCATCAAAGCAGGTAAAGTATGAACAAATGGATAAAAGAAAAACGGAAGGGTATGCAACCTGGGAAATAGCACTAAAATCAAAGTCAGTGTAAACGGTAAGAAATGAAGCAGGTGATTGCGATTCGTTGCTGTGTGCCCAGTGATTCTGACAGCGAAGAGATAGATCAACGGGCCATAAAGAAAAGGTAATTGATAAGAAGAAAAATATAGTATCCCAACATTCTGCATCAGCCATATTTTGGATGCAAGTTTCATTGTCATCTGAACGATGAGCACAATTAAATAAACTGCAAGAAAGGGATAACCCGGTAATGTTTTTCTTTTTTTAAAAAGTAAAAACGATAAAAAACATCCCTGGATAACACCAAGACCGAGCAATAAAATGTTTAACTGTAAGGCAGGCATTCGTTACAGATTTTACTTAAGTTCTGTAAAATCTGCCTTGTATGCAGAACAATTTTGATAAACGGCATCTATTTCAGATATGCACCGAGCACTTCTTCATCATTTACTTCCACATAAATATGCTCTTGTAGTGTAGTGGCGATAGATAACCCAACATAATCAGGATGAACCGGGAAGGTTTTGTGACTGCGTTCTACTAATATCAATGTTTGTATTTTCTTTGGTTGAAATTCCAGAAATGGTTTTAACGCATACAATAATGTTTTACCACTATTCGCCACATCATCGATGACAATAATTATCTTGTCGTTATAATCGAGGTGCTGGCTAAGTTTTACATCTTTGGGCAGGTGCTTATCCAGCGTAATAGTGATTAAATCAGTTTTTACAGTTGATATCTCTGACAAGAGCCTTTGAATATTTCTTGCTACCACGCTCCCACTCTCACGTATACCTGCCAATACGATATGTTCTTCGTTGACATTATTTTCCAGGATTTCATACGCCATCCGTTTCAGTTTTTTCGCTGCAACGGCTTTATTCAAGATGTAATTTTTGGTTGCCTCCATATCGCCACGAATTAACGTCATTTATTCCTCTTTTACAAGTGAAATTTAAGCGGTAGGCCGTAACCTGTATGCTTTATGCAAAAAGCATACATTAGTAAAGACTTACTTATTGAATATTGAACATTAAACTTCAAACTCATTTTGCTCCAATGAGACAACAATATTAATTTAGCGATAAGAATTCTTGCCTATGCAATACATTCCTCAGATAATTTTTATTCTCATCAGTGCCGCCGCTATTTTATTTTTTTCAAAGAAAATAAAGGAAATACGGCGCAATATTTTACTGGGGCGGAATGAAACGATCAATGACAATCCATCGCTTCGATGGAAAAATGTATTATTGCTGGCATTCGGACAAAAGAAAATGTTCCGCAACCCAACTGTAGCCGTGCTTCATTTTTTCGTGTATGCGGGCTTTATTATTATCAATATCGAAGTGTTAGAAATTATTCTTGACGGTATTTTGGGAACCCACAGACTCTTTGCTTCATTTCTTGGCCCTTTCTATAATTTTCTTATCAATGCATTTGAAGTGCTGGCATTACTGGTATTAACTGGTTGTGCAATTTTTCTTATAAGGAGAAACATCATCAAATTAAAACGATTTATCAGTAAAGACCTCGATGGCTGGCCCAGAAGTGATGCCAATTATATTCTTATCACTGAGATTGTTCTGATGCTGCTTTTTCTCACGATGAATGCAAGTGATACGCTTTTACAGTCGCGGGGCATTGAACATTATTCCGTTCATCCAACCGGAAACTTTGTGATCTCACAATGGTTGCATCCTTTATTAAACGGAGTTAGCAACTCCGGATTGGAGGGACTCGAACGAACCTGCTGGTGGCTACATATCGTCGGCATCTTTGTTTTTCTCAATTATCTACCATGGTCAAAACATTTGCACATACTCCTTGCATTTCCCAATGCTTATTATGCCCGCTTATTACCAATGGGCGAAATGAAGAACATGAAGGAAATACAAAACGAAGTGCTTTATGCGATGCAGCCGGAACTGGCTCCAACTGCAACGGATGCCGTGCCGCCAAAGAAGTTTGGAGCAAAAGACGCTACTGATCTTAGCTGGAAAAATTTACTCGACGCTTATAGCTGTACTGAATGTGGCAGATGTTCTGCAGCTTGTCCAGCCAATATCACGGGTAAGTTACTTTCACCACGAAAGATAATGATGGATACACGAGACCGTGTAGAAGAAATCGGAAAGAACATTACGTTAAACGGCGAGTTTAAGGATGACGGTAAAACATTGCTACACGATTATATCTCAACTGAAGAACTGCGTGCTTGTACAACGTGTAATGCCTGCGTGCAGGAATGCCCGGTAAGCATCAGCCCGCTGGATATCATTCTGCAATTGCGCAGATACCTCGTAATGGAAGAAAGTAATGCACCCCAGGAATGGAATGCCATGTTCAGCAACACTGAAAATAATTTCGCTCCCTGGAAATTCAGTCCGGATGAAAGAGATAAATGGACGACCGAAGTTTGATGATTACTTTGTAAAGTGAGACAATAACCAATTTAAAAAATGAAAAAACTTTATTCCCTATGAATAATCTGAAGATTGCAACTGCTCAGTTTGAAAACAAAAGCGCTGACAAGAAGTACAACTTATCTGTAATAGATCAGCTTTCAGCAAAAGCAGCCGCAGAAGGTGCGCATGCGATAGCCTTTCATGAATGCAGCATTACCGGCTATACGTTTGCAAGAAACTATTCCAAAGAACAGATGCTGGATATTGCGGAATTAATTCCCGGTGGAGATAGCGTGAATGCATTGATACAAATCGCCACAAAAAATAACATTGCCATTCTTGCGGGTCTTTTTGAAAAAGACAAAAAGGATCAACTCTTTAAAGCATACATCTGTGTTGATAAAAATGGTTTGATCGCAAAATACAGAAAGCTGCATCCTTTTATCAATGCGCACTTATTACCCGGCGATAGTTACTGCGTGTTTGATTTATATGGATGGAAATGCGGCATTCTTATTTGCTACGATAACAACATTATTGAAAATGTTCGTGCCACGAAATTATTAGGCGCCGATGTCATTTTTATGCCGCACGTTACGATGTGCACACCTTCTACAAGACCCGGTGCAGGGTTTGTTGATCCATCGCTGTGGTATAACAGGGAAAAAGATCCGACATCACT
This sequence comes from Chitinophagaceae bacterium, assembly GCA_049840875.1. GTDB lineage: Bacteria > Bacteroidota > Bacteroidia > Chitinophagales > Chitinophagaceae > JAFDYH01. Next base: position 36,847 of record JASGJE010000003.1, on the reverse strand, counting down.
ACGATTAGAATTTGATGGACTGAAAGGAAGACAATGGCTGATGAAATGGTTGCCTGCACGGGCCTATGACAATGCCGTGTATGCAATTTTCTCAAACCCAATCGGAATGGATGATGATCAGCTAAAGAATGGCTGCTCCATGATCCTTGATCCATTTGGTGACGTGATCGCAGAATGCAGAAAGCTGGATAATGATTTTGTAATTGCAACTCTGACTCCCGAAAAGTTGAAGCAAGCCGGCGGATATCGTTACATTAAAGCGAGAAGGCCTGATTTATATAGCGATATCATTGGTCAACCACACCGATCTGAACAAAAAGTTGTTTGGTTGAATAATGATGTTTTGCAAAATCAAAAATAAAAAGCCGTATCGCGGTAAAGTTCTCTTCGCCTTTTCCTAAAATTTTCTTCAATGAATGATGTAAAAGTTCTTAAAAAAGAGATTCTGTCTGACAACCGGTATATACTCCGGAAGATAACTTACGAATATAAAAAGAGAGATGGCAGCGTACAGACGCAGGTGCGGGAAGCCTATGACCGTGGTAATGGCGCTACGATTCTTTTATACAATACAAGTACAAAAACGGTAATTCTGACAAGGCAATTCAGGTTGCCGACTTTTATCAATGGTAATGAGTCGGGCATGCTGATCGAAGCGTGTGCCGGTCTGTTAGATAAAGACAATCCTGAAGACTGCATCAGAAGAGAGACCGAAGAAGAAACCGGATATAAGATTTCACAGGTGCGAAAGATTTTCGAAGCGTATATGTCACCGGGCTCTGTGACTGAAAATACTTTATTTTTTTGTTGCGGAATATTCAAAGGAGATGAAAGTAAATGAAGGCGGTGGCATTGAACATGAGCAGGAAGACATTGAAGTATCGGAGCTTCCTTTTGAGAAAGCAATGAACATGATAAAAACCGGTGAAATAAAAGATGGTAAGACAATTATGCTGTTGCAATATGCCAAACTGAACCAATTGGTTTCTTGATCCGATAGCTATCGGATTTTTACCCTGTCTGCCGGCAGGCAGGTTTTGACTTTTGATTTTACTTTCTTTCGTATTTTGTTCTCATAGATTAACGGCTTGAAAAAGAAAATCGGCATTTCCACTGCGTCCGCAATTGTTATCGCGAATATGATCGGAACCGGCGTGTTCACCAGCGTAGGGTTTCAATTAAGTTCCGTTCAAAACAGCTGGACTATTTTATTGTTATGGTTGATTGGCGGTTTACTCGCTTTATTTGGCGCATTTGCATATGCTGAGTTAGGCACGCACTTTAAAGAATCAGGCGGGGATTATATCTATCTGTCGCGGGTATTTCATCCGATCATGGGTTATTTATCTGCATGGGCAGGTTTAACGGTTGGTTTCTCAGCGCCTGTGGCATTAGCGGCAATGGCGTTTACAAAATACCTCGCTCCTTTTGGCTTGCAGAATAATGTGTGGCTGGCTGTAGCAATCATTATCATTATCGGGCTGATGCATAGCTTTACAATTCATCACAGCAGCCGTTTTCAGAACGTTACCACCGTTATCAAAGTATTGTTTATCGTTTGTTTGATCGTGTTAGGTTTTATTCTTCCCAATAACATAACCAACGCAATTAATTTCAGCGATAGCTGGCAACATGAATTATTGAAGCCAGGTTTTGCAGTTTCGATGGTATATGTCAGTTTTGCCTACACGGGTTGGAACGCTGCAGCTTATGTAGCAGACGAAATTGATTATCCGGGCAAAAATTTACCAAGAGCGCTAATTGGCAGCACTTTGTTTGTTGCGCTTGCGTATATCCTCTTTCAATTTGTTTTATTGAAGAATGCAACTGTTAGCGAACTACAGGGCAAAGAAGAAGTGACGTTTATTTCCTTTACGCATTTGCTCGGCGAAACGGGTGGCAAATGGGTCAGTATATTTATTGCAATTCAACTGGTGGCCACCGTTAGTTCATATTTGTGGGTTGGGCCAAGGGTTACATGGGCTATGGCGAGGGAACATAAATTATGGATGCCATTGGCTAAAAGAAATCAGCACGGCATTCCGGTGGCAGCGGTATGGTTACATGTCGTCATCAGCATACTGCTTACATTGACCGGGTCTTTCGAAAAAGTATTGCTGTATGCCGGTTTTGTACTTCAGTTGATGGCTTCATTGACTGTTGCAACCAGCCTTTTTATAAAAGAGCCGAAAAAAGATCGGTTTAAAAGTCCGTTCAAGCCAGTATTACAAATCATTTTTCTTCTCTTTAATGCATGGGTGCTTATATTTACGTTAATCGATCGTCCTGTTGAAAGTCTCATAGGCATCGGTATTCTTGCAGTAGGCGCCATCATTTATTTTTTTGATCATCCTGTTGTTGTATCAACTGAAGGTTAAGAAAATAATTTCAACTTACCACAAATCATAAAATCATACTTTTAGTATTGATTCGACATTGATTATTTTATTCTAAAAATTTAATAGCAGGCAATATGAAAAATTCCCGTCGCCAGTTTATTCAACAGGCTGCAATGGCCGGAGCCGGTGTTTTTGTGGCAAAAGCTGGTTTTTCAGCACAGAGCTACAGAAGAATTCTCGGAGCGAATGACAGAGTAAGAGTAGGTGTTGTTGGTTTTTCGGATCGTCACCGCAGTTCGCACATTCCTTGTTTTATGAATCACTACAAGGAAATGAATTTTGATCTTGTTGCAGTATCGGATATCTGGAAATTGCGTCGCGAAAAAGGGGCCGCAACCTGGAAAGAAAAAATGGGCCACGATGTAACCGCCTGCAGGAATAATGAAGAGATGTATGATAAGAAATTAGTAGACGCCGTATTTATCAGTACAGCGGATTTTCAACACGCACAACATGCAATAGAGGCTGTAAAGGCTGGTTGTGACGCATACGTTGAAAAACCATTTGCTGAATCAATGGCCGATAATAAGGCAGCTTTAAAGGCAGTAAAAGAATCGGGTAAAATTGTTCAGATCGGTTCACAAAGAAGAAGCGGCGCCAATTATCATGCAGCCAATGAATTTATAAAATCAGGAAAATTCGGTGATATAAAAATGGTGGAGTTAACCTGGAATGTAAACCAACCGGGCCGCTGGCGCAGAACTTCAGTTGTGCCTACATTAAAAGAAGAGGATACTGACTGGAAACGCTATTTATTAAATCGCCCGTTCGAAGCATTTGATCCAAGAAAATACCTGGAGTTCCGTTTGTTCTGGCCTTATTCATCAGGCCTGCCTGGTCAATGGATGAGTCACCAGATCGATACAGTACATTGGTTCAGCGGTTTGCCACACCCGAGAAGCGTTGTAGCCAATGGTGGAATTTATATGTGGAAAGACGGCCGTAAAAACTGGGATACAATTACTGCTGTGTTTGATTATGGTCCGATCAATGACCCAACATCCGGCTTCCAGGTTACGTTTGCATCACGCATGGACAATGGTGAAGACGATCCAAAAGAAATCTACTACTCAAACGGTGGTGAATTAAATCTTGATACAAACAAAGTTTCACCCAAAGGCGGTTTGTCAAAAGATCATGCTGATGACATGAACCTGCAGCCTAACTTACTTCCGGAAGTGGATATTTCGAATACAGAAAAGGTAGTTACGTCTGCAAATACAGGTGGTGATCAACTAACATCGAACCACATACGAAATTGGATGGAATGTATCCGCAGCCGGAAACAACCTAATGCACCTGTGGAAGCCGGTTATAGCCATTCCATTGCAACGCTCATGACAACGGCATCGGCTCATTCGGGAACGAAAGCCATTTTCGATGAGAAGACGCAGGAGATAATGGTGAATGGAAAAGTGTTTACAGGTCAATAAATGTCTGAACCATGATTTTTGGGATTTAGAGGATTGAAAAGAAATGAAGGGCTGTTTTGAAAACCTTTGATCAATTTTGAATTGAAACCAATAAAGTGTATGAAACATTTTGTTATCAGGCGTATTTTGATTTTCATTATCAGTGCAGGTTCCATCAACATTTCTTTCGCACAGAAACCGCAAATGATAAAGCTGGTAAAACAAACGAATAACCAGGTGGATATTCTTGCAGATGGAAAACCATTTACAAGTTTTATTTACCCTGATACGTTGGAAAAACCTGTTCTCTATCCGATCTATGCAGGCGATGGAGAATTAATTACGAGAGGTTACCCAATTACACCAAGAGCACATGAGCCTGTCGATCATCCGCATCATATTGGTTTATGGATGAACTATGAAAGCGTGAACGGACTGGATTTCTGGAACAATTCATCCGCCATTGCTGCAGATAAGAAAGCGCAGTACGGATGGATAAAAATGACAAAGCTTGGTGAATTAAAAGATGGTAATACGGGCAGTTTATCATACGAAGCAGATTGGCACGACATCAATAAAAATGTTTTACTGCAAGAGAAAACAACCTTTCATTTTTCCGCAAAAAACAATCTGCGCATCATTGATAGAATTACAACACTTACAGCAGCACAGGATGTAAAAATGCCTGATGTGAAAGATGGCTTTTTAGGTTTACGTGTAGCTCATGAACTGGAATTGCCCTCAAAAGAAGAACGAGAGTTTACAGATGATAAAGGCAACATCACAAAAGTGAAAGCATCAGATGATCCTTCGGTTTCAGGAAACTATATCACCAGTGAAGGCTTTACAGGGGATGCGGCTTGGAGCACAAGAGGTAAATGGTGCATGCTATATGGGAAAAAAGGAAATGATACAATCAGCATTGCGATAATAGATCATCCAAAGAATGTTGGTTATCCTACCTACTGGCATGCGAGGGGTTATGGGTTGTTTGCCGCAAATCCGCTCGGGCAAAAAGTTTTCAGTAACGGTAAACAAATTCTAAACTATGCATTGAAGAAAGGCGAATCAGTGATATTCCGTTACCGGGTTGTAATTAACTCCGATAAACAGCGATTATCAAATGCACAGGTGGAAGCGTTAAGCAAAGAATTTGAAAAATAACAATCTCATAGTTTGACACTGGAACATGTTGCCATATGGACCGACAGGCTGGAAGAGTTGAAAGACTACTATGTAAAATATTTTGGCGCTGTTGCTAACGATAAGTACACCAATCCATCAAAAGGCTTTCATAGTTATTTCCTTTCTTTTGAATCAGGGGCAAGGTTAGAATTAATGACCAGGCCAGGTATTCCGGATAATCTCAACGATACAATACAGGAGCAGCATAAAGGAATCATCCATCTTGCATTCGGCGTGAACAGTGCCAATGAAGTAGATGAAAAAGCTGAAGAATTAAAAAACAATGGCTTCGCCATACTGAGCGGCCCGAGAAGAACCGGAGACGGCTATTACGAATTTGAAACACTTGATCCTGATAATAACCGTCTCGAGGTCACTTATAAATTTCCAGGCACCGATCAATAGACTTCTTCACAACCAATCGGCGATCCGGGTGGTATTGCCACATGGATTGTCGGCTTTGCTTTATCAGGTGATTTCATTCTTTCCAAAGCAAGTAATAAATGGCCTGAGTAAGTTTCATCTGTAGTTGATTTCTTTTTTGTTTCGATAAAAGTTTTCAGATCAGCCAACTCTTTTTGAAGAACAGATTTTGTAATAAAAGAGTTATCATCATTTATACTCGCAGCGAGCAGATAGGTCAATAAAACCTGTTCTGTCTGCAATTGAATCAATCCTTCCATACCTGTTTTTCGTGGTGCCTTCCATGTTGCGTTAATAAGAGCTTCGATCATATCATTTACACCCAATCCACCGTTTTGTACATGGTATTCCACCATTCTGTTCAGCCGTTCGCTATTAAATAAAAATGAAAGCGGCATATCCGCAGCCGTTTCTGCCGGGCTCAACGCATCGAATGCAAGTCCGGTCCGTTTCTTAAACAATTCTTTCGTGTAGTCATAACCGGCAGGTCTTGGCGGAATCAACTTTGTTATTCTGTCAGGTAAAACCAATACAGACGGATCAATTGTGCTGATAATTGCATTCAGCGCTTTGTTTTGTTCTTCCTTTGAAAGACTTTGGGTTACTATTTGACCGTCGCCACGTAGCGCATATTTATAGTTCATCCCACCAACGATTTTCGTAACCGCCTCAACCTGGTAACGATGATATAGGTACACAGGTACCAAAACATCTTCAAGGAAAGCCATCGGAGCTCCCGGCCTGATATCTTTTTCACCGAATTGTGCCAGCGCTTTTTCCCGAACCTTCATCGCAATTTTCAATTCTTCAATCGGGTCGTTGCCATTGTCCCATAGATGAGCCGTTGGATGCAATCCGCCAGGAGCTCTCGCATCGCGATCGCTGATGAACTGTAAACCTTTTTTATAAGCATTATCTAAAATTCCATTCAATGCGAGTTTCTCATCTGTTCCTTTTGGAAAATCCTGGTAACCCCATGCGATGCTAACCTTATCCCACTCTCCTATTCCATTCGCATAGGCATTGCTGATATCCACATCACCATGCCCATCCAATGTTACCGATGGCGGTGGATAATCCATAACACTTGATCTGTTCACCACGCTGGCCGAATAATTATGCATCAAGCCCAAGGTATGTCCCACTTCATGCGCAGCTAATTGTTTTAAACGATTAAGCGACATCGCTAACATTTTATTATCAGTCGGCAGACCCCGTCCGTCCGAGCCATCCGGGCGGGCATTTTCAAACGGCGCCAATAGTCCTGTAGCAATCAAATAATCCTGCCTTACACGCAAAGAACCCAACGATACGTTTCCTTTAATAATCTCGCCGGTTCTCGGATCTACTACCGCCGCACCATACGACCAACCTCTGGTTGAACGATGAACCCAGTTAATCATATTGTAACGCACATCCATTGGGTCTGCGCTATCGGGTAAAATCTTTACCTGAAAAGCATTGATATAACCGGCAGCCTCAAACGCCTGGTTCCACCATTGTGCACCTTCGAGCAAGGCACTCCGGATTGGCTCCGGCGTTCCATTGTCCAAATAGTAAACAATCGGCTTAACGGCTTCGCTTCTCGCGGCGGAAGGATCTTTCTTTTGCAATCGATGACGGATGACAAGATATTTATCGATCGGCTCCACTACCGGTGTGCTATAGTCGAAATAAGAAATATCGATGAAACTGCTTCTCGGGTCAAACACCCGGGGCGTATAATTTTTATCGGGTAACTGTACGAAAGAATGATGCATCCGCAATGTAATGGCTTCTGATGAAGGTGTAACAGATTGAACAAAGCTGCCAACTTCGCCATCATTATTTACCAATGTAATTGTTGCTTCGAATTCTGTGTTAAAAGGAAAACTTTTTGTGTTTGGTAAATAAATCGCCGACCTTGATTTATCTAAAGCATAATTACCTTGTTTCATACTGCGGATACGATTTGCTGCACGAACAGCATCTCGCAAAAGAAAGTCGGTGGCATCAACTAAACAATTACCATTCGATTCTGCTTCAACTGTAAAACCCCATATTGTCGACTGGGCAAAGGACTGTTCAACAGCACGTTTTTCGAATTTATCATTCGTTACTGCCCGATAGTCGTAATTCGGCTGAATCATCAATATCTTTCTTCCAACCTTCGTAAACTTTATAATCCGGGTATCAACATGCAGACCTCTGTCCAAACCAATATCATTTGAACCAAGCCCGGCAGGCAATGACGTCTGGTATAAAATTTCTGAATCCAGCCTGTTGACCTCCAGCCATATTTTGCCATTCGTTTCGTCCCAATAAAAATTTAAATACCCTTCATTTTTTTTGAAGCTTTTGGTTTTTTCTTCAATCGAAGGAAGCGTTTGTGCAGCGCAGAATAATGACAATGCTGTTGCAGAAATAAGAAGGAAGGCTCGCATGTGATTGTTTTGATGAAAATAAAGAAGTAACCTAAAAGCAAAAAATTATCCTGCAGTCAATCGTATTTTATTCCTCATCATCTCCTGAAGCAATTAATTTTCCGTCTTTCCTCAATTTACTTTTCTGCGCAGGTGTTAATCGTTGTTGCCAGCATGATTGATAGTTCTTAAACGTTGGGCATGACAAGACTGTGTCTAACCTGACTTTACCATCCATATAACCCGCCATCATTTTAAACGTATCCCTATTTTCTTGTTTCAACACTAATAGCGCTGCATTGGCACCGGCCTTCGCAGCAATAGGCACACCTCCGCCAAGCTCCGCCCAGTGACCGCCAAGGAACAAATTTTTAACCGGAGTATGATAGGTCGCTACTTTGTTGACCATATTAGGCCGGTTCGGCTTGGTAGCCATCATAGAACCGCCCGTATTCCCTGTATAACGCCAATGGGTAACCGGCGTAGCTACATCATAAAATAAAATGTGCTTTTGCAAACCTGGCGCTACTTTTTTTTCCACTCGTTCAATCAGACGTTGTGCTATTTCCCGTTTTAATTCTTTATAGGCAGCGCCACGAACGAAATTTCCGGCCTCATCTTTTTCGGTGCGCCATTCGTTTTCAAAATTCATATAAGCGGGCATGAACAATACCAGCGTTCCCTGCCCTTCCGGCGCCAATGAATGATCGCGAAAACTGGGCGCCAGTATACTGATCTCCGTTAAATCCGGGTTGCCACTGATATGCTCGCTTCTTGATGCGCAGGCACTCGATACATGCACTAACTCTTCATTGAATCCTAATTCTTCTACGGGGCAATCTAACGCAATACTTATAGTAAGGGATGAACTGTACAATTCAGCAGCACGTAGGTTTGCTTTCAATTTCGCAGGGATCAATGACGGCGACAACATTTTTTCATACAATGCCGGCGCATCACAGGCCGCAATTACATACTTACTCTCGATCCTGTATTCCTTATTATGCTTTTTAAATAATACTCCCCGTGCTGTTCCTTCTTTAGTAAGTATTTCCTGCACTTCGCAACGATAGTGGGTTTCCTGCCCGAAATAATGGATTACATGTTCCAGCCATTCGGCAATTACCTGCCCACCTCCAGGCGGCGGACTTTGATAATCGTTCGCGTAGGCCCAACCGATAGGGACAATACATGATAACAGTTCGGCGTCTGCACTGAAAACTTTATGGAGTTTTTCGTTTTTAAAATATTTAGACAGTCCCTTTTTTATTCCTTTATCGCCGGTGAAACGAAGGTGCGGGATAAAGTACATTCCGAAACGAATCAGGTTTCTCTTATTTTTCAACCGCTCCCAGAAACCCATCGTCTCTTCAGTACGAAAAATGTATCCGAATTTTTCAAAAGCTTCTCCGACTTTTTTAGCAGCTTTAAAAAAACGTTCGATCCCTTCTGCATCATCGGGAAATTCTTGTTGCCATTGCTTCTTCAGGTCATCGGGAGTGTTCGTTAAGAGATATTCATAATCGTCACCTTTATACCTGCGAACCCTTTTTTGCGGAACAGCTTTTGGATAGTCTTCGCCTATTAAATCAAAAATCTTAAACACCATTCCATCTTTCCTGTACTGATTTAACCAATGAATAGCTGTATCGAAGCGAAAATCTTTTCGCCGGAAACCTGCAAGATAACCGCCGGGATGTGGCTCTTTTTCGAGTACACAAACCGAAAGTCCGGCCTTGCTAAGCAATGCGGCGGCTGTTAAGCCACCAATGCCAGAACCGACAACAACAACATCGTATGATGATTTCAGTTCTGTTTGCTGCATGAAGTGGGTTATTAGTTGTGCCCCGTTTTATCTCAAACCAGGTATTCCGATGATCGATAACAAACCGAACTTAGTGCATCCATGACGAATAAAAAAATAAGTGGAGAATGAATATCTAATGCAAAATTCCGTATCCCGAAATAAATATTATCCTGTCTACTGTTTTAAACACTGACAACTGACACCACGCACCTGGCACCCGGTTAACCATCCGTTCATCCAGAAAAAATTTCATTGCTCAAATAATAGCTTGTCAGCTTAATAATGGTTGTAGCTTTCGCTCAAATTATCATTTATGAAAAAACTTATTCTGACTGCTTTACTATTCTCATTTGTATTTACTCATGCACAACTTACCTCTTTACCCAGCGGCGGTAATAAAAAAGCCACGGTTTCTGAACGCATCGGACTTACAGATGTATCTGTTTCTTATAGTCGGCCGCATGTAAACGGACGAGAAGGAAAGATTTGGGGTCAATTAGTCCATAATGGTTTCATCGACCAGGGATTTGGCACCGCCAAAGCTGCACCGTGGAGAGCGGGTGCGAATGAAAATACTACAATAGAATTTTCCAATGCAGTAAAGATTGAAGGGAAAGATTTGCCGGCAGGTAAATATGGTTTCTTCATTGCTTACGATCCAAATGAAGCAACGATTATCTTTTCAAAAAATCATGATTCATGGGGTAGTTATTATTACAATGAAAAAGAAGATGCGTTGCGTGTAAAAATAAAACCCGTTTCATTGGACAAAAGTGTTGAATGGTTGAAATATGAGTTTCTTGACCAGACAGAAAGTTCGTCGGTGATAACCCTGGAATGGGAAAAACTTTCTTTCCCTTTTAAAGTGGAAACCGATTACATCAACAACCAGGTTGAAATTTTCAGAAAAGAATTGAGAGGCGATAAAGGTTTTACATGGACAGGTTGGGATCAGGCTGCAAACTGGTGTGCACAACGTAATGTAAACCTTGATGAAGCATTGCTATGGGCGGATTCTGCCACAAGTATCAATTTCGGAGGTGATAAAAGCTTTCAGGCATGGAGCACAAAAGCGCAGGTATTGGATAAACTTGGTCGCGAAGCCGAAGCTGCCGACATTATGAAAAAGTCAATGGCATTTGCAAACATGCAGGAGATCCATCAATACGGCCGCCAATTGCTTACGCAAAAGAAAAGCAAAGAGGCGCTTGAAATTTTTAAAATGAACTTTGCAAAAAACCCAAATCAGTTTACGACGCTGATGGGTTTAACAAGAGGTTATTCTGCAAATGGCGATTATAAAAACGCGTTGAAATATGCAACACAGGCTTCAGCCATCGCACCTGATGACCTGAATAAGAAAAACCTGGAAACTATGATTGGTAAATTGAAAGAAGGGAAAGATGCGAATTGATTGCACGCTTCAGGTAATTGGCCTTAGGCAATAAGCTTTCTTAATGAAATCATTTATAAAAGCCGTTTCAATACTGAAACGGCTTTTAAATTGTATTGATTTAAAAATGTATTGAATCAATTCTTTCGGAGAATACTTTGTTGTAGTTTTATCTCAACCAATAACGCAACCATTCTGACAACGTTAATTCTTTTGCTTACAAAATGAAGCTACTCTTAACCTTTATCCTTGTAATCACTGGTCTCAACACGTTTGCGCAAAAAGAATCTTACAAGTATGATTCAACAAAAATATTTGGCAATGAGTTCAGGCATCACACGCTGGAATTAAAGGCCGTTTCTTTAGCTTGGTTTCTCGGAAATGGCCACGTCACAAGTTCAGTGATTGGAACAGGAATTAAAATTTTAAACAGACATCATTTAGGTTTCGATTTTAGCCATTTAACAGGGGTTGATCAATCGGATGATATCCAGGATACAGCCGGTGTCGTTCACGCAGAGGGTAAAGAATCCCGCAACAGGGTAAACGGGTATTCAATTTATTATCACTATCATTTCAGCCTATCCCCAAAAAGGCTAAATAAGGGCATGAGTTTTTTTGCAGGAAGTTATTATCAGTATAGAAAAGGTGTGTACAAAATTGACCCGCTGTTTTATGGAGAATATGAGAGAAAAGACAATATAAGCAACCGGCTCGGATTAACGATTGGGATTTGTCAATCGATCCGGGAAATTCGTGGATTACGTTTTGAAGGTGGTTTTGGCTTTGGGCGTGTTACAGATAAAGACGATATACAATTCCGGGAAAACGGCACATTAAAAAGAAAAATTGAAACGGACTCACGATTAGATTTCAGAATGGAACTTGGATTGTTCTGGGCTTTTCTTTAACCAATGTAATTTTCTGCAATTTTCCACAAAGTGAAATATTGCAGAAATAGTTCAGAGCTTAAAGCACTTTAATTACATCCCAGCAACTCACAGAGTTTCTCTTCCAATGCAGCGCCACGAAGATTCTTTCCAACTATCTTGCCCTGTGGATCGATCAGGAAATTGGTAGGAATCTGCTGAACGTGATAGGCGATAGCCGCTTCATTGTTCCAGAATTTCAGATCGCTTACATGTGTCCACGTCAGATTATCTTTTGCAATAGCATCCAGCCATTTTTGCTTTCCGTTTGGCTGATCCAGCGACACGCCTAATACCGTAAAATTTTTACTGTTGAATTTATTGTAGGCGATAACAACATTTGGGTTTTCATTTCTGCAAGGGCCACACCAGCTTGCCCAGAAATCAACCAACACATATTTACCACGAAATGAAGAAAGCGCTACCGGGTTGCCATTGGTGTCAGGTTGTGTAAAATCAACCGCCGTAGTACCCACTGCGCCAACTTTATTGTATGCAATATAATCCGACATGCTTTTACCAACATTCGATTGCCGGACATTATCAGATAACTTTTTAAACCGGTCATCCAACTTCATCACATCATCCGTAACCTGTGCTGTAACAGACAACAGAAACAAGGAAACAAATGAAGACGGTTTGCCATTTACAAACTCATCGATTTTTCCCTGGATTACCGCACCAATACCATCATACTTTTTCATGAGTTCATCGTACTGTGGTCCCGGTGTCGCTTTATTGATTTCACCTGCAACTGCGTTCAAATCACCGAACAGCGGGTTGAATGTATTTTTAAATTCTACAAACTCATCATTCGCTTTTGATCCGGTAATCTTCCAGTCTTTTGGTTTATTGACGTCACCAGTTATTCCAATAGCTTTATTTTCCAAAAAGATGTGTTGCGGCTGTTGTTTGCCTAAAACGAGATAATATAAATTTGGTTCAGGAATGCTTGCGTTCAATACAAACTTTCCTTTCGCAACTTTGGCTTTCGCGATCTCGGCGTTATCATTAACCGTTGTGATTTTTACTTCCGAACCATCTGCAAGGCCTGTTACGTTACCGTTAATTGTAAATGTTTCTTTCTTGACGTTTGTCTGCGCAAAAAGTATTGCAGGTAACAAAAGAAATGATAGGAATAATGTTTTCATCGTTATGCGGGTTGATGTCTTTTCTTTAAAATATTTATTACGTCGTCGAGCTTAAATCCTTTTGCCTGTAATAAAACGAGATAATGAAACAACAGATCGGCGGCTTCATTCAGGAATAATTCATCATTATCGTCTTTTGCTTCTATCACTGTTTCAACAGCCTCTTCGCCGACTTTCTGTGCAATTTTATTAATTCCTTTTTTAAATAACTGTCTCACATACGACTTTTCATCATTACCGGTTCTGCGGAGTTGAATTATATCTTCTAAATAAAACAAAAAATCATCGCTATGGTTCTTTTCGCTCCAGCATGTATCTGCGCCTGTATGGCAAACGGGGCCGACAGGATCTGCTTTTATCAACAATGTATCATGATCGCAATCCGGCATTATCTCCCGTAGGTTCAAAAAATTACCGCTTTCTTCGCCTTTAGTCCACAACCTTTTTTTACTACGGCTATAAAACGTCACTTTCCCCCCCTGCATTGTTTTATCCAGTGCATCCTGGTTCATAAAACCCAGCATCAATACTTTCTGTGTCTTATGATCCTGCACAATTGCCGGAACTAATCCGTCTGAATATTTTGCGAAATCAATCTTCATGCTTCTTTTATTTCCTGTCAACCATTAATACATCGAGTCTGTCGCTTCTTCTAATCTTCAAAATCGCTATCCTGAATTATTTTCCTCATGTACTCGAATTTCCCTCTATTGTTTTCCTTTACCCATTTCCTTCTTTTCCGTTTTCTCATCTCTATCAAATACACAAATGAAAATGAAATGATCAGGCCAGTAATGAAAACTAAAAGGATCACGATTTGAATTTCTCCTGCAAATATCGCTCTAAATCGCCAATACTCATAACCATCCACACTATTGCCTGTTTATTAAAAGTCTGCAAATCAGAGCCTGATGGTGAGGCCTTTTTGTTGTAGCTGCTTTTTTAAGTCCGGTATCGCAATTTCTTTGAAGTGAAAGATACTCGCTGCGAGCGCCGCATCTGCATTTGCATTTTTAAAAACGTCTTCAAAATGCTGAATTGTACCACCTCCGCCAGAAGCGATAACAGGCACTGACAAGTGACTAGACAATTGTTTAGTGATGTCAAGTGCGAATCCCTGCTTTGTCCCGTCATGGTTCATAGACGTTAGCAATATCTCACCGGCGCCACGTTCTACTGCTTCTTTCGCCCAGTCGAAACATTTTTTGTCCGTCTTCGTTCTGCCGCCATTCAGGTATACATACCATTCACCGTCTTCTTCTTTCTTTGTATCGATTGCCAGTACAACACATTGGCTGCCGAACTCCTTTGACAACTCATTTATTAATTGCGGATTTTTAAATGCAGATGTGTTCACTGAAATCTTATCAGCGCCATTTTGTAGCAACACACTCACATCTTCCACACTGCTGATACCGCCACCGACTGTAAACGGTATATTGATGTGGTGAGCAATTTTATTTACCAGTTCGCTTAATGTTTTTCTTTTTTCTACGGTTGCAGTAATATCAAGAAACACCAACTCGTCCGCACCCTCTTTTGCATATACGGCGCCTAATTCTACAGGATCACCGGCATCACGCAGGTTGACGAAATTGGTTCCTTTTACCGTTCTGCCGTCTTTAATGTCGAGACAGGGTATGATTCTTTTTGTAAGCATATTATTTTTTTGAACTCAACGCCACTTTTATTCCCAAGGCGATAAGTACAGTACCAGTTATCCGTTCCTGCCATTGAATAAATCGTGGCGACCGGCTTAACCAATTGCCGATTTTTCCAAACAGAACCGCAACAAGAATGTTTACTATAGTGCCGGAAACATCAAACCATATTCCAAGAAATAATATTTGCAGTTGTGAATCAGCCGAACGTATATCTACAAATTGTGGAAGGAAAGCGAGAAAAAATAAAGCAACTTTTGGGTTTAAAGCATTTGTAAAAACACCCTGCCAGAATAATTTTTTGTATGATAATTCCTGAATTTTCGCTTCTATATTAAACGCTTTCTTTTTTTTGATTAAAGATTGAATACCGAGGTAAATAAGATACGCTGCACCGATGTATTTAATAATGTTGAACGCCACCGCAGAACTCGCAATTATTGCTGACAACCCGATAACCGCGGCAAAAATATGCACGAGACATCCTACCATGATACCAAGCGAACAAATGATCCCTGCTTTTATACCTTGTCCCGAACTCCTGGTTATAACAAACAACATGTCATTACCTGGTGTGATATTTAAAAGAAAAGCAGCAATTGCAAACAACCAAAAATCATGAATGCTCATATGAAAATGTTTTTAATTCCTGCAGCGAAATCCTGTTTTCATAAATAGCCTTCCCGATAATCACTCCACGGCAACCGATCTGCTGAAGTGTTTCAACATCTATTATGGAACTGACTCCTCCGCTCGCTATAAAATGAAGAGCTGGAAATTTCTCAATGATCTTTTTATAAAGATCGATGGATGGCCCTTCGAGCTTTCCATCTTTACTTACATCGGTACAAAATATCTGCTGAACGCCATGCCGGATATATTTTTCGACAAAATCATAAATCCAGATATCCGTTTTCTCCAGCCAGCCACTGACTGCAATTTTTTCGTCTTTTACATCTGCACCCAATAAAAATTTGTCTGCACCATAATGTGATAACCACTTCACAAACTCTTCTTCGTTCTTCACAGCAATGCTTCCTACGGTTGCAAATGCTGAACCTGACTCGAAAACAATCTGAACATCTTTGGCTGTTTTTATGCCGCCGCCAAAATCTACAACAAGCGATGTTTTACCTGTAATCGCTTCAAGCACTTTCCAATTCTTCACTGCTCCGGCTTTTGCTCCATCGAGATCAACAAGATGTAAGCGGCGTAAACCTGCATCTTCAAATTCCTTCGCTACTTCTAAAGGATGTTCGTTGTAAATCTTTTTTTGTGCATAATCACCTTCCGTTAAACGAACACATTTACCATCAATAATATCAATTGCCGGTATTATCTGCATGCCCAATTCTTTTTTCATGATAACAAATTCAATCCCGTTCTTTACCCAGCTGTCACCAACTTCACGCATTCCCCATTTTTTATAAAAACTTGTTGCATCTCTCCGTGCATTACACCAAACTGATTTGCATTTTTTCTCTTTTGCAATAGCGAACACCTCATTCAGCAATGCAGTACCGAGTCCTTTATTTTGTTTTTTCTTTTTTGTGGCAAATTTTCTGAACTGCAATTCATTATTCCGGATAAATAATGAAATTACCGAAACCAACTCCTGTTGTTCATACATCCCAAGATGAGTTCCTTTATCATCATCTTCTAATTGCACAACAGAAAGTTCACTGCCCGGATACATTACTTCCTGTCTCAGTTGCCATACATCTGCAAGCTTCGCTTCCGTGGTATTCATTTAAAGGCTAAGAAAATTTTTTATAATCTTTTCTCCTGTTGTTGCCGATTTCTCCGGATGAAACTGCACTCCATAGAAATTATTCCGGTGCAATGCCGAGCTATATGGTTGCACATAATCAGTCGTTGCTATCGTGTGCTTTCCAGAAGCGGCATAATAGCCATGAACAAAATAACAATAACTGTTTTCTGCAACTTCTGCAAAGAGCTTTGTCTGCAAATCATAGATAGTATTCCAACCGATCTGAGGAACTTTCACACCGGAATCCTGCATTGGTTTGAACAACTTTACCTTTTCATCGAATATACCCATACAAGCGGTATCGTTTTCTTCAGAATATTTACACATCAACTGCAAGCCCAAACATATCCCTAAAACAGGTTGTTTTAAGCTCTTAATCAGCACATCCAAATTTCGTTCTTTAAGATAATTCATCGCCGTGCTCGCTTCGCCTACGCCCGGAAATATCACCTTATCTGCCTTTTGTATTTGCTCAATATCGTCTGTCACGATAGCGCTAACGCCAATTCTTTCCAGTGCGTATAATACTGATTGAATATTACCAGCGTTGTATTTTATAATTGTCAGCTCCATAAGTTGAATGGATTGCCTGGATCTCAGGAAAGAATTGGTTGAAGAAAAGATTTTGTTGACTCTTCTACGTTATTACCGTTCGCTAAAGCATTAATGTAGGCTGTCCCAATGATCGCGCCGTTAGAATGTTTACAAGCTGCATCAAAACTTTCTTTGTCTTTAATACCAAAACCAACCAGCACAGGGTTCTTCAGATTGTAACTTTTCAATCGCCGCAGGTATGCATCCACATCTACCATATTCTTATCCTTACCTGTAGTTGATGATGAAGAGACGGCGTATAGAAATCCAGAACTTAATGCATCCAGTTTTTTTACACGTTCTTCTGAAGTTTCAGGTGTTACGAGAAAAACGAAATTAAGTCCATATCGTTGCATGATTGGTCCATATTCATTTTCGAATTCAAACTCCGGAAGATCAGGCAATATCAAACCGTCAACGGGAATATCAGCTGCGTGCTGGCAAAATTTTTCAAACCCATATTGTAAAACCGGGTTCATATACCCCATTAAAATGACTGGTACATAAATACCAACGGTCCCCAATGCTGAATTGCGAAAGCCACGTAACTGCTCAAACAATTTAGCAATTGTCATTCCATTGGCTAATGCTTTTGTGCTGCTGGCCTGTATCACCGGCCCGTCTGCAAGAGGATCACTATAAGGCATCCCCAATTCTATAATATCAGCTCCATTGTCCTGCAATGATTTTATTACGGTCAATGTACTATCAGGTTCGGGAAAACCTGCTGTGCAATAGACATTCAGTACTTTGCTTTTCTTTTTCGCAAATAATTCTTCAAGTCGGTTCATAATTTACCTCACCCTCGTTCCCTCTCCTTGAGGAGAGGGAGGCCGGGCTTTCTTTTATTTATAAACTAAATAATTGACCTGTCAACATTTATTCTTTTCCCAGCATGTTCAAAACCTCTAAAATTTCTTGCAAAACTGTTTGCATGCTATTCACGATCTCATCGTTTCGAAATCTGATCACCGTAATTTGTTGTTCTTTCAACTCGACTGTTCTTGCCTTATCATAATCGTTATTCTCCTTGACATCATGTATCTCTCCATCAAGTTCTATAACCAATTTCGTTTCATGGCAATAAAAATCAGCGATATATTTGTCAATCGGATGTTGTCTTCTAAATTTTAATCCATTTAGTTTTCTATTTCTTAATTCCGTCCATAACATTTTTTCTGCCTCCGTAGACACCTGTCTTAAATCTCTTGAGTATTCAAACAATTTACCAATCGCTCCTTTATGTAAGTTATTTCTGTACGAATCAGTCATAGATTTTATTCTTTAGGGTTCGAGCCCCTCTCCTCCAGGAGAGGGTTGGGGTGAGGTTCTTCCATCGCTTTCATGTACGTCGCCAGATCTTTATCCCCTCTTCCACTCAAACAAACAACTACTTTATCATCTTTTTCAAACTTCATTTGTTCTAAAGCTGCTAATGCATGGGCACTTTCCAATGCGGGGATTATTCCTTCCAGTTTTGCAAGATTAAATGCCGCCTTCAATGCTTCTTCGTCTGTTGCACTTAAAAACACGCCGCGACCACTTTCAAAAAGATAGGCATGCATGGGGCCAATGCCGGGATAATCCAACCCAGCGGAAATGCTGTGTGGTTCGACAACTTGCCCATCTTCCGTTTGCATCACGAAACTTTTGCTGCCATGCAATACACCGGGTTTTCCTAACTGTGTTGTAGCAGCGCTATAACCGCTATTCACTCCCAACCCGGCTGCTTCAACTGCAATCAGTTTCACATCTTCTTCAATGAAATGATAAAACGCTCCGGCGGCGTTGCTGCCCCCTCCAACACATGCAATAACATAGTCTGGTAGTTCCGTTCCTGTTTTTTCTTTCAACTGCCACATGATTTCTTCGCTGATAACAGACTGAAATCTCGCTACCATATCAGGATAAGGGTGCGGGCCTACAACACTTCCGATTATATAGTGTGTATCATTCGGATTATTGATCCAGTCGCGGATAGCTTCATTCGTAGCATCCTTCAACGTTTTACTTCCGCTCGTCGCAGGTATTACTGTTGCGCCAAGCATTTTCATTCTTGCAACGTTTGGCGCCTGGCGTTCTATATCCTTCTCCCCCATATACACGATGCACTCAACACCTTTCAGAGCACAAACAGTTGCCGTAGCCACACCATGTTGGCCTGCTCCTGTTTCTGCAATAATTCTTTTTTTGCCCAACCGCTGTGCCAGTAATATCTGACCAATGGTATTATTTATTTTATGTGCGCCGGTATGACAAAGATCTTCACGTTTCAGGTAAATCTTTGTATTGAATTGCTTACTTAATCTCTCTGCAAAATATAACGGTGTCGGACGACCGGCATAATCTTTTAAAAGACCACCAAATTCTTTCTGAAAAGAATCTTCGTAAATAATATCGAGATATTTAGTACGCAATTCTTCCACGTTACGATGCAGCATTTCGGGAATATAAGCTCCTCCGAATTTGCCATAATATCCCTGTTCACTTGGCTTCTTGCTTATTTGTGTAGTTATCATTTTCTGTTCTTAACTTTTGTATTTCTATTTGGCTGTTATTTCATTAATCATAAAATCCCTATATCCCAGTTCAAACAATCTTCTGCAAAAATTTCAAATCAAGCCATCGGTCAAACTTCCAACCTACCTGTTTAAAATGAGCTACCTCTTCAAATCCGAAAAGTTTGTGCAACCGTAAACTTGCTTCATTCGTTGCATCAATACCTGCGATGATCGTATGCATTTTCAATTCCTTTGTTGCATCTATCAAAGGTTGCAATAAAAGTTTACCAACCCCTTTTCCCCTGCAATCATTCTTTACATATATCGAATTCTCTACTGAATATTTATAACCAGCCCATGCACGAAATGGTCCTATTGAACTAAAGCCAAGTATCACACCATTCTCTTCGGCAACAAATACAGGGAATCCTTGCTTCTCTTTTGTATCAAACCATTCTTTTCGCATTTCCATTGTATGCGGCTCGTAATCGTATACCGCCGTTGTATGCAGAATAATATCATTGTAAATCGACAGCATTTGCTGAAGATCATTCTCGGTCGCTATTCTTATCTTCAAATTCATTGACAATAAAATCAATCAAATCAAATTTTCACAAAACGTCTTTACCTTATCCATACTTTTCACACCCGCCGTTATTTCAAATTTGCTGTTAATGTCAACTGCAAAAAGATTCTTCGCCACAGGCGTTTTCTGAAATTCTTTTAATCTTTCTTCATCGCCCAATTCTATTCCCCCGCTCAAAAAAAATGGTTTATTGATTACGGCATTCGTCAACGATTCCCAGTTGAATTTCTTTCCGGTGCCACCATAGCCAGCGCCCATTGTATCGAACATAAACATATCACATACATCCTGGTAAGGCTTCGACATCCATTCTGCATTATCATTCTCACCCATACGAAATGCTTTGATGACTGAGATATAGTCGGCAATTTTTTCACAATACTTCGGTGTTTCATCGCCATGCAACTGCACCATATCAAGACGATAATCTTCGACGGTTTTCATCAATTCATCGTAAGAAGCGTTCACAAATACGCCAACTTTTGCGATGCGACCTTTTATTTGTTTCATCTTTTCCGGCGATATTTTATTGGCCATATATCGCGGCGATTTAGGATAAAAAATAAACCCTGCCAATGTAACACCCAGTTCTTCAAGGGCGCCGGCCTGTTCAGGTAAAGTCATGCCACATACTTTAACTCTCATATCGCTTTTGCTTTAGTTGGTTAACGAACCGGGCAAAAGCAATCGTTGGGTCGGCTTCTTTCATAAAATTTTCGCCGATTAAAAACCCTTTAAATCCATTTTCTTTAAATAACAATATATTTTCAACAGAACTGATTCCACTCTCAGCAATCTTAATTTTATCCGAAGGAATCTTCTCCGCCATTCTTAAACTTCTTTCAATATCAACAACAAATGTTTTCAAATTACGGTTATTGATTCCAACAATTTCGGTTTCATTACAAATATGGTCTAACTCTTCTTCTCCATGCAATTCCAGTAATACGTCTAACCCAAGATTCCTTGCAAATGAAGCAAATCGCTTTACTTCATTTACCGTTAAACAAGCGGCTATCAGTAAAATCAAGTCCGCGCCAATACTTTTTGCTTCCACAATCTGGTACTCGTCTACAATAAACTCTTTCCGGAGAATTGGAATATTATTTACTCTCGCTCTGAGCAAATCATTATCATTCCCACCAAAAAAATGCTCATCCGTTAATACTGATAAGCAGGAAGCTCCGTTATCAGTATATCCCTTAGTCACATCCACGACATCCACCTTATCATTTATCACTCCCTTCGATGGCGACTTTCTTTTAAACTCTGCGATGATTCCTGTTTTTTCGCTATCTAATAAAAAATCTCTTATGGAAAAAATTTCCCGTTTAAACAGAGCTGACTTCTCCAACATCGAAATATTCACTTCTGACTTCCGTTTCCTGACTTCTGACTTCTTATATTCAACTATCGTATCCAGTATATTCATTACTGCAGGCTGATTAATTTTTCCAAAACCTTATTGGCATTACCACTTTCCAAACTTTCTACCGCTGCTGCATAAGCATCATTGTAAGTTTTGAATGTGCCGGTGCAATATAATGCCATCGCGGCATTTGCGAGCACTACAGCATTTTGCGCCCATGTACCTTCTCCTTTCAGAATTTTTGTAAATATTTTTGCCGCTTCTTCTACAGTATTTCCCCCAGCAATATCAATGGCAGAAACCATTCTCTTTCCCAGTTGCTCCGGCGTCATTATTTTCTCACCGGTATTCGTTATTACTTTTGTATCGTTTGTCAACGAAATCTCATCATAGCCATCCAGGCCATGAATAATGGTAAATGCCTTATCCGTTTGTTGCAGCAGGTAATTATAAATACGTGCCATCTCAAGGCTAAACACTCCTACCAATTGATACTTCGGTGAAGCGGGATTCACCATCGGGCCAAGCATGTTAAAAAATGTACGCATTCCCAGGTTTTTTCGAATCGGCCCTACTGTTTTTAAAGCAGGATGAAACATTGGTGCGTGTAAAAAACAAATATTTGCTCCATCGACTTCTTTCTTCAATTGGCTTGCATCATTCTTAAACTTATACCCTAACTGCTCCATTACATTAGACGCCCCGCTGATAGTTGAAGCACCATAGTTTCCGTGCTTTGCAACTTTCTGTCCCGTACCAGCAACAATGAAGCAACTTAATGTGGAAATATTAAAGGTATTTTTTCCATCACCGCCGGTGCCTACAATATCGATTGTTTCAAAACCATTTAAGTCAACCGGCACACACAATTCAAGTAAAGCGTCGCGAAATCCATGTAATTCTTCAATCGTTATACTACGCATAAGGTAAACCGTCATGAAAGCTGTTACCTCATGTTCATTATACACGCCTTTGCCGATATTCACTAATACGTCTTTGGCAAGCGAACGGTCGAGCGTTTTGTGTTCAAATAAAATTTGTAATATCTTTTTCATTTGTCTGAACTGGGGTTTTTAGGATTTTCTGGATAATTGGGAATGGATTACTAAAGACGGGTTATACTTCTTGCTTGTAAACCGATGAACCTCCATTCTCTTACTTCCAAAATTTATTAATAGCCCGATTTCTAAATTGTATGCCTCCAGATAATTCATCGCCTGAGCCATATGTACATCTTCAAGTTTAACTACTGCTTTTAATTCAACGCTTATTTTATTTACAACTAAAAAATCAACACGCCTCGTTCCTATTTGTTGATCAAGATAAAATATCGGCATTTCAAACTCTCTGGCAAACTGAATTTGCATGCTCCTTAATTCCATTTCTAATGCCCGTTGATAAATCACTTCCTGAAAACCGGTTCCCAAGGCATTATGAATTCGAAATGCTCCTCCAATTATCTTTTCTGTTATTTCACCATATTTAAATTCAGTCATAAAAAGAGTTTTAATCATGCAATCAAAACCGTAGGTTACGATTATTTATTTCATGCTTAAAATCTTTTCACCCTCGTACTTATAACATCTATCCCAACACTATGCTCCCATCCCATTCTTCCCAACCATCTCAAAAATCCCAGTTCAGACTTTTAGCCAGTTTCTCATTATCTCCTCCCCCTTCGGTGTCAACACACTTTCCGGGTGAAACTGCACTCCCTGCACATCAAATTTTTTGTGTTGCAGCCCCATGATATAATTGTTTGCATCACGGGCTGTTATTTCCAAATCTTCAGGAAAATTCTCATCACTCACAACCCAACTATGATAGCGGCCTACTTCAAATTTTTCAGGCAACCCATCGAATAATGGTGAATGGTGAATGGTGAATGGTGAATCGTCATTCGTCAATCGTGAATGAATTTCTCCTGTTTTCGGACTTCCGTCTCCTGACTTCTGACTTCCGACTCCTATCTCCGTTGCCACTCCATGATATACCGTACTTAGATTAATCAGTTTTCCTCCAAACGCTTGTCCGATCGCCTGGTGACCAAGGCAAACGCCGAGTATCGATTTCGTAGATGCATATTCTTTTATCAATTGAAGTAACAACCCAGCTTCTTCAGGAATGCCTGGTCCCGGAGAAAGAATAATCTTGTCGTACTCTTTTACTTTCTCCAGCGGAATCTCATCATTACGATACACGTCAACTTTCTGATGCAATATTTTTTCAACAAGATGCACAAGATTATACGTGAACGAATCGTAATTATCAAAAACTAAAATCTTCATGTTCAAAATTGTTATACAGCTGAAGTGTGCGACGCAAGGGACGATGATAGCAGCACTTCAGCTGATTTCATAAAACTATTTTATGTCCTCAGCAAACTCAATTGCCTTTTTTAATGCACCGAGTTTATTATTCACTTCCTGCAACTCACTCTCAGGCTTACTCGCTGCAACTACTCCCGCCCCAGCCTGGTATATCAATGTATTGTTCCTGCTCATAAACGTGCGGATCATGATAGCATGAATGCAAGTACCATCAAACCCCATAAAGCCAAGAGCGCCGCCATAATAACTTCTTGCTGTCGGTTCAAAACTATCAATCAATTCCATGGCTTTGAATTTCGGCGCACCACTCAATGTTCCCGCAGGAAAAGTTTTTGCCAATAATTCAAATGGATTGCTTCCTTCACGAACTTTTCCAACTACCTCACTGACCAGGTGAATGACATGGGAATAATAATGCACTTCGCGATAATGGGCCACCTTTACATCGTCACATACACGGCTCAGGTCATTTCGGGCAAGATCGACCAACATTACATGTTCTGCGTTTTCTTTAGCATCTTGTAATAACCGTTCTGTTTCTTTTTCATCCACAGCATCATCGCCGGTACGTTTGAAAGTTCCGGCAATCGGGTGTACGATGGCTTTCCCTTTATTAATCAGAATCTGCGATTCGGGTGAAGAACCCATTAGTTTGTAATCACCATAATCATAAAAGAATAAATAAGGAGAAGGATTTACACTGCGAAGGGCGCGGTAAACATTAAACTCATCTCCACTGAACCTCTTTTCAAATTTGCGGCTTAATACAATCTGGAAAACATCCCCGCGTAAACAGCTTTTTATTCCTTTTTCTACCATCTGCCGGTAATCATCATCTGTCATATTCGAAGTTTCATCGTTGTCGGCTTTGAAAGGAAACACCGGCACATCCTTACTTCGTATCAGCGACTCGACAAGAGGCAATTCACTCTCAAGACCGGCCACAATATTTTCGCAGATAAATAATTCATCTTTAAAATGATTGAATACAATAACGTACTGGTATAGCCGATAACGCATTAGCTGGTACAGCTTCGCCCTGAGCCTGACGAAGGGCGGCTTTGACGCCAGATTTCAGTTTAATTGTTTCAAAAAACTGTATGGCATCATAGGTCGCGTAGCCAAACAATCCCTGCGCATACGTTCCCTCTTTTATAGTTGGTTTCTCCGCTGCGAAATCCTTCATAAAATTCCAGATGATGCCTGGAACCGCTGCTACATCTTTTATTTCTGTACGTTCCGGCTTCTGACCCGGATATTTGAATTCAATACTTTTCGTTGAACTGATTTCCATTCCCGCAATTGCATTAATGCAGATAAAAGAATAACTATTTTCTGCTGCACGATTGTCGGTACTTTCTAATAAAATAGTATCCCGAAACCGGTCACGCAATCGTAAATAAATGCCAACTGGTGTATATACGTCTGCAAGCAAACGTTTGCAATCTGTTTTAATCGCTATTTTCTTCATAATCTTTAACGAAAAGCCCCCCGGTTTATCGGGGGGCTTCACTATAGTTTTAATCAATTATAGTAATGACTTTACAGCACCCCGGAAGAGTTTGTATGCCACCACCATTGTTGATTTAGTTTAAATGCTTTCATTGCACTGCAAATATGTATGCTTTTTTGATTATTACCAATTTTATCGCTACTTTTTTGGCCAAATCTTTTTAAATGGCCACCACCAACACAACGACAACATATCAACGACTTTTATCTCTGGATTTCATGCGCGGCGTAATCATGGTTTTGTTAGCATTCGAGTCTGCAGGTATTTATGAAAGCCTCTCCGATGCAACAGAAGGAAGTATTTTTAATGCCATATTTATTCAGTTCGAACATCATCCTTGGAATGGATTGCGTTTTTGGGATTTGATTCAGCCTTCGTTTATGTTTATGGCTGGTACAGCAATGGCTTATTCTCTTCATAAGCAGGAAACACAAGGATTGACATGGAATAAACGCTTTATCAAAATTTTAAAACGTTGCGGATGGTTGTTCTTCTGGGGCGTGTTGGATTATGCTGTACGTCCAAGTCGTCCACACGGATTATCGTTTGAGTTATGGGATGTATTAACGCAATTATCATTCACTACACTTATCGCATTCCTTGTATTCAACTGGTCTGCAAAAGCACAAATTGCAGTATGCGTTGGGTTACTGCTATTAACAGAGATTTTATATCGCTTTACACATGTACCAGGCTTCGATCAGCCTTTTGTTGATCAGCATAATTTCGGTAATTATGTTGATCTGAAAATAATGAACATCATTAATAAAGGCGGATGGGTTGCTATTAACTGCATTCCAACTGCGGTACATACTATTGCTGGAGCAATGATCGGCAAGTTATTATTATTCGGAAAAGATAAGATAAAGACAATGATCGTCGCCGCGTTGGTATGCCTTGCATTAGGTTTTGGTTTAGATTGGGCGCATATCACACCAATCATTAAGAAGATCGCGACCAGTTCATTTACACTAGCATCATTGGGTTGGGTTCTTTTATTTCTTGCGTTCTTCTATTGGTGGATCGATATCAAAAACCACAAGAACAGGCTTAAGTTTTTCACTATCGTCGGTATGAACTCTATTTTTATTTACCTGTTCTTTGAAATCGTTGGGTCGCGTTGGTTCAATGGGTATGTAGGTGCGGTTACAAACGGCTTAATGGAAATGATCAATACACCGGAAAAACTCATGCATGTAATCACAGCAATCTGCATATTCACATTGGAATGGTTGATGTGTTACTTCCTTTATAAAAAGAAAATATTTTTCAGAGTGTAAGAAATTTTTATTGAACAAACTGCTTAATATTATGATACACCTGTTGCGCCTGCCTTTTCGGCAGGCAGGTCGCTCCCGATGGCTATCGGGACTTGTACGTTCTGTTCGCTATTCAGCAATCCAGGTAGTTTTCTTTACCATATTGTCTTTATTTATTTCGCAGTTATATGGACAATCCAAAGACAATTACATTCTTTTAAAGCCTGATCGTGTTTTTGATGGCGAAAAAATGCAAACCGGCTGGATTGTACTTGTAAAGAACAATACTATCGAAGCAGTCGGCGATATGCGGTTTAAACTACCTGCCGACACCAAAATAATAGAATTGAAAGGTTGTACTCTTCTTCCAGGTTTGATTGAAGGACATTCCCATTTGTTTCTGCACCCCTACAATGAAACATCGTGGGATGACCAGGTGTTGAAAGAATCGCGGGCTGAAAGAACAGCGAGAGCAGTAAATCATGCAAGGGCAACATTGCTCGCAGGCTTTACTACGGTTCGCGATCTTGGCACCGAAGGCGCCATGTATGATGACGCCGGTTTAAAGAAAGCAATTGAGAAAGGAATAATTCCCGGGCCAAGAATGATCGTTGCCACGAGGGCTATTGTTGCTACAGGATCATACGGCGTGAAATCAGAGAACGCAGATGTAGACTATCCGAAAGGCGCAGCCGAAGTTGCCAATGCAGATGAAATGGAAAAAGAAGTAAGAACACAGATCAGCAAAGGCGCCGACGTAATAAAGATATATGCAGATTATCGCTGGGGGCGCTATGGCGAGGCAGCGCCGACATTTACGACTGAAGAAATTGAAACGGCGGTTAAGATCGCATATTTAAGTAACCGTAGAGTTGTCGTTCATTCATCAACTGCAGAAGGAATGCTGCGATCCATCAACGCAGGAGTAACAACAATCGAACACGGGGATAACGGCACAGAAGAGATTTTTAAATTAATGAAAGAAAAGAATATTGCCCTATGTCCTACCCTTGCTGCAACAGAAGCTACACAACAATATAAAGGATGGCGCAAAGGAATCGATCCGGATACGGATCGTATTACTGCTCATAAGAAGAGTTTTAAAATGGCATTACAATCCGGAGTTACTATTTGTATGGGCGGCGATGTTGGTGTATTTGCGCACGGCGACAACGCCCGTGAAATGGAATTGATGAATGAATATGGAATGCCTGCAATTGATGTACTAAAATCAGCAACATCTGTAAACGCCGATGTATTTGGCTATGGTGATAAGATCGGGCATATTCAAAAAGGTTTACTTGCAGATATTATTGCTGTAGAAGGCGATCCTTCAACTGATATTAAAAACATCCGGAAAATAAAACTGGTTATAAAAGATGGAGTGATTTATAAACAGTAGCATACTTACAAAGTTGACAACTTTTAAAAAGTTATCAACCTTACAATGCTTTCTATTTTCCAATTTTCCGTCCTTTTACTGCATAAAATAAAACAGCGAGATAGCAAGGAACTACAATCCAATAAGCTTCATGTGGCGTAAACCTGCCGGCAAGCCTACCGTAAAGCAGAGGCAAAATAGCGCCGCCTCCGATTGCCATTATTAAAAACGATGAACCAATCTTTGTAAATCTTCCAAGTCCATCGAGCGCCAGCGGCCAGATCGATGGCCACATCAGTGAATTAGCCAATCCCATCAATGCAACAAAAGCAATCGAAACATATCCCGAAGTTGCAATTGCAATGAGCGCAAATGCAATACCCAACATTGCAGAATATTTCAACGCCTTTTCCTGTGAAATAAATTTAGGAATGCAGATTATGCCGATGATATAACCAATCAACATGTTTATTTGTGTAGCGCTTGAAAAATACTTTGCCGTAGAAAATGAAATACCCTGTGAAGATCCGTAATTAATAATAGTATCACCCGCAATCACTTCTACACCAACGTATAAAAACAACGTAATCACCCCGATCAATAAATGCGGGAATTGAAAAATACTTTTCTTATTCTGCAATACTACTCCTTGCACTTCATCTTGCTGCTCCTCATGTATCTCTGGCAAACCAGAAAAATATATTAGAAGAGCAACTGCTATCCATGCGGCAGCCATGATTATATAAGGAAGCTCTATCCTCGAAGCCAATTCACTTAACAGGTTATTTTTCTTCGTTACAGAAACATTGCCGATCTTATCCTTTATTGAATCAGCTCCTTTTAATATAACTGCCCCTAAAATGATTGGTGAAAGTGATGATGCGATACCATTACATACACCCATCATACTTACTCTTCTCGCAGCGCTTTCCTTCGGCCCCAGTATCGTGATGTAGGGATTGGCGGCTGTTTGCAAAATTGTCAATCCCGTTCCCTGGATATATAAGCCGACTAGGAACAAACTATACAATCGTGTTTTTGCGGCTGGTATAAAAAGAAATGTTCCGACAGCCAGTAAGATCAATCCCAGGTCATCATTCCTCTTTTAAAACCTATTTTTTGTAAAACCCATGCTGATGGAATAGCCATTACTGCATACGAAATATACCAGGAAAATGCTACATAGTACGGATCAGTATCATTGAGTTCACAAACTATTTTCAGGTACGGAATCAAAACAGATCCCAGCCAGGTAACAAAACCAAACACAAAAAATAAAATCCCAATAATTACAATGGGATTTGAAAATTTATTTGTTTTTATTGAGCTACCAATAACAGCTTGCTCTGTCATGTTTTCTCTTATTATTTGCTTTTTTGTGTTTGCAGGTAATCAGACGCTTTTTTAACACTGCCATGCTCTAATAGAATTGACCTTGCTTTATCATAGTCAACTATGTTTTCTTTTTCCATTAGTATCTTCACTGCACGATCCGTTATCTTATCGTTGATCAATACTACATTCACCATTTTGTTGTCTTCCACTCTTCCCAGTTGCACCATTGTTGTTGTACTTATCATATCGAATATCATCTTCTGCGATGTGCCGGCCTTCATTCTTGTACTTCCTGTAATAAACTCTGGCCCTGTGATTACTTCTACAGGATAATCAGCATGAGTAGCAACCAATGAGTCCGGATTATTAACAATACAACCTGTAGTGATGTTATTCTTCCTGCATTCCTGCAATGCTCCTACAACAAATGGTGTAGTACCACTCGCGGTAATTCCTATTACAATATCTTTCGAAGAAATAGTTTCTTTTACCAATTCTTCCCAGCCTTCCATTTTATTATCTTCCATTTCTTCCCGTGCTTCTGCCAGGCGTGGAATGCCTCCGGCCAATATTACATTAACAACGCCTTTGTCGATTCCGTAAGTTGTTGGCAACTCAATTGCATCGAGCACAGAAAGACGGCCGCCGCTACCGGCACCGAGATAAAACATTCTTCCGCCTGATTTTAGTTTTTCAACAACAGCAGCAATCAATTTATTTAAAGAAGGGAGCGCCTTTTCAATTGCAATTGCAACTAATTTATCTTCTTTATTAATATTCGCAGTAAGCTCTTCAATTGACATCTTTTCAAGATGCCGGTACTTGGATGGTTGCTCTGTAATTCTTGTCATATTATTTAAACTTGTAAATAAAAACGCACAATCAATAAGAGAAGAAAAGACAGTTTTCATACTGCCTTTCTACATCTTTTTATTTATAAAACTCCTTTGGTCGAAGGTAAATAATTACTAATAGGATCTCGTTTGACAGCCATTCGTATAGCTTTTGCAAACGCTTTAAAAATTGCTTCTATTTTATGATGTTCATTATCGCCATGGCATTCGATATTCAGATTGCATTTCGCCGCGTCAGAAAATGATTTAAAGAAATGAAAAAACATTTCTGTTGGCATCTCCCCTATTTTTTCTCTTGTAAATTCTGCGTTCCATACGATCCAGTTACGGCCACCAAAATCGATTAGCACTTTAGCATCTGCTTCATCCATCGGTAATGCAAATCCATAACGTTCCATCCCACGCTTATCCGCCAATGCTTTTGCGAATGCTTCACCCAACGCAATACCTGTATCTTCAATTGTATGATGTTCGTCGATATGCAAATCTCCCTGCGTTTGTATCGATAAATCTATTTTACCATGTCGGGCAATCTGCTCAAGCATGTGATCAAAAAATCCAAGACCGGTTGCAATTGAAGCTTTACCACTACCATCAACATTCAACTCTACATGAATTTTTGTTTCATTCGTATTTCTATCGTGCACAACATTACGCAAGCCGAGTTTGAGAAATTCATAAATATTCTCCCAACTTGGTGTTTCCAAAGAAATCACTTTTTGTAATTCTGCCATGCTATCTTTTACTTCTGCTCCACCCAACGCAGAATCATTATTTAGCCAGATCGCTTTACAACCAAGGTTCTTTGCGAGTTGTACATCAGTGATACGATCTCCAATAACAAACGAGTTTGGAATATCGTACGCTGGATTGTTCATATATGCTGTTAGCATTCCTGTTCCCGGTTTCCTGTTGGGAGAATTCTCTTCAGGAAAACTGCGATCAATATGCACCGCCTGAAAACTTACGTCTTCGTTCTCGAAAGTTTTTATCACGTGCAGTTGAATAGGCCAGAATGTTTCTTCAGGAAATGAAGCTGTGCCCAAACCATCCTGGTTGGTTACCATTATCAATACATAGTCCAGTTCATCTGCAATCCTGGTCATATATTTAAATACTTCCGGATAAAACTCGAGTTTCTCCCACGAATCGAGCTGATAAGTTGGTGGCGCTTCCTTGATCAGAGTACCATCACGATCAATAAATAAAATACGTTTGCCTGCTGATTGTTCCATGTCGTAAATATATTTATCTGACTTCAGATAATGCTTTTAATAACTGAGAATTTTCATCCGGAGATCCTACTGTAATCCGTAAACATCCTTCACATAATTCAACTTTGCTCCTATCACGCACTACAATTCCTTTATCTAATAAAAAATGATACGTGGCGATAGCATCATTCACTTTAACTAATAGAAAATTCGCATCCGACGGATACACTTCTTTCACAATTGACAACTGCAGCAGAGAAGCAACAAGCGATTCCCGTTCTTCAACTAATATCTTAATCATTTCATTCACCTGTCCAACTCCCTCTAGCGCTTTCAAAACAATTTCCTGTGAAGCCTGGTTAATGTTATAAGGTGGTTTTACTTTATTCATCAACTGAATGATTTGCTCTGAAGCGAAAGCGATACCAACCCGCAACGCAGCAAGCCCCCATGCTTTTGATAAAGTCTGCATTACTACAAGATTCGGATATTCATCAAGCGACGTTGAAAATGATTTAAATCTTGAGAAATTAATATACGCTTCGTCAATAATTACGATACCAAAAAAATTATTCAGGATAACTTCAACATCTTCCCGATTAAGCGAATTACCCGTAGGATTATTGGGTGAACACAAAAAAATCATTTTAGTGTTGCCGTTTATCGCTTCTTCAATAGCAGGTAAATCCAATTGAAAATCAGGTGTCAGTTTTACTTTCTTTACAGCAATATTATTAATGTCTGCACTTACTTGGTACATACCATATGTCGGTGGGCAAATCAAAATATTATCAATCCCGGGGTCACAAAAAGTGCGAATGAGAACATCGATACATTCATCGCTTCCATTGCCAATAAATGTATTATTAACGGGAATGCCTTTTATCGTACTCAATTTCTCCTTCACTTTCAATTGCAGCGGATCAGGATAGCGATTATACCATCGTGTTAATGGTGATCCCAGACTATTTTCATTAGCATCTAAAAAAACATTCGCCTCTCCTTTAAATTCATCACGGGCCGAAGAATAAGGAACCAGCTTCTTGATGTTTTCCCGAACCAAACTATTTAAATCAAACATTAGTTAAGAATTTAGAAGATAGAATTCAGGAGTTAGAAGAAAGTACCTTACCAATATAAGCCTCAAGCATTTTGCTGACCTCATAGAGTGTGGCTACCATTCCGTCATTTTCTCCATAATTTAAGTCCTTTGCAAGGATTAGATAATATTGACATTCTTCCAATGATCCCTTGGCGATATTCATTAATCTCGCTTTATCTGCTTTACCTTTCTTCTTGTAACCTTCTGCAATATTTGCCGCAATTGATACAGCAGCACGTCTGAATTGAGACGTAAGGCCATAAATTTCTGCTTTAGGAAATGATTCTGAATACTTATAAGCTGACAACACAAATAAATGCGCCTTCTGCCATACAATAAGTTCCTGAAATCGTTGAGTTGCCATACTAATCAGCTATTAATAATACAATTTTTAATATTCCTCCAAATTCTATATTCTTAATTCTATATCCTCTCTTCTCCCATCCTCACTCTCACTGCATTCGCATGCGCTTCCAGTCCTTCTGCCTCTGCCATCGTTATTACAGCATGTCCGATATTCTTTAATCCTTCTTCACTCAGTTTCTGGAATGTAATCTTCTTTACAAAGCTATCAACGCTCACTCCGCTATACGCTTTTGCATAACCGTTAGTCGGCAGTGTATGATTAGTGCCGCTTGCATAATCACCAACACTCTCCGGTGAATAATGACCAATAAACACTGAACCGGCGTTGATCACCTTATTACCTAATTCATCTGCATTGTTACAGGATAAGATTAAATGCTCTGGTGCATATTCATTTAACAAATCGATCGCCTCGTTCTCATCTTTCAGTAAAATAACTTTACTATTTTCCAAAGCCTTTGCAGCAAGCTCTTTTCTTGGAAGTTTTTCTAACTGCAATGATAATTGCTCCTGTACATTTTTTTCAACAGTTGCACTTGTTGTTACCAACAATACCTGTGAATCAATTCCATGTTCTGCTTGTGACAACAAATCTGCGGCAACAAATGCGGCATTTGCTTTTTCATCGGCATATACGGCAACTTCACTCGGCCCTGCGGGCATATCAATCGCTATCCCATATTGCTGAACCAATTGCTTTGCACATGTGACGTATTGATTTCCGGGTCCGAAAATTTTATAGACAGCAGGAATTGTTTCTGTACCAAAAGCCATTGCGGCAATAGCTTGTACTCCACCAATTTTATAAATCTTCGTTACACCAACAAGATTTGCGGCAAATAAAATAGCAGGATTTAAACTACCGTCTTTTGAAGGTGGTGAACAAAGAATGATTTCTCTGCAGCCTGCCAACGTAGCCGGAATACCCAACATAAGAATAGTAGAAAAAAGCGGAGCGGTTCCTCCCGGAATATATAAACCCACTTTATCAATTGCGACACTCTTTCTCCAGCACTGTACGCCTGGCATTGTCTCAACTAACTCTTCTTTCTGTAATTGACCGGAATGAAAGTATTCAATATTATTCTTCGCTAATTGGATCGCCGCTTTCAATTGTTCAGGAACTGTCGCTATTGCCTTTTGGATTTCTTTTTCTGAAACCTGGAAATTTTTAAGCTTGATACCATCAAACTCTTTCGAGTATTTTCTTACTGCCTTATCGCCCTTATCTTTTACGTTTTCCAATATTTTTCTCACTTTCTTCTCTAATGAAGAAGAATCTATTGAAGGCCTTTTCAATAATGAACTCCAATCCTCTCTCGCTGGATACTCTATCAATTCCATACTGTTACTCTATTAGTAAATTT
Organism: Chitinophagaceae bacterium; assembly: GCA_049840875.1. Classification (GTDB taxonomy): domain Bacteria; phylum Bacteroidota; class Bacteroidia; order Chitinophagales; family Chitinophagaceae; genus JAFDYH01. Next base: position 2,543 of record JASGJE010000003.1, on the reverse strand, counting down.
TCAAATTAGCATATCAGCACATTTACACATTTTATATAATCATCTTCTCTATTGGTATTACCAGAATTCCCTGCGCACCTGCAGCTTTTAATTGCTCAATCCTATCCCAGAATTCTTCTTCGCTTAACACACTATGAACACTGCTCCATCCACTTTCCGCCAATGGTAATACGGAGGGGCTCTTCATACCGGGCAACAAACTGATAATTTTATCCAACTGATCATTGGGCGCATTCATCAATACATATTTGTTGCGTTTAGCTTTTTTAACGGCACGAATGCGGAATAATATTTTCCCGAGTAAAATCAGCTGGTCTTCTTTTAGCTGCCTGTTCTTCACTAACACTGCCTGCGATTGTAAAATCGTTTCAACCTCTTTCAATCCATTCATGAATAATGTTGATCCGCTACTTACCAAGTCAGCTACAACATCGGCAAGACCAATACCTGGCGCAATCTCAACAGAGCCACTGATCTCATGAATATCAGCTTCAATATTGTATTGTTTCAAATAACTCGTTACAAGAAACGGGTAACTGGTTGCGATTCTTTTTCCCTGCAAACTTGTAACGCCATCATAGTATTGTCCACGCGGTATGGCGATCGATAAGCGACATTTTCCAAAACCTAATTCTTCCACTACTTCAATGTGTTTGTTCTTTTCAAACAACACATTCTCTCCAACAATGCCGAGATCAGCTACACCGTCTTCAACGTATTGGGGAATATCATCATCGCGAAGGAAAAATACTTCCAACGGAAAATTGTCAGATTCAGTACGTAAACGATCTTTCACGTTGCGCAATTCGATTCCGCACTCACCCAATAGTTTTACTGATTCATCATACAATCGTCCTGATTTTTGTATGGCTATTCGCAGTTTCTGAACCATGATTTGGGGGGATTTTAAAGATTTTAAGGAAATAAATTAGTTTTTATATTTCTGATTTCCGATACGTTTGAAGCCAAGACTAATAGATCCAAAATTGATTAATAGCCCGACCTCAATATTATATGCTTCAAGATAATTTTTAGCTTGAGCTAAATGAACATTTTCAAGATTAATTATCGCTTTGATCTCTACCATTATTTTTTCTTCAACGAAAAAGTCTACCCGGCGTTCACCTATTTGTTGGTTTTTATAATACACAGGCATACTAAACTCTCTGGCAAATTTTATTTTCGCATCTTCCATCTCAATTTCTAATGCTCTTTGATAAATGACTTCCTGAAATCCATTACCCAAAGCAGCATGCACTTTCATAGCGCTGCCGATAATTTTTTCAGTGATGTCTTTGTATTTTAATTCCTCCATAACAATTTCAAGCTAATCCCCATAATCCCCCCAAATCCTGGTTCAGACAAAATAAAAAGGGCTCACTTATCGTAAGCCCAATGTTTTATAACGAACATAACACCATCGGCTTACCTCAGCGGCAAGTATGATGATGTATATGTGTGTTCTGTTTCATAAATGTGGCGCAAAAATAGCGGCTTAAATGAAATCGGCAAAAAAAATCCCCAATCTTTAAAGAAATCATTGCACTGAATGTCGATTCATTAACTTTCAGATAAATATCTTGCTATATGCTTAGAAGTCTTTCTTTTTTGCTTTGCTGTTTTTGTTTGATTACAGCGTGTACACACTCTCAAACCACGCAGAATAATAAAGAATGGAAAATGGTGTGGAATGACGAGTTTGATTACACTGGTTTGCCTGATCCGAAAAAATGGGGCTATGATGTTGGCGGCGATGGTTGGGGTAATCACGAACTGGAATATTATACCAATAGCCGGACAGAAAATGCAAGAGTAGAAAATGGGATGCTGACGATAGAAGCACGAAAAGAAGATTACCAGGGCATGAAATATACTTCCGCACGATTAGTGACCAAAGGAAAAGGCGATTGGCAGTATGGCAAAATAGAAGTAAAAGCGAAGTTGCCAAAAGGGCTTGGTACATGGCCGGCCATCTGGATGCTGGCATCTACTCCTGTGCTCAATTGGCCAGACGATGGTGAAATTGACATTATGGAGCATGTAGGGTACGACCAGGGAATTATTCACGGTACTATTCATTGTAAAAAATACAATCACACAATCGGCACGCAGAAGTCGGCGACCATTCCTGTGCCGAACTGTTCAGAAGCATTTCATGTGTATAGCATGGAATGGGACAAGGATTCACTGAGAATTGGTATCGACGGCAACAATTATTTTCAATTCGCCAACGATCATACAGGCTATGCTGCATGGCCTTTTGATAATAAAATGCATTTATTGCTGAATATCGCAGTCGGTGGCGACTGGGGCGGCCAAAAAGGTGTTGATGAAAACATATGGCCACAAAAAATGGAAGTAGATTATGTGAGAGTTTATCAACGACAATAGACGTTAATTGAAACCAGTGAGCATTAATAGATTACTCAATCGAAAAAGAAATAACTTGAGGAATTATTTTTTATTGACCATTGACCATTCACCTCACAACACTTTCTTCAATAGGTGCTGTTCGGATTCTATCGTGTTTCCCTATTAACCTT
>JASGJE010000002.1:0-540864 GCA_049840875.1 Chitinophagaceae bacterium | reverse complement strand
AAGGTTAATAGGGAAACACGATAGAATCCGAACAGCACCTGTATGATTGGGTAATGAAAGAAATCGGCGCTTCTCATTATGATAATGGTGAAAGAAACGTTTATGTTATTACAAGAAGTGAAAGAACCGCTGTTGGTAAAACGATATTTTATACCGGAGATTTAACTGCTTTAGTGCATAATTTAAAAAGCAAAACCGGAAAGAATATCTATTGCGATGGAGGCGCTGAAATCATTAACGAATTACTGAAAAGCGACCTGGTTGACGAGATGATTATTTCAATTATTCCCATACTGCTCGGCAATGGAACGCGGCTTTTCAAAGACGACAGACCGGAACAACAACTCGAACTTGTGGGCGTTAAAAGTTTTGATACAGGGCTAGCACAGCTTCACTATAAACGAAAAAAACAAGATTGATATCAGCTGCTTACTCCACTCCTCTTACATTCATTTTAATCGTATAAACGGATTCCTTTGCAGTAATAAATAAAGTCTTTCTGTCCTTCCCGCCGAAACAAATATTTGCAGTCCATTCTGCTGGTACGGGAATATGACCAATCTTTATTCCGTCTTTATTATAAATAGTAACTCCGTTGCCAGTTATATAAACATTCCCTTTTGCATCGAGCGTCATCCCATCTGAACCCTGGTGAAACAAAAGTACTCTATTGCTTAAGCTGCCATCTCTATTGATTGAGTACCTATATGTTTTGCCGTCGCCAATGTCTGCAACATATAGCAGCTTTCCGTCCGGCGAACCAACAATTCCATTTGGTTGCTTCAACTGATCATCAGCAATAACAGCTTGCTTTTTTCCTTTTGGTAAATAATATACTTTTTGTCCTTCGATATCCGGCTTGGTTCTGTCCCAGTAATCACGCTGATAATAAGGATCCGTGAAATAAATGCCGCCTTTTTTATCAATCCATAAATCATTTGGACCATTAAAGCGATGGCCTTCAAAATTGTTCAACAATACTGTTACTTTCTTTTGTGGCGTTATCGACCAGAGTTCATCTTTATTATCTGCACAGGAAATAATATTTCCCTTGCTATCGATGTATAAGCCATTTGATCGACCGGCTTTTTCCATAAACAATGAAAGCTTTCCGTTTACAGCATACTTCCATATTTTATCATTCGGCTGATCCGTAAAATAGATATTACCAGCTTTATCAACTGCAGGCCCTTCCGTAAATGTAAACTGATCAGACACTTTGGTTAATGTTGCGCCTTTCATTACAAGTTGCAGTGAATCAAATACTACATTGTTATTTCCCTGCGCAATTGCGTTCAATGATAATCCAGATAAAACAATCAGGATAATTTTTCTAATGGCAATCATCTTACTTTGTCGTTTATTGAAAGTAAAAATAAGCATACCTGCTTATAAACTGGCTTTGGTTTTCATATAAGATTTCAGGTCTTATCCCTATTGACATTTTACAATGTCGATTTTACTTTGTTAGCTATACCAATGGGAGTTAGCAAAGTTCTGCTTTCATTTAATAAGCTGACCAGGTTCACGAAAAACCACCACTCCCTGTACAGGTTTTTATCCAACATCCTCCGGGAAAATCAACACCAGAATCCAGTATTGCAGTTTCCAATCTCCATCATGAATAACTTCGCATCCTCTCCATTGAAAAACGCGATGTTTTTATTGTTAACCTTTAAAACCGACATGAATCTGAATGATTAAACGATTGAGTTGATTGCCAATCCATCCTCTTGAAAACCTGTTGAAATCTGTCTCCCTCTGAAATAGTTACCGTCTCGTCCTAAACCTTGATTTCAACATAATTTGACCTGTCGAAAATTCAAACAGCCTTCAGTCCTGAAGGCTGTTTGATTAATACATTCTAAACATTGTAAACACCGGAACTACTTCACTTCATCTATTTCAACTACAACACTGGATCTACCATTGTTTACGTCCGGGTTAAAACCTTTTGTCATCAGCTCTTCACCGGATAATACAAGATCCGCTCCAATGGATGATTGAGTACCGGGATACAGGTTGATTTCTTTCAGCCTGTATTTTTTAGAAGGATCAAGTCCTTTCAATTGAACAGGAGTTTGCGATACAGTTGGATTGGCAAACCGCGTATTGATTAAATAAGAAAATACAACCGCTTTACTTTTGTTTTCGTTTACAAATTGAAGTGATGCAAATGGTTTTTCCCAGGGGCTTATTAACCTGTAAAGATCACCGTGCCATACTATATCACTTATGGATTTATATGTTTGAACTGCTTGTTGGCTAAACTGTAAATCTTGCTGACTTAGTTTACTTATAACTATATCATACCCCATTTTGCCCATCATCGCAACATCGGTCCTGAATTTTAATGGAAGTTTGCTCCAATCCGTAATATGATTGCAGGTAGCAATCGCCGGAAAGAAATAAGAATATTCCCATTGCATAAATATTCTTTCAATGGGATCTGTATTATCACTTGCCCAGAATTCTGTAAAATATTTCAACGCTTCATAATCCGCACGGGCTCCCCCGCCGGAGCAAAGCATCATTGGTACTTTAGGATATTTTGCGCGAATACGTTCCAGTACGCTATATAATCCCCTTACGTAATCGACATATAAATGAGTTTGCGGTTGCCCGGTTTTTTTAAATAATCTGAGTAAGCATTATATGTTACTGCATTGCAATCCCATTTAATGAAAGACACTTCAGGGTTTTTAGTAAACATGGAATCGAGAATACTGAACACAAAATTTTGTACCTCGGGATTACTTAAGTCCAGCACTAACTGGTTGCGGAAATAATGTTCCGGCCGCTCCGGTTGACGAATAACCCAGTCTCTATGTTTTTCATACAATTCACTTCTCGGGCTCACCATTTCAGGCTCCAGCCATATACCAAATTTTACGCCCGCTTCTTTTGCTTCTTTTACAAGATAGCCGATGCCATGGGGAAGCTTTTTCACATTCTCCTGCCAATCTCCAAGTGCAGTATGATCGCTGTTGCGCGGATATTTATTGCCAAACCATCCGTCATCTAACAAGAACATATCAACGCCGAATTTCTTTGCGTCGCCGAATAAACCGGTCAGTTTGGTTTCATCAAAATCAAAGTAAGTTGCCTCCCAGTTATTCAGCAATGTTAAACGTGAACCTTCACCATCCAACAATCTGTATTTTCTTGCCCAGCTATGCATGTTGCGGCTTGCTTCACCTTTACCGTGTTCGGAATAAGTTGTGATAAATGAAGGCGTTTTAAATTCCTGGTTTGGCTTCAATGTATATTCTGATGCAAACGGGTTGATGCCTGCAATCAACCGCATATTATGGTAAGAATCCATTTCGAATTGCAGTTGAAAGTTACCCGTCCATGCCAATGTACCTAATAATACTTTTCCTTCGTCTTCAGTCGCTGGCTTATCAAATGACAATATGAAACTGGGTGGTTGAAACATATCGGCTCTTGTTCCAAGTTTGGAATCCAATACTTTCATACCGGCTGTTAACTTTGCTTCTTCCGGCTTCATTTCCTGCGCCCAAGTACCATGATATTGCCGCAGGTAATAATCATTGGCTATAAAATATAAGTTAGCTGAAGCATATTTACTCAATACAATTGGCTTCTTTTCCTTGTTTGTAATTACGGACCATTGCTCTACTACATTTTCTTTTGTATAGACTTTATAAAACAGGGTAACTTCTACCGCGTATACCGGATCTTTTAATAAAATTGAAGTGATGCTTACATTTTCGTCCTGTTGTGTCTTCTGATGGCTTACATACTGCAGATCAAGTGACGTATTTCCATCGCCATGTGTAATGCGGATAGCAGGTTCAGAAAGGCTCCATGAACCACTTGGGGTATAGGCAGAATTATAAATACCGGCATTATCTTCTACCTGCCTGTATTGGCTCGCAGCTTTTTCATAGTCTGTTGCAGAGCTCATTTTTTTTCCGAAATAAATGATACCAGGCCGCTTGTCTTTATCTGTTTGAATCACCAGCGCATTCTGGCTGGTTTCGATTGGAATCAATGTATTCTGCTGTGCAAATGCCTCTGCAGCCAACAAAACGAAACAGGCAATCACAATCAATCGTTTGGTTAGTTGAGCTTGAAATGAAAACATAATAATGAATTGTTTATTGAAATATACTATCGCTAAAGATACAGGTGTAAGAATAAAAAAAACATCTTTTTGTTACGATTGTGCAACGATTGTCATTTTACCATTGTCAGCAACTGCAAAATGCTTCTATGAGAAAAACTTTGTTTCCCCGGCTATTCTTGTTTCCAGCGATAGTTTTTTTACTTTTCTCATTTGCCGCCTGCCGAAAAAACAATACTGCAAATACACGAAAGTATACGATTTATACACCTGTGCTGAAAGTGAAATCAGAAGTGCTGGCCGCTATCAACGGTGATGCGGCAAGGCGTGTATCTGCAACAGGCAAACTATATATAAAAGACAATTTTATATACCTGAATGAAGTCGATAAAGGAATTCATGTAATAGACAACAGCGATCGTTCTCATCCATCGCAGGTTGCGTTTCTGGATATTCCAGGCAATCGTGACATCGCTATCCGTGGAAATACCTTATACGCAGATATGTATGCCGACCTTCTTGCCATTGATATTTCCAATCCTAAAAAAGCTGTCGTGAAAAACAGGTTGAGCAACTTTTTCACCGAGCGCATTTATGTCAATAATACAGTAGTAGATAGTTCTATGGTGGCCGTTGCATGGAAAACGAGAGATACTACTGTGCAGGCAGAAATTTTTGATGGTTGCCCCAATTGTGACATCTTGACGTTTAATGCCACCGGGCCTGTTCCAGCAATGTCTTCTGATAAAAGTAATGGAACAGCCGGCTCTATGGCAGCTATGGTGTTAATCAACGACTATCTCTATGCAGTCAGTGAACGCCATACACTGAGTGTGGTAAACATCAGTCAGACAGAAAATCCTGTTTTAAAAAATTCTTTTTTTGCAGGCTTTGACCTTGAAACGATCTATCCTTTCGAAAATAAATTATTCATGGGCTCGCAGATCGGATTGTTTATGTATGACGTAAGCAACCCTGAAAGCCCGGTACAGCTCGGACAATTTTCGCATGGCCGTGCCTGTGATCCGGTCGTTACAGACGGTAACTACGCCTATGTAACGTTACATGCAGGTACTACATGCGGTGGCGATGCAAATGAATTGAATATTGTAGATGTAAAAGATCTGATGAATCCCGTATTAGTAAAAACGTATCCATTGACCAAACCTACCGGGCTTTCTAAAGATGGTGATATTTTATTTGTGTGTGATGATGCAGACGGAGTGCGGGTGTATAATGCCAGCAATCCAGACAACCTAAAGCTATTACAGCAGATCGAGAGCAATGAACCGTATGATGTGATTGCAGGCAACAATCACCTGATGGTAGTGGCAAAAGATGGGCTGTACCAGTATAATTACAATAAACTCGGTACTGTCCGGAAACTGAGTTTTATCTCAACCCGGTAATTGAAGGCTAAAACGACAACAGGTTTCTCTCCGATGCGTTAAGTTTGATAAAAATATCAAACTGTTTATGCCACTTATCGATGTAATTGGTTGGCTGGGATCCGTACTCGTCGTCGCTGCCTATGCTTTTAATATCGCCGGGAAAATGAGCGCAGACTCAATGGTGTATATTATCCTCAACATTATCGGTAGCGGTTGCCTGATTGCAAATACGATCTATCATCATGCTATACCTTCTGCCGCAGTGAATATAGTGTGGATCGCCATCGCGTTAGTCGCACTTGTAAGACCGTTAAAGAAAAAAACTTCGTGAAAACCGGTCGCTGCTAAAAAATATTTTAAGCAAACTTTTCTTTCTGGTAAATTAGGATCTAAATCAAAACCAACATGCAGATCCGACTCATCGCTGCAGGCTGCATCACTTGCTGCTGCATACTCGTCTCTTGTTCCAATAATCAAACCGGCCTCCGGGAAAAAAGTAAAACAGAAATTGCAGCCGCCGAAAAGGAGTTTGAAAAAATGGCTGCTGAAAAAGGCATTGCAGAGGCATTCGAAACATTTGCTGATACGAACGCAACTATCAAGCGACAGAATGATACGTTGATAACCGGTAAGAAAAATATCCGCAATTATTACAATGCTGACTTTTACAAGACCGCATCTGTGAAATGGTCACCCGATTTTGTGGATGCTTCTGAAAGCGGCGATATGGGATATACTTTTGGAAAATACACCTGGCAATCGAAAGACAGCACTGGCAAGACAAATGAATACCATGGCATTTTTCATACTGTATGGAAAAAGCAAAATGATGGTAGCTGGAAATATGTATGGGATTAAAAGAACAGTCGATAGTTCATTCTTCAGTATTTTCGTTTGTGCACGGCATAAAATCAAATTCTCAATGAAACGATTTGCTTATTTCGCATTTATATTTCTCAGCATCATCTCTTCTGCGCAAGAGAATAAAACGGGAATACCAATTCCAATGAAAGCCGGAATTGTTTTTTACGAAATGGCTATTGGCGTTAATAAAACAATTCCCTCACAAAAATTTCTTGCCAACGCCACAAAATGGCTGAACACATCATTCCCTGGTTCTAAAGAAAAAGTAACGATAGACAAAAAAACCAATACAATAACATCGAATATCGAATTCAAAGTAATTACCGATGAAGTTGCAGGACATTATTACTGGATCAAACCACTATTGACAATTCAATTACGCAACGACAGTTGTGTATTACAATTGTATAATTATTATGAAAAACCAATTATGCCAGGCGTTACAAATGATTATTCAAAAATCGAATATCGCTGGTGGGATTTTCGCAAAGGAAAACCATGGAACAAAGAAGATGATGCATTATTCCATGGACTCGATAATAAAAGTGAAGAGCTTGAAAAATCGTTCGGCGATTTTATGCAAAAACTATAGCTTTATTAGTTGCTTTCATCGCTATTATAGCATGCTGTTATAACTTACCTATTTTTTGTTTCATAAAATTTTACAATGAAAATCATTTCACTGGCAACAGCGTGCCTCATTTTATCTATCTCAATATCGAAGGCGCAGGAAGCAAGACCAATTGAAGTCCGTAAAGATGTGCCCATGGATTCAATTGTCTTAAGCGATCCCTTTATTCTTGCCGATAAAAAAACCAACCTGTATTACATGACAGGAACCGGCGGCATGCTCTGGAAAAGTAAAGACATGAAGCGTTGGGATGGCCCGTATAAAGTAGCAGAAACTGATCCCAAATCATGGATGGGCCCAAACCCAATGATCTGGGCAGCGGAAATCCATCCTTACAAAGGCAAGTATTATTATTTCGCCACATTTACCAATCGTGCGGTCAAGATAGATTCGGTAAAAGGAAATGTGATAGAGCGCCGCGCCTCTCATGTATTGGTAAGTGATAAACCCGATGGCCCCTACGTTCCGATGAAAGATTCTATTTACCTGCCTCCAAATAAACCAACATTGGATGGCACATTCTGGATAGATAAAGACGGTAAACCCTATATGGTGTATTGCTATGAATGGTTGCAAAATCTGAATGGTACGATTGAAAAGATCGAATTGAAACCTGACCTGAGTGGTACTGTTGGCACAGGCACTGTCTTATTCCGTGCAAGCGATTCGCCATGGAGCCGCGAGAAAGATGATAACGGTAACGATAAACCGAACAAGGTTACTGACGGACCATATTTGTTTCAAACCAAAACCGGTCGCCTCGGCATGATATGGACAAGCTGGATCTATGACGTATACACACAGGGTGTTGCCTATTCGCAGAGAGGAACATTGAACGGCCCGTGGGTACAGGAAAAGGATCCTATCACACCGCCTAACTATGGTCATGGCATGATATTCCAATCGCTGGATGGAAAATTACTGATGTCAATACACAGTCATGAAAAAATGCCGAATGGACGTAATCGCAGAGTACCACATTTGTTTAATATAGATTTATCAGGAAATAAACTGGTAGTGGGAACACTTTATAAACCCTGATAGTGCTACGTCAAGCGTGAAAGGGTAAACGTAAAACTACATTTACCCTTTTAACTTCTATACTCAGTCGAAATATCTATAGGGGCTATTTATCTTTTCCTTCTACCAGCAACTCCCGCATTGCTGCGAGCAAAGCATCTGACGTATTTGAATTAGTAAAAATCACAAAACCCATTTTTGCATCTTTATACATTTCAAACCTGCACTTGAAGTCGCCATTATTTCCTCCATGACCAAATGATTTTCCAAATGGCGTTTCGCGTATCTCAAAACTTTCACCCATATAGTCGGGATATTTTGGTTTTTCATCACCAGGCTCATAATTAAAATCAGAATGCTTGCTGAACATCTCTGCATAAGTCTCAGGTTTTAATCCTTTCCCCTCCGCCAGGTAAAGCATGAATTTTGTAAAGATCTTTGCTTCTGTGTGCATCGAATAGGCCATACCAGGAGTTTCCGGCAATTCATCATAATTGGGCATCATATCATTATGCCCTTCAGCAACCATGCGGCGCAATGAATCGTTTCTTGAAAAGAATGTATGCCACAATCCCACTGGCTGAATCACTTCTTCCTGCAATACCTGCTCTATCTTTTTACCGGTTATTTTTTCAACTACCATCTTCAAATATTCAAACCCTTCGCCTGAATAATTATAAGCCGTGCCCGGAGTAAATTTCAGATCAAGTCTGCCATCGGGATTCATATACCGCCAGTTGGGAAACCCGGTTCGATGTGTCAGTACATGGCGCGCCGTCATTAATTTATAGCGTTCATCATAAGCAATATCAGGATAAGGCAGATAGAGATAAAGCGGTTTATCCAAATCAATAACGCCACGTTCCGCCAGCTTTTGTACCGCTAATGAAAATACTGGCTTTGTTACAGACGCCGCTTCGAACAACGTATTGCTATCAACCGGTTCTTTTGTAAACGTATTTTTTACGCCATATGTCTTGTGATAAACCAATTGTCCGTCTTTGATCAACGCCAATGATACACCCGGTACGCCATAATATTTCTGATAGGTCGTTATAAAATTATCGATCTCTTTAGCTGCTGTTGCGTCAAAATGATGCAACAGGCCTTTCTCAGGTATTAAATCGGGTTCGGGTTTGGACGACACCGTTAAAACAGGAACTGTTGTCTTTCGTCCTACAGCGGTAGTAATAATCACCGCCTTCTTCTGATCGGTTGAAAAAACTTTTTTATCGCGAATGAAATATTCCTCAGCAAATTCAACCTTATACGAAGCCGGTGGCAAATCAATTGAATAACTTCCTGTGCTATCAACGCCTGCAGTGGCCCACAGTTTTTTATCTTTTACATTGATTAACCGTACTTGTCGTGGCAATGCAAAATTTACTTTCTTATCCCAGGCAATGCTACCGCTGATAGTTGCCAACTGTGTTTTTGCAGGAAGCAATAAAACATCACAAAGACTTCTTGGATTAACATACTTCATATCGCCACTTCCCCATGAAGCATACGTGAAGCTTTTATCAGCATCCAGGTCAAATGCATTGAAATCAAGACCGATTGTTTTGCCAATAGCAAACTCATTTCCAAGATTAATCTTCCATTCGTAAAAGCGTTGATTTCCTTTTTTTACCATCGCTACTTCTACAATATCCCAGTTTGCCTTTTTAGCAAATGGATCATAATACGCATTATTTGTGTTGCGCAATTTCTTACTGTACATAAATGACGCAACCCCTGAACCAAAAGGAAGATGTCTTGCATCGAGATACAATTCCAGCGCATCCTGTGTATTCCAGCGTACATTCTCTGAAGTATCTTCTATAAAATCATCGTCAGTAATTGTAAAAGCAAGATAAAGCGAACGGTTTGCTGCGTTGTAACCCATTTGAAAAAAGGCATTAAAATCATTATCATTTAACGGCTTTGTATCTGACCCAATCTTATTGATCGGGTATCTAATAGTACCCGAGGGCCAATCCGAAAGATCGCCGTCAATTTTGATGTCGTTTACGGGGTAGGCATATCCAATAGTACCATTGTGTGCCCATACCAATTGTGAAGAAAAAATAAACAGGCAGCAAATACAAAGAAGCTTACCAGATTGTGTTTGTTGATTCATGGCTTAAGATTTTTAGATTTTACAGGCTATAAAATCATTTTCTAAATTAATAACTTTTAAAATTAAAAGATTGCTGTAATAAACTGATGGTGTAGGTATCCCGGTAAGACGATCTGGTATTTCAGAAAGTTACAAGTCCGGATCCACTTTTAGAAACCCAGGATGATCCCCCACATCAGTCTATATTTTTATGCCTGTATTTTTAACCCTTCACCTTTCGTAGATTTATAGTTGAAATCATTCATTACGATCTTCAAATTTTTCCAATGACTACGCTGAAAAAACTTTCTGTTTTCGTTTTTCTGGTTCTTTCCATCAGTGCTCAATCTGTAGCACAACCATTAAGTTCTTTGCCGCATAGCACTCCTGAGAAAGAAGGTGTTTCATCCAAAGCGATTATAGATTTTATTGACGCTGTCAATCAAAGCAAGCACGAGTTTCATAGTTTCATGTTTTTGCGGCATGGAAAAGTAATTGCAGAAGGATGGTGGAATCCATACAGCCCGGATTTGAAACACACACTGTATTCGCTCAGTAAAAGTTTTACATCCACCGCAATCGGCTTCGCTGTAAGTGAGAATAGGATTACCGTGAATGATAAAGTCATCTCATTTTTTCCAGATCAGTTACCCGACACCGTTAGTGATTATCTGAAACAGTTGCGGGTAAGAGATTTATTAAGTATGTCTGTTGGCCAGGCGCCGGATCCAACAGGTCTTATTGGCTCGAGAGATACTAATTGGGTAAAAGGCTTCTTGGCGTTACCAATCCTGAATCAACCCGGTACAAAGTTTTTGTATAATTCATTAGCCACCTATATGCTTTCAGCCATTGTACAGAAAGTAACAGGACAAAAAGTAGTGGATTACCTTACACCAAGATTATTTACACCACTTGGTATTAAGGGAATGGATTGGGAAACTGATCCGAAGGGAATCAATACCGGTGGTTGGGGATTGCGGTTAAGAACAGAAGACATTGCGAAATTTGCAGAATTAGTTTTGCAAAAAGGAAACTGGAAGGGAAAACAACTAATTCCTGAAGCGTGGATCAATGAAGCAACGAGTGCAAAAATAGATCAGGCCCCAGATGCGCCACAATCAAAAAAAGATTCGAGTGACTGGATGCAGGGATATTGTTACCAGTTCTGGCGCAGCAGGCATAATACATTTCGTGGCGATGGCGCATTTGGTCAGTATGCATTGGTATTTCCAGATCAGGATGCAGTAATAGCTATTACTTCTGAAACGTCAGATATGCAAGGTGAACTGAACCTGATATGGCAATATATTTTGCCTGCAATGCAGGATAAAAGTTTACAGCCAGATGAAAAATCAGACATGGCATTAAATGAGAAACTGGCGGCATTGAAGTTACCAGTACCTGCAAAATCGGATACCGCTTTTGCAGGAGCAAAGATTGATGGCAAGCAATACACGATAACTACAAACGACAAGCACATCAGTAAGATTGGTTTTTCGGAAAAAAATCATACCTACCTGCTGACGTTGCAAACTGATGGTAAAGATTATACCATACCGTTTGGAAAAAATAAATGGATTGAAAGTAAGACTGATCGTTTCGGCCCTTCACTCGTAGCGCCGATCAAACATCATTTTGTCGGCCTGCCGGCATCGCAGGTTGCAGGATTGTATGTATGGAAAGATAATAAGACATTGGAAATGCAATTACGCTATATCGATAGCCCGCATTCGGAAAAAATGATTTTTCATTTTGACAACAACAACGTCTCAATCGATTATTCACAAAGCTTTGATCCGCCAGGCAAAAAGATTGTATTGGAAGGACAAGCAAATTAATATTGACTCCGGACTTTCTGGACTAATAACTTCTCCCAGTCGGGCATGATGATTGATTGTATCATTTTTAAACGAAAGATATGATCCGCAAATTAAAGTCAGGCGAATACCGTTTGTATTCTCGCAAGAAAAATCCAAAGACAAACAAGCGCAGAAACCTGGGAACATTTTCCTCGTTGGCGGCTGCAAAAAAACATGAACGGGATGTGCAGTATTTTAAATCACATTGAGGTATTAGAATTTCAATAAAACCCCAACACTACTACCTGAAAATTGTACTTTATCAAGCAATTTATAAAGTTGTTTACCGTGTTTTGTATTAGTAATGTACATTATAGCATCAAATAAAAGCAATCCTCCACCCTGCAACAATAAACTATTTCCATAGCCTTTATACCGTTCGGCATCAGATACGTTCTTTGCTTTCTCTTTACAAAAGATACCAGCGCTGATATAAACGAGATCGAGACCCGCATTGATCAAAAAAGTTTTTTCAATGGCTGATTGCGCCTGCAATGTTTTTGAAGCTGATAAATCCGTTGGTCTTTTTCGTATTCCTATAAATGATGAAGCTGCAATTGCGGTATTCGTAGCGCCCCATATAAAATTCATCTGGTGAAAATATTTCGCTTCGCCTTTCGACGTTGCCCACCCGATAGCGCCTGTGATCGTATTGACGGCGCCCCACGAACCTAATACCATCATTCCGTTTCGGGTGATATTGATACGCTCCTTATTGAATTGTATGAACTCCGACTGTGCGGTAGCAGTAAAGGTCAGCAGCAGAAATGCAATACCCAATTTCCAATACTTCATAATTTAAAGTACGAAAAAAACAACGGCCCGGTTTATCCGGATAATTAGATAAAGAATGAAGTTTAAGATACTTTCGAAGATGCTGCTTTTTTCTTGTTAACTTCAGCATGCTATGAGCAAGGAACAAAACAAGGATTTACTGAAATTCCTCGAGCCTTATCCGCCAGAGGTTATTGAGATCGTTTTATGGCTACGCGATTTCGCATGGGACCTTTATCCGAAAACAAATGAACTGATTTACGATAATTATAACGCGGTTGCTTTTGGCTGGTCGATTACAGAAAAGCTAAGTCATACATTTTGCTCCATAGCAGCGCTTCCTAAATATGCGCATTTTGGTTTTTTCTATGGCACCCAGATAGCAGATCCTGAAAAAAGACTATTGGGAAAAGGGAATCAATACCGGTATGTTGTTGTAGCAAAAAAAGAAGATTTTCCAAAGCAATACATCAAAAAATTATTGAAAGAAGCTTATGCTAATTCATTGGCAAAAGTGAAAGACAAAAGTGAAATTGTACATGGTATGACGATTGTAAAATCAATCTCACCCAAAAAGAAACGTCCGGGCATTAGTATACCGAAGAAAAAGAAATGAAATGATCCGATTAACAGGAATTCCTTTTGACAATAATTCTTCTTTTCTTAAAGGCCCTGCACTGGCCCCGCCACGAATACGATTAATGGACACTGAAGGTTCGGCAAACAGCTTTGCAGAAAATGGAATGGAAATAAAAGAAGGAGTTACCTATATAGACGAAGGTGATATTCATTTTGCTGATACAAATCCTGAGAACGCATTTAATATCATAAAACAAAAAATAAAAAGTTTATTAACGAATGATGATAAGATCATTTCACTTGGGGGCGATCATTCCGTTAGTTATCCTGTCATTGATGCTTTCGCAGAAAAGTATAACAAATTGAATATTTTACATCTTGATGCGCATGGCGACCTCTATGAAAATTTCGATAATAATCCTTATTCACATGCATCACCATTTGCGAGAATAGTGGAAACCGGAAAAATAAATTCCCTTACGCAGGTCGGTATCCGTACATTGACAACGCATCAACGGGAACAGGCGAGTAAATATAATGTGCGCATCGTGGAGATGAAAGATTTAAATTACTCTTTCCTGAACACTTTGCAATCGCCACTCTATATTTCTCTCGACATTGATGTTCTGGATCCAGCTTTTGCGCCGGGCATTTCTCACCACGAGCCTGGTGGAATGAGCACAAGAGAATTAATCCGCATTATACAACAAATCAATGTGCCGGTAGTGGGCGCAGATATTGTTGAATACAATCCTGTTCGCGATGTAAATAATGTTACCGCGATGGTAGCTTATAAACTAATGAAAGAGTTAATCGCGAAGATGGTGTAGGTGTCGCAAACATTATCCGCTATAAAAACTAATCAACACCTTGGCGTAATTATTGAACACTATTTCAAAACCAAGTATAATGAAAGCAAAAAAGATCTGGGCCAATTTCAGTGTAAAGGATGTAAAGCGCACCAATCAATTCTATACACATTTAGGCTTTGCGCCAAATGGAACAAACAACTATCCAAAATTAGCAAGCTTTCTTTTTGGTGATGATGGTTTTGTAATTCATTTTTTTGAACAGGGCTCACAGATAGATGAATACTTAACTCCGCAATCTTCGACTAAAAGTGAAATCATCTTCACGCTTTCTGCAGACACCGAAGCGGAAGTAAAAGAATGGGCGGAAAAAGTTAAAAAAGCTGGTGGTACCATTTTTAATAAAGTGGGCAGAGATGAAGCGGGTTATTATGGTTTTGCTTTTGCCGATCCTGATGGCCATAAATTCAATGTGCTGTTGATGGAAAAAGGGATGTGAGAAATGTCAATGTGAGTTTGGAGATAGATATTAAGCTGCGACAAAAAATTTATTACTGCCGGCTCCAAACTGTCCAGACATGAGAGGCAGATACGAATCACCTGTAAACTTTCCCTTCAAAAAAGATTAGATTCGTATAAAAGATATTGATGATAAAAACCTTGTTTCTCGCATTGGCTTTGTTAGTTAGTTCTCTTTTATTCGCCCAATCGGAAAAGAAAACTTCCGGCAATCCACTATTTCCCGGTTGGTATGCAGATCCTGAAGGAGCGATATTTGGCAAAACATACTGGGTCTATCCTACTTACTCAGCAAAATATGAGCAGCAGGTTTTCTTCGACGCTTTTTCATCAACGGATTTAATACACTGGACAAAACATCCGCATATACTTGATTCATCGGCGATCAAATGGGCGAAACGGGCGATGTGGGCGCCATCCATCACTGAATTGAACAGCAAATACTATTTCTTTTTCGGCGCTAACGATATTCAGAATGATCAGCAATACGGAGGCATCGGTGTTGCTGTCGCCGATAATCCGGCAGGGCCTTTCACCGATTATCTTGGTAAGCCGCTCCTTGATAAATTTCATAACGGCGCCCAGCCAATCGATCAGTTTGTATTTACCGATGCTAACGGCGACCACTACCTTATTTATGGCGGATGGCGTCATTGTAATATTGCAAAGCTCAATGCTGATTTTACAGGCTTCGTTCCCCTTCACGATACGCTAACGTTTAAAGAAATTACACCGGATGGTTATGTAGAAGGTCCGTTTATGTTTATCCGGAATGAGAAATATTATTTTATGTGGTCTGAAGGCGGATGGACGGGCCCCGATTACAGCGTTGCTTATGCTATTGCTGATTCGCCGTTTGGTCCTTTCAAACGCATTGGTAAGATATTGCAGCAGGATCCTAAAATAGCAAATGGCGCAGGCCATCATTCGGTGATCAAAGTGCCGGGAGAAGATAAATGGTATATTATTTATCACCGTCGCCCCTATACCGAGACAGATGGCAATTCAAGAGAGACCTGTATTGAGCACATGTATTTTGACAAGGATGGCCTTATTAAGCCAATAACCATTACGAAAGAAGGTGTGACCAAACAATTAATTCGTTAGCTTTCATTTTACAAAACCGCCAACGCAATATGAAAAGAAGAGATTTCTTGACCAGCGCCGCTCTCGCAGGCGTTGCCTCCGTGGTTGCAGAATCTTGCTCCACACCCACTACTAACGCTAAAGAAACAACTCCGGTTCCTTTTCGTGACGATTTCGAGTTGAGTGAGATAACCATTACCGACCTGCAGGCGAAACTTAAAGGAGGACAATACACTTCTGAAGAACTTGTAAATACTTACCTGGAAAGAATTCGCAAAATAGACAAAGCCGGTCCCGCCATCAATTCGATCATTGAAACAAACCCGGATGCAGTCGCCATCGCTAAAACGTTGGATGTGGAAAGAAAAGCTGGTAAACTACGAGGCCCGTTGCATGGTATACCTGTTGTGATAAAAGACAACATTGATACAGCAGATAAAATGAAAACAACTGCAGGTTCTTTAGCGCTTGCCGATTCAATCGCGTTGAAAGATTCGTTTGTTGCGCAGAAGCTAAGAGAAGCGGGGGCTATCATCATTGCTAAAACCAATTTAAGTGAATGGGCGAATATACGTTCATCCCGTTCAACGAGTGGTTGGAGTGGTCGAGGAGGATTAACCAAAAGTCCATATGCGCTTGATCGTAATGCCTGTGGCTCAAGTTCAGGTACGGGAGCTGCGGTTGCAGCCAATCTCGCTGTCGCCGGAATCGGTACAGAAACTGATGGTTCTATCGTTTGTCCATCCACGCATAATTCATTAGTTGGTATTAAACCCACGCTAGGATTAATCAGCCGCTCAGGCATTATACCAATCGCACACAGCCAGGATACTGCTGGCCCGATGGCGCGTACAGTAAAAGATGCGGCAATATTGCTCGGCGCTCTAACGGGAACCGACACCCGTGATATAGCAACCAATGACAGCGTTGGAAAAAGTTTTACAGATTATACCATTTATCTTGATCCAAACGGATTGAAAGGAATGCGGATTGGCGTTGCCCGGAAATATTTTGGCATCAGTGCGCAGAATGATAAACTGATGAATGATGCAATTGATGTGATGAAAAAAGCCGGCGCCGTGATAGTTGATCCGGTAGAAATACCACATACGGATGAGTATGGCGATACTGAATTCGAAGTGCTCTTATATGAACTGAAAGCAGACCTGAATACTTACCTCAGCGGTTTGTCACCAAAAGTGCAGGTAAAGACATTGAAAGATATCATCGACTTCAATGAAAAAAATAAAGATGCAGAGATGAAATATTTCGGGCAGGATACATTTATCAAAGCGCAGGAAAAAGGGCCGCTTACGGATAAAGTATATTTGGACGCTTTGGCAAAAAATCATCGCTTATCAAGAGAAGAAGGAATTGATGCAATCATGAACAAAGAAAAACTCGACGCAATGATTGCACCGACCGGCGGTACACCATGGCTAACTGATTTAATCAACGGCGATCATTTCTCCGGTGGCTACTCCTCTCCTTCTGCAGTCGCAGGTTATCCGCATATTACTGTACCTGTAGGTTATATTTTCGGGTTGTCGGTTGGCATTTCATTTTTTGGCAAAGCATGGAGCGAACCAACATTGATAAAGATTGCATTCGCTTACGAACAATTGACGCAACACAGAAGAGAACCTGGGTTTTTACCAACAGCGAAGTTGAGTTAAGTAAAAAACCTCTATAGCTGATCTCTTCTTATCTCCTTTTCAAAACTAAATACTATGTATTCTGACAGAAGGAATTGGATCAAACAAACTACAATGCTTGTTGGGGCAATTGGTTTAGGTGATAATTTATTTGCCAAACAAAAAAATATATTCAAACCGGAATCAAATCAAATTCTTTTAAACAGCAATGAAAATCCGTACGGGCCATCACCATTGGCGAGACAGGCAATACTGGATCATTATCTGTCTTCTAACCGCTATCCAGATAGTGCCATAAGTGATTTGAAAAAGAAGTTAGCAGCGCAATGGTCTGTGAAAGATGAAAACATTTTGATGGGCGCAGGATCATCGGAAATCATTGGTCTGGCATTATTGATCGCAGCAAATTGGCAACGTTATATAGTAGCTGACCCCGCGTATAGTTTCTGGCAAAAGCAAGCGGAAACGTTTGGGTACAAAAACATAACGAAAGTCCCCCTCGATAAAGATAAAAAATATGATTTACCAAAAATGCAAGTGCATTCTAAAAGCATAGGCCCTGCCTTCATCTATATCTGCAACCCAAACAACCCAACCGGAACTTTTATCGATCAGGATAATATAAAGAAGTTCGTAGAAGATGAGCAACGGTTATCTTTCGAATCCAATACTGTATTTATTGACGAAGCTTATACGGAGTACGCTGATCTGCCATCACTCGCATCATGGGCTGTCAACAAACCCAATGTAATTGTGGCTAAAACATTTTCAAAAATATATGGACTCGCAGGCGCCCGTGTTGGTTATGCTATTGCGCATCCTTCTATGATCAAACGATTGGCCGCATTACAGCCCTGGCCCGATGCTAATCTGAGTGCAGCGAGCATTGCCGCAGCAAGCGCCTCGCTGGATGATAAAGATTTCGTAAAAGATTGCAAGCAGAAAACAGCAGCATCCAAAGAACTTTGTTACAATACTTTCAAGGAATTAAAGCTGGATTATATTCCTTCATCGGCAAACTTTATTCTGTTCAATATCGATAAGATAAAGAAAGACCTGACCAAAGAAATGGAAGCAAGAAATATCTATGTGCAGCATCGCGAACACTTCGGAGGCAAATGGTGCAGGGTTACTATGGGTACGGAAAATGAAATGCAGGCATTTACAAAGTCGTTAAAAGAAATAATGACTTAAATTTATCAATAGAAAATAACCAAATCCATGAAGTCGTTTATCGTTTTGCCTTTGATCGTTCTTATTTCTTCCTCGTGTAATAATAATACAACAACTAACAACAATACCGAAACAGACAGCAGCGCCGGAAAACCAGCAACCAGCAAAACTGAATGTTACTTTTATACTAACAATAAGGATTCAGTGACATTGAGGTTTACCGTAAGCGATCATTCTGTAAGCGGCGATCTTGAATATAAATTTTCCGGGAAAGATATGAACCAGGGCGTCATACAAGGTGAAATGCGTGGCGACACGTTGCTCGCTGATTATGAATTCAAGTCTGAAGGTATTGTCTCGGTAAGAGAAGTAGCATTTCTCAAAAAAGGCGATGCATATGCTGAAGGATACGGCGAGGCAGAAGATAAGGATGGGAAAATGGTGTTTAAAAATGTTGCCGGACTTACTTACAGCGACACTGTCGTTCTGAAAAAAATAAACTGCCCGCAATAAAAGATTTTTCAGTCGCTGTTTCTGAAACGTGTAATTGTCGCACACTTATATTTGCAGACAATCACACAACATGAGAAAATTATTCCTATTCGCTTTCTGCTTCTTTCTTTCAATTCATTTTCTGAATGCCCAGGTACTTTCATTAAGAGAACAGGCCCGTGTAACAGACGAACTACTCAATGAACGGCTAGACAGTCTTCTTCCAACGTTGATGGAAAAGAGTGGCATCGATATGTGGGTGATCATTTCGAGAGAGTATAATGAAGATCCCGTTCTTAAAACGATGCTACCCGCTACGTGGCTTTCTGCAAGAAGGAGAACGATACTTGTATTTTATAATAATCCTGCAAAGAAGCAATACGATAAACTGGCAATCGCAAGATATAATGTTGGCAAAAACATCAAAGCATCGTGGGATATGCAGAAGTTTCCCGATCAATGGGACGCCCTGATCGATTTGATTACGACACGTAACCCAAAAAAAATTGCATTGGATTATTCTGAAGTTTTTGGTCATGCCGACGGATTAGATCATACCGAATACCTGCAATTCACTTCCAAACTTCCAGCTACGTTGAAAGCAAAAATCGTATCAGCCGAAAAACTGGCTGTAGCGTGGCTGGAAACAAGAACTGCAAGGGAAATGGAAATCTACCCGCAATTAATCGATATCAGCCACCGCATCATCGAAGAAGCATTTTCTGAAAAAGTAATCACGCCTGGTATTACTACCACTGAAGATGTAGTATGGTGGCTGCGGCAGAAAATAAGCGACCTTGGATTAACGACATGGTTTCATCCTACAATTGATATTCAGCGAAGCGATCCTCAAAACAACGGGCAAACACGCAGTTTTTCCACAAGACCGGATGATGAAATAATTATGAGCGGCGATCTGTTACATTGCGATTTCGGCATCACTTATCTCCGGCTGAATACCGATGTGCAGGAACACGCTTATGTATTACGTCCGGGTGAAACTTCTGTGCCTGCAAGCATACGTAAGGCATTTGAAAACGGTAATCGGTTGCAGGATATTCTTACTTCACAATTCAAAGAAGGTAAAACCGGTAACCAGATCTTACATGATGCATTGGCGCAGGCAAAGGCTGAAAACATTCAACCATCAATTTATACTCATTCGTTAGGATTTCACGGACATGCTGCAGGCGCCACGATAGGTATGTGGGACATGCAGAATGGAGTGCCGGGCGTGGGAGAATATCCGATGCAGCTAAATACTGCTTATTCAATAGAACTAAATGCTACGACAGAAATTCCTGAATGGAAAAAGAATGTGCGCATTATGCTGGAAGAAGATGGTTTTTTCGGAGAAAAAGGTTTTCGCTTTATCAACGGAAGACAAAAAGAAATTTATCTTATACCGAGGGTGAAGGCGAATATTGAAAATTCAATAAAGTGATTTAATTCTTTTGATAATCGACATTAAGTAGCATTGGAGAAAATGCGAATCACGAAAATAGACCTATAGTAAGTTATTTTTAATGAAAAAGGCTTTAATTATCTCGTATGCTTTTATCACCTTGGCTGCTTGCTATAATAGTTTTAGCCAAGAGCATAAGCGAGCGGAGGATAGTTTAATTAATAAACTCGAAAACAAAATTGACACAACAGAAATCATCTGCGATTCTATCTATAAAAAGAAAGGATATAAATTAATAATAGAAAAATTATTCGACTCGCATAGCTATGATGAAAATGACTTCAATGCAATATTTATTTTCTCTAAATTAATAAATGGAAAATACGAGGCTATTTTCAAGGATTCAATTTTAAGTCATGATGTCAATATTAAATTCGAAGACTTTAACAACG
Source organism: Chitinophagaceae bacterium (assembly GCA_049840875.1). Classification (GTDB taxonomy): domain Bacteria; phylum Bacteroidota; class Bacteroidia; order Chitinophagales; family Chitinophagaceae; genus JAFDYH01. The sequence continues at coordinate 519,961 of JASGJE010000002.1, read as the reverse complement.
ATAAAATAAAAGATATTCTAATCGAAAACATATCGGATGTTAGAAGCAATCTAACATACTACCTCTACATCATAGATCTAACACATGATAAACTCAAAAAAGTAAAAGGGTTTAATGAAATTAAAAACCCTAATTATCTGCCTGAATACAATTTAATTGATAATTATGTTTTGTCTGGTAGTATCTGGACAAGCTTTTATGAAATAAAAAATAATAAAGTTATTGATTATGGCATCACAATCTATGATGATCAAAAGGATGATGGTAAATATGAACGCGATTACAAAAAAGCTATAAATAAAATAATAGCAAAAAAGAAAAAGTAAACTGCAAACCTTTATTTCAGGTATTTCAATTTTTTTAATAAAACCCATCCTTCACCAACAACCAGAACTCATCCAATGCAATAATGCGTGGCTTGAAAAACGAAATGATTGCAGGCCAGTCGTTATTATTAAAGACATTCACGTTAGTGATTGTTGTACTGATGCGGCAAAACGATTTACCATGCTCGTCTGTTAAATTTTTCTGCCACAACCAGTCTTCTCCGATTGAACTCTCGAAAATATTCTTTAGTTGTTCGAAATGAGTGAAGAGATTTTTTCTTTCATCAGCATCAGTACCGGTGATTTCGATGGCGATAGAAGCCTGTCGATTGTCAGCATCCATCCGAAAGAAAAGATTTTTTATACCCGTTTTATAGTTCAACCAGTTGACCGGCTCTCCTTCAGCATTCATCACAGGTTTCATGTATTGACCAAAACTCGTCCAGAAATTCTTTCGGATTACACTGGCTTCTTGTTTGCTGTACATAAAACAAAATAAAGGAAAAACTACAGAGACCTTTAGATTTTACAATATTTCTTTGTGAACTTAGTGTCTTAGTAGGAAATGTTCTCCCACATTAGAAATGATTTATCCCACAAAGCCACCAAGTACACAAAGACAGAGGATACACAAGGTCTTTGAAAAATTGATGTAGCAATTGCTTTCCTTCATAGTCGTACGCATTCATTCTTAACTTTGTAATAAAAATGGCAGGCGAAATCAATCTTTCCGTATTATTGAAAACAATGACCCCGGAACTCAATGAAGGCGATTATGTATTTTGTGTCGTTGATAAAAAACACGATTTGAAAAACGAAGAAATCATCTGCAGTTTTCGTGAGAAGGAAGGCACAACGATTATCATTAGTAAAGCCATTGCAGATAGGCATAAATTAGCTTACAGTTATGTAGCTGCCTGGATCACGTTAACGGTTCATTCGTCATTAGATGCAGTGGGATTAACAGCCGCATTTTCAAAAGCGCTGGCCGAAGAAAATATCAGTTGTAATGTTGTGGCAGCTTATTATCACGACCATATTTTTGTAGCAACGAATGATGCCGCGAAAGCAATGGAGGTATTGAGGAAATTATCGGTTTCTTTTTGAAAATAAGAGGACAATTGACTATTGACCATTGACCATTGACAATTCGCGAACTAAAAACTTCAAACTATAAACTAAAGACTTTCTCTCAATGAGCCAGGCATTTGTAAAAGAAAGTGAAGGAGAATGGCTGCACGATGTACCTCCTACTCTTACCGCATTAATTGGTTATTTAACAAGAGAAAATAACGGAATCCGCGTTTATGAAAAATCTGCCGCCTACAGCGAAAAGCATAAACGCGAATTACATCATATGAGTAATGGTTTCAGCTATGCGAAAGATGATAAAGGAATATGGTATATAGCAGAATAAATGGTTGCTGATGCCTATTTGATTTTTGTAAACAACAGGTTACGCACTCTGCTCACCGTTATTTCAAATCCGGTAATTTTCTTTTTGCTATTTCGTATAAATCGGTAGTACGATCCATCTTCATCGAAAAAACCGTCTTGTATCGGTTCATTCAATTTGATATAAGTATCGGGATGAATGAATGCCTGTAGTTTACCTTCTTTTACCAATAAACTAACAGTCACATCGGCTTCATCGCTGTGATAATCGCCTGCATATTCTTCAACCGATGCTTTTGCATCCACCTCTTTCGCTCTGAAATAGGTAGCGGTATCGCCATCTGCCCATGTAATAAAAACTGATCCGGATTTTGTGCCACCGGCAGGAAACTCAACTAACGTATTTCCATTGATAAATTTATTTTCCGCCATAGGCGTTAATGCTGTGTTCCAGTTTTTAAAAGCCAGTGAATCATTGCGCACTACCAGCTCCATCAAATCATACTGTAAAGGATGCTGATAGGTTCCGGCTTTATTCACCAAAGATTCTTTTGAAACTGCAATAGGCTTCGATTCATACATCGCTTTCTCGGGCGTTTTACCAATAAACATTTCTGAAACAAAAGAATATATTCTTCCCAATGGCGCACCGGCATCATTACTGAGGTAAATGATTGAGACCTGTTTCTCCGGGTAATAAGCTAACAACGCCCTGTAACCCGCCGTCGCGCCGGTATGACTGATTTCCTTTTGACCGTTTACTGTATTTATTACAACACCGCAGGCATATGAAATAGTAGCGCCATTATTCAGTATCCCTCTTGTTTCCTGTAAAGCATTGATATCTGCACCGATTGCATTATTCGTCCAGCGCCGGTTCCATTTTTCTAAATCGCCAACAGTAGTCAGCAATGCACCATGACCAAATGTATTTTCAAAGGGCATGTTCTGCTCATAGTTTTCTCCTTCTTTGCCATACGCAATTGCACGACCCGGAACAACCGCATTGTAATTATCACGCCAACGCGTATGCGACATACCCAGTGGCTTAAACAAATGCTCACTTGTAAATTGCTGCAGGCTTTCACCACTTACCTTTTCAACAAGAAACATCAGCATGTTGAAATTCGAGTTGCTGTAGCTATATTCAGAACCCGGGACAAAATTCAATTTCTTCTGCTTCCAGATAATCTCCCGTACATGGGCAGGTGTATACTTTCGCGTTCCTCTCGGCCAACCGCCGATAGCAGCAACCGAACCCCAATCTCTCAGGCCGCTTGTATGATGCAGTAGATGTTCAACCAGTATCGGATGACCATAGTCAGGAAAATCGGGAAAGTATTTTCGTATATCGTCTTTCAATCCAATCCTTCCTTCCTTTACCAGCAACAACACAGATGCTGCAGTAAATTGTTTTGATACAGAACCTGCTTCGAAAATAGTTTCAGGTGTTATAACAACATTATGCTCAAGGTCGGCCATACCAAATCCCTTTTTATACAATATCTCACCTTGTCTTGATACACTCAGCACGCCGCCTGGCGTTGCTGTATTCATATCTTCAAACAGTTTATCAATCTGCTTCAGTGTGTCATTTAGTGTTGTTGATTGTGAAGATGAGATATAGGCTATCAAAAGGAATGAAAAAGTAAAAACAATCTGTTTAGCGGCTCTTTGCATGTTATTGAAAATTTAAAAAGGTAAACGGAAGTTACAGATTCTTTATCAGTGTGCTAACTTTAAGCATCCCTTCATTTACATAAACCAATATGAAAAAACTAACTGTCTTACTACTGCCGATGATAATGATCGCCTGTTCCACTTCTTCCAAAAAAGAACACCCAATAGTAAAGAACGGGAATGTACAAATAGCTTATATCGACGAAGGTAACGGCGATACGACATTATTATTTATTCATGGCTGGGCGATCAATAAAGAATTCTGGCAAAAACAAATCGAGCATTTCAGCAAACGGTATCGCGTTGTTGCTATTGATCTCGGTGGTCACGGTGCCAGCGGAAAAGATCGTAGTAGCTGGACAATCCCAGATTATAGCAACGATGTGGTAGCCGTCATTCAGCAACTGCATCTTGATAAAGTTGTATTGATCGGTCATTCCATGAGTGGTGAAGTAATGCTGCAGACTGTAAAGAATTTACCACAACCGATTATCGGTATCATCGGCATTGACAATCTCACCAGTATCGATCCAAAACCTTTTACTGAAGAACAAATGAAACCGATCAATCAATGGTTTGATACACTCGCAAAAAGTTATGACAGCGTCGCAGCCGACTATTGCCGCAAAGGTCTTTTTCCACCAGGTTACCAGGATACAGCCTCCATCAACCGGGTAATTCGATCAGTAACCAATATGGATTCTATGATTGCCATCGCCACACTAAAATCGTTGATGGAGTTTACATCAAATGATTCAGCATTGTTAGCAAACAATAAGTTGCGGCTGAATCTTGTTATCAGTAGCGGAAATGCGGTTGACAGCATCTCTTTAAATAAATATTGTAAAAATGGTTTTACCATCCGAAAAGTGATCGGCACGGGCCATTACCCAATGATAGAAAAGCCAGATGAGTTCAATGCCCGGCTACAGGAAACGTTGGATCATTTGTAGCCGATGGCGGCACATCAGCCAGAAATTCCTCATCAACATGCAATTTTATCCGGTCGCATACAATACATTTACAAAAGAAACGACGCCATGCCGATTGAAACAACAACTTCTCCTAACAAGTTCAACGCTATTCTAAAGACTGCGCTGTTGGCTGGTACGCTTGATATTTCCGGTGCGTTTATTCATTATACTATTCTTACCCGCAACAACCCTGTAAAGATTCTTTATTTTATTGCAAGCGCTTTATTGGGAAAAGATGCCTTGAGTGGTGGCTTCGCTATGGCTGCACTTGGTTTATTCCTGCATTACCTGATCGCTTTTATTTTCACGGTTTTCTTTTTTTCTATTTATCCACGCTTGCAGTTTCTTTCAAAGAATATTGTGTTGACAGGTTTGGGATATGGCCTTTTTGTGTGGCTTGTAATGAACCTTGTTGTGTTGCCTCTCAGTCATATCGGACTTCGCCCTTTTAACCCCATACAATCCACGATCGGTATTTTAATCATCCTGTTCGCCATCGGTTTGCCGATCGCCATTCTTACTTACCGTTATTACCTGAAAAGTACACAGGTCTGAACAATTAAATTGGTTGACCGGTTATTGCATCTGGCATTCAAACAATAGTTTTACCATAAATAAACATAACATGGGGCGTTTGTTCTTTTTCTCCGTTGCAATCATTGCTGCATTGAGTTCCTGTGCGCAATCTTCTTCGCACATGGATTTCGAAACCTATGACCCGGTGTCAACATTGGTTGTGCCTGAGCATAAATTAACCAAAGCAAAATTTCCCTTTATCGATGTACATAATCATCAATGGGATGGAACCGGGCCAGGATATCAAAAAGCTGGTGTCGCAGATGGATGCACTGAACATGAAGACAATGATCAATCTCAGCGGACGTGGCTATAAAGAAAGCCCGGGCCGCAATGGCGACTTTGATCTGAATGATCATGCTTACCTGGTAAACTATATGAAAAGTGTTGCTGCTGTCGATGCAAAGCGTGTAAAATTCTTCACCAATATTTCATTTGTCAATTTTGGCAACAAGGGATGGATTGAAAAAACATTACAGGATCTCGAAGATGATGTAAAAGCCGGGGCATGCGGACTAAAAATTTATAAAGATCTCGGCATGTCGTTTAAGGATGAAAATAACAAGTTCATTAAAATCGATGATCCACGCCTCGATCCCATTTGGGATAAATGCGGCGAACTCGGCATTCCTGTATTGATTCATTCGGCAGATCCTATGTCGTTCTGGTCACCGGAAGATGAACACAATGAACGATGGCTCGAAATAAAAACACATCCTGATCGTAAACGTAGTGATACCAATCCAGCGCCATGGGCCACGTTGCTGGATGAGCAACATCATGTATTTATGAAACATCCGAAGACGACATTCATCGCCGCACACTTTGGATGGTATGCAAACAATTTATCGAAACTGGATAGCCTGCTAACGCAATTGCCAAATGTTGTTGTTGAATTCGGTGCAGTGATTGCTGAAATCGGAAGACAACCAAAAGCGGCAAGAAAGTTTTTTGAAAAATACCAGGACAGAATTTTATTCGGCAAAGACAGTTGGGTACCCGAAGAGTACACAACGTATTTCCGCGTATTGGAAACGGAAGATGAATATTTTCCTTATCATAAAAAATACCACGCCTTCTGGAGAATGTATGGCATGGGATTACCCGATGATATTCTGAAAAAGATCTACTACAAGAATGCATTGCGCATTATTCCTGGTATCGACAAATCACAGTTCCCGGAATGATTCTACTTTCATAAATTATAATCAGCATGACTAAATTACTTCTCTCCTCCATCGTCATACTTGCCGTATTGAGCTCCTGTGCACAATCGTCCAACCAGAAGATGGACTTTGAAACATACAATCCTGTATCAACTCTTGTTGTACCCGAACATAAATTGACGAAGGCGAAGTTTCCGTTTATCGATGTGCACAACCATCAATGGAGCATGGGTTCGCAGGATCTTGGTGAACTTATAACGGATATGGACAAACTGAATATGAAAGTGATGGTAAATCTCAGCGGCGGCAATGGTAGCGGGTTAAATCGGCAGCTCGTTAACATAAAAGAGCACTATCCTAACCGTTTCATCGTGTTCGCCAATGTTACGTTTGATCGTGTCGGCACCAGCGGATGGACCGAAAACGCCGTAAAGCAACTGGAAGAAGATGTAAAACATGGAGCGAATGGTTTGAAGGTTTTTAAAAATCTCGGTTTCTCGGTAAAAGATGTAAATGGCAAACGGGTAACAGTTGATGATCCACGTTTGGATCCTATCTGGGAAAAATGTGGTGAACTGGGAATACCTGTCATTATTCATACTGCCGACCCGGAACCATTCTGGGAAAATGAAGATGAGCACAATGAACGATGGCTGGAAATAAAAACACATCCTGACCGGAAACGAAGCGCTACTGATCCAGCACCATGGGAAACCCTGATCGAAGAGCAACATCGCATGTTTATGAAACATCCAAAAACAACGTTTATCGCAGCTCATTTCGGATGGTATGCTAATAACTTAACGAAACTGGACAGCCTGCTCACACAAATGCCGAATGTCGTTGTAGAATTTGGTGCAGTCATCGCAGAACTTGGACGACAACCAAAAGCTGCGAGAAAATTTTTTGAGAAATACCAGGATCGAATATTATTCGGAAAAGATAGCTGGGTGCCCGATGAATACTTTACGTACTTCCGTGTATTGGAAACAGAAGATGAATATTTCCCTTATCATAAAAAATATCATGCTTTCTGGAGAATGTACGGCATGGGATTACCGGATTCGATTTTGAAGAAAGTGTATTACAAAAATGCGCTGCGTATTATTCCAAACATTGACAAATCACAATTCCCTGAATAATATTTTTATCAAACCACCATCCATACAAATCATGAAGTACTCGCTGGCATTCATTTTATTGCTTTCGCTTGCTGCAAGAGCGCAACACAAATTCATTCAGTTTACGCCAACCAGTTTCTCTAATTTATTTACCTTGAATCAGCCACCGGCATTAACTATCAATGCGGGCGATACCGTTTCCACAGAAACAATCGATGCAATGGGCTACGATAAGAATTCGGTGAAACGGCAAAAAGGCGGCAATCCTTTGACAGGGCCATTTATAATTAACGATGCAAAGGCAGGTGATATCATTGCTGTGACGCTGAACAAAGTAGCATTGAACAGGAACTATGCAAAAACATCAGAAGCCATAGCCGGCAGGTCGGTTACAAAAACAACCAGCAGTCAATTTGGCAAAAAATTCAGGTTGGTAAAATGGAAGCTGGATATTGCTAACGGATATGCAGTTGTTGACGATAGCATTTATACAAATCTCAATTCCTTCAAAGTGCCGGTACATCCTTTTCTCGGTTGCATTGGCGTAGCGCCGTTAACGAAGAAAAATGAAATACTTAGCTTCTTCCAGGGAGAATTTGGCGGTAATCTTGATTTCAGCAGCATCACGCAGGGATCAACTGTTTATCTGCCGGTATTACACGATGGCGCTTATCTCTATTTTGGTGATGGTCATGCGCTGCAGGGTGACGGTGAAATTGCAGGCAATGCGTTGGAAACTTCAATGGATATTGAATTTACTGTGAAATTGATTTCAAAGCCTGCGGAATCGCTAACAAGTCCGAGAGTGGAAAACGCGTCGCACATTATGGCAATCGGCACTTCCAAAAACATAGATGATGCATTGAAACAATCAACCGATGAGCTATTGAAATGGTTGCAGCAGGAATACAAGCTTACCTTGCAGGAAGCTGGACAGGTTGTGAGCACAAGTATCGAATATACAGTTGCAGAAATAGCTGACCCGAACGTAGCAATCGTTGCAAAACTGAAGAAGGAACTATTAAAAGGGCTGACGCGAAAAGAATAATCATTTTGATCTTAATTATTCAACTTATTCTATGAGCAATATCGATTTCCAGGCAATTGATTGGTCTGCAATTCCACAAACAGAACATACAGGAGAACAAGGCATCGCTTACTGGAAAATAGTACAGTTTCCCGGTTTGAGAGTGAGGCTTGTTGAATATTCAGCTGGTTACATTGCTGATCATTGGTGTAAAAAAGGACATATCGTGTATTGCATCGAAGGCGAATTTACCAGTGAAATGGAAGATGGAAAGAAATACAAACTTTCAAAAGGAATGAGCTATATCGTATCCGATGATCTGAGTTCACATCGTTCAGTAACAAAGACCGGTGTGAAATTATTAATCATTGATGGCGATTTTCTCCAACACAAATAACCTAATTAAAAGATATGAAGAGGATTATTGCTATTCTCGTATTGTCATCAATCGGCATCTGCACCTTTGCCCAACAGAAAGATATTGATGCTTTAACACAATTGAATAAAAAATGAATCGACTCCTATCCTACCAAAGACTCGGCGACAATGAGCAGGATATTCGCTGATGACTTTAACCTGGTCGGGCCCAATGGAAAATCATTTACAAAGAACGACATTATTGGTAATCTTAGTAAACAAACCATCACTTCCACACATATCGACAGCGTTGCAGTGCGATTGATCACCAACGATGTTGGTATTGTTACCGCCTATATAACGTTTACTTTAACAGACAATGGCAAAGATGTACAAGGGAAAAACTGCTACCAGGATGTTTATATCAAACGAAAAGGGCAATGGTTTGCAGTATCAGCGCATGTTACATTGCTGAGCATGCAATAAAATAATTGCAACGTTTCATTTCAACTACTTCTTCTATTTTCAGGCACTGCATTTGTACTAAGTTTCTAAATTAAAATCTATGAAACTTATTGCCTGTTTATTTCTGATCGGAATATCCGTATCTGCCGTTGCCCAACATGATAAAAGAGAAGATCATCGCGACAGAAAGGAGAGAATGAAAGACTTTATGCCGTATATCACCCGCAGTCTCGGTGGCAGTATTCAATCATTTGATGGGCTGAATGCACGTGTGGCAAATTTGCCCCAATACAAGCAATTAAAAGACTATGCCGCTACTATTGGTCTCGGTATGATGCATAATTATAAACAGATTATTACGAATGCAGGCCTCACATTAGGCAGCAGCATGAGTGGTGACCGTGATGAAAGAAGCAGTACGATTCGTTACATTGGCGTGAATGCGGATTTAGGATATGATGTCATCAAAGATGAACGTATCATGCTGTACCCGATGATAGGTCTTGGCGCACAGAAATACCAGGCGCTTTTTTATCGTGACAATTCAGCCGTCAATTTTAATGATGTGTTGAATTCGCCGGCGATACAAAATAGTATCAGCTCTGTTCGTTTCAATAATGGCTTTTTAATGTACCGTCTGGGTATCGGTTTTGCATTGAAGTCGCCCAAATACCCTGCAGCAATCGGCATCAATGCGGGATATACCGGAAGCTTCCGCAGGAATGATTGGAAAAGCAACGAAGGGCAAACGCTTGCTAACTCACCTACAGACCGTGTTGACCAGTTCTATATCAGTATTGTACTGATCAATAAACCGTGGATGATGAAAATGTAGATTGATGCACAACAAGCCAATTGATAAACCTTTAACCTTTCATAAAAATTTTAGCCGTCTGTGACGGCTTTTTTTATTCATTTACGGTCTGTTTATTATCTTCAGGCCTTTAATAATTTCTACTTCAACACATGCAGGAAAACGGAAAAGCGCAGGAAGAGCAAAAGGTATTTTCGGTTATCAAAGAATTGATCCCCTTTCTCGAATTTGTAAAAAATCACCCGGCTACATTACCTGAACACAAAGCCAACGCCGATACAATTGCAGCTATCATTGAAAATATAGAAACGTATAAAGATACCCGAAGCTGGTGTATCAGCTTTGCTATTTACAATGAAAAATTAATCCGCGAACCGAAGGAAGGATTAAACCGGTACGACTGGCGGGCATCATTGGAAAGCGGTATTCTCAGCATTGAAGCTGAACGACGCTACTACCCTTTCTCCGTAAAGACGCTGAACTACATCTATCGTTTTCACTATAATTTCAGAAGACTTCGCTTATCTGATGATGAACATAAAGACATCTCTGTATTTCTTGACGATCTTGCGAAATACAAAGAATATGTTACAGCCAAATTGCCGGATATCGAGACAGAGATTGAGTTGTTCGATTAGTTGGTGAATGGTCAATTGTCAATGGTCAAATATGAATGGTAAATAGCTAACGCAATATCCCAAAAACGATAATCACAAGTCAGCAGCCGTTGCAGACACATACATCCATGCTCTTTTACCAGACTCAAGCGTTACAGCAATTCGTTTATAATCTGCTACTTCATATTTATCTGCCTGCAGTAACTCTTCGCTGGTTATTTCAAAGACTACTCCATCAATTTTGTCATCAGCATTAAGAGACGGCAATGCTATCGGATGAAATTGCTGGCCGCTTTGCTGCAACACTTTCTCATCCGTTATCTCGAGTGAAGCTATCCGGTAGTTTTTCAGAGAATCGTTTGTTCCCCGCAAAATTCTCCCGAATGATTCAATCTGTACTTTCTCTAATTGCAAGGTTCCGTATGAAAAGAGGTATTCAGTCATGTGGTCAAATTTAAGGCATTGCCAGTTCATGATTGACTATTGTCTATTGACAATTGCCAATTGACCATTGACTACCGACTAAAAACTCCCGACTGTTCCCTACATCGCTCCTAACTGCTTCAAATACTTCTCAGAGTTTGCTTTCGTAGCAGCCGGCGGATTCAGGCTCAGTGATTTTTTGAAGTTTGCAATAGCGTTTTTCTTATCGCCCGTCAGTGCATATCCTTCGCCAAGACTGTCCCACACGTTGGCGCTTTTCGGATTGCGTTGCGTATTTAAGATAAACGCCTTTATTGCTTTATCATTTTCTTTATTGTTCAGCAATTGATACGCATAGAGATTCAATTCGTTCTCTGTCGCTATTGACATCGCATCGCTCATCACTTTATCGGCTTCATCAGTCTTTCCTGTTTCTTTCAAGAGGTCTGCTTTTACATTCATCGTATTAAAGCTCTTGTTGATTGCCATAGCCTGGTCAGCCCATTTCAATCCTTCTTCCATGTTCACTTTGTTTTGTAATGAATATCGTGCCGCTGATAAAAATCCCAGGTAACTGAATCCCGTTGTGCTTTTCAATTCTTCTTCCGCATTGGCCATTACGATATTGTCCACATCGAATTCAACTTTCACCGGGAATTCTTTCTTCTCCCATAGCAACACCATATCGGCGGAGGTTTTGGTAATATTGATAAAATCATACGTCAGCAATTCAGTAGCCGGAGCATCTTTCAATTGAATCTTCGAGCGGAACAAGTCATTCTTTTCATCATAGAAAAAACTTCCCCATGACCGATAATCTTTTGACAGTACCACTTCTCCCGTGTTGTCTTTATTGATCACAAAGAATAAACCGTACGAACCGGCAGGCACAGTCTTTCCTTCTACTTTGGCATCATGCGAAAATGTGATAACGGTATTTTCATTTGCGCCAGCTCTCCACGGTGCAGAGTTACCCAAACCAAATCCTTGCACATTCCATCCATACGGAACCAATGCGCCCCATATCTCGCGGCCTTTCACCGATGGACGGGAATATTTTACAGTGACTGTTGAAATACCGATTGTTTGTGATACTGTTGCTGCCGGACTGGGCACTCTTGGTGACGTAATGCCCTGAGCGTTTAGTACAACCGATGTGCAAATGAATAAAGCAAGTGCAGTTAGTTTAAGCATAGTTTTAAGTTTTGATGAGAGAAATTGTAGTACTTTGAATGTACAACTTGCGATAAGCTGAACGAATGAATTCTACCCAAGTGGTCAATAAAACGGTTGAACGCTAAAAAATACAGATTGAAGTTAATTTCGCTTCGGAAATAGCCGGATACGCACATGTCAAAAACTGCTTGAAATATGTAACTGCTAAAACGAGAATATGCAACCAAAACTATTACCCTTGCTTTTGAAACAAACTGCCAGGTTTCTACTCTTACCTGTATACATGTTTGTAGCAATCGTTACTATCGCACAACAAACGACCAATACTGACGCTACCATTATATATCATGTGAACATCATTGATGTGAATACCGGATCTGTCACCACCAACGATGCAATACTAATTGAAAAAAATATCATCAAAGCGATTGGCAGTTATTCATCTCTGCATGCAAAAAACAAGAAGGCGAAAACAGTTGATGCAATCGGACGCTATGCTATTCCGGGATTATGGGATATGCACGTGCATATAGAAGGAGAAAATCTTGTGGAAGATAATCTTGCACTATTTCCCGTTTATATCGCTTACGGCATTACGACGGTAAGGGATTGCGCCAGTGATCTTGGCATACAAGTGTTGAAATGGCGGGATGAAATCAATAAAGGAAAATTATTCGGCCCACGCATCTTTACGGCCGGCAGAAAGCTGGAAGGCATCAATTCCATCTGGAAAGGTGATATGGAAATTGCTAATGAACAGGATTTAAAACTGATGCTCGATACACTGGTGAATTATAAAGTTGATTTTATAAAGATCACAGAAAATACATTAGCTGGCGACCTGTTTCTGAAAAGTGTTATCGCATCGAAGAAGCTGGGGTTTAAAGTTTCAGGACATGTACCCATCGACCTTTCAATAAAAGATCTGGCCGACGCAGGCTTTTCAAGTATCGAACATGCAAGCTATCTAATCCGTCTTGGCTCTGATGAGCAAAAAACAATCAGTGATTTAAAATCAGGTAATCTTTCCCGTGCCGATGCTAACCGCTTATACTATACCAATTTCAACCAGGATAAAGCGATTGAAGGCTATAAAATGCTGGCACAAAAAAATGTTGCCATCTGCCCCACGCTGATAGGTGGAAAACAACTCTCCTACCTTGACGTAGATGATCATCATACCGATGAATACCAGCAATATCTTACAAAGCGTTTCATGGCCAGCTACAACTGGCGCATCAAGCGGCAGGCGGGTGACACCAAAGAACAGATACAGCAACGTAAAGAGAATTATGAACTGATCGTAAAACAAATACCGTATATTCAAGCGTCCGGCATGCGCATATTGGCAGGCACCGATGCTGCCGCATTGAATTCGTTCATTTACCCAGGCCTCGCACTACACCAGGAACTGGAGATATTTCAGAAAGCCGGTATGAAACCTCTGGATGTTTTACAAAGCGCAACAATCAATGGTGCAAAGTTTATGGGAGTGTATGATTCATTGGCGTCAATTACACCAGGAAAGATTGCCGATATAGTTTTACTGAATAAAAATCCATTGCACGACATTACAGCTACGCAGGATATTTTCGGTGTAATAAAAAATGGTGTTTACTTCGACCGCAGAGCATTGGATAAATTATTGGAAGAGGCTGCGCAGAAAAAGATTGACCTGGATGTGGCAAGAAAGGAACAATGACAGTTCGTTCTTTATCTTATATCCATAAAAAAAGAGAACACCCTTCCGGGTGTTCTCTCCTCAAAACTTAACTTAATCTATTGCTTACTGGTTTTTCACAGGTTCCACACACATCATTTATTCTGCTTTTCTTAAGAAGATGTCGCCGCTGATTGTTTCCAGTTCTACTTTTTCACCACCACCATTATATTCGGAAGCAACTTCATTACCTCCGCGATGTCCTCTCGCTTTTATCAGGGCCACATTTGTATAGATGGTTCCGGAGATAGTACTCATCTGCAAATCTGCTTTACGTGCTTCTGCAAAAGCAAGATCAATAAAGCCGCTGATGCTTTTTGCTCTTATCTCGCTGGTCTTACCACTGATAGTGATATCGCCATTGATTGTCTCTACAGAAAGGGATGCATTTTCCGGAATATAAAAATCCCAATAGATCTTGCTACGGGTGCAGCGGCAATTGCACGAGTCATTCCACATTTTTCTTGCTTTGTCTTCATCCATCTTTGCTTTTACACTCACACGGCTACCGCTTTCGTCGAAATCAGTAGTGTAAACATCATTGTCTTTGTTGTCGTTAATATTGATAGAAGCTTTGGCGTATACTTCGTTCTTGTTCCAGGTGATCACACGGATGGAGTCTGCAATCTGCAGGTTCAGTTCAATGTTTTTACCGGAACTGTAGTTCAAATGTTTTTCTACGATCTTTTGTGCATACGTAAAGCAACTCAGCATACAAAAAAGGATCATGGCGATTATACTTCTCATAAAATTATTTTTTCGATTGTTGGTTACTACTTTAAAGAATTGGTTGTATCAAAGAGGAAGGCAACGAGGCACAGAGAAGGCAACAAGGCATCAAGGCACAGAGGCACAAAGTGTTTTATGTTCATTATTCACTATTGACAATTGACCATTGACCATTCACGACTCTTTTCACTTTTACCTTTTCAATCTCTCTCACCGACTGCTGGTCTTCCGAACTTCTCCTCATTTTTCACTTTTACCTTTTACATTTTCACTTCTCCCTACGCACCTTTCTTTCTCAAATAAATATTCCCGCTTACATTGGTGATTTTGAAATCAACACCGCCGCCGTTGAGTTTGCCTTTGATATTATTACCACCGATACGGCGAATTGTTTTCTGATCTGTGTTGAAGTCGAAGTCGGAATAGATGCCACCGCTGATCGTTTCCATTTCTACATCCACACCGGCTTTAGCAGGTAATGTCACATCTATTTCACCACTGATGGAATTGATCGATACAGGACGGTCTTTACTTACATCAGCAAATTCCAGGTTGATATCCCCGCTGATAGTTGAAAGCACTAATGGACCCGATACATTTTTCAATTTTATATCGCCGCAGTTCTTCACTTCCACTTCACCTTTTATGTTAGATACGGATACATCACCACTGTGACCGCATTCGTTATCTACTTTCACGCTGAAGTTGTCCGGCACTTTTATTTTGTAATTAGCAGATTGCGTGATCGGCAGTAAACATTGCAGCGTTACCTGGTTGCCATTTTTTTCTACTGCTACACCTACACCGGTATTGTCAGTA
Source organism: Chitinophagaceae bacterium (assembly GCA_049840875.1). Classification (GTDB taxonomy): domain Bacteria; phylum Bacteroidota; class Bacteroidia; order Chitinophagales; family Chitinophagaceae; genus JAFDYH01. The sequence goes on along the minus strand of JASGJE010000002.1, from coordinate 504,576 downwards.
CCATCGGCATATACGGGTTTCAATCCTTTTGCACGTTCAGGTGTACCGCCTTCACGATCGCTCACAACGATTATCTCATTGCCGCTGTACCCTTCTATCGGCAGGTCGCCGCTGAAATCATTGAGCGTAATCTTTCCATCTTTTACATTCTGTACAGAGATCTTGTATTCGTTCGATCCGCCACGCCCTTCTTTGCCGCCGCTTACGCTTACATTCTGCGCCTGCGCCGAGAGACCTGTAATCGCCGTTATACCGAGAATCGTTAAGTAATTAATTGCTTTCATGGTTTTAATTTTAATCATTGTTCTTTTATTTGTTTGTTTATTATGAGCTTTATACTATAGGCCGTAGGCTTTAAGCGTTAAGCATTGAGCATACTTCGTCCTGTCTGCGTCTGCAGTTCTTTGTTTCATCTACACTTTTAAGAATGATTATAACAACTTCAATCCTTTCGCGGCGATATCTTTTACAGGCTGAAGTGTTTTCTTGTCTGATAAGATCTCTCTTATCGGCCCGATTGCTTTTGTCTCTTTTTTCTCCGTTAATATATTGATCAGTACGATCTGCATGATCGGTTCTTTCTGTCTTGGTAAGGATGCTACCAGTGAATCCCTCACGATTTGATTGCCGGTAAACTTTGCTACCGAATATAAAGCAGCCAGCCGCACATTCACATTCTTATCCTGGTTCATTGTATTCAATAAGGCATTGATCACTTTCTGATCAGGGTTGCCGCCCATTTCTTCCACATAGTTCACGGCTTTGATGCGCTCCGATGCAGATTCATTTGTCAATTGATTAAACAGCATGGCCTCTTTAAGTTCTTTCACTTCGTTTTTCAAATCTTTAATATCTGCAAGAGGGGCTTCAACGGGCTTTGTTTGTACCAGCTTCATACCGATCAGCACACCGCCCGCCACCAATATAACGCTGGCGGCTATACGCAGGAAAAGGGAAGGTTGTTTTTTCATGGCTATAACTTGCTTCCCTTCTTCCTCTTTCAATATGCGTGTTGTAGCGTCTATATTGAGCTCACTCTGGAGCATGATGTCAAATTTCTCCCGCAGCGCTGCGCCCGGTTTCACTTCTCGGTCTGCATTCATGGTAGCAAACAATGTTTTGTATTCTTCATAGGTATGTTTGCAAACCACGCATTCCGCCAGGTGCTTCTCCACATTGGCGCGGGCCGCCGGGCTTAGTTGCGCATCGATATAGTCGATCAGCAGGGGTTCTATTTCATTGCATTGCATGGTCATCAGTTTTGTTGTTTAAAGTACAGGCTCTTCAGTTCCTTCAGCGCCCTGTGCACCTGCACTTTGATACTTCCAAGGCTCACATTTTTCATCTTCGCTATCTCTGCATATTTCAATCCTTCGTAGCGGCTCAGTACGATCAGTTCCCTGTCAAGCGGGCCGAGGCCTCGCAGCGCCGTATTCAGCTTTTCATAATCCTGTTCGTCGTAGCCGTTGCTGCGGTCGGGCACTTCATCTGGCAGTTCGCCTGTGTTCTTCACCACTTCGGTGATGCGCTGTTTCTGCTTGCAGTGATCAGCATGCAGGTTGCGGGCCATCTGGTACAGCCAGCTTTTAAAGCTGCCCGTGTTTGCATTAAAGGTGTGCCGGTAGCGGATCACGCGGTAAAACAGGTTCTGCGTAAGATCCTCGCTGGTAGCCGTTTCCATCGTCAGCTTCAGAAAAAAGTTGTACAGCGGCACATTGTAGCGGTCAAACAGTTCCGCCAGGTCAGCTAAATGACCCTCCTTTACCCGCACCATTATTTTTTCATCGTTCAGTTGGCCCACCGTATATGCTTAATGTGATCTCATAATAGAATACTCCGGAAAGGTAAAATGGTTACAAGGAATTTGAATTTTTTTTCGGGGAGGACGGAAAAAGGTAAGAGAATTATGAGTCGGGGGTAGGTGGTACTATTTAGGCAAGGTAGAAATCCTCGTTGGCTACTTATTGCTGAACATTTTCAAAGCTTACAATTAATACAATAATATTAAACCGGCTACGTATATAATAGGTAGACCTTATTTCCTATCCAAAGCCAACCATATGAATCACTACAATCCACGAAAGCAGACTTGCTCAGATTGTAATGCCCCCGTTTCTGAAAACGTTCAAGACTACTCCAAAACCGAATTTGGTATTGTACTTTGCTATACCTGTCAGCAAACATTCAAAACATCGCAATCAAAATCAACGACAGAAGCAAGGCTACTGTATGCAGCACTAAAGAAACGCGGTGTACCAGCCGAACTTGAAAAATTTGATGGGCATAAAACTATTGATATTGCTGTAACAGATGCGAAAGTTAACATTGAAGTAGATGGTGGTCAGCATAATTCAAATCCCAATCAAGCGTTGTCTGATTTAAAAAGAACATTGTATTCCTTCAAAAAAGGTTATCTCACTCTTAGAATTCCAAACACACTTATTCAAAATCATCTTGACAAAGCAGCAGACTATATTACTGATTTTCTAATGACAAGCAGAGATGAATTGGATTTTGAATGGTGAAACAGTCAAAGTTTTCGAGGATAAAATTCAATTTTTTGGCAATCAATTAATTCAAGTAGATTTAAAGAAGAAATAATTTTAATCTAATATAACTCACTATTCAATAAATTTTTTTTCTGATGGTTACAGCTAGAGAGGCAATTAGTCATGCAAAAACGGCCATTACCAATTTCTATACAACGATGGAAACGTCAGATTTTTTATTGGAAGAAGTAGAATTAAGCGACGACAATTCGCACTGGACGATAACTTTTAGTATGCCCGATAAAAATCCTACCGAGGCATCTTTCGCAAGAGATCTATTAGGTAATGCAAGGAAATATAAAATCATTATTATTGATGCCACCAATGGAAAATTTAAGGCAATGAAAATTCGAAAACTTTAAATGGGAATAGATGATATATTAGCAAAAAAAGGGAAATATTCTGGAATTTTAATCGACACAAATCTGCTTTTATTGCTACTGATCGGCTCATTCGATCCGTCACAAATTGGCAAAAACAAACGATTAAAGAAGTTCTCTGAATCCGACTTTCGCATTTTAAAAAAATTAACCATTCTTTTCCAAGAAAAAATAGTAGTCACCACTCATATTATCACTGAAATCTGCAATCTCAGTGACAACTACAACTCGGAAATTGACTTTAAATTTTTTGTTTTTTTAAAAGAAATACTTTCAAGATACTTGGAAAAGCAAGAGAAGTCAATAACAATTATAGAGCGAAATGAAACAGCTTTTTATAAACTTGGCATAGCTGATGCATCGATAACAGATTTGGCAAAACAGAACACTTTGATAATTACTGATGATCTAAAATTATATCACTATATCAGTTCTCTAAATTACGATGCGATAAATTACAACCACTTACTTCAATTATAAAGTACATACTGCTTCCCAGCCGAGTCTCCTCGCTAATAATTAACTCTACAATCACAAATGACTCAGAGGGAGCCGATAGCTATCGTCTCGGCGCAGTACTTTAAGAATGTATCTACGCCTTGGGGCGTGTCCCTCACGAACCACTACTTTAGTTCACTTTCCGAATAGAAAAAATAATTAGGAACAAATAATTGAAAGAGTTTTAAGGAAGATGGTTCCTGTCTTCACGAACCACGGCGTAGACATCGGCTACGAAGTATTAAAGGGGTGAAACACTTTTATCAATGGGGAGTTAATAATAATTTTGCCGAACCTTTGAACATCGCCATAAATAACATGAACAAGACATATCTACTAGTTATACTTTTCTTTTCAGCAAACTCTTTGTCGGCGCAAACCAGCTATACTCAGAAACTGTCTGATATTGCCAGCATCGAATTTCCGGGCAAACCAAGTTATGTTGACACACTTGGTCAGCAAGTCCTCAACTATACAAATGATTCGGGAGTTTATACCGTTATTGTTTCAGACTACAGTTTTGGCCGGAGTATAAAAATAAGACCCGGAAAGCTAAACATTGTGTACAGCGGGTTTCTTGATGGAATGATGAAAACATCTGGAGATTCGCTAATCTTTAAAAAGAAAATCAACATTAATTCCCTGGAGGGAATAGAAGTAGAATTTATTACTTCGTCAAACCCCGATTATCAATATAAGAGATTTATGAGAATGCTGTTTGTAAACAATAAAATCTATAACTACAGCTTCTGGGTTTCGTCGTCGCTGGCCGAACAAACTGCTATGGACCGAGAAAAATTTTTCAATTCATTTAAATTGTCAGCGGGGAAAGAAGAATTAAAACAGTATAATACCCTCTCTGATTATGACAAAGCATATCGAAAAGGACAATCATTTGGTCGTTACATACGTCTTCCATTGATAGCAATTGGCATAGCAGTGTTGATAATTTATTTCATAGTTAAAAAACGCCGGGCGTAAAAAAATACGCCCTGTTTTGTCCTCCCGGGGTCTTGCCTATAAAACTATTTCAATAATAGAAGTATAACCGGCAGACCCCGGGAGTTTCTTTAGATCACATACTATATTTGCCAATGTCGGTTCGTACAACACATGAAAAATTATCCAATAGTATCTACTTTGTTACGTTTACTTGTTACAAATGGCTTCCATTAATCGAAACAACCAAAGCCTATGATACAATTTACAAATGGTTTGATGTTCTTCACGAAAAGAATATAGGCGTGACAGGATATGTTATTATGCCAAATCATGTACATGTATTGCTGTATTTTCCGGAAATGCAGAAGTCATTGAATTCAGTAATCAGCAACGCTAAACGCTTCATGGCTTATGAAATCATAAAACGCCTTGAACTCGCAGGTAATAATAACTTGCTTGATTTGCTTTGTGCAGGAGTGAATAATCAGGAACGAAAAAAAGGACAACTACATAAAGTATTTGAAGACAGTTTCGACGCAAAAGAATGTTCTTCGAAAGAATTTACTTATCAAAAGCTTAATTATATTCATTTCAATCCTGTACGCGGCAAATGGAATCTTATACCTGATTACACAATGTATGAACACTCAAGCGCTTCATTATATGAGAATGGTGTAAAGAAATATGAAAATCTTGTACATATTGATAACTTACTGGTAATTCCGGGGTCTGCCGGAATAATCATTAGGTTGAAGTTGCCTTTGGCAAGACCCCGGGCGGACTTAATGGTCTGCCGGATTAGTTCTTAATTGGAAGATGTATATGACAAGACTCCAGGCAGGCGTATATCATCAGCACAGGGCTTATTCATACTTTAAAAATATCCCCGTATCAAAAGCCGTCCATAAGCAACATTTCTGCCCGCTTACTTTCAGCGCTTTGTTCGCCCAGGTATTGCAGGTTTTAAATAAGCTGTAGCTGCCGGTTGCTTCATAAAAAGCGTCAGTAGTACCATAGTTTGCTGTCGTATTGATCCAGATCGCATGTCCATTCATATCTTTTTGCAAACTGTTTAAGATATAATCAACAAGTCGTTTATATTGATCTTGACTGATCTCTATTTTCTTACAGGATTTATTTTCTATCATAGCCCGATAGAAAGTTGCGTGAATAGCAGTTGTACTTAACGCAAAGGCGGCCCTGAATGCTGTCCGGAATTTCAGGTCAGCCCAGGTTGGCGTTTCCAGGTAAAACCCTTTATCACCCCAGCCCATAGCAAGGTACTGCATGCTTGAATCTTTTGCAGTCGTATTGCTGAACAGTATTTCTTTACTCCAGTCCATCTGATCATTTTTCACAGGAACCACGATATCCGTATGTACTCCGTTCGTCTTAATATAGATCGTCACGTCATTGGTTGTATCTGGTTCTTTATTGATCGTAATTCGTGAGAGACAAAATGCAGCCAGAAGATAAAGTAAAACGAAGCTGACAAATGTGACGACAGTATAGAGCAAATATTTTAAAATCTTTTTTAGCTTCATGCTCGTGATAAGGTTTTCAGCGAATGTAGCAACAACCATCTGAATTGCAAATTGCTTAAGTTCGTTTGTGTAGTATAAAGTGAATTAAAATAAACCGTGAATTTTCGTGTTAACATAGATTGTAACTACTACTAAATAAATACAAGATGACAGAAGAACAAATAAAAAAGTTCATTGAAGGCGGTGAATGGAAAAGCATCGCTCCTGAAATTCGCCCAAGCAGCATCAAAAATGCAGACGGCAACCTTAAGCCGTTTTATTTAACAAGAACATTTGTTTATTATCCTGGTGATACGTTTGATCTGACGGTTATCAACTCTGCGGACGCCTTCGGAAAAGCGCCGTTAGTAAAAATGAGTATCAAGGGGCATATGCAATGGAAAGGTGAACATGCTATCGCTGATGGCGCACAAAAGGTAAACTTCATTGCGGATATTGAATACCTGGTAACACCTTTGCTGCAACCGTTTGCCGACGCTATGAATCAATTGACAAAAGGATTTGACAAATGGGAGGTAAACAAGCCCCAAAGCATTTTGAAAAAATCATTCCCACCTTTTGGACTTGCGGAAGGGCAGATTTTCTCTGAGTGCGACCTTGTTTATATTTTCAACGACCTTATATTCTGGGGAGCAAGAAATATTGATGGTAGAGGTTTTGACAAGGAAGAAAACAGACCAACAAATTTGCAAATACCCTTGGTACGGTCGTCAGGTTAAATTCGATGAAAGAAAGCGACAATTAACAGATACATCAGGACACAAATCGGGAAACCTGTGCCGGTTTGCTATGCAAGGAATGATTACAACGGCTGATCATTTGCGCCTTTTGGAACTGTTATTTCCAAAGTATAACACATTCCTGCCTTCTGAACGGGCAGCAGCAATGTCGGGTATTTTATCACCATTAAAATCGCCAATAGCAAAGCCGTACACTGTTCCTTCTGAATCACCGAATAAAACCGGTGTAAAGACGCGGCCATCACCATTATTATAAAATATTGTAGACGGAGCTTCTATATGACCGACGATGATGTCCATTTTTCCATCCTTATTGAGATCAGCGATTGCCAGTGCATACGGAACAGGTTTTGCTGATGCCAGAGAAATTCCTGCAGAGTATGCGCTCCCATTTTGCCCGTAATAAATAGTTACCCCTTTATTCTCATCAATCGTTGCGATGTCAGGAATCGCATCTCCATTAAAATCTGCGGCAGCTGCTACGCGAATTGTAGCGTCAGTGGGGCCAAATGGGATGCGACGATTATCGGAATACTGCCGGTTTGAATCACCAATGTAAACATAACTTTGTCCGCCATCGCGATGGGGTACTACAAGATCGATAATACCATCCCTGTTCATGTCGGCTGCAGCTATCGTTGTCGTTGGATACCTTGCAACAGGAATACAACTATTACTAAATTGTCCCTTGCCCTGGTTTAAACAAATGTAGTTTACAGTGCTTCCGGAGTCACCCCTGTTTGCCAGGATAATGTCAGGCCATCCATCAGCATTGATATCAGCAATCGATATATTTCGTGTAGGCCATTCCGGTAGTCCGAACTCCGAACCTGTTTTAAAATTGCCCTTCCCATCATTAAAATAAATAAGCTTTTTATCCGGCGCATCATTGCTGATAGCGATATCCGGAAAACCATCTCCATTAAAATCTGCCACCGCGCCGGTGTAAGAACGGTCTGCTATCGTACTGAGATCATAAGCCCGTTGTATGTTGCCTTTACCATCACCGAGAAGAACCCTGTCAACGATTGGCCAATGTCTTCCTTTCACCAATAAAATATCCGGATGACCATCTCCATTAAAATCAGCGAAACTCACATTCGCAGTTGTATCAGCTTTTGTTTCTAACAATAAGCTATGATCAAAGATTGGAAAATCATTGCCCTTCTTCTGGGCAACAACTTTATGCTCTATTACTAATAGCAAAAAGATAAATAAGAAGCTGATTCGCATTGAGTGCAATAAAATCTGGTATTCAATGAAAAAAAACGGCGTAACAAAGGGCGATACGAAACCGGCTATTTCAACGCTCTTATCGTTTTGCCGTACTCATAATCAGCCCCGATCGTTTTCGCAGATTTCAGATAAGCATCTTTCACGGCATCTGTAGACGGCATTCTTGTTGCAATGAAGCGGAGTGTCTCTCCTTTTTCATAGTCCGCTCCCAGCTTTGCAGTTGCGTTAATAAGGCTTGCCCAATTCTCATCAGACTTTATTTCTGATTCCGCGATCTTCTTTAGCACTCCCGATTTCTCATAATCACTGCCTATCGATGCAGTAGCTCCCAATGTTTCGACAAAAGCATTTTCTGGTACCCTTACATTTGTTTCAAATACCTTTTTCAACACACCTGCTTTTTCATAATCACTGGAGATTTTTGCGGTCGCATGCAATAGTTCAGTAAAACGCGCCGGAGATATTTTATTGTTTGCAATTACTTCATTGAGCACACCCGCTTTTTCATAGTCTGAGCTCACCGTATTTGCTACTTCTATAACTGCAGTAAATTGTTCATCCGTGAGTTCCTGGTGCAGAATTGATTTTACCGCTTTTGCTTTTTCGTAGTCGGACCGAATACTTTTTACAGCATCAAGAAAAGCTTTTGCAGTAGTGGCATTACTGAGATATTTCGAGGAAAATGCTTCCAGCAGTTTTCCTTTTTCATAATCTGAACTGATCAGCGATTGTGCATCATTTGCGATGGCCGTCATATCAGTTGCTGACAGGTTATTAGTTGACAACAAAAACTGGAGGTATATCGCCCTCACATAATCGGTCTTCATATTCTTTACTTCATCCATCACTGCTTTCGTGCCGCCGTTCTTGTATAACCGGGCAACACGGTCCTTCGCACCTATTCCATATTCTATCATTACCCTGATAACTGTTCCGACAAAATTCTTTTCATCTTCGGTCAATGATGTTTTTTTATCGCCGCCATGTATTTCATAAACAATATTACCCGAGGCATCTTTCGTTACAGTCAGTTTTTTTCCATCTTTTGAATAGCGGAGGATGCCGTCATCAGGAAATGTCCTGAACCCTTTTTCATCGTCTGTAAAAGAAATCTCCTCACCATTTGTATAGGAGAAATTAAAGTTGAGGTTATCATCAGTGATCGTCATTGATGAGTGGCCGTTATTGCTGGAGTTCGAGAACGATGAATGTTTGCTTTGCGAATGGCTTATGAAGCCCAGGCAAATGATTGCTGTTGCCGCAAGTATTAATTTTCTGTTCATTTCAGTAAGAATTAAGTATTGATGCCCTGAGAGTCGCGAATTGAATGCCACAAATTTATGAATATGGTTCTCAATGAAAATCTTTTTTAAACATCAAGGTGTACTGTATCAAATACGGACAGTTGAAGGAATGATTTGTTCGCCTGCGAGACAGTATCTTTTATCGTTGCAGAGGCAAATCACAGGCTCCAATAGCAATTCATTTTGTACAGGGAGTAAGATGTATAACCATGAGCGGGGATGCCTTAAATTCGTTGATTGCAGGACGAGGCATTGATAATCGCTCAATAAAACAAATGAACAATCTAAAAATCAGGGACGCAACTATACAAGATGTACCGACACTCCTGCAATTTGAACAGGAAATCATTCAAGCCGAAAGAGAATTTGATGATAGCTTAAAGGAAGGGCACATCCATTATTACGATTTTCCCTTCCTGGTTACATCTTCGCTGGCGAAAGTCATGGTGGCTGAAATTAATAACGAAATTGTAGGCTCGGGCTATGCGGTGATAAAGGAAGCGGAACCATATCTCAGGCATTCGCGATTTGCCTATATCGGTTTGATGTATGTAAAGCCAGCCCACCGTGGACGAGGGATCAATCAACAAGTCTTGCAGGTATTAAAAGAATGGCTTACCGAAAACAATATTTCCGAGCTCCGCCTGGTTGTATATAATGATAACCTTACTGCAAAAAATGCTTACCTGAAAGCAGGTTTCAACGCCCATGTACTTGAAATGCGCATGAAATTATAAAAACGAATTACACTTGTTTTACTTAACATGTATTGCTGCATTTCGTAATACTACAAGCAAGCGTATCATTTATCACCGCTTATTTTATCGCTCGGATTTTTTTTCTATTTTACAGTTCTTCTTTTAACCCTATAAACAAATCACCTGTGACGTTCAATCTCAGTTAATCAATCTATCAACTTTACTCAATAAAAATAAAATGTCAGAAAGTAGTATCGTCAAGGCAATCGCGATGGCTCCATATAAGAAATTATTCTTCACCTTTCTTTTAATAGTTTCTATAATAGTAGGTGGAAGTTTCTACCTGATGAAACTTGGCCTTTATATACGACATTCACTCGAGAAAACAGGAAAAACACAGAATATCATTGTTTTTGTAATCGTCCTATCTTCAATCATATATTCCAGTTATATCACAAAACAGAAAGTGAAGCTACACGCATTGGAAAACTTTGAAGAAAAGAAATCTTTTCATAAAACGTATTATAGAACAAGAAAAATATGGGTAGCTGGAAATTGTTTTGCGCTTTGCATATCGTTTCTTATAGTTGCAAACTGGTTGTTTATTTATTTTTCGTTGGCTGAAATGCTAGTCTTTCTGATTTACTTTCCGAATGAAAGATTTTTTAGAAAGGAATTAAAAGGTGACGAAATTGTTTTTATATAAATGATAACGTTTAAAAGAGCAGCTTAACAAGTTTATCAAACAACTTCACTTAAAACCACCCCATATGTCACTCACTCCAAGAAGTTTATTCAACATCATACTGAAGATTTTTGGTCTTTTCTTCGTAAAAGATGTCATTGAACAAATTCTTACTACATTATCATTTATCGTTCGTTACTTTTCAGTGCAGGAATTCGCAACATCCTTTGGTTTTATAGTTGCTTCATTGTTTGTACTTGCCTTGTACGTTATACTGGCATACCAGTTATTAGTCAATACAAATTATTTTATTGATGCATTAAAACTGGATAAAGGTTTTACGGAACATGAATTTTCTCTCGGAGAACAACCGGAATCCAAAATTTCGTTATCTGCAGCAGAATTACTGATGATTGCTTTAGTTGTGTTGGGTGGCTATATCCTTGTTGATAGCATTCCTGCATTTTGCAAGCAGCTATACGTATTCATCGACGAGAAAAAAGATTCTTACCGGTCAACCACTCCATCGTTTGCCAATATTCTTGAGTCAGGAGCAAAAATAATATTGGGGCTTTTAATCCTGGGCGAACGCAACAGGATTATCAACATTATTTTAAACAAAAAGGGAAAAGAGCCGTTGGAGGAGCAATAAGTCATTATCATTTGTCCTTATCGTTGTATAAATTACTTCTGCGGTAGAAGAAAATTGAAAACAATCTTTTAAATTGGCAGAGATCTCCTCATTATTACAAAAAACAAAACGATGCGACAAAAGCTCAGCCTGATAACTTTAGGCGTCAACGATTTTACTAAAGCACTTGATTTTTACGAGAAAGGGCTTGGTTGGAAAAAATCTTCCGCCAGCCAGGACGATATTGCTTTTTTTCCGCTTGGAGGAATTGTTTTCAGCATCTATCCAAGAAAACTGCTGGCAGATGATGCAACAGTCAATGAAAATGGCAGTGGCTTTTCGGGCATTGCTATCGCATACAATGCAAAATCAGAACAGGAAGTAGATAATGTTTTAGATGAAGTCGCAAAGCTTGGCGCAACAATTATCAAACCTGCTCAGAAGGTTTTCTGGGGTGGCTACAGCGGTTATTTTAAAGATCCTGACGGGCACTTATTTGAAGTTGCCTATAATCCGTTCTGGAGTTTTGATGATAATGATAACCTGGTTTTGCCAATTTAAAGAAAGACTATTATTGTTGACCTTCCTCTATATAAAACAGCATTGGATATCGATGCGCCGGTCATTAAAAGATCAATGATGAAGCTGACACTATGAATGAAAAAAATCCCCGGTATGTTGATGCGACTACAAAACAACATTTCGAAATTCTTGATGGGCTAAGAGGTATCGCAGCATTTGCTGTTGTCATCTTTCATTTTATGGAATGGGTGTATACTGACCCGAAGCAAAACTTCATTGGTCACGGATTTTTAGCTGTAGATTTCTTTTTCTGTTTATCCGGTTTTGTTACAGGATATGCGTATGATAATCGTATCGGAAAAATGGGCGTTAAAGAATTTTTTAAGTCAAGACTGATACGATTGCATCCGTTAGTGATGTTGGGATCAGCACTTGGTTTAGTGGCATTTCTTGTTGACCCGTTCGCGGCACCGATTTCATATAGTGCCGGTAAAATTATTTTATTATTTACCTGTTCTGTTTTTCTTATTCCGTTACCCATTATGGAAAATCGTGCGTTCAACCTTTTTGGTCTCAATGCACCATCCTGGTCGCTATTCTGGGAATATGTTGCCAATGTGTTTTACGCTTTTATTTTATGCAGGCTTCATCGTCGTATACTCGCCATCTTAGCAATCATTGCCGCTGTTGGCATATGCCTGGTTAGTCACCGTGCAGGCAATCTTTTAGGTGGATGGTCGAAAGATAATTTCTGGGACGGTGGTGTACGTGTTGGTTATTCATTTTTAGCCGGCCTGCTTGTTTACCGGTCAAACTGGATTATTAAAAACAGGTTGGGATTTATTGGTCTTTCCGTTTTATTGTTTTGTGTATTTATATTTCCGGGCGCAGCATGGAGTTGGTTGATGGAAGCAATGGTGGTGCTCTTTTATTTTCCATTGATCATTTCGCTCGGAGCAGGCTCAGGCATATCTCCTCAATGGAAAAAGATATGCAGATTCTTCGGTAATATATCCTACCCGCTTTATATGACGCATTATGCCGCTATATGGATTTACGGGAACTATTATACCAACAAAAAACCACCGGTCAGCGAATTGCCTTACATCATTGTTCCGGGAATCATTTTATTGGTGATTACAGCTTATCTCGTGATGCATTTTTATGATATACCCGTGAGAAAATGGCTGAACAATAAACGCAAGCAAGCTTCAACAAGATAGCATCGCTATAATGTGAAATTAATTTCTTGCCAAGTATGGTTCGTCGCTAAATGTTAGCGTAAAGTAATAGAACAGTACAGGAGGGATATAAATACCTGCTATTTTTATATACAGTAAAACAATTTTCTTTTTAATCCTCGCCTTTAACCAGAAATTGTAACATGAAGAAAATAAAATTGGCCCTGTTAGGCATTGGCCGCATCGGAAAGATTCATTTCGATACAATCCGCCATCATATTCCTGAAGCAGAAATCGTCGCCGTATCTGCGCGACGAACAAAAGAACAATTTGCAAACGAGTATGGCGACATCTTTTATTCAAATAATCCGGCAGACGCCATACGATATCCCGGCGTTGATGCCGTATTGATCTGTACATCAACCAGCACCCATGCTGAATTGCTTGAACTTTGTATTGCTGAGGGAAAACATGTTTTTTGTGAGAAGCCGATAGATCTTTCATTAGAAAAAACAATTGCCGTCACCCGGTTGGTACAGCAATCACCAGTGAAAGTGATGCTGGCGTTTAACCGCAGATTTGATCCGGACATGCGGCATGCGAAGAATTTAGTTGCTGATGGTAAGGTTGGCAACATACAGGTTGTAAAAATAACAAGCCGCGATCCGGGGCTTCCTTCCGCTGATTTCTTAAAAACATCCGGTGGTTTATTCCTCGATATGGTCATTCACGATTTTGATATGGCAAGGTATATTACCGGTAAAGAAGTAGTGGAAGTATATTCAAAAGGAGCTGTGCGGGTAGATGAGATCGTAAAGCAGTTTGACGACATTGATACCGCTGTCACTACACTTACGTTTGATGATGGCAGTTATGCTGTAATCGATAACAGCCGGAAAGCAATTTATGGATATGACCAGCGGTTGGAGGTATTTGGCGATAAAGCAATGCTGCAGGTCCAAAACAATCTGCATCATCAAACGGTTCTGTATAACCAGCAAGGTATACAACATTCATTACCGCTTGATTTTTTTATGGACCGTTATGCAAATTCTTACAGGGAAGAAATGAAACTCTTTGTAGACGCACTTGTAAATGATAAGCCAATACCGGTAGGCGTTGCTGATGGTTTAAAGGCGGTACGTATTGCGATAGCAGCAAAGTTATCTGTAAAACAAAACAGGCCGGTGAAGATGGATGAGATAGCCACAACGTAACAATTCAACAAACTGTATTTCTGATTTAATTATCATCGGATGCGCTTTACAAATATAACAGGTGTTTTGGCGTCGTTGATGGTTTTATCATCCATCACATTCCATGTAAATGCACAGGAAGAAAGGCTTTTATCGAAAAGCGATTTAAGCTATCTCGAAAAAATGACAAGAGAGGTTCTTGACAGTTCGAGAGTTTACCCTGGGAAAAAAATCTCAGCCGATTTCGGACCAAATAATACAGACGGTATTTTGATCAGACCGGGAGGCCGTGATTGTTATCCATCCTTCTGGATAAGGGATTATGCGATGTCGCTTGAAACAGGTATGATCTCAATTGCCGAACAAAAGCATATGTTGTTGCTGACAGCATCTACTCAATGCGATCAGACATGGCAAACAAAGAACGGCAGTACAGTTCCGGTCGGTGCAATTGCAGATCATATCCGCATCGATGACCAGAAGCCTATTTATTTTCCCGGCACTTATGATTATTATGAACAAGGAAATAAAGAATACGGTATTACACCGCCATACGATGATCAGTTCTTCTTTATACACATGGCTTTCTTCTATATAAAAGCAAAAGGAGAAAACAGCATTTTGCTTCAACAAATAAACGGCATTAAACTAATTGACAGACTGGAGATTGCTTTCAACGTTCCACCATCACATGAGAGCAATCAAATCGTTTATACTACCGATGAAATCCGTGGTGTTGACTTTGGATTTCGTGATGCCATCACGATCACTGGTGATTTGTGTTTTACTTCTATTCTTAAATATAAAGCGGCTGTTGAGTTGAGTATATTGTTTTCAAAAATCAATCAAAAAAACAAGGCAATCCTTTACAAAAACATTGCGGACAAAATAAAGAATGCTATTCCTGCTTTGTTTTCAGATAGCAGGGGCATGCTTCTCGCATCAACAGGCAAAAGCAGGCAGCCGGATGTGTGGGCTACAGCACTTGCCGTATATTATAACATACTTAGCGGCGATGCACAAACGACGGCATCCGGATTTCTTGCTGAATCTTATTCCAAAGGTTTGTTATCGTATAATGGAAACATACGCCATGTTCTTACCATCGATGATTACGACAGCACAACAGCATGGGAAAAAACCTCGGTCGCAAAAAACAGTTACCAGAATGGAGCTTACTGGGGTACAGCGACCGGGTGGGTTTGTTTTGCAATAGCTAAAACCAATCTCACCCTTGCGCGACAGCTTGCAAAGGAATATATCAGTGATTTGAAGAAAAACGATTTCAGGAATGGCGCTGGTTCCGGCGCTCCGTTTGAATGTTTTCACGCTCCGGGCTATGAGCAAAATCCTCTTTATCTCGCCACCGTTAGTTGCCCTTATAGTGTATTTAAGCTATAGCCTATGAATGGCAATCACTTATAAGTTAAATACGTAAATACACTTATAAAATCAAAGTAAATAAACATATAAAAAGAGATGATTTGCTCTATGCAAACAGTAAGCCGCACTCTACTTTTGTCTCAGAAGTTGATTGATATACAACTTATATCAATCAGTCCAATATCACTGAAAAACCGTGGCTATCCTTTGTAAAAACCAAAAATCCAATATCAGTCAACTTCTTTTTCTTTCCAATATCCTGATCCGTTTTCAATCCAGTATCCTGAACCTGTTTTATTCCAATATCCTGTACCGTTCGTCCTTAATAATTTATTGAAATTGCCGGCGCTATGCCGGCAGTTTTCGTTGTGCTACTCTTTGTAAATAACGACCGGCCAAATAATAAAATGAACAGAGGGGAAATTATGCTTTGAAGAATACCAGCATCATTTCTTCGCTTTAAGAAACCTATCCGCGAAATGAAGGTATTGTGTCCAATCATAAGGGGTTAATGCATGCTCGCCTTTACGCATATGGTAACCGATAAATCCATCTCCAACGGGTGAATTTTCACCGGGAGGTTGCGGGTTCGTCAAACCTATCAATCCATACAATGCATAAACTTCAGAGGCATGATATGCAGAAAGGTATTCTCCAGTTGGGTCTGCCCATTGATCTTCGCTTGCGCTTGCAACATACACCGGCCTTGGTGCAATTAAACAAATCAGCTCATGAAAATCTACAGGCAATTCATTTTCCTTGTTGTTATACAATTTAAAATTATCGCAAAACCAATGAGGAAATGCTTTATTGATCAGCTCGATCGTTTCTCCGTACTTCCTCCGTGTAATTGCCGCGCCGCCTTCCCCGGAATCATTTGAGATGACTAACGCAAAACGTTTATCCTGTGCCCCCGCCCACAATGCCGTTTTTCCTAATCGTGAATGACCAATCACCGCCACTCTTTTTGCGTCGAGATCTTTATCAGTTTCTATATAATCCATTGCGCGGCTAAGTCCCCATGCCCATACACCGATAGCGCCCCATTCATCCGGTGCAGGTTTCGTTTGTCCTTTTGTATAAAATAATGGTGCGATGCCGGCATTCACGCTATTAACGCTGTCAATTTGCAGATCACCGTAATAAATTGTAGCCAATCCATAACCAGCCGCAAGAATCTGCTCCACAGGCCACTCATCCCCATCTATGCCTCGTGAAGCATTCGTTGCAAAATGATTCTTGTATGCAGGCTCTTTACCGTATGTAATCCATCTTTTGGAAAGTGTAATGCCTGTATCTGCATTAACCGCCTGGTTACCGGAGAAATTTAATCCGAGAAATAAAGGTGAAGGGCCAACCCGTTTATTAGGAATGTAAACCAGGATGTCCATGTAATATTTTTCCGATTCAGAAAAATAAACCCGCACTTCTTTACGCGTAGCTATTCCATTCAGCGCAGTATGATTAACCGATGTTGTTTGAAATCGGAGCCGTACTTTTTTCACAGGCGTTTTACCCTGCACATTTTTTGCGAACAGGTTTATTATTTCGGCTCGTCGTGCTTTTTCCCAATCTGATTTGTTATTCACTTTTTTTCCGGATTGCATCATCAATACATCCGGTAGCAGATACGATGTATCCGGTTGTTCCTGCTGTGCAGAACAGTAAATACTGAGGTGACCGATTATTAAAAGATACAACACTGATTTTCTATTCATACGAAAGAGCGCAACGTGAAAGTAATCGTTAAGCGACAACAATAGTAGCGATTTTTGTTTATCCGTCTTATGCTGTAGTCACAATAAAGCCAGTATGCAAAAAAATATCGGAGATTGTAAATTGGCTATGTCGCAAGGTTAATAAAGTTTCATTCCGTAGAAAATGCGAAACCAAAAAACTTTATGTGGTATTTTCAACACAAAGTATTGTAGCTAGTATGAAATCACTTCAGCGAATCATAATACAGCGCAGCGGCTCCAAGTATTCCACTATTGTCCAGGTCAGATAATTCAATCCGCAGTTTTTCTAATGATTTTGAGAATGCAAACGTGCGGATACGCTTCCACATATTTTCGTGAAAATACGGATAAGCAAACCGTACAGAGCCTCCAAAAACAATCAGTGACGGATCGTAGGTATAAAGAATTGTTTTTATTGCATTACCGAGGTGTGTTCCCATTTCTCCATACCAGTCGATTGCCTGCTGATCACCATCGCCTGCCCGTTGATAAACAATCTCGCCATCGGTATGATAAACATTTTGAAAAAATTGCCCGCACCCATAATACTCATAGCAATGATCGAGGTATTCCACCATTCCAAACTCTCCTGCGCCACAGTTGGGGCCAGCGTATAAGTGCTTATTGATAATAATTCCTGCGCCAATTCCGGTACCCAACGTCAAGCCGATCATTGAATTGCTTCCCTTGCCCTTTCCAAAATAATATTCGCCAAGAGCAAAACAATTGGCGTCATTATTTACAAAGACCGGAACTTTATATCTGTCTTCAAGTCTTTTTTTCAATGGTACTTCTTTCCACGATGGAATGTATTGCACATCATATACAATGCCCTGTTCAATATCCACGACACTGGGCACACCGATACCAATCGCAACAACCGAATCATTTATTAACTTGTCAACTACATCGAAAATATCCTGCATTACTTCTTCTGCTGATCCATTGCTATGAATGCGGCTGGAAATAATTCCCGATATGCTGCTTTCATTTACGATACCGCCACGTACGTTTGTCGCACCAAGATCAATACCGATTATGTTTTGTACTGCCATTTACAATTAGAAGAATAGAATCGTTAAAAAAATAAATTTACCACGGAGACATAATGGCACGAAGATACACGGAGATATGCGTTACATTTTCATCATTCAGAATCTCAACTTGATTTAAAAATATCGAAAAGAGATTTTTTTGTAACAGCGTTATTAACTAATGGTTTTGCCCAAATTCCCATGCTGAAAAGATAGCCAAGGGTAAGATAGATCAACAGCATAGCGGCCTTTAGCCCGATAACATCAGAAAGAGTGCCAATTACCAATGGCACCACAGCGCCGCCAACTATACCAGTACATAATATACCCGCGAGTGTACCGTGATTGTTTGCAACAGAATTCAAACCAAGCGATATAACAATTGACCACATAACTGATGCGAAGAAGCCGCATATTGGGAATGCAATTATTGCCACTGATGCTGAACCCATCAATCCAAGTGTAAGACTGACCATTGCACCGGCAGTAAATACCATTAAAATTTTCCGGCTGTCAAACAACTTCAATAAGGCAAGGCCTAATAGGCAACCGAGTGTCATCAATCCCCAAAACCATGCAACAGCAGATGCTCCTACGGTTTCAGGACTTTTATTGTGATACAACTGGAGGAATTTCGATATCCAATTGGAAATGCCTTGCTCTGTGCCAACGTATGTAAACGTGCCTAAAAAATAAAGCCATGTAAATTTATTTTTCAGCAACTCCCTGAAATTCGCCATCGTTCCAATCTTTTCGTCTTCCTGCAATTCGACTTTGGGAAATCGTATCATTGCAATAACTACAACCATCAACACGACCACCACTGCGAATATCCAATAGAGAGAGACCCATTTTAGGTCAGTTGGCACTACTTTATTTAGGGTATTTAATAGCAAATTGCTGTCAGCGGTATGTATATGCTGAACAAGATAACTATACAGATATGGGCTAATAGAAGAGGCTAAGCCAAAAAATACCTGTGCCAAAACAGAATTAAATGCAAAATGCTCTTCACCACCTGCAGTGCGCAACAATGGATTGATGACTACCTGCAGCATCGCCATTCCCAAGCCGATAATAAACAGGGAGAACAAAGCAACACCAAAACTTGTAAAAAATACAAATGTAACTGCACCCACCAGCGCTAATAAAAATGAAAGTATCAGCACGAATTTTTCTCCATATCGTTCGGTTAGAATACCGGCAGGGATTGACATGATACCATAGGCAACAAAAAATGAGAATGGCAGAAAGCCTGCTAAACCAAGGCTCAGGTGAAAACTGTCAATAATATCGGGTACCAATGGCCCGAGGATGTTGGTCAAAAATGAAATGACAAAGAATATCAGGAATACAAGTGCAACAAGAAATGGTTGTCTGTTACTTTTCATTTTCGGCTGTTCGCTTTTTTGCTTTTAAATTTTGACTTTTTACTTGTCCTCCTTGCCCCAATACTGTTTCATCTTTCTTCTTAAGAAACTTACACTTCTTTCCAGTTGATCCATTCCATCTACACCATCCTCAATACTGATCCAGCTATCAAAGCCGACTCTTTTCAATTCTGTAAAAATAGCATCGTAATCATTTAAACCCTTTCCTATTTCACCATGACTTAATCGTTTCGCATAGCCCGCTGCTCCGCCTTCTTCTTTACGCAGATCTTCTATCGTACCTTCTTTTAAATACCGGTCACTTGCGTGCATGGTAACCACGCGGTTTGAAACTTTCAATAATAACTCAATCGGATCTTCGCCGGCGAGATAAGTATTGCTCGGATCATAATTCACTCCGAAATTCGGATGATGAATACTATCGACAAGTTTGCAAAAGACATCCATCTTCTGGGCAAACTCAGGGTATTGCCAGAAATCATCTTTATAATGATTCTCTAAAATCAATGTAATATTTCTTTCCTGCGCATAGGGAAGACATTCATAAATACAATCTGCGGCAAGCTTCACTCCTTCATCGACGGATAACTCCGGTCTGCGCTGTCCGGACAGTACACGGCAGTAAGAACCACCGAGCGTCCATGTCATATCAATCCATTCTTTTTGTTTGACAACTTCTTTATCGCGGAACGATTTATCAGGATGTGTAAAATCAGGAGAACAACACATCATCGGAATTGTTTTCCCTTTGTCGTTTACCATTTTGCGAAAGAGCGGCCAGTTGTTTTTATCGCTCATTTCAAGAAAACCGGCATACCACTCAAGACCATCAATATCCAATGCAGACGCTAAATCAATCCACTCTTTTACTTTCATTGTTCCGTCCTTACAAAGAGCCTGCATAAATGCCTTGGGAAATGCTGCTAATTTTGGCATAAGTGTTACCGTTAGTTATTTTGAAGTTTTAATCGTAGAAGAATCTTTCGGAGGGTTGCGGCCAATAAAAGGATGTTGTTCGATATCTACCACCTGCCCGCTGATAGGACCACTTTCATCAGCCAGCCAGTAAACGGCTGCGGCTGCGATCTCTGCAGGCCATAATATTCGTCCTGCGGGTGCATACACAGAAGGCAAATCCTTATACCAATCTTCTGCCAATCCATGATCTTTCTTTCGTTGCTTTTCCGTTTCAGTCAACACCCATCCCGGATTTATTTGATTGACACGGACATGATTCTCCCGGAATAGAGTATCGCCAAGATTTCTCGTCATCGTCATCAATGCTCCTTTGCTCACACTATATGCAAATAAATTAGGTTCGCCACTATATGCATTTACGGAACCAATATTCAGTACGCAGCCATGTTGCTGAGATAAATACGGAAGCGCTGCTTTAATTAATGAATAAGGTGCAATCGTATTTATTTCAAGGAGGCGACGTAGAAATTCTTTATCAGTAGTATGAATATTGGAAGAAGCAACGATTGCTGCATTATTTACCACTGCATCTAATCTTCCGTATGTTTTAATGGCAAGATCCACCAACCGTTCTGTTGCTCCGTCTGCACCAATATCTTCGATATGCAATACAGCATTTTCTTCTTCCAATTCCTTCAATACATCATTACCCCAATCCTGTTCAAGACCATGCAATACAACTTTCGCTCCTTCAGCAACACATCGTTTTGCAATTGCTTTACCGATGCCCGTCGTACTACCAGTAATGATGATTATTTTATTTTGTAAACGCATGATGGTTTTTTAAGAAGTATTTTTTTGAAAGCAGAAGTAAAAATTAAAAAATAAAAAGTAAAAACTGTGTATTTGCAAAGACTCTACATTTTGCACCCTCTTCGATTTTTACTTTTGAATTTTGACTTTTTAATTTCTCTCTCACACAGGCTTCAACACACTCTTCACCACATCTCCCTTGTGCATTTTTTCAAATGCTTCGTGCCATTCGGTTACGGGCCATACTCCGCCGATAATTGGCTTTACATCTAATTTTCCACTTGCCAGTAGAGATATTACTTTTTCCCAAATGGGCCAGTTATGACTAAAGCTGCCTTGCAGTGTAACATTCTTTTGTACCAACGGATCCAATGAAAAATTCATTGGCTGCGGCCCCCAACCGACTTTGCTGATATGGCCATTGGGACGAACCAGTTGCAATGCAATCTTCAATGTAATGCTTGCACCGGCCGCATCAATGATAAAGTCAGCGCCTAATCCGTCTTTTCGTTTAGCCCACGCCGTTGCATCACCCACTATTACATCGCATCCGTATTGCTTGGCAATATTCAACCGCTGCATATCGGCTTCCAATCCAACTATCGCTACGTCTGCGCCACAAAGTTTCGCCATAGCCGCACAAAGAATACCAATCGTACCAGGGCCTAAAACAATTACACTGTCGCCTGGTTTTATTCTCGAATTTTCAACAACTGCATTGTATGCTACACAACATGGCTCGGTAAGGCAGGCTTGTTCAAATGGCAATTCATCAGGAACATGATGAAGACAACGGGCCGGTACCTTTACATATTTTGTCATTGCGCCGTTTACTCCATAGCCGAAACCTTTTCTATCCGGATCGAGATTATATAAACCCGCTTTTGTCATGGGGCTGTTTGGGTTAATGATCGCCGCTGTTTCACTAACAACACGTTCGCCCTCTTTCCAATTTTTTACGCGACTACCCAATTCCGCTATACGACCGCCAAATTCATGTCCTAATACCACAGGATAATTTACCGGCCAGCTGTGGTCGGCCGTCCATTGATGCAGATCACTACCACAAACGCCGACATTCGCTACTTCAAGTAATACATCTTCTTCACCAATAACTGGTTTTTCAATTTCTCTTATCTCCACCGATCCTTTTTCCGGTGCATAGTTTACAACTGCTGCTGATTTTATCATAATTCAAAAACAGATTTTAATATTGTTGTATTGTTCTATGGTTTGATTGCTGCACATATTTCAGCTACGTAACAATCAAACAATTCAACCATCTAACTTTCGTTTAACTTACCTTCTTCACATCACCATAGCTATGAATCTTTTTACAAATCAAACGCAATGATTCTTCCAGATTTCCATCGGCTGTTTTAAATGCGTCGGCATCGATGGTTAATGGCGCTCCTAATACTACCAATGGCGCTCCATATAAAGGGCATTCAATTGCTTGCTCCAATGATAAACCACCAACGGCTTGTACAGGAATATTAACCGCGTTTACTACTTCTTTTAACTGATCTAATGGACTTGGCATCCGTCTGCCTTGTGCAGCGATACCTCTGCGTTCATCGTAGCCAATGTGATGCACGACATAATCGCAACCGAGGTCTTCCAACCATTTCGCCGCCGCCACCATGTCTTCACAACCGAGATTATCACCCATCACTTTAGCGCCAAAGTCTTTTCCGGCTTTTGCCACGCACTTAATCGTTTCTTCGTGCGCCCTTGCCATCACAACAACATGCGTTGCACCAGCCTTTGCCATCATCTCCGCTTCGAGATAACCGCCATCCATGGTTTTAAGATCTGCAACAATCGGTACGCCTGGAAAAGCTTCCCTGAGTTTTTTGACGCCATGCAATCCTTCTGCCAGTATCAATGGTGTTCCTGCCTCTAGCCAGTCGACGCCTGCACGCATGGCCATCGCCGCCGTTTCCAATGCTTCATCAATATTTGTAAGATCGAGTGATATCTGAACAATAGGTTTCATGAACAGTTACTTTATGTTGATGGATGTATGATTCGCTTTTGCCAATATTAAAGATAATGACTTGGACGACAAAGCACCCAATAGAGATTGCATCATCAAAATCATACTGTCCTGATGATACATTTAATTGTAGTGGGTACTCAGCCTTTACGTTCTGATTAAAGTGACAACATTATCTGAACATTTACTCAAAAAAAGGATGATAATAATCAGTTTTACACAAAAGCAGCATGGTACGGCATAGGCTGATTGCATTTTTTTTACGAGATTGAGGCTCGTAAGAGAACGATTGCAAAAATCAGAGCCACCAGCAACGACTTTTAAGGCCTCACAGAATAAACTTAAGCATGATCGGATCGTAAATTCTGATTTTCCCGCAAACGTTTCATCCCAACAAATCGGAAACAAAGCTTATTACCCTATTCAGACTGAATTAAGTTTACATTAAGTATGTTACGTTACCTTTTGTTGAAGACTGCTTTAATAAATTTGACTCATGACCGCCAAAACAACGCATATCGACTCTTCCTATTGGGCCCGTTTGAAAAAAGGCGATCCGCAGGCATTAGGAAACTTATATGAAGCTTATGCCGATAAAATTTTTAACGCAGCGCTGCGAATGACCACTGACCGCGAACTGGCGAAAGATGCGTTACAGGAAGTCTTTATCGAAATATGGAATTACAGGAATACTTTGGGAGATGTGATGCATACGCAGAGTTATCTCGTAAAAGTAATGCGTAGTATTATTCTTAAAAAACTGAAAAAAGAAAGTCAGTATAGCACCCATGAAGTGACCGACACGTTGATTTCACCAGAAGAAACAATGGAAGAAATGATTGTAGCGGCCGATACTGATAAAGAGACAAAATCACGCCTGAAAGCTGCTCTATCTAACCTTACCAACCGGCAAAAACAAGTACTCGAACTTCGCTTCAATGAAGGCCTCAGCTATGAACAGATCGCCGATAAACTCTGTATGAATTATCAATCTGTAAATAACCTTGCCTTTCGTACAATACATCGCCTGAGAAGTCAGCTTCTGACTATTGCAATTGCTTTCCTTTCTGCACTATTCCTTTGATGTTATGGAAGATATGCAACGGCTCTTCCGGTAAAAATTTCTTTTTGCTTTTGAGTATTCACTGTTTGATAAATTCTCTAAAGTATAGATGATTCACTATCATTCATACTACAAAGGATTTAACGAAGACCAGTTTGCCGCCGATGAATATTTCCAGCAATGGGTATTATCGCCAGACGCTGACGTTGATGATTTCTGGCAATCTTATCTCAATCTTTACTCTGCAGACAAATCTACGATTACGCGGGCCCGTCAATTGGTAAAGCAATTAGCGGACGATAGCGCTACACTATTTCCATTAACAACGGAAGAAAAAGCCGAGCTCAAAAAAAATATATTCAATCAACTGGGATTGGAAGATGGAGGGAGTGTGAAGTCAATTCGTTCGGGAAAAAAATATTACTGGTTATTCAGCGCTGCTTCGTTGCTCGCAATAGCCATTATATCAGCCTATATTTTTTTGAAGCCGGTGCCGCGTACCAATGTGGCAAAAGACTCCTACACTGTTATTGAAAATAATGGTGAAACTCGGGAAATAACATTGCCGGATAGCTCGGTTGTTATTTTAAATAATGGTTCGTCTTTAAAATACAACAACGACTTTTTCAAAAATGCAGACCGTGAAGTATTTCTTGAAGGAAACGCTTTTTTCAGAATCACGAAGCATACAGAGCATAAGCAATTTATTGTG
Organism: Chitinophagaceae bacterium; assembly: GCA_049840875.1. Classification (GTDB taxonomy): domain Bacteria; phylum Bacteroidota; class Bacteroidia; order Chitinophagales; family Chitinophagaceae; genus JAFDYH01. The sequence goes on along the minus strand of JASGJE010000002.1, from coordinate 479,418 downwards.
CATGCAAAGTCCATTGATATTACCGTACTGGGCACACAGTTCAATGTCGATGCACGTTCTTCCGCGCCAGGTGTTGTATTGGCAAGTGGAAAAGTAAAAATAACCCGGCCACAATTTAACAGCGATGCATTGTATATGGCGCCAGGCGAAAAAATAGTACTGGATACGGTTCAGCAACAACTAATAAAAACAACATCGGATACACGCTTATACTCTGCATGGACGGAACATAAATGGAATTTCCGCCAGACAGAGTTGAATGATATAGCCGAACTCATTCATGAATATTACGGAGTAACGGTTGATTTTAAAATCGAAAAACACAAGAAACTGCAAACAACAGCCGTGATACCAGTAACATCCCTCGAAGAACTTGTACATATTTTATCCAGAACACTACATATAGACATACAGCAAACAAATAATCGATTGATTATTCAATAAAATCTTAACTACACTGACATGAAAAGAAAATTGACCTTGTTTAAACCAAATCCGGCATGGTTGCTTGCAATATTTACGGTATTGCTTTGCGTTTCCATCACCCATGCGCAGGATGTGGCCGCATCAAATCAGCCAGCGAAAAAAAACACAACTGCAAAAAGCCAGGAAAAACTAAAAGCTGTTTCGCTTCAGGATCTGATGTTGAAGCTGCAAAAGACCTACGGTCTTTACTTTAGCTACCAGGCCGACGCATTGAAAGAAACGATGGTAGTTTATTCCGAAGGAGAAGAAAAAGAAAAAGGAGATGCCGGAGCAGTACTAAAGAAAGTATTAACGCCCGCCGGCCTCACGTTTGAAAAAGTAAACAACGTTTACATTATTAAACAGGCCGGAGTAATCAATACAGTTTACGCACCAGAACCCGTTACTGAAGTAACGGATTTTCCTGTTAGTGGCGTTGTCACTGATGCCAACGGCCCTGTAACGGATGCAACGATAACTGAGAAAGGAACAAACAACATTACAAAGACAAACAACGCAGGAAGATTTTCAATCAATGTTGCGGGACCGAACGCAATACTTGTTATAAGCCACGTCGGTTATACAACGAATGAAGTTCCGGTTGGCGGTTTATCGCAAGTTAGCGTAGTACTCACCGGATCCTCAAGAGAATTGGAGCAGGTGGTTGTAACTGCTCTTGGAATCACACGTTCAAAAAAATCACTTGGATATTCTGTCGGAACGATCAAAGGTGAAGACATGAACCGTGTAAGTCAGACAAATGTGTTGAACTCGATGGCCGGAAAAGTATCTGGTGTTACGATCAGTTCTACCGGTAGCGCCGCTACTTCATCAGTAAGCATGGTAATCCGCGGTATGCGCTCATTGAATAACGATAACCAACCGCTATTCGTTATCGATGGTGTACCGGTACAAAACTCAATGAACAATATTACCAGCATTGGCAACGGTAATGATGTTGACTATGGCAATGCAATTTCTGATATCAACCCCAATGATATTGAAAGCGTATCAATATTAAAAGGCCCAAGCGCTGCAGCTCTTTATGGTTCACGGGCAGGTAATGGTGTTGTACTGATTACAACAAAGTCCGGTAAAAAATCAAAAGGTATTGGCGTTACATTTTCATCAAACACTGAGTTTGACAAACCTTATAAGTATTTACCGGTAAACACTGATTATTCTTCAGGTTCACGTCCTTATACTGAAGCATATCCAGGTAATGACCCGCTGACCAACATTGGAGAAATGGATACTTATCGTTACGGTATTCCGCTGAACCAGGGTATCAAAGCAATTCAATGGAACAGCCCGATGGATGCGAATGGAAATTATATTCCAACAGATATGGTTGGCTATCCCAACAATCTTAAGAATTTTGTACAAACAGGCATTACATCACAAAACAGTTTGTCTATAGAAAATGCAACCGATAAAGACAATTATCGTTTTTCTTATAGCAATACAACCAACTCTGGTGTAATTCCTAAAACAGATTTACAAAGACATAATCTTGCTCTGAATGTTGAACATAAACTGAACAAAGATCTTCGAATCAGTACTTCGTTGAACTACACAAGAAGCAGTTCAACGAACGTAGTAGCTGGTAACGTAGGAACTAATCCATTGGAAGACGTAATCTACTTATCACCAAGTGTAAACATTAATGATCTCAGAAATTACTGGTTACAGCAAGGTACCCAACAGAAAATGCCGCTTGCACCAGGAACCGATCCTTCCAGCAGTGGTATCGGCGATAATCCATGGTTCTTGATCAACCAGGTGAAAAATGGTTTTCTTCGCAATCGCCTGTTTGGTAATATCAGACTCGACTATCAATTCAGCCCGCACCTGAGCGCATTCCTGCGATATTCTCAAGACCTGCTGAATGAACAACGCGAAACAAAAATTTCGAAGAGTTATCATGGAGACAGAAACGGCGCTTATGGTATTCAAAAAATTTACGGGTCAGAAAGTAACACAGACTTCCTCGTTTCGTATAAAAACAAAGTAAGTGCATTTGACGTATCGGCTTCTGTCGGAGGCAACATACAATACTCTTACGGATCCAACATCACCAATAAATCCAAAAACGGTTCAGGGATCATAACACCTGAGTTCTTTAATATTTCCAATATTGCTCCAACAGCATTGGATTACTCAGCAGGATATTCCCAATATGCTGTGTATAGTTTATATGCCACGGCTTCTTTAGGATTTAAAGACATGGCATACCTCGATCTAACAGGAAGAAATGACTGGTCAAGTACATTGCCTAAATCTGAAAACTCATACTTCTACCCTTCTGTATCTTTAAGTTTATTAATTAATAACATTGCAAATCTTGGTGACAATATCAGTCTCTTTAAGATTCGCGGTGGTTGGGCAAATGTGGGTAAAGGCACAAGCCCATATAACTTGTTAGGTACAATTGGTCAAGGAAACTTTGGCGGAGTAACAACGATGGCTACTTCTGCTGCTCTTAAAAATCCAACATTGAAACCTGAACAAGCACAGTCAACCGAGTTTGGTTTGGATTTTAACATGTTTAAAAATCGTTTACGTTTTGAAGGAACGATTTATCAATCCGACAACAGGGACCAGGTTTTAGGAATCAGCACACCTATCTCCTCTGGCTATAGCAGTCGCCAGATCAACGCAGGTCTCGTACGCAGTAAAGGAATCGAGCTTTCATTGGGTGGCACTATCATTCAGAATAAGGACTGGCAATGGGATTTGAGTGTGAACTATACAAAAAACAACTCTTACATTATTTCTCTTGCTGACGGAGTTCCTTATTTCTCATTCTGGCAGGATGGTAACAGCGGATCATGGACATATGCTAAAGGCAACGTGATACCAGGCGCGTTCCATAGCGATGGCTCGCCGGTAATCAGCGATGGTAAACTGGGTCAACTTTGGGACAATACACTGGCAACTGTAACAGATAAATCATCCCCTTATTATAACTGGCCTTTATTAGATGCAGATGGCTTCTTGCAATATGTAGGTAATAAAGCGTTCAACACCAAACAAGCCGTTGGCAATTATAATCCGAAATTGCTGATGGGTATGCAAACTTCAGTTTCGTACAAGCGTTTTACATTGACTGCAAGTTTAGATATGCGCCTTGGAGGTACCTTCTTCTCACAAACGTATCGTTACCTGCAATCTGATGCAGTGATGAAAAGACAAGAGAACATGGGTATACCAATTCCCGAAGCGAATAAAAATGATATCCCTGCTTACCTGAAAAGTAATCCGGATAAATTCATCAAGTTCTCCGGGTATGAGCAATTCCATGTGGTGGGTGGACCAACAGCAGCAACTGGCGGCTTCCCTTATAGCGATGGTACTACAACGCTGAATGATGGTATGTTTGTGCCAGGCGTTTACCAGGATGATAATGGTAACTATGTTGAAAACCTCGGTGGTCCTGATACCAAGTATGACTATTATGCCGACGGTGTAACGAACAACTGGAACTTTGCAAGAATGAGCATGTTCGATGCATCGTATATCAAATTAAGAGAATTGACATTGAGCGCTAACCTGCCACAATCATGGTCAAACAGTTTGAAACTACAAGGCATCTCATTTGGAATTTATACAAGAAACATCTTGTTATGGACAAAAGCAAAAGCAGGTATCGATCCTGAATTAGCGTTCCAGTTCCAGAGCGGTGCACAGGGAAACGGTTCTCAATTCAGAAATGGTATTGAGCGTTTCAATGTAACTCCATGGACAATTCCGATTGGCTTAAAACTTAATGTAAGATTCTAGTTGTGAATACTGATAAATTTAAAATCATGAAGAAAGTAAATAAGATATTCAAGATAGCGGGGGTATTTGCAGCGCTTATCCTTCTTTCTACTTCTTGTCAGAAGTTTGATAAACTCAATACCGATCCGAATAATATTTCCCCATCGATTGCCAATCCCAACTACCTCATGGCGCAAGTGCTTACATCAGCAGCGATGGAGTATGGCAATCTTGGCTCCGGTGATTTTTCTGGTGCTATGCAACAAACAGCACAGGACGCCTGGTCCGGTGGTTACAGCAACTATCAATGGGATCCTAAAGACTGGAGTGGTTATTACGGTAGATTAAGAGACATCAAATTAATGATGCAGAAGGCGCAAGATAACAACTGGAAATTTCACCAGGGAGTTGGTTTAATTATGAGAGCGTGGAACTTTGGTTGTATTGCAGATTTTTGGGGTGATGCTCCTTATTCAAAAGCATTGAATGGCGATGAAGGTGGCACAGAAAATACACAACCGGCATTCGATTCACAAGAAGATATTTATACCGGAGTGATTGCCGACCTGAAAGCATCACTCGACTTTCTGAGTGGTAACGCCTCTGATTATCCTGAAGTGATTCCTGAATCAGATGTCTTTTATAACGGCGATCCCACAAAATGGACAAAGCTCGCTAATTCATTATTACTTCGTTATTACCTGCGCATTTCTGACAAGAAAGACGTAAAAGCAGATATCGAAGCAGTTGCAGGCAAAGTATTTGAAAGTAATGATGATGATTGGGCAATGAGCTATCCTGGTACAGACCGCAGCACTTCGTATCAAAAGAACTCGCAGTTCAATGACAGGTCTAATTATGATCGCAATAAAATGTCTGCGACACTGGTAAAAAAGTTAGATCAGTTAAAAGATCCACGAATTGTCATCATGGCTGAGCCGGTAAATGTTCGTTCGATTGTCGATGCAAGCCAGTTTTCAGACAATACTACATTGGTAAAGATCGTAGGCAATATTCGTTATATAAATCCACCAGCGGCTTTAGCAAACAAAGACAAACAATTTGACCAGGCAACTTATTCTGTTGATCGTCCATGGCAGGCCCCATTACCAACTGTTTGGAATTTTTATGATACAGCAGCTACTTATGTAGGTATTCCAATCAGCTATCTGGGAGAAACGTATAGTTATAACCTGAACCCGGTTGGCACGCAGGCAAACTCGAACAACGATTACGTATCCTACATGCGCCGTGATATTTATGATAATCCTTCCGGCGATTTATTAAAAGCAAGAATGGCATCTTATTCTGAAATATGTTTTGATTTGGCAGAAGCCGCACAAAAAGGATTCAGTGTTGGCGGATCTGCAGAAGATTGGTATAAAAAAGGAATTCAGGCGTCATTCGATTTGTGGTTGCCGGGCTATGAAGATGATATCAATAACTATGCAGGCGCAGTAAAAGATTTTGATAGCTATTATGCACAGCCCGACGTAGCATACGATGGCACTGTGCAAAGAATAATAGAACAAAAATGGATCGCATCGTGGCAGGCATCTGTAGAATCCTGGATGGATTGGAGAAGAACAGGTCTACCGGCATTGCAGGTTGGCTGGGCATCTATCCGTGCCGCTATCCCGATTCGCTATGCATATTTCAATACGGAGCTGCAGAACAATCCGGAAAATTCACAGGCAGCTATCGACAAATTGCAGGAAACAGATTATTCATCTGTGGACGGCAAAAATAGTTCATGGTCAAAATTCTGGTTGTTACAAGGAACCAATCAGCCATGGTAATTCAATAGCAACTCTACAGTTGCTTATTGAAATAATAATTCGGCAAGTTTGTTTGAGGAATAGTACAATGATGAAGCTGTCTGAAAAGACAGCTTCTCTTTTTATAACTATAATGTAAGCAACATATTGAGTATGTGCATTCGCAATTCATCTCTATGATAATGGTACGTAATTAGTAATAATCCGGGCTACAAAATTTCAAAAAAGCTTTTCCAGTTACACGAATCAGGTGTGATTTCTTGCCATAGAATCGAAAACAACTATTAGAAAATCGAAAGCATGAAGAAAAGACTACTGTACGCATTATTATTATTATTTATTTCACTATGGTCGAAAGAATTTGTTTATTCGCAATTGCCGGACAAACCATTTAAGCAAGCCATCTCCGTTAAATTCACATTGCATGAATCATTAAAAGACGCACAGCTGCGAAAAATTGTTGTAGATTATAATAACATAGTCTATGTTCTTTCAGATAAAGGAGTATTAAGAGTAAATGACAGGCAATTGGTTAAAGATTTGCGCTATACACCATTGGCGCAAAAAATTCCTGTTGACATAACAACTCAGGAAACTACGGGCCATCTTTATTATCTGTATACCGATAAAGTGCTGACCAACGGATACGCAGGCATTCCTTATAAAACATTACCGGCGGGAAAATTCTCGATGCTTGCTGTTGCGGCAGATGGATCAGTACTTCTTGCAGGAAGTACCGCTGTTGGTTTATTGACAGGAGATAAACTAACAGATATAGCAAAACCATCTGAGAAACTAATTTCTGTTTATGCTGTTGATGGTAATTATTATGCATTTTCGGAAAAAGCAGTTTATAAATTATCAGGCAATCATTTTGAAATCATTCATAAAGGCGCAGGATTAAAAGCAATCAGTTTCAGAGGCAACGAAATTATAGTGGGGACTGCTGAGGGATATTATGGAATTAATAAACTCACTGGCGACAGTTCATTTTCATTGCAGACAAAGTTACCGGCAACCGATATCGATTATCTGTCCACAATCAACAACAATATCTGGGCAGCTACATCGAATGGCGCGTTTATGCATGAGCCCGCAGGAACCTATCGCTACTACGCTTCTAAAAGATGGGTCGATGAAAATAAAGTAACCTGCATTGCGTCAGACAGTAAGGGAAATGCTTACCTGCTCTCACCCACAGCAGTAAACGAAATCAGATTCATCGACGAAACGTTGGCTGATAAAGCAACGTTGTTCCAGGATAATATACGTCAGCGGCATATCCGATACGGCTTTATATCGAATGTAACAATGGATAAACCTGGCGATCTATCTACAGCTAAAATGACGGATACCGATAATGATGGCCTATGGAGTTCTTTTTATCTCGGCAGCCAGGCATTTCGTTACGCTGTTACCAAAGAAAAAGATGCGAAACGATATGCCTGGGAAGCATTTGAAGCTTTTGAACGGATCATTTCTGTAAACCCATTAAAGAATTTTCCGGCGAGAACGTTTGAACGAAAAGGTTTTAAAGTTTCTGATCCGGAACGTTGGCACGATTCGCAGGACAGCGAATGGGAATGGAAGGGAACTACAAGTAGTGATGAATTCTGTGGTTATATTTTTATCGCTGCACTGATGAATGAGATGGTTGCGGAAACAGAAAGCGAGAAAAAGAGAGTGGCTGATTTTATTGATAAAATTCTTACCCACATTATCGACAACAACTATTACTTCGTTGACATCGATGGCAAGCCGACACTGTGGGGGAGATGGAATCCTGAATATATTAATTCATTCCCAGAATCAGTTGAAGACAGAAAATTAGGCAGCGCTCATATTTTAGCAGGCCTTCAACTGGGTTATGCATTGACAGGGAAAGAAAGATATAAAACAGAAGGGATGAAATTGATTAACGACTATGGCTATTTGAAAAACATGCTGGTCAGTTATGATAAAATACATGAAACGCCTGGCACGATACGAATGGGAATTGATTTAGGAAAAGGGGGATGGAATCATTCAGATGATGAGATGGCTTTTCTGACTTACTGGGTATTGTACCGATATGCTTTTACACCTGAATTACAAAAGCAATATGCATGGATTATCAATGATCATTGGGAAATAGAAAAACCGGAGCGGAACGCGGCATGGAATCTGATCAGTTACGCCACCTGTGGTTCATTTGACCGTGAATCAACGTTATGGCATTTGCGTGAATATCCAACTGATCTGATTCGTTGGAAAATTAAAAACTCTCAGCGAAAAGACATTGTAAGATTACCGGACAATTTCCGTAAACAATACACGAAGGATTTGCTGCCGCCGGGTGAAGCGCCAATGCACAGGCATAATGCCAATTCATTTGACCTGGATGGTGGTGATGGTGGAAGAACAGAGTTAGCCGGAGATGAATATCTTCTGCCCTATTGGATGGCGAGATATCTGAAAGTTATTGACTAATATAAACTGCAATGCGGTTATTTATACTTACCATTCTAATCATTATCTGTTGTACTCGTCTTAGTGCACAGGTAGACAACTCGTACAACCTTATGCCGCAACCAGCAAGCATGGTTCGTAATGGAGAACGTTTCAGTATATCAGATCAGTTTCGCGTATCCGTAACCGGTAAACCAGATCCACGCATCTATGCCGAAGCGAGTCGTTTCATTCGCAGGGTTGGTGAAAAAACAGGCATCTTCCTCGATAAGCAAGGTTTTGTAAAACCATCAGATAGCTCCTCTTCAGCAGCAGTCGTATTAAGGATAAAAAGACCAGGTAAGTTAGTCTTGAATGAAAATGAGTCTTATATTCTTGAAGTGCATTCACACCAGGTAACTGTAACCGCTGAAACCGACCTAGGAGCTATTCATGCGCTGGAAACGCTCATGCAATTAATCAGTTCAAACGAACAAGGTTATTATTATCCCGGTCTATTGATTATTGATTCGCCCCGCTTTGCATGGCGTGGCATATTGCTGGACGTTGCATTGCATTTTATGCCAATGGACGTTATCAAAAGAACGTTGGATGGTATGTGTGCGACAAAGATGAACGTGCTGCATATGCATTTGTGCAATGACCAGGGATTTCGTGTAGAGTCTAAAGTATTTCCGCAATTGCAACAAGTAAGTTCTGATGGTAATTTCTATACCCAAGAGAACATCAAAGAAATAATCCGGTACGCAGGCCAGAGAGGAATCCGCATTGTACCAGAGTTTGTAGTACCAGCTCATACAACAGCCATACTTTGTGCGTTCCCTGAATTCGCCAGCGTAAAGAGAACGTATACGCTTCAACGTTATTTCGGTGTATTCGACCCTGTAATGGATCCCACAAATGAAAAAGTATATCCTTTTCTTGATAAACTATTTTCAGAAATGGCTGGGCTCTTTCCTGATAAATATTTTCATATTGGCGGAGATGAAAATACCGGGAAAGACTGGGAGAGCACTCCACATATCAAAGCCTTTATGAAAGAAAAAGGAATGAAGACTTATATGGATCTTCAAACCTATTTTAACAAACGGATTTTACCGATCATTCAAAAGAATGGAAAAACAATGATGGGTTGGGATGAAATCTTACGACCCGGCGTACCGAAAGATATTGTCATTCAATCATGGCGCGGAAAAGAAGCATATTATGAATCGATAAAGAAAGGATACCAGGCGATTCTTTCTAATGGTTATTATATCGATCTCATTCAACCGACAGACTTTCATTATCTCAATGATCCATTACCCAAAGATGTAAGCCTGACTTCTGAAGAACAAAAAAGAGTGCTGGGTGGTGAAGCTACCATGTGGAGCGAACATGTAACGCCTGAAACAGTCGATTCAAGAATATGGCCAAGAACTGCGGCCATTGCAGAAAGATTATGGTCGCCGCAGGAAGTAAATAATGTAACTGACATGTATCGCCGCCTCGATGCAGTGAGTTTACATTTAGATGGCCTGGGCCTTAAACATCTTTCATTCAAACCAGTATTGCTACGAAAACTTTGCAATGGTTATGACACAAAGGCCTTGAGAACGTTGGTAGACGTGATCGAACCATTAAAAATCTATGAACGTAACCAGGGAGATACAATGTACACTGTTTTCTCTCCTTACACCAAGATAGCTGACGTAGCGACGCCTGACCAGGAACTGCCAAGAAAATTCAGTGCATTGGTTGATTCTTTTCTACAAAACCCTTCTGCCGATCTTGAAAAGAAAGTAAAAGATCAATTAACAACCTGGAAAGAAAATCATACAGCATTTCTTGCACTGCTTCGTAACTCACCTATCCTGGAAGAGGCGAAAAATCTTTCTGAAAATCTTTCGAAAATCGCCGGAGCCGGGCTGGAAGCATTGGCGTTTATTCGTCAGCGTGATACAGCCGATTATGAATGGGTAAGCCAGCATATGGCTGTTACCGAAAAAGCAAAAGAACAGGGAGGGCGATGCGAATTGCAGGTGATAAAGCCAATTCAGAAATTAATAAAGGCCGCAGGCGGAAATGAAGATCCTCATGCTGAAACAAACGGAACACAGACTTTCGTAGTACATCATTCAAAAATAACGGCAAGTAATGGCAGTAGATAATAACTATAATATTTCTTCAATAAAGAGCGAAAGATTATTGTCGCTGGATATTCTCCGGGGCATTACTATTGCCTGTATGATTATTGTAAACGAGCCTGGTATTCACGATCATGCTTATGCGCCCTTGCTACATGCTGCATGGAATGGTATCACGCCGACAGATTTTGTTTTTCCCTTTTTTGTATTCATGTCAGGCGCTTCTGTTGCCCTCTCCTACTCCAAGCAATTACAAAAAGGAATTCCGAAAAATAAAATGATTGGAAAAATTTTCAGGAGAACAATCATACTCTTTGCATTGGGAATGCTATTAAGCATTTCGCCACTTTTTAATTTTTACAATATTCGTGTTCCGGGTGTGCTGCAGCGAATTGGTATCGTATACATGTGCTGCTCGTTATTGTTTTTGTATACTGGTTGGAAATTCCAGGCAAGACTTGGCGCAGCTATTCTCATTTTGTATTGCATGGCAATGACATTGATTCCTGTTCCCGGTTATGGATACCCGATTCTGGAACCGGGTAAAAACCTTGCGGCATGGTTGGATAGACTCGTTATCCCTGGCAGAATGTGGCAGGGCACATGGGATCCTGAAGGGATATTAAGCACATTTCCTGCTATCGTTACAGGAATCACCGGTATGCTTGCAGGTCATTTAATTGTAAGCAGAGCAACAGCAGAAAGAAAAATTATCTGGTTGTTTGTCTGTGGATTTATATCTTTTGCGATTGCAAATGCATGGCACTGGTTTTTCCCTATCAATAAAAATCTCTGGACAAGTCCGTTTGTGCTGTACACATCGGGTCTTGCATCAATGGTGTTGGGTACCTTGTATTTTATAGTTGATGTTTTAGGTTATAAAAAATGGGCGAAGTTCCCTATGATTTATGGTTCAAACGCAATCGCAGCATACGTATTTGCAGGTGTTGCATCAGATTTACTCTTTCTGAAATGGGGTGGAAAAAACGGAGTGAGTGCAAACAACATTATTATAAATGCTGTGACACATAGCGGGATTCCTTTGGAGATAATATCATTAGCCTGGGCTATTTCCTTTTGCCTGTTTTGCTTTATACCGATATATATCCTATACAAAAAGAAGATATTTCTCAGAATCTGACAATTGGATTTGCTTATATACAACATTGCGCCATTAAAAAAATACCCGGTTTTAACTTTTGTGTTTAACTCTTTTGCAATGAAACTTACTTTACTATTCGCACTACTTTTATTTTTCGTTGTCTCATCAAGATCACAGGAAACATCCACGAGTGATGTTTCGTTTGTACAGGAATATCATGAACCTTATGTTGTTTCTCAAAATGCGGGCGAAAACGAAGTAAGAAGTATTACTACAGACAAGGAAAACACTACATGGATTGCAACCATTGCGGGCATACTGGCGAAAAAAAGCAATGAAACTACATGGACAAACATTCTTGCAGACGATGATAAAGGCACTGCCTTTTCAGTAATAGCAGATAAGCAATCACAGATCTGGATGGGAACCTGGAAAGGTGTGTTATTGTATAAAAATAAACAGGTTATCAGTCTAACGGGGACGGATGGGCCTATATCTATTTTGTGTATAGCAAAGGAAGGCGTTTATGCTATTGGCCCTAATGGCGTGTGGCTCTATAATGGTTCTACCTTCGAAAAAAAGAACTACAAAATTGCAAGATCGGTACGTGCCGCGGTTTCAGACGATCACAACGGCTTGTGGATTGCTACGGACGTCGGACTTTATCATTGCAGTGACAAATTGAACAACTATTATTATAACACTGATGTCATCATTAGCGCTTACGTAAAAGGATTAGCGTTTGATACACAAAACAAGTTATGGGTCGGCGGATTAGGCGGTGTATCTATTCTTAAAAACGATAAAAGAGAAAAAATGATCCGGCCACAGGAAGGCCTTTCTTCTATTCATGTGAATTGTGTGCGACAGGCTCCCGATGGTGCAATTTGGGTTGGAACGGAAGTTGGCATTGTTCGCTTTTATAAGAATGGTACACACTCACTACGTTTTACAAGAAGATGGTTATTGAACGACAATGTAAATGACATTACTTTCGATAAAGATGGAACTGCATGGATTGCGACGGCCGGAGGTGTAAGCGCAATCAAACAAAGGACAATGACTCTTGCAAACAAACAGGATTATTTCTACGACATCATGATGAAGCGGCACATTCGTGAACCATGGATTGCAGGACAGTGTCATTTGAAAATTCCCGGCGATATTACTTCATGGCAGCCAGATGACGATGACAATGACGGTGAATTCACAGGTAATTATCTGGCAATGGAAAGTTTCCGTTATGCCGTAACTAAAGATGACGATGCAAGAACAAAAGCAAAAAAGGCATTTCATTTTTTAAAGCAATTGCAGGAAGTCACTGGCGGTGATGGCTATTTTGCAAGATCAATAGTGCCTGCAGACTGGAAGTTTCCTGTGCATGATGCAAACAGAACGTATTCCGAAAGAGAAATAGCGGACGAGCTTGTGAAAGAGCCACGATATAAGCCTATCGAAGAACGCTGGCGCAAATCTGCAGATGGAAAATGGCTCTGGAAAGGCGATGCCAGCAGTGACGAATGGTGTGGTCATATGCTCGGCTATTATTTCTATTATCAACTTGCTGCTGATGAAGAAGAAAAAAATATCGTACGCAAACATGTTTCACTTTTGATTGACCACCTCATCGCGAACAATTTCAACATGATGGATATTGACGGTACACATACACGTTGGTCTGTATGGTCGCCGGATGATCTGAACAGAAACCCGGAATGGAAACCAGATCAATATCAAAACTCGATGGAACTGTTGACATTTCTGAAGCTGGCTTATTTTATGACTGAGGATGAAAAGTATCAAAAGCACTACTTGCGATTGATAAAAGAAGAACACTATCTCGAGAATATGCTGAAAATTCCGGAACAGAATCCGGCCTACTTTATATACTACGATGTTACATTGCAATCCTACCTGTTTCCTATTTTATTGCGCTGCGAAAAAGATCCAAAGCTGCTATCCGTCTATGAAAAGTTTGCAGATAAATGGATGAATAATCGTCGTGCGGATAAGAACCCACTGATTAATTTTCTGTATTGCTATGCACGAAACAAAAGGGAAGAAATCCCCGCTTCTATTGAATTTCTAAGAGACGCTCCATTAGATCTTATTGAATGGCATGTTGATCACACCAAAAGAGAAGATGTAAAGATTGTGCGTTCCCCTGTGCTGGATGATATCCAGGTAGCGGAGTTGCCCCCGCCAAGCATACGTGTTGCCGTTCGCTGGGACAAAAATCCATGGGTTGCTACTAACGGTTATCCTGATATGGAGCGTGAACCTGATTTTTGGCTGTTGCCGTATTGGATGGGTCGCTACCTTAGCATGATAGGAAAGTAGGAAACTAACAATGTCTGATTTCGGATGCCCGATGTCCGATTTCTGATTTTACCTACGCCGTCAATTTCCAGCAATTCTATTATTGAATATATCTGACAAATTAAAATGCGGCACAATCACATTTCTTCTTTCCTTTGTTCCTATGAAACTAACGATGCGCACAATCCTGCCAGGATTATTGATAAACATTTTCTCCTTCCATTCATTTGCCCAAACAAAAATCACAGAGTGGTTGACCAAAGGCGACAGTTCTGTTTTATTTAAGAAACAAACGGGTATGCTGGCGTTCACTCCTGAAATTTTTAAATCGCCCACTATTGATATCGATGATAATAAGACCTACCAATCAATTGATGGTTTTGGTTTTGCGCTTACGCAAGGCAGTGCGATGCCAATAATAAAAATGGGGGTTAAAGAACGTGCCGCCTTATTAAAGGAACTGTTTGACACCGCAGGCACAGCCATAGGCGTAAGCTATATCCGGTTGACGATTGGCTCTTCGGATCTCAATGAGCGTATATTTTCCTACGACGATCTCTCCAATGGTCAAACTGATCCGGAACTTTCACATTTCGACCTCGGGCCTGATCATAATGATGTAATACCGGTAATGAAACAAATTCTTACCATTAATCCGCGCATAAAAATAATGGGCTCACCGTGGTCGCCACCTACATGGATGAAAACTAACCACGACACAAGAGGGGGAAGATTATTGCCTGCTTTTTATGAAGTTTATGCGAATTATCTCGCAAAGTATATTTTAGCAATGAAAAGTGAAGGCATCCGTATCGATGCCATTACAATTCAGAATGAACCGCTACACCCGGGCAATAACCCAAGCATGCTTATGACGGCGCCGGAGCAAGCTGAATTTATAAAACATAACCTTGGCCCTCTGTTTAAACGATTAAACATCGATACGAAAATTATAGTGTACGATCACAACGCTGACCGGCCTGACTATCCAATTTATATATTGGATGACAAAGAAGCTGCTCAATACGTCGACGGTTCGGCTTTTCATTTGTATAACGGCGACGTCAGTGCGCTTTCCGATGTACACGATGCACACGCAGATAAAAACATTTATTTCACTGAGCAAATGACGGTGCAGTTTGGCCGCGATGAAAATGTAAAAAGCCCGCAGATAAATATCGCGTGGCCGGTATCATGGCTTTTAATTGGTACAACCCGTAACTGGAGTAAAAACGTTTTGGAATGGAACCTGGCCGCTAATTCACAATTCACTCCTTATACAGATCGCGGTGGTTGCGATATGTGCCAGGGTGCAGTTTCTGTTGACGGCAATAAAGTAACACGCAACCTCGGCTATTATTCTATGGCGCATTTTTCAAAATTTGTACGACCTGGCTCCGTTCGTATTGCATCCAATGAAATTGATTCATTGTCAAATGTTGCATTTAAAACTCCTTCAGGAAGAATAATAGTTATCGTATCGAATACAACAGGACAAACACAGAAATTCAATATCCGGCATAAAAACAAATCTGTTGAATACTCGCTGACTGCCGGTTCAGCCGCAACTTATTATTGGGATTAATTAATTCAGAAAAATGAAAGTAAAATATTTCTCATCGATAGTATTATTGTTGTGTTGTTTAATTGTTACAACATCTTTTAGTCAGCAATTACAATTTCTAAAAACAAGCGGCAAGCAAATTGTAAATGAAAAGGGCGAAAATATTTTGTTACGTGGCGTTGGTCTTGGCGGATGGATGTTACAGGAAGGATACATGCTGCGGATAAGCGCCGACGGGCAGCAGCAACACAAAATCAGGGAACGTATCGAAAAACTTTTAAGTAAAGAACAAACCGATGAATTCTACGATACGTGGCTATCCAATCATACTACTAAAACTGATATTGATTCGTTGAAAGCATGGGGGTTCAATTCGGTTCGGCTCCCAATGCACTATAATCTTTATACATTACCGGTAGAAAAAGAACCGGTACAAGGACAGGATACCTGGCTTGCAAAAGGCTTTGCATTAACCGATAGTTTGATATCGTGGTGTAAAGCAAATGGCATGTATGTAATTCTTGATTTACATGCAGCACCGGGCGGCCAAGGCAACGACCTGAATATCTCTGATCGTGATCCATCCAAGCCATCGCTTTGGGAGAGCGAAGCCAATCAGCAAAAGATGATTGCGCTTTGGAAAAAGCTGGCACTCAAGTATGCTGATGAACCAGTAGTTGCCGCTTACGATATAATCAACGAGCCTAACTGGGGTTTTGAAGATCCTGCAAATGACCGAAATGGCCTGAAAGAATCAAAAAATGAACCATTGAAAAAATTAATGATCGCAATTACGACCGCTATTCGTGAGGTAGATAAGAAACACATCATTGTAATAGAAGGTAATGGATGGGGAAATAACTATAAAGGAATACTTGACGGAGGACTATGGGATAATAATATCGTATTGAGTTTTCACAAATACTGGAATTTTAATGACACACAATCAATATCGCACATTATAAAGTATCGCGACCAATACAATGTGCCTGTTTGGCTGGGCGAGACAGGTGAGAATTCGAATGTTTGGTTCACTGAAGCGATCCGCTTGTTCGAAACAAATAATATCGGATGGTCATGGTGGCCTTTAAAGAAACTTGGGTTTAATAATCCATTACAAATACGTTCCAATTTAAACTATGATCGTCTAGTTGACTACTGGAACGGCAAAGCAGAAAATCCACCAAAGGAAAGTGATGTATATAGTGGTTTACTGGAACTGGCTACTTATGCAAATTTTAAAAGCAACATCAAACACTACGATGTAGTTGACGCGATGATACGACAGCCGTTTACCAATGACACAAAACCATTTGGCAAAAACGAAATTCAACCCGGGTTCGTGCTAAAAGCCACCGACTATGACTTAGGGAAAAATGGTTTTGCCTATTACGATCTTGATACAGCTAATTATCGCATATCAACAGGGAAAAACAGTACGGGCAATCGTGGTGGAGTATACAGAAATGATGGCGTTGATATCTTTAAAGATTCAAGCCATTACGAATCGTATTATGTTGGAAATATTGAAACGGGTGAATGGCTACAATATACTGTTTCGGTGAAAGATAAATCAACCTATAAACTCAGGATCACCGTTGCATCTGATAATGCAAACGGTAAACTTTCTATAACTGATGGCACAAATTCAATTATTAAAAGTTTATCAATACCTGGAACCGGTGGTAATAAGAAATGGATTGTGAAAGAAATTGAAAACGTAACTCTGAATGCAGGCATTCACAAACTAAAACTTATTGCAGATGTTGGTGGATTTACGTTGAAGCAAATTGAATTTGTTAAATAACGCATCAATGCCGTTGACTTAACAGTTGAGCTGAAAGCTTCTAAAAGGTTGTCAACCTTCTCAATTCTCTCTTTAAGTAAACTATATTGAATAACGAATAATCAAACCTGGTGTTTTGGGGAAAAAGATGCACATTTCGCCATTATATCAACCCGGGTAGCATAACGCAGGTATAATTTTTTATTACTTCTGCCAAAGCGATCGTTATGAAAATTGAGTGGCAGAAAGTTTATTCCAAAATCGTTGACTGGATAATTGCAAATGGCCCTAAAGTCGTACTTGCAATTGTTATTTTATTTGTTGGCCTGTGGTTGATTAAATTATTCAATCGCTGGCTGAGAAAAGAACTGGCGCGACATAATTTCAATCCTACATTAAGATACTTCCTGCAAAATCTCCTGGCTATTACCCTCCAGGTTCTGTTATTTTTTCTTGCATTGCAGATTGCAGGCATACAGTTAACATTTTTTACAGCAATTGTTGCAGGCTTCAGTGTCGCGGCAGGATTGGCGTTGTCTGGAACACTTCAGAATTTTGTCAGTGGAATTCTAATCTTATTAATGAAACCCTATAAAGTTGGCGATATCATCAGCGCTCAGTCACAGGAAGGCGTTGTTACTTCAATCCAATTATTTTTTACAACAGTGCTTACTTACGATAACAAAACCATCACAATTCCAAACGGGCAATTGTCCAATAATGTAGTGGTTAATTATACAAAAGAAGGAAAGCGGAGAATTGATATTGAAATGAAATTTGCTTACGGAATTGACTTTGAAGAATTGAAAAAAATATTTTTATCCGCTGTTGAACAAATAAAAAATCATTATCCGGATCCTTCACCAAGAATTGGTGTAACCGGTCTTGATGCTGATAAATATTCTATTACATTAAATGTATGGACGAATGCTCATGGTTTTGTTGATACCAAGCAGGAATTACAGGAATCGATCTTGAACAAACTGAAAGCATCTGGCATAAAACTACCGGGCACATCATAAATCGATGATTGATTATTGTTCCGTTTTATAAAAATCAAAAAGCCTGTTGCGATAACGTAACAGGCTTTTTAATATAAAGTTTTGGTTTACTTAAAATCTTCTATACTTTATCATCTGCAAAACCATATTGTGTGAGTATATCTTTCGGCACACCTTCCCATTTGTTAGCAACATTGCCAACGTAACCGAGATCTTTAAATCCCATTTCAGTGGTAAAAAATCCTGTTGCCGTTAAATCACGCATACGATTAAAGAATGCAACACCTGTTTTCATTTCAGGTTTCGCTTTACCAGGATAAGCTATTTCATTCACCAATTCGAGTTGCTGATCCTTTGAAGATTCGATAAATGTCTTTTCATATCGATTCAGACATTGCATATCTAACCAACGAAGACCGCCGCGCATAGGCACCTGGTGCTCTGGCATATCCTTCACAATAAACTCGATAAACTCCGGCACTTTCGCATCCGAAGCGCTTCCCGATTTATCGTCTGCAGGAATGATTATATCTGCGAGCACAGTAATAGTTTTCAATTCATGCTCAGTAAAAAAAGTCTGCGCTTTCAATTTGTTATTCCGTTCCACTTCAAATGCCTGTCTCCCTTCTTCGCCTTTTGCTGGTTGTGCCGCATCTGTTCCCGCTGGTTTCACTGTATCATCCTTACATGCTTCCAGTAAAATGCTGGCAGAAGCAGCAGATAAACCGATTGCTTTTATACTTTCACGTCTGTTCATAATTGTCAGATTATAAAACCGAATTAAATATTGAATTTGTTTCGTTGTTCGAGAATGTATTCTGCTGTGCGCATCGACAACGCAAGTATTGTCCACGTTGCATTCTTATCACCTTGCTGAACGAACGGCGCAGCATCTGCTACAAACAAATTTTTACAATCATGCGCCTGGCAATATTTGTTTAATGCTGATTTCTTTGGATCATCGCCCATTCTCACCGTTCCCACCTCATGAATAATTCTTCCCGGCGCTTCCAATCCGTAATTTGTCTCGGGTCCCTGAACTTTAGAAGTAATGATTGTGCCCATGTTATGCAATATCTCGCTGAATGTATCCTGCATATGTTTCGCCTGTTTTATTTCCGCATCAGACCATTTATAATTAAACCTTAAAACAGGGATACCGTATTTATCGACTGTATCCGGATCTATTTCACAATAATTACTTTCTCTTGCAATCGCAGTCCCTCTACCGGCCATGCCTACACGTGTTCCGAAGAATCGGCGATAATCATCTTTCAGCGATGCTCCGAAACCACCCGCTTCTTTTTTATTACCGTTTCTATCCGGAACCAATCCATTTGTATTTTGCATACCTCTGCCGAAGCCGTAAGAAGGCATACCCATGCCACCACCATATTCAATATGATAGCCGCGTGGAAAATCCAATTTTTTATTATCTAACCACCATGGTGAATAAATATGCAGACTTCCCAAACCATCTTCATTGTATCGTTTGCGATCCATCAATTGCGGTAAAAAACCACCGAGGCTCGCTCCTGTAGAATCATGCAGATATTTACCAACAACACCGCTGCTATTTGCCAAACCATTTGGATGTGTCGTCGATTTTGAATTCAATAAAATACGGGCCGATTCGCAGGCGCTTGCTCCCAGCACAACAACTTTTCCTTCCACCTGGTATTCCTGCATATCATCTTTGCTAACATACGAAACACCTTTTGCCACACCGTCTTTTCCAACGACTACTTCACGAACCATGGCGTTAGGGATCACCGTTAGATTGCCGGTTTTAATCGCCGGAATAACCAAACACGATGAAGCAGAAAAATCGCCGTATACTTTACAACTGCGGGAACATTGTCCACAATAAAAACATGCACCGCGATCTTTATTACCCGGCAATGCCTGCGTCAACACAGAGCCTCTGCCCGGTATCACTTTTACTCCCGCTTTTTCTGCTCCTTTCTTTATAAATAATTCATTCAGCCTTGGCTTGGGTGGTGGTAAAAAAATTCCATCGGGTTCATTGGGCAATCCTTCTGCTGTCCCGTACACCCCAATCAAACGATCTACTTTATCGTAAAATGGCTTGATATCATCGTAGCTGATGGGCCAGTCTTCCGTCAATCCATCGAGATGATGGCTTTTAAAATCATCAGGCCCCATACGTAATGATATACGTCCCCAGTGATTCGTTTTACCACCAAGCATTCGTGAACGAAACCACTGAAACTCCGTTCCATTATCCGTAGTATATGGTTCACCATCCAATGTCCACCCGCCATATGCGGCATCGAAATCACCAAATGCACGCGACGACCCAGCGCCACGTCGAGGCGAATCCCAGGGCCACTTTAATTGCAAAGAATCTTTTTTAGGATCGAAGAAAGGGCCGGCTTCCAACATCAGGACTTTCAATCCTGCATTTGCTAAAACATAGCCAGCCATACCACCACCTGCGCCTGAACCAACAATTACGGCATCATACACCGTTGCGGACTTTTTTATTTGTAGATCTCCCATAAAAAATAAATAGTAGTAAAGAAGAGTAGTTGCTTAAAGGTATGAAAGAGATCGATGCATAGAACAAATACCCAAAGAATCATCATTATTTATAGTCAGAATAGAAATTAAACTTTCATTACCTGGTTGAATTCAATGGAATAATATATCCTCCTCTTTGGAATACTTATTATCTTCGGCCGTTTGTCGAATTTCGTCAAACAAATAACCGTGCTATAAACAATGAACACGTTTCCTGTAATAAGCTCAATAATTTCTCCGGTTGCGATAGCTTCATTTGTGTCAAACAAATACAGGCTTTCTGAAGGCACTACTTGTCGCTTACTAAAGACTGGCATTAATCATACTTACAGAATCGATGATGGTAGTGATTCGTTTATATTCCGCATTTACAGCTTTAACTGGCGAACAAAAGAAGAAATCAATGAAGAAATAAAATTGCTGAACCTTCTCAGGGAAAACAAAATTTCTGTCTCCTATCCTATCGAAGACAATGATAAAGAATATATACAGGAAATTGAGGCGCCGGAAGGAAAGCGCTTTGCAGTTTTATTTTCTTTTGCGCCTGGTAATAAAATACTAAACTTCAGCAGCGAAACTCATTTCGAAATCGGAAAACAACTGGCAGCGATCCACAAACTGACAAAAAACCTTAGGCAAAAACGTATTACTTATGATTCAGAAATTTTGTTAAACAAGTCATTAGAACACATCCGCCGATTTCTTCCAAACGATACGAAAGAAATGGAATTTCTTGTCAACACGAAATCATTACTGGAACAGGAAATTACCAATGCTCAAATCACTTCTATCCGGCAAGGTATTGTACATCTCGATGTTTGGTTTGATAATTTCAATGTTTCTGAAAATAATACAATCACGCTATTTGACTTTGATTTTTGCGGCAATGGATGGCTTTGCCTGGATATAGCTTATTATGTAATGCAGGTTTACAGTACCGAAAAAATTGAAACTGAGCGAAAGCAAAAATTGAAAAGTTTTTTCCAGGGATATGATTCTATTGAAGTGATCACAAACGAAGAGAAACGTTTGCTGCCAACCCTGGGTGTTTGTCTTTATTATTTTTATCTCGGCGTGCAGTGCAGTCGTTTTGATAACTGGTCAAACACATTCATTAACGAAGTGTATATGAAACGATTTGTCGACGTTCTGATCAAAGGCTATTATGAAATGACGAAAAATGGAATACAGCTTGATTAAAATAAAAAAGTTGATTCTCATTCATTTCACACAAGCACCAATCCTTCTTCCAATGCCTTTTTATATACTTCATCATTAAAACAATAGTAAGTCGGGGAACGGTGAGCGCCGATCTTTTTCTTTTCATCCAGTTTGGTGATCACGCCAAGGGAAATCAGTTTATTCGGAAAATTGGTAACATGCAATGTTTTACCCGACATTATTTCATAGAACAACTTTATCTCTTTCAGTGTAAATTTTTCCGGCAATAAATTTTTACCAATCGGAAAATGATACAAATGAATGCGCATCGTTTCCAACGCTTCTTTTACCATTTCATCATGATCAAACCCTAACGGCGGTATTTCATCGATGGAAAACCAATGGCACTCACTGGAAAAAAAATCAGCTTCCGGTCTTGAATTAATAATATCGGATATCGCATAGAATCCGACTGACACGGTTTCATTATTCAACCAGCTATCGCTATCTAACTTTACATTCGATAATTCAAACAACCTGTCGGGATCAAATGAAACATTATCTAATCGGCCCGGATCACCGAATGTTTTGAACTGCTTTAAAAAAAGATTGTGGATGCCGGTTCGTTCCGCAGTAATTCTCGCCGCTGCTTCATCGAGGTTCTCGGCTCTCTTTACATAACCGCCAGGCAAACACCAATTGGTAATGATTTTATTCTTTACCAACAATAATCTCAACTCACCGTCATGATAGCCGAATATGGCGCAATCAATAGTAACACCGGGACGGTATTCCAGGTAGCCTTTTTCCAAAAAGTCTTTTAGTGTCGCTTTTTTCTTCATTGAATCTCCAGTGCAAAAATATTTCTTAACTTTTAATAAATGTAAAACTTATTCCGCTATCTTCATTTATTATAATTTAATAAATGTATCTGTGGCGGAGCATTTTTACAAATGCTTCCTGCGGTAAGAGAATCGATTGCTTGCTGAATACTATGAAAAAGTTTTTGAAAATTCTTGGATGGTCCATTCTTATTCTTATCATACTTGCCGTTTCCGGAATGGCTTTGTTCATTTATAAAATAAAAAACGGTTTCCCGGTTAGCTATGAAACAACTATTCCTTCAATCAATTTTCCGAAAGAGCAGCCTGCAATTTTGCTTTTTTCAAAATCAACCGGCTTTCGTCATAGCGAATCTATTGAAGCAGGAAAAAAATCGTTTGACGATTTAGCCAGAAAAAATAATTGGTTTATCTACAGTACAGAAGAAGGCGGTGTGTTTAACAAAGAACAATTATCAAGGTTTGATGTGGTGATCTTTAATAACTGTACCGGGCGTCTACTGAATCCAACGCAGCAAGAGACCTTACAGAATTATGTCTTACAAGGTGGTAATTGGATAGGCATTCATGGAGCTGGCGATAATTCACATCGTTGGGATTGGTATGATGAAAATCTCGTAAGCGCTAAATTTTCTCATCATGCATTAAAGAAGCATATACAGGAAGCTGACGTGGTACTTAATCACGATGCCGATAGTTTATTAATAAAAGATCTTTCGCCTGGTTGGAAACAATCTGATGAGTGGTATGTGTTTTTCAATAACCCTCAAACAAAAGGTGCCAATATTCTTTACACAATTGATGGAGATAAGATCGATCCCGATGGCAATATACTTTGGATAAAAGATAAAAATTTCGGCATGGGAAAAAATCATCCGGTAGCATGGTACAAGAATGTTGGAAAAGGAACAAGTTATTATACATCGATGGGGCATGATTCAGCAGCCTGGCAACAATCAGCATTTATCAACATGCTCGAAACAGAGATTAAAATTTCAATTAAAAACCGACACCAATAACTGCACTATCAACAATCATCATTTATGAGAAAAACGCTTGCTTTCATTCAACACAACAGTATTATACTACTGTCAACTTTGCTTGTATTTATCTGTAGCTCTCTCGGGGCACAAAATGCACGTGTACTTGTTTTTTCGAAAACAGTTGGTTTCCATCATGCATCTATTGATGCCGGGAAAAAAGCCCTTTCACAAATGGCGACAGAGAAAAATTTTGCTATCGATTTTACAGATGATGCCGCACAGTTCGTAACCGCTAATCTTAAAAAATATAATGCTGTTATTTTCTTAAGTACAACAGGCGATGTATTGAATGATACGCAGCAGGAAGAATTTGAGCGTTACATACAAGCAGGTGGTGGATGGTTGGGTATTCACGCCGCTGCGGACTGTGAATATGATTGGCCATGGTATGGTAAATTAGTTGGGGCATGGTTCCTTGATCATCCGATGCCGAATAACATACAGGATGGAAAATATTTCGTAGTTGATAAAAGCAATCCCGCAACTAAAGACATGCCGGATACTTTCCATCGTAAAGATGAATTTTATAGTTTTAAAAACATTGATCCTTCGATTCACGTACTGGTAAAAATTGACGAAAGCTCTTATAAAGGTGGTAAAAACGGCGACAATCATCCGATGAGTTGGTATCACGATTTCGATGGTGGTCGTGCGTTCTATACAAATATGGGGCATACGGATGAAACATTTACAGAGCCGCTTTTCCTGAATCACTTGTGGGCTGGATTGAATTATGCAATAGGCGGCAATGCTCCAACGGCGCTGGATTATTCAAAAGCTAAACCAGAAGAAAATCGTTTTACAAAAGTTGTGTTGAAAGACAAACTAAATGAGCCGATGGAATTGAGTGTTTTGAATGATGGACGTGTATTATTTATCGAACGGCACGGTGCAGTAAAGCTGTACAACATTAAAACGAAACAATTAAAAACAATTGCAACGATTGCCGTCAGCACAAAATATAAAGATAAAGCCGGTCAGACATCTGAAGCTGAAGATGGATTATTAGGGCTGAACAAGGATCCGAATTTTGCTACCAATCATTGGATTTATCTTTATTATTCTGATCCCGAAAAATCGAGAAATATTCTTACACGCTATACAATGAAAGGCGATGTTCTTGATCTAAAATCGAAGAAGGTTATTCTTGAAGTAGCAACACAACGGGAACAGTGTTGCCACACCGGAGGTTCGATTGATTGGGATAAACAAGGAAACTTGTACCTATCTACCGGTGATAACACAAGTCCAAGAGCAACAACTTATGCGCCTATTGATGAACGTGAGGGCCGCTCACCATGGGATGCGCAAAAGTCATCTGCAAACACAAATGATCTTCGTGGAAAAATTCTCCGTATCAAACCGCAGGCTGATGGCACTTACACAATTCCTGACGGTAATCTCTTTGCAAAAGGCGCCGATAAAACAAGGCCGGAAATATTTGTGATGGGAAACAGAAATCCTTTTCGCATTTCTGTCGATAAAGAAAGTGGCTATTTATATTGGGGAGAAGTAGGTCCCGATGCCAACGACCCGGATTCTTTACGTGGACCTGCTGCGCAGGATGAAATCGGCCAGGCACGCAAAGCCGGTAATTTCGGATGGCCTTATTTTGTCGGAGATAATAAAGCATACAATCATTTTGATTTTGCAAACAATAAACCACGTGACTTTTTTGATCCTGCTAAGCCATTGAATCAATCACCGAATAATACGGGCTTAACCGAATTACCACCGGCGCAAAATGCATTTATATGGTATCCTTATGGCGCTTCAAAAGAATTTCCGTTGGTCGGTACCGGAGGTCGCTCTGCAATGGCAGGGCCTGTTTTTCATACAAATGAATTCAGCGGTGCCACCCGTACATTTCCCGAATATTACAATGGGAAATTGCTGATTTACGAATGGATGCGCGGATGGGTAATGGCTGTGACAATGGACAA
Organism: Chitinophagaceae bacterium; assembly: GCA_049840875.1. GTDB lineage: Bacteria > Bacteroidota > Bacteroidia > Chitinophagales > Chitinophagaceae > JAFDYH01. Next base: position 453,534 of record JASGJE010000002.1, on the reverse strand, counting down.
GGAAGGGAACTACGTCTCTATGGAACGTTTTATGCCCAGTTACAAATTCAGCAATCCTATGGATATGGAGTTTGCATCTAACGGGGATCTGTATATGCTTGAGTATGGCTCTGGTTGGTTTACCGCAAATGATGATGCACGACTGATACGGATTGAATACAATAAAGGTAATCGCAAGCCGCAACTGGAACTGAGCGCTGATAAAATGGGTGGGGCTTTACCATTCACAGTTCAGCTTTCATCAAAAGGAACAAAAGATGCCGATGGCGATACATTGCATTACTCGTGGAAAGTAACATCAAAAAACGGTTACACAAAGACGATAGCAGAACCCGATGCAAATCTTACGTTTACAAAAGCAGGCGTTTACAAGGCAACCTTGACGGTATCAGACGGTAAAGGAGGTGTATCCACGCAGGCAATGGAACTGACGGCGGGTAATGAGCCTCCTGTTGTTTCATTCAACATCGGCAAAGACAATAAAACATTTTATGTGCCGGGAAAAACATACAACTATAAAATAGATGTCAAAGACAAAGAGGATGGTTCGATTGCAAACGGCAAAATCAAATCATCGCAGGTAGCTGTAAACATTGATTACCTCGCAGAAGGCTATGATAAAGCAGAAATAGTACAGGGACATAAAACGGCAGAAGAAACCGCAAACTTTGGAAGAGGATTACGACTGATACAGGCAAGTGATTGCAGAGGCTGTCATGCCGATTATAAAAAATCTATCGGGCCGGCTTATAATGCTGTATCCATAAAATACAAGAGCAGTCCTAATGCATTGCAAAAACTAACCAAGAAGGTAATCGCCGGAGGCAAAGGAGTATGGGGTGATGTAGCAATGGCCGCTCATCCACAGCTTTCAGCCGAAGATGCTGCGGAAATGATTAAATACATTTTAAACCTTTCCAAACCGAAACCAAAAGTAAAGACATTGCCGGTTCAGGGAAACTATACCATCAAACAACAAGCCGGCGATAAAGGACAAGGCGTCTATATTTTTCATGCTGCTTATAAAGATCGGGGAGCAAACGGTTTGCCGGGCGTAGCTGGTGAAGAAACATTTACGCTTCGGAATGCAGCGATCAATCCTTCTAAATATGATGAAGTCGTTGACGCTACAAAAATGAGTTTTGGCGGAAATAATTTTGTGATCCCTACCAAAAGCGGAAGTTATATTTCACTAAAGCAAATCGATCTTACCGGCATTACCCGTGTTGAATTTTCTGCAATGGCGCCAAAGGCACAATTAAATGCAGCGGGTGGTTCTATTGAAATGCACATCGACGCGGTTAAGGGGCCACTATTAGGTGAAACACCATTTATCGGAGATGGTGGTGGCGGTATGTTTGCAGCGAAGCCAGCTTTCTTAAATGTGAAACCGACAGAAGGATTTCATGACATTTATTTTGTTTTCAAAAATACAAAAGCGGCATCCGGCTCATCATTAATGATTGTAACTAATACAATTTTTAAAACGGATAGTATTTCATCGACGACTAAAACGGATGAATTACCAAAAGCAGATTTGAATGACTATGTTGGTAAATACAAAATGACTGGTTTGCCATTTCCGTATATCGAAATATCGGTACAGGATGGAAAGCTGATGATAAAAGCAGGAGAACAAGGCGGCGCTATACAACCAACCAATGAACCTGACAAGTTTGATGCAGATGGCAAAGCGACATTATTTTTCATCAGGGATGAAAGCAAGAAAGTTACCAAAGTACAGATGGAAGCGATGAATTTTAAATTCGATGGAGTAAAGGAATAAACTTTCTGAATTGTCAATGATAACAGGAACTATACATCGCCTCAGTATAGTTCCTGTTATTTCTTATTAGTAGATTATTCATTTCGCAGTGACTCAACTGGATTCACACTGGCTGCTTTCAATGACTGCCACCCTATCGTAACAATAGCAACGATCAATGCAATAAACCCAGCTTCAATGAAGACGAGCGGGCCTATCGTTATTCTGTAAGCAAAACCTTCCAGCCACTTATTCATTGCCCACCAGCAAAGTGGTATTGCCACCGCTGCCGCTAATAAAACGAGTTTGATAAAATCTTTTGATAACAACACCACGATGCCGCCAACAGATGAGCCCAATACTTTGCGAATACCAATTTCCTTTACACGTTGCTGCGCCATAAAAGTTGATAATCCAAACAAGCCAAGACATGCGATGGCGATAGCGAGAATTGCAAACAGGGTAAATAGTTGCTGAAAATTTCTGTCTGCTTCATATTGTGCTCCGAACGATTCATCAAGAAAATGATACAGGAAAGGTCGTTGTGGAGCAACGGTATTCCATGTTTTTTTTAATCCTGAAAGCGTTTCTGAAATATTTGTTCCTTTTATTCCAACGGATATCCTGTTTAACGCCCAGGAATAGCCATACCGCAATGTGAGCGGCTCAACAGCCTGGTGCAGCGACCGGAAATTGAAATCTTTTACAACGCCGATAACTGTTCCCTTCCTGCCCCATTGCTCGAATTTTCTTCCTACTGCTTTTGCCGGATCTTTGTAACCAAACAATTTTGCTGCTGCTTCATTGATTACCATTGATTCAGCGCTATCAGTAAGGAAGTTGCGGGAATAGTTTCTACCCGCAACAAGCGGAATATGATACGTTGGAATAAAATCAAAATCTACCTCATAAATAAAAGGCCCCTTAAATACCATTTGGCCATCAGGCCCTTGTATTTCCGTACCGGCATTCGGTAAAAATTCGCCGGGCACAGCTCGTGAACCAGCAACAGAAACAACACCCGGATTGTCAGCAATCGCCTTCTTCACCACCTCGATCTGTTGCTGCACCTTTTCATCGCCGGAAAAATCAATGATCAGCATCTGGTCTTTTTGAAAACCAAGCTCATGTTTATCAATAAATTTCAATTGCGTATATACAATAGCGGTAGCTGCAATCAACATGATAGACATTGCAAATTGAAAAACGACAAGAGCTTTACGCAGTACCACACCTTCTCCTGTGTTTTTGAACTTACCTTTCAGAACTGTAATCGGCTTGAATGATGATAAAAATTTTGCCGGGTAAATTCCTGCGAGTAATCCAACGATTACTGCAAAGCCAATTATACCAATAGTCACCAATGGAGTAAAAAACCGGTTAATCGTCAACTCTTTACCAGCTAATTTTCCAATCCATTCTACACCGTTTACGGATAATGGTATTGCAATGATCAATGCCGCCAACGATAACAATACAGATTCAAAAAGAAACTGTCCCATCAAACTGCGTGGCTTTACGCCAAGAACTTTTCGTACACCTACTTCTTTTGCCCTTTCAAGAGAACGGGCGGTTGAAAGGTTCATAAAGTTGATACATGCGATCAACAGAATGAAAATAGCGATGCAGGCAAACAGGTATACGTTCAACACACTACCGGTTGCGCCGGGTTGTCGTCCGGCAACAGAGTGCAAATAGGCATCGGTCATTTTCTCAAATGCGATAGCGTATCCTTTATCTTCGCTATTGTATTTTTTTACAAAATCAGTTGCCTTTGATTGTAGCGGTTGAATGCTGCTATTCTCTTTCAATAAGAGATACGTATAAAAATCAACATAGCCCCAGTAACTGAAAATATCAGACCGCTGATTTCTCGCGGTAGCCATTGAAATAAGTCCATTAAATGTGAACTGCGAATTGGAAGGCACATCTTCCATCACGCCACTCACTATAAAATTCTGGCTATTCTCGACCAGTAAATTTTGTCCAACAGGATTATCGTTGCCAAAAAGTTTCTTTGCAACAGTTTTAGTCAATACAATACTGTTGGATGCGATTAAAGCCGTTTTGGGATTCCCGGAAATCATCTTCCAGCTGAACACGTCGAAAGCGGTTGAATCCATACACACGAGATTATCTTGTTGAATGCGTGTATCGCCATGCTGTAATAACAGGCTCAACGGGCTCATGAACTGAACTACTTTTTCAATTTGAGGAAAATCTGCCTGTAGCGCTGGGCCAACCGGTGCACAGCCCCATACCTGGTAATCTTTCGGTGAAGGAGGTACGATAGACTCACCGGGCTGAATATCGCGAAACGCTTGTACGACACGATAGATGCGATCCTTCTTTACATGATATTGGTCATACGATAGCTCGTTTTGTATATAAACCGCAATAACGATACAACAAAGCATACCGACTGCGAGACCGGTGATATTGATAAAACTGTAAAACTTTCTTTTCAGAAGTTGACGCCAGGCGATACCGAAATAGTGACGGAACATGATAAAGGAGATTAAGTACGAGTGTACTCCCAATTATGTGCCATCTCATAATTGCCTGTAAAACATTGTTTCTGTCTTATCTGGTTGTTCGATACCGCACTATCATTGTACGGTAATGATACAATCGATCAATTCGTTATTTTTCACAACAGTTATTCCGGGCGCAACTTTTATAGCATGAAGCGATATAGATTATATACTTGCCGCCATGCTCGTCTCATCTTTTTTTACCCGCAAATCAATATTGTCCGTAATTCCATCGGCGACCATTGGTCCATCTGAAGATAACTCGCTTCCTTTTTTCTGTGATTTAAATATTGGCCAGAGAAATTGTGCATACCATTCTTCGTTTTTATATGCTTTTGTGCCGTATGAAGAAGGATATTTTCTTGTAATGATACCTGTTTGAAAAATGACGTCCCATATGAAGAACATGTTTCCAAAGTTGCCCTTGTAGTGACCGACACCATCATCAGTCGTATCAGCATGATGCGCATGATGAGTGGCGGGTGTAGATATCAACCGTTCGAGTATCCATGCAAAAGGGTGAAGAAATTTATACTTATAAAACGGCTGATCCCACTTGATGCTCGCATGCGCCGCAGTTGTTATCAGTGATTTGATCCCCGTAACAAATAATGCTGCATAACCGAGGCCGAGATAAGTCAATGCAGCAGTAAGATACATTTGTGAAAAGAAGATTGTATAAATGATATTTTGCCGACTGGCCATCGCCATTCCCATATAAGATGCAGAATGATGCGTACGATGAAAACGCCATAACCATGGTACCTGATGATGCAAACGATGATACCAATACTGAGTCAGATCATCAGCAACTGCAATTATAAAAAACGCCCACCAGAATGGCACCCAGTCAAATTTGTTTTTATACCCCGGCAATAATAAAGGAAGAACAAGTAATGTAAAATAAACGATTGCCGGTTTTACAACTATTTTAGGAATCACAAAACAAACAATATCAAGAATGCGTTCATTTTTATTCCATTTATTTTCATAAAGACCAAGTGAGAATTCAATAATACCGGTAATAACCATCAATACTGGTAAGCCCCATGATGCGAGGTTTTTAAATATGGATTCAAGTATGTTTATCATAACAATCGGTTTTATTTCTTTGCTTCAGTCTTTGTTGTTTTTTCCAGCCATGGCCTTTGGCCATTGATATAGAATGTCAGGAACATCAATACGACAGGAAGTACATATAGTACGATGCTGACAAGGATATCCCTGATGATTTTTTTCTTCACTGCAGATTCAAGTTTCATAATGATTTGTTTCGTTTATTATTTTAATCAATCCAATAGTTGCCTTGCAGTAGCCAATGCCACAAAAAGGATTAACAATGGCAATAGAAAAACCAGGATTGAAACGGCGATTTTTTTTGCCAGCAAAAAGATATCCTTGTAAGCCATAGACAATTAATTTCAATTGTTGCTTAATTTAATATTCATTGATTTTTCTTACTACTGCTTGTGTAGTATTTCTTTCAGCTCTGTAATTACTTTAGCATAGTCCGGGTTACCGGCAAGATTGACAAATTCATTTGGATCACTATCGTAGTTATATAATTCAACTCCGTCTTTACCATCATTCCATTCTGTATATCGCCACTGTTTATACCGAACACTTTTACCTACGTAATCCCTGTCAACATTCGGATACCATGCTTTCTGTTTCACATTTTTTTCTAATTGAGTAAATGCAGGCGCCTGTATTGTTTGCGCAGGCTTTTTTAAAACCGGCACAAGGCTTTTACCCTGCAAATCCGTTGGAGGTTTCAATGCGCTTAGCTCCGCAAGAGTTGGATAAATATCCAGCAGTTCCGCAGTGCTTAACGTAACCTGTTGTCTTGGAAAACCAGGAGCAGAAATAATTAAAGGAACTCTTGCGGTATGTTCAAAGAGTGTTTGCTTTTGCCATTGACCATGTTGCCCCAACGCATATCCATGATCACTCCAGAAAACAATAATAGTATTCTCTGTTAGTTTGAGTTCATCTAGTTTATCCAGCAACTTTCCCACTTGTGCATCCATAAAAGATATAGATGCATAATAAGCTTGAGTAACTTCCTTTTGTTGTTCTATCGTTAACCCATAATTATCCTTGAGCGTATACCTTGCAATCGATGGCTTTTTAAGCCAGTCGCTGTCATTTTGTACAGGCAGATTTATCTTCTCAAGAGGATAAAGTTCAAAATACTTCCTGGGAGCTACAAAAGGAGTATGCGGACGAAAGAAACCAACAGCAAGAAAGAAGGGCTGGTTCTTATGTGCATCTAAAATATTTATTGCTTCATTTGCAATTTTACCGTCTGTCTGGTCATCATCTGTTCCGGGAGCAGCCCAAAAAGACAATGCACCACCGAGGGGAACTTTAGGCATGTAATTCGTGATCTTATCTTCTTGTAGCCTGTCAATACCAATCGGGTTAACACGTAAATTCCAGGAAAGTGAATCATCCTGGCCGTTAGTACCAATATCACTTGGAACACCATAGTGATAAATTTTACCTACACGTGCAGTAAAATATCCGTTCTTCATGAACAACTGAGGAAGCGTAACAACGTCCGGAATGTTATTTCTGAAAAAAGTAAACAGGTCTTTTACTTTTGTTTTATCAGGACGTAACCCTGTCATCAACGAAGCCCTGCTTGGTGCACATAATGGATACTGGCAATAAGCTCTCTCAAACCGGACGCCCGATCTATATAAGCGATCAAGATTAGGTGTCTTTACAAGAGAGTTATCAAAACCATTTACATCGATGCTCAAATCATCCGAAGCAATAAATAAAATATTAGGCTTTTGTTTTTGTGCATTCGCATAAAAGACTGACACAAGAATAAAAACAACACAGAAAAAAGCTGGTTTCATACAGTTAGAGTGGTTTATTAAATATTTCCAATGCTTCCTTATCATCATAGTCAATGATAAGTTCCTTCAATCGCTGCTTTAAATCTTCGACTAATTTCTCATTTCCCGGAACATTGAATATGTTGTGCAATTCATTGGGATCTTTTTTCAGATCAAACAACTCCCAGCTTTCAACGCCCTGGTAAAATCTCGCAAGAACGTAATCTGCTGTACGAATACCGAAATGTGGCGACACATGATGCGGTTGCGGATACTCGTAATAATGATAATAAACATCTTTACGCCAATCCTTAACTGGTTGTTGTTTTAACAATGGCAGGAATGAACGCCCCTGGATATCTGATGGACTTTGTACACCGGCGATATCAAGTATTGTAGGCGCCCAATCGATGTTGGAGATTAAGCCATTCACATGTATGCCTGGTTTTATCACACCGGGATAACGAACAACAAACGCTGTTTTCAAAGATTCTTCATAAATAAATCGTTTATCAAACCAGCCATGTTCGCCGAGATAAAAGCCCTGATCTGAAGCGTAGATGACCACCGTATTTTTATTCAGCCCGGTGCTGTCGAGATAATCGAGTATCCTGCCGATATTCCGATCCATCGATTTAGCCGTTGCATAATAATCTTTCAGGTAACGTTGATATTTCCATTTCACGAGGTCCTTACCTGTCAAATGTTTCGATTCAAAGTCTTTTGTAATCTTGCCATAATAATCTTTATACGCTTTCTGTTGAACTGAATCTAATCTGCCGTACGTATTGAATTTCCTGAGCTCATCGTCGGTAAAAGTTCTCTCAGGATAATATTTTTTAAGCTGTTGCCTGATGCGGTTCAATTCATCTGTCCCTACATCATTTCCAAACTTGATTCCGATTTTTAGGTCTTCCTTTAACCGCATTGTTTTGTCTATCGTCATATCCTGTTGCTGCGCTGCAAGGCGCGAATCATACTGATCGAAGAAATCTGCTGGTAATGGAAAATCTATATTATCATAAGCCCCAAGATCAGGAACATCTGGTAACCATTCGCGGTGTGTCGCCTTCTCTCCGACTACGGCAAAGAAAGGTTTCGTTGTATCTCTTTTCTGTAACCAATCGAAAAAGAAATCGCTGACAAGATTTGTTACGTAACCTTTGAATTGGATCGTGTCATTATTGTTATTTATGAAATCAGGATTAAAATAATTTCCTTGCCCCGGAAGAATATTGAAATAGTTAAAACCAATCGGTAGTGAGCCTAAATGCAGTTTTCCAATCCATGCAGTCTGATAACCGTTTTGCTGCAAGAGAACAGGAAATGTAGTCTGGTTAACATCAAATGTTTTTTCATTCAATGCATAGCCATTTTTGTGACTATACTTTCCGGTCAATAATGTCGCACGACTCGGACCGCATATAGAATTGGCGACAAAATTATTTTCAAGTAAAGCGCCTGCCTTCGCGATCCTGTCTATATTAGGCGTTTGAATTATTTTATTTCCGTAGGCGCTTGTAGCCTGGTAGGCATGATCATCGGAAAGAATAAAAATAATATTAGGCTTTTTGTTTTGTGCATTTAGTGTATAAGAAAAGCAAAATGTAAGAAGTAGAATATAAATCCTCATAAAATTTTTCGTTTAATTATTTACATCACCCGGGTAAGGAAGTTGCTTGCCCGTTTTTTTATCCGTTGGCATTGGCGCATTCACTTTCTTCAATTGCTTTCCCAATAATTTTACCAGTTCTCTTGTCTTATCCGGATAAGTTGTAGCGAGGTTATGCTCCTCACTAAGATCTTTTGATAAATCATATAACTCAGCGTTACCGCTTCGCTGACTATAAACCAGTTTCCAGTTGTTCTGCCTTAATGCACTGAAATAATTAGTACCAGGAATTTCACGTGCAGTCCAGTTATTGGGGTAATGCCAAAGCAATACTCTCGAAGTATCTTTTAATAATGGCTTTTTTAATACCGGCACAAATGATTTACCATCGATTGTTTGCACTACTTTACTTTTATCGATACCGGCTAATTCAAGTATCGCAGGAAAAACATCTTCAACAATAGTTGGATAATGCGTAATCGTTCCAGGCTTTACTATCGGTGGAAAACGTACAATCAGTGGCACTCTTATTCCTCCTTCATAGACAGAACCTTTGCCAGCCCTTAACGGTGCGTTTTGCGTAAGATGAACACCGCCGCGTGGTGGCGTCAATGCAAGGCCGCCATTATCTGTAAGAAATAAAATCACTGTATTATTTCTTATACCTTTTTTCTCCACAAAGTCAAGTATATCTCCAAGGCTTTTATCCATTCCTTCAATTAATGAAGCATATTTTGCTTCTGCAGAATCCAAACCATTGTCAATGTATTTTTGAAAAAAACGGTTATCCGCCATCAATGGAACATGTACTGCATAATGCGCCATATTCAGAAAAAAAGGTTGCTTATTCGAAACAGGCACTTCAACAGCTTTCAATGCTTCGCGGGTCAATGCCTCTGTCAAAAAAATTCCTGAATCATAATATTGCTCAAGATCAGGAACCGATTGTGCTGTGTTTTTACCAGGCCTGTTACCATACGCATCTTCTGATAAATAACTTTGCGGATGACCAGCTGCATGTCCTGCAATGTTTACGATAAAACCGACATTAGAAGGATTGGCTGCAGGCGTTCCTTGTGTGGCCCAATGCGCCTTACCGACATGTATTGTAAAATAACCTGCGTCTTTTAATAACTGTGGAAGCGCTGTTGCATAGACAGTAGCTGGAACACCGGCAACAGGACTAAAGCCATTGATATTCCATGTCGAGTCGATTAACAGGCTATCTGGCGCATCTGAATTCTGATTTTTGAAAGGAGATGTCCAGTTCGTAACGTGGTGATGAGCGACATTCATACCTGTAATCAAACTGACACGGGTTGGCGTACACACAGGCGCGGCATAAGCGTCGGTAAACAACAGGCCTTCCCTTGCCAACCGCTCCATATTCGGCGTATGATACTTTTTATTATTCGCCGTTACTGTACCGGAAAAAGGGACAGAGGTGTCCTCCCACCCCATATCATCTACAAGAAAAATAATGATATTGGGGCGAGAGGCGCTCTGTGCATTCGCTGAACCATTGTTACCGATCAAAAGATTGATGATAACGAACGAAAAAGTGAACAGGAATTGTCTTGGGTTAGTAACCATCATTTTGTTTGAGATTGCTGTTTTTATCTACTTCAGTTTGTGGTATTGGAAATAAAACCTGGAAATTCTTTGCATTGATACCACGATCTATTGCCTGTTGAATAAAGATACCTTGCCGTATCTCATCGGTACGATGCATTTCTTCACCCACAAATTCCCATGTTCTTTCCTGGAAAATAGCCGTGCGAAGCAGATCCTTGCTACCGAAATCTGCAAGATTCAACGGATCGATACCTGCTTTTGTTCTGACCTGGTTGATCAATGAAATACTTTCGTCATTCGGTCCGTTTAATTCATTTAACGCTTCGGCTCTGCTTAACAGGATATCTGCAAAACGAATGACAGGAAAATCATTGCCACTATCCGCACCAGTTGCTGTAAGGTCTTCTTTAAATTTAAAATTACGAATATCATCAGCGCCAAGTTGAACTAATGCTCCGCTTGTGTTATAGTATTGGGTAATGAATGCATTCTTTCGGGTATCATTATCCGCAAAGGAATTATAAAAGCTTGTATACGTTTTGAACTGCGTCGCATAATTGTCTTTACTACCACCCTGCCATCTGTACCCCGGAGGCGCTGCATGCGAGATATAATTATCACCGAGACCAGTCACTGCAAGGCGTGGACGAATGTAGATAAACTCGCTGTTATTTTCATTCAATGGATTAAACAATTCAGAGCGATCTGCAGAACCACTGAATAAACTATAGACATTTAAATCAATGACCTGTTGTGTGTAGGTTGCAGCATTTGCCCAATCTTTATTATTCAAATAGTATTTAGCCAATTGTGATAATGCTGCGCCTTTAGTTGCTCTACCTTTAACAGCCACTGCTGGCAGAACATCTGCTGCAGCTTTAAAATCATCGGTAACGAATTTATCAAACTCGTCCTTGGTAGGACGAGATGGGCGATCTGAAGCGCTTGTCACACTCGTTGTTATAATCGGTACTGGACCGAAGAGATCATTTAGAATAACATATGCCGACGCACGAAGGAATGTAGCTTCTGCAAGAATCTGTTTCTTCCTGTCTGCATCGAAATCGATATTCGGAACCTGGTCTAATACGAGATTGGCACGATAAATTGTAGTATAATGTGTTGCCCATATCCCTGAAAAAAATGAATGGGTAGCATCCCAACTAAACGTCTCGAAAGGTTTTGCTAAAGCTTCTAATCCACCAGCACGGTCATAGAGAGTGCCTGTTGGGATTTCTGCCATTACAAAATAGTTTCTGAATGGCCTGCGTTGTTCTGAAGCATAAGTTGCATTCAGCAACGCTTCAGCGTCATTTGAATTTTTAAAATAATTATTGACGCCCAGTGAAGAATATACATCTTCATTGAGCCCGGCTTTTGTGCAACCAAAAAAGAAAAACACAGCAGCCAGTAATATATAATAGAGCTTCATACGTTTATTATTAATGTTAGAATAGTTTGTTTTCATCAATTAGAATTTTATATCCAGCCCGATGGTATATGTTTTAGCTAATGGATAAGCATTGTAGTCAACTCTCAGATTAGATGTACCGAATGAACTGACCTCAGGATCAAACCCAAGATATTTTGAAAACGTAACCAGGTTTTGTGCAATAAAATAAATCTGTGCTCCCTGGAATAAATTGCTTTTCGGAACAGGCAGATCGTAACTCAACGAGAGATTCTTAAGACGGAAATATGAAGCGCTTTCTACCGCCCTGCTGTTAATTGTACCGCTGGCATCAACGTAAGCAAAGGCCGGTGCAAGGCCGGAAGGATTATTAGTGCTAGGATTAGATGTTGTCCACCTGTCGGTATAAGAACGTGCCAAACGGTTACGCCTGAACGAAATCGGGTTCTCCGATTCAGAAATATTCAGGTTCAGGATTTTTCCACCTTGCGACCCCTGCCAAAATAAAGAAAGATTGAATCTCTCATAACTAAAGCTGTTGTTAATACCATACGTAAAATCAGGAAATGGTGAACCGAGAATTGTACGATCAGCAGTCGTAATTGTCTTGTCTCCATTCACATCGCGAAACTTTAATTCACCTGGCTTAGATAACGGTTGCGGACCATATTGTTCTCCGTCCTGAATAATGCCTGCAACATCATATCCGTAAAATGAATTAAGAGGTTTGCCAACCTGGAGAATACTAAAGTTTATAAAGAATCCTGCAGAACCTTGCTGTATATTTTGCAAGCCTCCAATGCCGGTGACTTTATTTCTCAACACAGAGAAATTAACGGATGTTGTCCAGTTGAGTTTTCCTTTCAGGTTAACTGAATTAATTGATAAATCAACTCCCTGGTTGCGCATGCTTCCAATATTTGTAAGTGTTGTCGCGAATCCTGTCGTTGTCGGAACCGGCAATTCCAACAAAAGATCTTTTGTATTTTTCGTGTAATAATCAACCGTAGCTGTAATCCTGTCTTTTAATATTCCAATATCTAAACCGGCATTATACTGATCCGTTGTTTCCCATTTTAAATTGGGATTGGCTAATTGCGTTGTGGAAATTCCAACCTGTGCACTGTTTCCGAATATAGCTTGTCCTTGTGTGCCAAGCAATACAAGTGAACGGTAATTACCAATTTCCTGGTTACCGGTGCTACCATACCCGAATCTAAGCTTGAGTGTAGAAATTGATTTAACATTATTAAAGAAATTCTCTTTATTGATGTGCCAGCCTACTGCAAGAGAAGGGAAATAACCGTATTTATTTTCGTTTCCGAAGCGGGACGAACCATCCGCTCTGAAATTAACAGTTAGCAAATATTTCTCCAGTAAATTATAATTAATTCTCCCTAAGAATGATTTAAGCTGGTTGCGGGATTTATAGGTATTCAGAGTGAAACTACTGGTAGCCCCCGCTGCAAGGTTATCCGTACCAAATGCGTCGGTCGTAAAGTTTTGGGCCCCTGCATTCAACGAGTTGTAAACAAAAGTCTGGTAAGTATAGCCGCCTAACACTTCTACTCCATGCACACCAAACGTTTTGGCATATCGTGCTGTAAGTTCAAGGAGTGCATTGTTACTATTCGCTGTCTGCACATTGCCGATACCGTTAGCATTTGCTCCTCTTTTTGTGTTTCGACCTATATACGTATCACGACGTGAACTTTGTACATCTGTTCCTCCATTTACTTTGACTGAAAGTTCGGGAAGAATAAAATATTCCAGGTAGGCATTACCGAAAGTCCTGTTAGTCGCAGCGTAATCATTTACGGCATTGGCCAGGCCATATGGATTTTCAAGATTCACCAGGCTGCTTTGCGCATACTTTCCCGTATTATCTGTTATCGGCAACGTAGGATCCTGGAAAATAGCAGTGTTTAATATGCCAGCCTGCTCATTGATACTAACACCATTCGGCACATAGTCATCATTTATTTTAGCCGCATTGATGTTAATGCCAAATTTGAATCTCGTGTCATTATAGCTAAGGTTGAGTCTGCCAGCGTAACGTTTAATTCCGGAACTGATCACAATTCCAGTTTGATCGAGATAGTTCAGAGAGGCATAATAGCTGAATTTATCCTGTCCACCAGAAAAACTCAATTGATGATTTTGCGTATACCCTTTCCTGAAGATGGCATCCTGCCAATCTATTCCTTTACCAATTGAATCAATCGCCTGTTGTGAAAACTCTGCTGCCTGCCCCTGCGCAGCCCTCAGGTCATTCAGTAAACTGATGTATTGTGAAGTAGAAAGCATTGGAATTCTCTTTGCCACTTCCTGTAATCCCCCGGATACGTTGTAGTTAATCGTTATTCGTCCTTTACGACCATGTTTTGTTGTAATCAATATAACTCCGTTTGCTCCGCGTGAACCATAAATAGCAGTAGCCGATGCGTCTTTCAGGATTTCGATAGAAGAAATATCAGCAGGGTTCAATGCATTTAAAGGATTTCTCGGCGCTGATTCGGTAACTGCGGTCGATGTTGGTGTTAACGTAGAATTATTAACCGGAAAACCATCGATAACATACAATGGCTCATTGCTGGCATTAATAGAATTTGCACCACGTATACGGATGGATACGCCACCACCCGGCTCTCCGGATGCCTGCGTTACCTGCACTCCTGCCGCTCTTCCGGCAATCAGGTTATCAACAGATGTAACATTGCCACTATTAAAATCTTTGGTTGATAACGATGTAACAGAACCAGTAAGGTCTTTTCTTTTCTGTGTACCATATCCTACGACAACCACATCTGATAACGCCTGTACATCCTGTTCAAGCGCTATTTGTACAGGAGAAGATGTTACTTCTGTTTCAATTGTTTTATATCCAACGATACTGATCTGTAAGGTGAATGGTAACCGCTGGCCAGTCTTCAATGTAAACTGTCCTTTATTATCAGTTAATGTTTGATTGGTTGTTCCTTTAATCACAACATTGGCCCCTTCCAGTGGTAATTGATTTCTTTTATCGATAATTTTTCCCTGGAATACCGAATTGAGAACTATTTTGTTTTCATCCTGTGCATGAATAACAACATTAGCAGTAGTTATTAAAAAGAATAAAAACATCCACTTATCAATTTTCATATCTGAGTTTTATATATTTTCCACAATTAGTTTCTATAAATGATCCGGTTTGCCATTGAACATGACATACCAATTATTACATACACTGGTAGCCGTTATAATTACGATAGCAAGTGTACTTTCAAATACAATAGTTATTAATGAAACAGGAAGGCTGCGCTGCATATTCCTGCAACCAACCACCGGTTACAGGTGATGATACAGAAACAGCCTCCTGTCCGACAATATTTTTTGACGAACCAGGATAAAGTGCGATGCAGGCAAAGAATAAATCCGCTAGCTCGATCGTGCCCCTACAACAGGACATAGAAGAAAGGCAATTATTAAACTGGATGGAGATTACCACCGAAGATTGCGTCTCAATGCTGACTGGTCGATCAACATTGCATTGTGTTGAGTATTTCATGTTGCCGTCGTTTGGTTTACGTTTTGTCGGTGGTTGACAAAAGTAATAGTCTACTAATTTAGTCGACAAATGTAAATGTTTTTTGAATTCAAAAAACATAGTGTGCTAATTTTTTTAATTAATTTAGTCTATAAATTTAGTAGACTTATAAAATTAATCAGTATGAAGAAGATGGCAACACTTTTAATCCTCAGTATTTTCATTGGTGTATGCCTGCAGGAAGTTAGTGCACAAACCACTTCACGCACAATAAGTGGTATTGTTACAAGCTTTGAAGAATCACTTCCGCTTGAAGGTGCAAGCATAACAATCAAAGGAACAAAAAGGAATACCGGTACGCAGGCAGATGGCGTATATTATATTACAATCAATACTGAAGATTCAGTTCTCATTGTCAATTATCCCGGCTATGAAACAAAGGAAGTGAAGCTAACCAACTCAAATCAATACGATATTGTGTTGCATGCAGGCAACCATCAGCCATCAGCATTTTTATATTCAACTCTCAAACCGGGTGAATTGATGCACGATTTTATAGCTCCGGCAAATGAGCTATTTTCAAACAGCAACATAAGCAATCGAGCCATATGTCGATATGGTCTGCATGGTTTTTTCTTAGCATAAGAAAAGGCTGCATATCAATGCAGCCTTTATTCAGTATTAATGGGGAATTTTATTTCAGAACTTCGCCAAGAAATAAAAGTGTATGCGACCATGCCCTTTTTGCCATCACTTCATTATAGTCGGGAGATTTCGGATCGGTGAAAGTATGTTTTGAATAAGCGTAAGTAATAATCTGCCAATCAGCTTTGCCCTCATTCATTTCTTTTACAAGGCTGCTCATCACTTGAGGAGTCACACCTCCATCTTCAGCAGGGTTCTCAATCAAAATTTTAGTTGACAGCGGTCCGTTCATTCTGGTACTATCTTTTCCTAATCCGCCATGAATTGATATCACTCCTTTTACAGGAAACCCAGCTCTTGCAGTTTCCAATGCACCACTTCCCCCAAAACAATAACCAATCACCGCGAGTTTACTTTCATCAGCTCCAGCTTGTTTTAATTGTTGTAACGCAAGGTCAATTCTCTTTTGATATGCTGCATAATCTTTCCTGTATGCGCCTGCAGCTTTGCCTGCTGCAGCATTATCTGCCGGAATATTTCCTTCACCATAGATATCCGCTACAAAAGCGATATAGCCTTGCTTCGCTAATTCAGCCGCTGCATTCTTAGCTTCGTCATCAATTCCTTTCCACGCAGGAAGAATCAAAACACCCGGAAGTTTTTTGCCGGCATTTTTTGTTACAAGTCCATTCAGTTTTTGAGCGCCGTCAGCATAAGCAACCGGTTTTAAATCTTGTGAAGTAGCATAAAGCGAAAACCCAATTATCGCCGAAAGAAAGATTGACCTTTTCATTTCTTAAAGTTTTGTTGATGTAATGATTGAAAAAAAAGAAACTGAAAGGTAAACGAAATTTATTCGCCGGGCGACTTTTGGCTGAGTAAGGAATTTTGAAAGGAGGAAATTATATGCAGTTAATCAGTTTACTTCAGGCAATGAAAAATAAAATGAAGCGCCCTCTCCTGGTTTTGCTTCTGCCCAGATTTTTCCGCCGTGTTGATTAACAATTTTTTGAACGGTGGCCAATCCTATACCAGAGCCTTCAAAATCTTTTGGAGAATGCAATCGTTGAAATACTCCGAATAGCTTGTCATAATAGCGCATATCAAACCCGGCTCCATTATCTTTTACATGGTAAACATATTCTTTCGCTTTTTTCTCCGCGCCCACTTCTATTACAGCTTCAGATTTCTTTTGCGTGTATTTGACAGCGTTAGAAAGCAAATTCATCCAGACTTGTTTTATTAACATTGGGTCGGCTTCTGCGTCAGGAAGATCACTAATTGAAAAACGGATCTTGCGACCGGCTTCATGCTGCTTTAATTCAGTTGATATCTCGTTCACCATTCGCGACATACCGGTCACAGTTTTTTGCGGAGTTTGTTTTCCTGTTCTGAAAAAGTCGAGCAAATGATTTATCATCAACGATAAATGATTGCCGCTGTCTTTTATTTTCTTCGTCAGCTTTTTTCCTTCTTCAGGCAATGCATCTGCATAATCTTCCTGCAAGATGGAAGCATAGCCATTGATAATTCTCAGCGGAGCCTGGAGGTCGTGTGAGACCGTGTAAGAGAACGCTTCCAAACCTTTATTCGCCTGCTCCAGCTCCATTGTTCTTTCCTGTACTCTTTTTTCGAGTTCACCATAAACATTTACATTTTCCATCGTAACAGCCGTTATATCGGCCAGCGATTGCAGCAGCCATACTTCACCTTCTGTCGGTTGCCGTTGGCTGGCCCAATAATTTCCGATAGCCCCGATAGGATCTATCGTTCGAATGGGTACCATGAGAAGACTCTTAACAAAAGTTGGTCTGTATGCATCTGCAGGAATACGGCTATCGGCATATATATCACTGATGACAGCAGGTTGCTTATTGATCATTGCCCAACCACTCACGCATGCGCTCATAGGAAAACGACTTCCTTTCCATAGCGGGCTTATCGCATCCTCATCGGCGTAGTAGCACATGCCATTATCTTTCAACACAAACGTAGCTCCATCTGCGCCGGTTAAATTCCGGGCAGCGCTGCGTACGATTCTCATTACTGTATCAAGGTCACGTGCAAGTGAAAGTTGTTGGACTGTGGTTACGAGTAGCTGTACCTGATCTGAAGAAGCTTCTTTCATAGTAACACTAATTTAAAAAAGTATCGCCTTAATTAAAACAGTGTTCAGGTTAATTTATTGTCCGGAAGAAAGTTCGTCCGGAACAGTATATGTTTTCACTTAGATAAAAATGTTATGACTCATTTATTCAACAAATTCAATTCTGCTCCATTTATCCGGCAAATGTGTATCATAAATTCCATGACTATTCAAGGCCATTGCCGGATGAGGAGTAATTTCTTTTCCTCCCGGCATCAATTTCTGAAACCTGCCGAGAAACATATTCCATACATCACCGTTGGCAGGTGGCAACGTTCTCCCATTTGCAAGCAACTGAAGACTGCTCCATGGAATTGCTATCTCGAGGCTCCAGCCTTTATCAATATCACTATTATCATTTAATGTTCCATCTATTTTAGTTGCGGTTTGCAAGCCCGGCATATCAAAATTTGTAAATGCCCAGCGAATACCACGGGGATGTGTTCCTTTCCAGAATGTCGCACCACTTCGATCATAATCACCACCGAATGTATAAGCCTGTGGATGATGAACATCGAACAATGGCTGATCAAACCGGCTGCCTTTCGTGTAAGCATCCCGCCAGATAAAGAAAACTTCGTATAGTGTGTTCGCCGCATTCGCTTCTAATTCATAATAACAATCACCGCCGTCAATAAAAACTTCAAGATCATTTTCCAGGAAAATAATACTGTCACGTTCGGTTAAATGCGCTTCTACAAATGGTTCTTCCGCCGAGAAGGCAATGTATAAATGTTCGTCATTCCAAAGGAGTGCAGCTTGTGTATTATACATAGCAGCATCGCCATTCACCATGTCGACAAACCTTTTACTCCATGTAGCATTCTGCCATATCTCTTTTTCTATATTGCCGTCGATAGTAATTGATCCTGCAATTTTTTTTGCGCTATAATCCGGGTTATTCATAATGCTATTTAATGAAAAAAAAGCAGACCGGTGGTCCGCTTTTAAAATCGGTCAACGTAGTGAAGGAAACTATCAGTTTTTTTTTCTCACTACCTGTGATTATTCCTGTTCTTTCTTGTGGATAATTTCGTCAGGACTTCTATCTTCCAGTGTCTTTAGTTCATTGATGAGAAGTTTCAATCGTTGAATCATTTCCTTTTTAGTGTAGAAAGGTTTCCTCATTTCAAATGCCTCCCTTATATCTTTTTCAAGAAGGTTGATCTGCGCTTTAAGCGTATCAGTGTCATTCTCCATTCGCAATCCTGGTTAAGTCAAAAAATCACACAACATTCATTCCCGGATTGCATAGAAGCTGCAAAAACCGTACACAGATGGATTATAGCTGAATCATAAAGTTGATCAGTATTAACCTGATCATTCAAAATAGTTTAACAGGCGACAATATTCAGACTGATCGGCTCAGGGATTTTGCGCAATGGCCGGTTCTTTTTCCTGTTTGTTACAAGAGAATAATTTCCGGCAATCATCCATAAGGCTAATATGCTGCCGTAACTTCCTCCACGCTCAATCCATTCAAACAACACATAGTGCGGATAAAACATTTCACTGAACATTTTCCAGGCAAACAGAACAATTAATACAGGACGGAGAGGTTTTATTAAAACAAAAAAAGCCGCCGCGATTTCAAATGCACCAATGACAGTTGCAACATTCTCCGGATTGGTAAAGCCCAACGATGTGTACTGCGCTAATAAACCTTTCTTCCCAATCATATTTAGCCAGCCATGACCGGCCAGCAAAAGAAAAACAACAACTCGCAGGCAAACGCTCAACTGAATCATTACATCTTCATCCGGTTCAAAAGAAGATGAAACAGGCTTTAATAGATCTTTTCTTTTAATCGAAAAGCCAGACAAGATTAGTAACGCCAACGGCGCACCGAAATTTCCTGCCCGTTCAATAAACTCAGCGAATGGCTCTCCTGATAAGGGCCGTAACAAGGCTGTTACTATCCCCCATACTACGAGCCACGTCGGAATAAACCGAAAAGGATAAATCAACATAAAAACACCTAACACAATATCAACGATGCCGACAAAAGGCATTAACCTGTAGGCGAGTTGCTGCTCTATTCCAAATACAGCAAAATAGTTACACCAGATTTGCTTGGTAATAATGCCAAAAGCCCCGTGACCGATAAAACACATTGCAACTGCTATGCGTAATACATAATGCATCTTCGATGGCAAACTCAATTGTATTTTCATACAAATTCTTTAAACGCAATAAAGACTGATTAGAATAATAGTGTAATAACTTGAGATTTCTATAAAAGAGGACTGCATAAAGTGAAATACAAAATCACCTGCAATCAATTCAGTTAAAATAAACGTCAACCAATCTTTTTTTGTCCGATAACGAATAGGAAAAGATCACTTCAACGAGTATTTTATTCAGCATCTGGCTTCCGGAGGTTGTGCCGGTGGAAGTGGATTGGATTGAGAAATAAGAAAACTTTTTGTTCGAATAGTCTCCTGGTTAATTTCTTGCTGAGTAAACCGGTAAACAGTCCGGTCGTTCAAAAACTTACTCAACATTAATTTTATAGACAGTGGAACGTTTTTACTCTTTTGCTGACTCGTTTGAGCAATGCCATTCACTTCTTTAAAGTAGTCGGCTTTTGCTTCCTGTATCCTGTCTTTCTCGGTATGGGCAATACAAAGAAGAAATAAAGTATCGCCAACAATTTTGCGTTTTACGTAATAATAGTTTTCTCCGTTCACTTCTACCTCACCTGAATAAGATTGGTAACCAGCCCAATCTGTGTAATAAGGAAGATTAAGGGGGATTTTTAATTCGGTTAATTGATGCTCGTCGTAATTACCGGCATCCAATCTTTCCTCTAATTTTACCATTGCCTTTTGTTCAAGAAAAGATAACATCCATCGATAGCCGAGTGAACTAAAGAGGAAGACGGCCAGGAATAATATAGAAGCAGTTTTTTTCACTAATTCTTAAACGCAACTGAGCAGCTAATTTACACATTCCTTTTGAAATTGCAGTTATTGCTCAGATGAGAATCAGAGAGGAAAGCATGGTTATTCATACAATAACTAAAGAAAAGTAGTAAGTCTTTATCCTGTTATTTTGGATTGGCGATATGCAATTTATCATCCACGCTTTTAACGCCGCTTACTGCCCGGGCTGCTTTGATTGTTGCACGCCAGTTTGCTGAATCTTTTACCATTCCCGAAAGAAACACTACACCGCCTTTACAACTAACGGTAATTTCCGGCGCGGTAGGATGAACACTTACAGATACGTCGGTTTCAATTTCTTTATCCGTACGTCCGGCGCATGAAGCAATGAACAACATCGTAACTATCGAAAGCAGAATCAGTATCGGTTTCATTTTTTTCTTTTGATGACTACAAACAAGTAAGGCGCAAATTAATTATTGTCAAATAAAACTGAACATAAGGATACTACCAATTAATTACCCTGCATCACTTTCAGGCTTCCTGGTCGAAATAAAGTTTATAAAATTTCTTACCGGTCGCCGGATCGACACCTCTTTCAATCATTTTCGTGTTGCCATGAATGTAAATATGAAAATTTTTATCCAGTTTCAATACCGACTTGAATATTTTGGATTGCTTTTTTACAGCATGATCAGATATCGGAAACGTTTCGGCAATATCCGTATCATTTTGTGTAACGTACATTGATCCGTATTGCTGAAATGACTGGATCATTGATTCGTCCCTGAACACTTTTCGTTCATAATCTCTTGCATTAAAATTGTCATTCTCATCGAAATAGTTCATAGACCGGTTCAACAATTCTGCCTGCAACGTCTTTATGCCCTCATCTTCGTCTCCCGCAACACCTGCAACAAACTGTTTCGTCAATTTTAAAACCGCAGAAGTATTATTGTAACTGTCATTCATCGGGCGAATATTGAGAAATTGCTGTTTCCAGTATTGGGCTTCATTATTAGCGGAAGCCGCCGTATCTACACAATACACGATAAACCCACTTTCCTGTTCCTCGTTCAGTATTAAACAACCTTTATCCAGTTTATTTAAACTGATTCCATCCAGCAGGCTGATTTCAAAATCATTTCCTGATTGTTCTACTTTCAAAAAGGTCTCGCGGTTTTCAGATTTAAACAAGCCAATCACATCTGTTGCCTTTCCATTCCATGTGCATCCGCTAAAATATGCTACGTATAATTCACCGCTTTTTATTTTCGGATGAATGGAAAGATCATACAATAGCTTGCAAAGGTCGCGGGAACGCGATTGAAAACTTCTTGATGAAGCAAACATATCTGCGGCCATCTTATATACTTCATTCATCGCAATCTCTGCAGGATGTGTAAACTGGTAAGCCGGCATATCTTTAAATGGCTTCAGGAAAAATTGAATGAGATTAGTTGCCAGA
Source organism: Chitinophagaceae bacterium (assembly GCA_049840875.1). Taxonomy (GTDB): domain Bacteria; phylum Bacteroidota; class Bacteroidia; order Chitinophagales; family Chitinophagaceae; genus JAFDYH01. The sequence continues at coordinate 431,115 of JASGJE010000002.1, read as the reverse complement.
TCCTGGTTGGTTTCGAGATTCACCATCTTATCCGATAATACGAAACCTTCTTCAAGCGACTTATTACCTACTTTATGAATGGATAGTTTAAGTAACTCTATATTGGAGAAATCGAACATTCTTCTGTTTATTAACTTTTAAGATCAGAATAATTTATCCGGTTGTTTGGTATCTACCAGGCAGCGAAATTAAGGAAAGCATCTTTGTATCGATTTTGTTCAGTCTTAATCATTGAAATAAAAAACCGGTCTCAAAGACCGGCTATCTGTATTTATAATTTTAAAATTCGACTGCGCGAAGGCAATCTCATTTTTCTAATAATTGCGGTAGGTAAATGTACCCCCGACAAGTTTGCTATATTTTGTTTTATACTTTTTGAAAACTTCGGCTGATTGTTTAACACCGTTTACGACGAATTCGTCATCTGTCAATTTAAAAGTCAACTCATACCTATTCTGGATTATCTTATCGCTGATTAAATCATCAATCAGTTTTTTTGTTTCAGCATTCCGCACTTCTTGTTCTTTGTTACGGATCTCCTGCTCTGCATTTCGTTGCTCTTGTTCCTTATTTCGTATTGCCTGTTCAGCGTTTCGTTGTTCCTGTTCTTTATTACGGATCAACTGTTCTGCATCTCTTTGCTCCTGTTCCTTATTGCGAATAGCCTGTTCGGCATTCCGCTTTTCCTGTTCCTGGTTACGAATTGTTTGCTCTGCATCCCGCTTTTCCTGCTCTTTATTTCTTGCTATCTGTTCTTCATTTCTTTTTTCCTGTTCCTTATCACGAACAGCTTGCTCAGCATTTCTTTTCTCTTGTTCCTGGTTACGGATCGCTTGCTCGTCATCTCTCTTTTTCTGCTCCTTATTTCTTACTTCCTGTTCTGCATTTCTTTTTTCCTGCTCTTTATCTCTTATCTCCTGTTCTTTTCTCATTCGCTCCAATTGTTCGTTTATCTTTTTCAGTAAATCACTATACTCTCCCATTCTTTCCTGCGGTATCTTCTCATCATTCACCATAAGGTAAGCCAACACACCATTCACCTTGACGATTTTGTACTCATTGTCGTCCGTTTTAAGAACAACAGTTTCTTTTCCTGCGCTCTTATCAATATCGCTGTAGATGACAGAGTAGCTGCCATTGTCGATTGATCGTATGGCATCAGTTTGCTGAGATGTCTTTTTAGTTGCAGGAACGGTATCTACAGCGGCAACAGAGCGCACCGATACTGACGTTGCCGTTACGACGGCTTCAACAACAGGGGCGCTTACGGATGACTTCACCGCATTTGTTACGGGCACGGCTTTTTGTGCAGGCGACTCCTGTGCCTGGCTAAAGGCCATTATCAGCGTACTGATAATGGCAAGGCTGATGGCTAAGAATACATTCTCAGCCGGATTGAGGGATTTGTTTTTGTTCATGGCTATACGTGTTATTCTGTTTACAAAGCTGTTTTTCGTTCCGGGAAAAGCGGTAACATACTTTGACCGATTGTATACATACATTTCCCTGAACTGAATCAATGATTCAACAAATTGCTTTTTATTCTTTGTATGTGCAATGGCTATATCATCGCAACAGTTCTCCCGCTCTTCACGAAGCAATGACGACATCCATAAAATTGCCGGGTTAAAAAAGAAAATAGTTTCAATGATATTCTGTAAAAGATTAAACAGGTAATCGCTCCGGCGGATATGCGCCAGTTCATGAAAGAGCACTGCTTCTACCTGCTCGGCAGACAATCCTGATAGCATGCCCAATGGAACAAAGATGACCGGTTTTAAATGCCCGAATACCGCAGGCACATTGATGATTTCAGATTCCAGTAATTGCATGGTCTTTTTTATGTGCAATCGTATTCTGAGTTCATTCAACCGGTTTTGCCATTGTATTGATGGCTGATGTACTTTGTATACACGCAGATGTTGCGTATAAGCCAATGAGGAAATTATTTTGATACTCTTTATAAGAAATATTACAAACCAAATGGCTGTAATCGTTGATGAGTGACCTGATAAAAATGATGATACGATGTTCAGTACCTGGCTTTGTAAACTGTGTTGTATCAGAAGAGAAGAGCCACCCGGCGCCTGTACAATCAATGCAGTCTTTTCTGTGTCATTATAAATAACGGATGAAGAATGAATGCTGCTCCACTGCCACACAAAAGTGGTAATGACAACAGGAATAAAAAGCAGGAACTGTACGGATAAAAGTTTATAGCGCAGTGACGGTGTTGACCTTTTTGTTCCAAGCATTATCAACCCTGTTACGATGGCAAAGAACAGCCCCTGCCATAACGAGTGAATCAGCGTCCAGCAAATCGCCGTGGCTGCATCACCCGAAAACATTTTTTGAATAAAGTCAAAATGCATACGCTACCTTTTTACTTATCATTCCTTCTTATCCAGTTTGCTCATTAATTCCTTCACTTTTTCTATTTCTTTTTTTGAAGGTTTATCACTGTTCAGAAATGCAACCAATAAATTACTGATAGAACCATTATACATAGTATGTAAAAACTTTTGCAATACGACACCCATTGTCTTTTTCTCTTCAAGCAGTGGATGATAAACATGTTTCATATTCGTTTCATCACGTTGCAACATGCCTTTCTCCGTCATTACCTGCATCAGCTTCAGAGTAGAAGTATATTGAACTGACTTGATATCCTTATTTAGTGTATCGTGCACATGCCTGACAGTAGAAGGTCCATCTTTCCATAAAATCTTCAACACTTCCAGTTCTGACTTTGCAGGAACCAATTGATCAGTTTTCTCTTTACCAGGTTTGCTCATGAGCTAAAGGTACGATATTACACGTACGTTCCAAATATTATTTAAGGATGCATAAAATAATAGAGGAAAATTACAGCCGCGAAAACAGAATAAGGACTTTTACCCTTAATTGGAGTGAGAGGAGTAGACTCCTGAAGCCGAAGGTAACCAATGAAAGACAATCGAAATGTCAGCACGACGAATCATTGATCAGCTTTAAAATAGGTCATGCGCCATTCAGCGCCACCAGCAGTGTAACACCTCAGCAGGTAGCTGAAAAAGGTTTGCAGTACTTCGAGACAGAAGATAAGCTGTACAAGCTTTTGCAGGATTGGAACGCTGATGATTTATTGAATATTCCATTTGTGAGAATGCGAGCGGTAACGCAAGGCCGGAATGATCAGTTCCGGGTGAGAATTATTTACTTTAAAGCAACCTTTCAGGATGATTACTAATCTTTGATGCACAAAGTTTAGTGACCATGCTGCTTATTTTATCAAACTCAACATTAAATACCATTGCAATTGTTGGTACACTCTTAATGGGGGCAACCGCTTTTTTTGACGAAATAAGAAAAGTTATTCCAAAGAGTAGTCTCTTTACCTCACTGCCTGGAAAAATCATTTTCCTAATCGTTGGCGCTATCTTGATTCTGGTTTCACAAAACAAGAAAGATAAGGCTACCGATTTACAGCAATTCCAGCAACAACAAGACTATAAAGCTGAAAGGGAGAAAGTGGACAGCACCAATACTGCTGATAGAGATACTCTGGAAAGTCATCAACAAAAGCGGCTTCAAGAAGTAAGCGACAGTTGCTACCTTAAAAGTCTTCGATCTACAAGCGAGGCATTGGCAAAATATGGAATTGGGTTAAACGATTCAATGAGAAAAGCCACCTCTATCTGGGAAAAAGGCAATAATCGAGCGATTGGATATTTAACTAAAGCGAATAACTATTACAATAAGCAATCAGCGTTACAGGATAGTGTAAGTAAAAAAGAAAGACTCGAAAAGCTTTATGCGTTAAATGAGTCAGCTAACGATCTATATAAGTTCAGTGATCAATTTGCACAAATATCCGTGATGCCTTCTTACATAGACAGAAAAAAAGTATACGAAGATTTAAAAAGACAGATTTATCAACAGTGTTTGATTTTATATTCTCTTTCAAATACATTAATTGTTGACGAATGGGATGCTTTTAGAAAAGATCGCCTTAGTTGGTGGGAAGAACATGATGGCTGGCTTTTTGGGTACTTGGGCGTACCAGAACCTAAATTCACAGAAGAACAGACCCTTAATAATATTTCAAATATGCAACAAGGAATACGGGATATAGTTCACGAGGTTATTGTCTATTATTATGATGAGCTTAGTAAGATTCAGCATTCAAATTGAATCTGAATTTTCAAACGTTGGTACTACCTTTTATGAATTTCAAGAAAATAATGAATTACTTCCCACGCAACAAGAGCAAGGCTACCTAACGCTACAGCCCATGTGCTTATAACTAATCGCTTTGTCCATGTTGCAAGCTTTTCTTCATTTTCTGATGTCTTTCTTTCTCTTTTTAGTTGCTTGATTTCCCTTGCCTGTTTGGCATTCAGATCTCTCGTATAACCACCATTTTCATAAAAAAGAATACCTCGCATAGTTATATGTGTATGCAAATTATACTCTTCCGGTGTAAATGGTATTGGAAAATCCCCCTCAAAAGGAACTCTAATGTATTTATCTTCTACCAAAATCTGAATCAGTTCGGAAAAGTAGGCTCCTCGAAATTGTTGTTGTGGTATATCATTTAAGATATTGTCAGCATTGAACTCACCGTATACATTATCGAGTCCTTTCGCCTTTTCATTTAAGAACATAAGAATCTTATCCAGATAATAGGTGGCTTGTTGCATAAAAAAAATAATTAGGCTTATCAAATATAAACCTTCAAATCAGGCGTATCCCAATTCAAATGCGGCCAGCGTTGCACCAATTCTTTTCGTGTCCTTTTATTCGCTCTTACTTCTTTTAAAAGCTTGCGATTGCTTTGTATCACATTATGCACAGTAATCTCGCTAAGCCAAAATTGTTTGCTTATAACTTTTATTAAAAGATCGTAGCGCCATCCAGTCTCATCCATGTAGTAGCTATATCGTTCTATCAGGCATTGATTGCGGAGGGAGTCAAAGGTTTCACTCCGGCCTTTTCTTTGTTTGGGCAGCGGAGTTGTTTCTATTACATCATTAAAGAGGGTGATGGAGCCTCGCATAGGTTACTGCAATATTAGTATTTTTCACGGATTCTGGCCTCATGTTGCCCCACTGCGAATTTCAGTGGGGCTGAGGTGGCTTTGCATTCGTTAATAAAATGCTTTGACTAGCTGTAATTCATCAGGGATTAGGGCCAATTGCACAGAATGGAGAATGTTCATGGTGTCAGCTTCTGCGCTTTTATGATCTCGCATTGCAATTGAAATAGCCTTCATCAACAGTTGATGTGTCGCTGCCGGGTTTAGGGTCGGAATGGTAATGGTAAGCGAACCCTCATTATAAACTACAGGGCTGTTCATAAAATACCTCCATGCTTTAGTTTGGTTAACGGAAAGAGGTAAAGATTAGTTATTCAATAGTGGCGGCAAGTATTTTTTCAAAATTTCCCAGGCTATGGCCAGCATCAGGATCAGTTACGTAGGTTCCGGCAACGTAGGTAGCAGTAACGTTGGATAACTTAATAACGAGCTTTTGCTGTTCTGCATTGTATACAATATCCCATGTGCTAATAACTTCCTTCGGTTTTTTTACTTTGTTTGCACCGACATCTTTAAACTTTCGCAGTACAACATAAGCGCCTTCTTTCTGCTCGTTTTCCCATTGCCATTTCGTTTCCTTTATCTCGGCAATAATATGGTTTTGATACTCTGATTTAATGACAGCGTTTTGTGCTTTCAATGCAATTGTCAGTTTAGCATTAAGGTCAGAAGTGGATTTCTTATCGAAAGAATAACCATCATCTTCATACTTGTTTTTTAATGCAATGCTTTTGTGACTCAGGCAGGATGTTAACGCCATCATGATGGCGACGACAAAAATGAATTGTCTCATGGTGGATTTGTTTAATTTAAGTGTCGAACAATATATATGATTTATAGGGTTTACCTGTAACAAAAAAAGCCTCACAATTTTCATTGTAAGGCTTCTGTGCCCGAGACTGGATTTGAACCAGCACGCCGTTTCCAGCGCTACCACCTCAAAGTAGTGCGTCTACCAATTTCGCCACCCGGGCATGCACTTTTGGGGTTGCAAATCTAATGACTATTTTTTTAAAAACACCCGGAAAGTAGTTCCTTTTCCCGGCTCTGAATTTTTTACGAAGATCTCACCATCATGGTATTGTTCGATGATACGTTTTGAAAGACTCAGCCCTAATCCCCATCCTCTTTTCTTTGTCGTAAACCCTGGTTTAAATACCTGCCGGATATTCTGAAGACTGATTCCTTTACCAGTATCCGTCACGTCGATATATATACCGCTGTCGCTTTCATGAATATCAACAGTAATTGAACCTTTTCCTTCCATTGCGTCCAATGCGTTTTTAAGCAGGTTTTCAATCACCCAATCAAAAAGAGGTGCAGAAAGTTTTGCTATCACAATATCTTTTCCATGTGTTTCCACACTAAAATTGACTTTACCCGGAGCCCGTTTACGAATATATTCCACCATACTCGTTACTTGTTTTATTACATCAGTATCTTCAAGATGCGGTGTACTTCCTATTTTGCCAAAGCGGTCAGATACAAGCCGTAGCCGACGCACATCTTTTTCTAATTCATGTACGATCATCGCATTCTCCTGCTTTTCGCGAAGCATTTCTATCCAACCCTCCAATGAAGACACAGGTGTTCCTAACTGATGCGCCGTTTCCTTTGCCATACCTGCCCATACCTGGTTTTGCGTAGATGTATAAGTACTCCGTAAGGCAAGTATTGTAATAATAATAAACAACGTAACGATGATCAATTGCACAATCGGGTAATACCGCACTTCCTTCAGCAATACAGATTCGCCATAGTAATAACGGTTATGTTGCGATGTATCTACCGGGCTCACCCATTCAAATGGCTTGTTAGCTGATTTAAATTCTGACAATTTCCGCTTGATATAAGTTGGATCTTTTGCAACTGAAGCTGAATCGAAATTGATATAACTGGTGATGCTATCCTTTTCATCGGTTTCAATAATGGGAACATCCCGGTTTTCTTTCATGATGGTTAAAGCCAATCGTGTATCCGCTTCCCCTGGTGAATTGATCAGGAATTTTCCAGCCTCCACCCATTGCTCCACTTTCTGGCGTTCTTCACCTGCGATTTTATTTGCCAGGTAACGGGAGTAAAAGATAGTACCCGTTACGATCATAATCGCAATCAGCGCCAACAATGCCCGCCAGTTAAATAATTGTTGAAACATGTTCCCAATTTAAAGAGGTTAATGCGGCTTCCCTTACTTTTGAAAAAATTTTTCAAAATCACTTGGGCGCAACATCAAAAGTAGCCATTGTAATTCTTAACTGGAACGGTCAACGTTTTCTTCAGCAATTTTTACCTTCCGTACTGGCATCCACGTACACTAATCTCAATATCATTGTTGCGGATAACGGATCGACGGATAATTCAATTGAATTTTTAAAAACCAATTTTCCCAGCGTCAGGATCATTGTATTGTCCCGCAATTTCGGCTATGCTCAAGGTTACAATGAAGCATTGAAACAAGTGAATGCGGATTATTTTGTATTGCTTAATTCAGATGTTGAAGTGCAACCGTCGTGGATCGAACCAATGGTAGAGTTGCTTGAAGAAGATAAAAAAATTGCCGCCTGTCAGCCAAAATTATTAGCATACAACAACAGGCATTTGTTTGAATATGCGGGTGCAGCAGGCGGATGGTTGGATAAGTACGGTTATCCTTTTGCCAAAGGAAGAATTTTTGATGTGTGCGAAGAAGATAAGGGGCAGTACGATCAGCAGGAACCAATATGCTGGGCCAGTGGCGCTGCAATGTTTGTTCGTGCTTCTGCTTTCCAGGAATGTAATGGATTTGATAATTATTTTTTTGCACACCAGGAAGAGATCGATCTATGTTGGCGCATGCAGTTGGCCGGTTATAAAATTTTCAGTTGCCCATCCTCGGTAGTTTATCATGTAGGTGGTGGTACATTACCAAAAGGAAATTCGATGAAGACATTTCTGAATTTCCGCAATAACCATATCATGCTATATAAGAATCTGTCTATAGCAGATTGTTTCTGGAAAATTCCGTTTCGTATTTTGTTGGATATCGTCACTGCTTTTAAAGGACTAATCAGCGGAGATGCAGGTTATTTCTTTGCTATTGTAAGAGCTCATTTTGCATTTTTTAACTGGATTCTTTTTCATCAAAGCAAGAGCACGTTTCCTCAATCAACCGGCAATCCATCGAATGGATATTATTCAAAGAATATCGTCTGGCAGTATTTTGTCAAAAAGAAGCGCATTTTTGGGGAAATAATTCAATAAGCATACTGTTTTTTTATTTTTGAACCATTATTTTTGCAGCACAAAATCGCACTATGGACAGTCATACAGATGATTATCAGCAGGAGCTACAAAAAGTACAGGACAGGGACTTTACCCACAGTTGGGTATCATCATCAGCTTATCTTTTCTACCTGCAGATTGCTTGCACAGTGGCATTAGTATTGGGAGGCTGTTACATGCTTTCTACAAAGCGTTTTGAAAAGCCGGAAGTAAAAGTGCAAAACAGCACGCTCTATACTCCGAAATACGAGACAAAATAAGATTAGTAAAAATTTTTTTAGCAAAGGGCTAATTGTTATTTTTGCAGCCCTTTAGTTCTTTACATATGCGGATGTAACTCTCCCGATAGTTATCGGGATGGTAGAGCCCGATAAAAGAATTAAAATTTTGACAAGCGGAAGTAGTTCTCCCGATAACTATCGGGATGGTGAGGCACGATAAGAGGATTAAAAATTTTAATAAGCGGAAGTAGCTCATTTGGTAGAGCACGACCTTGCCAAGGTCGGGGTGGCCGGTTCGAGCCCGGTCTTCCGCTCAGCGATCCTCTCGTTATTGCGGGAGGATTTTTTTTGAGTGAGCAAAAAGCTCTTTTGAAATGGTTTGCTTATTTGATGGTATATCAACCTTTGAGAGACAACCTCAAACAATAAACAACAAACCATAAACATATTTGCCCTGGTGGTGGTCCCGATGACTATCGGGATGGTAGACACGCCCCGATTATTATCGGGGTGGCCAGCAACGGCTCGGTAGGTTTTATAGATGCCAGATCTTTTGATTGAAAAAATATTTGCCCTGGTGGTGGAATTGGTAGACACGCCCCGATTATTATCGGGGTGGCCAGCAACGGCTCGGTAGGTTTTATAGATGCCAGTCTTTTGATTGAAAAAATATTTGCCCTGGTGGTGGAATTGGTAGACACGCAGGACTTAAAATCCTGTGGACAGCAATGTCCGTAACGGTTCAACTCCGTTCCGGGGCACTCCTTAAGCGACGATCATTCGTCGCTTTTTTTATTTATGTACTCTGTCTACATTCTTTACTCTGAAAAATGTGATCGCTATTATGTCGGTTATACTGCTGATATTCATGCCAGGCTATCACGTCATAATAATGGATTAGTGACCGCTACCCGAAATTGCAAGCCTTATAGAATCTGCATTACAAAATCATTTGCCACAGAAACAGAAGCACGACAAGAAGAATACAGAATCAAAAAACAAAAAAGCAGGAAATATATTGAATGGTTGATTGCAGGCAATTGGTAGCACTCGCCCCGATTATTATCGGGGTGAACCAGCAACAGTCTGTACCCCGATACAAATTCGGGGTCCGGGGCACTTTTTAAAGCGACAATCTCACGTCGCTTTTTTATTTACATATTGCTTACATCAAAGATTTATCTCCCCCTCGTTGGCATGATTCTTTTTATTCTTCATCTGGAGAGCAAAAAAGAAGCATATGGAACAGTCTAAATTAAATAGCGGAGACCTGGTGGTTTTAAAAACAAATCAATTGATTATTTATAAGCTGATTCGTCTTACAAAAAGTGGATTGAATGCGGTATGTATGAACTTTAAAGGCGAGCAGAAGATTTTTCCAACCTTTAATCTGAAGAAGCTAAACCTGGCGTAGTAACGTAACGGGCAGCTATTAAACTTATAAAAAGCAGGCGATGATTAGTTACGTTTTGCCCTGTTCAAAAAGTTAACGACCTTCTTCCAGGGCTTGCTGTCACTTCTCTCAATTTCTTCAAAAAGCATTCTTAATTCATTTACTTCGCCAGCGTTTACCCACTGGTTTACGTCAACTGCAAAAACGCTTGTTTGTCTTGTTATCTGGAATTGCAACATTTCTTCTGGGTGGTAAGGTCCGTGTTTGTGTCGCCCATCGTGAAGGTAAAACTGCTTCATAAGGTACATTTCGGTAAAAATAACGCCGATTTGTTAAAGTATAGTATTATTCACGGGAAAAAACTTTTGTACGGATGTGAAAATCCCTATCCTTTTTTGTTGAGCAACTGAAAACGAATGAAAAACGATGATGTCAGTCAGAAAGCGTAAATTCCTCATTGCTTATGCCAACGCTGCTTCAATCTGCAAAGATGTTGCTTTTACTATCAGTCCTACTGCTGGCTGGCATACCTGTCTTTTCCCAGGAAATCTGCAATAATGGTAAGGATGATGACGGCGATGGCCTTATTGATCTTCATGATCCGGATTGCCAATGTCATTTTGTAGTGAAGGATAACCTGCTTCAAAACGCATCGTTTGAATCCTTCGATCATTGCCCGGTGAACTATACGCATAACCTCGATCATAATAATATTACTTTCTGGGATTACGGCACGTATACCAATGCGAATGAAGCCTTTTTTTATCACAATCTGAATTGCAGTTACGATTCGGGGCAGATCATGCTCACGATGCCACCTACTCTTCCGCTGCCGGATGGAAATGGATTTATTTCTTTATCGAACAGTTCGTACATCATACCGATTCCTGAAAACGAGATGGTGAAAAGCTATGTAGGACAATGCCTGCAAAGTCCGCTTGTAAAAGGAGAATCGTACACTTTAAGTTTTTATGCGGGCCGGTTTCGATCCTGGGACAATTATGATGGAAAAATGTTTCCGTTTACTGTCGCGGTATTCGGACATAAAGATTGCAATGCTGTACCCTTCGGTAAAATAAATGCATTGGGCAATGGATGCCCGGCCAACTACGATGGTTGGACGTTGCTGGGTTCAACAAGTGTGACAAGTTATGGAGAATGGGTACAAAGCAAAGTGCAATTGACTATCCCCGATGAAATCAACGTGATTGAAATTGGCGCAGATTGTTCCATATTACCACCTGTAGCTGATCTTGCAGACAGCACAACTTTTCTCGACTATCATCAATACTATCTTGATGATCTGCATTTGTTACCAACGAAAGAATTCCCTTTCAAGTATATCCATTTGAAAGCCGGAAGTTATTGCAATGGCACCTTGCCGGTATTGACTGCACCGCTTTCAAATGCTGCGTATCAATGGTATCGTGATAGTATAGCGATTAACGGCGCAACCGATAGTATATATCAATTACCGTCAACTAATGAAACACATAACTATAACGTTGCGATGCAAACAGATACCGGTTGTATTATTTCTGAACCTTACCTTATTACGCCGAGCCGGTTGGATTCTGTAAAAACGCCGGCAGATACGATCTTATGCACGGGCGACCCGCCATTATTGCTTGCTCCTCCGATTGACGGCATCCAATACACAGTGAATAACACAATCAATCCATCGGTAATAGTTGATAAAGGAGGAACATATACAATTACAGCAACGGATACGTATGGTTGCCAGAAGAGTTTTTCAACGAAAGTTTCAGTATACAATTGTTCAGAATGTAATGTCTATATCCCAAATGCTTTTACTCCAAATGATGACGGGTTGAATGATTTGTTCAGGGCAAAGCTGTACTGTAATTTTTCCGATTATCATTTCACCGTCTTCAGTCGCTGGGGTGAAAAAATTTTTGAAAGCAGGAATATCAGCCAGGGATGGGACGGTACGTATGCTGGCAATAAAATGCCTTCAGGGGCATACATCTATTTCATCACGTACAAAACAACAACAGGAACTACAAAATCATTCAAGGGTGTTTTCTTCTTGATAAAATAATACCGGCGTCAACTGAACTGAATAAATCTGCACTGTATTTCCTACTTTTAAAATCTATGAGAAAAAGCTTGCTTTATGTTGCTTTACTATTAATTACTGGCAACCTGTCAGCGCAGAAAAAAGTAATGCCTGATTTCGCCGGAAGATCGTTTTATCAAAAACAATTGAATGATCCGGATGCCTTTTATTTTACGCCTGATAAATATCAATTCAGATCGGAGGGCAAAGCCGACGTTTCTGTTGCACTTCAGAAAGCTATCAACGAAATAAAAATCAAACACAATTTTGGAATACTCTTTATCCCGGATGGCGTTTATTTAATTAGTCAAACAATTTATGTACCTGAAGGGATCCGGTTAATCGGTTATGGCACCGATCGCCCATTAATTATATTGGTAAAAAATTCACCCGGTTATCAAAAAGCAGATTCCGCTGATAAGGGTGTGGCAAAGTATATGTTCTGGTTTACGCATAGCATGGTAGAGCCCGGCAAGTCGGTTGGCGATGCAGGAGCCGGAACATTCTACAGTGCATTATCCAATATAAATCTCAGGATTGAAGATGGAAATCCATTTGCAGTGGCGCTCAGAACGCATTATGCACAACACAGTTTTATTTCTCATTGCGATATAGATGCGGGCAAAGGCAAAGCAGGCATGTTTGATGTGGGCAACGAAATGGAAGACGTTCGTTTTTTTAATGGCGATTATGGCATCTACACCACCAAACCTTCTCCAGGCTGGCAGTTTATGATGACGGACACGTATTTTGAAGGTCAGCGAAAAGCAGCTATCCGTTGTCGTGAGGCAGGCTTGACAATAGTAAGAATGCAGGTAAAAAATGTGCCTGCCGTTATCGATGTAATGCCTGCATTCCATGAACGATTATTTATGGAAGATTGCCGGTTTGAAAATGTAAGCGGTCCGGCAATTACCATTAGCCTTGAAGACAATGCAACGAGCCAGTTTAGTTTAAAGAATATTGACTGCAAAAATGTTCCGCTATTCGCGAGTTATCTGCAAAGTGGTAAGCAGACAAAAGCTCCTTCACCGATCTATAAAGTACGAAATTATAAACATGGTCTGCAAATGAGCGGTATTGATGCAGAGCCAGTCATGAATACTATCGAAGAGTTAGAAGTTTTAAACTCATTACCATCCCCGGTATCAACAGATATTCCTGTTTTTCCAGCTATTAATACATGGGTAAATTTAAAATCACTAGGAGCAGTTGGGGATGGCATCGCCGATGATACAAAAGTAATACAGGACGCTATTGACAAGTATGAAACGATCTATGTGCCGCAGGGATGGTATCGCGTAACGGAGACTATAAAAATGAAACCCAATACTGCATTGATTGGTCTTACACCAATAGGAACACAATTCATTCTCGAAAACTATACCGAAGCATTTGGAAGTTTCGGACCACCTAAACCTTTACTGGAAACTTCTGTTGGCGGTAAAAATATTGTCAGCGGAATTGGTTTATCTACTGGTGCTGAAAACTCCAGGGCTGTGGCCTGTAAATGGATGGCAGGGGCCGGATCGTACATGAATGATGTAAAATTTGTCGGCGGCCATGGTGGGATGGAGCGTATTGGCAAACCAGCGTTAAACGAAAAAAGAACACCAGTACCGTGGAATGCAATCGATCCCGCATGGGATACACAATACTGGAGTCTTTGGATAACTAATGGCGGCGGTGGCGTATTTAAAAACATCTGGACAGCCAGCACGTTTGCCACTGCGGGAGTGTATGTCTCCAATACGAGCACAGCAGGTCGTATCTATGCGATGTCGGTAGAGCATCATGTTCGCAATGAGGTACGATTTAGCCACGTAACTAACTGGGAAGTATATGCGCTTCAAACAGAAGAAGAAAGCCGCGAGGGAACAGAATGTCTTCCGATAGAGCTGGATCATTGCAGCGATATGGTCTTTGCCAATCTGTACATGTTCCGTGTGATCCGTCTCATTAAACCATTCCCCTACTCTATCCGAAACTGGAGTTCAGACAATATTGAATTCTGCAACGTTCATAATTACAGCCAGATTAAATATACTACCAAAGTTCCGCTGTACGATGTTAATACCAATACAACCGTAAGACCCTGGGAATTCAATCATCTTGAATTAAAAAAAACAAGTGCAGCTTTTCAATCGATAAATGCAGGCAGTATTCACTTCGAAAAACTTGCATCGTCATTTGAACTGGCAGAAGGGCTATGTAAAGACAGTAAAGGCAATATTTATTTTTGTGAATCGCGATTACGACGTGTTTATAAGTGGAGTGCATCAACAAAAAATCTAAGCCTGGTTGCTGATTATCCCTGGGAGCCGTTATCACTTGCATGCGAGAAGAATGATAATCTTCTTGTCGTATTTAAATATGTACCAAAACCCGGTTATCTTATTAACGGCAAAGCGGAAACATTTACAAACCCGCCAGACGCTGCGGGCACTTCATTCAGCGGATGGGGCAATTCTGGTTTCGGAACATTTGTGTATTCAATCAATCCGGATAATCCTGATGAAACAATGCATTTGTTATCAAAAGCGAAGATGGGAAGTATAGAAATTTATAAAGCGCTTTATCCTGCACATCGCTGGAGAGACGGACACGACTTCAATACTGTAACTGTAAACAGACCGGATGAATGTTGGGTGGCACCGGATGGTGTTACAATCATTCCTATTGTATATGACCTTGCAAGATCGACTTCACTTACAGAAGCTTTTCCCAATAAACCAATGTATGTAACAGATGAATATGAAAAGCGGACAGTACAACTATCTGTTGATAAAAATGGTTTCGTTTCAGATCTTCATCTTTTTGCTGAAAAGGGAGAATTCAGTTCTGCCGTTGATAGCGATGGTAATGTATACATCGCCGATGGAGACATACATGTATTTAATAGAACCGGCAAGCCAATTAAATTCATCAAAACACCGGAACGCCCGGCCAATATAGTTATCGACAGCAATAATAAAACACTGTATATGACGGGCAGCAGTTCTGTTTTTAGTACAAGGTTGGATTAACAGTAGCATCCAGGTAAAAAAAGTAAAATCAAATAGTTTTGTTATTGACTGCTTTAGGATTGCTATTCAATTTCTCTAAAATATAATCGCGGCTTGTTTTACCCAGGTATTCCCGGCCTTTCAGAAATTCGCTTCGTACAACTTTGGCCGTATGTTCATCACTTTCCGGACTCCAACCTGGTGGCATAAAAAGCAACTTTATTTTATTTCGCCATCCTGAAGTTGATCGTACATCTTTAATCAGCCAGATGCATTCTCCGAAATACATATCGATGAAACTGGTGGTATTCATCTCTCTTGTAATTCCGTATTCAATAACCACTTCATCTTTTTCATTCTGCAGCGTACCAAGGAGCCAATCCCAAAAAGGAAGCAAAACACAGAAGTTAGTATCCATATACAATGGATTCCTGGCATGATGAACACGATGATGGGATGGCGTGACAAACAATTTTTCCAACCACCCTAACCTCCCATTCTTAAATGCGTCTTCCCCACAGTGAATAAACGTTCCCCAGGTGCCATCAATAACGAGAATGATTGCGACCATAGCAGGTGATACTCCGAGTAACATTAATAATGGAACCTGAACTGCGGCCGTATAATATCCTTCCGCGAAGAAGTGAACCCATGCAACGGTGAGATTCATCTGTGCCGGCGCATGATGCGGTGCATGCAGGCACCAGAAGAGACGAACACGATGGCCGAGGTAGTGCCAGATCCAATAAGTAAGTTCCCACATTAAATAAGCATAGATCCATGCCCACCAGGTATTCGGCAACGAAAACAAAGCGAACCGCTCGAAGAAGGGCATCATCTCGATATAAACAAAAATGATAAACAGCTTCGAGATATACTCATTAAAAACCTTTGCAAGGAAATTAGTTTTGTAATTCCGTAAAAAGGCCGAAAAAAATGCTGCATGAAAAATTCTGGCTCCAGTATGTTTTACTTTTTGAAAAGAATTCATACCGGCTTGTTCTCTTTTAAGATTACTCAGTTTATTCAGGAAATCTTTAAATGGATTGAATTTTATAAACAAGCGGATCATCTCAACCAGTAAAAAGATGGTAGTGAGAATGGAGAGTATCGCCATTACCGATTTATAATAGATCTTCTTATTGATCGGCTCAGAAATATCCTGGAAGAAACCCATGCCACTGAGACTTTTCCATGTACCGTCAAAAAAACTCTCGATAGTGATATACAAAATAGAAATAGCAAACCCGGTGAAAAGCAGATTTTCGATTACGTGCCACGCATTGGACAACCTTCTTCGTTTAACATCCAACAATATCATTACTATTGATAAAATTTTGTTTCAAGATATAGTATTCCTGAAACAATTAGAGACTTATAATAGCTATTCCCAAAAAATAGAAAGGATAAAAGATGGACGAAGGACTGTCTTCGTTTTGAAAAGAAATTACAGTATGCCTTTCATTACTTTATGTATTGCAGAATTATATTGCAAACCGCCGCCGGATCGCCATCATAGTGATGCCCACCTGGAATTTTTTCTGATTTGTAATTTTTAATCTTCAATTCGTTAAGAGGAAAATCATTTTCTTTCTCCCCCGAGATAAACAAAATCGGTTTCGATACTTTATTCATTTCAGCTACTACACTTTCACCACTACTGCTACCGATACCTAATAATTCACTTACATGTACTTCAAAATCCGTTTTGGAAGAAGGCGACATTAATACAACGTATTTCAATTCATTCATCACACCAGCATCAGCATTTGCAATTGCGAATGGCATAACGTCAGCTCCAAATGAATACCCGATCAATACGAATGATTTATTTTTCTTCGGCTTCATGTGATCTGCAATAATTGAAGACATATCCTTTGATGTTTGGGCTGCGGTCTTTTTTTCCCAAAAATATTCCCTGGCATTTAAGCCTACCACTTCATAACCTTTACTTGTAAAATTCTGAACGAATACGGTTGAAAATTTATTCCAACCTCCATCTCCACTGATGTAAAACAAAACCGGCTTCGAAGTATCACTGCCGGCAAATACAGTTACAGGCAGTGATTTCTTTTCCGTCTGCGTATAACCATTCAGCGTTAAAGAAACAAGTAATAGTATTGCAATAACCTTCAAAAACATTATGAAATAGTAGATTTAGTTACGGGTTGCATTACTTTGTTTAACGCAGCAGGCAATTGAATCAGATCGAAATCATTTTCATAAACAAGATATTTATTCAACCATGCTGACGCATACTTTTCTTTGAACTCACGTAAGCCCTGGTAATGCCGGAAACGCCTGATTTTTTCAAAAGCGTATTTCACTACCATCTCTGCTGTATTATCCGGCTGTGAAATACCAGACATGGGAACAAGTCCAAGATTTAGAAAAGAAAGATCTTTACTTTTTGCATAATTGATCAACTCAATAATCAACGCATCCATACATCCACCGGGCGCATCAATTGTTTTACGAATCAAATCATAGGTGCATTCACCCGGAGCAAAGTCCGGAATGATATTCATAAACGCCACCATTTTATTCTCAGCGTCCCTTACGGTAATAATATCCTGGTGTTCCAGCAATTTTTCATCAAACATGCCTTGTGCGAAAATCATTTCCTTTTTATTGTATGCCTGCAACCAATGATCTGAAACATCTTTCAATTCACGCAGTAATTCTTTTGATTGTGGTTGCGGACAGAAGATCGTCTTATATCCCTTTTTCTGAAGACTATTCAATCCGTTTCTCAACGACTTTTTATCTCTTCCTTCCAGCGAAAATTTGGTAACATCTACAATCGCCTCCTGCCCTATCAATAAACGTCTTTTCTTTAATTCATTGAAGTAAAACATGCTGTTCTCATCCACACGATAGAATGCGGTCTTCAATCCCATTTTTTTACAATGCTCATCAAACTCACGAAGCACCGCTACTTTATCTTCATCACTGCAGACAGGTTCTTCTAACACTATTGCAAAACCATTGGCAATGCGATAGGCAATAAACGCTTCATAAGAATCGGAGAAATAAAGCAGTTTGTCATTATTGACTTTGAAAAAATCAACCGGAGAATCTCCGAACTGATTCAGTAACTCAATTGCACGATCATATGAATTCAGTGAGTGCGTTTTCTTATTATGTAATAAATACGGGCGAACCAATGTAAATACGAGATAACACCAGCCGATAAAACCAAGTCCATTCATAAGGCCGACGAACTCGCGGCCAAAACGTGTGACAGGCGTAATGCCTTCGTCAGTAATCAACAGAAAACTTTTGGCGGCATGCAATAAAGATTGCCGCCAGGTAAAATCAATTCCAAAATGACGCACATCCACAAAATAATAACCGATAAACCCGAATAAAAGGATAGACAAAAACACGAGGGAAACTGTAACAAGGCTCATTTGCACCGTACGTGGATGACCTTTTAATTTATATTGATTGTTACTGAAAACAAGTATTGCAATGGTAAATGCCGCCAGTATTGACTCTTCGTAATCCAACGCTTTCGTAATATGCCCGATCAATGATGCAGATGCAAAGACAAGTGCGATAATCCATGCATTGCGCAAACCTCTTATCAAAAATGCCGCGGTAACGATTAATGTCAACCCTATCAACAACACCAATAAATTAGATGCGTGAATAGAAGCAGCGGGAATAAACTCTCTCAATAACCGCAACCGATGAATCAACGGAGGTGTAACAACTGAGATAATATTTACCACTCCCAATGCAAATACCAACACTGCAGGAAAGAGGCGGGCAAAAATCTGTCGTCCTTTCCAGGCAAATGCGATAATGCCTGCCAGCAATGGAATCCAGAATTCAAAAACGCGATACAGTATGGTAATAGCCAGTGATTGCTCAGCGGTATATCCGTACAGACTTAACACATATACCATTGATAATTCAACGGCTCCAAGTCCGCGAAGAAACGGCGATGCAATCATCAGCAATACGGAAATGATATACGCCAATGCGCCTACAGCTATCGATCCGCTTAATCCCAATGCCATCATCGCAATAAAAACATGAAAGATTCCGGTCAATTCGACGCCGAGCGAACTCACCAGGCAATAAATCATTCCTTTTGTTGAAATCCTTGCGTCAAATAATTCATCAATCGACGGTATTGCAGAGGGAAATCGTTTATTTATTAATTGGTACAACCAGGTTTTTTGACGAAGTGATTTGGCAATTAAAAAAACTGCAACGATCGTTGCCGACACTGAAAGCAATCCAATCCATGCATCTTTCAAATGAACAGAGCCGGACAAACTATAGATCACCAACGGTACACCAACAATGAAAACAGTAGCCATACCCATGAATGCGTATATACCTGATGCCTGGTGTATCTGCATACGCGTTAACCCCGACTTGCGAATACGCAATGGTGTATAGGCGAGAGAACTAACGCCGCCTGCCGGAAGAAATATGCTAAGTAAATTGCGTTTTAAAAATAACTCAATTGCTTTTCCCCAACTCAATTGCGAATCAATTGCGTCGAAAGCTGTGATATACATCAGGGATTGCAAGAGAATGTAAACAATCGTTACGGCTACGCCAATCAATACCCAAACACGGTTTGCTTGTTCTAATTGCGGAAAAATAGAAACAAGCTCTCTTCGTTCTGACCGGAAAAAAAATATCGCTATCAACAAAAGAAGTACTGCAAGGATTTCTTTCCAGTAGATTCTTTTCGCAATCGCTTTTATTTTGTCAAAAGAAATCATTCACCTAAAATTACTTCAATCGTAACGGACTTCATAGTTATCTGACAGCAAAGATCATGTCAAAATAAAAAAGCCCCGTGGATACGGGGCCTGTACAGGGCCAAACCATTGACATTGAACTGTGGCCCCGTAGTTCGATGGAAAGCTTCATTGTTCGTAAATATTTTAATGAACCAATCCTGTCTTTTTTAATAATTTCCTGTTCTCACGGCGATGCATAAACCGGAACACTAATGAATAAATAACCGGGAGAATTAATAATGTGAGTATGGTTGCGGTGATCAATCCGCCGATTACAACGACAGCAAGCGGCTTTTGCGTTTCACTTCCGATACCATGACTGACTGCTGCGGGTAATAAACCTATCATAGCCATCAGGGCTGTCATCACCACCGGCCGCACACGTGATATCACACCTTCGCGGATCGCTTTATGCAACGGCATTTTTTCATCGAGATTTTTCCGGAACACTGAAATCAGGATCACACCATTCTGAATACACACGCCAAACAGCGCGATGAAACCAATACCTGCAGAAATGCTAAAGTTGATACCGGTAATATGCAACGCTAATATTCCTCCAATCAATGCGAATGGCACGTTCATAATCGTAAGGAATGCATCTTTTACATTTCCATAGGTAATGAACAAGATCAGGAATATAACGAGCAGGCATATCGGCACTACTCTTGCCAACGTATTAGTTGCTCTTGTCTGATTTTCAAACTCGCCATTCCATGTCATTTTATAACCATCCGGCAGTTTCACTTTCGCGTCCACTTTTTGCTGTGCTTCCTGGATGGTACTTCCAAGATCTCGTTCACGAATAGAAAACTTCACAGCAATGTGACGCATGTTATTATCACGAAAAATAAATGCCGGGCCCGTTAATGTTTCAATAGTTGCAATTTCTTTCAATGGTACTTTTGCCCCATCATTTGTAGGCACCATCAGGTTTTCAATTTCTGCCTGCGTAGCACGATATTCCTGTTGATAACGTACACGAACATCAAACTTTCTTTCACCTTCATACAATTCAGTTCCCGATTTACCCCCGATAGCCATTTCAACCACAGCATTTGCATCGGCAGTATTCACGCCATAAAATGCCATCTTCTGCTGATCAAGTTGTATTCTGAATTCCGGTTGACCAAGATTTCTCAACACACCGAGGTCTTCAATGCCTCGTACTGTTTTTAATTGTTCTTTCACTGCATCGGCGAGACTATCCAGTATATTAAAATCAGGTCCGAATATTTTTACAGCCAGCGCAGCATTTACTCCCGCAACCGCTTCTTCTACATTATCACGTATCGGTTGCGAATAGTTGAATGTTATACCCGGAAACTTTCTTAACTGTGCATCCATTTCATCAATCAACTGATCTTCGGTAATGGCTCTTTTCCATTCTTTCTTTTGTTTTAAATCCACTTGTATCTGCACATTGAAAAATCCTTTCGGATCGGTTCCATCATTTGTTCTTCCCACTTGTGAAAGCGTTTGTTTTACTTCCGGGAATTTTGTCAATATATCTACCATCTTATCGGAGATGCTATTCGCCTCAGTCAACGAAACGCTCATTGGCAATTCGGCTTCCACCCATAGTGCGCCTTCATCGAGTTCCGGTAAAAACTCCGTTCCTAAGAATTTAAACGAAAAAAAACAGACAATCATCACTGCAAAAGCAATCAATACGCTCTTTTTCTGATTACGGTAAACAATGTCAAATAATTTACCTACACCTTTTTCAAAAAAGATAACAATCGGATTATGTTTCTCTCTTACGTTTTTACGCAACAAAATGCTTGACAAAGCGGGAACCAACGTTAACGTAAACAATAAGGCGCCTAATAATGCAAAGCCCAATGTATATGCTAACGGAGAAAACATTTTTCCTTCCACTTTCTGGAAAGCGAAAATTGGAACCAGGCATGTTATGATAATTAACTTGGAAAAGAAAATGGCTTTACCCATTTCCGTTCCTTTTGTCTTAAACAATCCGAGCTTGGCAAGGCGATTAAATTTTTCCATTCCCACTTCCCTGGCGCGGTGATCCAACGCAACAAATAAACCTTCTACCATCACCACGGCCCCATCAATGATAATTCCGAAGTCTACCGCACCCATCGACAATAAGTTTGCACTCATTCCTTTTAACCGCATACAAATAAATGCAAACAATAATGACAGCGGTATGATAATACTAACGGTAACGGTGGTGCGCCAATCAGCCATAAACAATAAAACAATCACCGTTACAAGAATAATCCCTTCAATCAGGTTATGAATAACAGTTTCTTGCGCATAATCCATCAATGTGGTACGATCATAAAATGTGTTGATCTTTACATCTTTTGGCAAGATCGAATTATTCAGTTCATTCACCTTTGCCCTCACACGATCCAGTACTTCGCTTGGGTTTTCACCCTTACGCATTACAACGATACCTTCAATTACATCATTATTCCGTTCGTTCGCGTCAGCCCTCGATACCTGTCCTAATCTTGGTTTTCCTGATTCAACAACCGTTGCGACATTCTTTACGAGTAATGGAACGCCGTTTGTCTTATTAATGATAATATCCCGGATATCATCTTTATTTCTCAATATACCGATACCCCGCACCACATACGACTGGCCATTCCTTTCAATCACATCTCCACCAACATTCACGTTACTTTTCGCAATCGCATTGTAAACATCCAGTGATGTGAGGTTGTACTTAATCAACAAATCCGGGTTGACGCTTACTTCAAAGATCTTTTCTGAACCGCCGAAACTATTCACGTCAGCAACACCCGGTACTGATTTAAACTGGCGATCCAATACCCAGTTTTGAATAGTCGTCAGATCACGAATATTTTCTGTTTTACTTTTTAACGTATAGCGGTAAATCTCACCTGTAGGACCATACGGTGGTTGCACATCGGGTTTTACACCATCTGGTAAATCCGCTCCGCCTAACCTGCTAAACACCTGTTGCCTTGCAAACGCATCATCCACATCATCATCAAAAATGATGCGGATATAACACAAACCAAAAGCAGATGTAGTTCGCAGGTTTGATTTCTTCTGTACGGAATTCAACACTGTTTCCAAAGGAATCGTTACAAACTTCTCTACTTCTTCAGCGCTACGCCCGGGCCATTGTGCTATAATGATAATCTGCGTATTGGTTACATCCGGGAAAGTTTCAATCGGCGTTTCTTTATAGCTCCAGATACCCATCGCTACAAGAATTACAGTCATGAAAAAAACGAAATAGCGGTGCCGTAAGGAAAAATGAATGATTCCCTTGATAAACTTATTCATATGCGGGTGTATGTTTTATATTATGGTTTGGGTTCGGTTTCTGTATTTGTTAGCTATCCTGAAACAAGTCCTGTCTTCTTCAATAAATTCCTGTTTTGTCGTTTATGAATAAAATTGTAAACAATCGCGTAAATAGCCGGAAGGATTAACAACGTAAGAATTGTTGCCGTAATCAATCCGCCGATAACAACAATCGCCAAGGGCTTTTGCGTTTCACTACCAATACCATGACTGATCGCAGCAGGTATCAAACCGATCATTGCCATCAATGCTGTCATCACAACAGGCCGTACACGGGATATAACGCCATCACGTATGGCTTTATCCAACGGCATCTTTTCTTCCAGATTTTTCCGGAATACACTGATAAGAATTACACCATTTTGAATACACACACCAAATAATGCGATGAATCCGATACCTGCAGAAATGCTGAAGTTGATTCCTGTAATGTGCAATGCGAGGATACCACCAATCAAAGCAAAAGGAACATTCATGATCGTGAGTATTGAATCTTTTGCATTGCCAAATGTGACAAACAGAATAAGGAATATAA
Organism: Chitinophagaceae bacterium; assembly: GCA_049840875.1. GTDB lineage: Bacteria > Bacteroidota > Bacteroidia > Chitinophagales > Chitinophagaceae > JAFDYH01. The sequence continues at coordinate 407,462 of JASGJE010000002.1, read as the reverse complement.
TTAACAAACAAACCGGTACCACCTGCGCTAATGTATGGGTAGCACGTTGCTGATTTTCGAATTCACCATTCCAACTCATACTATATCCTTTTTTCAAAGAAATAGCGTTGCCAACCTTTTCCTGCGCTTCTTTAATAGTACTTCCAAGGTCGCGGTTACGAACCGAGAATTTCACAGTGATATAACGACGATTATTATCGCGATAAATAAACGCCGGCCCCGTCAAAAATTTAAAGTCTGCAATTTCTTTCAACGGCACTTTTGAACCATCATTCGTAGGCACCATCAGGTTTTCGATCTCCTCCTGGTCTGCACGATACTCTTCCATATAGCGAACACGTACATCAAACTTCCTCTCGCCCTGGTACAGCTGGGTTGCCGCTTTACCGCCAATAGCCATTTCAATTACTGCATTCGCATCAGCCGTGTTCACACCATAGTAAGCCATCTTTTGTGGATCCAGCACTATTCTGAATTCAGGTTGACCAAGATTGCGGATAGTGCCAAGATCTGCAACGCCGTTAATTCCTTTCAATACATCGTAAACTTTGTTTGCAGTACTATCGAGGTAATTAAAATCATTGCCGAAAATTTTCACTGCCAATGCAGCTGGTACACCTGCCACTGCTTCTGCAACGTTATCCCGTATCGGCTGCGAATAGTTGAAGATAATGCCAGGAAATGCGGTGAGTTTTTTATCCATTTCATTCACCAATTCATCCGGTGTAATGTTTCGTTTCCATTCTTCCTTAGGATACAAATCGACCGCTACCTGCACATTGAAAAAGCCTTTGGGGTCAGTTCCATCATTTGTTCTGCCAACTTGTACTAACGTATGCCGCACTTCAGGAAATGTCTTTATGATCTCTTCTATTTTTGAAGAAATGCTGTCAGATTCATCCAATGAAACACTTCGCGGCAATTCAGCTGTTACCCATAATGCTCCTTCGTTTAACTGCGGCAAAAATTCAGAACCTAAAAATTTAAACGATGCGAATGTTAATACCATTATGATAAATGCGATAATCACACTCTTTTTCTGATTGCGGTAAACGATCGTCAGCAGCTTACCAACACCTTTTTCAAAAAATATCACGATAGGGTTATGTTTCTCCTTAACATTCTTCTTCAATAAAATACTTGACAAGGCCGGCGCTAATGTTAGCGTAAATAGCAGCGCCCCCAGCAATGCAAAGCCTAGCGTATAAGCCAACGGCGAAAACATCTTTCCTTCTACTTTTCGGAAAGCGAATATGGGTATCAGACAGGTGATGATTATTAACTTTGAGAAGAAGATAGCTTTACCCATCTCCGTTCCTTTATTCTTGAACAATCCCAGCTTGGCAAGTTTATTAAACTTCTCCATACCCACTTCTCTTGCCCTTTCATCAAGAGCAACAAACAATCCCTCCACCATTACCACAGCACCATCGATGATGATACCAAAGTCGATAGCTCCCATCGATAAAAGGTTTGCGTTCATTCCCTTTAAACGCATACAGATAAATGCGAACAACAACGACAATGGGATAATAATACTAACGGTAACAGTTGTACGCCAATCAGCCATAAACAGCAATACGATTACTGTAACCAAAATGATGCCCTCGATAAGGTTGTGGATCACCGTGTGCTGTGCATACTCCATTAATGTGGTACGATCATAAAACGGAACGATTTTTACATCGTCTGGTAATATAGACGTATTCAATTCCTCTACTTTCTCATGAAGGTTATCCAGCACTTCGCTCGGATTTTCTCCTTTACGCATCACCACAATACCTTCCACCTGGTTGGGAGCGCCATCTTTAGCTACAGTTCCCAATTTTGGTTTACTTCCTTCATTGACTGCTGCAACATTCTTCACCAATAGTGGAACGCCATTTATTTTTGTGATAATTATATTCTCGATATCTGATGGGTCATCAATTACGCCAATACCACGAACCACATAAGCCTGCCCGTTTCGTTTAATTACATCACCGCCTACATTGACATTGCTTTTGCTAATCGCATTATAAACATCCAACGAGGAAAGATTGTACTTCACCAACAATTGAGGGTTCACGCTTACCTCGTAAATACGTTCGTCACCACCAAACGTATTTACATCGGCCACGCCCTGCACCTGTTTAAACTGTTTGTCCAGCACCCAATCCTGTATCGCTGTTAATTCCCGTACAGTTTCTGTTTTACTCTCTAGTGTGTACCGGTATATTTCACCTGTAGGACCGTAAGGAGGTTGCACCTCCGGTTTTACACCATCCGGTAAATCTGCATTAATGATACGGCTCATTACCTGTTGTCGTGCAAATGCATCATCCACGTCATCATCAAAGATGATGGTGATGTAACTTAAACCAAATGAAGAGTTGGTACGAAGATTTGTTTTCTTCTGTACGCTGTTCAATTCTGTTTCAAGGGGAATGGTAATAAACTTCTCAACTTCTTCGGCGCTTCTGCCTGGCCATTGAGAAATAATAATGATTTGCGTGTTCGTAACATCGGGAAATGTTTCAATCGGAGTTTCCATATAGCTCCAGATACCCAATGCTACGAGCACGGCCGTCATAAAGAAAACAAACGCTCTGTGCCTGAGAGAAAAGTGAATAATGCGTTTAATGAACTTGTTCATACAAAAAATCCTGGCCGGTTAATCTTTAAGGGCATTGAATAATAATACCTGGTTTTGGGAAATCAATTGTTCACCGCCTTTTAAACCAGAATTTATATAAGTATTTCCGCCAACTGTTTTCAATAATTCTACTTGCCTTAATTCGAGATTGCATTTATCGTGATAAATAATCACATAGTTCTTTCCGTAGTCACTTACAATAGCCGTAGCAGGAACCGTAACCGATTTTCTTCCTTCCTTGTTTTGAACAAGAATGTTTGCAAACATTTCAGGTTTTAATTGTTTGGCTGCATTCGGAATGCGGATCCTTACTTTCATCACCTTTGTTTCAGGATCAAGAATCTGGTTCACTTTATCAACTACCGCTGTAAAAGTTGAATCAGGATAAGCCAACGTTGTAACTTTTGCAGTATAACCTTCTTTTACTTTTGCAATGTCAGTTTCATATACATTTGCCCATACCCATACTTCGCTGATATCACCAATCGTGAAAAGATTATCGCCATTATCACTACGAATGAATGCTCCCTGTGAAGCTTTCTTTTCTACAACATAACCGCTCATCGGCGCGGTAATGACATAAGTACCATTTGCAGTAGTATGTCCGCCGCCATTGATATTTATCTGCTGTTGTAATTTGTTTCCTGCAGAAAGCGCTTTCTGATAATTTTCTTTTGCTTCAGTATATTCCTTTTCGCTGGCGATACCATTTTTATACAGCGATTCTGTGTTATCCATCTGGCGTTTTGCGATACTGATATCATTATTAGCAGAGGAAAGATCAGAATAATTACCTGCCACGTCTGCACTTTGAATTACGGCCAACACTTGCCCTTTCGTAACCTTGTCTCCCAGCGATACCTTCACTTCTTCAACTTTACCACTACTGAAAGGATACACTTTGACTACTTTATTATCATTGAAACTTATTTCGCCGGATAACTTTACTTCGTCATCGATATTAGAAATGGTAGCAGTATCGATACGTATAATTTTCTCCAACGAATCGGTAACACAAATTTGTTTTTTGGTTTCAGGTTGTGCCTGCTCTTTGCCCTTGCAGGAAGTAAGGTAAAGTATCGCAGACAAGCCTATGCCAGCTACAATAGTTTTTCTTAAGGAGGTATTAATGTGGTACATATATCGGGTTATTGAAGATTAATAATTGATGTGCCTGTGGTATAATTTATTTCAGCAGCCGCATTGCGGAGATTCGCTTGTTGCTGCAATTGTTTAAGATGAGAATCTTTGTACGCGTCGAAAAAATCGATGAATTCAATCAGGCTCACCTGTCTTTCCTTATAACTTGAAATCATATTCTGCATCAGTTTATCATACTGGCTGCCAAGATCAGCAGTTGCAGCATTATTAATATTGGAAGTAATGATCCATTTGCTATAAGCCGCTGCTATGTCATGCTCTACCTGGTTTTGCGCCTGCTGAATATTTGTCTCGGCTTGCTTCACACTGAATTTTGCTGCATTGATGTTTCCTTTATTGCGATTTAAAATCGGTAAAGGCAACGAAATACCTAATCCGTAATAATTCGGCGTATAGCTGCTTGCATGGTCGTATTCGACACCAACAGTTACATCCGGTGTAGTCAACGATTTCTGGTAAGCAAGATTATGTTGTTGTGATAATAGATTTGTTTGCGCCAGTTTAAAATCCGGTCTGTTTGTTTTTGCAGAGTCAATCAATGCCTGCAGTATTAAACCATCATTGGCTGGTACAGGGCTTAATCGTGGTACAACGAATGTACTGTCCGAAACACCCAGCAAGATCCGCAGATCTTTTTGTACATCCGCAACCTGTCTTTGCAGATCTGCCTGGTCGCTTTGTAATGAATACAACAGAGATTTAACGCGGATATTATCTTTCTGGGAAATGTTACCAACTTTCAATTGCTCGTCCATTCCGGCAACCATTTTCTGCATCGCTTCAATTTCGTTATTATAAATACGGTTGGTTTGCCACAACTGATCGAGGTTATTAAAATCTGTCGTGAGAACGAATTTCAGGTTTCGTAAAAGATCATCAAACTGTTGCTCTGCAGTAAGCACATTATCATCCGCCAGCTTTATCAATTTATTTCGTTTACCAGCGGTAAGAATTAATTGTTGCAAACCGATATACACCTGGCCATAAGGCTGGCCATTAATAGTGGTGTGACGAAACCATTTGCCATCGTAAATATTCTGGTCCGTTACTAAAACCGGGTTGTCCCAGTAAGTCGCCTGTTTTTTATAGGCTTTATTAATATCAATGTCATACCGTGCGGAAAGAAGTGCAAGATTGTTTTGAAGAAAAGTTTTCTCGGCTTCCTGGAAACTCAGATAGAGGCTATCTGTTTTTTGCGCATGGTTCTTCCCTGCTATCATAATAAATAGCAGGAATACGGATAATCGCATTCTGTACATCTGTCAATGGTTTATGCTGCAAAGGTGGCTAGAGAAATTCACATTTGCCAGCCCGATTCGGCAGAAAAGGAGATTTTGCCGATGAAATCTTTTAATAACCGGTTTAGTTAAAGAATTGAATCCGAAACGTCTATTATGTAAAAATATTATTCGGGATAGTTACTTAAATGTTCGAGGCGATAGATTTTTTTAGTCTTGAGTTTCTCGATCAATTGCTTCAACTCACTTTCTTCCCAGCCGTTCCGAAACATTTCATCATGAGACAGCAATACAAGATGACCAGGTCGAACAGTCTTTTTTTCATTCAATTTTCTTTCAATTGTTTCAACCATATCGTCCACTGTCTGTATCGGTGCACCGGTTTTAGCGTCATGCTGCCATTCGATATCCCAACCAAATACTTTGTATCCATCTTTATATAACAGATCTGCGCTAAGCGAACCGCTTCGTACATCGTTAATTGCAGTATCTTTTAACCGCCATTGATTTCGTCCTGGTTGTCTCGCATATTTATTGGGAATCTTCAATTGATCCTGGCATTTCAAAAAATCCTGCAATACATTCTCAGGGTTCTCATAAAATTTTTCATATTGGTTATGGGCATGTGAAAAACTATGATTACCTACTTCAATCAATGGATTATCCAGGTAAAGTTTGTAATAACCCTTCATGCGGTCACTACTCAATGCATGCTGCCCGACAATAAACACATTGATCTTAATATTTTCCTTTGTTACAGCATCATCGATATCTTCGCTGCCTTCCAGCGGACCGTCATCGAAAGTGAGATAAATGTATCGCGTAGCTGTGTCTGATAAATGCTCAATCGACTTTGCCGCAGAATGCTTCGACACAGAATCAGCAGTAGTTTTAACTTCAGATTCAGCCGAACCCTGATTACAACCAAAGACTGCAACAAAAATTGCCAGGGGTAAAATAGAAAGTTTCATTTATCGTGAATTTTAAGCGATCAATAAATTACAGCCACGAATATCACTATTATCCACCCTACCCTGCACTTCAAAACTTCCATTTGAAAAAACTTTACCTGCATCGTCTGTAGCGATAAAGCTGCATGACCAGATATTAGCGAGGTCAATAACATTGATGATTCCCGCTTTTTCTTCATCACCAATATCGTTTACACGCAGTGGATCATCTTCATCACGTATCATTATTTTCATCCACGGCGGGCAATCGAAAACACCATTATCTTTTGAATACGCCTGTGATAACAGTTCCGTCATTCCATATTCAGAATGAATTGATGAAATCCCAAACGATTTCTTCAACAGGTGATGCACCTCGTCCCGTATCATTTCTTTTCGTCGGCCTTTCATTCCGCCGGTTTCCATTATGATTGTGTGTTCGAGATGCATCGAAAATTGATCCGCAAAATCAAGCAATCCAAATGTCACACCGATCAGTAAGGTTTTTTGTTTTTTCTTTTCAAGTGCAGCTAGAATCGACTGCAACTGGTTGTATTCATTTAAATAAAAGCCGCTTTCAGGAGAGTTACTTTGCTCAATCATTTTATTAACCATATAGACCAGCGAAGAACTCTTCCTTTCCAGGTATGAAGGCAGCAAGCCGATTACACACCAATCTTTTACGGATCCATACATTCGATTAAACCCTTCGTCAAAACTTCGTTCATATACAGCGAGATTCTTTATTTCGTGGCGACTGGTTGTTGAGCCGGTAGTGCCGCTGCTTTCAAAAATAGTTTGCGGTTCAAACAACGTAGTTCTTATTTTATGCGTTTTAAAAAACCGGATGGGTAAAAAAGGAATTTGGGTAATGGTATTCACTTTTTCCGGATCAATATTCAATGCATCAGTATATGCCTTATATGTGGGATTGTTGGCGTATTGGAACCTGAAAATTTCCAGTGCGAGTGGGTAAAAATCTGTGTTATCTACTGAAAAAATTTTATGATTCCATTTATCATCCATGTTAGGCGGCGAAACGATTTAATCGTAGATTTGACTGATATAAAATTGTGTTCATGAAATTTCCGGCAAGTTTTTTAATCCTTTCTCTTGTTGTATTGTTTGCCTGCAAAAAAGACAAATATACCGACGAGCCGCAAGTTAGCATCAAATCAATCTCTCCAAGTGAAGTAAGGCAAGGCACCAACGGCAGTTATACTGTGCTTTCTCTCGATGCAAAGTTTACAGACCAGCAAGGCGACATTGATTCGATTTTGTTTATCACGAAATATTATGATGGCGATGTAGCGACTTATACCGATACCACATTTCGCACGCCATTGGCAGGGCTCAATCTTCCCAAAAACACACGGCAGGGTGACATAACAGTGCAGTTTGAATACAATACAAACAATTCACAAGGTCAATACCTGACGTTTCCTGGAGTAACAAAAGATACTACTGCTACTTTAGGACTTATTATGATCGACGCCGCCGCTCATAGAAGTGCATTTGCCGAATCGCCCAAAATAAGACTGATTGCACCTTAAAAAAAGTGGACTTGTTTCGCCCTTTCCTACGATTATTTATTTATAGTAACGTTTTTATCGCCTGCTGCGCGGTGGCAATGGTATATCAAACCTACCAGTTGATGCTTCAGCAGCCACCGGATTTCAACCTGCTTTATTTCGTTTTCTTCGCAACCATCACAAGCTATAGCTTTCATTGGTATCTCACTTATCATTCAGAGATACCGTCAGACAGAATACAATGGACAAATACACACCGTTATATTCATGTTTCCCTTTTTATTATTGGCCTTCTTGGTGTTGCTTATTTTTTCTTTTCATTAATAAAACATTGGCCCTGGCTCATTCTTTCAGCAGTTATCACTTTTCTCTATTCGGCGCCGAAAATCCCTCAAAAACATTTCAGACTATTACGCAAAATAGCTGTTGGTAAAACCATCTTCCTGGCGTTTGTATGGATGTATGCGACGACTATCTTGCCAGTATTGGTATCGGGGAAAGCATTTACCACTGAAATTATTTACTTTATCGCTGGCCGCTTTTTCCTGATTTATGCGATTTGTATTTTGTTTGACTATCGCGATCGGAATGACGATAAAGCCGCGGGTATCCGCAGTATGATCACATATCTCACTGAACGCGGTATAGACATCCTATTTGCAATATCATTGATTGCTTTTGTCGCATTTACCTTTTTAATGTTGAATGGTAATTCATCATTAAAATCAGTTGTTTTTTTGCTGATACCCGGAATCATTACGGCTACACTTTACAATTATGGCAAACGAACACTGAATGATCTGTTCTTTTATTTCATACTGGATGGGTTAATGATGTTCTCTTCATTACTCATGATTATCTTTGGTATTTGATTATTTTTGGTGATTAATAACCCAACGACATGGCAAAATCTGCAAAAGCTAAAAAATCGATTCTTACAGACTCTTCCCTATTGTTTTTAAAGAATTATATCAATAACGCATCGCCGGTTGGCTTTGAAAGCAGCGGGCAAAAGCTCTGGCTGGAATATCTGAAGCCCTATATCGATACGCATTTTGTAGACCCGTATGGCACCGCTGTTGGCGTAATAAATCCCGATAACCCATTTAAAGTAGTAATCGAAGCCCATGCAGATGAAATCAGTTGGTTCGTTAATTATATAAATGCTGAAGGTTTGATTTACCTGAAACGCAATGGAGGTGTAGATCCCCAGATAGCGCCGGCACAGCGTGTATTTATTCACGGTAAAAAAGGACCGGTAAAGGCTGTATTCGGATGGCCCGCTATCCACACAAGAATGGGCGCATCAGATCAGAAAGAGCCTCAACCTAAAACAGACAACCTGTGGCTGGATTGCGGTGCGAGAAATCGTAAGGAAGTAGAAGAATTAGGAATTCATATTGGTGCAGTTGTTACTTACCAGGATGGATTCGATGAAATTGCAAATGATTATTACATTGGTCGGGCGTTTGATAATCGCATCGGTGGTTTTATGATAGCAGAAGTCGCAAGGCTACTGAAAGAAAATAAAAAGAAACTTCCGTTCGGTTTATATGTTGTAAACGCCGTGCAGGAAGAAATAGGTTTGCGTGGGGCTGAAATGATTGCAAGAAGAATTAAGCCAAACATTGCCATCATCACCGATGTAACGCACGACACAAGCACTCCGATGATAAACAAAAACATTGAGGGTGATGTACAATGCAGTAAAGGCCCGTCCCTCGCTTATGCGCCTGCAGTCCACAACAAACTACTTGCTTTGGTTGAAAAAGTAGCGAATAACAAAAAAATACCTGTACAATGGAGGTCATTAACACGGAGTACCGGCACAGACACGGATTCGTTTGCCTATGCCAATGATGGTTGTCCTTCTGTACTGATCTCGATGCCGCTTCGTTATATGCATACGACAGTTGAAATTATTCACAAGAGCGATATCGAAAGCACTATCCAGCTGATGTATGAAACATTGTTAACATTGAGTCCGAAGACAAACCTGAGTTATCTCTGATGATTCACCAATTATTGTATATCGACCCAGGCAGTGGAAGTTATCTTGTACAAATGATTGTGGCAGGAGTATTGGGTGTAGCAATGTTTTTTAAGAATATAAAGCTATATATTAAATCACTGTTTCATCGCACACCAAGAAAACCGAAGGATAATACACCAGCCTGATGTCAGATCAAGCAACACAGCATGCCTCTTCTTATCGCGATCCTTCCGGATTTATATTTATAAAAGATGGCGTGATTTACCGGCAGGTCAACCAATCTTTCAAAAATGAGTTTGATTTCTTTATAGAGAGTGGATGTTACAAGAATTTTGCAGAAAAAAAACTACTCATCTCACATGAAGTTGTGCGGGAAAATTTGACTGATTCACCAGAATACTATCTTACACTAAAACCAGAAAGAATTGAATTCATATCATATCCATATGAATGGAGTTTTGATATGCTTAAAGACGCAGCACTACTGACTCTGCAACTTGCAAAAGAAGCTGTTGATTTTGGACTGATCCTGAAAGATGCCACGCCTTTTAATATACAGTGGCACAACGATCAGTTGATTTTTATCGATACTCTTTCCTTCGAAAAATACGATGAAACAAAACCATGGATTGCATACCGGCAATTTTGCGAATGCTTTCTCGCACCGCTTTTGTTAATGCATTACAGTCAACAACCATTACATCTTCTTTTATCAGCTTACCCGGAAGGCATTCCATTAAATGTTACAAAGAAACTATTGCCCCGAAAAAGTCGCTTTTCTCTATACACATATCTTCATATTCATCTGCATGCAAAGATTGCCGCGGCAAATAAACCCAACAATTCAGTAAAAGCTTCTTTCACGAAGCAAAAACTATTAAATCTGATTTCAAGCCTCCAGGCGTTAATCAATAAATTGACATTTCCGCATCAACAAAGTGTTTGGTCAGAATACTATGATGAGGCTTCAACGAGAAGTGATTACCTCGTACAAAAGAAAAGTGTAATTGAAAATTGGCTAAAAGCAATTCCGGAAATAAAAACTGCTGTTGATCTCGGTGCAAATGATGGCGGGTTTTCCAGACTACTTGCTGCAAAAAATATAAAAGTAGTGGCTGCAGATGCAGATGCCTGGTGCATAAATAATCTTTATAAAGAAATCAGGTCGACCGGTCTGCACAATATCCAACCTTTATTAATTGACCTGGCCAATCCAAGTCCGGCTATCGGCGTAAACAATAATGAACGGGATTCTTTTCTGTTTCGCTGCAAAGCTGATCTCGTACTGGCGTTGGCTGTTGTTCATCATCTTGTTATCGGAAAAAATATTTCTTTTGATCAAACAGCCAAATTATTCAGCGGCGCGGGCAACTATCTCTTTATAGAATTTGTTCCAAAAGAAGATGAAAAAATAAAAATAATGCTCTCTCACAAGAAAGACATCTATATAAATTATAACGAAGGCAATTTCCTGGAAGCTTATCAAAAATTTTATGCGGTGATTGAAAGAAAGGAGATGATGAATTCTGGCCGTGTTTTGTTCTTGCTGAAAAAGAAGAGTTCCTGATATTTATTGTGTAATAAACTCAATGAGCTGGCTGCAATAATTGCATATAAAAAGATTTATTAGTGGCTTTACCAACTAAACGGGTTTCGTTTCTGTTAAGATAACCGGCATAATCGTTACGCTCAAAATCACCGATCACTGTGATCAATAAGGAAGGCATATTCACTAACGGTAAAGTCGCGTTTAAACTTAAAGGGTCTGCGAGACCTTTTTGTTTATATACCGATGCTATTAAAGGAAAGTATGCATCAGAAGCTGCAACCAGTATTTGTTTATCCGGATTCTGCTCAATTGATTTTTTGAGTAACTGTTCAAATGCTACGTAATCCTGTTCCCTAACGCTATTTTTTTTCATATCGGAAAAACTAATCGCAACTTTTGCGGTAAAATATAATTGATGCGCTGAGTTAAACAGCATAAGACAGAATAATCCGTAAAAAAGAAAACGTACCGGTTTGTTATAATTTATTTTAAAATCGGATGACCCGACTGTTGAAAGGAAAAAAAGCTGAATGAATATGATAACAAATGCAAAATAGCGTCCCTCGGCAAGAAACGTCCATTTCGTTCCGCCCGGAAATACTTGTGGTGCAGTAGTTAAACTCAAATAAGCTAATTCTCCTACAATTGAAGCAGAAATAATAAAACCAAAAAAGGAGAAAAAAGGGAATGATTCAGTCTGTCTCCATCGCCATAAATATTTTTTGATAAATACAAGCGCCATAAAGAAAAACCCGACATAGATAATAATATTGAACCACGAAAAAACATTGAAAAATTCAGCATATGGTATCCCTGTGAATTTTTGGCCTATCGATCCAAGCACATTAAGATTAATAAATGAAAAAAGAATAACCGGATGCCAGTATCCGAAATTTGAAAAATAAATCCCCCGTTGTTGTTCGGCTCCTATATAAAAAGGAGTTCCACAATGTATTGTTTGAGCAAATACAGAAAATAATATCCCCGAAACCCCAACTACCAGTGCAGTAAATATTCCCGGTAATGCCGTTTTCTTTTTCTGCATGAATGTTATCAGCAAACAAGCAAGAAGCGCCAACAAGCCGACGGGCATATACATAAACCGAATGAGTGCAGACATGAACAAACATATGCCGGCTCCCGTACCCATAAAAATCAACTTCCTTTTATTGGCCTCTGAACTGTTCCATATCTTCAATACGAAATAAAAGAATCCAAGTAGAAAACATAAGCCAGGCAGATCCGTACCCAGTGATGCTTCTATAAAATCGTATGGCGCCAACCCTAAAACAATTGTAGAAATGGAAAGCCACATTGCATTCATTCCGCGTAGCTTCAGGATAGAACGACACAACAAAATAAAGGCGATAAAGCATAACACTTCCAGAAGGCTGGTGCTCCAAAAGAAATTGTTTCCGAATAAAAGTTGAAACGGCGTGATCGATATGCCATATCCAGCAGGCCAGAAACAAAAAGGCTGTAATACTTCCCTATTTACATTTTCTACATAATAAAAGCTATTCGTCCAGCCTTTTCCATGTAAAAGATTATATACGGCGGAAAGGTGGTACATCTTATCGCGACCTGTATAAGTATAAAAGAGAATCAGGATAGATTTTACAAAACAACAAAACAATACAATAATGTATGAGGAGCGTTTGCCGGATAACAGGCGTTTAATGTTGTTTATGAAAAACATTTCGTTTAGAAGGGATGCTATTTTAGCAAACTATTTTATAGCATTAAATCACTCAGCCTGAATGTACGTCATTTTAAATTACTCGGCTTTCTCGCACTCAAACACGATATTACTGGCGCCATCCCGCAGATACAATTTCTTGTCGGATACTGAATAAGCGCTTACAGTTTGTTCCAGCAATTTTATAAACATATTCTCTTGCTCCAATTGAGAACAAGCCATTTTCGTTGACAATATCTCGGAAAATTTCACACTTGTTCCTTTTAATATGTATTTGCCATAAAAAGTATTGCAAGGCGCCTTTCCTAAAATGGATGTGTCTGCAAACGTGATAGAAACGTCATTCATGATTTCCGCAATTGCCTTCTGCTGCCTGTGCATCACCGTTATATTCCATTTACCCTGTAGTTCTTTTTTATAGGATCGTTGGATGGTGCCTATTTCAGCATTGTAGTAGACAGCGGAATCTTTTGGATTTCCCTCACCAATAATCCTTGGTTTACCGGCACCTGATTTTTTCTCGCCCGAACAGGCACTAAGAACCAAAAGTAGTATTGCGCTAAAATAAAAAAGCAGAAGCAGCCGCATGCGGTATTAGTTATTGATGAATATAATCAGTACTAAAATATTGGTGAATCTCAATGCGGCAACATCTATTGATTGAAGCATTCTAATTCTGCAATGCCAAATCAAGCACCTGGCTCATCGTTTTTACATAGTGAAACTGAATTCCCTTTATGAAAGCTGATTCAATTTCTTCTACATCCTTTTCATTTTGCCAGCAAAGGATAATTTCTTTTAAACCTGCACGTTTAGCGGCCAATACTTTTTCCTTTATACCTCCTACCGGTAATACCTGGCCGCGCAATGTAATTTCTCCGGTCATAGCGAGGTAAGGTTTTATTTTGTTTCCCGTCAATGCAGATGCAATGGCGCTCATCATTGTTATCCCGGCGCTTGGTCCGTCTTTCGGCACTGCACCTTCAGGTACATGAATATGGATATTCTTTTTTTCGAAAAGCTTTGGATCAAGCTTATATTTTTTTGAATTGGATTGAAGATAGGTCAATGCAGTCGAAGCGCTTTCTTTCATCACATTGCCAAGATTTCCTGTCAGTCGCAATTCACCTTTTCCATCGCTTAAACTTGTTTCAATAAATAAAATGTCGCCACCCACATATGTCCATGCAAGACCAACCGCAACACCCGCCATGTTTGCGGTTTTATAAATCTCATTACTGTATCTTGGTTTGCCAAGAATCTTTTCAATATCTTCCTGGCTCAATGCGGATTTTAATTTCCCTTTCAGCGTTAATTGTTTCGCCTGGAAACGCATGATAGAAGCCAATTGCCTGTCGAGCTCACGAACACCACTTTCTCTTGTATAATCCTGGATAATTTTTTCAAGCAGCTTATCACTGATTTTAAAATTGCTTGTTTTCAACCCATGCAATTCTTTTTGTTTGGGCAAGAGATGTCGTTTAGCTATTTCCATTTTCTCTTCCACTGCATAACCGCTAAGATCTATAATTTCCAAACGATCACGTAGGGCCGGTTGGATAGTTTGAATATTGTTGGCTGTAGCGATAAACAATACTTTGCTCAAATCATACTCTAATTCGAGGTAGTTATCGTAAAATGTATTGTTCTGTTCAGGATCGAGCACTTCCAGTAATGCACTGGAAGGGTCGCCGCGAAAATCGTTGCCTACTTTATCTATTTCATCCAACACGATCACAGGGTTGGATGATTTTATCTTACGAAGTGATTGTAAAATACGGCCTGGCATCGCGCCGATATATGTCTTACGATGTCCTCTTATTTCGCTTTCATCATGTAAACCACCGAGACTTAAACGGACGTACTTTCTGCCGATTGCGCTGGCTATGCTTTTGCCCAACGACGTTTTACCTATACCGGGAGGGCCGATAAAACAAAGAATAGGGCTTTTCATATCGCCTTTTAATTTCAATACGGCGAGATATTCCAGTATCCGTTCTTTTATTTTATCCATGCCATAATGATCTGTGTCGAGCACTTTCTTCGCCTTCTTCAAATCATAGTGATCTTCCGTTACTTCATTCCACGGAAGTTCCAGCATCAGGTCAAGATGATTGTACACTGTAGAATAATCAGGCGTACTAGGATGCATTCTCTCCAACTTTTCAATACCTTTCTGAAAGGCTTCTTTCACATTCACTGGCCATTTTTTCGCTTCTGCTTTTTTCTGCATCTGCTTTACTTCCTGCACATTGCTATCGCCACCCAATTCTTCCTTAATGCTTTTCATCTGCTGCTGCAAAAAGTATTCTCTTTGCTGCTTATCCAGTTCTGATCTTGTTTTGTTGGTAACCTTATTTTTCAGTTCAGCGAATTGCAATTCCTTTTGCAATAATTGCATTAACACGTCTGCCCGTTCGCGAACATGATTCAATTCCAGTAAACGCTGTTTTTCTTTTATATCCGTATTTAAATTGCCTGAAACGAAATGAATCAGGAAAAGCGGGTTTTCGATATTGCGTAAAATTATCGACGCTTCAGATGGGATGTTTGGCGATAATTGAACAATTTCCGTTGCGAGATCTTTAATCGTGGAAACATACGCCTCAAAGTCCGGATCTTTTGGCGACTCTTCTTCAACCAACGTTTGAATCTTTGCTTTGAAGTAGGGCTCTTCAGCAGTCAGCGATTCAATTTTAAACCTGCTTTTGCCTTGTATAATCACGGTGGTACCGCCATCAGGCATTTTAATCTGTTTCACAATTTTTGCAACGGTCCCCACATTCACCAAATCAGTAAATGAAGGATCTTCTACTGCACTATCCTTCTGTGCTACAACGCCTACCAGTTTGTCAGCTTTGTAAGCATCATTCACAGCTTTTATACTTTTATCACGACCCACTGTGATTGGCAGTACTACACCGGGGAAGAGGACTGTATTGCGTAACGGGAGAATAGGAATTTCGTTGGGGATCTCGACGGTATCGGATCCATCATTATCGTTTTCGTTCAGGGGAATAATGGGTAAAAAATCCGTATCATCCTCTGGTTTCATAAAAATTTTCTCAAAACTCATAATCCTTTCTTTTAGACAATTTGTCACTGCAGGGCGCAGATGGTTAAATATACAATTAGAACGTGTAGTTGTCAAGTTTCGTGCCTATCCTGAAAAAAGAAGAAGAACCGGTTTACATCAAAAACAGTCGGAAATTGTGGCATGTTTCGGTATACGTATTCGGCTATAAACCACCATTTTTTATGCTACAAACGAACTACCAGGCGCCAAAACATGTGGTGGCACAATCATTACACAAACACTATCCCGGTAAATGAACGAAAATCGGTTGAAATATGTTAGAAGTTAATTGATGTTCGTAAAGATCAGTTGGCTTCAGAATTTCTGATGTTGATAATATCTTCGTCAATTATTTTTAAATTTTATTACTTATAAAAAAAAATCAATGAAACTATCCAACAATAAAATTCTGATTACTGGCGGCGGAAGCGGTATCGGGCTTGGATTAACAGAACGATTTATCAACGATGGAAATACAGTTATTATCTGCGGTCGTCGCCAATCTGCCTTGAATGAAGTTGCTGCAAGGTTTCCATCTGTAATTACTAAAGCTTGCGACCTGTCTGCGGAGAGTGACCGACATGAACTTTTTAAATGGACAACGGAAAATCATCCGGACCTGAATGTATTAATTAATAACGCAGGTATTCAAAACTGGATGGACATTTCTGATGATACATTTTATGAAAAAGCCAGTGATGAGATTACAATAAATGTAACTGCGCCTCTTCATCTCACAAACCTGTTTTTACAATTAAAGTCCTTAACAACAATAATGAATGTAACATCAGGACTCGCTTTTGTGCCTTTATCAAAAGTTCCTGTTTATTGTGCTACAAAAGCTTTCTTACGTTCATTCACTCTTTCACTGCGGCATAGTCTTAAATCAAAAAATGTTGAGGTTATCGAAATAATTCCGCCCGCATTAAATACCGATCTTGGCGGAAAAGGTATACATGATGCGCACCCCGCGGTAAGTGATTTTATAGAATCAATATTCAAACAACTAAAAGACGGAAAAAACGAATTGACATTTGGCACGAGCGCAGATAGAGCAAATGCAAATAATGCAACTATCGGCGAATATTTTAAGAGGATGAATCCATAGATGCAGAATGTTATTTTAAAGTAATCGACTTATTTAATATGCCTTGTAATCTGGTAATACTTGGAAAGAATTTAGATATTGATGCTTTGATTGCTAAAAGCAGCCTTCGTGGCTATTCAAAGCGATATAAAGGTCAACCAGTCTTTAAGACTAAACCAAATGGGAAAAAGTCAACCCATTCCAGTATTCGTATACAGACGAGTAAATCAGATTTTGACAATTTGGAAAAACAAATTTCAGATACAATAAAATATTTAAAGCGGCATAAAAACAAACTTAACATTATCAGACAAACAAAAGAAGTTGATCTTGCGGTTTTGGACTTCGGCATTTGTCTTAGAATTAATAAGAAGGAAATTTTAACGCAATCAGACAGGTTTCCAAATCAGTTATTGAAATTAGCGGGCGATATTGGCTTAGACATTGAATTGTCAATTTACCCAATTGAACTGCAGGAAATTTTAGAAACCCGAAGCGCCAGGAAAAAGCGAAAGGTTGATGGTTAATTTTGGATAAATGCAGGTCATGAATATTGAGCTGTGCTGTCATTTACCTCCAGCTGATAGCTCCATAATAAAGGATCCCACTGCTATTTACAGCGGGATCTTCTTTGTATCCGGTATCCGATCCTTAAAATGCGAGTCCAACTGACAACTGGATATTCTGGTTTTTCCATTTATCCTGATCATCTATATCATTTATATTATTTAGTCCAACAACATAGCGGCCTGTTACACGCAACATCGCCACTTTCACTTGTACTCCTGCCAACATAGAGAAATCTCCGTTCTTGAAAGCCTGCCCTCCATTCTGCAAAACTGTCTTGCTTTGATCAATCAATATTCCGAATTGAGGACCTGCCTCGATTGAAATCGGCCCCAATAATTTATAGCTGAGTAAAACCGGTATTGAGAGATAATTCAGTTTCACTTTAGTTTGATCTGAGCTGAATACGTTCTGGTAAATGTGATGAAAATTGCTATCTAACGTAGTTGTGTATTGGTTAAACAAAACCTCGGGGTGAAGAGAAAATTTGTTACCCAAACCGATTTCTGCAAATCCGCCCACCAGGTAACCGTAATCGAATTGTTGTTTGAAAGATTTGCCTTCAATTTTTGACATGTTTGTCCCGACCCTGATACCTACATGAAACTGGGCCATTGCTGCATGTGTAATGAGAAGAACGGCGATTAAGGAAAGGAGTTTCGTTTTCATAACTGCGTATTTTTTGATTTTATGTGCGAAAAAAATTCAAATATAATCCCAGATAAAAAAATAGCGTTGTTAATTTGTTTTAATAAAGCAATCACTTTAAGATTTTCTTTTCTACCAAGCTCACAAAGAATCATTTCAACTTCGCTTTCCTTAGTGCTCTTTGTGTCTCTGTGGGATAAATCGGCTTTATAACTGCAGTTTTTTTTCCCGCAAATCCACGGAGTTCATAGAGAAATTTTCACTCTCATCGCAACTAATTCATGCGCCACATCGTTGAAAAAACTAAGCTATAAACAACAAAAAAGGTCGGCTTATTATTTTCAAAATGTGAAGAATAACAAAAAATCAAAACATGAAACCTGCATTCAAAGAAAACAAAGTGTTGAAATTGTCTTCTGTGGCCGGGAAATAATAATCCATAACTAACTGCGGCTGGATAAAAAATTTGCCGAATGAATATTCCCCACGAAGAAATAATGCCAGCGATAGGGGACGGAAAGCTGTATTATCGCTAAGGTAAGAACTTTCTGAATTGTACATGATGTTCGCGCCTGTATGTACCGTTGTGAGATAAGAGTTGGATGTCTGGTTGAAGCCGAATTTTTGTGTACCACTTGTAAATGCGAGTTGTGGCGTAATACGGATATGATCACTTGTTCCTAATACATTCAGCCAGTAAAAATCGTGACGCAATGAAACCATCAAAGAAAGATCCTTTACCGATTCCGTAGTTTGTATCCTGGTAAAACCATAGCGGCGTAAACGGAGGGAATTAATCTGGTCTTCCCGGTGCTCATAATCTGAACGGCTACCCCAACCATAGGTCAGCGAAACAGAAGGCTTTACCCAGAATTTTCTCCACATAAAATACAAATACAATTCCCGTTGCAATGGCGAAGTATAAAATGGCAACGAATCTTTGGTGAAATACCGGGTAAATGTAATGCCCGTTGCGAAGTTTTTATTTTTAAGATAATCGAAAGAAGGGCCGATTCCGCCCTGGAAGAAATTCATTTTGTTATTATCATTAATGATGTAACCAGTGGCATTAATACCAAAACCGCTTTTATGATAATAACCGAAAACCGGCGAATAAGTAAGCTTTTTCGAAGTTTCGAGAAGATAAGTTGTTTTAGAATCGTAGTTGTAATAGCCTTTACCTACCTGTACACTGGCCAGGAAATAACTTCTGGGAGCCAGTATGGAATCAAGAAAATGTTCAAGCTCATCCAGAGAGATATCATCCAAACCGTCGAGATCTTCGCTTGTAATCGTCTTATCTTTTACAGATGCAGAATCAGGGTGGTTACTTTGCGCGAATAAAGTAACCCCGCAGCCAATGGTAAGTATTATAATGAACCATTTTTTAAACATGCGTGCCTGCAGTTGAATAACGGTTCCATAGGTGATATTCAGATAATCGGGCGTATGACTTTTCGCAGAATAGAAAGTTTAAAGACATTCCATACTTATAACGATAGAAATGAAGGATTTATTGAGGAATGAGGAGAAATATCATACGAATTCCAAAACAGTAATCTCAGGCAGGATGCCCACCCTGCCGGGGTAACCAATGAAGCCGTAGCCGCGGTTTACATACAGTTTTTGCTTGCCTTCTTCATAAAGACCAGCCCATTGTTTATAAATATACTGAACGGGACTCCATTTAAACCCCGGAATCTCAACACCAAACTGCATTCCATGCGTGTGACCGGAGAGAGTTAGGTCGATTGCAGGATATTCAGGTCTCACCTGGGCATCCCAATGCGAAGGATCGTGGCTCATTAAAATCTTAAATGGATAAGCGTCAGCGCCTTCGTAGGCTTTTTTCAGATCGCCATATTTTGGAAAACGGGCTTTAGCGCCCCAGTTTTCAATACCGATAAGGGCTATTTTATCGTCGCCACGCTTCAATTCTACCAGTTCATTCATCATCAATCGCCACCCCAGTTCTCCATGAATGCTCTTCAGCTTGTCGAGGTTTGCCTTCTTCTCTTCAGGTGTATCCCAATGGACATAATCGCCGTAATCATGGTTGCCCAACGTAGAGAATACCCCCATCGGCGCTTTCAATCGATTGAAGACATCCATATAATCTTTCATTTCGTCGGCTACATCATTTACAAGGTCACCTGTAAAAAGTATAAGATCAGGTTTCTCATTTAATACTTTTTCTACACCATGCAATACAGCCTCTTTGTTTGTAAAACTGCCGGAATGAATGTCAGATATCTGGACAATTTTAAGGCCTTTGAACGATGCGGGAAGATTATCAAATGCCAGTTTTTCCCGTCGTATATGATAGCGATACTTATTTCCAAAGCCATATACAAGAGAACCAAACAGGCCGCCACCAGCGATCATTCCGATCCAGCTCAAAAAAACAGAACGGTTGATTTTAGTATGCTCTTGCATCGTCTCACCTTCTGTGTTGGAAAAAAATATTTTACCGGCAATCCATTGAATGCCGCGCCGTATATCATCGATAAGAAAAAATACAGAAGCGATCACCTTTGCAAAAAATAAACCGGCAATAACTGCGAATATGGTATTCCGTAAGATTTTCGGTTGCTGATGAAAATTGATGTGAGGAAGTATAAGAAGAAACAAGATAGCAGAAACCGAAATAATCCAGTAGCTGGTATAAATAACCATTTTTGTTTTAGAACCGGCTGGGTTGGAGATATATTTTATCACCTGAAAAACATAGATATCCAGCAAAACCATTAATGCAAGGATGATATACCAAAACGGAGAGTTGCGCATCATTAGCAAGATTATTAAGAATACGACGAACGGGGAAAAAAATTATTTTAACGTTTCAGCTTTAATTATTCCCGATTTATTAATCCATGTACTTTAAGACGCCATTTCTCATTTTTACCCTGCATGCCGGCAGGCAGGTTTTGATTTTTTATTATTTCAATTGGGGAAAACTCATGTAAAAAATCAAGCCGCATTTTAAATCCGTTTCTGAGAAGGATATTACATTACATTTGCATTTTTCCAAAATTTTCAATGATAATAAATCCCAACGGGAGTTAGTGCATGGCAAGAGTAATTGGTGTAGCAAATCAGAAAGGCGGTGTCGGCAAAACTACCACAGCGATCAATGTGGCGGCGAGCCTGGCGGTATTGGAATTTAAAACATTGCTGGTAGATGGCGACCCGCAAGCCAATAGTACTTCTGGTGTAGGTTTCGATCTGCATAATATTACACATAGCCTTTACGATTGCATGGTGAATGAGGCCGCGATCAAAGACGTGATCCTTAAAAGTGATATTCCCAATCTCGATCTTGTTCCCTCTCATATTGATCTCGTAGGCGCTGAAATTGAAATGATCAATTATCCCAACAGGGAGATGGTTTTAAAAAGCCTATTAGAACCTGTTCGGAAAGACTATGATTTCATAATCATAGATTGTTCTCCATCGCTTGGTCTGATAACGGTGAATGCATTAACCGCCGCTGATTCGGTTATCGTTCCTGTACAGTGCGAGTTTTTTGCTTTGGAAGGTCTCGGCAAGTTGTTAAATACAATTAAAATAGTTCAGAACAGGCTCAATCTTACACTTGCAATTGAAGGGATTCTGATGACCATGTATGATGGTCGCCTTCGCCTCTGCAACCAGGTGGTGAGTGAAGTTCGCCGCCATTTTGATGAACTCGTTTTCAGTACCATCATTCATCGTAATGCACGATTAAGTGAAGCGCCCAGCGTTGGCAAGCCGGTAATTTTATATGATGCCAACAGCAAAGGTTCGATGAATTATCTTAATCTTGCCAAAGAAATTCTTCAGAAAAACAACCTGACAAAAATCAGCCAGGAAGAAAGAATTCTTCAATTGTAGGTTTCAGCCGCAGCTTTTATTTTATTGCAGCAAACACTGAAACCGGTAACCGGAAATCAAAAACAATGTCTACGCCCAAACAAAATAACAAGGACCTGCTTGGAAAAGGTATCCGCTCACTATTACAAAGTATCGACGCTGATTTAAAAACCAACGAAGGACAATTAAAGCCAACTGTTGTTGAAAATACAACAGCAATTAATCGCATACCGATTGAAGATATCCAAACCAATCCCAAACAACCACGTCATGATTTTGATGAGCAAGCCCTGAAAGAGCTAGCCAACTCAATCAAGTTGCACGATATTATTCAGCCTGTAACTGTTGCAAAACTTTCTTCGGGGAAATATCGCCTGATCTCTGGAGAACGTCGCTGGCGTGCAGCGAAAATTGCCGGTTTAAAAGATCTTCCTGCATATATCCGTCATGCTGATGATCAGCAATTACTTGAACTTGCATTGTTGGAAAATCTGCAACGTGAAGATCTGAATGCGATGGAAATTTCATTGAGCTACAAACGAATGATGGATGAACTGGATTACACGCAAGAGCAGGTAGCAGAAAGAATGGGCAAAGACAGAACAACTGTAACCAACTATATCCGCTTATTAAAATTGCCGCCTGATATTCAGGTTGCTGTTCGTAGCGGTGAGTTAAGTATGGGCCACGCAAGAGCTATCATAAATGTCGACACAGTCGATAAACAATTATACATTTTTAAAGAGATAAAAGATAAAGGCCTTTCCGTACGCCAGACCGAAGCGTTGGTTAGAAATCTATATAAACAGTCTGGCGCTGTTAAAAAACCTTCAAAAAGTTCACTATCTCCTTTGTTCCAGAAAATTGAAGATAAATTAGCGTCGCATTTCAGCACCCGTGTAAAATTGCAGCATAGCAGGAACGGAAGCGGACAAATAACATTTGATTATTACTCGCAGGAGGAGTTGAATAAATTACTCGGGCAGTTTGATGTTACGCTGGATTAATTTCGCAAACCTGGGAAACTAAAATCATGTCTTTACCTTTTTTCAAATTGGTTTTACGCTTCATCATACCCATCGCAATTTTTATTTGCTTTTGTTCTGTCAATGCGTTTGCTCAAAAAACGGATACCGTCGTTTATTCACACGATACCACAGAGGTAATCGTGAAAAAGAATGACAGCGTGATAAAAAAGAGATTGTATGTTCCGAGAAAGGCTGCTATCCGTTCGGCAATTCTACCGGGTTGGGGCCAGGTTTACAATAAAAAATACTGGAAGTTGCCAATCGTTTATGGAGCACTGGGTGTAACAGCATATATATTTTTTAATAACCTTAGCACCTATAAAGAATTAAAGACGGCATACGCGGTAAAATATGCTTTATCAATAAATCCATACAACACTGCCGGTATTGTGCCATATCCCTATGCAATGCCAGATTCGTCTGCTTATTTCAAACTGGGACCGCAGTTCCAGGTAGCATCATTGGGTAGCCTGAGGCAAAATCGCGATGAGTTCAGGAAGAATATCGATTATTCGGTGCTCGTGTTTATTCTTTTCTGGGGATTGAATGTTGTTGATGCAACAGTTGATGCACATCTGAAAGGCTTCGACGTAAGTCCTGATCTTTCTTTTAAAATAAGACCATATATCGCCCCTACCGGTAATAGTTTTGGAATCAGTCTTGTATTGAAACCGAAGGATAAGCGCCATTGGTAATTCAGCAGTCTTTCTCTATAACGTATCTTGCATTCAAATCAACTAAGAACAATGAATATCGCATTAATTGGCTATGGCAAAATGGGTAAAACCATTGAAGAAATTGCTGTACAGCGTGGACATACAATCGTATTGAAAATAGATGAAAATAATACCGCTGATTTCAATAAAGAAAATATCGAAAAGGCTGATGTAGCTATTGAATTTACCGGTCCGCATAGCGCTTATGAAAATGTAAAAAAGTCGATTGAATTTGGTGTGCCCCTTGTCTGCGGTTCTACTGGCTGGCTGGAAAAATTAAACGAAATAGAAAATCTCTGCACATCCAAAAACGGATCGTTTTTATATGCAAGCAATTTCAGCGTAGGCGTAAATATTTTCTTTGAATTGAATAAACGATTGGCTGCTTTGATGTCGCCGCATCATGATTACGAAGTGAGCATTGTTGAAATACACCACACACAAAAAAAAGACGCGCCAAGCGGCACCGCTATTACATTGGCTGAAGAAATCTTACACGCCAATCCTAGAAAAAAAGAATGGGTTAACCACATCAGTGATAACGTGGACGATCTTGAAATTATCAGCGAGCGGATCGATCCGGCGCCCGGTACACACAAAATAAAATATTCGTCACCAATCGATGATATTGAAATCATTCATACTGCTCATAGCCGCAAAGGCTTTGCCCTCGGCGCTGTGTTAGCCGCAGAATACATTCACGATAAAAAAGGGCTGTTCAGTATGAAAGAGGTACTTGGAATCTGACATTAAGTTTCATTTCTTCCATGCGTGATGCTGGCATGAATATTAAAATAAGCTTTTGATAGGTTCATAGGGGTTATACTGAAGTTTCAGTACATTTATAAGCGCGGTTACATTTCTATGAGGAAAAAAAATTACTTAAGGCTCGCCATCGCATTTTTTATTATTTGCCTCGCGGCAGGATTCTGGAGCCTGCGGCTTATTGGTGTTTTCAGTAAAGATGAGCTGCTGGTAAAAGCACAAGCCTGTGGCAACTGCGCAGCATATGAAGTAATAAAAGGAAGTTCAAAAGTGGCAGCCCAGGTGCAGGAACCGGCAGACAGCGTAGATGCTACGCAGGTAAATATCGTAGGTGAACCCAATCCTTTCGCTTCTGATTTTACGAAAACATTTGATTACTTTCTTGTAAGCGGGAAAGTAACTGGCTTGCAAAGAGCGAGCAATAGCGGCGCGATTTATCCTGTAATTTCCGTCACGACTTGGCAACATTTTGATCCGGTAAAAGAATGGATCGGTATAATATTAACCGTTTTGTTTCTCATAATTTCATTACGCTATTTTATAAAATTCCGGAAAGCCAATCAACCTGACGCTACTAAAATAAGTTTGGAAACACACGCCCCTCCTCCTGCAAAAAAGTCGTAACTACGCCATTTGTATCTTTGTAAAATGGCAGAAGATTTATCAATCATTAGCGGCAATAAAACAGAGCAATATCAATCGTTGATTCCGCAAATAAAAGCATTGCTTGAGGGAGAACCCGACCTTATTGCAAACCTTGCAAATGTGACAGGCGCTTTGAAGGAACAATTCAATTGGTTCTGGATTGGATTTTACCTCGTTAAAAATGATGAATTGGTATTAGGACCTTTCCAGGGGCCCGTTGCGTGCACCCGCATTCGCAAAGGCCAGGGCGTGTGCGGAACAAGCTGGGAAAAAGCGGAAACCATTATCGTACCTGATGTCGAAAAATTTCCAGGCCATATTGCCTGCAGCAGTTTATCAAAATCCGAAATCGTCATTCCGTTGATCCGCAACGGTGTGGTTGTTGGCGTGTTGGATGTCGATAGCAGTGCCTATGATCAATTCGACGAAACTGATCAAAATTATCTTCAATCAATAACAGACCTCATTTCATTTGAGACCCTGACCTGAAGTCTTACGCCCCTCATGAGGGTAAATCTTTGTTAATAGTAAATCTCCGAATACATCCAAAACTAATTTCTCAGTTTTAAGTTTTTCGATGGAAGATATGCTGGTATTGAATTTGCGTTAACACATTGATTTTCTATTTTTACAGACAAAATCCAGGTTACTGAAAAAACTGCTGAAAATATCAGGAAGTGTTTTTCTCGGTCTATTAATTTTTTTGATAGCCTGGCTAATATTTAACCGCATCAACGGCGCATTTGCCGATAAGATTTTTACCCCATCATCTCCTGTTTCCTGGTTTGTGTTAGCAATCGCTGCAGGTGTTGTAATTCTTATTCATCTGCAAAAGGCGACATGGGTCAGCAAGTCGTTACGTATTGGCGGTGTCATTTTTTTTATTTTCCTTTTTTTGCTCGCCGGCACATTTTTCTTTATCAATTCTGACCGAGGACAAAATATCCTGATCAATGCGATAACAAGTCATTTCTCAAAAGAATTAAAAACAAGAATTAGCATAAAACATGTGAGCCTGAACCTGCTCAATAAAATGAACGTGGAAGGCGTGCTTGTCGAAGATTTGCAAAAAGACACATTATTGTCAGCCGGTAAATTACAGGTACACATCACTGATTGGTTTTTGTTTAAAGACAAAGCGGTTTTGGAATATGTGGGGCTGGAAGATGCTAAGATCAAGCTGCAACGCTCAGACAGTGTATGGAATTACCAGTTTCTCTCCGATTATTTCTCCTCATCTTCTTCTGATACCACTACTGCAACCAAAGGAATTGAATTTGATCTGAAAAGAGTTTCCCTGAAAAATATTTACTTCCTCCAAAAAGATGGCTGGCGCGGAAGAAATATGACGACAAAATTAGAGTCGCTGGAACTTGATGCAAACAGTATCAATTTTAATAAAAAAGATATCGATATCAATTCCATTGAAATTGAAAAACCACTATTCGCTATCTACGATTACGATGGCAATCGGCCGGATAGTCTTGCACCAATGCACATTTCACATAAGGATAGCTTAGCTGATGCATTGCTGAAATGGAACCCCGATGGGCTGGTTATGAAAATAAATAAACTAAGAATAACAGATGGCGTTTTCAAAAACGATGTGCAACCCGACCGTGAAATATATTCTTACTTCGATCCTAAACATATTGACTTTTCAAAAATAAATGCGGTATTTGAAAACTTTCATCTGAACCAGGATACCATTACAGGTCATCTCAGTTTATCATCAAAGGAAAGAAGTGGATTTGAAGTAAAGTCCATGCGTGCAGATGCAAAAGTGACTCCGAATGAAATGGCATTTTACAAATTAAATCTTCAGACAAACAACAGCGTTATAAAGGATTTTTACGCCATGCGGTATCATGATTTCGACGACATGAACGATTATATTCACGGCGTGACCATGCAGGCAAACTTTGATGATTCACAAATAGACAGCGACGATATTGCTTTTTTTGCACCTGAGCTGAATGATTGGAAAAAAAAGATTCGTGTAAATGGTAAAGCAAGAGGCACTCTTGAAGATCTTACAGGAAAAGATATCAGGATACAAGCCGGCGATAATTCATATCTGAATGGAGACATTACCCTAACGGGATTGCCGGACATCAATCAAACGTTTATCGATTTTAAAGCAAATGATTTTCGTACAACGTATAGTGACGCTGTTAAATTTTTTCCAGTCATCAAACGAACAAGTGGTGTTGACATCAGCAAAATAAAATACCTGAATTTCAACGGAAGTTTTACAGGGTTTATCCGGGACTTTGTAACGTTTGGAACCATCCGGACTAATCTTGGTATTGTAAAAAGTGACTTGAACATGAAATTGCCCGAAGGTAATGATCCTGTTTATTCAGGTCATATAGGTACCAGCGATTTTCAGTTAGGCTCACTTTTAGGCGAATCATCATTGGGGCTTATTACATTCGATGGTGAAGTAAAAGGCAAGAGCTTTAACATTAACAGGTTGATTGCTGATCTGGATGGGAAAATCAAGAGCCTTGCTTATAATGATTATGTATATCGCAATATCGAAACAAAAGGAAAACTGAATAAGAAAGTATATAATGGTTTTCTTGCGATGAATGACTCCAATGCACAATTCAGCCTTAACGGTCTTATTGACTTCAATAGTAAAGCACCGAAGTTCAATTTTACCGCAGACGTGCAAAAAATAAACTTGCAAAAATTAAAGCTGCTCAGGCAAAACGTTGCGCTGAATGGGAAGTTTAATCTGAATTTCTCCGGAAAAAACATTGATGACTTTTTAGGCACTGCACGCATTACCGGAGCCTCTTTGTACCGTGACAGCACAAGACTTGCATTTGATTCATTGATTTTATCGGCAGGATATGTCGACAACGTAAAAACATTCAGCGCAAAATCCAATGAGTTTGAAGCAAAGCTCAAAGGTGAGTTTCATGTAAACGATCTTGATAAAACGGTACAGCTTTTTCTTCATCGTTACTATCCTGCTTATATTGATACATCAACGTTTTCACATCCTGAAACAAAGTTTAGCTTTTCACTGAAAACAAGAAACGTTGACGATTATGTAAAAATCCTTGATAAAAAACTTACCGGCTTTAATAATAGTTCTGTTACCGGCACTGTTAACCTTGCTGAAAACAAACTCGATCTCGTAGCAGATATTCCATCCTTTGCGTATAAGCAATATTCATTTACCAATTCACGATTGCTGGCAAATGGAAACCTGGACAGCCTGGTCGTGTATGCGCTTTCAAACAATATTACAATTAATGATAGCTTGAGCCTGCCAATGGCTACAGCAAGAATAACAGCGCATAATGATAAATCCCATGTGCAGATAACTACCGGCGCGAATCAAACGTTGGATATGGCCGACATCAATGCCAACGTACAGACATTCAGCAATGGATTCTCCGTTCAGTTTGATCCATCGGAGTTCATCATCAATGGAAAGAAATGGAGTATTGAAAGAAATGGCACACTTGACTTCAGAAATAATTACGTTGTAGGCGGTGAGGTATTATTAAAAGAAAGCAACCAGGAAATAAGATTGGCAACAAAACCTTCGGCCGAAGGAAACTGGACAGATCTTGAAGCAGTGTTAAAAGATGTGAACATGGGCGACTTCTCTCCTTTCCTGATGAAGAGCAATCGCATTGAAGGGCTGTTATCAGGTAAAGTAAATGTGGAAGACCCTTATAAACGATTTTATGTAACGGGAGATCTGCAGGCGCAACAAGTACGATTAGATAATGATTCTTTAGGAAAAATTGTTGTAAGTGATATTGTTTATAATAATCAAACCGGTCAACTGACGGCTAAAGCAAAAAATAATGATCCCAACCATGAGTTGAATACTGATCTCAGTATTTATGTGAAAGACGATTCTATACATGCAAAAGATAATCGTATCAGTGTAGCTACAAAAAATTACCCGATAAAAATTCTTGATCGTTTCCTGAATACGCTGTTTGGCGATCTGGAAGGATATGCGACTACGAACCTGAATATCACAGGAGATTTTTCAAATCTTAACTATGTTGGCAAAGCAACGTTACATGACGCAAGCCTTCGTGTAAAATTCACGCAATGCTTTTATAAAATAAAGGATGGCGAAGTCGAGTTAAAACCTGACGCGATTGATTTCAGCGGTTTGACTGTGTATGACAAAAACGGGAAGACAGCAACGATTGAACGAGGAGTTATTCAACATCATTCTTTCAAGAATATGTTTTTTGACATCCAGGTCAAAACTGATAATGAACCGATGGATCTTCTGAACACAACCTATAGTGATAATCAATCGTTCTATGGAAAGGCCAAAGGTACTGGGTCATTCTTTTTATCGGGTCCGGAATCCGATATGATCATGGAAGTATATGCAAAAGCCTCTAACCGGGATAGCGCATATATTACTATGCCATCCATTTCGAGCAGAGAAACAAGTACTGCGGATTTTCTTGTAGAAAAAAAATATGGACGTGAATTGAATGACAGTGCGATTAAATCCGCTGGATCTAAAATAACGTATGACGTGGAATTGACTGCCAACCCTATGGTTAATTTCAGAATGATTCTGGACGAACTTACAGGAGATGAGATAAAGGCGAGGGGAAGCGGTACGTTGAAAATACATGCCGGCACAACTGATGATCTTAAATTACAAGGAAGATATGATATTGAAGACGGTAATTACTTGTTCACATTTCAATCGTTCTTTAAAAAACCACTCGTTGTAAAAAGTGGCGGCAATAATTACATTGAATGGAGTGGTGATCCGATGAAAGCGAATGTGCGCCTTGAAGCGCAATACACAGCCGATAATGTGAATTTTGGGCCACTGGCATCTTATACTGCTGGCATTGATGACAATACTATCCGATCAAGAGGAGACGTATATGTAATTACTACCCTTACCGGGCAACTGTTTAAACCGGACATTGCGTTCCGTCTTGAATTTCCGCCGGGTAGTGTCGCAACTACCAATCCTTCACTTGATTTCGGTGTGCAACAAATTCAGAAGAATCCAAACGACTTATACAAACAAGTCACGTACCTGATAGTATTTAATAGTTTTGCCCCTGATGATAGTAAAGGAGTTGCTTCAACAGCTGGTATTTCGCTGGGAGAAACTGCTACCAACACCCTTTCAGGAATCTTTTTTAATGTAATTAATAATGAAGTGAATAAGGCGCTCAATAAACTTTTCAAAAGCGATAAATATCATTTCAATATCAGCAATACCGTCTATAACAGAAACTTCATTGACCCAAACAATAGCGCTGCAATCAATCTTAGCAATAATTTCAACTTCTCTGTAGGACGGAAATTTTTCAACGACAGGTTTATTCTAAACTTTGGCGGCGGAATAGATGCGCCGCTTGGACAAGGCACCACAAGTGTGCAACAAAACATTCAGTTGTTACCGGACGTAACTGCTGAATGGTTGATCAATCAGAATGGAACTATACGTGCTACGTTCTTCTACAGAGAAAATACAGATTACTTAAATGCCACTTCTTCCGGAACATTTGGCCGCACCAGGCGCTCAGGCGTAAGCCTCACCTATCGAAAAGAATTTAATAACCTCGGAACAGACGACGATAAAAAGAAACGGAAAGAAGAACCCCAACAGAAAGCAGAGGCAAAAAAAGATGAAGAGGATAAGCAAAAAGACAAAGGGAATTAAAAGTAAGATAATAAACATCATCATCTTAGAAACAAGACCAACCATTTTATGCAACTTTAAATGGTAAATATTCACACACTGCACAACTTTCCTTTCACCAATTATTCACAGTCAATTTAATCTTCTCAAAGGTTTCAATTATGCGATAATAACTTTGCATCCTTCATGCTGAGCTATACTGCACAAACATATCGGAAAGCCTATTCTGGTTTGTCACGATCCACATGGCTATTGTCATTAATCATGCTGATTAATCGAAGCGGCACAATGGTGATTCCGTTTATGACTTTATACCTTACCAGCCCTGAAATGGGATATAGCGTAGGCCAGGCAGGATTTGTTTTCGGCTTATTCGGTGCCGGCGCTTTCTTTGGTGCTTACTCAGGTGGGCGATTAACGGATAAAATTGGTTTTTATCCCGTACAATTAATTACACTCGCAGGCGGCGGTGTATTATTCATCGTATTGGGGATGATGAAAACATTTCCATCCATCTGCATCTTTACGTTTATACTAAGTTTTGTAAACGAAGCATTCCGTCCCGCAAACTCAACCGCTATCGCTACCTATAGCAAAGAAGAGAACAGAACAAGATCATATTCGCTGAACAGGCTCGCAATAAACCTGGGTTGGGCTACGGGAAGTGCATTAGGCGGTGTGTTGGCAAAACATAGTTACCAGGCGCTTTTCTGGGTGGATGGTTTTACAAATATCGCAGGTGCATTAATGATGTGGTGGTTCTTAAAACCTACTGATCAAACAAAAAGCAAAGCTGCCAGCGTTGCAGTTCCAAAACATCATTCAGCGTACCGTGATAAAACCTATTTGCTGTTTGTATCATTGGTAACAATATTTGCTTGTTGCTTTTTTCAATTGTTTACAAACATGCCTGTGTATTTAAAAAAAGAATGGCATTTCTCCGAACCATTCATTGGTTTGCTGATGGCTATAAATGGATTAATTATCGCAGCGGTAGAAATGGCTGTTGTTTACAGTTTAGAACGAAAAGGAAAAAATGTTTTCTTTATAACAATCGGCGTCTCATTGGTAGGAATATCTTTTCTTACGTTGAACATTCCATATGCCGGACATGCATTAGCAATCGGCATGATCCTGTTTGTAACATTTGGTGAAATTTTCTCAATGCCATTTATGAATAGTTATTGGGTGAGTCGCACACAACATGGCAACCGGGGACAATATGCGGCATTATATACTATGTCATGGTCTGCAGCTCAAACGTTGGGCCCAATGCTTGGCGCTCAAGTAGCGCAGGTTTTTGGCTTTTGGTGGCTATGGTGGATAGTAGGCTCATTGGCATTATTTGTTTCAATATTGTTTTATAGTCTTTATAAAAGGAATAAGGTATGAGCCATGTCCCGGAATGTAAAATTTATATCTCCCGTCCTGGCAGTTGCAATTTTAGATCAGCCAACCTCGTTATAAAAAACACCGAATAAAAAAATTGCCTTTATCTTTACACTGTAAAATTTATCTGTTATGTCTCTATTGAATCAGCAAAATAACAAAGACAAAAAGAAAGGAAACAAGAAAAACAATACGGCATCTGGTAACCAGGGGTCTAAATTCATACAGAAACCAAAGTCTACTGGCTTTGTAAGCAAACAATCTAATACAGGTTCACAACGCGGAAGCTGATTTTCTTTATCATCACCACATGACCAAAGACCAATTGCTGAAAGAACTGTCACAGGAGACCTATGTGGCATTGAAGCCTTCTTCTATTCATGGTATCGGTGTATTTGCCATACGTGAAATACCAAAAGGTTGCCGGAATATTTTTTCTAAAGGCGTAGGTGACTGGATAACCTTATCTATCTCTGAAGTTGAAAAATTACCACAGCATTCCCGCTCTTTAATAGAAACTTATTGTCTCTATGATGAAGACAATTATTACGTTCCGGACTATGGATTCAAAGTCATGGATTTAGTTAATTATCTGAATCATTCCGCTACTCCAAATGTTATCTCTGTAAATAACGGCGAGGATTTTGAAGCGCTGGTTGATATACTACCGGGCGAAGAATTGTTTGTCGATTATACCAAGATTGCCGAGCATCTTGAAGATTACAATGAATCAACTACAGTGTAGGACAATTCAATCTCTTATCAAATCGTTTTGAAATTCCTGCAGGGTTGCGAATGATCAAAGCAATATATCCGCCGCCATTGTGAAGAGAATTAAAAGTAAAAACATTCGCCCAGTTGTGAATACCTAACAACAATGGGCCTACTTTAAATGCTCCACCAATCCAGAACTGATTGTTGGTATTGTACTGAATAGGCATATAAATTCCAAAGCGCCTGTTTTCCCAACGGGGCGTTACCGTCAGAAGATTAATTTGTTTTACTGTACGCCACTTGCTCAACCATGCCGAAGGAACGTTCAATGATAAATCACCATTAACGTAAAAATTTCCTGAAAGATGCCGGTCAATATTTACCACGAGCCTCATAGGATTGATTACTTTAAATCCGGAATTCAGAATCGTAAAGTTGCTGACAATCGTCGATAGACTGTCGTTGAATTGTTGCAGCGTGGTTATTGTTGAATCAAATTTATTATCAAGTCCCACATTTGTTATAGTTGGATCTACACCGCTTGCACTAACGCTCTTATTACCGCCTTTATATTGATTAAAGCCGATATCCAGTAATGATACGCCAATCTTCCAGTCGTAGTCGTAATAATTATCATCGTCGTAAGCAGGAAGTTCCTGCGGCTTAATAATATATTCCACGCCTGCATCAAATGACAAACCGCCGTAAGTGTACTTCATAAAATTGCGAATATTCTCAGATGCAGCAGCGTTCTTCTGCCATTGATCAAAATTGGACGAATAAACGTATTCCAGGTATCCGCTTGTTACCGTGTATCTGTTGTTTGCTATTTGCTGATAGCCGCCGCCTTCGAGTTTTGCCGCTGCACCGGAAAGGCCTTTCGTTACTTTTACAGTCACGCCTGCATTCAATCGCTTCGCATCATCATCCAAAATCGTGCGGGCATAAGTAAGATAAACTTCTGCCCAGGTGCTGCTGCTACCTTTAGCTGAATAATAATTTCCCGGATTATTAATTTTAAAGAAATCGCCTGTGCTCTTCAATGTATCGATAAAATTATATTGTGAAGTAGAAATATTGGAATAGCTTTTCAGATTTACACCGAAAGCAATACCTGATTGACGATTCAATGCGATACGTGTATTTAACAGATTCAGGTTTACAGCGAGATCAGAAAATCGTTTATAATCACCACCCGTGAAATAGTAACGCGAATTGTAAGGATTTGACAACAGCGAATAGTCATAAACAGTTATCAATGAACTACTGCTTTTTCCCTGCAAGCCGAATAATGTAACATCCCATTTGACTGGCGTCATCACAATTGATGCCGGATTATTATGTACGCCGAGACTACCGGCGTAAGAAGAACCTTGTATTGCATGATAATCCTGCGCATGAATTGAAACTATTTTTACCAGAAAAATAAATAGCAATGAACTTAAACGCACAATTATACTTTTAGGCTTACGGTCTATTTTCATTGGTTTTCGAATAAATAGTAAGGGAAAATAATTCTTTTCCAAGGGAAACAGACAAGAAGGCGGAACTAAATTTACAAACGCGTTTAATGGATATTAAGTTGAAAAGAATCGTTAATAATTTACTTTCTCATTTTTACACGCAATACATACATGTCTGACGTGATATAGATCGTCTTTTCATCTGGCGAAAAGGCGCAATTGGAAACCGGCACCGGCATTTTTATTTTGCCAAGCACTTTGGCATTTTTATCAAAAATCCAAAGGCCGCCAGGCCCTGATGCGAATACATTGCCATTTCTATCAATCTTCAAACCATCTGGGTTACCTTTTTCTTTCTTTATATCTTCCGTTGCATTATAGAATATGCGTGGATTAATCAGTGAATCATTTTCCGCTACATCATAGGCGTACCATATGGCTTTCGTAGAATCTGAATTTGCAACGATCAATGTTTTCTGATCCGGAGTGAAAACAATGCCATTCGGTCGAGTGATGCTGTCCGTTAGTAGTTTTAAAGTACCGTTGGGCTTTACGCAATACACTCCCTGGAAGGTAATCTCCTTTAGCGGATCATCCATATTTTTTACAAGACCATATGGAGGATCGGTAAAAAATAAATCTCCGTTGCTTCGGTACACCAAATCATTCGGGCTATTAAATTTTTTCGACTGGTAGTTATCCACTATGCTTTTGAATACCGGCTTTGGGTCCGATAGCGAAGCATCCATCACTGCAAGTTGACGATTACCGTGCTGACAAATTGTAAGACGGTTATCTTTTGACAAAGTCAATCCATTTGACCCCATTTCCCCTCCCCTTGCAACAGTGCCTGTATAACCTGAAGGCGTAAGGTAAAGCTCAATCCCTTTTTCCGGTGTCCATTTATAAATCTTATTTTCCGGAACATCAGAGAATAAAAGCATTTTAGATGATTCTACCCATACCGGGCCTTCGCTCCACGTATAGCCTTCGCCGATAACTTCAATCACAGCATCCTGATCAATGATGCTGTTTAACGCAGGATCGATCCTTTCAATCGAGCCAATTGTCTTATGTTCATTACATGAAAAAAGGAAAACAATAGCGGCAAGAAATAGCAGTTTTGGCATAGCATCGTTTTTAAGTATTGGAGGAGTGGTATTAAAGCTAAATAAATTTTATCGTTACTTGCCTTCAAATAGTATTGAAGTGAAGAAAATGAGGATTCTCGGTATTTCCGGGAGTTTAAGCACAACGTCAGCAAATGCGACGTTATTGAGTCTGATTGGAGATTTGCTAGGGGATGAAGTTGACTTTTCCATTTATAACGGCATCGGTCAACTGCCGCACTTTAACCCGGAAACCGACATTCAACCCGCTAATACTGAAGTGCAGCGATTTCGCGATGAATTAAAAGACGCCGATGCTATTATCGTATGTACACCGGAATATGCTTTTGGCGTTCCTGGTTCATTAAAAAATGCGTTGGACTGGACAGTTTCATCAGGTGAACTGGTGAATAAACCTGTAGCATTGATCACGGCATCTTTATCTGGTGAAAAAGCCCAGGCAGCATTGTTGCAAACATTCACTGCGCTATCGATCAATATTGTTCCGCAAAGAATTTTACTCCTTTCGTTTATACGTTCTAAGATGGATGAAACCGGCAAGTTGAAAAATCCAGAAGATATGGAAGCCTTGAAAGAAGTTATCGAATCATTGAAGCAAGCCAGAGGCTCTAAGCTATAGGCTTTTTGTGTTTTTATTGCAGTTGTTTATTGCCTATTGCTTACGGCCTACGGCTACATGCTCTTTATCCTTTTCTTAACGTTACCCTGCACAATGCCGGAATTTATTCTGCGTTTATAGATTGTCCCCACTTCAACCATTATTTAGTAATTCTACTTATTCAGTTAAATCAAAACTTATGGCTGATAACAAAGACAGCCGTTCCGTTTCAGGCGGGGATAACGGCCTTTACACCTACGATTCATTTGGCGCAGGAAAAAAACAAAGTGACACTAATTTCTTATGGTGGTGCGCAGGGGCGCATCAAAAATTATTAAAGGAATTTCCATCGGAGCATAGTAAATATTCAGGATTAGGCGGCGTAATACTCGCAACATTCGTGCTCGCCAGCTTATCCGCCGGATATGCAATGTATAGTGTATTTGGTAACTGGCTTTGGTCAATAGGATTCGCATTGATATGGGGGTTAATCATTTTCAACTTCGATCGGTTCCTGGTATCTACTATGCGTAAGTATGGTGTATCAAAAAGGAAGCAGCTCTGGATGGCAATACCGCGTATTGGACTTGCCTTATTAATCGGGTTAACCATTGCAAGACCATTAGAGTTGAAAATTTTTGAGAAAGAAGTGAATATGAAGATGACGGAGAACATGCACAAAAAAATTCAACGCAACGACAGTTTATTATCCATCGAAAACAGAAACCTTGTATTGACTGCGGAGACAGAGCGGCTGCGATTGACAAATCGAAAACTTGCCATAGAAGATACATTACACAATCTGCAGACAGCGTACGTGAAAGAAGCCGATGGTACCGGCGGCTCGGGCGAACGTGGAATTAAAGATTTGACGCTTTTGAAAATGGATGCCTACCGGCAAGCTGTAACCGCTTATTCACCTGAACTTGCTGAACTATCACTAAATATACGAACCCAGGATAGCATTATTGCCAATGCAAAAACTGGCATGGAAGAGAAACGGAAGCAATACGAATCAGCAGCAAAAGACAATATGGGTTTTCTCGAACGTAACAAGGCTTTATCCGACTTATCAGGTGAGGAAAGCAGTGTGTTCTGGAGCAGTCTTGCCATTTCGCTGTTGATTATATTAATTGAGATCGGGCCTGTAATATCAAAATTGATTATGCCTATAGGGCCATATGATATTGCGCTCGCCAAAGAAGAATTATTACAAATGGCCGCCGATGAAAATACGATCAGGGAAGACAAAGAAATTCTATACGAAAAGAAAAAAGTATTTTTTGAAAAACAAAAAGAGATGTCGGATGAACTTGTAACAAAGCTTACAAAACTGCAAAAGAAAAATATCGATGAAGAACTCGATAAATGGGAACGTGGAGAATGGAGCTCTAAAGATCACCGCGCCAGCATGGATGAAGTGATGCGGAAAATTAAATCACAATATCAATTCAGGGACGAGGACATATTGTAAAACCAACAACAGAACTGTTCGCAATAAAACTGTATTACGTTGCCTAAAATGTTCACTTCAATCGGGTGATGGGCTGTGCCTGCGCAATACGGTTAGCGGATGGTTCTGTCTTTTATCGTTTAAGAAATTTTCCTTTCAGTAATTTTTCCATTACTTCCTCTTTTTCATTGCGGCTGATGGGTATGTAGTGATTGCCTATCCTCAAGTCATTCCCTTCAATACTATCAATCTTTGAGACAGACACGATATAAGATTTATGCGTCTTTATAAATTTGTGCGGCGGTAAATACTCTTCTACAGATTTAAACGTGAGATAGGTAATGTATTTCTTTTCTTTAGTGTGAATGGTAACATAATTCTGTAGTGCTTCTGCAAACAGGACATCATCAAAAGAAATTCTAACCAATTTATTATCGGCCTTTACAAAAAAATAATCCTGTTGCGTTGCTTCACTTGTATCCATCACGGTATTTTTCTGCCTTACCTCATAAAACTCCTTCGCCTTCAGAGCCGCCTTTAAAAAACGGTCGAACGATATCGGTTTAACAAGATAGTCTAATGCGTTCAATTCAAAACCCTCGAGAGCATGTTGCGGATAAGCTGTAGTAAATATTACGGGCGGCCCCTGCTTAATTGTTTTTAAAAATTCAAGGCCGGTAATCTTAGGCATTTGAATGTCAAGAAAGACAAGTTTTGCCAAACCATTCTTGATCAGGTCAACAGCCTTGAGCGCCACCTCAAATTCTCCAATGAGGTTTAGAAAATCGATGTCATTGACATACTCTTTTATTCCTTTGCGGGCCAAGGGCTCGTCGTCGATTATGATGCAATCGATTTTCATTTTATTTCGTTTAAGCCATTACTGATACCATATTTAAAACAGTTGCGCCCAATTCCTGATCACCCTGAATAGAATAGAATTCTTTCACTTCTTCTTTCCGTATACTTTTTGAAAACAATTTCCACGCAATTGAAGCGTCAATAATTGTTTCCGAATTTATGTTGTGAATTTCCTCTGAAAGCTGCCAGCCATTATCATTTTTAACGAGATACCAATCGCCTCCACATTCTCCTGTAATTTTAGTTTTTAATACTGTACCAATTGGCGCAGATACTTCTTTGCATGCCTGAGGCCACGCCAGCATAAAAATATTGAGCAGTGGCCAATACAATTCCTTTGTCAATATCCCATTATCATTCATTGCATCCCGTATCTGCTGCTGATGATGCCAGCGTTCTGTATATTCTCGTGCTATGTCGAGCCAATTCTTCGATTCACTTTCGCCAGCCCAATCGACAGGAAAAACAGATGCTGAGAAAGGATCCATTTCCAGGAATATTTCGTACACCTGGCTGTTTGTTTGCTCGAGCAAATCAATAATAATCTGCGGACTCAATCGCTTCGTCGCTTTTACCCAATCCGAGTTAATTTCATTCAGGTAGTTTACAAGGTCAGCGTAAGAATTTATTTTTCCAACTACGTTAAACCATCCATCACGGTGCATAGCGATACGTCTGAAATTTCCATCCAGCAAATGAGAAGCAACATCTTTTATCAGCCATTTCTTTGCTACGGTTTGCCTTTTCCAATCATCCGCTGACAAACTCTTTAAAAATTCAACCAGTTTATCGTTAACTACAGGAAATAAGTGTATTGTTTCAATTACTTTCATAATTATGATTCTATTGATAAAATCAGTTCCACACGGTATTCATCATCAGTTTCATCGACTGATAACGAATACCTGCCTGGATATAATAATTCCAATCGCCTTTTCACATTAACTAATCCAATTCCTCCGTTTTTGTCTATCGAATGGTTCCGCTTTCCTTCTTTCGTATTCACGGAAGTAAAATAAAACCTATCAACGGATTTATTGGCTGTAACTAAAATTTTATTTGGTCGTCCGTTGTTAAAATGAGAAATGTGTTTAAATGAATTTTCTACAAATGGCAATAGCAATAACGGTTCGATTGTAAATCCTTTTACTTGGGGTGAATAATTAAATTCAACGATGGTATTTTCAGTGTTTCTTAACTTCTGTAATTGAATATAATCACTGAGATATTTAATTTCCTTTTCTACAGGTATTCTATCTCCATTGCATTCATACAATTGATAGCGGAGCATTTCTGAAAATTGATGCAATGCATTTCTTGCTTCACTATTTGTTTTATCAATCAGGAAGTAAACAGAGTTCAATGAATTGAATAAAAAATGAGGGTTAATCTGCGACTTCAAAAAATTCAATTCTGTTTCCGCATTCGCCTTTGCTAATTCCCCCAACCTCCGCTGTGCTCTTGCATAATCCATCATAATTTTAAATGCGGCGCCGGTACTTACTAAAAGGAAATGAGGAATTACATTGTCATACACTCTTACTTTTAAATTGCTGTTCAGGTTGAATAAGTCAGGGCGTTGCATGATCTGTCCTTCTATATACATTTTCAGTACGCTGAATCCGACAACCAGGATCAAATACAATATCCCAAAGAGTATATATCTCTTTTTGTAAAGCAGCTGTGGGATCAGAATATAGTTCGTGAGATATACAAGTATTGCCAGGTCTGATACTTTTACAAAGATCATTTTAATTGCTACGGTCGTTGTGCTAAAATCCTGGTAGCGGAAATAATACCAACCAAATCCCAGCAATAACCAGAACAAAACATGATACAATTTGTACCGAATCAATAACTCTCCTGATTTCATACGTGAAATAAATGTACAAATTCCCAATGGCATGATATTCTACAGGAGATGCCGAAAACTCTTGACAAAAGGGAATCTGTTGTCAAGAGTTCGTAATTATTTCTGATACTCTCTTGCTCCAAAAAGAAGACTACCGATGCGAACCATATTACTTCCCTCCTGTATTGCCGTTTTATAATCGCCGCTCATTCCCATTGATAATGTAGAAAAATGAAGATTCCGAATGGATGATGTTCTGTATTTTTCAAAAATGCTTTTCAAATAACGGAATTCCGATTTAATCACGTCTTTACTTTCTGTAAAGGAAGCCATTCCCATTAGCCCGGTTATTCGAACATTTTTCAGATTTTCAATCTCTGCTTTCTGGTTTACGAATAAATCATTCAATTCATTCTCGTCGAAACCAAATTTAGTTTCTTCTTGTGCAATATGAATCTGTAAAAGACAATCAATAACGCGGTTATTCTTTTCCGCCTGTTTATTAATTTCTTTCAACAGTCTGAAACTATCTACACCATGAATCAAGTGCACAAACGATGAAATCACTTTTACCTTGTTGGTTTGTAAATGGCCGATAAAGTGCCAACGGATATCGTTGGGTAATTGAGATTGCTTTTCAGTAAGCTCCTGAACATAATTTTCTCCAAAATCTTTTTGCCCAAGATTATATAGTTTCAGTATATCCGAAACAGGTTTGGTTTTAGAAACCGCTATTAGTGTTACATTGGAATTTCTGATCTCTGCATTGATTTGCTCGTAAGCTTCTCTGTTTACTGGCATACCGCAAAATTAAAGCCTGGTCAAGAAGATGCAAAGACGGAATAATAATACGTCCTATAAAAAGACGCATCGGGAAAGTTGGTTCCCAAAAGTTTTGTACTAAACTTATTTCAGAATGCTCCTGCTGATAACTATTCTTTGTACTTCACTTGTACCTTCATATATCTGTGTAATTTTCGCATCACGCATCAGACGCTCAACGTGATATTCCTTTACATAGCCGTAACCACCATGTACCTGTACCGCTTCCGTTGTCGTCCACATGGCGGTTTCGCTTGCATACACTTTTGCCATTGACGAGCTCAATGCATAGTCGATATGATTGTCTTTTTCCCACGCTGCTTTTAAACAAAGTAACCGTGCAGCTTCTATTCGTGTAGCCATATCCGCAAGTTTGAAAGCGATGATCTGGTGGTTCATTATTTCAGTGCCAAATGCTTTTCTTGTTTTGGAATATTTAACAGCGAGTTCATATGCACCGCTTGCTATTCCCAGAGCTTGCGAAGCAATACCGATACGACCACCGGCTAATGTTTTCATTGCAAAAGAAAATCCGAAACCTTCAGCTCCGATCCTGTTTTCTTTTGGCACTTTTACATCGGTAAACATTACGGTATGTGTATCGCTACCGCGTATACCAAGTTTATTTTCTTTCGCTGCTACGGTAACACCGGGCCAGTTTTTTTCAACTATTAATGTATTAATTCCTTTTGAACCTTTTGAAGCATCCGTTTGCGCCATTACTAGGTACACGGAAGCTGTACCACCATTGGTAATCCAGTTTTTTGTTCCGTTTAGTAAATAATAATCTCCTTTATCTTCTGCGGTAGTTCGTTGTGACGTTGCATCACTTCCAGCTTCTGGTTCGCTCAACATAAAGGCGCCGATATATAGTTCATTGTCTTTTTTACCTTGTGCAAGTGGCGTGAGATATTTTGTCTTTTGTTCCTCTGAGCCGTATTCCTGAATACCGTAGCAAACCAAACTATTATTTACGCTCATACATACACTTACACTCGCGTCAACTTTACTTATTTCTTCCATTGCTAAAACATAGCTGACAGAATCCATTCCAGCGCCGCCATATTCCGGCTTTACCATCATGCCCATAAATCCGAGGTCAGCAAGCTTTGTTATTTGCTCTTTTGGAAATTTTTGTTTTTCATCCCGTTCGATCACACCGGGTAAACATTCCTGTTGTGCAAAATCCCTTGCCGCTTTTTGAATCATCAATTGTTCTTCGCTTAACTGGAAAATCATACAGTTTAACTTTATCGGGGCAAAGATACAGAACGACTATTTGCGACCTATAAAACGATTATAAGTCAAGTGCGGAAATACAAGAATAGCATTAAAAGTTCAGGCACACAGTTGTAAATGTGACTGACTAAATAAAGTTCGTATACACGTCTTCTTTGAACGAGTATTCAAATGGATGATTGGTTGAAAAACCAGGCTCTGTGATCAGGAGAGTTAGTTATCCTTTTCGTTGGTTTCAAAAAATCCTTCTTTGCAAAGGATCGAATAAGGAGTTACAAAATTCAGCAATGATCTTTTCACCAGATCATACAGCTCCTGGCGGTTATAACAAAAAGCCGCATGAATAGCTGATAATTTGAGTGAATTAATTTTGTGAATGGCTAATTGAGAAAGCTGGTTCGTGTGATTGTCGACAAACATAAATTGTTCAGCAATGTAACGTTGGTCGTTGTAGTAGACGTTGTCCATAGTGGTACGGTTTATTCTAAGGAATTTCGGATTCTTTATAAAAACGCAGCTAATATAAAAAAATTATATTTGTCTGACCTTATTTCCGACCGTACAAGATAAACCGTTGATTCTCTTAGCTATACCTGCGGTTCTTGCTGACTCAGGCAATGAAAACTACCTAGCCCCCAGATGATATCTGTAGAGTCAATTCCGACAATTTCCCTGCCTGGAAAAGCTTTGCTAATGATCTGCAATGCAGTTTCATCCTTTTTACACCGGAAAGTTGGAACAATCACTGATTTATTTGCGATATAGAAGTTCGCATAAGAAGCCGGCAACCGCTGATCATTCCATATTACGTCGTCGGGCATCGGCAACTCAACAATATTCAACTGTTTGCCGTTCACTAAGCGCATTGATTTTAATTGCTTCAAATTATGCTGTAGCAGTTCATAATTTTCATCGCTCTTATTTTCTTCAATCACAGTTATTACAGTGTCTTCGTTAACAAAACGAACTGTATCATCAATGTGCCCATCTGTATCATCGCCAATGATCCCTTCATCAACCCATAAGATTTGCTCCATGCCATAATAATTGCAGAGGTACTCTTCAATTTGTTGCTGGCTCAAATGCGGATTGCGATTGGGATTTAATAAACATGCAGTTGATGTCATCAACGTTCCTTTTCCATTAAACTCAACAGAACCACCTTCCATTACGATTCCAGGATAAAAAACAGGAAGATGAAATTGTTTACCAATTAATGTCGGTATCACGTCATCAAGATCGTAAGGCGGATATTTATTTCCCCATGCATTGTAATCCCAATCAATGATAGCCTTCTTTTGTGTAGCATCCGGATTAATTATAAAAGCAGGACCATGATCTCTGCACCATGCATCATTGGTGGGATGAAAATAAAACTCAACTTTACTCAAATCCACATTAATGCGCTCAAGATGACCTATAGCAAATGATTTCATTGCTTCATCTTTCACATTAATGCGCACTAATTCTCCTTTTGTCAATTCTTTTATAAACAATGCATAATTCGGATAAATTGTTTCGATCTTCCCGGGCCAAGATTCTTCTTTATGCGGCCAGCTAAGCCAGGTTGCCACATGCGGAGCAAATTCGGCAGGGAAATAATAGCCGAGTTCTTTTGGAGTGAAGTCGGATAGTCCAGAAGACCGGTAGTCCGATAGATTTGTATTATATTGAAAGTTATTATTGCTTTTCGACATTAGTTTTTGTTTAAAGACCTGCGAAGTCCATTGATTATAAAAAGGATTTCTTCGGTCATTTTATAAATCTTATCAAAATCTTCTTTAGTTATCAGGTTTCTTTTTTGTGCTATGTAAATACAACCAACAACTTCAATGTTTGATCTAAGAGATATTCCAAGAAAGCGATTAAACTCCGCATTGCTTTGCCTTGTTGATCCTTCGGCAATATTAAGGGCTACAGAATCGGCTGCTCTTTTCATTTGAGAAGTGAGAATAAACAGTTCACTTTTGGGAAACTTACCAGTCACTTCATTTACAATTGAAGTCAGCTCAAGCGCTTTTTGCCATGCAATCAGTTTTTCAAATTTAAAAGGCATATAAGTAAATTTTTATTACGATAATATGCCTCTGAC
Organism: Chitinophagaceae bacterium; assembly: GCA_049840875.1. Classification (GTDB taxonomy): domain Bacteria; phylum Bacteroidota; class Bacteroidia; order Chitinophagales; family Chitinophagaceae; genus JAFDYH01. The sequence goes on along the minus strand of JASGJE010000002.1, from coordinate 363,040 downwards.
TAAAAACCTTTACAACTTATTCTTCGGACGTCCCGACTTCTGATCTTGTTATTCACTTCTCTTCATCGATATACCTCTTCGTTATTTGCTGATAAGAGTCTATTCTTCTGTCTCTCATAAACGGCCAGTGTGTGCGGTAACTGTCGGTTTTGTCGGTATCAATTTCCTGCACAATGATTTCTTCATTTTCATGAGAAGCTTTATAAATAATCGAACCAAATGGGTTTGCAATAAAAGAACCACCCCAGAATTTCATCGCGCCATTTTGTTCAAACCCTACCCTGTTTACACTTACCACATGTACGCCATTTGCCACTGCATGACTACGCTGTATTGTCTGCCATGCATTATATTGCTCTGTATTTGTCGCCTCATCTTGTGAAGTAGCCCAACCAATTGCTGTAGGATAAAATAAAATTTCGGCGCCCATTAACGATGTAATCCGGGATGCTTCCGGATACCATTGATCCCAGCAGATTAAAACCCCAATCACAGCAAATTTTGTTTTGAAAACTTTATAACCCAAATCCCCCGGTGTAAAATAAAATTTCTCATAATACGCAGGATCATCCGGTATGTGCATCTTACGATATTTACCAAGATAAGTGCCATCGGCATCAATCACCGCAGTCGTGTTATGATAAATTCCCTGCGCTCTTTTTTCAAACAAAGAAGCGATAATCACTACTCTTTTTTCTTTTGCGATTTTGCTTAAAATTTCAGTAGAAGGTCCGGGAATCGATTCCGCAAGTTTGAAGTTTTCATAATCTTCCACATCGCAGAAATACAAGGATGTAAACAATTCCTGTAAGCAAACGATCTGTGCTCCTTTGTCAGCTGCTTCCTTTACTTTGTCAACAGCTTTTTGAAGATTATTTTCTTTATTATTGGTACAGCTCATCTGCACCAATCCAACTTTTACTTTGGGCATAAATTTCAAAATTGAGTCGCAAAATTAAATTAAAGGAATGAATATGACTGACACAAAGCCAGTCATTACAATATTATATTCCTGTTAGAATTATCTTCCCATTTGTCGAAGAAAGGCCACGTGTGAGATAACAGCCTGGTAAACCCTACGGTGTTCGAGATAAACAATTCCATACTCACGGCAGGCTTGCTTTACAATCTTGCTGATAGCGGGATAGTGTATATGTGATATTTTGGGAAATAAATGATGTTCTATCTGGAAATTCAACCCTCCTACAAGCCAACTAACCACTTTATTTTTTGTTGCGAAATTAGACGTTGTTTTTAGCTGGTGAATCGCCCATTCGTCTTCCATTTTACCAGAATCATCAGATGGCATGGGAAATGATGTATGCTCAACTGTATGAGCTAACTGAAATACAAGACTTAGTACAAGTCCTGCAAATAACCCTGATACGAGAAAACCAACAATCCACGCTTCGAATCCAACAATGTAAATTGGCAGCGCTACAAACAGGAACAGGTGAAGTAGTTTAAAACCCCAGAAATAAAAATGATCTGAAAATTTCATTTTCTTCAATGGTATAGGGCCGATTTTCTGCGTAAAATATTTTTTGTAATCACTCACAAAAATCCAATACATATATAGCAAAGAATAAGTGAGCCAGAAATACAAATGCTGAAAGCGATGTATCTTATAAAACTTCTGTGTATCACACAAACGTAAAAAAGGCTTGGCGTCGATATCATCATCGATTCCATCAACATTGGTGTATGCATGATGAATGATGTTATGCTTCATATTCCACATGAAGCTGCTGCCGCCCAAAACATTTAATGAGAAAGCAGCGAGAACATTTATTGATTTTGAATTGCTGAAACTGCCATGCGCACCATCATGCATTACGTTAAACCCGATGGTAGAAATTACTCCGCCCAAGGCCACACATTCCAAAATAGCCCAAACGGCCGCAGGCGTGAAAAAAACTAAATGAACATAAAGTGCAACGAAAGCCACGAGAAGAATAATTGCCTTTGCAAACAATTTGTAATTGCCTGTAGTCGCTGTTCCAGATTGTTCGAAGTAATTATTGATACGGTTTTTTAGTTCCGTATGAAAAGAATGGGCGACGTTTGAAAATTTCGGTAACGACATGTTCAGTTTTTAAGGCGAAATGTCCGCAAAGGTACTCTGTATAAACGAATTAAAGAACCCTATGTTGTCTGTAATTTGTCACAATTACCGCATTTCGTAAAAAATAACATTTCATCAGGTCTCGTTCAGTATCAATGCACCGAGGCCATTTATTCCGATTTTCTTTTCTGAGATAAACCCTTCCGCATATTTTACGCCGATGCGTTTACCAAACATTCTCGCTCTTGCAACAATACTATCAAGAAAATCAGGGGTTGAAATATACGTCTGCGGGCCATCTCCACCATTTTGTGCAGTGTGGAATTGGGTTGAATACGCTTCGATTGATTTCATCTTTTGCTCAAACACCTCGCTTATGTCCAGTAGCAAGTCAGGCTCATGATACCAATCCTGGATGTACTGAAGAAAATATTTCGGTCGCCACTTTAATTGCAGATTCCCATTCTCATCTTTTGTTTCAATTTTTGCAAGCCCTGATAAAAAGCAGGCATCATTAATCAAATGCCCTGCCCTGCCATGATCGGGATGGCGATCGTGCAAAATGTTTCCAATAATGATGTCGGGCTGATATTTTCGGATGGCCTGTATGAGTTTTCGCTGATGTTCTTCGTCATTTTTAAAAAATCCATCCCGCATTTTAAGATTTTCACGAACGGCAGTGCCGATAATCATAGCAGCTTTTGCGGCTTCTTCATATCTTGTTTCGATAGTACCCCTGGTGCCCAATTCCCCTTGTGTCAGATCGACAATACCGACAACCTTTCCCTTTGCTATTTCACTGATCAAAGTACCTGAACAACCCAGTTCTATATCATCAGGATGAACGCCTATCGCAAGAATATCCAGCTTCATAAATTTATTTGATTCGCAAAATTAAAAGGAAAAAATAAGAGATAGCCTATCACTTACGATAAGGATTATTATACCACATGCCGTCTATTTCCTTCACAAAATTTTCGATCTGGCGATCGGTTTTATCAGAGAGGTCCCAATCCTGCTTTAAACTGCTTCCGAAGAAAAATGCCACTGTCTGATAGAGTCTGGCGGTTAGTCCTCCGCGGTATTCCTTGATTATCTCATAGCAGTTATTCCCGGTCTGTCGATTGATTAGTTTCATCAAAACTTTACCCTGGTAAACGGAAAGATTTGATAAGGGATCTGCAAACTGAGCTTTCAGTTCTTTTTCTTTTGTTTTGATAAAATCCTTTCGCTGACTTTTAGAATTCATTGACGCCATTTGGGCGTTCATTGAATTCAATAAAAAACCCGCTGTTCGTGCATATGGGTAAGTGACATAAACCGCATTACGTAAACGGCTCCATTCCTGTTTGTATTTTTCAAATTTCCGCGGGGACATGTTGGATACCCATGCCATTTCAATTTCCTTATAAGGCAATAATTGACCTTCATACCATATCGCGGAAACAATTACCGTATCGCTGGGTCCCCAGTTTTTTGCTCTTTCTTCAATTGTCGGTGGTGTGTCAGGATACTTTGGGGCAAGTGTGTCAGAAGTGTTTTGTGCAAATGAAATTGCCATCGCAAAAGCTGCGCCCACCGTTAAAACGATGCGAAGGGAACGGTATGTACACACAAGTTTCATTTGCAAGACCGTGGTGAATAAAATTACTAAAAGATTCCGAGCTTAGGAATAGAGACAGCGAAGCTATTCAATCTGCTGTTTAGAAAAATCTAAATCTTCTGCCTGGCGGCCAATCCGGTTAAGTTCATTCCGGCGTACCATGCTGACAATGAAGCCTGTCACCATCACAACGACGCCTAACCAGACAAGGCCAATAAAGGGAAATTTGTATGCTTTCAGCGTAACATAATCCAGAATTGACTCATTCTCTTTTACTCCAAGCTGTACCTTACCATTTTCTACCTTGTTTAACCTGATAACCAGGCTTTCAGATGTCACCGTATCCAACACAGGTAAAATGGCTCCCTTTGCAATTGCCAGTTTTGGAATGGCAGTGTATGATGTATTATTTTTCGAATGCACTTTCACTTTCGCTTCGTATAAGGCTCCATCCTTACCAAAAAGATTTTCAGGTAAATCACTTTTTGACGTAACCGTATCTAACACCATATAACCAGTGGAATAGAATACCGTGTCACCGATCTTAAGGTCGTGTTCGCGAAATGTTGATGTATCCTTAGCCGCTTCCGGACTTCGCATTGATGTGATATAGGTGTAAATGTCGTGATCCCAGTAATGCTTGGAGTCCGGACTTGCCATCAACCCTTCATTTCCTTTGTAATTCACAAAAGCATTGGGTTTTAAAATGAAATTTTCTTTACCGTCCTTGGTTTGAAAGTTGATATAATAATACCAAAGAGGTTTTTCAGCATGTGTTGAATCGTGTTGATAGGTGACTGTATAGTCGCCCATATCCATCGGCACACCTTTTACTAATGTAAGGTTCTCTCCGGGGTCGCCGGTGATCTTATTGTTTTCGCCAAGAGGTACTGCAATACCACTGATGTTATGAGAAATCACTTCTTTCTTCGAAGATGAAATAAGAATACCGACGAGCATCAGCGCAAAGCCAAAGTGAGTGATTGACCCGCCTGATAATCTCAATTTTCCTTTTACTCCCACCCAGATATAGGCAAGGTTCGCGATTGTTGCATATACGCAGCTAACCACGGCAACCCAGATTGCAATTAAAAACCCTAATCCTTGCTTATTGTAATTTATATTACCAAAGGCCAGTATCAGGCCGCCAATAACAGCCGAGATTAAAGTCGGTAACAGAATCTTCTTTCTAAAAAAATCAAAGCTCGTTTGCTTGTACTTGAGATATTGGGAAACTGCCGTTAATGCTCCTATTACTATTGCAACAAAAATCTGTATTCTATTGTACGCAAATTCTACATCTTCTGGCGCAGCAATGTTTGTGTTGAATATTTTATTAAATACCGGTACCGACGTTTTTCCAATAATTACAACGCCCGCAAGAAATAAAACCAGTGACCCTATAAACATCCAGAATTCCCGGGATGAAGATTGCTCCTCCTGTTTAACAGATGGTATGGCTTTATAGCCAATAATAAATAAAATAACCGGGGGAATCAATAATACTGTCATCATTACAAGCAGGTGATAAAAGAGAGAGTTTCCTTCGCCGGTAAATGCATGCACTGAGGTATCTCCAAGTATGCCGGTTCTTGTAATAAAGGTTTCATATAAAACCAGGCCGAATGAAAGAATAAAAAACAGAATCGTAGGTTTCAACGCCCGGCCGGTATTTTTATAAATCAATAAAGTGTGAATACCTGCAATCAATGTCAACCAGGGAACCATAGAAGCGTTTTCAACAGGGTCCCAAGCCCAATAGCCACCAAAGGTTAATGATTCATAGGCCCACATTCCTCCCATCATTACCCCCAATCCCAAAACTCCACCTGAAAACAAGGCCCATGGCAATGCTACCTTGGTCCATTCTCCATATTTCTTTGTCCAAAGACCTGCAAATGCAAATGCAAAAGGAAAAAGTGTTGAAGCGAACCCACAGAATAAAACAGGAGGATGGATGGTCATCCAATAATTCTGTAAAAGCGGGTTCAGATCATTGCCATCTTTTATAAAAGAAAGATAATTGGGCTGTGAAAAAATCGGCCCTGCCGTTTCGTTGCGTAGCAAAACAAATGGATTCGAACCGACTTTTCCCCCAAATAAATAAATGCCAATAACGAGACTTGCCAGTATCACTTGTACCATGCTCACCACTGTCATTACAGGTGTTTCCCATTCTTTACTCGTTTTTATAACGATTAACCCAAGCACGCAATGCCAGAAACTCCACAACAGGAAACTTCCCTCTTGCCCTTCCCAGGTACACGCCAGCAGGTATTTAGCCTCCAGCATCTTGCTACTATGACGATAGGCGTACTGGTATTCGAAAAGATGATTGAAGTTGATATAAGTTATGATACCAAGTATGGCGAAAACCGAAATAGCTTCAGTTATAAATGCTATCCGCGCCAGTCTTTTCCAACTGTTTTTGTCAGCTACAATTTTAGATGTTGTCGATTTGAAATAAGTAAAGGTTGCGATTAATGAAGCAACCAAAGAGAGAACAATAAAAAACTGACCTAATTGTCCCGGAAGTAACCGTTCACCGATATAGTCCATTACTTAATATTTTGACTGCGGAGTTTTGTCAGATGGTGAAACCATTGAAGTTGAAGGATTGTTCGACGGAATTTTCATTTCTTCTTTATACTTGCTCGGACATTTCATCAAAATCTCTTTACAATCAAAATAGTCATCTTTAATAGAGCCTTTCAAAACCAATCGTTCACTATGCTCAAGGTTATCTGGCTTTGGATTGTGATAAACAACCTTCACACTTCCACCTAAGGAATCAACAACGGTAAAGCTTAAAAAATTAGGGTTCTTAAAATCGTATTGAATAGGTTGAGAACGGTCCAGTTTACCAATAATACTGACGGATGCACCCGGTTTGCTTTTTGCCAACGCAACTGTATCATACGTAGGGCTGCCTTTGAGGAAACTGATTAACACAGCAATCGCAGCTGCAATCAAAACAAGAAAAACGATCTGGATTTTCTTCATAAAACGTCTGTAATTCTCCGCGAAATTAGGTCAAAAACAGCTACAATAATTTTGTAAATACTGTTTTAGGAATCAATTGCAAAAACAATTGTTTGTATTGAAAAATAACAGTCAAAACGTTTTTAAATATTACTCTTCGGACTGAATTTTGATGCATACCAAAAGCAAAGTAACTTGCACCCCTTTTAAGAAACTCCCATGCCTGATCTCTCGCAATTTGACCCCAATGCCGCCGGTAATCCTAACTACAACATATTTGGTTTGCCTTGCAGTGAAGATGATGCACGACTCGTTATCATACCAGTTCCCTGGGAAGTGACGGTGAGCTGCAATGCTGGCACTGCCCGTGCCTCAGACCAGGTTTTCAAAGCGAGCTTACATGTAGATGTGGTAGATAATGAAACGGATGACGCATGGAAGCAAGGGCTGTTTATGCGCCAGCCAGACAGGAAGATATTGATGAAGAGCGATTACCTGCGCAAAGAAGCAGAGCTATATATCGACTATATTTCGCGGGGTGAAGATGTAGCCGATAACCAGTTCATGAGTAAAACACTGAAAGAAGTCAATGAAGGAAGTAACTATCTCAATAATTGGATCTATGAGCAGTCAAAAGCGTTGATTGAAAAAGGAAAGCTGGTAGCATTGCTCGGAGGCGATCATAGTATAAGCCTTGGAAACCTGAAAGCTGCTACAGAAAAATATGGTGAGATCGGTGTATTGCAGATCGATGCACATTGTGACTTGCGGGAAGCTTATATGGGTTTCACTTATTCACATGCAAGTGTGATGTACAATGCGTTAAAGGAACTTCCAGCTGTGGTAAAACTCGTCCAGATTGGAATTCGTGATTACTCGCCTGCAGAGTGGGACGAAGTAAAGAAGAATAATTCAAGGATTGTAACTTACCTGGATAAAGATCTACGCTTTCGCTTATTTGAAGGAGAAACATGGAAACAACTGGCAGAAGAAATTGTCAATAAATTGCCGCAGCAGGTTTATATAAGCTTTGACATTGACGGATTAGATCCAAAACTTTGCCCCTATACAGGTACTCCTGTTCCCGGTGGATTTGAAATGGAGCAACTGTTTTACCTTTTTTCCAAACTTATCCAGAGTGGAAGGAAAATTATAGGGTTCGATCTCACAGAAATCGGAGTTGGTGATAATGGTTGGGATGGCAATGTCGGCGCCCGTGTTTTATTTAAACTTTGTAATCTGCTCGTGTATAACAATACTGCCGCATCTTAATCTCATTTTATGCAGGTATTTCATTTACTGTTAAAAAATGAGAAGATAAAATCTTATCACAGGATTACGGCATTTATATTATTTATCAATCTATCCGTATTTACATTATTTGCTTTGTTGTCAAACGATAAAAAAATTAAAATAACCGGAATTGTATTTTCTATTACCTTATTGGTGTTATTGGTAATTCGTTTTTTTTTATTAAAAATAAGAAATGGCAAAACCAACATTTATAATTCGGTTTCGCTTTATATAATTGCTATAGGTTGGCTCGTGATGAATATATGGTGGGCTGGTATATTAAATATCGTTCTTGCCTTATTGTATTATGCAGCGCAAAAACCATTGATCACTGAATTCAATAAAGATACTATTAACTACTCGTCATTTCTGCGCAGGCGCATACAATGAACCGAATTGAGTAACGCAATTCTGAAAGACGGAATTTTGACAATTGATTTTAAAAACAATAAAATCATCCAGGCTGAAATAGATGAAGAATATGCAGTAGTAAATGAGAAAGAATTTAACGAATTTTGCAAACGACAATTGTCAAACAATTAAAGTCTTCGATTCTAAAATAAAGCAGAACTATCTGAGTTTTTACTTTTGATTTTTGAATTCAACCCATGTCGCTAAAACAGTCTCCATATATTTTATATTCTGACGGAAAAGGAAACATTTTCGAAGATACCAGCCTGTACGTAACCGGTAGAAGTGGTTGGGATGCATTACCAGTTCCCGATAACGAATGGATTGAATTGCCAAATGGCGGTCAGCTATACGAGTTGCCTGGGAGAAGGGGAATTGGCATTGATGTAAAAACCGGTGAAATGCGATTGTGTGAAAAGGGGTGGGCTGTCGCGGCTTTTATTCCTCCTGCACATACGGGCCTTTATCTTGCGGCATATGAAACGGCTGCTGATGCGCCTACTCTTCCTTTGTTTTGTTATACCGCTGCGGGATGGTTCAATAAAAAGTTTTTTGTTCCCGCTATCCGGATTGAAAGGGATATAAGACAAGATTGTGAAGGATATGACCAGGAAAAAGTAAAACTTGGTGTAAACAGATTAATCAAAGCTTATCCACATAATCGGTTAGTAAATCATCTTGCCAATAATTGTGCATTAACTTATCAATGCCCTGCGGCAAGAAATTACTTTCTTGACCGATGGGAATGCCCCGTTCCCTCCTCTCCTGCATGCAATGCAAATTGTGTGGGCTGTATTTCTTTACAGCCAGATGAAGAACCGATAGTTTCCACACAAGATCGTTTGACATTTAAACCATCAGCCGAAGAGATCGTTGAATTTACAGTGCCTCATTTGGAAGAGGCCCCTTATCCGATTGTCAGCTTCGGACAGGGCTGTGAAGGAGAGCCATTGTTAATGTGGGAAACATTACGGGAAGCTATAACCGAAATAAGAAAGCATACAAAAAAAGGAAGTATCAACATCAATACAAACGGCTCGAAGCCTGATGCCGTGAAAGCATTGTGTGAGGCTGGTTTAAATTCGATTCGGGTAAGCACAAATTCTGCAAGGCGGGAAATTTATATGCCGTATTACCGGCCCAACAACTATGATTTTGATGATATTGTTGAAAGCCTGAAAATTGTACGGGGGTACAATGGCTGGACATCGATAAATTATTTTGTATTTCCTGGTATGACGGATAGCATTTCCGAGTATGAGGCGTTGCGAAAACTGATTATAGAAACAGATCTGAGTATGATCCAATGGCGCAATTTTAACATTGACCCTGACTGGTACCTCGGAAAAATCGGTGTTACTGATACAGGAGAATGCATGGGCGTAAAACAGTTAATGACTGAATTAAAAAGCGAGTTTCCAAAATTGAAATTCGGCTACTTCAATCCTTCAATAGAGAGAATAAAAGGTAACTTCGAAATGGATTTTGCACATTAGCATACAATGACATCATCGCCGGCTACGAAGAAAAATGTTTTCGCAGGAATTATACTCGCAATTGTAGCAACACTTGTATGGTCGGGCAATTTTGTAGTTGCAAGAGGCATTCACAACCAAATTCCGCCCATTGCACTCGGCTTCTTCCGGTGGGCAACGGCATCTCTTTTAATCCTGCCGGTTGGTTTCAGGTATTTAAAGAATGACTTCAGGCTTCTGTTGAAATCGTGGAAACTTGTATTGATTGCGGCATTTACAGGTATCACGTTGTTCAATACATTTATTTATATCGGAGCACACTATACCTCTGCAATCAATCTTGCCTTGATTGGCAATACGGTTTCGCCTGTAGTTTCTGTATTACTTGCCGCGATATTTTTAAAAGAAAAAATCGGCTGGCTGAAAGCGCTTGGTATTTTTCTTTGTCTTTGTGGGGTTTTCTTTTTGCTGATGCGTGGAAATATCAGGAACCTTTTGTCAATGCAATTTTCTATTGGCGACGGATGGATGGTACTGGCGGCGCTTTCATTTTCCATTTACACTGTGTTGGCAAGGCAAAAGCCGGCTGCTATCAGCTTTCTTGGTTTTTTAACGGCTACTTTCATTGTAGGAGCTCTTTTACTGTTTCCATTTTATCTCTGGGAATCACAACATGAAACTTTTGTTTGGAACAGAAACTTATTGTACGTGCTGATATATCTTGGCCTTGGTACTTCTATTATTTCATTCTTTTGCTGGAATTATTCAATAAAGCAGATCGGAGCCGGAAGAACGGCATTGTTTGGTAATCTCATACCAATCTTCAGCAGTATAGAAGCTGTAATTTTTTTAAATGAACCATTTACAATGGTTCATTTATTAAGTATGTTACTTGTATTTGCCGGACTGTTGCTGGCAAATCTTCATTTAGCTAAACAGAATAATTAATGTGCGAGAAGCTGTCCACGAATCTCTCCATCAGGATAAGCAGCGGTATGAATATCGAAATAATACAAATCCGATTTAACACCAGTTTCTTGTGACTCTGTAAAAGGTGATTTGAAAGTTATCGAATCTGTAATCCCCTTAGGAATATTCTGCATTATGAATTGAGGGTATGAATTCGCTCTACCAATAGGTCCATTATGAATATGGATTGCAGTAGGTGGACCCGAAAGGCCAGTCCATTTTATAGTCGCATTCAAAGTATTTTTGCTACCATCAAAGCTACCTGAAATTAGTCCTATCGCTGTTGATGACGATGCAGGCACGACCTGAGTACCATCTGCAGCCCCATCAATAGTATAACTAGGCCCGCCAATGCCAGCCTTGGCACAACCGGCAACAGACAAAATTGTAATTACGGAAAAAGCAATCACGATAAAACTTGCGAGCTTCATAACCTTATGTTTCATTGCACAGGATTTAGGATTTACAGTACTACTGATACTTAAAACGTTCTGGCCGAAATAATATTTTGCAGAAATACAAATAGTTACAGACAAAGCGGAAGTAAGAATCCTGACAAGTTTTACGAAGTATTATTACGATCGCATACTTTAAACATAAATACAGACTCCCTTTTACAATAATTACACAGAGGAATATTAACATTTTGTATGTGTCTGTCTATATATGTTGCATAAACTTTGAATCGTTAATAACAGTTGTGAAAAACAATCAATTCCCTTTACCGGCTCTTAACTTTAAATTCGCATGACTAACACATTATCAATGACTGACCCTTTTGAAGCAAGGAAAAACAGGCAGGCGACTTTAATAACTGCAGGGTTTGCCGCAGGAATGGTGCTATTGATGTTTCTTTTGAAATGGCAGCCGCCAACGATCCCTATTCCTGAAAAAGATGAAGGTATCCTTGTTGAGCTTAATCTTCCGGATGATCCCCCTGCAAAAGTTTTAGGTGGTGGCGGAGGCGGTGGCAATCCCGTACAGGCAACAGGCGAAAAAGGTACAGCACATACTCCTCCTTCGCCAGGTGTGAAAGAGGATATCAAGGATGTTGATGAAGATGAAACAGAAAAGGAATCCCCTCCCATTAAAAAACCGGATATCCCTAAGCCGGAAGCAAAAAAAATTGATGAAAATCACTCTGTTGTGAAAACACCACCGAAAGTTGTGATTGAAACTCCAGCACCTCAAAAGGCAAAAGCTTTGCTAGGAAAAACAACCGGCGGTTCAAGCACAGGCGGTGGCGCCGCTGATAACTATGACCGTAGCGGTGGCAGCGGTAAAGGAAATGGTGTAGGTACCGGAAATGGAAGCGGCGGTGGTACTGGCAACGGAACAGGGGGAGGTAACGGTACTGGAAGTGGTACTGGAACTGGTCCAAGAAGAGTAAGTGGTAGTCGCTACGTAAAAAATCCAAAACCAATGAATGCCGGAGAAAATATTAGTGGAATGATAAAAGCTGAAATAAGTGTAACGGCGGATGGCATTGGCACCTATATTGGGGCAAGAGGGGGATCATTAATGAATGATCAGCAAGCTATCAGAATCGTTCAAGATTGGCTAAGAAAAAATCGTTTCGAACCTGGAGAGGCGTCAAATGTGGTTTACGAATTCAACATAAAGTTGGGCGGATAATAACTTCTATTCTAATTAGACAAAAACGACCGTATTAATCAATATGGTCGTTTTTATTTTTGAAGATTATCATCTTTTACTTTTGTACAATGGCAAAAATTGAAATAGTAAAAGGAGATATTACCAAACAAAAAGTTGATGTTATAGTGAACGCCGCGAATTCTTCATTGATGGGCGGAGGCGGAGTAGATGGTGCGATTCACCGGGCCGGAGGTCCAACGATTTTGGAAGAATGCAGGATGATCATAGCAAAACAAGGAAGTTGTAAACCAGGAGAAGCAGTAATAACAACCGGTGGTCGTCTCGCAGCTAAATTCGTTATTCATACAGTCGGGCCTGTGTGGAATGGCGGTAACAATAATGAAAAAGAAAAACTTTCCAATTGCTATGCGAATAGTTTGTTGCTTGCTGTAAAACATAATTTGTCAACAATCGCCTTTCCAAATATCAGCACAGGAATTTATCGTTATCCCAAAGAACTTGCAGCGAGTATTGCTTTTCAGACAGTAAAAGATTTTGCAAATACCAATTCAATGCCCGAAAAAATATTTTTTATTTGCTTTGATGATGAAAATTTTTCGATTTACAATAGTTTGTATCAACAATAATCTATAGAGGTATATCTCACTAAGAAACTATTTATATTTAAAAGAAAATGCAAACCCTCTATTATTTAAAAATTCCTTCAATAATTTTTCTATCGGGCCTATTCATACGTTTTGTGGGAGTTCTGTTTAAAATACGGCACTGGCCCTATGCGGATGAATTAATTACTTTTGGCAGCCTGATTATCGTAATCGGAATTGTATTTGGCATAATTAAAATACTAAGACTGAAAAAAACTGATTAAACTTTTGTACGTTGATGAATTACGAACAAACCCTGGACTACTTGTTTTCCAAATTGCCAATGTTCAGCCGCATAGGAAGCATCGCTATTAAAACAGGATTAAATAACACGCTGGAACTTTGCGATTTCCTTGATAACCCTCAAAAAAAAATAAAAACAATTCATGTAGCCGGAACCAATGGAAAAGGGTCCGTGAGCCATATGCTTGCTTCAATATTTCAATCTGCAGGTTACAAGACCGGGTTATATACTTCCCCTCATTTAAAAGATTTCCGTGAACGCATCAAAGTAAACGGAGAAATGATTACCCGGGAATTTGTAACCGATTTTACTGAAAAAATAACACCGATTATTGAAAAAATCGAACCGAGCTTTTTTGAAATAACAGTCGCTATGGCTTTCGATTATTTTGCTATTGAAAATGTAGATATAGCTATAATTGAAGTTGGGCTCGGAGGCCGGCTGGATAGTACAAATGTGATCACACCAGAGATATCAGTCATTACAAATATTGGTTGGGATCATATGAATTTATTAGGTGACACACTTCCTAAAATCGCGTTTGAAAAAGCCGGTATTATAAAGCCTGGCATTCCTGTTGTAATCGGAGAGACGGTACCAGAAACAAAAACTGTCTTTGAATCTGTTGCCATGGGAAAAAATGCCCCTATAACTATTGCTTCACAAAAAAGAGAAGCAATGAATTGGAAATGGGAAAAACATGATCTTGTTATTGAAACTGCCGAAAAAGGCAAAATCGATCACAAAGTTTTTCATCTTGACCTGCCAGGAATTTACCAGGCTAAAAATCTACTGACTGTTCTGGAAACGTGTTTTCAATTGCAGCAGAAAGGTTGGACGTTAGATGATGAAGCTATTCACAATGGAACAAAAAACGCAAAGAAATTAACCGGTCTTCACGGACGATGGGAGATAATTCATCATTCACCTGAAATTGTTTTGGATGTTGCACATAATGTTGATGGCATCCAACAATTACTCGAACAGGCAGAGATCACGAATCACGATACTATCCATATCATCTTAGGAATGGTGAAAGACAAAGACATTGAAAAAGTATTATCTCTTCTTCCGGACTCGGCTATTTATTATTTTACACAGGCCCATATTCCACGGGCTGTTGATGCCAGTCTTCTGAAGGAAAAAGCCTCATCATTTGGTCTTGCCGGCCAGGTATACCCGGATGTAAACATCGCTCTGCAAACCGCGAAAGTAGCGGCAAAAGAAAACGATTTGATTATTGTTTGCGGAAGCGTATTCCTTGTCGGAGAGGTGATTTATTAAAATAAGAATTAAATCGGCGGGTTATAGTTTCAACTCCCCCATTTTTTCCAACGCCAATAGAATACATGTCACATGCATAGACTGCATGATCTTATTTTCCTTTATAAGTTTCTTTATTTCGCTTATGGTCATTAGCTCAACTTCTATTTCTTCATTTCCATCCAATGCCTGCGCCGATACCTTTTTCCCACCTTTTGCAAGAAACATATGCATCAGGTTATTGTTGGTTGATGGATTGGCAGAAGTTTTTCCGAGATATTCGAATGAAGAAAATTCATAACCGGTCTCTTCTTTCAACTCTCTGGCAACAGCCGCCTGAAGATTTTTATCAGAATGATCCACGCAACCGCCAGGTACTTCAATACAAGTTTCACCCAATGCATGACGATATTGATGCAACATAATGATCCTGCCATCCTCCGTTACCGGTAACGCCGCAACCCATGTAGGAAATTCATAAACATAATAAGGAGAAACAATTTTGCCCCCCGGAGTAAGGCATGTATCCTTTCTAACGGTAAACCACAAGTCTTTAAAAAGATAATTCGATGAGAGCAATTTCCATTTTAGTTCCTTCATAGTTCAAAATACGAACCTTGTTCAATAAAAAACTAATTCCATCCCATTTTTTCACGGAGACTTGTAATATGTGCTACATGATGCCGTCCATGCCATGCATAGCTCCCAAGCAATGTCCACAAGCGGATCGTCTTTTTGCTTTCCGGATGAAATACTGTGCGGTTATTCCAATCGTCATCAGATACGGGTTTCAGCGCTTCGTGCCAGCGTGCATGCAGCGCATGCAATAGCGTAATGGAAATATTGATTGGCAATTTGTGCACATCATGCATTTCAGCCCATGCTTTTTCTTCGTAAGGTTTTATTGTTGGGTTATCTTCCGTTAATCCCAGTTTAAAACGACAGTATGCATTAATATGACTATCGGCAACATGGTGCACTAATTGTTGAATTGTCCAGCCGCCATCACGATATGGTGTTAATAACTGTTTCTCATCGAGGTTCAATACGGCATTTTCTAACTGTAGCGGCAAAAATTTTATATCAGCCAGCCATTCTACCTTTTGAGGTATTGAAAAAGGTTTAGGTTCATATTCTCCGATCGGGTAGCGTGGGTCAACAGACATAAACAGGCTTTATTTAACTATTTCCAATAATTCAACTTCGAACATTAGTGTAGCACCACCGGGAATATCACGTCCTGCGCCACGATCGCCATAAGCGAGATCTGAAGGTATCCATAAGCGCCAATGACTTCCTTCTTTCATTAGAGGGATTGCAATCTGCCAGCCTTGTATCAACGCAGTTAACGGCGCAGTAAACGGTTGATTTCTTTTAAAAGAACTATCAAATTCTTTTCCATCCAACAACGCACCTTTATAATGGGCTTTGATCTGGTTTGAAAGCACCGGCTGACGACCGCTTCCTTCTTTTATCACTTCATACTGCAAACCGCCTGGCAGTTCTTTTACTCCTGGCTTATTTTTATTTGCTTCCAGGAATTCTTTACCAGCTTTTTTTCTGCTCCGATTTTGTCTTGCATATAGTTTTTCAATTTATCCTGTAAACTCATCTTTTTATGTTTTATACTTCCATCATCTATTGTTTGATTGTTCAATTGTTATGATACCCCGGTTTTGAATAACAACAATAGAACAATTTTACTCCTCTCTCAATGAATGCCCCGTCAGATTAATAAACACATCTTCAAGATTGGCCTTCTTCACTTCTTTAGGTCGTTCAAAGCCAGAGGCAACAAGGTCGTCGATCAATTGATCCGGCGTATTGAGTGCAATGATTTTTCCGGAGTCGATAATCGCAATACGATCACAAAGCACTTCTGCTTCGTCCATGTAGTGTGTCGTAATAATAACTGTCGTTCCCTTTTTCCTGATATCTTTTATTAATTCCCATAAACTCCTTCGTGCCTGGGGATCGAGTCCTGTGGTAGGCTCATCCAGAAAAATTATTCTGGGTTGATTGATTAACGTAGTTGCCACCGAGAAACGTTGTTTTTGTCCACCACTTAGCTCTTTGAATTTTGCTTTTGCTTTGTCTTTGAGATTTACCATCTCGAGCAGTTCCATCGGTTTTACATTGCGATTGTATAACCCTGAAAACAGGTCAATGAGTTCAAGCAAATTTAACCCCGGATAATAGCCGCTGCTTTGCAATTGCACACCAATAATCTTTTTTATTTCACCCGGTGATGTATCAAGATTATGTTTGTCAACAATAACATCTCCACTCGTTTTTTCGCGAAGCGTTTCAATAATTTCGAGGGTGGTTGATTTACCCGCGCCATTCGGACCAAGTAGTCCGAAAATCTCCCCTTCAAACACATCAAAGCTGATTCCTTTTACCGCTTCGAAATTGCCATAGTTTTTGACAAGATTTTTTACTTCAATAATTTTTTCCGCCATAGTGCAAAATTCGTCCCGAATATACAAACAAATTAGTTGGACTAACTTAAGCTATAACTCTGCGGGCAAATTAATCTTTACTTGAACATGAAATTTCTTACTCAATTTTATCCTGCTTTGGTAGCTTAGCTCCATAATATCAAATAATGAGAAAACTTGTAGTCTTTTTAATTTCAATTTTTATTTCTGTCTTCTGCCTCTCCCAATCCATCAACTATACTTCGGGCAATAATGCATGGAATTCTGATTCGTTAGGCAATCACCGCGCAGTTGTAACTTTTAATGGAACCGGAAGCGTGGCGAAAGCAATTATCGAATGGAGAAGAAAAGATGATTCTACAGAAAAGAAACGAATCATTATACAAGATGCAAAAACATTACTGAAAATAGAAAATGTAAAAACAGGCAAACTCAACAATGAAATAGGAGAAATATATTTTGAACCGGCTTCTGGCAAAGGGGATTATTATGTTTATTACATGCCATATAAAAATGAAGGCCGGTCAAACTATCCAAAAGGGGTTTACCTGAGACCGGAAATGACGGCAAATGATAGCTGGCTAAAATCTGTGAACGAAACGATGGCGCCGAATACCATCACCAAAGAAATACAATCGATCGACAGCTTCAATAGTTTTTATCCTATGGAAGTAATTGCTACTGCCAATGAAACGGCAACTCTTATTACTAAAAGCAAACAAAAAGATTTTATTGTTTTTCCTGAAGACAGGTTATATCCTATAAAAATGACAGACCACCTTCCCTTACGTTGGATCCAAAAAGGAATTACAAATTCATTCAAAGGTGAAGCAGCAAAAGGAGAATACTATGCATTGCAGCTGGGCATATATGCATTACAACCATTAGAAGATGTTAGCGTCAGCTTCACTGATTTAAAAGATAAAAACAATAATCGCATTGCCTCGAAAAATATTTCCTGCATTAATACAACCGGTATTGATTACAAAGGAATGCCGCTTGCAAAAACTGTAAACATTGGTAAAGATAGCATTCAGCCACTCTGGTGTGGTATTGATGTGCCGCAAAGTTGCAATGCAGGTACCTATACCGGGAAAGCAATAATAAAGTGCCGGAATGCAAATGCCGCATCAATCAGTATTACACTAATTGTAAACAATAAAACCGTAACAGACGGTGGCATCAGCGAACCGGAAAAACAAACAAGGCTCAAATGGTTAAATTCAACGCTTTACCAGGATAATACCGTTATCAAACCTTATATCCCGTTACAATTGCAGGATAATAATATCAGTTTATTAGGAAGAAAATTAAAGCTCGGCGGCGATGGCCTGCCTGAACAGGTTCAGACTTTTTTCACACCTGAAATGACGGACTATAAAACCGAGGCGAATAATATTCTTACGGCGCCAATACATTTTTTGATAAAGTCCAATGACGGTCAGATAATAAAATGCCAACCGGAAGGAATACAATATTTACATCAAACGCCGGGAACCATACAATGGACTGCAGTAAATAAAAGTGCTGAGCTGCAAATGAAGATAAATGGCGCAATAGAATTCGATGGTTTTATAGCTTATACGGTCAGGATTATTGCATTAAAAGATATTTCGCTAAAAGATATTGCCCTGCAGATTCCATTTACCAAAGAAGCAGCAAGATATATGATGGGGCTTGGTCAAAAGGGCGGCTATCGTCCTGCAAGTTTTGAATGGAAATGGGATGTAGCCTACAAAAACCAGGATGGTGCATGGATCGGAAATGTAAATGCCGGTCTTCAATATTCATTGCATGATGAAAATTATTCGAGGCCGCTGAATACAAATTTTTATTTACAAAAACCATTACTGTTGCCTTCTTCCTGGGGAAATAATAATAAAGGAGGCGTGAATATTATTGAAAATGAAAATTCAATTATAGTAAATAATTATAGCGGAGAAAGATTGATGAAGAAAGGCGATAGTCTTTTTTACAACTTTAATTTATTGATTACGCCATTTCATCCCATTAATACAGATTTTCAATGGCAAACGCGTTTTTATCATAAATATGATTCGATCGACAAAATAAAATCGACAGGCGCCACCGTCATCAATATTCATCACGCTACGCCTATCAACCCGTGGATCAATTATCCTTTTATTGAGTTCAAAAAAATGAAACGATACATCGATGAGGCACATAGTAAAGGGTTGAAAGTAAAAATATACAATACGGTCCGCGAAGTTTCTAACAGGGCATACGAGACCTTCGCATTGAGAAGTCTTGGTCATGAAGTGTATTCAACGGGAAAAGGCGGCGGCTTTAGCTGGCTGCAGGAGCATGTTCATAACGACTATATTGCTGCATGGTTTGTACCCGAAATAAAAGATGCAGCACTGGTAAATAGTGGTATGAGCCGCTGGCATAACTACTATGTTGAAGGAATGAATTGGTTGGTTCAGAATGTAGGCATTGATGGAATTTATTTAGATGATGTAGCGTTTGACCGAGTAACGATGAAACGAATCAAGCGGGCATTGACACAGGATAATCATCCTGGTATTATTGACCTTCACTCTGCCAATCAATATAACAGGAACGACGGATTCAATAACAGCGCCAACCTGTACATGGAGCATTTCCCTTATCTCAACCGCTTATGGTTTGGAGAATATTTTGATTACAATAATAATCCGGCCGATTTCTTTTTAACAGAAGTTAGCGGAATACCGTTTGGACTAATGGGTGAAATGCTGCAGGATGGCGGTAATCCCTGGCGTGGAATGGTATTTGGTATGACCAATCGTATGCCCTGGAGCGATGATGCAGACCCAAGACCAATATGGAAAGTGTGGGATGACTTCGGTATGCAGGGAACAAAGATGATTGGCTACTGGAGTGATAACTGCCCGGTAAAAACAAGTAATGATAAAATACTGGCAACAGTTTATAAAAAAGAAAAGATTGCACTGGTATCCATCGCAAGCTGGGCAGATACAACTGCAACAATTCAATTGAACATTGATTGGAGTAAATTAGGAATTGATTCATCAAAGGCAACTATAATAGCACCTGGAATAAAAAACTTTCAGTTAGCAGCAACATTCAAAGCAGGTGAAAATATTTCGATTGAAAAGGGAAAGGGGTTATTATTGATTATAAAAGAGAATTAGACTAAGGATGTCAATTCAATTACGGTTGTCAACTTTTTAAAAGTTGACAACCGTAACGTTCGCTCTGCTGTTTGCATCATTTCAACGCAAACACGACATTCACTTCGTATCGTAGCTTTATTTTTTTAAAATTAACTCCGGGCGCCATATCGAATACGACAGCTTTTTGCGAAACGTTATTAGAAAATCCAAGATTTGATAGTTGATTTCTGTAATATCCATTGGATTGCATATCGGATGCTTCCTCTTGCGGCTCAGTAATAGTAACGGCTTCACCAACTTTCTCATTTATCGATTCTGCGAGGTAAATGCCTTTTTCTTTTGCCGCCTTAATAGCCTGTATTTTTAACTGCTTCCTGAATTCAATTATTCTGCTGTGCGAAACCTTCACGATTGTAAAATTGCTTGTACCTTCTTCATCCAATACATCAACTAACTGATCCATCTTTTTGCTATCCTGGAATTTTATCTGGTAAGAAATACTGGCGTATAAATCAGGATCCTTTTTTGCTTTCCGCCAGTACCAGGAATTTAGTTTGGCGCCTTCGTAAGATGCAATACTGATAACAGAATCTGCGATACCAACTGTTTTACAGCTTGCAAGGAAATCACTTTTAATCTTTTCCAGTTCCACCTTCTCTCCTTTCTTTTTATATTCCTTCAAATCCACCTGTACATAAATCTCATCCGGAACGATTTCCATTTCTGCGCTTCCGGATACATTGATCGTTTTTGGGTACTGGTTAACAACAGTTTGAGCATTTGCTTTTATACAGAATGCAAAAAGGGTAAACAGGCAGGCAATACCATACTTTTTCATAAATGTCAATTGAGGTTAAAAAAAATTTCGAAATGATTTGGGCCTGTGAAAATTACTCAATTAACATAATCAATAAGTAAAGAATACTCTGCAGGAATTGTTAAATCACATTTCCATTTCCATTTTTACATCTGCAGTTACAAAGGGAGAATCTTTTACTTCAACGTGGTGGAACCCGTATTTCTCATATAATTTAAGCGCAGTTTGTAATTGATGATTTGAAAATAATATCAGGCGCTTTGCTTTTATCTCTTTTGCTTTGGCAATACAGGCTTCAATCAGCAATTTGCTGATGCCCTTGCCCTGGTGAGTTGATTTCACAGTCATCTTTGCTAACTCATACTGACCATGCCCTTCGTTCATAATTGCCGAAGTACCCACAATTTCTTCCCCGTCTTTTGCCAACCAGATAAAACCACCGTTGTCGACAATCGTTCCTTTAGGGTCATTTAATACTAACAGGTCATGACTTTCCGTAAGATTGTATTTATCTAACCATTCAATATTTAATTGGTAAAATTGAGGCTGATAGCGGTCTTCGTATGAAATTATCTGGATCATAAAATGAAAAGAGGTCAAAGTTAGTGAAGAAAACATCATGTCATCTCATTACCTGAATCTTATATCTACTAAGAGGTCTTTATTATCTTTGCGCCATTCAAATCAAGCGGTATGAAAGTTTTCAAGTTTGGTGGCGCGTCTGTAAACAGTATCGACAGAATTAAGAATGTTGGCAATATTCTTCAGCAATACACAGGAGATAAATTATTAGTGGTGATATCCGCCATGGGAAAAACAACGAATGCACTTGAAAAAGTTGTAGAAGCATTTTATGCCAATAGAAAAGAAGATGCGTTGCACTTATTTGAACAAGTAAAACAACAACATCTCACGACTGCAAAATACTTATTGGTTACTAATTACCTGGCTTGCGAAAATCAGTTAAAAGATTTTTTTACAGAGGTGGAATGGCTGTTGCATGATAAACCGGTTCGCGAATATGATTATTACTACGACCAGGTGGTATGTGTGGGCGAGCTACTATCGACAAGCATCGTCAGTTTTTTCCTGAACGAAATTGGCGTGAAAAATAATTGGATAGATGTGCGTGACATTTTCCGTACGGATGACAATTTTCGCGATGCAAATATTGATTGGAAATTCACCCAGGAAAAAGTCGACACAGTTATAAAACCTGTCTTTGATTCTGTAAACTTATTACTAACACAAGGCTTTATCGGTTCAACCGATGAAAATGAAAGTACAACGCTTGGCCGTGAAGGAAGCGATTATACCGCTGCTATTTTTGCGAATATGCTGGATGCCGAGAGCCAGACAATATGGAAAGATGTGGAAGGTGTGATGAATGCAGATCCAAAACAATTCCCGGAAGCACAATTGATCAGCGAGTTGAATTATACCGAAGCGATAGAAATGACATACTATGGCGCACAAGTAATTCACCCAAAGACAATAAAACCGCTGCAGAATAAACAAATACCGTTTTATGTAAAATGTTTTCTCGACCCTTCGTTGCCGGGAACGGTGATCAGCAAAAACGTGTTGAAGAATCTGCCGCCAATCATTGTATTAAAAGATAGCCAGGTAATGATACAGATGAAATCGAAAGACTTTTCGTTTGTAGGAGAAAAACCTGTTGGGCAACTATATCATTTGTTTGAAGAGCTGAACATAAAGCCGAATCTTACACAAAATGGCGCAATTACCTTTACCTGCGTATTAGATGATCGTTCAGAAAAGTTAGAAAAACTGGCGCTTGCAGCTTCGGAGCTATTTGATGTGGAGGTAATGAAAGGCCTGAAGCTACTCACCATACGTCATTACAACACCGATGTTTTTGAAAAATTAACTGAGGGTAAAACGATATTACTTCGTCAGCAAACACCGGAAACTATTCAGTTGTTGCTCAATTGATCTGTTGATAAAATTTCTGCGAGCACTTCATTGATTTCATCAGATTTATTCAGAATCATCAAATGCTTTCCATTCTGAATTATGTGATCAGCATTTGTGTATTTTACCGGAAGTAAGCGATCCTTGTCGCCATGAATGTGCACAATGTTTTCCAGCCGTTGCTCCTGTTTCCAATTAAGTATTGCATCGATTGCCCATTGAATAAACGCCGGATCAGTTTGCTCTACGAATGAACGAACCATTGCTTTATCGTTCTTGCTTTTCGATCCCATAAAATGATTTAATAAAGTAACATGTTTATATAACCCGATGGGAACAACTTTCTGAATCTTCATTTTACCAGCCATACGGAAATACCATGGCATTTCAACAGAAGCACTGATGCTGGAAAGAAGAATGACTTTCCGGGGAGTTTTTATTCTTGCAATTTCAGAAGCGATCATTCCGCCCAACGACAATCCGATTAAAATAAAATCTTCGTCAGTCTGAATAAGTGAAGAAAACCGCAGAGCGTATTCTTTGAGTGATTCTTTATAGAGGGGGCTTATCCAATCAAGATAAACAGGTTCAAATCCTTCCGGCAGTTTTATCTTATAAAATGCTTTTTTATCTGCACCAAGTCCGCTTATGAAATAAGCTCTCACACAATAATTTTAAAAAGCTTCCAGTGTTACTGTCTGAATCATTTTTTTAGCGACCGGTTTGTCATTGAGCAATGCAGGTTGCCATGTTGGCATTTTTTCCATTCGCTCAATCAACTCATCATTGTAGTTATCATTACCACCTTTCAGAATTTTAAAATTAACCGGCGCACCATCTATGTCTACAATAAACTCCACCTGAACAAACGCTTTCTTCATCCCTTCCGGCAAGTAAGCAGACATTTCTTTTCCTAATTTCTTCAGGTATTCCATAAAGGCATCGCCGCCACCGGGAAATTGCGGCCATTGATGTACCGAATTTGCAAGTGTCGCTATATTTCTTTCAATATGCTTTACAATTGGCTTCTTCGGCGCATTCTCTTCTTTTATTTTTTTTACCGGCACCTCATCTACATAGTATTCGCCTTTTTGCCCTGTCATCACTACTGGTAGTTGATGATATCGTTCAAAATAATCAAATGCACCTTCAAGGCTTGCAGCAAACCGTTTAAGTTCTATATCGTCCTTTGTAAGGTTGCTGAGAAATGTAACGCTTTTCTTCACATTGTACCGAACAGGAAAAATATGCACAGGAATAAAGTCCTGTCCCATATCTTTCGCATGTGCCGCGAGTATATACACTTCATCAATCTGGTTGTCTGTAAGAGGAATGCAACCTACGGTAACGCAGCTTCCATGAATATATATATCACCTCCGGGCTGATAAGAATCACTTAAAATTCTGTCAGATGAATTGGGGTAATTCAACCCGAGTGACAAATAATAATTGCTTTTGGGATTGAATTCATTGATATAATAGAACCCTTCCGGCACCTGGTAATCGTCATGCATTCTTTTTGGGCCAAGGCTTCCGGCCAGGGCGCAAACTTTATATGTTTTGAAAAGACGGAAAGGATCTTTTATCTCATTTTTTACCCACACTTCCAATTGGCTGTCGTACTTAAAGGAGCGGATATAAATGTATTTCGCCGGCCAAGCCAGGTTTTTCGCCTCGAACTGTTTAATAAGAGTATCCTCTTTGCGTTTCAATGCCTCGCTGGGACGGGCAAATGTCTTTTGATAATCAATGAATGACGTGTATGATGACACAGAATTTTGCGCATGCGAAGAAACAACTGCACCACAAATCAGTATTACAAGGACCAGCAGGTTTTTCAGAATCGAATTCATATCACAAAAACGATTTTTTTTTGCTTTTTAGTGCGAAAAAATTATACACAACACCAAAAATATGTTGAAAACCGTTTCGACTGTTTTTAAATACGTTAAACAATCATTTTGCCTCTGGAAAATACTTTGTTAATTCATGAAATTGCAAGTATAAGTACAGCTAAAGGCGGCTGCATTTTTTACGGGTGCTTTTCGCCGGTACTAATTTTCAGTTCCTCACAGATTTCCCCTCGCTTCCTGTTCTCGTTCAATTGCTTCAAAAAGCGCCTTAAAATTTCCTTTACCAAAACTCTGTGCGCCTTTTCGCTGAATAATCTCAAAAAAAAGAGTCGGCCTGTCTTCAACGGGTTTGGTAAACAATTGCAGTAGATAGCCTTCATTGTCACGATCCACAAGAATGCCCAGTTCTTTGAGTGGTTCGATATCTTCATCGATATGCCCTACCCTTTTTAATAAATCATCGTAGTAACTTGTAGGTACTTGCAGAAATTCGACTCCGCGATTTCTCAGTTCGACGACTGTTTTTACAATATTATTTGTCGCCAATGCAATGTGTTGAACACCTTCACCATTGTAGTATTCAAGATATTCTTCCACCTGCGATTTCTTTTTTCCTTCAGCAGGTTCATTTATCGGGAATTTCACGTAGCCGTTTCCGTTGCTCATTACTTTACTCATCAGTGCAGAATATTCTGTAGAAATATCTTCGTCATCGAAAGAAAGAATATTGCGGAAGCCCATTACATTTTCATAAAACCCAACCCATGGGTTCATTTGATTCCAGCCGACATTGCCTACACAATGGTCTACATATTGCAAGCCTGTATCTGTTGGTTGGAAATATGGATTGCTCCATTGTCTGAAACCAGGCATAAAAACGCCTTGATAATTTTTTCGTTCCACAAAAAGATGAACAGTATCGCCATACGTGTGAATGGCGCTTAAAATCATTTCACCGTCTTCATCTTTTGAAACATGCGGTTCCAGGTAGCTTTGTGCGCCGCGATTCACGGTTTCTTTCCATGCGTTTGCTGCGTCATCCACACGAAGCGCCAATGTTTTTACTCCATCACCATGTTTATAAATATGATCTGCGATTTCATTGTTGGTTTTTAATGGGGTTGTTAAAACAAAAGTGAGTTTATGCTGACGTATCACATAACTGACTTTATCCTTCATACCGGTTTCCGGGCCGGCATAAGCAAGCGCCTGGAATCCGAAAGCAGTCATATAATAATGCGCGGCCTGTTTTGCATTTCCCACATAAAACTCAACATAATCCGTGCCTTCGAGCGGAAGAAAATCATCTGCGGTGATTATATTTCTTTTTTGACTTGTAGTTGTAGACATAAATTGATTTTTTAGATCTGAGCTTATGACTGCAGAATGATTTATGGTTAAAATCTAAGCCGGTCGGCTATCTGCAGTACGATGCTGCGTTCAATAATAATTAAGTAAGAATGAGGAAAGATTATCAGGAGGTGCGGCTACCCATTGCAAGGGCTTCCATCAGCATTGAGAAATCAGTGCGGAGATCTGAAAATAATTTATGAGGATAATCGGGACGCATTTGAGATGTAAAGTTAGAAAAAGAAATGAGAAATGCCAGTAAATAGGCGACATTCATCCCCTTATCTTTGTTTTATGATTAATTCTTCCGTCAGGCCTCGTATAGGAATTCTTGGAGGTGGTCAGCTTGGCCATATGTTATTGCAGGCAGCCGCTAATTATCATGTTGAAACATTTGTGTTGGAAAATGATGATGAATGCCCGGCTGCACATCTTTGTCATCATTTTACAAAAGGCGATATAAAAGATTTCGATGCGGTATATAATTTCGGGAGAGGATTGGATGCCATAACGATTGAGATAGAAAACGTGAATATAGATGCGTTGGAAAAATTAGAATCAGAAGGTGTAAAGGTTTTTCCTAAGCCGTCTGTTTTGAAAACTATCAAGAATAAAATTTTTCAGAAACAATATTATAAAGAACACCAGATTCCAACGGCAGATTTCAAAATAACAAATAGCGCTGCAGAAATTAATGAGTTCGCTGATTTTCTTCCTGCTGTTCATAAATTGGGAGAAGGCGGTTATGACGGACGCGGTGTGCAGATCATCAAAACAAAGTCCGATATAGAAAAAGGGTTTAATCAACCTTCTGTATTGGAAAAAATGGTCAGGATCGATAAAGAAATTGCAATCATTATTGCTATCAATGAAAAAAAAGAAACAGCAATTTACCCACCTGTAACAATGGTGTTTGACCCTGATCTGAATTTATTGGACTACCAGTTATGCCCCTCCGAACTGGATAAACAAATACTTTGGAAGGCGGAAGCTGTTGCTCTCGCCGTAGTAAGAAATTTCAATTCTCCGGGCATCTTTGCCGTTGAATTATTTATTGATCGAGAAGGATCTGTTTTTGTAAATGAAACGGCGCCACGTGTACATAACAGCGGCCATCATACGATCGAAGCACATTATAGTTCGCAATTCGATATGCTTTGGCGGGTAATGCTCGCCTACCCTCTTGGCAATACCGGGTATATTTTGCCTTCGCTGATGATTAATATCGTAGGCGCTGATGGCTTTTCTGGCGACGTTATCTATGAAGGTTTAGATGAAGTTTTGAAAATGGAAAATGCATTTGTTCATCTCTATGGGAAGAAACAGACAAAGCCTGGCCGTAAGATGGGACATGTAACTATCTTGTCCAACGAAAAACAGGATTTGTTGCACAAATCAAATAAGATTAAACGGGGTCTTATTGTAAAGTCCTGAGATATTTTTTGAATCGAAGTCTTTCCGTGATCTCTATCTGTGAATCAGAAAATAGTGACAAACGGAAATCTAATAAAATCACATTTATCTACCTTTATCATCTTAACCAAACGAATACCGTGACCATACGACTAAAACAGCTTTTGTTTTTATCATCACTAACATTTCTTTTTTCGTGCGGGGAAAAGACTAAAAAAATACCTGCCAACCCTGCGGCTTCTGCAAATAAGCAAATGGTGATACAGGTAGACGGGTATGTGGTCAAAACACAATCTCTCGGCGACAACGTTGAAGTGCCAGGCACATTAATCGCAAATGAATCGACAGAAATACATCCGGAGATTTCGGGAAGGATTGTACAGTTAAACGTCAGCGAAGGAAAAAATGTAGCAAAAGGCGTTTTACTTGCAAAATTATATGACGGCGATCTACAGGCTACGCTGAAAAAATTAAAAGTTCAATTGCAGATAGCTAACCAGAACGAACAACGCTCCTCTCAACTTTTGAAAATTCAGGGCATCAGTCAACAAGATTATGACGCAAGCCTTTTAAATGTAAATAACATCAAAGCTGATATTGAAATTACAGAAGCGACGATTATAAAAACAGAAATAAGAGCGCCATTCAGCGGCAAAGTGGGTTTGAAGAATATCAGCATGGGCGCATTCGTTACACCAACAACGATTGTTGCAACGATCCAGCAAACTGATATTTTAAAGTTAGACTTTTCTGTTCCTGAGAAATATACTTCGCAGATAAAGACAGGCCAATTGGTAAACTTCAGCACAGAAGGAAATACAAAAAAATACACCGCAAAAATAATGGCGACTGAATCTGGCGTATCTCAAAATACCCGCACTTTAATGATCCGTGCTGTTGTTCAAAACAAGGAAAACCTGGTTCCTGGTGTATTTGCCAAAGTTGTTCTTGATTTCGATCCTGATCCAAACGCTATTGTCATTCCGACACAGGCAGTTATTCCGCAGGCAAGAGGGAAGAAAGTAATTATTTACCAGGATGGCATTGCAAAGTTTACAGATGTAACAACCGGTCTCCGCGATTCATCTTTTGTACAAATAACCAGTGGACTGAAGGCAGGTGACACAGTTGTAACGACAGGTTTATTGAGTGTACGACCCGATGCAAAAATCGGATTGAATAAGTTAATGAATTAATTCTCTCCTTTTAGTGGATAACCATTCCTCTCTGATTTCATTTATCCCGTAAATTGTGTGAGCAAATACCACACATGAAACATATTTTTTGCAAATTTTCAGTCACGCTATCTACTTTCCTCATTGGCTTATCATTATCAGCTCAGAAAAAAAACAGCAACAGTGATCCTGCAGTCAAACTAAAAGAAGAAGCTATCCAGCAACTGGAAAGCAATTATCTGCAGTACAAAAAGAATGCAATGGACATCTGGAATTTTGCAGAGGTTGGTTATAAAGAAGTAAAGAGTTCAAACCTGCATCAACAAACATTAAAGGATAATGGTTTTGTAGTGGAAGCAGGAGTGGCTGATATTCCAACGGCCTTTGTAGCAACATATGGCTCCGGAAAGCCAGTGATCGGAATTCTTGCAGAGTATGATGCGCTACCCGGTATGTCGCAGGATACGGTGCCGGAGAAAAAACCGATTGAAGGAAAAAATGCGGGTCATGCATGTGGACACCATTTGTTCGGCACCGCGTCGGTTGCTGCTGGTATTGCAATAAAAAAACTGATTGAAGAAAAAAAACTAACGGGCACCATTAAGGTATTTGGCTGCCCTGCTGAAGAAGGTGGCAGCGGTAAAGTGTATATGGTCAGGGCCGGATTGTTTAATGACGTAGATATCGTTATTCACTGGCATCCGGATGATCAGAACAGCGTAACAATGACAAGCGCATTGGCAAATAAATCAGCTAAGTTCAGATTTAAAGGTATTGCAGCACATGCCTCAGCAGCTCCTGAAAAAGGACGTTCATCTCTTGACGCAGTAGAAGCGATGGATGCCATGGTCAATATGATGCGTGAACATATTCCGCAGGAAACAAGGATTCATTATGTAATAACCAATGGTGGTAAAGCGCCAAATATCGTTCCTGATTTTGCAGAAGTATACTATTACGTTCGTCATCCAAAGAAGGATGATGTCAAAGAGATTTTTGAAAGAGTTGTAAAAGCAGCACAAGGAGCAGCGCTGGGTACAGAAACAACGATGGAATATGAAGTGATCGGAGGAACGCATGATTTGCTGCTTAACAAGACGCTTGGCGAAGTGATGCAGAAGAATCTTGAGAAAGTTGGCGGCGTTACGTATACTCCATCGGAAATAGAATTTGCAAAAAAAATTCAAAGTACGTTTACGTTCAAAGCCCCGGTTATTGAAAAAGCATCTTCAGTGAATCCATTAAAAACAAGTGGCGACGCTGGTGGCGGTTCTACCGATGTTGGCGACGTTAGTTATACTGTGCCGACAGTTGGCATGGGCGCTGCCACATGGGTACCCGGTACGCCGGCTCACAGTTGGCAGGCTGTTGCATGTGGAGGTACAGATATTGGTACAAAGGGCATGATGGTGGCGGCAAAAACTATGGCGCTTACTGCTATCGACCTGTATACGAACCCCGCAATCATATCAAAAGCAAAGGAAGAATTTAAAACAGAGAAAGGCGATTATAAATACGAGGCATTATTGGGTGATCGTAAACCAGCATTGAATTACCGGGATTAATTCGCTGCTACTGACAGATCGCGGGATGAAGGTGTGGAACAACATTATTGACACGCTGAATTACCGGTCATGAT
Organism: Chitinophagaceae bacterium; assembly: GCA_049840875.1. Classification (GTDB taxonomy): domain Bacteria; phylum Bacteroidota; class Bacteroidia; order Chitinophagales; family Chitinophagaceae; genus JAFDYH01. Next base: position 332,711 of record JASGJE010000002.1, on the reverse strand, counting down.
TAACCGCTCAATCATTATCGCTGCCTGCTTAATCGGGATATCATTTCGCCAGGATATTTGTCCACGAGGTCAGTTACCAGGGCATACACAAAAACGCATTCCTTCTGTCGATACTTTGTTCGACTCTGTTCAACCATTATCAATTACCCTCAAAGGAAACATTCGTGAATTATTAAATGATCGACAGGATGATTCGAAATATCACCCGATCATTCTGTCTTACAAAAATGAAGACAGCAGTTTGGTCTCGCTATCTGTGAATGTAAAAACAAGAGGTCATTTCCGCAGGCTAAAAACCAATTGCTACTACCCTCCGTTATTGATTCAATACACAAACAAGGAGACGCAACAATCGATATTTCCGACAAAAGCCAAATTAAAATTGGTAATGCCATGCAAGAGTGATGAATATGTAGTCCGCGAATGGCTGGTGTATAAAATTTACAACATTATCACGCCGGAAAGTTTTAAAGCAAGACTAGTGAAAGTAACACTGCAAAATGAAAAAGATAAATTGTATGCTCCGGAATTTTTCGGTATTCTGCTGGAAGACGAAGATCATATGGCTGCTCGCAATCATAAAATTGGCGTTGAACGAAAGATAAATCAGGAGATGGTTAACATCGAATCGTTTCTTAAACTGGCAACATTTGAATACCTGATAGGAAATACTGATTGGTCTGTAGAATACCTGCAGAATATTAAACTCATTGCCGACGATTCAACGTCATTACCAGTGGCAGTACCTTACGATTTTGATCATGCGGGAATAGTAAACGCTCCGTATGCACGGCCGGCAGAAGAATTGAAACTTTTTTCAGTTCGCGAAAGGCGCTATCGGGGATATTGCATACAGGATATGAAAGCATTTGACAATATAATTTCGGTATATAATAATTTAAAAGATGCGATTTATACTCTTTACAGAAACAATCCTCTGCTTGACGCGAAATACATAAAGACAACTGTTGGATATTTAGATGAATTCTATAAAACGATCAACAATCCGAAATCGTTGACTATGGATTTTAAATACCCCTGTGATAAAAATGGTACCGGCAACGTAATCATCAAAGGTCTAAAACGAAACTGACAACATAAGAAAAACGCTGGTTTAGAATAAACCTGCCTAAGATTCGTTCCACTTACATGGTTTACAATTTTAAAATCGTTGAGCCTTTCCTGCCAAAAGTGATCATGACTAAAACTTTTTAGCGAAATTTATACGTACTTAGCAGTTGACTGCAAATCTGCGGTATTAACCTTGCCTAATAACAATTGAACTGAACTATGGTCCTTGGGTTTATACTGATATTTATTGTTACCCGCTTTCTTCGCAAATCGCTGAAAGAAACACTCTCAGAAAAATGGGATCGCAGGCTGAATGCGCTTGTGATCTGCGCCGGTGTCATTTTAGCCCTGGAGATAATATTTTCTGGTCTCAAGTCTACAACTGTATGGCTTGGACATGCATTACTTCTTTACCTGCTTTATATCCTTTATTCGGAAAAAGAATTCAGAGGGGCCAGGCAGGTGATGTTGGCAATAGCGCCATTCATCCTCGTATCTGTACTGGATGATTTGATAAAAATTGTCAACAAAAGTCTTTATAACGAGATTAATGGCTGGTTGGAAACAGCATCAGTATTTTCTATCATCTGGATGGTCGCGATGCTGATCATTACCAATCGTCAAAAGAAAGCCCTTGAAAAAGAGAAGTCGAAACTAAAAGAAGAAGAAGCTCAGAACAAGATCATCAAACAAATGAAGGATGAACTTGAAGTACAGGTAGCCGAGCGAACCGCAGAATTAACGAAGCAAAAAGAAGAATTAGAGCATGCGCTACTTGATTTAAGATCAACACAGGATCAATTGATACAGGCGGAGAAAATGGCTTCATTGGGAGAACTGACCGCCGGTATCGCTCATGAAATTCAAAATCCATTAAATTTCATCAATAATTTTTCAGAGGTGAATACGGAACTGATAACTGAAATGGATACTGAATTGACCAATGGAAATCTTGAAGAAGTGAAGTTGATTTCAAGCGACCTGAAACAAAATCTTGAAAAAATAATTTATCACGGTAAGCGTGCAGATGGCATTGTAAAAGGCATGCTGCAACACTCACGGAAAAGCACAGGCCAGAAAGAACCAACAGATATCAATGAATTGGCTGATGAATATCTTCGTCTTGCCTATCATGGACTTCGCGCAAAAGAAAAATCATTCAACGCAACATTTAAAACTGATTTTGATAAGAGTATAGGAGCGATTAATGTGGTACCGCAAGATCTTGGTCGTGTATTTCTCAATCTTGTGAATAATGCATTTTATGCGGTAACAGAAAAAAAGAAAGAACATCCCCAGGGATACGAGCCTACCGTAGAGATGTACACAAAAAAAATCGGGAACAAGGTTGAGATACGTGTTAAAGATAATGGTCAGGGGATTCCACAATCAGTCGCTGATAAAATCTTTCAACCATTTTTTACAACCAAACCAACAGGTCAAGGTACCGGGCTCGGGCTCTCATTGAGTTACGATATTATTACCAAAGGACATGGCGGCGAGCTAAAAGTGCAATCAGAAGAAGGAAAAGGCGCCGAATTTATTATTACACTGCCATTAAAATAATTTTTATTTATTGATAAACAGCGTAACGACGTAGGCCAATACTGCGATAGCGATTCCAAACATAAATACATTGTAAGAAATACGGAGCAACTCAAACTTTCTACCCAATACTCTCGCCTGCCCATAAAGATTACGTATCATGCTGCCATGCAGAAACTCGCTGTCGTACATCATGTCCTTCATGCCTGATTCATATTCTTTGAAACCCATCTTATAGTAGTTGCCAAAAAAGGTAAGATCAATATCTTTATTTTCTACCTGCTCTTTTGTAAAAAAACCTTTGGGTACTCTCGGTCTCGTTGCCAGAACGGAAAAAATAAGTGTCACAACATTTACCAATAAAAGAATAACTGTTGGAATAATAATTTGTGGTGTGTTGTCAATCTTACGAACGATCAATCCTAATACAACAGATATGATAATCGAGTTTACAGATATCATAATGTGGGCCTTGTTATCGGCCATTGAACTTAACCGCTGGTGATTGGTAGAACCAACACGATAAACAACCTCCATGCCCCTTGCCGGTCGCAGGTCTTTCTTCTTTTGTTTCTTTTTCTTCTTTTCCTTCCCGGTTAACAGGTTTTTTTCTTCATTCCTTTCTTCAGTCGGATGAACCACTACTTGGGGAACCGTAGTAGTTGCCAGCGCATTTTCCAATTCAACCTCAGCTAATTTATCTTCTTGCTTTTTCTTTAAGAGTTCCAGGTTCTCTTCCTTCACTTTCTCCAGGTGCGACTGGCAATATTCTGTAAAATAGTTGTGGCTTTCAAACAGGGCGATACTTTTCTCCCGCCAATCCTTTCCGCGGATTTTTACTTTTGTCAATGATTCCGTTTCTTTACGGAGCAGTTTACTTTTTTCAGAAAAGGATTCGGTTCCGAGATAGTAAAGAGCCGCATCGCAAATAATTTTCTGCGTTTCGGTTTGGGGTGATTGTGGGATGTTTGTAGCCGTTATACAATTCCTTACCTCGCTTACGTCGGCATCATCAGCGCCAATACTTTTTAAGAATTCACTCGCCAAAACGGCGCTTTTATTCTTAGGAACATCACCGCCGCTTACAAAATAGCCCGAGTCATAAAACCATGCGGCAGACAAAACAATAAACCTGCTTCGATCGTCCAATGCGGCATCCGCAGTGATACGGTTAACAGCATCCACCAGGGCAAGCGTGTGCGACTGATTATGATAAACGATCTCCGGATTATGATGATTGGTAAAAAAAGAAACCATGTAATCACTAACCTGCCTGAGTGATTCAGTATAATTCATTTGCTTAAGTTTTTAATTGGCGCCAGGGCGCACAAGCAGTTAACATAAAGCAGGCTTTGCGCGGCCTGCTTCAATGTTCTAATTTAGGTTTATTTATCTTTAATCAAAAAACTCTTTACAACAGTCTTCCAGGCAGGGGTCGTTTATTGACCGCGTTTCAGTGCGTTCTTCAATAAATTGTAATGGCAGACCACGAAAAATTAAATTATGGCTGCAATATTTTTTGTACTTTAAACAAGGCTTTACCTCATAAAATCACTACAATGAAACTGCTCTATTGCGCCTTACTCCTTCTGTTGATACATTCTTCAGGTTACTCACAAGACACAACACATAAAATAAGTTCAAAAAAATTCTTTACGGAAGAATCATTGTGTTCAGCCACGTTCACTGCCGATCTCGGCGCTCTTCTGAATAATAAAAACAAGGAATCAACAACTAAAGCTGTTTTTAGCATGAAGCTGCCTGATAGCTCCGTGGTAAGTGAAGAAGTTGAATTAAAACCAAGAGGAAATTTTCGCCTCGAAAACTGCTATATCCCACCATTGAAGGTCGATTTCAAAGGAACTGGTTCCGGCAGACTATCGTCGCTGAAAAGCTTAAAACTTGTGAACGGATGCAGTACCGGTTCATCAAACGATCAGCTATTGATAAAAGAATTCCTGATCTACAAGATGTTCAATGTTCTTTGCGAAATGAGCTTTCGGGTAAGAATGATGAATATAACCCTCGAAGACAGTAAAAAAAGAAAGAAAACCATGACCTTTCATTCATTCTTCATTGAGGATATTGATGAAATGGCCAAGCGAAACAATTGCAGGAAATGGGATGAAAAAAAGAAAATCAATACGGAAACTACTAATCGTGAACACATGACTTTTGTATCGATATTTCAATACATGATCGGCAATACGGACTGGTCTGTTCCCGGCAATCATAATATAAGACTCATTTCTACCAAATCCGACAGCCTCTCCCGTCCCTATGCAATTCCATATGATTTTGATTATGCCGGTCTTGTAAATGCACCTTATGCAACACCCGACGAACATCTCGGAACTACTTCCGTATTAGAGCGTGTCTATAGAGGATTTCCCAGAACGATGGAAGAATTGAAAACCATCATTCAGCCATTCAGGGATAAAAAAGATAAGATTTACGCTATAGTACAGGGTTGTGAACTTTTATCATCAAGAAATAAAAATGAAATGATCGGTTATCTTGATAGTTTTTATCAATTGATCGCCACTGATCGTAATCTTAAAACTTTGTTTATTGATAATGCGAGAAGCGAATGATCAGACTTCGGAGTAATAGTGATGTACGTCTGATTTCTCCCGACAGGTGACAATGGCCTTTTGAAATCGTTTGGAATTCGATTCCTGTTATAAGCTATCATTTTACCTTACCTTTAGAAGAACCATCGCACGACCCCAAAACGCATGATAAAGCATAAAATCTCAAACTCTCTCCTTTTCCCATTTATTTTATTTCTCATGACTTTATCTGCCTGCAATAATGGCTCGGAAGAAATTCCATTTCCTGAAAAAGAAGCAGGCTATACGCAACCTGTTACGGTACCATTAAAATTTACAGAAGAAAAAAAACTAAGTTGGGATACTGTAAAAAAGGGCGATATAAAACCGGTTATTTCTAAACTGGATATTGATGCCCTTCCATCAAAGCCTTTTGATAGCACAGGATTCAAGCCATTTACCAAAGCTCCGGAAGAAACACATTTTGATTATAATAGTTTGCCCGATACTGCTTTCGATTATGACAAACTTCCCTCAAAACCTATCGGATTCAAAAAGAATATACTTGAGATCACTACAAGTGTAAAAGCAGGCCCTCCTACGTGGCAAAAAAATAAGCCTATCTCTATGGCCGACTTTGGAGTGCCGCAAGGCCTGCCTGCAAAATTCACCAGTTGTTTGTTCAAAGACAAACACGGGTTGCTTTGGATTGGCAGCGATCAGGGTATTTACCGCTATGACGGTGATCGTATTGAAACTATTGTATCAAAAGTTTCGGCACCTGTGGTTGGTATGGCAGAAGATAGAAAAGGTCGTATATGGTATACACATGCTGCAGGCATGGGAATGATCGACATGAGTAACGGTACAGTTTTTTTTTCTAACAACATCACCTCTGTTCCAAATGGCATAGCCAAAATGACCGTCGATGAAAAAGGCCTGTTATGGGTTTACAATTTTAAAGATAGCGCAGTGAGTATTGTTGATCCCGAAACACTACTCTATAAAAATTTATACAAACAAGGGTTCTCACCACTTCGGCTGGTTGCAGACATGACAGAAGATGAAAACAAAAACATGTGGATTTCAACCTTTCGCGGCGGGGTCTCCATCATTGACTGGAAAACAAACAAAATAAAGTATTTAAGAAAACTCAATGGGCTCCGAAGTGATACTACGTCTGCAATCACTATCGACAAGACAGGAAAAATATGGGTTGCTATTATCGGATCGGAATCAGGTGTTGAAGCAATTGATGTGAAAGCTGGCGTGATAAAACATTATGCGCAATTGCAGGGGCTTAACAATAATACGTTAGCGTTAGGCCTCACGTTTGACGATAAAGGACAACTTTGGAAAAGCAATTTTCCATTATTGGAAGTACTCGATCCTTATAAGAACAGATCCCGAATAATTGTAAATAATGATGGCCCGGGAGATGTTGATATATCGACGGTGCAGGATAATTTTAAACGGATGTGGGAGTTGACGACGACAGGTATATATATCATTGATCAGAATGCTGAAACAGTACATCCTTTTGGAGAAACAGTTGTAACCAGTTTGATGCAGGATGAGTTGGGTAATATCTGGGTTGCTACCCGCGGCGGTTTACATATCATCGATCTGCAAAAAAAAAGGATACGATTCCTGAGTACCAAAAATGGGCTGGGCAACGACTTTGTACAATCATTTTTTATCTATGATCATAAAATGATGATCAGCACAAATGGCGGTATTAATATCGTTGATCCTGTTCGTAAAACCATTGAGCGTATCGGTAAAAAAGAAGGACTTGCAAACGATACATGCTATGCCGTATTTAAAGACAAAGAAAAGACTACCTGGCTTACCGGGCCAAGTAATGGAATAGACAGAATAGATTCCGCAAAAAAAATCATCTTTCATACTGATGCCAGCCGGGGATTAAGTGACGATAATATCAGTGATATAAAGGAAGACAGGGATGGCTTATTATGGATGGCTACCTTCCAGGGAGGTATCGACGTAATTAACTCTAAAAATGGTACTGTAAAATATTTAAACAACGTACCGGGATTAATTGAAGGAAGCAACAAATCATTGTTGTATGATAAAGCCGGACGTATGTGGATTGGCACCGGGCACGGTTTATTCATTGCAGATACTAAAAAAGGTACTTTAACTTCTATCACAAAAAAGAATGGCCTTGCAAACGACCAGGTATTATCTCTCCTTGAATATAACGGGAGTGTAATCGTGGGAACGAATATTGGAAGCACTATTGTTACTGCTTCATCAAACACAGGATCAACAACCGAAAGTGATACATCTGCAAATCACTGGAAGATTTCGCCGTTATCGAAAACACAAAGCCTGGTAAGGGAACAGGGCGGCTCATGGAATACGGATGCGATAACATCAGATGGAAAATATTTATGGGGCGATAAAGGTATTACCGCAATCAATGAAATTGCATCGAACGACGATTCCGTTTCAACGTATATTACTGGACTTACAGTGATGACACAGCAGCAGCATTTCAAAAACAATTTTTCATTTGGTGAAAAAGATACACTGTGGACCAATGATACTTTTTATGTAAAAAGCAGGCAACCGTCGTTCGCTAATTACACAGTTCATGGATTGAAATGGGATACAGTGTCCGGGGCATTTAATTTACCAACAAATCTGCAAATACCCTATAACAGAAATTATATCCAGTTTCAGTTCTCACAGGTTCATTTAAGCAGACAGGATTCGACCTTTTACATGTATGTACTGGAAGGAATTGATAAGAACTGGAGCACTCCTACCAATTATCCATTTTCACAAAACTATCTGAACCTGCCTTCCGGCAACTACACCTTTAAAGTGAGCAGCAAAGGCAGCAATGGTAAATGGAGTGAACCTGCTTCATTTAGCTTCACCATCACTCCACCGTGGTGGAAAACATGGTGGGCATGGATTATCTATATTTTTATCGGCTTCGGAATCCTCAGTAGCTATATAGGTTACAGATCCCGACGGTTAAAAAATGAAAACAAAGTGCTGGAAGAAAAAATAAATGTTCGCACCCAGCAATTACAAAAATCAATTGAAGATCTGAAATCAACACAAACACAGTTGATACAATCGGAAAAAATGGCTTCGCTCGGTGAATTGACAGCCGGCATCGCTCATGAAATACAAAACCCGTTGAATTTTGTAAACAACTTTTCTGAAGTGAGCGTAGAACTGGCAAATGAACTGCGCGACGAATTGAATAAAGTAGAAATTCCGGCAGATAAGAAAACAAATCTTGAAGACATCGTTGAAGATTTAATACTGAACCAGGAAAAAATAAATTTTCATGGTAAACGTGCAGATTCTATTGTAAAGGGAATGTTGCAGCATAGCCGTAACACAAGCGGTCAGAAGGAGCCAACCGATATAAACGCACTAACGGATGAATATCTGCGATTAAGCTATCACGGCTTACGGGCAAAAGACAAAACATTCAATGCTACTATAAAAACAGATTTCGACAAAAGTTTAAATGCTATCAATATCGTACCACAGGATATCGGAAGAACTGTTTTGAACCTGTTTACAAATGCATTCTATTCAGTTACAGAAAAGAAATCACTACAGGCAAATGGTTATGAACCGACTGTTACGCTCACGACAAAGCGATTAGCCAACAAAGCTGAAATACGCATCAAAGACAATGGCATGGGAATACCGCAACGGGTTTTAGACAAAATATTTCAGCCATTTTTTACGACGAAGGCGACCGGGCAAGGCACAGGCCTTGGGCTTTCACTCAGTTATGATATCATCAAGGCGCACAATGGGGAAATAAAAGTGGATACTAAAGAAGGTGAGGGAGCCGAATTTATCATACTGTTACCATTATAGTCTTAATTTCGACCAATTATTATTCGATATGAAAATCTTAGTTGTAGACGACGAAATGGATATGCAAACGCTTTTTGAACAACGGTTCAGGCGTGAAATACGTACAAATGAAATGGATTTCGCGTTTGCGCATTCCGGTGAGGAAGCACTGGGTTTTTTAAAACAACACAATCATGAGGCGGTATTGATATTGTCTGATATTAATATGCCTGGCATGAGCGGGCTGGAATTATTGCGGGAAATAAAAACCAGGTATGAAAATCCGCCGCCCATCGTAATGATGATTACAGCTTATGGCGACCCGGAAAATTATAACCAGGCAATCACGCTTGGCGCAGATGATTTTCTGACGAAGCCTATTGACTTTACATTATTAAAAGAAAAATTAAAAGCAATCCTGTGATGGCAAAAATATTAGTTGCAGACGATGAAGTGGACCTGGAAATGCTGATCAAGCAAAAGTTCCGACAGAAGATACGGGAGAAACAATATGAATTTGTGTTTGCCAACAATGGCAATGAAGCATTAGTAAAATTGAAAGAAAACCCCGATGTAGATGTTGTACTAAGCGATATCAACATGCCGGAAATGGATGGGCTCACCCTGCTTACAAAACTAAATGAAGTAAGTCCGCTGGTTAAAGCAGTAATCGTATCCGCATATGGAGATATGGATAATATACGAACTGCTATGAATCGCGGAGCGTTTGATTTTCTGACAAAACCAATCAACTTCGATGATCTTGATATCACTGTTCAGAAGACGATACGCCACGTTTCTGATTTACGAAACACAATGAAAGCAATTAAGGAGAATAACATCCTTAAGATGTACGTAGATGAAACGGTATTGAACTTTATGAACCGCCAGGAGTTTGAGAAAGCGCTGATGGCGAATGAAACGGTGAATGCCTCTGTAGTTTTTATCGATATCTGCAGTTTTACAATGATCAGCGAAAATGAGCCACCGGATGTGGTTGTAAAATTGCTGAACAGTTACTTTGATGTAATGGTGAAAGAAATCATTGCACAGGGAGGCTATGTCGACAAATTTATCGGCGATGCTATTATGGCCGTCTTCCGGGGTGATTTTCACTTAGACCGGGCAATTGATGCAGCGCTTGCTGTAAGGGCAAGCGTAGAGAAACTACCCAATCATATCGATCACGTCTCTTTTTTACCAAAGGTTTCAATAGGTATCAACAGCGGAGAAATGATTTCAGGGAATATAGGATCGGCTACGTTGAAACGATTAGACTATACCGTTATAGGCGATGTGGTGAACACAGCACAGCGCTTACAGGCAGCAGCAAAGCAAGGGCAGATCATTATATCCGAATCGGCGTACGAAAAAGTAAAAGAATCTTTCAACTGCAACAAAGTTGGCGAGGTAATACTGAAAAATAAAGCTAACCCTGCCACCATCTACGAAGTGTTGGATTAATAGTTACGAATTGTAGTTGTTATCATGAACGGGGATTGCGATGAAATGAATTTATATCGATTGGAATAAGATAGCGCCTAAATTTCGTTTATCACTTTCCGGTTGCGAAACCAGAGATATAACGGTACACCGGTAAGCATCAGTATTAATCCAAACATTGCCTCTCTTGGCCGTTCAATAATCGTATTCACAAACAGTATGACACAGAAGATCAAAACAATTGCCGGGACAACCGGATATCCCCATGTTTTATAAGGTCGTGGAGCATCCGGCATTTTCTTTCTTAAAATAAAAACGCCCAGGGTTGTTGCTCCATAGTAAATGAATACTGCGAAGATGATCATGTCAGTCAGTTGATCAAACGTGCCTGAAACAACAAGCAGGCAAGCCCAGGTACATTGATACCACAGCGACCGCGACGGCGCTTTCGATTTATTTAGCTTTTCTACACCGGGAAAAAACAAACCCTCTTTTGCCATTGCATAATACATACGGCAGGCAGCATAGATAGTGGCATGGGTACAGCCTAATGTCGTTAATAATATCACAACCGAAATGAATAAAGCGCCGTTATCTCCCCAAAATCCACGAACCGCTTCGATAGCGGGTATGCCCTGTTGCGAAACATATATCTGTTCTAACTGAGGAATGGACAGTATAGAAAGATATGCGACATTAACCAACATGTACAACCCGATGATTACAAAAACACCAATGATTAATCCCAACGGAATATTCCGTTTTGGGTTCTTTACTTCACCACCGATATATCCTACCGTTGCCCATCCCTGGTAAGCCCAGAAAGCTGCCAGCATCGCTGTAAAAACCGCACCAAATGTAACCGGCGTATTGTTTGTCGTGTGTAAATTAAACGCTGAGGAAACGTCGGAATGATGACTTGTAAAACCGCCGGCCACAACAGTAAGAATGCCGGCAAATACCAGGCATAAAATAACTGTGCTCAGCCACGCTCCGGTTTTTATTCCTTTTTCGTTTATCCATGTCAGTAATAGAATCAGGATAATCGCGATCGCTTTCACCGTAAAGTTTGAGAAAGGATATAACCAACTCCCGATATGCACATCGGCAAGGTCTGAAAGCAATGGTGGAAAATGAAAAATACTATTCAGCGATTCTGCAAACACATATGCCAGTGATGAAATCGCGGCGGTCTCAATTACAACAAACAGCGACCACCCAAACATAAAGGCGAAAAAGCGGTTGTATATTTTTTTATAGTAAACATATTCGCCGCCTGTATCAGCCAGAAGTCCGGCAACTTCTGCGTTGCATAATGCACCAAATAAACTAATAATGCCACCCAATACCCAACAAATCAAAACCCAACCGGAAGAATGTAACTCTGCAGCCATTGGCGCCACTTTCTTATACACACCTGATCCGATAATGTTACCGATAACAACGACAACAACCATTCCCAATCCCAACGAACGGTTTAATTGCTGTGGCTGGTTCATGCAGTTGGATTTAGTTGCAGTTATTATTGTTGTTGTAAAACGTCAAATAAGAAACATACCTGTGTGTCACAAGGGTTTTCCTTAATTGCCATTCATCTTTCATCTGCGCTAGGTCCATACATACCGGGCACGGGAATATCGAGCAACCGAAGATAAACGGAAAGCTGTCCCCGATGATGATAGGTATGACTAAAGCCCCAGCCCCGTACTGCTACTTTCTTTACAGGCGACATCATCGTTTGCCCTCCTCTCTTGATGGCCCATTGCTTTTCAAAATCTTCATCCGTTGCTTTTGACAATGCTTCAATTGCTTCGTTGACATGTTTATCCAATATTGCAAGCAGCTCTTCTGTAGAAGATGCAACATTAGGTTTAAATGCCGCAGTCGCAAAATCAAACTCGTCAGCGCCAAGAATTGTTGAGATCCAACGGTGCGTTTCTGCAATATGCGTCGCTAATCGTCCCAATGAAGTCGACTTTTCATGAGGCTTCCAGTCTTTCTTATCCAATGGAACCCGCTCAAGAATTTTCCTGGTTAATGCTGATTCATGCTTTAATTCGCCAATGAAAGAATCTCTGATTGCCATACTAAATTTTATTCGTGTAATTTTTTTTCAAGCCCGTGTGTCACCTGTTCAGGATGATCCAATTTCTCTGTCAGTGAATGTTTCTTTCGCATCATTCTCCAGAGTTGTATCAATGCCGTGATGCCGAAGATACCGCCGATTATCCAGTTCAGCATGTTTTGATTTGCATTCAATCTGTCGACCATCAATTTACCGCCAAAAATAAAAACGCTGTTACCGGCAAACGTGCCAATGCCTATTCCCACGATATAAGAATTATAATGATCGGCCCGGGGAAGTAATATCTTCTTCGTAAACAAAACTGTGCTCCACCCAAACCAGAAAGGTATTTGCATCGGGTTTAATGCGCTCATAACAAGTCCCAATACAAATTTCGGCAGCGTGCTGCTGAGGATAATATTCTTCTCCTGCCGTGGATGAAACGCTGCATAAAAACTAAAGAATGCCAACGCAACAACAATCAGCAATGTTACCCACTCCAGTATACGAAACAATCTTTCCTGTTTACGAATCCAATCCATTGCAACCAGTGAAAGACGAACGTAAATGACCTCTGCCAGTAAAGCGCCGAGAGAAAAAAGGATGGCCTGGTGAATGCCTTCCGTTACGGATATCTGCATGGCGGCAACGTTCAACGTTCCTAACGGTAATGAACCGAGGAAACTAACCAGCATCCCTGTAAAAAAAATACGAACCAGCTTAGGCATCATCAAAAATAAGAAGAATGAGAGAGGAATGGTGAATGGGGAATCGTCAAAGAGCAATAATCAAAACACTCTTCAAAAAGCAAGGGTTGTGATAGGTTCCTCTCCTTTGGAGAGGTTAGGTGAGGCCTTCAATGCGCAATGAGAGGCTGCCTGATTTGTCAAACAGAGATTAACTCTTATCAAAAGATGAAAAACTTTCGTTCCAGGATTGTGAACTTTTGGCAGGCGATAAGTTGCTTTGAGATGCATTCGACGTGCTTTTAGCACAATCTGCACTTATATTAAGGTTTATACGATTGAGCATTGGCGTAATGAACAGTTATGCAATGCATATTACTAATTTTCCCGGCTATTCTATGGAATATTTTTTACTTGAAAAGACTTGTTGAATAGTATAAATTTACATATTGTACGCCAACATAACGAACGATTTTTATAGCAAAAACAAATGGGACATATTACAACTGTTTACGGAAACATTATAGGAGCTACATGGAAGACTGACGATTATCACAAACTTCAAAGGATAAATAAGAATATTATTTCAAATCTTACTTTTGATGACAACTCATTTCCATGGATAACACAAAAAATGTTTCTTGTTCCAGACCCTGACAAAGACAAAATGTATTGTGACCAAGTGATTGTATATGGGGCGTCCTACAAATCTTTAGAATACGAATGGAATGAATGGTTAGAAAAATTTGAAAATATTCTTAGGCAACTTTTTTGGACAAGTGTGACAATACATTTAGACACAGAATTAGTAGGTAATCACAAATATGAGTGGACAATTAATTTCAGCCAAACTGACAATTGGTTTTTAGACACACCAAAACCAATTTTACAATGGACTTTTGAAGGTGGACCGAGAAAATTCTTTGAATAATCTTAGAAATAATTTGCATAAGCAAGATGCCAGCATGCTACATTGGGCTTTATGTATCATATCAAATAGACGCATCGTTTAATCGGTCATCTGATGAATGTAACTCATTACACTCATTCCAACAACCTCTCATGCACCGCCTCTAACTTTTTAACATAGCTACCATTATCACGAAACATCTTTGAGCCTTCTGAAAAAGTCATGTACGCAAATCCGCGACGATGATTCAGGCGGCTTATTTTCCAGAGAATGATCCAGTGACGAATAATTTCCTTCCAGGCAAAAAACAAAGAATGCTTGGGATCATACATATGCGTTGGTTCACTGCCTGCGCCGTTCAATTCGATTATTGAAAAATTCTTTTTTGCTTTTACTTCTTCCCAGGTATTGTACCGGAGATCAATACGGCCATAATGAAATTCGGGTACCTGCAAACAAATTTCATTAATTACCGAAATCAATTCTTCATCGATGCGATCACTAAAGTCTAAAAATTTTGATCCTCTTGCGTGATTACCATAAGGAACAAGAACTTCATTTTCTCCTTTCGCTAAAATCCTGTTTAATTCATCTCCGTATTCTTTCTGTAACGAATCTAACTGCAAAACAAATCGTTTGTCTTTTTGTAATAGATGCAACAGGGAATTTATTCCATCACCGGTGATACTTAAAAATTCTTTACCGACGATTCCGGAAATATTCCCCCTCTCCTGCCCCGGATAGCGATAATAAAAAATACCAACTTCATTCTGATACGGTACAAACTCCTGCACGAGGAAATCGATATCGAACTTCGCTACACAGGTCTTCAGATCCTCTTTCGTTTCTACTTTTTTTGCAGCCAATCCGCGCATACCAATATCCGGTTTTATAATCAGCGGAAAATTCATTTGCTGCTTTTCGATTTGCTGCAAAATATTGGTGATATCGCCTACCGGTTTTGAAAATATTGTTTTTGGATAAAGGCCTTCAGGCAACTGATCGTAGATCTCTTTTTTTGATTCCATTAAAAATCCACCATAGCGTATGCGTGGATTGGCAGCAACAAAAAAATACTTAAAGCCACACCGTATAGCAAGCCATACAAAAACCGGGTAAATGAATGCATACACAGCCGTCATGCTCCAGTATTCCCAATGAAATAGCTTTATAAAAAAAGGTTTGTGTAATATCCGTTGAAAAAAATTCATGCTGAATGAATAAACGAGGTCTGACGATACCGGTTGACCGGTGAATAGATGCAACTACGATAAATCGTAGCAAAATAAAGCTTAGCCTGCGAGTTGTTTTGCAAATCTTAAAGCGCAATGATAAGTTTTATCTTCCTGTAAGTCAAGATAGGTTATTTGTGCGGCTTCCTGCGAAATTTCTAACCCGGTAATACTAACCGTAAATACTTTTCCGTCACGATCCATTGAAAGGTCATTTTCACGGTTACCGTCACCCGAAAATTGATGAAACTGAAGAATATCATCCTGTAAAAATTCAGAACGTCCTTTTAGCCAGTTTATAAGCCATAAGCGACGTGTGGCAGCTACTTCGTCGTTGTATAATGTAACGGAGGACCAGATGTGCGGAACTGTCTTATCAATCTGTTTGGCATATTTCTTTTCGCCATCCCACCGGCACTCAAACAACTCATGATCCTGCCACAATACGAGAGTGAATGGCTCTATCTCATCCAGCGAAATAGACCGGAAAAAATCAAATGGTGATTCAGATTGTAACAGGTCCAATACAATCAAACCACGGCTACTGCGATAGGGCGGCTTTGATTCATGAAACTTAAATCCACCATTCAGCAATACAATCGCATTTCCATTTTCATGAACAGCGATCCAGGTGCCACCTGCTGTTTGATCTTTGGGAAAATATATTTTACCGGATGGAAAATCATATGCTGCCGGAGGAATCGCGGGTAAACGATGCGCTTTTTCATCCCTGTTTGAAGTAAGGAAGATTTTATCGTTTGCTGGTATGTATGTTACTGTGCACATGCTTGCCGGTGCTGTATTGTTGATGAAGCGACTCCATAATTCTCTGGCAGTTGAACCGTTGAAATTTCATTGATACCTATGCGAATGAGCGCCATGTGATGAATCGTATGTTCGAGGTTGTAAGCAATTTCACGAATGTAATTCGTATTGATATGAACCAATTCACCGCTGTCCTCATCGTAAGTTGCCTCAAGAATAAGATCTTTATTTTCTTTTGCAAGATCCTGGTGAATTTCACGCAACAACTGAAGCGCAAGTTTTTTATCCGTTTCAATACGAATATCTCTTTTTCTCTTATCATAATTTACAACACCTGTGACATATCCTGCTTGCAGGCCTTGAAAAAGTTCAATGATGTGTCTCAGATGTTTACCTACAGATGCATGAGACAACGTAGCACATTCTTTCGAATACTGCTCATCCGATAATTGTTCAAGAGAAGCCGTCAGTTGCAGAAATACATTGTTAATTGCATGTTGCAGCATATCGTTCTTTCAATTGTTTGCAGTTTCTCAGTTCTTCTTTGCAAACACAGAAAGAGTTACGGTTAGTTCATCCGATAAAGAAAGACTACTACCGCCTACGCCAAAATCTCTTCTGTTCAGCTTGAAATTGCCTTCAAAGATGTAGCCATCATCTTTCGGTGTTGCTTTAAAAGGGAATTTTATTTCTTTCGAAACCCCTTTAATCGTGATATTGCCAAACATATAAAGAAAGTCGGAAGAATTGGTTTTAGTAACCTTAGTCGATTTGAAATTGAGCGTTGGGAATTTCTCTACATCAAAATATTCTTCTTTACGCAAGTGATTGTCTCTTGATTCTACATCTGTATCAATCGTCTTCGCATCTACATTCACATCGAAAGAAGCATTTGCAGGATTGGCCGGATCAAAAACAATTGTACCATCCAGTCCGTTAAAAGTACCTCCTGTATTTATACCGAAATTCTTAATAACAAATTTCACTTTTGAACCTTCATCGACAGGTTTATACGTCTGAGCAAATACCAATACTGTTAAAGAACTGAATATAAAAGTTGTCAAAATACGTTTCATACTATTTCCTGGTTTAAATCTTAAATCTGCACAGGCAACGTTGAAAATCGATCTCAACTTTACCATACCTACGCAAAATTTAAGAACGTAGTTTCACTCTCAATGGTTGCTTAACAAAATTACTTTATTAAAGTTTTGCAAATTAAAAACAACCGTATCGTTTGACAAAGAGCGAAAACTACTACACGTCAGGAATCGTTGTTAAATTTTGTTAAGAACCGGCAACGATTTTCTATATATCCATACCAGGTATAAACAACTTAAAAATACAAGCAGTGCATAAATAAAAAGCAACCCTCCATCATTTTCTACAACCAGTCCCAACACAAATAAATGCGATGCAATGGCACCGGCCATTATTCCCAGGCCGAGTAAAGCGCCCCATGCTGTTGTTTTAGGAATAAGAATCAATATCGATGCAATCAGTTCCATTACACCACTTCCGATTCTTCCCCATGGTTCAGCATGTAGTTTCGAGAAAATATAAACCGATTCTTCAGCGCCGCTGAATTTGAAACGCAGCGTTTGCAATAATATACCGGCCGCGAGTAGCCGCGCTATCCAAGGTAGAATCTTTTGCATTGATCTTCGATTTATGGCCAAATTTCCAATTTCACCGGATCAATCAATGTCGCCTGTAAGACAAAGGCGCATTTTTTTACAAATTAAAAAGAGAAAATGAACTATCAAGGTTCGAGGAAAGTTAGTTAATCATATTTTTCTAACATTTTGATCTGCCTGTGCGCATTTCGGAGAAAATCTCTTCCTTTCTGGAAAGGCCAGTAAGGTGTTCCGTGTTCGTGATTGTATTTGCTGATCTGGTATAACGCTTTCCAGTGTTTGAGAATCTCACGATAAGCTTGAAAAATCGTCATGCCGCAATCATAAATGTGGTTAGGTTCAGCGCCGCAACCATTAAATTCAAGAATGGAGAAATTTTGCCCTTGCTTTAAATCTTCTATTGAAGAACATTTGATATCATACCGGCCATAGTAAAATTTTCCGGTGTAATGACTCAACTTATCAAATACCGCCAGCAATCTGTCATCAATTTGCTTTTCGAGATTAATAAACCTGGCGCCCCGGTTATGATTACCGGCATACGATAAATAAAAGTGCTGACCATCGGGCAGCACCCTGTTTAGCCGGTGTTCATGCCGCTCCTTCATTTCGTGCAGCCTGTACTTTGCGCGGGGATGCGTCAATATCAATTCCCACAATGTATTTTTTCCATCGCCGTATACCTCCAGCAATTCTTTTTGTATCAATCCACTTATAGTCCCTGATTGCTGCGTCGGATGCCGATAGTAAAAGACGCTCAACTCAACCGGCATTTCCACCAACTCCTGGATAATATATTCAACAGGTATACGTTCGTGGTACCTTCTTATTTGATCTTCATTATCTATCTTACGAAACAAAATGCCTTTCATGCCCACATCAGGTTTCACTATAAACGGGTATTGAAAGTTATGTTCTTCGATTTTCTGTTTTACAACTTGAAAAGTCAATTCATTTTGTACATATATCGTCTTAGGAAAAGAAGACTCCGGCAACTGATCATACATTTCTCTTTTACTCTCTCCTTCAAAACCGCCAAATGTAATTGTTGGATTAGAAGAACTAAAAAACCAGAAAGACCTGCTTTTAAAACAATACCAAAACCACATAAAACCAATCGGAAAATAGAGTACATAAAAAGGCCAGAGCTCCCAATTGGTCAATCGTTGAAAAAACTGCTTAACACCTGTCATGAATTGGCAAATGTAAAAGAACTGAATTTAATATGTGGAAATGAATTGCATTGCAGTAAAACAATATTTTGAATGGTAATTCTCAGCGACCGTAGGAAGGATTTTTATGCAAATCATTGTGTATAGAGTGTAGCAGCTGCGCAACTGCCCGATTTCATTTTCGCCATATTTATTTTAGATTTGAATAAATTTCCAAGGCATGCATGTACCGACAATGGCTGAATTATTTGCGAATAACGAAAGTCCGGAAGTTTTGTTTTGGGTTGGCTGCGCCGGTAGTTTTGATCAGAGAGCACAAAAGATTACAAAAGCATTTGCAACTATTCTTGATAAAGTCGGAATAAAGTATGCTATTCTTGGTAAGGAAGAAATGTGCACCGGCGATCCGGTAAGACGGGCAGGCAATGAATTTATGTTCCAGATGATGGCGTACCAGAATATACAGGTGTTGAATAATTACGGCATCAAAAAAATAGTAACGGCCTGTCCGCATTGTTTCAATACATTGAAGAATGAATATCCTGAACTGGGCGGTCATTATGAAGTTATTCATCACACTGTTTTTCTGCAGCAATTAATTGATAGCGGAAAAATAAAAATGAAAGAAGGTGGCAGCTTCAAAGGAAAAAAGATCATTTATCACGATAGTTGTTATCTCGGGCGTGCAAATGATATTTATGAAGCGCCGAGAAAAGTATTGGAACTACTCGACGCTGAATTGATTGAAATGAAACGCTGCCGCAGTAATGGTTTATGTTGCGGTGCCGGTGGGGCGCAAATGTTCAAAGAAGAAGAGAAAGGAACGACACGTATCAATATTGAAAGAAGCGAAGAAGCGATAGAAAGCGGCGCATCAGTTATAGCTTCGGCTTGTCCATTTTGTAATACAATGCTGACAGACGGCGTAAAGCTTGCAGAAAAAGAAGAGTCGGTAAAAGTGATGGATATCGCAGAATTGATTGTGGCAAGCCTATCTGAATTGATCTAAATATGAATTTCCGTAGCCACAAATCTGAACTAGTCCTTAAGCGAGTTCACATTATTTCCGGGTTATTGACCTTGTTTTCCCTGTTATTTCTTCTTCTCGATAAAAATCTTCTCTGGATTCCGTTACTGTTCGCCTTTCTCTATATCGTCAGCGGAATAACAATTCTTTTTCTTTTTTTCAAAACACTCATCCAACTGGAAAAAATATATTTCGAGATGGTGTTTGCAATACCTTTTCTTCTTATCGCGTTTGCTATCTTTTTAAAGCTATTTGCGATATTTATGTTTAACTGAATGTTGCAACGATCTATTGCGTTACAACATTTAATGCAGGCACAACTTCAGGCTCAGCATTATCGTGTACCGTTTTAGCAGGTTGTTTTAACTTTCCAGATAATAGCAACCGCCCTTTTTGCTCGACTATACGCCACGTATACCAGGAGTATAAAAAGATGATGGGATATGATGCGAAGAGCACAAGATTTACAACCCAAACATTATTTCCCAAGTGAAAAATATTTTCAACAAGTGCATTTATAAAAAAGAGTACAATGGCATGGTTGAGATAGACAGAGTACGATGTCTTACCGATAAACTGAAAAAAGCGTCCTTGCAGGGCTTTAACAATAATGCCGTTACTTAATGAATACGTAAAAATAAAGAATGCAAAAAATGGTGGAATGAACATCATTGTTACCATCTCCTTTGCTGCATATAACTGATGAATATCGAGCAAATTCCGGCAATAAAGAAAAAGAACGAGCAGGATCGGCAACACGTATTCTATTAATGGAAACATCTTTAGATTTTCATATCGTTTATAAAAACGGAATGAAAAATTACCCATAATAAAACAGATAATTGCGCGGACAAAGCCCCAGTCGCCTTCCAGGTCGTAATTTAATTTGGCAACCGGCAGAGCTATTGAAAGCAAAAGAATAATAATGAACCAGGTCTTGTTGCGGCGCGGGCTCCCCAGCATCACAAAGCCGAATACACAATAAGCAATCATCTCTGCCGATATTGACCACGAAGGGTAATTCATGCCCGGGCCATTTCCAAAAACAGGCGTTGCGTTCATAAACGTCAACGTCTCAACCGTTGAGTACAATGCCCCTTTTATCGTTTGCTGATGATGTGAGTATTGTGAAAGAAAACTGAGATAAAAAAGCTCGACAATTAAAAATAAAATGACGGTGTAAAATAACAACGGAAATAACCTGGTAAAACGGCTCCATAGAAACGATTTTAATCTTGCCGGAGAACTTATACGATCATGATAATTCAGGGTGATTACAAATCCACTGAGAACAAAGAAAAGATCTACCAGTACGTATGCGTGATTGATAAAAAAATTATCCGTGAATATGGAATTCTTAAATGGAAAATGCACCAGTATAACAAGCAGGCACAAAAAACCTCTTATGCCATCCAGTTGCGATAAACGTTGCTGATTCATGAGTTTTCTGGTTTCGGATTAATAATTAACAATACGCTTGTCCGCAGCCTTTTGTCGCTGCTTATTAAGATATCAACCTGAACTATGTTCACTCTGATCCAATTGTTTTCCGATAGGAAATAATAACGCGATAGTGTTTTAATATAGTCTTAGGGGATATCGGATAGAATGCAGGCCTTAGCTGCTTCCGACTTCAACATCTGACACTGATAAGCCGTGGAAAAACGTTGTAACTATACAAAAGCATATACCTTTTCAGCGTCACAAACAAGATAAAAAGGAAAGTTGTAAAAGAAGAATGTTGAGGGCAATTTTTACAGGGAAATTTAACCGATTCACCGCTGCAAATAATTGGCTAGCTCTCGCAGTTCACAAGGCCGGTAACTCCTAAGCGAAAACCCATATCCTGTTTTGAAAAGCACCTCATTAACTTCCAGGCAGCGATAATTTCGTTTAATAATGCAATTCAAAGCAGCAAATATCCATTGCCACCATACCATTGAAGAAAGCAGCGTATCCTTTTTAATCGTCTATCTGAGCCGATGGTTTGGTTTTTCATTTACCGGCTAAAACGTCTCGCAGCATTGGCAAGAAGTAATGAAAAATAAAAATGCCCCGACAACGCGGAGCATTTTTTATCTGTTCTTTTCTTATTTATTTAGTTGCAAATACTTTTTTCAGCAAATCAGAAGTTCTCGCCAATGGATCTTGCCGTATTTGTTTTTCTTCCTGTGCTACCTGGTAGAATATTCCTGACAAACCCTTCTCTGTAACGTATGCAGGCAGATCAGGATTTACTTTTTGCAATGCTACTTTGTTATAAGTTGTAAATAAGGTGTTCCAGTATTTTGTTGCATTTACTTTCTCCAGTGATTTTTCGATTACAGGGCGAAACGCTTCTGTCAATGCCGAAGTCGTTTTGCTCTTCAGATAATTAGTAGCAGCATTATCACCGCCTTGTAAAATGCCCAATGCATCAGAAATGCTCATGCTTTTAATGGCATTGATAAATATTGGGGCTGCGCTCTTTGCAGCATCTTCAGCAGCGCGGTTCATAGACAAAATAGCTTCATCAACTTGCGCTCCGAGGCCCATTGTTCTGAGTGTTTTCTCAACTTTCTTGGCTTCATCAGGCATCAATATTTTTATCGCCGCATCTTTGAAAAAACCATCTACTGCCGATAATTTATCTGAACCTTTTGTAGCGCCGACCTGTAATGCTTCTTTTAATCCATTTGCAATTTCATCACTGCTTAAGCCACTACCAAGACCGCCGGATCCGCCTAATACCTTGCCTATACCTGTCTTGCCGGTAGAGTCTTTTTTAAGTACATTTTTTAAAATTTGAGCATTTAAAACAGAAAAAGAAAACGAGAGAGAAATCATGAAGAGTACTGTACGTTTCATGTGTAAATTTTTAATTTTTTAGGGCCAGAAAGCCTTTTAAAGGCGATCAAAAATAATACCGCTAACCTTAAAGCACCGTTAAATCAGGGTATCTTTGCGCACCTAAAAACGGTTTTGCCTATGGTCAGCGTATGGGAAAAAGAAACTTTTTTTGCTCCGCAGGACATCATCATCGCAGGAAGCGGATTCGTCGGTTTATGGTCGGCGTACTTCCTTAAAAAACGCAATCCAAAACTTAAGATTACTATCCTAGAAAAAGGCCTTATTCCAACCGGGGCGAGTACCCGAAATGCCGGATTTGCTTGTTTTGGCAGTCTTTCTGAATTACTTGCCGACGAACAAAGCGCCGGCACTGATCGTATGCTTCAATTGGTTGAAATGCGTTACAAAGGGCTTGAGCGTATCCGCAGCACATTTAAAGAAGAAGAGATAGATATGGAAATGAGTGGAGGATATGAATTATTCAACAGCGACAGTAACGTGTCTACTGAAGATCTTCAAGAGCAGATCAAATACCTGAATGAAATACTCGACGAAATTGTACATGCCGAGACATACCGGCTTGCTGATAAAAAGATAAATTCTTTTGGATTAAAGGGCATTAGTCATCTCGTTCGTAACAACCTGGAAGGAGTCTTACATTCTGGTAAATTAGTACGGGCTTTATTGCAAAAAGTGCAGCGGGCGGGTGTGCAGGTGTTGAACAATATCGAATTAAAACATTTTGAAAAAACCAATGGACACATTGAAATAGAAACCGACAAGCAGATTCGCTTTATCAGCCAGCAGCTATTGATTTGTATAAATGGTTTTGCAAAAAGATTATTGCCGGAAATGGATGTGCAACCAGCACGTGGACAAATACTGTTAACCTCTCCTATAGAAAAGTTGCCCTGGAAAGGAACCTTTCATTATCAACAGGGCTTTTATTATTTCCGCAACTTAGGAAAAAGAATACTGCTTGGCGGTGCAAGAAATCTTGCCGTTTCTGAAGAAACAACTTTTTCACTGGATACTTCGGAAAAGATTCAACAAGAATTGGAACGCTTTCTTCATGAAGTAGTAGTTCCCGGTAAAAAATTCGATATAGAGATGCGATGGAGCGGTACCATGGGAATCGGTGGCGAGAAGATGCCGATTCACAAAGAAATATCCCCTGGAATTTTTTGTTGCGTACGAATGAGTGGAATGGGCGTTGCATTAGCGCCATTACTCGGAGAGAAAACAGCTAAAATGATGCGACAATAGTCAACTGGTTACAGCTTAATAAACTTCAATACCATTTTACCAGCATCACAATTTCCGTTTACGAAGTACATGCCTTGACGGAATGCTTTTACATCCAGTTTATCTGCGTTTGTAAGAATAATATGATGGAGTATTACCTGCCCACTCATATCAGCAATTGTCACTTCTTTACCGATCCACTTATTATCATTGACGAGATCAATCGTTATTTCATTCTGCGAAGGGTTTGGAAATATCCGCGCTACAGGTAACGAGATCAACGAATCCGGAAGGGAAATTTCTTCTACCCAGGGAGTACCCAACGCTTTTGAAGAGAGGATTGAATTGCGAAAACCGGCGTCATCAAACAAAACACGCATTCTTTCTTTCTGACCATTGGTAAATAAATTCATACAGGGATCGTTTGTGTAATCCATATAGTTCATATACATATCGCCGGTAGTTGTATTGCCACAGGAAAGGCGTATTCCACCAGGGCATCCGCTTGTGTAAGTGGATTGTTTTGGCGTATCATCCACTTCGTCATCACCACAATCAGCATCGCCCCATACGTGTTTTAAACCCAACCAATGCCCAATCTCATGTACGGCAGTTCGTCCCGAGTTGTAAGCGCCGCCATCATGCAAATCATTGAACACAGAATAATTTATGACTACGCCATCCAATTCTTTTGCTTCACCCATAATGCTGGAATAACCGAGAACATCATTCATGCTACAAACCCAGATATTGAGATACGAATCAGCGTCCCACGCATCAGCGCCAAATTGCGCTTTGTGCTTGACCATATCATCATTGTTCCATTTAGCAACGGGGGAATAAATTCTTTCCACACCATTGGTTGCTCTGCCTTTAGGATCAACTTTCGCCAACTGAAATTGAATGCCACAATCAGCAGCAAGCGGTTTGAAACAGGCTGGCGTATTCACGCTATCATCATTCATTTTTCTGTAATCGCGGTTAAGGGCGTCCATCTGTTTATTGATCGCATCATCAGAAATATTTTCTGAGGCAAGATGATAAACAACATGTATAACAACAGGAATGGTAATGATAGAATTTGCACCGGGCCTTGCATTAATCGAAGAAGACTTATGTAACTGAATGCGTTGTTGTATAAATTGATTGATGTTTTGCTGATACTTTTCTAAAAAAGGATTGTTTTGAATCGCTCTTGTGGCGTGAAGAGTGGAGCCACAACGTTGCTGTGCATTTACTACGGCAGTTACGATCAAAAAACAAACAAGCAGTTTTGCTTTCATAGTTACAATAGATTTGAAGCGGTCACGAAATACACGACGGCCTTCAAAGGATTGGAGCAAAATGATGCATTAAAAAACCGGTAGGATTTTCACAGATTGGAGACAGGCTTATCAGAGGAAATGAGTGGATTAAAAGGATGGTATGTAACCAGCAGCTAAAATATATAAAATTCTTCCGGGATTATAATTTCAGGGATAATTGTTTTTGCCGGTTGAATTTCAACGTCTTTTAACAGCATTTCGCCAGCCATTAAGGACTGTATCGCTTATTTTTGCATCGCCTGAATAAACATACATGAAAAAAGTTTCTGCAATCATTATTGGCATCGCGTTGCTTGCATCTGTGAGCTATTACGCTTTTTTTAATAAGCCATCTTCATCTGCCCCGGCTGAATCGGGTCCAACCGGTTTCGTTTCTGCAACTACACTCACCTATTCCATTATCAATACCTATCCACACGATACTTCGTCATTTACGCAAGGGCTTATCGTTTACAAAGGAAAAATGTATGAAGGCACCGGTGAGAACGGTTATTCAAAACTGTTGCAGATAGATATGAAAACAGGCAAAGCAGAACGCGAAGTGAAATTAGAAGATAAATATTTCGGTGAAGGAATCACTATTTTAAACGACACAGTTTACCAGCTCACCTGGCAGAACAATGTTGTATTTGCTTATACATTACATGATTTTAAAAAAGTAAAAGAGTTTCATATTAATACAGAAGGCTGGGGCATTACCACAGACGGAACGAACCTAATTGTAAGCGATGGTTCCAGCAATCTTTATTTTTATCAACCCTCAACTTTCCGTTTGCTGAGAACACAATCGGTTACAGATGGTGGGTCGCTTGCTTACAACTTAAACGAACTGGAATATTTTGATGGCTATGTTTATTCTAACCAATGGCAACTGCCTTATATTTTTAAAATTGATCCCAATAGCGGGCAGGTGATTGGCAAAACCGATCTCACTGAGATGTGGAATAAAATAAAGTTTAAAGATCCGCAGGCGGATGTTCCCAATGGTATTGCCTACGACCAGGATAGCAAGAAGATCTATATCACTGGTAAAAAATGGCCCGACCTGTACGAGATACAGTTCGGTAAATAATTATTTTGAAATCACATAGATCACCGAACTACACTTCTTTACATCGCTCAGCGCTTTGATATTTGAAATCATTCCCGTCCACACGGCGCCGATCCAATTTGTTTTGCCATTTTTATATTTACTGCTCAGCAAACTCACATAAAAGCTATCAAACCACATCGCTTTATGTGCAATAATTCTCATGCCATTATTTTCAATCAGCGTTTGCATTGCTTTAGGGGAGAAATGATACAAATGCCTTGGCACATCATAAGCAGCCCAATACTGCTTGTATTTTTTTTCATCAAAACAAGTATAGTTTGGCACAGCTATGATCAACTTTCCATTCTCAGCAAGTATGTTTTTTAACTGCACAATATATTCTTTCAACTGATGCACATGCTCCAGTACGTGCCACATCGTGATTGCATCATAGCTACCAGCTTTCAGTTCGAACAGTTCTTTTGTTGATTGAAGTTCTAATCCATACAAATCTTTTGCAACTTTCACGGCGCCATTATCCGGCTCGAGACCGGTTACGTCCCAGTTACTGATTTTCATTTCGTTTGCAAAAGCGCCAGTGCCGCTACCAACATCCAGTATGCTGCCCGATTTTTTTCCCGTTATTTTCTCAACGTATTTTCGTTTTTGCACCAGCGTTATATTCCGCACCTTTTTATACAAACTATTAATAAGGCCTTTCGAAGTATCGGTATGAGAGATATAATTTTCGGATTTATAAAAATCGCCTATTGAATCTGCACCAGGAATATCCTGGGTGAACCGCATTGAACAGGATTGGCATTCGGTTATTACAAAATCTTTGTTACTTACAGTAAAATCTTTCACTGATAGTACGTTGCGAATATTGCCAGACCCGCAAACCGGGCATGAAGTATAGTGAACAAGCGTCATTTCTATATTAACTGAAAAGTGAAGCGCAAAGTAAATTGAAAAAAGTGAAAGAATGGCTGTCTGAAAAGTAAGTGTTACTTATAAGAGGCAGGCGCTTCTTTGGGCGATATTTTATTTTTATTAGAAACGGAACCAGGCGTCCAACCATTCATTGACAAGTAAATAACAATGAAGATAAGAGCTGCGGCGGCGATGATCAGCGCTGCATGAAACCATGTAAATTTTCTTTTTTCATGAATATGCAGAATCTCCGTCATCTCAGTCGATAATTTTTCTTCATCACCCACGAGAATTGTATGACTGGCATCTTCATGAATCACCTTTTCGCCGTGTACTTTACCATCGAAAACAAATCCGTTATTTATTGGTTGCAACTCGATAGCGCCATTATCAGAAGCTCGACGGATAACGCCAACACCCTCCCACTCCACTTCTTTACCTGCATTCACTTCGCGTCGCAGCGCCGATGCGAAATTTGTAATTACCATTGCTGCATCTTCTTCGGTCATATTGAGCTTACCTGCGAGCCACCTGAAAAAACCGGGTGCAGGGTTGGTAATGGTTTGATCCCATCGGTAACTGTACGCAGGTGATGTAAATGAATGTTCTGTGAATTCAGAAACAGCAGGATCCCGATGTACTACAACAGCCCCCAACCCGGGCAATACGACCTTATGATTGTGGATCAAATACTGTTGTAATAACCCTAACATACTTAATTCTTTTGTGCGAACGAAAATACGATTCCCGCGACAAAATTAAAGCCATAAACCTGGTATTGGTTCCAACGCTGGTATTCTTTATTGAAAAGATTATTGAATTGTGACCAGAGGTTCAGGTTCTTAGTAATTCTGAATTCAAGCCCCGCATTCATGTCAAATACGCTTCCAAGATGATCGGAAGTTCCACCTCTTGTTAAATAACTTGGACCGCCCCAGCCAAATGCATCAGCAGTAACCCAAAGATCTTTTATTACCAGTAAGCGCAACGCGCCTTTAATCTCGAGTGGTAATAACCCATACGCTTTATCAAACGGTGTCTTTACGTCACCGAATTGGTATATGTTAAAGCTACCGATGAACGAAAATTTTTCCTGTTGGGTATATCCTATCTGTCCGCCAATATTCAACACATTCATTTTTATCTCGTTTACGTAGCGGAACGATTTGCCTGCATTTTGCTCGTCATCATACGCATTCACAAACAATGGTTGATTATGGATTGTGTTGAAAGCAACTTTTGCATTATAAGTAAAATGATCGCCGAGTGAGCCTTTGAAACCAGCGAACCGCTCTTCTATTCTTGAATTGTAAAGAGAGTCAGGCGCCCACAGCCATGGATTCTGAGACGCAAGATATTGGTAAGTCGTTTTTCTTATATAACCAGTCCATCCACCGAAGAATGTAAACTTCCTGTCTGATGAGCTTACTTCGGCTGTAATGTTTGGTAACAATTTAAAGTCTTTATTGTCCCATGACGGACGAATGCCAGCTTTGATATTTATATTCTGTGTGATCCACGAAACCGAGGGAGAAATATAATAGATCGTGTTGTTCAAAGCGCTTTTATCTTGTTTCGATAGTCTGGTCAGGTCAAACGTCAATCCCAGATCAACCTGGAAATTATCACCAACCCGTTTGCTCAATGGCAGGTTAACGTACGTGTTGCTTTCATTCACTTTATGGTTATCGCTGAAAACATCAATCTTTACTTCAGGCGCATAAGAGATATCATACGTTGTGCGATTGATATTATGCATTGCGATTCTGCCACCAATCGTTTGAAAACGTTGCCGCAAAGAATCTTTCAAAAAGTTCATTGTAGGATCTGGATAACCATACTTATAAGTCTGATCCTGCTTCATTGTCAACCGTGCATCCCACTCAAGGTTTTTTGCAGTTTGTATAAATCCATCCAATGAAATTGCCGTATTACTAAACTTCTGATAGTCTCTTTTTCCTTCTGAAGAAACATGTTTGGCATAAATATTTAAACCATTTGACTTGCCATCGCCAAATGAAAGTCCGGCCTGAACATAAGGTGTTTTTAAACTTCCAAATCCCGCTTTAATATAACTTGTATTATCCCAACGCCCACCTGAATCAATCTGTAGTGCCATCGGCTTTAATGAACCGGGTTGATACGCAAACAATAAATTCTGATTGGGTATATCATAATTCAGTTTAGGTCTCGTCGTATCTGCGGTGGGAGGCGCGGCGCCGAAATTTATTTTTGCTGACTCTTTTAAAACAGGTTTGAAAGCAGATGTAATACTAACCGAACGTTTCTTATTCGTTGTATCCTTATCCTGTGCGTCGCTTCGCTGTCCGGCTATTAAGATCAAACTTCCAAAAAATAATATCGTGAAATGCTTCCGGTTCATTACCTGTTTTTTAAAATGATTAAACGTTGGACTTATTCGAGATTGCAATTAGTAATTAGTTATTGCCGCTTACTTTACCCGACTTCCCTTCTTCATCAATTACTTTGGAAAGTTTGGATTGGGCTTCTGTTTTTAATTCAGTATTGATGCTGTTATCTACGATGCTCTGATAAGTGGCTTTTGCATTGAAATAATCTTTTTCCTTGTAATAAATATCGCCAAGGAGTATGTATGCTTTCGTCACCCAATAGTCGTACGACCCGGACTTATTGATGACTTCGAAGGCTGCTTTTTCTGCATCGCTTAATTTATTCACGGCAAACCAGCTATTAGCTATTTCGTAACGGGCTTCTGCCGCCAGCGCAGCTTTATTAACAGTAACTACTGTTTTATAATTTGCAATTGCCAGATCGTACTCGCCATTTACCTGGTATGATTTTGCAATCGCCATATTGGCTAATGATTTATCGTCAGCGCTGCTGCCTTTTTCATTCAATAAATCTTTCGCGTTGGTAACAGCATCAGTCCACTTCATTTGCTGGTACTGACTACGTAACAAACCACGCATAGCTTCCAACCTGTTTTCCTGTGTTGTTGTCAAAGTCTTTAACTGTCCAAAGTATGTTTCTGCTTTTGCGTAGTCTTTTAATTCGAAGAAATTAATTCGTGCTGCCTGCAACACTGCTTTCTCAGCGTACTTATTAGGAGCTTCTGCAGCTACTTCTTCGTATCCGCTGAGTGCATTCGCCCAATCCTTTTTAGTATTGTAGATTTCGCCGCGATAATAATTAGCTTCGACATAATGTGCCGGATCGGCAAATTTCTTCAGGTAATTATTAAAACTATTCAGAGCCGCATTCACATCGCCATTTTGATATTGATTTTCCGCCGTTATAAATGCCAATGAATCTTCAGAATCTACGGTTAACGGCCTGCCCGACTTCTTCATGAAATCGGCATAATCATCGGTCTTTCCTGTTTCAATTGAAATAGTCTTAATGCTTTCGATAGCGTCAGCCGCCTCTGGTGAGTTCGGATATTTTGATACAACGGTTTTATAATTGTCAAGCGCAGCACTGTTGTTATTTGAATTATAAAAGGCGATACCCATTTTCAAATAAGATTGGGGTTTCAGGTCGTTGCGGTTGCCTTTTAAAACATTATTCAAATACGGAACCGACTCCTTGAATCGCTCTTCAGCCAGATAGGTATTGGCGATTTCCATATTTGCATCGTCTACCAATGATGAAGAAGGAAACTTCCGGGTCAATGTATTCATCATCGTTATCTTCTCGTTGGGGCTTTTCACTCCCGCTACCATCGCGTTTTGAAATGTGGCATAATCTTCTGCCCGCCAGCTCAACCTGATTACGTTATCATACATAGCTTTTGCTCTTGTATAATCACGGCTCATAAAATAACAATCAGCAGCACGAACGTATGCGTCCTGCGTAAAAGCATCTGAATTCAATGCAGGTGTTTTGTATAACTGCTGGAAGAATGTTAATGCAGCAGGATAATTTTCTTTACGCAAATAGCAGTAACCAAGGTTATACTTTACATTGTTGGAATTAGCTTCACCCCCGGCAGGCGCTCCGGCGCTCACATAGGCATTATAATATTGAATAGCATCATCGAGTTTATTATTGCGATAGGCGATTTCACCTTTCCAGAAATTAATAAAAGGTAATACAGCAGTATTGTTCGGATCTTTCAATGCTTTATCCAATAAGACATCAGCTTCTGCCAATCTTCCATCATTAATCAATTCGGTAGCACGTCCATACAATATTCTTGGATAAAGACGCTTTGCGTTTGGTGTTGGATTCGGCATTTTATCCATCAGCGTCAATGCATCTTTATAATTATTGGTATTAGTCAATACCGCAGCCAATAAATCTTTCGCTTCATTACTGTATGTTGAGTTGGGATAATCTGCCTGGAATGAACGAAGGCTGTTCAATGCTTCATCCTGGTAGCCGAGCTCGTACGAAAGTTTAGCATAATTGTATTTCGATACCTCCTTTAAAGCGGGATTGCTACTATTGGATGCGCAGAATAAAAACGCATTTCTGGCATTTGATTTTTGCCCTGTCTTTAAATAAGTATCGCCCAGCAGATACATCGCATGCTGACTCAGCGAATCCTGCTTTCCGCTCAATTGTTTAAATCCATCAATTGCTTTATTATATTGTTTCGCCTGGTAATAACAATACGACAATTCATACATCTCTTCACGGCTTACTTTAGGCGCTTTTGCTACATATGCTTCGAGATACGGCAATGCTTTGTCATACTCTTTTCTTTCAAAATAACTATGACCGATCAATTGTTTCATCTCTACATCATAAAATTGCGATTTGCCGGTCTTTATTTTTTGTTCTGCATATTTTAAAGCTTCTTCCTTTTTGTCCTGTATGTAATATATCTGGGCAATATAGTAGGGCACTACCGCCGCGTATGCAGGCTCATTTTCTACCACCTTGAAACTTTGCAATGCATCAGTATAGTTACGATCACGAAATGAGAGAAAGCCATAGTAATAGTTGGCATCGGTATAATTTCCATCGTCTTTCAATTGCCTGACCGCGTTGAATAATGGCTTCGCCTGTGCAAATCGCTGTAATGTAAAATAAGAATAGCCCTGGTGAAATTTCATTGAAGCAATTTCAGCATTGCCAAGGTTGGCGATATTCGATTGTTCATAATATTCAGCCGCTTTTGCAAAATCCTGTTTACGATAATAGAATTCTGCCAAATGAAAACTCATCTGCTGCACTCTCGCATTGTTCTTATCTGATTCAAGAAATGTTTTTGCATAATCCTCGGCACGGCTTTCATTCTGTTTCAGTCCACAGACAATCGTATAGTAATTGACCTCTTCAGAAATGATTGGATTATTCGCCTTATCCGTTTCGCGGATTGATTGATTCAATTCTTTCAATATCGGATAGGCGAGACTGTATTGCTCTTTTTGAAAGTATTCTTTTGCTTCTTTGAACTTGCTATCAGGATCGTTATAAAACTTTGTTTCTTGTGCAGAGGAAAAAAGGCCAATGAGCATGGCCATAATAACAAGGCTTCGATTGTTCATGTTGAGTGTCCTTTAACCGTTGGTTGGATTAACGTTGTAAATATTCGAATTATTTTGGCCTATGCCAAATAGCATTCCAAACAGGTGTGGATAAGTATAAGTATTCATTTGTTTTAACATTTCATTCGGAAAATCATCAGATAATTGACTCTATGCGATGCTGAATTTTTGATAAAAATATTGTTCATTAATTCGAGCAGATGCATTCATCAAAATAAAAGTTGCAATCAAATTATATCGACATTCTCATTTCGTAAATAATCAAGTTTGTTTAACATTCTTGTAACTCAAGAGCCGGTTTTCGCTTTTTTAAATCAATTTAATTATCATTGCAAACTGAAATTAACTCCATGAAGAAACTATTCAGTATAAAGTACTCTGACAATGGCGTATCCTTTGCAGCGTTGTTGCTGCGTGTTGCAATCGGTTCAATGATGTTACCACACGGATTTAGCAAGTTGATGGGCTTTGCTTCTAAATCAGGTAGTTTCTTTGACCCGTTTCATATCGGCTCTACTGCATCTTTCTGCCTGGTAATTTTCGCTGAAGTATTTTGTTCTGCATTTATTATTCTTGGTTTATTTACACGATTTGCATGCATCCCGCTCATTATAGATATGACTGTCGCACTCTGGTATGCCCATCATTGGCAGATATTCGGTGTCGGTGAAACCGATGCTCTTTTTCTTACCGGGTTTCTTACATTGATTTTTATAGGGCCGGGTAAAGTAAGTCTTGATCGTTTTATTGGTAAATAACAGGTCTGATGTTTGTAGCCTCAACTAAAGTCAGAGTCCGATATGCCGAAACAGACCAGATGGGCGTAGTGTATCACAGCAATTACTTCCAGTATTTCGAGGTAGCAAGAGCTGAATCAATCCGTGATCTTGGTTTTACTTATGCAGATATGGAAAGGGATGGCGTGATGATGCCGATTGTGGAAGTAAATGCCCGTTATCTCAGACCTGCATTCTACGATCAGTTGCTCACAATTAAAACAATCTTAAAAGAATTACCGCAAGGTCATAAAATAGAGTTCCATCACGAAATATTGAATGAAAATGATGAATTACTTGCAACAGGAAAAGTTGTGTTGTATTTTATGGAAATAAAAACAAAGAAGCGCCATACTATGCCTGATGTGCTGTTGAAAAAATTACAGCCTTATTTTAATTAATTTCAGCCTGATGGATAACACTAACGATCACGTGACAGACCATAATACACCGGAAGGAAAAATGCCTGGTGAAGATTCTGCTCAAACAGATCCGGCCTTATTCCGTTATCCACCCAAACCTGAACTGGAAGAGGCGAAAAGCTCGATGAGTACCTGGACAAGATCATTAACAAGTCTTGCACTTTACTTTATTATAGGTTATTATTTTTTTAACAAAGACTGGTTGTTAGTTCTGATATTAACCGGCGTTGTTGTCTTTCATGAGATGGGTCATTTTCTCGCAATGAAATTGTACAATTATACTGACCTTGGTATTTTTTTTATACCTCTTTTAGGCGCTTACGCAAGTGGCACCAAGAGAGAAGTATCGCAAACACAATCGTCAATTATCATTCTTGCCGGACCTGTTCCTGGTATCATTGTCGGCATAATACTTTACTATCTTGCGCTGCACCACGATAGTCGCTTTCTTGAGGTGACTTCTACGTTTCTCATCTTATTAAATGTCATCAATCTTATTCCAGTATATCCGTTGGATGGCGGACAATTATTGAACCGTTTGTTTTTTGACGAGAGCGCAATCATCGGAAAAGTGTTTTCAATTCTTTCATGCGCATTGATCGGTTGGGCTTTCATCAAGCTGGGATTGCAAAACAATGTATTCTTTGTATTGCTGATCATACCGCTGATGATATTGATGCGAATGTTTTCTGATATCCGCCAGGAAAAACTGGTAACAAAAATTGAAAAAGAAGGTGTTGATCTCACCGTAGACTATGAAGACATCAGCGATGAACAATATTGGAAAATCAGGAATGCCATAATAAAACATCATCCGGACCTCAGGCACATACCGCAGGCGCCTCCTTATGAATATTCAGCACAAGAGGAGAAAATAATTACGATAATGCAGGGGCTTTTACAGAGAATGATAATAATGGACCTTTCAATAGCAGGAAAGATTCTGATTATTCTGATATGGCTGGGATCTTTCGCTGTACCGGTATTGATGAAAATGCCGTGGCGCTCGTTTTACAGTTAAACGCGATGTGCGTCATTTCGCCACACTTTGATCATCTTCTTGATCGTTTTGCTACGCAGTCCCTTTTCTGCAGCCTTATGAGCAAGCTCCACAAACTCTTCGTCGGAAGCAAAACGTAAAGCAACAATCTGGCCCATACGAAGACGGCCATCGAGCGGTTTGCCAGTAAGTGTAAAATGACGCAATGACTCTTCGGCGCGGATAGCCCGATCCTGTGCGACCAATGCAAACTTGCGGGCATACCAAAAAATACTACCAAGGATCAATGCAATGACAACTATTAAAGAAGCAGAATAAACATTTTCAGCACCAGACTTAATAAGGTTTACAACACTTCCGATTAAAACAGCGATGATAGCGCCACCAGTGAGAAAATGCCAGAGCGGCACATAGCGGGAGTGGTTTTTATAATTCTGTTCGTTCATAACAATCGTATTGGTTCGGGTGATGAAATTATTAATTCTACTTTAAAATGTCCAGCACCTTATACATTTTATTGACTAATGACAACGAAATTCCGTTGTAGTTATTTACAATGAAAGAGAAGATATACTCTTTACCATCTTTTGCCTTTTGATACCCACAAAATGCCTTTACATCACTGATCGTACCACTTTTCATTTTCATTCCATTGTATTCTGGCAATGCATCATAAAAGGAATTGAACCAGTTTTGTTGTTTAGCATACTTCAAAACTTCTACCTGGGCATGAGTGGTAACGCGGTTTAGCGGAGATAAACCGGAGCCGTCATAGAGATTCAACTCACTTACATCAAGTCCTTTCTTTTTCCAGAAATCTTTTACAATGTTTACGCCGGTATCCGTTGCACCATATCCATTCTTTTCGTACGAAAATGTCTTCACTAATGCTTCACCATATAAGTTAATGCTTTTTCTTAGAAACCAGTAAACGATTGAGTCAAGAGAAGGTGAATAATGCGTGTAAAGATTTAAGACCGGCTTCAGAAATGGATCAAATTTACTCGAATCTTCAAATCCAATTGAGTCTAACCCGTAGTGTGTAAAGCGAATGTCTTTGTTACCATAATAATTCTGAAGATATTCAAATTCTCCATGATTTTTTGCATAATCACCTTTCAATTTAAAAGACTTTTCGATCAACAAATCATTTAACTCATGGTATAATGTCCATTCCGGAGAAGATAAGGAAACTGAAATTTTAAACGAATCTTCGTTTACGGGAATCGTACCCCTGTAGAAGACAGATTCTGATCCAGGAGAAAAATAAGCATACGCATTGTCACCACTACCAGGTTTTCCTGATCGTATTTCATTTTCTGCCATCCCATAAGCAATAGTTGAGTGCTTACCATTCTTTATCACAAATTTTACGGTATCTCCTTCTTTGGGTCCACTTTTCAATATTACATCACGTTGATTTTCTTTCCAGTTCAAACTACCGGATCCAGCTCCATAATAATTACCTATATCTTGCCAAATCCATCCATCAGGGATTGTCTGAGTAGAAAATTTCCTTTTATCTATATACAAACTACCTTCTAAAACTTTCACATTTTTATTAACTAATGAAGCAGCAAAAAAATCAAGAATCTTTTCAGGTGTTGTTGATTTATATCGCCAACTTCCTAATGTGGGATCTCCGTAGCCTATCAAATATAAATTACCCTTCAACGTATCCTTCTTTATTTCACCATCATAACTAAACTCAGTCTTATACCTGTAATCTTTCCCCAACAAATCAAATGCAGTAGCAGCAGTGATTATTTTTTGTGTAGATGCAGGAGCTAATCCGATAGAAGAATTTTTATCAAA
This sequence comes from Chitinophagaceae bacterium, assembly GCA_049840875.1. Classification (GTDB taxonomy): domain Bacteria; phylum Bacteroidota; class Bacteroidia; order Chitinophagales; family Chitinophagaceae; genus JAFDYH01. The sequence continues at coordinate 295,893 of JASGJE010000002.1, read as the reverse complement.
TACGACTTTCCCCGTTGCAGCATCAATAACATACAATGAGCTTACGGCATGCTTTAATTGATCATCATTTTCAAATTGATTCCATGCTTTCTCTAATTTCTGAGTCACTGATTGACTGAAGGAAATTTCTACCCCTAACAAGTAAACAATAACTATTGCAACTCTTTTCATTGATTGAATTTAGCTATCCAGAACAAAATTAAATCTGAATATGTGAGATGAAGATAAAAAGACTGTAAGAAAATTCAAGCGCATTGCGATAGAACTGTAGAATACTTATAATAAACCCAGCCGCAATATTCGTTTATAATTTTTCCTTCTCATCTTTGCTATCAAAATATTTCCCTTGAAGTCTATCAATGCATCTATAATTACAATTGGAGATGAGCTTTTAATTGGTCAGACAATTGACACTAACAGCGCATTCATTGCACAGGAATTAAATAAAGTCGGTTTGTGGATTAAACGAAGAGTTGCTGTTGGAGATGTATGGAATGATATATGGAATGCTCTCGACGAAGAAAGCAAAAACGCAGATGTCATTTTGATCACCGGTGGCCTCGGCCCTACTGCGGATGATATAACCAAACCGCTTCTCTGCGAATACTTCGGCGGTAAACTTGTAGTAAATGAAGCCGTATTGGCCCACGTAAAATATCTTTTTGAAAAAGTTTTCCGACGCCCCGGGCCGATGCTCGAACGAAATTTAAAACAGGCTGAAGTCCCGGATGTATGTACCGTATTGCACAATAAAATCGGAACCGCTCCAGGTATGTGGTTTGAAAAAGACGGTAAAATATTTGTTTCGATGCCTGGCGTACCAATTGAAATGAAAGGGTTGATCAAAGATGAAGTTATACCAAGACTGAAAGAAAAATTTAAACTCCCGGTAATCATCCATAAAACAGCATTCACTTTCGGCATGGGCGAATCAATGATCGCTGAACGGATAAAAGATTTTGAATCAACCTTACCTTCTTACATCAAACTTGCTTATTTGCCGGGCTTCGGTTTGGTGAAACTCCGGTTGACCATGATAACGGATAATGAAGAAAAAGCTGAACAGGAAATGATTCCACTATTCGATCAGTTGAAAGAGCTCGTGAAGGATGTATTGGTGAGTGATGAAGATGAAGGTCTCGAAATAAAAATCGGCAAAATATTATTACAGCAAGGAAAAACAATGAGCACTGCAGAGAGTTGTACAGGAGGAAATATTGCTCATTTGATAACAACAGTTCCGGGATCATCGCAATATTTTAAAGGAACAATAGTCAGTTATGCCAATGAAGTAAAAGAAAATGTTCTGCATGTCAGTCACTCAACATTAGAAAGCGCCGGGGCAGTAAGCGAAGAAACAGTGAAAGAGATGGTGAAAGGTGTTTTACAGGAATTGAAAACTGATTACGCACTAGCCACTTCAGGCATCATGGGGCCGGATGGTGGTTCAGAAGAGAAACCGGTTGGTACGGTCTGGATTGCTGCCGCTAATAAACAAAAAACAGAAACATTGAAACTAAATCTTCGCTTCGACCGAGTCAGAAATATCGAACAAACATCCCTTACAGCATTGAATTTTCTCCGGAAATTTATCATTGCGAACGGCTGACATACATTGTGTTCTAATTAAATTGAAACCTTTACCTTTGAGCCCTAACAGTTGTTTGCATGTGTTGGTAACTGGTATTTGCTCAGGGCTCAAATAAACCAGCACATACAGCAACATCAATGTAAACGTTCCGGCATAACCGGAAAAAATTTTTTATCGCTTTATGGCAATTGTTGATCTAGTCATGCCGAAACTGGGTGAAAGCATTATGGAAGCCACCATCCTGAAATGGCATAAACAACCAGGTGATGCTGTAAAAATGGATGAGACTGTATTGGAGATCGCTACGGATAAAGTGGATAGTGAAGTGCCAAGTACTGCTGCAGGTGTGATTGATTCTATTTTATTCAACACGAATGATGTAGTTCCTGTAGGATCTGTGATCGCAAAAATAAAAACTACCGCCGAAGAAGCTTCTTCTTCAGCGCCGCAACCTACCATTCAACCTGTGGTTACTACCGTCAATACACAACCGGAATCTGTTCATGTGATATCGACGGGTACTTCAATTGCCTCCAATACAACTACAAACAAATTTTATTCTCCATTAGTATTAAATATCGCGGCAAGCGAAGGGGTAAGTTTAAGTGAGCTTGAGAAAATTCCCGGTACCGGTAATGAAGGCCGGGTAACAAAAAAGGATATTTTACAGTATGTGAGCCAGAGAAAGACAGGAGGCAAGAGTCAGGAGTCTGTAGTCAGAAGTCAGGAAATTGCATTATCCGATGACTCTAACACACTCACAACTCACAGCCCGCAGCTGACAACTTACTCAGGTAACGTAGAAATAATAGAAATGGATCGCATGCGCCGGTTGATAGCCGACCATATGGTTCGCAGCAAACATACCAGTCCGCATGTAACAAGTTTTACAGAATCTGATGTAACGAACCTTGTTTTATGGCGGGATAAAGTGAAAAAGGATTTCGAAAAAAGAGAGGGGACAAAAATTACGTTTACACCTTTGTTTATTGAAGCTATTATTAAATGTATCAAACGTTTTCCTCTTATCAATAGCTCTGTTGATGGTGATAAGATTATCGTCAAGAAAGATATCAATATCGGTATGGCGACTGCATTACCATCTGGCAGCCTGATCGTTCCTGTTATAAAAGGGGCAGACCAATTAAATCTTGTTGGTCTTACCAAACAGGTAAATGCACTGGCCGACAATGCAAGAAACAACAAGCTGCGACCAGAAGATACACAATCAGGAACGTTCACACTGACGAATGTTGGCACATTCGGCAGCCTGATGGGCACGCCAATCATCAATCAACCGCAGGTAGCAATACTCGCAGTTGGCGCGATAAAGAAACGACCGGTTGTGATTGAAACACCGCATGGAGATAGTATCGCTATACGGCACATGATGTATTTAAGCCTGAGCTATGATCATCGTATTATCGACGGAAGCCTGGGCGCAACATTCCTCACAGCAGTAGCAAATGAATTGCAGAATTTTAATCCAGATAGAGATTTTTAAAATAGCTTTCTTATAACTGCAATTGCCGCTTGTAATCGAGCGGCATTTACAGTTATATCAATCACCCGGCTTTATTTATTCAGGGTTTGAAGGATACCCGTATTTCTTTTTCGTAAAAGAAACTTTCTTGCCTTTGAACTTCACAATAAACAAATTGTCAAATTGTGTCTCAGACAAGTCCTTCGCTATTTTTGTTTCATCGCATAATTTATTGACGATATCATCGACCGTATTCGAATGTCCTACTATAAGGACATTACCTTTTCTTATTTGCTTGAGCTGAACAACAAGGGAATCTGTTGAGGCATAGACCGTGATCGGTACAGATGTCGCTTCGCTAAGCGGCATTGCAGTTGAACGGGCACGCACAGTAGCTGTAGAATAAATATAACGGATATGCTTAGGTTTGAGTTCATCGCGCAGTACAATCGCTCTCACTTTCCCTGCTTCAGATAAAGCCGGATCGTTTCCTTCAGCCTGATCTTTCTCTGCATGTCGCACTATATAATAAGTGTGTGAACAAGACGTCGCGATAGTACCAGTGACAAATAAAAGCATCAACAGTCTGATCATAGTGTGTCAAGATTTATAGTAAAATTCCTTAAAATCTTTTGATTTTTTTAGTAAACCCGCTTCTTTTCCTGCCGTCTTTTTATTAAATTGTAATAACCAAACTCGTCCACCATGAAACAATTATCCGAAACCTGGTTTGCCGAAGGCTATATTGATTTTGAACTCAAAAAATATACCTTGCTTGCATACCTGCAGGAAGTGGGCAAATACTTCAACGAAAACAAACTATATCCTCAACTCGCAGATGTCATCTTCCATTATAATAACATTGTAGCTTTCAGGGAAAATAAAAAATTCTTACAGGAACATTTTCCTAAAAAACTAACGGGTGTACAAATGCAGAAATTACAAGTACTGTACGAGCAAATGATACAGGATGATGAACTGATGCAGGAACTGGAAGACATCATTAACTATTCAGCTTCCACGATCAAAAAGACAATTCTAAACGGAACGGAGATTTATGAGTTTGTTGAAGATAAACTGACAATATCGCCGGTTGGTTTAATTCCTCTTGATATCAATGAAGGCTATTTCTTTTTGAGTTCAGGCAATACAAAGACAACGAGAGTTTATCAATACAGGCTTTCCTTTTTTGAAAAGCACGATGAAAAATACCGCAGCATCAAAACATCTTACATCGATGCGAAACAGCGAGGTGTCGCAAGCACATATGAGCACATAAAATCTGAATTGATCCGCAGCCGGACTGATTTTCCTAACCCGGCTGTATATTCAATAGAAGTGAATCTAAGTTTCCCTGTGGATGAAACATTGTTACCAATCGCCAAAAGGAGTTTGGTTAAGTTCATCAGTTCGCAGGCTGCTTAATTTTCTCGACCTTGTCTATCATCAAACGATGCCAAAAGAATTATTGCTTACCTGCGCTTAAATAAGCAACAAGGTCTGCAAGTTGCTTTTCAGAAATACCCGTCACTGCCGGTTCCGGCATCAGGCTTTTATCCTGTTTTTGTTTTGAACTTATTTTGGCAACGGGAATGATGTGCTTTTGCCCGCTTACATCTTTGATCGTAATCGTTTCTTTGTTCTCACTCAATAGAAATCCAAAGAAGGAGCCGCCATCTTTTGTATTTACCAGCCATGGCTCATAACCGAGCAATATAGCTGCACTTGGATTTAAAATAGCGTCAAGTAACGCCGTTTTATCAAACTTCTTTCCTATCGTCGTCAATTCGGGGCCAATATCATTTCCTGTTTTACCAATGCGATGACAGGTTGTGCAATAAGTAGTGAAGACGGTTCTCCCTCCGGCAGCATCGCCTTGCAAAGCAGCAATTTCCTGTATCGAATAGTTTTTCTTTCCACCAGGTTGTTTAAAATATTTACCAGCCTGAACTCTCACCGCTATATCGGGGTTTTTAAAAATTTCCAGCTCCATTGCAGAAACCAACGGAGCTGGAAATTTTTTTTCCGATGCAAGACCAATCAACATTTGCCCACCAACAGAATCTCTTGCCATTTCACCCAATCTCCACTTTCTCCCCTCTAATGACAAATGCTCGTCCAGCACTGCCAGCATTTTCGATTTCATCTGCGCCACTTTGCGTTCGTATTTCGTATCGAGATTAATTTTTGACCAATCCAATAATGCATACCATTCATTGCCTTGACGAAATGATAGCCAGTATGAAGCTTGTTCTTTTATTTCAGGCAACATGTTTTTACTGAGCGCAATCATTGCCTCCGCCGCTTTCTTATCTTTAATAAACGCAATGGCTGTCATTGCATCTTTACGTTGCTTTAATTCAATTGTCGAATCGGAAGCTATTTGCTGTAAATCATCTAATGCAGATAGTGGATGTAACGCCCAGGCGAAAGACATCATTTTATCATTCCATTTTTGAGACATTACCCCCGCTGCAAAAATCTGTTTGATCTCAGGATACACTTCTTCTTCATGACCTGCAAAATCTGCTGCCAGCGCATTTAAATACCACCGATCTGTTCCATCATATTGTTTCGCCAATTCTATTAAAATCGGTTTCGTTTTCTCAAAAGGAAGATCGCGAAGTGCAACCGCTATTTCCCGGCGAAGAAAGGCTGAAGAATCATGTTGCAATTGAATAGCGTAAGGCATTATATCAGGAACGGCTACACGTAAAGCTCTGAAAGCAACTACCCGATCATTTTCGTTCCCAGTTTTTAATAATTGCTCCGTTACAGCAAGTCCTTTTGATCCAAGTTGAGATAATAACCAAATTCCCCTTGCTCTTAGATAAGGGTTTTCGTCTTTCAGTAATTCTGAAACAGGATTGATAACAGCATCCCCTTGCTGTTTCAACTTTAAAAATCCGAGATAGCGAACATTGATCGCCGGACTTTTCAATGCTTCTATTTGCCCTTGCACATTATCAAGATTGATCGCAGGTGCATGCAGATCTTTGTTCTTTGGGGTAATTCTATAAATTCTTCCAAACCCAATCGGGTCTTGCATTTGGTGACCGCCAACTACAGGATCATACCAATCGGCAATGTAAATAGCGCCATCTGTACCAATCGCCACATCGCTTGGCCGAAACCATTTTTCTTTATGCGTGTTTGCCGCGCTATCATCCCATACATACATCGCGTTATCGCTACTGAGCGACGTAATGAAGTTTGATTTCTCCGATGGTATATATCCTGATCCTTCTTTCTTTGAATGATAACCAAAGATTACATTTCGGCCAGCATCTGCACTCAATAACATTCCCTGGTATTTTTTTCCAAGTGCATCACTTTCATTTATCACAATGCCAGTAGGGGCTCCTGCTCCACTTCGGTCACCAACCGGCATAACGCCGGGGTCTTCCTGGTGCCAATGCGCTGTGAATATATCCTGGTCTGGTCGCTGATCGGCCTGCCATGTTCTTGTACCATCTGTACTGAAATAACCTGCATTGCCTCCTTCCGTAAGCCATGAAGTGCGACAAGCGGCAACTTCATCATCATTATCATTCTGCCACATATCGCCATAAGAATCTTTCGTGTATTCATAGGAGTTACGAAAATTATGTCCAAGTACCTTCAGTCCTTTTCCGTCTGGTTGAATTGTCAACGCCAGCCCTCCTACCCACACTTTACCATCATCGCTTTTCATATTTCCTTCGTTCTTCTTATTATAAGGCGTTCCACCAGTATAAATACTGCCGGAACGTAACGTCCAACCTGCTTTGTCGGTAACTATATGTGGACCGGCATTACCTGTGTTGAAATAAAAATTTCCATCAGGACCGGCCAGCAGCGCATGTAATGAATGATCATGATCTTTTCCGCCAAAGCCAGTTAAGAAAATTTCTTTTTTATCGGGTTTATCATCGCCGTTTTCATCCGTATAAACAATAAGGTTTGGCGCACAGGATACAAAGACCTTATTTCCAATTACGGCTATGCCTAATGGTGATATGAGACTTGTGTCCTGTACAAATAGCTTCGACGAATCGGCTTTACCATCGCCATCAGTATCTTCTAAAATCATTACGCGGTCGCCCTGTGAATGGTGTAAAAACTTTGTTGAATCATTATTGAAATTTCTGTAATTGACAGCTTCCGTAACCCACACACGGCCTCTGCTATCGATATCCATATTTGTGGGGTTATAAAACATCGGCGATTCTGCCCATAGAGAAATATCCAGGTCATCCGGAAGATGAAAAGCAAGATCAGCTCCAGGTTTTTTTACAGTTTGCTGGCAGGAATAAAAAACAATAACTAAAGATGTAACAAGAATTGCAGACCGTGATTTCATTTATTGAATAAGTTTTTTAAATAAGCAAGATTGTGCCGATAGCTTTTGACTATATCACCATCCTTTGGAATCGCTCCTTCTATCTGCATCCAGCCATCACCAATATATCCTGTTTCATAAACCGCTTTGCTCACCTCTTTCCAATCGATAGTTCCTTCCCCAAGCAGAAAATCATTCTCTTTCATATGTAGTTCGCAAACATTATCCTTTCCCAGTTTTCTAAATTCTTCAGCAGTATTAAATCCGGCATCCGCTGTGTTACGAAAGTCAAAATAAACTTTCAGGTTTTTCGAACCAACAGCTTTCATAATTGCCAGTTGCTCTTCTGCATTGAGGTAAGATTCTATTCCCAGTATAATTCCTTTAGCTTCCGCTTTTGGAATTACTTTCTTTAAAATTCTTATTGCCGCATCCTTTCGCGACTGATCATTGCGTAAATCACTGGCATTGAAAAACGCAAGCAATACAACTTTTACATTGAAGCTTTTTGCAGTATCAATTGCAGCATTTATCCACTCTTCTGTACGGGGATCAGAATGAAATGGCATTTGATTAAATAAACCAAGCGCAACACTTGCAATCGCGATTCCCGTTTTCTTTGATTCTTCAAGATAAGCCTGCTGTATTTTCTTTTCGCGGATATGAAGATTGTTCTCTACATTTCCCATATCCACCATAATACCGTCGAGACCTATTTCTTTTGCAACTTTAAACGCCCCGATATCACTCCATTTTCCAATGGACCAATCACAGGCGCCGATCTTTAACTTACGTCCATATAAATCGGTCAGAAATTGTTCAGCAGCTGAAGGCCGAAATAAGATTGGCAACAGCAATGATCGTTTGAGTAGCAATCGTCTCGAAAGCATGACATTGATTATTGAAGAAATTAAATCTACTTAATTAAAAATGATCTTTGACCGGAAATTAAAAATAAAAGGTGGTACATCAATCATGCACCACCTTGCTAATCATTTGAATCAAATTTACTAACGAATTCTTTTTCGCAAGTCAGCTACCGGTATATTGATCAATTGCCCCACTTGTTTTCCGTTCTTATAAGTTATCACTTTCAAATGCGCGGCATCTGGCGGCAGAATAATTGGCGAAGTGTATTTCGGGAAAAAATTATCCGGAATGCTTTCATCAATCGAATAATAAATATCCAATCCGTCAAACTCTGTACTCATCATTACTTCACTGCTACCCTTTGCATCTTTCACGGTAATGATCGGGTCATACACACTTCGTGCATAGCGCATTTCTCCTTCATCCATTCTTTCAAAAAAAGTCTGCACCCGATTGGAAAAATCTTTCCAATCCTTTTTTTCTTTCGGCGACCATACACATTCTGCAACTGCCAATGCTCTCGGCCAAAGCATGTATTGTACTGTACGGTAACGCTGAATTTGTTCTGTCCACAAATTAGCTTGTCCTCCCAGAATCAATTTCGGATCCACACCATCGGGTACTGGTTCAAACTGGTAGGTTTTATTTAATCGCAAGCCTGCATATACCGGTGGCTCCACAGATGGTTCGCCCTGGTAATAATCAAGATAAACAAAATCGGTTGGCGACATCACAACCTGGTGACCCATACCAGCAGCAGCAATCCCGCCTTTCATACCGCGCCAGCTCATTACGCTTGCCGATGGAGCAAGGCCTCCCTCGAGTATTTCATCCCAACCAATCAATTTTTTTCCTTTTGAATTCACAATCTTTTCTACCCTTTTTACAAAATAGCTTTGTACTTCATTCAGGTCTTTCAGATTTTCTTTCTGCATCAACGCTTTGATTTGATCGTTATTTGCCCAGAAATTCTTTGCTGTTTCATCACCGCCCATGTGGATATATTCAAAAGGGAAAAGCTGAGCAACTTCTGTAAATACCTTATCTAAAAACTCATACACTTTTTCATTGGCAGGGCAAAGAGTGTTGTCTATTAATCCTTCGTGACCGCCATTAAACCAATTCATGAACGGAGCGCCGGCACTCACCATATAAGGACCAGGTGTACAGGAAAGTTCAGGGTAAGAAGCAAGTGCAGCGGTGCTATGTCCAGGAACATCTACCTCCGGTAATATGGTGACAAAACGTTCTTTCGCATATTGAATAATTTCTTTTATGTCGTCTTGTGTATAAAAGCCACCTGAAGTTTTCGGTTCATTTGGAAAAGGAACGGGTGTGTTTGCCCATTTACCTTCTCTTTTCACGCGCCAGGAACCAACCTCTGTAAGTTTGGGTAAACTTTTTATTTCAATGCGCCAGCCTTCATCATCTGTAAGATGCCAATGCAGCAGATTGTATTTATATTTTACCATATCATCGATAAACTGCTTCACTTCGGCTTTGGTAAAAAAATGGCGGCTCACATCAAACATTAATCCGCGCCAGCCGAAACGTGGCTGATCTGTAATTTCCACTGCAGGTGCAATCCAGTTAACGCCGGCTTTTACTTTTTTACTTTCAATCTCTTTAGGAAACAATTGCAGCAAAGTTTCCATCCCATAAAATAACCCGGCTGGTTTGTTTGCGCTGATTTTTACCGAACCGGAACTGACTGAAAGTTTATAACCTTCGTGACCAATTGAGTTATCTGTTGATGATAGCAACATTAACTGAATGTTACCACCAGTTGAATTTTCTTTTACAGTTCCTTTATAACCGGTTGGTGTTGCTAATGCAGCAGAGAGTTGTTTGGCGACATTCACGGCATCGTTATCCTTGCCGGAAACGGAGATGCTAAAATTATTTTTCAGGGTAAATGAACCTGTTTTTTCAACCATTGATACAGGTTGGGGAATCAACGCTGGTTTTGTGGATTGACAGAAACCAGCAATTGATAAAACCAGCAAAACAATCGAAACTATTTTTTTCATCAGCAGATTATTTTAAGGGCAAAAGATACCAAACTAAGTATACCTGAAAAAATCTCTTTAACACCGAGGGTGGATATATCTTTTTATTCGTCCTTCATCATTCTGCAAGATTTTGTCTTATTTTCACCCTGCATTTGAATTTCGATGCGTCAAAACCACAAGCATGAAAACCGTTATTATTCCAGTTGATTTTTCAGAGACTTCATTGAATGCTGCACGTTATGCAGCCGATATGTTCACAGGTAAGGCCGGAACGACTGTGATCCTGTATCACATGTTTGAGAAAGACAAAGAAAGCGTTACCGCAGGCCAATACCTGGAAAGTTTGAAAGCTGAATTATTGGAAAAAGGAGTTGCCAGCGTTGATATTGTAAAAGAAGAAGGAAGTCATTTAATAGACTGTCTTGGCCGTCTTGCTTATCAAAAAGCAGCTACGCTGATCCTGATGGGTATTACAGAAAAGGAAGAATGGCGTCAATTGATTATGACCAGCAATACCGTGAAGATGGCAGAACAGAATATTTGCCCTGTCATGATCATACCCCCACAAGCGAAATATAGTGGCATAAACAACATCGCACTGACTTCAGATTTTAAAGATGTGGATGCTACGACTCCGGTGCTGGCAATCAAAACGGTTTTAGAAATCTTCAATGCCAACCTGCACATTGTAAATGTAGATAACGAACATTATGTGTCACTTACCGAGGAATATCTTACCGAACGTGCCAAAATGCTCAAGTTGTTTGCAGAATTCAAACCGGAATTTTATTTCATAGGCATGAACGATTTCTTTGAAGCAATTGAACAATTTGCCAAAGACAGGAATATTGATATCATTGTTATTATTCCGAAGAATCACACATTTATGAACAGCGTATTCAGTGCGAGACATACGAAGAAGCTGGCTTATCACACTTCTGTTCCATTGCTTGCAGCACATCAATAAGATTCAAAAAGAGATTATTGAACCCGGTTGACGAATCAACCGGGTTTTTTTGTGATAACTAAGTGCCATTTACTACTGATTAAAGACAATTCGAATTACTTCTCTATCTTTGCTAACAATTGTTCATATGTCTTTTCTGAAGAGTCATAAAGCCTGCTACAAATTTGCCGATATGCTTCCGGTAAATTTCTATATCCCAGATTAAGGATTTTTTTCGTGATCGCCTGAAAAATCCTTTCTCTTCTTTTTAATAAGCTTGTATATGAGTGTAAACAACAAAATATCTGTCACATCAGAAATAGGTACTCTTCGCCGGTTATTGGTGCATAGTCCAGATAGCGGATTGGGTAAGGTCGTTCCATCAAAAGCGCAGGACTGGTTGTTTGAAGACATCGTTCATCTGGAAACGATCCGTAAAAAGGAATATGATTATTACACAAAATTACTTTTGTATTTCCTCGATCCTAAAAAGATAAAAGGAAATCTTGCAACACTTGATGGTAAAAATTATAATCGTAATTTCTATAAACCAGATCACGAAGAATTTTTTAAGTCTGAAAACGTGATTGAGCTACAGTGGATACTGGCGGAAATACTGGAAGATCACGAGATAAAATTAAAACTAACGGCCTCCGTATGCGCAATTGAAAACTGCTCGTATAATTTACAGGATGAATTATCATCATTGTCGTCTACGCAACTTGCGAAGGTTTTCATCAGCGGTTCTATGGGTGAAAAAAGAATGATCTTCCCTCCCATTCCAAACTTCATTTTTACGAGAGATATCGGAATTACGATCAACGAACACATCCTTCTCAACAAACCTGCTAAAAAAGCAAGGACAAGAGAAGCTTTACTGATGCGCTATATATTCTTCAACCATCCATTGTTTGAAGGCTATCGAAATAATATCATTGAATTACCGGATACCTCTCACCATTTTTTATTGCCAAAAGAAGGCGATGAAAAAAAGGTAACATTGGAAGGTGGAGACGTAATGGTGATCTCCAAAGATCATTTGCTCGTTGGCGTTAGTGAACGAACGACAATGGAAGCGGCTCATCTCGCCATTACAACGCTATTCGAAAAAAAGGTGGTAAAGAAAATCACTGTGGTAAAAATTCCCAAGAAAAGGGATTACATGCACATCGATACTGTATTTACACAGGTAAAAAGAAATGTGTGGGTAATGCTTGGAAATTTTTCCAAAAAAGCTATCCGTATGGAAGATGCGGATCCTGTGCAGCGAACATTGGAAGGGCCGAAGAAGGATGACAAGATTACTATCATACAATTCAACCGGAAAGACATTGAGAACCCGATTCACTTCTCCAGCCTGGAAGAACTATTACTGGATATAAGCCGCAACGATCTCAAAAGCGAAGAAAAGGTAAAATTTATCTATTCCGGCAACAATGAATTTCCGTATGATGCCCGCGAACAATGGACAGACTCCTGCAACCTGCTTGCGCTGAGAGAAGGTGTCGTACTGGGTTACGACCGGAACGACAAAACGGTAGAAGCATTTAAGCAAAATGGATTTGCGGTTATCAGCGCCAGTGATTTATTAAAAAAACTGGAAGCTGATGAAATAAAAACCAGTGAAATAAAAGATACATTGATCCTGATGCCATCAGCAGAGCTGTCAAGAGCAAGAGGAGGATTTCATTGTATGAGTATGCCTTTGCTGAGAGATGAAATCAATTAAAGTACGATCTTTACAGGCTCTATACTTCGATTGACCATTGACCATTGACCATTGACCATTGACCATTGACCATTGACCATTGACCATTGACCATTGACCATTGACCATTGACCATTGACCATTGACTATTGACTTCAATGCAAACGACTTCCAACATACTAATGATTCGCCCGGTGAATTTTGGCTTCAATGCCGAAACCGCTGTGAACAATGCATTCCAGGTGCCGGGACAGGATGAGAATGCGCAGGAGAACGCCTTGAAAGAATTTGATCAGTTCGTTTCAAAACTGCGTCAAAATGATGTAAACGTTATCGTAGTAAATGATACCCCAGAACCATTTACACCAGATTCAATTTTTCCCAATAACTGGATATCATTTCATGAAGATGGAACGCTAATTTATTACCCGATGTTTGCCGTAAACAGAAGGCTTGAACGGAAACAAAATGTGATTGACACCATTCGCGATCAATTTGAGATAAAGAGCCAACTTGATCTGAGCAGCTATGAAGCGAAAGATGTTTTTCTCGAAGGGACAGGCAGCATGGTATTGGATAGAGAAAATAAAATAGCCTATGCTTGTCTTTCACCAAGAACAGATAAGGCTGTTTTGAATGATTTTTGCAAACAAACCGGATATAAACCCGTTTCATTCCGGGCGGTAGATGGGAACGGAAAAGAAATATACCACACGAATGTGATGATGTGCGTTGCGGATAAATATGTTGTCATTTGCCTTGACAGTATAAACGATGAAGCACAAAGAAACACAGTTGCCGATACAATAAAGAAGACTGGAAAGGAGATTATTGCTATATCACTTGATCAAATGAATCATTTCGCAGGCAACATGCTGCAAGTGCAGAATGTCAACGGCGAAAAGTTGCTTGTTATGTCATCGCAGGCATTTGAATCACTTACTGCGGAACAAATCAACAGGTTAAATGGTTATAACAGAATAATCCATTCGTCATTAACAACAATAGAAACTAATGGCGGCGGCAGTGCAAGATGTATGATGGCCGAAGTACATTTGGGAGTAAAAAACCTGCTGGCCGGCAGGCAGGGTAAAAATTAAAATCTGTGGTAACAATCTCAAAAAAACAATTCGTTTCACTCGCATTTGTACTGATTTCTTTTTCCTCATTCTCCCAAAAAAGTTACACGGATTCCCTACACGTCTACTTTCAGAATTATATAGACACGCATGATGTTATCAGCGGCGATGACAAAAAATACTTCCGTTTTTATGAGCCTGATAAGACATATCGCGTCAGTGCAAAATTTAAAAAATCGGATGAAGCCAAATGGTTTAAAATGGAAACCTCAGGCGTTATCAAGAAAACATTCCGCGTTTATGGCGTATTGACTTTTTCTATCCATGATACTGCTCTTAGTTTAAACATTTATCAATCGCAAAGCCTGATGGAAGATGATAAATACAAAGATTATCTTTTCCTTCCTTTTACTGACCTTACCACCGGAGAGGAAAGTTATCATACCGGCCGGTATATGAATTTCAAAATTGCTGACATCAAAAACAATCAGTTAGAAATTGACTTCAATAAAGCGTACAATCCATCATGCGCTTACGTAAGTGGCAAATACAATTGCCCGGTACCTCCACGTGAAAATAATTTGCCTGTTGCGATTCGGGCAGGAGAAAAAAGTTTTGCACGCCATTAAGATTCTCATTAAAACCTATTAACGTTTTGCTAAAGAGATCTCCTTCGTAAAATTACCGGGTAGAAATTTTTGAAGCTGCATTAAACTTCAAAAGAGAGGTATTGTCTATGATATACTGAATACAAAACCACCGTTTGGTGTCTCAATATAGTCCCGTTAGATTTTGTTTTATAGGCGACCCCGGATTTCCGGGGTCTTTTTATTAACAATTGTTGCGATCAGGTATTTAATCGTGTGAACGATTTAGTAAGTGCATTAATAATTAAATCACAATCATCTTTATTGATAACAAGTGAAGGTCGCATCGTCAATATATTTCCCTCAATAACTTTCAATGCTACTCCATGTTTAAGACATTCGTACATGACCCATTCAGCCTCTTTACCGGCTCTTTCTTTCGTTTGGGGGTCTTTCACCAAATCAATCCCAAGATGTAATCCTTCGCCTGCAATATTTCCAATGACGGGGAATTTATTTTTTAATTTCTTTAGTTCCCCAACAAGATACTCTCCCATTTTTTTCGAATTATCTATCAATTTATTCTTTTCGAGATAACCGATCATTGCTAACCCTGCTGCGGAGCAAAGAGGATTTTTTTCATGCGTAAAATGACCAATAGAGCGATGTTGTAAAATATTATACTTGTCTTTTGTTACAATGCCTGCAAACGGAACAAGGCCACCGCCCAATGATTTACCAAGCACCAATACGTCGGGCGTTACGAAGTACTCACTGGCAAACCATTTACCCGTTCTTCCAAACCCTTCGATAATCTCATCGAAGATTAATAGAATGCCGTGGCGATCACAGATCTCACGTACCTTCTTCCAATAGTTGAGTGACGGAACAACTGGAGTAGCAGAAATAGGTTCAGCAATGATAGCTGCAATATCAGGATGACGTCGAAGAATAATCTCAATTTGCCGGATATATAATTTATCAATTTCCGCTTCATCTGTCAATCCCCATGGATTTCGATAGTAATTAGGGAACTCAACATGAAAAGCGCCGGGTACCATTGGTCCTTGTCCGTTACTAAAATGTTCTTCCCCTCCTACTGATGAAGCCTGAAAACCGTTTCCATGATAAGAATCCCAATACGAAATTGTTTTCCACCTCCCCGTTACCTGCTTCGCTAAAGCAATCGCCATTTCAATCGCTTCTGATCCGCCCGGGCAAAACAAAACACGATCCAATCCTGCAGGTGTTATTTCAACCAGTTTTTTCGCAAGATGAATAGCGGGAATGTTTGTATAGCGTCTTGGTGTGAATGCTAATTGATCCTGTAGTTGTTTTATAACCGCCTCGATAATTTCAGGATTTGAAAAACCCGCATTATGTACACCATTGCCATGAAGATCAAGATATCGTTTGCCTGTATTATCATAAATGTATGCGCCTTCTGTTTTACTTAGCACATTCATTACAGGCGTAGACAATGCCTGGTGTAGAAAATATTTCGCGTCTTCATCAAGAATAGAACGTGTTGTTGAATCGAGGTTTTTCAAATAGGTCTCTCTTAGTTCGCTTGTATTTATATCGCCTTGTTCCGTCGATACCATATTAATTTTTTTGTGATAAATATAATAAGATCAAACCCGTTGGCGAAATGCATCATCCCCTATAACCCAGATTAAAACCAGATTCAACTCAATTATAACCTATCTCTTTAAAGGGATGGGGTTATAATTGAGTTTCAATTGCGGGTAAGAATTGTGCTGTACGTTTTGCAGAAGGCGCCCAGCAGAACCTTCACTTTTGACATACATTATTGCAATATTTACACTCCATATTTTACCAACTATTGTAGCACATCAATAGAAATTTTCGCTCGGTTATCTTTAAACAAATTTTATTAATTGCATTTTCAATCCTCCATAAACATAAACAGAGCAGAGTTTCTGCCCTGTAAACCAACATCTTCCCACTTCGCTTAAAAACCAACGATTGTAATACACTACCCAATTTAGACATCCTTGCCTTTTTCACTTCGTATTGTAAGAGCAAAACAGATTAGTGATGCACCTGCTAAAATTGCAAATCCTATTCCTGCGCCTATCGAGGCATAGTTATCCTGATAAGTTCTGGTAACCGGCTCTGTTGAATAACTTCCATTAGGAAGATATACATCTTCTATTGCTGTACGTGTATAAACTACAAGAGGCTTGTCTATATACATAAACATCATAATAACAGATGCAATAAATAAAAGAGTGAAGATTATTTTCCATTTCATTACTGTGTGGTTTTAGCTGCCAACTCTCACAACAGATATTTTGCTGTCAGGGTTAGAGTTTGAATAATATGTTTGTGTACTTGGATAAGAAGTAGTCGTTGATTCAGAATTAGGAGCACCCATTGCATCATAATCGGTATTGAAAAGAAAGAACATTACCGACAGCGGCGTGCTTCTTTTTGCTGAACACCAACACGGGCAGAAATCTTACAGTTGATGGTGTTGGTGTTTTGCCACACACTTTCCTTTGCACAACACCTAACACCGGCATGCTTCTTTTTTGGAACACCTGCAATGGCGAAGAGACCCCGCTTTCCTTAGTCTTCAGTTTTTTCAAATCAGTATTGAAACTACAAACTTTAGGATGCTATGTTTAGTCTGTCACTAAACATCAGCTTCTTTGAAGCTGGCCACCTCGCTGTAATACTACTGTAGCTTTCTCTTTCCTTCACAGAAATCAGCTTAGATAAAAACAACATCCAACAATCCACATTTTTTTGTCAGTTTATAATTCCTTGCACTGCTATAAAGATATTCTTCAGGTTTATATACAATGCCAGCTTCTACTGGATTATTATGGATGTAATTCAACTTTTGAAAAACAAAAGCAGGACTATATAGCTCTTTTGATTGATTATCTTGTTGCCAGAACTGATACTCACTATTTCTGCTATTATTTTCTCCGGCTTTTTTGAAAATCGATAACATCTATTCTCTTCTGCTTTCATGTTTATTTTCTTCGATGGCTTTTATGATTTGTCTTGCTCGTAAACTTTTTGAAATCGCGCAGTACATCACTTAGATAATTTTCTTTTGTTGCAATTATCAAATGCAGATGATTGCTCATGATGCACCAGGCATGTAATATCATTCCTTTTTTTGCCTGGCAGTATTTTATACTTTCTAAAATTATATTGGAATAATCGGAGATCGTGACCATCCTTTTTCGGTCGAAGTTGACCAGTCTAAGTTGAGTTTTTTGTGGAAGGTTCGGAGTTGTTTTATTGGTGATACAAAATTATTTCTTCTGTTCTATTTCAAGGGTAACTTTTTTTCGTAGGGATTCGCCTGTTAGTTCGATGCGATGGGCATTATGAACGATCCTGTCCAGTATAGCATCAGCAATCGTTTTTTCACCGATAATATCGTACCATTCTTTTACGGGTACCTGGGAGGTAATGATTGTTGATCGTTTGCCATGTCTGTCTTCAATAATTTCCATGAGTATGGAACGACTTTGCTGATCCAGTGTCTGTATACCAAAGTCGTCCAAAATAAACAAGTCAGCTTTTTCTATTTTTTGCATTTCTCGTATTTCAGATCCATCGGCTTTGGCTATTTTAAGTTGTGCAAATAGGCGCGTAGTATTAGTATACAAAACTTTAAAATTTAATTGACAGGCCTGATAGCCTATTGCTGAAGCAAGATAGCTTTTACCAGTTCCGGTTGCACCGGTAATTATCAGATTTTCATTGTTACGGATAAAATCACAATCACCTAAGCGGAACACTTGATTTTTAGTGATGCCGCGTGATTTGGCAAAATCCCATTCTTCTATGTTGGCCTTATAGCGGAAGTGAGCATATCTTATTCTTTGTTCTACGCTTTTGTTACGCCGGTCATCCCATTCGCTTTCGACAAGCAAGGCCGTTATTTCATCGCAGGTCAGTGTTTCATTCGTTTTGTTTTCGAGACTTGTTTTAAAACATCGATACATTCCATATAAGCGCATAATGCGCAATCTTTCCAATGTGTTTGTGTTCATACTGTTTTTTTTATTGATTAATAATAAAGTTATTCGTAATAGTTTTTGCCCCGGATATTCTGATGTTGTGGCATCTCATTGTAATGTTCTTTTTGATCGTTTACATGATCCAGATTTTTTTCAAGTATTTGTTGGATAATGGGGAAGTTATACACTCCATATTCCTGCGCTCTTCTACAGGCATTCGTCAGTCTTACGG
Organism: Chitinophagaceae bacterium; assembly: GCA_049840875.1. Taxonomy (GTDB): domain Bacteria; phylum Bacteroidota; class Bacteroidia; order Chitinophagales; family Chitinophagaceae; genus JAFDYH01. Next base: position 277,054 of record JASGJE010000002.1, on the reverse strand, counting down.
GTCCCACTTTCCTTCCCAGGTTTAATATTCCTGCACAGGATTTATAAGCTTGCTCTGGGTGTTGCTTCGTTTCAATAACAGTAGTTATAAAGTTTGCTACATCTTCATGGATGACTTTTCCCTGTTCAATAAATCGTTCTGCTGTCCAATCACTGAGGAACTGATGAGAAGAAGCCAGGTGCTCGTTAAGTGTGGTATAAAAATATTTTCGATGATTGCGTTTGTGTACAGCAATACGTTGATACTGGTAAAAAATTTCCACCTGATCGGAACTAAAAAGTATTTTAACCTTTTTGCCAATGTATTGATAAGGTACACTGTAGTAATGTTTATCGGGTGCAAGACAAACGTGCCCGTTTTTCATTACACTTACAATAACCTGCCGTTTAAACTCATAACGATAAACCGGCAGGGGGCGGAGTGCCGCCCTTTCTACCTCTTCAAACTGTTGTCTTCTGCTGTATTCACGACCTGTCAATAAGGTGTTGTTATGTGCTTCCAGATGTATATGTATAGCCTGATTTAAAGTGTCCAGTGAAAAATAAATTTCAGCATTAATCACAGCGAAGATTCGGCGATAAACAATTTTGACCATTCCTTCTACCAGTGCCTTATCCCTGGGCCTGTATGTACGAGTAGGGAGGACAACTGTGTCATAATGTTCAGAGAAGTCAGCGAATGTTTCATTGATAGTTGGTTCATACCGGCTACTTTTTGTCACCGCAGTACGCAAATTATCTGGAACAATGGCTGCGGGCACACCTCCAAAATAATGCAATGCATTTTCACAAGCTCGAATAAAATCTTCCTTACGCTGTGTTAACACTGCTTCAACGTACGTAAGCTGGCTGCAGCCAAGAACAGCAATAAATACTTCAACGGCTGTTATCTCTCCGGTTTGTTTATCGGTAATACTCAACTTTTCACCCGAAAAATCGATATACATTTTATCACCCGCTTTGTGATTAATATGCATTACCGATTGGCCTTTGTTGACGTACTTTCTGTAATACTCAAAGAAACTTGTCTGCCTGTAACCATCCGGATGGGCTTCAATGTATTGCTTCCAGACAGCGGCCAGCGTTACTCCTTTGCGCTTTAATTCCTTCTCTATTGAAGGAAGTAATTTTTGAAACTCATTGTAACGGGATGATTTAGGGACTATTCCAGGAGCGCCAAAAATCTCGTCGAGTTGTTGATCATTCATCTTACTGATATCTTCTCCTGTTAAGCGTAGTTTTAAAAACTTACTTATATACTTTTTAACAGTATTACGGGCGATAGCAGTTTGTATGCTGATCTGTTTCTTACTTGTGCCTTGCGTAAATAAACGCAGGATCTGTCTGATTTTACTCATAACAATTGTGTTATTAGCCATATGCTGAAGTTTGAATCATCAAGTATCAGCATTTATGGCTTAATAAAACAACCCAACATCAACCACAAAAAAAGGGGGTCAGTTTGCACCGAATAACAGGGGTCAACTTCAACTGAATAACAGGGTCAGCTACAATTGAAAATGAGTGGTCACTTTATGCGATTTTTCCACTGACATCAACAGATAGCATAATAATATCAGTAAACAATACGCCGCCTGTTGTAAATATCATAAGCCCTGTTAAGAATTCAAAATACACCATCGGAACGGATTCAACGTATTCTTTACAAGCTATTGTTTCCGATGCGGAATTTCCAGATGGTCAACTTAAATACGAATGGCAGGCAATTTTACGTCATAGTAATCATCAGCATGCTGAAGCAATTGACACAAACAGATTGACAAGTTCACTTATTGAAAGGATCGGTTGCAATGGCGATACCTATTATTGGCTGTTCAAATTAACCGTGACAGACGCGGCAGGTCTTTCCACAACGGACTCATCTAAAATATTCCCGCTTTGCCCTGGCGATATTATGTTACCCGTTACGTTAACATCGTTCTCAGTGAATACACAACAAAACATAAACGCTGCTAAATGGACAACCGAAGCCGAAATAAACAGCAAATATTTTATTGTAGAAAGAAGCACAGACGGTAAAAATTTCATTGCGATTAATCAGCAAAATGCAAAAAACCTTCCAGGACAACAGAGTTATGTATTTGCAGATAATAAATTTACCAATGGAGCAAACTACTACCGGTTAAAGATGGTTGATATCAATGGATCGTTCACTTATTCACGAACTATTAAAATCTATAATGGTTCTGGTAACGATGAGCGATTACTCATCAATCCGAATCCCGTAGTAAGAGAATTTACATTATCTACATCCTTTCCCGAAAATGGACCGGTGACTATCAACATAACTGACGTAACAGGCAAACTCGTAAAACGAATCAGTGACAATGTAAGTAAAGGTTATGTGACAATGGAAATTTATCAATTGGATAAATTAAGCGCTGGCACTTATTTTATCGAAGTAAGACAAAACGATTATTCAAGAACCGCAAAATTTGTAAAAGTAGACTAAGGACATTAATCGTCGCAAAAGCAGCCAGTATGTAACAACGCTGGCTGCTTTTTGTTTTATTATTCAACAAAACAAGCTTTATTGACAGATTTGTGATCAAACTTTCGCCAATTTTGACAGGTAAAAACCGATGGTATAAGTATTGATCTGGCATTTTGATGATCCAATTTTTAAACGCAGACACAATTCTGATCGACGCGTATTCAAAAACGGTGAGTGAGGTGTACAAATCAATTGCGCCTTCCGTTGTGCATATACGCAATATCGGCAATAAAGCAAGAACACAAAATCGTGATGGCAATAGCGAATCGACGGGTTCGGGCTTTATCATATCTTCTGATGGCTATATCATCAGCAACCATCACGTGGTGGACAATGCAAAAGAATTATACGTTACGCTGGACGACGGCACACTCCTGAAAGCCGAATTAAAAGGTAGTGATGCATCTACGGATATTGCTGTAATCAAAGTGGATAGTCGCAATCTGAAAGCGTTACATTTTGCCAATTCCGACGAGCTTATTCCGGGACAAATTGCGATCGCAATCGGCAATCCTTTCGGCTTGCAGCAAACCGTTACTGCCGGAGTGGTAAGCGCCATAGGGAGAAGTTTGCGTGCCGGAAATGGTAGACTTATCGACGACGTAATACAAACTGATGCTTCTTTAAATCCTGGTAATTCCGGTGGGCCATTACTGAATTCGGCAGGCGATGTGATCGGCGTTAACACAGCAGTCATCGCATCGGCGCAAGGGATTTGTTTCGCCGTATCATCCAATCTTGCCAGCTATATCGCTGGTCAATTGATCATGAAAGGTAAAGTAACCCGTGCATTGATAGGCATTGCGGGGCAATCTGTAAAATTGTCTAACAGGATGCGTGAGTATAACAAAATCACTAATCGTACAGGTATTTATGTTTCAGAAGTGATACAGATAAATGCATTGAATCATCGCAAAATCCAGTTTGGCGACATCATTGTACAGTTTAACAACAAAACGGTTGAGTCGATAGATAAGCTATTTCAGTATTTATCTGAAGAAGTAATCGGAATGCCTGTACAAATCGGATTGTTAAGACATGGTAAATTGATGCAGGTAACTATTATTCCGGAGCCGTCTGCTAATTAACCGATCCAGGCATTTTACGGGAACCTCTTTACAGCAACACGGGAAGCTGGCATGCTATTTTAGTATTCTGTTTTATGCGAAACCTGAATTTTAAAAAGTTTCACCGGAAACTTAAAATGCCCAAACCGATAATGAGTAAGGAAGAAGTGCAAGCAAACCCGGATATGCATATTGACCAGGATTTCTCAGGATTTCCACATGGCCTTTCCAAAGACGAGATAATCAAACCTCAAACAAAGACGGAAAAAAAAGTTGCAGGAATTTCTTCTCCAAAAAATAAATAAATGAAAGCAGTTGGTATTATCCTGATCGTTGCAGGTGCCTTGATGTTAATTTTCAAAGGATTCAATTTTACACAAGAAAAAAAAGTAGTTGACCTGGGCCCTGTAGAAATCAATAAAAAAGAAAATCATAGCGTCAACTGGCCGACGTATGCAGGGGGAATAGCGATAGCCGCTGGTGCGCTGATTTTTATTGCAGGCAGAAAAAAATAGTGATCTTTTTCTATCCTCTCTCGTCAAATAGATTTTATTAAATTGCCTGTATGAATACACAGGCAGTAATCACAACCATATTTACAGATATTGGCGGAGTGCTATTGACGAACGGATGGGGACGTAGCGGCCGTAAAAAAGCAATTGATTTTTTCAAACTTGATGCAGCTGAAACCGAAGAACGGCATCACCTCACGTTTGACACATACGAAGTGGGTAAAATCAGTCTCGACGAATATCTTCAGCGTGTGGTTTTCTACCAGGATAGAAACTTCACGGTGGACGATTTCCGCAGTTTTATGTTTGAGCAATCACAACCCTATCCCGAAATGATCACATTGATGCGTACGCTGAAGAAAAAAAACAATCTTAAAATTGCGGTAGTCAATAACGAAGGCCGTGAATTGAATGACTACAGAATAAAAAAATTCAAACTTGGAGAGTTTGCTGATTTTTTTATTTCGTCCAGCTTTGTTCACTTCAGAAAACCGGATGCTGATATTTTTCGCATAGCCATTGACGTGGCCCAGGTATCGGAAAATGAAATAGTTTATATTGACGATCGCCCGCTGTTCGTCCAGGTCGCTGAGAGCCTCGGCCTGAAAGGAATCGTGCATAAAGATTATCAAACGACAGTCTCAGAATTAAAGGCCCTCGGACTTGAGTAAAACAGTTGGCGGTTGGCAATTTGCATTCGGGTAAGTTCTCATTGCAAATTGCCAACTGCAAATTGCTAATTATTCAGAGCTTTCCCTGTACTTTCTCCCATCCATTCATTTGCTGCAACAATTGCCAGGAGCTTACAATATCATAAGCAAAGGAAACCTGTTTGGAAGGCATTTCACCACCTTTTCCCTGCAACATGTTGTATGCGTTTGCAACCATTTGTTCTTCATTCATAGTGCCATCACCCAATGAACTGTAATACTTTAATTGCTCGTTCAAATCTTTTTTAATTGAAGCTGACACCTTCTTCGCCAATGTTATATCATCTGCTATATAACAGGCCTGCAGAAATTGAGAAGCGATAGCATCATGTTGATTGCCGCGATTCGTCGTCATACCATAGGGAAAATCTTTTTCGCTTACATTCTGGTCAAATCGTTCCAAAACTTTCCTTGCTTCTTCTTTACGTCCCGCTTGCGCAAGACTGATAGCAACTTGCGCATGTGCCAGTCGGATATAATTTAAACGGCGGCGATTTTCTTCGTCGAAGTAAACAGGCCTCTTACCGGAAACACGACCATAAGCGAATTTCTCCATGATATTATGATACGCTACATCATTGTTCACTGCGCTGTTTTCGACCGGCGTTAACCGATAGGTCATTCCCTCCTGCCTTGCATATTTACCCAAACCAAGATCAGCCAGTTCACGATCAGACGTGAAGCATATAGGGCGTTTCCAGTTATTCGCTGCGATCACCGATAGCATCGCGAGGTCATTTTTAAATAAATATCGCTTGCTGCTGATATCCAATTGTAGTTCGCTCACAACAGTATCAGTCGGCTGTACGGTGCCGTTAGCTTTTACAAATTTTTGATCGACCGGAATAGTATACCGACATGCCGGCAATAAATGTAACACGTCGCCTTCTTCAGTCTGACGGGCATATTGAGGGTTGTCACTCGCAGTCACATTTTTCAACGCATCATACAAATCATACGATTTGCTGCTATCATAACCATTTACTTTATCAAAATAAACAACATCCCGGTTGCTACCTCTTATTTGTTCCGGTGTAAACACTACATCAAATGGATCACTCTTGTTTACTTTGTATCGTAGTTGATTAATGTACCAGTCTGAAGCAAATATGGTATTAACAACGACTCTTACATCCGGTCGTATTCCTTCTACTTCCTGTAAATACCAAAGCATGTAAGTATCATTATCTTCAGCAGTAAACAATAGAGCGTTTGGAGGACAACTTTCCAGGTAATTCCTAGCAAGATCACGGGCCAGTGTTTTATTACTCCGGTCATGATCGTCCCATTCCTGGCTGGCCATCAATACAGGGACAGCAAGCATGCAAAGACCAGCGGCCGCATAGTTTGCAACGGGAAGCTTCACCATTCTTTGCAGTAATTCTTTGACAGCGATTACACCAAGACCAACCCATATTGCAAATGCATAAAACGATCCTACATATGCATAATCTCTCTCTCTCGGTTGATATGCAGATTGATTGAGATAGATAACAATTGCCAGCCCGGTAAAAAAGAAAAGCAAGAGATTCACCAAAAAATCTCTCCGCTTACGCTTGTACTGCACAAACAAACCCGCGATGCCCAACACCAGCGGAAGCATAAATAGCTTGTTGTACGATTTATTATCTTCTCTCACGGTCATGGGTAACTGTTTCTGATTACCATAAAGCGTGTTGTCAACCACTGAAATACCGCTCACCCAGTTACTGTCTCTCACATTTCCAAAACCTTGCAAGTCGTTTTGCTTGCCCGCAAAATTCCACATGAAATACCGCATATACATCCAACCAGCCTGGTACTTTGTAAAATAACTGATATTATCCTTCATTGTCGGAGCTTCACCTTCCTCCATGCCTGTGAATGCCCGATAACATTCCTGTTGCTGGCGATCGTTGCTGTTGTCCCACATTCTTGGAAAAAAATGAGAAGAAGGCGTATTTGCCCAATCAGCTTTCATGATTTTTCCAGCGTCAGAATACTTGTTTTCAAATTTCGTGTAGGCAGTACCGTTTTCCACAAACGATGGCTTATCTGTAAAATCTGGCCCGTACAAAATAGGCCAGTCGTTATAATTTTCACGGCCGAGGTATCCGGCAAGACTAACGGGATTGTCTACATTGTACATGTCCACAGCGGGATTTGCGTTGGAACGAATCATTGTAGTGAGATACGTAGAATAACCCAACAATAAAAAGCATACACTCCATAAAGCGACTTTTAGTTGGCTAAAGCCTTTTCTTATAGCATAACGCATTGCGAAGAAGATAGCGGTCGCAACTAAAATGAAAAAGAATGCAAAGCCGGAAAAGAAAGGCATACCAAGATCATTGACAAAATATACATCCAATGCGCCTGCTCCTCTGATAGACGACTGAATCAGGAACTTTTGCACTATACCGGTAATCGTACAACCAATTACAAAAGCAAGAATACTTCCCCATACGGTTGGTTTATAGCGTTTGAAATAATAGACCATTATTATAGCAGGGATAGTAAGCAGGTTCAGTAAATGAACGCCGATTGAAAGTCCCATCATATAAAAAATGAAAATCAGCCAGCGGTCACTATTTGGTTGATCGGCACGTTGTTCCCATTTTAATATGGACCAGAAAACGATAGCGGTGAAGAATGACGATAATGCATATACTTCCCCTTCTACTGCGCTATACCAGAATGAATCTGAAAACGTATACGCCAATGCGCCAACGACGCCACAAGCCATTGTCGTAAACAGTTGTTGCTTTGTAAGCGCTTCATTTTTCTTTTGTATAATCTTACGGGCAAAATAAGTGATCGACCAAAAGAGAAAAAGAATGGTAAAGCCGCTGGCTATTGCGCTCATCGAATTCACTGCAACCGCAGCATTATGTGGATTATTACCAAACAGTATAATGAAAAACCGGCCCATTAAAACAAACAAGGGGGCGCCGGGCGGATGCGGAATCTGAAGTTTATAACAAGCAGAAATAAATTCTCCGCAATCCCAGAAGCTGGCCGTTGCTTCCATTGTCATCAGGTATACTGTGCATGCTATACCGCATACGATCCAGCCGGTAATGTTGTTTGCCCGGTTAAAATTCATAAGCTATGATTTTAGTAGTTCCTAAAATTAGTGCATTAACAAAAATCGAGTAGCCAGTTAATGTATTTTAACATTTAAGTGTTATCAGGTGTCAGGTGTGAGGTGTCGGCTGTGAGGAAGGTTAAACTATCAATGCTTATTATTTGATGATCACGCCATTTTGATTTTGATAAAAAATTCTCAGGATTTAATGAAAGATTTAATTGAATGCCGGAAATAAAATAATTTGTAGGCCTTATTCCCAAAGTGCCAAAATCATCAAAATGAAATTATCAGCCAGAACGATTAGCAAGCCTCTACAGATTATTTATATTTCTCTATCCTTTTTGTCGATTACTACTTATTATTCTTGCAATAACTCTGAGAATAAAGAGCAGGCAGCAACAACCAAAGACTCGCTTACGGAAGAACAAAAGCATCTGCCGGAAAATGCTTTGAAAAGCCTTACTGTTGCGGAAGGGCTCGAAGTAAAAGCCTTCGCCACCGAACCTCTGTTGAAAAACCCGACCAATATCGATGTGGATGAACGGGGAAGAGTGTGGGTAACCGAAGCATATAATTACCGCCCTGCCATTAATGGCAACCCTACCAATCCTAAGGGTGACCGAATCATAGTTCTTGAAGACACAAACGGCGATGGTAAAGCTGATACCAGTAAAGTTTTTTACCAGGGGCCAGAAATTAATGCGCCATTAGGCGTTTGCGTTTTAGGCAACAAAGTAATTGTATCGCAAAGCCCGTACGTCTGGATATTTTATGATGACAATAATGATGACGTTGCTGACCGAAAGGAAATACTCTTCCAGGGCATTGGAGGAGAGCAACACGACCACGCTATTCACAAATTTACGTTTGGGCCTGACGGTAAGTTGTACTTCAACTTTGGTAACGAAGGCAAAACGTTGAAAGATAAAAATGGTAAAACAGTACTCGACCAGGACGGCGAAGAAATAGGCCCTAAGAAATATAGGCAAGGAATGGTGTTTCGCTGCGATCCGGATGGTTCGCATGTGGAATGCCTGGGACAAAACTTTCGCAATCCTTACGAAGTAACCGTAGATAGTTATGGCACACTCTGGCAAAGCGACAATGATGATGATGGCAATCGCGGTGTTCGCATCAATTACGTGATGGAATATGGCAATTATGGTTATACAGATGAGATGACTGGCGCTGGCTGGTATAGCAATCGAACCAACATGGAAGATTCAATTCCTTACAGGCACTGGCATTTAAATGACCCTGGAGTTGTACCCAATCTTTTGCAAACAGGCGCCGGTTCGCCAACAGGCATTCTTGTTTATGAAGGTTCTTTACTGCCTGCACAATTTCATAATCAACTTATACATAGTGATGCTGGTCCAAATGTTGTTCGCTCTTATCCTGTTCAGAAAAGTGGGGCTGGCTATACCGCCAGTATTGTAAACATTTTAAAAAATGAAAAAGACCAGTGGTTCCGCCCTTCAGATGTGTCGATAGCGCCCGATGGATCATTGATCGTTGCAGACTGGTATGATGTAGGCGTAGGCGGCCACCAGGCTGGCGACCAGGTACGCGGAAGAATCTATCGTGTAGCGCCAAAAGAATCTACTTACACAATTAAAAAAGAAGATTACTCGACAGCGACAGGTGCAGTTGCAGCATTACAAAATCCTAATCTCTCCGTTCGCTATCACGCTTTCACAACATTAAAATCGATGGGTAACAATGCAATTCCTGAATTGGAAAAATTGTGGAATTCAACTGGAGAACCAAGGATGCGTGCAAGAGCGCTTTGGGCATTGGTAAAAATAGCCGCGGACTATGATAAATATATTCAGCAGGGATTAAAAGATAGCAACCCTGATATTAAAATAACAGCTTTACGTGCCGCAAGAGAACAAAACAAAAATGTAATTGATGATGTGAAGCTCCTGATGAATGATGCTGATGCGCAGGTAAAACGTGAATGCGTCATTGCTTTGCACCATAATAAATCACCTGAAGCACCTGCTCTCTGGGCAAAACTGGCTCAACAATATGATGGCAAAGACCGCTGGTATCTTGAAGCGCTTGGCATCGGCGCTGACAGGCAATGGGACTCTTTCCTTGCCGCTTATATAGCCGAAGTAAAAGATCCATTGAAAGATGAAGCCGGTAAGAATATCATTTGGAGAGCAAGAAATGAAGCTTCAGTTCCCTTACTCGCTAAGCTTGCGTCTGATTCTTCCACAGAATTAAAAAGCCGGTTGATGTATTTCCGAGCTTTTGATTTCCATACCGGCCCTTCCAAATCGGGAGTTTTGCTGGCAATGATAAAAAATAACACGAGCCATGATGTGGCTTTCGATAAAATCATTTTGCATCTGCTCGATTACAACACCGTCAGTAAATCAAAAGATGCGCAGGATGCTTTAACAATGGTTTTAAAATCTGTGCCTGATACCACTGAATATCTCGAATTAGTACAACGGTATCATGTAACCGCAGAAAACCCCAAATTGCTTCAAATTGCATTGCAGCCTTCAAACAAAGGCGTAAATGAAGATGCTGCCGGTTTGCTCTTAGCGCAAAAAGGAAAAGATATTATCTGGAAAACGTTGAATGAAACTGATACAGTAAATAGCAAGAAGTTAATTTCTGCATTGGGCGGCGTTGGCTCCAATGAATCATTAGAAATTCTGCAGACAGTTACTCTTTCGGAAAAATATAGTATGCCGATCAGAAAATGGGCGGCAGAACATATTGGCCGTAGTGGTAGTGGAGAAGATAAGGTACTCGTTCTTTTAAAAGATAAAAAAATACCCGCTACGCTGATACCGGATGTCGTTTACGGAGTACGTTATGCGTGGAGGTCCTCGATAATAAAAGAAGCAAAAACGTATCTGCCAAAGTCAGGAGCAGATGTAAACAAAAAAATTCCAACGATTGCCGATATCAATTCACTGAAAGGCGATGCTACCGCAGGTAAAACTGTATTCCAGGCAAAATGTATGCTTTGTCATAAAGTAAATAAAGAAGGCGCTGATTTCGGACCTGCGTTAACTGAAATCGGTTCTAAATATCCTGCAGATGGGTTATTGAATGCAATTGTAAATCCTTCCGCAGGCATCAGTTTTGGTTATGAAGGTTGGGAAATAAAACTTAAAGATGGCTCAACTCTTACAGGTATTATCGGTAGCAAAACTGCAAGCGGAATTGATTTGAAATTTCCCGGAGGAAATAAAAAACATATCGCTACAAAGGATATAACCTCCAAGAAAGAAATGAAAGAGTCGATGATGACGGACGGACTGTATGAAAGTATGAGCAACCAGGATTTAGCAAACCTTCTTTCTTATCTATCGACATTGAAGACAAAATAAATTACTGTTTTATAAGGAAGCGATCCTCTAAAAGAATTTAAAGAAGATCGCTTCTTATTTTGCCAGACTGCTATCAGCTATATTTTACTTTGAGCCTAATATGTATCCGACTGCTACGCCAAAACAAAGTGTGTGAATCTTTGCTAAATGTGCCTCATCAGGATCTTCCGTCATATGCACCATGTTCAATAAACCATAGTCGAATTTTGCACTAAACAAAATTTGCTTGTTAAATTGATAACCTGCAAACAAATCAAGTCCAACATCCACTCGTTTATATGTACGGCCGAAGTCTGTGTCTTCGTCACTTCCAAATGCAATGGAATTAGTTCTTGTTTCTGCCCAGTTGTATTTTCCACCGAGATTATAAGCGATGTATGGACCAATCCCAAACGATAATTTATTATCCATCGATGTAGAATGATAAATCACGTCCAATGGTATTTTAATAAATGATACATGCACTTTTGCCTTATCTCCTTCTATTACTGCTGAGGCACGCTCTAATGAATATGTAAGGCTTGGCCTGAAGGAAAGCTGTTTTTGTAATGGAATTTCTGCAAATACGCCGATATCAAAACCTGCACCGGGGTGCGGTGACTTTACTTCATAAGTCGGATATTTTACTGTGGAGCCGGAAAGTGTTGGTCCAAACAATGCGCCAAAATGGACATCCTGTGAGTATCCCTTGGCTATAAACGCAAACAAAGCAAACAAGATGAATAAGGTCCGCATAACTGTATGTTTTTGATTATTAAATCAGGTAGAAATGAGACACAACAAAGGTTTTAAAACTTTACGCCGCCGGATTTCGGTAATTGATTCACATCTGCAGTATATGGACAACGAAACTTGCCATTTGTAATTTGTATTGCGGATCTTCCGCTCGTTTGACTGCCAAACGTACCACTGAAAGTTCCTTCTATTAGTTTATTCGTCTGATCAAATGTGGTAATCATAAATGAACCTGAACCATCTGTTGCGGGCGTAGAATTGTAGCTATAATAAGTCGTCGCCCCCGGCGCAGTTTCAGCTATATAACCACCTTCGCTATACTTCGTAGCATCAAAACTTATCGTTTTACTTACTTCAACATTCTGAGGAAATATCAATATAATCGCTGTAGAATCATTACCGACGGCATTAATTCCAACAAGAAAAAGAATACTAACACTTCCGCTGCTGGTTGTGGCTGCAATTGCAGGAGCATTATTCAACGTAGACTTCACATTAGCAGTCCATGCTTTTCCATCTACAGTAGCAGTTAAATAATATTCTGAAGATCCTCCACCGCCATCATGAGAATCTTTTTTACATCCTGTAAAAAGTAATGAGGTAATAAAAACAAACAGTGAAGTAATGCCTGTACTCCTGAGTAATTTACTTTTCATTTCCTTGATTTTTGGGGTGAGAACTGACTATAACAAAAAGTGTCTTCCCAAATTTCAAGGTTGATGTCAGCTAAAAAAATACTTAGTTCTAACTATTTTCTTACTTCGTCTATCTTGTTATGCCAGGCCATGCTCTTTAGCAAAGTTGACAAGCCCTACAGGTGTATAGATATCCAGTTTGCGGCAGATATTTCTGCGATGAGTGTTGATTGTAAATTCACTGAGATATAATTGCGAGGCGATTTCTTTTGAGGTGAGACCTTCAGCGATCTTGCCTATGATTTCCGTTTCACGACTTGTCAATTGGTACTTTTTCATGAAGTCGTCAGTCACCAACTGTGAATCTGTTTGTTCTGCTGATGATTCAATAAACCATTTTTGTCCGGCCGCAACATTTACTATCGCCTCTTTCAATACTGTTGAGGTGCTATCCTTCAGCAAAAATCCATCTGCACCCAATAGTTTTATTTCTCTTATCAGTTTCTGCTGACCGTAGTTGGTAAATATTATGATCTTCAATTTTGGAAAATCTTTCTTTACAAGTCGTAATGAATCGATGCCATCAAGCTTAGGCATTTGCAGGTCCAGTAACACAACATCCACTTTTACCTTTCGTAGAATTGAAATCAGTTGCAGCCCGTTCTCTACACAAGCTACCACCTGCACCCCATCAATTTCTTCCAATACTTTCTTCAATCCTTCCACCAGCATCGGATGATCATCTGCAATAACTAAACGCAACGACATTTATCACCTGTTTTATGCATTTTTAACTATAGGAATTTCGATTATAATCATTGTGCCCCGATCAGCTTTTGAGCTGATCTCAAGCTCACCTTTAAGATAGGCAATTTTCGATTCGATTGACTGGAGGCCTTTCCCTTTTGCTGATTGATAATCTCCTATTCCTACGCCATCATCTTCTATCATTATTGTAATGTCCGTTTCGTGTTCCACCAATTCCAGTCTCGCCTCCTTCGCTTTGGCGTGTTTTAAAATATTATGCACCAACTCCTGTACAATGCGGTAGATATCATTCAGCAACTTTATCGGGCACTGTTCTGCATCATCAAAGCCGATAATCGTTGTGTTCATTTTCAGCTTACCTGAAATATTAACACTGTGATCGAGATCCTCAATCGCTTTTTTAAAGCCGTACTTCTCAATAACGAGTGGCGTCAGCCGATGACTGATATCCCGGATTGAAGACGACACTACCGAAACAACTTCATGCGCTTTTGAAAGCTTTGCTACAGCTTTTTCATTCCATTCATCTCTTTCCAATACCGATGAAATGTTCAGCGAAGCCAAAGCAAGCATACCTCCCGTTTCATCGTGCAGCTGATCAGCAATTTTCCGACGTTCATTTTCCTCTGCATCAATAGCGCCTTGCATCACCTCTATCCTATGTTGCTTCTCGATTTGTTCGAGCTTGTTTTTTTGTTCTGTTTCTTCCTGGCGGTTTTTTAATGTTCTGTATCTCAGGTAAATCACCAATGAAAAAATAACAAGAACAGCGATACCTGTAAGCAATCCATAAAGTATTCTTGTTCTCCTTAGTTCGGCTTGCCTTGTTCTGTTATCCTGGTCTAATTGCTTAATCTGGTTTTCCTTGTCCTTTATACGCATTTTTGTTTCAATCTCCATCACCGCACGATAGCGATTGATATTCGTCAGTGAATCTTTAATTGCGTAATAAGTATCCAGGGCATTACTGAATGACACATTATCGCCTTTCTTTTTAAAAAGATCGCTATAACATTGATAATAATTCAATCCTATTGCCGAATACTTCCGTGTCGTCACCAGCGACTTGAATTTATCCAGAATCTTTTCTGCATCATCCAATTGCCCGAGTTTTATAAGCATCCGTGCATAATAAATTTCAGGAGGAATAAGATGTTGCGATTGTGTATTACCACGTTCCATTGCCTTTTTAAAATCTGAAGCAGCTTCTTTAAAATCGCTGCGATGTTCTGCCAGCAACCCTTCTGCCATAAAATAACTGAGATACGGAATGCTGTCTTCTACAGTATTGAAGCCTTTTTTACTTGTGTTGAAAAATTCCTGCGCTTTTCCAAAATCATTCTGACACGCTTTTACCAATGCCATCTCCGCATTAAAATACGGAGCATTTATACTCAACGGATTTGGTTTTATAGTGGCATCATAAAACAGTTCAGCGAATTTCCATGCATTATCATAATCTGTGAGTAACAGATTTATTTGCATCAAATTATAGTACACACTCGGACCGGCATTGCGAAAAGTAAAAGCTGTTCGCTCATACAATCTTCTCGGGTAATGATTCAACGTTGAGTCAGCAGATAATGCCAGCAGGAATTCAAACTCTTTTGTTTGCTTTTGCAAATCATTCTGGCAATACACATACGCATAGTTATACGTGGCTGTAAACAAAGCATTCTTATCCGGAAGATCTTGTGCCAGCGCAATAGCTTTTTCAAAATAATACCGCATTTGTGCAGTATCTGCATCACGTGTCATCGCTTTGAAGCCGTATAAAAAAGAGAGGGTTTCTTTGTCATTCGATTCATTACAGAGTTTTTCGCCGATGCCCACCCATTTATCTAAGGAATCTATTTTCCCCCATTCACCATAAAGCAATGCCATTGCAGCTGCCATTTCGCGATAGTATCGCTCACCTGGATTTGTATTTTTCTGTACATCGTAATACAGTTTCTCTGCATCCTGGAAGTAACCAGTCGACTCTTTTGCCTTTGCCCATCCCATTAAAAGAATGTGAGCCCACTGTCTGTTGCCGGTAGCTTTCACCATCGGAACATATTCTGCAAGAATTTCGTAGCTGATTGATAAATTGGTTCTGCCAATGTCCTGCATAAGGTCGCAGGTTGCCCTGAATGTTTCCTCGTTGATTGGCTTTTTCTTCAATTCATTCCATGCTGCACGACCCTCCGCTTCCGTGTATGTTCTGGCGAAAGATCTTTGAAATAAAAAACAGAGTACAAGGAGTAAAACCAACAGTGGCTTCGGCATATATTAAATTTACAAAATGTATTAAAATGCCGATTATGAAAAATCAGAGGCCACCTGTTTACTGCTTTGCCCGATTTTAACAAAATGAAACATTAATGCAACGTTATCTTCGCGCCGAGTGTCATTTGATAAAAATATGTTGGCCCGTTTTATATCCGCCTTATTTGCTTTGATTGTGTTATCGGCAGTTGGTTGCCGCAAGGATGACTTGTCGTCTCCAGACTGCGGAAAACTTCAGCAGGCAATACTCGCCGGTAATCCCGACGAGGTGGAGGCGGAAATCAATAATATCTGCGCATCTCTATCGGCCAGTAATGATTCTGAACAAAGTTTTAATGAAATAACGAAAGCAATCGGGACACAATGTAAATTGAATGCCGTGGCTCTCTGTTACAATTGCATTGAAACGCTGCCTGCTCAATCTGAAATCAAAATCACAGTTCAAACTTCTACCGGCTTTAAGGAAAAAATTATTGACATTACAAGATCAGGAAACCATTTCATTTTTGCGGGAATGCACGACTGAATTAATCTCATTTAGACTGACTACTTCTTTTCGCAATAAGCAATTCCAGGAATTTGTCAATGCTTTCTCTCTCTGCTGACGTTAATTCCTGATGAAGCGAAATTTTATTTTTATATAATAACGCAGCCTTATGTGCAGGCGCTAATGCAAGTATCTGTTCAATTTTATCTTTAGAAATTTTATCCTCTTTGTAAAGCGGTTTTGGTGGTGGTGGAGCCGATTTTGTTTTGACTGCTTTTTTCCTGATAATAGCTTCAATGGTAGCCGGATTAAACGGTGGCTTTATTTTTATATAGTCAATCGTTTTAAGCAATGCCTGCATTTGCTTTGTACTTAAACCACCGCGGGTTTTATAAAAATCAAACATGTTTCGGATAAACGTATTGTCCGCTTTCGGAGGCAGATTATAAAAAATCCACTCAAAAACGCCCTGGAAAAAATCATAGTCAGATGGCTTCTTACCTCCACCTAAATTATTGCTGCCCGAAGATTGTTGCATGTTAAATATGAAAGCAACAAAGGTAACTTTCATCTATCATTTTCCTGCAATAACTATTGTCTTTACCGGCTTCAATGATTTGAGATATGCATAAATAGCTTTCAGCTCATTATCTGTCATTCGTCCGAAAGAATTCCACGGCATGGGGCTATGCGGTAAAAGTCTGCCGGCACGAAAACGATCCATAAAATTTTTCTGCGACCAGTTGAAGATTCTTCCACTGCTATCCGGCGTAAGATTTGGCGGCAGAAAATGTATTCCCGCTTCAATCATTTCGCTTCCTGAAAACGGTTCGCCCACATATTCCCCTGTTATCGTACGCCTGGTATGACAGCCACTGCAATTAGCTACATTATTAGCAAGGTAACGGCCATAATCAGCCGAAGAATCGGTTTTTACCGAAGCAGCAACCTCTCCTGTAGGCCCAACCGGTTTTATTAAAAATGCCTTTACTACTTTACCAATAACGTTCAGTGAATGCTTCGGTACTTCATTGTGAACCGGCTTTAGCGTACGCAAGTAAGATATGACAGCCGTAAGGTCATCATCAGCCATGTTATGAAATGGCATGAAGTCATAAACAACTGTTCCGTCAGGATGTACTCCATAACGTAAAGCACGTGCAATCTCACCATCTGAGTATTTACCGATTCCGGTTCCAGGGTCCGAAGTAATATTCTTTGAATAGATTTTCCCAACCGGCAAATCAAACAAAACACCACCACTAAGTAGCGGGTCAAGTCCAAGATTAATTAATGAATCCGCATTTGATTTGCTATGGCAATCGGCACAATGTGCAGGACCAAAAACAAGGTGCTTACCTTTCGCAATAATTGCAGTGTCTGCTGATGCCTTAATAGCCGGATAGGGTCTATCACTTTTTATATTCTGTCGCATCATTACGACAATTGAAATAACTGCTATAAAACTAACGAGAACAATTCCTGTCCATTTAAGAATCTTTTTAATCCGGCGCATATTGCTTTGTTTGTGGTAACGAGAGTTGATTGACCATAGCAAAATAGACCGCATTATAAGCAGGCTAAATAGTGAAATGAATGAAATGGGATAATCAGTGTATGAAGTGGCGGATATAAAATAAAAGCCGTTACTGAAAACAGTAACGGCTGATACAATCTATAAACCACAATTAAAAACGACCTTTATGATTATCTCTTGAATCATTTTTACCAAAGTTTTTATCCCAACCTTTACCATGATCAAGGTCATAACCGAAGTTTGATTCATTCACATCAATTTTACCAAACCTGTCAACATTGATCATTACATCTTTTCCTTTAACAGTAAATGTAGTAGAGGAAACCAGTTTAGATTTTTTTCCAAAGAATGAACGCTTATTCATTTGGTAAACCTTAATACTATGGTAGCCCGGAAAGAGATTGGAGAGATCAATAAAGTCATTAGCTTTATAATTCTTTCCATCGATCACCAGCATATAATTGCTGGTATTCTTTACAGTTACCGAAGGCCTATGATCAGCGGCCATTACTGATAAAGCAAATAAACTACCAATTGCGAGTGTAAAAATCTTTTTCATTTTATTACGTTTTATTGTTTTGCTCTTTTCAACAACCGAAGAAGATAAGAGCTTTATTTTTTATTACCGGTTGTTACTGAACAATACAATCCAAAGCAAATGCCAGCGTGCCAAAATCTGTTAAAGCAAACGTTAAGGACTAAATTGCGAGTTCAAAAATTAAAACACAGTTTGTCTGAAATGATTACTGGTGTTGAATTTCAGCGGAATGTTATTTAACGTTAATCGAAGTTTGTGATCGTTAACTATGCTGGTTTAAAGGAAAGAAAGATATATTCTATGATAAACTCGGTTGAACCATAAAAGGCATATAAGGAATACAAGAAGTATTTTAATGAAGACATTTACGACTAAATCTTAAATGTCTTTTATGCCTTGTACGGTTCGAAAAACTCACCTCAAAATTCTCTCTATTAAATTCATAATCAGGAAATTTCTTAAACTTTTACGCCTTGTAAAAATCCAACAGTGTAAAGGTTGTAAAAAAATATTTTTGAAAATTGATTAAAATATTAACAGTGTTAAGTATTTTTGTTTTCAGATATTTTTAAAATGGGAATCGCGGAACGCAAATCGAAACACAAAGCTGATCTTAAGCAAAGCATCCTGGATGCCGCTAAGAAAGTGTTCCTTGAGTCCGGGTACGAGGCGACCTCGATCAGAAAGATTGCAGCAGAAATTGAATTTAGTCCTACAACGATTTACCTCTATTATAAAGACAAAAACGAAATTGCTCACGCTTTGCATGAAGAAGGTTTCAAGATACTTTCCGAACGTTTTTCCGTACTTGCCCATGTGGAACATCCATTTGAAAGATTAAAAGCAATGGGGCGTATCTATATGCAATTTGCTCTCGAGAATCGTGATTATTATGAGATCATGTTCATCATGAAAGATCCGATTGCCGAGTTTGAAAAAGATTGCCCGGATAAGGAGTGGGACGAAGGAAAAAGGGCTTTAAATATTTTACTGGAAACAGTTCAGCAATGCCAGCAGGCCGGGTATTTCAAAGGCTTTGAACCAAATGCGTTTTCATTGGTGGTATGGAGTACGATGCATGGATTGTGCACCATGAAGACGCATGGCCAGCTTGATCTTGTAGTAAAGAAAAAAGAAATGCTGACCGATGTAGCAGACGCGTTTACACACACGTTTGAATGTTTTATTCAATTACTGGAAAGACTTAAATAATTTTTTTCTATAAAAGTTAACACTGTTAATAATGAGAACGTTATTAATAAACTTCTTAAAAACAGCAGCGCCTGTGTTATCTGTGCTTTTACTTAACCAGGCTAATGCACAAGAGTCGCTTTCATCGTATATCGACAGCGCATTTAAAAACAACATCGTTCTTCAACAAAAAAACATCTCGCTGGAAAAAGCAGAATATGCTTTGGAAATTGCGAAAGGATATTATTATCCAACAGTAGCCTTCCAGGCAGGTTATCAAACAGCAGGTGGTGGACGTGATATTGAATTTCCTGTTGGCGATTTATTAAATAATGTTTACTCCAGCTTAAACCAACTTACGGGGACTAATAATTTTCCAAAACTGGAAAACCAGCACATCAATTTTTTACCAAAGAATTTTTACGACACAAAAATCAGAACTACAGTCCCGATCATTAATCCTGATATAAAATACGGCAAGCAGATCAGCGAGCAACAGATTTCGCTTAGTCAATTCGAAATAGAAATTTACAAACGCGATCTTGTCAGAGATATCAAAGCTGCTTACTTCAATTACCACAACGCGTTGCAGGTAATAGCAATTTATAAAAGCTCTCTCGAGCTTGCTTTGGAAGGGAAACGTGTGAATGAAAAACTAGTTCAAAACGGCAAAGGCCTTCCTGCTTACGTATTACGTTCAGCTAGTGAAATAGAGAATGTAAATGCCCAGGTTACAAACGCCGAACAGCAGGCAAATAATGCAAAAATGTATTTCAATTTTCTTTTGAACAGAGATCAGGCTGCAGATATCTCAGTTGCTGGTAACGTTGATGAGCAATTGCAAAATATATCCTCACTGATCACCGTCGGGAGTACAACCACTCAACGCGAAGAAATAAAAGCCACACAGCAAGTGATCTTGTTAAATCAATCCGTTTTGAAAATGAACAAATCCGTTTATTCTCCAAAGTTGAATGGCTTCCTTGATCTCGGGTCGCAGGCACAAGACTGGAAATTCAATTCCCAGTCACGATATTATATGGTCGGCCTGCAATTGGATGTACCCATTTTTGCTGGTTTTAGAAATCGTAATAAAATCAGGCAAGCAGACTTAGACGTAAAATCAGCTTCGCTGAATGCGAAAGAAGTAGAACAGAAAATCAGTTTGTCAGCATCCTCTGCCAGGAATAATCTCAAAGCAGTTTATCAATCGTTTCTTTCCTCGCAAAAACAACTGGAAGCCGCAGTCGCTTATCAGCGATTGATAGAAAGAGGATATAAAGAAGGCATGAATACATTCATTGAAACCGTGGATGCCAGAAATCAATTGACACAATCACAATTGTCCGTTTCACTAAACCAATTTAAAGTATTGACTGCCGTTGCTAATCTCGAAAGAGAAACCGGTTCATTTGACCTATCATCTTACAAATAAAAAATTGACGCATGAAAAATAATTCTTTACTTCTTGTATTCTCCCTGCTCACAGCATTGAGCGCCTGCAAAACCAAAGCAAAGCAGGAAACTATAAATGAAGATATCATACCAGTAAAAACAATTTCACTACAGCAAGATTCTACGCAGCAAAGTATATATACATCCGGGCAGTTTACGACGGATGATGAAACAAATCTTTCTTTCAAAACAAACGGTATTATTAATAAAATATTTGTGAAAGAAGGAGACGCTGTAAAGCAAGGGCAATTATTGGCAACGTTGAATCTTACGGAAGTAAATGCAACTGCTGAACAAGCTTCACTTGCGTTGCAAAAGGCGCAGCGCGACTTTGAACGTGCAAGTAATTTATACAAAGACAGCGTGGCAACACTGGAGCAAATGCAAAATGCAAAAACAGCGCTGGATGTAGCCACGCAACAATACAACGCCGCTGGTTTCAATCGTAATTTTTCTGAAATAAGAGCCGGCAAAAGCGGTTATGTTTTGAAAAAATTTTTAAATGAAGGTCAATACGCAAGTTCAGGTACGGCAGTGTTGCAGGTAAATGGTGCCGGGCAAACGGGTTGGGTTTTAAAAGTTGGCGTAAGCGATTACCAATGGGCCGCTGTACGACTAAATGATAAGGCGATCATTACAACTGATGCTGCCCCAGGAAAGGTTTTGAATGCAATAATATCAAGAAAACCTGAAGGTATAGATCCTCAAAGCGGAACGTTTATTATTTACCTGAAACTCGAAAACAATAACGGCGTTCCGATCGCATCCGGGTTGTTTGGTAAAGCAACCATCAAAACTTCACAAACATTGAACTCATGGGCAATACCGTATGATGCATTGCTTGACGGGGATGCCAATACCGGGTATGTATTTATCACCAATGATGATTCAACTGCTAAAAAAGTAAAAGTGCAGGTAACAAAAATTGAAAACGGTAAGGTAATGATAAGTGCAGGACTGAATGACGCAAAAGCAATAATAGTATCCGGCGGCGCTTATCTGAACGATGGCGCTAAAATAAAACTTGCGGACGCAAAATAAACGAGAAGCAACTACAAAACATACAGCAATGAAAATCTCTGCATACGCGATAAAGAACTACCAGTTCACATTGATTATGGTGTTAATGATTATCGCACTGGGCATTTCTAACATTCTCAATATGCCACGATCTGAAGATCCGGAATTGAACGCACCGAATTTCCCTATCATAGTTGTGTACCCGGGTACAAGTCCAAAAGATATGGAAGAACTTGTAGTGAAACCATTGGAAAGAAAAATTTATGGCCTGGATAATATTAAACGAATCAAGACATCAATTAATGACGGGCTTGCAGTATTGGCTGTGGAGTACAAATACAGTGTGAATGTTGATGATAAATACCAGGAACTGGTTCGTGAGGTAAGCGGAATGAAAAGTCAGTTGCCACAGGATATTTATAGTATTGAAGTAAAGAAAGTCGATCCAACCAACGTAAACATTCTCCAGATTGCATTAGTTTCTGAAAATGCATCGAGAGATAAACTGAAGAAAACAGCGGAAGATTTGCAGGATGAGTTGGAGAAAGTACCGGGGTTGAAAAATGTAGAGATCCAGGGCTTGCCCGACCAGGAAATACGAGTGGACCTGCACCCGGAAAAAGCTGCACAATCAAATATACCTGTCAATGCGATTATCGCGGCATTGCAAAGTGAAATAGCAAATATTCCAGGTGGAAGCATTAATGAGGGCAGTAAATCGTTCAACATTAAAACAAACGGTAACTATACAGATATTGAAGAGATTAAAAATACCGTGATAGCAAGTGCAAGCGGAAAGAATATCTTCCTTAAAGATCTTGCCGATGTTTATTTTGGTTATTCACAGGAAAAACATATCACACGATTAAACGGACATCGTTGTGTTACTGTTATAGCAGCACTAAAAAGTGGTGAAAATATCTCCAAAGTGCAGCAGGGGTATATGCCTGCCATTACAAAATTCAAAGAAACACTGCCGGCGAATATTGACCTGGTCACGCACTTTGACCAGGCAGAAAATGTAAATCACCGGTTAAGTGGCCTTGGTCGCGACTTTCTTATTGCAATTGGTCTCGTATTACTGACGCTCTTGCCATTGGGAATCAGGGCGTCGATCGTGGT
Source organism: Chitinophagaceae bacterium (assembly GCA_049840875.1). Classification (GTDB taxonomy): domain Bacteria; phylum Bacteroidota; class Bacteroidia; order Chitinophagales; family Chitinophagaceae; genus JAFDYH01. The sequence goes on along the minus strand of JASGJE010000002.1, from coordinate 254,066 downwards.
AATGATCTCAATACCATTATCATTGGCAATTGGTGTAATACTTCTGAATGTTTTCGGTTATAGCCTTAATCAATTGAGCATTGTCGGCTTTGTTGTTGCATTAGGCTTACTCGTTGACGACAGCATTGTTGTTGTTGAAAATATTGAACGCTGGATGCGTGAGGGCCATTCAAGATTACAGGCAACACTCAAAGGCATCAACCAGATTGGTATGGCAGTGTTAGGCTGTACCGCTACGTTAATCATAGCGTTTATGCCATTGGCATTTCTGCCAGAAGCTTCTGGTGATTTTATCCGCAGTTTACCTATTGCAGTTATAAGCACTGTATTTGCATCAATGATTGTCGCACTTACAATTGTACCATTCTTATCAAGCAGGTTATTACAACCACATGTAAGTGCTGAAGGAAATCTTATGCTACGATTATTGCAGCGATTGATTCATGGCAGTTACGCAAGATTACTGGATAAGGCGTTGAAGCACCCAGTCATTACAATTATAATAGCCGCATTAATTTTTATTGGTTCATTACAACTGATTCCTGTTATCGGTGTCAGTTTATTTCCGGCGTCTGAAAAACCGCAATTCCTGATTGATATTTCATCACCGCAACAATCAAACATTTATTACAGTGATACGATAACAAGGCAGATCGAAAAAGATTTAAAACAGGTTCCCGATATAAAATATTTTGCCTCGAATGTAGGCAAAGGAAATCCTCGTATTTACTATAACGTAACACAACAAAACGAACACACCGACTTCTCTGAAATCTTTGTGCAACTGCAACCGGACATTGATCCTAAACGAAAAGTTGAAATCATTGAAATGCTCCGGAAAAAATGGACACCTTATCCCGGCGCCAAAGTAGAGGTGAAAAATTTTGAGCAGGGCGAGCCGATGATTTCTCCGGTAGAAGTAAGACTGCTCGGAAACGATCTCGACACACTTAGGACATTGGCAGCCCATGTAGAAGAAATGCTGAAGAAAACGAACGGTACATTATACGTAAACAATCCCGTGCGGAATCTAAAAACAGATATACGGGTAAACATCAACAAGGAAAAGGCGCAAACACTTGGCGTACCTACTATTAATATTGGTCGCGCCGTGAGAATGGCTGTCGCCGGCATAACGGTTGGAAATTTTACCAATCCCGACGCTGATGGAGATGACTATAATATTGTTTTATCAACACCACATAACTCATACCCGGATATAACGGTCTTCAATAACCTTTATGTAAATAACAGCTTCGGTAAAGCGATTCCACTCTCACAGCTTGCAACTGTACAATTGGAAACATCACCACTCAGCATCAACCATTTTAATAAAACAAGAACTGTCGCTATAAACTCGTTTGTACAAAAAGGTTATCTCAACGCACGAGTTATAAATGACGTTATTACACAAATGGACAAAATAAAACTACCACCCGGCTATCGCTATGAAATGGGTGGCGAAGTGGAAGGAAGAAACAAATCTTTTGGTGGTTTTGGCAGCATTATACTTGTAACGGTGTTTATGTTCATCGCAGTATTAGTATTGCAATTCAAGACTTTTAAAAGCACTTTGATCGTATTATCGGTCATCCCATTGGGAATCGTTGGCGCAGTATTGGCACTCCTTGTTACAGGTAATTCTCTTTCGTTCGTAGCCACAGTCGGTATTGTAGCATTAGCCGGCATTGAAGTAAAGAATACAATCTTGTTGGTAGATTTTACAAACCAATTGCGTGAAGAAGGAATGGCTTTAAATGAAGCGATCGAGAAAGCCGGCGAGGCAAGATTTTTACCTATAATACTGACTACATTCACAGCTATCGGGGGTATGTTGCCCATAGCGTTATCAAGTAATCCGCTTGTATCGCCCCTGGCAATCGTCATGATTGGTGGTTTAATCAGCTCTACCCTTCTGTCAAGAATTGTTACACCGGTTATTTATAAACTGATACCCCCCAAAGTCGTTGTGAAAGAAATTACCGTTTAAACATTTTAAACCCGGGTTGAATTACACAAATTAGCTTTGCAAAAACCTTCAACATGAAAAAGATAATTCTCCTGGCTTCTGGTTTTGTTATCGCTACAGCAGCATTCAGCCAGGTTACTAAAAACGACTTCGGAAAGTTGAAATGGCTTGAAGGAACATGGACAAGAACAAATGCAAAGGAAGGACGGTCAGGAACTGAACGATGGATAAAAAACTCCGAAACTGAATGGCAAGGTTTCGGGGTAAACATGAAACGCAGTGACACGGCTCTTATTGAAAAAATAAAAATAATCAGTGAAGGCGAAAATATCTTTTATGTCGCCGACGTACCTGAAAATAAACAACCGGTCAGGTTTCGCTTCACCAGTATTTCAGAAAATAGTTTTACCTGTGAGAATCCGGATCATGATTTCCCCAAGAAAATAAGCTATGAGCAAAATGGCGCCAAACTAAAAGCTGTTATTTCCGGGAATGGAAAATCGATAGAATATCTTTTCGAGAAGAAAACAAACTGATCAAAATATCGATTGCCGCTGTAATTTTTTTGAACCACAGTAAACTTTATTGAACTTTGCTGCGATTAGGCCGTTATTAAAACCTAAAATCGCTGTTATGCAAAAAATCAATTTAGTAGTTGTGATAGTCCTTGCCGTCTCCGGCTTTCTTGTATCATGTAATAATAGTACAGACACGGCTTCTGCAGAAGCAAAAAAAGATTCAATCGTTCCAAAAGAACCAAAATGGAAAGAAGAAAATATCACCTATGAGGGCGATAGCGCAACGATGAATGGCTTTGTTGTTTATGATGAAAATGATTCAGTGAAACGTCCTGCCGTTTTGGTGGTTCCCGAATGGTGGGGCCTTGTCGATTATGCAAAATTCAGAGCCAGGGAACTTGCAAAACTCGGATACGTAGCTATGGCTGTTGATGTTTATGGCAATGGCAAAATTGCAGAAATACCTGACAGCGCTATAAAGTTTTCGACTCCTTTTTACAAAGATCCAATGAAAGCAAAAGCACGCATCGACGCGGCAATTGCGAAAATAAAAACCTATTCACAGGTTGACCCCTCGAATATTGCTGCTGTTGGTTATTGTTTTGGTGGCGGCGTATTGTTGAATACTGTTCGTCTTGGTGATGACCTCAAAGGTGTAGTTAGTTTTCATGGTATGCTGATTGGCACACCGGCTAAGAAGGAATTACTGAAATCAAAAATCCTCGTTTGTCACGGCGAAGCTGATTCTTTCGTACCTAAAAAAGATGCAGATCTTTTCAAGAAACAAATGGATTCCATCGGTGCAGATTACACATTTAAAAGTTATGCAGGTGCGATGCATGCTTTCACAAATCCTAATTCAACAGAAGCAGGAAAGAAATTTAAGCTCCCGATTGCTTATAATGGCGCAGCCGACACGGCATCGTGGAATGATATGAAAGCATTTTTTGGAACACTTTTCAAATAGACTAATGAAATCAAACATTTCGAAGCCGGAGCAAATCTCCGGCTTTTTTATTGCCAGTATAAAAAGAAGGGTAAATAAAAATATTCATTGCCTTTTGTTTCTGCTTATCTTTCACTACTTCTAATTTAACTGCTTATGCTGCGATTTCTTTCAATATTGTTTTTGGTCGTTGCGATCACTTCATTTTTATATGGTCAGAAAAAACAAACCATGAAACAGCTGCAGCAACAAATACTGGACACACTCTCCACACAAAAAGGATTTTTTGCTATTGCATTTAAGGATCTGGCAACCGGCAAGCAACTATTGATTAATGAACATGATAATTTTCATGCAGCAAGTACGATGAAAACGCCGGTAATGATTGAAGTGTTTAAACAAGCTAAAGAAAAAAAATTCTCTTTAACGGATTCTGTCATTATAAGAAATGAATTTAAAAGTATTGTTGACGGCAGTTCTTTCAATCTCAATCCGGATGATGACAGTGAATTTGAATTATACAAAGAACTGGGGCAAAAGAAAACTATAAATGACCTGGTTTACCAAATGATTATTGCGAGCAGCAATCTCGCGACTAATATGATTGTCGAATTGGTAAATGCTAAAAATGTTACTGCTACGATGCGTAGCTTCGGCGCAAAGGATATCCAGGTTTTGCGTGGGGTCGAAGATCAGAAGGCATATGACAATGGTTTGAATAATACAATTACCGCTTACGACCTTATGCTTCTTTTCGAAGGTATTGCGAAAGAAAAAATCGTCGACAAATCATCCTGCGAAGCAATGATTAAAATCTTGCTCGATCAAAAGTTCAACGATATTATTCCTGCAAAGCTGCCACCGGATGTGAAAGTGGCGCACAAAACAGGTTGGATAAAAGGACTTCATCATGATTCCGGTATTGTATTTCTTCCAGGCGGCCGGAAATATATTTTAGTATTACTTTCAAAAAATCTCGAAGATGAAACCGCTTCGGTGAGTGCAATGGCGTCAGTATCGGAAATGATTTATAACTACGTCAAAAAAACGAAGTAGCTAACTACGGAGTACTTTAACCTTCATAATATTTCTTATTACTCTTTACGAAAACGATTCCGCGGCAGGAAGCAATTTTCTCACTAAGACACCAAGAACACAAAGTCTTTAAGATCAATTACTCTTTGCGCACTTTGTGTCTTAGCGGCAGATATTTACCGAAACGATTTATTCTACAAAACCCACGAAGTAACATTGGTATAGTAGTTCACAAATAAGTAATTGAAAATTCCCTGTTGTGTCACCATGCCTCCGTGGTTTTAAGACAGAACGTCAAGAATTTTTATCCTGTCGTCATACAAAAAAATAACCAGTTTTTTCGCATCATTACTTTGATCTGTCAAACAAACTGTTCAAACAGTTTTATTTTATCATTCTTAAATCGACAGATATGATCAACATTATTTTAAAATCCCGGATTATTAAATCAATTATTCTTGTTTGCCTTTTCTTTTCCGGCTTTCATGGAGTAAGTAAAGCAGGCGGCATCACTTTCGAAATTTATTTAAACAACAAACTTCTGTTGAACCAGCGTTACAACAAAATCATTGAAGGTTCTCCCGATCTCCAATTTGCTTCTGCAAACAAAAATGACAATCTCCACATTTTCTTCAGAAGCTGTGGCGTTTCATCATCCACAAGAAGTGTGGGAATAAAAACAGAAAACAATGAATTATTAAAGAAATGGGATTTTGCAAACTCAACTTCATCTGATTTATCGATGACGATTCCGATTAGTGAAATAATGGATTTGCAAAAACAAAAACCGGGCAGCACATTAAAGCTATTCTATTTTTCACCAGATCAATTCCGCGATGGCTATATGCTGGCATCCGTATTGTCAAATAAAACAAACACGGCATCGAATCTACAGATCGGTAATGGGTTGTTACCAGCATTTACTGCCGGTGTCTTTGTATTGGGTACGTTAGGTTGGATAGTAAGAAGAAAAGTAAAGGCATGATAAAGTAAAAGGCTGTCTTACGAAGACAGCCTTTTTATTCGACTAACTTAATTTCTTATTTTTTATTTTCTTCATCATTCACAGGTCTCAATCTCAAAATCATTCCGTTGTCAACACCGAAATAAATATATCCGTCAGGACCTTGCTTCACTACCCGCACACGCCAGTTTGGTCTTGTCAATAAGCGTTCCTCTTTTACAATTGTATCCTGTCGGATGATCAACCGATTCAAATGCTGATAAGCGAGAGAACCAATAAATAAACTTCCTTTCCATTTTGGAAATTTATCGCCATCATAGAACGTCATACCACCCGGACCAATCGAAGGACGATAAAAATAAGCGGGTTGTTCCATTCCTTCTTTCATCGTAATGCCGGCGCCCCACTTACCGCCGCCATATTTTTCGCCAAACGTGATAATTGGCCAACCGTAATTTTTTCCTGGTTTTATGATGTTGACCTCATCTCCACCCTGCGGGCCGTGCTCGCTCTCCCACAGCCAACCAGTGCCAGGCTGAAACGCCAGCCCTTGTAGGTTGCGGTGACCATAACTCCAAATCTCAGGTCTTGCACCTTTCACTTTTACAAACGGGTTATCTTCAGGAATAGAACCATCTTCTTTCACACGCAATACTTTTCCCAATGTCGTAGAGAGTTTCTGAGCTGAGTCAGGCGCTGAAGCCCTCTCTCCCATCGTTATAAAAAGATAGCCATCACGAATCAGCAAACGACTTCCATAATGGTTACTTGACTTGAAATACGGAAACCCTTCGAATATCCGCTGCACCTGCGTAATAGCATTGTTTTCGATTTTACCACGTTCTACAATCAGCGAGGTAGTGCTGTCTGGTTTACGAACAGAATAATCAAAATAAATCCAACCATTCTTTGCATAATCGGGGTGCACCAGCACATCAAGCATACCACCCTGCCCGTCATTGTCAACTGTCGGCGTGTTGCCAAGCACAGTTATTTTTCCGGTTGCGGTATCCAGCAAACTTATATTGCCAGTCTTTTTTGATCTTTCGGTAAAGATCATACGACCATCAGGAAGAAAATCTATCCCAAATGGTATCTGAACATTGGAAGCAACTGTATCAACAACGAAATCTGCATCCTGGCTTTTAAAAATCTCTTTGCCATGTGATGCTCCTGTGCCGGTTGTTGTTTCAGGTTTTGTATCAGTTCCCTGCTTGCAGGAAACAATGAATATTGACAATATCGTCAATAAAAAAAGCGAGTTGGTTATTTTCTTTGTCATGGGATAAAAGTATGAAAATCTGTAATTCGAAAAATTAATTTCAAATAACCTTTTTGCCGGTCTTCATTAAATTGTGGTAAGGCTTGCGACTGAAAATTGAATTACGAACTTCAGGTAATCGGGCACAGGCATACTGAAAGTTTTCCGTATCTGTCTATTCTTTTAAACCCATTGAAAAGGGCTTTTAGAAGCGATATGTGTGACTTTTATTTCCGGAATTTTTGGTTGCAACCAATCTACCAACCATTCCATACCTGGTTCTTCGCTTACAGAATGGCCAAGCACGATTAATGCCTGTTTATTTCCCAATGCGACTTTGTCTCTGAAATACTCTGCTGTTTCCCATTCGGGTGTCTCGCCAACGATCAGGAGGTCTGGATTATTTCTCTCCACATAATCAACCTGGCGGCTACCTCCCGCGGCGCCCGGCATTAATCCAATCTTTTTGCAATTCAGAGAAAGATCGCCAATGATACGCACCTGTTCGATTGACAATGACTTCTTCAGATGCTCTGCAATTGCTTTTACAGTCATTGCAGGAATATTAATTGTTCGTTCACCATCCTGGTAATATTTCTCCCAGCCAGCCTTCTTCAATACTCCATATAAAATACCATCAGGACGATGTGAATGCCAGTAGTCATGAAAGCGCCATACAGCAATCTTATGTTGATTCAATAGATCCAACTTGGCTTTTACTACCTTATCATCGGTTACCCAGTTTACATCATCCGTATGATTATAAAAAGTCGGTTCATGAGCAATTATAAAGTTCGCATTTAGTCTTGCTGCCTGTTTTATAATATCGACCGTTGCAAACATAGTAGTGATAATCCCTGTTACTTTTTGATCAGCTTTTCCACTTTTTAATGTATCGACAGTTTGCGAAAATGGTGCGCCCGGGATCTCTTTCAGAATAATATCCATTACATCCTGTAGGATATATTCTTTTGTTATGGCCTGGGCATTTAGTTTCCCAATATCAATCCCGGAAAGAAGCGCAGTTGCGCCCGCAGCTTTTAATATATTACCAATAAATTTCCGGCGCTGATTTGCAGACCGGTCATCAGATAATTTATGCATGGATTTTTCGTTTGTATTAACTAATTACGGTTTTGGAATCAATTACCTTCGCGTCAGCCATTTAAAAATTATTTCAGAAAGATAAAGCGTATTAAAATGCAAAAATTATTTTTTCTTATCTTATTGTTACCATTTGCAGCTATAGCCCAGGATTGTACTATAAAAAAAGAAACTGACCAGTTTACCCGCGAACCTAAAATTTCTACAGGTTATATACCTCTTCAATCTTCGTCGTTGACGATTGATGCGGATAAAAAGGAGTTCGATTTTTTCTTCACGGTAGAAGGCAAAGACAAATGTTTTGACGATCAATCGACGCTGGTAATAATGCTTGAAGGAAGTAAAACCAGGAACACGTTCCGCAATAGTGGTTCCATGAATTGTGAAGGACTTTTTCATTTTACCGTCAGAAACGGCCCGGAAACGCCATTCCAGGTAAAACGTTTTACAACGATTAAAATCACACAGCTTATTTTCACTGTAAACAACAGCACAAAACCTGTGGTATTAACATTAACGCCGGAACAGCAGGATGCCGTGATGAAGGCTGTAAATTGTATTGCACCGGAAGCGAAGAAACTGGTCAATTAGTTGGCAGTTACCAATTGGCAATTTGCAGTGATTATTTATCACAAGAGGCTTAAAACAATTTGAAGAAGCCTAAACTGCCAATTGCAAATTGAAAACTGCAAACTCTTCTTGTTTTCACACCTCCGTTTTACTTTTGCAGACAGAATTGCCTAATGAATAAAAGATATGGTTGACAGCACACAAATTATAAAGAAGGCCTGGGAAGGATACGACCCGACGAAGATAATTGCAAAGGTTACTGATATCAGTGTTCGCGTTTCTACAAACTATGTATTCCGCATTTGGTTTGAAGATGGGGACATGATTGTTGCCAAACTTTCCTACTTTGGACAATACGAACATTTTAAGGAAGATCACAGAATCATTCATTCTCTTTCCAATAACCTGCTCTATCCTTTTGATACATTACTGGCAAAATCGTTACTGAAAAATAATCGCGTTTACACCTACCGTTATAAATACAAAAAGGTTGATGCATGGGTTGTATTTTATAACCCTGTTCGCGTTGCTGAACGGATGCCGCGCAGACTGGAAGAAAAACATATACGCAAATTCGGGCAGCAGATAGCAAAGTTTCACTTAGCCTGTTCCAAACTAAGGCACGTTATACCTAAGTCGTCAAAAACATTGCGAACAGATATTCATACCTTAATGGACAGGCTGGCTAAAGATGAACGTGCATTTGGCGGTAAAGAAAAAGCGGAATATTTAAAACACCAGTGTGAGTTGTTTTTAAAATATCGTTTAAAGTATAATGCAAATTCCTTTGAAACGATTCCCGTTTTCATTGACTGGAACATTGGTAATTTTTCCGTGAATAAACAATTTGAATTGTTTTCGAGATGGGATTATGACTGGTTCCGGATGAGTTCACGAATGATGGATTTTTATTTCTTCAGCCGAGTAGTATCCGATGCGGGCGACAAAACCGCATTCAGCTACCTGATCAACCCGATGATGGAAGATCGCTTCCTGATTTTCCTTGAAGAATATCATAAAATAAATCCATTGACAGCGGACGAATTACGCTTTTTAAGAGAAGGTTATCGTTTCTTTATCTTAAACTATGTGATCAAAGACGGTAATTATTTTTTCAGTGAACAATATGCTAACAAATTACAAGCCGAAGCATTTGATATTTATTTACCTTCCGTCGATACGGAATTCAATGCGGACAAATTAATTGATGCATTGAAGATTAAAGAGACAATTAAAGCATAAAATTAACGCCCGTGCTACAGGAACAGAAATTCGTTATAGCATATTTCAAACCAGAACATTTATACAACTGCTGATGAAAATTGAAAACTTTAAATCGATTATTGACCGATACCGTATTATTTTTTTCGATGCATTTGGCGTAATAAAAAATTACAATGGCCTTGTTCCAGGCATTCAACAGACTTTTGACTATATCGAATCGCAGGGCAAAGAATATTACATCGTTACCAATGATGCTTCCCGTAGCCCGATGGCTTTGGCACAATCATTTCACAAAGTTGGCCTGGAGGTGATCAACCAGGATAGAATCGTTTCATCAGGCATGTTAGCTAAAGAATATCTTGACCTTAAAGTAAATGATGGTATCGTTGCGTATCTCGGCACTTTGAATTCAGCCCATTATATTGATAGCACGGGTTTACATACGTTACCCGTCAGTGCTATCAATAATTCCAATATCGACCTGGTGAACGCGTTGGTATTGCTGGATGATGAAGGGTTCAACTGGTTTGATGACCTGAACAAATCGGTAAACATTCTCCGCAAACGAACTATTCCGGCTATCGTTGCCAATACCGATCATACTTATCCACTGACAGGAAACAATGAAGTTTCAATTGCTATCGGGGGTATTGCAACAATGATTGAAAGTATCGTGGGTAAACGTTTTATCCGTTTCGGCAAACCCGATTCCCAGATGTTTATGTTTGCTTATGATCTTGTACGAGAGAAGATGCCCGTCAGTAAGAAAGAAATATTGATGATCGGAGATACCTTACATACCGATATACTTGGCGGGAATAAATTTGGATTGGATACAATGCTAGTTCTTTCGGGAAATACGTTGCCTGATGATGCAGAAATGAGAATAAAATCGACCGGAATTGTTCCGACATACATTTGTAACACTGCAGTTATCGAATAAAAAAATGCGGTGGCCGCTTTTAGCAACCACCGCGCTTTTACTTTTTTGTTTTTAATTTTTACTTCTCTCACCTCACCTCTGCAGTCGGCACTTTCGGCGCATTAAAGCCTTTTGTTTTCAGCAAATTCTTTATCTCAGTAATTGCTCGTTCCAATTGCGGATCTACACCTTTAGCCATTGATCCCAAATCTTCCGCCACTTCAATATCGGGGTCTACACCATGACCTTCTTTGAACCATGTTCCATCCGGATTAAATAAACGGAAAGATGGAGCAGTGATATATCCTCCATCAACGAGGTCCGGATATCCGCTGATGCCGATCAACCCTCCCCACGTACGTGTACCGATTAATGGGCCGAGGCCTTTCTTCTTGAAAAAATCAGGGAAAGCATCGCCGCCGCTACCGCTCCAACCATTGATCAACATAACCTTCGGCCCGAAGTTGGCAAATTGCGGCCATTGCCATGTGCGACCATCACGGGTAGCCACAAATGATAATGGAGTACGATTGAGCATTTCAATAAAGCGATCTGGTATTTGTCCGCCATCGTTGAAACGTTCATCAATAATTAATGCCTTTTTATTCCATTGTGCATTGAACTGCCGCATCAATTCGCTTTGTCCATCAAGACCAGTACTTGGCACATAGATATAGCCAACATCACCATTCGTTGCTTCGTCCACGTGTTTGCGCATTCCTTCTATCCATTCTAAGTTACGTAAACGATATTCATCGTTCATTGTTTTTACAATTGCTTTTTTAGCATTGGTAAATGATGGCGTATTATTGTATGTTAACTCTACTGTTTTATTGGCAAGCCCTTGAAATGCTGCATATGGTTCGCGGTCTGAAGTAATCGGTACACCATTCACAGCAAGTATAAAATCTCCTTCTTTGATATTCACACCCGGCATATCCAATGGCGAATGAACTTCAGCATCCCATGAAGCGCCATGAATTATTTTCTTCACTTTATAATAATTACCATCTGCCTCCCAGTTCACTCCGATATAACCAGTCTCTACTGTTTTTATTTTTTCCATGTCGCCACCACCGTGATAAGTGTGTGATGAATTCAACTCGCCAATCATTTCGCCAATGACAAAATCAACTTCTTCGCGGGTTACGGCGCCTTCGAGCATTTTTGTATACCGCTCTTTTACTAACGGCCAGTTTGTTCCATGCATTTTAGCATCATAGAAATAATCACGTTCAATACGCCATACGTCATTAAAGATTTGTTTCCATTCCTCTCTTGGATCAATAGTCATCTGCATCTCCGTAATATGTAGTGACTTTTCAAATTTTGCATCTTCTGATGGCGATATTACTGCCCATGCGCCTGACCGTGACACAAGTATCTTCTCTCTATCGGCACTCATGATATATCCGTCCACCATACTCATCACAGACTTCTCTTCACGTTTTTCTATATCGTAGTATTTCAATGAGGACTGGCCATCTGCAGTTCCTGTATTCGGATAACGGATGTAAAGAATTTTATCTTTCGTAACATTTAACGATCCAAGATTACCTGCAGTAACAGGTAGTATTTCCATCCGTTGCTCCATGTTTTCAAAATCAATCAATACTGGCTTTTCTTCATCTTTCTTGTCGTCGTCTTTTGCTTTATCGTCTTTCTTTTTCTTATCCTTCTTTTTATCATCTTTCTTCTCTTCCTTTTTGTCTTCTTCTTTCACTGAAACCGTATCATTCTTTGGATTCAAAACAGATTCGGTTGATTTTTGCAAACCAATAACTGCCAGCTGACTACTATTGGCGTATATAAATGTGTTATCAGCATCGCTATAGTAAGGCTGAAAATTTTGCGAGGTAAATAAATACAAGTGTTTACTCTCTGCATCAAATACAGGATTGGAGCAACTGTAAAACCCACTTGTTACCTGCCTTGATTTTTTATCTTTTGTATCATAAATAAATGCTGCGTTGTGTAAATTATCGAGATCACGACTATACGCTAACCATCTGCTATCAGACGACCAGCTAAACGTAAACCCTTCCATATTACCATGCGAAAAGTATAAACCCTGATCTACATCTTCAGTTGTGCTGTTTGTGAGATTATATACTTTTACTTTTGCAGCTTTGTCGATAAACGCAATCTTTTTGCTATCGGGCGACCAAACAGGTGTATAACGATACCCTGCACCGTAGTCGGTCAGTTTTTTTGCACTACCTTCTTTTTCCGGGTTCATTGTCCATAACTCATATTCTCCGCTTTTATCGCTCCAATAAGCGACTGTTTTACCATCCGGCGACCATGAAGGGTAACGTTCAGCCACACCCGAAGTGATTGTAATATCTTTTACGTAACCGTCTTCTGCCGGTAATGAAAAAATATCACCGCGTGCTTCTATCAATACCCTCTTCCCGTCCGGGCTTATTGCCGCATGTTGTATATAATCATTCACAGCTATTGTCTTCGGCATTGTCAGGTTGTTATCAGTCACGACTTTAACTTTTACTTCCTTTTGTTGCTGTGTGGCAAATGTGTACAAATACAATTTTCCGCCTGCTTCGAACACAATATCATCTGGGCCTTGTGATGCATAATGCACATCATAGTCTGTAAATTTCGTAAGCTGCTCGAAACTCTTTTTACTTAAATCATACCTCCATAAATTCATCCGTAACTCTGGACCGCGATCACTGAGGAAATAAATAAAGTTTTCGTGCCACATCGGTAAATCATCATCAGCATCGCTATTGGCGCTTATGTTTTCTTCCTTTTGTTTTTCAAAATCATAAATGCGAATATCACCATTGGTACCACCCCTGTAGCGTTTCCAGTTGCGCCCAAGAACGGTCATGATCACTACGGCCATTTGCTTACCATCGGGAGAGTAACTGCCATACTCAGCATAGGCAAAAGGCAATTTTGTTTCCACTCCGCCGGTTGCCGGCACGGTATAGAATTGATTGAATCGCGCCTTACCACTTTCACGGCTTGATGCAAACAAAATGCTTTTGCCATCATTTGTCCAATCAACAACGCGATCGGAATAACCATGTTCCGTAACACGTTTGGGGTTGCCACCTGCTACAGGCATTACATAGATGTCCCGGTTGCCATCATATAATGCTCCAAAAGCAATTTGTTTTCCGTCAGGAGAGAATTTCGGCAGCACTTCTACTCCGGGAGGAGAACTTAGCTTTACAGCCTCACCACCATCCTTCGGCATTACCCACACGTCGTTGGCATATACAAATACGATCTTGTCTTTGGAAACATCAGGATAACGGAGAAGGCCTGCGTCGATCTGGGCCGTTGCTGCCATTGATAGAAAAATAAAAGAAAGGAATGCAAGATTCTTCATGAAAAAATTTGTTTAATGATTATTGAAATTGGAGTGGGTGGTCTGCCAGTAAGCAGGTGCGCAAGGTAAATTAATTTTATAAAATAAACCTGGCGCCGCCAATCGTTAATCTCCATTCGTGTATTTTCACAAATAATAAAAGCCGGTATGTTAAAGAATTTCTTTTCTGAGCTATTTGAATACAATCATTCAGTAAATAAATTACTGATCCAAACATTGGTCGAACAGCAGCATAAAGCCTCCGAAAAATCGTTTCATTTGCTTAACCACATTATCAACGCACATGAAACCTGGAACAGAAGACTGTTATCCAATTCTTCGTTTGATAATAGCAGTAATCATCCTGTAGATGAATTAATAAATCTTGAAACCATTAATAACGACAATTCTATTCTGGCGCTGAGCAAACTGGATCTTTTTGAACCTATTGAATATAAAACAGGAAGCGGCAAACTGTGTAAAGATCCGGTAAAAGATATTTTATTCCAGATCATTAATCATTCTAATTACCACCGGGCGCAAATTGCAACGGAATGCAGGCTGAGCGGGATAGAGCCGTTGGTTACGGACTACATATTTTACAAATGGAATAGAACCACAGAGGCACTATGACACAGAGAATCACATAGAATTACCTTCGTGTTACGCCGTGTCTTTAGTGTCTCTGTGGCAAAATTTTTGTCATCTCATAAAATGCCCCTAATTTTAAAAAGACCGATTGCCTTGCCCATAAACTACAACCTACAACATTATGGCAATTCGGGTAGCAATCAATCATAAGACGACTTATCAATACGACCGTCCGGTTTCGTTATCGCCACATATTTTCCGTTTGCGTCCCGCAGTCCATTCCAGAACAAAGATTGAATCATATTCTTTTAAATTAAGACCAAAAGATCATTTTATTAACTGGCAACAGGATCCGTTTGGCAACTACCAGGCCCGTGTTGTATTTCCTGAAAAGACAAAAGAATTGTCAATTGAAGTGGAAGTGATTGCTGACCTGGTTGTGATTAATCCATTTGATTTCTTCGTAGAAGAGTATGCCGAAAATTACCCTTTTAACTACAAGGGAGCGTTAGCGAAAGAATTGATGCCTTATCTCGAAATAAAAGATGAAGGGCCTTTACTTACAAAATGGGTAGCTGCAGTTGATAAAAGCGAAAAAAGAATTGTTGACTTCCTTGTTTATATCAATCAAAAACTCAACAAGGATATTGCTTACAGCATCCGCATGGAGCCCGGCGTTCAAACGCCAGACGAAACATTGGGCAAAGCGTTGGGGTCTTGCCGTGATTCCGCGTGGCTATTAGTACAAATATTAAGAAGGCTTGGCCTGGCTGCACGTTTTGTATCCGGTTATCTTGTTCAACTGACTGCGGATATAAAATCATTGGATGAGACCTTCAGGCCCCGCAAATGATTTTACAGATTTGCATGCTTGGGCAGAAGTGTACATTCCCGGAGCCGGGTGGATCGGCCTCGATCCTACTTCCGGTTTATTTGCCGGAGAAGGGCATATACCATTGGCCTGCACACCCGATTACGCAAGCGCCGCACCGGTTGTCGGCAGCATGGATAAATGCGAAACAACATTTTCATTTGAAAATACCGTTACACGAATTCATGAAGACCCAAGAGTAACGAAACCTTTTACCGAAGAACAATGGGCCGCGATTGATGCAATCGGTTATAAAGTTGATGAAGATCTTGAACAGGGTGATGTGCGAATGACCATGGGTGGCGAGCCGACGTTTGTTTCTATTGATGATATGGAGTCTGCGCAATGGAATACCGCTGCAGATGGCAAAGAAAAAAGAATTCTTTCGCATGAATTGATATTTCGTTTACGGAAACAATTCGGGCCTAATGGAATGGTTCATTATGGTCAGGGCAAATGGTATCCGGGTGAACCACTACCACGCTGGCAATATGGTTTATTCTGGCGCAAAGATGGTTACCCGATATGGCGGAACATCAATCTCGTAGCGCATGAAAAAACATGGCGTGTTTTCACTCACCAGGATGCAGAACGTTTCTCGTATGAACTGGCAAAACATCTTGCCATAAGTATCGATAACGTGCAGCCAGCTTATGAGGACAGCTTTTACTACTCGTGGACAGAAGGGAAAATGCCGGTGAATATCGATCCGCTAAAATCAGATCTGAAAGACTCGATTGAACGGAGAACCTTAGCGCAATTACTCCAAACAGGATTAGACAAGCCATCAGGATATGTATTACCGCTGCAATGGAATTTCTGGAATAATAAATGGCTTAGCTGTAAATGGAAATTCAGCCGCGACCATCTTTTCCTGATCCCAGGCAATTCACCTATCGGTTTACGGTTACCGTTAGATTCATTACCTGTAATAACTACTTCAAAAAAAGAAGTAGAGGAAGATCAGAGCTTGTTTGATGAGTTACCCGAATTAGACGCATTTCATGAAAATATCCGCTACAGGTATGGATTAGTTGATGAAAATATCGCGCCGCCGCAACGTCTTCAATACCAGCTTCACGAAGAAGGTGACAAAGCAGATAAGAAGAAAAAAAACTTTTCGCTTAAATTAAAACAGGAAGATGAATCCAATCGCGAAGTACTGTTTGAAGTGCAAACAATAAAAACTGCAGTGGCGATAGAGGTCCGTGAAGGCATCGTGTATATCTTCATTCCGCCATTGCATTATCTTGAACATTATCTCGACCTCGTCGCATCAATAGAAGCTACAGCAGCCAAACTGAATATACCGGTACGCATTGAGGGATATGAACCGCCAAGGGATTATCGCCTTGAGCGTTTGGTTGTTTCTCCTGATCCCGGTGTAATAGAAGTCAACATTCATCCATCAAAAAACTGGAATGAGTTGACTAATACAATCAACACCTTGTATGATCAGGCACACCTGTCGAGACTCGGTACAGAAAAATTTATGCTGGATGGAAGACACACAGGAACAGGTGGCGGCAATCATATAACAATTGGTGGCGCACGACCATCAGACAGTCCGTTATTAAGAAGACCTGATGTATTGAGAAGTTTGATTACTTACTGGCAACATCATCCGGGACTGTCTTATTTATTTGCAGGATCATTTATCGGCCCCACAAGCCAGGCGCCGAGAATTGATGAAGGCCGCGATGAAAAATTGTATGAAATGGAGATCGCTTTCGACCAGGTACCTGAAAGTGGTTATATTCCATTCTGGCTAACGGATCGTTTGTTTCGCCACTTACTAACCGATATAACCGGCAACACGCATCGCTCTGAATTTTGCATTGATAAATTGTATTCACCAGATTCATCGTCAGGTCGGCTTGGTATTCTTGAATTCCGCGCCTTCGATATGCCGCCGCATAAACAAATGAGTTTATTGCAAATGCTTTTACTGCGGGCGTTAATTGCGATGTTTTGGAAAAAACCGTATAAACATAATCTTGTACGATGGGGAACACAATTGCACGATACATTTATGTTGCCCTATTATGTACAACAAGACATGAAAGAGGTTGTCAATGATCTGAACAATGCTGGTTATCCTTTCCAGTTAGATTGGTTTGATTCATTCTTTGAATTTCGTTTTGCGAGGTATGGAACTGTAAAACTGCAAGACATAGAAATGGAAGTTCGGATGGGGCTCGAACCATGGCATGTATTAGGCGAAGAAATGTCGAGCACGGGTACGGCCCGTTTTGTAGATTCTTCAGTTGAGCGTGTGCAAATAAAGTTGAAAGGCATGAACGGCTCACGATATGTTTTACTATGCAATGGCATTCGTGTACCACTGAAAGAAACAACAATAAAAGGCGAATGGGTTTGCGGCATTCGTTACCGCGCATGGCAACCACCCTCTGCGTTGCATCCCACGATAGGCGTTGACACGCCGTTGGCTTTTGATCTTATTGACACATGGAACAGTCGATCCATTGGCGGCTGCACTTATTATGTCGCTCACCCCGGCGGAAGAAGCTATGATACATTTCCCATAAACAGTTATGAAGCCGAATCAAGACGATTCAGCCGGTTTGGAAATACTGAACATACACAGGGCATTTTACCAACCAAAACAAATACGGCGCTCGTGCAACATTATATTGAGCAGGACCGAAAGCCATATTTCATTGATGTTGCTGCACCTGAAATCAACAAAGAATATCCGGCTACATTGGATATGCGGCAGTATTGGAAAAGAAAATAGCGATACATTTCGCTTTTCAAATCCGATATAAACGTTATCTTTTGAATGTTTTTTTGTTCAGAGGTAATTTTTATTTCCAATTCTTTTCTAACTTTCATGAGCAATCTTCCACGGCAACAAATTAAAAGAAGATTTTAAAGCTGGTTATTCATTACTATTCCGTTCCTCTATCAATCGTCGCTAAAGTAAATATCAACAGAACACAATCTTATGGCGGAAAACAATGCAACGATATTGATTCCAGATATCAGTGGGTTTACGGAATTCATGACAACTACCGAGTTGAATCATTCTTCCCACGCCATAAATATCCTGATCGACGCTATGCTGAAGGCAATCGGTGATGAATATGAGGTGGCTGAAATAGAAGGCGACGCCGTTTTATTGATCAAAAAAGGACCGGCTCCTTCTAAAAAAGAAATCGAAGAGATCTGTCTGAAGATTTTTAATGCTTTTCATTTCCAACGGAAGTGGATGCAGCAATATACAATTTGCCCTTGCGGCGCCTGCCAGGCTATCATCAACCTTACGTTGAAATTTGTTGCTCATCATGGGCCCCTCGCAGAAATAACTATAGGGAAATTTGTAAAACATTCGGGGCCGGAAATGATCGTTGCACATCGTTTATTAAAAAACAGTATCAACAACAATGAATATCTTTTGATGACTGAAAAATTGTTAAGTCAATCAACAGATATCACCGGTATAGCTGACATGGAGTGGATCAGTTCATCCGATGAATACGCATCTATTGGTAAAGTAGATTATCGGTTTGCGCTTCTGAATGATATAAGAAGAACGATACCGGAACCTCCGCCACCGCCGAAGTATAACAATTCAGACACAACAATTTTTGCAGAAACAATTTTGCCTGCTAATGGCATTGATGCGCATCTTGCATTAACCAATTTTCCCGGGCGAAACGAATGGCTTCCCGGGTTAATCAAGACAGAACAGGATTTTCCAACCGCTTTTATTGGCAGTGTTCATCGATGCATATTTAATGATTACACCGCAGTCGTTTCTCCACTGAGAATGAGTGTAACTGATGAAGGAATCATGTATGCAGAAAGTTGCCGGTATGAAGACCTTGATCTTTCAATCGTCAATGAATTTGTTTTCAAAAAAATCTCAACCAGCACATGCACTGTCGCTGCAAGGTTTACCAATACATCTGAAATCATTCTTTCAGAAGCGATCAACACTATACTTCTTCGCCGTCTGAGGCTAATCGTAGAAAGCTTAAAAGTCTTTTTAGAAAAAAGCAGGTAACAATCTTACCATATCACCTTTTTCCGTGAGTTTTTCCATCTGACAAGCCCTTACATTACAGCCAAAACTACCGTTCCTGTATTTTACCACGAATAGTAACATACTGCAGGCATCCTTTATAAAAAGATTCCGATAAGATCAGTAAATAATAAAGCCATGAAATCACTATTAAACCTTTTAGCCTTTTGTATCCTTTTTTTAGTTTGTTTAACTTCTTGCAACAAGGATTCTTATCAACAGTCTTCAAATGAAATAAGAACTATAAAATTTCAACTGTATACAGAACAGGATTTTTCAAGCGATTCAAAAAACATCACCTTCACATTGTTTATAAGAACACACGAAAGTGTAATTTTTGATTCCGTTTTATCTACAATGAAAATAAAAGACATTCCCGCTTTTGAAAACAAATTAGTATTTGAAAAGAAAATTGCGGGAGTTTATAATTCGGATCTCGCTGCCGGTTTTGATTATACAATCGAGAACGTTGGAGAGTCCAAATATATAGACACTTCTCTTGCCGGAAATCCTTTTAAACTCATTAATTTTTCGTTCAGGTAAATAGCGATTTATTGTTTTACGGCCTATTTATCACATCCGGACAATCTGTTTCAGATAGATTAACTTAGCAAAGTGATGGAATGAATAAAGCATAAAGACATCAGCTTCGCATAATACTGTAACAATTGTTTTCCGCAAATATGGCAAATAAGCAGGATCATCCTTCTTCACAAAAACTTGTATTCATTCTTTTCACAATTATCTTTTCGGGGATAAGCTGGTATTTTTCAAACGGTCTGCATGGCGACTATTGGTGGCTATTATGGATTGCACCGGCTCCCGTTCTTTTTGTATCATTCACCAATAATACTAAAAGAAGTTTCCTTATTTCTTTCACTGCTTATCTTATCGGGAGGTTAAGTTGGTTTTCATACCTCATGTCGGTGGCAACGTTAGTACCAGCTATAATTTTTACCTTGTTATTATCTCTCATTTTCGCCAGCATCGTACTACTTACGAGAATGTCAGTGTTAAAAATAAATTCATGGTTGTCTGTATTTGCGTTTCCTGTATTCTTTACCACTTTTGAATTTCTCTTGTTAAAATTTTCTCCCGATGGTACTGCAGCAAGTATTGCTTATTCACAATCGGACTTTTTACCATTGATCCAAATTGCTTCTGTAACAGGAATTATGGGAATCACGTTTATTGTCTGTCTGATTCCATCTGCTATAGCAGTAGCATATTTTTACAAAAAAGAAAAAAGCAAATTCAATCGCATAACTATTTCTACAGTCATCATCCTTATGATCGTTTTCACCTTTGGTTTTATACGTCTTTCAAATAAAACAGATAACAGGCACGCTGTAGCAGGTCTTGTTGTATTGGATGAAAAATATCATTCTATCACACAACATCCGGATTTTGAAAAAGAAAAAACAGTAGCTACGCTGTATGCAAAAGAGATTACGGCTCTTGCAATGAAAGGAGCGAAAATCGTGGTGTTGCCTGAACGAGCATTAAATATTGGCAAAGAATCGTCGAACGATATCATCAGACTTCTTTCAAATGAGGCCAAAGAAAATCACGTATTCATTATAACGGGCTATACAAATTTCAGAAACGAAAAAGAAAGAAATTCAGCTTTGGTTATTGATTCAGCTGGAAAAGTAATTGCTGATTATAACAAGGTTCATTTAGTAACAGGTCTTGAAGCGCAATTCACACCTGGAAATGAAGCAGCTTTGTTTTTATTTAATGATACGCAGGCAGGTACGGCAATTTGTAAGGATATGGATTTCCCCACGTATATAGATAATTACGGAATAGGCAAGTCAACAATATTATTCATTCCCGCATGGGATTTTGTAGTTGACGATTGGCT
Organism: Chitinophagaceae bacterium; assembly: GCA_049840875.1. Taxonomy (GTDB): domain Bacteria; phylum Bacteroidota; class Bacteroidia; order Chitinophagales; family Chitinophagaceae; genus JAFDYH01. Next base: position 232,836 of record JASGJE010000002.1, on the reverse strand, counting down.
TCATTCAAGAATGGCTATACTAAGAGGAGTTGAAAATGGCTTTTCAGAAGTAAGGGCGGCAAGACAGGGAAGATTAACTATCAGTGATGCATATGGCAAAGTAACGGCGGAAACAAACTGTGCAAACGGCAACAAGGCTTCTTTATCAGGAACAGTTTCACTGGATAGAGCTCCAACACTTTATCTTCTGCTGGGGAATTGGTTGGGAATTATTTGTATCACAGCATCTTTATTGTTTGTTTTGTTCAGTTTAAAAAGAAGAACATTTGCTGCTGAAGAAAATTAAAGCTGCCTGTGGCAGATAATTTGTAATGATAACGCATGAAATTATTTAAATGCACTCGTTGCGGTCAGCTTATTTACTTTGAAAACACACGCTGTGAACAGTGTGAGGCACCTCTCGGTTTTGATGCTGCTTCTTTAGAGTTAAAAACGTTATCACTTGAAGAAACGGGATTATTTAAGATCGACGGGACAAAAACGAAAAACAGGTATCGCTACTGTTTCAATCATCAATATAATGTTTGCAACTGGTTGGTAAACGCCAAAAGCGAATCGACGTTCTGCGTCGCTTGTGATTTGAACAGAACAATTCCGGATTTAAGCGTACCTGAGCATCTGGAAGAATGGCAAAAAATAGAAACTGCGAAGCACAGGCTGGTCTATTCTTTACTGCGGATGAAATTGCCGCTGATCAGTAAAAAAGAAAATGAAGAAATTGGTCTCGCTTTTGATTTTATTGCAAACAGCAGCCAGGAAGATGCCGATAAAGTATTGACCGGGCATCACAATGGACTTATTACAATCAATATAGCGGAAGCCGATGATGTAGAAAGAGAAACATCACGGAAACTGATGAAAGAAGTTTACAGAACTGTTTTAGGACATTTCAGGCACGAGATTGCTCATTATTACTGGGATCGTTTAATATCAGATACATACAGACTTGAAAACTTTCGTAGTTTATTTGGCGATGACAGAATTAATTATGCAGACGCTTTGAAATCTCATTATGAACAGGGCGCTCCCGCAGACTGGAACAATAATTTTATAAGTGCATATGCAAGTACACATCCGTGGGAAGACTGGGCCGAAACATGGGCACACTATATGCATATTGTTGACACATTAGAGACTGCCTATTCATTTGGTCTTACGGTTGACCCACGGGGAATTCGTACTGCTGCTTCACTGCGTGCAGAGATAAAGACAGATCCATACCGCGTAAATGATTTTGAAACTATCAAACAGCTATGGCTACCACTCACATTTGCAATGAACAGTTTAAACAGAAGCATGGGCCTGAATGATCTTTATCCATTCATCATACCCCCACCAGTATTTGAGAAAATGAAATTTATTCATAGAGTTATTCTTCAGCAAGGATCTCAACTTTTAAAAAGTTGAGATCCATTTACCCGACTACATCCATAGTTTTGTAAAATGAACATGACCATCCGAACAATTCAACCTTCAGATAACGAAGACTTAGCAAAAATTATCAGGAATACATTGGCTGAGTTTGGCGCCAATCACCCGGGAACTGTGTACTATGATTCAACAACAGACACTTTGTTTGAGCTATTTCAAAAAGAAGAATCTATTTATTTCGTTGGAATAATTGATGGCAAAATTGTTGGTGGCGCTGGTATTTATCCCTCCGACGGATTGCCGACAGATACCTGTGAATTAGTGAAAATGTATCTGTTGCCGGAAGCACGGGGCATTGGATTGGGAAGAAAATTGATTGATCAGTGTATTGAATTTGCACGACAAAATAATTACAAAAATGTGTACCTGGAAAGTATGCCTGAACTGAAGAAGGCGCTGACAGTATATGAAAAATTCGGGTTTACTTACCTGAACGGACCAATGGGTAATACCGGTCATTTCGGATGTGAGTTGTGGATGTTGAAAAAATTGTAAGCTAATAAATCGAGGCTTCTCGAGTAAAGAAATCAACTTTTAGAAAGTTAAATTCCTTTTATCCGAATACCTCCCACTTCGATATAAATTATGCGTTTTAAAAAATCGCTACAAAATAAATTCCACTTAAAAATCAGAGTTCTTTTGATTATTAAGGATGTCAACTTTTAGAAAGTTGACATCCTTTTGTCGGAGATTCTCTATATTTAAAAATGCCTGTTAATCCTAAATACCTTGCAGATTTTTATGAAAACGGAATTTTTCATGTATACAACAGAACCAACAATAATGAACACCTCTTTAAATCCGAAGAGAACTATATTTTCTTTCTAAAGCAATACAGCTATTACCTTTCGCCTTTTATTGAGACATTTTGTTGGTGTCTTTTACCCAATCATTTTCATTTATTAATTCGTGTTAAAGAAACAAAAGATATTCAATCACACTTTTCAAAACTTGAAAAAGAAAAATTAACGCTTACCGAGAAAAATTTCATCGAAGGGAAAAAGGATCTGAGCGAATTAATTGAAGTCATTTTTAAAAATTTTTTTCAATCTTATTCTCAGTCTTTTAATAAAGCCTATAATCGAAAAGGCAATTTATTTTACAGGCCTTTTAAAAGAGTAGAAATAAATAGCGATAGTCATTTTACACAGTCAATCATTTACATTCATGCAAATGCATTGAAGCATAATTTAATTGAAGATTTCAAAAATTACAAATGGTCTTCATGGAAATCCTTGCTTTCGAATTCGCCTACCGGTTTATTAAGAAATGAAGTATTGGAATGGTTCGGTGGGAAAGATTTATTCATAAAGACACACGAAGAACTTTCGAAATTCTATTATGACTGTGAAACGGCAATAGAAAATTGATAATAAGGATGTCAATTTTTAGAAAGTTGACATCCTTATTATCAACCTTATCATCACGCCGATATCGCTTCCACCTCATACACCGGGCTAAACAGATAAACTTTTCCTGTGGATAGTTCCATACACTGATAGCGCTTTCTCATTTTTTTTCCTTTGCGAAACACTCGGCCATCATTAATTCTAAACAATGTTTGTGGCGGGAGTTCTTCTACCATTGGCAGACCTTTATCCTTATCATACCGGCGAAGCACCCGCAGCAAATCATCTTCTGCACAACTGCTTGCTGCCGGGTTTTTCAATGACTTTAATAATTCAAGTTCTATATCCTCAGGAAATCTTTTATTCTTTAAAAACTGGTCGAGCAGTTGCGCATAGATAGATTTCCACTCCCGTCCATGAGATTGAACACGGTTGCTGAATTGTTCAAACGTGAGAAGATGTGCCAGTTCATGCAGCAGTGTTATTAAGAACGAATAACTATTCAGGTTTCCGTTGACGCTGATACGATGATGATCATGATGTGTACGGTGGCGATAATCACCAAGAATGCTTTTTCGTTCCCGGGCGATCGTCAGGTGTACGTTGTATTGATTTAAATATTGGAGTACCGGTTCAAATGTACCTGGCGGTAAATAATGTTGTAAATGATTGACAGGGGCTTCTCGTTTAGACATCTGCTTTTTTTCTCAGCATTTTGGTCAATATCGAAACTTCTAAAAAGCTGTACACAAGATACAATCCCAAACACGTAAACAGTGCTGGCTTATTTACAGCAGCTTTTGTCACCTGGATATAAACAAACGCAGCTATTGCAAACGCAAAAAATTTGAGAATGAAGCTACCATACACTGAGCGAACAAATGCGTGTGGATTAGTAGAGCTTAATCCTTTTTTTGATATGAAATAGGATATCACTGTAACAACGAATAAAATGAAGTTTCCACCAATTAAAACATCCTGTGCAAATCCCCATTTTTCGAGCAGGCTTTTGCCGGTTACAAAAAATGCATTCAACAATATAAATAAAATGATAACCGGAAGAAAAGGACGCGTTCGGCTTTGCATAACAGGTTTATTTAATCGCAGAAAATATTTAACTGATCTGATCAATCAAATATTTGCGACCGCAAAGTTGCAATAAATTTTAATACCCTTATTGTGCAGATAAAAGAAATCTATTCAGTGCAGAAACCAGTTTCTGCCTGTTTACTTTTCCGATGAATTGAGTTGCAAGTCAGCAGTTCAGCTCAGTTGTTCTTCTTCCACTGCAAATTTTCTTGAAGAAGTAGCTGCACTACCCATATGGCATTGGCCATTGAAGGTAGCAGTAGGCTCCACTTGCAGTTTACCAGCCTGAATGTTACCGGTGATATTGCATTCTCCCTTCAATTGAAGAAGATCCTTTACTACAATATTGCCTGTTACTTTACCTGTAATGTCGGCCTGGTTACACTCGATATCGCCCTCGATAACGCCGGTGCTTCCGATAATGATTTTTGAATTGCTGCGGATATTGCCGATAATAGTACCGTCAATGCGAAGGTCGCTGTTACTGTTGATGTCACCTTTGAGTGTAGTGCCAGCGCTTACAAGTGTTGCACCTCCGTTTACGCCATTTGATTTTTCGTAGCTCATTTCAGATTTGGATTTTGAGTTAAACATAAGGGTATATAATTAATCATTGGAAAATTCCTCCTTTGGCACCTGGATCGCCATCGTATCCAGTTTTACGCTACCGTCACCATTCAATACTTTTTTTATTCCATTGATATATTGGGCCTGGTAGATTACCTGCTTTTCCAACGAGTCAACCCTGTACTTCATCTGCTTATATTCCCGGCCTATTTTCAGGTCATCATACCCGGGGATATAATACTTCAGTGGCGTGAAAACGATCAAAGCCACCGTCAACCCTACAAGAAGAACAAAAATTGTGCTCAACCCAATATATACGCTCAACCTCGATAACTTAAACGTAACAACCTCCTCGTAAGTATCATCGTTCATAATTACCAGGCGATATCGGTTGCGGAGACGCTGCAGGGTGGATTCAGCTTCCAGTTTTGCCATATGGACAGTTTAGGATTTAAAGGTAAGAAATGGATGGCGCTTTTTTTAGCCTTGAAGCTTGTAAATCAACATAAAAAATGTGGTTCCGGTTAAAATAAATTAGCCGAAATTCAGTTATTAAGACTTAGATTTTTCTTCTTTGATGGTATCAGCCCGCAATATTATTTTTTTTGGAATTTTTTTTATCCTCATCCTGGGGTCAATGGCTGCTTTTGGCCAGCAAGGCTTTTCCATATCAGTAAAAAAGCCTAAACCTTTTGAAGAAAGAGTGCTCCGAGCCGAAAAAACAGACAACCTGAAATTCAATGCTCCGAGGCATTTTTTTCAAAATACATTTACCCACTACAATTATTTTTTTAACGCGAATAATAAGCTGAATGGTGTAATTGAACAGGCCAAAATGTACCATAGAGACGATTACTCGCAGCTTTTGTCGTTCTATGGCTACACGGCAGATGAAGCCGTGCAGTTCAAAGGCGATCTCGACTCATTGGTATATAAATCAAAAACAGCTATCGTTCTCCATGATTTACGCAATGACTGGATAGACAACATGTATCTTATCTGGGGTGCGGCTTATTATTTGCGTAAAGACTACGATTCTGCATTTCTGATGTTCCAGTTTATTAATTATGCATTTGCTCCAAAAGAAAAAGACGGTTACTACAGGTTTATCGGAAGTAAGATGGATGGCAATAACGCCATGAACATAGCGACAAAAGAAAAAAATACACTCGTAAAAAGAGTTTTTTCAGAGCCACCAAGCCGTAACGATGCGTTCATCTGGCAAATAAGAACCTTTATCGCAATGGAACGATATGGTGAAGCTGCGAGTTTGATTGCTGCATTGAAAAACGATCCGGTTTTTCCTGATCGGCTCCGTAATGATCTTGAAGAAGTGCAGGCGTTATATTTCTATAAACAAAACATGTGGGATAGCTCTGCCAATCACCTCGTACTGGCTCTTAGTAATGCAGAAACAAAAAAAGACCGCGCAAGATGGGAATACCTGATTGGCCAGATGTATGAGATGAGTCACCGTTACGCCGATGCACAAACGTACTACACAAAAATATTTGGAAATACGGATCCGGTAATAGATGTATATGCACGATTGGGCGCAATCCGTGTGAATAAAACCGGTGGCGATGACTACATTGATAAAAACATAGCCGAGTTAGTAAAAATGGCTCACCGTGACCGGTACGCAGATTATCGTGATATTATTTACTATGCCGCTGCGCAAATGGAACTTGAGCGAAATAACACTGATAATGCGGAGAAATATCTTTTGAAAAGTGTTTCGTATCGCAATGGTAACGATGCCCAACGCAACAAGGCATTTTTACAACTTGCAGAAATCAATTTTAATAAACGACGATATCGTAAGGCCCACAATTATTACGACAGTTTGCAAATGGGCGATCCTTCTTTACCGGACCCTGATAAAATTGCAGCAAGGAAAGAAATACTTACTAAAATCGCGAACAACCTTTACATCATAGACCGGCAGGATAGCATGCAACGATTAGCAGCAATGCCGGAAAATGAACGTAAAAGCTATGTAAAAAAATTAGCGAAGAAATTAAGAAAAGAGCAGGGTTTAAAAGATGAAGACAAGGATATGAAGGGACAGGCTCAGGGCTTATCTTCTTCATTTCAGAATAATCAACAACAAACTGATTTATTCGGCGGATCACAAAAAGGAGATTGGTATTTCTATAATCAATCATCACGTGTAAAAGGTTCAGGCGACTTTAAATCCAAATGGGGGAATCGCCCGAATGTCGATAACTGGAGAAGATCTACTGCAATTGTCAATGCCGGTAAACAAATAGGACTAAACAATAATCCTGGTAACCCTAACGCTCCTGCAGATGATCAAAATGGACAATCCAATGAAACCACGTTTGATAATTTATATAATCGTATCCCTTTGACGGATGAGAAAATGAAAGTATCGAATGACTCCATCCAGGGCGCGATGATTGCGTTGACAAACCTGTACGCTGAAGAATTGGAAGACTGTGCATCTACGATTGAATCGTCAGACACATTATTCAAACGGTTTCCGGATGCTGCACCAGTTGACAGAGTTTTATTTAATCTTTACCATTGCTATTATACAAATGGCGAAACAGCCAAAGCCGAAAAAATAAAAGCCGAGTTGGCCGAAAAATATCCTACGGCAAAATATACAACGATTGTAAAAACAGGCAAGAACCCTGATATAAAAAAAGAAGATCCGGAAGCGACCAAAATATATGAGGATATCTATGATAAATTCATTGCCGGCGATTTCGATGCGGCATTAAGTCAAAAGAAAAATGCTGATAGCATTTACGGTACACATTACTGGACGCCGCAGTTATTATACATCGAGGCAGTTTATCTTGCTAAACAACGTGAAGACTCAAGTGCAGAACATGCTTTAGAGCAAATACTTTCTTTATACCCTAATACTCCGTTGGCGCAAAAAGCAGAAACATTAAACAATGTGTTGAAGCGCAGGGCTATAATTGAAAATGAATTGGCAAATCTTGTTATTGAAATGCCGAAAGAAGATACAGTAGCTGCAGTTGTTGCGCCGCCACCGCCACCGGTTGTACAGGATAAACGATCTGCTGCGAATAAGGATACAACAGCTGTAACGCAGAAACAACCTGACCAAAAAGCGAAGATTGAGCCGAAGGTTATTACGACAAAGTCAGGGCTTGATAGTCTCAAAGTGGCACCGCCCTCTGTTGCTAAGTTCGATTATAATCCAGCCGATAAATACCTTGTTATCGTATTGTTGAACCGTGTTGACAACGTATTCAGGAATGAAGCAAAGAATGCCTTCAACATTTATAACAAGGAAAAATATTACGATAAAACATTTGACTACTCTACGATAGATATTGACGCTGATAATAAAATGCTTCTCGTTGGCTTATTCGATAACGAGCAGGCAGCAATCGATTACCTGCAGCAGGCAAAACCCGTTGCGACTACTCGTATTATGCCGTGGTTAAAACCCGAAAAATACTCTTTCTCCATCATCAGCAACAAGAACCTGGAAGCGTTGAAAAGCAATATGAAATTTGACGAGTACCGGAAATTTGCGGAAGAACATTATAAAGGTAAATTTTAACCTGACTGTTGCAGTCTATTTCATAGATTTGATGCACCATAATCGTTAAACAAGCCGCGCCAAACTTTACACCATCCAATTTTATATTCTTTATTTATGAAAAAAGCCGTTCGAATTTTCTGGCGAATTTTTCTTATCGGGTTCGCAACGCTGATTGTAGTTATTCTGCTTGCAAACTTTGGTGTATTTGGAGAAATGCCTTCATTGAAAGATCTTGAAAATCCAACATTGCTGCAATCATCTGAAGTAATTGCAGCAGACGGTACATTGATGGGAAAGTATTATAAAGAAAATGGCAATCGCAGCAATGTCGATTATAAAGACATTTCAAAAAATGTGATCAACGCTCTTGTAGCTACAGAAGATAAAAACTTTTATTCGCACTCAGGTGTCGACATGAAATCGACAATCCGCGCAATTGTATTTTTAGGACGCGACGGTGGCGGCAGCACCATTACACAGCAGCTCGCCAAAGCGCTGCTGGGACAGGGTAGTCACAACATTGTAAAACGACTGACTGAAAAAATCAAAGAATACATTATTTCAATAAAGCTAGAAAGAAATTTTACAAAAGAAGAAATACTTGCATTATACCTGAATGCTGTTGCCTATTCACGAAATGTGTATGGAGTCAGAAACGCATCGCGAACTTTTTTTCAGAAAGAACCTGATCGTTTAAGTGTTCCTGAAGCTGCGCTTTTAGTTGGCATGGTAAATGGCCCGGGGTTGTATGATCCATTACGTCATCCAAAAGAATCATTAGACCGACGCAACCTTGTGATCAACCGGATGGTGGATCAGAATTTTATAGCGGCAACAGACGCGGCAAAGTATAAAGCAATGCCTATAGACATGAGCCATTACCGGAAGATGGATGAAAACACTGGGTATGCTCCTTATTTCCGCGAAGTACTGAAGGATGAAGTTCGTACAGCATTAAAAGATTTAAAAAAACCAGACGGAACAGGCTATGATATTTACGAAGATGGATTGAAGATTTATACGACCATTAATCCTACAATGCAAGAATACGCTGAAGAAGCCGTTGCCCAATGGATGCCGACTTTGCAAAAGGCATTGAATGCACAGAATTATATCAAGAAAGGAACTGTATGGAATGATCATGATAATATACTGGAAGCTGCCATGAAACAAAGCGAACGATGGGATAACATGAAAGACGATGGCATTTCCGAAAAAGAAATAAGAGCATCGTTTAGTCAAAAAGTACCGATGAAGGTTTTTGCATGGAATGCAAAGCGTGAAAAAGATACAATAATGACGCCGATGGATTCTATTAAATATCACCGGCAAATGATGCAGACATCTTTTATGGTAACCGATCCGATAACCGGCGAAGTAAAAGCATGGGTTGGCGGCATCAGTTTCAAAACATTCAAATACGACCATGCAAACCTGAAAACAAAAAGACAGGTTGGCTCAACAATCAAACCTTTATTATACACACAGGCAATGGAAGAAAGAGGGTTTACACCAGAAACTGTTTGTGATAATGAAGCTCAGTTCTTTCAAGGAAGCGGTTGGGTACCAGCAGGAAAAAAATGTATCGGGTTGCCACAAGTAACGATGGCTGGAGCCCTTGCTCATTCATTAAACTGCGCAAGTGCATATATCATGAAGCAGGTCGGCCCGCAGGAGTTTGTCGATTTTCTCGGCCGCTTAAATATTCCCACAAAACTTCAACCCTACCCTTCCCTTGCGCTTGGCTCCTGTGAACTTTCTCTGTATGAAATGCTTTGGGGTTATAGCATTTTTGCAGGCCGGGGATTTTCTACAAAACCATATTTTATCTCACGCATTGAAGACAGAAACGGAAATGTAATCAAACGCTTTGACTATAGTGCAAACAGGAAGGAAGCAATCAGTGAAGTAACTGCTTACAAGATGTGCCGCATGATGCAGGGAACAGTTGATATCGGTACTGCAGCCGGATTAAGAAATCGTTTGGGAGCTGCTGAAATGGGTGGCAAAACAGGTACTACTAATGATAACACAGATGGCTGGTTTATGGGTTACACACCGCAGTTGTTAGGAGGTGTATGGATTGGTTGTGATAACAATTTTATCCGGCTACAAAATAATCTTGGTTATGGTGGTGAAGCTGCAAGACCAATATGGGAATATTTCTTCAAGAAAGTATTTGCTGATAAATCGCTTGGTATCGAAAAAGATGCACGGTTTAATAAACCTGCAGAAATCGAAAATGAAATAAACACCAGCGACTCGGCGCTTGGTATCAACGCGGCAAATCCCGGCGGACAGGGAGAAGATCAAGGTGTAGGAACTTCTAATGATTTTCAACCGCAAACAAATGAGTACATTCCACCAGAATCGCAACCTGTGAAAGAGGATAATAATAAACCAGAGAAAAAAGACACTACTCTTTACAAGCCGAAAGATCCACGAATTGGCGAAGAAGGTGAAAAACAACCTGAGAAAAAGGGGTTTTTGAAGCGACTGTTTGGCAAGAAAAAAGATTGACAACGAATATAACTAACGTCTACACTCTATTAATTATGAAAAAGCTCTTGTAATTCAACAAGAGCTTTTTCATATTATCAATCTGTTATTGAAAGAATACCTTTCCCTTTGTTTACCGTAATATAAATATGTCACCGACTCAATCCGACCGAAATTTTCACAAGTTGGTCAGACGTTTCAACATCAAGTATTTCTCTATTTCGATCAATAATCCCCGTTAACGTATGAACCGATGCCGCCGAACTGAGACCATCTGCGGGAGTATTCATTACATAATCAAGCAATTGGTCGATAGTGGTAACTGCTACATGTATCCGTGAATCTGAGGAGGCATAATAAATAAATACTTTCCCATCTTCATCATCAATCCATCCATTGCTAAATACAACATTCGACACATCTCCTATTCTCTCATCGCCTTCCGGCGCAAGAAAATAGCCGGCTGGTTTATAAATGACCCTGAAGGGGTTTTGCAAATCCGTCATAAACAAATACAAAACATAACGGAGACCAGCAGCCGTATTTCGTACGCCATGGGCAGAATGCAACCAACCGTGTTTTGTCTTTATCGGCGCCGGCCCGAGACCATTCTTCAGCTCGTTGATTGTATGATAAATTTTATACTCAATAATCTCTTCGTCGAACACAATTGCATTTTCAATAGTGTCGCTTAATCCAAAACCGATTCCCCCACCTCTTCCTGTATCTATAAAATTATCCTGCGGCCTCGTATAAAAAGCATATTTGCCATTTACAAATTCAGGATGTAATACAACATTTCTTTGCTGAGGAGATTTTGTTTTCAGATCGGCGAGCCTTTCCCAATTTTTTAAATCCTTTGTTCTTGCAATACCGCATTGCGCCACTGCAGCCGATTGATTATATGTTGCAGCTTCAGGATCTCGCCGCTCTGTACAAAATAAACCGTAAATCCAGCCGTCTTCATGTTTCACTAATCGCATGTCATAGATATTTGTATCAGGGCTTTCATTCTCCGGCATCAATACCGGGTAATCCCAAAACCGGAAATTATCAATACCATTGGAGCTTTCACTTACTGCAAAAAATGATTTACGGTCAACACCTTCTACCCTGGCAACGACAATATATTTCCCCTCGAATTTGATGGCGCCGGCATTTAAAACTGAATTAATACCAAACCGTTCCATCAGGAAGGGATTGGTCTGCATATTCAAATCGTAACGCCAGAATAATGGAGTATGCAAAGCCGTTAGTATCGGAAACCGGTATCGCTGATAAACGCCGTTACTGAATTGTAAAGGTTCATTAGGCCGGTTGATCAGCTTCTCATAATTTTCAATCAGCGTCTTTAATCTGTTTTGAAATTTTCCGGACATTTTGTTCAGGTTTTTGGTTAATTCTCGAGTTTTTCCCACCATGTTTTTTTCAGGATGAGAATTATTATGACAAGTATGATGATAACAATTAGTAATGGCAGCTTCAGCCATAACACGATGTACATTGGTAAAATAGTCAGACAACACTGTGCAATGATGCCCAGCGCAACATTAAACATATCAAGTCTGAATCTTTTATTTGGCATAAAGGAAGGGTCTTCAATTATGACTTGTTCCTGTATTGGTTTCCAAAATCCCCATGGACGAACAGTTTTGTAAAAGGTTTTTAGCGTGTCATTATCGGTAGGTGGTGCGGTAAAAGTTCCCACTATACAGCCTGCAATTGAAATTAAAAACAGCAAAGGCCATGCGTAAAGAGGAAGAATATTATTAAAAATATGCGGGAACACCAGTGCTGCAATAATTCCTGTCGCCATACCCCAAAAAAAACCATGTGCATTAAACCGCCACCAATACCATTTGAAAATATTTGCAGCAATATAACCGCCCCATAACGCTCCGACAATCCATTGCAACACACTATTTACATCTTTTGCAAAAAAACCGAGAACAATTCCCATGACGACCACAATCACACCGACCAGATAATTTATCCTTATAATTTTTTTCGATTGGGCATCGGGATTTATATACTTCAGGTAAATATCATTTACGATATATGCCTGGGCTGCATTTAATGTACCGGAGAAAGTGCCCATAAAAGCGCCAAGCAAACCGGTTAACACAAGGCCAAGTATACCAACAGGTAAAAAGTGATTGATTGAAGCAGGTAAAATTTTTTCAAAATCGGTTCCGTTTGCCGAACTTATTCCAAGCTGATTGTAATACAACAAAGCAAGCACTGTTAACCCGATGATCATTGAGTAACGAACGGGTAATAAAATGATCGATACAAATCCGCTCATTTTACTGGCTTCTTTCGCAGATCGTGTGGATAGTATCTTTTGCATATCATAATTTGGCGCAGGGCCTGCAAGACTTGCCAATACGCCTTTAAACAGCATCATCATAAAAAAGAAGCCGAATAAACCAAATCCATCGTCATTGATTTTCTTCGCAGCGTCGGGAATAATGTTATCCCATTTCAGATCAAGATGCCAACTGAAAAAGGGATTCTCCCATCCTGCAGGCACATTGAGTTTACCTGCACTATGCAAATGAATCATGGCAATAACAGCAACGGAAATACACGCCACTGTCATTATAATATATTTTATGACATCGCCTAACACAATGCTGTGCATACCGCCAAGAATAGAATAAAACGTTGCAAATAGGGTGAAGACAATCCCATAAAAATGCGGAACAAATTCTTTTGATACAGCAAAGGGCACATAATCCTTCACATTTTGCCATGGTATAAAAATCTCAATGAACTTTCCTAACCCGACAAAGCCGTATGCGAGAAATCCAAAACATCCCAGTAAGGCAAACACAACAACAATATTGTGCGACGCTTTTACGCTGCGACCCGATTTTCCAAACCGGGTGATTAACCACTCAGCTCCGGTTGTGGCATTGGACCTGCGTAGCCATTTCGAAAGAAACATCATTAAAAAGACCTGGTTAAATACTGGCCATAACCAGGGAATCCAGATGCTCTTCATACCATAAACAAAACACAAGGCAACCATCCACATAGTACCGCTGATGTCAAACATGTCACTTGCATCGCTCAGTCCGAGCATATACCAGGGCAACGATTTTCCGCCAAGTAAATAACTCTCCTTATTTTGTCTCGCCTTCTTTCTCAATATCCAACCGACAACGATCATTGAACTGAGATAAGCGACTAAAATGATTATATCCGGAAACTGAAGTTTCATTACACTAAACGCCAGCAAAAAGGATGGCATCTTTTAATTGTAAAATAAAAAGCTGCTTATGTAATTTAAACCAAGATACCACCCTTACTCATTTATTGACAAACTTTCTCTTTTGCTATAAACTATTAAAAAGTTGTTTCCAAACGTTTTCGTCTGCACGCGAAACTATGCATGGCATAAATACTCCATTCTCTACTAATTGCCGTAAATAAACAGTCGCGTGTTTTTAAGAGCATTAGGCTAAAAAAACAGTGTGTCAGTTTCTGCATGTCTTGAACCATTTGCGGGAATTTCACCTGAAGGACAATCGTTTCTCAAACCTATACAGATATTTGATCGGGCAATAGTATTATTTTGATATTTTCTTTGAGTTTTATTACTCAAAATATCTCCGGACCGGCTAAATTTTAAATAACAAGCAGCAATTTTAAAATTTCCACAGTCTTAACAACTGATACTTTTTTTGCTATTTACTCTATAAATTTGATAGGATTAGCAAATTAACCAACACTAACTTTTAACGAATGTCCGCCAGCGTAATGCGGGAGATAACCCCGCTGACCCATAATGATTGCTTCACGCTATTTTCCCGCACGAAACAGGCATTCGATTTTCCCCTTCACACACACGAAGAATTTGAATTGAATTTTATCCGGAATGCCAAGCATGCAAAACGCATTATCGGCGACCACATGGAAGAAATCGACGACCTTGAGCTTGTTCTCGTTGGTTCGAATCTGCAGCACGGTTGGTTTACGCATAAATGCTCGAGTAAGGAAATTTTTGAAGTCACCATTCAGTTTCACAAAGATCTGTTTGATGAAAAATTTCTTCAGAGAAACCAACTAAGCTTTATCAGAAATATGATGGAAAAGTCGAACCGCGGAATTCTTTTTTCAAAGGAAACTACAAAAAGGCTGGCAGAGCGTATTCAGCAATTGAATGAAAAACAAGGCTTCGATTCAGTGCTTGAATTAATGTCGATTTTACACGATCTTTCAGCATCCAGTAAAATAAGAATACTCTCCGACTCATCATTCAACAACAATGAATCGTCGACATACAGCAGCGTGCGCATCGGGAAAACGTATGAACACATGAATAAAAACTTCGACAGAGTTATCAGTCTGAACGAAGTTGCAAAACTGGCAAATATGTCAGAAGCGTCGTTCAGCAGATTTTTCAAATCGCATACCGGAATCACATTCATTGACAGCCTTACAGAGATAAGGCTCGGTCATGCCTCCAGGATGCTTATCGATACAAGCTTGTCGGTTGCAGAGATAGCTTACAACTGCGGGTTTAATAATATCTCCAACTTCAACAGGATTTTCAAAAAGAAAAAGAAATGTACCCCAAAGGAATTTCGTGAAAGTTATTCGGGAGTCAGAATTTTCGTTTGACTTCGCTGGTATATGAAAGCGACTGATCTGGATATGATTATACAGGCTTTAATAATTCCTGTTTAAAGTAAGTATATGTTTTTGCCAACCCTTCTTTCAGATGCACTGAATATTTCCAGCCCATCAAATTAAGTTTAGAAACATCCATTAATTTTCTTGGCGTGCCATCGGGTTTGGATGTATCAAATACTAATTCTCCTTCGAAACCGACAACCTCTTTAATCATAGTTGCGAGATCTTTAATCGACAAATCTTCACCGGTACCGATATTGACAAACTGTTTGTCATTATAATTTAAGAGAAGATAAAAACATGCATCAGCCAAATCATCAACGTACAAAAACTCACGTTTAGGCGCACCTGTTCCCCATATTTCTACAGTTTTACTATTGTTTATTTTTGCTTCATGAAACTTACGCAACAAGCCCGGTATTACATGCGAATTGCTTGGATGATAATTATCCCCTTCACCATACAGATTAGTAGGCATTGCTGAAATGAAATTACAGCCATATTGATCACGATACGCTTCACACAATTTTATTCCGGCTATTTTGGAGATAGCATAGGGTTCATTTGTTGATTCCAATAAGCCTGTAAGAAGATATTCTTCTTTCAGCGGCTGGGGCGCTAATTTGGGATAAATGCATGAACTGCCGAGAAACAATAATTTTTTCACCCCATTCTTATAAGCAGCATGAATGATATTTGACTCAATCAGGAGATTGTCATAAAGAAATTCAGCCCTGTAAATATTATTTGCGAGAATACCCCCCACTTTTGCGGCAGCAAGTACGACATATTCGGGTTTTTCTTCTTCGAAAAAACTGTTTACCTGCTCCTGGTTGCGAAGATCAAGTTCGGCCGAAACACGGGTTACGATATTTGAATAACTCTCTTTTTTTAATTTTCTTACTATCGCCGAGCCAACCATTCCGCGATGACCGGCTATATAAATTTTCGCATCTTTCTTCATTACTCAAACTGTCTTATAGTGTTGTAACCTGATTCTTTCAGAACGATGTCCCTGTTAAACTGGTCTAAGTCAGAATCTACCATTTCTTTTACGAGGGCTGCCAGGTCATACTTAGGTTTCCAGCCAAGCTTTGTTCTTGCTTTGGTAGAATCACCCAATAATAAATCTACCTCAGTCGGCCTGTAGTAGTGTTTATCTACTTCCACTACAACATCGCCCACTTTTACTTTTGCATTGCTATCGATCACTTCTGCCACAATACCTTTTTCATTTTCTTCCGAGCCTGTAAAAGCAACTTTAACTCCTGCATGTTCAAAAGCCATTATAACGAAATCTCTAACCGTCGTTGTAACGCCTGTTGAGATTACATAATCTTCGGCTACAGGTTGCTGTAATATCAACCACATTGCCTCTATGTAATCTTTGGCATGTCCCCAATCTCTTTTGGAGTTGAGATTTCCAAGCCACAGTTTTGATTTCAGGCCCAACACTATTTCTGCTACCCCTCTTGTGATTTTCCTTGTAACAAATGTTTCACCACGCAACGGGCTTTCGTGATTGAAAAGGATTCCATTGCAGGCAAACATATTATAGGCTTCACGATAGTTCACAGTAATCCAGTATGCATACATTTTGGCTACACCATAAGGTGAGCGGGGATAAAAAGGCGTTGTTTCGGTTTGTGGTATTGCCTGCACCTTACCATAAAGCTCTGAAGTAGATGCCTGGTATATGCGTGTTTTATCTGTCAGTTTTAAAATCCGGATAGCTTCTAATAGTCGTAATGTTCCGACAGCATCCGTGTTAGCTACATATTCTGGTTCGTCGAAGCTTACATGCACATGGCTCATAGCGCCGAGGTTATAAATTTCGTCGGGCTGTACCTCCTGAATAATCCGGATAATATTAGTTGAATCTGTCAGATCCCCATAGTGCAACACCATTTTCAGATTGTTCTCATGCGGATCCTGGTAGAGATGATCAATTCTTTGTGTATTTATAAGGGACGTTCTTCTTTTGATACCATGAACCTGGTAACCTTTCTTTATTAAGAACTCGGACAGATAAGCTCCATCCTGACCTGTAACACCTGTTAAAAGGGCCGTTTTCATTGATTCGTATTAATTTGAATGCAAAATTAGAATTATCTGTCAATTATGCAACCTAACAATTGAATATTATATTGTTAGAGTCATAGGGGATTTTTTGTAAACGTCTGTTTAAACCGGATATTGCTTTAGCCTTGCTACGTTCTTTAATAAAAAAGCGCTCTTCAGGAGAACGCTTTAAAAACAATTAAGTTCAGTTAGGTCTTTTAATAATCCAGTTTTAGCTCTACCCTACGGTTCTTGGCACGGCCAGCAGCGGTTTTATTGTCTGCAACCGGGTTGTCAGGACCATGACCTGCATTCGTCAACCTGCTTTCTTCAACACCCTTACTTAACAGGTATTTTTTTACAGATGCAGAACGGTTTTCACTCAATTCCTGGTTCTTCTCAGCTTTTCCAACATTATCGGTGTAGCCATCGATGCTTAATTTAAGATCAGGATTATCTTTCAAAACCTTCGCCACCTCATTAAGTCCTTTAAATGATTTTGAAAGTAGTTTAGCGCTGCCGGTATTAAAATAAATGTTTTTAGCAGCATAGTCTACTTTCTTCTTTATTTCTTCAGCAATTACCGGACAGCCCTGGTTTTCTTTTACTCCCGCTATGTTAGGACATTTATCTTCTTCGTCATTGATACCATCGTTATCAGAATCGGGAACAGGACAACCTTGATAACGTGCAACGCCAGGTACATCTTTACATTTATCGTCCTCATCATTTATACCATCCTTATCCGTATCCGGAATCGGGCAACCGTCATATCTTGCCAGGCCCGGAATATCAGGACATTTATCATCCTTGTCTGTTATTCCATCACCATCTTTATCAGGACATCCTTTCAATGATGCAACACCGGCTACATCCGGACATGCATCGAGGCTATCAAGAATCCCGTCATTATCTCTGTCTTTTGGTGGTTCAGCCTGCGGAATGGCTACTTGCTTTATTGGTTCTTCTTTCTTCTTTCCAATGTTGCCGGCTATACCAACGCTGTGTACAAAGTGATAGGTATTCGTCTCAGTAGTTACGGGAATTCTGTATTGTGAGGTAATGAAAACTGCAGCTTCATCAAAAAGATTGACTTTTAATCCTACACCCAGCGGTATAAAAGCGCTATAGTAGCTTTTGTACATCCCAATGCCTGCGCCTGCGCTGAGGTAAGGCTGCACCCAATACCTTTCAGTTGTCATCTTGAAATTGGCAGATGCATCCGCTTCCAATAAAAAATTATCGCCATTAATATTTGGCTTATCTGCGAGAGGTACAGTGCTGAAAGAACCAATAAGAGTTCCTGCAAAATCAATGTGGTTAGTTAATCCCTGGAAGTAAGAAACAGCAATGCCAGGCGACATATCTTTTACCTTGGAAAATTGTTTATCCCGGAGTGTTGCGGTCAATGAATTACTTCGGATATACTGTGCCGTTTTAAAATCATTCATCACAAAACTGATACCTAAAGCTGGTTGTCTTTTATATTCATATTGCTGACCAAATAAACAAGAGAGTATGGCAGTGCTGGCAAACAAAGTTAGAAGAGGCTTCTTCATAAAAGGGCGTTTTGGTTTTAGCCAGAACAAAAATAAAAGGTAAGTTCAAATTGCGGAAATATTTGTTCGGCCATAAACCGTTCAGACAGAAGGCTTTTTCTTTCCCAACACTTCCACTTTCACACGGGCAAGCCCATAGCCGATATATCCGATTTTTTGTGCAGCTGTACGACTAAGGTCTACAACTCTTTTCATACGTGGGTGCAATCTATCATTGGTCTTTACAATTACTGACTTACCATTTCTCAAATTGGTTACACGTATCCATGTACCCATTGGTAATACATTGCAGGCTGCGGTCATTTTCTTTTGACTGAAAATTTCACCATTTGCAGTTTTACGCCCATTGAATTTATCATGATAGTAGCTAGCCGTGCCGTAAAGTATTTTGGGAGGATCTTTCTTATGGCTTATAGGCTTTTTAGGCTGCCCTTGCACTGTGGTCAGCAGCAGCAACGGCAATACAAGCATTGTCGCAACCAGGTGTGATTTCATAGTGATATAGTTTATTTGCCTGCGAAATAACGGTCTCTCAGCAACTTGTCTTCACCATACACATCATCATAAAAAACTACTTTTCCATCTCTCGCCTCACAGGTAATATAACGAATAAAAAGCGGAATTCTGTTTTTTACAGGCAAAACATGCTTTTCTTTTCTTACCAACCACGCCTTGAGAGAGTCAGATGGCATAAACTTGGGTTTTATACTATCTGCCTTTACCGCAGAAATACTATCATTTGCCATAAGATAGTAGGCCAGTTTTTCCCAGCTTTGGACACGAACACAACCATGGCTCAACGACCGCGAAGCCCTGCTGAACAAGTACCGTTGGTTTGTATCATGCAGGTAAACCGCATACTTGTTATTGAAATTAAACTTTAAAATACCGAGAGCATTATCATCTCCGCTTCCCTGGATAACACGGTAAGGAATGCCTTTCTTATATTTTTGCCAGTTAACTGTTGCTGGATTTACTTCCTGGTTATTATTATCGATCAGTACATAGCCTTTTTTCGTAAGATAGCCTGTATCTTTTTTCAGGCCTGGCAATACTTCTTTTAAAATAATACTTTCAGGTATCGTCCATTGCGGATAAGTAACCATGTTTGAAATAGAACTTGTAAGTAGCGGCGTTCTGGTCAATGGCTTACCACAGATTATTTTTGACTCGATTCTCACCGTGTCTGCTTCACGAAGCTGCAGATAATAACCCGGAAGATTTACCCAAAGATATTTTTCAGGCATCGCAGGCGGCAGCAGTTTATATCGGTCGAGCGAAATTGCAATATTTACAAACCTATCTGAATCGGATGTATTCAATGCAGCGACAACTTGTTTTCCAAATTTACCATCAATCGTCAAGCCCCTTTTCTTTTGATACTTCGAAATATATTTTGAAACATGTACTGAATCGGTGAAAGGAATGGAGTCGGTAATCAGGCCCTGCTCTTCTGTTAATCGTTTTAAAAGATCACGTGCAAATGCGGCTGTATCCTTTGTTGGATAAGTTAATATCGTATGTTGTTTAAAGTCGGCGCTGTCGAGAAATTGGCGGATTGCTAATCTCAATGCTAGATAATCCTGGTTTTTGGGTTCCAATGAATCGGCGATTTGTGTGATAGAGCCATTCTTTAAAAAATCGCTGAATTGTTGTTGAAAAAACTCCTGTGGCAATACAGAATCTTTTCGTTGGCTAATGCTATCGTTTGGTAAGCGGCCGAGTTTCAAATCACTTGCCATTTGAATAAAAGCGTCAGTTAACATTACATCAGCACGGGCCCACAACGCGGCATCTTTTCTATCGACGCTATCTTGTTGTATTCGTTCGCGAATCGAACTCAACTGACGAATATGATAGTCTTTTGAAAAAAGGCCATACAACTCCGATTGCTTTATAAAATCAAACAAACTATCGCCCAACGATGTCCAATGTTCCTGTTGTGACCATACAGCCTTTATGTCTTGTTGGCCATAAAGAAATTTTGCGTTTATTGGTTGCCGTAAGGTGATGGAATCGTCAATCTTTCCTGCGTTATCAGAGGCATACTGGAGCGCCTGTGAAATAATTTCTCCTGTCTTTTTATCGATATCTTCCGGTTTGGCAACAATTTCTTTTGCCTCAGGTTTTGGCGTAGGATTTTTACAAGCAACAAAGGAAAAAATCAATAGAATACAAAATAAAAATAGCCCGGGGAAAAAGTTGAAGCGAAGTGTATGGTGCATATGCATTTTTCAAGTGAACGATTATTAAATCATCACTCTAAAGACTGACAAAATAACGAAACGTTTCTATAATGGTGAACTAATCTTCGCTTTTTTTCAATATTGATAATGAAGAGTTTATATTGACTGATTTTGAAATCAAGGCGTGAAGTAAGTAAACCAAGTTGCGTATACAGATTTTTAAGTTTATGACGAGAGGGCCCTATGCTGTTGCTAAGTATTCAGCTACGAATTCGCCTTTAAACTTAAGATACGTGATATCCTCTTTGTAAAGCGTGGCTTCAAAAACGATCAGACCGCTGTCGTTTCCTGAATATTTTATACTGGCCTGTACCTGGCGGTTGGCAGTAGGATCGATCACGGAAAGAAATTTTATGTTATCAGCTTTTTGTAAAAACATTTCCTTACCCGTTACTGTTTCGGCTACTTCTTTTACCATTTCCATCATACACACGCCTGGCACCACAGGCTGACCGGGAAAATGACCCTGGAAAATTTTATGTGAAGGATTAATCTCCAGCATGGCTGAAATAACACCGCTTTCGTCATTTACCGATTGAATATAGAAGAAGTCATTTTTCAGCATAGTTGTATATTCTTTTTAGACCAATTTCAAAATTGAAGTTCGTATGCGTAATTCCTATCGTATCCGGCATTCCACCAGTGATGTTGCCAGCGATAGCTGTCATTACCTGTTTCCTGCTGCTCCCTCTTTCCATATGTAATAACGCATGACATCCGCTATCTGTTACATAGTAATAATGATCTTTTCCCTCAGGAAAAGTATAATACCGGGTTGAGTCGTTTTTTAAGATATAAGCGCCGGCAATATTCAAATCATGCATCAATAGCAACTTAAAATCTTTTTTTAGTGTTTTTATTACAGGCTTTTTGTTCATCTCTTTATAAATGTAAAACACCTTGAAGCCATCATTTGCAAAACCAAAATCAAAAAACTTAAACCCAGCTTCATTTGAAAAGACAATCCGCGTACTACTATCAGGCATTTTTTTTATGATCAACAAACCGCTTAAATGTTTGGCAACTACATTCACCTGCGTATTATAAAGCGCCGTAGAAAATGAAGGCTTAAACGCAAGCACACAATCAGCATTCCCTTCTGTTTTCTGCATGTTTTTATAAAGAGCAGAACAGGAAAATAAGCCAGCTACACAACTAATTAATAGCAAATAACGCATCAGGAAGGTTTACGTTCATTTCCCGGTTAAGATAATTAATAACTGTATTATCGCCGGAAGGTTCATGCATTTCGATTTTTGAGACGGCATAATCTTTTTTACCAACAACCAGATTTATATTCTTAAATAAATTTTTAAGATTCTTATTTACCGGCGATAATTCTACGAGGTAAGAATCATTGCCCTCAAAAATCTTTGTAGTAAAATCAGGATTGCTTAGTGCAGAACCGTTCACACAGTCCATCATTATCTTATTTATCTGTTCAAAGAGCTTATTCGATTTTGCTGAAATCTTATTTTCTTTCTGACTGTCCTTAATATAAATCTTCCCGTTATTAATTATCATTAAATACTGAAACGGTGTAGTGTATTCCATTCGCACCGCGTTTTCTCTTTTAAACCAGAACTTGCCTTTTGACACAATCTTTTCAGACAACATGCTCAGCTCTTTTTCCTGAACAAAATCACTTTTAATCGTGTTTATCTTTTGAGAAGCTGCAGCAAATTTTGTTTTAAAATCATTTGCGTCTGACAATAATTTATAGCCGGGATATTGCGCATGCACATAAAGAGCTGATGAAAGCAAAAGAAACAGGAATATCTTTCTACACATATGGTTCCAGGTTTAATAATTTATCCAATCGAACGATTTCAAATCCTTTATCTCTTGCCGTTTTGATGAACGCAGGAAGTATTGCTGGTATTGCTTTACCCGTATCATGAAACAAGACGATAGCCCCCGGTTTTAACGCTTTGGTAACTTTTATCAGTAATTTTTGTTCATCGGTAATAACTGTATCCAGTGAACGAATATTCCACCCCACAGAAATATAATTTCCCCTATTGACGGCTTTTTTCAGGTTAGGGTTGGTTACGCCATATGGTGGCCTGAATAATTTTGGCTTCAAGCCAATCGCTTTATACATAGCTTCGTCCATCGCCTGCAAATCATCGTGCATTTTAGTCGCAGAAAAAAGATCGAACCATGTGTCATGAGAATAACTATGATTACCGATTATGTGACCAGCGGAATGAACCTGCCGTAGCAACTCTTCATTTTCTTTCACTCTCTTACCGATACAAAAAAAAGCAGCAGGAACGCTATACTCCTGTAGTAAATTCAGGATCTGTGGTGTAAACTCATTTACCGGACCATCGTCGAAGCTGATGGCAATTTGTTTCTTCTCTGTTTTTGCAGAACAAATGATTTTAAAATAAAAATCCGAGCCAACATAGTAGCTACCCCAAAAAAGAAAAAGGGAGTAAATAAATGCCGTTATAATGTAAACGTAAAATGGCAACCCGGTGTAGATATCATAGCTTATCAAGCCAATCAATATAAAAATGAAAATAATATTGGCCGTTTTAAAATTCAGCATCCTGAAAGAAGATAAAGTGAATGATGAATTTGCTGATAATGATTGTAAATTAAAACCGTCTTCGGTTTCTTCTCAATTATATTCTCTGCGCCAGTTTTTAAAATATTTGCCGCATACCATACAGCAAAAGCAGTTGATGTTGGATATTCACCGCAAAGATGTTTGTAACCAAGCATCTGTTTACCATTAAACAATGATTGTTCCAACAGATGATATATAGCATCATTTCCCGGATCCCCATTTTTTCCGCAGATCACCAGGTCAATATCTTTTACAGTCAATGATTGAGAAACCAGGAAAGAATTAACCTGATCCTCTATTGTTGATTGATTAAGTGGCTTATAAAAAGTATATACTGATTTCAATTCAGCATAATCTTCTGTGGAAGTTTGATCCGATAAAAGGAAAAAAACTGCGCCTTCTCCGGCAACAGTTCCCCTCTCCTTATCATTATAAATTTCTACACTCGGCGTAGAATGATTTTTATAAAGCCCGAACCTGCTAAGAATGGCATGACTGATTGAAGTAATTTCATCAACACCACCGACCAATATATTCGAAGCTTCACCTTCTTTCATTAATGTCAACGCATCAAGCAAAGAATTCTCAAATGAAAAGCCACGATGCACAAACGTGTTATTGTAATTATGACATTTCAACATCAACGCAACTTGTGCGCCGACTGTATTGTGCGTTGATTGTATAAATGCTGTTGGCGTTAACAATTCTTCTTTATTTTCGACCATTTTCGTGAGGAAAGATTCTGTGTCGGCAAGGCATCCGTAAGCGGTTCCTGTAATGATCGCATCAGGATTATTAATACCAGCTTCTTTTAAACAAGCCATCGCAGCAGCAACACCCATCTTAATAATGCGGCTCATCCTCCTGATTAGTTTTGGATCGAGCACTGTTGAATAATCCGGTTCAATGCAAGCGAATTGATTGCCTGAAGATGCAACAGTAGACTGCAGCATTTTACCGAATGCTGGTTGAGGTGAAACGATTCCTGTTGCGTGAATAAACATCCTTTAGTTTTTATTTTCTTTTCAAGCCATGAACGTCATGTGTCATTGAGTGTTTTTCTACTATCCTGACAACCGACACCTCGCACCTGGTAACAATTCTACACTTTTGAGAATATTAACGACGTGCAATTGCCTCCAAATCCAAATGAATTTGACAAAACATGATTGATGCTGTTTCCACTGCTAAACGTAGTTGCCGGTGCAAAAGGTAATTCCTTCATCTGCGTTTCAAATCGCAGGTTTGGATAAATCAATCCACTCTCGATTGATAAAACTGAATATACAGCTTCGATGCCGCCGCTCGCTCCTAACGTGTGCCCTGTAAATGATTTTGTCGAACTCATCGCAGGGTATTTCCCTTCAAATAACAATTTAATCGCGGTTCCTTCTGCTACATCATTATTCTGTGTACCTGTTCCGTGTAAATTGATATAGTCAATATCTGAAGGAGATAAATTCGCTTTGGTTAAAGCGCCTTTCATTGCAAGAAAAGAACCCGTTCCATCCGGTGAAGATGCCGTTTGATGATAGGCATCGTTTGCATTGCAATACCCGCTCAATGAAACTTTCGGTCGCTTCGGTAATGAAGAAGCTACTTTTTCCGAAACCAGAACTACATATCCAGCTCCTTCGCCAAGATTCAATCCTCTCCTGTTTTCATCAAATGGCTGGCAAAATTGTTGATCAAGGATCATCAGCGTGTTAAATCCATTCAATGTGAATTTTGCCAAAGCATCTGTACCGCCGGCAACAACAACGTCCAATAAATTCTGTTTGATCAATCTCGCTCCACAAAAAATGCTATTCGCAGAAGATGAACAAGCAGTACTTACAGTTGAAATATAATTTCTGATCCCAAGTACGTCCGCAACAACTTCGGTTACTGCGCCGCATTCATGATTTACAACGTTACGTAGCCTGCCTTTCGAATGATCGGCGAGAAATTCAGCAAAGAAGTTCTCTGTTTTATCCATTCCCCCAACACTATTCGCAGATATAAAACCCGTCCGCAACCTGGAAAAATTTCCAATACCTGCGTTTTGTAAGGCTTCTTTAGCAGCAATTGCACTCAGCAAAGCCGTGCGACTTATTTCTTTTGATAAGCCGGCCTTGGCAGCAAGTGCGCTATTATCATGCTTCACTTCGGCTACAGGTAACCGTTTCATATGAACCGAATCCAGAAAGCGCATTTCCTCCATTCCCGCTTTTCCATTTTCTAGCGAGGCGAGATTTTCAGCAAGGTTGTCGCCAATTGCTGAAATAACTCCGGCACCAGCAATGTATACAGGTGCACTCATAGTCAGGCCTGGGTTGGCTGGTGTTCAGTAATATACTGGGCCATCGTTCTTACAGAACGAAAAACGGTTTGTCCTTCTTCTGCATTCGCCAGTTTGATTTTGTATTCCTGCTGCAGCAATACAATCAGTTCCAGCGCATCTATTGAATCAAGACCCAAACCTTCTACAAAAAGCGGTTGATCATCCCCGATATCTTCTGGCTTAAGATCTTTTAAGTTCAGTTGCTGGATGATCTGCTCCTTCAGCGTGTGCATTAACTTATCCATTGGCTAATTCGTAAATGTTATGAATATTTTCAATTGTAAATAAAAGCGAATTGTCTTTCTGTGTTTTTTCTACCAGGTAAATAACTGCTTTATAATTTTCTCCTACTACATCGACCCAACCACAAATACAAACATCAAGGTTGTGACGGCTCATCAAATCGTTTACATAAAATTCTATAAATGGAATATCAAATTGCTCCTGAACAAAAAAAGCGTTTTCTCCTTTAAATCCATGTCGTATGCAAATTTCACCTATTACAATATTCGGTAGGGTGTAAACAAACAACGCCGGGCTTGGCATCTTTTTTACACTTTCCCAATAATTCAGATCAGCATCAAGACTTGCATTGGCGTTTGCAAAAACAATCCCAACCTTATCTGCGCCATAGCTTCCTTTACTAAAATCATCGCGCAGCATTACTTCCGTAGCAAGAAAACCCAATTGAGACAATTTATCCATTTTATAAAATTTCGGATAATCGATGTTCAATTGTTTATACGAAGAAAGCAGGAATTCACTTGCATTTCCCTCTTCATTCTTGTAAAGAACTTTATCATTTTTCCTGACTTCACCACGAACAATGCTGCAACTCGCAGAGATATATTTTTGTTCAGGCATTTTATCAGTTGGCAGTTTTCAGTTTGCAGTTTTCATTTTCTGATATCGAAATAAAGTCAATCATTTTTGATTCTCTATCAGCGTTTATTGGCGTATAAACTATCTCTCATTTCAATCATTCTCGCCAGCTTATGTAACGCATGCTTATGGTCCGCAACATAAGGATTACTTGTATCCCAAACGTAGCCTGCTAATACAGAGCATATCTGGCTCTTTATAAGTGCATTCTGATCGTCAGCAAAGAATATGGTATCCAGTGTGCCCGCATACCACGCCATCACATACGACCGGAACGTATCAACGCCCTGCTGCATAATCTTCATATAGTCATTATCCCAATCAACATCCTCTCCTTTCAGTTTACGCACAACTAATTTCCCTGCCATCTGACTGGACACTGTCGCCAACGTAACGCCCGATGAAAAGACAGGATCAAGAAATTCAGTCACGTTTCCAGTAAGCACAAACCCATTTCCATAAAACTTGTCCGTTGTTGCCGACCATGATTGCAGTTCTCTTGGCTGAAATACCAACTCCACATTTTTCATTCTTTCGGCTATATATGGCTGTGAGGCCACCATTGCCCTGAACTGTTCTTCCGGTGTACCGGGGAAACGATCAAAAAATTCTTTGTCGCCAACATAACCTAATGAAGTAATTCCGTTTGAAAACGGAATGATCCATATCCACACGGCTTTTTCGTGCACAACGATAGTGATACGATTTGGTTCATCATCCATCGAACGCTTCAAATCTACCGTATGTGCAAACATTGCTTTACGTGGCGGAAGGTTTGAAGGTTTTTCCATATTCAGCAGCTTCGGAATCACGCGGCCATAACCACTGCCATCGATAATAAATCTTGCTTCGATCTGCTTTTTATTGCCATGAATATCTTCAACGGTTGTTATCGACGTACCATCTTCATTAAACACGATAGCGGTTACAGTTGTTTCGTATTCTACCGGCACACCCATTTTTTCTACGGTATTCGCTAACGTCTGATCAAAATCTGCTCTCGGCACCTGCCATGTCCACGTCCATCCTTTGGTAAATTGATCTGCAAAAAAATAGTCGCATGTCTTTCCATTCTTTACAAATTTGGCCCCGAACTTTTCCTGGTAGCCCCTACTTTTCACCGCATCTAAAAACTTCGCTTCTTCAAGAGCTTCCATACATCTTGGCAAAAGGCTTTCACCAATTACAAAACGAGGGAACTTCAACTTTTCAACAATCTTTACTTTATAACCGGCCTGGTAAACAAGAGATGCCGCCACAGTGCCTGAAGGCCCTGCACCAATTACCAATACATCAGTCTTTTCAGTATGCATATTCTTTCAATTAGAGGCCCCCTTCCGACTTCCCCCAAAAGGGGAAGCCATCCGAGCACAGCCCTTGCTTAATGAAATATATTTAAATAATCATCCTCCCTAAAATCCATCTTTATGGTTTAGAGGTCTTCATACATTTCAGCAATGTATGACTTAAGCCAATATTATCAATTTGCTCCACAATTTTGAAACCGGCATCGTGAATGCATTTTATAAACACTCTCGAATCATACATCTGGCTGTTTCCATTCGCCAATGCGGTAAAATAAATAGACGTTTGCTGCAGACAAAACGCAGCCGTTTCAAATCGTTGTGTATCCCAGAATGCCTCTAAGATCAATACGTACCCGTTATCATCGATCGCTTCAGCACATCGTTTTAATATCGATACAATTTCATCTTCTGAAAAACAATCGAGAAACTGGCTCATCCATATCGCATCGCGTCCTGTTGGTAATTTTTGTTTTTCGTCTAAAAGATTTACAGGGTAAAATGAAACGCGATCAGTTAATCCTAATTCTTCAATCCTTTTCTTCGCCATATTTGCCTGTCCCGGTAAATCAACAATTGTTACATGAATATCGTCCCGGTATTTCGCAGAAGCAATTGCCCATTTACCCGTATTACCGCCAATGTCTAAAATATTTTTGATCCCATCTTTATAAACGTGCTTTAGCACCAACGGAAATGCTATATCAGAAAAAAAATGGTCAAAAGCAAACCAGCTCTTTTGAATAGCCGGAGGTAACTGCGACAAACCTTCATATACAGTCGGCCAATTACCCAATTCTTTTAATCCTGCTGGTTTTTGTTCACGAATCGCTTCTTCAAGATGGAACAATCCTTTATAATTAACGTTCTGGATAAAATCCATATTCACCCTGGTGAGTGGATCATGAAGGATAAAATAGCCGGTTTTTGCCAGCGTATATTTTTCATCATTTATTGTAACAAGACTCATTCCCAAAGAAGACTCCAGTAACACTCTCACACCGTAGTGCGGCAGCTTCACTTTATCTACTATTTCTTCTAAGGTAATTCCTTTTGATCCGCTGTCTTCAATTACTGCTAAAATGCCTGTATCCCGTACCACTTTCGCTACCTGGAAAATAACAGGTCCAAATGCGATTACCTGGGCCATGTGTTTGGCATCTAACGCTGATTTCTTATCCTTACTGAAAAATTCCATTGCTGTTATATCGTCTTGATAGTTTAATCTGTTTTTTGCAAAATAATTGCTGCATTGCAACCGCCGAAACCCGATGCCGTTTTAAGGCAGGTTTTTACCTTCATTTTTATCGGACCGCTAACAACATTTACGGGTTTGCTTGTACCCGGATCTTTATATCCCGGGGTCGGTAAAACTACATTTTCTTTTAAAGAATGTGCTGAAATTACGGTCTCAATTAAGCCTGCCGCACCCAATGTATGACCGTAGTATCCTTTGAGGCTGTTAAGTGGTACATGATTCATACCAGCCAGGTTAAGCGCCTTTGCTTCCATTTCATCATTGTACATGGTGGCAGTGCCATGCGCTGAAATAAAATCGATATCATTCTTATTGAGACCTGATTCTTTTAAAGCTTCTTGTATTGCCTGGTACAATTCTTCGCCGGTTCTTGAAGGGCCGGAAATGTGATTTGCATCATTACTTACTGCGCCTCCGCAAATTTTAATAGAAGTTCCACCCGGTTTATTTACAGACAAAATAATAGTTGCTGCACCTTCACCTAATGTAATGCCGTTTCGCGCAGCATCGAATGGTTTGCAAGGTTCTGCACTGATGGCTTGAAAGGATTGAAACCCCGATAAAATAAATTTTGTGATAACATCAGCTCCTGTTATTACGGCATGATCAAATCTGTCAGCCTGCAACAACCGCATACCTGTAATAATCGCCACAAGGCCGGAAATGCAGGCGTGAGAAACTACAATGGGCTCAGATACGAAATTGAAATGCTCTGCAATAATCTTTGCTGAGGAACTCAAAGCAACCCGCGATTGAATACCTTCTGATAGCTCGTTTTCTTCTATCAAACTGATATTGCCTTTTGTAGAAGAAACAATCAGTACGGTTCTTTTATCATCAGCATTTATATCTGCATTAGCCAAAGCATCCTTAACAGACGCAAGCAATAAAGATTCGAATTTTGTTATACTGGTATTCCCAGGAAAAAAAGTTTTGTCGGCAATCAGTGAAGCATAAACAGGTTGCGGTGAAAGCTTCTCATCCGAATGTCGCCTTATTCCAGAAATGCCTATGGAAAGATTGGAAAAATTATCGGCAGACGTATTGCCAACTGGTGAGATAATATTATCTGCTACAATAAAAACGTCCTTTCCCATTTAAACCCCCATCTTCTTTTTCCATTCTTCAAAAAAAGATGGATTGGTTAACTGCAAGGTTGATGTGTCTTTATCCAAAAAAACCTGGACAGATGAACCGGTAGCAACCAACTCATTCTTACCCAGGTTGTAGAGTTTGTATTCAAATGTCAGTTTAGCGGCTTCAGTCGGAATGAACGTCGTTTCTACTACTACTTTATCACCATATCGCAATGAACGCTTGTAGCTGCAATCGATATGAACTACCGGAATAATGATATCCTTATGATAAAAATCGAGATACCCGATACCATATTTTATACCAAATGCTTCCCGACCGTCTTCGAAATAACGCACATAGTGACCGTGCCACACAATTCCCAAAGGATCGGCTTCATTAAAGCGTACCAATACTTCCGTTCTATCCACCAATTGTTTACTCATTACACTGATTAACGGAGGTCGGTTTTATCCTCCGTATTTTGTTTTCCACTCGCTGTATTTCTTCTTTTTAATATCAGTCAAAACATCCTTTATGCTACCAGCCCAATAGTTGCGGAATCCAAAACCAGTGGCTTTCCCCTCCATGCGTTCAGTCATCAATACCTTCTTTGATTTAGGATCAAAAAGGGTTACCCATACAGCCATTGATTTTTGTGATTTGCTCATTGCCTCAACAATAAACAAAAGGCCAACTGCTTTTTTTCCGCCTGCATCGAAGCTTTTTACAATTGCATCGATATCGCTTTCTTTCAAACGATGAAAATCAGCCGAACTTGTAGACATTATCGCTTCAGCATTTGCTTTTTCATTTCTTTTATTTACTTCACTTATATCATGATCTACAGTTCTGTTAAATGCCGCTTTTAGATCGTATTTATCTGATTCATTAATGATAAGTTGGTTGATTGCCGTGTATTTATTATCTCTTACGTCAGATGCACTCGCTGTAGCATCGTCAATCAGTTTCGCTTTTGTAAAATCGATACCGTAATAAAAAACAGGCGTTTCACTGTTGGAAAACATATCTTTCAATGTTTGCGCAGAAGCGACAACAGTTGTAAGAAAAAACAGAAAAATAAAAGAAACTAGAACACGATGATTAAATGCAGGTTTCATAACAAATGTCATTTGGTTTTTGAACTATTAAGAAATAAATATTTTCATTTCACAACTAGCTACCAATTTGTCCTTCACGCGGGCTGTACCGCTGATTATCGTAACATTCAAAACCTGGTTTTTTATGGTTATTTCCGTTTCTACCACATCTCCCAATGAAGGAAGGCCTTCGATCCGGAGATGTTGAACTGCCGCAATATACCCAATCGGAACGGGTTTGTTTTCCCGGCTGCAAATATATCCAATCCTCGCCGCCGCCGTTTGCGCTATGTTTTCCACAAGGGCTGGTTCCCCCAGGTGGCCCTTTTGAAAAAAGAGATTATCTGTACGAACGAGAAATCTTGTTATAGCTCCCTTCTCATCGCAATGAACCAATTCGTCGATCATTACAAAAGGCGCCCTTTGCGGAATGAATGGGAGTATGTTGGTTTCGGCAGTCATTCTCTTATGGAGTTAGTTTTATTTTCCAATTGGCAATTCGCAATTGGCAGTTATCTTCAACTTATAAGGAATTGTAAACTGCAAATTGCCAACTGCTAATTTCTCTCATTGCCAGAATTTATAATAGTTATACCACTGTTCCGGATACAATCTCACTTTTTCTTCCATTTGCGCTACGAAATCATTCATCATTTTTACCTGGGCCATATTTCTCTCTTTCTCTTCATAGACCTTTCCTTTAGTGGCAAAAAAATGGTAGTGCAATTTGCTTTCTTTCAATGCAAATACAAAGGAAACAGGCACTTTAAATTTGTCTGCCAGTATAAACGGTCCGATCGGGAATTTGGCTTTTTCATGCAGGAATTCAACATCTGTGGTTTTCACACCTTCAGTAAAACGGTCCGCATGCATACAAACCAGTTCATTTTTATCCAGCGCTTCTTTGATCTGGTAAATATGAGAAAGATCGTTTTTTATCACGATAATATTTGCATTCCGCTCTCCGGTAACGCTGGTTAAATATTGTTTCAATTGCTGATGCTCGCCGTCAAACATCACGATATTGATCGTTGTATTTAGCCGTTTTAATAAATGACCTGCTATTTCCCAGTTGCCAATATGAGCGCTGATTAAAAGTCCACCCTTTTGCATCGTTACCATTTCTCGGAGATATTCTTCGCCATCAAAATTGAATGTAAAGCGATTTTGGATGCCACTCATCAGTACAATTCGATCAATTATCGTTTGTCCAAAAAGGTAATAATTCTTATAAATTGAAAGGATCGTTTTCCATTTTCCAAAACCCATTTTCTGCCTGAAAAAACGGTACATGATGCCATTTGACCGGAAAGAGAAAAGATAATACCAGAATGTGACGAAATAGAGGAGAGCGTATGCAGGCAAAACTCCACCCCTACGAAGGATGGCAATAAAAATCCTGTAACCCAGTTTAGGCCCTTTTGATTTTCCCTGCCATTGCCGCATTTGAGTTATTTTTTAGGTCAGTTTACGCTTTTAGCGAAAACCCTACCGGCATCAGGCTAATTCTTTTGAATGTACCCGGGAAATGATATAATCATAAAAATCCTGGAAAGTGATGATGGTAGTAAAATCTTCAGGCTTTACTTTAAAGGAAAAGTTATTCTCAATAACAACCACCAGATCGATGTAGTCAAGGCTGTCCAGTTCCAAAACCTCTTTCAGATTTGCTTCCGGTTTGATCTTTGAAGCATCTACCTCAAACTCCTCTACCAGGAATCCATTTATTTTCCCGATTATTTCCTCGTTTCTTGTCATAGCAGTCTAATTACCATTTTCGTACGATAAGTGATGAGTTCGTACCGCCGAAGCCGAACGAATTAGACAAAAATACATTTATATCCGCGTGTTTGGAAGTTTTTATGATATTCAATTTTGCAGAATCTTCGTCAGGATTCTCAAAATTTATATTGGGCGCTATAAAGTTGTTTTGCATCATCAGGCAGGAATAAACGATCTCGCTTGCACCCGCCATCCAGCACTCATGCCCTGTCATCGATTTTGTTGAACTAACAGGTGTTTTAGCATCGCCAAACACTTCATAAATAGCTCTCGCCTCGCTGGCGTCACCAGCGGGAGTAGATGTGGCATGGGCATTAATATAATCGATCTCGCGGGGATGCAGATTTGAATCTTTTAAACACATCTCAAGTGACCGGACCGGGCCGTTTACAGTCGGATTGGAAATATGCTCACCATTGGAAGAAAAGCCATATCCGATCACTTCACCAATGATTTTTGCGCCTCTTTTTTGTGCGGATTCCAGGCTTTCGAGTATTACAGTAGCAGCGCCACCACTGGGGATAAGCCCGTCGCGATCTTTGTCGAATGGCCGGGATGCCTTTTCGGGTTCGCTTTCATGAACTGAAAATGCT
The DNA here is from genome assembly GCA_049840875.1 of Chitinophagaceae bacterium. Classification (GTDB taxonomy): domain Bacteria; phylum Bacteroidota; class Bacteroidia; order Chitinophagales; family Chitinophagaceae; genus JAFDYH01. The sequence goes on along the minus strand of JASGJE010000002.1, from coordinate 198,950 downwards.
GAAAGTGCATCAAATGTGCCCATCGAGAGATAATTGATTTCCTGTGCGCCACCAGTAATAACACATTCCTGGAGACCAGACTTAATAAACATGTAAGCCACACCGATAGAATGCGAACCGCTGGCACACGCGGCGCTAATGGTGAAATTGATCCCTTTCAGCTTAAAAATGGTTGAAAGGTTCATGTTCACCGTAGAATTCAGCGTTTGAAAAACGGCTGCCGACCCGACCAATGTCGTGTCCTTCTTTTCCCGGATCACATCATTGGATTCAATAATGGCTTTTGCTGAAGTATCATTACCATATAGAATACCGACTTCTTTCTGATTAATATAGTCCTGGTCGATATTGGCATTTTTTAAGGCCTCTACCGTTGCCATATATGCGTATTCCCCATGCTCCGGTAACATAATCCTTGAACGCCGATCAAGCATTGATTTAAGGTTTGGCCGCTCAACAAAACCTGTCAAACCTGAACGATAGCCGTATGCTTTGCGAACAGGGTCGAAAATAATTCCGGATTTTCCTTTGTACAAAGACTCCTTTACCTCATCCAGGTTTTTTCCCAAACAAGAATAAATGCCAAGGCCAGTAATAACAACTCTATGCATGCTTTTTCAATAATCGTTGCAAAATTAGTACGTTTAATCTACTGTAAATAATTGCCGGAGGAGCAATTTAATAAGACTATTGGAAAAGTGGAGAAAATATGATTTCAATAGCAAGGATCGTTTAGGAAAGTCTCGATCTCTTTTTCAGATATCGAATAAACTGACGGTGTTTTAATTTTAATATTGGTACAACATCCGCTGCTTATACAGAAAGATAGATTACGGGTTAATAATTAAACTCCCCGCACTAACTTCTCTCTTCCCATACCTGCACTAAATTTACCAAAGTCTCCACCGACTTTTGCATATCCTGGATGCTCACGTATTCATGCTTGCCATGAAAGGCCATTTCTCCGGTAAAAATATCCGGGCAGGGTAATCCCATAAAGGACAATCTCGAACCATCTGTGCCACCTCTTGCACTCTCTTTGTGAAAAGATATACCGCTTCTTATCATTGCCTCTTCTATATATTCTCCGATTTGCGGATATTGTGCTATCACCTCTTTCATATTGCGGTATTGTTCTCTTACATCGATATGAAATGAGGATCCTGGATATTTCTCGACTGCAGTTTTTGCAATCTCAGTCAACCGATCATAATGCTGTTTCAGTTTCTTCGTTTCAAAATCACGAATTATAAATTCAATTTTCACCATTTCTGCAATGCCATCGATATGTACAGGGTGAACAAAACCATCACGCCCATCAGTAGCTTCGGGTGCAAATTCATTCTTAGGCAACAGATCGATAAATGTGCCGGCTACCTTCATTGCATTCACCAATTTATCTTTTGCATAACCAGGATGTGCACTCACACCGTGAAAGGTAATCGTTGCTCCGTCAGCGCTGAAAGTCTCATCTGTATAAGCGCCGCGTTTTCCCCCGTCCAGCGTATAGCCGAAATCAGCACCCAGTTTTTTTATATCAACTTTGTTTACACCACGACCAATTTCTTCATCAGGTGTAAAAAGAATTTTTATTACACCATGTTTAATTTCAGGATGAGCTATTACATAATTTGCAAAATCCATTATGATTGCAACGCCAGCTTTATTATCCGCCCCCAGTAATGTTTTACCTGAAGCGGTAATAATATCCTCACCTATTTTTTCCAGCAGATAGGGATGTTCTTTTGTCGTGATCACTTGTGTTTTGTCGTCAGGTAATACGATATCTTTTCCATCATACTTTTTATGCACGATTGGCTTTACATCTTTACCAGTGCAATCAGGCGCAGTATCTACGTGAGAGCAAAAACATATAACAGGAACATTTTTATCTGTAGTTGCCGGAATTGTTGCATAGACATAGCCCCATTCATCAAGGTGAGCATCATCAATACCAATTGATTTTAACTCTTCAACCAGCAAGCAGCTCAGATCTTTCTGTTTTTCAGTAGATGGAATCGACGTCGATTGCGGATCACTTTGCGTGTCAATTTGCACGTACCGGATAAATCTATCTGATACGGTGTATTTATAATCGGCGAGCATGAGCTTTTATTTACCCATTAAATAAAAAAGTTTGCAATTGTTCCCAACTACAAACTAAAAACAAAAAACTATAAACTCCTTACGGCATTATAATCAACGACTTTTTCCCCACTATGTCTACCAATTCAATATCAAAAATCAAATCTTCACCAGCCAATGGATGGTTTGCGTCGAGAATAATCGCATCGTCCTTTATTTCGGTTACGATCACCTGGAATTGCTGGCCTGCTTCATTATTCATCATCAACGGCATGCCTTCTTCCAGTTGCATATCAGCAGGTAGACGGTCTTTCGGAAATTCTATCATCATCTCCTCACTGCGGGGGCCATAGGCATCCTCAACAGGAATATTCACTGTTTTCTTTTCGCCAATAGTCATTCCCGTTACACCTTCATCAAAACCTTTGATCACCATGCCTGCGCCTACTTCAAACTCCAGTGGGGCTCTGCCTTCAGAGCTATCGAATGTTTCGCCATTCGTCAGTTTGCCGTGATAATTCACTTTTACCTTGTCGCCTTTTTGTACTTGTTGCATTTTTATTTTTTTGAGTCTGCTTCCGGAATTCTTTTCACCTTCTGTTGTTTCATCCGATAGCTGCCGGATCACTTCAACGTCCTGTTTGCTACTGAGCAAAATAGTTACAGACTAAGAGGAAAAGAAAGGGAATAAATGGTCGGCAAGATACCTAATTCCCCCATGCAACCCGTTAAATATTTCTGAATGTCTAAGGATATATTTCCGGAAATTTGATACGCGATACAAAATAAAAAACTATGAGATTTTTAATCCTTATTGTAGCATTTACTCTAAGCATCGGCAGTTGCAGTGGGCAGAAAAATGCGCAGACGACAGCATCCTCTGAGCGCATTATCCCCGCGGCCGAACGCATTGATGTTTATCTGCCGTTAATCAAAGGCAAACGGGTTGGAATCTTTGCAAATCAGACTTCCATGATTGGCAATACTCATCTTGTCGATACACTTGTAAGTCGTGGTGTAGACATAGAATTGATCTTTGGCCCGGAGCATGGATTTCGTGGCAATGCATCGGCTGGCGAGCATATAGAAAATGAAAAGGACGCGAAGACTGGCATCCCGATAGTTTCTTTATATGGCAATAAGCGAAAGCCATCGGCAGAAGATTTCAGCAAAGTAGATGTTTTGATTTTTGACATACAGGATGTAGGTGTTCGCTTTTATACTTACATTTCTTCATTGCAGGATTTCATGGAAGCTTGTTTTGAAAACAGTAAGCCATTGATGATTCTCGACCGGCCAAATCCAAATGGCTTTTATGTTGACGGCCCGGTACTTGATCTTAAATACAAATCTTTTATCGGCATGCAGCCGGTCCCTATTGTATATGGAATGACGATTGCCGAATATGCCTTTATGATTGCCGGCGAAAAATGGCTATCGCAAAAAGCAAATGATAAATATAGCTTCTATCAACACGCTGAAAATTCAAAAGACACTGCATTTCATTTCCAGGTAATAAAATGCAAGAATTATACGCACAACAGCAAATATATTTTACCTGTAAAGACTTCGCCGAACTTACCGGATATGCAATCTGTGTATCTATATCCTTCCACCTGTTTATTCGAAGGAACAGTTTTAAGTGAAGGACGAGGCACTTCAAAACCATTCCAGGTTTTTGGGGATCCGTTGTTGCCAAAAAATCTTTTCTCATTTACCCCACAACCAAACGAAGGCGCAAAAAGTTCTAAACACTATGGTGAAGTTTGTTATGGCTGGGATTTATCAGGAAGCATTGACGATGTATTAAAAAAGACAGACGGCAAAATACAATTGAAATGGTTTCTGGAAGCGTATAAGTTATTTCCAAACAAGGATAGTTTCTTTTTAAAAAACAATTTTATCTACCGGTTAACCGGCAACGAAACCTTTAAACAACAAGTCATTGACGGCAAAACAGAAGAGGAAATAAAGAAAAGCTGGGAGCCTGCATTAACGCAATTCAAAGCGACGAGAAAAAAATATTTGTTGTATGATGACTTTCAATAGAGAAAGTACAGAGGCATAAAGGCAACGAGGCACAAAGTAACGGTGATGTATCCAACTCATCGCTTTCTTTACACACTTGAACTACATTTTTTTACTTTTTAATTTTGCATTTTTACTTATCAGAAGTCGCAATAAGGAAACCTAAAGATGATTGAATATAAATTAACGAACAAAAAGCTCCCGAATACGTTTGACATGTCTTTGATGTCGTTACGCATCGTTTTTATGGGCACGCCTGAATTCGCAGTTGCTTCGTTAGATGCATTGGTAAAAGCAGGATATAATATTGTTGGTGTGATTACAGCTCCCGATAAACCAGCAGGCCGCGGTATGAAAATGAATGAAAGCGCGGTAAAACAATATGCAGTTCAACACAATCTCCATGTTCTGCAACCTGAAAAATTGAAAAACCCGGCCTTTCTCGAAGAGTTGAAAGCTTTGCAGGCTGATCTGCAAGTAGTAGTAGCCTTTCGTATGTTACCTGAAGTTGTCTGGAATATGCCACGATTAGGGACTATTAATTTACATGGATCATTATTGCCACAATATCGCGGCGCGGCACCTATTAACTGGGCTGTCATTAACGGGGAAAAAGAAACAGGCGTGACTACATTCAAACTGCAGCATGAAATTGATACCGGCAACATTTTATTACAGGAAAGATTTCCAATCGGGGAAAATGAAACAGCAGGAGAAGTACATGATAAAATGAAAGAAATCGGTGCTGCTTTATTGGTAAAAACAGTTGCTGGCCTGGCTGATGGGTCATTACGAGAATTGGAACAATCGTCAATCGTCAATCGTCAATCACTAACAGGCAGTAATTCAAAACAGATAGAAAATCTCAAACAATCTGAAAACGATTCACCATTGACCATTGACCATTCACAACTCAAACATGCTCCAAAAATTTTTACAGAAACCTGCAAGATCGATTTTACAAAAACAACTGAGGAAGTACATAATCTCATTCGCGGCCTCTCGCCTTTTCCTGGCGCCTTCACGTATTTGAACGGAAAGATGTTTAAAATATACAAAAGCCTGAAAGAACCTGGTGCTGTGGCAATAAATAATCCAATCAACACAGACGAAAAAACATATTTAAAATTTGCTTGCAACGACGGATATGTGAACGTACTTGAAGTGCAGTTGGAAGGAAAAAAGAAAATGGAAATTAAAGATTTTTTAAAAGGTTATCGCTTCGAATAATTTATCTTTCGCTCATGAAACGTCAATACATTCTCTTTGCAACGCTTGTTATTCTATCTTTTACTGCCGGTGCACAGGATACCCGCAAATGGAAGCAACTTTTCAATGGTAAAAACCTTGATGGCTGGATTGTGAAGATCAGCAAGCATGATCTGAATGATAATTTCGGTAATACATTTCGTGTAAAAGATGGTAAGATGATCGTTTCATATGATCATTATCAAAACTTCGATAATCAGTTTGGTCATATATTTTATAAAACTCCTTACTCTTATTACCTCCTTGCCGTTGAATACAGGTTTGTGGGTAAACAATGTAAAGGCGGAGCCGGTTGGGCGTATAAAAACAGCGGCATTATGTTACATTGCCAGGATCCACATACGATGCTGAAAGACCAGGATTTTCCTATCTCAATTGAAGATCAACTATTGGGCGGAGATTCCACAGGTGAAAGATCAACTTGTAATCTCTGCACTCCCGGAACAAATGTGGAAATGAATGGCAAATTATTTACACCGCATTGTATTGACTCCAAGTCAAGGACTTTCCGCAACGAAGAGTGGGTTCGTGCAGAAGTACTAGTGCTCGGCGATTCTGTAATTAAGCAAATTGTTGGCGGCGATACGGTATTGATTTATCAGAAGCCGCAGATAGGTGGCGGCAATGTAGATCACTATGATCCGAAAGTAAAACAAGATGGTAAACTATTAAGCAGTGGCTACATTTCTTTGCAAAGTGAAAGTCATCCTGTTGAGTTCAGAAAAGTAGAGATTATCGATTTGAGTGACGAATACAGGAAAAAGTTGTAAGTTTTACGTTGTACGTTTTAAGTCTTTTCTTAATAATTCACTTTCACTATAAACTTGTCCGTTTCTTTTATTTCGAGCAATGCGGCAGCTGTGTTGCTGATACGAAGATCCAATCCCTGGTTTTGACGAATGTCATTCACCTGTCCCAGCACTTTTGCATAAATGGCTTTGTTATTATCCGGGTTAGTAATTCTTATAATAGTTCCCGGTTCTACACCATCGATGATCGCATAATATTTTCCTTCTGTCGAACGGCTCATTGTCTTAAAAATTCCTGAAGTGACAGTTTCTTCTTTTGACAAAGGATAAACTTTTATCTGTTGCTCAAATAATGATTTAAAATAACCATCTCCGGCCATCGCGGGCAATGCGGTTTTCTTTTCTTCGCTGGTTGCAGAAGCCAATTCTTTTTTTACCGAATCAATCTTAGTTACTACAGGTTGCTTTATTTCTTCAGTTGGTTTTTGTACAACAACGTTTTCTTTTTTCTCAGCAACCTTCTCAACTGATACTTTAGCAGTGTCAATAGTTTTAGTAGCAGGCGGTGCTACGGCAGTAGCATCATTGCCAGCAATAAGATATCCAATTATTACAGCTGTATTTGGAGCAACGTCATTTGAAAGTTGGTTCCATGAGCGGATATTCTCAGCAGGCGTTTTGCTTAATGCACTGATAGAACCAACTGTTTGTTTAAGCGATGATTTATAATACAACGGTGTTCCTTCTTTCGAAGACCGGTTAACATTGGAATCCGACAATGGAATATTAACTGCTTGTCCAAGGCTTAATCCTTTAGACATATCCAATCCATTAAACGAAGCAAGATGTTTCGGATGTACGGCAAATGCCCGGCCAATCGAATAAAAATTTTCTTTTGCCGCAACTTTATGTTCAATGAAAAGTCCTTTGGCACCAATCTTCACAAGCGACTCATCATTCTGTGAAAATGCGAAAAAAGAAATCATGCAAGAGAATGCAGTAAGCAAAAACAATTTATTCATACATACCGGTCTTAGAATCATAAAGATCGATCTTTATCATGATTGCCATTTAATTATCCTTCAAAATTCTTAGCTCCTTGGGATAATAATTATTAACACGATTGGATAAAATTTTTACCCATCCAAGATTATACCCCTGAAATTTTACAAGGTGCCAACCCTGTTGCCGGTCATTTATTGTCAAATCTTTTCGTTGCAGATATTTTATTGCATCTCCCAACGTCAGTTCAATTGCCGGAACTGTATTATTTACAAGTCCGCTCATTGACAATGAATGTGCAGGTACAAACTTTTCGCCGAATAATTCACCAGCCAACACGCCGGAATACTGAACCCTTAGCATTCCCAATAATAAATTGATATCATCTTTTAATCCTTCAGGCATTGCATAAACCAGGTTATTATTCTTAAAAAACGAATGCGCTGGTTCCTCTACAAAAGATTGCAATGATTGCATCTCTTTCGCAGTAACTTTTTCCAGTTTAGTTTTTATCTTAAAGTCAGAGTAATCTTCGTTTTCCGTTTTATAAAAACAACTTATAAAAAATCCTTCCCCTCTCAATTTATGCGGCCAGAATCTATAACCGTAACTACCGGAATTACTTCTTACTTCGGTAACACCACGTTTGCCATCAACAGTCAATCGCAAATTGCGTACTGCAAACTGCTTCTCCAGCCAATCCAGTATTTCTTCGTCTTCTTCCTTAGAATAAGAACAAGTTGAGTAAACCAAGACTCCATTGTTCTTTAATGCGGGCCATACATCAGCAAGAATTCTCTGCTGACGTTGACTGCACAAATCCACGTTTGAGGGGCTCCATTCGCCTATTGCTTCTTCATCTCTTCTGAACAAACCGCTGCCGCTGCAAGGCGCATCCACAACGATTACATCAAAATAGCCTTTTAATTTTGCAAAATCTTTAGGATCATTATTGGTCACAACGACATTATTGCCACCCCATTTGATAACATTATCCTTAAGAATATTCGCTCTCGATTTTATCACATCATTACTGACAAGCAAACTACCCTTCGAAATCAATGATTGAATATGTGTTGATTTACCACCAGGCGCAGCACACAAATCAAGTACCTTGATCGATTTTGTTAAATCAATACTTTGTTTCAGCGCTTGTTCGAGAAACATACTACTTGCTTCCTGCACATAGTAACAACCTGCATGAAAAATCGGGTCGAAAGTAAATGATGGACGTTTGGAAAGATAATAGCCATATTGCGTCCACGGAATAGCATCCTGAATCGTAAATGGCAAATCGTGAAATGCTGATTCACGATTTACCAGCCATTTTAATGGATTAATTCTGATTGAAGTAATTTCCTTCGGAATGGCATGCACTTCTTCAAACGCCTGCTTATCGAAACCTTCAATACCTTCAAGTGATGTCAATAATTGCTCCGGTAGTTGCACGAAGCAAAGCTATGAAAGACGACCAAGTAAAAATTCAAAAGTAAAAAGTAAAAAAATTATTTCAGCAATGATGGGGTTTTAAATAATCACCCCACCAGCATTTACCTGTTTTTCACTTTTATTTTTTCATTTTTCACTTTAGCAGAGCGTTTGCTGCTTTCACCTGTTGCGTATACGCTTCTAATGTCTTTGCAACAATATCAATGTTCTCCTGCGTTTCTTTCCAATGACGCTCTTCAATGCCTTCACGGATTCCAGGCAATGTTTTTACGCCGTAACCAGTATAATATCCTGGTGCATAAATCTGGTGACGATACCAGGCTCTTCTCGGTAATCCTTCTGCTTTAATCAAACTTTGCTCTGCTTTATATAAAATAGTATTCAGTTGCTTTTGTTTATCTGCAGAAATCGCCGTTGCTTTTGTATACAGCTTTCCAAATTCATCGCTTGCCATCTGTAATTGTACCAACTGGTTTTCCAGGTTGCTGAAATTCATAAATGGAACTTCTTCTTTTGCTACCGGTACCGCATATTGCTTTGTAGGATCTTTTGCTAAATCAAACGCTTTTTCTTTTACCAGTTTATTGAGCTGATCAGTTTCAATGCGGCTATTTTCCAGCAACGTCTTTACTTCAGTAACATATCCATTTACCGTTTTATAAAAACTACCAAAATCCATCGGAAGCACTTCTGCATTGGCAAGACGCAACATCGTTCTGCCGGCAGTTTTAGATAGCGCAACTCCATATGCGAAACCCGGATCGATAAAACGTGTGAAATAGTCGTATGAATCATAGATAGAGTGATATTGACCACCCTCACCTTCGCCGCCATAGCCAAGGTTCATCGAAGGAATACCCAGGTGCTGCAGGAACGGAGAATAATCAGATCCTGCACCTAGCGCTCCTAATTTTAAATTTTTATCACCCAACAACTTCATACGTCCTGCACGGTCCGCATCGGTTACTGCTTTGGCATATCGTCTTTCTTTTACAGACACTCCCGTCTGCGGGTCGGTCACATCGCCAATGATCTCATTAAAAAATGGTTCCAACGTATGCGAGCCTTCCGCACCCACAAAACCACGATTGTTTCCATCTGTATTGATATATGCAACCGCCTTTTGCTTTAGCTCTTCCTGGTGATCTTCCACCCATTCTGTTGAACCAAGCAATGATGGTTCTTCTCCATCCCATGCGCAAAAGATCAATGTTCTTTTTGGTTTAAATCCTTTCTTAGCTAATTCGCCAATTGCCTTTGCTTCGCTTAATTCAGCCACCATTCCACTTGTCGGATCTTCAGCGCCATTCACCCAGCCATCATGGTGATTACCACGTATCACCCATTCATCAGGAAAATCGCTGCCTGGCATTTTTGCAATTACATCATACAATGGTTTTATATCCCAATTGAAAGCGAGTTTCAAATGAACCTTATCTGCGCTTGGGCCTACATGATAAGTGATCGGCAAGCCTCCTCTCCATGTTTGCGGAACTACTGCGCCCTTCAACGACTGCAATAGCGGCAACGCATCAGCGTAAGAAATCGGCAACACCGGTATTTTCATAATTGTAATCGCATCTTTTTTATCCAAACGCTGTGCATCTTTTGTTGCACCACGATCCGGCGTCAATGGATCTCCCGGATAAACCGGCATATCCATTACCGAGCCGCGTTGCGCCCCATCCTTTGGGCGAAAGCCGCCTTCCGGATAAGTATCGCCGCGACCATATCCATCATCAGCAGGATCAGAATAAATAATACAGCCGATTGCGCCGTGTTCTGCGGCAACTTTCGGCTTAATACCTCTCCATGATCCGCCATATTTTGCGATTACTATTTTACCTTTTACATCGATGCCCATTCTTTCCAGTTCTTCATAATCTGATGGTACGCCATGATTAACAAAAACCAGTTCCGACGTTACATCACCATCTGCAGAATACGCATTGTAAGTTGGTAGTTGCTCCGCTTTTTGTCCGGAAGTTCTGTCACCGGCTACTGCAGGTTCCTCCAGTTTTGCTTTGAATGGTTTTGCACCCAGCAATTCCACCGATCGCAGTTTTGGTGTTGGAAATAAAACAAAGTATTGTGCAATCTCCGTTTCATAACCCCATTGCTTAAATAAATTGGCGAGATAATCAGCATTCGCTTTGTCCTGGGGACTACCAACATGGTGCGGATGCGAGGTCAGGAATTTCATCCATTCATCTTGTTCTGATGCTTTGAGGTAGCTATCAAACTGTTTTTCCCAATCCACCTGTTTAGCAGCAGAAGCATCTGTAAACCCCATAATCTTTTGCGCTTGTGAGCTTATCACTAACAGCAATAGCCAACCGAATAAAAGAGATTTTCTCATGTGTTGTATGATTTAATATATGTGTGTGTCAACTTCATTGCTATTATTAAACTTTGGCTTCGACCTTCACGTTTCTAAAAAACACCTATCTGTTCGAATCTTCAATTAGCCTGGGTTGAATTTTGATAGCCTTCTTTTTTGGAGCTCCGATAATTATCGGAGGTGAGAAGGCTTTCTTTCAGATATTTTTGATCTCAGCAATTAAATCCTGCAATACTTTTTTTGCATCGCCAAATAACATCGATGTTTTGGGCCGGAAGAATAAATCGTTTTCAATTCCAGCATATCCGGGCTTCATACTTCGTTTATTGACGATAACATTTTTTGCCAGTTCCACATCCAGTATCGGCATACCGTAAATTGGCGAAGAGGGATCAGATTTTGCGGCAGGATTCACCACGTCATTCGCACCAAGGATCAATACAACATCCGTGGTTGGAAACTCTTCATTGGCTTGTTCCATTTCCAGTAATTTATCATAACTCACGTCTGCTTCTGCAAGCAATACATTCATATGACCGGGCATGCGACCAGCAACCGGGTGAATCGCGTATTTTACTTCAACACCTTTATTTTCCAATAATTTTTCCAACTCGTGACAGGCATGTTGCGCCTGCGCCACCGCCAATCCATAGCCGGGAACGATCATGATCTTATTCGCATAACTCATCACAACTGCAGCATCACTCAGTGTAATTTCTTTGTAATTACCTTGATCTTTCTTCGCTCCTCCAGCAGCTATTGCGCCACCGCCAAATGAACCAATCAATACATTCTTCAGCGAACGGTTCATTGCTTTGCACATAAGTATCGTAAGAAGAGTACCGGCCGCACCAACTAATATACCACCGGTCAGCATCACTTTGTTATCATAGAGAAACCCACCGCAAGCAGCAGCAACACCCGTGAAAGAATTCAGAAGAGAAATTACAACCGGCATGTCTGCACCGCCGATGGGTAAAACGAAAAGAACACCATATAAAATCGCAAGTCCTAATATTGTATAAAACAAATAAGGAGCGATGCTGAAAACGGCCAAACTTCTCATCTCAAACGCTATTGTATAAACGCTGATAGCGAGTAATAGAATTAGTATGGAGATATTGACTATATGCTGCCCATTGAAACTTCTGTCCTTTATTTTTCCATTTAGTTTACCCCAGGCGACTATGCTTCCGGCAAATGACACCGAACCTATTATCAATCCCGCAAAGATTATAATCAATTCACCGAGGAAAAAGTTGTGTACCAGTAAATTCACCTTGCACATACTGCATTTCCAAATCAAAAAATTGGAATTGTACAGGTGATTAAACTCCACAATCGAAATCAACATAGCACAAGCACCACCCATTCCATTAAACAAACTCACCATTTCTGGCATCGCCGTCATCTTTACTTTCTTTGCGGCCAATGTTCCTATTATCGCGCCAATGATGATACCACCGAATATCCAACCATAGTTATGCAGCTTATTTCCCTGGTCATCCTGGTAAAGAAATATTGTACCGAGGATAGCGATCGTCATCCCTGCAGCAGCAACGAGATTGCCTCTTCGTGCCTTTGCCGGGTTTGACAACATCTTCAAGCCAATGATGAATGTCACCGAACCGATTAAATAACAAAGCGTCAAAACATTTAACTCCATAAAAAGGCCTCCCTAAATCCCTCCCAAGGAGGGACTTGCCACTCACAGTCCAAGCAACAGTAAGTGACTGTATTGTTTAAACTATCTTAATAATCATAGTTTACTGAATAAAGAATTTCCCGCAAACCCCACTAGTCTCCCATCCGATAGCTATCGGGACCCGGTTCAGACATACTACTTTTTCTTCTTAAACATTTCCAGCATTCTATCCGTTACCACAAAGCCGCCGACTACGTTTAATGTTCCTAAAATCACAGCAAGAAAACCCAGTGTCAATGCGAGATAATTATCCACTTCTGCTTTCCCCATAACGATAATAGCGCCGATAATAACTACGCCGTGAATAGCGTTCGCACCACTCATTAGTGGCGTATGCAATACTGATGGTACATGGCCAATCACTTCAATACCGACAAAAATCATCAGTATCACGATATAGATCATTTCCTGGTGTGCATGAATCCATTGTAGCATAAAGACGGCCTCCCTAATCCCTCCAAAGGAGGAATTTTCCACTCACAGCCCGTATAGCAATGCGTGGTTTTTATTTTTGAAAATTGTGAACAAAGAACTAACGCAAACCTTACCTCTCCAAACTTCATTATCTGTCATTACACAAATAAGTAACTGGAAACCAAAAACCTTAAACTATAAACTTTTTACTCTTTCATTTACCACTGCTCCTCCATGCGTAACGCAACTTCCCTTCACCAGGTCATCATTCCAGTTCAGGTTCAGTTTCCCTTCTTTGTCGATGATGAGCTGTAAAAAGTTTAGAATATTCTTTCCATATAGTTTACTTGCATCCGATGGCATTGTTGCCGACAATGATGAATTACCAACAATACTTACGCCGTTATAGTTAACGGTTTCGTTATCCTTCGTCACCGGTGTATTACCGCCTGTTGCAGAAGCAAGGTCGATAATTACCGAACCATTACGCATCGATTGCAACATATTCTCCGTAATAAGTATTGGCGCTTTTTTTCCAGGCATTTGCGCAGTAGTGATGATGATGTCAGCCTTCGCTACACTCTCTGCTATTCTTTGTTGTTGTTTTTGTTTGTATTCTTCAGATTGCTCTACTGCATAACCACCAGCTTTGCTTGCATCCGCCGCCCCTTCTACCTCTATAAATTTTGCACCAAGACTCATCACTTCTTCCTTCACAGCAGGTCGTGTATCGAACACTTCCACTACAGCACCCAAGCGACGTGCAGTTGCCACCGCTTGCAGGCCAGCAACTCCCGCGCCAAGTATCAGCATCTTCGCTGGCGCAATAGTCCCTGCCGCCGTCATAAACATTGGAAAATAACGTGGATACATAGCCGCAGCACTGAGTACAGCTTTATATCCTGCAATATTTGCCTGGCTGCTTAATACATCCATTGCCTGTGCACGGGTTGTACGTGGCAACATGTCTAACGAAAAAACAGTTATATCTGCAACTGCCCAGTCGTGCATGGCTTGTGCAAAGTATAAAGGCTGGTAAACGCCAATGATCACTTTCGATTTTAGCTGCGAAATCTCTAAATCGGCTGGTTTCTGAATTGAAAGAATGACGTCGGATAAAGAAATGACTTCCGATCTTGATTTCACCTGCGCTCCAGACTTTTCGTAATCGGCATCTTTACTGAATGCTCTTTCGCCCGCAGTTGTTTCTATTAATACTGTAATGCCTTTTTTCGTGAGAGTTGCAACCGCTTCGGGTAAAAGCGATATACGGGTTTCATAGCCGGGTTCTTTTAGAAGACCTATTGTCATTGATGATCCGGAATAATTGAGGCTGGAAGATATTGATTTTTTCAATCGGGATTTTAGTGTGTCAATAGAGAGAGGGTAAAATTATTTTTTTGAGTGACTAAAAAGCCATACTAATAAATCCTGTTCACGGAATGCATTCACCCAACTATTGTGAAATACACCTGGATATTCCGTGTATTTCACATCGCTTTTTAGTTTTTGTAAACGACTATAGTAATGCCGTGAAAAATCGATGGGCACTACATCGTCTTTGTCCCCATGAAAAATCCATAACGATGTTTTACCCGCGAAATTCCGTGCGGTATTTACAGATCCAGCTCCGCAAATCGAAAAGCCGGCTGCAAATACATCCGGCCATCTCGCTATCAGATCATAAACTCCCATAGCTCCTTGCGACAACCCGCCAATGTAAATTCTGTCTTTGTCAATAAACGAGTGCTGCGACAAACTATCGATAAGCGTATGTAGAAGACCGGTTATCCTGGTTGGATTTTTTCTAAACGGGAAATACCACTTCCGCACATTGCCGGAAGATGAATCCAATATAGTCTCGAAATAAGCCCATAAATCATTTGATGGACATTGCGGAAAGAGAATAAATGCGGGAAAGTTTTGCCTGTTTTCTTCTTTCAGAAAAAATTCGCCACCAATAGTCAATTGCGATTCGTTGTCATCTCCCTTCTCGAATGCACCGTGCAGAAAGATCAATAATGGATATTTACGGGACGAGTCAAAGTTCTGCGGGTATAACAAACGATACTGCAGTCGTTGCTCGTTATTCAAAAATACTTCTTTGCGATACTGCGAAAAATCCTGAGAGAAAGAGCTTAATGTATAACATGAGAGAAAAAGATAAAAAACACATCCGAATAGGTGTTTATTAAAACCGTATTGTGAAATGCTGTTTTTCATGAAACTCTTCACGAAAGAAAATTATACCAATAAAAAACAAATCAACAGAGCATTTTACCGAAGCGTGATTTTTTATGGCCTGCCACGCTGCTTCCATACCTGCGCTCCAATGGATATCGTCGACCACAACAATTGAATTATTATTGATCTTATCTG
Organism: Chitinophagaceae bacterium; assembly: GCA_049840875.1. GTDB lineage: Bacteria > Bacteroidota > Bacteroidia > Chitinophagales > Chitinophagaceae > JAFDYH01. Next base: position 183,529 of record JASGJE010000002.1, on the reverse strand, counting down.
CAATCAAATTAAAATAACGAATAGTCGGTTCCTCGCGGTGATTACCATCCAGGAAAGCAAAGTCAATCGTTCTATGGTTTTGAAGTGTATCGTTTAAAGTTTCATCAAAATCACCTTCAATAGTGATTATATTTTTAAGTTGTAGTTCACTGAAATTATTTTTTGCAATAGAAAGAATTTCAGGGGAGCCTTCCATTGTTGTTACCTGCGTAGAATCATTCGCCATAGCTAAATATGAGCTTGTAATACCTAACGAAGTACCCAATTCAAGAATGGTTTGCGGCTTATAATATTGAACCATTCTGTATAATAGCTGACCATATTTTTTTGATTTGGCAGCATTCTTTGCAATGGAAGATACTCTTCGTTTATTCGTTTTATCAATTGATGAACCAGCGCCAAAATCTTCTACATTAATCTCCGTTTCGTTTTGAAGTAATTGTTTTCGTAGCTGCTCCACTAATTTGTACGCAGGGTATTGTTGCTGGTCATTCAGCACTTTAGTAATCAACGAAAAAATAAAAGGAGAATGCATACCATGGCCTCTCCCATTCAGAGCCGTGAAGTAATAACGAAAATATTTTATTGCTAACTGAAATGAATTGTACACGAAGTAAAATGAATATTAAACAAAGTATTACGAGAAGAATTACTTCTAATAAAATTCTATTTTATCAGATCTTAAGGATACGTTTTCACTTTTAATTGTTTTCCCGATAGCTATCAGGATTTCACTTCCTCTCCCACACCTGGAATGAATAACTATAAACATGCTTTTCATCAGCATCATAATCTTTACGGCTGGTCATTTTCCAATCCGCCTCACTGAACTCGGGAAAATAGGTGTCTGCATCATCAGGATTAGCATGAACACGTGTGATATAAATCCGATCTGCTTTTGGTAATGCAAGTTTGTAAATTTCACCACCGCCAATAACAAATACTTCTTTTACATCCATCTCTTTGGCTACAAAAAAAGCATCGCTCAGGCTCTCCACTTTTATAACATCGTCAGCGCTGAAGTTTTTATTTTTTGTAATTACAATATTCTTGCGGCCTTTCAATGGTTTTCCTAAAGCTTCGAGAGTTTTCCGTCCCATCACCACCACCATTCCCCATGTTCTGTTCTTGAAGAATTTCATATCATTTGGCAAACACCAGAGCAACTGCTGATCTTTTCCAATCGCATTATTATCTGCTGCTGCTACAACAAGGGAAACGTGCATAAGAGTAATTCAAAAAAAATTAAAAAACTATAACTTGCGTCGCCTAAAATTATATGACCATTGACCATTGACCATTGACCATTGACCATTGACCATTGACCATTGACCATTGACCATTGACCATTGACCATCTCTCTACACCGCTACCTCAGCCTTTATCGCCGGATGACTTTGATAATTTTCAAGTTTAAAATCTTCGTACTTAAAATCGAAAATATTCTTCACAGCGGGATTCAATTTCATTTGCGGTAAAGGAAATGGTTCGCGGCTCAATTGCAATTTTACCTGGTCCATGTGATTACTGTAGATATGTACATCGCCGAACGTGTGAATGAATTCACCAGGTTGCAGATCGCAAACCTGCGCAATCATCATCGTCAGCAAAGCATAAGAAGCAATATTAAATGGAACCCCTAAAAAAACATCAGCGCTTCGCTGATACAACTGGCAACTTAATTTACCGCTCGCAACATAAAACTGGAAAATAGTATGGCAAGGCATTAAGGCCATCTTTGGCAAATCGGCAACATTCCATGCACTGATGATTAAACGACGGCTATCCGGATTCTTTTTTATCTGCTGAACCAGTTCAGTAATCTGATCGACCACTTTACCATCTGCGCCTTCCCAACTACGCCATTGCTTGCCATAAACCGGGCCGAGATCTCCATTTTCATCTGCCCATTCATCCCAGATCCTTACGCCGTTCTCTTTCAGGTAAGCAATGTTGGTTTCGCCCTTCAAAAACCATAGCAACTCATGAATGATACTTTTCACATGGAGTTTCTTGGTAGTTACGAGGGGAAAACCCTCACTCAAATCGAACCGCATCTGATATCCAAAACAACTCGTTGTACCAGTGCCAGTACGATCACTTTTATAAACGCCTTTGTCAAGAATATGCCGGAGAATATCTAAGTACTGATGCATAGGTGCAAGTTACCCTGAATATCAATTTTGCGGGATTTAACTTGTTCAGATATTGGGGGAAACTCACTCCCGTTTAAAACTTTACCGACGATGTTCCTTTTCTCAGCAGGATTCGCTACATTTGATTTCGCTATCCGAAACACTATAAATAAAGCTAACACTATGAAGTCCTCCGTCTTCAAGAAGCAACTTCTTGAAAAGCTAAACACCGTTTTGAAACCAAGACGTTTCAAAAAAAGCCAAAACATCTTTTCCTTTTCCAACAAAGACCTCACTTATTTCATTTGTGTACAAAACCGTAATGACTCAACTGCAGATTCCCTGAACACTACGGTGAATATCGAAATTGCGTCATCAAAACTCACATATCTCGATGACATGAGCATCCCGGGTTATCTTCAACGTCATTACGTTAAAAACATCGGTGATTATGCAGGGCTGAACCAGGAGAAGTGGTGGACGATTGATACTGAAGAATCGGCATTGAGAGCACAACAAGAAATTGCTGAAATTATCACCAGTAAAGTACTTCCCGAAATCGACCAACTGAAATCAACAAATGATTTAGCAAGCCTTTGGAAAAAACATATCTCACCGGGATTGACACAATATCAGAGCAGGGAATATCTCTCATTGTTACAAATGGTCTGATGCTGTTTGGATGAATGAGAAAGAGTAGCAGAATAAATAATTTTATAAAGAGTTATCCTAAATACTTCGTATCAGTACAGCGACTTGATCATTGCTTGTTGCGAATTTTCCTGTTCATACATCGCAGCAGATGATTCAAGGTCTCTGTAAATACGCTCAAATAACTGCCGGTTTTTGAGTAGGTTATCTTCCATCTGGTGAATGTGTTGTTGTTCCCTCGCCAGTTGTTCTTTTAATATCGAAATAGAATTTTGGCTTTCTGTAAAAGATATATTCAACATACTATTTTGCTCTTTTATCTCTGCCAGCAAATTTTCCAGGTGAGTTACCTGTGAAGTCCTTGTTTGCAGCTCTTCTTTTGTCCGATGTATTTCTGCATCTTTCTGATCTGAATTAAACTGAAGATGCTCCAATTCGTGATATTTTGATTCGGATTGCTGCGTTAAAAATGCGACTTTACCTTCATACTCTCCAGCTTTTGCCAGCGCTTCTTGCAATGATTTAGATAGTTCTTTTGTTTTTTGCTCTGCGTGATTATAATTTTTAATTCTCTCTTCCAGTTGATTCTGCAGAAATTCAACCTGCAATTTGCTTTGTGTGTAAGCTTCCCTGATATAATCCTGCTCACTCAACTTTCTATCAGCTTCGGCTTTCTCAGATTGTAATTGTTCTATTTTGCGGACATATTCATTGTTAATCTTGTCATTCGTTGCAGTCAGGTTCTCGAAATTAAACCCATCTGATCTAGGCGTATCACTTGTCGCTATTCCCGACTGTTGTTTCAGAAAAGTAATTTCATCATCTTTCTCACGTAGTGCCTGCCTTAAAAAATAAGCTTCATCCTGTACAGGAATTACCGTTTCTAATACTTCCAATTTATTTTGCAAATCCTGGATTTGCTTTTCATAAACAGCAATTTTCTCGTTAAGATTTTCCATATGGTCAAAGTTTGCTGGTGATTCGTTTTCGGATTGCGCTATATTTTTTTGCGTAGCATTAAAGTCATGCTTTAATGCGAGATATTTAGCCTTACTTCTTGAAAGCTGTTTTCTGCATTCTTTTACCAACCCTATTTTATCTTCTTGCGCTAACGGCGATAATGAAACTTCGTCTGCAGGTGCAGTAACTGACAAGGGAAACGTGGCTGAATATTTGGAAGAATCTAATGCTGCAAGTGCAGCTTTTCTTTTTTTCTGTCGGTAATGTAACCAAACAACCAAGCCCGCCGATAACACAATTACCGGTAAGCAAATGGAAAGAAGTATACCCACGTAATCTTTCACGATCGAAAAAAAGCTAACGGACAATAACAAGTTTTAAAATTTAGGTAAAGCTGATTTACAATAACCTCTAATAAAACGTTAACAATTAAATGCCGGTGTGGAGTAGAAAGCCGGGGAAATTATACTCAACAATAGTACCAGAAGGTAATTTCAGGAATGTTAAAGACTATAATATTAATTCACATGAGATGGGCTACGACCTGCGCCGCTGTAATTCTTTCCTGATCAGGCCGAGTTCACGGCCGGTCTGCCCCTTCACAGATGTATTCTCTTGCGCCCGCCGCATAAGATAGGGAACTACATCTTTGATAGGGCCAAAAGGCAAATATTTGCTCACACTACATCCCGCATGGGCGAGGTTGAAGGTAATATTGTCACTCATCCCGTAAAGCTGGCTAAAGTGAATATGAGGATGATTAAATGAATAGCTATTTTGTTGAAGCAATTGTGTCGCGTATAGGTTACTATACTCATTATGTGAGGCAACGATAAGGCCTATACGATCAAGATGTTTTATACAAAATTCAATACTGGCATTATAGTCCCGGTTCCGTTGATTCTTTATCCGGCTGTATCGGCGATGAATAACTCTTTTCGATTGCCCTTTTTCTTTCCTTTTCCATATAAGCCCCGCGAACACATTTTGCACCAAGTATAAAATTCCGCTGCACGGCAGCTTCATGCGAATCGATCAGGAACTTCAACCTGTCATGCCTGTATAATTGAATGGTATTATAAACAACAACGCGATCTTTGTTGTATGTATCCATCATTAGTATAGTCAACGCATCTACAGGATCCTGTATCCATGTTTCTTCCGCATCTACCAATACTCCTATCTTCTTCTGTGCTGCTGTTTCGCAAATACGTGCCATACGTTCTTTCACCCTGCTCCATTCTTCTTTTTCTTCGGCAGAAAGATTTTCGATTGCTTTCATATACCGTGTCATCAACGTTCTGGTATCAGCAGTCATCATTGCATCTAATTTTTCGAGCAATGCAAAACGGGCAAAGCCGGTAACCTTTATACTCATGAAAGGTATATTCGGTTGTGATGCGGCGTAATTGATAACGCGGATAAATTCTTCGCAGGCAAGATCGAAATTCTCTTCTCCCTCTTTGCCCTCTACTCCATAATCGAGAATCACTTCGACATTGTATTCACCCAGTTTTTTTGCAACAACTGCCGTTTCTTCCAGCGTTTCTCCGCCTACAAATTGCGCAAAGATTGTATTACGTATGATTCCATTAACCGGCAGACCACTTTTAATTGCCCATGGCGTTATTTTCACTCCCATACCCACGAGCCATGAACGACTCATCGACGAAAAAAGAAAGTGAGCTTTTTTCAGCTCTTTATCGGATTTATATTCAAAAGCAAATTCTGTATTATCAAACGAAATAACAGGCTCCATCTCCATGTGAATCATTTAAGCGGTCAAAAATAAGCACTATTACACGATTGCAAAGAAACCGTGAATTGCTATCCTGCTTTTATCTTTGTTCAAAATACACTATGGAAAAGAAATCGACAGAAAGCCTGATCATAATGACCGAATTAGTTTTACCGAATGACACAAATGTATTCGGCAACCTGATGGGCGGACGCCTGATGTACTGGATGGATATTGCCGCTGCTCTTTCGGCACAAAAACATTGTAATGCACCCGTAGTTACAGCTTCGGTTGATAATATTTCATTTGAAAATCCAATACGCCTTGGTAATGTGGTTCATATCGAAGCACAGGTTTCCCGTGCATTCAATACATCTATGGAAGTGCATATGAAGGTTTGGGGTGAAGATTTAAAGAAACGAATCAAGTATAAGAGCAATGAGGCGTATTATACATTTGTATCGCTGGATGAAAACAGTAAGCCGCAGCCGGTACCAGAACTAAAACCCGAAAGTGCTGAAGAAATACGCCTCTTCGATGGAGCATTGAGACGACGACAGATACGGCTTATTCTTGGAGGTAAAATGAAACCAGATGATGCGGTAGAGTTGAAGGCTTTGTTTATAAAAGATTAGATTGAAGAGAACAGTTTTCTGAATCTTTATTGAAATATCAGGCGTTTTGTTTCACTTCACTTACACCAGAAGCCATTGAAGACAATTTCGGCATAAAGGATTTGCTTTGTTCAATAGCATCCATTACTTCTTCCAATATTTGGTCTGCAGGTGCAGTATAATCGATATCCATTGGAGGTTTAAATGTGATAGTCAGTTGTGTTCCCTTTTTTCTGAAACGTAATCCTTTTTTATCAAATGCATGGTTAAAACCGGTGATCACAATTGGTACAACAATCGGTTTTGCTCTCTTTATTGTGAGCGCAGTCCCTTTTCTTCCCGGTGCAAAAGGTTTAGTAGTGCCTTGCGGAAATGTGATAACCCAACTTGATTCTAATGCTTTTTCAATGTTGCGGAAATCAGCGGTTTCCAGGCCTTTTCTCACTTCACCTGAATCACTATTCCAGGTTCGTTTTACCGGTATCGCCCCAGCTAAAGAAAAGAAACGGGTTAACCAACTTTTCTCCAGTGTGGTAGCGGCGCCTACATAATGCACATTTGTATAAGGCCAGAGAAGATAATAAGGAATACCAAGTTTATTTTTCTTGCCCCATTTAACGGCGCAAAATACATGCAGGAAGGAAATTACGTCAGCGAAATAAGTCTGATGATTGCTGACAAACAAAACATTTTCTTTGGGAAGGTTTTCAATATGCTCGGTACCTGAAATTTTTAGTTTGTTAACCCATACCAAACCCGGGTACGAAAACGATCCCGCAATTGCATACACAATCGACCTGACAATGCGGATTCTTTTTATTTTGTTCAGCAACTTGCTCATATTCCCGGTGACAATATCCGAAATTTAATCAATTAGGTCGAATTTTAAAACATATCTTTTAAACCCATTTTTTATAAATAAAAAGGACTGACTTTTTACTGTCAGCCCCCTTTACTAAAACTTATAGAGTTCTATTTGGCAATAGTAAATTTTAGAAATTGAATTTTATCTCCGCTGCTAATTCGCATTGTATAAACGCCGTTTTGTGCAATTGGCAATTTTACTGTTATACTGTTGTTTCCAATACTTACCGGTTGCAATTGCCTGTTCAGCATTTTACCATTCAGATCAAACACACTTATTTCCGCAATATCGGCTGATTGAGACGAGATTCTTAATTGGACTGTATTTCCCGAAGAAGGATTAGGGAAAACAGAAACGCCTGCACTTGCATTTGTTTCTTTCCGAATGATCACAACAGAACTATAAGAAAAAGTTTCGTTATCATTTACCATTTTCAACCTGTAATAAACAATCGGAGAATTGAGAGAAGAAACGTCATCAGGAAATTCATACTTCGAAGTCGAAGTTGAGCTTCCATTCGCAAATACAATACCCGCTTCTTTATAATCAGTTCCATTGAGCGATCGTTCCACTTCGAAGCGTGAAAAATCTATTTCTGATGAAGTAACCCAGTTCAATTTCACCTTATCGCTATTATATACGCCGCTGAAATTTTCCAGTTTAACAGGCAAAAGAATATTATTAGTAAGATCAAAACAGCCAAATTCGATACCATATTCTCTTGCTACCTGGTTGTTGATATTTCCACCATTCCCTTTTACAAAAATATACCCGGCTCTGAAGCGTATTGTATTCACCGGACCAAATTGTGAAGTGTAAGTAACATTCGCATCGCTGGATGGCCCATCATGCTCAGAAGTTTGGCCAAGAATTTTTCGCCATGTTGTAGGATTAGGCGGACCGGCATCGGTCACAGCACCTCCATCTGTCAGATTAGTTGGTGCAATTAAATAAGCACCTGCCTGGCCTGTAGTCCATCCTGTTTCACGGAAATAACCAGTTGATCCATGCGTAAACCCGTCAATATCGAAATGACGAAATTGTAAACCGGGAGAAAGATTGATTAGTTGGCCAGCCATGGAACCACCATTGTAGCGAAATTCTATTCTGAACTGAATCCAACCTTCTTGTGTAGCCGAAGTTAAGTTAGCGGGATTTGGCCGAATGGTTGGTTGAAACCTGGCTGCTAAACCAGCGCCATTGTTATCGAAATTTTGTATGGTAGCATTTTCTGCTGCCTCAATATAAATAAAGGCATTGATGTTTGTCGGTATCGTTACTGCGTTGGTATAACGGAATACTTCCCCCACTGAATAGGTGCCGTCATTTGTAATTACCTGGTTAAGATTAGCTGGGTTGACTTGTGAAGGTATTCCTGAAAAGTTTGGAATCTGCCCGGGTTGCTGTGGGCAATTAGGCAATTGCGCATTGCTTTGAATAAGAAATAAAAAGTACCCGATCAAAAAAAGTAAATTTTTTGTCATGCTCAAGTGTTTATGATGAATAAGGAAGCCTGAACAACAGGCCACAGCGGGTACGAACAACTTATAAAGGTCTTTCTTAGAAGGGGATCACCTGGTAAACGCGGATTGTTGTTTTATTTATTCTTCAATAGTGATAGAGGATAACTTAGATACTCAATGAAGATAAGGTTGCAGTTTTTTTGATGAGTTGCAAACATAATAAAAACTCTATGTTATCATCAAAAAATGTGAATAAATATAGGACGTAAAAAAAGCCCTCCGCGTTACGGAGGGCTTAACTATTCAGCGAAGTTTTTTACTTCGATTCATTGCTCTCTTCAGTGTTGTCGCCACTTTCCATTTTCTTCTTAAGGTCTGCTAACACACCCAGGTCTCCCAAAGTTGCTTTTTCTACTTTGTTTTGAATGTTCTTAACAGCCTTCTTAGTCTTATCTGCTTCAACCCTTGCTTCTTTTCTTGCTGCATCTTTTTCATTGGCTGCTGCTTGTTCCCAGATTCTTGTATGAGAAAGAACGATACGCTTTTCGTTACGATCAAATTCAATTACCATGAACTGCGCAGTTTCATCAGCACCGATGCTTTTTCCATCTTCTTTTGCAAGATGACGATTAGGAGCAAAACCTTCGAGACCGTAAGGCAACTGTACAATTGCGCCTTTATCATCACGACGGATTACAGTTCCTTCATGAATGCTGCCGATAGCAAATGTATCCTGCAACGTATTCCATGGATCTTCTTCCAATTGTTTATGGCCTAACTGTAATTTGCGGTTGTCCTTATCAATGCCGAGAATAACGATGTCGATATGTTCACCAACTTTTGTGTATTCCGATGGATGATTGAAACGCTTCAACCAACTCAAGTCGCTGATATGAATCATACCACCGATGCCTGGGGCCAATTCTACAAACACACCATAAGGAGTAATGTTTTTCACCAATCCTTTATGACGGCTTCCAACAGGGAATTTGTTTTCAATATCGCTCCATGGATCTGGAGAAAGTTGCTTGATCGACAAGCTCATTTTACGGCTTCCTTTGTCAAGTGTTACAACTTTTGCTTCATGCTCATCTCCCAGCTTGAAGAATTCTTTTGCATTGATTGGAGTATTTGCCCAGGTAATCTCGCTTACGTGAACGAGACCTTCAACGCCCGGTAATATTTCAAGAAATGCACCGTAGTCTTCAATATTTACTACTTTACCTTTTACAATTTGACCCTCAGCAATTGATTCTGGTAAAACATCCCATGGATGCGGAGTCAATTGTTTCAAGCCAAGGCTGATGCGCTTCTTCTCATCATCGAAATCCAATACCACCACGTTGATCTTTTGATCAAGTTTCAATACTTCACTTGGATGAGAAATACGTCCCCATGAAATATCTGTGATGTACAACAATCCATCGAGACCACCGAGATCCATAAACGCACCAAAGTCTGTAATGTTCTTAACAGTTCCTTCCAATACCTGGCCTTTCTCAAGCTTACTGATAATCTCTGCACGTTGTGCTTCGATATCGCTCTCGATAAGCGCTTTATGCGATACAACTGCGTTCTTGATTGTTTCGTTTACCTTAACAACTTTAAACTCCATTGTTTTGCCAACAAACTGATCGTAATCGGTAACTGGTTTCACATCGATCTGTGATCCTGGTAAGAATGTTTCCATTCCGAATACATCTACGATCAAGCCGCCTTTTGTTTTGCTGGTGACAATACCGGTAATAACTTCCCCGGTTTTATGCACTTCAACGATTTTTTCCCATGCACGGGTAGTGCGGGCTTGCTTACGGCTGAGGTTCAGATGACCGTCTCTGTCTTCTTTTTCTACAACCATTACTTCCACCTCATCACCAATCGCAAGGTTGGAAAGATCACGGAATTCGTTCAGTGATATAAGACCATCACTTTTAAAACCGATGTTCAATACAACATCTGTTTTCGTTAAACCAACGACCAATCCTTTAATCAATTCACCGTCGTTGATTTGTACAAAAGTGTTTTCATACACTTTGTCGTACTTTTCTTTTTCTTCATTGCTGTAAGCAGCAACGTTTCTTTTGTCAATGCTCCAGTCGAAATCGTCGTGTGCCGTATCGAATGGAGTTGCCACAGGCGCAGTTGTTGTCGCTGTAGCTGTTTCTGCTCCGGCCGCAACCGTTTCAGCAACAGGCTCCTGTGCTTCAGCGTTTTCGTTAACAATATTGTTTTCAGACATAAAAAAATAATCCCGAAAGGTTTTAAAAAATCGGGGCTGCAAAGATAATTTAAAAGTTTAAGGTATGACGTTTAAAGTTTAAGGTTTTTTCCTGCTGCTATAATTACACTGACATCAATGATAAACCCTTAATAATAAAAGCATTGCAACGCTCCCTTGAGAAGAACCGATATCTGTTTTTAAATCCAGGGAACACACTGAAAAATTACAAAACTGAAAACTCCAAGAACTATGCTTTCCGACTTCCAATCTCCGTCTTTTTGGACTTCGTTTATATTTACAAAAAAAATCTGCTTTACCAGGTTCTCAAAATTTATGTAAGCCTCGGCATGAAAATATTCTGCCGGAAAATAATTGTAAACAAACCCGACTTGTTAAAGATAAACGGGCCTGTCCTGTTGGCCTGTAATCATCCAAATTCATTTCTTGACGGCATCATCTTCGATATCTTACTGACACAGCCAAACTGGGCGTTGGCCAGAGGTGATGTATTCAAAAAATCAAGGCATAAAAAATTATTAACAGCAGTAAATCTTTTGCCAGTATATCGCACAAGTGAAGGCACACAAAATGTTCCCGAAAATTACAAAACGTTTGATGCCTGCAAAGACATCTTTCGTAAAAATGGGATTGTACAAATATTCAGCGAAGGAAAATGTATTAATGAATGGCATTTGCGGCCACTGAAAAAAGGAACAGCTCGTCTCGCTATAAGTAGTTGGGAAAATAATATTCCATTGCGGGTACTACCTGTTGCTATCAACTACAGTTCGTTCCGCCGGTTTGGAAAAAATGTCTTTATCAATTTCGGCGAAATAATGAACAAAGTTGATATTGACTTAAACGATAAAGATGGCAAACGTTACCAGGAGTTCAATGATCTGCTGAACGCACAATTAAAAATGCTGGTCTTCGAAATTGATAAAAATGATATTCAAACCCAGCAAAAAATGCTGGAACGAAAACCATCTGCCTGGCAAAAAGTATTATTCTCGATACCTGCAGCGCTGGGATTTCTATTTCACGCACCATTGTATTTACCAGTAAAAAGTTTTACATGGAAACGATGCAATCACAATGACCATTTCGATTCCGTAATGGCAGCAATACTTTTATTCGCTTACCCGGTTTATCTTCTGTTAATCTTCCTGTTGCTTTATCTTCTTTTTCATTCTTTATACTTGCTGATAATCTTTTTGATTTTACCATTCACCGCCTGGAGCTATGTATTGCTGAAAAGTCAATTGGATAAACAATGAGTATATTCAATCAGTATACTTCTCAAAAGAACAACAATCATTTACTCCAAACTGGTATGCTTATGATAAAGTCGTTTTGCATTGCAATTCTTTTAGGTATTTCATTCGTAGGCTATAGTCAGCAATTCAAAGCAGGCGCTGCCTTGCGAACCATTACACCTGACCCGTTATTACCTGTCTCTGGCGGTGTTGGTCAGCCAAGGCCATCAAAGGAAAAGAAAGGAGAACTTTATGCAAGGGCTTTGGTGTTGGAAAAAGGTACTACAAGAATCGCTATTGTTAATGTAGATAATCTCGGTTGGACCGCAATTCTTGGCGATAAATCAAGAGCATTGATAAAAGGGATTCCACCCGAAAATATATTAATTGGTTGTACACATACGCACAGCGCACCGGATGCCTATGCATTCCCCGATGAAAATGGCAAAACAGGCGCCGACCTCAAATACCTTGACTGGTGTACAAAACAAATAGCCGATGCAGTAAACGAAGCGACATCAAAACTGGAGCCAGCAATTTTAAAAACTGCAGTAGATGAAGCAAAAGGAAAAATATCTTACAATTATTATGCTGATAAGTTATTCGATCCACGTTGTGGGGTAATACAAACTATTGCGACAACGGGCGCACACAAAGGAAAACCAATAGCGACATTGGTAAATTATGCTGTACATCCAGAAGTTATTGGCCCTGATCGTGGTATATTAAGCCCTGATTTGTGTGGGCCTTTGTACGAACGCATCGAATCAAAAATTGGAGGGGTTGCTTTGTTTATGAATAGTGCACAAGGAGGAATGGTAACAGCTGATAATCGCCTCGAAGGCGGTAAAGAAGCGAATGACTGGCAGGAATGTATTCGTATCGGTACGCTACTCGCTGATGAAGCATTAAGGATTATTGATAAAGCGGAAGAGCAAAAAGATCCTGTATTGTATTGCACATCGAAAATCATTCATTTCCCGGTTGAATCGGAAATGATGAAATTCATTCTCACCAATTCACCTTTGAAACCCGCTGTTATCAATCCGGATACAGCAACCACACGTCTGAATCTATTAAATATTGGTAAAGCTCAGATATTAACTGTACCGGGTGAAGCTTTGCCAAACATCGGTTATTATGTAAAAAGAAAAATGCACACCAAACAACCTTTCCTTTTTGGATTGACAAATGATGCGTTTGGTTATATGCTCACAAAAGTTGACTTCAATAGTTTTAAACGATACGAGTATGTAAGCCGCACAAGCTTGGGGGAAATGACTGGTGAAATCTATATAGATGAAGCGTTGAAATTAGTAAATGCAAGTCCGATGCCGGATAAGCAATGATTAAAAGCAAAATCAATTACGCTGCTTTACAGACCACAATTTTTTACTTCTAGTAATTCGAACTTGAAATAATTTTTTTTAAAGAAGAATACAAAAGCTTCCCTGGTTTAACCAAGATTAAACCTATATAATTATGCGTTTCACACGCAATTTTAAATTTATCTGCTTAGACCGTTTAGAAGAATCAACAACACAATAATAATCAGGGTTAAGAATATATTGACTCTTATTCGAATTATACGAGCTCGTTTTAAATGATTATACATAAAAGCTACTTAATTATAAAGTTTTAAAAAGTGTGTTAATTAACTTGACAATACAAAGCCGCGAAATAAACAGCCTCCACGTAGAGCCAGAGAAAATGTAACTTTTATGCTTGAAGATCCTGGATAATATCCTTTACGATATGCAGAACGATGTTCTGTATATCCACTAAAAATAAAATGATTTAAGAACAGAAAACAACTTTAATCAGATTTATTTTGACAGCAAGTATAATAATGTGGAAGTAATAAGTATTTACAACATCATACTATCACATCTGTCACTAATTATAAAATTGAATTATACTAGATGAGTGATAAGTAGTCAGCGCTTATGCTTATAACATTGCTTTACCTACACTGTTCGCTTTAGAAGGGCGTTCATATAGTTTTGGTAACAATAATAATAGCTATGCCAGTATTCCTGAGCTTTCAACAGCTATTGTCGATCCGGCAATAAAACCACTTGTCCATGCGTGTTGAAAATTAAAACCACCGGTAATTCCATCTACATCCATTACTTCCCCTGCAAAAAACAAACCCGGTATTTTTTTACTCATCATTGTATTCGCGTCTATTTCATTTAGTTTAACGCCGCCTGCGGTTACGAACTCTTCTTTGAATGTTGTTTTTCCTTTTACGGCGCATTCATACTGGCAAAGATTTCTTATCATCCTGTTTTGTTCTTTTGCGGGTAAATCGGACCATCTACACTCTATACTAATCGATGATTCAGTAAGCAGAAACTCCCATAATCGTTGAGGTAAACCAAATGGATTTCTATTAAATACTTTCTGTGAAGCCAATTCTTTTCGCAATTCACTAAATCTTTCCCGTAAATTATTCTCGTTATAATCCGGCAACCAGTTAATGCTTATTGCAAATTGCCAACTGCAAGCTGCTAATTCCCTCGCCCCCCATGCACTTAACCGCAACACAACTGGTCCGCTTAATCCCCAGTGAGTAATCAATAACGGTCCTTCTTCAATTAACTTCGATCCGATAATTTTCACAATTGCTTTATCTACGCTCACTCCCATTAGCTTTGTTATAGAATGAGCAGGAAGACCAACCTGACCAGTAGGCAGGTTAAAAGTAAATAAAGATGGTACGGGTTCTTCAATTAAATGCCCTAAGTCTTTTATCCAACCAAACATCGGTGCTTTGGGATAACCACCTGTTGCGATGCATACATAATCAGCAATAAGAAGTTCAGACGAAGCCAGGGCAACTACAAATTTCTCATTCTGAAATTTTATACTCTTTATTTCAGTCTGCGTTTTTACTTTGACGTTATATTGTTGCGCTTCATGCTGAAGGCAATTAATAATGGATTGCGAACTGTCAGTGACCGGAAACATTCTTCCATCTTTTTCCGCTTTCAGTTTTACACCTCGTTGCTCAAACCAATTAATTGTATCAGTTGTAAAAAATCGATGGAATGATTTCTTTACAAAATGCTGCCCCCTTGGATAACGTCTGCTCATTTCATCAATATCAAAACAATGATGCGTTACATTACAACGCCCTCCCCCGCTGACTTTTACTTTAGATAGAAGTTTATTCGATTTTTCAAGTATCGTGACATGAAGGTTTGGGTTTATCCTCGCCGCATTAACAGCGCAGAAAAAACCAGCAGCGCCACCACCTATAACGATTAGACTTTTTGCCATAGATAAGAATGGCAAAGAAAGAAAATTTAAATTAAGCAGGTAAAATAAGATAGCCAGAGGCAACTATACCGCTACTGCCGTCAATAGCGATGATTCAGTTTTCAGGTTACTATTGCGTCGTTCAGCTTCTTCAATTGATTTATAGCTGGAAAGAATATCTGCTTTTCCTCTGCGTACACAAACGTCATGTTCAAAATGTACAGATGGCTTTCCATCTTTAGTACGCACTGTCCATCCATCATCTTCAGTATAGACATCCTTTTTACCCAGGTTGATCATTGGCTCAATGGCCAATACCATTCCATCTTTCAGTTTGGTGCCACTTCCACGCTTACCATAATTCGGAACCTGGGGATCTTCATGAAGGCTTCTTCCTAATCCATGACCAACCAACTCTCTCACTACTCCATAACCATTTTTCCGTTCTGTATACTCTTGTATAGCGAAAGCAATATCACCGATCCGGTTTCCGCTAATAGCCTTTTCTATTCCCTTATAAAGAGATTCTTTTGTAACTTTTATTAACTGCATTACTTCAGGGCCAGGGTCTCCAATAGCAAAAGTATAAGCATGGTCTCCATGCCAGCCATTGAGAATAACGCCGATATCTACAGTAATAATGTCGCCTTCTCTCAATTCACTTTTATTGGGAAATCCATGCACTACCACATCATTTACAGAAAGACAGGCATTGTACGGATAGCCATGATAGTTCAGAAATGAAGGGATAGCCTTGTGATCTTTTATAAAATCGCCGATCATTTTATCCAGGAATATTGTAGTAACACCTGGCTTTAAAACGTTAGCTACTTCAGTCAACGTTTTACCAACCAGCAATGCGCTCTGCCGCATCTGCTCTACTTCAATATCGGTTTTATAAAAAATCATTCTGCAAATATCTTATAATAAAACAAAACCTGGCAAGAACTGTTCACTCACCAGGTTTTGAGCAATTATTTTACAATGTTATCAATACTGTACTTGCGTAGCAGTTTGTCTGCCTTGTATACGACCGCTCTTCATCAAACCATCATACTGACGCATTAACAATTGTGTTTCTATCTGTTGTAGTGTATCAAGAATTACACCTACCATGATCAGCAAAGACGTACCACCGAAGAACGTTGAAAATCCTTGAGTAACGCCCAATAGCTTTGCAAATCCTGGCAGGATACCAACCAACGCCAGCAGAAATGCGCCCGGAAGCGTAATTCTGTCCATAATAGCGCCTATATAGTCTGTTGTTGGCTGACCAGGCTTTACACCCGGGATGAAACCGTTGTTCTGTTTGAGGTTATCTGCAATCTGCTTTGGATTAAAAATTAATGCCGTATACAAAAAAGTAAAAGCAATAACAACAGTTGCGTACACCAACATGTACCACCCATTCGCATGATCGGAGAATATTCTTCCAATACCCCTTCCTGTATCTGTATTGGTATACGTAAATAAAGTAGGCAGGAACATGATAGCCTGGGCGAAGATGATCGGCATTACACCAGCGCTGTTTACCTTGATCGGTAAAAACTGGCGGGCCCCTCCAAATTGACGGTTACCAACAATCTGCTTTGCATAGTTTACAGGTATCTTTCTTGTTCCCTGTACGAGCAATACACAGCCCATTATAATAGCGATGAGCACAGCAATCTCAATAATGAAAATCAGTATCTGACCACTGCGAACTGATTTCGCTTCCAATTCCTGCATGAATGATTGCGGAAGGCGTGCGAGGATTCCGATCATGATGATCAAAGAAGTACCATTACCTAATCCTTTATCGGTAATTTTTTCACCCAACCACATTACAAACAAGGTGCCTGCAGTCAATACAACCACTGTTGAAAGCCAGAAATAACCAGCAAAGCCTTCCATAATGGCGCCGCTTTGTCTTGTCATTTCTGTCAGGAATTTCACATACGCTGATGCCTGAACCAAAGTAACAACTACGGTAAGATAACGCGTATACTGATTGATCTTTTTACGGCCGCTATCACCTTCCTTTTGCATTTTTTGAAAAGTAGGCACCAGTACGGTCATCAACTGCATGAAAATCGAAGCAGAGATATATGGCATGATCCCAAGAGCGAATATTGATGCCTGTGAAAAAGCACCGCCGGCAAATGTATCAATCAATCCAAGCATACCGCCTTTGGCAGCTTTGCCAAACTGATCCAATTTTCCGGGATCGATACCCGGTAATGCAATATGACTTCCGAAACGATAAATTAATATGAGAAGCAGAGTAAAAAGAATTTTACTTCTTAGTTCCTCAATGCTCCAGATGTTTTTTAAAGTCTGAACTAATTTTTTCACGGGAGTTTAAACGATTTAAGCCCTATAAAAATTTAAAAGACGCATTTTCAGGTGCGTCTCTGCAAGTTACAACTATTACTTTACAATCTCTAGTGTACCGCCTGCAGCTTCAATAGCTGACTTAGCTTTACCGCTAATTGCATTTATTTTAAAGGGAAGTTTGGCTTTCAATTCGCCCGTTCCAAGAACTTTTACTTTATCAGTTTGACTGATCAGTCCGTTAACGTATAAATTCTCCAACGTAAATTCCTTGATGCCGTATTTTTCAACCAATTGATCAATCTGGCCGAGGTTAAACACTTTGTATTCTACACGGTGTGGGTTTTTGAAACCGCGTTTAGGGATACGACGCTGAATCGGCATCTGGCCACCTTCATGACCCATTTTGCGTTTGTAACCGGCACGGCTTTGACCACCTTTTGTACCTTTTGTAGACGTACCACCATGACCTGAGCCGTCACCACGACCAATTCTTTTTTCCTTGTGCGTTGCGCCTTTTGCAGGCCTTAATTCGTGAAGATTCATTGCTTTGATTTTTAACTTACGCCCCGAAAGCCCGGAGCTCGCTTTTAATAATGAAAAATGAAAAGCTAAAAACGAAAAATCAGCATTGTCATTTTTACCTTTTCACTTTTATTTATCCATTCTCTTAAGCTTCTTCCACTGTTACCAAATGCTCTACCTTTCTTACCATACCGAGTATCTGTGGAGTAGCTTCTAATTCTTTAGAAGAATTTGTTTTATTTAAACCCAATGCTTTTAACGTGAGCTTTTGACGCTCTGGTCTGTCGATCGGGCTTTTTACTAAAGTTATTTTTATCTTTTTCATTTTCTAAAGTTGTACGTTATACGTTCTAAGTTTTACGTTATACCAACCTGTTGGCTGATCAAACGTACTACGTAAAACGTAATACTTATAACAGTTAACCGTTAAACACTTTCTTCAATCCCAATGATCTTGTCTTTGCTACATTGATTGGCTCGCGCAGTAATGCAAGGGCTTTGAAAGTCGCTTTTACCACGTTATGTGGGTTAGCAGAACCGAGTGATTTTGCCAAAACGTCTGTAACACCAGCGCTTTCCAATACGGCACGCATGCTACCTCCTGCGATTACACCCGTACCATGAGCAGCAGGTTTAATCAGCACTTTAGCAGCGCCTTCTTTCGCCCATTGATCATGTGGAATCGTTCCATGCATTATGGGAACCTTAATCAAGTTCTTTTTTGCATCTTCAATTCCTTTCGTAATTGCTTCCTGTACTTCTTTAGCTTTTCCCAAACCATGACCAACAATACCACTTTCGTTGCCTACAACTACCAATGCGGAAAAGCTGAAAGCACGGCCACCCTTAGTTGTCTTTACCACACGATTGATAGCAACAACTTTATCTTTCAATTCAAGATCGCCAGCTTTTACTCTTTTTAAATTAACTTTTGACATTTATTTCTGTTTGAAATCTGTGATTTGAAACTTAAATTAAAACTTCAACCCGCCTTCTCTTGCACCTTCGGCTACCGCTTTTACACGACCATGATACAGATAACCGCCACGGTCAAAAATAATCTCTTTTAAACCTGCCTCATTTGCTTTACGGGCTATTGCCGCGCCAACCAATTTACTTTGTTCTGTCTTATTCACTTTTTGTGCAGCAATATCTTTGTCCTTCGACGAAGCAGATGCAATAGTCTGGCCTTTGCTATCGTCAATCAATTGCGCATAGATATCGCTGTTACTTCTGAAAACAGACAGTCTTGGCTTTTGTGTAGTGCCGCTGATCTTGGCACGTATACCAAAACGAATATTCTGCCTTCTCTGTGTTTTAATTTTCGGATTCATATATAACCCCCATCCCCTAAAGGGGAGTTTTTACGTTTCTGATACTGCCAGAAACTTTATTAAAATTGTTATACTCAATGAACTTGCCTTTATCCCCCTTCAGGGGTTAGGGGCTTTACTTACCAGCCGCTTTACCAGCTTTCTTCCTCACCACTTCACCTACATAGCGTACACCTTTTCCTTTATAAGGTTCAGGTTTACGCAAGCTGCGCAATTTGGCAGCTACCTGGCCGATCAATTGTTTATCGATTCCATCAAGAGTGATAGTAGGGTTCTGCCCTTTTTCCTGGGCAGTAGCTACCTTCAATTCTTTGGGAACTTCGAAAATAATATTGTGAGAATACCCTAACGACAAATCAATCACGTTGCCTTGATTAGACGCTTTGAAACCTACGCCTATCAATTCCAGTTTGCGGGTATATCCTTCCGTTACTCCTTTTACAAGATTGGCAGTGATAGCACGATAAAGACCATGCATCGCCCTATGACGGATCTGGTCTGTAGGACGTGAAAAATTCACAGTACCATCTTTCACTTCTATTTTGATATCACGATCAACGGCTTGCTTCAATTCGCCTTTCGGACCTTTCACAGTAAGTACATTATCACTTCCGACACTTGCTGTCACACCTGAAGGGATTGTTACTGCTTTTTTACCTATACGAGACATAAAATTTGAAAATTTGAAAATTAAACAATTTGAAAATCCAGCGAACGTGTTCAGTTACCGTATAGAAAACTTAAATTATCATTCGCTTCTCTATTCACGGACAATCTGAAAACATTTTCAAATTTTCAAATTGTCACATTTGCATATTAGTAGATGTAGCAAAGAATCTCTCCGCCAACATTCTTCGACTTCGCCTCTTTATCAGTCATCACACCTTGGGAAGTAGAAATTATTGCTACTCCCAGGCCATTCTTCACACGCTGAAACTCTGCCGGTTTTGAATATTGCCTCAAACCTGGTCGGCTTACTCTTTCCAGGCTTTGAATAGCCGGCTGCTTCGATTGAGGATCGTATTTCAAAGCGATTTTAATAACGCCTTGCTTATTATCATCCTCAAACTTGTATTTCAGAATATAACCCTGGTTGTACAAAATTTCCGTCAAACGCTTTTTCAGGTTTGATGCAGGTATTTCAACAATACGATGACCCGCCATCTGTGCATTACGGATTCTTGTAAGAAAATCTGCTATAGGATCTGTTACCATATTAATTTGAAAATGTGAAAATTTGAAAATGTGAAAATGAACACCTCAAACCTTCTATTTATTTAAACACTTTTATTACTCAATTATCTGACAATTTTCAAATTTCAATATTTGCTAATTGTCAAATTGCTTTACCAGCTCGCTTTTTTCAACCCTGGTATTTTTCCATTGAGCGCCATATCACGCAATGCAATCCTGGAAATTCCAAAGTAGCGTACATAACCCTTTGGGCGACCCGTAAGCTGACAACGGTTTTTCAAACGTACTGGTGAAGCATTCTTTGGAAGTTCATCCAACGCTTTGTAATCACCCGCTTTTTTCAACTCTGCACGTTTTGCAGCATGTTGAGCCACCATTTTCTCCCTCTTACGTTGCCTGGCTTTTACTGATGTTTTTGCCATTTTTTAAATTTGAAAATTTGAAGATGTGGAAATGTGAAAATGAATGTCCACAACCAAAACTCTTTCTTAGGTAAATATGAAAATCCATGAACCCATTTTCACATTTTCATATTTACATATTTGCAAATTATTTTTTTACATTTTTGAACGGCATACCCAACTCTTTCAATAATTCAAATGCTTCTTCGTCTGTATTTGCCGTAGTCACGAACGTGATATCCATACCCGTTATCTTATTCACTTTGTCGATATCAATTTCAGGAAAGATGATCTGCTCAGTCACACCTAATGTGTAGTTTCCACGGCCATCAAAAGATTTCTCATTGATGCCTTTAAAATCACGTACACGTGGAAGTGCAACTGCGATCAAGCGATCCAGAAATTCATACATCTTCTCGCCACGCAATGTTACTCTCACGCCAATAGGCATTGCCTTACGCAGCTTGAAGTTTGAAATGTCCTTCTTGGACATTGTCGCTACCGCCTTTTGTCCTGTAATCGTTGTCATTTCTTCCAGGGCAATGTCAATAAGCTTCTTGTCAGACACTGCGCCATTCACACCACGGTTGATGGCAATTTTTTCCAATTTTGGCGTTTGCATTACAGATTTATATCCGAATTTCTTCACCAATGCAGGTACAACTTCCTTTTTGTACTTGTCTGCCAATCTTGGACTATATGTTGTCGTACTCATAGTATCGTTTATTTAAACCGCCAGTAGCGGAAACAGTCTTAGATTTTCTCTCCTGATTTCTTTGAAATACGGACTACTTTTCCGTTTTCTTTCGTTCTTTTCACTTTTGAAGGAGCTTTTGCTTTTGCATCCCACAACATCACGTTGCTGATATGGATAGGAGCTTCCTTCTTTACCAAACCACCTTTTGTATTTTGTGCATTTGGCTTTGTGTGACGGGTTACAATATTTACACCTTCCACGATCACTTTCGCTTCATCAACCAATACTTCTTTCACCGTGCGGGGCTTGTATAAAAGTTTGCCATTCTCGTCTTTTTGAGTTTTGGCAGCGCCTGAAATAACAATTACCAGGTCACCCTTTTTAATACTGAACTTAGGTTTAAATCTTGTTGCCATTTTTATTTTGCTTTTTGCTTCCGGCTTTAAGCTATTGGCTTTAGGCTTTAAGCTTGTCAATCTTTTAATTTATCTGGCCCCAGGCTGATTGCCTATGGCCTGTTGCTTATAATACTTCGGGCGCCAATGATATAATCTTCATATACCCTTTATCACGAAGCTCTCTCGCTACTGGCCCGAAGATGCGGGTACCACGGGGTTCATCACTCTGGTTCAACAATACTACCGCGTTATCATCAAAACGGATATAGGAACCATCTTTACGACGAAGCTTGTTTGTTGTGCGAACAATAACCGCTTTTGCCACCGTACCTTTCTTGATACCACCGGCTGGTAATGCATCCTTTACAGTTACTACAATCTTATCCCCAATCTTAGCATAACGCTGACCGCTGTTTCCCAATACACGGATACACAGCACCTCTTTGGCACCACTGTTGTCCGCAACATTCAAACGGCTTTCTTGCTGAATCATCTTATTATAGTTTTGTAGTACTTAGTATTCAGTACTTAGATTTTACATTCGTTATAATCGCATCTCGTCTAAGTACTCAATACTGAATACTCTTTGTCTCTGACTATTTCACCTTCTCTACAATCTCCACCAGTCTCCACCGCTTAGTCTTACTCAGTGGACGTGTTTCCATGATCTTTACGATATCGCCGATGCTGCATTCATTCTTATCATCGTGCGCATGGAATTTGGTAGTCTTCTTTACGAACTTACCATAGATAGGGTGCTTCACTTTACGTTCAACCGCAACCGTGATAGTCTTAGTCATTTTGTTGCTGGTTACAACACCTATCCTCGTTTTTCTTAAATTTCTTTCTTCAGACATTTTATCTAATTTGAAAACCTGCCAACCGACAGGCTGGTTTGAAAATGTGTCAATGTGAAATTAAACCCGTGCTGAATTCATTTGCACACCTTCACATCTGCATATTTGCACATTACTTTGTTGCTGCTACTGCTTTTAATTGTGTCTTTAACCGTGCAATCTCTCTACGAAGACCGCGGATATTCATTGGGTTTTCCAATGGAGAAATTGCATGCGCAAACTCCAGCTTTTTCAAACGAAGTTCATCTTCACCGATACGTGCCTTCAGATCACTCTCACTTAAACCCTGAATACTTTTTACAAAATCAATTCTCTTTGACATCTTATTCTTAATTTGATAATTCGATAATTTGCTAATCTGCTAATTAAACTCATTATCGAATTAGCACATCAGCATCCCGATAGCTATCGGGACATATTAGCTCACTAAATCCCTTCTCGTTACAAACTTTGTTTTAATCGGCAATTTGCCTGCTGCCAACCCTAATGAAGCACGAGCTGTTTTCTCATCAACTCCATCTACTTCGAATAAAATACGACCTGGTTTTACTACTGCAGCCCAAAACTCCAGGTTACCTTTACCTTTACCCATACGTACTTCCGCAGGCTTACGGGTAATTGGCTTATCAGGAAATATGCGGATCCAAACATTACCTTCACGTTTCATCTCACGGGTCAGCGCCTGGCGTGCCGCTTCAATCTGGCGATCGGTAATCCAATGCTGGTCCAATGCTTTCAATGCATATGAGCCAAACGAAATGGTAGTACCTCTTTTCGCATCGCCTTTCATGCGACCTTTCTGCATCTTCCTGTGTTTCGTTCTTTTCGGTTGTAACATCTTATAAAAAATTTGAAAATTCGAAAATGTAACAATGTGAAAATTATCTCTACAAACCGTTTTCTTTCATTTGCAAATTTTCACATTTGCATATTTACACATTAGTTTCTTCTATCACCGCCACGGCCACCGCCTCCTCTTCTGTCACCACCACCACCTCTGCGATCGTCACGACGATCACGACGGTCTCCACGATCTCCGCCATGTCCATGGTCATCTCTTCTTTCTCTTCTGTCACTTACATCACTCTTGCCACCAACGAAGTTTGGATTCAGATCTCTCTTCGTCAATACTTCTCCCTTACAGATCCAAACCTTGATACCGATTTTACCATATACTGTTTGCGCAAATACATTGGCATAATCAATATCCATACGGAAAGTATGCAGGGGCACACGGCCTTGTTTGAATTCTTCGCTACGGGCAATTTCAGCACCAGCCAAACGACCACTCAACTTTACTTTGATTCCTTCCGCACCCATACGGAGAGCAGAAGCAATCGCCATTTTAGTAGCGCGTTTGAAGTTGATACGATTTTCAATCTGGCGTGCAATGGTATCACCAACAATCATTGCATCCAGCTCAGGTCTGCGTATTTCAAGAATGTTAATCTGCACATCGTCTTTCGAAGTGAGTTTTTTCAACTCTTCTTTAATACGATCCACTTCACCACCACCTTTACCAATGATGATACCAGGCTTGGATGTATGAATAGTAATGATCAGTTTTCCCAACGTACGCTCAATGACGATTTTAGAAATACCGCCTTTATTGATACGTGCATTCAGGTAAGTTCTGATCTTGTTATCCTCGATCAATTTGGAAGCAAAATCTTTTTTGCCACCATACCAGTTGGATTCCCAACCACGGATGATCCCTAACCTGTTACCAATTGGATTTGCTTTTTGACCCATGTTGTTAATTTGAAAATTCGCAAATGTGCAAATATGCAAATAGTCTCACCTGATGACTGTTGCTTTTATTTACCCACTTACTCATTACTATTTTGTTTTTTAAGTCTGCCTTATTTCATTTGCAAATTTGCATATATGCACATTTGCAGATTATTTCGATTCTTTTGTGTCAACAATTACTGTAACATGATTGCTGCGCTTACGAACACGGTAGCCACGTCCTTGAGGAGCAGGGCGCATACGCTTTAAAGTTCTTGCACCATCTACAAAGATGGTTTTAACAACCAGCGCACTCTCATCCGCACCTTCATTCTTTTGCTTCCAGTTACTAATCGCACTTAATACCAACTTGCGCAAAGGAACTGCCGGGTGCTTTGTATTAAATTCGAGCATCGCTAAAGCCTTCTCTACCTTTTCACCACGGATAAGGTCTGCCAGCAAACGCATTTTGCGTGGCGATGTCGGATAATTTTTCAGTTTTGCTACTGCTTCCATTTTTTATAAGTTAAAAGTGAAAAGTGAAAAATCAGAGTACCCATTTTTACTTTTTCCTTTTTAATTAATACTATGCTATTTTCTTACTTGAGTGTCCTTTAAACTGGCGGGTTGGAGCAAACTCCCCAAGCTTATGACCTACCATAAATTCTGTTACATACACCGGTATAAACTTGTTACCATTATGTACGGCAAAAGTATGGCCGACAAAATCCGGTGTAATTGTAGAGCGACGGCTCCATGTTTTAATTACACTCTTCTTATTCTTTCCTTCATTGATAGCAACAATCTTCTTTTCAAGATGTGCAGCTACATAAGGACCTTTTTTAACTGAACGAGCCATTTGGTTAATTTGACAATTTGAAAATTCAACAATTTGAAAATTTGCCTGTGCAACACTCCATTCTATATCTTCCCTTCATTTGCACATTTTCAAATCTTCACATTTGCATATTATTACTTAGTTGATAATTTAGAACCATTCTTTCTCTGTATAATCAGCTTATCACTTCCCTTTCCTTTCGTACGTGTCTTCAATCCTCTTGAATACTGACCGTTTCTGCTGCGGGGCTGACCACCTGAAGCTTTACCTTCACCACCACCCATCGGGTGATCTACAGGGTTCATCGCTACACCGCGGTTTCTTGGCTTGATACCTCTCCAACGGTTACGGCCTGCTTTACCCATGCTTTGAAGATTGTGGTCACTGTTGCTTACAACACCAACTGTTGCGTAGCAATTGATCAGAATCTTTCTCAATTCACCAGAAGGCATTTTTAATACTGCATATTTCTCTTCCTTGTTGGTCAATTGTGCAGACGAACCTGCACTACGAGATAATTTACCTCCCTGGCCAGGTTGCATTTCTATATTGTGTACGTTAGTACCAAGAGGCATATTTTTCAACTGTAATGCATTGCCGATTTCAGGCGCTACCGCATCACCACTTTCTACTGACGCGCCAACCTGTAATCCTTGTGGAGCAAGTATGTAACGCTTTTCGCCGTCAGCGTAATTCAACAAAGCGATAAATGCAGTACGGTTTGGGTCATATTCGATAGATGCAACTGTTGCTACACCTGTTTTGTTTCTCTTGAAATCAACGATACGGTATTTCTTCTTATGTCCACCACCACGATAACGCATAGTCAGGTGACCAGAAGAGTTACGTCCGCCAGTGCTTTTCTTTGTTTCTACAAGGCTGCTTTCAGGAACATTGGTTGTTACTTCAGCATACGCGTTACCGATTCTCCATCTTGTACCTGCTGTAATCGGTTTAAATTTTCTTAGTGCCATTTCTTTTACTTTAGTACTGAGTATTTAGTACTCAGATTTTTGCAATGTTTGCGGTCTTGCTGACCATTCTTGTTTTTAGCTTAGTACTAAAAATTATAAGTACTAACTATTGTTAAATGTTAGCGTACAAATCAATTGTCTCGCCTTCAGCTACAGTTACAAACGCTTTCTTGTATCCTGGCTTACGACCAGATATAACACCAGCTTTTGTAAAACGGCTTTTATTTTTTGCCGGCGTTACTGAAGTGTTCACGTTTGTTACCGTCACACCATAAAAGCCTTCTACAGCTTTTTTAATCTCCAGCTTGTTTGCCTTTCTTGATACTTTGAATGCATAACGGCGCAGTTTTTCCTGTTGGCCATTTGCCTTCTCAGTTAAAATCGGTTTTATTAATACTTCAGAAAGTTTCATCTTTCTATAATTTGAAAATTTGAAAATGTGGAAATTTGAAAATTATCTTTCATTGTCCACTTTTATTTTTAAGAACTCTTCGAAAATCGTGCTGTCCATTTTCAAATCAGCACATTTTCAAATTGTTTCATTCTCACGCTACTTCTTCTTCACCAAAAATTTTCGCTGCACTTTCAGTCAATACCACCACTTCAGAATTCACGATGTCGTAGGTATTAATATCGCTTAAAGAAACACCTAAGATATAAGGCACATTACGGATCGAACGATCTACATTGTCATTATATTCAGGTGATATAAACAATACTTTTTTCTCGCCTACATTCAGTTTGCCGAGTATATCAACAAACGTCTTTGTTTTTGGAGCATCAAAATTGAGGTCCTCAACAACTACGATTGAATTTGCCTTTGCTTTATGAGATAGTGCAGAGATCTTCGCCAGATCTTTTACTTTCCTGTTCAACTTAATATCATAAGCATGTGGCTTTGGACCGAAAATAGTACCACCGCCTTTATATAAAGGGTTCCTGATATTTCCTTTACGGGCGCCGCCAGTACCTTTTTGACGATGGAGTTTACGGCTTGCACCATGCACTTCAGCACGGGTCTTCACCTTGTGTGTGCCCTGGCGTTGTGCAGCGAGATATTGTTTTACAGCGAGATAAATAACATGGTTATTAGGCTCTACTCCGAATATCTCCTCAGGTAATTCAACAGTTCTACCTGTTTTCTTTCCTTGTATATTTAAAACTTCAGCTTGCATTTTATTATTTTTTGTTGTCACCCTGAGTACAACGAAGGGTTATTTCTGAATTAATACGATTGATCCGTTATGACCCGGAACCGCGCCACTGATCAGTATATAATTCTTATCAGGAAATATTTTCAATACTTTCAATCCTTTCAGTTTCACCCTGTCGCCACCAGTGCGGCCTGCCATGCGCATACCTTTCATTACACGGCTTGCGTCAGATGAGTTACCCAAAGAACCCGGAGCTCTCTGGCGGTCATGCTGACCGTGTGTCTGCTGACCAACACCATGGAATCCGTGGCGTTTTACAACACCCTGGAAACCCTTTCCTTTTGTTGTACCAACTACCTCAACTTTATCGCCTTCAGCGAAAATGTCGAGTGTAACAGTATCACCAATATTTTTTTCGATTGCGAAATCGCGGAATTCTTTTACAAAGCTTTTAGGAGAAGTGCTTGCTTTTGAGAAGTGATTCTTTTCGGCTTTAATGGAGCTTTTTTCTTTCTTTTCACCGAATGCTAACTGGAGGGCATTGTAACCATCCGAGTCTTTTGTTTTCACCTGCGTTACTACGCATGGGCCAGCTTCAATAATTGTGCAGGCTGTTTGCTTGCCACCAGGATCGAAGATGCTGGTCATCCCGATTTTTTTACCAATAATTCCTTTCATTTTCTTACGGTTTATCCCCGCAAGGTTATTCAAGACATTCTTCGCGGCTTATATTAATCCTGAGCCTGGCGAAGGGTCAATCCTGGTTTATCACCGACCTTTTCCGTTGTTCTCCGATTCATATCGGAGGTGGAAGTACCGGCGACAAACAAACCTCGAAGGGCTTGTTTATATGTTGCCTCCCCAAACCCCTCCAAAGGAGGGGTTTAAGAAGTCGTTTAGTTCCAGAGCTCTTTTCCCCGTCAACAGACGGATTGAGAGATGAATATTCATTTATTTATAAGAACTTTTCATGTTTGGGTCACCAACTCCTCCCTTTCGGGGAGGCCGGGAGGGGCCTTACGCTTTAATCTCAACTTCCACACCACTTGGCAAATCCAATTTGCTCAGTGCATCTACCGTACGCGAGGAAGACGTGTAGATATCCAGTAAACGCTTATGCGTAGCTAACTGGAACTGTTCACGACTCTTTTTATTTACGTGTGGTGAACGCAATACAGTGAAAATCTTCTTGCGGGTAGGCAGAGGAATTGGACCAGTTACTACCGCGCCTGTGCTGCGAACTGTTTTTACGATCTTTTCAGCAGATTTATCTACCAGGTTGTGATCGTAAGACTGTAATTTGATTCTGATTCGCTGAGACATTTGTCAAAACCCAATTTTCTTTTGGGAGTGCAAAGGTAGGGGTGAGTAGCATAATCACCAAATACTTATGGAAGTATTTTGATTAAATATACCGTTTCACCCACATTTACTACTCAACGGGCTTTATTTTCAGTGATAAAACGCCCAGGCCACCAAGATTCAGGTGTTCTACACGAAAATTCTGCTTGCCATTCAGCGGCAACCTGATTCTCCGGTTTGGCGCTTCGTCAAATAAGTGAATTGCCGGGTTCCATTCATCCAGTATCAATTTATCATTGAGGTATATTCTTGCCGCATCATCACAGGTCAGGCTCAATTCATAAACACCCTTCTGAAAATCTGCACTGCCCTGTGCAATCGTAATGTATTGGGCATACGTGCTATCCTCAGTTTTCAATCCGCTCCACCATGTATAATCCAGCTTTGTCGTTTCTTCCCGCTTCAAAGGCCTCGTTTTAGCATCGTTGGGAAAAAGATGGCTGGTTCTGATGGGGTTGTACACTGTCGTATCCAATGCAAACCAACCCACATACCATGTAACGGGCTGAAAGAACTTTCTAAACGAAAAAGTATACGGCTTCCCTTTTGCTATTGATTTTCCATATGGGTCGGTAAAGGCTTCACCGCGGTACTCCAATTCAATCAAAATATCAGTGCGATCAGCCTTCAATGGTTTCGCCACAACACTTGCCGGAAATTCCCCTACAGAAGCAGACAGGCTTTCCAATCCCTTTGAAGATTTTAACCGCCAGTTGCCTTTAGGCCCCGCTATCTCGAAACGCATCACGCCAGATGTATCCGTCGGATTGGTATTCCAGATCACCGGCGAACGAAAATCATAAGGTCCCCACTCCCCTATCATTATATTTTTCTTTCCGGATAGGGTGCTCATATCCCTAAAAGGATTCCCCGGCTTTTCTACCGGTGGCATTTTTAAGTCTGCATCTTTGGATATCTCGACTGCAATCTCGTCGTAAGCAGCTGTATCCAGATTCGTAACGCTAGTATCCATGTTGAACAGCTCATTATATCCACTATAAATGTTATTGAACACATTCAGGCTATCCGTCCGCTGCAGTTTATAAACTGTCTCATTACTATTAAAATTATTGGAAGCAAGTATATAAGCCCGGCTCCTGGTATCCCGGTTTTTCGCATAGCCCCAATCTTCCGGCTGTTTCTCTCGTCCCCATAGATTGATGGCTGTTTTATCGCCATAAAATATATTGAACGCAATGGTATCATATTGCCCATGCTCGATTGCTATTGCTCTTTTGTTATTCCTGAATTTATTGTTTGTAATGCGGGACTCAAAACTATAGCCACCCCATATACCATTATCACATTCGATAATTCGATTGCCCGTAATAACATTTCGACTGAAGGTAACTTCTACCCCATTCGTAGGCGCATAGGAGAAATCATTGTTCGCGATAATGTTGTCATTGCAGCCGCCTTGCCCGTTGTCCATTGTCGTTTGCCCGGCCCATAAAAAGAAACCATCACCACTATGCGTAACATTATTTTTATAAAACAAGTTATTATTGCTTTGCTCGTACACCAGTATACCGGCGCTGTCCTGACCACGGTTATAAACACCATCACTGTAACCACGCACATTAAAGATGATACGGTTGTAGAGTACCGAATTCCGGCTGCATTTATAAAAGCCGATCCCGATACCAGAGTTGAACGAAAAGTCATTATTATAAATCATCCCGTCATTGCATTCCATCATCATCAAAGAATTCTGTCCACCTGTTACTTTGCAGTTTTTTATAGTTGCTTTATTGCAATTGCGCAAGTAAATAGCGGCGCCATACCGCAACCATTCATCGTTCTCATTATGATGGTAACTCATCCAATCGGAGATATCTTCTTTTTCCTGCGTACTGTTCAGATGCTGCCTGTAATTGTAACTGAGATCGCAATTATCGAGAACAAGCCCTTCCGTATTCCGGGCAAGGATAGCCACTTTGTAACTTCTTACTTTCAGGTTCTTTATTATTACATTCTTACTGTTGCGGATCATTATTGCAACGCCAACAAATTCATCCGGGTTCTTTGCCTTATTACTTCCTTTAAGAACTGCATTCTTAAAATCAATGGTAATGTTATTTCCCTCAATCACCAATAAGGGTTGTGTAAGATTGTCTGTTGCATCGATCTTGTAAAATTGGGTCTTTACCAAACATGATTTCGTAATACGAAGACCCTTTGTAATTAATTGTTGGGAAAAGATAGTCAGTGAAGAAAACAAAACAATTGTAACTCCGATAATTCTCTTGATCATAGATGCTAACCCGATCAGCGGGAAGTTAAATATAATCTTCGTCTGTGATAATCAGGGAAGCTTCTTTCCTGAAGGATGTTTTAAAATATAATTGCCGGAAAAGGCAAAAGAAAAAGGAACCCAAACGAGCCCTTCAGTTTTCGAATCATTCCCCATCTTTCGCAGGACATTGGGATCGCTGATTTCTACTAACCAGGGATTCTCTTTTTAAAAACGGGGCGAACTTGCTTTTTGTCAGCAAAATTAATACCAAAGAGTATTTTCACGAGTGTAAAATCGACACTTAAGTTAATTTACGAATGAAAAAAGCCCGGCAATTATTCTGCCGGGCTCGAATCAATGTTATAACAATGAAGCTTATGCAGCTCCTACTTTACCTTTTACTTTCGCAATCACCTCTTCAGCAATGTTGTTTGGCGCTGGTGAGTAGTGCGAGAACTCCATGGTAGATGATGCACGGCCGGAAGATAAGCTTCTGAGCTGTGTTACATATCCAAACATTTCGCTCAGTGGCACCTTCGCCTTGATCACCTGTGCGTTGTTGCGGCTGTCCATTCCTTCCAGGATCGCACGGCGACGGTTAAGGTCTCCGGTTACATCTCCCATGTACTGGTCAGGCGTTACCACTTCTACTTTCATGATCGGCTCCAGCAATACCGGTTTTGCTTTTCTTGCCGCTTCACGGAAACCTTGCTTGGCGCAAAGCTCAAAAGACATAGAGTCAGAGTCTACCTGGTGGAAGCTTCCGTCGAATACACGGATCTTCATGTTATCTACCGGATAGCTTGCTAGTACTCCCGTTGTCATTGACTGCTCAAATCCCTTTTGAATAGCAGGAACGAACTCACGGGGAATAGAACCTCCGAAAATATCATTTACAAACTGGTACTGCTTGTCAGGGTTTTCAGCTTTCCACTCAGCATCAATTGGCCCGAGTTCGAATACGATATCCGCGAACTTACCACGACCACCGGTTTGCTTTTTCAACACCTCACGATGCTCAACTGTTGTGTTAAATGCCTCTTTATAAGCCACCTGTGGCGCACCTTGGTTTACTTCAACCTTGAATTCACGCTTCATACGATCGATGATGATCTCCAGGTGAAGCTCTCCCATTCCACGAAGAATGGTCTGTCCGGTATCTTCGTCTGTATTTACACGAAGTGTAGGATCTTCTTCTACCAGTTTGGCAATTGCCATACCCATTTTATCAACATCAGCCTGTGTCTTCGGCTCAATTGCTACAGCGATAACCGGCTCAGGGATAAACATGTTTTCCAACGTGATCGGATGATCTTCGTCGCACAATGTATCCCCCGTCTTGATTTCTTTGAAACCAACTGCCGCTCCGATATCACCTGCCTCGATAAAATCGATTGGGTTTTGCTTATTGGCAAACATCTTCATGATACGGCTGATACGCTCTTTCTTGCCACTTCTTACATTCAATACATAAGAACCTGCATCGAGATGACCGGAATATACCCGGAAGAATGCCAAACGACCTACAAACGGGTCAGTCATAATTTTGAACGCCAATGCAGCAAATGGTTCTTTTGCATCCGGTTTGCGGATCAGTTCTTCGCCATTATCGGGATCAGTACCTTTTACAGCTTCGATATCAACAGGGCTTGGCAAGTAACGGCAAACTGCATCCAATGCTGTCTGCACGCCTTTATTTTTAAACGAGCTACCGCACATCATAGGCACGATGCTCAGGTCAATCGTTGCTTTACGGATCGCTTCATGAATTTCATCTTCACTGATAGAATCAGGATTGTCGAAGAATTTTTCCATCAGGTGATCATCGTATTCAGCTACAGCTTCTACCAGGTTAGCTCTCCATTCATTCGCTTCATCTACCATGTCAGCAGGCACCGGAATTTCATCAAAGGTCATTCCCTCTGTTTCCATATGCCAGATGATACCTTTCATTTTGATCAGGTCAACTACGCCTTTGAAATCATCTTCAGCACCGATTGGCAACTGAAGAGGCACGGCTTTAGAACCCAGCATTTCCTTTACCTGTTTTACCACGTTCAGGAAGTCTGCACCAGCACGGTCCATTTTATTTACGAAACCGATACGCGGTACATTATAGCGGTTAGCCTGACGCCAAACCGTTTCAGACTGAGGCTCAACGCCATCAACAGCTGAAAACAAGGCAATAAGACCATCGAGCACACGCATTGAACGCTCTACCTCCACGGTAAAGTCCACGTGACCCGGGGTATCAATGATATTGAAAGAATACTTTTTAGTATTCGCGTCTACCTTTCCTTTTACGGTAGGAAAATTCCACTGGCAGCTTACCGCAGCAGAGGTAATAGTAATACCTCTTTCTTTTTCCTGCTCCATCCAGTCTGTTGTTGCCGCACCATCATGCACCTCACCTATTTTATGGATCATGCCGGTGTAGCGAAGGATACGCTCTGTCGTGGTCGTCTTCCCGGCATCAATATGTGCCGCGATTCCGAAGTTTCTCTGAAATTTTAAGTCTGCCATGGTTATTTATGATTGTATTTCTTTTGTATTGAAGAAAAATCGAACAAGCAAAATATCCGGTTTTTACACGTTTGCCTGCCATTTTTTCGCGGCGCAAAGGTATGAATAAAAAGCCATGTTGCAAGAAGCAGCTCCTGAATAGTTTTCAACCCCTTTTGCCATAAAAGCATACAGCCATTCCGAATGGTTACATTTAATCTTAATTTTAAAATATCCCGGCTCATAAAACGAAAACTTCTTTCCGAAGGTCTTTCCGCTATTCTCTTCATAAAACAAACCACTTATATGAAATTTTACCTGCTACAGGCAGACCAACTGCTTACCAAAGGAAGCACAATGGCTTCCAGATTTATCGATTCGGCAATTGCTTATACACCAAAAATTATCGGAGCAATTGTTTTCTATATTATAGGAAGCTGGATCATCGGACGGTTGGGGATTGTATTTAAAAAAGCATTATCCGCACGAAAATTCGAGCCTTCTTTACAAACCTTTCTTGTTTCCTTTTTCAAAATCATCTGTCTTGTTCTATTGGTCATCACCATCTTCGGTATTTTAGGCGTTGACACTTCTTCATTTGCAGCGTTAATTGTCGGCGCCGGTGTTGCAATCGGTTCCGCACTAAATGGCACATTGGGCAATTTTGCGGGCGGTGTAATGATGCTCATCTTTAAACCATTTAAAATCGGGGATATTATAGAAGCTCAGGGAACGGCAGGAACTGTGATAGAACAAGGCGTGTTCAATACAACATTATTAACTCCGGATAATAAAACGGTGATATTGCCAAACGGTCCACTCTCTACAGGTGTTATCACAAATTTCAATACGCATGGCAATCTTCGTGTAGACCTCACAATGGCTATCGCATTGGATATGTCCATTGATAAAGCAAGAGAAATAGCTATCGCCGCAATGCTCCAACATCCCAAAGTATTGCAAACGCCAAAACCAGAAGTAAGTGTGTTAAAAATTGCAGACGGAATGATTTCATTGGCTGTCCGCCCGTACACTACACAATCAGATTACTGGAATGTTTACTTCGGTGTACAGGAAATGGTGAAGAAAGCATTTGATGCGAATGGCATTGCGGGACCAACGCCTACGAGGATTGTTATTCAGAAATAGGAAATAATTGTTTAATGGTTAAATGGCTCATGGTTGCTTTGACGGCAGTTGGTGAGCCATTTTGCATTTCATGTCGCAATACTTATTTGTAAATCGCTCCCTGTTCCATCAAGTATAAATCAAGTCCTTTTCCCCAATAATCTTTTTCAATACGTACTAACTGATAACCGAATTTTTCAAAAAATTTAAAGGCGAATTGAGAAGTTGTAACGACTAATTTTTCCACCCGTTCATCCGCTTTTAATTTCTCTAAACAATACTCAACCACTTGCCTACCTAAACCCTGTCCTGATTCA
Organism: Chitinophagaceae bacterium; assembly: GCA_049840875.1. Classification (GTDB taxonomy): domain Bacteria; phylum Bacteroidota; class Bacteroidia; order Chitinophagales; family Chitinophagaceae; genus JAFDYH01. Next base: position 148,401 of record JASGJE010000002.1, on the reverse strand, counting down.
TGCGGATGAAAAAATATCCAGGTTATTCTTCCAGATTTGTCATCTTCCTTTACATAATAACCAGCCCCGCCTGCTATTGCATTTTCATGTTCTACCGTTAGATAAGTGCCGGGATACCGATCAAGATAAGTCTCAAAGTCTTTGACCTCGTTCACATCAAAGTAAACGGGTGTGTTTAGTTTAAATATATTTAGCAGTTGTTCCTTGTCTTCAGCTTTATATGGTCGTATCACGGTTTTCAACAATAAATATATTCAAATGGAAGATAGATCAAATTGACAATTTAAAATACAACTTAACACTACTGCTCCTTCACTCCAACATTTCAGGTACATCATCCTTATCTCCATCAAACAACAAGGATGCAGTATTGTAACTGCCCTGGATATTCCCTATTGCCCAAAAGATTTTATTTCTGTGTCCTCTATGTTAGAATCGCTTTACCATTTTCGGACCACGGATTATTGGCCTGAATTCAATATCTTTTGGACAACTAATCTTAGCATTTAATATGAGAATCATTATCGCTTTTATTTGTTTGCTCCTTATGCAGCAAGCCGTGACTGCCCAAGCTGATAAGAATGTCACATTGATAAAATCATTACGTGCATCATCAAATGAAGCCATTGCAAAACATGACGTGAAGGCCTTATCGTCATTCTGGCTGGATGATGTTGTACTGGTCAGGGGCAACTCAACACATGTAACCGGTAAAGACACGATTGTTTCGGATTGGCAGAAGCTCTTTAATGGAAACCCAAAAGTGCTTTACATAAGAATACCATCACAAATCACTATTAGCGCAAATGATACGCTTGCCTGGGAAACCGGTACATGGAAAGCATCTAACTCATATAGTAACGGTGGTAACTACAGTGCGATGTGGAAAAAGCGGAACAATGAGTGGAAGATACAGGCTGAGTTGTTTGTGTCGCTGTTTTGACTTTCAGATGTTGGATTTCTGAAAGCAACCAAGCACAAAGTAAATTGCAATCACCATCAGAAATCATACATCCGACATCATCCATCATCTTATAGCTTCAGCGCTTCGTCAAGATCTGCAATAAGATCTTCGAAGTTTTCTATGCCGACAGAATAGCGTATAAGGCTCTCCGGTATACCCAATACCTTTCGTTGTTCTTCCGATAACTCAACATGACTTGTTGTACGCGGTGGGCCAGCCAATGTGCTTACCGAACCGAGACTTGCACCAAGATGTACGTATTTCAGTTTGGGTAAAAATTTCTTTACCAAATCATAACTGCCATCCAATGCGAAACTCAATACACCGCCAAAGCCGTTCATTTGCCTCTTCGCAATTTCATGACCATGATGACTTTCCAGCCCTGGGTAAAAAACATCTTTTACTCTCTTATGAGATTTAAGAAACTGAGCGATCTTTAATGCAGAAGCGTTCTGCCGCTCTATTCTCAATTCCAGTGTTTTCATTCCTCTTGCAATGAGATAAGCTGGTTCTGCCTGCAGGCTTGCTCCATTAATCTCCCTGAAACGAAATACTTTTTCCACCAGTTCCTTATTGCCACAAAGCAATCCGCCCATAGCATCAGAGTGGCCGCAAAGAAATTTCGTAGCGCTATGAATGACAAGGTCGGCGCCAAGCGCCAGTGGATTCTGATTGATAGGACTGGCAAACGTGTTATCAACTACTGTAACGGCGCCGACTTTCTTCGCTGCGGACGCCAGCCGTTGTATATCGATCACTTTCAACGTGGGATTGGTAGGCGTTTCGAGATACAATAAATCGCAACCCTTTGCTACTTCCGCTTCAATCTCTTCGTGATTTGTAGTATCGCATAGTTGCACATTCACATTGTAGTGTGGTAAGAATTCCAGAAACAGCTTGCTGGCGCCGCCATAGGTATCTTTTATAGAAACTACTCTTTTCCCTGGCGCCAGTAATGCAAACAATGTATTGCTTATCGCACCCATGCCCGTAGCAAATGAAGTGGCTGCTTCAGCATTTTCAAGTGCCTTTATCTTTTCTTCCAAGACCTGCACCGTAGGGTTGGTATTGCGACTGTAAATAAACCCTTCTGATTTTCCTGTTGCAACGTTGTGCCACTCATCAAGATCTTCATATGCAAATGCCACGCTATGAACTATCGGTGATGTAACAGCGCCTTTTGTAAACTTACCCGTTTCGCCACCCCATACGGACAGTGTACTTTTTTTAGCCTTGTTCTGACTCATGTGTAGTAATATTTGTAATTGAATAAAGGTACAGTTTGAGGTTTGAAGTTTGGGGTTTGAAGTTTTTAAGTAGAGTATTTGTATCTACGATACGCTTCATACTTTTGGCTGAATGCCGAATGACTTCTTTGACGCAGAAACCATTCGTCCTCTCATTGAACATTGAATATTGAGCGTTGAGGGTTGAGCATTTTGTATCGCAACAGGCTTCATGCACTTGCCTGAATGAACGAGGGATTTACATAGCATCCACATCCGGAATAATGGTCACGCTTTTGTATGATTTATTTTGATGCAAAACGGCTACCTGGTAAAGCAGATCCTCTTTGCATTGTGCAATCAGCTTTGCGTCTCTTGGCAGTTTTATCAATAATTCAATAAGATATTGATTGCGTACACGACCAACTACCGGTTCTGCGGGGCCTACGAGATACTGATTATATTTCAGTCGCAATGCATTTGCAAATTCATAGGCTGCTTTTTCCACCACTTCTTTTAGCTTATGCTTAAACGTGAGATGAATGATGCGGGAAAACGGTGGATAAAAGAATTGTTTCCTGCTTTCTATTTCCATCGAATACATCCGCTTATAATCGTGCAATTGCAGCAATTGCAACACCGGATGTTGTGGTTGCAATGTCTGAATCAATACTTTTCCTGAAGAGCCTTTTCTACCCGCCCGGCCACTCACCTGTTCCATCATCTGGAAAGCCCTTTCGTTTACCCTGAAATCAGCAAAGTGCAATAATCCGTCTGCGTCAATGATGCCCACAAGATCCACTGCATCAAAGTCGAGCCCTTTCACCACCATCTGTGTGCCAACGAGTATGTCTATGCGCTTTTGCTCGAATTGCTGTATCAATACGTCGTGTGCATTTTTGCCACGCACTGTATCAACATCCATCCGAGCCACCTTTGCATCAGGAAATATTTCCTGCAATTGTTCCTCTACTTTTTCTGTTCCGAAATTGCGCTGCATAAAGCTATGGCTTCCGCATGCCGCACAAATTGTAAGGGGTGGATAGCTTGTGCCACAATAATGGCATTGCAATTTATTGGTGAGTTTATGATACGTCAATGAAACATCACAGTACTTGCATTGTGGTATCCAGCCGCATACGCTACATACCTGGTAAGGAGAGTAACCTCTGCGATTTTGAAACAGGATCACCTGCCGGTTCTTCGCTACTGTTTCCTGTATGGCTTCAGTTAAGGCTGGTGAAAGCATTACTTTTGAACGATCTTTCTGCACAACTTTTTTCGTATCCACAATGTCGATGGGCGGTAGTTGAAAGTCACCATAACGTTGCGTAAGTTCGACCAAGCCATATTTGCCCGTAACTGCATTATGATAACTTTCGAGTGAAGGCGTTGCGCTTCCAAGCAATACTTTTCCTTGTTGCCCTGCCTGGTGAAAAAGGGAAGCAAGATAGATAGCAGCATCTCTGCCGTTATAACGTGGAGCGGGTTCCTGTTGCTTATAAGAACTGTCATGCTCTTCATCACAAACAATAAGACTGAGATCTTTGAATGGAAGAAATAACGAGGAGCGGGCGCCAAGTACTACTTTCAGTTCGCCGCTCTTTACCTTATTCCATATTTCTACACGTTCATTTTGCGTAAACCGGGAATGATAAATGCCAATGTATCCACCGAAATGTTTCTGTAATCTTCGTATGATCTGCGACGTTAGCGCTATTTCCGGCAGCATGTACAGTACCTGTCGACCGGTTCTGATCACTTCTTCTATCAATTTTATATATACCTGCGTTTTACCACTGGAAGTAACACCATGTAGAAGGCAGACATGTTTTTCCTTAAATAGTTTCTTTATTTCACTCAAAGCAGTTTGCTGAGCAGGGGAAAGCTCAAAATCTACCTGTACATTTTTTGGCAAAAACTGTAATCGGTCGACCACTCTTTTTTCGGCAAACAATATTTGTTTATCGATCAACCCTTTCAACTGGGCATCAGAAGCACCCGACTTTTTCAGCAATGAGGTTTTTGTTACTTCTCCTTCAGTCTTGATCAGGTGGAGATAACTCAGCAATAATTCCATTTGCTTTTCTGCCCGCTGCAGTTTTTTATCTTCATTGATCAGCTTTTCAAGATTTTCTTCATTATCATAGTACGGGTTGAGAATGATATAGGTTTCTTTCTTGGGGGAATAGGTTTGCTTCAACGCTTCCCATACATAACAAACTTTTTTCTGAATCAGTTTATTAATAACCGGGTAAACATGAGAGGAATCGAGCACTTCCTGCACTTCGGAAATTTTCAACTCACGCTTAATAAGCAAAGCCTCTGCAACAAGATATTCATCATGATCCAATGCAGAAAAATCTTCGCCATATTCATCATTAAATACCAGGATCGTTTCGCTGCTCAATTTAAAATGCGCAGGGAGCGCTGCCGCCATTACCTCTCCTTCACTGCACATATAATAGGAAGCCATCCATTCCCAGAGCTTCAATTGTTGTTCGTAAACAACGGGCTGAACATCCAGCAGATTGAGTACATCTTTTGGTTCAAAGAATTCCGGCTTCTCATCATGCAAACGTTTTACAACACCGGCATATTTTTTATTCTTTCCAAGATTCACCTCTACCCTGCAGCCAACTTTTATCTCTTCCTGCAGTTGCACAGGTACAGACCATGTATAGTTTTTCGGTAAAGCGAGAGGTATAATTATTTCAGCGAACATCAGAACTTCTGCCGGTTAAAACCTGCAATTTAAGAAAGTGGCAGAACAAGTCCATTTGCCTGGCAGTATTGGAACATTGCTGTACTTTCTACACCAGGGAAATACCAGGCACACGTTCCATCTGTTTCCTGAAAAGAAACCTCAACGATACCATGTGTGAAAATAGTACTACCGGAACAATGCAGCAGGGCAACCATATAAATGGAAAATAAAGTAATGCAATATTGGGTTGGCCTATGCCAAAGCGCTGAAACGTAAATGGTGCAGATAAGATTGCGATGCTTACGATATTAATGAGTAAGAATAGACAAAGGATATTCCATGTTATCAAAACGACATTACTGATTTTCTTTTTAATAAAACCAAAGTAGTAAATGAATAAAGCGCTGATACCTGAAAGTATGTCAAGGTTCCGGCCTTCGAACGTCATGATCTGCGGTACATATTTATAAGTAAACAGTAAAAACAATACCAGTTCGACAGGTATCCTGATGACATGCAGGATTGTAAGCCAGCGAATATCCAACCCGTCAATGAATGCTCTTCCTCTTTTTGAGATAAACAATACAACTATAGAAATCATTGGTGGCAGCACAAGAAATGCAAAACGTGGAGGCACCGTATCCGTTACTGTATAAAAACCCGCAAGGCTGATAACAGTTTGTACAACCAGCCATGTGATGATTACAACCAATACAGTTTTTGATGAATGAGTCGCTTTAAAAAAGAAAAATAAGGTGACTATTGTAGTTAGTATAAATATTAAACTGATGTAAAAAGGTAAGGTTTGCATTTTATTAATTTTAGTGCAAGGTATACAGCAACATGCCGTCGTCGACTTGTCAAATGACAAGTTCCCTCATTACAATTTATTTTTTTGAAAATTCTCTGCGTATACGACTAAGTGAAGTATCTGTAATACCAAGATAAGTAGCGATGTTCTTTAATGCAGCATGTTGAAATACATCCGGGCTTGTTTCCATCAACTGCACATATCGTTCCTCGGCGGTCTTGGTAATCATGTACAATGTCCGTTGTTTCAATGTTGCGTATGCATTTACAAGAATCGCCCTTCCAAATTCGCGAAACTGTTGAAGTGAATGGAATACAACCTGTAGCTGATCAAATGTAATGAACCATGTTTTGCAATCATCCAGCGTCTGTATATTTTCACCGGATGGGATTCGTTTAAAGAAAGAGAACAATTCACATACAACCTGGTTGGAAGAATAAAATGCTGTTGTTACATCATTCCCATCCGGGTCGTGGGCAAATGCACGGGCAAAACCTTGTTCAAGGAAATAATATTCATTGCAAACTTTTCCCTGTTTTAATATCAGTTCATTCTTTTTGAAATCCTTTTCATTGAAAAAGGCCACAATTTCTGCAGCACTTTCCATAGTCATTGGAAAGACTTGCCGGATAAAATCAGTTAGTTTTTGTTTTGGATCGTTCATATTTGCAGAGCATCAAAGATACAGGCGATCATTGTGTATAGTTGAAAACACTTAACGGATAATTGCGGAATATTGAATCGCCTTCTGCAATTTCAATGCAAAAAAAACGTCTCGTTTTGTCCATTGGGATTTGTTAACTTCATGATAAGCGATTAGGCTTGTCAACCGAAGGATTTAAATCCTCGCCAAAATGAAAATCAAGTTCTACGGTGTACGCGGATCGATCCCTGTTTGTTCGCCGAATTTTCAACGATACGGTGGGAATACAACATGTCTTCGTGTATACAGGGAAGCTGCTAATCGTATCGCCATCGTAGATGCCGGAACAGGTATCCGTTATCTTGGTAAGGAAATCATTGAGCAGGGAATTCATCAGAGCCAGATCAATATTCTTTTCACTCATTTTCATTGGGACCATATACAGGGCTTTCCATTTTTTGCACCAGCCTATAACAAAGAGCAGAAACTGGGTATCTATGTAATGGGCAAAGACCGCCAGTCAAAAGACCCGAAAGAAATATTTTCTACGCAGATGCACGAAGATTATTTTCCTACCGACCTTGATGCGATGGGAGCGCAATTTTCTTTTTTAAATCTTACCGATGAGGAAACGTTGTTTGGTGCGCATGTAACAGCGAGAGCGCAGTTTCATAAAACGTTGGGAGGATCGTATGGTATACGGGTGGACGACGATGGGGTATCAGCAGTAATCTGTACGGATATCGAGCATGTGAATGGCATTGACCAGAACATTGTTGATTTTGCAAAAAATGCCGATCTGTTGATTCATGATGGTCAATATACAGATGAAGAATACGCCGGCAAATACAAGGGATGGGGACATAGTACATGGCGCCAGGCTGTAGAGGTAGCTCAACAGGCGAATGTAAAACGATTAGTGATCACTCATCACGATCCGGATCATGATGATGACTTTCTTGACAAGATGGAAAAGGAATGCCAGGCTGTTTTTCCCAATTGTGTATTTGCAAAAGAAGGAATGGAGCTGAAAGTATAGCGAAACTATTTTGCTTCGATAAATACGATCCGGTAACCATCAGGATCGGAAATATAAAATTCGTGACCGTAAGGCATCTTCCGCAGCGACTGAATTATAGTAACAGTTCTCGATTTTATCTCCTGCCAAACATCTTCAATGTTATCAATCGAAAAAACAAGGTGCACATCGATATCATCTTCATCATTATGATTATGTAAAAAGGAGATGTTCAGTGGTTGTTCGGTAAGTTTGAAGTTAATGGACCAATTATTCTTTACAAGGCTGCAATAGAAATCTTCATAGCGAAAAGCAATTGTAAATCCCAACTGTTCTGTATAGAAGTCAATTGTTTTACCGAGATCTTTTACGAGGAATTGTGAACTGAGTTGTTTTAATTGCCATTTGGCGTCTGAGTTTTTACCGCTCATCTGATATATTTTATTGCTTTTTTCATTGGCGTATCCAGTTTGCCTGATATTGTATAAGTTTATCATTCATCATGGTAAAGGTTTTTTCTTTTAACATTGGAACGTCATTTGTCGTCAATCCTTCTACTGAAATTTCATGCAGATAAATGATCCTGCAAAGGCCTGGGTTGAGAGAAAATATAGATTCATAAGGCATTCTTGCATATGCGTCGATGAAGAGAACTGGTTTGATGGAAGTCTGCGTTTCTATCGCTACACGAAAAGCGCCATCGTAAAACTCTTTCAAAGGCTGATGCGTCATATTGAATGTTCCTTCAGGAAAAACTAATACTGAAATGCCTTTAGTGATTATCGATTTTAATATACGGACACTTTTAGCCCGGTTTTCTGCACTACTTCTATCGACCGTAACGATTGCATTTTTATAAATAAAACCAAAGACCGGTATCTTACTCATTTCTACTTTTCCCAATGGACGCAAAGGTTGTCGGTAAGCTTTCACAATGATAGCTGCATCGAGATAGGAAATGTGGTTGCTGACAAAGATGTATTGCTGGGTGGTATCTAGCGGTGACTCATAAATTCTTTTGAAATGAATAAACACCAGGGCAAACCACACATCTGCCCATAGCCTGCATAGTCTGTAAATCATATTACCACCACGAATACGACCAAAGAAGCTGGCAATAATAACAAACGGAAAGATCAACAACATTATCACAACAAACAACACTACGGCATAGATCCAGTACAAAATGTAAAATGGCTTCAATAGCAGTTTCATCAATTCTTGTTTTCGTATTTCTTATCGTCGCCAGGACAATCGCAGCTCCAGTCTTTATCAAGATCTATCACCGTTACAACAGTTGTGGATTCGTCGCACTGTGCAAATATGATGCGGACATCTTCATTATCCTTGGTCAATCCTTCTACAGCATATCGCGGGCAGCGGGCATTTTGCAAATCACTTTTATTGTAATTAATCTTTCCGCTCTTCATTACGTCTTCAACTTCTGCCTGTGTGATGTGCCTGCATTCCATTCTGCATTTTGCATGATTGCTGTATTTCAGGTAAGATATTCTTCTGTCGAAACCACGATTTCTATCCACCTCTGCAGATGGATCACGGTTATCCTTGACGGTTTTGGGATCAGGTGGTTTGACGTTGCCGCTCTGACATTTTTTTACAACGATCAATACAACAAGAAGTAATCCTACAACTATATACGGTATTATTTTTCGCAGCGAATTGTTCATACTACAATTATACACCACTCATAGTTATCTCCAAAGAATGATATCCGAACGGTGTCGCCTTAGTGAGCTGCACTGGTTTTATTATCTTTGCGCCCTATGGCAGAAGCAAGAACAGTAGCGTTTCATACACTCGGTTGTAAACTTAATTTTTCCGAAACCTCTACCCTTTCGAGAATGCTTGAAAACGAAGGTTTTGAAAAGAAGGAGTTTGATGACCTGGCTGATGTGTATGTAATCAATACCTGTTCTGTTACTGAAAATGCCGACAAAGAATGCCGCTACCTTGTGCGCCGCATACAACGGAAGGCTCCTGAAAGTTTTGTTGTGATCACAGGTTGTTACGCCCAGCTAAAGCCAAAAGAGATTTCTGAAATACCGGGTGTGGATCTTGTGCTTGGTGCTGCAGAGAAGTTCAATATTGTATCACATATCAGGGAATTGTCGAAAGGAGATTCTGCAAAGATCTGTAGTTGCGATGTGGAAGATATAACAGGTTTTACTTCATCTTATTCTATTGATGATCGTACAAGAACTTTTCTAAAAGTGCAGGATGGTTGTGATTATAATTGTTCGTTTTGTACTATACCAATGGCCCGCGGCAAGAGCCGAAGCGATTCTATTGCAAATGTGATACAAAGTGCAAAAGAACTTGCTGCAAGAGGGGTGAAAGAGATTGTGCTGACTGGTGTAAACCTGGGTGATTTCAGAACCCCCAACCCCCTAAAGGGGGCTTCCGACGCCTCAAAGAAGGAAAACTTTTACAGCCTGATACAGGAGCTTGATAAAGTGGAAGGGATTTCCCGATACCGGATATCCTCGATAGAACCCAATCTTCTTACAAATGAGATTATTGAGTTTGTGGCTAACAGCGATAAATTCATGCCGCACTTTCATATACCATTACAAAGCGGCAGCAATAAAATATTAGGATTGATGCGGAGAAGATATAAGCGTGAGCTATATGCAGACCGCGTTAAACTTATTAAAACGTTGATGCCGCATTGTGCTATTGGCGTTGATGTAATTGTTGGTTTTCCCGGAGAAACAGATGAAGAGTTCAAAGAAACTTTTGATTTCCTTCATTCACTTGATATTTCTTATCTCCATGTATTCACTTATTCTGAGCGTGACAACACGCATGCATTGACAATCCAGCCTGTTGTACCTATGCACGTGAGAAACGAACGAAATAAAACACTTCGCAATGTTTCTTATATGAAAATGCAATACTTCACACAACAGCATAATGGTGAAACAAGAAAGGTGTTATTTGAACGGTTTGGAAAAAATGATATGATGGAAGGGTATTCTGATAATTACATCAAGATCACCACCCCGTATCGTACCGAATGGGCAAATAAGATTATCGATTGGAAGATATAGTTCAAATGGAGGTTGACAACTTTTTAGAAAGTTGTCAACCCTAGTAAAGCATCTCTACGTAATTTTATTTCACAACAAACATTCCATGAAACCAACACTGACGATAGAATACTGCCCGAAATGCCACTGGTTGTTGCGTGCTGCATACATGGCACAGGAATTTCTTACCACATTTGAGGGCGAGATAAAAAGTGTAACGTTAATTCCCAGTGAAGTAAACGGTCGATATACTATTCATGTGAATGAGGAAAAAGTATTTGATCGTAAAGTATATGGCGGCTTTCCTGAAATAAAAGAGTTGAAACAAATAATCAGGGATAAAGTAGCACCGGGCAAAAGTCTCGGGCATACTGATACACCGGTACATCATGAATAGACCAGTTCCTGTAGATGTTTTTGCAAAGTTTTTGTGATTTCACCTGTGTTGCCATTCCCGATTTTATTAGCATTGACTTCTGATATTGGCGTAATGCCTTTGGTTGTACTCGCAATAAAAGCTTCTTTCGCGTTCATCACTTCTTCGATTGATATATCTCTTTCTTCAACCTGGTAAAATTCTGCAGCCAGTTGTAATACATACTTACGGGTAATGCCTTTCAATATTTTTTTTGCCGGCGTAACAACATGATTATCTTTTGTAACAATAAAAAAATTTGTCCGGGGACATTCCGTTACAATTCCATTGGTATGATACAATACATCATCTGCATTCTGTTGCAAAATGTGTGGACGTAGCCAGATTGCCATCAGATAATCGATTGTTTTCACGTCTGGCATTTGCCGTTGATGTTCCCATGTGATCAACTTGAGTCCAGGCAATGTATTGCTTTTATTTAGCGTGAGATTTTTTTGTGTAATGATAAGGTTTGGTGAACCGAGCGTATATCCATCATCAGAATATCCACCCGTAAGTGTAACCTTGATGCCGGAATCTGGAAGATTATTTTTTATTGAAAGCTCCGTTAAAATATCTACCAGTTCCTGTCGGGTTTTACCAACCGGTAATCGCATCCGTTCGGCAGAATAATAAAATCGATCGAGATGATCGTCGAGAAATATGAACTTGCCGTCAATGGTTTTGAAGAAATCAAATATACCGTAGCCGCGCTGAATAGAAAGATCATTTACCTGCAATACAGCTTTGTCTTCTGCAACAAATGATCCGTTAAGATAAGTGTACAAGGAGTTTAAAATAATACTTTAAATGGTGGAACGTACTGGGCTCGAACCTCCCGATAGCTATCGGGAGACCTCCTACTCTGTCAAAGTAATGCTCTGAACCTTCCATTTGTTTAAATCAAAAATCTGTGGAATGTACTGGGCTCGAACCAGTGACCCCTACTCTGTCAAAGTAGTGCTCTGAACCAACTGAGCTAACATTCCGATCTTATACACGCAAAAATAAGTGAATGAATTTATTTTTCACTTCAGGCAACTTTCCGTTACTTAGTTTGTCTTATTTAAAGATGCCGAAGTACCAGGTAACCATAAAGTTTGAAATGGACGAGGAATTTTCAGGACTAATTCCTGCTCATCGTACCTATGTCAATTACCTGATCAATAATAATGTGATTGAACATTACGCTGTAAGCATGGAAACACAGCGTGTATGGATCACAATGCACGGTGAAAGCAAGAAGGAAATCAACAAAGTGCTTTCAAAATCCCCGATCTTTAAATACTGGACACTTGAAATTGATGAGTTGTTTGTACTGGATGGTCAACACTATCGCCTTCCTGCAGTACAGCCAAATTAATTAGATGTCTGATTTCCTTTCTCTACAAATAGTTTGAATCTTGAAGAAATCTTAAATCCTACATCCGAAATCATACATTCTTCGCCCAGGCTGGTTTTTGTTTCAACACTTTTTTATAGATAGGACAGTATTCAGCATGTGCCCCCGGCAAATAACCCGCACTCATCAGAAATTCGTTAACAATTTCTCCTCCCGTAAAACGAAAAGTTTGTTTAAACAATTTCACCCATTCTTCTTTTGTTTTTGGGTGATGCTGATCCAGCCATTGTTTAAATGAACCAAACTCTTTCTGTATTTCTTTTATTTTTTTTGCGTTGGAAATTGTTGCTTCAATCTTTAGCCGGTTCCTGATGATGCCCGCATCCTGCATCAGTTTTTCAAATTTCTTATCTGAATACTTCGCCACTTTGTCAATGTTGAAGTCATCAAAGGCCTTAAAGAAATTATCTTTCTTTTTGAGGATGGTTTCCCAGCTTAACCCTGCCTGGTTGATTTCCAGAATGAGTCTTGCAAAGAGTGAATTATCATCATGAATAGGGAATCCATATTCATTGTCATGATAGTGACGATGGACTGTGTCCTTTCCCGCATTTTGAACGAAATCGCAATAGTAACCAGCCATAAAAAAAGAAACCCGGCTTTTGAACCGGGTTTTAGTGGGAGTTGACGGGATCGAACCGCCGACCCTCTGCTTGTAAGACAGCAAGAAGGCCTTTATCCTTTTTTATTCCCTGTTATTAAATATTTATTAATCAATGACATACACATTTTGATTTTTCGGATGGTTTCCGAATATTACCGGTTTTTATTAGATTTGTTTAAACCATGTTTAAACCGGAATTAAATGAATGCATCGGTCAAAGTAATACTTTACAAGTCAAAGAAGCTCTCTAACGGCGAATTTCCGGTAATGCTTCGGATTATCAAAGACCGAAAGCCAAAATATCTTTCTACCGGAGTTTCCTCAACAGAAGAACTTTGGGATTTTGCAAACAATATTCCCAAACGCAAGCATCCGCACTTTAAGGAAATAAAAATCAAGCTGCGAAAAAAACTACTTGAAGCTGAAAAATATGTTTTGGATTTGGATAATGATGACAAAAATCTTTCAGCACATGAAATCAGAGGTGGCTTAAAACGTAAAAAGGCAAGCAACCCCCTCCTATATGATTTTTTTGACATAGTAATTAAAAGATTGCAAAACACCGGACAGATTAAAAATTCGGAAATCTATAAAGACGCAAAAAGGAACCTGCTTCATTTTACGCAAGGGAAAACAATGCATTTTTCCGATGTCGATATAGCTTTTCTAAATCAATTCGAGGAATTTCTCAAAACAAAGGGCAAGGGCAGCAATACAATTTATTTGTATCTACGAACATTGAGGGCGTTAATGAACAAGGCGATAAAGGAGGAATATTGCGCCGAAAAGTATTATCCTTTTAAAAGGTTTAGCCTTACAAAATATGCTAAAATAAAAACTGAGAAACGAGCTATTTCGAAAGCGGACATTGAAAAAATAAAAGCGAAAGAGCTAAAAGATGAAAAACTCGAATTCGCGAGAGACATTTTTCTTTTTAGCTATTACTGTCGTGGTATGAATTTCACAGATATCGCTGCATTAAAATGGGAGCATATATATAACGGAAGATTAACTTATGTAAGGCAAAAAACTAAAGAAAGGTTCAATATTGAATTACTTGAGCCCGCAATTGAAATTTTAAACAAGTACAAAGAAGATAAATCGATTCAAAAAAATGAATATGTCTTTCCTATTTTAAATCACTCTCATAAATCTCCTAAATCAATTTATAACAGAAAAGTCAAAATACTTCGCTCAATTAATAAAGATCTAAAGAAAGTCGCTGAAAAAGCAGAAGTAGATGCCCACTTGACGACCTATGTTGCCAGGCATAGTTATGCCACAGTGTTAAAGAAGACAGGAATCTCAACAAAAATAATAAGCGAAGCAATGGGACACGATAGTGAAAAAACAACACAAATCTATCTAGAGGGCTTTGAGAATTCAGTTTTAGATGAAGCAAGCAAAGCGATCCTTTAAAAAATAAACTTCAATCTATGAATGAGCTTTCCTTTTACTCTCAATTTGAAAAACTTTATCAAGAAAAATATGCCCGTTATTTAGTTAAGTACCATGAAGAACTTGAAGATTCCACTGATGACTACAAATTCCAAGTACATGCCGCGTATCTACAAAAAATTTACTACAACGATACTCAAATACAGGCAACCCTGAAGGAGCACAGCCACTTTCTATCCGATATCAAGCATTATTGTGGAACACACAAAACCTCAAACTATCAAGAACAATTCGATGAAAGAATGAATTTTATTGAAACACATGATAAAAACAAGCTAGTCGATCAGTTAGCAGAATTCGAAGCGTTAATGAGAACGTCAACATACATTAGGAGCAACGAAAAAAATATTGAAAACCCTTATAAAGAATATTCTCCTTTAATAGATCCGACCCGCCTTATTATTCTGCCTGAAAATCATGAGTCAAAATCTATGTCTACTAAAACGAAAAATCAAATAAAATGGGAAAGCAATACCGAATTGGAGTTCGTGCAACTCGTTTATTCTTTATTTGCATCTGGCTATTTGACAAATGACAAACAGGAAGTAACAACTCTTGTAAAACAAGTCGCTGAAGCCTTTAATATTAAATTGGGAAAAAACTGGTCATCGAATTTTTCCAAACATATCCATAAGACAGACAATGACAATCGCCCTATTATTTTTGAAACCCTCTCCAAAAATTTCCAAGCCTACAAAGAAAAAACTATAGATAAAAAGAAAAAAAACAGATCCAAGTAGTCTCCAACTTGGATGTGATTTCTTTTTTTAACTACATTTTGTTCCTGTTATTTGTTCCAAAAGAACTGTATGGCAAATAACATTATCATTCAATTTTCTGAACAGGAATTTAAAACGCTTTTAAAAGACTGCATCAATGAATCGTTGAAAGAATCACCAGTATCCGCAAATGTAGAATCAGAAGCAATCTTTAATGTAAAGCAGGCTTCCCAGTTTCTGGACATCGCAATCCAAACCCTCTATGGCTACACGTCAAACTTTACAATTCCATTCTTTAAAAAAGGTAAAAAGCTTTACTTCAAAAAATCAGATTTAATTAAATGGATAAATGACGGAAAAAAACTCTGATAAACATTTAATTAAAGATTATGACCGAGTCTCTATTTGCTCTGTTTATCGAAACGCATTCGATAAGAATCCAACGCGGATATCTATTCCCAGGCTAGTTGAAAAAATAAAAACCAGTGAAGTTTTAAAACGATTACGATTCGAGTTTTGTTCGTTAACTACTGTTGATGAAAGGTTATTATTTAAGCAGACAAAACTACCAGCTATCACTGTTAGCGGAATATTCGCAAATGGACACGGTTCAAAGAATCTGATTTCTCATAGCGGGCTGCTACAGATTGACATTGATAATATTTCAGTTGAAGCCTTTAGAAGCATTTTAGCGGTAGACAAGTATTCATTTATTCTTTACAATTCAATCTCTGGGAATGGGATTAAGATATTTGTAAAGATCGACAGTACAAATCATCTAGGTAGCTTTCATTTCCTAGAACAGTATTATAAAACATCTTATGGCTTAACCATTGATAAGAAATGTAAGGATGTGGGTCGCCTTTGCTTTCTAAATTATGATCCCTTCGTCACCGTCAATTATCAATCAGAGATTTGCCTTACAAGCAAAACAAATATTGTAGAATCTATCTCTAATGCAACCTTGTTAAATACCCAAAGCTATACAGTCGATATTGAGAGCATTGTGAAACAAGTTGAACTTCGAAAAATAGATATTACTGCAGGCTACGAAAATTGGTTGAAGATTGGGTTTGCACTTGCAAATGTGTTAGGCGAAAACGGCAGATCTTATTTTCATAGGCTATCGATTTTTAATCCTACTTATGTCGCCCATGAAACGGATATACAATATACACACTGTTTGAAATCTTCGAATAGTGGTATAACGCAGAAATCATTTTTTTACATCGCAAAACAGCATGGCATAATTAGCAAGCCAAATTAAAGGCATCATGAAAAAATCAAATAAAAATTGGCAACACCGAATTATAGAGAAAAATGGCCAGTATTTTTTTCAAGGATCTACATCCAATATTCCAATATCAAATTTCACGATGAAGGTTTTGTTTTTGCTAGAAAGTACAACATGCCCTAAAAGGATTGTTGAAATTACAAACATGCAAGGCAAAAAGATAATTTTTGAAATGCCCGCAGACGCAATGACATCATGTGAAAGCTTTAGTAAAATATTAGAGCGAAAGGGTAATTTCATTTTCTCTGGCAACAAAGCGAGTCTTTTTGCTTTAAAACAGGTGTTATTTCAAGATGAACGGAAAGCTATACAAATAGAATATTTAGGCTATCAAAGGAAATTCAATCTATTTGCTTTTAGCAATGGAGTTTTTGATGAGAAAGGTTCATTTCACCCTATTGGAAAAGATGGTACAGTCGAAGTCGATGGTAATATTTTTTACATAGCGTCGGCTAATGAAATTATAGAAGGAAGTGAGCAGGTTGAGCTGCAAAACCAACGTCTTTTTCAACATAAAACTGGAACATGCAGTTTCGAAGAATGGGTATCATTATTTCAAGAGGTTTTCAACGAAAATGGAATAATTGGTTTGTCATACTTTTTAGCATCCTTTTATAGAGATGTTATTTTCGATGAATTGAATTGCTTCCCGCATCTTTTTTTAGCCGGAAAGCCACAAAGTGGTAAAAGTACATTCCGAAGAATTTTAATGAATTTTTTCGGACATGAACAAACAAGTATTCATTGTGGCATAGGCAGTACACAAAAAGCATTAAGCAGGAAACTCGCTCAGTTATGTAATGCCTTTATCAGTTGTGAAGAATATAAAAATGATATTGATAAAAAGCTTATTGAAACGATGAAGGGCGTGTACGATGGTGAGGGTTATGAACGTGCAGTAAAGAGTAATGACAATCAGACTTTCACTACATCCGTTAAGTCGGCGCTAATTATAGCCGGCCAGGAACTTCCGACAAAAGAAAGCTCACTGTTTACAAGGCTCATTTTACTTGAATTTAATCAAACCGAATTCGCATCCAGTCAGCAGGCCAAACTTGCTGAATTAATAAAGATTTCTGAGAAAGGACTTACACATATTGTCGGGGAGTTACTTATTCATAGATCACTCATCAGAGCCAAATTTCAAGAAGTTCTTCAATTGTTAATACGTTACTTTAAAGAAAAGTTCAAAAGGGAAAATATTAGTGATAGGGTTATAATTAATTACTGCGCCGTTCTGGCGCCGCTATATATTTTCCAAGATGAAAACATTTATAAGTTTTCCTTTCTAACAGACAAGAGCATTGATCTGTTTGAACAGGTAATTAGACAGCATGTTTCACATCTTAAAGCTACCGATGAACTAAATGAATTTTGGCAAACCTTGAAATTACTTATTGAAACGTCAGTTCTAAGAGAAAACGAGAATTATCTCTTTAAAACAATTGAGGGAAAAAACTGCATTTGCATTCGGTGGGAAACTACTTATGACAAATATTTGGAGCAGAGGCAAAAAAGAAGGTTAGCACACTTAGATAAACAAACTTTAAGCAGTTACCTAAAAAATGACAAATCATTTCACCCGGGGCGGGGTCATGGCAAATGTCACTTTATAAAGATTCTCACCGATTCCAAGTCGTTCTTTTGCTTCGATACTGCACTGATAGAAGTAGACTTTTCAGAGAAAACGACTGAATCTCAAAAAATGCTGTACAACTAGTACAACTAAGCGATAGGTTATAATCAACCAATTAATAATGAAAAGTTTCTTAGTTGTACCCAGGTTGAACAAAGGCTAATTTAGATAAACGAAAGTTGTACAAACATCAAGTACAACCTCAATTTTTTTGTTTGCCTTATTTTTCAAGGAGTTGAAATTTCAGTTGTACGGTTGAACGTTTTAAACCGTTTTTCCAGCTTTTAATCGAATATTTCCTTCTGCGATCATGTTACAGTGATTGACATACTTATTCCGGATTACTGAATTATGATTTATTTTTTCTGGCAGCTCTAGTGATAGCTGTTCATAAAAATCGTTACTGAGGCCGTTTATAGCTTCAATAAACGAGGTTTTATCTAGTTCTGGATATAACGCTTTAAGGAACGACCAGTGTTCAATTGAAAGCTCTCTAGATTTAAGTCCCCAAAGTCGTTCGTCAACTTTCATTTCTGCATCGTACAATTCTCCATCTTCATCTTCAGTAAGTCCTTCCTTTAAAAAAATATTCCAGGAGTAAGAGGAAGCGTCGGTATTGTATTGCCTAGCAGCATTTATCTCTTGCTGTGCATTTTCCCACCTTGTTTGTTTTTGCCTCAAAGTACTTTGACGCTTAATCATTTTCTGAATTTTAATAAAATCATGATAATCTTCAATAAAAAACACATGTGTTTCCGGGTTGATACAACGTTGTTTTGATGTTAGGATATCGTTTATTTGATCTTTGTGATTATATCCAAATTGTTTGCAACGGGTAGAACAATATAATTTACTAGCTCTTGCAACCTGAAACGCACTACCACAGACGATACAATGAGTATTTAGAAGTGATACTGTTACCGATTTTGTAGCTGAAAGACTATTTTTTTCTTCTGGCATACTTACCGTTTTCTTATCCATAAAAACCATTTTTTACTGAAATTAACAATTACAATTCTATCATTTTCGCCAAGTGAGAAAGATTTAGCATCTAATAAGAATCAATAAAAAACAACAATAAAAAATATGTATCAGTGTGAATAACAGGAACGAAATAGCAAATTACTGTAGCAAAATCCAGCATCGTCATGAAGGTTGACTTATCGTGCTATTACATCTTGAAAATAAAAGTTCTTAATTCTTTCAAATCATGTTTACTTCTCAAATTTTTACAGCTTTGTTGGAACAGCCGGGGATGTCGACCAGCTAAAATCGGCGGGGGAGTCAAAATAAAACAAGCGCAGACACTAACTCTCTTTGGTGTAAACCATTTCCATTAATTATTACAAGCCGTATTGTTTAAGTATCGAATCTTGTATTGATTTTTTTATTATCGACAATTCTGCTGGTGGATCTTGCTCTAAAATTGAAAAAAAACGATGAGAAAGAGCGTGACGAGGTATATTTGAGGTTAACATGGACTCTCGGTTTTTAATTGTTTCCTGGTTTTGCACGGAAAACAATTTAAGTTGCCAGATCACGGAATTTTCATTCAACCCGATATTTTCCCTGAAGTATTTTTCTATGGCTGCGACTAATTCCCCGACGAATTCGGGCAAATTTAGAACGATGATAATTGATTGATCTTCCTGTTTGAAAGTTTTTAGATGTAAATCGGAATACAAATGTGAGAAAGTCGGTTGTAAGTTTATTTCATCAGTAGCAACCGACCTTCCGTAAGAATGAATTAAAGAATTTCTGATAGCATAGATTTCATTAGATAAAACTTGGTAACGATTGTTGATAGAACCCATATATTCTTTCACAAACCTTTTAAATTCAACCCTTGTATTCTTTTTCCTGGGATTATATGCAGCTCCCATGTAATCTACGCAACAGAAGGAAAGTATAAAAGCTCCCATCGTTGATCCTCCATCAATTGCTCTGAAAATATCTGCGACGGCTGTGTCGAAGAAGTCAAATTTCAGAATTGCAGGAGTAAATTGTTTGCTAATCATAATCCGAAAGTTAATTGTATAAAGTTCTTTGCCTTTTCATCTTTTAGTATATTTTCCTTCCTCGTATTCTTCTTTAAATAAGTTGGGAGCCACTATATCGAGCAAAGGAGGGAGTTTCCACAAGTTATGCTCCTTAAAGAATCTATCGATAAAAAGTGAAAAAGGAATAACGGTTGACATTTTTCTTTGCTTAAAATCTTCCATAAATTGCTCGTACTCCTCCTGGGTCTTGACGATTTTCTTCTTTTGTTTTGGAATGATTTTGCTCTGTTGATACTCGCTCAATACATCATGAAGAAAAATGTGTTTGGAAAGTCCGACTTGATTGTAAATAATGGAATCAATATTAACTACCGATAACGGCTTTACGTGATGAACAAATAAACCTTCATTTTCCAGCTCTGACAACGCATCCTGAAACCAAAAGTCAATCAGTTCGTTAAATCCAACTGCGTCAAATTGCAGATCATGAGTAATCAGGACGGGATAGATAAATACATCCTTATAATAATAATTTGTATCGGCTGTAAATTGATTTTTTAAGACGCGTCTAACATTATTAATCAATTGCATTATGGCCTTTGGTTTTATTTTTCCATCGGGCAGTTCTTCGTAGTCGAGAATTCTTCCAAATTCTTCTTCATAAACAGCAAAATCAAAAGACATCTTCTTTTCTGCGGCAATCAAAAAATCCTTTGACTCGAATAGCAAAATATTTTTTCCCTTACGTACATAGTAGTCAGGTGCGGCATCAATTTTTCTATCTGCCAAATCTTTACCTGAAAATCGGATGCAATTTTCTAAGTAAATGCTTTCAATTACCTTATAGCATAAAACTTTTTCTGAAAATTCTTCGCCATAGAAGCTTTTTATTTCTTTGATTCTGCTTCCTTCAGGTAGATTTTTATTGACATTTCGTAAAAGAAAATAGATGCCTTTAAATATCTTTTCGACAACAAACAGATTAAAGATTATTCTGTAAATGCCGTTTTTTATTTTGTAGAAAGGTTTTCCACGCAGGGTAAGAAAATCATTTTTATCTAGTTCGTCATTTTCTTGAACAATTAATTTTTCAAGAAATAAACAACCTTCATCAAATTTGTCTCCCGGTTCTATTATGATATCAATATGTGCTTCTTTATGATTTTTTATAGCTGTTGTTGTCAAAGGCAAAAGATTCTTGAGATATTCCTGCCAGTTTTTGCAATTGAAATAGGTCAAGAAAGCCGACAATAGAGCTTCTGTTCTTCGATTTGATTCGAGAAACTGAAATAAATAAATTGCTTTGATTATTTGCGTTACCCATTCCTGATTGATATCATAATTGAATTTGTCCGATATGGGGTAACTCATGCAGAAAAGCATTGCCGGAATTTGAAGTTGTTCATTACTTTTTTCCGCCGATGGTATGGCGATCATTTGCTTTTTAACAAATTCGGAATTCAGAGTGAGATAGGCTTTGAATAAGTTGACTTCAAACTCTTCCTCTGATTGCGTCACCTCTTTCTCGGGTCTTGCAAAAAAGTATTCAAAAAGCTGTAGGCTGGTATATGCGTTGACAATTTTAATCGAAGACCCTCTTTTTTCAAGACTTTTTATTTGATCATAAATTTGATTGGCTATTTCATTATTTTTTTGCCGGAAAAACATTTCCAAAAACACTCGGTTATCATCAAACTTTGATTGATTATTTTTAAACCCGAGAAAGAAGGTCGCTGCTCTCAATATTAAATCCTTGCTTCCTCCCGACAGATATTCCTCAATAGTCTGTTTTTCTTCTCCAGGAAATATCGCTTCAAATTCAAGAAGCTGTCCTAGTATAAATGGGTTATTCATAAAAGCCTAGTCTAAAACATCGAGAGTTTTATTGTTTGCTTCACTTAAAATACCTTGGTGGGGCAGATGGAATTTTGTTTGTTAATGGTGACTAACATCTAACCAGCATGCGGTATTCTAAATCTATTTACGAAGTTCTGGCTTTTTCATACACGGAGAATGTAAGTTTTATTCGACGCGTAGCAAACATCTTAGTCAAATTGTAAAATATTTTAGGCCCAGGTTCGATTGAGAATGTTTTTAAGACTTTGGAAGCATTTCAAAAAAATCTATTCGTAATTTGATAAACCAAACAAAACTAAAATCAATTCTAATGGATCGATCGCTAAAAGTCTACTGGAAGCTATATTTCGAGAAAGTTTCGACCGCTGACATTCTACAGGTAATAAATAATCCATTAAGAACATATGAAAAAGAGTTCATCGATGGCGCAATTATCGATATTGGTTGTGGACAATCAAAGTTCCTTCTGGATTTCGCACACACCGATAGAGAGCTGATAGCCATAGATAATGAGCAATTTCAATTGGATTTCTTAAAGAAGAGAGCAAAGGGCGAAGATCTCACAACTATTGAAAACTGGAGATTTCTGAAGCAGGAATTTCCAAAAGACGCTTTACCGTCACGCCAATATTCAGTGATAATCTTATCCGATTTGCTGCATTTTTTTACTTTAGATGAGTGTGTTGAAATTGGAAAAATTATTTTGAATCTATCTACAAAGGGTACTATGATTTATGTTGGTGTTCATTCGATCAAACATTATAAGAATAACCCCGAGGATGAAAATAACAATGAGTATTTTAAACATTATTTCGCTATTTCTGACTTTGAAAAAATATTTTCCAACGAACATTTTGAACGTGTTTATCTGGCTGATATACAAAAGGAGGACTCGAAAGCAGAGCTGGAACTAGTCGATGAGTGGCTGAATAGGGTATTAAGAGTTGAGGGAATAACTGACCAGAAGGAAATTGAAGAAAATAAAAAAGACTATTTGGATCAAAAAAGTCAAGCAAACATTATTGCGATATTCAGAAAAAGATAGTGTTGCACATCGAATGATAATTTTTAGTATATGACGAAAGAGCAAATTCAAAATTTAATGGCATCTCATGCGAAGCCCAGAGTGATAGCCCCTATTAATATTCACGGTTTTTCGCTTACAACAGCTCGCAGCGGTGAACAATTCCAGATAATACAAAAAGGCGCATTTACAGCGTTTGATCCAAATTTTCACGTATATGCAGAGCAAATATTAAGAATTATCGGATCAAAAGGTAACTGGAATTTGTTGATTCGCATTGATTCCGCTGAAACAAAAATATATGAAGATAACTTGCCAATTTCTCTACAAGTCCGCGCAAAGAAAAAAATGGAAGCATCTGCTCCGGTTTTTGAAGGAGACATAGCGGATATTGAATCACTTTCATTCAAAGATAGCTTTGAAGACATCAATCCATTGGAGGGAGAAAAAGTACTTTGCATTTTATCTATAGACTACCTACACGGATTATATTTTGACTTAACTGGTAAACTAAAAACTGAAGAATTCCAAAAAGATTTGGGTCGGCTATATCGACATTTAAGATATTTCAATGTCTACAATGCTTTGGCAAACGGAGATATTAATCAATTAACAACAATCGGTTGGTTCCCATTTATACAATTATTGGACGGTTATTTTAACGTTATAGTATCCCTTGTTCGGGAAAATAAGCTTAATCAAGTCGATTCTTTCATCAATGAAAAATTTACAAATGAACGAGTTTCAGAACTCACCAAATATTGGGAAGAACATTCGTCTTTTCAGAAAAAGAAACAACAGATAACAGAAGGACTAGAATGTTTTCTGGAAGGAAGTTTCGCTGCTTGTATATCAACATTGACACCGCTAATCGAAGGCGTATTCAATGACTATCTGCTAACTAAAACAGGTAAGGGACTTTCATATAAAGGCGACGACATTGCTGACGCTATATACAAGACGGCATCAACCAAAACGGATGACGGCTCTCTTTTGCTACCGGCAGATTTTAGAGATTATCTTATAAAACATTTTTTTAAGAATATGAAAGCTAGTACTTCGAATGAAGCGACCAGACACGTAGTTGGTCATGGAAGAGCTGAAGACATCGCCTTTACACGAGAGAGGTCTTTGCAAATAATTTTAACTTTAGATCAGCTATTTTTTTACATGGATAAACAGTCTTGAAATAATTATTGTTATGTCGAAATTCTCCCATCAGAAATGTTATGCGAACAAGACAAACAATTGTTCAACCAAAATCTCTGGAGAGCATATTATTTCAAACAATATAATGGAGCTGTTTGAAAAAGATAAAAAGGTTCAGATGGCCGGTCTTCCTTGGATGGAACACAATACATTTAACCTATTTTCAAGGAAGTCATTAGTCTCTAATATCCTTTGTACAAACCATAATGAAGCTTTGTCAGACTGTGATATAGAAGCAGGAAAATTATTCCGATGCATCAAAGAATTTGATGATGATTTCAATAGCCCTAATCCTCGTGAAGAACATAGCAAATTCAACGGGCATAACCTGGAAAAATGGATGCTGAAGGTTGTCTGTGGGCTTATCGCATCTAATCAGGTTGCGAGTGAAGGAAAGCAAAATAGATTGATATTAAAGGATGAATTTATTGATATACTTTTCAATGATGGAATCTGGCCAAACTACTGGGGACTTTATTTTGCAATTCCTAACAACAAGCAGATTCATAAATATGATTGTATGAGTTTTATGCCCAGGACTGCATATAATGAAATAAAAGCAGGTGAATTTCTAATCAATAATTTTCAATTCAATTTAATACTGGGACGTCCAGATATGCCAGATCATTGGGGAGTTTACCGCATTAATAAGATTTTTTTGACAGATGGGGTTATAAGAAAAACTATTGAATTCGAATGGGATAATAAGCGTTTTGATAAATGGATAGAATTTAAACGAATAAGAACGTCATCCGAACCTCCTGGCGATTGGGAAAATTGGATGAAAAAAATATAAGGAAAATAATATCAGAGATGGTTTCCAAAGTATAATACTTCAAGACTTTGCAATTATATATTTTCAGATTATTGAGTTCAAAGTTTAACTAAGAAATCATTATAATAGCCCCTCTCGTTCCTTATGTTCCAGTAGTTACATGCTCTAACTTTTGAACTGGCTTTAAAATAATTTTTGCGACGGCATCATGATAATGTTTTAGCCTTTGGGAAAACGCTTCTTTTTTGTTTAACGTTACATCGTTACTAACTTCTAAATCTATATCCGTTAAAATCTGAGAGATTTTATTAAATAGAAAATTTTTAAACTCTTGCTCTAGAAAATTTTTTTGATCTTTTGATACTCCATTGCGTGCAATGAACTCAGTAGTTATTGCTGAGAAAGGGCGCGTCTCATTTGAATAGTCAACAACTACTGTGGTTTGAATTTTATTTTTCTCAATACTTTCATTGAACGCTTCCTGAACCAGATTTCTCGGCAGAATATCTTCCAGTTCATAATTTTGTATTTCTGAGTAGAAGAAAGAACTCACTTTCACATTCGCAGACTTCTCAAACAAACCTTTTAACTTTTTCGCTGCGTTTTGACCTGGAGAATCATTGTCAAAAATTACAGTCCATATAGAGCTAGCAGGAAGCATTTTGCTTTCGAAGAATTTTTCAATTTTTGAAGTTCCACCACCATCCCAAACTTGAGAATCTTTAATATGTTGTTTCAGCTCGCCTTCTTGATAAAGAGAAATAAAATAATTTAATAAGCAAAGGTCTAATTCGCCTTCCACGACGATATTTTTATTTGGAATTGAAAATTCATCCAAATGAGTTCCCATTGATTCATATAATACCGCTTCTTGAATGAAATTATTTCTTTCGACCTTAGTTAGATTAGTAATTTCATTTTTCTTTTCGACGATAATATGCCTCTTCAGATTTTTTCGATCAATCATGAATATGGAATGGGTTGAGTATACTATATAATTTTTTGCTTCACTGAGTTTTAATAACTCTTCTTTCATATATCTAACGCCACTTGGATGAAGATGTGTTTCAGGTTCATCCAACAACAAAATAAAATTATTTATTATTCCATTTTCTGCTTCAGCAGCGATTGTCAAAATAAAAGAGATGAAGGTTTTAAATCCCTGCGATCTTGCTTCCATTGAGTAAAAATTCATTTCCTGACTGTTAGGGTCATTTATATGAATTGTAATCTTAGCCTCTTCAAGTTCAATTTTCAATTCCTGATCATAATCAGGCCAAATCTTTTTTATATAAGCATTAATTGCCATAGTAATAATTGCCCCATCTCGACGTCTTTCGCTTGCATCATTTTTCCACAAGGCGATTTTGTCTTTAAGCTCATCGACGCTCGTAATTTTTAGTCCTTTGCTTAACAGAAAAATATTATAAAGAGGTGCAGAATTATTATACGGATTATCTCCTTCTATGAAAGTACCATATTGAATTTCTGATGGTAAAAGATACTTCTCTTCGTATTTCCAAAAAATAACTGTGGGATATAGCTCTTTAAAGATTTCATGAAGTTGGTTAATAAAGTCTTGTCGAATAAAATCAATAGACATTTCCTCGAAATAATCTGAAAATTCTTCAGGCAATAAGGATTTTTCAATGTATGGGATTGAAGATAGTTTCATTGATTCATGACCAATAGGTAAAACTGCATCTTCGGGTACACCTTCCTTAGATTTTAGCTTAACTAATGGCGCGTTTGTTGAAACGGTAATCGGGATTTTAACCGAAATATCTCGGTTTAGTAGCTCCTCCGATTGTACAATCTGAATAACTTTTTGAATGTTAGTAGGCGGTTCTATGGTCAATTCAAACTTGTCAGAAGAAGTCAAGTTGAACATAAAATTCTTTTTTAAACCTTCAATTACTTGCAGGTCTTTTTCCTCTAATTTAAATGTGCATTCGATTTTAGGGAATCTTCTGCTGATTTTCGATCTATCACCGAAGGTTGGTATGTATTTATCGTCTAGTAGCCGGATCGCGGATAAAACGTTACTTTTTCCAGATTCATTTAACCCAATCAGACCCAAGCAGTTTTGATTAAATGCAATTTCCTGACTTAAAATACTTCTAAAGTCCGTGATTTTTATGTTTGACAACTTCATATGGAGTATTTAAATGGTGGTTTTTAATTCATCGAAATGTGAAAACATTTATAGTAAAATAATAAGAAAAATCATTTTGAATTCAAGTTCCTGAAGAATTGAGATATACAGGGAAAAAAAATTTAAGACCGAATGTTTTCCTACGCGTTTTCTACTGGGAATTGTTTAAACCATGTTTAAACCGGGTAAAATAAAAAGGGTTTCAGAATCTTCTGAAACCCTTGTCTGTATTGAGTGGGAGTTGACGGGATCGAACCGCCGACCCTCTGCTTGTAAGGCAGATGCTCTGAACCAGCTGAGCTAAACTCCCTTATGCCTTTGTTTAAGGGACGGCAAAGATAGGGGGCATTCGCTTTTAATTCAAATTTTTTTGGTCTTTTATCTTTAAAATTCCCGAGTCAGATTCGCCTTCTCAAAGTATCATTTTCCGCCTGTTATCTTCAATGCATTTTTACGGTACAGCTTTTCCAGAACAGCATCGGGCAATCCCAATCCATACAATGGCCAGTGATAGCCGGTACGTTCTATTTCGTAAAAATGTTCATCATTGGTTTGCAAAACACGAAACGTCATTTCATACATTGATGGATTATAGCCCATGTCAGTGCCATATACAAGCCTGTCCTGGTATTGTGTACAGAAAGAAAGTACATAACGTGGAATGGGTGCTATTTCTGCATAACGGGCAGCAATATCTGCATAAAGATTTTTGTATTTTTTAAATAGCGATCCAAGAATACTAAGATCATATTCGCAGTTGGCAAGATGGCAAGCAATGAAGATCGTGCCCGGATTATCCCGTACAGCATTTTCGAGAGTTTGAACCAATTGCTGATGATTCAGCAGGTTTGGTTTCGATTGATCTACCTTCCAGGTATAAGCATTCATTAAACCGTCATTAGTGGAATCCATTGGTTCATACATCCACATCGGGTCAGCAACATGAATACTTACCGGCATTTTTAATTCACCGCATTTTTTCAGCAGTGGTTTCATTCTTTCATCATCGATATGCATACGGACACCTGGCGTCGGCTGAGAATATAGTTCACCTAAACCCTTATCCCCTAACTCTCCAACGCCCCTCGCGCCGTGCTCATGACAACGGATTAATTCTTTTACTGCTCTTTCACTCCAGCCAGGTTCATTACAACCGGTATAATCGAATCCACACCATAGTTCAAATCTATTGCCATACTTCGAGTATAACTTGTATAATGAATCAAATCTGCTGCCTGTTGAATAGGTAAGAATTATTGTTTTCTGAATACCGCATTGATCCATTGTTTTTACCCATCGTTGTATTTCTTCATCGGTTTCGGCATAAGGATGTGAATGCATGTCAATAGCAGGATACTTTGCTTTTTCAATCTTTGTGACCGGAATTTTATAGATAGACTTTGGCCGGTAGTTTTTTAACAGAATGCTGTCAGGGTTTTGTGCTACTCCCTGTATAGCGATTAAAATGATCCATAAAAAGGAAATTACTCTATATGAAACACGCATGTTGCAATTGTTTTCAGCAAGATACTGAAGAAGGAGATTATTTATCAGTTAACGGCAAACCATGCCACACACTAGATCCATACGTAGTCAGGTAAATTTTCTCCGGATCGTTTTTGTCAACTATTACACGATGTCCCCAGTGAAAGTCATAATCTTTTATCCGTTGCCATGATAATCCATTGTTATCACTCCTGTATGCAGCCCGGTTAAAGGTATTTGTATACAATCTGCCGACATGATATGGATCTACAGTGACGGCATAAACATATTGCCGTTGATCAAAAATACTTTTCCATGTAGTACCACCATCTTCTGAAGAAAAAATTCCGCCGGGCATTTTTAATCTTTGATTGCCACCTGTCTCCCTTACTACATCTCCGCCTACAAGATCACTAAGATCGATATCGGACCAGCAGGCAATGAATAATCGTTTTGGATTTCCCGGATCACTTTCAATATTATTCGGGAAAAATAAACTGTCTGTCACATTAAGGTGTGTCCAGCTTTCTGCACCATCATTTGACCGATACACTGCGCCATTAAAAAATTCCCGACCCTTTCTACCGTTTCTGTGCGCCGGTGTTGGAACAATTGTTACAAATAAATCGCCACTACCTGTCAACGTTAGTCCAAAGACACAGGTATTTTCACCAATGCCCTTATTTCTTAACACCCATGTTTTGCCATCATCCGTTGATTTGAAAATGCCTTTATTATAAACTGCCGCATACAATGTACGATTGCCCGGTTTTGATTTAGGATCAATAACGATGCTTGTCGTGGGAGAATCAAATCCCATTCCTTCTGAAGACTGCCGCCATGTTTTGCCTCCATCATCCGAAACACAAATACCTCCTCTCGCCTGTTCTTTCCATTTTGGATTTCTTGTCATTTTGCCACGCGGAAAATCATGCATACCCGACCACGCAGACCATACACGATTATGCACAGCAGGATCAAACGCAACCCAATAACAGGTATTTACCCATTCTGACGGAACACCTATTACAGATCTCTCCCAGCTTTTACCCCTGTTGAAAGAATGATGATAGCCTATATCGGTATAGCTTATCGCAATATGATTACTATCGAACGGATCGAAATGAACGCCGTATGTCGTCGTTACATTCAAGCCATTATTTGCAAATGCTCCGTCTGCTTCCCGATGACTATATACTTGTTGCCAGTTTTTTCCACCATCGATAGTTTTCATAGTACGATACCAATCGGTAATGATAGCTATGTCGCCATTGTATGGATCGACGCCGGCATCCATCAACCGGATATATTCGCCACCAAATGCTTTCCTTGCCCATGCATCAGTAAGATTATCAGCGTCGCGACCATCTTTAATTCCATATTGCCCAGAACCGCCTCCACCTTTCCATTTCCAATCCCAATGATCACCTGCATCATCCGTTTTTATAGCACCATACCAATAAATTGCTGAAGTATCTTTTATTTCTTTATACCGGTTTGTAATGAGATATGCTTTTTCTGCAT
Source organism: Chitinophagaceae bacterium (assembly GCA_049840875.1). Taxonomy (GTDB): domain Bacteria; phylum Bacteroidota; class Bacteroidia; order Chitinophagales; family Chitinophagaceae; genus JAFDYH01. Next base: position 118,425 of record JASGJE010000002.1, on the reverse strand, counting down.
TGAACTCTGAACAAGTTATCATTGAATAACTCGGCACGAAAGCAGCAGCTTTGTCTACAATAAACGGTTGCTTAACCTGTGCCCAATGATATCCATCAGATGATTTCCATAATTCTGTATTGCCAAACTCTGATCCCGCTTCTGAAGAAACATTATGCAGGGCATAAAACAATCCGCTCTTATTTTGTTTTGTTATCCCACCTGTAAATGAAAATGCAGGTTGCATGCCGGCAGGCAATTCCTTTTTTTCAAGCTGCTTTGTTTTTTTGTCGAACACAAACAAATCGTTTTCTGTGAAAATAAAAACAGAGTCTTTAAGGTTTTCATTATTTGTATAAATGAATTGAATCTTACTGCCACAGTCTTCTTTCTTCCAGCTTGCACCTGCGTCTGCTGAATAAAGAAAATAACCGCCCATGCTGATATAAAGATTATGATCCGACATTGGATCGATTCTCACGTTACTAATATTTTCAGCTTTAGTTTCGTATAAAGAATTCCCAGACGTTTCAATTTTATAGTTAGCATGATCGCCCAAAAAGAATTCCCTGGTAATTTCTTCGCGTTTAGGAAAAATTGTATCCCATGATTTACCGCCGTCAATTGATTTGTTCAAAACAGCGGATCCAACATAAATCGTGTTGGAATCGAGAGGATCGTATGCAAAGGATGCAGCGCCATTTGGAAAATTAATTTGCCTGAATGATTGACCACCATCTTCCGTAAGATAAGAGCCGGTCATATCGCAACGCAAAAGAAATTTATCCGGCGAATGATATGAAAACGTTGGAATAAAAGTCGCACCCCCACCACCGGGCCCTATTATCTCCCAATTGTTTTTCGCAATCGTTTCTTTTTCTGAACGGGTGCTGCAAGCGACGACCGTCAACATTAAAAATATCGAACTCCATTTCTTCATCCTGCTGCTGAAAGTATTTTAATCCTGCTGTTTTATCCAATCATCAATCTTCTGATTCATTGGCAATTCATACATAAACATCCAATCTGTATTATTTGTACCGTTTGCAAGATGTGCATGAACGTTGTCATCCAACTGGTAGCCTTCTCCATTTCCCATTATCCGTGTTTTTGCATATATCGTTTCAAACACCGAGCGAATTATAGAAAAGCTATCAGTGTAATTTTTTACAAGCCTGATTTTACTTTTCTTGTTATCAAGCGTTGCCTTATCATATTCGGCTAATAATAAAATTAACCGGGCTGAATATACCTGCAATTCATTCACCTGGTTCATCACTTCTAATGAATACTGATTCCGCCTTGCAGTTTCCATTGCCTGTTTAATCTTTACTTTTATTTTAGCATAAACATCTACCATTTTTAATGCTTGTTCTATTCTCAGTTTATTGTTGGCGGTCCATTCACCTTGTTTTGCTTCGTCAGGCAGATCGATTAATTTAAACGTCTTGTGATAGTTATCACGATCTCCCTCAGCTAACAGCGCCGTCTCCCAAAAGGGGAGCACATCTTCCAATAAATCCTCAAATTCATTTTCCGGTGTTGCCAACGCAGGAGCATAAAAGCGATGCCGGAAAAGTTTGTGTGTGTTTTCAATATTCAGATCTTCATAATTCCAACTAAACAATGCAAAGTCATAAATACCACGCCAGACTGTTTCAAAGTGTGGAGAGGCATCATCCCATATTGTACAAAGAATACCGTTTGCGTTATTTCCGGAAGTTAGTTTGCAAAAATCTTTGATCGCCTGGAAGTTTGAGCGACTTCGTGGCAGCATTGGCCAGGTTTGTTGTGCAGCCGTGGCAGCCATCATTTGTAAATGATTCTTATTGTACCATTCAATAGCTTTCTGATTACCGGGTATCAAAGGATAATCATAATTCCAGCGCATGTATACACAATTTTTTGGAAACAGGTTTAAGTTTTCATTCAGCAAATGTTCATTGCGGGCCCAGCGTTCATTTACTTCCTGCACCGGAATATCTTTGTCGTAAGTGGTTTCATAGAGCTTTGAAAGTTTAAAGACCATGTCGTCCCAGAAAATCGGAATTCGATTATGCTGCTGCGCAAATTCTGTAACTTTCTTCAGCCAATACATTTGTAGCTCCAGGGGGCTCATTCCCGACTTTTTTGCTAATTCTGATTTTCCAAGATTGCCAACTTCATCGCCGCCAACATGCAGGTAGCGACCATAAGGTGTAGCTGCAATTGCATCTTCATATAGCGCAAACTGAAGCTTATACGTGTCAGGATTTAGTGGATCAAAAGCCCAGTCTGATAAAGAGTCATCTCGTAAATTTTTATACGCTTCATGTTTTAATATAAAAGATGCATGACCCAATCCCTGCACAAGCGGACTGATCTCAATAAACCGGTCTTTTGCATATTTATTCAGTGCAGCAAATTCTTCAATGGAAATAGAATTCGGTGCACCCACTATTGACGCTTTACGATAACGGAGCTTATCTTCTAATTCCACAATTACAGCATTGATCTTAATCGCAGCGAGCCGGTCAATAATTTCATAGTAATACCGGATAGATTCAAGATGATGCTTCATATCAAGATGAATAGCACGATATGCAATCTCCGGGTAATCGGTAATGCGGCATGAAGGAATTTGTATTTGCTGATCTCTTGCGTCTTCAATCAGTTGTTGCAGTGTTTGTAATCCATAAAACAACCCTTCTTTTGAAATGGCTGTTATATTAATAAAGCCAGCTTTAATCTCTAAAATATATCCTTCGTTTGATGGCAATTTCAATTTATTATCGATCATCAATGATACAGTTCCCTGAGTCGTTGATTTTGTAATCGGCAAACCAGCTAACAAAGGTGGCATAACAGGTTTTTCAACCTCACCCACCAGTCGAATATTTCTTACATCAGACCAGGTGATTCCCTTTTCGGCAAGCAGTTCCACCTTTTGGGGCTGCGGCATCAATCTGAAATGGTTTTCAAAATAGTTTGCATCGATTGCGCGGCAATTGAAGAACGTACATAAAAAAATAACATTGAAAGTTATCCACCGCATATTATCGGATTTTATTTTTACGAGTACTCTATCACCTGTTTTCAGCCTGAAAAAAACTTATCGCGGTTTAAAAATGTCAGCTACTTGAAATAATTTCTGACATTTTCAACACAAATTAAGCCCTATATGTTTTCCCTTATTTGTTTTCGATAGCGACGAGGTTATTTTCGCAGCGATTCGTTATCAATGATTGATTATCCATTATCCAAATCTACTTTAAATGAAAAAACCAAAATGGGCACGTGTTGTTCTTTACAGTGCTTTTGCGGCTTCATTTAGTTTCCAGAAGATTGAGGCACAGATTGGAGGTTCATCTTCAGTGTTGCAAGTAAATCCTTTGACCCCATCCATTATCGATTCAAATCTTCTTATTGGGCAAGATAACAATCTAATCAATGTTACCGTGCAAATAACCAATAACTATCACCAAGGTGACATTTTATCTTTTGACGGCGCTGTCGCAGCGAGATTTGGAGTAAGTGGCAGTTATCATAGCACAGATGCGTCCGGCGTGCTCACATTTACAGGAACGACTTCATCTGCAAACTGGCAGACTATTTTGAGATCTGTAACATTTGAAAACCATTCTGCAGATCATGGCGCTTCTACCCGTAATATTCTTTTTTTACAAGGCAATGTTTTCTATAATGAGACAAACGGTCATTATTATGAATTTGTAAACGAAAGCAAGAATTGGAAAGATGCGAAGACTGATGCAGAACAACGAAGTTTTAATGGTATGGGAGGCTATCTTTCCACTATTACATCAGATGATGAAAATAATTTTCTGTGGAAATTGGTCGCAACTGATGCATGGGTTGGCGCCAGCAATGACTACGAAGAAATAAATGCTGCCAAAGGAGATACAACATTTGAAAACCAGGAAAATGGAGACGGGCATCAATATTGGGTAACGGGACCTGAAAAGGGCACATCGATACCGGGTGATGCACCTGGCTCTACCGAACAAAGCGGGCAATACAGCAACTGGGCTGAAGGCGAGCCTAATAACTCAAACGACGAGCATTATGTGCATTTATATTCCGGCAACAAAGGCAAATGGAATGACCTGAACAACTATGCTATTCTTCCTTATATAGTTGAATATGGGGGATTATCATCCGATGCGCCGGAAAATAATACTTTCACACGTTCGCTGGATTTAGGGCATTCAAGCAATACAGATAATAATGAAGATCAAGTTGTGTCAAACGTTGTTGTATATCCGAATCCATTTAGAAATTTAATTACAATTGATGCCGATAGCAATGAAATCGGCGACATAGTGATCACAGACATCGCAGGAAAAACAGTTTACCGTGCAAAAATTTCCAGCACTAAAGAAACAATCAATTTATCTCGTCTGGCTGCCGGACAATATAATGTTTTACGAAATGGCCATCCGGTAAAAATAATCAAGCTGTAATGGCTCAACATCATCAAAGTATCAATTGATAGTTTGCGCGACTATTTCAAAGCAGAATCAAACTAACGTTACCGCATGCTTTCCACTCCCTGCCAGGTGTGCACAAAATGTATAATTACGATGGATGATGGCAAAATAATTTTCTATTTTTGCAGAAAGATTTCGTTTCATGACAGTTATAAAAAGCAATACTGCGACAGAGACCTGGGAGGAGACGGGTATTCTAACTGATCTTGACGATCTTCATAGCCTGATTGTATGGAATGACGAAGTAAATACGTTTGAATGGGTAATTGAAACCCTGATACAGGTTTGCGGACATACTTATGAACAGGCAGAGCAATGCTCATATATCATACATTTCCGTGGTAAATATGCTGTAAAGCAAGGTAGTTATGACGATCTCAAGCCTCTTTGTGATGCGATTATCGAAAGAGGGATTAATGCTACGATCGAAGTAATTGCAGGTTAATTCTATCTTACACTTTCTCTTTTTATTACGAACACCACGGACTTCCTGTTTGTAAATTTGGGTATGCCGTTGGCTATTTTAGATAAAGAATTAAAATTTCCGCCTGTAAATAGAGCTGAGCCAGATGGCCTGCTGGCTATTGGTGGCGACCTTACTACAGATCGTTTATTGCTCGCTTACCGAAAAGGAATTTTTCCATGGTATGAAGGTGATTATATTTTATGGTGGTGCCCCGATCCTCGCTTTGTTCTTTTACCTGCTGAAATAAAAATCAGTAAAAGCATGCAAAGCATTTTGAAAAAAGAACGCTTTCATTTTACAATCAACAAAGCTTTTGGCGATGTAATCAGGCATTGCAAGACAATAAAGCGACATGACCAGGATGGCACGTGGATAACTAACGAAGTAGAAAAGTCGTACAAAAAATTGCATCAGCTCGGGTATGCACACAGTGCAGAAGTATGGGACAATGGAGAATTGATCGGTGGCTTGTATGGAATACGTTTAGGAAAAATATTTTTTGGAGAAAGCATGTTTAGTCTCGTGGCAAATGCATCCAAATATGCATTTATTAAATACACTCAGCAATTAATAGCAGAAGAAGTACAACTGATCGATTGCCAGGTTTACACATCCCACCTGGAAAGCCTTGGCGCTAAAATGATTTCACGGGATGAATTTGTAAAATTGCTTACAAAACTCATCCCGTGAAATGTCGTGTCCTCTGTCAGTTGCGAGGAAGAAAATTCATCCTATTATAATATGCAAATCAGGCTTCGAATATCAACTGACATTCCTCACACCACACATCCTACAACAAACACCTGATCAAAATGCTTTCTTCGGCATTTTGGTTTCTACCTGTTTTTTAATTCCTTCTTCGTCGCCAACCATCACAACAGTCATTTTATTATAATCGATGTAATTTTTTGTGATATCTGAAACCTGTTGCGGCGTTATACCGTTGATATTTTTTACATAGTTGGTCAGATAACTATCCGGCAATCCGTTCTTTTCTAAAAACTGCAATTGGTTAATAATACCACCGGGTGAAGAATTCTGCAATACAAATATTCCGGCAAGGTAATTTTGTATGCCTTTCAATTCAGCTTCGGATGGTGGTTCGCTCTTCAGGCGATTAATTTCTTTTTCTATTTCCTGCAAAGCATCAATAGTATGTTCGCTTGTAACATCAGCGATTTCATACCATGTAGAAGCTACTCTGCGATTCAGGATAGTGCTACGTGGTGAATAGGTATAGCCTTTGTTTTCACGAATGTTGCTGGTAATGCGTGAGCCAAAAGAACCTCCAAGCAAAGAGTTTGTAACGATCAAACCCATATAATCTTTATCTTTTGGCAATAATGATGGCAACCCGACCATCAATGTTGTTTGTGGCGCACTCTTGCGATCAATAATAATTGTGTCTTGCTTCTGCGGGCCTATTTCCAATGCTGGCGTGGCTATTTCCGGACCTGCTTTCCAACTACCAAATGATTTATTGACTGCGGCAGCAACGGCAGCTTCATTAAACTGACCGGCCAGGAATAATGAAGATCTCTTTGCGCCGAAATTATCATTGTAAAAGTCTTTTACTTTTTTCAGTGTAAATCCATCAATCATTTCCGGCGTGGAATAGTAACGTCCGTAAGGATGATCCTTAAATATAGCGCTCCTGAATTTTGCTTGTGCAATGGATTGTGGTACGGTCATATCAACTGCCAAATCTCTTTTCATATTTTCTTTAATCCTGTCCAACTCAGTAGAAGGAAATGCAGGGTTTCTTACCAGGTCTGCAATAGCGGCAATAAAATCTGCAGCGAACTCAGATAAAACAGATCCACCAATATAAATTTCTTCTTTACCGGCAGTAACGCTGACTGTACCGCCCATTGCGGCCACTTTCTTTGAGAGCGTTTTGAAATCCATCGTCAACGATCCTTGTTCAATCATTTTACCAGTGAGATCGGCCAAACCAACCTCATTCGCATTTTCATTCATGCTACCGGTATAGACAACAAGACTGATACTTACTTTGGGAACGTTGCCGTATTGCACCATCGTTGTATGTAATCCATTTGGCAGGGTTGATACTTTTTTCTCTGATATTTTAAAGTCTTTGGGTTGGCTTCCAACCGGCGGCGTTTCTTTTTGTGCAAGTACAACATTAATAGATAATGTTGCGCAAATAAGCAGATAAACTATTTTTTTCATTACGATTGAATTTTCTGTTTATGATTTTTTGCCTTTCGGATCAACTATAAGAATTGTCCGGTTTGTTGACAGCAGATACTCCTTCGCTGTTTTTCGAATAAGCTCGGGTGTTACTTTTTTAAAGCTGTCTTCTACCGTATTTATCATTGCAGGATTATCATAAAATAAAGCAAACGAAGCAAGGATGCTTAATTTACCAATACCAAATCCGCCGCCCAACTGATCATACAAATCAGAACGCATTTTCACCAGGGCCAGGTTCAGGTCTGCCTGTGTTACATGATCCAGTTGTACAATGGCTTTATCATATTCGGCAATAATTGATTCAGGCTTTACAGTAGAATCATAAATGAGATTGGACATAAACACCATAGGGCCATTGTAATCAAACATGTTGCCGAGATAATTAATACCGCCACTCAATGCACTTGTATAACCCTTATCCTGTACTAATGCCTGGTATAGTTTGCTATCGTTTCCTTCAATCAACATTTGATCGATCAACCCCATGGCGAAATATTCCGGCGTATTTTTTTCGGGCATTTTATACGCAATAGCTATTGCAGGTTTGTTCGCCAATTTATCTTCTTTAACTGCTCTTTTCTCTTTCTCCTGTTTGGGTTCGGTAATGTCTGGCTTGGGAGGAATCGTCGCCGATGGTATCGCCGTGAAATACTGATCAACCCATTTTTTGGCATCGTTAATTTCAAAATCACCGATAACAACTATCACTGCATTATTAGGAGCGTAATACGTCTTGAAGAAGGAATCAACATCTTCCAGTTTTGCAGAATCAAGATCAGCAAGGTCTCCATAAAAATTGTGTGCATTGTACCAGTTTTCATTGGCGTATTGCGGCATATCCAGCCATGGAAAGCCACCGTAAGGCTGATTCAATACATTCACTTTCACTTCATTTTTTACAACGCCTTGCTGGTTGGTCAGGTTAGCTTGCGTAATTGAAAGTCCTTTCATGCGATCAGCTTCGGCCCAAAGTGCAGTTTCGAGTTTATTCGAGGGCATCACTTCATAATAATTTGTAAAATCGAAACGCGTGGATCCATTTAATACTCCACCGTTTTTCTGAACAAGCTGCACAAATTCCATTTTGCCAAGATTCTTTGATCCCTGGAACATCATATGTTCAAAAAGATGTGCAAAGCCCGTACGGTTTTTTGGTTCTATACGAAAACCGATATTGTAATAAACGCCTACTGCGATAGTGGGCGCCGTTTTATCCTGCGATAAAACAACCTTCAATCCGTTTTTTAATTTGTAATAAACAACCGGTACATTCAATGACCCGGGTGGATTTGCAAAGCTTCTGATTTCAGAGGTGCACAGCAATGCAATGAAAGCAAGTGATGCGACCCAGAATAAATTTCTCCTGTGATTAAGCATATTGATAAAAGATTAATGAAATGAACGAAAATGAAAGTTCAATTTAGAAAATAAGAATGTAGCGAAAACTACCTTTCGTGTAAAAGTCAGAACCGGGTGCCCAGGTAATGCGGGAGCATTGCCCGCCATGTATTCCAATCATGTGGCCATTCAGCTCCCCAGATATCTAATTCATAATGAAGGCCTTTATCATAAAGTATTTTACCAAATTTTCCATTGGCGCCCGGATCTTCATGAGCGCCGCTTCCGGTAAGAATGTGCAAATGATTGCTGCGACGTATCTGTTCCAGAATATTATGATCTGTGAGATTTGGTATATAATGTTGCGGACTATTAAAGTATACGTCTTCATCGTAGTACCCTTTGGTATATTCTGTAAGATCATAAACACCGCTCATTGCAATAACGCCATTAATTATATCAGGCCGTTTTAAAAACAGGTTCATACTATGTAACGCGCCAAATGATGCGCCGCAAGTGATAATTGGTGTTTCCCAACTGGTGTTATTGCGGATAAAGGGAACAACTTCATTATAGATGTAATCATTGAACTGGTTGTGACGTATAACCTTATGACGTGGGTCCATATGATTGTTCAACCAACTTTCCGTGTTAATACTATTCACGGAAAACACTTTGACTTTCCCACTCTCAATAAAATGACTTATGCTATCGATCAATTGAAACCGCTCATACTCCAGGTAGTCAGCCGCAGCGGTTGGTACCATTAATAAAGCCAGCCCGTAGTGGCCATATGTCGCGATCGGCATTTCTTTATTCAGTGAGGGGCTATACCAGGATGTTAGCTCTCTTTTCATGAGAATAATTTTTTTGAGGTTGGGAGCAAAAATGATTATTTATTAAACGAGTGGCAAATATTTTACTGACCCTTAAAACGGATAAACAACTCCTGTGCATTGTCGTCTATTTACAGAATAGCTTCATCGGCACTGATTTCATACTCATATTGATTCTCAACATATGAACGTCCTGTTGACAATTATCAATAGAAAATAAAACTCAAAAGCTTTAATTTTAGAAATAGTCAGAGTATTTTTACCTCATGATTTCAGTATTTTTACTGTCGTAAAATTTCTGTTTATCTTCAACGTTTCTGTTCAATTTTTTCGGTTTAAGAGCAACTTAAGCATTCTTAATCAAGCATTAATAAGTTTTTTTTACTTACAATAGCCCAATATAGGGCGAGAAACATTAAAGCCGTCTATCGATGAATTTTCCTCAGATCAGGATTGTACTTGTAGATGATCATGAATTAGTAAGGGGTTCATGGAAACTATTGCTAAACCAGGACAAACGTTTTGAGATTGTTGGAGAGTGCCGCGATGGCGCAGAAGCCATAGCAACTGCCCAACAAAAAATGCCGGATATCATGCTGATGGATATAAATATGCAGCCGGTAAACGGCCTGGAGGCGACTGCAAAAATTGCTAAAGTCGCGCCATCTATAAAGATCATCGGTCTTTCAATCAATAATCAACCGGCTTACGTTCAAAAAATGCTGAATGCAGGCGCCAAAGGTTATATGACCAAGAACTCAACTTTACATGAAATGGCACATGCCATCATAGAAGTTCATAATGGCCGGCAATACATTTGCGAAGAGATAAGAAAAAAAATGGAACCATCAATAAACCAGGCAGTTACTTATTTTCTGATTGCAGGTTCCCGCATTACGACTTTTCACAGTATATATTTTCTGATAAGCTGAAATTGAAAAGCCATTCACGGTAATGAATGACTTCATCTTCGAGGCCCTCTTCCTTTACACTTCCCCGAAAAGCAGGTAAATTTGCGGCCTTATGGAATTGTCGAAAAATTTTGAGCATCTACCTGCCGAAGAAAAATGGTATCGTCATTGGGTTAGTAAAGGGTATTTTCATAGTGAGCCAGATGAACGTGAGCCGTATACAATCGTAATGCCACCGCCTAATGTTACGGGTGTGCTGCACATGGGTCATTGTCTTAACAACACAATACAGGACATACTGATACGCCGTGCGAGGATGCAGGGAAAAAATACATGTTGGGTTCCGGGCACTGACCACGCTTCTATTGCAACGGAAGCGAAAGTAGTACAGATGCTTCGCGAAAAAGGAATCAACAAATCCAATCTCAGCAGGGATGAATTTTTGAAATATGCCTGGGAATGGAAAGAGAAATACGGTGGAATCATTTTACAGCAATTAAGAAAATTAGGATTCAGTCTCGATTGGGATAGAACCACATTTACCATGGATCCCGATTATTACGAATCGGTAATCAATGTATTTATCGAGCTGTACAAAAAGGGCTATATCTATCGCGGTAAGCGAATGATCAACTGGGATGTAAAGGCAAAAACAGCATTGAGTGACGAGGAAGTTATCCGCAGGGAAACAAAGCAGAAACTCTATTATCTAAAATATTTTATTGACAATTCAGAAATATCGATTTCATCTCACTCCGGACTTCCGACTTCAGACTATCTAACTATTGCCACTGTTCGCCCCGAAACAATAATGGGTGACTCCGCCATCTGTGTGCATCCATCTGATGAACGATACAAACATCTACATGGCAAATTCGTTTTCGTACCGTTAATCAAACGACGCATTCCTGTGATCACAGACGAATACGTAACCATGGATTTCGGCACAGGCGCTTTGAAGATAACTCCGGCTCATGATATGAATGATTATCAACTGGGACAAAAACACAAGCTGGAAACAATTGATATTTTCAATGATGACGGAACGTTGAACAATGATGCACAGATTTTAATCGGTGAAGAACGTTTTGAAGCCCGAAAGAAAATTGTGCAGTTATTGGAAGCGAAAAATCTAATTGAAAAGATCGAGGATTATACCAGCGAAGTAGGTTACAGTGAAAGAAATTCAGACGTTGCAGTTGAGCCTCGTTTAAGTCTGCAATGGTGGGTGGATATGAAGAAGATTTCGTCTCCCGCACTGAATGCAGTTGTAGATGGCGACATCAATTTTCATCCGGTAAAATTCAAAAATCTGTACCGATACTGGATGGAGAATATTCGTGATTGGTGTATCAGCCGGCAATTGTGGTGGGGCCAACGTATTCCGGCTTGGTATACACCGGATGGATCGTTTGCAGTTGCTGCGACAAGAGAAGAAGCATTTGAGCAATTAAAAAATCAAAAGTCAAAAATCAAAAACGAGCAAGCTGGAATCATTGACCATTTACCATTCACCATTGACGATCTCAAGCAGGATGAAGACGTACTTGATACCTGGTTTTCCAGTTGGCTTTGGCCTTTCGAAGTATTTAAAGGATACAGCGATCCGGGAAATAAAGATGTTAGTTATTATTATCCAACAAATACATTGGTTACAGCCCCTGAAATTATTTTCTTCTGGGTGGCAAGAATGATAATGGCCGGTTTTGAATTTAAAGGTGATAAGCCTTTCAGTGATGTTTATTTTACCGGCATTGTAAGAGATAAGCAGGGAAGAAAAATGAGTAAAAGCCTTGGCAATTCACCAGATTTACTTGAGTTGATTGACAAGTACGGCGCAGATGCGTGCCGTTTTGGAATTATGATCGCTTCACCAGCGGGTAATGATTTATTGTGGGATGAAGCAAGCAATGAGCAAGGCCGGAATTTTAATAATAAACTCTGGAATGCAATGAAGCTCGTGAAAATGTGGGAATCAAGAGTTGCACAAAACGGCTCGGGATCATCGGAAAATTTTGCAGTAAGATGGTTTGAAAATCGCCTAAGCGAAGTGAAAGTTGAACTGGAAGGTCTATTCAAAGAATTTCGGTTAAGCGAGGCATTAAAAACTATTTATTCGCTCATATGGGATGATTTCTGTAGTTGGTATCTTGAATGGGTAAAACCGGCCCAGAATGAGCCTGTCGATGCGATAGTGTATGAAAAAACGCTTTCATTTTTCGAAGAATTAATGCAATTGTTGCACCCATTCACGCCATTCATTACTGAAGAAATTTATCATTTATTGACAGAAAGAAAAGAAGGGGACGATATAATATTAAAGCAATTGATTCCGGGAAAATCAGTTGCTGCAGAAGTGTTACAAACCGGTGCGATATTGAAGGAAATAATTACTGCCATACGCGACACCCGTAATAAAAACCAGTTAAAACCAAAAGATACAATAAAGATTCACATACAATCTTCCGGCAGTTTTTCATTAGAGGCAATCAAGTCAATTCTTTTAAAACAGGTAAACGCGGAGTCTTTAAGCGTTGTAAAAGATACCGTGCCGAATACAATTGCGATCGTTGTTCAGAAAGAAAAGCTGTATATCGAAACAGAGAAATCTATTGACAGCAGCAATCACAAAGAGCAACTGCAAAAAGACCTGGCTTATCAAAAAGGTTTTCTTGAATCGATTCAAAAAAAATTAAGCAACGAGAAATTCGTCAACAACGCAAAACCCGAAGTGGTGGAACTGGAAAAGAAAAAATTTGCTGATGCAGAAGCAAAAATCAAGATCATTGAACAAAGTCTTGCGGACTTATAGAACAGTTTTGCTTCATACAAATTTAAAAGCAGCTTTGATATAAGCTGCTTACATCCTATTGATATTTTCGCGGTCGCGATTGTAACTTTTATGTTGCTTGTATTAATTATTTAGGAATGATACTTGTCGGCAAAATCAATTCAATTACATTGGTCTGACCCGGCGCCAGGATATCCTGATCTAATAAATGACTGAAGCGAATACCGAACGTCAACGGGTATTGATTCCACCATTTCGTATCAAAATACAATTCAGCCCCGGTACTCCTGAGATCCAGTGAACGTAATTTATCATTTGAAAATATGCGTTGAAAGTCATAAAACGCATTTGCTCGAATACGTTGTATGTACAGCATTTGCCCAAAACCCCAGTCAGGAATAAACAAAGGGAGATGGTAGTTCGCCGATAAACGCCACAGTCGTGAGCCTGCATCAGTACGGTAATAATCACTGTAGCCTCTTGCGCCGGCAATACCATTACTGAATATCACCCTTGACGTATCGCGTTGTTGAAAGGCGCCGGATAAAACAATTGTATGCGTCGAATAAAAACCAGGTAAATACAATGAGGCCCTTCCAAGAAATTGATAACCGGAAAAATTATCGACAGGATAACGATGATCAATTGATAAAGTGTAACCAAGTCTTGGATAGATATGTTGTCTCGCCGTTTGCACAGTATGTTGCCACGAAATATAATGATGCAGGTAAGTAAAATTAAAATCGGGGAAAAATTGTTTCGATGGCGCTTTAATAAAATCGTTTCGCAGAACGTAATCAGTACCGATATTCAGAAACTTATACGTAAGCCCTCGGCTGAAATCGAATGGAACGTTTAGGCCGATCCTGGTATCTAATTGGCTCCATTCACGTAAATGGCCACCGGATGAATCAGCAACATCAAATGTATATTCTGTTCCGAAGTTGATATAAGGAAACAAAGCGCCGAAAGTTCCGCTGAACCCAACGCCATTTGTTTTATCGCTATTGTTATAATGATAATAAAGCTGTGTTTGAAATGTATTCAATACATTTTCACCGTACAGAGAAAAAGTAAAATCAGGATCTTCATAGTAAGGCCGCCAGCTATGAAAATTAACAAGTTTAGTTGCCTTATTATAATTACTCACAGGGAAAATTCGATGAGGTGTTTGCTCCAGTAATGTTTGACCTCCAGCGTTTGAAGAATCTGGTTTATCGAGGTCCATTTCTTTTAAAGATGAAATTGAAGCGTCCAGTCGTTTCAACTGGTAGCCATCCGCAGTAAAATGGGAAACAATTGCTTTGTCGCCTGATACATTCGCATAATAATTCCCTAAATGATCATTACTTACCTGGAATATTTTTTTATCGCTTAAGCGAACCGCAAAAACATCATCATTGCCTGAATAAGATGCTGTGAAATAAACAATTCCATTCGTAACGCAAGGATAACCGGCAACGCTGAATGAAGGTGGAGTTAACCGCTCAATACTGCCTGTTTTGATATCAATTGAAGCAAGTGACGATTTACCATCTCTTAATCTCACAACTGCAACCAGGTTATTTTCATCAACAAATTTAGGATCAGTAAATACGTTCACTTCTGCAGAACTTATCTCTTTTACAACTTTTCCATCTGATGCGTTGAGTATGTGCAAAACACTTTTACCATCAGAACTATTCTGTACTGCAACAATCTGAGAGCCATCTTCTGAAATATCCGGGGTGAAATATTTCGTCTTATGAGTAATAGTTACCTGTCGTTTATTATAAATATTCAACACCTTGATGACACTGTAGTCGCGCCATGCCCATCTGGCATCTGTTTCGTACCCTGCATAAACAATTCTGCCGTTTCTATACGAGAACTGCATATCATTTGAAATATCTTTTGCCCTGATAGAATGTTCGCCGCTTTTATCTTTTATTACAAAGTGCGGAATTTTAACGTAACTACTTTTTAAATAGAGCAGAGAGTCATGGCCGATCTGATACGGGAACTGGTAATCGGTTACATAACTGTACGTAGGTTTTGAAACATAATCATGCGAATTCTTGTCGTTCTGAATATTCCATATCTTTTTATAGTAGTCAAATGCGTTGTTATAAAAAGTTCTGTAATCAACGCCGGCATATTTTTTTATCGCATGTTGAAAAGGATAAAATAAGCCTTTGTAAGCGCTGGCGTCATAGGTAACCTTATTCCAGAAATCGACGCCGTATTTTTCACGTCCATAATTTACCAGCATATAGCCGAGGTTATAATGATTCGGCACATAATCCTTTAATGAACCATTTCTCAGTTTCATAAAAGAATAATGTTTGCCCGACATCCACAAAGAAGGATAAGCATTCAGAAAAAATGGCAATCGGCCTCTGCCCTGGTGTGTAGTAAACGTTTCGTTATATACTGCGTCACCTTCAAAGAACCAGTTGGGTACCGATCCATCGATAGCAATTGAAAGTCCTTCTTCACCAAACAAATAATAAAATGCTTTGCTCAACCCATTACGGAAATTATTGTATTGCATTACGTGCCTGTACTCATGCACAGCCAACTGATCTGGCCACGCCTGGCTTCCCTGTTCAAAATTGTTTGGATCCGGAGTCATATAAAACTCGCTACGGTAAGGCCCAAGTCCAACGTAGCCATTTGAAATTGTAGTTTGATTTTGCAAAACGATATTGATCTTATAAATTTTATCTCCCGGCGAAAATGGTTTTTGTTTCGCTAAGTAATGAACGATTCCGGCAACACGCTGCGCCTGGCTATCGAGCCCCTGCGGAAAAATGACACGTGCTGAATCTGTGTTAATTTGTTTCCATTTCAGAGAAGGAGGGTTACCACCGAATTGCTGAGAAAATATGTAACTATTGAGGACAAACAGCAAACTGATAGACAAAATGTATCTGCGCATGAAAGAATATTAATACTATAAATTTAGAAGGAAATAAAGTGCTTTGACAAAATCTTTTGTCGTCGGTTTACTGAACTTGAAAAAATCGTTTTCACTATGAAAAATCAACAATAATCTATGTGTACCTGTTTTCTTATCTTCATTACAAATTAGCCAACATGACCTTATTGGCACTCGCTATTGCACCGGGAATTGTTATCTGCTTTTACATTTTTTATAAAGACATGTACAATCCTGAACCTATTATGAAACTAATCATCAGTTTCATTCTTGGCGCTTTTGTGGTAGTACCGGCGGCAGTCGTTGAACGTTTAGCAACTCCTTATTTCGACAATACTGTTTTATCAACGGCATTTTTCGCTTATGGTGTAGTCGCTCTTACAGAAGAACTTGGAAAGTTTATTGTTCTTCGTTACTATGCTTATCCGAAACAAAGTTTCGACGAACCATTGGATGGCATCGTCTATGGCATTATGGCGGGAATGGGTTTTGCCACAGTTGAAAACATTCTATACGTTTCACAAAACGGCTATGGCACAGCGATAGTCCGCATGTTCTTAAGCGTTCCGGCTCATGCTACATTCGCAGTGCTGATGGGGTACTTTGCAGGTAAAGCTAAATTCAACAAGGCGCAAAGCGGCGCATTATTATTAACAGGTTTATTAGTAGCAGTATTTTTTCACGGCACATTCGACTTCCTTCTATTTCTACAAAAATCGCCGTATGTAACGCCGTATGTTTCTGACGGATTTTTATTTATCGGTGCGATTGCCTCATTTTTTGTAGCTGTCCGTCTGAGCAAACGACTTATCAACGAGCATCAATTACTTTCACAAAGAACGTTTTCAAATATTTCCGGTCGTGTATAAAATCATCTACGCAACTAAAAATGACATACCCTTAATACGTGAACTTACTTTCAAAGTCTGGCCGCAGACGTATGCTGACCTTTTAACCAAAGAGCAGATTGATTACATGCTTGAATTGATGTACAGCATTGAATCGCTGGAAAAACAAATGGAAGAAGGTTGTCGTTTTATTATTGTCTATGACGAAAAAGATGCTGTAGGTTTCGCGTCATTTCAACATTTGGAAAACTATATTTATAAACTACAAAAGATTTACATTCTTCAATCACAACAAGGAAAAGGCACCGGTAATTTTGTAATTAACTATATTATTGATGAAATAAAATCTGCCGGAGGAAAAGCGTTGAGATTGCAGGTAAACCGGCATAATAAAGCAAAGGATTTCTATTCCAGAATAGGATTTGTCGTTATTGATGAAATAAAATTGGATATCGGAAACGGCTTTTTCATGGATGATTTTATCATGGAAAAAGAGTTTTAATCAATCCGTAATGGCCGTTATTTTTTTGTTTGGCAATCGAGAAATTTTTTTGGATCTACCGGCTCTTCATCATCGAATAGCAATAATTCAACTTCATCTCCGGGGTTTATCTTTCCTATTGGCTGGCCTTTCTTAGGCATATCATTCTTCCTTACCAAAGATTGACTAATGCCCGTGCACCAGATATTGTAATTGAAATAGTGCATGACGATTTCATACTTGCCGCCATCGCCAATTGTAATTAAATCAACCTTTCCATCAACAGGCGAAAGAAATAAGCTATCAGTGGTACTTTTAAATACAACTTTCAAATCTCCTTTATAGCCGGCGCCCTGATCGGAAGGAGATTGCGGTATTGCTCCAACCATTGGGCAACCTAATTTAAGTGAATCGATTCTTTTTTCCTTTAGCGCCGGTCTTCTTAATTGAGCAAAACCGGCAATACCAATGACGATAAGCAATACTGAGCAAACTAAAATCTTCATGAGAAAGGCGTTAATGATGAATAGATAATTTCTTAGCCAGGTCAGCGCTTACTACGTTTGACGAAGGACCATAACCATTTACTAAAATACCTTTGTCGCCATTGTTTCCTTCGATGGCGTATACTATCGCTTCATCAGCTGGATCGCTATTACCCTCGAACCGATACACCTCGCTGATTTCAAAATCTTCTGCGCCGAATTTATTTCCCTGACAAAGGATACAATTTTCAGATAAATTGAAATCAAGATTGTAACCACGCTTTCTTAAGTCGTTCACAGCCGCCGTAACCGTATCATATGTATGCATAATTATTTTTTGAAAATTTATTCTTAAAAAAATGAGGCTAGTACAGCAACTGATGAGTTTGTTTGATAACACCCATTACAAATACACTTTGCACATTGCCCACATTATCTACCTGGCTGAGTTTGTTGACATGGAAATGATAATAGTCGTCCATATTCTCCGCCACCACTTTCAACATAAAATCAAACTCGCCTGAAATCGTCAAACATTCCATCACTTCATTCATTTCAAGTATCGATTTGATAAATTTATCACCGGCGTTCTTGCTATGTTGACGTAATGAAACATAACAAATCACCATTAAGCCTTTCCCCACTTTTGCGGCATCCAGCAACGTGATATATTGCTTAATAACGCCGTTCTCTTCCATACGTCTTACTCTTTCATGTACCGGCGAAGTGCTAAGATGTACCTTTTCTGATAATTCTTTTACGGTGACTCTCGCATTTTGCTGTAATAGCTTTAAAATTGACAAGTCAATTTTATCTAACACAGGCATTTCCACTTTCTGAACCGCTTTTGCCATAGGCAAAAAGTATTTTATCCTGCAAACTATATATAAATATTCATTTTATCCTGAATTACTTATCTACAAAAGAATTTTATCCTTTACAATATATCTTTGTGGCACGGTTTTAATTATCAATCAACATTCATTTACCAATATCATTAATTATGTCAACAGTATCTAAATCCATTGATTTTTCCCTTCCTTATAAAGTTGCCAATATTTCATTGGCAGAATGGGGACGCAAAGAAATCCGTTTAGCGGAAGCTGAAATGCCAGGTTTGATGTCGATCCGCAAAGAGTACGGACCTTCTCAACCATTAAAGGGTGCGAGAGTCGCAGGCTGCCTTCATATGACAATCCAAACTGCAGTATTGATTGAAACATTGACGGCACTGGGCGCTGAAGTAAAATGGAGTTCCTGCAACATTTTTTCTACGCAGGATCATGCTGCTGCTGCAATCGCTGCGACTGGTGTTGGAGTGTTTGCATGGAAAGGACAAACAATTGAAGAAGCAGATTGGTGTATTGAACAAACATTATTCTTTGGCAGCAAAGAACGCCCATTGAATATGATCCTTGATGATGGTGGTGATTTAACAAACATGGTATTGGATACTTATCCTGAATTGATTCAGCATGTAAAAGGCATCAGTGAAGAAACAACAACCGGTGTTCACCGTTTATATGAAAGGGTTGCAAAAGGTACATTGCCAATGCCAGCGATCAACGTAAACGATTCTGTAACAAAATCAAAGTTTGATAACAAATACGGTTGCAAAGAATCACTGGTTGATGCTATTCGCCGTGCGACAGATGTAATGCTGGCTGGTAAAATAGCAGTAGTAGGCGGCTATGGTGATGTTGGTAAAGGTTCAGCGGCTTCTTTGGCTGGCGCGGGTTGTCGTGTGATCGTTACTGAGATCGATCCGATTTGTGCGTTGCAAGCTGCAATGGATGGTTTTGAAGTAAAGAAAATGATTGACGCCGTAAAAGAAGCAGATATTATTGTAACGGCAAGTGGTTGCCGTGATCTGATTACCGGGGCTCATTTCAAACTGATGAAAGATAAAGCCATCGTTTGTAACATCGGACACTTCGATATCGAAATCGATATTGCATGGTTGAATAAGAACTATGGCAATACAAAAGATACAGTTAAACCACAGGTTGATATATACAACGTGGATGGTCATGATGTAATCATCCTGGCTGAAGGTCGCCTTGTAAATCTTGGATGCGCTACTGGTCACCCTTCGTTTGTAATGAGTAATTCTTTCTCAAATCAAACGCTGGCTCAAATAGAATTATGGCAAAACCATAAGAACTATGAGAATAGAGTTTATGTGTTGCCAAAACACCTGGATGAGAAAGTTGCAAGGTTACACCTCGCAAAAATTGGTGTTGAGTTGGATGAACTGACTACTGAGCAGGCAGATTATCTTGGCATCAGTAAACAGGGGCCTTTCAAAGCTGAACACTATCGTTATTAATAACAACAACGTTTTACCTTGTACCCGCCCGGTGTTGATCGAGGCGGGTATTTTTTTAAATGCTTAAGTACTTGTAACCAATGCGTTAATATAGCGGAAAGCGAAGCAAGCAGAACATAAACCCAATAGGGAAAAACCCTTGTAGTTTCACTATTGGGTTTATTAAAAGGAACTGATATTTTTATATCGTAACAAAAAACCCTATGAACAACCTTTTCAAACGCCTTGAAAGGCGTCACATTATTGACGCAGGCCTAATCCTCCTTATCTCCGTAATTATCGTTGTCTATAAACTGATTGGCATGAAATAGACACTTTTCCGGTTTTAAAAACATCAATAGCTGCAAACCCGGGAATTATTTTCCTAAAATTCTCTTTCGGTGTTGTGTGCCCCACTGTTTCATTGCATCCAATACTTTATCTAATGATCGTCCATAAGGGGATAACTCGTATTCCACGGTTACTGGTTTAGTGTCATATACCTTTCTTGATACCAACTGGTTTAATTCTAATTCTCTTAATTCTTTTGACAACATACGCGGCGTTATTTTTGGAATTTCCCGCTCCAATTCTTTAAATCTTTTTTTACTGTGCGTCAATGCCCCGAGTATTGGCAACTTCCATTTTCCGCTTATAATATCCAGGCAATCTCGTATAGGTAACACGTACTGAGAACATTCTGACGCGTTATGAATGATTTTATCTTTTACCATCAACTTATCTGTTTACTATACTAAAGTATACCAGTATACAATAGTATAGTAGTTACTAAAGTATAGCAAAGGTAAATAACTTTGTGTTTCATTAAAAACAAAATAGAATGAAGTATGCAGTTGTAGCAGGAAGATTCCTGTTTTCATTGATTTTTTTAGTAGCGGGGATTGGTCATTTTTCATCGCAAACCATTGCTTTTGCCGGCTCACAAGGAGTGCCGTTCGCAACGGTACTGGTTCCCCTTTCGGGAGTCATATCCATATTGGGAGGTTTGAGTATTTTGATAGGTTACAAAACAAAATTAGGAGCATGGTTGTTAATCGTTTTCCTGGTACCGGTGACGCTTATGTTGCATAAATTCTGGACAATACAGGACCCGATGATGAAGCAAATGGATATTGCAATGTTTATGAAAAACCTGGGATTATTGGGGGGAGCATTTTTTATAGCTTTTTTTGGAGCTGGTCCGTTGAGCATCGATGAAAGAATGAAGCAAACAGCCTTAGCCTGATTTGAGGTTATTAAATTTATTAAAGCGAGAAATGAAAATAGATATATGGTCCGATATAATGTGCCCGTTCTGTTATATTGGTAAACGAAAACTTGAAACGGCATTAAACGATTTTTCAGGCAAGGAGCACGTGGAGATAATATGGCATAGCTTTCAATTAGATCCCTACATAGCGCATCAACCCGGAAAAGATTTATACAGTTATCTTTCCGAACGAAAAGGAATCAGTATTGAACATTCCATGCAGCTTCATGACCAGCTTGCGGAATCAGCCAGACAAAATGGACTTGAATATAATTTTGATAAAGCGGTTATCGCTAATTCTTTTGACGCTCATCGTTTGATCCAGTTGGCAAAAACATACAATCTTGGCGATGCCGCAGAGGAAAGAATATTTCGCGCCTATTTTACTGAAGGTAAAAATATCAGCGATTCTTTGACTCTAGCTGAACTTGGAGTCGAAATCGGTCTTGACAAAGATGAAGTCATTCAAATGCTGAATAGTGATGCATTTTCTAAAGAGGTAAAAAATGATATTACCAGGGCAACTGAGTTTGGCATCAGAGGCGTACCTTTTTTCATTTTGAACGGGAAATATGCGATTTCCGGCGCACAGCCAGTTGAAACGTTTCAGAGTGCTATACGCCTTTCTTATTCTGAATGGGAAAAAGAAAATGGACTTATAGAAGTAACAGGAGAAAATAAATCTGTTTGCTCCACAGAAGGGAATTGCGATTGATGATAATGAGAATGCTTTTATTTAAAAAGCATTTTCATCACCTCGTATCAGGTTATAAATGGTGAGAAAGATTATTTTGATGTCCTGCCATATACTCCAGTTTTCCATATACCAGAGATCATATTCAACCCTTGCCTTCATTTGCTGCAATTCTTTGGTTTCTCCACGATAGCCGTTCACCTGAGCCCAACCGGTAATGCCGGGCTTCAAAAACTGACGTACCATGTATTGATTAATCAACTTTGAGTAATCGTCAGTATGTTTTAGCATATGCGGTCGTGGACCAACGATGCTCATATCGCCTTTTAATACATTTATAAACTGGGGAAACTCATCGAGATTGGTTCTACGGAGAAATCTTCCGACACGGGTGATCCTCGAATCATTCCGAACGGCCTGAACCGTATTGGCATCCTTGTTTACACGCATACTTCGAAACTTAATACACCCAAACGGTTTATTATCCCGCCCGGTTCTTTGCTGTACAAAGAAAATAGGCCCTCTTGATTCAAGCCAAATGATCAAACCAAGAATAGGGACAAGCCAGGACAAAATGAATATCAATACAAAAAAAGAAATAACTACATCAAAGATGCGCTTGTTTAACCTGTTTGCAACATCATCTAACGGCTCGCTCCTTAATGAAATAATAGGAATGTCTTTCAGGTAATAAATATGAACAGGGCGACGAACAAATGAAGTGAGATCTGGCACAATTCTGAAACGAATACATTCAATTTCCGCCTCCCTCATTAATCCATAAATATTATGGTCCTGCTCCGGTGTAATGGTCGAGAAAATCTCATTTACCTGGAGCTTTTTAGAGACTTCCAGCGAATTACTGATATCGGATAAGATGGGATAATGTGAGAGTTCAGTTACTTTATCGAAATCTTCTGCAAAGCCTAATATACGCATGTTAATGCCTTCCTGTTCGAGGTAAGTGGCTAATTTTTTCGCAACTTCATTATAACCGATTATAACTACCTTCTTACCAAAATTGTCACTATTGCGGAAATATCCGCGTATCCCGATGTAGGCAAACCTGTTTAGCAGAAGGCCAATACCAAAACTCACGCACATTAAAATAACAAAGAGCCTTGAAAGGTCAATATTGTGGGAAATAAAAGTATAGAAGAATAAAAACAGAATCCATATCACATACACCCGCATTGTTTGTTTTGTAAATAATTCAAAAGAAAGAATATTATCCCTGACATACACTTTACCTATCCAACTTACGAGTATCCATCCTATGTTCAGAACCGCCCAGAAAATAAGATAAGTAGTAAACAAGGGCGCTTTAATTCTATCAGCAAATAAAAGTTTTATAAATGCAAAAAGCAGATTGAGAACCAGTAGATCAAGGGTAATCAGGGTAATTTGCAAAAACTGTAAAAATCTTCTGTTCATAAACGCCACTAAATTATACCAAACGAGTGGTATTATTACTTAAAATAAGGTTGGTTAAATTACTAAAATAATATGAATTCGCCTATCCTGCAAAGTGGAAATAAAAAAATCATATTCTCCTCTCCATAAGGCAACTGAAGAAAAAATCAAACAGGGTAGTTTAAACTCCTTTCCCGTAAACGTTTAATTGTATTTTACCTGTATGAAAAGGTGACGAAAGATCGCCGTGAAGGTGGCTTTAATGATAGTGGACTTTAAACAGCTGATCTGAAATGATAGCAAAAATTACAGCTATTGCTAAAAAAAATGATGGCAATATGTGTTACAACATATTGCCATCAACTCCGGAATTATCTTACTTTCTTAATTTGATTAGTTTGAATCTTCGTTTAATACTTAACAAATTTCGAAGCTATTTTTACTTTACCGTCAATGATCGTTTCCAGAACATAGACACCGTTGCCCAACGCTGAAATATTGATCGGGAAAGTGAAATATACATCGGTCGTATTTGTAGGATTGTTATTTACATCCCTGCGCTGCACCTGCTGACGCAGGTTATCGACCAGTTGCTTATTCAATTCTACTTTTTTCATCGCTCTGCCATTCATGTCGTAGATATTGAGCACAACTACACCGATGCTGTCGCTTGTGATTTTTGCATTTATCACACTTGAAGCAGGGTTTGGATACAAATCCATTGTTGCATAGCTCTTGTTTCCATTGATGACATTCACCTTTACTTCATCGCTCGCTTCAACTCCACGACTGTTTTTCACAGTAAGTTTAAAGATATACTGACCAATAGCAAGGCCTGTCACTGATATTTTCGCTGAAGTAACAGATGAAATGTTGGATGTTGAAGGTCCACTTACCTGCTCCCATTTATAGGTGAGGCTGCCCTGGCTATCGGATGAATTACTTCCATCCAGTGTTGCAGTCGAAGTAGGCGCGGTCACTGTTACATCATCACCAGCATCAGCCACTGGCAATTGATCAGCTGAAGGTTTTACAATCACCGTTATCTCATCTGTAGAGCTTGCGCCGCGATTATCAGTAACCGTTAATTGGAATGTATATTGACCAACCTGCAGGCCAGACACATTTGCAACGGATGAATTGATGTTACCAATCGTGACAGCAGAAGGACCATTTAACTTCAACCAGCTATAGGTATAAATAGTTCCATCCGGATCGTACGACTTGGTGCCATCCAATGTAGCGCTTGCTCCTCCCTTGTTATTTATATTTGGCATAGTAGCCGTTACATCATTGCCTGCATCTGCTACTGGTGGTTCATTATCAGATTGACGGACTGTGATTTTAACCTGGGCTTTGGTAGAAGCGCCACGGTTATCAGTAACCGTTAATTCAAACGTGTACACTCCAGCTATCATACCAGAAATGATCGGCGTTGCGGTATTCATATTCGTAATAGTAACCGAAGACGGACCGTCTACTTTCGCCCAGTTATAAGATACGATTGTTCCGTCCGGATCATACGATTTTGTACCATCCAATTTTGTATTTGCCGTATTAGAAGTAAAATTGACGTTCTGATTAGCGCCTGCATCAGCAACAGGTGCCTGGTTTGAACTTAGGTTCACGATTATTTTTACCTGGGCAGTTGCAGTAGCGCCTTTATCGTCGGTTACGGTTAATTCAAAAATGTATTCACCTCCTTGCAAACCAGTAATAACCGGTTTTGCTGTATTGCCACTCGCGATAGTGACATTAGCACCCGAAATCAATGCCCAGCTATAATTTGCTATCTGACCATCGGGATCACTTGATTTTGATCCATCTAATGTTACCGATGAAGTGCCAAACGGCAACGTCTGACTCGCACCTGCATTCGCTACCGGCGGTTTATTTGCAGCTGCATTTACAGTCACTTTTACCTGCGCTTTTGAAGTTGCTCCTTTATTATCAGTGATTGTTAATTCAAACGTATATTGACCGGCCGACAGACCTGATACAGAAGTAGTCGCTGAATTTGAACTCTTGATTGTTGCAGAACCACCACTTATCTTAACCCAACCATAAGAAGCAATAGAACCATCAGGATCAGATGATGCAGATCCATCAAGAGTGATGCTGTCTGTAGGAAGTGTAATCGTGATGTTTGATCCTGCATTGGCAACAGGTGATTGATTAGGAGCAGCGATTACTGTAATCTTTACCTGTGCTTTTGACGTTGCGCCTTTGTCATCAGTCACTGTTATTTCAAAAGTATACTGACCGGTCACCAACCCTGTTACAGTTGTTGTTGCAGCAGTTGCATCAGTGATTGTGCCTGCGCCTCCACTTATTTTTACCCATGAGTAAGAAACTATATTTCCATCGGCATCTGAAGAAGCAGAGCCATCTAATGTCACGGTATTTATCGGCAATGTAATTGTCTGGCTGTTGCCTGCGCTTGCTACGGGTCTCTTGTTTACCGCGGCATTTACTGTTACTTTCATCTGTGCCTTCGCTGTAGCCCCATTGTTATCTGTAACTGTTAATTCAAAAGTGTACTGACCAGCAACTAATCCTGTAATGGTTGTTGTTGCGGCTGTAGCGTCAGTAATTGTCGCTGCACCGCCACTTATTTTAACCCATTGGTATGATACAATCGTTCCATCAGGATCAGAAGATGCGCTTCCATCAATCGTCGTCGTATTTACCGGCAATGTTATATTCTTGTTTGAGCCTGCATTTGCAACTGGTGCCTTATTCGCAGCAGCATTTACTGTAATCTTTACCTGTGCTTTTGAAGTTGCACCTTTATCATCAGTTACAGTTAATTCAAAAATGTATTGGCCAACTGATAGACCCGTTACAGTTGTTTTTGCAATGCTATTATTAGCAATAGTTGCTGCACCGCCACTTATCTTAACCCAGCTATACGTTGCAATTGAACCATCAGGATCAGTTGATGCAGAACCATCGAGGTTACCCGTATTTACCGGTAAGGTTATTGTTTGACTTACGCCTGCATTTGCAACTGGTGCCTTATTCGCAGCAGCATTTACAGTTATTGTTACAGAATCTGTGGCTGTATTTCCGGAATTATCAGTAACTGTAAGACGGAATACATATACACCCTCTACCAGGTTATTCACTGCAGTAGTTACACTTCCTGCTGCAGCGATAGTACTTTGCATTGGACCAGAAATTTTTGTCCATGCATAAGTTGAAATTGTTCCATCTGGATCAACAGATCCGCTTCCATTGAGAGTTACCGAATTTACTGGTAATGTTATAGTTTGTGCCTGGCCAGCATCTGCTACTGGATCCTGATCTGTCGCGTTGAGAACTGTAACTCTCACTGTTTTTGTTGCAGTAGCGCCATCATCATCCTTAACAGTCAACTGGAAAGTATATTGACCAGCCTGCAGGTTTGTTACTGAAGTAGTGCTGCCAGTTGCATTTGCGATTGTTGCAGTACCACCTGCAGTTTTAGTCCATGTATAAGAAACGATAGAACCATCTGCATCTGAAGATGCAGTACCGTCTAATGTAACTGTATTGATTGGCAGTGTAATTGTTTGATTTATTCCTGCGTTTGCTACAGGTGCCTGGTTAGGCGCTGCGTTTACTGTAATTGTAACATTATCCGTTGCTGTTGCACCGTCATCGTCTTTCACTGTTAACAGGAATACATATGTGCCTTGTGCAAGACCGGTAACAGTAGTTGTTGCACTTGTTGCACTTGTAATTGTTCCTGAAGTTGGTCCAGAAACTTTTGTCCATGTATAAGATGCAATTGAGCCATCTGCATCAGAAGATGCTGAACCATTTATCGTAACTGTATTTGTTGGTAAAGTAATGGTCTGGTTTGCACCTGCATTTGCAACTGGCGCCTGGTTAGGCGCTGCATTTACTGTAATAATTACAGAGTCTGAAGCTGTTGCATTGCTGTTATCTTTTACAGTTAATTTAAACACATATACTCCTTGCACCAGATTAGTGGCAGTCGTGGTAGCATTTGCTGTATTAGAGATAGTACCAGTTGCAGGACCAGATGCTTTAGACCATGTGTAAGTTGAAATTGTTCCATCAGGATCTGAAGATGCGGAGCCATTCAATGTTACAGAATTAGTTGGCAATGTTATAGTCTGGTTGGCTCCAGCATTTGCAATTGGTGATTGGTTAGCTGCCGCATTCACAGTTATAGTAACATTGTCAGTTGCTGTTGCACCTGCATTATCTTTCACTGTTAACTGGAATACATAAGTTCCTTGTACAAGACCTGTCACAGTTGTCGTTCCGCTTGTCACACTGGTAATTGTTCCTGAAGTCGGACCAGAAGCCTTTGTCCAAGCATAAGATGCAATAGTGCCATCTGCATCACTGGAACCAGTTCCATTCAAAGTAACTGTGCTTGTTGGTAAAGTGATCGTTTGATTAGCTCCTGCGTTTGCAACAGGCGCCTGGTTGGCTGCTGCATTCACAGTTATCGTAACTGAATCCGCAGCGCTTCCACCACTATTATCTTTTACTGTCAGTTTAAATATATAAGTACCCTGCGCAAGACCAGTCACAGTTGTCGATGCAGCAGTAGCGCTTGTTATCGTTCCTGAAGTGGGTCCTGATACTTTTGTCCATGCATACGATGCAATTGTACCATCTGCATCTGAAGATGCAGAACCATTTAAAGTAACTGAATTAGTAGGTAAACTAATTGTTTGGTTTGCACCAGCATTTGCAACCGGTAATTTATTTGCAGTTGCATTTACCGTAATCGTTACTTCGTCTGTAGCGGTTATATTTCCATTGTCCGTAACGGTTAGACTAAATACATAAGTGCCTTGTGCAAGACCAGTCACTGTTGTAGTTGCACTTGATCCACTGGTTATGGTTCCGGAAGTAGGGCCTGATACTTTTGTCCATGCATAAGATGCGATTGTACCGTCAGGATCAGATGATGCGCTACCATCCAATGTTACTGTACTTGTTGGCAACGTAATTGTCTGGTTTGCTCCTGCGTTTGCAACCGGAGTTTGATTCAATACCCCATTCACTGTAATTGTAACCGAATCAGCCCCAGTCGCTCCTCCATTATCTGTAACAGTCAATTTAAAAACATAAGTTCCCTGGGTAAGATTTGTTGCGGTAGTTGTCATGCCCGCAGCATTCGTTATAGTACCTTGACTTGGTCCGGAAACTTTTGTCCATGCATAAGTGCTGATGGTACCATCCGGATCTGTCGAAGCGCTTCCATCAAGAGTAACTGAATTAGAAGGCTGTGATATTGTTTGGTTACTTCCTGCATTGGCAACCGGCGGCTGATTTGCAACTGTACCTGAAACATAAATAAGAACTGCTGACGAATAAGGAGCAAGTACGATTGAACCAGTATAATTCTTTCCGGTTACATCCATATAAGTAGCGCCGAGATTTACTGTGACTGATGATTTAGTAGCATTATATTCAAATCTGATCTTGGATACATCGCTTACGTTCATTGGCGATTTCTTAGAGTTTGCATCAAGCTTTGATGAACTTTGCCAACCAGCCAGGTTTGTTGTTGAAGCACCTGATCCCTTTGTTACGCTAAATGTATTTGTAGCAGAAGCATCATTTAATGGGCGGCAGTAATAGTTATTATCCCAAGTACCCCATAATGTCAGATCTGTTTCACTGGTTTTTAAATACCCGATTAACTGTGATGCCGTTTTGGAAATTATTTTATTGTTAGTAAAAGTGATATTTCTCACTGGCAAAGTAGATACGGCACCAGGATAAGTAAGCAATAATTGACCATAACCACCAGTAGTAACACAATTGAAAACCGTGTTGTCTGTAGCAGTTACGTCGTGACAAGCATGGAAGAAGATACCAGATGCTCCACAATTGGCGATGGTATTACCAGTCATCGTAACGTTCGAGCTATTATCATCCATGTAAATACCGAATGCATCGCTATTGGTAGTATTAGTACCCGCACCTGCACCACCACCATTCAATACAATGTTATTGGTAATATAGCGCTGAGCAAAAGTTTGTGCTGTAGCTCCTGTAAATGTATAGATACCAGATCCGTCATCTTTCACCATGTTGAAGCCATCGACAAGGTTGTTGGCAACAGTACAAGCACCACCGCGGAAATCGATTCCGATATATCCTGTATTCTTAATCACGTTATATTGTACAAGACTGTTATCACGAATGTTGTAAATAGCGATGTATTGACCATCTCCATTTTTGCCCATCCCCGGTACCAATGCTGTATTTGTAATGGTATTGTTTGTAATGGTAACTTTTGTAGCGCCGTTCGCATCAATAAAGTCATTCATTGTTCTATCGGCAATGCAATTGTTGATCGTGATATTGCTCATTGCAGGTTGAAGCGAGAAACAGTTTGTTCCATTATTGTAAAATCCACATGATTCAAAAGTGATATTGTTATTAGAGCTTGTTCCGGTAAACACGTTTGTGTTGGACCCCGTAAAGTTGATGCCGGTAAAAGTGAGTGAAGAATAAGAACCTGCACTAATCAATACATCAACAGTACTTGCCTGTACACCTGTAGGTGACGCTGTGGAATAAATACCGATCTTTTTGCTGGATGCATCATACCACCATTCGTTTTGCTCATCTGCGGCTGCTGAAGCATTTGTTATTTTATAACCCCAACCATTTTGAGGATTGTAACCAGTTCCGGGGCTTGTAAAATTTACTGTTGTTCCGGATTGAGAAGTAATAACTGCACGGTCTATAATCCAGTGTTGTTTTCTCGTAACTAAATAACCACCGGTAAAGGTGCCTGAAATAGTAGAGGCTGTCACACTCGTTGCACTGGAGCTCGTAATCGTATTATATCCGCTTGTTGGAAATGCTGATACGGGAACAAATGTTCCGCTCACTGTAACCATGTTACAAGTAGCAAGTGTACCTACAGCAGCGCTACTCTGCCATTTATTTCCACCAAGGCTTGTCCAACTTGTTACATCGCTGAAACCGGTTATCACCGGATTGTTGCCGCTACCATAAGCGCCAAATGAAATAGAGGACTTCGTTATTGTAATTCCACCATAAAATATATCTCCGCGTTTAAACAAGATCTGATCGCCTGCAGCCAACGTGCTAAACACACTATTCAGCTTGGAGATCGTCTTCCAGGGAGTTGATGAACTTTGAGCCTGGCTACTTGATCTTGAATCATCACCGTCAGTAGTAGAAAAATAATACGTGGCGGCGTTTAGAGAACCAGTCAGAGCAATAACGTTAATACATAGTAGTACTAATACAAGTAAACGGTTTTTCATAAAAATACCTGCAGTTTTAATAGTTACCCTCTTACAAATACTGCATTGGGTAAGGACGGTACGCTTAAAATGAACAAAAAGATACTAACCCGAAAAGAGCCATTGTTAATAGCCGGTCTCTTTTCAGAACTGACGAAAAATATTTAGTGTGAATTAATTTTGTTTTACAAGGAATAAACGGAAATACAATGGCAGCATCGTCTGTTTGCTGTGCTTTATTCAACATCAGCGAAAACGGCAAAACAAATCCCATGACAGAAAAATCATCTGCACGGCAAGACAAGGTTCTATTTGGTGTTTGAAAATTGGGTTGTAAAAAAACCCGTAAGATTAGATTCTTAATTTTAGTTTTCAAGGGGGCGATTTGTCTTTTAAAGGATATTGTTTGTGTGGAAAGGTATCCCCAACCACGCTGAGCATATAAATAACAAAAACGGTGCCATCACTTGCCATAAAATTCCACTATCTTTTTTAATGCTGATTTTATAGCAAAAATTAATTAAAATCAATAGGTATTAAATCGCAGTTATTTTTGATTCTCTGAAAATTAGGAGTTAATTCTTAGATGTATTTCTATTCAAAAAATTCAGCAAAGAGTCTACCGAATAAGGAGCATCGAAACACGCAGTAATTCTCCTACATTTTTATGTAAATACTACTTGCCTGAAAAATTCAAAATCTCGTTTTCCGCAGAAATACTTTTACGAAGTGAGTTTTTCAGGCTGATTGTTAAATTTTCTATAAGGTATTTTAATAATTCTTTTACTCCTTCGTTAATTATTCAGGAAAATTTCCGGTATCGGGATTACCGGCTATGCTATTTATGCTGATTTGTAATGTTGGTTCATAGTTCCAACTTTTTTATACGGGTTAATAAAAGATGATTTTGAGATAGAATTGACTCCTTGCATCTCTTGGATAAGTTCTATACTTTTGTCGTCGTTTTTAACTGAATTGGATTATAATCAGTTAATTATGTAACTGAGAGTGGCGTAGCCATATCCACCAAACAAACATTTTAAAGGCAAATTTTTAAACACGGGATGCTATCAAAACCCCTTGGTGCTTTTCCTGCCGAACTTCCTTCAAAGAATATGGCATTTCAAAATTTTGAGAACGTCATCTATGATGAGAACTCGGATTATAAATTTGAGGTTCTGAACGAAACTGTTTTTTTACACCGGTTTTTTTTGGAACTAAAACGGGTCATGGCTGAAAGGTTTGACGACTATATGTTCGTTATCTTCTCCAGCCATTCGCTGACTAAAATTCCGGCATCGGCAAAAGAAGACTTCGGCCGACCTAAAATATTGATTTTTATATCTGAAGAAAAAGGAGAATATCCTTACCATTTAAAGGACGATTTCCATGCTATTTTTAAATCTTATTTGAATGATAGATTATCCCCCGGATCGTCGGTATTTCATTTTCCACTGGGTTATTCAAAAGCAGTCGAAGAACTTCCGATGATACCAATTTTGCAAAGGAAATATGAAGCTTTTTTTAGTGGAAATCTCAACAATAATAGAATCCCCTTATTCAAGCAATTGTCGGTTTTCAAATACCTGTTACCCGAAACAGTAATCAAGTGGCTAATCAAAATACCATCTATTAAAAATAGGATAACAAATGAAACATTTATAAGACCGGTAGCCAACTCAATTATAAAATTCAACACTGGATTCCAAAAGGGGCTTTCGCCGCAGGAATATGCGAAAGCTATTAGTAATAGTAAAATTGTACTCTGTCCAAAAGGATTTAATTCACCAGAGAGTTTCAGACATTCTGAAGCAATGAGAGCGGGTTGTATTATAATATCAGAACAATTGCCGCCAAATGAGTTTTACAGCAATTCACCAATTTTCCAGGTTCCAAACTGGAAAACCGGTATTCAAACCGCCCTGTCACTTCTTGCAGATGAGAAAAAATTGACTACAGCGCACGAGCAAACAATAACGTGGTGGAGAGAAAAGTGTTCCGAAAAAGCTATTGCTTTGTATGTAGATAAATCCATACGATCGATAAGATAATTGGAAAGTTATTTTCGTCAGCCTTATTGTGAATATTTTTTGAACAAGCAAGCTATTACCAGGATATTTGTGCGTTCAGTTTTTAGTCCGTTTGACCAACAATGAAAAATAAAGTAGCATCCACTTTTGCATTACTTACGGGGTTTGTCAGCAAAGGGCATCCTCGTAGTGTAAAGACAAAAAAAAATATACTAGCTTCCTTAGTTATTAAAGGAATAAGCATAGCAATTGGTCTTGCGTTCGTTCCGCTTACAATAAACTATGTCAATTCTACCCGCTACGGCATCTGGTTGGTGTTAAGTTCTATCATCGCCTGGTTTGGCTATTTTGATATCGGCTTCGGGAATGGTTTAAAAAATAAGTTCGCCGAAAGCATTGCGAAGAAAGACTATGAAACTGCAAGGATTTATCTCAGCACAACTTATGCGATACTGACAGGTTTGGCTGTCGTTGCCACAATTATATTTCTTTGTGTCAACCCATTTATCAATTGGGCAAGAGTACTAAACGCTCCTCCGGAAATGGGCGCCGAGCTCAGGCGATTATCGCTGATCATTTTTATCTTTTTCTGGCTTCAATTCGTTTTTCAATTAATCACTACTATTCTCGCCGCTAACCAGGACTCAGCAAAAGCGGCTTTTTTTAATTTGTTGGGAAACATCCTGGCGTTGATAATTATATTTATCCTTACGAAAACTACGGAGGGTAATTTAATTTATTTGGGTTGCGTACTCAGTATCACACCCGTGATAGTTATGATTGGGTCAAGTCTTTGGTTTTACAACCGGGAATACAAAATATACTCTCCATCCTTCAAGCACATTAATTTCAGTTATACCAAGAGCTTAATGGGGCTGGGAGTAACATTCTTTGTTATCCAGATTTGTGCCTTAGTATTATTTCAAACGGATAATATTGTAATTACACAGTTGTTTAGCCCGGAAGAAGTAACAGTTTTCAATATTGCATACAAACTTTTTTCTGTTATCACTATAGCATTCAGTATCGTTATCACGCCTCTGTGGAGCGCTTTTACCGAGGCGTATACCAACCAGGATTTTGGATGGATCAGAACAACACTATCAAAACTCCGTAAGTTCTGGGTCGTACTTGTTTTAATCACAACAGCTATGTTGATAGCTTCGCCGCTCTTGTTTAAATTATGGATGGGCGACAAAGTAAAAATTCCGTTTTCTTTGTCTCTTGCTTTGAGTTTTTACATTATCGTATTTTCATGGCAAACAATTCATGTGTACTTCTTAAATGGTATTGGTAAAATAAGATTACAGCTTTACTTAGTCATCATAAGCGGTCTGATAAATATTCCGATTGCTATCTATCTGGGCAAAGCAATTGGTCTGGCTGGTGTTACATTATCCAATGCTGTTTTGTTTGTTGTAATGGGTATAATATTTTCAATCCAGGTGGAAAAACTGATCAATAATAAAGCAACCGGAATCTGGGCAAAATGAGTTTTTTTAAAAGCGTTTATTATTTTTTTATCAATTCGTTCAATCTGCTCAAATTTTGTTTTAAGCCACAGCGGATCGGATGGCAGCAACTGTCGAGCAGCGCTACTAATTGTAATATTGATCAGGCCACACGACTGTACCCACGGTATAGTCTTAACAATGTTTCCATCGGCAAGGGTTCCTATGTTGCCATAAACTCAAATATTTCAAACACAACTATCGGTAAATTTTGTTCGATTGGCCCCAATTTCTTTTGCGGCTGGGGGGTACATCCAACGAATGGAGTTTCCACGTCGCCTGTATTCTATTCAACACATAAACCTGCAGGTTTCACTTATAGTACTTCCAATAAATGCGAAGAAAAAAAACCGATCACAATCGGAAATGATGTTTTTATAGGCGCTAATGTTATAGTACTCGATGGAATCACAATCGGGGATGGTGCAATTATCGGCGCCGGGGCCACTGTCAGCAAAGACATTCCTCCCTATGCCATAGCGGTGGGATGTCCGATTAAAATTATTAAATACCGGTTTTCACCAGAAATTATCGAAGCACTCCTAAAAAGCCGGTGGTGGGATAAAGATGAGGCGGTTTTAAGGTCTGTAGAAAAACACTTTTTCAACATCACCGAATTTCTTTCTGAACACGGGAATACTGATTAAATCAATTGCACGAGTTTCCCGTACTTTGAATAATTATGTCAACAACACTGTTGGAAAATCCTGAGGCAACCCTGGATTATTCTTTTGATAAAAAGCAAGAAAAAAGGCTAAACCTGTTCTGGACAGGTATATTTCTTTATACAGCAGCTTATACGATCGGCGCCGGTCTTACGCAACCGTATACTATTGCAGTCGTAGCACAAACGATCGGTATTATATGTATTATAGGTGGCACTCTCAATCTTGCTAAATACAGGTTCGACAATAAATACCTGAACGGAGTTTTTACAATTTACCTGGCATGGATGATTTATGTTGCCGCAAGGGGAATTTCATTTAATGTCGACGGCATCAAGTATGTTTTATTCGATGGTTCTTTTGGTTTGTTTGTTTATTTGTCGCCAATGATTCTTTTGTTTCCTCTGAATCTTCAATTTTTTAAAAAACTTTTCTCTTTCATCCTGGTATTGGGCTTACTTTATTTGTTTTATGATCTATGCTTTGCCAAAATATTGTTGAGCTCAGACAGAACGCCAAACCTCGTTAATCAAAACGCAGCTGAACGTTTTACAAAATACCTGAGTATCCCTGTTGGCTTTTTGCTCTTCACAATAAATTATCATTCCAAAAGAAACCGGCTGCTTGCAATTCTTATAATTGTCGTAAACTTATTACTGGTGATTTACCGTGCACGAAGAGGTCTTGTGTTTATCTGTTCTGTAACCATTCTTTTTGCTTTTCTGATTTACATCCTTTCATCGCGATCGAAATTTCTGATAATTATAGCGGCTATCGTTGCTGCTTTTTTTGGTTATACATTAATCAGCAGTTCCGTCAATAACCAAAATAATTTTTTTGGCTTCTTGTTGGAAAGAAACGAAGAAGATACAAGATCGCCCGTTGAAGATTGCTTCTATGCTGACATGAAAACCAAGGATTGGATTGTGGGTAAGGGAATGACCGGTGACTATTATTGTCCCAATATTGATGAGGATGACACTTCTGGTTACCGCGATTCAATTGAGACTGATTATCTCAACACCATTCTTAAGGGCGGCGTTATCAGTCTTGGGTTGATGCTGCTAATGGCTGTACCTGCGGTCTTGAAGGGATTATTTTTTTCAAAAAATATATTATCGAAAGCCGCAGCCTTTTGGATATTGCTATGGATGGTAAGTTTATACCCATCCAACGTTACAACGTTTTCTTTAAACTATCTTCTGGTTTGGATTTGTATTGGCATTTGTCATTCCAAAGAATTACGCAATATTCCAGAAGAGGATCTTGTTGAATATTTCCGGAACGACGGAATTGAACCTGCGCAGGAAACTTTATAAATTGAAAACTACCTTATGAACCTTCCCAAAGTTTTAATAATTGGGCAGCCATTTACAAAAAATACAGGAGGCGGAATTACATTAAGCAATCTTTTTGCTGGATGGCCACGCGAAAAGGTCGCTGTTACATGCTCACCCTATATTTTGCAGGATAATATTGAAACAGATACCTGCAATACGTATTATCAACTGGGATACAAGGAAGGTAATTACAAATTTCCTTTCAGCATATTCAATAGAAAGCACTATTCGGGTTTGTTATCGTTTAATGAAGAAAAAAAGTCGAGTGCTGCACTGAAAAAAAAACCTCTCAGAACAAAAATAATTATGAACGTTGTGCAGCCGGTACTGCGTTCTGCCGGTATCACGGAGCGTTTTTTTGTAACAACATTATCGAGAGAGTTTTGCAAGTGGCTGGATGACTTCAACCCGGAAATCATTTACGCCCAGTCTTCCTCGCTGGATGGCCTACGTTTCTGTTCGCTGGTCCAGGCTTATTTAAATAAACCGATGGTCTTTCACATGATGGACGATTGGCCATCAACTATCGCCACTAACGGAATCTTCAAGAAAAAGTTAGTACGGGAGGTTGATCGCGAATTCAGAAATCTTATGGGCAATGCTGATCTGCTTATGAGCATCAGCGACGAGATGGCAAGAGAATATAAACAACGATACAACAAAACATTTGTAACGTTTCATAATCCAATTGATCTTGACTTTTGGAAAAAATATCAGCGTACATCTTATGAACTGGCTGATCCTCCAACAATAATGTATGCCGGAAGGATCGGATTAGGTATCCAGGATTCGCTGAAGACAATTGCTAAAGCAGTCGAAAAGGTAAATACCGAATTAAAATCTTCCATCAAGTTTGTGTTACAGACCGCCGAAAAACCAGGTTGGGCAGACGAGTTTAGCTGTGTATCACATAAATCGTTTGTACCGTATAACGAATTACCAAAAGCTTTTGCAGAAGCAGATTTGCTGATACTGCCATACGATTTTTCAATTCAGTCAATCCGGTATATAAAACTCTCGATGCCTACAAAAGCATCTGAATTTATGGCAAGCGGAACACCTATCATCATTTTTGCGCCGAAAGAAACAGCTGTTGCAGCATATGCACAACAATACAATTGGGCGGAACTCGTAACTGAAAAAGATATCGATACATTGGCTGGTTCGATTAAACACCTGATTGAAGATAAAGACTATAGAAAAAAATTATCCGTAACCGCAGCACAATTGGCAGAAAAGAATCACAGCTCAGTAATTGTAAGAAAACAATTCCAGGAAATGATTTGCGAGACAGCAAAAATCATTCACAATTAGTAACATAATACAAGGACTCTGCTATCAAATCTTAAATCCAAATAGAACGATAATAAATGAGTGGTTTATCAGCCGTTATCGCTACCTACAACCGCAAAGATGAATTAAAAAGGCTTTTTGATTCTGCTATTGCTAATCAACTTAAGCCACTGGAGTTAATCGTCGTTGATCAAAACGATAATGGACTCATTGATGATTTAATTCGCTCCTACCAGGATCGATTGGATATAATTCATCTGAAGTATGCCGAACGGCAAAATTCAAAAGCCAGGAATTTTGGCGCTGAAAAAGCAAAATACCCGATCATCTGTTTCCCGGATGATGACTGTTGGTATGATGAGAAATCACTGCACCAGGTCCTGAATTATTTTGCAGTCAATCCGGCAGCGGAGCTTCTTATTATAAGGTGGAATCAAAACCCGCATTTTGAGCTAAACTCACTATCCCTTTCGTTTAAAACGATAGCAACCTTTAAGGCGCCGATCGGATATGCAGCCATTACTCTTTTCATGAAAAAGGAAGTGTTTATGGCTGTAAAAGGTTTTGATGCAACTTTTGGAATCGGAAGCTACATCGGTGGTGGTGAAGATACTGACCTTATCTTCAAAATTTCCAGTGCGGGAAAAAGTGTTTACTACGATCATACAATAGGAGTGAATCATTTGTATAATCCTTCACGCAATAATTCTGTAGCAATAATAAGGTCGCGGCAGAGAGGTATCGGGTTACTGTATTCAAAGTACAAACTAAGTCCCATTGTAATTATAAGGGGCATGTTGTCGCCATTGGTAAAAATATT
Organism: Chitinophagaceae bacterium; assembly: GCA_049840875.1. GTDB lineage: Bacteria > Bacteroidota > Bacteroidia > Chitinophagales > Chitinophagaceae > JAFDYH01. The sequence continues at coordinate 80,066 of JASGJE010000002.1, read as the reverse complement.
GTTCAGTTTTAAATCCGATTCGATAAAACAATCGTACAATATGCTGGCCGGCCGGTTAGAAGGTTATTTCTATCGCGGCAATAAGTGATGGCGTTATGCGAATACTAATTTCTTAGTTAATAGCGGGATAAAAGAAAATTAAGCACGATTAGTGCTTTTATATTTACCCTTGAAAAAAAGAATCTTATTTATATTACATCTGCCCCCTCCTGTTCATGGTGCTGCTGCGGTGGGTAAATACATTCAGGATAGTAAACTTATTAACGAGAATTTTGACTGTACCTATATTAACCTGTCGACAGCAAATAACCTGAAAGACATCGGAAAATCCGGGTTTAAAAAGCTTTTTATCTTTTTAAAACTTTATTGGAAGGTTTTTGTTTCAGTTGCCCGTCACCGTTATGATCTTTGTTATCTTACGATTAATTCTGGCGGTTCGGCTTTTTATAAAGATATTGTTACGGTATTTATTCTAAAGATTTTCGGCCGCAAAGTTGTATATCATTATCATAACAAAGGCATTTCACGGTATCAGAATAAGTCAATCAATAACTTATTGTATCGTTTTCAGTTTAAAAACAGCAGTGCAATACTTCTAACCCCTTTGTTATACAACGACGTGGCAAAATATCTGCACCGTGATCAAGTTTATTTCTGTCCGAATGGAATTCCTGAAATTAAAAATATTAATCTTGCATCATTGAATACGATAAGGGCATCTAATTCAGTGCCTGAACTCTTGTTTCTCTCGAATATGATTAAAGAAAAAGGGGTGTTTACTATTCTTGACGCAGGCAAAATACTTCACGAGAAAGGCATACAATTCAAAATTAATTTTATCGGTGATTGGTTCGATATAAGTGCAAAGGAATTTGAGTCGTATGTCGCATACTGCGGCCTGGAAAAAAACGTAGAGTACCTCGGTAAGAAATATGGAGCTGAAAAATATTCTTACTTTGAAAAGGCTGATATGTTTATTTTTCCAACATTTTATCACAATGAAGCGTTCCCACTCGTCTTACTGGAAGCAATGCAGTTTGGCCTGCCGGTAATCTCTACAAATGAAGGCGGCATTCCGGATATAGTTACTGAAAACGAGACCGGCTATATTATTGAGCGTGAAAATCCGCAAGCCCTTGCGATGAAAATCCAGTACCTGATCGAGAACGGAGAGAAAAGAATAAATATGGGAACTGCATCTAAAATAAAATTTGAACGCTTGTTTTGTCTCAATGTCTTCGAAAAAAATCTCAACTCTATTTTAGAGACCCTGACCAATAAACGTACTATTAAAACGGCTTTATGACAAACAAGAAAGTTTTGTTTATTCCTAAATTTATTTCTCACTACAGGGTGGAGTTTTATGATAAAACAAAAGAAGCGCTTGCAAAACACAATGTTGAAGTCAACGTCGTTTATGGTAAACCCAAAGGAGAAGATGCATTAAAGAAAGATGAAGCAGATATAAAATGGGGCAAGTTCGTACCGACAAGATGGTTTAAAATTGGTAAAACTCAGTTGATCTGGCAACCTTATTTTAGATATATCAAAGGCAACGACCTGGTGATTGTAACCGCGGAAAACAAATTATTATTTAATTACTATCTCATAGTCAAGCGAAAATTTTCAAACTTTAAACTCGCATTCTGGGGGCATGGCCGAAACATGCAGGATCGACCGGATAGCATTCCCAACCGGTTTAAATCCTATTATCTCAATAAATGCGACTGGTGGTTCGCTTATACAACAGGGGTAAAAGACATTATAACGAGGCTCAATTTTCCGGTAAATAAAATAACCGTCGTTCAGAACGCCATTGATACGCTGCCTCTGAAAGAGTACTATAATGCAATTGACGATGAAAAAATAAAAGCCTTAAAAGATAAACTCGGCATATCCGGGGCAAAGACCGGCATATACTGTGGAGGCATTTATCCGGATAAAAGAATTGACTTTTTACTTGAGGCATGCTTTCGTATAAAAAAAGAAATTCCTGACTTTCACATGATTTTTATTGGATCAGGAATTGAAGTATCCAAAATAACGGAAGCGGCAAAGACTGCTCCATGGATTCATTATATGGGCACGCTACTGGGAAATGATCGTGTTCCGTATTTTAAAATTTCGTCCATACAGTTAATGCCCGGCCTGGTTGGTTTAGGCATCCTGGATTCATTTGCGATGGAAACGCCGATCATCACAACACAATTTCCTTTTCATAGCCCTGAGATCGACTATCTCGAAAATGGGAGTAACGGGATAATTACAGAAAATACGATTGATGCCTATGCGGATACTGTAATCGACTTATTGAAAAATGAAAAGTACCTCAAACTGATTAATGGCTGCAAAGCCTCTTCCGAAAAATATACGATGGAAGCGATGGTTGAAAATTTCACAAACGGTATCCTGTCTTGCCTTAATCAGCAATAATATTCACAGAAAAACAAAATTTATACACGTTGTTGCTTTAATTGCTTACTTTTTCTACCTTGCTGGCCTGTTACACACGGCCCGGCATGATGAAGCCGTACGATTTGATTTATTTGATAAACACCTGCTCTGATTTCATGCACCTTACTATTACCATATTTTTAACTCGAAAAGTTGAAAAGGACTTTTTAATACACCCTTATCTGATTTCTATAAATATTGAAAATGACGCGACGAAACCTGGCTCCGATTATTTTACTCACATACAAACGTCTCAATACAGTCACCCAAACCATTGAAGCTTTAAAAGGCTGTACCCTTGCTTCAGAAAGCGATCTCTACATTTTTGCTGATGGGGCAAAGGGCGTCAAAGATCAGGCGCAAGTAGACGCAGTACAGAGTTATTTGAATACGGTCAAACATGAAACGGGGTTTAGATCAATATCGCTTTGTATATCGCCTGTCAACAGGGGAATATCGAAGTCCATCATCGATTCTACGAATAAAATTTTTAAACAGTCTGACAGAGTTATTGTTCTGGAAGATGACATCGTTGTAACAAAAAACTTCCTGGTTTTCATGAATGATAACCTTGATAAATATAAGGACAACAAGACTGTTTTTTCTATATCAGGATATAATTACCCGTTCAAGACGAGGGAGAATGAATCATTAGATGCATTTTTCCTTCCAAGGTCTTGTTCGTGGGGTTGGGCCACCTGGAAAGACAGGTGGGTAGACATCGATTGGGAAATAAAAAGTTTTAAGGATTTTTCGGAAAACAAATCGCAGATACGTGAATTCAGCCAGGCCGGAAGTGATTTGTTTCGCCTGTTGAACAAGCAATACAAGAAAGATATTGACGTATGGGATGTGCGTTGGGTGTACAATCAGTTTCAGCAAAAAGGTATCACGATTTACCCAATAATTTCTAAAGTAAAAAACGTCGGCTTCGGGCAAGATGCAACAAATACAAATACCGTAAACCGATATGTCTCAAAATTAGATGACGGACAAAAGGAAAGTTTTAAGTTGCCCGAAAACATATCAAGCGATGAATATTACCAACGGCAACTTATTCAGTTTTATTCCATCTTTTCACGAATAAAAAGTCGCTTGAAAACGATGTTTTACAAAACGATTTCGTTTAAAAACCCTCTTTATTTTTTCACATACATCTTTGGCCTTAAATATTCGGTTGGCATTGAAAACATTTTTTCAGGCATTTGATACTTATCAAAAGTGAGCAACAATAGATAGCGCTCTCATTTTTCTTTTAACCATAGCAACCTGTTTCGTAAAACTTATTAATGTTTACGCTTGCGCAGCATAGCCTCGTAATAGTGTGCAAAAAATGAAGAAAGAATTACTATTAGATTTTCCAATTTCGATAGGTAAATACCAGGAATTTCTCACAGAAACTATCCGGCTTGTACAACAAAAAAAATCTACAGCAATTTGTGTAGCAAATGTGCATATGTACATCGAAGCACATAAAAGTGAAAAATTTCTCGGTGTGATAAACAATGCAGAAGTCATTACCCCTGACGGCCAGCCGCTGACCTGGGCTTTGCGATTTTTATACGGCATCAAGCAAGAGCGGGTGGCCGGTATGGATCTATTACCAGATTTATTAAAACAGATTGAAGCTGAAAAAATATCGGCCTATTTCTATGGTGGAACAAAAGAAATATTGGATAGAACGAAAGAATATCTGAATGAAAAATTTCCGCAATTGAACATAGCGGGCCTTTATAGCCCTCCTTTCCTGACATACGACCAGATAAGTGCAGAAAATACAAACCAGGAAATAATTGAAAAGATAAACAGTTCCGTTCCTTCCATCGTTTTTGTTTCCCTCGGATGCCCGAAACAGGAAAAATGGATGTCGGAAATGAAAGGAAAGATAAATACTGTGATGATTGGTATTGGCGGCGCATTACCCGTAATGATCGGAATGAAAAAAAGAGCTCCTAAATGGATGCAGGCCTCTGGTTTGGAGTGGCTGTACAGAATGATGCAGGAACCCAATCGCCTGTTTCTAAGATATCTTACAACCAATTTCACCTTTATCTGGATAATTCTAAAGAACAAGTTTTTGCTTTTGGGTAAATCTTCGGAAGCTTAAAATTTTATTATGCTTTCGAAATAAAATTTAAACACGAACTCCTTTTAAATCATCAGTAAATCGATGACACGGGTTGCAAAAGTTATGGATTCATTGTAATATTACCTCGAATTTTAACTATATCTATACAACATGAAAATTTTAATTACCGGCGTTGCTGGTTTTATTGGTTCAAACCTTGCAAAAAGACTTTTAGAAAGAGGGCATTCTGTAACGGGGATCGATAACCTGAACTATGGTTTTCTCAGAAACATTGAGCAAATAAAAGACAATCCCAATTTTGAATTTATAATGGGAGACATCGCCAATCCGCTGATGATGAATAGCGTAAAAGCGGATGTGATCGTACACCTTGCTTCGCAAAAAATACCACGCTATACAAACGCGTTGAGAACACTGGAAGAAAACTACCTGATGCTGAGAAACGTGGTACAGAAATGTATACATGATGGAGCTAAAATTATTTTCGCGTCCACGTCGGATGTTTACGGAAAAAATCCTGAAGTTCCTTTTCATGAGGAATCCGCGCTGGTAATGGGGCCAACAACTGTGAAGCGCTGGGCATATGCACTTTCTAAGATGTATGGTGAACAATTTATCATTGCCAACCATGATGAATATGGAATCGATTATACTATCACACGGTTCTTTGGTTCATACGGACCTCATCAAAACCTGACATGGTGGGGCGGCCCTCAGTCTGTTTTTATCGAAAAGGCTTTCAAAAAAGAAGCAATTGATATTCACGGAGACGGATCGCAGACAAGAACGTTTACTTATGTGGAAGATACTGTCGGTTGTCTTGTTCTATGTGTAGAAAATGAGAAGTCGAATAAAGAAATTTTCAATACCGGAGGCAGATCAAAAGAGATTTCAATTAAAGATTTAGCAATACTTATCTGGAAGTTGGTGAATGGTGAAAATGCAGAACCAAAACTCAACTTTATCCCCTACTCTACGTTCGGTAAATACGAGGATGTAATGAGACGTGTCCCCGACATTACAAAAATTAAAACCACTCTCGGCTTCGAACCTAAATGGGATTTGGAAAGTGGTCTTCGCTCTACCATCGAGTGGCAAAAGAATTTTATTACCTATTAATTAATCCTCCAGGAAACTAAAATGCAATCTAAAAATTGGGGTATCATCGGCGGCGGCGTCATGGGAATGACACTTGCTCACCGCCTTGCCCAACAAGGTCATAAAGTAACACTGTTCGAAGCTGCGCCGGAGTTAGGCGGATTGGTAAGTCCATGGAGTATGAACGGCGTTGAATGGGATAAGTTTTATCATGTAATCCTGTTGTCGGACAATTGGACACGCACCATTTTGAAAGAGATTGGCCTGGATGATAAAATCGAATGGGTAGAAACCAAAACTGGTTTTTATATGCAGGGCAAACTCTATTCAATGTCGAATACAGTAGAGTTCCTGAAATTTCCAACGCTTAATTTGATAGACAAATTTCGACTCGGCCTGACAATCATCGTTGCCTCGAAAATTAAAGACTATAAAAAACTGGAAAAGGTTCCAGTTACCACCTGGCTGAGGCGATGGTCTGGTGCGAGAACATTCAATAAAATTTGGTTGCCTCTGCTGAGAGCCAAACTTGGTGAAAGTTATGAAAGAACATCTGCTGTGTTTATCTGGGCTACCATTCAACGTTTATATGGAGCGAGAAGAAGTGGACTGAAAAAAGAAATGTTTGGATATGTGCCTGGAGGATACAAAACGGTTATCGAAAGTTTTAAACAGAAATTAAACGAGGATGGCGTAGAGATAAAAACCAGTTGTGCGGCAAAAGAAGTAAAAACTTCAGCAAACAATAAACCTGCTATAAGTTTTAATGACGGATCGGAAAAAGAGTTTGACGAAGTAATTGTAACGTTGCCTTCCGGTATAGCAGCTAATATTTGCAAAGGGCTTACTGCAACTGAAGTCGAACGTTTGAAAAATGTGGAGTATCTCGGTGTTATTTGTGTAGCAGTAATGCTGGATAAACCGATCAGCCAGTTTTATGTCACCAATATTACGGATACATGGGTTCCCTTCACGGGTGTGATTGAAATGTCAGCGCTGGTTGACAAAAAGAATTTCGGCGGCAACTCTCTGGTATATCTCCCTAAATATGTAGTAGCAGATGATCCGCTTTTCAATCAATCGGACGAACAACTCAGAAGTTATTTCTTAGATAATTTCAAGAAAATGTATCCCGGCATAACTGACGACAATATTAAATTTGCCGGCGTTGCCCGTGCAAAGCATGTGATTACAGTTGCGAAGATGAATTATTCAGACCTGTTGCCTGGAGTAAAAACGAGCGTCCCTGGTGTAAGTATCATTAACACGTCACATATAAAAGATGGCACACTGAACGTAAATGAAACTGTTCGTGTAGCTGAAACAAAACTTCAAGAAATTATTACCCAATGAAGAAGAAAATTCCCGCAAGCATTTCATTAGACCTTGATGATAAATGGTCGTACATGAAAGTTCATGGTGATGCAGGATGGGAAACATTCCCCTCCTATCTTGATATCGTTTTACCAATCACTCTTGATGTATTGGATAAACTTGATATTAAAATCACATTCTTTATCGTAGGCCAGGATGCAGCGATAGAAAAAAATCATGCTGTGCTGAGAAGCATCGTTGAAAGAGGGCATGAAGTAGCGAACCATTCATTTCACCATGAATCGTGGTTGAAAACTTATTCAAAAGAAAAGATTACGAAAGAAATAGAAATAGCAGAAGAAGCTATTTTACAGGCTACGGGTAAACGACCAAACATGTTTCGCGGGCCAGGCTTCAGCTGGAGCAATGACCTTTTTGAAGTGTTGGTAGACCGTAACTATATCTTCGACGCGTCTATCTTGCCTACTTACATTTCACCACTGATGCGTCAGTATTATTTTGCAAAGTCTAAACTTTCGAAGGAGGAAAAAGAAAGCAGGAAGGAATTATTCGGATCGTTTAAAGAAGGCTTTTATCCGTTGAAGCCATATACATGGCATCTCAACAGTAACAGGAAATTGCTTGAAATTCCTGTTAGTACAATGCCGATATTTAAAATACCGTTTCACCAGAGCTATCTGATTTATATCAGTAATATTTCCACAGCATTGATGAAGATGTATCTCCGTTTTTCGATCTTCATGTGTAAGCTCACTAAAACGCCACCAAGTTATCTATTGCATCCCCTCGATGTGATTGGAAGCGATGATGCTCCTGAGCTTAAATTTTTCCCGGGGATGAATATTCAACGTAAGAAAAAGGTCGAAATTTTCGAGACTGCATTAAAGATGCTGAAAGATAATTTTGAATTATTACCAATGGGAGAATTTGCAAAACGATTTGAAGAAGAACAAAAAGTAATAAAGCTCGATCCAAAACCTCAATTAGCTTAGAATGAAAATTTTCTCTATAGTTGGTGCGAGACCTCAATTTATAAAACTCGCCCCTTTATCTGCTGCTCTTTCTTTATCGCACAAAGAATATATAGTTCACACCGGTCAGCACTACGATTATTCAATGTCTGAAAAAATATTTGAAGACCTTGGAATCAGAAAGCCTGATATTCATCTCGAGATTGGCTCAGGAACACAGGCTGCACAAACAGGCAAAATGATGATTGCTTTGGAAGAAGCAATGCTGGAACAGAAGCCTGATGTGATTGTAGTATTTGGGGATACAAATTCAACGCTTGCCGGCGCATTGGCGGCGGCGAAACTGAACATACCCATCATCCATATCGAAGCTGGTTTGCGTAGCTACAATAAGAGTATGCCGGAAGAAGTGAACAGGATTGCGACGGATCATTTGTCCCGTTATCTTTTTGTTCCTACTGAAACGGCGATGAACATCCTGAAATCTGAAGGGCTTGAAAAGATTTCCTATTTCACTGGCGATATAATGGTGGATACAATAAAAAACAGCCTTGAAATAGCGCTGAAAAAATCAACTGTTCTTTCTGATCTGAAGCTTGAAAACAAAACGTATAATTTACTTACGCTTCACCGAGGTTACAATGTTGATAACCCGGTTATCCTGAAACATATTCTTAGCGAATTAGGGAAATTGGAGGAGAATATTATTTTCCCAATCCATCCTCGCACTAAAAAAATGCTTGGCACTGATTTCAGCATCCCCGCAAACATTACAATTACTGATCCACAGGGATATTTGGATTTTATCGCACTGCAGCATACAGCGAAAAGAATTATTACTGACTCCGGCGGTATTCAAAAAGAAGCGTACATTCTCAAAAAACCTTGTATTACTTTACGTACAGAAACCGAATGGGTAGAAACTGTTCATGAAAAATGGAATTTGCTGGTAAATCCTTCTGATAAAAATATTGCTGAAAAAATCATTGGCTTTAAGGAGCCAAAAGAACAGAAAGATGTCTTTGGTAAAGATGTGACGGCTGAAATGATCAGAATAATTGACTCGATTACCTGACATTAAATAGAGCATACTGCCATTAAAAAAATATAATCATCGTGAAACTAACCTTTCCTATTGTCGGCATAATCCTTCCTTGTTATAATGAGGAGGAAATTCTAAAGCAAACTGATGAGAAAATTGGCCAGTTGGTTGATACGCTTGTAGAAAAAAAACTTATCTCACCAGAAAGTTTTATTGCCTACGTCGATGATGGCAGTAAGGATAATACCTGGGAATTAATCGAATCATCCGTAAACACTTCAGAAAACAGAGTCGGAGTTAAACTATCAAGAAACTTTGGTCATCAATCAGCGCTGCTTGGAGGAGTAACAAGTCTGTATCAAAACGCAGATTGTATAATTACAATAGATGCCGATCTCCAGGATGATATTACTGTTATAGAAGAAATGATAATAAAGTATACCCAGGGATATGAAATTGTATACGGTGTCAGAAAAAAGCGAGATACTGATTCTGCTTTTAAAAAGAAAACCGCACAGGGTTTTTATACGTTGATGAAAAGTATGGGCGTTGACATCATCTATAATCACGCTGACTTCAGATTAGCAAGTAAAAGGGTTTGTGAAAATCTTTTGAAATTTGGAGAGGTTAAACTTTTTCTCAGAGGCATTTTCCCACTGATCGGGTTTAATTATACTCACGTATACTACGACCGGCTTGAACGAAATGCCGGCACTTCAAAATATCCACTATTCAAAATGCTGGGCTTTGCGCTCGAAGGAATCACTTCATTTAGTGTAAAACCGTTGCGCATTGTAAGCTTAATAGGCATTTCAATATTTTTTGTTAGCCTCATTCTGGCAGCTTATTCTCTTTATTCATATCTTTTTCTTGGTACTGTTCCTGGGTGGACGTCCATTACATTGCCGATTTATTTTATTGGTGGCGTTCAGATTCTTTGTATAGGAATCATTGGCGAGTATCTCGGAAAGATATACCAGGAAGTTAAATCCAGGCCACGCTTTATCATTGAAACCGTAATTTCAAAAAAATAACTATAACAAAACATATTGAAGGGGCAGAGATTTGTGAAATACCCTGTACTTTTTAACGAGTTTTATAGATACCCTACGTATAGTAAATTAGTCTTTCACCATTTTTAATTTATCAATGTCTGATCTTCTTCGGAATATCTATCACAACCAGTTCTTTGTCTGCTTTCTTGCAGCTCTGACTTGTGGATGCTTCTACTTGTTGGAAAAAGGGCCGGATAAAATAAAGATAGTCGCCAGAACAGTTTTTTACTTACTGTTTATTTCAAGCATAGTCACGTTCATAGGCATTGCAATTAATGGCATCCTGCATCCGTCTATCTGGGATTTTAGTTGCTTTTACCTGTATGGTAAAGTTGCAGTGGGTGGCTACAACTTTTATGTTCCTGAAAATTTTCAGCACGTTTACAGCACACTTGGTTTTCCTGAATCGCATTACAGAGTATTATTTGACGAGGTTCTCAATGTTGGCTTTCCTTATCCCCCACCAACCATGCTATATTTTGTCTCATTGGGTTTTTTGAGTTACAAGGCTGCAGTTGTTGTATGGACGATATTTATTTTATTTTTCGCATTCGGCAGCATTTATCTGCTTTATACCTTATTTTTTAAAGGATATAAGCTGAATGGACTTATGCTTGTGTCTGTTTTATTTCTGAATTTCTCGCCTGCAAAAGCGACACTTGGCGCCCTGCAAACGAACTTTATTCTTTTGTTCTATTTGCTTTTAATGAAAAAATATTCTGACAAGGGCGTTGCCGGTATTGTTCTCAGTCTTGCAATATTTACCAAGCCTTATATGGCCGTTTTCGGGTTATTTTTTTTGCTGCGAAAAAAATGGAAGGCTTGTATCTATTTTGCAATAAGCACAATCATAATTACCGGAATTGCTTTCGCAATCTTTGGCAAAACTCCATTTGTCACTTATCTGACTAATAATCCTTCTCACCGGTTGCCGGTATCTGTTTTTTCTGAAGGATTCAATCAATCATTGCATGCGGTATTGATTCGCGCCGGGGTAATTACTGTTGGAGCGACATCTATGTACAAGTATATAGCCGCCGGAATAATGCTTTTCACGATATTTTATTTAGTCTTTTTAATAAGGCAAAAGCTTTATGACTACATGCTTCCGGTTTTATTATTAATCGGGTTAATGGTCTATCCAGGCACATTGAGTTACTATGGAGTCGTGTTGATGTTTATTATGCTCCAGTTTTTTAATGAAAGAAATCAATTGGCTTTAAATGCTTACATCACTACGGGATTGATTGCGGTTGTATTTACACTGAGTGCAGTCTCTCTTTTCTCGTGTATTTGTCTTCTTTTAATTGTGTTAATTGCGAAATCTTTAATCTGGCCACGACTTCAAATTTCCGGGTCGCTCGCTGTCTGACGACTCACTAAATACGTTTAAAAGAGCACAAATTTTTTATGCATACGCCTTCCAGAGTGTCCACATTGTATTTTTAAAATGAAATCTAAAATTTGTATTCAATGAACTACTTCGCTCATCCCACGGCCGTGATCGATGAAAATTGCGTTATCGGCGATGGCACAAAGATTTGGCATTTCTCACACATCATGTCGGGCTGCTCTATTGGTAATAAGTGCAATATTGGTCAAAATGTGGTCGTTTCGCCTGGAGTGGTTTTAGGGAACAATGTAAAGGTGCAAAATAACGTTTCTATATACGAAGGGGTAATTTGCGAAGATGATGTTTTCCTGGGTCCTTCAATGGTATTCACCAATATCATTAACCCGCGGAGCCAGATCGTAAGAAAAGGTGAGTATAAGAAAACAATTGTGCGCAAAGGAGCGTCTATAGGTGCTAATGCCACAATAATCTGTGGAAATGACATTGGAGAGTTTTCATTTATTGGCGCAGGCTCAGTGGTATCGAAGACTGTACTTCCATACGCCCTGGTATATGGGAATCCGGCGATACAGAAAGGTTGGATGAGTGAATTTGGCCACAAGCTTATTTTTGACAAGGATGGCCACGCGACCTGCCCGGAAAGCAAAGAGCAATATTTATTAAAAGATAATAAAGTCACTAAACTAAAATAGAATAATCGAATGAAAAATTTTGTACTCATAGGCGCAGGTGGCTATATCGCTCCGAGGCATATGAAAGCCATCAAAGACACCGGTAATAACCTGCTGGCCGCATTGGACAAGCATGATTCTGTTGGTATTTTAGACTCTTATTTCCCCAATACAGAATTTTTTACAGAATTCGAACGCTTTGACAGGCACGTGGAAAAACTTAAAAGAGAAGGAAAGCATACTGATTATGTTTCTGTTTGCTCTCCTAATTATCTTCATGATTCACACATACGATTTGGCTTCAGAACGGGTGCCGATGTTATTTGCGAAAAGCCCCTCGTTCTGAACCCGTGGAATATTGATGCATTGCATGAGATAGAGAAAGAAACAGGTAAACATGTCTATAACATACTTCAGTTGAGGTTACATCCAAAAATCATTGAACTAAAACAAAAAGTAGAATCACAACCCAACAAGATATACAACATAGATCTGAGCTACATTACATCGCGTGGTCACTGGTACTTTACAAGTTGGAAGGGTGACATGTCGAAAAGTGGTGGTATTGCTACAAATATCGGCGTTCATTTTTTTGATATGTTGTCCTGGATTTTTGGCGGTGTAAAAAGAAATATAGTACACCTTCTTGAACCGGATAAAGCCGGAGGATACCTGGATCTTGAAAAAGCAAGGGTAAGATGGTTTTTGAGCGTAGATGTAAATACCATTCCGCAGGCCATTAGGGACACTGGTAAAAAAACATACAGAAGCCTGGAAATCGAAGGAGAAGAATTTGAGTTTAGTGAAGGATTTACGGATTTACATACCCGCAGTTATGAAGAAGTGCTAAAAGGAAATGGCTTTCCATTGTCCGAAGTAGTGCCTTGCATTAAGGTTGTACATGAAATAAGAAATTCACAGCCCATTGGAAAGTCGGGAGATTATCATCCTCTTGCTTTCAAATAAAGTTTTCTGAAATTGAGCGGTAGTATCTTCGACCTTCATTTCACGAATCCACGTAGCTGATTCACATAAATTATTGAGCAAAAAAATAACAGGTTAAACCAAGAGCAACATGTCAGACTTCAAACCTACTTCATTAACGGTAGTTCTTCCGTGCTACAATGAAGAAGCTATCATTCGCCCCAATGTACAAAAGGTAGCAGCCTATCTCGATAGCAAAAAGGAAAAGTATTCATGGGAAATTTTGCTGATCAATGATGGCAGTAAAGATAACTCCGGAAGAATTGCAGACGAGTTGACAAATGAGATGGCAAATGTGCGGGTTGTTCATCACCCGGTAAATCTTAACCTTGGGCGGGCCTTACAAACAGGTTTCCGTCATGCAAAAGGAGATGTAATAGTCGTACTTGATATTGACCTCAGCTACTCGGTGGATTATATCGAGCAAATGACGGATACTTTAATTATTAATTCGGCCGATATAGTTTTGGCTTCTCCTTATATGAAGGGAGGAAAGGTGACCGCAGTTCCGTATTCCAGAAAAGTAATGAGCAAGTGGGTAAATGCGTTTATGAGAATTTCTGCCCAGGATAAATTTCACACGTTTACTGCAATGGCAAGGGCCTACAGAACAGATTTCATAAGAACACTGAATTTAAAAACCAAGGATTATGAGATCAACCCGGAGATAATGTACAAGGCAATGATCTTACGTGCAAGGATCATTGAAATACCTGCCCACCTGGACTGGACGGAACAGAACAAATTTGCCGGGAAGAGAACATCCAGTATGCGGGTGATCAGGGGACTGTTTTCCGGAATTATGTCTGCTTTTATTTTCAGACCATATATGTTCTTCCTGGTGATCGGAAGTATACTGATGCTTCTTTCAATGTATGAACTTGTTTGGTTACTGCATGATACGCTGGCCGATATGAAGCTGGCTCATTTGCAATCACCACCACCTGATAGCGGTGCATTTTCTTTCAGCTTGTATCTTCAGTTCAAGAAAAATCCGCAAACATTTATCGTAGGAGGAGTAACTTTTATCGCGTCGATTCAATTTCTGAGTTTAGGCTTTTTATCGCTCCAGAGCAAACGCTACTTTGAAGAGCTTTTCCATCTTGGTACGTCGATACGAAAAGAGAATGCAAGCATTGAGTAGTAAGTAGTGCTGAAAAAATTATTCACGAAGTAGTAAGGTTATGAATTCCGTAGTAAGTCAAAAATTGAAGAACACTTCGCCCTTCTTGCTGTTTCTTCCGTTCTTGCTGTTGTACATAGTAATTATTCTGCTGTTTCATCCACATCAGATAGCTGACGATGAAATAAGGTATACGGGCTATGCGCATAACCTGCTGCATGGCTATTATTCAGAACCACCACCCAATGTCGCTATCATTAATGGCCCCGGGTATCCGATAGTTCTGATGCCATTTGTTGCTATCAATGCTCCCATCGTATGGATGGTTCTTTTGAACGCTATTTTCTATTATATATCTGTCGTATATCTTTTTAAAGCTTTACGGCAAATTGCATCATTCGGAATTGCATTCGCATTCAGCTTGTTCTGGGCGTGTTACTACAATTCATTCCAGGATATGCTCAATGCGTTTACGGAATCTCTGACGTGTATGATCATTTCATTGTTGCTTTATTTTCTTACGCATTTATTCTTCAATCAAAAGACTCCTAAAAAAAAGTATCTCTATTTTGCCGGTATTTCGCTCGGCTATCTTGTGCTCACGAAGATAATTTTCGGTTATGTTTTACTGATACTACTGATCGCAAGTTTTATTTTATGGTTGCTGAAGCGACAGTCGGTTATTTTAAAAAGGAACCTGTTGTTTTTATTAATTGCGTTCGCGACAATCACGCCATACCTGGCGTATACATTTTCGCTTACTGGTGAAATTTTCTATCTCGGTAACCCGGGAGCAGACGCACTGTATTGGATGAGTAGCCCGTATGAAACTGAATTTGGGGATTGGCGGGGGTTTCCAAAGGAGCAGCAAGGAGTTGATCCTTATCGTGTGCCCTACTACCAGGATTCTCTGACGGCACATCACAAACTAAATTTTGAGATAGCTCATCAATTTGATGGTGCACGCCAGGATAGCGTTTATACTAAAATGGCAAAGGATAATATCAAAGCGCACCCGTCGAAGTTTATTCAAAACTGGATCAGCAATGTAGGTCGTATACTTTTTAGTTTTCCCAATTCGTATACACTGCAAAATAATAAAACGCTATTTCGACTGCCATTAAATGGTATTATAGTAGTGCTGTCTCTTTTTTGTATTATTCCAACACTCTTAAACTGGCGAAACGTCAATTTTATGGTGAGGCTCCTGCTATTCTTTACCTTAATCTATCTCGGTGGAAGCTCATTGGTCAGCGGGCTCACAAGAATGTTTACGATAGTGGTTCCGATACTGTTATTCTGGATGGCTTTTATTCTTCCACGTACATTATCGATAAATTGGCGGTTTAATAAAAACCAAACTCCTCCTCTGTAGCTGGCATCTCTCCTTCGCCTTTACCGACTTTATACCACCTTTTTTTCAATTCATCCCTTTAGATCCTTCTCTAAATCGCGACGGTTCAATCATTATTTGTTTTTCTTCACTACCTACCACATTTTTATTTTCCCGGCAATAAATTAAGTACTCTGTTTCAATTGCAGCATTCAAATCGTTTTAAATAAAAATCCCACCGTGCAAAACATGCAAGGCGGGATTAAATCAAAGTGTATATTTTTTAGACTACCGCAAATCAACAATCGTATTTAAGTAGATGCTGAACATGAACTCAATTCTATTTTACAACTTTAATGTTCCTTGTCTCAGTATCGGAAACCAGTCGCAGCAGGTAAATACCTTTTGAATAAATACCCATCGGTATTTTGTTCGTTCCGACTGTCATATTACCAGTGTAGATAAGCTTTCCATTAATATCAAACAATCTTGCCACTACTTTGGTCTGCTCGTTGCCGGGTATATTTACATTTAGTACATCTGTAACCGGATTAGGATAAACTCCGAATTTTATCTGACTACAATCAACGTTCAACGTTATAATCTTGCTGAGTGTAAATTTTCCATCCAAATCGATCATCTTGATACGATAATATACTTTACCAGGCGTTACGTTTTCTTGTTGAAAAGAATAAGTTTTTCCACCTGAGCCATTTGTCGGCTGAACTGTTGCAATTGTATTAAATGTCTTCCCATCCACACTACTTTCAACTTCATACGCTTTCAAATTCGATTCGTTTTCTACATTCCAACTTAAACTGGCTGCACAATTTTTCAAACTGGCATTAAATGTTTTAAAATCAACCGGAAGAGCTATTAAATTAACACAGTTAGACGCATCCAGGGGGAGCCCGCCCAACGTTGGCGCACTTGCGTCAAACGAGGAGCTGAATGTTCCAGCACTTACAATAGCGATTGCATAATAATGACCTGCAATTGTTGTTAAAGTATTAGACCCGTCGTTACCATCGTTATTATTATCATCTGCATTACCCGGCCCTGTAG
The DNA here is from genome assembly GCA_049840875.1 of Chitinophagaceae bacterium. Classification (GTDB taxonomy): domain Bacteria; phylum Bacteroidota; class Bacteroidia; order Chitinophagales; family Chitinophagaceae; genus JAFDYH01. The sequence goes on along the minus strand of JASGJE010000002.1, from coordinate 63,492 downwards.
GTCTTGCTCCGGAATAGTTACAGTTTAATTCTGTCCAGGCTGCCACCGAGGAAGGGCATCCATCGGTGGGTGCTGTAGTTCCGATATCAAATACTACATAATCGAGATCCAGCGTAGTACCTCCGGCTGTCTCTGTAAATGTTTGCACGAAATCTCCACCCGTAGTAGAATAAAAATATTCCCAGAAAACCTGCTTGTAGGTTTTGCCAACGAAACAGCTTCCGGGGACATCGCCATTATCTGCAACAAATATATCGGGCAAAGTACCGTCAATTACTAATCCCGTTTGCGCCTTAGCACAACCGAGTGATTTGCAGGATTGCGAAAAAGTTTTTCCGTTAACGCACAGGATTACAAGAAAAGTAAAAATTTTCTTCATAAAACATTTGAAGTTAAAATGATAAATTTTTGCTCATTTCTTCAATGAGCTTCTCTGAAATCGATAGGGTAAAATCTAAATTTATAGGGAGGGCTGGTTGACATTAAGAAGATATGCGAAAGAATCGAGGTCGTTTTCCTACCTAATGTTACTAAGAATGTGCCTTCGCTACTAATCTACTTAAAAATGCAACTACTGTTCTACGAAATAAAAATATTGTTTTTTTGTAAAGTGGTAAAAATTAGTTTCGACTTTGTGATTAAAAAATGATCAACAATTTCTCCTTCTTCATTATTCTTAGATAGCATATACATTTTGCCTATAATTGAAAAGGCAGCCAGATGGCTGCCTTTTCAATTAATTTATTAAAACTGTAAAACACGTTTAGAAAGAACAAGCGTAAGTTATACATACATTATACTACGCCGGATTATTTGACAATTTTTATGTTTTTAGTTTCGGCTTTTGAAATCAGGCGCAACAGGTATATTCCTTTTGCGTAACCGGTCATAGATATTTGATTCTTACCGGCAACCATACCTCCCGAATAAATCAATTTTCCATTTACATCGAAAATCTTCGCATCCACTACATCCGCCGCTGCTGATGGTATTGTAACATATAATATATCCACAACCGGATTTGGATAAACCAGGAAATTGTTGCTATTACAGTTAATATTCAATGTAACGACCTTACTATACTTAAACTTACCATCCAGATCGACCATTTTTATACGGTAATAAGAAATACCCTGACTAACACCACTTGGTTGATAAGAATAGGTTTTGACGCCTTTGTCAGCACTTGGCGTCACACTACCAATAGTAGTAAATGTGCGGCCATCTAGACTGCTTTGTACCTCATAAACCGAAAAATTATTTTCATTGTCAATTTCCCAATTCAATTTGGCAATACAATTATTAACCGTTGCATCGAAAGAACGTAATTGAACAGGAAGAGGAATTGAAATCGCTTCAAGGTTAACGCAATTTGAAACGTCCAATGGAAGGCCTCCTAATGTTGGGGCACTGATATCAAATGTATAACTGGCCAGGCCGGCACCCCCGATATTGCTTGAAAGACCCTGGTATATAATAATGGCAATAGCATAATAATGTCCAGGTAGCGTTGTTAACGTATTGCCCTGTGGACTTGGCTGCCCCGGGCCGGTTGATTGAGAAGTACTTCCAACATAGTTACATTGCAGTTCTGTCCAGCTTGTGATAGAACTGGGGAACATTTGAGTTGGAGGATCCGTACCTATATCAAAAACTGCATAATCTATATCGAGGGCGTTACCTCCATTGGCTTCTGTAAATGCCTGCACAAAATCACCTCCGGTGGGAGAATAAAAGTACTCCCAATACACCTGCTTATAATAGTTACCCAAGTAACAGGATGCCGGTGGGTCGCCCGGATCTTCGACAAAAAGATCTGGCAGCGTGCCATCTGTCGTAATTCCTGTTCTGGCTTTGGCACAACCCAGCGAAATGTTTGCCTGGGAAAATGATTTGCCAAGCGAAAACATGACCAGCAAAAGAGTAAAAATCTTTTTCATAAAAAAAATATTTTATGGTGCATAAAAACAGTGCATCCTTGTACACTCAATTCTTCTTCGGATAAATTAGAAATTGGAGAGGTAAGAGACGTTGAAAAGCCAGATTCGACAATAGGACCGAATGACTGATCAAATCAATAATACTTACCCGAAATCAACTGTTTTTATAGAAAGATTGGTTGTGGGAATTTCAGAAACTATCTTGGATTGGACTTCAATTTATCTAAACTTGTGAAATAAGCTTTAATAATCTCTCGGCTTCAAATGAACCAAGATTTTCGTCCTTCTCTTTCCTTATTTCTGCTATCATTGTAACGCCAAGGGATGGAAGTTGAGCCTTTATTATCGTATTGCGAACTTCTAATATGTTGCCTTTTCTTGACATCTGTGCATCGTTAAAGACCTTTATTCTTTCTGTAACATCAACACCCTTTTTCTCTAATGATACACCCGGATATTGATCTACAAATAACCTTATGGTCGCTATTTCTTCATTAGTTACCTCTGCCGGTTTGCCTAGCCAATAGACAAAATTAATGACACCTTGCATATTCAGGACGTCATTTAGCTCTCCAGCCTTTAGGTTCACAAACACATAGGACGGAAAAAGTGGCTTATAAAAAGTCTTTTTCTTGTCATCAAAATTTATATGAACTCTATTCAGCGGACAATAATTATTGATTTTCTTCTTTGAAAAATAATCAGCTAATTTTTGCTCGCTTTTTGGCTGAGTATAAACAATAAACCATTTCGAATCGTTCATTACAGTACGTTTTAGGTCCGTTAAGTTTTAGTTTTCAGGGTTACGGCCTATATTTATTGATGATCGTAAGAATCATCAATCATACTGTCAGGGGGCTATTTAAGCCCCCGCATCTCCCATATATTTCCTGTCAGCATATCCATATTCATAGCCATATCCGTATCCATATCCAAATCCTGTGCTCAGAATTCCTCTTGATTTAACTCCATTAAAAACAATATTCAAACTCTTTAAAGCTTTGATTTTGTTATTCTCATCCAAAAGTTTGATCATCGCCTTAGGCGTATAACGGTGGCGGACTACAAATAACGTCGTATCGCAGAATTCAGACACGATATAAGCATCAGTAACAGGTTGTATTGGTGCGGTGTCTGCTATGATATAGTCAAATCCCGCATGTTCGAGATAATCAAACAATTCACCCAGTGAGGCATTTAACAACAGTTCGGTAGGGTTTATAGCAGGCTCTCCGGCCGGTATTACAAACAAATTTTCATATTCTGTCTTTTGAACAATTTGTTCCGCACCTTTTTCTCCTTCAAGATATTCCTTAATTCCACTGGTATTGTTAAGGCTAAAAAGTGAAGATGTCTTAGGGTTGCGCATGTCAAAGTCTATCAATACGACTTTCTTTCCTGACGATGCAAGGCTCTTAGCGATATTACTGCTGATAAAACTTTTACCTTCACCACTAATACTTGACGTAACTAATAATCTTTTCTTAGTCGCTTGTTTCCTGTATAGCTTTAACGCCATTCTCAACTGGCGAAATTGCTCAGCAACTGCCATTTTCTTTGATTTCCCGAATCGATTAAAAATATTTGGCTTTGCTATATAAGTAATCTCAGCAAGTACAGGTACAGAAGTATATTCTTCTATTTCCGATCTGAATACAATTTTGTTAGTTGTTACTTCTCTGATCGTAACGAAAGTCACTATTAATAAAAGCGCTATTAAAACTGAAGATCCATAAATAAGCATTTTTTTAGGGCTTACCGGATTTACTGAAGATTCTGCAGGATCAACAATTTTGCTATCAGGTGTATTGTTGAGAAACTTTAGCTGCGCTTCTTCACGTTTTTGCAATAAAAATCCGTATACCTGGTTTTTAATTTCTTTTTGCCTTAAGATCTCAGCTAATTCTTTTTCTTTTCCTGGAATAGTCTGCAACATTTGGCCATAGCCAGAAATGCTAGAAGTCAACGTCGACTTACTTGCCATCAGGAGTTTACGCTGACTACCTATTGTTTCTAATATTGTTGGCCGTATATTCTCAATTTGATTTGCAATCGAAACAACCAAAGGGTGATTTTCTCCCATCGTTTTTTTCTGCTTTTGGTATTCTAGCTGAGCATTGTTCAGCAAATCCAGGTTTTTAGTAAGCGTGGGATCATTAACTCCCAAAGTGGAAGGTAAAATGCTGCTTTTGCTGTCGTCTTTGGAACGAACATATTGGTCGACGGCATCGAGCACACTTAGTTGAGTGTTAATGTCTGTAAGTTTTTTATCATTCTCTCCGACATTCTGTAAGTATTGCTTTCCTTGCTCACTAAGGTCTACAATCTGATTTGTTGCCCGGTAGTTTTTGGCCTTTTGCTCTATTGAATCTAACTGCTGCTCGCTTTCCTTAATCCTTACATTCAGGAAAGCAATCGTGTTTGTTGCCAAAATATTTTTCTCACTCATTGCATTTTGATTGTAAACTTTTATTAGTTCATTCAAAATGTCTTTCCCACGTTGTGGAATTTCGTCTCCGTAAGCCAGGTTAATAACGGATGAAAGTTTGTTACTTGTAATAGTCAATGCGCCAACGAGGTTATTAACGGTGAAATTCACATCTTCCAGAACAAAAAACAGTGGCTTTTCCGGGTCTTTTATTTTTTGCGGGTTCTTTGAAAACTTGAGCATGCCAAATGGAGTTTCACTCCATTGATCCAGTGAGTATCTCTTATTACCAATAACGACCTGGTTATCGGCAAACTGAAAATAAATTTTATTCTGATAACTTATTTTTTCCGGATCTTTTGCTTCAATAATTACCGGTGAACTTGCATAAGCAGAGTTTACTTTAAAATAATCCTGCTCAAAAACTGAGGCATACAATTTCAAATCAAGCACTACTTGCTTTATTAATTGTCTTGACCCGATAACCTGTACTTCATTTTCCGCAATCTTTTTTGCTCCAACTGTATTTAAATCTTCGATCGTCTTTGAGTCTTCAACACCTTTCTTTTCATCTTTTACAAGAATTGAAGCGGTAATTTTATAACCAGGAACCGTAAAGAAATTGATATATCCCCAAGCCAAAGCAACCATTACAACCGTAAAAATTGCAAGCAACGGCCAATACGGAGTATACCTGAATAAAATAGTCCCAAGAAGATTATCATCATCTCCTTTTTTCGTCTTTTTGCTTGAATGTGCCATAAGAAGGGTTATAGATTAAAAATATCCTTATTTATTATTTCGGTTTGTTAATGCCCAAGTGATTGTAACCGCAGAAGAAAGAAGTGTAAAAATTACAGGTATCCACACAATACTTCTGCTCGTACTTGCTACTTTATTTTTATTAGTTTCTACATACACGATATCATTCGACTTGAGATAATAATATGGTGACGTAAATATTTCGTTAGTGTTTAAGTTAATTCGTTGAAAAGTCTTTAAGCCTTCTACTTCACGAATCACCAACACATTATCTCTGCGCGAATAAACTGTCAGGTCTCCTGCCAGACCCAATGCTTCCAGCAATGAAATTTTTTCATTTGGAACATTAATAACTGTAGGATGACCAACTTCGCCAATTACCGTGACTTTATAGTTTAGATAGCGGACATTTACCGTTGGGTCAATCAAAAGTTTACCATCGGTCAGGCCTTTGGTTATATTATCTTTAAGTTGTTTTTTAGTAAGACCTGCAGCTTTTATATTCCCTAACACTGGAAACTGAACATAACCATCCTGGTTCACCAGGTAACCTGAAATATTATTAGTCGTTCCCGAAGCAGTTGTTCCCTGTGCCGCCATGGTGTTAGGGTTATTAAAAATTACCGTTGCTTCAGGATTTATACTGCTCACCGAAATACTCAACAGATCATTCTTCTGAATCACTGGTTCAAGGTCCTCAACCTGGCTTTTAATAGAAGCCTGGTCAAGCCCATCAAAAAGAACAACTTTTTTTGCGTTCGTACAGCTAAATAAAGCGATAGAAAAAACAATTGCAAAAGAGGAAAACTTAAACATATTAATATTCATAAAGTATCAATTCAGTCAGTAACAAAAATTATTGCCAATATGATAAAGGATATTTAACTACTAAACAGTTAAAGACAGAACACCGGAAACAGTATTTCGTGAAGGATATTAGCTTAACAACTGTGGATATGGAAGCACTTGCTATTAATCAGGGATGGTGTAATTCGGAGAGGTATAGCAAAGTTTGTAAGGTGAAACAAATATAAAATCTATTTCACAAAAATCCAAACATCGAACACAAATCAAAGCTATAGGAAGTAGTCGGATTTTTTAAAACTAAGGAAACCGTTTAAGGGGTATATTATCAACAAGTTATTGACAGGCCGGCTGATACCACCCTTAGTTTGCTTTACTGTAAATATTCCTTTAATTCTGTAAAACTTACCCCCATTTTTGTAGCACTGCCCTTTTTGTCTAAGATGGATTTTAAGGCTTCAGGCACCGGAATTCTTTTTTGAATGAGTAATTCTACGGTATCGTTGAATTTTATTGGATGGGCTGTTTCTAGAAACAAACCCTTTTGATTGGCATGTAATTTAAAATATCTTTCCAATGCCAGATAAGCGACCGCCCCATGAGGATCTAACAGATACCCGTATTTTTTCTCTACTTGCTGAATTGCCGCTTTGGTTTGATCGTCAGAGATACTTTCACTACTCAGAATCTTTTTGATTTTTATAAACTCATTATCAAACAACTCAAGTATGCGGACGAAATTACTTGGATCACCAACATCCATCGCATTTGAGATCGTTGCGATTGCTTTTTGAGGTTTATATGTTTGCGTTTCAAGAAATTCCGGAACTACTTTATTGGCATTGCAAGCTGCAATAAAGTGGCTTACAGGTAACCCTGAAACATGCGCTAATAAGCCTGCGCAGATATTTCCGAAGTTACCGCTTGGTACTGAAATGACTGGTGCGTCATTATTATTCTGTTTCCATTGTTTATAAGCAAAAAAATAATAAAGCTGCTGAGGCAACCAGCGGGCAACGTTAATAGAGTTTGCTGACGTAAGAAAGAGCTTTTTGTTTAATTCAGCATCCATAAATGCCTGCTTCACCATTTTCTGACAATCATCAAAAGTGCCATTTACCTCTAACGCACGAATATTTTTACCTAAAGTTGTTAATTGCTTTTCCTGTACCGCGCTGACTTTTCCCGCAGGAAAAAGAATAATGACCTCTACCCCTTCCACATCATAAAAACCATTTGCAACTGCGCCACCGGTATCACCAGATGTTGCGACAAGTACGGTAACTTTTTCACTTCTTTCTTTTGAAAAATAACGTAAGCAACGGCTCATAAATCTTGCACCTACATCTTTGAATGCAAGCGTTGGTCCGTGATATAATTCAAGTGAGGATATCGATTCATTGATCTTTACAAGCGGGATTTCGAAGTTAATTGTATCTTTTACAATATCAAACAGCTCATTTTCCAGCAAAGCGCCTTCAGTATATGGTTGTAATACGCGAAAGCCGATTTCGTTATCCTCCATATTCTGAATGTTTCTGAAAAACGATTCCTCGATCTTAGGTATTTGCCGTGGAAAGTATAAACCTTTGTCCGGCGCCTGCCCTCTAATTGTCGCCTCTTTAAAATCAACATCAGGCGATTGCCTGTTCAAACTATAATACTTCATTGATAAAGTCAAAACTAAAAAATAAAAAAATCGCTGATAACCGCTTCATATGAATTGCAAACCTCAGCTGCAATTTATTTTCATTATTCTATACTCTCACTCCATCGTAATTAACGGTTGTAACGTATGTCTTATAATCAACTCCTATTTTTTCATACACATTTTGCATCAGTTTCTCAACCTGCTTCGCTGTCTCCAATTCTTTGCATAACATAAAAATTGAAGGTCCTGAGCCCGAAATGCCACCACCCAAAGCGCCAGCTTCTTTACCTCCCGATTTCACAAGATCAAAACCTGGTATCAGAATGCTACGAACAGGTTCTATAATTACGTCTTCCAGCGACCGCCCGATGAGATCATAATCTTGTTTCAAAAAACCAGTAACCAATCCGGCGATATTACCCCATTGTTTTATAGCATCCTTCAATTGAACCTCTTTCCTGAGTATCTGTCTTGCATCTGATGTTCTTACTTCTATCTGAGGGTGTATAACGGCGACGTACAGTGGCGGACCACTAAGCGGCACTATATCCAATGGAAAAATAGAACGGATCAGCGTAATCCCACCATATATACACGGAGCGATATTGTCCGCATGCTTCACTCCGCTGGCAACTTTCTCTCCGTTCATTGCAAAACGAACAAGGTCTTCATTTGAAAACTTATTTCCTAAAAGATAGTTAGCCGCAACAACTGCGCCTGCAGAACTTGCTGCACTTGATCCTAATCCGCTTCCGGGTTTTATACATTTAGTAATTGAAAGTTCGAGACCAACATCCTGTTTTAATTCCTGCAACAAGGCAATTAAGGCAGCACCTGCCACGTTTTTTTCCGGTTCTACAGGAAGATCGTATCCATCGGTATGGCTTATGCGAATTCCCGGCTGATCACTCAATCGCAACTCCATGATATCTTCCGGATCGTTTAATGCCAATCCGAGAATATCAAATCCACAAACAAGATTCGCAACCGTAGCAGGCGCTTTTACTTTTATACTTTTCACTGAACTATTTTATTTAAACACTTGCTGTACGGATAATATCTGCAAATACACCACTCGCTGTTACTTCCGCTCCGGCACCTGCACCTTTTACAACCAGGGGTTGCTGCGGATAGCGATCAGTGTAAAACAATACGACGTTATCTTTTCCATACAAGTGATAAAGATCGTTCTTTGAATCAATATGCTGAAGACCAACCGATGCTTTTCCATTTTCATATTTCGCAACAAACTTTAGTTTCATATTTGCAGCCGCTGCTTCTTCATAAATTTTTTTAAAATGTTCTTCATGCCTCGCCATTTCCTTATAAAAATCAGGAACGCCTCCTTCCATACACGAAGCGGGTAAGAAAGAGTTGTTTACGATTTGGTCCATTTCTATATGTTCACCAGATTCCCGTGCTAAAATCATAATCTTACGCATCACGTCTGTACCGCTTAAATCAAGTCTTGGATCGGGCTCAGTGTATCCTTCATCCTGGGCTTGCCTTACAACTTCTGCAAAAGTCCTCTCACCATTGTAATTATTGAAAACAAAATTCAATGTGCCGCTTAGCACAGCTTCTATTTTATTGACTTTATCACCACTTCTCATCAAATCGTTCAATGTACCAATTACAGGCAACCCAGCGCCAACATTGGTTTCAAAAAGAAATGGAGCATTATACTCACGGGAAAGATCTTTCAGCTTTCTGTAATAATCATACGAAGAAGAGCAGGCGACTTTATTGCAGGCAACAACGGAGATCGCTTTTTGTAAAAGCTGATCATAGCAGGCGGCAAGGTCATTATTTGCAGTCACGTCTGCAAAAACAGAATTGCGCAAATTTTTAGAGCGAATGACCTCAATAAATTTTGGCAAATGCATCGCTTCCCCATCTGCTATCAATTCTTTCCATTTTTTTAAGTCAATTCCTTCGTCATTGAAATACATCTTTCGGCTGTTCGCAATTCCAACAACCCTTACCTGCAGGCGAAGATGTTGTAACAGGTAATCCTTTTGCTGTTCCAATTGTGCCAACAATTTGCTTCCCACGTTACCAACGCCGGCAACAAAAAGATTTAATTGCTTATAAGTTGTCTCAAAAAATTCTTCATGCAAAACGTTGATCGCTTTTCTTACATCCTGCGAAGTAATAACTGCAGATATATTTCTTTCTGAAGAACCTTGTGCAATAGCCCGGATATTAACACCATTCCGTCCCAGCGATCCGAACATTTTGCCACTTACGCCAGTATGACTTTTCATATGATCACCTACCACTGCTACGATAGCAAGATCCTTTTCAACAATTAATGGCTCTACTTTACCCGTTTCTATTTCATAAGCAAATGCTTTATCAACAGCTTCTTTTGCTTTTGCAGTAAGGGCTTCTTCGATGCCTACACATATTGAATGTTCAGAAGAACTTTGCGTAATAATTATCACATTGATTTTCTCATTCGCCAACGCTTCAAATAATCTTTTTGAAAAACCTGGTATACCAACCATCCCACTTCCTTCAAGGCTCAGCAATACAATTTTATTAATACTCGAAATTCCCCGTATAATGTTTCCATTTTCTTTTGCGTCGGTTTCTATTACTGTTCCATAATCGCCAGGAGCGAATGTATTTTTTACCCATACCGGTATCTTTTTCGTCATCACCGGTTGAATAGTCGGCGGATAAATAACTTTTGCACCAAAATGAGAAAGCTCCATCGCTTCCAGGTAAGAAATATGCGGTATGTGCCGGACATTTGAAACAATCCGGGGATCAGCAGTCATCATACCACTAACATCCGTCCATATTTCCAAAACGGTCGCATATACACCTGCTGCCAGTATTGCCCCGGTATAATCCGATCCGCCACGGCCTAAGGTAGTAGTTGCACCATTTATATCAGACGAAATAAATCCCGGCATTAAGAACAAGTCAGCTGTATGGCCGGATAAAAACTGCGTAACCTTTTTGTTGGTTGCTGCAAAATCCACGGCAGCATGACCAAAATGTGAGTCAGTGACAATTAATTCCCGGGCATCTTTCCAGGTATTATTTACTCCGATACAATTAAGATAAGAGGATATAATATGCGATGACATCAACTCCCCGTAGCTTACGATACGATCTTTAGTTCTTGGAGAAAGTTCTCCGAGCAGGAAAATACCGTTGCAGATATCTTCTATCTCATTACAATGCTTTTTTACCCAGCTCAGTACGCTGCTTTGCTGCGCAACGGGAAGCAATGATTTAACAGCATCCAGGTGACGCTGCTCCACAATCTGTAATTTCTCTTTGTAAGATTCGTCCATCTGTGATGCCAGCTCGCCTGCCTGCAGCAGAATATCGGTAACGCCCCCAAGCGCTGAAACCACAACAATAGATTTATCTTTTTTTATTGCCTGACGAACGATGGAAGCAACTTTCTGTATGTTTTCAGCATTCGCGACAGAAGTGCCGCCGAATTTTAAAACCTGCATGAATTAATATTTATTGTTTGGAAGAAACGTAAAAAGCAACATTTGATTTTGTGATTAAGCTAAAAAAGCCCCGAGGTTTATATGTAAATATTCAATCCGCTTAGCGGATTGTTGTGGTTGTTGTAACCGTAACCGGAGAATACAAATTCCCTGATGAAAATTGAACGATATGACGGGAGAATAGCTTCATTTTTTTGAATGCAGGCAAATGTAATAAACAATTTCTAAAAAATTTAATGGTTATTATTTTTTTCTGAAAATGATTTAATTTCATCACGATTTTGCTGCTTGCCACACCAATTAAAACATAATTCTTTAAAAAAATTTGAATGGATCAACAGTCTAACCGGGCATTGCAGCAGTTTAAGAACTATGTAGGCATTAAATTCCAGCTTTACAATAGTCTGTTTACATCGCTTCCCTTTCATCGTATCGAAAAAACAGGTATACTATTATCCCTCCTCGCGAATAACTGTGAAGAAGGGTACAAGAAAAAATTAAGCCCCATTCAAATTATTGAAGATTTTTTCAACCGGCATACCTCCTATACAAACGAAATGGACCAGATTGATCTGTTATTTCGTTTTGTACAGTATGTAGAACGCCAGGTAGTATTGTTCGATGCATTGGAGGACGCAGCTTTTCGTGATATCAATGACTTGAATGGCACAGGAACATTGAAGAACCTGGAAACCGAAGTAATACAAACAAATGCCCAACAACAACTGGCTGAAAAGCTAAATGATTTTGCCGTAAGGTTGGTTTTGACGGCACACCCCACGCAGTTTTACCCCGGGCCTGTGTTAGGAATCATTAATGATCTGTCGAAAGCATTGGGAGAAAATAATGCCAGCGTCGTGAACACGTATCTCCAGCAGTTGGGTAAAACACCTTTTTTTAACAAACAGAAACCGACACCATATGACGAAGCAATAAGCTTAATCTGGTACCTGGAAAATGTTTTCTATGCTGCGGCAGGAAGAATTATCACAACGCTCAAATCACAATTTCCAGATGCAATAGATCCGCAAAAAAACCCGGTTATCCGCATGGGTTTCTGGCCTGGAGGGGATAGAGACGGTAATCCTTTTGTAACGGAAGATATTACGATGCAGGTTACAGATGCATTGAGAAGCGCCATCATAAAATGTTATTACCTCGATGTCCGTCGCTTAAAACGCAGACTAACGTTTGAAGGGGTCGATACATTACTTTCCGGACTTGAAAATAAACTGTACAACAACATATTTATTCCCGGCCAAAAAACAGACCTGACTAAATCAGAAATTCTCCATACCCTTGAAGAAATTAAAAATATTGTAATTCACCAGCATAATGGATTGTTTCTTCCGATGGTGAATAACCTGATTAATAAAGTTGAAGTGTTTGGGTTGTTTTTCGCTTCTTTGGATATTCGACAGGAAAGTTCGGTGCATGGTAAATTGTTAAACAATCTTGCGAGAAAAAGCCCTGTATTGCCTGATAACTATTCTGAACTTGATGACAATAAGAAAATAGAAATACTGGGCAATATCCAGACAGTTGTTGATGCGGAATTACTGGAAGATGCAGTTCATAAGGATACATTTAAAACAATCCACGCAATTAAAACAATCCAACAATATAACGGTGTAGAAGGCTGTAGTCGTTTTATTATCAGTCAATGCCAGAGCGCATTGAATGCTATGGAAGTGTATGGTTTATTTCTTTTAAGCGGTTGGAAGAAAGAGGAAATGAATATCGATATCATTCCTTTGTTTGAAACCGTTGAAGACTTGCAAAGCGCTGCAGAGGTAATGAGAACTTTATACACCAACCCGGTCTATAAAGAACACTTAAAGAGGAGATCGCAACGCCAGACAATCATGCTTGGATTTTCGGACGGCACAAAAGATGGTGGTTATCTAATGGCCAACTGGAGCATTTATAAAGCAAAAGAAGAGCTTACAAAAATTTCCAAAGAGTATAATGTAGACGTTGTGTTTTTTGATGGTCGTGGTGGCCCTCCTGCACGAGGCGGAGGAAAAACGCATAAGTTCTATGCTTCTATGGGCCATAATATTTCTAACAAGGAAATTCAATTAACTATACAAGGTCAAACTGTAAGTTCCAACTTTGGGATAATTGATTCAGCCCAATACAATATCGAGCAATTGATTCATGCCGGAATCTCAAATGATATTTTTTCTACACAGCTAAGAACACTTTCGGAAAAGCAAGAAAAATTATTGGAAGAATTGGCCGAATACAGTTATGATTCGTACATGGCATTAAAGAATCATCCTCATTTCCTGGATTATCTCGTGCATGCCAGTCCTCTCCGTTTTTATAGTGACACGAATATCGGAAGTCGCCCCGCTAAGCGAAGCGGTTCAGCACGTTTACAATTAAAAGATCTTAGAGCAATTCCATTTGTTGGTTCATGGAGTCAATTAAAACAAAATGTAACAGGTTACTACGGCGTTGGCACTGCTTTACAACAAATGGAACAGAAGGGAAAACTTGCTGAACTCAAAGAGTTGTACAAAGAATCACTATTCTTCAAGACATTACTGGATAATTGCGAGATGGCAATGATGAAATCGTTCTTTCCATTAACATCATTCTTAAGAGAGCATCCGCAATATGGTGAGATCTGGCAAATGATTTATACAGAATATGAATTGACAAGACAGTACCTGGCTAGGCTTTCCGGGCACACTGAATTAATGGCTGATTATCCTGTAGAACAGCTTTCAATTCAAATGAGAGAGCGAATCGTATTGCCGTTAGTAACTATTCAGCAATACGCCATCACGCAAGTGCGAAAACTCGAAGAAGCGCTTGTTCAAACGCCAATAAAATCGAAGTATGAAACATTGGTGATGCGCTGCTCGTTTGGAATTATAAATGCGGGAAGAAACTCTGCTTAAGCGCCAATTGAAACGCTAATGAGTACTAATAGAACGCCAATGGTGATCTAAAGCAGAGGGATAAATATCTAATCAAACAACTAATCTGGAGAAGTTTATCCAGAATGAAATATCACAAGGCAACACTTTTCAATTATAAAACTTTACTAGTGTTCTATTAGCTCAGAATTAGCGCTTACTAGCGTATAAATGAAGAGGCGCTCCATAGAAATGAAGCGCCTTTACGATTGCTTGCCCTACAAAAAATCTTAAATCTGTTTTAAATAAGCAGTCAGTTTTGGTGATTATAATTTTTCGTCGTGTTGAGACAAATCCAGACCGATTTCTTCTTCCTGTGCTGTAACACGAATCGGATAGAAGATGTCAACGATCTTGAATACTACAAATCCCATCACAAGAGCAAATACGACTACGATCAAACAACCTAATACCTGGTGTAAAAAGAATTCTGTACCACCATATATCAGGCCGTCATTACCCGCAGCGTTTATCTTTTTGCTTGCAAAAATTCCTGTGCAAATCATACCAACAATACCACCGATACCATGACAAGGGAATACATCCAACGTATCATCGATAGTTGTTTTTCCTTTCCAGTATACAGCGAGGTTGGAGCATATTGCTGCGATGAACCCGATGAAAATACTCTGTGGCAATCCAACGAATCCCGCTGCTGGTGTAATCGCAACAAGGCCTACAACAGCGCCTATGCAAAATCCTAAAGCCGTTGGTTTACGTCCACGGATTGAATCAAAAAATATCCAGGAAAGACCTGCGGCTGCTGATGCAGTGTTGGTATTTGCAAAGGCATTTACCGCAAGACTATTTGCAGCTAAAGCCGATCCGGCATTAAAACCAAACCAACCGAACCAAAGTAAACCTGTACCCAGCAACACGTAAGGAATTCTCGCTGGTTTTATTTCTTCTTTGGCAATATGCACTTTTCTTCTCTTCAATAAAATCGCACCTGCCAGGGCCGCACAGCCCGCAGAAATATGAACCACGGTGCCGCCCGCAAAATCAAGCACGCCCATTTTAAACAACATACCATCAGGGTGCCATGTCCAGTGTGCAATAGGTGAATAGATCAAAATACTAAACAGGATCATGAAAAGAACATACGCCTTAAAGCTGATGCGTTCAGCAGTAGCGCCGACCACCAACGCTGGAGTGATAATCGCAAACTTCATTTGAAATAATGCGAACAGCAGAATTGGGATTGTTGGTGCAAGGCTCCATGGACCAGCGCCATTGATTCCCTTCATCAGGAAAAATTCTGAAGGGTTACCGATAAAGCCATGAATCGATTTGCCAAAAGCAAGACCAAAGCCGCATACAACCCATAAAATACTGATCAATCCTGTTGCAACAAAGCTCTGCAACATTGTAGAGATGACATTCTTCTTACCGACCATACCGCCGTAAAAGAATGCGAGACCGGGCGTCATTAACAATACTAATGCTGAAGAAATCAGCATCCAGGTAATGTCTGCCCAATTGTAAACTTTGGCACCGTCAAAATCTGTAACTAATGGTACAAAAATACCCATCACAGAAAATAAGGCGAATACCAGGAAAGGAACCCAACTACTAACCTTGTTCATAAAAACGATTTAGGAATGATTAAATGCGTTGAAGAGATGTTATCATCAATTCAACAGGTGACCGTCATTTGTTTTCATTTACCTGTTCCCGTTATTTTTTGCAAAGGGTATTTGTGATTGATTGTGTGAATCGAAAGTTCTCTCGTGTGTGATGTGAAATATTTTAGAAACTGTAAACAGCAGCCAATATGAATGAGCCGGTACTCTTCGTTGCGGTGCCGTCATGTTTTACGAAATACTCATCTTTAGCTCCGTCATATCTGAACTCAGGCATGATAATCAATCCTGCCATTGGTTTGATATTTAACGTTGCAGTGATTTCAGTAAGATTAGTTCCGAAGTAACCTGTGACATTTTGTTTGTCCCAGAATTGCTCTCCGCGTATTGTAAATCCAAATTTAGCTGTAGGATCCACATTGAGATAAAGTGCCGCGCCACCCCATTTGTCACTTGAGCCGCCATCAGGTTTTACAAATTTTACAGTACCGTTTGCACCAATACTAAATTTATCGCTGACTTTACCTAACAGAACAAGGTCAACCTGGTTCTGAGATGTTTTGGCAGTGTCTTTTCCGCCTACGTAGTTAAGATAACCGGTTAATTTTCCATTTGCTGTACCGGCATGAAACTGTGCAAGTACAAATTTCTTTTCAAATGGAGCCGATATATAATCGGTTGGATTTGCAACACCAACCATGAAACCCATTGTGCTGGTCAGAGCTACATCCATTTTTAATCCTGTGTGAGAAAATGGTCCGTATGAAAACATATAGCTCATACTGTAGTTACGGTTCAGTTGAGGATCCAGTAACTCGTACCCGACATGTGTTGCGAACTTACCCATTGTAAATGTTACTTTACTTGACGGAGCATAAGTAAGATAAGCCTGCTTCACAGCTTGTGTGATACCTGTTTCGTTGTAGGAAAACTCTTTTGCTCTTGACCCGTAGCCGAGATCAATAACAGCTCCTATTTTACCGAATGAATGTGCAATTTTTACAGAAGCCATTCCTAACTCAAAAGAGTTATGGGAGTTGGTAAAGCTTGTTGCATTGTTAGTAGCCAATGAACCTTTTGCATTTGCAAAATTGAACCGGTAATAAACATCTACAGAACCTGTAATAGTTGTGGTCTTTGCGGGCTCTTCAGTTTTCGTCGAGTCTTGAGAAAAAGCAACAGAGATTGGGGCCACGGCGATAGTGGCAATTGTCATGAATTTTCTTAACATTGCAGTTGATTTTAAGTGTTAAAATGAAAAGGTACTTTTTCAAACCTGGTCAGAGGTTTTTGAGAATGGTACCTTTTCTATTTAATGTTTTGGTTTCGCTAACTATTTTTTATCAGCTTACCTGAGATTCTTTTTCCTCCATTTTACCATTGTTATGCACTAATAAAGTTCCCTGCATGTATTTCTCATTATGTTGAGAAGCATCCAAGCCAATTTCTTCTTCTTCAGCGCTAACACGAATAGGCAGAATAAAATTGATGAATTTGAAGATCAGGAAAGAAACAATAAAACTATAGCCAACAGCAATCGCCATCGCTTTCAATTGGATAAGAAAGAAAGATGGATTTCCGTAAAACAGGCCGTCGTTACCAGCGCTGTTTACAGCTTTTGTAGCAAATAAACCGGTCATGAGCATACCTACCATACCACCAATACCGTGGCAGGGAAATACGTCTAATGTATCATCCAAAGTAGATTTTTGTTTGTAATAAACCGCCATGTTTGAAATAATCGCAGCAACCACTCCGATGAATACGCTCTGTGGTATTGCAACGAAACCAGCAGCTGGCGTGATAGCCACCAAACCCACAACTGCACCAACGCAGAATCCTATAACGGATGGTTTTTTTCCGCGCATTACATCAAAGAACATCCAGCTTAAACCGGCAGCAGCAGCGGCAGTGTTTGTTGTAGCGAATGCAGAGACAGACAGTGCATTTGCTCCCAATGCAGAACCAGCATTAAAGCCAAACCAACCAAACCAAAGAAGACCTGTACCAATTAATACATAAGGAATGTTTGCAGGTGGAATTTCTTTATGCTCAATATGAACTTGTCTGCGTTTCAGAACCAAAGCGCCAGCTAAAGCCGCACACCCAGCAGAAATGTGCACCACCGTTCCACCAGCGAAGTCCAAAGCACCCATCTTAAACAGGAAGCCTTCCGGATGCCAGCTCCAGTGTGCAAGAGGAGCATATACTAAAATGCTGAATAATACTGTAAATAAGATGTAAGCCGTAAAACGCATTCTTTCTGCGATCGCTCCTACTACAAGGCCTGGAGTGATTACCGCGAACATCAACTGGAATAAAGAAAACAGAGATTTCGGAATTGTTGGGGCAAGACTCCAGGGTTCGCCTGAATTTACTCCTTTAAAAAAGAAATGATCTGCAGGGTTTCCGATAAAACCACCTATGTCAGATCCAAAACATAAACTGTAACCGACGAATACCCAAAGTACACTAACGACTCCGGCGGCAACCACACTTTTCATCATCGTGGAAATAACGTTTTTACGATGTACCATTCCACCGTAAAAAAAGGCAAGCCCAGGTGTCATCAGGAAAACGAGAGCAGTGGCTACAATAATCCACGCAATGTCGGCAGTGCTGTATTTGCTGGCATCAGCAAAATCAGCAACTGGCTTGATAAATAATGACACAATCGCAACGGCTGCAAGCACCAGGAAGGGAGCAACCTGCTTGAAAGTTAGTTTGGGCATTTGTAGAGTTTTTAAATTAAAAAAAATAATAATTTGTAGCTCGATAACGAAAATATCGATTTTTAATATAACAATACTAAATATTATTCACATATTATTAATTTTAATATGTTACTAAAAACCGTTTAATTATCTCTATTTTAATTAGATATTATCAAATTCATGGCTTAACTAAAATCAAAAAGCTGCCTGAAAAAGCAGCTTTTTATTAAGAATTGATAAAAAAGTATTGATTTTAGATCGCCAATAGCAGATTTTCGTCTTTACTTTCCAAAACCGATCGTCCCCCCATTAAAAATTCATCAACCTTCCGGGCACATTCTCTTCCTTCGCTGATAGCCCAAACAACCAATGATTGTCCCCGGCGCATGTCACCCGCCACGAACACTTTTTGTAAGTTAGTTTTGAATGACTTTTCTCCAGCTTTCACATTGCCACGTTCATCCAGTTCTACATCCAGTTGTTTCAATAAGCCTTCATACTGCGGATTTACAAAACCCATTGCAAGTAACGCTAATTCGCAAGGAATTTCCCGCTCGCTTCCTGGTCTTTCTGTAAAACGGGCTGCTCTACCATCATCAGAAACCTGCCATTCAAGATCAACTATTTTCAGGGCCTTTAAATTTCCCTTTTCGTCACCAATAAATTCTTTTGTCGCAACAGCCCACTTTCTATCTGCACCCTCTTCATGTGAACTTGAGGTTTTCAAAATCATAGGGTAGGTCGGCCATGGCATAAAGTCATTGCGACCTTCGGGCGGTTTCGGCAGCAATTCGAACTGAGTTACGGAAATTGCTCCATGCCTGTTTGAAGTTCCAACGCAGTCCGAACCCGTGTCACCACCACCAATTACGACTACATTTTTACCAGCAGCTAGAATGTTATCTGAAAAAATATTGCTTTCTATAGATGCATTTGCCAATGGATCCTTACCTGCATTGCGTTTATTTTGTTGCTTCAGAAACTGCATGGCATAATAAACACCATTCAAATCTCTTCCATTTATAGCAAGATTACGAGGCACCGTAGAACCTCCGGCAAGTACGATCGCCTGGTATTCTCTTAATAAATCATCTACACTCACATTCACTCCCACGTTCGCATGGCATTTAAAAACAACTCCTTCTTCTTCCATCAGCTTTATTCTTCGCTGAACGACCCATTTTTCTAATTTGAAATCCGGGATACCATATTGCAATAGTCCGCCCGGAGTATCATCTCTTTCAAAAACGGTAACTGAATGTCCTGCATAGTTTAATTGAGCTGCGGCAGCAAGTCCCGCAGGACCAGAACCAATGATTGCTATTTTTTTACCACTACGCATATTTGGGATCTTTGCCTTTACAAATCCTTTTTCAAAGGCTATTTCAATAATATGCTTTTCTATTTCTTCAATAGCAACGGGTGGCTGATTGATGCCAAGCACACAAGCGCTTTCGCAAGGTGCAGGACAAATTCGTCCGGTGAATTCGGGGAAATTATTCGTAGATACCAGAATTTCATATGCTTCTTTCCATTCCTTACGATAAATCGCATCATTGAAATCCGGAATCACATTTCCTAAAGGACAACCACTATGACAGAAAGGAATGCCACAATTCATACAACGGGACGCCTGTTCGTTGAGTTTATTTTCACCGTATTTATCAACAAACTCATTATAGTGCTGCAATCGCTCGCTTACCGGCTTTTTCCCCGGTAGCTCTCTTGTAAACTCTATAAAACCTGTTGGTTTTCCCATCTATCTTGTTTTTTTAACTTTAAATACTTTAATTCAATTGTTCTATTGTTTGATGGTTTTGTGGTTATGAGATATTCCTAACAATAAAACCGTTTAACCATTAAACAACTTTGACCTTTTCCTTTCTTTCCTGCAATACTTTTTTGTAGTCTCTTGGAAATACTTTTACAAAATTCTTTAACTGGTTTTCGAAATCATCTAATACAAATTTTGCAACGGTACTTCCTGTGTATGCATAATGACGACCGATCATATCTTGCAAGTCATTAGAATCATCAGCAGTCAATGGATCAAGGTCCACCATTTCCTTGTTGCAATTATTTGAAAATTTTCCTTTTACATCATAGATATATGCAATTCCACCACTCATACCAGCAGCAAAATTTCTTCCTGTATCTCCGAGGATCACGACCTTTCCGCCTGTCATGTATTCACAGCCATGGTCGCCTACACCTTCCACCACTACACTCGCACCTGAATTTCGAACACCAAAACGTTCGCCGGCTTTTCCTCTTATAAATGCTTCGCCGGAAGTAGCGCCATAGAAAGCAACGTTGCCAATTATGATATTCTCTTCAGGAACAAATGAAGCTTGTCTCGGTGGATAAATAACTAATCTGGCGCCGCTTAATCCTTTACCGAAATAGTCATTGGCGTCGCCTTCAAGTTCCAACGTAATACCTTTGGTGTTAAATGCGCCGAAACTCTGACCAGCCGTTCCCGTAAAGTTGAAATTGATAGTATTCTCAGGCAATCCATACCGATGCTTCTTTGTAATTTCATTCGATAAAATGGTGCCTGCAGTTCTGTCTGTATTTTTTATCGTAAAAGATGCAGAGACTGGCTCAAGATTATCGATCGCCGGTTTCGCAGCCTGTAGCAATTTCCAGTCCAAGACTGCGGCCAATCCATGATCCTGCTCTTCCATATTATACAAACCCGTATGTGGCGATGCAGGTTCTTTGAATAAAATAGGAGAAAGATCCAGCTTCCTGAATTTCCAATGATCAATATTCTCACGCATTTCCAGGCAATCTACCTGGCCAATCATTTCATTCACGGTTTTGAAACCCAAATCAGCCATAATCTCACGAAGCTCCAGCACCATGAATTTGAAAAAGTTTACAACGTGATCAGGGTTACCTGTAAATCTTGCTCGTAGTTCCGGGTCTTGTGTGGCAACGCCTACAGGGCATGTATTCAAATGGCACTTACGCATCATAATACAACCTTCAACAACCAATGCTGCAGTGGCTACACCCCATTCTTCTGCTCCTAACAGTGCCGCAACAGCGATATCTCTTCCGGTTTTCATCTGACCGTCAGCCTGCAATACAACACGGCTCCTTAATTTATTTTTTACTAACGTCTGATGTGACTCTGCAAGACCTAATTCCCAAGGCAATCCTGCATGCTTAATTGAACTTATAGGAGAAGCTCCTGTTCCACCATCATGACCAGAAATTAATATCACATCTGATTTTGCTTTTGCCACACCGGCAGCGATTGTTCCTACACCTGCTTTTGAAACCAACTTCACATTAATGCGGGCAGCACGATTTGCATTTTTTAAATCAGATATTAACTGCGCCAAATCTTCAATAGAATAAATATCGTGATGTGGTGGCGGAGATATCAAACCAACACCTGGTGTTGAGTGTCTTGTTTTGCCAATCCATTCGTCTACCTTATGACCTGGCAACTGACCGCCTTCTCCCGGTTTTGCACCCTGGGCCATTTTAATCTGCAACTCGTCAGCTTCAGTAAGATATAAGCTTGTTACGCCAAAGCGAGCCGAAGCGACTTGCTTGATCGCACTGCGCATTGAATCTCCATTGGGTAAGCGATCATATCTTCTTTCATCTTCACCCCCTTCACCAGTATTGCTTTTGCCACCCAAACGGTTCATCGCAATTGCCAGCGTAGTATGGGCTTCCCATGAAATAGATCCAAAACTCATCGCACCTGTCGCGAAACGCTTATAAATATTTTCTGCAGGCTCTACTTCATCAATAGAAATCGATGGCCGGTTCTTTTTGAACTTAAACAGACTTCTCAATGTCGCAGCCTTTTCACTTTGATCGTTTACAAGCCGCGTATATTTTTTGAATGTAGCGTAATCATTCATCTTTGTAGAATTCTGCAAAAGATGAATGGTCTGTGGATTAAAGAGATGGAACTCTCCTTTCCTCTTCCATTGATATATACCGCCAACGGGTAACCGATCTACAGGAATATCTTTTTTACTGAAAGCAAAATAATGTTTCGCTAACGCTTCCTTTGCTATCTCTGTCAGACCAATTCCGCGAATGCGGCTAACCGAACCGGTGAAATATTTATCAACCACTTCCTGGTCAATTCCAAGGATTTCAAAAATCTGCGCACCCTGGTATGATTGCAGAGTTGATATTCCCATCTTGGAAAAGACCTTCAGCAATCCATCACAAACAGCCTTGATATAGTTCTTGCGCAATTCTTCCCAGGTAAGATCAGTTTTTAATGTACCGTTTGCTTTTGCATTGCGGATTGTAGCCAATGCGAGATAGGGATTGATAGCTGTCGCGCCAAAAGCAAGTAAACATGCAAAATGATGCACTTCCCATACATCACCTACTTCTGCAACAATACCAACCTGCCCACGCAAACCTTTCCGTATAAGGTGATGATGTACTGCCGATACAGCAAGCAAAGAAGGAATTGCCGCGTGATTACTATCGACAGCACGATCACAAAGTATCAAAACTGCAAACCCATCGTTCGCTGCGTCTTCTGCATAGCGGCACAAGCGGTCTAATCCTTTTTTTAATGAATCAGGATTTCCATCTGCACGGAAATATGTTTGTAATGTTTTTGCCTGGAAAACACCGGTATCGATACTTCTTATTTTTTCCAGCTCTTTACTTACAAGTATTGGCTGTTTCAAAGCCAATGAATGACAATGTTTCGGCGTTTCATCGAGCAGATTACCGTTATTGCCAACAAATGTTGTGAGGCTCATCACCAATCGTTCACGTATCGGATCGATTGGTGGGTTTGTAACCTGTGCAAATAATTGTTTGAAATATGAACTCAGATGTTGTGGCTGATCGCTTAATACAGCCAATGGGATATCTGTTCCCATAGAGCCGATTGGTTCTTTTGCATCAATTGCCATCGGCTTGATGAGGGTCTCAATATCTTCACTCGAATAACCAAACGCCTTATGATATTTTAAAATCGCATTTTCCTGGAGATGGGTAAACTGAACCCTTGGTTCATCTAATTCTTCCAGGCGAATTTTATATTGATTTAACCAATCACTATATGCTGATTGAGAACAGATGGTTTGTTTTAATTCTTCATCACTGATAATCCTTCCTTGCTCCATGTCTACAACGAACATCTTACCGGGTTGTAATCTTCCTTTCTCAATAATCGTTGTAGGATCTACCGGTAACGCACCTGTCTCAGACGCCATTATCACACGATCATCGGTAGTAACACAGTAACGCGAGGGGCGTAAACCATTTCTATCAAGTGTAGCACCAATTATTTTTCCATCAGTAAATGAAATAGATGCCGGACCATCCCATGGCTCCATAATTGAAGCATGATATTCATAAAACGCTTTCTTCACAGGATCCATATCTTCATTTCCGTCCCACGCTTCAGGGATGAGCATCATCATTACATGTGGCAATGAGCGACCAGTCATTACCAGCAATTCAATCATATTATCAAGACAAGCTGAATCAGATTGTGCACCTGTCACCACAGGCAGCAACATTTCCATTTCTTCTTTGGTAAAATACGGAGAAGTAAACCCGTATTCACTCGTTCTTAACCAGTTCAGATTTCCTTGCAATGTGTTGATTTCTCCGTTATGCGCTATGAAGCGAAAAGGTTGCGCCAATTTCCATGAGGGAAATGTATTGGTAGCAAAGCGTGAGTGAACTAAACCAAAAGCACTCACAACTCTTTTATTACTTAAATCAGGGAAATAGCCACGAACCTGTGAACTGATTAACTGGCCTTTGTAAACTACAGTTTTGTAAGAAAGTGATGCGATATAAAAGCCAATCGAATCTTTTCTTACTGTACTATTAATCGTATGGCTCGCATAATTGCGAAGCACAAATAATTTTCTTTCAAAAACATCGGGATTTGAGATATGATCCGGGCATGCGATAAACACCTGCTCCATTTCTGGTTCTACGCTCAATGCTGTCGGACCGATGCCATCCGTATTCACCGGCACTTTTCTATAGGCAAGAATTTCCAACCCAAGTTTCTCTGCAGAACGGTTAAAAATATCCCGGCATTCTTCACGAAGTCTGATTTCTTTAGGAAAGAAAATAACGCCTACCCCATATTTTCCAAAGGAGGGAAGATGAACTCCCAGTTTTATACACTCATCGAAGAAAAACTCATGAGGCGTCTGGATCATAATTCCAGCCCCATCACCGGAGTTATTTTCACATCCACAAGCGCCGCGATGTTCCATATTCTCCAAGACGGTAAGCGCATCAGAAATAGCCTGGTGTGATTTGTTACCCTTTATGTTTGCAACAAAACCAATACCACAGGCATCCCTTTCAAATGAAGGATCGTACAGGCCGTAATTTGCCATAATTCTAAATGAATTAATTAAAGTTTATGACGTTCAGAAATCGTTAATTATCAATTGGCAAGCAAACGTTCTAAATTAATAAAATCAAAGTGTAGCGGAGGCTTCGAAATTACTGAATTACCCACAATAAACCAACACTAACTAATGTTCAATGTCTAAAACGTTCGTATTCATTTTACAAGACGATTCTTGCTTCCAAAACGATATATTAATACCTAAACCAGGTAACTGAAAAGCGTATCGTTTTTGATTAACTCCGTATAACCGATATTGTATTGCTTCATTTTTTCCAGCAACACTTTATAGTCATCTTTACTTTGCAATTCTATACCTACCAGCGCCGGGCCTGCCTCTTTGTTATTCTTTTGCATGTATTCAAATCGTGTGATGTCATCTCCGGGCCCCAGCACATTGTTTACAAATTCCTTTAACGCACCAGGTCGTTGGGCAAAGTTTACCAGGAAATAATGCTTCAGTCCTTCATATTGAAGACTACGCTCTTTTATTTCCTGCATTCTATCGATATCGTTATTGCTCCCGCTAACGATACATACAATATTTTTTCCTTTTATTTCATCGGCATAGTCATCTAATGCAGCGATAGACAATGCTCCTGCAGGCTCTACCACAATCGCATCTTCATCATAGAGTTTTAAAATCGTCGTACAGGCTTTCCCTTCCGGTACAAGATGCATATCATCTAAAACATTTTTGCATATAGAAAATGTAATATCTCCTACTCTTTTCACCGAAGCACCGTCCACAAACCTGTCTATACTGTCCAAAGTAACAGGATGCCCCGCCTTCAATGCCTCATACATCGACGGCGCACCTTCTGGTTCCACGCCAATAATTTTTGTTTTGGGAGAATACGTTTTAAAATAGGCTCCCACACCAGCGCTTAAGCCACCACCTCCGACTGCTACAAATACATAATCAAGGCCCCCTCCAGCTCTTCCTGTAGGGGAAGAGAAATCTTCTAAAATTTCTACAGCAACCGTTGCCTGCCCTTCAATGATGCGGCCGTCATCAAACGGAGGAATGAAAGTCATCTCATTTTCTTCTGTGAACTGCTTTGCAGCGATCGCACAGTCATCAAATGTGTCGCCGATTAATTTTATTTCAACGAAATCTTCTCCAAACATCTTTGTTTGCCGCACCTTCTGTTTAGGAGTAATGATTGGCATAAACACAATGCCTTTAACGTTGAGTTTCCTGCAAGAATATGCAAAACCTTGTGCATGATTACCAGCACTTGCGCAAACAACTCCATTCTTCAACCCCTCCATTGGCAGGCTGCTCATCATATTATATGCGCCACGAAGCTTATAAGAACGCACAACCTGCAGATCTTCTCTTTTCAGAAAAACATTGCATTGATACTTCCTCGAAAGATTCTGATTTAATTGAAGCGGAGTATGTGTCACGATTTTTTTCAATCGCAACGAAGCGGCCGTTATTCCTTCAACACGAACTGCGGAAGATGCTACTACTTCAGGTTCCTTTGTCACAGTTTTGCTTTTTATTTTGAAGAAGGCATCGAGGCACAAAGTGATTACATTGTAAAATGAAAAAACTTTGTGCCTTGTTGCCTCGATGCCTTGTAGCCTTTTACGCTACTACAGCTTTGTCAGCTTTTGCAGGCTGATTCTCCGGGCGCAATGAACGCACCGTTTTTCCTGCTTGCCACATTTCACTCTCACGCAGCTCTTTCAATTCCGCCTCCAGTTTCTCACGATAATCTGGCTGACTGTTGCTATCAATTGAACGTTGCGATTCTTTACCAGTCGCAACGCTTTCATATAGTTCTTTGAATACCGGAGCTGTAGCATCACGGAATTTTTTCCACCAATCCAATGCACCACGCTGAGCGGTTGTCGAACAGTTTGCATACATCCAGTCCATACCATTTTCTGCAACCAATGGCATTAATGATTGAGTTAACTCTTCAACAGTTTCGTTGAATGCTTCTGAAGGAGAATGTCCTTTATCACGGAGCACCTGGTATTGCGCAGCAAAGATTCCCTGGATAGCGCCCATCAATGTTCCTCTTTCACCTGTAAGGTCAGAATAAACTTCTTTCTTGAAGTTTGTTTCAAATAAATAACCGCTTCCTACAGCAATACCCAATGCGATTACCCTTTCTTTTGCTTTACCTGTTGCATCCTGAAAAATAGCATACGAACTATTCAAACCACGACCTTGTAAAAACATTCTTCTTAATGAAGTACCAGAGCCTTTCGGCGCTACCAAGAATACATCTACGTCAGCTGGGGGAACAATGCCAGTCTGTTCATTGAACGTGATACCGAAACCATGTGAGAAGTATAATGCTTTACCGGCAGTCAAATGTTTCTTTACAGTTGGCCACAATGCGATTTGTGCAGCATCGCTCAATAAATAGCAGATAATAGTACCACGCTGCAATGCTTCTTCTATTTCAAACAATGTTTCGCCGGGTACAAATCCATCACGAATCGCTTTATCCCATGTTTTTGAATCTTTACGTTGACCAACAATTACATTGATACCATTATCGCGTTGGTTCAGCGCCTGGCCCGGGCCTTGCACACCATAACCGATAACTGCAATCGTTTCATTTTTCAAAACCTGTTGGGCTTTGCTAAGCGGAAATTCGTCACGGGTTACTACATTTTCTTCTGTCCCGCCGAAATTTAATTTTGCCATTGTGTATTAATTAAAAAGTAAAAAATAAAAATTATGGTTGGGATTCCGGAAGTCCGATAGTCGGAAAGTCAGAAAGATTCATACAGCTATGAGGTTGCTCTTCGGACTTCTGGTCTCACCGACTTCAGACTTCTTTACATACTAAACACTTTCTCATTATCACTCAAAAACTCGTTCTCGATCACATTCGCTCCCGGATCTTTATATTCAAAGTCTTTCAATCGCTCATGAAAACCTTTGCTTTCTTTAATAATTGCAATGCGAGCACTGCGAACAAATTCAATCAGGCCATGCGGTTCCAGTTTTTTTACAAGCCTGTCTATCTCCTCACGACGGCCTGTTGTTTCAAAAACCGTAAAGTCTTTACGAATGGCAACTGCTCTGGCACCGAATTCTCTCAACAGTCGCTCTACTTTTACATTATCAATTACTTCGTTTGTATTTACCTTATACAATGCCATTTCCTGCCATACTAATTCTTCGTCAGTGTTATAAAATGCACGCAGAATTTCTACTTGCTTTTCTAGCTGACGAACCAGTTTACGTACCACATCTTCCGTTTCATTAATGACGATAGTGAAACGATGAATCCCTTCCACCTCAGAAGGGGATGTATTGAGACTTTCAATATTTATTTTCCTTCTCGAAAAAATAATCGCGATACGGTTTATCAATCCGATTTGATTCTCAGTGTAAACTGTTATCGTAAACTCCTGCTTTTGCATAAAAATCTGTTATAAGTTGTACGTTCTACCTTTTAAGTTAGTCTTTCATCACTACTCACCATTGACCATTCACACTCTAATATTCCTTCGCTTTCACCGCCACCACTCTCAATCTTTTATAATCGGCAAACCATTTTTCATTTCTGAAATGTGTGGGCCGCAAAATATCTTCTACTTCAGTTAAAATATTTTCCACCTCGTCTTTATCTATTCCTTCCAAAAAAGATGCGGCAAACATCCTTAACCAATCCTTCAATCCATTCTCGGTATGTTTTAAAACGGTATCTCTATTGAAATGCGAAGCATACGTAACGCGAAATCCCCGTTTCTCTAACAGCCCGGTGTATTCACTCAATGATGGGAAATACCAGAGTTCTTTTTCTGCTTGCTTTATATAACCATGTTGACTAAGTACTTTCCTGAATGCAAAGAGAATATTCTCAACATTTCGCTTACCTCCCATCTCCATTACAAACCGCCCATTCTTTTTCAGGTTGCGGTAAATGCAATCAATCGCCGCTTCTTTATCTAATACCCAATGCAATACCGCATTGGAAAAGACAGCATCAAAACTTATATCTGAAACAAATTCTGTTGCAGACTGCACCCTGAAATCAATAGCTGGAAAATTTTTCTTCGCCTTCTGAATCATGTCTACCGAACTATCGATACCCATCACTTTTGCACCAGCATCGGCTATCATTTTAGTTAAATGACCTGTGCCACAACCCAAATCGAGAATGTACTCATCTTGCTGGGGCTGCAATACATTAATCAAATCTTCCCCATACTTGAAAACAAAATCATGTTTATCATCGTAGAGTTTTGAGTCCCATTTTACCGATATATTTTCTATTGTATTCATTTTTTTAGCTCTAAGCCGTATGCTGCAGGCTATAAGCATTTTTAACTTTTACCTTTTCACTTTTAGTTTCTCTTCGTTGCTATCACAATACCAGTCGACCAATTCATCTTTGTTATTATCAAATCTGTTCTCTGTTCCAAGTGACTGATAAAATCCTGCACCTTCTTATCATGTCCTTCCGGCCAGTTTGGTTGAGGCAGCATATCATCGATGATATAAAGGCCATTTGTGCTAAGCATTGCTATTGTTTCTTCAAACAAATCATACTTGCCAGGCATCGCATCTGCGAAAATGAAATCAAATTTTTCACCGTTGTAATGCTTTATCCATTCGTAGCCATCAGCAAGTACAAACTCAACACGTTTATCATTAATATTCTTTTTTGCTACTTCGATTAATAATGCATTATTTTCAACCGTAACCAATACACTCTTTTCATCCATTCCCGCCACAATCCACGCTGTCGCCAACCCGGTACCTGTTCCCAATTCCAGTAACCTTGCAGAAGGCTTCGAAGCTGCTAACGTTTTCAACAAACTGCCGGTGTATAAATCCGAAGCCATATTGAATTGCATAGCATCAGTCGTTTCCTTTATCGCTTTATACGCCACTGGAATATTATGTTCTATTGCGTCATTCATATTATCTTGTTCTTGTCACTTTTAACTTTTGACTTTTAAATTTTTACTTTCTCTCACACTTCTTCCTTACTCAACACAATCTCAGCAACACCTCTTCCCTGCGGCACCATCGGGAATACATTGTTTTCTTTGCCCACCATTACTTCCAGCAGGTAGCTTCCTTTATGTTCCAGCATTGCCTTCAATGCATTTTTCAAATCTTCTCTCTTCGAAATACTTTGTCCGGCGATACTATAGCCTTTGGCTACCTGCACAAAGTCCGGACTTTGTATATCAACAAATGAGTAACGGTTTTGATGAAACAACTCCTGCCATTGGCGAACCATGCCAAGGAAATTGTTGTTGAGAATTAAAATCTTTACTTCCGGTTTGTACTGCATGATCGTTCCCAACTCCTGCAACGTCATTTGAAAACCACCGTCACCAATGATAGCAACGACTGGCCTTTCAGGAGCCCCATATTTTGCGCCGATTGCAGCAGGCAATGCAAACCCCATCGTACCCAGTCCGCCACTTGTTATATTGCTTTTCGATTGATTGAATTTTGCATAACGGCAAGCTACCATCTGATGCTGGCCTACATCCGTTACAATTACCGCATCACCTTTTGTCAACTCGTTTAATGAATCGATAACCTCTGCCATCGTCATTATTTCAGTCGACGGATGCATCTCAGCCTTCACAACTTTATCTTCTTCCTTCTGTGTACAATCTTTAAACTTCTTCAGCCATTGCGGATATACTTTCTGCTGGATCAATTCTGTCAGCATTGGTAATGTTTCTTTACAATCGCCCCAAACCGGTACGGTTGTTTTTACATTCTTATCAATTTCTGCCGGGTCAATATCAAGATGAACAACCTTGGCTTGCTTGGCGTATTTATCCAGGCGACCGGTAACACGGTCATCGAAGCGCATACCAACAGCAATCAATACATCACATTCATTCGTTAAAAGATTGGGGCCGTAATTACCATGCATTCCAAGCATACCAACACCCAATGGATGGTCAGTTGACAATGCACTCATGCCCATGATTGTCCATGCGGCAGGAATACCTGATTTCTCAATGAATTGTTGAAACTCTTTTTCTGCTTTACCAAGAATAACACCCTGACCAAAAATCACAAATGGCTTCTCTGCTGCATTAATAACCTTCGCCGCCTCTATAATATATTCTTTACGTACAATAGGCTTTGGCCGATAGCTCCTGATGTGATCACACTTGGTGTATCCTTCATAGTCGAACAGTTGTATTTGCGCGTTCTTGGTTATGTCAATCAGCACAGGGCCTGGACGACCACTACCTGCTATGTAAAATGCTTTTGCTAATACAGAGGGGATTTCTTTCGCATCTGTAACCTGGTAATTCCATTTAGTAACCGGAGTAGTGATATTAATCACATCCGTTTCCTGGAAAGCATCAGTTCCCAATAAATGAGCGAACACCTGGCCTGTAATACAAACTACGGGCGTTGAATCAATCATTGCATCAGCTAATCCTGTAACGAGATTAGTAGCGCCAGGACCACTCGTCGCAAACACTACACCGGTACGGCCACTTGTTCTGGCATAACCTTGCGCGGCATGGATACCACCTTGCTCGTGACGGACAAGTATGTGCTTGAGTTTATCGTTATAATCATACAGCGCATCGTATATCGGCATGATGGCGCCACCGGGATAACCGAAAATCGTATCCACACCTTCTGCAATAAAAGCTTCAAGAACAGCCACACTGCCGCTGATGCTCTGCACTTTTGTTTTCTCTCCTGCTTTTTTCTTTACTGCAAGTGTTTCCATGTTTATTTAATTATGATTTTTTTGATAGTTCTAAATTGCTTTTGAAACCTATTCGGTCTCGATCATCCCATTTTCTCTGCGTAGCCTTTTCATCCAACAAATTTTCCATTGCGTCATATATCTGGTTCAATTGCACATCATGCTCACCTAATTTTTCTTTTATTTGCTTCAATTGTTCTTTCAAATCACTTTGTTGCAACACAATTTTTCTTATTTCCACAAAAGCCCGCATGATAGCAATATTCATGTTGATGGCTTTGTCACTGTTGAGTATGCCACTGAGCATTGCAACGCCTTGCTCGGTGAAAGCATAGGGAGCATAGCGACTTCCTCCATGCTTTAAGGTCGCCGTTTGCAACCCTAAAGAAATATCTTTTTGATTTTCAACCTCCTGCAATCTTGAGGTCACAAATTGTGACCTCAAGATGCTCCATTCTTTAGTGGTCAGCCTGAACATAAAATCTTCGGGGAATCGCTTGATGTTTCTTTTTACAGCTTGATTAAAAACTTTAGTTTCTATTTCATATAATTCTGCCAAATCAAAATCCAGCATCACCCGCTGACCACGTATTTCAAAAATCTTGTTCTGAATAATATTCAATTGCATCAAAAGACTTTTAGCTTCTATTCAAGATGTTTCATAAACAATACAACATCCAATTCAAAATCAAAATGCTTAAAGTCTAATTTCAATTATAACATTATCCTTCATCCGTCACACAACCTTCACTTGCATCTTTTACCATCTTTGCGTATTTGTATAATACACCACTTTTCACTTTCAATTCCGGCTTTTTCCATTTACTCCTTCTTTCTGCGATTACTTCATCTGAAACTTTCAATGTGATCCTATTCTTCTGTGCGTCAATTTCTATAACATCATCATCTTCTACTAAGCCAATCAACCCACCATCGTATGATTCAGGTGTAATGTGACCAACAACAAAACCATGCGTTCCACCACTAAAACGTCCATCTGTAATCAACGCAACAGATTTCCCCAATCCTGCTCCGATTATCGCACCGGTCGGCTTTAACATTTCTGGCATACCTGGTGCTCCTTTCGGGCCTTCATTTTTTATAACAACAACATCTCCTGCTTTTACTTTCCCTGACGATATTCCTTCTATCAATTTCTTTTCTCCATCAAATACTCTTGCCGGACCAATAAACTGCTCTCCTTCTTTACCGCTGATTTTTGCCACACTTCCTTTTTCAGCCAGGTTACCATATAATATTTGTAGATGCCCTGTCGCCTTGATCGGTTTTTCGAGAGGATAAATAATATCCTGTGTACCAAAATCAATTGCTTTGATATCTTTCAGGTTTTCAGCAATTGTTTTACCTGTTACCGTCATACAATCACCATGCAGCAGCCCTTTCTCCAATAGATATTTCATTATCGCTGGCACGCCACCGTGAGCCGGAAGAGATTGCCATAGATATTTTCCACTTGGTTTGAAATCGGCAAGCACCGGTGTTTTATTACTGATCGCCTGGAAATCGTCCTGTGTTAATTCAATACCTACACTTTTCGCCATTGCAATAAGATGCAACACTGCATTCGTACTTCCACCCAATACCATGATCAATGTAATAGCATTTTCAAATGCTTTTCTTGTCATGATATCTCTGGGCTTTATATCTTTCTCCAACAATACTTTTATCGCTTTGCCTGCATCAAGACATTCATTTCTCTTTTCTTCACTAATCGCAGGACTACTGGATGAATAAGGTAAACTCATTCCTAATGCCTCTATAGCACTTGCCATTGTATTGGCCGTATACATTCCTCCACATGCACCTGCACCAGGGCATGAGTTCATGATAATACCTTTGAAATCTTCTTCACTTAGCTTACCTGCGATCTTTTGTCCTAACGCTTCGAACGATGAAATGATATTCAACTCCTGTCCCTTGTAATGGCCCGGAGCAATAGTGCCACCATATACCATCAGGGAAGGGCGATTTAATCTTCCCATTGCCATGATGCAGCCAGGCATATTTTTATCGCAACCAGGAAGAGTAATCAATCCATCGTAATAAAAACCGCCACACACTGATTCAATGCTATCAGCTATCAGGTCACGACTCACTAATGAATAACGCATACCGTCAGTACCATTGCTGATGCCGTCACTTATCCCAATCGTATTAAAAATCAACCCCACCAAATCATTATCCCATACACTTTGTTTTACAATCTTTGCCAGGTCATTCAGGTGCATATTACAGGTGTTGCCATCGTAACCCATACTTGCGATACCAATCTGTGCTTTCTTTAAATCGTTATCAGTTAATCCGATTCCATAAAGCATTGCCTGTGCTGCTGGTTGTGTCTGATCCTGTGTTAACGTCTTCGAGTATTTATTTAATTCTCCCATTTTATTTTTTTATGTTATCGCCGTTCTGTAATTCTATTTAGCTTTTGTTGCGACGCTCCGTTCATCTTTCAGCTCTTTATTCGGCATAAATAAGCTTACAAACCAATATTAGTTTTCGACAAGCGTGGCTTGAGCCCTGGTGGCCTTCTCCTTAAGGAGAAGGTCGGGATGAGGCTTCTTCTCCACAACAAGATCCTTATACGCCATTTGTATCATTCTACTCACCGTATCATTCCATTCTTTTTGAAATTTTACTCCGTCCAGGCTTTCCCAACCAATTACTTCTGCCGCAGTGCCACAGAAGAAAGCCGCATCAGCAGTTTTCAACTCTTCTACTCTGAATGATTTTTCTTCTACTTCAATTCCCAATTCATCACATATTTCAAAAACTGTTGCTCTTGTTATACCAGGCAATATATTTCCAAGCGCAGGTGTAAAAAGTTTTCCGTTTCTTTCATAAAACATATTTGCACCCGGGCCTTCCGCAATACAACCATTCATATCCGTTAATAGTGCTTCATCATATCCGTTTGCTTTTGCTTCCTGGCTGGCGAGAATTGAATTCACGTAATGACCTGCAGCCTTTGCTTCAATTTTAAATCCTTTTGGATTGGGCCGTTGAAACGATGAAGTCATTACTCTTAATAATTTTTCACCCAAAAACGGCTGCATCTCCCACGCTTGTATCACGATGAATGACTCGGTATTTTTTGCAAAACTCATGTTTGCTGGTGCATACACCACCGGGCGTATATATGCATCCTGCAAGTTGTTTACACGCAATACTTCATAGGTGGCATCAATCAATTCCCATACCGACCAATTATAAGGCATATTCATGGCCAATGCCGAATTTCTCAGGCGTTCGAAATGTTCGATTGCTTTAAAAATCCTTGTTTCACCATTCACTGTTTTGTAAGAACGAATTCCTTCAAATACTGAATAGCCATAGTGCAATGATTGACTATACAAATCCATTTTTGCGTCAACAGCTTTTACAAATTCGCCGTTGCAATAGATAACCGTCTTTTCGTTGTAGTACGTAGCCATAAATACAATTTTATTGTTCAATGTTTAATTTGCTGCGGGCATAAAAAAACCCGCCTCTTTGGAGGCGGGTTGCTATTTAAAGTTTTTAATATCGCTATATACAACTACCACCTCCGTTTAAAGCAGGAATAATAATCACGACCACGACGATGGCTGCGAGAACTGTGATTATATTATTAATGCTTTTCAACATTGCGTGTTGTTGTACTGCGAATATACACCCGCCAAACAAAAAAACAAAGAACTTTCAAAGTTAGTTGTGAGGTGTTAGGTGTCTGTTGTCAGGAATAGAACTTTCAAACTATCAAAAATATTTTCGAAATCCTGACAGCTCACACCTCACACCCGACACCCGCTTATATTATCGTCGACTTCCTCAATTCAATATTCTCCAACTTCACCGATCCGGGAATTTTCCCCGACACATAGTCCGTAATCAATTCACCAATCGTCGAGGTAAAATAAAAATTCACAGGGTCTATATCTTTTGTTACAAATCCGTTTTGCAATGTCCAGTTTACCGCCTCACGTACCAATGCAGCCTCTTCCTTCATATTGAAATGCTCGAGTAACATAGCTGCAGATAATATTGACCCCAACGGATTTGCAATATCTTTTCCCGCTGCCTGCGGGTAAGAACCATGTATCGGCTCAAAAAGCGCTGAACCCGTACCGATAGATGCAGAGGGTAGCAAACCTATCGAACCACTGATTACGCTTGCTTCATCACTGATAATATCACCAAACATATTCTCTGTGAGTATCACATCAAATTGCTTAGGATTGACAATGATCTGCATCGATGCATTATCAACAAACATATAATCAACCTTCACTTCAGGATATTCTCCTGCAATGCCCTGCACTACTTTTCTCCAAAGCCTTGATGTCTCAAGTACATTCGCCTTATCTACCAGTGTCAGTTTCTTCTTCCTCTTTTGTGCGTATTGAAAGGCAAGATGTGCAATGCGTTCAATTTCTTCCCTGCTGTAAGCACAATTGTCTGCTGCACGGTTTCCATCATCACTCAAGCTCTTTTCTCCAAAATAAATTCCACCAGTCAGCTCACGAAAAATAACAAAGTCAACGCCTTCAATATTCTTCGGCTTTAATGGTGATAAATATTGTAACGATGAATACGTACTCACCGGCCTTATGTTTGCAAACAGGTTCAGTGATTTTCTCAATTTCAACAATCCCTGCTCTGGCCTCACTTTAGCTGTTGGATCATTATCATATTTCGGATCGCCGATTGCACCAAATAAAACGCCATCGCTATTGAGGCAGATGGCTATTGTTTCGTCAGGCAGTGGATTACCTGTCTTATCAATCGCATCAGCG
The DNA here is from genome assembly GCA_049840875.1 of Chitinophagaceae bacterium. Classification (GTDB taxonomy): domain Bacteria; phylum Bacteroidota; class Bacteroidia; order Chitinophagales; family Chitinophagaceae; genus JAFDYH01. The sequence goes on along the minus strand of JASGJE010000002.1, from coordinate 27,337 downwards.
CCCATTATGCAGTAAGTGTATTCAAACTCGTGACCATAGGCATCAGCAATTGCGTTCAGAACACGAACGGACTGACGCGTTACGTCCGGCCCTATTCCATCTCCTTCAATTACTGCAATATTTTTTTTCATACTCGTGGCTTATTTTTCTATTGGGTTCGGATTACCTGGTCGGTTCGTTCGTATAGTTGTTTTTGAAAAATGCTGTGCTAAGCTGTAACTGCGCTGGACTGATAATCTTTTGCCAGCACGTGTAAATCTTCATTCATCACTTCTTTCTTTTTGTCAGCTATGTTTAAAAATTGCTGATACAATACATCGATATCATTTCTGTTAAACGAGTACCCTAATTTTTGCAAGCGATGCGCCAATGCGCTGCGGCCACTCCTGGCCGTTAGTACAATCTTTGACCCGCCAGCTCCTACTTCTTCAGGTGTCATAATCTCATACGTTGTCGCCTCTTTTAAGAATCCATCCTGGTGGATTCCTGATGAATGAGCAAATGCATTGCTGCCAACTACAGCCTTGTTTGGTTGAACAGGCATACGCATTATATCCGACACCATTTGGCTCATTGGGTTCAACATCTGTGTTTTAATGTCTGTATAAAGATTCAGGCTTTCATGTTGCTTAATGATCATTACCACTTCTTCAAGTGAAGTATTACCAGCTCTTTCGCCGATTCCATTGATGGTACATTCAATTTGCCTTGCGCCTGCAATTGCACCGGCAATTGAATTAGCAGTAGATAATCCAAGATCATTATGGCAATGGCAGGAAATAATTGCTTTATCGATATTCGACACGTTATTTTTCAGGTAGGCAATCCGCTCGCCATATTGGTGAGGCAGGCAATAACCAGTGGTATCAGGAATGTTTACAACAGTCGCGCCTGCTGCTATCACTGTCTCAATCAATTTAGCCAAAAAACCAAGATCAGCACGGCCCGCATCTTCTGCAAAAAACTCAACGTCATCAACAAACCTTCTTGCAAACTTCGTCGCCTTCTCCGCACGCTGCAGGATATCCTCTCTTGTTGTGTTAAACTTATGCTTGATGTGAATATCCGAAGAACCAATACCGGTATGGATACGCGGACGTTTTGCAGGCTTCAACGCTTCTGCCGCACATTCAATATCTTTTTCTACTGCTCTTGTCAACCCACATACCGTTGCATTTTTGATCACCTTGGCAATCTGGTTCACCGATTCAAAATCGCCGGGGGAAGAAATGGGGAAACCTGCTTCAATAATATCAACACCTAATTCTTCCAGTTTTATGGCCAGTTCCACTTTTTCGGTAGTATTGAGTTTACAGCCAGGTACTTGCTCGCCATCACGAAGGGTCGTATCGAAGATGTAAATTTTTTCGGAAGGCATATGATTTGCGTTTTTATTTTAATCAAAACAGGGTGCTTATTTTTGCAGTCTAACGGCATGATAAACAACCCTCTCCCGAAAGTATTAATAATCAAGGGTTGACCGAAACCAAAAACCGCCCGTTTTTACGTCACTTAAAGGGATAAAAAACCGGCCAAACCCAATACAGCAAAGGATTTTAACTATTTTTAATTACGATGCCTAACCGATCTACAGACGCCCTTTTCCAGCTCATAAAATCACTGGAAAAGGCCGAAAAACGGAATTTCAAGCTTTTTATCAAGCGAAAATCGGCTGGTGAAGACCTGAAGATCATTTTACTGTTCGATGCCTTGGACAAAATGACTCACTACGACGAAGCATCATTACTGAAGAATAAATCCATTAAAAAGCAACAGCTTTCAAACATGAAAGCGCAGTTGTACCGGCAGATACTTTCAAGCCTGCGCTCTATCCGTGATGAAGGAAATATCGATATGCTGTTGCGCGAACAAATGGATTACGCACGTATTCTTTTCAATAAAGGGTTATATTATCAAAGCCTGAAAGTGCTGGATAAAATGAAAGAAATGGCGCAGGAGAATAATCAGCTTACCTACCTGCAGCAAGTGCTATTTTTTGAAAAGAAAATAGAAGGCTTGTTCATTACCCGAAGCATGCAGGACAGAGCTGACCAATTGGCCTGCCAGGCCGACGAAGTAAACAGCAGTATTTCTATCGCCAATAAATTATCCAATCTTTCGCTGCGCTTGTACAGTTGGTATATCGCCAACGGACATGCGAGAAACACAAAAGACGAAAAAGCTGTTGAAGCTTTTTTGCATAATAACCTTACCGATGAAGCCCGCCACGCAAAAGGATTTTATGAGCGATTATACCTCTATCAATCTTATTGCTGGTATTCATTCATCCGTCAGGACTTTTTGCAGTATTACCGTTACACACAAAAATGGGTTGATCTATTTACCGAACAACCAAAAATGATTGAAGCGGAAGCTGCTCATTATATCAAAGGCATGCATAACCTGATGGGGGCCCATTTCGATTTGCGCAATCAGAGCAAACTGGAAGAAGCCATCCAACAATTCGAAAAATTTGCAGATAGCAGGACTGCAACGCAGAATGAAAATAACCGCATTCTTGTTTTCATCTACCTCACTACAGCAAAAATCAATAAGCACTTCATTGAAGGAACGTTTACCGAAGGGCTAAAACTCGTTCCCTTTATTGAAGACAGCTTGAAAGAATATGAAATATTCCTCGATCGTCATCGCGTTTTAATCTTTTACTACAAAATTGCATGCCTGTATTTCGGCGCCGGTAAAAATGAAAAAGCAATTGATTATCTGAATAAGATCATTAACTGGAAAGTGGATCTGCGTACGGACCTGCAATGTTATGCACGTTTGCTGCATCTCATTGCACATTATGAATTGGGCAACTTTGATCTTTTGGAATACCTGATCAAATCAGTGTATCGCTTTATGGCAAAAATGGAAAACCTTAGTGCCGTTGAAGAAGAAATGTTCCGCTTCCTGCGTCGCTCCTTCCATGTTGGTGCAAAAGCATTAAAACCAGAATTCGAGAAATTACTGGAACGACTGAAGAAATATGAAGGTAACCCACTGGAAACAAGAGCCTTCTCCTATCTCGACGTTATCTCCTGGCTGGAAAGCAAAATACAGAACGAAAAAGTACAGGATGTGATTGCAAGGAAATTCAAAGCGTCTAAGAGAGCGAGTAAATGAAAATTTAAAAGTGAAAAATGAAAAATTGTCTTCGCTTAAAGTATACCTTCGGTTGTAATTCGAATAAATCATAAATCCGACATCCGAAATTGTAAATTAACTCTTCCATTTCTTACGATTTTTCGACCTACCTTTGCGCCTTCTAAAAATTCTCAGCTGAATGATAAGTGTAAAAAATGTCACCCTCTCTTTTGGGAAGAGGGTATTGTTTGATGAAGTGAGCATCAATTTCACCAAGGGAAATTGCTATGGTGTGATTGGTGCAAACGGCGCAGGTAAATCTACTTTTCTCAAAATACTAAGCGGTGAAATAGAACCGAATAAAGGTAGCGTTGATATTACGCCGGGTGAGCGTCTCGCAGTGTTGAAACAAAACCAGTTCGAGTTTGACAATTTTACTGTACTAAACACAGTGTTGAAAGGCCACAGCCACTTATGGGACGTGATGCAGGAGCGTGAAAAGATCTATGCAAAAGAAGATTTCACGGAAGAAGATGGCATGCGTGCCGGTGAATTGGAAGGTGAGTTTGGTGAAATGGGCGGCTACGAAGCGGAAAGCAATGCTGGTAGCTTGCTGAGTGATCTCGGTATCAGTGAAAACTTTCATCAAAGCCTGATGAAAGACATTCCGTCTAACCTTAAGTTACGTGTGTTGTTAGCACAAGCGTTATTTGGGAACCCTGACATATTGCTATTGGATGAGCCTACCAATGGTCTGGATATTGAAACAATTGGCTGGCTCGAAAACTTCCTCGCTGATTATGAAAACATCGTACTGGTGGTTAGTCACGACCGTCACTTTCTCGATGCGGTGTGTACACACGTAGCGGATGTTGACCGTCAGAAAATAAAAACATTTACCGGTAACTATACATTCTGGTACGAATCATCTCAATTGATGGCGAGACAGATTGGCGATAAGAACAAGAAGACGGAAGAAAAACGCCAGGCATTACTGGATTTCATTGCACGTTTCAGCGCCAACGCATCAAAGTCAAAGCAGGCCACTTCAAGAAAGAAAGCCCTGGAGAAATTGACGATAGAAGAAATTGAGCCATCTAACAGAAAATATCCCGGTATCATTTTCACACCGCAACGCGAGGTCGGCAATCAGATTCTGAATGTAGAAAAACTAAGTAAGTCAGTCGATGGCCGTGTGTTATTCAACAATATTTCGTTCACGGTAAACAAAGGTGATAAGATCGCATTCTATAGTAAGGACCCGCTCGCCGTCACAAGTTTCTTCGATATTATAGCAAGGGAAGCAACTCCAGACCAGGGAAAGTTTGAATGGGGAACTACGGTTACTCACGCCTACTTGCCTATTGAAAATGCAAAATATTTTACCGGCGACTACAACCTGCTGGACTGGCTTCGTCAATGGGTTCCATCGTATGTTACAGACGCAGATGAACCGTTCCTGAGAGGCTTTTTGGGTAAAATGCTTTTCAGCGGCGACGACATCATGAAGAAAACAAAAGTATTGAGTGGAGGAGAAAAAGTAAGATGTATGATCAGCAGGATGATGTTGCAAAACCCAAACACCGTTATACTGGATCAGCCAACGAATCACCTCGATCTTGAAAGCATACAATCCTTCAATGAAAGCGCCATAAACTTTAAAGGCATTGTTCTTTTATCTTCTCATGACCATACATTCATGGAAACAGTGGCCAATCGCGTAATTGAACTAACGCCAACCGGCGCCATAGACAGGCTGATGACATTCGATGAATATCTTGCGAATGAGAGAGTACATCAATTGAGAGAAGAGATGTACTTGCAGACAGCCTGATAATTTCAGGCAATACAACTCGAATTATCTTATAATAAACCAATCGCTCAACCCGGTTGGTTTATTTTTTTGTAAAAGAAAAATTGCTCTTGCCAGTAATGTCACTCGAAGTAATAGTAGGACAAATGTATTTTTCTATATAGGCAATCATTCGGTCCACACCTTCGAAATGAGAAACATAAGGCCATTGTGTATGATCATACATCGCATCAGTAAGGTCACGCATCAGTGCAACGTTCATGCCTAACCGAGTCATATTCCGCAATCCAAAAGAACGATGGATAATACACATGTTGGTGTGCACACCGACAAGGATTACGTTCTTGATTTTGCGATCAGTAAATAATTTACCGATCTCTTCTCCGTCATCACTTATCGCGTCTTTCGGATCAATCACAATTGTACTGATTTCCCTTGTCCATGCATTTCGCTGTTCGCATCGTGGAGAATCATCACATCCTTCATTGGATTGATCAATTGGCCATGCAACATCTTTCTCCGAAGCTAATTTTACATCACCCGTTACATACCCTGGTGTAGTACCTGCATACTGTTGCATTAGCTTTCGCCCGGTAGCATCTTTGTAATAGCTCATACAATCGCTGGGCGCATGTACGATTAGCACTCCTTTTTTTCTTGCAGCAACAATTACATCATTGATATGCGGCGCCAGCTCTCCTACTCTTTTGGTAGCGCCTTTGCACCAATGCTGATCCCACATATCGCAGATAATGATCGCGGTCGCTTTGGGATCCCACTGTTCTTTCTTGCTTACGATAGTAAATGATTTGTCGTCACCCGGAGAAGCTACTCTCGATTGCAGGTTCACAGTGATTCCTGTTGCATTCGCTTCAGGCAGGCGCCTGTTGGTCGTATAAAAAGAGCAGTTCAATACTATAATCAGCAATGCTATAAAATAGAATGTCTTTTTCATCGTCTGTTTTATGAATTCGTCAAATGAAGTTTACTAAAGCTGGCTCTTACATTTCAATTTTGAAACCATAAGCCAGTTGATTCGTTGCAGTCATCTTTTCCCGCAGTGAAGAAGGGAGGTTAGCCACCAACCCCTTTGCACTGTCGTAGCGCCATTGCAAAGGTTGATCAAATCCCATCATTTTTATCTTACTTGATTTCGGAGGCTTTACTGATTTAATAATCAACTGCTCACCTGGCCATTCAAACAAAAATGCAAAGATTGCCTTTCCGTCTTTCTGCGTAGTAAACCGAATATTTTCACCCTCTTTCCAGAGTTCGCTGCTGCGCGGTCTTGTAGCATAGATACCTTCACCATTTATTTTTAACCACGCACCGGTTTCTTTCAATTGCTTAATTGCTTCAGGATGAAAATTTCCTGAAGCATCCGGACCAATAGCCGCCATAAAATTTCCACCTTTGGCAACAGCATCGATCAAGCTTTTTACAATCCACAAACTTCCTTTATAGTTCTCACCCTTCTGGTCATACGAAAATGTATCGCCGAGAGGATAAATTACAAACCAGGGTGTGTCTGAATTCTCCTTACTGCCGGGAACAAATCCCTCCGGTGTATAATAATCGCCATAGTTACCTATGCCTCTTGCACGAAGCATTACATCGGGTCTTATTTTTCGTATGTGCAATAATGTTTCCCGAAGCTTTGGCCATACTGCCGGACCCAGAAACTGGTCAAGGCACATCATGTCGATCTTATCATAACGCGTCAGCAATTCTTCCAACTGTGCACGATGACGAGCCATCATCCGATTCACAGTAGCCTCATCGGGGTTAGGTTTTATTACAACCGGTGTTTTGCCAAAATAATCAGACGGATTAGTAATCTGTGGCTTCCTGTCAGCATCTTCTACTGCAAGGGTAGCGGAATCAGGCACCTGCAATGGATGATAATTGTAAGGACGGAAATCAGCATCATACCAGTCGGGATGTGAAAAATATAAATCCACTTTCATTCCTTTCTGATGTGCCGCATCACATAGTTCTTTTACCACATCACGTTTGAACGGCGTCTCCATGATACTGTAGGAATGATCACAATCTTCTATCTGCGGACCGCCCGGCGCTACCCAGTTCACTCGTTTCGTTACACGTGTTTTGGTATCGAACATTGAAAAACCATCGTGATGTTTTGAAGTAAACGCGAACATTCTTGCGCCGCTTTCTTTGAAGAAATCAACCCATTTATTAGCATCGAAATCTACCGGGTACCATGTTTTATAAAGATGCTGGTACATCTGTCTTTCTTCAAAAGACATTTCCAGGAATGGCCATGATTCACGGCTTCGTTGTAAGATAGAATAAATACCCCAGTGAAGACGGATGCCAAATTTTATATCCATAAAATCTTCATAAGCCTGGTCTGGCGCCCAGGTATAGTCCGCAATCGGATCTTCTTCTACATAACCACAAGTAACCTTGTAATGCACATCGGAATGAGGCAACCGATGGGAAAAACGAGAACCTGTAAATGGAATATTCATTGGGCTTAACCCTTGAAGCGGACCTGCAATGTCTGAAAGAAATGCGCCTGCTGCCAAGCCAGAACTACTGGCAAGAAAATCTCTCCTGTTCATGATGGATTGTTTTATGTTTTATAGGAACATAGGATAAAAGGTGGGCAGTATAATTGGCGTCTTTGAGACGATTTAAATTTACAGCAATAACTCATTCATACCAAAAAATAGCATCGCATCAATAAGTAATCAATTGAATTTCTATGCGTGAAAGTTTATACGTTTCACTAATTCTCATGGGAAGAGTATTATACGAATAGCGGGAAGCATCAATAACGGAACTCAAAACTGTACCGGGTGGTGGTAGTTGATAAAATATTACAGGCAATACAGTTGAAGAGCATGTACCAAAAGCTTTTATAAATTTGTAAAAACGCTTAGTAATGCCAACCACTATAAAATGTCCGAATTGTGCGTATGAATTTCCCCTTGAAGACGCCCTGAATGATGAACTGAAGGTTTCGATTGAAAAGGAAAAGCAGGAACTGCGCCAAAAGATGACAGATCACTTAAAGAGAAAAGAAGAAGAGATAACCCGGAAAGAAAAAGAATGGCAGCAGCAGCTTCAAAAGAAAGACAATGATTTTGCCTTGCAGCTACGATCGGAGAAAGAGAAGATGCAGCAGCAACTCGAAGAGAATATCCGCAAAACGATATCATCTGATTTTGAGAATAAAGTTCGCCTGCTGGAACAAAACAATAAGGATAATGAGGAAAAATTAAAAGAAGCGAGACAGCAGCAACTTGAATTTTTGAAAAAAGAGCAGGAACTGAAAAACAGGGAGGCGGAACTTGAGCTATCGGTGCAAAAGAAACTGGGTGTTGAACGGGAGAAGCTTTCTGACGAAATAAGAAAGCTGGAAGAACAGAAAGCCGCCGCCAAAGAAACAGAAATGCAGTTGCGGATGAAGGAACTGGAAAAGCAACTGGAAGACCAGAAGAAACTGGCTGACGAAATGAGACGAAAGGCTGAACAGGGCTCGATGCAATTACAGGGCGAAGTGCAGGAATTGGCCCTTGAAGAAATGTTGCGATCTGCTTTTCCTTTCGATATGGTGAGTGAAGTAGGAAAGGGTGTAAAAGGTGCAGATTGTATACAGCAGGTGCGTAACCAGTTTGGCCAGGAATGTGGCAAAATCATTTACGAAAGCAAACGCACAACTGCTTTTGCAAACGACTGGATTGAGAAACTAAAAGCAGATATGCGCAGCCTGGGGGCTGATGTAGCCGTGATTGTAACGAAGACAATGCCGAAGGATATGGATTGCTTTGGAATAAAGGACGGCGTATGGATTTGCAGTTTTTCAGAAGTGAAAGCACTGACAGGGGTTTTAAGGGATGGCATCATTCGGGTATTTGCGACAGCAAAGAGCAACGAGAACAAGGGGGACAAAATGCACCTGCTCTATAATTATCTTACCAGCAATGAATTTGCAGAACAATGGAAAGCCATGCGGGAAGGGTTTATGAGCATGCGCCTTTCTATACAAAAAGAGCGGGATGCCATGGAGAAACTATGGAAGGCAAGGGAAAAGCAATTAGAAAAAGTATTGCTGAATGCTGCCCATATCCGCGGATCTATTGAAGGGATTTCCGGAACCGATGTAGACCTGAACCTTTTGGAAGACGATGACAGCAATCTGCTGGAACAGTCATAAAATAGGAAAGCCATCACTTTAGGTAATGGCTCAAGGTATAACGGTCAATGGTTAATGGCCTGAAATAAGGTCCCGGTGGTCAGGCTATGATGGTTTGTGAATCTCGAAATTTTCGCCGTTCATCAAACTCTTTTCCTTTCACATTGTAAAGAAAGATAATAGTTCAAGGCTTTTTCGAGCGATTGAGCAAAATGTGGTTTTGATTGAGTGAGTAAGGCAGACTTTTTATTTTGGGATATTATGAAGCGCTTAGTTAGCCCTTCTTTTTTGAGTAGCAGTTTTGAAAAAAGCCCTTATATCGCCCCAGAAGATGCCCACCAACACAAACCCTATCAATGCGAATATGCCTGTTATGAATTCCATCGTCAATTTTTCTAAAAATAGAGCCGAATCATTATTTTAATCACGGCATTTATTGACTGGCGTATATCAAGTGTTGAAAACAAAGATTGACCTATCCGCGAGATCAGCCTCCCTGTCTTTTTATGTAAACGTTTACAGAGGTGCCGATCGGCTGCTCGTTCTCATCAGTGAGGTCTGTATAGACTACGGGGGGATCTTTTGTCTTATTGAATTCGATCAGCCGTTTGATTGTAATATCAATGCCACGGGAAGCATACATTTCAGACGCCGATGATTTTTTAAACGTAGCTGCTTTTGCCCGTCCGATTCCATTATCGGTGATGGTGACGACGAGGTATTGATCGGTTTGCGTAACGACAATTTTCAACATCTTCTCTCCCTCCTTCCTGCTGAGGCCATGCCATAATGAATTTTCAACAAATGGCTGAAGTACCAACGGTGGCACCTTTTCATATTCCGTCATCACTTCCGAATCAGTATCGATAGTATAGTTGAGATCTATATTCAGCCGGAGTGACTCTAATTGAATATAGAGTTTTAGTGTATGCAGCTCTTTCTCCAGGTTAATCACATTGCTATCCGTATGTTCCAATACCTGGCGCAATAAACGGGAGAATGTACCAACATAATTTATTGCCTGTGATTTTTTCTCATCTACAATTAATGATTGAATCGAATTGAGGGCATTGTAAATAAAGTGCGGGTTCATTTGCGCCTTCAGCGCTTTCATCTCCAGTTCGTTCAATTGATTCTGAATCGATGCTTCCTCTTGTATTGCTTTAATTCTGCGGCGATAGAAAAACAAGATAATAAAGGCCGCGAAGCCAACCAGTAATAAGCGGAACCACCAGCGATCCCAAAAGGGCCTTTCTATCGTAAATGAAAAAGATGCGGGCTCACTCCAGGATGTATCTTCATTTTTTACACGAACGTTAAAAACATAATTCCCCGGAACCAGTTTCAGTAAGGAGACGAAATTATTTTGCGTCGCCTGGCTCCATGCAGTATCCAGCGGTTCTAACTTATAGGAGTATTCCAACGCAGAATGTTCAGAAAGGTTGGTTCCATTAAAGTGAATACCAAGAGAGTTCTCATTGTATTTGAAAACAGGCTTATACGGCAATTGAAAATAACTGTATACTGAGTCGGTACGTTTATCCCATTCTGTTTCGTTCATACCCAACATTACTTTTTCAATCACCGCACGGGGCGTTTCTTTCCGCAGGTGAATTTTAGAAGGGTACAGCTTGATAAGATTGTCTGTTGTAGAAAGCCATATATTTCCCAATGTATCGACTGCCATTCGACCATCTACCCATGAATCGAAGTTGATGCCTTGTTGTTTACCTACGTTATAGATATCCCATGAATCTTTCGCTTTGTTATACGTCATTACAGCAAGCCCGTTACTGGTGCAAACCCATAACCGTTCTTCTTTATCAGTAGCGATATCCAATACGTCATTGGACGGCAATCCTTCTGCTGTAGTAAATTGTCGTATATCTTTTACCTTCAACGAATCTTTTACACGAAAACACAGCAAACCGCGACCGGCGTTTCTCACCCACATCCAATCAAACAAACCGGGATATATCCATCCGCTTACGCGTTCATCAATGATATCAAGGTCAGAAGAAGCTTTAACGATCTTATTCTCCTTTGTAATAAAATAGATGCCTTTAAAAAACACGTTTACAATACCGATACCATCCCAGGTCATTACGACACTGATTGGCTTATCAAAAGTCTTTCCATCGGCATCATGATACACTTCCAATTTGTCATTATTGCCAACGAGTAATGAAGAATCAGTACAAACAAATATTTTATTATTAAGAGGGTTGACAGCGATGTCATAGAACGGTTCGTTTGTCTTATAATGAATTCCTTTCGAAAAATCATACATATGCCCTTGCTTCATGTAAAGGAATTTCTTTTCCCTTGTCATCATTAATGTACCATTAGAAAAATCATCTGAATAGCCTTGCACCATGTCGTGTTTATACTGGTTTACATTGTCGTAAAATGATGGCGCTGGTATATCTTTCAGTACATTATCATGCAAAATATGAAAGCCAGAGTTGGAACTGGAGATCAAAAGATCGTTGTACAATGATATGATGTTCCTGATCTCTTTCAAGGGTTCTTTAAATACTTCCTTCTGATAATCGGTAAATGTTTTTGGCTGAATTTTTAATAACCCCTCATAGCTCGTCATCCACATGTTGCCGTGTTTGTCCCTGTAGATCGTAAAAAGAAAATTTGACCGGTAGCCTGTAAAGTATAATGGCGTGACGGCAGGTAAACCATACACATATAAGCCCCTGCCGGGAACAGTAACAAAGCAGCGATCGTCTTCAATATAATAATTGTATCCTTCTGTAGCCGGAATATCATCCACCAACAATTTCAGCTTATTCTTCTCTATAGAAAATAACCGGTTGGCGGTTGAAACATACATTTTACCATCATGATTTTGTACAGAATTAAAGTATGAGAGGTCATTCGCTACGGGAGCTTGCGCAACGGTCAGCCAATTGCTACTTTTATCTTTTTTTACTATCGAACTTCCATAATTGAAATACAAACCGGAAGAATCAGAAACGATTCCTTTACAGACCTGGTTTTTATATTGAGGATACGGGTCTGTATGCGTCCACACGCTGTCGCCGTTGAATTCGTATACGCCTTTATTTGTCAATACACATATTTCCTTCTTATCCGTTTCATAAAATCCGTACGTCCATGTGTAATCATTATTATTGCTCCCGATCTTATATGAGGTAAAACGATTGCCGGACAAACGGGCAATCCCTTTTGTTGTACCGATCCACAACCGCTGACGGCTGTCTTCAAAAATTGCGCTGATTTGTAAGTAAGGAAGCCCTTCGGCAAAACCATAATTGGTAAAACTTCTTCCATCGTAACGGCCAAGACCATTGGAAGAACCCACCCATAAATAACCATAAGAATCTTCGTACACACAATTCACCCGATCACTGGGCAAACCATCACTTACAGTTAAACGTTGTATAACATACTCCTGCGCCGAAGCCATAAGGCAAGCGAAACAAAGAAGGAAAAAGAGATAATATTTTTGTATGCGGTTCAATCGGTTACCTGAACAGTTGTAAAAATGCGTCTTTATTCTGTCTTGAAAGTTCTATTTCACTATCATCATTCATAACGATAGTGCCACCTTCTCCACGCCGGTACATTTTTACAAACGAAAGATTGATAAGATAGGAACGATGTGCACGGAAAAAATTTTGCTCCTCCAGCAGTTCATGGTACTGCTTCAACGTATAGCTGCTGAGTAATTGTCGTTTGCCGGTAAGATGAAACTCTGTGTAGTTTCCATTGGCCCTGCAATAAACGATTTCATTCAGCGAGACCAATACGAATCCATCCGACGTTGGTACCGCGATCTTATCGATTATTTTTTTCGGATCACGAATAGTCTGTACCAGGTTTTCTATCTGTGCGTCTGATGTAATCTTTTTACCGGAAATCTGGTTGATGGCTTTATCTACCGCTTCTTTTAGTTCTTCAACAACAATCGGCTTGAGAAGATAATCAATTGCATTAAACCGAAAGGCCTTTAATGCATAATCGTTGTGTGCTGTAATAAAGATGACCTGGAAATCGCGTTTGTCAATCTTACGCAGGAAGTCAAACCCCGTTTCGCCGTTCATTTCAATATCAAGAAATACCAATGCGGGGTTAAACTCCTTAATTCCTGCAATACCTTCCTGCACATTGGAAGCCTGGCCCGTGATAGTTATTTCCGGAACATGCTCCATCAGAAGCTTCGAAAGAAGATTCCTGCTTTGATATTCATCATCAACTATAAAGGCTTTAACAGAACCAGCGGCCATGCGTAGATTATTTATCTGCTTATTAATAAACTGAAAATAGAAAACATTTCCCAATAACCTGTTATAAATAAAAGATTTAAAAATCAACTTAGCTGATAACCCAGGCTAACGCCATTTGATCGAAAAAATGATAGTGAACAGTCAGCGCTGTATTTGTTTTTGAAAAAAAGCAGTCGATGGTTTGCTGGCCTGCTTTTAATTGCTGCAATTGAATATTTTCTTTGAAATCTACAGATCCTTCGCCATACCATTTAAACACAGATTCCTTCGCTGACCAGAAAACAGTCAACAACTGCAAGTCATTTACCGGTAACACTGAGCGTTCTGTTGCGGATAAAAATTTCTCACTGATCTTATCGATTTTGGGTGTTTGGATTTCAATATCAATACCCACTCTACTATTTTTACTGATGATGGCTGCTGCAAAGTCACCGCAATGAGAAATCGAAAAATGATATTGCTCATTGGCTAAGAAAGGCTTTCTCGTTTCAGCAATTTGTATCAGTTCATAGGGAAATGCGGGCGCCAGGAACTGCAATAAAAAGCGACCGGCGAGATGCTGCAATCTTTTTCGCGGATGGGTTACATCGCGGTGAGTTGGTACATTGTTCTTAAAAAATTCTTCCGTCTCTTCAATTTTCCAGATACCCAATCTTGTTGTATCGTTGATTTGTTGTTGAAAAAAAACCGGCACTAACACTATTTTAGATTGCAGATTTACCATTTTTGCCGAACTAATAAAAACAATTCTTACATGATTTTGTCAGACAAGAGAATACTGGAGGAAATAGAGAAGGGAACTATTAAGCTTAATCCTTACGACCGCGAATGTCTCGGCAGCAATTCTTACGATGTTCATTTGGGTAAATGGCTTGCGACTTATAACGAGCATATTCTCGACGCTAAAAAGCATAATCATATTGACTATTTCGAAATACCTGAAGAAGGATTCGTATTATATCCCCATATTTTTTATCTCGGTGTAACAGAAGAATATACAGAGACGCATGCCCATGTACCGTTTCTTGAAGGTAAATCATCGACCGGGCGTTTGGGCATTGACATTCATGCCACTGCAGGTAAAGGGGATGTTGGTTTTTGCGGGCACTGGACATTGGAAATATCCGTAAAGCAACCAGTAAAAGTGTACAAAGGAATGCCGGTTGGTCAATTAATCTATTTTGTAGTAGAAGGAGAAACAGAAGTAAAATACAATCAAAAGAAAAACGCTAAATATAGCGGCCAACCTGATAAGCCGATTGAAAGTATGATGTGGCGGAACAAATTCTGATGTGAGGATGAGAAAATGTGCAAATTCACATATCTACAAACTCTCCTTCCCAAACTTTTTCTGGTAGGCAATTAAAAAGGCAACGACCTGGCTGTAGGTTTCTTTGCCGGCGGGTTGACGGTTTGCTTTTAAGTAGCCGCTATACATCCACGATATGATTGGCTCAATAGGATTCTGATAGCGGTTGAAAAACTCCCGTACTTCACGAAAATCTTTTTTTACCAGCGGATCGAGTCCATCCACAAAATGCTTTGCTGCTATTGAGTCTTTTCTGTACAATTCTCCAATAGTATAATTATACATGTCGAAATAAACGGAGTAACGGAATATTGGTGAAAGCTGTGACCGGCAGGCCAAAAAGCCAGAGAAGTTTGCCTCATTTTCTTTTCCATACCCTAATTGATGTCCTATTTCGTGACAGGCAATAAATGGTTGCAGGAATACCGGCACAGTTGTGTTTACCTGCGCTTCGCCTGAAAAAGGATTATAGTAGCCGGTAAATCCGAGTATATTTCCAACATAGCTGAACATCGAAGGCTTTATTGACTTCGGAGAATAATTCAAAAACGGATAGGTAGCTGAAGCTTTTTGATAGGCAATATAGCTGCCGTCAAAAAGATTTCTTTTTTTCTTTAGCAAACCCCTTTGCCCATCGTTTGCAATTCTCACATAATCGTTCAACCTGGTTTGCAGCACTGCTGTAAGTGTATCCAGCTCTTCTACGCTGTATTTCTGCATATTCAAACCTAACTGAGTAGCAATGCCAACCCTGCTGTAGTTTAGTCCCCAAAGAAGATTAAATAACACATACACTGAAAGGCAGAAGAAAGCGATTTTTCTTAAAGCAATCCATACATACTGCCGCGTGGCTTTTCTTTTGAAAATGGTTTTCAATAACCTCGCAAACCTGACAATCAGGAAAATAACAACAAAAGCATAAAACAGGTCTCCGACACTGAATGGAAGCCAACCAAATAGAAAACGCTGCACCGAAGATATAACCGGGTAAACACCATAAGTGTAATATCGCTCAACAAGTGTGGGGTAACCGGAAAACAAATGGATAAAGACTGCTAAGGCAACAAGCAACAACCAACCCCAATGCTTTCTAATTCTTTGATAAATACCGGGTAAAAATTGATTCACAGCCCTCTGTTTTCGTTAACTTTAATTTGGGGCTTAAATTAAGACAGGGAGGTCGAAAATAATCCAAATGCTCCCTTAATTTTTCGACTCTTTCCCTTACCTTTGCATCCCGATTTTTTTCTGGACTAAATGTTGAGTCATGGGCTATAGACGGGAATTCGATATCGCTTTTGTGGGCCTGAAACCCGGCATTCATGAATACGATTATGTAATTACCGACAAGTTCTTTGAGGCCTACCAGGAACAGGATTTCAGGAATTGCCATGCGACCGTAAAGCTGAATCTGGATAAGAAGACCGGCTTTCTGTTGCTGAAATTCGAAATTGGCGGTTCATTGGAAACGAATTGTGATAGATGTGGTAATAATCTGAAGATTGATTTGTGGGATGAGTTCAACATTGTGGTAAAAATGGTCGAAGAGCCGGAGCTGATGAATGACCAGGAGGAAGATCCTGATGTTTATTATATCAGCCGCACCGAAAGTCATATCAATGTTTCAGACTGGATTTACGAATTTATCAATCTGAGCATTCCGATGCAGAAGATATGCGGGTTTGATAATGCTGATGGTCCGCAGTGCAACCCTTCGGCATTAAACATTCTGAGGAAATTAGAACCAGAAGAACAGGAACCGGAAGAAGAAAAGAAAGATAACCCGATTTGGAAAGGGCTGGAGAAGTTTAAGAACCTGGATAATTAGAGAGAAGACGGGAAGCTGGAAGTCAGAGAGACCGGAAGACAGAATGGCGGGAGAAACAGGAAAACGGAACGTGGGGAGTTAGGAAGACCAAGAGAAATCTCGAATAATGACAGATTCTTTCGGACTTACGGACTACAGACGCCGGACTTCTTTAAAATTCCGGACTTGATAAAAAATATTTTAAGACTTTTAATAATTGAGCGATGCCAAATCCCAAACGCAGACATAGTCAGCAAAGAAGTGCAAAACGCAGAACGCACTATAAAGCAACTACTGCAACGTTAAGCAAAGACAGTACAACCGGAGAGTTGCATGTTCGTCATCGTGCACATGTAAGCGAAGGCAAATTATACTACAAAGGAAAAGTTGTAGTAGAGAAGTCTCCTGTAAAATAGTAAGAAATAAGTCATCCAGGTATTCTGAATCCGGAACTATCTTCGTGGTAGTTTCAGATTTGGAATTTTTATTTTTGTACAATTATGAAGATCGGCTTAGACATGATGGGCGGGGACTTCGCACCATTGGAAGCAGTCAAAGGAATTCAACAATACCTGGCTGAAGAAAAAAATCCTGTTGAATTATTCCTGATAGGCAATCAATCGCAAATTGAGCCGCTTCTTGTCCAGTACAAAATTCCAACCAATACGCTGAAAGTAGTGCATGCTGATGAAGTCATCGACATGCATGAGCACCCCACCAAAGCCCTGAAAGAAAAACAGCGTTCTTCTATCGCCATTGGCTTTCATTTACTCGCTTCCGGGAAAACGGATGCTTTTATCAGTGCTGGGAATACCGGGGCAATGCTGGTTGGAGCATTATTTACCATCAAGGCTCTGGAAGGTGTATTAAGACCGACAATTTCCACAATCATTCCAAAAGAAAATGGTGGTACAGGCCTCTTGCTCGATGTGGGCCTGAATGCTGATTGCAAACCGGAGCAGTTGAACCAATTTGCCGTAATGGGCTCTGTTTATGCACAGATGATGTTAGGCATCGAGAATCCGCGTGTTGGCCTGATCAATGTGGGAGAAGAAGAAGGTAAAGGAAATCTATTGGCGCAAGCCACTTATCCCCTGCTGAAAGAAAATAAGCACATCAATTTTGTAGGAAATGTAGAAGGACGAGATATTCTAATCGATAAAGCAGACGTGATGGTTTGCGAAGGTTTTACAGGCAATATCATACTCAAGCTGGCGGAGACACTATATGAAATTGCCGACCGCAAACAAATCAAACACGAATATTTCGATCGTTTCAACTTTGAAATCTATGGGGGCACGCCTGTTTTAGGTGTTTCTAAACCAGTAATTATAGGACATGGTATTTCGCATGCAACCGCATTTAAGAATATGATCTTTGAAGCGCAACGTATGATAGCGAAAGATGTACTCACCAAGATGAAAGAAGAGTTAGAAAGCTAATAGATATGACGGCGCAATTTCTCATAGATTTTCCCGTTTTATTTCCACGAATGCCGTACATGTTGAAAATTTTATTGCTTTTTGCAGGTCTTACTGGTTGTATTTATTGCTTTGGGCAAAAGCAACGTGTAATAACGAAAGTCACTTCCACGTATAAGCTTAAACAGATTGAAACTTCTTACAAGTTAGGCAACCGCGATATCGGTGTTGTTATTTATAAGTATAACAACAATCCGAATATAGTAATGATCAATGTTCATGATGACGAGGCTACTGCGGTGGAGGTTTCAAAACAGGTGCTTCGCAAAACGGGTGGCACGTTGATAAAGATCAGGAATGACTCCACGCGGCTGATAAAATTCAAATTGAGCGGAATTACTTACACGTTTGATCCTAACCGGATATTTTCTGATGCAGGCATAGCAGCTTCACTAAAATTATTTAACTGCTATTCTCCTGTCGCTGCAAAAAAGATAAAAGGCTTTGCAAATTTTCTTTTAAGTAAGATTCCCAAAAACAATGCTACGTTGATTGCTTTACACAATAATCACCAGGGAGATTATTCGATCAATACATATGACCGCAACGGTAACCTCGCTGCGGATAGCCGGGCAACCTATGTAGATAGTATACGTGGATTGGATGATTTTTTTCTTACCACAGATGAAGTTCTTTACAATAAAATCAGGGCATACGGTTACAATGTAACGTTGCAAAATAATTTTATGGCGACCGATGATGGCTCGCTAAGCATATTATATGGAAACCGCAACAAGAGTTATGTAAATGTGGAAACTGAGCACGGCAAGCCTGAAGTGCAATTCAACATGCTTATGACGATCATCAATACACCAAAAAGGATTTCTAAAAACGCATCGGTATATAATTTTGAAATCGGAGATTCTATAGAAGAAAAGGCAATCAAGAATCTGAAAGTTTATTATAACGATAAACCAATCGGCAATCTTCTGTCTGCTTATTATGCCCAGGCCTATAATAAAGTAATCGGGCAATTGGAGATCGACAACAATTTTAAAATCTTTTCAAACTCAGACCTGTTTTTGTTGATAGAAAAATCCGGACCACAAATGGAGATTCGTATTGACCCTACACGAGAAAGAAAATCGTTTGACAGGTTTAAGGAGACGTTACAGGTAAATGTGAGGAAGGAATTAATGTAATGCCGGGTGTTTTACAACTCTTTAATGAGTTCCGGTATCTCTTCAAAATCATTTGACTTATCGAGGAACGCAGATGACCCGAATTTTTCGCACTGTGCACGATAGGCGCTTTTTGTATATTTGTCAGCATTACAACTTTACAGGACATCCTGACAAATGAATTAGTTTTAGTAAATCAATTCCATTTTTATTCCGGAGATGCACATCAGTAAAACTATTTCCGGCAGATCTTGGTTAAATAGCTAAGGGCATCTTCATAATTGTCAACCAGATTTATCTCGTTGGAAATATCGGATTCGTGTAAAAGTTGGCGGAGCCTGATTGCAAAAAACCGGTTATCATCAACAATTAATATTTTCTGCCCTGCTTTCTTCATAATATCACTATCTGGATACAAAAGAAATATTTAAATTGACTCTTACAAATAGCTCTCTCTATCAATAAATGGTAATACAAACACAACCCGAATGTAGAGCTACGACTACGGATAATACCCTATTTCTCAAAGCGTAATAAGCTGATCTTCTTATATGATTCTGAATTCTGCCGCATAAAGTGTCAGTTCCGCATTTGATTTCATATGCATTTTTTCAAGAATACGACTGCGATAAGTACTCACAGTACTCACATTTAAGGATAATTCAGTAGCTATATCTGCAATGGAATAGCCCAATGCCAATAATTTGAAAACTGCCATTTCTCTCTCGCTTAAGGCATCGTGCAATGCGCCGCCTTTTATTGTGGCTGAAGATGCCCAGATTTTTCGATGATGGCATCAGTAAAGTATATTTTACCACTGAGAATTTTGTGAGCTGCTTTTATCAGATCTTCCCCTGCCACATCTTTATTCAGATAACCAGATGCTCCTGCATTTAATGCGCGGAGCGCATACTGTTCTTCCGGATAAATACTCAGAATAAGAACAGGTATTGTAGCATGTATTTCCCTGATTTTTTTCAAAGCTGCAAGACCGCCACCGCCAGGCATAGCAAGATCTGAAATGATAAGCGTCCATTCTGATGCAATCGCTTTTGCAACAAGTTCATTTGCATCCCTGGCTTCATGAATTTCAGCAAATGAAAACTCTTCAAGCAATGTTCTTTTCAGGCCATGGCGTACGATTTCATGGTCATCTGCTATCAGGATTCTCATCATTATGCTTAAAGACTTTGGCTCTAAATTCAGCAAGAACCAAGATAAAGCGTGTAGCTATGAAAATCTTGCGTTTGTAGTTGTTATACTACTGCATAAAAATCGCTGAGTATCAGATTATACCTGCGTCAATTGCATAGCGGGTAAGGTCTGCATTTGATTTCATTCCCAGTTTTTCGAGTACACGGCTCCGGTAGGTACTCACCGTTGTTACACTCAGCGAAAGTTTAGAGGCAATTTCTGAAACCTGCATACCTGCAGCCAATAGCCTGAACACTTCAAATTCGCGATCAGAAAGTCGCTCATGCAGCGATTTGTCATTGTCGGAGTTCAATGCGTTGGCTAGTTTTTTCAGCAACAGAAGGTGTGATAAATTTTTTTCCGAGCAATACGGTCTGCACGGCACGGATGAGATCGGTGTGCACCGTGTCTTTACCGAGATATCCTGAAGCACCTGCTTTTAATACCCGCAGGGCATACTGATCTTCAGGATGCATACTGATAATTAAGACAGGAAGTTTCGGAGAAGCCTGTTTGATTTGCCCTAGAGCATCGAGGCCACTGCGCCCGGCATACTCAGATCACATATCACAACATCCCACTCGCTATTGATCGATTTTAAAATAAGAGCTTCTGCATCGGTTACTTCTTCTACAACCGCCGTTGGATATTCTTCCAGGAGAAGATGTCTCAGGCCTTTTCTTACAATTCGCATGGTCGTCAGCAATAAGAATACGAATCATTTTTCATTCGTTTTTGGTGGTCAAATACTGAAATGATGGCACTTCAATTGATACAATGGTTCCAAGTCCAGGTTTACCGGTTATCGTGTATTTGCCGCCTACCATCGACGCTCTTTCCTTCATTCCGATAATACCTAAGGTCTTTTTATCCGAACTTCCGCCGTCATACCCTTTCCCGTCATCTTTTATTACCAATATTATTCCGTTTTCGTTTTCCTGCAGCTTTACTTCGACAGAGCTGGCACCCGAATGCCTGGCTACGTTGGTCAAAGATTCCTGTAAAATTCTGAATAAACAGGTAGTTACTGACTCTGGAAGTTCGATTTCTTCTTTTGGCAAGTTAAAACTAATGTCCAAACCTGTGCGCTGTTTAAAATCATTTAAATACCATTCCATAGCGGCTACCAATCCAAGGTCGTCCAATAAACTTGGCCGCAGGCGAGATGATATTTTTCTGACGGTATTTACAGTCTCATCCAGGATACCCGAAAGCTCAACAATTTTTTCAAGTATGGCTGTGTTTGATGGATCCGTCTTTTTCCTGATCCAGGATACGTCCATTTTAATTACCGTCAATTGCTGCCCCAACTCATCGTGAATCTCACGGGCGATATGCTTCCGTTCTTCTTCACGTACATCTTGTAAGTGAGAAGTTAACTGCCGGAGCATGTTATTCGATTGCTCCAGTTCCTTCTCTGCTTTTAGTTTTTCAGTGACATCATTCGCCAACACCAACCGAACTGGTTTGTCCTTATAAGTAATGTCATGGGTGATAATCTCTACAAAAATCAGCTCTCCGCTTTTCTTTTTATGCTGCCAGATACCCATTTCGGTCACCTGTTGAAAATCATTCTTAACCGCTTTTCTCAGTCGGGGTATCTGATCTTCCGGGCTTAAGTCTTCAATATGTAACGCTAAAAATTGCTCTTTTGTATAACCATAATGATTAACCGCAGCATTGTTTACATCGATAAATGTAAAATCAGGAAGAGAAACCATCCACATCGGCATCGGATTCCATTCAAACAGGAGCCGGTATTTCTGCTCTGAAACTCGGAGCTCGGCTTCGGTCGCCTTTTGTTTGCTGATATCAATACCAACACCCATAAGACAGGGCTTGCCTTCATACTCCAGCTTTACACCCGTAAAATAGTAGTGAGTCTTTGTTTTGTTTTTTGATAAAAAATTGGCTTCCGCATCAGATATTCCTTCTGTAAAAACAATACCGATCCTGCTTCTGATATATTCCTTTTCATCGTCGGGAAAGAACATATCCGGCGTCATATTGCTTATTTCTTCGCCACTATATCCAGATACTGTTTCAAAATTTTTATTCCATTCCAGAAATTTTCCTTTATCGTCATAGAAATAAAATATGCCGGGTAAACTCTGAATGATTGACCCGAACAGCATGCGTTCTTTCTCTGCGGCATCCATGGCAACTTTCTTTTCTGTCACATCACGCAGAAATAAAGACACTCCCGCGATGGACGGATAGATGTGTATGAAAAACCAACGCCCGGCCCAACTGGAATAAGATTCGACGGATTGATATGTTTGCGTCTTTATTGCCGTTTCATATGCGTGTAAAAAACTCGCTGAACTATTTTGTTTCGGGAATATATCCCATATGCGCCTTCCTATCAATTCCGAAGGATCTTTTTTCATCAACTCGGCGGCTTTATTGTTGACAAACGTAAAACGTTCATCCGCATCAATTGCATAAAATACATCGCTTACCCGTTCAAACGTATCTCGGATCTCTATCGTCTTTAATCTGATCTTTCCTTCCAGTTCTTCATTCATTCTTTCCAATTGCTTCCGGCTGGCTTTTAGCTCTTTCTCAGCCATGATTCTGAGCTTATCCTTTCTATTCAACAACACGGTAACATACCAGGTAACTATAAGAAAAACCAGTATGATAATTAATACAAAAATCGCAGTACCAAACTCGAACGAAACGATACTTTTATGTTCTGCATATACCCTGATAAACCCGATTATAGTCGGCACACCAAGAACTACCGGTATTAATATTTTTGCGGCGGTACTACCAGTATACGTTCCCGTTAGTTCTTTCATAAACCCTTGCTCCGGAGAATTGAGAAATAGAGCAACCGAAAAAACTGAAAAACATAACGCAGTATGCAGCGCCATCGGTATAAAACTCAAAATCCCATAAAACGATTGTACGCCATACAGATACCCTATAATAGAAAGTAAGCCGATTAAAAATACCATCAAGGCAAGGTATTGGGAAGGAATATGCTGATCCTGTATTTTATAATTGAGCAGCAGTATGGAAAGCCCGGTCAACAGAAAACAAAAAGCCGTATTCGGCGCCATCGAATTCGGCAAACCATTGACAATATCAGTATTTATCTTTTGTGCAAAAAGAATACGATCTATATGCACATCGAACAAGCCGAATAAAGCCAATAGTTTCGTCAACGCAGCAAGACAGACTATTAATGCCAGCAGATAACCAGCATTATTTTTTGATTTTGACTTGTGCGTAGCCGTGATTAAGAGAAATGAAATTGCACTAATTAAAAACAAAACAGCTGTCATTGGGTTCATTGAAACCAATGTTGGAAAAGGTCGTCTTAAAAAAGTGATATCCGATTGCCAACCAAGAAGTACGACAATTGATACCACAAGAATTAAAATGGCCAGGTAAACCGACCACTTTGCAAAAAAGGCACGATGTTTTATTTCAGTTTCATTGAGCATATTGCCAATCTTAAACTTAAAACATTACCGGGGATACTCATCCGCCGCCCTTTTTTATGGCGAAAGTGTTTATACTGTCTTTTTAAATACGATAATTCTCCGTTCAGAAGATGTAAACAATTGCAGATAGTTTCTTGCAATCCTGAAAGGCTCATGCATTTTAAAAACGGCTTGATTTCCGCTATTACCCGGCCTACAGTCAGCAATAAAAGAGGTACCCCCCTTTTATTAAACGTAGACCTGTCCCGAGAACCTACCGGATGAGGCAGCAAAAATTTTCCCATAGGAAGAATAAAATCCTTCAATGAATTTAAATAGGTATAGAATCGTTAGAAAGTTAGTTATTATTTTTTATACTAATTTAAAAACAAGCAGATACTTTCATTCAGAAGTCTA
This sequence comes from Chitinophagaceae bacterium, assembly GCA_049840875.1. GTDB lineage: Bacteria > Bacteroidota > Bacteroidia > Chitinophagales > Chitinophagaceae > JAFDYH01. Next base: position 3,247 of record JASGJE010000002.1, on the reverse strand, counting down.
TTGTATATCACTCCGTAAGTGAATCCTCTTATTAAATCGCCCTTCGATTAAAAGAAGTTCATCTTTATCAAAACAAGAAGGCGATAAAAATAAAATGGCAATTGAATTTACAACTTCAGATAACGTATTGCTGAAGATTTCCTGGTTAGACGATTGATAAAGCGAAGTATATAGATTCCCTCTGGTATCTGCGGTAGATTCATTGACGACGTAACAATTCCTGTAGAAAATATAACCCGCCCATTCACGTCAATAATATTTAAATCATACTCGCTGTAATTAGCGATACCCTTTATTGTAATAGTATTGGTTCTATTTGGAATTGGAAAAACATTGATGTCCCCGTTTTTTGAATGGAAGTCAACAGTTACAATTTTTGAAAAAGAAAAATGTCCATCCATATCTACTTGCATTAACCGGTAATAGGCGATGCCTTCCGCCGGGTGTAAATCGGAGTAGCTATACTGCCGATCCATAATCGAATTAATTGCACCATCTATTCTTCCCAAATCTGTCCAATCATTCTGATTCAGTGATCGCTCAACTATAAAATACTGGTTGTTGACTTCAGAAGAAGTAGTCCAATCTAATTTGATTTTATCTTCTTCGGATGAAGCGCTAAATGCCGTTAACGTAAGCGGCAGAACACCAAATGTAACTGGGTAAGAGACAACCTGGCTACTGATACCGGGTCCCTCTATTTTAATGTTAACAGTATTACAACCCAGCTTCGATGGAGTTACACCCACACAGTCACTGGTAGAGGTCCAGGCATTTGATGTTGTGGTTGTGCCATTTCCTCCATTGGTAGGCAGATTAAAGAAATTTGCCCCGGAGTTACATCCAAGTGTTCCCTGCAAAGTGTACATAGAAGAAGGCAAGTTGCTTCCCCGAAAAGAAATATAGTAACTTAAAGTCACCGTATAGTTATAGCCATATTGGCAACTGGTAGAGGAAGGCGTAACTATAGTTGGCTGCACATTTATATCAACAACGTAACCATTAGTAGATGCGACGGTAATTTGCGCACAGGAGCACTGAATAATTCCTGAAATCAACAGATATAAGACCGCACATTTTGCCAGCATGCTTTTCAAGGGGATTGAATTTGATCACAAAATAAGTGTTATCACTTATTTATTATATTGATATAAATCAAAAAATACTTATATATTAAAGTGTATACTCTTATTGTTTTTATTATAAATAATTCATTGTCAATAATATTTTAATATAAAATAGTTAGACCGCTAAATCCTTTGTTCTTTCTAAATCTGAAACATACTGCTGCATGCAGGAGATGGATACCTGATTGCCAGCCAAAACATGAAGTTGGTATCAGATGATCGATAATCCACCTGGCAGGATAATTGAATGATTAGCCATATTTTTATATAAATGGAAGAGATAGTAACTATACAATCAATTAAGCAGGTAACCCACAACGTTAGGTCTTATCGTCTTTCTAAACCAGCTGGCTATATTTTTCAGCCAGGACAAGCCACGGAAGTATCAATAAACAAAGATGGCTGGAAGGATGAAAGACGTCCGTTTACGTTTACAAGCCTTAACTCGTGGTCATTTCTTGAATTTACTATAAAGAGCTATACGGATCATAACGGCGTAACCAATGAGCTAGGTAAACTAAAAGAAGGCGATGAACTGATCATCAGAGATGTATGGGGAGCTATAGCATATAAGAGCGAGGGATACTTTATTGCAGGGGGCGCGGGCATTACTCCCTTTATTGCAATCCTCCGACAACTAAACAGTGATAGTCTTGTAAAATCGAATCAACTTTTCTTTTCCAACACCACATCAAAAGATATCATTCTCCATGAAGAATTAGATGCCATTCTTGGCGCTAATGCACATTACATTCTAACAAAAGAAAAAACCGAACAATTTGAAAACGGGTATATCAACGAAGAATATCTGGTCAGTCATGTAACTGATTTTACAAAGCCCTTTTACGTGTGTGGTCCGATAAAATGGTAAGTGATTTAACGGAAACATTAAAGAAACTTGGAGCAAGTCCCGAACAGGTCGTTTTTGAAAAATAATTGATCAGCATTAGCTATTTTCACTGTAATAAGAGTATCATCTTATAAACATATATTCCTTCGCTTTATCATTTTGTTAGTGATTCGAATAAATCCGTAAACATATCTCTACTTTCTTATAGTACTACGGTCTATTTTCCGATTTGCAATACAGTTGTTACTTTGATTCAACAAGAAGATTCACGCAAAAAATAAATGCCGAGATCGTTTTCGTTTATTATTCAATCTCTAAAAAAAATCCAGGTTCCTTTGAAAAAATCACCCTATAAAAATTAAAATCAAGCGAATGAAAAACATTGTAAAGAAGGAACCCGTGTCTGCCGAATTATCGCTTCAATACCTGGTACAATCCCTTATACCGCAATACCAGGCCGTAGCAGTGAGTCAAAATAGTTTCTTTACGAATCATGTACCACCTGCTTTAGCAATTGCCACAGATAAAGGAGTTGTCTCCTCGTTATTAAGCAAACTTTTGTTGTTGGCTGCCAAACATTGTAAAGACACTTGCATCAAAATCTCTGCAAAATCTTATCACAATATAATCGTAATGCATATTAAAGATAGTAGTATGCTTGACAACGATCTTCTCATACCTGAATTGGAACCTTTACAAACCGGCGCTGAAGAAATTGGTGGCCATATTGAGATTACAAGCCAGCGAAAAAAAGAGACTACAATCGCATTTAGCTTTGTCAATCAGCCCGTGCACCAACACTACGAATTTGTAAATAAGAAATAAGAATCGGAGACGGTTATTCTGAAAACCGGATGAAATTTATGTACTCACACGATTAAACTGATTGCTTCAGGGAAGCATAAGAAGCTTTGGCAGTTTCAAAACCTTTTTGAGTGATACAGATAACAAGGCGCTCCATTTTCTTAAAAACAATCAATTCCTCTTGTGCCAACGCATCAAGATGATCTTGTTGCCAGCCACCTTGATGACGGAGAATAATGTCCCTTGTGCTGCATAAATAATTCAGTGGATGCGGGTCATTTTTTACAATCTCATAGATGGTGTGTAAGGTTCGATAGCGGTCCTGCATATCTTAAAAATAGAGTGAAATATTGTGCTGCGGATAAGAACTTATTCACATTCTGTTTATATCGGAAACAATGGCATAGAGATTCATTCAGCTTGATTTATGCTAATCTCATGAAACACTGAACCAGCAACATTTTGC
>JASGJE010000001.1:0-33297 GCA_049840875.1 Chitinophagaceae bacterium | reverse complement strand
CATATACATCTTCGATACACTTTGCACGTATTGCAAATGGCAGTTGTCCATCGGCGTTTTTGTTTCTACCCTTGCATAGCCTTCCGATGCTGCCCACCACCCTTCTGCATCAGAAAAAATAGCGATTGACACACCTGGTGAAAAACGCCGGAATATACTCCTTTATAATTGAATCAATGACTGAAGCTTTCGAGTAATTTTTGTTAATAACGACTCCAATATCACAGGCAGTCAGTTTTTTTTCGGTTTGTTGCCCGAAACTTATCAAGAACAAACAATGAAATCGGCAGTGATGTAAGTATCTTTTTCATCCAATTATTTTTTGCAAAACAACAAATTGTACAAATCGGTTTGACGAAGAGGCTGCATTGATGCCACAAAATGTAGCGAATTCGTTTCCGGATGTTGGGCAAGCCATTTATAGTCAGAAATTTCCATTGAAGTGTAGCAAGATAGGCGATGAAATGAAATCTTTTACTCAACAGATTGATTCAAACCAAGATTTGTAGTGGGTTTTTATCCGGCTTATTTTCTATTGCTGAGGGAATTTGTGCAATGTGGTTTATCATAACTTGAATTTGCCATCGCCGATGCGTTTAATTAGGGAAATGCTTTTCCGATGAACAATATATTATCAGTTCTACCTGAAGAAATACTTTGGCAAATTGATCTAGATTTTATCCAACGATGTATCCAGGATATATTTTTTACCTTGGAATGTCAGCAGCGCAATGTACCCCTCCATTGTGTAAAAATTAAAATTCTAATCGAAGGGGATCATAGTGTTTTGCTTTCCTTTGCTTTACCATATATCCATTGATCCTGATCTGCTTTTCTTCCTGCCACTGGCTTTCCCATTGTTTCCATTCATGGTAATAATGCAAGTCCGATATAAATTCCATTGATGACCAGGAACCAGATGATAAAAATGAATACATCGAAAAGATAGAAACTTAATGGAGCTGTTTTGCCTTTACGATAACGCTGACCAGCTCCGTTGAATAAGATAATTACCAACAATTCGGCGATTGTTGTGGCACAGCCTGTAACAAAATCCGCCTCAACGGACGATTACCGTAAGGCATTTTTTTATCCAGCCGGATAATGATAAAGCGAACTGCCCACCATGCCAACCACCCTTCAATTGTATCAATGGTGTAGGTAAGAATAAGAAACCAGTTGAACCGGATATTGGTGTACGTGAGGTAATAATTAAAAGCGCTGATAAATGCGATTGCGATAGAAAGAATTTTACATGAGTTATATTTCCGGCTATTTTCCATTTATCGCAACAATTAAAGTCAGCAGAGAACCAATTGCCGGTGAAGTGATCGCACTGTAGCGCTTATATCTTTTGATAAACCGGGATGAACCACAGAAGTCTGCAATACAATACTTCTTTTGCAGTGCAGCCACCTGAACCTTGATGGAATATCAAGCGCAGCGATCGGGTCCTGACTCGGGGATCAGCAATTGTTATTTTTTCAAATGCCTCAAGGTGTCTTTTCACATCAGCAATATCAACATCCGGAAATAGCGCAAGCAGACGTTGTTCATCCAGCGTGTAAGTCATTTCAAGAAAATTCTTTGTTTTGCAATACACGATCACTCCCACGTTCAGAAATTCTTCTCTTTCCACGCGAGGCACAATACGAATGATGGCGTATTCAAATAAATGATTCTCTTGCATGCATGGCTTCATTTACAAATATCGAAGAATGATTTATCCTATTCAACAAAAAGTCCACATAAACCTCGCGTTTCTGATCAGCAGTGTCACTTTCACTGTTATTGATAAGCCAGCTTTCCGGCACTGCATCAACAATCCCTTTTATCTTTTCCGACGTGAGTAAAGAATGAAAATAATGATCTGCTTTTTCCAATTGGGTAGCCTGCCTCAACAGTACATGGTCTTTTTTTTGCACAAATGGCTTTTCCGATTGTTCCTTCCAGTTAGTCCATGAATGATGAAAATACAATGAAGCGCCATGATCAATGAGCCAGAGTTCATTTCTCCATGTAAGCATATTGGTATTCGCGCCGTGCAATCAACGTTCGTCAGCAAAGCATCCAGCCATCGATGCGTGATGCGGTTGTCGTATCTACCTTATTTACTGCAAGGTCGTAAGTAATGGCTCCTGATAAATGATGAAGGCCCAGGTTCATTCCTTCGCTTGCCCGCAACAGATCCTGTATTTCTTCGTCGGGTTCTGTACGGCCAAATGCTTCATCAAGATTAGCAAATACAATTTCAGGAACTTTAAATCCTGCAGCCCGTGCCAATTCACCGCCGATAAAATCAGCAACCAACGCTTTTGCGCCTTGTCCGGCGCCACGGAATTTTAACACATACAAAAACCCATCATCCGCTTCAGCAATAGCTGGTAACGAACCGCCTTCACGAAGCGGTGTTACATAACGCATCACCTGTACCGTTCTGATATCCAATTTATGTTCATTCATATGCCGTCGCAAAAATATCCTTTTCGAATTAAACAGTATTTGTTTAAGAAATACAAAACCGAATTAACTAAAAAACTTTGGCTAAAGCCTCTTTCCGCAAATTTTATTGCCCTGCCATTAATGCCAGCGAAATAAATAATATATGCATGCTGGCTTCAGTCAAATTAAAGCTATTGTGAAAGAATCGCGTGGTGGCTTATCCCTATAATTCGAAATAAAGATGGTTATGATTTGCACATTTAGGATTGAATGCAGATTTGCAGGAAGGGCATTGATAGTCTGAATTGAAATATTCATTGATTGTCATCTCGTGATCGCAATTACCACAAAGGATTGCTTTGGTATCAAACTCGCTCTTTTTCCATTTTTGTGCAGAATGATCTGCTTCTTCCGAGTGACAATAATAACATGGATAATACGTATTGCAGCATTTGAATTTAATCGCTATTATATCGAGAGAAGAATTATAGTGTATACAACGGGTGTGATTGTCCGTAGTTTTACCTTTTACATCTGGTTTCATTGAAATACCACCGTTTAATTAGACATCATTTTAGTTCAAAAACATATGACCCAGCTTCCAACGTATCGCTATACTTTCCTGTCGCTATTTGTTTTATTCCATTTTTATACACAACCTGTTTCGCTGCAATATCAAGTATCAAAGAGGCCGTCGAGTTTGCAGGAACAGTTACTGAATAGATAACTTTCTTTCCATTGCGCTTCCATTCCGATTTTACCTGGCCGTAAAGAGATTGGTGTGATGCAGAAAAATGATCGAGCCCTTCTGCAAAATAAGGATGTAGCAGAACGTTTTTAAAACCCGGTGACGAAGGGTCAGGTTTTATTCCTCCCAATGCTTTATATAGCCACGCTCCTATTTCTCCAAACATGATATGGTTCATTGAAATATCCGATTGTGCATCAATCGGCCAGTTTTCATACAAGGTAGTAGCTCCATTCACAATCCACCAACCCCATGAAGGATACTTTTCTGAAGATGCCAGTTTATACGCGAGATTGCCATAACCATTTTCACTCAATGCATTGAGGATTGCTTTTGTTCCTAACAAACCAACATCGAGTTTAACACTATCGGCTACCACGCGTTTCGCAAGTGCAGCCGCTACTTTTGTTTTCATATCATCAGGCGCTAATCCCCAGAACAACGGAACACTTTGTTCGGTCTGATAGCCATCAGCGTAAACACCAGTATTTGTGTTGAGATATTTTTTGTTGAAGGCATCTTTAATCTTGGTAGCAAGTGTAGTGTATTTAATATAATCATCCTGTCTGCCAAATAACTTTGCTGCATTGGCGAGTATTGTTGCATCTGCATAATAATATGCAGTTGATGTTAGTTCAACCGGTGATTTGGATTTTACTGGTATCCAGTCTCCCAGTCCCCATGTTGTCAATCCTGTCGGATAGTTGTAATCGATATAGTCAACGTAACGTTTTATATTATCGTAACAATCGGCCAACGCTTTGCTATCGCCATAAAACAAATAAAGGTTCCATGGAATGATTGCAATCGTGCTTGTCCAGTCGGGCCCATTTCCCCATTCATAGCCCCATCCATCGGTTGGAACGATTGACGGTAACACACCATTGGATTGCTGTTCATCACGATGATCGGCCATCCATTTTTCATAAATGGTAATGCCATCGAAATTGTACAAACCTGTTTCACTCGCTGTTTGTCCATCGCCTGTCCAGCCATTCTTTTCACGTTGCGGGCAGTCTGTTGGATATCCAAATAAATTGGAGAGATAAGAATTGTTGGTTGCTGACCATAATTTATTCAGCATCTGGTTGGAAGTTATAACCTCTCCTGCTGCCGGCACATCACTATGCATAAAATAGCCAACAAGGTTTTCTTTATTTAATTCAACTGGCTTGTCGCTTGTCACTTCTACATACTGAAAACCTTTATAGTTAAAATGCGGCATAAAAGATTCTTCCGTTCCATTGAGAATGTATATATCTGTTTGAAAAGGATCGCTATCGTCAGTTGGCCTGTAATGCACATTAATATTGGACTGGTCCACTCTTCCGTTTGCATACAAACGTTCTCCATGCTTCAACCGAAGCACAGTTCCGCTTTCGCCTTTTACTTTTATTTTACTTACACCCGAAATATTGCGGCCAAGATCGAAAACATACACCGTGTCGCTGAACTTCTTCATAGATAGTGCCGGCAGTTCCGTTACATTTCTAACAGGATGCATTACCTGCGCAACGATATTTGTTGACGGCGCTGCACGAAAAATGATATCATTCCATGCACTATCATTATAAGACGTTTCATTCCAATGAGGAGTTTCTTTCCTGGCGTCATAATGTTCAGCGGTGTAAATACTATTGAAAATAACCGGGCTCAGCGTTGTTTTCCAGTCTTTACCGGTTGTTATTGTTTCAACTGACCCATCGTTATAAACGATACGAAGATCCATACAAAAAGACGGTCTTGCTCTCCACGGCGCTTCATGAAAATACCACACCGCTGTTGACTGATGATTATACCAACCATTTCCCAGCAACACTCCAATTGCATTATCACCATTCTTAACAGCTGCAGTAACATCGTATGTAACGTATAAGTTGCGACGATCAAAACGGGTGTACATGGGGTCAAGGCGATGATCGCCGATACGGTTTCCATTTATATACAATTCATATAAGCCGGCAACGGCAATATATGCACGTGCAGAAACGATTGTTTTGCTTACGGCAAATATTTTCCGGAAGTATGGCGCAGGCTTCAAATGAACGTCACGAGTATCCTGTATCCAGGCGCCTTTCCAGTTTTGTTGTTGCATCATCCCTGTTTCAAAATTAGCCACAGCAGATTTCAGCTCTTTTCCATCTTTGTCAAATGAATTAACACGCCAGTAATACTTTGTAAATGGCAACAATGCTTCTCCATTAAATGTTACAAGCTGATCAGCTCTTTTTATTTTACCGCTTTGCCATGCATTTCCTTTATCGGATGCGGCCGCAGCAGAATCAGTGCTTACAATAATCTCGTATGCAATTTGCTTCGCGCCGTTCTGCATATCATTTATTGTCCATGAAAATCGCGGCTTTGCTGCATCAATACCCAATGGATTTACGATATGCTCGCATTGCATGTTAAAGATACTTGCAGGCTGTGCATAGATGAGATCTTTAACAAGCAATAAAGAAAGAAGGAAGATTATTTTTTTACCAGTTGGCATAATCAAAACGTTGAGCGGCCAAGATAGGTAAAAATCTTGCTTAGAATATGCGCTACTGTATGTCAGTAACCAGGAGATTACAACAATAAGCAACTGGTGAAGATTGTTAACGGATCAATACAACCAATTACTATGAACAAGATTTATCAGAGGTCGTTATCTCAAGCAAAGGATAATAATTTCTGCTGCAGTGTATTTTTATCGAGTATACCGGAATATCTCCAGACAGGAACTCCTTTTTTAAAAATAACCAACGTCGGCACAGTCTGCACATTATACTGCACAGACATCGCCTGGTTACGATCAATATCCAACTTCAGCACCCTGGCTTTTCCCTGTACTTCTTTACCTATCGATGCTATCGATGGGCTCATTGCTTTACACGGGCCACACCATTCTGCAAAAAAATCTACTAACACCGGTCTGTCTCCGTTTATTATTTGCTGAAATGTTTCCATTATGAAATGCTTTTTAATTTTTCAAACAGCTGTTTCTGCTCGTCAGACAATCGTTCCGGGATCAATGCATTCAATACGACATAAAGATCTCCATGTTCTGATGAATCGTAAATGGGCATTCCCTTTCCTTTTATTCTTACCTGCTTTCCGTTTTGTGTGCCGGGCATCACTTTGATTTTAATCTTCCCCGACATAGTATCAATCACTGCATCGCCGCCAAGCACTGCAGTATATAAGTCTATTGTTTCCTGCTTGATCAAATCATTACCTCTTCTTTCAAAAACGGCATCAGGCAATACATGAACCCGCACGTACAGATCACCGGTATATTCCACTGTGCTTCCTTTTCCACCTTTTCCTTTTATCCTCAGCCTTTGTCCATCATATGCGCCAGGTTTAGTTGTAATTCTCAGTTTTTCATTTTCCAGTTGTATCAGCCGGCTTGTACCATGATACGCTTCCTCCAACGTGATCTCCATTTGCGCTTCGTAGTCCTGTCCCTTGAAATGACTGGTTCTGCCTTTTGCTTTTGTATTTGTACTACGACCACTTCCCCCAAAGAATGCTTCAAAAAAATCAGAAAAGCCGGAACCACTATTCCCACCATACTGACCAAAAAAATCATTCAGGTCACCTTCATATTGAAATCCCTGGCCAGCGCCGAATGGATTACCACCTTGCTGACCTTCCCCTGTATGTTGATACTTATTCCAGTTTTCACCAAGGGTGTCATACTTCTTTCTCTTTTCCGGATCACTCAATACTTCATTTGCCTCATTGATTTGTTTGAATTTTGCTTCAGCTTCTTTATCGCCCTGGTTTTTATCCGGGTGATATTTTACGGCGAGTTTGCGAAATGCCTTCTTGATATCGTCTTGCGAAGCTTTTTTATCTACGCCCAGTATTTGATAATAATCCCTGTATTCCATAATTTATTCTCCTTCACAAAAAAGGAAGCTCATCTTTCTTCCCATCTCAAAAATACAGCCATTCAATTTTATCTTCTAAAGTAAACCGCCCGCTTTCCTGAAGTCACAGCAAGTCAATGAACATGCTTTTGCATCTGGCCTCAATCAGAATACCAATCAACAAAACCCGGAAAGTTTTTCACGTTGATGCACGCTGAGCGGCAAGATTGACACTAATTCTGAAATATCAATGACATGTTTTCATAACTTTCATTATGAAAAAGATGCTATTCCTGCTGCTTTTCTTCCCCATTATTGCAATCGCTCAACCAGCAATTCAATGGAAACATATCAGCACTGCGACCGGTGATTTGCAAAAACCATGGACAAGTACAGAACAAACATCTGCGATGATCCTCGACGTAGATAAAGATGGAAAGAATGATTTTGTTGTGAGTTGTCGTAAAGAAGCGCCGGTGCTGGTTTGGTACCGCAGAACAACAAACGGATGGCAGCGATATGTTTTGGAGAACGAATTGAAAACAATAGAAGCAGGAGGCGCTTTCTTTGATATCGACGGCGATGGTGATAATGATCTTGTTTATGGACAGGATTGGCAAGGCCCCGAAGTATGGTGGTGGGAAAATCCATTTCCAAATTATGATTCGACAAAACCGTGGATCATGCATACTATAAAAACGACCGGCGCTCATCAACACCATGACCAGGTATTTGCAGACTTTATCAATGCGGGCAAACCTCAACTGGCTTTCTGGAATCAAGGAAACAACACGCTTAATCTCGCTACTATTCCGCAAAACCCGCGCAGTGCTACTGAATGGCCGACCAAAGTTATTTTTAGTGGCAATGCAGGAAGTAACCAATCATGGTATCCTGAAGGTATCGCAGCTGCTGATGTAGACGGCGATGGTCATCCCGATTTGCTTGCCGGTAATCTTTGGTTTAAGTATAAAGGCGATACTATTTTTAAACCGATACATGTTGCAAGAATCGGAGGAAGAATAGCCGCAGGTAAATTCAAAGAAGGAAAAACAATGCAGATAGTTACTGCGCCCGGCGATGGTATTGGCCCTGTTTGCTGGTATGAATGTAGTGGTAATCCCGAAGATTCATCGTCGTGGAAAGAACATAGACTGCTTGATAAGGATCTGATACATGGTCATTCATTGGTGGTAGCAGATATTGATGGCGACGGCAATCTTGACATTTTCGTTGCTGAAATGGCTAAATGGACAGAAAAGAATATAAAGCCGGATAACCCGGATGCAACAGCCTATATTTTTTACGGCGATGGTAAAGGGAATTTTAAAACAACCATCTTTAGTAAAGGGATAGAATTTCATGAAGCGAAAGTCGGCGATCTGGATGGTGATGGAGACATGGACATCTTAGACAAACCTTACAATTGGGAAACACCACGCATCGATATCTTTTTGCAAAACGGAACTGCAAAACAAAAAAGAAAATAATTTCTATCATTATCCCTTTCCTGCCCTGGCAATAAACCAGACATTCAATGCTATATAAAGAATTAAAACAACCTTCGCCATCAACATGTCAAAGTTATGCGCCCGTTTTACCTGGTCAGTTTTTACAAGCCGAAGCGAATACGCTGTTGAAGCAATGATTCCGAAAATAAAGAATAACGTGAGCCCATGTAATGTATCGACCAATGTAAATGAACTCGATTCCGGCAAAGAAGAATCAATAATATATTTGTTGCCCACAGCGGCGAACAGTGAGCCTACGCTTAGCCCAAACCGTGAGTCCATTCCATCTGCATGAATATAAAAACAGAGATAGGCAATCAGGAAGGCGAGATACATACCGAGAAACATTTTCCAGAATAATCCGGAAGCGTCTCGATGTAATATCAATCGCACCCGGAAATTACTGTATTCAGTATGCGGGCTTTTCAATGTTTCATCACCAAAACCTGTTTCGTATGCTTTTGTGCCGGTATTCAAAACGCAGCTATCGATATCCCAGCCGCTGAGTGTGAAGCGTGGATCGAAATGCTGACCGATTGTATCTGCTGTAAATACCAATGCCTTTGAATCGTATTGCGAGTTTTCAATCGATAAACGTAATGTTTGCTTGTCAAAAGGGAAATCACCTATACGCCAGGAGTCTTTCATCACACATTGCATTTTCATTTGCATAAACACCCGACCATCTGAAGTGTCAACCGTATAAAAAGACCGGGTGACTGTTTTCGCTTGTGGGATTTCTAAATTATCCTGGAAATTAAAATCTTTGTTGCTGTATTTCAACCAAAGCCAGAAAATAATTGTGTATTCCTTCTGCTTGAAATCGATATCGTGGATGCTGGTAATGTAAATACCAACTTTTACAGTGTCCTTTTTTTGAGTTTGTGCAAATGAACTGGTATGACTGAGAAATAATAAACCTGCAATCAGTAAACTAACGTAAAATGGTTGTTTCAAAACAGACAGTTTATTTATAAAAATCAGGGAATGTTTACTTATTGTTATTGCAATAGTCGCAAACATCTTTCATCGGGCAAAGATCATGCTTAGGTCCTGTAGGCCGGCAAATTTCCCGCCCGAGAAATGACATAGCCATTCCTGCATCCCAATCCTTTTTGGGAAGCGCTTCCATTATTTGCTTTTCGATTTTCTTTGGATCTGTTCCGGTTGCGATGCCAAGTCGGGGTGCTACACGAACAACATGCAAATCAACAATCACTCCTTCCGGCGCTACGCCAGCTTCCCGCATAATTACGTTTGCTGATTTTCTTCCAATACCCGGCAACTCAGTTAACTCTTCCTGGGTAAGCGGAATACTCGCATCCTTTTTTACAGCCTGTGCTATTTCAGTTAACCATTTTGCTTTGTTGCCAAAATTCCGCACTTTACTAATGAACGGAGAAAGCAGTTCCGGTGTCGCTTTTGCCAGCGCCTGCATGTTAGGAAATGATTCGAATAATTTCGGAGCAAGTTGATTGATGTTTTTATCCGAATCCTGTGCCGACAACACAACCATTACCACCAACTGGTAAATATTTTTATACTCGAGTGGATGTTTTTTCCCTTTATACTTTTTCAGCAATGGCTTTATTTCTTCCGGCCAGTTATGTTTTGCAGGCATATAATTTCTTTAGAAAATAAATCTACGATAAAAAAAATCAGCTACGGAAACTATACATGTAAGGCGCCTTATGCGCTTTACCCGAGTAATGTTTTTCATGGCGTTTCAATAAGCCAGATGCGAGCATCTTACGTTGAAAAGTAGTACGCCTGATTTTTTCACCGAGAATAGCTTCGTATACTGTCTGTAGTTGTTTCATTGTAAATTTTCCGGGAAGCAGGTTCATCCCGATGAGTTTCCTGTCGATATTGGCCCGCAATGTTTCAAGCGCTTTGTTCACGATCGATTGATGATCGAGAATGAGTTTCGGCAGTTTGTAGATATCATACCATGTACACGAATCAGACAGGATATCCGGCGTTGGCACTACATCATTGTAATTAATGAGCGCATAGTAAACAACGGAAATAAACCTGTCAAGCAACCAATGATTGCCTGGCGCTGCAATGCCATTTGCCTTCAGGATCATTTTGAGCACTTCGGGCTTGAATCTTTCTGTATCTCCGAACGTATAGACTTGTTCAAGGTAAATATTATCAAGACCTGTCCGTTCTTTTAATCCCCGTTGCACTGCATCGTTAAGATTTTCATTCTTTCGCACAAAGCCTCCCGGCAATGCATAGAGCCCGGTATTATGATACTTGATCAATAAAATTTTCAATTGCTCTCCTGAAAAGCCAAACACCACTGAGTCATATGCTATATGTTTCAGATAATCGCTGCCTTCGGCGTCTGCAGGCGTCTTCCGTTGTTTCGCCATTCCCGGATATTTTTTGACAATAATAAACAGAATTTTAAAAAAAGAAGTACTATTGTCTCAAATTGAGACAATAATTAAATTATCACCTATGCGTTTTCGATTACTCGTGGCGGGCTTTATTGCTTTCATAACGATTAATGCTTCCAGCTCAAACAAACAATTTCTTTGCCGTGCAGACTAAAATTGAAAATGGTGTCATTGAAGGAAACTATGATACCAAAACCGGAATGCAATTCTATTTTGGTGTTCCTTTTGCAAAACCACCAATCGGTGATCTCCGTTGGAAAGCGCCGCAACCATTGGAAAACTGGAAAGGTGTTTTAAAAACAAAATCATTTGGAACCACGGGCAGTCCAGGGCATTGTATTCGGAGATATGAAAAGCCGCTCGGAAGGATTAAGTGAAGATTGTCTTTATTTAAATGTATGGTCACCGGCCAAGCGCAATCAAAAGAATTTACCGGTGTTCGTTTATTATTATGGCGGCGGCTATGTCGCCGGAGATGGCGCTGAACCAAGATATGATGGTGAAAGCATGGCCAAAAAAGGAATCGTGGTTGTTACAGTCAATTATCGCCTGAATATATTTGGATTCTTTGCCCATCCTGAATTAAGCGCGGAAGCGCCATACAAAGCTTCCGGTAATTATGGATTACTCGATCAGCAATTTGCATTGAAATGGGTGCAAAAAAATATCAGCGCTTTTGGTGGCGATCCGAAACATGTTACCATCGCGGGTGAATCTGCTGGTTCTATTTCGGTAAGTTATTTAATGGCCTCTCCTCTTTCTAAAGATTTGATTGCAGGCGCTATTGGCGAAAGTGGCGCCGGTATTAATCCAACATTGGCTCCCGTTCCATTGGCGGAAGCAGAAAAAACAGGGTTGGAATTTGCAAAGAAAGCTGGTTATCCAACGCTGGCAGAGCTGCGCAAATTGAGTACACGTGATTTATTCGAGTTGTATAAAGAATCAGGACGCTTTGGTTTCCCGGTAGTTCTTGATAAATATTTTTTACCGGCTACTTTACCCGAAATATTTTCTGCAAAGAAACAAGCGATGGTCCCTTTATTGCTTGGATGGAATTCTGCAGAAATACCTGGCATGGCCTTTATGATGGAACCAATTATAACAAAGATGCTTACATGAAAAGATTGCAGAAAGAATATCCGAACGATTACGAAGAAGTGTTGAAATTATATCCAGGTGATACTTCAAAGCAAATAGAAATATCAGCTACTGCATTAGCCTCTGATCGCTTTATTGTTTATAGCACATGGAAATGGTTTGACCTGCATCGCAACAACAGCTCTCAACCGGTTTACAGGTACTTGTTCAGTCGTGTAAGGCCTCCGTTAGCAGATCAAAGCATGACGGAAGGATTAGCGGGTGGTGTGGTAAAGAAAGATCCAAACGCAGCAAAAGCGCCACAACCAATTGGTGCGCCACACGCTTCAGAAATTGAATATTGTATGGGCAATCTTTATCTCGTAAAAGACTACGCATGGACGCCGGATGATTATAAAGTTTCTGAAACGATGGAGAATTATTTTGCAAACTTCATTAAGAGCGGCAATCCAAATGGATCAGGTCTTGCCGATTGGCCCGCGGCTAAAGCCGGTGATAACACTCCGGATTACATGAATATCGATGTTGAATCAAAATCGGAGAAAGGAGTAAATGATGCCCGTTATTTGTTTTTAGATAAAGGCTTTTCTAAACACTAATACTCTTAGCGTGTAAAAGTTTTTCAAGCACCATAAATTCCAATGGCTGCAAATGTTTGCCACTAATTGCATCTTCGACAAAAGGTTTTCGTTCTCCTGTATCGACGTAACCGTGTCGCTTATACCAATTGATCAATTCGGTTCGAAGTGTTATAACAGTCATGTATATCCTATCGCATTTTTGAGAAGCCGCAAACTCTTCTGCGGCTTTTAATAATTTCTTCCCGATGCCAGCTCCCTGCGCTAAAGGTGATACACTTAACATGCCAAGATAAACGCTGTTATCCTTCTGCTGAAGATTAACGCAAGCGTCGATTCTATCTGCATCTACCCATTTAAGCATTAGGCTGCCGGGCTGCTTTAATAATTTATCGAGCTCATTCTCATCTGTTCTGGTATCGCCGGCAATAAGATGTGCTTCACTTGTCCAGCCTTTTTTTGCTTCTTCTCCACGATAGGCAAGATTCAATAAGTCTTTTAACGAGGGTATATCTTGTGCCGTTGCAATCGAAATACGTTGATCAGAAAACTGCATAGTATAAAAGAAACAAGGTTTATTCAACCTGGCTTGTAAATAATTAATTAATAGAAAGAAATAACAGACTGATTACTTTCCCGGCGTAACGATAATATTCCTGTATTCAACAGGACCGTGATCTCCTTGTATTTGTAACGGACCTGGTTCACCTTCATTGCTATCCAATGCGCCGCCAGTGATGCCTGGTATTTCCTGGTCAGTGATTACCTGCTTTCCATTAACGATCAACGTAACTCTTCTTCCAATCAATGTAACATCATATGATTGCCATTCGCCGGCATCTTTCGCCATTTGTTCTTTCGGAATAATGAAACCATAAATAGCGCCGAGGTAATCTACTGCAGGCTCTTTTCCTTTACTGTCTTCCACCTGTATCTCATATCGACCCCGAAGATAAACACCACTGTTACTCTCTTTCGGGTAACGGAATTCAATATGCAGTTTGAAATCATTAAACTTCGCATCTGATACAAGATTTGAACCGGAATGTGGGCTTTTAATTACACCGTTCTCCACTATCCATTGATTCTTTTCGCCTGTAACGTGCCAGCCAGTCATATCTTTTCCGTTAAACAATTTAATTGGTTTGCCCCATACCGGATCTTTCGTACGATGAAGCGATGGAGCACGAACTGCTGTCCAGCTATATGTTTTACCATCCGGCATCGTCATTGATCCTGCAAGGTTATTGGCATCTTTCACAGTGCCTTCAACCACAAGATCATTATCCGATTTTTCCCATTGCGGAGGAATCGCAAAATTTAATTTTCCGTCGCTATAATTCACTTTCGAAATTGGTCTTGCACTACCGCCGCCACCAACGAAACGACCGGTCAATGTTTTTAGCCCGGAGTGATGAACTTCAAGCCATGAAGGCACCGGTTTACCATTCATGTCAACTGTAATGTCCCACCGGCCTTCGATCGAAATACTATCTGGTTTCGAACTCTTATTGTCCGTTGCGTTTACAGAACAAAAACCCACCATTGAAACAGCTAATGTCAAGCATGCATTTTTAAAGTTGAATCGTTGTGATTTTTTCATTTGTATCATTTATTAAACTGAGGGGATGAATTTACATACAAAAAACTAAATCCCGGCTGATCTTCTTTCTTCCTAATTCTGAATTCTATATTCTCCGAACATATGTTCTTTTTTTTATTCCTCTTCCAATAACTATTTTCACCGCATGGCCGACACACATCCGTATATAGCAACGCTATTAAAATGCATCGACCTTGAAGAAAAAGAACAGGTAAAACGATTCAGCCTCGATCAGCAGCATACATTAAAATCATTGAAGGCAGAGGGGCTTGCATTGCATCCTATAATTGTAACCCGCAAGAATTTCGGTTATGCTGATTATCCTGAAATCACTTTTCGTATCAACTTTCCGCCGGAAAATAATTTCTTTCGCGATGGCGCAGCTATTGAATGTTTTTGTTCTGGTGAAGAACCTGTAAAGGGTATTTTAATGAACCTTGATGGTAAATCAGGAGAATTCAGATTGTTTGCTCCTGACTTTCCTGATTGGATAGAAGATAATGGCGTTGGAATCAAACTCGCCCCGGATCAGCGTGCAACTACTATCATGAAAACCACGCTGAAGAATCTTGAAAACAACAAACGGCTCCTTGAATTATTCGAAGAACTGCATAATGCAACGACCAGAGAAATTCGGTCAAACGAAACCCGTAAAAACAATATAAATTTTCGGAATAAAAATCTGAATGAAAGCCAGCAAAACGCCATTAAAGGAATTGTCGATAATGAAGAGGTCTGCATTGTTCATGGACCTCCCGGTACAGGTAAAACAACGACATTAATTGAAGCGATTGTACAACTTACACGAATAGATGAAAAGGTCTTGGTATCAGCGCCAAGTAATACAGCTGTTGATAATATAGCCAAAGGCTTAATCTCAGCCGGCCTGAATGTATTGCGTGTTGGCAATGTCAGCAAAGTAGACGAAACCATTTTTAACCATACACCCGAAGGACGTCTGAATAATAGCAAACAGCAAAAAGAAATAAAAGACCTAAAAATACGTGCAGAACAATTCCGGAAGATGGCGCTGAAGTATAAACGAAGTTTTGGCAAATCAGAAAGGGAACAACGAAATCTTTTATTCAAAGAAGTAAAGAGCATCCGTGACGAAATAAAAAAGGTTCAACACTACAATGAAGAGAAATTATATATAGAAGCACAGGTAATACTTGGAACGCCGATTGGCCTGTATGACGCAAAAATCAATCACCTGAAATTTAAAACGCTGGTAATCGACGAAGCCGGGCAATGCATCGAACCGCTGGCCTGGTGTATTTTTCCATTAGCAGAAAAGTATGTTCTCGCTGGTGACCATTTTCAATTGCCACCGACAGTATTAAGTGACGAAGCGGCAAAACTTGGCCTGAATAAATCCATATTGGAAGTAAGTATCGAGGCTGTCAAAAATATCTTTTTACTCGATACGCAATACAGGATGCGTGAAACTATTGCCGGATTTTCAAGTGAATATTTTTATAATGGTTTATTGAAAACAGCAGCGCATCTTGTTGATATCGGTACACACATTACTTTCATAGACACCGCAGGATCGGGCTTCAATGAGACGCACGGTACTGATGGTGTTAGTTTACAAAATGAAGGCGAATTGAAAACTACATTACAACTATTCGAAAGCGAATCGCTCGATCCGCTGAAGACGGCTTTTATTTCCCCATATTCAGGACAGGTAACTGCAGCAAAAGAAGTATTATCAAAACAATTACGCATAAGCACAATCGATAGTTTCCAGGGACAAGAGAAAGAAAATATCATTTTATCGCTGGTACGCAGTAATGACGATGGTGATATTGGATTTTTGAAAGATTACCGGCGAATGAATGTGGCAATCACAAGAGCGAAAGAGAATCTCTTTATTATTGGCGACAGCGCAACGATTGGTGCCGATAATTTCTACAATTCATTTCTCAGTTATATCGAAAAGCACGGAAGCTATCGTACTGTCTGGGAATTCCAGGTGTAAATAGGTCAATTAAGTGAATATGCAGGCCCGAAGAGTGCTTTGCCGCTTCGCACACCGGTATGTCTTCCGTCTTTGATAACCAGTTGCCCGTTTACCAACACTTGTCGGAAGCCCGACGAGAACTGATGTGGAGTTTCGAAAGTCGCGTTATCATGCACTTCATTCTCATCGAATATAACAATGTCTGCCGCGTAACCTTCTTTCAATAAACCCCGATCTTTCAATTGAAATTTCTGTGCAGCTAAAGAAGTCATTCTTCGAATAGCTTCTTCAAGTGAAATGACTTTCTCTTCACGCACATATTTTCCCAGTATTCTTGCATTGGTTCCATACGTTCTTGGATGTGGCATTCCCTTTCCGCTTGATATACCAGCATCGGCGCCAATCATATTGAATGGGTATTGCATGATATACTTTACGTCGTCTTCATTCATAGAATGATATACCATTTGAGCGCCACCATTCATCATCATATCAAGAATGGTTTCAGCTTCATACTCAGCATTGCTTTTCCTTCCTTTTAGTGTATTTATTTCCGTTATACTCTTGCCATTGTAACTACTATCAGCATTGTATTGGGCAACTACGGCATAACTATAGTTTTTAAATTTGTACTTCTTCAATTGCTCCAGCATTTCGGCAACTATCTTCTTGTGTAGTTGTGGGTTGGTAATTCTTGCCTTTAATGAATCCTGTCCGCCCGATAGCGCCCAATCGGGCAATCGAACACCAAGATTTGTACTGCTCGCTGTATATGGGTATTGATCGATTGTAACATCATAGCCATCCTTTCTCGCTTGCTCAACAATAGCAATTGTTTCTTTCGATCTTCCCCAGTTACCTTTACCGCCAACTTTGAAATGTGAAATTTCGACCGGCATGTTGGCTTGTTTTCCTATATAGATGGCTTCATTAATTGCGTCGGTCACTTTATTCTCTTCATTGCGTATATGCGAAGCATAGACACCATTAAAATGCGAAGCTGTTTTTGCTATCGTTACAACTTCTTCTGTGTTCGCATACATACCGGGTAAATAAATAAGCCCTGTTGAAAGGCCAACGGCGCCATCTTTCATCGCCTGCTCCATCAACTGTTGCATCTTTTGCAATTCTTCTGCTGTCGCAGCACGATCGTCAAGCCCCATTGCTAAACGACGAATTGTATTATGCCCATAGAGCGAAGCAACATTTACTGATGTATGCATGCTATCGATCTGGAAGAAAAATTGGCGCAGATTATCGGCAGATCCACCACAGTTACCAGTGATAACGGTTGTTACGCCATCATAAATATAATTGTCGGCAGTCGGTCGTTCAAATACACTATTCTCGATATGCGCATGTACGTCGATAAAACCAGGGGCGACAATCAATCCTTTCGCGTCAATAGTTTCAATAGCTGTTCCCGCTAATGATTTCGCTATTGAAACAATTTTTCCATCCTTAATAGCTATATCGCCATAGTACCAGCTATTACCGGCGCCATCGATGATCTTTCCGTTTTTAATCAATACGTCGTATTGTGAAAAGCATTTCGAGCAAAACAGAAAAATGATACCTGATAAGCAAATGACTTTCATACGCAGTTAGTTTTCCCGTGATGGATAAACAATAATTGGCCGATGATACGTAATGGAAATATACTGAAATATTCAACCAGGTTTGCAATGCAGGTTGAACAAAGCAATAAATGCTCTGCATCCTGCTGTGCTTTGTCGGCTGTGCGGTATATTTATGCTTTAATTGGATCTATGAAATCGCTATTGTTTCTCTTCCTAAACTTATTAATGGCTGTTGCAATCTTCGGGCAAAGAAAACAGCTTTCTGTTCAGCCAATCAGTTTACCTCCGGAGCTTAGTTATTATGACAACCAATTTTCCGGTTTGCAGATAGCAAACAATCAATTGTATTTAATGTCTGAAAGCAGGCTGGAAGACAAACAGGAAGCAAAGTTGTATTCCATTGCTCTGACTGATATTAATCGCAAATTAAAAGATACAGCCTATGCTTTACCGTATAAAAAATTGTTGATTTATGGACTGGATAGTCTTCGAACAAAAATGGATGAACAGCAGCAATTTTATGAAGGACTCGAAGCTTTTATAATTAACGGTGAAACAATTTATTTTTCTGTAGAAACCAACACACCCTCAGAATATTGTTATCTCCTGATCGGTAAATTAAAAAATGACGCTGTCTATCTTGAACCAAAGATGTTACCTGTACGCAAACCAAGAATGGCTGACGGCAGCGCAGTGTACAATGCAGGCTTTGAAGCTATCACGCTGATCAATAAACGCGTTTATGCTTTTTACGAGTATAATTATTTTACAAAAAACTATGCTTATTCTTACAATGAGTCGTTGGATGAAAACAGTAAAGATTCTGCATTGATCGATAAACTACCATTCAGAATTACTGATATTACTCATTCAGACAACAATCATTTCACTGCTATCAATTTTTTTTATAAGGGAGAAGGAAAAGATACTGTTTATCGTGTGCCGCATGAAGACAAAATCAATGATGCATTGATTGAAAAGCAAGCTATCTATAACGACTACTGCCGGCTAATTGATATCAGTTTTAGTAATAACCATTTCTCATGGAGACCTTTGCTAACAATACCTCCAAAATATACGGGATATAACTGGGAAGGCATTGCAGCCTGGAAAGATGGCTATTTTATAATGAACGATAAATATACCCTGGCAAGGCCTTACGCTTCGGTACTGCTATATCTGCAATAAGTCATTGCGAATTGCAATCCCGATAAATATCGGGAGCAAATTGCCAATTTCTTTTCTTCTATATCTGCGAATAAACAACAGGCTCCAGGAATGTTTTTATGATATTGGAAACCGTATTAGCAAATTGAGGATCCGCTGATAGTTTCTTCCATTCAGGATCAGAAAGAAACGCAGCCCATGCTTTATCATGCTCTTCCATATTTGGGAACGTAATCATGTACGTAAGCCTCGGCATATTTTCTCCGCTGATTACTTCACCAAAAAATACAGGCGTCAGTTTACTCCGGTAAAAAATCGGAAACTCGCCATCGTTAAACATTTTTATCTTACGACGACCGGCATCTTCACTGTAGCTTTCATACGTTCTCAATTCAAAAATGCGTGGCCCAGTGGGAGGAACAATTAATTTAGGCATGCCGTCAAAAGCAACCATTAACCAGGAACTAAATCGATTATAGACCGGTTTCTCGGCTGGTATCGCATTATATGCTTGACTATTCTTTATAAAATCATCATCGGCTTTCACCTTTGCATTTATAGTCAGGTAATCGTCCATCGATGCATAGGGAATCACCACATATACTTTCGCTGGATCTGACTTGCCGAGCTCTCTGAAAACGCCAACTGTTTTTACACCGTACTTATTATACGCTGGTATTAATGCATTCTTAAAAAAGTTTTCCAGTTGCGACTGATCTGAGCCAAAATGCATTTCATATACTCTCAGCTCATAGAATTCTTTATTCTTTTTATCAGGTGCAGGTGTCGCAGCATTTACGCCTGTTGTAATTGCTGATGCAGCAATTAATGAATTTTGTAAAAATTTTCTTCTTTGCATATGGTGTGTTTAAGAAATCGTGTAATTACTGATTCAACAGGAACTCATCTCCTGCTGTATAAATATTCAATTGCACATCACCCACTTTAATCAAATCATCTTTTGTTACTTTCAATCCCTTTGGGTTTTTGAATACCATCACCTGGCTATTACCGGCTACTTTTACTTTATTGCCGTGCACAACAATCGCTGTTACTTCATCGATCCCTATACAAGGTAATGTGGGATATTTTGTCATAGCCGATAATAAACGATTGTAACGGCTGCGAACGATAAAATGCTGGTCGATGATAGCATTTTGTACTAATCCCAATCCTTCTTTTATCTCAATGTTCTTATCATGTAGTTTTTTGAACGTTGCACGATATGTTGTATCACTGAATTCCTTGCCGGTTATCATATACTTCGGCATTACAGCCGCACCTGCACTTGTACCTGCTATCAATGATCCATTTTCAAAAGCTTTGTGAATAGCATCATATACCGGGGTATGCAATACAACATTCATGAATCGCTCCTGGTCACCGCCAGTGATAAAAATCAATTTTGCATGGCTTACAGAATCAAGTCTTGCTTTGTTATTTACTTCTTCTTTTGTAAAATTAAGGTTGACGATTGCATTCTTACAAGCTGGCGCCACGTCTTCTTTAAAATAATAAAAAGAACTATCTGGTTCTTCGCTTGACATTGGCAAGACTGCGATATAATCAGTAGCGCTCAAATGAGCTTCATCCAATAATGATTTTACCAATGAAGGAGGCCGGTCACCGCCACCGATAATGAAGAGGCTGCCCTTTGGTATTGTGTTTTTTACTTGAGAAAAAGATGAACTTGAGAATATTAAAATGCAAGCTGTAAGAAATGCCGTTAGTTTTTTCATTGCTTAAAATCATAGCTAAAATAGGAAATTAATGATAATGAGGTTTGACCGTTTCCGTCTGACTGCTCAATTTTAATTCACAAATTATTCGGGAAGAAGTTGAATAGAGAACAGGACTTTAAAACGGAGCGCCTGCCTACCGGCAAAGGCAGGTCGCAACGAAAGCCTTATTGTAATACCAGTGTCGGCTTGAGTAAAAAGTACACTGGTAGCAACTTGTCTATCCGGCCAAGACAAAAACTGTCCGCTTTTGATACACTTATCTCCAAATAACTGCTTAACTCACTGTAACAATTACTAGATGAACACGTCTAACTATCAACAGCTGTTAAAAAAAATAAAATTAGTTCACGACTAATCGTTATACGAAAATAATCGTATATTCGAACTCAAATTGAGACCTTATGGCTACAACCAAGTACATTAAACCAACGGAAAGCGAACTGGAAATACTACAGATACTTTGGTCGAAAGGTGAAGCAACAGTTCGTGAAGTGCACGAAGAACTTACCAAAACAAAAGATGCCGGATATACAACTACGCTGAAGCTGATGCAGATAATGCATGAGAAAGGTTTAGTAAAACGTGATGATTCGATGCGTACGCATGTGTATCAACCAGCAGTGAATAAAGAGCGTACACAAAAACATATGCTCAGCAAAATGATCGATACATTGTTTGGCGGTTCCCCCACACAGTTAGTGATACAGGCTTTGGGAGATGGAGAGCACCGTGCAAGTCGTGAAGAGTTGGAAAAGATCCAGCTTTTATTGGACAGTCTCAAGCAACAATAATAACAGCCCAACATTTTTACCATGACTGCTTTCACTCACTCCGCATTTTTACAAGCCTTAGGTTGGGCAGTGCTCAACAGCGTATGGCAAATGGCTTTTTTGTGGATCATCTATAATGTAGCGCTCAGTGTACCAAGATCATTGCGTGCCAGTCAGAAAAGCGCTATTGCGGTAACAATGCTTTTTGCAGGTTTTGCATGGTTTCTGTTCACGTTTGTTTCCTTATACCTGAGCCGTGATAATAATGCAGCGTTTGTATCCCTGAAGGGGTTGTCAGAAAGCACGAACAATAGCCTCAATAATTTTTTAGATACAACCCTTACTTACGCCTCCGCGATTTATATTTTTTTACTGATAGTTCCGGCCATACGGTTTGTAAGAAACTACCGGCATGTGCAAACACTGCGTAAGAATAATCTATCTAAGATCTCGATAGAATGGAGAATGTTTACAAGGAGAATTGCCGAGCAAATTGGAATAAAAAAACCGGTTCACATCTGGATATCGGATCTCGTTACCTCTCCTGTTACCATCGGCTATCTGAAACCGATTATATTGGTTCCTATGGCTGCCATCAACAACCTTACAGCTCAACAAATGGAAGCGGTGTTACTGCATGAGCTTGCTCATATCAAACGATACGATTATTTTATCAACCTCATCGTTACATTTATTCAATCAGTACTTTATTTCAATCCGTTTGTAAAGGCATTTGCAAAAGCAATTGAAGCGGAACGGGAAAGAAGTTGTGATGAAATGGTATTGCAGTTTCAGTATGATCCGCATAATTATGCGTCTGCGTTATTGACGTTGGAAAAAAATAATCTTACACCACAGGAAATGGCGATTGCCGCCTCTGGTAAAAATGATTTACTCAGCCGCATAGAAAATATCCTGAAGATTGATTCAGCACCATTATTTACGTTTAACAAACTGGCAGGGTTGTTTGCAGGTTTACTTTGCATCATTGCATTGAATGCGTTGATCGTAGCAGGAAGACCAGCGGCGCGACAAGGATCATTTGCATTTGAACAATTGGCTACACCTTTTTTCCTGTTTAGTAATAATGAAGAAAATGCGGCAAAGAATAACGAGAACAGTGATAAGAATAATAAAAAAGACATACCGGTAAAAAAAGAGATGCCATCAGAGCCGATAATAAATCATGCGCAAGTAGCTGTGGTAAAAGAATCAACTGAAGGTGAACCTGCAATCGCTGCACAAGCAGATGAAGTGGAAGATGCGCCGCCAGCAGATGATGAGACAAACGGTACTGTAGTTTTTGCAGATATAAAAACACCGATCACACCGGCTCTTCCCAAATTAAATAAGCTTGAAATAAAACACGTTGAACAAACTGTACAGGCAACAAAAAAGATGGTTGAGGACGCTCAATGGAAAGAAATAGAAAAAGGAATCGCAGATGCGATGACAAGTGTGGAAAAAGATGAAGCAAAAGAACAGTATAGCCTGGAACTAAATAAAGTGAACTGGAAGAAGCTGGAAAATAAATTAAAGGCTTCTTATGATAAGCTGAACTGGGACAACATTAATGATCAATTAGGAACTGCCATGCTGAACATAAAGCTGGACAGCCTTGTAAAAGTATATACTATCGTAAAGGAAAATCTGACGAAAGCTGAAGAATTAGCGACAAATACAACAACTGATACTACCATTGCGACCGAAACAATTCTCCCCGATGTGTCAGTTGACAATATCCGCCAAAGCAAAGATCAGGTACAGAAAAACCTCGACAAGCTAAAAGCGCTGCGAAGCAAAAAAATTATACATCTTTAACAACTTCTTCTCTTCTACTGTAGTTTTATCCCGGCAACTTTGCTGAACACAACCGCATTGCTGTGCGGGTATGCTTTTTGTAATTTCAACTAACAACAAAACTCTACAGTTATGAAGAAGATTATGATCGTACCGTTTGTATTGCTGATCGGTGGCTTTGTATCGGCACAGACATTTCAGTTCGGGCCAAAGGCAGGAATAAACGTCAGCAATTTTTCAAGTGGTTACGACAACTCCAGTAGAATTGGTGTCAATCTTGGAGGTTTTGTAAGTTTCGCCGCAGGAAAATATTTTGCGCTTCAACCAGAAGTAGTGTTCTCAACAGAAGGGGCTAAACTGGCCGATGCAAGAACACAATACAAGGATCTTAAAGTTAATTATCTCAATATCCCTGTACTGGCACAGCTAAGAACTAATGGAGGATTATATCTTGAAACAGGCCCCCAGGTGGGTCTACTTTTGAACGCAATAAGAGCGAAAGATGGCGGCGATGATGAAACAGTAAAGGATTTATACAATAGCATTGACTGGTCGTGGGTATTTGGAGTCGGCTTCAGAAGTAAGTTTGGATTAGGTCTCGATGCACGTTATAACCTTGGCTTGACTAAACTCGGAAAAAACATTAATGACTTTAATACAGATGCAAAAACGAGCGTCGTTCAGATTGGTTTGTTCTTCGCTATTGGGCCTCATTAACAGAATAGATTAAACGATTTAATTTTATAAAGCAAAGGTGTATGTGAAGACTTACGCCTTTTTTATTTAAATAAATACTATGCACCAGAATATTCAATTAGTCAATCGCTTTTTCGAAGCATATGGTAAACGTGATTTTACAATGCTGCATGAAGTTCTCGATAAAGAGGTAAGATGGATATTTCCCGGTCATCATAACTACAGCGGCGAGAAAAATGGAATTGATGGTGTGATCGCATTTTTCGACACGATGAGTGGCATCATGGGGAGCTCAAAAGTGCAGGCAGAGAGATTATTTATTGAAGCAAATGACAGATTTGTTGTGGAATACCAACATATTTGGACTAACAGAATTGACGGCAACAATCTTGATCATCATTGGTGCGTCACATGGAAAATAAAAAACAATAAAATTATAGAAGGAAGACATTTCGCAGGCAATCAGCATGAAGTTGACCGCTTCTTTCATAAAGTCAGTCAAAGCATGAGTTAACAAGCATTCTTCATTTTTGCAGCTTTTATAAAATGCTTACGACTATTCAATGATTTTAAAAATAGTAATGTTACGATTATACACTTGCAATTAGGCACATTTTTTACACATAATAATTAACTAAAAACATAACAGCTAAAAGAGGTTTAGATTTATCGCTCCTAAAAACTTTTTTTATGCTGCATAAGATTCGGAGGGGTCTGCTATTTATTATGATCGTTAGTTGCACTGCTGCAACAACTACTAAAGCCCAGACCAGTGTTAAAATGACTTATACCTCATCGTTATACGCAGGTATCGAGGTAGGATCAAAAGGTGTTAAGCTAAGCATTGTCGATATTTCTAAAACAGCAAAAACAAACAGCGGATTTGTTATTGTAAAAAAGATACGTCAGTAAACACTGACTTTATTTCTTTTAATGAACCCTCATCAGAAGCAACTTTGAATGGTTTACTTGGACTATATCGTGTTGCACAGTCATCGTATAATATTCCAGCGAATAACATTTATACAGTTATCAGCAGTGGTGTAAAAATACAGGCCGATAAAGATTCAAAAAACGACTATATTCAGAAGTTGGTAGAGGCGTTTAAACAAAAAATTAATGATGAGAAAAGAAAGGTTGATGTAATTGACCCAATGCAGGAAGCCCGCCTGTCACACCTTGGTATTGTTCCTGATAATAAACGATACACAACTTTCCTGGTTGATATCGGAAGTGGTAATACAAAAGGTGGTTTTTTTCCTTACAACAATACCAAAGACTTCAAATTGTTTCAACTGACATGGGGCACAAAGAGTGTAGCAAATGCTGCTGAAAAAAGAATGGATGAATCGGACAAGACGATGGTGAACTACAGCAAGCAATTACAACGTGTATTATCCATTGCAGAAAATTCAGAAATCATTTACGCTGTCAACTCGAGTGGCGCTTACCAACTGAGCGATAATATAGCATTCAGCGGTGGTATCGCATGGTCTGTAGCCACGCTGATACATCCTGAACTGTATGACCGTTCAATTGTGCCGGTAACTTTTGATGAAGTAAAAGAATTCAATGATAGGCTGGCGACAAGTTTCAATCTCTTTTCACCAGATATGCTGGTAAGACAACTGAAAAGCCCTGCACCACAGAAAGAACCTGTGATGAAAGAAGTAAAGCGGGTTTTAACAGTATTCGATCAGAAATCGCTGATGGCCGGAACAGGACTGTTATTAAAAATGATGCGCCAGTTTGCTTCAGTTTATGAAACCAAACAGTTTTATCTTGTAAAGAACGGACAGGTGGGTTGGATATCGGCGTATGTAGATCAAAGCACTTCGAAATAATTACCTGATAATTTTATGTTGAAAAGCGTGCAATGAATAAATTCATTGCACGCTTTTTTTGGGTAAATCTTCAACATATGAAAGACGGATATCTTTACTTTTTTTGCATTCAGTATGTTTGTATCACAATACAACTATAATGGAAAAAGTATTAAAAAGCTTCTATACCATCCGTTTTCCCGACTGTGATCCGTTTGGCCATCTTAATAATTCACGGTATATCGATTATATGCTCAATGCAAGAGAAGACCATTTAAAAGAATTTTATGGCCTTAAACTAGCCTCATTCTATAAAAAAGGTTTTGGTTGGATGGTTTCGAAACATGAAATACAATACCTGAAGCCTGCGCTATACAATGAAAAAATCTGTATACAATCCGGGCTTATCGATACAGGAGACTCGCATGTAACGGTTGAAATAACAATGTGGGATGAAGCCGTAAAAAAATGTAAGGCCGTTTTATGGTCATCATTTATTTCTGTCAATCTCAAAACGGGTAAACGGGAAAATCATGAAGAAGAATTCACGCAATTTTTACAAACAGTGCATATACATGATGTAAATATAGCCGCAGGGCAAAAAGAAAGAATTGCGGTTTTATTGAGCGAACAGCGATAAATATAACAACGTTACTATTTCCATTCTTAATTGAACTTTTGGCATTTGTAAATTATCTTGCCGCCTCATTGTTAATATTAAACTCATCTTGTGATAAAACAATTCCACATTACCCTTGCATTGTTATGTACTGCTGCTTTCGTAAACGCCCAGGACAGCAGTTCGAAATATACAATTCACTTTCAATTGACGACCGTCACTCAAAATCACCAAACGATCAAAGCGCCTTATAGCGGTGCGAAGAGTTTACAGGAAAAAGAAAAACCTTCAACATCGCTAACAGCTACTCTTTTTGCAGGCATCCGGTTATTCAAGAACACAGAATTATACGTAAACCCTGAAATGGCTGGAGGCGAAGGAATGAGTGGCGCTACTGGTATCGCCGGATTTCCCAATGGTGAAACATTCAGGGTAGGAAGCACAAAACCGGTAATTTACCTGGCGAGGGCCTTTATTCGTCATATCATACCGCTTACGTCACAAAAGCAATGGACGGCAGATGATGTAAATACAATCGCTTCTCCAACACCAACAAAATATATTGCCATTTCAGCAGGTAAGCAATCGCTTGGCGATTATTTTGATGATAACAGTTATAGTCACGATCCGCGAGAACAATTTCTTAACTGGTCATTAATGAGCGCCGGGGCATATGACTATGCCGCCGATGTGAGAGGCTACACGTATTCTTTTGTCGCAGAATATATCTCACCCGATTGGGAAGCAAGAATCGCTACTGCGCTTTTACCGAAAGAAGCAAACGGCGCAACACTTGACTGGAAGTATTCCAAAAGTTTTTCCTGGCAGGCAGAATTGGTGCGTAAATGGAACGTAGAAAAAGATAACACGACTATTGTGCACCTGATTGGTTTTTTCAATCGCAGCAACATGGGTAATTATAAACTGGCGCTGAACTATGCTACACCGGATGTAATTGCGACAAGAATGTATAGCCGAAACAAAGCGGGCTTTGTAGTAAATGCAGAGAAACAATTAGGAAAATACAGTGGCGCTTTTGGCAGAGTTAGCTGGAATGATGGTAAAAATGAAACATGGTGCTTCACTGAAATTGATCAATCTGCTTCGCTCGGATACGTACTTAAAGGAGCTGACTGGCATCGCAACGACGATGAACTGGGCATTGCAGCAATTGTGAATGGTATATCAAAAGATCATCGCAATTTCCTCGCTGCAGGTGGTAACGGTTTTATCATTGGCGATGGTCAGCTAAATTACGGCCACGAGCTGATTGCCGAGCTTTATTACAAACTGTTCGCCTTTGGTGGCAAAATAGCCATTAGTCCCGACTATCAATTTGTAGTAAACCCTGCCTATAATAAAGATCGTGGGCCGGTGCATGTTATCGGGCTACGCTTTCATACAGAGTGGTAACGATCTTTTATTGGTACTATTCAGCTAAGAGATTTGGTTACTGGTTCCATATTTCTCGATCACATTTCTTTGGCCGTTCATTATCTTTCTTCTTTGTTTATATTTAAATAAAGATTTACTATGGCAACAATTACAGATGACTTCATGAAGCAGATGCTGCCGACAACAAAGACGTACAGCGTTGTAATACTGAAAAACGGGCCGCAACGAAATCAACCGGGCGTAGAAAAAATAATCTGGGAGCACGGCCGAAATAATTTTTCAATGCGTGCAGATGGATTATTGTCTATCGTTTGCCCGGTAATTGATAACAGTGAAGTATGCGGCATTGGCATCTTCAATACAACAATTGAAGAAACAACGAAATTAATGGATGAAGATCCTGGCGTAAAAGCTGGTGTGTTTATTTATGAAATTCATCCCTGCCGGAGTTTTCCCGGAGATAGTTTACCAAAGTGATTATTCTGAACATAGTCAAGTTCATTTATTTTCCATGAAAATATTTCTTTCAATAGTTGCGGTATTCTTTTTTTCAACAGCGTTTTGTCAACACTATCTTGAAAATAATGAAAAACTGATTTTTTCATTTGATACTCAAAATGAGAAGAAGCTGGTTCTTGCAAAAGACAGCAATAACCTATATATCGTTTATCGTTTTGGTACAAAGGATAAAATTGAATTTGAATTTCCTGAAAATAACAAAGACAGTTGGTCAAAATTCAAATATTCATTTTACATGCGTGGTGGTGGCGTTCAGAATGAAGGAATGGACTTAGACTATGTTTATTTCAGCAACAATGGTTTTCAATATATAATTTACAATACTTACTACGCCTCTGAAAATAAAGTTACAATCGGCGTAAAAATCGTTGATTCAAAAACAAACAAAACGACTAACATTAAAGGTATATTGAAATCCAGGAAAGGAGCTTTAGCCGATTTCCGCAATAATAATCTTCTGAAAATAACAGATGAGCTACCAGAGTAATCGATAGCTCATCTGCATTAGTTTATATTCAATATTTCACGTTTCACATTTTCCCTTTCATTTACTACACTACCCCTCCCATCAACGGATCGGTCTTACTTTCCTTTCCTGTTTCAACGTGCCCTGCAAAACGCTTTTTAAATGTTGAATTTCCTTTTACACCGACTGTAAAATCATACCAGTTATAATTTTTCTGGAGATTGATAATGATATCTGATGACGCAGTTACTGATTTTGTTTGTTTGGTTGCTTTATAACTATTGTCGGCGATCTCAATCTCGACAGCTTTGCCGGTGTTATTCTTTATTTTCAGTAAAATATTACCTGTCAAACCTGTTTTATTCTTTTCATATTCACAGGAAACAGTCAGAGCCGGATCTTTTGCATTGCCTGCAAACTCACGGTAAAACCCATTCGGCCCATATACTTTCAAATGATAATCGCCATTTTCGAAGTCGCTTAGATTCCATTGATCATTCAGCGTATCACCTGCTGCAACAGTGTATGACCAGTTATCTAATGGTTGATTTTTCAACGCAGCTGAATAAACGCTGAAAGGAGAACCCAACGATTGTGCGCCAAAAATTGTATTGCCAGCTTTGAGCTCAATACCAAATGTTCCTTTATCGTCGCTTAAATGCCCATCCACATACAATTCATATGGTATAGCGCAGGCGGTACGAATACCTTTTTCCTGTTTTGGTAATAATGCTGACGAATGTGGTTGCTGTTGTATCTGCGTTAGTTGTGCTTCAGATAAACTAACGTAACCGGAAGGTAATTTTTTAAATTTCGCTTTGTGAATGCCTTCGATCACTTCATCTTTTTTCAGTGGCACAGGCGTTTTAATGCTTTCTCCATTCCACAATTTAAATGCAGAACTAAGGTCGCCGCAAACCGTGCGACGCCATTGCGTAATATTCGGTTCTTCTATTTTTTTTCCAAATTTCTTTGATAAAACTTTTTCTGCAAATTGAATCGATGAGGTATGATCAAATACCTCGGAGCAAACCCTGCCTCCCCTGCTCCATGGCGATACAATTAATAACGGCACCCTGAACCCGAGACCGATCGGCCCTTCGCGTATATCTTCAGGATCGGATGATTGCTGATGCTTTTTTACATACTCGAGGCTTGTATCAATTCCCTGTGATACTTTTCCTTTTCCTTCTGCATGCGGCACAGAAAATGGAGGTAAATGATCAAAGTAACCATCGTTCTCATCATAGGTAATAACCAACACCGTTTTTTTCCATACCTCAGGGTTCTGCGTGAGAATGTCCATCACTTCGCTGATGTACCATGCCCCATACCATGCTGCACCAGGATGGTCTGAATAATTTTCCGGGGCTACGATCCATGAAACCGAAGGCAGCTTGCCGCTTTTTACATCATCACGAAATTGATGCAATACGTCGCCCTTCGGTACATTCACTTCACGTTGTACACCTTCATCATCATATTTCAGTAACGTGAGATCGTGATAATGCGGATCGTTTTTATTACTGGAAAATGCTTTTTCATGAATATTCTTTTCGCGTTCAGATAACTGGTTATATTTTTCCAGCGTATATATCTTCTGTTCTTCTGCATTCTGTACGAGGTACTTTTTATACTCCTCCAATTTTTTTGTCATCCTCTCTGCCTTTTCGCCGGTAAGTGATGGTAATTCTTTTTCCATCTTTGCTATTTCAGCTTTCGCTTTCTCAGCAGCGTTTGGCAGGTTCTTTATATATCCTTCCGAAAGTTTTACATTATACTGAGAAAAAAACTCGAGGGGGTTATCAGTAAAATTTGCCAACCATGCGTCCTCTTCACCTTCGAATCCAACACCGACACTTATTTCATTCTGATAAACTTTCCATGGAATTCCATTTTCTTCCAACCGTTCAGGGAACGTCGGCCAGTCAGCCCAGCGATCATAGTCCGAATCACCATTCCAGACTCTTGCCATTACTTCCGGATCATGTTTGCCACGTATCGTACCACTCCAGAAATAAAGCCTGTTGGGCGTAGTGCCTGTAAGTGATGAACAAAAATTATGATCACAAATAGTAAACGCATCTGCTAAGGCATAATAAAAGGGAATGTCTTTCCGGTCATAATAACCCATTGTTAACGGCATCGCTTTGTATTCCTTATGCCCCGAATGTTTCGCATTCAGCCATCCATCATGTTTGCCCCAGTTACCGGCATCTACCTGGTCTGACCAGGAATGTGGCAATGAACTCATCCATGTCGCCATCGTATCTTTTATATTCAAACGGAAAGGTGCATACGTTTCTCCTTCTTTATTTGTTTGCAGCCAAACCGGATTTTTATTTGCCAATGTAATTGCCCTGGGATCGTTATAACCTCTTACTCCCTGCAGTGTACCGAACGCATGATCGAATGAGCGGTTTTCCTGCATCAGGAAAACAATATGTTCTGCATCCATGAATGTACTGCCTGGTGCAGGATCAATGGCCAATGCCTTTGCGATAGATGACGGCATTGTATGCATCATACCTGCGCCACTTGCTAATATTGAAGCTTTCTTCAAAAATTCTCTTCTGTTATCCATAATGATTTTAATAAGGTGGCTATAAAAATATGTTTGCGGTCGTTAGAAATATCGGGTAAGTTAAAAATTAAGGAAGAGATAACTCACCTCAACCGTTTGCATGATTTATTGCAAAAGCAAATAATTATTCCATCGAAAGAGAAATTAAAAATAAGGCAATACTCATTCCATCGGTTTGTTTATAATTAAACAAATGACAATCTACCTCTTCAATGTTATTTTACTGACTATCCCTATTGGATTTAATTGAGAGATTTGGCTAAGACCCCTTGTTGATTGCCCTTATTGCTCCAACATTAATGCCGGAGCAATAAGTTGAAGAACCATTGGCTTTAGCCAAATGTAACACCAGAAAACTATGTGATTTTATTCAAAACCAAATAGCCGATAGGCGTTGTTATCTTAACGAAATAGTGTAATTGAAAATTCAGCTACCCTTTCAATGATGCGAGATCGATCACAAAGCGATACCGAACATCATTCTTCTGCATCCTTACGTAAGCTTCATTGATTTGTTGCATTGGTATTACTTCCACATCTGCAACGATTTTTGTTTCAGCGCAATAATCAAGCATTTCCTGTGTTTCTTTTGTGCCACCAATCATTGAACCAGTTATACTGCGACGGTTTTTTAATAATGCAAATGGCTTCACTTTTGGCTGTTCCTCCGGCAGACCTACTACCATCATTTTCCCTTCATAACCGAGCAGGTTCAGATATTTTTCGTAATCATGATTTGCCGAAATGGTATCCAACACCACATCAAAATAGCTATCATATTTTTTCATTTGCGCCGGATCGGTTTGCAACAAAAAATTATGAGCGCCGAGTCTTTTGGCATCTTTCTCTTTCGACGGTGAAGTACTGATCATTGTAACTTCTGCGCCAAACGAAGCGGCGAATTTCACACCCATATGCCCAAGACCGCCAAGACCGATAATTCCAACTTTGGTTCCTTTGGTCACGCCGGCAAAACGAAGTGGTGAATAGGTCGTAATACCCGCACAAAGCAATGGTGCAGCGCCGGCAAGATCAAGTTCAGGTGAAATATTAAATACAAAATGTTGATCCGTTACAATCAACGTACTATATCCACCTTGTGCAATTATTTTAGTACCTCTTTCGTAACCGTTATAAGTTCCTGTCATCCCCTCTTCGCAATAGTTCTCAACATGGTTATTGCAATTGCGGCATTTGCGGCAGGAATCAATCATCACACCAACAGCAGCGAGATCGCCAACCTTGAAACGAGTGACAGATGCGCCAATCCGGGTAACTCTTCCAACAATTTCATGCCCCGGAACCATCGGGTAAATTGAACCGCCCCATTCATCCTTTACCTGGTGTATATCACTGTGGCAAACACCACAGAATAAAACGTCGATTTCAATATCGGCCGGACCGGGTTCGCGGCGTTGAAAATTAAATGGAGAAAGGCCATCTGTCGGATTATTTGCAGCATATGCTTTAGCTAAAGCCATCAATAACTATTTAGATTTTAAAAAGATGTTGCAACATTAAGGTATTTCTACGTTTATATGATGCAATCAATAAAATATAAAAAAGGTGGAAAAGATTCATCTTTATCGGGTTGCCATTATTAGTTAAATACTTACCTTAGACACAGTCCTCAACAACGACTACTTACCAACCTGCCCTGAAGCTATTGATTAGAATGCCTGTAACACAACCACAAATATTTCCCTCTTATAGAAAGAATGAAGCCAGTTGCAAATTAGTTAACGGTACCAGGCTGTATTATGAAGTAAAGGGTAATGGCCAGCCAATCGTTTTCATTCATGACTTCGCATTGGACAACCGCATGTGGGATAACCAGTTTCATTATTTTTCAAAATGGCATCAATGTATACGATTCGACTTACGAGGATATGGACAATCCGCATTGCCGGGCACAGAACAAT